>NZ_AP022599.1 GCF_010725725.1 Mycolicibacterium pulveris | reverse complement strand
ACCCGGCTACTGCTCCAGCGGGACTGCATCAGATGATTCACGCCACCCGGCCCGATCAGCGTCGACGATCTGCCGGCCGCCCATCGTCATCAGCAGCCAGCGTTGCTCCACCGTCAAAGCCACGACTCCACCGCCAGCCGAGTTCTCGCTTCCTACCTGTGATTCGATGGGTGCGCGGCGGTCGATCCTTGGGCGTACGTTTGGGCCGACGTGAGCGTCTGGAACGGCTTGCCGTGGAAGTGCCAGCATCGGCAGGTCGTCGTGGCCGACGCCTTGCAGCACCCACTCGTTGCCGACGCGTTGCACGCTGTAGAGGCCGCGCGCCCCCACCGCCGTCAACGTGCCGACCATGTGGTCGGCTCGACCAGTTCAGCATCAGCGAATCCGCTCCGTGTGATGCTCGACCCTGCCGCGGCCGCGGCCGTCGCGTTCCGCCTGCGGTGTCGGCCCGGTCCAGTAGGTGAACGTGACCGGTGCGGGTGCGATCGAGGCGATGAACGCCCGCGCTGCCCTGATTGCGCGCCAACGCTCGCGGTACATCTTCGACGTCAGCACGTTTTCGCCGTTGCCGCCACGAACCGTGTACCAGAAGTCGCCGCGCGGATTCTCCCGCTGGCTCACATAGATCGGCCGTCGTTTCAGTCCCATAGCGGCAGACCGCCTTTCGGATTCTTCGGTTGTTGGGATAGGTCGCGGACCATGCCGCTGACATGCGGTGCGATCGCGACGACGGTGCGCGGATCATCGCGGTCGAGGTCGAGCACACCGGACAGGCCGGTGCACTGGCAGTCGTCGACCCAGAGGACACCGTTGGCGGCGTCGCAAACGTGCTTCAAAAGGTTGTCGACGTCGACGCGTTGCTTCGTCGGCCGGAAGAACACGCACGCCAGCGCGACGTTGCCGGTGAACGGTTGCCGCACGGTCGCCCGTAGGTACACGCCGGTGGTTTGTTCGGCGCGTTTGTCGTCGGGGTTGTGGTAGGCGCGGCGCTGTTTCGGGTTGAACCGTGGCCGTGACTTGCTGTAGGGCACACCGGGAATCGTCAACGTGTACGTGCCCGAACCGGCCGCGCCGCCGAGAGCGGCGAGCAGTTCGATCACACGCTCCCGGTCAGCCGCAGTCGTGACGGGCCGCTGCCCCAACCCGTCACCATCAGGCGGTACCCACCCGGTCGTAGGTAGCCTCGAAAATGGCTGGCTTACACGGGTAGAACTCACCCTGCACGCCCTTGATGATGTAGTCGCCGGGCCGAGCCACCATCACACCCTCAAGCGTTGGAATCAAGATATGCGGCCCAACCTGGTGGCATCCTGAGTGCGCTTGCTCGTCCGCGTTGCACATCATGTGGCTGGTGCCGCCGCACCATTCAGCGATGGCTACGCAAGTGTCGACGTAGTGGCCCACATCGAAGACGAGCTCCGAATCCGGGTCAAACCAGTTCGGCTTATCCCATTCCGGTAGCTGCCACGCCTCGATCTCGACGGGCTTCTTGCGGAACCGCCGCGGCGCGCTCATTCGGCACCAACCTCGGCGGCGGCGTCGGCGATCGTCTGCGCGACCGCGCCCCGCGGGTTGTCGACAGTGACGGTGACACCGGACGCCTTCATCTCTGCGATCGCCTCACGCAGCTCGTCGACCGCGCCCGCAGGCGGCGTCAGGATCGGCTCGACCGAAGGTTCCTCCGACGCCTCACCCGGCAACGGCTTAATCGGATACGCCACCCCCAACCACGTATCACCGATCTGCACCAGATGCGCCTCAGTGAGCGGCTGCCGGAACAACCGGATCGGCTGCTTACGCCGCTTCGCCACCGCCACAAGCGGAGCCAACACATTCGCACCCCACTGCGTCAGCAGCGACGGTTCCGGCGGCTCCTTCGACTCCAACAGCCCCGACAATGCGCGGTGCACCATCGCGGTCGGAAACCGTGTTTCGGCGTGCGCATGGAACTGGAACTCAGTATCAGAGTCGAACAGCGCCGGCGTCTCCGACAACGTGACCGTCCATCCTGGGTGTTCACCTTCCGTCGGTTCTTCCGGAGGCGGCGCGGCCGTGGCATCAATGTCGACGGTGTGCTCGTCACCCTTGCGGCCCAACGATTTACAGATCGCCAGCACGGTCTTGGCGGACTCGACGGGCCACACGGTGGGGATCAGGTCACCATCAACCGGAATCCAGGTGTGCCCGATGGTGTATCGGTCGGTCGATGTGGCGACCAGCAGGTCGGTGTCGCCGGGCTCGGACTTGTACGGCGCGCGCTGGGTGGCGAAGTGGATACCGCCCACGATGTCGTCGGCGGTTTGCAACGCGTCGGTCAGCGTGTCGATGAGTTTCGATGTTGCGACGGTGATCGTCATGGCCCGGTTGGTTCCTTTCCGAGGGGTGGTGACCTACAGGCGGTCGCCTGTGGCGTAGCGGGTTTCGACGACCGGATAGCAGCCGTCGTATTCGTCGTCGACGATCCAGCTGTGGCACTGCGCCAACGCCGCGTGCGCAGCCGCCAGCGCGACCTTCGCCTGTACGATCGGCGCGATCGGCTCCTTACCGGCCACCTCAGCCAGCAACCGGTCAGCCTCCGCGTAATGCTCAGACGGCGACATCACTGGCCGGCGTCCTCGTTGAATATGGCGATGATCTGCTCGGCCTCGGCCATCGTCAGTTGCTTGTCGTTGGCGACTTCGCGGCCGATGCTGTTGGCGACGAAGGCTTTCCAGCTCGCGTCGTCGTGCTGCTCGGCGGCGCGTATCTGCGCGAGTGTCTTGAGCTCGTTACGCCCGGCGTACACCACGTCGGCGGGCGGGTCGGCCTGGTCACCAGAGTCAGATTGGACCTCGGCGCCCGACGACGGCTCAGCGCCCTCACTCTGGTCGTTACCGCCGTCTTGACCAGGCCCCGACTCGCCGCCCTCGATGGCCTGCTGGTCGCCGACCACTTCACCGTCGACGAACTCAGTCTGCGCATCCACCAACGGACCCACATCAGTTCGTGTCGAACCATCAAGGCTCACAGCGGTGTTGAACTCGGGCGACAGCGGCAGCCACTTCGCCAACTGCCGCACAGCGGTCTTCTTTGCCATCGCGTTCCAGTCCGTAGCCCACGGCCCATCCTTAGACGCCCTCGACCGCGCCCGGATCGCCTCGACCTCAGCCTTCGTCATCGTGACGAACGTCGTCGTGCCGTCCTTGAACTTCGCCACCGCATACACATCGGTCGGCTCACCGCGGTTGTTGCGGTCGACGATTTCGTGCTCGATGTCGCGGTTCAGGCCAAGCGTCACCTTGTATTTGTCGTTGCTGTAGACGATTTCGGCGTAGATGTCCGAAACCTGACCGGACTGGCGGGCCAGCTTGATCAGGCCCCTGTAGCCGGGGATGAACGTGCACACGTTGCCGTAGGGCACGAAGTACGCCTCACCCGTCGGACCCGGCTCCAACCCCAACTGCGACGCGGTCAGCAGCGCACCGAGGAACGACGCCGGCGAGCACTCGGCCAGCTTCGGCGTCGCGCGCACCACCGTCACCGCGATCCGCGCCATCCGCTCAGGCGTGACGTGTTTCGGCAACGCCTTCTCCAACTCCGGCGTCATATCGACGATGAGCTTGGCGAGCGTCTTCTGCTTCGGCGTCTGACGCACAACATCGGTGCTGGTCATTACTGATAGATCCCTTCCAACTCGGCGATAAGGTCGTGCGCCGCTTCCTCAGTCGCAGCGGACGCGATCTGGTGCTCCACCCAGCCCGGAAGACCAAGCGGCACAATCTCAGTGCTGTAGCCGGGCCACTGCCCGGACTCCACGCACTGCGCGTAGAGGTCGATCGCGCGACGGTTACGGCGCCGCCCCTCCTCACGCGCCAACTCGGTGTAGCGGGCCACCGTCACCAGGTACGGCGGTTCCTTCTCCACACCGACGAACACAAAGTCGGGGTCGTCGGCCAGCCCAGCCGCGACGAGCAGGTCGCGATACCAGGCGTCCTGCATGAAGTAGTTGAGTTTGAACCACCTACGGACCATCTCGGCCGGGTTCACGGTCGCGCTGGTTTTGACGTCGATGATCGTCACCCGGCCGTCGTCGGCGAAGTGCAGGCAGTCGGTGCGGCCGCGTAGCCGCACACCGGTTTCCGGGTCGGTCGCGTAGATCGCCTGCTCGACCAGATTGCGCGGGTGGGTAAGCAGCTCGCCGGCGATCGGGTGCGCGAGGACCGAGTCGGCCATCGCCTGCGCCTTGCCCATCTCGGCGGCGAAGTCATCGTTGGCGCCTGCGCCGACCAGCACCGGCACCTTACCGGCGGCGTGCGCGGCGTCGCGCTGCTCGCGGGCGGCTTTGGTGCGATAGTTGTCGGCGTCGATCTCCACGATGTCGACGCCCTTGCCGAGCACGATCAGGTGGAAGAAGCTGCCGAAGTCGTAGACCCGTTTCGGTGGTGGCGGGTTGTCCATCTGCTCGCGGAACTTCGCGGGGCAGGACGGTGGTAGCAGCAGCTTCGCCCCGCTGACGGACAGGGAGCCGCGGTCGGCGTGATAGGCGTGCTCGCCGATCCACCCGTAGATGCCGTCTTCGGTGGGGATGCCGTTGGCGTCGGTCTTGTCAGGCATTGCGGTCCTTGCGTGGTTCGTCGTCGCCGCAGTACCAGCACATGCCGCGGCGGTAGTCGTGCGGGCAGTCGGTGACGCGCTGGGTGCCGGTGACGACGCCGAGCGCGACGCCGTGCTCATGGCGGTCGCGTTGCGCGCGACTGGTGTTGTCGTCGCGGATGGTGTCGTTGTCGCAGCAGCGTGTGCACACGCACCCCGCCTTGTGCGGTGTCAGGTCGAGCGTCGAAACGGTCACCGCCGCACCCGCTCCCGCACGTCGCCGACCAACCAGGCCAGGACGATGATCGCGGCTGCGATGCCGGTAGCGGTCGGCCCGAACAGGTGCAGCGACAGCACGAACACGCCCACCGCCCACACCAGCCGGGTCACAGCGGCCTCCACCCGATCAGCCACGGCACACGGCGTTGGCACACCGGGCATTCCCAGTCGTTGAGGTGCTCATGGTGGTGGTCGCACACCACGAAAACACCGCCGCAGCATGGGGTGTTCGCCACCCACTTGGCGGGCTGGCGGCACTTGTGCGCCCAGATGTCGATGCGCCGGAACAGTTGTATCACCACGGTCACGTCGCAGCGCGGCGCGAACTCCAGCCCGTCGAGCGTGCTGCTGTCGGCGCCGGTGTCGACAGCAGGCAGGGTCGCGGTGCTCATGCGCCCACGCCTTTCGCGACCGGCAGGTCGCACACCCACGCGAACATGTCCTCGACACGGCGGTCCACCGGAATCGCGGCCAACGCGACCATCATCAACCGCTGTAACTCGTTGGCAGGCAACGCAGTCAGATACGTCCACACCACGGCGGGTCTTCGTCCTGAACCTGCTGAGCCAGATCAGCGACCAGATGCGCGCGGGACACGTAGGCGGTGGGGGTTTCCCCGGTGATGGGTACGCGTTGGAAACTCATCGGGCACTGGTCGTAGGCGGCCTTGCGGCGGCGGCTGTGGAACTTAAACCGGTTGTTCTTCGTCGAAACCATCCGGCCGCAGTACGGGCAACTCTCGATGCTGGACGAGCTAGACATCACGCGCGTCACCACCAACCTTGTCGAGGTGCCGCCGAATGATTCGCATCCCGACGTGGCGCATGTAGCGGTCCATCGGCGCATACGGCACCACCGCCCGCCCCGACGGCGTGTCCACCACCCGCATGCTGGGCACCAAGTCCCGCACAGACAGCCGGAAACCGTTCTGCCGATGCGCACCCCGATACCACCAACGGCGTCGACGCGGCGGCACCATCAGCACACCGCCGCCCGGAACGTCTACCGCCACACCGCGCTCCGGCTCATGCAACCGGGCAGCCGCCAACGTCGCCGCGAAATCATCCGGCCCGAACACCATCACCGGCGCGTTCACCGCTCGACCCACTCACGCTCGACAGCCGCCCGGTTGAGCTGCTCACGCTGCGACTGCTCACGCTCGATAAGCTCACCCAAGTACGTCACCCACGACCGGGCAGCCGCCCCCGACTCCAACTCCGCAGCCAACACCGGATCACCCACCCCGACAGGGCTATGCACCGGCAACACCCGCCAATACGTGCCATCCTCGGCGCGGTAACGACGAAACTCGATGGCCAACGCCAGCGTCCCGAACTCGCCGACCGCGCGGATCTCGCCCAGCCCTGACTGATGGGTCGTCGTCTCAATCCTCATCCGAGCACCCCCGCGCACCCACCGGGGCCGGCCAGCGGCGGATTCGGTGTGCCGTCAGGGATGATGCAGCGCAGAGGCTGCCACCAGTAGCCGACCCGGAACGTGTTCAGGCGGGTGCCGTCCGGGAACGTTTTGCCCTCGCAATAGCCGCCCCACCCGCTGGCTGACAGGCCGGGCCCGTTGCCGGGGCACCAGAACGGCGGCTGCGGCACGTGCGGATCGGGAAGCGCATCAGCGTCAGCGGCCCACAACACGCCCGTACCGGCGAGCGTCGCGGCAGCAGCTGTGGCGGCGAGCACACGCCTGGCCTTGCGCACGTGCACACTCCGACCCGCCCAACGGGGCTGCCTTATCATCGTGTGTGACATCGGGATTTTCCTTTCCTCGACTGATTCCGGTGTCCTTGGGTCGCCGTCCGGTAGCGCGGGCGGCGACCCCTTACTTATGGGTTGGAGTCCGCGTTGGCTCCGCTGGCGAGCCGGTCGGCGAGCGCGCCCAACCGGTCAGCCAGCCGGGGGTCCATCGCGTGCTGATGCTTAGCGACGTAGGCGCGGATCACATCAGCAGCAGCAGCCAGATCGCCGCGCGTGGCGGCACATACGGGTCGGGGTGCCCGGCCGGGGGAGCGGGGGGGGACTCAGCCCCGGCCGGGCTGCCACCTGTGCTTGCGCCAGCTGCAGGTGACAAGCCTGGTTCGTGTACCTCTGTCTCGGCCTCGACCTCGCTGAGCCCTTCGGCCGCGTCGTGCGCGAACGCTGCCCGCGCCTGGCGGCGCGCGAGATCGCGACCACCGATGCACCGCAACGCCTGCCACGGCACGACCTGCCCAACATCGGCGAGCACGTAACCCAACGCCCGGCAGGCACCACGCAACGTCATCGCAGCCACCACTCATCGCGGTCCAGGTCGTCGGAAGCCTCGGCCTCCAAAGCGATTTCGTGGCCGCGCTCCTGCCGCGCCACCGCCGCATCAGCAAGCTCGGCCCGCAACCGCGCGCACTCAGCCCGCGCATCCGCAGCCTCAGCCGCGAAATGCGCCACCTCGTTCGTCAGGGCGTGCGTGTACGCCGACAAATGCCGCCACAACGACGCCATCGACACGATCTGCGCCCGCTGATCCTCGTCGGCCGCAGTGAGTAGGTATTTGTCGAGCAGCCGCGCCATATCGGCCAGCACCGACTTCGCATCCGGCGCAACACCATCGGAGCGGTTCGGGTCGGGCCCCGGTGAGTGACTACCCGACCCGAACCGCACGTCCGTGGTGGCGGTCATGCTGCTGGCTCCGATACGTCCGAATCAGGCCAGGTGATGCGGCTGGACCGCTCCACAACCACTGACGCGCCGAACGATTCGATCAGGTCAGCGCGTTTCTTCGCCGTCGCCCGCGACGCATACACCTTGTTGGTCACCGGCCACACGAACTCGTCGGTGCCCATGATCTGCGTGTAGTTCCCGGTAGGACGCCAACCCGGTGGCCGCCACCCCGGCACCGGCTCCCAGATCGCGTCTTCGGGATGTTCCGGGTCAAACGGGCCGACCGGCTCGAAAGCACCATCGGGGTACCGCACAACGCGGACGCGATACAGGTAGTCGCCGGAGAACTTCACGCCGACCCCCGCAGTTCGCGCGGCAACTCCAACGAGCCGTGCTCAGCCACATGCCTGGTGATCCGCCGCCACGCATAATCCTGGCCGGCCGCGGTCAACTTGCCTGTCGCCCAGGCATGCCCGTTGCGGGCGGTGCCTTTGTCGGTGAACGCCAGACCGCGCTTGATCGCATCGCTGGTCGCGTGCGCGGTGTCAGTACGGTCACCGCGGATGAACAACCCGATGTGCCCGAGGAACCGGAACACCGCGGCCTGCTTGATCTCCAAGCCCTGTTTGCGGCCCCAGGTTTGGACCTCGCGGGCGAACTCCTGCCGGTGCACCGCCGAGTCTGAGACGGTGTGCGCCTCGGCTTTCGCCACCAGCGGGGCGTCCCGCTCAATCGCCGCGGTGAGCGCCTTCGCCTCAGCCTCGGCCCGCTCGGCGCGGGCACGTTCAGCCTTCGCGACCTCGATGGCCTGCCCGGTGCGTGCGTGCGCCGCCTCGATAGCGGCGATCGGATCCGACAAGTCGAGCTCGGCGGCGTAACTGCCCGTCTTGCGGATCTGCGGAAGCACCACCCGCGTGACCCAACGCTTGAAGTCACGGGCACCGGGCACCTGTGAGCCGAGGACCGCCACGTACAGGCCGGACTCGCTGATGATCGTGATGTTCTGCGGCCCGCCGGGGGTACTCACTGAGTGAGTAGCCTCGTCCTCGTCGAGGCGGCGAACCAGGTTCCATGCATCGCGGTAGCCGAGGGCCTTAGCGACGTCAGGGGCGGCGAACCACGGCTCGCCGTTGACCATCACGACGCGGATAGGTGCATCGCCGTACGTGAACGGCACCAGCTCGGCGGTCATGCGCTGGCCTCGGTGCGCTGGGTGAACGCGTCGATGTCGGTTTCAGAGAAGCGGTAGTGCCCGCCGGGTGTGGTGATGGTGGGCTTCAATCGACCTTCGGCAACCCATCGGCGCACAGCGGAGCTGTCAACTTTGAATCGTTTTGCGACTTGGGTTGTCGTGAGTAGCACGACTTCTGGCATGCAGACACGATGGCACTGGCGATAGATCGTGTCAAGCACTAGAAATCGTGTGTCGCGCTAGATAACAATTGCTGCGCACGACTTGCGCGATTTGCCCGCATTGTGCATAGTCGTGAACATGACGACTCAGATGGACTGGGTGCCGGATACCGAGGACTTCTCTGTGCGACTCGCGCTCATTCGCCACGGCAAGCGCTGGAACATGAAAGAAGCAGCGCTGGCCTGCGGCGTCAAACCGCAGTCGTGGAGGGAATGGGAGCTACACGGCCGGCGCCCACAAGACTACGAAGCAATCTGCAAACAGATCGCCCAGGTCGCCCAATGCAACCTGGTGTGGTTGATGACCGGCCACCGGCTCCTCCCCCCTGACCCGCCGGCCGCGCCAGCCAACCCTTTTTCTGGGCCTCAAGCTGGCGGGGCCCAAGTTCACCACTTCCGTCCTCGGACGTCACCTATCGTGAGCGCCCCCCGCTCTGACCGGGAGTTGACCACCGTGCAAGACGGGTCGGTTGACGAGGACGCGGCCCGCTACGTCGCGCTCGCCGAGGGTGCTCCTACCGCTTCGGCACCAACCGCAGACAAATCGAGTTGATGCAGTACCGCTTGTCGGTCGGGGTCGGGTAGCCCTCGCCCTCGAAGACATGGCCCAGGTGGCTGTGGCAGTTGGCGCAGATCACCTCGACGCGGCGCATCCCCAGCGAGTCGTCCGGCCGCAGGATCACCGCGTCGGAGTCCGCCGGGTCGTAGAACGACGGCCATCCGCAGTGCGATTCGAATTTCTCGGTGCTGCGGAACAGCTCGGCGCCGCAGGCCCGGCACTCGTAGACACCCTCGGTCTTGGTGTTGGTGTACTCGCCGGTGAACGGGCGTTCGGTGCCGGCCTGGCGCAGCACGTGGAACTCTTCGGGGGTGAGCTTTCTGCGCCACTCGTCGTCGGTGAGCTGCAGTTTGGGAGCCGGTGTGGTCATACCTTCCACGGTAGCGTTTCTGCCGCGCGACGAGAGCCAGCCGCAGTCGTCCCTTGGGGGTCAAAAAGGCATTAGCGTGAGACATGAGGACCTCTCGGTGATCGATGTGAGTGTGGTAACCACACCGATACCGGAGGTCCTCACCTACTTCCTCACGCCACGCCGTTCACAACCTGCCTGGTCATTACAGCTAGGCGGGTGCGGGCTCGCGAAGCTCCTTCATCCACGGCGGGTCGATGCCGTCGTCGAGTCGATCCTCGTTCTTGGCGTCGAGGTAGCGGAACAGCAACACCGAGAACACCACCACCATGACCAGCGACCAGCCGTAGGTGATCTTCAGGTACTCCAACGCCCGCCCGGTCGTTGGCCAGTGACCCAGCAGCCAACGGTCCATCGTCATGAACCCGTAGATGCCCAGCCACGCCGGCCAGTTGCGCAGCACCGAGTTCGGCAGCACCACGGTCATCAGGAACGGGAACAGCATCATCGAGTAGTAGCCCTGTCCCAGCGACAGCACCAGCCACGACGTAATGAGCAGCACGCCAGAGGAAGTCAGCATCCAGAACATCTGGTCGCGGGTGCGGTAGTAGCGGTACAGCAGCCACAGGCTGATCGCGCCCAACACCACAAAGGTGATGCGCAGCAACATGATCAGCCACATGGGCAGCCCGTAATACACCCCGTTGCCCAGGATCGAGCTGTTGAAGTAATCACGGGTGGACATGATGTAGGGCAGCGTGCGGGTGACGAAGTTCATCGGGTCGCTGATCAACGGCCACGCCACGATGTTGAACACCGCAGGCACCGCGAACGCCGTCACCAACGATCGCCACTGCCTGTTCAACAGCGGAAGCAACAGCAGCGGCGCCAGTAGGGGTTTGACCACCAGGGTCAGCCCGATCGCCACCCCGGCCCACCACTCGTGGCTTCGCACGCCGTCGAGCAGCCACCGGAAGAACAGCACCTCCAGCAACAGGATGCAGCCGTTGATATTGCCGAAAACCAGGGTGTTCGTGACGCTTTCGGTGCAGAACATCGCCAGCAGCAGCGCCGGCGCGGCCACCGAGTCGAGCGAGAACTTGAACAACCGCAGCAGGAAGTACGCCGCCAGCACGATCGCCAACGTGTTGAAGAAGATGAACCAGTAGCGTGACGCCTCGGGCGGAAGATATCCGAACGGCGCCATGATCAGCGTGCCGCCCGGCGGGTAGAGGTAGTGCGGGTCGACGTGGTCGAAGTGCTCGTTGTAGATGTCGAGGCCCAGCTTGAAGTTCACCACCGCGCGGTAGACGGGTGCGAAGTCGTCGGTGATGTAGCCGTTGGTGGCCAACACGTAGCTGCGGTGGATGATCGCGAGGATGGCGATCGGCCACAGTATCGACCGCAGCACGGCCGCTGTGCTCGGCGGAGAGGTGCGAGGTCGGAAAGCGGTCAGGACAAGATCACGCACCAGCGCACCGTACACCGAGGCCTCCGGCGGAAGCGGTCAGGCCGGGCAGAACGTGTCGGTCTCGGGCAGGTTGCCGGTGTCCAGATAGCCGATCACCGGTGGCAGCGCGCACGGCGAATAGATCGACGCGCCGTGCCCGATGCCCTGCCACATCACCCGCCGGTTGGGGGATCCCGCGTTGATGGCCGTGGCCGCGACGGCGGCGACGCCCTCGTTGCCGACGATCGGGTCGTGCTGGGTGCCGAGCAGCAGCACGGGGATCTTGAGGTTCTTGGGCTCCTCGGGCGCCGAGCCGCTGGGCCAGCTCAGGCACTGCACCAGTTCAAGGGCGCCCACCCGGCCGAACTGTGGGTAGAGCTTGTCCCACTCCACGACCAGTTCGCGCACCCGGTCGGGTGTCGGTCGGCTCAGCGAATCGCTGCACCGGTTGACGAACTGACCGTCGGTGTCGCGCATCGCCTCGGCGCGGCTGATCAGGTCCGACATCGGCCCGGGGTCCCCGGCGCGGGCCGCGGCGACCGCCGAAGCCAGCGAGTTCGCGGCATCCACCCGGTCCCCACGCGGATAGGCCAGCGCGGTGGAGATCGCGTTGGCGACCGCCGAGACGGAGGCCCCGGCCGGTCCGCGGCCCTCGCGCGCGTCGTCGAGAAGCGCGTCGACGGCGGCCTTGGGGTCCGGAGCCAGCGGGCAATTCGCCGCCGCGCATTGCGCCGCCCACGCGTCGAGCGCGGCCTGTTCGCCCTTGACGCGCTGCTCCATCGCCGCCTCGGCGGCGATGCCCAGCGGCAAGGGGGAGTCGAGCACCAACCGGCCTACCTTATTGGGGTGGCTGCCGGCGTAGGCCAGCGCCACCTGCGCGCCGTTGCCGATGCCCAGCAGCGCCAGCGTCGGCACGTCCCACGTGCTGCGCAGCCGCTCGAGATCCTCTGCGGCGTGGGCATTGGAGTACGCAGAGTCGCCGGGGGCGATGGCGTCGGTGCAGTTCGTGGTGGCCTGCTGGACGATCTCGCGCAGGTTGGCGACCGGATCGTCACCCGACTGGAACTGCGCCTGATCGGCCATCTGCTGGCGGTCGAACAGGTCGCGGCATTCCAACGAGCTCCCGAGGCCCATGCCGCGGCGGTCGACGGCCACGATCGGATGGCTCTTGAGCAGGTCCGGGCCCGACCGCGCCAACCACACCGGCAACTGCTGCGACGACGGCAGGTTCGTGCCCGTGGTCATCACCAGCGGGCCCGCGTCCTCGGGGGTCTCCGGGCCGCGGGCGCGCACCACCCCGATGCTCACGGTGCCCGCGGCGCCGTTGATGGGATCCAGGTCGGCGTCGTAGCTGGCGCAGTCCAGCGTGACCCCGGGGACCGCGGGCACCCCGGCTTCGCTGAACACCCGCGACGTGCAGTCCCGCCACGCCAACTCGTTCTTGGGGGCCTCGATCGGCGGCGGACCGGCCGGCGCCTGGGTGGTCTCCGGCTGGCCCTGGGGGCCCGCGCCGGAATCGGTGGCGAACCGCGGGTTGGCGGCCAGCCCGGGCGCACATCCGGCGATGACCGCCGCGACGGTCGCCAGGCTCAGGGTCCCGACCAGCTGTTTGCGCCGATTCATGTCGACCACAGTACTGACGTGCGCGCTCACTCCGCCCGTACGTAGCGGGTGTAGAGGTAGCCGGCGTCGTCGCGGAGCAGGTGGGCCGGGCGCATGCGGGTGCGCACCTCACCGGGTGCGGTGGCGATGCGCGGGGCCTGCCCGCCGAGAAGCAGCGGCGCCACGGTCAGGCAGAGCTCGTCGAGTTGGTCGTTCTCGATCAGCATGCCCAGCACCTGCGGACCGCCCTCGGAGAGCACCCGGTACAGGCCGCGTTCGGCCAGGACTTTCAGCAGCGCGGTGGAGTCGACGCGATCGGATCGCGGTCCCGATGCGTTGATCACCTCGGCGACCCCGCTCAACCTGCCGCGGGTGTTCTGATAGGCGTCAGCGCAGGTCAGGATCAGCGGGGGCACGTCGGTGCGGGTGAAGAAGCGGGCGTCGGGGTCGAGGTTGCCGGATCGGGTGACGACGGCGATCGGCGGCACCTCGGCCTGGCCGCGGCGCTGACGGGCGCTGCGGTGGGCGATGGGCACCTGCACGCCGGAATAGTTCTCGACGCGCACGGTGGCCGCGCCGACGACGACGACGTCGGCGGCGTAGCGCATCAACCGGAACAGCACGCGGTCGCCGGCATCGGCCATTCCACCGGCCTTGCCGTCGGTGGTGGCGCCACCGTCGATGCTGGCGATCATGTTGCCGCGCACCCAGCAGCGCCGCAGGTCGTCGGGATAGGCGTAGAAGTCGGACACCCGGCCGTCGTCGACGCTGTCGGTGGGGCCCAGGACGCTGAAGTGCATCCCGGCGGCGGTATCGGACATGAACACGATCGAAGCACGTCGATAGGGTGCGTGCATGCATGGGTCCAGCGGTCTGAGACGTCTGGTCGACCGCCACCCCGACGTCACCCCGGAGCGGTTGATCGCCCAGTTGGTTCCGCCGCTCACCTTCGCCGACGTCAGCTTCGACAGCTACATTCCCGATCCGGCCGAACCGTCGCAGGCCGCTGCCGTGCAGTCGTGCCTGCGGTTCTGCGCGCAGGCCGTGGACCGGCGGGCGGGCAGGAAGAAGTTGTTCGGCCGCCGCGAGGTGCGGCCCGGGGTCGGGCTGTATCTCGACGGCGGGTTCGGCGTCGGCAAGACGCACCTGCTGGCGTCGTCGTACTACCGACTTCCCGAGCCGAAGGCGTTCGCGACGTTCGGCGAATTAACCCAACTGGCAGGTGTTTTCGGCTTCACCGAATGTATCGACCTGTTGGCCGACTACGTGGTGGTGTGCATCGACGAGTTCGAGCTGGACGATCCGGGCAACACGACGCTGATCTCGCGGTTGCTGTCGGCGCTCGTCGAGCGCGGGGTGTCGGTGGCGGCCACCTCCAACACGCTGCCCGAGCAGCTCGGCGAGGGCCGGTTCGCGGCCCAGGACTTCCTGCGTGAGATCCACACGCTGGCAGCTATTTTCGACACGGTACGCATCGACGGGCCCGACTACCGGCACCGCGGCCTTCCGCCCGCGCCCGAGCCGCTCACCGACGACGAGGTCGCCCGGCGCGCCGCGCAGGTGCCCGGGGCGACGCTCGACGAGTTCGACGCGCTGTGCGCGCACCTGGCCACCATGCATCCGTCGCGCTATCTGACGCTGATCGAGGACGTCGCCGCGGTGTTCGTCACCGGTGTGCACCCGATCGAGGACCAGAACGTGGCGCTGCGGCTGGTGTCGTTGACCGACCGACTGTATG
Source organism: Mycolicibacterium pulveris (assembly GCF_010725725.1). NCBI lineage: Bacteria > Bacillati > Actinomycetota > Actinomycetes > Mycobacteriales > Mycobacteriaceae > Mycobacterium > Mycolicibacterium pulveris. The sequence goes on along the minus strand of NZ_AP022599.1, from coordinate 5,470,139 downwards.
ACGCCGGCATTCCGGTGGTCGCCTCGGGCGCGAAGCTCGACACCATCTTCAGCGACGACATGCTCGCCGGGGGCTTCCGCAAGAAGTATCTGCGCGCGACGTCTCGGCTGCTGGCGTTGTCCCGCGACTCTTCTTCCGGCGAGCAGACGTGAAAACCCCCTAAATGGCCTGCTTTTGGGGGTTTTCACGTCTGCTCGCGCTCAGGAAAGCTCGCGCACCATCACGAAGTCGTTCTCGATCCCGGCACCGAGCCGAAACGTCTTGGTGCCGTTGACGCGAAACCCGTGTTTGGCGTAGAAGCGCTGAGCGCGCTGATTCTGTTGGTTGACCCCGAGCCATACACAGGCCGCACCCAGCTCGGCGGCCTCAGCCAGCGCCGCGCGCATCAGCGCCGCCGAGACACCGGCACCGTGGTGGTCGGGCAGCACGTACAGCTTCGACACCTCGACGGCCGGGCGCGAAGGGACCGCACGCTGGACGTCGTCGTCGTCGGGAACCCCGTGAATCAACATGGCGTAACCCACGATGCGGTCATCCCGGCGCGCCACCAGCACGGTGCGGTCGGAATCGGCGAGGTATTCGCGGAACCGTTCTTCGGACAGGTTCTCGGCGATGAACGCGGCGATGTTCTGCGGCGTCACCGACGGCGGACAGGCCAGCGGGAAGGTCGTGGCCGCCACGTCGGCGAGGTCGACAAGATCGGCTTCGGTGGCCGCCGCGACGTCAATACCCAAGCGTCAGGACACGTTCCACTGCGCCAGGTGCTTCCCGGTGACCCGGTCGATGAGCACCACGTTGGAGATCAGATCGCGGTAGCAGTCCCACCACACGCCACCGCTGACCGTGGAGCCGGCGGGGGCGTTGTTCAGCGCGCGCTGCAACGAATCCGGGGCGTCGGTGTTGCGCGGTTCGTAGGCGTCGCCGGTCGGCGTGACACCGCGGAACTGGTAGGTGATCGCCTGGGCGTACGGCGTGGGCACCGCGATCGGATGCACGGTGACGTCGCCTCGCCAGACCTCATAGCGCGGCGCCCGGGGCGGATAGCCGAAACCGGGCGGGACCGGCGAGGGCGCGATGCCGTGCACGGTGATGTCGGCGACCAGGCCCTCGAAGTCCACCCGCAGCGTCTCGCCGAGGCGTCCGATGGGCGTCGTCGCCGCCGAGGCGGGGGCGGCCACGACGACGGCGGCGGCCGACATCGCCGCGATCAGGAGCACGAACCAGCGACGCATGGCCGAAATGATCGCACACACTGAAACGTGTTACCGCCGGTTGCCCGCGGTCAGCCTTTGGTGAACGGTTCCAGCGCGGTGACCAGGTCTGCCTCGAAGCGGTCCCGGTCGACGCCGAGGCGGTGCAGCACACCGTCGTCGTCCTCGGCCTCCAGCAGCGCCAGCAGAATGTGTTCGGTGCCAACGTAGTTGTGGCCCAGGCGAAGTGCTTGCCGGAAGGTCAGTTCGAGCACCTTCTTGGCGGCGCCGTTGAACGGAGTCAGCGCTGGCAGCTCGCCCTCGGTGCGCGGCGGAAGCTCGACGGCGTCGGACACGGTCGCGGCATCGACGCCTTGGCCGGCGAGCAGTTTGACGGCCAGACCTTCGGAGTCGTCGAACAGGCCGAGCAGCAGATGATCCGGGGTGATTTCGGCGTTGCCGGCTTCCTGCGCCCTGTTCTGGGCGACCACGACGACATTGCGCGCCCGGGGAGTGAACCGGCTGAACCCGGCGTTGGGATCCAGCGCGTCGGCCTTGGGCACGAAGCGCTTCTGGGCGGCCTGTTTGGTCACGCCCATGCACTTGCCGATCTCGGTCCACGACGCCCCCGAGCGGCGGGCCTGGTCGACGAAGTGGCCGATGAGGTGGTCGGCGATCTCGCCGAGGGCGTCGGCGGCGAGCACCGCGTCGGTGAGCTGATCGAGCGGCTCGCTGTGCACCTCTTTGATGACCTGGATCAGATCGTCGAGACGCACGGGGTTCTGGATCTTGGCGGGCTTCGTCATGTGGTCAACTCTAGGTTGACGCTAGCGTTTCGTCAACCGATGGTTGACGCCAATGGGTGTCGAAGAACGTGACATGGTCCACCGAATCGTTTTTGCTCGCGCCCTCGCGGGTATCCGTCGCCCCAACATGGGGAAGAAAGTCAGAGCCTCGGGTACGCAGTCGGCGCTGCTGCGGCGAGCGATCGCGTTTATTCACGAGAACGCCGATAATGACATCTCGCTCAACGATATTGCCGCGGCCGTCAACGTCACCCCGCGCTCGGTGCAGTACACGTTTCGGCGCCACATGGACACCACGCCGCTGGAATATCTCCGTCGCGTGCGGCTGTGTCACGCGCACCGCGATTTGCGGAAGGCCGACCCAGCCGTGGACACGGTGATGGCCATCGCCGGGCGCTGGGGCTTCGCCCACGCTGGTCGCTTCAGCCGGATCTACAAGCAGACGTTCGGGCAGTCACCGAGTCGGACACTGCGGGACTGAGCTATCTCGGGAAGAACCCGGCGCGGGTGAAGAAGCCCGGCTGCCACCCTTCGGGCCCGCGGCACAGCAGCGGCCGCCCGTCGGGGGCCTGCGCGGCCGACTGCGGCTTCGGGCAGGGCGAACCGATTTCCTGGACGCCGTACAACTGGTAGGCCGCGACCCAGAACCCGGTGTACACCGGCGGCCACTGGTTTTCGATCCAACGGCATTGCAGAACCTCGCCGCCTGGTCCGCGACCGAAGGTGAAGCGCTCCATGTTCGTGCAGGGCCCGGCGAGGCGGGCGTCGTAATTCATCCCCGGAACGTCGCTGGGGTAGCGGCCCGGCTTGTCCAGATACATCAGGTCGTCGGCGGATGCGGCGGGCGCCATGCTGATGGCAGCACCGGCGACTGCCACAGCGGCGAGGATTTCGCGAATCATGTCCACCCTTAGGTCGTCATGGCCCCTGTCTTGGCAGAAGCGTAGTGGGTACGGGCGCCTCGACGTGTGCTTTCCCGGGGGCGCACTCGCCGGCGGGTCACGGCCGGGCCAGTCTTACCGTCAACGGCACGTCGATGCGCTCGTGTTGGCCGGCGATGCGGAACCGGTAGACGTGGTGTCCGCCGCCGGGGTTGACGGGCAGCACCAGCGCGGGCATGCACATGAACTTCATCGGCGCGTCGACGGTCAAGTTGGAGGTGTAACTGGGCAGGCGCTGCGCGTTGGGTCCCTCGGCGTCGATCACCAACGAGTACGTCTGGCCCACGTCGGAATCGTCGACGTCGCAGAGCACCACGACGTCGGTTTGGAACGCGGTCGCCGTGGCCGCGACGGTGGTGCTGGCCCAGAATCCGCCGGTGAGGTTGAGCATGCCGTCGACGACCTCGACGTGGTTGGCGAAGAACGCCGCGGTGAGCCGCATGAGCAAAACCTACCCGCTTCTTGGTCGTTGACGTGGCGGGTGGACCGTCAGCGTTCGCACGCGATGCCGTCGCCGTCGCCGTCAAGGCCGGAACGATAGCCCGGCTCGCCCACGCGCAGGGGGGCTGCGCCTGCCGCGCGCGCCGCGGCGCAGTTGGGGTAGTAGATCGAGGTCGACGGCGGCGCGGGCGCGGCGCTCGGGGGTGGGGCCGGGTCGAAGAAGGGGCGGGGCTGGGTCGCTGCGGGCACGGTGTCGGCCGCCGTGGTGAGGCCGTTGCAGGGCGGTCCCCACAATCCGCGGCGGGCTTCGCGGGCCTCGCGTTCGGCGGCGACGATCGCGTCGTAGCGACTGACGGGCCGACCGCCGTAGACGTAACTGCGCGCGGCGCCGGCGCGGGCGGCCTCCACGGCGTAGTCGAAGCCGTCTTCACGCACGAGGTAGGCCAGGGTGCGGCCGTAGCGGTCGGTGCGGTCCTGGGTCGGATCGGTCACCAGCGCGACGCGCTGGCCGAGCATGGTGGACGTGGCGAACTCGGTGGCCTCGGGTCCCCAGCACTCGACGGGGGAGTTGGGCTTCTTGGTTTCCGGGGTGTCGATGCCGAGGATGCGCACCCGCAGCCGGCCGCGAACCTCGTCGCGGATGTCGATGGTGTCGCCGTCGACGACGCGCAGGACGACGGCGGTGGCGTCGACGGGCTGCGCGTGCGCGGCCTGCGGTGTTGCCGTCGGCAATGCCAGCGCCGCCGCGGCGACGACGGCGGCGACAAGGCGGTAGATCACCGTACTCACACCTATCAGCTAAGCAAACTTCCCTTCCGAAGTTGACGGGTACGCCGCCGGTGATGTTGGGCAGATCGATCAGCGGCGACGGCCGCCTCGTGCGGTGACGGTGGCGCGGATCGGTTCTGCGGCAACGGTGGTGAATGGCGTGATTATGGGGAAATCGGGGTTCTTGGACCGGATTTCGGTGCAGCGGACGACGGTGGCGAGCGCGAGGGTGGCTTCGAGCATGGCGAAGTGATCGCCGATGCAGGAGCGCGGCCCCGCGCCGAAAGGCAGATACTGCCAGCGGTCGCGGCCCTCGGAGTTTCGCGGGCTGAAGCGGTCGGGGTCGAAATCCAGCGGGTGGTCCCACAGCGCCGGATCCCGGTGCAGGGCATAGATGCCCACCACCAGCATGGTGCCGGCCTCGACGCGGTAGCCGTCGACTTCGACGTCCTGCATCGCCATCCTGGCCGTCGCCGCTCCCGGCGGGCACAGCCGCAAAGCCTCGTGAAGCACCTGAACGGTGTATCTGAGGGCGGGCACGTCGTCGGGGGTCAGCTCGTGGTCGCCGACCGCGAGAGCCTCGGCGCGGACCTTGTCCTGCATGTCGATGTGATGACCCAACGCCCACATGGCGTAGGCGAGCGTGGTGGCGGTGGTGTCATGGCCGGCCAACATGAAAGCGATGAGCTCGTCGCGGATCTCGTTGTCGGACAGGGTCTGTCCGGTGGCGGGATCGCTGGCCGCGATCAGCGCATGCACCAGCGGTGCCTCCCGTGTGGGATCGGCGCGACACTCCTGAAGGATGTCGTCGGCCAACCGGTGCAGTGTCGCGCTGGCGGTGCGCGCCCGCCGGCGCGCGGGGGTCGGCAGCCAGCGCGGGGCGTTGATCGGGCGCATCGCCCGATCCGTGATGTATTCGGTCGTCACATGCAGCGGTTCGGCGATGACCTCCGCGTGTGCGTCCAAATCGATCCCGAGCACTGAGCGGCCCAATGCGCGCAGTGTCAGCTTGCGGCATTCCGTATCGAGATCGACTTCGGCGCCGTCCGTCCAGGTGTCAGCGACTGTCTGCGCGGCTTCGGCCATGTGTCCGGCGAACTCGCGGACGTGCTGTTTGGTGAACATCGGCTGCAGGGCACGTCGGCGCGGCAGCCACGGTTCATGGGTGAGGTCGAAGAGGTTCGGGCCGAGCAGGTGGCGCATCTCCGCATGCACACGCGTCTTTTCGATGTGTCCGCCACCCCGGCCGAGGATGTCGCGGGCGCCCTGCGGTGAGGTGGCGATGACCACCGTGGGCGCAAGCCACTTGGGTGCCAACGTGAGTCGGGTCACCGGGCCGCCCGCATCGCGCAACGTCTCCAACCCGCTGTGAAAGCTTCTGACGGCCTTCAACTGCTGCCGGTAGGGCAGGGGATTCTTGGGCGCCAGCGGCAGGGTGTGCAGATCGGTTCGTTCGACTGTCTCGACCATGGTCGGCTCCCTCGATGCGATCCGGAGTAGTGGTTTGTTCGAGGGTGCTGCCGCGGAACGCCGCGGGCATAGGGTAGTCGACTACTCGAACTTTGTCGCCCTGGTCAAATACCAGTTGAGCTGCGGATTTGCGCAATATGATCCTGCTGTGCCAACCAGATGGCCGCTCGTCGGGCGCGTAGACGAACTCGCCGCGATGGATGCCGCGATCGCGGAATCGGGCGCCGTGGTGCTGACCGGATCGGCCGGCGTCGGCAAGAGCCGCCTGGCACATGAGTTCGTGGGGCGGTCCCGGTATCGGATCGCCCGATGGATCGCGGCCACCCAGACGGGGCGGTCAGTGCCGTTGGGGGCGCTCGCCGAGTTCGCGGCGGACTGCGGGCCTGATCCACTGCGCCGGGTGCAGGAGATCATCGAGGCGCTCACCGGAGACGAGGTGCCGATGGCGGTTCTCGTCTGTGTCGACGACGTCCACTTACTCGACGAGCAGTCCGCCGCCGTGATCAGCCAGCTGGTGAAGGACCGGATCGCACCGGTGCTCATGACGGTTCGTGACGGCCACGCCGTCCCCGATACGATCGCGTCGCTGTGGGGCAGCGCACGGCCGCCGCGCATCGAGATACCGGCGCTGACCGCCGCTGAGGTGACCTCACTGCTGGAGCAAGTGCTCGACGGGCCGCTCGAATCGTCCAGCGCACAACGCTTCTGGTCGTACACGCGAGGTAACGCTCTGTACCTGCGGCAGTTGATCGCCGACGAGATCGCTGCCGGTCGGCTGACCCAACGTTATGGCGTGTGGGTATGGGACGGCGCGCCACGTCTGTCCCCGTTGCTGGTTGATCTGATCGGCTCGTCAATCGGGCGCCTCGAGGATTCGGTGATCGACGTGCTCGATGTTCTCGCCGTCTGTGATCCCGTGGAAGTGCCGGTGCTGCACAGCCTTCTGGGGACATCGGGTTTGGAGGCGGCGGTAACCCACGGGTTTGTGACGGTCGATCCCGCGGCCGGGCTGGTTCATCTCACGCACCCATTGTTCGGGGAGGTGCGGCGTGATCAGGCCGGTACAGCGCGTCTGAGACACCTGCGGGGCCGGGTGGCCGACGCGATCGGAGCGCTGCCCTCACAATCACCGGTGCAACTGGTCCGCCGCGGCGTCTTGGTGATGGACGCTGACGGCAGCCGAGATCCGGAGCTGTTGCGGACTGCCGCAGAGGCCGCGCTTCAGCTCCTCGACCTGGACTTGGCGATTGAGCTCTCTGGAGGCGCGGTGCAGGCCGGCGGCGGCCGCGCCGCACAACTCACCCACGCGCTGGCACTGGGCATGGCCGGCGGCGGAAGCGGATGCGACGACATGCTGGCTGCGCTCATGGCCACCGCCGATGACGGCGAGCTCGCGCAGATCGCGCTGATGAGAGCGGCGATCCTCACATGGAACGTCGGGAATCCGCACGCGGCTGAAGCGGTGCTCGACGAGGTGTCAGACGCCGCGGCGGCGTGTGGCCTGGCACCGTCGTGCGACGCGCTGCGCGCCTCGATCTGGGCACAGCTGGGCCGGCCGTCGGAGGCAGTCGACCTCGCCGCAACGGCGTCGTCGAGCAACGCTCTGCAGCCGCTGGCGGCGATGTTCGGATGTTGGGCCGCGGTAATCGGATACGGCGACCTGGGGCGGATCGATCAGCTGCGCGAGGCCGCCGCACGCGGCTACGAACTCGCGCTCTCGGCCCCCGAGGCTTCACAACTGCGATTTTCCCTCGGCTTGATGGAGATGGCCGGACTCCGCCTGGTCGGCGCACTCGAATCGCTGCGCGCCGTCGCCGCGCGGCTGCGCGGGCAATCCCAAGATATCGATGTCTCGCACGCGTTCACGGCCATGCTCATGGGGCTGGCCGAACTGTCGTGCGGGCACCTTGTTTCGGCGCAGCGGTGGTTTCGGGAGTCACTGGCCCGAGTCGTCAAGTTTCCGGATCTGTCTGTCTCAGTATGCGAGCTGTCGGGCTTGTGGCTCACCACCGCGCTCGCCATGTCGGGAGATCGACTGACCGCTCAGCAGACTTACGACAAAACGCTGAGAACATTCGACGGCGAGGTCGTGCTTTGGCAGTCCGAGTCGCGTCTGGCGCAGGCGTGGCTTCACTCGGTGAATGGATCCGTCAGCCTGGCAACAACCTTCGCAATAGCCGCGGCCCGCGCCGCGCGAAAGCACGGGCGGACCGCGCACGAAGTCTTCTGCCTTCAGGCCGCGACGCAGTTCGGCAGCACCAATACCGCTGATCGTCTGCGCGAACTCGCGTCCACGGTGCAAGGCCCGCGCGTCGGTGCCGCATACGCCCATGCCAAAGCACTGCGGAAAGCCGACGGTCCGGGCTTAGTTGCCGCGTCGAACCTCTACGAAGAGTTCGGCGACCGCGTCGCGGCGGTCGATGCCGCGGCGCAGGCGGCCGTGGTGTTGGACCGGCGCGGACTGCACTCAGCGTCGAACGCCGCTGCGTCAAGGGCTCGACGCTTGGCCGCCGAGACTGGCGCGGACACAATGACCTTCCGCGCGATGACGTGCTCGGCCGTATTGACCCGTCGCCAGCGTGAGGTGATAGCGCTTGCCGCCAGCGGGCTTTCGAACCGGGAGATTGCGGCGCGACTCGTCACGTCGGTGCGGACGGTGGAGGGACACCTGTTTCGCGCTTGCCAACGCACCGGCACGAACACCCGGGATGAGCTGATCGCATGGCTGCAGCGCGCTGCCCCAGAACGGTTGTGACCGAGGACAGTGCGTGGTCAGGTCGCACGGCGGATGCGAACCAATCGAGCGAGCTGGTCGCGGTCGCCGATGCCCAGCTTGGCAAAGATCCGATACAGGTGGCTATCGACAGTGCGCACCGACAGTTCGAGCCGTTCGGCGATCTCGCGATTGGTCAGACCCTCGCCCACCAGCACGGCAATTTCCTGTTCGCGGTCGGAGATCGGTAGCGCGTCTTCAATCGCCGCCACGGCCGGGCTTCGGAGGCCGTTGCGGCGGGCCAGCCAGTGAGCACGCGTGATGGACTCGAGCTCGTTGGCCCGTGCGCCCGCCCGGGCGTGTTCGCTTGCGGCGTGAGCCCGGGCGTCCGCGGCCATCGCGGCGGCACCGAGGTGCTCGAATTGGTCGGCAGCGGCGTCTAGCCGGTCACCGTCGTGCTCAGCCAATCCGCTACTGTGCGTCGCGATCGCGGCGGCCAAGGGATTGTCCAGTTGGGCGGCGAGTTGACGAAGCCGGGTGGACTGTGACCGGTCGCCGAAACGGACCGCGGTGTGCAGGGCGGACATTTCCACCGCATGCATCCCTCTCATGCGCGCCGTCTGGGCGGCACGCAGCGCGTGGTCGCGCGCGGTGGTCGTTTCTCCAACACAGGCACGCTGCCACGACCGCGCCAGCTCCAACTCCGGCACGAACACATCGACCTGTGGGCCGTTGGCGCCCTCGGCCCGCGCAAGCGCCGCCGTCGCCTCTTCGGCGTTGCCGCGGGCCGCTTCTGCCTGGGTCAGCCATGCGGCGACCAGCATCACCCAGCCCGGGGGCAGTGACTCCGACATTGTCCACAGCGACGTCTGCAGCGCGTCGCATGCGGCCGGAATCCGTCCTCGCGCGAGGTTCACCCGGCCGGCCAGGGCGTTGACGATCGCCTCGGCCTGCAGCACACCACCCGTCATCGCCGAATAGCGTTCACATGTGTGCTCGGCGGCATCCAGATCGCCCGTCGCGGTGAATGCGAGCACCTCGGCCAGGCCGATGCTGTAGCGCTGCGGTCCGGATTCACAGTGTCGGGCCGCTTGCAGGCCCTGCTGGGCAATCGGGCCAACGTCTGCGAACTGTCCCGACAGCGACAGCGCCGCGGCGGTGGCCATGGCCGCCCACACCGTGGCCATCGGGACCATTTCCGTGGCGAGCACGGCTCGCCCGAGGCGGATCGCCGTGGGTACCTCGCCGCCGAAGAAGGCGAGTGTGACCTCCATCGCGGTGACATAACTCAGCAGCGCTGGCGATTCCACCCGCTCGCGCACAGTGGCCAGCACCGCTTTCGCTGAATCGGCGTCTCCGCAGCCGAAGAACAGGTTCGCCCCCCGCAAGCATCCCCAACGCACCGTGATCGATGCATCAGCGCCGTCGGGATCAAAGGAGGCGAGAATCGCCTCGGCCTCCTGCCCTCGGCCCTGCCAACTGATGGCGTCGGCCAGCACGATCGCCGATGGCAGGCCGCCGCCGTGATCAAAGGCGAAGCGCGCGAGGTCTTCAGCGAGATCCAGATGTGACATCGTCATTGCCCCGGCCGCTGCATCAGTGATCAACTCCAGATCCGGCGTCGTATTGCTGAGCATCATGAACCGAGCCAACTGGATCCGGCTGCGCACGTCGGCCCCGAGGGAACTGGCGTGCGTCGCATCTGTGCGCAAGGCATCCGAAACGCCTTGAGCCAGTATCGTGTTCAGCTGGCGGATCCGTTCTGCTCCGCAGCGTTCGCGGATCACCTCCCCGAAGATCGGATGACCTGGCCGGACCATGGTGTGTAATCCGTCATCGACGAACTGAATCGCACCGCTGCGTTCGGTCCGCGCGATCACCGCGGCGTCGCACAGGCTACGAAGAACGTTCCAGTCCAACACCTCAGCCGTCGAGACGAGCTCGAGCACCTCGAACTCATCTGGCGATAGATCGGCCAGTCGGGCCTGGATGAGCTCACCCAGATCCGCGTCTACTCGCGGCCGGCCGTGGAGCCGCCACCGTCCACCCTGGCGCACGAACGTACCGTCCTCGCGCGCGGTGTCGATCAAACCTCGCAGTACAAGCGGGCTTCCGCCGGTGAGATCCTGTAAGTGGTCAACCACGCTGCTGTCGATCTCGTCGCCGAGCACCGTGCCAAGCAGCTCCTGAGTCTGGGCGCGGCCGAACGCATGCAGATCGACGCGCAACAGCAGTCGCTCCTTCCACAGCGCGGTCACCGCGTCAGGAACGTCCTCTCCCGATCTGGCCGTCACGATCAACGGCGCGGCACCCCTGGTGGCGAGCTGCTGAACGAGTAACGCCGACAACGGATCAAGCAAATGCGCATCATCGACCACAAGCACCACGTTGTGTTCATGCCCCAAGGCGCGATGGGCGGCGGCCAGCATCACCGCAGGCTCGTGGGGATTCTCAACCTCCAACGTACGGTGGAACGCGCCCAGCGGCACCGCCCGCCCCGTGTCGGTGCCGAGCGCAAACCGCGGTGCGAGCCCGTCCGATTCCAGCGCCTCGGCGATTGCCCGCGCAAGCGTTGTCTTGCCGACCCCGGCGTCACCCACCAACACCACGCCACGAAACCCAGAGCCTGGCCGCACAGCGTCGATCGCCCGACCGAACTCCGTAGCGCGGCCGACGAAAGGCCAATCCGACACCTCAGCCCACCCTCTGTCCACGGGCACGCCCCTCCCGCAACGTGAGCCAACTTTATGTCTGGGTGAGGCGCTGAGTCACAGAAAACGCCCGCTGGTCGAGCGCCGATTGCGGAGGCCCTGGGAATATCGAGTAGTCAATTACTCTAGGCACCCCATCGGTGCAGCCAAATACTTCTAACCGCCGGACTCGCGGCGGGAACAGCCGTCCGTTTCAAGGGGTGCGCCGCGATTCCGGCTTCGATGAGGTGAGGAGTCGGGATGGCTGTACTCGGAGAGCGCGCGGTGGTGCTGGGGGCGAGCATGAGCGGACTGCTCGCGGCCAGGGTGTTGGCCGACTGCTATCGGAGCGTCATGGTCGTCGAGCGTGATGTGCTGCCCGACAAACCGGCCAACAGGCGAGGGGTGCCGCAGGGCCGCCATGTCCATGCCCTGCTGGCGCGGGGCGCGAAGACGTTGGATGAGCTGTTCCCGGGGATTCTCGATGAATTGGTCGCCGACGGTGCTCCGGTTTGGGACGACGCCGAATACTCCCGGCTTTACGTCTCCCTTAACGGGCACGTGATGCCACGATCCGGCAAAGCCGTCATCGATCCCAAGGCGGACGCGATGTATCAGGCGAGCAGGCCGCTGTTGGAGTGCCATGTCCGACGACGGCTGCGCGCTATCGACAATGTGACGATCGTCGACGGTTACGACGTGGCCGAGCTGACCGCAACGCCAGATCATAAGCGGGTCACCGGCGTTCGGGTGGTGCAGCGAGACAATGGTGTCGAGAAGGAGCTGACGGCCGATCTCGTGGTCGATGCCATGGGCCGTGCTGCCCACACGCCGGCCTTGTTGGAAAGCCTCGGGTACGGGCGACCGGCTGAGGACCACATCGTCACGCACACCACATACGTGAGCCAGATGCTGCGGATACCGCCGGGGACTGTGAAGGAGATGATGATGCTCATCGGCGCGGCTCCTGGCAGGCCGTCGGGAGCGTTTCTGCTCGGCTATGAGAACAACGCCTGGATCTTCACGGTCTTCGGGATGGCTGGGCACCAACCACCCCGCGATCTGGCCGGCATGGTGGCCTTCGCCCGGGACTACACCCCCGCGCACCTGCTGGCGGCCGTGCAGGCAGGTGAACCCATAGCCCCGGTGGTGCAACACCGGCTGCCGTCGAGCCAGTGGCGGCGCTACGACAAGATGCGGCGCTTCCCCGACGGGCTCGTGGTCACCGGTGATGCGATGTGCAGCTTCAATCCGGTTTACGGCCAAGGCATGTCGGTGGCGGCGATGGACGCTCTCGCGTTGCGCGACGCGTTGCGCCGCGGCACCGTCGGGCTGCCGCGACGCTACTTTCGGGCGGCGGCGAAATCGATCGGGGTGGCCTGGCGACTGGCCGCAGGGTCTGATCTGGCCTTTCCCGAGGTCGAAGGACGACGGACCCGTGCGATGCGGCTTGCGAACCGGTTCTCCGAGTGGGTGCTGACTGCCTGCGAAAACGATCCCGTGATCCATGCCCGGTTCTTTGCAGTTGTCGGGCTGGTCGAGCCGCCATCCCGCCTCTTCGACCCGTCGTTCCTCTACCGTGTTGCGGCCGTCAACCAACGTCACCGCCGCGCTCCGCAGCCCGAGTCAGCTGTGGTGGCGGGTGTCGTGGACGGCGTAACGCCGTGACCCCGGCGCTTTCTGGAGCGACCGTCCGGCAGCGAAGCCGCGGTGAGCACCCCTCGCGGCGCAGCGATGGGCCGCAGCCAAACACGTCCTCACGCGGCGGCCGCGTGCGAGGATGGCGGTCATGACTGTCGTTCTGGTGCACGGTAATCCAGAAACCGACGCGATCTGGGGCCCGCTGATCGATGCCCTGGGACGCGACGACGTGGTGTGCCTGTCACCACCCGGCTTCGGTGCGCCGTTGCCCGCCGGGTTCCCGGCGACCTACCTTGCCTACCGCGACTGGCTCGAAGACGAGTTGGAGGGCATCGGCGAGCCGGTCGACCTCGTCGGGCACGACTGGGGCGGCGGGCATGTGGTGAACGTGGTGATGCATCGTCCGGAACTGGTGCGCAGCTGGGCAAGCGATGTGGTCGGGTTGTTCGACCCCGAATACGTGTGGCATGACCTGGCTCGGGTGTGGCAGACGCCGGTCGAGGGGGAGAAGCTTGTCGACGAGCTGCTGGGCGGCAGCGTCCAAGACAGGGCCGAACGGATGGCCACGTTCGGCATACCGCTGGACATCGCGATGAAGATCGCCCCGGCTCAGGGTCCGGAGATGGGGCGGGCGATCCTGCAGCTGTATCGCTCGGCTGCACAACCCGCTATGGCGGAGGCCGGCCGTGACCTGGAGAACGCGGCGGCCAAACCGGGCCTTTCGCTGCTGGCCACCGACGACCCCTACATTGGCTCGACCGAAAACCGGGGCCGGGCGGCGGAGCGAGCGGGAGCCCGCACCGAAGTGCTCGACGGACTGGGCCACTGGTGGATGGTGGAGGATCCGGCCCGCGGCGCGGCGGTGCTCAGGGATTTCTGGGATTCACTCGGCTAGCGGCGTCCTAGCTATCGTCTTGGCCAGGCTGAGAAGCGAAGCCCCTCCATCCCAGGCGGGCCGTTCGTGATAACGCCGACTCTAGAAACGTAACTTGACCTGCACAAACTGTGGTGCGCGATACTGGGATTGAACCAGTTCAATCAGTTTGCTGATATCACGTTGTTGACCAGCGCAAATCGGCATTGACCTGCGCTAACTCCACACAGTACAGCCGGAACGTAGCGGAAGCTAGCGGCACGCCGGTATGCTCTGATAGCCCGCATATAGCCCGCAGGAGGTCGCCCGGTGGCCCGCAAGCCTGGTGTGTTTGGCTCGGTCGAAAAGGAGCGCAGCGGCCGCTACAGGGCCCGCTACTACGGCCCCGACGGCCGCCGCCACAGCGCCCCCACCCTGTTCCTGACGAAGCGCGACGCCCGCGCCTGGCTCGCACTGCAGCACGCCGACATAGTGCGCAAGGTGTGGGAGCCCCCCACGGCGGCCGCCGGGACGCCGTCGCCCAGGCGCAAACTCACACTCGCCGCGTACGCCGAGCGGTGGCTCGAACACCGCCAACTCAAGGACCGCACCCGCGAGCATTACCGGCGGCTGCTCGACACGCAGATTCTCCCGCCGCTCGGCGCGCTGCCGCTGGCGTCGATCACCGCCGACGACGTTCGCCGCTGGCACTCGGCGATGGGTGACGAGACGCCGACGCTGCGCGCCCACGCCTACGGGCTTCTGCGGACGATCATGGGCACAGCAGCCGGTGACGGCCGAATCCCCGCTAACCCGTGCGTGATTCGCGGCGCGGGTTCAGCGAAACGAGTGCATCGGATTCGGCCCGCGACGCTCGACGAGCTGGCCGCGCTCACCGACGCGATGCCCGACCAGTATCGGGTGATGGTTTTGCTCGCGTCGTGGTGCGCGCTGCGTTTCGGTGAGCTGACCGAGCTACGCCGCCGAGACGTCGACCCGGCCGCCGGAGTGATACGCGTGGAGCGCGCCGTGGTACGCACCGGCGGCCAGTTCAAGGTGACAACTCCCAAGTCCGATGCTGGTGTGCGCGATGTGCATGTGCCGCCGCACCTGTTGCCCGCCGTCGTCGAGCACCTGGACCGCCATGTCGGCCCCGGTGGCGACGCGCTGCTATTCCCCGCCCAGCACGGCGGCCACCTCGCCCCGGCGTCGCTCTACAGGCGGTTCTATGCGGCGCGTGAAGCCGCCGGGCGGCCCGACCTACGTTTCCATGATTTGCGGCACTCAGGGGCGGTGCTGGCCGCCTCTACGGGTGCGACGCTGGCCGAACTGATGGCGCGGCTCGGGCACTCAACCCCGGCGGCGGCGATGCGCTACCAGCACGCCGCGCAGGGCCGCGACCGGGAGATAGCCGAGCTGCTGTCGAGGCTGGTCAACACCGGCGTGTAGACCTGCCTACACGAAGTGTTGATACACAACAGGTTTCACAATCATGTGCGCGGAAAACATGTAGTACACTTCATTTTCAGCAGCAGGCCGTGCCGCCTAGCGACACCCCGACTAGGGACGCGAAAACACCTGCCAAGCATTTGACCAGCAGCGCCGCAACAGCTACATATGGCGCGGTTCGCGGTGACACCGGGTTCGGGGGCGGTGTGCTCATCGGGGCCGGGCGACACACCAGGAAACACGTGTGTCGACCGGCCCCAATTTTTATGCCCGGTCGACCCCAAACCCAAGAAGGGGAAAACCGATGTCCCGCAAGCAAACTCAACCCAAATGGATGACCGTAGCCCAGGTCGCCGACGAACTACAGGTAACCGACCGCTCAGTGCGGCTATGGATCGCCGAAGGCCGGATCACCGCCTACCGCGTCCGCGACGGCCGCTCAATCCGGCTGCGCCGCGCCGACGTCGAGCAGCTGCTTGAACCCATCCCGGCAGCCTGAAACGGCGATCGCCGCCGGGCACAACACCAGGGCCCGGCGGCGATCCACCCATAAAAAGCAAACCCCTCCCCACACCAGGAGATCGGAATGCCTACGCATGACAGACCATACCGGACACCCCGCGACACGGCTCCTCTGCGCCGCCGAGGCAGCAACCGCTGACGAAATCGCGGCGTACCAGGCCGACCGCGCCGACTGGATCGACTACATCAACGACCACATCGACCACGGGCAACACATCGCCTACCCGTGCTTCGATCACTGGCACACGGGCGGCCCCGGTGTCCCAGCACCATCCAGCGAGGATCACATGACCCAACACGAAGCCGTCGACGCGCTCACCGGGCGCAACACCCGCCAGCATCCGCTCGACCTGTACAACGCCAACCCGGCCGCGCAAGCCGCAGTCACCGCCGGACTCGAACTGGCGGCCGAGTCGACCGCAGAAATGCGGCTCGTGAAGGCCTCCACCGTCCACACGCGGAAAGCAGACTGGGTGTGGGAATACGACGGCCGGGGCCGCATCCTCAAAGCCGCAATCACCCTGTTCGGCGGCAGACCGGCCGCCGGGAAGTCCACTGCAGCCCGCTGGTTCGCCGCAGGATGGACGCAAGGCACCCTGCCGGGCTGCTGGGAAGGCCAACCCGTCAACGTCGCCTACATCGCCACTGAGGAAGCATGGCACTACACCGTCGCGCCGTCACTCAAAGCCGCCGGTGCAGACATGGACCGCGTCTACTTCATCGAACGCAACGGCGACCCCGCACGCATCCGCTCAATCACCGACGAGGCCGCCCTCGCCAAAATGTTCACCGCCAAAAACATTCGCGCGGTGTTCCTCGACCCGCTGATGGGCACCATCACCGGCGACGCAGACATAAACCGCAACAACGAAGTACGCGACTACCTCGACCCCTGGGTACGCATCGCCGAAGCGATCGACGGCACCGTCGTAGGCATCTGCCACATGACAAAAGCACCGACAGGCGACGTTGTCGCATCCATCACCGGATCGTCAGCATTCGGAGAATTAGCGCGCTGCGTATTCGGATTCGCAATTGATCGTGAAGCCGACGACGGCACCCGCGTCATGTCGCAAGCGAAAAACTCGGCCGGATTCGAAGACCTGTCGCTCGCCTACCGGATCGGCAGCCACCGCGTGAAACTCGACGACGGCAACACCGACGACGTAGCCCGCTTCGAACTGATCGGCCCCACCGAAACGACCGTGCGCGAGCTGCTGATCGCCGAACGCAGCAGCCACACCCGCTCAGGCACCGACGAGTGCAAGAAATGGCTCAAGGGCTACCTAGCGGCCACCGGGCGCGTACCACGCGAGGACGTGCTGGCGGCGGCCGCCGAACTCGGATTCAGCGCGAAGATGTTGCGGACCGCCGGGCACCGGATCGGCGTGCACATCGAACGCACCCGCGAAGTGCCGTCGCGCACATTCTGGTCGCTACGGAAGGCCGCCCAATGACAGCCGCCGGGCGCAGGCCAGCAATCCAGTCGGTCCCTCAGTCGGGCCCAGACGCTCACACAGGGCACGACTGGGCTCTTGACTCAAAATCTAAGTACATACTGCCTGGTCAGTCCAGTCGTGCCACTCGTGCCCTCCCATGTGTGTGGGCCCGACTGAGGGCACGACTGGGCACGACTGGGAAGCCGTCACCCTGCGGCCCCGGCTGCTGCTTCACTCAACAGCCCGCCAGCAAACACCGACGGCGTCGAATCGGAGGCCAAAACCCCCCTTCCCCGACGGCACCAATCAGCTAGCGAAAAGAAAGCGAAGGAACCCCAGCCATGACCACCTCCACCGGCGGCCGCCGCCGGGCACAGAAGTCGATGACATCTCCATCTACAACCGGCGGCCCGGCGGCCGACGACAACTACGACCCCGAGGTCGAGCAGCTCGCCCGCCTCGCCGACCCGGCGGCCGTCGCCCGCCGCGGCCTCGCCACCGTCGGCGTCGCCGCACTCATGCCACGCGGAGGCGCATCGTGACCGACTGGCTGCCGATCGACGGATACCCCCACCACCAAGTCAGCGCCGATGGCCGCCGCGTGCGCAGCGTCGACCGCATCGACGGACTCGGGCGTGTCTGGCGCGGCCAAGAACTCAAACTATTCGACCCACAGCCCGTCGACGACACGACCGCCGCGAAAGTCCGCGCCGGTGGCGGCGGCCCGCGCTGCACCATCGCCTACGGCAAGCGCCGCGAGAGCTTTTACCCGCGCCGCTACGTCAAGCAGCTCGCCGCCGTCGGCGACGGCGAGGACCGGCCGACGACGTCGAGGAACGCGACATGACCCGCCCAGCCGCCGACCGCGAGGACCAGGCCGCCGCCGTCGCCGTCGGGTTGACCCGCGACGAAGTCCGCGCCGCCCTGCACGCCGTCGACGCCTACCGGCGCGGCCACGCAGCAGCGGGCCGCCCAGTACCGCAACCCGTAATTGCGCTGCTGCGCCGCCTCGAAACGGTCCACCGCACAACACATGTCGAGTCGCCTACACGACAGGTTTCGGGTGGCCGCCTGCAAGACTTGCAGCATGACTGGATCACCACCGGCCGCGCCGCAGAACTGCTCGACGTCGACCACCGCACGGTGCAGCGCCGCGCCCAGGCGCTCGGCGGCCAAAAAATCCACGGCCGCTGGATGTTCCCAGCCGCAACGATCCAAGCCATGAGGAACCACAAGGAGATTGACGCATGACACAACTACCGCCCGAAGTCGAGCAGCAGATCGCCGACATGAGCGAACAAGACGTCGACACGCTGCTCGCGCGGCTACGCCCGCCGCCCGAACCGACAGACCCGAAAGCCCGCGCCGCCGCAGCGCTGCGCCGCGCCCGAGGCGCAGACCGCCGAGGCCGAGCCACCAAGGAATCCGCAGCCGCCGCGCTACGCGAATACGGCAACCCCGCCAACCGCCAAAAGTAAACGGAGACAACCATATGTGGAACCGCCGCGAAGGCGCACCCTACCGGCTGCGCGCCGCCCTCAAAAAGTTCGCCGAGCACGACGTCGACCTCCCTAAGCCCGTCGCCCGAGCCGTCGAACTGCTCGACCGTATCGAAGCCAACCCGGTGCCTGACCCATCGCCGCACACACTGCACGACGCAGTCCTCGACGGTGCCAGCCTCGATCAGCTCGACCAGCTCGCACTACGCCAACTCGCACACGGCCGCGTCCGCGACGCATGGGCACAAGCCCGCCTCACCGCCGCCGCCAACGCGCTCGATGCGATCCTCGACTGCCGCAACGAAATCCACGCTGCCCTGGCCGAGGTCGCCGACGACTGCATCAGCAAGCTCGAACGCATCGCCGAACTCGGCGACGCCCGCCTCGACACACTGATCCGCGAAGGCAAAACCGATGCCGCCCGCCTAGTCGCCGACAAAGAACTCACCGGCAGCCAGCTCAACGAGCTGTACCAATTCCGCGACGTGTACCTCACCCCGCCCGAGATCGACCCGCGCCCGCACGGCGTCGACTGCACCCGTTGGCGCGAGCCCCGCAAGGTGCGCAATCTGCACGGCGACAACGTCCTCGACACGCTCATCACCGGGCTCAAGCGCGGCGGCCAACTCTGGTACCCAAGCGCCGCCGAGGCGGCCGAAGCTGCCGCGCCGATCGTTGCCGAGCACCAGGCCGCCGGCGAACGCCGCCGCCAAAACCAGCACGGCATCGGCCACGTAGCGATCTGACACGCCCGATGAAGCAGCGGCAAGGCAGGCACGACCAGCCGGGTTTTTCCTTTCTCCCCGCTGGAGAGCCGCCTCGCCGCGCCGCCAGCGGGCCCGGCACACCAACCCGGAGGCGTCGGGCCCGCTGCGCAGGCACACCCACAGCAAGACACCAGGCAACACCCTGGGGGATACCCCCCAGTCCCGCCACGCCGCACCTCGACGGCATAGGCGAATTTCTATCCCCGAGGATTCAGAGAATTCGGGCGCTTGAGAGGACACTATGACCAGTAGACCGCGCGGCCTGGCCACCGCCGGGCGACGTCTGTGGGACGCCGTGACCGCCGATTTCGACCTCGACCCGCCCGAACTGGCGCTGCTTGAGGAGGCCTGTAGGGCACGTGATCTAATCGCGGAATTGCGGCGCAAAGTCGCCGAAACCGGCGCAATTATCGACTCAAATCAGGGCCCGCGTGTGCACCCGGCGGCGGTCGAGGCGCGGCAACAGTCGTTGGTGTTGGCGAAGCTAGTCGCCAGTTTGGGGCTGCCTAAGGGTGTCCTAGACAGCGCTACCTGAGGAGGCAAGTAGTGGGCTACCGCGTCAAACGACCGGCGATCAGCATGCCGCCTCCGGAGCTGTTGACTTTCGATCCTGAAAGTTGGCTACCCCCTGGTGGCGATAGTGATCCGTGGTGGGCCACCAGGGCACACGCGCTGTGGTGCGCCGCGAGGGCAGACTGGTGCTCCACGAGGTCTTGGCCGACTGGGAAGGATCAGCGGAAAGTGGAAGAAGCAATCGTCACGCCCGACGAGCCCTTGACTGTCTGGGACGGACCGACGCGCCGATAGCGGCCCCCTTATCAGAGATAGCTGAATGGCATAGCCTCGACCATTCCCACCTCACGGCGGGTCAAGCCGAATAATTTGTAGAAGCTTCGGTCGATCTGCTGGTTCAGCTTCGTGATTTCGGTGACCATGTCACCGACGATCTTCGAGTGACGGTTGTGAGCTGCCATCAGATCTTCAACTTGATCCGTGGTGAAGCGCCTCCGGAAATTGCGGACGAAGTCGGTCGCTTCTAGCGTCCACCAGGGGATGTTGGCGTTCGGCCATGTAGTGAGGCCGAAGGTCGTCTTGATCAGTTTCCTGAAGAAGTCGTCGGCCTCAGCGCGTTCCCGGTAAAGCTCGCGCAACCGATTCGCCGGAACGACAAGCCGCTCTTGGTCTTCCAGAGCTATCTGCTTGATTGGCGTGCACCGCAGATTCGGCGATGAGAAGCCGAGGTAGCCACCTTCCATTCGCGCCCCGTCGAACAGGCAGCTGAAGACATAGTTATATAACCGCGAATTCACCCATGCGAGAACGTATTCAGGGAGGAATTGCTCGTTGAAGGAGTGAATGCAATTGGTGTCAATTGAGGCGTACTCACCGTTTTCGTCGTAGAACGCCTCGGTTCGTAACGCGATCTTCGCGAAGATAATTTTGGGTGACTGATAAAGCTTGCGTCGTTGGTCGCTTACTTCGGACAAGTCCAGATAGGGCTCAAGGAACGTCCGGCCTTGCTTTCTGAACTGGCGCAGTCCCCACATGCTGGCGTACGGATCGATTGTGCCCGTGTTGATAATGCGGATGCCGGTCGTGTCGCTCACATGCGCCCCGTACTCGTCGGCTTCCGCTGCCGTCGAAGTGGCGTTGATTTCACCCACCCTGTCAAGTGGTTCCGATTGTTCGAAGATCTTCTCTGTCAATGGCAATTTGTCGTTGAGCAGGAAACCCATGATGTTCTCGGGCAGGACTGCCAGCTTCATCGAATCATGTTGCACCGCAAGCGGTACGGCAGTCCTTTCTTGAAGATGTCCAGCGATGATCCGATAGCGCCGCTCTGGTTTGCCTTTTGTCATGGTCGTGACGACGGGATACGTTGCGGCATCCTCGAAAACACGAGTGTCCGACGCGTTCAAGATTGACTCGATGCGCACGTGCTCGATTAGCCATCTCCGGAGCGCTGCTCCATAGCCAATCGACAGCCAACGATTCGGTGAGATGTAGCCGAGCTTGCCTCCCGGCTTGAGTAACTCAATTCCGCGCTCGAAGAAGTAGACGTACAAGTCGACCGCGCCGACGGCCGTGTCGTATGCCGCTCGCATGTGGCGTCGCTCTCGATCCGGTAAGTGTCTGGTCATCTCGATCGCGCTGACGTACGGCGGATTGCCAACGACAACATCAAACCCGCCATTGCTCATGACCTTTGGGAATGCGTCAGGCCAGGAGAAGGGCTTATCGGTGGAAGTAGGATCGCTTACCAGCGAGTTGCCGCACTTAATGTTGTCATCAAGCGCGGTTAGCTTCTTGCCCTTCTGCGCTGTCTTCAGCCAGAGGCTCAGCTTGGTGATCTCGACAGATTCCTCATTGATATCAACTCCGAAAATATTGTCGGAGAGAATCTTTCGCACCGATTCTTCATTAACCTCGAAGATGTTGCCCAGGATGTAGTTAACCCGCTGGTTCTCCTTCAATAGGTAGTCGAAGACGTACACCAAGAATGCGCCGCTGCCACAGGCTAGATCCAGTACCCTGACGCTTTGAAGGATTACAAGGTATTCCAAGTACGCCCGTTGCTGTCGTTGTTCGTAGCCCTTTTCGCCCAACCGACCGGTCAGGCCGTGTTTCGCTTGGCACTCCAACTCCCGTTCGTGTAGCCATTTGCCGAGGGTGTTGTCGACGATATGCTGGACGATGTAGTCCGGTGTGTAGTAAATCCCCTCACGGTGGCGGGCTCCGGCGGGGTCGCTCTTTAACTCTCCGAGGTCTTCTTGATCTCGAACCTTGCGACGGATTTCTTCTAGGTTGGTAATTGACTGTTCGAAGATGTGTCCCAAGATGTTGACGCTGAGGTCCTCTTGGAAGTCGAAGCGTCCCAGCCTCGTCAACCGCCGCATGGCCTCATCTGAGATCTTTAGCGAGTCGATCCACTCATCTTCCGCGAAGAGTCCGCCGTTGTAGCCGGTCGGGATGCCCAGTGGTTCGTTGCCCTGATCGACGGCACGGAAGAATCGCTTGAAGTGATCAAAAATGGACTCGCCGAAGAGTGAGTGCTCGGCGTGGTCGAGTACGAGACCGATGACGTTGTCGGGAAGAAGTCCTCTGTCCTCGGCAAAGCACGAGAACACAATCCGGTCGATGATGGTCTGGACCTTCCGGATCGCGATGTCGAACTGGTGGCGGGTGGCCGGATTGTTCCGCCAGATGTCCTGAAGCAGCTCTATCCGAGCGTCCTTATACTCGGCGTAGAACTCCTTGCCGATCTCCTCCTGCTCCTGCCTGATGCGGGATAGCAGCGCTTCGGTGGGGGAGACACCCGTCGCCGACACCATGTTGTCGGCCCGCATCAGCACAAACCACGACTTGAACTTGATGTAGTCGCCCTCGGGATCGACCAGGTCGTCCAAGGTCCACCGCTCGTAATCCAGCTGGTTGTTGTTGTACAGCCGGAACTCATAGAAGTTGCTGACGACCACGAATGGGCACGACGGGTACATGGGCTTGTACTTGAATGCCTGCTGAACGGGGGTCAGGTTTCCCTCGCGCTGCTGAGGCTTATCAAGATCGACGTTGGCGGGCTTCAGTTCCACGACGGCAGACACGATGTCGATACCGGCTGCCGGGTCGTTGAAGCGAAGGACAGCGTCGGCTTTCTGTCCACCCTTCACCGATGTCTTGTCCTTCGGAGTGAACGTGAACGGAACCACTGGCTTGGCGACGTAACCCAAGATCTTCATGAAGAAGTCCTGGTTGTACTGCTGCTCGCGATCGGTCTCGTTGTCGTCGCGTAACGAGCCGTTGCGGTAGTCGTCCAGCCAGGCCTGGACCAGGTCAACATACGACTTGATGTCGTCCGTCTTGATCTGCTGCGCCAGCTCGCGCACCTTGTTTCTGCCGAACAATCCCGCCACGAAATCTAGGGTAGTGGGGTAATCGGACACTCGGCTGTCCAGCCAGTAACGAATTAGCAGCTCAACCGTGTTCGTGTGCGCTTCGGTCGGGCGGTTTGGTTCAGCACCCATCGTGCAGTTCCTCTCGTCGGGATCAGCCCGCCGAAAGAACCGTTAGCCCGCAGATAGCCCGCGCCGCCGGCAGTTCAGGACGCAAAAATAGCCTTGACCTGCAAAAACTGTGGTGCGCGATACTGGGATTGAACCAGTGACCTCTTCCGTGTCAGGGAAGCGCTCTCCCGCTGAGCTAATCGCGCCGGGGTCCTTCGTTGAGGTGGAGACGGGAATCGAACCCGTGTGCACGGCTTTGCAGGCCGTTGCCTCACCACTCGGCCACTCCACCGCTGGGGTTGATGCCACCGCACCTTCGAGCGGATGACGGGATTCGAACCCGCGACCCTCACCTTGGCAAGGTGATGCGCTACCAACTGCGCTACATCCGCGCGCCACGAACGACACGTCGCCCGTCGCGAAGCACGACGATAGTCCACGCAGGCGTACCTGCACAAATCCCGAGACGGCGTCGTCGCCTCGCCGCTCGGGTCACCCACCAGACTAGCCGTAACTCACGACATCCGGCCGAGAAGCGCTGGCCCGTACCGCCATCGCGTGTTTGATCGCGGGCCGCCGGCGCAGTGGCCCCAGGCCCGCGAACCGCCAGCAAGACGGCCTCGGCGATTCGGGCCGGTACCCTCGTACGTGCTAGTCTTCGACGTCGTTCGACCCTCTCGGGGTCGGGCCTGCCGGTCTCGTAGCTCAGCGGGAGAGCGTCCGCCTCACACGCGGAAGGTCACTGGTTCGATCCCAGTCGGGACCACCCCCCTATTTCCTGCGCGCTCCTAGTGTCGGCGCCGCCAAATCACGATCCCGACCACCAGCGCGAGAACCGCAGCCACGGCGATCGGCACCGTGCGTGACGGGTTGTCGGTCGCGGTGTGCCTCAGCGTGTCGGCCTTCTCGGCCACCCGCTCCTTGGTGTCGGCGGCCTTCTGTTTGGTGCGTTCCTTGACGTCGAGCTTCGACGACAGCGCCTGCACCGTCTGGCCCAGCTCCGCGCGGGTCTGCTCGATGTCGGCCTCGATGTCTTCGATCCCCGCCGAGGGGCCCGGCTCGGGGCGGCCGCCATTGGGCGTGGTCATGACCGTGCCCCTTTCAGCTCGTCGATGTCGGCCTTCACCGTCTGGACCGTGCGCGGTGCCGCCGGCGTGACCTCGTCTGTCTGTTTACGTCCCACCAGCGCGGCGATGCCCGCCGCGAGGAACAACACGCCGCCGACGATCAGCGCGGCCGCCCACACCGGCAGTATCAGCGCCAGGGCGGCGATACCGGCGGTGATCAGCGTCGCGAACCCGAAGAAGGCGAGCAGGCCCGCCACGCTGAACAGGCCGGCGCCGATTCCGGCGTGCTTGGCCGAGTCCTGGAACTCTTTCTGCGCTAGCCGCAGCTCGTCGCGCACCAATCGCGACGTTTGCGTCGACAACTGGCCCATCAACTCGCCGATCGACGCGTCGGCGGCGGGCCTGGATTCCACAGCCATCACCTATCAACCCCTGACTCGAGTGCTCCGTCTAAGCAGAAATGCCCCCATGTCGCCGAACGAAACGTTGCCCGTCGATTGTCGTCTTCCCTGAAGGCACAGTTTCGCGCCTCCGTCGATGACGAGAGCGACTCTTGTTGGCAACGGTTGGATAACCAAAAGCGCTGCAGCTAGGCGATTTCCGTCACATCCAGCAACCTCGATGGGTGCCAGGCAGGCCGAATGACACTCAACGCTCCCATGCGGGTCACCATTTGGAAACGGTGCGGTGCGGCGTGGCGCGTCGGGGGTATTTGGGTGTTGAAATTTACGCGGTCGCATAGCCGCGACTCCGGTACGGCGTGCAGTTCTGCTGCATGAGCGGATGCGGAATGTTTTGTATGTGAATGAAGGGATCGACGTCGATGACGGTCTTTGATCGAGTCAACATCACAGCCGTTATTGGGGCTGGGTTGTGTGGGGTAGCCATGGCGTTGAGCCCAGCGGCTTCGGCCGTCCCCTTTAAGACCGGGGGCTACGACTGTGTTGAGACATCAGCCGGTGAGGCGCCGGCGCCGGCGGGCGCCTGCCTGCCGCTGACCGATATGGCCGGAGTGCCAATGGCGTTGCCCGGGCCGGTTCCGGTGGCGCCTCCGCCGGTGGTGCCACCGGTGGTTCCGCCGCCGCTGGTGCCGCCGCCGCTGGTCCCGCCGATTCCGCCGCCGGTGGTTCCGCCGCCGGTCGTGCCGCCGCTTGCTCCTCCGATGGGAGCGGCGGGTGGTGCCCCCGTGGCGGCTCCGCTGCCTGTGGGCGCTCCGCTGACGGAGATGGGGGGTGCGAGCGGCAAGGGGCAGCCGACGGGCCCGGTTCCTGAGGGAGCACCACAGCCCGGGCAGCCGATCATGCCCGGCCCGGCGGGCTGACCGTACGCAACCAACCCTGTACCGGCTTTGGCCCGGTGACGAGATGCACTCGTCACCGGGCCAAACTATCTGCGCGGCAACAGATCTAGTACTCGTCGCGGATGACGCCGCGGACCGCGGCCGGCCTACGTAATGAGTAGTGCAGGGTAGGTAGCCAAACCTATTGACTACCAGAAGAATCAGCCATTGATCGAAGGGTCCATCGCAGTCACTGAAGCCGCGCGTTTCAGCGACTGGTTCGAGACAAACGCGGGCCGTGGCCGAACCGTGACTGATACTTAACCGAATTGCCCACGCGCCCTTACCTATCCAATGATCGCGGTACCCATAGCATCTTATTTACACGAGAGAAATTTCAAGGGAGCCCAAATACGTGCGTGGGGTTGTTCGGTGTGTTCTTGTTGCCATCGTGGTCGCTACCAGCGTCGTCGCCGTCCCGGCTGATCAAAGCGTGGCGGCGGCCAACCGGTCGTTGACAAACGTCATCACCTCGATCCTGCCTTCGCCAGATCAGGTGGTCGGCGTGGCGCATCCGGTGGTGGTGTCGTTCCGCGCGCCGATCGTCGACAAGCGTGCGGCGGAACAAGCTCTCAACATCACCTCGTCACCGGCCATGACCGGCAAGTTCGAATGGCTCGAAAGCAACGTCGTGCAATGGACTCCCGACGAGTTCTGGCCCGCGCACAGCACGGTGGCGCTTTCGGTGGGTGGCGTGAAAACGAGCATCGTGACCGGTGCCGCCGTCGTCGCCGTCGCCAACATCGCCGAGCACACGTTCACGGTGACCATCGACGGTGTCGAGCCGCAGACCCTGCCGGCACCGCATCACCGCCCCCACTTCGGCGAACCGGGGGTGTTCCCGGCGACGATGGGCAGAGAGAAGTACCCGACGCCTGTCGGCACCTTTCCGGTTTTGTCCAAAGACCGTGACGTGGTTATGGATTCGAGCAGTGTCGGCATTCCTGTCGACGCCGAGGACGGCTACCACTTGATCGTCGACCACGCCGTTCGCCTCACCCAGCGTGGCATCTTCGTGCACTCTGCCCCGTGGGCCGTCAACGCGATGGGATACGAGAACACCAGCCATGGCTGCATCGGGCTGAGCCCCCAGGACGCCGAGTGGTACTTCGACGTCGTCAAGGTCGGCGATCCGGTGATCGTGCAGGAGAACAACGTCGAGATTCCTCGCCCGGTTGCACCGCAAGCTCCGGTCGAGGTTCCGCGGATCGTTTCTGGCTGACAGGGAACGAAACACGCTTTTTCCCAGCGTATTCCGATGAGGGGGACTGAGCTCAAAGCGCGCGCAGATACCGGCCTGTGACGATCCGCTGGATCAGCGCCGTCAGCGGTGACGCCAACCGGCTCCACCAGGTGGCGTGCCGCGAGAATGCCGTCACCTCCGCATACACCTCGTCGCTGTCGGGGTCGTACCGGACCAGGAACAACTCCTCGCCGGATTCGGCGTGGCCCGGCAGCGTGCCGTAGGCGAATCCGCGCCGATCGGGCTCGTCGACGACGTAGACCACCCGGCACGGCGCCCGCACGGGCCCGAGGTGGACGATCACCTCCGAGCCGACCTGCGCGGTCTCCGTCGTCGCCTCGACCTTGATTCCGGCGCCGCGCAGCATGCCCCAGCGCATCCCCGCCGCGGCGGCCGCCTCGAACCGCTTCCGGCCCCGGCCGATCACGGCGCTCTTCTGCACGTGCTGATAACCCTGCGGCAACGGTCCCGCCGTCGCGCCGACCTCGGCGTAGGTCAACGGCAGCGACGCCAGCTCATTCAGCTTCACCCTGGCAGAGGCTACCGGCGCCATAGCTGGGGCGGGCCGTACAGCGGCGTACGTTCGGGTTATGACCACGACGAGCATCGCGCAGGCATCGGGAACGTTCGCCCTCGGCGGCGACCTGACCATCAACCGCCTCGGCTTCGGCGCCATGCGGTTGACCGGAAAGGGCACCTGGGGCCCGCCGGAGGACCGCGACGAGTGCCTGCGGGTGCTGCGCCGCGCCGTCGAGTTGGGGGTCAACTTCATCGACACCGCCAACTCCTACGGGCCCTACGTCTCCGAGAAGCTGATCCGAGAAGCGCTGCATCCCTACGACGGCGTCGTGATCGCCACCAAGGCGGGTCTGCTGCGCACCGGGCCCGACGTGTGGCCGGTGCTCGGCTACCCCCCGTACCTGCGTCAGGAATGCGAGATGAGCCTGCGCCGCCTCGGCGTCGACACCGTTGACCTGTTCCAGCTGCACCGCATCGACGACAAGTTCCCGCTCGAGGATCAGCTGGGCGAGCTGGTCGCGCTGCAGCAGGAGGGCAAGATCCGCCACATCGGGCTCTCGGAGGTCACCGTCGAGCAGCTCGAGGCCGCGCAGAAGGTCGCCGACATCGTGTCGGTGCAGAACATGTACAACCTCACCATGCGCACCGCCGAACCGGTGCTGGCGGCCTGCGAAGCCCAACGCATCGGGTTCATCCCGTGGTTTCCGCTGGCGGCCGGCCCGTTGGCGGCGCCCGACGGCCCGCTGCAACGCATCGCCGCCGACCACGACGCGTCCCCGTCGCAGCTGGCGCTGGCGTGGCTGCTCAAACGCTCCCCGGTGATGCTGCCGATCCCGGGCACCTCCAAAGTCGCCCATCTCGAGGAGAACGTCGCCGCGGCGACGATCGAGTTGTCCGACGCCGAGTTCGAAACGCTGAGCAAAGCCGGTTCCGCCGAATAACGGCGCAGGCAATACGGTGAGCGGGTGAGCATCGACGCACATCCCGGTGGCGGGTTCAATCCGCCGCAGCCCACCGCCAAGGGCGGCCCGGACTACGGCAGGTTCGTCGAAGGGGTTCGCACACTGCAGGACCACGCCCGCGCGGTCGACGCCCCCGACGAGGTGATCACCGAGGCCGCCGACCTGCTCGACAAGCTCTCCCAGCTGCTGGCGCCCTACGAGGTCGACGAGTGGACGTCGCCGTCGGGCCGGCGTCTGGACCTGCCGAACCGGGGCAGCGTGCTCGGGATCCCGGGGGAGTACCACAAGACCGACGCCGGGCGCGTGCAGGGTATCGTGCGCTTCCGCCGTTTTCACCTCGGCCGCAACGGCGCCGTGCACGGCGGGTGCATTGCGCAGATGTTCGACTCCGTGCTGGGCTACACCGCGTTCCGGCTGACCGAGGGGCCACGGCAGCGCACCGCGTTCCTGCACGTCAACTACCGCCAGATCGTGCCGATCGAGAAGGAACTGCAGGTCGACGCCGGCATCGAGCGCGTCGAGGGCCGAAAGATCTTCATCGAGGGCCGGGTGCTCGACGGCGACACCGTGCTCGCCGACGCCCAGGCGCTGTTCGTCAAGCTCAAGCCGGGCCAACCGTGACCGACCAGCAGGACCAGCAAGACCAGCGGGTCAACCGCTTCCTGCGCTGGCGCGACCGGCTGCGCCGGCGCCGCCGCATCGAGTTCATCTACCGCATCGTGGTCGGGGTCGTCGGCGTGTTGGTGCTGGCCGTCGGCATCGTGGCGATCCCGTACCCGGGGCCGGGCTGGGCCATCGTGTTCGTCGGGTTGGGCATCCTGTCCACCGAGTTCATGTGGGCGCGACGCGCCCTTCTTCTGGTCCGCAGGCGCTACGACGAGGTGATGGCATGGTTACGCCGTCAGCACTGGTCCGTGCAGGCGCTCGGCGGCCTGTTCACCGCGTTGGTCGTGGTGGCGACGCTGTGGCTGCTCGGCGCGCTGGGTTGGGGCGCCGGGCTGGTCGGCATCGAGCGGACCTGGCTGAACAGCCCTATTGGCTTGGGATCCTGAGCGAGCGCCTAGATAGCATGGTCGCGTCCTGAGTTGGTTGGAAAATTTCCCCCGAGAGCTTGGAGAGTCACCGATGAGCGCCGCCGTCAACCACGCCCCTGCAGCCCCGATCCGGGTCGCTGCCGGGACCACCGCGGGGGCGGCGGTACGGGAAGCGGGCCTGCCCAGCCGCGGCGCGCCCGACGCGATCGTCGTCGTGCGCGACCCCGAGGGCCGGTTGCGTGACCTGTCGTGGACGCCGGATTCCGACGTCGAGGTGACGCCGGTGGCCGCCAACACCGAGGAGGGCCGCAGCGTGCTGCGTCACTCCACCGCACACGTGCTCGCCCAGGCCGTCCAGGACCTGTTCCCCGAGGCCAAGCTCGGCATCGGCCCGCCCATCACCGACGGGTTCTACTACGACTTCGACGTCGAGCGCGCGTTCACCCCCGAGGATCTGGCGGCGCTCGAGAAGCGTATGCGCCAGATCATCAAGGAAGGCCAGCTGTTCTCGCGGCGGGTCTATGAGTCCAAAGAGCAAGCGCGCGAAGAACTTGCCGGCGAGCCCTACAAACTGGAATTGGTCGACGACAAGTCCGGCGACCCGGAGGTGATGGAGGTCGGTGGCGACGAGCTCACCGCCTACGACAACCTCAATCCCCGCACCAGAGAACGGGAATGGGGCGATCTGTGCCGCGGCCCGCACATTCCGACCACGCGCTACATTCCGGCGTTCAAGTTGACCCGCACGTCGGCGGCCTACTGGCGCGGCAACCAGAACAACCCCAGCCTGCAGCGCATCTACGGCACCGCCTGGGAGTCGCAGGAAGCCCTCGAGCATCACCTGGAGCTGATCGAGGAAGCCCAGCGCCGCGACCACCGCAAGCTCGGCGCCGAACTCGACCTGTTCAGCTTCCCTGACGAAATCGGTTCCGGCTTAGCCGTTTTCCACCCGAAGGGCGGCATCATCCGGCGCGAGCTGGAGGACTATTCGCGGCGCAAGCACAGCGAGGCCGGCTATCAGTTCGTCAACACCCCGCACATCACCAAGGCCGAGCTGTTCAAGATCTCCGGGCACCTGGACTGGTACGCCGACGGCATGTTCCCGCCGATGCACCTGGACGCCGAGTACAACGAGGACGGCACGGTGCGCAAGCCGGGCCAGGACTACTACCTCAAGCCGATGAACTGCCCGATGCACTGCCTGATCTTCAGGTCGCGCGGGCGGTCCTATCGCGAACTGCCGTTGCGGCTGTTCGAATTCGGCACCGTCTACCGCTACGAGTTGTCCGGCGTCGTCCACGGGCTGACCCGGGTGCGCGGGCTGACGATGGACGACGCGCACATCTACTGCACCCGCGACCAGATGCGCGGCGAGCTGACCTCGCTGCTGAGGTTCGTGCTGGACCTGCTCGCTGACTACGGCCTGACCGACTTCTACCTCGAGCTGTCCACCAAGGATCCCGAAAAGTTCGTCGGCTCAGACGAACTCTGGGAAGAGGCCACCGCGGTGCTGGCCGAGGTCGGGGAGGCCTCGGGTCTGGAGCTGGTGCCCGATCCCGGGGGCGCGGCGTTCTACGGGCCGAAGATCTCGGTGCAGGTCAAAGACGCGCTGGGACGCAGCTGGCAGATGTCGACCATCCAGCTGGACTTCAACTTCCCCGAACGCTTCGAGCTGGAGTACACCGCCGCCGACGGGACAAGGCAGCGGCCGGTGATGATCCACCGCGCCCTGTTCGGCTCCATCGAGCGGTTCTTCGGCGTCCTCACCGAGCACTACGCCGGCGCGTTCCCGGCGTGGCTGGCGCCGGTGCAGGTGGTCGGCATCCCGGTCTCCGACGACCACATCCCGTACCTCAACGGCGTTGCCGCGCAACTGAAACTGCGTGGTATCCGGGCCGAAGTGGACACCAGCGACGACCGGATGGCCAAGAAGATCGTCAACCACACCAACCAGAAGGTGCCGTTCATGTTGGTGGCCGGCGACCGCGACGCCGAGGCCGACGCGGTCAGCTTCCGCTTCGGCGACCGCACCCAGCTCAACGGGGTGCCACGCGACGACGCCATCCAAGCCATCGTCAACTGGGTGGCGAGCCGGGAAAACACCGCTCCCACCGCGGAACTACTCAAGGTGGGCGGCAAGTCGTGACAAGTGACGAAAGCCTGCGCGACAGACCGGCAGCCGAACAGGACGACCGCACGATCGTCGACCACGGCGTCGGCGAGCCCGACCACCTGCAGCGGCTGTGGACGCCGCACCGGATGAGCTACATCGCCGAAACCCCGACGCGGCACGAAAAGAGCGGTGGATCAAGGCCGTTCACCGAGATCCCGACGCTCTCCGACGAGGACGGCCTGATGGTGGCCCGCGGCGAGCTGGTGTACGTGGTGCTCAACCTGTACCCGTACAACCCCGGCCATCTCATGGTGGTGCCCTACCGGCGGGTGTCAGAGCTGGAGGACCTCACCGAGGCCGAGAGCGCCGAGCTGATGGCGTTCACCCAGAAGTCCATTCGGGTGATCAAGAGCGTCTCGAACCCGATGGGCTTCAACGTCGGGCTCAACCTGGGCAGGGTGTCGGGCGGCTCGCTGGCCGAACACCTGCACATGCACGTGGTGCCGCGCTGGATCGGCGATGCGAACTTCATCACGATCATCGGCGGCGCCAAGGTGGTGCCGCAGCTGCTGCGCGAGACCCGTCAACTGCTGGCAACGGAGTGGGCGAAACAGAAGTGAGCAACTTCTACCTGATGACCCGCGCGGCCTACGAGAAGCTCAGTAAGCCGATCGCCAAGGCCGCGCTGCGGGCGGGCCTGACCCCGGACATGATCACCATCTTCGGCACCGCCGGCTCGGTGCTGGGCGCGCTGATCCTGTTCCCGATCGGCCAGCTGTGGTGGGGCGCGGTCGCCGTGTGGTTCTTCGTGCTCGCCGACATGCTCGACGGCGCGATGGCCCGGGAGCGCGGCGGCGGCACCCGGTTCGGTGCCGTGCTCGACGCCACCTGCGACCGCATCGGCGACGGCGCGATCTTCTGCGGGCTGCTGTGGTGGGCCGCGTTCGGCCTGCACAGCACCTCGCTGGTGGTGGCGACCGCGATCTGCCTGGTCACCTCGCAGGTCATCTCCTACATCAAGGCCCGCGCCGAGGCGAGCGGGCTCTCCGGGGAGGGCGGGCTGATCGAACGGCCCGAACGGCTGATCATCGTGCTGGTCGGGGCCGGCGTCTCGGACCTGCCGTTCTTCCCGCAGCCGTGGGCGCTGCACGTGGCGATGTGGGTGCTGGCGATCACCAGCCTCATCACGCTCGGGCAGCGGGTGCACAGCGTGCGCACCTCGCCCGGCGCGATGGATCTGCTGACCAAACCCGACGCCCGCGAACCCCACCCGCCGGGGGAGGAGCCGGCGTGACGAGCACCCAGCCGGAACCGCAGACGGGCAACCCGTTGAGCGGACGGTTGACGGACTGGGGCTTCGCGGCCGGCTGGCGCCTGGTGCGCGCCATGCCGGAGGTCGTGGCGCGCAATGCGTTCGGCGCCGGAGCCCACTACGCTGCGCGCGGCGGCGGCCCAGAACAGTTGCGCAAGAACCTCGCCCGGGTCATCGGCGTCACGCCCGACCGGGTGCCGGACGGCTTGATCCGGGCGTCGCTGGCGTCGTACGCCCGGTATTGGCGCGAGGCGTTCCGGCTGCCGACCATGGACCACGAGGCCCTGGGACGCGAGCTTTTCGTGCACGACGTCGACCGGGTGTGGGCCGCGCTGGAGCGCGGCCGCGGAGTGGTGCTGGCGCTGCCGCACAGCGGCAATTGGGACATGGCCGGGGTGTGGCTGGTGCAGAACCACGGCCCGTTCACCACCGTCGCCGAACGGCTCAAACCCGAATCGCTCTACCACCGGTTCGTGGCCTACCGGGAGAGCCTGGGTTTCGAGGTGCTGCCGTCGTCCGGTGGCGAACGCCCGCCGTACGACATCCTGCGCGAACGCCTGGCCGACAACCGGATCGTGTGCCTGATGGCCGAACGGGACCTCAGCCGCAACGGTGTGCAGGTCGACTTCTTCGGCGAACCGACCCGCATGCCCGCCGGATCGGCGAAGCTGGCCATCGAGACCGGGGCGGTGCTGTTGCCTGCGCACTGCTGGTTCGAGGGGGACGGTTGGGGCATGGGGGTGTACCCGCCGGTGGACACCTCGTCAGGGGACGTCACCGTCATCACCCAGGCGCTGGCTGACCGGTTCGCCCGCAACATCGCCGCGCACCCGGCAGACTGGCACATGATTCAG
The DNA here is from genome assembly GCF_010725725.1 of Mycolicibacterium pulveris. Taxonomy (NCBI): domain Bacteria; kingdom Bacillati; phylum Actinomycetota; class Actinomycetes; order Mycobacteriales; family Mycobacteriaceae; genus Mycobacterium; species Mycolicibacterium pulveris. The sequence goes on along the minus strand of NZ_AP022599.1, from coordinate 5,436,506 downwards.
CCGCAATGGCTGGCCGATCTGCCCGCCGAGCGGCGCGCCAAGCTGGGAGCGAGCTGATGCGGATCGGCATGGTGTGCCCGTATTCGTTCGACGTGCCCGGCGGCGTGCAGTCCCACGTCCTGCAACTGGCCGAGGTGATGCGCAGCCGCGGGCACGAGGTCAGCGTGCTGGCGCCGTCGTCGCCGGATGTGACCCTGCCGGACTACGTGGTGTCCGGCGGCAGGGCGGTGCCGATCCCGTACAACGGTTCGGTGGCGCGGCTGCGGTTCGGCCCCGCCACCCACCGCATGGTCAAACGCTGGCTGGCCGAGGGCGATTTCGACGTGCTGCACCTGCACGAGCCCAACGCGCCGAGCCTGTCGATGCTGGCGCTCAACATCGCCGAAGGCCCGATCGTCGCGACCTTTCACACCTCGACGACAAAGTCGTTGACGCTCAGTGTGTTCGAACCGATCCTTCGGCCCATGCACGAGAAGATCGTCGGCCGGATCGCGGTGTCCGAACTGGCCCGGCGGTGGCAGATGGAGGCGTTGGGCAGCGACGCGGTCGAAATTCCCAACGGGGTTGATGTCGAGTCGTTCGCGTCCGCCCCGCTGCTGGACGGTTATCCGCGGCCGGGCAAGTCGGTGCTGTTCCTCGGCCGGTTCGACGAGCCCCGCAAGGGCATGGCCGTGCTGCTGCGGGCGCTGCCGACGCTGGTCGAGCGGTTCGAGGACATCGAGATCCTCATCGTGGGCCGCGGCGACGCCGACGAACTGCGCGAGAACGCCGGGAAGCTGGCCCGGCACCTGCGGTTCCTCGGGCAGGTCGACGACCGCGAGAAGGCGTCGGCGATGCGCAGCGCCGACGTCTACTGCGCGCCGCACACCGGCGGCGAGAGCTTCGGCATCGTGCTCGTGGAGGCGATGGCGGCCGGCACCCCGGTGGTGGCCAGCGACCTCGACGCCTTCCGGCGGGTGCTGATGGACGGCGCGGTCGGCCGGCTGGTGCCCGTCGACGACTCCGCCGCGCTCGCCGAGGGCCTGATCGAGATGCTGGAGAACGACATCCTGCGTGAGCGCTACATCGAGGCGGCATCGGATGCGGTCCGGCGCTACGACTGGTCGGTGGTGGCCCGCCAGATCATGCGGGTCTACGAGACCGTCGCTGGGGCGGGGGTCAAGGTGCAGGTGGCGAGTTGACCATCACCTGGGTCGTGGTCATCGCGCTCGCGGTCCTGGTCGTGGTGTTGCTCGCGATCGGCGGATGGGCGCTGCAGACGGCCAACCGGCTCGACCGCCTGCATGTGCGCTACGACCTGTCCTGGCAGGTCCTGGACGGGGCGCTGGCGCGACGGGCCGTCGTCGCCCGTGCGGTGGCCGCCGACGCCTATGGCGGCGGGCCACAGGGCAAGCGGCTGGCGGCGCTGGCCGACGCGGCCGAACGTGCTCCCCGGTCGACGCGCGAGGCCGCCGAGAACGAGCTGTCCGCGGCGCTGGCGATGGTGGACCCGGCGTCGGTGCCCGTCGCACTGGTCGCCGAACTCGCCGAGGCGGAGGCGCGGGTGCTGTTGGCGCGCCGCTTCCACAACGATGCCGTCCGCGACACCCTCGCGCTGCGCGAACGCCCCGCGGTGCGGGCGCTAAGACTGGGCGGAACCGCCGCGCTGCCAACATATTTCGAGATCGCCGAACGAGCCGACACCGCGCTGGGAGTGAGTCGGCGTCTTTCGGCGCGCGTCGTGCTGCTGGACGACACCGGTGCGGTGCTGCTGTTGAGCGGATCGGACCCGGCGTTCGCCAGCGCTGACGGAGACCCGGCGCCGCGCTGGTGGTTCACGGTCGGCGGCGCCGTACAACAAGGTGAGACGCTGCACGAGGCCGCGGCGCGCGAAGTGGAAGAAGAAACCGGGCTGCGGGTCGACCCCGACCAGATGATCGGGCCCGTGTGGCGGCGCGACGCGGTGATCGACTTCAACGGGTCGGTGATCCGCAGCGAGGAGATGTTCTTCGTGCACCGCACCCGCCGTTTCGAACCCTCGCCGGCCGGCCGGACCGGTCTGGAGCGGTCCTACATTCACGGGTATCGCTGGTGCGATGAGACAATGATCCAAGAGTTGGTCGCCAGCGGGGAAGCTGTGTATCCCGTGCAACTCGCCGAGCTGCTGGCTCAGGCCAACGAACTGGCCGACGAGCTGGCCGACGCGCGGGACATCGTGCCGCGACGGCAGCTGCAATCGATCCGCTGATGCTGCGGAATAAACGCATTTGCGGCCGCCATTACAGTGGATCAGTAGCGATCTGGAGGAGATAGCAGTGGAAACCGCGGCGAACGACGGGTCCGTGTCGCAGACCGGCACCGCACGAGTCAAGCGCGGCATGGCCGAAATGCTCAAGGGCGGCGTGATCATGGACGTGGTCACCCCCGAGCAGGCGCGCATCGCCGAGGGGGCGGGCGCGGTGGCCGTGATGGCGCTCGAACGCGTCCCTGCCGACATCCGGGCCCAGGGCGGGGTCGCGCGGATGAGTGATCCTGATCTCATCGAGGGCATCATCTCGGCGGTCACGATCCCGGTGATGGCTAAGGTCCGCATCGGTCATTTCGTCGAGGCGCAGATCCTGCAGAGCCTCGGCGTCGACTACATCGACGAGTCCGAGGTGCTCACCCCCGCCGACTACACCCACCACATCGACAAGTGGAAGTTCACCGTGCCGTTCGTGTGCGGTGCGACCAACCTCGGCGAAGCGCTGCGCCGCATCACCGAGGGCGCGGCGATGATCCGCTCCAAGGGCGAGGCCGGCACCGGCGACGTCTCCAACGCGACCACCCACATGCGTCAGATCGGCGGCGAGATCCGACGTCTGACGTCGATGTCCGAAGACGAATTGTATGTCGCCGCAAAGGAATTGCAGGCTCCCTACGATCTGGTCGTCGAGGTGGCGCGCGCCGGGAAGCTGCCGGTGACGTTGTTCACCGCGGGCGGCATCGCCACCCCGGCCGACGCGGCCATGATGATGCAGCTCGGCGCCGAGGGCGTGTTCGTCGGCTCCGGCATCTTCAAGTCCGGCGACCCGGCGGCCCGCGCCGCCGCGATCGTCAAGGCCACCACCTTCTACGACGACCCTGACGTGCTGGCAAAGGTGTCACGCGGGCTCGGGGAGCCGATGGTCGGCATCAACGTCGAGGACGTTGCGGCCCCGCATCGGCTCGCCGAACGCGGCTGGTAAACACATCTCGTGTCGATCGAACAGATCCTCGACCTCGAGCAGCTCGAGGTCAACATCTACCGCGGCGGTGTCTTCAGCCCCGAATCCGGTTACTTCCAACGGACATTCGGCGGACACGTGGCCGGCCAGTCGCTGGTCTCGGCGGTGCGCACCGTGGATCCGCGGTTTGAGGTGCACTCCCTGCACGGCTACTTCCTGCGGCCGGGTGACGCCCGCGCCCCGTCGGTCTACATCGTCGAACGGCTGCGCGACGGTGGCTCGTTCGTCACCCGCCGCGTCAACGCCATCCAGCACGGCGAGACCATCTTCTCGATGTCGGCGTCGTTTCAGACCGACCAGAGCGGCATCGAGCACCAGGACACCGCGCCCGCTGCGCCGCCGCCCGACGACCTGCCCAACTTCATCTCCCAGGGCGCGTTCGACGACGCGGGGTTCGCGCAGTTCGCCGAGTGGGACGTGCGCCTCGTTCCGCGCGATCAGCTCACGCTGTTGCCCGGCAAGGCGTCCCAGCAGCAGGTGTGGTTCCGCCACCGTGATCCGCTGCCCGACGACCGCGTGCTGCACATCTGCGCGCTGGCCTACATGAGCGACCTCACCCTGCTCGGTTCGGCGCAGGTGAACTACCCCGAGGTGCGCAAGCATCTACAGGTCGCCTCGCTGGACCACGCCATGTGGTTCATGCGTCCGTTCCGGGCCGACGAGTGGCTGCTCTACGACCAGTCGTCGCCGTCGGCCTCGGGCGGACGGTCACTGTGCCAGGGCAAGATCTTCAACCAGTACGGCGAGATGGTGGCCGCGGTGATGCAGGAGGGGCTGACCCGCTACAAGCGCGACTACACGCCATGAGCACGCCGCACGTCGGCGTGCTCGCACTGCAGGGCGACACCCGCGAGCACCTCGCGGCGCTGCGCGAAGCCGGCGCCGAGGCGTCGACCGTGCGGCGTCTGCGCGAGCTGGAACGGGTGGACGCGCTGGTGATTCCGGGCGGGGAGTCCACCACGATGAGCCATCTGCTGCGCGAGCTCGAGCTGCTCGAACCGCTGCGCGCCCGGCTAGCCGAGGGGATGCCGGCCTACGGATCCTGTGCGGGCATGATCCTGCTGGCGTCGGAGATCCTGGACGCGGGCGCGGCCGGACGCGAGGCCACACCATTGGAGGCGATCGATATGACCGTGCGGCGCAACGCTTTTGGTCGTCAAATTGATTCGTTCGAGGGCGACATCGCGTTCGAAGGGCTCGACGGGCCGGTGCACGCGGTGTTCATCCGGGCGCCGTGGGTGGAGCGCGTCGGGCCGGGCGTGCAGGTGCTCGCCGAGGCGGCGGGCCACGTCGTCGCGGTGCGGCAGGACCGTAGCCTCGCGACGGCGTTTCATCCGGAGATGACCGGCGACCGCCGCATCCACAAACTGTTCGTCGACCTGCTCTCCTGAGTGATTTCGGCGCGCTTATGCCCCGTGACGGGCTGTCAGCGCGCCGAAATCGCCGGTCAGCGCAGCGGCAACCCGGTGACCGCGCGGCCGATCACCAGGCGCTGGATCTCGCTGGTGCCCTCGAAGATCGTGAAGATCTTCGCGTCGCGGTGCATCCGCTCGACCGGGTAATCGCGGGTGTAGCCGTTGCCGCCGAGAATCTGGATCGCCTCATCGGTGACATACACCGCGGTCTCACTGGCCACCAGCTTGGCCATCGAGCCCTCGGCGTTGTCGAACGCCTTGCCGTTGCGGGCCATCCAGCCCGCCCGCCACACCAGCAGCCGCGACGCGTCGATGCGCGCCTTCATGTCGGCCAATTTGAAAGCGATGGCTTGGAATTCGGCGATCTTGCGGCCGAACTGCTCGCGCTGCAACGCGTACTCCAGCGCATACTCGTAGGCCGCGCGGGCGACGCCGACGGCCATCGCGCCGACGGTCGGGCGGGTGCGCTCGAAGGTGGCCAGCGCGGCCTGGCTCTTCGCGCTCTTGCCCTCGCGGACGCGTGCGATGCGTTCCTCGAACTTCTCGCGGCCGCCGACGATGAGCCTGCCCGGGATGCGCACGTCGTCGAGCACCACCTCGGCGGTGTGCGACGCCCGGATGCCGTGCTTGCGGAACTTCTGGCCCTGCCGGAAGCCGGGGGTGTCGGGCGGAATGATGAAGGTGGCCTGCCCACGGGTGCCGAGCTCGGGATACACCGAGGCCACGACGACGTGCACCTCGGCGATACCCCCGTTGGTGGCCCAGGTCTTGGTGCCGTTGAGCACCCATTCGTCGGTGGCCTCGTCGTAGCGGGCACGGGTGAGAATGGCGCCGACGTCGGACCCGGCGCCCGGTTCCGACGAACAGAACGCGGCGACCTTGGGGTCGTTGACCGTGCCGAACATCTGCGGCACCCATTCGCCGATCTGCTCCGGGGTGCCGTTGGCGGCTAGGGAGGCCGCGGCCAGCCCGGTACCCATGATCGACAGCGCGATACCGGCGTCGCCCCAGAACATCTCCTCGAACGCGGTCAACATGCCCAGGCCGGACGGCTCCGCGGACTGCTCGGCGAAGAACTCCATGGAGTAGATGCCCACCTTGGCGGCTTCCTGAATGATCGGCCACGGTGTCTCTTCGCGTTCGTCCCACTCGGCAGCGGCCGGTCGGATCACGTCGGCGGCGAAGTCATGCACCCAGTCCCGGACGTGGATGAGGTCGGGGGAGAGCTCCAATGAGAACGACATGCGGTTATCTTACTGCTGAGTAAGATCGATGTGAAACCGGATGGGCAAACGCCCACAGGTGTGATCGGATGCGTTGGTGACCCTCATCGAGGTGGAACCGCAACCGCGCGTCGACACGCTGGTGCGGTTGCCCGGCGGCGGCGAGGCCCGCCGCACCGACTACACCGGCACAGTCTGGTTCCACGGCAAGCCCTAGGTCAGCGGGCTGACGTTGCGCAGAGCGCCGAACGCGCCCAAGGGCGTCCGGGTGCCCAGCTTTCAGGCGTCATTCTTCGTCCCCGACCGTCTGCCGTATGCCCGAGGCGCGCTCGGGAACGCGACGCTGACCACGTCGGTGGCGCTTCGCGCCGGCGGCGAGACGGCGGCGATCGTCGACGCCGTTGCCGCATTCACCGACGATCCGTCGGGTGCGCCGACGTGGATCCAGGTGCACATCTCCGGCCACATCGGCTGGCCCGCCGCCGTCTACTACCGAATCGTCGCGATGACGCCGCCCGACGCTGTGCGGTGACGCATCAAAGTCCCACGTAGACTCGTCGGGCGGACTCAACGCATGAAAACTTGGCGCAGAAAAGCGCGCACGAAAGAGGTACGACCTGAATGAGCGGCCATTCCAAGTGGGCCACCACCAAGCACAAGAAAGCCGTCATCGACGCCCGCCGCGGCAAGATGTTCGCCAAACTGATCAAGAACGTCGAGGTGGCGGCGCGGGTCGGCGGCGGTGACCCGGCCGGCAACCCGACGCTGTACGACGCGATCCAGAAGGCGAAGAAAAACTCGGTCCCCAACGACAACATTGAGCGGGCCCGTCGCCGCGGCGCGGGGGAGGAAGCCGGCGGCGCCGAATACCAGAACATCACCTACGAGGGCTACGGCCCCAACGGCGTCGCGGTGCTGATCGAGTGCCTCACCGACAACCGCAACCGCGCGGCCAGCGAGGTCCGGGTCGCGATGACCCGCAACGGCGGCAACATGGCCGACCCCGGGTCGGTGGCCTATCTGTTCTCCCGCAAGGGCGTGGTCACCCTCGACAAGGACGGCCTGAGCGAGGACGACGTGCTGACCGCGGTGCTCGAGGCCGGCGCGGAGGAGGTCAACGACCTCGGCGACAGCTTCCAGGTGATCTCTGAGCCCGGCGATCTGGTCGCGGTGCGCACCGCGCTGCAGGAGGCCGGGATCGACTACGAGTCGGCGGAGGCCGGCTTTGAACCCTCGGTGAGCGTGCCCGTCGACCTCGAAGGTGCGCGCAAGATCATCAAGCTGGTCGACGCGCTCGAAGAGCTCGACGACGTGCAGGAGGTCTACACCAACATGGACATCCCCGACGACGTCGCGGCCCAGCTCGACAGCGAGGACTGACTCCTAGCGTTCCCGCGCCGAGACCGACGTTTTGGCGGGATTTGCTCGCACTTTTCCGCCCGTATGTCCGTTTGGGCGAGAGGGGCGGAGGCCCCGAGCGTGTCCTGCCCGGCGGTGTCGACTTCTCCCGCTAAGCTCTCGAACAAGTGTTCACAGAAGGAGCGGCCGTGCGGGTGATGGGCGTCGATCCCGGGTTGACGCGTTGCGGCCTTTCGGTCATCGAGAGCGGCAAGGGCAGGCAAGTCATCGCGCTGGACGTGGACGTCGTGCGCACCCCCTCGGACCAGGCGCTGCACCACCGGCTGCTCACCATCAGCGACGCCGTCGAGCACTGGATGGACACCCACAAACCCGACGTCATCGCCATCGAGCGGGTGTTCTCCCAGCAGAACGTGTCGACCGTGATGGGCACCGCGCAGGCCGGCGGGGTCATCGCGCTGGCGGCGGCCAAACGCGACATCGACGTGCACTTCCACACGCCCAGCGAGGTCAAGGCCGCCGTCACCGGCAACGGCAATGCCGACAAAGCTCAGGTCACCGCGATGGTCACCCGAATCCTCGCGCTGCAGACCAAGCCGACGCCCGCGGACGCCGCCGACGCGTTGGCCCTGGCCATCTGCCACTGCTGGCGCGCCCCGATGATCGCCCGGATGGCCGCCGCCGAAGCGCTGGCCGCCGAGCAGAAACGCAAGTACACCGCGAGGTTAAAGGCCCAGCAGGCCGCCCAGCGGGCCAAGGTGAAGGCAGCACGATGATCGCATCCATTCGCGGCGAGGTCCTCCACATCGCCCTCGACCACGTCGTCATCGAGGCGGCCGGGGTGGGCTACAAGGTGATGGCGACCCCGTCCGCGCTGGCCACGCTGCGCCGCGGCAGCGAAGCACGGCTGATCACGGCGATGATCGTGCGCGAGGACTCGATGACGCTGTACGGCTTCCCCGACGGCGACGCCCGCGACCTGTTCCTGACGCTGCTCGGCGTGTCCGGGATCGGACCCAGCATCGCGCTGGGTGCGCTGGCCATGTACGACGGCCCCACCCTGCGCCAGGCCATCGCCGAGAGCGACATCACCGCGCTGACACGAATTCCCAAGGTGGGCAAGAAGACCGCGGAGCTGATGGTGCTCAGCCTGCGCGACAAGATGGGTGCGATCACCCCGACGGGCGCTGCCGCGGTGAACGGCCACTCGGTGCGCGGCCCGGTGGTGGAAGCCCTTGTGGGCCTTGGTTTTGCCGCCAAGCATGCCGAGGAGGCCACCGACAAGGTGCTGGCCAACGACCCCGAAGCCACCCAGGCGAGCGCGCTGCGCGCGGCGCTGTCGATGCTAGGTAAGAAGTGAGCCGGTTCGACGAACCCGAGGACCCCGACGAGCGGGAGGTGTCGCCGGCGCTGACCGTCGGGGAGGGCGACATCGACGCCAGCCTGCGGCCGCGCTCGCTCGGCGAGTTCATCGGTCAACCGCGGGTGCGCGAACAGCTGCAGTTGGTCATCGAAGGCGCCAAGAACCGCGGCGGCACACCCGATCACATCCTGCTGTCCGGGCCTCCCGGGCTGGGCAAGACGTCGCTGGCGATGATCATCGCCGCCGAACTCGGTTCGTCGCTGCGGGTCACCTCCGGCCCCGCGCTCGAGCGGGCCGGCGACCTGGCGGCGATGCTGTCCAACCTCGTCGAGCACGACGTGCTGTTCATCGACGAGATCCACCGCATCGCCCGGCCCGCCGAGGAGATGCTGTATCTGGCGATGGAGGACTTCCGCGTCGACGTCGTGGTCGGCAAAGGCCCTGGGGCGACGTCGATTCCGCTGGAGGTCGCGCCGTTCACGCTGGTCGGGGCGACCACCCGCTCCGGGGCGCTGACCGGCCCGCTGCGCGACCGGTTCGGTTTCACCGCCCACATGGACTTCTACGAGCCGGCCGAACTGGAACAGGTGCTGATGCGCTCGGCCGGCATCCTGGGCATCGAGCTGGGCGCCGACGCCGGCGCCGAGATCGCCCGGCGTTCCCGCGGGACACCACGCATCGCCAACCGGTTGCTGCGCCGGGTTCGTGACTACGCCGAGGTACGGGCCGACGGGGTCATCACCCGAGATATCGCCAAGGCGGCGTTGGAGGTGTACGACGTCGACGAGCTCGGTCTCGATCGGCTCGACCGGGCGGTGTTGTCCGCGCTCACAAGAAGTTTCGGCGGCGGCCCGGTCGGGGTGTCGACGCTGGCCGTCGCGGTGGGGGAGGAGGCCACCACCGTCGAGGAGGTGTGTGAACCGTTCCTGGTGCGGGCGGGCATGATCGCGCGCACCCCGCGCGGGCGGGTGGCCACCCCGCAGGCGTGGACGCACCTGGGGATGACCCCGCCCACCAGGGTCAGCGGATTGGGTCAGCCGGGCCTGTTCGAATAAGGAGAATTCCGATGGGCAGCGGAACAATACGGGTCGGCGGGCTGTGCGGACTTGCCTCGGCGGCCGCGATCGTGCCCGCCTACCTCGTCGGATCCCCCGAGGCGCCCGGCGACACCGGCGGTGTGCGATCCTATTTCGACAGCGCCGCATCGTTTCTCACCGCCAACGGCACCTTGCCGGTGGTGCACATCGTCTTCGGCATGCTGTTCTTCGGGGTCCTCTCGGCGACGCTTCGGTCAGCCGCCGGGGCCACGGGCGCGGTCTACACCGCGGTCATCGGCGCCTCGGTGTTCATCGCGTTGACGGCCGCGGGCCTGGCCGCCGAAGTGGCGGTGCCCGCGGCCGTCGTGCAGTTCGACGACCTGACCGTCGTCGAGTACGCGCAGCCGTTCCTCGGGCTGGCGGTGTGGCTCTACCACTACAGCCAACTCGGCGCTGCGGCAGCGATTTTCGCGACGGCTTACGTCGTCTGGCGCACCGCGGTGCTGCCGAAGTGGTCGGCGGCGCTCGGTGTGCTCGGCGTGCCCGCGCTGCTGCACACCTGGATCGGGCTGCCCGGCGCCTACAGCACCGTGGTGTGGCTGGCGTTGACCGGTGTGCTCATGCTGGCGCTGCCGCCGGTCGTGCGCGTGGAAAGCGTCGGGGTGTGATGGGTTTCGTCGCGCTGTTCTTCGCCGGTCTCGCGGCGCTGCTGCACGTCTACATCTGGGTGATGGAGTCGTTCACCTGGACGTCGGCCCGCACCAGGGCGACATTCGGTTTGTCCGAAGAACAAGCGCTCGCCACCCAGGAATTGGCGTTCAACCAGGGCTTCTACAACCTGTTCCTGGCGGTCATCACGCTGACCGGAATCGTCGTCGGTGGCATCGGATACAACTGGGTGGGCATCGCGCTGATCTTCGCAGGCACCGGGTCGATGCTGGCCGCCGCGCTGGTGCTGTTGCTGTCGTCGCCGGACAAGGCGCGCGCCGCGGTCACCCAAGGCCTCTTCCCGCTGCTCGCCGTCGTGTTGCTGGCGTTCGCTGTGACGCTGTAGCGGCGCCGAAGTCAGCGGATCGCAGGCACCGCGGCATCGGGGGCGGCCCGACCGGCCAGCACCTCGACCGCGGCCGTCGGGTCCGGAACGGCGATCAACAGGTCACGGGTCGCCGCCAGCGCCTGCGGTGACGGTTCGACGCCACCGACCGCGGCGGCGAGGTCGAGCAGATGCACGGTGGCCTCCGTCAGCGCGGTCTCGGCGATCACCGCGAGCGTTGTGCTGCCCACGAACGGATAGGCAATCACGGTGTCTGCCGGTGCCGTTGTCTCGCGCAGTGTTTCGGCGGATTCGGCGAATCGACGGGCCGCCGCCTCCGGAGTCAGCTCCGCGGCGTCGGACACCGCCTGCTCGGCGAGGCTGCCGGCGTGCGTGTGGGCGGCACCGCCGGGTTCGTTGAAACGCCGCAACAGAATTGCGGCGTCGGTGACCGCCGCCGGTGGATCCACCACCGCCTCGGCGAGCCGGGTGAACATCGCGGAATCCGGGCACACGTGCGCGACCAGCGCCGCGACATTCCAGCCCGCGCAGCGCGTGGGCGTGGACCATTCCTCGGCGCTGAGTTGGCTGCAGCGCCCAGACCACCGCTCCCACGCGTCGGCCAACACCGCCCGGGCTGCCCCACCGTCAAGTCGCATACCGCCCAACCTAGCGACGCCGGATTACGCGGGCGTCGAGGTGGGTAATCAGCCGGGGATCAAGGAGGCATCATGACCAACACGCGTGTACCCACCAGGGGCGGCCGACTGCACATGCGGCGCAGTCGGGGCGCCGCAAGCGGCTTGCTGTTGATTCTTTTGGGTGCGTGGGGTGCGCTCATTCCGTTCATCGGTCCGCTGTTCAACTTCGCGTTCAGCCCGGACCGGGCGTGGACGTGGACCACCGGACGGGGCTGGCTGGAGGTGCTACCCGGGGCGGTGACCGCGTTGGGTGGTCTGATGCTGCTGGTGTCACGTAACCGGGCGACGGCCATGTTCGGCGGCTGGCTCGCCGTTGCCGGCGGTGCCTGGTTCGTCATCGGCCGTGCCCTGGCGGGCCCGCTCGGAATCGGCGACGCCGGCGCGCCGGTCGCGGCCACCGAGGCCAAGCGCGTGGCGCTGGAGCTGACGTACTTCTACGGCCTTGGCGCGCTGATCGTGCTCCTGGGCGGCGCCGCGCTCGGCCGCATCTCGGTGCGCAGCGTGCGTGACGTCGAGTGGGCGGACCGTACGACGACCACCGTGGCCGAGCCCGCGCCCGCAGCAGCGGTATCTGCCGACCGGTCTGAGCCCGCGATGGCCGATCAGCACACCGAGGTCATCGGGCCGACCGCGGATTCCGCGCAACCGCGCCGTCGCAGCTGGCGCAACATGTTTCGCAGCAACGGCGGCCACCGCGGACAGCGGCTCGCGCACCGTTGATACTCGCGCCCGGTGACCCGGGCAACCGCAAAGTGTCCCGTGCCCCAACGGCATCGGGGCACTTTGCGTGCCAGCACTCGGTGACGTGGATCCCAACGCCACCTGGATGGGACGAGGTTCACCCACGACATGTGATCTGCGTGACGGCAGCCCTCGATTCGGGAAGATAGCCTGGCTATCTAAACGTTTACCGTACGTACGCTAATCCCGATTCTTCTGAGGAGGCCGGCATGCCTGAACGGCCTGGCATCACCGATTCCATTGTTGCACGCCAAAATTCAGCCACCGCGCTCTGCGAGGCATTCGGGTTCCCCGAAGAGGACTGGCCGTTGTTCGCCCGGTGGGCCGCCGCACCGTTGTCGCCGCGAGACGAAGAGGCGCTGTATCAGTACGTCGATCTCAAGATCGCCGAGCGGTGCTGGAAGCCCACCGATGACCTGTTGTCGAACCTGATCGACCTCGAGGTCGACGGGGTCGAACTCACCGTCGATGAGATCTATCGCTTCGTGGCGACGCTGTTGACCGACGGCGTCTTCTGAGCCGGGGCGGCTAACCCGTGTAGGCCATCACATGCTTGATGCGGGTGTAGTCCTCCAAGCCGTACATCGACAGGTCCTTGCCGTGGCCGGAGGACTTGAAGCCGCCGTGGGGCATCTCGGCCACCAGCGGAATATGGGTGTTGATCCACACGCAGCCGAAGTCCAGCGCGGCCGGGACCCGCAACGCCCGTGACACGTCGCGGGTCCACACCGACGACGCCAACCCGTACTCCACCCCGTTGGCCCAGGCCAGCGCCTCCTCCTCGGCGGAGAAGGTCTGCACGGTGATGACCGGGCCGAAGATCTCCTGCCGGCTCAACCGGTCGTCGTGGCGCAGCCCGCCGATCACCGTCGGCTCGACGTAGAAGCCCCGGTCACCCTGCCGTGCTCCGCCGACGGCCACGCTGGCGTGCGACGGCACCTCGCCGAGAAGTCCCAGCACCCGCTCGAGCTGGTTGGCGTTGTTGACCGGCGGCACCCAGGCGTCCTCGTCGTCAGCCGGCCTGCCGAACGTCGTCGTCGCGCCCCGCGCCTGCTCGGCCAGCGCATCGGTCAGGTCGGCGGCCACCTTGGCGTCGACCAGCACCCGGGTGGCCGCGGTGCAGTCCTGCCCGGCGTTGAAGTAGCCCGCCGTGGCGATACCCGCTGCGGCCGCCGCGATGTCGCAGTCGTCGAACACCAGCACCGGTGCCTTGCCGCCCAACTCCAGATGCGTGCGCTTCAAATGCCCGCCTGCGCTGACGGCCACCGCTCGGCCCGCGGCCACCGAACCGGTGATCGACACCATCTGCGGCATCGGGTGCGCGATCACCGCGGCACCCGTGTCCCGGTCACCGCAGATCACGTTGAGCACGCCGGGCGGCACATGTCGCGCCGCGATTTCGGCGAGCATCACCGTTGTCACCGGGGTGGTGTCGCTGGGCTTGAGCACGACGGTGTTGCCGGCGGCGATCGCGGGCACGAACTTCCAGATCGCCATCATCATCGGGTAATTCCACGGCGCTACCTGGCCGACCACCCCGACCGGCTCGCGGCGGATCCACGAGGTGTGGTCGGCCATGTACTCGCCGGCGGACTTGCCCTCCAGCACCCGTGCCGCACCGGCGAAGAACCTGATCTGGTCGACCATCGGCGGGATCTCCTCGGCCATGGTGACGTGGTTGGGTTTGCCGGTGTTGCGGCCCTCGGCCTCGACCAGTTCGGTGGCGTGTTTCTCCACGTCGTCGGCGAAGTCGAGCAGCGCCTTCTGCCGCGCCGCCGGGGTGGTGCGCTTCCAGTCGATGAACGCCGTGGCCGCCGCGGCGTAGGCGCTGTCGATGTCGGCCTCGGTGGAGATCGGGGCGCTGCCGTACCTCTCGCCGGTGCTGGGGTCGACCAACGCCATCGTGGCCCCGCTCGACGAGTCGACACGCTCGCCGCCGATGAAGTTTTCAACGCGCAACGTGTCGGCCATCGGGGCGCTCCCGTCGTCGTAGGTCGGTAAGGATCAGCACACGCCACACCGCGAATTGCACCGATTCGATCACAATTTCCGCGCGCTGGCGACGGCTTCGCCGGCCATAGGGGCAGATGGCAACGGATTTCGTCGTGCGGACCGGGACGCCGGGTGCGTGCATTCATCGGCGCGGGCACAATGGCACACTGGTCACTTACGAGGCGCTTGGCCTGCCGTCTGCGCGCCGTGACCGCAAGACCTAACGAAAGAACCCATCCTCATGGATCTCGTCATCTTCCTGCCCCTGCTCATCGTGCTGGGCGCGTTCATGTTCTTCGCGTCGCGGCGCCAGAAGAAGGCGATGCAGGCCACCATCGATTTGCACAATTCGCTTCAGGTCGGCGACCGGATTCACACCACCTCCGGCCTGGAAGGCACCATCGTCACGATCACCGACGACGACGTCGAGTTGGAGATCGCCCCGGGAGTCGTCACGACCTGGATGAAGCTCGCCGTCCGCGACCGCATCGAAGACGACGACGAGTTCGATGAGGACGACGAATCGACCGCCACCGAACTCACCGACAGCCCCAACACGAAGACTGACAACTGAGGACTCAGCAAGAGCACGTACGCTTTGCGGTGCTGACGAACTGACCTCAAGGAGACCCTGAAACGTGGCATCGTCTTCGGCGCCGGTGCACCCATACCGCTATCTGTCGCTGTTCTTGGCGTTGCTCATCGGCGCTTACCTCCTTGTCTTTCTCACCGGAGACAAGCAGGCCGAGCCGAAATTGGGCATCGACCTGCAGGGTGGCACCCGTGTCACCCTGACCGCGCGCACACCGGACGGATCGGCGCCCACCCGCGAGGCGCTCAACCAGGCCCAGCAGATCATCAACGACCGCGTCAACGGGTTGGGCGTCTCGGGCTCTGAGGTCATCATCGACGGCAACAACCTGGTCATCACCGTGCCCGGCAGCGACACCAGCGACGCGCGCAGCCTCGGCCAGACCGCACGGCTCTACATCCGGCCGGTCATCCACGCCATCCCCGCCATGCAGCAGCCGCCGACGGAGGGGCCCGAGGGCGCGCCGCCCGCCACCCCCGGTGGCATACCGGGTCTGCCGGGAATGCCCGGACTCCCCGGCATGCCCGGGATGCCCGCTCCCGCCGAACCGGGCGCCCCGCTGCCCGCCGAAGGTGGGCAGCAACCCGCGCAGGGCGGGCAGGAGACGCCGCCGCCCGCGCCGCAGCCGCGTCCGTACCCCGAGGAACCGCCGGCGCAGCCCGCGCCGACGCCGCCGCCGACGCCGGGCACCCCGGCGCCGCCGTCACCCAGCCCTGCACCACCGCCGCCCCCCGGCGAGGCGCCCAAGTCGCCCGAGGACGTGCCGCTGCAGAAGCGCATCGACGACGAAAAGCAGTTGCGTCAGAGCACCGACCAGACGATCCAGATCCTGGCGCTGCAGTTTCAGGCCACCCGTTGCGGCGAGGACGACGTCCTGGCCGGCCACGACGACCCGAACCAGCCGCTGATCACGTGCTCGACCAACGGCGAAGAGGTGTACCTGCTGGCCCCCTCGATCATCAGCGGCGAGCAGATCGAGAACGCCAACTCGGGTCTGGATCAGCAGCGCGGCGAATACGTCGTGGATCTGCAGTTCAAGAGTGACGCCTCCAAGACCTGGGCTGACTTCACCGCCGCCAACGTCGGCACCCAGACCGCGTTCGTGCTCGACTCCAAGGTCGTCAGCGCACCGGCGATCCAGGAGGCGATCCCGGGCGGCCGGACCCAGATCACCGGACAGTTCAACCAGCAGTCGGCACGCGAGCTCGCCAACGTGCTGAAGTACGGTTCGCTGCCGTTGTCGTTCGAATCCTCAGAAGCCGAAACCGTCTCGGCCACACTGGGACTGTCCTCGCTGCGGGCGGGTCTGATCGCCGGCGCGGTGGGGCTGGCGGCCGTGCTGTTGTACTCGCTGCTGTTCTACCGGCTGCTGGGGATTCTGGTCGCGCTGTCGCTGGTCGCTTCCGGCGCAATGGTTTACGCGATACTCGTGCTGCTCGGCAGATGGATCAACTACACGCTGGATCTCGCCGGCATCGCGGGTCTGGTCATCGGTATCGGTATGACGGCCGACTCGTTCGTGGTGTTCTTCGAACGCATCAAAGACGAGATACGCGAAGGCCGTTCGTTCCGCTCTGCGGTACCACGCGGTTGGGCCAGGGCGCGCAAGACGATCGTGTCCGGAAACGCCGTGACGCTGCTGGCCGCGGTGGTGCTGTACATCCTGGCGGTCGGCCAGGTGAAGGGCTTCGCCTTCACCCTGGGCCTGACGACCGTGCTCGACGTCACCGTCGTCTTCCTGGTCACCTGGCCGCTGGTGTATCTGGCGTCGAAGTCGACGACATTCGCCAAACCGGCGTTCAACGGCCTCGGGGCGGTGCAGCAGATCGCCCGAGAGCGACGAGCGGCGGCACACGCGACGGGACGGAACTGAGAGATGGCCGCTAAACACACGTCCGAATCGACCGCCGTGGAGGCGCCCAGCCTGGAATCGGCGACGCCCAAGCACAACTTCTTCATGCGCCTCTACACCGGCACCGGGGCGTTCGAGGTGGTCGGCAGGCGCAAGCTGTGGTTCACGGTCAGCGGTCTGATCGTCGCGGTGTGCATCGCCAGCATGCTGTTGCGCGGGTTCACCCTGGGCATCGACTTCGAGGGCGGCACCAAGGTGGCGGTACCCGCGGCCACCGAGACGGGCACCATCTCGGTGCAGCAGGTCGAGGATGTGTTCACCGAGACGCTGGGCAAGACCCCCGAATCCGTCGTCCTGGTCGGCAGCGGCGGATCGGCCACCGTGCAGATCCGCTCCGAGCACTTGACCAACGAGGAGACCGAAGAGCTGCGCACCGCGCTGTTCGACGAATTCAAACCCCTTGGCAGCGACGGTGTTCCGAGCAGGCTGGCGATCAGCGACTCGGCGGTCTCGGAGACCTGGGGCGGTCAGATCACCCAGAAGGCGCTGATCGCCCTGGTGGTGTTCGTCGTGCTGGCCACCATCTACATCACCGTGCGCTACGAGCGCTACATGTCGATCGCGGCGATGGCGACGCTGGCGTTCGACATCATCGTCACCGCGGGCGTGTACTCGATCGTCGGCTTCGAGGTCACCCCGGCCATGGTGATCGGTCTGCTGACAATCCTCGGCTTCTCCCTCTACGACACCGTCATCGTGTTCGACAAGGTCGAGGAGAACACCCAGGGCTTCGAGCACACCACCCGCCGCACCTTCGCCGAACAGGCCAACCTGGCCGTCAACCAGACCTTCATGCGGTCGATCAACACCAGCGTGATCTCGGTGCTGCCGATCGTGGCGCTGATGGTGATCGCGGTGTGGATGCTGGGCGTCGGCACCCTGATGGACCTGGCGCTGGTGCAGATGGTCGGCGTGGTCGTCGGCACCTACTCGTCGATCTTCTTCGCCACCCCGCTGCTGGTGAGCATGCGCGAGCGCACCGAGCTGGTGCGCAACCACACCCGCCGGGTGATGAACCGCCGCAAGGGCGCCGAAGCCAAGGCCGCCGACGCCGACGACACCGGCAACGAGGCGGGCAAGGACGACGAACCGCAGACCGTCGCCGCGGCACCGGCCGCGAGCAGCACCCCGCCGCCGGACAAGCCCGCGCCGGGCGCGCGGCCCGTACGGCCAACCACGAGCCGAACCGGGCGACCGTCGGGTAAGCGCAACACGCGGCGGCGGTAGCCGGAGATGACGGGCCGGTGCCGGCGCGGCGGTGTGTTGGCGGCTGTTCTGGTGCTGGGCGCCGCGGGGTTGGCGTCGTGTTCGCGTAGCCCCGCCGACAGCATCGACTACGCCGTGGACGGCCCCGTGACCACCTACAACACCAACACGGTCGAGGGGGCGGCCTCAGCGGCTCCGCAGGCTTTCGCCCGCGTGCTGACGGGCTTCACCTATCACGGCCCCGACGGCCAGATCGTCGGCGACACCGACTTCGGTTCGGTCTCGGTGGTGGGCCGCAGCCCGCTGGTGCTCGACTACGAAATCGACGCCGACGCGGTGTACTCCGACGGTAAACCCGTCACCTGCGACGACATGGTGCTGGCCTGGGCATCGCAGGCCGGCCGGTTCCCGGGTTTCGACGCGGCCAGCCGCGCCGGATACAGCGACATCGCCGGCATCGAGTGCACACCCGGGCAGAAGAAGGCGCGGGTGTCGTTCTTCCCGGACCGCGGCTTCGTCGACTACGGCCAGCTGTTCAGCGCGACGTCGATGATGCCGTCGCACGTCATCGCCGACGTCCTGGGGCTGGGTGACGGAGGGGTGGCCACCGCGATCGCCGACAACGACGGCGCGACGGTCGAGCGCATCGCGCAGGTCTGGAACAGCACCTGGGCGCTCACGCCCGATCTTGACCTCAAGAAGTTCCCGTCGTCGGGCCCCTACAAGCTGGACTCGGTGACCGACGAGGGCGCGATCGTGCTGGTCGCCAACGACAAGTGGTGGGGCGCGGCGCCGGTCACCAAGAAGGTCACCGTCTGGCCGCGGCCCGACAACATGCAGGATCGGGTCAACGAGGGCGCTTACGACGTCGTCGACATCGCCACCGGTTCGTGGGGCACGCTGAACCCGCCCGACGACTATGTCCGCACGGAGTCGCCGTCGGCGTCCATCGAGCAGCTGATCTTCGCCTCCCAGGGCCCGCTGGCGGCCGTCCCGGCGCGCCGCGCGTTGGCCCATTGCACGCCGCGTGACATGATCGCGCGCAACGCCCAGATGCCGATCGCCAACGCGCGTTTGAACCCGACCACCGAAGACGCCTACAGCGCCGTGGAAGGAGCCGCCGAGGCCAGCGGGTTCGTCGCCGCCAACCCTGACGCCGCGCGCGGCGCGCTGGAAGGGCGTCCGCTGACCGTGCGCATCGGCTATCAGAGCCCCAACCCGCGCATGGCCGCGACCGTCGGCGCCATCGCCCAGGCATGTGCACCGGCCGGCATCACCGTCGAAGACGTCGCCACCGACACGACGGGACCGATAACGTTGCGCAACAACGAGATCGACGTGCTTATCGCCACCACCGGCGGGTCGCCCGGCAGCGGGTCGAGCGGATCGTCCGCCATGGACGCCTACGATCTGCACTCGGCCAACGGCAACAACCTGTCGCGCTTCTCCAACCCCCGGATCGACGAGATCATCGCGACGTTGGCGGTCACCGCCGACCCCAAGGAGACCGCGCGGCTGCTCGGTGAGGGCGGAACCATTCTGTGGGCCGACATGCCGACCCTGCCGCTGTACCGTCAGCAGCGCACCGTGCTGACGTCGAACAAAATGTACGCGGTAGCGAGCAACCCGACGAGATGGGGTGCGGGGTGGAACATGGACCGTTGGAGCCTGGCGCGGTGACCGGGGCCACCGAACCGGCGTCGGGTTCGGAGGTGTCGGCGTTCATCGCCTCGAAATTGCGCGAAGTGCCCGACTTTCCCGAACTGGGCGTGCAGTTCAAGGACCTGACTCCGCTGCTGGCCGACGCGCACGGGCTCGCGGTCGTCACCGATGCGCTGGCGCAGGCCGCGCGGGGCGCCGAGCTGGTCGCAGGCATCGACGCCCGTGGTTTCCTGCTCGGCGCCGCGGTCGCCATCCGGCTCGGCACCGGGGTGCTGGCGGTCCGCAAAGGCGGCAAGCTGCCGCCGCCGGTGCGCAGCGAAACCTATGTGCTCGAGTACGGCACGGCGGCGCTGGAGATTCCCGCCGACGGCATCGAGCTCACCGGGCGCTCGGTGTTCATCATCGACGACGTGCTGGCCACCGGCGGGACCGTGGCGGCCACCGCGAAACTGCTGGACCATGCGGGCGCGACGGTGACCGGTGCCGCCGTCGTGCTCGAACTGGCCGCGCTGCAGGGCCGCGCCGCCATCTCCGGCCTGCGGGTGACGTCCCTGCACACCATCTGAACGATATCCTCGAAGTCTGGAGGATTTCGCTGGACAGGAGGTGACCATGGCTGACGAGCCCCGCACGGGACCGGCCCTGCAATCGCCTCCCGCGGCGCAGTCGCCCGAAACCCAACCGCTGGAGGTGCCCAAGACCTCGACCAGCGCGTCGCGGCGGGTGCGCGCCCGGCTGGCCCGCCGGATGACCGCGCAGCGCAGCGCCATCAACCCGGTGCTCGAGCCGCTGGTCGCGGTGCACAAGGAGTTCTACCCGAAGGCCAACCTGCAATTGCTGCAGCGCGCGTACGAGGTGGCCGAGGAGCGCCACGCCGATCAGCTGCGCCGCTCCGGTGACCCGTACATCACCCATCCGCTGGCGGTGGCCAACATCCTGGCCGAACTGGGGATGGACACCACCACGCTGATCGCCGCGCTGCTGCACGACACCGTCGAGGACACCGGCTACACCCTGGAGGCGTTGACCGAGGAGTTCGGCACCGAGGTTGCCCACCTCGTCGACGGCGTCACCAAGCTGGATCAGGTCGCGCTGGGCACGGCGGCCGAGGGCGAAACCATCCGCAAGATGATCATCGCGATGGCCCGCGACGCGCGCGTGCTGGTCATCAAGGTCGCCGACCGGCTGCACAACATGCGCACCATGCGGTTCCTGCCGCCGGAGAAGCAGGTCCGCAAGGCCCGCGAAACGCTGGAAGTCATTGCGCCGCTGGCGCATCGGCTCGGCATGGCCACGGTGAAATGGGAGCTCGAAGACCTGGCGTTCGCGATCCTGCACCCCAAGAAGTACGACGAGATCGTGCGCCTGGTCGCCGACCGGGCGCCGTCGCGTGACACCTACCTGGCCAAGGTGCGCGACGAGATCGCCGCCACGCTCAGCGCTTCGAAGATCGACGCGGTGGTGGAAGGCCGACCCAAGCACTACTGGTCGATCTATCAGAAGATGATCGTCAAGGGCCGCGACTTCGACGACATCCACGACCTGGTCGGGGTGCGGATCCTGTGCGACGAGATCCGGGACTGTTACGCCGCGCTCGGCGTGGTGCACTCGTTGTGGCAGCCGATGGCCGGGCGGTTCAAGGACTACATCGCCCAGCCCCGCTACGGGGTGTACCAGTCGCTGCACACCACGGTCATCGGCTCCGAGGGCAAGCCGCTGGAGATCCAGATCCGCACCCACGACATGCACAAGACCGCCGAGTGGGGCATCGCCGCGCACTGGCGGTACAAGGAATCCAAGGGCCGCAACGGGGTTCCGCATCCCCACGCCGCCGCCGAGATCGACGACATGGCGTGGATGCGTCAACTGCTCGACTGGCAGCGGGAGGCCGCCGACCCCGGCGAGTTCCTCGAATCCCTGCGCTACGACCTTGCCGTGCAGGAGATCTTCGTGTTCACCCCGAAGGGCGACGTGGTCACCCTTCCGACGGGGTCCACGCCCGTGGACTTCGCCTACGCGGTGCACACCGAGGTCGGTCACCGCTGTATCGGCGCGCGGGTCAACGGCCGACTGGTAGCGCTGGAGCGCAAACTCGAAAACGGGGAAGTCGTCGAGGTTTTCACGTCCAAGGCGCCCAACGCCGGGCCGTCACGCGACTGGCAGAGCTTTGTGGTGTCGCCGCGCGCGAAGGCCAAGATCCGCCAGTGGTTCGCCAAGGAGCGACGCGAGGAGGCGCTGGAGGCGGGTAAAGAAGCCATCGCCCGCGAGGTACGGCGAGGCGGACTTCCGTTGCAGCGCTTGATGAGTGCGGAGTCGATGGCCAGTTTGGCCAGGGACCTGCGGTACGCCGACGTGTCGGCGCTGTACACCGCCATCGGCGAGGGGCACGTGTCGGCGCGTCACGTGGTGCAGCGCCTGGTGGCCCAGTTCGGCGGCGACGAGGAAGCCGTCGACGAGCTCGCTGAGCGGTCCACCCCGTCGACCATGCCGGTGCGCCAACGCAGCTCCGAGGACGTCGGCGTCGCGGTGCCCGGCGCCCCGGGAGTGTTGACCAAGCTGGCCAAGTGCTGCACGCCGGTACCCGGTGACAACATCATGGGTTTCGTCACCCGAGGCGGCGGCGTCAGCGTGCACCGCACCGACTGCACCAACGCCGCGTCGCTGCAACAACAGTCGGAGCGCATCATCGATGTGCTGTGGGCGCCGTCGCCGTCCTCGGTGTTCCTGGTGGCCATCCAGGTCGAAGCGCTGGATCGGCACCGGCTGTTGTCCGACGTGACACGGGTGCTGGCCGACGAGAAGGTGAACATCCTGTCGGCGTCGGTGACGACGTCCAACGATCGGGTGGCGATCAGCCGCTTCACCTTCGAGATGGGTGACCCCAAGCATTTGGGGCATGTGCTTAATGTGGTGCGCAATGTCGAGGGCGTCTACGACGTCTACCGGGTGACGTCCGCGGCCTGATCGCCGCTGATGGGAGTGGAAAACGTGGTCATGCTTGAGCAACTCGACGACGCAGGTTTGCGAGAACTGTCGCGACGCGGTGACGAACTCGGCGTGTTGTCCGTCTACGTGAACGCCGATCCGAGCCAGGATCCGAACCTGCTCGCCGCCGCCATCGACCTCAAGAACCGGTACCGCGAGTTGCAGCGCCGAGCCTCCGAGGACGGCAGCTTGGAGCGCGGCCGCGAGGTGGCCGCCGCACTGGACCGGCTCTGGCCGCAGATCGAAACCCTGCTGACCCCGGCCGTGTCGGGCCGCGGGCGCATCGCCTTCTTCGGGCTGGGCAGCGACTGGACGTCGCACCTGGAAAGCGCGATGCCGGTGACCACCCGATTGGTGTTTGACAGCGGCCCGTTCATTCACCCGCTGCTCGAGATGCTCGACGAAGGCCGCAAAGCGGGTGTCGTCATCATCACCGCCGACGACGCCCGCCTGCTCGAGTGGCACGTGGGTGTGCTGCGCGCGGTGCAGACGATGGAGAACGAGTACGTCCAGGCGCCGCATGAGCGGGCCGGCCAGATCGGCGGCGGCCCGCCCGGGCAGTTCAACACCCCGGTGCGCGAACAGCGCAAGGCCCGCCAGCGCGAACGCAGCGAGCGATTTTTGGACCAGGTGGTCGACGCGGTCGCG
This sequence comes from Mycolicibacterium pulveris, assembly GCF_010725725.1. Lineage (NCBI taxonomy): Bacteria > Bacillati > Actinomycetota > Actinomycetes > Mycobacteriales > Mycobacteriaceae > Mycobacterium > Mycolicibacterium pulveris. The sequence continues at coordinate 5,413,392 of NZ_AP022599.1, read as the reverse complement.
AAGGTGGCCGAGGAGAACGGCTGGCAGCGGATCCTCGTCTCCGGGGGCGACACCTGGACCGACGCCGCGATTTCGCGGTTTCCGGCGACCGTTCGGGACAAGGTGCTCGCCGACACCCGGGTCCTCAGCGGGGTCGACGACGCGTCACTGGCCCGCATGGTCACCGAACGGCTGCACACCCAGCACAAGGAGTACGAGCAACAGCTGTTGACCCAGGTGCGCGAGGCCGCCGGGACCAAGTCCGGCGCGTTGGGGTTGTCGGAGGTGACCGGGGCGCTGAACGACGGCAGGGTCGCGCATCTGGTGTACGACCCGGAAGTCCGCTACGTGGGCTCGGTGGACGCCAACGGGTTGCTCTACGCCGGCGAAGAGGCGCCTCCCAGCGCGAAAGCGACGCCCGAGCCCCGGCTTACCGAACGGCTCGTCGAGCGGGCACTCGAGATCGATGCGCGGATCACCCCCGTCGAGGGTGCGTCCGGCGGCGTGCTGGCCGAGGCCAACGGCATCGGCGCGCTGCTGCGCTGGTAGCCGGTCGACTTTTTCGCCGAGTGTGCGGTTTCATCCGCGACACGCCGGGACGCGCGGATGAGACCGCACAATCGATGGGCTAGGCGGGAATTCAACCGCGCTCCAGCACCGCCCGCAAAAACGCTCGGGTGCGGTCGCTTTCGGGATCGGTGAACAGCTTGTCCGGCGGCGCGTCCTCCACGATGCGGCCGTGGTCGAGCATGAGCACCCTGTCGGAAACGTCGCGGGCGAAATCCATTTCGTGGGTGACGCACAGAAACGTGATGTCCGTGCTGGCGGCGATGTCCTTGAGCAGCGCAAGGACTCCGGCCACCAACTCCGGGTCCAGCGCCGAGGTGACCTCGTCGAGCAGCAGCACCTCGGGTTGCATGGCCAGCGCGCGGGCGATCGCGACCCGCTGCTGCTGGCCGCCCGACAGCTGGTAGGGGCGCGCATCGACCTTGTCGGCCAGCCCGACCAGCTCCAGCAGCTCGCGCGCCCTGACCTCGGCCTCGGCGCGGGGCAGGCCCAGCGAGCGGATCGGCGCCTCGGTGATGTTCTGCAGCACCCGCATGTTGGGGAAGAGGTTGAACTGCTGGAACACCATACCGATTCGTCTGCGGACCTCCCGTTGATGTTTCTCGTCGGCAGGCACCTGCTTGCCGACGCGGGTCATGTGGCTCAGGCACTGCCCGCCGACGAAGATGCGCCCCTCGTCGACCTGTTCCAACGTCATCAGCAGCCGAAGGACCGTCGTCTTGCCCGAACCGCTGGGACCGATGAGCGCGACGAACTCGCTCGGCCGTACCGAGAAACTCAGATGGTCGAGCACGGTGGTGTCGTCGAACCGCTTGACGACCTGGTCGAACCGAATCATCTCAGCCGGTGTATCTGACACGCCGCTCCATCCATCGCACCAGTAGGGACGCCGAGTAACTGAGCACGAGGAACAGCACGCCGGCGATCGTGATCGGCTCGACGTAGCGGAACGCGCGGGAGCCGAGCTGGTTGGCGACGCCGACGATGTCGAGCACGCCGATCATCAACAGCAGCGGCGTCTCCTTGAGCATCGAGATCGTGTAATTGCCCAGCGCAGGCAGCACCCGCGGAATGGCCTGCGGAAGGATCACCGCGGTCCACACCCGTCGGCGGGGAAGGTTGAGCGCGACAGCCGCCTCCCACTGGCCGGCCGGCACCGCTTCGATGCCGGCCCGATACACCTCGGCGGTGTAGGTCGAGTAGTGCAGCCCGATCGCGATGATGCCGGTGGTCAGCGGCTCGAACTTGAGACCGAAGTCGGGCAGCACGAAGAAGAAAAAGAAGATCTGCACCAAAAGCGGTGTGCTGCGTACGAACTCGATGAACGCCCAAGTAACGGTGCTGACCACGCGGATGCGTGACCGGCGCAGCAGCGCCAGCACCAGCCCCAGGCTGTAGGCCAGTACCGAACCGGCGACGGTCGCCACGAACGTGATGCGCAGACCGTCCCCGACGATCTTCGGCAGCACCTCCCACGCGAAATCCCAGTCCCACAGCACCGGATCAGCCCGTCCGTCGGGCACTCAACGCCGCCAGCACACCCCGGCGCTGCGGAGGCCTGCGGCCGGCGATCTGGGCGGTCCGGCGTTCCAGCATGCGCATGCCGAAGGTGATCGCCACGGCCAACGCCAGATAGAACAGCAACACGATCGTCCAGATCGTGGGCGCCTGCGAGATGAACCGGTCGATCAACACCTCGCGCGCCTGATAGGTCATCTCGTGCACGGTGATGATGGTCAACAGCGCACTGCTCTTGAGCAACTGGATGAACAGGTTGTTGAACGGGGGCACCATCTCCACCAGTGCCTGCGGCAGGATGACCCGCAGCATGCGTTGAGTGCGGCTGAGATTCAGTGCGACGCAACCTTCATACTGTTCCCTCGGCACCGCCTGAATCGCACCGCGTACGATCTCTGCACCGTAGGCGCCGTGGTTCAGCCCGAGCACGATGATGCCCGCGGCCAGCGGCACGATCTGGAATCCGACGAGCACCGGCAACACGAAGTAGATCCACATCAGCTGGACCACTTCGGAGGTGCCCCGCCAGATCTCCACGTAGAGCCGGGCGAACCCGCGAACCAGCCGGGACCGAGACAGCATCGCCAGCCCGAACCCGAACGACAGCACGGTGGCGATGAGGATGCCGCCGACCGTCGCCTCGACCGTGAGTAGCAGCCCTTGGGAGATGGTCTCGACGAACAGCCCGATGTTGTCGAACATCACGGACGCCTCAGGCGGCCTCGCACAGCTGCGCGGTGGTCAGGTCTTCGGGCGGCAGGTTGTCCTCGGTGAACCCGAACGGCTTGACGATGTCGAGCCACTGGCCGCTGTCGTGCAGCCTGTCGAGCTCGGCGTTGAACTCTTCGACCAGCGGGTCATCGCCCTTGCGGAACACGAAGCCGCCAGCCTGAATCTGCTTCTGGCCATTGACAACCGGAACGAAACCCGCGGTTACCTCAAGCGGCGCGGTGGGGTTGTCGGCCAACATCCGCCGCAGCGAGATGTCGGTCAGCGCCCCGGCGTAGGCGCGCCCGTCGAGCAGCGCCTGCAACATCTCCGGTTGACCCTCGTACGGCTGAATGTCGCCTGCGGGGATACCCAGATCGTGAGCAACCGCCTCTTCGACCGTGCCCGAGAGCACCGCGAGCTTGAGGCCCTTGGCTTTGATGTCGTCAAAGTTGTTGGCCTGCTCAGGGTTTCCCTTCGGCACCAACAACGCCGTCGGGGTGACGTAGTCGACCGCCGAGAACTGGGCGTTGTCGCACCGGGCAGGCAGAATCGCCATGCCCGCTGCGACCATGTCGAACTGGCCCGCGTTGAGCGCCGGTATCAACTGGCTGAACTCGACCTGGGTCGCGTCGACGTTTTCGATACCCATCGCGTTGAACACCGCTTTGGCGACTTCGGGTGCCTCCCCGGTGACTTGGCCGTCGGCGGTGTAGCCGTAGGGCACCTCCCCGGCGATGCCGATTTTGATGGAGTTGGCATCCTTGACCCGTTGCAGGGTGCCGCCCTCGCCGGATTCCGGCACCCGCGAGCATCCGGTGAGGACAAGCAGCGCGCTGAGCGCAAGCGCCCCGGTTGCCTTTCCGACCCTCAAAAAGTTCCGTCGTGTCGAGTTCCTCATGGACATCCTTTTCGCGTTCACACGTTCACGTTCGTATCAACCGGAGTGATCTGAACGTAGGCGTATCGTCTGAGCCGGTCAAAACTTCGACGGCTTCGGGCAACTGAAAATGGCTGATATCACCGAACTTCACCGCGCGCTCATCGCGCGCGTCCTTGGCGGCGGGGGACAGGCGCCGTCGGCGCTGCGCCGTGCGGCTTACGACAACGCCGGTCTCACCGACCCGCTGCGCACCCTGGCCGACAAGGTGGCTCACCAGGCCCATCAGGTGACCGACAAGGACGTCGCGGCCGCCAGGGCCGTGGGCCTGAGCGAGGATCAGATCTTCGAAATCGTGGTGTGTGCCGCGGTCGGACAGGCCAGCCGCCAGTACCAGTCCGGCTTGACCGCGCTGACCCGCGCCATCGAAGGCGGCGCACGGTGAGGCTCAACGTCCTCGAGCGGGGCCACCGCCTGCGCACCAAGGCGTTGTTCAAGCTGGTGCGGCTGGTTTCGCGGCAACCGGTTGTCGATGCGGTGAAGCTGGCGATGTACCGCCCGGAGTTCTACGGCGCCGGCGAGCTCACCCATGAGGCGATGCGCGGACCGTCGGCGTGGTCGGTCGGCGACCGTGAGCTGATGGCGGCGTACGTGTCGAAGGTCAACCAGACCCCGTTCTGCATCGCGGCGCACTCGGCCACCTCAGGCCTGTGGTACGGCGACGACGAGAAGGTCGCCGCCACGCTCGCCGATCTGGATACTGCACCGATCGACGAGCCCCTGCGGGCCACGCTCGGGCTGCTCGGCACCCTGACACGGGAGCACCGCGTGGACCCCGATGACGTCAGTGCGGTGCTGGCGCACGGCGTGACTCCCGCCCAGATCGAAGACGCGCTGGCGGTGTGTCTGGCGTTCAACATCACTGACCGGCTGGCCGACGCCTTCGACTTCGACCTCGCCACCCCGGAGGCCATGACCGCAGGCGCGCGGTACCTGTTGAAGCGCGGCTACCGCTAGCCGATCTCGACCGATTCGATCGTCACGTCCACGGCGGGCGTGCCCTCGTCGCCGCCCCCGGCGACCCCCTCGGCAGCGATCTTGTCCAGCAACGCCAACCCGGCCGCGTCGATGGTGCCGAACGCGGTGTAGGCCGGCGGCATGGGCGAATCGTCGAAGATGAGCAGGAACTGGCTGCCGTTGGTGCCTTGACCCGTGTTGGCCATCGCCACCGTGCCGCGCGGATACCGGACCGGAAGCCGCAACGCCGGGTCGTTGAGCCGGTACTGGTTGGTGGGGTACTCGTTGGGGAACTGATAGCCGGGCCCGCCGGTGCCCTTGCCGGTCGGATCTCCGCACTGCAACGCGTGCCGGGTCGCGGTGGTGCTCAACAGGTGACACGTCGTGTCGTCGAAGAACCCTTGCCGCGCCAGGCTGGTGAAGCTGTTCACGGTGCACGGCGCCTTGGCGTTGTCCAGCTGCACCCCGATCGCGCCCTGGTTGGTGGTGATCGTGGCGTCGATGCCCGGCGGATCGGTCACCACCCGGCCGACCCGAGGGCCGTTCACCGGCTTGCTGGGGCGTTCGACGGTCTCGGGGTACTGGCAGTTGGCCCCGGGCGGGGCCGGGGGGTCGAACGCCGGCAGCTCGGCCGGCGCGGCCGTGTAGCGCGGCGACTCCGGGTACAGGTCGACGTCCTGCAGGGCAGTGGCCAAGAACATGAACAGCAAGATGCTGATCACGATCGCCAACACCGTGAAAGCCGTGATCGCGTAGCCGATGACCAGACCCGCGACCGCCAGCCCGCGACCCTCTTCGCCGGTCTTCTTGATCTGTGACAGCGCCATGTGGCCGAACACGATGCCCAGCGGTGCGAGCAGGAACGCGCACACCAGTGAGGCGACGGCCAGCCCGTTGGTGCGCGCGGGCGGGGGATAGCCATAGGGAGATCCGTAGCCATAGCCATAGCCATAGCCATAGCCGGAGTACTCCGGCGGATAGTCGTACGGCTGCTGCCCGAACTCGCCGCCCGGCAGCGGTTGTGGTGGCGGCGGGACGGTCACCGATCAGTCCAGCAGGATCGACGTCACCTGGACGTCTTGAGCCGGCGGGCCGTCCTCGCCGCCGCCGGCGACCCCGGCCTCGGCGATCTTGTCGAGCGTGGCCAGCCCCGTCTCATCGATGGTGCCGAACACCGTGTAGTTCGGCGGCAGCTGCGAGTCCTGGTACACGAGGAAGAACTGGCTGCCGTTGGTGTTGGCGCCGGCGTTGGCCATCGCCAGCGTGCCCCGCGGATAGGTGACCGGCTGCATCAGCTTGGGATCGTCGGGCTGGTACTGGTTGGTCGGGTACTCGTTGGCGAACTGGTAGCCCGGGCCGCCGGTGCCCTGCCCGGTCGGGTCACCGCACTGCAGCACCGACAGCGACTCGCTCGTGGTCAGGCGATGACACGGGGTGTCGTTGAAGTAGCCCTGCTGAGCCAGGCTGGCGAAGCTGTTGACCGTGCACGGCGCCCTGCCGTTGTCGAGCATCAGCCCGATGTTGCCCCGATTGGTCGACATGCTGGCGCTGACTTGGGCGGGCTCGGTCGGCACCTTGCCGCTGCGCGGTGGACCGACCTCCTTGGCCGGTTCGCCGGCCGCCGGATACTGACAGTTTTCGCCGAGCCCGGCCGGTGCGGCGAACGCGGGCAGACCGCCGGGGCCCGTCGCCGCCGGCGTCGTGGTGGTGGCCGGCGCGGTGGTGGGGTCCGATGCGGTCTCGGTGTCGGAGTCGCGTTTGGTGAGGACGAAGGCCGTGACGGCGGCGCCGACGACGACCACGGCTGCGACGACCGCGCCGATGATCGTGAGGATGCGGCGCCTGCGGGCCCTTTGCTCCCGTCGCTCCAGTTGACGCTCGAGCTTGCGCTTCGCCGTGGCACGACGCTGTTCGTTGGTCGGCACCGCCCTGTGTCCTCCTCGTGTCGATTGGTCGGAAACGAGTGTGCCAGGCATCGCTGTGTGTGGCGCTGCGGGCCGCGCTCTGGCGGGATGGAAAACTGGAGGTTGTGTTGATCACCGGCTTTCCGGCAGGCATGTTGGCGTGCAACTGCTACGTGCTGGCCCACCGGACCGGGGCGGACGCCATCGTCGTCGACCCCGGCCAGCGGGCGATGGGGCCGTTGCGCCGGATCCTCGACGAAAACCGCCTGACCCCGGCGGCGGTGTTGCTGACCCACGGGCACGTCGACCACATCTGGTCGGCGCAGAAGGTGGCCGACATGTACGGCTGCCCGGCCTTCATCCATCCCGAGGACCGATACATGCTGACCGACCCGATCAAGGACTTCGGTCGGGGTGTGATCGGGGGCCTGGCCCAGTTCGCCGTCGGCGCCATGTTCCGCGAGCCCAAGCAGGTCGTCGAACTGGACCGCGACGGCGACAAGGTCGAGCTCGGCGGCATCACCGTGACCGTCGACCACACGCCCGGCCACACCCGCGGGTCGGTGGTGTTCCGGGTCTCGGAGGGCCCCCAGGAGGTCGTCTTCTGCGGCGACACGTTGTTTCGCCAGTCCGTCGGCCGCACCGATCTGCCGGGAAGCAGCGGCCGGGATCTGCTCGGTTCGATCGTGGACAAACTATTGGTGCTCGACGACGACACCGTGGTACTACCGGGGCACGGTGAGAGGTCCACGATCGGCTTCGAACGCCGTAACAACCCATTTCTCGAAGGCTTGAGCTAGTGACTGAATTTCAGGCGCCCAAGGGCGTCCCGGATTACCTGCCGCCCGAGTCCGCGCAGTTCGTCGGTGTGCGCGACGGCCTGCTCGACGCCGCCCGGCGCGCCGGCTACGGCGACATCGAGCTCCCGATCTTCGAAGACACCGCGCTGTTCGCCCGCGGCGTGGGGGAGTCCACCGACGTGGTGTCCAAGGAGATGTACACCTTCGCCGACCGCGGCAACCGCTCGGTGACGCTGCGCCCGGAGGGCACCGCGGGGGTGATTCGCGCCGTCATCGAACACGGGCTGGATCGCGGGCCGTTGCCGGTCAAGCTCTGCTACGCCGGGCCGTTCTTCCGCTACGAGCGTCCGCAGGCCGGCCGGTACCGCCAGCTGCAGCAGGTCGGGGTGGAGGCGATCGGTGTCGACGATCCCGCGTTGGACGCCGAGGTGATCGCCATCGCCGACGCCGGCTTCCGGTCGCTGGGCCTGGACGGGTTCCGCTTGGAGATCACCTCGCTGGGCGACGACACCTGCCGTCCGCAGTACCGCGAACTGCTGCAGGACTTCCTGTTCAAGCTCGACCTCGACGAGGAGACCCGCCGTCGCGCGGAGATCAACCCGCTGCGCGTGCTCGACGACAAGCGGGCGCACGTGCAGGAGATGACCGCCGACGCGCCGGTGATGCTCGACCACCTCTCCGACGGCGCCAAACAGCACTTTGACAGCGTGCTGGCGTATCTGGACGCGCTCGAGGTGCCCTACGTCATCAATCCGCGGATGGTGCGCGGGCTGGACTACTACACCAAGACGACGTTCGAGTTCGTGCACGACGGCCTCGGCGCCCAGTCGGGTATCGGTGGCGGTGGCCGCTACGACGGGCTGATGCGCGAACTCGGCGGAAAAGACCTGTCCGGCATCGGCTTCGGGCTCGGGGTCGACCGCACGCTGCTGGCGCTGGCGGCCGAGGGTAAGACGGTCGGCGGAACCGCGCGTGTCGAGGTGTTCGGGGTGCCGCTCGGCGAGCAGGCCAAGGCCAAGCTGGTGGTGTTGGCCGCCCGGCTGCGCACCGCCGGCGTGCGGGTCGATCTGGCGTACGGCGATCGGAGCATCAAGGCCGCGATGAAGGCCGCGGACCGCTCCGGGGCGTCGATCGCGTTGGTGGCCGGCGACCGCGACATCGAGGCGGGCACCATCGGAGTGAAGAGCATGGCGACCGGTGAGCAGGTCGACGTACCCGCCGACGACGTGCTCATCGAAGTGCTCTCCCGCCTGGGCCGCGCCTAACTCCCCTTTTGGCTTGGCCCTCTTGGGCGCGAGCGTGCGCGTCTGAGGGCGACACGCCGACAAATATCGCGAGTTCACGCACGCTCGCGCCGGGGTCACTCTCGACCAGGATTCCAAGCCCGCCGACGGTCCGGCCGATGACATCGGACCCGGGCGGCGTCGGCGGTCATCACCAGCCCGCGGTTAACAATCGCGCGTGATTTGTGAAATAGCTCCAGCAAGCCGAACCGCTCATCGGAACTCCGGCTACGAATTCAAACCGGGGTGCTGAGACCACACAGAAAACTCGGTTTCGTCTGCGGCTCCAAAAATATTTCCGATCATGTTAATTTGTCTCCTAGTCTCGCGTCGTCCAATCAGGGCGGCAGGGATGTTGTCGAATTACACGAGCTTTGGGCTGGCCGCTCTTCTGGCAACTGACACACGTTGCAGAAACGGCGGGGCCGACGGGATACAGCTAAGGAGATGCGTTGGCCGCTCCCAGCCCGCGAAAGCCGCGTCGGACGAAAGGCCGCCACCGCAAACCCGCCAAGACCAAGAACTGGCTGGGGGTCGGCGCCGTCGGCGTCGGCCTGGCTACCGCCCTCGTCACCGGCCAGGGGGTGGCGGCGGCAGACACGGCAGACTCGACGGCCTCGCAGGGTGACCCCGGCGGAGGCGCCACCGACAGCCTGAGCGAGACCGATGCGGGTAACCCCGCCGGTGCCGACCAGGAGCACTCCCACCTCGACGATCTCGACGATTTCGACGACACCGACTTCGGCGAGGACGATCTCACCGAGGAGGACACCGAGACCGGCGCCGACGACGAAGCCGACACCGAAGCCGACACAGAAGAGGAACTGGAGCCTCCCGAAGAGGTCGATGATCCGGCGGGGATCGATCCCGAGGCCGCCGATCCGGACATCTCCCCGGCGCCCGAGCAGCCCAATGCGCCTGATGAATCAGCCGGTGAGCTAAGCCCTGCACAACCCTCGCCCGACGACACCTCGGTCACGGGAGATCCCGCTTCGCCCATCGCCGACAGCCCCGATCCGGGCGACACCGAAGCGAACATTGACCTCGAGGCCGCTTCGGACGGCGAGCCCGACGCTCCAGGAGCCGCCGAAGGTGTTCTGGGCGACAGCTCCGACGAATTGACCGTTTTGGCCGCGTCCGCGAGCTCCGTCGAACAGGACGAAGAGGGCGAGGAAGTCGACACCGAGGAACTCGAAGCGGCTGTCACCGAGATGGCCCGTGAGCTGCTGCGGCAGCTCGGAATCACTCCGGACAACAACTCGACGCCGACGACGCCCGTCGGCGTGTTGCTTCAAGCGCTGTGGGTGTCCAGCCGCCGCAACGAGGACCCCTTCGTCGCGCTGGTCGGAGCGTTCGGCGCGGTCGCCGAGTTTGTGGGCGAATCGGTGCTCGCAGACCTCAGTACGTCGATCGGCTGGATCCCCGGGGTGGGAACAGCCATGTACGCCGTCAGCGCTCTGTTCAACGCCACCGCGCTCGGCGTTGCCGTGCTGCGTGGCGATCAGGCTGATTTCTTCGACGAGATCCAAGACCTTGCCCGCGATGTCGTCGGCATGGTGCCGGTCATCGGTGCGCCGCTCGCAGCCGACATGTACAACGGGGTTCCTCTGATGACCAGCGCGGCCGCGCTCATGGGAGTCGGGGTTGCCGATGTAACCGCCGCGGCGCCCATACCCGGGACGGGCGAGTGGTACTTCCAGGGCGTCCTCGCCCTGGCCGTCAACCGGTTGGCCGGCTGGCCCGGAGGGCCGTGGAATTTTGTCGACTTCACCAACTTCCAAACCGACCAGACGCTCGACCTCGCCGACGACCAGCTCGAGGCCCTGCTCGCCGGCGCGGCTCCGGGAAGTCCGGCGCGGTGGGTTCCTGATCTCCTCGATATCTTCGGGATGTTCGTCGTGTCGGCGGTCCCCGGTTATACGTTCGCGGACACGCTCAACGCGATAGGAGACCTCCTGAACCGGGTGGCTCCGCCGTTCACGATCGCCCCCGGGGCAGGCACTTTCGACATCATCAACCCGTACAAGATCACGGGCGCTGCCGTCGTCGGGGCGGCGACGGTGCTGAAGAACATGCTGAACGGCGTCTACGACCCGGTTCAGATCGAGATCGACATCATCAAGGCGACCACCGGGGCGACCGTCACCGAAGCGGACCTCAACGATTTCAACAGCCTGCTGGCCAAGGTCGCTGCCGCGCAGGCGGCGGCGTTACTCGGCGGCGACGGTGGCGCATTCGCCGATCCGGAGCGGGCCTGGGACATCACCCTGCCAGCTTGGACACCCCAACAGGTCAACCCGTTCACGCTGGTGACCTACGTCGGGCTGGTCGCGGTCTACAAGCGGTTCCAGGAGATGGCCGTCCTGTTGGAGTTCGACACCTGGACGACGTACGACAGCTGGCTCTACACCCTCAACCTGGGCAGCGTAAATTCGCAGTCCGAGTATGCCGCTGGGACGTTCCACGTGGAGGACGAATTCGGTCGCTCGGTCACCTGGTTCGGGGTGTCCCAAGGTGGGACGTACGTGTCAGAGGGCGGGGCGTTGGTCACCATCAACACCTCCGGTGGTGGGTTCACCTACACCAACACGCTCCCCGGCGCGGCGTTCTTCCACCGGGCGACCTCGGAAAACGAGGCCGACAGGTACGACATCGTCCACATCCCGGTGGAATCCGCGGATGGCGTCAGATTCACGCTCCCGTTCAAGATTCTGATCATCGACGGGACGAACGCCAACCCGACCACGAGCGCGCCCACCGTGGGCGCCCCAGACGCACTGGGTGTGGTGCGCGGCAAGATCAACGCCAGCGACTCCGACGGCGACACGTTGACCTACACGCTGGTGCAGTCGTCGGTCAACGATCTGGATGGCAACTCCGCCTACACCAAGAACGGCTCCGGCGGCAACGGCGGCATCGTCACCATCAACCCGACGACAGGCGACTTCACGTATGTGTCGTCGTCGACGGCCGGCGCCACCCAGAGCTTCCAGGTGCGGGTCGGGGACGGTCACTACGGCAGCGCCATCGTGACGGTGACCGTGCCGAACGTCACCTCGATCACCCCGGCCAACGTCACCAAGCCGCAGCAGTACGTCGTCAATGGATCGGTGCCGATCCCGCCCGCCGACGTCGGCATCTTCACCGGCTACGCGCTGGGAACGCCTCCGGCGAAGGGCACGATCACGGCGTTCGATCCGATCACCGGGACCTTCACCTACGTCCGCGACGAGAATCTGGGCCACAGTACGACGGCCGACGACGTGGTCACCATCGTCGCGACCGACGCCAACGGCCGCACGGTCACCCTGCGGATGGGCGTCCAGCCGGATGTGCCCAACACCGCTCCGACCCTGACTCTGACCGAGGCGCCGACGGTCGGCACGCTGATCGGCACCACTCAGACCAGCGGCGGGAAGCTGACGTACTACGACGCCGACGGCGACGCTCCGATCTGGCCGACCAGCGTGACCAGTTCGCGTGGGGCCACCGTCACCATCGCCGCCGACGGTCAGTTCACCTACACGAGCAACCTGACGACCGCACAGCGGCACGCCGTCGCCAGGATCGGCGCCGCGGGCAGCACCTACAACGGCGTCAACCTGGCCGCCTACGAAGACGCGTTCACCATGACCGTCTCCGACGGGTTCGGCGGCACCGCCCAGCTCACGGTCGTGGTGCCGATCTACGCGATCAACTCCAGTCCCACGCTGAGCCTCGGCCCCCTGGCGTGTGCGTTCACCAGCTGCACCATCACCATCACGACGACAGACCCAGACGGCGATGATCTGAGCGGCGGCCTGAATACCTCGAACAACGGCAACGGTGACCCGTGGTACACCCTCGAAAGGGGCTCCGTCACCATCAACGCGGGCAACCAGCACACGATGACCTGGGGTGGCAACACCAACGGCCTCGGTACCCAGCAAACCGGTGACCAGAGATACACCGTCTACGACGGCCACTACCGGGTTGACGGCGGCGTCGTCGACACCAGCTACTTCACCCGTGCGTGGGTCGACTGGCATGACACCACCAGGACCACGGGGAACTAACGCCGCTACCTCACGTGATGTCCCGGATTTCAGGACGGCCCTGGGCGATCGCGGTAAGCACCGCGTCGACGCCGCCGACGCCGCCGTCGAACGGGTTGCCGCGCTTGAGCACCTTCGTGCCGCCCGGCGTCACCGCGACCAATTTCGGTGAGCTCGAACCGATCTGGAGGCGTCGCGCAAACCGCACCTGATCCAGTTGCACGATCGCGCCGCCCCGATAACTGAACAACCCGAGCTTGCGGTCGATCACCGCCACGGGCCGGCACTCGTGCAGTGGCCGGCGGCGATTGCGTCGGATCCTGCGCACCACCACGAACGCCGACGCCGCCAGCACGGCCCCGGCCGCCACGAACGCCGCGCCCAGCGCCTGCGAGGGCGTGCCGGTGACGAGTGCGACGGCGCCGAACCCGCCGATGACGAGGGTGAGCACGCCCAGCACGAAGGCCAGCACCGCCAGCGGTCCGGTGCCGCGGTCGATGACCAGGACACGGCGCCCGTCGTCGGTGACGACGAGACCGCCGGTGTCGGCGAGCACCCGGGTTTGCGATGTTGCATCCACGGATGCAGCGTGCCACCTCGCTCGTCGCGAGCGTGCGTGAACTCGCCCAGATCGTCGGCGTGTCGGCCTCAGACCCGCACGCTCGGCGGAAAAAAAGAGGGGTGTAACGGTTCGGTAGGGTTCGGCGATGTGACGGATATGCGAACTGCGACAATTCGGGTCGGGGCAGCGCTCGCGCTGGCGGCCGCATCGATCGGGGTCAGCCAGGCGACGGCGAACGCGGAGCCGACCGTCCATCAGGTCCGATACACCCTCACCTCACCGGGCAACGCCGCCGATTACAAGCTCAACTACCTGGTCGCGCAGCCGCCGAGCATGGAGGCGTACAACGCCGACGCCTATGCGTATCTGAAGAGCGAGCAGATCGATCTCGGCCCGGGCGCGCCGTGGGTGTTCGAAACCACGCTCGAGGATCCGCAGTGGGCGATCCTCACCGCGAGCACCGGTGTACACGCGATGCAGGCCGCGCCGAACCCGCACTGTGAGATCGCCGTCGATGGCGAGGTCGTGGTGCAGAACAGCGGGCCGTACACCGCGCACTGCCAGCTCGGGAAGTGGTGACCCGCCTCTAACCGTGCGCCGCGCGAAGCGCGCGCACGAACGCGGCGACGGCCTGGCCGATCTCGTCGGGGCTGTCCTCCTGGATGAAGTGCGTTCCCGCGACGGTGACCTCCGTCTGATTCGGCCAGGTGCGCACGAAATCGCGGACACGCCCGCGAGTGATCGCGCCGGGCTCGGCGTTGACGAACAGCTTGGGCACCTCGCTGTGGGCCAGCCATCGGCCGAACTCCTCGACGATCGCGACGACGTCGGCGGGTTCACCCTCGATCGGGATGTTGCGCGGCCATGACAGCGTCGGGCGCCGATCCTCCCCGGGGGTGCGGTACGGCGCGCGGTAGTGATCCATCTCCTCGTCGGTGAGCCTGCGCTGAATCGCGCCGGGCAGAACGGCTTCGACGAACAGGTTCTGCTCCAGGATCAGCGCCTCGCCTTCCGCGGAGCGGAACCCCTGAAACAGCGGGCGGACGGGTTCAGGGAAATCCGCCCAATTGATCGGCATGGCAATGGCTTCCATGTACGCGATGCCCGCGACTCGGTCGCGGTGTTGGTTCGCCCAGTCGAAGCCCAATGCCGAGCCCCAGTCGTGCACCACGAGCACGACCCGGTCGCCGAGGTCAAGCGCGTCCCACAGCGCGAACAGGTACTCGCGCTGCTCGGCGTAGTGGTAGCGGTCCGGCCCGGGGTCGTCGAGCTTGTCCGAGCCGCCCATGCCGATCAGATCGCACGCCACCAGGCGGCCCAGCCCCTCCAGGTGCGGCATCACGTTGCGCCACAGGTACGACGAGGTGGGGTTGCCGTGTTGGAAGACGATCGTCCAGCCGCCCGCGTCGACGCCCTCGTCGACGTAGGCCATCCGCTTACCGAGGACCTGCGTGTGCCGCAGCTGTCCGTACGGTTGCGCTGCCACCACGGTGCGAATCTTGCCAAACCGGCGGTGCCGCCGTCGCGGTTACGCCAACTGTTGTTTCTCCTTCTCGACGAGCGGGTCCAGGCCCGTCAGAACCTCCGGCAGCGGGGCGGTGTGCAGCACCCCGAGCCGTTGGGTGGCGCGGGTCAGTGCGACGTAGAGCTCGGCGGCGCCGCGCTGGCCGTCGGCGAGGATGCGGTCCGGCTCCACCACCAGGACGGCGTCGAACTCCAAGCCCTTCGTCTGCGCCGGGGTGCGGACACCGGGCACACCCGGCGGGCCGATCACCACGCTGGTCCCGTCGCGGCCGGCCTCCTCGCGCACGAACTCGTCGATCGCCGCGGGCAGGTCTTCGACGCCCACCCGACGAGACCAGGGCCGAACCCCGCACGCGCGCACCGATTCCGGCGGCCGCACACCGGGTGCGAACTCCGCGAGCAGGGCCGCCGCGACGTCCATGATCTCCGCGGGCGTGCGGTAGTTCACCGTCAGCGACCGGTAGACCCACCGGTCGGGCACGTACGGGGCCAGCATCGCGTCCCAGGACGTCGCGCCCGCCACCGACCGGCGCTGGGCGAGATCGCCGACCACCGTGAACGACCGGTTCGGGCAGCGCCGAAACAGCACCCGCCAGTCCATCTCCGAGAGCTCCTGGGCCTCGTCGACAACGACGTGGCCGTAGGTCCAATCCCGGTCCGCCACAGCGCGTTCGGCGACATCGCGGTTGTCGCGTTCGGCGAACCGCTCGGCGAGATCCTCGGCGTACAACAGGTCCTGGGCCAACAGATGGTCCTCGTCGTCCATCAGGTCCTCGCGCGCGACCATCAGCTCCAACACACCCGCGGCGTAGGCGGCCTCGGCCTTGCGTTGCCGCTCGGCGGTCCGGTCCGCGGCCGGGTCACGGCCGAGCAGGTCGACGAGTTCGTCAAGCAGCGGCACGTCGGCCACGGTCCATGCGGTGCCGTCGGCGCGGTACAGCGCGGGGTCGGCTCCTGCGGCGGCCAGCCGTTCGGTCGACGAATACAGTTGGGACAGCAGGGTTTCAGGTGTCAGGATCGGCCACAGTTCGTTGAGTGCGGCGGTGAACGCCGGGTTCTCGCGCAGCTCCTCGACGAGGTCGGCGCGCAGGTCCTCCCAAGCTTGACGGTCCTCGCGGGTCAGCCAGCCCCGTCCGATGCGCGCAATCGCCCGCTCGGTCAGTACGTAGGTCACGATCTCGGTGAACACCGCGCGGGCCTCGTTGTGCGGCCGGCCGCTGTCGCGTGCCTCCTGCCGTGCCCACTGCGCGGTTTCGGCGTCGATGCGCACCGTGACGTCGCTGAGCTCGATCTGCAGCGGGGTCTCGGGCAGTCGTTGCCGATCGGCGATCGCCGCGGCGAGCACGTCCAGCATCTTCAGTGACCCTTTGAGCTGGGCGGCCCGCGGCTCGTCCTGGGCGGTGACGCGCAGCCGGGGCACCAGGTCGCCGGTGGTCATGAACACGACGTTGGTCTCGCCCAGCGACGGCAGCACCCGGCCCACGTAATCCAGGAACGCCGGGTTGGGCCCGATCACCAGGACGCCGTGGCTTTCCATGCGTTTGCGGTGCGTGTAGAGCAGGTAGGCCACCCGGTGCAGCGCCACGACGGTCTTTCCGGTGCCCGGGCCGCCCTCGATCACCAACACACCGGGATGGTCGAGGCGGATGATCTCGTCCTGTTCGGCCTGGATCGTCGCGACGATGTCGCGCATCCCTTCGCCGCGGGGTGCGTTGATCGCGGCGAGCAGGGCCGAGTCCCCGGCGAAGGCGGTGTCGTCATCGGCCCTCTCACCGGGCCGGACGAAGACCTCGTCGGTGAAGTCGAGGATCCGACGGCCCAGGGTGTGGAACTGGCGCCGCCGACGCATGCCCTCCGGGTTGGCGGCGGTGGCGACGTAGAAGGCGCGCGCCGCGGGCGCCCGCCAGTCGATCAGCAGCGGCTCGTAGTCGTGGTCCTCGTCGAGCAGCCCGATGCGCCCGATGTAGGAGCGCTCACCAGCGATGCTGTCCAGCCGGCCGAAGCACAGCCCGTGGTCGGCCACGTTGAGCCGGTCCATCTGCGCGGCCAGCCCGCGCACCGCGGCGTCGCGCTCGACCAGGGTGCCGCCGTCCTGCTTGTCGACAGGAGCGCGCAGGGCGGCGTCGTACTTGTCCTTGAGCCGGGTCCGTTCGGCGTCCAGCCGCGCATAGAGCCCGGTCACATAGTCCCGCTCAGCCTGCAGTTCGATCTCGTAGTCGTTCGTTGTCACGTGCCTCATTTCGTGAGATAGCGCTTCGGCCAAGGAGTTTGACGCATCACCCCGGTCTTGCCGCAAGCCCCCCTGCGCGCGGTATGGTGAAGTGGGAATCACCGAGGGCCTCCGTACAACGTACCGACGCTTGACATCGGCTCGAACGTCAGTTCGAATGAGGATATGCGGTGGGACGGTCAGGCGGTCAGCGTCGACGACGGCGCCCTGCCCGGGCTGCAGCGCATCGGCTTCGTGCGCAGCGTGCGCACCCCCCAGTTCGACGGCATCACGTTTCACGAAGTGCTGTGCAAGTCGGCGCTGAACAAGGTGCCGAAGGCCTCCCAACTGCCGTTCCGATACACCGTCAACGGCTACCGCGGGTGCTCGCACGCCTGCCGGTACTGCTTCGCGCGACCCACCCACGAGTACCTCGACCTGGGCTGCGGCGCCGACTTCGACAGCCAGGTCGTCGTCAAGACCAACGTGGTAGACGTGCTGCGCCGGGAGTTGTCGCGCCCGTCGTGGTCGCGCGAGACCGTCGCGCTGGGCACCAACACCGACCCGTATCAGCGCGCCGAAGGGCGCTACGCACTGATGCCCGGAATCATTGCCGCACTTGCTGATTCGGGTACACCGTTTTCGATCCTCACCAAGGGCACGTTGCTGCGCCGGGACCTGCCGCTGATCACCGAGGCCGCCCGCCGGGTCGACGTCAGCGTCGCGGTGTCCCTGGCGGTGGCCGACCCGCAGATCCACAACGACGTCGAACCCGGTACGCCGACGCCGCAGGCGCGCCTCGGGCTGATCACCGCGATCCGCGAGACCGGTCTGGACTGCCACGTCATGGTGGCGCCGGTGCTGCCGTACCTGACCGACTCGGCCGAGCACCTCGATACCCTGCTGGGCCAGATCGCCGCTGCCGGAGCCACCGGTGTGACGGCGTTCGGGCTGCACCTGCGCGGTTCCACCCGCGGGTGGTTCATGAACTGGTTGGCGCGCTCACACCCCGAACTGGTTGCGCCCTACCGTGATCTGTACCGGCGCGGAGCGTATCTGCCGCAGGACTACCGCCAGGCGTTGGACGAGCGGGTGACGCCGCTGATCGCCAAGCACGGGCTGGCCCCGGACCGTCGTTCGTTTCGTACGGTGTCCACGCCGGCCGCCCCACCCGCCGAAGCGCTCCAGCCCACGCTGTTCTAGCTAGCCCTTGTTGCGCTTGACCTCTTTGAACGGCACCCCGCGGTCGGCGGCGTGCTCGCGGGGGAAACCCAACACCCGCTCACCGATGATGTTGCGCGCGATCTCGGTGGTGCCTCCGCCGAGCGCGGCGGCCTGCCGCGACAGGTAGCGCTCGCCGTGCCGGATCAGCTGATCTCCGAGGTCCACCACCCCGGCGCTGGCCGTGAGCGCCAGCGCGGTGTCGAACTCCAGATGGTGGATGTCGGCGTGGGTGACGCGGATGATCGAGCCGGCCGCCGGGGGAAGCGACCCGTCGAGCACCCCGTGGTACACGTGCTCGATGAGCTGCTCGCGCACGGCGCGGTGCACCAGCGCGCGGCCGGCCATCTCCTGGGCGCGCTCGCTGTCGGCCTGACCGGTCGCCTCCAACAGCGCGACGTAGTCGATCGGCACATCGGACTTGCCCTCGGCGCCGATCCCGCTGGCGAACTCCGAGCCGCCGCCCACCGCCCGCCGCTCGTGGTAGAGCTGGCGCGATGCCACCTGCCAGCCGCCGTTGACTTCGCCGACGACGGCATCGTCGCCGAGTTCGAGGTTGTCGAAGAACTCCTCGCAGAACTCGACCGAGCCGTTCACCTGTTTGATGCGCCGCAGCGTGATGCCCGGGCTGTTGATCGGCACCAGAAACATCGTCAGGCCCTCGTGCTTGGGCACATCCCAGTCGGTGCGCGCCAGCATCAATCCGTAGTCGGCGGCGAACGCGCTGGTGCTCCAGGTCTTGGCGCCGTTGATCACCCACTTGTCGTCCTTGCGGTCGGCGCGGGTGATGACGCCGGCCAGGTCGGACCCGCCGCTGGGCTCCGAGAGCAGCTGCACCAGAACCTCGTCGCCGCGCAGCACCGCCGGAATGTGCTTCTGCTTCTGCTCTTCGCTGCCGGTGTCGAGGATCGTGGCCGCGCAGATCGTGAAGGTCGGGGTGTTGAGGATGATGGGAAGCTCGTAGCAGCGCGAAACCTCGTCGAACGCCTTCTGATAGGCGATCGGAAGACCGAGACCGCCGTACTCCTTGGGAAAGCAGATGCCGGCGAATCCGCCTTCCCACAACCGCTTCTGCAGTTCCCGGGCGCGCAGCCACGGTTCCTCTTCACCACGGTCGTGTTCGGGCGGGTTGTTCGGGTCGATCGGGGGCATGTTCTCGGCCAGCCACGCCTGCGCACGGGCGGCGAATTCCTCGACGGACTCCGTCGTCTCGGTTGGCGCCGATGCGGTTTCGGTCATGAGGCCTGCTCCAATTCCCCGCCTGCCTTGGTGAGCGCGTACACGCGCAGGTTGTGTTCTTCGGGTGTGCCGAACAGCGAGCGGTACAACGTGACGCGCCGCAGGAACAGATGCAGGTCGTGCTCCCATGTCACGCCGATGCCGCCGTGCAACTGAATGCAGTCCTGCAGCATCCCCGGGGCATGTTCTGCGCAATAGGATTTCGCGATGCTGACCGCCATCTCCCCGCCCGGCGAACGCGCAGCCACCTCCGCCACGGCCGCGTTCGTCGTCGCGCGGCACGCCTCGAACCAGATCTTCAGGTCGGCGTACTTGTGCTTGAGCGCCTGATACGAGCCGATCGGCCGGCCGAACGAATGCCGGTCGAAGCCCCACTGAATCGTGAAGTCCAACACGGTGTCCAGGACGCCGACGATCTCGGCGCACTGAAGCATCACCGCGATCTGGTTCTGCCTCGCGATGATCGCCGGTGTCTGCTCGGCCGACCCGACGAGCGCCGAGCCGTCGACCTCGACGCCGTCGAAATGCACACGGGCATAGGTCTTCACCATGTCGATCGAGCGCTGCCGTTCCACGCGCACGCCCGGGGCATCGGTCGGCACCAGGAACTGGCGCACGACGCCGTCGCACTGGGCGACCACCAGCAGGACCGCGCTGTCGGCGCCGGCTTCGACGCGGTCCTTGACCCCGTCGATGCGATAACCGCCGCCGGTCGCGGTCGCGGTGACCGACGACTGCGTCGGCGACCACTGCTTGCCGGGTTCGTAGACCGCCCACGACGCGACGGCTTGGCCGGACACCAGTGATTCGATGGTGTCGCCGTGGTTTTCAGGAGCTTCCGCCAGTGCCGCCAGCACCGTGCTGACCGGATGCAGCGGCCCGGGTGCGACGACCTTGCCGCAGAGTTCGGCGACGAGCGCCAAGTCTTTCACCCCGTCACCGGAGACACTTCCGCCGCCGATGTCCTCGGGCACGAGCAGGCTGGTCCAGCCGAGTTCGGCGGCGCGACGCCACCACTCGCCGTCGAACGAGGTGCCGGCGTCGTGCAGCTCGCGCAGCCGGGTCAGCGACGCTTCTTTTTCGAGGAACGACTGCGTCGTCGAGGCGAACAGCAGCACCTCGGGATTTGCGGCGTCGGTCATGAGATCAGTTCAGCCTCTTCGAGGGTCAGTGCTCGCGCCGCGGGAAGCGCGCCGAAGCCGACGCGCTTGCCGCGGCCGAACCGGTTCAGGCGGGAATGACGAGAGGCGGCACGTCCGGGTTGTGGACGATCTCGTTGGGAACCTTGAACAGGTCGATCATGTTGCCACCCATGACCTTTCGCTGGCCCTCCTCGTCGAGGCCCTGCAGGTCGTCGATCAGGTGGGTCGGTTCGGCCAGCCCCTCCGGATGCGGCCAGTCCGAACCGAAAATCACCCGGTCGATCCCGATGAGGTCGGCCATCTGCGTGAAGTCGTCCTCCCAGAACGGCGCCACGTAGACCGCGCGCTTGAAGGCGTCGATCGGGTTCTCCGGGAACTCCTGCGGCATCTTCTTGTAGACGCTGTCGAACTGCTTGAACAGATATGGCACCCAGTCGGCGCCGTTTTCGATGGACAGGATCCGCAGATCGGGGTTGCGGGTCACCGCACCGTGGCACACCAGCGCGGCCATCGAGTCCTCAATCGCACGCTTGCCCATCGAGACCATCCGGAATGCGGTCGGCTTGAACGGCAGGTACTCGGCGGCGGGTTCCCAGTCGTTGAGGTACTCGGCGTACCCGGAGTCCGACGCGTGCATCGAGACCGGGATTCCGGCCTTCACGCACGCCTGCCAGAACGGGTCGAACTCGGGCAGGCCGAACGAGCGGGTGCCACCTACGCCCGGTACCGGCGCCGGGCGGACGAGCACGGTCTTCGCGCCACGTTCCAGACACCACTCGAGCTCCTCGAGCGCGCGGTCGATGATGCCGAGGTTGATCACCGGGGTGGAGAAGATCCGGTCCTCGTAATTGAACTGCCACGTCTCATACATCCACTCGTTGAGCGCGTGGATGACGTCGGCGATCAGCACGGGGTCGTCCTTCATGCGTTCCTCGACCAGGCTGGCCAGGGTCGGGAACATCAGCGAGTAGTCCAGGCCGAGACCGTCCATCACCTCGAGGCGCGCCGCGGGGTCGCGGAACGCCGGGATCGCCTTCATCGGCTTGCCCATCACCTCGCGGAAGCTCTTGCCGCCGCTGCCGTGCCGGAAGTACTCCTCCTGCGCGCCGGGCCGGGCCACGATCTCGAACGTCGGGTTGGGGATGTAGTCACTGACCTGGTTGCGCACCATGATCTTGGTCCGGCCGCGGACCTCGATGTAGTCGATGACGTTCTTGCGGTGGTCGGGCAGGAACTTGGTCAGCGCCTCTTTGGGCTCATAGAAGTGGTTGTCGGCGTCGAACACCGGATAGGGGAGCTTGCGGGCCATTTCCGCCTCCTGGAAGTCGCGTTCTGCAGTGCTGGTAATGACATTACCACGTCTGTACCAGCGAAAACACCACCCCTGGTGAGCCTGGGCGTTCGCGGTTATCGCGCAGGTCAGGTGCGGTCGTCGGGTCCGGCGCGCAGGCCGCCGACGCAGAATTCGTAGATGTGGTCGGCGTCGATCGGCACCCCGTTGAGTTCGGCGCCGAGCACCTGCAGCCGCATCGCGCCCAGGGCGGACTGCATGATCAGCGCGGCCTTGGCGTCGACATCGAGGTCGGCTCGGAATGCGCCCTCGGCGATGCCGCGCTCGATGATGTCCTTGATCAGCTCGTGCAGCGGGGACAACACACGCGCATACTCCCGCGGCAACGTCTCGGCGAGGTGGTCGTTGTAGTAAGTCAGGCCGCGGTTGACCTTGTCCTGGGTGGTCGATTCGGCCGGGGTGCAGATGCGGTCGATGAGCACCCGCAGCGCCGTGGTGCTCGGCAGTCCGGCGGTCTCGTCGCGCCACCTGCGGGTGGACTCCGACATGATCTTGTCGATCAGCGCCAACAGCAGCTCGTCCTTCGTGGAGAAGTGCTGGTAAAAGGACCGCAGCGAGGTCTTGGAGCGCTCGACCACCTCGAGCACGGTGAAGTCGGTGCGCCCCGTCTCTCCCAGGATCGCCAGCGCGGACTTCATGAAGCGCTTGGAGCGTGACTCGGGGTCGACGGCGGCGTCCGCGGTTGATGCCGGCCGAGCGGCGCCGGCCGAGCGGCCGGTGCTCTTCGCCATGGTGGACAACCCTCCGGGTGCTCGCGGTGACTGCTGGTAATGACGTTACCGCTTTTGCCGAAGCTCGGTTAGTGTTCGGTCCATGACGACAGAATCAGCGCAGACACCATGGACCGTGCCGGGGCTGCTCGACCTGTTCGACGTGAGCCCCGACGGGCAAGACCGTTTCACCGCCCCTACCGGTCCCGCCGGCGAAGACGAACGCCAGGTGGTCGAGGGCGCGCAGGTGCTCGCACAGGCGATTGTCGCTGCGGCCAAACGGTTTCCGGACAAGTCGGTGCGCTCGGCGCACGCGGTGTTCGCACGGGCGGTGATGGTCGGCGCCGGCCCGGTCGAGCTGGAAGTCGACGTCGTCGCCGAAGGGCGTTCCACCGCAACGGCTGTCATTGCGGCCAAGCAGAACGGCAAGCGGTGCATCACGGTGACGGTGCTGGCCGACGTGCCCACCGCCGACGTCATCCGCCACCACCTGCCGCGCCCCGACGTGGCCGGACCCGCCGACGCCAACGCCTCGGAGATGCCGATGGTCGGCCGCCAGCTGCGGCTGGTCGACGTGGTCGACGTCAACAGCCCCGACGAGGTCGGCCCGCCGGAGTTGTACGCCTGGCTGCACTACGACCCCATCCCGAGCCGTGATGACCTGGCCAAGGCGCTGATCGCATATTTCACCGGGCACCTTGGTATTTCGACGACGATGCGGGCGCACGCGGGGATCGGGACGGCACAGGCGCACCTGACCGTCTCGACCGCGCCGATGACGGTGTCGGTGAGCTTTCACGAGCCGTTCGCGTGGGACGGCTGGATTCTGTACAGCCACGAGAGCACACAGGTGGGAGCGGGAATGTCGTATGTGCGGGGCACGGTGCACACCGAGGCGGGTGAGTTGATCGCCTCCTTCGCCCAGGACGCGTTGATCCGGCCGTTGCGCACCACCGACACCGCGATCAAGGAACAGTCTCGGCTCTAACTCTTTCAGCGCGAGCTTTCTAGGCGCGAGCAGACGTGTACACCCCCGATTCGGCGGGGAATTGGGGGTGTACGCGTCTGCTCGCGGGAAGAAGGTGACCGCTCAGATCTTCAGATAGCCCTTGTCGGCGGGTATCTGGGCGGCGGTCACCAAGGACGACGCGTCGCTGGCGAGCCACACCACGATGTCGGAGATCAGGTCGGGGTCGGCCAGCGACTCCGTCGACAGCGCGCCGGGGGAGAAGCTGTGGATGTAGTTGGGGTGATCGGCGAAGATCTGCCACATCGAGGTGTCGTTACCCATCGGGGTGTCGGTGCCGTACGGATGCACCGAGTTGACCCGAATACCGAACTCGCCCAACTCGACTGCCAGCGAGTTGGTCAAGCCGACGAGGCCGAACTTGCTGGCGCAGTAGTGCCCGCAGCCCGGAACGGCCTTGATCCCCGCGGCTGAGCTGATCGTGATGATCGATCCACCGTTGCCCGCCTCGATCATCGGCGGCACCACCGCCTTGATTGTGTTCCACACCCCGGTCAGGTTGACGTCGAGCACGTCCTGCCACTGCTTGGCCGAAATCTCCCACAGCCGACCCCAATTCATCACACCGGCGTTGGCGACGACGATGTCGAGGCGGCCGAACTGTTCGACGGCACTGGAGACCACGCGCTGTTGCCCGGCGGCGTCCCGCACGTCGACGTGATCGGCGAGGATCTTGCGGCCCTCGCCTTCGACCAGGCTCACGGTCTCGGCGAGGTCCTCGGGTAGGGCGGGTGGATAGCCGTTGTGCTCGGCGACCGGCCCACACGCGTCGATCGCGACGATGTCGGCCCCGGCCCGCGCCAGCCGAACGCAGTGCGAGCGTCCCTGCCCGCGGGCCGCGCCCGTCACGAAAGCGACCCGGCCCGCCAACGGGGCGTCGAGTTCGGTCATGCCGCAACCTCCTGTCTAGTTGGCGCCTGCGGCCAGCCATTCGTCGAACGTGGTGGGCTCGATGCGGGCATCTTGCCCCGGCAGCAACACATTTCCCGCCATCGACACCCCGAACACGCCTGACCAGGTCGGCACCAGTTTGACCCGGTGCCCCCTGACCTCCAGCGTGCGACGCGCCATGTCGACGAGGTCCTGGGTTTCGGGCCCGGCCACGTCGACGTAGCGGCCCCGCGGCTCACCCGTCACGACTTCGGCGAGCACCCTGGCGATGTCGTCGGGCGCGATCGGCTGGACGAGCAGCGGGGCGATGGTGGCCACACCGTCCTGCTCGGTCCACCCGGCGACCATGGCCGCGAAATCGTGAAACTGCGTGGCGGGCACGATCGTCCACGGCACGGGGCCCTCGGTGATCAGCCGCTCCTGCTCGCGCTTTCCGGCGTAGTGCGGGTTGCCCTCGATGCCGTGGATACCCACGATCGACAACAGCACGTGGTGGCGCACGCCGGCACGTTGTTCGGCGGAAAGCAGATTGGCGGTGGTGGTGCCGAAGTAGGCCTCGGTCTGCTCACGGTCGGTGGGCGGTGCGCTGATGGCGTCGAGAACCGCGTCGACCCCTTCGAGCGCGGCGTCCAGGCCCTCGCCGGTCATCAGGTCCACGCCGAGCGATCGGCTGATGCGGACCACGTCGTGGCCGTCACGCTCGAGGAATCTGACCGCACGGGCCCCGATGTTGCCGGTCGCTCCGGCCACCGCGATGCGCATGATCTGACCTCCTTGGGTTCACAATGCGGCCGCGGCCGCACGGAGCCGCACACCGGCAGCTGACGCTATCGGGTCGCCGTGGCCGAAACAGGCGGTTTCGAAATCGAGTTCGGCAAGCCGGCGGAACGAGGCGACGGTTCGGTCGCGATCCTGGTTGAACGTGCCGAGCGTGACTCGGCCGACGTTGGCGACCGTGTCCCCGGTGAACAGCACCCCATGTCGGGGCAGGTGGATGGCGATGCTGCCCTCGGTGTGACCGGGCACCGCAATGACCTCGGCGCCGCCACCGAAGTCGAGCACGTCGCCGTCGGCCAACACCTGCACGACGGCGACGGGCGGTGCCGCGTCGGGCAGGTCCGCCGAAACCCGTTGGTGAATCGGAATTTCCCAGTCCTCGAACACCGGCGGCGGCAGGGCGGTGCCCGCCCGGATCGCGGCCGCATCACCTGCGCCCGCGCACACGGCGGCACCGGTCAGGCTGCGCAGTTCGGCGGCGGATCCGGCGTGGTCGACGTGGCCGTGGGTCAACACGATCCTGTCGATCCCGGCGACCGCGGCGGCGATCTGCGCGCCGGAGCCGGGCGCGCCGGTGTCGATCAGCGTGACCGTGCCCGCGTCGTCCCAGACATAGACCTGCCAGCCGTGCACGCGCAGCATCGTGAGGTGGGGCGTGACGGTGAAGGTGTCCATGCCAGGACGCTAGGGCGGGCCGGCGCCGATCGCCAGAGAATCAGCCCGTGGCGAAATCGGTCATCAGCGCCGACCTGAGCACGTCCAGCGGCAGACCGCCCAGATCCAGTGCCCGGCTGTGAAATTCCTTCAGCCCCACGCCGCGGCCGGCCGATTCCTCACGTAGGTTCTGCCAGACACGTTGCCCGATCGCATACGACGGCGCCTGACCCGGCCACCCCAGGTAGCGGTCCAGTTCGAACTGCAGGTGCTCGTCGTTCATCGCGCTGTGGGACTGCAGGAATGCCCACGCCCGGTCGGCGTCCCACACCCCGCCGTCGGGCGCCGTCAGGCCGCAGTGCACCCCGATGTCGATGCATACCCGGGCGGCCCGGAAGCGTTGTGCATCAAGCATTCCCATCCGATCGCCGGGGTCGTCGAGCCAGCCCAACTCCGCCATGAGCCGCTCGGCGTAGAGCGCCCAGCCCTCTCCGTGCCCGGACACCCAGCAGCCCAGCCGACGCCATCGGTTCAGCCGGTCGGCCAACACCACCGCGCGCCCGATCTGCAGGTGGTGGCCGGGCACACCCTCGTGGTAGACGGTGGTGGTCTCGCGCCAGGTGTGAAAGGTGTCGACGCCGTGCGGCACCGACCACCACATCCGTCCGGGCCGCGTCAGGTCCTCCGACGGCCCGGTGTAGTAGATGCCGCCGGTGTGGGTCGGCGCGATCCGGCACTCCAGCCGGCGCAGCGGCGCGGCGATGTCGAAATGCGTGTCGGTGAGCGACTCGACGGCACGATCGGACAGCTCCTGCATCCACGCCTGCAGCGCGTCGACGCCGTGCAGAACGTAGCGCTCATCCTCGTCGAGGCGCAGCAGGGCCTCAGCCACCGTCGCGTCCGGATAGAGCTGACGGGCGATCGATTCCTGTTCGGCGACAATGCTTTGCAGCTGCGCGAGACCCCACTCGTAGGTTTCGTTGAGATCGACGCTCGTACCCAGAAACGATCGGGACCACAGCCGGTACTCGTCGCGGCCGACGCGGTCGTGCGGACGTGCGTGCGGGGCGATTTCGTCACCGAGGACCCGGGCCAGCTCCCGGTAGGCATTGGCGGCGTTGGCGGCGTGCTGGCGCAGATCCTCCTGCAGCGCCGCGTTGTCCGGCACCGCGTCGGCGACCAGATCGACGAAGAACTGCTGGATACCGGTGGCCTGCTCGATTCCGCGGACTACCTGGCGCACGGCCGGCGCGCGTCCGTCGGCCACCGCCGCCCGCAGTGCGTCGGCGTAACCGAAGACCCGGTCCGGCAGCCGGGACAGCCGCACGGCGATCAGCGCCCAGTCGTCCTCGGTCTCGGTGGGCATCAGGTCGAAGACGTCGCGCATCGACTGCAACGGCGAGGCGATCACGTTCAGCGTGCCGACGTCGAGACCGGCGTCGTGGATTTCGAGCGCGATTCCGAGCCGTTCGCGCATCGCGGCGATCGTGACGTGGTCGACGTCGTCGACTGGTTGCGTGCCGTCGAGGGCGCGCAACGCTTCTCGGGCCGCATCGGCGCGCGCGGCGACGCCGGCGCGGGAGTAGTCGGTGATGTCGTCATCGTGTCCGGTGACACCCATGTTCGTTGCCGCGCAGGGGTCCAGGGCGGCGAACACTTCCAGGTAGCGCTCGGCGACAGCGTCGACCGCCGACGACGCCCTAGCCAAGATCGTTTGTCGCGAAGGTGTCGCACGCGTTCGGGTCGCCGGTGCGGTAGCCCTCGGTGAACCACTTCTGGCGCTGGGCTGCCGAACCGTGCGTCCACGCCTCGGGGTTGACCTGACCGGTGGTCTTCTGCTGGATGCGATCGTCGCCCACCGCCGCCGCGGCCGACAGCGCATCAGCAATATCCTTGTCGCTCAACGGCTCCAGGAACGGCACGCCGGTGCCCTCCTGTTTGGTGATGGTGGCATGGTGCGCCCACACGCCCGCGTAGCAGTCGGCCTGCAGTTCGGTGCGCACACCGCCGCCCGTCGCACCCGCCGCACCCGGGCCCTGCGAATGCCCCAGCGCACCGGTGAGGTTCTGGATGTGGTGCCCGAACTCGTGGGCGACAACGTATTCCTGCGCCAGGGGGCCGCCGCTGGAACCGAATTGATCTTTGAGCACGTTGAAGAAGTCGACGTCGAAATAGGCCGTCTGATCGGCTGGGCAGTAGAACGGTCCGACCTCACTCGTCGCTGCGCCGCAACGGGTGTCGACGCCGCGGGTGAACAGGTGAACCTGCGGCCGGGTGTAGCCCGGCATCAACTGGGACCACACCCCGTCGAGTGAGTTTCCGGTGGCGACCACACGGCACTCGGCTAGCGCGTTGGCGTCGGCGCCGGTCTGGCACTGGCTCAGATCGAAGCCCGGCGCGTCGACAGCGTCGGTGCCGATCTGCTGCTGGGGCACGACGGTGCTGGGATCCACGCCGAGAAACAGCGCCACCACCAGGACCAGAAGCCCGCCGACACCGCCGCCGATCGCGATTCCCCGGCCGGGTCCGCGGCCTCCGCCGCTGGTCGAGGTGGTGCTCGTGTCGATCCGCATGCCCTCGTTGAAGGTCATGTCGACCAGCTTTGCACATTCACCGCGAAATGAGGTTCCGGTACAGAATCCGGTCTTCGGTTCAGGACACCCGGTAGCGCTTGTCGGTGTAGTCGCGCAGGTTGTAGAGGAACTTCTGGAACATCCAGCCCATCACCGGACGCCCCAGCGCCATGCCGAGGCGGGCCGCGACGCCGTTGGGTTTCATCGCCATCACCCAGGTGAGATGACAGCCTCCCGGCGTCTGCACCACGCGGTAATCCTCAGCGAACGCGGCGATACTGTCGGTCGATGCCTCGTTGAACCGAAACGCCATGTGGCTGTAGGGCTGCCACGCGAGGAACTCCTCGTCGCCGACGATCCCGCCGCGCATGTGCACGGTGCGGGTGGTGCCGACGCCGCGTGGTTCCGGGCTGGTCCAGGTGACCTTGGTGATCACCGTGGCCCACCGCGGCCAGGATTCGGCGTCGGCGAGCACCTCGAACAACTGCTCGGGCGTGATCTTGAGGTCGACCGTGCTGACGAACCGATACGGTGCGCTCTGGATGAAGTCGAGGCCGACGCGCTCGCATGCGTGCATGGCCATAGACCCTAAAGGACGCCGCCTAGTCGAGGTGTGCGCCGAGACCGACGCTTTGGCTGGTTTCCGGCCGCCGAATCGACCACTGCGTCGGTGTCGGCGCGCCCTCGGGGTCCAGCTCTAGCCGGGGCCGTCGCTTGCGGCGGCCAGCAGCGGCACCACCACGTCGCTGATCGGGGTGGCGATCCCGTGTTCGGCCGCCTTGCGCGTGATCACCCCGTTGCGGATGTCCCACTCCAGCGGCCGGTCGGCCTCGCGGTCGGTGAGCATCGACGTCGTGAGGTCCTCGGGCACCCGCGCGAACAACTTCACCGTCTCCTCGATTACTTCGTCACCGAGCTCAGCGCCCTCGGCTTGCGCGACGGCGAGGCATTCGGCCAGGTAGCGACGGCTCAACGCCGCCACGTCGTCACGGCGGAACATCCCCGAGCGGCGCCCGCTCAGCACCATCAACCCCGCGAGCGCGTTGACCAACAGCTTGCGCCAGGCCTCGGTCACGAAGTCCGGATCCAGTTCGACCGTCGCCGACGAACCACGCATCACCTCGGCCACCCGCGAGGCCGCGTCGTTGGCGGGCAACACAATCCGCACCGGGGTGCGCAACCAGATCCCGCCTTCGGGGTGCGGTTCGGCCGAGAACCACAACACCGCGGGCACCACCGTCGCCGTCGGGCAGTGCGGGCCGACGCGCGCCACCTGCTCGACGCCGTTCTGCAGGGCGCACACCACTGTTCCCTCGTCGCACAGCCGCTGTAACCAGGCGGCGGCACCCGCGTTCTGGGTGTCCTTCACCGCCAGCAGCACCGCGTCGAGGGGGCCCTCGATCTCCGCGGGGTCGGTCAGCACCGGGCCCGGCACCACGATCGGCGCCCCGTCCCCGGGCCGCACCTCGATGGAGTCGCGGGCACTGCGCCCGCACAGGAGCACCTTGTGGCCTGCGGTGTGCACCAACGCAGCCACGGTGGAGCCGATGGCCCCGGGGCCGACGACGGCGATCGGAGTGCGCACGACGGCCACGCTACCGGCGCAAACGGCACCCTTACACTGGGTCAGTTGTCCCATCAGCCGATTTCCAGGGAGTTTCAGTGCTGCGCACTCACGCCGCCGGGTCGTTGCGGCCCGTCGACGCCGGTCAGAAGGTGACTTTGGCAGGCTGGGTGGCACGTCGTCGCGATCACGGAGGGGTCATCTTCATCGACCTGCGCGACGCATCCGGAGTGTCGCAGGTGGTCTTCCGCGAGGCTGACGTGCTGGAGGCCGCCCACCGGCTGCGCGCGGAGTTCTGCGTCGCCGTCGACGGGGTGGTCGAGATCCGGCCCGAGGGCAACACGAACCCCGAGATCCCCACCGGGGAGATCGAGGTCAACGCGACGGCGTTGAGGGTGCTCGGGGAGAGCGCGCCGCTGCCGTTTCAGCTCGACGAGCAGCCCGGCGAGGAGACCCGTCTCAAGTACCGCTATCTCGATCTGCGCCGCGAGGGTCCGGGCAACGCAATCCGGTTGCGTTCCAAGGTGAATGCGGCGGCGCGTGAGGTGCTCGCGCGCCATGACTTCATCGAGATCGAGACGCCGACGATGACGCGCTCGACGCCGGAGGGGGCGCGTGACTTCCTGGTTCCCGCGCGCCTTCAACCCGGGACGTTCTACGCGCTGCCGCAGAGCCCGCAGCTGTTCAAGCAGCTGCTCATGGTGGCCGGTATGGAGCGCTACTACCAGATCGCGCGGTGCTACCGCGACGAGGATTTCCGCGCCGACCGGCAACCGGAGTTCACCCAGCTCGACATGGAGATGAGCTTCGTCGAGACCGAGGACGTCATCGCGATCTCCGAGGAGATCATCACTGCACTGTGGGCGCTGATCGGCGACCAGGTGCCCACGCCACTGCCGCGGATGACCTACGCCGAGGCGATGCGCCGGTTCGGCACCGACAAGCCCGATCTGCGGTTCGGGCTGGAGCTCGTCGAGTTGACCGACTTCTTCAAGGACACGCCGTTTCGGGTGTTCCAGGCGCCCTACGTCGGCGCGGTGGTGATGCCCGGGGGTGCCTCGCAGCCGCGACGCACGCTGGACGCCTGGCAGGAATGGGCCAAGCAACGCGGCCACCGCGGGCTGGCCTATGTCCTGGTGAACGAGGACGGCACCCTGGGCGGGCCGGTCGCCAAGAACCTCTCCGACGCCGAACGTGAGGGCCTGACCGCCGCCGTCGGCGCGTCACCGGGGGACTGCGTGTTCTTCTCGGCCGGTCCGGCCAAGACGTCGCGGGCGTTGCTGGGGGCGGCCCGCGTCGAGATCGCCAAGCGGCTGGACATGATCGACGACGACGCGTGGTCCTTTGTCTGGGTGGTCGACTTTCCGATGTTCGAGCCGGCCGACGAAGCGGCCGCGCACGGCGACGTCGCCGTCGGATCCGGCGCGTGGACGGCGGTCCACCACGCGTTCACCGCGCCCAAGCCCGAGTTCGAGGACTGCCTCGACACCGATCCCGGCAGCGTCCTGTCCGAGGCTTACGACCTGGTCTGCAACGGCAATGAGATCGGCGGCGGCTCGATTCGTATCCACCGTCGCGACGTCCAGGAGCGCGCGTTCAAGGTGATGGGCATCAGCCCGGAGGAAGCCCAGGAGAAGTTCGGATTTCTGTTGGAGGCGTTCACGTTTGGTCCCCCTCCGCACGGCGGCATCGCGTTCGGTTGGGACCGCATCACGGCGTTGCTGGTGGGCTCCAACTCGATCCGGGACGTGATCGCGTTCCCCAAGTCCGGTGGCGGGATCGACCCGTTGACCGGCGCGCCCGCGCCCATTACGCCCCAGCAGCGCAAGGAATCCGGGATCGACGCCAAGCCGAAGGTCGACGGCGACTGAGCCGCTAGGCGCGCGGTTTGGACAGGAGCGCGTCGAAGATGTGGCGATCGATGCTCTGGGTCAGATCGATGTGCACATGTTTGGTCTCGGTGTACTCGTCGAGCGCGTCTTCGCCCAGCTCGCGGCCCAAGCCGCTCTGCTTGTAACCACCGAACGGCAGCGCGGAGTCGATCTGGTGCCAGTTGTTGATCCACACCGTGCCCGCACGCAGTTGTGCCGCGACCCCGAGCGCGCGCTCGTAGTCTGTGCTCCACACCCCCGCGCTCAGCCCGTACTGCGTGTCATTGGCCTGGCGCACGGCGTCGGTCTCGTCGGCGTAGCGCAGCACGCACAACACCGGCCCGAAGATCTCCTCGCGCGCGATCTCCATGTCGTTGGTGACCTCGGTGACGATCGTCGGCTCGACCCAATAGCCCTTGGCGAAGCGGCGACCGCGCGGAGCCCCGCCGCCTAGCACGACCTTCGCGCCGCTTTGCCTGGCGTTGTCGACGAAGCCCAGTACACGGTCGCGTTGCTGGGCCGAGATCAGCGGTCCCACATCGGTGTCGAAGTCGGTCGTGTCTCCCAACGTCAACGCGGAGGCGCGGTCGACAAGCCGATCGACCACGAGGTCATACATGTCGTCGGGCACCAACAGCCGTGTACCGGACTCGCAGATCTGCCCCGAGTACAGCATGCAGCCGAACAGCGCCCCGTCGACGGCGATGTCGAGGTCGGCGTCGTCGAGCAGGATCTGAGCGCCCTTGCCGCCGAGCTCGAGGGAGATCCGCTTGACCGTGCCGGCTGCCAGCCGCATGATCTCGCGGCCGACCGCGGTCGATCCGGTGAAGGCCACCTTGTCGACGTCGGGATGTTCGGCCAGCCGCGCCCCGACTGTCGGCCCCGGACCGGTGACAAGGTTGATGACACCGTCGGGCACGCCGCACTCCTGGGCGATCTCGCACAGGCGCAGCAGCGTCAACGGCGCCTTTTCGTCGGGCTTGACGACAACCGAGTTACCGGCCGCGAGCGCCGGCCCGATCTTCCAGATGCCCAGCAGCAGCGGAAAGTTCCACGGCACGATCGCCGCGCAAACACCAAGGGGCTCACGACGAATCACGTTCGTCGACAATGTGGGGTACGCCTGGGTCGACACCTGCCGCTCCCAGTTATAGGAGGCCGCGAGCTCGGCGAAGTGCAGGAAATGCGGCGCGGCGTAACCGATATGAAAGCCCATTGCCTGCCGCACCGTGGCGCCGTTGGCGTGCAACTCCAGATCGACGAGCTCGTCGAGTTCCTCACCGATCCGATCGGCGATCGCGACCATCACCTTCGACCGATCGGCGGGAGCCAGCCGCGACCATGAACCCGACTCGAACGCATCGCGGGCGGCCGACACGGCCGCGTCGGCGTGTTCGACATTCCCGCGGGCGATGGTGGCGAAAACCTTCTCGTTGGCCGGGTCGCGGATCTCGTCGGTCTCCACGGAGTCGACGTGCTTGCCGTTGATGAACATCTCGTAGTGTCTGACGCCCACAGCCATGGTGACTCCTTCGACTCGGTCGTCACGTAGTCAACCGGACACGTGTCGCGCCGTGCCATCGCTCGAAGGACGGGTTGACGTCGCCCTCTCGTGAGAGATCGAAGGCCGGCACCCCTGTCGGGAGATGCACTTGCCCCGTGTGCTGGATCCTCAGAAACCCTTGCCGGTGGCAATCTCCTGGGCATGACCTCTATCGCCGAGCATCCCCTGATGATCACCGACCCCGACCTGGACCTGTCGGCAAGGTCGTTCTGGGCGCAGGACTTTGAGGAACGCGAAAAGGCATTCGCCCGCCTGCGCAACGAGTGCCCCGTCTCCTATCACCGCCCCTACGAGTCCACGCTGCTGCCTCCCGACGAGAACACCCCCGGGTTCTGGTCGGTGACCCGATACAACGACTGCCGTTACGTATCACGCAACCCCGAACTGTTCTGCTCCAGCAAGGGCGTGTTGATGGAGGACATGCCCGAGATCGTCATCACCGCGACCGCCGGGTTCTTGGTGATGGACGGCGAGCAGCACCGCCAGATGCGCGGTGTCGTCGAGCAGGCCTTCACACCCCGGAACACCCGCAACATCTCCGAATGGGTGGCGGAGCACGCCCGCAAACGGCTCGACGAGATCATCGACCGCGGCGAAGGCGATTTCTGCGAGGACTACGCGAAATACGTTCCTGGTCGCATCTTCGCGCACTTCTTCGGGCTCACCGAGGACAGCGAAGAACAGCACATCGTGATGGAGGCCGCCGAGCGGATGCTGGCGTGGGACGATCCCCGGATGGCGCTCGGGCGCGACGCGTTGACCACCCACGCCGAGGAGGCCGAACGCATTCAGGAGATCGCGCTGCTGATGGCCGAGCAACGCCGCAAGGAACCCAAAGACGACCTCCTGAGCTGGGTGGTCAACGCGGAGTTCGAGGGCAAGAAGCTCGACGAATGGGAGATCGCCGCGTTCTTCTCGATGCTGGCCTCGGCCGCCAACGACACGACGCGCCACTCGATCGCCCACGCCGTGCACCTGTTCTCCAAGCACCCCGACCAGCGTGACCTGCTGCTCGAAGACCTGCCAGGCCGGGTCGGGTCGGCTGTCGAGGAGATCGTCAGGCATGCCAGCCCGGTGATGCACTTCCGGCGCACGGCAACTCGCGATGTGGTCATCGGCGACGCGGAGATCAAGGAAGGCGAGCACGTCGTGATGTGGTACTGCTCGGCCAATCGCGACCCGGAGGAGTTCGCTGACCCGGGCAAGTTCGACATCCTGCGCAGCCCCAACAGACATCTCGGTTTCGGTGCCGGGGGCCCGCACTTCTGCCTCGGCAGCGCCCTGGGCCGACAGATGCTGCGCTCGGCGCTGACCGAAATCTATACCCGCATCCCCGACATCGAGTTGACCGGTGAGCCTGACTTCCAAATCAACAACTTCATCCGCGGGGTGCACGCCCTACCCGTGCGTTGGACCCCACCCGCCAAGACAAGCAGCTGACCACCCGATGCGCCGGCTACACCACTCGAGAGGGAATCATGGCCTATTACAACAACGCTGAAGAGATCTACAAGTACCTCGGCGGGGTCTTCCGCGCCGCCAACGACACCGAGGTGGGTCCGAAACTCAAGGCCGCCGACATCGATCTGCAGGTCTACTACACCGACCCGGATGCGACGATCACAATCCGGCTGCGCGAACCGAACATCGAGGTCGTCGACGGCGGCGACGACGGCGACGCCGATGTGAAGCTCTTCATGCCCGCCGATATCGGCGACAAGTTCTGGCGCGGGGAATACAACCTCGGCGTCGGCCTGGCGAAGGGGCAGGTCAAAGCCAAAGGACCGGTCAACAAGATCCTCAAGCTGGTGCCGCTGACCAAACCGCTGTTTCCGGTGTACCGAGAACTCGTGGCAGACAAGGACGCCGCCGTCTGAGACGGCGCGGATCAGGGTATGAACAACGAAAAGGGCGCCGCGTCCAGCGTTCCGACGCTGGACGTCGCCAACGTGACACCGCGCATCGCACGGGCGGCGGTGCTGCGCACCGAAGGCGGGCCACTGTCACTGGAGGAGGTCGTGCTGGCCGAGTTGGCCGACGACGAGGTGCTGGTGCGCATCGCCGGTGTCGGGGTCTGCCATACCGACATCTCCGCGGCCGAGGGCCTGGTGCCGCTGCCACTGCCCGCGGTGTTGGGGCATGAGGGAGCCGGTGTCGTGGAGGCGGTGGGAACGGCGGTGAGCAACCTCGTTCCCGGAGATCATGTGGTGTTGACTTTCGGCTTCTGCGGCGAGTGTGACACGTGCACCGACAAGACGCCCGCGTACTGCGATCTGTTCGGACCGCTGAACTACTTCGGCGAGCGGCTCGACGGCAGCGTCACCCTGCGCTTCGGCGGCGAGGAGATCCACGGCAACTGGTTTGGCCAGTCCTCCTTCGCCAGCATGGCGATCGCCAACAGCCGCAACGCGATCCGAGTGCCCAAGGACCTGCCGCTGCAGCTGTTGGGTCCGTTCGGGTGCGGATTGCAGACCGGCGCGGGCGCCGTGATGAACGTGATGCGCCCCAGCACCGGCGACAGCCTGGCGGTGTTCGGGATGGGTGCGGTCGGGCTGGCCGCTGTCATGGCAGGCAAGGCCCTCGGATGTGCTCCGATCATCGCGATCGATATCAACGAGGCGCGCCTGGAGACCGCCCGCGCACTCGGCGCCACCCACTGCGTCAACCCAACGCAGACAGACGATGTCGTCTGGGAGGTGATGCAGATGGCGCCGAAGGGCATCGACCACTCGCTCGATGCGGTGGGGTCCAACGCCGTCATCCGGCAGGCACTGGAGATTCTGGGGTCGCCGGGGCATTGCGTCACGCTCGGCTTCGAGGGGATGGAACACGACATCACGATCGACCAGGGCCATCTGCTCCTGGGGCGGCGGCTATCCGGGGTGATCGAGGGCGACGCCGACCCACGGACCTTCATCCCGGTGCTGATCCAGCTCTACCGGGACGGCAAGTTTCCCTTCGACCGGCTGATCGCAACCTTTCCGTTCAATCAGATCAACGAGGCGATCGCGGCCTCCAAACGCGGCGACGTCATCAAGCCGGTGGTCGTTTTCGAATGATCGAGCCAGCGCGGTAATTCCGCCGCGCAGCGACGCCCAAGTGCTACCGTCACTCTGTCGGGTGCGCGGTTTGGGGGCGTAATTGGCTCAAGACCATATGCGCATGGCTTCGGAAGCAGCGGCCTCAGTCGACGGAGCGGCGCTGGGTGAGCGCATCGGGTTGCGCGCGTTCGCCGTCATCACCGAACTGCACAACCTCGAAGACAAAGACCTCGAGCAGTTGACGGTCGAGGCCGCTTACAGCAACGTGCAGGCGGTCCTGCGCGGGTTCGCGGCCGCGGAGATAGCGTCGTCGGCCCAGGCCCCCGAGGCGACCCTGAACTGGGTGTCCACCCTGGCGCAGCGAGGCATCACCGTCGCCGTGATTCCGCGCTGCTACGTGATCGGGTTGGCGATGTGCGACGCCGCGCTGCGCGAAGCGGTTCAGGAGCTGCAGGTTCCCGAAAAGGTGAAATGGCAGATAGCCAACGCCGCTTCGCAGTACCTGTTCGGGTACTGCGAAAAGGTCACCGGCGACCTCGTCGATCATTATCAGCGGGAACGTGAACTGTGGGTGCGCGGCGCGGACTCCGTGCGTGCCGAACTGGTACTGGCCATCGTGGCGGGACGCCCCGTGGACCTTCGCGCCACCAGCGCGGCGCTGGGCTACAACCTCGACCGGCCTCACGTCGCGATGATCGTCTGGAGCGACCCACGCAGCCAGGACAAACCACCGCTTCAGGCCCTGAAGCGCACCGCCGCCGAAATCGCCCATCACCTCAAAGGCACCGAGCTGCTTGTCGTGCCCGCCGGCGCGATGATGGTGTGGGCGTGGACAAGTGGGCCTGATGTCGTCGACTATCCACCCAGAAGGCTGTCCGTGGACGCCCCGCTTTATGCGGCGGTCGGAGGCGTGGGCCACGGGTTGGACGGTTTCGTTCAATCCCATCGGCAGGCGCGTGATGGTCGCCGCCTCAGCGGTGTGTTCTCCCATCCCGCGGGCACGATGATTCATCACCGCGACGTGGCGCTGGATGCACTGCTGACTCACGACCTGTTGGCAGCCGGACAGTTCGTGAAAAATGTGCTCGGCGAACTCAGTTCAGACACCGAACGCAACCGCAGGCTGCGCGCGACGCTCGCCGTGTTCTTCGAGGAGAACATGAGCTGGGTGAGGACCGCAGAGCGGCTCGGGGTGCATCAGAACACCGTGATGTATCGCGTTCAACAGGCCAAAGACCTGCTCGGATCGTCGTTCACCGAAAATCGTCTCCAGCTGGAGGTGGCGCTGCGACTGGCCGCTGCAGGCGCGAACCTCAGCCCCGGCGGGTTGGCCAGCGCCGGCCAGCCCGACACACCGGAGCTGCTGGGCGATCTGTGACGAGGTTCCAGCCCCCGGCAAAAGATTTGGAAGCCGCTTCCATGTCCAAGCAGGTGTCGACTTTCTACCGTTGATGGCTATGACTACTGCCACCAGCGAACTCACCGCCGAGCGCTGGGCCGCCCGCGCCGCCACCCTCCGGCCCGTTCATCCGGGCCGTGGGTGCAACGGTGAGGAATGGTCGGTGGTCGGCGAGCCGCTGCGCGACCCCGGGTTGCGTGAGCGGGTGGCCGCCGTGCTCGACGACGTCGCGGCGCTGCCGGGCTGCGAGGACGTCGAGCCAATCGGAGACGGCCGCGACTTCGCCCGCGTGCTGACCGCCCTCGGTTCGGCGCATGAACGGCTGGCGTCGATGGCCTCGGAGACCAGGATCACGGTGCTGGCCCCGGCCGCGGCCCAGCTGGTCGAACTGCTCACCGAGGTCGGGAGACTGCAGGTTCAGGTCACGCAGGCGCAGACAAGGCAACGCAACGACCGTTACGCCGCCATCCGCAACGCGCTGTCCCGGCTGCACGGTATCGATTCGATCGAGCAGATGCTGGTGAAGGCGCCTGAGGAACTGTGCCGCTGTGGGTTTGACCGCGTCATCGTCTCCGCGATCGAGGAATCGACGTGGCGGGTGGAAAGCGTGCACGTGAAGGGCGACCCCGAATGGGCCGATGAAATCGCTCGGGTCGGGCGCGAACATCCGACGCAGATCGACCACACCCTCATCGAGAGCGAGATCATGCGTCGCCGCACCCCGGTACTCGTTCGCGACGCGCAACACGAGCCCCGCACCAACGCAGCCATCGGGCAGGCGTCGTTGTCCCGGTCCTATGTGGCGGCCCCGATCATGCCGAACGGCCGCATCGTCGGTCTGCTGCACGCCGACTGCTACAACAGCCGCCGCCACGTTGACGCGGATGACCTT
The DNA here is from genome assembly GCF_010725725.1 of Mycolicibacterium pulveris. Taxonomy (NCBI): domain Bacteria; kingdom Bacillati; phylum Actinomycetota; class Actinomycetes; order Mycobacteriales; family Mycobacteriaceae; genus Mycobacterium; species Mycolicibacterium pulveris. The sequence continues at coordinate 5,374,491 of NZ_AP022599.1, read as the reverse complement.
GCGGCACTGTGGATGTTCGCCGAAGGATTCGGTTACGCATACCAGCGCACCGCGCTGAGCGAGCGGCTGCGTTCTGCGCGCAACGAAATCCAGCGCATGGCACGCGATATCGCGACCGCCGCCGACGATGTGTGCACCGCCAGGACGGCTCTTGGACGGCCCCAGCCACATCGGGACGCCGGGTGCGCGTCGTCGCCGGTGGCCGTCTCCCTGGCGGCCGAGACCAGTGTCAAATCGCGACTGTCGCACCGCGAGATCGAGGTGGTGTCGCTGATGGCCGAGGGTAAGAGCAACCGCGCCATCGCCACCCATCTCGTGATCTCCGAGGGCACGGTCAAGACCCATGTCAAACACATTCTGCGCAAGCTCAAGGCGTCGAACCGGGCCGAAGCGGTGTTTCGCTACATGCGGATGACCGCGGTGCACGGCGCCCCGCCGGCGGCGCGCTAGCCACCCGACCCGAGGGCGGCTAGCGCGGCCAGTGGCAGCCGGTCAACTCCGTGGACAGCTCCCACAGCTTGCGTGCCATGTCGCGATCGCGTGCCTTGGCCAGCGGTTTGGTGACCTTGGGCGGGCCCAACTGGTTGAAGCGTGGCGCCAGATAGGTGCCGCTGGGCAGGTCGGTGGTGACCGCCTGGACGGTGGCGCGCGCGCCCTGGGCGGGGGTGTGCAACAGGCGTCGAATACGCCGGTGCTCGGCCATGCCCAACGACCGGGTGATGTCGGTGTCGGTGGCACCGGGGTCGGTGGCGTAGGCGCGCACCCCGCGGGCGGCCAACTCCGCGACGAACAACAGGTTGGCGAGCTTGGACTGCCCGTAGGCACCCCACTTCGAGTACTTGCGGGTGTGCCAGTTGAGGTCGGCGAGGTCGATGCGGCCGAACAGGTACATCGCGCTGGCCACCGAGATCACCCGATCGGTGATCCTGTCGCCGAGCAGACACGTCAGCGCGAAGTGCCCGAGATGGTTGGTGCCGATGTGGGCTTCGAACCCGTCGGCGGTCCGGGTCAACGGCACCCCCATCACGCCGGCGTTGTTCACCAGCACGTCAACGCTGTCCACCGTGTCGGCGAACGCCTTGACGCTGGCCAGGTCGGCCAGGTCGAGGTGACGGACCTCGACGTCGCCAGCCATTTCGGCGGCGGCCTGCTCGCCTTTGGCGAGGGTCCGGCAGGCGATGACCACGCTGTGCCCCTCGGCGGCCAGCGCGGCGGCCGTCGCCTTGCCGACCCCGCTGTTGGCGCCCGTCACGATTACCCGCATGGGCCGATTATGCGGGCCCCGGGAATAGCGGCGCGGCTTCGGGCGCTCAACTGCACATGACCGACCTGTCTGAGCGCAAGGCTTTCAACGCAAACATCGTCGACGAGTTCCGCGCGAACAGCGGCAAGGTCGGCGGCCCGTTCGAGAATGCGACGCTGCTGTTGCTGACCACGACCGGGGCCAAATCGGGCCGGCAGCGCATCTCGCCGCTGGCGTACTTCTCCATCGACGGCAGGATCCTCATCGCCGGTTCCAACGCCGGAGGCGACGTGCACCCCGCGTGGGTGCACAACCTGCGGGCCGAGCCGAGGGCGCATGTCGAGGTGGGCACGACGGCCTACGACGTGATCGCCCGCGAACTGCCGTCCGCCGAGCGCGACGAGCTCTACCCGAAGGTGGCTGAGATCTCACCGGTGTTCGCCGAGTACCAGGCCAAGACCAGCCGCGTCATCCCGCTGTTCGAGCTTCAGAAGGCTTGATTCGCGGCGATTGTGCGGTCTCATACGCTGTGACCGGCGCGTCGCGTATGAAACCGCACAGTCGCTGCGCGACGTTCAGAGGCGCTCGATGATCGTGGCGTTCGCCATGCCGCCGCCCTCACACATCGTCTGCAGCCCGTAGCGCCCGCCGCGCTGCTCCAGCGCGTTGACCAGCGTGGTCATGATGCGCGCGCCGGACGCGCCCAGCGGATGTCCGATCGCGATCGCGCCGCCGTTGACGTTGGTCTTGGCCAGATCGGCGCCGACGTCGTGGGCCCACGCCAGCACCACCGGGGCGAAGGCTTCGTTCACCTCGAACAGGTCGATGTCGCCCAACGCCAAACCGGCGCGCTGCAACACCTTTTCGGTCGCGGGGATGACGCCGGTCAGCATGTACAGCGGATCGGATCCCACGACGGTCATCGAGTGGATCCGGACGAGCGGGCGCAACCCCAGTCGCTTGGCCACCTCGCTGGTGGTGATCAGCACCGCGGCGCTGCCGTCCGACAGCGGCGACGAGTTACCGGGCGTGATCTGCCACCCGATCTGCGGGAACCGCTGCTCGTAGGCCGGGTTGTAGAACGCGGGCTTGAGCGCGGCCAGGGTGTCCACCGTGGTGTCCGGACGAATGATCTCGTCGCTGGCCAGCGCGGCGATCGGTGCCAGCTCGTTGTCGAACCGGCCCTCTTTCGTCGCGGCGGCGGCTTTTTCGTGACTGCTCGCGGAGAACTCGTCGAGCTGCCGGCGGGACAGCCCCCACTTTGCGGCGATCAGCTCTGCGCTGATGCCTTGGGGCACAAGCCCTTCGGGGTAGCGCTGCGCCATCGCCCCGAACGGGTCGCTGCCCGGCAGCACGCTGGAGCCCATCGGTGCCCGCGACATCGACTCGACACCCGCGGCCACCACGATGTCGTAGGCGCCCGAGATCACCCCCTGCGCGGCGAAGTGGATGGCCTGCTGGCTGCTGCCGCACTGCCTGTCGATCGTGGTGCCGGGCACCGTCTCCGGAAAGGCCGCGGCCAGCACCGCGTTGCGGGCGATGTTGACCGCCTGGTCGCCGACCTGGGTGACGGCGCCGGCGATGACGTCGTCGATCCGCGCCGGGTCGACACCGGTGCGGGCCACCAGTTCCTTGAGGCTGTGGGCGAGGAGGTCGACGGGTAGCACCTCATGCAGCGCCCCGCCGGCCTTGCCCTTTCCGATCGGCGTGCGCACCGCGCCCACGATGACCGCGTCGCGGTCTGGAACTCCCGCCATGGCTTTCTCCTCCATGCTGAGTAAGGCTATCTATACCCAGCTATACCAGCTAGGTATAGAGAGGACAACTCAGGGGTATGGTGATTTCCATGACAGTGCTGGAGGGGCGACTGGCCGACCGCGACGCCTGGTCGGCCGTGGGCGAGTGCCCGATCGAGAAGACGATGGCGGTGCTCGGCACCAAGTCGGCGATGCTCATCATGCGCGAGGCGTACTACGGCACCACCCGTTTCGACGACTTCTGGCGGCGGGTCGGGATCACCAAGGCCGCCGCCGCCGCGCGGCTCAACGACCTCGTCGAGGCGGGGCTGCTGCTCCGGCGGCCCTATCAGGAACCCGGCCAGCGCAGCCGTGACGAGTACGTGCTGACCGACGCGGGCCGCGAGTTCATGCCGGTGGTGTGGGCGATGTTCGAGTGGGGACGACGGCATCTGCCCAACCGCACCCCGCTGCGCCTGGCACACAAGGGCTGCGGCGCGGATGCGACGGTCGAGATCCGCTGCGCCAACGGCCACCGGGTGCCGCCGGAAGAACTCTCCGTCCGGGTCAGCAAGCGTCGAACCTGAAGTTGTGTGCGAGATCTCGGCGACTTCTCGCGCACGAGCTCAGGTTCGCGGCGGCAGCCCCGCAATCCCGGCGGCCAGCAGGTTGCGTGCCTCCGGGTTGCCGTCGAGCGCGCGGGTGCTGCGTTGGACGACCTGCCACCGACCGTCGATACGCCGCAGCCGGAAGTGGTTGGCGCCGGCCCGCCACACCGCGAACCCGTCGTCGCGGCGGGTGACCAGGATCGACTGGCACACCGCCACCGCGTCGTCGCCGTCGACGGTGGCCACCGCCGGACCCAGGAAGTGACAGCAGCCGCGGCCGATCAGCCCCTGGTGGGCGTCTGAGCGCACCATCGCCGCCACGTCGGCGCGGCTGTGCATCTGCCAGCCCTCGACGTCGTAACCGCCGTCGGCGGCCCACAACTCGGCGACGGCGTCGGCATCGCCGGCGTCCACCAGCGGGCCGTAGGACGCGATCGCGCGCTCGATCGCGCGCTCGTCCTCGATGCGACGCAGGCGGCGTTCCAGTTCGGCGAGCCGGTCGTCAGTCATCCGATGTCCCTTCCGATTTCATGCAGTGCCGCCAATTGTTCGCAGTAGTGATCGGCCGAGGTCGCCGACACCGAGCAGGAGACGGCGGTGGCGCCGAGCCGGGCGAGCTTGCGCAGCTGGTCGGCGGCCAGGTCCGGGTTCTCCAGCGGGTCCAACGGCCGGGTCGCCAGCACCACGTCGAAACCATGGGGAAGCTCCATCTCGGCGAGCAGTCGGGAGAGATCGTCGCGGCGCAGCCCGAACGGCATCCAGCCGTCGGCCAACTCGACCGCGCGCCGCAGTGACCGGCGGGTTCGCCCGCCCACCCAGATCGGGACGCGGGGCTGGACGGCGCAGGGATCGACGATCATCGAGTCGAACTGGAAGTACTCACCGTCATAGCGGGGTTGGCGTTGCGACAGTGAGGCCCGCAGCGCGCGGATCGCGTCGTCGGCGCGGGCGCCCCGGTCGGCCCAGGGGGCGCCCAACAGGTCGAACTCCGCGGCCAGCGAGCCGACACCGACGCCGAGCACCAGCCGGCCGCCGCTGAGCATGTCCAGGGTGCCGTAGCGCTTCGCGATTGCCAGCGGGTGGTGGTAGCCGAGCACCACCACCGATGTCACCAGGCGGATACGGGTCGTGTGGGCGGCCAGAAAAGCCAAGGTGGCCAACGGATCCCAGTACGTCGCGCCGCGGGCGTCGGCCTCGTCGGCCGGCACGGCGACGTGCTCGGAGCAGGTGAGGTGGTCGAAGCCCAGTTCGTCGGCAACCGCGGCGATGCGCACGATGTCCTCGACGGTGGCGTCGCGTTCCCATGCCGAGGCGGCACCGGGCACCTGCACCACCACCGGTGTCGACAAGCCCATCCGCACGATGACGTTTCTACCCGGTGGGTGCCGGGGCGCGAAACTAGCCGTCGTTCATCAGCTTCTGCATGAAGCGATGCGTGCCCAGCACCACTTTGGCGCGGTCGGGATCGTTGCGTCGCGCGACGTCCTCGGTGTTGCCGCCCGCCACGAAGACGGGTCCGTGCGGCAGCTGCTCGAGCCCTTCGCGGGCGACCTCGGCGGGCTCGGCGACCCGCAGCCCCGGCACGTCGAAGTTCAGGCCGACCCGCTCCATCGCCGGGGTGCGCGTCACGCCGAGCACCAGCTCCAGCACGTGGACGTTGTGCTCGCGCAGCTCCAGCCACAGGCTCTCGGCGAAGATCCGGCCGAACGCCTTCACCCCGCCGTAGACGGTGTGCCGAACCGAGCCCAGATAGCCGGCCATGGATCCGACCATGAGGATTCCGCCGCGGCGGCGCTCGCGCATCGGTCGGCCGAAGTGCTGCGCCAACGCGAGCATGGTGGTGATGTTCAGGTCGATCACCTTCTGGAAATCGGCCAGCGCGCCGTCGAGGAAATGCTCACTGCAGGTGTTGGCGCCCGCGTTGTAGACGAGCAGGCCCACCTCGTGGTCGGCGGTCGCATCGACGATCCGGCCGACGGCATCAGCGGCCACCAAATCGACTGCCAGCGTGTGTACCTCGACACCCACGGAACGGCACGCCTCGGCCGTCTGCTCGAGCGGCGCGGGTTTCCTCGCGATGAGCACCAGGTTGAGCCCCGCTTCGGCGAGCAGCCGCGCGAACTCCGCGCCGACCCCCTCGGAGCCGCCCGCGATCACCGCCCAGGGGCCGTACGAATACAGATCCGTCATCCGTCCATCATCGCCGGACCAGGCGCAGATAGGCGTGGCCGCGCGGCGACAGTCGGTAACCGACGTCGAGGCTGATCGTCAACCCCAGCCCCTTGAGCTGGCGCACCCGGCGCTTGAACCGTGGCACGTCCAGACCGACCCGCGCGGCCAGATCCGGTGCGCGCACGGCCTCGTTGGCCGCGATCATCTTCAGGTACTGCCGGGTCCACGGGTGCGTTGCGGCGTCCCAGCGGTCGAGACGCGCGGTGATCGCGGCGACATCGGCATCCGACAATTGGTCGTCGGCGGCGAGGTCGGGCCGCTCGTCGGGGCCCAGATAAGACACCGCGATCACGTAGGTGTGCTTCGCCGACCGGCGGTCTAGGTCCTTCTGCGCGGCCTCGGCGTCCGGATAGCCCGCCGCGCGTGCCTGCGCCGCGGTGACGCGATAGTCGCCCGGGTATTCGATGACGTCGTCGACGCGGATGGTGCCGGCCAGCGTGCGTTGTGTGCGGCCCGGCTTCACCCGCGGCGCATCCCAGCGGCGCAGCACCACTGTGATGGTCCCGTTAGCGATTGCCTCGGCCGTGTCGCGGGTGAGCAGCACGCAGGTGACCCTACGATCACCCGGTGGCTGATCGCTATGGCTTCGACGTCCTTGCCAACAACCCGCATGACCGCAAAGTCCGGTCCACCGAGCATCCGGTCGAGCTCGGCCTGGTGGTCGAGGACGCCCAGACCGGATACGTCGGCGCGGTCGTCCGAATCGAGTACGGCCGAATGGAACTCGAAGATCGGCACGGGCGCCGCAAGCCGTTTCCGGTCGGGCCCGGCTACCTCATCGACGGTCGGCCCGTCATCCTCACCGCGCCCAAACGGTCCGCGCCGAAAACCACACGCACGGCGTCGGGTTCGGTGGCCGTGCCCGGCGCCCGGGCCAAGGTCGCACGCGCCAGCCGCATCTACGTCGAAGGCCGCCACGACGCCGAACTCGTCGAACAGGTGTGGGGTGACGACCTGCGCATCGAGGGCGTCGTCGTCGAACATCTCGGCGGTGTCGACGATCTCGCGGCCATCGTCGAAGAGTTCGGGCCCGCGCCGCAGCGTCGGCTCGGTGTGCTCGTCGACCACCTGGTCGCCGGCTCCAAGGAGGCCCGCATCGCCGAGGCCGTCCGGCGTGGCCCCGGCGGGCAGCACACGCTGGTGGTCGGGCATCCCTTCATCGACATCTGGCAGGCCGTCAAACCGGTGCGCCTGGGCATCTCGGCGTGGCCGCTGATCCCGAAGGGAGTCGACTGGAAGCGGGGCGTATGCCGTGCGCTGGGATGGCCGCACACCGAGCAGGCCGACATCGCCAGGGCCTGGCAACGTATTCGGGGCCGGGTGCGCGACTGGAACGACCTGGAACCGGCGCTCATCGGGCGCGTCGAAGAGCTGATCGACTTCGTGACGGCGGCCCCGCAGTCATAGCGGCGTGGTAAGCAGAAAGCGTGTCCGAGGGTCTGTTCGACGTCCCCGGTGAGCCGAGCGTAACCGCGGGCGGGCCGGTCGGGGCGTCGACGCCATTGGCGGTGCGCATGCGCCCCGCGACGCTCGACGAGGTGGTCGGCCAGGATCACCTGCTGCAACCGGGTTCGCCGCTGCGCCGGCTCGCCGAAGGCTCCGGCGCCGCCTCGGTCATCCTGTACGGCCCGCCGGGCACCGGGAAGACGACGTTGGCCGCGTTGATCTCCGGGGCCACGGGTCGCCGGTTCGAGGCGCTGTCGGCGCTGTCATCCGGGGTCAAAGAGGTCCGCGCGGTGATCGACGTCGCGCGACGCGCGGCCGCCCACGGCGAACAGACCGTGCTGTTCATCGACGAGGTGCACCGGTTCTCCAAGACGCAGCAGGACGCGCTGCTGGCGGCCGTCGAGAACCGCGTCGTGCTGCTGGTGGCCGCCACCACGGAGAACCCGTCGTTCTCGGTGGTCGCGCCGCTGCTGTCGCGGTCACTGATCCTGCAGCTGCAGCCGCTGGACGCCGAGGCGGTGCGCACGGTGGTGCGCCGCGCGATCACCGATCCGCGCGGCCTCGGCGGCAAGGTCACGGTCACCGACGAGGCCGTCGAGCTGCTGGTGCAGTTGTCGGCCGGTGATGCGCGACGCGCGTTGACCGCGCTCGAGGTCGCCGCGGAAGCGGGGGAGGAGGTGACGGTCGAGGCCATCGAACAGTCGCTGGATCAGGCCGCGGTGCGCTACGACCGCGGCGGCGACCAGCACTATGACGTGGTCAGCGCGTTCATCAAGTCGGTGCGCGGGTCAGACGTCGACGCGGCGTTGCACTACCTGGCCCGGATGCTGGTGGCCGGCGAGGACCCGCGGTTTGTCGCCCGGCGACTGATGATTTTGGCCAGCGAGGACATCGGCATGGCCGATCCCACCGCGCTGCAGATCGCCGTCGCCGCGGCCCAGACCGTGCAGCTGATCGGGATGCCGGAGGCGCAGCTGACGCTGGCCCACGCCACCGTCCATCTGGCGACGGCGCCGAAATCCAACGCCGTCACCACCGCGCTGGGTGCGGCGATGAGCGACATTCGCGCGGGCAAGGCCGGGCTGGTGCCCGCTCATCTGCGGGACGGGCACTACTCGGGCGCCGAGAAGCTGGGCAACGCGATCGGCTACAAGTACAGCCACGACAATCCGGATGGTGTTGTGGCCCAACAATATCCGCCTGACGAGCTGGTCGGTGTCGACTACTACCAGCCGACGAACCGCGGCGCCGAGCGCGAGATCGCCACCCGGCTCGGCAAGCTGCGCGCGATCATCCGCCGTAAGCGCTGACCCGCCTGTGCGCCGCTATATCCCCGCCGAAAGGGACGAACGGGCGGAAGAGCGCGAGTGAAATCCACCAAGACGTCGATCTCGGCCCGGCGTGGATTTGTAGTCAACAAATCAGTTGATCAATGATATGGTTGACTAGTGATGAGCGATGACGACAACGAGTTGGACCGCGCGTTCCTCGCGCTGGCCGACCCGGTTCGGCGCGCCATCGTGGCGCGGCTGTCACGGGGACCGGCCACGGTCAACGAGTTGGCCGCGCCGTTCGACATCACGAAACAGGCGGTGTCCAAACACATTCAGGTCCTCGAGCAGGCGGGACTGGTCACCCGGACCCGCGAGGCGCAGCGACGACCCGTGCACCTGGATGCCGCCGCGCTGGAACGGCTGACCGCATGGATCGACCGCTACCGGCTCGACGCCGAACGCAGCTACCGCCGGCTGGACAGCCTGCTGGCATCGATACCCGACACGGAAGGGCAACCGAAATGACCAACGCACTGAACCTCAACGCTCCCGTCGACACGTTGGCGATGGAGTACACCAGAGACTTCGACGCCCCGGTCGCGGCGCTGTACCGCGCGCACGCCGAACCCGAACGGGTCAAGCAATGGCTCGGTCCGCGCGGGCTGACGATGGACATCACCGAATGGAACTTCAAGAGCCACGGCGGTTACCGCTACCGGCACAGCGACGAGCACGGGCACTACGAGTTCAACGGGACGTTTCACACGGTCCGCGAAAACGAGTTCATCCTGCAGACTTTCGAATTCGACGGCGCCCCCGACATGGTCAACCTCGAGTACCTGTGGTTCGAGGACCTCGGTGACGGCCGCAGCCGATTGCGTGGCCGCTCGATCTGCCCGAACGTCGAGGCCCGCGACGCCCTGCTGTCCTCGGGAATGGAAGGCGGCATGACCGAGGGCTACGAAAAACTCGATGATCTGTTGAAGAATCTGTAGCGGACATGGGGTTGCCGCCGGGGCGGCGGGTGACCGGCGGGCGCAGGGGGGAAGCGCTCCACCGGTAGGCCGACCCCGACGGCAACGTCGGGTTCCCGACCCCGCGGTTACCGCAGCAGGCCGCGGCGAGTGCCCATCACCCCGGTGCGTCTGCGCCCCATCAGCGCGGCCGCCAACGCCACACCGATTGCCGCGACGATCACCTGGACGAGCAGTTCCAGCCAGTCGATGCCGGCCGTTGCGGTCGGGATGCCGAGCGCCCTGGCGAGCGCGGTGCCGAGCAAGGCCGCCACGATGCCGACCAGGATGGTCACCAGGAACCCGATCGGCTGACGACCGGGCAACACCAGGCGACCGAGCACGCCGACCACGGTGCCGATGAGAATTGCTGTGATAACGCCAGTGATGGTCATTTTGCCTCCAAGCTCTAGCGATACCCACGCCACGGGCGAATAAACGCCCGCGTCAACCGCTCACGCTCGTCGCCGAGATGGACGTTTTGGCGCGATCCACTCGCACTTTCCCGCCCGTTTGTCCCTTTGGGCGAAAAAAGAACCGGGGCTCGTAGGCTCGGCGTCGTGGACTCCGACGTGCTGACCATCGACACCACCCACGACCGCACCGTCGACCTGACCGCTGCGGTGCGCGACTTCTGCGCCGGCCGCGGCGACGGCCTGTGCAACGTGTTCGTTCCGCACGCCACCGCCGGGCTGGCGATCATCGAAACGGGATCGGGCTCCGACGACGACCTCGTCGACGCCCTGGAACGGCTGTTGCCGCGCGACGACCGCTACCGCCACGCCCACGGCTCACCAGGCCACGGCGCCGACCACGTGCTGCCCGCACTCATCTCGCCGTCGGTGACGCTGCCGGTGCAGGGCGGCACCCCGTTGCTGGGCACGTGGCAGAGCGTCGTGCTGGTGGACCTGAACCGGGACAACCCGCGGCGATCGGTGCGGTTGAGCTTCATCACGTCCTAAGGCGGCACTCGCGGCCGCGCCGGTGCGTTGACCTTTCAAGACCGCAACCCGCGACCGGTACTGTAGTGCGGTCGAATAGTCGCAGGTCCCTGCGGAACCACACACGACGGCGAGGACAGTAGCAACGTGCAGACACACGAGATCAGGAAGCGTTTCCTCGATCATTTCGTGAAGGCGGGCCATGTCGAGGTGCCCAGCGCCTCGGTGATCCTCGACGACCCCAACCTGCTGTTCGTCAACGCCGGAATGGTGCAGTTCGTGCCGTATTTCCTGGGCCAGCGCACGCCGCCGTGGAAGCGCGCCGTCAGCGTGCAGAAGTGCATCCGCACGCCCGATATCGACGAGGTCGGCATCACCACCCGCCACAACACCTTCTTTCAGATGGCGGGCAACTTCTCGTTCGGCGACTACTTCAAGGAAGGCGCGATCGAGTACGCCTGGACGCTGCTGACCAACCCGGTCGACCAGGGCGGCTACGGGTTCGACCCCGAACGGCTGTGGGCCACCGTCTACCTCGACGACGACGAGGCCTTCGGGCTGTGGCAGGAGATCGCCGGGCTGCCCGCCGAGCGGATCCAGCGTCGCGGGATGGCCGACAACTACTGGTCGATGGGCATTCCCGGACCGTGCGGACCGTCCTCGGAGATCTACTACGACCGGGGCCCGGAATACGGCGTCGAGGGCGGTCCTGTGGCCAACGAGGACCGTTACATCGAGATCTGGAATCTCGTGTTCATGCAGAACGAGCGCGGCGAGGGCACCTCGAAGGACGATTTCGAGATCCTCGGACCGCTGCCACGCAAGAACATCGACACCGGCATGGGCGTGGAACGGGTGGCGTGTCTGCTGCAGGGGGTCGACAACGTCTACGAGACCGATTTGCTGCGGCCCGTGATCGACGCGGTGGCGGCCCGCGCGCCGCGCGGCTACGGGCAGGGCCACCACGATGACGACGTGCGCTACCGCATCATCGCCGACCACAGCCGCACCGCCGCGATCATCATCGGCGACGGCGTGAGCCCCGGCAACGACGGCCGCGGCTATGTGTTGCGGCGGTTGTTGCGGCGCATCATCCGGTCGGCGAAGCTGCTGGGCGTCGACGACCCGATCGTCGGCGAACTGATGGCCACGGTGCGCGACACGATGGGCCCGTCGTACCCGGAATTGGTCAACGACTTCGACCGGATCCAGCGCATCGCGGTGGCCGAGGAAACCGCGTTCAACCGCACGCTCGCCTCGGGATCGCGGTTGTTCGAGGAGGCGGCCACCGCGACGAAGGCCTCGGGTGCGACGGTGTTGTCCGGCGCGGACGCGTTCACGTTGCACGACACCTACGGCTTCCCGCTGGAGCTGACCCTCGAGATGGCCGCCGAAGCGGGGCTGTCCGTCGACGAGGAGGGCTTCCGCAGCCTGATGGCCGAGCAGCGAGCGCGGGCCAAGGCCGACGCGGCCGCGCGCAAACAGGCCCACATGGACCTCTCGGCGTACCGGGAACTGGTCGACACCGGGCCAACCGAGTTCACCGGATTCGACGAGTTGGTCTCGGAGGCAAGGATTCTCGGAATCTTCGTCGACGGTCGCCGCGTCCCGGTCGTCAGCCACGAAACCTCAGCCGAATCCGACAACGTCGAGCTGATCCTCGACCGCACCCCGTTTTACGCCGAGTCGGGCGGCCAGATCGCCGACGAGGGCAGCATCACCGGCACCGGCGCATCCGTCTCCGCGAAAGCCGCCGTCACCGACGTGCAGAAGATCGCCAAGACGCTGTGGACGCATCGCGTCAAGGTCGAATCGGGTGAGTTCGTCGAGGGCGACACCGTCGTTGCCGCCGTCGACCCGCGGTGGCGGCACGGCGCCACCCAGGGTCACTCGGGCACCCACATGGTGCACGCGGCGCTGCGGCAAGTGCTGGGCCCCAACGCGGTTCAGGCCGGCTCGCTGAACCGGCCCGGCTATCTTCGTTTCGACTTCAACTGGCAGGGGGCGCTGACCGAGGAGCAGCGCAGCCAGATCGAGGAAGTGACCAACCAGGCCGTCGAGGCCGACTACGAGGTGCGCTCGTTCACCACCGAGTTGGAGACGGCCAAGGCGATGGGTGCGATGGCGCTGTTCGGCGAGTCCTACCCCGATGAGGTCCGCGTGGTCGAGATCGGCGGGCCCTTCTCGCTGGAGCTGTGCGGCGGCACCCACGTGCGCAGCTCCGCGCAGATCGGCCCGGTGACGATTCTGGGCGAGGCGTCGGTGGGCTCGGGCGTGCGCCGGGTCGAGGCCTACGTCGGTTTGGACTCCTACCGCCACCTGGCCAAGGAGCGGGCGTTGATGGCCGGCCTGGCCTCGACGCTGAAGGTGCCGTCCGAAGAGGTGCCCGCGCGGGTGGCCAACCTGGTGGAGCGGCTGCGCGCGGCCGAGAAGGAACTCGATCGGATGCGGCTGGCCAACGCCAAGGCCGCGGCCGCCAATGCCGCCGCGGGCGCGGAGCTTATCGGTAAGGTCCGAGTCGTGGCGCAACGGATGGCCGCGGGGATGTCGGCCGCTGACTTGCGCACACTGGCCGGTGACATCCGCGGCAAGCTCGGCAGCGACCCCGCCGTCGTCGCGTTGATCGCCGCCCCGGGCGAGCGTAGCGACGGGAAAAGCGGAGGCGACAACGACACCGTCCCGTTCGTGGTGGCGGTCAACCAGGCGGCGCAGGACCTCGGCCTCCGGGCCAACGACCTGGTGAAAACGCTGGCTGCGCCGGTCGAAGGCCGTGGGGGCGGCAAGGCCGATCTGGCGCAGGGCGCCGGCAAGGGGGCGGCGGGTATCGACGCGGCGTTGGCCGCGCTGCGCGCAGAGATCGACCGGAGCTGACCTCGTGGCCCATACCGACCGCCTGCCCGATCGACCCGGACGTTCGCTCGACCCTCCGGATCCGGGCCGGGGGCGACGGCTCGGCGTGGACGTGGGCACCGTGCGGATCGGCGTCGCGGTCAGCGATCCCGACGCCATCCTCGCGACCCCGCTCGAGACCGTCCGGCGCGACCGCGCCGACCGCCACATCCGACGGCTGGCGGCGCTGGTCGACGAGCATTCCGTGGTCGAAGTGGTGGTGGGTCTGCCCCGCACCCTCGCCGACCGGTCGGGTGCCTCGGCGCAGGATGCGATCGCGGTGGCCGACGCGTTGGCCCGCCGGATCGCGCCGACACCGGTGCGGTTGGCCGACGAACGGCTCACCACGGTCGTGGCGCAGCGGTCGCTGCGCGAAGCCGGGGTCCGCGCCAAAGGGCAGCGCTCGGTGATCGATCAGGCGGCCGCGGTGGGGATTCTGCAGAACTGGTTGGATCAGCGCCGCACTGCGATGGCCGCGCACGGAGAGGTCGGGGATGCCTAACCAATGGGGTCGCGAACGCGCAGAGCCCGTCGCTGTCGGCCCGCCCAGGCGCACGATGACCCGCGCCCAGCGAATCCGAGAGGCGCGCAACCGCCGTCGGCGTCGGATCGTCGGCGTCTTGACGCTGGCCACGCTGATCGTGATCGCCGTGGCGGCGGTGTTTCTGGGATCGAAGCTGTGGCACACCATGTTCGGCACCGCCAACGACTACGCCGGCGAAGGCGTCAACGACGTGGTCATCCAGGTACACGACGGTGACTCCACCACCGCGATCGGTCAGACGCTGCATGAGCATCGCGTCGTCGCGACGGTCGGGGCGTTCGTCAGCGCTGCCGAAGGCAACCCCGCGATCTCGTCGATCCAGCCCGGGTTCTACAAGGTGCGTACCGAGATACCGGCATCCAATGCCGTTGAGCGGCTTACTGATCCGCAGAACCGGGTGGGCAAGCTGGTGATCCCCGAGGGACGTCAGCTCGACGACGTGCGCGACGTCAAGACCAACGCCGTCACCGACGGCATACTCTCGCTGATCTCGCGCGCCACGTGCGTGGACCTCGACGGTGAACAGCACTGTGTGTCCGCGGAGCATCTGAAGGACACCGCGAGCACCGCCACTCCAGCGGCGCTGGCTGTGCCGGACTGGGCTCGAGACGCGGTCACGGCGCTGGGCCAGGACCACCGTCGGCTGGAGGGGCTGATCGCGCCCGGCATGTGGAACATCGACCCGTCGGCGTCCCCGGAACAGATTCTCTCGACGCTGATTTCGGCGAGCGCGACCCAATACGCCAAGGGTGGATTGTTGGACACCGCGCTGGCGATGAACCTCTCGCCGTATCAGGTGTTGACCGTCGGGTCGTTGGTGCAGCGGGAGGCCACCCCGGAGGATTTCGCGAAGGTGGCCCGCGTCATCTACAACCGGCTCGCCGAGAACCGGACGCTGGAGTTCGACTCCACGGTGAACTATCCGCTGGACCGCATCGAGGTGGCCACCACGGACGCCGACCGAGCCCAGCTCACCGACTGGAACACCTATGTGCGGCCCGGCCTTCCGGCCACCCCGATCTGCTCACCGGGCCAGCCCGCGCTGACCGCCGCCGAGAAGCCCGCGCCGGGGGACTGGTTGTACTTCGTCACCATCGACATGCAGGGCACCACGTTGTTCACCCGCGATTACGACCAGCACCTGGCGAACATCCAACTGGCCATGGGCAATGGCGTCCTCGACTCCGCGAGGTAAGCGATTTGGGTGCGTTTAGGCGCGCTGAGCGCAACAAACCGCACACAAATCGCCGGAAAGCCGGGGTGCTGGGTTCGCCGATCGCGCATTCGCGCTCACCGCAGCTGCACCTGGCCGCCTACCGCGCGCTGGGTTTGCACGGCTGGACCTACGAGCGCATCGAGTGCACAGCGGAGCAATTACCCGCGCTGGTCGGCGGTTTCGGTCCCGAATGGGTCGGGGTGTCGGTGACGATGCCGGGCAAGTTCGCGGCGCTGCGCTTCGCCGACGAACGCACCCCGCGCGCCGAACTGGTCGGCTCGGCCAACACGCTGGTGCGGACAGCGACGGGGTGGCGCGCCGACAACACCGACGTCGACGGCGTGGCCGGCGCGCTGGGCGAGGCGTCCGGCAGTGCGGCCGTACTCGGCTCGGGGGGCACTCGGCTCGGGGGGCACCGCACCCGCCGTCGTCGCCGGGCTCAGCCAACTCGGCGTGGCCGACATCACGATCGTGGCGCGCAACCCGAACAAGGCCGCCCCGCTGCTCGAGTTGGGCGCCCGGCTGGGTGTCGAGGTGCGGTGGGTCGCGCTGGGCACGCCGCTGGTCGACGTCGACGTGGTGGTCAACACGATCCCCGCCGACGTCGCGGCGCGGTATGCGGATTCGGTCGCGGACGTTCCCGTGCTGCTCGACGCGATCTACGACCCGTGGCCCACGCCGCTGGCCGCCGCGGTGACCGCACGGGGCGGTCGCGTGATCAGCGGCCTGGAGATGCTGCTGCATCAGGCGTTCGCGCAGGTCGAGCAGTTCACCGGACTGCCAGCCCCCAGGGAAGCGATGAGGGCCGCGCTCGACGAGCCCTAGCCGACTTGCGCCCATTTCTGCCGCAAGGCTGTTGTGCGTGCGGTTCCGCAGCCCTGACGCAGAAATCGGTGACGGGCGAGGCCCCGCACAGCCGTTAGCCTTCGGACGTGGGGGCAGCGGCGTGCGCGGTGACGCTGGCGTGGCTGGCGGCGCTGTGCGTGTTCGACGTCACCGAACGCCGGCTACCGAACTGGTTGACCGTGCCCGGCGCGGTGGCGATCCTCGCGGGCGCGACGCTGGCGGGACAGGGCGCCCCGGCGACGGCGGGTGCCGCGGCCTTGTTCGCGCTGTATCTGACCGTGCACCTGCTGTGCCCGACGGCGATGGGCGCAGGGGACGTGAAGCTCGCGGCCGGCGTCGGAGCGCTGACGGGGGCGTTCGGTGTCGACGTGTGGGTGTTGGCGGCGCTGGCGGCGCCGATCCTGACCGCGAGCTGGTCGATCGTCGAGGTCGCTCGGCGCGGGGAATCGGCTGTGCCGCACGGACCCTCGATGTGTCTTGCCACCGCGGCCGCGGTGTCGCTGGCGGTGATCTAGTTCGGACTGGCACCCCGATACATACTCGTGGTAGGTTAATGCATACCCGAAGTATGTAACCTACGAACGGAGCCACCGTGACCCGAACCGCCGGCGCACAACTGGACCTCAAAGCCGTCTCCGAGCGCTATTTCGCCGCGTGGGCGGCACGTGATCCCGACGCCATCGCCGCGCTGCACTCCGTCGACACCCGGTTTTGGACACACACCGGCGGCGAACCCGTGGTCGGACGCGACAACGTGCGGGCGACGTTCGGCGAACTCTTCGCGCAGTTTCCGCAGTTCTCGTTCGAGGTCTACCGCGTCCTCTACGGCGAAGACCACTGGGTGCTGGACTGGGCACTGATCTCCGGCGACATCCGATTCGACTGCCTCGACGTGGTCAACGTGTCGCCCGACGGGCTGGTCGCCCGCAAGGACACGTTCATCGACTCGGTGCAGTTGCAGGCCGCGCTGAGCGGGGCGAAGGCATGACCGCAACCACATGCGTCGAGCAGGTGCCGATGCTCGACGCGTTACCGGTGACACACCTCTTCGACATGGCGGTCGATCTGCTTCCAGCACAGCCGATCCCGACACCGTTCGGCACCCGGCTGACCTTCGTCACCACCGGCGGCGTCATCGAAGGACCGAGGCTGCGCGGAGAGATCCTGCCCGGCGGAGGCGACTGGCTGGTGGTGGGCAGCGACGGCGTCGGGCAGGTGGACGTGCGCGCGACGCTGCGCAGCCACGACGGCGCGCTGATCCACTACGAGGCCCGCGGTGTCATCAAGATCCCGGCCGACGGCATGGACCGGCTGGCCGCCGGCGAGGTGCTCGCCTTCGACGAGACCTACGCGCGCACCACCCCGAGTTTCCAGACCGCCGACGAACGCTACGCGTGGCTGAACGAAATCGTGGCCGTCGGCTACAACATCCTGTCGTCCAACCACATCGACTACCGCGTCTACCAGGTGCTGTGACACCAACCGGCTATGGTCAGACTGTGGCGACCCACGTGGCACGACGCACCCAGGCGCAGCGCACCGAGGCGACCACGGCGGCGCTGCTCGACGCGGCGCGTGCGCTGTTCGCCCGCGACGGGTACGACGCCACATCGCTCGACGCGGTCGCCGCACGCGCCGAGGTGACCAAAGGCGCGGTGTATCACCACTTCCGGGGCAAACGGCAGCTGTTCGAGGCGGTGTTCGCCCGTGAGGTCGAACGATTGATGACGCCGCTGGGCGCCGCCTACGGCCGCAGGAAGGATCCCTGGGACGCCTTCGCCGCGGCGTGCCGCGCCTTTCTGGACGAATGCCTCGATCCCGAGCTGCAGCGGATCATGCTGCTCGACGCGCCCGCGGCCATCGGCTGGGAGCAGGTTCGCCGGCTGGAAGCGCCGTTGCTGCAGATGATGGCACGCGGCATCGCCGAAGCGATCGATGCCGGGCGGATCGAGCGGCGCCCGCCCGCGCCGCTGGCCCACTTCCTCTACGGGGCGCTGTGCGAGACCGCGATGATCGTCGCCCGCGCCGACGACCAGAGGGCCGCCCACCGTCAGGCCCTCGCCGAGCTCGGCCGCGTGTTGGATGCCCTGGCGATCGGCTAGTGACAGGGAAAGCCGAGCAGATGCCGTGCGTCGTGGACGAATTCGTGGACCACGGTGCTGGTGCCGAAGACCGACGTCGCGCCCTGATCGAGCCCGACGAAGTAGAGCACCGTCAGCGCCATGAAGGCCGTCCCGGCCAGCCACAGGGCCGCAACCAGACCGGCGACACCGGTGGCCACCCGCGCCTCAGCCATGACCGTCCCCGTTGGCTCGGGCGGGCGCGGTGAGCAGCTGGTGGTCGTCGATCACCTTCTCCAGCGCGGCGACCCAGTGGTCGTAGTACTGCCAGTCGCCGCGCTGATCCTCCGGCGTGTTCTCCCATCGGCCGATCGTCTCGATCAGGCTCTGCTGAAAGTCGCTCCAGTCGAAGTGGCGAAACTCCGAGAGCGCCAACGCCAACCCGAACGCCCGGCGCTGCCACTCGTGATCGAACTGCGGCGCGGCCCGGTCGGTGGTGCACGTCTCGTGCAGCATCATGACGACTTACCCGCCAACGCGACACCCATCATGGACTCCGTGGTCACCAGCTCCATCAAC
This sequence comes from Mycolicibacterium pulveris, assembly GCF_010725725.1. NCBI lineage: Bacteria > Bacillati > Actinomycetota > Actinomycetes > Mycobacteriales > Mycobacteriaceae > Mycobacterium > Mycolicibacterium pulveris. The sequence goes on along the minus strand of NZ_AP022599.1, from coordinate 5,355,864 downwards.
TCCGCATCGGTGAAACCTTCGGTGCCCGCGGGGCGCTCGGGAATGACGAACCAGCGGGAATGTCCGCTGCTGTCCCACACCTTGATCTCGGTGTCGGCGGGCAGATCCAGGCCGATCTCGCTGAGCACCTTGCGCGGCTCACGGGCCGCGCGCGACCGGAAGACCGGATCCTTGTACCAGTACGGCGGCAGGCCCAGCACCGGCCACGGAAAACACGAACACAGCGTGCAGATGACCAGGTTGTGCACGCCGGGGGCGTTGGCGACGGCCTGCAGGTGCTCACCTTCGGCGCCCGCCATGCCCTCGGGCAGGTCGAGTTCGGCGATCGCCGCGGGCGTGTCGACCACCACACGTGCGGCGAAGTCGGGGTCCGTCCACGCCTTGACCACGATCTTGCGCCCGTTCAGCGGCGTCATCTCCGACTCGAAATAGGACAGCACCTTGTCGACGGTCTGGCTGGTGATCACCCCCTTCTCGACCAGAAGTGACTCCAGCGCAGCGACTTTGGCGGCGCTGGCGGATTCCCGGTCGTCGGGATAGTGGAACTGGCCGGTCATTGAACTCCTTCCAGGTATGCCTCGAACAGCTCGGCGTAGATCGTCAGCGGGCCGTCTTCGGCGCGTGCACCGAACAGCTCCTCGGGCGGAAACGCGACAATGTAGATCGGCATCGGATCACCGATCCCGTCGCCGGTGTGCACGAAATACGCGTAATCGCCTTCGAAGACGCGCTCGACCGTGCCTTCGCGGCTGCGCAGATACCCGGGCAGCCGGGTGTGTGCGGCCGCGGGCACGTTGGTGATCCGAACCCGATCGCCGACGCTGAACTTCGGATGGGCGACGTCGCGGCGCGGACTGTCCCCCTTGCGCAGGTAGTCGATCACCTGGTCGTCGATGGCGGGCGCGGATTCCGGCGGCGACGGCGCCACGGCAGCGGCCAGCTCCTCTTGACGCGAACGCAATTCGTCCTCGGTGACGTAGCCCTGGTCGATGAAGAACTGGGTGATGCCGCCCAGCCACTTCTCGTAGTAGCGGAACTTGAAGTAGTCGAACGGGTTCATCGCCTCAGCGCCCGTGCGCAGGCTGGCCCAGGTCCACTCGTCCTTGAACGTGGTCGGCACCTCGTCGATCGGATACTGCGGCAGCGCCGAGCCGAGATGGTTGGACAACCCCATCATCGCGACGTGGATGCCGAAGATCCGCTTCTCCCACTCCTCGACGAACACCCGCTTCTCGAAGTGCAACGGCTCCGGCAGACCCTCCAGGCCCCCGAGGTAATGCTGCAGTTTCACGCCGGGCTGCCTTCCGTCGCGCGCTCGCGGGTCAGCACGCTGGCCACCCATTCGGACAGCAGCCCGAACGACGCGCCGAGCACGCACGCCATTGCGGCCACGAGCCCCGGATGCGACACCGAGGTCACCGTGATCGCGTTGCCGGTGCCCGCCACCGTCGACACCGTGCTGGCGAAACCGACCACCACCGCCGGCGTCGCCGACAACAACGGCACCCAGGACGCCGCCACCATCACCGCGCTGCCGACTCCGACGGCCAGCGCGGTCACCCACAGGCCCCCGCCCATCAGCTCGGCCGCGTACAGGCTGGCCGAGGCGATCAGCACCCCGGCGAGATTGCACGACAGTGAGCGCACCCAGCCGGCGGCCGCGCCACCGACGAAGAAGAACGACGCCCACGACAGAAACACCACCCAGATCGGCACCGTGATGACCTCCGCGGTGACCACCACCGCCAGCCCACCGAGGACGCCGATACTCAACGTCAATGCGGTTCGGGATTCCATGGGCAAAACTGTGACGCGGCCCTGTTTCGCTCACGTGACACCCGCGTTGCGATTTCGGCGCGCCAACGCCCGCTCAGCGACCGTAAACGCGCCCAAATCGCCATGAGAGAATGGCGGCGTGTTGCGATGGACCACAGCTGGTGAATCCCACGGCCGCGCCCTGGTGGCCGTGCTCGAGGGCATGGTTGCCGGCGTGCAGCTCACCACCGATGACATCGCAGCTCAGCTTGCCCGGCGCCGGCTCGGCTACGGCCGCGGCGCCCGGATGAAGTTCGAACAGGACGAGGTCACGATGCTGGCCGGGGTGCGCCACGGCGTCACGCTCGGCGGCCCCATCGCGATCCAGATCGGCAACACCGAGTGGCCGAAGTGGGAGACCGTGATGGCGCCGGACCCCGTCGACCCCGCCGCGCTGCAAGACTCCGCGCGCAACGCGCCGCTGACCCGGCCCCGGCCCGGGCACGCCGACTACGCGGGCATGCTCAAGTACGGCTTCGACGACGCCCGCCCCGTGCTGGAACGCGCCAGCGCCCGCGAGACGGCGGCCCGCGTCGTCGCGGGCACCGTCGCCAAGCAGTTCCTCAAGCAGGCGCTCGGCATCGACGTGCTGTCCCACATCATCTCCATCGGCGCGTCGGCGCCATATGAGGGACCGCCGCCGCAGATGTCGGACCTGGCCGCCATCGACGCCAGCCCGGTGCGCGCGTATGCCGAGGAGGCGGAAAAGTCCATGATCGCCGAGATCGAGGCCGCCAAGAAGGATGGCGACACGCTCGGCGGCGTCGTCGAGGTGGTGGCGCACAACCTGCCGGTCGGGCTGGGCTCGTTCACCAGCGGCGACAACCGGCTCGACAGCCAGCTGGCCGGCGCGGTGATGGGCATCCAGGCGATCAAGGGGGTCGAGATCGGCGACGGCTTCGAGACCGCGCGCCGCCGCGGCAGCGTCGCCCACGACGAGATCTATCCCGGCGCCGACGGTGTCGTGCGCTCCACGAACCGGGCCGGCGGCCTGGAGGGCGGCATGACCAACGGCCAGCCGCTGCGGGTGCGGGCGGCGATGAAGCCGATCTCCACCGTGCCGCGCGCGCTGGCGACGGTCGACATGGCCACCGGTGAGGAGGCCGCCGCGATCCACCAGCGCTCGGACGTGTGTGCGGTGCCCGCCGCAGGCGTGGTGGTCGAGACCATGGTGGCGCTGGTGCTGGCGCGGGCCGCGCTGCAGAAGTTCGGCGGCGACTCGCTGTCCGAGACGCGGGCCAATATCGACAACTATCTGCGCACGGTGCGCGAGCGCGAACCGTCGGCGCAGTCGGTGCAGGCGTCGGGATGATGGCGCCCAAAGCGGTACTGGTGGGCCTGCCCGGGTCGGGTAAGTCGACCATCGGGCGCCGCCTCGCCAAGGCGCTGGATCTCACGCTGATCGACACCGACGCCGCGATCGAGGAGAAGACCGGCCGCACCATCGCCGAGATCTTCGCCGCCGACGGCGAGCAGGAATTCCGCCGCATCGAGGAAGAGGTCATCCGCGACGCGTTGCGGTCCCACGACGGGGTGCTGTCACTCGGCGGTGGCGCGGTCACCACCGAGGGGGTGCGCGACGCGCTGAAGGGGCACACCGTCATCTACCTGGAGATCAGCGCCGCAGAGGGGGTGCGCCGCACCGGCGGCAGCACCGTGCGCCCGCTGCTGGCCGGCGGCGACCGCGCCGAGAAGTTCAAAGCGTTGATGTCCCAACGTGTTCCGTTGTACCGACGGGTTGCCACCATGCGGGTCAACACCAATCGGCGCAACCCCGGCGCCGTCGTGCGCCACATCGTGAACCAGTTGGAGAACCCCGGTGCCCCCGAACCGCCACGCCGTCGGCGCCGGCCGCCGTGGCGGCGCGGACCCTCCTCGTTGACGGCAGAACTGAGCACCGAGGCGCCGCCGTCGCCCGCCGCGCTCGCCGCTCGCAACCAGAAGGCCCACCACCGTGACTGAACCCGTCACCGTAGAAGTACACGTCGATCCGCCGTATCCGGTGATCATCGGCACCGGTCTGCTCACCGAGCTCGAACAGCGGATGCAGGGGAGGCACAGAGTCGCCATCCTGCACCAGCCGGCGCTGGCGCGAACCGCAGAAGCTATCCGAATAACGCTGGCCGACAATGGAATCGACGCGCACCGGATCGAGATTCCCGACGCCGAAAAGGGCAAGGATCTTCCGGTCGTCGGGTTCATCTGGGAAGTGCTGGGCCGCATCGGGGTCGGCCGCAAGGATGCGATCATCAGCCTGGGCGGGGGAGCGGCCACCGACGTCGCCGGGTTCGCCGCGGCCACCTGGCTGCGCGGCATCGACATCGTGCACGTCCCGACCACCCTGCTGGCCATGGTCGACGCCGCGGTCGGCGGCAAGACCGGCATCAACACCGACGCCGGCAAGAACCTGGTGGGCGCTTTCCATCAGCCCGCCGCCGTCCTCGTCGACCTGGCGACGCTGGAAACGTTGCCGCGCAACGAGTTGGTCGCGGGCATGGCCGAGATCGTCAAGGCCGGGTTCATCGCCGACCCGGTGATCCTCGACATGATCGAGGCCGACCCCGAGGCGGCGCTGGATCCGAAGAGCGAGATGCTCGCGGAGTTGATCCGGCGGGCTATCGCCGTCAAGGCCGAGGTGGTGGCCGCCGACGAGAAGGAGTCGCAACTTCGCGAGATCCTCAACTACGGCCACACGCTGGCCCACGCCATCGAACGCCGGGAGCGTTATCAGTGGCGCCACGGCGCCGCGGTGTCGGTGGGGCTGGTGTTCGCCGCCGAACTGGGCCGGCTCGCCGGGCGTCTCGACGACGACACCGCCGCGCGGCACCGGTCGATTCTGAGCGCGTTGGGGCTGCCGGTGCGCTACGACGCCGACGCGCTGCCGCAGCTGCTGGAGTACATGGCCGGCGACAAGAAGACCCGTGCGGGCGTGCTGCGGTTCGTCGTGCTCGACGGGCTCGGTAAGCCGGGGCGTTTGGAGGGCCCGGATCCGGCACTGCTGGCGGCGGCCTACGCCGAGATCGCGGAAGGAGCGCGCCCATGACCACCGTTTTGGTCCTCAACGGGCCCAACCTCGGCAGGCTGGGCCGCCGCGAGCCCGAGGTGTACGGCTCGGTCAGCTACGAGGACCTGGTGTTGCTGGTCGAACGCCAAGCCGAGGAGCTGGGTCTGAAAGCCGTTGTGCGGCAAAGCGACAGCGAGGCCGAGCTGCTGCGCTTCGTCCACGCTGCCGCTGACGCCGGGGACCCCGTGATCCTCAACGCCGGTGCGCTGACACACACCTCGATCGCGCTGCGCGATGCCTGCGCTGAGCTACGCGCACCGCTGATCGAGGTGCACATCTCCAATGTCCACAAGCGCGAAGAGTTTCGGCATCACTCCTACCTCAGCGCGGTGGCGACCGGCGTCATCGTCGGGTTGGGTGTGCACGGCTACCTGCTCGCCTTGCGGTACCTGGCCAGCCTCGGCGCAGAAGGCCGTTCGTCGGTGGAGGGCACCGAGTAGCAGATCGCGGTCGAGATGATCGTCGGCAGAATAAACGTGAGCACCAGCACGAACCCGACGATCACCAGGTTCGGCGCCGTGAGCCAGACGTCGGGGACGCGCGCCAGGCTCACCGCCAGCCACGACCCGCCGATCGCCAGCACAACGATTCCCGCCGTCGCGAATTTGATCGACCGCAACTCCAGCAGCGTGGGCTCAGCGACGTTGGACAACGACTTTCGCAACGCCCGGGTGCGCAGGGAAACCAGCAGGAAATCGGTGACGATGAACGCCGCGCAGGTGACGATGACGATGCCTTCGATCCACAGCGCGGGCCGGTGCCCGTACATGAACCGCAGATAGTCGATCGAGGTTTCCGAGACGATCAACGTCGCGGTCATCGCGGCCGCGAACGTCAGCCACCCGCCCAGCCCCGCCATGAAGCAGTACGCGCGGATGTCGTCGGAATCCTGGTCGGCGACCTTGTTGACGGCATGGCTGGCCAGCATCCAGCCCAGCCCGCCGAAAAGCGCCGTCGCGCCGGCGGCCAGCATCCCCGTCGACACCGCACCCTGGGTCCAGGCGATCGCGCACGTGGCCCGTCGCTCGCCGTCGGGCACCTGGGTTCCGGTGATCAGGCTGAACAGGAAGCTGTCGAGCATCAACACCAGGACCGCGGAGGAGAACAACGCCAGCGTGTGCACCGCTTCGCGGCTGTTCTTGTCGAACAGCAGGGCGATCGCGGTGATCAGGAAGCCGCCGAGCACACCGGCGAGCTGGGAGTTGGATGCCGCCGAGGACAGCACACTCCACCGGTCGGACGTGCAGAACTCGTCCGGGTTCACAGCTGCTGGTGGTCAGGCCCCGATCAGGGTTGGTCCTGGCGACGTTCTTCGGTGGTCGGGATCTCGGAGGTCTCCTGGGCGCCGGGGTGGCCGACGGCGGCGAACACGTCGGTGTCCGCGCGGTCGTCGTCGCCGTGGTGCAGGTGCGGCGTCTGGTCGGCCTTGCGGTCGATGAGCCAGCGGCCCAGCGCAACACCGGCGATGGCCATCAGGAACACCAGCAGCGCGGTGAACGCCGCGAACGTGGTGACCTCGTTGATCAGCGCCTCGACATAGAGCGTCGTGTAGAACAGCGAGATGAACCAGGCCACCAGCCCGCTGACCACACCGGCGAACAGCCCGGCCAGCAGCCACGTCATCGCCAGGTCGCCGCGGCGGTCCGGGTCGGGGTTGGCCCTGGCGTCGGCGCGGCCGTCGATCACACCCCAGACGAACACGGTGATCGCGAACGCCACGACCAGCACGACGCTGATCAGACCCGCCTTGGTTTCCCACGCGTTGATCATCGCTCCCTGCAGCAATCGCACGATCACCATCAGGGTCGCGAACACCAGTCCGCGCAGCAACCACTTACTCATGGGGCCTCACCTTAGCGAGTAGCTTCATCTGCTGTGACTATTTCACAGCGCAGGGCGCGGTTGCGCGAGCGGCTTGCCGCCGCCGATCTCGACGCCATGCTGGTTTCGAGTCTGGTCAACGTGCGCTACCTGAGCGGGTTCACCGGATCCAACGCGGCGCTGCTGGTCCGGGCCGACGACGACACACCGGTGCTGGCCACCGACGGGCGCTACCGCACCCAGGCGGCCGCGCAGGTCCCCGACGCCGAAATCGTCATCGAGCGGGCCTGCGCGCCGCACCTGGCGGGGCGGGCCGCCGCGGACGGGGTGCGACGGCTGGGTTTCGAAAGCCACGTGGTGACGGTCGACGGGCACACCGCGCTGGCCAAAGCGGCAGGTGAGAACGTCGAGCTGGTGCGCGCCGCGGGCACGGTGGAGGCGCTGCGCGAGGTCAAGGACGCCGGCGAGGTCGCGGTGCTGCGGCTGGCCTGCGAGGCGGCCGACGCCGCGCTGGCCGAGCTCGTCGAGCGCGGCGGGCTGCGGCCGGGGCGCACGGAAAAGGAGGTGCGCCGCGAGCTGGAGGCGCTGATGCTCGATCACGGCGCCGACGGCCCGTCGTTCGAGACCATCGTGGCCGCCGGCCCGAACTCGGCGATCCCGCATCACCGGCCCACCGACGCGGTGCTGGCCGCCGGCGACTTCGTCAAGATCGACTTCGGCGCCCTGGTCAGCGGCTACCACTCCGACATGACGCGCACCTTTGTGCTGGCGCCGGTCGCGCAGTGGCAGCGCGACATCTACGCGCTGGTCGCCGCGGCGCAGCGCGCCGGGCGCGAGGCGCTGGTCCCCGGCACCCCGTTGCGCGACGTCGACGCCGCGGCACGGCAGGTCATCGCCGACGCCGGCCATGCGGACAACTTCGGTCACGGCCTCGGCCACGGGGTGGGGCTGCAGATCCACGAAGCGCCCGGAATCGGTGCCGCGTCCGCCGGTACACTGCTTGCTGGCTCTGTGGTAACCGTGGAGCCCGGTGTCTATCTGCCCGACCGTGGTGGCGTCCGCATCGAGGACACGCTGGTCGTTGGCGAATCGGGCACACCCGACTTGCTCACCCGGTTCCCCAAGGAACTGGCGATCCTCTGACAGGAGAACAACCGACCGTGGCAACGACTGCAGACTTCAAGAACGGCCTCGTGCTGGTGATCGACGGCCAACTGTGGCAGATCGTCGAGTTCCAGCACGTCAAACCCGGCAAGGGCCCGGCGTTCGTGCGGACCAAGCTGAAGAACGTGGTGTCGGGCAAGACGGTCGACAAGACCTACAACGCGGGGGTGAAGGTCGAAACCGCCACGGTGGACCGGCGCGATGCGACCTACCTCTACCGCGACGGCACCGATTTCGTGTTCATGGACGCCGAGGACTACGAGCAGCACCCGCTGCCCGAGTCGATGGTCGGCGACGCCGCCGAGTTCCTGCTGGAGAGCATGCCGGTGCAGATCGCCTTCCACGATGGCACGGCGCTGTACCTCGAGCTGCCGGTCACGGTGGAACTCGAGGTCACCCACACCGAGCCCGGGCTGCAGGGCGATCGCTCCAGCGCGGGCACCAAGCCGGCCACCGTCGAAACCGGCGCCGAGATCCAGGTGCCGTTGTTCATCAACACCGGCGACAAGCTCAAGATCGATACCCGCGACGGCAGTTACCTAGGAAGGGTGAATGCCTGATCGTCGGCCCGACCGTGGCCGCCATCAGGCCCGCAAACGCGCCGTAGACCTGCTGTTCGAGGCCGAAGCCAGAAAGATCACCCCTGCCGAGGCGGCCGATGCGCGAAATGCCCTGGCAGACAAACAATCCGATGTCGCGCCACTCAACCCGTACACGGTGAAGGTGGCGTACGGAGTCACCGAGCACGCCGCACACATCGACGATTTGATCTCGGCGCATCTACAGGGCTGGACGCTGGACCGGCTACCCGCCGTGGACCGCGCGATCCTGCGGGTGGCCGTGTGGGAACTGCTGCACGCCGACGACGTTCCCGAACCGGTGGCCGTCGACGAGGCCGTCGAACTCGCCAAGCGGCTATCCACCGACGACTCACCGGGTTTCATCAACGGCGTGCTGGGCCAGGTGATGCTCGTGACCCCGCAGATCCGCGCCGCCGCGCAGGCCGTGCGCGACAACAGCGACGGCGACGGGGACGGCGACGCGGAGTAGCGGGCCGCCCGCTCGTCACGGGTCCGCGCGGGGATTTCGCTCACCGCGATTGTTAAATCTCGGGCCACCGTAGGTGGCGTAATGCGGCTCGATGCCGCACCTTTGACCTGGTCGCGGCGAAATCGCAGCGGCGCAATGAGTTAACCTAGCCCGACCGGCACCTGCGCGCGCTGCGAGACGGTCACCAGTGCACTTACCGTGTCCGCATGCCCCAATCCGAGCCGACGCCGATCCGGCGGCCTCGCGCGGACCGGGCCCGCCAGGTCGCCGACGTTCTGCGACACCAGATCCACGCGGGCGGTTACGCAGGAGGACTGCCCGGCGAACAAGATCTGGCCGCGGAGTTCTTCGTGTCCCGCAACACGATTCGTGAGGCGCTGGCCACGCTCAAGAACGAGGGGCTGATCGAGCGTGGACCCAAAGTGGGCACCCATGTCGCGGTCCGCAAGTATGACCACGGACTCGACCGGCTCGTCGGGCTGCAGGAGACGTTCAAGGATTACGGCGAAGTCCACAACCAGGTTCGCACGGTCGCACACCTGGCCGCACCGCCTGCGGTGGCCCGCCGTCTGCGATTGCAGCCTGGAGAGAGCGTCGTGTTCGTCGAACGACTGCGCTACGTGAGCGATCTGCCGCTGTCGCTGGATCAGACCTATCTGGCCCCCGACATCGGCGCCGAAGTGTTGCGGCATCCGCTGGAGCACAACGACGTGTTCTCGCTCATCGAACAGGTCTCCGGTCAGCGTCTGGGTTCGGCCACCCTGGCGCTGGAAGCTGTTTCGGCAGATCCGCATTCGGCGGCGACACTTCAGGTGCCCACCGGTGCGGCACTGCTCATGTTGGAACGACTCACCAGCCTCGACGACGGCCGGCCCGTCGACCTCGAATACATCCGCATGCGCGGTGACCGAATCACCATGCGCGGCAGCCTTATCAGGAGCATCCCATGACGCTGGTCAACCAACGTGCCGATGTGCCGGTGACGATCGACGAATCTTTGTGCATCACCGGCTGCACCCTGTGCGTGGACATCTGCCCGCTGGACTCCCTGGCGATCAACCCCGACAACGGGAAGGCGTACATGCATGTCGACGAGTGTTGGTACTGCGGGCCGTGCGCAGCCCGCTGTCCCACCGGCGCCGTCACCGTCAACATGCCGTACCTGATTCGTTGAGGACATTCACATGACCAGACCGTCTCTGCGCCTCGCGGCGCTGGCCGCCGGGCTCACCTTGGTTGCATCGAGTTGCTCGCTCGACGCCGGATCGAGCTCGTCAGGCGACGTCGTCGACGTCGTCATCGGCTACCAATCCAAGACCATCAACACCGTCACCGCAGGCACTCTGCTGCGTGCGCAGGGCTATCTGGAACGGCGGCTCGCCGATATCACCTCACGCACCGGGACCCGGTACAAGGTGACATGGCAGGATTACGACACCGGGGCGCCCATCACCGCGCAGATGGTGGCCGGGAAGATCGACATCGGTTCGATGGGCGACTACCCGATGCTCATCAACGGCTCTCGGACCCAGTCCAACGAACGCGCCCGAACCGAGATCGTGGCGGTCACCGGGTATCACCCCAAGGGTGCGTTGAACATGGTTGTGGTGGCCCCTGGTTCGCCGGCGCAGACGCTGGCCGACCTCGACGGGCAGAAGATCTCAGCCAGCGTCGGCTCGGCCGGCCACGGAACGCTGGTACGGGCGCTCTCGCAGGCGGGCATCGACCCGAACACCGGTGTCGAGGTGCTCAATCAGCAGCCCCAGGTTGGTGCGTCCGCGCTGGAATCCGGCCAGGTACAGGCCCTTTCCCAGTTCGTCGCGTGGCCCGGACTGCTGGTGTACCAGGACAAGGCGAAGCTGCTGTACGACGGGGCAGAACTGAACTACCCGACGTTGCACGGAGTGGTGGTCCGCCGGGCGTACGCCGCCGAGCATCCCGAGGTGCTCGACGCGTTTCTGCAAGCCCAACTGGACGCCACGGACTACCTGAACTCCGAACCGTTGGCGGCCGCGCGCATCGTCGCCGAGGCCAGCGGCCTGCCGCAGGAGGTGGTGTACCTCTACAACGGCCCCGGCGGCACATCGTTCGACACCACGCTCAAGCCGTCGCTGGTGGAAGCGCTCGAAGGCGATGTGCCCTATCTCAAGTCGATCGGCGACTTCGCCGAGCTCGACGTCGCAGGCTTCGTCGAGGACGCGCCGCTTCGCAACGCGTTCCAGGAGCGCGGCCGCGACTACGACCTGGCGGTGTCATCGACCGCGAACCCGTCGGTGATCAGCGGCGCCGACCCGGTCTGCGACGCCCCGGTGGCCGACCCGGCCCAGGCCGGCGAGTTGTGGCTGGACGGTGCCGACACCACCCAGCCGGCCGCCAACCCGACCTGCCTTCTGAAGGCGGTCCGCGAGGCCACCGCACGCGGTGCGACCGTGCGCGCGGCCTACGTCGCCGACACCGAGTTCGGCACCCGGTGGTTCGCGGACAAGGCCATCTGGGTGCGTGACGGCCAGACCTTCCTGCCCTTCGCCACCCCGGCGGGCGCCCAGCGGTTCATCGACGCCCATCCGGGTACGGCCGCCGTCGACTACCAGCGGGCACTGGAGGGCGCGGCGTGACAACTGCCGACGCAACCAGCGCGCAACTGGTTCCTGACCGGCCGGGCACCGTTGTCGAGGCGCCGGCATCGGACCTGCCGACGGTCCGCCGGGAAGGCAGAGCAACGCAATGGCGCCGCAGGGGGATCCGGCTGACCTCGGTGCTGGCCGCCGTCGGGTTATGGCAGCTGTTGACAGCCAACGACATTCGGTTGTTTCTGCGCTTCGACACCCTGCCCACCGTCACCGAAGTCGCCGCGACGTTGGTGAACCGCATCGGCGGCCAGGAGTACTGGCTGGACCTCGGGCAGTCACTGATCCGCATCCTGACCGGGTTCGGACTGGCAGCGGCCGTCGGTGTCGTCACCGGCATCATGCTGGGCCGCTCCAAGGTGTTCTCCGATGTGTTCGGCCCGTTGACCGAACTGGCGCGCCCGATCCCGGCGATCGCGATGGTTCCGGTGGCCATCCTGTTGTTTCCCACCGATGAAGCCGGGATCGTGTTCATCACGTTCCTGGCGGCATATTTCCCGATCATGGTCAGCACCCGCCACGCCGTTCGCGCGTTGCCGACGATATGGGAGGACTCGGTGCGCACACTGGGCGGAAACCGGTGGGACGTGTTGGGCCGCGTGGTGTTGCCGGGCATCCTGCCGGGGCTCTTCGGCGGGCTCTCGGTCGGCATGGGAGTGGCCTGGATCTGTGTGATCTCGGCGGAGATGATCTCGGGCCAGCTCGGTGTCGGGTACCGCACCTGGCAGGCGTACACCGTGCTGAACTACGCCGACGTGTTCGTCGGCATCATCACGATCGGCGTGCTCGGTTTCGCCACCGCGGCCGCGGTCGAACTCATCGGGCGACGCGCTACCCGCTGGTTGCCGCGCGGCGAGGAGAACGGGCGATGACCGCCACGGCAGCGCCCACTTCGGTGCAAGGTATGCGGCTCGAACTCGACGACGTGCGGTTGTCCTACACCGGTGTGCCGGTCGTCGACGGCTTACGCCTGACCGTCCAGCCGGGCGAAATCCTGGTGCTGACCGGGCCGTCCGGGTGCGGCAAGTCCACCGTGCTGCGTGCCCTGGCCGGTCTGCTGGCACCCGCCGCCGGCCGGGTGCTCGCCGACGGGGCCGAGGTCACCACCACCTCGCGCGACCGCGGAATGGTGTTCCAGGACAGCGCGCTGTTGCCGTGGCGATCGGTGCGATCCAACATCGAATTGGCGCTCGCACTGCGCGGGACACCCCGTGGAGGCCGACGTGAGCGCGCCGAACGCTGGATCGACGAGGTCGGGCTGAGTGGATACGCGGACTACCTGCCCAAGAGCCTGTCGGGCGGAATGCGCCAACGGGTGCAGCTGGCGCGGGGGCTTGCCGGCGCGCCGCGCGCGGTGATGATGGACGAACCGTTCGCCGCGTTGGACACCCAGACGCGGGCCGCCATGCAGCGCCTGCTGATCGACACCTGGTGCGCCCACCCGACGACCATCGTGTTCGTCACCCACGACGTCGACGAGGCGTTGATCCTCGGCGACCGGGTGGCGGTGCTCGGTCGGGTCGGCCAGCCGTTGCGCGCTCTGCTCGAGGTGGCCGAGCCGCGCTCCACGACCGTGGACCGCGGTGCTTTACGCACAGAAATCATTGCAGCCCTGAACAACTCATGATGCAGATACCTTCCCTCGATGACACCATCCGGCTCGACTGCGACGTGCTGGTGATCGGCGGCGGCACCGCGGGCACCATGGCTGCGCTCACCGCCGCCGAGCACGGCGCGCAGGTGTTACTGCTGGAAAAGGCGCACGTGCGGCATTCCGGTGCGTTGGCGATGGGAATGGACGGAGTGAACAACGCCGTCATCCCCGGCAAAGCCACCCCCGAGGACTACGTAGCCGAGATCACCCGCGCCAACGACGGAATCGTCAATCAGCGCACCGTGTATCAGACCGCGACGCGTGGTTTCGCGATGGTGCAGCGGCTGGAACGCTACGGGGTCAAGTTCGAGAAGGACGAGCACGGCGAATACGCCGTGCGCCGGGTCCACCGGTCGGGTTCGTACGTGCTGCCGATGCCGGAGGGCAAGGACGTCAAGAAGGCCCTCTACCGCGTGCTGCGGCAACGCTCGATGCGTGAGAGGATCCGCATCGAGAACCGGTTGATGCCGGTGCGGGTGCTCACCGCCGACACCGGGAGGGCCGTCGGCGCCGCCGCGTTCAACACTCGCACCGGGGAATTCGTCGCCGTCGCGGCCAAGGCGGTGATCCTGGCCACCGGAGCGTGCGGGCGACTGGGCCTGCCCGCCTCGGGCTATCTGTACGGCACGTACGAGAACCCGACCAACGCCGGCGACGGATACTCGATGGCCTATTACGCCGGCGCCGAACTGTCCGGCATCGAGTGCTTCCAGGTGAACCCGTTGATCAAGGACTACAACGGGCCTGCTTGCGCGTACGTGGCCAACCCGTTCGGCGGCTACCAAGTGAACGCGTTGGGGGAGCGGTTCGTCGACTCAGACTACTGGTCGGGCCAGATGATGGCCGAGGTGAAGCGGGAGATCGAATCCGCCCGCGGGCCAATCTATCTGAAGGTCTCGCACCTGCCCGACGAGACGGTGACGGCATTGGAGAACATCCTGCACACCACCGAACGGCCCACTCGCGGGACGTTTCACGCCAACCGCGGACACGACTATCGCACCCACGACGTGGAGATGCACATCTCCGAGATCGGGCTGTGCAGCGGGCATTCGGCCTCCGGGGTTTGGGTCGACGAACACGCCCGCACCACCGTGCCGGGACTTTACGCGGCCGGTGACCTGGCCTGCGTGCCGCACAACTACATGATCGGCGCGTTCGTCTACGGCGATCTCGCCGGCGCGCACGCGGCGTCGACGCTGCCCGGTGTGACCGCACCGCGGACCCTGCCGCGCGATCAGCTCAACGAGGCCCACGAGCTCATCTACCGTCCGCTGCGCCATCCCGACGGCCCGCCGCAGCCCCAGGTCGAATACAAGCTGCGCCGCTTCGTCAACGATTATGTGGCACCGCCGAAGACGGCGTCGAAGTTGTCGATCGCCGTCGCGACGTTCGAGAGGATGCGCTCCGAGATCGCGGAGATGGGCGCGCGGACACCACACGAGCTGATGCGCGCAGTCGAGGTGTCGTTCATCAGGGACTGCGCCGAGATGGCCGCCCGTTCGTCACTGACCCGCACCGAGTCGAGGTGGGGGCTCTATCACGACCGGGCGGATCTTCCCGAGCGCGACGACCAGAACTGGCGCTACCACCTCAACCTGCACAAGGCGGCCGACGGCACGATGGCGTTTCTGAAGCGGCCGGTAGCGCCGTATTTCGTCCCGGTGCCCGAGTTCGAGCACCTTCCGTCGGACGCGGCCGCGGCAGCCGTGCAGCAGCCGCTTTCCGCTGTGGGGCGCGCGCCCGCCGCGACCACCACCAGGGTGCGTGCACCGTCGGGGCCGCCGCCGTCGCCGCGGATCGCCGCGGTGCTGGCGTTGGAGTCTCCGATGCTGAGGGACCTGCTCGACTTCTTGACCGACCCGGATCGCGACGTCCGGCGAACGGCCGTGCGCACCCTGACCGAGCATCTGCCCGAGGGTTACGGGTCGGCTCTGCTGACCGCGCTCGGCGACGACGACCCCGAGGTGCGACGGGAGGCGGCCGCCGGGGTGCGTGAGCTCGTCGAGGTCCTTCCTGATCCGGAAAACCTTGCCAAGCACCTGCATTCGCCCGATGCTGTCGTGCGCGCGGCAGCGGTGCATGTGCTCGCGTCCTGCAGGGCTGGCGAGCCCGGCCAGTACCGGCAGGCGCTTCATGACACCGATCACCGGGTCCGCATCGAAGCGGTACGCGCTGTGGTATCCGTCGACGATGTGGACGGTGTGAGCGCCGCCGCCCTCGATGACAACCGTGAGGTCCGCATTGCGGTCGCAAAGGGCCTGGCGACCCTGCGCGCCGGCGCCGACACCGTTCGTGCGCTTCTCGCCGACGCCGACCCGCTGGTCCGGGCGGCTGCGCTGGCGGCGTTGGGAGCCATCGGATGCGGCGACGGCGATGTCCCCGAAGTGCGACTCGCGCTGGAGGAGCCCGCCTGGCAGGTGCGGGAGGGCGCGGCCAAGGCGCTTGCGGGTGCGTCGCCCACGGTCGCCGTGCCCGCGCTGTCGCGGGCACTGGCCGACCGGCACCTCGATGTGCGCAAGGCCGCCGTGCTGAGCTTGACGCGCTGGGCGGCCTCAGAACCGGCCGCGCGCGACGCGCTCGGCCAGGCGTTGGACGACAGCGATGCCGACGTGCGCGCATACGCGCGGCGAGCGTTGACGTTGACCTAGTGGCCGTGCCCGTGTGCTGACTGGTGTTCCGGCGCGGGCAGATTCAACGTCGTGGTGACGGGGGCGTCCGCGGCGGGCGGTCGGGGCGAATAGCTGATCCCGTTGGGTTCATGGCCGACCGCGATGGTGGCCGGCACCGACAGCTCATCCAGGTCGATCGCCGACACCGTGTCATCAAAGGTGTTGGTCACCCACGCCCGCGTCGCCGAGTCGTCGATCACCACGCCGTGCGGCCCGGATCCCGCGTCGACCGTGCCCCGCGGCGTCATCGCCTCGGTGTCGATCACCGACACGGTACGGCCGGGCGCTTCGGCGGTTCCCTGGTTGGCGCTCACCACCAAGCCCTCGTCCGGCGTCAGATACAGCTGCACCGGCGGGCTGGGAACGTCGGTGCTGCCCACGACCTTTTGCGTCGCGAGGTCGACCTTGACCACCGTCGGGGGCTCGCTGACACTGCTGTAGGCGTACTTGCCGTCGGCGGTGACCGCGACCTGTAGCGGTTCGGTGCCCACCGGCACGGACCCCCGCAGCGCGTCGGTCGCCGGATCGATCAGATCGAGCCTGCCTGCCATGGTGTTGGCCACCACGATCACCGAACCGTCTGCCGCCGCCCGCAGCCCGTGCGGCATGCCGCCGAGGTCAATAGTGGTGACCGGCGTCAACGCCGCGGCCTGATAGACCGATACCGTGCCGTCTGCGGCGTTGGTGACATACACCTTGCCGTTGGGCGCCTCGATCACATGCGCGGGGCCCGGCCCGGTGTCGGCGAACGCGTGGACCGCGTACGTGGCGGTGTCGATGGCGACGACCCTGTTGGTGCTGCCGCTCACCGCGTAGGCGATGTCGCCATCGGAACCCAACTGGACGTTGTGCGGCGACTGGATGCCTTCGAGCGTGCTGACGACGGCGTCGGTGGCCGCATCGACGACGCTGAGGCTGTCCGCACCCTCGTTGGCGACCCACACGGCGCCGGTCACCGGACCCGGTTCGGTGCGCTCGGCGCTGTCGCCGGTGCCGTCGGCGCACGCCGCGACCATTCCTGTGACCAGCAGGGCAACCGACATCACGGCGAATCGCGACCGCACGGGAAATCATCTCCTCCTGCTCGCTGCGAGCATGGCCCAGCAGGCGGTGACGCGCTAGGGGCTGCAGTCGTCGCGGAAGGGGACCAATGTCCCTACCGGGCATGACGCCCGCTGCGTTATCTGATCTTGTGTTGCGAATTCCCGGCACCGCGTTGGGTGTCCTCATCGGTGTGGTCGCCGTCGTGCTCGCCGCGGTGGCGGCCGGCACCGGGCAGCAGACCGGGCAGCAGGCCACCGCCCCTGCGCCGGAGTCCGGCGAGGTGCTCACCGTCGACGTCGAGCTCGACGAGATGCGGGTGCGCCCGGACGTCGTCGAGGTGCCCGAGGGCACCCGGTTGGTGCTGCGGGTGACCAACCGTGAGGCGATGGTGCACGACCTGCAGCTCGACAGCGGTGAACGCACCCCCCGCCTGCGCCGCGGGCAGACCGCGCTCCTGGACGTCGGGCCGGTCTACACCGATCGCGAGGCGTGGTGCGCGGTGGCGGGTCACCGCGCCGCGGGGATGACCATGTCGATCCGGGTCCAGGGTGCACACCGCCACGCCGCGGACCATGACACGGCCCAGGACGCGGTCGGCGTGCCCGACCGGCTGGATCTGGCGGCCGACCCGTCGCCGGGATGGGTGGCGCGCGACGCGACGCTGGCACCCGCGGAGGGCGGTGTGCACCGCGTCGAACTGCGCGCCGTCGACAGGGAACTGGAGGTCGCGCCGGGGCGCCGCGAGCACCGGTGGACGTTCGCCGGCTCTGCGCCCGGGCCCACGCTTCGCGGCCGGGTGGGCGACCGGTTCGAGATCACGTTGATCAACGACACCGAGATGGGCCACGGCATCGACTTTCATGCCGGCGCCCTGGCACCCGACGAACCGATGCGCACCATCGATCCGGGTGAGCGGCTCGTCTACCGGTTCACCGCGCACCGTGCCGGCGCATGGCTGTATCACTGCAGCACGATGCCGATGTCGCAGCACATCGCCAACGGCATGTACGGCGCGGTGATCATCGACCCGCCCGGGCTGCCCGAGGTGGATCGGGAGTACGCGCTGGTGTCCGCCCAGCTCTATCTCGGCGAGCCGGGCGGACAGGAACAGGTCGACAAGATCAACGCCGACCGACCCGACGGCTGGATGTTCAACGGCATGGCGGCTCAGTACGACCACGCGCCGCTGCGGGCGCACACCGGCGAGCGGGTCCGGATCTGGGTGGTCAATGCCGGGCCGGGCGACAGCACCGCGTTCCACGTCGTCGGCGGCCAGTTCGACACCGTCTACCGCGAAGGCGCCTGGGCGCTCCGTCCCGACGCCCGCTCCGGCGGCGCGCAGGTGCTGGATCTGGCGCCCGCCCAAGGCGGCTTCATCGAGCTGAGCTTCCCCGAGGCCGGCCACTACCCGTTCGTCGATCACGACATGCGCCACGCCGAGGGCGGCGCGCACGGTGTCATCGAGGTGACGGACCGGCCATGATCGACATCTGGACCGTGGTGCGGTTTCTTCATGTCGTCGGCGCCATCGTGTGGGTGGGTGGCCAGCTGACGGTCACCCTGATCGTGCTGCCGCCCGCCCACCGGCTGCTCAGCGTGCCCGACCGGGCGCAGGTGCTGCGCAACGTCGGACGGCGGTTCGCGCTCATCACGTTCGCGATGTTCCTGCCGGTGCAGATCACCACCGGGATCCTGCTGGCCGTCCGCCACGGCGTCACCTGGGCCTCGCTGGCCGAACCCGGATACGGCCGGGTGCTCATCGTGAAGGTGCTGTTGTTCGCCGCGGTGATGGTCGCGGCGTCCCTGCACGGTATGGCGCAGGCGCGCCGACGACCGAGCGCGGCCAGAACCGCGTCGATCGCCTCGCTGATCGGCTCGCTGGGCGTGGTGCTTCTCGCCACCGCGCTGGTGGAGGGTGGCTAGAGTCGGCGGGAAATGTCGAAACGGACCGCGGTGCCGACACCCCAGGAATCGGGGCTGCACAAGGCCGTACGAACCCTGCATCCCGGGTACTTCGCCCTGGTGATGGCCACCGGCATCGTGTCGATCGCGATGCAGTACCACCACGCGGACACGGTTTCGGTGGCGCTGTTGTGGCTCACCTGTATCGCCTACGGCGTTCTCGTCGCGTTGAGTGCGGTGCGGATCGCCGCCTTCGGCGCGGACTTCGCCGCCGACCTGGCCGACCCGCGCCGGGGATTCGGCATGTTCACCTTCGTCGCGGCCACCAACGTGCTCGGTGCCCGGCTGGCCATCGACGCCCACTACCGGGCGGCGCTCATCCTGCTGGTCGTCGCGGTGGTGGCCTGGGTGGTCCTCGGCTACGTCGTGCCGTGGACGGCGGTGCTCGGGCACCGGCTCCGCCCCACCCTGCACGTCGCGAACGGCGCGTGGTTCATCTGGGTGGTCGCCAGCCAGTCCGTCGCGGTGCTGGCTGCCGTGCTGCAACCCCAACTCGGTTCTGGCCGACGGGAATTGGCGCTGATCGCGGTCTTCTCCTGGTCGGTGGGGGTGTTTCTGTACGCGGTGGTGGCCGTGCTGGTCATCGTGCGGATGCTGATGTACCCGTTCGAGCCCGACGACCTGACCCCGCCCTACTGGGTCGCCATGGGCGCCACCGCCATCACGGTGCTGGCCGGTGCCAGGATCGTCGAGATGGCCGATGCCCCAATGGTTGCCGCCACCCGCGGTCTCATCGCGGGCGCGTCGGTGACGTTCTGGGCGTTCGGCAGCTGGCTGATTCCGCCACTGATCGCGGGCGGCATCTGGCGACACGCCGTCCACAAGATCCCGTTGCGCTACGACCCGACATTGTGGAGCATCGTGTTCCCGCTGGGCATGTACGGTGTCGGGGCGCTCTACCTCGGGCAGGCCGATCACCTGCCGATCGTGCGGGCGATCGGCGACGTCGAGATCTGGATCGCGCTGGCGGCGTGGGGATGCACCTTCCTCGCGATGGCCTACCACCTGGTGACCACCCTCCGCCCTCGGGCAACGGCCCGGTGATTCCCTGGCGGCACAGCGGGTTTCACCAAAACGGTACTGAGTTCGACATTCGATGGTTGTCTTGAACCGTGAACACGGCGACAACGCCGGACGCCGGCGCACGACGAGCGGTCAACCTGGCGCTGGCCACCTGGGTCTCCGCCATCAACTTCTGGGCCTGGAACATGATCGGCCCGCTGTCCACGCTGTACGCCGGTGACCTCTCGCTGAGCAGCGCCGAGGCGTCCATGCTCGTGGCGACACCGATACTGGTCGGCTCGTTGGGCCGGATCGTCATCGGCTCGCTGACCGACCGGTTCGGCGGGCGCGTGATGTTCATCGCGATCTCGCTGGCGTCCATCATCCCGGTGCTCGCGGTCGGCGCGGCCGGGGTGGCCGGTTCGTATCCGGGCCTGCTGGTGTGCGGCTTCTTCCTCGGTATCGCCGGAACGATCTTCGCCGTCGGCATCCCCTTTGCCAACAACTGGTATCCGGCGTCGCGGCGCGGCTTCGCCACCGGCGTGTTCGGGATGGGCATGGTCGGCACCGCGCTGTCGGCGTTCTTCACGCCGCGCTTCGTCGGCTGGTTCGGGCTGTTTCCCACCCACGTCATCGTCGCGGTGGCGCTGGCGTTGACCGCGGTGCTGTGCCTGGTGGCCATGCACGACTCACCGACGTTCGTGCCCAACACCGACAGGGTCGTGCCGAAGTTGATGGCCGCCGCCAAGCTACGCGTCACGTGGGAGATGTCGTTCTTGTATGCGGTGGTTTTCGGCGGCTTCGTCGCGTTCAGCAATTACCTGCCGACGTACATCAAGACCATCTATCACTTCTCGGCCGTCGACGCGGGCGCTCGCACGGCCGGTTTCGCGCTCGCCGCGGTGCTGGCTCGACCCGTCGGCGGCGTGCTCGCGGACCGGTTCGCGCCGAAGTACGTGGTGCTCGTGTCGTTCGCGGGCACCGCCCTGCTGGCCTTCATCGCGGTGTTCCAACCGCCGCCGGACGTGTGGTCGGCGGCGACGTTCATCACGCTGGCGGTCTTCCTCGGCATCGGCACCGGCGGGGTGTTCGCGTGGGTCGCACTCCGGTCGCCCGCTCAATCGGTGGGCTCGGTCACCGGCATCGTCGCCGCCGCCGGCGGACTGGGCGGCTACTTCCCGCCGCTGGTGATGGGCGCCAGCTATGACCCCGTCGACAACGACTACACGATAGGCCTGCTGCTGCTCGTGGCCACCGCCCTGGTGGCGTTCGGGTACACGGCGCTGCGGCTACACGCACACGAATCCACGGCTGCCCGCAAGGAGTCCACGCCATGACGACCACACCGCCGCGTACGGGCGGCCGGATCGAGGAACTGCTCGAACGGAGCGGCCGCTTCTTCACCCCCGGCGAATTCTCCGCGGACGGGCGCACCGTCACCCGGCGCGGTGGCCGTGAGGGTGACGTCTTCTACCGCGACCGGTGGAGCCACGACAAGATCGTGCGGTCCACCCACGGCGTCAACTGCACGGGCTCGTGCTCGTGGAAGGTCTACGTCAAAGACGGGATCATCACCTGGGAGACCCAGGAGACCGACTACCCCTCGGTCGGCCCGGACCGGCCCGAGTACGAACCGCGGGGATGCCCCCGCGGGGCGGCGTTCTCCTGGTACACGTATTCGCCGACGCGGGTGCGCTATCCCTACGCCCGCGGCGTGCTCGTCGAGATGTACCGGGAGGCCAAGGCCCGGCTGCGCGATCCGGTGGCGGCGTGGGCCGACATCCAGGCCGATCCCGAGCGCCGACGGCGTTATCAGCGCGCACGCGGGATGGGCGGGTTGGTCCGGATCGGCTGGGCCGAGGCCGCGGAGATGATCGCCGCCGCCCACGTGCACACCATCAAACGCTACGGGCCCGACCGGGTCGCCGGATTCTCGCCGATACCGGCGATGTCAATGGTGTCGTTCGCGGCGGGGTCGCGCTTCATCGAGTTGATCGGCGGCGTGATGACGTCGTTCTACGACTGGTACGCCGATCTCCCGGTGGCCTCCCCGCAGGTCTTCGGTGACCAGACCGACGTGCCGGAGTCGGGCGACTGGTGGGACGCGTCGTATCTGATGATGTGGGGCTCCAACGTGCCGGTGACCCGCACCCCCGATGCGCACTGGATGGCCGAAGTGCGTTACCGCGGTACGAAAGTCGTGACGATCAGCCCCGACTACGCCGACAACACCAAGTTCGCCGACGAGTGGATGCCGTGCGCCGCAGGCACCGACGGGGCGCTGGCCATGGCGATGGGGCACGTGATCCTCACGGAATGCTATGTGCGCAACCGGGTTCCGTTCTTCGTCGACTATGCCCGCCAGTACACCGACCTGCCGTTCCTGGTGAAGCTCGAGCAGCGCGACGGCGCGCTGGTGCCCGGCAAGAACCTCACCGCGGCCGACCTCGGCGTAGACGTCGCCGAGCAAGAGAACGCCGCGTTCAAACCGGCGCTGCTCGACGGCGCCACCGACACGGTCACCGTTCCGCACGGCTCGCTCGGCTTCCGGTACGGCGAAGACGGGGTGGGCAAGTGGAATCTCGACCTCGGGGAGTTGGCGCCCGCGCTGACCGTCGCGCCGGCGCCGGGCCAGCAGGGCGAGGTCGCCGAGGTGGTGCTGCCGCGCTTCGACAGCATCGACGGGCAGGGCGGCACGCTGACCCGGGGGGTGCCGGTGCGCCGGGTGGGAGAGCACTTGGTGTGCACGGTGTTCGACCTGATGCTGGCGCAGTACGGGGTGGCGCGCCCGGGAATGCCGGGGGAGTGGCCGGCCGGCTACGACGACGCCGACCACCCCTACACGCCTGCGTGGCAGGAGCCGATCACCGGAGTGTCTGCGGCGCAGGCGATCCGGGTGGCCAAGGAGTTCGCCCGCAACGCCGAGGAGTCGGGCGGGCGGTCGATGATCATCATGGGCGCCGGAATCTGTCAGTGGTTCCACGGCGACGCCACCTACCGCGCGGTACTCGCGATGCTGCTGCTGACCGGCTCGATGGGACGCAACGGCGGCGGCTGGGCACATTACGTCGGACAGGAGAAGTGCCGGCCCGTCACGGGCTGGGCGACGATGGCGATGGCCACCGACTGGTCGCGCCCGCCGCGGCAGGTGCCGGGCACGTCGTTCTGGTACGTCCACACCGACCAGTGGCGCTACGACGGCTACCGCGCCGACGCGCTGGCCAGCCCGACGGCGCGGGGGCGGTTCCGCGACCGGCACACGATGGACGTGCTGGCCTCGGCGACCGCGATGGGCTGGAGTCCGTTCTATCCACAGTTCGACCGGTCCAGCCTGCAGGTGGCCGACGACGCGCGCGAGGCCGGGCAGGATATCGGCGGGTACGTCGCGCAGCAGCTGGCCTCGGGCGAGCTCAAGCTGGCCGTCACCGACCCGGACAACCCGGCGAACTGGCCGCGGGTGCTCAGCGTGTGGCGCTCCAACCTGCTCGGCTCCTCGAGCAAGGGCAACGAGTACTTTTTGCGGCACCTGCTCGGCACCGACTCGAATCTGCAAGCCGATCCCGCTCCGGATCACCTGCGCCCCAAGACGGTTGCCTGCACCGAGGACATTCCAGAGGGCAAACTCGACCTGCTGATGTCGATCGACTTCCGGATGACGTCGACCACGCTGCTCTCGGACGTCGTGCTGCCCGCGGCCACCTGGTACGAGAAGCACGACCTGTCGAGCACCGACATGCACCCCTACGTGCACGCGTTCAGCCCGGCGATCGATCCGCCATGGGAGACCAGGTCCGACTACGAGGCGTTCGGCGCTATCGCCCGCGCGTTCAGCGCGCTGGCGGTCAAACACCTCGGCAAGCGCACCGACGTGGTGATGAGCGCCCTGCAACACGACACCCCCGGCGCGATGTCCTATCCCGGTGGCACCGAGAATGATTGGCGGACAACCGGGCAGACCCCGGTCCCGGGCAAGACGATGGGCCCGCTGGCGGTGGTGGAGCGGGACTACCCCGCGATCATCGACAAGTGGCTGACGCTTGGCCCGCTCGTGGACCGTCTCGGGATGACGACCAAGGGCGTCACGTTCCATCCGGACAAGGAGGTCGACGAGCTCGCCGCGAAGTTCGGCGTGATGAATTCCGGTGTGGCCGAGGGCCGCCCGGCGATCACGTCGGCCGAGCGGATGGCCGAGGTGATCCTGGCGCTTTCCGGAACCACCAACGGCCGGCTGGCCGTCGAGGGCTTCCGAGACCTGGAACGACGTACCGGCCGGCCGCTCGCACACCTGGCCGAGGGCAGCGAGGAACGACGGATCACCTTCGCCGACACCCAGGCCCGTCCGGTGCCGGTGATCACCAGCCCGGAGTGGTCGGGCAGCGAGACCGGCGGGCGCCGCTACGCGCCTTTCAGCGTCAACATCGAGGAACTCAAGCCGTTTCACACGCTGACCGGTCGCATGCACTTCTACCTCGACCACGATTGGCTCGAAGAACTCGGTGAGCAGTTGCCGATCTACCGGCCACCGCTGGACATGAACCGGTTGTTCGACGAGCCGCGGGTCGGGTCGGAGGGGGTGGGCCTCACCGTGCGCTATCTGACCCCGCATTCCAAGTGGTCGATCCACTCCGAGTATCAGGACAACCTGCTGATGCTGTCGCTGTCCCGCGGCGGCCCGACGATGTGGATGAGTCCGGGCGACGCCGCCAAGATCGGTGTGGCGGACAACGACTGGGTGGAAGCCGTCAACCGCAACGGGGTGCTGGTGTGCCGGGCGATCGTCAGCCACCGGATGCCTGACGGGGTGGTCTTCGTCTACCACGTGCAGGAGCGCACGATCGACGTGCCGCTGACCGAGACGACCGGCAAGCGCGGCGGGATCCACAATTCGCTGACCCGGCTGCTCGTCAAACCGAGCCACCTGGCCGGCGGGTACGCGCAGAACGCGTTCGCGTTCAACTATCTGGGCCCGACCGGCAATCAGCGTGACGAAGTGACCGTCGTGCGGCGGCGAAGCCAGGAGGTCGTCTTCTGATGCGCCGAGCGAACCGTGGAGAGCGAGGCATCCTATGAAGGTCATGGCGCAGATGGCCATGGTGATGAACCTGGACAAATGCATTGGCTGCCATACCTGTTCGGTGACCTGTAAACAGGCCTGGACCAACCGGCCCGGCACCGAGTACGTCTGGTTCAACAACGTCGAAACCCGGCCCGGGCAGGGCTATCCGCGACAGTACGAAGACCAGGAACGGTGGCGGGGCGGATGGATCCGCGACCGCAAGGGCAGGCTGCGGCTGCGCGACGGCGGCCGGCTGTCCAAACTGCTGCGCATCTTCGCCAACCCGAAGATGCCGAACATCTCCGACTACTACGAGCCGTGGACCTACGACTACGACAACCTCATGTCGGCGCCGCTGTCGGACCAGATGCCGGTGGCACCGCCGCGCAGCCTGATCAGCGGTGAGCCGATGGACATCTCGTGGTCGGCCAACTGGGACGACGACCTCGGCGGCTCCCCGGAGATCGTGCCCGGCGACCCGGTGCTCAAGCAGGTCAGCGACGAGGTGAAGCTCCAACTCGAGCAGACGTTCATGTTCTTCCTGCCCCGCATCTGCGAGCACTGCCTCAACCCGTCGTGTGTGGCGTCGTGCCCGTCGGGCGCGATGTACAAGCGCACCGAGGACGGCATCGTGCTCGTCGACCAGGACCGCTGCCGGGGCTGGCGGATGTGTGTGTCCGGTTGCCCGTACAAGAAGATGTACTTCAACCACAAGACCGGCAAGGCCGAGAAGTGCACGTTCTGCTACCCGCGCATCGAGGTCGGCCTGCCGACGGTGTGCTCTGAGACCTGCGTGGGCAGGCTGCGTTACCTGGGCGTGGTGCTCTACGACGTCGACCGGGTGCTGGAGGCCGCGACGGTGGAGCGCGACACCGACCTGTACGCGGCGCAGAAGTCGATCCTGCTGGACCCGCACGACCCCGAGGTGATCGCCGGGGCGCACGCCGAGGGCATCTCCGACGAGTGGATCGAAGCCGCGCAACGCTCCCCGGTGTATGCGCTGATCCACAAGTATCAGGTGGCGCTGCCCCTGCATCCGGAGTACCGCACCATGCCGATGGTGTGGTACATCCCGCCGCTGTCACCGGTGGTCGACGCCATCGCCCGCGACGGCCACGACGGCGAGGAGCTCGGCAACCTGTTCGGCGCCCTGCACGCGTTGCGCATCCCGATGCAGTACCTGGCCGGCCTGTTCACCGCCGGGGACACCGACGTCGTGGAGGGTGTCCTGCGCCGGCTGGCCGCGATGCGCTCCTACATGCGCGACATCAACCTCGGCCGCGAAACCCAGCCGCACATCCCTGAATCGGTCGGTATGACCGAGGAGCAGATCTACGAGATGTACCGGCTGCTGGCATTGGCGAAATATGAAGAGCGCTATGTCATCCCGACCGCCTACGCCGTCGATGCGCAACACCCGCCGGAGGAGGCCGGGTGCTCGCTGTCGTTCGAGGGTGGACCGGGGATGTACGAATCGGGCCCGTTCGGCGAGGCCAGCGGCGGCCCGGTGCCGGTGGCCGTCGAGACATTCCACGCCCTGCACCACCGCCAGACCAGCGACGGCATGGCAGCCAACGCAGAACGGCAGTCCCGGGTGAACCTGCTCAACTGGGACGGCCGCGGCGTACCGGCGGGCTTGTTCCCCGACGAGGGGGTCTCGAAATGAAGCTTCTCGGCCGCAAATCGAATTCGGTGGCACTGACCGACCGCCTGGTGTGGCAGGCGGCGTCGCTGCTGTTGTGCTATCCCGACGACGGCTGTTCGGAACGTCTGGGCACCGTCGATGAACTGATCGCCCACATCGGTGATCCGGCCGCGACCCTGCTGGCACGCACCGCGGAGGCGCTGCGTGCCAGCGACTGGACGAGCGCGGCCGCGCAGTACGTCGAAACCTTCGATCTGCGGCGCGCTTCGACGATGTATCTGACCTACTGGACCGCCGGTGACACCCGCAACCGCGGCCACCACATGCTGGCGTTCAACGCCGCCTACCGCGAGGCCGGGGTGCCGCCGCCGTCCGGGGAAGCCCCCGACTACCTGCCGGTGGTGCTGGAGTTCGCGGCGACGGTCGACCCGCAGGCAGGGCGTCGGCTGTTGGTGGATCACCGCGTCCCGATCGACGTGCTGTACTCGTCGCTCAACGACACCGACTCGCCCTACGCACACGCCGTCGCCGCGGTGCGCCACACGTTTCCGGCGCCCAGCGAGCAGGAGGCCCAGCGTGCCCGACGGCTCGCCGAGGCCGGTCCGCCGGCGGAAGCCGTTGGGCTGGAACCGTTCACGCTGACTGTGCCGCCCCGCCGGGCGGGTGTCGGCGATCGCGCAACCCAAGGAGTTCATTGACATGTCGGGCTGGGTGATCTTCTGGGACGTGGTGCCGTACGTGACGTTGGCCGTCGTCGCCGTGGGCACATGGTGGCGTTACCGGTACGACAAGTTCGGCTGGACCACGCGCTCGTCACAGCTGTACGAGTCGCGGCTGCTGCGCATCGGCAGCCCGATGTTTCACTTCGGCATCCTGGTCGTCATCGTCGGTCACATCATCGGTCTGGTGATCCCGGAGTCGTGGACCAATCTGATCATGAGCGACCACGTCTACCACGTGCAGGCCATGGTGCTCGGCGCCATCGCGGGCATCACCACCCTCGGCGGCATCGCGCTTCTCGTGTACCGGCGCCGCACCACCGGGCCGGTGTTCCTGGCCACCACCGTCAACGACAAGGCGATGTACGCGGTCCTGGTGCTGGCCATCGTCGCCGGGCTGGCGTGCACTCTGATCGGAGCCACACCCGTTGGTGCCGATCATGACTACCGCGAATCGGTGTCGCCGTGGTTCCGGTCGATCTGGATTCTGCAGCCGCGCGGGGACCTGATGGTGCAGGCGCCGTTGTGGTTTCACATCCACGTGATGATTGCGATGGTGTTGTTCTGCCTGTGGCCGTTCACCCGGTTGGTGCACGTGTTCAGCGCGCCGATCGCCTATCTGTTCCGGCCCTACATCGTGTACCGCAGCCGCGACGTGTCCGGCAAGGGCGAGCTGGTGGGATCGCACCCACCACGCCGCGGATGGTAGCGCCGTAATCGCCGAACCCGGCGCCGAACGTGGGCTCGGGGCACCCGAATCGGCCCCGCGACGTGCCGTAACCCCACTCTCGCGAACCGGAGCGGGTGTTGTTACTAGCAGATTTGGATAAACTCGCAGGCATGTCCGAAGGTCGTCGTGAAGATGTGCTGGCGATGCTGCGGGCAAAAGACGAGCCGATGGCCATCGTCGAGATCGCCGACGAGCTGGATGTGCACCCCAACACCGTCAGGTTCCACCTCGAGAACCTGGTCGCCGAGGGCCGCGCCGAGCGGGTCCAGCCGAAGCGGCGCGGCCCGGGGCGCCCACCGCAGATGTTTCGTGCCGTGCACCGCATGGACCCCGGCGGGCCGCGGCGCTATCAGGAGCTCGCCGAGATCCTGGTGCTGGGCCTGGCCGGTCAGCGCAACCCGGTGGCCAAGGCGGTCAGCGCCGGGCGGGCGTGGGCCCGCCGGATCATGGCGGACGACAACCGCAGCGCATCGGGCGCCAGGCAGTCCGCCCGCTGGTTGGTGAAGTTCCTCGAGGAACTCGGGTTCGCGCCCCAGCTGCGCACCGTCGCCGGTGAACAGCAGGTCGGCTTGCGGCACTGCCCGTTCCTCGAACTCGCCGACGGCGGTTCCGACGTCGTCTGCCCGATTCATCTGGGGCTGATGCGGGGGGCGTTGGAGGCGTGGAACGCGCCCATCACGGTGGACAGACTCGAACCGTTCGTCGAGCCCGATCTGTGCCTGGCCCATCTGGGGGTCAACGAAGTCCCCCGTCAAGAGTGACTTTGTTCCCTTGCCGCCATTTGCCCACGCCGCGATGCTGGAGGCATGAACACCCGCTTCCCGGATCATCGGACGATCCACACGGCCCTGTCGCTGGCCATCAGAGCGCCGTCGATTCACAACACGCAACCATGGCGCTGGCGGGTGGGCGACCAATCGCTGCATCTGTACGCCGACCTAGACCGGCACCTGCCCAATACCGACCCCGACAGCCGTGACCTGCTGCTGAGCTGCGGGGCGACGCTGCACCACGTGGTGGTCGCATTAGCCGCGCTGGGCTGGCAGGCGAAGGTGCACCGGCTGCCGGATTCGTTGCAGCCCGCGCATCTTGCCGCCATCGAACTGCAGCGGCACACCCCGACCGAACTCGACGTGATGCTGGCCGCCGCGATCCCGCGCAGGCGCACCGATCGCCGCCTGTACAGCTGGTGGCCCGTGCCCGCGGCCGACATCACCTTGATGGGTTCGCGGGCAGCCCGTGCGGGAGTGATGCTGCGCCGGGTGGAGGCGCTGCCGAAGCTGCAGAGCATCGTGGCCGAGGCGGCCTGGCGCCACTCCGTCGATCAGGACTACCTCACCGAGTTGGCCACGTGGACCGGGCGCTATGCGTCGGTTTCCGGGGTACCGGCGCGCAACATTCCGCCGACGGACCCGTTGTCGCCGATCCCCGGCCGGGTGTTCGCCGGGCCCGCGCTGGCCCAACCCGAGGACGTCGATCCCACCGACGACAACGCGGTGGTGCTGGCGCTCGGCACGGAGGACGACACCCGGCTGGCACGGCTCCGCGCCGGTGAGGCCACCAGCCTGGTGTTGTTGACAGCGACGGCGTTGGGCCTTTCAAGCTGTCCGATCACCGAGCCGCTGGAGTTCCCCGAGACGCGAGAAGCCGTGCGAAAAGACGTCTTTGGTGACAGCGGCTACCCCCAGATGATGTTGCGGGTGGGATGGGCCCCGGTGAACGCCGACCCGCTGCCCGCCACACCTCGCCAACCGTTGTCCGAGGTCGTCACCGGGCTGGACGGTTCGGTCTTCGAATAGCGTTCAGCAGGTGGCGCGGCCACCGTAGGAGGTGTTAATGGCTGCCCCGACAAGGCGTTGCGGTGTTGTCGTCGGCGTCGACGGGTCGTCTCCGTCGAAGCTGGCCGTCGACTGGGCGGTGCGTGAAGCCGCGATGCGTAAACGCCCGCTGACCATCGTCCACGTGGTTCAGCCGCCCCCGGTGCAGCTGTGGCCCGAAATGCCCGTGCCTGCCGAGTTGCTCGAGCAGTTCGAGAAGGATGGCCAAGCCATCCTGCGTGCCGCCGAGAAGATCGCCCAGCGCGCCGTCGACGACTCCGCGGTCGAGGTGAAGACCGAAATCGTCACCGCCGGCGCGCTGCCCAGCCTGATCGAGCTGTCCAAAGAAGCCGACATGATCGTGGTGGGATGCCGCGGACTCGGTGCCGTGAAGCGGCGCCTGCTCGGCTCGGTGAGCGCGGGTCTCATCCGTCATGCCGACTGCCCCGTCGCCGTTATTCACGACGAGGTTCCGCTCACGGCCGAGCACGCGACGGCCCCGGTGGTCGTCGGCATCGACGGTTCGCCGGGCTCCGAACTGGCCACGGCCATCGCCTTCGATGAGGCGTCGCGCCGCGGCGTGCAGCTCATCGCCGTCCACGCCTGGAGCGACTTCGCGGTGGACGCGCTGCCCGGCGTCGAATGGACCGACCTGCAAACCGAAGCCGAGCAGGCCCTCGCCTCGAGGCTCGCCGGGTGGCAGGAACAGTATCCCGACGTCACGGTGCGACGCGTCGTAGTGCCCGACCGGCCCGCGCGGCAGCTGCTCGAGCAGTCCGAGAAGGCTCAACTGACGGTCCTGGGCAACCGCGGTCGCGGTGGTTTCGCCACAATGCTTTTGGGTTCGGTCAGCACGGCGGTCGCCGAGTCCGCGCGGACACCTGTCATCGTCGCGCGCCCGTCCTGAACGGCGTTTCGGCTATTCCTCGGTACCGGAAGGCCGGTTCAGCTTGGACACGAACACCGCGGCCTGGGTGCGGCGTTGCATGCCGAGTTTGGCCAACAGCCGAGATACGTAGTTCTTGACCGTCTTTTCGGCCAGGAACATCCGGGCCGCGATCTGCTTGTTCGTCAGCCCCTCACCCAGCAGATTCAGCAGCACCCGCTCCTGTTCGGTGAGT
The DNA here is from genome assembly GCF_010725725.1 of Mycolicibacterium pulveris. NCBI lineage: Bacteria > Bacillati > Actinomycetota > Actinomycetes > Mycobacteriales > Mycobacteriaceae > Mycobacterium > Mycolicibacterium pulveris. The sequence goes on along the minus strand of NZ_AP022599.1, from coordinate 5,324,901 downwards.
TCGGACAACGGGTCGGCCTGTTGGGCCGACCCGCGCAGTTTGGCCATCAACGCCGCGGCGGCGCGGTTGTCGAGCAGGGAACGGCCGGCGCCGACGTCTTTGACGGCCTTGGCCAGTTCCATGCCTTTGATGTCCTTGACGACATAGCCGCTCGCTCCGGCCAGGATGGCGTCCAGCATGGCTTCATCGGAGGTGAACGAGGACAACATCAGACAGCGCAGATTGGGCAGGCGCGACAACAGGTCGCGGCACAGTTCGATGCCGTTACCGTCGGGCAACCGCACATCCAGCACGGCGACGTCGGGCTGCAACGCCGGTATGCGCGCCATCGCCTGGGCCACGGATCCGGCCTCGCCGATGACCTCGAGCTCGGGATCCGAGTTGAGCAGATCGATCAGCCCCCGCCGGACGACCTCGTGGTCATCCACCAGAAAGACCTTCACCATGTGAAGCCCTCCGAACTAGCGCCGAGAATCAACATCGCTCTCACAATACGTTCCGTGAGCTGCTAGTCGGCAATTTCGAGCACCTCCTCGATCGGTCGCCGAGGTGTCGGCGGCGGCGGGTCCTCCTGCGCCGGAGCCAGGCCCACCCGGATCAAGACCTGCGGTGTGGTGGTCTGGCCTATCAGCGACGAAACGATATCCCGGCTGGCCCAGAGCTCGGTGATGTGACTCAGCGTGCACGTCGCCAACCCCGCCAACGTGGCTTCGAGCAACACGGCCGAAAGCACCTCACCACACTCGAGCAGGCTGCCGCGGTCGTTGTCACGGGTGGAGAGCACCAGGACCTTGGCCTGGTCGTGGCCGAACTCCACCCGCCGATCCGCGTGCTGGACGCGCGGGAAGTCCCGCCCGATGTCCATGCGGTCGGCTTCGGAGGCAGACAGCAGCGCGCTGTGCGGTACACCCTCGGTGGATTCGAACGGCCCTGTCCACCACAGCAGTTCGGACTGATACGAGGTGTCGTAGAGGCGTAGCGACTCGGTCAGCCGCGAGGCGTGCGCGAGCTCGGAGCGCAGGTCGTCGGCGATGACGTCCAGCCGTACCGCAGGCGAAGTCACCGAGCCGCGCAGCCGCGCCTCGATCCCGCCCCAGCCCGGCGGAGCCGCGAACGGCAGCCGGTCGGTCCGGCGTTGCCGGATGGCGTCGGCGCGACGGCGGTGCGCCTCGGTGACGAGGTCCACCGGCGTGAACTCGACGGATGCCAGGTGCTGTGGATCGTTGGGGTTGGGAAATCTGTCGACGACGGCGTTCCAACCCGCCGCGGCCGCTCCGACCCGCAGGTGGTCCAGCAGGGCTCCGCAGCTGATGACGGCCTCACGGCCGGAGTGGTCGGTCGAATACAGGATGCGGTCGTTGTCGAGGAACAGGTGAAGTGCGCCGTCCTGCGCGACCCATCGCCACGGCTGGCTGTTGTGCAGCGACGGTGCCCGGCATGCCAATTCCACGACCTTCTTGACGACGTCGAGGTCCACGCGGGTGGTACCCATGACTCCAGGTTCGGGTCTGCCACCGCCCCAAAGCCAGGGTCGATGGTCACCACGTGGGGGACTAAGGACCCTCGTCCTCACCGGTACGGGACCTCCGGCCCTTCCGTCACCACCGCCGCAGGCAAGACAGTTGAGAATATGGAGCGCTTGAGCACACTCGATGCGGGCTTTCTGCAAGCCGAGGACTCCGACCCGCACGTCAGCCTCGCGATCGGCGGCCTGTCGGTCATCGAAGGGCCCATGCCCGGTGACGAATCTCTCGCCGTCGGCCTCGGGCGACGCATGCTCGCGGTTCCCCGGTTCAGGCAACGTCTGCGCATCCATTCCCTTGATCTCGAACCTCCGGAGTGGGTCGACGATCCCGACCTCGACCTGACCTACCACGTGCACCGCGCCGCGCTGCCGCGCCCGGGCGATGACGCGGCGCTGTTCCGGTTGGTCGCCCAGATCATGGAACGGCGGCTGGACCGCGAACGGCCCCTGTGGGAATGCTGGATCATCGAAGGCCTGTCCGACGACCGGTGGGCGATCCTGATGAAGATCCACCACTGTGTCGCCGACGGGATCGCGACCATGCAAATGCTCTCCAACCTCAGCGACGAGGGGAAGGGCGACACGTTCGCATCGAAGATCCGGGCGGCCGGCGAGCAAGCCGGGCGGCCCAACCTCCTGCCCCGGCTCAGCCTCAATCCGCTTGACTGGGCGGTCGGCGCATGGCGGACGGCGAGCGCGGTCACCGGCGCCGCGATCCGGGTGGTCGGGGGAGCACTCGAAATCACCTCGAGCCTGGTGCGTCCGGCGGCGCCATCCCCGTTCGTCGGGCCGCTGACCTCCAGGCGGCGCTACAGCGCGGTGCGCGTCTCGCTGGACGACGTGGCCAAGATCCGGGCGGCATTCGACGTGACGCTCAACGACGTTGCGCTGGCGGCTATCACGGACAGTTACCGCCAGGGTCTTATTCGTCGCGGTGTGGAGCCCCGGCCTGATTCACTGCCGACGATGGTGCCGGTGTCGGTGCGTTCGAAGGACGCGATGGGCAAAGCCGACAACCGGGTTTCGCTGATGATCCCGAACCTTCCCGTCGATGAGTCGGATCCGATCGAGCAGCTGCGAGCCGTACATGAGCGGCTGACCACGGTGAAGGGCGGTGGCCAGCGTCAAGCGTCGTCGGTGTTCCTCGCGGCGACGAACGTTGTTCCGTTCCCCCTGACTGCCTGGACCGTTCGGGCCCTGACCCGATTGCCGCAGCGCGGTGTCGTGACTCTCGCGACCAACGTCCCCGGCCCTCGTCAACGGATGCGCATCATGGGACGAAAAGTGCTTCGGGTGTATCCGATTCCACCGATCGGGATCCGGCTGCGCACTGTCATCGCGATGTTGAGCTATGCCGACGACTTCATGTTCGGTATCACCGCGGACCACAGGGCGGTACCCGATGTCGACGACCTCGCGCGGGGCATCGAACAGGCCGTCGCGCGATTGGCGGCGTTGAGTCAGGACTTCGAAGAGCTGGCGTAGCCCACATCTCGGGAAGCCGTCCCGGCGCCTGCGATATGCACCGCGGTGACCTTGTACTCCGGGGTGTGGGTCGCGAGATCGCGTCCCGGCCCGGTGACGGCGTTCACCGGCACGGCCGGGTCGTGGAAGGTGGTGAAAACCGTTCCCGGCGGCATGCGGTCGCTGATGCGGCAGGGCAGCACGACTGCGCCGTACCTGCTCTGCACGGAGACCTCCGTGCCGTCGATCACGCCCAACCGCTGCGCGTCGTCCGGCGAGATCTCCAGCACCGCACCATCGGTCAACGCGGCGGTCGCCGCCCTCCCGGTCATCGTGCCGGCGTTGAACGCGTACAGTTCACGGCCGGTGATCAGCACCAGCGGATAGGTCTCGCTCGGTTGCTCGGCGCTCGGCCGATGATCGACGCGACGCAACGTCGCGCGCGTCCCGATCCCCGGGAACCCGTCGCGGTGCAGCAGCGACGTCCCCGGGTGATCCTCGTCCAGGCAGGGCCACTGCAAACCGCCGGGCCTGTCGAGCCGTTGATAGGCCATACCCGCACCGGCGGGCCAGAGGCGCCGGATCTCATCCCAGATGTCCTGTGCGCCCCGGTAGGAGAAGTGGCTGCCCCATCCGAAGGCGGCGGCGGCCTCGCAGAGGATGTCGGCGTCGGTCTTGACGATGCCCGGCGGGGAAACCGCGCGGCGGATCCGCTGAATACGGCGTTCGGAGTTCATGAACGTGCCGTCCTTCTCGAACGATGATGCGGCCGGGAGGAGGACCGTCGCGAAGCGCCGCGCCGTCTCGGTGAGAAAGAGATCCTGGACCACGAGCACCTCGAGCGCGGCGAGTGCCCGTTCCACCGACGGGGTCTGCGGCTGCGTGAGCAGAATGTCCCAGCCCACAACCCACAGCGCGTCAAGCCGGCCGTCCTCGGCGGCATCGAGCATCTCCATCGCATCGAGCCCGCGTATTTCGGGCACGGGCGCGCCCCATACCGCCGCGGCGCGATCGCGGCCATCGGCCAGCGCGATCATGCCGGTCAGATGGTGTGGCTCGCACCCCATGTGGGCTGAACCCTGCACATTGTTCTGTCCGCGAAGCGGATTGCACCCCGAACCGGGCTTGCCGACATTTCCGGTCAGCAGGGCCAGGTTGGCAAGACACATCACGGCGTCGGTGCCCTGGACATGCTCGGTGATCCCGAGGCCGTGGAAGAGCATGGACGGGCCCTGCCCGCCGTAGAGCCTGGCAGCCCGCCGCACGTCGGCGGGGTCCAACCCGGTGATCGACGAAACCCGTTCGGGGACATAGGCGGCGACAAAATCACGGAACGCTGGTAAGTCGTCGACGCGCTGGGCCACGAACGCCTCGTCGACAAGGTGCTCGTCGATGAGTGCAGCCGCGATGGAATTGAGTACCGCCACATTCGTTCCCGGCCGGGGCCGCAGGTGCACGTCGGCGTAGCCGGCGAGTTCGATCCTGCGCGGATCGATGACGACGAGGTTGGCGCCACGCAGCGCGGCCTGCTTGATGCGCGCGCCGACGATCGGGTGAGCTTCCGTGGTATTGGACCCGCACACCACGATGGTGCGCGCGATCTCGATGTCGTCGAATGAGTTGGTCGCCGCGCCGGTACCGAACACCGCCTTGAGACCGGCAGCGGACGGTGCGTGGCAGACCCGGGCGCAGCAATCCACGTTGTTGGTGCCGAGCACGACGCGCGCGAACTTCTGGGTGAGGTAGTTCTCCTCGTTGGTGGCTCGTGCCGAGCCCAGGACGCCGACCGCCGTCGGCCCGGCACGGTCGATGACGCGACGGAAACCGCGTACCGCGACGTCGATGGCTTCGTCCCAGCCGACAGGCACCCATTCCCCCGACGAGCTGCGCAGCATCGGGGTGGTGATCCGATCCTGCGAGGTGTTGAAACCGAAGCCGTACCTGCCCTTTACGCAGAGGTGACCGCGGTTGACCGGCGCATCACGGGCGGGAACGACCTCCACGATCCGGTCGTCGCGGCTGCCGACCATCATTTCGCATCCGACACCGCAGTACGGGCATGTGGTGCGGGTCCAACCGGTCGCCGACCCGGCTTGGATCACGCCCACGTCGGTCAGGGCGTCGGTCGGGCACGTGTCGACGCACGCGCCGCACGATACGCACGTGCTGTCCGCCAACGTGGTACCGGAGTCCGGGACGACGTGGGAGTCGGCGCCGCGACCGGCTATGCGCCAGGTGAATTGGCCCTGCACCTCGTCGCAGATCCGCACGCAGCGCCAGCACGAGATGCAGTGGTTGAGGTCGACGCGGATGTTGGGATGCGACGAATCCACCCGATGGGGATCAGCCGCCCCCGTCGCCGACACCCCGTAGTCCGCGAGCATCCGGTGAAACGCGAGGCCGGGGTTCGTGGCGGCCGCGTCGGCTGGATAGTGGCGAACAAGCATGGCCAGCAGGGTTCTCCGCAACTCGCGCAGCTCGGTCGTCGTCGTCTGGACTGCCATGCCCTCGGACACCGGCGTGGTGCAGGCGGGCACCGGACGGTCGGCGTCGTCGATCGTCACCACACACAACCGACAGGCTCCGGCCGGGGCGAGCCGCGGGTCGTGGCACAGCGCCGGGATGTCGATCCCGGCGCTTGCCGCCGCCTCGAGCACCGAAAGTCCGGGCGGACAGGACACGGTCGCACCGTCAATGGTCACGCGCGGCATGACTCGAGATCCTGTCCGTAATAGGCCATCACGCTGCGGGCGAACTCGGCCAGCCCGGTGCCGTGACCGCACAGGCTCGTTGCCGCCAGTGCCCGTATCGTGGCCTGCCACTCGGCGTGTCCGGCCTCGTCCAAATCTCCAGAGAACAGCTGCTCGACTCGCGCGGCGCCGACCCGGCACGGTGTGCAGGCGCCGCAGGACTCGTATGCGCCGAACCGAAACACGTGCCGTACGAGTTCGCCGATCGGCGTGGTGTCGTCGAACGCGACGATTCCCCCGTGGCCGACCTCGGCACCGATGTCTCGCAAGTCGTCGAAGGTGAAAGAAACGTCGAGCAGGTGGGGCGGGATGATCCCGGCCAGCGGGCCGCCGACGATCACACCCCTCAGGTGATCGTCGACGAGCCCACCGCCGAGGCCCTCAACTATCTCTCGCAGCGGGATGCCGAACTCGACCTCGTACAGCCCGGGTTTGCGGAACAGCGAGTTCAGCGACACCACCTTCGTGCCCGTGCTGGTGCCTGACCCGATTCCGGCGTAAGCGCTTCCCCCGTGCCGAAGGATCCAGGGCACGGCGGCCAGCGTCTCCACGTTGTTCACCACCGTCGGCACACCGTGCAGGCCGGACTGCGCGGGATAGGGCGGCCGCGCGCGCACCATCGGACGTCGTCCCTCGAGCGCATTGAGCAGGGCCGTCTCCTCGCCGCAGAGGTAGCTGCCCTTGCCCTCCACCACGGTGACCGTCAGCGGCGGACCGTCTCCGAAAAGCGCATCGCCGAGAATTCCGGCGGATTCGGCCTCGGCAACGGCGGCGCGCACCGTGGCCAGCGCGCGGGGGTACTCGCGGCGCACGTAGATGTATGCTCGCTCCGCGCCGACAGCCAGCGCGGCGATCGCCGTCCCCTCGAGCACGGCGTGGGGGTCGTCCTCCAACAGAAACCGGTCGATGTAGGCCCCGGGATCGCCTTCGTCGGCGTTGACCACGAGCACGCGCGGGCCGTCGGGTTGCGCGCGGGCGGCGCGCCATTTGCGGGCCGTTGGAAAGCCTGCCCCGCCACGGCCGCGGAGCCCGGACGTGTCGACCTCACCCAGGATCGCCTCGGGTCCCGAGGACAGGGCGCGCGAAAGCCCCTCATATCCCGCGTCGGCGCGGTAGTCACCGAGCTGCGCAGGCGATCCGCGGCGGACCCTGTCGAGTAACACCGAGGTGTCACAAGCGATTTCGACCGCGGGACGAGACAGATCGCCTGCGACGGCAGGACCCGCGAAGCAGCGCCCCAGGCAATAGACGCGAGGATCGGACGCTTGCGCCTCGGCCCAGCGCGCCGGGTTCCGCTGTCGGGCCACGAAGCACGCCGTGCCCTGACAACACTGCGTGCCGACGGCGACATCGGCAAGGTGATAGAAGGACGCGTCCTGCGCCGGTCGCCGTTCGTCATGCCGTCGAAGTGGCATGCGGCCAGTCTTGACCGCGGCCGACCGGCGGCACAGGGCCGAAAGTCCCGGATGGCTCGGGGAGAATGACTTCAGGCCGCCCGGTCCGCTTCGGACAGGATTGAGCCTCAGTGAAGGAGCGCACCAGCTGTGTCCAACAAGGCGAAGACAGGAACCTGGCCGACCGAAGTCCGGCGCCGGGACGGAACCGTGGTGCCGTTCGACCTCACGCGGATCGAAGCCGCGGTGGCGCGGGCGGCCCGCGAGGTGGCGAACGACGATCCGGACATGCCGGCAACGGTGGCCGAGGCTGTTGCCGACGCGCTGGGGCCCGGCGTGGCGCCGGTCGAGGAGATTCAGGACCTTGTCGAGGCCCGGCTGGGCGAGGCCGGTCTCGACGACGTCGCCCGCGCATACATCGTCTACCGACGGCGACGGGCCGAACTGCGCACCGCCAAGGCGATGCTCGGGGTGCGCGACGAGCTCAAGCTGAGCCTGGCCGCGGTGACGGTACTGCGGGAGCGCTACCTGCTGCGCGACGACAAGGGGCGCCCCGCCGAGTCGACCGGCGAGATGATGGACCGGGCCGCGCACTGCGTCGCCGCGGCTGAAGACGGGTACCGGCCGGGCTCGTCGACGCGCTGGGCCGAGCGGTACGCGAAGCTGCTACGCAACCTTGAATTCCTGCCGAACTCGCCGACGTTGATGAACGCCGGAACCGATATCGGGCTGCTTTCCGCCTGTGTGGTCCTGCCCGTCGAGGATTCGCTGCGTTCGATCTTCACGACCCTCGGCCAGGCCGCGGAAGTCCAGCGGTCCGGCGGTGGCACCGGGTTCTCGTTCAGTCGGTTGCGGCCCGCCGGCGATCCGGTGACCACCACGGCGGGCACAGCCAGCGGCCCGACGTCGTTTCTGCGGCTGTACGACACCGCCGCGCAGGTCGTTTCCATGGGCGGTCGCCGACGCGGTGCCTGCATGGCCGTGCTCGACGCGTCCCATCCCGACATCTTCGGCTTCATCACCACCAAAGCCCGCTCGCAGGACGCGTTGACACACTTCAACCTGTCGGTCGGCGTCACCGATCGGTTCATGCGCGCCGTGCAGCGCGGCGATAACCACCGGCTGGTCAACCCGCGAACCGGCAAGACCGTTGCCCAGGTGTCCGCGGCAACGCTGTTCGACAGCATCTGCGCGGCGGCGCACGAATGCGGAGACCCGGGTCTGGTGTTCCTCGACACCATCAACAGAGCCAACCCGCTACCGCGCCGCGGCCGGATCGAGGCGACCAACCCGTGCGGCGAGGTTCCGCTGCTGCCATACGAATCCTGCAATCTCGGCTCGATCAACCTGGCCCGAATGGTGGTCGACGGGCGTATCGATTGGGACCGGCTCAAAGAGGTTGTCGCGCTCGCCGTGCGTTTCCTCGACGACGTCATCGACGTGAGCCGTTACCCGTATCCCGAGCTGGAAGAAGCCGCCCGTGCCACCCGCAAGATCGGGCTTGGCGTGATGGGATTGGCGGAATTACTTGCCACACTGGCTATTCCGTATGACAGCGAGGAAGGAGTGGGCCTGGCCGAACAGCTCATGAGGCGGATACAACGCGAGGCGCACATCGCGTCGAAGCGGTTGGCGCAAGAGCGCGGAGCGTTCCCGGCGTTCGCCGACAGCCGGTTCGCACGATCGGGCCCGCGGCGCAACGCACAGGTCACCTCCGTCGCGCCGACGGGCACCATCTCGCTGATCGCAGGCACCACCGCCGGAATCGAGCCGATGTTCGCGATCGCGTTCACCCGTTCGGTTCTCGGCAGGCATCTGCTGGAGGTCAACCCGTGCTTCGACCGGCTGGCCCGCGACCGGGGTTTCTACAGCGACGAGTTGATCAGCGAGATCGCACAGCGCGGGGGAGTGCGCGGCTGCCCCCAGTTGTCGGCTTCCGTCCGTGCCGCCTTTCCGACCGCGGCCGAGATCGCCCCGGAGTGGCACCTGCGGATGCAATCGGTGGTGCAGCGCCACGTCGATGCGGCCGTTTCCAAGACGGTCAACCTACCGGCGACGGCAACGGTCGACGACGTCCGCGACATCTATCTGACCGCCTGGAAGGCCAAGGTCAAGGGGATCACGGTCTACCGGTACGGCAGCCGCGAAGGCCAGGTGTTGTCGTATGCCGCGCCCGACGCGGCGCTGGCCCAGGCGGACACGGTGTACAGCGGAGGCTGCATCGCCCGGTCCTGCGACTGCTGACCGGGTCGCTACTCGTCCGGTTCGCATCCCGGCACCGCAGCGGCCAGCAGCCCCGATTGCACCAGCGCACAGTCGATGAACTGCTGGACGGGCCGCGACTGGAAGAACCCGGTGTGCCCGCCGCGATACCAGAGGATCTCGGGTCTGCCCCAGTGCTCCCACAGCTTGACGATCTGCTCGCGCGGGTGCACGAGACGGTCGGCCATGCCCGCGTAGATCAACCGCCCGCGCATCGGCACCTTCGGCTCCAACGCGAGTGGAGACGTCATCCGCCCGATGGGGGCGGCCATGGTCACCGTCTGACGGCGCGGATCGTCTTCGCTCAGGCCGGCGTGGCTACCCAGCAGGTCGATCAGGTCCACCACCGGCACACCGAGAATCGCGCATGTCAACCCGGTATCGAGGCTGGCTACCAGGGACGAGACGTACCCGCCGAGCGACAGACCGTACAACCCGATGGGTGACTCGGGTTGCTGCGACCGGATCCATGAGAGCAACCGCCTGATGTCCCACACGCCCTGGGCGGTCGCATGGACGTTGTCCATCACGTCCGCGCCCGGGAACACCGCCCCTTTCGGCAGCCCCCGACCTCGCGGGCCGTGCATCGGAAGGACCGGCAGGACCACGTTGAGGCCGAGATCAAGGTGTAGGTGCCACGCCCGGAACAACGCGAGGTCGAGCCCCGCCCTGCCCATCTCCGTTCCGTGCACGCACACCAGCCAGGGCCGATCTTCCTTGTGGCGCAGCAGCAATGCGTAGACACGGTTGTTGGCGGTATAGCCGAGCCAGCGTTGTCTACCGGGCTCGCCCGAGCGAGGTGTGTACCCGCTGTCGAACACCATGCGTTCGTATGACCGCCCGTACGCCTGCACCGGATACACCGTGACATCGGGCAGTGTCCGGGGGCTGGCGAAATAACCTGCCGGCTGGTCCAGCCAGCCCCGCTGTCCATAGAACTCCAGCGCCGCAACCACTTCGGCGTTGATGCGCTCGAATTCCTCCATATCGCTGACTGGACGGCGCACACGTAAACCCATGAGCACGATCTCGTCGCGCAGCGCATGCGCGGCCAGCGCCAACGTCGGGCGGGCGATCGGAAGCTCGCGCGACTCGCGATTCAGATACTCGCGCCACGCGTACGCGTAGTAGCGACCGGTTCTCGCGAACGGTCCCACCACGGAATCCAATGCGCCCATGCCGAACGAGGGAAGACGAGGACTCGCCCGCCGTTCGCCCGCATCGTCGCGGTCAGGTGCCGCCATGTGTGCCGACGTTACGAGCCCGCCGCGGGTTGTCGTAGTGGCTTCGTTCACAAGATCATGTGACGATCGGCCGTAGCCGGAAAGGACCAAAGCCTGTCGCACCGCCCGACAATTGACTCCTACCATCCCAGATGGTCATCGAGCGGCGGGAGGACCCGACGTGTCACATCACGGAGTCGTCGTGGGCACCGACGGGTCCGCGTCTTCACACGTGGCGGTGCGGTGGGCGGCGCGGGAGGCCGCGATGCACCGCCTCCCGCTCACGGTCGTTCACGCCGTCGCTCCATTTCGGGTGGCGGCGTCGACGGCGCTGTGGCCGTTCGGGCGGGTGCCGGCGGAGGTTCTGGACAGCCAGGAGAACGACGCTCGCAACACCATCGCGCATGCGGTCCGGGTCGCTGAGGACAGCGTGGACGGTGCGGATCGCCCAGACATCGACAGCGAGCTGTACTTCGGGCCGCCTGTGGCGGCTCTGGTCGAGAGCTCCAAAACGGCCAAGATGGTGGCGGTCGGAAGGCAAGGGCGAAGTGCGCGGTCTCGACGCATGCTCGGGTCGGTGACCACCGGGGTGGTCCACCACGCCCTGTGTCCGGTCGCGGTGATCAACGACGACGTCGCGCCCGGACGGCAGCCGGTGCTGGTGGGCATCGACGGTTCGCAGGCATCGGCGTCGGCGACCGCGATCGCCTTTGACGAAGCCTCGCGCCGAGGGGTGGATCTGGTGGCGCTGCACGTCTGGAGCGACGCCGATGTACCCGAGCCGTACCGCATGCAGTGGTCATCTCTGCAAGCGACGGCCGAGAAGACGCTCGCCGAGAGCCTGGCCGGCTGGGGAGAGCGCTATCCCGACGTCAACGTCCATCGTGTGGTCGAGCTGGACCAACCGTCTCGCCATCTACTCGACCGATCGGAAAGCGCTCAACTCGTCGTGGTCGGAAGCCGCGGCCGCGGCGGGTTTGTGGGGATGTTGCTCGGTTCTGTCAGCACCACGGTCGTCCAGGCCGCACGAATTCCGGTGATCGTCGCCAGGCAACAGTCGGGCTAGCCGCAGACAACTTCACCGCTTCAGCCATCACAAGGCCTCCGTCTTGGCATTCGGATCCGCGGTCAACAGAACTTTCAGCGCGCCTGAACGGGTCGCATCGCCGAAAACTTCATAGGCCGTCTCGAATTCGGCCATCGCGAACCGGTGTGTGATCATCGCAGCGGTATCCAGCTGCCGGTTCGCGACCAGTTCGATCAACCTCGGTGTGGTGTGGGTGTCGACCAAGCCCGTCGTGATGGTCAGGTTCTTGATCCAGATCTGTTCAAGGTGCAATGTCGCGGGAGCGCCGTGCACACCGATGTTCGCAACATGTCCGCAGGGACGCACCAACCTGACCGACTCCTCGAAAGTCTCGGGAATACCGACCGCCTCCATTGCCACATCGGCGCCCAATCCGGAGGTGAGGTCGTCGATGACCTCAAGGGCGCTCTGAGTTCTGGAGTTCACGACGATGTCGGCGCCGAGCTTGCGCGCGGCATCCAGGCGGGCATCGGCGACGTCGATCACCACGATATGACTCGGGCTGTAAAGCTTCGCGGTCAGAACCGACGCCAGGCCGATCGGCCCGGCCCCGACAATCGCCACCACATCACCCGGTTGGACCACACCCGCGAGGACACCCACCTCATAGGCCGTCGGGAGGATGTCGGCCAGCAGAATCATCTGTTCATCGCTGACACCCGCAGGCACCTTGTGTGTGGAGTTGTCCGCGAAGGGCACCCTGACGTACTCGGCTTGTGTCCCGTCGACGAGATGTCCGAGTATCCATCCACCACCGCCCAGACACTGCCCGTAATGGCTTTGCCTGCAATACCGGCACGTCCCGCAGGCGCTGATGCACGAGATCAGCACTCGGTCTCCCGCCGACAGGTTCTGCACCGCCGCCCCCACTTCGGTCACTGTGCCGACGGCTTCATGACCCAGCACCCGACCCGGTTCGACCTCGGGCACATCGCCTTTGAGGATGTGCAGATCGGTTCCGCAGATCGTCACCGCCTCGACGCGCACGATGGCATCGGCCGGGTGCTTGATGCCGGGATCCGGCACCGACCGCCAGGACACGCGCCCGGGACCGTCGTAAACCATTGCTTTCATGTCAGATTCCTCGGGCCGGTGTCACGGGTGGGTCGAGTGTGCCTCGACGTAGTGGACAATGTCGTTGAGCGTGCGCAGTGACGCGTAATCCTGCTCGCTGATTGAGACGTGTAGCCGCTTGTGGATGCCGATCAGAAAGTTCAGCCAGTCCATCGAGTCCAGATCGACTTGGTCGCGCAGCAACACGTCATCGCGGATATCGGTGGGGTCCACCTCCGGCGCGATGGTGGTCAACACCGACACGATCTCGTTGCGAATCCGGGGTGAGGTTGTGCTTCGGTTCATTTGGCGTCACTTTTCCAGGGCGTCGGGTTGTTGTAAGAACTCGTTGATCGCTGCGAGGAACAGCGCCCCCCGATGACCGTCGGATGCGCGGTGGTCCGCCGACAACGTCGCATGCACCGTGGTCACGACGTGAATCCCGCCGTCTATCACCCGAACTCGTTGCGCCGGTTTCCCGAAGCCCACCAGCGCGACCTGCGGCGGATAGATCACTCCGAACACCGCATCGACGCCTTGGTCGCCGAGGTTGGTGATGGTGATGGTGGGGTCGGACATCTCGGAGCTGCGCAGTGAACCGGCGCGGGCCCGCGCGACGAGATCCGTCAGATTCTGCATCAGCTCGTCGAGCTTCTTGTCAGGCACGTCGTGGATGGCCGGCGCGACCACGCCGCCGCCGCGAAGCGAGATCGCCACTCCGACATGAACACCCGTGCCCGGCTGGAACCCGTCTGCCTGCCAGAACCCGTTGAACTCGCCGAATCGCTGTGCGGCCAGACCAACGGCTTTCAGCAGCAACACCGCAGGCAACACGCGCTCGGTGATCGCTCGCGACGCGTTGCGTTCGGTCAGCCACGTCAATGCCTTCTGCATCGGGATCTCGTCCGCAAGGTAATAGTGCGGAATCTCGCGCTTTGACCGGCCCATCGCGGCGGCGATGGACCTGCGCATCTGCACCGCTCGATCCGCAGCCGCGGCTTTCGCAGTGGGCTTGGTCGCCGAGGCCGCAGCGTGCTCCACATCGTTGATGGTGACCGCGCCCTGCGGCCCGGTGCCGGTGATGGTATCAACGTCGACGCCCAGCGATGCGGCGATACGCCGGGCGGCCGGGGAGACCCAACGGCGCCGGTGCGTGCCATCCACCGTCCCCGCGGACGGAATCGGACTTGCGGCCCTAGCTGCCGGCTCAACGGCCGCAGGTTTCGTGGTGCGCTTTGATCTCTTCTTCGGGGCGGCGGGCGCACGTTCACCCGTGGTCAGCAGCGTCGCCAGTGGCGTTCCGACTTGGACGGTTTCACCGACGGGGACCAGCAGCTCGTGTACGACACCCTCCTGCCAGCACTCCACTTCAACTGCGGCTTTGGTGGTTTCGACCACCGCCACCACCTGACCGCGTGTCACGCTGTCGCCCGGCTTGATGAGCCATTCGTTCAGCGTCCCCTCGTCCATATCCGATCCGAGGGCCGGCATCCTGAATTCGATCATCAGCGCTCCCCGAACAGATCCTGGATCGTTGCGACGATCGTGTCCCGTTGCGGTAGGGCGGCCTGTTCGAGGTGCCTGGCATACGGCATCGGAACCTCGGCGCTGCACACCCGAGCGATCGGCGCATCGAGCTCGTAGAACGCGTTCTCGACGATGCGCGCACTGATCTCCGCCGCCAGACTGCCGGTGCGCCAGGCCTCATCGACGATGACGGCCCGGTGGGTCTTGCGGATGGAGTCGACGATCGTGGCTGTGTCCAACGGGCGCAATACGCGCAGATCGATCACTTCACATTCGATTCCGTTCAGCGAGAGTTCATTGGCGGCATCGAGCACCTTCGGCAGGTTGCCTCCATAGGTGATCGCCGTGACGTCGGATCCATTGCGACGGATCGCGGCCCGCGAAATATCGGTTGGGGCAAATTTGGTGATGTCGGCAGCCGTGTTGTAGAGCTGGACATGCTCGAAGATCACCACCGGATCAGGATCGGCGAGGGCGGTCGGGAGCATGCCGTAAGCATCTTCCACCGTCGCCGGTGCCACCACCGTGATTCCGGGAATGTGGGCATACCAGCACTCCAGGCTGTGGGAGTGCTGGGCGGCAAGTTGGCGACCGGCGCCGGTCGCCATCCGCACGACGAGCGGTACCGAGAACTGACCGCCCGACATATGGCGAAGAGCCGCAGCGGTATTGACGATCTGATCGAGGGCCAGGAGGCTGAAATTGACCGTCATCACCTCGACGATCGGGCGCAAGCCCCCCAGCGCTGCGCCGATCCCGACGCCGACGAAGCCCAGCTCGGACAGCGGGGTGTCTCGTATCCGTTCAGGCCCGAACTCCTCGAGCAGGCCCTTGGACACCGCGTAGGTGCCGCCATAGCGACCTACGTCCTCACCCATCAGCAGAACCCGCTCATCGTCGTGTAACGCGTCGCGGAGGGCGTCGTGCACTGCGGTTCGGTAGGTGGTCTTCACCTGCCCACCTCCTCCCGAGGTGTCATGACATCACGCTCGAGATCTTCGATGCGTTCCCATGTTCCGGCGTCCGCGTAGGCGACGGCCTCATCGACCTCCCGGTCGGCCTCGGTCTCGATCGCGCTGACGTCGGCGGGGCTGAGGACGCCGTCGCTCAGGCACTGCGCGGTGAACAGCTGAATTGGGTCGCGCTTGCGCCACTGGTCGACCTCGGCTTTGTCGCGATACAGCTCGGGATCGAACATCGAGTGCGCGCGGAACCGGTAGGTGCGGAATTCGATGAAGAACGGTCCTCTGTTGGACCGGACATGAGTTGCGCCCTGCTGAACGGCAGCATGACATGCGAGCACGTCCATCCCGTCCACCGCGAGTGTCGGCACCTTGTACGACGCGGCTTTGGCGGTGAGATCCGTCTGCGATTGCGCTCGTTCCAGCGCGGTGCCCATCGCGTAGAGGTTGTTCTCGCAACAGAACAACACGGGTAACTGCCACAGCGCCGCCATGTTCAACGACTCGTGAAACGCACCTTCGGCCACCGCGCCGTCGCCGAAATAGCATGCAGTGACCCGGATTTGACCCAACATCTTGTCCGCGAGGGCGAGGCCGACCGCCAGCGGCAGTCCGCCGGCGACGATCGCGTTGCCCCCGTAGAACCTGGATGCCGCGTCGAACAGGTGCATCGATCCGCCTCGGCCTCGGGAGCAGCCTTCCTGCTTACCGAACATTTCGGCCATGATCGACTTCATCGATATCCCCCATAGCAACGCGTGCGCATGTTCGCGGTAGGTCGCCACCACCGCGTCGCCGGCGGTCAGCGCCCGTAACGATCCCGCGGCCACCGCTTCCTCGCCGACGTAGAGATGGAGAAAGCCCCGGATCTTGGCTTCTCCGTAGAGCTCGGCGCATTTTTCTTCCATGCGGCGCACCCGCACCATGTCGGACAACAATGCGCGGGAGAGTTCGGCGTCGGTCATGCTGATGTCTCCCTGATCGGGGTATCGGTCTCAACTGTCGATGTATCGCCCTGGGGTAAACCGAGTTCCCGGGCCCTGAGCAGGCGACGCATGATCTTTCCGCTTCGGGTATGCGGCAGCGCATCAGCGAATTCGATTTCTTTCGGCGCGACTGCGGCGCCCAGCCGTTTGCGGGCATGTGCCAAGAGCTCCAACCGCAGGTCGTCGTCGGCGGTGAAGCCGTCCTTCACCGTGACAAACGCTTTCACTATTTCGCCCACGGTGGGATCCGGCTTGCCGATCACTGCGGCCTCGGCCACGGCGGGGTGGTCCGTGAGTGCGCTTTCCACCTCGAACGGGCCGATCAGATGGCCGGCGGACTTGATCACGTCGTCGGCACGACCGACAAACCAGAAGTAGCCGTCGGCGTCGCGTTTGACGAGATCGCCCGTCAGATAAAGGCCGTCGGCGAAGCACTTCTGGTAGCGATCCTCCTGGTGCAGATAGCCGCGAAACATGGAGGGCCACCCCGGTTTGAGCGCCAGTTCGCCTTCGACATCGGGTTCCTCGATCACAGTGAGCCGGCCGTTTTCGGCATGTCGCACCACGTATGCGTCAACGCCGGGTAGCGGGCGTCCCATCGAGCCGGGCTTGATGTCGAACGCCGGGGTGTTGGCGATCATGATTCCGCCCGTCTCCGTCTGCCACCAATTGTCGTGAATTGGCAATCCCAGCACTTTCTTTCCCCACCAGACCGCTTCGGGGTTGAGTGGTTCGCCGACGCTGGCGATGAACCTCAGCGCAGGGAACTCGTAGCGTTGGGCGAGTTCCGCACCGGCCTTGATCAGCATCCGGATTGCGGTGGGTGCGGTGTACCACACCGTGACACTCTCGTCAGCCAGAATGCGGTACCAGCGCTCCGCGTCGAACTCGGCTTCGTCGACCACGGCGGTGACCCCGTGCAGGAGCGGAGCGATCACGCCATACGAAGTTCCGGTCACCCAACCCGGGTCCGCCGTGCACCAGTAGACGTCGTCTGCGTGGAGGTCCAGCGCGTAAAGGCCCGTGATGTAGTGCATCGAAAGGGCGCCGTGCACGTGGATCGCACCTTTCGGGGTGCCGGTGGTCCCGCTGGTGAAGTGAAGCAGAGCCGGGTCGGTGGCGGTCGTCGGTTCGATCGGAGCATCGTCGTCGACGCCGGCCATCAACTGCCGGTAGTTCACTGTGCCTGCCGCGTCGCCTGGGGCAGCGTCCTGGTCGACGAGGATGACATGCCGCACCGACGGCAGCTGATCGCGGATCTTCGCGATCTTGCGCTGATAGATCGCCGCGGTCGTCACCAATGCGACGGGCTCGGCGATGTTGACCCGAGTGGCAATCGGTTCCGGGCCGAACGCCGCGAACAGCGGGGACACCACGGTCCCGTTGCGCAGTGCGCCCATCATGGTGATGTAGAGCTCCGGAGCCCGACCCATGATCGTGAAGATGCGGTCGCCCTTGCCGATACCCAATGACCGCAGCACGTTGGTGAACCGGCTGGCGCACTGTGCCAGCTCTCGGTAGCTCATGTCGTGAGCGTTGAGTTCGGCGGTTGTGCTCCCATCCCCGATGAAGCGCAGCGCTACCCGGTCGGCCGCAGGCCCGGACGCTTGCCGGTCGAGGCACGCGTAGCCGATGTTGCAGCCGCCCGGTCCCATGCCTTCGCAGAGGTTCGGCACGTCGGACCACTTGAAGTTCGCGCGGGTACGTGCGTAGTCGCTCAGGTGGGGTGGGACGCGGAGGTCGGCTGTTGTCTTGCGGATGACCTGCATGGTGAGTCCTAGGTGGGTTCCGAACGAAGCAGCCCTTGGCGCAGCGCAGGACCGAGGTTCGACATGACCAGTTCCATCAATGCGTTGCATGCGCCTCCATCGTCGGCAAGCGTGGTCAACCCGTGGCGCACGAGGAACGCGTTGAGGCGCCGGTCGATGGGCCAATCGCGGTAGGCCGGGCCCGTGAACTCGGATCCGAGAAAGGCCCACGCGATCGCGTCCAGGTCCCCGTCCATCATGTCGACCTTGCTTTCACCGTCGCATCCCTTCGACCTGCGTGGTGAAGTCATCGTCTCGACGGCCGGGCGGGCCGCAATAGGGAACAAGGTCCTCACGGCGCTGGTCGATCGTCACTCGCCGGCCGCATCGGGCCGCGGCGTCGCTGTCTCGAGACCGCCCTTACATCGAGGACTTTCGGCCCTCCCTTGGTCTTCCGATCCGGCGAACAATCTGGTTAGATACATGTAACTGGAGGTTACGGATATGAGGGCTATCACGGGGTTGGATGCGAAGTTCCTCCAGGTGGAGGAGACCGACCCGCACGCGAATTTCGCTGTCGGTGCGCTGGCCGTGATGGAGGGCCCGCTTCCCGATCGTGGTTCGCTGCTGGCGGCGCTGGCCCAGCGATTGGGTTCCGATCGCCGACTCAGACAGGTGGTGCGTAGACACCCCTTCGACGTCGCGGGGCGGCGAGTGGTCGTCGTGGACGAGGACATCAGCGAGCATGTCCACCACATCGCGGTTCCGCGTCCCGGGGACGATCAGGCGTTGTTCGGGCTGGTTTCCGATGTGATGAGCTGGCGCCTCCATCACGACTATCCGTTGTGGGAATGCTGGGTTGTGGAAGGCGTGTCGGAGAACCGCTGGGCGATCCTGCTCAAGACCCACTCCAGCATTGTCGACGGGCCCGAGGTGATGCGGATGCTCATTCGGTCGTCCGACAACGATGAGGCGGATACCGAGATGCGGCGCGGCGCCGAGCTCTCCACCCGCATGTTCAATCCGCTGAAATGGGTTGGCGGAGTGTGGCGGTCATCCGCGGACTTGACGGTGGCGGCCGTACGTGCCATCGCGGATACCGTTGACCTGGCGAGAGTTCTCGCACACCCCACCGGGTGCCCGCTCACCGGAGACGTCACGAGCCTGCGCCGGTACGCGTCCGTGGAATTGAGCCTCAAGGACGTCTCAAAGGTGTGTGGCGCCTTCGATGTCACGATCAACGACATCGCACTTGCCGCGATAAGTGGAAGCTACCGCGGCTTACTGATGCGTCACGGTCAGCGGCTCCACTGCGATTCGTTGCGTGCCCTGGTGCCGACACCGGCTCGATCTCTCGCTGCCGTCGCCCTACCTGTCGATGAGTCCGATCCCGTTCGACAACTACGAAAAGCGCATACCCGGTTGACCCGTACCGATGGGCTCGGCGGTTGGGTGCCCGCTCATCCGTCGGCATCGCCGGTGGTACAAGGGAGTCACGCGTTACCCTGGCTGCCGCAGCGAGGCGTCGTAGCGCTGACGATGAGCGAGGTTGGTCCGCGCAGCAGACTACGGTTCATCGGGCGAGAAATGGTGCGACTGCTGCCGATTCCGGCTGTCGGACTCGGCGCGCGAGCCGGGCTCGCGATGGTGAGCTATGCCGGAAAGCTAGAGGTTGGCATCACCTCGGATGATGAAGCCCTGCCCGATGTCGGTGAATTGGCCGACAACATCGAGCAGACGGTTGCTCGACTCGGCATCATCAGCGCCTCCGCACGCCGGTCCAATGACAAGAGCATGCTCTATTTGGTGCCGGAAGAGCCGGTACCCGCCCAGCAGCGGGGACGCAAGCGTCAACTCATCACCAATTCGTGAGACCTGCAACTATATTGACTTAGGTCATCAGCACGACGGGACGATCGACCCTGGCTGGTTACGCTCGCTTCCGGGCAGTATCTGGGCATGGCAGAGAGTACGATGACACGGGTCAGAAACATGGTACGTACCTTCAACAAATACG
Organism: Mycolicibacterium pulveris; assembly: GCF_010725725.1. NCBI lineage: Bacteria > Bacillati > Actinomycetota > Actinomycetes > Mycobacteriales > Mycobacteriaceae > Mycobacterium > Mycolicibacterium pulveris. The sequence goes on along the minus strand of NZ_AP022599.1, from coordinate 5,304,903 downwards.
TGCTCAACCCGATGATGTTGCGTGTGGCCGGCCGCAAACACTGGTATGCCGGAGTCATTCGACACACCGGGCGTCGTTCCGGAAAGCGCTATGCCACACCGGTGGTCGCCGATCGGGTGGCCGATGGCTTCATCGTTCCGCTGCCGTACGGCACCGGGGTCGACTGGCTTCGCAACGTGATGGCTGCCGCTGGGGCGACGATCACCGTGGGCGGGGAAACCTTCGATGTCGTCGAGCCCACGATCATCGACGCGGCCACGGCCGCACCGCAACTCTCGCAGCGTCGGCGAGCGGCCTGGGAGCGATTCGGTATCGACACTTTCCTCAAGGTCAAGATCGCATCGTGACCAGGTTCGCTCCCACGCCCGCTCGGAAGTGCGGCTGCAGGATCAGCGATCGTCATCCTCGATGATGTGCACGGCGGCTTCTTCGGCTGAGGCGGCGCCACCACTGATACCGACGTCGTCCGCGATCAGCTCGGCCTCTTCGTCTTCGCCAAAACCCATGTCAGGAGCGATCAATCGGCCTGCCCGCGCGTAGCCGACCTCAGCGTGCTCGGGGAATTCCGCGTCGCGTTCGGCATAGTCGGAGCGCTCCGATTCCGACTCGTCGAGGACGTTGTCGAGTCGCGCCGTCGGGTCCGGTTCTTCGGCGGCGAGAATCCAGTCGGCGCCCCGCGACGATCCGAAGGCGCCTCGCCACGGTTGTTCGGGCGGGGAATAGCCCTCATCGAGGAGATCGTCGGCGCCGCGCTCGATCAGGGTGTCTTCCGCCGACAGCTGGTCTTCGTCGTCGCCGCTGTACTGCTCCGCCGCCGGGCCCGTTCCAGATGAGGTGATCATGCCCTGATTCTGCGCTTCGGCGCGACGGTGCGGTAGGGCCGAATGACCTTGAAATATGAGGTGTTTATCAAGGATTCGGGGTCATCCTCGGCGGCGCCGTCGGGGGCGGCGACTGGCCGGTGGGAGCCATCTGGCAGTGCTGCGGACCCATACCGGGCCCCATCATGCCCGGTCCCATCATCCCGGGGCCGGACATGTGGTTCCAATGTTGGTTGCCGCTCAGACCGTCGGTGCTGCGGCCGAGGTAAAAACCGGAAAAGAACACCACGGCAACAATGAAGACCGCTGCTGCGGCGATGCCGGTCCATACCAGGACATGGTTCAACGCACGGTGTTCGGTGACAGCGGAGCGGTCGGTCGCTGGATCTTGTGGAGCTGTCATCTGTCGAGGGTGCTCTCCCTGCTCGTGAATGAGTAGGGCCATTGGTCCACCACTGCGGGGCGGACACCGCTGCGCGCGTGTCAGCCCTCCGAAGGTGTCAACGGCCGTGTGGGCGAAACCCTTTGCCCTGGCGGGACACCGCGTCGGTGGCCGGCTCGTCCTCCACGAGGGTGAAGTAGTTCTCCTCCTCTTGCCGAAAGTGCAGCCGCAATATCGCGTGCAGGCCGTAGAGACATGCGAGGAGATCATCACGTTGGTCGGCCTGTACGCCGTTGCTCGCCCGGGCGAGTTCGACGTGAGCTCCGATTCGATCGGACAGTCGGCGGATTTCGGCATGCATCCTGCTCATGGTTGCCGTGGCTTCGCCGCTGCCGAGCGGACGAGCCAACGCGGGGTAGAGCCCCGACTCCTCGGCCTGTTCGTGCGGCAGAATCCGGCTCTCGAGAAAGGTGTGGGCACGGACTACCGCGTCCAGTACGGGCGGGTCGGTCCCCATGACCAATTGGTCGGCCGCCTCGCGTAGCAGGTCGAGGCTCTCGCGAAGTTCGTCGTGCTCGGCCGCGAACTGCCGCAGCATCTTTTCGGTGCCTGCGGGCAGTTCGATTTCGGTGTCGGGGTTGCCGCGCAACGCGCGCAGGGCGTTGAGGATGACGGCCACGTCGATACCTTCTTGAAGCAGGGCGCCGGCTGCGGGCGGCAACCAGCCGAGGGCGGCAATCGACATGGCCGCCAGCGACATCGCCATGCCGACGATCGCACTCTGGACCGCGATGCGCCGCGACCACCTGGCGATGTCCATGGCGTCGGCGAGGCGATCGAGCCGGTCCGCGGTCAAGACCATGTCGGCGGCCTCCGAGGACGCCGTCGCACCGCGCGCCCCCATCGCGACGCCGACCGTGGCCGCCGCGAGTGCCGGGGCATCGTTGATGCCGTCGCCCACCATCACGGTGACCGCACGTTGTTTCTCGTCTCGCACCGCAGCCACCTTGTCGGCAGGGCTCTGCTGGGCATATACGTCGTCCAATCCGAGCACCGTGGCGACCTCGCGCGCGGGTTCGGCGCGGTCGCCGGTCAGCATCACCAGTCGGCCGAGCCCGGCCGACCGAAGTCGGCGCATGGTGCGAGGGGCGTCTCGGCGCAGCGGGTCACGAAGCAGGACTGCGCCGGCCGGGGCATCGTCGATGCGCACCCACGCGATAGCCGCCGAGTCCAGGCGCGCCCGGTTCTCCGCCGCGCGCGCCCAGTTCACCTCGTCGATCGGAGCCCCCAGTTTGCCGACCTCGACGCGGTGCCCTTCGACGACGCCGGTGACGCCCCGGCCTGCCTCCTCCGCCACGTCGGTGGGCAGCACGAGTTGTAGGCCGCGGGTCAGGGCTTCGGTGACGATCGCCTCTGCCAGCACGTGTGGTGAGACCTGGTCGATCGACGCCGCGAGCCTAAGGGTGTCGCCGGCATCATGGCCCGGTGCGGTCAGCACCCCCACGACGACCGGCTGACCCATCGTCAAGGTGCCGGTTTTGTCCATCACCAGAGTCTTCGCGCTGCCCAGCGCCTCCAGTGCACCGCCGCTGCGGACCACCACACCGTGCCGGGACGCCCGCGACAGACCCGAGACGATCGCCACCGGTGCGGCCAGCAACAGCGGGCACGGCGTCGCCACCACCAGGACAGCGACCGCCCGCACCGCCGAGCCCGTCGCGAGCCAGGCGCCGCCGGCGACGACAAGCGTCAAGGGCAGGAACCAGGCCGCGTACCGATCGGCCAGCCGCACGATCGGTGCGGTCTCCGCGCGCGCCTCCTCGGCGAGCCGCACGATCCCTGCGTAGGTGCTGTCCTCGGCGGTGGCGGTGGCCCGAACCTCGAACGGGCCGCCCGCGTTGACCACGCCGCTGCGCACCGGTTCACCGAAGCGACGTTCCACCTGCATGGGTTCGCCGGTGAGCACGGATTCGTCCAACACCGCCAGTGCGTCGGCGATACGCCCGTCCACCGGCACGGTCTCACCCGGGCCGACGAGCAGGCGGTCATCGACTGCGACGTCCCCGATCGGTATGACCTGAACCTCCGTTCCGAGGCGCCGGCGTGCGAATCGGGGGGCGCGTTCGAGCAGCGATCGCAAGTCGCGAGAGGCGCGACGCGCCGCAGCCCCTTCGAGGGCGCGTCCGCCGGCGAGCATCACCGCGATCAGCGCACCGGCCAGATACTCCCCAACGACCAGGGTGCCGGCCAGCGACAACACGGCGATGACATCGACGCCGAGACGTCCACGCCGCAACGCCGAGACCACCCACAGAATCGCGGGCACCACCGCTACCGCCGTGCCGACGATCCAGCTCACGTCGGCTGCATCGCGCAGCCCGATCAGCCAGAGGACGCCACCGACCGTCAACGCGCCAGAGGTGATCATCATCAGCGCCGGCTCACGTAGCGTTCGCCACCGCGTGGTGACCGGAATGTCCTGCTCCACGGTGGCCACGATGTCAGCTCTCAGCTCGCGGCGGTCGGCATCAGCACAAGACGCCGATAGTTCAGTCCGTTCCGGACGCTCGGCTGCGCACGATGATCACCGAGGATCCGGCGTGATGAACGATGCCGCGGTAGTAGGAACCGGCGATCCGCTCGGCCTCGCCGGCCTCGGCGGCGCCGATGACCGCGAGCTGCACCCGCTCGCGGTGTTTCCTCAGAAAGTCGGCGACGTCCGCCTCGCCGGCGACGGGGTATACGTGTACATCCGGAAAGCGCTGTTTCCACATCTCGACCTTGCGCTGCAGCTTCTCGCGATCGCGCGAATCACCCAAGGCGAGCACGGGTGCATGCCGCAGCTGAGCCTCCGACATCGCATGCTCGACGACGGCGTCATTGTCGGGCGCATCCGTGACCGCGACGAGGATCCAGTTGATGTCCTCCGGCTGCCCCTCATCGGGCGGACGGATGATCGCGACGGTGCACTGCGCGTTCTCGGCGACGTAGGCTGCCGTCGACCCCAATATCGACCGCGCGTAGCGCCCGATTCCGACCGAGCCGACGCACACCATGACGGCATCCCAGGAAGCCGCTACCAGCGCGGTTCCGGGCAGTCCGGCGACAACGTCGGTCTCGATCTTGACCTGCTTGCCGGTGGCTTCAATCGCGTTCTGCGCCAAGCGAAGCGATGCCCTGGCGCGCCGGACGTCCTCGTAGTACTCCTCTGTGGAGGGGTACTTGGGCTTGGTCACGCACACCAGGCGCAGCGGTACGTTGCGGTGTAGGGCTTCGTCTGCTGCCCACAGGGCGGCGTGGATCGCTTCCTGTGAGCCATCGATCCCGGCGACCACTGCCGGGGAGGAATTCCTGCTCATTGGTCCACTCCAGTCACTTCCGTGGCCCTCGACATTATTGGCCCGACGAAGCCTCCCGATGGAGTCCAAGGTCCCTGCCTGTGTTGCTGAAGGTCCTCGCGCGGATCGACGCCGAGCCGGGCCGGTGGGTCGACATGCTGACGACGTACGCCCCTGGAAGCCAGGACTTTAGTCCCTACGCCAGGGATTTGATCAGTGGTCAGATACCCCTATGGCTAAAGGGAGGTAACGCAATGAGCACTCCACAGCAGTCCGAGGTCGCAACAACACGGATGTTCTCCCGCGTGCTCGGACCCTACCTGGCGATTCTCGCCGTCGTAGCCTTGGTGCGGGCATCCGAAATGCCGACACTCCTGTCTGAGTTCAAACCAAATACAGTGTGGCCGTGGGTAACCGGTGCGTTCGTTCTGGTGACCGGCCTCATTGTGATCGCCCGGCACCCGTACTGGCGAGGCGTCCCCGCGGCCATCGTGTCAGCCGTCGGTTGGCTGGTTGCCCTCAAGGGGGCGTTTCTGCTGACGATCCCTGGGGTCTACCTTTCTGCGGCTGACTCGTTGGTGGATGCCCGCGGCTGGTTGATGGCGATCTATGTGGCCGTGGCGGCCGTCGGGCTGTACCTGACGTACGTGGGGTGGGCGCCCGAGCGCCACCGGTCAACCGCAGCCTCGGACGGGTCCTCGGCGGATCTGCCTAGGGCAGCTTGACAGTGGCCGAGGTCCTCAGCAACAGCGACGCCTTCATGTGGCGGAACGAACGCGATCCGCGGCTGCGGTCAACGATCGTCACGCTGATTCTGCTCGACCGGTGTCCGGACTGGCATCAGCTGGTCGACCGGTTCGAGCGGCTGAGCCGGACCGTGCCCAGATTTCGGCAGCGGGTGATACCGTCGACGCCTTTCGTCCCGCCACGTTGGGATTACGTCTCCGACTTCGATCTCGGCTTCCACCTGCGCCGCGTCACCGCTCCGGAGCCCGGGAGCATCGACGCCCTGCTGGAACTGGCCCGGGTGGCGGCGATGGCCGACTTCGATCGGGCCCGTCCGCTGTGGGAGGCCACGTTGGTCGACGGCTTGTCCGACGGCGGCGCCGCGGTCCTGGTCAAGTTCAACCACGCGCTCACCGATGGTGTCGGCGCAGTCGAGATGGCCAGAATCCTTTACGACCCCACCGAGTTCGCCGATCGTGCTGCACATGAACCGAAGCCGCCCGAGCCGACCGGGCAGAGTCGACTGGGTGCACTCCGTGACGTCGTCGAGTACCAGACCGGCCTCATCGGTGCGGCGATGGCGACCCCACTCAAGGCGGCGCCGGCCGTGCTGCGTGCCATGCGCCGGCCCCTCGACGCGGTCGCGGGCGGCTGGTCAACGGCGACGTCCATCCTGCGCACCGCCCGGCCCGTCAGCAAACCCAGGTCGCCGATCATGGTTGACCGCAGCCTCATCCGTCACGTCTACGTCCACGAACTACCGAAATCTGCGCTGCGCCGGGCCGGTCATCTCGCCGGCGGTTCGTTGAACGACGCGTTCGTCGCCGCGGTCGCCGGCGGGCTCCGCGCCTACCACGTGAAGCACAACGCACCCGTCGACGAGCTGATGTTGTCGATGCCGATCAACCTCCGCACCGAAGCGGACCCGATGGGCGGAAACCGGGCGACATTGATTCGGTTCGACATCCCAGTCGGCATCGCCGATCCCGTCGAACGCATCCGCGTCGTGCGTGATCGCACCGACAAGGCGCGCAACGAAAAATCGCTCGCCCATACCGAGTTGATCGCAGGCGCACTCAACTTGATGCCGCGGTCGTACGTCGGTTCGGCCATGCGCAACGTCGACCTCATCGCCAGCAACGTCCCCGGTTTTCCCGAGCCCGTGGCCTTCGCGGGCGCGCCAGTGCGGATGCAGTACGCGTTCTCCCCGACACTTGGCGCGGCGCTGAACGTCACGCTGCTCTCACACGTCGACACCTGCGCCCTCGGAATCAACGCCGACGGCGCCGCGGTGCCCGATCACGACGTGCTCTTCGACTGCCTCACCGCGGGATTCGACGAAGTGCTCGCTCTCGCGCGCTGACCGCGCTACTCATGCGCGTTGGTCGCGGGCCGCCTCCAAGACGACTCGGCGCTCGGCAGCGGCGATCACCCGCCTTGCCGCATCGACTGCGTCGGGATTGACCGACACCGAGGTGATACCCATACGCACGAGGTGTTCGGCGAAGGCCGGCTTCGTCGACGGCGCCTGACCGCACAGGGACGATGTGATGCCGAACTTGCGCGCGGTGCTGATGATCTGGCCGATCGCGTCGAGTACGGCGGGGTCGGATTCGTCGAACAGCTCGGCGCAGATGTCGGAGTCGCGGTCCACACCGAGCACCAACTGGGTCAGATCGTTGCTGCCGATCGACACCCCGTCGACACCCATGCCGATGTATTCCGGAAGCCAGTGCACCACCGACGGCACCTCGGCCATGACCCAGCGGTGTAGACCGCGCTGACGGCCCAACGGGCTCGCGTCGATGAGCGACAGGCACTCCTCGAGCTCCCAGCGGGTGCGCACGAACGGGATCATCACGTGGACGTTGGGGGACTGCTCCCGAACCCGGGCCAGCGCCTCCAGTTCCAACGCGAACAGATCGGGTTCCTTGATGTAGCGGTAGCAGCCCCGGTACCCGATCATCGGGTTGTGCTCGACGGGCTCGTACGACTCGCCACCACTGAGACCGCGGAACTCGTTACTGCGGAAATCGGTGGTGCGGTAGATGACCGGGCGGGGAGCGAACGCCGCCCCGATGCGACCGACCGACGCGACCATCGCGTCGACCATGCTGGCCTGCTCGCCGTGGGCGATGAGGTCACGCGGATGCCGACCCGACAGCGCCTCGGTCAACATGAACTCCGCCCGCAGCAGCCCGACACCGTCAACGTGTTGTGCCGCAACGGATTCAGCAGAGTCGGGCATCGCAAGGTTCACATAGATCTTCGTGGCAGTCACCTCGACCGCCGGCGCGGAGGCGGCCGGCCGGTCCACGACGGTGGGCGCGGCGGGCTGAATGCGGCCCGACAACACACGACCTTGATTTCCATCGACGGTGACGACAGTGCCCTCGTGCAGGTCACGAGTGGCCGTCCGGGTCCCGACCACACACGGGACCCCCAGTTCGCGCGCGACAATCGCGGCGTGACAGGTCATCCCGCCGGTGTCGGTGACCAGCGCGGCGGCCCGGCGAATGGTGGGTAGCCAGTCCGGATTGGTCATCTGAGCGACGAGGATCTCACCGTCCTCCAGCCGGTGCCCCTCGTCGGGGGTCTCAAGCACGCGGACGGCACCCGATGCCATTCCCGGCGCCGCGGCCAGACCGCGAGCGAGCACGGCCGGTTGCTCGGACGTCGCCGCCGGGTGGTCCAGCGTCGTGATCGGCCGCGCCTGCACCAGGTACGCCTGACCGCCTTCGATCGCCCACTCGGTGTCCTGCGGGCAGCCGTTGTGCCGCTCGATCGCGATCGCCAGCTCGGCGACGCGCCGCAGCTCGGCGTCATCGAGCACCCGGGCCGCTGCCTCTTCTTCGCTCAGTTGCACTTTGGTGTCTCGACCGTCGGGCCCGCGGACGATCTTGAACGTCTTGTGGCCCAGCCGCACATCGAGGACGCGCAGCGTCTCCTTGGCGACCACGTAGGTGTCGGGCTCCACCGACCCGGACACCACGACCTCGCCGAGCCCGAAGGCGCCTTCGATGACGAGCCGATCCTGTGCGCCCGTACTGGGGTCGGCGGTGAAGGCCACGCCGGCCTTGTCGGAGTTGATCATCTTCTGAACCACCACCGCCATCGCCGGGTCGGCGGTGATTCCACGGCTGGCCCGGTATGTGATGACCCGCGGGGAGAACAAGGACATCCAGCACTTCTGGACGGCGTCGATCAGCCCAGCCTCACCCCGGACGTTGGTGATGGTCCGGTTCATACCGGCGAACGACGCGTCGCGGCTGTCCTCCCCGGTCGCCGAGGACCGCACCGCCACCAGGGTGTCGGCGCCGAGCTCGCGGTACTTGGCCAGAAGCGCGTCGCCTACGCCCTCGGCAACACCGGCCTTCTGGACCAGCGCCTGCAGACGCTCACACAGCTCCGCCAGACGAGCGGTGTCGGTATAGGCGGCCAACGCCTCCCGGTGCAGGGCGCTGAGCTCGGCGTCGACGCCACCCGCCCGCATCGAATCGAGGTAGCTGGCCCGCATGATCACGAACCCGGGCGGAACGGGCAGGTTGGCCGCGACCAGTTCGCCCATATTGGCCCCTTTGCCGCCCGCATCCTCGGCGTCGGCGATCCTGAGTGTGGAGATATCACGGACGTAGGTGGTGTTCGCCATGACCTCTATCGTGTTCGCAAACGCTACGTCGGTAAAGCGTCCGAGGACCACTGGCCGGAGGACATTGGTCACCTGGGCGGTGGTCCAAGGACCCTTGCCGGTCGCTCGGACTGTTCCGCAACCTCGTCGCAGGGACACCGAGAGGACGGCACCTGGATGAACATGCCGGTGATCATCGACCCGCGTCGGCACGACGCGGTCATCTTCGATCTCGACAGTGTGGTCACCGACGCCGCGTCGACGCATGCCGCGGCATGGAAGACCGTGCTGGACGACTTTCTGGCCCGGCGACCGGCAAGCGATTACGAGGACCACTCGCCGTTCACCGACGACGAGTACCGCCGCCTCATCGACGGTAAGCCACGTCTTGAGGGCGTCACCGATTTTCTGGCGTCACGCGGCATCTCGCTGCCCGAAGGCAGCCGCTCCGACGCGGACGGCGACACGGTGTGGGGACTCGTGCACCGCAAAGAGCGAACCCTGCCCGGCCAGCTCGACGCCGGTGTGCGCGTGTTCGATTCGACGATCAGGCTAGTGCGACAACTGTCGGCGGCCGGGGTCAAGACCGCGATCTGTTCGTCCAGCCGCAACTGCGAAGAAGTCCTCGCGTCGGCCGGACTGAGCGACCTGTTCACCGTCCGCGTCGACGGCGTGCTCGCCGACGAGCTCGGGCTTGCGGGCAAGCCCGACCCCGCCATGCTCCTGGAGGCAACGCGGCGGGTCGGCGCCGAGGCCGCGCGCACCGTTGTTGTCGATCACGCCGAGGCCGGAGTGCGGGCGGCCCGAGCGGGCGGATTCGACCTGGTCGTCGCCGTTGACAGGGACGGGGACGCCGACGGGCTGCTGGGATTGGAAGCGGACGCCGTGGTCGCCGACCTGGCGGAAGTCGAGGTGCGCGACGGGGACACGCGCATCTCGAGGCTGCCCATCGCATTGGATTCCTACGGCCAGCTGATCGGTGTCCTGAGCGGCCGGCGGCCGATCGTCTGCCTCGACTTCGACGGCACGTTGTCCGACATCGTCACCGATCCCGACACCGCAACCCTGGTCGACGGAGCGGCCGAGGCGCTGGTGAAGTTGGCTGCGCACTGCCCGGTCGCCATCGTGACCGATCGCGACCTGGACGACATCCGCGAACGAGTCGACATCCCCGGAGTCTGGTACGCGGGCAGCCTGGGCTTCGAGTTGGCCGGCCCCGATGGCAACCGGTACCAGAACGACGCGGCGGCCGCGGCCATGCCTGTGTTGGCGAAGGTCGCCGCCGAACTGCGCGCGGAATTCAACGGCAACCCCGGCGTGCGCGTCGAGCACAAGCGCTTCTCGGTCGCGGTGCACCACCACGACGTGGCACCGGAGCAAGTGACCGGCGTCGTCGCAGCGACCCGTCGATGCGCCCGCCAGCATGGCCTTCGGGTGGCCCACGGCCCCGAGATCGCGGAGTTGCGGCCAAACATCGACTGGGACAAGGGCGCAGCGATCGCCTGGATCTGCGAGCGGATCAACCAACCCGGTCGGGTGGTGCCGATCTATCTTGGCGACGACCCCACCGACGAGGACGCATTCGACGCGCTGCGATTCGACGGCATCGGGATCGTGGTGCGACACGAGGGGGACGGCGACCGCCCGTCCGCCGCCCAGTTCAGGCTCGACGGCGCCGCAGAGGTGCGCCGCTTCCTGCAGCACGGCGGGAACTGGCTGGCTTACGCACAGCGCAGCTTCGACGAAGCCTGGACGTACACGTTCGACAGCTACGAACCCCATGCCGAAAAGCTTCGGGAGGCCTTGTGCACGGTCGGCAACGGCTATTTCGCCACCCGCGGTGCCGCCCCGGAGTCGAAAGCCGGGCAGGTGCACTACCCGGCCACCTACGCCGCAGGCGTGTACAACCGTCTCGATGATCTCGTCGGTGGCACCAGAATCGACAACGAGAGCCTCGTGAACCTGCCCAACTGGCTGCCGCTGACGTTCCGCATCGACGACGGCGACTGGTTCGACATCGACAGCGTCGACCTGCTGTCGTATCGCCAAACGCTCAACCTGCGCGAAGCGGTGCTGACCCGTGAGGTGCGCTTCCGCGACGACGCCGGCCGGACCACGCGGCTGACCCAGCATCGGTTCGTGGCCATGCACGCCGCCCACGTCGCCGCGTTGCAGAGCGTCATCGTCGCCGAGGATTGGTCGGGGACGATACAGCTTCGGTCGACGATCGACGGGAACGTCCGCAACGCGGGGGTGGAGCGATATCGCGGGCTGGCCAGCACGCATCTCACCGCGCCGAGCAAGCGTGGCCTGTCGGAGGATTCGGTGCTGATGCGCGTCGAGACGACCCAGTCGCACGTCGCGGTGGCATTGACCGCCAGGACCACGGTTTGGCACGGCGAGAGGCGGGCCCCCGCGACGTACCGGCTCGTCGACGAGGGGCTCGAGATCGGGCACGAGATCTTTACCGACCTCAAACCGGGCCAGGAGCTGACGGTGGAGAAGATCGTCAGCCTGGTGACCGGACGCGACACCGCCACGGCGGAGCCGGCCACCGGGGCCGAACGGAGGCTGGAACGCCAGGAGCGGTTCGCGACGATACGAGATGCGCACGTGCTCGCGTGGGCCCACGTGTGGGAGCGCCTCTCGATCGAATTCGAGGATCACCTCGACGAGTTACGCATCCTGCGACTGCATCTGCTGCACCTGCTGCAGACCGTCTCGCCTCACAGCGAGGACCTCGACGTCGGCGTACCGGCGCGCGGACTGCACGGTGAGGCCTACCGCGGCCATGTGTTCTGGGACGAGCTGTTCATCTTCCCGGTGCTCAACCTGCGGTATCCGACGATCACCCGAGCGTTGCTCCACTACCGCCATCGTCGGCTGCAGGAAGCCCGCCGCGCCGCCAGGCTGGCCGGTTACGCCGGTGCGATGTTCCCGTGGCAATCCGGCGGCGACGGTCGCGAGGAAAGCCAGGCCATGCATCTGAACCCCCGGTCGGGGCGGTGGAATCCGGATGCCAGCCACCGCGCGCACCACATCGGTATCGCGATCGCATACAACGTGTGGCAGTACTACCAGGTCACCGGTGACCTGGCCTGCCTGATCGACCACGGCAGCGAGTTGCTGGTGGAGATAGCCCGATTCTGGGTCAGCAGAACGACATACGACGAGAAGCGCGACCGCTTCGGCATCTTCGGCATCATCGGACCCGACGAGTTCCACTCCGGTTATCCGGACCGTCCGTATGACGGCATCGACAACAACGCGTACACGAACGTGATGGCCGTGTGGGTCATCCTGCGGGCCATCGAGGCGCTCGAGCATCTGCCACTGCCGAACCGGTTGGACCTGCGCGAAAAGCTCGCGCTGACCACCGAGGAACTGAAGCGCTGGGAGCATGTCAGCCGACGGATGTTCGTTCCGTTTCACGACGGCATCATCAGCCAGTTCGAGGGGTACGAGGAACTGGACGAACTGGACTGGGACCTGTACCGCAAGCGGTACGGCGACATTCGACGGCTGGACCGGATCCTGGAGGCCGAGGAGGACGACGTCAACCGCTACAAGGCGTCCAAGCAGGCTGACGCGTTGATGCTGCTGTATCTCTTGTCCTCTGACGAACTGCGTCAGTTGCTGACCCGGCTCGGCTACCGCTTGAACCCGCAACAGATCCCGAAGATGGTCGACTACTACCTCAGCCGTACGTCGCACGGCTCGACCCTCAGCGCCCTCGTCCACACCTGGGTGTTGGCTCGGGCGAATCGCGACCACGCGATGGAGTTCTTCGAGCAGGTGCTCAAGTCCGATGTCGCCGACATTCAGGGCGGCACCACTTCCGAGGGAATCCATCTGGCCGCCATGGCAGGCAGCGTCGACCTCGTGCAGCGGTGTTTCACCGGGCTGGAGACCCGCAACGACCGCCTGGTCCTCGCGCCCAATTGGCCGGAGTCCCTTGGCGCACTAGGCTTTCCGCTCCACTACCGCGGCCACCACCTCTACGTACGTGTCAGCGGCAAGGGCGCGGAGGTCAGCGTCGGCCCGCGAGACGTGCCGCCGGTGATGATCGAATGCCGCGGCCGGGTCGAACACCTGGCCCCTGGCAGCACCATCCGGTTTCCCAGCCGCTCTTAGCGCTCAAGCCGGGTTCTCACACCGCCCGTTCCAACTCGGCAGCCTTCAACGAATCCTGCGCCCGCCGTTTGATTGTCAGCAAGGTGCGCCGCATGAACAGTGCCGTGATCGGTCCGGCCAACTCGGTGAGCAGCAGGTCGCCGGGATGGTGAAGCTGCGCGCGCGTGCGGGCCAGCAGGCGGCAGCGGTCCTCCCAGCGGGGCTCGACATGAAACGTCCAGACGGCTTCCCACGGGAAACCCGGAGGCCTGCCGCGCAGCACCACGGCTTCGTCGTCGACGACCTGAGCAACGGTCATGGTGAGCCCGTTGCGCAGACCCAGCCAGCCCTTCGGGGTCAGGCGCACCACGTCGCCCGGCTCCAGCCGCTGCCATTCCGGATCGATTCTCTCGGCGCTCCGGTGGCCGATCTGAAGCAGCCACGGCCAAACAGCCGAAACCGGTGCGTCGATCCACACCCCCGTCGTGGACCAGACGGACGGCCGGTACATCAACTCGTCTCCCGGCAGCCACCGTCGGTACTCCTCCTTGGTGGTGCCCCAGTTCCGGTAGTACCGGCGCGCCGCGTAGAGCAGCGTCCCGACCGCCGCGAGCCGCGCCGCCTTTCGCAGTGTGTTGCCAGCCATGGGTCAACCCTGGCGTGCAGGCCGCCGTTCGAACAGGGCCGGAAGTCACCGATATGGCCCGCGGTTCGGGACCTTCGGCCGCTTTGCCGGCCAACCGTCCCGCGTACTCTCCCGGTCATGGCCGAACAGCGTGAACCCATGTCCGTCCTTTCGGAGTCCGACTGCTGGAACCTGTTGTCGAGCGTTTCCCTCGGTCGGCTGGTCACCAGCGTCGACGGCCAACCGGAGATCTTTCCGGTCAACTTCGTTACCCAGCGCCGGACGATCCTGTTCCGCACGGCCGAAGGCACGAAGCTGGTCAGTGCGGCGATCAACAACCGCGTGTTGTTCGAGGCCGACGGGCACGACCTGACCGAGGGCTGGAGTGTGATCGTGAAGGGCTCGGCACGCATCCTTCGTACCGACGAAGAGCTCGCGGAGGCCCAGCACGCGCAGCTACTGCCCTGGACGGCAACGGTGAAGCGCCATTACGTGCGCATCCGCCCGTTGAGCGTGACCGGACGCCGTTTCGTCTTCGGCGCCGAGCCGGACAGCTTGTCGTGAGTTCGGCGGCCCGGCGACGAAGGACCCTGGTGGACCGGGACTTCCGTCCCTACCGGGCGGTGCCGGCGCGGTGATGGGATGGAACCGTGGAAGTCACACCGACGTCGCAAAGGAGCCACTCATGAGCAAACTTCCCGCCCAGCAACGTCCGCGGTCCTTCTGGCCGGACCTGGCCGAGTTATTCGAGGGTTTCCCGTCGTGGGCGAACCTGCGTCCCGCGCTCGGCACCCACATCATCCGCGTCGAGGACGAACAGAAAGAGGACAGCTACGAGCTTCGCGCCGAGATTCCCGGTGTCGATCCCGACAAAAACGTCGACATCACCGTGCGCGACGGCGTGCTGACCATCAAGGCCGAGCGCTCCGAGCAGAAGACCAACGGACGCTCTGAGTTCTCCTATGGCTCGTTCATGCGATCGGTGATGCTGCCGCCAGGCGCCGACGAGGACGGCATCAAGGCCACCTACGACAAGGGCATCCTCACCGTGTCGGTTCCGGTTGCCAAGGCAGTCGAGCCGGAAGAGAAGCGCATCGCGGTCGAGGCCAAGTAGCAATCGATCGGGTTGGTCCCGGGGTATCAGGTTGACCCCGGGACCGCCGCATCACATCGAGTTAGGTGAGGGACGACGATGGCTCGAACAACCGAATCGTTGCGCAACGCGCCCGGCCGGGTGTTCCGTGACCGCCGCGAAGCGGGCCGGGTCCTGGCCGAACTGCTCAGCGCCTACCGGGGTCGTGAGGACGTTGTGGTGCTGGGGTTGGCCCGCGGTGGGGTTCCCGTGGCCTGGGAGGTGGCGGCGGCGCTCGGTGTCCCGCTGGATGCGTTCATCGTGCGCAAGCTGGGCGCGCCCGGCCACGAAGAGTTCGCGATGGGCGCGCTGGCCAGCGGCGGGCATGTCGTCGTCAACGACGACGTGGTGCGGGCGTTGCGCGTCACGCCCGAGCAGCTGCGTGATGTCGCCGAACGTGAAGGGCGAGAACTGATCCGCCGCGAGGCCGTCTACCGGGGTGGCCGACCGCCGCTGGAGGTGGCCGGCAAGACGGTGATCCTGGTCGACGACGGCCTTGCGACCGGTTCGAGCATGCTCGCCGCGGTACAGGCGCTGCGGGAACGCAACCCGAAGGAGATCGTGGTCGCGGTTCCGGCGGCGCCGGAGTCGACGTGCCGGCAATTCGCCGGAATGGTCGACGACGCCGTCTGCGCGACGATGCCCACCCCGTTCCGCGCGGTGGGCGAATGGTACTGGGACTTCCGTCAGGTCAGCGATCAGGAAGTGCGCGACCTCCTCGCCACCCCCACCACGGAAGTGGTGGTCTCCGGGATCGAGACACGGCTCTCGCCGGCCGAAATCATCCGCGCCGCCGCGGTGCGGGCCCCTGGCGGGCTGCCGCCGACGGAAGCGCTCGAGGAGATCGTCGGCGATGCGCGGGTGGTCCTGATCGGCGAGAGTTCGCACGGCACCCACGAGTTCTACGAAGCGCGCGCCGAGATCACCAAGTGGCTGATCGAGAAGAAGGGCTTCTGCGCGGTGGCGGCCGAGGCGGATTGGCCCGACGCGTACCGCGTCAACCGCTACGTGCGGGGGCTGGGCGACGACACCTCGGCGGAGGAAGCGCTTCGTGGCTTCGAGCGATTTCCCGCGTGGATGTGGCGCAACGTCGTGGTCCGAGACTTCGTGGCCTGGCTGCACGCTCACAATCAGCGGCGTCGCTCGGACGGCGATCAGCAGGCCGGCTTCTACGGATTGGACCTGTACAGCCTGCATCGGTCGATGCAGGAGGTGATCGCCTATCTCGACAAGGTCGACCCCCGCGCGGCCGCGCGGGCGCGCGCCCGGTACGCGTGCTTCGACCACGTCTCGGCCGACGACGGCCAGGCCTACGGTTTCGCGGCGGCGTTCGGCGCCGGCCAGTCCTGCGAGAGACAAGCGTTGGACCAGCTGATCGAAATGCAACGCAACGCGGTCGAATACGCACGCCGCAACGGACTGCTCGCCGAAGACGAGGCGTTCTACGCCAAGCAGAACGCGCAGACGGTGCGCAACGCGGAGGCCTACTACCGCACGATGTTCGGCGGCCGGGTCACCTCGTGGAATCTGCGCGATCAACACATGGCCCAGACGTTGGACGCGCTGCTGGCCCATCTGGACCGTCACAACGGCCGTGAACCGGCGCGAATCGTGGTCTGGGCACACAACTCTCACGTCGGTGACGCACGGGCCACCGAGGTGACCGGTGACGGTCAGCTGACCCTGGGCCAGTTGGCGCGTGAGCGGTTCGGCGATGACTGCCGGTTGATCGGGTTCACCACCTACACCGGCACGGTCACCGCGGCCAGCGAATGGGGCGGGATCGCCGAGCGAAAAGTGGTGCGCCCCGCGCTGAACGGCAGCGTGGAAGAACTCTTCCATGAGACCGGGGAACCGGACTTCCTGGTGTCGGCGATGATCGACCGCTCGGCGGCCGAACCACTGGACACCGTCCGGTTGGGCCGCGCCATCGGCGTCATCTATCTGCCCGAAACCGAACGGCAGAGCCACTACTACCACGTTCGCCCATCCGAACAGTTCGACGCGATCATCCACGTCGACCGCACCCGCGCCCTCGAGCCGCTCGAGGTCACCAGCCTCTGGGTGGCCGGGGAAACGCCGGAGACGTATCCCACCGGCCTCTAACAGCGCCGAGGTACGCGAGGAACGGAGCCCTGCCGCATGACAACGCCGCGGATCGTCACGCTGACGATGAACCCTGCGCTCGACATCGCGACGTCAGCTGACGTGGTACGCCCGACCGAGAAGATCCGTTGCGGCAGTGCGCGTTACGACCCGGGCGGGGGCGGCATCAACGTGGCCCGTGTCGCGCACGTGCTCGGAGCGGCGGTGTCCGCGGTATTTCCCGTCGGCGGCCCCATCGGCGACCTGCTGGCACAGCTCATCAAGGACGCCGGCGTGCCACATCGCCGCATCGAGATCGGCGAATCGACCCGGGAGAGCTTCACGGTCACCGAACGCCACACCAACGAGCAGTACCGATTCGTCCTACCGGGCCCGCACCTGACGATCAGCGAACGAGCGCGGTGCCTCGACGAACTGCGGAAGGTCGCGGCCGGTGCGGAGTTCGTCGTGGCCAGCGGCAGCCTGCCGCCCGGGGTGCCCCCCGATCTCTATCAGCGCGTCGCCGACGTCAGTCGCGAACTCGGCGCCCTGTTCATCCTGGACACCTCGGGACATGCGCTCGCGTCTATGCATACCGGCGTGTTCCTGCTGAAACCCAGCCTGCGAGAGCTGCGCGAGCACGTGGGTCGCGACCTGCGCACCGAAGCCGAACAGTTGGCCGCCGCACGGGAACTCATCGACGCGGGCATCACCCAGGCGGTCGTCGTGTCGCTCGGTTCACAAGGAGCGCTGCTCGTCACCGCAGCGCACAGCCAACGATTCCGCGCGATTCCGGCTCGGCCGGTCAGCAGTGTCGGCGCCGGCGATGCGATGGTTGCCGGGATCACGGTCGGCCTGAGTCGAGGCTGGTCGCTGAGCGAGGCGGTGCGGTTCGGCATCGCCGCGGCCACGGCCATGCTCCTGACTCCCGGCACCGAGGTTCCCACCCGCGCCGACGTGGAGCGGCTCTTCGGAACGGTGGGGCAGCCCACCGATTTCGAGCCCGCCGGCGGCTAGCGCGGAACCCGATAGAGCGCGGCGCCCGCCGTGATCCCCGCGGCCGCGGCCACAAGCAGGACGCAAGCGCCGGCGCCAAGCGGCTCGGTACCCCGTTGAAACGCCGCGGCCAGCGACGCGGTATGGGTCTTCGCATCGGCTGCGACGACGACGGTGTCCACCGCGATGCCGAGCCGCTCGGCGAGGGCCGCACGGAACTCCCCGTGGGCGGGGGCGGCGACGATCACGTCGACATCCGTTGCGTCGAGGCCTTCTTCGCCAAGGCACCGGCGGGCCGCCTCGGCGGCGGCCTCGGCGAAGCGACTGTCCACATCCGCCGACTCGTGAAACCGCAGCACGTTGCGACGATCGACGAGTCCGGCTGTGGCGTTGTAGCTTTCGCCGCCATCCGGCCTGCGGACCCAGTACACCCGGCCCAATCCGTCGTGACCGTCGGCCCATGTGCACGACATCGCCGCTCCGACAGGCGAATACGGAAAGCGATCGCTGCGTCTTCTGCCGGGGTCGGCGTCGCTGGCCACGATCAGGGCGCTGTCGACGGTGCGCGACTCGAGGAATCCATCGACGATCTGCAATGCGGTGATGACGCCGCAGCTTCCGTTGGCGACGTCGAAGGAAAATGTTCCGTGGCCGTTGCCGTGCGGATCCTCCGGATTCGCTCCGATGTCCTTCTGGATCATTGCCGCCAGGGCGGGTTCCCCGAGGTTGCGGTCTCGGTAGATACCCGCGTTGACCAGAAGGTCGAGGTCGCGCGGATCTCGCCCCGCCCCGCGCAGGCAGCCTCTCGCCGCCGCGTCGGCGAGACGCAGCGCGCTGTGCCGTCGTCGCCACCCGCCGCGGGTGACGTGGACGTTCTCAATGATCGTGCCCATACCGATCCACCAGCGTCTCGTCCAACGTCAACAGCACCACGCCGATCTCCAGGCCGGAGGCGAGCGCGATCAGGGCGATCGTCTCGCCGGGCCGGATGTGGCGGGCCTCCAGTTCCTCGATGAGCGCCACCGTGTGTGTGGTCGACGCGGTGTTGCCGTACCGGTCGACGGTGATCACCGCATCGTGTGTTGGTCCCTCGCCGAATGCCATGGTGACCTCGGCCATTCCTTTGCGGATGGCCCGCGCGGAGGTCTGGTGAGTGATCACGTGATCGATGTCGTGCATGGCGATGCCCGCTGTCTGCAGGACTTCACTCAACAGCGGTGGGGTGTTCGACATCGCCGCCCGGTGGATACCGCGGGCGTCGGTGAACATCCGGGCGCCGGGATCGTCCCCTTTCGGATAGCCGAGGCACAACCGACTGTAGTCCGCGACCGTCGTGAAGCCGGCGAGCGAGATTCCCTCCGAGGTGCCGGCGGCACGTTCGAGAAGCAGCGCCGCACCCGCGTCCCCCAGCGTCAACGATGCGAGCTCTTTGCTCATGAAGTTGTGGATGTGGCGGGCGGCGTTTCGGCCCAGTTGGGAGATGTACTCGCCGCTGACCACCAGGACACGTTCGACGGCGCCGCGCCGAATCCAGTTGTTGGCGACCGTGACACCGGTCAGCATGCCCGCGCACGCGTTGTTGATGTCGAAGGTCATCGCGGCATCGGCGCCGATCGCACGGGCCACCGCGCCGCTCATCGTCGGCTCCAGCCATTGCGTCAACCCGCCGCGGAACTTGGTGATGCTGCAGTTGATCACGACATCGATGGAGCCGGCGTCGCGTTGAGCCTTGTCGAGACAGTCCACCGCCGCCGAGGTCGCCAGGCTGAGCGAGTCCTCGTCGCCGACGGACACGCGACGTTCGTGGATGCCGGTCAGCCGCTCGAGGTCGATGTGGGGGTGATGCCGCGCCGTCGCCATCAGCTCATCGGTGGTGAGGCGGGTGGGCGGCAGGTGCCTGCCCGCGCCCGCCAGCCGGGTGCGGAACGGGGTGGTGTCGTCCTGCCGGGTGGCCTCCACCATCAGCCAATGGGTGCGCACCGGTTCAGGGTCGAATACGCCGGGCGAGACCGCAAGGCGCATTGGTCCCCGCCGGCGGGGACCTTCGACCCTGCATCACGGGTGCACGGTTTTTCTACTCTCGTGTCCGACGTCGTCGGGGCCGTCAAATTGTGTCCGGAACGCTTCACGCTCCGGTCAGAAATGTGACGATGGGGTGGTGACCGATGAGACCGACGGGCGGACGGACACTGGCATCGCGCCACTGCGAGAGACCCTGTCCCAGCTGCGGCTGCGCGAACTGCTCGTCGAGGTCCAGGACCGCATCGAACAGATCGTCGAGGGGCGGGACCGGATGGACGGTCTCGTCGAGGCCATGCTGGTGGTGACATCGGGTCTGGAACTCGATCAGACCCTCAACAAGATCGTGCGCACCGCCGCCGACCTCGTCGATGCCCGATACGCGGCGCTGGGCGTGCGCGGGCACGGCCACGAACTGGTCGAGTTCGTCTACACGGGCATCGACGATGAGCAGCGCGAGAAGATCGGCCACCTGCCCGAGGGCCGCGGCGTGCTGGGGGTCCTGATCGACGACCCCAAACCGATCCGGTTGGACAACATCGCCCACCATGCCGCTTCCGTCGGATTTCCCCCGCACCATCCGCCGATGCGGACTTTCCTCGGGGTGCCGGTGCGGATCCGCGACAAAGTGTTCGGCAACCTGTACCTGACGGAGAAGGCGGGTGGCCTGCCGTTCAGTGAAGACGACGAAGTGCTGGTCCAGGCGCTTGCCAACGCGGCGGGCATCGCTATCGACAACGCGCGCCTGTATGAGTCGGCGAAGACGCGCCAGGCCTGGATCGTGGCCACCCGGGATATCGGGACGGAGCTGCTCGCCGGAACCGATCCGGGCCGGGTGTTTCACCTTGCGGCGGCCAAATCCCGTGAGCTCAGCGGGGCGGAGTTGACGTTCGTCGTCGTGCCGTCGGACCCGGAGGCGCCGCCTGACGAGGTTGACGAGCTCGTCGTGGCCGCGACGTCCGGGGACGGCCCGGCACCGGTGCCGGATTGGATTCCGGTGGAAGGCACCTCGATCGGCCGGGCGTTCGTCGAGCGCGCGCCGGAACGACTCGATGGATTCGGCGACGCGCGCTCTGACAAGGACGCCGCCGGCCCAGCGCTGGTGCTTCCCCTGCGCGCCGCTGACGCGGTCGCGGGTGTGCTCGTCGCGCTTCGCCCGCCGAATGCGCAACCGTTCACCGACGATGAACTCGACATGATGGCGGCCTTCGCGGACCAGGCGGCGCTCGCATGGCGGTCGGCGACGGCACAGCACCAGATGCGTGAACTCAGCATCCTGTCGGACCGGGACCGCATTGCCCGCGATCTGCACGACCACGTGATCCAGCGGATCTTCGCCGTCGGCCTGTCACTGCAAGGGGTGATTCCGCGGGCCCGCGTTCCCGAAGTGCGGCAACGCCTTTTGGACTGCGTCGACGATCTTCAGGAGGTCATCCAGGAGATCCGCACGACGATCTTCGATCTTCACGGCGCGGCAACCGGCACCACTCGACTGAGGCAGCGGCTGGATGAGGCCGTCGCACAGTTCTCCAGCTCTCAGTTGCGGATCAGGATCCAGTACACGGGACCGCTGTCGATCGTCGACGCCGAGATCGCCGATCACGCCGAAGCCGTTGTCCGCGAGGCAATCAGCAACGCCGTCCGCCATGCCGACGCCACGACGCTGAACATCAGCGTCGTGGTGGGCGAGGACCTGACCATCGAGGTCGTCGACAACGGCAGGGGCTTCACCGGCGACATCACCCGTAGTGGCCTGAACAACCTGCAGACACGCGCGCTGGATGTGGGTGGTGGTTTCACAGTGCAGAGCACGGCCGGCGAGGGAACGGTGCTGCGGTGGTCAGCGCCCTGCCTGGGCGCCGAGTGACCGCCGTCAGATGTCGAGCGCTTGGTAAGTCCGACGGACGAATTTCGGTTGCGTCGACTGCAGTTTCAGCAGCGAGGTGTTGCCCGCGACGGCGGCCGCGGCGTCCGCGCTGAGGTTGGGGAAGTTCTGGATGAGGTAGATCAGGATCAGATCCTCGCTGGGATCGGCCTGCCACCAGGTGCCGTAGGCGCCCGGCCAGCTGAAGGTGCCCGCCCCGCCGGGACCGTACAGCTGCCGGGACCGTGCCGGATCGGTGACCACCGACAGGTTCAGCCCGAAGCCGCGCCCGATCCAGAACGGCATCCCGAGGAAGTCATGCTGCTTCTGCTCATCGGTCAGCCGGTCGGTGCGTATCGAACGCACCGATTCCTCCGAAAGCACTCGCACACCGTCGATCTCGCCGCCGGCCAGCAGCATCCGGGCGAAGGCCAGATAGTCGTCGGCGGTGGAGAACAGGTTCGCACCGCCCATGCAGAACGGGGGCGGCGACACCGGGGTGGGGCCCATCGCGTCGTGGCTGAGCGTGTCGTTCTCGGTGAGCTTGTACATGGTGGCGGCCCGGCCCCGGTTGCGGGACGGCACGTAGAAGCCGGTGTCGGTCATGTTCAACGGACCCAGGATTCGCTCGGTGAGCACGTCGTGCAGCGACTTGCCTTCGATCCGCTCGAGGATTATGCCCAGCACGTCGGTGGCGTTGCTGTAGGTCATCCGCTCACCGGGTTGGTGCTGCAGCGGGAGCTCCGCGATCTCGGCCAGCCAGCCGTCGGGGTCCTGCTTCACCGAGATGCGCGAGTACGCGCGCGCCAGCGGACCCACCACCGAGAAGTAGTAGGCCAGCCCGCTGCGGTGCGTCATCAGGTCCTCGACGGTGATCGCGCGCCGCGCCGGACGGGTCTTGTCCAGCGGCCCGCCGGGCGTGTCGAGCACCCGCATCTGCTCCATCTCGGGCAGCCACTTGGTGACCGGGTCGGTCAGCGCCAGCCTGCCCTCGTCCACCAGCGACATCGCCGCGGCGACCGTGACCGGTTTGGTCATCGACGCGATCCGGAAGATCGTGTCGCGCTGCATCGGCAGGCGCGCCTCGACGTCGCGGTAGCCGAGCTCGTTGACCTGCAGCACCTGTCCGGCGCGCCAGACCAAGGTGACCGCGCCTGCGAGCAGGCCGGCGTCGATGGCCTCGCGGATGGATGCCTGATTGCTGTCCAGATTCACCGCGCCAGCGTATCCAGCGGCGGTCCCGGCCCTCGGGGGTGCTAAGCTCGGCGAAGTTTCGACATCCTTTAATGAGCCGTCCAGAGAGGCGGAGAAGGAGGTCAGAGTCCCTTGGGCTCTTCAGGCGCCGACCGGGAGTTGATGTCCGCAGCAGACGTCGGCCGGACCATCTCCCGAATCGCCCATCAGATCATCGAAAAAACCGCACTCGACGGCCCCGACGCGCCACGCGTCGTGTTGCTCGGCATCCCGACGCGGGGCGTCATCCTGGCCGCGCGGCTGGCCGCGAAGATCAAGGAGTTCTCCGGGGTCGACGTCCCGCACGGGGCGCTGGACATCACGCTGTACCGCGACGACCTCAACATCAAGCCGCCGCGGCCGCTCGAGGACACCTCGATCCCCGAGGGCGGCATCGACGACGCGTTGGTGATCCTCGTCGACGACGTGCTGTATTCGGGGCGGTCGGTGCGTTCGGCGCTGGACGCGCTGCGCGACATCGGCAGGCCCCGCGCCGTGCAGCTCGCGGTGCTCGTCGACCGCGGCCACCGGGAGTTGCCGCTGCGCGCCGACTACGTCGGCAAGAACGTGCCGACCTCGCGCAGCGAGAGCGTGCACCTTCTGCTGACCGAACACGACGACCGCGACGGGGTGGTGATCTCCAAATGACGGCACGGCACCTGCTGTCGGCAGCGGACCTGTCCCGCGACGAGGCCGTGGCGATTCTCGACGACGCCGACCGGTTCAGCCAGGCGCTGCTCGGCCGCGACGTCAAGAAGCTGCCGACGCTGCGGGGGCGCACGATCATCACGATGTTCTACGAGAACTCCACCCGTACCCGGGTGTCGTTCGAGGTCGCCGGCAAGTGGATGAGCGCCGACGTCATCAACGTCAGCGCATCGGGATCGTCTGTGTCCAAAGGCGAATCGCTGCGCGACACCGCGCTGACCCTGCGCGCGGCCGGCGCCGACGCGCTCATCATCCGTCACCCCGCGTCCGGCGCGCCCCAGCAGCTCGCCGAATGGACGGCCGCAGGCGCCGACGGGGCCGGGCCCACGGTGATCAACGCGGGCGACGGCACCCACGAGCACCCCACCCAGGCTCTGCTCGATGCGCTGACCATCCGGCAGCGACTCGGCGACATCGACGGCAAGCGGGTGGTGATCGTCGGTGACGTCCTGCACAGCCGCGTCGCCAGGTCGAACGTGCTGCTGCTCAACACGCTTGGCGCCGAGGTGGTGCTGGTCGCACCGCCGACGCTGCTGCCCGCGGGGGTGGAGGGCTGGCCGGTCACCGTCTCGCACGACCTCGACGCCGAACTGCCGCTCGCCGACGCGGTGCTGATGCTGCGCGTGCAGGCCGAGCGGATGAACGGCGGGTTCTTCCCGTCGGCGCGGGAGTACTCGGCGCTCTACGGGCTCTCGGAGAAGCGGCAGGCGATGCTGCCCGGCAACGCGGTGGTACTGCACCCCGGCCCGATGATCCGCGGCATGGAGATCGCGTTCTCCGTCGCCGATTCCTCGCAATCGGCTGTGCTGCAACAGGTTTCCAACGGCGTGCACGTCCGGATGGCCGTGTTGTTCCACCTGCTGGTAGGCGCGGAGCGGGAGGCTATCAGCGCATGAGCACCGTGATTCGAGGGGTTCGGCTCTACGGCGAGGGCGACCGGGTCGATGTTCTGGTGGCCGACGGCCAGATCGCCGAGATCGGCACGGGGCTGGCTGAGTCCGGAGGACTCGAAAAGGCGTGGGACGTGTTCGACGCCACCGATCAGGTGCTGCTACCCGGCTTCGTCGACCTGCACACCCACCTGCGCGAACCGGGCCGCGAGTACGCCGAGGACATCGAAACCGGCTCGGCCGCAGCGGCGCTGGGCGGGTACACCGCGGTGTTCGCGATGGCGAACACCAACCCGGTCGCCGACAGCCCGGTGGTCACCGATCACGTGTGGCACCGCGGGCAGCAGGTCGGACTGGTCGACGTGCACCCGGTCGGGGCGGTCACCATGGGGTTGGCCGGCGCCCAGCTGACCGAGATGGGCCTGATGGCCGCGGGCGCGGGGCAGGTGCGGATGTTCTCCGACGACGGCATCTGCGTGCACGATCCGCTGATCATGCGCCGTGCGCTCGAGTACGCGAAGGGGCTGGGCGTGCTGATCGCCCAGCACGCCGAAGAGCCGCGGCTCACCGCCGGCGCCGTCGCGCACGAAGGGCCCAACGCGGCCCGGCTCGGGCTGGCCGGGTGGCCGCGTGCCGCCGAGGAGTCGATCGTGGCGCGCGATGCGCTGCTGGCCCGCGACGCCGGAGCGCGACTGCACATCTGCCACGCCTCCACGGCGGGCACCGTGCAGATCGTCAAATGGGCGAAGGCACAAGGTATTTCGATCACCGCCGAGGTGACACCGCACCATCTGCTGCTGGATGACCGCCGGCTGGCCAGCTACGACGGCCGCAACCGGGTCAACCCGCCGCTGCGCGAGGCCACCGACACCGAGGCGCTGCGCCAGGCGCTGGCCGACGGGGTGATCGACTGTGTGGCCACCGATCACGCGCCGCACGCCGAGCACGAGAAGTGCTGCGAGTTCGCCCAGGCCCGGCCAGGAATGCTGGGCCTGGAGACCGCGTTGTCGGTCGTGGTGGAGACGATGGTGCGGCCGGGGCTGCTGATATGGCGCGACGTGGCACGGGTGATGAGTGAGAACCCGGCGCGCATCGTCGGGCTGCCCGACCAGGGCAGGCCGCTTCAGGTCGGTGAGCCGGCCAACCTCACCGTCGTCGACCCCGACGCCACCTGGACCGTCGAGGGGACGGCGCTGGCCAGCCGGTCGGCCAACACCCCGTTCGAGTCGATGGAGTTGCCTGCGTCGGTGACCCTGACCATGCTGCGCGGCAAGATCACTGCGCGCGACGGGAAATGTCCGGCATGAGCGTCGAGATCGACGAAATGGCGAAATCCACTCGCAATTTCGCGCCCGTTTGTCCCTTTAGGCGAAGGGGTGCGGCGTGAACACGGGGACGTTGGTGGGGTCGCTCGTCGTGGCCGCGGTCCTGGTGGTGGTGATCGCCGTGCTGATCCAGGCGATGATCCGCGGCTGGCGCCGCCGCGCCGAGCGCCAAGCCGAGCTCATCGGCACGCTGCCGCCGCTGCCCGACATCGTCGGCCAAGCCGTCGTCGCCCCGACAAAGGGCCTGTACGTCGGCAGCACGCTGGCGCCGCGCTGGAACGACCGCGTCGTGGTCGGCGACCTCGGCTTCCGCACCAAGGCGGTGCTGACCCGCTACCCCGAGGGAATCATGGTGCAGCGCAGCGGTGCTCGACCGATCTGGATACCCGACGAATCGATCACCGCGATCCGCACCGAACGCGCCATCGCCGGCAAGGCCATGACCCACGACGGGATTCTGGCGATCCGGTGGCGGTTGCCGTCGGGCACCGAGATCGACACCGGGTTTCGCGCCGACGACCGCGGGGAATATGCGCGGTGGCTTGAGGAGGCTGCATGAATTCCAAGGCTGTCCTGGTGCTCGAGGACGGCCGCGTCTTCACCGGCACCGCCTACGGCGCCGTCGGTCAGACTCTGGGCGAAGCGGTGTTCTCCACCGCGATGTCCGGGTACCAGGAGACGCTCACCGACCCGAGCTACCACCGCCAGATCGTGGTGGCCACCGCGCCGCAGATCGGCAACACCGGTTGGAACCAGGAGGACTCCGAGAGCCGCGACGACAAGATCTGGGTGGCCGGTTACGCCGTTCGCGACCCGTCGCCGCGGGCGTCGAGCTGGCGCGCCACCGGGACTCTGGAGGACGAGTTGGTCCGCCAGAACATCGTCGGCATCGCGAACATCGACACCCGCGCGGTGGTGCGTCACCTGCGCAGCCGCGGCTCGATGAAGGCCGGGGTGTTCAGTGGCGCGGCGCTTGCCGAACTCGACGAGCTGCTCACCCGGGTGCGGGCCCAGCCGTCGATGCTGGGCGCCAACCTGACGGGCGAAGTCAGCACCGAGGCGGCCTATGTGGTGGAACCCGAAGGGCCACCGCGGTTTACCGTCGCCGCGGTCGACCTCGGCATCAAGATCAACACCCCGCGCAACTTCACCCGCCGCGGCATCCGAAGCCATGTGCTGCCGTCGACGGTGACCTTCGAGCAGATCGCCGGCCTCAAGCCCGACGGGGTCTTCCTGTCCAACGGGCCCGGCGACCCGGCCACCGCCGACCACATCGTCGAGGTGACCCGCGCGGTGCTCGAGGCCGGAATTCCGCTGTTCGGCATCTGCTTCGGCAACCAGATCCTCGGGCGCGCGCTCGGGCGCAAGACCTACAAGATGGTGTTCGGGCACCGCGGGATCAACATCCCGGTCATCGACCACGCCACCGGGCGGGTCGCGGTGACCGCGCAGAACCACGGGTTCGCGCTCGAGGGCGAGGCGGGGGAGATCTTCGACACCCCGTTCGGCAAGGCCATCGTCAGCCACACCTGCGCCAACGACGGCGTGGTCGAAGGCGTCAAACTCCTCAACGGAAAAGCGTTTTCGGTGCAATACCACCCCGAGGCCGCGGCCGGACCGCACGATGCCAACTCCCTGTTCGACCAGTTCGTCGATCTGATGGCGGGGGAGGACCGGTGACTGTGCGGATCGATACGCCACGACCGGCGTGTCGCGTACGAAACCGCACAGTGGGTGCGGAGAGGGGGAAGCGGTAATGCCCAGGCGCACCGACCTCAACCACGTGCTGGTGATCGGCTCGGGTCCGATCGTGATCGGTCAGGCCTGTGAGTTTGACTACTCCGGCACCCAGGCCTGCCGCGTGCTCAAGGCCGAGGGCCTGCAGGTCAGCCTCGTCAACTCGAATCCGGCGACCATCATGACCGACCCGGAGTTCGCCGACCAGACCTACGTCGAACCGATCACGCCCGCCTTCGTCGAACGCATCATCGCCCAGCAGGCCGAACGCGGCAACAAGATCGACGCCCTGCTGGCCACCCTCGGCGGGCAGACCGCCCTGAACACCGCCGTCGCACTCTACGAGAACGGGGTGCTGGAGCGCTACGGCGTCGAGCTCATCGGCGCCGACTTCGAGGCGATCCAACGCGGCGAGGACCGGCAGCGGTTCAAGGACATCGTCACCAAGGTCGGCGGCGAATCCGCCCGCTCGCGGGTGTGTTTCACGATGGACGAGGTTCGCGAGACGGTCGCCGAACTGGGGCTGCCGGTCGTGGTGCGGCCCTCGTTCACCATGGGCGGGCTCGGCTCGGGCATGGCCTACTCCGCCGACGACGTCGACCGGATGGCCGGCCACGGCCTGGCCTCCTCACCCAGCGCCAACGTGCTCATCGAGGAGTCCATCTTCGGGTGGAAGGAATACGAGCTCGAGCTGATGCGCGACGGCAACGACAACGTGGTCGTGGTGTGCTCGATCGAGAACGTCGACCCGATGGGTGTGCACACCGGCGACTCGGTCACCGTCGCCCCGGCGATGACGCTCACCGACCGCGAGTACCAGACGATGCGCGACCTGGGCATCGCGATCCTGCGTGAGGTCGGCGTGGACACCGGCGGCTGCAACATCCAGTTCGCGGTCAACCCGACCGACGGCCGGCTCATCGTCATCGAGATGAACCCGCGGGTGTCGCGGTCAAGTGCGCTGGCGTCCAAGGCCACCGGGTTTCCGATCGCCAAGATCGCGGCGAAGCTGGCCATCGGCTACACGCTCGACGAGATCGTCAACGACATCACCAAGGAGACCCCGGCCTGCTTCGAGCCGACGCTGGACTATGTCGTCGTCAAGGCGCCGCGGTTCGCGTTCGAGAAGTTCCCCGGTGCCGACGGCACGCTGACCACCACGATGAAATCGGTCGGCGAGGCGATGTCGTTGGGCCGCAACTTCATCGAGTCGCTCGGCAAGGTGATGCGGTCGCTGGAGACCACCAGGGCCGGGTTCTGGACCGCGCCGGACCCCGATGACGTCACCGTTGCCGAACTGCTGCAGAACCTCAAGGTCCCCACCGACGGACGGCTCTACGACATCGAGCACGCGCTGCGCCTCGGCGCCACCGTCGAGCAGGTGTCGCAGGCCTCCGGTGTGGACCCGTGGTTCATCGAACAGATCGCCGGGCTGGTGGCGCTGCGCGCGGAGATCGTCGACGCCCCGGTGCTGGACGCCGACCTGCTGCGGCGCAGCAAGTACCACGGTCTGTCGGATCGCCAGATCGCCGCGCTGCGACCCGAATTGGCCGGCGAGATCGGGGTGCGGGCGTTGCGCGAACGCCTCGGCATCCACCCCGTCTACAAGACCGTCGACACCTGCGCGGCCGAATTCGAAGCCAAGACGCCCTACCACTACAGCAGCTACGAACTCGACCCGGCCGCCGAGACCGAGGTGGCCCCGCAGACCGAGAAGCCCAAGGTGCTCATCCTCGGTTCGGGTCCCAACCGCATCGGCCAGGGCATCGAGTTCGACTACAGCTGTGTGCATGCCGCCACCACGTTGAGCGAGGCCGGCTTCGAGACGGTCATGGTCAACTGCAACCCCGAGACGGTGTCCACCGACTACGACACCGCCGACCGGCTCTACTTCGAACCCCTGACGTTCGAGGACGTGCTCGAGATCTACTACGCCGAACAGCAATCCGGGCAGGGCGGTCCGGGTGTCGTCGGGGTGATCGTGCAGCTGGGCGGGCAGACCCCGCTGGGGCTGGCCGACCGGCTCGAACAGGCCGGGGTGCCGATCGTGGGCACCACCCCGAGCGCGATCGACCTGGCCGAGGACCGCGGCGCGTTCGGCGAGGTGCTGGCCAACGCCGGCCTGCCCGCCCCGAAGTTCGGCACCGCGACCAGCTTCGAGCAGGCCCGCCGGATCGCCGCCGACATCGGCTACCCGGTGCTGGTGCGGCCCTCCTACGTGCTGGGCGGGCGCGGCATGGAGATCGTCTACGACGACGACACCCTGCAGGGCTACATCACCCGCGCCACCCAGCTGTCCCCCGAGCATCCGGTGCTCGTGGACCGGTTCCTCGAGGACGCCATCGAGATCGACGTCGACGCGCTGTGCGACGGCGCCGAGGTCTACATCGGCGGAATCATGGAGCACATCGAGGAAGCCGGCATCCACTCCGGCGACTCCTCGTGTGCGCTGCCGCCGGTGACGCTGGGCCGCAGCGACATCGAATCGGTGCGCCGCGCCACCGAGGCGATCGCACACGGTATCGGCGTCGTCGGGCTGCTCAACGTGCAGTACGCGCTGAAGGACGACGTGCTCTACGTGCTCGAGGCCAACCCGCGCGCCAGCCGCACGGTGCCGTTCGTCTCGAAGGCCACCGCGGTGCCGCTGGCCAAGGCCTGCGCCCGGATCATGCTGGGCGCCACCATCGCCCAGCTGCGCGAGGAGGGCCTGCTGGCCAGAACCGGTGACGGCGCCACGTTCTCGGCGAAGACCCGGCACACGCCGGTCGCGGTCAAAGAGGCCGTGCTGCCGTTCAACCGGTTCCGCAGGCCGGACGGCGCGCAGATCGACAACCTGCTGGGGCCGGAGATGAAGTCCACCGGCGAGGTGATGGGCATCGACCGCGACTTCGGAAGCGCGTTCGCCAAGAGCCAGACCGCCGCCTACGGTTCGTTGCCCACCGAGGGCACCGTATTCGTGTCGGTGGCCAACCGGGACAAACGCTCGCTGGTGTTTCCCGTAAAGCGCCTCGCCGACCTGGGGTTCCGGGTGCTGGCCACCGAAGGTACCGCGGAAATGCTGCGGCGCAATGGAATTCCATGTGACGAGGTGCGCAAGCACTTTCAGGACCCGACGCCCGACGGCCCGAAGATGTCGGCGGTGGACGCCATCAAGGCCGGTGAGGTCGACATGGTGATCAACACCCCGTACGGAAACTCCGGCCCGCGTGTCGACGGCTACGAGATCCGCTCGGCCGCAGTGTCGAACAACATCCCGTGCGTGACGACGGTGCAGGGCGCGTCGGCGGCGGTGCAGGGCATCGAGGCCGGGATCCGCGGCGAGATCGACGTGATGTCGCTGCAGGAACTGCACAACTCGCTGGGCACGTGACCGGGTTCGGTCGGCGGCTGGCCGAGGCGGTGTCGACCCGCGGTCCGCTGTGCCTTGGCATCGACCCGCACCCGGAACTGCTGCGGGCGTGGGAACTTTCGGTCGACGCCGACGGGATGCGCAAGTTCTGCGACATCTGCGTCGCGGCGTTCGACGGGTTCGCGGTGGTCAAACCGCAGGTGGCGTTCTTCGAGGCCTACGGGGCGGCGGGCTATGCGGTGCTCGAGCACACGATCGCGGCGTTGCGCGAGGCGAAGGTGCTGGTGCTGGCCGACGCCAAACGCGGCGACATCGGTTCGACGATGGCGGCTTACGCCCAGGCGTGGACCGGGGATTCACCGCTGGCGGCCGACGCGGTCACCGCCTCGCCGTATCTGGGCTTCGGCTCGCTGGCGCCGCTGTTCGACACCGCGCTGGCCCACGGGCGCGGCGTCTTCGTGCTGGCCGCCACCTCAAATCCCGAAGGGCGCACGGTGCAACGCGCGCGCGTCGACGGGCGCAGCGTCGCGCAGGCGATCGTCGACGCCGCCGCCGAACGCAACCGCGCCGAGCCGGGCGCGGTCGGCGTCGTCGTCGGCGCCACGCTGTCGGATCCACCCGACGTGAGCGCGCTGGGCGGGCCCGTGTTGGTGCCCGGCGTGGGCGCCCAGGGCGGACGTCCCGAGGCGCTCGGCGGGCTCGGCGGGGCGACCCCCGGCCAGTTGCTGCCCGCCGTGTCACGGGAGGTGCTGCGGGCCGGACCCGGCGTCGCCGCGCTGCGTGCGGCGGCCGGAGCGATGCGCGACGCGGTGGCGTACCTGGCCTGAGGAGACCCCGCGATATCGCATCCACGGCGGTGATTCGGGCGCCCGGCATGACCCTCGGCGCAGAAATGGGCGATATTCCCGTCCGCAAACAGTCACATACGTAACACAGGAAACAGAAATCACACCTGTCACAGCTCTGGGCGCTCGAACCCGGCTCGACACGCCCGACCTGCGCTGACCTGCGAAAATTTTTAGAAAAGACTGCTGGCCCGGCACCCGGACCGCAGCGGTGCCCGGCCCCGCCATCGGCCGTGGTCGCGGGTCCGCACGAAATCCCTTGAGTGGGAGGAAATTCCGCTGGGGTACGGCCCGACGGCGTCGTCTCGCCGCCCAGCACGGCCGCGCGGCGCCGAGCACAGCACCGCCTTACACGCTGGGCTTTTGGGCCCCTAAGCGGGGGGTGGGGTTCGCATTCGTCAGGATGCGTGGGTACGGTCGTCGTCGCTGGCTGTTCTGGATTGGTCCTATCAGCCGATTTAATACAAATGATGGTGATGAGACGGAGGAACCCGTGGCCCTTCCCCAGTTGACCGACGAACAGCGCGCGGCAGCGTTGGAGAAGGCTGCCGCCGCACGTCGAATCCGGGCTGAACTCAAAGATCGGCTCAAGCGCGGTGGCACCAATCTCAAGCAGGTGCTCAAGGACGCCGAGACCGATGAGGTGCTCGGCAAGATGAAGGTTTCCGCGCTGCTGGAGGCCCTGCCCAAGGTCGGCAAGGTCAAGGCGCAGGAAATCATGACCGAACTCGAAATCGCCCCCACCCGCCGTCTGCGCGGCCTGGGCGATCGCCAGCGCAAGGCGCTGCTGGAAAAGTTCGACCAGTAGTTCCCGGGCGCAGAAGTTGAGCGCCGGCCGAGGGGCCGGCCGGGTAGTCGTGCTGTCCGGCCCCTCTGCCGTCGGGAAGTCGACGCTCGTGCGCTGCCTGCGCGAGCGAATTCCCGACTTGTACTTCAGCGTGTCGGTCACCACCAGGGCGCCCCGCCCCGGCGAGGTCGACGGTGTCGATTACTCGTTTGTGACCGATGAGCAGTTTCAGCAGCTGATCGACCGCGGGGCCCTGTTGGAGTGGGCCGAAATCCACGGTGGTCTGCACCGCTCCGGCACCCCCGCGCAGCCTGTGCTCGAGGCCACCGCGGCCGGTCATCCCGTCCTCATCGAGGTCGATCTGGCGGGTGCCCGGTCGGTGAAGCAGGCGATGCCCGAGGCCCTCACCGTGTTCGTCGCCCCGCCCGACTGGGCAACGCTTCAGAGCCGGCTGACCGGGCGGGGCACCGAAAGCCCCGAGGTGATGGATCGCCGGCTGGCGACGGCGAAGGCCGAACTGGCCGCGCAGGGGGAGTTCGACGTGGTCGTGGTGAACAGGCAATTGGAATCGGCCTGCGCCGAATTGGTATCCTTGCTGGTGGCCCAAGACTGACCCAGCGCCAGAGCCGGCGCGGGAAGCCCCGATAGCCACCTTAGTTCAGAGGCAACCCAGCCAGCCAACCGCCAGGAGAATTTTTAGTGAGCACCCCGCACGCCGATACGCAGCTGGCCGCCGTGGACGACTTCGACACGTCCGCCGCCGGCGCCTACGACACGCCGCTCGGCATCACCAACCCGCCGATCGACGAGTTGCTGGAGCGCGCATCGAGCAAGTACGCCCTGGTGATCTTCGCCGCCAAGCGCGCACGCCAGATCAACGACTACTACAACCAGCTCGGCGACGGCATCCTCGAGTATGTCGGCCCGCTGGTCGAGCCGGGCCTTCAGGAGAAGCCGCTGTCGATCGCGCTGCGCGAGATCCACGCCGACCTGCTCGAGCACACCGAAGGCGAGTAGCGACTCAGGAGCGGCCCGCATGGAGCCCAAGCGGATCATCGTCGGCGTCGCCGGTGGCATCGCCGCTTACAAGGCGGCGACCGTGGTCCGCCAGCTCACCGAAGCCGGACACTCGGTCCGGGTCATCCCGACCGAATCCGCGTTGCGTTTCGTCGGCGCGGCGACGTTCGAAGCGCTGTCCGGCAACCCCGTGCACACCGGCGTCTGGGACGACGTGCACGAGGTACCGCACGTGCGCATCGGTCAGGAGGCCGACCTCGTCGTCGTCGCACCCGCCACCGCCGACCTGCTGGCCCGTGCGACCATCGGACGCGCCGACGACCTGCTGACCGCGACGCTGCTCACCGCGCGATGTCCGGTGCTGCTGGCCCCGGCCATGCACACCGAGATGTGGTTGCACCCAGCCACCGTCGACAACGTCGCCACATTGCGCCGCCGCGGTGTGGTGGTGCTCGAACCGGCGTCGGGGCGGCTCACCGGCGCCGACACCGGTGCCGGGCGGTTGCCCGAGGCCGAGGAGATCACCACGTTCGCCCAGCTGCTGCTGGCGCGTGGCCTCGAATCGCCGGCGCTGCCCTACGACCTGGCCGGGGTGAAAGCCCTGGTCACCGCGGGTGGCACGCGCGAGCCGATCGATCCGGTGCGGTTCATCGGCAACCGCAGCTCCGGCAAGCAGGGCTATGCGATGGCCCGGGTGATGGCCCAGCGCGGCGCCGAAGTCACGCTGATCGCCGGCAACACCGCGGGGCTGATCGACCCGGCCGGCGTCGAGGTCGTGCACATCGGCTCGGCCGCCCAGCTCAAGGACGCGGTGTCCAAGCACGCACCCGACGCGCACGTGCTGGTGATGGCGGCCGCGGTGGCCGACTTCCGGCCGGTCACCCAGTCCACCAGCAAGATCAAGAAGGGCCCGGAGAGCCAGGGCGAGCCGGTCATCGAGCTCACCCGCACCGACGACGTGCTGGCCGGCGCCGTGCGGGCCCGCGCCGACGGGCAACTGCCCAACATGCGGGCCATCGTCGGGTTCGCCGCCGAGACCGGCGACGCCAACGGCGACGTGCTCTTCCACGCCAGGGCCAAGCTGCAGCGCAAGGGCTGTGACCTGCTGGTCGTCAACGCCGTGGGGGAGAACAGGGCGTTCGAGGTGGACAACAACGACGGCTGGCTGTTGGCGGCCGACGGCACCGAGTCGGCGTTGGAGCACGGTTCGAAGACCCTGATGGCCAGCCGTATCGTGGACGCGATCGCCGCGTTCCTCAGGAGCGGCGGCGGATAGCTCGATCACACGTCTGCTGCGCCGAAGGGTTGCGCAGAACCAGCGCACACGCTTGGGTGCAACCGGGCGGCCCGAACCCGAGGCCTACAATTCGACCAACTAACTTTCGGAAGGACCACACCGTGACGCAAGCTCGGCTGTTTACCAGTGAGTCGGTAACCGAGGGCCATCCCGACAAGATCTGCGACGCCATCAGCGACTCGGTGCTCGACGCGTTGCTCGCCGACGATCCCAAATCGCGCGTCGCGGTGGAGACCCTGGTAACGACCGGGCAGGTGCACGTGGTCGGCGAGGTGACGACCTCGGCCAAGGAGGCGTTCGCCGAGATCACCAACACCGTGCGCCGGCGCATCCTCGAGATCGGCTACGACTCCTCGGAGAAGGGGTTCGACGGGGAGACCTGCGGCGTCAACATCGGCATCGGCGCACAGTCACCCGACATCGCCCAGGGCGTCGACACGGCTCACGAGACCCGCGTCGAGGGCGCCGCCGACCCGCTGGACTCCCAGGGCGCCGGGGACCAGGGGCTGATGTTCGGCTACGCGATCGAGGACACCCCGGAGCTGATGCCGCTGCCTATCGCGCTGGCGCACCGGCTGTCGCGGCGGCTGACCGAGGTCCGCAAGAGCGGGGTGCTGGACTATCTGCGTCCCGACGGCAAGACCCAGGTCACCGTCGCCTACGACGGCACCACCCCGGTGCGCCTGGACACCGTGGTGCTCTCCACCCAGCACGCCGCCGGCATCGACCTGGACGCCACGCTGACGCCCGACATCCGCGAGAAGGTCGTCAACACCGTGCTGGCCGACCTCAACCACGACACGATGGACACCTCGGACTTCCGGCTGCTGGTGAACCCGACCGGCAAGTTCGTGCTCGGCGGGCCGATGGGTGACGCGGGCCTGACCGGCCGCAAGATCATCGTCGACACTTACGGCGGATGGGCCCGTCACGGCGGCGGCGCGTTCTCCGGCAAGGATCCGTCCAAGGTGGACCGCTCCGCGGCGTACGCGATGCGCTGGGTGGCCAAGAACGTGGTCGCCGCGGGCCTGGCCGAGCGCGTCGAGGTGCAGGTCGCCTACGCGATCGGCAAGGCCGCCCCGGTCGGGTTGTTCGTCGAGACCTTCGGCACCGAGACCGTTGATCCCGGGCGTATCGAGAAGGCCATCACGTCGGTGTTCGACCTGCGGCCCGGCGCGATCGTGCGCGATCTGGACCTGCTGCGCCCGATCTACGCGCAGACCGCCGCATACGGCCACTTCGGCCGCACCGACATCGAGCTGCCGTGGGAGCAGCTCAACAAAGTCGAGGAGCTCAAGGCTTCCGTCTAGGCGCCAACCATCCCCGAAACTGACGCAATGGTCGCCGTCAGCGACGAAAACCAGCCATTGCGTCGGTCTCGGCGGCGGTCTACGCGCTGAACGCGTAGTCGTCGAGCGGGAAGCGGCGGGCGCGCCAGTGCGCCTCCAGCGTGGTGGCCGGCCGTAGCGGCACGTCACCGTTGGGGTCGAAGTAGTAGCTGTTGGCCAGCTTGCAGCTGTCCTGCCAGAAGATCTGGCGATGCCGCTTGCGCATCATCTCGGCGAAGTAGCGGTCGTTGGCTTCCTGCTTGACCTCGACGCGGGTGGCGCGGTTGAGCCGGGCGTGGGTCAGGCAGCGCACGATGTGATGAGTCTGGGCCTCGATGAGCGCGAAGTAGGAGCTGCCGACGTACCCGTAGGGCCCGAACACCGTGAAGAAGTTCGGGAAGCCGGGCGCGCTGACCCCCTCGTAGGCCTGCAAACGCTGTTCGTTCCAGTAACTGCTGAGCGATCGCCCGCCCGGCCCGGTGACCGCGTAGGTCGGCACGCTGTCGGGATCCATCACCTTGAAGCCGGTCGCCAGGATGAGCACGTCGATGTCGCGGGTCTGACCGTCGGCAGTGGCCACCCCGGTGCCGGTGATCTTGTCGATCGGCTCGGTCACCAGCTCGACGTTGGCGCGGTTGAACGTCGACAGGTAGGTGTTGTGGAACCCGGGGCGCTTGCAGCCGACGGCGTAGCGCGGGGTGAGCTTGTCGCGCACCACCGGGTCGCGGACCTGTTGGCGCAGATACGCCTCACCGAACTTCGACATCCGCTTGGCCATCGGGTTGAGCGTGAAGTACTGCGCGGGCAGCGTGAACGTGAGCTCCACATAGGCCTGGCTGAGCCAGCGTTGCACGGTGTGGCCGCCGGGCAGCCGCATCAGCTTTCGCACCACAGGCGGCAGCGGCACGTCGGGTTTCGGGAAGCACCAGATCGGGGTGCGCTGAAACACGGTGAGCCGCTCCACAATCGGCGCGATCTCCGGGATCACCTGGACGGCGGACGCGCCGGTGCCGATGACCGCGACCCGTTTACCGGTCAGGTCCTGGCCGTGGTCCCAGCGTGCGGTGTGCATGGTCACGCCGCTGAACGAGTCGACGCCGTCGATGTCGGGGAAGTTCGGTGTGATCAGCACGCCGCAGGCGTTGATCAGGAACCGCGCGGTGACGACCCCGCCGGGATCGGTGCGGAGGTGCCACAGGTTGGCGTCGTCGTCGAAGTCGGCGGCCAGCACCTTGGTGTTGAACCGGATCTTGTGCCGCAGACCGTACTTGTCGACGCAGTGTTCGGCGTAGGCCTTCAGCTCGTGCCCGGGCGCGTAGCTGCGCGTCCAGTCCGGGCTCTTCTCGAAGGAGAACTGGTAGGAGAACGACGGAATGTCCACGGCGATACCGGGATAGGTGTTCCAGTACCAGGTGCCGCCGGGCCCGTCACCGGCCTCGAGGACGAGGTAGTTGCCCATGCCGGCGTTGTCGAGCTTGATCGCCGCGCCGATACCGGAGAAACCGGCGCCGACGATGACGGTGTCGTACTCGGGCGTGGTCACGGTGTTTCCCGGCCCGGGTGCAGGGCGGCTTTCAGCGCCGCCAGCCCGCGGTTGGTGGCCTCGGCGGCGGCGGGCACCACCAGCGCGAAGTTGACGTAGCCGTGCACCAACGTCGGTTCGTTGCGCAGCTCGACGGGAACCCCTGCGGCGCTCAGCAATTCGGCATAGCGTGTGCCGTCGTCGCGGAGCGGGTCGTACTCGGCGGTGGCGATGAACGCCGGCGGCAGCCCGGACAGGTCCGCGGTGTTGGCGGGGGCCAGCGTCGGCGGCAGCTTGGCCGGTTCGCTGAGGTCCATGTCGCCCAGGTACCAGTGTAGAAACGCCGCCACCACGTCGCGGTCGAGGATCGGGCCGTCGGCGTTTTCGATCATCGACGGTAACTGGGTGTCCCCGGTGGTCGTCGGGTACCAGAGCAGCTGAAAGACCAGCGGCGGGCCGGCCTGATCGCGGGCCAGCTGCGTCATCACGGCCGAGATGTTGCCGCCCGCCGAGTCGCCGGCCACCGCGATCCGGGTCGGGTCGCCGCCCAGTTCTTCTGCGTGCCTGCCGACCCACCGCAGCGCGGCCCACGCGTCATCGATGCCTGCCGGCCAGGGGTGCTCGGGCGCCAGCCGGTAGTCCACCGAGACGACGATCGCCTCGGCGCCCACCGCGTGGCCGCGTGCCACCGGATCGTGGGTGTCCAGGTCGCCGATCGACCAGCCGCCGCCGTGGTAGAACACGACGACCGGGAGGTTCTCGTGCTGCTCGACGGGCGGCCAGTAGATCCGCACCGGGATGTCGGTGATGTCGCCGTAGCCGATCGTGCGTTCCTCGATCCGCATCGACGGCAACGTTTCCGGCGGGGCCTTCATCTGCCGCATCTGCTCGCGGGCGACCTCGACGCCGTCGTCGGCGGTGAACTTGAACGGAAACGCATCGAGCAGCGCCTGCATTGTCGGGTCGATACCCGGCCGCGCCGTGGGATCGGTCATATGCCCACGTTAGCTCGTGTGGTCATCGATCAGCGCGTCGCGCAGCGCCGCCAGGCCCCGATCGGCGGCCTCGGTGGCCGCAGGCACCACGCCCGCATAGGCGGGGTAGCCGTGCACCAGCGACCCGGCGGTGTGCAGTTGCACGGGTACCCCGGCGGCCGCCAGCAGCTCGGTGTAGCGGATGCCGTCGTCGCGCAGCGGGTCGTGGCCCGCGACCGCGATATAGGTCGGTGGCAGCCCGGACAGATTCTCGGCGCGGGCGGGCACCAGCGTGGCCGGCGGATCGAACATATCCAAATCCCCGACGTACCAACGGGTGTAGCCGCTGCACGCGGAAAGGTTGAGCACTGGGGCGTCGGCGTTCTCGGCGAACGACGGCAGCGTGGTGTCGAACGTGGTCGACGGGTACCACAGCAACGTAAACGCGATCGACGGCCCGCCCGTGTCGCGCGCCAGCTGGGCCATCACCGCCGCGAGGTTGCCTCCCGCGGAGTCGCCGGCAACGGCGAGCCGAACGGGGTCCGCGCCGAGCTCCGCGGCGTGCTGTGCCACCCACCGGGTGGCCGCCCAGGCGTCGTCGACGGCAGCGGGGTAGGGGTGTTCGGGCGCCAGCCGGTAGTCCACCGACACCACCACCGCACCCGCCCCGACGGCGTGCATACGGGCCGTGCCGTCGTAGCTGTCGAGGTCGCCGACCGACCATCCGCCGCCGTGCAGGTACACCACGACAGGAACGACGGTCTGGTCGGCCTCGGGGGGCCAGTACACCCGGATCGGGATCGGGCCGGCGGGCCCGTCGACGACGCGGTCCGCGCTGTGCACCTCGGGATGGACCTCGCGCCGGGGCAACTCGGCGAACCGGCGCCGAGCGGCCCCGGGTCCGCCGTCGGTTGTCAACTGAAACGGAACGGCCTCCAGTACCTTCTGCAGGATGGCATCTATCGGTTCGGGGACAGCCGACTTCTCCTCAGCAGCGGACATGGGCACACCGTACGTTCACCGCCGGACCCAGCTGCTGTGGGTCGGCGCCATGGTGGCCGCCGCCTGTTACGGGGTGTTCCTCATCGTCACCGCCGTGCGGCTTCCGGCGGGTGCGGAGCTGACGGGGCAGTTCGTGCTGCAACCGGCGGTCAAGGCGCTGGCCGCGGTGCTGCTGGCCGGGGCCGCGGCCAGCCATCCGATACCGCGGGAGCGACGTTGGCTGATCGGCGCGCTGCTGTTTTCGGCCGCAGGCGACTTCCTGTTGGCGCTGCCCTGGTGGGAGCCGTCGTTCGTGCTCGGGTTGTCGGCCTTCTTGGTGGCGCATCTGTGCTTCCTGGGCGCGCTGGTGCCGCTGGTGGGGCGATCGGCGCCGGGCCTGGTGTCTGCGGGAGTCACCGTCGCCGCCTGTGCGGGGCTGCTGATCTGGTTCTGGCCGCGATTGCTCGAGGAGGGGATGGCGGTGCCCGTCACGCTCTACATCGCGGTGCTGGGGGCGATGGTGTGCGCGGCGCTGCTGGCCCGATTGCCGACCCGCTGGACGGCGCTGGGCGCGGTGTGTTTCGCGGTGTCAGACGCGATGATCGGCATCAGCAAGTTCGTGCTGGCACCCGAGAACGCCGAGGCGCTGGCGGTGCCGATCTGGTGGGTGTATTCGGCTTCGCTGGTTCTCATCACCGCCGGGTTCTTCTTCGGCCGGGGCGCGAACGTTCCTTACCGCTCGAATTCGCGGAGAAATGTCGAGCGGTAAGGAACGTTCGGCAACCAGACAGCAAGCCGAGCACGAGCCGATCGCGCGGGTGCTGCCGATGCTGTCGGTGCCCCACCTCGACCGCGAGTTCGACTACCTGGTGGCTGCGGAGCAGTCCGACGACGCGCAGCCCGGGGTGCGGGTGCGGGTGCGTTTCTCCGGTCGGCTGGTGGACGCGTTCCTCCTCGAAAGGCGTTCGGACACCGACCATGTCGGCAAGCTGGGCTGGCTCGACCGGGTGGTGTCCGCCGAACCGGTGTTGACGCCCGAGGTGCGTCGACTGGCTGATGCGGTGGCCGCGCGCTACGCGGGCACCCGCGCCGACGTGTTGCGGCTGGCCATCCCGCCGCGCCACGCCCGCGTCGAGAAGCAACCACCCACCGATCCGGCGCCGCTGTCCGTCAATCCCGTTGACCCCGCGGCCTGGTCGGTCTACGGGCGCGGTGAGCGGTTTCTGGCGGCGCTGGGCGACGGCCGCGCCGCCCGCGCCGTCTGGCAGGCGCTGCCCGGCGAGAACTGGGCCGACCGGCTGGCCGAGGCCGCGGCCGTCACGGTTAGTTCCGGGCGCGGTGTGTTGGTGATCGTGCCGGATCAGCGCGACATCGACGCGATGCATGCCGCCGCGATCCAATACGTCGAAGAAACCGGGGTGGTGGCGCTGTCGGCGGGTCTTGGCCCCGCGCAGCGCTATCGGCGCTGGCTGGCCGTGCTGCGGGGCCCCGCCCGCCTGGTCATCGGCACCCGCAGCGCGGTGTTCGCGCCCGTCGGCGACCTCGGACTGGTGATGCTGTGGGACGACGGCGACGACACGCTTGCCGAGCCGCGCGCGCCGTACCCGCACGCCAGGGAGGTCGCGATGCTGCGCGCGCATCAACTGCGGTGCGCGGCGCTGATCGGCGGCTACGCCCGCACCGCTGAGGCCCACGCGCTGGTGCGCAGCGGCTGGGCGCACGATCTGGTGGCACCGCGAACGGCGGTGCGCGCCGCCTCCCCGCGCGTCGTCGCCATCGAGGACAGCGGCTTTGAGCAGGAACGCGATCCGGCCGCACGCACCGCGCGGCTGCCGTCGATGGCGCTGCACGCCGCGCGCACCGCGCTGGAACGGGGCGCGCCCGTGCTGGTGCAGGTGCCGCGCCGAGGATACGTGCCCGCCCTGGCCTGTAACCGTTGCCGCAGCGTGGTCCGGTGCAGGCACTGCACCGGACCGCTGTCGTACCCGGACCGCGACGCCGGCGGGGCGGTGTGCCGGTGGTGTGGCCGCGGCGACACCGCGCTGCGCTGTGCGCGGTGTGGATCCGATGCCGTCCGTGCGGTGGTCGTGGGTGCTCGCCGCACCGCCGAGGAGCTCGGACGGGCGTTCGCCGGCACGACGGTCATCACCTCCGGTGGCGACGCGGTGGTGCCTGCGGTGCCCGCGGCGCCCGCGCTCGTCGTCGCGACGCCCGGGGCCGAGCCCATCGCCGCCGATCGATACGGCGCGGCGCTGCTGCTGGACAGCTGGGCGTTGCTCGGCCGCCAGGATCTGCGCGCCGCCGAGGACACGATGCGGCGCTGGATGGCCGCCGCCACCCTGGTGCGCAGCCGCGCCGACGGCGGCGTGGTCGCGGTGGTCGCCGAATCGGCGATTCCCACTGTGCAGGCGCTGATCCGGTGGGATCCGGTGGGCCACGCCGACGCCGAGTTGGACGCCCGCGCCGAGGTCGGGCTCCCGCCGGCGGTGCACATGGCTGCGGTCGACGGCGTGCCCGCATCGGTGCGTACCCTGCTGGATACCGTTGAGATGCCGGACGCCGCAGAGGTTTTGGGGCCGGTGGACTTACCGGTGGGAGCGCGACGGCCGCCGGGTATTCCGGCGGACAGCCCGGTGAGCCGGATGCTCGTGCGGGTGCCCCGCGGCGACGGGTTGGCACTGGCCACCGCTCTGCGCCGGGCCGTCGGCCTGCTCAGCGCACGCCACGATCAACAGCCGGTTCGTGTGCAAATGGACCCGTTGCACATAGGGTAATGCGCACACGGGCGGACCGTGGTGAACCGGAGGTGCGA
This sequence comes from Mycolicibacterium pulveris, assembly GCF_010725725.1. Taxonomy (NCBI): domain Bacteria; kingdom Bacillati; phylum Actinomycetota; class Actinomycetes; order Mycobacteriales; family Mycobacteriaceae; genus Mycobacterium; species Mycolicibacterium pulveris. Next base: position 5,262,369 of record NZ_AP022599.1, on the reverse strand, counting down.
ATGCGGCGGCTACTCCTGTTGCTCATCCCGTTGGTGCTCATCACGTTTGGCCTGTTGTCCCCCCTGGTCTTCGACTCGGTGACCCAAGAAGCCACCGATATCTCCGACCCGGTCGTCATCAGCGAGTACCGGGTGAACTTCGCCGTCTCCGCCGACGGCCGGCTCGACGCCGTGGAGACCATCACCGCCGATTTCCCGAGCGGGCGCCACGGTCTGTTCCGGTACTGGGATGTCGCCAACCCCAACGTCACCGGGGTGCGCCAGCGGCCACAGATCACGTCGATCCTGCTCGACGGGGAACTGGCGAAGTACCAGATGCTGTGGGAGAACGGCACGCGGTTCCGGGTCGCGAAGATCGGCGACCCCGACGCCTATCTGCGGCCGGGCGCCCACGTCTTCGAGATCCGCTACACCATCGACGGGGTGCTTGATCCGGCAAACATCGGCGCCGACAAGCGGTTTGCGGCATCGGTCGGCAACCCCGGTGCCGCGGAATCCGTGTTCTTCTGGAACGCGATCGCGCCCTCGTGGAACAACTACATCGAGCGCGCCGACATCTCGATCCGGTTGCCCGGCGACATCCCCGGCGTGCAGTGCTCGGTGGGTCATGGCGTCGGCCAACCCTGCCGCGGCCTGGCCGTTTCGGCGCACACGGTGCAGCTGTCGGCGGTCAACCTGCCGCCGCGCACCCCGGTCACGGTGCGCGCGGAGGTGGACGTTCCGACGCCGCCGCGCACCGAAGTGCCGTGGCCGCAGCGGTGGGACGGCGTGCTGGGCGACTCGGTGGCGGGACTGCTGTGGGTGGGCGGGTTCATCGTCGCCGCGGTGCTGATCGCGCTGCTGTGGTACGGCCGAATCCTGGAGACCCCGCCCGGTTTTCCGCTTCAATACAGCCCGCCGGACGGACTCGGACCCGTCCAGCTCGAATACATCCGCACCGAGGACGTGCCCACCGCGGGGCTGACCGCGACGCTGTTTCATCTCGCCGAGCGCGGGCTGGTCGAACTGCGACAGGTCAGCGCCAAGCACTGGAAGATCCGCGGGATCGCCGACGAGGGTGCGTGGGCAGACGTCGACCCCGTCGCCGTCGCGGTCGGGTCGAGGCTGAAGGTGATGGGACCGGGCAGAGAGTTCGACGCGAAAAAGACCGTCAAGTCGGGGGAGCGGCTCAGCGGCGCCAAGAGCGACATGGCCGCCGCCGTGCGCAACTGGGCTTTGGACGAGAAACTGCTCGGCAAGAAGCGCTCCGAGTGGTGGCTGCGGGTCGCCAACGTCACGGCCTTCGTGGCGATGATGGTGTGCCTCTTCCGCTGGTTCGGAATCCCCAACACGCTGTGGGCATTGCCGTTCGCCGCGTTCTTTCTGTTCACGACGCCGTCCTGGCTACCCGGCGTCGGCACCCGCCGCACCGCCGCCGGACGCGAACTGTGGTCGCGGGCAGGCGGATTCCACCGGTTGCTGGCCACCGACTCCGCCGAGAGCCGGTTCGACTTCGCCGCCCGCCGCGACCTGTACACGGCCTACATCCCGTTCGCGGTGGCCGCGGGCGCCGCGGCATTGTGGGCCAAGAAGTACGAGGCAGTGATGGGTCAGCCTGCCCCGCAACCGGATTGGTATCACTCGTCATCGTCGACCGGTTGGGGTTTCAGCAGCAGTTCTGGTGGTGGCGCGGACTTCGACAGTTTCGAGTCGGCGCTGTCGTCGTCGATCGGTGCCTACACCGCCTCGCAGTCGTCCTCCTCGTCGTCGTCCGGTGGTGGCGGAGGCGGCGGCGGCGGCGGTGGCGGAGGAGGAGGCGGATCATGGTGAGGATCCTGCTGGTCATCGTGCTGATGCTCGCGGTGGCGGCGCTGGTCAGTTTCGTGGTGGGCTACAACAGGATTCGCTCCGCCGACGTCCGGGTCGCCGAGGCGTTGTCGGGCATCGACGTGGAGTTGATGCGGCGCGCCTCGCTGATCCCCAGCCTGGTGCACACCGTGCAGACGTTCGCCGCGCACGAGAAAGCCATCCTCGACCACGTCACCAATGCCCGCGCGGCGCTGGCGTCGGCGACCACGGGCAAGTCGGTGGCCGAGCGCAGCGCCGCGGAACGAGAACTCGACAGCGCGTTGCTTCCGCTGCTGGCGCTCGGCCAGAACTATCCGCAGCTCAACTCGTCGGAGAACTTCCTGAACCTGCAGAACAACCTCGCCGACACCGAGAACAAGCTGGCGTTCGCCCGTCAGTACTACAACGACGCGGTGGCGACGCTGAATCGGCTCATCACCACGATCCCGTGGATGTTCGTGGCCCCGCTGGCCGGGATCGGTGAACGGGAGTACTACCAGACCCCGCGCTAGCGGAGGCGCACCCCATTGTTCGCGAGATCTACCCCAGGGCTGCCGCGCGCCGCGAACAGCGACCATGGTGCAGATCTCGACGTGAGCCGAAGCGCGCTCTCTAGACTGGCTCGGTGCGCATCGTCTTCGCCGGCACCCCGGAACCCGCCCTGCCGTCGCTGCGCCGGCTGATCGAATCGCCGCGCCACGACGTCATCGCGGTGTTGACCCGGCCCGACGCCGCGTCGGGCCGGCGGGGCAAACCCGCACCGTCGCCGGTGGCTCGGCTCGCGCTCGAACACGACATCCCGGTGCTGCGACCGCAACGGCCCAACTCCGAGGAGTTCATCGCCGAGCTGAGCGACCTGAACCCGGACTGCTGTGCGGTGGTGGCCTACGGCGCGCTGCTGAGCGAACGGCTGCTGGCCGTGCCCCGCCACGGCTGGGTCAACCTGCACTTCTCGCTGCTTCCGGCCTGGCGCGGCGCCGCACCGGTGCAGGCCGCGATCGCCGCGGGCGACACCGTGACGGGTGCGACCACGTTTCGCATCGAGCCTGCCCTGGACTCCGGTCCCATCTACGGCGTGGTCACCGAAACCATCCGCCCGACCGACACGGCGGGCGATCTCCTTGACCGGCTGGCGGTTTCGGGCGCCGCGCTGTTGGAGACCACACTGGACGGCATCGCCGACGGGTCGCTGCAGCCGGTTGCCCAACCCTCGGAGGGCGTCAGCGTCGCCCCCAAGATCACCGTCGAGCAGGCCCGCGTGCGGTGGGACCTGCCCGCCCACGTGGTCGAACGACGCATCCGCGCCGTCACCCCAAGTCCCGGCGCCTGGACGATGATCGGCGACCTGCGGGTCAAGCTCGGCCCGGTCACCGTCGACGACAACGCAGATCCATTGGCCCCGGGCGAGATTCGGGTCGACCGCGACGGCGTGCGCGTCGGCACCGGCACGCAGCCGGTGCGTCTCGGTACGGTCCAACCCCCGGGCAAGAAACCGATGAACGCCGCCGACTGGTCCCGCGGCGCCCGACTCGACGACGCTGCGCGGGCCGAATGACCAGACCCCGCCGTCGCAGGCCTCCGCGCCGCAAGCCGCTCGACCCCGCCCGTCGCGCGGCTTTTGACGTGCTGCGCGCGGTCTCGGAAAAGGACGCCTACGCCAACCTGGCGCTGCCCGCGCTGCTGCGGGAGCGCGGAATCACCGGCCGGGACGCGGCGTTCGCGACCGAACTGACCTACGGCACCTGCCGCACCCGCGGGCTGCTGGACGCGGTCATCGGCCACGCGGCGGGACGCCCGCCCGACCGGATCGACCCCGTGCTGCTGGATCTGCTGCGGCTGGGCGCTTACCAGCTGCTGCGCACCCGGGTCGAACAACACGCCGCGGTCTCCACCACAGTCGAGCAGGCTGCCATCGAATTCGACTCGGCCCGTGCGGGTTTCGTCAACGCTGTGCTGCGCGCCATCGCCGGGAAAGACGAGAGCGCCTGGGTGCATGAGCTGGCACCGGACAAGAACGCCGACCCGATCGGCCACGAGGCGTTCGTGCACTCCCACCCGAGGTGGATCGCGCAGGCGTTCGCCGATGCGCTCGGCGGCCAGGCTACCGAGCTGGGGGCCCTGCTGGCCGCCAACGACGCCCGGCCCGCTGTCCACCTGGCGGCTCGGCCAGGGGTGCTGACCGCCGACGAGCTGGCCGCACAGGTCGGCGGCACCGTCGGCCGCTATTCGCCCTACGCGGTGTACCTGCCGGGCGGTGATCCCGCCCGGCTGGACGCGGTGCGCGCGGGCGCCGCGCTGGTGCAGGACGAAGGCAGCCAGCTGGTGGCCCGCGCGCTGATGCTGGCCGAGCTCGACGGGCCCGACACCGGCCGGTGGCTGGATCTGTGCGCGGGGCCGGGTGGCAAGACCGCGCTGCTGGCCGCGTTAGCGGCCAGCAGCGGCGCCGGGGCGCGGGTGACGGCGGTGGAACCCAACCCCAGGCGCGCCGAGCTGGTCGAGCACAACACCCGCGGGCTGCCCGTCGAGGTGTTGCGGGTCGACGGCCGCCAGACCGGCCTGGAGCCCGGATTCGACCGGTTGCTGGTTGACGCGCCGTGCACCGGTCTGGGCGCGCTGCGGCGCAGACCGGAGGCGCGGTGGCGGCGCACGCCCGCCGACGTACCGCAACTGGCGAAGCTGCAGCGTGAACTGCTGGCCGCCGCGATCGAGCTGACCCGGCCCGGCGGGGTGGTGCTCTACGCGACGTGCTCACCGCATCTGGCCGAGACCGTCGGCGTGGTCGCCGATGCGCTGCGCCGTCACCCGGTGACCGCGCTGGACACCCGGCCGCTTTTCGACCCCGTCGATCAGCTGGGTGACGGGCCGTACGTGCAGTTGTGGCCGCACCGGCACGGCACCGATGCGATGTTCGCGGCCGCACTCAAAGTGCGGTGAGCGCTTGCGCACCGAGCCAACAGATAGCAACAGATAGGGTGACGGCATGTCGAAGCCCCTGATCGCGCCGTCGATTCTGGCAGCCGACTTCGCCAGGCTGGCCGATGAGGCCGCCGCCGTGAAGGGCGCGGACTGGCTGCACGTCGACGTGATGGACAACCACTTCGTGCCGAACCTGACCATCGGGCTGCCCGTGGTCGAGGCGCTTCTGCCCACCACCGACATCCCGATGGACTGTCATCTGATGATCGAGAACCCGGAACGCTGGGCGCCCCCGTACGCCGAGGCCGGCGCCTACAACGTCAGCTTCCACGCCGAGGCGACCAACAACCCCGTCGCCGTCGCCCGCGACATCCGCGCCGCCGGCGCCAAGGCCGGGCTGGGAGTCAAACCCGGCACACCGATCGAGCCCTATCTGGAGATTCTGCCCGAGTTCGACACGGTGCTGATCATGTCGGTGGAACCCGGCTTCGGCGGGCAGAAGTTCATCCCCGAGGTGCTGCCGAAGGTGGGCATCGTGCGGCGTCTGGTCGACGCGGGTGAGCTGACCGTCATCGTCGAGATCGACGGCGGAGTCAACGCCGACACCATCGAGCAGGCCGCGGAGGCCGGGGTGGACTGTTTCGTCGCGGGTTCGGCGGTGTACAGCGCCGCGGACCCCGCCGCCGCGGTGGAGTCGTTGCGCAGGCAGGCCGCTGCCGCGTCAAAGCACCTTCGATGAACCTCGAGGCCGCCATGCGGCTGGCCATCGAGAAGGCCAACGACGTCAAAGGCAGAACCTATCCGAACCCGCCTGTGGGCGCGGTCATTCTGGACCGTGACGGCGAGGTCGCCGGGGTGGGCGCCACCGAACCGCCGGGCGGACCGCACGCCGAGGTGATCGCGCTGCGCAGGGCGGGTGGGCGTGCGGCCGGCGGAACCGCTGTGGTGACGCTGGAGCCGTGCAACCACTACGGCAGGACCCCACCCTGCGTGGACGCGCTTGTGGCGGGACGGGTTTCGACGGTGGCCTACGCGGTGACCGATCCGAACCCGGTGGCTGCCGGGGGCGCGGCGCGGTTGGCCGAGGCGGGCATCGACGTGGTCGCGGGCGTGCTCGCATCCGAGGTGGCAGGCGGTCCGCTGCGGGAGTGGCTGCACAAACAGCGCACCGGGTTACCGCACGTGACATGGAAATTCGCCACCAGCATCGACGGCCGTAGTGCGGCGGCCGACGGCAGCAGCCAGTGGATCACCAGTGAGGCGGCCCGCGCCGACGTGCACCGCAGACGCGCGGTCGCCGACGCGATCGTGGTCGGCACCGGTACCGTGTTCGTCGACGACCCCGCGCTCACCGCCCGGCTGCCCGACGGTACGCTCGCCGAGCAGCAGCCATTGCGCGTTGTCGTCGGTGAGCGTGAGATACCTTCGGACGCAACGGTTTTGAATGATGACTCGCGTACGATGGTGATCCGCACCCGAGACCCGAACGAGGTGCTCAAGGCGTTGTCCGACCGCACCGACGTGCTGGTGGAGGGCGGGCCGACGTTGGCAGGCGCATTTCTTCGGGCCGGCGTGATCGACCGCATCCTGGCCTATGTGGCGCCGATCCTGTTGGGCGGCCCGGTCACCGCGGTGGACGACGTCGGCGTGCTGTCCATCGCCCACGCGCAACGATGGCGCTTCGACGGCATCGAACCGATCGGTCCCGACGTGTTGCTCAGCCTGGTACCTGCTTAGTCCCCTGCCGGCTCCGGCGCGGGTTCGGCGCTCGGCAGCGGGCGGTGCTCGATGATTTCGCGGGTGCCCGAACCGAGCCCGCACCGTATAGCCGACCACCACCGCGTCGGTGCGAGCGCGCGCCGTCGCCGAGCGCGGCAGGTGAAACAGCGGGCCGAACTCGCCGAAATGGTCGCCCGCGCCGACAAGCTTGAGCATTTCCTCGCCACCGCCGGGTAATTCACGGACGAGCTCGAGTTCGCCCTTGGTGACGACGTAGATCAGATCGCCCATCGTGCCCTGCTCGAACAACACGGTCCCAGCCGAAAGCTCCACCGTCTCCGGATCAGTGGCGGTACCCGCGAAATCGGGAACGAGCTCGATGACCCGATCGGCCAGCGGCAGGATCCGAGTGTCGTGGGTGGCCACCACCACGATCCGCTCGCCCGACGCCAGCCCTCTGATCAACTTCAAAACTTCCTCGACCTGGATGAAATCCAGGTGGGCCGTGGGTTCGTCGGCCAGAATCAGCGGCGGATCCAGCGCAATCGCGCGGGCGACCGCGACCCGCTGCTGCTGACCGCCGCTGAGATCACCGGGACGATGGTGCAGCCTGTTGTGCAGGCCGACCCGCGCCAGCAGTTGATCCGCGCGTTTGGTCGCCGCGCGCCGCGACATGCCCGACGCGCGCAGCGGCACCATGACGTTCTCCCGCGCGGTCAGGCTCGGCACCAGGTTGAACGCCTGGAAGACGATGCCGACGCCGCCACGTCGAGGTTCAGACCGTCGATGGGGCGCACCGCGTATCCGGCGTTGGCGTACTCGACGACCAGGTCCTGAACCGAGAGTCGCTCACGGCCCTCCGAACGCCAGAGCCGACCTGACCAGGTACTGATCCACCCCGAGTGAGTTGACGGTGCGCTCGGCTTCCCAGCGAAATCCGTTGGCCAGTCCGGTGAGCACCAGCGTCATCGCGAAGATGATCGCCGTCGACACCACGGCGATGACGAAACGCCGCCTTCTCCACTGCATGTCGCGGAGCGCGGCCATCAGCATGCCCGCGACGTTACCGACGGGCCCCGCCTCGTGGGCTTGCTTTGGCGTTACTAGCCGCTCTTGGCGAAGGTCTCGATCAGCGTGCGGCAGAACGCGGGCAGGTCATCGGGCTTGCGGCTGGTCACCAAAGTGTTTGGGCCACGCGAGCATTCGACGACCTCGTCATCGACCCAGTTGGCGCCGGCGTTGACGAGGTCGGTCTTCACGCTGGGCCAGGACGTCATGGTCCGTCCGCGCACCACGTCGGCCTCGATCAGCGTCCACGGGGCGTGACAGATCGCCGCGACCGGCTTACCCGCGTCGAAGAAGCTCTTCGCGAACGCAACCGCAGCGGCGTCGGTGCGCAACAGGTCGGGGTTGGCGACGCCGCCGGGCAACACCAGGCCGGCGTACTCCGACACGTCCGCGTCGGCGGCGGACTTCTCCGCGTCGAACGTGTCCGCCGGCGTCAGATGGTTGAACGCCTGGATCTTGCCGGCCTCGGTGGAGACCAGTTCCGGGGTCCCGCCGGCCTGCTCGACCGCTTTCCACGGTTCGGTCAGCTCGACCTGCTCGGTGCCCTCGGGTGCGACCAGAAACGCAATTTTCTTGCCGTTCAGTGAACTTGCCATGAATTTCTCCTGTGACGTGTGGTCAACGACACACGCATACCCGCGGTTTCGGGCAGCCAATCAGTGGTGCCGGCGTCGGTACACTCGTACCGAAATGACCACTCACGCCGTGTGAGCACAACTGGAGGACACGAGCATGACTGCGTTGCAGGATTGGCTCAAGTATCGGCCCATGGGCCCGCGGAGCCTCAAAGCGTTGGTCTGCGGTGTGCTGCGGGATCGGTCGGACGCCACGTCGGCACCCGACGACGAGTCGGCCCGCCGCGACGAACCGGTGCTGATTCGCCCCGGCATCGAGCGCTGCTGAGCCCGCCTAGCCGCGGTGGCGCCCGCCCGGCGTGTCGATCAGGGCGGTCGCCGCGTCCGTTTCGCCGTCGGCTGACGGATCGATTTCGTCGGCGTGTTCTTTCCGGCCGCTGATCAGCAACCCGAGCAGGGCGCCGACGACACAGACCACGGCCGTGGCCAGGAAGATGTCGCCGTACTGCATCGCGTAGGCCTCGAGCGTGGCCTGCCGCAGCCGAGTGGCCTGCGCCAGCAGCTGGCCGCCTGGCGAATCGTCGGCGGGCATGGGCTGCGCGGCCAGCCGTTCCTGCAGGTACTGGTTGAACTTGTACAGGCCCCAGGCGGTCAGCGCGGCCAGGCCGACGAGCATGCCGATCATGCGCGCCACTACCACGGCGGACGACGCGATGCCGTGCTGGGCCGCGGGGACCACCCGCAGCGCGGCGGAGGTCAGCGGACCGATCACCAGGCCCAGCCCGAGGCCGGCGACGGCGAGGTCGGTGTCGAGTACCGGCAGCGTGATGAAGCCGAGGTCGTGGTGGCGGGACAGCACGTCGATGTGCCAGTGCGAGATCAGCCAGTAGCCGCCTGCGGCGATCATCAGGCCGACGAAGGTGACGATGCGGTCGCCGATCCGGGTGGCGATCCAACCGCCGATGACGGCGCCGATGGGCAGCGCGATCAGGAATCGCAGCAGCAGCAGGACCGCTTCGGTCTGGCCTTTGCCCAGCACGCCCTGGCCGAACAGCTCGATGTTGACCAGCGTCACCATCAGGGCCGCACCCGCGCACAGCGATGCGCCCAGCGCCGCCAGGAACGGGCGGAAATGCACGCCTGCGGGCTCGATCAGCCGGGTGCGGGCGAACCGCTCCCAGACGAAGAACGCCACCAGGGCCACGGCCGCGGCGATCAGCACCGGCACCCCGTAGTCGGGGAGGATCTTGCGGCCGTCCGGGGCCGGGTTGTACAGCCCGATCACCGTCAGGCCGAGCGCGACGGCAAGTAGCACGCCACCGACGACGTCGACCCGCTCGGGGTTTTCGGGTTTGACCCTGGACGGCAGGCTGAAGTGGATCAGGACCATCGCGACCGCCGCCAGCGGCACGTTGATCCAGAACACGTCGCGCCACGTGTTCAGGGCCGCCACGACGGCGATGCCGTACAGCGGGCCCAGCACACTGCCCAGCTCCTGTGCGGCGCCGATCCCACCCAACACCGCCGCCCGGTTGCGGCTGGCCCACAGGTCCGCCGCCAACGCCAGCGTGACCGGCAGCAGCGCGCCGCTGGCGACGCCCTGGATGGAGCGGCCGATCACCATCGGAAGCAGGTCGTTGGACAGCGCGGTGACCACCGAGCCCACCGCGAATCCGGCCAGGCTGGTCTGCAGGATCAGCTTGCGGCCGAACCGGTCGGAGGCGCGGCCGAGCAACGGCATCGCGGCGATGTATCCGAGCAGGTAGCAGGTGATGATCGGGGTCACCTGCTGCAGCTGGTTGACCGGTATCCGCAGGTCGATGATGATGTCGCGGATGATCGCGACGACGACGTAGGTGTCGAGCGCGCCGAGCAGCACCGCGAGGCTGCCCGCGCTGATCGCTACCCTGCGGCTGCCGGTCTTCGGTGCGGTGTCGATCAGGGTCGACATCAGATGGCGGGCTTGGTGACCGTCACCGGCTTACCCCAGTCGGAGAACGTCATGGTGATGCTGCCTTCCGGTGCGGTCTGCAGCGTGATCTGCATCAATGCGTGGTCGCCCGCTTCGGCGATCCAGGCCGTGGCGGGCACCGCTTCGGTGGCGCCTATCTGCGGAGCGATCTTGTTGACCGCTTCGGCGCTGACAGTTCCCGCGACGCGAACCGTCTCGACACCGTTGACGGTCTCGCGGTCTTCGGCCTTGGCGTCGGAGAAGTTGGCCAGCACGTTGGCGAGCCCGATCTCGGGGTTGAGGATGGCCGAGACGTCGTAGACGTCGGCGGCCGGACCGAAGTCCTGGAACGCGCCCGCGCTCATCGCGGCGTACAGAATGCCGTCGACCACCACGAACTCGATACCCTGCAGCCGCTGACCCATGAACAGCAGGTCAGCCGAGCCGGCGGCGGCGACCGCGGGGACGCTCGTCAAATCACCTTCGATCGACTCCAGCGCCAGCCCAGGGATCTCGCCCTGCACGGTCAGCCGCATGTGGACGCTGGTCTCGTTCTTGGTGGTTTCGGTGGACTGTGTGAGCAGCGTCGCGGCGTCGGGGAGGTCTTTTCCGGACTCGGCGGATTTCGAACAGCCTGCGATGAGAGCGAGAACGGCAATCAGGGCGGCAACGATCGCTACGGGGCGGGTCTGCATGAGATGCATCGTAGAGGGTTTCGGCGGCTGGTTACTCTGTCGGCGTGTTCACCGGAATCGTCGAAGAACTGGGTGAGGTCATCGCCAAAGAAGACCTTCGTGACTTCGCGCGGCTGGTCATTCGGGGTCCTCTCGTCAGTTCCGACGCAGGCCAGGGCGATTCCATTGCGGTCAACGGCGTCTGCCTGACCGTGGTCGACGTGCTGCCCGACGGTGCGTTCAGCGTCGACGTCATCGGGGAGACGCTGAACAGAACGAGCCTGCGCGCCATCGGGGTGGGCAGCCGGGTCAACCTGGAACGCGCCGCGGCGGTCAACAGCCGACTCGGTGGCCACATCGTGCAGGGTCACGTCGACGGCACCGGTCATGTGGTCGCGCGCACCCGGGCCGACGACTGGGAGGTGGTGCGCATCGCGCTGCCCACCGCGTTGGCGCGCTACGTCGTCGAGAAAGGCTCGATCACCGTCGACGGTGTGTCGCTGACGGTGTCCGGGCTCGGCCACGACTGGTTCGAGGTGTCGCTGATCCCGACGACGCTGGAGGCCACCACCCTCGGCGCCGTCGACGTCGGCGCCCCCGTCAACCTCGAGGTCGACATCATCGCCAAATACGTCGAGCGCTTGCTCGATGCGAGGGATGGCCTGATTGGCGAGTAACCCCGCGATCGGCCTCCCGACGGGGCATCGGCCCAGCTCGAGGGCCTGGCAATAAGATCTGCGCGCCGGTAGTTCATACTGATGAGATGACGAGGCTGGACTCTGTTGAGCGGGCGGTTGCCGACATCGCCGCGGGCAAGGCCGTCGTCGTCATCGATGACGAGGATCGCGAGAACGAGGGCGATCTGATCTTCGCCGCGGAGAAGGCGACACCGGAACTGGTCGCGTTCATGGTGCGCTACACCTCCGGTTATCTGTGCGTGCCGCTGGACGGCGCGATCTGTGACCGACTCGGCCTGCTTCCGATGTACGCGGTGAACCAGGACAAGCACGGCACCGCCTACACCGTCACAGTCGACGCGAAACTCGGTGTCGGAACCGGTATTTCGGCATCCGACCGGGCGACGACGATGCGTCTGCTCGCTGACCCGTCCAGCACCGTCAACGATTTCACCAAACCCGGTCATGTGGTCCCGTTGCGCGCCAAGGACGGTGGGGTGCTGCGTCGGCCCGGCCACACCGAGGCCGCCGTCGACCTGGCCCGGATGGCCGGCCTGCAGCCCGCCGGCGCGATCTGCGAGATCGTCAGCCAGAAAGACGAAGGCGCGATGGCGCAGACCGATGAGCTGCGGGTGTTCGCCGACGACCACGATCTGGCGCTGATCTCCATCGCCGATCTCATCGAGTACCGGCGCAAGCACGAAAAGCACGTCGAACGCGTCGCGGAGGCGCGCATCCCGACCCGGCACGGCGAGTTCCGCGTCGTGGGTTACGCCAGCATCTACGAGGACATCGAGCACGTCGCGCTGGTCCGCGGTGACATCGCAGGCCCGCACGGCGATGGCCACGACGTGCTGGTGCGCGTGCACTCCGAATGCCTGACCGGCGACGTGTTCGGTTCGCAGCGCTGCGACTGCGGCCCGCAGCTCGACGCGGCGCTGGCGATGGTGGCCCGCGAGGGCCGCGGCGTGGTGCTGTACATGCGCGGCCACGAGGGCCGCGGCATCGGGCTGATGCACAAGCTGCAGGCCTACCAACTGCAGGACGCCGGTGACGACACCGTCGACGCCAACCTCAAGCTCGGCCTGCCCGCCGACGCCCGCGACTACGGCATCGGCGCGCAGATCCTTGTCGACCTCGGCGTGCGTTCGATGCGGCTGCTCACCAACAACCCCGCCAAACGCGTCGGGTTGGACGGCTACGGGCTGCACATCATCGAACGCGTGCCGCTTCCGGTGCGGGCGAACAAAGAGAACATCCGCTACCTGATGACCAAGCGCGACCGGATGGGCCACGACCTCGTCGGCCTCGACGACTACCACGAAGCGACCACCATGGACTCCTACGACGAGGGCGTGTATCTGCTCGGTGACCGCAGGCCGAGCGATATGGATCTCGGCGGAGCCCTATGAGCCCAGCGGCCGGTGTTCCCGACCTGCCACAGCTCGACGCATCAGGCTTGAGGCTGGCCATCGTGGCCAGCACGTGGCACGAGACGATCTGTGACGCCCTGCTCGACGGTGCGCGAAAGGTGGCCGCCGACGCCGGGATCGACAACCCGACCGTGGTGCGGGTGCTCGGCGCGATCGAAATCCCGGTGGTGGCGCAGGCTTTGGCGGCCAACCACGACGCCGTGATCGCCCTTGGCGTGGTGATCCGCGGTGAGACGCCGCATTTTGACTACGTGTGCGACGCGGTGACCCAGGGGCTGACCCGGGTGTCGCTGGATTCCTCCACCCCGGTCGCCAACGGCGTGTTGACCACGAACACCGAGGCGCAGGCGCTTGACCGGGCCGGGTTGCCGACGTCGGCCGAGGACAAGGGCGCCCAGGCGGCCGCGGCTGCGCTGTCCACCGCGCTGACCCTTCGCGGCCTGCGGCATGGCTGACTGGGACCTGCAGGTACGACCGCATCTGGCGCCGTATTTCGTGTACGGGGCGGCGGCCGTGATCCTGGCCGCGCACATCACGGTCGGGGCGCTCCTGAAGATCGCGTCGACCGGGGTGATCTTCCGGACCGCCGACCAGGTGGCGATCGCGTTGCTCGGCGTGGTGATCGCCGGGGCGGTGCTGTTGCTGGCCCGGCCCCGGCTTCGAGTCGGCTCGGCAGGCGTCGCGGTGCGAAACCTGTTCGGCTACCGGTTGATTCCGTGGTCGGACGTCGTCGACGTGTCGTTTCCATACGGGGCGCGGTGGGCGCGGGTGGACCTGCCCGACGACGAATACATCCCGGTGATGGCGATCCAGGCCATCGACAAAGACCGTGCGGTGGAGGCCATGGATCAGGTAAGGGCCCTGGTCCTGCGCTACAAGGTCAACTCGCGCTGACCGTCACTCCACGTCGCCCATCGCCACACCTTCCCGGCGCGGGTCGGCACCACCGACCAGATCCGGGCCGTCGCGCACCACCACCGACAGCCCACTGGACTGCGGAGCCAGATTGACCTGGTGGCCCAGCGCGCGCAGGCCCCGCACCAGCGGATCGTGGTCACCGTCATCGGAGGTGTGGATGACCGGGTGCTCGCCGCCGACGTTGGTCTCTGGCGTGTTCGCCGCGCCGAAATCGACCATGGACACCGCCTGCTGGGGACCCAGTCCCCAGTCCAGCATGCCCACAAGTGTTTTCACGACGTACTGGATGATCGTCGAACCGCCCGGCGAGCCCAGCACCGCGTACAGCGGACCACGGGTGTCCGGTGATCCGGACGCGGCCTGATCGAACACCAGCGTGGGCGCCATCGTGCTGCGCGGGCGCTTGCCCGGTTGCACCCGGTTGGCGATCGGTACTCCGTCGAGTCCGATCGGCTCCGCGGAGAAGTCGGTCAGCTGGTTGTTGAGCATGAATCCGTCGACCATGTGGAACGACCCGAACGAGGACTCCACCGTCGTGGTCAACGACGCGGCGTTGCCGTCGGCGTCCACGATGCTGACCTGGCTGGTGCCGTGCTCGGGGACCGGAGGGGCGGGCGCGGCCGGCGCGCCGAAGTCGCCCGGTTTCGCGGTGCCCATCGTGTGTTGCGACGAGATCAGCGCCGCCCGCCCGGCCAGATAGTCGCTACCGAGCAGCGTGTCAGGCGAATTACCCGGCAGTGCAACGAAATCGGTGTCGGCGACGTAGCGGTCGCGGTCGGCGTAGGCCATCCGCTCGGCCTCGGAGATCAGGTGTACGCCCATCACCGTGGGCCGGCCGCCGTTGAGGTCGACGTCGGTCGGTTTGTGCTCGGCCATCGCGAAGTGCTCGAGCACGCCCAGCGTGGCGGCGACCGCGATACCCCCCGACGACGGTGGCGGCATCCCGCAGACCTCCCAACTCCGGTACGGGGTGCACAGCGGCGCGCGCCTCTTGACGGTGTAGGCGGCCAGGTCCTCCACGGTCATCGCGCTGGGGGTGCGCGCGCCGGACGTGTCGGCCGCGGCGGCGACGATGTCATGGGCGATGGCTCCGGTGTAGAACGCCTGCGGGTCAGTTGCGATGGTGCCCAAGGTCTTTGCGTACGCCGGGTTGACCAACCGCGTGCCTGCCGCCTTGGCGGTGCCGTCGGCGTTGAGGAAGTATTCGGCGGCCTGCGGGTCGGCCGCCAGGTGCGGTGCCGCGGCGGCGAGCGCGCCCGCCAGCCGCGGGCTGATGTCGAAGCCGTCATCGGCCATCCTGACGGCGGGCTCGAACAGTTCGCGCCAGCCGGTGCTGCCGTGCTCGCGGTGGACCTCGTGCAGGAGCCGCACGATGCCCGGCACGCCGATGGAGCGGCCCGACGCCCTGGTGTCCGGTCGGGGTTCGGTGCGGTCGGTGTCGGACACCCAGCGCAGGTAGTTCTCGGTGGCCGCCGCCGGGGCGACTTCGCGGCCGTCGTAGGCCTGCACCGCACCGGTGGCGGCGTCGTAGTAGAGCAGGAACCCGCCGCCGCCGACGCCGGAGGACTGCGGCTCGACCAGCCCGAGCACGGCCTGCGCGGTGACGAGCGCATCGGCGGCCGTACCGCCGTCGCGCAGCACCTCGCAGGCGGACTGGGTGGCCAGCGGGTTGGCGGTGACGACCGAGTAGCCGCTCGTGCGCACCGCCGTCATGTCGGTGCGGTAGCCGTCGACCAGCGGACCGCCGTCGGCGATGACGGCGCACGCCGGCGCCACGCTGGTCTCGGTGCTTTCGGCGGCACATCCGGCCAGTACCAGCAGCCCCGCCGTCAGCGGGGCCAGCACCTTCGCCGGCGATGAAATCCGCACCACTCGACGGTAGTTCATTCGGGCCGGTTACCCGTTGACTCCGCGGTGCGGGCGGCCAGACGCGCGTCGGCGGACGGAGGGGTCGTCGACATGGGCAGTAACCTGGGAATCATGCCCGATCCAGCGACCTACCGGCCCGCGTCCGGGTCCATCCCGGTCGAACCGGGCGTCTACCGGTTCCTGGATCCGCACGGCCGGGTGATCTACGTCGGCAAGGCCAAGAGCCTGCGCAGCCGACTGACCTCATACTTCGCCGACGTCTCCAGCCTGGCGCCGCGCACCCGGCAGATGGTGATGACGGCGGCCAGCGTCGAGTGGACGGTGGTCAACACCGAAGTCGAGGCGCTGCAGCTGGAGTACAACTGGATCAAGGAATTCGATCCGCGGTTCAACGTGCGCTACCGCGACGACAAGTCCTATCCGGTGCTGGCAGTCACGCTCAACGAGGAATATCCGCGGCTGATGGTGTACCGGGGGGCGCGGCGCAAGGGCGTGCGCTACTTCGGGCCCTACTCACACGCCTGGGCGATCCGCGAAACCCTCGACCTGCTCACCCGCGTCTTTCCCGCGCGTACCTGTTCGGCCGGTGTGTTCAAGCGGCACAGGCAGATTGACCGGCCGTGCCTGCTGGGCTACATCGACAAATGCTCGGCGCCGTGCATCAACCGGGTGAGCGCGGAGGAACACCGCCAGATCGTGCTGGACTTCTGCGATTTTCTCGCGGGCAAGACCGACCGGCTGGTCCGCGACATGGAGCAGCA
This sequence comes from Mycolicibacterium pulveris, assembly GCF_010725725.1. Classification (NCBI taxonomy): domain Bacteria; kingdom Bacillati; phylum Actinomycetota; class Actinomycetes; order Mycobacteriales; family Mycobacteriaceae; genus Mycobacterium; species Mycolicibacterium pulveris. The sequence continues at coordinate 5,245,981 of NZ_AP022599.1, read as the reverse complement.
GATGGCCCGTGCCGCCGAGGAACTGGATTTCGAACGTGCCGCCCGGCTGCGTGACAACATCTCGGCGCTCAAGCGTGCGCTGGAGAAGCAGGCCGTGGTCTTCGGTGACGGCACCGACGCCGACGTGGTGGCCTTCGCCGACGACGAACTGGAAGCGGCGGTTCAAGTGTTCCACGTGCGCGGTGGGCGCGTCCGCGGTCAGCGTGGCTGGATCGTTGAAAAATCCGACGAGGCAGCGGAGTTCAGCGAAGACCGCCTTGTGGAGCAGTTCCTCACCCAGTTCTACGGTGACCAGGCCGAGTTGGACGGCGCAGCAGACGAGTCGTTGAACCCGGTGCCGAGGCAGGTGCTGCTACCGTGCCTGCCCGAGAACGCCGACGAGCTGGCGACCTGGCTGACCCAGCTGCGCGGTTCACGGGTGGTGCTCAGGGTGCCGCAGCGCGGAGACAAACGGGCGCTGGCCGAAACCGTCCGGCGCAACGCGCAAGACGCGCTGGCTCAGCACAAGCTCAAACGCGCAGGTGATTTCACCGCGAGAACCGCTGCGCTGCAGAGCATTCAGGACACCCTCGGGCTTGCCGACGCACCGCTGCGGATCGAGTGCGTCGACATCAGCCACATCCAGGGCACCGACGTGGTCGCCTCGCTGGTGGTCTTCGAGGACGGGTTGCCGCGCAAGTCGGACTATCGCCACTACGCCATCCGCGAAGCCGCCGGCGATGGCCGCTCCGACGACGTGGCCTCGATCGCGGAGGTGACGCGGCGCCGGTTCCACCGGCATCTACACGACATTCAGAGCATGAAAAGCGTTCCGGTCGAACAGGATTCAGAGAAGCCGACGCGGTCACGCAAGTTCGCCTACCCGCCGAACCTGTTCGTCGTCGACGGCGGCGCTCCCCAGGTCAACGCCGCGCAGGCCGTCCTCGACGAACTCGGCATCACCGACGTCGCGGTGATCGGTCTGGCCAAGCGGCTCGAAGAGGTGTGGGTGCCCTCAGAGCCCGATCCGCTCATTCTTCCCCGCAACAGCGAGGGGCTGTACCTGCTGCAGCGGGTGCGCGACGAGGCGCACCGGTTCGCGATCACCTACCACCGCAGCAAGCGGTCCAAGCGGATGACGGCGTCGGCGCTCGACTCGATCCGTGGGCTCGGGGAGCACCGCCGCAAGGCGCTGGTGACCCACTTCGGGTCGGTGGCACGCATCAGGGAAGCCAGCATCGAGGAGATCACCGCGGTACCCGGCATCGGCGTCGCCACCGCGCGCGCGGTGCTCGAGGCGCTGGGGGTGGGAACCGAATCCGGCACACCCGAGGCGACAATCGGCGATGATCAACGCGTGGTATCGGGATGACGGAACAAGGAATGCACGAGGAACTGCGCGACGACGCCGGGCCCGCCGCCCGAGCCGGTGAATCCGACATCGACGTCGTCCTGGTGACCGGGCTGTCCGGCGCGGGACGGGGCACCGCGGCCAAGGTGCTCGAAGACCTCGGCTGGTACGTCGCCGACAACCTCCCGCCGGAGCTCATCGCCCGCATGGTCGAGCTCGGCCTGGCCGCCGGCTCCCGGATCACCCAGCTCGCGGTGGTGATGGACGTCCGCTCCAGGGGCTTCACCGGCGATCTGGACTGGGTGCGCGAAGAGCTGGCGACCCGCAACATCTCCCCGCGAGTGCTGTTCCTCGACGCGTCCGACGACATCCTGGTTCGCCGCTACGAGCAGAACCGTCGCAGCCACCCGCTGCAGGGCAATCAGACTCTGGCCGAAGGCATTGCGGCCGAGCGTGCCATGCTGGCGCCGGTACGTGCGGCCGCCGACCTCGTCATCGACACGTCGACGCTGACGGTGCCCACGCTGCGGGAGAGCATCGAACGGGCCTTCGGCGGCGAGACGACCCGCCACACGAGTGTCACCGTGGAGTCGTTCGGGTATAAGTACGGGTTGCCGATGGACGCCGATACCGTCATGGATGTGCGCTTTCTGCCCAACCCACACTGGGTGGACGAGTTGCGCCCGCACAGCGGCCAGCACCAGGCCGTCCGTGACTACGTACTGGCGCAGCAGGGAGCGGGGGAGTTCCTGGACACCTACCACCGACTGCTCGACCTCGTGATCGACGGCTACCGCCGCGAAGGAAAGCGCTATATGACTGTTGCCATCGGCTGTACCGGCGGTAAGCACCGCAGCGTCGCGATCGCCGAAGCGCTCGCGACCCGGCTGCAGGCGGGTGACGACCTCACGGTGCGCGTGCTGCACCGGGATCTGGGTCGCGAATGAGCCCGCGCATCGTCGCCCTCGGCGGAGGACATGGCTTGTATGCGACGCTGTCGGCGGCGCGCCGCCTGACCCCGCACGTCACCGCGGTGGTGACCGTCGCCGACGACGGCGGCTCGTCGGGCCGGCTCCGCAACGAACTCGATATCGTTCCACCGGGCGATCTGCGAATGGCGTTGGCTGCCTTGGCATCTGACAGCCCACATGGGCGGTTGTGGGCGACCATCATCCAGCATCGCTTCGGCGGCAACGGCGCGCTGGCGGGTCATCCGATCGGCAACCTCATGCTGGCCGGTCTCAACGAGGTGCTCGCCGATCCCGTCGCGGCCCTCGATGAACTGGGCCGCATGCTCGGTGTCAAGGGCCGGGTGTTGCCCATGTGCCCGATCGCGCTGGGCATCGAGGCCGACGTGGCGGGCCTGGAGTCCGACCCGCGGATGTTCCGGGTGATCCGCGGGCAGGTCGCCATCGCCACCACGGTCGGCCAGGTGCGGCGGGTCCGGCTACTGCCCGGTGACCCGCCGGCCACCCCGCAGGCGGTGGACGCGATCATGGCCGCCGACCTCGTGGTGCTCGGACCGGGATCGTGGTTCACCAGCGTCATCCCGCACGTGCTCGTACCGGAGCTGGCCGCGGCCCTGCAGGCGACGTCGGCCCGCCGGGCGCTGGTGTTGAACCTGGTCGCCGAACCGGGGGAGACGGCGGGGTTCTCCGTCGAACGCCACATCCACGTGCTGTCACAGCACGCCCCGGGCTTCACCGTGCATGACATCGTCGTCGACGCGAGCCGGGTGCCCAGCGAGCGTGAGCGCGAGCAACTACGCCGGACCGCGAACATCCTCGATGCTCATGTGGAGTTTGCCGACGTATCCAAACCTGGTACACCTTTACATGATCCGGCGAAGCTGGCCGCAGCTTTGGAAGGTGTGCGGTTGCGTGGACCGACGCCACCCGCGCCGACGGTGCCCACTCCGACAGTGAACGGACCGAGAGGTGACGACCCGTGGCGATGACAGCCGAGGTCAAGGACGAGCTGAGCCGCTTGTTGGTCAATTCCGTCAGCGCTCGCCGCGCCGAGGTGGCCTCGCTGCTGCGGTTCGCCGGCGGGCTGCACATCGTGTCGGGCCGGGTGGTGGTCGAGGCAGAGGTCGATCTGGGCATCATCGCGCGACGGCTGCGCAAGGACATCTACGACCTGTACGGCTACACCGCGGTGGTGCACGTGCTGTCGGCCAGCGGCATCCGCAAGAGCACCCGCTACGTGGTGCAGGTCGCCAAGGACGGTGAGGCCCTGGCACGCCAGACCGGCCTGCTGGACATGCGCGGTCGCCCGGTCCGCGGTCTGCCCGCGCAGGTGGTAGGCGGCAGCGTCGCCGACGCCGAAGCCGCTTGGCGCGGAGCCTTTTTGGCCCACGGCTCGCTCACCGAGCCCGGCCGATCATCGGCGCTGGAGGTCAGCTGCCCGGGCCCGGAGGCCGCGCTCGCGCTCGTCGGCGCGGCACGCCGGCTGGGCATCAGCGCCAAGGCCCGCGAGGTGCGCGGCAGCGACCGCGTGGTGGTGCGGGACGGCGAGGCGATCGGGGCGTTGCTCACCAGGATGGGCGCGCAGGACACCCGGCTGATCTGGGAGGAGCGCCGGATGCGTCGCGAGGTGCGGGCCACCGCCAACCGGCTGGCCAACTTCGACGACGCCAACCTGCGACGCTCGGCGCGTGCCGCGGTCGCCGCGGCCGCGCGAGTGGAGCGCGCGCTGGAGATCCTCGGCGACACCGTGCCTGATCACCTGGCCGCCGCGGGCAAGCTCCGCGTCGAACATCGCCAGGCATCGCTGGAGGAGCTGGGCCGGTTGGCCGATCCGCCGATGACCAAAGACGCTGTGGCGGGCCGGATCCGGCGCCTGCTGTCGATGGCGGATCGCAAGGCCAAGCAGGAGGGCATCCCCGACACCGAGTCGGCCGTCACGCCCGACCTGCTGGAAGACGCCTAGCCGTTCGTAATCGCGCGAACGTGGGTTACCAGCACGTGTTCGGCGCGAAACACGTGCATCGATCCCACACTCGTCGAACACTGGACGCATGGAGATCCTGAAGGTCGGCACCGCGGTCCCGCTTCCACCGTTCAACAGCATGGACGACGGCGGCGGCCTCGACATCGATCTGATGACCGAGCTGGCCAAGAAGCTGGGCGCCACAGTCGAATTCGTCGAGTACCGCGGCGCCACCGACGACGGCATCTTCGAGCGGCTCAACGCCGGCGAGTACCACTGCGTCGCGGCCGGCATCGCCGTCACGCCCGAACGCGAGACCAAGGCGCGGTTCGTGGCGCCCTACCTCATCTGCGGGCACGCGCTGGCCGTCGACACCAGACGCCTTCCGCGGGCCAGGTCGGTCGACGAGCTCGGCGGGCTGACCGTCGGGGTGCAGCAGGACAGCACCGCCCGGCCGGTCGCCGAGCAACTCGTCGCCGAGGGGAAGGCCGCGGCGGTGCGGGTCTACGACGGCGTCGAGGCGGCGCTGGCCGCGCTGGGCACGGGCGGATGCGACGCGGTGATGGAGCTGGGGCCGGTGCTCACCGAACTGGTGAAACCGATCCCCGCCGTGGAGGTCGTCCAGCGTGGGATCGAGGTGGAGAACATCGCGATCGGCGTCGGCCGAAACGACCAGGCGTTGCTCAGCCGGCTCACCGTGGCGCAGGCCGAGCTCGAGGACGACGGCGCACTGCAGGGGATCCGGCGCAAATGGCTGGGTAACCCCTATACGGACCAGAGCCTGGCGGTGCATTGACCAGCCCGCACGTGGTGTGAGTCACACCACTACGCTGAGCGGTGAGCAGCACCGCGTATTAGGCAACTGAGGGAGCGACAAAATGACGATCCGGGTAGGCGTTAACGGCTTCGGCCGCATCGGACGTAACTTCTATCGGGCCCTGGCGGCGCAGAAGGCCGAGGGCAAGAGCACCGACATCGAGATCGTTGCGGTCAACGACCTCACTGACAACGCCACCCTGGCCCACCTGTTGAAGTTCGACACGATCCTGGGCCGCTTCCCCGAGGACGTCACCCTCGAAGGCGACGACAACATCGTCGTCGGCAGCAACAAGATCAAGGCGCTCGAGGTCAAGGAAGGGCCGGCGGCGCTGCCGTGGGGCGACCTCGGCGTCGATGTGGTGGTCGAATCCACCGGCATCTTCACCGACGCCGCCAAGGCCAAGGGCCACCTGGAAGCGGGCGCCAAGAAGGTCATCATCTCCGCGCCCGCCAAGGGCGAGGACCTGACCGTCGTGCTCGGCGTCAACGACGACAAGTACGACGGCAGCCAGAACATCATTTCCAACGCGTCGTGCACCACGAACTGCCTTGGCCCGCTGGCCAAGGTCCTCAACGACGAGTTCGGCATCGTCAAGGGCCTGATGACCACCATCCATGCCTACACCCAGGACCAGAACCTGCAGGACGGCCCGCACAAGGACCTGCGCCGCGCCCGCGCCGCTGCCGTCAACATCGTGCCGACCTCCACCGGTGCCGCCAAGGCCATCGGGCTGGTGCTGCCCGAACTGCAGGGCAAGCTCGACGGGTACGCGCTGCGGGTGCCGATCCCCACCGGTTCGGTCACCGACCTGACCGCGGAGCTGAGCAAGTCGGCCACCGTGGAGGACATCAACGCCGCGATGAGGGCCGCCGCCGACGGTCCGCTCAAGGGCATCCTCAAGTACTACGACGCGCCGATCGTGTCCAGCGACATCGTCACCGACCCGCACAGCTCGCTGTATGACGCCGGGCTGACCAAGGTGATCGACAACCAGGCCAAGGTGGTGTCCTGGTACGACAACGAGTGGGGCTACGCGAACCGGTGCGTGGACCTGGTCGCGCTGGTCGGCAAGTCGCTCTAGCAGTGGCGATCAAGTCACTCGACGACCTTCTGGCCGAAGGTGTTTCGGGCAGAGGCGTGTTGGTGCGCTCGGACCTCAACGTCCCCCTGGACGACGACCGCAACATCACCGACCCCGGCCGGATCACCGCGTCGGTGCCCACACTGCGCGCCCTGTGCGACGCCGGCGCGAAGGTCATCGTCACCGCCCATCTGGGCAGGCCCAAGGGCACCCCGGATCCCGAGCTCTCCCTGGCGCCGGTGGCCGCCGCACTGGGGGAGCAGCTCGGCAGGCACGTCCAGTTGGCCGGTGACATTGTCGGCAGCGACGCATTGGCCAGGGCCGAAGGCCTGACCGACGGCGACGTGCTGCTGCTGGAGAACGTCCGTTTCGATCCGCGCGAGACCAGCAAGGACGACGCCGAGCGGCAGGCTTTGGCCAGGCAGTTGGCCGACCTCGTCAGCGGGCCCGACGGTTCGCCGGGGGCGTTCGTGTCCGACGGCTTCGGTGTGGTGCACCGCAAGCAGGCATCGGTGTACGACGTGGCCACGCTGCTGCCGCGGTACGCGGGCCGGTTGGTGGAGGCCGAGGTCAAGGTGCTGCAGCAGCTGACCAGCTCGAGCGAGCGGCCGTATGCCGTGGTGCTCGGTGGTTCGAAGGTGTCCGACAAGCTCGCGGTCATCGAGAACCTCGCGACCAAAGCCGACAGCATCCTCATCGGCGGCGGGATGTGCTTTACATTCCTTGCCTCACAAGGGGTTTCGGTAGGAAAATCCCTTCTCGAAGAGGGTATGATCGAGACGTGCCGCAAGCTGCTGGACACCTACGCCGACGTGATCCATCTGCCGGTGGACATCGTGGTCGCCGACAAGTTCGCCGCCGAAGCCACCCCTGAGACGGTGCGCGCCGACGAGATCCCCGACGACAAAATGGGTTTGGACATCGGCCCGGGAACGGTGGAGCGGTTCACCAACCTGCTGTCCAACGCCAAGACGGTGTTCTGGAACGGCCCGATGGGAGTGTTCGAGTTCCCGGCGTTCGCGGCGGGGACCAAGGGGGTGGCCGAGGCGATCATCGCCGCGACCGGCAAGGGCGCGTTCAGCGTCGTCGGCGGCGGTGACTCGGCGGCCGCCGTGCGTCAGCTCGGGCTTCCTTCGGACGGCTTTTCCCACATTTCCACCGGTGGCGGGGCCTCCCTGGAATACCTTGAGGGCAAGAAACTGCCGGGCATCGCCGTATTGGAAGAGTGAGGGGTACGACAGTCGTGAGCCGCAAGCCGCTGATCGCCGGCAACTGGAAGATGAACCTCAACCACTTCGAGGCGATCGCGTTGGTGCAGAAGATCGCGTTCGCGCTGCCGCAGAAGTACTTCGACAGGGTCGACGTCGCGGTGCTGCCGCCGTTCACCGATCTGCGCAGCGTGCAGACCCTGGTCGACGGCGACAAGCTGGCGCTGACCTACGGCGCGCAGGACCTGTCCCAACACGACTCGGGTGCGTACACCGGCGAGATCAGCGGCGCGTTCCTGGCCAAGCTCGGCTGCACGTTCGTCGTCGTCGGGCACTCCGAGCGCCGCACGTATCACCACGAGGACGACGCGCTGGTGGCCGCGAAGGCCGCCGCGGCGTTCCGGCACGAGCTGGTGCCCATCATCTGCATCGGCGAGCAGCTCGAGGTGCGCGAGGCCGGCAACCACGTCGAACACAACGTGGAGATGCTTCGCGGCTCGCTGGCCGGCCTGTCGGCCGAGCAGATCGGCAAGGCCGTGATCGCCTACGAACCGGTGTGGGCCATCGGCACCGGTCGGGTCGCCAGCGCGGCCGACGCGCAGGAGGTCTGCAAGGCGATCCGCGACGAACTCGGCAAGCTGGCGTCGCCGCAGCTGGCCGCGGGGGTGCGGGTGCTCTACGGCGGCTCGGTGAACGCCAAGAACGTCGGCGAGATCGTCGCGCAGGAGGATGTGGACGGCGCGCTGGTCGGCGGGGCGTCGCTGGACGGTGAGCAGTTCGCCACGCTGTCGGCCATCGCGGCCGGTGGGCCGTTGCCGTAGCGCGCGGGTCCGCCTGTAGGCTGGCTGCCATGGAACTGGCCCTGCAGATCGTCCTGGTCGTGACCAGCGTGCTGGTCGTGCTCCTGGTCCTGCTGCACCGCGCCAAGGGCGGCGGCCTGTCGAGCCTGTTCGGCGGCGGTGTGCAGTCGAGCCTGTCCGGGTCGACCGTTGTGGAGAAGAACCTGGACCGTCTGACGCTGTTCGTCACCGGCATCTGGCTGGTGTCGATCGTCGGCGTCGGCCTACAGATCAAGTACGGCTAACCCGGAGCTACCACCGTCGGCGGCACGATCGGTGCCACGCCGGGGTTCTGCGGGCCTGCGGGCGCCATCGGCGCGACAGGCAGTTGACCGACGACAACCCCCGGTGGCAGCCCCGGTGGCACCCCTGGCTGTTCGACACCCTGGGCCTCGGCCGGCGGGGCATAGCAGTTCGGCGACCCGTCGGCCTGCGTGTCGTTCGGGTCCGAGGTGGGCACCCCACCCGAATCGACGCAGCACAGATCGGCGTTTCGGACGGTCTGCTTCATGCAGTTGTCGTACGCCTCGACGTCCCATTCGCCGTCGTCGGGTGCGGCCGCGGCGATCGCGATCGCGGCGAACGCATTGGCCGACAACGTGACGGTGGCGAACACTGCGGTGGTGATTGTCATGGCCATGATGGCCTCCTGCTGTGTTGTCGAGATTCAATGACAGGCCACGCCCATATCGTGCGCCTGATGCCGTGCCGACTTCCATGAACGGCCAAATTCATTCGACAGTAGTTGAGTAGGCAAGAAGTCGTGGCGGCACCATACTGGAATGCATGGTCGACGATCTCGAGCCGATCGGTGCGGTACAGCGCACCCAGGTCGGCCGCGAGGCGACCGAGCCGATGCGCGAGGACATCCGGTTGCTCGGCGGTATCCTCGGCGACACCATCCGTGAGCAGAACGGTGAGGAGATCTTCGATCTCGTCGAGCGGGCCCGCGTGGGGTCGTTCCGGGTCCGGCGCTCCGAGATCGACCGCGCCGAGCTGGCCGACATGTTCGACGGGATCGCCGTCCGCAAGGCGATTCCGGTGATCCGCGCCTTCACGCAGTTCGCGTTGTTGGCCAACGTCGGTGAGGACATCCACCGCGAGCGCCGACGCGCGATCCACGTCGCGGCCGGGGAGCCGCCTCAGCCCAGCAGCCTGGCCGCCACGTATGCGAAACTCGATACTGCACAACTTGATTCGGCACGGGTGGCCGAAGCGCTTGCGGATGCGGTGGTGTCGCCGGTGATCACCGCACATCCCACCGAGACGCGACGACGCACCATTTTCCGCACCCAGCATCGGATCACCGAGCTGATGCGTCAGCGCCTGCACGGCCACGGCGACATCGAAGACGAGCTGCGCAGACACATTTTGACGATGTGGCAGACCGCCCTGGTCCGGTTGTCGCGGCTGCAGATCCAGGACGAGATCGAAACCGGGCTGCGCTATTACCCGTCGTCGTTCTTCGAGGTGATCCCGCGGGTCAACGCCGAGGTGCGCACGGCGCTTTCGACACGGTGGCCTGACGCCCGACTCCTCGAAGAGCCCATCTTGCGGCCCGGTTCCTGGATCGGTGGCGACCGCGACGGCAACCCGAACGTCACCGCCGAGGTGGTACGGCTCGCGACGGGCGAGGCCTCGTTCACCGCACTGGATCACTACTTCACCGAACTCGCCGCACTCGAAGAGGAGCTGTCGATGTCGGCGCGGCTGGTCAGAACCAGCGACGAGCTGACTGCGCTGGCCGACAAGTGCGTCGACCCGGCCCGTGCCGACGAACCGTACCGCCGCGCGCTGCGCGCCATCCGGGGCCGGCTGACAAGCACCGCCGCTGAAATCCTCGACCGTCAACCGGAGCACGAACTCGATGTCGGACTGCCCCGGTACCGAACATCGCGCGAGCTGCTCGCCGAATTGGACGTCGTAGACTCCTCGCTGCGCGGCAACGGCAGCGCGGTGATCGCCGACGATCGGCTCGCGGTGCTTCGGGAATCAGTGCGGGTGTTCGGCTTTCACCTGTGCGGGCTGGACATGCGGCAGAACTCCGACGTGCACGAGGAGGTGATCGCCGAGCTGCTGGCGTGGGCCGGTGTGCACCCCGACTACCGCTCGCTTCCCGAACAGGACCGCGTCGAGCTGCTGGCCGCCGAACTGGCCACCCGGCGACCACTGGTCAAACCCGCCGCCGAACTCTCCGAACTCGCCCGCAAGGAACTGGACATCATCGCCGCGGCAGCGCGCGCCGTGCGGGTGTTCGGCCCGCCTGCGGTGCCCAACTACATCATCTCGATGTGCGAGTCGGTCTCGGACTTCCTCGAGGCGGCGGTACTCCTGAAAGGGGCTGGCCTGCTGGATGTTTCGGCTACTCCGTGCTATGCCCCGGTGGGCATCGTGCCACTGTTCGAGACGATCGAGGACCTGCAGCGCGGCGCCTCGGTACTGGAAGCGGCGCTAGACGTTCCGGCATACCGGGCCGCGGTCGCAGCGCGCGGCGACAACCAGGAGGTGATGCTGGGCTACTCCGACTCCAACAAGGACGGCGGATACCTGGCGGCCAACTGGGCGCTGTACCGTGCCGAGCTCGATCTGGTCGCCTCGGCACGCAAGACGGGAATTCGGTTGCGGCTCTTCCACGGTCGCGGCGGAACTGTTGGACGTGGCGGCGGCCCGAGCTACGAGGCGATCCTCGCGCAGCCGCCGGGCGCGGTGAACGGATCCCTGCGACTCACCGAACAGGGCGAGGTGATCGCCGCCAAGTACGCCGAACCGCAGAGCGCGCACCGCAACCTCGAGACGCTGCTGGCCGCGACGCTGGAGGCCACGCTGCTCGACGTCGAAGGCCTTGGCGACGACGCGGATCCGGCGTATGAGGTGTTCGACGACCTGGCCTCCCGTGCGCGCCGTGCCTACTCCGAATTAGTGCACGACACACCGGGTTTCGTCGACTACTTCAAGTCGTCCACACCGGTCAGCGAGATCGGGGCGCTCAACATCGGCAGTAGGCCGACGTCGCGCAAACCGACCACATCGATCGCCGATCTGCGTGCGATTCCGTGGGTGCTGGCCTGGAGCCAGTCCCGGGTGATGCTGCCCGGCTGGTACGGCACCGGCACGGCCTTCGAGGAGTACATCGCAGGCGGCGACGAGCAGCTGCAGGTGCTGCAGGACCTGTATCGACGATGGCCGTTCTTCCGCAGCGTGCTGTCGAACATGGCGCAGGTGCTGGCCAAATCCGATATGGGCCTGGCGGCGCGCTACTCCGAACTGGTCGAGGACGAGGCACTGCGCAGGCGGGTGTTCGACAAGATCGTCGCCGAGTACGGCCGTACCATCCGGATGCACCAGCTGATCACCGGCCACGACGACCTGCTGGCCGACAACCCGGCGCTGGCGCGTTCGGTGTTCAACAGGTTTCCCTACCTGGAGCCGCTGAACCATCTGCAGGTCGAACTGCTGCGGCGGTACCGCTCCGGTGACACCGACGAGCTTGTGCAGCGCGGCATCCTGCTCACCATGAGCGGGCTTGCCAGCGCACTGCGCAACAGCGGATAGCCGGGTTCAACCTTCACCGGCCTGTCGGCGCCAGGCCGCGGGTGGCAGTCCGGTTTCACGCTTGAACGCCCGCGAGAACGCGGCTTCGGAGTCGTATCCCACGCGCTTCGCGAGCCGGAGCATGGATCGGTTGCCCTGCCGCAGTTCGTGTGCGGCGATCTGCATCCGCCATTGCGTCAGATACTGCATGGGAGGGATGCCGATGAGCCGGTTGAAGCGCTCGGCGAGCGCGGAGCGTGACAGCGCCACCTCCCGGCCCAATGTGTCCGCGGTCCAGTGATCACCCGGCCTAGCATGCAGCAGGTTGAGCGCATGCGACACGTACGGGTCTCTCAGGCCCGCCAGCCAGCCGGTCTGACCTGCGGGCAGTTCTTCGGCGTACCGGCGCACAGCCTCCACGAACAGCAGCTCAGATATCTTCGCCAGCACGGTCGCGGAGCCGATGCGCCCGGTCGCGATCTCCTCGGCCGCGTAGCTGAACGTGCTGCGGATCCACTGAGCCGCTCCGCCTCGTCCGAGGTTCAGCCGAAGCGCGGGGGGCAGTGCCGCGACAACCGGATTCCTTTTGAGGTTGTCACCGCCCAGAAACCCGCACACGATCCGAGTCGTCGGGCCGTCGCCGCCGAGCCGAATGGTCGACAGACCCCCGTCGAGGGAGGGTTTGACGATGTCATCGCTGCCGACCGGGCGCAGGCGCAAGTCGCCTCCCAGGAGGTGTAAGTCGTTGCGCGGGAACATCACCAGTTCCCCGGTGCCCAGTTCGAACGGGGGATCGGCGGGCATCTGTACGCGCAGCCGGCCTTCGACGACGAAGTGGTACGGAATGATTTCGGCGGTCTTGCCGAGGAAAGGAGCGCACGTCTCGGGCCGCACCTGGGTACTCAAGCACCACGGGTCGGAGAACTTCGCGTGCAGGAATACCCCGCCGCGCAATGGCGTGGTCCGCAGCACGTCCGACAATGGATCCATTTCGTCATCCCGGTGTTTCGATCAAGACCGCCGGTGACAGAGCCATTGCGACCGAGGCTGGCATATCTCAAAGTCTTGTTCACCAGCCGCCCGTGCTGCAGACGATTCGAACAATTTCGAGGTGACCCGAATGGATGAACACAAACTGAACACTTTCCTCGGCCAGATTCTCCAAGATCTCGGTGGTGCCTTTGGTATCGCCTTGGTACGCATCGGCCGTCAGCTCGGCCTATACGAAGCACTACTGACCCGGGGGCCGTTGAACTCGGGGGCGCTGGCGCAGGGAACCGGCCTGGCGGAACGGTATGTCCGAGAGTGGCTGTCCTACCATGCGGCATCGAACTACATCAGTTACGACCCGGCGACACAGCGGTTCTCGTTGACTCCCGAGCAGGCCGCGGTCTTCGCCGACGAGAACAGTCCGGTCTACATGGTGGACGCCTTCGATGCGGCCGCGGCCTACCTCGGCAATCAGGACAAAGTGCAGGCCGCGTTCAGAACCGGCGACGGAGTCGGATGGGGGCGCCAGACGATCTGCCTGTTCTGTGCGGTGGCTCGGTTCTTCCGCCCCGGATACATGGCCAACCTGATCGACAATTGGCTGCCCGCACTGAACGGCGTGGTGGACAAGCTCGACAACGGCGCGAAAGTGGCCGACGTCGGTTGTGGCCACGGCTACACGACGGTCATGATGGCTAATGCCTTTCCGCGCTCGGAATTCGTCGGGTTCGATTTCCATTCGGAGTCGATCAAGGAAGCCCGCAAACACGCCGAAGCGCATGGCGGGACCGACAACGTCCGTTTCGAAGTCGCCGCCGCCGCCGACTATCCCGGCACCGATTACGACCTCGTGACGTTCTTCGACTGCCTTCACGACATGGGCGACCCGACGGGTGCGGCCGCCCACGTGCGCCGCTCGCTGAAGCCCGATGGGTGCTGGATGATCGTCGAGCCGTTCGCCCACGACACGCTGGAGGAGAACATCAACCCCGTCGGGCGGCTGTATTACGCCGCGTCCACGATGGTGTGTGTGCCGGCATCGCTCGATCAGGAGGTCGGAGCCGCGCTGGGAGCGCAAGCCGGTGAACGTCGGCTGCGTGAAGTCGTGATGGGAGGTGGGTTTCGCACCCTTCGCCGAGCCACCGAAACCCCGTTCAACCTCGTGCTCGAGGCAACCGGTTAGAGGCCGGCGCTGCGACGCACTTTGTTCACCGCGCCGCGCACCACCTGTTCGGTGGCGGCCAAGGGCGAGATCACCGATTCCCCGATGCCGACGATGCGTTCGACACGCGCGACAATGCCCTCCATGCGGTCTACCACCGCGTTGAGCCGCGGCGCGAGTTCGTTGATGCTGTTGATGGTCTCGTTGAACCGCTCCAGCGTGGCGTCCAGGTTCGCGGTGGAGCTGTTGAGGTCGTCGAGGGTCTCGCTGAGCCCCTCCAGGATCGTGTCGACCTGCTCGACGGTGACATCGGCGTTGAGCGCCGCCTGCGCGAGCTTCCTGATCCGCTCGGGTCCGGTACGTACCGGCCTGCCGCCTCTGTCTGCCATGACCGCCATTATCACCTTTCAGGGGAACCGTCGGGGCGCGGTGGGCGTCTAAATCGATGTGACGAAGTCCGACGGGGACACTCCATCCCGCCAATGCCGGACCGACCCGCGACAAGCATTTGTCACACGGGACGGCTACCGGTCATCGATCGACTACACCGCGGGTTACCGCGATGGCGAAACCGGCCGTCCGGCAACCGGCTACGACTGACGATGCCTCAGAAGGGTGGGGGTTCTTCGTTTTCGGTGAGCCAGGCTTGGCGTTGGCGTTGTTGTTCGGCGATGAGTTCTTGGCGTTGGCGGCGTTCGGCGTTGATGCGGTCGCGGGTTCGTTTGCGTCGGGGCAGCTTGGCCAGCCGGTTGGGGTCTGGCGGCACCGGTTCGGTGGGCAGGTCGAGCTCGCCGGTGTCTTGACCCAGGGCCGGAAACAGGGACGCGCCATGGGCCGCGCTGGGGTAGGTGTGCCCGGTCGGCGAGATCAACACCACGGTGCCATCGGGCAGCTGCTGGTCGCGCCAGCCGCCGGGGGCAGCGACTGGCTGAAGAACGCTTTGTTCCTTACCGACACCTGCAGTAGCGTGAATCGGCCGCGATTATGCGACAGACTCAATAGACATGGGTATCGATCACTGTCTTGGCTTATTTGGTCAACCGGCGGCTGGCAGAAGTGTCTAGCGGTCGAGGGCTGACTCCGCGTCTTCACTGGGTCTCCCGATGGCTTTATCGCGGCGGTCGGCCAGGAGTGATCGCGCGGCCGCTCAACTGGCTCTCCGCTCGACTGATAGCCGCGGGGCTTCTGTCTCGTCCGTGTGACATGACCTTGGAGGTTCGTGGTCGACGGACAGGCCGAGTCGTTCGCCTGCCGGTGGTGGTTGCCGACTACGGTGGCGCGCGCTACTTGGTTTCAATGTTGGGAGAGAACGCCAACTGGGTCAGAAATGTGCGCGCCGCCGACGGGCGGGCGGTTCTTCGACGGCGTGGAATCGAGCATGTCCACTTAGAGGAAGTCGCCGCGCCAGAGAGGGCACCGATACTCAGGCGCTATCTGGAAATCGCGCCTGGGGCGCGGCCGCACTTTCCTGTCGATATGCGGTCACCGTTGACGGAGTATGAACGGATAGCCAGCCTGTACCCCGTGTTCCGCGTCGTGGATAACGGGTAATCCCGCGCCCTCGGGGTGTGTTCATCAGATGATGGCATCGATTGGCTGAAGAACGCTTTAACGTCGTCCGCCTTCTGCTCGTCTCGCCAGCGCCGCCGCTAATCGGGTGATCAGTGTCCGCAGCATGAACCGGAGCGGCTTGCCGAGGCCGGGCACGGGCGTTACGAAGGTTGCGGTCCAGGTGATTAGGCTTCCATTCGGGAGCTTGTCGATACGGATGTCGCCGCGGTAGTTCTTGACGGGCCAGAAGCCTGGAAGCGTGGTGGTATAGGTGTGATGGCTGGGTCGGCTTCCCCCGGTGACCTCGTCGCGCACATCGGAGCCGTTCATACGTACCCGCCGGATCCCGCCAACACCGGTGACAGGCGCGCCCCGCCGCTCCCAAGACGCAGTCGACACCGTCGGCATCCACCCCGGCCAACTCTCCACATCGAGGAAAGTGTCATAAAGCACCGCAGGCTCTGCAGTCGACAATTGTTCGACGCAGAACGACAAAGTCGAAGCCATGCTGCCGAAAGCTACTACAGCCGCAAGGTCCCTGAGGGCCTTGTCCAGGTCATGAAGACGGCAGTAGCACTTGTTGTTCGACGGGTGGGTGGGCCCACCCGGCCAGGGGACCGTGTGGTCGACATCGCAACGCTGGGCGGGGCGATCACAGCCGGGCCAGCGACACGTCAGATCCCGCCGGTAAATGAATTCCCGCGAGGCGGCGCTGGGCCGATACCCCGGATCCGCGGCCGCCCCGGTAGGCACATGTAATGGTTTGAGCGTCGCGCTGCGCGCGAGTTCACGCACCGATTCGGCCGGCAGCACCCCAAACCCGGGCAGATAGCCCGGGGTGTCGCTGGTGGCATCGAGGGTGCCTTGTTCGGCCAGCACATGGATGACCGCCGTCGCCGCGGCTTGTCGTGAGGCTTGCGCCGGACACGCTGCGGATCCGCATTGGCACGCCACCACCGTTTCACCCCTGACCGCCGGCGCGCAGGCATCGGCACGACGCTGACGCTTGGTGCGCGGATCGTTCTCACAGACCGTGTCGGCCAAGGCATCCAGGCGCTGATCGACCGCAGCAGCATCCGCAGAATGCAGGGTGCCCCACAAGATCGCCATGCCCGCGGTCTCGTCAGGATAGATCTCCACGCGCGCGATCCTCATCAACCTTGGGGCGGCACCCGCACCGCGGCCCGATCGTATTTGGCCACCCACATATCCAGCCGATCACGCAACTTGGGCTGCGACAGTTTCATCCACTTATGCACCTGGCGCGCCAACGCCTCATCGAGCCCGGCGATCACCTCGTCCTCGACGTTGTCGGTGCGGTTGACGATCGCAGCCACCATCCGATAGTCGATCACCCCGCAGCGAAACACCGCGGCGATGCGCGGCAGACGCTCACGCAACGTCCTCGCCAGACCGACCTGCGCCACCGCCCGGGCATGGCTGATGTTCTGAATCGGCGAGATCTCAGCAGCCACCGCCGCCACCACATCAGTGAAATAGAACTTGGCCTCCTGATAGTCCTGCTCGCGGCGCGCGAACAGTTCACCGACCGCGGCTAGGTGGCGACCCATCGCCGCCGACTCCTCCCGGGTCTCCTCACCCATGAAGTCGACCAACTCCGCATCCGACACCGTCTCGAACATACGTTCGACGCTACCCCGCCCCACCGACAAGAGCGGCGGCTGACAGTTCAGAGTTTGGTCGCCGCGTCCTCGTCGAGCAGCCAGACCGTCGCCTCGCGGCCGACCGCGCCGGCGGCGGGCACGTCGTCGGGGTCCGCGCCGCCGACCGCCGCGGCCACCGCGTCGGCCTTGCCCGCACCCGAGACCACCAGCCACACCTGCCGCGCCCGCTGCACCGCAGGCAACGTCAGCGTGATGCGCCGCGGCGGCGGCTTGGGGGAGTCGGACACGGCCACCACCAGCCGGTCCTTCTCGCGCGCCGCGGCGGCGTGCGGAAACAGCGAGTTGATGTGGCCCTCGGGACCCATGCCCAACAGGTGCACGTCGAATTCCGGGCTCGGCTGCCCGCTCTCGGCGGTGGCGGCCAGCACCTGCTCGTAGGCCCGCGCGGCGGCCTCGATGTCGTCGCCGAACTCGCCTCCGCTGGGCGCCATCGGATGCACGTTGGCTGCGGGGATGTCGATATGGTCCAGCAGCGCCTCGGCGGCCTGCTTGTGGTTGCGCTCGTCGTCGTCTGACGGGACGAACCGGTCGTCGCCCCAATACAGATGCACTTTCGCCCAGTCGATTTCGGAATTCCGCGTGCGAACCCGCTTGAGCAGGGCGATGCCCGTGCCGCCGCCGGTCAACACGATGTGGGCGGCGCCGCGCGCGGCCAGCGCATCGTTGATCGCGCCGACCAGCCGATCACCGGCGGCCTCGACCAACGCGGTGGTGTCCGGGTACTTCTCGACGACCGTGCTCATGCGTATTGCACCCTGCCTATGCCCTGTAGTGCTTCGTGGTAGATCTCGTCGGGATCCAGCCTGCGCAGATCCTCGGCCAGACACTCCTTGGCCTCCCGGCGCGCCAGCGGGATGCGCGCCTCGGGCCTGCTGGTGCGCGTCAACGTGGCGGTGATGCCGGTCTGTGGGCGCTGCAGCGTGATCGTCTCGCCGGCGCGGACCAGCTCCACCTTGAGCTCACCCGCCACCCGCTGCACCTGACCGCCGATCCTGCTGGCCAGCCAACCGGCCAGGATGTCGAGCGCCGGTTCGTTCTTGAGCCCCGACACCAGCGCCGAGTCGATCGGTTCGTGCGGCTCCAGTTCGACGGCGGCCGCCAGCAGCGCCCGCCAGTAGGTCACCCGGCTCCATGCCAGATCGGTGTCACCGGCGGAGTAGCCGTCCAGCCTGCTCTTGATGGCGGCCAGCGGATCAGGGCTGTTGGTGGCATCGGTGATGCGGCGAATCGCCAACTTGCCCAATGGATCCTGCGCGGGAGCAGGTGGAGCGGCGCCGGGCCACCACGCCACCACCGGGGTGTCGGGCAGCAGGAACGGCAGCACCACGCTGTCGGCGTGTTCGGCGAGTTCGCCGTGCAGGCGCAGCACCACCACCTCGCCCGCGCCCGCGTCGGCGCCGACGCGGATCTCGCCGTCCAGCTGAGGTTTCGCGACCGCGCGGTCCCCGGCGACCGCCACGATCACCCGGCACGGGTGCTCCCGGCTGGCATAGTTGGCGGCCTCGACCGCATCCTCGAGGCATTGGTCGGAGTCGGGGGCGATGACCAGCGTCAGCACCCGGCTCAGCGTGATCGCGCCACCCTCCTCGCGCAGCCCGGTGATCTTCCTGCTGATGTCGGTGGTCGTGGTGTCGGGCAGGTTGACGATCACGGTCGCCTCCATTCCCGACCCATCCGGTGCAGCATGTCGACCGCCGACCGCGGGCCCCACGTCCCGGCCTCATACGGCTCCGGTTTACCGTTGGTGGCCCAGTGGTCGAGCACGGGATCAAGTATCTCCCAAGATAATTCGACTTCGGCGTTGACCGGGAACAACGACGGCTCGCCGAGCAGCACGTCGAGGATCAACCGCTCATAGGCCTCGGGGGAGTCCTCGGCGAACGCCGAACCGTAGGAGAAGTCCATGTTGACGTCGCGCACTTCCATCTGGCTGCCCGGCACCTTCGACCCGAACCGTGTGGTGATGCCTTCGTCGGGCTGGATCCTGATCACCAGGGCGTTCTGGCCGAGCTCCTCGGTCATGGTCTTGTCGAACGGCAGAAACGGCGCCTTCTTGAAGATCAGCGCGACCTCGGTGACCCGGCGGGGCAGCCGCTTGCCCGTGCGCAGAAAGAACGGCACACCGGCCCAGCGGCGGTTGTCGACCTCGAGGGTGATCGCGGCGAAGGTCTCCGTCGCCGAATCCTTCGAGAACCCTTCCTCGTCGAGCAGCCCGGGAACCTTCACGCTGCCCTGCCAACCGGCGGCGTACTGGCCACGCGCGGTCGTCTGGTCCAGCGGGTGCATCAGCCGCGTCGCCGACAGCACCTTGATCTTCTCGGCCTGCAGGTGGCGCGGTCCGAAGTTGGCGGGTTCCTCCATGCACACCAGGGCCAGCAGCTGCAGCAGGTGGTTCTGGATCACGTCCCTGGCGGCGCCGACCCCGTCGTAGTAGCCGGCGCGCCCACCGAGACCGATGTCCTCCGACATCGTGATCTGCACGCTGTCCACATAATTGGCGTTCCAGACCGGTTCATACAACTCGTTGGCGAAGCGCAGCGCCAGGATGTTCTGCACGGTCTCCTTGCCGAGGTAGTGGTCGATGCGAAACACCGACTCCTCGGGGAACACGGCGTTGACGACCGCGTTGAGCTCGCGGGCGCTCTGCAGGTCGTGACCGAACGGCTTTTCGATGACCACCCGGCTCCAGTGACCGTCCTGCGGCCGCGCCAGACCGGATTTCTGCAGCTGTTCGCAGGCCACCTGAAAAGCGTTGGGCGGGATGGAGAGATAGAACGCGTGGTTGCCCGCGGTGCCGCGTTCGGCGTCGAGCTTCTCCAGAGTCTCGGCGAGCCGCGCGAACGCCGCTTCGTCGTCGAAAGTGCCCTGCACAAACCGGATTCCCTCGGCCAGACGATCCCAGACCTCTTGGCGAAACGGGGTACGCGCGTTCTTCTTGACGGCCTCATAGACCACCTGGCTGAAGTTCTCATCGGCCCATTCGCGCCGGGCGAAGCCCACCAGGCTGAAGCTGGCAGGCAACAGCCCGCGGTTGGCCAGGTCGTAGATGGCCGGCATGAGCTTCTTACGGGCGAGGTCTCCGGTAACACCGAAGATGACCATTCCACATGGTCCGGGGATGCGGGGCATCCTCTTGTCCCGCTTGTCCCGCAACGGGTTACGCCATCCCTCGCCGCCTGAGGCGGCTCGTGGGGCCGCCGAGGTCATTTCTTGGCGGCGTCGAGCTGACCCTGCGTGGCTTCGAGCAACTCGAGCCATGACTTCTCGAACTTCTCCACCCCTTCGTCCTCCAACACCCTGAACACGTCGGGCAGGTCGATGCCGACGCCGGCGAGCTTGTCGAAGAGAGCCTGGGCCTCCGCGGCCCTGCCGGTGACCGTGTCGCCGGTGATGACGCCGTGGTCGGCGACCGCCTCCAGCGTCTGCTCCGGCATGGTGTTCACCGTGTTCGGGGCGACCAGTTCGGTGACGTAAAGCGTGTCGGCGTATTCGGGGTTCTTCACACCCGTGGACGCCCACAGTGGCCGCTGCACCCGGGCGCCGTCGGCCTTGAGCGCCTCGTAGCGTGAGCCGCCGACGAACACCTCCTCGTAGGCGGCGTAGGCCAGCCGAGCGTTGGCGATGCCGGCCTGACCGCGCAGCGCCAACGCCTCGGCCGACCCGATCTTCTCCAGCCGGTTGTCGATCTCGGTGTCCACCCGGGACACGAAAAAGGATGCGACGGAATGGATCTTGGACAGGTCGTGGCCTGCCTCCCTGGCTTTCTCCAGCCCGGCCAGATAGGCGTCCATCACCAGGCGGTGCCGCTCGACGGAGAAGATCAGCGTGACATTGACCGAGATGCCTTCTGCGAGCACGGCGGTGATCGCGGGCAACCCGGCCATGGTGGCCGGGATCTTGATGAACAGGTTCGGCCGGTCGACGATCTTCCACAGCTCGATGGCTTGCAGGATCGTCTTGTCGGTGTCGTGCGCCAACCGCGGGTCCACCTCGATGGACACCCGGCCGTCCACACCGTCGGACGCCTCATGTGCCTTGGCGAGCACGTCGCAGGCGTTGCGGACGTCGTCGGTGGTGACGGTGCGGACCGTGGCGTCCACATCGGCACCGCGTTCGGCGAGCTCGGCGACCTGCGCGTCGTAGGCGGTGCCGTCGGCCAGCGCCTTCTGGAAGATGGTCGGGTTGGTGGTGACGCCCACCACGCACCTGGTGTCGATCAGCTCCTGCAGGTTGCCGGTCTGCAGACGCTCCCGGGAGAGATCGTCGAGCCACACCGACACGCCCGCGGCGGACAGCGCCTCCAGATTCGGATTCTGGGCCATTGCTCTACCTTTCGTTCAGTTGTCCAGCGAACGCTCCGCGGCGGCCACCACAGCTTCTGGGGTGAACCCGTACTCGCGGAACAGCGTCTTGTAATCGGCGGATTCCCCGTAGTGCTCGATCGACACGATTTCGCCGGTGTCACCGACCCACTTGTGCCAACTCTGCGCGACCGCCGCCTCCACCGCGACACGGGCGGACACCGCCGGTGGCAGCACGCCGTCGCGGTACTCCACCGGCTGCGCCTCGAACCACTCCACGCACGGCATCGACACCACCGACGCGGTGATTCCCTTGCCGGCCAGGATCTTCTGCGCTTCCACGCACAACTGCAGCTCCGACCCGGTGCCGATCAGCGCCACATCCGGCTGCTTGTCGGTGGCACCGCCGAGCACATACCCGCCCCTGGCCACGCCCTCGGCGTCGGTTCCCTCCAGCACCGGGATGGGCTGGCGGGTCAGGATCAGCCCGACCGGACCGCTGCTCGCGCCGCGTTCGATGATCGTGCGCCACGCGTAGGCGGTTTCGTTCGGATCACCGGGGCGCACCACCGACAGGTTCGGGATGGCACGCAGTGCCGCGAGGTGCTCGATCGGTTGGTGGGTCGGACCGTCCTCACCCAGCCCGATCGAGTCGTGGGTCCAGATGTAGATGGTGTCGATGTCCATCAACGAGGCCAGCCGCACCGCCGCACGCATGTAGTCCGAGAACTGCAGGAACGTCCCGCCGAAGGCGCGGGTCGGCCCGTGCAGCACGATGCCGGACAGGATTGCGCCCATGGCGTGCTCGCGCACCCCGAAGTGCAGCACCCTGCCGTAGGGGTCCGCCGTGTACTCCTTAGTCGAGATCGACGGCGGCCCAAACGATTTGGCACCCTTGATGGTGGTGTTGTTGCTGCCGGCCAGGTCGGCTGAGCCGCCCCACAGCTCGGGCAGTTTCTGCGCGACGTCGTTGAGTACCTGGCCGAACGCGGCGCGGGTGGCGATCTCCTTGGAGCCGGGTTCCCAGTAGGTCAGCTCGGCGTCCCAGCCGTCGGGCAGCTTCTGCGCCAGCAGCCGCTCCAGCAGCGCCTTGCGTTCCGGCTCACGTTCCGCCCAGGCGTCGAACTCGCTCTGCCACTTCGCGCGCGCTTCCTTGCCGCGGTCGACGAGCTTGCGGGTGTGCTCGAGCACCTCGGGGCGCACCTCGAACGTCTTGTCCGGATCGAAGCCGAGGATCTTCTTGACCGCGGCGACCTCGTCCTCGCCGAGCGCGGCGCCGTGGGCCTTGCCGGTGTTCATCAGGTTGGGCGCGGGATAGCCGATGACGGTGCGCAGCGCGATGAACGACGGCTTGTCGGTCACCTTTCGCGCGGCCTCGATGGCCTCTTCGATACCGACGACGTTCTCGCCGCCCTCGACCTCCTGCACGTGCCAGCCGTAGGCGCGGTAGCGCGCGGCGGTGTCTTCCGACAGCGCGATATCGGTGTCGTCCTCGATCGAGATCTGGTTCTGGTCATAGAAGACGATCAGGTTGCCCAGTTGCTGGGTGCCCGCCAGCGAGCACGCCTCGCTGGTGATGCCCTCCTCGATGTCGCCGTCGGAGGCGATCACGTAGATGTAATGGTCGAACGGGCTGGTCCCGGGTGCGGCGTCGGGATCGAACAGACCCCGCTCGTAGCGCGACGCCATCGCCATCCCGACCGCCGAGGCCAGCCCCTGGCCCAGCGGGCCGGTGGTGATCTCCACGCCCTTGGTGTGCCGGAACTCCGGGTGCCCCGGGGTCTTGGACTTCCACGTGCGCAGCGCCTGGATGTCGGAGAGCTCCAACCCGAAACCGCCCAGATAAAGCTGGATGTACAGGGTCAGGCTGGAGTGCCCGCAGGACAGCACGAACCGGTCGCGGCCCAGCCAGTGCTCGTCGGTGGGATCGTGGCGCATCTGCCGCTGAAACAGCGTGTAGGCCAGGGGAGCCAGGCTCATCGCGGTACCGGGATGGCCGTTGCCGACCTTCTGCACCGCGTCCGCGGCGAGCACCCGCACCGTGTCGACCGCACGCGAATCGACCTCCGTCCAGTCGTCCGGATGATTCGGGCGGGTGAGGGCGGAAATCTCTTCGAGTGTGGTCACTAGGCGCTCCTGGTGAGGTCGGCTCGGCACGCTGGTCGTAAAACACCCTAGTGCGGGACGGTCATCGGTGGCAGCCCGCTCGGGGGAGGATTAGGCCGCGGTTGAGGCGAGGTCTACCATCGTCTGTAGTAGACGCCGCGCGCTGGCGCCATTTCTGAGGAGTTACCTGCGTGAGCATTCGGGAAGGCCACCTCGCCGAGGGGACGCTGGACCGGACCTCGACCGCCGCGCGGCTGCGGCGCCAGGTCGTCACCAAGGTGGTCGGCTACGTCGCGTTGACGAAGCCGCGGGTCATCGAGCTGCTGCTGGTCACCACGATTCCGGCGATGCTGCTGGCGCACCGCGGAAGCGTCGATCCGCTGCTGATCCTCAACACGCTGGTCGGTGGACTGATGGCGGCCGCGGGCGCCAACACGCTCAACTGCGTGGCCGACGCCGACATCGACAAGGTGATGAAGCGCACCGAGCGCAGGCCGCTGGCCCGCGCCACCGTGCCGCGCAGCCACGCGCTGGTGTTCGGGCTCGCGCTGTCGGTCACGTCGTTCTTCTGGCTGTGGTGGACCACGAACCTGCTGTCGGCGCACCTGGCCGGCCTCACGATCGCGTTCTACGTGCTGGTGTACACACTGCTGCTCAAGCGCCGCACCTCGCAGAACGTGGTGTGGGGCGGCGCGGCCGGCTGCATGCCGGTGATGATCGGCTGGTCCGCGGTCACCGGCACCATCGAATGGCCCGCGCTGGCGATGTTCGCGATCATCTTCTTCTGGACGCCGCCGCACACCTGGGCGCTGGCCATGCGCTACAAGGAGGATTACCGCGCGGCCGGGGTGCCGATGCTGCCCGCGGTGGCCACCGAGCGCCAGGTCACCAAGCAGATCGTCATCTACACGTGGCTGACGGTGGCCGCGACGTTGGCGCTGGTGCCTGTGACCGGGTGGCTGTACGCGGCGGTGGCGGTGCTGGCGGGCGCCTGGTTCCTGCTGATGGCCCACCAACTCAACGCCGGTGTGCGCCGTGGTGAACAGGTCAAGCCGCTGCGGCTTTTCCTGCAGTCCAACAACTATCTGGCCGTGGTGTTCTGCGCGCTGGCCATCGACTCGGTGCTCGCCTTGCCGACATTGTTCTGAGCCGGCTCCGGTTACGGCACCAGCACCACCGAGCCGATGGTCTTGCGGCCCTCCAGATCACGGTGTGCGGTCTCGGCGTCTTCGAGCCGGTAGCGCTCGCTGACCGTGATGTTGAGGGTGCCGTCGGCGATGGCTTCAAGTAGTTCCCCTGCGCGCCA
Organism: Mycolicibacterium pulveris; assembly: GCF_010725725.1. NCBI lineage: Bacteria > Bacillati > Actinomycetota > Actinomycetes > Mycobacteriales > Mycobacteriaceae > Mycobacterium > Mycolicibacterium pulveris. Next base: position 5,221,140 of record NZ_AP022599.1, on the reverse strand, counting down.
TGCGAATTCGTCCGGTGTTCGGGTGTAGTGCACCAGCGTGGGGCGGGTCAGGAACACCGAGCCCGAGGTGTTGAGCCGCTGCGGGTCGAACGGCGGAACGGGTCCGCTGGAGGCGCCGAACAACGCCAGCGTGCCCCGCACAGCCAGGCTGGCCAGGCTGGCGTCGAAGGTGGCGGCACCGACGCCGTCGTACACCACCGAGACGCCACCGTCGGTGAGCTCTTTGATCTTCGCGCCGAACTCCGCAGGGTCGTCCGGGTAGTCCAGCACCTCGACAGCGCCGGCGTTGCGCGACATCTCGGCCTTCTCCGGGGTGGACACCGTGGTGATGACCCGGGCGGCCATGCTGGTCGCCCACTGCGTCAGGATCAGGCCCACCCCACCGGCGCCCGCGTGCAGCAGCACCGCATCGCCCTGCTGCACCGAATACGTCGACTTGATCAGGTAGTGCGCGGTCATTCCTTTGAGCAGGGACGCCGCGGCCACCTCGGGGCTGACCCCGTCCGGCACGTAGGCGCAGAAATCGGCTGCGGCAACGCTGTATTCGGCATAGGCGCCGTTGGCCTGGGCGGTGACGACGCGGTCGCCGACCTTCAATGCGGCGACGTCCTGGCCGACGGCCTCGACCGTGCCGCACACCTCGTTGCCGACGACGAACGGTGTCTCCCGCGGATACAGCCCGGAGCGGAAATAGGTGTCGAGGAAGTTCACGCCGATCGCCTCGGCCTTGATCAGTACCTCGCCGGGACCGGGAGCGGGCTTGGATTTCTCGACGTAGCTGAGGACCTCGGGTCCGCCCGTCTCGGTGATCTCGATCGCGTGCATGCTCACATCCTCCCAATATCCTTGCCGTTGTGAAGCTGGCCCGGCCCGACGTCTTTCATCCGCGCATCGTCTTGGCGGGTTCACCGGCACTGCCCGAGGGGGACCGCGACGACGCCGGGCTGATCCCCGCGTTGCGTAAACGTGGGCTGCACGCCCGGTGGCTGTCCTGGGACGACCCCGCCACCCTGAAGGCCGACCTGGTGATTCTGCGCGCCGCCCGCGACTGCGGCGAGCGGCTGGCGGAGTTCCTGGACTGGACCCGTCGGGTCCGCAACCTGCTGAACGCACCCGAGGTGGTCGCCTGGAACACCGACGAGCGCCACCTGGCGGATCTGGCCGACGCGGGCGTGCCGACGATGCCGCGGGCCCATGGCCGCGCGTCCCCCGAAACGGCGCTGGTGTTTCTCGGTGGCAGGCAATCGCACGCGCTCGCCCGCGGCGGCGAAGTCGAGCCGGATTTCGAGGTGTGGGACGTCGGCCACGCCGCGCTGGCCGCCGCAGCCGATCAGCTGAAGCTGGCACCGACGGATCTGTTGTACGCGCGTGTGGATGTGGTCGGGGAGCGCACCGACCCGCGCCTGCGGCGACTCGACCTCGTCGCGCCGGCGCTGGGCTGGCAGCAGCTTCAGGCCACCACCCGCGCCCGCCAGCAGCGGGTGTTCGTCCTGGAGGTGGAGTCAGCCCTGGACCGGCTCGGGCTGGGCCCGTTCTCGCATCGACGCCCATAACGCGGCGGTGGCCGCCGTGCACAACGCGGCACCGGCCACATGGACGGCCACCAGCGTCGCGGGGACCCCGGCGTAGAACTGCACGACGCCCACCAGCCCCTGCGCGCACACCAGGACCAGCAGCACCGCCAACCGGATGAGCACCGGGCGCGTGGCGTGCACCGCCAGCAGGCCGAAGCCCAGGCCGACGAGCAACGCCAGGTACGCCACCAGCAGCGACGAGTGCAGATGCGCCAGCGTGGTGATCTCGACCTCGAGCCGCGGGATCGTGCGCGAGACGCTCTTGTCGCCGGCGTGCGGGCCCGCGCCGGTCACCAGCGTCCCGGTCACCAGCACCGCGGCCAGCGTCACGGCGCTGAGAAACGTCAACTGCCGCAACGGTTTCGGCACGCGACGAACGACAACGCCGTCATCGGGCTCGCCGACCTTGACGAAGAGCAGCACCGCAAGCCACACCATGGTCATCGACGCCAGCAGGTGGACGGCCACCGTCCACCACAGCAGCCCGGTCAGCACCGTGACGCCGCCGATCACCGCCTGCACGACCGTCGACGCCGGCATCAGCCACGCGTAGATGAGCACCTCACGACGGCGCCGGGCCCTGGTGAGGACGAGCACCGCGAGCACGGCGCTGAGCACCACCAGAAACGTCACCAGACGGTTGCCGAACTCGACCACCTGGTGCACCACCGGCACCTCGGCCACCGGGACGGGGGTGAAGCTGCCGGGGAAACACTGCGGCCACGTCGGGCAGCCGAGCCCGGAGGCGGTGACCCGCACGATCGCGCCGGTCACCGAGATGCCGCCCTGGGTCAGGATGACCAGGAAGGCGACGACGCGCTGAACCCGCAGGCTGGGCAGCGGCAGCAGATCGACCAGCCGCAGAAAGAGGCGTCGCACGCCCCGATCCTAGATCAGGCCAACTACAAGCCGTAGTAGCGGGTGACGGACTGGCAGGCCCTCACTGCCAGATCGCCATCGGCTGACCGCGTTCGTTGCGCTGCGGCGGGTCCGGCAGACAGATCGCCTGCCCACGCGCGATGCGCTCCGCGCTCCAGGCGACCGCCGCCGCGTCGAGCACGTCGTCGGCAGGCACCTTCGCGACGGCCGCACCGAGGTCCTCCGGTAAGACGATCCCCGCCTCGGCCAGCGCCCGCAGCCTCGCCCGCTGCCCGCGCCAGGACTTCTTGGTGCCGTCCTCGTAGCGCAGGCCCAGCCGCCGAAACGACAGCTCCGGGTGCACTTCGTAAAGCACGACCCCGATGCCGTAGAGCCGGTTGGCCTCAAGCACTTTCGCGCGCAGCCCCCACGCCTGCCTGCTGGGCATCCAGCCCACCAGGGACCGGCAGCGGCGCTTGGCCGCGTCGTAGTCGGGCTCGTCGAACACCGGCCGCGGCGGGGTGAGGAACACGCTGGATCCGCGACGGCCGAGCATCGCGCGGGCCGCCCGGTCCGCGGCACGTTCCCCGGAGTGCGTCAGGCCGAGCGGAATATCCACGGCGACGACGTCGGCGTCGGCCGCGTCGTGGACGAGGTCCTCGAGCTGCGGGGCGCAGTGGGCGGACAGGAAGCGGCCGTCGCGCAGCCCTATTCCGACCCAGCCGCCGCGGCAGGCGTCGATGCCGAGCACGGTCGTCATGACCGCCGAGGCGCCACGAACGGCACCAGAACCTCGTCGACGAGTTGCACCACCAGCTCGTCGGTGATCGGGTCGCCGGTGATCAGCAGCCGGTGCCACAGCACGCTCTGCCCCAGCTCGCGGGCGATCTCGACCGGCACGTCGGGGCGCACGTCGCCGCGCGCGATGCCGCGCGACAGCAACGCGGCCATCTCCTTCTTGCGCCAGCCGATGACGTCGTTGCGAAACGCCTCGGACAATTGCTGATCCTGTGCCGTCGCCGCGACCGCGGCCCGCAGCACCGCGGCGTCGGGGCCGGTGAACAGCGCTGCCCAGCCGCGCAGCACGCTGAGCATGTCCTCGCGATAACTACCCCTGTCGTCATGCGGGATGGCCGTTGTCGCGATGCGCAACAAGGTGTCTCGCAGCAGCGTCGCCGCGTCGGGCCACCGGCGGTACAGCACGGGCTTGCTGGTCCGTGCCGCGGCCGCCACGGCTTCCATCGTCACGCCCGCGGGACCGTGCTCGGCCAACAGGCCAAGCACGGCGGTGCGGATCGCGCTGTCCAGTTCCTCGCCGCGCCGTCGCTGCATCAGCACCCCTTAGGAAACGCTTGCGTTTCTTATCGAACAAGCTTAATGTACCCGTCATAGAAAACGGTTCCGTATCTTGGTGGTGGCGCATGACCCGCCCCGTGCTTTACCCGCTGCGGACGGTCGACACCGCGAAGGTCGGCTACGCGAGCTTTCCCCATCACCGCAGGCGGGTCACCATCGAACACCGGCCGCTCACCGGAATCACGCCGGCGATGCTGCTGGACTGGTTCACCCATCTCGGTGGCACGATGCGCTACGGGGACGAGGTCGTCGACCGGTATCTCGCCTGGCATCCGATCGACCACATCCGATGGGAGCTCGCGAAAGCCGCGCCCGGCGGCGGCGCCGGGGAGGGCGCGCGGTTCCGGATCGTCGAAGCGTTCGGCGGCCGACCCGAGTTCAAGGTCGACGTCGTCGACCGGGTCGAGAAACTCGACGAGACCGGAATCCGCTTGGTGCAGCGCCTCGGCGGGATCGTGATCTTCCAGCTCGAGCACACCTGGTCGGCGGGTTCCGACGGCGCCCACTACGTCAGCGTGATGGACGTGGGCGCGCGCTCGGCGCTGATGGCGCCGGTCAACCGGGTGGTGCGACGCAGACTGCCCGACGAGATGCTGGCCGCGTGGGTGAAGCACAACATCGAAGAGGTGGGCCAGCTGGAGTATCTGCTGCCGACGCTGGGCTCAGGTGAACCGGAACCAGCGCAGCGCGCACAGCGCGGCGACCAAGCCCCATACGAACAGAACCAGAAGGCCGAACCAGTCCACTGACAGCGTCATCGCCTGCGACAGCGCCTCGGTCAGCGCACCCGAGGGCGTCAGCCGGGCGATCAGCTGGACCGCCTGCGGCACCACGCCGCCCTCCAGGGTCAGCGCGCCGAGGCCCGCGAACACGAACCACAACAGGTTGGCGACCGCCAGCACGATCTCGGCGCGCAGCGTGCCGCCCAGAAGCAGTCCCAGCGCCGCGAACCCCGCGGTGCCCAACGCGATGACGGCCGCGCCCAGCGCCAGCCCCGCCGGCTCCGGTCGCCAGCCCAACGCAAAGCCGATGCCGCCCAACACGATTGACTGCAGGAAGACCACCGCGACCACGGCAAGCGACTTGCCCGCGATGATGCCCCATACCGGAAGGGCCGTCGCGCCAAGTCGTTTGAGTGCCCCGTATCGGCGGTCGAAGGCCACCGCGATCGCCTGCCCGGTGAACGCCGTCGAGATCACCGCGAGCGCCATGATCGCCGGCACGAACGTCGCTGCCCGGTCCTGGCCGAACGACCCCAGCGGCAGCAGGATCAACCCGACCAGCAGGGTGATCGGGATGAACATCGTCAGCAGCAGCTGCTCGCCGTTGCGCAGCAGCAGCCGAAGTTCCAGCCCGAACTGCGCCGCCAGCATCTTCGGCACGGGAGCCGGCCGTGGATCCGGTGAAAACGTGCCGGGGGCAAAACGATTCGTAGCGATCACGGCCGCAACTCCCTACCGGTGAGCTCGAGGAAAACGTCCTCGAGGCTGCGCTGTTCGACGCGCATGTCGGTGGCCAGCACGTCCAGCCGCGCACACCACGCCGTCACGGTGGCCAGCACCTGCGGGTCGATCGCGCCTTCCACCAGGTACTCGCCGGGAGCGCTCTCGGAGGCCCGGTAGTTCTCCGGCAGCGCCGAGACCAGCAGCGAGAGGTCGAGCCTGCGCGGCGCACGGAACCGCAGCTGGTTCTGCGCGCCGCTGCGCATCAACTCCTCGGGTGTTCCTGTCGCCACCGCCGTCCCGTGGTCGATGATCAGAATCCGGTCGGCCAACTCCTCGGCCTCGGTGAGCTGGTGGGTGGTCAACACCACCGTCACACCGTCGCGGCGCAGCGCATCGATCAACTCCCACACCACGATTCGGGCGTGGGCGTCCAAGCCGGCCGTCGGCTCGTCGAGGAAGACCAGTTCCGGGCGGCCCACGACCGCGCACGCCAGCGCCAACCGCTGCTGCTGGCCGCCCGACAGCCGCCGGTAGGTGGTGCGCGCCGAATCGGTCAGGCCCAGCGTGTCCATCAGCCACTTCGGGTCCAGCGGATTGGCGGCGTAGGCGGCGACGAGGTCGAGCATCTCCCCGGCGCGGGCCGCCGGATATGCGCCGCCGCCCTGCAGCATCACCCCGATGCGGGCCCGAACCTCGGCGTTGTCGTCGAACGGGTCCAGCCCGAGGATCTCGATGGTGCCGGAGTCGGGTTTGATGAACCCCTCGCACATCTCGACCGTGGTGGTCTTGCCCGCGCCGTTGGGGCCGAGCAGCGCGAACACCTCGGCCGCCTGAACCTCCAAATCCAGGTTCGACACCGCGGTCGTCGAGCCGTACCGCTTGCTGACGCCGCGCAGGCGCACGGGAACCGACGAGGCCCGCGATCCGAGATGGGTCACGGGGAATCAGCGTAGGCGTCGGGCTTCACCGGTGGTCGGGGCGGTATCGACGGCTGCTTCGTCGGCGAGTCCGTGGCGCCGTCGGGCACCGACTCGTCGTCGGTCGGCGGTTTGCGCCAGGGCAGGCGGTTGTAGGTCAGCGCCATCAGCGCCAGCACGGTCACGGTGCTCGCCACCACCGCGAGCAGGATCTGGAACAGCGTGAACCGGTCGCCGTTGGCGGTGGGGCCGAAGATGCCGACCACCAGGGTCACCACGATCGTGGTGCTGCGGAACGCGGGGCGGGTGGCCCACGCCGCCAGCGGGATCACCGCCCACAGCACGTACCAGGGCTGAACCACGGGGAAGAGCAATACCGTCATCCCCAGCGCGACGCCGAGCCCGCCGACCGGGTGCAGCCGGCCCCGCAGCACCGCCAGCAGCAGCCACGTCACCAGGATCGCGATGAGCAGCACGCCGATACCGCGGGTCAAGCCCAGTACCGCGGTGGTGTGATCACCGAGCCCGAGCAGGATGCCGACCTGGCCGGTGCCGAGGGCCAGCAGGGTGGGCAGCGACATCCAACTGCGCACGACGTTGGCGGTGCCGAGGGTGAACAACCAGCCGAACCCCAGCCCGCTGGCCCAGCCGATCGACGCCATCACCGCCACGGACACCGCGGCCAGCGAACCCGACGAGACGAAGAAGGCCTTGATCGTGCCGCCCCAGCGGTGCGCCAGCGCCATCGCGACGAAGCCCAGCGCGAGCAGCGACGGCAGCTTCACCTGGGACGACATCGTGATCAGCACGACGCCGAGCAGCAGCATCGCCAGCGGCTGCCACTGCAGCCAGTCCGTGCGGGTATGCGGCCACGACAGCGGTCGCGGAACAAGGGAGTCGGCGGCGTCGACCCCGCGCAGCGCGAACTCGGTGCCCGCCAACATCAGGCCCAACATCAGCGCTTCGTTGTGGATGCCCGCCACCAGATGCATGATCAGCAGCGGGTTGGCCGCGCCCAGCCACAGCGCGCTGACCTCGGCGACCCCGCAGCGGCGCGCCAGTCGCGGCGTCGCCCACATGATCAGCGCCACGCCGAGCAGCACCACCAGCCGGTGGCACAGCACCGCGGCGACGATGTTCTCGCCGGTGATCGCCGAAATGCCCTCGCCCAGCCACACGAATAGCGGGCCGTAGGGCGCGGGCGTCTCGCGCCACATGGTCGGCACCGACAGCGTGAAGACGTGGTCGAGGCCGAGACCGGTGGCCGGACCCACCCGGTAGGGGTCGAGGCCCTTGCTCGCGATCTCGCTCTGCGCCAGGTAGGAGTAGACGTCGCGGCTGTACATCGGCGGGGCGATGAGCAGCGGCAGCACCCACAGCAGCAGGGTGCGGTCGAGCTGGCTGCGCGACATGCGGCGATCGCCGAGGACGAAACGGCCCAGCATCAACCACGCCAGCGCCATCATCACCGCGCCGGTGGTGGTCATGGTCAGCGACACCGTCTGGATGCGTGACGGCAGGTTGAGCAGCCGCACGCCGAAGGTGGGGTCCTGCACCACCGGCCGGGCGCCGACGCCCAGCGCCCCGATGGCCATCAGCACGGTGCCCGCGGCTCCGAAGACGCGGGTGCGCCGCAGCGCGATGACCTCGGCGTCGTTGAGTGGCGAGCCGACCGGCGGCTCGTCGGCGTGCCAGCGGGCGATCGACGAGGACAGAGACTTGAGGCGGGCAGCCACCACAGCAGCGTAGCGGCCGACGTTCTCAGAGCTCGACGATCACCTTGCCGGTGTTCCCGCCGCTGAACAACAGGTTCAGCGCGTCCGGGGCGTTCTCGAGGCCGTTGACGACGTGCTCGGAGGACTTGATCTTTCCCTCGGCCAGCCACCCGGCCATTTCCGCCTGTGCGGGCGGGAAGCGGTCGAGGTAGTCGAGGACGATGAAGCCCTCCATGCGTCCGCGGCGGATCAACAGGCTGAGATAGTTCGACGGGCCCGGCGGAGGCTCGTCGCTGTTGTAGGTCGAGATCGCGCCGCACAGCACCACACGCCCGCGCATCGCCAGGTTGGCCAGGCAGTCGTCGAGGATCGACCCGCCGACGTTGTCGAAGTACAGGTCGATGCCGTCCGGACAGGTCTCGCGCAGCCGGGCTGCGACGTCTTCGTTCTTGTAGTCGATGGCGTCGTCGAAGCCGAGTTCGTCGACGATGTAGCGGCATTTCTGCGGTCCGCCCGCGATGCCGACGACCCTGGCGGCGCCCTTGAGCTTGGCGATCTGGCCCGCGGTGGAGCCGGTGGCGCCCGCGGCGCCGGAGATGACGACCACGTCGCCCGGTTTGACGCCGCCCACATCGGTCATCCCGAAATACGCTGTCATTCCGGTGACGCCGAGAACCCCGATCGCCAGCGGGGGAGGCACACCGTCGGGCAGCACCTGCATCGCGCGCTCGCCGGCGTCGACGACGACGTAGTCCTGCCAGCCGGTCATGCCGAACACCAACTGGCCGGGCTGATAGGCCCCACAGCGGCTTTCGACGACCTCGCCGACGCCGCCGCTGCGGATGACCTCGTCGATCTGGATCGGCGGCAGATAGCTGGGGACGTCGTCCATCCAGGTGCGGATGGTCGGGTCGATGGACAGAAAGCGAACTTTGACCAGGGCCTCGCCGTCGGAAATTTCGGGTACTGGTTGAATCTCCATGCGGGTGGTGGATTCGTTCACCAGGCCCGAGGGTCGTTGGGCCAGCACCAGACGGCGGTTCTGCTCGGTCATCCGGTGATATTAGGCACGATCGCGCCACATAAGGGTGCCCTTGCTTTACATGAGTTTTCGAATTACGTCACAATGGTGTTGTGAAAATCCGTCCGGAAGTCAGCAGCGAGCGTCGCACGCGCGGCGCGATCGTGCAGATGCTGCTGGAATCCGGGCCCATCACCGCAGGTGAGATCGGCGAACGCCTCGGTATTTCCGCGGCGGGCGTGCGCAGGCATCTCGAGGCGTTGATGGAGGCCGGTGACGCGGAATCCAGCGCTGCGGCGGCGTGGCAGCACAGCGGCCGCGGCCGCCCCCCCAAGCGCTATCGGCTCACCGCCGCGGGCCGGGCCAAGCTCGGCCACCGGTACGACGACCTGGCCGCCGCGGCGATGCGACAACTGCGCGAGATCGGCGGCGACGACGCCGTGCGGACCTTCGCCAGGCAGCGCGTCGACAGCATCCTGGCGGGAGTAACCGACGGGTCAGATGACGTTGCATCCACTGCGGACCGGGTGGCGGCGGCGCTGACGGAGGCCGGTTACGCCACGACCACGACCCCGGTCGCCGGCCCGGTCGACGGTATCCAGCTGTGCCAACACCACTGCCCGGTGTCGCACGTCGCCGAGGAGTTCCCGGAACTCTGCGACGCCGAGCGTGAGGCCTTCGCCGAGGTCCTGGGCACGCACGTGCAGCGGCTGGCCACCATCGTCAACGGCGATTGCGCGTGCACCACGCACGTGCCCCTTGCCGAGAAGAGCAAGGCTAAGCAGAAGACCCTTCGGCGCACAGCCCGCGCCGAAGCCACTACAAGCAAGCAAGGAGCGTCGAGATGACGACCACCCCCGAGGTGCAAACGGTAGGCGAACCGCTCAGCCAGGAAGAGGCCATTGCCTCGCTGGGCCGGTACGGCTACGGCTGGGTGGACTCCGACGAGGCGGGCGCCGGCGCGCAGCGCGGTCTGTCCGAGGCGGTGGTGCGCGACATCTCGGCGAAGAAGAACGAGCCCGAGTGGATGCTCGAGAGCCGGCTTCGCGCGCTGCGCACGTTTAACAAGAAGCCGATGCCCAAATGGGGCTCCAATCTCGAAGGCATCGACTTCGACAACATCAAGTACTTCGTGCGCTCGACCGAGAAGCAGGCCGCTTCCTGGGAGGACCTGCCCGAGGACATCCGCAACACCTACGACAGGCTCGGAATCCCCGAGGCCGAGAAGCAGCGGTTGGTCGCCGGGGTTGCCGCCCAGTACGAGTCAGAGGTCGTCTACCACCAGATCCGTGAAGACCTCGAGGCGCAGGGCGTCATCTTCCTGGACACCGACACGGGCTTGAAGGAACACGAGGACATCTTCAAGCAGTATTTCGGCACGGTGATCCCGGCGGGCGACAACAAGTTCTCCGCGCTGAACACCGCGGTGTGGTCGGGTGGTTCGTTCATCTACGTGCCGCCGGGTGTGCACGTCGACATTCCGCTGCAGGCCTACTTCCGGATCAACACCGAGAACATGGGCCAGTTCGAGCGGACGTTGATCATCGTCGACGAAGGCGCCTACGTGCACTACGTCGAGGGCTGCACCGCGCCGATCTACAAGTCCGACTCGCTGCACTCCGCGGTGGTGGAGATCATCGTCAAGCCCGGCGGGCGATGCCGTTACACGACGATCCAGAACTGGTCGAACAACGTCTACAACCTGGTCACCAAGCGCGCCCGCGCCGAGGCCGGCGCGACGATGGAGTGGATCGACGGCAACATCGGCTCGAAGGTCACGATGAAGTACCCGGCGGTCTGGATGACCGGCGAACACGCCAAGGGTGAGGTGCTGTCGGTCGCGTTCGCGGGCGAGGGCCAGCACCAGGACACCGGTGCGAAGATGCTGCACCTGGCGCCGAACACGTCGAGCAACATCGTGTCCAAGTCGGTGGCCCGCGGCGGCGGACGTGCGTCGTACCGCGGTCTGGTGCAGATCAACAAGGGCGCGAACGGATCCAAGTCGAGCGTGAAATGCGATGCGCTGCTTGTCGATCTGATCAGCCGCAGCGACACCTATCCGTATGTCGACATCCGTGAGGACGACGTCACGATGGGTCACGAGGCGACCGTGTCGAAGGTCAGCGAGGACCAACTGTTCTACCTGATGAGCCGCGGCCTGACCGAGGACGAGGCGATGGCCATGGTGGTGCGCGGCTTCGTCGAGCCGATCGCCAAGGAACTCCCGATGGAGTACGCGCTGGAGCTCAACCGGCTGATCGAGCTGCAGATGGAAGGCGCGGTTGGGTGACGACAAACAACTTGACCACGGCCGTCGAGGGGCAGAACAAGGGCGAGCTGTTCACGTCGTTCGACGTCGAGGCCTTCGAGGTGCCCCGGGGCCGTGACGAGATCTGGCGCTTCACCCCGCTTCGGCGGCTGCGCGGCCTGCACGACGGCACCGCGCCGGCCACCGGCGGCGCCCGCATCGACGTGGCGCAACGCCACGGCGTGACGGTGGAAACCGTGCGCCGCGGCGACCCGCGGCTGGGCGACGGGGGCGTGCCCGCCGACCGTGTTGCCGCCCAGGCGTTCTCGTCGTTCAACAACGCGACGATCGTCACCGTCGGGCGCGACACCAAGGTGGACGACCCGATCGACATCGTGGTCACCGGGCCCGGCGAGGGCGCGACGGCATACGGCCATCTGCAGGTGCGGGTCGACGAACTCGCCGAGGCCGTGGTCGTGATCGACCAGCGCGGCAGCGGAACCTACGCCGACAACATCGAATTCGTCGTCGGCGACGCCGCGACCCTGAAGGTGGTGTCGATCGCCGACTGGGCCGACGACGCGGTCCACGTCAGCATGCACCACGCCTCGCTGGGTAAGGACGCGGTGTTTCGGCACACGGCCGTCACGCTGGGCGGCGACCTGGTCCGGATGACGGGGCGGGTGCGCTACCGCGCGCCGGGCGGCGACGCCGTGCTGCTCGGTTTGTACTTCGCCGACGACGGGCAGCACTTCGAGTCGCGTCTGCTCGTCGACCACGCCGAGCCCAACTGCCGCTCGCAGGTTACGTACAAGGGTGCGCTGCAAGGAGATCCGGCGTCGCCCAAGCCCGACACCCGTACGGTGTGGATCGGCGACGTGCTGATCCGCGCGGAGGCCGAGGGCACCGACACCTTCGAGACCAACCGCAACCTCGTGCTCACCGACGGCGCCCGCGCCGACTCGGTGCCGAACCTGGAGATCGAGACCGGCGAGATCGCAGGCGCCGGGCATGCCAGCGCGACCGGACGATTCGACGACGAGCAACTGTTCTATCTGCAGGCGCGCGGTATCCCCGAGGATCAGGCTCGACGGCTGATCGTGCGCGGGTTCTTCGGCGAGATCATCCAGCAGATCACCGTGCCCGCCGTGCGCGAGCGGCTCACCGACGCCATCGAAAAAGAGCTCGAGCTCACCGAAACACTGCAAGGAAGCTAGATGACCACGCTTGAAATCAAAGACCTGCACGTCAGCGTCGCCGCCACAGAGGCCGCTGACGAGATCCCCATCCTCAAGGGCGTCGACCTCACCGTGAAGTCGGGGGAGGTGCATGCGCTGATGGGCCCCAACGGGTCCGGCAAGTCGACGCTGTCCTACGCGGTCGCCGGGCACCCGAAGTACACGGTGACGTCCGGGTCGATCACGCTCGACGGCGAGGACGTGCTCGCGATGAGCGTCGACGAGCGTGCCCGCGCCGGGCTGTTTCTGGCGATGCAGTACCCCGTGGAGGTGCCCGGGGTGTCGATGTCGAACTTCCTGCGCACGGCGGCCACGGCCGTCCGGGGTGAGCCGCCCAAACTGCGGCACTGGATCAAAGAGGTCAAGGGCGCGATGGAGGCCCTCGAGATCGATCCGTCGTTCGCCGAACGCAGTGTCAACGAAGGCTTTTCCGGCGGCGAGAAGAAGCGGCACGAGATCCTCCAGCTGTCGCTGCTGAAGCCCAAGATCGCGATCCTCGACGAGACCGACTCCGGTCTGGACGTCGACGCGCTGCGCGTCGTCAGCGACGGGGTGAACCGGTATGCCGAATCCGAGAACGGCGGCATCCTGCTCATCACGCACTACACCCGGATTCTGCGGTACATCCAGCCGCAGTTCGTGCACGTGTTCGTCGGTGGTCGCATCGCCGAGTCCGGCGGGCCCGAACTGGCCGACGAGCTCGAAGAGCACGGCTACGAGCGGTTCGCCCAGGCCGTGGGGGCGTGAGGTGACGACCGCGCAGACTCTGGACGTCACCAGGATCCGGGCCGACTTCCCGATCCTGAAAAAAGTGATGCGCGGCGGAAACACGTTGGCCTACCTGGATTCGGGGGCCACCTCGCAACGCCCGGTACAGGTGCTCGACGCGGAGCGGGAATTTCTGACCAATTCCTACGGCGCGGTGCACCGTGGTGCGCATCAGTTGATGGAGGAGTCCACCGACGCCTACGAGCAGGGCCGCGCCGAGATCGCGGCGTTCGTCGGCGCGCATCCCGAAGAGCTGGTGTTCACCAAGAACGCGACCGAGGCGCTCAACCTGGTGTCCTACACGCTGGGCGACAACCGATTCGCCCGTGCGGTCGGACCGGGCGACGTCATCGTCACCACCGAGCTGGAGCATCACGCGAACCTGATCCCGTGGCAGGAGCTGGCCCGCCGTACCGGGGCGACGCTCAAGTGGTACCAGACCACCTCCGAGGGCCCCGACGCAGGACGCATCGACCTCGACTCGCTGCACCTCGACGACCGCGTGAAAATCGTTGCGTTCAGCCACCACTCGAACGTGACCGGTGCGCTGGCCCCCGTCGACGAACTGGTGGGGCGGGCCAAGGCCGTCGGTGCGCTGACCGTACTGGACGCATGCCAGTCGGTGCCGCACCAACCCGTGGACTTCGGCGCGCTGGACGTGGACTTCGCGGCCTTCTCCGGGCATAAGATGCTGGGCCCCACCGGCATCGGGGTGCTTTACGGGCGACGCGAACTTCTCGACGCGATGCCGCCGTTTCTCACCGGCGGCTCGATGATCGAGACCGTCACCATGGAGAGCGCCACCTACGCCCCGCCGCCGCAGCGGTTCGAGGCCGGCACACCTATGACCTCGCAGGTCGTCGGATTGGGCGCCGCGGCACGGTATTTGACCGAGGTCGGGATGCGCGCCGTGGAGGCGCACGAAGCCGAGTTGGTGGCCGCCGCGCTCGAAGGGCTGACCGGCATCGACGGCGTCCGCGTCATCGGGCCGACGTCGCTGGAGAACCGCGCATCGCCGGTGTCGTTCGTGGTCGACGGCGTGCACGCCCACGACGTGGGGCAGGTGCTCGACGACGACGGTGTCGCGGTGCGGGTGGGACACCACTGCGCGTTTCCGCTGCACCGCAAGTTCGGCATCGCCGCGACGGCGCGCGCGTCGTTCGCGCTGTACAACACGCTCGACGAGGTCGATCGCCTGGTGGCCGGCGTGCGCCGGGCCATCGAGTTCTTCGGCAGGTGATGGATGCGCCTGGATCAGATGTATCAGGAAGTGATCCTCGATCACTACAAGCACCCGCACCATCGCGGCCTGCGCGAGCCGTTCGCGGCCGAAGTGCACCACGTCAACCCGACGTGTGGCGACGAGGTGACGCTGCGGGTGGCGCTGTCCGACGACGGGGAGACCGTCACCGACATCTCCTACGACGGGCAGGGCTGTTCGATCAGCCAGGCGGCGACGTCGGTGCTGACCGATCAGGTGATCGGGCAGAGCGTCGGCGACGCGCTCAAGACGGTCGCGGCGTTCAGCGAAATGGTTTCGTCACGCGGAACCGTTGAAGGGGATGAAGATGTGCTCGGCGACGGCGTCGCATTCGCGGGGGTGGCGAAATACCCCGCGCGGGTGAAGTGCGCGTTGCTGGGGTGGATGGCTTTCAAGGATGCGCTTGCGCAGGCCAGTGAGGAGATGTCAGATGAGCGACACCGCAGTGCCTAACGAGGAACTGTTGTTCGACCTTGAGGAGGCGATGCGCGACGTCGTCGATCCCGAGCTGGGGATCAACGTCGTGGACCTCGGCCTCGTCTACGGCCTGAACATCGAGAAGGGGGAGCAGGGCACCGTCGCGTTGATCGACATGACGCTGACGTCCCCGGCCTGCCCGCTGACCGATGTGATCGAGGACCAGTCGCGGAACGCGCTGGTGGGCAGCGGGCTGGTCAGCGAGATGAAAATCAACTGGGTGTGGAACCCGCCGTGGGGCCCGGACAAGATCACCGACGACGGCCGCGAACAGCTTCGGGCGCTCGGCTTCACCGTCTAGTAACCGGCGCAGGCGTGAGCACCAGCCACCTCGACTGATCGGAGGGACGGCCGTTGGTCACGGTGCGGGCGACGGTGTGGCGCGGCGGTTTTGCCCGCCGGGCGCTCACGAGTCGGGTCTGCGGTCGGGTTGCCGCTCGGAGTGCTGGCATGGCTGGATTCGGGCCTGGCTGCCGCCGGCCTCGCCGTCCTGATGATCGTCGGTACCTGCTACGGCATCTGGATGGCGCGGCGAATGAAGCGGTATTGGCCTGGCGCCGACGGACTTTCCGGCGCGGAGCGCGTGACGGTGGTGCGTGCCGCGCGGCGTGGTGAGCGCATCACCGATGCGCGATTGAGCGCAGCCGCCCTCGACTACCGCACCGGAATCCACGCGGCGGCCGAGGAAGCCAAGCCGGTGCGCTGGCTGTTGCCCGTCGTCCTGGCTGTCGGTGTGGCGACCGCTGGGTGGGACGCCGTCTATGGCTCCTGGGGCAACGCGGCTGCGTCGTTCATCTACCTGTTTCTGCTGCTGGCGGAGTTGTTCTGGTGGCCGAAGAGACGCGCGCAACTTCTGTCCAACGTCGACCGCGCGGCCCTCAGCCCTGGATGACCGACCCGTGGCCGTTACGGCGGCACCAGCTCACCAGGTAGCTCGCGTGCAGCCCGCACCAGCGGTACACGGCGGCCAGGGTCAGAGGGAGTTCGGGGTCGTGCTCACCACGCTGGCTGACGATCGGGCCGAGGTAGTGGGTCGCGACTTTGGTGGCGGTGTTCAGCGCGACGCCGGCGGCCGCCGCCAAACTCGCCCCGTCCGACGCGCGCCCGGATGCGATGGCGCCCGCGAGCCTGCCGGCCGTCTGCCCCTTGCGCCCGGCGAACAACTCGTACAGCGGCGGTTTCGGTGGCCGGCACCCGGCGTCCGGGTCGCGCTTGCCGACGGCGGCGTCGCGAAGCACCGACGGTAGGGCATCGGCGCCCGCGGACTTGGAGATCACGTACGCGACCTCGGGGCGTAACCGCGCCTCATCGAGGTGATCCCGCTCCATCCGGTGACCCTGCATGGCGATCACCACCGGGGCCAGGCGGTCGGCGTCGCGCAGGACGTCGATGACGTCGAGGCCGTCGAACCGGAACTCCAACTCGGGGTTGTTCCACACCAGGTCCGCCACCACGACGTCGAAGCGGACCCGGCCCGTCACCTCCCGTCGCACCGCGGCCTCGTCGACCGCGACCCGCACCGTCGCCTCGGGAAACGCCGTGGTCAGGATCGGTAGCACGACCTTTCCCAACGGAGATGCCACCAGAATCCGCGATTGACCGTGCACGCTGACATCTTGCTGGCTTGAGCAAGATCTTGCCTGAACATCACGGATTTTGTGTTTGCGCGCCTGATTCGAGAACCGATGGGTGACTACCCACGCTGTTTTCATTGTCGTCCGAACGGACGATGTGGGAATCGGGTGTTCGAGGAGACAAACCCATGGGCCGCGGCGACACGATCACGAAACCGCGCCTGGCGGCGCGCGAGATCGAGGTCCTTCTCAGCTGGCTACAGACCGAGAGCAAGGAGGTGGTGGCCGAACGGTTGAACATCTCGCCGACGACCGTGCGCACTCACTTGCAACGTATACGGGCGAAATACGCCGCCGTCGGCCGGCCCGCGCGGACCAAAGCGGCGCTGGCCGCACGCGCGATCCAAGACGGGCTGCTGAATGTCGACGACCTGTGACCGCCAGCGACACAACGAAATCGGGAGAAGGGTGCTGAGCGATGAGCCACAAATTCCGGGCGCGCTGTCGCTACTGCGATGAATCGTTCACTGTCAGCCAGGGCGACGGGTTCTTCTGCCATCTGTTGCACTGCGATCGCTGCGGCGAGGTCAAGCCGATCGGCTTCGAGGAACTCGGCGAGTTGCATCTGCGCTACCTCAAATCCCTGCCGAACGGTCACTGCCTGCTCGACGCGCGGCGCGACGCCTACGTCCGCGTCCACGTCCCGGTGCAGCCCATCTCCACCGCCGACTACCGCGCCGGTGTGCACGCGATCGCCGGCGAGTGCGGGTGCGGCGGACGGTTTCGGTTCGACGCGCCGCCGCGGTGCCCGGTGTGCCGCTCGACGCGAATCACCCTGGCGCTGGGATCTGGCAGCCAGAGCATGTGACTTCGCCGCGAGCCGACTGCAGGAGGCGATAACCCGGCGGACCCGTTTGTGCGGACCCTATGGTGGGAACATCGAGCCCGCCCCCGGCGTTAGGAACATTCGTGGCTACCAAAGACATCACCGCCGAAGAGTTCAACGACACCATCAACGACAACGAGATCGTGCTGGTGGATTTCTGGGCGTCGTGGTGCGGACCGTGTAAGGCGTTCGCCCCGACGTTCGCGGCGTCTGCGGAGGCCCATCCCGACGTCGTGTTCGCCAAGGTCGACACCGAGGCCGAGCAGGAGCTTGCGGCCGCGGCCGACATCCGCTCCATTCCCACGCTGATGGTGTTCAAGAAGGGCAAGCTGGTGTTCAACCAGGCCGGCGCATTGCCGCCCGCGGCGCTGGAGGAGCTGGTGCAGAAGGTCAGGGAGTTCGACGTCGACGCGGCGATCGCAGCGCAAAACGACGGTCAGACGGAGTGAGCGGGCGCACGCGATAGCGTGCATCCGTGACCGAGCAGACCGACTTCGTACTCGTCGACCGCCCGCGCCCCGATATCGCGCTGGTGACCCTGAACCGACCCGAGCGCATGAACTCGATGGCGTTCGATGTCATGGTCCCGCTGCAGAAGGTGCTTGACGAGCTGAACCACGACAACTCCGTGCGCGCGATCGTGCTCACCGGCGCGGGTCGCGGCTTCTCGTCGGGCGCCGACCACAAGTCGGCAGGCGGTGTGCCGCACACCGAGGGGCTGACCCGGCCCACCTTCGCGCTGCGGTCGATGGAAGTCCTCGACAACGTGATCCTGACGCTGCGCAGAATGCACCAGCCGGTCATCGCCGCGGTCAACGGGGCGGCGATCGGCGGAGGCCTCTGCCTGGCCCTGGCCTGCGACATCCGGGTAGCGGGCGCCGGCGCCTATTTCCGCGCCGCCGGGATCAACAACGGCCTGACCGCCAGCGAGCTGGGGTTGTCCTACCTGCTGCCGCGCGCCATCGGCACATCGCGGGCCTTCGAGCTGATGCTCACCGGCCGCGACGTGGACGCCGAGGAGGCACAACAAATCGGCCTGGTCTCCAGGGCGGTGCCCGACGCCGACCTGCTCGAGGTGTGTTTTCAGCTGGGCGAGCGGATCGCTTCGTTCTCCCGGCCAGGAATCGAGTTGACCAAGCGCACACTGTGGAGTGGACTGGACGCCGCTAGCCTGGAAGGGCACATGCAGGCCGAAGGCCTGGGCCAGCTCTACGTGCGTCTGCTCACCGCCAACTTCGAAGAGGCGGTGGCCGCGCGCGCCGAGAAGCGGGCGCCCATCTTCACCGACGACAAGTAGCACGAGGAGAGCAGCAGCGTGATCACCGCAACGGACCTCGAGGTCCGCGCCGGCGCGCGCACGCTGCTGTCCACCGACGGTACGGTGCTGCGCGTGCAACCCGGCGATCGGATCGGGCTGGTCGGGCGCAACGGCGCGGGCAAGACCACCACGATGCGGATCCTAGCGGGCGAGGGCGAGCCGTACGCCGGAACGATCTCGCGGTCGGGCGAAATCGGTTACCTGCCACAGGATCCCAGAGAAGGCGACCTCGACATGATCGCGCGCGACCGGGTGCTGTCCGCGCGTGGTCTCGACACGCTGCTGACCGACCTGGAAAAGCAGCAGGTGCTGATGGCCGAGGTCGCCGACGATGCCGCCCGCGACCGGGCCGTTCGGCGCTACGGCCAGCTGGAGGAGCGGTTCGCCGCGCTGGGCGGCTACGCCGCAGAAAGCGATGCCGGCCGGATCTGCGCGAGTCTCGGTTTGCCGGAACGGGTTCTCACCCAGGCGCTGCGCACGTTGTCCGGCGGTCAACGACGCCGGGTGGAGCTGGCACGCATTCTGTTCGCCGCCTCCGACGGCGGGGCCGGGGCTTCGGGTTCGACGACCACGCTGCTGCTCGACGAGCCGACCAACCACCTCGACGCCGACTCCATCGGCTGGTTACGCACGTTCCTGCAGAACCACACCGGCGGGCTGGTGGTCATCAGCCACAACGTCGAACTGCTCGCCGACGTCGTCAACCGGGTGTGGTTCCTGGACGCCGTGCGCGGCGAGGTCGACGTCTACAACATGACCTGGCAGCGCTACCTCGATGCCCGCGCCACCGACGAGCAGCGCCGCCGCCGGGAACGCGCCAACGCCGAACGCAAGGCCGCCGCGCTGCGCACCCAGGCCGCAAAGATGGGGGCCAAGGCGACCAAAGCCGTTGCCGCACAGAATATGCTGCGTCGGGCCGACCGGATGATGGCCGCGCTCGAAGAGGAACGGGTGGCCGACAAGGTGGCCAGGATCAAGTTCCCGACGCCGGCGCCCTGCGGGCGCACCCCGCTGGTGGCCAAGGGGCTGACCAAGAACTACGGTTCGCTGGAAGTGTTCTCGGGCGTCGACCTGGCCATCGACCGCGGGTCCCGCGTGGTGGTGCTCGGCCTCAACGGGGCGGGCAAGACCACCCTGCTGCGCCTGCTGGCCGGCGCGGAGTCACCGGATGCGGGGGTGATCGAACCGGGTCACGGCATGAAGGTCGGATACTTCGCCCAGGAGCACGACACCCTCGACAACGCGGCCACGGTGTGGGAGAACATCCGCCACGCCGCGCCCGACGGCGGCGAGCAGGACCTGCGGGGACTGTTGGGCGCGTTCATGTTCAGCGGTGCGCAACTGGATCAGCCGGCGGGCACGCTATCCGGTGGCGAGAAGACCCGGCTGGCGCTGGCCGGGCTCGTCGCGTCGACAGCCAACGTGCTGCTGCTCGACGAGCCGACCAACAACCTCGATCCCGCGTCGCGCGAACAAGTACTCGACGCGCTGCGCAGCTACCTCGGTGCGGTGGTGCTAGTGACGCACGATCCGGGCGCGGCCGAGGCCCTGGACCCCCAGCGGGTGGTGCTGCTGCCCGACGGCACCGAGGACTTCTGGTCCGAGGAGTACGCGGAGCTGATCGAGCTGGCCTGATAGCCGAATTGCGAACCGTTTCATCCAATTCCACCCGCGGGGTGTAGGCGGTTCCTACCCTGGGTATCCGTCGGGGCATCACATCACAAGTTGTGCGGGGAGGTGCCAGGCACGATGACGCAGAAGAAGGCCGAGAAGCCACGGGATCAACTGTTAACCGAGTTGCGGAGCGCGTACGAAAACGGCGCGAGCATCCGGACGTTGGTCGCATCGACCGGCCGCTCGTACGGCTCGATCCACAGCATGCTGCGCGAATCGGGAACCACGATGCGCAGCCGCGGCGGCCCGAACCACCGCAGCCGTCGTTAGCTTTGCTGCTGGCGCAGCGACGCCTCGACCAGGTCCAGTACGGCGCTGAGTTTTTCGGGATCGTCGCCCGACGCCAGCCGCGCCACCAGGCCATCGAGCACCAGGTCGAGGTAGGTCTGCAGGACGGCGGCGGGAATGTCGTCGCGTAGCCGCCCGGCCTGCTTCTGCCGCCGCAACCGCGCGGTGGTCGCCGCCGACAGCTCCGCGGACCTTTCCTTCCAGCCGCGGTGGAAATCGGGGTCGTTGCGCAGTTTGCGGGCGATCTCGAGCCGGGTCGCCAGCCAGTCGAACTGCTCGGGCGCTGCCAGCATGTCACGCATCACCTGCACCAGGCCTTCGCGCGCTGCGACGTCGGCCATCCGCTCGGCATCCTCGCGGGCCAACTCGAAGAACAGCGTGTCCTTGTCGCGGAAGTGATGGAAGATGGCGCCGCGCGACAGCCCGATCGTCTGCTCGAGCCGTCGCACGGTCGCCTTGTCGTAGCCGTACTCCGCGAAACACCGCCGGGCGCCGTCGAGGATCTGACGACGGCGGGCCGCCAGATGGTCGTCGGTGACCCGGGGCATCGGTCAGGACTTCAACATGTTGCGCAGCACGTACTGCAGGATGCCGCCGTTGCGGTAGTAGTCGGCCTCACCGGGTGTGTCGATCCGCACCACCGCGTCGAACTCGATGGTGTTGCCATCGTCCTTGGTGGCGGTGACATGCACCGTCCTGGGCGTCTTACCCTCGTTGAGCTCCTCGATACCGGTGATGTCGAACGTCTCGGTGCCGTCCAGCTTGAGGCTGGCCGCCGATTCCCCCTCGGGGAACTGCAGCGGGATGACGCCCATCCCGATCAGGTTGCTGCGGTGAATGCGTTCGAACGACTCGGCGATCACCGCGCGCACACCCAGCAGGCTGGTGCCCTTGGCGGCCCAGTCCCGCGACGAACCCGATCCGTACTCCTTTCCGCCCAACACGACAAGCGGAATATTCTGTGCCGCATAATTTTCCGCGGCGTCGTAGATGAACGCCTGCTCGCCGCCCTTGGTGAAGTCGCGGGTGTAGCCGCCCGAGACGTCGTCGAGCAGCAGGTTGCGCAACCGGATGTTGGCGAACGTGCCGCGGATCATCACCTCGTGGTTGCCGCGTCGTGAACCGTAGGAGTTGTAGTCCTTGCGCTGCACGCCGTTGGCCTCGAGGTACTGGGCCGCCGGGGTGCCCGGCTTGATGGCGCCCGCGGGGGAGATGTGGTCGGTGGTCACCGAATCACCCAGCAGCGCCAGCACTCTGGCGCCCGAGATGTCGGACACCGGCTCCGGTTCGGCGCTCATACCGTCGAAATACGGGGGCTTGCGGACATACGTCGACTCGGGGTCCCACTCGAACGTGTTGCCGCTCGGGGTGGGCAGGTTGCGCCAGCGTTCGTCGCCCTTGAACACGTCGGCGTAGTTCTTGGTGAACATCTCGCGGTTGATCGCCGAGGCGATGGTGTCGTTGATGTCCTGCTGCGACGGCCAGATGTCCTTGAGGAACACCTCGTTGCCGTCCTTGTCGCGGCCCAAGGGTTCGGCGTCGAAGTCGAAGTCCATCGTGCCCGCCAGCGCGTAGGCGATCACCAACGGCGGGGACGCGAGGTAGTTCATCTTCACGTCGGGGTTGATGCGGCCCTCGAAGTTACGGTTGCCCGACAACACCGCGGTGACCGACAGGTCGTTGTCGTTGACGGCCTGCGAGATCTCGTCGGGCAGCGGGCCGGAGTTGCCGATGCACGTAGTACAGCCGTAGCCCACCAGATAGAAGCCGAGCTTCTCCAGATAGGGCCACAGCCCGGCCTTTTCGTAGTAATCCGTGACCACCTGCGACCCGGGCGCCATCGTGGTCTTCACCCACGGCTTGGTGCTCAGGCCCTTCTCCACGGCGTTGCGCGCCAACAGCGCGGCGCCGAGCATCACCTCGGGGTTGGACGTGTTGGTGCACGAGGTGATCGCCGCGATCACCACGGCGCCGTGATCGATGACGAACTCGCCGCGCTCGGCCGACTTCACCTCGACCGGCTTGGTCGGGCGTCCGTTGGCGCCGATGGCCGCGGACGGAACGACCGCGTCGTCGTCGGCGAAGGCCAGGCTGGACGCGGGGTCGCTGGCCGGGAACGTGTCCTCGACCGCCTCGTCGAGCTTGGTGTGCTTGACGGGCATGTGCTCCTCGACATAGTTGTGGATGTCTTTGCGGAACGCGGTTTTCGCGTCGTCGAGCGCGATGCGGTCCTGCGGGCGCTTCGGCCCGGCGATCGACGGCACCACCTGCGACAGGTCCAGCTCGATGTACTCGCTGTAGCGCGGTTCCCGCTTCGGGTCGTGCCACATGCCCTGCTCCTTGGCGTAGGCCTCGACCAGCGCGAGCTGCTCGTCGCTGCGCCCGGTGAAGCGCAGGTAGCTGATGGTCTCCTCGTCGATCGGGAAAATCGCTGCGGTGGAACCGAACTCGGGGCTCATGTTGCCCAGGGTGGCGCGGTTGGCCAGCGGCACCTCCGCGACGCCCTCGCCGTAGAACTCGACGAACTTGCCGACCACCCCGTGCTGGCGCAACATCTCGGTGACGGTGAGCACCACGTCGGTGGCGGTGACGCCCGGCCTGCGCTCACCGGTCAGCTTGAACCCGACCACGCGCGGGATCAGCATCGACACCGGCTGGCCCAGCATGGCGGCCTCGGC
This sequence comes from Mycolicibacterium pulveris, assembly GCF_010725725.1. Classification (NCBI taxonomy): domain Bacteria; kingdom Bacillati; phylum Actinomycetota; class Actinomycetes; order Mycobacteriales; family Mycobacteriaceae; genus Mycobacterium; species Mycolicibacterium pulveris. The sequence goes on along the minus strand of NZ_AP022599.1, from coordinate 5,197,844 downwards.
CTCGATGCCGCCGACGCCCCAGCCCAGCACGCCGAGTCCGTTGACCATGGTGGTGTGGCTGTCGGTGCCCACGCAGGTATCCGGGTAGGCCACCCCGTTTCGGTCCATCACCACCGACGCCAAGTACTCGATGTTGACCTGGTGCACGATGCCGGTGCCCGGCGGCACCACTTTGAAGTCGTTGAACGCGCCCTGGCCCCAGCGCAGGAACTGGTAACGCTCCCCGTTGCGCTCGTACTCGATCTCGACGTTGCGCTCGAACGCGTCGGCGCGCCCGAACAGATCGGCGATCACCGAATGGTCGATCACCAGGTCGGCCGGCGCGAGGGGGTTGACCTTTTCCGGGTCACCGCCGAGGTCGGCGATCGCCTCGCGCATGGTGGCCAGGTCGACGATGCACGGCACGCCGGTGAAGTCCTGCATCACCACGCGAGCCGGGGTGAACTGGATCTCCACGCTGGGTTCGGCGCCGGGATCCCAGTTGGCGATCGCCTCGATGTGGTCCTTGGTGATGTTGGCGCCGTCCTCGGTGCGCAGCAGGTTCTCGGCAAGCACCTTGAGGCTGAACGGCAGCTTCTCGGTGCCCGGCACCGCGTAGAGTCGATAGATCTCGTAGCTCTTGTCGTTGACCTTCAACGTGTCACGGGCACCGAAAGAGTTCACGGACGAATTGGCGTTATTACCTTTGCTCACATCAACTCCCGGCTAGTTCTCGCCGCCGACGGGCTGAGACGACGGCCCACATAACCCTAACAGTACGCTTGTCCTGCAATACGTCCAGGGTCGTCGCTTTACGGGTACCCATAACGTACGGTTCTCCTGTGACCGCGCCGCACGTGATCCCGTTTCTGCCCGGCTACATCCCGCCGGACGTCGACATAGACCAGATCAACGCCGACGTCGCCGACGACGGTGTCGCCGTGCCGCCCGCGGCCGCGGCCGACGTGCCTGCGTTGCGTGAGGTCGTCAAGGAGGCGAGCCGCGATGGCATCGACCTCAAGATCGTCGTCATCGAGAACAACCCGCCGATCGACACCCCGCTGCGCGACATCGCCACCGAGGTCGGCCAGGCGCATCCGGGGTCGACGGTGCTGGTGCTCAGCCCCTCGGAGTCCGGCACCTACAGCCCGACCTTCGACCGGGTCACGCTCGAAGCCGGTCAAGACGTCGCCGAAGGCCGCGGGGCGGTGCAGGGCGCGAAGAATTTCCTCAGCGAGCTGACCACGGATCATTTTCCGTGGACGACGTTCACGATATTGGTCGTGCTGGCAGTGGTCGCCGCCGTCATCGCGACGCGAATGTTGCAGGTTCGTAGCAAGCGCGTGCTTGCGCGTGATCAGCGTTAAAAGCACACTCTGACAGCAAGTTCCGCCGGATTTCGCCCCTCGCGGCAAAAGAGAACATCACGGCGAGATAACACTTTTCGCAATTACAAACTTGTAGTTTGTGACTAAAGTTTCTTCAGCGTCAGATGTGACATACGGTGCAGTCGGTGGCTGATGTTGTAGATGTTTCTGATGTGACTTCTGCGTACTCAGACGCCCGACGAATGTGTCCGCACGTTCGCGTGGAGCCATAGGAGACACGAGCCGATGAGACGCAACCCTGGCGCCTCTGCCTTGCGGTCGCGCGGACGTCTTTGCGCGGCCTTGCTGGCAATGGGACTGTTGTTCGCGACGCCCGGCCTGGTAACGGTGCCGCCGGCCGCCGCGCAGCCGGGCGGGGCCGACGGCGTCGCGCAACTGGTTGCCGCCGTCGCCAACGCCAACCAGAAGCTGCACGAACTGGGTGCGGCCATTCAGGCCGAGCAGGAACGCGTCAACAAGGCGATCGTCGACGTGCAGACCGCGCGTGACAACGCCGCCGCCGCGCAACGCGAGGTCGAGGCCAGCAGGCAACGCGTCGAGGACGCCAACCGGGCGATCGAGGCCGCTCAGCAGCGCTTCGACCGGTTCGCCGCCGCAACGTATGTCAACGGTCCGTCGGATTCGTATCTGACGGCCAGCGACCCGGGCGACATCCTCGGCACCGTCGCCGCCGGGCAGACCCTGGCGGTCAGCGCGCAGCAGGTCATGGCCGACCTGCAGCGCGCCCGTACCGAACAGGTGAACCGCGATTCCGCGGCACGGCTGGCCAAGCAGAACGCCGACAAGGCCCTCGCCGACGCCGAAGCGCGTCAACAGGACGCCGTCTCGGCGTTGTCGAACGCCCAGGGCACGTTCAGCGCCCAGCAGGCCGAACTCGACAAGCTCACCGCCGAGCGGGCGGCCGCACAAGCCAGGCTAAACGAGGTCCACAAGATGTCGGCGTCGGCGCCGGCGAGCGGTCAGCAGGCACCGGCGGCGGCACCCGCGGCCGCCAGCCCGGGCGCTGACTGGGACCGGGCACCCCAGGGCGTCGACCCGGCCACGGGCAACTGGGCCACCGCGTGGGATCCGTTCCTGCCGGCCATCCCCAGCGCCTTCGTCAGCGGTGACCCGATCGCGATCATCAACGAGGTCCTGAACATCATGGCGACCTCGGCGCAGGTCACCCAGGACCTGGGCCGCAGCTTCCTGCAGGAGCTGGGCCTGCTGCCCACCCCGACCGGCTACACCAACGGCGCGATTCCGCGCGTCTACGGCCGCCAAGCCACCGAGTACGTCATTCGGCGCGCCATGTCCCAGATGGGGGTGCCCTACTCGTGGGGCGGCGGCAACGCGGCCGGCCCCAGCCGGGGTATCGACTCCGGTGCCGGCACAGTGGGATTCGACTGCTCCGGGCTGATGCTCTACGCCTTCGCCGGGGTGGGGATCAAGCTGGACCACTACTCGGGTTCGCAGTACAACGCGGGCCGCAAGGTCCCGTCTTCGCAGGCCCGCCGCGGCGACATGCTCTTCTGGGGCCCCAACGGCAGCCAGCACGTGGCTCTTTATCTCGGTGACGGCCAGATGCTCGAGGCGCCCTACACCGGCTCGGTGGTGAAGGTGTCACCGGTGCGTCACAGCGGCATGACCCCCTACGCGACCCGTCTCATCGAGTGGTGAGAGTAAGGATTACTTTGCGCTTCAAGCTCTTTCGCTTCCTGACCGGCTTACTGCTCGGGCTGTGCGCGCTGGCCGTGGCGGCCGGGCTGGCCACGCCCACCGCAGCCGCACCCGATGACGGCCAGTGGGATCCGACACTGCCCAAACTCATCAGCGCGGGCGCCCCGGGCGACCCGTTGGCGATCGCCAACGCCTCGCTGGCGGCCACCGCCCAGGCCACCGAAGTCACCATGAACCTGGGCCGCAAGTTCCTGGCCACGCTGGGCCTCGCGCCCGCCGAGGCGGCCGGCGTCGCGCCGGGGCGGGTGCGCGGACCACAGGCCATCGAGTACGTGATCCGTCGCGGCGCCTCGCAGATGGGCGTGCCCTACTCCTGGGGCGGCGGTAAGCCCAACGGCCCGAGCCGGGGCATCGACTCCGGTGCCAACACCGTCGGGTTCGACTGCTCGGGCTTCACCCAGTACTCGTTCGCCGGCGTCGGCGTGCTGATCCCCAAGTATTCGGGCGACCAGTACAACACCGGGCGCAAGGTGCCGACTTCGCAGGCCAAGCGCGGCGACCTGTTGTTCTGGGGGCCCGGCGGCAGCCAGCACGTCGCGCTCTATCTCGGCGGCGGGAAGATGCTCGAGGCGTCCGGCAGCGCAGGCAGGGTCACCGTCAGCCCGGTCCGCCATTCCGGACTGCAGCCGTATGTGGCCAGGATCATCGAAAGCTGAACGCCGCCTGAGCGCAGGCTGAGCGAATCGACGAACTGCACGGGCAACGTCGACGGATCGAGAACTGCCTGGAATAGTTGACGACGAGCGGCCGGCGCCGATCCGGTCGAGGCCGCTTTGACCAGCGAGTTGATGTGGAAGGAACGTTGATGACGTCACCGAGTGGGCCGCCGCAGGGCGCTGGAGGGTACTCCGGCCAGGCACCAGCGCAGGGCTACCCGCAGGGCTCGCAGGGCTCGCACGCCGCCCCGGTGAACGGGGGGCTGCAGCAGGAGGTCCACACCCTCGAACGGGCGATCTTCGAGGTCAAGCGCATCATCGTCGGGCAGGACCAGCTGGTCGAGTGGATGCTCGTCGGCCTGCTGGCCAAGGGGCACGTGCTGCTCGAGGGCGTGCCCGGCGTCGCCAAGACGCTGGCCGTGGAGACCTTCGCCAAGGTGGTGGGCGGCACCTTCGCGCGCATCCAGTTCACCCCCGACCTGGTGCCCACCGACATCATCGGCACCCGCATCTACCGGCAGGGCCGGGAGGAGTTCGACATCGAGCTCGGCCCGGTGGTGGTCAACTTCCTGCTCGCCGACGAGATCAACCGCGCACCGGCCAAGGTGCAGTCGGCGCTGCTGGAGGTCATGGCCGAGCGCAAGATCTCGATCGGCGGCAAGACGTTCCCGCTGCCCAGCCCGTTCCTGGTGATGGCCACGCAGAACCCGATCGAGCAGGAGGGCGTCTACGCGCTGCCCGAGGCGCAGCGTGACCGCTTCCTGTTCAAGCTCAACATCGACTATCCGACGCCGGAAGAAGAGCGCGAGATCATCTACCGGATGGGCGTCAAGCCGCCGGAACCCAAGCAGGTCCTTGCGCCCGGCGATCTGCTGCGCCTGCAGGACGTCGCGTCGAACACGTTCGTGCATCACGCGCTGGTGGACTACGTCGTGCGCGTGGTCACCGCCACCCGCCAGCCCGAGAAGTTCGGGATGCCCGACGCCAAGGCGTGGATCGCCTACGGCGCGTCGCCGCGCGCGTCGCTCGGCATCATCGCCGCGGCGCGTGCGCTCGCGCTCGTCCGCGGCCGCGACTACGTGATCCCGCAGGACGTCGTCGAGGTGATCCCCGATGTGCTGCGGCACCGGTTGGTGCTGACCTACGACGCACTGGCCGACGAGATCTCGGCGGAGACGGTGATCAACCGCATCCTGCAGACCGTGGCCCTGCCCCAGGTCAACGCCATTCCGCAGCAAGGCCATTCGGTGCCGCCCGTCGTGCCCGCCGCCGCAGGTGCGGCCAGCAGTCGGTGACCAGTTCGAGGCGCACGGTCGACCTGCCGTCGCTGAAGCGCGGGGAGATCCGTGACCCTGCGCTGACCGCGGCGCTGCGCAAGCTCGAGCTGACGGTGCGCCGCAAGCTCGACGGCGTGCTGCACGGCGATCACCTCGGCCTGCTGCCCGGTCCCGGTTCCGAACCGGGGGAGTCGCGCCTTTACCAGCCCGGCGACGACGTGCGCCGGATGGACTGGTCGGTCACCGCGCGCACCACCCAACCGCACGTGCGGCAGATGATCGCCGACCGCGAGCTCGAGACGTGGCTGGTGGTCGACATGTCGGCCAGCCTGGACTTCGGCACCACCGGATGCGAGAAACGGGATCTTGCGGTGGCCGCCGCCGCCGCGATCACCTTCCTCAACAGCGGGGGCGGCAACCGGATCGGCGCGATCATCGCCAACGGAGACACCGTGCGACGGGTGCCCGCGCTGTCGGGGCGCATGCACGAGCAGGAGATGCTGCGCACCATCGCCACGATGCCCAAGGCCCCCACGGGAGTTCGCGGTGATCTGGCCGCCGCAATCGACGCGCTGCGCCGTCCGGAGCGTCGCCGCGGCATGGCGGTGATCATCAGCGACTTTCTGGGCCCGATCAACTGGATGCGCCCGCTGCGCGCGATCGCCGGCCGCCACGAGGTCCTCGGCATCGAGGTTCTCGACCCGCGTGATGTGGAGTTGCCGCCCGTCGGCGAGGTCGTCTTGCAGGACGCCGAAACCGGTGTGACCCGCGAGTTCACCATCGACGAGCAGTTGCGCGACGACTTCGCGCGCGCCGCAGCGGCCCACCGTGCGGAGGTCGCCAGGACGCTGCGCCGCTGCGATGCGCCGCTGCTGTCGCTGCGCACCGACCGGGACTGGATCGCCGACGTCGTCCGATTCGTCGCCAACCGCAGGCGTGGTGCGCTGGCGGGCCACGCCTAGATCGTGTTGGCCGTGAAATGATTAGGCGCACATGACATTGCCGTTGCTCGGTCCGATTACCCTCTCGGGCTTCGAACACGCATGGTTCTTCCTTTTCCTGCTCGTGGTGCTCGGGATCGTCGGGCTCTACATCGTGGTTCAGATGGCCCGGCACCGGCGGATGTTGCGCTTCGCCAACATGGAGTTGTTGGAAAGCGTTGCGCCCAAACGACAGACACGCTGGCGGCATCTGCCTGCGATCCTGACCGTCGTCGCGCTGGTGTTTCTCACGGTGGCCATGGCAGGGCCGACCCACGATGTGCGCATTCCGCGCAACCGGGCGGTGGTGATGCTCGTCATGGACGTGTCGCAATCGATGCGGGCCACCGACGTGCTGCCGAACCGGATGGCCGCGGCCCAGGAGGCGTCCAAGCAGTTCGCCGATGAGCTGACCCCCGGCATCAACCTCGGGCTGATCTCGTATGCGGGCACCGCGACCGTGCTGGTGTCGCCGACGACGGGGCGCGAGGCGACCAAGAGGGCGATCGACGGCCTGCAGTTCGCCGACCGCACGGCGACCGGGGAGGGCATCTTCACCGCGCTGCAGGCCATCGCCACCGTCGGCGCGGTGATCGGCGGCGGCGACGAGCCGCCGCCCGCGCGCATCGTATTGTTCTCCGACGGCAAGGAGACGGTGCCGTCGAACCCGGACAACCCCAAGGGGGCCTACACCGCGGCGCGCGCCGCCAAGGACCAGGGGGTGCCGATCTCGACGATCTCGTTCGGCACGCCGTACGGCTACGTCGAGATCAACGACCAGCGGCAGCCGGTGCCCGTCGACGACGAGATGCTCAAGAAGATCGCCGATCTGTCCGGCGGTGAGGCGTTCACCGCGTCCAGCCTCGAACAGCTGCGCGAGGTCTATGCCAACCTGCAGCAGCAGATCGGCTACGAGACGATCAGGGGCGAGGCAAGCACGGGCTGGCTGCGGCTGGGCGCGCTCGCGCTGGCGCTGGCAACGCTTGCGGCGCTGGCCATCAACCGTCGGCTGCCGAACTGAGATGGATGTGACATGACGCTTCCACTGCTGGGGCCCGTATCGCTGTCGGGTTTTACCCACCTGTGGTGGTTCTTGCTGTTTCTGGCGGTCGTGGTGGGCCTGGCCGTGCTCTACGTCCTCACCCAGCTGTCCCGGCGCAGGCGGCTGCAGCAGTTCGCCAACACCGAACTGCTCGACAGCGTGGCGCCGAAACGACCCAGCCCGTGGCGCCACGTTCCCGCGGCGCTTCTGGGAATCGCGTTGCTGCTGTGCACGATTGCGCTGGCCGGCCCCACCCACGACCAGCGGCTGCCCCGCAACCGCGCGGTGGTGATGCTCGTCATGGACGTGTCGCAGTCGATGAAAGCCACCGACGTCGAGCCCAGCCGGCTGGTGGCCGCCCAGGAAGCGTCGAAGAAGTTCGTCGACGAGCTCACCCCGGGCATCAACCTCGGCGTCATCGCGTACGCCGGCACCCCCACGGTGTTGGTGTCGCCGACCACGAACCGTGACTCGAGCCGACGCGCCATCGACAACCTGCAGGTGGCCGACCGCACCGCCACCGGCGAGGCGATTTTCACGGCGCTGTCGTCGATCTCGACGGTCGGCGCGGTCATCGGCGGCGGCGACACCCCGCCGCCCGCGCACATCGTGCTGTTCTCCGACGGCAAGGAGACGGTGCCGTCGAACCCGGACAACCCCAAGGGCGCCTTCACCGCCGCGCGGGCCGCCAAGGATCAAGGCGTGCCGATCTCGACGATCTCCTTCGGAACCCCGAACGGTTCGGTGGAGGTCAACGGCGAGCGGGTACCGGTGCCCGTCGACGACAAGATGATGAAGCGGGTCGCCGAGCTGTCCGGCGGTGAGTCCTACACCGCGGCCAACCTCGACGAGCTGAACAAGGTCTACACCACGCTGCAGGACCAGATCGGTTATGAGACCGTCCGCGGCGAGGCCACCACCGGCTGGCTGCGTCTGGCGGCCCTGGTCGCCGCGATCGCGGCGGTGACGAGCCTGTTGATCAACCGCCGGCTCCCGCTGTGACCCCCGCTGTGTGTTTCGCCCAAAGGGACAAACGGGCGGGAAAGTGCGAGTGGATCACGCCAAAACGTCGATCTCGACGCCGGCAAGGGCGCCGTGATTTCAGTGAACCGCAGCTCGCACGTTAAGTTGGCGGGCATGACGGAGACTGCAGTTCCTGAATCGGACAGCCAAACGGCAGGCGCACGTCCGCCTTTCGTGGCGCGGTCGGTGCTGGTGACTGGAGGAAACCGCGGGATCGGTCTGGCGATCGCGCGGCGGCTGGCCGCCGACGGGCACAAGGTGGCCGTCACGCACCGCGGTACGGGTGTGCCCGACGACAACCTGTTCGCCGTCGAGTGCGACGTCACCGACAACGCCGCCGTCGACCGCGCCTTCAAAGAGGTCGAGGAGCACCAGGGCCCCGTCGAGGTGCTGGTCTCCAACGCCGGCATCTCCAAGGACGCGTTTCTCATCCGGATGACCGAGGAGCGCTTCGAGGAGGTCATCAACGCCAACCTCACCGGCGCGTTTCGGGTGGCCCAGCGCGCGTCACGCAGCATGCAGCGCAAGCGCTTCGGCCGGATCATCTTCATCGGCTCGGTGTCGGGTATGTGGGGGATCGGCAACCAGGCCAACTACGCCGCCGCCAAGGCCGGCCTGATCGGCATGGCCCGCTCGATCTCCCGTGAGCTGTCGAAGGCCAACGTCACCGCCAACGTGGTGGCCCCCGGCTACATCGACACCGAGATGACCCGGGCCCTGGACGAACGGATTCAGGCCGGGGCGCTGGATTTCATTCCGGCCAAGCGCGTCGGCACCGCCGAGGAGGTCGCCGGGGTGGTCAGCTTCCTGGCCTCCGAGGACGCCAGTTACATCGCCGGCGCGGTCATCCCCGTCGACGGCGGCATGGGCATGGGGCACTGAGAGATAAGGACAGTCATGGCAGCGATTCTCGAAGGCAAGCGCATCCTCGTCACGGGGATCATCACCGACTCCTCGATCGCGTTCCACATCGCGCGAGTGGCACAGGAGGCGGGCGCGGAGCTGGTGCTGACCGGATACGACCGGATGAAGCTCATCCGGCGGATCGCCGACCGGTTGCCCAAGCAGGCCCCGCTGCTGGAACTGGACGTACAGAACGAGAAGCACCTCGACACGTTGGCCGACCGGATCACCGAGGTGATCGGTGAGGGCAACAAGCTCGACGGCGTGGTGCACTCGATCGGTTTCATGCCGCAGTCCGGCATGGGCATCAACCCGTTCTTCGACGCGCCCTACGAGGACGTCTCCAAGGGCATCCACATCTCGGCGTACTCCTACGCGGCGCTGGCCAAGGCGACGCTGCCGATCATGAACCGCGGCGGCAGCATCGTCGGCATGGACTTCGACCCCACCCGCGCGATGCCCGCATACAACTGGATGACGGTGGCCAAGAGCGCGCTGGAGTCCGTCAACCGGTTCGTCGCCCGAGAGGCCGGCCCGCACGGCGTACGATCGAATCTCGTTGCGGCAGGCCCGATTCGCACGCTGGCGATGAGCGCGATCGTCGGCGGGGCGCTGGGCGAGGAGGCCGGTGAGCAGATGCGTCTGCTCGAGGAGGGCTGGGACCAGCGTGCCCCCGTCGGCTGGGACATGAAGGATCCGACGCCGGTCGCCAAGACGGTGTGCGCCCTGCTCTCCGACTGGCTGCCCGCCACCACCGGCACCGTGATCTACGCCGACGGCGGCGCCAGCACGCAGCTGCTGTAAATGGACCACCCGGTCTTCGACGCCGTCCTGCTGCTGTCCTTCGGCGGGCCGGAGGGTGAGGCCGACGTGATGCCGTTCCTGGAGAACGTCACCCGCGGTCGCGGCATCCCGCGCGAGCGGCTGGCTGACGTCGCCGAGCACTACCTGCACTTCGGTGGGGTGTCGCCGATCAACGGAATCAACCGCGCGCTGATCGAGCGGCTGCGCACGCTCGTCGATGTGCCGGTCTACTTCGGCAACCGCAACTGGCAGCCGTACGTCGAAGACACCGTCGCCGCGATGGCCGAGGACGGCGTCACGCGCGCGGCGGTGTTCGCCACCTCGGCGTGGGGTGGCTATTCCAGCTGCACGCAGTACGTCGAGGACATCGACCGGGCACGTGCGGCAGTCGGCGAGCACGCCCCGCAGCTGGTCAAGATCCGTCAGTACTTCGACCATCCGGCGTTCGTGCAGATGTTCACCGATGCGGTCGCAGCCGCTGCGCAGACGGTGCCCGACGGTGCGCGGCTGGTCTTCACCGCGCACTCCATTCCGCTGTCGGCCCGATCCCGCTGTGGGCCCAACCTTTACGAACGTCAGGTCGCCCATGCGGCCCGGCTGGTGGCCACCGCGGCGGGCTACGACGACTACGATCAGGTCTGGCAATCGCGGTCCGGGCCGCCACAGGTGCCCTGGCTGGAACCCGATGTGGCCGACCACCTGCGGGCGCTCGCCGACGCCGGCACCACGGCGGTGATCGTGTGTCCCATAGGCTTCGTCGCCGACCATATCGAGGTGGTGTGGGATCTCGACCACGAGCTCAAGGCGCAGGCCGACGACGCGGGTATCGCGTTCGCGCGGGCGGCCACGCCCAACGCCGAGCTCGCGCTGGTGGCCGCCGACCTGTTCGAGGAGCTGCGCACCGGGCGGGCGCCTATCCGCGTCGAAACACCCAATCCGCCGCCGCTGCAGGGTTTCTCCGTCGATGGCGCGCTGTGCACCCCGAACTGCGGATAGCGCCGCACCTCACACCGCGAGAAGACGTGAAAACCCCCTTTTCGACGGGTTTTCGGGGGTTTTCACGTCTGCTCGCCGGGCGCTGGCCAAGCCCGCGGCGCTCAACCCCACGCCGAATGCAGGATCGCGGTGACCGCGGCCAGCCGTGCCGAGCGCACCACCGCTGAAAGCGGTTGCAGCACATCGGAGGCCAGCCGCAGTTCCGAGGAGCTGTGCAGACCAATGGGAATCAACCCCGCGCCGACGGAGATGATCGCGTCGACCTGTGCCGCGTTCTCGAGCACCCGCATCGCCCGGGAGGGGGCATGGCCGGGAATGCGGTGTCGGCGCTCGGATTCCAGTACCTGCCTGACGAGCCCGCGGGGATCGTCGACGTCCAGGTCGGCGGTGCCCGCGCGGAGCGTGGCCAACACCTCTGCGGCCGAACGCACGGCGGAGCGCAGTTCATACTCGGCCTCGCCGAGGTCCGGCGGCGCCACGGACGCGACGGCCGGAATCGAATAGACCGTCCACGACAATCCGCACGGATCCGGTTCGTCGTCAGCGTCGTTTTCGAGGTCAGAAAGCTGCGGATACTCGAAATCGGGCACCAGGCCGATCGCCTCCGCGGAGCCGTTCGTGACGATGATCGCCTCGCCGGCCGTCACCGCGTCGCGCTGGAACTGCGTTCCCGCGGGCAGGCCGCGGACATCACCGGGGATCGGCAGCACAAGCGACATCGGGGGATTCGGCATCGGGCCCGCCGCGGTGCGCAGCGTCTGCAACAGCGAGACGGCGCCCGCATCAACCAGATCCGGCCACGGCAGCCCCGTGCGACCGGCCGCCACCGAGTCGTAAGCGGTCACGGAATGCGCTGGTGCCCACTGAGATAGCGCGTCGAGGACGTCGTCGGGCGCGGCCGCGCCCGCGAGCCAGGCGTTGGCCCATATCGACAGCGAGACACTGGGGCACCACATGATGCTCGCAGTGTAGTTGTTACCGGTTGCGGAGCCCGGTCCCGCGCTAGGCTGGCGTTATGCCTGCCGCCTTGATCTGGCTTGTCGCCGCGCTGGCCCTCGCGGGAGCCGAGGCACTGACCGGCGACATGTTCTTGCTCATGCTGGGCGGGGGTGCGCTGGCCGCGGCGGGTTCGAGCCTCATCTTCGACGAGCTGTGGGTCCACGGCGCGGTGTTCGCCGTCGTGTCGGTGTTGCTGCTGGTGCTGGTCCGCCCGGCGCTGCGTAGGCACTTCCAATCCGGTCGTGGCCTGCCCGAGCCGGTCAAGGCGCTGGAGGGCAAGAGCGCGCTGGTGCTCGACCGGGTGGCGCGCCACCAGGGGCAGATCAAGCTGGAAGGCGAGGTCTGGACGGCGCGCCCGCTGAACGAGAACGATGTGTACGAGCAGGGCGACCACGTGACCGTGGTGCACATCGACGGCGCCACCGCCGTCGTCCACAGGCTCGACTAGAGCACAACGGAAGGAACCATTATGGACGGTGCCATTGCCGGTCTGATCCTTTTGGCCGTACTGGTGGTGTTCGCCGCCATCGTCGTCGCCAAGTCGATCGCGCTGATTCCGCAGGCCGAGGCCGCAGTCATCGAACGGCTGGGCCGCTACAGCCGCACGGTCAGCGGCCAGCTGACGCTGCTTGTCCCGTTCGTCGACCGGATCCGGGCACGAGTCGACCTGCGCGAGCGGGTGGTCTCATTTCCCCCGCAGCCGGTGATCACCGAGGACAACCTCACGGTCGCGATCGACACCGTGGTCTATTTCCAGGTCACCAATCCGCAGGCCGCGGTGTACCAGATCAGCAACTACATCGTCGGCGTCGAGCAGCTGACCACCACGACGCTGCGCAACCTGGTCGGCGGCATGACCCTGGAGCAGACCCTGACTTCGCGGGACCAGATCAACACCGCGCTGCGCGGCGTGCTCGACGAGGCCACCGGCCGGTGGGGGCTGCGGGTGGCGCGGGTGGAGCTGCGCGCCATCGACCCGCCACCCTCGATCCAGGATTCGATGGAAAAGCAGATGCGTGCGGACAGGGAGAAGCGCGCGATGATCCTGACCGCAGAGGGGCAGCGCGAGTCGGCGATCAAGCAGGCCGAAGGCCAGAAGCAGGCGCAGATCCTGGCCGCCGAGGGCGCCAAACAGGCCGCCATTCTCGCCGCGGAGGCCGACCGCCAGTCGCGCATGCTGCGGGCTCAGGGTGAACGGGCCGCCCAGTATCTGCATGCACAGGGCCAGGCCAAGGCGATCGAGAAGACGTTCGCCGCGATCAAAGCCGGCCGCCCGACCCCGGAGCTGCTGGCCTACCAGTACCTGCAGACCCTGCCGCAGATGGCCAAGGGGGAGGCGAACAAGGTGTGGCTGGTGCCAAGCGATTTCGGCGCGGCGCTGCAGGGCTTCACCAAGATGCTCGGCGCGCCCGGCGAGGACGGCGTCTACCGCTACACCCCATCGCCGGTGGAGGACGACCTGCCGAAACCCGAGGACGATTCCGAGGACGTGGCCGATTGGTTCTCGACCGAGACCGATCCGGCGATCGCACAGGCGGTCGCCAGGGCCGAAGCGGAGGCCCGTACCCCGGTGCAGCAGCCGGGATATCCCCCGCCACAGCTGGGTCAGTCGCCGACCGTGCAGCCCGGCGCACCAACCCCGCCGTCGACCCCCGCGCGTGGTGACGGCGGCGGATCACATGCGCGGTAGGGCACCGAAAGCGCAGGGGGCTGAACCGATCTGGTGAGATCCCGGTGGTGACGGCGATGGGCGCGCACCTCATACCCCAGCCCGGCGATGCCCACGCTGGCGGTACACGCCGACACCAGCACCAGCAGCGGGTCGACGTTGCCGGTGAGCGCGTCGCCGAGGATCACCACGGCCGCCGTCCCGGGCAGCAGCCCCACCAGGGTGGCCAGCGTGTACGGCACGGTGCGCACCGCCGAAGCGCCCGCGGCGTAGTTCAGCACCGAGAACGGCACGGCGGGGATCAGCCGCATCGATATGACGGTGGGCCATCCCCGTTGTCGCAGCCGCGCGTCCAGTGAGTCGATACGGGGATGGCGGACCAGGCGGTTGAGCTGCCATCCCACCGCGCGGACCAGGAGCAACGCGATGAGGGCGCTGACCGTGGCGGCGGCCACCGCCAGCGGGATACCGAGCACGGGACCGAAGAGCAGGCCCGCGGCCAGCGTGAACGCCGTGCGCGGAAACGGAAACACCGTGGCCACGATGTGGGCGCCGAGGAACGCGAGCGGAAACCATGGCCCGACCGAGGTGGCCCAGTCGCGCAGCTGAACCGCCGTCGGCAGCGGCACCGACAGCGCGAATGCGACGAGAATCACAATCACGGCGCCGAGGGTGAAGACACGTCGCCTAGACAGGCTGGTCGCCGTGGTGATCACGGCCGCGCGGACCGCGCGCAGAGTGCTGACGACGGTGTTCACGCCTACCAAGAGTACGGAACAGCCTCGGCCGTCCGCGGTCAGCGGCGGTGCGCGTCGGCTGCCCGGCGGACAACGGTGTGAGGGCGATCATTTAGCCTGATGGCGTGCAGAAATCCACTGCGATCGAAGCCGATCTCGCGCGTTGGCGTTCAGCCGTGGCCGGTGTGCTGGCAAAGACCACCCGACGAGATCCCGCCGATCTGCCCGCCGAGCCGGAGCGGCTGCTGGACTCGCCGACCTACGAGGGCTTCCCGATCCGGCCGCTTTACACCAGCCTCGACGCCGTTGCCGAGCATCCGCTGCCGGGTCAGTGGCCCTTCGTGCGCGGCGGCGACGCGCTGCGCGACGTCAAGGCGGGATGGAAGGTGGCCGAGGCGTTTCCCGCCGACGGCTCCGCCAAGGCGGGGGAGCAGAACGGCGCCCTGCTGCTCGCGTTGACCGAAGGGGTCAGCAGCCTGGTGCTCAAAATCGGCGAGCCCGACGGCGTGCCCGCGACCGAGCTGGACTGGCTGCTCGACGGGGTGTTTCTCGACCTGGTTCCGGTGGTTCTGGACGCCGGCAGCGATTACGTCGCGGCCGCCGACGCGGTGCTGGAGCTGGTGGCCGGGTTCGACGCCGACCAGCGCTCGCGGCTGTCGCTGGACCTGGGCGCCGATCCGCTGACCGCCGCGGTCAGTGGGCGGCGTGCCGCCGCCGTCGCCGACGTCGTGCAGACCGCGGCCAAGATCACCGGCCACGACGGGCACGTGCGGGCCATCACGGTCGACGGCCCGGCCTTCCACAACATCGGCGCCAACGCCTCCTGGGAGCTGGCGGGCAGCATCGCGGCGGCGGTGGCCTATCTGCGGCTGCTTGCCGAAGGCGGCATCTCGGGCGCAGACGCGCTGCGCCAGATCAGCTTCCGGTTGGCCGCCGACGACGACCAGTTCATGACGATCGCGAAAATGCGCGCGGCGCGGCAACTGTGGGCGCGGGTGGCCGAGGTGGTCGGCGGTGCCGGGGCGGCGACGCTGCACGCGGTGACGTCGCTGCCGATGATGACCAAACGCGATCCGTGGGTGAACATGCTGCGCACCACGCTGGCCGGCTTCGCCGCGGGCGTCGGCGGCGCGGACACCGTGCAGGTGCACCCGTTCGACATCGCGATCGTCGGTGGATTTCCAAGCACCGCAGCCAGTTTCGCCCGCCGCATCGCCAGAAACACCCAGCTGCTGCTCATCGAGGAGTCGCACGTCGGCCGGGTGCTCGACCCGGCGGGTGGCTCCTGGTATGTCGAGGACCTCACCGACAAGCTCGCCGAACAGGCGTGGAAGCAGTTCCAGGACATCGAGTCGCGCGGCGGGTTCCAGACCGCGCAGAACTACGTCGTCGGGCAGATCGCCGAGGTGGCCGAGCAGCGCGCCGCTGACATCGCTCACCGCCGGACCGCGATCACCGGGGTCAACGAATATCCGAACCTGGCCGAACCTCCGCTACCGCAAGGGGAGTCGCTGCCGGGAGTGGCACGCTACGCCGCCGGGTTCGAGGCACTGCGGGACCGCTCCGACGCGTTCCTGGAGAAGACCGGCGCCAGGCCGCGGGTGCAGCTGCTGCCGCTGGGGCCGTTGGCCGAGCACAACACCCGAACCACGTTCGCGACCAACCTGCTGGCCTCCGGCGGTATCGAAGCGGTGACCGAAGCCGACGACGCGAATCCGGCCACCGTGGCGGTGATCTGCGGCACCGACGCGCGGTACGCGACCGAGGCGTCGGCGGCCGTCGACGCCGCCCGCAGTGCCGGTGTCTCGCTCGTGCTGCTCGCCGGGCCGGAAAAGGCGGTGGCCGAGGCGGATTCGAAACCCGACGGCTATCTGACGGCGAAGATCGACGCGGTCAGCGTGCTGTCGGACCTGCTCACCAGATTGGGGGCCTGAGATGACCGTCAACGATGTCGCAGGGTCGGCCGGGACAGAGATCGCCAACTTCGCCGACGTGCCGCTGCGCCCCGAACGGACCCCGGCGCCGCCGACACCCGCCGACGTGGCATCCCACCTCGAAGCGACGGCCGCGGCCCACGGGTATGCCCCCGAGCAGCTGAGCTGGGACACCCCGGAGGGCATCGACGTCAAGCCGATCTACGTCGGTGCCGACCGTGACGCGGCCGTCGCGGCCGGCTACCCGCTGGACACCTTCCCCGGCGAACCGCCCTACATTCGCGGGCCGTACCCGACCATGTACGTCAACCAGCCGTGGACCATCCGCCAGTACGCCGGATTCTCCACCGCCGCCGAATCCAACGCGTTCTACCGCCGCAACCTGGCCGCCGGCCAGAAGGGCCTGTCGGTGGCGTTCGACCTGGCCACCCACCGCGGCTACGACAGCGACCATCCCCGGGTGCAGGGCGACGTCGGAATGGCAGGCGTGGCAATCGATTCGATCCTGGACATGCGCCAGTTGTTCGACGGCATCGACCTGTCTGCGGTGTCGGTGTCGATGACCATGAACGGCGCCGTGCTGCCGATCCTGGCATTGTACGTGGTGGCCGCCGAGGAGCAGGGGGTGCCGCCGGAGAAGCTGGCGGGGACCATTCAGAACGACATCCTCAAGGAGTTCATGGTCCGCAACACCTACATCTACCCGCCCAAGGCGTCGATGCGGATCATCTCCGACATCTTCGCCTACACCAGCGCCAGGATGCCGAAGTTCAACTCGATCTCGATCTCCGGCTACCACATCCAAGAGGCCGGTGCCACAGCGGATTTGGAGTTGGCCTACACGCTGGCCGATGGCGTGGAGTACATCAAGGCGGGGCTGGACGCCGGTTTGGACATCGACAAGTTCGCGCCGCGGCTGTCGTTCTTCTGGGGCATCGGCATGAACTTCTTCATGGAGGTGGCCAAACTGCGCGCCGGGCGGATGCTGTGGAGCGAGCTGGTCGCCGAGTTCGAGCCCAAGAACCCGAAATCCAAGTCGTTGCGCACCCACTCGCAGACGTCGGGATGGTCGTTGACGGCGCAGGACCCGTTCAACAACGTCGCGCGCACCTGCATCGAGGCGATGGCCGCCACCCAGGGCCACACCCAGTCGCTGCACACCAACGCGCTCGACGAGGCGCTGGCGTTGCCGACCGACTTCTCGGCGCGCATCGCCCGCAACACCCAGCTGCTGTTGGCCCAGGAATCCGGCACCACCCGGCCGATCGACCCGTGGGGCGGCTCCTACTACGTCGAGGCGCTGACCCAGGCGCTGGTGGAGAAGGTCCGCGAGCACATTCGCGAGGTCGACGAGCACGGCGG
The DNA here is from genome assembly GCF_010725725.1 of Mycolicibacterium pulveris. NCBI lineage: Bacteria > Bacillati > Actinomycetota > Actinomycetes > Mycobacteriales > Mycobacteriaceae > Mycobacterium > Mycolicibacterium pulveris. Next base: position 5,180,376 of record NZ_AP022599.1, on the reverse strand, counting down.
CATGGCGCAGGCGATCAGCGACGGCATCCCCAAGCTGCGCATCGAGGAGGCCGCCGCACGCACCCAGGCGCGCATCGACTCCGGTGCTCAGCCCGTGATCGGTGTCAACAAGTACCAGGTCGATGAGGACCACGAGATCGAGGTGCTCAAGGTCGAGAACAGCAGGGTGCGCGCCGAGCAGCTGGCCAAGCTGGCCCAGCTGAAGGCCGATCGCGATCAGCGTGAGGTCGACGCCGCACTGGATGCACTGAGCCGCGCCGCGGAATCCGATGGCTCGAAGTCGGGCGGCAACCTGCTCGAGCTCGCGGTCAACGCCGCCCGCGCGAAGGCCACCGTCGGCGAGATCTCTGACGCGCTGGAGAAGGTTTGGGGGCGGCATCAGGCCGAGATCCGTACCATCGCCGGGGTCTACCGCGACGAAGTCGGAAAGGTCAGCAACATCTCAACCGCTAGCGAGTTGGTGCAGAAGTTCGCCGAGGCCGATGGGCGCCGGCCGCGCATCCTGGTGGCCAAGATGGGCCAGGACGGCCACGACCGCGGCCAGAAGGTCATCGCAACGGCGTTCGCGGACATCGGCTTTGACGTCGACGTCGGCTCACTGTTCTCCACCCCGCAGGAGGTGGCGCGCCAAGCCGCCGACAACGACGTCCACGTCATCGGGGTGTCGTCGCTAGCCGCGGGCCACCTCACGTTGGTGCCCGCGCTGCGCGAGGCGCTGGCCGAGGTCGGTCGGCCCGACATCATGATCGTGGTCGGCGGCGTGATCCCGCCCGGCGACTTCGAGGAGCTCTACGGCGCGGGGGCGACGGCGATCTTCCCGCCGGGCACCGTGATCGCCGACGCCGCGATCGGCCTGCTGCACAAGCTGGCCGACCGGTTGGGATACCAGCTGAGCTAAATGGTCGCCTCTGAGCTCGCGGCGGGCATCGTCAAGGGGGATCGCGCCGCGCTGGCCAAGGCCATCACCCTGGTCGAATCCACCCGGGCCGATCACCGCGAACAGGCACAGCAGCTGCTGCTCGAGCTGACGCCCAAAGCCGGTGACGCGATCCGCGTCGGCATCACCGGCGTGCCCGGCGTCGGCAAGTCCACGACGATCGAGGCGCTGGGCATGCACCTGATCGAGCAGGGCCACCGGGTCGCGGTGCTGGCGGTCGACCCGTCGTCCACCCGTACCGGCGGATCGATCCTGGGCGACAAGACCCGGATGGCTCGGCTGGGGGTACACCCCGACGCCTACATCCGCCCGTCGCCGACGTCGGGCACGCTCGGCGGGGTCGCCAAGGCGACCCGGGAGACCATCGTGCTGCTGGAAGCCGCCGGCTTCGACGTGATCCTGGTCGAGACCGTCGGCGTCGGACAGTCCGAGGTGACGGTCGCCGACATGGTCGACACCTTCGTGTTCCTGACCCTGGCCCGTACCGGGGATCAGCTGCAGGGCATCAAGAAAGGGGTGCTCGAACTCGCCGACATCGTCGTGGTGAACAAGGCCGATGGCGAGCACGCGGTGGAGGCCAGGGCCGCCGCCCGCGAGCTCGGCCAGGCGATCCGGCTGATCTACCCGCGCGAGACGCTGTGGCGGCCGCCCGTGCTGACCATGAGCGCGCTGGAAGGTGTCGGCCTGGCCGAGTTGTGGGACACCGTGCTCAAACACCGCCAGGTGCTCACCGAAGCGGGGGAGTTCGAGGCGCGCCGGCGCGAGCAGCAGGTGAACTGGACCTGGTCGATGGTGCGCGACGCCGTGCTGGACCGTGTGCTGTCCCATCCGGCGGTAAAGGAAATTCGGGCCGAGGTCGAGCGTCAGGTCAAGGCCGGTGAGCTGACCCCTGCGCTTGCTGCGCAACGGCTTCTGGACGCGGCTGAACTGCGCTGACCTAACAAATGGGTAACGGCTGGATTATTTGCCAAGGCACCAGGTAAATTCAATGCATTGTGGCGTACGTCAATAATCGGGAGCGCAGCGCCGCGCTCCCGCACGGTATCCAGGGCGCTGCGGACTCCAACTTCGCGTGCAGCCTGCGCGCCTTCTCGCAACTGTTCCCTGGCCGCCGGTTCGGCGGCGGCGCCCTGTCGGTCTACCTGCACGGCGAACCCGTCGTCGACGTGTGGACCGGATATTCCGACCGCCGCGGCACCGAGTTCTGGACCGCCGACACTGGCGCGATGGTCTTCTCGGTCACCAAGGGCATGGCCTCGACCGTCATCCACCGGCTGGCCGACCGCGGCCTGATCGACTACGACACGCCGGTCTCCGAGTACTGGCCGGAGTTCGGCGCCAAGGGCAAGGCGGCCATCACGGTGCGCCAGGTGATGCAGCACCGCGCCGGCCTGTCACACCTCAACGGCTGCACCAAGGCCGAGCTGCTCAACCACCAGGCGATGGAGGAGCGCGTCGCGGCCGCGCCGGTGAACCGGCTGCTGTACGGCCATCAGGCCTACCACGCGCTGACCTACGGCTGGCTGATGTCCGGGCTCGGGCGCGCGGTCACCGGCAAGGGCATGCGTGATCTGATCCGCGAAGAGCTCGCCGAGCCGCTCAACATCGACGGGCTGCACCTGGGCCGGCCGCCGGTGAAGTCGCCGACCCGGGCAGCGCAGATCCTCGCGCCGCAGGGCACGCTCGCCAACCCGATCTTCAACTTCATCGCGCCCCGCGTGGCCGCGCTGGACATCTCGGGCATGTTCGGCTCGATGTACTTCCCGGGCATGAAGGCCGTCGTGCAGGGCGACATCCCGTTCCTGGACGCGGAGATCCCCGCCGCCAACGGGGTGGCCACCGCCAGGGGCCTGGCAAAGATGTACGGCGCGATCGCCAACGGCGGCCGCATCGACGGCACCCAGTTCCTCTCGCAGGAGCGGGTCGCGGGCCTGACCGGAAAACCGGCGTTCTGGCCGGACCGAAACATCTTCGTGCCTCTGAGTTTTCACCTGGGCTATCACTCCGTGCCGTTCCCGCCCGGGTTCCTGCCGGGCTTCGGGCACGCCGGGCTGGCCGGCTCGGTCGGTTGGGCCGACCCGTCGACCGGACTGTCCTTCGGGTTCGTGCACAACCGGCTGCTCACCAGGATGGTGTTCGACCAGGTCACGTTCGCGGGGCTGGGGGCGCTGATCCGGCGCGACGCCGCCCGTGCGCGCAGACGGGGATACGAGACGGTGCCGTCGTTCGGTGCGCCGTACTATGCGGTGCCCAGACCGGTCGCGGGATAGTCGCTCAGCGGCTGGCGCTGGTGAACCACCTGGTCTTGTTGCGCCACGATTCCGCCGAGGTGATCGCGAACCCGGCGCCGCAGCCGCACGCGAACACCCACACCAGCGCGGAGCCGTTGTCCCACGCCTGCAGCTGAGGGATGAAGGCCGTGGCCAGCCGGGCGAGGCAGGCGGCCGCACCCGACGCGGATGCGATCAGGTAGACGTTGGCGACCTTGCGGGACCGCGGATCCTGGCGCAGCACGAGCAGCGCCCTCGCCCCGTAGCCCAGCAAGTAGATCAGGGTGGCGCAGAGCAGCAGCCAGTACATGTTGAGCCAGAAGTCGGTCGGCACCGTGAAGAAGTCGGCCGCGTAGATCTTCGCGCCGTTGCCGAGCGTGAACGTGACCAACAGCAGCGGGATGCACAGCGTCGCGGGCAGCTCGACGTACTGCTTGAACGATCGCTGCAGGTCGTGATCGTCCTGCAGCCTGCCGAGGGTGTTGTACACCACCGCTGAGGCCGCCACGATGTAGAGGTCGTGACCGATGTAGTCCTCGAGATTGTATTTGCCGGTGAGGTTGTGCAGCACGACGCCGACGGTCTCGGAGGCCCATGGGGACATCAGCAACACGGCCCCGCCCTGCAAAGCGATATTGAGGGTTGCCGCAAACTCCCAACGGGACGACCACGTGACGCGTCGGATCCACAGGCTCCACGCGATACAGCAAAGCGTGATCGCGATGAGCGTTGCCAGAGCCATTTGAGTCGCCTTAGAGCCGCAGTGTACTCAGCAAAGTATAAGGCTAGAGCGGTGGTGCGTCACTGCGCGGCTTGAGCTCAGACAATTTCGGGGGTCGTGCCGTACGGGTGGCTTTCGCTTCCCGGACAGCGGTGACCGTGAATGCGGGGGACTCGACGTAATTCCATACTTCCTGGCGGCTCATCAGCCCGAACCTGATCTGTAAATCCGGATAGCTGAGACCGAACCTGTCGGCGACTCGCCGCAGCTCTTCGGCGTCTGGATAGTCGGATTCCTTGATGCGCCGATAGTACGTGCTGCTGGAGGTGCCCAGCGCGTCGTAGATGTCCTTGGCTTCGACCTCGCCGTCGAGGAGATAGTCGAGCAGGGCCTTCAGCTGTCTGCCGTTCTCATCCGTCCTAGGCACCCCCATACCTTAGACCAATCTCTCGGCATTGGGCAGTGCCATCCGCAAACTGGAAATGATTGCCTTAATTGACACTGGCGTCACAGTTTTGGGAGGGCTCTCCCAATTCTGGGACATGTGGGCTATCTTAGTGCGCATGGTTGCTCCTTCCCTGGACACGCCGACGGCACAGGTTCGGCACACGCTCGGAGATTTTGCTCTAGCAACGGTCAGCATTGCCGACTACGACGCATCGGAGGTCGTCGAACCCACTCGGCCCGTCGGTGTGGCGAAGGTCTCCACCCCCGCCAGCAGTGAGCTGACGGCGGAGCTGGACGGCGCCACCGAGTGGCTGGGCCTGTCGTCCGACGAGATCCTGCTGGGTGCGTTGACCCGCACGATCGCCCGAACCCTCGGCGACGGCGTTGTCGCGATCGATGTCGCGAGTGGGCGCGGTCCGTTGCTGGACGCGGTCCCGCTGATCTGCGCGACCGCGCGGCAGTTGAGCTCCACCGAGGTCCTCGGCAGTGTGCACCGCGCGCTGGCGGCGGGCTCCGAAAGCGCCTCGTCGGCGGCCTCGGACGTGTACTTCAACCACATCGGTGAGGTGCGCGACGACGCCGAACCGGTGCAGGACACGCCGTCGGCGCTGGGCCACATCCTGGAGGTGCGGGTGTACCGCACCGACGGCGACGTGCACATCGATTGGTGGTACGACACCAGCCGGTTCGCGCAGCACACGGTCACCGAACTCAGCGAGCAGTTCCCGCTCGCCCTCTACGAGATGACCTCGGACGCACTGCCACCGTTCTGACCATTAGAATCGGGCCATCGGCGTCGATCCGGCCATCACCGGGGAGCCTTCGGAAGAACGGCTGAACCAGCCAAGTAGAACCGAACGGGTGGGCCCGTCATCGCCCGAAGTGAGCGGCGCACGTCTCGTGCGCAAGCGGGGTGGTACCGCGGCGCTCGCGCACCGCGCGACGTCGTCCCCGTGCCTGGATCTTGTGGCACAGGAGACAACGCACCACCGTGACCGCCTATCCGAAGCCGAGCAGCGGGGCGCCGAACTTTCCGGCGCTGGAAGCCGACGTCCTCGAATACTGGGAACGCGACGACACGTTCCGCGCGAGCATCGCCCGACGCGACGATGCGCCGGAGTACGTGTTCTACGACGGCCCGCCGTTCGCCAACGGCCTGCCGCACTACGGCCACCTGCTCACCGGCTATGTCAAGGACATCGTGCCGCGGTACCGCACCATGCGCGGCTACAAAGTGGAGCGCCGGTTCGGTTGGGACACCCACGGACTGCCCGCGGAACTCGAGGTGCAGCGCCAGCTCGGCATCACCGACAAGGCCCAGATCGAGGAGATGGGCATCGAGAAGTTCAACGACGCCTGCCGGGCTTCGGTGCTCAAGTACACCGACGAATGGCGCGCATACGTCACGCGTCAGGCGCGCTGGGTGGACTTCGACAACGACTACAAGACGCTGGATCTCGGGTTCATGGAGTCGGTGATCTGGGCGTTCAAACAGCTCTGGGACAAGGGTCTTGCCTACGAAGGCAACCGGGTGCTGCCGTACTGCTGGAACGACGAGACACCGCTGTCCAGCCATGAGCTGCGGATGGACGACGACGTCTACCAGAGCCGCCAGGACCCGGCGATCACCGTCGGCCTGAAGGTCACCGGCGGGCAGTTCGACGGCTCTTACCTGCTGATCTGGACCACCACCCCGTGGACGCTGCCGTCCAACCAGGCCGTCGCCGTCAACCCGGACGTCACCTATGTCCACGTGCAGGGTCCCGACGGCAGACGCTATGTGCTGGCCCAGGCGCGGCTGGCCGCGTACGCGCGAGAACTCGGCGACGAGCCCGAGGTGCTGGCCACTGTCACCGGGCGCGACCTGCTCGGTGTGCGCTATCTGCCACCGTTTCCGTATTTCGCCGATGACGCCAAGGCGCGCAACGCGTTTCAGGTGTTGCCCGCCGATTTCGTCAGCACCGACGACGGCACCGGCATCGTGCACATGTCGCCGGCGTACGGCGAGGACGACATGGCCACGGCCCAGGCCGCCGGGATCGTCGCCGTCACGCCGGTCGATGCCCGGGGCCGCTTCGATGACACCGTGCCGGATTACGCCGGCCAACACGTGTTCGACGCCAACCCGCAGATCATCCGCGACCTGAAGAACGGTGCGGCCGGGGCGGCCGTCAACGGTGCGGTGCTGCTGCGTCACGAAACCTACGACCACTCCTACCCGCACTGCTGGCGGTGCCGAAACCCGTTGATCTACCGGGCGGTGTCGTCCTGGTTCATCAAGGTGACCGAGTTCCGCGACCGCATGGTCGAGCTGAACCAGGACATCACGTGGTATCCCGAACACGTCAAGGACGGTCAGTTCGGCAAGTGGCTGGCCGGTGCCAGGGACTGGTCGATCTCGCGAAACCGCTACTGGGGAACGCCGATTCCGGTGTGGAAGTCCGACGATCCAGCGCATCCGCGCGTCGACGTCTACGGCAGCCTCGACGAGCTCGAGCGCGACTTCGGGGTGCGCCCGGACAACCTGCACCGGCCCTACATCGACGAGCTGACCCGGCCCAACCCCGATGACCCGACCGGCCGCTCCACGATGCGGCGCATCCCCGATGTGCTCGACGTGTGGTTCGACTCCGGGTCGATGCCGTTCGCGCAGGTGCACTATCCGTTCGAGAACCGCGACTGGTTCGACGGTACCGCCACCGAGGAGCCGCACTTCCCAGGCGATTTCATCGTCGAGTACATCGGCCAGACCCGCGGCTGGTTCTACACGCTGCACGTGCTGGCCACCGCGCTGTTCGACAAGCCCGCGTTCAAAACCTGTGTGGCACATGGCATCGTATTGGGCAACGACGGCCAGAAGATGAGCAAGTCGCTGCGCAACTACCCCGACGTCACCGAGGTGTTCGACCGTGACGGCTCCGATGCGATGCGCTGGTTCCTGATGGCCTCGCCGATCCTGCGCGGCGGCAACCTCATCGTCACCGAGCAGGGCATCCGCGAGGGCGTGCGCCAGGTTCAGCTGCCGCTGTGGAACGCCTACAACTTCCTGTGCCTGTACGCCCCCAAGAGGGGCCGGTGGCGCACCGACTCGACACACGTGCTGGACCGCTACATCCTAGCCAAGCTCGCCGCGCTGCGCGACGACCTCACCGAGGCGCTGGACATCTGCGACATCTCCGGCGCGTGCAACCAGTTGCGCCAGTTCACCGACGCGCTGACGAATTGGTATGTCCGCCGGTCACGTTCGCGATTCTGGGACGAGGACGCCGACGCCATCGACACGCTGCACACCGTGCTGGAGGTCACCTCCCGGCTGGCCGCGCCGCTGTTGCCGCTGACCACCGAAGTGATCTGGCGCGGCGTGACCGAGGAGCGGTCGGTGCACCTGACCGACTGGCCCGAAGCGGATGTGCTGCCCGGCGACCCCGAGCTGGTGGCCACCATGGACCAGGTCCGCGAGGTGGCCTCCGCTGGCTCGTCGTTGCGCAAGGCCAAGAAGCTGCGGGTGAGGCTGCCGCTACCGAAACTGACTGTGGCGGTGCAGAATTCGCAACGGCTACAGCCCTTTGTCGACCTGATCGCCGACGAGTTGAACGTCAAGGCGGTCGAGCTCACCGACGACATCGCGACATACGGCCGCTTCGAGCTCGCCGTCAACGCCAAGGTGGCCGGGCCGCGGCTCGGAAAGGACGTGCAGGCCGCGATCAAGGCGGTGAAGGCGGGCGAGGCCGTGACGAACCCCGATGGGACGCTGACCGCGGGCCCGGCGGTGCTGCAACCCGAGGAGTACAGCTCGCGGCTGGTGGCCGCCGATCCGGAGTACACCGCGGCGCTGCCCGACGGGGAGGGGTTGGTGGTGCTGGACGCGACGGTGACTCCCGAGCTGGAGGCCGAAGGCTGGGCGCGCGACATGATTCGCGAACTGCAGGAGCTGCGCAAGTCGACGGGCCTGGACGTGTCGGACCGGATCTCGGTCGTCATGGCGGTTCCGCGGGAGCGCGAGGCGTGGGCCCACGCCCATCAGGACCTGATCGCCGGCGAAATCCTGGCCACCAGCTTCGAGTTCGGCGATCCCGCCGACGGCGCCGAGATCGGCGACGGCGTGCGGGTGGCGATTGCCAAGGCATAGCGCGAGTCGGCGAGCGTGAAGCCACGGTCGTGCTTTCGCCGCGATGACAACCGTGGGTGCGCTTTCGGCGCAAGAGGGCTAGCCGCTGGTGACCACCGCGGTGCGCCCGGCGATCGACACCTCGTCGCCGACCTGCAATTTCCTGCCGCGTCTGTGCTCGACCTCGCCGTTGACGCTCACCAAACCGTTCGCGATCACGGCCTTGGCGTCGGCGCCCGACTCGATCAACCCGGCGAGCTTGAGGAACTGGCCGAGCCGGATGGTGCCGTCGGTGATCGCCACCTCATCCCTAGCCACCCCGACAGGATGTCACGGCCCAATAGCATCCTCAGATGTGGACGGTCGCTGGGTGCTGCACCTCGACATGGACGCGTTCTTCGCGTCGGTCGAGCAGCTGACCCGCCCCACGTTGCGCGGGCGGCCGGTGCTGGTGGGCGGGCTCGGCGGCCGGGGCGTGGTCGCCGGCGCGAGCTACGAGTCGCGGGTGTTCGGCGCGCGATCCGCGATGCCGATGCACCAGGCGCGCCGGCTGGTCGGCGTCTCGGCGGTGGTGCTGCCGCCGCGCGGCGTGGTGTACGGGGTCGCCAGCCGTCGCGTGTTCGACACCGTCCGCACGTTGGTGCCTGTGCTCGAACAGCTTTCGTTCGACGAGGCGTTCGGCGAGCCCGCGGAGCTCGCGGGCGCCTCCGGCGACGAGGTCGAGGAGTTCTGTCGCGCGTTGAAGGCCAGGGTGCTCGACGAGACGGGGCTGGTCGCCTCGGTCGGCGCCGGATCGGGCAAGCAGGTCGCCAAGATCGCCTCCGATCTCGCCAAGCCGGACGGCATCCGTGTCGTGCGCCGCGCCGAGGAACGGGCGCTGCTCCACGGGCTGCCGGTGCGCAGGCTGTGGGGCATCGGGCCGGTCGCCGAGGAGAAGCTGCACCGCCTCGGCATCGAGACCATCGGGGCCTTCGCCGCGCTGACCGACGCCGAAGCCGCCAACATCCTCGGCGCCACCGTCGGGCCAGCGCTACACCGCCTCGCTCAGGGCATCGACGAGCGCCCGGTCGCCGAGAACGCCCCCGCCAAGCAGATCAGCGCCGAGTCCACCTTTCCCACCGACCTGATCACGCTGGATCAGTTGCGTGAGGCGGTCGCCACGATCGGCGAGCACGCGCACAGACGCCTGGAGAAGGACGGCCGCGGCGCCCGCACGGTCACCGTCAAACTGCGTAAGTCCGACATGAGCATCCTCACCCGCTCGGCGACCCTGCCGTACGCCACCGTCGACGCGGCCACGCTGATCGCCACGGCGCGGCGGTTGCTTCTCGACCCTGTCGAGGTTGGGCCGATCCGCCTTGTCGGAGTTGGGTTTTCGGGTCTTTCGGAAGTGCGCCAGGAGTCATTGTTCCCGGATCTGGACCTGGTCGCCGAAGAGGTGTCCGATACCGAGATGCCGCCGACGCTGACCGACGCCGCCGCGACCCCGCCGGCCTGGCGCATCGGCGACGACGTGACACACACCGAGCACGGCCACGGCTGGATTCAGGGTGCCGGGCACGGGGTGATGACGGTGCGCTTCGAGACCCGCAGCACGGGTCCCGGCGTCGCGCGCACCTTTTCCGACAACTGCGCCGACATCGCCCGCGCCAACCCCGTCGACAGCCTGGACTGGGCGGACTACCTCGAGGAACTCAACCGCTACCAGAGCTCGCCGTAATCGGCGGAGAGCCGAAACCCGTGCGAGTTGTAGGTCTCACAGCGCACCACGCCCACGTCCTCGACCGCACAGGTCGCCCCCCAGTTCTCCAGCCGGTACCCCACCGGAAGGACGTCGACATCACGGGTGAACGTGCGGGCGCCGGAGTGGCGGTACTCGGCGGGCGCCCAGCTGTTGACGACGGTCTGGTCGGTGCCCGGCGGCGCGTCCCGCGGCACGGCGTCGCAGCCCACCGGACCTCCGTTCGGCCCGATGCCGCAGAACAGGCCGTCGGGTGTCTTGAAGAACACGTGATAGAAGTCGTCGGGGGTGCTGTAGCGGCCTTGCGCCACGGGGTAGTCGCGGATGTCGTCGTCGGGCCCCGGCTGGGCCGCCGCGACCGGAGCCGCGGTCAGGCCCAGGCCGACGAGCCCGGCCGCGACGGCGACGCGACGAACAGGCACCGTTCCTCTCTATCAGCCCCACCGGGCGAACGCATCGGCGACGCGGCACTCGGCGGCCAGCGCCGCCATCAACAGCACCCTGGCCTGCGGCGCCCGCAGCCGCGGCACCACGACGGCGCCCGCGTCGACGAGCTCGGCGCCGGGTCCGTAGTCGGCGGTGACCCGGGCACCGGGAACCCGCGTGCACACCCCCACCGCAATGCCCGCAGCGATGTGCCGTCGGGCCCCCTCGATCAGCGCCGCCGGCGCGTTTCCCGCGCCGAGCGCCTCCACCACGACGCCCCGGGCCCCCGCGGCCACGCACGCGTCCAGCGCCACCGCATCCCCGCCGGGATAGGTCGCGACGATGTCGACCCGCGGCGCCGCGGCCGCCGACAGCCCGCCGAGAAACGGCCGCTCTTTCGGCGAGTGCAGGGTGACCGCGCCGTCGACCACCGCACCGATGGCCCGGCCGTCGAAGCTCTGCGGGCCGCCCGTGGCCGCCTTGTGCAGGCCCAGCGGCTGCCAGACGGTCCCCGCAAAGCTCACCGCGACACCCAGGCCGCGCGCCGCCGGGCAGGCCGCGACCGTCAGCGCGTCACGAAGGTTGGCGGGCCCGTCGGCGTCGGGAGCATCGGCGCTGCGTTGCGCGCCGGTCAGGACCACGGGCACCGCGCCGTCGTAGGTGAGTTCCAACCACAGCGCGGTCTCCTCCATGGTGTCGGTGCCGTGGGTGATCACCACACCGGCGGCATCGCCGGGCACGGCCGCGCGGATCCGGTCCCAATCGGGCGGGGTCAACTGGGAGCTGTCGAGGGCCATCAGATCGACGACCTCGACGTCGAGACCCGAGGTCAGCTCCACCCCGCTGCGTGTCGGGCGCTTGACGCCGTCGTCGCCGGTACTGGTGGCGATGGTGCCGCCGGTGGTGACGACGACAAGGCGAGCCATGGGCCGAATTCTTCCTCATCGAAACTTTGGGATGATGGGGGAGTGACTGATGAAACCTCGGGGTCGGCCCCCAGCCGCACCGGCGGCGAGACGGAGGCTGCGCCGGTGACCGACGAGGGCGAGGGTGCCGTGACACCGGACGGCGAGGCGGCGCAGCCCGCGCCGAAACGGCGGCTGCGGTTGCTGCTGGCCGTCGCCGCGGTGGTGCTGGTGACCGACATCGTCACCAAGGTGCTCGCGGTGAAGCTGCTGACACCCGGTCAACCGGTATCGATCATCGGCGACACAATCACCTGGACGCTGGTGCGCAACTCCGGGGCGGCGTTCTCGATGGCCACCGGTTACACCTGGGTGCTGACGTTGATCGCCACCGGGGTGGTGATCGGCATCATCTGGATGGGCCGGCGGCTGGTGTCGCCGTGGTGGGCGGTCGGGCTCGGCATGATCCTCGGCGGCGCGATGGGCAACCTGGTCGACCGGTTCTTCCGCTCGCCGGGGCCGCTGCACGGTCATGTCGTCGACTTCCTGTCGATCGGTTGGTGGCCGGTGTTCAACGTGGCCGACCCGTCGGTGGTGGGCGGGGCCATCCTGCTGGTGGTGCTGTCGCTGTTCGGGTTCGACTTCGACACCGTCGGCCGCCGGCGCGCGGGCGACGAAGGCGGCTGATGGCCGACCGCTCGATGCCGGTCCCCGACGGGCTGGCGGGAATGCGGGTGGACGCCGGGCTGGCGCGGCTGCTCGGGTTGTCGCGGACGGCGGTGGCCGCCCTGGCCGAAGAGGGCGGAATCACCCTGGACGGCGCGCCGGTCGGCAAGTCCGACAGGCTGACCGCTGGAGCGTGGCTGGACGTGCGGCTACCGGAACCGCCTGCGCCGGTTGAGAACACGCCCGTCGAGATCGACGGCATGTCCATCCTGTACTCGGACGCCGACATCGTCGCCGTCGACAAGCCACCCGGCGTCGCCGCCCACGCCACCGTCGGATGGACCGGACCGACGGTCCTTGGCGGGCTGGCCGCCGCGGGGTTTCGCATCAGCACGTCGGGCATCCACGAGCGGCAGGGCATCGTGCACCGCCTCGACGTCGGCACGTCAGGTGTCATGGTGGTGGCCCTGTCCGAGCGTGCCTACACGGTGCTGAAGCGGGCGTTCAAACAGCGCACCGTCGAAAAGCGTTATCACGCACTGGTGCAGGGACATCCGGATCCGTCGAGCGGCACCATCGACGCACCGATCGGCCGGCACCGCGGGCACGACTGGAAGTTCGCCGTCACCGAAAACGGCAGGCACAGCGTCACCCACTACGACACCCTCGAGGCGCACCAGGCCGCCAGCCTGCTCGACGTCGAGCTGGAAACCGGGCGCACCCACCAGATCCGCGTGCACTTCGCGGCGCTGCACCACCCGTGTGTGGGCGATCTGACCTACGGCGCGGACCCCACCCTGGCGAAACGGCTTGACCTGACGCGTCAGTGGCTGCACGCGCGGTCGTTGGCCTTCGCGCATCCCGCCGACGGCCGGCGGGTGGAGATCACCAGCCCGTACCCCGCCGATCTGCAGCACGCCCTCGACGTACTGCGCAACCACGAGCTGTGACCCAGCCCCGCCGGTCCGGGCTGCTGTTCGGGGTCGGCGCCTACGTGTGGTGGGGGCTGTGCCCGGGGTTCTTCCTGTTGCTGCTGCCCGCCACCGCCACCGAGGTGCTGGCGCACCGCTTCGTGTGGAGCGCGGTGTTCCTGCTGGTGGTCCTCGCGGTCGCCCACCGCCTCGGTGACCTGCGCCGGCTCAGCGCACGCACCTGGTTGCAGCTGCTGGCGGCCGCGGCGTTCATCGGGATCAACTGGGGCACCTACATCTGGGCCGTCACCAACGAGCACGTGGTGGACGCCGCCCTCGGGTACTTCATCAACCCGCTGATCAGCGTGGCGCTGGGGGTGGTGATCTTTCGCGAGCGACTGGGCGCGTGGCAACTCGTCGCGCTGAGCCTGGCGGTCGTCGCGGTGGGCATCCTGACCGCGGAGGTCGGCGAGCCGCCGTACATCGCGTTGGTGCTCGCCGTGTCGTTCGGCCTGTACGGCCTGATCAAGAAGGTGGTCGACGCCGATCCCCGGGTGAGCGTGACGGTGGAAACGCTGTGGGGCCTGCCGGTGGCGGTCGGCTATCTGGCCTGGTTGCAGATCGCCGGTCAAGCGCACTTCGTGAACCACGGACCCGGCCAGGCGACGCTGCTGTTGCTGGCCGGGCCGGTGACGGCAATTCCGTTGTTGCTCTTCGCCGCCGCCGCGCAGCGGCTGCCCCTGGTGACGCTCGGGGTGCTGTTCTACCTGAACCCGGCGCTGCAGATGGCCTGGGGTGTGGCCATCGGGGACGAACCGATGCCCCCGGCGCGCTGGCTGGGTTTCGCGCTCATCTGGGCGGCGCTGGTGGTGTTCAGCGTCGATGCCATGCGACGCGCCCGTGCCGATCGTCGGCTACCCGCGCTGACCGCCGATGCAGCTAACTTGTAACCGGCCCGAAAGGTCGTTGCTGTTGACCTTGATCCAGCAATGCCATAGCGTTTGCTCGTGGATTGTCGGAGCCGGCCGGCAGCAGGCGGACGTGGACGTGGACGACCGACCGGTACCGATTCTGCCGAGACGCGCGCGAGCATCCTGCGCGCGGCCCGCCACGTGATCAACGAACGGGGCTACGAAGCGGCGACCTTTCAGGCGATCGCCCAGCGGGCCGGGTTCAGCCGCCCGACGATGCACTACTACTTCGAAACCAAAGAGCAGATCTACGACGAGCTGACCCGCGAGGCGCACGCGGTGATCGTCGAGTGCATCGACGCCGCCAAGCGGGAGCAGAGCCTGCTGAAACAGCTCGCGGCGTTCGTGTCCGCCGCGAGCAGGCGCGATACCTCCGACGGGTCGGTCACCCGGTTCATCGTCGCGTCGCGGCTCGAGCAGCACCGAAACCCCACCCTGCGCGGTGCCAACTCGCCCGTCGCCGATGCGGTGGACGGGTTCTACCGGTGGCTGGTCGACGACGGGATCCGCCGAGGCGAGATCCCCGACGACATCGACGCGGACGCGGTCGCCGACATGCTGTCGGCGATGTGTTGGGGAATGGGATTCTTTGCCAGTTTCGCGCACCGGCCGGACGAGACCCAGAAAATTGCCAAGCAACTGCATCTGCTGCTGGTCGGTGGATTGCTGGATGATGCGTCCCGGACGCGTCCGCTCACCGTCGGCCCGGCCTGTGGGTGGCCGGGCGCCGAGATGAACTAGGGGATCGGCCGAGGGTCTGAAGACACGCAGCGCGACACGCCGGGAAGTGTCGGCGGGCGGTCATAGACTGGCCTGCCTATGAGCGGTTCGTCGTCGCGGTCCTTCGTGCACCTTCACAACCACACCGAGTACTCGATGCTGGACGGCGCCGCGAAGATCACCCCGCTGCTGGCCGAGGCGCAGCGGCTCGAGATGCCCGCGGTCGGCATGACCGACCACGGAAACATGTTCGGCGCCAGCGAGTTTTACAACACGGCCACCGAGGTCGGGATCAAGCCGATCATCGGTGTCGAGGCCTACATCGCCCCGGCGTCGAGGTTTGACACCAAACGGGTCCTGTGGGGAGATCCGAGCCAGAAGGGCGACGACGTTTCGGGCAGCGGCGCCTACACCCACATGACCATGGTCGCCGAGAACGCGACCGGGCTGCGCAACCTGTTCAAGCTGTCGTCGCTGGCGTCCTTCGAGGGCCAGTTGGGCAAGTGGTCGCGGATGGACGCCGAGATCATCGCCGAACACGCGGCGGGCATCATCGCCACCACCGGTTGTCCATCCGGGGAGGTGCAGACCCGGTTGCGGCTCGGCCACGACCGCGAGGCGCTGGAAGCGGCCGCCAAGTGGCGGGAGATCTTCGGGCCGGACAACTACTTCCTCGAGCTGATGGACCACGGCCTGGACATCGAGCGGCGGGTGCGCGAAGGCCTGCTGGAGATCGGCCGCAAGCTCGGGATCCCGCCGCTGGTCACCAACGACTGCCACTACGTGACCCGTGACGCCGCCCAGAACCACGAGGCGCTGTTGTGCGTACAGACCGGCAAGACGCTGTCGGATCCCAACCGGTTCAAGTTCGACGGGGATGGCTATTTTCTCAAGTCCGCGGCCGAGATGCGCGCCCTGTGGGACGACCAGCTTCCCGGCGCCTGCGACGCGACTTTGCTGATCGCCGAACGGGTCTCGTCCTACGCCGAGGTGTGGCAACCGCGGGACCGGATGCCGACGTTCCCGGTCCCGGAAGGCCACAACCAGGCGTCGTGGCTGCGTCACGAGGTCGACGCCGGGTTGGCGCGCCGCTTCCCCGCGGGCGTGCCGCACCAGTACGTCGACCGGGCCGCTTACGAGATCGACGTCATCTGCGCGAAGGGCTTTCCGTCGTACTTCCTGATCGTGGCCGACCTGGTGAACTATGCCCGCTCGGTCGACATCCGCGTCGGGCCCGGCCGGGGATCGGCGGCCGGATCGTTGGTGGCCTACGCACTGCGCATCACCGACATCGACCCGATCGAGCACGGCCTGCTCTTCGAGCGGTTCCTCAACCCCGAACGCGAGTCGATGCCCGACATCGACATCGACTTCGACGACCGGCGCCGCGGCGAGATGGTGCGCTACGCCGCCGACAAGTGGGGCCATGACCGCGTCGCTCAGGTCATCACGTTCGGCACCATCAAAACCAAAGCCGCGCTGAAGGATGCCGCCCGCGTGCACTACGGCCAGCCGGGCTTCGCGATCGCCGATCGGATCACCAAGGCGTTGCCGCCGCCGATCATGGCCAAGGACATCCCGCTGTCGGGGATCACCGACCCGAACCACGAGCGGTACAAGGAGGCCGCCGAGGTCCGCGGCCTGATCGACACCGACCCCGATGTGCGCACCATCTACGAGACCGCGCGCGGCCTGGAGGGGTTGATCCGTAACGCGGGTGTGCACGCCTGCGCGGTGATCATGAGCAGCGAGCCGCTGACCGAGGCCATCCCGCTGTGGAAACGGCCGCAGGACGGGGCGATCATCACCGGCTGGGACTATCCGTCGTGCGAGGCCATCGGCCTGCTGAAGATGGACTTCCTGGGCCTGCGCAACCTGACGATCATCGGCGACGCGCTGGAGAACATCAAGGCCAACAGGGGTGTTGACCTCGATCTGGATTCGGTGCCGCTCAACGACCCCGCCACCTATGAGCTGCTGGGACGCGGGGACACCCTGGGCGTTTTCCAGCTCGACGGCGGCCCGATGCGGGACCTGCTGCGGCGCATGCAGCCGACGGGTTTCGACGACATCGTCGCCGTGCTGGCGCTGTACCGGCCGGGCCCGATGGGCATGAACGCCCACAACGACTACGCCGACCGCAAGAACGGCAAGCAGGCGATCAAACCGATTCATCCCGAACTCGAGGAACCGCTGCGCGACATTCTCGCCGAGACCTACGGCCTGATCGTCTACCAAGAGCAGATCATGCGCATCGCGCAGAAGGTGGCCGGCTACTCGCTGGCACGAGCAGACATTCTGCGCAAGGCGATGGGCAAGAAGAAGCGTGAGGTGCTCGACAAGGAGTACGAGGGCTTCTCGGAGGGGATGAAGGCCAACGGGTTCTCCGCGGCCGCGATCAAGGCGTTGTGGGACACCGTGCTGCCGTTCGCCGACTACGCGTTCAACAAGTCACACGCCGCCGGCTACGGGCTGGTGTCGTACTGGACGGCGTACCTGAAGGCCAACTATCCCGCCGAGTACATGGCCGGTCTGTTGACGTCGGTGGGCGACGACAAGGACAAGGCCGCGGTGTACCTCGCCGACTGCCGCAAGCTGGGCATCACGGTGCTGCCGCCCGACGTCAACGAGTCCGCGGTGAACTTCGCCTCGGTCGGTGAGGACATCCGCTACGGCTTGGGCGCTGTGCGTAATGTCGGCGCGAACGTTGTTGCGTCGCTTATCAATACGCGTACCGCCAAGGGCAAGTTCGTCGACTTCTCCGACTACCTGAACAAGATCGACATCGCGGCGTGCACCAAGAAGGTCACCGAGTCGCTGATCAAGGCGGGGGCCTTCGACTCGCTCGGCCATCCGCGCAAGGGCCTGTTCCTGGTGCACACCGACGCCGTGGAATCGGTGCTGGGTACCAAGAAGGCCGAGGCGATGGGCCAGTTCGATCTGTTCGGCGGCGCCGACACGGCGACGGACGCGGTGTTCACGATCAAGGTGCCCGACGAGGAGTGGGAGGACAAGCACAAGCTGGCGCTCGAACGCGAGATGCTCGGCCTGTATGTGTCGGGGCATCCGCTCGACGGCATCGCGCATCTGCTGGCCGCCCAGGTCGACACACCGATCCCCGCCATCCTCGACGGTGACGTCGCCAACGACACCCAGGTGCGGGTCGGCGGCATCCTCGCTTCGGTGAATCGCAGGGTCAACAAGAACGGGTTACCTTGGGCCTCAGCGCAGTTGGAGGATCTCACCGGCGGCATCGAGGTGTTGTTCTTCCCGCAGACCTACTCCACGTTCGGTGCGGAGATCGCCGACGACGCCGTCGTGCTGGTCGGCGCCAAGGTGGCCATCCGCGACGACAGGATCGCGCTGATCGCCAACGAGTTGGTGGTGCCGGATTTCTCGAACGCCGTTTTGGACCGGCCCCTGGCGGTCAGCCTGCCGACGCGGCAGTGCACGGTCGACAAGGTCACCGCGCTCAAACAGGTCCTGGTCCGCCACCCGGGCACGTCGCAGGTCCATCTGCGGCTGATCAGCGGTGAGCGGATCACCACGCTGGAACTGGATTCGTCGTTGCGGGTCACGCCGTCGTCGGCGTTGATGGGGGACCTCAAGGCGTTGCTCGGCCCCGGTTGCCTCGGCGGCTGATGCGCCACGGGCACGCCATGCAGTCACGACACATCAGCGTGTGGGTCAACGCCCCGGCCGAAGCGGTCTACGAGTTCGCCGCCGACCCGCAGACCTGGCCGCGGTGGGCCGCCGGGCTGGCCGAGGGCGGGTTGCGCCGCACTGCCGACGGGTGGGTGGCCGACTCACCGATGGGGCAGGTGACGGTCGAGTTCTCCCCACCCAACGAGTTCGGGGTCCTCGATCACGTGGTGCGGTTGCCGTCCGGGCAGGCGGTCTACAACCCGTTGCGGGTGGTGCCGGGCGGGGTCGACGAGACCGGTTGCGAGGTGGTGTTCACGCTGCGGCGGCAGCCGGGGATGACCGACGAGCAGTTCGCGGCCGACGCCGACGCGGTCGCCGCCGATCTCGCGACGCTGCGCCGACTGGTGGAAGGTGAAAGCTAACCCGCGCGCTGGAACGGGCGCAGGACCACCCAGGTCACGGTGGCTGCGGCTGCCCCGGCGAGCACGGCAGGCGCCGCCGTCGTCGTCGCGATCGCCACGATTCCCAACACCACCAGACCGATCACGACGGACAGCACCTTGTACACCGGCCAGGGAACGCCGGCGATGCTCACTTCGTCATGCACGGTCATGCGTCCACGATAGCTCGCAACCTAAATTTCGGCTAGCCGAAACACTGAGTCAGGGCGGGGGATTTTCGGCGGGCCCTAAGCTGGTGACATGCCTCTTTCCGGAGATTATGAACCGAGCCCGTGGGACTGGGTGCGCGAACACGCCGACGAGATCATGACGTCGGGCAGCACCGAGGGGGTTCAGTTGAAGGGTAAGCCGCTGGTGCTGTTGACCACGCTCGGAGCAAAGACCGGAAAGATCCGCAAGACGCCGCTGATGAGGGTGGAACACGACGGCGAGTACGCGATAGTGGCGTCGCTGGGCGGCGCGCCCAAGCACCCGGTCTGGTACCACAACGTCAAGGCGCATCCGCGGGTGCAGCTGCAGGACGGCGCCGTCACCAGGGATTACGAGGCGCGTGAGGTCGTCGGCGACGAGAAGGCGCTCTGGTGGGGGCGCGCGGTGCAGGCCTGGCCCGACTACGCCGAATACCAGGAGAAGACCGATCGTGTGATCCCGGTCTTCGTACTGACCCCGATTAGCTGATAACCGCAGGTTGGTGGCACCATTGTGCGGTGACCGTTGAACTGAGCCAGACCACTCGTACGTCGCCGATCTCCGCGGCCGACATCGACGAGGCTGCTCAGCGAATTTCCGGGGTGGTGTTGCGCAGCCCGCTGCAGTTCAGCGAGCGGCTCTCGGAGGCCACGGGCGCCCACGTCTACCTCAAGCGCGAGGACCAGCAGCCGGTGCGGTCCTACAAGCTGCGCGGCGCGCACAACCTGCTGATGCAACTCGGGCCCGACGAGATCGCCGCCGGTGTGGTGTGCTCCTCGGCGGGCAACCACGCCCAGGGTTTCGCGATGGCGTGTCGCTCGATGGGCATCCGCGGCCGGGTGTACATCCCGGCCAAGACGCCCAAGCAGAAGCGGGACCGCATCCGCTATCACGGGCGCGAGTACATCGAGTTGATCGCGGGCGGCAAGACCTACGACGACGCGGCGGCCGCGGCCCTCGACGACGTCGCGCGGACGGGGGCGACGCTCGTTCCGCCCTACGACGACCCGCGCACGATGGCCGGCCAGGGCACCATCGCCGCCGAGATCCTCGAGCAGCTCGACGACGAACCCGACACGGTGATCGTGCCGGTCGGCGGCGGCGGCTGTATCGCCGGTATCACGACGTATCTGGCCGAACGCACGTCGAACACCGCGGTGCTGGGGGTCGAACCGGCCGGCGCCGCGGCGATGATCGCCGCGCTGGCGGCCGGCGAACCGGTGACCCTCGAGCACGTCGATCAGTTCGTCGACGGCGCGGCGGTGAACCGGGCGGGCAAGCTGACGTATGCGGCGCTGGCGGCCGCGGGTGACATGGTGTCGATGACCACCGTCGACGAGGGCGCGGTCTGCACCGCGATGCTCGACCTCTATCAGAACGAGGGCATCATCGCCGAGCCCGCAGGCGCGCTGTCGGTGGCGGCGCTGATGGAGACCGACATCGAACCGGGATCGATCGTGGTCTGCCTGATCTCGGGTGGCAACAATGACGTCTCGCGCTACAACGAGGTCCTCGAACGCTCCCTGGTGCACCTCGGTCTCAAGCATTACTTCCTCGTCGACTTCCCGCAGGAGCCCGGGGCGTTGCGCCGGTTCCTCGACACCGTGCTCGGACCTAACGACGACATCACGCTGTTCGAGTACGTCAAACGCAACAACCGCGACACCGGAGAGGCCCTCGTCGGCATCGAGCTCGGTTCTGCGGCCGATCTCGAGGGGCTGCTGGAGCGGATGAAGACCTCCGACATCCACGTCGAGCCCCTGGAGCCCGGGTCACCGGCCTACCGCTACTTGCTCTAGTCCGCGCCCACGGTCGCCTTGTTGACGATCGCGAACGAATGTCCGGGTAGCCGGGTGCTTTTCGCGCCGACCGTGGGCTCGTCCCACGCAAGCACGAGCTCGCCGGTGACCGGCACGTCGACGGGACCGGTGCCGAGATTGCACGCGACCGCGAACGCGCCACGGTGCATCACCAGCCAGCGCCGGTCCTCGTCGTACTCGATTCGCAGATGGTCAAGCCACGGGTCGGCGAACTCGGAGTGCTTGTTCCGCAACGCGATCAGCTGCTGGTAAAGCCGACGCAGCCGGCCGTGGTTCTCGTCGTCGACCTCGTCCCACTTCAGTTTGGAGCGCAGGAACGTCTCGGGGTCCTGCGGGTCGGGGATCTCGTCGGCGTCCCAGCCGTGCTCGGCGAACTCCCGTTTGCGGCCCTCGGCGGTGGCCCTGGCCAGTTCGGGCTCCGGGTGGGAGCTGAAGAACTGAAACGGCGACGACGAACCCCATTCCTCGCCCATGAACATCATTGCGGTGTAAGGGGATGCGAGCGCCAGCGCCGCCTTCACGGCGAGCTGGCCGAACGTGAGGTTCTGCGACGGCCGGTCACCGACCGCGCGGTTGCCGACCTGGTCATGCGTCAGCGTGTAGGCCAGCAGCCGGGTGGCGGGGATGGACGACGTGTCCAGCGGCCGCCCGTGTCGACGGTGCCGGAACGACGAGTAGGTGCCTGCGTGAAAGTAGCCGTTCTTGAGTGTGGTGGCCAACACTTCCAGCGTGCCGAAATCGCCGTAATAGCCTTGGCGTTCGCCCGACACCGCGGCGTGGATGGCATGGTGGATGTCGTCGTCCCACTGCGCCGTCATCCCGTAGCCACCGCGGTCGCGCGGCGTGATCAGCCGCGGATCGTTGAGGTCGCTCTCGGCGATCAGCGACAGTGGGCGGCCCAATTCTTCGGCCAGCGCGTCGGTTTCGGTCGACAGCTCCTCGAGGATGTGGATGGCGGTGGTGTCCACCAGCGCGTGCACGGCATCCAGGCGCAGCCCGTCGGCGTGGAAGTCACGCATCCAGCGCAGCGCGCAGTCGAGGATGTAGCGGCGCACCTCGTCGGCGTCGGGACCGGAGATGTTGATCGACTCGCCCCACGGATTGCTGCCCGAGGACAGATAGGGACCGAAGCGCGGCAGGTAATTGCCCGACGGGCCGAGGTGGTTGAAGACGGCGTCGATGAGCACACCCAGCCCGCGCGCGTGGCAGGCGTCGATGAGACGGACCAGCCCGTCAGGCCCGCCGTACGGTTCGTGCACCGCGTACCACAGCACGCCGTCGTAGCCCCAGCCGTGGGTTCCGCCGAACGCGTTCACCGGCATCAGCTCGACGAAGTCGACGCCCAGATCGACCAGATAGTCCAGCTTCTCGATCACAGCGTCGAACGTGCCCTGCGGGGTGAAGGTGCCTACGTGCAGTTCGTAGATCACCGTGCCCTCGATCGAGCGGCCGGCCCAGCCGGCGTCGGACCAGGCATCCGGGTCCGGTGTCCACAGCTGCGAGCGGTCATGGACTCCGTCGGGTTGGCGGGGCGAGCGCGGATCGGGCAGCACCGTGTCGTCGTCGAGGACGAACCCGTAACGTGCCTCCGGTCGTGCGCTCACCTGGGCGCGCCACCAGCCGTCCTCGCAGCGGTCCATGGTGTGGCGGGCGCCGTCGACGTCGAGGCGGACCCGTTCGGGTATCGGGGCCCACACGGCGAACTCAACCATCGGCTCGCTCCAGCAGCGCCGCCGGCAGGTCGGCGAACAATTCGGCGGCCAGCACCGTGCCTGCGTGGTCGGCGCCGGTGAGCCGGTCGGTCCACGTTCCCGCCGGCAGGGTCAGAGACGTATCGGCCCAACCGGTTTCGGACAGCCGCACGGTGTGGCGGGTGACCGCGGTCAGCACATCGTCGCCGCGTGCGAACGCCAGCAGGTGATCGGCGGCGGGACCGTCGGCGAGCATCGGGGTGTAGCCGCCCCCGGTGAAGGTGCCCGGCCGGTCCCGCCGGACCGCCAGCGCCGCAGAGACCACCCGCAGTTTCGGATGTCGATTGGCGTCCAGCGCATCTCGGCGTGCCGCGTAGTCGACGGGTCGGCGGTTGTCGGGATCGACGAGGCTGTCCTCCCACAGTTCGGTGCCCTGATAGACGTCGGGGATGCCCGGGGCGGTGAGGGCGATCAGTTTCTGGCCCAGCGCGTCGCTGCGGGCGTGCATGTCGAGGCGGGCCACCAGCGAGGTCATCTCGGCCGCGACCGGCCCGTCGAACACGGCATCGAGCCAGGTGTGCACCGCGGACTCGAAGTCCTCGTGCGGGTCGTTCCAGGTGGTGTGCACCGCGGCTTCGCGGATCGCCTTCTCGGCGTAGGCGTGTATCCGCTGCCGCAGGCCGTCGCCGATCCGGCCGTCGGCGGGCCAGACACCCAAGAGGTTCTGCCACAGGAAGAGACCGGTGCGTGCGTCCGGCGGCGGTGTGTTCACCGTCCACTTGCCGACCAGTTCCGCCCACAGCGACGGCACCTGGGACAGGACGCCGATTCGTGCGCGCACGTCCTCGCCGCGCTTGGTGTCGTGGGTGGTCAACGAGACCATCGTGGCCGGCCACATCCGGGCGCGCACCGCGGCCCGCTGATGAAACTCTGCGACGCCGACCCCGAAGTGGTGCGGTTCGGAGCCGACTTCGTTGAGCGAGACCAGGCGGGCGTCGCGGTAGAACAGGCAGTCCTCCATCGACTTGGCGGTCGCCGCACCGCACAGCTGCTGTAACCGGACCTCGGCTTCGGTGCTGACGGCCAACGCGGCGGCGATGAGTGCGAGCGGGGCCGCCAGATGCGGATACGCGGCTCCGGTCTCGGCGAACGCGCTTGGCAGCACGCCCGCCAACGACCGGTAGTCGGACCGGTAGACGCCGATGCGGCTGAGCAGCGCCGCGACCGCCGCGGGCAGGTCGTCGTGGTCGGCGCCTGCGGCCGCCGCGATGACGCGACGCAACCGGGCCAGCTCGCTGGCCAGGATCTCGGTCACTGCTTCGGCCTTGAGGATTCGCGCGAGGTCCGGCATCGAGCTGTGCGGCACGCCGGTGGAGTCGAACAGGTTGGTCAACGCCTCCTCGCCGCTGGGATCGATGAACACCCCGCCGATCTCGCGCATCGCGTCGTAACCGGTGGTGCCCGCGACCGGCAGCGTCGGCTCCAGCGGCTCGTCGGCGGCCAGGATCTTCTCGATGACGATCCACGCGTCGGGCCCGGTGAGCTCACGCAGCCAGGCCAGGTACCCCGCGGGGCTCGACAACCCGTCGGGATGGTCGATGCGGACACCGTCGACCAGACCCTCCTCGAACCAGCGCTTCACCTCCACGTGGGTGGCGTCGAACACCGCGCGGTCCTCCTGGCGGAGCCCGGCCAGCGAGGTGATCGAAAAGAACCGGCGATACCCGCAGACACCGTTGCGCCAGCCGATGAGTCGATAGTGCTGGCGCTCATGAACTTCCGCGCCCGTACCGTCAGCGGTGCCTTCCGCTATCGGATACACCAGATCGCCCAGCCGCAGCCGGTCGCCGTCGACCACCAGATCGGCGACGTCGTCATCGGAACCCAGCACCGGGAGCACGATCCGGCCGTCGGCGAGATCCCAGTCGATATCGAAGAACGCGCTGTACGCCGACTCGCGACCGTGCTTGAGCACGTCCCACCACCACGGGTTCTGCTCGGGCCGCTCGACCCCGACATGGTTGGGCACGATATCAACGATCAGCCCCATGCCGCGGGCGCGAGCTGCCGCCGCCAGCCGCGCCAGGCCGTCGGGCCCACCGAGCGCCGCAGACACCGTCGTCGGGTCGGTGACGTCGTAGCCGTGCGTCGACCCTTCCGCGGCCGTCAGGATCGGCGACAGGTACAGATGGGAGACACCCAGCGCCGCAAGGTAATCCAGCTGTTTTTCGGCGTCGGCGAAGGTGAAGCAGTCGCCGCGCATTTGCAGCCGGTACGTCGAAAGGACACGGGAAGGCATACGCTACGCGGTCTTACGCATCACCAGCAGGGACCGCGCCTGCAGTGTGACCTTGTCGCCGGCCGGCACAACCAGGTCGCTGGCGCCGGTCGGGTGCGCGGTGTCCAGCGCGGCGGTCCACTGCGCGGCGTAGTCCCCCGCCGGGGTGATGAAGTCCTGTGGCTGGTCATGGGCGTTGAAACACAGCAGGAACGAATCGTCGATGACGCGTTCGCCGCGGGCGTTGGGCGTCGTGATCGCGTCACCGTTGAGGAACACCGCAACGCACTTGCCCAGGCCGTGCTCCCAGTCTTCCGGCGTCATCTCCTCGCCCGCGGGCGTGAGCCAGGCGATGTCACGGATCTGGTCGCCGGTGCGAATCGGTTTGCCTTCGAAGAACCGCCGCCTGCGAAACACCGGATGATCGGTGCGCAACTGCGTGACCTTGCGGGTGAACTCCAGCAGGTCGGCGTTTCGTTCGCACAGCGACCAGTCCATCCAGGAGAGCTCGGAGTCCTGGCAGTAGACGTTGTTGTTGCCGAGTTGGGTACGGCCGATCTCGTCGCCGTGGCTGATCATCGGCGTGCCCTGCGACACCATCAGCGTGCCCATGATGTTGCGCATCTGTCTGGCCCGCAACGCCAGGATGCCGGGATCGCCGGTCGGGCCCTCCACGCCGCAGTTCCATGACCGGTTGTGGCTCTCGCCGTCGCGGTTGTCCTCGCCGTTGGCCTCGTTGTGCTTTTCGTTGTAGGACACCAGGTCGGCGAGCGTGAACCCGTCGTGGCAGGTGACGAAGTTGATGCTCGCGCTGGGCCGCCGGCCGGTCGCCTCGTAGAGGTCCGAGGATCCGGTCAGCCGCGAGGCGAATTCACCGAGGGTTGCGGGCTCGCCCCGCCAGTAGTCACGCACAGTGTCGCGATACTTCCCGTTCCACTCGGTCCACAAACCTGGGAAGTTGCCCACCTGGTAGCCGCCCTCGCCGACGTCCCAGGGTTCGGCGATCAGCTTGACCTGGCTGACCACCGGGTCCTGCTGCACCAAATCGAAGAACGCGCTGAGCCGGTCGACGTCGTAGAACTCGCGAGCGAGGGTGGCCGCCAGGTCGAACCGGAAGCCGTCGACATGCATCTCCAGCACCCAGTAGCGCAGCGAGTCCATGATCAGCTGCAGCGTGTGGGGGTGACGGGCGTTGAGGCTGTTGCCGGTGCCGGTGAAGTCCTTGTAGTAGCGCTTGTCCTCGTCGAGCAGCCGGTAGTAGGCGGCGTTGTCGATGCCGCGGAAGTTGAGCGTGGGCCCAAGATGGTTGCCCTCGGCCGTGTGGTTGTAGACCACGTCGAGGATGACCTCGATGCCGGCTTCGTGGAACGCCCGGACCATGGCCTTGAACTCGGCGACCGCACCGCCGGCCTGCTTGTTGGCGGCGTACTCGTAGTGCGGGGCGAAGAAGCCGAAGGTGTTGTAGCCCCAGTAGTTTCGCAGCCCCAGATCGATCAGCCGGTGATCGTGGAGGAACTGGTGCACCGGCATCAACTCGATCGCGGTGACGTTCAGCGACTGAAGGTGCTCGATGATCACCGGATGCGCCATCCCGGCGTAGGTGCCGCGCAGGTCCTCGGGAATGCCGGGGTGGGTCTGCGTCATGCCCTTGACGTGCGCCTCGTAGATCACCGTCTCGTGGTAGGGGGTACGCGGCGCCCGGTCCGAGGCCCAGTCGAAGTACGGGTTGATCACCACGCTGGTCATGGTGTGGCCCAGCGAATCGACCATGGGTGGCACGCCGCCCGACGCGGGGTCTTCGGCGTTCAGGTCATAGGAGTACAGCGCCTGGGAGAACGTGAAGTTGCCGTGGAAGGACTTGCCGTACGGGTCGAGCAGCAGCTTGCTGGGGTCGCAGCGGTGCCCGGCGGCGGGATCCCACGGTCCGTGGACGCGGTAGCCGTAGCGCTGGCTCGGGGTGACGGTCGGCAGATAGCAGTGCCACACGTAGCCGTCGACCTCGTCGAGGCCGATCCGCTGCTCGGTGCCGTCCCTCGCGATCAGGCACAGCTCGACCTTGTCGGCGACCTCAGAGAACAGCGAGAAGTTCGTGCCCGCCCCGTCGTAGGTGGCGCCCAAGGGGTACGGCGTACCGGGCCAGACGGTGGATACCGGTGCGGGTCCGGAGGACATCAGTCAACCCACCAACCTGTGGCGGCGCCCATCTGGCGGCCCAGTTCGGCGGTCATGGTCCGCATGTAGGTCGTGGTGAAGTGGTGGGCGTCGTGGTAGACGAGCACGTTGCCTTCCACCACACGGCACACGTCCCTGCGGCACACCGCATCGCTCATGTCGAGCGGGCGCAGATTCGGGAACCGTGTGAGGTAGTTGAGCGTCGGGTTGCGCGAACTCAGCACGGCGGATCGCTTCATTCCGCAGGACACCGCGGTGCCGCCGTCGGCCAGGCAGTCCGCGGCCAGATACGGTTTGCCGTCGTCGCGCACCAGCCACGGGGTGTCACGCATGGCTAGCACCGGAATGCCGTTGTCCGCGAACGCCTCCCAGACCCCGAGGTAGAAGCTCGGCATCACGTCGCCGGGTTTGATGTTCCACGGACGGGTGGAGGTGGTGAACACGAAGTCGGGACGGTCGGCGATGAGCTGGGGCAGCACCCGATCGTTCCACTGACGACATTCCGGGTACGGCCGGTTGTTGCCCATCACCCGCGGCATCGTCTGGGTGCTCAACGGACAACCCATCTTCAGATAGGTGACGACCTTGAAGTTGTGCAGCCGGCCGAGCAGATCCAGGGCGGTGATCCAGTGCTCGGCGTGCGAACCGCCGGCCAGCGCGACGGTGCGGATGGCGTCCTTGTCGCCGTACGTGCAGTTGATGATGTCGACGCTGTCGAAATCGCTGATGCAGCCGTCGTTGGTGGTCTGCGGAATGTCCCTCTTGGCCTCCAGCACCGTGGGTCGCATCGGCAGCTTGGGCACCCGGACCTTCTCGACCAGCGCGCGGGCGCCGGGGTAGTCGCGCGAAGACAGACCGGCGAGCTCCTTACCACTGGCGCGTTGGACGACGATGTGCTCGCGCCACGTGAACGACGTGGCCGTCAACGCCACCCCCAGCAGCGCGACCACCGAACCGAGCACCATCGTCGGCCTGCGCAGCCGGATCCTCAGCGGCACAACGGGCGCCGTCGTGGCCTGGGCCCGGTAGCGCAGCGGGTTCTCCACGTATTTGGTGGTCAACCATGCCAGCACGACCGAGACGACCAGCACGGCCGCGCCCTCGAGGACGCCGGCGCTGCTGTGGCCGGTGTAGGCCAGCCAGAAGATCAGCAGCGGCCAGTGCCACAGGTACAGCGAATACGCGATGGAGCCCAGCCACACGAACGGTGCGGTGGCCAACAACCGGTTGGGCACTGGCATGCGGCCCGATGTTTGCGGATCGGCGACCCGATTGGCCGCCGACAGGATGAGCAGCATCGTCGCGCCGACCGGCACCAGCGCCAACGGCCCGGGGAACTCGTTGACGCCGTCGATCAGCGCGCCGCAGGACAGGATCGCGCACAGGGCCGCCACAGCCACCGTCGTGCGCAGCCACATCGGCCAGCGGACATAGGGCACCAGCGCGCCGACGAGCGCACCCAGCAGCAACTCCCACGCCCGCGCGAAGCTGTTGTAGTAGGCCGCCGACTGGTCGGCGTTGTGGGCGATGATCGCGTACCCGAACGACGCCACGGTCACCGCGGTCAGCAGCGCGACGAACGCGACCCGCATGTGCCTGCCGAGGACCCCACGGAACAGGTAGGCGAACCCGAAGATCAGGATCAGAAACGCGATGTAGAACTGACCCTGCACCGACATCGACCAGATGTGCTGCAGCGGGCTGACGGACTCCCCGGCGCGCAGATAGTCCGCCGCGCTGTTGGCCAGTTCCCAGTTCTGGAAATAGCCGAGGCTGGCCAGGCTCTGATCGGCGAACGCCTCCCACCGGGTTTCGGGCTGGATGAGGATCGTCAGCACCGCCGCGCCCGCAAGCACCACCACCAACGCGGGCAACAACCGCCGCACCAGCCGCGTCACCTCGGGCACCGGCGACAGCGACGCGCCCGGCGTCATCGCCGTGCGCAGCAGTCGCCCGCCGAAGAAGAACCCCGACAACGCCAGGAAGACGTCCACACCGCCGGACACCCGGCCGAACCACACGTGAAAGACCGCGACGAGAAGGATGGCGATTCCGCGTAGCCCGTCAAGGTCGTGGCGGTAGAACCCCGAGGCGCGCGCGCTGGTCGTGGTCGTGGTGGCGCGCGGGGATTGTCCCGGGCCGGTGACGGGTGCCGGCCGGGGAGGGGCGAGGGTCATCATGGTCGCCCGATAATCTACCGAAGGTGCCGGAAATGACGCCTGCCGAGATCAGCAGGATTGACGCCGCGCACATTTGGCATCCCTACAGCACGATCGGTGCGGGCGCGCAAGCTCCCGTCGTCGCCGTCGGCGCCCACGGCGCCTATCTGACGTTGCAGCACGACGGCCGCGACGTCGACGTCCTCGACGCGATGGCCTCGTGGTGGACCGCCATCCACGGGCACGGCCATCCCGCGCTGGATGCGGCGATCACCCGGCAGCTGGCCACCATGAACCACGTCATGTTCGGTGGGCTGACCCACGAACCGGCCGCACGCCTTGCCGAGCGGTTGGTCCAGCTCACCCCCGAGGGCCTCGAGACCGTGTTCTTCAGCGACTCCGGCTCGGTGTCGGTGGAGGTTGCGGTGAAAATGGCGCTGCAGTACTGGCGCAGCCTCGGCCGCGGCGCCAAGCACCGGCTGATGACGTGGCGGGGCGGCTACCACGGCGACACCTTCACGCCGATGAGCGTGTGCGACCCCGACGGGGGCATGCACGAGCTGTGGACCGATGTGCTCACCCCGCAGGTGTTCGCCCCGCAGGTGCCGTCGAGCTACGACCCCGGCTACAGCGAGGCGTTCGAGAAGCGGCTGGCCGAACACGCCGCGGAGCTGGCCGCGGTGATCGTCGAACCCATCGTGCAGGGCGCGGGCGGGATGCGCTTCCACGACCCGCGCTACCTGACCGACCTTCGTGAGATGTGTCGCCGCCACGACGTGCTGCTGATCTTCGACGAGATCGCCACCGGCTTCGGCCGCACCGGTGAGATGTTCGCCGCCGACCATGCCGGCGTCACCCCGGACATCATGTGCGTCGGCAAGGCGCTCACGGGTGGTTACATCACGCTGGCTGCCACCCTGTGCACCCGCGACATCGCGCACACGATCAGCACCAACGAACCCGGCGCGTTGATGCACGGGCCGACCTTCATGGCCAACGCGCTGGCGTGCGCCGTCGGGGTGGCGTCGGTCGAGGTGCTGCTCGGCGACGACTGGCGGGCGCGGGTGGCGGCCATCGAGGACGGGCTGCGCTCGGGGCTGGCGCCCGCCGCGACGCTGCGCGGCGTCGCCGACGTCCGGGTGCTGGGCGCCATCGGCGTCATCGAGATGGACGCGCCGGTGGACCTGCGGCTGGCCACGCCCGTCGCGATCGAGCACGGGGTGTGGCTGCGCCCGTTCCGCAACCTCATCTACGTCATGCCGCCCTACATCTGCACGCCTGAGGAGATCGCGCAGATCTGCTCGGCGATGATCGCCGTCGCCCGTGCACTAACCTGAACGGTGTTTAATTGTCGGCCCGGCCGACGTGTTTAATTGTCGGCTCTGGAGGTGCCCGTGACCCGCGCAGGGCTTTCGCCGCTGGCGTGGCTCGATGACGTCGAGCAGCAGCGCCGCGACGCCGGGCTGCGCCGGTCACTGCGCACCCGCCCGCCCGGTGCCGGCGGGGTCGACCTGGCGTCGAACGACTACCTCGGGCTGGCGCAGCACCCCGACGTCATCGACGGCGCGGTGGCCGCGCTGCGCACCTGGGGCGCCGGATCGACCGGCTCGCGGCTGGTCACCGGCAACACCGAGCTGCACGAGGCGTTCGAGAAGGCGCTCGCCGAGTTCGTCGGCGCGGAATCTGGACTGGTGTTCTCCTCGGGCTACACCGCGAACATCGGCGCGGTGGTCTCGCTTTCCGGGCCCGGGTCGCTGTTGGTCTCCGATGCGCTGACGCACGCATCGCTGGTCGACGCCTGCCGGCTGTCACGGGCCAGGGTGGTGGTGACCCCGCACCGGGACGTCGCCGCGGTGGAGGCAGCGCTGGCCGGCCGCGACGAGGAACGCGCGGTCGTCGTCACCGACTCGGTGTTCTCCGCCGACGGCGTGCTCGCCCCGCTGCCGGCGCTGCACGACGTCTGCCGCAGGCACGGCGCGTTGCTGATCGTCGACGAAGCTCACGGGCTGGGGGTGCGCGGGGCCGGCGGACGCGGTCTGCTGCACGAGGTCGGGTTGGCCGGGGCACCGGATGTGGTGATGACCACGACGATGTCGAAGGCGCTCGGCAGCCAGGGCGGCGTGGTGCTCGGGCCCGCCGCGGTGCGCGATCACCTCATCGACGCCGCCCGGCCGTTCATCTTCGACACCGGCCTGGCACCCGCGGCGGTCGGGGCGGCATGGGCCGCGCTGAACGTGTTGATCGCCGAGCCGTGGCGCGCCGAGGCGGTGCTGGCCCACGCGCAGACGCTGGCGTCGGTGTGCGACGTGCCGACGCCGCCGGAGTCGGCGGTGGTCTCGGTGATCCTCGGGGAGCCGGAAGTTGCGCTGGGCGCCGCGGCGGACTGCCTCGACCGCGGGCTGCGGGTCGGCTGTTTCCGCCCGCCGACCGTGCCCGCGGGCACCTCGCGGCTGCGCCTGACCGTGCGGGCGTCGCTGTCCGGGGACGAGATGGCGCTCGCACGTGAGGTTTTGACCGACGTGCTGCAACACGCCCGCCGGTGAGCACGCTCGTCGTCACCGGAACCGACACCGGCGTCGGCAAGACGGTGGCCACCGCGGCGCTGGCGTGTGCGGCGCGGCTGGGCGGCGTCGACGTCGCGGTGTGCAAACCCGTGCAGACCGGAAGCCCGCGCGACGACGACCTCGCCGACGTGGCGCGGCTGTCCGGGGTCACCGCGCTGCACGGCGGCTGGCGCTACCCCGAGCCGCTCGCACCCGTCGCCGCCGCGCGCCGCGCGGGCCAGGCGCTGCCGACCCGCACCGAGCTGGTCGAGTCGGTACGCGATGTCACCGCGCAACTCGTCCTCGTGGAGGGCGCGGGCGGGCTTCTCGTGGAGCTCGGGGAGGGGGGCGTGACCCTGCGCGACGTCGCAGCGGATCTGGGTGCGCCGGTGCTCGTCGTCGCCGCCGCAGGGTTGGGCACGCTCAACCACACCGCGCTGACGCTGGAAGCCCTTGATAGGCACGGTATTTCATGCGCCGGGCTGGTCATCGGCGCGTGGCCGGCAGCGCCTGGCCACGCCGAGGAGGGCAACCGGGAAGCGCTGGCGGCGTTGGCGCCGCTGCGCGGTGTGTTGCCCGCGGGCGCGGGGGCGTTCAGCGCGGCGCGGTTCGAGGCCATGAGCGACGGTGTGTTCGACACCGACTGGATCTCCGGGCTGGTGTGATGGTTCATTCCATCGAACTGGTCTTCGACCCCGACACCGAAGCGGTGGTTCGTGACATCTGGGATGCGTTGCGCAACACCGGAATTCCAAGCCAGGCACCGGCCAGCCGGCCGCATGCCACGCTGACGGTCGCCGAGCGGATCGACCCCGCAGTCGATGCGTCGCTGTCTCCGCTGATGAGTCGGTTCCCGATGCCGTGCGTCATCGGGGCGCCGCTGTTCTTCGGCCGCGCCAAGGCCGTGCTCGCCCGTCTGGTGGTGCCCACCGTGGCGTTGCTCGACGTGCACGCCGAAGTGCATTCCCGATGTATGCCGCACCTGCACCCAGGCCCGACGCCAAATGCATTACCCGGCGCGTGGACCGCGCACGTGACCATGGCGCGGCGGGTCGTACCCGCTCAGATGGGCCGGGCGGTGCGGATCGCGGGGAAGCCCGCGGAGATCAAGGGCGCAATCGTGGGGTTACGTCGCTGGGACGGCAACGCCAAGCGCGAATATCCGATTTGAGGCGTATCCCCCGATCGGTGGATGCGACGTCATCCCCACAAAGGGCCGATCGGCTGAGGAAACCTCGCGCCTTTTCCCTTCACGCTGAGAAGCGGCCGACCTTCGGCATCCAGTTAGGGAACAGGAGAGAGATCATGAACGCACATCATCCGGCCAAGCGCGCCGCGCGCTGGGCGCTCGGGGCCGTGGCCGCCGCCGCGGTTGCGGGCGTGGTGCAATTCGCTTCGACGGCGACCGCCGCCGCCGATGAGGACAACGCCGATCCGCGTTCGGCATCGTCATCGTCCGCGTCGGGTGGATTCGACATGACACCGACCGATCCAGGGTCCGCGACGTTCACACCCTCCGAACGGCCGGCAGGCGGCCTCACCGGTGGCCACGGCGATCGGGGCGATCTGGTCGGGATTCCGGACGGACCGGTCAACGTGGGTCCGGCTCCGGTCGCGGAGACCCCACCGGACGTCGTCGTGCGCCTCGATGAACCACCCAGCCCGGTCTTGGCGCCCAACGTCGGTGATTGGTACGACGCCCTAGACGACGGACTTCGACGCGGTCGCTGATGAAGCCGCGCCGCGGATGCCGTTGACGAGCACGCCCAACCCGAAACGGAACCGTGCGTCGGCGTCGTCGGCGAGCACCGACTGCTCGTCGGGCAAATCCGCCCCGGCGGCGTCCCACTGCAGCCGGGACTGCTCGTCGACGGTGAAGCCCAGCACGTAGTAGACGACCGTGCGGGCGGCCAGTTGAGCATGCGCTGCGTCCAGGCCGGTATCGGCCGCCGCGGCGGCAAGCGCTGCCAGAACCTGCTTCATCACCTCGGACTGGCCTGCGGCGAAGCTGGCCGAAACCAGCTCGGCGCCGTCGGTGTGGGAGAGCAGGGCGTTGCGCAGCCGAATGCAGACGTCGACCACGCCCACCGCCGCCTGCACACCGTCGAGCACCCGGTCCGCGACCGCGCCCAGAAGTTCCTGCTTGTTGGCGAAGTGCCAGTACAGCGCGCCAGGGGAGACATCGAGCTCACGAGCCAGCCGGCGCATCGTCAGGTCGGCCAGCCCGTAATCGTCGAGCAGCGTCGCCGCGGTCTCGACCACGTCGCGTTTGGTCAGCTGCACGCCCGTACCCTAACCTGAACACCGTTTAAGACGAGAGGTGATCCGTGAGCGACATTCTGGCAGTGGCCCGCGAGCAGGTGCTGGAGCGCGGCGAAGGCCTCGACCAGGAGCAGACGCTGCAGGTGCTGCAGCTGCCCGACGATCGGCTCGACGAACTGCTGTCGCTGGCCCACGACGTGCGGATGCGCTGGTGCGGTCCCGACGTCGAGGTCGAGGGCATCATCAGCCTCAAGACCGGCGGATGCCCGGAGGACTGCCACTTCTGCTCTCAGTCCGGACTGTTCGCCTCGCCGGTGCGCAGCGCCTGGCTGGACGTGCCGAGCCTGGTGGAGGCCGCCAAGCAGACGGCCAAGACCGGGGCGACGGAGTTCTGCATCGTCGCCGCGGTGCGCGGACCCGACGAGCGCCTGATGGCTCAGGTCGCCGCGGGCATCGAGGCGATCCGCAACGAGGTCGACATCCAGATCGCCTGCTCGCTGGGCATGCTGACCGAAGACCAGGTCGAGCAGCTCTCCGAGATGGGCGTGCACCGCTACAACCACAACCTGGAGACCGCCCGCTCGTTCTTCACCAACGTCGTCACCACCCACACCTGGGAGGAGCGCTGGGACACCCTGCAGATGGTCCGCGAAGCCGGGATGGAGGTCTGCTGCGGCGGCATCCTCGGGATGGGCGAAACCCTCGAGCAGCGTGCGGAATTCGCCGCCAACCTCGCCGAGCTCGACCCGCACGAGGTGCCGCTGAACTTCCTCAACCCCCGGCCGGGCACCCCGTTCGGCGATCTGGAGGTGCTGCCGGCGGCCGAGGCGCTCAAGGCGGTCGCCGCGTTCCGGCTCGGGCTGCCGCGCACCATGCTGCGGTTCGCGGGCGGTCGGGAGATCACCCTCGGCGACCTCGGCGCCAAGAAGGGCATCCTGGGCGGCATCAACGCGGTCATCGTGGGCAATTACCTGACCACGTTGGGGCGCCCGGCGGAAGCCGACCTGGAACTGCTCGACGATCTGCAGATGCCGATCAAGGCGCTCAACGCCACCCTCTGAGCCCGGCCTGTCAGACTTCATCCGATGGCGTTCAACGTCTACACGGGCGAACCCGACGGCACCTCGGTGCCGCCCGCGGCCCAGCTGGGCCTCGAACCGCCTCGGTACTGTGCCGAGTGTGGTCGCCGCATGATCGTCCAGGTGCGTCCCGACGGCTGGTCGGCCAAGTGCTCACGCCACGGTATCACCGACTCCAAAGACCTGGAGCTGCGATGAGCGCTTGCGGGAAGAGCCGAGGGCTGCGATGAACGGCTCACTCGAGAAGCAGAATTCGGTTGTTGCACCGCGGATTTCACGTGCCCGCGCGGCACTGACCGTCGTCGTCGGCTTGACGTTGGCCGGTGTGGTGGTCGGGGCGGTGTGGGCGTGGCTGGCGCCGGCGATCCACGGTGTCGTCGCGCTCACCAAGGACGGCGACCGCGTCAGGGCATATCTCGGCAACGAGGCCGACCACTTCTTCACCGCGGCGTTCCTGCTTCTCGGCATGAGCAGTGTCGTCGCTGTGGTGGCGGCGGTACTGGTGTGGCAGTGGCGCGCGCACCGCGGCCCGACCATGGTGGCGGCGCTGGCCACCGGCTCCGCGGCCGGCGCTGCCGTGGCGGCGGGCGTGGGGGCGGTGTTGGTGCGGTTGCGCTACGGGGTCATCGACGTCGCCGCCGCGCCGATCTCACCCGAACACCGCGTGCACTACGTCGTCGAGGCGCCGCCGGTGTTCTTCGCGCACTCGCCGCTGCTGATCGCGTTGACGATCGTGTTTCCCGCGGCCGCCGCGGCGCTGGTGTACGCGCTGATCGCCGTCGCGACGCCACGGGACGATCTAGGGGCGTGGCCGCCGGTCGACGACCAGCAGGCCGGTGTTGTCACAGCGGACGGCGCTCTACCGTCCGCCCCGTCATCACCTTGACCGCGATCTTGGCCAGCCGCGCCATCCCGACGTAGGTGATCGGGTTCAGCAGCGTCGGCCACGTCGTCCGCACCAGGTGCTCGTTGACCGGCTTGCCTTCGAACCGGTCGATCAGCCAGCGCAGCGCCATCGGCGCCGACATCGGGTGCAGCAGCATGTGCTCGCTGAACATGTCCCGATGGTAGGTCACCGACGCGCCGCCGGACTGGTACGCGTGGGCGAGCTCGTCGATGTCGTCGACGGACACGATCCGGTCATGCACCGCCTGCACGACCAACACCGGGGGCGTGGGCACCGCGGTGCCCAGCTTGATGCTGTCGAACACGTGCTTGACCTCGGGCGTGTCGAGGATCGCCTCCAGCGGCGGGTCGACCAGCTGGTCCATGTCCATGCCGATGAGCCGGAGCACCGCATGCGCGGTGGTCATGTCCTGCACCCGCAACAGCATCGCCTTGCCCTCGTCGGTGGTGTGCTCCTGGATCACCCGGTGCAGGTCGGGATAGACATGCGACAGTGCCGCCACCACCATCGCGGGCAGGCCCGCGTAGAAGCTGCCGTTGAGCCTGCGGAAGGCGCTGCCGAGATCGGCGACCGGTGAGCCGAGCACCGCGCCCACGATGTTGAGCTCGGGCGCGTACTCGCCACACATCTCGGCCGCCCATGCGGACGCCAGACCGCCGCCCGAGTAGCCCCACAGCCCGACCGGCGCCGATTCGTCCAGGCCGAGCCGATCGCAGCTCACCGCGGCCCGTAGGCCGTCGAGAATGCGGTAGCCCGGCTCATACGGGGTGCCCCAGATGCCGCGCGAGCCCTCGTGGTCGGGCACCGACACCGCCCAGCCCTCGGCCAGCGCCGCGGCGATCAGGAAGAACTCGAACTGCGCGAGCGCACCCGGTGCCACGGCCTTGCGGCGCAGGGCATAGGACGGGAAGCAGCGGGACGTCACGGCGTCGATCGCGCACTGATAGGAGATGACCGGCAGCACCTTACGGTCGGCCCGCTGGGCGGGAACGATCACCGTGGTGACGCTCGCCTCCGGGTTCCCGTTGAGGTCCGTGGTGCGGTAGAGCAGCTGGGTGGCGGTGAACTTCTGCGGGATCAGCCCGAGAAACGCCAACTCGACGTCACGGCTGCGCAGCACCGTCCCCGGTACCGCGTGCTGGAAGCCCGGAGGCGGTTCGTAGAACGGGTCGTCGGCGGGCAGCTTGGGACGGCGACCGCGCACCAGCTCCTCGTGCGGAGCATGGCCGATCCACTCGGCACCTGCTGCCGACGCGACGCTGCCAAAGTTCATTCCGCCATTCATACCTTAAGAAAGTCCTAAGAAGCTAGTCCGGCTCGGCGGGTGGTCGCAGTGCGGCGAACTCGTCGGTGACGCGGTAGCGCGCGTCGGCGAACCTGTACAGGGCGGCGGGCCGGCCGCCGCTGCGCCCCGACCGCGCGGTGGTGCCGGTGCGGGTGATGACCTTGCGCCGCTCCAGCACGCGCTGCAGGTTCGTGGCGTCGACCTGATGGCCGAGCGCGGCATGGTAGATGTCGCGGAGCGTGGACAACGCGAATTCGGTTGGGGCCAAGGCGAACCCGATGTTGGTATAGGACAGTTTGGCGACCAGCCGGGTGCGGGCGTGCGCCACCATGGGTCCATGGTCGAACGCCATCGGTGGCAAGTCGGCCACCGGGTGCCAGCGGGTGTCCGGCGGTAGTTCGGGCGTCGCGGGGGAGGGCACCAGCCCCAGGAAGGTCGACGCGATGGTGCGCACGCCGGGCACCCGGTGCGGATCGGAGAACACCGCGAGCTGCTCGAGGTGAGCGATTTCACGAAGGTCGACCTTCTCGGCGAGCTGGCGGGAAACCGAGCTGGTCAGGTCCTCGTCCGCGCCGAGCCGACCCCCGGGCAGCGACCACTTGCCCCGCTCGGGATCCAGTGCCCGCTGCCATAACAGCACGTGAAGCGCCGGTTTCGTGGATTCGTCCTGGGGAGCAACGCCCCGAACCTGGAACACGACGGCGAGCACTTCGTGCGCGGTGTTACTATTGCTCATGTTTTCGATTGTAAGTCGAAAACCCCGATACGGGATGGAGGAGACACCGTGACGGTTCTCGACCGTATGCCCGCCGACAATCTGGCCAGCCGGATCACCGATGGTGAGACCGGCTACTCCGGCGTCGACGGCGACGAGGAATGGGCCGCCGAGATTCGTCGGCTGGCCGATCTTCGGGGCGCGACGCTGTTGGCGCACAACTACCAGCTGCCCGCCATCCAGGACGTCGCCGACCATGTCGGTGACTCGCTGGCGCTGTCGCGCATCGCCGCCGAGGTGCCCGAGGACACCATCGTGTTCTGCGGCGTGCACTTCATGGCGGAGACCGCCAAGATCCTGTCCCCGGACAAGACCGTGTTGATTCCGGACCAGCGTGCGGGCTGCTCGCTGGCCGACTCGATCACCGCCGACGACTTGCGGGCCTGGAAGGCCGAACACCCCGGCGCGGTGGTCGTCTCCTACGTCAACACCACCGCGGCGGTGAAGGCCGAGACCGACATCTGCTGCACGTCGTCCAACGCGGTCGACGTCGTCGAGTCGATCCCGGCCGACCGTGAGGTGCTCTTCTGCCCGGACCAGTTCCTCGGCGCGCACGTCCGGCGGGTGACCGGGCGCGAGAACATCCATGTGTGGGCCGGCGAGTGCCACGTGCACGCCGGCATCAACGGCGACGAGCTCGCCGACCAGGCCCGCAACCACCCGGAGGCCGAGCTGTTCGTCCATCCCGAATGTGGTTGCGCCACTTCGGCGTTGTATCTGGCCGGTGAGGGATCGTTCCCCGAGGACCGGGTGAAGATCCTGTCGACCGGGGGCATGCTGGAGGCGGCTCGCGACACCGGCGCGCGCCAGGTGCTGGTCGCCACCGAGGTCGGCATGCTGTACCAGTTGCGCCGCGCCGCACCGCAGGTCGACTTCCAGGCCGTCAACGACCGGGCGTCGTGCAAGTTCATGAAGATGATCACCCCCGCCGCCCTGCTGCGTTGTCTGGTGGAGGGCAAGGACGAGGTCGACGTCGACCCCGAGACGGCCCGGCTGGCGCGGGCCAGCGTGCAGCGCATGATCGAGATCGGCCAGCCCGGCGGCGGCGAATGACGCGTCCCGTGGCCTGCGGCTCCGGGCCGTGGCCGGGCCATTGGCAGCAACGCGCCGACGTCGTCGTCATCGGCACCGGGGTCGCAGGCCTCGTCGCGGCCCTGGCCGCGCACCGTCACGGCCAAAAGGTGATGGTGCTGAGCAAGACCGACCAGTTGTGGGGGACCACCGCCACCTATTTCGCCCAGGGCGGCATCGCCGTGGTGTTGCCCGAAGCGCTACGTGAGGACGGCGACTCGATCGAGGCGCACGTCTCCGACACGCTCGCGGCCGGCGCGGGCCTGTGCGACCCCGAAGCGGTCCGCTCGATCGTCGCCGACGGCCACCGTGCGGTCAGCGAACTGGTCGGTGCGGGAGCCCGGTTCGACGAAAGCGCCGCGGGGCGTTGGTCGTTGACCCGCGAGGGCGGCCATTCGCGACGGCGCATCATCCACGCCGGAGGCGACGCGACCGGCGCCGAGGTGCAGCGCGCCCTCAACGGCGCCGCCTCCGTGTTGGACATCCGGCACAACCACACTGCGATCGAACTGCTCTGCGACGACGAGGCGGTCACCGGCGTGCTGGTGCTGAGCGACGACGGCCCCGGCGTCGTGCACGCGCCCTCGGTGATCCTGGCGACCGGGGGCCTCGGCCACCTCTACTCGGCCACCACCAATCCGGCAGGGTCGACGAGCGACGGTGTGGCGCTGGCGATATGGGCCGGGGTGCCGGTCGCCGACCTGGAATTCGTCCAGTTCCACCCGACCATGCTGTTCGACCGGAACGCCGGTGGCCGACGGCCGCTGATCACCGAGGCCGTTCGCGGTGAAGGTGCCGTCCTGGTCGATTCCCGTGGCGATTCCGTCACCGAAGGGGTGCACCCGCTGGGCGATCTGGCGCCGCGCGACGTGGTGGCCGGGGCGATTCACGCCCGGCTGGAGGAGACCGGCGACGAGTGCGTGTACCTCGACGCGCGCGGGATCGGCAATTTCACCGCCCGGTTTCCGACCGTGACCGCCGCGTGCCGGGCAGCGGGCATCGATCCGACCGTCGAGCCGATTCCCGTGGTGCCCGGTGCGCACTACAGCTGCGGCGGCGTGATCACCGACGTGCACGGGCGCACCGAGATGGCGGGGCTGTTCGCGGCCGGCGAGGTGGCGTGCACCGGAATGCACGGCGCGAACCGGCTGGCGTCCAACAGCCTGCTCGAGGGGTTGGTGGTCGGCGGACGTGCCGGAAAGGCCGCCGCCGCACACGCTTTGGCAGCCGGCCCGGTCACGGCGCAGCGGCCCGAACCAGCGCCACGCCGCGCACTGCGGCGGGCGGACCTGCAGCGGGCGATGTCGCGGTACGCCTCGGTGATGCGCGACGGTACCGGTCTTGGCGTGCTGGCCAAGGAACTGGACTGCGCGCCGCACCGAATTCTCCGCTCGCGCACCGATTTCGAGGATGCCGCATTGACCACCACCGCGGGCGCCGTGGCTGCGGCCGCATCGGCTCGTACCGAGTCCCGCGGTTGCCATCACCGCCGGGACTACCCGACCACCGATCCTGCGTTGGCGCGCAGCCTCGTCGCGGCGGTGGCCTGCTGCTGATGGAGCTCACCGCCGACGAGTTGACCGAGGCGCGCAGGGTGATCGCCCGCGCGCTCGAAGAGGACCTGCGCTACGGGCCGGACGTCACCACGCTGGCCACGGTGCCCGCCGACGCCACGACGACGGCGTCGATGGTCGCACGCGAGGCGGGAGTGGTCGCGGGCGTGGATGTCACGCTGCTGGTGTTGGACGAGGTGCTCGGCACCGACGGCTACCAGGTGAAACATCGCGTGCCGGACGGGGCGCGGCTGGAACCCGGCGCTGTGGTGCTGGCGGTGGAGGCGCCCACGCAGGGCCTGCTGACCGCCGAGCGGACGATGTTGAACCTCGTCTGTCACCTCTCGGGAATCGCGACCACGACCGCGGCGTGGGTGGACGCGGTGTCCGGCACCAAGGCCAAGATCCGCGACACCCGCAAGACGCTGCCGGGCCTTCGGGCCCTGCAGAAGTACGCGGTGCGCGTCGGCGGCGGCGTCAACCACCGCATGGGGCTGGGGGATGCGGCGCTGATCAAGGACAACCACGTGGCGGCGGCCGGTTCGGTGGTCGCCGCGCTGCGGGCCGTGCGCGCGGCAGCGCCGCAGCTGCCGTGTGAGGTCGAGGTCGACTCGCTCGAACAGCTGGATGAGATCCTCGGTGAAGACCTGGGTGACGAGGCGCTGATACTTCTGGACAACTTCCCGGTGTGGCAGACGCAGATCGCCGTGCAGCGGCGCGATTCCCGCTCACCGGCAACCAAACTGGAATCTTCCGGCGGGCTGTCGCTGGCGACAGCCGCGGAATATGCGGGCACCGGCGTGGACTACCTGGCCGTCGGCGCCCTCACCCATTCGGTGTCGGTCCTCGACATCGGCCTGGATCTCTAGTCGACGTCGGCGACGAAGACGCCCATCTTTCGGGACTGCAGCCGGGCCGGGAACGGAAGTCCTTCGGCGTCGCCGCCGGCAGGCACGATCCGCGGGTTGGTGATGTGCACTGTGCGCGAACCGAACACGACCTCGGCCCCACCTGCGGCGAGGACGTTCTTCACCCAGTCCGTCTTGCCGTGGCCGAGCACGATGGCAAGCGTGTTGCCTTTGCGGAACGGGGTGACCGGGGTTTCGTAGATCCTGTTCGACTTGCGTCCGCGGTGCCTGATCGTGGCGACCCCCGGCATGAACCGCGCAATGCGCTTGACGACGGGGTTCATGTACTTGATCTGCAGGCGCTCGAACGCAGGCGGATAAACCATCGGAACGCCCGGGGCGTTGTTGGGGTGGTCCTTGGCGGCCATGACGTGCAGATTACGTCACATCACCTGATCGTCCCTGGCCAATCGCTACGATCAGCCGCATGTCTGCGCCATCGGGGTCGTCACGAAGTCTCATCGTTGCCATCGTTGCGTTGGTCGTCGCGCTTGCCGCGGGTGGTGTCGCCGTCTGGGCGTTGTTGAAGGAGCCGGCGGAGCAACCCGAGCAGCCGAACTCGGTGTTCACCGGCACCACCACCGAGGACCCCAAGGCCAGCATCTGCGACGCCTTCAACATCGTGCGAACCGGCATCCAGATCAACACGAACCTGCAGCCTCCCGGCGGGCCGGAAGACATCACCGGCTCGCTGGCGGTGGCGGGCAACGCCCGGGTGGCGCTCTACGACGGCGGGCAATACCTGCTCGCTCGGCTGCAGCCGGACACCCCGCCGGAGTTGGCGGAGGCCGTCCGCGAGTTCGCCAACCACCTGATGGACATCGGTGCACGCTCGACCGCGGGCATCCCGAACACCGATCCCGACCAGGCCGCGCGGCTGAGCGAAGCCGACGCCGCCAACACCAAGATCACCAATCTGTGCAAGTGAGGTCCCGTCTCACCTGATCTGTTGCACGTCGCCGCTGCCTGCGGCGATATCGATTTGGCTGGTTCTGGGACAATGGCCGTGTGAGCCCATCGTCACCGGATAACGAGGTCGTCGCAGGCGCGGCTGCCACCATCGCTCGCATCGACCTGCGCGGCGCGGCGCTTTCCGCTGCCCGGCTGCGTGCGGCTCTGCCTCGCGGCGGCGTCGACGTCGACGCGGTGATCCCCAAGGTGCGTCCGATCGTCGATGCGGTGGCCAGCCGTGGCGCCGAAGCTGCCCTCGAGTACGGCGAATCCTTCGACGGCGTGCGCCCGGCCCGGGTGCGGGTGCCGCAGGAGCGCCTCGACGCGGCGTTGGCCGACCTTGACGCCGACGTCCGCGCCGCGCTGGAGGTGGCCATCGAGCGCGCCCGCGCCGTGCACGCCGACCAGCGTCGCAGCGACACCACGACGACGCTGGCACCGGGCGCGACCGTCACCGAACGCTGGGTGCCCGTGGAGCGGGTCGGGCTGTATGTTCCCGGCGGCAACGCCGTCTACCCGTCCAGCGTGGTGATGAACGTCGTCCCCGCCCAGACCGCCGGGGTGGACTCGCTGGTGATTGCCAGCCCGCCGCAGTCCGACGCCGGACCCTTCCACGGCCTGCCGCACCCGACGATCCTGGCCGCGGCCGCGCTGCTCGG
The DNA here is from genome assembly GCF_010725725.1 of Mycolicibacterium pulveris. NCBI lineage: Bacteria > Bacillati > Actinomycetota > Actinomycetes > Mycobacteriales > Mycobacteriaceae > Mycobacterium > Mycolicibacterium pulveris. The sequence goes on along the minus strand of NZ_AP022599.1, from coordinate 5,137,145 downwards.
CGTCGACGAGGTGTGGGCGGTGGGCGGCGCGCAGGCTGTCGCGCTTCTGGCGTACGGCGGGACGGACACCGACGGCGCCGAGCTGGCACCCGTCGACATGATCACCGGGCCAGGAAACATCTACGTCACCGCGGCCAAGCGCATCTGCCGGTCGCAGGTCGGCATCGACGCGGAGGCGGGCCCCACCGAGATCGTCATCCTGGCCGATCACACCGCCGACCCCCGGCACGTCGCCGCGGACCTGATCAGCCAGGCCGAGCACGACGAGATGGCCGCCAGCGTGCTGGTCACCCCCGACGTGGCGCTGGCCGACGCCACCGAGCGCGCACTCGTCGAGCAGCTGCGGACCACCGTGCACCGCGAGCGGGTGACGGCCGCGCTCGGCGGCAGACAATCGGCGATCGTGCTCGTCGACGACATCGAGGAAGGCATCCGCACCGCCAACGCGTACGCGGCCGAGCATCTGGAGATCCAGACCGCCGATGCCCGCGCTGTCGCGGCGAAGATCCGTTCCGCGGGAGCGGTTTTCGTGGGCCCGTACGCACCGGTCAGCCTCGGCGACTACTGCGCGGGGTCCAATCACGTGCTGCCGACCGCCGGCTGCGCACGGCATTCCAGCGGGCTGTCGGTGCAGACGTTCCTGCGCGGCATCCACGTCGTCGACTACGACGAGGCGGCGCTCAAGGACGTCTCCGGATACGTCATCACCCTGGCCGAGGCCGAGAACCTGCCCGCGCACGGCGAAGCGGTGCGGCGGAGGTTCGAAAGGTGACTCTCGGCAAGAACGTCACGCTCGACGAGTTGCCGCTGCGCGAGCACCTGCGCGGCAAGTCGCCGTACGGCGCTCCGCAGTTGGACGTGCCGGTTCGGCTCAACACGAACGAGAACCCGCACCCGCCGACCAAGGCCCTCATCGACGACGTCACAGCCTCGGTTCAGGCGATCGCCGGCGAACTGCACCGGTACCCCGACCGTGACGCGGTGGCCTTGCGTGCCGACCTGGCGGCGTATCTGAGCCTGCAGACCGGCACCGCGTTGAGCGTGGAAAACCTTTGGGCCGCCAACGGTTCCAACGAAATTCTGCAGCAGCTGTTGCAGGCGTTCGGCGGGCCGGGCCGCAGCGCGATCGGTTTCGTGCCGTCCTACTCGATGCACCCCATCATCGCCGACGGCACCCAGACCACGTGGCTGGTGGCCAACCGCGCCGAAGACTTCAGCCTGGACACCGCCGTCGCCGTCGCCGCCGTCAAGGAACACCGCCCGGACATCGTGTTCATCGCGAGCCCGAACAACCCGTCGGGACAAAGCGTTTCGCTCGAGCAACTGCGCCTTCTTCTGGAGGCTCTGCCTGCCGGCGTCGTCATCGTCGACGAGGCCTACGGCGAGTTCTCCTCACAGCCCAGCGCGGTGCACCTCATCGAGGAGTATCCGACCAAGCTCGTCGTAACCCGCACGATGAGCAAGGCCTTCGCGTTCGCGGGCGGGCGGCTCGGATATCTGGCCGCCGCGCCCGCGGTGATCGACGCGCTGCTGCTGGTCCGGTTGCCGTATCATCTCTCGTCGATCACGCAGGCCGCCGCGCGGGCCGCGCTGCGGCACGCCGACGACACCCTTGGCAGCGTCGCCACGCTCATCGCCGAACGCAACCGCGTCACGGAAGCGTTGAGTGCCATGGGCTTCCGCGTCATCCCCAGCGATGCCAACTTCGTGTTGTTCGGCGAGTTCGCCGACGCGGCCGCCACCTGGCAGCGCTACCTGGATGCCGGGGTGCTGATCCGTGACGTCGGTATCCCCGGATACCTGCGCGCGACCACCGGCCTGGCCGACGAGAACGACGCGCTGCTTGCCGCCAGCGCCCGAATAGGAGCATCGTGACCGAACCCGTGCGCGCGCCCCGCCGCGCGAAGATCGAACGCAGGACCAAGGAATCCGACATCACCGTCGAGCTCGACCTCGACGGCACCGGCCGGGTCGAGGTCGCCACCGGCGTGCCGTTCTACGACCACATGCTCACCTCGCTGGGAAGCCACGCAAGCTTCGACCTGACCGTGCGTGCCACCGGTGATGTCGACATCGAGGGCCACCACACCATCGAGGACACCGCGATCGTGCTGGGCCAGGCACTGGGCCAGGCACTGGGCGACAAGAAGGGCATCCGCCGGTTCGGCGACGCCTGGATCCCGATGGACGAGACCCTCGCGCACGCCGCCGTGGACGTCTCGGGTCGACCGTATTGCGTCCACACCGGCGAGCCGGAACACATGCTGCACACCACGATCGCCGGTTCTGAGGTGCCGTATCACACCGTCATCAACCGGCATGTGTTCGAAACGCTGGCCTCCAACGCCCGCATCGCGCTGCACGTGCGCACGATCTACGGCCGCGACCCCCACCACATCACCGAGGCGCAATACAAGGCCGTGGCGCGCGCGCTGCGTCAGGCCGTCGAATTCGATCCGCGGACGACCGGGGTGCCGTCCACCAAAGGGCTGCTGTGACCGCGAGGGTCGTCATCCTCGACTACGGGTCGGGCAATCTTCGCTCAGCGCAACGAGCGCTGGAGCGCGTCGGCGCCGAGGTCACGGTCACCTCCGACACCCACGCCGCGCTGAACGCCGACGGCCTGGTGGTTCCCGGTGTCGGCGCGTTTCAGGCCTGCATGACGGGGCTGCGCAAGATCGGCGGCGAGAAGGTCATCGCCGAACGGGTGGCCGCCGACCGGCCGGTGCTCGGCGTGTGCGTCGGCATGCAGATCCTGTTCAGCCGCGGCGTCGAGTTCGGGCACCAGAGCGACGGCTGCGGCCAATGGCCCGGGGCGGTCGTCCGGTTGGACGCGCCGGTCATCCCGCACATGGGCTGGAACGTCGTCGACGCACCCGAGGGCAGCCGGTTGTTCGCGGGGCTGGACGCCGAAACCCGGTTCTACTTCGTGCACTCGTATGCCGCGCAGCAGTGGGAGGGCCGCCCCGACGCGAAGCTGACCTGGGCCACCCACCACGTCCCGTTTCTGGCCGCGGTCGAGGACGGGCCGCTGTCGGCCACCCAGTTCCACCCCGAAAAGAGCGGTGACGCCGGCGCCGCGTTGCTCACCAACTGGGTCAGGAGGCTAGGTTGACGGACGTGTCACAGCAACTGATCCTTCTTCCCGCCGTCGACGTCGTCGATGGCCGCGCGGTGCGTCTGGTCCAAGGCCAGGCGGGCAGCGAAACCGAGTACGGCTCGGCGCTCGACGCGGCGATGACCTGGCAACGCGACGGCGCGGAGTGGATCCACCTCGTCGATCTCGACGCCGCGTTCGGCCGCGGCAGCAACCGCGAGCTGCTCGCCGAGGTGGTCGGCAAGCTCGACGTCGCCGTGGAGCTTTCCGGTGGCATCCGCGACGACGAATCGCTGGCCGCCGCGCTGGCGACCGGCTGCGCCCGCGTCAACCTCGGCACCGCCGCGCTGGAGAACCCGAAGTGGTGCGCCGCCGTCGTCGCCCAGCACGGCGACCGCGTCGCCGTCGGCCTGGACGTGAAGATCATCGACGGTGACCACCGGCTGCGCGGGCGCGGCTGGGAAACCGACGGCGGAGATCTGTGGGAGGTGCTGGAACGCCTTGACCGGGAAGGATGTTCACGGTTCGTCGTCACCGACGTCACCAAGGACGGCACGCTGAAGGGCCCCAACCTCGAGCTGTTGACGAAGGTCACCGAGCGCACCGACGCCCCGGTGATCGCGTCCGGCGGCGTGTCCAGCCTCGACGACCTGCGGGCCATCGCGACGCTGACCGACCGCGGCGTGGAAGGTGCGATCGTGGGAAAGGCGCTCTACGCCGGGCGGTTCACGCTGCCTGAGGCGCTGGCCGCGGTGAGGCAGTAGATGGGGCTCGACACCGCCGAACTCGACGCCCTGGTGGTCGAGGCCACCGCGATCCTCGACGATGCGGCCAAACCGTTCATCGCGGGGCACCGCGCGCAATCCGCCGTACAGAAGAAGGGCAAGGACTTCGCCACCGAGGTGGACCTGGCCATCGAACGCCAGGTGGTCGACGCGCTGAAGCAGAAGACCGGCATCGACGTGCACGGTGAGGAATTCGGCGGCGCGGATCTGGGCTCGCCGCTGGTGTGGGTGCTCGACCCGATCGACGGCACGTTCAACTACGCGGCCGGGCTGCCGCTGGCGGCGATTCTGCTGGGCCTGCTTCAGGACGGCGAACCGGTGGCGGGCCTGACGTGGCTGCCGTTCACCGGGGAACGGTTCACCGGCGTCGCCGGCGGCCCGCTGCGTTACAACGGCGTCGAGCAGGACGCGCTGCGACCCGCCGAGTTGGAGGATTCCATCGTCGGGGTCGGCACGTTCAACGTCGACTCCCGCGGCAGGGTGCCCGGCCGGTACCGGCTGGCGATCATCGAAAGCCTGAGCCGCAGGTGTTCGCGGTTGCGGATGCACGGCGCGACGGGGGTGGACCTCGCGTACGCCGCCGCGGGGATTCTCGGCGGCGCGGTCAGCTTCAGTGGCCATGTGTGGGATCACGCGGCGGGGATCGCGCTGATGCGTGCCGCCGGCGGGGTGGCCACCGACCTGGCCGGCAACGACTGGTCGGCGGCTTCGCCGTCGGTGCTGGTCGGCCTGCCCGGCATCCACGAACAGCTGCTCGAACTCATCGCATCGGCCGGCGCGCCCGAGGACTATCGATGAACCCGAAAGACCTTGCGGTGCGGGTCATCCCGTGCCTGGATGTCGACGACAGCCGCGTCGTCAAGGGGGTCAACTTCGAAAACCTGCGGGACGCGGGCGATCCGGTGGAGCTGGCGGCCGTCTACGACGCCGAAGGCGCCGACGAGTTGACGTTCCTGGACGTCACCGCGTCCTCGTCGGGGCGGGCCACCATGCTGGAGGTCGTCAAACAGACCGCGGAGCAGGTGTTCATCCCGTTGACTGTCGGCGGCGGGGTGCGATCGGTGGCCGATGTGGATGCGCTGCTGCGGGCCGGTGCCGACAAGGTCTCGGTCAACACCGCCGCGATCGCCAACCCCGAACTGCTGGCCGAATTGTCCCGCCAGTTCGGGTCGCAGTGCATCGTGTTGTCCGTCGATGCGCGCACCGTTCCGGAGGGGCAGCAGCCGACCCCGTCGGGGTGGGAGGTCACCACGCACGGCGGCCGCCGCGGCACCGGCATCGACGCCGTCGAATGGGCCACGCGCGGTGCCGAGCTGGGCGTCGGCGAGATCCTGCTGAACTCGATGGATTTCGACGGCACCAAGGCCGGGTTCGACATTCCGATGATCAAGGCGGTGCGCGGGGCGGTCAACGTGCCGGTGATCGCCAGTGGTGGTGCGGGGGCGGTGGAGCATTTCGCACCCGCGGTGTTCGCCGGCGCAGACGCGGTGCTGGCCGCCAGCGTGTTTCACTTCCGCGAACTGACCATCGCCGAGGTGAAGGCGGCGATGGCGGCCGAGGGAATCGTGGTGCGATGAGCGCGTGCGCGAAGAGCCGAGGGCACAGATGAGCCTGGATCCCGCGATCGCGGCGCGGCTCAAACGCGACGCCAACGGCTTGTTCACCGCCGTCGCGCAGGAACGCACCACGGGCAAGGTGCTGATGGTGGCGTGGATGGACGACGTCGCGCTGGCCCGCACCCTGGAAACCCGTCAGGCGACCTACTTTTCGCGGTCGCGCCAACAGCACTGGGTCAAGGGAGAGACCTCAGGACACACCCAGTACGTGTACTCGGTGCGTCTGGACTGCGACGGCGACACCGTGCTGCTCGAGGTCGATCAGGTCGGTGCGGCGTGTCACACCGGCGATCACAGCTGCTTCGACGCCGACGAGCTGCTCGGGTCTCCGTGACCAAGCCAGAGCGGGTGGTCCCCGTCGCACTCGAGGGATCGGGTATCGAGCCGCCGGTCGATTCGCGGGTGCGCCGGGCGTTCTGGTGGCTGGAGCGCGTCGCGCCATTCATCGGGTCGCGGTGGGCGGTCGAACTGTGGTGCACCCCGCCGGTTCTGGAATCCGACCTGCGCATGCCACCGGGCGTGGTGCCCGGCGAGCCGCTGGAAGCGCGCTGGAACGGCCATCGGATCGTGGGCGAATCGTGGGGCGAGGGCCCACCGGTCTATCTCGTGCACGGCTGGGGTGGGCGGCGCCCACATCTGGGCATGTTCATCAGACCGCTCGTCGAATCCGGCCACCGGGTGATCGCGTTCGACCTGCCCAGCCACAACGAGTCCGAGGAAGGGGCCCTCAAGCCAGGACGCACCACGCTCATCGAGTGCGCCGAAGCGGTCAGGGCCGTCATCGGGCAATACGGCCCGGCGCGTGCGGTCATCGCGCACTCCCTCGGCGCCAACGCCACCACGTTCGCGGTCGCCAACGGCGCGCAGGTCGAGCGCCTGGCGTTTCTCGCACCGATGGGCGAATTCCCGCTGTATCTGGATCTTTTCGCTGTCCGCCACAACTTCGGTCCGCGCATCCGCGCGGGCCTGCACCGGCGACTGGAACGCCGTATTGACATGCCGCTACACGAGACGAACATGACCGTCGTCGGCGCTCGCACCGGCTATCCGCCGCTGCTGCTCATCCACGATCCGGACGACCCGGACACGCCCTATGAGACGAGCGAACGGGTCGTCGCGTCATGGCCTGGCGCGACGTTGATGACCACCAAAGGGCTGGGCCGGTTGGCGCATTACCGGATTCTGCGGCACCGCCCCGCGATTCGCGCGGTGGTCGACTTCATCGGTCCCGCGTCACCTTGAGCGGCTGTCACGCGGACTGGCGCTGCCTCAGCACCTCGAGCGCTTGGTCGGCGTGGCGGTCCATGCTGATCTCCGAGGCGATCACGGCGAGCACGGTGCGGTCGGTGTCGATGACGAACGTGGTGCGTTTGACGGGCATGAACTTTCCGAGCAGGCCGCGCTTCACCCCGAACTGGGCGGCCACCTTGCCGTCGGCGTCCGACAGCAGCGGATAGTCGAAGCCCTCCTTGTCGGCGAACTTGGCCTGCTTGCCGACGGGATCGGTGCTGATCCCGACCCGGCTGGCGCCGACCGCGGCGAACTCCGCCGCCAGATCGCGGAAGTGGCACGCCTCCTTGGTGCACCCGGGCGTCATCGCGGCGGGGTAGAAGAACAGCACGATCGGCCCGTCGGCGAGGAGCTCGGTGAGGCTGCGGACGGTGCCTGTCTGGTCCGGCAGCTGGAACTCGGCAACTTTCTCACCCTGTTTCATGCACGTCACGCTAACCCGCTCGATCACCGAGACCGACGCTTTGGCTGGTTTCGCGCCGTCCGATCGACCATTGCGTCGGTCTGGAGGAAGAGAATCGTCAGCGATGCCCGATATCGACACCTTCAAGGCCGATGGCGACCTCAAGGTCGAGCACCGCGGCACCACCCCGCGGTTCATGGCGCAGTCACCGGTCGTGTTGACCAGCCCGCTGACCCCGGCGTCGTCCTCGCCGTTGGCGTGCGTCTGGGAGGATTGAGCCGTGCAAACCACCGCCAGCCTCTCCGTGACCACGTCACGCGAGGACTTTCGGGCGCTCGCCGGCGAGCACCGGGTGGTGCCGGTGACGCGCAAAGTGCTCGCTGACAGCGAGACGCCGCTGTCGGCCTACCGCAAGCTCGCCGCCAACCGCCCGGGCACGTTCCTGCTCGAGTCGGCCGAAAACGGCCGGTCCTGGTCGCGGTGGTCGTTCATCGGCGCCGGCGCGCCGTCGGCGCTGACGGTGCGCGACGGCGAGGCGATCTGGCTGGGCACGACGCCCAAGGACGCGCCCAGCGGGGGAGACCCGCTGGCCGCGCTGGCGGCGACGCTGAAGCTGCTCGAGACCGAGCCGTTGCCCGGTCTGCCGCCGCTGTCGAGCGGTCTGGTCGGCTTCTTCGCCTACGACATGGTGCGCCGCCTCGAGAAGCTGCCGTCGCTCGCCGTCGACGACCTCGGCCTGCCCGACATGCTGTTGCTGCTGGCCACCGACATCGCCGCCGTCGACCACCACGAAGGCACCATCACGCTGATCGCCAACGCGGTGAACTGGAACGGCACCGACGAGCGCGTTGACTGGGCCTACGACGACGCGGTCGCGCGCCTCGACGTGATGACCGCCGCGCTGTCCACGTACCTGCCGTCGACGGTGGCCACGTTCCGCAGACCAGAACCGCTGTACCGCTCGCAGCGCACGCTCGAGGAGTACACCGCGATTGTCGACAAGCTGGTCGGCGACATCGAAGCCGGCGAAGCGTTCCAGGTGGTGCCGTCGCAGCGGTTCGAGATGGACACCGACGCCGATCCGCTCGACGTGTACCGAATGCTGCGGGTGTCCAACCCGAGCCCCTACATGTACCTGCTCAACGTGCCCGACGCAGATGGCGGGCTGGACTTTTCGGTCGTCGGCTCCAGCCCGGAGGCGTTGGTGACGGTCAAGGACGGCCGCGCCACCACCCACCCGATCGCAGGGACCCGCTGGCGCGGCGCCACCGAGGAGGAGGACCTGCTGCTCGAAAAGGAGCTGCTGGCCGACGACAAGGAACGCGCCGAGCACCTCATGCTCGTCGACCTGGGCCGCAACGACCTGGGCCGGGTCTGCCGCCCGGGCACCGTGCGGGTCGAGGACTACAGCCACATCGAGCGCTACAGCCACGTCATGCACCTGGTGTCGACGGTGACCGGGCTGCTCGCCGACGGCAAGACCGCGCTGGACGCGGTGACGGCCTGCTTCCCGGCCGGCACGTTGTCGGGGGCACCGAAGGTCCGCGCGATGGAGCTCATCGAGGAGGTCGAAAAGACCCGCCGGGGCCTTTACGGCGGCGTGCTGGGCTACCTGGACTTCGCGGGCAACGCCGACTTTGCGATCGCCATCCGCACCGCCCTGATGCGCGACGGCGTCGCCTACGTCCAGGCCGGCGGGGGAGTCGTGGCCGACTCGAACGGGCCCTACGAGTACACCGAGGCGTCCAACAAGGCGCGCGCGGTGCTCAACGCGATCGCGGCCGCCGAAACGCTGACCGAACCATGACCCGGATCGCTCAGGTGGCCCTCGTGCTGGCTGCCGCCGCGCTGTGGGCCGCGTCGCGCATCACATGGGTGGAGGTGACGTCGTTCGACGGGTTGGGTCAGCCCAAGACCGTGGCGCTGGCCGGCGCCCAGTGGTCGACGGCCATGATCCCGCTCGCCGTGTTGCTGGTGGCCGCTGCCGTCGCCGCGCTGGCCGTGCGTGGGTGGCCGCTGCGGCTGCTGGCGCTGTTGGTCGCGGCCGCCAGCGCCGGGATGGCCTACCTGGCGATCAGCCTGTGGACGGTCGGCGACGTGGCCGTGCGCGCATCGCACATCGCCGAGGCACCGGTCGCCGACTTGGTGGGCAGCGAGCGGCACTACGGGGGTGCGGTGCTCACGGTGGCGGCCGCGGTGGTCACGCTCGCCGGCGCGGTGCTGCTCATGCGGGCGGCCACTGCGGAGCGCTCCGGCGCGTCTCGCTATACGCGCCGCGCCGCGACGCCCGCCGAGGAGGAGGGCACCGAGATGTCCGAACGCATGATGTGGGACGCCCTCGACGAGGGCGCCGATCCCACCCGCGACCCCTCCGATCCAGACACCAAGGGCCGGTGATTGGCGGTGACATGCGGCCGGTACCCTTCGATGAAGATCATTTGGCGCTACCGGGGAAGGGATTCGGACGGATGAGTTCGGCAACCGTACTCGACTCGATCATCGAGGGAGTCCGCGCCGATGTCGCCGCCCGTGAGGCCGTCATGCCGTTGGCCGAGATCAAGGACCGCGCCAAGGATGCCCCGCCGCCGTTGGACGTGATGGCGGCGTTGCGCGCACCCGGAATCGGGGTGATCGCCGAAGTCAAACGCGCCAGCCCATCGCGCGGTGAGTTGGCCCCGATCGGCGATCCGGCCGAACTGGCCCGGGCGTATCAGGACGGCGGCGCGCGGATCGTCAGTGTGCTGACCGAGCAACGCCGGTTCAACGGTTCGCTCGGAGACCTGGACGCCGTCCGCGCCGCGGTGTCAATTCCGGTGCTGCGCAAGGATTTCATCATCCGGCCGTATCAGATCCACGAGGCCCGCGCGCACGGTGCCGACATGCTGCTGCTGATCGTCGCGGCGCTGGAGCAGCCGGTGCTGGAATCGCTGCTGGAGCGCACCGAGTCGCTGGGGATGACCGCGCTGGTCGAGGTGCACACCGAGGAGGAAGCGGATCGCGCGCTTTCGGCCGGCGCCAACGTGATCGGCGTGAACGCCCGAGATCTCAAGACGTTGAATGTCGACCGCGACTGCTTCGCGCGCATCGCGCCTGGCTTGCCGACCGACGTCATCCGCATCGCGGAGTCCGGTGTGCGCGGCCCCGCCGATCTGCTCGCCTACGCCGGTGCGGGCGCCGACGCGGTGCTGGTCGGGGAGGGATTGGTCACCAGCGGCGATCCTCGCGGCGCCGTTGCCGATTTGGTCACCGCAGGTGCGCATCCGTCGTGCCCTAAACCCTCGCGCTGACACGTGGCCGACCACACCGGGCCGGAGCTGCCGAAGTCGAGCGCAGGGGTGGCCGAACCCACCGTCCACGACCCCGATGCGCGCGGCCATTTCGGCGTGTACGGGGGACGGTTTGTGGCCGAGGCGCTGATGGCGGTCATCGAGGAAGTCACCGCCGCCTACGAGAAGGCCCGCGGCGATCAAACCTTCCTCGACGAGCTGGACCGGCTGCAGCGGCACTACAGCGGGCGGCCGTCGCCGCTGTACGAAGCCGAGCGGTTGTCTGAACACGCCGGCGGCGCGCGGCTCTTTCTGAAGCGAGAAGACCTGAACCACACCGGATCTCACAAAATCAACAACGTGCTCGGCCAGGCGCTGCTCGCGCGGCAGATGGGTAAGACGCGGGTGATCGCCGAGACCGGAGCGGGCCAGCACGGGGTGGCCACCGCGACGGCGTGTGCGCTGCTGGGCCTGGAGTGCGTGATCTACATGGGTGCCGTCGACACCGCGCGTCAGGCGCTGAACGTCGCGCGGATGCGGTTGTTGGGCGCGGAGGTGGTGTCGGTCGAGGCGGGCTCCAAGACGCTCAAAGACGCCATCAACGAAGCGTTTCGCGACTGGGTCACCAATGCCGACAGCACCTACTACTGCTTCGGCACGGCCGCGGGTCCGCACCCGTTCCCGATGATGGTGCGTGATCTGCAGCGGGTGATCGGCCTGGAGGCCCGCGCCCAGATCCTGGACCAGGCGGGCCGGTTACCCGACGCGGTGACCGCCTGTGTCGGCGGCGGATCCAACGCGATCGGAATTTTTCACGCGTTCATCGACGACCCGAATATCCGGCTGGTGGGCTACGAGGCCGCCGGCGACGGCGTCGAAACCGGACGCCACGCCGCAACTTTCACCGGCGGGTCACCGGGTGCCTTCCAGGGCTCCTATTCGTATCTGCTGCAGGACGAAGACGGTCAGACCATCGAATCGCATTCGATCTCGGCGGGGCTGGACTATCCGGGTGTCGGCCCAGAACACGCCTTCCTGAAGGACATCGGGCGCGCCGAGTACCGGCCGATCACCGACAGCGAGGCGATGGACGCGTTCAGCCTGCTGTGCCGCACCGAGGGGATCATCCCGGCCATCGAGTCGGCACACGCTGTGGCAGGCGCTTTACAACTGGGTCGTGAAATCGGTAGCGGCAGCATCATTTTGGTGAACTTGTCGGGACGCGGCGACAAGGATGTCGAGACCGCGGCGAAGTGGTTCGGGCTGCTGGACGGTGCGTCGTGAGCCGACTTGCGCCGATGTTCGACGAGTGCCGCGCCGAGAACCGCTCGGCGCTGATCGGCTACCTGCCGACCGGGTATCCCGATGTGCCGACGTCGATCTCCGCGATGACGACTCTGGTCAAAACCGGCTGCGACCTTGTCGAGGTCGGCATCGCGTACTCGGATCCCGGGATGGACGGCCCGACGATCGCGGCGGCGACGAACGCGGCACTGCGCGGCGGGGTGCGGGTGCGTGACGCGCTGATCGCTGTCGAGGCGATCAGCAATGCCGGCGGGCGGGCCGTGGTGATGACGTACTGGAATCTGGTGCTGCGCCGGGGCGTTGACGCGTTCGCACGCGATCTGGCGTCGGCGGGCGGGCTCGGCGTCATCACCCCTGATCTGATTCCCGACGAGGCCGACGAATGGTTCGCCGCCTCCGACGCCCACAACCTCGATCGGATCTTCCTGGTGGCGCCGTCATCCACGCCGGAGCGGTTGGCGGCGACGGTGCAGGCGTCGCGCGGATTCGTCTACGCCGCATCGACCATGGGCGTGACCGGGGCGCGCGACGCCGTGTCGGTGGCCGCCCCCGAGCTGGTCCGCCGCGTGAAGGCGATTTCGGACATTCCCGTCGGGGTCGGGCTGGGCGTGCGCTCGCGTGAGCAGGCAGCGGAGATCGCGGCTTACGCTGACGGCGTGATCGTGGGCTCAGCGCTGGTGTCCGCGTTGGAGAACAGCGTCGAAGCGGTCGGTCGACTGACCGCCGAACTGGCCGACGGTGTGCGGCAGAGGGTCACCGCGTGACGACGACGGTCCTGGCCTACATTCCCAGCCCGGCGCAGGGGGTGTGGCAGCTGGGCCCGGTGCCGTTACGCGCATACGCGTTGTTCATCATTCTCGGCATCGTGGCGGCGCTGATGATCGGCGACCGCCGCTGGGAAGCCAGGGGCGGCGAGCGCGGCGTCATCTACGACATCGCGCTGTGGGCGGTGCCGTTCGGCCTCATCGGCGGCCGGCTCTACCACGTGATGACCGACTGGTGGCGCTATTTCGGGGAGGGTGGTGCGGGTCTCGCCGGGGTGATCCGGATCTGGGACGGCGGGCTCGGCATCTGGGGCGCGGTGGCGCTCGGGGGCGTCGGCGCGTGGATCGGGTGCCGTCGCCGCGGCATTCCGCTGCCGGCGTTCGGGGATGCGATCGCCCCGGGAATCATCCTGGCCCAAGGTATCGGCAGGATCGGCAACTACTTCAACCAGGAGCTGTACGGCAGGGAGACGACGCTGCCCTGGGGTCTGAAGATCTACGAGCGCAAGGACGCCAACGGTCTCGTCGACAACCTCAACGGGGTATCGACGGGCGAGGTGCTGCAGATCGTCCATCCCACGTTCTTGTACGAATTGCTCTGGAACCTCCTGGTTTTCGCGGCGCTGATCTATCTGGACCGGCGCTTCAAGTTCGGGCACGGCCGGTTGTTCGCGATGTATGTCGCCGGCTACTGCCTCGGCAGGTTCTGGATCGAACTGCTGCGGGTCGATGACGCGACGCTGATCGACGGTGTCCGGATCAACTCGTTCACCTCGACCTTCGTGTTCGTCGGTGCGGTGGTCTACATCATGGTCGCGCCGAAGGGACGCGAGGATCCGGCCACGCTCAAAGGTAAGCAGGCCGCGGAGGTCTCCGGTGAGGCTCTGACGGAGGAACTTGCCGCGGTGGGTGCGACGGCGGGTGTGGTGGCCGCGGCGAAGGTCGCCGCCGAGGATGACCCCGAGACCACCGACGATGAGTCCAAGACCGAGGCGGAGATCGAAGCCGAGGCGCTGAGCGTCGACGTCCTCACCGCACCGTCGGAGGACATCATCGAGGCCGAGGAGTTCGCGGGAGCGGGCGAGGAAGCCGAGATCGCCGCGGAGGCCGAGGAGCTCGGTGCGGACGTTGCCGGGGTCCCGGCCGAGGACCTGGCCGAGGCCGAGGAGTTCGCGACCGAAGGTGATTCGCAGCCACCCAAAGAGCCCGAAGCCGAATCTGAGGCCGCGGAGGAAGCCGAAGCACTCGCCGACGATGTCGAAGCAGCGCCGGCGGAAGACATCGTCGAGGCGCAGGAGTTCGCCGAGGCCAAGGAGGACGCAGAGCCCGAGGCCGGGGTCGGTGCGGTCGAAGGCGAGGAAGCCGACACCGAGGCCGCTGTAGACGAAGCCGAGGACAGCGAAGATCTCGGTGCCGAGCTTGATGAGGCCGCGGACGCCATGGCGGAGGAACAGGCCGAGGAGGAAGCCGAGACGGACGAGGGCCCGCCCGAGGCCGGCGTCGGTGCGGTCGAAGGCGAGGACGCGATAGAGGCCGAAGCCGCGGCGTCCGAGGCACACGAGGCCGCCGTGGAGGGCCTCGAAGAAGCCGAAGAGGTTTCCGCCGAGGTTCACGAGGAGGCCGACACCGAGGCCGCTGTAGACGAAGCCGAGGACAGCGAAGACCTCGGTGCCGAGCTTGATGAGGCCGCGGACGCCATGGCGGAGGAACAGGCCGAGGAGGAAGCCGAGACGGACGAGGGCCCGCCCGAGGCCGGCGTCGGTGCGGTCGAAGGCGAGGACGCGATAGAGGCCGAAGCCGCGGCGTCCGAGGCACACGAGGCCGCCGTGGAAGGGCTGGAAGAAGCCGAAGAGGTTTCCGCCGAGGTTCACGACGAAGTCGAGGGGGAGACGCCCGAGGCCGGCGTCGGTGCGGTCGAAGGCGTGGAAGCCGAAGAGGCTCAAGACGCCGCGGCCGAGGCACACGAGACGGCCGTGGAAGGGCTGGAAGAGGCCGAAGAGGTTTCCGCCGAGGTTCACGAGGACGCCCACGAAGCGAGCGACGAAGCCGAGGGGGAGATGCCCGAGGCTGGCGTCGATGCCGAGGAAGCCGACGACGCCGGGGACTCCGTGGCGGACAGCGACACCGAGTCCGCGACGACCGACGAAGAAGAGCCGGCGCCGACATCGCCCGAACTCGGTCAGTCCGGTGGACGACTACGCCGCTGGTTGCGTCGCCGCCGCAATCGCTAGCCGGCCCAAGTTATCCACAACTGCGAATTCATCCACAGGTTCAGACCGTCCGCAGCGGTGAAACGGTGGGCTGGGGCACCCGAACCATCCGTGTTATCGCGTGACTTATTCTGGCGCACAAGGTAATTCAGGCTTCACGCGCATATTGCGCTGCCGCGCACGTCAGAACCTCGTTGTCGGCTTCCGTCGGCATGATGCAGGCATGTCTTCGACCGCATCTGTTGCCGACGCTGAATTGACGCCATGTCAGCGTCTCGATGCGTTGTTCGAAGAGTTGGCGGAGTTGACCGGCCAACGCAACGCCATCGACGGGCGCATTGTCGAGATCATCGCCGAGATAGACCGCGACGGGCTGGCGGGTTCCACCGGGGTACGATCGCTGCCCGCGTTGGTGGCCTGGAAGCTCGGGGCGTCGCAGAAGAACGCCACCACCATCGCCACCGTGGCCCACCGCCTCGCGGAATTTCCCCGCTGCGCGCAAAGTCTGCGTGAGGGCCGGGCCTCGTTGGATCAGGTCGGCGTGATTGCCCAACACGCCGCCACCGGCTCCGATGACCACTATGCGCAGATGATCGAAACCGCCACGGTCAACCAGCTGCGCACCGCGGTCAAGCTCGAACCCCGCCCGGAGCCCGAACCCGAACCCGACGCGCCGCCCGAACCGGCGTGCACGGTCAACAAAACCACCGGCGCGGACGGGTCCTGTTGCTACCGGATCACGCTCACCGCCATCGAGGCCGCCAAATTCGACGCCGCCCTGCTGTCTCATCACGACAGGCTCTTCAACGCGTGGAAAGCCGACCACCCCATCGACACCACACCGGCGCCCCATCAGCGTCCGCCGATGCCCACCTTCGGCGATGCGTTCCTCCAGCTGGTGGCAGACAGCTGGGACGCCGAGGCCACCCGCCGCCCGCACAGCCAGCACACCACCGTGGTGGTCCACCTCGATGTCAAAGATCGCGTCGGCGCGCTGCACCTGGGCCCGCTCCTCACTGATGCCGACCGCCAATACCTGACCTGTGATGCCACCTGCGAGGTGTGGTTTGAACACGACGGCCAACCCATCGGCGCCGGACGCACCACCCGCCAGATCAACCGCCGGCTTCGCCGCGCGCTGCAACACCGCCACCGCACCTGCGCGGTACCCGGATGCGACGCCACCCGCGGGCTCCACGCACACCACATCATCCACTGGGAAGACGGCGGAACCACCGAACTGGACAATCTGGTGCTGGTCTGCCCCTACCACCACCGAATGCACCACCGCGGCCTGATCACCATTACCGGACCCGCCGATCGGCTCACCGTCACCGACAGCGCCGGGCGCACCCTGACCAACGCCTCCCTGGCACGCCCGCCCACGACACCCCCACCTGCGGTGCCACCCTGCAACGGGCCCACCGGTGAACGCGCCCAATGGTGGTGGTACGACCCGTTCCAACCCCAACCACCACCCACACTCAACTAACCCGCCGGCCGAACGCCTCGACGATTGTCAGCGGAGCGTGGCTGCGGAGCGCGGGGATGTGGACCACGCGGTCGTCGGTCCACGTCGACGGTGTCGATTTCGCCGCCACGAAATCGCCGCAGCCACTTGGCCATATAGTCGCGCGGTCAACTCCACAGCCCGAGCCGGGCAACGACGTCGGCGCCCTTCGCCAAGATGGTCAGCCGGCGAAAACCCGCCCGTTGCAGCGTCACTGCCGTCGCATTCCAGCGACCCGCGCGCGCCGATGATGACGATCCTCGCGCCCGGCTCATCGCCGCGGGCTTGCTGTCGGATTGAAAGAGGTGGGTTTTCCTTACTGACTGGCCCGATCGGATTCTGGCATGCTGGGCCCTATGACTGAGCCGCAGTTCGGTGGCAACGAGCACTCCACCCCGCCTCCGCCGCCACAGCAGCCGTATCCGCAGCCTGGCCAGTACCCACCGCCGCCAGGCGCCTACCCGCCCGTCTACACCGATCCGGCCGCACCGTTCGGCCGTCATCCGATCACCGGTGAGCCGCTGTCGGACAAATCCAAGGTGGTCGCGGGCCTGCTGCAGTTGATCGGGCTCGTCGGGATCGTCGGCATCGGCCGCATCTATCTCGGCTACACCGGCCTGGGTATCGCCCAGCTCGTCGTCGGGCTGATCACCTGCGGAATCGGCGCGGTGGTCTGGGGCATCGTCGATGCTGTACTGATGCTGACCGACAAAGTGCGCGATCCCGAGGGGCGTCCGCTGCGCGATGGCACCTAGCGCACTCACCAGCCGGACAGGGCTCTATACAGCGCTCGGAGCGGGCGCCCTGTCGGTGGGTGCGCTGGCATATGTCGGCCTGGCCGATCCGCATCGGCCCGGTTTCTTCTTTCCCGCCTGCCCGTTCAAGGTCCTGACCGGCCTCGACTGCCCCGGCTGCGGCGGTCTGCGCATGGTGCACGACCTGCTCCACGTTGATCTGGCCGCGGCTGTCGTCGACAACGTCTACCTGCTCGTCGGGCTGCCCCTGCTGCTCATCTGGGCACTGACGCGATGGCGGATGAACCGACCGGTGTGGAACGTTCCCGTCGTCGCCGTCATCATCGTCACCGCCGTGACGTGGGCGGTGGCGCGCAACCTGCCCGGCTTCCCGCTGGTCCCGACCATCGTCGACGGTTAACCACGCAAGCACGAAAAACGCACGCGCAGTGAGCATTCACTCACCGGTGGCGGATGCGGTCGCCCCGTGTCGGCAGCTCAGCATCTGAATCGATCAACGACTATGCTGAGAAGTCGTGAGTAGACGCGGAAAAATCGTCTGTACGTTGGGCCCGGCCACCGCGACTGACGAAACCGTCAGGGCGCTGGTCGATGCCGGCATGGACGTTGCGCGGCTGAACTTCAGCCACGGCGGCTACCCCGATCACGAAGCCACCTACAAGCGTGTCCGCGCCGCGTCCGACGCATCCGGCCGCGCCGTCGGTATCCTCGCCGATCTGCAGGGACCCAAGATCCGGCTGGGTCGGTTCGCCGCCGGGCCGACCTATTGGGCGACCGGTGACACCGTGCGCATCACCATCGACGACCTGGAAGGCACCCACGACCGGGTGTCGACGACCTACAAGCGGTTGGCCCAGGACGCCAAGCCCGGAGACCGGGTCCTGGTCGACGACGGCAACGTCGGCCTCGTGGTGGACAGGATCGACGGCAACGACGTGGTGTGCATCGTCACCGAAGGCGGTCCGGTCAGCAACAACAAGGGCATGTCGATGCCCGGGATGAACGTGACGGCGCCCGCACTGTCCGAAAAGGACGTCGACGATCTGGAGTTCGCGTTGCGCCTCGGTGTCGACCTCGTGGCGCTGTCGTTCGTGCGTTCGCCGGCCGACATCGAGGTCGTGCACGAGGTGATGGACCGCGTCGGCAGGCGCGTTCCCGTCATCGCCAAACTGGAAAAACCCGAAGCCATCGACAATCTCGAGGCGATCGTGTTGGCGTTCGACGGGATCATGGTCGCGCGGGGCGACCTCGGTGTGGAACTGCCGCTCGAAGAGGTCCCGCTGGTGCAGAAGCGCGCCATCCAGATGGCAAGGGAGAACGCCAAACCCGTCATCGTCGCGACCCAGATGCTGGAGTCGATGATCGAGAACTCGCGTCCGACGCGCGCAGAGGCGTCTGACGTCGCCAACGCGGTGCTCGACGGTACCGACGCCGTGATGCTCTCCGGCGAAACCTCGGTGGGCAAATATCCGCTGGAAGCGGTCAAGACGATGGGCCGCATCATCTTCGCGGTCGAGGAGAACTCGGTGGCCGCGCCCCCACTGACCCATGTGCCGCGGACCAAACGGGGCGTCATCTCGTATGCCGCGCGCGACATCGGGGAACGACTGGATGCCAAAGCGTTGGTGGCCTATACGCAGTCCGGCGACACCGTGCGCAGGTTGGCCCGCCTGCACACACCGCTGCCGCTGCTCGCGTTCACCTCACTGCCCGAGATCCGCAGCCAGCTGGCTTTGACCTGGGGCACTGAGACATTCATCGTGCCGCACATCCAGACCACCGACGGCATGATCCGGCACGTGGACCAGTCGCTGCTCGAGCTGGGGCGCTACAAGCGCGGCGACTTGATCGTCATCGTGGCGGGTGCCCCGCCGGGCACGGTGGGCTCCACCAACATGATCCACGTGCACCGCATCGGCGAGGAGGACGTATAAACAGGCCTGTGTCTTCCGACGAGCGGTCCGTGAGTTCAGCAGCCAACTCAGCAGACTTCGACGAACTGCTGGCGATCCTTGACCTCAAGCAGGTCGACGACGACGTCTACGTCGGCTCGCATCCGAGTAAGAACCCGGTACGCACCTTCGGCGGCCAGATGATGGCGCAGTCGTTCATGGCCGCCAGCCGCAGCCTGAGCCATCCGACCCCGCCGAGCGCGCTGTCGGTGCACTTCATCGCCGGTGGCGACCCGGATAAGGACCTGGAGTTCCACGTCGCGCGGCTGCGCGACGAGCGCCGGTTCGCCAACCGCCGCGTCGACGTCGTGCAGGACGGGCAGCTGTTGACCACGGCCATGGTGTCCTTCTTGACCGGCGGGCCGAGCCTCGAGCACGGGATCGAGCCGCCCGAGCTGCCCGACCCGATGTCGGTGCCGCCGATCGACGACCTGCTGCGCGGCTACGAGGACGTGGTTCCGCACTTTGTCAACGCGCTGCGGCCCATCGACTGGCGCTACACGAACGATCCCACCTGGGTGATGCGTAAGAAGGGGCAGAAGCTGGCGTACAACCGGGTCTGGATGAAGGCGCTCGGCGAGATGCCCGACGACCCGGCGGTGCATGCCGCTGCGCTGGTCTATTCGTCGGATACCACCGTGCTCGATTCGATCATCACCACCCATGGTCTGTCGTGGGGGTTCGACCGGATCTTCGCGGTGACCACGAACCACTCGGTGTGGTTTCACCGGCCCGTGCGGTTCGACGACTGGGTGCTGTATTCGACGTCGTCTCCGGTGGCCGCTGATTCACGCGGGCTGGGCACCGGGCACTTCTTCGACCCGTCCGGTCAGCTGGTGGCGACCGTGGTGCAGGAAGGCATCGTCAAGTACTTCCCGTGAGCAACGGCTAACGGGTCGGTTCGATGGTGACGGAGAACTGGTCCTCGACACGCCGCTGGAACTCGTTGGCGCACTGTTCGAGGGCCGCCTGGTCGCTACCCGCCCGCGACACGCAGTCCAGGTAGTCGGTGCCGCCGGCGCGGTCGAATCCCCACACCATCAGCGCGATCACCGCGATGGCCTCGATGATGCTGACGAACCCCAGCACAATGCCCGCGACAGCCATCCCGCCGTTGGTCGCCTCGCCGCGCTTGGCTCTGCCCCAGCCGAGGAAACCGAAGATGATCGCGACGACGCCGAGCACCACGCCGAAGACGACCGAGAGCAGCGCGACGATCGCCACCACCAGGGCAGCGATACCGAAGCCGTTCTTGGGCCCGGTCGGCGGCGGCGAGTAACCGGCGTAGGGCTGCGGGGGCGGGGGAGGCGGATAGCTGCCGGGATACGGCCCGTATTGGCCGGGCGCAGGCGGTGGTTGAGGTGGGGGCGGCGGCGTCTCGGGCCTGTCCGGCTCGCTCATATCGATGAGGTTACCCCGGTGACGTCGAGGTTCAGGGTCTGACAGCGAACATCTTCGGGGAGATGGTGGGTGGCGACGACGACGGTTCGGTCTTCGGAGAACAGGCCACCGGGGGTGAGCAGGGCGGTGAGGATTTGCTGGCCGTCCTCGGCGTCAAGATGTTCGGTCGGTTCGTCCAGCAGTACCGTCGGCGCCGGACAGATCAGCGCGCGAGCCAACAGAAGTCGTCTGCGCTGTCCGGCGGAGACCGCGGCGGCACCGCCGACGAGAACGGTGGACAACCCGTCGGGCAGCGCCGCCAGCCACTCGCCAAGTCCGACCCGGCGCAAGGCATCTCGCAGCTCGTCATCGGTGGCGTCACCGCGGGCGACCAATAGGTTGTCGCGCACCGTGGTGGCGAACAGGTGTGCGTCCTCGGCGAAGAATGCCCTCTCTGAGGGGCTTTCGGCCATCGCCATGAGCAGCGTGGTCTTGCCGGACCCGCTGGCGCCGAGCACCGCGAGCCGAGCGCCCGGTGTCAGTTCGATCGGGGTAGCTGACGGGCGGACACGCCCGGCCGGAGCGGTCAGTTCGTTGAGGCGGCGGGCCGCGATACGCGAGCGGGTGAGTTGCGTTGCGGCAGCGGGTAGTGCGGTCGTGGCCTCGAACGCCGACAGCGGAAGCAGCATGAGGATCGCCAGCGTCGTCGGCGCGACGACGTCTGCGAGCGAGACCGCGGCGACCACGGCGCCCAGCACGCTGAGCCCCATCGCGGCGATCGGTGCGGCGGCGGCCACCGCGCCCGGAGCAGCCGCGCGGTCCGTCTCACGACCCCACTGCCGGTGCCTGCGGCCGGCTTCAGCGATGACGTCGTCCAGACGCCCACCGACGCGAAGCTCGGGCGCGTGCTCGAGCGCCAGCATCACCGCGACATCACGACCGGAGTGATGCTGTGCGGCAACGGCTTCAGCCGCCGCAGCGGCACGCGCGGCGGTCCACGGCGCGGCGACTCCCGCGACGAGCAGGCAGACGGCCAGCACGGCGGCCGCCGCGGGGGAGATGACCGCGATGGCCGCGACCGAGATCGTCGAGAGCACCGCGGCCACGGCGATCGGCAGCACCGCGCGCACCAGCACATCGGCCAACTCGTCGACCGAGCCACCGATCCGGGCCACCAGCTCGCCGCTGGGCAGCCGCGACGCCGCCTCCGCGGGCGCGTCGGCCAACCGGCGGAACAGGGCTTCGCGCACGTCTGCGGCGGCGCGCAGGGCGGTGTCGTGTGAGGCCAGCCGCTGGCAGTAGCCGAGCACGCCCCGGGAGATGCCCAGCGCGCGCACGGCGACCACAGCGACCGTCAGATCCAGGACGGGCGGCATCTGCCATGCCCGGGTGATCAGCCACGCGGAGATCGCGGCCAGCGCCAGCGCGCTGCCCATCGACAGCACCCCGAGCAGGACCGCCACCGCCAGTCGCGGTAGCCGGGGACGCAGCAGCTCAAGCATCGACGAGCCTGCCCATGCGCAGCACCTGGTCGCCGATCGCGCACACGGCGTCACGGTGGCCGACGACCAGCACGGTGGCGCCCGCGCGGGCCCGCGCTACGATCGCGTCGAGCACCCGCGCCTCCATGTGGGCGTCGAGGTGCGATGTCGGCTCGTCGAGCAACAGCACCGGCGCCGACGACCCCAGCACCCGGGCAAGCCCGAGCCGCTGACGCTGGCCCAACGACAGCCCGACACCCCCGCGGCCCAGCACGGTGTCCAAGCCGTCGGGCAGCAAGGCGAGCACCTGGTCGAAGCCGGCTGCCTGGCAGGCACTCTGCATATCGTGCAACGGCCCGAACAGCTCGAGGTTCTCCCGCACGCTGCCGGGTATCAGCACGGGCCGATGTGGCAACCACGCCACCTGTCGCCACCACTCCCGCGGCGCGAGATCGGCGACCTCGACACCGTCGACGAGAACCCGGCCCGGGTGTAACCCGAGGATCGTCTCCAGCAGGCTGCTCTTGCCGACACCGTTCGGTCCGGTCAGCACCGTGACCCGCCCCGGTTCGACGTCGGCGTCCAGCGCGTCCAGGTGGATGGTGGCGCCGCGCGCTGCCACGGTGCGGGTGCCCACCGGACGGCGCGGCAGCGTGTCGAGCAGACGAAACGCCTCCTCCGCGGCTGTCTTACCGTCTTGGGCGGCGTGAAACTCCACCCCGACGCGGCGCAGCGGCCAGAACACCTCCGGAGCCAGCAGCAGCGCCGTCAGGCCTGCCGTCAACGACATCTCGCCGAACACCAGGCGCAGACCGATGCCGACCGCGACCAGCGCCACCCCGAGCGTGGCCAACAGTTCCAGCACGAGCGCCGACAGGAACGCCATCCGCAGCGTGGCCATGGCCGAACGCCGGTGTGCCGCACCGAGTTCGGCGATACGCTGCGCCGACCCGCCGACGCGGTCGAGGGCCCGCAACGTCGGGATGCCTGCCACCAGGTCCAGCAGCCGCGACTGCAGCGTGGTCATCGCGGCCAGCGCCGCCGCCGAACGGTCTCTGGTCAGCAGCCCGATGAGCACCATGAAGATCGGGATGAGCGGTAGCGCGATCAGCACGACCACGGCCGACGGCCAGTCGTAGACAGCAATCGTCAGTACCGCTGCCGGCGTGAGGATGCCGGCCAGGAACACCGCGGGCAGATAGGCGGTGAGAAACGGGCGCAGCCCGTCGAGGCCGCGGGTGATCACGGCGGCCGCCACATCCCGTTCGGCGGCCAGACGACGCGGGGGCAGATCGGTGACGGTGCGCAGCACCTGGTTGGCCAGGTCGGCGATCACGGCGGTGGCGCCGGATTGGGAGAGGCGGCCCTGCCCCCATTGCGCCGCCGTCCGAACCAGCCACAGCGACACCAGGATCGCCAGCGCACCGGTCCAGCTCGACAGGCTGCGTGAAGCGGGATCGGTGATCACGCCGGCGACGATGCGCGCCAGCACCACCGCCGATCCGATGGTGGCGGCGGCGATGACGACGCCGCAGGCCACCGACATGGTCAGGTATCGGCGCATGGCTGCCGAGGCGCGCACGAGGTTCACGGCGAACGCCTCGGCAGGCCGGCGCCGGGGGGGATGTGGTGAGCCGAAATCCGTTTCCGGAACACCCAATACGTCCAGCCCTGGTACAGCAGAACCAGCGGAGCGAACGCGAGTGCGGCCCAGGACATGATCGTCAGCGTGTACGAGCTGGAGGACGCGTTGTAGATGGTCAGGCTCCAGTCCGGGTTCAGCGTGGACGGCATCACGTTCGGGTACAGCGCGCCGAACAGCAGAACCACCACCGCGGCGACGACGATCGTGGTGTAGGTGAAGGCCCATCCGTCACCCGTGCCGCTGATCATGCGGGTGATCGCCGCGAGCAGGGCCAGGACCGCGAAGGCCAGCACGATCCAGGTCCATTCCTTGCCGTGCGCCAGCTGGGTCCACAGCCCGAAGCCGCCGACCGCTGCCGTCACGGGCAGCGCCAGGATGGTCGCGAACCGCAACGCGTCGTTACGCAGTGCGCCATCGGTTTTCAACGCGATGAACGACGCGCCGTGCAGAAGGAACAAGCCGCAGGTCGCCAGCCCGCCCAGCACCGTGTAGGGGTTGAACAGGTCGCCGAGCGAGAGCCGCAGCTGTTTGTCGGCGTCCACCGGCAGCCCCTGCACCAGTGCCGCGAACACGACGCCCCACAGGATCGCGGGCACCCACGAGCCGGCCGCGATACCGACGTCGGCCCACTTCTGCCAGACCGGATCGTCGATCTTGCCGCGCCACTCGATCGCAACCACGCGCAGGATCATCGCCAGCAGGATCGCCAGCAGCGGCAAGTAGAACCCGGAGAACAAGGTGGCATACCAGTCCGGGAATGCGGCGAACATCGCGCCGCCCGCGGTGATCAGCCACACCTCGTTGCCGTCCCACACCGGGCCGATCGTGTTCAACGCAGCACGCCGGTGTTGCTCAGGGTCGCCTGTCGCGGTGCGGCCGAAAGCCGCCATCAGCATGCCGACGCCGAAGTCGAACCCCTCGAGGACGAAGAACCCCAGAAACAGCCCGGCCATGACGACGAACCACAATTCCTGCAGCCACATGCGCCGACACCTCCTCAGTACGCGAACGACAGCGGCGCCACGTCGTCGTCGGCGGGTGGATGAGGCGGCACCGGCTCGGCGTCGTGCTCGGTCGGTCCTGCGACGACGTAGCGGCGGATCAACCAGAACCAGATCACCGCCAGCACCGCGTATACCGCCGTGAACGTGACCAACGACAGCACGACGATGCCCGCCCCGTGGCCCGAGACGCCTTCGGCGACGGTCAACCGGATCATCGAGTCGCCGGTCGGGTTGGGCACCACCACCCAGGGCTGGCGGCCCATCTCGGTGAATATCCAGCCCGCGCTGTTGGCCAGGAACGGGGTCGGCAGCGTCAGCAGGGCGAAGCGGGTGAACCAGGGGGACTGAGGAATTCGACCACCGCGGGTGAACCACAGCACCGCCAGCGCGAAAAGCGAAGGGACGGCCAGCAACCCGATCATCGCGCGGAACGACCAGTACGTGACGAACAGGTTGGGGCGGTAGTCGCCGGGCCCGAACTTCTCCTGGTACTGATCCTGCAGGTCTTTGACGCCCTCGAGGCGCACACCAGCGAACTGACCTTCGGCGAGAAATGGCAGCACGTACGGCATCTCGATGAGGTGAACGACGCTGTCGCAGTTGTTGTGGGTGCCGACCGTGAGGATCGAGAACTTGGGATCGGTCTGGGTGTGGCACAACGATTCCGCCGAGGCCATCTTCATCGGCTGCTGCTCGAACATCAGCTTGCCCTGAACATCGCCGGTGAAGACCAGCCCGACGCTGGACACCAGCACGACCAGGCTGCCGAGAACGGCGGCAGGGCGGTAGAGGTTTAGCGCATCGGCCGTCGGGCCCTGCCGGTGGGCTCGCACCAGCCACCACGCACAGACGGCAGCCACGAACGTACCCGCGGTGAGGAAGGCACCGAACACCGCGTGGGCGAACGCGGCGATCGCGGTGTTGTTGGTGAACAACGCCACGATGCTGGTCAGTTCGGCGCGACCGGTCTCGGGGTTGACGCGCGCACCGACGGGGTGCTGCATCCACGAGTTGGCGGCGATGATGAAGAACGCCGACATGTTCACCGCGATGGCCACCACCCAGATGCAGGCCAGGTGGACCAACCGGGGAAGCCGGCTCCACCCGAAGATCCACAGCCCGATGAACGTGGATTCGAAGAAGAACGCGGCGAGCCCTTCCATCGCCAGCGGAGCGCCGAACACGTCGCCGACAAAACGGGAGTACTCACTCCAGTTCATCCCGAACTGGAACTCCTGGACGATGCCGGTGGCCACCCCCAGCGCGAAGTTGATCAGGAACAGCTTGCCGAAGAAGCGGGTCAGCCGGTACCACGCCGGGTTGTCGGTGATCAGCCACGCGGTTTGCATGACGGCGATCAGCGGGGCCAGCCCGATCGTCAGCGGGACGAAGATGAAGTGGTACACGGTGGTGATGCCGAACTGCCACCGCGCAACGTCGAGCGCGTCCATCTGCCCTTCTTTCGTGGCTGTGCGACCAGCCTACGACAGGGCGTAGTAGACGTCAGTGTGGGTTAGCTCACCGAGGCTTCGGCATCGGGCGTCTCCGGCGTGGCCGCCCGAGGCTCGGCGCCGTGGTGCTTGGACGCCTTACGGATGGCGAACGCGGAAACCACTTCGAACACGCCGACGACCACCAAGGCGATGCCGGAGACCCAGACCAGGATCGCCAGCGACTCGAACGGCAACGCGAGCATGACGACACCGGCGATGAGGCTGATCACGCCGACGAAGATCTCCCAGGCCCGACCGGGCAGGGTGGGATCGCTGATCGCCGACACCGCGGTGGCCACGCCGCGGAAGATGAACCCGATGCCGATCCAGATGGCCAGCAACAGGATCGACTCCTGCAGACTGCGGAAGCACAGCACGGCCAGCACCAGTGCGGCGGCACCGCTGATGAACAGGAGAACCCGACCGCCCGCCGAGACGTGCAGGCTGAACGCGAACACCACCTGCGCGATGCCCGCGATCAACAGATACGCACCGAAGAAGATCGCCAAGACGATGATCGTGATGCCGGGCCAGGCCAGGACCAGAACGCCGAGGACGAAGGCGAGCACGCCCGACAGCAGCGTGGCTTTCCATAGGTGCTGCAACAGGTTGGGTGGTGCGGGATTCTCCATGCGCGAAGTGTGGCACAAAGCTGCACCGAAGGCCTTGATTTACGCGCGACGCCACGCCGGGAATTGACGTGCGCGCAAATCGCGATCGCTATCGTCCGCAAAGCCGCTGCCGATGGCGTTCGACACCGATCACGGGTAACACTATGAGGATTCGGTACGATGGACCGTCGAACGCACCCGATGAGCACAGTCGTATACCGCACCCGAGCAAACTAGGAGTGACGATGACATGTACCACCCTGCGCCGAGGGGCCGCCGCATCGATGGCAGCGTTGCTGGTGGCGACGGGAGCCGGGATGGCCGTCGCGCCCGCGCACGCCGACGAGAAGGACGATCAGTTCCTCGAGTACCTCGACCAGAAGCGGGTGCCCTACTCGAGCAAGACGGAGGCCATCCGCCTCGCCAAGGACTTCTGTCTCGTGCGGACGCGGCAGAACGCGCCCAAGTGGCGCGCCGCCTATCACCTCGCCAACGACCAAGGCTGGACCGAGACCGAAACCGCGCACTTCGCCGAGGCCGCGATCCCGACCTACTGCCCCAGAGTCTGGAAATAAGCCGCGGGTCGGAGTTCTCCTGCCACCGACCTAGGTCTCTACTACTGTTCCGTTACCGGTCCTTCGAGCCGGTTCCCGCGAGGCAGAAAGTAGAGGCAAACCGTGTTAGGTGCGTGTCAAGACCGTCGAGGGAAACTGTGGCGCATCGGGGCGGCGTTTGCTGCGACGGGCGCTCTTGCGCTTTCGGGTTGTGCAAGCAACACCGCCACGGACGAAACCGCCAGCCCGACCGCCGCGGCGCCCGCGGAGAAGGTCGATGAGATCGCGAACACCGTGCCCGAGGCCATCAAGTCGTCCGGGGAGCTGGTGATCGGGGTCAACATTCCCTACCCGCCCAACGAGTTCAAGGACCCCAACGGCAAGATCGTCGGCTTCGACGTCGATCTGATGAATGCGATTGCGGCAACGCTAGGCCTGGAGCCCGAATACCGGGAGTCGGATTTCGCCAAGATCATCCCGTCGATCCAGGGCGGCACCTACGACGTCGGCATGTCGTCGTTCACCGACACCAAGGAACGCGAGGAGTCCGTCGACTTCGTCACCTACTTCAACGCCGGCATCCTGTGGGCCCAGCGGCCCGACGATCCGGTCGATCCGAACAACGCGTGCGGAAAGAAGGTGGCGGTCCAGGCCACCACCACCGAAGAAGTCGCGGAGTTGCCCGCCAAGAGCAAGGCCTGCACCGACGCCGGTAAACCACCGATCGAGATCGTGTCGTTCGACGGGCAAGACGCGGCGACCAATGCAGTGATCCTCGGTCAGGTGGATGCGATGTCGGCGGATTCGCCCGTGACGTCCTACGCGATCAAGCAGAGCAACGGGAAACTCGAGCCCGCGGGCGAGATCTTCGATTCGGCACCCTACGGCTGGCCGGTGCAGAAGGGTTCACCGCTGGCACAATCCCTGCAGCTGGCGCTCGAGCATCTGATCGAGACCGGGAAGTACGAGGAGATCGCCAGGAGCTGGGGTGTCGAGAGCGGCATGATCGACAAGCCGGTCATCAACGGCGCCATCAACTAGGGATCGCGCGATGACGAACGTCGCCACGCCGCCGACCGACAGTCCGGCCGCCATCGACGCAGTGCCGCTTCGTCATCCGTGGCGCTGGTTCGCGGCGGTCCTCATCGTCTTTGTGGTCGGCCTGTTTCTCTACGGCGCGGCCACCAACGACGCCTACCGGTGGTCGACGTACTGGGAATACCTGTTCAACGAACGGGTACTGAAGGTCGGTGTCGTCAACACGTTGCAGTTGACCATCTATTCGATGGTGCTGGCCATCGCGCTGGGTGTGGTGCTCGCGGTGATGCGGTTGTCGCCTAACCCGGTCCTGAAAGCCGTTGCGTGGGTGTACTTGTGGATCTTTCGCGGCACGCCCGTATATGTGCAGCTGGTGTTCTGGGGGCTGCTTCCGACCATCTACCAGAACGTCCGGCTCGGTGTCCCGTTCGGCCCGGCGCTGTTCGAGCTCGATCTGCAGAGTTTGTCGATCCCGTTTCTGCTGGCCATTCTCGGACTGGCGCTCAACGAAGCGGCATACATGGCCGAAATCATCCGGGCCGGAATCAGTTCCGTGCCCGAAGGGCAGGCAGAGGCGTCGACGGCGCTGGGCATGTCGTGGGGAATGACGATGCGCCGCACGGTACTGCCCCAGGCCATGCGCGTGATCATCCCGCCGACCGGCAACGAGGTCATCAGCATGCTGAAGACCACATCGCTGGTCACCGCGGTGCCGTTCACCCTGGACCTCTACGGCATCACCTCCCGCGAGATCGCCGCGCGCACTTTCGAACCCGTTCCGCTGCTGCTGGTGGCCGCCACCTGGTATCTGGCCATCACCAGCGTGCTGATGGTCGGTCAGTACTATCTCGAGCGGTATTTCTCCCGGGGCGCGTCGCGCAAGTTGACGACCAAACAGCTCGAAGCGCTGGCCAAGGCGCAGACGGCCGGCGAGGCGCACCCATGACACCGATGGTCAAGGCCGAGCAGGTTTGCAAGAGCTTCGGCGCCCTACAGGTGCTCAAGGGCATCACCCTGGAGGTCGGCAGGGGTGAGGTGCTCTGCATGGTGGGGCCGTCGGGGTCGGGCAAGTCGACGTTTCTGAGGTGCATCAACCATCTCGAGCAGGTCAACGCCGGCCGCCTCTACGTGGACGGCGAGTTGATCGGCTACCGCGAACGCGGCAACAAGTTGCACGAGATGGCCCCACGAGACGCCGCCAAACAACGACGCGATATCGGGATGGTGTTTCAGCACTTCAACCTCTTCCCGCACCGCACCGCGCTGGAGAACGTCATCGAGGCGCCGATCCACGTCAAGCGGGTCAAGAAAGCCGACGCGATCGCGCGGGCAAGGGATCTGCTGGATCAGGTCGGCCTGTCGGCGAAGGCCGACGCCTATCCCGCGCAACTTTCCGGTGGCCAGCAGCAACGGGTGGCGATCGCCAGGGCGCTGGCGATGAATCCCAAGCTGATGTTGTTCGACGAGCCGACCTCCGCCCTTGACCCCGAGCTGGTGGGCGAGGTGCTCGGCGTGATGAAAAAGCTTGCCGCGGAAGGGATGACGATGGTCGTGGTGACACACGAGATGGGGTTCGCGCGTGAGGTCGCCAATCAGCTGGTGTTCATGGACGGCGGCGTCGTGGTGGAGAGCGGGCCGCCTCGAGAGGTGCTCGCCCACCCGCAACACGAACGCACGAAAGCCTTTCTGTCCAAGGTGCTCTGAATATCATGCCGGAATACGCGCCCGACCCGGCCACCCCGCTGTGGCGCGCTGCCCAGGTGTTTCGGCTGCTGAGTTGCATATACGCGTTGGGGTTTCAGATCGCGGTGAACCCCGCTTTGGACCGGCCCGCGATCGGATGGCTGCTGTTCGGCGTGCTGATCGCGTGGAGCGCGGCCTGCGCGGTCGCCTACCTGAACGGCTTCGGCCGCCGCCCGTCGTGGGTGCTTGCCGAGATCGCCGTCGTGCTCGCATTGGTGCTGTCCACCAAGCTGGTCGCCTCGGACCAGTGGGCGCTGGACAACCAGTCCCTGCCGACCACCCTGTGGGCCACCAACGCCACGATCTCGGCGGCGATCCTGCTGGGTCCCATCGCCGGAATGCTCACGGGGGTCGCCGTGATGATCGCCAGCACCGTGGTGAAGGGGGTCCTCAACTACGATCTCGTCGGCAACGCGACCATCGTCATCGAGCTCGCCGTCGGTCTCGCGGTCGGCATGGCAGCCCAGACGGCACGCCGCGCGCATGCCGAGCTGCAGCAGGCGGCCCGGCTGGCGGCAGCCCAGCAGGAGCGGGCGCGGTTATCACGCGAAGTGCACGACGGCGCGATCCAGGTGCTCGCGTTGGTGTCCCGGCGCGGCCGCGAGATCGGGGGCGCCACCGCGGAATTGGCGGAATTGGCCGGCGAGCAGGAACGTGCGTTGCGGCGCTTGGTCAGCTCGGTGGACACCGAACCGCGGGCCGGTCAGATGACCGACATCGGTGCGCTGTTGCGGACGCAGGCCTCCGACCGGGTGTCGGTGAGCCTGCCCGCCGAACCGGTGCGGCTCGACACGCGCACGGCAACGGAACTGTACGCCGCGGCCTCCAACGCCCTGGACAACGTCAGCGCCCACGCCGGGCCGGGTGCGCACGCCTTCGTGCTGCTGGAGGATCTGGGTGACTCGGTCACCGTGACCGTGCGCGACGACGGCGTCGGCATCCCCGACGGCAGGCTGACCGAGGCCGTGATCGAAGGGCGCATCGGCATCGCGAAATCGATTGTCGGGCGCATGAACTGGCTGGGCGGCAGCGCGAAGCTCACCACGGGGCCGGAAAGCGGGACGGAATGGGAACTGACGGTACCCCGACGGTGATGGTGGTGGACGACCACCCGATCTGGCGCGACGCGGTGGCCCGCGACCTCGAAGACGACGGGTTCACCGTCGTGGCGACCGCGGACGGGGTGGCGGCGGCGCGGCGCCGCGCGGCCGCGGTGCAACCGGATGTGGTCCTGATGGACATGCGGCTGGCGGACGGTGACGGTGCGACGGCCACCGCGGAAGTGCTCGCCGTGTCGCCGTCGACGCGGATCCTGGTGTTGTCGGCGTCCGACGAGCGTGACGATGTCCTGGACGCGGTAAAGGCCGGGGCCACCGGATATCTGGTCAAGAGCGCCTCCAAACAGGAGCTCGGCGACGCGGTGCGGGCGACGGCCGCGGGGCGTGCGGTGTTCACCCCGGGGCTGGCCGGCCTGGTGCTGGGGGAGTACCGGCGTATGGCCGCGAACCCGGCGCGAGACCCGCAGACACCGAGCCTGACCGAGCGGGAGACCGAGATCCTGCGTCACGTCGCAAAAGGGTTGACCGCCAAGCAGATCGCCACGCGTCTGTCGCTGAGCCATCGCACGGTGGAGAACCATGTGCAGGCCACGTTCCGCAAGCTGCAGGTTGCCAACCGGGTCGAGTTGACCCGCTATGCCATCGAGCACGGGTTGGACCAGGAATCCGAGTAGTCCTACTCAACCAGATTCGGGGTTGACGCTGCGACGATATCGCCATGACCGAACCGCAGCACGTCGTCATCGCCCGGCTGTCGGCTGACTTCGCCGCGATCTCGCAATACATGGCACGGGTCGCTTCCGACCTGGCCCAGCTGGATCGGGTGCTGGCCGACCGCACCTCGATGCAACCAGTTCCCGCGCCGGCGGCGTCGTACTGGCCGCAGTACGCCCAGCCGCAATATCCCCAGTCGGCGCCTCATTCGCCCCCGGCTCCGGCGGCGCCGCCGACACCGCGCCCGCCGCGCGACGAGGGCTGGATCGGCAAGGTGCTCGCCGTGGCCGGTGTGGCGGTCACGTTGATCGGCGTCGTGCTGCTGCTGGTGCTCGCGGCTCAGGCCGGCATTCTGCGACCGGAGATCCGTGTCGCGGCCGGGGCGGTGCTTGCCGCCGGCCTGGTCGGCACCGCGGGATGGTTGTGGACGCGCCCCGGGGGACGGATCGGCGCCATCGCGCTTGCGGCCACCGGCGTCGCCGCGGCCTACATGGACGTCATCGCCGTCACCACGATCTATGACTGGGTGTCCGCGCCGGTGGGGCTCGTCATCGCCGCGGTGATCGGCGGCGCGGGGCTCACGTTGGCGCGCCGCTGGAACTCCGAGCAGCTGGGGCTGCTTGTGCTGATCCCGCTGCTGGTACTGGCACCGATCGTGGTCGGCGACATGAACCTGCTGCTCGTCGCGTTCATGCTCGCGCTGGCGGCCGCCTCGCTGCCGGTTCAGCTGGGCAAGGACTGGATCTGGCTGCACGCCGCCCGCATCGCCGCGGCCACCGTCCCCCTGCTGGTGGCGCTGGTCGCCGTGAGCTTCGACGACGGCCGCGACGCCGCGCTGGCGGCAGCGTGCGGCATCGCGGCGGTGCTGGCGATCGTCGCCGCGTTGCTGCTGGCGCCGTGGACCGCGAACCGAGTGGCGATGGCGCTGCTGACCGCCGCCGGGGTGCTGCCGGTCCTGTGCGTGGGCCTGGCCGCCGACCGGCTGGTCGCCGCGGCGATGGCGGCCGCGCTGTCGGCGGCGCTGCTCGCGATCGTGCTGCTCGGTCGGGGCTTGCCCGCCGTCGCGGGCGCGGCCCGGCAGGTGTGGGCGGTGCTGGCGGCCGTCGCGGCGCTGATCGCGGTGCTGGTCGCGTTCGACGGGCATATCGCCGGGCCGGTGCTGTTGGCGATGGCGCTGGTGGTGGCGGTGACCGGGCGCGCCGAGACGGTCGCGAGGTGGACCGCCGTCGGGTTCGCCGTCGTGGGTGGCGGTATCTACCTGAGCTACGCCCCGCCGGATTCGTTGATCGAAGCGACCGCGACGACGCCGGCCACGGGCATCTCCACGGTGGTCGCGAGCCTGCTGCTGATCGCCTGCGCCGTGGTGATCGTCTGGTCGTTCCCCGACCGGGACTCGACGGCGTGGGCCGGGGCCGCCATCGTGGTCGTCTATGCGCTCACCGCGCTCACCGTCACCGCCGGCGTGCTGATCGGCGGTGAGGGCGGCGGTTTCTTCGGCGGTCACATGGCCGCGACGATCTGCTGGATCGCGCTGGCCGCAGCGCTGTTCGGGTACGCCGCGCGGGTGCCGCGGGCCGACCGGTCGCTGCCGATCGGCGGGGGACTGGCCCTGGTCGCGGCCGCGATGGCCAAACTCTTCCTGTTCGACCTCGGCACGCTGGACGGGATTTTCCGAGTGGTGGTTTTCATCGTCGTCGGGCTGGTGCTGCTGGGAATGGGAGCCGGTTACGCACGGTTGCTGGAAAGACAGGACCAGCAAAAAGAGCAGTCGGTATGACGTCCACTACATGCTAAACTGGACTGAATCCAATTTAGGAGGTGTTGAAGTGGACATGACTACCAACGCACGTCGTACCGAACAAGAAATCCAAGAATTCGTCGCCTCGGCCGAGCTGAGCGCAAACCTGCAGCGCGTCCTCGTCGACCTCATCGAACTGCAGTTGCAGGGCAAGCAGGCACACTGGAACGTCGTCGGAACCAACTTCCGCGATCTGCACCTCCAGCTCGATGAACTCGTCGACTTCGCCCGCGAGGGCAGCGACACCGTCGCCGAACGCATGCGCGCGCTGTGGGCCGTGCCCGACGGTCGTACCGACACCGTGGCGGCCACCACGACGCTTCCGCAGTTCCCGGCCTATGAGCAGAGCGCAAGCGAGGTCGTCGACCTGATCGCGACGCGCACCTACGCCGTCGTCGACACCATCCGCTCGGTGCGCGACGCCGTCGAAGCCGAGGACGCCGCCACCGCCGACATCCTGCACGGGCTGATCGACGGCCTGGAGAAGCAGGCGTGGCTGATCAAGGCGGAGAACCGCAAGGTCTAGATCCGACCGCCAACACAACCGCATCGTTTCGCACGGGGGTGGGTATCCCACCCCCGTGACTGTGAGAAGAGACATCCACGCCTCGCGCCAGCAGGTGTGGGATGTGATGGCCGACGGATGGACCTATTCGCAATGGGTGGTCGGCAACAGCCGGATGCGGGCCGTGGACCCGAACTGGCCGGCGCCCGGCTCCAAGATCTGCCACTCCATCGGGGTGTGGCCGCTGGTGATCAACGACGTGACCGTTGTCGAGCACAGTGAGCCGCTCGAGGAGCTGGTGCTGCACGCCAAGGGCCGCCCATTCGGCGGTGCCCGGATCGTGTTGCGGCTCAGTGATATTCCCGACGGGTGTCGGGTGGAGATGGAGGAGTTCCCGGTGAGCGGGCCGGCTTCGATCCTGCCGAGCCGGCTGTCCGACATCGCTGTGTGGCCGCGTAATCGGGAAACGCTGTGGCGGCTGGGCGCGTTGGCCGAGCAGCTCAAGCCGACCGAGGTGTCGGACCGCTGACCGGTTGCAGCTCGACGGCGTTGCGCACCGCCTCGTCGTCGCGGCGGCCCACCAGGTACCAGGTGTGCATCACGCCCTTGCCCTTGACCTCGACGGGGCCGCGCTCCTCGAACAGAAACTTGTCCTTGAGCCGCTCATAGACGTTCTGCGGCACCTGGATTCGGCCCTCCACGTCCGTCGTCTCCATGCGTGACGCGACGTTGACAGCGTCGCCCCAGACGTCGTAGAAGAACTTGCGCGCCCCGACAACGCCGGCCACCACCGGGCCGGCCGCCAGCCCGATGCGCAACGGCACCTCGCGGCCGCGGGGGTCGCGCAGATCCGCGACCGCGTCGGCCATGTCCAGGGCAAGGCAGGCCAGCGCTTCGAGGTGGTCTTCCCTGGGGTGGGGCACACCGCTGACCACCATGTAGGAATCACCGCTGGTCTTGACCTTCTCGAGGCCGTGCCGGTCGACCAACGCGTCGAGGTCGGTGTAGAGGCGATCGAGAAACCGGACGAGATCGCCGGGCGCGGTGTCGCTGGCGCGCTTGGTGTATCCGGCGATGTCGGCGAACAAGATTGAGGCGTCGTCGTACTTGTCGGCGATGATGTTGCGGGTCGGATCCTTGAGGCGGTCGGCGATGGTGGCGGGCAGGATGTTGGCCAACAACCGCTCGGATCGGTCGAACTCGGCCTCCATCGCCAGCCGCGCACGCCGGATCTCGCGTAGCGCATACCAGAGGGTCGCCACCAGCAGAATCCACGCGGTGACCACGGTCAGGATGAACGACGTCTGGAACGCCCACGGCGGTTGCCTGCCGGTGTCGTTGGGCACGAGAAACTCGAGCAGGATGACCGCGGCGGCGCCGATCGAGGCGAGCACCGCGGCCAGCACCAGGTGATCGACGCCCAGGACCACAACCGTGATCGCGGCGGCGACCACGAAGTACAGCTGCAGGCCCGTGCCGGTGCCCAGGTAGACGCACAGCACGGTGACGACGGTGTAGGCGACGGCGAAGAACACCAGCGGAGCCACCAGCTCGCCGAACCTGCACAGGAACGGAATCATCAGAAACACCAGCGCGCAGCCGAAGTTCAGTACCGGAAGCCACCAGATTTCCCGGTTGATCAGCAACCCCTGGACACCGAAGAACGCGATGATGGCCGCGCTGATCATCGCGGTCACGTTAAGGACCCGACGACGACGTTCGGCGGTGGTGGTGAGGTGGCGGGTGCGGGCGGGGGCGCGGCTGTCTAGCGCCAGGTCCGGCACGCAGACGGCTCGGAACTTCGCCACCACAGTCAAAGCGTACGCCGCGAGCCGATAGCGACCTGCGACTTTGGCCATGGGATTTGCTTGGTGAATTGCGGTCGTCGAAGCGACGTATTTGCTCTTCTCGTGCGCGTCGGAAATGGCGGTGTGCACGGGCGGTCGGATCAAGGGTGGCGGTGCCGTCGTCGCGCCGCGGTCGGCCAGGTCGCATGTTGCCGTGAGTATCGCCACAGACTTTGTGGAAATCGGTCGTGAGCCCACCTTTCACACAGAAATCACCGATACCGAAAATATTTTCGCTTATGGTGTTGCTCGGGATCGAACACGATAGCCTCTTATGAACGTGAACCCGGCTGGAAGTGTCCAATAAAACTGATATAACCAGGCATAACCAGTAGCTACCACGCAGCGGCTCCCTAGACCGCAGCCGCTGGTATCAGATTTGCTGAATTCACACGTTCATGCCTGATTACGAAAGCGTGTGTCGCCGGTCGACTTTCGCATAGTGTCCTGTTTTCCAATTGGGTGTTCGACGTATCTTTGATGGGCTAATTTGAAGCCAACACCGTCGCGCTGATCGAGAACAGGAGTGGCATGCGGGCCATCATCAACCGTCGTCTGCAGCGCTGGGGGATCGCGTCGATGATTGCCGCTGCACCGTTAGCTGTCCTGTGTGCATATGTGACCAATTTGCTCGTCCCGACCGAGCCGATACCGAAACCCAGATATGACGCGGCGGCGATTCCCATCGTTCACACGGCGACCATCAAAGACGAGTCCACGACCATCGGGATCGCCGATTCGGACATGTATGACCCGAACCTCACCGATGAGGAGATCATCAAGCGTTTCGACGACATGCAGGCGCTGGGCGTCAACACGTTGCGGGTGCTGATCCCGTGGGGCGCGATCCAGCAGGCCGAACCGGGCAGCCCGCTGGAAGTACTGTTCCCGCCGGATTGGAGCCGGATCGACTTCATTCTCAGCCAGGCCCAAGAACGCGACATGGCCGTTCTCGGGGTGCTGAACTCCACCCCGTACTGGGGCGGTGCGGACGGCACCGGATGCCTCGGATGCCCGGGCGTCGCACCGGATCCGACAAAGTTCGCCGCGTTCGCGGGCGAAGCGGTCACCCGCTTCACCGGGCTGTACCCGGGTGTCGTCTCGGCCTATGAGGTGTGGAACGAACCGAACTATTACCGTTCGTGGTTTCCGGTGGTTGACGGCGTGGCCTACACCGAGGTGTTGAAGGCTACCTACTCCGCGATCAAGGCCGCCGATCCCGACGCGACCGTCGTCGCGGGGGTGCTGGCCGCGGTCGTCTCGGCCGGCGGGTTCACGATGGACCCGGTGACCTTTGTGCAGACGATGTACGCCAACGGCGCCAAGGGGTACTTCGACGCACTGTCGTATCACCCCTACAGTTACGACCGGCCGTTCGGCGAGCAGAACCCCAACTTCATCTCACCGCTTCGTTCGCTGCTGCAGATCCGCCTGACGATGCTCGACAACGGTGATGACCTGGTGAAGATCTGGGCGAGCGAGTACGGGTTGCCGACGTCGATGGTCACCTATCGGCAGCAGGCCGACTTCGTCGAAGACTTCCTGACCACCTGGGCCAACGGCCTCACCGAAGAGCAGATGGCACAGTTGCCCGCCGAGTTCCGGGAGTTGGCGGCCGACTGGAGTAGCTGGATCGGCCCGGCGTTCATCTACACGCTGCGTGACCGGTTGGCTGCCCCGGACACTGAGCAGGGGTCGATGGGGCTCTATTACTTCGACGAGGCCAGCGCTGAATGGAAGATGAAGCCGGCCGCCGAGGTCATCAAGTGGATCATCGAAGAGCGCAGCAGCCCCGACAGCCTCGCCGAGGCGCTGGCCGCGTCGCTGCAGAAGCTCGTGCAGCAGGTGGCCGAGTCGGTGGCGGCGGCGGTCCAGACGGTGGTGCCCGCGGTGACGCAGACCGTTGCGCAGGTCGGTGCCCAGGTCGCGGACGCGTTGGCCAACGCTTTGGCCGCCTGGCTGGGGTCGCTGGGGAAGCCAGCGGCGACGGCGGCGGCCGGCCCGTCGACGGTCGATGCGCCCGTGCCGGTTGCGGATGTGGTCGAGGAGCCCGCCGCTGAGGTGGTCGAACCCAAGGTCCCGGAGCCCGAGGCCCCTGAGCCCGAGATCACCGAGGAGGCAGAGGTCACCGAGCCGATTGAGCTTGCCGAGCCCGTCGCGCCGGACGTCATCGACGAGGCCGAGGACGAGGTGTCCGTCGCAGGGGAGGACACCGAACAGGACCTGGTGGATCAAGCTGCGCTGGACGACGAGGACTACGAGGACTACGAGGACATCGACGTCACCGCCGACGATGTGACGGACACCAGCGCCCAACACACCCAAGGCGACGGCGAGACGGCCGCCTCAGACGCGGGCGCCGGCGGAGAATCCGCGGACGACGCGGGCGCGGACGCGGCGGCCTGACGGAAACCGTTGTGGCGCAGCGGCTCCAAAACGCAAAGAGTGCCCTCGGTGGGATTCGAACCCACACTGTCTGGGTTTTGAGTCCAGTTCCTCTGCCAGTTGGGATACGAGGGCATCGGGACGAGTGTTCCGGCGCGGCTTTCTACCTTAGAGGATGACCCGACGTCGCAGATCGTGGCCGCTACCGCCACAATATCCGCTATGACCGGGTCACCGACCGACGCCCAGAAGTCACGCCGTGTTCTCGTCGCCGAAGACGAGGCGCTGATCCGCATGGATTTGGCCGAGATGCTGCGCGACGAAGGCTACGAGATCGTCGGAGAGGCCGGCGACGGGCAGGAGGCCGTCGATCTTGCCGAGCAGCTCAAGCCCGATCTGGTGATCATGGACGTCAAGATGCCCCGGCGGGACGGCATCGACGCGGCCTCGGAGATCGCCAGCAAGCGCATCGCGCCCATCGTGATCCTGACGGCGTTCAGCCAACGCGAGCTCGTCGAGCGAGCCCGAGACGCCGGCGCGATGGCCTACCTGGTCAAACCGTTCACCGTCACCGACCTCATCCCTGCCATCGAAGTCGCGGTCAGCCGGTTCCGCGAAATCACCGCGCTGGAGGATGAGGTCGCCACCCTGTCGGACCGGCTGGAGACCCGCAAGCTCGTCGAGCGCGCCAAAGGTTTGCTGCAGACCAAGCACCAGATGACCGAACCCGAGGCGTTCAAGTGGATTCAGCGTGCCGCCATGGACCGCCGGACCACCATGAAGCGCGTCGCCGAAGTGGTGCTGGAAAATCTCGACACGCCCGAAGAAGCCCCGCCGGCGACCTGAAAAACCCTGCGTCCCCGGTAAACACTGCGTTTCTGAAGTCGCGGTTTGGCGCATCCCGCAGCTACGAGGCCGCGACGCGTGGGCCAACAGCACGCAGCACGGCCATGCGTTGGCTAAGGTCTTCCCGGGGCATCGGCGCCTACCCGGACCGACCTGGGCTGATGCGATGCCGGCGAGAACTTCGATCGGGAGGTGAAACGTGCGCGGTCGCGTAGCACGAAATGCAGTTGCTATCGGAAGCGCGGGGCTGCTCGCGTTGGCATTAGCCGGCTGCCAACAGTCCGAGCCCGGCGAGGATTCGGGACAGACCGACCTCAAGATCGTCGAGCAGGTGCAGATCGACCAGAACGGCACAGAAGTGCCGCCCGACGAAAGCGCCGCACCTGCCGATCCCGCCGGCGACGGGCAGGCGCAGTGCCCGCCGGTCTCGATCGCCATGGCCGGTGCGCTGAACGGACCGGACGCCGCGCTGGGCATCAACATCAAGAACGGCATTCAGCTGGCGGTCGACAAACACAACGCCGCCAACCCCGGGTGCCAGGTGCAGCTGAAGACCTTCGACACCGAGGGCGACCCGCAGCGAGCCACCCAGATCGCGCCGCAGATCATCAACGACGCCTTCACCATCGGCCTGATCGGCCCGGCCTTCTCCGGTGAGACCATGGCCACCGGCGACGTGTTCAACCAGGCTGGC
The DNA here is from genome assembly GCF_010725725.1 of Mycolicibacterium pulveris. Lineage (NCBI taxonomy): Bacteria > Bacillati > Actinomycetota > Actinomycetes > Mycobacteriales > Mycobacteriaceae > Mycobacterium > Mycolicibacterium pulveris. The sequence continues at coordinate 5,097,396 of NZ_AP022599.1, read as the reverse complement.
CTCGTCGCGGCCACGGCCTCGGCCACCAACGTGACGCTGTCGGACAAGGGCTGGCGGACCTTCTTCCGCGGCCTGGGCAACGACGGCGTGCAGGGCCCCGCGGTGGCCAACTACATGAAGAACACCCTCGGCCACCAGAAGGTGTGCGTGGTCGACGACAGCACCGATTACGGTCTCGGCCTGGCCCAGACCGTGCGCGAAACCCTCGGTCCGGTCGCCGACCCGGCCTGCAACATCTCGGTGAAGAAGGGCGACAAGGACTTCTCGGCAGCGGTGACGCAGATCAACGGGGCCAGCCCGGATTCGGTGTTCTTCAGCGGCTACTACGCCGAAGCGTCGCCGTTCGTGCAGCAGCTCAAGGACAGCGGCTTCGCCGGTACCTTTGTCAGCGCCGACGGCGCGAAGGACCCGGAGTTCGTCAAGCAGGCGGGCGACGCGGCGAAGGACGCCATCCTGTCCTGCCCGTGCGGTCCGTCCACGGGCAGCTTCGCCGAGGAGTACCGGCAGAAGTTCAACCAGGAACCGGGCACCTACAGCAGTGAGGGCTACGACCTGGGCACGATTATGCTGAAGGGCATCGACTCCGGCGCCATCACGCGGCCGGCACTGCTGGACTATGTGCGCAACTACGACGGGCGGGGCGTGGCGCGCCAGTACCAGTGGTCACCCACCGGTGAGCTCACCTCCAGCCTGATCTGGATCTACAAGGTCCAGTAACCATCGAGGCGGGACGCGTCCGAGACCTCAAGGCTCGGACGCGTTTTCGCTAGAAGACCGCAGCCGCGAGGAGCCGCCACCGGATGACCGGGACTGTCGCCGAGTGCATTGGCGAGACCGCCTGCCTGGCCGCCAGCATCGGCTTCAACCTCGACGGCCTGCGAGACGGCTTCTGGCAACTGACGATCGACGGCTTGTCGTGGGGCGCCATCTACGCCCTGGTGGCGGTCGGGTACACGCTGGTCTACGGCGTGTTGAAGCTGATCAACTTCGCCCATTCCGAGGTCTTCATGTTCGGCATGTTCGGCGCGTACTTCTGCCTGGACATGATCCTTGGCTTCACCCCGAGCGGTAACACCTACGACAAGGGCATTCCGCTGACAGTGCTGTACCTGGGCATCGCGATGCTGTTCGCGATGATGGTGTCGGCGGGCACCGCCGTCGGGTTGGAGGCGGTCGCATACCGGCCGCTGCGCAACCGCGGGGCCGAACGGCTGTCGTTCCTGATCACCGCGATCGGGATGTCGTTCGTGTTGCAGGAGTTCGTGCACTTCATCCTGCCGAAAATCATCGATGGCTACGGCGGCTCCAACGCGCAGCAGCCGATCAGGCTCGTCGCTCCCGAAACCCAGTTCACCGTGTTCGGCGCCGCGGTCTCCAACATCACGTTGATCATCGTCGTCGCGGCGCTGATCCTGGCGCTGCTGACCGACCTGACGATCAACCAGACCAAGTTCGGGCGCGGAATCCGCGCGGTGGCCCAGGATCCGGACACCGCGACGTTGATGGGCGTCTCCAAGGAACGCGTCATCATGATGACGTTCTTGATCGGCGGCCTGTTGGCGGGGGCGGCGGCGCTGCTGTACACCCTCAAGGTGCCCCAGGGCATCATCTACTCCGGCGGCTTTCTGCTCGGTATCAAGGCGTTCTCCGCCGCGGTGCTCGGCGGCATCGGCAACCTGCGCGGCGCCCTGCTCGGGGGGCTGCTGCTGGGCATCATCGAGAACTACGGGCAGGCCGTGTTCGGCACGCAGTGGCGCGACGTGGTGGCGTTCGTGCTGCTGGTCCTGGTGTTGTTCTTCCGGCCGACCGGGATACTCGGTGAGAGCCTCGGGAAGGCACGAGCATGAGACCCACTCAGAAGCCGTCCTCCGACCGCGGATCGGGGTGGTCCGCCAGGGTGCTGGCGCCCGGAGACGCGTTGCGGCACTGGTGGGATCGGCTCTCGCGCGTACAGAAGTGGGGCTTCGGGATCATCGCCTTCGGATTGCTGGCGTTGTTGCCGCTGTTTCCGCCGCCGTTCCTCGACACTCCGAACATCAGCTTCGGCGGCACCATGGCGCAGTTCGCGATGGTCGCGATCATCGCGATCGGGCTCAACGTCGTGGTCGGCCAGGCCGGCCTGCTCGACCTCGGCTACGTCGGCTTCTACGCCGTCGGCGCCTACACCGTCGCGCTGCTGACCAGCCCGAACAGCCCCTGGAACAAGATGGGCCCCACCGGCTGGCTGCACGAGGACTGGGCCTGGCTGGCCTGTGTGCCGCTGGCGATGGCCATCACCGCGCTGAGCGGGCTGATCCTCGGCACGCCGACGCTTCGGCTCCGCGGCGACTACCTGGCCATCGTCACGCTCGGCTTCGGCGAGATCATCCGGCTGATGGCCGACAACCTGTCCGAGGTGACCAACGGGCCCCGGGGCCTCAACGAGGTCGCCTATCCCCGGGTGGGGGAGAGCGAACGGCTGCCCGACGGCGTGTTCTCCAGCGGCAACTCCGCAGGCGACGCCAACTACGGCACGTGGTGGTTCTGGCTCGGGATCGTCCTCATGGTCGTCATCCTGATGCTGGTCGGCAACCTCGAACGCAGCCGGGTCGGGCGCGCCTGGATCGCCATCCGTGAGGACGAGGACGCCGCGGAGGTCATGGGCGTCAACGCATTCCGCTTCAAGTTGTGGGCTTTTGTGATCGGCGCCGCGATCGGCGGGTTGTCGGGCGCGCTCTACGCCGGGCAGGTGCAGTTCGTCGCACCGCCGACGTTCAACATCATCAACTCGATGCTGTTCCTCTGTGCGGTGGTGCTGGGCGGGCAGGGTAACAAGCTCGGCGTGGTGGTCGGGGCGTTCATCATCGTCTACCTGCCGAACCGGCTGCTCGGCGTCGAGTTCCTCGGGATCAACCTGGGCGACCTGAAATACCTGTTCTTCGGGTTGGCGCTGGTGATACTGATGATCTTCCGCCCCCAAGGGCTGTTCCCCGCCCGTCAGCAACTGCTGGCCTACAGTAAAGCCGCGCGCAACCTGTTGCGCTCGCCGGAGAAGGAGGCGGCGCGGTGACGATCGAGGAACTGGCAGGCGTTCACCGCGATATCCACGCCGCGGAGGGTGAGATCCTCTTGCAGACAAAGGATCTGACCATGAAGTTCGGCGGCCTGGTGGCGCTGGACTCGGTGTCGTTCGACATTCGTCGCGGCGAGATCCTCGGCCTGATCGGACCCAACGGCGCAGGCAAGACCACCTGTTTCAATGCGATCACCGGCGTGTACCGGCCGACGTCGGGCACCGTGCTGTTCGACGGCGCCCCGCTGGGCCGGATCAAACGCCACCAGATCACCCGCCGCGGCATCGCCCGCACCTTCCAGAACATCCGGCTGTGGGGCGAGATGACCGCGCTGGAGAACGTCATGGTCGGCACCGACGCCCGGCACTTCACCTCCGTGCCCGGCGCGCTCGTCCGGAGCCCGCGGCACCGCCGCGAGGAACGCTCGGCGATCGAGAGATCGGCTGCTCTGCTGCATTTCGTGGGGATCGGGCACCGCGGTGAGGAGAAGGCGAAGAACCTGTCCTACGGCGACCAGCGGCGCCTGGAGATCGCGCGTGCGCTGGCCACCGAGCCCAAGCTCCTGTGCCTGGACGAACCGGCCGCGGGATTCAACCCGCGGGAGAAGGCCGCGCTGATCGAGCTGATCCAGAAGATCCGCGACGACGGCTACACCGTGCTGTTGATCGAGCACGACATGCGGCTGGTCATGGGGGTGACGGACCGTATCGTGGTGCTGGAGTTCGGCCGCAAGATCGCCGACGGGCTGCCGAGCGAGATCCGCGAGGACCCCAAGGTCATCGCGGCGTATCTAGGGGTGTCCGATGACGAAATCGAGTGACGACAAGCCGATCGTGCTCGAGCTGCGCGACGTCGTCGTGCAGTACGGCCGCATCCGGGCGCTGCACGGCATCTCGTTGGTGGTCCGCGACGGCGAGCTCGTGACGCTGCTGGGCTCCAACGGCGCGGGCAAAACGACGACGATGCGGGCGATCTCGGGATTGCGGCCGCTCACCTCCGGATCGGTGTGGTTCGACGGCGACGACATCACCAAGCTCAAGGCGCACCTTCGGGTTGCCCGCGGGCTGATCCAGGCGCCGGAGGGCCGCGGGGTGTTTCCGGGCATGACGGTGATCGAAAACCTCGAAATGGGTTGCTACGGACGCAAGTTCGCGTCGCGCGCCGAGCACAGGGAGCGGCTGGACTGGGTGCTGGAGCTGTTTCCGCGGCTCGCCGAGCGCCGCACGCAGGTCGGTGGCACGCTGTCGGGCGGCGAACAGCAGATGCTCGCGATCGGCCGCGCGCTGATGGCCCGGCCCCGGGTGCTGCTGCTCGACGAACCGTCGATGGGGTTGGCGCCGATGGTGATCTCGCAGATCTTCAAGATCATCGCCGACATCAACGCCCAGGGCACCACGGTGCTGCTCGTCGAACAGAACGCGCAACAGGCGCTGAGCCGTTCCGACCGCGCCTACATCCTGGAAACCGGAGAGGTCACCCGGTCGGGAGACGCGCGAGAGTTGTTGGCCGACGACAGTATTCGGGCCGCCTACCTCGGCGTCGCCTGAGCCCGCTTTGCCCGCGAGTCTGCGCACGCTCGCTGCGGCGCTAGTCGATCCGGAAGCGTTTGATCCGCGCCGTCCTACCCGACACCAGCCGCACCCGGCTGGGCGCGACGCCGAGGTGACGCGCCAGCACCTTGACGACGGCCTCGTTGGCCTTGCCGTCGACGGCGCGCTCCTTGACGTAGATCGTCAACGAGCCGTCGTCGCCGGTTTCCACCAACGGTCCCTTTCGGCTGCCCGGCTTGACCCGCACCACGACCGTGCGCGAACTCGCCGCGGAACCCGGTGTGTCGGCCTCAGACACGCACGCTCGCCGAAAGAAGGGGAGGGGGCTATCGGGCGACGATCACCGACGAGCCGTGACCGAACAGGCCCTGGTTCGCGGTGACCCCGACCTTCGCGCCCTCGACCTGTCGACCGGTGGCCTGACCCCGCAGCTGCCAGGTGAGCTCGCAGACCTGCGCGATGGCCTGCGCCGGAATCGCCTCGCCGAAGCACGACAGGCCGCCAGAGGGGTTGACCGGGACCTTGCCGCCGATCGTCGTCGCGCCGCTGCGCAACAACTGTTCGGCCTCACCCTTGGCGCACAGGCCGAGATGCTCGTACCAATCGAGCTCCAGCGCGGTGGACAGGTCGTATACCTCGGCGAGGTTCACGTCCTCGGGACCGATACCGGCCTCGGCGTACGCGGCGTCGAGGATCTGGTCCTTGAACACTCGCTGCGGCGCAGCCACCGCGGCGGTGGAATCCGTTGCGATATCCGGCAATTCGGGAAGGTGCTGGGGATAACGCGGCGTCACCGTGCTCACCGCCCGCACCGACGGTACCCCGTCGAGCGAGCCGAGGTGTTTCTGCGCGAACGCCTTGCTCGCCACGATCAGCGCCGCCGCACCGTCAGACGTCGCACAGATGTCCAGCTGCCGCAGCGGGTCGGCGACCATCGGGCTCGCCAACACATCGTCGACAGCGGATTCCTTGCGGTAGCGCGCATTTGGGTTCTGCAGGCCGTGCCGCGAGTTCTTCACCTTGACCTGGGCGAAATCCTCGGCCGTCGCGCCGTAGAGATCCATTCGGCGACGGGCCAGCAGCGCGAAGTACACCGGGTTCATCGCGCCGATGAGGTGGAAGCGCTGCCAGTCCGGGTCGTTCTTGCGTTCCCCGCCGACGGGTGCGAACGCCCCCTTGGGCGTCGTGTCCGCGCCGACCACCAGTGCGACGTCGCAGAAGCCCGCCAGAATGTGGGCCCGCGCGCTCTGCAGGGCCTGCGAGCCGCTGGCACACGCCGCGTACGACGAGGACACCGGAACGCCGTTCCAGCCGAGCTTCTGGGCGAACGTCGAGCCGGCGATGAAGCCGGGGTAGCCGTTCCGGATGGTGTCGGCGCCCGCCACCATCTGAATCTGCGGCCACTCCAAGCCGGCCTCGGCCAGCGCGGCACGGGCGGCGACCACGCCGTACTCGGTGAAGTCGTTACCCCACTTGCCCCACGGGTGCATGCCCGCGCCGAGGATGTAGAGCGGTTCTGGGCTCATCGGGCGATCCTCCATGCGTACACGACGCGCTCGACGCCGTCATCGTCGACGTACAGGGGCATGGTGGTCAGCTCCATCTCCATGCCCACCTTGAGATGTTCGGCCAACGTGCCTTCCACCACTTTGCCCAAGATGATCATGCCCTCGTCGGCCAGCTGCACGGCCGCGATGGCGAACGGTTCGAACGGGTCGGGCGCCGGATAGGGCGCGGGCGGCGGATAGCGGTTCTCCGTGTAACTCCACAGGGTGCCACGCCGAGACAGCGGCACCTGCGCCAGCTCGTCGCCGTCACATGTGGGGTTCGGGCAATTGTTCGTGCGCGGCGGGAACACATAGGTTCCGCACCGATGGCATTTGCTGCCGATCAGATAGGGGGCGCCGGACTCGTCGGTGGCGAACCACCCGTCGATGGCGGGCTGAGTAGAGGCTGCGGACACGCCGGTCAGCCTACCGACCCCGAGCGGCCAACCTGAAACGTGTTCCAGTTCCGCGCCGGGCCGTTGGCGCGGGGGACGCCGAACGGCGGCCTCGGCGATTCTGCACCGTAAATGCGGGTAATCCAGGTAGCGTCCGCCCATACATCACGATCCGGGGGCGGGCAGATGAGGGCCGGTGAAGCGATGGGGCGTCGTGTCGGAAAGCGAAAAGAGGCGCCGATCTCGTTGCCGTCCGTCGACGCGCGGACCGCAGGACCGATCGACCTCGCAGCATTGGCCGGGCCCTCGACCCGCTCCCGCGGCGCCGAAGATCCGATCTGGCAGCCGATCCACGGCATCTCACTACAGGACTACGCCAGGCTCGCCAGGGAGGCGCAGGCACGCGGGATCGTCGATCAGGCCGGAATGATCCGCGTCGCCAAGGAACTCGGATGGCATCCCGGGGAGACCAAGGCCGCGTTCGACGGCTGGGCGGTGCGCATCGGCCAGTCGGTGGAGGTCGGTCAGCAGTTCCGCATGTTGCTCGGCTTCTGAGCTTCTGAGCTTCTGAGGGCTTTCGAGGGTGCCTACTGCTTGTCACACGCGGTGCATAGAGTAAGGCCGTGAGCCCAACCAGCACCGCCACCGACAAGAAGACCGGTTCGGCTCCTGCCGCCGAACAGAAGCCGACACTGATGCTGCTGGACGGCAATTCGCTGGCATACCGGGCGTTTTACGCGCTGCCCGCGGAGAACTTCAAGACCAGGGGCGGGCTGACCACCAACGCGGTGTACGGCTTCACCGCGATGCTGATCAACCTGCTTCGCGACGAACAACCCACCCACATCGCGGCGGCGTTCGACGTGTCGCGGCAGACGTTTCGGGCCGACAAGTACCCCGAGTACAAGGCCGGCCGGTCAAAGACGCCCGATGAGTTTCGCGGCCAGATCGACATCACCAAGGAGGTGCTCGGCGCGCTCGGCATCACCGTGCTGGCCGAACCCGGTTACGAAGCCGACGACATCATCGCCACCCTGGCCACCCAGGCCGAGGAAGCCGGATACCGCGTGCTCGTCGTCACCGGCGACCGTGACTCACTGCAGCTGGTCAGCGACAACGTCACGGTGCTGTACCCGCGCAAGGGAGTCAGCGAGCTCACCCGATTCACACCGGAGGGCGTGCGCGAGAAGTACGGGCTGACCCCGCAGCAGTACCCGGACTTCGCGGCGCTGCGCGGCGATCCCAGCGACAACCTGCCGGGTATTCCCGGCGTCGGGGAGAAGACGGCGACGAAGTGGATCGCCGAATACGGTTCGCTGCAAGGGCTGGTCGACAACGTCGACGCCGTGAAGGGCAAGGTCGGCGACGCGCTGCGGGCCAACCTGTCCAGCGTGGTGCTCAACCGGGAGCTGACCGACCTGGTCAAGGACGTGCCGCTGGCGCAGACCCCCGACACGCTGCGCATGCAGCCGTGGAACCGGGACCAGATCCACCGGCTGTTCGACGATCTCGAGTTCCGGGTGCTGCGCGACCGGTTGTTCGAGACGCTGGCATCCGCAGATCCCGAGGTCGACCAGGGCTTCGAGGTCCGCGGCGGGGCGCTCGAACCGGGCGAACTGGCCACCTGGCTGACCGAACACAGCCTGGGTAAGCGGTTCGGGCTGGCCGTGGTGGGCACGCATAAGGCCTTCGACAGCGACGCCACCGCGCTGGCCATCGTCGCCCCCGACGGCGACGGACGCTACATCGACACCGCCACGCTGACACCCGAAGACGAAGCTGCACTGGCGTCCTGGCTGGCCGACCCCGGCGTGCCCAAGGCGCTGCACGAGGCCAAGCTCGCGATGCACGATCTGGAAGGCCGCGGCTGGAAACTCGCGGGCGTCACGTCGGACACCGCGCTTGCCGCCTACCTCGTGCGCCCCGGGCAGCGCAGCTTCACACTCGACGACCTGTCGCTGCGGTACTTGAAGCGCGAGCTACGCGCGGAAAACCCTGAGCAGCAGCAACTTTCGTTACTTGACGACGGCGACGGCCCTGACGACCAGGCGGTCCAGACGCTGATCCTGCGGGCGAGCGCGGTGATGGATCTCGCCGACGCGCTCGACGAGGAGCTCGCACGGATCGACTCGCTGGCACTGCTGAGCAACATGGAACTTCCGGTGCAGCGGGTGCTGGCCGAAATGGAGACCGCTGGCATCGCCGTCGACCTGGACCGGCTCGGCGAGCTGCAAAGCGACTTCGCCGACCACATTCGTGATGCGGCGGAGGCCGCGTACGCGGTGATCGGCAAGCAGATCAACCTCGGCTCGCCCAAACAGCTGCAGGTGGTGCTGTTCGACGAGCTGGAGATGCCGAAGACCAAGCGCACCAAGACCGGGTACACCACCGACGCCGACGCGCTGCAGAGCCTTTTCGAGAAGACCGGCCACCCCTTCCTGCAGCATCTGCTGGCCCACCGCGACGCCACCCGACTGAAGGTCACCGTCGACGGACTGCTGAACGCGGTGGCCTCCGATGGACGCATCCACACCACGTTCAACCAGACCATCGCCGCCACCGGCCGGTTGTCGTCGACGGATCCCAACCTGCAGAACATCCCGATCCGCACCGAGGCGGGCAGGCGCATCCGCGACGCGTTCGTCGTCGGCAACGGTTTCGCGGAGCTGATGACGGCGGACTACAGCCAGATCGAGATGCGCATCATGGCGCACCTGTCCAAGGACGAGGGCCTGATCGAGGCGTTTCGCACCGGCGAGGACCTGCACTCGTTCGTGGCGTCGCGCGCGTTCGACGTGCCGATCGACGAGGTCACGCCGGAGCTGCGGCGCCGGGTCAAGGCGATGTCCTACGGCCTGGCCTACGGCTTGAGCGCCTACGGGTTGGCCGCTCAGCTCAAGATCTCCACCGAGGAAGCCAAGGTGCAGATGGAGCAGTACTTCGACCGGTTCGGCGGCATCCGCGACTACCTGCGCGACGTCGTCGACCAGGCCCGTAAGGATGGCTTCACCTCCACGGTGTTCGGCCGGCGGCGGTATCTGCCGGAACTGGACAGCAGCAACCGGCAGGTCCGCGAGGCCGCGGAACGCGCCGCGCTCAACGCTCCGATCCAGGGCAGCGCCGCCGACATCATCAAGAAGGCGATGATCAACGTCGACAAGGTGCTCAAGGACACCGGGTTGCAGTCGCGGATGCTGCTGCAAGTGCACGACGAGCTGCTGTTCGAGGTGGCACCGGACGAGCGCGACACCCTGGAGAAGCTGGTCCGCGAACAGATGGGCAGCGCCCATCCGTTGGATGTTCCGCTGGAGATCTCGGTCGGGTTCGGCCGGACGTGGGACTCGGCGGCCCACTAACGCCTGAGACTCATGGATACCGCACCGACTGACCAGCAGATTCGATTTCTGGCTCGGCTGGGCTCGGCCATGGGCGCGGCAAACTACCCGGTCACCCTGATCCGGCAGATGCTCGAGCGCGCGTCCGCCGCCTACAGCGTGCCCAACGACTTCCTGGCCCTACCCAACACCGTGCAGGTCGTCGGCCCGGCCACCGGCTCGGGGACGACGATGAAATCGGCGCACCTGGACACCGATCTGCGGTTCGATCAGACTTTCCCGCTGGCGCGGCTGGTGTCGGCCACCATGCGTGGCCACGTCGATCCGGCCGAGGGCAACACCAGGCTGGACGACATTCTGGCGATGCCCGCCCGCTATCCCGAGTGGGTGACCGTGCTCGGCTACGGCGTGTGGAGCGCGGGCCTCGGGCTGGTGTTGGAACCGACGCCGCTGAACCTGCTGGGTGCCACCGTACTGGGGCTGATGGTGGGTCTCATCGCCGTTGTGGGGCGACGATTCGGTGTCGGCGCCCAGCTGGTCCCGGTGATCAGCGCCTTCACTGTGGCCACGGTCAGCATCGCCGTGGCCGAACACCTCGGCCTCGACCACATCGGTCTGCGCGCCCTGATTCCCCCGCTGGCGATGTTCCTGCCCGGTGCCGCCATCACGCTGGCGGTCATCGAGCTCACCTCGCGCGACACGATCTCCGGATCCAGTCGTCTGGTCAGCGGCTTCATCCAGCTGGCACAGCTGGTCTTCGGCATCCTGATCGCCGTGCAACTGCTCGGCGAGGACACCGCCAACCTCACCTCCAGTCCGCTGAACAAGCTGGGTCCGTGGGCGCCGTGGGTGGGGGTGGCGGTGTATGCGGTCGGGGTCATGCTGTTCCTCGGCCCGCCGATGTCGTTCTTCCCGTGGCTGCTGTTCGTCGCCTACGCCGCGTATATCGCCCAGTACCTGGGTGATCTTCTGCTGGGCAGCTACGCCAGCGGGTTCTGCGGTGGTCTGGTGTTGACTCTCGGCGCGTTGACGCTGTCCCGCCGGCCCACGGCGCCGCCTGCGATCACGATGATCCTGCCCGGGTTCTGGCTGTTGGTGCCGGGTTCGATGGGGCTGATCGGAATTGCCGAGTTGTTCGGCGCCGACGGTGACTCCGCCCTCGGCGTCACGTTCATCTCGATGTTCTCGGTGGCCATCGGCCTGCAGACCGGTTTCGTGCTGTGGCAGATGATCCGGCGCCGCCACAGCTGACCGGGTTTGTCCAGCGTGGAGTCAGTCGAGTACCCTCGACGGGTACTCGTCCATGGGTTTTGCGCATTGGCTTACGGATGATCCGTGGCGGGTATTACAGATAACTCAACGTCCTAGTCCCTACGACCAAACTTGTCCGGAGCAACCCACCACATGCCAAGTCCCTCCGTCACCTCGCCCCAAGTAGCCGTCAACGACATCGGCTCGAGCGAGGACTTTCTCGCCGCCATCGACAAAACCATCAAATACTTCAACGATGGCGACATCGTCGAAGGGACGATCGTCAAGGTTGACCGCGACGAAGTCCTGCTCGACATCGGTTACAAAACCGAAGGCGTCATCCCGTCCCGTGAACTTTCCATCAAGCACGACGTCGACCCCAACGAGGTCGTTTCCGTGGGCGATGAGGTCGAAGCCCTGGTCCTCACCAAGGAGGACAAGGAAGGCCGGTTGATCCTGTCCAAGAAGCGCGCTCAGTACGAGCGTGCCTGGGGCACCATCGAAGAGCTCAAAGAGAAGGACGAGGCCGTCAAGGGCATCGTCATCGAGGTCGTCAAGGGCGGCCTGATCCTCGACATCGGCCTGCGCGGCTTCCTGCCGGCCTCGCTGGTCGAGATGCGCCGGGTTCGCGATCTGCAGCCGTATATCGGCCGAGAGATCGAGGCCAAGATCATCGAGCTGGACAAGAACCGCAACAACGTGGTGCTGAGCCGCCGCGCCTGGCTGGAGCAGACCCAGTCCGAGGTGCGCAGCGAGTTCCTCAACCAGCTGCAGAAGGGCGCCATCCGCAAGGGCGTGGTCAGCAGCATCGTCAACTTCGGCGCGTTCGTCGACCTCGGCGGTGTGGACGGCCTGGTGCACGTCTCCGAGCTGTCCTGGAAGCACATCGACCACCCATCCGAGGTGGTCCAGGTGGGCGACGAGGTCACCGTCGAGGTGCTCGACGTCGACATGGACCGCGAGCGGGTTTCGTTGTCGCTGAAGGCGACCCAGGAAGATCCGTGGCGTCACTTCGCCCGCACCCACGCGATCGGCCAGATCGTGCCCGGCAAGGTCACCAAGCTGGTGCCGTTCGGTGCGTTCGTGCGCGTCGAGGAGGGCATCGAGGGCCTGGTGCACATCTCCGAGCTGTCCGAACGCCACGTCGAGGTGCCCGACCAGGTGGTGCAGGTCGGCGACGACGCGATGGTCAAGGTCATCGACATCGACCTGGAGCGTCGCCGGATCTCCCTGAGCCTCAAGCAGGCCAACGAGGACTACCTCGAAGAGTTCGACCCGAGCAAGTACGGCATGGCCGACAGCTACGACGAGCAGGGCAACTACATCTTCCCCGAGGGCTTCGATCCCGAGACCAACGAATGGCTCGAGGGTTTCGAGAAGCAGCGTGAGGAGTGGGAGGCCCGCTACGCCGAGGCCGAGCGCAGGCACAAGATGCACACCGCGCAGATGGAGAAGTTCGCCGCTGCCGAGGCGGAGGAGGCGGCCAACCCGTCGGCCGCCAACGGCACCTCGCGCGGCGAGGATGCTCCTGCCGGCGGCTCGCTGGCCAGCGACGAGCAACTCGCGGCGCTGCGGGAGAAGCTCGCCGGCTCCGCCTGACGCGGTAGCTCCCCAGCGATGCTGCGCATCGGTCTGACCGGCGGGATCGGCGCCGGCAAGTCAACGGTGTCCGCTGTGTTCAGCGAGTGCGGCGGCGTCATCGTCGACGGTGACGTCATCGCGAGGGAAGTGGTCGAGCCCGGTACGGAGGGGCTCAAGCAGCTGGTCGAGGCGTTCGGCGAGGACATCCTGTTGCCCCACGGCGCCCTGAACCGGCCCGCGCTGGCCGCCAAGGCGTTTCGGGACGACAAATCCCGCGCGCTGTTGAACGAGATCGTGCATCCGCTTGTCGGAAAGCGGCGCGAGGAGATCATCGCCGCGGTGTCGGAGGACACCGTGGTGGTGGAGGACATCCCTCTGCTGGTGGAGACCGGCATGGCGCCGTTGTTCCCGCTGGTCGTCGTGGTCACCGCCCCTGTGGAGACACGGGTGGCCCGGTTGATCAAGCGGGGCATGGATGAAGCCGATGCCCGCGCGCGCATTGCCGCGCAGGCGACCGAAGAGCAACGCCGCGCGATCGCCGATGTGCTGCTTGACAACTCGGGTTCGCAGGGCGAGCTCGTCGAGAAGGCCCGCGATCTCTGGTACAACCGCGTGCTGCCCCTCGCGCACAACATTCGTACGCGGACGTGCGCCAAACTCGCCCGCGAGCTCACGCCGTACCGTCCGACATGGCCCGAGGATGCGGCACGGATCATCAAGCGCGTCGAAATGGCTGGTGGTGCAAAGGTTTTACGCGTCGACCACATCGGCTCCACGGCGGTGGTGGGGATGGACGCCAAGGACGTCATCGATGTCCAGGCCACCGTCGCCTCGCTCGAGGACGCCGACGCTCTTGCCGAGCCGCTGGCCGGGGTGGGCTTCCCGCGCCGGGACGACATCACCGCCGATGTGGCGCACACCGACGACCCGCGGGTATGGCGCAAACGACTGCACTGCGCCGCCGATCCCGGCAGGCCCGCCAACATCCACATCCGCGTCGACGGCTGGCCGAACCAGCAGTTCGCGCTGCTGTTCACGGACTGGCTGCGCGCCAATCCCGGTGTGCGAGAAGAGTATCTGAAGGCCAAGCGGCACGCCTTGTCGACCGTGGACTACGTGCAGGCCAAGGAACCGTGGTTTCTCGACGCCTATCGGCGCGCCTGGGAGTGGGCCTCCACCACCGGGTGGCGCGCCTAGCCCCTCAGGTCAGCGGCGGCGGTTCGACCTGCGGGGGAGCGTGCCCGTCGACTGGTGGCGGTGCGTTCGGGTCGACGGGCACCGTGTTCGCTACGCCGCTCACCGGCGCTTCGCAGACCAGCGCGCCATAGTCGGGATCGTCGCGCTGGGGCAGCACCGTCGGCCCGATGAAATCATCGGCCTGTGCGGCGATCTGATCGTCGACCAGAATCTCGCAGTGCAGGTTCGCCGAGTACGGCCACTCGATCGCGACGCGCATCCTTGCCGTGCTCGACTCGGCCAGGACGGTGTTCACCTCGAAAACCCGCCCCGGCACCATGGTCGGATCGGCGGACTGGATCTGGTTGCCCTGGGCGGTGTAGGTGATCGTGGCCCCGCGGGACACCCCGTCGATGCGGGCGCGGTAGATGATGTTGTGCAGCACCTCGGCTTCGGTCTGCGCAGGTTGCTCCTGGGTCTGGAGATCGTCGTCGGGCTGGGCGTGCGCCGCGGCCGGCATCACCTGCACGCCGGCGAGCACGCCCGCAACGGCGGCCGCGGCCGTCCACCTGCGCCTGGTGGGGCTCATGCGACGAGAGACTACCGTCCGGTCGGGCCCGGCCAAACTCGGTTCTATGGACATCACTATCAAGATCGGTGCGCGACGACCGACCGTTACGCGTCCCGCCAGGTGAGGGTCATGCCGTGACCGGCGAGCCACCGGTTGAGGTCGTAGTCGTGCCTGGCGAGGCCGTCGATCGCGGACACGGCGGTGGCGACCGCCCGTTCGGCGCCCTCGGGGGTCAACAGGCCGTGGCGGACCGCGGTCAGTAACTCGTCGACGTCGCAGAGCTCGACACCGCGGCCGGTGCGCAGCACGAGATCCAGATAGTGGTCTTCGGTGTGCCAGGCCGTCGGTCCGGTCCTGATATGGACGACGTCGAGGTAGAAGTCCTGGTCGCGGTGGTGGCCGGGGTTGAAGTGGAACACCGTGGCCCGCAAACCCAGCGACGGCAGCAGCCACGACTCCAGATAGTGGAACTGCACGCGGCCCGGCGTGGGCCTGGCCATGTAGAGACCCCAGGGCTGAACGGTGTAGACGTCGACCACCCGCACGATGCCTTTCGGGTCGGTGTTGGTGCGGGCGACCAGATCGAACGTCTCGTGTTTGGGAGCGTGGATGGGCTCAGCCTACTGTGGCGCCGCGACCGCGTGAGCCGCCGGAACAGAATCTGTCGGTGGCTGGTTCTAGTCTGGTGAATTATGGCCTTCGCGACCGAGCGCCCGGTGGTGGCGCATTCCGAGTACCGACCAGCCGTCGATGCCGTGGACGGTCTGGTGCGCGCGGGCGGTCGGTTCGAGGTGGTCAGCCCGTACTCGCCGGCGGGCGACCAGCCGGCCGCCATCGACGAGCTCGAGCGCCGGATCAAGGCCGGTGAGCGCGACGTGGTCCTGCTGGGTGCCACCGGAACCGGCAAATCGGCGACGACGGCGTGGCTGATCGAACGGGTGCAGCGGCCCACCCTGGTGATGGAGCCGAACAAGACACTGGCGGCCCAGATGGCCAACGAGTTGCGGGAAATGTTGCCGCACAACGCGGTTGAGTACTTCGTCTCGTACTACGACTACTACCAGCCCGAGGCGTACATCGCGCAGACCGACACCTACATCGAGAAGGACAGCTCGATCAACGACGATGTCGAGCGGCTGCGGCACTCCGCCACCTCGGCGCTGCTGTCGCGTCGCGACGTGGTCGTGGTGGCGTCGGTGTCGTGCATCTACGGCCTGGGCACACCGCAGTCCTACCTGGACCGCAGCGTCCAGATCAACGTGGGCGACGAGGTGCCCCGCGACGCGCTGCTGCGGCTGCTGGTCGACGTCCAGTACACCCGCAACGACACGGCGTTCACCCGCGGGTCGTTCCGGGTGCGCGGCGACACCGTCGAGATCATCCCCAGCTACGAAGAGCTCGCCGTCCGCATCGAGTTCTTCGGCGACGAGGTCGAAGAGCTCTACTACCTGCATCCGCTGACCGGCGATGTCGTTCGCAAGGTCGATTCGCTGCGGATCTTCCCGGCCACCCACTACGTGGCCGGCCCCGAGCGGATGGCGCACGCGATCTCCACGATCGAGCAGGAGCTGGAGGAGCGGCTGGCGGAACTGGAGGGGCAGGGCAAGCTGCTCGAGGCGCAGCGGCTGCGGATGCGAACCAACTACGACATCGAGATGATGCGTCAGGTCGGGTTCTGCTCCGGCATCGAGAACTACTCGCGCCACATCGACGGCCGACCACCGGGCTCGGCGCCCGCAACGCTCCTGGACTACTTTCCGGAAGACTTTCTGCTCGTCATCGACGAGTCACACGTCACGGTGCCGCAGATCGGCGGCATGTATGAAGGCGACATCTCCCGCAAGCGCAACCTCGTCGACTTCGGGTTCCGGCTGCCCTCCGCCGTCGACAACCGGCCGCTGACCTGGGAGGAGTTTGCCGACCGGATCGGGCAGACGGTGTACCTGTCGGCCACACCGGGCCCGTACGAGCTGAGCCAGTCCCGCGGCGAGGTGGTCGAGCAGGTGATCCGCCCGACCGGCCTGGTCGACCCGAAGGTCGTCGTTAAACCGACGAAAGGCCAGATCGACGACCTGATCGGCGAGATCCGGCAACGCACCGAACGTGACGAGCGGGCGCTGGTCACCACGCTGACAAAGAAGATGGCCGAGGATCTCACCGACTACCTGCTCGAGATGGGGATCCGGGTGCGCTACCTGCACTCCGAGGTGGACACGTTGCGCCGTGTCGAGCTGTTGCGGCAGTTGCGGCTGGGGGACTTCGACGTGCTGGTCGGTATCAACCTGCTGCGCGAGGGGCTGGACCTGCCCGAGGTGTCACTGGTGGCGATCCTCGACGCCGACAAGGAAGGGTTCCTGCGGTCCACGCGCAGCCTGATCCAGACCATCGGGCGCGCTGCCCGCAACGTCTCCGGCGAAGTGCACATGTACGCCGACAACATCACCGACTCGATGCGGGAGGCCATCGACGAGACCGAGCGGCGCCGCGCCAAGCAGATCGCCTACAACGAGGCCAACGGCATCGACCCGAAACCGCTGCGTAAGAAGATCGCCGACATCCTCGACCAGGTCTATCGCGAGGCCGACGACATCGAGATCGGCGGGTCGGGCCGCAACGCGTCCCGCGGCCGTCGCGCGCAGGGAGAGCCCGGCCGGGCCGTCAGCGCCGGCATCATCGAGGGCCGCGACACCACGAACATGCCGCGCGCCGAGCTCGCGGATCTGATCAGGGAACTGACCGAGCAGATGATGGCCGCTGCGCGGGATCTGCAGTTCGAGCTCGCCGCGCGCATCCGCGACGAGATCGCCGACCTGAAGAAGGAACTCCGCGGCATGGACGCCGCCGGGCTCAAGTAGCCCGTCCGCGCGGCGGGCGATCAGGTGACGCAAGTCCCTCGAGCGGTCGACCTTCGGCCCTGTGCCCGGGATGCGGCGCGGTGATCGGATGGACGCATCCGAAGGGAGGAATCGATGACTGTCATGTCTCAACGGCGCACCCGGGCATTCGCCCGCGTGTTGGGACCGTTTCTCACCATAGCCGCCATCACGGTGGTGGTCCGCGCCAACGACATGCCCGCGATCCTGTCGGAGTTCACCGGCAGCGCGGTCTGGCCCTGGATAACCGGTGCCTTCGGCTTGCTCGGCGGCCTCACCATCCTGGCCTTCCACCAGTTCTGGCGAGAGCCCGCCGCGATCATCGTCTCGGTGCTGGGGTGGTTACTGACGGCAGAGGCGATTTTGCTGATGGCGTTTCCGGGTGTGTTCGCCGACCTCGGCGATCAGATGATCGGTGCGGTCGGAGTCTGGCGGTTCGTCTACGCGGTGCTGGGTCTGATCGGGCTCTACCTCGCCTACGCGGGCTGGCGGCCCACGTCCGCGGGGCAAACGGACACTCCGGTGGAGTCCGGCGGTGAGATGCCGCGTGCCGCCTGATATGTGACGCAGGTTGTGCGGTCGGGTGACCTTCGGCCCTCGCGCCGGGGCGCCCGGTCGCGTAGAACGAAGGCATGAGCGAATCAACCGATACCACGCGGGGCTTCGATGTCGACGTGACGACCCGCGGTCAACTGCCCGGGGCCGCCGACTACGCCAAAGAGAAGATCTCGACCTTGGATCGGTTCGCGCACCGGCCCATCAAGCACGCCCACGTCAAACTCACCAAGCACGGCAACCCGGCGCAGGAGCACCCGGTGATCGCGCAGGCGAACCTCGACGTGGACGGCAGGCTGATCCGGGCTCAGGCGCAGGGCGGTACCGCGCACGAAGCGATCGACCGCCTCGACGATCGCCTGCGCCGCCGGTTGCGGCAAGCCGCCGAGATCTGGGAGGACCGACGCAACAACCAGCAGACGAGTGTCGCCCAGAACAACCTCGCCGAGCGGCCCCCCTATGTGGAGATTCCACCGGAGGAGCGCGAGATCGTCCGGCGCAAGTCCTACACGCTCGCGGCCTGCACCGTCGACGAGGCGGCCACGGAAATGGAGCTGCTCGACTACGACTTTCACCTGTTCACCGAGAAGGGCACCGGGATGGCCAGCGTCATCTACCGGGACGGCGACGGCTACCGGGTGGCGCAGGTCGCGCCGGTGCCCGCGGAGCAGCTGGCGCCCTTCGAGCGGCCGGTGACCCTCAGTTCGACGCCGCCGCCATGCATCACCGTCGAGCAGGCCACCGAGCGTCTCGGCCTGCTGGGGCTGCCGTTTCTGTTCTTCATCGACGCCGCCCAGGGCCGCGCGGGCGTGCTGTATCGCCGCTACGACGGTCACTACGGGTTGGTCACTCCCGCCGGCTGACCGCTGCACCCGCCGTGAAGCGAGGTGTTGACCTCAACTTCAGTTGAGCTCATAACGTGGTCACGTGACCGACGAAGCGCCGATAACCGCCGGCAGTTGGCGGGCGTTGCTGGGCCCGAACAATCTCGGCGCCTCGACCGTGCTCGCGGGTGGTGTCGCGCTGTATGCGACCAACGAGTTCCTCACCATCAGCCTGATGCCCAGCGCCGTCGGCGAAATCGGTGGGCATCGGTTGTACGCCTGGGTGACCACGGTGTATCTGGTGGCGTCGGTGGTGGCCGCCACCACCGTGCACTCGACCCTGCTGCGGTTCGGCCCGCGACGGTCATATCTGGCCGCCCTTACCGTGTTCGGCGGGGGCAGCGTGGCGTGCGCGGTCGCGCCCACCATGGAGACCCTGCTGGTGGGCCGCACGGTGCAGGGATTTGCCGGTGGCCTGTTGGCGGGTCTGGGCTACGCCGTCATCAACACCGTGCTGCCGAACACGCTGTGGACCAAGGCGTCGGCGCTGGTATCGGCGATGTGGGGGGTGGGCACGCTGCTCGGCCCCGCCGCCGGCGGGCTGTTTGCTCAATTCGGTTCGTGGCGTTGGGCATTCGGCGTGCTGGCGATCCTGACGGCCGCGATGGCGTTGCTGGTTCCGGTCGCGTTGCCGGTGCGCAACGACGTCGCCGACGAGGTGACGGCGACGCCCGTCCCGGTGTGGTCGCTGGTGCTGTTGGGGCTTGCGGCGCTGGCGGTGAGCGTCGCCGGGGTGCCCCGCGACGTGCGGGCCACCGCCGGCTTGCTGGTTCTCGGCGGCGCACTCGTCGCGGCATTCCTCTACATCGATCGTCGGCGACAGGCAGCGGTACTGCCGCCGAGCGCGTTCGGCCCCGGCCCGCTGAAATGGATCTACGTGACGTTGGGTGTGTTGATGGCCGCGACCATGGCGGACATGTACGTGCCGTTGTTCGGTCAACGGTTGGCGCACCTGACCCCCGTCGCGGCCGGGTTCCTGGGCGCCGGCCTGGCCATCGGTTGGACCGCAAGCGAGATCGGCAGCGCCTCGCTGCGCACCGCTCGCACCATCAGGCGCACGGTCGCGATCGCTCCGCTGGTGATGGCCGCCGGCCTGGCCCTGACCGCGGTGACGATGTCCGACGACGCGTCGGTCGCCCGTGTCGCCATGTGGGCGGTCGCGCTGTTCATCACCGGCGCCGGGGTCGGCATGGCCTGGCCGCACCTGTCGGCGTGGGCGATGAGCCGGGTTGACGATCCCGCAGAGGGCCCGGCCGCGGCCGCGGCGATCAATACCGTCCAGCTGATCAGCGGCGCATTGGGCGCGGGGTTGGCCGGGGTGGTGGTCAACTTGACCGAGACCGGCGACGCCACGCCCGCGCGCTGGTTGTTTGCCGCGTTTGCCGCGTTGGCGGCGGTCGGTGTCATCGCGTCCGTGCGCAGCGGACGACAACCGCGAGCCCGCCTGTCGCCGCGAAATAGCATTCCGGGTTGCTAGGCAGACGGTTTCACCGCCCGGAATGCTATTTCGCGGAAAGATGGGATACGAATTCCCACGCGGTACAAGGTCATTCGAGGTCGGCGGGAAAGGGCATCGCGCCGACGGGGCCCGCGGCGCTAACATTGATCCCGGATCGGAAAGTTGAATTTGACGCAGTAGTAAGGGATTTATCGTGAATGTGAGGATGCTCGGAGCCGGAGCGGCGATGGTCGGCGCGCTGGGCTTCACGGCCCTCGGTGTCGGTGCGGGTGTGGCCAGCGCCGAGCAAGCGGTTCCCAATTCGCCGGGCGCGACGTGGAAGCTCGACCGGCCACACTGGGACGACGACTGGGACGACTGGCGCCACGACTGGCGGCGCGCGGGCTGGGACGGGCCGCGCTACGGCGGGCCGTGCGCATGGGTTCCGCCCGCCGTGTCGATGTGGGTGCCACCGGCGGCCTGCTAGCGGCTCTTCTGCGGGAGAAGTCCGGCGGCGAAACGCAGATCGGCCGCCAACGCGTCGAAGGCCTTGTCCCGCTCGGACGGTGGTCCGCGCAGCACCGATGACGGATGCACGGTCACCGTCACCCGCGGGTCGAAGTCGAGGACGTCCATGTCCTCTACGGGGGGCAGGCTCAGCTCCTCACCGCGGTGTGCGGTGAGGCGAAACGCACTGCCCAGCAACGACTGTGAAGCGGTTGCGCCCATCAGCACGACCACATCGGGTTGCAGCACCATCAGTTCGTGGATCAGCCACGGCCGGCACGCCACCACCTCGGTGCGACTGGGTTTCTTGTGGATGCGCCGCTTTCCGCGTTCGGTCCGGGTGAACTTGAAGTGCTTCACCGCGTTGGTGACGTAGAGCCGGTCGCGGTCGATTCCGGCGGCCAGCAGCGCCTTGTCGAGAAGCCGCCCCGCCGGCCCGACGAACGGTGCGCCCGCCTTGTCCTCCTGGTCCCCGGGCTGTTCACCGACCAACACCATCTCCGCGGCGCCCGAACCGGCGCCGAACACGGCCTGCGTGGCGTCCAGATACAGGTCGCATCCCTTGCAGCCCTGTGCGGACGCCGCCAGCTCGTCGAGATCGGCGGTGTCGGGAATGAACTCCGCGGCGGTTCGGGCTGCCATGACCACCGGGGTACCCGCCTGGTCGCGCGGAAACCAACCGAGCGTTATCTCTGTTCGAATATTTGAATACCGAACCGCCCCCACCGAATTGAAAATTTGCCCTTCCGACGATTGCGGTGCCCTGACGAATCGCGGGCGGTTCGGTTTTGCCGGACGTAGTTTCGGCTCGCACCGATACCCGTTCTCCGACAGGAATATTGCCGGGTGTAGGGCAGGTCACGCGCGGCGTCGCGAGGTGATTTTGCCAGCATGGGCGCACCACAATGGCAGGACAAATGGTATTCATGTGTAGTGATTCGCACCCATGTTCGGGTCCGAAAGGGTTACTGTCTCGGGTGGCGTTGAAATTGACTTTGGGAGGATATGGATGAGCGCCTATCAGACCGTCGTGGTTGGCACGGACGGATCCGATTCATCGCTGCGCGCGGTGGAGAAGGCCGGCCATATCGCTGGAGAAAACGCCAAATTGATCGTTGCGACGGCGTACTTTCCGCAAGAGGAAGACCAACGGGCCGCCGATGTGCTCAAGGACGAGGGCTACAAGATGGCGGGCAACGCGCCCATCTACGCCATCCTCCGCGAGGCCCGTGAGCGGGCGCAGCAGGCCGGCGCGAAGAACGTCGAGGAGAAGGCGGTCGTCGGCGCGCCGGTCGACGCGCTAGTCGAACTGGCCGAAGAGGTCAAGGCCGACCTGCTGGTGGTCGGTAACGTCGGGCTGTCCACCATCGCCGGGCGGTTGCTCGGTTCGGTGCCCGCTAACGTGGCGCGTCGCGCCAAGATCGACGTGCTGATCGTGCACACCACGCCGTAAAGGACAGCAACGCCACCACGATCACCCAGTCGCCGAACCGCTGGTAGCCGGTGGTCCGCGAGCTCAGCGGAACATCGACCACGACGACGCCGCGTTCAGCGGCGGCAAGCCAGCCCAGTCGTCGTCCGCTGGCGTCGAACGCTGAACTGACCCCTGACGTCGCGGCATGGATCGCCGGATGACCGACTTCGACGGCGTGTACGGCGACCAGGCTCGCCAGCTGCGGCTGAGCCCAGCTGCCCTGGTAGCTCGACGTCGCGCTCTGGTACGCCAGCAGGTCCGCGCCCAGATCCACCAACCGCCGGGGCAGGTCGGAGAACAGCGCCTCGAAGCTGATCAACGGTCCGACCGCGAGCTCGCCCGTGTGCAGCACCACCGGTCCGCCGCCGCGCCACCGGTCCTCCCCGGCGGCGTCGGTGTGCCGGGTGGCCCAGCCCAGCACCGTCCGGAACGGCACGTACTCGCCGAACGGCACCAGCCGCGACTTCGCGTACGTTCCTTGCACACCGTCCGGTTCGACCAGCACCGCGGACTTGTAGATCCCGCCCGACGCGGCGCGCGCGTCGACGTTCACCAGCAGGCCGGCCCCGACCCGACGGGACAGCTCGGCAAGCCGGGCAGCGACCTCTGGGTCGCTGTCCAGGTCGACGTCCACGCTGCTCTCACCCCAGACCACGAGGTCGAGCCGTTGCCCGGCGAGTTCCCGTGTCAACGCCTCACTGGCGGCCTGACGAGCGGTGCCGTCGGTGATGTCGCCGGGCTGCACCAGCGCGACGCGCGTGGCCGGCTCGTCCGCGGGCGCCGGTTCGAGCCAGAACCACGCCGGGCCGACGGCCACGATGGCGGCGGGCAGCGCAACCGCCCGGATCGAGCGCCGCAGCACCACCCCGGCGAGCGCGGTGTTGGCGGCGACGATCAGGAAGCTGACCAGCCAAACCCCGCCCGCCGACGCCGGGGCCAGCGTCGCGGGCTGATTCCACTGCGACGCGCCGAGCAGCGCCCACGGCCCGCCGAGCCGGTGCCACGACCGCACGGCCTCGGCGAGCACCCACGCGCCGGGCAGCACGACCGTGGCCGCCAGTACCCCGCGGGTTGTGACCTGGCCGCCGAGCAGGCGGTGCGCGGCCCACCCCCACGGCAGCCACAGCGCACCGAGTGCCGCGGCCAGCAGCACCAGCAGCGGTCCGGCAAACGGCCACACCCAGTACTGGACGGCCAGCACGAAACCGGACATTCCGGCCCAGGCGCGCACGGCGCCCTGGACCGCCGTCGGCGCCGCGCGCACGACCAGCAGTAACGGCACCACGCCGAACCACGCCAGCCACCACAACGACGGCGCGGGAAAGGCCAGGGCGAGCAGCGCGCCGGCAGGCAGCGCGGCTGCGACGCCCCGAACCGAACTCAGGTCGCGGAGGCCTTGGCGATGCTGGCGATCGCCTGATCGAGGACGGCGTTGAACTCCTCGTCGCTCTGCTGAGCGCTCAAGCCCTCCGTCAGCGCCCGCGAGAAGCTCGCGATGACGCCGTTGTTGCGGGCCAGCTTCTCGTTGGCCACCTCGCGGCTGTAGCCGCCGGACAGCGCCACCACGCGCAGCACCTTCGGGTGGTCAACGAGCTGCTTGTACAGGTTGTCGACCTCGGGCAGCGTCAACTTGAGCATGATCTTCTGGTCGTCCCCGAGCTTGTTGACGCCGTCGAGCAGTGCGGCGTTGAGCTGCTCCTCGGCTTCGGCCTTGCGGGGGCTGTGGATGTCGACCTCGGGTTCGAGGATCGGGACCAGGCCCTTGGCCAACACCTGCTGGCCGACCTCGAACTGCTGCGCCACCACGGCGTCCAGGCCCGCGCCGGGCAGCTTGACGACCGAGCGCTCCTTGGTGCCGAAGATGCCGTTCTCGACGGCACGGTCCAGCAGTTCGTCGAGGCCGGGCATCGGCTTCATCAGCTGCGCGCCGTCCTTCTCCTCGGCCAGGCCCTTGTCGATCTTGAGGAACGGCACGATGTTCTTGACGTTCCACAGGTAGTCCGCGGTCGGGCGGCCCTCGACGTCGCGGTCCATCGTCTTCTCGAAGAGGATCGCGCCCATGATGCGGTCACCGTCGAAGGCGGGGCTGGTGATGATGCGGGTGCGCATCTGGTGCACCAGGTCGAACATCTCGTCTTCGCCGGAGTAGGCGTCCTCGGGAATGCCGTACAGCTTGAGCGCCTTGGGGGTGCTGCCGCCGCTCTGGTCGAGCGCAGCGATGAATCCGGCGCCGCTGCGCGCCTTTTCCAACTGTGCGGTTTTCATCCGTGTCTCCTCGCAACTGTCGCGATCGCCATCGCGAATTTCGCTGGGTCGTGTGGCATCAGCCTAGGCCAACGCCGCGCTCGCATGGTCCCGGCCCACAGGATGGCAGCGCAGGTCACCAGCCACGCTCGCGCCATTCGCCCAAGTGTGGGCGCTCGGTTCCCAGCGTGGTGTCGTCGCCGTGGCCCGGATAGACCACCGTCGAATCGCCGTAGACGTCGAACACCCGGGTGGTGACATGGTCGAGCAACTTCTCGAAATCGCCTTCCTGCCAGGTCTTGCCGACCCCGCCGGGAAACAGGCAGTCGCCGGTGAACAGGTGGGTGGCCTCATCGGCGCCCTCCAGCGCCAGCGCCACCGAGCCGGGGGTGTGGCCCTGCAGGTGGATGACGTCGAACTTCAGGTCGCCGATCTGGACCGTGTCGCCGTGCTCGAGGATGCGGTCCGGCTTGACCGGCAGCGGCTCCACGTCGAGGTGATGGGCGGCGGTCGGCGCCTTGGTGACCTTGGCCACCGCTTCGAGGGCCTGCCAGTGGTCGAAGTGCTGGTGGCTGGTGACGATCAGCGACAGCTTGGGGGCATGCTTCTCGATGAGTTCGAGCAGGATCTCGGGGTCGTTGGCCGCGTCGATCAGCAGGGTCTCGCCGGTCTCCGAACACGTCACCAAGTAGGCGTTGTTGTCCATGGGGCCCACCGAAACCTTGATGATCGACGCACCCGGCAGCGTGCGCCGGGCCGCGGTCTGGGGTTCGACATGGCCGGTGTAGTTGTCATCGACGACGGTCATGACGCCACGGTATCGGGGTTGTCGGTGCCGGCACATAGCATGGGCGTGAACGATTTCTCCGGGAGGACTGTGGCATTGAAAGATAACGGGCGTGGATGACCGCCTGATCGTCAAGGGCGCGCGCGAACACAACCTGCGAAGTGTCGATCTTGATTTGCCACGCGATGCTCTGATCGTGTTCACCGGGCTGTCCGGGTCGGGGAAGTCGTCGCTGGCATTCGACACGATCTTCGCCGAGGGCCAGCGCCGCTACGTCGAGTCGCTGTCGGCGTATGCGCGCCAGTTCCTGGGCCAGATGGACAAACCCGACGTCGACTTCATCGAAGGCCTTTCGCCTGCGGTGTCCATCGACCAGAAGTCGACCAACCGCAACCCCCGCTCGACGGTCGGCACCATCACCGAGGTCTATGACTACCTGCGGCTGCTCTACGCCCGCGCGGGCACCGCACACTGCCCGGTGTGCGGTGCGCGCATCGCCCGGCAGACCCCGCAACAGATTGTCGACCAGGTGCTCGCCATGGACGAGGGCCTGCGCTTTCAGGTGCTCGCCCCCGTGGTGCGCACCCGCAAGGGCGAGTTCGTCGACCTGTTCGACAAGCTCAACTCCCAGGGCTACAGCCGGGTGCGCGTCGACGGCGTTGTGCATTCGCTGACCGACCCGCCGAAGCTCAAAAAACAGGAGAAACACGACATCGAGGTGGTCGTCGACCGCCTCACCGTCAAGGCCTCGGCCAAGCAGCGGCTGACCGATTCGGTGGAGACGGCGCTGAACCTGGCCGACGGCATCGTGGTGCTCGACTTCGTCGACCGCGACGACGACCATCCGCACCGCGAGCAGCGGTTCTCCGAGAAGCTGGCGTGCCCCAACGGCCACCCGCTGACCGTCGACGACCTCGAACCGCGGTCGTTCTCGTTCAACTCGCCCTACGGCGCCTGCCCGGAGTGCACGGGGCTGGGCATCCGCAAAGAGGTCGACCCCGATCTCGTCGTCCCGGATCCGGAGCTCACGCTGGCCGAGGGCGCCATCGCGCCGTGGTCGATGGGGCAGACCGCCGACTACTTCACCCGGATGCTCGCCGGTCTCGGCGACGCGCTCGGGTTCGACGTCGACACCCCGTGGAAGAAGCTGCCCGCCAAGGCGCGCAAGGCGATCCTAGAAGGCTGCGACGAGCAGGTACACGTGCGGTACAAGAACCGCTACGGCCGAACCCGTTCGTACTATGCCGATTTCGAAGGCGTGATGGCGTTTCTGCATCGGCGCATGGAGCAGACCGACTCCGAGCTGATGAAGGAACGCTACGAGGGTTTCATGCGCGACGTGCCCTGCCCGGAATGCCAGGGCACCCGGCTCAAGCCGGAGATCCTCGCGGTCACCATGGCGGCGGGGGAGTTCGGCGAGAAGTCCATCGCCGAGGTCGCCGAACTGTCGATCGCGGAATGCGCCGAGTTCCTCAACGCGTTGACGCTCGGTCCCCGCGAGCAGGCCATCGCGGGCCAGGTGCTCAAGGAGATCCAGTCTCGGCTCGGGTTCCTGCTCGACGTGGGACTGGATTATCTGTCCCTGTCGCGGGCCGCGGCCACGCTCTCCGGCGGTGAGGCGCAACGGATCCGGCTGGCCACCCAGATCGGTTCCGGTCTGGTCGGCGTGCTGTATGTGCTCGACGAGCCGTCGATCGGACTGCACCAGCGCGACAACCGCAGGCTGATCGACACCCTGATCCGATTGCGGGATCTGGGCAACACGCTGATCGTCGTCGAACACGACCTCGACACCATCGCCCACGCCGACTGGGTGGTCGACATCGGGCCGGCGGCCGGGGAACACGGCGGTCAGATCGTCCACAGCGGCCCGTACGAGGACCTGGTGAAGAACCCCGAATCACTCACGGGCGCTTACCTTTCGGGCAAGGAGGAGATCGAGGTGCCGGCGATCCGGCGCCCGGTCGACAAGAAGCGTCAGCTCACCGTGGTCGGGGCGCGCGAACACAACCTGCGCGACATCGACGTGGCGTTTCCGCTCGGCGTGCTGACCTCGGTCACCGGCGTCTCGGGTTCCGGCAAGTCGACACTGGTCAACGACATCCTGGCGTCGGTGCTGGCCAACAAGCTCAACGGGGCCCGACAGGTGCCCGGCAGGCACACGCGGGTGACCGGCCTGGACAAGGTCGACAAGCTGGTCCGCGTCGACCAGTCCCCGATCGGGCGCACACCGCGGTCCAACCCGGCGACCTACACCGGGGTGTTCGACAAGATCCGCACCCTGTTCGCGGCCACCACGGAGGCCAAGGTGCGCGGCTATAAGCCGGGCCGGTTCTCGTTCAACGTCAAAGGCGGTCGCTGCGAGGCGTGTTCGGGCGACGGCACGATCAAGATCGAGATGAACTTCCTGCCCGACGTGTACGTGCCGTGCGAGGTGTGCCACGGCGCGCGCTACAACCGCGAGACGCTCGAGGTGCACTACAAGGGCAAGACCATCGCCGAGGTGCTCGACATGTCCATCGAGGACGCGGCCGAGTTCTTCAAGCCGATCACCTCGATTCACCGGTACCTGCAGACGCTGGTCGACGTCGGCCTCGGTTACGTGCGGCTGGGGCAGCCGGCGCCGACGTTGTCGGGCGGCGAGGCCCAGCGCGTCAAGCTGGCCTCGGAGTTGCAGAAGAGGTCGACGGGCCGCACGGTGTACATCCTCGACGAGCCGACGACCGGCCTGCACTTCGAGGACATTCGCAAGCTGCTCAAGGTGATCAACGGGCTGGTCGACAAGGGCAACACGGTGATCGTCATCGAGCACAACCTCGACGTGATCAAGACCTCCGACTGGATCGTCGACATGGGTCCCGAGGGCGGTGCCGGCGGCGGCACGGTGGTGGCCACCGGCTCACCCGAGGACGTCGCCGCCAATCCGGACAGCTACACCGGGCACTTTCTGGCCGAATGCCTTGGGGTGCGACGGCCGGCGCCGCAGAAGCGCAAGCGCAGCCGGGTCAGCGCCTGACCGGCCGGCGCTAGTTCCTCGACATCGGGGACGGAAAGCGCGGGTTGACCCGTACGCCGTCGAGCCACTCGGTCAACTCGTCCGCACGCTGTTGCAGCGCCTTGTGGGCCGCACGGCCGACGTCTTCGAGAAGCCGCACCTCGACCCTGCCGTCGTCGTCCTGAACCCAGCCACCGACGATCCGGCCGTCACACCAGGCGGTGGGCCCGCCGTTGCCGTTCCTGTCGAATATCTGGTTGCGATGTGCGCCCAGGTACCAGTCGCGGTCGGACCAGCCCATCGTCGTGAGGTCCAGCCCGGGCAGCAGCGCGCACCACGGTTCGGGATCGGGTTCGGCCTCAAGGTCGTCGGGCAGCACATAGCCCGGGGTGCCGTCGAGGTCGACCTCGACGGCGTCGAGCTCACGCAACGCCTGCCGGACCCAGGTCAGTGTGTTGCCGAACCACCACTTGATATCGGTGACGGTGCCCGGGCCGAAGCTGCGCAGCCATCTGCCCACCAGCTCCACGCGAGCTGCTTCGGAGTCCACGGCCTGATCGGCGTTCACCCAGTGCGCCGCCGCCACCCAACGCGGACGCGACGCCGTCCACTTGCCCTCGTTCGGCCCGCGCATGATGTGCCCGCGCGCGGCCAGCACCGTCAATATCCTTGGCGCCAAGGGGGTTTCACCGCCCCACCGTTTACCCGGCGCGGGATCGTAGCTGCCGGTCAACTCGGGTAGGGCGGTGCGGAGGTCCCGCGCGGTGGTCGGCCCGTGCTCGCCGAGGTGTCGCAGCACCGCCGACCGGGCGGCGTCGAGCCAGGCGTCACCGTCGGTGCACAGGCCCGCCTTGACGGCGTCGGCGATGAGCCGGCGCGCTTCGTTGTCGGCGACGCGGTCACTGGCCGCGGACTGGATCAGCGAAAGGTCGGCGGCCCGCACCGCCCACAGTGTCCGGCGCATCGCCAGCTGCTTGACCAACGAACGACGGTCATAGAGCGCGGCGTCCACGTCGGCCACCGCGATGCCGGGCACCCGCGCCCACAACGACAGGTAGGGCGTCGCCGGATCGGTGGCATGCAGGCCGAGGACGCGTCCCGCCACCGCCTCGGCGGATTCCGCTGGTATGTGAAGAAAGTGGCGTCGCGCCAGCCGGGCCCGGCGCTCGGCAACCGTGAATGTCCGCATCGCCTGCGCACCGTACCGGGACGGTCCGACAAGCTCGATATCGGTTATTGCGCGTCGTCGTCGTTCATCGACTCGCGGATCGCGGCCAGCCGCTCGGCGGCGGCGCGTTGACGCTTCTCGAACTGCTCCTCGACGCTGCGGCCCTCCGGGGTTTCGGCGGCCAGCTCGGACGCGCCGACCGCGGTGCCGTAACGGGTCTCGATCTTCTCGCGCACCGACTCGAAGGTCGGCACGCCGCTCTCGGTGTAGCCGGTCTCTTCCGGCTCCACGGGTCCCGGTTGGTTCTCCTCCGGCATGCCGCCAAACTACCCCTGCCGGGCCGATCGGTGTCGGTGTCGATCGAAGTACTGCGCCATCAACTGCCAGTACACGAGGGTCAACGCCATCTGGGTGATGACTCCGGCCGTGGCGGGCCAGGCGCGGCGACGCCAGGCGGCCACCAGTGCGGCCACCGCGGCAAGCGATGCCGCGGCGTTGACCACTCGCGCCGCGTCGCGCGGCCGGTCGACGATCCACAGTTCCTCGCCGAGCATCGCGCGCGTCGCCCATGCCTGTTCGTCGGCGGGCGGCGCGGAGATGACGGGGTTCAGCGCGAACCAGACCGCGATCGGAGCGGCGTGGCGCCAGCTGCGGGTCCAGGCCGGTACCAGGACCAGCGGGGTGGTCGCCCACCGGCTCCACGCGCTCCAGGGGTTGGCGTGGCGGGCGAAGACGGCCCGCCTCATTCGTGCCAGTCGGGAGCGTGCCGTCATCGCGGTTTGGCCAACGGAAACGGCAGCGTCTCGCGGATGCTGCGGCCGGTGATGAGCATGACGACGCGGTCGACCCCCATGCCCAGCCCACCCGTCGGCGGCATGGCGTACTCCATGGCCTGCAGGAAGTCTTCGTCGAGCTCCATCGCCTCCGGGTCGCCGCCCGCCGCCAGCAGTGACTGCGCCTGCAGCCGTCGACGCTGCTCGACCGGATCGGTCAATTCGCTGTAGGCGGTGCCCAATTCGACGCCCCAGGCCACCAGATCCCACCGTTCGGCGACGCCGGCGATGCTGCGATGCGGCCGGGTCAGCGGCGATACCGACGTCGGAAAGTCCTTGTAGAACGTGGGCTCTTGGGTGCGGTCCTCGACGAGGCGCTCGTAGAGCTCCAGCACGACGGCACCGGTGTCCCAGTGCGTCAGGTAAGGGATGTCGGCGGCGTCGCACAGCTTCCGCAGGGTCGCCAGGTCGGTGTCGGGTCCGATGTGTTCGCCGAGGGCTTCTGACACCGCCTCGTGCACGGTCTTGACCGTCCACTGGCCGGCGATGTCGACCGGTTCCAGCGTCCCGTCGTCGCGCGGACGCAGGAACACGTGCGCACCGTTGGCCGCCTGCGCCGCGTTCTGGATGAGCTCGCGGCACCCGTCGACCCAGACGTTGTAGTCCGCGTGCGCTTGGTACGCCTCCAGCAGGGTGAACTCGGGGTTGTGGCTGAAGTCGACCCCCTCGTTGCGGAACGCCCGGCCCAACTCGAAGACCCGCTCGACACCTCCCACGCACAACCTCTTGAGGTAGAGCTCCGGGGCGATGCGCAAGTACAGATCCAGGTCGTAGGCGTTGATGTGGGTGGCGAACGGCCGCGCGTTGGCGCCGCCGTGGATCTGCTGCAGGATCGGCGTCTCGACCTCCAAAAACCCTTTGGCCACCAAGGTTTCGCGAATGGCGTGCAGGACGGCGCTGCGGGCCCGGATCAGGTCGCGGGACTCGTTGTTGATCGCCAGGTCGACATAGCGCGCCCGCACCCTGGCCTCCTGGTCGGTCAGCCCCTTCCATTTGTCGGGCAGCGGTCGCAGGCACTTGCCGATCAGCCGCCAGCCGTGCACGAGCAGCGACCGGGTGCCCTTCCTGCTGTAGCCCATCGTCCCGGACACTGCGATGAGGTCACCCAGATCGATGGTGCGGGTGAAGTCGGCCGTCGTACCGGCCTCCAGCAGTGAATTATCCAGTAGGAGTTGAACTTCGGCGGACCAGTCGCGCAGCTGGGCGAACAGCACACCACCGTAGTCGCGGATGCGCAGCACCCGGCCTGCGACGGTCACCGCGGTATCGTCATCGCCCTGCAGCGCCGAGGCGACGGTGCGGCTGGGCGGCTGACCGACCGGATACGGGTCGATCCCGTTGTCCTGCAGCGCCTTTAGCTTGGACATCCGGACCCGGACCTGTTCGGGCAGCCGCGGCTGGTCTTCGTTCTCGACCAGGTCGGTCTGCAGGTCGTCGAGGTCGGCGGCGCTGCCGTCGCCGTGCAGCAGCCCGGATGCGACCAGGCTCTGCGGGGCTGCGGTGTGGTGACCGGTGTGCGGTTGGTCGTGGCGGCGCGAGAACGGCAGCACCAGAAAGCCTTCGGCGATCACCGAGGCGACGCCGACACGCGGCACCAGGCGGGCGTCCTCGTAGCAGGCATACCGCGGCACCCATTGCGGTCGGTACTTCATGTTCGACCGGTACAGGGTCTCGAGCTGCCACCACCGCGAGAAGAACACCAGCAGCCAGCGCCACAGCCGCGCGACCGGTCCGGCGCCCAGCTGCGCCCCCTGTTCGAACGCCGACCGGAACATCGCGAAGTTCAGCGAAATGCGGGTTATGCCGAAGGTTTCGGCCTGCATGCACAGTTCGCTGACCATAAGCTCGACGGTGCCGTTGGGCAGTTGGGGGGAGCGGCGCATCAGATCCAGCGAGACCCCGTTGGTACCCCACGGCACCAACGACAGCATCGCGACGACGTGGTCGTCGTTCTGCACCGCCTCCACCAGCAGGCAGTCGCCGTCGGCCGGGTCGCCGAGCCGGCCCAGCGCCATCGAGAAGCCGCGTTCGTCGTCGGTGTCGCGCCAGGCGTCGGCGCGCTCGATCACCTGAGCCATCTCGTCGGCGTCGATGTCGCGGTGCCGTCGGATCCGCACGCCGACCCCGGCCCGTCGCGCCCGGGTCACGGCCTGCCGCACGGCCCGCATGTCGGGGCCGGAGAGCCGGAAGTCGTCGGGATGCAGGACGGCTTCGTCGCCGAGCTGCAGCGCGTTGAGGCCGGCCGCGCGGAACGCCTCGGCCCCAGCGGAACTGGCCCCCATCACCCCGGGTGCCCAGCCGTAGGTTTCGCACAGTTGGCGCCACGCGGCGATCGCGGCGGGCCACGCCTTGGGATCGCCGACCGGGTCCCCGCTGGCCAGGCAGACGCCGACCTCGACGCGGTAGGTGATGGCGGCGCGGCCGTTCGGCGCGAAGACGACGGCCTTGTCGCGGCGGGTGGCGAAGTAACCCAGCGAGTCGTTCTTGCCGAACAGTTCGAGCAGCCCGCGGATCGCCGACTCGTCCTCCCCGGTGAGCGCGTTCTCGGCGCGCTGCGACTGAAACAGCACGATGGCCGCCGCCATCAACGCCAGCGCACCGAACAAGCCGAGCAGTGCATCGACGAACGCGTGCGGATGTCCGGTGAAGGTCGAGGCGTCCGCGCCTGCGAACGCGCCCACCCGGTTCAGCGCGTACCAGAACCGGTCGTCGCGGGCCAACGATCCCGGGAACAGCTGCAGCAGCCCCCACCCGACGAGCGTGCCGATCGCCATGCCCGCGATCAGGGTGGCGGCGGCCTTCAGCAGCGCACCCCGCCGCACCTTCGCCCAGAATTCGTGCCGGGCCAGCACCAGGAACAGGATCGCGGCGACGTGGAAGACCAGCCCGATGACCTCGCCGATCTCCTCCATCACCGTCTCGTCGCCGGCGATCAGGTCGCCGACGTTCCAGCCGATCGCGGCGACCAGGTAGCCGACCAGAATCCACCAGGCGACGCGTTTGCGGGCGGCCAGCGCCGCGGCGAGCAGCGCCAGCACGAACGCCCAGGCGAAGCTGGTGTCGGGGAAGTTGAAGATGTACTCGTTGACGAACTCGCGCGGCACCCTGATCAGCGCCCGGAAACCGGGGGACACGCTGGCGATCAGCGAGAGCGTGGCGATCACACCGATCGTCCAGCCCGCCGCGGCGGGCACCCACCGATACCTCGAGGTCGAGCGCGCGGCGGAGGTGGGGCTAGCGACCGTCATAGGCCGCGAGACTATTCGCTCGACCTGGAAATTTCGGGCGACTCGCTACCAGACCGGGCCGGTGTATTTCTCGCCAGGACCGTGCCCGGGTTCCTCGGGTGCGGCGCTGGATTCGCGGAACGCCAACTGCAGCGTCTTGAGCCCGTCGCGGACCGGCCCCGCGTGCGGCCCGAGATACTCCGCCGAGGCGGTGACCAGCCCCGCCAGCGCGGTGATCAGCCGACGGGCCTCGTCGAGGTCGCGGTGCGGGCTGTCGTGAGGATCGTCGGCGGACAGGCCGAGCTTTTCGGCCGCGGCGCTCATCAGCATGACCGCCGACCGGGTGATCACCTCCACTGCGGGGATGTCGGCCAGCTCCCGCACCGGGGTAGCGTCTGCGGTGGCCTGTGGTGGAGTGTCAGGAACCTCGGTCATCCCTGCTAGACTGGCATACGCGACCGTCCCGGCACACGCCAGGACAGCAAGTGGAGTCCCGCTCCCACCGTTTGCCTCGGGCGCCGCCCGACGGTTCAACGGTCCGGTCAGGCGTTCATCGACGCCTGTTCTGGTCGGCATTGGGCCCTGCTTCGAGCAGGGCTTTTTCGCTGGCGGGTTGGGGTCTCCTTGAGGACAACATAGGAGGGCCCATCAGCACTGAGACCCGCGTCAACGAGCGCATTCGAGTACCTGAAGTCCGTCTGATCGGACCAGGCGGAGAACAAGTAGGCATTGTGCGCATCGAAGACGCCCTCCGCGTCGCCGCGGACGCCGATCTCGACCTTGTCGAAGTTGCCCCGAACGCCAGGCCTCCGGTCTGCAAGATCATGGACTACGGCAAGTACAAGTACGAGACGGCCCAGAAGGCGCGCGAGTCTCGCAAGAACCAGCAGCAGACCGTCGTCAAGGAACAGAAGCTTCGTCCCAAGATCGACGACCACGACTACGAGACCAAGAAGGGGCATGTAATCCGCTTCTTGGAGGCGGGGTCGAAGGTGAAGGTGACGATCATGTTCCGCGGACGTGAGCAGTCGCGGCCCGAACTGGGCTATCGGCTGTTGCAGCGGCTTGGCGCGGACGTGGCCGATTACGGCTATGTCGAGAC
The DNA here is from genome assembly GCF_010725725.1 of Mycolicibacterium pulveris. NCBI lineage: Bacteria > Bacillati > Actinomycetota > Actinomycetes > Mycobacteriales > Mycobacteriaceae > Mycobacterium > Mycolicibacterium pulveris. Next base: position 5,062,850 of record NZ_AP022599.1, on the reverse strand, counting down.
GGCGGCCAAGCAGGACGGACGCAACATGACGATGGTGCTGGCTCCGCACCGCGGCGCGAAGACTCGCGCCAAGGCGGCACATGATGCGGACGCACCGCCCGCGCAGCGCGTGAGCGCCCAAAGCGGTGAAGCACCCACAGAGCAACGAAAGAACTGAGGACACATGCCCAAGGCGAAGACCCACAGCGGCGCTTCGAAGCGGTTCCGTCGCACCGGAACCGGAAAGATCGTGCGCCAGAAGGCCAATCGTCGACATCTGCTCGAGCACAAGCCGTCTACGCGCACTCGCCGGCTGGCAGGCCGCACCGAGGTGTCCGCGAACGACAAGAGCCGCATCAAGAAGATGCTCAACGGCTGACCCAGGCCCGACACCAGTACGTCCTGAACGAATAGGAACACTCTCATGGCACGCGTAAAGCGCGCAGTCAACGCTCACAAGAAGCGGCGCAGCATCCTCAAGGCATCCAAGGGTTATCGCGGTCAGCGCTCGCGGTTGTACCGCAAAGCCAAAGAGCAGCAGCTGCATTCGCTGAACTACGCCTATCGTGACCGGCGTGCCCGCAAGGGCGAGTTCCGCAAGCTGTGGATCTCGCGGATCAACGCCGCCGCGCGCGCCAACGACATCACCTACAACCGGCTGATCCAGGGGCTCAAGGCCGCCGGGGTCGAGGTGGACCGCAAGAACCTCGCGGAGATCGCCGTCAGCGATCCGGCCGCCTTCACCGCCTTGGTGGAGGTCGCCAAGGGGGCGCTGCCCGCTGACGTCAACGCGCCCTCCGGAGAGGCGGCCTGACACTCACCGAGCGCTCCGCCCGAGTGACGGCGGCGGTCAAGCTGCACCGCCAGGTCACACGACGACGCGCCGCGCGTTTCCTCGCTGAGGGACCCAACCTCGTCGAGGCGGCGTTGCGGCGCGGGCTCGTGATAGAGGTGTTCGCCACCCGAACCGCGATGGACCGCTTCGGCGCTGCGCTCGCCGGCAGGCCACCCGACGTGCCCGTGCATGTGGTGACCGAGCGCGCCGCGAAAGCGTTGTCGGACACCGTCACCCCGGTAGGCCTGGTGGCGGTGTGCGAGATGCCGCAGACCACGCTCGATGAGGTGCTCGGCGCGCCGAAGCTGGTCGCGGTCGCGGTGGGGATCTCCGAACCCGGCAACGCGGGGACGCTGATCCGGGTGGCCGATGCGATGGGCGCCGACGCGGTCGTGCTGACCGCCAACAGCGTCGACCCGTACAACGGCAAGTGCCTGCGCGCCTCGGCAGGCAGCATCTTCTCGCTTCCGGTCATCGCCCACGCCGACGCGGAAGCGGTGGTGAAATCGCTGCGTGCGGCCGGATTGCAGGTGCTGGCGACCACGCTCGACGGCGAGGTGTCGCTCGAAGACCCCGATTTGCAGGCCGGCCTTCCGCAGCCGACGGCATGGCTGTTCGGCCCCGAGGCGCACGGTCTGCCCGCCGAGGTGGCGGCCGCCGCCACCCACCGGGTGCACATTCCGATGGCGGGCAACGCCGAGAGCCTCAACGTGGCCTCGGCCGCGGCGATCTGTCTGTATTCCAGCGCCCGCGCCCATCACTTCTAGCGCGAACAGACGCGAAAACCCCTATTTCGAGGTGGTTTCGGGGGTTTTCACGTCTGCTCGGCGGTGAGAAATCAGCCGTCGCTGAGCAAACCCCTGGCCACCTGGGTGATCTGCACCTCGTTGCTGCCCGCGTAGATCATCAGGGACTTGGCGTCGCGGGCGAGTTGTTCGACCCGGTACTCGGTCATGTACCCGTTGCCGCCGAACAACTGCACGGCATCCATCGCGACATCGGTGGCCGCCTGTGAGCAGTACCACTTGATCGCCGAGGCTTCCGACAGCGAGATCTGATAATCCTTCTCGGCTGCTTCGATAACCCGGAACAGCATGTTGCGCACGTTCATTCGCGCGACTTCCATGTTGGCCAGCTTGAGCTGGATCAGCTGGAACTGGGCGATCTCCTGACCCCACAGCTTGCGGTTCTTGGCGTAGTCGACGCACAGCCGTAGGCATTCCTCGATGACCCCCAGCGCCATCGCGGCCACGCCGATGCGCTCGGCGGAGAAACTCGACCGCGCGCTGGCCCGGCCGTCGCCCGACGTGTGGTCCTCGGTCTCGCCGAGCAGCCGGTCCCGGCCGAGCCGGACGTTGTTGAAGAACAACTCGCCGGTGCGTGACGAGTGAATACCCATCTTGCGGAACGGCTTTGACTGCACAAAGCCCTCCATGCCGCGGTCGAGCACGAAGGTCAGCACCTTGCGGTCGCGCTTGTCGACCCCGGGTTCGTCGAGCTTGGCGTACACCACCACCACGTCGGCGTCGGGCCCGTTGGTGATGAAGGTCTTCTGCCCGTTGAGGATGTAGTCGTCGCCGTCGCGGGTGACATAGGACTTCATGCCGCCGAACGCGTCCGAACCCGAGTCGGGTTCGGTGATCGCCCAGGCGCCCACCTTCTCGTAGGTGACCAGCTCGGGCAGCCAGCGTTCCTGCTGGGCCAGGGTGCCGCGGCTCATGATCGTCGGCACCGTCAGGCCCAGGCTGACCCCCATCCCGGTGACCACGCCCATGCACACCCGGCACAACTCGCTGACCACGATGAAGCCCATCCCGCCGGAGCCGCCGAACATGCTGCCGCCGGAGGACTGGCCGGACGACTCGCCGCCTTCTCGCAGCCGGGCCAGCCGCTTGTTGAGCGACTCGCGGGCCATGTCGGCGATGCCGAACGTCGCGAACAGCTTGCGGATGACCGGATAGGGCTCCATCTCGCCGCTTTCCAGCGCGTCGACGTGCGGGCGAATCTCCTTGTCTACGAAGTCGCGGACGGCGTCGCGGACGGCGAGATCGACATCAGACCATTCGAGCATGCAGTCATGCTGCCTTACCCGACTTCTCGCCCCGACCCCGGGCCGGTCGACGCAGCCCGGTCAGCGAAAACGTCGTGTGCACCAGCGAGCCGGCCCGGTCCAGCAGCGACTTGCGCTGCGGCACGTAATGCATCGGCAGGCCGCGGCGGTCCCGCGGCGGCGCCATGAACCCGGGCGCCTCGACCAGCGGGGCGTCGGCGGGCAGCTTGCCCTGGGCGCGACGGTAGGCGGTCAGCGCCCGCGGGTGAAGCCGGATCTCGTCGGGCACCGCCAGGAACGCGAACTCCACGAACTTGCCGAACAGTCGCAGCAGCACCTCGTCGCCGGGGGTCCAGCGCATCCCGGCCTTCTCTCGCAGCGCCTCGTCGAACAGCCCGGCCGCGATCCACCGCTGCGCGCCGACCATCGGTTTGAAGAGCTGATCCCACACCGGCGTCGGCATCAGCACGAACCACGGCTTGGGGATGCGAATCTCGAAGATGTCCATGGTGGCGCGGTTGATCTCGAGCTCCTCGCGGCACTTGGTGTCCCAGTACACCTGGAAGTCCTCCCACGTCTCGGGCACCGGCCGCATGCTCATCCCGTACATCCGGTACCACTGCACGTGTTCGTCGAACAGCTGGCGTTTCTCGGCCTCGGTCAGCCCGCCACAGAAGTACTCCGCGGTCTTGATGATGAGCATGAAGAACGTCGCGTGGGCCCAGTAGAACGTCTCGGGGTTCAGCGCGTGGTAGCGGCGGCCCTTGGTGTCGACGCCCTTGATGGAGTGGTGGTAGCTCTTGATCTGCTCGCCGGTCTGGGCGGCGCGCTCGCCGTCGTAGACGACGCCCATGATCGGATACACCGAGCGGGCCACCCGCTGAAGCGGCTCACGCAGCAGGATGGAATGGTCCTCGACACCGGCGCCGAGTTCCGGGTACATGTTCTGGATCGCGCCGATCCACACGCCGAGCATGCCCGTGCGTAGGTCACCGAAGTACTTCCACGTCAGCGAATCGGGTCCGAGGGGGTTCGCCGCCGCCGCCGCATTCTTCGTGGTGGTTGTCGTCGGAGTCATCGCGTCCTCGCTGAGTCCAGTACCCACGGTTGCACCCTCACGATAATGTTGACAACGGGTGTTGTCTACGATTTGCGGGCGCGTCGACCCCAGGTGTTATCCACCGGCAACTGACGCGCCACACCCGCGTGATCAGCGCGGTTGCCGATCGGGGCAGCCGGGACCCGAAATTGCTCGGCGCCCGCAGCCGCGCCTAGGCTGGCGACGTGGATGGCGAGGCGTTCGACGACCGAGCCGACGGCAGCGGCGAACTCGCACAGAAGCCCGCGAGTCCGCTCACCGCACTGCGCACGGGCAACCCGTGGGGCTGGCTAACGGCCACCAACCACCATCCGAGCGTCGTGGCCCTGCTGCGGCGCACCCGGCGCGCGCTGCCGGGTGATCCCGAGTTCGGCGACCCGCTGTCGACGGCCGGTGACGGCGGCCCACGCGCCGCCGCGCGCGCCGCCGACCGGCTCCTGGAGCGCGACGCGGTCACCCGCGAGATCAGCCTCGGGGCGCTGCAGGTCTGGCAGGCGCTGACCGAGCGTGTTTCGGGTAGACCCGCCAACCGGGAGGCCACGCTGGTCTTCACCGACCTGGTCGGGTTCTCGTCCTGGTCCCTGACCGCCGGTGACGACGCCACGCTCGCCCTGCTGCGGCGGGTGTCACAGGTCGTCGAGCCGCCGCTGCTCGAGGCGGGCGGGCACATCGTCAAACGCATGGGCGACGGCATCATGGCGGTGTTCACCGACCCCACGACCGCGCTTCGAGCCGTGATCACCGCCCGGGATGCCGTGAAAACCGTTGAGGTGGACGGCTACACACCGCGAATGCGGGTCGGTGTGCACACCGGACATCCACAGCGGATCGGGTCGGACTGGCTGGGCGTCGACGTCAACATCGCCGCACGTGTCATGGAGCGCGCCACCAGGGGGGAGTTGGTGGTGTCGCAGGCCACCCTGGACCGCGTCTCCGAGGAGGACGTCGAGTCGCTGGGCCTGCAGGCCAAACGCCTTCGCAGGCCGGTGTTCACCGCCAAGCAGGACGGGGTGCCCGCCGATCTGGACATGTACCGGCTGCGAAAGCGCCACGCCGGGATCTAGCGATTCCGGCGTCGCCTATGATCGCCGGGTGGCTGATCAGCCCATAGACCTGTCTGAAGAAGCGCTGACCGGGGTCGTCGGCGCGGCCCTGCGCGCGTTCGAGCAGGCGGCCGACCTGGAGGCGTTGGCGCACGCGAAAACCGAGCACCTCGGCGACCGCTCGCCGATCGCCCTGGCCCGCCAGTCGCTGGGCAAGCTGCCCAAGACCGACCGCGCCGACGCGGGCAAACGCGTCAACGTGGCCCGCGGTGAGGTGCAGCGGGCCTACGACGCACGCCTGGCCGTGCTGCGTGCCGAGCGCGACGCGGCGGTGCTGGTCGCCGAGCGCATCGACGTCACGCTGCCGTCGACCCGCACGCAGGTCGGTGCGCGCCACCCGATCACGATCCTGGCCGAGCACGTCGCCGACGCCTTCGTCGCGATGGGCTGGGAGCTGGCCGAGGGGCCCGAGGTGGAGTCCGAGCAGTTCAACTTCGACGCGCTGAACTTCCCGATCGACCACCCGGCCCGCAGCGAACAGGACACCTTCTACATCGCCCCGGAAGGGTCGCGGCAGGTGCTGCGCACCCACACCTCGCCCGTGCAGATTCGGACGCTGCTGGAGCGCGAGTTGCCGGTCTACATCATCTCGATCGGGCGCACCTTTCGCACCGACGAGCTCGACGCCACCCACACCCCGGTCTTTCACCAGGTCGAGGGCCTCGCGGTGGACAAGAGCCTGACGATGGCGCACCTGCGCGGCACGTTGGACGCGTTCGCGCGCTCGCAGTTCGGGCCCGCGGGGCGCACCAGGTTCCGGCCGCACTTCTTTCCGTTCACCGAGCCCTCCGCCGAGGTGGACATCTGGTTCGAGGACAAAAAGGGCGGTCCCGGCTGGGTGGAGTGGGGTGGTTGCGGCATGGTCAACCCGAACGTGTTGCGCGCCTGCGGCATCGACCCCTACGTCTACTCCGGATTCGCCTTCGGCATGGGGTTGGAGCGAACTTTGCAGTTCCGCAACGGAATTCCTGATATGCGCGACATGGTCGAGGGCGACGTCCGGTTCTCGCTGCCGTTCGGGGTCGGGGCCTGATGCGGCTGCCGTACAGCTGGCTGCGCGACGCGGTGTCGGTCGGTGCGCCCGGCTGGGACGTCGGCCCGGCCGAACTCGAGCAGACGCTGATCCGCATCGGCCACGAGATCGAGGAGGTCATCCCGGTCGGCCCGGTCAGCGGGCCGCTGACCGTCGGGCGGGTGGCCGACATCGAGGAACTCACCGAGTTCAAGAAGCCCATCCGCGCCGTCAAGGTCGACGTGGGCGAACCCGAGCCGCGCCATATCGTGTGCGGCGCAACCAATTTCGTCGTCGACGACCTGGTCGTGGTGGCGCTGCCTGGCGCAGTGTTACCCGGCGACTTCACGATCAGCAGCCGCAGGACCTACGGACGCACCAGCGACGGCATGATCTGTTCGGCCGCCGAGCTCAACCTCGGCGTCGACCACTCCGGCATCCTCGTGCTGCCCGCGGGCACCGCCGAACCGGGGGCACCGGCCGCCACCGTGCTCGGCCTCGACGACGTCGTCTTCCACCTGGCCATCACCCCCGACCGCGGCTACTGCCTGTCGGTGCGCGGGATGGCCCGCGAGATCGCCAACGCCTACGACCTGGACTTCGTCGACCCCGCCGACGTGCCCGCGCTGCCCGCCGAGCACGAGGCGCTGCCGGTGACCGTGCAACCGGGCACCGGTGTGCTGCGGTTCGGCCTGCGCCCGGTCACCGGCATCGACCCGGCCGCCGTGTCACCGTGGTGGCTGCAGCGCCGGCTGCTGCTGTCGGGCATCCGCGCCATCTCGCCCGCCGTGGACGTCACCAACTACGTGATGCTCGAACTCGGCCATCCGATGCACGCCCACGACCGCAACCTGATCACCGGCGGGTTCGCCGTGCGGTTCGCCAAACCGGGCGAGACCGTCGTCACGCTCGACGACGTCGAACGCCGACTCGATCCCGGGGACGTGCTGATCGTCGACGATGTCGCCACCGCCGCCATCGGCGGGGTGATGGGCGCCGGCACCACCGAGGTCCGCGACACCACCACCGACGTCCTGCTCGAAGCCGCGGTGTGGGACCCGGCGGCGGTGTCGCGCACCCAGCGACGCCTGCACCTCTACAGCGAGGCGGGCCGGCGCTACGAGCGTGCGGTGGATCCGGCGATATCGGTGGCCGCGCTGGACCGCTGTGCCGTGCTGCTGGCCGACATCGCCGGTGGCACCGCACAACCGGCGTTGACCGACTGGCGCGGGGATCCGCCACGCGACGACTGGTCGCTGCCGCCGGTGCACATGCCCGTCGACCTGCCCGACCGCACCGCGGGCGTCCGGTACGCGCCAGGCACCACCGAGAAACGGCTGACCCAGATCGGAGCCGACGTCGTCGTCACCGACGGGCAGGTCACCGCCGTGCCACCCAGCTGGCGCCCCGACCTGCGTCAGCCGGCCGACCTGGTCGAGGAGGTGCTGCGGCTGGAGGGTCTGGAGCAGATTCCGTCGGTGTTGCCGCTGGCCCCGGCCGGGCGGGGGTTGACCGCGGAACAGAAGCGTCGGCGGGCAATCGGAAAGGCGTTGGCGTTCAACGGGTATGTGGAGATCCTTCCGACCCCGTTCCTGCCCGCCGGGGTGTTCGATCTGTGGGGCCTGCCGCCCGAGGACGAGCGCCGGTCCACGGTCGAGGTGCTCAACCCGCTGGAGGCCGACCGCCCGCACCTGGCCACCACGTTGCTGCCGGGTCTGCTGGAGGCGCTGCACCGCAACGTGTCGCGCGGCGCCGCCGACGTGTCCCTGTTCGCGATCGCCCAGGTGGTCTTGCCCACCGACCAGACCCGCACGGTCGAACGGATACCGACCGATCGACGCCCCACCGACGAGGAGATCGCCGCGCTGGACGCCTCGCTGCCGCGGCAACCGCAACACGTCGCCGCGGTGCTGGCCGGGCTGCGCGAACCGGTCGGGCCGTGGGGGCCGGGGCGCCCCGCCGACGCCGGCGACGCGTTCGAGGCGGTGCGGCTCATCGGCCGCGTCACCGGGGTCGACTTCGTCCTGCGGCCCGCGCAGTACCTGCCGTGGCACCCCAGCCGGTGCGCGGAGGTCCTGGTCGGCGACACCGTCGTCGGGCACGCGGGCGAGTTGCACCCCGCGGTGCTCGAACGCTCGGGGCTGCCCAAGCGGACCTGCGCCGTCGAGCTCGACCTGGACGCCATCCCGATCGTCGAGACCCGGCCCGCGCCGTCGGTGTCACCGTTTCCCGCGGTGTTCCAGGACGTCAGCCTGGTGGTCGACGCCGAGGTCACGGCCCAAAGCGTCATCGACGCCGTGCGGGAGGGCGCCGGCCCGCTGGTCGAGGACGTGCGGCTGTTCGACGTCTACACCGGGCCGCAGATCGGCGAGGGCCGCAAGTCGCTCACCTTGGCGCTACGGTTCCGCGCCCCGGACCGTACCCTGACCGAGGACGAGGCCAGCGCCGCGCGCGAGGCGGCCGTGCAGGCCGCGGCCGCGCGCGTCGGCGCCGTGCTCAGGGGCTGATTCCCCGCCCGCACGTAATGAATTTGCATAGCTATGCATAACCATGCAGAATTGCGCGCATGGTTTCTGTTGCTGTGGCCGGCGCCAGCGGATACGCCGGCGGCGAGATCCTGCGACTGCTGCTGGGCCACCCCGCCTACGGCGACGGGCGGCTGCGCATCGGCGCGGTGACGGCCGCCGCCAGCGCGGGCACGACGCTGGCCGAGCATCATCCGCACCTGTTGCCGCTGGCCGGCCGGGTGCTGGAGGCGACCGACGCGGACACGCTGAGCGGCCACGACGTGGTCTTCCTCGCCCTGCCGCACGGGCACTCCGCCGCGCTGGCCGACCAGCTCGGCCCCGAGATGCTGATCGTCGACTGCGGTGCCGACTTCCGGCTGACCGACGCGGTGGCATGGGAACGGTTCTACGGTTCGCCGCATGCCGGCAGCTGGCCCTACGGATTTCCCGAACTGCCCGGCGCCCGCGACCGGCTGCGCGGAGCCAAGCGCATCGCGGTGCCCGGCTGCTATCCGACCGCCGCGCTGCTGGCGCTGTGGCCGGCCATCGCCGAGGACCTCATCGACCCGGCGATCACCGTGGTCTCCGTCAGCGGCACCTCGGGAGCGGGCAAGGCGGCCAAACCCGACCTGCTCGGCTCGGAGGTGATCGGCTCGGCGCGGGCATACAACGTCGGCGGCAAACACCGCCACACCCCCGAGATCACCCAAACCCTGAGAAGCCTCACCGACAAGGACGTCACCGTATCGTTCACCCCGGTGCTGATTCCGGCGTCGCGCGGCATCCTGGCCACCTGCACCGCCCGCACCGAGGCGCCCCTTTCGCAGATCCGGGCCGCCTACGAAAAGGCTTACGATGCTGAACCTTTCGTCCACCTGCTGCCCGAAGGGCAGCTGCCCAAGACCGGCTCGGTGCTCGGCAGCAACGCCGCGCAGCTGGCCCTCGCCGTCGACGAAGACGCCCAGACGTTCATCGGGATCGCGGCGATCGACAACCTCGTCAAGGGCACCGGCGGCGCGGCCGTGCAGTCGATGAACCTCGCGCTGGGCTGGCCGGAGACCGAGGGGCTTTCGATCGTGGGGATCGCGCCGTGACCGACACCTCGACACCGAGCCGGCTGCTGCGCACCCAGGGCGTCACCGCTCCGGAGGGCTTCCGCGCGACCGGAATCGCCGCCGGTATCAAGGCATCCGGCGCCCTGGACCTGGCGTTGGTGTTCAACGAGGGCCCCGACTACGCCGCCGCGGGGGTGTTCACCCGAAACCAGGTGAAAGCCGCGCCGGTGCTGTGGTCACGGCAGGTGCTCACCACCGGGCGGCTGCGGGCGGTCATCCTCAACTCCGGCGGCGCCAACGCCTGCACCGGGCCGCCGGGCTTCGGCGACACCCACGCCACCGCCGAGGCCGTCGCCGCCGCGCTGTCGGACTGGGGCACCGAGACCGGCGCGATCGAGGTCGCCGTCTGCTCGACCGGGCTGATCGGCGACCGGTTGCCGATGGACAAGGTGCTGCCCGGGGTCACCGCGATCGTGCACGAGTTGGCGGGCGGGCTCACCGGCGGGGAGGAGGCCGCCCGGGCCATCATGACCACCGACACCGTGCCCAAGCAGGTTGCGCTGCACCATCCGGACAACTGGACGGTCGGCGGAATGGCCAAGGGCGCGGGCATGATCGCGCCGTCGCTGGCGACGATGCTGTGCGTGCTGACCACCGACGCCGTCGCCGATGCGGCCGCGCTGGATGCGGCGCTGCGCAAGGCCGCCGCGCGGACCTTCGAACGGCTCGACATCGACGGCAGCTGTTCGACCAACGACACCGTGCTGCTACTGGCCTCGGGTGCCAGCGAGATCAGGCCGAGCCAAAGCGATCTCGACGATGCGGTGCTGCAAGTCTGCGATGACCTGTGCCAACAATTGCAGGCCGACGCCGAAGGCGTGACCAAGCGCATCACCGTCACCGTGACCGGTGCGGCCTCCGAAGAGGATGCGCTCACCGTCGCCCGCATCGTTGCCCGCGACAGCCTGGTCAAGACCGCGCTGTTCGGCTCCGACCCGAACTGGGGCCGCGTGCTCGCCGCCGTCGGCATGGCGCCGTTCACGCTCGACACCGATCGGATCACCGTGGCGTTCAACGGGTTTCCGGTGTGCGCGAACCTGACGGGGCTGCCGGGCGCCCGGGAGATCGACCTGTCCGGTGCCGACATCGACGTCACCGTCGACCTGGGCGTCGGCGACGCGCTGGCCAGCGTGCGCACCACCGACCTGTCGCACGCCTACGTCGAAGAGAACTCGGCCTACAGCTCATGAGCATCGAAACCCCGCTGAAGGCAAAGGTTCTGGCCGCGGCGCTGCCGTGGCTCAAGCAGATGCACGGCAAGATCGTGGTGATCAAGTATGGCGGCAACGCCATGACCGACGATGTGCTGAAGGCCGCGTTCGCCGCCGACATGGTGTTTCTGCGGAACTGCGGGATCTATCCGGTCGTCGTCCACGGCGGCGGCCCGCAGATCAGCGCGATGCTCAACCGGCTGGGCATCGAGGGCGATTTCAAGGGCGGGTTCCGGGTGACGACGCCCGAGGTGCTCGACGTCGTGCGGATGGTGTTGTTCGGGCAGGTCGGCCGCGAGCTGGTCAACCTCATCAACGCGCACGGCCCGTACGCGGTCGGCATCACCGGTGAGGACGCGCACCTGTTCACCGCGGTGCGGCGCAACGTCACCGTCGACGGCGTGGCCACCGACATCGGCCTGGTCGGTGACGTGGAGAGCGTCGACGCCGACGCGCTGCGCGATCTCATCGCCGCCGGCCGCATCCCGGTGGTGTCCACGATCGCCCCGGACAGCGACGGGGTGGTGCACAACATCAACGCCGACACCGCCGCCGCCGCGCTCGCCGAGGCGCTCGGCGCGGAGAAGCTGGTGATGCTCACCGACGTGGAGGGCCTCTACACCCGCTGGCCGGACCGGGATTCACTGGTCAGCCAGATCGACACCACCACGCTGGCCGAGCTGATGCCGACGCTGCAGACGGGCATGGTGCCCAAGATCGAAGCGTGCATGCGGGCGGTGACCGGCGGCGTGCCCAGCGCGCACGTCATCGACGGTCGGGTCGAACACTGCGTGCTCGTCGAACTGCTCACCGACGAGGGGACCGGAACCAAGGTGATACCCGCATGACGCTCCTGGACAGATGGCAGACGGTGATGATGAACAACTACGGCACCCCGCCGCTCGCGCTGGTCAGCGGTGACGGCGCGGTGGTGACCGACGCCGACGGCAAGACCTACGTCGATCTGCTCGGCGGCATCGCGGTCAACATCCTCGGCCACCGCCATCCCGCGGTCATCGAGGCGGTCACCCGTCAGCTCAACACGCTGGGGCACACGTCGAACCTGTATGTCACCGAACCCGGTGTGGCGCTGGCCGAGGCGCTGGTGGCGCTGCTGGGCGCCGGTCCCGCGAAGGTGTTCTTCTGCAACTCGGGCACCGAAGCCAACGAGGTGGCGTTCAAGCTCACTCGGCTCACCGGCCGCACCAAACTCGTTGCCGCCGAAGGCGCTTTCCACGGCCGCACGATGGGTTCACTGGCGCTGACCGGTCAGCCGTCCAAGCAGGCGCCGTTCGCGCCGTTGCCCGGCGACGTGGCCTTCGTGCCGTACGGCGACGTCGACGCGCTGGCCCGCGCGGTCGACGCCGACACCGCCGCGGTGTTCCTCGAGCCGATCATGGGGGAGGGCGGCGTGGTCGTGCCGCCGGCCGGATACCTGGTGGCCGCCCGCGAGATCACCGCCACGCACGGCGCGCTGCTGGTGCTCGACGAGGTGCAGACCGGAATGGGCCGCACCGGAGCGTTTTTCGCCCACCAGCACGACGGCATCGTGCCCGACGTGGTGACGCTGGCCAAGGGCCTGGGCGGTGGCCTGCCGATCGGGGCGTGCATCGCCGTCGGCGCCGCCGCCGATCTGATGACCCCGGGTCTGCACGGCAGCACGTTCGGCGGCAACCCGGTGTGCACCGCGGCCGCGTTGGCCGTGCTGCGGGTACTGGCCGACGAGGACCTGACCGGCCGCGCCGACGTGCTCGGCAAGACGATCGCCTCCGGTATCGAGGACCTCAACCACCCCCTGGTCGACCATGTGCGCGGCCGCGGCCTGTTGTGCGGGGTCGTGCTCACCGCGCCGGCGGCAAAACCCGTCGAGGAGGCCGCCCGCGCCGCCGGGTTCCTGGTCAACGCCGCCGCGCCGGACGTGGTGCGGCTGGCTCCGCCGCTCGTCATCACCGAGGAGCAGGTCGACGCGTTTCTCGGCGCGCTGCCCGCCGTCCTCGACACCGCAGCGAGGGCCGCGTCATGACCCGCCATTTCCTGCGCGACGACGACCTGACGCCCGAGGAACAGGCCGAGGTCCTGGCCCTGGCGGCCGAACTCAAGAAGGACCCGGTAAAGCTCCGGCCGCTGGCGGGCCCCCGCGGCGTGGCCGTCATCTTCGACAAGAACTCCACCCGCACCCGGTTCTCCTTCGAGATGGGCATCGCCCAGCTCGGCGGGCACGCCGTCGTGGTCGACGGCCGCAACACCCAGCTCGGCAGGGACGAGACCCTGCAGGACACCGGTCGGGTGCTGTCGCGCTACGTCGACGCGATCGTATGGCGCACGTTCGAACAGGACCGGCTCACCGCGATGGCCTCGGGTGCCGACGTGCCCGTCGTCAACGCGCTCTCCGACGAGTTCCACCCCTGCCAGGTGCTCGCCGACCTGCAGACGCTGGCCGAGCGCAAAGGCGCGCTTTCCGGGCTGCGGCTGGCCTACTTCGGCGACGGCGCCAACAACATGGCGCACTCGCTGATGCTGGGCGGGGTGACCGCCGGTGTGCACGTCACCATCGCCGCCCCGCCCGGGTTCGCGCCGCACCCCGAGTTCGTCGCGGCCGCCGAGAAACGCGCGGCGCAGACCGGTGCCACGGTGACGCTGACCGACAACGCGCGCCGCGCCGCCGACGGCGTCGACGTGCTGGTCACCGACACCTGGACGTCGATGGGGCAGGAGGATGACGGGCTCGACCGCGTCGGGCCGTTCCAGCCGTTCCAGCTCAACGCCGAGCTGCTTGCGCTGGCCGATCCTAAATCCGTTGTACTGCACTGTCTTCCAGCCCATCGCGGCCAGGAGATCACCGACGAGGTGATCGACGGCCCGCAGAGCGCGGTGTGGGACGAGGCCGAGAACCGGCTGCACGCGCAGAAGGCGCTGCTGGTCTGGCTGCTGGAGAAGGGCCGGACATGACGTCGGCGACCACCCGCGCCGGCAGGCAGGCCCGCATCATCGCGATCCTGTCGTCGCAATCGGTGCACAGCCAGACCGAACTCGCCGCCATGCTGGCCGCCGAGGGCATCGAGGTGACCCAGGCGACGCTGTCGCGCGACCTCGAGGAACTCGGCGCGGTCAAGCTACGCGGCGCCAACGGCGGCGTCGGGGTGTACGTCGTGCCCGAGGACGGCAGCCCGGTGCGCGGCGTCTCCGGCGGCACCGAACGAATGGCACGGCTGCTGGCCGAGTTGCTGGTGTCGACCGACGCCAGCGGCAACCTCGCCGTCCTGCGCACACCGCCCGGCGCCGCGCACTATCTGGCCAGCGCGATGGACCGGGCGGCGCTGCCGTATGTGGTCGGTACGGTCGCCGGTGACGACACCATCCTGGTGGTGGCGCGCGAGCCCATGACGGGGGCGGAGCTGGCCGCGAAACTCGAAGGCTTTCAACAAGGAGGAGATTAGGTATGGGGTCCGAGCGCGTCATCCTGGCGTATTCCGGCGGTCTGGACACCTCGGTGGCGATCAGCTGGATCGGCAAGGAAACCGGTCGGGAGGTGGTCGCCGTCGCGATCGACCTCGGCCAGGGCGGCGAAGACATGGAAGTGGTCCGGCAGCGGGCCCTCGACTGCGGCGCGGTCGAGGCCGTCGTGGTCGACGCCCGAGACGAATTCGCCGAGCAGTATTGCCTGCCCGCCATCCAGTCGAACGCGCTCTACATGGACCGCTATCCGCTGGTGTCGGCGCTGAGCCGGCCGCTGATCGTCAAGCACCTGGTGGCCGCGGCGCGTGAGCACGGCGGCGGCATCGTCGCCCACGGCTGCACCGGAAAAGGCAACGACCAGGTCCGGTTCGAGGTCGGATTCGCTTCGCTGGCACCGGATCTGCAGGTGTTGGCCCCGGTGCGCGACTACGCCTGGACCCGCGAGAAGGCCATCGCGTTCGCCGAGGAGAACGCGATCCCGATCAACGTCACCAAGCGGTCGCCGTTCTCCATCGACCAGAACGTGTGGGGGCGCGCCGTGGAGACCGGGTTCCTCGAGCACCTGTGGAACGCGCCCACCAAGGACGTCTACGAGTACACCGAGGACCCGACCGTCAACTGGAGCACCCCCGACGAGGTGATCGTCGGGTTCGAGCGCGGCGTCCCGGTGTCGATCGACGGCCGCTCGGTGACGGTGCTGCAGGCCATCGAGGAACTCAACCGCCGCGCCGGTGAGCAGGGCGTCGGACGGCTCGACGTCGTCGAGGACCGGTTGGTCGGCATCAAGAGCCGCGAAATCTACGAGGCGCCAGGCGCGATGGTGCTGATCACCGCGCACACCGAGCTCGAGCACGTGTCGCTGGAACGCGAACTCGGGCGGTTCAAGCGCTCCACGGACCGCAAGTGGAGCGAGCTGGTGTACGACGGGCTGTGGTTCTCGCCGCTGAAGACCGCGCTGGAGGCGTTCGTCGACCACACCCAGCAGCGGGTCACCGGCGAGATCCGGATGGTGTTGCACGGCGGGCACATCGCGGTCAACGGCCGCCGCAGCCCCGAGTCACTGTACGACTTCAACCTGGCCACCTATGACGAGGGCGACACGTTCGATCAGTCGGCGGCCAGGGGTTTCGTGCAGATCCACGGCCTGTCGTCGAGCATCGCCGCCCGCCGGGACCTTGGTTCATGACGCCGAACAGACGCCAATACCCCCAAAACACCGCGTTTCGGGGGGATTTCACGTCTTCTCGCGGGGGAGGGCTGACCCCGTGAGCACCAACGAGGGCTCGCTGTGGGGCGGCCGGTTCGCCGACGGCCCGTCGGATGCGCTGGCGGCGCTGAGCAAGTCCACGCATTTCGACTGGGTGCTCGCCCCCTACGACATCCGGGCCTCCAAAGCCCACGTGCGGGTGCTGTTCAACGCCGGCCTGCTGACCGACGAGCAGCGCGACGGGCTGCTGAGCGGGCTGGACCAGTTGGCCGCCGATGTCGCCGACGGCAGCTTCGGGCCGCTGCCCACCGACGAGGACGTGCACGGCGCGCTGGAACGCGGCCTGATCGACCGTGTCGGTCCCGAACTGGGTGGCCGGCTGCGGGCGGGCCGATCACGAAACGACCAGGTGGCAACGCTGTTTCGGATGTGGCTGCGCGACGCCGTCCGGCGTGTCGCCGACGGGGTGCTCGCCGTCGTCGACGCGTTGACCGCCCAGGCCGCTGCCCATCCGATCGCGATCATGCCCGGCAAGACGCATCTGCAGTCGGCCCAACCGGTCCTGTTGGCCCACCACCTGCTCGCCCACGCGCACCCGCTGCTGCGCGACGTCGACCGGCTCGCCGACTTCGACAAACGAACCGCGGTGTCCCCGTATGGATCCGGTGCGCTGGCGGGTTCGTCGCTGGGTTTGGATCCCGACGCCGTCGCCGCCGAACTCGGATTCGACGCGGCCGCCGACAACTCGATCGACGCGACCGCTGCCCGCGATTTCGCCGCGGAGGCAGCGTTTGTGCTCAGCATGATCGCCGTCGACCTGTCGCGGCTCGCCGAGGACATCATCCTCTGGAGCACCACCGAATTCGGCTACGTGACCCTGCACGACGCCTGGTCGACCGGCAGTTCGATCATGCCGCAGAAGAAGAACCCCGACATCGCCGAGCTGGCACGGGGCAAATCGGGCCGGCTGATCGGCAACCTCACCGGCCTGCTCGCCACGCTCAAAGCCCAACCGCTTGCCTACAACCGGGATCTGCAGGAGGACAAGGAGCCGGTCATCGATTCGGTGGCCCAACTGGAGCTGCTGCTGCCCGCGATGGCCGGCCTGGTCGCGACCCTGCGATTCGACGTCGACCGGATGGCCGAACTCGCGCCGCTCGGCTACACGCTGGCTACCGATGTCGCGGAATGGCTTGTGCGCAAAGGTGTTCCGTTTCGGGAGGCCCATGAAGCCGCCGGAGCCGCGGTACGGGCGGCCGAAGCGGGTGATGTCGGCCTGGAAGCCCTCGACGACGACGAGCTCGCCGCCATCCATCCGGCGCTGACACCGCAGGTCCGCGAGGTGCTCACCACCGACGGCTCGGTGAACTCCCGCGACGCCCGCGGCGGAACGGCCCCAAGCCAGGTGGCCAAGCAGCTCGACGTCGTGCGGGAAACCACCGAGCGGTTGCGACTACGCTTGCAGAGATGACCTCGCGGATCACCTTCGAGTCCGACGGCCAGACCTGCGTCGGCTACTTCTACGGTGATCACGCCGAAGAACGGCCCTGCGTCGTGATGTGTCAGGGGTTCGGCGGAACCCAGGACACCCCCGCCTTCACCGCGAACGCGGAAGGCTTCGCCGCGGCCGGTTATCGCGTACTGACCCTCGACTACCGCAACTTCGGGGAAAGCAGCGGCGAGCCAAGGCAATTGGTCGACATCGACGGCCAGCTCGAGGATATCGCCGCCGCGGTGGAGTATGCCCGCGGCGTGCCGGGCGTCGACCCCGACCGGATCGTGCTCTGGGGCACCTCGCTGGGCGGCGCTCACGTCGTGGTGGCCGCGTCGCGGGATCCGCGTATCGCGGCGGTGATCGCGCAGATCCCCTTCAACGGCACGGCACGAAAAGTGGAGGGCCGCTCGACGGCGGCGACCCTGCGGCTGCTCTGGGCCATGACGGTCGATGCGGCCCGCGGCCTGCTGGGGTTGTCGCCGGCCTACATCAAGGCGGTCGGCGGTCCCGGGGAACTGGCGGCGATGTCGAGCGCCGAGGCACAGCAGACCGTGGCCGGCATGACCAGCGACACCTGGCGCAACGAGGTGGCACCGCGGGCGTTGTTCGGGTTGATGCGCTATCGGCCCGCCGACGCGGCACCCCGACTGCGCGTTCCGGCGCTGGTGTGCGCCGCGGAACGCGACAAGGAGATTCCGCTGGAGCTGGTCGCTCAACTCGCCGATGCGCTACCGCACGGCGTGCTGCGCACCTACCCCTGCCCGCACTTCGCGTTCTACCGTGACGACGTCCGCGAGCAGGTGCTCGCCGACCAGCTCGCGTTCCTGGACCGCGTGTTCGACAACTAATCGTCGTCGTTGCAGATACTGACCTCGAGCCGCCCGTCGTCGATCTCGACCTCCAGGTCGAGTTCCTCACCGCCGCGCCGGAACGCGATCTCGACCTCCTCGGGCTCCTGGTCGTCGACGCGATGCGTCCATCCGTCCGCGGGGGTCACCGACTCCAGCGTCAGGCGGCCGTCGGCGAAGGTGACGACGGCCGAACCCGCGTCGAAGACCTGGTAGCGGCCGTCCGGTGCCGGTTCGACGCGCACACACTGATCACGCGCCGGTCGGGCGGGCGCGGCGGGACCCGTCTGGGGCACCGGTGCCGGAGCGCCCGTCTGCGGCGCCGTGGCGGTCGGCGACGCCGTGGCGGTCGGGGCCGGTTCCGTGACGGTCACCGTGGACTCGGTTTCGCCCGACGATCCGCACCCGGGCAGGAGCAGCACAGCTCCCGCGAGCGCCGTGACGCCTATCGATCTGCTGTCCATCCGCCCACCCTACGCGGCGGGATCACTCGTCGGCCGCGGTCAGCCAGGCCTCCTCCAACGAGACCCTGCGGGCCTCGAGTTCCTGCAGTTCCGCGTTGAGTTCGCCGAGGCGCAGATGGTCGGCGGCGGCCTCGGCCATGGCCACATGCAGCCGCTCGATGCGGGCCTCGAGCTTTTCGAGTTGACCCTCGATGCGGGCCATCTCCTTGCTCGCCCGGCGTTCGCGCGCGGCCGCGGACTCGCCGCGGGCCGGCCCCGAGCGACGGTCCGCTGGTGCCGTTCGCGCGGTGGCCCGGTCGGCCAGATACTGCTCGATGCCGCCGGGCAGCAGGTCGCACCGCCCGCCGCCGGTCAACGCGTATGTCACGTCAGTGACGCGCTCGAGGAAGTACCTGTCGTGGGTGACGACGATCAACGTGCCCGGCCAGCCGTCGAGGTAGTCCTCGATCACGGTCAGCGTGTCGATGTCGAGGTCGTTGGTGGGCTCGTCGAGCAGCAACACGTTCGGCTCGTCGAGCAGCAACCGCAGGAACTGCAGTCGGCGCTTCTCCCCACCGGACAGCTCGCCGATGCGCGCGGTGAGCTTGTCGCCGGTGAACCCGAAGTCACGCAACAACGTCTCGGCGCTGATCTCCCGTCCACCGGCCAATTCCGTGACTCGACGCCGGTTTTCGACCGCGTCGATCACCCGTTGCGCGCCGTCCATGTCGACGAGCGCCTGGCTGAGATAACCGATCTTCAGCGTCGCGCCGCGCTTGACGGTGCCCGACGCCGACGGCAGCTGCCCGGCCAGCAGCCGCAGCACTGACGTCTTGCCCGTGCCGTTGACGCCGACCAGCCCGATGCGCGCACCCGGCCCGATCGACCAGTCGATCCCGTCCAGGACCACGTGCGAGCCCACCTCCAGCCGCACCCGATGCAGATCGAAGACGTCCTTACCCAGGCGGGTGGTGGCAAAACGTTGCAGCACAAGCGAATCGCGCGGCGGCGGTTCGTTGGCGATCAACTCGTTGGCAGCCTGGATGCGGAACTTCGGCTTCGACGTCCGCGCCGGCGGGCCGCGACGCAGCCACGCCAGCTCCTTACGCATCAGGTTCTGCCGACGCGCCTCCGCACCGGAGGCAAGGCGCATCCGCTCGGCGCGGGCCAGCACGTAGGCGGCGTAGCCCCCGTCGTAGGCGTCGACGGTCCCGTCGTGCACCTCCCACGTCCGGGTGCACACCGCGTCGAGAAACCACCGATCGTGGCTGACCACCACCAGCGCCTTGGCGCGCCGCGCGTTGAGATGCCCGGCCAGCCACTCGATCACCTCGACGTCGAGATGGTTGGTCGGTTCGTCGAGCACCAGCACGTCGTGCCCGGCGATCAACACCTCGGCCAGCGCGACCCGGCGCCGCTCACCGCCGGACAGCCGCGCGACCTCGCTCTCCAGCGTGACGCCCGACAACAGGTGGGTGACGACGTCGCGGGTGTGCGGTTCGGCCGCCCAGACATGGTCGGGCCGGCCGCCGACGATGACGTCCCGGACCGTCGTCCCGGTGAAATCATCACCCTGGCGCAGATAGCCCACCGAGAGGCCCGACGTGTGCGTGACGCGGCCCGAGTCGGGCACCCGCGCCGACGTCAGCACCTGCAACAGGGTGGTCTTGCCGTCACCGTTGCGGCCGACGACGCCAACGGCGTCGCCTTCGTCGATGCCCAGGCTGACCTGAGCGAGCAACGTGCGGGTGCCATAGCTGACGGTGGCACGCTCGACGTTGATCAGATTCGGCATCAGCCGCGATGATATGCGGCTCGCCATACGACATTGCGTCGGCCGTCGATCGCCGTTAACCCCTAGTTCGCCCTTCTCATCTAGACAACTAGATGCCAACACCAACAGCGACGAGATGAGGAATCGATGTCTGCACGCGGGTTGATCGCGAGTGCACTGACAGTGCTCACCGCAGCAGCGGTGACGGTGGGTTGCAGCAGTGATTCGTCCGACACCAGCCAACCCGGCACGGTCCGCCTCGCGGTGACCGACCTGCAGGGCCTCGAGGAACTGCAGCGCGAGTTCGGCGCGTTCAAAACGGAATTCGAGAAGCAGTCGGGCCTCACGGTGGACTTCTTCGCGGTCAACGACCGTACGGCGGCAGCCGCCGCGCTGCAGGCCGATCGGGTCGATGTGGTGTTCACAGGCCCCGCCGAGTACGTCGTCATCCACGAGAAAACCGGCGCCGAGCCGATCGTGGCCATCGAGCGCGACGGGTACCGCTCGACCATCTACACCAAGGCCGACAGCGGCATCACAGGCCTGGATCAGTTGCGCGGCAAGAAAGTCGCGATGAGCGACGTGGGCTCCACCAGCGGGCACCTCGGCCCGTCCCAGATGCTCGTGGACGCCGGCCTCACGCCGGGAACCGACGTCGAGGTACTCACGGTCGGAGACACCGTGCACCAATCCCTCAAGCGCGGCGACGTCGACGCGGTCGGCATCGGCTACCACGACTACGAGGAGTTCATGGCCGAAGACGATCCCACCCAGTACCGGGTGATCGCCGAAGGGCCGGTCCTCCCGCCGGACCTGCTGATGGCACGCCAGGGACTCGACGAGCAGACCGTCACCACGATCCGCGAGACGTTCAACGACCACTTCGACACGTTGTTGCCTGCGATGCTCGAAGGCAAGGACAACGCCAAGTACGAGAACGCCAAGCTCGTCAACGTAACCGACAAGGACTACGACGAAGTGCGTTCGATGTATCAGGCGGTCGGCGTGAACGACTTCTCCCAGTTCCTGGGCGACTGACGTGGTCGCTCCGGCACCCCACCTCACGGCGTCCCCCGCAGCCACCGCGCCGGCCATCGACGTGTCGAATCTGTCGGTGCGATACCGGCGTAACGGCGCGGTGTCGTTGTCCCGCGTGGGCCTATCGATTCCCGATGGGCAAATCGTCGCGCTGATCGGCACCAATGGGGCGGGCAAGTCGACCCTGCTGCGCTGCCTCGTCAGGCTCATCGAACCCGCGGAGGGCGCGGTCACGATCGGTGGCACCGAGGTCACCGGGGCGTCACGGCGGACCCTGCGCCAGGTTCGACAAGACGTCGGGTTCGTGTTTCAGCGTTTCCATCTGATCCCGCGGCTCACCGTGTTCCACAACGTCGTTCACGGCGCGATGGGCCGGCACGGTGCGCGCTGCGCGTGGCCGCTCACCGCACCGCACCACGTCCGGGCGCAGGCGATGGAGGCCCTGGACCGGGTGGGCCTGGCCCCCTATGCGGGCCGTCGCGTCGAAACGCTCAGTGGTGGTCAGCAGCAGCGGGTGGCCATCGCGCGGATGCTCATGCAGCAGCCCCGCGTCATTCTTGCCGACGAACCGGTGGCCAGCCTCGATCCGGCGTCGGCGAACTCGGTGATGGACCTGATGAGCGCCATCGCGGCCGAACGGGGCGTCACCGTTGTCGTCGCATTGCATCAAATCGACCTGGCATTGCGCTACGCCGATCGGGTGGTGGCGTTGCGTGACGGCGCGGTGCAGTTCGACCGGGCAGCGCGCGATTGCGATGCGGCACAACTCAGTTCGATCTACGCCGAGGCGAGGCCGTGAGTAGGGCGGGCTTGCGGGCACGGCCAGAATCCGAGCTGCCACCGCGAATCCGACGGCCGAGCCTCATGACGCTGGTCATCGTGCTGATCGTCGGCGGGTTGCTGGTGCACGGCTGGACCCAAGGTGCGACGGTCCGCCCCGATTCGTTGGCCTCCGGTGTCTTCCGCCTCGGTGAGTTCCTCGAGGACGCCGTCCCGCCTGACGCCGGCCGACTCGGCCCGATCCTGAAGGCACTGCTGGTCACGGTGGAAATGGCCTTGCTGGGCACCCTCATCGGCGCGGTGCTCAGCCTGCCCCTTGCGGTGCTGGCCGCGCGCAACACCACACCGCACTGGTCGCTGTACGCGGCGAGCCGAGCGGTGATCACGATCAGCAGGACCATCCCGGATCTGGTGTGGGGGCTGATCTTCGTGATCGCGGTGGGGCTCGGTCCGGAAGCCGGCGTGCTGGCGATCACGGTCGACGTGATGGGTTTCTGCGGGCGGTTCTTCGCCGAGAGCATCGAAGACATCGACCCGGCCAGAATCGAAGGCCTGCGGGCGTTGGGCGCGCCGCGCACCGGTGTCCTTGTCGGCGGCGTGATTCCGGCGTGCATGCCGTCATTCGTCACGACCTCGATGTTCGCGCTGGAGTCCTCGGCGCGGTCGTCGGTGGTGCTCGGACTGGTCGGCGCGGGCGGCATCGGCATCGAGCTGGCCACCTCGATGACGCTGCTGCGTTACGACGAAGCAGCCACCATCATCCTGGCGATCCTCGTCGTCGTCGTTGTCTTCGAACGGGTGTCCGCTGCGATCCGGCGACGCGTCCTCGGAGGGGGACAGACCGCATGACCGATGTTCTCGAGGTGATCAACAGACACGCCGAGCGTCCGATCTACCGACAGTTGAGCGACCTGCTAGAGGCACGGCTGATCGGGGGGGCGCGGCCGGGGGACCGGCTGCCGAGCGAAGCGGAGCTGTCCGAGCAGTTCGATGTCAACCGCCTCACCGTCCGCCGGGCACTCAACGAACTCAGCCAACGTGGGTTGATCGAAACCGTACACGGGAAAGGCTCTTTCGTCGCACCGCCGGTGGTGCGCTACGACATCTCCGCGCGCCGCGATGCGAGCTTCACCCACAGCATGCGCGAACTGGGCCATCAGGTGACCGTTCGCCTGATCTCCAAGGACACCGTCACGTGCAGCCCCTTGCAAGACGAGCTGCGCACGAGTGAGGAACTGTTGGTGTGCACCACGGTTCGCCTGGTCGACAACCAACCCTGGTCGCTGTCGGTGACGTCCATCGGCGCGGAGCGGTTCCCGGGACTCGCCGACGACTGGAAGGGGCGGACATCGCTGTTCGACTTTCTGCTCGAACGCCACGGGGTGCGCATGCAACGCGCATACCGCACCTTCTCGTGCCGACTTGCCGAACCATCCGAGGCCGAACACCTGCAGGTCCGGATCGGTGCTCCCGTGCTGGAGATGCGCGGCCTCAACGTCGACCAGGACCAGCACCCGGTGGCCTCGGTACAGCACCGCTTTCGCGCCGATCGCGTCCAGTTCACCGTGGATCTGACATGAGGGCACAAGACCGGTACGAAGCGTTGGCATCCAGCGACGGGCAGGCACTGGAGGCGCTGGCCGATGAAATCCTCGCCACCGGGGTCGACGTGTCGGTGACGGCAGGACCCGAATCGGTGAGCGCCCCGGTGCGGGTCGGCGTGAGCGGATCCGGCGGCACCACCGTGGTTCTCGGCCACGTCGCGCTGACCCGGTGCACCGCGCACGTCGACGGCGTCCGTGGTGACGGGATCCGCGCGGGCCACGATCTGACCGGCGCCCTCGCGGCGGCGATCTGTGACGCCGAATGCGAACGGGGCGGGCCTCTTTCCCCGCGCGTGCACGAGTTGTGCCGGTCGGCGCAGACAGAGGCCGCACGGCGTCGAAGCCAGCGTGCCGATCTCGTGGCGATGACCACCATGGAGGAGCCGTGAGGTGGGATCGGGTGCACGACGGACGCACGGCGTTTTTGGCCTGCATGTGGGCGATGTGCACACCGGGCACACCGATCGAGCTTGCCTGTCTGCCGCGCGTCGAGGGGCACCCCGAACTCGACGGCGCCGCCGGCGTTCTGCTGGCTCTGCTCGACCGCGGGCTGACTCTGGGCGTATCCGGCGGGGAGGTCGCCCACCAGATCGCCGCCGCCGTCATGGCCGAAACCGGCGCGCGGCCAGGCAACGTCGCCGACGCCGACTGGGCGCTGGTGCACGGCGCCGCGGCCGACGCCATCGCATGCGCGCGTCGCGGCAGCCGACTGTCCCCGGAGCGTGGCGCGACGCTGGTGCTCGCCGCGGCCGCCGAACCCCATCCGGTCTCGATCGCAGGCCCGGGTGTCGACGGACAGGCCGAGGTGTGGCTTCCGCTCGACGAGGTGGCCGTACGCGCCTTCGCCGCGGCCAATTCGGCCCCACCGTGTGGTGTCGATCTCCTGATCGTCACGGGCAATTGCGTCATCGGGCTGCCCCGGAGCGTCACCCTGGGAGTCGTGTGATGTACGCGAGCATGCACGAAAACGATGCTCTCGAGGCGGCACGGGCCATCGCCGACCGCAGGGCGGTCCAACCGGGAAGTCGCACCGACACCAGCGCGCTCGAGGAACAGGTGTGCGCCGAGGCCGGTCTGTGGGAGCTCGCCGCTGCGCGGCGTGCGCTGCATCAGTCACGCGGCGACGCCTCGCACGCCGTGTCGATGCTGCGCGTCTGGGCGGCGACGCAGCCACACGTGCAGGCGCTGCCCGTTGGCCCCGACGACGTCGCGATCGTGCGCAGGCTGTCGTCGGCCTACCCCCGGGTCCCGGGTGGGCAGTGGCTCGGCATCGCCCCGGAACTGCGTTCCCGGCAACTGGATTGGACCGACGAGCGGCCCACCGTCGACGTGCCCGGAGGGAGGCCGACGGTGGCGCAGGCCGCCGACGCGCCCACCCGCGCCGGCACGCCGCGGGTACGGGATCTGATCGACGACGCCGTCGTGCTGACCGGCGCCGCCGACGGGGACGGTGACGACCCCGCACGCGCGGTGATGACGCCACCGTTCACCCGAGCCAACCGCCTGGCTCTGCTCGCCCGCGGCGAGACCGGGGCACTGGTCGCGCTCGCTGCATTGATCTTGGGTCGGCGACAGGAAGCAGTCATGGTGGAACTCACCGTCGGGACTGCCGTGATCCGGGTGCCCCACCCTCGCAGCGGTGCACCGTGTGCGGTGGCCGAGATACCGATCACCGAGGTTGAGGTGGTCCTCGACGCCGACGCCGGCGGAGGGCCCGCGCTGGTGACCGGATGGGGTGCGACGCTGGGAACCGTTGAACGCCGAGCCATCTCGCTGGCGCTGCTCGACGCCGCCATGCAGGCCGACGGCGATATGCGCGAACCGGTGACGCTCGACGAACAGACCGTGATCGCCGCCACCGACGGACCCGCCACCAACGGTTTCGTCGAGCACCTGCGGCTGCCGCACTACGCAAGCTTCGCGGCATATCTGGCCCAAGTGGGCGGGAAGACGAAGTCATGAACCAGAAAGCGACGGTCGCGGCCCTCGCGGCCGAACACGGCCGCCCGCAGGCCTACGCCTATCTCGACGAGGACACCAAGCGCAACGTGCGGCGGGCGATCCTCAAGGCGCTGGCCATCCCCGGCTGGCAGGTGCCGTTCGCCTCCCGAGAGATGCCGGTGGCCAGGGGCTGGGGCAGCGGCGGCCTGCAGGTCACCCTGTCGCTGGTCGGCCCCACCGACACCGTCAAGGTCATCGACCAGGGTGACGACCTGTCCTCCAACGCCGTCGGGATGCGCAACCTGATCACTTCCTCGGCCCGGTGCGAGGCGACGACGAGCACCACCGAGGCGACGATCATCCAAAGCCGTCACCGCATACCTGAATTGGACCTTCGGGCCGACCAGTTACTCGTCCTGCAGGTACCGCACCCCGAGCCGCTACGCCGTGTGGTGCCCGACGACGTCGCCGCGCTGCGCCACCACGCAGACCGCGACTACACGCCGGCCTGGCTGGACCTCTACGACGCCGAGGCCTGTCTGGGCGGCCCACGCACCGGCGCCGACCACCCTGTGCTGGTCGACGGTTCGCGGTTGATGAGCCCAAGCCCGATCCCGCGCTACGACGTGCTGCGGCTCGACAACCGGCCGCATCCGATCCTGCTCGGGGCCGGGCGGCGTGCCCGGCTGACGGCGTTGCCGCCCTTCACCAGGGTGCAACCGCTGGTGTTCGACGACCGCCCACTGGCTCCGGAGCGGGCCGACGGCCCGTGCCGACGGTGCGGAAGCACGACGTCGTATCGGGTTCCCTCCGACGGCCGGTGGTGCTGCAGCGATGTCGACGCCTGCCGCGTCCGGCGCGAGGCGGTCGCGCCGTGACGTCCAACGCCATCGACGCCTGGGCCGACCGCGACGCGCTGGTACCTCCCGAGCCGGTGATCTCGGTGCGCGGCCTGACGCACCGCTTCGGCACGAGCTGTGACCGATGCATCCAATCGACCGGCGAGAGCGCAGGGACGAACCGCTGCTCGGTGTGCGGCACCGTGGTCGCGGTCTACGACGCGTCGTTCGAGGTCGGGCCGCATGAGGTGCTCGGCGTGGTGGGCGAGTCCGGATCGGGTAAGACCACCCTGCTGCGCTGCCTCCATCTCGACCTGCGGCCCGAATCCGGATCGATTCGCGTTGGCGGACAACCCCTCCAGCGCTCGGCGGTGATGATGGTGCATCAGAACGCCTTGGCCGCCGGCCTTTATCCTCGGCTGGCCGCCGAGTCCAACGTCGCGGAGCGGCTGCTCGGCAGGGGTGCGCGCCAGTTCGCCGAGATCCACGGCCGCGCAACCGAACTACTCGGTGAGCTCGGCTTGCGGCCGGAACGCCACACCGACGCGTTGATGACGTTCTCCGGTGGTATGCAACAGCGCGTCCAACTGGCGCGCGCCCTGGTCGATCCGCCCACGGTGCTGCTGCTAGACGAACCGACAACCGGCCTTGACCCGTCGGTGCAGGCGGATCTGCTCGACGTCGTCCAGCGCGTCACCCAGAGCCTCGAATCCGCGTCGATCGTCGTATCTCACGATCTCGCCGCGGTGCGCGTGCTGGCCTCACGCATCATCGTGTTGCACCACGGGCGCATCGTCGAAGAGGGCATCTCCGAGCAGGTGCTCGAGGATCCGCAGCATCCGTACACGCAACTGCTGGTCTCATCGAGGTTGACATGACGGCGACCACCGCGGCCGAGATCGTCGTCACCGGACTGTGCAAGCGGTTCGCCCCTCGCGAGACCGTGCTCGACGGCGTGCAGTTGACGGCGCGCAGCGGCGGCCTGTCGTTGGTCCTGGGAGAACCCGGTTCCGGCAAGTCCACGCTGGCGCGGTGTCTCAGCGGTGTATACCGGCCCGACGCCGGCGACGTCACATACCGGCTGGGCGGGCGCGGCGAAGTCACCCTCACCGCCTCAGACGCCCGCACGGTGGCGTGGCTGCGCACCCACCACATCGCGTCGTTCGACGGACACCTGGCCGCCGCACCGCGATTGTCCGTGGGGGCCGCAGCGGTCAGGGCCGCGCGGTGCAGCCGATCGTCAGCCATTGCGGCGCTGCGGCGTTTCCACGTCGCCCACCTGGTCTCGGTGCCCATCGGACGTCTTCGCGCATCCGATCGGCTGACCGTCGCGCTCGCCGCGGCACTGCTCGCCGAGCGCCCGTTCGTGGTGCTCGACGAGCCGGAGGCGTGCGCTGACCCGCAACACCTGACGCGATGGCTGAAGCGACTGGCCGACGGCGGAGCCGCAGTCGTCGCCACCGGCGGAGTGGACAGCCCGCTCGCATCGATCGCAACCGCGGTGGGAGAGCTACGGAGAGGCAGAATCGAATGGCACAAACGGTAATCGACGGTGTGACGGTGGTTCCCGGCGGCGGCATGCCGGCCATCCGGGACGCCGCCGTCGTACTCGACGGGCTCGGCACCATCTTGGACATCGGTGACGGCGCACCGTCCGACGATCTCTTCCTCGTTCCCGCGGGCGTGGACCTGCACCTGGACAACCTGGTACCACGTCGCCGTCCGAGGGCGACGGTGACGCTGGACCACGAGGCGGTGATCACGGCGCTCGATGCCGAATGCGCCGCTGCGGGTATCGCGACGGTGTGTGTGGCGGCCCGCTGCGAACATTGTCCGCGCAAGGGCATCGACATCGCCGACGCCGCCGTACTGGCCGCTGCGGTTGAAGGGCTCGCCCCGTATCTGTGTTGTGACTGGCGCATTCACGCCCGAGTCGAACTAACCGACGACGGGGCGCTCGACGCACTTCAGGCCGTGTTGGCCGCATCGTCGCGGGTGGCGATGATCTCCATGATCGAGACCACTGTCGAGCGCAGCCGGTTCTCCTCGCTCGCGGAGACGCGGCGGTTCTACGCCCAGGATTGGGGTGTCACCGAAGCCGAGGTCGAAGAGGTGTTCAGGGTCGACGCCACCCGGTTGGCCGCCGTCGACGACCGGCGTAAACAGGTTGCCGCGCTTGCCATTCAGCGCGGCATCGCACTCGCCAGCCACGACGACCGGACACCAGAGCACATCGACGAGGCCTTCGACTTCGGCGCGCGGGTGGCGGAGTTTCCCCTGACGATGGACGCCGCGCGCCGCGCACACGAACTCGGTATGCATGTCGTGTTGGGCGCGCCCAACGCGCTGCGCGGCCGGTCGACATCGTCGGGCAACGTCCTGGCCGCCGACGCGGTCGCGGCCGGCGTGTGCGCCGTGCTGTGCTCGGACTACCTGCCGTCGTCACTCCAGTCGGCGCCCCACGCGCTGGCACGCGACGGTTCGGCGCCGCTGTCGGCGGGCGTCGACCTGATCTCGGCGAATCCCGCCGCGGTCCTGGGGCTGGGGCCGCGGCGAATCGAGGTGGGCAGCCCGCTCACGGCATCGCTGCGACGGATACCACCGGACGCCGGCAGCGCCCACGTCGGAATCGCGCTCTGGCGCGACGGCCGGCTGGTCTTCGGTCGAGAATCGCCCGGATTCGCCATCATGGCCACCGCCGGTTAGCGGCACCTGGAAAGGCGCGGCTCACCTCGTGTGATCCCCGCCGGTCAATCACAGCGAGGGCCCATCGCAGCTATGCCATGATGACCCGGGAAACGGGCGCAGGTGAGCAGCTGAAGGGGAGTGGGACGTGGTGGACTTGTCCGCGATAACCAAGCCGGTGGAGCGGCTGGTGGCCACCGCGCAAAACGGTCTGGAAGTGCTGCGCTACGGCGGTTTGGAGACGGGTTCGGTGCCGTCGCCGTTCCAGATCATCCAGAGCGTTCCGATGTACCGGCTGCGGCGCTACTTCCCGCCGGACGCGCGGCCAGGAGCAAAGCCGCCGGGGCCGCCGGTGCTGATGGTGCACCCGATGATGATGTCGGCGGACATGTGGGACGTCACCCGCGACGACGGCGCCGTGGGCATCCTGCACCGGGCGGGGCTGGATCCGTGGGTGATCGACTTCGGCTCACCGGACAAGGTCGAGGGCGGCATGGACCGCAACCTGGCCGACCACGTCGTCGCGCTCAGCGAGGCCATCGACACCGTCAAGGAGGTGACCGGTCGCGACGTCCATCTCGCCGGTTACTCCCAAGGCGGGATGTTCGCCTACCAGGCCGCGGCCTACCGCCGCTCGAAGGACCTCGCGAGCATCATCGCCTTCGGCGCACCGGTGGACACCCTCGCCGCCCTCCCGATGAACCTGCCGCCGAGCGTCGCTCCCGCGGCCGCGGACTTCATGGCCGACCATGTGTTCAGCCGCATCGACATCCCAGGCTGGTTGGCACGCACCGGCTTTCAGATGCTCGATCCTCTCAAGACCGCTCAGGCCCGGCTGGACTTCCTGCGCCAGCTGCACGACCGCGAAGCGCTGCTGCCCCGCGAACAGCAACGCCGCTTCCTGGCCTCCGAAGGTTGGATCGCCTGGTCCGGGCCCGCGATCGCCGAACTGCTCAAACAGTTCATCGCGCACAACCGGATGATGAGCGGTGGCTTCTCCATCCACGGCGACCTGGTCACCCTGTCCGACATCGATTGTCCGATACTGGCCGTCGTCGGCGAGGTCGACGACATCGGCCAACCGGCATCGGTGCGCGGCATCAAACGCGCCGCCCCGAAGGCCGACATCTACGAATTCCTCATCCGGGCAGGTCATTTCGGACTTGTTGTCGGATCCAAGGCGGCCAGCCAGACGTGGCCCACCGTCGCGCAGTGGGTGAGGTGGATCGAGGGCATCGGAGAGCTGCCCGACGGTGTCGAGCCGATGGCGTTGCAGCCCGAGGAGCCCTCCCAGAGCGGCGTCTCGCTCAGCTCCCGCCTGGCGCACGGTACCGCGGCCGCCACCGAGATGGCCTTCAACGTGGCGCGGTCCGCCGCAGACGCGCTCGTCGCCGCCAACAAGTCAGCGCGCACGCTGGCCATCGAGACCGCCCGCACGCTGCCCCGGCTCGCCCGGCTCGGCCAGATCAACCACCACACCCGGATCTCGTTCGGCCGCATCATGTCCGAGCAGGCCCGCGACGCACCCAACGGCGAGGCGCTGCTGTTCGACGGCCGGGTGCACACCTACGAGGCGGTCGACCGCCGCATCAACAACGTGGTGCGCGGCCTGATCGAGGTGGGGGTGCGGCAGGGCGCCCGGGTCGGGGTGCTGATGGAGACCCGGCCCAGCGCCCTGGTGGCGATCGCCGCGCTGTCGCGGCTCGGCGCGGTCGCGGTGCTGATGCCGCCCGACGCCGACCTGCCCACCGCGGCCCGGCTGGGCGCGGTGACCGAGATCATCGCCGACCCGAGCAACCTTGACGCCGCGCGCAAACTCGACATGCGGGTGCTGGTGCTCGGCGGCGGTGAGGCGCGAAGCCTGGACCTGCCCGAATCCGGCGACGGGGCGAACGTTGTCGATATGGAGAAGATCGACCCCGACGAGGTCGACCTGCCCGGCTGGTACCGGCCCAACCCGGGGCTGGCCCGCGACCTCGCGTTCATCGGGTTCAGCTCGATCAACGGGGAGCTGGTGGCCCGCCAGATCACCAACTACCGGTGGGCGCTGTCGGCGTTCGGCACCGCGTCGGCCGCCAACCTCGGCCGCGGCGACACCGTGTACTGCCTGACCCCGCTGCACCACCAGTCCGGGCTCTTGGTCGCGCTGGGCGGCGCGGTCGTCGGCGGCTCGCGCATCGCGCTGTCCCGGGGCCTGCGACCGGACCGGTTCGTCCAGGAGATCCGCCAGTACGGGGTCACCGTGGTGACCTACACATGGGCGATGCTGCGCGACGTGATCGACGACCCCGACTTCTCGCTGACCGGCAGCCATCCCGTGCGCCTGTTCATCGGCTCGGGTATGCCCACCGGCCTGTGGAAACGGGTCGTCGAGGTGTTCGCCCCGGCGCGGGTGGTGGAGTTCTTCGCCACCACCGACGGGCAGGCGGTACTGGCCAACGTGTCCGGCGCCAAGATCGGCAGCAAGGGCCGGCCGTTGCCCGGCGGCGGGGAGATCGAGCTGGCCGCCTATGACCCCGAGGACAACCTGATCCTCGAGGACGAGCGCGGCTTCGTGCGGAAAGCGGAGACCAACGAGGTCGGCGTGCTGCTCGGCCGGCCCCGTGGCCCCATCGACCCCACGGCCTCGATCAAGCGGGGGGTGTTCGCCCCGGCCGACACCTGGGTGTCGACGGAGTTCTTGTTCCGTCGCGACGAGGACGGCGACTACTGGCAGGTCGACAACCGCAACACGCTGATTTTCACCGAACGCGGCGTCGTGTACGCCTCGACCGTCAACGACGCGGTCAGCCGGCTCGATGCGGTCGACCTCGCGGTCACCTACGGTGTCCCAGTCGATGGCGGACAGTTGGCTGTCACGGCGCTGGAGCTGCGCCCCGGGGGCAGCATCCCGTCGGCGGATCTGTCTGAGGCGCTGTCGGACCTGCCGGTCGGAAATCCGCCCGACATCGTGTACGTGGTGACCAACATGGCGCTGTCCGCGTCGTATCGGCCGCTTGTCAGCCCGCTGCGAGCGAAAGGCATCCCCAAAGCGGGACGTAACGCCTGGTACCTGGATCCCGATACCAATCGGTACAAGCGATTGACCGCCGCGATGCGCGCGGAGATCGCCGGCGGGCAGTAACGACGGAAATGCCGCAAGGCAGGCGCGCTGTTAGGCTCCCGCTTGGCGGCCGCCGTCGCCGGGGTCGGGCAGTCGCGCCACCGCACTGGAGGATTGATGACATCGCAAACCGGTACCACCCGCGGTCGCTGGCGTCGGTTCGTCGTCGCCGGCGTGGCGGGCGGCGCGATGGTCGCGGGCCTGGTGTCGGGGGCTGCGACGGCGTCGGCCCAGCCCGCTGAGCCGACGATCGAGACCGAGGCCCCGACGCCGGTGGCCGAGGCGCCGCGCTCATGCACCGGCGACGACTGCTCGCGGGGTGCGCCAGAACCGGCGAAGATCAATGCCGATCAGGTGCTGCTGCAGATCTACAACGAGTACGCGCAGGGCGACGGCGGGGGACAGGTTTCCAAGCTGATCGACGACGCGGTGAAGCTGCGCAGGCAGGGCTTCCGGCCCTCCAACGCCAACGCTGCGGCGCTCGCCGACGCGCTCGAGCGTCGACCCAACCAGACGCCGCTGGTGGAAGCGCTGAAGAACACCATCGCCTATCAGCGCAAGCTGCAGGCCCAAGCCGCCATGACAGCGCAGCAGCAGGGCCCGGTGGCCGGTCAGGTGCCCGTTCTTCCCGGCTCGACCGTGCCGGTGGGCTAGCGTCGTGGCACTCGACGACAAACTGCTGGAGATCCTGGTCTGCCCCCAAGACCGGGAGCCGCTTCTGTTGGTAAACGACGAGTTTCTGTACAACCCGCGGCTTCGGCGCGCCTACCGCATCGACGACGGCATCCCGGTGCTGTTGGTGGATGAGGCCGTCGCCGTCGACGATGACGCCGAACATCAGCGCATGCTGGACCGGGCCTCACACCAGCCCGGGTAGCTCGCCGGTGAGGTAGCGCTGCAGGTTGGGGCCGATGGTTTCGACGATCTGCTCGGCCGACAGCGACCGGATCGGCTCGAGTTCGAGGATGTAGCGCGCGACCACGATGCCCACGAGTTGCGAGGCGACGAACTGGACCCGAATCCGGCCCGTCCCCGGCGGATTGTCCACCCGGGGACCGATTTCGGTGGCGATCACGTCCTGCAGGAACGACCGGATGAGACCCACCTCCGAACCCGCCAAGAGCGAGCGCAACGTCGCGATGAAGCCTTGACCGGCTTCGGAATCCCACAGCGGCACAATCACCGACGGCAGCTTGTGACCGAGTTCCTCGACCGGCGTGTCCTGCATTGAGCGGATGATCTCCATCGGGTTGACGGGCGCTTCGATCGCCGCGGCGAACAACTGCTGCTTGGTGCCGTAATAGTGATGGACCAGTGCCGGGTCCACGCCCGCCGCCGCGGCCACCGCCCGGATCGAGGTCTTGTCAAGACCGTTGCGCGCAAACAGGTCTCGGGCGCACTTGAGGATCCGTTCGCGGGTGTCTGAGGCCCCGCGCGGCCGCCCGGGACGCTTGCGCTCGGCTTCGGCGCTCACCTCACGGTGTCCGTCGTCGCAGTGTTGCCGCCGCCAGGCACAGCGCGACGACCGCGCACCCGATGACCACGGCGATGTCGCGCAGCGCGACCCCGGTCAGCGTCGGGTGCGCCCCGACCTCCCGCAAGGCCTCCAACGCGTAGCTCGCGGGCATCACATTGCTGATCCATTGCAACCACTCCGGCATTGTCCCCCGAGGCACGATGATCCCGGCCAGCAGCAGCTGGGGCACCATCACCAACGGGATGAACTGCACGGCTTGGAACTCGCTGCGCGCGAACGCGCTACACAGCAGCCCGAGCCCAACGCCGAGGACCGCGTTGGCGATCGCGATCACGAAAACCCACGCCGGGCTGCCCGCGGTCTCGAAGCCGAGCAGCCAGAACGAGACAACGCAGGCCAGGGTCGCCTGAATGGCCGCGGCGACCGAAAACGCGGTGCCGTATGCGCCCAACAGGTCCAACCGCCGCAGCGGCGTTGTCAGGGTGCGTTCCAGCGTGCCCGATGCCCGTTCGCGCTGCATGGTGATCGAGGTGATCACGAACATCACGAACAACGGAAACAGCCCGAGCAGGATCAGGCACGCGTTGTTGAAACCGGACGTCGCGCCCGGCGCGGTCGGAACGTCTTCGAACATGAAGTACATCAGCGTGATGATGACGATCGGAACGACCATGATCATCGCGATGCTGCGGTGATCGGCGATCAGTTGGCGCAGGATCCGCGTGGTGGTGGCCAGGTAGGCCTGCGGGTTCAGCCGACCGCGCTGGCGGCTGCGGTGCTGCGCTCGATGACGGACAGAAACGCTTCCTCCAGCGACTGACATCCGGTGTCCTCTCGTAGCCTGGTCGGGGTGGTGTGGGCGAGCAGAGAACCCTCCCGCAACAGCAGCAGATCGCCGCAATGGTCGGCTTCGTCCATCACGTGACTCGAGATCAGCAGTGTCGTCCCGCGCTCGGCGAGCCGGCGGAACTGCTGCCACAGCTCCACGCGCAGCACCGGATCCAGCCCGACGGTGGGTTCGTCGAGCACAAGCAGATCGGGGCTGGCGACCAGCGCACAGGCCAGCGACGCGCGGGTGCGCTGGCCGCCGGAAAGGTTGCCGCACAGGGCGGTTCGATGATCCTGTAGGCCGACCGCAGCGACGGCGTCTTCGGCGGCCTCGGCATCGGTGCCGTACAGCGAGGCGAAGTAGCGGGCGTTGTCGATCACCCGCAAGTCGTCGTAGATCGTCGCGTCCTGCGTGACGTAGCCGACGCGGTGCCGCAGTCCGGCGGACCCCGCCGGATGGCCGAGGACCGTGACGGTTCCCGCGGCGACGATCTGGGTGCCGACGATGCAGCGCATCAGGGTGGTCTTGCCACAGCCCGAGGGGCCGAGTAATCCGGTGATCGTGCCGCGAGCGACCCGCACGGTCACGTCGTCGAGCGCGACGCGCTTGCCGCGGACGACGTGCAGGCCCGCGATGTCGATCGCCGGGACGAGGCCCCGCGTAGGAAATTCATCATACGATGAAGTCATCATGCGTTGAATATCCTCCCCGGCCGGGCATGCGTCAAGAGGCGAGGCAGAATTCCTCGGGTGAGCGCCGAGATGCTGAGTGTTGATCCGCTGACCGCGGCGCGCCGGCTTCTCGGTGCCACGCTGGTCGCGCGGGGGACCAGCGCGATGATCGTGGAGGTGGAGGCCTATGGCGGGCCCGCCGACGGTCCGTGGCCCGACCCCGCGGCGCACTCGTTTCGCGGGCCGGGCCCGCGCAACTGGGTGATGTTCGGCCCCGCCGGGCGGCTCTACACCTACCGCAGCCACGGCATCCATGTATGCGCCAACGTCTCCTGCGCGAGCGACGGTGTGGCGGGCGCGGTGTTGCTGCGGGCCGCCGCGCTGGAGTCCGGTCTCGAGGTGGCGCAGCACCGGCGGGGCGATTCCGTCCGTCCCGCGGCGTTGGCGCGAGGACCGGGAAACCTGTGCTCTGCGTTGGGAATCAGCATGGACGACAACGGACTTGACCTGTTCGACCCGAAAAGTGAGATCCAGCTGCGGCTGGGTGACGAGCGGGAGGGAGCCGAGGGACCGCGGGTCGGGGTGAGCAAGGCGGCCGACCGGCCGTGGCGGCTCTGGCTGGTGGGGCGGCCCGAGGTGTCGCTGTACCGGCGCAGCCCGCGGGCACCGGCTCCCGGCCACAGCTATTAGTGCGGGAAGATCGAAGCCGTGACTTCTGCGGGTACGTCCATCCTCGACGAGCTCGAGTGGCGGGGGCTGATCGCCCAGTCGACTGACCGGGACGCCTTGGCGGCCGAGCTGGCCAACGGCCCTGTCACCGTGTATTCGGGATTCGATCCCACCGCGCCGAGCCTGCACGCGGGCCATCTCATCCCGCTCCTGACGCTGCGCCGGTTCCAGCAGGCGGGCCACCGGCCGATCGTGCTGGCCGGCGGGGCCACCGGGCTGATCGGCGATCCGCGTGACACGGGTGAACGCACCCTGCACACCGCCGACACGGTCGCCGAGTGGGCCGACCGCATTCGCGGGCAGCTCGAGCGGTTCGTCGAGTTCAACGACTCGGCGACGGGCGCGGTGGTGGAGAACAACCTGTCCTGGACCGAGCGGTTGTCGGCGATCGAGTTTCTGCGCGACATCGGCAAGCACTTCTCGATCAACGTGATGCTCGACCGCGACACGGTCCGGCGCCGCTTGGAGGGCGAGGGCATCTCCTACACCGAGTTCAGCTACATGCTTCTGCAGGCCAACGACTACGTCGAACTGCATCAGCGGTACGGCTGCACGCTGCAGATCGGCGGGTCCGACCAATGGGGCAACATCATCGCGGGGGTGCGGCTGGTCCGGCAGAAGGTCGGTGCGACCGTGCACGCGTTGACCACGCCGTTGGTCACCGATTCCGAGGGCAAGAAGTTCGGCAAGTCGACCGGTGGCGGCAGCCTCTGGTTGGACCCGGCGATGACGAGCCCGTATGCCTGGTACCAGTACTTCATCAACACCGCGGACGCCGACGTGGTCCGATATCTGCGCTGGTTCACGTTCCTGGCGCCCGAGGAACTGGCCGAGATGGAGCAGGCGACGGCCGAACGCGCGCACGAACGCGCAGCGCAGCGTCGGCTGGCGCGTGAACTCACCACGTTGGTCCACGGCGAGGCGGCCACCCGCTCGGTCGAGCATGCCAGCCAGGCGTTGTTCGGCCGGGCTGACCTGGCCGAACTGGACGAGCCGACGCTGGCGGCGGCGCTGCGGGAGGCGTCGGTCGCCGAGTTGAAACCGGGCGGGCCGGACACGATCACCGACCTGTTGGTGGCCAGCGGCCTGTCTCCGAGCAAGGGCGCCGCGCGGCGCACGGTCGCCGAGGGCGGCGCCTACGTCAATAACGCCCGGGTCGACCGCGACGACTGGGCGCCACAGCCCTCGGACTTCCTTCACGGACGATGGCTGGTGCTGCGCCGGGGGAAGCGGAATTTCGCCGGCGTCGAACGCGTTGGGTGAGGCGTCGGCGACCGAGGCTGTCCGGCGGCTGTCCGGCGGCTGTCCGGCTGTGGAATAACTTCGGCGACCACGTGGTTGAACCTCATTGCGCGGGTCGACGCACCCGACGGTGCGCACGGTAGGTGACAACCGAAACACGCGCCCTATCAGCCCATTTGACTCCGCGTAGTCCCTCACGTAACTTGTTGATTCGTCGCTGCGACACGGGCCTGGCTCGAAGAGCGCGGCGGATCCCAGAGGGAAGCCCCACTTCGGTGGGTTCCTGAGCGTCCGCACTACGAGTACGCGGCCTTTTTCGGTCGCGGGCTCGCTGCGCGGTCGCGCGGGTGTGTTGTTTGAGAACTCAATAGTGTGTTTGGTGGTTTTTGTTTGTTGTTGTTTTTTTGCTGCACTCCTTTTTCCCGTTTAGGGGTGTGGTTTTTGTTTTGCCAGATGTTTTCTCTGGACGGTTTTTGTTTGGAGAGTTTGATCCTGGCTCAGGACGAACGCTGGCGGCGTGCTTAACACATGCAAGTCGAACGGAAAGGCTCCTTCGGGGGTACTCGAGTGGCGAACGGGTGAGTAACACGTGGGTGATCTGCCCTGCACTTTGGGATAAGCCTGGGAAACTGGGTCTAATACCGAATACACCCTGCTGGTCGCATGGCCTGGTGGGGAAAGCTTTGCGGTGTGGGATGGGCCCGCGGCCTATCAGCTTGTTGGTGGGGTGATGGCCTACCAAGGCGACGACGGGTAGCCGGCCTGAGAGGGTGTCCGGCCACACTGGGACTGAGATACGGCCCAGACTCCTACGGGAGGCAGCAGTGGGGAATATTGCACAATGGGCGCAAGCCTGATGCAGCGACGCCGCGTGGGGGATGACGGCCTTCGGGTTGTAAACCCCTTTCAGTATCGACGAAGCCGTAAGGTGACGGTAGGTACAGAAGAAGCACCGGCCAACTACGTGCCAGCAGCCGCGGTAATACGTAGGGTGCGAGCGTTGTCCGGAATTACTGGGCGTAAAGAGCTCGTAGGTGGTTTGTCGCGTTGTTCGTGAAAACTCACAGCTTAACTGTGGGCGTGCGGGCGATACGGGCAGACTGGAGTACTGCAGGGGAGACTGGAATTCCTGGTGTAGCGGTGGAATGCGCAGATATCAGGAGGAACACCGGTGGCGAAGGCGGGTCTCTGGGCAGTAACTGACGCTGAGGAGCGAAAGCGTGGGGAGCGAACAGGATTAGATACCCTGGTAGTCCACGCCGTAAACGGTGGGTACTAGGTGTGGGTTTCCTTCCTTGGGATCCGTGCCGTAGCTAACGCATTAAGTACCCCGCCTGGGGAGTACGGCCGCAAGGCTAAAACTCAAAGGAATTGACGGGGGCCCGCACAAGCGGCGGAGCATGTGGATTAATTCGATGCAACGCGAAGAACCTTACCTGGGTTTGACATGCACAGGACGCCGGCAGAGATGTCGGTTCCCTTGTGGCCTGTGTGCAGGTGGTGCATGGCTGTCGTCAGCTCGTGTCGTGAGATGTTGGGTTAAGTCCCGCAACGAGCGCAACCCTTGTCTCATGTTGCCAGCACGTGATGGTGGGGACTCGTGAGAGACTGCCGGGGTCAACTCGGAGGAAGGTGGGGATGACGTCAAGTCATCATGCCCCTTATGTCCAGGGCTTCACACATGCTACAATGGCCGGTACAAAGGGCTGCGATGCCGTGAGGTGGAGCGAATCCTTTCAAAGCCGGTCTCAGTTCGGATCGGGTCTGCAACTCGACCCCGTGAAGTCGGAGTCGCTAGTAATCGCAGATCAGCAACGCTGCGGTGAATACGTTCCCGGGCCTTGTACACACCGCCCGTCACGTCATGAAAGTCGGTAACACCCGAAGCCGGTGGCCTAACCCCTTGCGGGAGGGAGCCGTCGAAGGTGGGATCGGCGATTGGGACGAAGTCGTAACAAGGTAGCCGTACCGGAAGGTGCGGCTGGATCACCTCCTTTCTAAGGAGCACCACGAAAAACACTTCCATCGGGGAGGTGTATGCCGTGAGGAACCCGTGTGCTGTAGTGGCGCCGGGTTGGGTGCGCAACAAACGTGCCGGTGGCGGGGATAGCGCCGGCGAGAAACTGACCAGACACACTATTGGGCTTTGAGACAACAAGCCCGCGGTTGTACTTCCTGTGTGGGGGTGTGGCCGGCCTTTGATCCTCGTTGTGGGGGTTGGGGGTTCTTGTTGTTGCCCTGCTTTGGTGGTGGGGTGTGGTGTTTGATTTGTGGATAGTGGTTGCGAGTATCTGAACAAGGCGCGTGCTCCTTTGGGGGTGGGTGTGTTGTTCGGGTAATGCAATTTGTTTCTTCCGAGAAATAGTTTTTGTGTTTGTGTGTAAGTGTTTAAGGGCGCATGGTGGATGCCTTGGCACTGGGAGCCGATGAAGGACGTGGGAGGCTGCGATAAGCCTCGGGGAGCTGTCAACCGAGCGTGGATCCGAGGATGTCCGAATGGGGAAACCCGGCACGAGTGATGTCGTGTCACCAGGCGGTGAATGTATAGCCGTCTGGGGGGAACGCGGGGAAGTGAAACATCTCAGTACCCGTAGGAAGAGAAAACAACCGTGATTCCGTTAGTAGTGGCGAGCGAACGCGGAGGATGGCTAAACCGTGTGTATGTGATACCCGGCGGGGGTTGTGCATGCGGTGTTGTGGGGTCTGTGTGTCTGTTTGCCGCCGTGAACAGCAGCAGTGATCAAGCAGTGTGTTAGGTGAAGTGGCCTGGGATGGTCTGCCGTAGAGGGTGAGAGCCCCGTAGTTGAAAACATGCTGCCTGCTGACGCAGGTTTTCCCCGAGTAGCAGCGGGCCCGTGGAATCTGCTGTGAATCTGCCGGGACCACCCGGTAAGCCTGAATACTTCCTAGTGACCGATAGCGGATTAGTACCGTGAGGGAATGGTGAAAAGTACCCCGGGAGGGGAGTGAAAGAGTACCTGAAACCGTGTGCCTACAATCCGTCAAAGCCCCCCCTTTTGTGGTGGGGTGATGGCGTGCCTTTTGAAGAATGAGCCTGCGAGTCACCGACATGTCGCGAGGTTAACCCGGGTGGGGTAGCCGCAGCGAAAGCGAGTCTGAATAGGGCGTATCCAAACAACAGTGTTTGGTGTAGTGGTGTGTTGTGGACCCGAAGCGGAGTGATCTACCCATGGCCAGGGTGAAGCGCGGGTAAGACCGCGTGGAGGCCCGAACCCACTTAGGTTGAAGACTGAGGGGATGAGCTGTGGGTAGGGGTGAAAGGCCAATCAAACTCCGTGATAGCTGGTTCTCCCCGAAATGCATTTAGGTGCAGCGTCACATGGTTCTTGTTGGAGGTAGAGCTACTGGATGGCCGATGGGCCCTACTAGGTTACTGACGTCAGCCAAACTCCGAATGCCGACAAGGTGTCAGTGTGGCAGTGAGACGGCGGGGGATAAGCTCCGTGCGTCGAGAGGGAAACAGCCCAGATCGCCGGCTAAGGCCCCTAAGCGTGTGCTAAGTGGAAAAGGATGTGCAGTCGCGAAGACAACCAGGAGGTTGGCTTAGAAGCAGCCACCCTTGAAAGAGTGCGTAATAGCTCACTGGTCAAGTGATTGTGCGCCGATAATGTAGCGGGGCTCAAGCACACCGCCGAAGCCGCGGCAGTCAGCGCAAGCTGGTTGGGTAGGGAGCGTCCCTCATCCGGTGAAGCCACAGAGTGATCTGGTGGTGGAGGGTGGGGGAGTGAGAATGCAGGCATGAGTAGCGATAAGGCAAGTGAGAACCTTGCCCGCCGGAAGACCAAGGGTTCCTGGGCCAGGCCAGTCCGCCCAGGGTGAGTCGGGACCTAAGGCGAGGCCGACAGGCGTAGTCGATGGACAACGGGTTGATATTCCCGTACCCGTGTATGAGCGTCCCTGACGAATCCATACTGCTAACCACCCAAAACCCCGCTGACCTGATCCCTTCGGGGAAACGGCGGTGGGGGGCTGCGTGGAACCCGTGTGGGTAGTAGTCAAGCGATGGGGTGACGCAGGAAGGTAGCCGTACCAGTCAGTGGTAACACTGGGGCAAGCCCGTAGGACGAGTGATAGGCAAATCCGTCACTCATATGTCTGAGAGGTGATGCATAGCCGAGTGAGGCGAATTCGGTGATCCTATGCTGTCGAGAAAAGCCTCTAGCGAGCGCATACACGGCCCGTACCCCAAACCAACACAGGTGGTCAGGTAGAGAATACCGAGGCGTACGAGTGAACTATGGTTAAGGAACTCGGCAAAATGCCCCCGTAACTTCGGGAGAAGGGGGACCCCCACACCGTGTAAGGCCCTTGCGGCCCAAGCGGGAGGGGGTGGCACAAACCAGTGAGAAGCGACTGTTTACTAAAAACACAGGTCCGTGCGAAGTCGCAAGACGAGGTATACGGACTGACGCCTGCCCGGTGCTGGAAGGTTAAGAGGACCCGTCAACCCCTCGGGGTGAAGCGGAGAATTTAAGCCCCAGTAAACGGCGGTGGTAACTATAACCATCCTAAGGTAGCGAAATTCCTTGTCGGGTAAGTTCCGACCTGCACGAATGGCGTAACGACTTCTCAGCTGTCTCAACCATAGACTCGGCGAAATTGCATTACGAGTAAAGATGCTCGTTACGCGCGGCAGGACGAAAAGACCCCGGGACCTTCACTA
This sequence comes from Mycolicibacterium pulveris, assembly GCF_010725725.1. Lineage (NCBI taxonomy): Bacteria > Bacillati > Actinomycetota > Actinomycetes > Mycobacteriales > Mycobacteriaceae > Mycobacterium > Mycolicibacterium pulveris. The sequence continues at coordinate 5,021,094 of NZ_AP022599.1, read as the reverse complement.
CAACTTGGTATTGGTGCTCGATACGGTTTGTGTAGGATAGGTGGGAGACTGTGAAGCAGTCACGCCAGTGATTGTGGAGTCGTCGTTGAAATACCACTCTGATCGTATTGGGCCTCTAACCTCGAACCCTGAATCGGGTTCAGGGACAGTGCCTGGCGGGTAGTTTAACTGGGGCGGTTGCCTCCTAAAACGTAACGGAGGCGCCCAAAGGTTCCCTCAACCTGGACGGCAATCAGGTGTTGAGTGTAAGTGCACAAGGGAGCTTGACTGCGAGACGAACATGTCAAGCAGGGACGAAAGTCGGGACTAGTGATCCGGCACCCCCGAGTGGAAGGGGTGTCGCTCAACGGATAAAAGGTACCCCGGGGATAACAGGCTGATCTTCCCAAGAGTCCATATCGACGGGATGGTTTGGCACCTCGATGTCGGCTCGTCGCATCCTGGGGCTGGAGCAGGTCCCAAGGGTTGGGCTGTTCGCCCATTAAAGCGGCACGCGAGCTGGGTTTAGAACGTCGTGAGACAGTTCGGTCTCTATCCGCCGCGCGCGTCAGAAGCTTGAGGAAACCTGTCCCTAGTACGAGAGGACCGGGACGGACGAACCTCTGGTACACCAGTTGTCCCACCAGGGGCACCGCTGGATAGCCACGTTCGGACAGGATAACCGCTGAAAGCATCTAAGCGGGAAACCTTCTCCAAGACCAGGCTTCTCACCCATTTAAGTGGGATAAGGCCCCCCGCAGAACACGGGATCAATAGACCAGACCTACACACCCAGCAATGGGCGCAGGGAACTGGCACTAACCGGCCGAAAACTTACCCACACTCGCAACCACACCAATCCACGCGCATCAAACCAAACCGCGCCCCACCACCAAAACACACCAACCCCCACACAGGGGACACCAAAAAAGTGAATAGAGTTACGGCGGTCCATAGCGGCAGGGAAACGCCCGGACCCATCCCGAACCCGGAAGCTAAGCCTGCCAGCGCCAATGATACTGCCCCACACGGGCGGAAAAGTAGGACACCGCCGAACACAAATTAGGATTACCCCCCACAATTACGTGGGGGGTAATTCTTTTTGCGAGAATTCATGCCGAATTCTTGTAGCGTCACCGAGTCCGGTAGAAAGGCATACGTGGTTCAGGACAGGCAGGGCGGCAACGGTGGGCGCCGGCAACGACCTTCGGGAACGTCGGCACCGCGCTCGTCGGGCCCCAACCGGGCGCGTCGCTCACAACCCAAACACGACCGAGAACCACAGCGCCCCGCCGGGCCACCCATTCCCGAGGACATCGAAGCCAACCAACTCTCACCCGAAATACGCAGGGAACTCACGACTTTGGATCGCGCTACCGCCGATGTGGTGGCTCGGCATCTGGTGGCCGCCGGTGCGCGTCTGGTGGACGATCCCGAGGCGGCGCTCGCCCACGCCAAGGCCGCCAAGTCCCGCGCCAGCCGGATCGCTGCCGTACGCGAAGCCGTCGGCATCGCCGCGTATCACTGCGGCGACTGGGCGCAAGCGCTCGCCGAGTTACGGGCAGCGAGGCGAATGGGAAGCCGATCCGCGCTGCTGCCATTGATCGCCGACTGCGAACGCGGCGTCGGCCGTCCCGAACGCGCGATCGAACTGGCCCGCGGTGACGAAGCCGCCCAACTCACCGGCGACGACGCCGACGAACTGCGCATCGTCGTCGCCGGCGCCCGCTCCGATCTCGGGCAGCATGAACAGGCGCTGGCGGTGCTGTCGTCGCCGCCGCTGGACCCCGCCCGCACGGGGCAGACCGCCGCCCGACTCTTCTATGCATACGCCGAAACGCTGCTGGCTCTCGGCCGGACAGGCGACGCGCTGCAGTGGTTCATCCACGCCGCGGCGGCCGATGTCGACGGCACCACCGACGCCGAAGAGCGAGTCACGGAGCTCAGCTGACGTGAGCGCCCTTGTCGAGGAACACGATTGCCTGCTGCTCGATCTCGACGGCACGGTTTTCCGCGGGCACGAGCCCACGACCGGCGCCGTCGAGACCCTCGCGACGGTGAACGCCCGCACCCTGTACGTGACCAACAACGCGTCACGAGCGCCGGATGAGGTCGCCCAGCACCTCGTTGCCATGGGTTTCACCGCCGCCCCCGACGACGTCGTCACCAGCGCGCAAAGCGCCGCCAACCTGCTGGCCGAACAGCTGCGCCCCGGCGCGGTGGTGCTCGTCGTGGGCACCGATGCGCTGGCCGCCGAAGTGCGCCGCGTCGGATTGAAACCGGCCCGGAACTGGTCGGACGGGCCGGTGGCAGTGGTGCAGGGACATTCGCCCCAGACCGGCTGGCCGGACCTGGCCGAGGCGGCGCTGGCGATCCGCAGCGGTGCGTTATGGGTGGCCGCCAACGTGGACCTGACCCTGCCCTCCGAGCGGGGGCTGTTGCCGGGCAACGGATCCATGGTGGCGGCGCTGCGCGCTGCGACCGGCGCCGAACCGCAGGTCGCCGGTAAACCACATCCCACCCTGTTTGCGGACGCGTTGGCGCGCGGCGGCTTTCGCACGCCGCTGGTGGTCGGCGACCGGCTCGACACCGACATCGCGGGCGCCAACACGGCCGGGCTGCCGAGCCTCATGGTGCTCAGCGGCGTGAGCACCGCCGACGAGGTGGTGCGCGCGCCCGTGGGGGAGAGACCGCACTACCTGGCCGCCGACCTCCGTTCGCTCTACGCCCGCCCCGATGCGCTGCGCATCGGGGCCCACCCCGCATGGCGTGTCGACCTCGACTCCTCCGAGGTGCTGGTCTCCTTCACCGGCCGGGATCCGGTCGAGGAGCTCTCGGTGGTCAGGGCCACCGCCAGCGCGGTGTGGAACGCCGGTCTCGACGGCAGCGCCGTCACCGTGACCGCCGGCGACGACACCGCACGACAGGCCTTGCAGCGGTGGTCCCTGCTCGGCCCGCCGCATCGACTAGCGTAAGTACCGATATGAGTACGGACCCCGACCAGATTCGCGCACAGATCGCGGCGATGCTTGGCGATCTGCCCGATCCTGCCCAAGACGGCGTCGAGCTGGCCGACGCCGACATCGACGCCCTCGCGGCCCGGCTCGAGGAGGCGCACGAGCTGCTGGTTCAGGCGCTCGAATCGGTCGAGAAGGGATGACCGTAGGTGACGCGGCGGGCACGTGTTGACGCCGAGCTGGTACGACGCGGGCTGGCCCGCTCCCGCCAGCAGGCAGCCGAGCTGATCGGGGCGGGGCGGGTGAGCATCGACGGGATGCCCGCCGCCAAACCGGCCACCGCGGTCGCGGTCACCGCCAACCTCACCGTCGAGGCCGACGAACGCAGTTGGGTTTCGCGGGGCGCCCACAAACTGATCGGGGCGTTGGACCGCTTCGGGCTCACGGTCGAAGGCCGCCGCTGCCTGGATGCCGGGGCCTCGACCGGTGGCTTCACCGAGGTCCTGCTCGACAGGGGTGCCCGCGAAGTGGTGGCCGTCGACGTCGGCTACGGCCAGCTGGCCTGGTCGCTTCGCCGCGATCCGCGCGTGACGGTGGCCGAACGCACCAACGTGCGGGAGTTGACCGCCGCGGCGATCGGCGGAACCGTCGATCTGGTGGTGGCCGACCTGTCGTTCATCTCGCTGTCCACCGTGCTGCCCGCGCTCACCTCGTGTGCGGCCCCCGACGCGGACATCGTTCCGATGGTCAAGCCGCAGTTCGAAGTCGGCAAGGACCGCGTCGGCGCCGGCGGTGTGGTCACCGACCCGGCGCTGCGTGCCGAGGCGGTGCTCGCCGTCGCCCGGCGCGCCACCGAACTGCAGTGGCACACCGTCGCGGTGACCGCGAGCCCGCTGCCCGGACCGGCCGGTAACGTCGAGTACTTCCTACACCTGCGGGCCCGCACCGACGCCGCGCTGCAAGGCGACGCGCTGGTGCAGGCCGTCGCCGACGCCGTCGCGGAGGGACCGCAATGACCGAGCGCGCCGTTCTCCTTGTGGCGCACACCGGACGTGAGGATGTCACCGAGGTGGCTCGCCGTGTGCATAAGGTCCTCGGCGACAACGGAATCGGGTTGCGCATGCTGTCAGCCGAAGCGGTGGACCGCGGGCCGGTGCAACTCTCACCTGACGAGATGCGCGCGCTCGGCGCCGGAATCGAAGTGGTGGATGCTCACGAACGGGCCGCGGAGGGCTGCGAACTGGTTCTGGTCCTCGGCGGCGACGGCACTTTCCTGCGCGGTGCCGAGCTGGCCCGCAATGTCGAAATCCCGGTCCTGGGAGTCAATCTGGGCCGGATCGGCTTTCTGGCCGAGGCCGAGGCCGACTCCATCGACAACGTTCTGGAACGCATCATCAAGCGCGACTACCGGGTCCTGGACCGCATGACCCTCGACGTCGTCGTGCGTCACGACGGCAAGATCGTGCACCGTGGCTGGGCCCTCAACGAGGCGAGCGTGGAAAAAGGGCCCCGGCTCGGCGTGCTCGGTGCGGTGCTCGAGGTGGACGGACGCCCGGTGTCGTCGTTCGGCTGTGACGGCGTGCTGGTCGCGACGCCGACCGGATCCACCGCGTGGGCGTTCTCGGCGGGCGGGCCGATCGTATGGCCGGACCTGGAGGCAATCCTGGTGGTGCCCAACAATGCTCACGCCTTGTTCGCGCGGCCGATGGTCACCAGCCCCGACGCGGCGATCGCGATCGAGATCGAGGGCCACGGCCACGACGCGCTGGTGTTCTGCGACGGCCGCCGTGAGATGGTCGTGCCGGCCGGCGGCCGCGTCGAGGTCACGCGCTGCGGCACCCCGGTGAAGTGGGTCCGCCTTGACAGCGCACCGTTCACCGACCGTTTGGTGCGCAAGTTCCGGTTGCCGGTCACGGGGTGGCGCGGGCAGTAGTGCTATCCGAGATCCGTATCGAGGCACTGGGCGCGATCAGCACCGCGACCGCCGAGTTCGATCGCGGGCTGACGGTCCTGACCGGCGAGACAGGCACCGGTAAGACGATGGTGGTCACGGGGCTGCATCTGCTCGGTGGGGGCCGCGCCGACGCCACCCGGGTGCGCACGGGGGCCAACCGCGCGGTCGTCGAAGGTCGGTTCACCACAACCGAACTGGGCGACGGGGTGGCCGCGGTCGTGGACCAGATCCTCGATTCATCGGGAGCCGAACGCGACGACGACGGCAGCGTCATCGCCGCTCGCTCGGTGAGCAGGGACGGACCGTCCCGTGCCTACCTCGGCGGGCGCAGCGTGCCTGCCAAGTCGTTGAGCAACTTCACCGCCCAGGTGCTCACCTTGCACGGCCAGAACGACCAGCTACGCCTGATGCGGCCCGACGAACAACGCGCGGCACTGGACCGCTTCGCCGACATCGAAACCCCGCTCAAGCGTTACCGCACCGTGCGCGACGACTGGCTGGCGGCCCGGCGTGACCTGGCCGAGCGCACCCAGCGGGCCCGGGAGATCGCGCAGGAGGCCGACCGGCTGAAGTTCGGTCTCGACGAGATCGATGCTGTCGCACCACAACCCGGTGAGGACGATGCGCTCGTCGAGGACATCAGGCGGCTCTCCGAGCTGGACGCTCTGCGTGACGCCGCCCAGACCGCCCGCACCGCGTTGTCCGGGGCCCCAGACGATGATCCGTCCCACGACTCCGTTTCGGCCGTCGACAGCCTCGGGCAGGCCAAGGCCGGTTTGGAGAGCACGGACGACTCCGTGCTGCGGGGGCTCGCCGAGCGGCTCGGCGAAGCCCAGACGATCATCACCGACGTCACCTCCGAACTCGGCGACTACCTCTCGGAATTGCCCAGTGACGCCAGCGCTTTGGAGAATAAGCTGACCCGGCAGGCAGAGCTGCGCACCCTCACCCGCAAGTACGCCGCCGACATCGACGGCGTGCTGCAGTGGGCCCGCGAGTCACGCGATCGCCTGGTGCAGCTCGATGTGTCCGAGGAGGCGCTGGCCGAGTTGGAACGCCGCGTCGCGCAGCTGCAGACCAAGGTCGTCGCCGCGGCGACCGAACTCACCAAGGCACGAACGAAGGCGGCCAAGGGGTTGTCCAAGGCCGTCACCGCCGAGCTGTCGGGTCTGGCCATGGCGGGAGCGCAGTTCACGGTCTCGGTGTCGCCGTTGCCGGCCCGTGCTGACGACGCCGCGCCGGTTACCCTGCCGTCGGGCCAGACGGTGCACGCAGGCCAATACGGCGTCGACGCCGTCGAGTTCGGGTTCGCGGCGCACCGCGGCACCGATCTTCTCCCGTTGCACAAGAGCGCGTCGGGCGGTGAGCTCTCGCGGGTGATGCTTGCGCTCGAAGTGGTTCTGGCGGCCTCCGCCGAGGGCACCACCATGGTTTTCGACGAGGTCGACGCGGGCGTCGGCGGGCGCGCAGCGGTGCAGATCGGCCGTCGGCTGGCCAGGCTGGCGCGCACGCACCAGGTCATCGTCGTCACCCACCTGCCCCAGGTCGCCGCCTACGCTGACATCCACCTCGTGGTCGACAGCGGCAACGGCCGCACCAAGGCCAGCGTGGTGCGTCGCCTCGAGGACGACGATCGGGTCGCCGAACTGGCCCGAATGCTGGCCGGGCTGGGGGAATCCGACAGCGGACGCGCGCACGCGCGGGAATTGTTGGACGCGGCGCGAAACGACGCCAACGCCGGCTGATGGTCACGGTTCGGTGCCAGTAAGTTGCTGTGCATGACTATTCACCTGGGGGGCGCTCATGGGTGAGGGACGCCCATCTCGATCGCCGCAGAAGCGTTCCGAGGTAACCCGACAGCGGATATTGGATGCCGCCCGCGAGGCCTTTGCCGCTGAGGGCTTCGACCGCTCATCGACCAGAGGCATCGCGGCGGCCGCCGGTGTCAATTCGGCACTGATCTTCCGCTATTTCGGTTCCAAGGCGGGGCTGTACGAGGCGGCGGTGCTACGGCCGTTGGAGGCGTTCGTCGAGGAGTTCTTGGACAGGTGGGACACATATCAGCGTGAACCACACCCGCCCGACCAGACCGCCACCGAGTGGCTGGGCGGGCTCTACGACCTTTTCTGCGAACATCACAGCTTGGTGCTGGCGTTGATCAGACCGAGCCACGAAGCGGCACTTCCTAGCGACGCCGCCGCGGTCTCGAAGTGGATCGATGCGCTGCTGAGCCGGGTCGAGGTCGTCATCACCACCGAAGCAGAGAAGCGCGGATGGTCAGGTTTCGACGTGAAGATGTCCAACCGTATCGCGCTGGGTATCCCGTTTTCGTTTGCGGTGCTGGGTCAATGGCTTTTCGAAGGAGAGTCGCGGCGACCCCAGCGCGATGAGATCGTCGCGGGCATCGTGTCCTTCGTGCTCCGGTCCATGTCGAACACCGGTGGGCGAAACGGCTTGCCGGGCTGAGAATCTGGTCAGTGGACCAGCTCTGGCGGCCGGGTCTCCAACCTGGCCACCGCCTCGGCATGATCCTTGTTGACCTCGGTGATCACCAGCCACGTCATCACCAGCACCCAGGCGAAGAAAGCCACTGTCGGAAGCCAGAATCCGACGACCCCGTTGTAGGCGAACGGTCCGGTCTTGAAGAACAGGATCAGCACTGCCGGTGACTCGCATAGTGCGATCCAGATGCAGAAGTATCCGGCCCACCGGGGGAACAGCCGCTCGCCGCTGCGGTTCATCAAGACGGCAAAGCCGATGGCAAGCATCCAGACCATGAATGGCGAGACATCGAAAAGGAAGAGATACCAACCGATGTCGTGAAGCATCCGGGTTGATTCGGGAGCCAGGTCATCCGGCCGGAACGCGGCGACCGCCCAGATCAAGAAGCACAACACCGCGACCATCAAGCCGGTGCCGATACAGCCGAGCTGGGTGTAGGTGAAGGACGGAAACCGCGATTCCGTGCGCCGGGTCCGCACGGCGATCGAAGCCCCCCACGGAGCGAGCAGGGCAACCGAGAAGCTGCAGATCACAATGCCGATCCGCATGCTGAGGAGGTTGTCCTGATAGATCGCGGCAATGGCCTGACCGCTGTTTGTCGGCGACGGCGGCGGAACGAAGTCCATGAAGGCGACCAGCCCGAGGAAGAACAGCACGACCAGAACTGGGCCCGACCACGCGGTCAGGAGTTGGCGGGCGCGCACACTGTCGAGTTCGGCTCGCGTCATCGTTGTCTGGTCCATGCGGTACTCCGTACTTCGCCTCACCGGGATAAAATGTAATCAAGCGATTACATTTTATGGTGGCACGATCGTCAGGTCAATAACCAAGGGGCAGCGATCAAGCCATACCCGGTCAGGTGCGCAAAGCCAGCAGTTCGCGAAGTCGCTCCAGGTATCGAAGGTGTAGATCGTGCCAGCGGGGCTTTCCGCTCGGGCCGATCTCGGCGAGCTCGGGACAGACGAACGTGGCCTTGTCCCAGTGCAGGATCTGTGGGAGTTCTTGCACGCCCATCGCTCCATACCACTTGATCGACTTGGCCGCCACCTCCTCCGGCGTGCCGATGTAGATCATGTGGTCGATGTCCTCGGGACGCACTTTGGCGCAATAGTCCTGAACCTCGTCCAAGGTGAACTTCGTCGAGCGGTGCGTGACGCTCAAAGCCCAGTCGTCGCCGATCGGATGCCGACCGCCCCAGCGTTTCCAGTCGGCCCCGGTGGGCGTCAAGTTCATCACCGACATCCGGGTGTACACGCTGTCATAGCAGCGCTGCACCTGATCGGCGTCCTCGCACAACATCACCACTTCGGCACCCACCGGCAACAGCAGCGCCTCGGGATCGCGGTCGTGCTCCACCGCCGATGCACGCATGCGCGCGATGCTTTCCTCGAACGGCTCCAACTCGTCCGCCATGGAACCCGGAAGATATGTGCCCCATCCGTCGGCCGAACGGCCGATGATCTTCATCACCCGCGGACCGCCGCCGACGATGATGATCGGCAGCGTGCGGTCGGGATGGTAGGTCGGCAGACCGACGAGGGCGTCGCGCAACGGATTGTATTGACTGTCTCGCGTCACCGGCTTGTCGGAGAGCATGAGTGCCCGCGTGGTCTGGATGAAGTCCTCCAGCCGGGTGTTTCGGGGCTCGAGGCGAGACATGCCGTAGGGCTCGAACTGTTTGTCCTCGCCGGTTCCGATGGCCACCAGAAACCGTCCATGCCCGATCTGGTCCAGGCTGTTGAGCGCCTGGGCGAGCACGCTCGCCGGACGGCGGTACGAATCGATGATGGTGCTCAACATGATTCGCTCCGTGCGCGCGAGCACGGCAGCGCCGAGCGTCAACGTGTCGAACCACGCGTCGTGGTCCGGCATCACGGCCGCGTAGGGGATGAGGTCTGGACGCCACCCGGCGCGGAACTGCCAGGTCTGTGTCTGGTCGGTCCAGTTGAGGTTGACGTAGCCCAGTTCCTCGATGGTCTGCGCCTGCCGGATGCATTCTCCGGCCGCGTCGCCGCCCGGTGTCCACATGTTGCTGAGATAGGTCAGCTTGCTCGGCTTCATCCTGCCTCCCGATCGTCGGTGAATGCTGTTCACGGTGTCGGCCCGATCGAAGCACCCACCATGAAGTCCCATGGGTTGTCCGCCGCCAGCACCATGCGCCCGAGGCGACGGGCATGGCGGCCGGGGCTTCCGAATTCCGCGATCCAACTCTGGGCGCGCATGGTGACGAGCCAGAGCCGGTGCTCGAGCGTCGTCCCGACCGCACCGTGCAGTTGGTGGGCGAGCGCGGTCGCCGACCTGACGACGCGCCCGAGTACCACCTTGGCGACGGTGACGGCATAGTCGGTCTGCGCGGCGCCGAAGCCGTAGTCGGCCGCGGCCGCCACCGCCAGGGCGACGCTCGCGCGCGCCCGCTCGACCTCGCCGGCCATCTGCGCCAGCGACTGCTGGACCGCTTGGAAAGCACTGAGTGACCGGCCGAACTGAATACGCTCACGGGTGTGGTCGAGCGTCAACTCCGCTGCCGCGTCCAGTGCTCCGACGCTCTGCACGCACCGTGCCCACGCACCACGCCTCAGCAGCTCAGTGACCAGCGAGGTGTCCACGCGGCGAAAACGGTCAACGGGTAGGTCGAACCCGATGAGGTCGCGTGGTTCGCCGGCCAGATTCTGCCGTTCGGTCACCTCAACCTCATCCGGTTCCGCGACACCGATGTTCGGGCCCTCGGGTGTGCGGGCCACCAGAACCACCTGGTCTGCCGTTCGCGCCCACGGGACGTCGACGGCCGTGCCACGGACACGCTTGCCGCAACGCTGAGCATCGGCCAAAGCGACGGTGAACGGCCCGGATTCGGCCATCGCAACACCGGCCCGATCGCCCAGCCAGCAGGACAGCAGGGCGGTCTCGGCAATCGGTACGGCACAGGCGTGGTATGCCAGAGCGTGTAACACCACGGCCAGCTCAGCGGGGCCCGCGTCGGGCTCCCCGGCACTGGTCAGTCTTGTCAGGCCGGTGTCTTCGAGGTTTTGCCACAGGTGCTCGTCAAATCTCTGGTGCCTGCTTGGCCGGCCGAGCCGCCGATCCGCGCTCCGCTTTCCCAGTTCCAACGCCAGCCGCCGAAGCTCGGAATGATCGTCCGCGGGCGAGTGATGGAGCACGCCGCCCGCCAATACGGTATTCGGGTTCATCGCAGTCCCATCCCGCGGGCCACGATGCCGCGGAGCACCTCGTTGGTGCCACCTCGCAACGTGAAAAGCGCCTTGTGCAGGGAGGCCCCGGTGAGCAGGGCGGAAAGGTCCGGGTCCAATGCGCGTTCGTCGAGCAGGTCTGCGACAAGGCCGACCGAGTCCTGCTCGAACCTGGTGCCGAGATCCTTGACCAGGGCGGCCTGGTTGACGGCCGGTTCTCCTTCCGCCAGGGTGCGCGCGACCGCCACCGAGAGCAGGCGAATCGAAATCAGCTGTGCCAGCAAGTATCCCAGCTGAGATGTAAGATGATCCGCAGGATTGGTTTCGGCGCGTAGGGCTGCGACCGCGGCGATGACGAGCGGAGCGGTACTCAAGATGCGCTCGGGGCCGCTGCGTTCGAACGCCAGCTCCTCAGTCACCTGTCGCCAGCCGTCACCGATCCCGCCGAGAACGTCACGGTCCGGCACGAAGACGTTGTCGAGGGACACCTCGTTGAAATGAGGCTCACCCGACAACAATGCGACCGGCCGGATGGTGACCCCCGCCGCTTCACGTGGTACCAAGAACTGGCTGAGGCCGGCGTGGCGATGGCGCGTGTCGAGTGGGCTGCTGCGGGCGAGCACCACCAGTTGGTGAGCCAGATGGGCTCCGCTGGTCCACATCTTGGTGCCGTTGAGGAGCCAACCTCCGTCGGCCCGGATCGCTTTCGTCTGCACCGCGGCCAAGTCCGATCCGGCGCCGTCTTCGCTCATCCCAATCGCCGAATACAATCTGCCGGTGGCGATTTGGGGGAGCAGGCGACGGCGTTGCTCGTCGCTGCCATAGGCCAACAGGCTGGGCGCGAGTTGACGATCAGCCGTCCAGTGAGCGGCGACCGGCGCGCCATGCGCGAGCAGTTCCTCGGTCACCACGTAGCGGTGTAGGTGGCTGCGTCCTTGTCCGCCGTAGGCGCGAGGAATCGTCAGGCCGATGAAGCCGGCGTCGCCGAGCCGCCTGCTGAACTCCTCGTCCCAGCAGGACAGCCAGGAGTCGACGGTGGGCCGCCAGCCGTACTTATCGCGATCGGTGGAGAGGAAGTCGCGAATGTCGGCACGTAGCTCTGCCAGCTCGGGTTCATTGGCCGACAGTTCTTGAAAGTGGTTCACCGGCTTGACATTCCTAGGTCGATCGCGGCGCGGTGGGCGTCAGGTAGAAGTTGGGGGTGAGGTCCTCCTCCCGGGCGGCCAACCGGTAGCCCGACAGGTCCGACACACCTTCTTCCCGCAGCACTTGCTCGTCGGTGTAGAACCCGCCTGTGCACTCGGTAGCCGGGCGGGTCACGAGTGCGTGTACGGCATCGGCCATGATTTCGGGTGTCCGGGCCTGCGCGTTCACGACATCCTCGCCCATCACCGTCAGCATGCCGGTGCTCGCGATGGTCGTCGCCGGCCACAGTGAGTTCACAGCGATGCCGTCGGCGGCGAGTTCCGCGGCCCATCCCATGGTCAGCAGGCTTTCCGCGTACTTGCTGACGGTATGGCCGACGTGCGGTGTCAGCCACGACGGGTCAAGCTGCAGGGGCGGCGAGATGTTGAGTACGTGCGGATTATCCGATTGACGCAGATAGCCCAAAGCCGCTTGGGTGACGGCGAATACGCCTGCGACGTTGACCCCGATCAGCCGCTGGAAACCCGTGGGTGAGAGCTCGGCCGTGGGGCGCAGGTCCAGGGCGCCGGCGTTGTTCACGACGATGTCGATCCCGCCAAACCGCTCGGCCGTCTTCGAGACCGCGGCCGTGACATGAGCGCCGTCGCGGAGATCACAGGTCACGACGAATGGCTGGCCGCCTGCGGCGCGTACCGCATCCGCCGCCTCCCACAACGTGCCGGAAATCCTGGGATCGGGCATATCCGTCCTGGCCAGCAGGGCGACCTTGGCGCCGTCGCGGCCCGCACGCACCGCGATCTCCCGTCCGATCCCCCGGCTGGCCCCGGTCACCAGCGCCACTCGTCCCTCCAGTGTGCGAGTTTCATCGTTGCCCACTGGCGCCTCCCGTTCCGTGGTGCCCACGATCCAACAAATGATATAACTATATATCTCATTTAGTCATTGGTCGCGAACAGCGGCCCACCGTAGCGAGGATTGATGACCTGGATTCGCTCGATAGGGACATACCTGCCGCCATGGCAGCACGCCGGACGGCGCGCCGCAGGACTCGACGAGGATGGGCTGACCATGGCGGTTGCCGCGGGCCGCGCCGCCGATCCGGACGCCACCGCGCGGCGGGTGGTGATGGTGTCACGAAACTTCCCGCTGCTCGAGGGCGGAAACGGGGCGGTGTTGTTGGCCGGGTTGTCGCTCGGCGCAGGCTGCCCGGTGAGCGAAGTCCTCGGCGGCGGTCCCGCGGCGCTGGATCAGATTTTGGCGGCGGCTCCGCACACGCTGGTGATCGCGGCTGACTCGGCGACCACGCCCGGCGCCGCCGCGGTGCTCACCGGCGCGCCGGGGGAGGGAGCGGAGTTGACCGAGGCCGGGCGGCGGACCCGAAGTCTCCCCCTCGTCGCCCGGCGTGACGACGGCTCGCGCTACGAGTATCTCGACCCTCGGCTGCAACGCGAGATCGGTGTGCGCTCCACGTTGGCGGGCCTGTTTCCGGACGGCCGGCTGTCCGTTGCCGCGGTCGCCGGAACCAGCGCCGCTCAGCTCGACGGACGTCTTGAAACCACGGGCGCGATCGAGGACCCGACGACGTCGGCGTCAGGCGTGATCCGATTGATCGCCGACGCAATCGACGCCCGCACCTCGGGGCTGGTGATCGCGGTCGAGCAGTCCACGGTGGGCGCGGCGGTACTGACGGCGGGCGACACGCCGCCGCGGGTGGCTCGCGATGAGGCTCCCGCACGCGAACTACCGGCGGTTCGCATCGACGAGGGCGACGGGATTCCGATCTCGCTGGCCGCCTACGCCCGTGCGTTCGAGCCGAAGCTGCGTTGGGAGGCAGCGATATTCGAAGAAATTCCGGGAGTCGATGCGATGCCGCAGTTTCCGCCACGTACGCGCGTCGGCGACGCGGGGCAACTGGCCACCGATTACCGGCTCACGCCGTTGCCGCGGACCGGCACGATCTACACCCACACGACGATCCGAATTCCGGTACCCGACCTTCCGAGCCCGTATTCGATCGCCGTCATCCAACTCGACGACAGCCCGGTGCGGGTGCTACTCAAGCTCACCGGGGTGTCGCCAGGTGAGGCCACCATCGGGCAGGCCGGCTCGGTGGTGCTGCGCAAGATCGCCGACCGTTGCGGGATACCCGACTACGGATACGCGTTCTGGCCCGGGCGCACGCTACAAGGAGTGCAGGCATGAGAAACGTCGCGATCGTCGGTGCTGGCATGACGCCGTTCGACGAGCATTTCGAGCTCGGCATCAAAGACCTGCTACCCATGGCATACGCCGACGCGGTGGCGCACGTGGACAAGGGCATCGACAAGGTATCGATCGAGGCCGCCTGGTTCGGCGAACTGATGACCACCGACGGCTATCCGGCGGGTATTTTGGCCGATACCCTCGACCTCACCGGTATCCCTGTGACACGCGTCGAGAACGCCTGCGCCACCGGAAACGACGCGATCCGCAATGGCACCTTGGCCATAGCCAGCGGGCTGTATGACGTCGTGCTGGTCCTCGGCGCCGACAAGGTACGAGAAACGGCGACGAACAAGACATTCTGGGAATGGGCCGCACTCACCCGCGACAATGCCTGGGATTACCCGCTAGGCCTGGTGGCGCCGGCCAACTTCGCCTTGCACGTGGCCCGCTATCTACATGAGTCACCTGCCACGAGAGAGCACATGGCCATGGTGGCGGTCAAGAACCACTTCCATGCGCTCACCAACCCGAAAGCTCAACTGCGCTACGAGATCACGGTGGAGAAGGCCCTGGCGGCACCGACGGTGGTGGACCCGTTCGGGCTCTACGACTGCACACCTCAGAGCGACGGGGCGGCAGCCGTCATCCTGGCTGGCGAAGACGTCGTGGACAACTACACCGATCGCCCGGTGTGGATACGGGGAGTCGGGCTCGGCATGGACCGCGTGATGCACCAGCACAAGAACGACATGACGACCTTCCCGCCGACAGTGCGGGCAGCCAGGGCGGCGATGTCGATGGCAGGGATCATGCCGCGCGACATTCACGTGGCCGAGGTGCACGACTGCTTCACGGGAGTGGAACTGATCAGCTACGAGGATCTGGGCTTCGCCAACCGGTTTGAAGCTCACAAATTGATCGAGGCGGGCGATACTTACGTCGGCGGTTCGATACCGGTCAATCCGAGCGGTGGGTTGAAGGCGAAAGGCCACCCGCCCGGCGCCACCGGCGTCGCGCAGTGCTACGAGCTGTTCAACCAGCTGCGTGGGGAGGCCGAGAACCAAGTCGACGGGGCGCGATGGGCGCTGGCTCACAACATCGGGGGACCGACCGCCGTCTCTGCGGTCACGATCCTGTCGAACACGAAGGGCTGAAGGGAATCTCATGACGACTTCGGAAGCTGTGACATTGACGGGCTATGAGGAGTTCGCACCTGCGCTGCTGGTCGAAAAGATCGGTGCGGTCCATGTGGTCACCATCAATCGCCCGGAGGCGTTGAATGCCGTCGATGAGTCGGTACACCATGCGCTGGCGGGTATCTGGCGCGTGCTGATGGCTGACTCCGATGTGCGGGCGGTCGTCACCACCGGTGCCGGCAGGGCCTTCTCAGCAGGCGGTGACATGGTGATGTTCGGTCGGCTCATCGAAGACCCGGAAGCCCGCGCGTTCCAGATCGCCGAGGCGCGCACCGTGTTTATCGAGCTCATCAACTTCGGAAAGCCCTTGGTCTCCGCGGTCAACGGGTCGGCGGTGGGACTGGGTTGTTCGGTGGCGCTGTTGTCGGACCTGCTTGTGATGGGGGAGAGCAGCTACCTGGCCGACCCCCATGTGGCCGTGGGGCTCACGGCCGGTGACGGCGGCGCGGCCATGCTGCCACTTCTCGTCGGCATGATGAAGGCCAAAGAGTACGTGCTGCTCGGAGACAAGATCACCGCATCGATCGCCAAGGAACTCAACCTGGCTACCCGGGTCGTGGCCGATGGCACCGAACTGGAAGAGGCCCTCGCATTGGGGGAGCGCCTGGCCGCGTTGCCCGCGCAGGCGATGTGCTCCACCAAGACCGCGATGAACATGCACCTGTCCCGCGCCGCCCTGGGTGTCCTCGACTACGCATTGGCGGCCGAGTACACGTCGTTCTCCACCAGAGAGTTCCGTGACCGGGTGGCCGCGTTTCGGGCACGTTCGGCGGAGTAGTCGTTATTCGAGAAGTTCGACGATGGTCCCCAACTCCGAACCGGCGAACAGATATTCTTCGGCCTTCTCCAAGTGGCGCCGCCACAGCTCACCGGCCTTCTCGGCTTCGCCAGCCTTGATCAGCTCCAAGATCATCCGATGAGTCTTCGCGGATCGCCGCGCCGCCTGTTCGGCGCGGGGCCCCACCGTGGGCTGTAGCGATCGATTGGCCTTCTCGATGATGTGGTGCAGCATCTCGCTGACGATCTGCAGCGTCTTGATGTTCGAGAGTCGTGCAATCGCCGCATGGAAATCGGTCAGTTGGTCGACCGCCTGGGGTCCCGGCTCGAGCTGCGACTCGCGCTCGATGATCTCCTCGAGCTGAGCGATCACTTTCGGGTCCTGCTCCTCGGCCAGCTCCACCACCATCGGCACCTCGAGCGCGATACGGGCGTCGTAGACATCCTTCACCGTCACGCCCTCGCTCTCCAGGATCAAACCGGCGAACCGGGCCAGGGTTTCGCGCTTCGGCCGTGTGACTTGGGCGCCCCCACGCACACCCCGGCGAATGTGGAGCAGGTCCTCGGATTCGAGGACGCGGAACGCCTCGCGCAGCGTCGGTCGCGACACGCCGAACCGTTCCATCAGTTCCGATTCCGGCGGCAGCATGGTGCCTTCGGGGATCTCGCCGCGAACGATCATCTTCCGCAGTGCGGCGGCGACCCTGTTCGCCATCTTCGGTTCACGCAGATTGGTGACTTCCACATCGCTCTCCGCCCTGCCTGGTGTAAAACCACTTAACTGTTTGACACATTAGCCCACGTATGTAGCAGTCCGTGTCATCCCCCGTCCCAGGTCACCGCCGGTGGCAACCCGGTTCCCGTGGCGCCGTCGGCGAACACCCGCTCCGCCACCGCCTCCTCGAGTTGCCGGTGGGAGCCGCACAAGGCGTCCACCTGTATCCCACGAGCGACGTAGCGATGCAGATCGTGCTCGTCGGTGAGGCCGATGGCGCCGCACACCTGCATCGCCGTTTCGGACACGGCTCGGTGCGCACGACCGGCTGCGGCCTTGGCTGCCTGTGCGATGAGCCGATCGCGGTGCCGCCACGATTCGCCGACAAGCGCACGAACGCCCTCCAACTTGGCGGCCACCTCGGCCAGTGCGTGCCGAACCGATTGGAACGACCCGATCGCCATCCCGAACTGGATGCGTACCTTCGCGTGTTCGATTGCGATGCACAGGATCTCATCAGATATCGCAACCAACTCAGTGGCCAGCGCGCGGTGGGCGGCAGCAACAGCGAGAGGCCATTCCTTGGTGGCGTCGACCAGCGGTCCTGCGAGCTGTCCGCTGACCAGGTGCCAGCACACGGAGGGGTCGAAGGTGTTCAGGGCCGCGGTCTGGAGGTCATCGGCATCCACCACGCCAAGCGATACTCCGTCGGCGCCCGCCACAGGCACGACAAGGACTCCGGCGGGCGGGCCGATCACGACACCTCGTATCTGTCCGTCCTGCGAAGCGGGCGCGCAGCTGTCCGACGGGCCGGGCAATACCAGTCCGTCCACCGGTTCATCGAGGCGTCCGGTGAGCTCGGCCAACATCACCTGGTGCAGGCAATCGGTATGGGTCAGCATGCGGCCCTGGGCATCAAACAGCAGTTGGCACGCCCGGTCCGGGTACGTCGCTTCGATATCGGCCCACCCCAGTCGAGCCAGCCGTGCGGCGATCGGAGCGTGGCCGACGCCCGCGATCTCGGTGAACAACCTCGAGACCGCGTCTTCGATCATCGACCAGGATTCATCGTGCAGTTCGGACTTCACTTCGGCCTCACCTCCCTCGGCAGGTCGAGGACGTGGTCGGCGACGATGCCCCGCTGAACCTCGGCGGAGCCACCCATGATCGTCGCGGCTCGCGAATACCACCACTCGGCACGTGCGGTATCGAGTTCCTCAGCGCTGCTCTTGGTTTCACCGAATGCCAGCGCGCCGTGCCGCATGTCGAAGATCAGATCGTTGACGTCCTTTTCGGCCCGGCCGAACAGCAGCTTGTCGACGCTGCTGTCCGGGCCGATCACGTCTCCGGCGGCGAGGCGGCGCACCGTGCCCGCTGAGCGCGCCTCAGCAGCGAGAACGTCGATGTACACCTGCGCGAAGCGCACTCGATCGGCCACCGTGCACGCCCTCTCCGACAGCGCATCTCGCAGTCGGCCCAGCATGGTGAGCATCTTGGTGGTCACGCCGTAGCCGTACATTCCCCGTTCGAACTGCATCAGGTACATCGCCGCAGCCCAGCCGCACCCGAGGTCGCCGACAAGACGATCACGCGGCACCCGCACGTCATCGAAGAACACCTCGGCGAGTTCTCTGCGCCCACCGGCGAGCGCGATGGGTCGTACGGTCACGCCCGCGGTGTCGACATCGGTGAAGAACATGCTCAAGCCCCGATGGCGGCTTTCCTGGGACCCGGTGCGGGCGAGCACGAGCAACCGGGTTGCGGTCGCCCCCTGGCTCGTCCAGATCTTCTGGCCATTGATGCTGAAGCCAGCATCGCCGTGGTCCAGCGCTCTGGTGCGGAGCCCGGCGAGGTCGCTTCCAGAATCCGGTTCGGAAAAGCACTGGCCCCACCACTCGAGGCCACCGAGGTAGCGGGGGAGGTACTCGGCGCCGACATCTGGGGCGAACTTCAACAGGGTCGGCCCCAATGTCTCGAGCGTCCACAGTTGTGCAGGCACAGGCAGTTGCGCTTGCGAAAGCTCTTGGTAGAAGACCGCTCGATGGATTTCGTTTCCGCCGAGGCCCCCCGCCGCGGCGGGCCAGCCGAACCGGTTCCAGCCGGCCTCGTACAGCCTGCCCAGGATGTCGGCGTCGTGCGCCATCGCGTCTTCCGTACAGTCGAACGCCGCGCTTCTCCAGTCCTGTGCCCAGTCCAGATCGGCAAGGTACTGTCGCAACCCCTGCTCATAGAAGGCGACATCGGTTACGTACCGATGTGCGCACTCAGGTGTGATCGGGGACATCGAACCTCCGTCCAGGAAATCAGCCGGCCGTATCCGTCAGGCCTCGCGGCGAGGTGCCCCAAATCCAGCTGACTGCTCGGCCGACCTCCGAAAACTCAAGGTGCACACCGTTTTTAGCGGTATAACTGGTAGCGGCTTCGGTGAATCCGTCAATCCGGCTGAGTCGGTGGCCGTTGATCCGCAGTATCTGCCCCGTCAACCAGGACGACTCGCCGGACTGCAACCAGGCGACCACTGCAGAGCTTCGTCGGGGGTCCAGCGCGGAATCGTCGGTCCGGCCGCCGAAATACCCTTCGCTGATTCTGGTGGTTGCCAGCGGTGAGATGGCATTGACCGAAACGCCGTAGCGGCGCATCTCCAGCGCGGAGACGACGGTGAGGTTGGCGATCGCGGCTTTGGCCGCGCCATAGGCGGCCTGACCGACATTGCCCCAAAGCCCGGCGCCGGAAACCGTGTTCACGATATGGGCGTCGATCGGCCTGCCTGCCTTCATTTGTGACCGCCAGTAGGTCCCCGCGTGTTTGGTCACGGCGAACGTACCCTTCAGATGCACGTCGATCACGGCGTCCCAGTCGGCTTCGCTGGCATTGGTCAACATCGCATCGCGGACGATGCCCGCGTTGTTCACCACCCCGGTCAGGGTGCCGAAGGTCGAGACGGCCGCGTCGACCATGTCGGCTACATCGTTCCATGATGTCACCGAACCGTTGTGGGCCAGCGCCTTTCCGCCGGCCTCCTCGATCTCGGCCACGACGTCGGCGGCGGGTCCGGCGTCCCCGCCGCTGCCGTCCTTCCCGACACCGGGGTCGTTCACCACCACGGCCGCACCCTCCGCGGCCAACGCGAGGCAGTGAGATCGGCCGATTCCTCGCCCGCCTCCGGTAACTAGTACTACACGGCCGTCAAGTGCCGGCATTGATGTGACTCCTTGCGGTAGAGAACAAGTCGGCGACCAGCTTGCGGCGCTCCGACCAGTCCGCGGTGCGCAGGTCGACGTGGCCGGATTCGGTGACGATGAGATCGATCGTGTGGGCAGAGGTGGACACCGGTCTGCTGAGTTCCGGCACGAGCGGAGCCCGCCCGGTCGCGGACCGAACGGCGATGATCGACAGGCCGCCATGGCTGATGCGGGCCGCGGCGCAGAAGTCGGGGTGCCCTCCGATACCGCCGATGACGTCGGCGCCGATCCCTTCGACGTTGACCTGACCTACGGGATCGATCTCAACGGCGGTGTTCACGGCTATGAACGGCCCGTCGTCGTGGGCCAACCGGGTTTGGTCGTGGGTGAATTCGATTCCTCGCAGTATCGCGCGGTCATCCGCCCAGCGGTACAGTTTGTCGGTTCCCGCCAGGTACGTGGCCGACGGCGTGCCTTCCAGCAATCCGCGACGATCCAGGTCGACCACCGCGTCGGTGAGCATGCCGGTATCGATTCGTAGCGGCACCTGTGCTCGGCGCAGCAACGCCGTACCCACCGAACCGGGTCCATACTGAAGTCGGGCGCCGGCAGGGATGAACTTGAGCACCGCATCGGCTAGCGCGTCATCGGTGGAGTCGGGTGCCTTACCGGACAGCTCGGCGGGGCCGTCATCGCAGTAACCGACGACACGGACCTGTTCGTCGTCGATCGGCGGCAGCGCGCTGGCTCGTGGTGCCGTGTCATCGATTACCCCCAGAACTTCCACGCCTGCGTCGACGAGTGTGCGCTGGTAGGACACTTCCGCGCCGAACTGCAGTCCTCGGCCCCCGCGCACGAGGCGGGTGACGAGTACGGCAGGCCGCAGGGGACCACGGAGCAGTGCCGGCCAGCCGGCCACGCTGCTGGGGACGAATCGCGCGTTGGGGCAACGCATCACGGCGCGCAATCCCCAGCCCGGCATCAGGGCGATCACTTCGCTGAAGGCGTCGGGCTCGATACCCTCGGGCGCGCGGGGCATCCAGCCGAGCAGCAACCGCACCGAACCGACGGCACGTGCAGCGGCGCTGATGGCAGCTCCCACCGAGGTCCCGTCGGTCAGCCGGCGCAACGCACCGGCACCGTCACCCAGCGCGACAGTGCTGCCCGGGCGAAGCCGGCTCGACAATCTGGCTACCAGTGCGGAACTCACTGCGGCTCTTTGGGTAATCCGAGGACACGCTCGCCGAGGATGTTGCGCTGGATTTCGCTTGTACCGCCGAGAATCGTCTGTGCCCGGCCGACGAGCATGTGTTTGACCAGGTCGTCGTCGACGGGATCGACACAGGCATCCACTCCGAGCACGTCGGTCGCCATATCCCCGAGGTCTCGATCGGTCTCCGATGTCATCAGCTTGAGCACCGAGAACGCCGGTGAGGTCAGATTGCCGTCGTCGATCGCGCGCTGCCACGTGGACCGGAGCAGCCACAGCCGAGCCCAGAGCCTGGTCATGGACCGCGAGAGCGCCGGGTCGAGCGTGCCATGCGCACGCGCGGCGTCGAGCAACTCTTCGTGGAACCGAAACATCGAAACCGCCTGCGCACCAAGCGTCAGCCGTTCCCGGCCGAGCGCCACCAGCGCGATCTCCCAGCCCTGACCGACTTCACCGATGAGGGCGTCTGATCCGAGCTCGACACCCTCGAGGAACACTTCGTTGAACTTGCTTTCGGCGTCGATCTGCACCAGCGGACGCACGGAGATGCCGGGGGCGTCCATGGGCACCGCGAACATGGAGAGGTCGAGGTGTTTGCGCGGTCCGGTACGTGCCAGCAACAGCCCGTAGTCGGCGACGGCGGCGGCGGAACTCCAGACTTTTTGGCCATCGACCCGCCAGCCCCGCGAGGTGCGTTCGGCTCTGGTGCGCAGCGCCGCGAGGTCCGAGCCGGCACCGGGTTCGGAGAAGAGCTGCGACCAAATCTCGTCACCGAGCCGGATCGGTTCAAGGAAGCGCCGCCGTTGCTGCGCTGTCCCGAACTCGATCAAGACCGGGCCGACAAGGTCGACGCTGGTGATGTTGAGCTGTCGCGGGACCCCGGCTCGCGCACACTCTTCGGCGAAAATCCCCTGAAACAACACCGATGCCTCGGCCCCGCCGTATTCACGTGGCCAGTGCAGGCAGGTGTAGCCGTGTTCGGCCAGATAGCGATGCCACTTGCGGCCGGCTTCGACATCCTCGACGGTCGGCGTGGCGCCGTAGTCCCGCAACCCGGCCGGCCGGGGCGCCGATTCGAGGAAGCGGTGCACCTCTTCGCGCAGCTGCGCACCGTCCTCCACCGAGATCTGCGCGGTTGCGCCGCGCCCCGCTGTTGGCACCGCACCCGCCTCCCGTAGAGAGATAAATATTTAGCTATTTAAGCTTAGCTTGCCGTTCGCCGGTCGGGCAAGCTTCGGTTCCTGTGCCGCCGCTACACCCGCGTACTGGCCCCAATGACCTCGGCCCCCAACAGATCCCAATGCTGGGCAGGGCGACCGAAGAGCACTTCATCGGTCCTGGCCCGTTTCAGGTAGAGCCCGGCCGAGCTCTCCCATGTGTAGCCGATACCACCGTGGATCTGAAGATTCGAATGAGCGGCATCACGCAGGGCTTCCGAGCACACCGCCTTGGCCAGTGACGGCAACCAATTGGCCTCCGGGGTGTCGTCGTCGAGTGCCCGTAACGCCGATTGAGACGCCGAGCGTGCCCACTCGAGGCTCACGAGCATGTCGGCGCACCGGTGCTTGACCGCTTGGAAACTGCCGATCGGCCGTCCGAACTGTTCGCGGGTGCACGCGTAATCCGTGGCAATCTCGAGGATGCGCTCACAGGCACCGACCTGTTCCGCCGACAGCACCGCCAGCGCGCGCCGGACGTGGCGTTCGATGAGCCCCTCGACCCGGCCACGGGGGTGCAGAAGCCCGGCGGGCGCTTGATCCAGGCTGATTCCGGCCATCGGACGCGTCGCATCGAGAACGCGCTCTACCTCGATCGCCACTCCCGGCGCCGCGGTTTCGATCAAGAACAGCTTGAGCTCGCCCTCCGCTCTCGCGGCCACGACGAGCATGTCGGCGGCAACCCCGTTGAGTACGTGGCGCGCCGACCCGGTGACCGCCCAGGTGTCACCGGTACGCTCGGCCCGCAGTGCAACGGCAGCCGTGGCCCAGAGGCCGCCGTCGCCGGCCAGGACGGCCGCGGCCGTGCGCGAACCGTCGGAAAGTCCGGTCAGCAGGTCGGCGGATGCGCCCGCGTCCAGCAGGAGACCGCTTGCGAGGACCGCCGAGGCGACCAGAGGGACCGGTGCGAGCACCCGACCCAGCTCGTGTGCGACGATTCCGAGCGCTGTCACGCCGTAGCCGGACCCGCCGCATGCCTCCGGAAGCGCGATCGTCGCCACACCGATCTGATCGCACAACACCTTCCACAGCGTGGTGTCGAAGCCACGTGCGCGCCCATCGAGCTCGAAGGCCACTTCGCGAACTCGTTCTTCCGACGCCAACCGCTCGCATGCCGAGCGGACCGCGTTCGCCAGCTCGCGGCGTTCGGTTGATGACGGCACGGTCATCCCACTTGCTCCTCGGCGACGGTCAGAGACAAGGGCCACCGTTCAGCAGCCCGGCTAAGCATATAACTATATATATGATTTATCTCGCAGTGGGTGCGCGAAGGCCACCTCGCCGGAATTTTGCGACCGCGAAAGGGATCAGGCGTGAAGGTGATCAGTTCCATAGAAGACGCCGTGGCATCGATCGGCCAGGAACTGGGCGTGAGCTCGTGGAAGGAAGTGACACAGCAGCGCATCGACGAATTCGCCGCCGTGACCGAGGACGAACAGTGGATCCATGTGGATGCTCGCCGAGCACAAGCCGAAAGTCCTTACGGCACAACGATTGCCCACGGCTTTCTCACCCTTGCCTTGATTCCCGCACTGTGCAAGGAGAACTACGTCGTCACGAACCGCAAGATGGGCATCAACTACGGCATGAACAAGGTGCGCTTCCTGGCGCCGGTCGTCGCAGGCAGCCGAATCCGGGCCCGGTCCCATCTTCTCGATGTCGCCACGGCCGCGGAGGGCACCGCCGACCTCACCGTGCGCCATACGGTCGAAATCGAGGGCTCCGACAAGCCGGCCGCAGTCGTCGAGCTGATCGTTCGCATCATTTTCGCGACGCCGGAGCCGCAGGTAGCGGCGCCGACGACCTGATGTGGCATGATATAGCTAAATAATCGCTATGAAATGTCTGATGCCGACGGGCGGCCGGGCAGGTACGGAGGATGTAGTGACTCGCGCCGCAACAGACGACGGACAAGCCCAACCATCCGCCGCCAACCGTCGTGTCCGCCTCCCGAAGATGGCCGAGCTCGTGGCCAACGCGATCAAGGAGCAGATCGTCCGCGGCGAGCTGCCCGCCGGCGCGATGCTTCCGCCGGAGTCCACGTTGATGACCGAGTTCGGCGTATCGCGGCCAACGCTTCGGGAGGCCTTCCGGGTGCTGGAGGCCGAAGGCCTCCTCGTGGTTCAGCGCGGCGTACACGGCGGCGCCCGTGTCCAACCCCCGACGGCCGAGGTGGCGGCGCGATACGCCGGTCTCTTGTTGCAGTACAAGGGAACTCCGGCCGCTGACGTATACGATGTGCGCGCCGTTCTCGAGGTTCCGTGCGCCGCCGGGCTGGCCCGCACCCATACCCAGGCTGACATCGAGCGCCTGCGCCGGCGGATCAAGGAGGCCGAGGAGGCTGGCACGGATCCGGACCGGCAGGTGGCCGTCCACGTGGCATTTCACGCCGACCTGGTAGAGCTCAGCGGCAACGAGACGTTGATCCTGCTGCATCAGATCGTCAACCAGATCATCGACAAGGATTACTCCTCGCGCGCACGCACAGACGGCCAAGACCCCGAGTGGCAGCATTTCGGTGACGTCACCATGGAGGTTCACGGTCTGCTCATCGACATGATCGAGGCTGGGGATGTCAGTGGCGCAGAAGGCCTTTGGCGCCGTCACCTCGCCGACGGTGCGCTGTACGCGCTGGGCAGCCTGGGCCGGTCGAGAGTGCTCGACATTCTGTAGGGGTCCTACGACCTCGGGACGATCGCCGGCGCCACGAGACTGCCACCGGGAACCCGTCGCACCTCGACGTCGACGACCATCCCCATCTCCAACGGGTGGTGGCCCTCATCGCAGATGATGCCGGCCAGCCGAACGCCGGGCTGGACGTCGAGTTCGACGATGCCCACCTGGTACGGCACGGCCGGGCCGGGAACCGACTGACGATTCACCGTGATCCAGCTGTACAAGGTGCCCGCGCCGGAAACCTCGGTGAACTCGACGGGCCCGGCACACATTCGACACCGTTCCAGCGGCGGATGTACGAACGTCCGGCACCGCAGGCAGCGGCATATCGCTAGGTGACCCGCCGAGATGGCGTTCCAGTAACCCTCGGTCTCCGCATCGGGAAGGGGCCGTGGCCAGGCGTCTTGGATCATGGCGCTTCGGTTCCGTAGATGACCGCGCCGCCGAACGGCCCGGCCCCCGCGGTGACCAGCGCAACGCCGGCAGCGTCGACCTGGCGCTCTCCGGCGTCCCCTCGCAGCTGGGCCACGGCCTCGAAGTGATGGTTCATTCCGTGCAGGTACCCCTCCGACAGGAGGCCACCGTGCGGGTTGACCACGACGTCACCGCCGTAGGTGCCGCGTCCGGCCGCCAGATACGCTCCGGCTTCGCCTTTGCCGCAGAACCCATAGTCTTCGAGCGTGGCCAGCACGGTGTAGGTGAAGCAGTCGTACATCAGGGCGACGTCGATATCGGCCGGTGTGAACCCGGTTCGCGCCCACAGCCGCGGGCCCGCCCACCGGGAGTACATCTCGGTCATGTCGGGCCAGGCCAACCACCCCGAGCCGCTGATCGAACCCGCGCCCCCGCGGTAGTAGACCGGGCGGTGCGCGGTGTCGGCCGCCACTGCCGCAGAGGTGATCAGGATCGCCACCGCCCCGTCGACCTCGTAGGCGCAATCGTTGACCCGGAACGGCTCGCAGATCCACCGACTGCTCAGGTAGTCGTCTACTGTCAGCGGAGTCCGTAGGGCCGCATGGGGATTGCGCTGCGCATGCCGCCGCTGGGTGACCGCGACCTGGGCCAGGTCCTCCTCGGTGCTGTGGTACTCGGCCTGGTATCGCCGCGCCCAGGTTGCGAGGTATTGCGGAGGCACGAGATAGGCGGCGGGCGCGTCGAATTGCGCCTTACCGCCCACCTCCATCGGTGCCGACATGGTGCCGAACCGGTATCCCGAACGGCCGTTGAGCGAGCGGAAAACCACCACTGCGCGGCAACGTCGGGACTCGATCGCCGCGACGGCATCCATCACCACCTGCGCGGCCATGTCTCCGCCGCCGAGCAGGGTCGGCGCCCACTCGATCTCATCCCGTCCGGCCGCCCAGGCGACGTCACCGGACATCGCAGAGTCGTTGAACTGATATGAGGCCCACCCGTCGACGTCGGCAACCGTCAGGCCCGCGTCCGCTATCGCGGATCGGCAGGCTTCAACCGCCATGGCCTGCGGAGTCCGGCCCGAGTTGCGGCTGAACTCGGTGCGACCGATGCCCACGACCGCACACGTCACGGCCACCGCCCGCTTTCCGGCACCACTCATCACCTCGATCGAAGGCCGATTCCTAAAATATTTATCTGATTTGAAAGTATGGACCGTGGTCCTGTCAACAGCCGGCCGCCGGGCGACATGGGCGGCGGTGGTGAATCCACTGAATTAGATTGATGATTTGCCTTTGATGAGCGTACGCTGACGACGTTCTCGAGAAGCGACGGCAGTCGTCGAGCCGGACGGGCCACGATGTCCGCAAATCCATGAGGTGGTGCAGATGAGACAGGGCGCGATCGCCGGATGGACCCAAACCGTCTTCCCGACCGGTTGGTTTCAGGTTGCCTGGTCACCCGAAATCGCCGTCGGCGACGTCGTCGCACGCCATTACTGGTGCCGTGACCTGGTGGTGTGGCGCGGCGCGTCGGGCCGAGTCCATGCGATGGATGCCCGCGAGAAGCGCCGTGGCGTCGATCTCGGCCGCGCCAGCCGGGTGGTCGGAGAAGCGCTCGAATGCGTGGTCGACGGATGGTTGTGGCAGCCCGACGGATCAGCGCTGACGCCCGACGGCACCCGCATCGAAGGGGACAACGTGTTACGCGTCTACGAAACCCGTGAGGTGATGGGCCTGGTCCTGCTGTGGTACGACGAGCTGGGTCGGCCGCCGGCCTGGGAGATCGAGGTCGAGCCCGAGGCGGTGTCCCCGGATTTCTATCCGGCCTGGCCGCATGGTGCCGTGCTGGATCCGATGGCGTGCCAACCGCAGATCATGGCAGAGAACATCGCCGATGTGGTCCACGTGCACTACGCGCATCGCTGGCTGGACATTCCGACGATCACGCAGTGGGACGACGACGGCCCGGTGCTGGTGGTCGGATACCGGGGGCAGTTCAGCAGCCCGCGGGGCCCGGTCGACGCGGAGTTCGGCAACAAGGCTTACGGCTTCGGGGTGATGCGTACGCGAATGCACAGCTTGCGCAAGTTCATTCACATCCTGTGTCCGACGCCGATCGACCGCGAACGTATGGACGTGCGCCTGTCGGCGTGGGTCCAACGCGCGCCGGGGGACACCGGTGACGTCCCCGACAAGGTGGCGATGGCCTTGATCAAGGCCCAGCACGCGGAAGTGCTGGGCCCCAACGTCGACCGCACGATCTGGGAGAACCAGGCGTATCTGGAGCGTCCGGGGTTCCGCAGTCAGGAGCGCCAGTACATCGCGTTCAGGAAGTGGGCGAAGCAGTTCTACCCGGACCCGGCTCAGACGGAGACGCAGACGCCCGCCACGGTGGGTTGAGCGCATTCCGGCGATGACAGGCGCGGCGGGTGGCTCGGGACTTATCTCGGGACTGATGCCCGATTGGGTCTGGACACGGATGACACCGGAATGTATTTTGCTAATCGTATAGCTGTTTAAACTATTTCGCGCGGTCCGCGGGACCCTCTCGATGAGGAACGAAGATGGGCAAACTCGACGGCAAAGTGGCCTTCATCACCGGCGTTGCCCGAGGCCAGGGCCGTTCGCATGCGGTGGCACTGGCGGAGGAGGGCGCCGACATCATCGGCATCGACCTGTGCCGTCAGCTGCCCACCGTCAACTACCCGATGGCGACTCCCGACGACCTCGCCGAGACGGTGAAGCTGGTCGAGGACACCGGGCGACGGATCATCGCCACGGTCGCCGACGTCCGGGATTTCGACGCGCTCAAGTCGGCCGTGGACGACGGCGTGCGCGAGCTCGGACGACTGGACATCGTGTTGGCCAACGCCGGGATCATGGCGCACGGGCTGCCCCCCTTCGACAACTCTCGTGAGGCGTTTCGGGACTCGGTCGACATCATGCTCACCGGGGTGTGGAACACGCTGCAGGTCACCGTGCCTCACCTCATCTCCGGAGAACGCGGCGGCGCCATCGTGATCACCAGTTCGGCCGCGGGCCTGCGTGCGCAACCGACCGACATGGGCGGCGGCACCGACGGCTACTTCGCCGCGAAATTCGGTGTGGTCGGGCTGATGAAGGCCTACGCGAACGCCCTGGGCAAGCACAACATTCGGGTCAACACCGTGCACCCCACCGGGGTGGCGACCCCGATGATCACCAACGACTTCTTCCCCGAGTTCATCGAAGCCAACCCCGACATCGCCGAACACATGGTGAACTCGCTGCCCGTCTTTGCCATCGAAGACGTCGACGTCAGCCGCGCGGTGCTGTTCTTGGTGTCCGACGAAGGCCGTTACGTCACGGGAATCACGATGCCCATCGACGCCGGAATGACGAGCCTGAACTGATGTCCGCGGATTCGGCGCAGCGAAGCGATCGGCGGGTGCGGGTCAGCGTGGATCGGACACGCTGTGCCGGGCACGCCGTCTGCCTGATCCATGCTCCGGCCATCTTCGACATCGACGACGACGGCTACTCCGTTGTCCTTGACCCGACTCCCTCGGACATCGCAGCGGCTCGACGAGCCGAGGAGAACTGCCCAGAGCGCGCCATCAATCTGGAGGAGGAGCTGTGACCTACGTCGATGTCGGTGCCGACGACCCCGAAATCTCGCAATTCCATTACGGTTGCCCCGAGTACCAAGAAGACGCCAATCCGGTCTTCGACCGGATGCGGGAGAAGTGTCCGGTCGCGCACAGCGAACAGTATGGCGGCTTCTGGATGCTCTCGAAGTACGACGACGTGCTCCGCGCCTACCAGGACACCGAACTCTTCTCATCGTATCCGAACCCGATACCGCCCAACGGTATTGGAAGTGAACGCCCCGTCATCCCGGTGGAGACCGACGGGCCCGACCACGCCAAATATCGCAAGATCCTGCAACCCCTGTTCACGGTCGCCCGGTTGCGCCCGCTCGAAGAAAAGATCCTGCAGCACACCAACGAGCTCATCGACAAGATCGCCGAACGCGGCGAATGCGAATTCGTGGCCGAGTTCGCGCACGTTCTTCCCACCCGGATCTTCCTGGACATGATGGGGTGGCCGATTGCGGACGCGCCGAAGTTCCTGGAGTGGACGGAAAAGCTGATGCGCGAGCCCTCCCCGGATCCCGAGGAGTCACTGCGGATCAAGGAGGAGACCGGCTACGAGCTGGTCGGCTACTTCGCCGAGGAACTCGACCGGCGAGAGGAGCTCGGCCCCCCCAAGTCAGGTGACGATGCCGACTTCATCGACTGGCTGCGCTCCGCCTCGTTCGGCGGTGAGCGCCCGCTGACCCAGTTCGAGATCCTGGACTTCATCTTCATCGTGCTGCTGGCGGGGCTCGACACCGTGCAGGGCGTCTTGGGGTTGAGTATCGAGTTCCTCGCCAAGAACCCGGGCTATCGCAGGGAGTTGATCGAGCATCCGGAGCGCATCGAAACGGCGGTCGAGGAGCTGCTGCGGTGGTTCGCCCCGGTACTGCCCGGGCGACGCCTCACCCGCGACGTTGAGATCCGCGG
Organism: Mycolicibacterium pulveris; assembly: GCF_010725725.1. Classification (NCBI taxonomy): domain Bacteria; kingdom Bacillati; phylum Actinomycetota; class Actinomycetes; order Mycobacteriales; family Mycobacteriaceae; genus Mycobacterium; species Mycolicibacterium pulveris. The sequence goes on along the minus strand of NZ_AP022599.1, from coordinate 4,991,230 downwards.
CGTGCAGATGAAAAAGGATGATCGGGTACTCCTGCTGATGGGCTCGTCCTGCCGCGACGCCGACGAGTTCGAGAACCCGATGTCCATCGACTTCCAACGTTCCCCGAACCGCCACATCGCATTCGGCGCAGGGCCACACCGCTGCCTCGGCGCCTTCCTGGCGCGCGCCGAGCTGAGAATCGCAATTCAGCAGTGGCTCGAGCGCTTCCCGGAGTTCGGGATCAAGCCCGGGACATCTGTCGTCCACCATCTCTCGGCCGTACGCGGTGTCACCGAGATGCACCTGGAATGTCGGTGACAATGCGGCCGCGCACGTTGATCATCGGTGGCAGCCGGGGTGTCGGGAAGGCAACCGCTCTGGAACTGGCGTCTCGGGGACATGATCTCGCGCTCACGTTCCACACCGGGCACCGCGAGGCCAAAGAGGTCGCCGGCGAACTCGGGCCGCAGGTGCGCAGCGTTCTGGTGCAGGGCGACATCGCCTGTGACGGTGCACGTATGGTCGACGAGGCCGCCGACGCGCTGGGCGGGCTTGACACGATCGTGGTGACGGCGGTGCCGTTGGTGCTGGGCCGACTCTCCGACGTGAGCGACGCTGACGTCGAGCGATGCTTCGACGTGGTGACCCACGGGTTTCGCCGGGTGGCGATCGCCGCAAGAAGGCATCTGGCGGAATCGCACGGATCGATCGTGGCCGTGAGCAGCCTCGGCGCCGAGAGGTACGCGGGTTACTACGGAGCGCTCGGGCCGGCCAAGGCGGCGCTCGAATCGACCGTCCGCTACCTTGCGGTCGAGTTCGGTCGCTCCGGTATACGCGTCAACGCGGTGTCACCGTGTCTCATCGATGATCCCGCCCATCGACCCGATGCCCCAGACGTCGTGCAGTTCCTCGCCGCGACCGCGAAACGCACGCCACTCAACCGCCGATTGGCCCGTCCCAGCGACATCGCCCGGGTGATCGCCGCCCTCGCCGGTCCTGACTTCAACTGTGTCACAGGACAAATTGTTGTCGTAGACGGTGGATATTCACTGGTCGCCTGAAGTCGATTTGATACCCGTCAAGGAAGGAAACCCCCGATGGCGAAGTTCGGAACGGTCGAGGTCTACGAGGAGATGGGAAAGGTCCTCAACGACGACGACGAATGGATCAACAAGCGCGGCACCAAGATCTCCTACTCGATGGTGTTCGACTACGGCGAGCCGGTCGACAAGGCGTTCTACACACGCTTCGAATCCGGCCGTGTCACCGACGTGCACGAGCTGGATTCGCGCGGTGAGATCGAGGCCGATTTCGTCATCGCCGGATCCGCCGACGTATGGCGGGGCGTACTGACGAACACCATCGACCCGACCGTGGCGCTGACCCGGGGACAGCTGAAGGTCAAGGGAAAGATGGCCACGCTGCTGAAGAACATGAACGCCTTCAAGTACGTAATCGAAAAAATGAGCCAGATCCCCCTCGACTGAGCTGGATTGAAAGCAACCACATGGCTGTCCCAACAGAACTGAACTACATCGACGGCGAGTGGGTCGACGGCGGATCCGACCGGTGGATCACCGTCACCGATCCCTCGCACGACGTCGCCATCGCACGTGTCCCAGACAGCACTGCCGCAGTCGTCGACAGCGCCGTCCGAGCCGCGCGGCAGGCCTTCGACGAGGGCACCTGGCGCCACCTTCCCGCCGAGGAACGGCGTGCGGTGATCGTGCGGCTTGCCGTCGAACTCGAGCAGCGCATGAGCCTCTTCGATGAGATCATCCCGAAGGAGGCGGGCTGCCCGGTTCGGTTGTCGGGGATGATGCAGACCGCGACTCCGATCGGGATGATCCGGGAGATGGCTGAGTGGGCCGGGCTCATCGATGACGTTCGCGCCACACCGATCACCAGCGCTCCAAGCGTCGGTCAGAGCGAAGTGCGCCGAGAACCGGTCGGCGTGTGTGCCGGATTCGTCCCGTTCAATTTCCCGCTGTTCATGACCATTTGGAAGTCGGTGCCGCCGATCTTGATGGGTAACTCGGTGGTGATCAAGTCCTCGCCGCTGACCCCGCTGGCGAGCATCGAGTTCATCCGTGCCTGCGAATCAGCGGGGGTTCCGCACGGCGTGATCAACCTGGTACACGGCGACGTCGTGGCCGGTGAGGCACTGGTCGAGCATCCTGACGTCGACCATGTCACGTTCACCGGCAGCACCGCCGTCGGCAGCAGGGTGATGGCCTCGGCTGCGCCGACCGTGAAGCGGTTGACGCTCGAGCTGGGCGGGAAATCACCCAGCATCCTGTTGCCCGGCGGCGATGTCGAACTCGCCGCCCGCGCCGCGCTGTTCGCCGCGTTCATGCACGCCGGACAGGCGTGCGTGGCAACGACCCGGTTTCTGGTCCCCGACACCAGTTATGCGGATGCTCTCGAACTCCTGCGGGAACGCACTGAGGCGTTGGTGCTGGGCCCCGCCGAGGACTACGCGACCGATGTCGGGCCGCTGATCTCCGATCAGCAGCTCGACCGGGTCGACGGCATGGTGCAGCGGGCGGTCGAGCAGGGCGCCAAAGTCGTGGTCGGGGGCCGGCGCGCCGAGGTCGATGCCGACGGCTTCTACTACCTGCCAACGGTTCTCGCTGACATCCGGCCGGAGATGGAGATCGCGCGGGAAGAAGTGTTCGGCCCGGTGCTCGCGGTGCTGCGCTATTCCACCGTCGAGGAGGCCGTAGCGCTGGCCAACGGTACTGACTACGGCCTCGGGGCCGCCGTCTGGGGACCCATGGTTCAGGCGCGGGAGGTGGCGAGGCTGGTTCAGGCGGGCACCGTGTGGATCAACGATTACGGAGTGCTTGCACCGCAACCGTTCGGAGGCTACAAGCGCAGCGGGTTCGGCAGGGAGTACGGGCTCGAGGGAATGCTCGAATACACCCAGATCAAACACATCTACACCAGCCTCGACGGCGGCGACCTCGACTCGCGCCCGTACGGGTTGGTCGGGTCGGGGTGGCCCGATGCCGAGGAGATCGGCCGATGACGCGGTGGAGTGCACCCGAGCTGACGACGATGCGGTCGGTGCTTTCTACAGGTGCCGAAAAGGCTCCCGACAAGATCGCGCTCCATATCGACGACGAGGCGTTGACGTATTCGGAGCTCTATCACCGTGGTGTCTCGGCCGCCGTCGGGCTGCACTCGTTGGGCATCCGTCCAGGTGATGCGGTCGGCGTCTTCGCACACAATTCCACTGACCTGCTGGCGACGATGTTCGGTTGCGCCTTCCTGGGCGCGGTGTACACGCCGATCAACGTCGACTACACCGGTGAGTTCCTGCGCCATCAGCTGGCCACCGCGGAAGCCCGCGTGGTACTGACCGATGCTGCGCTGATCGATGAGATCGGATGCGTGGCATCGAAATTGCCGGATTTGGCGCACGTCATCGCCCGGCCGGGTGGAACGTCGCCGCCAGCCGCCGGTCCCGAGATTCGGGGCGTTTCCATACACCCGGTGGCCGAGGTGTACGCGCCGGCGACACAGTTGCCTGCGGGTCCCGATCCCCGCGGGGACTCTGTGTCCGCGGTCATCTTCACGGCGGGAACGACCGGCCCGTCCAAGGGCGTGGCCATGAGCCAGAACTATCTGTGCGCGTCGGCGAAACAGGTGTTCGACCTCCGTGGCGCGACCGCCGACTCCACCGTCTACGCCGCCTTCCCGCTGTTTCATCTGGCGGCGATCAGCCTGGTGGTGCTGGGACCATTGACCGCAACGGCCACCGGCGCACTGGACAACAGGTTCTCACCGAACAAGTTCTGGTCGCGGGTACACCATTTCGCGGCCGACCAAACCGTGCTCCTCGGTGCGATGTCGACGATGCTGTGGAATCGGCCCGAGCAGGAGGATGACGCGGAGAACCCGGTGCAGGTGGCCACGATCGCGCCGATGCCACCCGCCGTGCATCGGGCGTTCGAGAAGCGCTTCGGCCTTACGGTCTTGCAGCTGTACGCGCAGTCGGAGGCCTATCCGTTGACGATCGCCCCAGCCAGCGCCCCGGCGTTGCCCGGCTCGTCAGGCAAGCCGAACCCACTGTTCACCGTCAAGCTGTTCGACGAACACGACGCAGAGGTTCCGGTGGGCGAGGTCGGTGAAGTGGTGGTCAGACCGAACGCACCGCATGTCATGTTCGAGGGCTACTACCGTAATCCTGAGGCGACAGCGAGCGTTTGGCGCAACGGCTGGATGCACACGGGAGACCTCGGAAAGTTCGACGATGACGGCTACTTCTACTTCGTCGACCGCAAGAAGGACTACTTGCGGCGACGTGGCGAGAACATCTCGTCGTTCGAGGTCGAGCAGGTCGCCAGGCAGTACGAGCCGGTAGCCGACGTCGCGGTGATCGCCGCTCCCAGCGAGGTCACCGAGGATGAGGTGGTCGCCTGCGTCACCGTGAAAGGTGATGAAACGTTCGACTGCGAAGCGTTTTTCCACCACTGTGCGGCGAACATGCCGTATTTCGCGGTGCCGCGCTACGTGTGGATACTGCCTGACCTGCCTCGTAATCCCGTGGGCAGGGTCGAGAAATACAAACTACGCGATACGTTGCGGACCGCGGATATGGCGACCCTTGACGGTCTGTGGGATGCGCGCATGCACGGATGCGTGGCGCCGCGACGGAGGGTGAGCTGAACATGACGCGGCAGAGGTGCTCGACGGGGTGGTGGGCCGTGCAATGGTCCGATCGCATTTCCCCGGGAACCATCGAGCAGGTACGTGTCGGCGAGCGAAACCTCGTCGTGTACCGCGGACAAGGGGGTCGGGCCCACGTCGCCGACGCCGTGACGCCGGACCGAGGCCTGCCGTTGACCGAAGCCGAGGTCGTCGGGGACAGCCTGCGTTCGTGTATCGACGGGAAGATCTGGCCGCCAGGGGATTCCGACGGCACCGCCGGAGATCTTCGCCCCCTGCGGCGCTATCCGGTTTCTGAACAGGCCGGCCTGATTCTGGTGGGCATCGGTGCCACCGAGAGCATGGCCCCCGCGTTGGGCGATGGCGGGCAACAGTGGACACCCGTCGCCGACGAACCGACCTGGGTAGGGGAGGGGTCTGTTCAGATCGCATTGGAAAACCTTTGCGATGCACACAGTCTGGGGTACCTCCTTGGAGGAGTGACCGTCTCGATGCCCCAGGTCGTGTCGACAGCCCCCGGCGATCTCCATATGCGCTGTCAGGTGTCGGATCCGGATTCCGGCGGTGCGCCCGCACAGAAGCTCGATGTTCGCGCCACGAGCCCTGGGCTGATGTGGATCCAGACGACGTCGGGTGCGGGCGTCCTGTTCGCGGTGACCCCGCTCGACGAGCATCGCGTGGCGATCCGTGCGTGTAGGGCCGGTCGTGGCGACGACGGTCTCGACTGGTCCGGCTGTATCGCACGCCAGGTCGAGCTCACCGGCCTGATCCGGCGCGTTCCCGTGCTGGTCCTCAGCGACGAGGAGCGCCAAGTCGCCGATTCGGTGCGCGAATGGTTAGGAGCGGTGGCATGAGCATCCGCGACGGCTCCGTGTATGGCTGGTTGCCGGTCGCGGTGGCCGATGAGCTGGGGCACGGTGCGGTGATGCCGATCCGGGTGCACTCCGACGAGGTGGTGCTGTGGCGCGGCGAGTCCGGCGAACCGCACGCCCTTGACGCGTACTGCGCCCATCTCGGCCACCACCTGGGCTACGGCGGACGGGTGTGCGGCGAAGACGTCCGGTGCTTCTACCACGGTTGGACGTGGTCGCCCCAGGGAACCAACACCGACGTGCCCTACGATCGGCGTCCCTACAAGGGCCGCCGACTCGGGATCTGGTCGGTGGCTGAGCGGGCCGGGCTCATCTACCTCTGGCATCCGGGTGACGCAGACACGACGGCACCCGGCCTGCCCGCCCCCGAGTTGCCGCTGTCGGGTACCGATTTCGTGCTCCGAACCGACGTCGCCGCGGACCCACGGCTGATCGTCGAGCATCTCGTCGATCCGGTCACCCTCGGGGCTTTCCTTCAGGCACGGCCGGCGCGGTCAGACGTCACGGCGCGCACGGACTCTCGCATCGTCGTGCATCACGAGTTCGCCGAGCGCGCACCGGTAGACGTCGAGGTGCACGCCGGTGCGACCGTCGTCGTGATGACCGACGCCTGGTCGCTGATGATCGCGGTGTGCCCGGTCTCGGCGGGGAACAGCCGGGTCTGGGCGGCCGTCGAAGCCACCTGCGCCGGCGCGGATCAGCGGAAACGGCAAGTGCATGCCGCCGTCGACCGGGGATTGGAGCTCGCGGCCCGGATGGTCTATGTACCTGTGCCTCAGGGCGAGGGGGCCGACATCGTCGACACGTACCGGCAGTGGGCAGGCGCGGAGCGGGCGTCACCGGCCGGGGTCTCCGCGAGGCCGACCTGACCGGCGCCGACCTGCCAGCGCAAACTTGATCGGTGCCGCCCTGTGCGACGCCGAGCATTCCGGAGCGAACTTCGACGGCATGCGAGTGCGTGTCGTTCCCTGAACGTTCCGTGCGCCAAGGACAACGACAACTGGCGACAACTGGCAAAGTCTGTCTGCCGCCCACTACGACGCCGTGACCGAGGCCAGCCCATCCTCCGTGCCGCGGTATTGCCCCGGTCCCCGACCCAACCTCACTGCTGTCCAGATAGCTGTGCTCAGAGACTCCCGCGCAACGAAAATCGGGGACATTCCGGCCCAGCACTGTGAAATCAGGGCGGCTCCCGGGCGTACCCGTCGCGGCTGACGGCGGCGCAAATTGTTTGCCGACGCAATGCGCGGGGCCGGGTAGACAGCCATAAGAAATATATGTTTAACTGTTTGTATTGGTCGGCGTTCCACGGGCCGGACACTCGGCTGAGCAAACAGTTGAGTGTGACGATTGGACAGTTGCGCCGCGTGGCTGGCAAAGGCTACGACGCGAGGAGGCAGGTGTGGATCTGGTACGTGGACTCAGCGCCGAGGACTCCACCGGCGCGCCTCCCGTGCGAGTCGAAGATCCGCCCTCCCGTGCGCCAGAGGGGCTGACGGCCGCCGGCACCACCCGCGGTCCCGCAGGCGATACCGAACCCCACCTGCCGCCGACGCGGGCGCCGTTGTCGCCGTCGCCACTCGCCAAGCCGTTGCGAGCGCTCGGCGGCTTCTTCGGGATGGCAATGGACACGTTGGTGCTGATTCCCCGCAAGCCGTTCGCCTGGCGTGAGTTCCTGCTTCAGTCGTGGTTCGTCGCGCGGGTGTCGGTGTTGCCGACGATGATGTTGGCGATCCCGTTCGCCGTCCTCGCGGTCTTCACGTTCAACATCCTGCTCGTGGAGTTCGGCGCTGCGGATTTCTCGGGCACCGGCGCTGCATGGGCGACCGTCACCCAGATCGGCCCGGTGGTCACCGTTCTCGTCGTCGCCGGAGCCGGGGCCACCGCCATCTGCGCAGACCTGGGGGCGCGCACCATCAGGGACGAACTCGACGCCTTACGCGTCATGGGAATCAACCCGATTCAGGCGCTCGTGGTGCCACGGGTGCTGGCCGCCACGCTGGTGGCGACCCTCCTCGGCTCCGTGGTCTCGTTGGTCGGTCTCGCGGGCAGCTTTGGGTTCGCGGTGTTTGTGCAGCACGTGACACCGGGTTCGTTCGTGGCAGGCATGACCTTGATCGCCTCGGCCACAGACGTGGTGATATCGATGATCAAGGCCGCCTTGTTCGGTCTGAGCGCGGGCTTGATCGCCTGCTACAAAGGCATCTCCGTGGGCGGCGGGCCCGCCGGCGTCGGCAACGCCGTGAACGAAACCGTCGTCTATACCTTCATTGCACTGTTCGCGATCAACATCGCTGTGACCGCGGTCGGCGTTCAGGCGACGCTATGACGGTTGCGCGCGCACCGTATCCGCGGCTACAACGCCTCGCCCGGGGCTGGTTTGTCGGCATGACCCGCATCGGGCTGCAAGCCCAGTTCTACGCGCAAACCATCAAAGCCACCGGCGACGCCTTCGTCCATTACAAGACCGAGATCGTCCGGCTGATCGCCCAAATGAGCATGGGCGCAGGCGCGCTGGCAGTCATCGGCGGCACCACCGTCATTGTCGGGTTCTTGACCATGTCGGTGGGCGCGTTGATCGCCATCCAGGGCTACAACCAGTTCGCCGACGTCGGGGTCGAGGCACTCACCGGGTTCGCCGCCGCGTATTTCAACGTCCGGGTGATCGCACCGGTGGTCGCCGGTATCGGTCTGGCCGCCACCATCGGCGCCGGCGCCACGGCCCAACTGGGCGCCATGCGCATCAACGAAGAGATCGATGCGCTGGAGGTGATGGGGGTGCGGTCGGTCGCCTACCTGGCCTCGAGCCGGGTCATGGCGGGTGTCATCGTGGTGGTCCCGCTGTACTGCGTGGCAATGATGACGGGATTTCTGGCTGCCCGGTTCGGCACCACCGCGGTCTATGGACAGTCCACCGGCGTCTACGACCACTACTTCAACACGTTCCTGAACCCGACGGACCTCGTCTGGTCGTTCTTCCAAGCGATTTCGATCTCCATCGTCATCATGCTGATCCACACCTACTACGGATTCACCGCGGCGGGCGGCCCCGCTGGAGTCGGCGACGCCGTCGGTCGTGCGGTTCGGACCTCACTGATCAGCGCCGTATTCGTGGTGCTGTTCCTGTCCCTGGCCATATACGGCCAAAACGGCAACTTCCACCTCGCTGCATAACACGCCATGACAACACGACGACAACGGTCCCGGATACACCCGTTCTGGTGGGCGGTCATCCTTTTCGCGGTCATCGCGGCGATCGTGGTCGTCTGTTCGATGCTGTTCTCAGGGACGCTGCGCTCCTACGTCCCGGTGACACTCACCTCCGACCGTTCCGGCCTGGTGATGGAATCTGGCGCCCAAGTGAAGATGCGCGGCGTGGAGGTGGGCAGGGTCGCCGCCATCGACGGCGGCACCCAACCGGTGAGCCTGAGGCTCCACATCTTCCCCGATCAGGCCCGCTTCATTCCGGCGAACGTCGAGGCGCAGATCCGAGCCACCACCGCGTTCGGCGCCAAATATGTGGATCTCGTCTATCCGGAGCACCCTAGCCCGCAACGCCTTTCCTCCGGTGCGGTGCTGCGGTCACGCAATGTCGCCACGGAGGTCAACACCGTCTTTCAGAACCTGTCGGCCATCCTGGACCAGGTCGACGTGACGAAGTTGAACGCGACGCTCACCGCGATCGCCGACGGAGTCCGCGGGCAGGGCGAACGAATCGGACAGGCGACAACGGATGCCAATCAGGTGCTGCTGGCCGTCAACCCCAGGATGACCACCGTCGCGCGGGATTGGCGCTCGTTCAAGGACTTCAGCGACGCCTATGCCTCGGCGGCACAGGACATCCTGACCACCCTCGACAACGCTTCGACCACCAGCGCCACGCTCGTCGACCACGCCTCTGACCTGGATGCGTTGCTGCTGAACGTGACCGGCTTCTCCAGAAGCGGCATCAAGCTGATCGCCCCCAACCAGGAGAACTTGGTAGCGGGGATCAACGGACTGGAGCCCACGACGGACCTGTTGATGAAGTACAACCCCGTATACACCTGCATGTTGGTCGGCGCCAAGAATTATCTGGACAACGGCGGAAGGTCGGCGCTGGGCGGCAACGGGCGCACGCTGTTGGTCGACGCCGGACTGCTGCTGGGCGACGATCCGTATCGCTATCCGGATCATCTGCCGGTCGTGGCGGCCAAGGGCGGGCCCGGCGGCAGGCCGGGATGTGGGTCACTGCCCGACGTGGCGAAGAACTTCCCCGTCCGCTACCTGGTCACCAACAGCGGTTGGGGCACAGGCATAGACCTCCGGCCGAATCCCGGGATCGGTCATCCGTGCTGGGTCAACTTCTTCCCGGTGACACGCGCCGTGCCCGAACCACCGAGCATCCGCCAGTGCATACCGGGGCCCGCGATCGGCCCGGTCCCTTATCCCGGCGCTCCGCCGTACGGGGCTGACCTGTACGCCGATGACGGCACGCCGCTGTGGCCAGGGGTGCCGCCGGCACCACCACCGCGTCCCGCCACGGACGTCTCATCCGAAGCCGTGCCCCCGTCGTCACCGTGACCCCGAGCGAATCAGGAAGACCGCTGTGAAAGACAACCTCAAGGGCGCCGCATGGGGCTTCGGCGTGTTCGTCGCGGTGTGTCTCGTCGGCAGCTTCCTGATGCTGATGATCTTCGCGCAGATGCGATTTGAGAAAGAGGAGACCTACAACGCCGAGTTCACCAACGTGACCGGGTTGGAGCGGGGAGACTTCGTGCGGATCGGCGGGGTCGAGGTGGGCAAGGTCGAGAACATCTCGATCAACCGGGAGGCGATCGCCGTCGTCGAGTTCTCCACCGATGAATCGGTCGTGCTCACCGAAGGCACCAGGGCGGTGATCCGCTGGGCGGACCCGATCGGCGGCCGTTACATGGCTTTGGAAGAGGGAGCCGGTGGCCTCACCAAACTCGGTCCCGGCCAGACCATTCCGGTCGAGCGGACCGAGCCCGCGCTGGACCTGGACACCTTGCTCGGCGGCTTCCGGCCGCTGTTCCGGGCGCTGGAACCCGAACAGGTCAATGCCCTGTCGAGCCAGCTGATCGCGGCGTTTCAGGGTCAAGGTGCGGCCATCGGTTCCTTCCTGAACCAAGCGGCGGCGGTGACCAATACGCTGGCCGACCGCGATGAGCTGATCGGCCAGGTGATCCACAACCTGAACACCGTGCTGGGGTCGCTGGGCGATCAGACCGCCCAGTTCGGCAAGGCCGTCGATTCACTTTCGGAGTTGGTGGGCGCACTCGCCTCCCGCAGGGGGGACATTGCGGCTGCGGTGGCGTATACGAACGAGTCGGCCCGCACGGTCGCCGACCTGTTCGGTCAGGCCCGGGCACCGTTTCGAGAAGCCGTCGAACAGACGGATCGCACTGCGGGCATCGTCGTCGCCGACCACGAGTACTTCGATGAACTGCTCAACACGCTGCCCGACTCGTATCAGGTCCTCAACCGGCTGGGTATCTACGGTGACTTCTTCACCTTCTATCTGTGCGATGCGGTGCTCAAGCTCAACGGCAAGGGCGGCCAGCCGGTGTATGTAAAGGTCGCCGGCCAGTCCACCGGGCGGTGCGCACCGAAATGAAATCCTTCTCCGAACGTAACCCCGTGCTCATCGGCGCTGTCGGCGTCGCGCTCGTCACGTCGCTGGTTGTGCTTGCCCTGCAATACAAGAAGCTGCCGTTCGTCGATGACGACAAGAGCTATTCGGCGTACTTCGCCGAGGCCGGCGGGCTGCGATCGGGTGCGCCGGTGCAGGTGGCCGGTCTGCGGGTGGGCGAGGTGTCGGGCATCGAGCTGGAGGGAGCGAGGGTGTTGATCTCGTTCGAGGTCGACGAGGGCGTGCACCTGGGCGAGCGAAGCGAAGCGGCCATCAAGACCAAGAGCCTGCTGGGCGCCAAGATTCTCGAGATCACACCCCGCGGTGAGGAACAGCTGACCGGACCGATTCCGGAAGAACGCACTACGCCGCCCTACCAATTGCCCGATGCACTCGGTGATTTGGCGACCACAGTGAGCGATCTGGACACCACCGCGGTGTCGGATGCGTTGGCCACTCTCGCACAGACGTTCTCAGACACTCCACCGGATCTCCGGGTCGCCGTGCAAGGGGTCGCCCGGTTCTCCGAATCCCTCAACAGGAGAGATGAGCAATTGCGCAATCTGTTGGCCAACGCCAACCGGGCGACGGCGGTGCTGGCCGAGCGCAGCGATCAGTTGGTGCAGTTGGTCGCCGACACCAACGCGCTGCTGGCCGAGCTGCGAACACAAAGCCGCGCACTGGATCAGATCGCAGACAACCTGTCGGCCCTCGCGAGCCAGGTGTCCGGGTTCATCGAGGAGAACCGCACCGAGCTGCGGCCCGCGCTGGACAAGCTCAATGGTGTCCTGGCGATCGTCGATACCCGAAAAGAGCGCATTCAGAAAGCGATCGAGCTGCTCAACTCATATGCGATGTCGCTGGGGGAGTCGGTCGCGTCAGGTCCGTTCTTCAAGGCCTACATCGCCAACCTGCTGCCCGGTCAATTCGTGCAACCCTTCATCGACGCGGCATTCTCGGACTTGGGCCTTGACCCGAACGTCCTGCTGCCCTCGGAGCGCATCGATCCGCCGACCGGCCAGCGGGCCACCCCGGCGCTACCGGTGCCGTATCCGAGAACTGGGCAGGGCGGCGAGCCGCATCTGACGCTGCCCGATGCCATCACGGGTAAGCCCGACGACCCGCGCTACCCGTATCGCCCGCCGCCACCGGCCCCACCGCCTGGCGGGCCGCCGCCGGGGCCACCCGCACCCGCGCCCGGGGAGGTGGGACCGTGATCGGCAGCCGAAACGCCAGAAGGATGGCCGCCTTCACGCTCGTCCTGCTCATGGTGGCCGGCGTCGTGGTCGCCGCGCGCTCGGCCTCCCAGGCCGCGCGCACGCACATCACCGCCTACTTCGAGAACAGCAACGGCATCTTCGAGGGCGACGAGGTGCTTGTGCTGGGAGTGCCGGTGGGTGAGATCGAGCGGATCGAGCCGGAACCCGAGCGTGTCAAGGTGTCGTTCTGGGTCAAGGACCGTTACCGGATCCCTGCCGACGTCACCGCGGCGATCCTGTCTCCGCAACTGGTGACAGCGCGGGCGATCCAGCTGAGCCCCGCCTACACCGGTGGGCCTGCGCTCACCGACGGCGCGGTGATTCCGCAGCAGCGCACCGCTGTTCCGGTGGAGTGGGACGACCTGAGGGTGCAGCTCGAAGAGCTCACCAAGACCTTGCAGCCCACCGAACCCGGAGGTGTCAGCACCCTGGGGGCATTCATCAACACCGCGGCCGACAACGTGCGCGGGCAGGGCCCCGAGCTCCGTGACACCTTGATCAAGGTGTCACAGGTGTTCTCCGCGCTGGGTGATCACAGCAACGACATGTTCGACACGGTCAAGAACCTGTCGATCTTGGTGTCGGCGCTGCAGGACAGCACCGCCCTGCTCAGCCAACTGAACCGCAACTTCGCCGGGGTGACGGCCCTGTTGGCCAACGATCCCGCAGAGGTCGCCCGCGCCATCAGCGACGTCAACGTCGCGGTCACCGATGTACGGGACTTCGTTGCCGACAACCGCGAGGCGTTGGGCACCACCACCGACAAACTGGCGTCGATATCGCAAGCCGTCCACGACAGCCTCGACGACATCGAACAGACACTGCATGTGGCGCCGAACGCGTTTCAGAACCTGCTCAACATCTTTCAGCCCGCCCAGGCGTCGCTGAGTGGCGCCCTGGTCGTCAACAACTTCGCCAACCCGATCACCTTCTTGTGCGGGGCGATCCAGGCGGCCTCCCGGCTGGGGGCCGAGCAGTCCGCCAAGCTGTGCGTGCAATACCTGGCACCGATCGTCAAGAACCGGCAATACAACTTCCCGCCGCTGGGGATGAACCTGTTCGTCGGCGCCCAGGCCCGCCCCAACGAAATCACCTACAGCGAGGACTGGCTCCGGCCCGACTATGTCCCGCCCGCACCGACGGACCCCGCCGCCGGCCTGGCGGGGATCATGGCGCCGTCGGAGGTCGGATCGTGAAACGCACATGGTGGCAGCGATGCGCCGCAGGCGCATTGACGATCCTGGTGGCCACCGAACTCACCAGCTGTGGGTGGCGCGGGCTGAATTCGCTGCCGATGCCCGGCACCGAGGGCGGTGGTCCGGGCGCGTTCGAGGTGACGGCCCAGCTACCCGATGTCGGCTATCTGGAGGAGAATTCACGCGTCCGGCTCGGCGATGTCAATGTGGGTACGGTCACCGACATCGAACGCGAGGGCTGGCATGCGCGCGTCACGATGAAACTCAACGGCGATGTCGAGCTGCCGGCCAATGTGACCGCGACCGTTGGCCAGACGAGCCTGCTGGGGTCGCTGCATGTCGAGCTCACCCCACCGACCGATGCGCCACCGCGTGGAAAGCTGCGGGAGGGATCCGTGATCCCGCTGTCCGCCGGTGGCGCGTACCCGACGACCGAGCAGACCCTGGCGGCACTCTCGCTGCTGCTCAACGGCGGAGGGATCGGACAGATCCAAGACATCACGAAGGCCTTCGCGACGGCATTCGCCGGCCGTGAGCACGAGCTGCGCAGCCTCATCCAACAGCTCGATGAGTTCGTCGGGCACCTCGACGGCCAGACCGGAGACATCATCGCGGCCACCGAGAGCTTCAACAGCCTGGTGGGTCAGTTCGCCGCACAAAAACCGGTGCTGGACAGGGCGTTACAGACGTTGCCGGAGGCGCTTGGAGTGTTGAGCGACAACCGTCAGGCCCTCACCGAAGCCCTTGATGAGTTCGGCAAGTTCAGTGCGTTGACCGCCGATTCGGTCAATCACACCAAAGAGAACCTGGTCAGGGAACTCCACGATGTCGGGCCTGTGCTGCGGTCGCTTGCCGATGCCGGTCCCGCGCTGACCCGTTCGCTGGACCTTCTGTCCGTCTTCCCATGGACCAAGTCGACGCTCAGCAACTGGGTCCGTGGCGATTACGCGAACCTCACGGCCATCGTCGACCTGACGCTGCACCGTATCGACTCGTCGCTGTTCACCGGCACCCGCTTCGAAGGCGACCTGACCGAGCTGGAATTGCAGTGGGGCCGCACCATCGGTCAGCTCCCCAGCCCGTACACGGCCGGCAATCCGCTGGTGGCTCCCTACCGCTGGGACCAGGGGCCCTGACATGCATCTGACGACACGGATCAAGATGCAGCTGGCCATCTTCACCGCCATCGCGGTGGTGGCCGGCGCGCTGATGATGTTCGCGTACATGAGGTTGCCTGCGACCTGGCTGGGCATCGGGCGCTACACCGTGACCATCGAACTGCCCGAAGCCGCGGGGTTGTACGCGACCGGCAACGTCACTTACCGCGGCGTCGAGGTCGGCCGGGTGCAAAGCGTGCAGCTGACCGACACCGGCGTGCGGGCCGTGGTCTCCCTACGCTCGGACGTGCCGATCCCATCGGACCTGGATGCCGAGGTGCACAGCCAGTCCGCGGTGGGGGAACAGTATGTCGCGCTGCTGCCCCGCAACGGGTCGGGGCCACCGTTGAAGGACGGTGACGTGATACCGCTGAGCCGTACCAAGGTACCCCCGGACATCAATTCGCTGCTCGACGCAACCAACCGGGGCCTGGAAGCGATCCCGCGGGACAACCTGAAGACTCTGGTCGACGAAAGTTACACCGCGGTAGGCGGATTGGGCCCGGAGATTGCCCGAATCGTCAGGGGTTCCACGGCATTGGCGATCGACGCCCGCAAGAACCTCGAGCCGCTGACCGCGCTCATCGACCGATCCCAGCCGGTTCTGGACTCCCAGGCCGAATCGGCGGATGCCATCCGGTCGTGGGCCGCGAACCTGGCCGTCGTCACCGACCAGATGCGATCCCACGACTCCCAGGTCGCGGGGCTTCTCGAGAACGGCCCTGCGGCTGCGGCGCAGGCACGGCAACTCGTCGATCGCCTTGCGCCCACACTGCCCGTGCTGTTGGCCAACCTGGTCGCCGTCAACGAGGTGGCGATCACCTATCAACCCGCCCTCGAACAACTCCTCGTGCTGGTGCCGGCGGGCACGGCGAACATGCAGGCCATTGCCCTGGCCAACCGGGACACGAGGCAGGATTACAAGGGCATCTACCTCGACTTCAACCTGAACCTGAACCTGCCCCAACCGTGCACCACCGGCTTCCTGCCCGCACAACAACAGCGCCCGCCGACCTTCGAGGACGCTCCGGACCGGCCCGCCGGGGACGTCTACTGCCGGATACCGCAGGACTCACCGATCACCGCCGTGCGCGGGGCGCGCAACTATCCATGCCTGATTCGCCCTGGGACCCGCGCCCCGACGGTCAGGATGTGCGAGAGCGGTGAGCAATACGTGCCGCTCAACGACGGCAACAACTGGAAGGGCGATCCCAATGCCACCCTCTCCGGCCAGGACGTTCCGCAGCTGCCGGAAACACCTCCGCCGCCCCCAAGCGGTCCGCCTCGGCCAACGCCCGTCGCGGCCGCGGAATACGACCCGACGACGGGCGTCTACATCGGACCCGACGGACAGACCTACAAGCAGGCCAACCTGACGCAGAACGCAAAGGAGCAGACATGGCAGTCGATGCTGATGCCTCCGGCCAGCGGCTGAGTGCCCGGGAAGCGCCGATCGCGCGCAGCCGCTTGAGCCGGGGGCACATCCCCGGAGAGCCCGGGGTCTGGGTCCTGATCTTCGGTGACATCACGGTGTTCACCGTGTTGTTCATCGTCTATCTGCAGCGGCGACGTGAGAACACCGAACTGTTCACGCAATCACAAGACGTGCTGAACAGGACTCTCGGCGCCGTCAACACCCTTGTCCTGCTATGCAGTTCGGTGTTGATCGTGTTCGCGTTGCAGGCGCTCCGCAGCCCGATGCGACGCCCGCTGGCTCTGCCGCTCACCATCGCCGGGATCGTCATCGGATCCTGCTTCGTGGTCATAAAGGCATTCGAGTACCGGGAAAAGGTCGCCGCCGACATCACACCGACGACCAATGAATTCTTCATGTACTACTACGTGCTCACCGGCCTGCACCTGGCCCACGTCATCGTGGGGTTGATCGTCCTGCTGGTGTTGGCCGTGATCGCCCGAAAACCGGAGCCGAGCCGGTCGCATATCGCCTTCTTCGAAGGCGCCGGTTGTTTCTGGCACATGGTCGATCTCCTGTGGATCGTGATCTTTCCGCTTCTCTTCCTGGTTCGGTGACATGAATACCCTTGTACGCACAAAGGCCTCGGCGGCTTGGCTCACCCTCACCGTGCTGACCGTTTTCTCGTGGGCGCTCGGCACCGAGCACGGTTTCGCCGGCCACCACGTGTCTGCGAGCCTGGTGATCCTCGCCGTCGCGGTGTTCAAGATCCGGTTGATCGGGCTGTATTTCATGGAGCTTCGAGATGCGCCGCTGGTACTGCGCACGGTCTTCGAATCCTATTGCGGGATATTGCTCGTAGTGCTCGCGACGATGTATCTGCTGGGCTGATCAGTCGAAGGTGACGCTAACCTCGTCGGAGGCGGGCCTGGCCTGGCAGCCCAGCGCAAGCCCACCTGCCACGTCGTCAGCTTCGAGGATGTCGACCCGGTTCATGGTCACCTGCCCATCGGTGACCGTGCACACGCAGGCGCCGCATTCCCCTTCGCGGCAGGCATAAGGCACCTCGATGCCGGCGTCGACCAACGTGTCGACCAGGGAGCGATTGCGCGGCCAGTCGAGGACATGGGTCAAGCCGTCGATCTCCACATGAGCCGTCGCCGCGCCGGCCGATTCGGGACTGAGGTTGGTCGCGAACGGGTCGTTGGACAGCGAGGTGAAGACTTCGGTATGAAGACGATTCTGATCGAAGTTCAACCCTGTCAGCGTATTTCGCACCGCCGCCATGAAGGGTGCGGGCCCGCAGACGAACACGTCGGTGTAGGTGAGTGGCGAAACCAGCCGAGTCAGCAGTTCGGGTGTCGGCAGCCCCTGCAGGGAATCCAACCAGTGGATGACGGTCAAGCGGCCGCAATGGGCGCGACAGAGCTCGTCGAGTTCGCGGGCGAAGATGACGTCGCGATCGTCGCGGTTGGCGTACACGACGGTGATGCCGGCCTTGCCTTCGGTGAGCACCGACTTGACGATCGACATGATCGGCGTGATTCCACTGCCTCCCGCGAACGCGAGCAGATCGTTGTCGTAACTCTTCGGCGTGAAAACACCCGCCGGCGGCAGCACCTCGAACTCAGAACCGACAACGGCATTGTCGGCGAACCAGTTCGACCCGTACCCACCGGCTATTCGTTTGATCGTCACTTTCAGGTGATCGTCGGTCGCCGGCGAGCTCGACAACGAATAGCAGCGGGCGACCGAACCGCGGTCGTCTCCGGGAATGCGAAAGGTCAGGAACTGGCCGGGCTGATACCGGAAGTCGCCGCATGAGGGTCGGTCGAACTTGAGCGAGATCGCCGACGCGGTTTCCTGCACCACCTCGGATACGGTCAGCACCGCATGACGGGGACGGGTGCCGTCAGCATCGGCCATGGCGTGCGGTCTCCTCTCGCGCCGGTATCAGCGCAACGGCTGGGCACAATATAGATTAATAATTAAATACTTTAATATCAATCTGCCTACAGCGATTCATCGCGCCGCCAACCCCGCCCGAAGAACCCCCCAGCGGCCGCTCCAATTCCGACATCAAGACGTGTTGCAACTGTGACAAAAGACAACTTGTGAGGCTGGTGTTACGGCGCGCCTCCGACGGATCCGGGCCCCGCCTCGACAGAATCGGCCCATGAAGATGTCAGCCCTGCTATCTCGTAATGCCTCACGCCCGGGCATCGTCGGCACCGCCCGTGTGGACCGCGACCTCGAGAGACTGCTCCGACGAATCACGCCGGGCGACATCGTCGTCATCGACGCGCTGGACCTGGACCGGATCACCGCCGACGCCCTCGTGGAAGCCGGCGTCACCGCGGTCGTCAACGCCTCGCCGTCGATCTCCGGGCGCTACCCCAACCTCGGGCCCGAGGTCCTGGTCCTCAACGGGGTGACGCTGATCGACAACACCGGCGCCGAGGTGTTCAAGAAGGTCAAGGACGGCGCGCGGGTGCGGCTGCACGACGGCGGTGTGTACTCCGGGGATCGCCTCCTGATCCAGGGCGTGGAACGCACCGACCACGACATCCACGAGCTGATGCACGAGGCCAAGAGCGGGCTGGTGGCCCACCTCGAAGCGTTCGCAGGCAACACGATCGAGTTCATCCGCAGCGAGAGCCCGCTGCTCATCGACGGCATCGGCATCCCCGACGTCGACGTGGACCTCAACCGCCGCCACGTGGTGATCGTGGCCGAGGGAAACGGTGCCGCCGCGGACCTCAAGGCGCTCAAGCCGTTCATCAAGGAGTATCAGCCGGTGCTGGTCGGGGTCGGCTCCGGCGCCGACATCCTGCGCAAGGCCGGGTATCGGCCCCAGCTCATCGTCGGCGACCCCGACAAGATGAGCGCCGACGTGCTCCGATGCGGTGCGCAGGTGGTGCTTCCCGCCGACGCCGACGGCCACGCTCCCGGGCTGGAACGGATTCAGGACCTGGGCGTCGGCGCGATGACGTTCCCCGCGGCGGGTTCGGCCGCCGACCTCTCACTTCTGCTGTGCGACCACCACGGCGCCTCGCTGATCGTCACCGCCGGCCACAGCGCCAGCATCGAGGAGTTCTTCGACCGCTCCCGCCAGCAGAGCAACCCATCGACGTTCCTCACCCGGCTCAAGGTGGGAGAAAAGCTGGTCGACGCGAAAGCCGTTGCCACCCTGTATCGCAGCAGGGTGTCGGCCGGAGCGATCGCGCTGCTGGTGCTTGCCATGCTGGTCGCGGTGATCGTCGCCCTGTGGGTGGCCCGCGCCGACACGGCCCTGCTGGACTGGGTCGCCGATTACTGGAACCGGTTCCTGCTCTGGGTACAGGGTTGGGTCACCTAGGAGTCACGCGTGATTTCCCTTCGCACACACGCGATCTCACTCGCCGCCGTCTTCCTCGCCTTGGCGATCGGCGTGGCGCTGGGGTCCGGCCTGCTGTCCAACACGGTGCTGTCCGGCCTGCAGGACGATAAACGCGACCTACAGGTCAAGATCGACACCCTGAACACCGACAAGAACGCGCTCAACGAGAAGCTCAGCGCCGCTGGGGAATTCGATGCGCAGATGTCGCCCCGCATTCTCCGCGACACGATGAAGGACAAGTCGGTGGTGCTGTTTCGCACGCCAGACGCCGCCGACGACGACGTCGACGCACTGACCCGCCTGATCGGCCAAGCCGGCGCAACGCTCACCGGGACCATCACGCTGACCCAGGAATTCGTCACCGCCAACTCCGCCGACAAACTGCTGTCGGTGGTGAACTCGCCGATCGTGCCCGCGGGAAAACAACTGAGCACCACCGCGGTGGACCAGGGTTCACAGGCAGGCGACCTGTTGGGAATCACGTTGCTGATCAACAGGGATCCGAAGGTGACGCCGGTCGACGACACCCAACGCGAAACCGTGCTCGCAACGTTGCGCGACACCGGCTTCATCACCTATGACGACCAGCGGGTGGGCGCGGCCAACACGGCGCTTATCGTCACCGGCGGCGCGTTGGGCGACGACGCCGGAAACCGGGGGTCCACCGTCGCCCGGTTCGCCGCCGGGCTGGCTCCGCACGGTTCGGGCACCGTGCTCGCGGGCCGGGACGGCTCGGCGTCGGGGACCGCGGCCGTCGCGGTGACCCGATCGGACGCGGGGCTGAACTCGGCCGTGAGCACCGTCGACGACGTCGACATCGAAGCCGGCCGGATCACCTCGGTGCTGGCGCTGGGCGACCTCGCCAACGGCGCCCGGCCCGGCCAGTACGGCATCGGCGCGGGCGCGACCTCGGTCACCGTCCCGCAGTAGACATCCTCCCGCCGCCCCGACGGCGCGTCAGCGCCTGCTTGTCGGTGTCGGTGTTAAGGTGGGGTTCCGTGGGTCGGCAGGCCCCAAGCTCTAGGAATCGGCCTAGAAAAGTAAGCCCTGCCCGTCGTCACGGAGGTTGCTCTTGCCAGCGTTTCGCAAGCACCCGCAAACGGCCACCAAGCACCTCTTCGTCACGGGCGGAGTCGTCTCTTCCCTCGGCAAGGGCCTGACCGCGTCGAGCCTCGGCCAGCTGCTCACCGCCCGGGGCCTGCACGTCACGATGCAGAAGCTTGACCCCTACCTCAACGTCGACCCGGGCACCATGAACCCGTTCCAGCACGGGGAGGTGTTCGTCACCGAGGACGGCGCCGAGACCGACCTCGACGTCGGGCACTACGAGCGGTTCCTGGACCGCGACTTGACCGGCTCGGCCAATGTGACGACGGGACAGGTCTATTCGACGGTCATCGCCAAGGAGCGTCGCGGCGAGTATCTCGGCGACACCGTGCAGGTGATTCCGCACATCACCGACGAGATCAAGAGGCGCATCCTGGAGATGGCCGAGCCCGACCCCTCCGGGCACCGACCCGACGTCGTCATCACCGAGATCGGCGGCACCGTCGGCGATATCGAATCGCTGCCGTTCCTGGAGGCCGCGCGCCAGGTCCGCCATGAGGTCGGCCGGGAGAACTGCTTCTTCCTGCACTGCTCGCTGGTGCCCTTCATGGCGCCCTCCGGCGAACTGAAGACCAAGCCGACGCAGCATTCGGTGGCCGCGCTGCGCAGCATCGGTATCACCCCGGACGCGTTGATCCTGCGCAGCGACCGCGACGTGCCCGAACCGCTGAAGAACAAGATTGCGCTGATGTGCGACGTCGACGTCGACGGCGTGATCTCCACCCCGGACGCCCCGTCGATCTACGACATCCCCAAGGTGCTGCACCGGGAGGAGCTCGACGCCTACGTGGTGCGTCGGCTGAACCTCGCGTTCCGCGACGTCGACTGGACGCAGTGGAACGACCTGCTGCAGCGCGTGCACGATCCCCATGAGACGGTGCGAATCGCCCTGGTGGGCAAGTACATCGACCTGTCCGACGCGTACCTGTCGGTGGCGGAGGCGCTGCGGGCCGGCGGATTCAAGCACCGCGCCAAGGTGGAGATGCGCTGGGTCGCCTCCGATGACTGTGAGACCGAAACCGGCGTGGCCGCGGCGCTTCAGGACGTGCACGCGGTGCTGATCCCCGGTGGGTTCGGGATCCGCGGTATCGAAGGCAAGATCGGCGCGATCAGCTACGCCCGCAAACGCAAGCTGCCTGTCCTGGGCCTGTGCCTCGGACTGCAGTGCATCGTCATCGAGGCGGCGCGCTCCGTCGGGCTGACCGAGGCCAACTCCGCCGAGTTCGATCCCGCCACCCCCGATCCGGTGATCTCCACGATGGCCGATCAGCGGGACGCGGTCGCCGGCACCGCCGACCTGGGCGGCACCATGCGGCTGGGTGCCTATCCGGCCGTGCTCCAGCCGGATTCGATTGTGGCGCAGGCATATCAGGCCACCGAGGTCTCCGAGCGGCACCGGCACCGTTACGAGGTCAACAACGCCTACCGCGAGCGCATCGCCGAAAGCGGGCTGCGGTTCTCCGGCACCTCTCCGGACGGCCACCTGGTGGAGTTCGTCGAGTACGACCGCGAGGTACACCCGTTCCTGGTCGGCACCCAGGCGCACCCGGAGCTCAAGAGCCGCCCCACCCGGCCCCATCCGCTGTTCGTCGCGTTCGTCGGCGCGGCGTTGAACTACAAGGCAGAGGAACGGCTTCCGGGCATGGACATCCCCGAGCACGCGAACGGAGCCGAGCATCCCGAAGAGATCGGGCAACTGCTTGAAGAGCCCGAGCTGCAAAAGTCTCGAGTCCGTGGCTGAGCACGACTTCGAGACCGTCGCCTCCGAAACGATATACGTCGGAAAGATCCTGGCCCTCCGCGGCGACGAGGTCCGGATGCCCGGAGGTAACACCGCGCGGCGCGAAGTGGTCGAGCACTACGGCGCGGTGGCGGTGCTCGCGATGGACGACGACCGCAACGTCATGCTGGTCTACCAATATCGCCACCCGTTCGGTCGGCGGCTGTGGGAACTGCCCGCCGGTTTGTTGGATTACGGGGGAGAACCGCCCCACGTCACCGCCGCACGCGAACTGAAGGAAGAAGCAGGCCTGACCGCGACGACCTGGCACACCCTCGTCGACCTCGACTCGGCGCCGGGCTTCTGCGACGAGAGCGTGCGGGTGTATCTGGCCACAGGGCTGACCGACGTCGGCAGGCCCGAGGCCCACGACGAGGAAGCCGACCTGACGCTGCAATGGTTTCCGCTGACGCAGGCGGTGCAGATGGTGTTGTTCGGCGAAATCGTCAATTCCATTGCCGTCGGCGGCATTTTGGCCGCGCACACGGTCACCGACGAGTCGGCCCTTCGCCCCGTCGACACCCCGTGGACCGACCGGCCGACCGCGTTCGCACGCCGGATGGGGCTGTTGTGACCACCCTGCGCACAGCGCTGGAAGGGCAGGTGCAGGGCTACCTCGACCACCTGACCATCGAGCGCGGCGTCGCGGCCAACACGCTGAGCTCCTACCGCCGCGACCTGCGCCGCTACACCCAACACCTGACGCTGCGCGGAATCGCGGATCTGGCCGACGTGTCCGAAACCGACGTCAGCGACTTCCTGGTCGCCCTGCGACGCGGCGACCCCGACACCGGAACGGTTCCCCTGTCGGCGGTGTCGGCCGCGCGGGCGCTGATCGCCGTGCGCGGGTTGCACCGCTTCGCCGCCGCCGAGGGGCTCACCCCGGTCGACGTCGCCTCGGCCGTCAAACCGCCCACCCCGAGCCGGCGCCTGCCGAAGAGCCTGACGATCGACGAGGTGCTGGCGCTGCTGGAAGCCGCAGGCGGCGACAGCGAGGCCGACGGGCCGTTGACGCTGCGCAACCGGGCGCTGCTGGAGCTGCTCTACTCGACCGGCGCGCGTATCTCGGAGGCCGTCGGGCTCGACGTCGACGACGTCGACACGCAGGCCCGGTCGGTGCTGCTACGCGGCAAGGGCGGCAAGCACCGGCTGGTGCCGATCGGCCGGCCCGCGGTCACCGCGCTGGACGCCTACTTCGTGCGCGGCCGCCCCGACTTGGCGCGGCGCGGCCGGGGCAACGCGGCGATCTTCCTCAACGCCCGCGGCGGACGGCTGTCGCGGCAGAGCGCATGGCAGGTGCTGCAGGACTCGGCCGAACGGGCGGGCATCACCGCCGCCGTGTCGCCGCACGTGCTGCGGCACTCGTTCGCCACGCACCTGCTCGACGGCGGCGCCGACGTTCGCGTCGTGCAGGAACTGCTCGGCCACGCGTCGGTGACGACGACCCAGATCTACACCATGGTCACCGTCACCGCGCTGCGGGAGGTCTGGGCCGGCGCCCACCCGCGGGCCCGCTGATCAGGCGCCGATACCGCTTTAACGGGTTGATTACCTGCACCTGATGCATGGAAGTCACCTGCTAGTGCCCAAAAGGGACAGTCACTGGCCCAGGTACTCCGACTCCAGCACCAGGTCGGGCAGCACCGACTGGTACTCGACGTGGGTCTTGTGCTCGACGGTGTGCCACAGCTTGCCCTGCTGCTCGGCCATGTAGGCCCGGTACTTGGGCGCCCCGGGAATCCGGACATTGTCGGCCACGACGATCGAGCCGGGGTGCAACCATCCGCGGTCGAGCACGCTCTGCAGGTCCTGCAGGTAAGCGCGCTTGTCGTGGTCGATGAACATCACGTCCAGGCTGCCCGCGGCGAAGCCGTGCTCGGCGGCCAGCACGTCGAGGGTCCTGCCGCCGTCGTCGAGCGTGCCGACCACGCACGTGACCCGGTCGTCGACCCCCGCGTGCGCCCAGATGCGCCGGGCCACTTCGGCGTTGGCCGCGGAGAATTCGACGGAGACCACCCTGGCCGACGGCGCCGCCCGGGCCAGCCGCAACGCCCCGTATCCGCAGTAGGTGCCGAGCTCGAGCACCAGGCGCGGGTCGGCGCGGCGTACCGCCGTGTCAAGCAGCGCGCCCTTCTCGTCGCCGACGTTCATCAGCATCGACTTGTTGTAAGCGAAGTCGTCCATGGCGGACAGCACGTCGTCGACGTCATCGCGCCGCGCATGTTGCTCCACGAAGTCCGCGCACGCCTGTTCGCGGCCGTCGCCGATCTGACCCGTTTTCCTCAGGCCGGGCAGACCCAACGCGAAGCGCCAGACCGACCAGCGAAGGAACGGCACTTTCTGCTTCAGCCCCATGGCGCCACCCTATGCCGCCGCCCGTCCGCCCGGTCCCTCTCGTGTTGCCCAGCGGGTCTGCCCGTCCAGGGACGCTTGTCCCGTTAAACTTGCCCGGATGTTCGCCATGCGTTTGCGGTACCTGACCAGGGGTGGTGGCGCATGAGCGACGACAGCGGCGAAACCGAGGTGGGCCTGACCGGCCGCCCGCCGCGGCCCATTCCCGAACCGAAACCCAAATCGGTGCACGGCCCCGCCAAGGTCATCGCGATGTGCAACCAGAAGGGCGGCGTCGGCAAGACCACGTCGACCATCAACCTGGGCGCCAGCCTGGCCGAATACGGCCGCCGGGTGCTGCTGGTGGATCTGGATCCCCAAGGCGCGCTATCGGCGGGGCTGGGGGTTCCGCACTACGAGCTCGAGCACACCGTGCACAACCTGCTCGTCGAGCCGCGGGTGTCCATCGACGACGTGCTGGTCAACACCCGCGTCAAGGGCATGGACCTGGTGCCCAGCAACATCGACCTGTCGGCCGCCGAGATCCAGCTGGTCAACGAGGTCGGCCGGGAGCAGTCCCTGGCCCGCGCGCTGTATCCGGTGCTGGACCGCTACGACTACGTGCTGATCGACTGCCAGCCGTCGCTGGGACTGCTCACCGTGAACGGTCTGGCCTGCAGCGACGGCGTGATCATCCCGACCGAGTGCGAGTTCTTCTCGCTGCGCGGTCTGGCGTTGCTGACCGACACCGTCGACAAGGTGCGTGACCGGCTCAACCCCAAGCTGAGGATCAGCGGCATCCTCGTCACCCGGTATGACCCGCGCACCGTAAACTCGCGCGAAGTGATGGCGCGAGTGGTGGAGCGGTTCGGCGACCTGGTGTTCGACACCGTGATCACGCGCACGGTGCGGTTCCCGGAGACCAGCGTGGCCGGTGAGCCGATCACCACGTGGGCGCCCAAATCCAGTGGCGCGGCGGCGTATCGGGCGTTGGCTCGCGAAGTCATCGACCGGTTTGGCGCGTGAACACCGAGACCCAACCGGACCGAACCGAACAGTCAGGGTTCCAGGTCCGGCTGAGCAATTTCGAGGGTCCGTTCGACCTGCTGCTGCAGCTGATCTTCGCGCACCGGCTCGATGTCACCGAGGTGGCGCTGCATCAGGTCACCGACGAGTTCATCGCCTACACCAGGGCCATCGGCCCGCAGCTCGAACTCGAGGAGACCACCGCGTTTCTGGTGGTGGCCGCGACGCTGCTGGATCTGAAGGCCGCGCGGCTGCTGCCCGCGGGCGAGGTGCACGACGAGGAGGACCTCGAGCTGCTGGAGGTGCGTGACCTGCTGTTCGCGCGGCTGCTGCAGTACCGGGCATTCAAGCACGTCGCCGAGATGTTCGCCGAACTCGAGGCCGCCGCGCTGCGCAGCTACCCGCGCGCGGTGTCGCTGGAGGACCGCTACCAAGACCTGCTGCCCGAGGTGATGCTCGGCGTCGACGCCGAGCGTTTCGCGCAGATCGCGGCGGCCGCCTTCACCCCGCGACCGGTCCCCACCGTGGGCACCGACCACCTGCACCAGGTGGCGGTGTCGGTGCCCGAGCAGGTGGCTAACCTGATGGGGTTGCTCGAGAGCCGCGGGGTGGGGCAGTGGGCGTCGTTTCGCGAGCTGGTGGCCGACTGTCAGGCGCCGATCGAGATCGTCGGCCGGTTTCTGGCGCTGCTCGAGCTGTACCGCGCCCGGGCAGTAGCATTCGAACAACCAGAACCGCTTGGTGTGCTCCAGATTTCGTGGACCGGAGAACGCCCGACTGACCAACACCTCGCGGCGGAAGTGGACCACTATGACTGACCATCACGACGCTGAACCGACGGATCTCGACCTGGGCATCGACGTCGCGACCGCGCCCGAGCTGGAGGACTCCGAGCTCGGCTCGGTGCTGGAGGCGCTGTTGTTGGTGGTCGACACCCCGGTGACGGTCGAGCAGCTGGCCGTGGCCACCGAGCAGCCCCCTGCGCGGGTGGCCGAGAAGCTGCGGTCGCTGGCCGAGGAGCTCACCGCCCGTGACAGCGGCATCGACCTGCGCGAAGCCGGCGGTGGCTGGCGGATGTACACAAGGGCCCGGTTCGCGCCCTACGTCGAGCGGCTGTTGCTCGACGGAGCACGGTCGAAGCTGACCCGGGCCGCGTTGGAGACGCTGGCGGTGGTCGCCTACCGGCAGCCGGTGACCCGTGCGCGGGTCAGCGCGGTGCGCGGTGTCAACGTGGACGCGGTGATGCGCACGCTGGTGGCGCGCGGGCTGATCACCGAGGCGGGCACCGACCCCGATTCCGGCGCGGTGACGTTCGCGACCACCGAATTGTTCTTGGAGCGCTTGGGTCTCACGTCACTGGCCGATCTGCCCGACATCGCCCCGCTGCTGCCTGACGTCGACGTCATCGACGATCTGAGCGAATCGCTCAGCGAGGAACCGCGTTTCATGAAGCTCAACGGGGCACCGTCGCCCGAGCAGCCGATGTCATTTGACGTGGACCAGGATTCGGATGGCTGAACCTGAGGGTGTTCGACTGCAGAAAGTGTTGTCACAGGCCGGAATCGCGTCACGTCGCGCCGCGGAGAAGATGATCCTCGACGGCCGCGTCGAAGTGGACGGCCGGGTGGTCACCGAGTTGGGCACGCGGGTGGATCCGGAGGTGTCGGAGATCCGGGTCGACGGCGCCAAAGTGGTGCTGGACGACACCCTGGTGCACCTGGCGATCAACAAACCCAAGGGCATGCATTCGACGATGTCCGACGACCGGGGCAGGCCGTGCATCGGCGACCTGGTCGAGCACCGGGTGCGGGGCAACAAGAAGCTCTTTCATGTCGGGCGCCTGGACGCCGACACCGAGGGCTTGATGCTGCTGACCAACGACGGCGAGCTGGCGCACCGGTTGATGCACCCGTCCTACGAGGTGCCCAAGACCTACCTGGCGACCGTGCTGGGCACGGTTCCGCGCGGGTTGGGCCGCAAGCTGCGCGCCGGCGTCGAACTGGACGACGGTCCGGTCCGCGTGGACGATTTCGCTGTGGTCGACAAGGTGCCGGGCAAGACGCTGGTGCGCGTGACCCTGCACGAGGGACGCAAACGAATCGTGCGTCGGCTGCTCGCCGCGGTCGGCTATCCGGTACAGGAACTGGTGCGCACGGACATCGGCACGGTCTCGCTGGGCGATCAACGCCCGGGCAGCATCCGGGTGCTGACCCAGAAGGAACTCGGCGAGCTGTACAAGGCGGTCGGATTGTGAGCCCGTCGCTGGTGATCGCCGTCGACGGCCCGGCGGGGACCGGAAAATCCACGGTGTCAAGGGGATTGGCGCGTGCGCTGGGCGCACGCTATCTCGATACCGGGGCGATGTATCGGGTGGTGACGCTGGCCGTGGTGCGCGCGGGCGTGGATCTGCACGACACCCCCGCCATCGAGTCGGTCACCAAGGACGTCCCGCTGTCGGTCGGCGATCACCCCGACAAGGACGAGGCTTACCTTGACGCAGAGGATGTTTCGGCCGAGATCCGTGGCGACGCGGTGACCAAGGCCGTCTCGGCGGTCTCGGCGGTGCCCGCCATTCGGGCACGGCTGGTCGGACTGCAGCGGGAACTGGCGTCGGGCCCCGGCAGCATCGTCGTGGAGGGCCGTGACATCGGCACCGTGGTGCTGCCCGACGCCGACCTGAAGATCTTTCTGACCGCCTCGCCGGAGGTGCGCGCGCGACGGCGCAACGAGCAGAACATCGCCGCCGGCCTCGGCGACGACTACGAGGCCGTGCTGGCCGACGTGCAGCGCCGCGACCATCTGGACTCCACCCGCCCGATGTCGCCGCTGCGGGCCGCCGACGACGCGGTGGTGGTCGACACCAGCGACTCGTCGGCCGCCGAGGTGATCGAGCAGCTGTTGGAAGTCGTTCGGGAGCGCACAGGGGCGACGCCATGACCGGCGACGGCACGTGGAGCGACGAAAGCGACTGGCGGATAGGCGCCGACGCCGACCTGGACGTCACCGAGGCGGTCGAGGAGGCCGCGGCCGCCCCGCCGGTGGTCGCGGTCGTCGGGCGCCCGAACGTCGGCAAGTCCACGCTGGTGAACCGGATCCTGGGGCGCCGCCAGGCGGTGGTGCAGGACGTGCCCGGGGTGACGCGCGACCGGGTGTCCTACGACGCCGAATGGGCGGGGCGGCGGTTTGTGGTGCAGGACACCGGCGGATGGGAGCCCGACGCCAAAGGCCTGCAGCAGTTGGTGGCCGAGCAGGCCTCGGTGGCGATGCGCACGGCCGACGCGATCATCTTCGTGGTCGACGCGGTGGTCGGCGCGACCACCGCCGACGAGGCGGCGGCCCGGCTGCTGCAGCGGTCGGGCAAGCCGGTGTTCTTGGCGGCCAACAAAGTTGACAGCGAGCGCGGCGAAGCCGACGCCGCCGCGTTGTGGTCGCTGGGGCTCGGCGAACCGCACCCGATCAGCGCGATGCACGGCCGTGGGGTGGCCGACCTGCTCGACAACGTCATCGAGGAGCTGCCCGAAGTGTCGGGGCTCTCGTCGGGCGGGGGAGGCCCGCGTCGAGTTGCGTTGGTGGGCAAGCCGAATGTGGGCAAGAGCTCGCTGCTGAACCGGCTCGCGGGCGACGAACGCTCGGTGGTCCACGATGTGGCGGGAACGACGGTCGACCCGGTCGACTCGTTGATCGAGATGGACGGCAAGCTCTGGCGATTCATCGACACCGCGGGCCTGCGGCGCAAGGTCGGTCAGGCCAGCGGGCACGAGTTCTACGCGTCGGTGCGCACGCACGGGGCGATCGACGCGGCCGAGGTGGTCATCGTGTTGATCGACGCGTCGCAGCCGCTGACCGAGCAGGACCAGCGGGTGATCTCGATGGTCATCGAGGCGGGCCGGGCGCTGGTGCTGGCGTTCAACAAGTGGGACCTGGTCGACGAGGACCGCCGCTACCTGCTGGAGCGCGAGATCGACCGCGAGCTGGCGCAGGTGCATTGGGCGCCGCGGGTCAACATCTCGGCCAAGACCGGCCGGGCGGTGCAGAAACTGGTGCCCGCGCTGGACCGGGCGCTGCAGTCGTGGGACACCCGGGTGCCGACCGGCCGGCTGAACACATTCCTCAAGGAGGTCGTCGCGGCGCAACCCCCGCCGGTGCGCGGCGGCAAGCAGCCGCGCATCCTGTTCGCCACCCAGGCCGCCGCGCGTCCCCCGACGTTCGTGTTGTTCACCACCGGGTTCATCGAGGCCGGCTACCGGCGGTTCCTGGAGCGGCGGCTGCGGGAGACCTTCGGGTTCGAAGGCAGCCCCATCCGCATCAACGTGCGGGTCCGGGAAAAGCGCCGCGACCGCTGACACGTTGCCCCGTGGCGATTTCGGCGCGCTCATCGCCCGTGAGCGTCCATCGGCGCGCCGAAATCGCTCGGATTAGGGTGGCCCGGTGCCCGTCGTCGACATGATCTTGATCGCGTTGGCCGGCGTCGGCGCCGGCGCCATCAACGCGCTCGTGGGCTCCGGCACACTGATCACGTTCCCGACGCTGGTGGCGCTCGGCTATCCGCCGGTGACGTCGACGATGTCCAACGCGGTCGGATTGGTGGCGGGCAGCCTGTCGGGCACCTGGGGGTACCGGCGCGAGCTGCGCGGGCAGTGGCGACGGCTGGCGTGGCAGCTGCCCGCCTCGTTCGTCGGCGCGGGTCTGGGCGCGTTTCTGCTGCTGCACCTGCCGGAGACGGTGTTCGAGCAGGTGGTGCCGGTGCTGCTGGTCGCAGCGTTGGCACTGGTGGTGGTGGGCCCGCGGATTCAGGCCTATGCGCGGCGACGCGCCGAGGCCGCCGGCCGGTCCGCCGACGACCTGTCCGCGACGCGGATGGCGGCGCTGGTGGCGGCCACCTTCGCGATCGGCGTCTACGGCGGCTACTTCACCGCCGCGCAGGGCATCATGCTGATCGCCGCGATGGGCGCGCTGCTGCCCGAGGACATGCAGCGGATGAACGCGGCCAAGAACCTGCTGTCGCTGGTGGTCAACGTCGTCGCGGCCGCGGCGTACATCCTCGTGGCGTTCGACCGGATCAGCTGGGAGGCGGCCGGGCTGATCGCGGTCGGATCGCTGATCGGCGGCTACCTCGGCGCGCACTACGGGCGGCGGCTGTCCCCGAACGCGTTGCGCGCGGTGATCGTCGTCGTGGGAACAATCGGCCTGTACCGGTTGCTGACGGTGTAGACGCCTTGGGTAGGCTGCCGAAAGACCGGCGATCCGCGAGAGGGAGACAGGTGGCTGAACGCGAGTTCCGCATCGCACCGTCGGCCCTCTGCGCGTTGGAGCCGTTCTGGCCGTCACGTCGGCTGATGGCTTTCGACGAGTGGTGTTGCGCGCACAACTGACCGCGCCCCACTAGTCCTTCGGTCACGCGTTGCGCATGACCTCTTAGTCGAAAGCTGCCGAACCCCATGCGTTCGCTTCTGATCTTCGCGTTCGTCGGCGTTGGTGCCCAACTGGTCGACGGCGCGCTGGGCATGGCGTTCGGCGTGACCGCCACGACGCTGCTGGTGCTCAGCGGGGTCGGCGCCGCGCAGGCCAGCGCCGCGGTGCACCTCGCCGAGGTGGGCACCACGTTGGCGTCCGGGCTGTCGCACTGGCGGTTCAAGAACATCGACTGGTCGATCGTGCTCAAGCTCGGCGTGCCCGGAGCCGTCGGGGCGTTCGCCGGCGCGACGGTGTTGTCGGCGTTGTCGACCGAGCACGCGGCGCCGTTGATGGCCGCGATCCTGGTGGCGATCGGCGCCTATGTGGTGCTGCGGTTCTCGCTGCGCAACCCGCCGGTGCTGCGGCACGGGGCGACCCCGCATCGGGCCCGGTTTCTCAGCCCGTTGGGGTTGTTCGGCGGGTTCATCGACGCGTCGGGCGGTGGCGGCTGGGGGCCGGTGACGACGAGCACGCTGCTGTCGCGGGGCAAGACCGCGCCGCGCACGGTGATCGGGTCGGTGAGCGCGTCGGAATTCCTGGTGGCGGCCGCGGCGTCGGCGGGCTTCGTCGTCGGCCTGCGCGAACAGTTCATCGCGAACCTGCCGATCGTCGCGGGCCTGGCGATCGGCGGGGTGGTCGCGGCGCCGTTCGCGGCCTGGCTGGTCAGCCGTGTCAGCCCCGCGCTGTTGGGCACGGCGGTAGGCGGCGTGATCGTGCTGACCAACAGCCAGAAGCTGGTGCACTACTTCGGCATCGAATGGCCGTGGTCGACGGGCGTGTACGCCACGATCGCCGTGGCGTGGGCGACGCTGCTCATGGTGGCGTGGCGCACGTCGCGCGCACCCCGGTTCGTGCCCGTGGAGCAGACGCCGGAGGTGGCCGCGGACACGGCGACGACGGCGACGGTGGGTTGGGGCGAGCCCAGCGCTCTGCGGTAGGCTTTCGACCGCTGCCGCTGATCGCGGCGGCGTCCGGGCTGTGGCGCAGTTTGGTAGCGCACTTGACTGGGGGTCAAGTGGTCGCAGGTTCAAATCCTGTCAGCCCGACGCAGGTCAGAGGCACTTTCTGCGCACGCAGGGGGCGCCTGCAGACTTGGTGGTCTCTTATGGTTTCGCGCCCCAACGGCACGGCCGCGTCCAGCGGTTTCGGTGTCGCTGAGGCGTCCCCAACATGTCGCTACCGCGGAGTGTTGCGCGGCGACTCGCGTAGTACTACTCATTCCGTGGTCGCATACGGCGCGGCATCCTGATCGCATGACACCCACCAGGTCCGGGTCCGCTGTCGGCAAGGTGGCGGCCGAAACGCCTGCCGACCGCGACCGCGCCGTCGACGTCGCCCGGCTCGCCGCACTGGTGGTGGTGATGTTCGGGCATTGCGCCCTGCTGCTCGCCACCATCGATGACACCGGCCTGCGGATCGGCAACCTGCTCGGGGAGATACCGGCAATCGCACCGATCACCTGGATCGTCCAGGTCATGCCGCTGTTCTTCCTGGCCGGCGGGGCCGCAGGCGCCTACGGCTGGCATCCAGGCTCGTCGTGGGGCACCTGGCTGGTCAGGAGGGCGCAACGGCTATGCCGACCCGTCTTCTGGTATCTCGCGGCGTGCTCGATCGGCGTCCTGGTGACGTATCAGCTTCTCGGCGCCGACTCCGCCGTCCGCATCGGCCGAGAGTGCGTGGCGCTGCTGTGGTTCCTCGGGGTGTACCTCGTCGTGCTGGCCTTCGTCCCAGCGCTGACCCGCATGTCGACCGGCCGCACCGTCGCTTTCGCCGTCGGCGCGCTGATCGCCATTTCCGCGGCGTTCGACGCGCTCCGCTTCGCCGTGGGCGAGCCGATGGCGGGCATCGCCAACTTCGTGTTTGTCTGGCTGATCCCGATGGTGATCGGCGTGGCGTACGCACGACACCTGGTCGGGCCGCGCACCGCACTCATCGCCGCCGTATCCGCGTTCGCCGCACAATCCGTGCTCGCGGCCGCCGGACCCTACGACGTCTCGCTCGTGGTCACCGGCACGGAGCGGGTCTCCAACGTCTCACCGCCGACGCTGCTGCTCGCGTTGCACTGCACGTGGATGTCGTTCCTGTTTGTGGCCGCCGCAAAGGCGATCGGGAAGTGGGCTGAGCGGCCCCGCATCTGGTACCTGGTTGCGATGGGCAACGGGGGAGCGATGACCCTCTACCTGTGGCACATCCCCGCGATCGCGGTGGCCACGTTCACCCTCCATGCCCTCGGGTTTGACGCGTATAACGTTGATGCGCCGTACTTCTGGGCGATACTCGCCCTGCGGGCCGTGGTGTTCGCGGTCGTGATGTTCGCGATGTTCGTGTCGCTCTCGCCGCTTGAGCATCGTCCACTCCCGTGGTGGGATGCGCCCGTTGCGGCCACCGGTGCCCGGTCGACCGTTGCCGGCGTCCTCATCGTCATCGCGGGCGTGGTTCTCGTGCTCCTCGCCAAGAACGGCCTAGGCGACCTCACCGGCCTGGTCACCATGGGAGGTTTCCTCGCCGCAGCTGCCATCGCCCGCATCTGCGCGGGAGCAAAGCAGCTTGCGTCCCAACAGGTTTGACTCTCGACGGGCTGTTCCGGCCGCTTCGGCCACTTCGCAGGTTCTGAGACTGGGGATCAAGTGGTCGCAGGTTCAAATCCTGTCAGCCCGACCGATATCACGGGCAGAAGGCGATGAGCGCGTTCTGCACCGCTCGCTCAGCGCTCTCGTTCCGCATAAATGGGTCGGTCATCGCTCCCGGGTCGTCTGCGGACACCCGATGTCCCGATCCGGTGTCGGAGCCGACGTACTTACCGACGGGGTTGCCGCCGGTGGCACTGCTGAACGCCGCGACGGCCGCGTCGACCTGATCGGCAGGCAACTTCTGGCTGAGCAGCGCCGCGTTGTCGCGATAGTTGCGCGGGCCGACGATCGCGCACATCTCCGGAAACTGCTCGGCGACCTGGCTTGCCGCCCCGGCTAGCTGCTGGTCGGTGACCTCGGCGCACACCAACGGGCTCGACAGGCCCCAGTCGGCGAGGAACCTGGCGCCGTCGCTGCCGTACTGCGGCGTGCCCCCACCCGGCGACGACGACCCGTAGTCGGAGACGCCGATCATTCGCATACCCGAGGCGCACTGGGACGCGCTTTGGCCGCCTGGCTGCTGACCCTGCCCCTGCGCACCGCTCTGCGAGTCGCCGCAGCCACTGGTCAACACGATCGCGCCGAGCAGCACCGATCCAGCAACGACGGCCCGCCTCAGATGCGGTCCGAATCCACTTACCCCGCTTGACAACCTGATCGCCTCCCTTTCGCGTTGGCTAAGGGTACTGGCGCATCACCGGAGCGCAGGGCCAAACGGCGAAGAGGGCCCATAAAGCAAAACGCATCCACAATTACGTAACACTGTGTATGTTAAAGCGCGCCGCTTGCCCGTTGACGGATTGGCGCCATGACGACTGAACGCAGTGACGCAGCCTTCGACGCGCTCCTGGGCATGTTCCGCGACCTGGGCGACGTGGTCCGCGAGGACGCCCGCGATGGCCGCGAGCGCCTGGAGGGCTACCGCGTCCTGGCGCGGATCATCGCCCTGTGCAGCGAGCTGTCCCTCGACGTCGATCCCGAGGTGCCGCGGTTCTTCTCGATGACCACGCCGCTGCGGCAGGTCGGCGGACCGAACCCCGAGGGCGAATACGACCTGTGCGCGCTGACCCCCGGCCGCTCCTACCGCGTACGCGGTCGCCGAGAGACCGTGACATATCTGGGTTTTCAGGTCATGGCAGGCACCGGCCTGGCGCCCCGCAGGCAGGCCGCCTACCTCTCGGACACCGACTTGACGCTCGGCGCCGACGGCACCTTCGAATTCGTGCTCGCCCCAACCGATCCCGGCACCGGCGAGCACTGGGTGCAGATTCCCCATGATGCCTCGGCCGTCGTCGTGCGACAGTACATCTCCGACCGCCGGGCCGAGCGCATCGCG
The DNA here is from genome assembly GCF_010725725.1 of Mycolicibacterium pulveris. NCBI lineage: Bacteria > Bacillati > Actinomycetota > Actinomycetes > Mycobacteriales > Mycobacteriaceae > Mycobacterium > Mycolicibacterium pulveris. Next base: position 4,956,003 of record NZ_AP022599.1, on the reverse strand, counting down.
ACCTACGAGATCGCCCAGATCGAACCCGCCGAGCCGGTCGCCGCGCTCACCGACGAGACGCTCGCCGATCAGTTGAGCGCGTTCATGTGGACGGCGTTCAAGCTGATGACCCTGCACCGCACGGTGCTGCCGGAACTGCTGTCCGAACCCAACAGGCTGGTGACCTCCGAGGCGGCGGCGCTCGGCTCGGAGAACACCACCCCCGACAACCTCTACATGCTGGGCGCGTTCGACCTCGGGGCCGGTCAGGCGCTGGTGCTTGACATCGCGCCTCCCGACACCCGCTACTGGTCGATCACGTTGGAGAACGTCTGGCATGAGTGCCTCGAACCGGTTCGCACCCGCAGCTCCGGCACGCACGCGTCGTTCCAACCCCGGCCTGACGGCACCGTGCGCGTCGTGATCGCCGCCGACGATCCCGGCGTGCCGAACTGGCTGGACACCGGCGGACGTCGCCGCGGCTTCATCGTGCTGCGATGGCTCGACAACCCCGACCCACCCGACGTCACCGTCACCCTGACCGATCTCGCGGAGGTGACCGCATGAAAGCCCAGGAGTTCATCGAATCGGCCACGGAGGCAACCGGTCTCGGCGATTTCGGCGACGATGCCCTGTTCGGCGGCGACGGGTGGCGCATCGGCCTCGACGTGCTCGTCGACTCGCTGGACCGCGAGGCGAACCTGCACGAGATGGGGCAGATGGTCGTCCAGGGTGAGCTCACCCAGTACCTGGTCAACCGGTTGCGCATCGTCGATCACCACCGCAAGCACCCCGAGATCCGCGAGCGCGACATCACCCCGCCGATCGTGATCATGGGTCAGGCCCGCACCGGCACGACGATGCTCTTCGACCTGCTCGCCCAGGATCCCGACCATCGGGTGCCGCAGACCTGGGAGGTCGACCAGCCGCTGCCGCCGCCGCGTGCCGAGACCTACCTGACCGACCCACGAATCGCGCAGGCGGACGCCAGTTTCGAGCTCGTCGACACGGTGATTCCGGAGTTCCGCGCCGTGCACCAGCTCGGTGCGCAACTCGCCCAGGAGTGCGTGCGCATCACCGCGAGCCACTTCGTCTCCGTGATCTTCCCGACCCAGTACCAGGTGCCGTCATACCTGGAATGGCTGCTGTATTCGGCGCAAGAGCAGGGACACGTCGCCGGCTCCTACACCTGGCATCGCCGCTTCCTGGAACTGCTGCAGAGCGAGGCGCCCGGCACCCGCTGGCTGATCAAGACCCCGTTCCACTGCTGGACGCTGCCCGAGTTGATGGGCGAGTACCCCCAGGCGCTGCTGGTGCAGACGCACCGCGACCCCGCCAAGGTGATGGCTTCCACAACGAGCCTGCTCGCCACGCTGCGCAAGCTCGCCACCGACGACATCGTCTACCCGCGGATGGCCGACGAGTTCTTCGAGCTCATCCTCGGCGGGCTCGAACGCAGCGTCGACGCGCGGCTCAACGGAATCGTCCCCGCCGACCGGGTGGTCGATCTGCAGTTCGACGCGCTGATGACCGACCCGATCGGTGCGGCCAAGGCCGTCTACTCGGCGTTCGGGTGGACCTTCTCCGCCGAGGTGCAGGACGCCATGACGACCTTCCTGCGCACCCACGAGCGCGAAGGTCACGGTCACCCGTACACGTTCGAGGCCACCGGCCTGTCGCTAGGCGCGGTCCGTGACCGCACCGCCCGCTACACCGAGTACTTCGACGTGGCCCGGGAGCTGTCCTGACCCGCTGCGCCGACGCGGGCCCGGGCCGGCCCCGCGACACCCAGCGACACGAGGCGGTGCTGGCAGCCACCCGAGAACTGCTCGACGAACGCGGCTACACCGCGCTCACGTTCTCCGACGTCGCCAAGCGTGCCGGGGTGACGCGGCAGTTGGTGTATCGATGGTGGACGGTCAAGGCTTCGCTGGTCTCCGAGGCGCTGTTCGCCTGGGGGACACCCGAATGGCCCACGGCCTATCGTGGTCCGTTGGCGGCGGACCTCGCGATGTTCGTGCGCGCCATCGTCGAGTACGCCAGCCGGTCCGACGTGCGCGCCGGCATCGCCGGGCTCATGGCCGACGCGGGCCCCGACACTCCGCTGCCGGGTCTGGTCGACGGTCTGCTGGCGCCGCTACGCGCGTCGCTGACAGCCCTGGTCGACGCCGGCATCGGGCGCGGCGACACCCGCACGGACATCGATATCGACTTGACGCTCAACACGATTCGCGGGGCGGTGACGATGCATCTGCTCGCCGATCAGACCCCGCCGGATGTGGTGGCCGAGCACGTCGCGCAGCTGATGACCTGGGCGCTGAGGCGACCCTGAGCTACTTGCGTGGCCGCGCGACGATCACCGGCCTGCGCACCGCCTGCACCACTGCGGAGCTCACCGACCCCAGCAGCATTCCGGTGAACCCGCCGCGGCCCCGGCTACCCACGACCACCAGCTGCGCGGACTCCGAATGCTCGATGAGCTGGCGCGCGGGCTCGTCGCGCACCACCACCGGCTTCACCTTCACGTTCGGATACCGCTGCTGCCAGGCGGCCAGCCGATCGGTCAGCTGTTGTTCTTCGTGGGCCTTCACCGTCTCCCAGTCCAGCCCGGGCAGGTCGATGACCGTGTCGCTCCACGCTTCCAACGCCACCACGTCGACGCCACGCAGCGCGGCCTCCTCGAACGCGATATCGGTGGCGTGGTCGGCGCCGGGGGAGCCGTCGACGCCGACCAGGACCGGTGCGCCGGTGGTTTCGCTCGACAACGACTCATCGCGGATCACCGCAACCGGGCAGCGCGCCCGGTGCACCAGCCCGGATGTCACGGAGCCGAGCAAAAGCCTGCTGACCGCGCCGCGCCCGCGGTTGCCGACGACGATCATGTCCGCGGTCTCGGAGATGTCGACGAAGGTGGGCACGGTGGCCCCGAAGAACACCTCGCTGTTGACCTTGGCGGGCCGGCGGTCGGTGGCTTGTTCGTCGACGAGTTTGACCGCGTCCTCGATGTAGTGGCCGACCATTTCCTGGTGCCACTGTTGCAGGTCGACGGGCAGCGGAACGTGTGGGGACGTGGTGATGATCGGGTTGATCACGTTGACCAAGGTCAACGTGGCGCCGCGCAGCGCGGCTTCCTGCGCGGCCCAGGCGATGGCCACCTTCGACGTTGATGATCCGTCGACACCGACAACGATGCCGGGATCCTCAATGAGCGCCGCCACGTCCGCCTCCTCCGTGCTCGCCGATAAACCGTGCTCACAGTCTGCCTTGTGGACACGGTCGGCGGACGGGAAAGCGGTAGCGGATCAGGAGACCGTTTGGTCCCCCTTCACCGCGCCGTGGCAGACCCAGTCCTCGGGGACCTGGGCGGTGGCGACCAGTTCGGACAGCTCGTCGCGGTCGGCGGCCGACAACGTGTCGTCGGCCTGCGGGTAGAGGATCCGCTCTTCCTTCCAGTTGTGCGAACCCAGCTGGGCCAGCAGTTCTCGGCACAGCTGGGCGGCGGTGGCGGCGTTACCGTCGGCGAGGCTTTCCTCGATCTGGTCGAGCAGTGGCCACATCTGCGCGTGCTCATGCACCATCACCATCACCGGACCCACCATGCCTGCCGCGCGCAGCGGCGGAAACAGGTACTCCTCTTCGAGGTAGATGTGCCTGCGCAGCACCTCCACCGCGTTGACGAGCGCATCTCGCTGCTCCGCGGTGACGTTGGAAGGGGCCCTGGAATTGGCACCGTCGGCGAAGATCTCGATGCCGCGGTCGATGACGCGGTGCTCGTGTTCGAGGGCCGCGCTCAGCGTCGCGCTCATGCCGACTCCCGGGCCAGCAGTTGGGCGTTCACGCTGATCTTCGCCCCGGCGAACAGCCGCGAGACCGGGCACAGCGCGGCGGCCTCGTCAACGACCTTCTGAAATGTCGCGGCGTCGATTCCGTCGACTTCGGCCTTGACCTCCAGCGCCGAGGAGACAATCGTCGGCAGCCCGTGGGCTTCGTCCAGTGTCACGTTGGCGGACACCTCCAGCCGTTGCGGCTCGAGTTTGTGCTCACCGAGTTTGAGTGCGAGCGCCATCGAGAAGCACGACGAATGCGCCGCGGCGGCCAGCTCTTCCGGGCTGGTCTTGCCGCCGGGCTGCTCGGTGCGGGCGGCCCACGTGACATCCAGCCCGGTCAGCGCGCCGCTGCCGGACTCCAGTCGCCCGGAGCCGGTGGCGAGTGCGCCTTCCCATACCGTGCGCGACGTGCGGTCGGCGATAGCCATGTTCCTCTTCCCTTCTGCGGTTTTTACAATGAGATCTTGTAGAAACGCTACTCCAGTCGCGCGGGTAACGCGAGAGCCGGGCAGAAGAAGCGTGGCGGGCCGTCAGGACAGTGCTGCGAGCTGTCGGCGCAACTGCCGGGTTTCTTCGAACCGCGCCGTGACGTCGCGCAGCGTCGCCGCGAAACCCCACATGTCACCGCCCTCGTCGCGAAGGGGATGGATGGTGAACTCGACCGAGATCCTCGTGCCGTCTCGACGAATGGCCGGCACGGCCAGCAGATCCCCAGCCCCGTAACGGCTTTGCCCGGTCGCCATCACCTTCTTCCAGCCCTCCCAGTGCCGCGCCCGCAACCGCTCCGGGATGATGAGATCCAGCGATTCGCCCACCGCCTCGTCGGCCGTGAACCCGAAGATCCGCTGCGCCCCGGGATTCCAGAAGGTGACGACGCCTTGGCGGTCGGCCGCGATGATCGCGTCGGGTCCGGAGAGGATCGCCGCGGCAATCGATGCTTCGTCCATTTCGCCTTCTCCACTTCCCAATCGACTGCGCTCAAGTATTGCATTGCACAAGTCTTGTCTTATGCAAGGCTCTGGGGCCCGAGGGCGGACGTCTGTGATTTCGGCCCGACCTGCGGTATGACCGCTTAGGCTCCAGCCATGTCGATCGACCGTGCCGCGCTCGTCGCAGGCAGCATCCGCCTCGCGTCGGGCGTCTCATTTCTTGTCGACCCGCTGCGCGCCAACAGGTTATGGGGAGACCCGGAGGAACCTACGCCGACGACGCAGCTGCTGCTGCGTTCGATGGGCTACCGTGACGCGCTGATCGGCGGGATGCTCACGGCGGCGGCGCTGCGCGGGCGCGACACCCGGGGTTGGTTTCTCGCCTCCGGCGGCGCCGACGCCGCCGATCTGCTCGGCGGGGTCGGGGTGCACGATCGGATGAAGCCGTCACAGCGCGTGATCGGGCTCGGCGGCGCCGTAATCGGAATCGGCGTCGGGCTGTGGGGCGCGACGCGCAGACGCCCCCAGGCCGCGGAGGAGTCAGCGCCGAGCTAGCGGCTTGGGCCAAGGCACAGGCCTCGGCCGGCCCCGCACCACCTGCGGCCACCAGAACCACTTGCCGAGCAGCGCCGCGATCGACGGCGTCATGAAGGCGCGGACCACCAACGTGTCGAACAGCAGGCCCATCCCGATCGTGGTGCCGACCTGCGCGACCACGGTCAGCTCGCTGACCACCATCGAGATCATGGTGAAGGCGAACACCAGGCCCGCCGACGTCACCACCGAGCCGCTGCCGCCCATCGCCCGGATGATCGCGGTGTTGACCCCGGCGGGCAGTTCCTCTTTCAGGCGTGCCACCAGCAACAGGTTGTAGTCGGCGCCGACCGCCAACAGGATGATCACCGCCATGGCCATCACCATGAACTGCAGTTCGATGCCCAGGATGTGCTGCCACAGCAGCACCGAAAGGCCGAACGAGGCGCCCAGCGACAGCACCACCGTGCCCACGATCACCGCCGCCGCGACGAGGCTGCGCGTGATCAGCAGCATGATAGTGAAGATCAGCGCCAGCGCGAGGATGCCCGCGATCACCATGTCGTAGGCATTGCCGTCGCGCATGTCTTTGAACGCCGCCGCGGTACCGCCCAGATAGATCGTGGAGCCCTCCAGCGGGGTGCCCTTGATGGCTTCCTTGGCGGCCTGCTTGATGGCATCGATGCGGTCGATGCCGTCGGCGCTGAGCGGGTCACCTTCGTGGTTGATGATGAACCGCACCGCATGGCCGTTGGGGGAGATGAAGTTCTCCATGCCCTTCTTGAAATCCTCGTTGTCGAAGATCTCCGGCGGCAGATAGAAGGTGTCGTCGTTCCATGAGTTGTTGAACGCATCGCCCATGGCCGACTGGTTTTCGGCCATCGCGGCCTGCTGATCCTGCATGCCCGCCTGGGTGGAGTGCATGGTCAGCATCATCTTCTTCATGTTCTTCATCGTCTCGATCTGCTCGGGCATCAGCGCCAGCAGTTGGGGCATCAGCGCGTCGAGACGTTCCAGGTCGGGCAGCAGCGCCTGAATGTTGTCGGTCATCGTGTTGACGCCGTCGATGGTGTCGAAGATCGACCGCAGCGTCCAGCAGACCGGGATGTTGTAGCAGTGCGGTTCCCAGTAGAAGTAGTTGCGGATCGGCCGGAAGAAGTCGTCGAAATCCGCGATGTGGTCCCGCAATTCGGTGACGTCCATGGTCATGGTGCGGGTCTTTTCGACCATGCTGTGGGTCGTCGCGTTCATCTCGCCCATCAACGCCATCATCCTGGTCATGGTGTCGATGGTCGTCTGCATCTCCTCGGCCTGCACCAGCATGTCGTCCATGCGGTCCTGCATGTATTTGCGGTTCAGGTCCTGGGTGACGCTGCCCATGCTGATCTGGGCCGGGATCGTGCTGAACTCGATGGGCTTGCCGTTCGGCCGGGTGATCGACTGCACCCTGCCGATGCCGGGCACGTCGAACACCGCCTTGGAGATCTTGTCGATCACCAGGAAGTCCGCGGAGTTGCGTAGATCGTGGTCGCTTTCGACCATCAGCACTTCGGGGTTCATGGTGGCGGGGGAGAAGTGCCGTTCGGCCGCGGCGAAGCCCTCGTTGGCGGGCAGGTCGGGAGGCAGGTACTGGCGGTCGTTGTAGTTGGGCTGGTAGCCGGGCAGCGCGAGTAGACCGACCAATGAGACCGCGATCGTCGCCAACAGGATCGGGGCCGGCCAGCGCACGATGGCGGCGCCGATCTTGCGCCAGCCCCGGATCCGCATCGCGCGCTTGGGTTCGAGCAGCCCGAACCGGCTGGCCACCACGATGATCGCGGCGCCCAGGGTCAGCGCGACGAGCACCGCCGTCGTCATGCCGACCGCCAGCGGAACACCTAGCGACTGGAAGTACGGCAGTCGGGTGAAGGAGAGGCAGAACGTCGCGCCGGCGATCGTCATGCCCGACCCGAGCACGACGTGCGCGGTGCCGCGATACATGGTGTGGAACGCGGTGACCCGATCCTGGCCTATCGTGCGCGCTTCCTGGTAGCGGCCGGTCAGAAAGATCGCGTAGTCGGTCGATGCGGCAATGGCCAGGGTGACCAGCAGGTTGGTCGCGAACGTCGAGAGCCCGATGAGCTCGTGATAACCGAGGAACGCCACCATGCCGCGGGTGGCCGCCAGCGCCAGGACCACCATTCCCAGCGTCAACAGCACCGTGACGATCGAGCGGTAGACCAGCAACAGCATCGTGATGATGACGGCGAACGTCACCATCTCGATGATGCGGACGCTGCGGTCGCTGGCGATCTGTTGGTCGGCCACCAGCGGCGATCCACCGGTGACGAAGACGTCGATGCCCGGCGGAGGCGGCAGCCCGGAGACGATGCCCTTGACCACCTCCACCGACTCGTTCGACAGCGACTCGCCCATGTTGCCGGCCAGATACACCTGGACGTAGACGGCCTTGCGGTCGGCGCTGAGCGCGGCGGCCTCGGTCAGCGGGTCGCCCCAGAAGTCCTGGATGTGCTCGACGTGGTCGCGGTCGTCTCGCAGCCTGTCGATCAGCTCGTTGTAGTAGGCCCGTGCCTCGTCGCCGAGTGGCTCCTGGCCTTCGATGACGATCATCGCCGAGCTGTCGGACTGGAACTCCTCGAAGACCGTCCCGATGCGCTTCATCGCGATCACCGACGGCGCCTCGGAGGGACTCATCGACACCGAGCGCATCTGCCCGACGACCTCGAGCTGCGGCACCGTGGCGTTCAGGACGGCGATCAGAACGATCCAGGCGATGATGATCGGCACCGCGAGGCGCCGGATCCAGGTGGCCATGGCGGACCGCAGAGGCGGCTCCGCCGCGGGTGCGGAATCGACGGTCGGGGTGCTCACCAGCCAATCACCTCGGCGGAGCTCCTCCCTAGAGTGTTAGGCCGTCTTAGTTTTTACCAGATTCGGGTACCGCGCGGCGCATTACCCCTGTCGGCCTGCGGCATCGGTGACCCACGGGCCGCGACGGGCAACATTCTAGGGCCCGGGCTGAGGGAACCTAACGCCCCGTCCGAAGCCCTGCCGAGCAACCTCGTTGCCTGCGGTTCTGTAACGCCACCGGGTCGCCAGCGATATTCGCTGTAGCGCTCAGCGGATCGACAGGGATGGGGGCAGCGGTGCAGACAGTGCTCAGGCTTTCGATGACCTCGGCCGGGATCTCCTGGACGCTGCTGGACGCAGGTGCCCCGGATGCGTCCGCCCTCGACCACGACCACGTCGACGTCCCCGTCGACACCCACGACGACGAGATCGCCGACTATCAGGCGGCGGTGCGCGGGGCGCTGACCATCGCCGACGCCAGCGGCCACGTGGTGAAGTCCGTTTCGCTGAGCTACCCCGACGACGTCGAAGCGAACGCGGCACGGCTTCGGAAGTGGTTGCTGGACTTGGGCTTCGAGGTGCGCGGCAGCGCACCCCTCACCGGGCTCGGGCGTCGTCGTCGGCGCAGGTTCGGGCCCCACCTGCGCGCGGCGACCCTCGTCGTGACCGGTGTGATCGCGTTCTTCGCTGTCGTCCCGGCGCTCGGCGGGCAGCCGGAGGCCGCGTCGGCCGACAGCCGGCCGGCGGCCAATACCTCGGTGGTGGCGGTTCCTGTGCCGCCGGGGGCCGCCCCGGAGTCGTCGCTGAAGATCTACGTCGCCCCTGACGTGCCGCGACGATCGCAGTCGGTGCGCATCAGCTCAGGTGCGGCGACCGAGACCGGGGTCACCGGGGTCAGCGCTGTCCCCGTCGTCGCGGCGGCAGAAGAGACGATCGACGAATCCGCCGAGCAGCCGAGCGTGCCCCATCCGGTTGCGACCCCGCCGAACCCGCTGGGCGTGGTGCTCAGCGCGCTACCGTAACGTCACCAGACCCACACGGACGGGTCGTGCGGCGGGTAGTTGGCGCACACCTCGGTGCCGTGGGCCACGACGCCCTTGTTGTTGAAGAACAGCTTCGCCCAGTTGGGCCACCGAAACGCCATCTGCTCGTAGAAGACGTTGGTCGCGACGTGCTCCGAGTAGGCGCGGCGACCGGGATATTCCAACGAGAAGTACCAGTAGATGCGGTCCCGGGCGCCCTGCTGGACGTCGGGGGACTTGTTGTTGTAGTCGATCATGTAGCGCTCGTAGTACACCGGGTCGGTGTCGCGGACCGCGGCCATGTACTGATCGACCGTGCACGTGGTCTTGAGCATCCGGTTGGGGATCGGATAGTCGTCGGTGGCGTCCGCGGACGCCGTTGCCGGAACGAGCACGGCCGCGCTGGCGGCGGCGGCGAGTGCGATGCTGATCTTGCGTAACACTGTGCGACTCCTTGTCATCGCGTCACGTCGTCGAGAATCGGCAGCTTGTCCGGGCAATACGTGCGTAGCGCCGCGCCGAGGAACAGCCACGCCTGTTCGGTGGTGCTGCCCCGCTGCAACTGGTCGAAAATGAACTTCGCCGAGTCGTTGGCGTTGTGGTCGACGTTGTTGCGCAACCGTTTGCAGCTGATCTTCCCGATCCACGCGTTGTAGTCCCGCTGCCCGTAGATCCCGTAGGCGTGCAGCTCTGCGGCGAACACGGTGTCGGGGTCGGCGGCCGCGGGCGCCGCGAACGCCAGCGCCGCCGCGGTCAGGGCTATCCCAGCTATCGAGCGCTTCAACGCTGCCCTCCTTCGTGACCCGCCACCTCTGCGAGCTCTCTAGATTTCGGCCACGCCGATGGTACGGGTCGCTGACGGACCCGTTGGGGCCACCAGAACCATTTGCCCATCAACGCCGCGATCGAGGGCGTCATGAAGGCACGAACCACCAGCGTGTCGAACAGCAAGCCTAACCCGATTGTGGTGCCGACCTGCCCGATTACCGTCAATTCGCTGACCGCCATCGACATCATCGTGAAGGCGAACACCAGGCCCGCCGAGGTCACCACCGAGCCGCTGCCGCCCATCGCGCGGATGATGCCGGTGTTGATGCCGGCGTGGAGTTCCTCTTTGAGCCGGGCCACCAGCAGCAGGTTGTAGTCGGCGCCGACCGCCAACAGGATGATGACCGACATCGCCATCACCATCCAGTGCAGGTTGATCCCGAGGATGTGCTGCCAGATGAGGATCGAAAGGCCGAACGACGCGCCCAGCGACAGCACCACGGTGCCGACGATCACCGCCGCCGCGACCACGCTTCGGGTGATGAGCAGCATGATGATGAAGATCAGCGCCAACGATGCGATCGCGGCGATCGTCAGGTCGTAGGCGTTGCCGTCGGCCATGTCCTTGAACACCGCGGCCGTGCCGGCCAGATAGATCTTGGATCCCTCCAGCGGGGTGCCCTTGATGGCCTCCTTGGCCGCCTGCTTGATGTCGTCGATGCGGGCGATGCCCTCCGGGGTCATCGGGTCACCGTCGTGAGAGATGATGAAGCGCACCGACTTCCCGTCGGGGGAGATGAAGTTCTCCATGCCCTTCTTGAAGTCTTCGTTCTCGAACACTTCCGGCGGAAGGTAGAACGAGTCGTCGTTCATGGACGCGTCGAAGGCATCGCCCATGGCGGTCGAGTTCTCCTGCATGGCGGCCATCTGATCCTGCAGCCCCTTCTGGGTGGCATACATGGTCAGCATCATCGTCCGCATGGTCTTCATCGTCTCGATCATCGACGGCATCAGCACGACCATCTGCGGCATCAGCTCGTCGAGGCGCTCCATGTCCGGAAGCATGTCCTGGATGTCGTCGGTCATCGTGTTGATGCCGTCGAGGGTGTCGAAGACCGACCGGAACGCCCAACAGATCGGGATGTTGTAGCAGTGCGGTTCCCAGTAGAAGTAGTTGCGGATCGGCCGGAAGAAGTCGTCGAAATTGGCGATGCTGTCGCGCATTTCGGCCACGCTGGCCGTCATGTCCCTCATCTTCGTCACCATCGAGTGGGTGACGTCGGCCATCTGCACGGTCAGCGCCGACATCCGTTCCATGTTCTCGATGGTCTTGGACATCTCGTCGGCCTGAACCAGCATGTCGGCCATGCGGTCCTGCAGATACTTCTGGTTCATCTGCTGGGTGGTGCCCTGCATGCTGATCAAGAACGGGATCGAGGTGTGCTCGATCGGCTTGCCGTCGGGGCGGGTGATGGCCTGCACCCGGGAGATCCCCGGCACCCGGAAGACCGCCTTGGCGATCTTGTCGATGACCAGGAAGTCCGTCGAGTTGCGCAGGTCGTGGTCGCTTTCGACCATCAGCAGCTCGGGGTTCATCCGCGCCTGTGAGAAGTGCCGGTCGGCGGCCGCGTAACCCAGGTTGGCAGGCAGGTCCGCGGGCAGGTAGGTCCTGTCGTTGTAGTGGGTGCGGTAGCCCGGCAGCGCGAGCAGGCCGACCAGCGAGAGCGCGATCGCGGCGACCAAAATCGGGCCCGGCCACCGCACCACGGCGGCACCGATCTTGCGCCAGCCGCGCACCCGCATCGCCCGCTTGGGTTCGAGCACATTGCCGAACCGGCTCGCCACCGTGATGATCGACGAGCCGAGCGTCAGCGCAGCGAACACACAGGTCACCATGCCGATGGCGAGCGGAACGCCGAGCGACTGGAAGTAGGGCAGCCTGGTGAAGCTCAGGCAGAAGGTGGCACCGGCAATCGTCAGACCCGACCCGAGCACCACATGGGCCGTGCCGCCGAACATGGTGTAGAAGGCCGATTCGCGGTCCTCGCCGGCGCCTCGGGCCTCCTGATATCGACCGTTGAGGAAGATCGCGTAGTCGGTGCCCGCGGCGATGGCCAACGTGACCAGCAGGTTGGTCGCAAACGGCGACAGCCCGATGATCTCGTGGTAGCCGAGGAAGGACACCACGCCGCGGGTCGCGGCCAGCTGCAGCACGACCATCAGCAGCGTGACCAGCACCGTGACGATCGAGCGGTAGACCAGCAGCAGCATCGTGATGATCACCGTGAAGGTGACGGCCTCGATCAGCCGCATGCTGCGGTCACTGGCGATGTGCTGATCCGCGCTCAACGCGGCGGGGCCCGTCACATAGGCCTTGACACCCGCCGGCGGCTCGATGCCGGCCACGATGTCCTGGACGGCCTGCACCGATTCGTTGGCCAGGCTCTCACCCTGATTGCCGGCGAGATAGGCCTGCACATAGACGGCCTTGCCGTCGTTGCTCTGTGCCCCCGCCGCGGTCAGCGGGTCGCTCCAGAAGTCCTGGACGCTCTGGACGTGCGCGGTGTCGGCCTCCAGCTGGGCCACGATCTCGTCGTAGAACGCGCGGGCGTCGTCGCCCAAAGGCTCTTCGCCCTCCAAGACGATCATCGCCGAACTGTCGGAGTCGTACTCTTCGAAGACCGTGCCGACGCGCTTCATCGCGATCATCGACGGCGCCTCTTCGGGGCTCATCGACACCGCGCGCATCTGGCCGACCGTCTCCAGCTGCGGCGCAACGACATTCAGCACCGCGATGAGCAGGATCCAGGCCAGGATGATCGGCACCGCGAACTTGCGGATCATCCTCGGGATGAACGGACGTGCGGTGTGCCTGGCCGGAGGGAAGGCGTCGGTTGGCGCCTCGCTCGTCGGCACGCTCATGCGGATTTCACGTAACAGAAGGTCTGGGCATTCACGCCGGTGGAGGTTCTCTCGTCTTTGACTTCATCGTCGACGGTGATCCGGCAGGTGATGGACTGCCCGTCGCCCTGCGCGACGATGTTGGGGGCGGCCGACGGAGCGGTCGTCTGCAAGGTCAGCGACCACGGCAGCGACGCACCGTCGACGCGGATCGGCTTGGCGTCCAGATCGAGGTAGTTGATGTCGGCGTAGGTACCGGTGCCGAAGATCTCGTAGGTGACGACCTTGGGGTCGAACGGTTCAGGGTCGTCTGCGAACACCTTCGGTGTGGTGATGATGCCCTCGGCGCCGAAGAAGGTACGGACCCGCTGCACGGTGAATCCGGCCACACCGATCACCACGATGATCACGAGCGGTATCCACACCCGCTTGGCGAGGCCGATCACACGCATCGTCCCCGACCCATACCGTCCATCCTGGCGCGCCCCTTGCTTTCGTATCTGGTTGCGGTCAGTCGTGCGTACTTAGCCCGTATAACTTCTCATTTCGGCCTAGGTTAGCTCAAGTCAGTGTGTTGCTGGTCACTACCAATGCGGCGGTGCGGTTTGGGTCACTTTGTGGGGATTTCGAAGCGGTGAAGGTGACGCTCGATGAACGCCTGCGCCTCGGCGTGACCTCGGGTGATACCGAGTCCGCGCTCCAGCAACAGCACCCGGGCCAGGCTGGTCAGGATCATCGACATGACCACCGGGGGAAACTCCTCGAAGTCGACGTCGTGCGCCCGCAGCGCAAGCCTCACCGCGTCCTCCTCGGCCTCGCCGAAGCGCTCGGCGTACGCGGCGATCTCGCTGCGGATCGCCTTGCGGTGATTGGCCAGCGCCATGAACTCCATCCACAGTTGGGCGCCGTGTGCGCTGTTGAGCCGCCAGAGCGCGTGCAGAGGCTGGTCCTCGACCAACGCCTGTCGCTGTTTGGCCAGGTTGGCCTCGGCTCCGGCCCGCAGCACCGCGAGGTAGAGGTCGTCCATGGTGGGGAAGTAGTAGTGCACCAGCGCGGGCTTGACGCCGGCCTTGGCCGCGACCCGCCGCGAGGTGGCCGCGGCGTATCCGTCTTCCAGCATCACCTGGGCCGTCGCCTCGATCAGCGCCCGCCGGGTCGCCGACTCGCGAGGAGCCCTTGACCGCTGGTCAACGGGGCTGCTAGACATGGGCCCAGCATAAATGTTGGGCGATCGCCCAACAACGAGGGAGCGGGCAGCCGCCGTCAGCCTGTTGAAGTAGAGGAAGTCATGAGCGTCGCCAGTCCCGGCTCTGATACCGACGTCTACTACGACCCTTACGACGTCAACATCACCGCCAACCCGTACCCGACCTATGCGCGGCTCCGCGAGGAGGCGCCGATCTACTACAACGAGCGCTACGACTTCTGGGCGCTGTCTCGCCATGCCGACGTCGAGAAGGCCCTGGCGAACTGGGAGACGTTCTCGAACCAGCGCAGCGACATTCTCGAACTGATCAAGTCCGACTTCGACATGCCCAAGGGCGTGATGATGTTCGAGGATCCGCCGATCCACACGATGCTGCGGGGCTTGATGTCGCGGGTGTTCACCCCACGCCGAATGGCCGAGATCGAGGATCAGATCCGGCGCTACTGTATCGGCTGCCTCGATCCGCTGGTCGGATCCGAGGGCTTCGACATCATCGCCGAACTCGCATCGATGATGCCCATGCGGGTCATCGGCATGTTGTTGGGAATTCCAGAGTCCGAACAGGTTTCGGTTCGCGACGCCAACGACGCCAACCTGCGGACAAAGCCGGGCGCGCCGATGAAGGTGGTGAACGCCGACAAGATCGCCGACGGCAGCATCTACGCGGACTACGTCGAGTGGCGCTCGAAGAACCCGTCTGACGACTTGATGACCGCGCTGTTGAACGTCGAGTTCACCGACGAGAACGGTGTGACGCGCAAGCTGACCCGCAAAGAGGTGCTGCACTACACCCAGGTGGTCGCGGGCGCGGGCAACGAAACGACCGGACGCCTCATCGGCTGGCTGGCCAAAGTGCTTGCCGAGCACCCGGATCAGCGGCGCGAGGTCGTCGAGGACCGCTCGCTGCTGGGGCGCACGGTCGATGAGACGCTGCGGTTCGAGCCGACCGGCCCGCACGTCGCGCGGTACATGGCACGCGATTTCGAGTGCTACGGCACGACGGTGCCCGCCGGTTCGGCGATGCTGCTGCTGTTCGGCGCCGCCAACCGGGACCCGCGCCGCTACTCCGATCCCGACACGTTCAACATCCATCGGCCCAACATCTCCCACCTCACGTTCGGCAAGGGGCTGCACTACTGCCTGGGGGCCAACCTCGCGAGGTTGGAGGGCCGCGTCGCGCTCGACGAGCTGCTCAACCGGTGGCCGGAGTGGGACATCGACTACGACAGCGCGCAGCTGGCGCCGACGTCGACGGTGCGCGGCTGGCAACGCCTGCGCATGCTGGTGCGCTGATTTTTGCCCAAAGGGACAAACGGGCGGGAAAGTGCGAGTAGATCGCGACTTTTCGTCGATCTGGGCGTTTGAAGCCGGGGCGCATGGGGCAGGATGAACGCATGAGGAAGATCATTTGTCGCTCGATGGTGATGGCGGCCGCCGCCGCGCCGATCGCCGCCTTCTCGGTGGCCATGTCGGCGGTCGGCGCGGCGCAGCCGATCAACTGCCCGGCCGGACAGTGGTGGGATCCGGTCGACAACGTGTGCCGGGGTCCGGTGGCAACGGTCCCGCTGAACTGCCCGACCGGGCAGTACTGGAACCCGATCACGAACCTCTGCCGGCCGCTCGGCCACTACTAGCGCAGCGGTTCAGTCCAGCGCGTAATCGATCACGCCGCGGATCAGTCTGCCGTCCAACAGATCGGCATAGGCGGCGTTGATGTCGTCGAGCCGGTACCGCCGGGTGATCATCTCGTCGAGCTGCAGCTGGCCCGACCGATACAAGCGGGCCAGACGAGCGATATCGACCCTCGGATTGCAGGACCCGAACACCGTGCCGACCAGGTTTTTGTTCCACAGGATGAAATCTTGCAGCGCGATCTTGACCGAACGCGTTGTCTGCGCGGTCATTCCGGTGAGCACACAGGTTCCGCCCTTGCGCGTCAGCTTCAGATAGGCGTTGACGTCCTCTCCGGCGATCAACGACGGTGAGGCGATCACCGCGTCGGCCATCACCCCGTGCGTCAGGTCGCGCACCAGATCGAGGGCTTGCTCGACGGTGGAGACGCTGTGCGTGGCACCGAAAGTCAGCGCGGACTTCTGCTTGAACTCGACGGGGTCGACGGCCACGATCTGCGCGGCACCGTTGATGCGTGCCCCCTGGATCGCGGCGGTGCCGATACCGCCCGCGCCGATCACCACCACGGTGTCGCCGCCGCACACGTTCGCCCGGTTCGCCGCCGAACCGTACCCGGTCGGCACCGCACACGACAGCAACGCGCCGGATACCAGCGGCAGGTCAGGCGCGATCTTGACCAGCGAATGGGCCGACACCACAGTGTGTTTGGCGAACGCACCGACTTTGGAGAGATGCCCCAGCGGCTGCCCATCAGCGGTGTGGTGCCGAAAGGTCTGATCGGTCGGCATCCCGGGCGTCATCGTGCCCGCGCCCTCGTCGCACAGATACTCCATCCCCGACGCGCACCACCGGCACTGGCCGCACACCGCGACAAACGACATCACCACGTGGTCACCGACAGCGAAATCCGCGACGCCGTCGCCGATTTCGATGACGGTTCCGGCTCCCTCGTGCCCACCGATGGTGGGGAACATCGGCGTCAGACCGTACTGACGAGCCACCTCGTTGGACACCGACATATCGCCTTTGAGGATGTGGTCATCGGAATGACACAGACCGGCCGCCGCCATCTCGACGAGAACTTCGCCGGCGCGCGGCGGATCCAACCGGAAATCCTCAACCGACCACGGGCCGCCGACGTCGTGCAGGATCGCCGCCCGACTCCACATGCTCAGGCCGGCCCCGCAGACGCGACGCGAAACGACACCGGAAGGCGCTTGGGGGAGCGGAACGGCATGCCCACGATCTTGGTGTCGTCGTCGGCGAGCAGTTCCAGATCGGTGACCCGGTCGAACAGGCTGGTCAGCATCGCCCGGGTCTCGACCCTGGCCAGGTGCAGACCCAGGCAGCTGTGGATGCCGCCCGCGAACGACACATGGGGCTTGCGCTCCCGGTGGATGTCGAACGTCTCGGCGTCAGGCCATCGTTTCTCGTCCCGGTTGGCCGAGCCCATGCACAGATTGACCTGCGCGCCCGCGGGGATGCGCACACCCTGTACCTCAACTTCGCGAGTTGTGTTGCGCGGCACCGAGACCAGCGGCGTCTCGTAGCGCAGGCCCTCCTCGATCGCGGCCGGGATCAGATCGCGGTCGTTCTGCACCGCATCCAGTTGATCGGGATGTGTCAGCAGAAGGTAGAGCAGGTTACTCGATGAGCGGTAGGTGGTCTCGAGACCGGCGGGCAGTAGCAGCCGCAGAAACGAGATGATCGCTTCGTCGGTGAGCCGTTCACCATCGATGTCCGCGGCGACGAGATCACCGATGATGTCCTTGGTGGGCGCGCCGCGGCGCTGGTCCACCTGCTCCTGAAAATAGGCGCCCAGCTCCACCGAGGCGGTCAGCCCTGCCTCGATGTCCTCGGTGATCGAGATGAGATCCAACGACAATCGTCGGAACAACTCCAGGTCCTGCTGGGGCAGCCCCAACAGCGCGGCGGTGATGCGGGTGGGGAACTCGAACGTCAACGCCTGAACCAGGTCCGCACCGCCGTCGTCCTTGATCTCGTCGACCAGTTGGTCGCAGATCGGATCGATCAGCGCAGGCTCCCAGTAATCGAGGGCGCTCTGGCGAAAAGCCTTGGCGACCAAGCTGCGGTGGTCGTGATGCTGCTTGCCGTGCATGCTCAGGATGGTGGGGCCCAGCACCAGCCCGATCGTGTTGTCATAGATCTCCGAGGCGAACACCTCGCCGTCGCGGAAGGCGGCGAAGACGCTGTCGAAGTCGAACAGCGTCCACTCCTCGGCGGCCACCAATTCCGGCGGCGCCATGGCGGTGTCCATGATGGTGCCCCGCCACACCGGTTCGGTTCTGCGTTTGTAGGCGAAGAAGGCGTAGGGATCATGCACCAAGTCGGGAGCGGCCGGGCCGTCGGAATCGATGCTGATCGTCACCTGCGCCTCCCGAACCAGCGCATCTTGCGCGCTATCTTCTTATCTTTACTATTTTAGGTAATCCGGGTCAAGGAGACCGAGGGGATGGAATGCAGCGCCTGGCGATATGCGCGATCGAGGACTTGCCTCCGGGCAGCATGAAGCTGGTGCCTGCGGGCAGGTTCGGGGTCGGGATCTACAACATCGACGGCTCGCTGCACGCCATCGCCAACTACTGTGCTCACGAAGGCGCGCCGCTGTGCGCCGGTTATGTCGGCGGCGCCAACGAGTTCGACCCCGACGCGCCGGGCCGGATACGCCAGACCCGCGCCGGCCGCATCCTCCGATGCCCTTGGCACCAATGGGAGTTCGACATCACCACCGGGGTGAGCCTGGCCGATCCCGGCAAACGGGTGCGCACCTACCAGGTCGACGTCGTCGACGGGCAGGTGTTCCTGACGGCATGAGAACCCCGATCATCGACGCCAACGTCCAACCGCATTTCCGGTACAACTCCGAGATCCGGCGCTATCTGCCCGCCGCGCACAAGCTGCGCGCCATCCCCGATGTCGAGCAGCAGTGGTACCAGGCCCCCGGCGGGGACTACCGCCAAGACCTCTACGGCGAGCACTATCCGGGCTCGGATCCCGAGACCGTGGCGCGCCACCTGGTCGACGGCGGCGTCGACGTGGCGATCTTGAACCCGTTGACGCGCGGCAACATCGCCGACTATCTGCTCAACAGTTGCATCTGCGCGGCGGTCAACGACTGGCTGATCGAGCGCTGGCTGGAGGCCGACACGACGGGCCGGCTCCGTGGCACCATTCGCGTCAACCCCGAGGACGTCAAGGGCGCGGTCGCCGAGATAGAACGGCTGGCGAGGCATCCGCAGATGGCGCAGGTCGGTGTGCCGCTGCAGTCGCGCGAGCCCTACGGCAAGCCGATGTTCGAGCCGATCTGGGAGGCGGCGGCCGCGCACGGGCTGCCTGTGGCCGTACACATCAACGGCGGCAACGGAGTTGACTACGCGCCGACGTTCGCCGGCCACGCCCACACCTATCCCGGGTACGCCGCGTTGATGCCGCTGAACGCTTTCGTGCATTTGGCGACACTGATCATCGAGGGGACCTTCGGCCGCCACGCCGGCCTGCGGTTCGTCTTCGCCGACGGGGGCTATGACATCCTCACCCCGTTGATGTGGCGGCTGGACACGTTCTGGATGTCGATGCGGGACCAAACGCCGTGGGTCGACCGCTATCCGAGCCAGTATCTTCGCGATCACGTCCGGTTCTGTACGTCGGCGCTCGACGGACCGACCGACACCACGCTCACCGAGCGCTGGATGGACTACACGGACAAGTCCACGTTGCTCATGTACGGGTCGAACTATCCACACTGGTCGACGACGGCGGTCGAGTCGGCGGTCGCCGGGCTCAACGACGTGCAGCGCGAAAAGGTGCTGTGGCGCAACGCCGCCGAGCTGTACGCCATCGCTGAACTGGAGGGGAGCCGGCTGTGACGACGATCGGCAGCCAAGCCCGTGCAGACACCGCCCGAGACGTCGAGGTGACGATCGTCGACACCGATGTCCATCCGCTGCCCGTCTCCACCGAGGTGCTCAAGGCCTACGCCCCCGCGCAGTGGAAGGACCGGCTCTGGCCCACCGGCAACGCGAGATCCCCGATTCCGCACTTCTACGACACCCCGGACTCCTACAAGACCATGTCATTACGGGTCGACGCCGTCCCGCCGGGTGGAGGCGCGCCAGGAAGCGATCCGGAGTTCGCCGCCAAGCAACTGCTGATCGACGCCGGGGTGAGCATCGCGCTGCTGGAGCCGATGTGCGACGTGCAGCTTCCCGAGGCCGAGCACATCCTCAAAGCCACCCACAACGACTGGCTGGCCGACGTGTGGCTGGGTGAGAACAATTGGCACGGGCGGTGGCGGGGCACGATCAGCGTCACCGCACAGGACCCGGTGCGCTCGGCGCGCGAGATCGAACGATGGGCCGGTCACCCGTACATGGCCGAGGTGTTGATGACACCGCAGACACGCGGAATCCCGTTCGGCAGCTCACATTTCGACCCGATCTACGAAGCCGCGTCACGACACGGACTTCCGGTGGCCACCCACCTGATGGGCCAGACCCCGTTCGAGTTGATCCCGGTGTATCCGGTCGGCAATCCGGCGCACTGGCATGACTTCTTCGCCTCCTGGCCGCTGCTGTACGCGGCCCACTTGACGAGCCTGGTGTTCGACGGGGCATTCGACCGCCACCCCGGGCTGCGGATCGTGTTCGTCGAGGGCGGCTTCACCTGGGCGATGCCGGTGATGTGGCGAATGGACCGGATCTGGGAGCAGCGCAAGGCCGATCTGCCTCTGGTGCGCCGCCGACCGTCGGAGTACGTGCTTGAACACGTCCGGTTCACCACCCAACCGCTGGAAGAGGTCAACGTCGCGGTGTATCGGGAGTACCTGGAGATGATGGATCTCGGCGATAACCTGATGTTCTCGACCGACTATCCGCACTGGAGCTACGACTCACCGCAGTGGGCCATCCGCCGGTTCCCCGAAGATCAGCGCGAGCGCATCATGCGCGGCAACGCCACCGCACTCTACGGTCTGCCGTCGACGGTCAAGGCGCTCTGAAATCACTTGCCTGCGCGGCGCTGCGCCTCCAACGGAACCACCGGCGCGCGCGCCGACGGGCCGCGGGTGACGGCGTGCAACCTGATCTCGGGCAGGTCCACCGACGGGTCGAGGGTGTCCAGCCAGGCGACGGCCTCGGCGACATCGGCGGCGCGGATGGCGTACATCTCGAAGGGCACGTCCTGCAGCATCTCGGTTTCGACCGGCCCCGGCGTGACGACGTGCACGTTGATGCCGTCGCGGTCCACTTCCTGTGCCAGCGCGGCCGCGAACGCGTTCATGCCCGCTTTCGAGGCCGAATAGGCGGTGCGGGCCCGCATCGGTTCGTGTGCCGCCGAGGAGGAGACGAACACGAAGCGCGACCCGGCCGTCATCCGCGGCAGTGCGGCCGAGGTCACCACGAAGCACGAGTCCAGGTTGGCCGAGATGGTGGTGCGCCATTGCGCGAAGGTCTGTTTGCGCGCGTAGGTGCCGCCGAGGACGCCCGAGGCGTGCACCACCAGATCGAGTCGGTCGGCCGCGTCGACCGCGGGCTGAAACGCTTCGGGTTCACTGGCGTCGGCGACGACGTAGCGGGCGCCGGTCTCCCGGGCGGCCGCGCGCAACGGCTCTTCTCGCCGGGCGGTCAGGATGACGTCGTAGCCCGCTACGACGAGCCTGTGGGCACAGGCTTTTCCGATGCCACCGCTGCCGCCGGTGATCAGGGCCGTGCGCATGTCACACCCTTTCAGCGTTGGCGTTGGGCCAAGGCCTGCGGCGAGAGCGCCACGATCCGCTGCTCGGGATCGCCTGCGAGCAGGTAGGTCTGGGTGTCGGCGACGTGGCGCGCGGCCAGCTTCCTGGCGCGTTCGGCGTCACCGGCCTCGATGGCGTCGACGATCTTGGTGTGCACGCGCAATGCGATGCGGCGTCTGCTCAACGACGGGTACTCGCCGCGGGCGGCGGTCTCCTGGGCCCACCAGTTCAGGTGCCCGGTCCACAACGTCTCCAGGCTGCCGACGACCGCGGTCATCGTGTGGTTGCCGCAGCCACGCACGATCTCGTCGTGGAACTGCCCGCCGATCTCGGTGAAGCGCGCGCCGTCCTCGATGTGTTCGGCCATCGCATCGTTGAGCTTTTTGAGCTTGGGTATCAATGTCTTGGCGCGGTCCGGGCGACGCGCGGCAAGGGCGGCGCACATCGGGTCGAGTTCTTGCAGGGCCGTGCCGAGGTCGGCGAGGGGCACGTAGTCGCTCTGCAGCAGCAGCCCGAGCATGTAGGCCGCGCTCGCTTTGGCCGGCGCGTGCACGACGGCGCCACCGCGGTTGCCGCGGCGCACCGACACCAGGCCCTCGGTTTCCAATATCCGCAACGCTTCTCGCAGCGACACCAGGCTCACATTGAACTGTTCGACGAGCACTTCCTGGCGGGGCAGCAGATCACCGTCGGACAGCTCGCCCTCGATGATCTGACGGCGAAGTTCATCGGCGACGATCTCGGCGGTTCTGCGGGCCCCTAACCGACGTCGCGCTTCGGGACCGATACCCAGCGTTGTCATGACATCGCAATATTAACAGCGACAGCGCAGCCACCCGGACCGGCTATCCGCCAATAGTTACTAAGATGGCCAAAAACGAGGAGGTCGCACGCGTGGGCGATGTAGCACCGACCCCGCTTGATGACCTGCGCGTCGTCGAGGTCAGCGACCGGATCGCCGGCGCGTACTGCGGCAAAGTGTTGGTGGACGCCGGCGCCGACGTGGTCAAGGTCGAACCGCCGGAGGGGGATCCGTTCCGTCGCTACACCGTCACCGGCGCCGTCCCGCCCGCCGGGGCGGACTCACCGTTGTTCAGCTACCTCAATGCTGGAAAGCGAAGCATCACACAGCTTTCCGGCGATCTGCTTACGCGCGCCGATATCGTCGTGCTGACGGCGAACCGCGGTGAAGCGGTCAGCCGGGACATCGATCCGCGGCGGCTGCTGGCGGCCGCACCACACTGCGTCGTCGTCACCATCTCCGACTTCGGTTGGACCGGCCCGTGGGCGCAGCGCCCGGCAACCGAGTTCACCCTGCAGGCGGCGTCCGGGCTGACGGGTTTTCGCGGTGATCCGGCGGGCCCGCCGATTTCGATCGGGGGCGAGCTGGGGGAGTACATGGGCGGGGTGTGGGCCGCCTACGGCGCGCTGGCGCTGCACCGGCGGGTTCGCACCGGCGGGGCCGGTGGTCATCTCGACATGTCGATGCTCGAGGCCGTGACGCTGATGCAGAGCAGCGAATGGCTGCATTCGCAGCTGCTGCGGGTGCCGCCCGTCAGACGCTCGGTCGAGGTGCCGTCGATCGAGCAGGCCAAAGACGGCTTCGTCGGGATCAGCATGGTGACCGGCCAGCAGTGGCTGGACTTCGCCGCGATGGTCGAGTGCCCGGAGTTCACCGACATTCCCGCGCTGCAGTTCCAGCTCGGCCGCTGGGACTACCGCGATTGGATCCGTGAGCGCATCGGCCCGTGGATGCGGTCCCGCACCGTCGAGGAGGTCGTCGAGCTCGGGCAGCTGTTCCGGCTGCCGCTGGCTCCGCTGGGCAACGGCGCGACCATTCCGGCGATGGACCACATGGCGCAGCGGGGAGTGTATGTGAACCACCCGGCGGGCTTCCGGCAACCGCGCCCGCCGTGGCTGATGTCCGAAGCCCAGCCGGCACCGGTGCGCCCGGCGCCTGCGGTCGGAAGTGCCGATAACGAACCGCTCTGGCGGCCAAGGACGTACGCGGGTGCGACGACGACCTCGGGTGGCCGGCCGCTTGCCGGCGTCCGCGTCGTCGACTTCACCGCGTTCTGGGCCGGTCCGGCGGCCACCCATGCCCTGGCGGCGTTCGGGGCCGACGTGATCAAGATCGAATCGGTGCAACGCCCGGACGGAATTCGATACTCGGGCGGCATGCGCAAGGACGTCGACGACTGGTGGGAGTACGGCTGGGTCTTTCACGCCATGAACACCAACAAGCGTTCGGTGACACTGGATCTGCAGTCACCCGACGGTGTGCGCCTGGTCAAGGAACTGGTGGGCAAGGCCGACGCCGTGGTGGAGAACTTCTCGCCGCGCGTGATGGACCAGTTCGGCCTCGGCGCCGACGTCTTGCTGGACATCAACCCGCGGCTGGTGACGGTCCGGATGCCGGCGTTCGGCCTGACCGGTCCGTGGCGGGACCGGGTGGGGTTCGCCCCGACCATGGAGCAGATCGCCGGCCTGGCGTGGGTGACCGGGCTGCCCGACGGGCCGCCGGTCGCACCGCGCGGTGCGTGTGATCCGCTGGCGGGCGCGCATGCCGCATTCGCGCTGCTCGCCGCGCTGGCTTACGCCGAACGCACAGGCCGGGGGCAGCTGGTCGAGGTGCCGATGATCGAGACGGTGTTGAACGTAACCGCCGCGCAGACCACGGAATACGAGGTTTTCGGCCGGATCATGGAGCGCCGCGGTAACCGTGGACACACCGCAGCCGTCCAGGACATCTATCGGTGCGCGGGGGAGGACGACTGGGTCGCGGTGTGTGCCCACACCGAGGCTCAACGTGCAGCCCTGGCCGAACTCGCCGGCGGGACCGACGACGCCCGGCTGGAACAGTGGCTGGCATCGCAGGACGCCGAGGCTGTCGCGGAAATCCTTGTGCAGGAAGGTATCCCGGCTGCAGTGGTGGTCTCGCCGTCGCTGGTGGTCGACAACCCGCAACTGCAACACCGCGGCTTCTTCGAGAAGCTGGACCATCCCCGCACCGGGGCGGGGCGGTATCCGTGTCCGCCGTTCGCCCGCCCCGACGGCGTCGACGCCTGGCTGTACCGCACGCCGCCGACGCTGGGGGAGCACAACGTTGAGGTGCTGACGGAGTTGTGCGGGCTCACGCAATCCGACCTGGACCGGCTCAGCGCCGACGGTGTGATCGGCACCCGCCCGAAGGGCCTCTGAACCCGGCGTCTCGGAGCGCCCAAAGGGTCGTTTGGGCGCGCGGAGGGTGCTTTAGCGAGGGGTCACCGTGATCGGCATCGCGTCGAAGATCGTCATGTTGTTGGTCAGGTTGGGATGCGACACCTTGGCTGGCCCGAGGCCGATGTCGGCGGCACGACACAGCAACTCGTCGAGCACCGCGCGGATCTCGGCGCGGGCCAGCATCGCGCCCAGGCAATAGTGCGCCCCGCCGCCACCGAACGTGACGTGCGGATTGTCGACGCGCCCGATCTCGAAGCGGAACGGATCGTCGAACACCTCTTCGTCACGGTTGGCCGAGCGCAGCATCGCGACCACCCGCTGCCCGGCCGGGATGAGCACATCGTCGAGTTGCACGTCGACCTTCGTGGTGCGGGTCCAGAACGCGATCGGACTCGACCAGCGCAGCACCTCTTCGACCGCCGACGATCGGATCGCCTCCTCGGTGCGGTACCGCTCGATCTGGGCCGGGTTGGCCACGAACGCCTGCAAGCCGTAGGCCAGCGCGTTCTTCGTGGTGTCGCTGCCCGCGAACGCGAGCACGAAGAAGAACGTCTCGAGTTCGGTTTCGGGGATAGACAGTCGCTCACCGTTCTCGTCGGTGATCACCGCGGTGGCCAGCGTGCTCCAGATATCGTCGACGGGGTTGCGCCGCTTCTCGGCGGTGAGCTCGACCGCATACTCGAAAACCTCGGTGAACGCCGCCAACTGGTCCTGCGAGGTCAGCTCCGAGTCCGGCGATCCCGCCTGCAGTATCCGGTCGAACGTGGCGAAGATGTGCGGTCGGTCCTTCTCCGGGATGCCGATGATGTCGCCGATGACCGACATCGGCAGGACATCGGCCACATCCTCGATCCAGTCACCGCTGCCCGACGCCAGCAGGTGCTCGACCAGCGCTGCGGCGCGTTCGCGAATCCCGTTCTCGAGCTTGCCGATCGCGCGCGGGGTGAAGGCGTGCGAGAGCACCCGTCGCCGTTTGGTCTGCTCGGGCGGGTCCATGTTGATGATGTTGGGAAACGCACCCGCGGGGCCGATGCCTTGGATGAGCGGACCGTCCACCGCGGTGAATGCGTCGGTGTCCCGATGGATCCGTTGCGCGTGCCGGTGCTTGGTGGCCACCCAGAAATCCCGAGTGACGGTCTTGGCGACGCCGTCGGTGAGCGCATGGTGAAAGATTGGCTGCTCACGGCGCAGCGTCGTGAACAGATCATCGGGAAACCCGTTCTGCCACAAGGAGAAATCGGACAAGTCGACCGATTCGGTAGCGGTCACTCGCGGCCCTCCTGCCTGATCCTTGCTTTAGAATGCCTAAAATAGTAAAAATAGGCAACGGCGGGTGCTCGCGACCTGCCGTATCGCGTCGCGGACGGAGACAACATTGCCGGATTCGGTCAACGACCCCACCCTCGACCCGTCGGAACGCGAGTTCGGCTCGAACGGGATCAGCCTGTCGACCTACCGTTTCCCCACCGGCTGGTTCGTCGTCGGGTTCGCCTCCGAGCTGGGCGCCGGCCAGGTCAAGCGCGCGCACTATTTCGGTGAGGAGCTGGTGATCTTCCGGACCGAGTCCGGTCAGATCAACGTGTTGGACGCCTACTGCCAGCATCTCGGCGCGAACATGGGCGTCGGCGGGACGGTCGAGGGGGACCGCATCGTCTGCCCCTGGCACGGCTGGCAATGGAATGGCGACGGCACCAACGCGCTGATCCCGTACAGCAAGATCGGCTGCAAGCAGAACGTGCGCATCCGCAGCTATCCCAGCACGGAGTGGTACGGCTTCATCCTGGTGTGGCACGAACGCCACGGCCGCGCGCCCTACTGGCAACCACCGGTGCTGCCCGAACTCGAAACCGGCGAGTACTACCCGCTGCATCCGCACAGCCGAATGGTGAACCGGGTCAAGGTGCATGCGCAGATGATCATCGAGAATGCCGCCGACCCGTACCACGTGCAGTATGTGCACAAGGCCGCCAACCCGGCCAACACCGCGTCCTTCGACCTGTCCGGCTACCACCTGCATGCGACGGTAAACGCCAATTTCGGTGGGGGACGGGCAAAGACATGGCTCACCCCGAACGGCCCGGTGGACGCCAAGATCATCTACGACAACTATTCGCTGGGCCTCGGCGTGGTCCGGTTCCCCTCTGAACTGGTGGCCACCGTTCAGGTGACCGGCCAGACCCCGGTGGACGAGGACTACACCGACTACTTCTACACCCAGGCCTCGGTTCGTGAACCCGGCGACACCGGCGACAAACCGACCGGTCGGGCGGCGAAGTTCTTGCAGTTGCAGCAGGAGGTCATCAAGCAGGACTTCTTCACCTGGGAGAACATGAAGTACCTGGAGAAGCCCAACCTCGCCCCGGAGGAGGCCCGCGACTACGCCGCGCTGCGGCGCTGGGCGCACCGGTTCTATCCGGGACCCGAGCCGTCGGCGACCGATTTCGGGTACACCGCCAACGGCCTGCCCGATCCGGCCGCAGCCCAAGCGTGACGTCCCCGGGCCAAAGGCCGCCGATCGAGCCGGCGGCTTTCGGTGTCGACCAGTTCACCGTCGCGGCGGTGCTGGACCGGCGCGCGGACCAGTTTCCCGACCGGGTGATGATGTCGATCGGCGGGGTTCCGGTCACGTTCGCCGACATGCGCGAAAGGTCCTGCGCCGCAGCTCACCTGCTCGTCGAGCTGGGTTTGGGCCCGGGGGACACGCTGGCGCTGTTCACCGGCACCTGCCCGGAGTGGGTGTACTTCTGGCTGGGAGCGGCCCGCGTCGGGGTGGTCACCGCGGCCGTCAACGCCGCCAGCAAGGGCGACTTCCTGGCCCACGCGCTGACATTGTCACGCGCCAAGGCGGTGCTCGCCGACACCGACCGGCTGCAGCGGATCGAGGAGGTGGCGGCACAGGTCGACACGCTGAGCACCACCCTGGTGTGCGGCGAAAGTCTGTCTGAGCGGCTCGCGTCGTCGCCCGGTGCGCTCGGGCTGTCGCACACGACGGGCCCCGACGACATCGGCGCGCTGTTCTTCACCTCCGGAACCACCGGGCCGTCCAAAGCGGTCGCCACCACATGGCAGTACCTGTTCCGCGCGGCCGCGACCGTCGCATCGGCGTGGGAGTTCGCGGCCGGCGAGACGATATGGACCGCGATGCCGCTGTTTCATCTCAGCGCGGCGCCGACCATACTGGCGCCGCTGCTGGTCGGCGGCACCAGCGTGCTGGCCGACGGTTTTCACCCCACCAAGGTGTGGGACGAGATACGGTCCTGCGGCGCAGTAGGTTTCGCCGGGGCCGGCGCCATGGTCTCGATGCTGTGGACCCTTCCGCCCGACCCTCGTGACGCCGAGATCGGTCTGCGGTTCGTCTCGGCGGCACCGATCTCCACCGAGATCTACCGCGGCATCGAGCAACGCTACAACTGCCGCGTCGTGACGATGTACGGCCTGACCGAGGCGTTCCCGCTTGCGTACAAGCCGGTTTCGGATGCGGGTGTGCCGGGTACCTCTGGTCACGTCAACCCGGTATTCGACGTCCGCGTCATCGATGCCGACGGGCGCGAGGTGCCCGACGGCGACGTCGGTGAGATCGCCTGCCGGGCGCGGACAGCGCATGTGATGAGCGAGGGGTATGTGTCGCCCGGGTCCGGCGGGTTACGCGTCGAACCGCACCCGCAGTGGTTTCGCACCGGAGATCTGGGGCGCCTTGACAGCGACGGCAACCTCACCTACGTCGACCGGGTCAAGGACTCGCTGCGCCGCCGCGGCGAGAACATCTCGTCGGTCGAGGTCGAACAGGTGGTCATGGGTCATCCCGCGGTGTCGGAAGCGGCCGCGGTGGCCGTCCCCAGCGAACTCGGCGAAGACGACATTCTGGTACTTGTCACGCTACAGCGCGGCGCCGCAATCGATTTCAGTGAACTGCTGGACTTCTGCGCCCAGCGCATGCCGTACTTCTGCGTGCCGAGGTATGTGGAAGTACTCGACGAGATCCCGAAGAACGCCATCGGGCGGGTGCGCAAGGACGTGCTTCGTGACCGTGGATGTGGTGCCGGTGCGTGGGACAGGGAAGCGCACGGATACGTGTTGAGTCGCTAGAAGGAGACGGCCTTGACGTTGACCTACCAGCAACAGTATGTGCTCGACGGGCTTGCCGGGCGGGCGGCGATTCTCGATCTCGACGCCCGGCACAACCGCTGCTATTCCGCCGGTGATCTGGCCGGGTGGATCGCCACGTTCAGGCATGCGGGTGCGACGTACTCGCGCGGGGGAGAGCCGTTCACCGATCTGCGCGCGGCGTTCGACGGCGGCGCCGGCCGCAGGCTGGTGACCGTCGACCACGAGATCACGGTGGACGGGGTCGAGGCCACCCAGCGGTGTGTCGCGTTGTTGTTCGGCGCCGACACGGTGGTGGCCACCGGCATTTTCACCGACCGGCTCGTCTACGAACGGGGCGGCTGGTACTTCACGTCGCGTGAAATCCAATGGGACCGAGCCCCGCGCGAGAACGTGCTGCTGGTGTGAGCACCGGTATCCGGTACGCGTTCGCGTTCGGCACCTACGCCGACGCGCTGCTAATGGTGGGCACCAGGACACCGCCACGGTATGCGGGCACCGCGGTCAGCGGCGCCCGGATTCAGCATTTCGCCGCGATGGTGCGCGACGCCAACCCGTCGTACTGGGACGAGGACTTCGCCCGCAAGGTGTGGGGCGGGCTGCTCGCGCCGCCTGCGATGCTGATGGGCTGGTTGATTCCGCCGCCGTGGTTGCCGACCGAGCAGCCACCCACCCCGTCGATCGCCATTCGTGTTCCGCTGCCGGGCACCACGATCATCAACGCGTCCAACGACGTCGAGTTCCTCACCCCCATCGTCGAGGGGGACCGGCTGTACGTGGTCGAGGAGGTGGTGTCGGTCTCTGCCGAGAAGCAGACCCGTCTGGGCACCGGCCACTTCGTCGAGACACGCGACGAGTTTCACCGCGACGATAAGACGTTGGTCGCCGTCAACACCAACACCCTGTTCCGGTTCACCCCTGCGGAGCGGCCGTGACCGCCTACCCCGGCATGTCGTGGGACGACGTGGTGATCCCCACCGAACTGGCCGAGGTGGTCGACCACATCGACTACCAACGGGTGGTGATGAACGCGGGCGCGACGTGGGATTACTTTGCCGCCCACTACGACCCAAAGTACGCCCGGAACCACGGGCACCCGACGATCTTCGTCAACACCATGCACATCGCCGGCTTCGTGGACCGCGTCGTGACCGACTGGGCGGGGCCGTACAGCAGAATGGTGCGCCGCAGGATCAAGATGCTCGGCTCGATCTACGCCGGTGACACGATGGTGGGACGGGGACGTGTGGTCGCCAAACGCCAAGAGGGATCACGGCTGCTGGTGGACCTCACCGTCGCGGTGTGCAACCAGCGCAACGAGTTGTGCTGCCCCGCCGAAGTCACGCTGCAGCTGTCAGGCTAGGTCCGGCAGCTTCTGCGCGCTGACCGTCGTCTGCAGTTCCACGTATTCCGACAGACCCTCGGTGCCGAACTCGCGGCCGATGCCGGACTGCTTGAACCCACCGAACGGGGCGGTGGTGTCCAGCGTGTACATGTTGATGCCGTAGGTGCCGGTGCGGATCTGTTCGGCGATCCGCAATCCGTGGGCGACATCGGACGTCCACACCGAACCCGCCAGCCCGTAGTCGCTGTCGTTGGCGATCCGCACGGCGTCACGCTCGTCGGTGTACTTGAGCACGGTGAGCACGGGCCCGAAGATCTCCTCGCGGGCGATGCGCATCTCGTTGGTGGCGTCGGCGAACAATGTGGGCCGCACATACCAGCCACGGCCATGCGGTTTGTCGGTGCCGCCCAACACCATTCGAGCGCCTTCGGCCGCCCCCGAGGAGATGTAGCCCTGCACACGCTGCTGCTGTCGCTGTGCGACAAGCGGTCCGATATCGGTGCTGTCGTCGGCGGGGTCACCGACCCGCAGGCCCGACATCATGTCGGCGAGCGCGTCGACGACCTCGTCGTGTCGTCGCTCGCTGACCAGGATCCGGGTCTGCGCCACGCACGCCTGCCCGTTGTTCATCAGGCTGGCCGTCTTGAGGTGTTTGACCGTGTGCTCGACGTCGGCGTCATCGAGGATGATCGCGGCGGATTTGCCGCCGAGTTCCAGGCTGACGCGCTTGAGCTGTTCCCCGCACAGTGCCGCGATGTGGCGGCCGGTCGCGGAGGATCCGGTGAACGAGATCTTGTCGACGCCGGGATGGCGCACCAGGGCCTCGCCGGTGTCACGACCGCCCGGCACGATGGAAACCACCCCCTCCGGCAGGCCGAGCTCGTCGAGCATCTCGGCCAACCACATGGCGTCCAACGGGGTTTCGGGCGCGGGCTTGATCACCACCGTGCAGCCCGCGATCAGCGCCGGAATCATCTTCGGCATGATCAGGAACTGCGGCACGTTCCACGGCACGATGGCGCCGACGACACCGACCGGTGCCCGCCGGATGTGCACCTCCCCGAACAACCCCGGCCGGCGCTCCACCCACGGGAAATCCTTCGCCGTGGCCAGGCCCAGGTGCATCTGCGCGACCGCCCCGGTCGCCTGCCCGAGCCTGCTGAAGCTGCGCGGCGAACCCATCTCCGCGGTGATCAGATCGGCCATCTCATCGGTCTGCGCGCTGTAGAGCGCGGCGAGCTCTTCGACCTTCGCCATCCGATCCGCCACGCTCATGCGCGGCCAGGGACCCTCATCGAACGCCTCTCGCGCGCAACGGGCCGCCAGGTCGACGTCTGCGGGTGCCGCGTACGGGGTCTCGCCGATCGGCTCTTCGCTGTGCGGGGAGATCACCGAGATCCGCTGCCCGGTAGCGGGTTTGCGCCAACGGCCGCCGATGAAGAGCCGATCATAGGAAAGCGGTCTCACAAGCGGCCTCCTCGTCGGACCTGTGCGCCGAGCTATTGGTGTAAAGATAACAAAGATGAACCGCTGTGCGACCGGGCGTTAGCGTGAGGGGCATGAACGAACTGCTGGCGGAGTTCTCCGATCGCGCGGGCCGCTATCTCAGCGCTCTGCCGACCCGGCAGGTGCCGCCCACCGCTGAAGCCGTCGACGCGCTCGGCCAGCTCGCCGGGCCGCTACCCGAACAGGGCACCGACCCACGCGAGGTCTTGCGGCTCCTCGACGAAATCGGTTCGCCCGCAACGGTGGCGACCACCGGCGGCCGATATTTCGGGTTCGTCACCGGAGCGGCGTTGCCCGCCGCGTTGGCGGCGAATCTGCTTGCGGGCGTGTGGGATCAAAACGGCGCCTACCGGGTCATGTCACCGGTGGCCGCGCACCTCGAAGAGATCGCCATGGGTTGGCTGCTCGACGTTCTCGGGCTGCCCGCCGACGCCGGAGCCGGATTCGTCGGGGGTGCGACGACGGCCAATATCGCGTGCCTGGCCGCGGCCAGACACGCCCTGCTACGCAACGCCGGCTGGAACGTCGAGGAGGACGGGCTGTTCGGTGCCCCACCGATCCGGGTGGTGGTGGGCGACGAAGTGCACGCGAGCGTGCTCAAAGCGCTGTCGCTGCTCGGGTTGGGTCGCAGTCGCATCGAACGGGTCCCCGTCGACGGGCAGGGCCGCATGCGGGCCGACGCGTTACCGGCGCTGTCGGACGACACCATCGTGTGTGTCCAGGCCGGCAACGTCAACACCGGCGCGTTCGATCCCGCCGTGGCGGTGTGCGCGGCGGCCCGGGCCGCGGGGGCGTGGGTGCACGTCGACGGCGCCTTCGGGTTGTGGGCCGCGGCCAGCCCGCGGTTGGCGCATCTGGCCGAGGGGTTCGCCGACGCCGACTCCTGGGCCGCCGATGCGCACAAGTGGCTCAACGTGCCCTACGACAGCGGCATCGCGTTCGTCCGCGACGCCGAGCACCTGCGCGCGCCGATGACCGTGGGCGCGGCGTATCTGATCGCCGGCACCGACCGCGAGCCGTGCCATTACACACCCGACATGTCGCGACGGGCCCGGGGCATCGAGATCTGGGCCGCGCTGCGGTCACTGGGCCGCGCCGGCACCGCCGAGCTGATCGACCGGTGCTGCCGTCACGCCGCCCGGTTCGCCGAAGGTTTCCGCGCCGCCGGCCATCACGTCCTCAACGACGTCGTGCTGAACCAGGTGCTGGTCTCGTTCGGTGAGGACGACACGACACGACGCGTCATCGCCGAGGTCCAGGCCGACGGCACCTGCTGGTTCGGGGGCACGGTGTGGCAGGGCCGCACGGCGATGCGGGTCAGCGTGTCGTCGTGGGCGACGACGGACGAGGACGTCGAGCGCAGCCTGGCCACGGTTCTGCGGATCGCAGCCGATGGCTGAGCGCACCCAGCACGTGCTGTCCGCGGTGGTGCCCGCGAACCCGCAGGAGGTCCGGGCCTTCTACGCCGACCTCGACAACCTCAAGGACGTGCACCCGCTCGTGGTCGCCGTGCGCACCGTGTCCCGAGTGGAAACCGGGCACGGCCACACGCAGACCTATCGCGTCACCGACCGTATCCGGGTGAGTCGGCTGACCCTGCGGACGAGCTACACGGCGCGGGTGAGCGTCACCGACACCGGTGAGATCACCTCAGAAGCGCGGCAGTTCCCCGGGGTGCGCCTGCGCAGCGTCGTGACGTTCGACCCGCTGAATCCGGGAACCCTTGTCACCGAACGTATCACGATCCAAGCGCCACCCCCGCTGGCGGCGTTCACCACCCGGCAGGCGCTCGCGGCGCACCGCGCGATGCTTGCCGGTATCCGGCAGCACTTCGGCGGTTAGACGGTGTCGTCGTCAGGTGATTCGGCCGCGTCGAGCACGCTGACCGCGATGCCGTACGGCAGGAACCGCACCTTGCGGCCGGGATCGGTGTTGTTCTTGTTGGCGCGAAGCGCATCGAGTTCGGTCGGATACACCTGCTCGATGTGGGCGCTGCCGTCGTCGGCGACGGTGTAGATGGCCCACACGCCGTCACCGGTCTCCCCGGCTGTCTCCGGTTCCCGCTTCGGCCGCGAGTACCTGGCGAACTCGTCGATCAGGTTCGCCCACCCGGCGCGTTCCCCCGAGGTGCTGAAGAACCGGCCGACCCCTTCGAGGGCCTCGCGCAGCCCCTCGCCGGCTTCGCGGACGACCCGGTCGAACTCCTCGGGGTCGATCCCGAAAGGCCCATTGCTGCTCATGGCGGTTCCTCCTCAGCGCCGCACCTCCGATGTACGGCGGTAAACCCAGTGTGCCCGCCGGGAGCGAACTAGTCGACTGACGCCGACGAGGGTGGTAGGCAACCTTATGGCCATCTCACGGGCGGATGCGCTGGCCGCCGTCGAGCGGTCCCCGGCGGCGTTCGCCGTGCACGACCGCACCGCCTGGGTCGACGCGTTCACGTTCGACGGGCGCGTCGAAGACCCGGTCGGTTCCCACCCGCATCGCGGCCGCACCGCGATCTCGCGTTTCTACGACACGTTCATCGGCCCACGCGACATCGGGTTTCACCGCGACGTCGACATCGTGGTCGGCGCCACGGTGATCCGGGACCTGGAACTCGAGGTCGGCATGGGAGCCGGGGTGACGATGCGGATACCCGCCTACCTGCGCTACGACGTGGCCCACGATCAAGGTGAGTTGAAAATCGCTGCGTTGTACGCCTTTTGGGAACTTCCCGGAATGGTGACGCAGTTTCTGCGCAATGGCGTGCGGTCGGTTCTGCCCGGTCTTTCGCTGTCCAAGGGGCTGCTGCTCAACCAGGGCTTGGTCGGCGCGCTCGGTTTCCTCAGCGGGCTGCGCGGGCCGGGGCCGCAGGGCAAGCGCCGGTTCAACGACTTCCTGGCCGACGCACGAGCGGGCGATGAGGTCGCCCTGCGGCGCTGGCTCGGCAAGGGCACGCGTATCACCCGCGGCGACGACGTGCCGATGAGCGGCGCGGAGCTGCTGTCGCGCCTGGCCGGGGCAAGACAGCGCAAGGTGATCGCGGCCGGCTACAGCCTGGTGGCCGGAATCGACCGTTCCGGACGCCGGGACGTGCTGATGGCCGAGGTCTCGACGAGGCCGTTCACGATCGACCGGATCCGCTACTTCAGCGACGCCGATTGAGCTCGGGAGCCGTTTGAGTGAGCCCAGGGCGGGTAGAAGCCCGGTATGGTCCGGCGTGACAGGCAAAAAGACGACGACAAGACCGAAGACGACGTTGCCGACGATGAGCACGTCGCGCGATCGCGGGCCGGCAAGTCGGGCGGCGATGACGGAACGTATGTCGGCCGGACAAGCACCGACGACGCCCTCGACGTCGGGGAGTCGGGCGCCGAGGCCCGCAGCCGGCACCGCGACCGCTAGCTGCGGACTCGCCTGGATTCGGCCGCGTCGCACCCGGTAGCAGTCGCGGACGTGAGACGGTAACACCACGATGGACGTCGAGGACGAGATCACCTACGAAGAGTTCGGTCGCCAGTTCTTCGAGATCGCGGTGACCGAGGCACGCGTTGGCGGCGCCATCGCCGCGATCGCCGGCGACGAGTTCCAGATCGGCCCGATCGCCCAGGGCCCGGGCCGGATCGCCAAAGTGACCGCCAAGGTCAGGGTTCAAGAGCCTCGGCTGACCCGCCAGGTGGGCGACCTGATCACCTTCGGGATCCGGATTCCGCTGGAGATCGACATGGTGGTCGATCTGCGTATCGACAAACCCCAGTTCATGGTGTTCGGCGAGATCAGCCTGCGCGCGACCGCCCGGGCCGCCGCGCCACTGCTTCTGATCCTGGACGTGGAGAAACCGCGGTCCTCCGACATCGCGATCCACGTCACGTCCAAGTCGCTGCGCGGCGAGGTGCTGCGGGTGCTGGCCGGCATCGACGCCGAGATCAGGCGGTTCATCGCCGCGCACGTCGCCGCCGAGATCGACAGCCCGGCGTCGCAGAAGGCCAAGATCATCGACGTCTCCGAGAGCATCGACGCCGGCTGGACCGGGGTGTGAGCGGTTCGCCGCGCAGGTAGGATTCCCGGGTGCTTCGCAAACCCGTCACGGCCGCCGTGCTGACCGCCGGATTTCTCGCGGCGGCGGCCGTCGTGCCCGCACCAGCCAACGCCGATCCCGTCGAGGACGCGTTCCTGCACGCGGTCGCCGAGGCCGGGGTGTTGATGGGCGATCCGGACCGTGCGGTCGCCGTCGGCCATCAGGTCTGCCCGATGCTTAGTGAGCCCGGGCAGAACGCCGCCAACGTCGCGGCGCAGGTGGCCGACGCCGCCGGTATGCCGCTGGGCCCGGCCACCATGTTCACCGGGATCGCGATCTCGATGTTCTGCCCGGCGATGGTGTCCTCGATCGGGTCGGGAACGTCGCCGATCCCGTTACCGTTCCTGGGGATCTAACCGGTTCACGGCCTGTAGCTGCGGTCGTTTCGGCCCGCACCCGTCTCCGCTCGACTGCCCGCGTAGGTGCCGCCACACCCACGGCATCAGCATGTTCCGAGTCCATTGCACCTGTGCGTAGGCGCGCGATTGCGCTGACGGGTGACCGGCGTCGCCGCCGCCGTCGGCCCAGCTGTGGTCGCTGCCCGGCAGCCCGAGCGCTTCCTCGGCTGCGGCGGCAAAAAGCCTGTGGCCCTTGGCTGATCCGTGGACCCTGTCGTCGCTCCACGTGTTCGGATCCGTCATCGAGGGCGCACTGTAGAGATCGACGAGCCGAAACTCGTGCCGCAAGGCGGCGGTCCGGATTTCGTGATTGATCCGCTCGACGCGCGCGGCGAGGATCCTGCCGACCGGCAGAATCCGCGCCAGGTCGGGAAACGTCGTGGTGATCACCGTGGCGCCCGTCCGCGCCAGCCGTTCGTGCAACACGCCAAGCTGGGCGATGGCCTGGTCGAAATTCCGTCCCGGCCTGGTCACGTCGTTCATCCCGATGCACACGGTGATCAGATCCGGCGCCATCTCCAGCGCCGTCGGCAGCTGCTCGTCGAGCAGGTCCTTGATCCGTCTACCGCGCACCGCGAGGTTCGCGTATGCCAGGCCCGGGTAGTGGCGGTCCAGGGCGGTCGCGAGCCGGTCGGCGAACCCGACGAGGTTCCCGGAATCGTCGACGTCCCATAGCCCCTCGGTCTGACTGTCGCCGATCGCGACATAGCGCGTGTATGTCACCTGCGCACTCTAACGGCGCAGCGCGGCTTGGATCGGCCCCTCGCCCGCAACCGCCGCCAGCTCGCGGTGGTGTTCGGTGACGGGGGCGCCCGCGCGCCGCAGGGTGGCGATGACGTCGACCACGTCGGCTGCACGGCAGGCCGTGCCCCGCGCGCCGCGGACCCACGACGACAACAGCGCGTCGAGCCCACGGCCGGGTTCGGCCCCGAACTCGATCAGCGCGGCGACGGTGGCGGGCAGCATCCGCTGGGCGGCCTGCTCGATCGGCTGGATTCCGGCCGGGGTGGGGGTGTTCACCGAGGCCCCTGCCCGGGCCAAGGCGCGCACGATCTCGGCGTTGACGTGATCGCCCGCGGCGTCGATGACATGCATCGGGGTCGCACCATCGGAATCGACCGGCGCGGGGTCCGCCCCGTGCGCCAGGGCGTGTTTCAGCGCCACTGCACGGCCCACGCGGACGATCTCGTGCAAGATCGTGGTGTAACGCTCGCCGCGAGCCGACAGTTCGATGCGGCGCCCCGCCTCGGCCCCGGCGTCGATGAGGGCCACCACGATCCCCACCGACAGCGACCGCACCCCGTACCAGAGCGGTGACGCGCCACAGGGATCGAGCGGGTCGGGGTCGAATCCCATCGCCAGCAGCTCGATCACCGATGAGTCCCCGCGGTGCGCGCGCTCGAAAAGGTCGAGGATGTCCGGGGGGAGCGGTTCGGTCCACGCGGGACGCTCGGCGCCCAGCGCGCCAAGCACTCGCATCAACGCGTCGCGCTTGTCGTGAAGGTCGAACCACGGCCACGGCCCGACACCCTTGGCGAGGAAATCGGCGATCGGGATGCGCGACTGCGCGTCGGCGGCCGACCCGGCGGGGCCGCGGTGCGCCGAGAACACGAGGTCGACGCCGTCACGCGAGACGACGACGCGCAC
This sequence comes from Mycolicibacterium pulveris, assembly GCF_010725725.1. Lineage (NCBI taxonomy): Bacteria > Bacillati > Actinomycetota > Actinomycetes > Mycobacteriales > Mycobacteriaceae > Mycobacterium > Mycolicibacterium pulveris. Next base: position 4,918,320 of record NZ_AP022599.1, on the reverse strand, counting down.
ATGCCCTTCCAGATACGACGCCAGTTCTTTCACAGCAGGTGAATTGTGCACACACCGAAGAAGGGGCACCCGATCGGGTGCCCCTTCGTGCTGTTGCGCAACCACCTCACGTCACCGGACATCGACGTAGACGGTCCTGTCCTGCACGGTGGTGAAGTTCTTGCTGCTACCGATGATCGGCCCACCGGCCTCGATGCGCTGGAACGTCGTGCCCGGGCGGATCGAAAGCACCTGGGCCTGATCCAGTGGCGCGTTGCCGAAGCGGTTGACGATCACGGTGTAGCCCTCCGACTGCAGACGCGCGATCGTGTCTTGGGCGTTGGTGTCACCGGTGGGGGCGGCGGCGACCGGCGCGGCCAGCCCGATGACCGCCGCAGCCAGCCCGGCTACGACGGCGCTGCCGATGGTCGCTAATCCGAAACTCTTCATCTTCATGCCTTCCTTTGCAGTTGTAGAGCCGTCGAGCGAAACAGACGCGATATAGAAGCGGCGTGTGGCTTGCGGTGGGTTCGCGCCGGCTCATCTGGGTAAACCAGCAGGTGAGCCGGTTTAATTCCAGTGGCAGTAAATGGTTGATCTGTGGCAGGAACTTGCCCATCGAAAGATGGCGCGGGTCACATCGAGCAAACGGTCAGAGCAAACGACCGACGCTGGTGAGGTTCAGCGGACGCCCGACGACCTTCAGCGCGCCGATGATGTCCTCGAGCCGCCTAGGCGGCACCTCCATCCGCCATTCCGAGACGACCCCGGACAGCCGGATGACGGAGGGGGCAAAGCTGATGCCAATCAGCCGCAGGCCACTCGGCAGCTCGGGCAGGTGCACCGGTGGAGCGGTCGGTCGCACGTGCACGTTGTGCAGCACGGCGGCCGCGTGGTCGAATTCGCTGGAATTCCACCGGATGTCGCGGGCGGCCAACCGGACGTCGTCGAGCTGGCCGGCGCCACCGTGGCCACCGACCACAACGACGTCAGCATGTCGATCGGCCGGAACGGGTCGAACCGGCGCAGTGGCCGCGGACGGATCATGCCCCCAGCATCGACCATCGGCGTCGCGGATGTGAAGGCTTGGCGGCGCTCGGTGCGCGACGACCGTAGAGTGGAATCCAATGACCTCCGTGGTGATCGTCGGTAGTGGGTTCACCGGCTTCGAATGCGCCCGCAGCCTGGCCCGGAGGTTGCGCAAGGACGCCGGCGACGGGGCGGCAGACGTCGATATCTCGATCATCTCGCCGGTCGACTACATGCTCTACACCCCGCTGCTTCCGGATGTGGCCGGCGGCCTGGTCGATGCTCGGTTCGTGGCCATCCCGCTGGCCAACGCCCTGCGCGGGGTCCAGGTCATCCGCGGCAGGGTCGACAGCGTCGAGTTCGGTGACCGCACGGTCACGTTCACCGATCCTGAGCAGCGTGTGCGCAGCCTGCCGTGGGATCGGTTGGTCCTGACGCCCGGGTCGGTGACCCGGCTGTTCGACGTGCCCGGGCTGGCCGAGCACGCCCGCGGGCTCAAGTCCACGGCCGAGGCGCTGTACCTGCGGGATCACGTGCTCGAAGAGCTGGAGCTCGCCGATGTCGACGACGACCCGGGTCGGGCCGAGGCCAGGCGCACCATCGTCATCGTCGGCGCGTCCTACTCCGGGACGGAGCTGGCCGCGCAGCTGCGGGCGCTGGCCGATTCGGCGGCGAAGCAGATGGGGTTCGACCCCGCCGCGGTGAAGTTCGTGCTGCTCGATCTGGCCGAGCAGGTGATGCCCGAGGTGGGGGAGAAGCTGGGCGCATCGGCGATGAAGGTGCTGCAGTCGCGGGGGATCGACGTGCGGCTGGGCGTGACACTCAAGGAGGTGCACGCCGAACACGTTGTGCTCAGCGACGATTCGTTGATCCGCACCCATACGGTCGCGTGGGTGACCGGCGTCACCGGTGCACCGCTGATCGAAAAGCTGGGCCTGCCCACCGAAAAGGGCCGGTTGAAGGTCACCACCGAGTTGCAGGTGCCCGGCCATCCTGATGTCTTCGCCGCCGGTGACGCCGCGGCCGTACCCGATGTGACCCAACCCGGCAAGATCACCCCGCCGACCGCGCAGCACGCCACTCGACAGGGAAAGCTGTTGGGCCGCAACGTAGCCGCGAGCCTGGGCTATGGGAAGCCGAGGAAGTACAAGCACCGCAACATGGGCCTGGTCGTGGACCTCGGACCCAGATACGCCGTCGCCAATCCACTCAACGTGCGGTTGTCGGGGTTTCCCGCCAAGACCGCGACGCGGGTCTACCACCTCTACGCGATTCCGCGGTTCGTGAACCGGTGGGCGGTGGCGCTGGCGTATCTGACCGACGTGTTCTTCGACCGCTCGGTGGTGTCGATCGGGTTGTCCACGCAGGAGGACGCGCAGTTCTCCACCAGCGAGGGCATCCCGCTGCCCAAGGCGCACTGATTGGAGCCGCACCGAAGCGGGAACGCTACCGGCATGGCTACATATCGCGTGCTGAACCCTGAAGGTGACGTCGTCGACACCAAGGACATCGAGAGCGCCGACGACGCGCACGCCTGGTTCGTCGACCAGAAGGCCAACCCCGAGCTGGGCTGGCGCATGGAGGTCAAGGCCGACGACGGGCACTGGGCGTTCTTCGACAGCAGCGAGGGCGACCGCAAGTACTGAGCGATCCCTAAGCGGGTTCCGGAGTCAGCCGCATCACCGGGATGCTGCGGACACCGCGAGTCAGCGCCGCGTACGACTTGAAGTTCGACGCGTAGCCCTCCGCGAGCCCGAACAACCAATCGTGGTCGGCGCCCTCGGTGGCCCGGGCCACGAAGCGGCCGCCTTGGTCGGGTCGGCCGTCGGCGAACAGTTCGCACCGCGGGTTTTTCAGCAGGTTGTGGTACCACGCCGGGTGCTTGGCCTGCCCGTAGTTGGAGGCGATGAGGATGACGTCGTCACCGTCGGTGAAATAGCCCAACGGCACGTCGCGCGGCTGCCCGGAGCGCGCACCCGTCGTGCGCAGCACCACGAGCGGAAGGACGCCCTTCGCGAAGTTCAGCCGACCGCCGCTGAGGCGCATCAGCGGGCCGTCCAGCGGGGCGATGAGCCGACGGTGCGCCGCGGAGCCGAGCTTCGTTTCGAGCGCACGGCCTGCGGCGCGGCGCATGACACCCGGGCGGATCGTCGGATCCACCCGCGGGATACCGTTCAACAGATCGGCCATGCTCGGCTGATGCTACGCCCGACCGGTCGGTTGTCGAGCCGAACGGCGAAGGTCGCGAGCGTGCGCAAACTCGCGGTTTTGCGCGGCGTGTCGCCCTCAGACTCGCACGCTCGCCGGTAAAGGGGAAGGGATGCCGAAGCTCAGCGCGGGGCTGCTGCTCTACCGGATGCTCGACGGCGACGTGGAAGTCCTCATCGGGCACCCCGGCGGGCCGTTCTGGGCCCGCAAGGACGACGGCGCGTGGTCGATTCCCAAGGGGGAGTATTCCGAAGAAGAGGACCCGTGGACGGTCGCGCAGCGCGAGTTCGAGGAGGAAATCGGCAAGCCGCCGCCCGAGGGCCCGCGCATCGAGCTCGCGCCGGTCAAACAGCCCAGCGGCAAGGTGATCACCGTGTTCGCGGTGCGCGGCGACCTCGACCTGACCGGCTCCGTGTCCAACACGTTCGAGCTGGAGTGGCCGAAGGGGTCCGGCAAGATCAGGGAGTTCCCCGAGATCGACCGCGTCGGATGGTTTTCCGTGGCACAGGCTCGGTCGAAGCTGTTGAAGGGTCAGCGCCCGCTGCTCGATCAGCTGCTTGCGGCGCTCGAAGCCGGCGAACCGGACGGGTCTCGATCGCATTGATGGTCAGCGCGCGGCCATGGATGCGCCAGCCGACCGGTGTGCGCATGTACTCGTCGTCGTAGCGCAGATGCCACACCAGGTCGGTGATGCGCCCGTCGGCCACCGTCCAGTGGTGGGCGATGCAGGTGATGCGGCCGAGGGCGTACCCGCGCTCGTCACCCGCGGCGTACACCTCGCTGACGATGGCGTGTTCGGTGCGGGCCACCGCGTCCAGCGCCGCCATCGCCCTGCGTACACCGTCGCGGCCGTACTCGCGGCGCACCGGCTCCAGCACGTGCGGCGGGTCGGGAAGCCGCAATTCGGCTGTCTCGGTGAACAACTCGACGACGTCATCGAACCGGCGGTCGTCGACGCCCGAGGCGTACAGGTGCACCAGGTCGGCAACGGCGAGCCGGTCGGCGATCTCGAGTGTCACGGCGCCAGCCCGAGCCGCTGCGCGCACGCCGAAACCACGTCGCGGGCCTCGTCGATGTCGGCAACGGGCGGCATCGCAAGCACGACACGGTCGGCGCCGAGCGCGCCGAGCTTGTCCGCGCGGTCCCGGTCGATCTTCGAAACACTGTGCCCGAGCGACAGTTCCAGCGCGTCGGGATCGCGCCCGTGTTCTTGCGCGGTGGTGCGCATCACGTCGACCAGCTCGGCCAGCTCGGCTCCGCTGACCCCGAGAGGCTGAAAGCCGTCGCCGAAGCGGCCGGCCCGCCGCGCCGCCGCCACGCTGTGTCCGCCGATCGTGATCGGCACCGGGCCAACAGGTTTCGGGTAGCACATCGCGTGGTCGAAGTCGAAGAACTCGCCGTGAAAGTTGGCGCCTTCGGGCCGGTCCTGCCACAGCAGCCGCAACACCTGGATCTGTTCGTCCGCGCGACGGCCCCGGCTGGCGAAATCGGTTCCGCAGGCTTGGATCTCCTCCTTGAGCCAGCCCACACCCACGCACAGCCGCACCCGCCCGCCGGACAACGCGTCGAGGGTGGCGACCCGATTGGCCAGCACCACCGGGTGGTGGTTGGGTAACACCAGCACACCGGTGGCCAGGCCCAGCCGCTCGGTGCGCCCCGCCAGAAACGCCAGCAGGTCAAGGGGATCGGGGACCACGCAGTCGGCGGGCAGCTCGACGCGGCCGGAGCGGTCGTAGGGGTACACGCTGGTGTATTGCGACATCAGCACGGTGTGTTCGACCACCACGAGGGACTCGAAGCCACAGGCCTCCAGGTGCTGGGCGAACGCGGACATGTACTCCGGGTCCGCGGTGACCCCCGCGGCGACGGGTGCGACGACGGCGAACCTCATGGCAACGGCGGCAGCCCGTTGCTTTCGCGGATGTCCCTTCGGCACTCGCGGCGGGTTTGCCCGGTCTGTTCCATGCAGACCCGCACCGGGGACTCTTCGGCGAAGGGCAGCGGCACGTCGGTGGCCGCGGTGGTGATCGTCGGGCTGGGGATCTCGCCCTCGGTCAACGACCAGATCGATGCGCCGGTGCTCTGCAGCGTGGAGCAGTACGCCGTCGACCCGTCCGCGGTGGTGCCGGTGGCGCCGACCGGTGAACAGTCCGCACCGATCACCACGGTGGGTGCGGCGGCCGCGGTCGTCGTCGGCGTCGCTGTGGTGGTCGTGGTGGTCGTGGTGGTGGTCGTCGCTGCCGGTTCCGAGGGCGGCGTCGCGGGGGGCGGTTGCGGTCGTGGCGCCGCGGTGGTGGCCGGCGTCGTGGCCGTGGCCCTGGTGGCGTCGGCGCGTTCGTCCTGCGCCTGGCGGAACTCGGCGACCGCGAACGCCACCGCCACCACGAGCAACACCGCAAGCACCGCGGGCACCACGATCCCTGCCCGCAACCAGGACCGTTTCGGCGCCTGCGCGGCCGGAGCCAGCCGGGTGGCGTCGTCGTCGCCCACCCCGGCCTGCAAACGATGGTTGAGCGCCCGCGCGAAGTCGGCGCACCGCTCGAAGCGGTCGTTCGGGTTCTTGGCGAGCGCCTTGGCGAAGACGGGATCCAGGCCGGCGAGTTCCGGACGGCGCACGCCGATGGCGGGCGGGGACGCCGACAGGTGCTGGCTGATGACCACCGCCGGGTTCGAGTTGTGGAATGGCGGCGAACCGGTCAGCAGCTGATAGGCGGTGGCGGCCAACGCGTATTGGTCCGAGCGGCCGTCGAGCTGCTCACCCATGAGCTGTTCAGGTGCCGCGTATGCCACCGTGCCCACCGTCATGTTGGTGGCGGTCAGCCCGCTGGCATCATCAACCCAGCGGGCAATTCCGAAGTCGGCCAACATGATGCGCTCATCACCCGACTCCGGATGGGCAAGCAGGATGTTGGCGGGCTTGACGTCGCGGTGCAACAGGCCGCGCTGGTGGGCGTAATCCAGTGCATCGGCGACCGCGCTGACGATCGCGACGACCTGGGCGGTGGGCATGCCGTAGGTGTGACGGTCGCGCAACAACTGTGCGGCGTCGGTGCCTTCGACGTAGTCCATCGAGATCCACAGCTGGCCCTCGAAGTCGCCCCGGTCGTGTACGCCCACGATGTGCGGATGCCACAGGGTGGCGGCGATGTCGGCTTCGCGGTTGAACCGCTCGCGGTACTCGCTGTCGTTGGACACCGAGGCGGGCAGCACCTTGAGCGCGTCGCGGCGGGGCAGCCGGGGATGCTGCGCGAGATACACCTCGCCCATGCCGCCGGAGCCGAGCAACCGCACGATGGTGTATCCAGCGAACGTCGCACCATCGGCCAGAGGCATGGGCGAAATATTACGAGACTTACCGGACGCGGTCACAGGTCGAGCGTCAGATCCGCACCGTCGGTGGCGCGTGAGACGCAGATCAGCATCATGCCCGCGTCGCGTTCCGGGTCGGTGAGCAACGTGTCGCGATGCTCGACACCGCCGCTGGCCACTGCGAGCACCCGGGTGCGGCAGGTTCCGCAAAACCCCTGTTGGCACGAGTACCGGTTCTGCACCCCTGCCCGGTTCAGCGCGGCCAGCAGCGTTTCGTCGGCGCCGACGCGCACCGATTCGCCCGTCGAGGCGACCGTCACCGAGAACTCCCTGCCGTCGACGACCGGCGGCGCCGCGAACCGCTCGAAGTGCAGCTCGACGTCGTCGCGGCCGACCAGCGCGGCGCGGATCGCGGTGAGCATCGGGGCTGGCCCGCACGCGTAGACCGCGGTGCCGCCCTGGCAGTCGCCCAGCAGTTCCTGCGCGCTCGGCAGCCCGCTTCGGTCGTCGGTGCGCACGGTGATCCTGTCGCCGAACCGCGCGATCTCGTCGAGGAACGGCAGGCTGTCGCGGGTGCGCCCGGCATACACCATCGACCAGTCGACGCCGAGGCGCTCGGCCAGGCCCAGCATCGGCAGGATCGGGGTGATCCCGATGCCGCCGGCGATGAACCGGAAGCGCCGCGTCGGCGAACCGTAGCCGGGCACGGTCAGCGGGAACGCGTTGCGCGGCCCGTTGGTGGTGACGGTGACGCCCGGGTGCAGCGTGTCGTGCACCTCGACGGATCCGCCGCCGCCGTCGGGGATGCGCCGCACCGCGATGCGGTAGGTGTGCGAGTCGGCGGGATCCCCGCACAGCGAGTACTGCCGGATCAGCCCGCTGGGCAGGTGCAGGTCGACGTGGGCGCCGGGATGCCAGCGGGGCAGCGCGCCGCCGTCGGCACCGACGAACGTCACCGCGACGACGTCCTGATCGCGCGCGACGACCCTGCGGTCGGCGACCTGCAGCGCGATGGTGCGATCGGCGGCCGGGGGCGCGGAGACGTTGCGGACCCGTCCCGAGACGGCCCACATCCCGCTGATCGCGGCGTCGGCCACCCGCAACGACAGATCGTGACGCATCCGGCCGAAGGCACTGGGTGGCGTCTGCCGGAGTCTGTCGAAGAGTCCCATCAAATGGTGGCGGCGCGGGCCGCGGGGGATTTGGCGAGGTAGGCGACCGCCTGCGCCGTCGAACCCATCTCCTCGGGGGAGAAGCCCGGCCGGAAGTACATCAGCGTGTTGGACCCGAACAGCTTGCGGTACTTGGGCAACAACCCCAGCTTGGAGTCGCGCATCCGTTCCCGGTTGAACTGCCACCAGCCGAGGTCGGCGGTGGGGTCGTTGCGCATCAGATACCAGGCGGCGCGCTGGAAGAACATGAAGATCATCACCACCGCGGTCGACATGGCGCGGATCCGGTCGAAATAGCTGTCGTGGAAATACACGGCGACGTCGTGGGCCACGTTGCGGTGCTCGACCTCTTCGCTGCCGTGCCAACGGAACAGGTCGACCATGGTGGGGTCGGCGTTGTGGTCGTCCCACGCGCAGTTGAGCGCGAAATCGCCCATCACCGCGGTGTAGTGCTCGATCGCCGCGATCAGCCACAGCCGGTCGCACAGGTGGTTGAGCCGGCGCTTGGGGTCCGCGGAAGTGCTTGGCGCCAGCATCTTTTCGAACACGTACTCGATCTGGTCGAGGATCGGCTTGGGGTTGATGCCGTTGACCACCATGTACTCGTGCAGGACCTGCTCGTGCACGTCGGCGTGGGTGGCCTCCTGACCGATGAACCCGCGCATGTCGTCGGCCAGATGCGGATCGCTCACCAGCGGCAGCGCCTCGTTGAAGGTGTCGACGAACCACCGTTCGGCGGCGGGCAGCACCACGTTGAGCAGGCTCACCACGTTGGAGGCCACCGGATGGCCGGGAATCCAGTGCAGCGGGATGCCGTCGACGTCGAAGTGCACCTTACGGGCCTGGATCTGCACGGGGCCCGGGTCGATCTCGCGGTCGAAACGGCGTGGACGAAGTGCCGAAATCCTAGCCATGCGGCCTCCCTTCGAGACAGCCTCGTACCGAGAGTCTAGCCAGTATGTGGGAACGCAGGTTTCACCTACGGCGCGCCGGTCAATACCTTCGGGCATGGCGGGCGTCGACGACATGCTCGAGTGGGCCAAGCACCAAGTGGCGCGCCGGGTTCCGAAGGCCGATCTGGACCAACGCGACCCCGATTACATCCGCGAACAGCTCCCCGGCCTGTGGCTGATCGCATCTCTGTACTTCCGCGCGGACGTGCGCGGGCTGGACCGCATCCCCGCCGAGGGGCCGGTGCTGCTGGTGGGAAACCACAGCGGCGGAAACGTTCCGCCGGACACCTTCGTGTTCACCCTGGCGTTCTGCTCCTACTTCGGGGTGGAGCGGCCGTTTTACCAACTCGCACACAACCTCGTGGTGTCCGCGCCTCCGCTGGCGTCGCTGCGCAAGTTCGGCACCGTCGCCGCCAACCACGAAAACGCCCAGCTCGCACTGAAATCCGGGGCGGCGCTGCTGGTCTATCCCGGCGGTGACTACGAGGTGTTCCGGCCGTCGTGGCAGCGCCACCTGGTCGATTTCGGTGGCCGCAAGGGTTATGTCCGGCTGGCCCGCGAGGCGGGCGTGCCGATCGTGCCGGTCGCCAGCGTGGGCGGGCAGGAAAGCGTGTTCTTCGTCAGCCGCGGGCAGTGGCTGGCCAGACTTTCACGGGTGGACAAGATGTTTCGGCTCAAGAGTGTGCCGATCGCGATCGCCCCGCCGTGGGGGCTGGTGATCGGCGACCTCGCCGGGCACATCCCGCTGCCTGCCAAGATCGTCGTCGAGGTACAGGAGCCGATCGCGGCGGGGGAAGTGCGTGGCGCCGACGACGACGTCATCCACGCCCAGGTGATCGGCAGCCTGCAGGCCGGCGTGGATCGGTTGGCCGCCGAACGCCGCTTCCCGGTGATCGGCTGATCGATGCGGCTGCAACGGCATTGCGTCATCGACGCCAACCGCGATGAGGTGTGGCGGGTGGTCAGCGATCCCAGCTGTTATCCGCGGTTCATGGCCAGCCTGCAGCGCTGGGAAACCGTGACCGACGGCCCGCCCGGGGTGGGGGCGCGATACACCGTGCACTGGAAGATCGGTTCGGTACCGATCGGCGGCTCGGTGGAGGTCGTCGAGTTCGACCAGCCGCGCGAACTGGCGTGGATCGGGATCACCGGCGTGTCCCAACGGGGCCGGTTCCGGTTACGCGAAACCCCCGACGGCGCCACCAAGGTGAACTTCCGGCTGGCCTACGAGTCGGCGGGCAACCTGCTCGGGCTGATCGCCGACCGCGTGGCGGCCAGGCAGGTCAGCCGCAACATGGGCCAGACCCTGCGAAACCTCAAGCGGATGGTCGAGACCTGACGCGCGCGGTCAGGCCGGCGGTGGGGGCGGCGGTGCCATGCCCGCGCCGGGCGCGCCCTGGATCGGCACCACCGGGGTCGGGGTGACGGTGGTGACGCCGTTGGCGCCCACCCTCGGACCGCCGGAGGGACCCATCTGCTCGAGGCGGTCGGCGGCGGCCTGGCTGCAGTCCAGCATCAGCAGGATGCGGCCCCGCGACGTCACTTTCTGGGTGTCCACCAGGCAGTCGGACTGGCGCAGCACGCTGCCGAACGAACCGCCGAAGTAACCCTTGTACCCCTGGGCCTGGAGGATCTTGAGTGCCTTGTTGTACGGCTCACCGACGACGTTGAGGGTGGACGACGCCGCCGGCTGCGACAGGGCGATGCCCGCCCCGACCAGGGCCGCCCCACCGGCGGCCACCAGCCCACCGCTGAGCACAACGAGCTTGTTCACGTGATCTCCCTAAGTCGGTGGCGGTGCGAACATATCGCAGTCGTGACAATTGGGAAACCGGAGAAAACGCGTTGCGCGTTACACCGGCGGCTCGACCGCGGCCCGCATGATCTCGGCGAGTGCGGCCGCGCGGTCATTGGTGAACACGTCTTCCACCAGCCGTTTCGTCCCGTCGGGGCCGCTCAGCGGCACCCGCCAGTTGGGGTATTCATCGGTGGTGCCGGGCTGGTTCTGGGTGCGCCGGTCGCCGACCGCGTCGGCCAGTGACAACGTCAGCAGCCGCGACGGGGTGCGGCCCAGATAGCGGTGCAGCGCGCCGACGATCTCGTCGACGCCGGGCGATCCGCCCAGCAGCCCCACGCGGCGCAGCTCGTCGAGCCAGGCGGCCTGCTGGCGGCGGTCGGCGGCCAGCTCCTCCTCGGCGGGCCGGGTCAGCAGGCCCAGCCGTTCGCGCAGGCGCACGTGCTCACCGGCCAGATAGCCCGCGGTCGGCGGCAGGTCGTGGGTGGTGACGGCCGACAGGCAGTACTCGCGCCAGTGTTCGGCGGGCAGCGGCCGGCCGTCCTCGGGGCCGTCGCGGTCCATCTCGAACCACAGGATCGACGTGCCGAACAGGCCGCGCTGGCGCAGGTAGTCGCGCACCCACGGCTCGACGGTGCCGAGGTCCTCACCGACCACGACGGCTCCGGCGCGGTGGGCCTCCAGCGCGACGATGCCGATCATCGCCTCGTGGTCGTAGCGCACGTAGGTGCCTTCGGTCGGCGGGGCGCCCTTGGGGATCCACCACAACCGGAACAACCCGATGATGTGGTCGATACGGACCCCGCCCGCATGCCGCAACACGGCGTTGACCAGCGCACGAAACGGCTGGTAGGCCTGGCGTTCGAGTTGGTCGGGCCGCCACGGCGGCTGCGACCAGTCCTGACCGAGCTGGTTGAACTCGTCGGGCGGCGCGCCGGCGGTGACCCCCAGCGCGAGCACGTCCTGCAGCGCCCACGCGTCGGCCCCGTTCGGGTCGACGCCGACGGCGAGGTCGTGCATGAGGCCCAGGCGCATGCCGGCCTGCAGGGCGGTGGCCTGCGCGGCGGTGAGCTGGTCGTCGAGCTGCCACTGCAGCCAGCGGTGAAAGTCGACCGTGGCGGCGTGCGTGGCGGCGAAGTCGGCGACCTCGGGGTTGGCCGGGTGCTGAAGTTCGTGCGGCCAGTTGTGCCAGTCGTTGCCGTGCTGTTCGGCCAACGCGCACCAGACGGCGAAGTCGTCGAGGCTGCGGCCCTCGCGTTCGCGGTAGGCGGCGTAGGCGAGCTCGCGGCCCGCGGAGTGCTCGACGCGGTACACCGCCTGCAGGGCGGCGCGTTTGGCCCGCCACGCGGCGTCACGGTCGATCAGCTCGCCGCGATCGGCCTCGGCCTGCACCCGCTGGCGGGCCTTGCGGCTGCGGCCGCGGCCACGCAGGTAGGCGTACTCGGGGATCGCCTCCACCCGCAGGTAGATCGGGTTGACGAACCGCCGCGAGGTGGGCAGGTACGGCGACGGCTCCATCGGGGCGGTCGGCGCGGCGGCGTGCAGCGGGTTGACCAGAAGAAAACCCGCCCCGTGCGCTGCTGCCGACCACACCGCAAGATCCGTCATGTCGGTCAAATCGCCTATGCCCCAAGATCTTTGCGAGCGCACGCTGTACAGCTGCACGGCCAGGCCCCAGCTGCGTGCGCGACCCAGCCGCGGCGGCGGCGTGAGCGAGGCGGGCGTGACGATCACGGCGGTGCTGACGTCGTCGGCGCCGAGCTGCAGATGCAGCTGGTGGTAGCCCAGCGGCAGATCGGGCGGCAACTCGAAACTGGCCTCACCGACCAACCGGCCGTCGAGATCGTATGGGGCCCTGTTGTTTTCCAATTGACGCAGCCCGGTACGGGTGGTGCCGTCCTCGAGCCGGATCCACACCCGCGCCGGGTCGCCGTGGGTGACGTGAACCCAGAACGACGACGGGGCGCCGGCGCGTACCACGATCGTCGAGGGCAGCGGACGGGCCCAGTACTCGCGGTCGTGCGCGGCGAGCGCTGCCGCGCGCTGGTGCTCGGTGCCGGCCTGCACGCCCAGCGCGTCGAGCACGGCGATCAGCGTCGATTCGGCGGCCCGGACGCGCTGGCCGGTCCAGTCCTCGTACTCGGTGGCGACGCCGTGGCGCCGCGCCAACTCGACCAGCGACTGCGGCAGGTCGGTCATGCGGTCAATCTTGCCTGTTGCACCAGCGGGGTGTACCCGGGTGCGCCCGGCCGCATTCGCCCGATCGCTCGGACGAGTCGCGCGCGGGCCAGATCGGTAGGGTGCCAGGCATGGCGCCCGACCCGCCCCGCGCGGCCTCGGCGCAGACCAGGCGGGCCCGCGCCGCCGTCGCGGTGCTGTTCTTGACCAACGGCGCCGTCTTCGCCAACCTGCTGCCGCGTTATCCGGAGATCAAGACCGATCTGGCGCTGTCCAACGCGGTCTACGGCGCGGCGGTGGCCGCCTTCTCCGCAGGCGCGCTGGTGGCCGGGCTGACCGCCGCGGCGCTGATCCGCCGGTTCCGCTCGTCGCGGGTGGCGGTCGCGGGCACCGTCGGGATCGCCGTGTTCGTCGTGCTGGCGGGGCTGGCCCCGTCCGCCGCGCTGCTTGCGGGGGCGCTGTTCGTCGCCGGCGCGTGCGACGCGGTCACCGACGTCGCGCAGAACGCGCATGGGCTGCGGGTGCAACGCGTTTACGGCCGCTCGATCATCAACTCGTTTCACGCGGTCTGGGCGGTCGGCGCGATTCTCGGCGGTCTGACCGGCGCGGCCGCGATCGCGCTGAACATCTCCCGGGCGGTGCACCTGGGTGGCGCGGCGGTGGTGCTCAGCGCAGTGGTCATCGCCGCCTACCCGTACCTGTTGCCGGGCCCCGACCACGACGACCATCCGGCGGCGGCGCGCACCGGCGGGACAGGTGGGGGCGTCGCGGTGTATGCCACGCTGCTCGCGCTGGTGGTCATCGCGGTGGCGGGGGCCACCATCGAAGACGCCGGAAGTTCCTGGGCCACCCTGTATCTGCGCGACAGCCTGGGTGCGCCCGGCGCATTGGCGGCGTTCGGTTACGTCGCGCTGGTGGGCGCCATGTTCGTCGGGCGACTGATCGGGGACCGGTTTGTCGACAGGTTCGGCGAACGCGCGGTGGCGCGCGCGGGCGCGTTGATCGCCGCGGCGGGGATGGGCGCCGCGCTGGCGGTGCCGTCGGTTCCCGGCACCATCGCCGGGTTCGCGGCGGCCGGTTTCGGGGTCGCCACCCTGATCCCGTCGGCCATGCACGGCGCCGACCAGCTGCCCGGCCTGCGTCCGGGCACCGGGCTGACGGCGGTGACCTGGCTGATGCGGCTCGGCTTCTTCGGTGCGCCGCTGCTGGTCGGGCTGATCGCCGACGCCACCAGCCTGCGGGTCGGGTTGCTCAGCGTCCCGGTCGCGGGGCTGGTGGTGATGCTGCTTGCCGGTGCGCTCAGTGCGCGGCGCCGGCCATCTCGATCGTGAGCACGCCGGCGACGATCAACGCGATGCCCAGCACCATCATCAAGGTCAGCGGTTCGCGGAACACCCCGCGGGCGATCAGCGCCACCAGCGCCACACCGCATGCGGTCCAGATCCCGTAGGCCACCCCCACCGGCATGCCCATGGCCAGCGTCAGCCACAGCAGATAGAACGACGCCAGATAGCCGAGGATCACCGGCGCGATCCAGGCCCGCTTGCGGAATCCCTCGGATGCCCGCAACGACATCGTCGCGAACACCTCGAACACGATCGCGCCCCCCAGCGCCGCCCACATCACGGCGCGTCCACCGCCGCCGCGCGCTCCGATCCGAACTCGACCAGCAGCACCCCGGCGATGATCAACCCGATACCCGCGACGATCGGCCAGGTGAACGGGTCGCCGAAGATGACCGCCGCCAGCGCCGCGGTGCCCGCGGTGCCCAGTGCACCCCAGATGCCGTAGGCCACCCCGACCGGCATGCCGGCGCGCAGCACCAGGGTCAACAGGCTGAACGCCGTGACGTATCCGACGATCACGACCGCCAACCACGCCGAGTTGTCGTGGGAGGCACGTAATGACAATGTGGCGGCGATCTCCGCGATGACCGCCGAGCCGAGCAGCACCCAGTTCCGCACGCGAAACAAATTAGCCGACCTACCTCCAAACCCACGCGAGCCCCGCCCAAATGGACCTTTGGGCGGGAGAAGTCGAGTGGAATCCGCCAAAACGTCGATCTCGGCACCCACGTACCGCAGGTAGCCTGTTTCGCATGACGGCCGACGCGGAGCACGCAACCGGACACGCGCTCGTCGTCGACACCGCCAACGGGCCCGTGCGTGGTATCGACGACGGAACCGTGAAGTCCTGGAAGGGCATCCCGTATGCGGCCGCGCCCGTCGGCGAGCTGCGCTGGCGGGCACCCGAACCGCCGCGGTCGTGGACCGCGCCGCTCGACGCCACCAGGGTGGGCCCGGTCTGCCCGCAGCCGACCGACCCGAAGATCCCGATCGACCTGGGCGCGCCGCAGGGCGACGACTGCCTGACCCTCAACGTGTGGGCCTCCTCGGACACCGAACCCGGCGCCGCCAAACCCGTCATGGTCTGGATCCACGGGGGCGCCTACATCATCGGCTCGTCGGCACAGCCGCTGTATCACGGGCGCACGCTGGCCAGCGCGGGCGACGCCGTCATCGTCACGATCAACTACCGGCTCGGCGCGCTGGGCTTCCTGGATCTGTCCGCATTCGGCGATCGGTTCGCCACCAACCTCGGCCTGCGCGACGTGCTCTTCGCGCTGCGCTGGGTCCGCGACAACATCGCGGCGTTCGGGGGAGACCCCGAACGCGTCACGGTGTTCGGCGAATCCGCGGGCGCGGGAGTCGTGACCACCCTGCTGGCCAGCCCGGCCGCCGCCGGACTGTTCAGCGCGGCGATCGCGCAGAGCTCGCCGGCGACCTCGATCTATGACCGTGAGCGCAGCCGACGGGTCGCCCATCGGTTCCTCGACACTCTCGACATGCGAACCGACGAAACCCATCACCTGCCGTCGGCCCCGATCTCCGTCGTCAACGCCGCGGCCCAACGCGTGTTCGACGCGGTCCCGGCGACGACGCCGGGCACCCTGGCGTTCGCGCCGATCATCGACGGCGACCTCGTGCCCGCGCATCCGGTCGAGCTGGCCCGCCAGGGCCGCACCCATCCGGTCCCGCTGATCATCGGCACCAACAAGCACGAGGCCGCGCTGTTCCGCTGGATGAAGTCGCCGCTGATGCCGATCACCCCGCAGGCGATCCGACAGATGTTCGCCACCATCGCCGCCGAACAGCCCGGGCTGCAGCTGCCCAGCGAGGCGCAGATCCGGGCGGCCTACCGCGGCCGCCCCAGGATCATCGGACTGGGCGTGGCCCGCGACATCGGCTTCCGCATGCCCTCGATCTGGTTCGCCGAAGGCCACAGCGAAGTCGCGCCGGTCTACCTGTACCGGTTCGACTTCGCCACCCCGATGCTGCGGCTGCTGCGGCTCGGCGCCGCCCACGCCACCGAGCTGCCCTACGTGTGGGGCAACCTCGTGGCGGGCCCGAAAGATCCCACGTTCAAGCTGGGCGGGTTGAAGACGGGCAAGGCGGTCTCGGCGCGCATCCGCAGCCGCTGGTTGAGCTTCGCCGTCGACGGCACCCCGTCGGACCGGCAGGGTGGCCCGCAGTGGCGCCGATACCGCAGGGACGACCGGGCCTGCATCGTCATCGACACCGAGGACCGGGTGGTCGACGACCTGGACGCCGACGTGCGCTCGGCCTGGGGCGATCAGGTGCTCAGCTTCCGGTAGCACGTAGACTCTGCGGCGGAGGTGCTGCTGCCGTGGACTGGAGTCGGACTTTCGCGGACGTGCTGCCGCCGCTGATGCACGACCCCGTGATGTACGCGGTCCCGTTCTTCCTGTTGCTGCTGGCCATCGAATGGGCCGCGGCGCGCAAGCTGGCGCACGAGGAGGACCGGGTCGAGCGACCGCCGGCCGGTGCGTATTCCAAGCCCGACGCCTGGACCAGCGTCTCCATGGGCGCGGTGTCGGTCCTGACCAGCGGGGTGCTGAACTTCATCGCGTTGCTGGGCTACGCGGCCCTGTACGCCTATGTGGCGCCGTGGCAGCTGCCCGCCAACGCCTGGTACACCTGGGTCATCGCGATCGTGGGCGTCGACCTGATGTACTACGTGTATCACCGCATCGCCCACCGGGTCCGGCTGATCTGGGCGACGCATCAGGCCCACCACTCCAGCCAGTACTTCAACTTCGCCACCGCGCTCCGCCAGAAGTGGAACATCAGCGGCGACGTGTTCCTGCGCGCGGTGCTGCCGCTGCTGGGCGTGCCGCCGTGGATGGTGTTCGCCAGCTTCTCGATCAACCTGATCTACCAGTTCTGGATTCATACCGAACGCATTGAAAAGCTGTGGGCGC
Organism: Mycolicibacterium pulveris; assembly: GCF_010725725.1. Lineage (NCBI taxonomy): Bacteria > Bacillati > Actinomycetota > Actinomycetes > Mycobacteriales > Mycobacteriaceae > Mycobacterium > Mycolicibacterium pulveris. Next base: position 4,901,415 of record NZ_AP022599.1, on the reverse strand, counting down.
CAATCGAGTTCATCTTCAATACCCCGTCGCACCACCGGGTGCACCACGGGATGGACCAGCAGTACCTGGACAAGAACTACGGCGGCATCTTCATCCTGTGGGACCGGCTCTTCGGAACCTTCCAGCCGGAGACGGTGCGCCCGCACTACGGCCTGACCAAGCAGGTCGACACCTACAACATCTGGACGCTGCAGACCTACGAGTACATGGCGATCCTGCGCGACGTGCGTCGGGCCCGCCGGTGGCGCGACAAGCTCGGTTACGCGTTCGGCCCGCCCGGCTGGGAACCCGCCGAACGCCGGGTGCCCGACGACGCCCGCCGGGGGCAGGAACTACCCGCCTGATCGGAGACTCTTCGGCCCGCCCGAACGGGGTCCGTAACATCTTCGTGATCTTGAGCGATTGCCAAGGGTAGGTGCCACCGTGAACGGTTGTCGCTGGTCGGGCGGATTACGAGTTCTCTCGCTCGGGTACAGGAAACCGCGTCACGGCGGTACCGTTGTCACCCTGTTACTCGAGAGGATCGGTGCGGAAAGTGCTCCGACGAAGGTTTCGCGCGATGGCAGCGTTGGCCGCCCCGATCGTCGCGCTCGCAGTTCCAGCAGCACCCATGAATGCCCAGCCCGGGGTGCAGGTGTACCCGGGGATGGAGATCCGCCAGGACAACACCGTGTGCACGCTGGGATTCATCGATCTCGCGGCGCGCGTCGCGTTCACCGCGGGACACTGCCGCGGTAGCGGGCACGTCAGCGACCGCAACGGCGCGTTCGTCGGCACCCAGGTGCAGTTCCGCGACAACACGCCCAACGGCGCCACCGTGGACAGCAACCATCCGATCACCGACTGGCAGATCATCGGGCTGGCCCCCGACGCGGTGGTCAACAACGTGCTGCCGGGCGGCCGGGTGCTGGTCTCGGATCCCGCGATCGTGCCCACCCCGGGGCTGCCCGTCTGCCACTTCGGTGTGGTCACCGGGGAAAGCTGCGGCACTGTCGAATCGGTCAACAACGGCTGGTTCACCATGTCCAACGGTGTCGTCAGCCAGAAAGGCGACTCCGGCGGACCCGTCTACGTGATCACACCCGACGGCCGGGCCGCGATCATCGGCATGTTCAACAGCACCTGGGGGCAGTACCCCGCGGCGGTGTCGTGGAATGTGACCAGCCAGCAGGCCCGCGAAGATGTTATCTCGGCCGCGTCCGCCAACGTCGACGCCGCGGCGTCGATGCCCGTGGCGGTGCCGTAACCCGGGGCCATGAATAAGCCTTGACTTATATAAGTTGGGGCTTTATCTTGAGTGGGTGCACGCGTTCGACGTCCTGGGGGACCCGGTGCGCCGTCGCATCCTCGAGTTGCTCGTCGACGGCGAGATGTCGGCCGGCGCCATCGGATCGGCGATCCAGGACGAGTTCGCGATCACCCAGCCCGCGGTATCGCAGCATCTGAAAGTCCTGCGCGACAACGGGTTCACGTCCGTACGGGCGGACGGTCAACGGCGGCTGTATGCCGTTGACGCGGCAGGGTTGCGTGAGGTCGACGAGTGGCTGGACGGGTTCCGCCGGTTCTGGGCACCGCGTCTGGACGCGTTGGCGACCGAGATCGCACGCGGCAAACGACAACGGTGAGAGAAGACGACATGATCGATGTAGACGTCGACTACCAGATCAACGCGGTACAGCGGCAATACGGAACCCGAACCCTCGAGAACGGGCAGGCGCACGTCGCCACCATCAGCCAGTCCTACGACACCGACGCCGAAGACCTCTGGGACGCGGTGACCAGCATCGAACGCATTCCGCGGTGGCTGATGCCGATCTCCGGCGACCTGCGGCTCGGCGGCTCCTACCAACTGGAGGGCCACGCCGGCGGCACGGTTCTGACGTGCGACCCGCCGAGGAACTTCACCGCCACCTGGGAGTACGGCGGAGGCACCAGCTGGATCGACGTCAGCGTCAGCGGCGAAGGGCCGGACCGGGCGCGGTTGGTGATCGAGCACGTCGCCCACGTCGACGACGACCTCGCCCGCATGTACGGGCCCGGCGCCGTCGGAATGGGTTGGGATTCCATGGTGCTCGGCCTGGCGATCCATCTGCGCACCGGAGAGTCCGTCGATCCCGCCGCCGGACAGCAGTGGCTGGGCACCGACGACGGTCGCCGCTTCCTGGCGCTGTCCAGCGAGCGGTGGTGCGCCGCGCACGTGGCCGGCGGCGAAGACCCGGCGGCCGCCCGGGAGATGGCCGACCGCTGCCTGGCGATCTACCTTGGCGAAGGCTGAACTAGAACACGTTCTAGCCATCGGGGCAGCGCGAGGATATCCTCGACGCGATGCTTGCCCAGACACCTGTCCAGATTGCTTGGGTGACGCGGGACCTCGACGCCACCGAGGCGGCCCTGACCACGCTGCTCGGCGCCAAGAAATGGATCCGCATGCCCGAGGTGCACTTCGGGCCCGACACCTGCACCTTGCGCGGCGCACCTGCGGATTTTGTCGCCGCGATCTCGCTCAGCTACGCCGGTGACACCCAGCTCGAACTCATCGCACCGGTGTCGGGCGCCAGCATCTACACGGAGTTCCTCGACCGGGCCGGGCCGGGGTTGCATCACATCTGCGTGGCGGCGCCGAGCCCCGAGGATTTCGACGCGGCGCTGCAGGCCGCCGAGCGCAACGCGACCCCGGTCGTACAACAGGGCGTAATGCCCGGCGGCATGCGGTTCGCCTACGTGTCGGCCGCCGACGCCGGCGTGCCGTACCTCGAGATCGCCTACCTGCCCGACGAGATCAGGGCATTCTTCGACTACGTGAAACAGGAGCAGCAGTGAGCGGACTGGACATTCCCGACACCGTCGACGCGGCGGACGTGACCGAGTGGTCCGACGAGGTCGACGTCCTCGTGGTCGGGTTCGGCATCGCCGGCGGCTGCGCGGCGGTCAGCGCGGCGGCCGAGGGGGCGTCGGTGCTGGTGCTGGAGAAGGCCGCCGCGGTCGGCGGCACCACGGCGATGGCCGGCGGGCACTTCTATCTCGGCGGCGGCACCGCGGTGCAGAAGGCCACCGGTCACGACGACACCCCCGAGGAGATGTACAAGTACCTCGTCGAGGTGTCCCCGGATCCCGACCACGAGAAGATCCGCGCGTACTGCGAGGGCAGCGTCGAGCACTTCAATTGGCTGGAGTCCCTTGGCTTTCAGTTCGAGCGCAGCTTCTATCCGGGCAAGGTGGTGGTTCCGCCGGGCACCGAGGGGTTGTCGTACACCGGCAACGAGAAGGTCTGGCCGTTCTACGAGAAGGTCCGTCCCGCCCCGCGCGGCCACTCGGTGCCGGTACCCGGGGAACTCGGCGGCGCGGCGATGGTCACCGACCTGCTGCTCAAGCGCGCCACCGAACTCGGCGTGCAGATCCGCTACGAGACCGGGGCGACCAACCTCGTCGTCGACGACGGAGCCGTGGTGGGTGTGCGCTGGAAGCACTTCGGGGAGACCGGCGCGGCCAAGGCCAAGGCCGTTGTCATCGCCGCGGGCGGGTTCGCGATGAACGAGGAGATGGTGGCCCGGCACACCCCCGCACTGGGGACCAAGCGTCGCACCAAACACCACGGCGAGGTGGAGCCCTACATTCTCGGCAACCCCAACGACGACGGGCTCGGGATCCGGCTGGGGGTGTCGGCGGGCGGGGTCACCAAAAACCTTGACGGGCTGTTCATCACCGCCGCTGCCTACCCGCCGGAGATCCTGCTCACCGGTGTGATCGTCAACAAGGACGGCAAGCGGTTCGTCGCCGAGGACTCCTACCATTCGCGCACCTCGGCGTTCGTGCTCGAGCAGCCCGAGCAGAAGGCCTATCTGATCGTGGACGAGGCGCACATGGAGATGCCCGAGATGCCGTTGATCAAGTTCATCGACGGCTGGGAGACCGTCGCGGAAATGGAAGAGGCGCTTGGCATTCCGGAAGGTAACCTGGCGGCCACCCTCGATCGGTACAACACCGACGCTGCCCGCGGTGAGGACCCCGACTTCCACAAACAGCCGGAATACCTTGCCGCCCAAGACAACGGGCCGTGGGCGGCGTTCGACCTGTCGCTGGGCGTCGCGATGTACTCCGGGTTCACCATGGGTGGGCTGGACGTGACGGTCGACGGGCAGGTGCTGCGCGAGGACGGCACCCCGGTGCCCGGGCTGTACGCGGCGGGCGCGTGCGCATCCAACATCGCCCAGGACGGCAAGGGCTACGCCAGCGGAACCCAACTGGGCGAGGGGTCGTTCTTCGGGCGGCGGGCGGGTGGACACGCAGCCAGGCGCGCCGCCCGCGTCTAGACGCGCGCCGGCTCGTCGCCCTGCACGCGGCCCAGGCGCCACTCGCCGTCGCCGAGCAGTTCCAGTTCGCGGGTGTGGTGCTGTTCCACGGTGCTGCGGTGGCTGACGCTGACCATGATGGTGTCCGGCAGTTCGGTGCGCACCAGGTCGTAGAGCAGGAACTCCAGGCCCTCGTCGAGCGCGGACGTCGACTCGTCGAGGAAGACCGCCTTGGGTTTGGTCAGCAGGATGCGGGCGAACGCGATCCGCTGCTGTTCTCCGGGTGAGAGCACCTTGGCCCAGTCCTCGACCTCGTCGAGGCGGTCGACGAGATGCGGCAGCGCCACCTTGGTGAGCGTGTCGCGCAAGGTGTCGTCGGGGATGGTGCCGCCTTCGTTCGGATAGCTCACCACCGTGCGCAGGTCGCCGAGCGGCACGTACGGCAGCTGCGACAGGAACATCGTCTCGTTGGGCCCGCACGGCCGCGTCAACGCCCCGGAAGTGAACGGCCACAACTGCGCGAGGCTGCGCAGCAGCGTGGTCTTGCCGCTGCCGGACGGGCCGGTGATCACCAACGTGTCACCGACTTCCAGCCGCATGTCGAGCGGTTTGATCAGTTGCTTGCCGTCGGGGGTGCGGACCTCGACGTCGTTGAGCTCGACGGTGCCGTCGACGCAGGGCTTGGTGGTCAATTCGGGCAGCGCGCGGCCCTCGTCGTTGGCGAGCACCAGGCCGTGCAAGCGGATGATCGCCGCCCGGTATCCGGCGAATTGGTCGTAGGCGTTGCGGAAGAACGACAGCCCCTGCTCGATGTTGCCGAACGCCGCCGCGGTCTGTGTCATCGCGCCGAGGGTGATCTCGCCGGACAGGAACCGCGGGAACTGCAGGAGATACGGCGGCACCACGATGATCTGGTCCATCGACAGGTTCCACCCGTAAAAGCCCATCATCCGGTTGATGTAGCGCTTGTAGTTGGACACCACGGGCTCGAACAGCCGGCGCAGCCCCGTGCGCTCGGCGAGTTCGCCACGGTAGAAGGCGACGGCCTCCGATGCGTCGCGCAGCCGCACCAGCGCGTAGCGGAAGGCGGCGTTGTACTTCTCGTTACGGAAGGACAGCCAGATGATGGGCCGCCCGATCCAGAACGCGAAGATCGACGCCAACAGCACGTAGGTCAGCAGAATCCAGAACATCGCCTTGGGTAGCGAGATGTCGACCACCGGTAGCGTGAGCGTGCCGGACAGATGCCACAGGATGGCGGTGAACGAGATCATCGAGGCGATGGCGTTGACCGCGCCGAACAGCAGGGTGGCGGTCGACGTGTTGTTGGGGGTGTTGGGCAGCCCGCCCACGCCGGCGGTGAAGATGTCGATGTCCTGTTGGATGCGCTGATCCGGGTTATCGATCGTCTCGTCGATGAACCGACCGCGGTAGTACGCCTTGTCGTCGAGCCAGTCGCCGGTGAGACGGTCGGTGAGCCACACCCGCCACGCCAACATGAACCGCTGGGTCATGAACAGATCCAGCATGATGCGCGCGACGTGCAGGACGGCCAGCAGCGCAAAGACCAGCATCGACATCCAGAAGCCGGCCTCGCCGGACTGCCTGACCTCGGGATCGCCGCTGCCCAGGCCCGCCGCGACGACCTGGAAGCTGGTCATCATGTCGCTGCCCTGGAACGTGAAGAGCACGGACAGCCGAACGCCGACGATCACCGACAGCAGCAGCGCGCCCAGCCAGATCCAGACCTTGATGCTTTCCGGGCCCTTGAAGTAGCCGCCGGTGATGCGCCAGAACTGGCGACCCCAGGTGGTGAACCGGGCCAGCAACGCCACCATGATCAGCGTGGCGATCGCGGCGATCACCCAGGCCCGCGCAACCCAGATCAGCGAGGTCCACAGTTCGTGGTCCCAGTCCAGCGTCGGGACGAAACTTTCCATTCCGGCAAGGTACCTCTCCGAATCGCCCGCAGCGCTTCAGAAACCCGCATGGACCGGTGCGTCGGCCCCACCGCCGTCGCCGCAGATTAGCCAGGCCAGGGCGCGGCACGCGGTGATTATGCTGCCGGTATGAGCACCGATGCTGCCGGGCCGTCCACGGTGAACGCCGGCCGCCTGATCGCCCGGCGGCTGCGCGCCAGCGGCATCGAGGTGGTCTTCACGCTCTCCGGCGGACACCTGTTCTCGATCTACGACGGCTGCCGCGCCGAGAACATCCGGCTGGTCGACACCCGCCACGAGCAGACGGCGGCGTTTGCCGCCGAAGGCTGGTCCAAGGTCACCCGGGTGCCCGGGGTCGCCGCGCTGACCGCCGGGCCCGGCGTCACCAACGGCATGAGCGCGATGGCCGCCGCGCAGCAGAACCAGTCACCGCTGGTGGTACTCGGTGGGCGGGCGCCGGCGCTGCGGTGGGGGCAGGGTTCGCTGCAGGAGATCGACCACGTCCCGTTCGTGGCGCCACTGGCTCCGTTCGCGGCGACGGCACAGTCTCCGGCGGACGTCGGGCCGCTGATCGACAACGCGCTGCGCGCCGCGGTGGGTGCGCCGTCGGGCGTGGCGTTCGTCGACTTCCCGATGGACCACGTGTTCAGCGAGGCTCCCGACGACGGCGCACCCGGCGCGCTGGCCGAGTTGCCCGCGGGCGGCGACCCGGATGGCGCCGCCGTCGACGCCGCTGTGCGGCTGCTGTCGGGCGCACAGCGGCCCGTCATCATGGCGGGCACCAACGTGTGGTGGGGGCGCGCCGAGACCGCGCTGCTGAATCTTGCTGAGGCGCTGCGGATCCCGGTGCTGATGAACGGCATGGCCCGCGGTACCGTGCCCGCCGATCACGAGCTGGCGTTCTCCAGGGCCCGGTCGAAAGCGTTGGGGGAGGCCGACGTTGCGCTGGTGATCGGGGTGCCGCTGGACTTCCGGTTGGGGTTCGGCGGCGTATTCGGCGCCGAGGCCCAACTCATCGCGGTCGACCGGGTGGCACCGGAGCGGCGGCATCCGCGCGAGGTGGCGGCCGGGCTGTACGGCGATCTCGGCAAGATCCTGGCCGCGCTGTCGGCGGCGACCCCGAACGGTCATGCGGGCTGGATCGAAGAATTGCGCGCGGCGGAGAGCGCGGCGCGGCAGGGCGAGGCCGCCGAGCTCGGCGACGACCGCGCGCCGCTTCATCCGATGCGGGTGTACGCCGAGCTCAAACCGCTGCTGGAGCGCGACGCCATCGTCGTCATCGACGCAGGCGATTTCGGTTCGTACGCGGGCCGCGTCATCGACAGCTATGTGCCCGGGGCGTGGCTGGACAGCGGGCCGTTCGGCTGCCTGGGTTCCGGACCGGGCTATGCGCTGGCGGCCAAGCTGGCGTGCCCGGACCGGCAGGTGGTGCTGCTGCAGGGTGACGGCGCGTTCGGGTTCTCCGGCATGGAGTGGGACACGCTGGTCCGGCACCGCGTGCAGGTGGTGTCGGTGATCGGCAACAACGGCATCTGGGCGCTGGAGAAACATCCGATGGAGATGCTCTACGGGTACTCGGTGGTGGCCGATCTGCGACCGGGCACCCGCTACGACCAGGTGGTCGCGGCGCTGGGCGGGCACGGCGAGCTGGTGTCGAAGCCCGCCGAGTTGCGGCCCGCCCTGAAGCGCGCGTTCTCGGCGGGCCTACCCGCGGTGGTCAACGTGCTGACCGACCCGACGGTGGCCTACCCGCGTCGCTCGAACCTGGCCTGACCCGCCCTGCTTCGGGGTTCCCCGGCGAGCGCGGGCACACGCGTAATGCGGGGACGCGTACCGTATTTGTGTGGCTAGGACCAAGATGCGCGCCCCAGGTCGTATCAGCAATCGCTTCTGGAAGCTGCTCGGCGCGAGCACCGAGCGCGACCAGGCGCAGTCGATGGCGGACGTCCGCAAGTCGACGGAGTTCGACGAGAAGGCTGCCGGGCTCGACGACGAGCAGCTGCGCAAGGCGGCCAAGCTGCTGAACCTGGAGGACCTGGCCGACTCGGCCGACATTCCCCAGTTCTTGGCCATCGCCCGCGAGGCAGCCGAGCGCACCACGTCGTTGCGTCCCTTCGACGTCCAGCTGCTCGGCGCGCTGCGGATGTTGGCAGGCGATGTGGTCGAGATGGCCACCGGTGAGGGCAAGACGTTGTCGGGGGCGATCGCGGCGGCCGGCTACGCGCTGGCGGGCAGGCACGTGCACGTCATCACGATCAACGACTACCTCGCGCGCCGCGACGCCGAGTGGATGGGCCCGCTGCTGGAGGCCCTCGGGTTGACCGTCGGCTGGATCACCGAGAAGTCCAGTGGCCAGGAGCGCCGCGCCGCCTACCGGTGTGACGTCACCTACGCGTCGGTCAACGAGATCGGCTTCGACGTGCTGCGCGACCAGCTCGTCACCGACGTCGAGGACCTGGTGTCGCCGAACCCCGATGTGGCGCTCATCGACGAGGCCGACTCCGTGCTCGTCGACGAGGCGCTGGTGCCGCTGGTGCTCGCCGGCACCACGCACCGGGAGACGCCGAGAACCGAAATCATAAAGATGGTGGGCGACCTCACCGCCGGCGTCGACTACGACACCGATGACGACAACCGCAACGTGCACCTCACCGAGGTCGGTGCCAAGAAGATGGAGGCCCAGCTCGGTGGCATCGACCTGTACTCCGAGGAGCACGTCGCCACCACGCTCACCGAGATCAACGTGGCGCTGCACGCCCACGTGTTGTTGCAGCGCGACGTGCACTACATCGTCCGCGACGGCGCGGTGCACCTGATCAACGCCTCGCGCGGCCGCATCGCCCAGTTGCAGCGCTGGCCGGACGGCCTGCAGGCCGCCGTGGAGGCCAAGGAGGGCATCGAGACCACCGAGACCGGTGAGGTGCTCGACACCATCACGGTGCAGGCGCTGATCAACCGGTATCCGCGGGTGTGCGGAATGACCGGCACCGCCCTGGCCGCGGGTGAGCAGCTGCGCCAGTTCTACAAGCTCGGGGTCTCGCCGATCGCGCCGAACACCCCCAACATTCGCGAGGACGAGCCCGACCGGGTGTATGCGACGGTGGCCGCCAAGAACGACGCCCTCGTCGAGCACATCAAAGAGGTGCACGAGACGGGCCAACCCGTGCTGGTCGGCACCCACGACGTCGCCGAATCCGAGGATCTGCACCGCCGACTGGTCAAGGCCGGTGTGGCCGCCGTGGTGCTCAACGCCAAGAACGACGCCGAGGAAGCCGCCGTCATCGCCGAGGCGGGCAAGCTCGCCAGCGTGACGGTGTCCACCCAGATGGCCGGTCGCGGCACCGACATCCGGCTGGGCGGGTCCGACGCCGACGATCAATCGGCGAAGAAGAAGGAGGTCGCCGAACTCGGCGGGCTGCATGTCGTCGGCACCGGGCGCCATCACACCGAGCGGTTGGACAACCAGCTGCGCGGCCGCGCCGGCCGCCAAGGCGATCCCGGCTCGTCGGTGTTCTTCGCCAGTTGGGAGGACGCCGTCGTCGTCGCCCACCTGGACCCCAACAAGCTGCCGATGGACACCGACGACACCGGCCGCATCGTCAGCCCCAAAGCCGCCGCGCTGCTGGACAACGCCCAGCGCATCGCCGAGGGCCGGATGCTTGACATCCACGCCAACAACTGGCGCTACAACCAGCTGATCGCACAGCAGCGCGCCATCATCGTCGAACGTCGGGACACGTTGCTGCGCACCGCGGTTGCCCGTGAAGAGCTCGAGGAGCGGGCACCGAAACGCTACGCCGAGCTGGTCGAGGAGCTCGGCGAGGACAAGCTGGAGAAGATCTGCCGGCTGATCATGCTGTACCACCTGGACCGGGGCTGGGCCGATCACCTGGCGTACCTGTCCGACATCCGCGAGAGCATCCACCTTCGCGCCCTGGGCAACCAAACCCCGATCGACGAGTTTCACCGGATGGCCGTGGACGCGTTCGCCTCGCTGGCGGCCGACGCGATCGAGGCCGCGCAGCAGACGTTCGAGACCGCGCCGTCGATCGAGCACGAGCCCGGCGTGGACCTGTCGAAACTGGCGCGGCCGACCTCGACGTGGACGTACATGGTCCACGACAACCCGCTTGCCGACGACTCGCTCTCCGCGCTGAGCCTGCCCGGGGTGTTCCGCTAGGTTTAGCCCATGACCGAGGCGCGTGGCCGGGCGCCTTCGCCGCCGGATACCACAGGTCCTACCCGCAACCGGGTGTTGACCGTTCCCAACATGCTCAGCGCGCTGCGCCTGGCGTTGGTGCCGGTGTTTCTCTGGCTGCTGCTGGTCGCCGAGGCCAACGGGTGGGCGGTGGCCGTCCTGATGTTCAGCGGCTTCTCGGACTGGGCCGACGGCAAGATCGCGCGTCTCGTCGACAACCAGTCGTCGCGGCTGGGGGAGTACCTCGACCCCGCCGTGGACCGCATCTACATGCTGGTGGTTCCGGTGGCGATGGCGATCCACGGCTCGCTGCCGTGGTGGATCGTGGGGACCTTGGTCGGACGCGACGCCGTGCTGGCTGCGACGCTGCCGCTGCTGCGCAGCCGCGGGCTCACCGCGCTGCCGGTGACCTACATCGGCAAGGCGGCGACGTTCGCGTTGATGTCGGGTCTGCCGCTGATCCTGCTCGGCCAGTGGGACGCGTTGTGGAGCCGGGTGATTCTGGCCTGCGGCTGGGGGTTTCTGATCTGGGGCCTGGCGATGTATCTGTGGTCGGGTGTGCTGTACCTGATCCAGGTGGCGCTGGTGATGCGGAAAATGCCCAAAGTATCGAGGGTTTCGCGATGAGCGCTTGTGCGAAGGGCCGGGGAATCCGATGACGCAGAGCTTCCGCAAGACCCTCGGCGGATTCGACCCCAACGCCGGGCGCAGCGCCCACGCGGCCGACAAACCGACGCTGATACCGGTGCCGTCGCTGCTGCGGTCGTTGTTGACCGAACACCTCGATCCCGGCTACGCGGCGGCCGCCGAGGCCAGAGCCGCGGGAGAGGCCGCCGGGAAGCGCCGCCCGCGGTGGCAGAACTGGGCGTGGCAATTGTGCGGTGCGCTGCTGATCGCGGCCGTGTTCGCCACCGCGATGGCCCAGGCCCGCAACACCGCCACCGGCGTGCGGGAGACCCAGCACGCCCTGGCGGGCAGCGTGCGATCGGCCGAGGCCGCGACCACCGACCTCACGGCCCGCCGCGACGCGCTGGCCGAGCAAGTCGACACCGAACGGCGCCGCCGCCTCGAAGGCGGTGCACTCGGCCAGCAGCTGTTGGGCCGGCTCGACCAGGCCGACGTCGCCGCGGCCGCCGTCCCCGTCATCGGTCCCGGCCTGACGACCACCGTCACCGACCCGGGTGTGTCACAAAACCTCAGCGACGTGTCCAAGGAACGGGTGACAGGCAGCCAGCAGGTGATCTTGGATCGCGACCTGCAGTTGGTGGTCAACTCGCTGTGGGCCGGCGGCGCGGAGGCGGTGTCGGTCGGCGGGGTGCGGGTCGGGCCGAACGTGACCGTCCGGCAGGCCGGCGGCGGCATTCTGGTGGACAATCAACCGATCGCCAGCCCGTACGTCATCCTCGCGATCGGACCGCCGAACGCGATGAAAGACATTTTCGAGCGCAGCCCGGGGTTGCAGCGCCTCCGGCTGCTGGAGATCTCTTACGGTGTGGGCGTGCAGGTGAGCGCATCGGACACCGTCACGCTGCCCGCCGGTTCGGTTCGAGAAGTCAACTTCGCCAAGCAGATTGGTCAATAACCACAACATGAAGCCAGACGCATGATCGGAATCGCCGCACTAGTCATCGGCATCGTGCTCGGGCTGGTGTTTCAGCCCGATGTACCCGAGTTCGTCCAGCCGTATCTGCCGATCGCCGTGGTCGCGGCGCTGGACGCGGTGTTCGGCGGGCTGCGCGCCTACCTGGAGCGCATCTTCGACTCGAAGGTGTTCGTGGTGTCGTTCGTGTTCAACGTCTTGGTCGCGGCGCTCATCGTCTACCTCGGTGACCAACTCGGGGTCGGCACGCAGCTGTCGACGGCCATCATCGTGGTGCTCGGGATCCGCATCTTCGGCAACGCGGCCGCGTTGCGACGCAGGCTGTTCGGGGCGTAGCGATGACCGAGAACCCACCGCAGCATCCGGCGGAGCCGGATCGCGTCGACGCCGGCCGGACGCGGGGCGGCAAACACGAGCTACCGCCCGACGCGCCGACGTCACGGCTGAGTGACCTGCGGACCACGGTCGGGCGGCGAGGACGCTCACAGCTGGTCTTCGGTGCGTTGGGGGTGCTGTTGTGCGTGCTGCTCGGCATCGCGATCGTCACGCAGGTGCGCCAGACCGAATCCGGCGACTCCCTGGAGACCGCGCGCCCAGCCGACCTGCTGGTGTTGTTGGACTCGCTGCAGCAACGCGAGGCGGCGCTGAACACCGAAGTCGCCGAGCTGCAGCGCACGGTGGCCGAACTCGAGGCTTCCGGCGACAGCGACCAGGCCGCCATCGAGAACGCGCAGGCCCGCCTGGCGGCGCTGTCGATCATGATCGGCACGGTGCCTGCCACCGGGCCCGGGGTGACGCTGACCATCACCGACACCACCCCGGGGGTGCCGGCCGAGACGCTGCTCGACGTCATCAACGAGCTGCGCAACGCCGGCGCGGAGGCCATGGAGATTCGTGGTGGGCAAGCCGCCGTGCGGGTCGGCGTGGACACCTGGGTGGCCGGCGCCCCGGGCGCGCTCGTCATCGACAACGTGACGTTGCACCCGCCCTATACCGTTGTGGCGATTGGTGATCCGCCGACGTTGGCCGCGGCGATGAACATCCCCGGCGGGGCCAAGGACAGCATCGAGCGGGTCGGGGGCACGATGACGGTTCAGCAGGCGGACCGGGTGGACGTGACCGCCTTGCGGCAACCGAAACCCCGCCAATACGCTCAGCCAGTTAAATGAGGTCAAGCGCAGTGAGCGGAAGAAAACAGGAAATAGGAGCGTCGTGAGCGAGATCCCAGCCGAGCTGAAGTACACCGAGGAACACGAGTGGGTGCTGCGCACCGGCGACGACACGGTGCGTGTCGGCATCACCGACTATGCCCAGTCCGCGCTGGGTGACGTGGTGTTCGTGCAGCTGCCCGACGTCGGTGCGGAGGTGACGGCAGGCGAATCGTTCGGCGAGGTGGAGTCGACCAAGTCGGTGTCTGACCTCTACGCTCCGGTCAGCGCGAAAGTCATTGCGGTCAACGGTGATCTGGAAGGAAATCCGCAGTTGGTCAACTCGGATCCGTACGGTGAGGGCTGGCTGATCGACCTGCAGGTGGACGCCGCCACGCTGGAGGAAGCCCTCAGCGGGCTGCTCGACGCCGACGGCTACCGCGCCACGGTGACCGAATGACGGTTGTTAGGGTTTCTCCCACCGGACGCCTAACGGCGGATCCGGCGGTGGTGGGCACAACGACGTCTACTGCGCGGTACGGTCGAGACCAGAGGCATCACGGCCGGGGCTCGACCCTGTATCGCCACAGCAGCCAGTGAGGAGCAGCGGGTGACGGATAAGGACAAGAACTCTGGGTCCGACCAGACGTCTGACGAAGTCACCGTGGAAACGACATCGGTATTCCGCGCCGACTTCCTCAACGAGCTGGACGCCCCGGCGGCGGCGGGCGCCGAGGGGGCGGTCTCCGGAGTCGAGGGTTTGCCGGTCGGCTCGGCGTTGCTCGTCGTCAAGCGCGGGCCCAACGCCGGCTCGCGATTCCTGCTCGACCAGCCGACCACCTCGGCAGGCCGCCACCCCGACAGCGACATCTTCCTCGACGATGTGACGGTGAGCCGTCGGCACGCCGAGTTCCGGCTGGAAGGCGGCGAGTTCCAGGTCGTCGACGTCGGCAGCCTCAACGGCACCTACGTCAACCGCGAACCGGTGGACTCCGCCGTGTTGGCCAACGGTGACGAGGTCCAGATCGGCAAGTTCCGGCTGGTCTTCCTCACCGGTCCGAAGAGCGACGACAGCGGTCAGGCCGGCTAGTGGTCGATGAGCGCTTGCGCGAAGAGTAAATGATGGGTGCCCCCGACACTCCCGCGCTCACTGGGATGTCGATCGGAGCGGTCCTCGATCTGCTGCGACCGGACTTCCCGGACGTGACGATCTCTAAGATCCGGTTCTTGGAGTCCGAAGGACTGGTCACCCCTGAGCGCACGGCGTCGGGTTATCGGCGGTTCACCGCCTACGACTGCGCTCGCCTGCGGTTCATCCTGACCGCCCAGCGCGACCATTACCTGCCGCTGAAGGTGATCAAGGCCCAGCTCGACGCGCAGCCCGACGGCGAGCTGCCGCCGCAGAGCGGATCACCTTACGGTGTACCGCGATTGGTGCCGGTCGGTGCCGAGTCGACCGACCCGGCCGCGCACGTCAGCGCGGCCTCGGTGGCCCCTACCCAGGTGCGGTTGTCGCGGGAGGACCTGTTGGCGCGTTCCGGCGTGGACGACGAGCTCTTGACCGCGTTGGTGCGGGCCGGGGTGATCACCACCGGGCCGGGCGGTTTTTTCGACGAACATTCGGTGGTGATCGCCCAGTGCGCCCGCGCGCTGGGCGAATACGGGGTGGAGCCGCGACACCTGCGGGCGTTCCGCTCGGCGGCTGACCGCCAATCCGACCTCATCGCCCAGATCGCCGGACCGGTGGCCAAGGCGGGTAAGGCCGGTGCCCGGGAGCGGGGCGACGATCTCGCCCGTGAAGTGGCCGCGCTGGCGATCATGCTGCACACGTCGCTGATCAAGTCCGCTGTGCGCGACGTTCTTGATCGCTGAGGATTAGACTCGTTTTGTACGGCTTCTTGGTGCGGAGGGCAGACACATATGGGTGAGGTGCGTGTGGTCGGCATTCGCGTGGAGCAGCCACAAAACCAGCCGGTTTTGCTGCTCCGCGAGTCGAACGGTGACCGCTATCTGCCGATCTGGATCGGACAGTCAGAAGCCGCGGCGATCGCGCTCGAGCAGCAGGGCGTGGAGCCCGCCAGGCCGCTGACGCACGATCTGATCCGAGATCTTATTGGTGCGCTTGGTCATTCGCTCAAAGAGGTGCGGATCGTCGACCTGCAGGAAGGCACGTTCTACGCCGACCTGATCTTTGACCGCGACATCAAGGTATCGGCGCGCCCGTCGGACTCGGTGGCGATCGCGTTGCGCGTCGGCGTGCCGATATACGTCGAAGAGGCCGTGCTCGCAGAGGCCGGCCTGCTGATTCCCGACGAGAACGACGACGAGGCGGCAGGCGCGGTCCGCGAGGACGAGGTCGAGAAGTTCAAGGAGTTTCTCGACAGCGTGTCGCCCGACGATTTCAAGGCCACCTAACGCGGCTTTGTCACGGAAACGTCTCGTCGCTCTCGACACGCGGCGCGGGTTTCTGCCAAGCGGGAATCGGGCAGCCATACTTTGAGGTGCCGGTCCACTGATGGACAGTCGCGGGCCCGGCGGGAAGCGTATGCTCGACACACTCGGGCTCGGCCATTGGGCGCCCCACGCGCGACCACGGACACGGGTTCGATCGGCGAGAGGATTTCGGAAGTGGGAGACACGCCACGTCAAGAGCAGCTGGACCTCACCTCTGGCAGCGGCCCCGCGGATTCGGCAGCGACTTCGACCAGCGGACACCCCAGCGAACCCGTGCAACCAGGTCTGTTTCCGGACGACTCGGTCCCCGACGAACTCGTCGGCTACCGCGGACCCAGCGCCTGCCAGATCGCCGGCATCACCTACCGCCAGCTGGACTACTGGGCGCGCACCTCGCTGGTCGTCCCGTCGATCCGCAGCGCGGCGGGTTCGGGCAGCCAGCGGTTGTACTCGTTCAAGGACATCCTGGTTCTCAAGATCGTCAAGCGGTTGCTCGACACCGGCATCTCGCTGCACAACATCCGCGTCGCCGTCGACCATCTGCGTCAGCGCGGAGTCCGCGATCTGGCCAACATCACGCTGTTTTCCGACGGCACTACGGTTTACGAGTGCACGTCGGCCGAGGAAGTGGTCGACCTGTTGCAGGGCGGCCAGGGGGTGTTCGGCATCGCCGTGTCCGGCGCGATGCGCGAGTTGACCGGGGCCATCGCGGATTTTCCGGGTGAGCGGGCCGACGGCGGCGAGTCCATCGCCGCACCCGAGGACGAACTGGCCTCGCGGCGCAAGCACCGCGACCGCAAGATCGGCTGACGGCCCCCTGGCTCGCGGTAAACTCGTCAGCGCATCGCGCTTGTGCGGGAGAGTTCCGTGACACCCAGCCACGGACGCCGAAGGAGCAATACCTCTCCGTCAACCTCTCAGGCACCCGGACCGCACGAGACCCCCGATGCCTCTGGAAAGCGGTAAGCCCTGCTTACCCGCCCATGGGGAAAGGCGTCTCCTCGACCGTCGAGGCGGCGCCGAATCTCTCAGGCGCCCGGACCGGGTTGACGACAGAGGGAGAGGAACCCAGCGGTTCTCAACCTTCATGTGTCTGGAGTACTCGTTAGTGTTCGATCATCACCCGCTTACCTTCGCCAACCGCCACATCGGTCCGGACGCCGACGAAGTCGCGACCATGCTCGACACCATCGGGGTGGCCTCCCTTGACGAGCTAGCCGAGAAGGCGGTGCCCGCCGGCATTCTCGACGCGGTCCCCTCCGACGGGGTGGCGCCGGGCTTGGATCAGCTGCTGCCGCCGGCCACCGAGGAGGAGGCGCTGGCGGAGCTGCGCGCAATGGCGGAATCCAACACGATCGCGGTGTCGATGATCGGGCAGGGCTACTTCGACACGTTGACCCCGCCGGTGTTGCGCCGCAACATCATTGAGAACCCGGCGTGGTACACCGCCTACACGCCGTATCAGCCCGAGATCAGCCAGGGCCGGCTGGAGGCACTGCTGAACTTCCAGACCATGGTCACCGACCTGACCGGCCTCGAGGTGGCCAACGCGTCGATGCTGGACGAAGGCACCGCCGCCGCGGAGGCGATGACCCTGATGCACCGGGCGGTCAAGGGCTCCTCGAACCGGCTGGCCGTGGACGTCGACGTGTACCGGCAGACCGCCGCCGTGCTGGCCACCCGCGCCGAACCGCTCGGCATCGAGCTCGTCAGCGCCGACCTGCGCAATGGTCTTCCGGATCTACCCGACGGAGGGGAGTTCTTCGGGGTGATCGCGCAGCTGCCCGCCGCCAGCGGCGCCGTGCTCGACTGGAGTGAGCTGATCGACCAGGCGCACGAGCGCGGCGCGCTGGTCGCGATCGGGGCCGACCTGCTGGCCCTGACCCTGATCACGCCGCCGGGCGAGTTGGGTGCCGACGTCGCGTTCGGCAGCACGCAGAGGTTCGGGGTGCCGATGGGCTTCGGCGGCCCGCACGCCGGCTATCTCGCGGTGCGCACCAAGCACGCCCGCCAGCTGCCCGGCCGGCTGGTCGGGGTCTCCGTCGACGCCGACGGGTCGCCGGCATACCGGCTCGCGCTGCAGACCCGCGAACAGCACATCCGCCGCGACAAGGCGACCAGCAACATCTGCACCGCGCAGGTGCTGTTGGCGGTGCTGGCCGCGATGTACGCCAGCTATCACGGCGCCGACGGGCTGACCGCGATCGCGCGTCGGGTGCACGAGCGGGCGCGCGCGCTGGCCGCCGGGTTGACCGCCGCCGGTGTCGAGGTGGTGCACGACGCGTTCTTCGACACGGTGCTGGCGCGGGTGCCCGGCCGGGCCACCGAGATCCGCGACAAGGCCAAGGCCCGCGGCATCAACGTGTGGCGCGTCGACGACGACCACGTGTCGGTGGCGTGCGACGAGGCCACCACCGCATCGCACGTGGACGCGGTCCTGTCGGCGTTCGGGGCGGCCCCCGTCGACGCGGCCCACGAGGGTACGCAGATCGCGACGCGGACGTCGGCGTTCCTCACCCATCCCGCGTTCACCCGCTACCGCACCGAAACCGAGATGATGCGATACCTGCGGTCGCTGGCCGACAAGGACATCGCGTTGGACCGCAGCATGATTCCGCTCGGCTCATGCACCATGAAGCTCAACGCGGCCGCCGAGATGGAGCCGATCACCTGGCCGGAGTTCGGTCGTGTCCATCCGTTCGCGCCGGCCGCCGACGCGCCGGGGTTGCGCAAGCTGATCGCCGATCTGGAGAAATGGCTGACCGACATCACCGGCTACGACGCGGTGTCGCTGCAGCCCAACGCCGGTTCGCAGGGCGAGTACGCCGGGCTGCTGGCGATCCAGGCCTACCACGCCGAACGCGGTGAGCCCGACCGCAACGTCTGCCTGATCCCGTCCAGCGCGCACGGCACCAACGCGGCGTCGGCGGCGCTGGCGGGCATGCGGGTCGTGGTGGTGGCGTGCCGGGAGAACGGCGACGTCGACCTCGACGACCTGCGCGCCAAGGTGTCCGAGCACGCAGACCGGTTGTCGGCGTTGATGATCACCTATCCGTCGACGCACGGGGTGTACGAGCACGACATCACCGACATCTGCGCCGCGGTGCACGACGCCGGCGGGCAGGTGTACGTCGACGGCGCCAACCTCAACGCGCTGGTGGGGCTGGCCCGGCCGGGCCGGTTCGGTGGCGACGTCAGCCACCTCAACCTGCACAAGACGTTCTGCATCCCGCACGGCGGCGGTGGTCCCGGCGTCGGCCCTGTGGCGGTGCGCTCGCACCTGGCCAAGTATCTGCCCGGCCATCCGCTGGCCGACGAACTGCCCGACGCGCACACCGTGTCGGCTGCACCGTACGGATCGGCCTCGATCCTGCCGATCACCTGGGCCTATATCCGGATGATGGGTGCCGCCGGGCTGCGGGCGGCGTCGCTGACGGCGATCGCGTCGGCCAACTACATCGCGCGCCGCCTCGACGAGTACTACCCGGTGCTCTACACCGGGAAAAACGGCATGGTCGCCCACGAGTGCATCCTGGACCTGCGCCAGATCACCAAGCAGACCGGTGTCACCGTCGACGATGTGGCAAAGCGGTTGGCGGACTACGGATTCCATGCACCCACGATGAGCTTCCCGGTTGCGGGCACGCTGATGGTCGAGCCGACCGAGAGCGAGAGCCTTGCCGAGGTCGACGCGTTCTGCGAGGCGATGATCGCGATCCGCGCCGAGATCGACAAGGTCGCAGACGGCACCTGGCCGGTGGACGACAATCCGCTGCGCGGGGCGCCGCACACCGCGGAGTGCTTGGTCGCCGAGCAGTGGGATCACCCCTACACCCGCGAGCAGGCGGCTTATCCGCTGGGCACGAACTTCCGGCCCAAGGTGTGGCCGCCGGTGCGTCGCATCGACGGCGCCTACGGCGATCGCAACCTGGTGTGCTCCTGCCCGCCGGTCGAGGCGTTTGCCTGACCACCCTTGGCCGAACGTTCCTTACCGCGCGATAATTCGCCGATTTTTCGAGCGGTAAGGAACGTTCGGCGGCTATGGTCGGGCGGGTGTTACCACCGACGGTCGCGCAATGGCGCGACGCCGGCCACTGGCTGACCACCCCGGCGGGCCGGATCTTCGTCCGCAGCGCCCCCGGCGACGGCCCGACGGTCCTGCTGCTGCACGGCTACCCGTCCAGCAGCTACGACTACCGGCGGGTGGTCGACCACCTCGAGGGCAGGGCCTGGCTGACGCTGGATTTCCTGGGCTTCGGCTTGTCCGACAAGCCGCGCCCGCACCGCTACAGCCTCCTGGAGCAGGCCGATATCGTGCAGGCGGTGGTGGCCGACGCCGACCCGGGCCCGGTGGTGCTGATCGCACACGACATGGGCACGTCGGTGACGACCGAGCTGCTGGCCCGAGACATCGAGGGCCGCTTGCCCTTTGAGCTGCAGCGGGTCGTGGTGAGCAACGGCAGCATCATCCTGGACCGAGCCAGCCTGCGGCCCAGCCAGGAGATCCTGCGCGGCCCGCTGGGCCCGCTGATGGCCCGGCTGGTCAACCGCGGCGGGTTCGTCCGCGGGTTCGGCAAGCTGTTCACCGACGCGCACCCACTCTCGGACGCCGAGGCCGAGGCGCAGTGGTCGCTGCTGACCCACAACGACGGTCACCGCATCGCGCACCTGCTGATCTCCTATCTCGACGAACGGGTGCGCCACGCCGAGCGGTGGCACGGCGCGGTGCGGGACTGGCCGAAGAAACTGAGCTTCCTGTGGGCGCTCGACGACATCGTCGCGACCACCAACGTGCTCGACGGGCTGCGCGAACTACGCCCCGCCGCAGACGTCGTCGAGCTTCCGGGCGTGGGGCACTACCCGCAGGTCGAGGTGCCGGACGTGTTCGCCAGGTCGGCGCTGAGCCTGTTGTCGGCGCCGACTTAACCGAGCATGGCGGCGATCGCCGCGTTCAGTTCCGGGGAGGCCGAACTCTGAAGGTTCTGATAGGTGCCGCCGGTGATCTGCGCGACGGCCTCCCAGGTCTCGCGGTCGGAGTCTTCCCCGAAGTCGATGACGTTGACGGCGACCGGGCGGGCCTGGTCGAACGCCCCGCGGATGTACTGCTGCAGACCCGAGCCGTCCAGGGTCCGGTCGGTGTGCGGGCCGGTCGTGATGACCAAAACCGAGTTAGGTTGCCCGTCACGGTAATTGGCCATCGCATCGGTGTAGACCAGGCGCAGCGTGGTGAACGACACCGCGCCTCCGCTGGAGGCGGACTGGGCGTCGAGAGCGGCGGTGAGCGCGGCCGAGCGCGGCGCCCCGTCGATCGGGTCCGTCAACGGCCCCGTGCTCACCTCGGAGCGGCCCGCGGTGCCGTCGAAGGTCCACAGCCCCACCGCCGACGTCGCGGGCAGCGCCTGCAGGCGTGCCTGCAGCGCGGCCGCCACGTTCGCCAGCCGCGATCGGCCGGCATCGTCGGCCGGCATCGACTGGTCGAGCATGATCGTCACGGCGGGATTCTCCGCGGGCGCCGTCAACGTGGCGGCCAGCGAGGCGCGGGTGGCGTTGTCGCCCAACCTCAACGGCTCGGCGAGCGGCGCGAAGTCGAGGATTTCGCTCGGCGGCGGGGTGCCGCCTTCGGTGCGGAACCCGGCGTTGGCGAACTCGGCGAGCTGGTCGGGTTTCCGCATGAACCGCGCGAATTCGCTGGCGGCCCTGAGCTGTTCCTGGCTGAGCCAATCACCCGAGAGCAGCACGGTCGGGTAGTCGGCCATCGCAGGCGGGCCCGGCGGCAGCCAGGCCGCCACCGTCTGGGCGGCGTCCTGCATGTCGGAGGTGCGCTGGTACAGCTGTTGTTCGGTGACGACGACGGCATGCACCGGGGCCGACGCCGGGTCCGGCGCGTTCAGCAGGGCATCCATGGCGGTCGCCGCCGTGTTGTCGGACAGCTGCGGCTGGTTGGCGACCAGGGTGTTCACCGCGCCCGCACCGGCGCTCGGCGGCGCACCGGCCGGCGCCGACGCCGCGGCAACCGCCTCGGCGGCCAGGTAGGAGGCGTCGCTGTCGCCGCGGAGCGGCAGCGACAGCCGCAGTGACCCCCAGCCGGGCATGTTCAACGCCTCCAGCGATGTCGGGTCGGTCTGCAGTCTGGGAAGCGTGCCCCAGTTCTGCTGCGCCAGCGCCGGTTTGAGCTCCGGGCGAATCGCCAGCAGCACCGGGGAGTTGACCAGCGACCGGCTGTCGCTGACGGTCTGCGCGCCGGCCGCAGCCTCCAGGCGTGCCGCCGCGACCGAGCTGGCAGGCACCCACAGGGCCGGGCGCTCGCCGAGCTCGGCGGGCCAGGTGTCCGCGAAGCCGTTGATGACCTGATCGGAGTTCGCGGGTTTGACACCGACCTTGACGCACCGGTCGCCGACCGGCGCCGCGGTTTCGTTGTAGCCGTCGGCCAACGTCTGAACCTGCTCGGAGATCGACGGATCGGCGATCACGGCCACGGCGAGCTCACCGTCGACGCACCGCGCGGCGGCCACGTCGCTGCGGCTGGACAGCGCGTCGCCGAAGAACCGCCACAGGATGACGGCGCCGACCAGCAACACGACCGATACCAGCGCGACGATGACGCCGACGCTGACCCCGCGCCGCCCAGCGGTTACCGCGCGGTGGCTACCGGTCCATTCGCCGCCTTCCCACTCTCCGCTGTGTCGGCGGGGACGGCGCGGCGGCGGGGGAGGTGCCCCACTGCCCGACGCCGGCTCGGGGCGGTCGGCGTCGGCGGGGTCGCCGTCGTCGAAGTAACCGGGCCCTTCGTAATCGGGTGGACCCTCGTCCGATGACTCACCGTATTGCGGTGTGCGGTACGCCGAATCGCCGTACTCGGGAGGGCCGGGGACCTGCGACTCATCGCGGGCCCAACCGAAGCGCTCGGTCTGAGATTCCGAGGACTCGTCGGGCTGATCTTGGTCCGGCGAGTCCTCGGGGTCCGGAAGGCTATGCCTGCCCACTTGCGGCCTTGTACTCGCGACGCCGGCGATGCAGGATCGGCTCGGTGTAGCCGTTCGGTTGCTCAGCGCCGGAGAGGATCAGCTCCTGCGCGGCTTGGAACGCGATGTTGTTGTCGGGATCCGGTGCCATCGGGCGGAACTCCGGATCCTTCTCGTTCTGCTTGTCGACGACGGCGGCCATCCGCCGCAGGCTCGCTTTGACGTCCTCGTCGGTGATCACCCCGTGGCGCAACCAGTTCGCCAGCAACTGGCTCGAGATACGCAGCGTCGCACGGTCTTCCATCAGCGCGACGTTGTGAATGTCGGGCACCTTCGAGCAGCCCACGCCGGCGTCGATCCACCGCACCACGTAGCCGAGGATCGACTGGCAGTTGTTGTCGACCTCCTCGCGGATCTCCTCGGGCGCCCACGCCAGCTCCTTGGCCAGCGGGATGGTAAGCAGTTCGTCGATGGTGGTGCGCTTCTTGCCCGCGAGTTCCTTCTGCACCGCGAACACGTCGACCTCGTGGTAGTGCATGGCGTGCAGGGTCGCCGCGGTCGGTGACGGCACCCAGGCGGTGGTGGCGCCTGCCTTGGGCTGGCCGATCTTCTGTTCGACCATGTCGGCCATCAGGTCGGTCATGGCCCACATGCCCTTGCCGATCTGCGCGCGCCCGGAGAACCCGGTCGCCAGGCCGACGTCGACGTTCTGGTCCTCGTAGGCGGCGATCCACGTGGTGTTCTTCATCGCGCCCTTGCGGATCATCGGCCCCGCCTCCAGCGAGGTATGGATCTCGTCGCCGGTGCGGTCCAGGAAGCCGGTGTTGATGAACACGACGCGCTCGGCGGCAGCCTTGACGCAGGCCTTGAGGTTGACGGTGGTGCGCCGCTCCTCGTCCATGATGCCGACCTTGAGCGTGTTGGCGGGCAGGCCGAGCACGTCCTCGACCCGACTGAACAGCTCGCAGGTGAACGCCACCTCGTCGGGGCCGTGCATCTTGGGTTTCACGATGTAGATCGACCCGGTGCGGCTGTTGACCAGCGGCCCGTTCTGCTCGCCGGACTTGAGCCCGTGGATCGCGATGAGGCTGGTGAACAACGCGTCCTGGATGCCTTCATACACCTCGGGACCGTCGGAGCCGTTGTCGTCGAGAACGATCGCGTCGTTGGTCATCAGGTGCCCGACGTTGCGCACGAACAGCAGGCTGCGGCCGGGCAGGGTGAGCTCGCCGCCGTCGGGGGTGGTGTAGGTGCGGTCCTGGTTGAGCACCCGGGTGAACGTCTTGCCGTCCTTGGTGACCTCCTCGGCGAGGTCGCCCTTGTTCAGGCCGAGCCAGTTGCGATAGCCGAGCACCTTGTCGTCGGCGTCGACGGCGGCCACCGAGTCCTCGAAGTCCATGATGGTGGTGACGGCGGATTCCAGCACGACGTCCTTGATGCCGGCCTTGTCGGTCGAGCCAACGGGGGAGTCGGGGTCGATGAGGACCTCGGCGTGCAGCCCGTGGTTCTTCAGCAGCAGGGACTTGGGGGCCTCCGGTTCGCCGGTGTAGCCGACGAACTGCTCGGGGGTCGCCAGCCCGGTCGACAGCCCGTCGCCAAGGGTGACCAGCAGCGCACCGTCGTCGACCTTGAACCCGGTGGCCTCACTCCAGCCGCTGGTGGCAAGCGGCACCGCGCCGTCGAGGAAGCGGCGTGCGTAGGCGATGACCTTCTCGCCCCGCACCGGGTTGTAGCTGGTGCCCTTCTCGGCACCGTCCTCCTCGGAGATCACGTCGGTGCCGTAGAGCGCGTCATACAGCGAACCCCAGCGGGCGTTGGCGGCGTTCAGCGCGAACCGGGCGTTGAGGATCGGCACCACCAGCTGCGGGCCGGCGGTGGTGGTGATCTCGTCGTCGACGCCGGTCGTGGTGATGGTGAAGTCGTCGGGCTCGGGAAGCAGATAGCCGATCTCGATGAGGAAGTTCTTGTAGGCCTCGGGGTCGATCGGTTCGATCACCCGGTGGCGGTGCCACTTGTCGATCCGGGCCTGCAGATCGTCACGCCGGGCCAGCAGGTCCTGGTTCTTGGGGGTCAGATCGGCAACGACCTTGTCCACGCCGGACCAGAAGGTGTCGGGATCGATATCGGTGCCCGGCAGCGCCTCGTTGTTGATGAAGTCGTACAACACCTGGGCGACGCGCAGGTTTCCCACCGTCACACGATCGGTCATCTTTCCTCCCTTGAGCCTTCGTCCAGCTTACCCACCGGTAGCTGGGCTTATTCGCCGGCAGCGTCACCTGACCCGCGGCTCGCCGCGGATATGAGGCGGTCGCACGTGTCGGCAAGGGCCGCCCGCAACGGCGCGGCCCGGTCAGCGACGTCCTGCTGGATTCGTACGTATTCCGCCCGACCGGCGGGGGTCTCGACCGCAATCGGGGCGAATCCGTATTCGCGGAGATCATAGGGGCTGGCCCGCATGTCCAGTTCACGGGCGTCGGCGGCCAGCTCCAGACAGTCCATCACGAGCTCGGAGTTCACCAGCGGGCCGAGCTTGAACGCCCACTTGTAGCAGTCCATCGCCGCGTGCACACAGCCCGGTTGTTCGGCGTTGATCTGGTCCTCGCGGGTGAGCTGCTTGGCGTTGCGCCTGGCAGCCGGTTCGGTGAAGAAGCGGAACGCGTCGAAGTGGCTGCAGCGCAATGGCATCGACTCGACCACCGCATCGGTGCCCGCGGACCCCAGCCGCAACGGGACATCGGCGTGGCGCACGGTCGGCGCGCGGTACACCATGGCCCACTCGTGCAACCCGAAGCAGTTCAGCCGCGCCGGCCGCGCGGCGGTGGCGCGCAGCAACCGCGCGATGAACCGGACGGTGTCGAGCCGGCCCGCCAAGTAGCCGGGGGTGACCGCGACACCGCCGTCGGCCCGCCCGTATCCGGTCCGGCCCAGATACCGCTGGGCGGCGTCGCCGGTCAGCACCGTCCCGAACCCCGGATGCCAGGTCCGCAGCTGGCGCGGCCGCAGGCTGTAGTAGGTGAACAGGAAGTCCCACACGGGGTGGGGGTCGGGCGTGGGGCGGTGCTTGCGCAGGAACGCGTCGACGCGCCGGCGGTGGCGACGCGCCCGGGCGGTCCAGTCCGCCTCGTCGAGCAAGACGCTGGAGGTGGCTACCGCGACATCAAACACGGTGCGTCCCGTCGCGCACGGTGCCGACCAGGTCCTCGACCAGATCCTCCAGCGCCACCATCGCCGACACGGTGCCGTCGCGGTCGGTGACCAAGGCGAGATGGGCGTTGCGGCGCCGCAGCCGCGACAGCGCGTCGGGCAGCGGCAGCGTCGCGGGCACCCGCGGCAGCGGCCGCACCATCGCGGCGTCGAGCACCGCGTCGGGGTCGCTGACCAGCGGCAACACGTCCTTGATGTGCAGGTAGCCGAGGTAGTTGCCGGTGGTGTCGATGACCGGGAACCGCGAGTAGCCGGTTTGGGTCAACGCGTCCTCGATGGCGCCGACGGTGGGTCCCGCACCCTCACGGGCCACCGGCACCGCCCGGATTTCGCGCAGCGGCACGGCGACGTCGTTGACCACCCGGTTGCGGATCTGCAGGGCGCGGGTGAGCCGGCTGTGTTCCTCGGGGTCGAGCAGCCCCTCCGACACCGACTCGGCGATCATCTCCGACAGTTCGACGGTCGAGACCGTGACGTCGAGTTCGTCCTTGGGCTGCACCCGGAATGCGCGCAGCGTCATGTTGGCGCACCAGTTGTAGAACGCGATGAGCGGCCTGGCCATCCGGATCCACACCAGGTAGGTGGGGATCAGCAACATGGCGGTGGTCTCCGGGCCCGCGATCGCGATGTTCTTCGGCACCATCTCGCCGAGCAGCACGTGCAGGGTGACGACGATGCCGAGCGCGACGACGAACGACACGGTGTGCAGCACCGCGTCGGAGATCCCGATCAGGTCGAACGGTTTCTCCAGCAGGTGGGCGACGGCCGGCTCGCCGACGCGACCGAGCAGGATCGAGCAGATCGTGATGCCGAGCTGTGAGCCGGCCAGCATCAACGACAGGTGCTCGCCGGCCCTGATCACGGTGACCGCGCTCTTCTTGCCGTTCTCTGCGAGCGCTTCGAGCCGGTCGCGGCGCGCGGAGATCAGCGCGAACTCCGAGGCGACGAAGAACGCGTTCGCGCCGAGCAGCACGATCGTCAGGAGCACCCCGAACAAGTCGCCCATCAGGTCTCCTCGCTGTCGCTGCGCCGGCCCAGCTCGGTCAGTTCGAGCAGGTCGATGCGGCGGCCGTCCATTTTCAGGACGGTGGCCAGCCAGCACACCGGATCCTCCACCACACCGTCGGGGTCGAACGCGGTGAGCTCCACCGATTCACCCTCGTCGGGGATGTGCCCGAGCCGTTCGAGCACCAAGCCGCCGATCGTCTCGTAGTCGCCTTCGGGGGCGCGGAAGTTGGTCGCACCGGCGACCTCGTCGATGCGCAGCAACCCCGACACCTGCCAGCCCCGCCCGGCGGGTACGACGTTGGGCGCTTCGACGTCGTGCTCGTCGCGGACGTCGCCGACGATCTCTTCGATCAGGTCCTCGACGGTGACCATGCCCGCGGTGCCGCCGTATTCGTCGACCACCAGCGCGGTCTGCAACCCGTTGGCGCGGATCTGGGTCATCAGCGAGTCCCCGTCGAGCGTCGACGGCACCTTGGCCACCGGCACCGCCAGTGCCGCGAGACGGGTGCTGGCGCGTTTTTCCGTCGACACCTCGAACACCTGCTTGATGTGCACGATGCCGATGGTCTCGTCGAGATCGCCCCGCACGATCGGGAACCGCGAGAAGCCGGTCTTGATGGCGACGCCGGCCAGGTCTGCGACGGTGTCGTCGGCGTCGAGCGCTTCGATCTTCGACCGCGGTGTCATGAGCTCCTCGGCGGTGCGGTCGCCGAACTGCAGCGAGCGGTCGACCAGAAGCGCGGTCACCGGGTCCAGCGCGCCGCTGCGCGCGGAGTTGCGCACCAGCGAGACCAGTTCCTGGGCCGAGCGGGCCGACCGCAGTTCCTCGGCGGGCTCGATGCCCAGCCGGCGCAGAATCCAGTTGGCGGTGCCGTTGGTGATCCGGATCAGCGGGGTGAACAGCGCCGAGAACAGCAGCTGCGGGCCCGCCGACCACCGGGCCGTGGGCACCGGCCGGGCCACGGCGAGGTTCTTGGGCACCAGCTCGCCGAACACCATCGACAGCGAGGTCGCGATGACGACGGCGAAGAACAGCGCGATGCCGGGGGACAGGCCCGCCGGCACACCCAGCGCGTCCAGCCCGGGCTGGATCATCTGGCCGATGACCGGCTCGGCCAGGTAGCCGGTGGCCAGCGTGGTGATCGAGATGCCGACCTGGGCACCGGAGAGCTGAAACGACAGCGTGCGATGTGCGCGCCGCACCATCTGGTCGCGGCGGTCACCGGTGCGCGCGTTGGCCTCGACGGTGCTGCGCTCCAGCGCGGTCAACGAGAACTCGGCGGCCACGAACACCGCGGTTCCGGCCGTCAGCAGAATGATCGCCGCTATCAGCAGCAGCGACATCGCGAGGCTCATCGCCGCCTCGCCTCGGGATCGCCGGGCCTGGTGCCCGGCCGGCTAGAAGAGGGCTCGGCGTCGGAAGGCTCGTGACCGGGCCGCTCGGCCGACAAACTCACGGCCTCGACGGGTGCCTGCGGCACGGGTTCCCTTTCGAGTAGACGAGTGCTGAGGAGATCATCGTAGCGGGTGATCGCGGTGTCGCCGGGTCACCAACCGGTGGGCAGCGGATGCCCCTCGACGAAGCCGGCCGCGGACTGCACGCCCAGCACCGCCTTCTCGTGCAGTTCGGACAGGTTGGCCGCGCCGACGTAGGTGCAGGTGCTGCGGACTCCCGAGGTGATGTGGTCGAGGAGGTCCTCGACGCCGCCGCGGGAGGGGTCCAGCCCCATGCGGGAGGTCGAGATGCCCTCCTCGAACAACGTCTTGCGGGCCTGGTCGAAGGGGCTGTCGGCGGCGGCGCGGGCCGCGACGGCCCGTTTGGAGGCCATCCCGTAGCTCTCCTTGTACGGCTGGTCGTCGCGGTCGCGCATGAGGTCACCCGGCGACTCGTACGTGCCCGCGAACCAGGAGCCGATCATCACGTTGGACGCCCCGGCGGCCAGCGCCAGCGCGACGTCGCGGGGGTGCCGGACCCCGCCGTCGGCCCACACGTGCGCACCGAGTTGCCGTGCGGCCGCGGCACATTCGACGATGGCGGAGAACTGGGGCCGCCCGACCCCGGTCATCATCCGGGTGGTGCACATCGCGCCGGGCCCGACGCCGACCTTCACGATCGTGGCGCCCGCGTTGATCAGGTCGCGGGTGCCCTCCGCGGCGACCACGTTGCCCGCGGCCACCGGCAGCCCCAGCTCCAGCGACGCGACCGCCGCGATCGCGTCGAGCATCTTCTCCTGGTGCCCGTGGGCGGTGTCGATCACCAACAGATCGACGCCGGCCTCGGCCAGGCTGCGGGCCTTGGCGCCGACGTCGCCGTTGATGCCGACCGCGGCCGCGATCCGCAGCCGGCCGTTGCCGTCCACGGCCGGGGTGTAAAGGCCCGCCCTGATCGCGCCGGTGCGGGTCAGCACGCCGGCCAGGGTGCCGTCGGCGTCGGTCATCACCGCCAGCTCGATGGGGGCGTGTTCGAGCAGGTCGAAGACCTTGCGCGGGTCGGTGCCCACCGGTGCGGTGACGAAGTCGGAGATCGCGACGTCGCGCACCCGGGTGAACCGGTCCACGCCGACGCAGTTGCTCTCGGTGACCAGGCCGGTCGGGCGTCCTTGGTGCACGACGACGGCGGCGCCGTGTGCGCGTTTGTGGATCAGCGCCATCGCATCGGAGACGGAGTCGTCGGGGGACAGCACCACTGGGGTGTCCACCACCAGGTCGCGGCTCTTGACGAAGTCGACGGTCTGTTTGACCACGTCGACGGGCAGGTCCTGGGGCAGCACCACCAGGCCGCCGCGGCGGGCGACCGTTTCGGCCATCCGCCGGCCCGCGACCGCGGTCATGTTGGCGACCACCACCGGAATCGTCGTTCCGGAGCCGTCGGAGGTGGCCAGGTCGACGTCCATCCGCGATTGGATAGTGGAGCGGCCCGGGACGATGAACACATCGTCGTAGGTCAGGTCGTAGCCGGGCCGGTGGCCGTCAAGAAAGCGCATCGCTTCCGAGTCTAATTGGGTCTGGGTGGGCCCGTTCCCCGCGCGAACGGAAGGATCTCATGCCTCGACCTCGGTACGGTCGCCGCTCCACAGGGTGTGGAACTTCTTGTCGCGGTCGGCGTCGATGCGCGCGTAGGTGTGGGCGCCGAAGTAGTCGCGCAGACCCTGGATCAACGCCGCGGGCAGCCGCTCGGTGCGCAGCGCGTCGTAGTAGGACAACGCCGAGGAGAACCCGGGGATCGGGATGCCGAGCCGGGTGGCGGTGACCACGACGCGACGCCAGCTGTCGATCGCCGACTCGACCGCGCTGCGGAAGTAGGGCGCGGCGATAAGCGTGGCCAGGTCGGGATCGGTGTCGTAGGCGTCCTTGATCCGATTGAGGAACTTGGCCCGGATGATGCAGCCGCCGCGCCAGATCGTGGCCAGATCGCCGGGGTTGATGTTCCAGTTGTGCTCGGCGCTGCCTGCCTGGATCTGGTTGAAGCCCTGCGCGTAGGCGACGATCTTCGACGCGTACAGCGCCTGGCGCACATCCTCGGTGAACTGGGCTGCGTCGCTGGGCCTTTCACCCAGCTCACCGGCGGCCAGCCCGGTGGTGGCACGTCGCTGGGCGACCGAACCCGAAAGGGCGCGGGCGAACACCGCCTCGGCGATGCCGGTCACCGGCACACCCAGATCGAGCGCGGACTTCACCGTCCAGCGGCCGGTGCCCTTCTGCTCGGCCTCGTCGACGATGACGTCGACCAGCGGCTTGCCGGTCTTGGCGTCGACCTGGCGCAGCACCTTCGCGGTGATCTCGACCAGGAAGCTGTCCAGGTCACCGGAGTTCCATTCGTCGAACACGTCGGCGATCTCGCCCGCGGACCTGCCCAGCCCGTCGCGTAGCAGCTGGTAGGCCTCCCCGATGAGCTGCATGTCGGAGTACTCGATGCCGTTGTGCACCATCTTCACGAAATGCCCGGCCCCGTCAGGCCCGATGTGGGTGCAGCACGGCACGCCGTCGACGTGCGCGGAGATCTCCTCGAGCAGCGGCCCGAGGCTGTCGTAGGACTCCTTCGGGCCGCCCGGCATGATCGACGGCCCGTTGAGCGCGCCTTCCTCACCGCCGGAGATACCCGCGCCGACGAAGTGCAGGCCGCGCTCGCGCATCGCCTTCTCCCGCCGGATGGTGTCGGTGTAGAGCGCGTTGCCGCCGTCGATGATGATGTCGCCGTCCTCCATCGCGTCGGCGAGCTCGTTGATCACCGCGTCGGTCGCCTCTCCGGCCTTGACCATGATCAACACCCGGCGCGGCTTCTCCAGCGCGTCAAGGAATTCGGCGATGGTCTCGCTGCGGACGAACTTGCCTTCGGAGCCGTGCTCGGCCAGCAGCGCATCGGTCTTGGCCACGGAACGGTTGTGCAGCGCGACCGTGTATCCGTGCCGGGCGAAGTTGCGCGCGATGTTCGAGCCCATCACGGCGAGGCCGGTGACCCCGATCTGAGCGGTACCGGTGGTGGAGGCAGTGTCGTCAGAGCTCATCCGGGCAGCCTTTCGTTGTTTTGTTGTGGAGCAACGCATTCCTGGGGTCTGATGTGGCCCGATGCGTCCCTATGCGGTGAAGAGCCGGTGCAGTTCGGTCAGCCAGGGCAGCGCCACCGCATAGGTCGGTACGACCAACACGGCCGCCGCGGCCAGATATGCCGCCATGCCCAGCACCACGCTGTTGCCCCGCCCTGCCAGGCGGCGCACGCGCAGCAGCGTAGTCGGCCCACCCGCGGCCAGGGCACCCGACGGGGTGGGCCCGCCCGCGCAGGCGACCAGCGCCCGCGCCAGGGGGGTGGGGCCGGCGGTGCGCACCGCGGCGTCGTCGGCCAGCATTTCGATCAGCAGCCGGACGGCGCCCAGCGCGCTGGCGCTGCGGACGAACCGGGGGAACGCGGCGTGCACGGCGGTGAACATCTCCAGCACGAGGTCGTGGCGGGCCCGCAGGTGGGCGCGCTCATGGGACAGGATCGCGGCGAACTCGTTGTCCGCCAACGCCGTCAGCGTGCCCTCGCTGACCACCACCCGGCTGCGCACGCCCGGCAGGCAGTAGGCCAGCGGCTGGTCCACGTCCAAGATGCGCAGCCCGTAGCCTCCTGCCGGCAGGTGGTGGCACCTCTGGGACTTACCGACCAGGTCGACGACCATGCGGTGGTGTGCGCGACGGCGTCGGGTGGCGATGGCGACCTGCAGCACGGCCAGGGCCAGACGCGCGCCGATCACCAGGGTCAGCGCGAAGACCACCACGTACGCGGTCCACACCGGCCAACCCAGCGCATCGATTTCGCTGAAGATGTAAGCCGTCGGTCGGCCGTCGGGCCCGGGCGCGAAGAGCCGGCTGGCGATGGCGATGCCCGCGGAGAACGCGGACAGCACGGCCGCGAGCGCGATCGCCTGCCACAGCACGATGGCGGCCCGTGGCGCACGCATCGGCCATGCCGCCCTGGCCAGCACGGCAGGCACTGGTCCGGACAGGACCAGCGCCATGACGGTGAAGGCCAGCGCGGACACGCCGTCAGTCTCCCTCAGTCGGTGCCTGAATGGCCAGTGACCGGAGGAATGCGGTCCTTGCTTTCCAGATCGGCCAGCGCACGACGCAACGCCGCGGCCTCGTCGGCGCCGACCCGCTCGACGAAGTGGACGAGCGCGGCCTCGCGGCTTCCCGAGTCCGCCGCCTGGTCGAGCGCATCGACCATCAGGCCGGCGACCAGTTCGTCACGGCCGTGCGTGGGTGCGTAGCGGTGGGCACGATCGTCGCGGTGCTGGACCACCAAGTTCTTCTTCGCGAGCCGCTGCAGCACGGTCATGATCGTGGTGTAGGCCAGGTCGCGCCGCGCCGACAGGGCCTCGTGGACCTGCCGCACGGTCTGGGGCTCCGGCGCGGACCACAGATGGTCCATCACCTCGCGTTCAAGGTCCCCCAGACGCGTCAATTTGGCCATGCGAATGTTCTCTCCTAGAGACTGCTGATCCAGCTTACTACGGCTTTACTACGGTGCGTCGTATCCCTATGGCGGGGCCGCCACCCGCGGCCGCCGTTGAACCTCTGCGGCGTCGCTCACCACCGGTTCTTGCCTGGTTCTCGCCGGCCTGTGACTCCAGTCACACGGTCTGGCCCTGATCACGCATAGGACTATAGTAAGCCTAACCTAAGTAGACATCGGGAGGTGCGCATGACAGTCGCGGTCGACGATCCGCTCATCGCCAGCATGGCGATCAAGCGACCGCTGCCCCTGCACGAATCGAGCCGACGCCTGCGCGAGCTCTACCCCGAATGCCCGCGAGTCTATGGCGTCGCCGTGATGGGTGACCTCTCGCGGCGGCGATGGTGGCCGCTCACCGAGGTGTTGACCACCGACCGCCTGCAAACCATGTTCGAAATCGGCATCGAGGAAACCGACAGCCCGATCGCGGTGGCCCAGCAGTTGGCGGCCACGTTCGCCCACGTCGTCGTGGGACGGGTCATCCCGCTCGTCGTGCTGGAGGCGCGCGCATGGGACACCGGCCTGGAAAACCTGTGGGTGCACGTCGATTCCGAAGGCGCCGTCGACTGGGTCGGCGTCGTGGACCCGACGCTGCGGGCCCTGCCGGACGATCCGTTCTTCGCCGACCGCCGGGCCATGCGGGTGACCAACCCCGCGCGTGACGGGATCGTGGCGCTGCCCAGCGAGGCGGCGCTGACGACGTGGATCGCCCACCGCAGCCACCGCGCTCTCGAGCCGCTGTTCACCAAGCTGGCCGACGTGAGCGGGGGAGCGATGTCGATCGCGTCGATGTGGCACGCCGTCGGGACGGCCGTGGTCAGCGCGGCGACCCTGATGCCACTGCTCGCCGGGTGCAGCGAACTCACCAGCATGCAACGCAGCCAGGCCGTGCTCGACGCGTTCGTCGGCTTCGGCTTGCCGGTGCGCGGAACGTCCCGCATTGCCGCGACGAAGGTCTTGCTGAATTAGGATAGCCTTGCCTATTATTAGCGGCGGAACACCGGACAACCACCGGACCGCGCCGGAGTCCTGAGGGCTGCAGTGACTCCCGGTCCACACGAAGGACGGGCCCCGCACCGCCTGGTGCGGGGCCCGTCTGATTTCCCGCACCGGCCGCCCCCTGCGGGCGGCGCGGCGACGCAAACGTGTAGACACGATCGCGTGACCACCGACGTACCGGCCGAACTCGGCAAGGGATTCGACAACGAACTCGGCCTGAAATTCCTCGAGCTCACCCCCGACGGCGGGACCGCGCAGCTGACCATCGACGACAGGCTGCTGCAACCGGCGGGCATCGTGCACGGCGGGGTGTACTGCTCGATCATCGAGAGCCTGGCCAGCGTGTCCGGCCACCTCTGGCTCACCGAGCACGGCGGCGGGGACGTGGTCGGGGTCAACAACAACACCGATTTTCTGCGTGCGATCTCCTCGGGCACGGTCACGGCGGTGTCCACCCCGATCCACCGCGGTCGGCGTCAGCAGCTGTGGCAGATCACGATCACCGACGACAACGACCGTGTCGTCGCCCTCGGCCAGGTGCGCCTGCAGAACATGCCTGCGCAGTAACAACCGCATTGCTTGCGCTGCCTTCCCGTGCGCGGCATGGCAATATCGCCGACTATGCGTTTGACACCGCATGAGCAGGATCTGCTGCTGCTGTCCTACGCCGCCGAGTTGGCGCGGCGCCGACAGGCCCGCGGCCTCAAGCTCAACCACCCCGAAGCGGTCGCCGTGATCACCGACCACATCCTCGAGGGGGCCCGCGACGGGCGCACGGTCGCGGAGCTCATGGTCAGCGGTCGTGAGGTCCTGCGCCGAGACGATGTCATGGAAGGGGTGCCCGAGATGCTCGACGACGTCCAGGTGGAGGCGACGTTTCCGGACGGCACCAAGCTCGTCACCGTCCACCACCCGATCTCATGAGCACCCCGATGGTGCCCGGTGAAATCGTCTTCGGAGACGGCGACATCGAACTCAACGCCGGCGCGCCACGCCTGCAGTTGGAGGTGGTCAACAGCGGCGACCGTCCCGTGCAAGTCGGCAGCCATGTGCACCTGCCGCAGGCCAACGCGGCGCTGATGTTCGACCGCGACGCCGCGCACGGCTTTCGGCTCGACATTCCCGCGGGCACCGCGGTGCGGTTCGAACCCGGTGTGGCCCAACGGGTTGCGTTGGTTCCGCTGAGCGGATCGCGGGAAGTGCACGGGCTCACGCTGTCGCCTCCCGGCCGCCTGGACGCGTCATGACCCGGCTGTCGCGGCCGCGGTACGCCGCGCTGTTCGGCCCGACCGCGGGGGACCGGATCCGGCTGGCCGACACGGATTTGTTCGTCGAGATCACCGAGGACCGCAGCGGCGGCCCGGAGCTGGCGGGCGACGAGGCGGTGTTCGGCGGCGGCAAGGTGCTGCGCGAGTCGATGGGCCAGGCGCGTGCCACCAGGGCCGACGGTGCGCCCGACACCGTCATCACCGGTGCGGTGATCATCGACTACTGGGGAATTATCAAGGCCGACATCGGAATTCGCGATGGGCGGATCGTCGCCATCGGCAAGGCGGGCAATCCCGACATCATGGCGGGGGTGCATCCCGACCTGGTGGTCGGGCCGTCCACGGAGGTCATCGCGGGCAACGGCCGCATCGTGACCGCCGGCGGCATCGACTGCCATGTGCATCTGATCTGCCCGCAGCTGATGGGCGAGGCACTCGGCGCGGGCATCACCACCGTGATCGCCGGCGGCACGGGACCTGCCGAGGGCAGCAAGGCCACCACCGTCACGCCCGGCGCATGGCATCTGGGCCGGATGCTGGAGTCGTTGGATTCATGGCCGGTGAACATGGCGCTGCTCGGCAAGGGCAACACGGTCAGCACCGAGGCGATGTGGGAGCAATTACGCGGTGGCGCTTCGGGTTTCAAATTGCACGAGGACTGGGGGTCCACACCTGCGGCCATCGACGCCTGCCTGGGCGTCGCCGACGCGGCCGGGGTGCAGGTGGCGCTGCACTCCGACACGCTCAACGAGGCGGGGTTCGTCGAGGACACGATCGGCGCGATCAACGGCCGGTCGATCCACGCGTATCACACCGAGGGCGCGGGCGGCGGCCACGCGCCCGACATCATCACGGTGGCCGCGCACCCGAACGTGCTGCCGAGTTCGACCAATCCCACCCGGCCCCATACCGTCAACACCCTCGACGAGCACCTCGACATGTTGATGGTGTGCCATCACCTCAACCCCGCCGTCCCAGAGGATCTCGCGTTCGCCGAAAGCCGTATCCGGCCGTCGACGATGGCCGCCGAGGATCTGCTGCACGACATCGGCGCGATCTCGATGATCGGCAGCGACTCCCAGGCGATGGGCCGCATCGGCGAGGTGGTCCTGCGCACCGTGCAGACCGCGCACGTGATGAAACGCCGCCGCGGCGCACTGCCGGGCGACGGTGCCGCCGACAACAACCGGGTGCGCCGCTACGTGGCCAAGTACACGATCTGCCCCGCCGTCGCGCACGGCCTCGACGACGAGGTCGGGTCGGTCGAGGTGGGCAAGCTGGCCGACCTGGTCTTGTGGGAGCCGGCGTTCTTCGGGGTGCGCCCGCACGCGGTGCTGAAGGGCGGCATGATCGCCTGGGCGGCAATGGGAGACGCGAACGCCTCCATCCCCACCCCGCAGCCGGTCCTGCCGCGGCCGATGTTCGGCGCCGCGCCGGCGGCCGCGGCCGCCACCTCGGTGCACTTTGTGGCGCCTCAGGCCGTCGAGGACGGGCTGGCCGACCGCCTCGCGGTCAACCGCCGCCTGGTCGCCGTCAAGAACGTGCGCGCGGTCGGCAAGGCCGATCTTCCGCTCAACGACGCGCTGCCCGCCATCGAGGTCGACCCGGACACGTTCACGGTGCGCATCGACGGCGAGGTGTGGCAGCAGGATCCGCCGGCCGAACTTCCGATGGCGCAACGATATTTCCTGTTCTGATGACGAACCTCACGACGTTGCTCACGCTGTCGGACTCGCGGTTGCCCACCGGCGGGCACGTGCACTCCGGCGGCGTCGAGCAGGCCGTCGCCGAGGGCCTGGTTCGCGACCTTCCGACGCTGCGGGCGTTTCTGCGCAGGCGCATGCGCACCCACGGCCTGGTGGCCGCCTCGGTTGCCGCTGCCGTCTGCGCCGGGCGGCTGAGCACCCAGGAGGCCGATCGCGAGATCGACGCGCGCACCCCGGCTCCCGCGGCTCGTCAAGCCTCACGCACCCAGGGCCGCGGCCTGGTGCGGCTGGCGCGGCGGGTGTGGCCGGACACCGACTGGCAGCCGCTGGGCGCCACGCCGCATCTGGCGGTGGCGGCAGGCGTGGCGGGCGCGGCCGGCGGAACCCCGCCCGAACACACCGCGCTGTCGGTGATCTACACGACGATGACCGGATCGGCGACGGCCGCTCAGCGGCTGTTGGCGCTCGACCCCGGGGACGTCGCGGCCATGACGTTTCACCTGGCGCCGCTGTGTGACCAACTCGCCGGCGAGGCAGCCAAGGAGCTGTGCGAGCTCTCCGATCCGCTGCTCGACGTCCTGGCCCAACGGCACAGCCAACGCGAACGCCCCCTGTTCGCCTCCTGAAAGGCACGCTATGCCACCGCATTTTCTCGATGGCCGACCCCACGCACACGTCGACCGGCCGAAGCGCCCGCGCCGGCCGGGGGAGCCGCTGCGCATCGGCGTCGGCGGGCCCGTCGGGTCGGGAAAGACCGCGCTGGTGGCCGCGCTGTGCAGGCAGCTGCGCGACGAGCTGTCGCTGGCGGTACTGACCAACGACATCTACACCACCGAGGACGCGGACTTCCTACGCCGCCATGCGGTGCTGCCCGATGCGCGGATCGCGGCGGTGCAGACCGGCGGCTGCCCGCACACCGCCATCCGCGACGACATCACGGCCAACCTGGACGCCATCGACGACCTCATCGCGGTCAACTCCGGAGCCGAGGACCCGCTGGACCTGATCCTGGTCGAGTCCGGCGGCGACAACCTCACCGCCACCTTCTCGTCCGGGCTTGTCGACGTCCAGATCTTCGTCATCGACGTGGCGGGGGGTGACAAAGTGCCGCGCAAAGGCGGTCCCGGCGTGACGTATTCGGATCTGCTGGTGATCAACAAGATTGACCTGGCGCCGCTGGTCGGCGCCGACCTCGACGTGATGCGCCGCGACGCCACCACCGTCCGCGAGGGCCGACCCACGGTGCTGATCTCGCTGACCGAGGACCCGTCGGCGGCTGCGGTGCTGACCTGGGTGCGCCAACAGCTGCAGGTGCCGGTCTAGTGCGGTCGGACGTCCTCATCGTCGCGACCCCGGGCCGTCGGCCGCGCATCGAGTGCACCGGGGGCCTTGCCGCTCGCCACACCGAGCCCGACACCGTTCATCTGGTGTCGGCCGCGGCCACCCCGCTTGGCGGTGACGCGCTGCACATCCGCGTGATGGTCGCGCCCGGCGCGCGGCTACGGGTGCGCACCGCGGCGGCGACGGTGACGCTGCCCGGTGCGACGACGGTCGAATCACACGCGCTGTGGTCCCTCGAGGTGGCCGGTGACCTCGACCTGGATCCGGAGCCCACCGTCGTCGCCGCCACGTCGCGCCACCACAGCGCCACCCGGCTGACCCTGGCCACGACGGGCCGCATCCGGCTGCGCGAACGCGTGCAGATCGGCAGATCCGGTGAGCACCAAGGGTTCTGGTCAGGATCGCTGCACGCCGACGTCGACGGATCGCCGTTGGTGCGCCACCGTGTCGAGCTCGGCAACGGCTCGATCACCGACGACGAGCTGGGCACGCCGATGGCGTGTGTCAGCGAACTGCACTACCCGCGAGGCACCGCCCAGACCCGGGGGATGCCGCTGGCGCTGGCCGGCGGCGGGTGCCTGTCGACGTGGCAGGGAAGGCGCCTCTAGATCGCCATCGCGGCACGCACTTCGGTCTCGGATGCCGAACCGCCCGCGCCGCTCGAGGTGAGGCGCCCGGCTTCCAGAATGTAATAGTGCTGCGAGGACTCCAACGCGAAGCCGATGTGCTGCTCGACGAGCAGCACGCCGAGGTCGCCGCGGTTGGTCAACTCGACGATGGCGGTTTCGATCTCGGCGACCACCGACGGCTGGATGCCTTCGGTCGGTTCATCGAGGATCAGGCACTTGGGGCTGGTGATCAGCGCCCGTGCGATCGCCAGCTGTTGGCGTTGCCCACCGGACAACAGCCCGGCCTTGCGGGTCAGCAGTTCCTTGAGCGCGGGAAACAGGTCGAGCTGCTCGTCGATGAGCTGGCGTCCGTTCTTGCGCCCGTCGGCGACGACCTGGAGGTTCTCCATGGTGGTCAGCTGGCCGAAGGACTGTTGGCCCTGCGGGACGTAGGCCACACCACGTGCCACCCGGGCGCTGGGCCGCAGCTTGGTGATGTCCTCGCCGTCGAAAAGCACCGTGCCCGCACTGCATTTGAGCAGCCCGACCGCGGCCCGCAGCAGCGTGGTCTTACCCGCCCCGTTGTGCCCCATCACCGCGGCCACCCCCTCGCGGGGCACCTCGATGCTGACGCCGTGGACCACTTCGGAGCGGCCGTAGCCGCTGCGGACATCGATCAGTTGCAGCATCAGCGGTTCTCCTCGACGAGCTCGGCACCGGCGGCGGCGGTGCCGAGGTAGACCTCCTGGACCTTCGGGTTGGCCTGCACCTCGGCGACGGTTCCGTCGGCGATCACGCGCCCGCGGGCCAGCACGGTCACCGAGGTGGCGAAGGCCCGCATGAAGTCCATGTCGTGTTCGACCACCACGACGGTGCGTTCGGCGCCGATGCGGCGCAACAGGTTTCCGGTCTCCTCGCGTTCCTCGTGGCTCATGCCCGCCACCGGCTCGTCGAGCAACAGCACGTCGGCGTTCTGTACCAGCAGCATGCCGATCTCCAGCCACTGCTTCTGGCCGTGGGCCAGCGCACCGGCGGGCTGGTCGGCCAGATCGGCCAGCCCGATCGTGTCGAGCGCGGCTTCGATGGCGGGCAGCACCCCGTGGCGGCGGCGCAGCAGAGTCCACACCGATCGGCCCGCGCCCGCGGCGATGTCCAGGTTCTGCAGCACGGTCAGCTGCTCGAACACGCTGGCGGTCTGAAACGTGCGTCCCACGCCCAACCGGGCGATCTGGTGCACCTTCTTGCCGAGCAGTTCGACGCCGGATTTGTTCACCGATCCGGTGGCGCTGACCAGCCCGGTGATCGCGTCGATGACGGTGGTCTTGCCCGCCCCGTTCGGCCCGATCAGAAACCGTAGGTCGCCCTGGAACAGGGTGAGGTCAACGTCGCTGACCGCCTTGAACCCGTCGAAATCGACGGTCAGCCCGCGGATCTCGAGGTACTCGGCGGCCATTCCGGCGTTGCCGCCCGCGACCGGTGTGCTTTGGGTCGTCATGTGGATGCACCCACCTTCTGGCTGTCAGGTTCGGTGTCGGGCGCAGACACCGGTTGCGGTGCGGGTGACGGTTTGGTCCTGCGCAGACGGCGGCCGGCGAACACCGCGCCGAGTCCGGCGATGCCGGCGGGCATGAAGCCGACGACCACGATGAACAGCAGCCCCTGGGCGTAGGTCCACTCCGACGGAAAGCGTTCGGAGAACACGGTCTGGGCCCAGGCGACGCCGATGGCGCCCAGCACCGGGCCCAGCAGCGTGGTGCGGCCGCCGATCGCCACGCCGATCAGGAATGCGATCGACGGCAGGATGCCCACCTGTGACGGCGCGATGAAGCCGACGATCGGCGCGAACAGGGCACCCGCGATGCTGGCGAACAACGCCGCGACGGAGTACGCGACCACCTTGATGTTGGCCGGGTCGTAGCCGAGGAAACGCACCCGCTCCTCGCCGTCGCGAACGGCCACCAGCAGCTCGCCGTACCGGCTTGCCATGAGCTGGCGCACCACCGCGACGACGAGCAGGAGCACCGCGGCGGCGATGAAATACAACATTCGCCGGTTCACCGGGTCGTTCAGCGTGAACCCGAAGAAGGTGCGAAACCTGTTGAGCCCGTTGCTACCGCCCAGGCTGGTCTGTCCGACGAGCAGGATGGCCAGTGCCGCCGCCAGCGCCTGCGACAAGATCGCGAAGTAGGCGCCCTTGACCCGGCGTTTGAACACGCCGAGACCGAGCGCGGCGGCGATGGCGGTCGGCAGCAGCACGATGGCGGCGAGCGTGAACGCGGGGGAGGCGAACGGTGCCCAGTAGCCGGGCAGTTCGCGCACCCCAGCGATCTGCATGAAGTCCGGCACGTCGTCGCCGCGCAACTGCGCGTCGGCGATCTTGAGGTGCATACCCATCATGTAGCCGCCGAGGCCGAAGAACACGCCTTGGCCCAAGACCAGCATGCCGCCGCGGCCCCACGCCAGGCCGATGCCGACCGCCACGATCGCGAAGCACAGGAACTTGGCCAGCAGGCTCAGCCGGAAGTCGGACAGCACCGCGGGCGCGACCCCGAACAGCAGGACGGCCGCGACGCCGAAACCGGCCCAGGTCTGCCAGCGGCCCAGAAGGGTTCTCACGCAAGGCTCCTTGTCCGGACGGTGAACAGGCCCTGCGGACGGACCTGCAGGAAGATGACGATGATCACGAACAGGATCACCTTGGCCAGTGAGGCGGTGGTGTTGTACTCGATGAACGAGTTCGCGAAGCCCAGCGCGAACGCCGCGATCACCGTGCCCTTGAGCTGGCCGAGGCCGCCGACCACCACCACCAGGAACGCGTCGATCAGATAGCTCTGCCCGATGGTGGGGCTGGTCGAACCGATCAGCGTCAGCGCCACGCCCGCAACGGCCGCCAGCCCCGAGCCGACGAAGAACGTCGTGACGTCGGTTCTGCGTGAGGAGATCCCGCTGGTCTCGGCGAGGTCGCGGTTCGCCACCACCGCCCGTATTCGGCGTCCCATCGGGCTGAACTTCAATGCCGCGGCCAGCGCGGCGACACAGACAACGGCCAGCACCAGGATGAAGAT
The DNA here is from genome assembly GCF_010725725.1 of Mycolicibacterium pulveris. NCBI lineage: Bacteria > Bacillati > Actinomycetota > Actinomycetes > Mycobacteriales > Mycobacteriaceae > Mycobacterium > Mycolicibacterium pulveris. Next base: position 4,859,633 of record NZ_AP022599.1, on the reverse strand, counting down.
CCGCGTCTTGGGCACCACCGCGCCGAGGATCTCCACACCGCCGGACAACCACGGCGGTGCGACGACGTTGACCGCGGGCGCACCGAAGATGTCACGGGCCACCTGCTGCAGCACCATGCCCACGCCGAACGTCACCAGCAGCGTGTCCAGCGGCCGGTGATACATCCGCCGGATCAGCGTGGTTTCGAGCAGCGCGCCGAGCGCACCGCCGACGAGAAACCCGATCACCAACGAAATCAGCAGCGAGGCACCGGCATTGGAGATAATCTGCTGCACCACGAATGCGGTGTAGCAGCCGGCCATGATGAACTCGCCGTGCGCCATGTTGATGACGCCCATCTGGCCGAACGTCAGCGACAATCCCAGCGCGGCCAGCAACAGGATCGAGCCGAGGCTCAATCCTGTTGCCAGCTGCCCGATCAGGACATCCATGCCCGGGTCAGCTGGAGAGGCCGGCCGCCCACGGATAACCCTTGAGGTAGGGGTCCGGCTCGATCGGTCCCGCGGACTCCCAGACCGTGTAGATCAGGCCGTCGGGCCGGATCTCGCCGATTCGGGCGGTCTTGGTGATGTGGTTGTTGTCGCCGTCGATCTGCACCAGCCCCTCGGGTGCGTCGAACTGAACGCCGCCGGCGGCCTTCTGCACGTCGGGCACCGCGAACGACTCCGCCTTCTCAACGGTGTTCTTCCACAGGTACACCGAGACGTAGGCGGCTTCCATCGGATCCGAGGTGGGCTTGTCGGCGCCGTATTTGTCCTTGTACGCCTTGACGAACGCGTTGTTCACCGGGCTGTCGATGGTCTGGTAGTAGTCCCATGCGGTCAGCTGCCCGGTGATGTTCTGCACCCCGATGCCGCCGATCTCCTCCTCTGCGATCGAGACCGACACGACGGGCATGTCCTGCGGGGTCAGGCCGACGTTGCGGTACTCGCGGAAGAAGGCCACGTTGGAGTCGCCGTTGAGGGTGTTGAACACCGCGTCGGCATCGGCGGTGCGGATCTTGTTGACGATGGTGGAGAAGTCCGTCGAGCCCAGCGGCGTGTAGTCCTCGCCCTTGATCTCGATGCCGTTGGCGTCGGCGTACGCCTTGATGATGCGGTTGGCGGTCTGCGGGAAGACGTAGTCGCTACCGACCAGGTAAAGCGACGTGATGCCCTTCTCCTTGAGGTAGTCCAGCGCGGGCACGATCTGCTGGTTGGTGGTCGCGCCGGTGTAGAAGATGTTGTCGGAGGCCTCCAGGCCCTCGTACTGCACCGGGTAGTACAGCAACGCGTTCGCGGACTCGAACACCGGAAGCATGGCCTTGCGCGACGACGAGGTCCAGCCGCCGAAGACCGCGGCCACGCAGTCGCTGCTGATCAGTTTTTCGGCCTTCTCGGCGAACACGGTCGGCTCGGACGCCCCGTCCTCGCCGACCAGTTCGATCTGCTTGCCCATCACACCGCCGGCCGCGTTGATCTGCTCAACGGCCAGGTCGATGGCGTGCCGGACGGTCACCTCGGAGATGGCCATGGTGCCCGAAAGCGAGTTCAGCGCCCCCACTTTGATTGTCGGACCGGAGGTGTCCACACATGACTCGGCGTTGGCCGAGCCGGATTCGGTTGCCTTGCTTCCGCAGCCGGCCAACACCAGTGCCGTTGCGGCGGCGATGCTTCCGACCACCAGCGCTGAGCGTCGTTGAAGTCGCATGAACAGCCTTTCCCTCTATGTCCGCAGACAACGTGCGGTTGTCGCTTCGGGACGTTAGAGCGGCTGTGTTTCTGCCACATGTCTGTATGTGACGAACAAATTAACCTGTCGGGCGGCGAGGCCGGATCGGCGCAGCTAGCGGCGCGCGAGTACCTTGCTGGCACAAGGTTATTGAGCGGGTCTAGACCGCAGCTTTCTGCGTGTCCTGCACCGACGCCGCGATCTCCTCGAGCGATTCGATGCGGGTGCGGGCGTAGGCCTGCTGCTCGGTGATGGTGAGGTTGCCGCGCTGGGTCGACAGGAACGTCACCGTCCACGACAGCAGCGTGGTGAGCTTGCGGCGGAACCCGACCAGGTAGACCAGGTGCAGCACCAGCCAGGCCAGCCAGGCGATGAACCCGCCGAACTCCACCGGCCCGATCTTGGCGACCGCGGAGAACCGGGACACGGTGGCCATCGAGCCCTTGTCGAAGTACTGGAACGGCTCGCGCTGCGCCGGGTCGGCGCCCTTGATCTCGGCCTTGATCGCATCGGCGGCGTATCTGCCGCCCTGGATGGCGCCCTGCGCCTGGCCCGGCACCCCTTCGACGTATGCCATGTCGCCGACCACGAACACGTTCGGGTGTCCGGGGATGGTCAGGTCCGGTTGCACCACCACGCGGCCGGCCTTGTCGATCTCCACGCCGGACTGCTCTGCCAGATCGCGGCCCAGCGGGCTTGCCGAAACGCCCGCCGACCACACCTTGGTCGCCGACTCGATGCGGCGGATGGTGCCGTCGGCGTCCTTCACCGTGATGCCGTTGCGGTCGACGTCGGTGACCATGGCGTTGAGCTGGATGTCGACGCCCATCTTCTCGAGCCTGGCCATGGCCTTGTTGCCGAGCTTCTCACCCATCGGCGGCAGCACGGCGGGTGCCGCGTCGAGCAGAATCACTCGCGCGGTGGTCGAATCGATATGGCGGAACGCGCCTTTGAGAGTGTGATCGGCCAATTCGGCGATCTGGCCTGCCATTTCGACACCGGTCGGGCCCGCACCCACGACGGTGAACGTGAGCAGCTTCTCGCGGCGAGCCGGGTCACTGGACCGCTCGGCCTGTTCGAAGGCGCTCAGGATGCGCGCCCGCAGCTCGAGTGCGTCGTCGATGGACTTCATGCCGGGCGCCCACTCCGCGAAGTGGTCGTTGCCGAAGTAGGACTGCCCGGCGCCGGCGGCCACGATCAGCGAGTCGTACGGCGTGACGTAGGTGTGGCCGAGCAACTCCGACGTGACGGTCTGGTTGGTCACGTCGATGTGTGTGACGTCACCGAGCAGCACCTGGCAGTTCTTCTGCTTGCGCAGGATCATCCGCGTCGGCGGTGCGATTTCACCCGAGGCGATGATGCCGGTCGCGACCTGATACAGCAGCGGCTGGAACAGGTGGTGGGTGGTCTTCGCGATCAACTTGACGTCGACATCGGCACGCTTGAGTCTTTTGGCAGCGGTCAACCCACCGAACCCTGATCCGATGATCACGACTGTGTGACGATCAGATGCAGTGGCTCCGGGATGGCTCATGATCGGGCTCCTCACGGTGCTTCACGTGCAGGTCTACCCACCACGGTAGATGTCTGAACCTCGGTTCGACGAATCCGTGTGCTGTGGCATATCCCACGTCAGGAGCCCAGACTCGCCCTCGAGAATCGGCTTGAGGAGCTCGCCGACCGCGGTGACCCCACCGGGCTGATATCCGTTGAGGCTTGTCACCGGGCTCAGGATCACGCCGTCGACGCCGACGTCGAACACCTTGGCCTTGAGCTGCTCGACGACCTGCTCGGGGTTGCCGTACACGGCCTGCTGCTTGAAATCGTCGGGAATCATTTCGCCCGTGATGTTTTCGCCGATGAGCGCGATGACGAGCATGCTGGTTTCCAGCGTCGCCGGATCACGGCCGACCTCGTCACACCGCGCTTTGACCACATCCAGCTTGCGGGGCAACTCGTCGAAGCCGGCGATGAGGTTGAGGTGGTCGAAGTGCCGCGCCGCGAGGGGAATCGTCTTCTTCTCGCCACTGCCGCCGATCATCAGCGGAATGTGGTCGCGCAACCGCGGCTCGGCCATCGCCTCTTCGGTGCGGTAGTAGTTGCCCGAAAACGTCGGGCGCTCGCCGTGCAGCATCGGCAGGATGATCTGCAGCGCCTCGTCGAGCTTGTTGAACCGCTCGGTGAAGGTGCCGAATTCGTAACCGAGGCTGTTGTGTTCGAGCTCATACCAGCCGGTGCCGATGCCCAGAACGGCACGGCCCTGGCTGATCACGTCGAGCGTGGTGATGGTCTTGGCCAGCAGCGTCGGGTTGCGATAGGTGTTGCCGGTCACCAGGGTGCCCAGCGCGACGCGCTCGGTGGCGGTGGCCAACCCGCCCAGCGCGGTGTACGCCTCGAGCATCGGCGCATCGGGTGTGCCGAGCCCGGGCAGTTGGTAGAAGTGGTCCATCACGAAGACCGAGTCGAAGCCGGCGGCCTCGGCCTCCTGCGCCTGGGCGATCACGGTGGGGAAGATCTGCGCGACACCGGTGCCGTAGGAGAAGTTGGGTATCTGGAGTCCAAGTCGAATGCTCACGCAGTAGTTCTACGGCGCGGGGTTGCGATTCATTCCCAGGCGGCGTGCGCACCCTGGCTGACGTGCAGGGTCTGCCCGGTGATGTGGCGTGCGGCCGGGGTGGTGAGGAACAGCGCGAGCCGGGTGATCTCCTGGCCCGCCGTCGGCGTCGCCCGCGACACCCCGTCGTAGCCCGGTTCGGCGCTGCGGCCCGCGGCCACGGCGTTCACCGTGATGCCGCGGGTGCCGAAATGGTTTGTCTGCCCGGCCGTCCAGTCCGTCACCGCGGCTTTGATGGCCGCTTCCGCGCTGCCGTCGCCCGGGTGTTCGGGTATCACGGTGACGATCGACCCGCCTGACCGCAGATGGTCGCCGAGCAGCTGCACGGTCAACACCGCCGAAAGCACGGTCGAGTCCAGCGTCTGACGCCACGCCGTCGCGTGATCCGCCAGCGAGTAGGCGCGCGGGTCGCCGGCATCCCACCGCAGGGCGGGCGCGTTGACGATCGTGTCCAGATGGTGGGGGAACTGTCCGCGCGCGTCTTCGAGGCTGGCCGGATCGGTGTTGTCGACGACGATCGCGTCGACGTCGAGTTCTTTCGCGGCGATCTCCAGATCACCGCGTCGAGCGCCGGCGATCACGACCCGGTGTCCGGCGTCGCGGAAACCTTCCGCGATCGTGCGACCCAGATCGGTGTCACCTCCGGTGACCAGGACCTCCATCGCAAGGACCTCCTTCGTGATTCGACGCTGAATCCAACCGCGTCCGACCCATGTTACTGGACAGTAGCTACGGGACGAAACAGGCGCGCGGACGACTGGTCGCGGCGTGTTGGCCCAACGCCGCGCAACCCCGCGGACGTGTCCTAAGGTTTGGCTGTGAAGCGGGAAAAGGGCCGGATTTGACCACGTCAGCCCTGCCTCGCTGGCTCTACCTACCCGCCACGATTGGCGCGCTGTTCGTGGCCCTGCCGCTGGTCGCGGTGGCGGCCAAGGTCGACTGGCCGAATTTCCTCTCGCTGATCAGCAGCGAGGCGTCGGTGACGGCGCTGCTGCTCAGCCTCAGAACCGCCACCGCCAGCACCGCCCTGTGCCTGCTGTTCGGCGTCCCGATGGCGCTGGTGCTGGCCCGCAGCGACAGCAGGCTGGTGCGCTTCGTCCGTCCGCTGGTGCTGCTGCCGCTGGTGCTGCCGCCGGTCGTCGGCGGTATCGCGCTGCTGTATGCGTTCGGTCGGCTGGGTCTGCTCGGCAGGTACCTGGAGATGGCGGGCGTCGACATCGCGTTCACGACGACGGCCGTCGTGCTCGCCCAGACGTTCGTGTCGCTGCCGTTTCTGGTGCTCGCGCTGGAGGGCGCCGCCCGGACGTTCGGCTCCGACTACGAGGTGGTGGCCGCGACGCTCGGCGCCGGGCCGACCACGGTGTGGTGGCGGGTGTCGCTTCCACTGCTCGCACCGGGTCTGGTGTCGGGGGCCGTGCTGGCGTTCGCGCGGTCGCTCGGCGAGTTCGGCGCCACCCTGACGTTCGCCGGTTCACGACAGGGCGTGACCCGCACGCTGCCGCTGGAGGTCTACCTGCAGCGCGAAAGCGACGCCGAGGCCGCGGTCGCGCTGTCGCTGCTGTTGGTCGCCGTCGCCGCCGTGGTGGTGGTCGGGCTGGGCAGCAGGCGGTTGCGGGGTGCCAGTGCCTGGTAGCCGACCGTGACCGGGATCAGCGTGCGCGCCGCCGTCGAAAACCGCGGTGTAGACGTCGAATTCGAGGTCGGCGCGGGCCAGGTGCTGGCGGTGCTCGGCCCCAACGGTGCGGGCAAGTCGACGGTGCTGCACGTGATCGCGGGGCTGCTGCGTCCCGACGCGGGTTTCGTGCGGGTGGGGGAGCGGGTGCTGACCGATGTCGGCTCGGGGATCCACATCGCCACCCACGATCGGCGTGTCGGGCTGTTGATGCAGGACCCGTTGTTGTTTCCGCATCTGAGCGTGGCCGCCAACGTGGCCTTTCCGCCGCGCAGCCGCAGGCCAGCCCACTGGTTGACGGAGGTCGACGCCGCGGAGCTGGCCTCGCGGATGCCGCGTCAGCTCTCGGGTGGGCAGGCGCAGCGGGTGGCGCTGGCGCGGGCGTTGGCCGCCGAGCCCGACGTGCTGTTGCTCGACGAGCCGCTGGCCGGGCTGGATGTGGCCGCCGCGACCGCGGCCCGCAAGGTGCTGCGAAAGGTGCTGGTGCGCGACGACCGCTCGGCGGTGATGGTCACCCACGACATCCTCGACGTGCTGACGTTGGCTGACCGTGTGATCGTGCTGGAATCGGGGCGCGTCGCCGAAACCGGCTCGGCGGCGGCGATATTGGCGACGCCGCGCAGTAGGTTCGGGGCGCGGTTCGCCGGCGTGAACCTGGTCAACGGTGTGGTGGGCGCCGACGGCGCGCTGCGGACGCGAACAGGGATGTCGTGGCACGGCGAGCGGGCCGCCGATGTGGTCGCAGGGGATTCCGCGGTGGCGCTGTTCTACCCCGCCGCCGTTGCGGTCTATCGCGACAGACCACGCGGCAGCCCCCGCAACACCGTCGAGGTGACCGTCGCCGAACTCGACAGCCGGGGACCGGCAATCCGGGTGCGCGCCGAGGACCAGCCCGACGGCGCTCCGGGGCTGGCTGCCGACATCACCACCGAAGCGGCGGCCGAGTTGCGGTTGACGCCGGGCGAGCGGATCTACTTCGCGGTCAAGGCGCAGGAAGTGGCGATCCATCCGAGCCCGTAACACCGCCGGCGGTCGCCGCGAAATCTCGGGTGGGACGCACCCCGCGCGACGCGCGGGGCCTTTATGCTGCCAGCAACTCGCCACAGGCGTGGCTCTCTGGGGCTGTTGCGATCTCAGCAAGCAAAAGATTAAGCACAATAAGAGCAACTCACACTTGCGTCACGCCGGTAACACGGTAACTTCTTTCCCATGGATCAGCCGGATGCGTTAATTCAACACCGTAGGGGCATCTCGAGGTCGCTGGCGACCGCCGTGTTGACCGGTGCCACCGCGGTTGCCCTCGCGCTGCCCTCGGTGGCACATGCGCAGCCCGAACCCACCCCGCCGCCTCCGCCTCCCGCGCCTGGCGCGCCCGGGCCCGCTCCGGGTGTACCCGCGCCTCCCGCCGATCCGAACGTCCCGCCGCCCCCGCCGGGCGTCGCGCCGGCACCTCCGCCGCCACCGGGCGTCGCACCGGCACCACCGCCCCCGCCGGGCGCTCCGTTACCGCCGCCGGCCGATCCCAACGCGCCGCTGCCGCCCGCCGATCCCAACGCACCGGCGCCGCCGCCCGCCGACCCGGGTCGCGTCGAAAACGCCGCGGGCGGGTTGAGCTTCGTCGTGCCGGCCGGATGGCAGGTGTCCGACTCGACCCAGCTGTCCTACGGGCAGGCGTTGTTGACGAAGGTGACCCCGGAAGGGGCCGAACCGCCGAACGACACCAGCATCCTGCTCGGGCGCCTGGACCTGAAGTTGTTCGCCGGCGCGGAGACCGACAACACCAAGGCCGCGCAGCGCCTGGCCTCGGACATGGGCGAGTTCTTCATGCCGTTCCCGGGCACCCGCGTCAACCAGGAGACGGTTGAGCTGGACGCCGACGGCATGCCGGGCGTCGCCTCCTACTACGAGGTGAAGTTCACCGACACCAACAAGCCCAACGGCCAGATCTGGGCGGGCGTGGTCGGCGAGGCCACCGAGCCGGGCACCCCGCGCGGCCAGCGCACCCCGGAGCGCTGGTTCGTCGTGTGGCTGGGCACGGCGAACAACCCGGTGCCCAAGGAGGAGGCCGTCACGTTGGCCAACTCGATCCGGCCCTACACGCCGCCCGTGCCCGCGGTTCCCGCGGACCCGAACGCGCCGCTGCCGCCGCCGGATCCGAACGCACCGCCGCCACCGCCTGCCGATCCGAACGCACCGCCGCCACCGCCTGCCGACCCGAACGCGGCGCCACGGCCTGGCGTCGGACAGCCCGTTCCGGTGGCGCCGGAGGACGCGCCGGGCATGCTGCCGCCCGCGTGATGCCCGTCAGCGGCTAGCGGTTCAGGGACCGACCCACGGCGGCTGGGCAACGGCGACGTTGGTGATGAAGCAGTTGCTGCCGCCGAAGCCCAGGGCGCCGGCTGCCTGGCACCGTTCGAAGCTGCCGTCGGGGGCGATAGGCCCGTCGCAGATCTCGCCGCCACCCCACGGCGTCCAACCACCCTGACAACCGGCGTTGGCCGGAGCGGCGAGGGCAATGCCGCCCGCCGCGAGAGCGCCGATCGCCAGCGCCGCCAAACCCTTCATCGGTTCACCCTCCCTTCGCACAGGTGCCGGACTCGCGCCGGCACCACCTGGCTCGGCCGGCCCCGCCGACCGTCGTCATCACCAGGTTACGTCCTCGTTGTGACATCGAAATCCCACCGGCTTGTAGCCCGAGGGGTGGTGTGGCACAACACATCGCGCCACGATGGGGTGATGAGCACCACTTCGACGATGACCGCGTGGCGCGTCACGGCCCCGGGCCCGATGGACACCGGGCCGGCAGAGCGCGTGACGGCACCAGTACCCCGACCCCAGGCCGGTGAACTGCTGATCGCAGTGCGCGCCTGCGGTGTCTGCCGCACCGACCTCCATGTCGCCGAGGGGGACCTGCCGGTGCATCGGCCGGGGGTGATCCCCGGTCACGAGGTCGTCGGCGAGGTGGTCGAGGTCGGCCCGGGCGCCGCCGACGAGTTCGCCGTCGGCGACCGGGTCGGTGTCGCGTGGCTTCGGCACACCTGTGGACGGTGTTCGTACTGCAGGCGCGGGTCGGAGAACCTCTGCCCGGACTCCCGCTACACCGGATGGGACGCCGACGGCGGCTATGCCGAATTCACCACGGCGCCAGCCGCTTACGCTCATCACCTGCCGTCTGGATACTCCGACGCCGAGTTGGCGCCGTTGCTGTGTGCGGGCATCATCGGCTACCGCGCGCTGTCGCGGGCCGACCTGCCCGACGGCGGACGGCTGGGGATCTACGGCTTCGGCGGCAGCGCCCACATCACGGCGCAGGTGGCGCTCGCGCGGGGGGCAGAGGTGCACGTCATGACCCGCGGGGCGAAGGCTCGGGAACTGGCGCTGAAGCTGGGCGCGGCGTCAGCGCAGGGTGCCGCCGACCCGCCGCCGGTAAAGCTCGACTCGGCGATCCTGTTCGCCCCGGTCGGCGAACTGGTGCTGCCCGCATTGGAGGCACTGGACCGTGGCGGCACGCTGTCGATCGCCGGAATTCACCTGACCGACATTCCCTCGCTGAACTATCAGCGCCATTTGTTCCAGGAGCGCCAGGTGCGGTCGGTGACCTCCAACACGCGCGCCGACGCCAGGGAGTTCCTCGCGTTCGCGGAACGGCACCGCATCGAGGTCACGTCGCCGCAGTACCCGCTGGAGCGGGCCGATGCCGCGCTCGGCGACCTTGCCGCGGGCCGGATTTCGGGCGCAGCGGTGTTGATGGTCAGGTAGACAGCTGCCACACCAGCGCGGCGGCCAGCGCGCCGAGCCCGTTGAGCGACCAGTGCAGCGCGATCGGGGCGATCAGGCTGCCGCTACGGCGCCGCAGCCAGGTGAACACGAAGCCGGCGACGGCGGTGGCCACCACCGCGAGGACGACGCCTGCCAGCGTGCCCAACCAGCCGCCGCCGAACAGCCGGGTGAAGCCGACGTTGCTGGTGGTCAGGCCCAACGAGGTCGCGATGTGCCACAGCCCGAACAGCAACGACCCCGCGGCCGCCACGCCGCGAAATCCCCAAGCCCGGTCCAGCGCGCCCTGCAGCACACCGCGGAACGCCAGCTCCTCGGGGATCACCGTCTGCAGCGGGATGATGATCATGGAGGCGATCAACGCGCCGGAGATCGTCGCGTAGTTGTTGTTCATGAACAGCGGCCGGGTCCACGGCAGCAGGGCGCCGAGCGCGATCACCGACACCACCACCGCGACCGCGGCCAGGGCGTAGCCCGCACCCGACCGCCAGTGCGCGCGGCTCAACCCGAGCTCGGCCCAGCCCAGCCCGCGGGAGCGCACGAGGATCAGCAGGCCGACCGCGGCGGCGGGAACGACCGCGATGCTGGCCCACGGGGTGGTGAAGTGCGCGATCAGGTTCGTCAGCGCCAGCACCACGATGACGATGCCGATGTCGACGTAGGTGCGGAAGCGGTGCAACGCCGACAGCTGCTCGACCAGCGGGTGCGGCGGGTTCGCTAGCACTGCTTGCTCGGACACAACCATCGATCCTAGCGGGGGGTCTCGCCGCGGGCGTCCTGGGACAGCGACGGTCCCTGATAGGCGGGGTCCCAGGTCCAGTCGGCGACCGCCGGGTCGTCCTCGCCGTGGTCGCGGGTGTAGCGGCGCGCGGCCAGCCGCGCATCGACCATCCGTTGCCGCAGCACCGCCGCGCGATCGGCCAGGTCGCCCACCCGGTCGATGACGTCGATGACGAGATGAAAGCGGTCGAGGTCGTTGAGCATCACCATGTCGAACGGGGTGGTTGTGGTGCCGCGCTCCTTGTATCCGCGCACGTGCAGATGCTCATGGTTGGTCCTGCGGTAGGTCAGCCGGTGAATCAGCCACGGATAGCCGTGGTAGGCGAAGATCACCGGCTTGTCGGTGGTGAACAGCGCGTCGAACTCGTGATCGGAGAGCCCGTGGGGATGTTCGGTGTCGGGTTGCAGCCGCATGATGTCGACGACGTTGATCACCCGCACGCCGAGCTCGGGCAGCTCGCGGCGCAGGATGTCGGCGGCGGCCAGGGTTTCCAACGTCGGAATGTCGCCGGCACAGGCCAGAACCACGTCGGGCTCGCCGTTGGTGCTGCTGGCCCAGCCCCAGATCCCGAGCCCGCGGGTGCAGTGGGCGATCGCCTCGTCCATCGTCAGGTACGTCAACCCGGGCTGCTTGCCCGCGACGATCACGTTGACGTAGTGGCGGCTGCGCAGGCAGTCGTCGGCGACCGAGAGCAGCGTGTTGGCGTCCGGAGGCAGATACACCCGCACCACCTCGGGGCGCTTGTTGGCGACGTGGTCGATGAAACCGGGATCCTGGTGTGACGCGCCATTGTGATCCTGACGCCAAACATGGGATGTCAGAAGGTAGTTCAACGAGGCGATCGGCCGGCGCCAGGACAAGCTCCTACTGCTGAACAACCACTTGGCGTGCTGGTTGAGCATCGAGTCGACGATGTGGACGAACGCCTCGTAACAGCTGAACAGCCCATGTCTGCCTGTCAGCAGGTACCCCTCGAGCCAGCCCTGGCACAGGTGCTCGGAGAGCACTTCCATCACCCGCCCGTCGGGGGCGAGGTCCTCGTCGTCGGGGCTGATCTCGGCCAGCCACGCCTTGGCGGTTGCCTCGTAGACGGCCGATAACCGGTTCGAGGCGGTTTCGTCGGGGCCCATCAACCGGAACCGGTCCGGGTTGCGCGCGATCACGTCCCGCAGAAAGGTGCCGAGCACCCGGGTGGCCTCGGCGGTCTCGCTCGCCGGCGTGTCCACCGCCACCGCGTAGTCGGTGAACGGTGGCAGGTCCAGATCACGCAGCAGCAGCCCGCCGTTGGCGTGCGGGTTGGCGCTCATGCGGCGCTGGCCCGTCGGGGCCAGTGCCCGCAGTTCGGGCCGCAATGCCCCGTGCTCGTCGAACAACTCGTCGGGACGATAGCTGCGCAGCCAGGCTTCCAGCTCGGCCATGTGCTCGGCGTTGGTTCGGGTCTCCGACAGCGGGACCTGATGGGACCGCCACGTTCCCTCGACCTTCTTGCCGTCCACCTTCTTGGGACCGGTCCAGCCCTTGGGGGTGCGCAACACCACCATCGGCCACAGCGGACGACCCGTTTCGCCGTCGAGCCGGGCGGCCCGCTGGATCGCGGCGATCTGGTCGAAGGCCTCGTCGAACGCGGTGGCCAGCTGTTGGTGCACGTTGACCGGGTCGTCGCCGGCGACGGTGATCGGCCGGTATCCGTAGCCGAACAGCAGCGACTCGAGCTCCTCCTGCGGTATGCGCGCCAGCACCGTCGGGTTGGCGATCTTGTAGGAGTTGAGGTGCAGGATCGGCAGCACCGCACCGTCGGTGACGGGGTTGAGGAACTTGTTGGAGTGCCAGCCGGCGGCCAGCGGGCCGGTCTCGGCCTCGCCGTCGCCGATCACGCACGCCACCACCAGGTCGGGGTTGTCGAACGCCGCCCCGTAGGCGTGCACCAACGCATATCCGAGCTCGCCGCCCTCGTGGATGGATCCGGGTGTCTCGGCCGCGACGTGGCTGGGTATCCCGCCGGGAAAGGAGAACTGGCGAAACAGCTTTCGCATTCCGTCGGCGTTTTCGGTGATCGGGGAGTAGACCTCGGTGTAGGTGCCCTCGAGGTAGGCGTTGGCGACCAGCCCCGGTCCGCCGTGGCCTGGGCCCGTGATGTAGATGAGGGACAGATCGCGGTCGCGGATGACGCGGTTCAGGTGGGCGTAGATCAGGTTGAGGCCCGGCGTGGTGCCCCAGTGGCCGAGCAGCCGCGGCTTGATGTGTTCGGCGGCGAGCGGCTCGTGCAGCAGCGGGTTGTCCAGCAGGTAGATCTGCCCCACCGAAAGGTAGTTTGCCGCGCGCCAATAGGCGTCGATCAGCGCCAGCTCGTCGTCGGTCAGGGTGGGGGAGAGCGGCTCCACGGTCATGATGCGCGAGTGGTACCCACGACGCCCGAGAAATAATCGGATCGTCACCCGTTACGCTCACGGGCGTGCTGACAGGTGTTGAGTCGACGCGTCGGGGGCCGCGATGAACAGCGGACCGCTGGCGTCGTTGCGTGTGCTTGACCTGGGTGGGGCCGAATCCGACGGCGTCGGCCGGTTGTTCGCCGACCTCGGCGCCGACGTGCTGAAGATCGAACCGCCCGGCGGCAGCCCGGCCCGTGGCGAGGCGCCCACCGTCGCCGGCGCGAGCGTGCGGTTCGCGCTGCAGAACGCCAACAAGCGCAGCGCGGTGCTCGACCCGTCCGATCCCGCCGACCGCGAACGGCTGATCGAGTTGGCCGGTGCCGCCGACATCGTGGTGGACAGCGGCAACCCCGGGGCGGCGGCAGCGTTCGGCACCTCGTGCGTCGCGCTGTCGCAGCGGTTCGGCCATCTGGTCACGCTGTCGATCACCGACTTCGGCACCAGCGGGCCGCGGGCGGGGTGGCAGGCCACCGACGCCGTGCTGTATGCACTGTCGACAGCGCTGTCACGGACCGGACCGACCACCGGGACCCCTGTGCTGCCGCCCATCGGGTTGGCGTCGGCCACGGCGGCGGCGCAGGCCGCCTGGGCCGCGCTGGCCGCGTACTACCGTCGATTGCAGGACGGCACAGGCGATTACATCGACTTCGCCCGCTTCGAAGGTGTGCTGCAGTCGTTGGACCCGCCATACGGCTCGGAGGGCCAGGCCGCCGCGGGGGTGAAGAAAGCCCGCGAGCTGTGGCGGGGGCGCCCACGCAACCAGCAGATCTATCCGATATTCGGCTGCCGCGACGGGTATGTGCGCATCTGCCTGCTGTCCCCGCGCCAGTGGCAGGCCATGTTCGGTTGGCTCGGTGAGCCCGAACAGTTCGCCGACCCCAAGTTCGCAACGATCGCCGCGCGATACGCCGCATCGCGGGAACTGAACGCGCTCATCGCTCAGCTGTGCGAGGACAAGTCACGTGACGAGCTGGTGACCGAGGGCCAGGCTCGCGGGGTTCCGATCGCCGCGGTGCTCACCCCGCAAGAGACGTTGTCCTCCAACCATTTCCGCGAGGTGGGCGCGCTGACCAGCGCCGAGTTGGCGCCAGGCGTGGACGTGGTGGTGCCCAGCGGGCCGTTCATCGTCGACGGCAGCCACACCGGGCTGACCCGGCCGGCGCCGGCGCCGGGGGTCGACGAGGCCGGCTGGGCCGGTGACACAGCGCGTGCGCAGAGCGGCGCCGGGCCGGTCAGCAGGCCGTTCGAGGGCGTACGCATTCTCGACCTCGGTGTCATCGTCGCCGGTGGCGAGCTGGGCCGACTGTTCGCCGATCTGGGCGCCGAGGTCATCAAGATCGAGAGCGCGGCCTATCCCGACGGCCTGCGGCAGACCCCGCCGGGCATGACGATGAGCCGGTCGTGGGCTCTGACGCACCGCAACGAATACAGCCTCGGCCTTGACTTGCGCCACCCCGACGGTGCCGAGGTGTTCGCACGTCTGGTCGCCGAGTCCGACGCGGTATTCGCCAACTTCAAACCGGGAACGCTTGCCTCGCTTGGGTTCTCCTATGACCGGCTGAAGGAGTTCAATCCCGCCGTCGTGCTTGCCGAGAGCAGCGCGTTCGGGGCGACCGGTCCGTGGAGCGCGCAAATGGGGTACGGCCCGCTGGTGCGGGCCACCACCGGCGTCACGTGGCTGTGGACATCGCCCGACGCCGGGCCCGGCGAATTCTATGACGCCACGACCATCTTTCCCGACCACGTCTCGGCGCGGATCACCGCGATCGCCGCGCTGGCCGCGCTGGTCCAGCGCCGCGCCACCGGAAGCGGTGCGCACGTGCATATTTCGCAGGCCGAAGCCGCGGTCAACCAGTTGGCGACGGCATACGTCACCGAAGCCGCCAGGGCCGCGGGCCTGCCGGTGGCCGGAGACACCGCGGAGCACGGCGTGTATCCGTGCGCGGGCGACGACGAATGGTGCGTGATCTCGATCCGCTCCGATGAGGATCGGAACGCGCTGGCCGCCGTCGTCGGCGACACCGACCTGGCCTCGTGGACGGCGGCGCGCGACAAGACCGACGTCGCGAACACGTTGCAGCAGGCGGGTATTGCCGCGGCACCGATGAACCGGGCCGTCGACGTGCTGGACGATCCGCAGGTGCGGTTCCGCGACACCTACACCGACATGGTGCATCCGTTGTTCGACGCCGCGATGCCGACCGAGACGCGTCCCGCGCCGTATACCAACATCGCGCCGACGGAATTGCGGCCCGCGCCGATGCCCGGTGAGCACACCCGCGAAATCTGCCAGAAGGTACTCGGTTTGACCGCCGAGGACATCGATCGGCTGATCGCGCAGGGCGCGCTGTTCGCACACCAAGGAAGGCCATGATGGACCCCAGGACACCCGTGCTGATCGGCTACGGCCAAGTGAACCAGCGCGACGAGAACCCCACGGTCGAGCCGGTCGACCTGATGGCGGCGGCGGCCCGTGACGCGGCCGACCCCCGCGTGCTGGCGGCCGTCGACTCGGTGCGCGTGGTGAACCTGCTGTCCTGGCGGTATCGCGACCCCGGTCTGCTTGTCGCCCAGCGCATCGGCGCGACCGATGCCCGCACGCGATACACCGGCATCGGCGGCAACGTGCCGCAGTCGCTGGTCAACCAGGCCTGCCTGGACATCCAGCGCGGACGCGCCGACGTGGTGCTGATCACCGGCGCCGAGACCTGGCGCACCCGGTCGCGGCTGCGCGCCGCGGGCAAGAAGCCGGCGTGGACGAGCCAGGACGAGTCGGTACCCGTCGCCGAGGGCGCCGACGAGCATGTGCCGATGGCCGGGCCTGCGGAGATTCGGATCAAGCTGGACCGCCCGGCCTTCGTCTACCCGATGTTCGAACAGGCGCTGCGGATCGCCGGCGGGGAGACACCCGAAAAGCACCGGCGCCGCATCGGCGAACTGTGGGCTCAGTTCTCGGCGGTCGCCGCGCGCAACCCCAACGCCTGGAGCCGCGAACAACGCTCGGCCGAGGCGATCTGGCAGCCGGCGCCCGACAACCGGATGATCAGCTGGCCCTACACCAAGCTGATGAACTCCAACAACATGGTCGATCAGGGGGCGGCGCTGATCCTCGCCTCCGCGGACAAGGCGAAACATCTGCAGATCCCCACCGAGCGCTGGGTGTTCCCGTGGGCGGGCACCGACGCGCACGACACCTACGCCATCGGCGAACGCGCGGAGTTTCACACCTCGCCGGCGATCCGCATCGCCGGACGACGCGTGCTGGCATTGGCCGACACCGGGATCGACGACCTCGACGCGATCGACGTGTACTCGTGCTTCCCGTCGGCGGTGCAGGTGGCCGCCAACGAGTTGGGGCTCCCGCTCGGCGACCCCGACCGCCCGCTCACGGTGACCGGCGGGCTCACGTTCGCCGGTGGTCCGTGGAACAACTACGTCACCCATTCGATCGCCACCATGGCGCAGCACCTGGCGGCAAATCCCGGCCAGCGTGGCCTGATCACCGCCAACGGCGGCTACCTCACCAAGCACAGCTTCGGGGTGTACGGCACGCGGCCGCCGGAACACGGATTCCGTTGGGAAGACGTGCAATCGGATGTGGACCGCGAGCCGATCCGGACGGCGGCCGTCGAATGGGAGGGGGTGGGCACCGTCGAGTCGTGGACCACACCATTCAACCGCGACGGGGAACCCGATAAGGCGTTTCTCGCGGTCCGCACGCCCGATGATGCGCGGGTGCTCGCGGTCGTCACCGACTCCTCGGAGGCCGCCGCGACGGTCCACGACGACATCGCGGGCGCCAAGGTGCAGGTGAACTCCGACGGCACCGCGACACTGCGGTGAGAGCCTAGGGCGCCTCGGGAGGGACCTCGGTGTAGCGCGGAACGAATTCCTGCGCCGAGAACGTGAACCCCTTACCGCTGGATTCACTCATGCAGGACACTCCGGACTCCTGCACGTTACAGCGAAATCCGGCCGCCGCCAGGATCCTGTTGAAGTCCAAACGCTTGGCCTCGCTACCCGGATCCGTTGCGGTCAAAGAGAACTCCGGTTCATCGAGCACGACGAAGTGGGCGTCACCCGCCCGCTCGATCACCACCGCGTTGGGGGTGCTGTCCACACCCGACGCGTCGGGTACCGAGGTGGGTGCGCCGGAGATGCCCATGCCCGAGGCCCATCCGGTCGCCGACTGACAGCCGGCCTTCACGCGCGGCACGATCGCACACGCCCACCGCCCGCTCGGGGTGGTGAAGTAGTAGACCGCCGCCTGCTGCGGATGGGCGACGTAGTCGAACGCGTTCACCAGATGCTTGCTGCTCGGCGGCTTCGGCGGTGCCGCTGACGTGCTCGCCCGCGTGGTCGGCGGCGGTTCGTCGGTGTTGACGATGCGTTCTCCCGAACAGCCCGCACCAGCGATCGCGAGCGCCGTCGCCACTGAAAGAAACCGTAAACCGTTGTGCGCCACCACGCTCACTGAGCGCCGATCCGCTCCGGGTCGATGGGCTCCCGGACTGAGATCAACGCCTTGATGTCGTCGAGCCCCTCCCAGATGTTGACGTTCATCCCGGCGACCACCCGGCTGTCCCCGTCGAACCAGAACGCCGTGAACTCGCGGGCGGCGACATCGCCGCGGTAGGCCACCCGCGCGTAATCCGGCGCGTAGCCGACGTATTCCATCCCGAGGTCGTACTGATCGGTGAAAAAGTAGGGCAGGTCGGCGTATTCGGCGGGCCTGCCGAGGATCGCGTCGGCGGCCACGGCTGGTTGCTTGAGCGCGTTCGCCCAGTGTTCGACGCGGATCCGCGTGCCCAACAGCGGGTGCTCGGCGGCCGCGATGTCCCCGACGGCGTAGATGTCCGGGTCGCTGGTGCGCAACGAGGAATCGACCTGCACTCCGCCGTCGGCGATCGCCAACCCGGCGGCCTCGGCCAGCGCGGTGTTGGGTGTGGCACCGACCGCGATCAACACCCGGTCGGCGCCGACGGTCGAGCCGTCGCTCAACTTCAGCCCGGTCGCGGCGCCGTCGGCGGTGGTGATCTCTTCGACCGTCGTCGACAGCCGCAGGTCCACGTCGTGTTCGCGATGCAGGTTGGCGAACACCTCGCCGAGTTCCCGCCCGGGCGCCGCCTGCAGCGGCATCTCGGCGGTCTCGACCACGGTGACCGACGCGCCGAGCTCGCGCGCATTGGCGGCCACCTCGAGGCCGATCCATCCGGCACCGACGATGGCCAGCGAAACGCCCTCTTTCAGCGTCGATTTCAGCGTCTCCGCGTCGTCGATGGTGCGCAGATAGTGCACACCGGACGAATGGGCGCCGGGGATCGGCAGTGTGCGGGGGCGCGATCCGGTGGCCAGCACCAGCTTGTCGTAGCGCACCGACTCCCCGTCGGGCAGCGCGACGGTGTGCGCGCCGGGGTCGATGCCCGTCACTTCGGTGCCCAGCTGCAGTTCGACGTGGTGGTCGCGATACCACGCCGCGGAGGCGACGGTGAAGTCGCTGAGCGTCTTCTTGCCCGCCAGAAACTCCTTGGACAGCGGCGGCCGCTCGTAGGGTAGGTGGTCCTCGGCCGTGAACAATACGATGTGACCGTCAAAATCTTTGTCGCGCAGGGCTTCTGCGGCCTTAGCTGCCGCGAGGCCGCCGCCGACGATGACCATCGTGGACGACGTTGTCATGCTTCTGCAGCTTACTCGCGGTGAACCAGCACGGGGGAGTCGGTGTCATTGGTTGGCGCTGTCAGCTGTTTGAGCACGCGCGCGTTGCGGATGGCGTGGCCACCCAGATCGTTGTTGAAGTAGACGAGAACCCGGTTGCCCGCGGCGTCCCAGCCCAGCATGCGGTCGGCCCAGCGCCGCAGCTCGTCGTCGGGATAGGAGCCGGCATACATCGAGCTCTGCTCGGGACCGTGCATCCGCACGTAGACCAACTCGCTCGTCACGCGCGGCACGCAGCGCAGCCCCGCGCCGCTCATCACCACATACGCGGCGCGATGCCGTTCCAGCAGCCCATAGACGACGGGGTCGTCCCAGGAGGGGTGACGTAGCTCCATCGCCACCGGAATCCGGTCGGGCATGAGCCGCAGGAAGTTGTCGAGCAGTGCGTCGTCGCGCTCCAACTGCGGATGGGTCTGCACCAGCAGCGCCTCGCTGCGGTCGTCCAACGCCGTCCAGCACCGCTCGAACCGCTCGATCCACGGCTCGGGGTCCCGGAGCCGCCGGTAGTGCGTCAGCCCCCGCTGGGCCTTGACCGACATGGTGAAACCGCACGGCAGCCGTTCACGCCAGCCGGCGAACGTGGTGTCCTTGGGCCAGCGGTAGAAGCTGGCGTTGAGCTCGACGGTGTCGAACTCCTCGGTGTAGCGGGCCAGCCTCTTGGCCACCGGCGTGCCGGGCGGGTACAGCACATCGTTCCAGTGCGGATAGGACCACCCCGAGGTGCCGATGCGAATCATCGCGACGACGAAACCTTTTCGCGCAGCTCGTCGTCCAGCGACACCCGCACCAGCGCGGCGGCCAGATTCGCGGCCGCCCGCGGCGCCAGCTCGGCCAGGTCGCCGGCCTTGTCCGGCAAGCCCAGGTCGCGCGCGGCGCCAAGGGCACGTTTGTCGAAGTAGGGCCGCGCCCACGTCCAGGCGTCCTGCACCTCGCGCAGAAAGATGTCGGCTCCGGTGTCGCCGATGCCCTTGAACTGCTTGAGCAGGCCGGCCGCGGCGCGCGCGTCGCCGTCGGCCTCGACCGCCAACCGCCGCAGGTCACCGCCGTATCGGTCGCGGACCGTCTCGGCGATGTCGGTGAGCCGGGTTGCCGAGCTTTCGTCGTAGCGCACGTAGTGGGCGCGCCCGAACGCACGGATCATGTCCTGGCGGTCGGCATCGAGCACCGCATCGGGTGTGCGCAGCCCGGCCTCGAACAGTTCCCGCGCCGCTTGCACCGCGATCGCGGCGTCGATGGGTTTGCTGGCCAGCATGCACAGCACCAGCAGTTCAAACAGCGGCATCGGCTGGTCCTCGAGCCGGATCCCGGCCTCCTCGGCATAGGTGGTTCCGGCCTGTTCCAACAGGCTTTCGACCAACCGCTTGCGGTCAGAGGTGCTCATCGGCGCTGACGTACCCGCGCCCGAGGGGCGGCAAACCCCTGCGGGCGCGGGTGTCCGGTCAGGCCGCGGCCGTCGCGCCGGTGTCCGCGGCGGGCACCAGCGCCTGGGCGACGATCTCTGCGACGTCGGTCATCAACTTGACCTCGAGCGACTCGAGCACGTCGGCCGGGACGTCGTCCAGGTCGGCCTCGTTGCGCTGCGGGATGAAAACCGTTGACAACCCGGCTCGTTGCGCGGCAAGCAGCTTCTGCTTGACGCCGCCGATCGGCAACACCCGGCCGTTGAGCGTGACCTCACCGGTCATGCCGACGTCCGAGCGCACCTGGCGTCCGGTGGCCATCGACACCAACGCGGTGACCATCGTGACACCGGCCGACGGCCCGTCCTTCGGCACCGCGCCCGCGGGCACGTGCAGGTGAATCCGCCGCTCCAGCGTCTTCGGGTCGACGCCCAACTGGTCGGCATGCGACCGCACGTAGGACAGCGCGATCTGCGCCGATTCCTTCATCACGTCGCCCAGCTGACCGGTCAGCCGCAGGTCCGGTTCCCCATCGGTGCCGTTGGCCTCGATGTAGAGCACATCGCCGCCCATCCCCGTCACCGCCAGGCCGGTGGCCACCCCCGGCACCGCCGTGCGCTCGGCCGACTCGGGCAGGAACCGCGGACGGCCAAGGTACTCAACGAGATCGGGCTCGTCGATCACGACCGGACCGGGCTCGGTGGCCAGCTTGGTCGCGACCTTGCGCATCATCTTGGCCAGCAGCCGCTCGAACTGGCGCACACCCGGCTCGCGGGTGTAGTCGGCCGCGATCTTGCGCAGCGCGGCCTCGGTCACCGTGACCTCTTCCTCGGTCAGCGCCGCCCGTTCCCGCTGCCTGGGCAGCAGGAAGTCCTTCGCGATGGCGAGCTTGTCGTCGGCCGTGTAGCCGTCGATCTCCACCAGCTCCATCCGGTCCAGCAGCGCCGACGGGATGTTCTCCACCACGTTGGCAGTGGCCAGGAACACCACGTCCGACAGGTCCAGATCCAGGTCCAGGTAGTGGTCGCGGAACGTGTGGTTCTGCGCCGGGTCCAAGACCTCCAGCAGCGCCGCCGCGGGATCCCCGCGGAAGTCGGAGCCGACCTTGTCGATCTCGTCGAGCAGCACGACGGGGTTCATCGAACCCGCTTCGCCGATGGCCCGCACGATGCGCCCGGGCAGGGCGCCGACGTAGGTCCGCCGGTGGCCGCGGATCTCGGCCTCGTCGCGCACGCCGCCGAGCGCGACGCGAACGAACTTGCGGCCCAGGGCCCGTGCCACGCTCTCTCCCAGCGAGGTCTTACCCACCCCGGGCGGGCCGGCCAACACCATCACCGCGCCCGAACCGCGACCGCCGACAACCTGCATGCCGCGCTGGGCACGACGCGCCCGCACGGCCAGATACTCGACGATGCGGTCCTTGACGTCCTCCAACCCGTGGTGGTCGGCGTCGAGAATCTCGCGCGCGGCCGTCAGGTCGGTGCTGTCCTCGGTCGTGACGTTCCACGGCAGGTCCAGCACGGTGTCCAGCCAGGTGCGGATCCAGCCGCTCTCCGGGCTCTGATCGCTGGCCCGTTCCAGCTTGCCGACCTCGCGCAGCGCGGCCTCGCGAACCTTCTCGGGCAGGTCGGCGGCCTCGACGCGGCTGCGGTAGTCGTCCGACCCGTCGGGTTCGTCCTCGCCCAGTTCCTTGCGGATCGCGGCGAGCTGCTGACGCAGCAGGAATTCCTTCTGCTGCTTCTCCATGCCCTCGCGGACGTCCTCGGCGATCTTGTCGGTCACCTCGACCTCGGCCAGGTGCTCACCCGTCCACTCGATCAGCAGCTTGAGCCGCTCGGCGACATCGGGGGTCTCCAGCAGCTGACGCTTCTGCACTCGCGTCAGGTACGAGGCGTAGCCGGCGGTGTCGGCCAGCGCCGACGGGTCGGTCAGCTGGTTGACGAAGTCGATGATCTGCCAGGCTTCCCGACGCTGCAGCATCGCCAGCAACAGCTTCTTGTACTCGGCGGCCAGGGTGCGGATCTCGTCGGTCGGCTCGGGCTCGACGACCTCGGTCACCTCGACCCACAACGCGGCACCGGGACCGCTGGCACCAGCGCCGATCTGCGCACGGCTCTTGCCGCGCACCACCGCGGCGGTGCCGCCACCCCCGGCGATGCGGCCGACCTGCACGATCGAGGCCAGCACACCGTACGAGGGGTAGCGGTCTTCCAACCGCGGGGCGATCAACAGTTCGCCCGACTCGCTGGCCTGTGCGGCATCCACCGCAGCCCGCGCGGCGTCGTCGAGTTCGATGGGCACGACCATCGACGGCAGCACGATCGGGTCGCTCAGGAACAACACCGGCACTGATTTGGCTTCAGCCATCAATTCCTCCAAAGTTCAGTCTGATCGACTCAACCTTGGCGGACAGGTGTTTGTTCCCCGGCGCGCGTCCACTTTCGTTCGCCAGATCTACACACTCGGGAAACGAGCCGCCGCGACGCGGAAACCCGCCCCCACACAAAGGCAGGGAGCCTGCCGTTCGGGGGTTACGGCAGGCTCCCTGTGTGGGGTGGTTCAGACGGCGCCAGAGGCTCCAAGCACCCGCTGGATATCGGGCTTCATCTGCTCGAGCTGCTGACCCCAGTAGCCCCAGCTGTGCGTGCCCTGCGGCGGGAAGTTGAACACACCGTTGGTGCCACCTGCGGCGATGTAGTTGTCGCGGAAGGTGATGTTGGTGCGCAACGTGAACCCTTCGAGGAACTGCGCTGCCATCAGGTTCTGCCCCGCAATACCGGCGTCCAGGTCGGACGGGGTGCCGGTGCCGCAGTAGATCCAGATGCGGGTGTTGTTGGCCACCAGCTGGCCGATGTTGACCATCGGGTCATTGCGCTTCCACGCGGGGTCCGTCGACGGGCCCCACATGCTCTCGGCGTTGAATCCGCCCGCATCCTGCATCGCCAGCCCGATCAGCATCGGCCACCAACCCTCGGAAGGGTTGAGGAAGCCCGACAGCGACGCGGCGTAGATGAACTTCTGCGGGTGGTAGATCGCATACGTCAGCGCGGTGCTGCCGGCCATCGAGATGCCGACCACCGCGTTGCCGTTCTGCGACACGCCCCGGTTGGCCTCCAACCAGGCGGGAAGCTCCTGCGTCAGGAACGTCTCCCACTTGTAGGTGTAGTCCTGGCCGTTGCCCTGCGACGGCTGATACCAGTCGGTGTAGAAGCTGGACTGGCCCCCGACCGGCATCACCACCGACAGCCCCGACTGGTAGTACCACTCGAATGCCGGGGTGTTGATGTCCCAGCCGTTGTAGTCGTCCTGGGCGCGCAGGCCGTCGAGCAGGTATACGGCGTGCGGGCCGCCGCCCTGGAACTGCACCCGGATGTTGCGGTTCATCGCGGCGGAGAACACGTCCAGATACTCGACGGGCAGACCCGGGCGGGAGAACGCGTTAGCGGTCGCCGAACCCCCGACGACGCCGACCAGGCCGGGCATCGCGGCCGCCGCCACGGCGGTCACCGCCAAGCGGCGCAACAGTTTCGTTCTGGTACCTCGGTACCTCTTGAAGAACTTCATAACGGCAACCAACCCACCTTTCATCGCTTGTTTCACAAAGCAATTGCCGTCGCTTTCCTGCGTTATGAAACACGCATGGCCGGCGGGTAGAGGCGCGCAACACTCGGTTGCCACATCGCGGTTGGCTAACGATTCCGACTCGGCGCGGACTCAAGAAGCGCCGAAACACCGCGTGACCTGTGAGAAAACAGTGACTGCGGTGGTTACCGGTGCCGTCCGGTGCCGCCACGCGCGAACCGGTGCAGCTGGGTCACGTGGTGCGGCCCGAGCTCGTCGAGCGAGGTCACCCCTAGCAACCGCATCGTGCGGCTGACCTGGGATGACAGGATTTCGACGGCCCGTGCGACGCCGGCTTCGCCGCCGGCCATCAGACCGTAGAGGTAGGCGCGGCCGACCAGGGTGAAGCGGGCACCCAGCGCTATCGCGGCGACGACGTCGGCTCCCGACATGATCCCGGTGTCCAGCAAAACCTCCGTCTCCGTGCCGAGCTCGCGCGCGACGTCGGGGAGCAGATGAAACGGCACCGGAGCACGGTCGAGCTGGCGGCCGCCGTGGTTGGACAGCACGATTCCGTCGACGCCGAGTTCAACGACCGCCCTGGCGTCCTCGATGGTCTGGATCCCCTTGACCACCAGCCGATTCGGCCATTGTTTCTTGATCCAGACCAGGTCCTCGAACGTGACGGTCGGGTCGAACATCGTGTCCAGGTACTCGGCGACCGTGCCGGGCCAGCGGTCCAGCGACGCGAAAGCCAGCGGTTCGGTGCTCAGCAGGTCAAACCACCAGCGGGCCCGGGGCAGCGCGTCCAGGACCGTGCGCAGGGTCAGGGTGGGCGGGATCGACATGCCGTTACGGCTGTCTCGAAGCCGGGCCCCCGCCACCGGGACGTCGACCGTCACCAGCAGCGTGTCGTAGCCCGCGGCCGCCGCCCGCTCCACCAGGGCCATCGACCGGTCCCGGTCCTTCCACATGTACAGCTGAAACCAGTTGCGGCCGTAGGGATTGGCCGCCTTGACATCCTCGATGGACGCGGTGCCCAGGGTCGATAACGCAAACGGGATACCCGCCTGTGCTGCGACGCGGGCGCCTGCGATCTCGCCTTCGGTGTGCATGAGGCGGGTGAAACCGGTCGGGGCGATGCCGAACGGTTGGGCGACGGCGTCCCCCAGCACGGTGCGGCTGGTGTCGATCGTGGCGACGTTCCGCAAAATGGTCGGGTGAAACTCGATGTCGCGGAACGCTTGTCGAGCCCGGGCGAGCGACAGCTCGTCCTCTGCGGCGCCGTCGGTGTAATCGAACGCGGCCCTGGGGGTGCGCCGCTTGGCGATTCGGCGGAGGTCCTCGATGGTGAAAGCGGCCTGCAGCCGGCGCTCGGTGCGGTTGAACGTGGGCTTGCGAAACCGCAGCAGCGGAGCCAGCTCACTGGGCCGGGGCACGCGCCGCTTGACCGCGATCACGCCTAGACCTCCGGTTCCACGACCAGCCAGCCATGCGGCGCGACCTCGGTCTCGGTCACCGTGTCGGCCGGACGCGCACCCGATGCCGCGACGATCTGCCCGCTGGCGCGGCCGAGCCCGGGCAGCGACAGCGGCATCGGCGCATCGTCGATGTTCAGCGCGACCACCAACGCGTTTGTCCCGTCGCCGGTTTCATAGATGTACTGGCGGTTTGTCAGATGCAACGCCGACGTGCGCGTGGTGTGCAGCCACGGGTGCCGCCTGCGCAGGCCGATCAGGTGCTGGTGCAACCGCAACACGTCGTGCCGCCGATCGTCGGGCGACGGCGGGGCGCCGAACGCCGGGCGGACCGCGTCATCGCCGCCGAACCGCTCTTCTTTGACACCGAGGTAGCCGAACTCGTCGCCGGCGTACACGCTGGGCGTGCCGCCGGTCGTGAACAGGACGACCAGCGCGTGCTCGAGGTGCCCGGTGTCGTTGAGCCGGCTGGCGATGCGGGTGACGTCGTGGTTGCCGACGAACGTCATCGGCACGAACGCGTCGAGAAACTCGTTGTGGCGCACCAGCGCCCAGT
Organism: Mycolicibacterium pulveris; assembly: GCF_010725725.1. Taxonomy (NCBI): domain Bacteria; kingdom Bacillati; phylum Actinomycetota; class Actinomycetes; order Mycobacteriales; family Mycobacteriaceae; genus Mycobacterium; species Mycolicibacterium pulveris. The sequence goes on along the minus strand of NZ_AP022599.1, from coordinate 4,833,939 downwards.
CCAGCTCGTGGAAGTTGCCGTCGACCAGGCTGCTCCAGACGGCCTTCCACAGCTCGTACTGGGTCACCGAGTCGAAGCCTGCCGCGCCGACGCGTGCGGCATAGTCACCGTGGATGACCTCCCCGACGAACCAGGCGTCCGGGAACGCGGCACGGACCCGGGGGAGCACCGCGGCCCAGAACCGTTCGGGAACCGCGTAGGCGGCGTCCAGGCGCCACCCGTCGGCGCCGCGGCCGAGCCAGTGCGTCATGACGTCGACGGTGTAGGAGACGACCTCGGGATTGTCGTGGTCGAGGGCGATCAGGTCGCCGTGCCCTTCGAAGGTGTCAAAGCCGTTACTGCCCTTGCGGAACCAGTCAGAATGCGCGAAATCCGCAGCGACGTGGTTGAACACGCCGTCGAGCAGGACGCGTAACCCGCGGCGCTTGGCCTCGGCCAGCAGCGTGTCGAAGTCGTCGTCGTCACCGAGCCGGGCGTCGATGCGGAAGTGGTCGACGGTGTCGTAGCCGTGGGTGCGCGAGGCGAACACCGGTCCGAGCGCGACGCCGGACGCGCCGAGTTCGATGGCGTGGTCCAGCCAGTCGACGACCCGGCGCAGCCGGTGCTCATCAGGGCCCGGCGGCGGGTCGGCCGGAAACGCACCGACGAAGCCCAGCGGATAGATCTGCCACCAGATCGCGTGCTGGACCCAGGCCGGTGGTCTCACGGCCGATACTTCGCTTCGTATAGCGCCTTCATCGTCTCGGCGAACTCCGCCGCGGGCCCTTCTACGGTCACCCGGGGGGCGACGGTGTTGATCGGCAGGGGGGCGACCGGCGGCGGCGGTGCGCCCCACTCCTGCAGCCAATCGCTCAGTTGCGCCGAGGACGTCGCGTAGACGATGCGGTCGAGGCCTACCCAGGCGTGCGCCGCGGCGCACATCGGGCAGTGCTCGCCGGAGGTGTACACGGTCGCCTGGGCGCGCTGGGCGGGGCTGAGGTTCGCGACGGCCCACCGCGCGATCGCGAACTCCGGGTGGCGGGTGTGGTCACCGTCCTTGACCCGGTTGCGGTCTTCGAAGCGAGTCCGGCCTTCGGCGTCCACCAGGATCGATCCGAACGGCTCGTCGCCGTTGACAAGCGCCTCACGCGCCAGTTCCACGCAGCGGCTCAGGCGGGCGAGGTCGTCGTCGCGCAGGGGCATCGACCCGCAGTCTACGGGGCGGCGACCTCGAGCCGGCATGCGCACGAGGCCGCGATTTCCACGTCCGCGCGCGCCAGGGCCAGCACCAACTGCCGGCCGATGATCGTCGCTTCCCCGGTGCGGCCAAGCCGCTGCAGGCATTCGTGGTAGCCGTGCAGGCTCCACACGTTGTTGGGGTGCTGGCAGGGCCGCGGCAGCGTGTCGTCCAGCCCGAGGTCGGCGGCATAGACCCGGGCGGCCCGCTCGACGTGACCCTGTTCGAGCAGCAGCGCGCCGTACGCGTGCCGTGTCGGCTGCATCCAGCCCCACGGCTCGTCGTAGGGGAGCGCGTCGTCGAGCGCGATCGCGGCCTCCAGACACGCAAAGGCCTCGTCGTATCTGCCCTCGCGATAGGCGATCTCGCCGGCAAGCATCTCCGCTGCGATCGCCAGGATGTCGATCACCGTGTTGTTGAACAGGTATCGGCTGTCGGGGATGCGCGCATATGCGGTGGCGAACGCGTCCTGCTCGGCATGTGCCTTGGCCAGGTTGCCCCTCGCCGCGTGCGCCACTCCGCGGCCGTAGTGGATGGTGGCCGCCGTGGAGCAGTACAGATCGAGGTCCTGCGGCAGCGGGTGGGCGATCAGCTCGTCCCAGCGGCCGAAGCGGACCAGCGCGTGCACACCCAACGGGACGAACGCCTCGAGCCAGTCGGCCATCGGCGGCGATTCGATGCTCAGCAGTTCCGGCGTCAGCTGCGCGGCGAGTTCGTCGGCGGCGGCGAAGGCAGCGCGCGAGTTTCCCTCCAACATCGCCGCATAGACGATGAAGTGCAGGTTGTGGGCGCGGTAGAGCGAGTAGAAGTTGAGCGGCCCCTCGCGTTCGACGAACCGCCGATCCACCTGCGCCGCAGCCGTGTTCGCCACGACCGCGTCCCGGTAGTTTCCGCACAGCACGTCGATGTGGCTGGGCATGTGAAGCAGGTGGCCCGCGTCGGGCACCAGGTCACGCAGCAGGTCCGCGACCGGCAACGCATCTTGCGGGTTGGCCGACATCTCCATGGTGTGCAGGTACAGGTGCAAGATGCCGGGGTGCTCGCGTCCCGCCGGGTCGGCGAGCGCGCGCTCGAGGATCTCTTTGGCCTGCAGGACCCGCGAGCCCGGGGCCGGCTCGCCGGTGCGGGTGTCCCACAGCGCCCACGCGGTCAGGTTGACCAGGGCGTCGGCGGTCATCGCCGCGACGTCGACGTCGTCGGGGTGGTCCACATAGAGTCTCTCCATCACCGCAACGTACGCCGCGCCTGCCGCGCTCAGCGCATCGACGTCATCGGGGTCGTCGATCGAAAACCGCTCCCGCAGAGCGTTGATCAGGCCGCGTTCGACCGCGGAGGCCCGCCCACCGCCGGCCAACGCGAGCTCGGTTCTGGCCCTGGTCAACGACGTCGCCTTGTCGCCGGGGTCGAAGGCGTCCCACGCCTTGTTGTAATTGGGCCCGATCGAATACGCGATACCCCAGCGTGCGATCGCCAGGTCGGGATCGAACTGCAGCGCGCGCTCGAAGCACCTGATGGCCTCTTCGTGGTTGAACGCGTAGGCCCACACCATGCCCCTGTCGAACCACATCTGCGCCTCGGGCGCGGGCGTGTCGACGCGTCGGTGATAGCGGCCCAGGTCGTAGTAGGGCTCGTTGCCGGGAGCGGTCATAAGGCACGATAAATCGGCCGCGCGGCGACGGCGCGCTGATTCGACAAGCTGCGCTAGAACGTGTTCTAGTGCTCCCATGGTGGAGTTCACCCACATCGGCGACGTGTCCTCGGCCGAGGTGGCGCAGATGCGTGCGGTCTATGAGCCGCTCGCGCAGTCCGTTCGGGAGCTCATCGATGCGACCATCCGTACCGAGGTCGACCCCGAGGCGGTGTCGGCGGTCAAGGCCCAGATCGATGCGGCGACCGCGCGGCTGCGTGCCAAGCAGTGCGACGGCCCGTTCGGTGTCCGCTACACCAGCGGCGGTGACCGCATGCCGTGGGGGAACCCGGTGATCGGGATCCGCAACCCGGTCGCGCCGCCGCTGCTCGTTCACCGCGGGCCCGACGGGCTTGTGCACTCCGACTTCGAGATGGGCGCGGCCTACGAGGGCCCGCCGGGGCACGTGCACGGCGGCGTCGCCGCCCTCGTGCTCGACCACCTGCTCGGCGAAGCCGCCAGCGACGGTGTCAACCCACGCTTCACCGGCACCATCACCCTGCGCTATCTGCGCACCACTCGGCTGGGCCGGCTGCACGCCGAGGCGAAGATCACCCACAGCGAAGGCGTCAAGACTTATGCCGCTGGGCATTTGGCTGACGAAGACGGGGTAACGGTGGAGGCGCAGGGCGTGTTCATCCAGCCGAAGTGGGCTCGCGAACAGTAGCGATACTCGACAGGTGGCGGGTGATCGTCGCGATCTCGGCGACCAGCACCCGGGCGGCGCCGTTGTCGGCGGGCAGCTCGGCACCCCGGTCGCGGACCTGCTGACTGGCCGCGGAGAGCGCGGCGAGGTCGACGGTCCACGGCGCAGCCGGGGTCGGTGGGGCACCGCGGAGCGCATCGACGTAGTCGTCGATGGCGGCGACGAACTCGGGTGTGACGTTGGTCAGTGGCTGCGGTGGCAGGCTGGCCTCCAGCGTCGTGCACGAGCTGGTGACGGCGTTCAGCGCCGCCCGGTACGAGCGCAGCCAACGGCGCAGCTCCGGCGAATCCAGCCGGGCCGCACCGCACGCCGCTTCGAACGACGCGCGGGCCCGGAAGGCCTTCTGCCAGGCCGCTGACACCGCGTCAGCGGGACGGTCGAGTTCGTGTACGAACGCCTTGATCACGGTCGCGGCGTAGTCGATTTCGGTTTTCAGCAGTTCGCCCGACCGTTGCCAGAGCCGAATCAGCGCGTGGTCGGGGAACGCCACGTGCGCCACCATCGCCAGGCCGCCGCCGATAACCACCGAGAACAGCCGGTCTTCCAGCGTCGCGCCCGACGTCGCCGCGCCGATGTCCAGCAGGAACACCACGGCCCCGGCCAGCGCCGCGCTGGCGGCGATGTAGCCGAACCGGGCGACCGAGTAGGTGATCCCGACGAGCAACGTCGCCAACACCGCCGCGACGTATCCGCTGGGTTCCACCAACAGCGTGATCGACGACGTCACCACGATGCCCGCGGCGATGCCCGCGATGCGCCCCATGCACCGGGTGTAGGTGTGCGCGGTTTCCGGGCGCAGCACCATCAGGACCGTCAGCGCGGCCCAGTAGCCGTGGTTGACGGGCGCGAAGCGGTCGGCGGCGATGCCCAACGTGACGGCCGCCGAGAGCCGGACCGCATGGCGAAGAATCGGCGATGTCAGCGTCAGGTGACCGCGCACCGCGCCGATCGCCCTGCGCATCGGGTTGACCAGGTCGGGCCGGTAGAGATCGGGGAAGCGCAGCTCCGCGGCTTCGTGCAGCTGTTGCGAAAGACGTTGCGCGGTAGCGGCTTCGGGTCCGGTGATCATCGAAACCGCGGTGTCGACACGGACCAGCGCGTGCTCGGCCTCTCGGCGCGCGGTGTGCTTGTCGTCGGCGAGGGCATCGAGCACCGCCGCGGCGGAGTCGAGCACCCGCGATACGTCGTCGTGCTCCCCGCCCGCCGAGCCGCGAAAGGCGTGCAGCGTGGTCATGATCCGCTCGGGAAGCCGGTGACCGCCGAGATAGGCCTCCGGCCGCCGGCTGGCCTGGGTGTCCATGAACGCGTCCCGCAACGACGGTGACAGCGCCGCGTCAAGCGGCGCGGCCCGGTCCGCCGCGACCTGGCGTGCATCGTCGGCCAGCGACCGATAGGCGTTCGACAGCGCCTCCCGCTGCGTGCGCCACCGCTGCGGAGGCCACACCGCGATCAGCACCGCCTGAAGGCAACCGGCGGCGATCGTCAGCACCGTGGGCACGAGCACCGACGACACCGACGGCGTCACCGGTGGTGCGATCACCAGCAGGGCGCTGGCCGCCGCCCCGACCAGACCCGCGTTGCCGCCGAGCGCCCACTGCAGCCCCGCACCGAAACACCACACGGCCACCGCCACCACGAACAGCACGTTGTAGGCGCCCGTCAGAGCGCCGAGCAGGACCGCGCAGCCCATCTGCAGCGAAACGGTGACAACCAGCGACACCCGTCCGCCGGGGCTGTCCTGCAGGGCGATCGCCCCCGCGATGGCGGCGGCTCCGGCCGCCCACAGCGCCGCCGTGCCGGAATGCCACAGCAGCGCCACCACCGCGATCGCAACCATCGCGAGCAGGCTGCGTACAACCGCCCCGATGTCCGGCAATGTCGGCCGGAGGGCTTCGACGATCCTGCCCCCGGTGGTCACCACCCCATTCTGACCCTTTCTCAACCGGTATCGGTGAAGCACACGCAGGCACCTGGACCGGCCGCATTTTCACCGCACCCGACAATAAACGAATTTTGTCGCCGATGGTCGTGTCAAATGATCTGTGGCACAGGGCATCCCGTACCGGCCGGGAGCGTGGGTCGCCCTGAACCCGCGCGGCCAGTTTGCAATTCGGCTGGTCTGAGGGCTCGGGCGGCGATAAAGTCAGCTCACTTCGCCAGGCTCGGCGCTTCGATCCGGAAGGGAGCTGTGATGAGCACAGCGGCCGAACGCGCGGCTCAACTGGATCTCGTGGCCCGGCTGAAATCGGCGTATCCCGAGCTTCCCGACGCCCCGACCCCCGACCTGCTTGACCACGGCCGCATCACCGCATACCTCAAACCCGTGCACGACGTGGGCGGTGAGCCCGATGCGCCGATGAAGTACGAAAACAAGCAGTACGAGCTGTGGGAGCACATGACCTACGTCATCTGCGAAGTGCTCGCGTGGCGGGGCATCTGGCTTTCCGAGGAGCGCCGCCGCATCGGCAATGTCGACGTCGGGCGGGCGCAGTACCTCGGGCTGCCTTACTACGGTCGCTGGCTGCTCGCGGTCGCGCGAGTCCTGGTGGAAAAGCACCACATCTCGCTCGGCGAGTTGAGCGAGCGGATGGCCGAGGTCGCGGACCGCTACGCCGGCGGGCTCGGCGGCAGGGCGCTGGAGGCCCAGCCGAAATTCGAAGGGGACGGGTCACAGGTCAAGCGCAACGCCCACCACAAGCACGCGGTCGGCAAGGGCGACCCGCAGGTCTATGCCGGCCAGGCGGGCGAACCGATGTTCAAAGTCGGCGACACCGTGGTGGTGCGCGAACTTCCCGTCGTGTTCTACACGCGCACGCCCGAATACGTGCGCGGCGCGCGGGGTGAGATCGCGACGGTGGCCTACGAAAGTCCCGCCGCCGAGGACGAGACCTGGGATCGGACCGACGCGAAGCCGGAGTGGTTCTACGTCGTGCGGTTCAACATGGCCGAGTTGTGGGACGGCTACACCGGCACCGCCGACGACACCATCCAGACCGAGATTCCCGAACGCTGGCTGCAGTCGGCCACCTGAGCCAAAGGGGCGCGCATGACCGATCACGGGCACGACCACGATCACGAACGCACCGTCGCGCCGATGGTCGACGAGATCACCGACTTCGAGGTGCTCGAGATCGCGTTGCGCGAATTGTGTATCGAGAAGGGCATCTTCACCGCCGAGGAGCACCGCCGCTTCACCGAGTTCGCCGAGCAGATCGGCCCCACACCCGCGGCGCGGTTGGTGGCGCGGGCGTGGCTGGATCCCGAGTTCAAGAAGCTCGCGTTGAGCGAACCGATGGCGGCCAGCAAGGAAGTCGGTGTGGACTGGATGGAGCCGACGGGGTTCGGCACACCAAGCGATTTCACCGCGTTCGAGATCCTCGCGGACACCCCCGGAGTGCACCACGTCATCGTCTGCGCGCTGTGCTCGTGCTATCCGCGCCCGATCCTGGGCAATTCACCCGAGTGGTACCGCACCCCGAACTACCGGCGCCGACTGGTCCGCTGGCCGCGTCAGGTGCTCGCGGAGTTCGGCCTGTACCTACCAGACGACGTCGCGATCCGGGTGCAGGATTCCAATCAGAAGCACCGCTTCATGGTGATGCCGATGCGCCCGGAGGGCACCGACGACTGGACCGAGGATCAGCTGACCGAGATCGTCACCCGCGACTGCCTCATCGGCGTCGCCCTGCCCAAACCCGGTGTGACCATCAACGTGATCACCCAAACCCGCCCGGCGATTCATCCGGCGTCGAGTTCATGAGCGCCGCAGAGAATCCGCACCCGGTCGCGCCGCTGCAGGAGATCGTGCGGCGCAATCAGGTGTGGTCAAGGATGGCGACCAAGTACGGGGTGGAGAACCCCGTGCCGCCGTGGAAGACGAGCCTCGACGGCATGTGCGACGCGCTCGACCGCGCGGCCTGCGACACGGTGGTTCCGACCTTCAAGCAGCGCCGCGACGAGGAGGACGAGTTGTCGGCGACGCTGTACGCGGACCTGCCGTATCCGGAGAACCAGTTGGTGGCGCTGGCGCATTCGCTCGTCGCCCGCGGCATCATCGACGAGCCCGAACTGCGCCGGCGGATGGCCGAGGTTCGCGAAAGGCTGGAGGCCTAGCCGCGACGACGGCCACGCCACCGCGGCCACGGTAGGGTTCGGCAGCGTGGAGAAAGTCATCATCACCCTGCGAGGCGCCGAGCCGGACGAAAAATGGTGCGCTCGCATGCGCGCGCGAGTGGCGGCCGACCTACTCGACATGGACCTGCCGGGCCTTGCCATCAACCTGCGCGACGACGCGGTGCGCGACTCGTTGATGACGCTGACGACGATGGAACCTCCGGTGGTCGCCTTCGTCACGCTGTGGACGCAACAGTCCTACGGCGAGCAGGTGACGGCAGCGGTGGAGCGGTTGCAGAGGGAAGCCGAGGACGTCGCCGCCTATCTGGTCACCGAGTCGGTTCCGCTGGCCCCGCCCGAGACCGTGCCCGGCCAGCGCAGCCCGGGCCTGGCCAACGTCGCGCTGCTGCGCCGCCCGGCCGACTTGGACGAGGCGACCTGGCTTGCGCGGTGGCACATCGACCACACTCCGGTGGCCATCGAAACCCAGGCGACGTTCGGCTACACCCAGAACGCCGTCGTGCGCGCGCTGACGCCGGACGCGCCGACACTGGCCGCCATCGTCGAGGAACTGTTCCCCGCAGAAGCCATCTCGGACCTGCGCGCGTTCTTCGGCGCGGCCGACGACGACGATCTGCGGGACCGGATGGAGCGGATGGTGGCCAGTACGGCGGCGTTCGGCGCCAACCGTGACGTCGACACCGTGCCGACGAGCCGCTACGTCTATCGCACCCCGTTCGCCATCAATCCGCTGCGTCGTACAGTCGACCGGTGACCGACGAGCAACCGATGCCCCTGCAGATCAGCGACGAGAACCGGGTGCGCACCCTCACCTTGAACCGGCCCGAGGTCCTCAACGCCTTCAACGAAGAGCTGTATCACGCCACCGCGACCGCGTTACGTGACGCCGCCGACGATCCGGAGGTGGCCGTGGTGCTGCTGACCGGCGCGGGCCGGGCGTTCAGCGCGGGCAACGACCTCAACGAGATGCAGCGCCGCATCACCGACCCGGCCTTCAACGAGCAGGGCAGCCACTTCTCGACGATGATCGACGCGCTCACCGACCTTCCCAAGCCGCTGATCTGCGCTGTCAACGGTGTCGGAGTCGGTATCGGCGCAACGATTCTCGGCTATGCCGACCTGGTGTTCATGTCCTCGACCGCGCGGTTGAAGACACCGTTCACCAGCCTCGGGGTGGCTCCGGAGGCGGCGTCGTCGTATCTGTTGCCACGGCTGATGGGGCGGCAGAACGCCGCGTGGCTGCTCATGTCATCGGAGTGGGTGGACGCCGAGCAGGCACAACGGATGGGGTTGGCGTGGATGGTGTGCGAACCCGACGACCTGATGCCGCAGGCCCGTCGGCACGCCAATATCCTTGCCGACAAACCGATTTCGAGCCTGATGGCGGTCAAACAGACGATCGTCGCGCCGACCCGCGCCGAGATCGCCGCCGCGACGGCCCGAGAGATCGAGCACTTCGCGGTGTTGATGGGCGGCGCGGCCAACGCCGAGGCGCTGGCCGATTTCACCGGCCGCCGCGCGGCCCAGTGATCCCGGATGGCCGGCGACCGCGCAGTCAGTGGCCGGATGGAGGGCCGCGGCTTCTACACCGCACACTCCGCGGCCCAGCATGTCTTCGGCGAACAGGCCCTGGACTGGTTCGAACAGGCCGCCGCTGAGGTCGCGCCGGCCGCGGACGGGCTGCCGTTCGTGATCGCCGATTTCGGCGCGGCCGGCGGGGGCAACTCGCTCGAGCCGATTCGGCGCGCGTTGACCGCTCGCGCCGAATCGGGCCCGGTGATGGTGGTGCACACCGACATTCCCGGCAACGACTTCTCGGCATTGTTCGAGCTTTTGCAGTCCGCACCGCGGAGCTATCTGCGCGTCCCGGATGTGTTCGCCTATGCCGCGGGGCGCTCGTTCTATGAGCGGCTGTTTCCCGACGGGTACCTGTCGCTGGGCTGGTCCTCGATCGCGGTGCACTGGCTGAGCCGGGTCGACGCGGCCATTCCCGACCACATCTACACGCCGTTCGCCACCGGCGCCGTCCGGCTCACGCTGCAGCAGCAGTCCGCCCAGGACTGGCGGCAATTCCTGCAGCACCGCGCGGCCGAACTCCGCACGTCGGGCCGGCTGATCGTGCTCGGCGGCGCCAACGACGACGACGGCACCAGCGGTGCGGAGGGAGTGATGAACGCCGCCAACGACGGTCTGCGCGCGCTGGTCGAGGCCGGCGTGGTGCGCGCGGCCGAATACCAGCGCATGACCATCCCCACCTGGAATCGCACGCTGGCCGAGTTCGTCGCACCGTTCGACGACCCGCGGCTGCGGGCACGCATGGATCTGCGCCGCGCCGAACTGCGCTCGGCAGCGGATCCGTATTTCCTGGCCTACCAACGCGACGGCGAGCTGGACAGCTACGTGGACGCCGTCGTGAGGTCGTTCCGGGCGGCGTTCGGGGAGTCGTTGTGGGCCGCGTTGGATTCCGACCGCGACGCGACGGCCCGCGACCGCATTCGCGCGGCGTTCGACGCCGAACTCGGCGGGCGGGTGGCCGCAGACCCCGAGGGCTGTGCGACCGCGTGGCGGGTGGTGGTGCTGGACATCGCCGCGCGTTGAGGCACGGGTACTGAGCTAGTGGTTGACGGCCTTGGGACAGCCGTTGACCTCATGGTGGGCCGCGATGATCGCGCGCAGGGTGCGTCGGCAGCGCCCGCAGTCGCCACCGGCACCGCACGCCTCGGCGATCTGCTTGGACGTGGTCGCTCCGTTGCCGACGACCTCGTCGACGTCGTTGCTCGTGATTCCCATGCACAGACAGACAAACACCGGCGCCCCTAACCGCTTCGCTCGTCGATGCTCATGATGTGGGCGAACCTGCCTACGAACTGGGTGGGGTAGGGGCCGAAACCCGCCTGGCACATCCATTCGGCGGCGGCGTCGGGGTGGTCGAGCCACTGCCGGGCGGCGACCTCGTCCTCGATCTCCTGCAGGATCAGCACCTCGTGCCCGTCGTCGAGCGCCCGATAGACCCAGATCTTGCGGACCCCTCCGCGCTTGAACCGGTCCAGCCCGTCGTGCACCTTCACCATCAGCGCGCCGACGTCGTGGACCGACGACATGACACCGACCACCACGCGCCCGACGTGATCTTCGGGGGACGGCGGGTAGAGGTCGATCTTCTCCACCACTTCGCCGCCAAAAATGGGCGGGATGTCGTCGACGCCGGAAATGTCGAACCACTCGAATATCGCTGGGGACCGCAAAACCTCACGGATGGAGCCGGCCCGTCGAATTCCGATCGTGACCAATACTCGTCGCGGCTCCCAGATCGAGGTGTATAGCACGACGTGGTGGGCGCCTATCGAGGCCAATCCGTCACGATGCTTTTTCAGCCAGCCCCACATGCGTTCGACGTCATCGACACGGAAATCGCAGGCGAGAATAAGCGAGTGCAAATTATTCTCACTCATCTGTTTTCCTGCCTGTTCGACGTGCCGCGAAGAGGTTAGCACAGTCTAGCCTTACTTAGCCTAGGCAGTCCAGAGTTGGTACCGCCTCGGCGCTCCGCGGCATGCCAATCGCTCGCCGAAACGCCGAAATACCGCGTCCCACAAGCTCAAAGGCTGTCTAGCGGCCCGCTTGTGCACTAGATTGGGTGGCGCACGACCGTCAGCGACACTTGATCAGCCCTCAAGGTGCCAAGGAGCCACGATGCAAGGCGACCCGGACGTTCTGAAATTGCTCAACGAGCAATTGACAAGCGAACTCACAGCCATCAACCAGTATTTCCTGCATTCGAAGATGCAGGCGAATTGGGGCTTCACGGAGCTCGCCGAGTACACCCGCAAAGAATCATTCGACGAAATGAATCATGCGGAGGAAATCACCGACCGAATTCTCATGCTGGACGGGTTGCCGAATTACCAGCGGTTGTTCTCCCTGCGAATTGGCCAGAATCTGCGTGAACAATTCGAAGCCGACCTGGCGATCGAGTACGAGGTGATGGCGCGGTTGAAGCCCGGCATCATCATGTGCCGCGAGAAGGAAGACGCCACGACCGCGAACCTGCTGGAGAAGATCCTGGCCAGCGAAGAGGACCACATCGACTACCTCGAGACCCAGCTGCAGTTGATGGACAAGCTGGGCGACGAGCTCTACGCGGCACAGTGCGTCTCGCGGCCACCGACCAGCTTGTAACGATCAGACGCTCCTGATCGCGGGCCCGCGTTTTCGCCCGCGCCCTTCCGGCAACCCTGCCCGGCGACCGCTGTAACTTTCCTAGCTCACCTAACGAGCGCGCCGAGATGACCGCGGCCGCCACATGATTGCCGGCCTTCATCCCGCATATTAGAACGTGTTCCAACTTTGCGGTCGCCAGCGTACGATTCGGCCATGAGCCGAATAGGAGATTTCGCCGACGACGACGCGGCGGCCTGGCTGGTCAAGTCGCCCGACATCGGGACCGCGATGGCCGGCTTCACCAACGCCGTCTACACCAAGAACCGGCTGCCGCTGCGCGTGCGTGAGTTGGCCAGGATGGTCATTGCGTTGGCCAACGAATGCGTGGTGTGCCAGAACACCCGCGATTCGCAGGGTACGGCGGCCGGCGTCGACGAGGATCTCTACGATCACGCCGCGCAATGGCGGACGTGGCCGGGCTACAGCGCGCAGGAACGCCTCGCCGCGGAGTTCGCCGAGCGATTCGCCTCCGACCACACCGGCCTGCGCGACGACGAGGACTTCTGGGCGCGGTGCCGCGCGCACTTCGACGATGAACTGCTCACCGATCTCGCGCTGTCCTGCGCGATGTGGTTGGGCATGGGCCGGATGCTGCGCACCCTCGACATCGGCCAAAGCTGCAAGATCACGCTCTAATCACCCGCGCGAGCCCGCACAATTGCCCCCATGACATCGCGCGCCGCCAAACCGCTCGCCGCCGCGGCGATCGCTCAGCTCGAGGCCGACGGGGTCACCACGCTGATCGGCACGGTCGTCAACCCGGCGGGGCTCACGCTCGCCAAGACCGTTCCGCTGCGCCGGATGAGCGCCTTCGCCGATCCCGGCCTGGGCGCCAGCCCGGTGTGGCATGTGTTCGCCATCGACCAGACCGGCATCGTCTTCGGCGACGCGATCGGTGTGGTGGGGGACCAGCGGATCCGTATCGACCTCGGCGCGCTGCGCATCCTCGGCGACGGATTGGCCTGGGCGCCTGGGGCTTTCTTCAACCAGGACGGTTCGCCCGATCCCTACTGCAGCCGCGGCGCGCTCAGCAGGGTGGTCGAGCGGATGACCGAGGCGGGCATCGACGCGGTCGTCGGGCACGAGATGGAGTTCGTGCTCGTGGCTGCGGACGGCACGCCGCTGCCGTCGCACCTGTGGGCCCAGTACGGCCTGGCCGGCGTGCTGGAATTCGAAGGCTTCGTCCGTGACGTCACCAATGCCGCTGCCGGATCAGGGGTTTCGATCGAGCAGTTCCACCCCGAGTACGGGCGCAACCAGTTCGAGATCTCGCTGTCCCCGGTGCCGCCGGTGGCCGCGGCCGACCAACTTGTGCTGATGCGCATCATCATCGGCCGTGTGGCCCGCCAGCATGGGCTGCGGGTCAGCCTGTCGCCGGTGCCGTTCGCAGACAGCGTGGGATCGGGCTCGCATCAACACTTTTCGCTCACACGCGGAGAGACCCCGCTGTTCTCCGGTGGCGACGGTATCGGCTCGATGACGCCGGAAGGCCAGTCGGCGATCGCCGGGCTGATCGCCGGGCTGCCGGAGGCGCAGGGGGTGCTGTGCGGCTCGGTGCTGTCCGGCATGCGGCTCAAGCCGGGACGCTGGTCGGGGGCATACGTCTGCTGGGGCACCGAGAACCGAGAGGCCGCGGTGCGTTTCCTCATCGGCGGGCCGAGCAATCCGTGCGGCGCGAACGTCGAGGTGAAGGTGATCGACCCGTCGGCCAACCCCTATTTCGCGACCGCCACCATCCTGGGGTTGGCGCTCGACGGCATCGAGCGCAAGCTGTCGCTGGGGCAGGAGACGACCGTCGGGCCGGCCACCATGACCGACGCGCAACGCGCACAGGCCGGCATCACGCTGCTCTCGCAGGATCACGGCGAGGCGATCGAGCGGCTGGACCGGTCGTCGTTGCTGCGTTCGATCCTCGGGGACGAGGCCGTTGACGCCACCGTCGCGGTCCGTCGCTACGAGCAGGCCACCTACGGCGACATGGCACCCGAGGAACTCGCCGACAAGTTCCGGCTGGCCTGGAGCGTGTGAGTTCAACTGCGCGCGGGGCGGGCGCTTCTGCGCACGTCCTCGGCGACGTCGTTGAGCCCGTCACGCGCCCAGCCGATCTCGTCGCACAGCCGCTGGGCGTCGGTGTACAGACCGCCGTACACCGACCATTGGGTGGGCTGGTCGAGTTGCTTACCTCGGGCGTGGGAGGCGAGGTTGTCCAGCGCGGCCCGACAGGAGCCGGCCGCGTGCGCCAGCGGTTCGCCGTCGGTGAGATCCGCGATCGAGTGGATGGCGCCCATCGCGGCGACGGCGTCGCGCACCGCGGACAGCACCGTCGCCAAGTGACGCACGAACCCGCCGTAGCGCGGCTGCGGATCGCCGGGGTCACGCTCGGCCAGCCGGCTCAGCCCGCTGGTGACCGAGCGCACCTGCCCGGTGATCCGATCCGCAGCCTGGATCGTCACCCGATATCCGTCGAAGCTCCGGTGCTCACGCACCAGCAACCGGCGCGGGTTGAACTTCGAGGTCTGGTCCGCATGATCCACGGTGGCCCGCACCTGCACGGCCAGCCGCAGGATGTCGTTGGCATACCGCCGCCATTCGGTCGCGGCGTCGGCGTCGAGCGTCCCGCTCTCCAAGCCCTCGACGACGTCGGTCAGCAGGTCTGACAGCGAGTCGCTGAACGCCTCGACGGCGTATCCGGCGCTGCGGTACCGCAACGGCGGCGCCACCAGAAGGTTGATGGTCACGGCGACGGAGGCGCCCAGCACCACCATTCCCGCGATCTCGGGCAGCTGCGACGACGGCGAGATCCCCGGGTCGGGCATCGCGAACGCGCCGTAGGCGAAGATCGCCGCGACCGTCACGTTGATGCCCTGGCTGCCGAGCCGATGCCAACGACCGAGGCCCAGGGCGAGCAGCAGAATGACCGGAAACAGCCACGGCTGTGCGCCCCATGGCAGCACGATCGCCCCGGCGAGGCAGACACCGACGACGACGGCGGCGGTGTAGCGGATCGCCATCTGCACCGAGTCGGCGATCGTGATCTGCATGAGCAGCACCGCGGAGAACGGCGCGAACGTGGCGTGGGTGGCGTCGAACACCTGCGAGGCCAGCAGCCAGGCGACCGTGCCCGCCAGCACCGACTTGCCGAGCATCAGCAGGTTGTCGCGGTCGAGGTTGCGCTGGGCCAGTGCACGTCGCGCGCGCCCGGCCCAGCGGGACAGCGCCGCAGGCGTCCGCACGTCGCCTCTCCTTCACCCGACCCTCGCCGACCTGAAGGATTTACCGCCTGCCGTCGAAATCAAACCGCCCGCGGGGCGTCACACCAAGCCCGTCGCATCAAACACCCAGCTCATGTCCGCGTTCGCGAAGTCCTCCATCCAGGTCGGCGGGGCGTTGTTGGCCAGCGCGCCCATGTCCCAGTAGTCCTTCCACAGCGTGATCTTGCCGTCGACCACCTTGTGCACCGAGACGAACTTCAGCACCGCGGATTCTCCTGTGGGCCAGTGCCATTCCTCGCTGTGCTCGTACATCGCGTCGGTGCCGTTGTCGACCAGCAGCCCGGTGAAGTTCTCGTAGGACGCCAGCGGCTCCAGCCCGATCTTCAGCCGCTTGACGATGTCCTCGGGCCCGCGCGCGGCCGCGGCCGGGCCGACGGGCATGTCGAGGTAGATACAGTCGTCGGAGAGGAACGTCTTCACCTGCTCCCAGTCACGCGCGGACAGCGCCTTCCACATCCCCAGAACCGTATCTTCAACTGACACTGGTTAACTCACCTTCCTGCGCGGAGATCGCGGGCGCCTTGTGCGCTGCGCGCAAGAACCGGCCGGTGCGCTGCCTGCCGACGAGCTCGGTGGGCCGGCCGCCGACGAAGACCGCCCGCCCGCCGACGTAGACGGCGGCCACGGTGTCGTCGTTGCGGTTGACCATCCGCGACAGCCCGCCGTACTGCGCGACCGCGTCCTCGGCGTAGGCATCCAGCGAGTCGTCGAGCCGGGCCGGGTCGATGATCACGAGATCGGCCCGGTCGCCGATGCGCAGATGCCCCGCGTCGAGGCGATACCAGTCGGCGAGGTCGCCGGTGAGCCGGTGCACGGCCTGCTCGATGGTCAGGAACGGCCGGCCGGCGCGCTCGGCGTCGTGGACGTGGCGCAGGAACCGCAGGCCCATGTTGTAGAAGGCCATGTTGCGCAGGTGCGCGCCGGCGTCGGAGAAACCCATCTGGATGCCGCCGTCGCGCGCGAGCTTCTTGAGCACCTCGGGCCGGTGGTTGGAGATGGTGGTGCGCCAACGCAGCGCGCGACCGTGTTCGAGCACCAGGTCGAGGAACGCGTCGACGGGGTGCAGCCCGCCGCGGTCCTGCCCGACCTGCCCGAACGACTTGCCGACGATCGACGCATCGGGGCAGGCGACGATCTCGGCGTCGAAGAAGTCGCGCTGCCACACCCGGATGCCGAGCTTGTTCTCGTAATCCTTGCGGAACCGGCGCCGGTAGGCCTCGTCGCGGAACAGTTCGTTGCGCTCGACCTCGTCGCGCAGGTGCAGCGCCGCGGCGCCCGCGCCGAACTCCTCGAAGACCACCAGATCGATGCCGTCGGCGTAGACCTCGAACGGCACCGGCAGATGCTGCCAGCGAAAGTTCCCGCCGAGTTTGTTGACCAACCGGGCGGCCGGGCCAAGGGCGTGAATGCTGTACGGGTTGGACTTCACGTCGGCCGCCGAGAGCAGGCTGGTCTTGAGCGGGTTGCGGAACACGCCCAGCGACTGCGCCAGTTGGGACAGCAGGTTCAGCGGGTTCTGAATGTCGGGGCCGGACTGCAGCACCCGGCCCGTGCGCCGCAGCAGCGCCTTGAGCCTGCGCAGTTCGCGGGGCTTGGCATAGGTGGACGGCAGCGTCCGCGACCGGCAGACCTCGCCGTCGAGTTTGTCGAAAAGCAGTTGCTGCGAGGACATTCCGACGAAGCCCGCCTTCAGCGCCGCCGAGAGCCACCGCTCCATCTGGGCCTGCTCGCTGCGGGTGGGGCGCACGTCCTTGCGGGTGGCGCGGTCAAGGCCCATGGTGGCCGCACGCATGTCGGAGTGCCCGATGAACGCGGCGATGTTGGGGCCGAGGGGCCGTGCCTCCAACGCCTCGATGTACTCCTCGCAGTTGGTCCACGTCTTGTTGCGCTCGACCGCGTCGATGACGTGATCGCGCGGAATGGCCTCGACGCGACCGAAGATGTCGCCGGCGTCGGTCCCGTCGACATGGACGGTGGACAACGAGCAGGAGCCGAGCATCACCGTGGTCACCCCGTGCCGCAGCGATTCGGTGAGCGACGGGCCGTCGAGCACCTCGACGTCGTAATGGGTGTGGATGTCGAGCATGCCGGGCAGCACCCACTTGCCGCAGGCGTCGATGACGTCCGGGCAGTCGGCCGCATCGAGCTCATCGTCGGTGATCGCCGTGATGTGGCCGTTGCGGATGCCGATGTTGCGGACCGCGGACGGGGCGCCGGTGCCGTCGAACCAGCGCCCGTTGCGGATGATCGTGTCGTAGGTCACCCCGTCATAGAACCCCGCGGAAATTAGCCTGTCAATGAAAACTGTGAACAGATTTTCGATTCTGTCTATTTTGTGCGATGAGCTGGCATGATCGGCCGACCGAGGCATACTCGCGAAGATGACACCACTTCAGCGCTACATCGCCGAGGAAATTGCCATCGACCACGTCGACGGGTTGCTGTCCAGACGCGAGGCCCTGCGCAGGCTTGCGCTGCTCGGTGTCGGGACCGCCGCGGCGACGGCCCTGATCGCCGGGTGCAGCGACAACCGGCAGCCCGAGGAGAACCCCGCCAGCCCGAGCGAAACGGCGCCGGGAGACGGCCCGCCGGGTGCGCAGACCGCGGTGGAGACGACCCCCATCACCTGGGCTGGGCCGCGCGGCGAGCTGCAGGGGGCGTGGGCGGAGGCGTCGGAGCCACGCGGCGCCGTGCTGGTCATCCACGAGAACAAGGGGCTCAACGACCACATCCGGTCGGTGACCGGCCGCTTCGCGGGCATCGGCTACTCCGCGCTGGCGATCGATCTGCTGTCCGGGCAGGGCGGAACGGGCGCCTTCGCCGATCCGGCGGAGGCCACCGCGGCGCTCAGCAAGATCCCGCCCAGGGACGCCGTCGCCGACATGCGATCCGGAATCGACGAGCTCAGCCGCCGCGTGCCCGATCGAAAGCTCGCCGCCGTCGGCTTCTGCCTGGGTGGCGCGATGGTGTGGCGGCTGCTGAACGCCGGGGAACCGCGGCTTTCTGCGGCCGTCCCGTTCTATGGCCCCACCCCGCAGAATGTGGACTTCGCCAAGTCCAAAGACGTTGCGGTGCTGGGGATCTACGCGGCGCAGGATGAGCGGGTCAACGCCACCGAGCCGGTCGCCCGCGCAGCGCTGGAGAAGGCGGGAATGCAGTTCGAACTGGTCACCGAGCCCGACGCCAACCACGCGTTCTTCAACGACACCGGCAAGCGCTACAACGCCGCCGCGGCCGCCGACGCGTGGCAGCGGGTGCAGGACTGGTTCACCCGCTACCTGGTTTAGTCGTGGGTCTCGGCTGTGCGGTTTCATACGGGACACGCCGTGACCCGCGTATGAAACTGCACAATCACGGTGGGCCGCCGCGAGTGCCTGCTCGCGAGGAACGGGTGATCTACCATCCAAGGATGATCAGGCCGTTGATGGTCGTCGCCGCCTCGCTCACCCTGCTGGGCGCGACGGGCGCGGTGGCCGGTGCGCAGCAGGATGCGTCCGTGTGCGACTACCGGTTGTCGGCACCCTACGTCGTCGACGTGTCCGGCACCGCCATGGTCACCGCGACGATGGAACCCGGGGCCTGCGGCCGGGCCACCGTGTTCTCGACGGTGGCCTGCGTGCAGCTGGAGGGCGCGACGGGCCCCGGCCAGTGCCAATCGAACAACGGAAACCTGCCGGCTCGGGTGTACTACGGGTCGTATCAGCCCGGCGCGACGTATGTGTCCACCGGCCGCGGCTGCGCCAACGTCGGCAACCCGCCGCAGTCGGTCTGTCAGCCGATGGGTCCGATCACCGCGACGCTGTAGCGATATCGCCGAACACCGTCGGGGCGAACCCGCGCCGTTCGATACTCGTGTCCTTGGCAGCCGCCAACGTAAGGGGACACCATGAAAAAGGTCTTGCTGTTCTGCACCGCGCTGTGCCTCGCCGTCGCCATGGGCTGCACCCAATCGAGCACCACCGAGGACGACGCCACCGGTACGGCCACCGCGACGGGCACTGCGACCACGACGCCGACCACCACCGCGCCGGCGGACACCCAAGCCGCGACGCTCACCATCGCCGACATGAGTTTCGGCGACGCCATCACCGTCGCTCCGGGCACCCAGATCAGCGTGACCAACGACGACTCCGTCGAGCATTCGGTGACGTCGCGGACCGAGGGTGCCTTTGATGTCCACGTCGACGGGGGCCAGCAGGCCACCTTGACTACGCCGACCGAGCCCGGCGAGTACGCGTTCTACTGCGTGTATCACCCGTCGATGACGGGCACCTTGATCGTCAAATGAGCAGGCGCTGACCTGCGATTTCGGTTCCAGCCGGTTTAGCGGCCCCCGTCTCGGGCATCCGCGTTATTAGCGGGTCCGTCAGTCATGGGGCCCGACCGAACGAAGGAGCCGAGATGGATAACACCGTCATTTGGGTCATCGTGGCGATCGCGGTGATCGTCGTGCTCGCCGTGCTGGCCTACGTCGCGATGCAGTCGCGCAACCGTAAGCGGCACGTGCACGCCGAACGCATCCGCGAGGAGGTGGACCACGAGTCACACCGGGTGGAAAAGCGCGAGGCGCTTGCCCAGGAGACCGAGGCCAAGGCGCGCGCCGCGCAGGCCGACGCCGAGGCGAAGGCGGCCGAAGCCGCCCGGCTGGCAGACACCGCGACAACGCACCGCGACGCGGCCGCCGCCTCGCGTCAGGATCTCGACGCCCGCCGCGAACACGCCGACACCATCGATCCGAAGACGAAGACAGCCGATCGTCGTGAGCCCGATCGTCGTGAGCCGTAGCCGCAGCGCTCCGCCCGCCGTGCTGTTCGACATCGACGGCACGCTCGTCGATTCGAACTATCTGCACGTGCACGCGTGGAGCCGGGCGTTCGCCGAGGTGGGCATCCCCGTCGAAGCGTGGCGCATCCACCGCTCGATCGGCATGGACGGCACCACGCTCGTCGCCACGCTGGCCGACAAAGCCGACGAGAAGACCCGCGAACGCGTCAAAGACCTGCATTCGCGCTACTACAAGGAGATGACGCCGGAGTTGCGGCGCCTGCCCGGTGCCCGCGAACTGCTGGAGGTCGTCCACCAGTTGGATCTGCGGATCGTGCTCGCGACCTCCGCGCCCGAGGACGAGCTGTCCATCCTGCGCGAGGTGCTCGACTGCGACCATCTGGTGTCGGCGGTGACGTCGTCGGCGGACGTGGCGACGGCCAAACCCGAACCGGACATCGTCGAGGCCGCGCTGGATCGGGCCGGGGTACCCGCCGCGCACGCCGTGTTCGTCGGCGACGCGGTGTGGGACGTCGTGGCCTCCCGGCGCGCCGGCGTGGAGACCGTCGCGCTGCTCAGCGGGGGAACGTCCCAGGCCGAGCTGGAAAACGCGGGCGCTGCACGGGTTTTCGAGAACCCGTTGGAGCTGTGTCAGCATCTGGACGACACGCCCATCGCCGCGCTCGCCAACATCGTGGGCGCGCGGTAGTTCAGCGTGGCGGCGTCCAGGCCACCGGCAGCCTCTTGATGCCGTGGATGAACGCCGAATGCAGCCGGTCGGGTTCTTCGATGGCGGTGATGTCCGGCAAGTGGGCGTGCAGTTCTTCGAAGGCCACGGTGATCTCGCGGCGGGCGAGGTTGGCGCCCAGGCAGAAGTGGGCACCGCCGCCGCCGAAGCCGACGTGGGGGTTGGGGTGGCGGCGGACGTCGAAGCGCCACGGGTCGACGAACTTCGATTCGTCACGGTTGGCCGACCCGTACCAGAGCGTCACCTTGTCCCCGGCGGCGATCCGCACGCCGCGCACCTCGGTGTCGCGGGTGGCGGTGCGGCGCATGTAGGCCACCGGCGATGCCCACCGCACGATCTCCTCGACCGCCGTCGGCGCCACCTCGTGGTAGTCGCGCCACCACTCGTCGCGCTGTTCCGGGTAGCGGCTCAGCGCGAGCACCCCGTGGCTGATGGCGTTGCGTGTGGTCTCGTTCCCGGCGACGACCAGCAGGATGAAGAACGACGCGATCTCTGCGGAGGTCAGCGCTTCGCCGTCGAGTTCCGCCTGCACCAGGCTCGTGGTGAGATCCTCGCCGGGCCGGGCGCGCCGGTCGTCTGCCATCGCCTTGGCGTACGCGCCGATGTCCATCGCGACGCGGGCGAACTCGTCGAAGTCCGTGGCGATGTCGGGGTCGCCGAAGCCGAGGATCACGTTGGTCCAGTGGAAGATCTGCTGGTGATCCTGCTCGGGGATGCCCATCATGTCGCAGATGATCTGCAGAGGCAGCGGTCCGGCCAGCTCGGTGACCAGTTCGCCCTTGCCGTCGGGGTGGGCCGCCACCATCTCCTGGACCAGCCGCCGGGCGCGGTCGCGCACGGAGTCCTCGACCATCGCCAACACCCGCGGCGTGAACGCGCTGCGCACGATGTTGCGCAGCCTGCCGTGCCGCGGATCGTCCATCGCGATCATCGAGCCGAAATACTCGTTCAGTTCCGGGTTCTGGTCGCCGACCGTGATGCCCAGCGCCGAGCTGAAGATCTCGGGGTGGCGGCTGGCGTGGAAGACATCGTCGTAGCGGGTCAGCGCCCAATGACCGGCGACCTCGTCCTCGGCGTTCTCGACATAGGCCTCGTGGAAGGACACCGGTGCCTCACGGCGCAGCGTGGCGAACGCACCGTCGCGGACGTCGTCGTCGACACCCCAGAACTCCCATGACCCCAAGTCGATATCGGCCAGCGGCACCTCGGGCGGTGCGGCGCCGTTCACCCGGGTCACGATTCCCACCCTCGCCAGCGTAACCGCCCTCCGCCGAGCAGACGTGAAACCCCCTAAAAGTGGACCATTTCGGGGGTTTTCACGTCTTCTCGCGCTAGAAAGGGGAGGTGCGCAACCCACATGCCGGACAACCATTCACAACGACGGACGAGGAAATCGCCCAGGCGCTGCTGGACGTCAGCATTCCCACGCTGCTGCTGTCGTGCGTGCACATGTCGGGCGATCCGAGCATCATCCGGGGCGACCTCAAGCCCGCCGGGTTGTTCCTCAACGAGGTGCAGGGCTTCATGTCCGAGGAGGACAAGGCCGCCGCACGCAAGCTCGCGCTGGAGCTCATCGCCGACTACCGCGACCGGGGCTGCCCGGAGCCGGAGCCGGTCGGGGCTGATCTGCTACACGAGATGATGCAGTGGCTGGTGTGTGAGCCCGTGCCCGACGAGTATGTGCCGATGCTGCTCGAGGAGATGGAGCTCGACGGCAGAGACAGCCGGGCCGCCCGCTCCGCCGTCAAGGGCGATGCCGCCGACTTCCCCGTCGTGGTCATCGGCTGCGGCGAATCGGGCCTGCTGGCGGGGATCCGGCTCAAACAGGCGGGCATCCCGTTCACCATCGTCGAGAAGAACGCCGGCGTCGGTGGCACGTGGTATCAGAACACATACCCGGGCGCGCGGGTGGACGTGCCCAACCACTTTTACTGCTACAGCTTCGAGCCGACCGATCAGTGGGCCCATTTCTTCGCCGAACAGCCCGAGCTGCAAGCGTATTTCGAGCGCGTGATGGACAAGTACGACGTCCGTCGCCACGTGCTGTGGAAGACCGAGGTCACCGAGGCATCCTGGGACGACGCCACCGCCACCTGGACGGTTCGTGCCCGCGACCGCAACGGAAAGACCACCGAACTGACGGCGCGTGCGGTGATCAGCGCGGTCGGGCAGCTCGACCGGCCACACATACCGACGATCGACGGACAGCACGAGTTCGCAGGCCCGACGTTCCATTCCAGCGCGTGGGACCACACCGTCGACCTTCACGGCAAGCGGGTCGCGATGATCGGCGCGGGGGCCAGCGGCTTTCAGATCGCGCCCACGATCGCACCGGATGTCGGGCACCTCACCGTCTTTCAACGCACCGCACAGTGGATGTTTCCGAACATGGATTACCACGACGAAGTCGGCCCGGGCGTGCGATGGGCGCTGCGGCATCTGCCGTTCTATGGCCGCTGGTATCGCTTCCTGCTGTTCTGGCCGTGGTGCGACAAGGGGTTCGACGTGGCACGCGTCGATCCGGACTACCCGGACCAGCAGAAGGCGGTCAACGAGGTCAGCGAAGGCGCCCGCATCATGTTCACCGAGTGGATCAAAAGCCAGGTCGGCGACGATCCCGAGCTGTTGGCCAAGGTGGTGCCGGACTACCCGCCGACCGGTAAGCGCACCTTGCAGGACAACGGCAGCTGGCTGAAGACTCTGACGCGCGAAAACGTCGACCTCGTCCGGGCCGGGATCGACCACATCGAGACCGACGCCGTCGTCACCGAGGACGGAACTCGGTATCCGGCCGACGTCATCATCTACGCCACCGGATTCGCGCACACCAAGCTGTTGTGGCCCATGACCATTCGCGGGCGCGGCGGTGAGATCCTCAGCGAGCGTTGGGGGGAGCGACCTGCGGCCTATCTGGGTATCACCATTCCCGGCTACCCGAACTTCTTCTGCATGAACGGCCCCGGCACCTGGTTGGCGAGCGGCGGCAGCCTCATCTTTCACTCGGAATGCCAGATGCGCTACATCACACAGTGTTTGGAACTGTTGATTGACGGCGATCATACGACGATGGAGCCCACAGTCGAAAAGACGAGGGACTGGCACGAACGCAGTCAGGCCGAGATGCGCACGCTGGTCTGGTCACAACCGACGATCAAGCACTCCTATTTCAAGAACAGTTTCGGCGAGGTGCACACGCTGAGCCCGTGGCGGCTCGTCGACTACTGGACCTGGACCCGCGAACCGGATCCGGCCGACTTCGTAATCCGTTAGCCCAGTTCCCAGTTCATGTTCTTGGCGAACGTGCGGGCGTCGTCGGAGATGGTTCCGAGATCATGGCAACGCTTGATGTACCCCTGCACCATCACCAGAAAGTTCATTGGGTTGTAGGCGTCTTCCTCGTAGCTCCACTTGCCGTCCCCGGCATATTTGAGCACGGTGATGACGGGCGTCTCGTGGATGCTGCCGTCGCCGGGATCCTTCATGCGGTTCATCACCTTGCTGATGACCCAGCCCTTGTCGGTATCGATCGAGTACCACTCGACCGGATAGTGCGGCATCTCGCTGCCCGGAAACATGTTCATCGTGGAGACGATCCACTCCCGGATCGGTTCGCGCCCAGTCATGTTGCCCATGGCATGCTCGACGTAGGTGGCGTCTTCGGTGAACTGATCGGCGTAGGACGACCAGTCCCAGGTGTCGCCGATTTCGACCACCGCCTGCTCGTAGCGGTGAAACGCCTCTTCGATCTCCTCGCGCGACCATTGACCCATTACGCACGACTCCTTCGGCACGCGGCGGCAGGCTCAAACTGGTTCTACCAAACCGAGACCCGCGGCGAAGCGGTTTCAGCCGACGGTCAACGTGCGCATCCGCGGCCAGATCTGCTCCCAGGATCGGCGTTGCCCGGTCAGCAGGTAGGCCTGCATGTCGTCGCCTACGTCGGCGATCGGCCGGCTCTGCGCGAAATACGAGGAGATCTCGTCGTCGTCGCTGCCGACGTAGAGCACGGTGTCGTACTCGGCGGGCGGGGGAGGGAAGAACCCATAGCTGCGGTTGGTGCTGTAGGCCTGCGGCAACCCGAAGCGAGTCGAGTAACCGTCGAGGTAGGCGGCGACGATGTAGGACTGCCCGATCACCACGGTGTGCTGTCGTTGCTCCTCGGGCAACGCGTGGTAAGCGGCAGCGGTATCGCCGGCGATCTGCTCGCCGGCGTCGGCACGAATGATCGTGACGGACAACACCAGCACCGCAGCGGCCAGCGCTGCGCTGGACACACCGGCCATCCACACCAGCCACCCACGCCCGCGGCGACCCGTCTGCCTGCGGTGCTGCAGTCCCAGCGCCCCGAAAGCCGCCAACGGGGCGTACAGCCCGGCCACGTAGTAAGGCCGGCCCGGAGCGGCGACGAACACCACGAACAGCACGACGAACGCGACGCCGATGAAGCGGTACTCGCGCAGTTCCGGTTCGCGCCAGAGCCGCCACAGGCCGTAACCCATCAGCGCCGTTCCGATGATCCCCGCGAAGAGCAGCATCTGCACCGCCACGCCGAACCGCCCGCCGTACAGGGCGTCGGCCTCGCCGATCACCACCGAACCCATGCTCAGCTGCGGCCAGCCGTTGGCGTGCTGCCAGAGCAACGTCGGCGCCGCGAGCAGTGCCGCGACGGCGGCACCCGCCCACAGCAGCCGGCGGCGCAACAGCTCGCGGGGGCCGACCGCGGCGACCGCCGCGATCAGCACCGCGCACAACAGCAACACCTGAAACTTCGTCAACGCGGCGACCCCGGCGACGACGCCGAACACCAGCAGCAGGCGATCGTCGCGCACCCGTATCCACCGGACGAGCAGCCAGACCATCAAGAGCCACTGCACCGGTTCGAGCATGTAGGGCGTCAGCCAGTGCCCGCCCAAGGCGACCCACACACCGGTCGCCTGCGCGAACGCGGTGACCCCCTGTGCTCGACGATCGCCACCGAGTTCACGCGCGATGAGCGCGGCGACCACCACGGCGGCGGCGGTCGCCAGCATTACGGGCACCCGCAGCGCCAGCACAGAGCCGGGAGCGATCGCGTCCATGAGCGCTGCGAGCGCGGGCGTGATCGGCGGCTGGTCGGCCGACCCCCAGTCGAGGTGGTGTCGGCCGATGGCCAGCATGTACACCTCGTCGAACCAGTAGCCCTCCGCTGATGTTGCTGCCACACAGTGCAATACAGCGACCAGGCCCGCGATCGGCAGGACGATCATCGTGGCGAACGGGCTGACGGTGTGCTGATCCTCGGCGGCGGTCAAACGGGTCGCGGTCACATGGCTTCACGCTAGTGTCTGAGGAATGGCACTCCGGATGGACGCCGCCGTGGCCGAGCAGATGGCCCCGTTGTTCGCGGCGCTCGGCGAGGTCGAACCACCACCGGTCGGCGATGTCGCCGCGCGCCGCGTGAACGGGCACCGGATGTTCGACGCGGTCTCGGCCGCCGGGACACCGGCACCGGGGGTGGCGGTCCAGCGGCATGCGCTGACCGCCGCCGACGGGACGACAGTCGGTCTGCTCTGGTATCACCTCTCCGACGCGTCCGGTGGCCCGGGCAGCGCCGCGCTGTATCTGCACGGTGGGGGAATGATCTTCGGGCTCGAGCACATCGGCGCCCTCTACGACGTGGCCATCCGCGACTACGTCGCGGCCTCCGGGGTGCCGATGCTCGTCGTCGACTATCGCGTCGCACCCGAACACCCGCACCCCACACCGGTGGACGATTGCTATGCCGCGCTGGAGTGGCTGGTTGCCAACGCCTTCACGCTGGGGGTCGACCCGGCCCGCATCGCGGTGATGGGCGACAGCGCGGGCGGTGGGCTGGCAGCGGGGGTGTGTCTGATGGCCCGCGATCGCGGCGGCCCGGCGATCGCGCAGCAACTGTTGATCTACCCGATGCTCGACGACCGCACCGCGACCCCGGACCCGCAGCTCGAGCCCTTCCTGACCTGGACCTACGACGACAACATCACCGGATGGGGCGCGCTGCTCGGCGCCGACGCGGGCACCGACGCGGTGTCACCGTATGCCGCGCCCGCCCGGGCCGAGGACCTCTCCGGTCTGCCCGACACCTATCTGGACGTCGGCGATCTCGACATCTTCCGCACCGAAGACGTCGCCTACGCGACTCGGCTTGCCGACGCCGGGGTGCCGACCGAACTTCACGTGTACCCCGGCTGCCCGCACGCGTTCGAGGCGTTGGCCGCCGACGCGCCGGTGTCGCGGCGGGTCCTCAGCGATCGGATCCGCCGCCTGTGCAGCCTCTAGAAGAGCCGCTGCCGCACAAAGATTTTCAGGGGCTATCGGGCGATTCGACCACAGCCTTGATGCGCTCCAGCGTCTTGCGCATGTCGCGGATGTTGCGCCGTCGTCGCAGCTGACCGCCAAGCACCGAGAACAGCTTCATCGGCACCGAGTCGTTGAGCCGAAACGACTCGGTGACGTCGGTGCCGCCGTCGGTCGGGGTCAGCCGATAGTGCCAGTTGTTGACGGGTTTGTCGCCGAGCAGCACCGCGAAGCCGAACTCGCGGCCCGGTTCGCAGGCGGTGACCTCGCACGTCGTCCAGTACACCGGCCCGATCTCGTTGCGTTTGACGTGCCCGCGGAACCGCGCCCCCAGCGCCGGGCCGGTGGCGCCGCCGAGCCATTCGGCCTCCATCACCTCGGGGGAGAACCTGCCGGTATTGCGCACGTCCGCGATCAGATTCCAGATGCGCTCTGCCGGCGCCGCCATCGACACCGTCACCGAACCGTCCATGTGGGGATTCCCTTCGTCGCCGCCATCCCACCTTGGCGTGTCGGACGGGCGGGCACAAGGGCCGCTACGACGAGCGGAGCTGCGCGATGTCGCCGTACAGATCCGGCCACGGGGGCCGACGCACCATCGCCACCCCGGCGAACACCGCCGACGCCAACCCCACCAGGATGCCCAGCATCGCGATGCGGGTGGTGTCGACCGCCGGTTTCCAGGTCGCCCGGCCGTCCTTGATCACGAAGACGCCGACGGGCTTGGCCACCGGGATCACGGTGGTCCCGTCGGCGGTTTCGTGCGGTTCGCCATAGACGCGTGCGGCGGCGGGGTCGCCCTCCAGTCGCCGCAGCACCTCGTCGGCATTCTGTAGCTTCATGTCGCCATCTTCCCGCGCGCCCGGCGAGGTGGCCACTGCACGGGAACGGGTGCGGTCCGTGCACGTCACGGGCATTCGCTAGCATTATCGACGCGAGAGGCAATTTGTTCGCCGGCGTCGTCGGACAATCGCGTCTGCTTCGCATTCGGCATGCCCCCAGTACTGTGCGTAGACTGCGCAGACGACGGGGGAGGCACCCGCTTCGACGCGAATGCCTCACAGATCAAATAGAGCCGATATCCAGAGGGTTGGATTTTGCCAGAAACCACGAACGACGCGGGGGGCCTAAAGCCCCACTTCGAGGATGTGCAGTCGCACTATGACCTCTCCGATGAGTTCTTCCGGCTCTTCCTCGATCGCACGCAGACCTACAGCTGCGCGTACTTCGAACGCGACGACATGACGCTGGAAGAGGCGCAGATCGCCAAGATCGACCTCTCGCTGGGCAAGCTGGACCTGCAGCCGGGGATGACGTTGCTCGACATCGGCTGCGGTTGGGGTGCGACGCTGAACCGGGCGCTGGAGCGCTACGACGTCAATGTCATCGGTCTCACGTTGAGCGAGAACCAGAAGGCCTACGTGGAGAAGTTGTTCGCCCAGTCACCCAGTTCGCGAAGCAAGCGGGTCTTGCTGCGCGGCTGGGAGCAGTTCGACGAGCCGGTCGACCGGATCGTCTCCATCGGGGCGTTCGAACACTTCGGTCGCGATCGATACGACGACTTCTTCAAGATGGCCTATTCGGTGCTGCCCGATGACGGCGTGATGCTGTTGCACACCATCATCAAACCGACCGACGAGGAGTTCGCCGAGAGCGGGCTGCCGTTGACGATGAAGCTGCTGCGCTTCTCGAAGTTCATCATGGACGAGATCTTCCCCGGCGGTGACCTGCCGAAGCCGACCGTCGTCGAGGAGCACGCCGCCAAGGCCGGTTTCGAGCTCAGACGCGCCCACCGGCTGCGGCTGCACTACGCCCGCACCCTGGAGATCTGGGCCGAGGCGCTGGAGGCCCGCAAGGACGAGGCGATCGCTGTCCAGTCCCGGGAGGTCTACGACCGGTACATGAAGTACTTGACCGGCTGCGCGGAGCTGTTCCGCGAGGGATATACCGACATCTGTCAGTTCACGCTCGCCAAAGGCTGATCATTCGCGCCGCAGCCGGCGCCACAGCCTCAGTGGCAGCAGGCCGATCAACGGTGCGCGCTTACCCAAGTCGTCGGTGTCGCGCTTGTTGAACGCCGCGGCATAGCGCCGCGCCTCCTCGGCGGTGCGGTATTGCTTGGCGCCGGGCGCCTGGCCACATCGCTCACACGACCACCGCATCGTGTCGCCGTGGACCGAGAAGGTCGGCTGGTGACCGAACACCCGGCATGCCATGGTCATCGCGAAGCCTGTTCGCGCTCCGGAAGCACCATGACGCCACGATGTTGACGGGCGATCCGATTCTCCGCCAACGCTTCCCGCAACGCCTTGCGGAACTCGCCGGGACCCCAGTACCGCGCACCGACCACCCGGTGCAACTCACGCAGCGTGATCGGCTCGTGTTCGCTGACCGCGCGGGCGATCGACTCGATCTCGTGGTCCAGCGCGGTCTCCGGCGCGCCGGGGCTCGGCGGCTCGCGCCAGGCGGCGGCCCATCCGGGGGCCGGGCCGGGGCGGTAGCGCCGCGACCGAGACTGGCCGGCGCGCTGGCGTTCCGCACGTGCGGCGATGCGGGCCTCGCGTGCCTGCCGGTCGGGGTCTGCCGCCGATTCCGGAGTCGGCTGCTCGTCGGTCGTCGTCAGCGGCTCTGCCAGCGACTCGAGGTCCTTGCCTTCGGCTTTGACACCCAACACCAGTTCCACCACCCCCGCCACGGCCATCACGCCGGCACCGATCAGGAAGCCTGTCGCCACCAGGCCGCGCTGTCCGGAATCGATCAGCTGCCCGAACAGCAATGGTCCGGTGATGCCACCGATCGCCGTACCCACCGCGTAGAAGAACGCGATCGCCATCGCGCGGGTTTCCATCGGAAAGATCTCGCTGACAGTCAGATACGCCGCGCTGGCACCCGAGGACGCCAGGAAGAAACAGACCGCCAGCACCGCGATGAACATCCACGCACCGCCGGCCTCGACCACGAAGAGCCAAGCGAGCATCGCCGCGATGGCTCCCGACCCGATGTAGGCGAAGGAGATCATCGGCTTTCGTCCGATCGTGTCGAACAGGCGCCCGAGCACCAGCGGTCCGGCGAAATTGCTCAGCGCCCAGACGATGAAGAACACCGGGACGACGCCGGAGGCGACACCGAAGAAGGTGCTCAATATGGTGCCGAGGTTGAACGTGAACGCGTTGTAGATGAACGCCTGCCCGACGAACAGGGCAAGGCAGAGGATCGCCCGTCTCGGGTAGAGCGTGAACGCGACCTTGGCGATCTCCCGAAACGAGATCGTCTTGCGCTGACGCACGGTGATCGAGCCCTCGGCGTCCTCCAGCGGTTGGCTTGTCTCGCGCTCCACTTCGCGTTCGATGCCATCGACGATCCGTTCGGCTTCCTCCTCGTGGCCGTGGATGAAAAGCCAGCGCGGGCTTTCGGGGACCTTGCGGCGCACCACCAGCACCACGAGCCCGAAGACGGCGCCGAGCCCGAAGGCGATCCGCCAGCCGATGTCGGCGGGGAAGATCGACGTGTTCAACAGCACCAGCGCGCCCGCGGCACCACCGGCCGCGCCAAGCCAGTAGGAGCCGTTGATGATCAGGTCGACGCGGCCCCTGACGCGGGCGGGGATCAGTTCATCGATCGCGGAGTTGATGGCGGCGTATTCGCCGCCGATACCGGCGCCGGTGAAGAATCGGGCCAGATAGAAGTACCACGGCGCGAAGGCGAAAGCCGTTGCCACCGTGGCGGTCAGGTACACCACGAGCGTGAGGATGAACAACTTCTTGCGGCCGAACCGGTCGGTCAGCTGGCCGAAGAACAGCGCCCCCAGGCAGGCGCCGGTGATGTAAACCGCTGCAGCGATCCCGATTTCAGCGGCGGTGAGCTCGATGCCGCTGCCTTCCTCGGTCAGCCGGGATGCGACGTTGCCGACCATGGTGACTTCGAGCCCGTCGAGGATCCACACCCCGCCGAGCCCGAGCACCACGCGCCAGTGAAACCGCGACCACGGCAACCGATCCAGCCGAGACGGTACTTGCGTCGTGATCGTGTTCAACTCCGCCGGTGCACCCACGCGCCCTCCCTGACCCTCCGTGCTGGCAGGGGAGTACCCAGGGCAGCGGCGGTTCACCCAGCTCAGGTCAGCGGCTTGGCCGCGTGCACTCCCGCGATGGCGTCGATGACGGCTTTCGGGGCGTCCAACGACACGAACGTCCTTGCGTCGGGAACCTCGATCAGGGTCGAGTGCGGGAACTGGGCGGCCAAGCGCCTGCCCAGCGCAGGCGTGAACGAGCGGTCCCGCAGGCCCCACACCACGGCGACCGGCTTGGTGAATCGGGGCAACCGAGCGGCGAGGTCGACGAGATCGGTCTTGGCGACGGAACGCAACAGCGCCGCCAAATCCCTGCGGATGCGCACGTCGGTGCGGGCCGGTTCGATCCAGGACGCCGTCAGTTGCGCATCGGGACGCAGCAGCAGGCCGTAGCCGAGCGGAGAGTGGCGCAGCGCCCTCAACCGCAGCGCCTCGAACAGCAGCTTGATCGACACCGGTCCGCGCAGCACGGCGAAGACCAGGTTGAACGGGAACGGCGGAAACTTGTCGAAGGCGTCGCAGTTGGTCAGCACCAACCTGCCGATGTGCTCTGGATACGCGTCGACGACCACCTGGCACAGGGCGCCTCCGGTGTCGTTGCCGACCAGGGTCACGTCGGAAAGCCCGAGCGCGACGATGAAGTCGCGGATCATCGCCGCCACGCCCGCAGGGGTCAGCTGCTCCGCGGACGCCACGGGGATGGTGTGCGAGCCCAGCGGCCAATCCGGCAGATAGCAGCGGTACCCCAAAGCGGCGAGGCCGTCGGCGACCCGGTCCCACAGCCTGCTGTCGGCCAGGATGCCGTGCACGAATACGACGGGCGGATGCGGTGAGTCCTCCGGACCCAGCACGCGGTAACCGATCGTGACCTGTTCCAGCGCTACCTGCGGCATCTTCGCTATCCTTCCGAATAAGAACTTACAAACACCTAGTACGGAAGTTACGTGCAGCCTGTATGAAAGTCAATGATGCGGGGCAGCCGGCCACCAAGGTGCGCCGTACCCAGGCCGAGCGGACCGCGGCAACCCGGGCGCAGCTGATCGGTGCCGCCCGAAAACTGTTCGCCGACAAGGGCTTCTCCGAGGTGTCGACGCAGGCCATCGTCGAGGCAGCCGGGGTCACCCGAGGTGCGCTCTACCACCAGTTCGCCGACAAGACCGAGCTGTTCGCCGCGGTGTACGAAGAGGTGGAGCGCGAGCTGGTGGCCGACATCGGACGCCAGATCGGCTCCGTAAGCCCAGGTGATCCGCTGGAAGCGATGCGCGTCGGGGCGCGGTTGTTCCTGGACGGGTGCTCGGCGCCCGATGTGCAGCAGATCGTGTTGATCGACGCGCCGGCGGTGCTGGGCTGGGAGCGTTGGCGCGCGGTCGGGGTGAAGTACGGGCTCGGCGTGATCGAGACGATGCTCGCGGCCGCGATCGAGCAGGGCGCCATCCCGAACCAACCGCTGCGCTCGACAGCCCATGTTCTGCTCGGCGCGCTCGACGAGGCCGCACTGTACGTGTCGCGGGCGACCGATCCCGACCAGGCACGCACCGAGATGGAGGCGGTGTGTGACCGCTTGATCAGCGGGATCGCGGGGAAGGGCCATGCCGAACCGGGCTGACTGGATCCGGTCGAGGCCGTCTACCGCGCTGCTGTGGGCGGCCATGGTGCTGTGCCTGCTGCTGGGGGCGGCGTTCGTGGTGGTCAACGAGCCGGTCGTGGAGGCGCCGAGGCAGGTCGCCGAACCGCTCACCGACGACCAGGCCGCGGCGCAGGTGGTCGACGCCGCACGCCAGATCGTCGCCGCCGCCCACCTGCCACAACCCACGGGGGGCTATGCCTATGTGTCGTGCAAGAACACGCACGACCCGCCATACCAAGCGGTTCTCTACCTCAATTTCGTTATGCCGCAGGATAACTGGCAGTATCTAGACGACGTCGCGGCCGCCATGGCCGCCCACGGTTGGGCGCCCGCGCCGACCACGGCCGAACATTTCGGTCACAAACTCACGAGGAACGGCGTCACGTCGGTGTTGCATCGCCAGGGCGCAGGCACCGACGTCGCCACCATGCGACTATACGGCGAGTGCCGCAACACCGCCGATCATCGCGACGACAACCCCGCGTGGACCGAAGTCGCCTTCGACGCGCCCTGACCCCGACGGCTCAGCAGGACAGCGGGTGCGATTCGCAGTAGGGCGTGGTGCCGGGGAAGCGGTGCCGGTGATCGGCGACCCGCCGATATACCGCCTCCTGCAGCCCGCGAACTCCGGGAATACGGTAGAGCCGCGAGGGCCATCGGGTGCCCAGCGCCGACGACAACGCGGCGTTCACCGCCTCTGCGCCCGCGTAGACCGCGCCGGAGGAATCAAGCCAGCGCGCCGACTCCAGCAGGCGCGACTCCGGGATGCCGAGCCGCTGCGCAGCGCCCTCGACCTGGAGCGGTTCTGTGGTCAGCTCGCCGGTGCGATCCAGCCTCATCAAGAAGTCCCGCGCACGGGTGCACATCCCGCACCGGCCGTCGAAGAACAGCACTCCGGTCATGGTGTTCAGTGTCCTCCGGGTGAGAGCTCCGCGACAGCCTCGGCGGCCGAGATCACAGACTCGATCCGCAGCACCGTCTCACCCGCGTACAGCGCGGTGCGCTCGACCGAGGATTCCGGCATGTCCAGTGTCGGAGCGATGGGGGAGAACAACGGGAGCATCGGCGTCTGCAGGTTGTTCACCGACGCCGCCGCGCGATCGGGCAGCCGGGCCATTGGACCGCTCAGCACGTTCACCAGCCGCGGCGCCAGCCGCGCACCGCCGTCGTCGCCACACCAGCGGCGGGTGGCGGCGTTGGCGACCACCCGGTGCGGCGCTGGCCAGCCAAGCCCGAACAGCGTGGTACGAAACGTCCTGTCGGCGGCCAGGATTCGCTGCTGATAGGCGCGATGGGCGCGTGATTCGCGGGTCAACAGGAACCGCGTGCCCGCTACCACCCCGTGCGCTCCGGCGGCCAGCGCGGCGCGGGTGTCCTCGGCCGACGCGATGCCGCCGGCCAGCAGTACCGGTCGGTCCTCGGCGACGCGCAACGCCACCGGCAGGAAGCGCAACGCGTCGGTGTCGCCGGTGAGGTGGCCGCCGGCCTCGCCGCCTTGAGCAATCAACCCGTCGGCGCCCCAGGCGATGGCCGTGCGGGCCTGCTGCTCGGTACCGACCATGACGAACACGAAAACCCCGCCCTCGCGGAGACGGGCGATCATCGCCCGGTCGATCCGGAACGCCATCACCGCGACGTCGACGCGCGAGCGCAGGCACGCGTCGACGTGACCGCGGCGCACGAACGGCATCAGCAGGTTCACGGCGACCGCGCGGTCCGGCGCCGCCTCGCGCACCCGTTCGACGGCCGCTGTGAGCCGGTCGGGTGCGGTCAGACCGAGGGTGCCCAGCGCGCCAGCCGCGGCGACGGCAGCGGCCAGTTCGGGGCCGGCCAGCCCGCCGCCCATTCCTGCCTGCGCGACCGGAACGTCGAGACGCAGCCGGTCAAGAAGATCCATCAGCCGTCACCGCCCCACCTTATCGGCCGCGTTGTGCGTCAGACTGAACACGTGCGGCTGGTGACGATCCACGACATCGAAGAGGCGGCCGCGCGGGTTCGCGCCTTCATCGTGCGCACGCCGCTGCTGCGCGCAGCGTGGGCGGGCGACGACGACCGGCCGCTGTGGATCAAGCCCGAGAGCCTGCAGGTGATCGGCGCGTTCAAGGTGCGCGGCGCGTTCAACGCGATCGATCGTCTCGGCGAATCGGTTCGCACCAGGGGAGTGGTGGCGTATTCCAGCGGAAACCATGCGCAGGCGGTCGCGCACGCCGCCGCGGTGTTCGGAATCCCGGCTCATATCGTCATGCCGCGCGAGACCCCTGAGGTGAAGGTGGCCGCCGCCCGCGGCCACGGCGCCGAGGTGGTGCTGTGCGAAGCGGGGCAGCGCGAGCGCGTGGCGGCCGAACTGGTGGAGGAGACCGGGGGCCTGCTGATACCGCCGTTCGACCACCCCGACATCATCGCCGGGCAAGGCACCGTCGGCCTGGAGATCGCCGAGGACCTGCCCACCGTCGAAAACGTCTTGGTGCCGGTAAGCGGTGGCGGTCTGGCGTCAGGAATCGGTACCGCGATCAAGGCGCTCTGCCCGAACGCTCGTGTGATCGGGGTGGAGCCGGAGTTGGCGTCTGACACCGCGCAGGGTCTGCGTGTCGGTCACCGTGTCGAATGGTCGATCGAGGACCGCAACCGCACCATCGCCGATGGCCTTCGCTCGCAACCGTCCGAGTTGACGTTTGCACACCTGCAGGCGGTGCTGGACGGTGTCGTCACGGTAGCCGAAAGCGAAATCCGCGTAGCCGTACGCGAACTCGCTTACCGCGCGCATCTGGTCAGCGAGCCCAGCGGCGCGGTGGCCTTGGCCGCCTACCGTCAGGGCTCGACACCTGCGGGCCGCACGGTGATGGTCTTGTCCGGCGGCAACATCGAACCCGCGCTGTTGCAGGAGATCCTGGCCTGACAACACGCGGCGTTCAGGTTTGCCATGAAACGATCCTGGCAACGCGATCGATTAGCGGGTAGACCGTGTGTGTCGCAGCAGCGCGACATGCGCGGTCGATCCAGCTGCGATTGCCCAGGTGATCGCGTGAGACAACTTAGGATGGCAGTGTGCTGAACGCCGAAAAGCGAGGATTGCCGGCGCTACGCCGAGCGCTGCGATGGTTTGCGGTGATGGCAGGGATGGTTGCGCTCACGGCGACCGGGTCTGTCGCCGTGGTCGCTTCTGCGGGCGTCACCACGCCCGCCGACGTCGTCAACATCGAGCCCGCAGGCCAAACAGTGGGCGTGGCCCATCCGGTGACGGTGACGTTCGCGGGCGCCGTCACCGACCGCGCCGCCGCCGAGCGCGGCATCGACATCGCGTCGCCGGAGCCGCCGGCCGGGGAGTTCACCTGGCTCAGCGATCGGGTCGTGGAGTTCACCCCGACCACCTACTGGCCGGCGCACTCGACGATCGCGGTCACCGCGGGCGGGGCCAAGATCAACTTCCAGACGGGCGCGAAGGTGGTGAGCGTCGCCGACATCAGCGCCCACACGTTCACGGTCAGCATCGACGGCGAGGTGGCGCGCCAGATGCCCGCGTCGATGGGTAAACCCAAGTATCCGACACCGATCGGCAACTTCACCGCGCTGGAGAAGCAGCGCCGCGTCACGTTCGATTCGCGCACCATCGGCATTCCCCTCAGCGATTCCGAGGGTTACCTGATCAACGGCGAGTACGGGGTGCGGGTGACGTGGGGCGGTGTCTACGTGCACTCCGCGCCCTGGTCGGTCGGCTCGCAGGGCTACGCCAACGTCAGCCACGGCTGCATCAACCTCAGCCCCGACAACGCGGCGTGGTACTTCGACACCGTCCGCATCGGTGATCCGATCATCGTCCAGGCGTAGGAATCAGCCCGTTGCGCCGGGAACTGCCTCGGCGTGAAGGTTTTTCGCCGTCGGCGAGTTCTCGACCTTCGCCGGGTCGGGATACGTCCCGAGGACCCGGTCGGCGGTGCCGGAGCTGGTCACGGTGAACCAGTAGTGCTCGTTCTTGAAGTGATGCTGTCGGTGGTTGCGCCAAATAGCGCGGTACACGCGGGTTTTGGGCTTGTAGTCAGTGTGGATCAAGTAGTGGGTCCACTCGTACGCCAAGCCGAACGTCGCGATGCTCACCAAGAACGTCAGGCCCATTCCCAGCCGCGGAAAAGCCAACAGCGCCACGGCGACCGCGAGCGGAAGCACCCACAGCAACGCCTTCCACGGAATGAAGATCAATGCGACCGCGCGCGGATCTCGATGGTGGGCCCGGTGCTCCCGAGCGAGCAGCGGATCGACAGTGAGCGGGCCGAGTGTTTTCGGCCGCCAGTGCAGGATGAAGACGTGCACCAGCCACTCGAAGAACGGGAAGAGCGCCACCATCGCAGCCGGTACGACGGCGTCGGTGGGCTGCCAGTCGCCGACGGCGATCCGCGCGACGACCGCAGCGGCCAGCGTCGCGCCGATCATCCAGGGCGACGGGTATGTCCAGAACTCGCGTCGCGCATCGGCCAGGGTGAACGCTTTGCGGGCGCGCGTCGGGGTGCTCATCGGGATTCCTCCAAGTTCTCGAGTGCGGCAAGCAGTGCCGTCGTGGCGGGTTCGAGAAGGTCGTGCGCGGCCCGCCTGGCACGTTCGGGCTCACCGGCGCAGATCGCGTTCGCCAATTCCCGATAGGCCTGCGGCCTGCCGACCTCGTCGGCCATCACCGCGGCAAGCGCGGGCAGCGCGGGTTCGTAGGTGGCGCGCAGCGTGTTGTACATCAGCCGGAAGGCAATCGAATCGGCGCCGTCGACGACGTGATCCCAGAAGCTCAGCGCATGGCGTTGCTGCTCGACCGGATCCCGTTCGTCGGCCAGGGCCCGCAGGGTGTCGTCGAGGACTGCGGCCAACTCGGGGCCGCGCCGCCCGGCCGCAAGCTCGGCGACCTTCGGCCCGTTGTGCAGGCGCGTCTCCAGGATGCTGCGCACCACGGACAGATCCAGCTCGCCGTCTCGAATGAGCAACCGGGGCAGCAGATCCAGTCCGGCGTGCCTGCGGAAATCGCGCACGGTGGTGGCGTCGCCCTGTCGCACCTCGACCAGCCCGGCGGCGGTGAGCCGTTTGAGCGCCTCGCGGACCGCGGGTCGTGACACCCCCAGCACTTCAGCCAGCCTGCGCTCGCTGGGCAGCGGCTGACCGGGCTGCATCTCGCCGCTGAGCACTTCGGTGACGATCTGGTCGAAGACGTCCTCGGGCACCGAACGACGGTTCACCGGTTGCAAGGCCATGCCGCAACCATGCCAGCACGCAGGCCAGAGGTCAAGTGGTCTGACCAGTTGCTAGGCCTCGCCCAGTTGCGCCCTCATCGCCTCAGCCAGCGCCAGCATGGCCGACATCGGCCGCACCATCACGGTGAACTCCGTGATCACGCCATCGTCGTCGCGCTGGATGAAGTCGCAGCCTTCCAGGCGCCTGTCGCCGACCCGTGCCTCGAACACCAGCGCGTGATCGCGGGCGTCGTCGCCGCCGATCTCACGGACGTAGCGAAAGTCTTCGAAGACCTCCATGACAGCCGCCAGGATGCGCCGCATCGCCTCCCGCCCCTCATAGGGCGTGAAGACGACCGGGCTGTTGAACACGACGTCCTCGTGCAGAAGGGCAACCGCGCCGTCCAGATCACCGGCTTCGATCGCGCTGCGAAACGGATGCACCACGGTCGGTCAGCAGTTGGCTTCGATGTGGAAGGTTGCGGTGACGGCTTCGCTTGGGTTGTCGGTGAACGCGCCGTCGGCCGATCCGTTGATGATGAACGTCCCGCCCTCGGTGGTGATGTCGGCTTCGCCGATGTTTCCGTTCCAGAACGAGCCGGTGAAACCGCCGAGGTCGCGGAACTCAACCGACTGGACGCTGACCTCATCACCGGTGTCGATGCCGGCCGTGAACCCTTTGTCTTGGTCCGGGGTTTCGATGGTCCACGCCCAGCCCGTCTGTGAGCAGACGACGGGATGCGGGCCGCCGGTGCTCTCGCCGTTGATCGTTACCTTCGCGGTGGTGCTGCCGAGCGCCGCCGGCTGTGCCGCACAGCCGGCCGTCCCGGCGATGAGCGCCACTGCGGCCATCGCAACTAGTCGGTTGTCCATGGGGCCAGACTCTATTGCCGTGACGGGCCATTCACGTGCGTTTCACCGCAGAGCCGCGGCGGTGTCCTCATCGGCGGGCAGGAACGCCTCGATGGAAAGTTCTGCGGCGGTGACGTCGAGCGCGGTGCCGAACGTGGTGAGCATGCTGAGGAACGTCAGCAGGCGGCCGTCGGCGGTGTAGAGCTCGAGCGGCACCGCGACACCGCCGAGGTCAAGGGTTTCATCGAAACCTCCTGGGTAGGCTTCGATCTCGGTCAGCAGCGCCGACAGGTCGGCCGAACCGCCGGCGGCCGCCTCGCGTCGTAACCGCGCGATCAGATGGTGCCGCCACTGGCCGAGGTTTCGGATGCGCGGCGCCAAGCCTTCCGGGTGCAAAGCGATACGAAGCGCGTTCGGCTGCGCGAGCAGGTGCTCGGCGACCCCCTCCAACAGCACACCTGCGCCGGAATTGGCCTGCACGATCTGCCAACCCCGGTCCACCACCACGCACGGAAAAGGGTTGTAGGCGTCCAGAACCCGCGCCACGCCCTCGCGGACGGCGGCCATGTCCGGATCGTCGAGCGAGCGTTCGCCGTACACCGGCGCCAGACCGGCGGCCAGCAGCAGTTGGTTCTGTTCGCGCAGGGGCACGTCGAGCACCCGGGCCAGTCGCAACACCATCGCCCGACTCGGCACCGAGCGTCCCGTCTCGATGAAGCTGACGTGGCGGGCCGAGACGTCGGCCTCGATCGCGAGGTCGAGTTGCGAGAGCCGGCGGCGTTGCCGCCAGTGCCGCATGAGGGTGCCGAACGCCGGTGCCGGTGCGTCAACTGTGGTCACGGGTTCAGTGTCACCCAGCGGGGTCGCTGGAGCCACTACCTGTCAGGTAATTGCGGCCCCTACCCGCCGGGAGGACCGTGGAATCATCGGGTTCGACGACAGGAGCGCACATGGGGTCCAAACTTCCCGCCGATACGCCGATTCCGCGGTGGTTGCGCTTCGTGCTGATCTCCGATCGCGCCGGTTCGGCGGCCTATATCGGCGCCGGCTTCTTCTTCGCGCCGGTGCTCGCCGTGCTCTCGCCGTGGCCGACGGTGACCGCAGTGCTGTGGGCCGTGATCGGCGTGTTCGGGCTGTGGCTGGGCCTGCTGGGTATCGCGATGGCGACCGGTCTGGCGATGGTCTTGCGCGCGAACGCCGAGATCCCTGAGGAGTACTGGCGGTCGATCATCGACTACCGGCCCGCGCCGGAGTAGTCGACCTGCCAGTGCTTGATCCCGTTGAGCCAGCCCGACCGGAGCCGCTCGGGCTTGGTGAGCGGGGCCAGGTCCGGGATGTGGTCGGCGATGGCGTTGAACATCAGGTCGATGGTCATGCGCGCCAGGTTGGCGCCGATGCAGTAGTGCGCGCCGGTGCCACCAAAACCCACGTGCGGGTTGGGATCTCGCAGGATGTTGAACGTGAACGGATCGTCGAAGACGTCCTCGTCGAAGTTGGCCGACCGGTAGAACATGACGACCCGTTGCCCCTTCTTGACCTGCACGCCGGACAGCTCGATGTCCTCCAGCGCGGTGCGCTGAAACGAGGTGACCGGGGTGGCCCACCGGACGATCTC
This sequence comes from Mycolicibacterium pulveris, assembly GCF_010725725.1. Classification (NCBI taxonomy): domain Bacteria; kingdom Bacillati; phylum Actinomycetota; class Actinomycetes; order Mycobacteriales; family Mycobacteriaceae; genus Mycobacterium; species Mycolicibacterium pulveris. The sequence goes on along the minus strand of NZ_AP022599.1, from coordinate 4,793,509 downwards.
GTCGGCGGCGGTCGCCGGGCGTGCCTTCTTGAACAGCTCCCACTGGTCGGGGTGGTCGGTGAAGGCCATCATGCCCTGGGTGATGGAGTTGCGGGTCGTCTCATTGCCCGCTACGGCCAGCAGGATCACGAAGAACCCGAGCTCGTCGTCGGAGAGCTTGTGTCCTTCGACGTCGGCCTGGACGAGCTTGGTGACGAGGTCTTCACCGGGTTTGTCGGCGCGCTCCGCGGCCAGCTTCATGCCGTACATGATGAGCTCGGCCGAGGCGGTGATCGCGTCGTTGTCGGCGAACTCCGGGTCCTGGTCGCCGACCATCTGGTTGGACCAGTGGAACAGCTTCATCCGTTCCTCCTGCGGCACCCCCATCAGCCCGGCGATGGCCTGCAGCGGCAGCTCACAGGACACCTGCTCGACGAAGTCCCCGAATCCCTGCTCGCCGGCGGCCTTGGCGATCGCCTGTGCGCGCTGGCCGAGTTCGTCGCGGAGTCGCTCGATGGCGCGCGGCGTGAAGGCGCGCGAGATGATCTTGCGCAGGTGGGTGTGGTGCGGTGCGTCCATATTGAGCAGGACGTATTTGCCGCGCTCGATCTGCTCGCCCACCGTACCGTCCCGGTACCGCGGTAGCGCGGTCTTGGCCAGGCTGGAGAAGACGTCGCTGCGCAGCGACACCTCCTTGACGTCCTTGTGCTTGGTGACCACCCAGAAGCCGCCGTCGTCGAAACCTCCGGTGCCCATCGGCTGCTCGTTCCACCAGATCGGTGCGACCCTGCGCAGTTCGGCGAGTTCCTCGACCGGCAACCGTTCTGCGTAGATATCGGGATCGGTGAAGTCGAACCCGGGCGGAAGATTCGGAGTCGGCATGGATGCACTCCTCACATGACGCGATCTAGTACGCCTACCGCATTGCTACACCACAGTTGAGCCCGTTGCCGCGTGTTGGGTGATTTCGGAAGTGAAACGTGTTCTGACGGCCCCGCCAATTGACCGCTTGGTCACTGCCGACACAGGTGTAACAATTTCGTCGGTCCGGCATATTCATCCAGTGACGTCCCTTGCGAGATCCGGAAAGGGGGATGCGTGAGGTTGGACATCGATGCCAAGGCACTCGCGGTCGCCGCAGGAGGTCTCGGCCTGCTCGCTGCGCTGACGCTTTCAACTCCGTCGGCGTTGGCCGACCCCGTCACTCCCGCGCCGCCGCCACCACCGGCGCCCGTCGCCGTGCAGTCAGCTCCCGCGCCGCCGGCGGTGGCTGCGCCCGCGCCGGCACCGGCCACGCCACCGCCTGCCGAAGAGGTTGCCGCTGAAGCGGCGCCGGAGGAAGGCACGCCGCATCTGTCGAGCCCCGAGAACCTGCCGCCCGACACCACGTTGACTCCGGTGAACCGGCAGAGCAGCGGGTTGACCTATCTGCGCGAGCTGTGGCACGCGGTGCGGACCCAGGAGGTCAGCGGCGAGGACGCCTTGCTCCTGCTCACACAACGCCCGCTCAGTTCCAACGCCACGCCGCCACCGGGCATGTCGGCGAACCCGACGCCACCACAGCCGGTGTCCGCAGCGCCGGCTCCTGGCGGTGCGCCGCCGGCTCCGGATGCGGCGCCCGCACCAGCGCCGGCGCCGTGACCGGCTAACCCTGGCCGCCGCTCGGGGATTGGGTGCGACGGCGGGCGTCCTCGAGCAGGGACGCCACCGTCTGCACGTGGGTCGGTCTCGCGGCGGCCCACACCATCCGAACGATCGGATTTCCGAACCGCAGGAAGGTCGCGAACAACAGACCGTGCTCGGTGCGGCGCAGCAACAGTTCGCCGGGCATTCCGATCCACGAGTCCCGGCCGAGCAACACGTAATCGGGTGCGCTGGCGCGGATCTGCCAGCCGAGCACCGGTCCGTCGGAGTCAGCTTTGAGCCCCAACGACTTCCAACCCGCGAGCAACCGCCCCCGCACCACCGCCGGCGCGTCTTCCAGGATCACCCGCATCCATTGCTCAGCCGAGCGCGCGAGGGGTGATGCCACATCGACGAGAAACGCGTCCCCGTAGTCGACGCGGGGCAGTGTGCTCAGCGACCTGGTGTCGGCGACCGGGGTGATCTGACGAACCGCGGTGGTCATCGCGCCACAACCGGTTCGATGCGTGCGGGCACATGCTTGTGCCACGGTGTCGCGGAGTACGCATCCCGCCACCGGGTGGAGGTCAGCGTATTGGGCGCGACACCGGCGACCTGGGTAGCGCCGTCCACGTTTTCGAAGTCGAGGCCGTATCCGTTGGGCAGCGACGCGTGCCCGGGCAGCATGGCCTCGCTGACTTCCACCACCGCCTCGGCCGTACCCGCGGCGGTGGTGATACGTGCGCGCCCACCGTTGCTCAGACCCAGCGCCTCGGCATCCTCGACGCTGACCCTCAGCGCGCCGTCGCGATCGCGCTTACGCCAGGAAGGATCACGCAGGATGTCGTTGGCGGTGTAGGCGCGACGCTCGCCTGCCGACAGCACGAACGGAAACTCCGCACTGGTCAACGGGGACACCGGAGCTTTGAGAGCACGGATCTCGTCGAGCAGCTGCGGCATGTGCAGGGCGATCTTGTGGTCCGGGTGGGAGATCAGCGCAAAGTCGTCTTCGTACTCGTGCACCGTGAACGTCAGTCCCGACGGGCTCGTCAGGATCGCGTCGAACAACGCATTACCGTCGGCGAACCCCGCGCGCCGCACCGCATCGGGATAGGTCAGCGCCGCCTTCTGCGCAAGCCCCCACAATGCTGCCGCACTTGAAAGTCCTTCTGGCAGAGTCGGGCCCAGTGTCTCATACAGCACGTACGGCAACACCTTGGCCAGCACCGGCGAGGAACCGACCGCGTGCATGAACGCCTCGGCGAACTCGGCGCGACCATGCGTCGCCGCGGCGCGCAGCGGCGCCAGCTCCGCCTCGTCCACCACGCCGAGTTCGCGCACCAACCGCGCCCAGATCTCCGCCTCGGGCAAGGTGCCCGGCAGCGGGTCCATCAGCGGGTGCCGCAGGTGAAAAGCGTTGTGCGGGAACTCCAGGTTGAAGAACGTCGCCTCGGCCTTCTCGAACTGGCTGGCCGCGGGCAACACGTAATCGGCCAACCGGGCGGTTTCGGTCATCGCGACGTCGATGACCACCAGCAGTTCCAGCGACCTGAAGGCCTCGCGACATGCCGCGGAGTTGGCCAGCGAATGGGCCGGGTTGCTGCTTTCGACAATCATCGCCCGGAACCGGTCGGGGTGGTCGCTCAGGATCTCCTCGGGCACCACATTGCCCGGCACCAGGCCACCGATGATCGGCGCTTTGGTCACCGGGGTTCGGCCGATTTCCGGCGCGTGACGCAGCAACGGACCGAACGACGAATGTAGATGCTGCCCACCACGTTTGGCGAAGTTTCCGGTCAGTATCCACAGCAGCTTGTCCAAGTAGGAGCACAACGTGCTGTTGGGCGCCTGCTGGACGCCGAGATCTTCGAACACCGCAACGCTGTCGGCGGTGCCGATTCGTCGCGCCGCCAGCCGGATCAGTTCCTCGTCGACGCCGCACCGCTGGGCGTAGTCGGCGACCGGAACCTCACACAGTGCGTCGCGCACCGGTTCGACGCCGGTGACGTGTGCGGCCAAAAACGCTTCGTCGCACAGGTTTTCCTGAACCAACACGCCCGCGAGGGCGGCCAGGCACCACGCGTCGGTTCCCGGCCGCACCCGTAGGTGGAAGTCGGCCATCTTCGCGGTGTCGGTGAGGACCGGATCGATGACGATCATCGAGCGCAGCGGGTTCTTCGCGATGTCGTTGAGCACCACGCGCGCCCGCGGGAAACTCTGCGACATCCACGGGTTCTTGCCGACGAACACCGACACCTCGGCATGCTCGAATTCGCCGCGGGTGTGGCCACCGTAGAGGTGCGCGTCTACCCAGGCCTCGCCGGTCTTCTCCTGAGCGAGGGCATTGGATCGGTACCGCGCGCCCAGCGCCTTGAGGAACGCCCCGCTGTAGGCGCCGCCGAGGTGATTGCCCTGGCCACCACCGCCGTAGTAGAAGATCTTGTCGCCACCAAACCGTTGCGCGATGTCCTTGAACCCGGCGGCGATCTCGGAAATCGCGGTGTCCCAGTCGATCTCCTCATAGCTTCCATCGCGTCTGCGCCGCAGCGGTGAGGTCAGCCGACCATGGTTGTTCTGGTAGTGGTCCAGGCGCAGCGCCTTGTTGCATGTGTAACCCTGCGAGGCCGGGTGCGCTTTGTCGCCACGGATCTTGGTCAGCCTACGGTCGTCGAGTTGTACCACGATGCCGCAGTTGCATTCGCAGAGGATGCAGGCCGTCGGCCGCCATTGCTCGCGGGGGCGGGTCTCACCGGTCGTCATTTGGTCTTCCTTTCCGGCGCCGAAGCATCTAGCAGCTTCCGCAGTTGGCCGTGCACGACATCAAGTGGTTTGACGTCGCGGGAGGCGCGTGCCACCACGATCGCCCCCTCGAGCGCGGTGGTGATCAGCATCGCGAGTTCGTCGGCGCGTTCGGGGGGTATTCCGTCGGCGGCGAGCTGAGCCGCGATGAGGTCGGTCCACCGACCGAAAGCCGCGCCTGCGCGTTCGAGCACCGGCGCGGCCTGTTCTTGCTTGGCGGGGTCGCCGGATTCGACGCTGACGGCGACTACGGGACAGCCTGCCCGGAAGTCGGAATCGAGGAGTACCTTGCGGAAATCGGTGACGAGTTGGTCGAGGATCTCGACTCCGCTTCGGCCCTTCGCAATTCGGGCAGCTACGCGCTCGTTGGCGTAATCAATTGCCTCACAGAGCAGTTGGGTGCGGCCACCGGGAAAGTAGTGGTACGCCGAACCTCGAGGGGCGCCGCTGTGCTCGAGCACGTCGGCGATGGCGGTCGGGTGCGCACCCCGTTCCCGGATCAACAGCGCCGCGGAGACGACCATCCGCTCGCGAGGGCTGACCATCGGCGACTGCCCCTTCCGTCCGCGGTTATGTATGTTACCTTACATAATCGGTGGGCGACGCACCAGACCCCGGGGGCGGAACACGCAGCGATCAGACCGGCGGGGGTGTCGACAGGCTCAACCGGTCCTTGACCTCGTCGATCTTGGCCTCGATGCGTTCGAGGTCTTCAGCATCGACCTTGAACAGCCAGTGCTTGGCGCCCAGCAGCAGGATCGCCTGGAAGATCAGCTGTAGCCACTCGCTCTGCCAGTTCTCGAACGTGGCCGCGAAGAACGTGTGCAGGTACTCGCCCCACTGGAACGGCTGACCGTGCTGCTGCTGGGTGGCGGTGAACTCCGCGAGTTGGGTGAAGAACTGGCCCAGCCACGATCCGATGAACAGCAGCAACAGCACGTACACCGCGCCCCATCGCCGAAAGTGCTTCATGCGATGGGGAGTACCCCGGGCGGCGAATCAGACGACCGCGGCGGTGCCGCGAATTACACCGAAGCGGCCTCGTTGAGTTCGTTGAGCCGGTTGGTGGCCTCGAGGTACTCCTGCACCCAGCGCTCGATCACCGCCGCGGACTTCTCCACCTTGGTGAATTGACCGACAACCTGACCGATCGGATTGAACGCCACGTCGACGCTTTCGTTGGGGTACTTGTGGGTGGCGGCGACCGCCATGCCCGACACCATGTACTGCAAGGGCATCCCCAGCGGCTTCGGGTTGTCCGGGTGCTCCCACGCCTCGGTCCATTCGTTGCGCAGCATCCGCGCCGGCTTGCCGGTAAACGACCGGCTGCGCACGGTGTCCTTGCTGGTGGCCTTGGCGTAGGCGGCGTGCTGCACGGGGGTGTGTTCGGACTCTTCGACCATGACCCACTGCGAACCGGTCCAGGCGCCCTGGGCGCCCATGGCCAGTGCGGCGGCGATCTGCTGACCGCTGCCGATCCCACCTGCGGCAAGCACCGGACGCGGGGCGACCTCCTTGACCACCTGCGGCCAGAGCACGATCGAGCCGATCTCGCCGCAGTGGCCGCCGGCCTCACCGCCTTGGGCGATGATGATGTCCACCCCGGCGTCGGCGTGCTTGCGGGCCTGCGACGGTGAGCCGCACAGCGCGGCGACCTTGCGGCCGGTCTCATGGATGTGCTTGATCATGTCGGCGGGCGGCGTGCCGAGCGCGTTGGCGATCAACGTGCACTTCGGGTGCTGCAATGCCACCTCGACCTGGGGGGTGGCCGTCGCCTCGGTCCAGCCGAGCAGTTGCAGCGCGTCGTCGTCGCTGTGTTCGATCGGCACGCCGTGCTCGGCGAGGATCTTCTTGGCGAAGTCGATGTGTTCCTGGGGAACGAGGTCGTTCAGCGTCTTCTTGAGTACTTCGGGGGACAGGTCGGCGGCATCCATGCCCTCGTACTTGTTCGGGATGACGATGTCCACACCGTAGGGATGATCGCCGATGTTCTCGTCGATCCACTTCAACTCGATCTCGAGCTGCTCCGGGGTGAAGCCGACGGCGCCGAGCACGCCGAACCCGCCGGCCTTGCTCACGGCGACGACGACATCGCGGCAGTGGGTGAAGGCGAAGATCGGGAACTCGATGTTGAGTTCGTCGCAGATGGGGGTGTGCATGCCGGCTCCTCGATAGGGCGCTTCGCGGAATTGAAACGTGTTCTAGTTTAGCGTAGGCGCTGCGTCAACCACCCGGGCCGGGGCCCCGCACCGCGGGGGCACTACGGGCATCAGTCAGTCGTAGCCGACAAGCCTGCGCAGCGACCGGCGTCGACGCACCGACCCGGCGAGCCGCAGCACCGGCCAGCCCTGCTCAGCGGCCATCGCGGCCAGCTGTGGGCGCGGGTTGACCGGCCTGGGGTGGCCGACCCGCACCATCAGCGCGACGTCCTCGTCGCCGTCGGCGTAGAAGTAGCTGCGCTGCAGATCGACGTCATTGCTTTCGCAAAACGATTGCACCGCAGAAGATTTCCGTCTTCCCCAGATCACCGGCTTGGCGATCCGGCCGGTCAGCAGGCCGGCATCGTCGAGCTCGAACCGGTTGCACAGCACGTGGTCGATCCCGAGGAAGCGGGCGACGGGCTCGGCATGGATGGTCAGCGCCGAGCTGCTCAGCACCACGGTGTGGCCGCGCTGTTGATGCGCCTGCACGATCTCGTGCATGTAGGGGAAGACGCGCGCCGCCACCCGTTCGGCGAACAGCCGCTCGCCGAGCGCGTCGAGTTCGGCCAGCGATTCTCCGCGCAGATAGCCGGCGGCCCTGGTGAGCAGCCGCTCGAACTGCATACGGCCGAACCGATATCGCAGCGAGGCCTCGATGACGCCGAGCACCTCACCGATGCGTGCCTGCCTGCGCCTGATGCGGTCGGCAGCGTGCGCGGTCGCCGTGAACCCGTCGACGAGCGTGCCGTCCAGATCGAAGAACGCACCGACTTGCGGGCCGGGCGGGCTCGCGGCGATCTCCGCGATCGGGTCGGGTGCCACCGATTGGGCGCTCATCGCGCTTCAGACTACTTAAAGTCGCAGCAAGCCTTTACCGGTGACGAGCGGCATGTCCAGAGTGGTCCGGATACCCGGTGGCGCCGCGAGGACGTCGGGGATGGCGTTGACGATGCGGCCTGCCGCGGCGAGGATCGCCGCGTAGTTGTGGTCGCCGTTGCTACTGGTCGGGCAGATGTCCATGGCGTAGGACGGCTCGCCGACGATCTCGACGCGGTAGGAGCCTCCCGGCTGTGCGGGCTGCGCCCAGTCCGGGCGCAGGTCTGGCCGCAGCCGAGTGACGTGTTCGACGACGATCACCGGTTTGCCCTTGACCATGCCCTCGATCTGGAAGCGCAGCGCGGCCACGGTGCCCTTCTTGATGGTGCCCACCGCCACGTCGAAATCCTCGGGGGCCGGTTCCTGTTCAACGGAGTCTTTGATCTCATCGACCTCGACGCCGAGGCCGGCCGCCAGCTGCCGGATCGCAGTGCCCCACGCGATGCTGAGCACACCTGGCTGAAACAGCAGCGGAAAGTCGCCGATCTGGTTACCGAAGCCCATCACCTCGAACATCACCGTCGCGCCGTCGTAGCTGGCGTAGTCGGCGATCTCCATGGTGCGGATCTGCTCGATGCGCTGGCACGTGCCGGCGAGCGCGAACGGCAGCAGGTCGGTGGCGAAGCCGGGATCGACGCCGGTGATGAAGATGCTCGAATCGCCTTGGCGCGCAGCGTCCTCGACGCGGTCGATGTACTTGTCAGGGATCACCTGCCAGGGATACTGCAGCACCCCGGGTGCGGATCCGACCACGTCGATGCCTGCGGCCAGGATCCGGCGGATGTCGGCCATCGCCTGAGGCAGCCGGGTGTCGCCCATCGCGCAGTACACGATGCAGTCCGGTTTGGCGGCGATGATCGCGTCGAGGTCGTTGATCGCGGTGATGCCGGTGGTGACGTCCAGCCCGGCCAGCTCCCCGGCGTCCTTGCCGACCTTGGCGTCGGTGGACACCCACACGCCGGTCAAATCGAAGCGGCTGTCCTCGATGAGTTGCCGCAGCGCGAGGCTGCCGCAGTTTCCGGTACCGATGAGTGCGACGCGGATGGCCACCCTGTTTCCCTTCGCCCGAACTGGAACAGGTTCTACTTGTAGCACGTGCGCCCTGTAGCCTGGCCCCTCATGGGACGCGTGGACGGAAAAGTTGCACTTATCAGCGGTGGCGCCAGGGGCATGGGCGCCGCGCACGCCCGGATGCTGGTGGCTGAGGGCGCCAAGGTGGTCGTCGGTGACATCCTCGACGACGAGGGCAAGGCATTGGCCGACGAACTCGGAGAGGCCGCGCGCTACGTGCACCTCGACGTCACCGACTACGACCAGTGGCAGGCCGCGGTCTCGACCGCGACCGAGAATTTCGGCACCCTCAACGTGCTGGTGAACAACGCCGGCATCGTGGCGTTGGGGCCGCTGAAGACGCTCGACGTGCAGAAGTGGCAGAACGTCCTCGACGTCAACCTGACCGGCACCATGCTCGGCATCAAGGCTGTCATCGACCCGATGACCGCCGCGGGCGGCGGCTCGATCATCAACGTCTCGTCCATCGAGGGTCTGCGCGGCGCCGCCTGGGTGCACAGCTACGTCGCCTCGAAGTGGGCGGTGCGGGGGCTGACCAAGTCGGCGGCACTCGAGTTGGCGCACAACAAGATTCGTGTGAACTCGATTCACCCCGGCTTCATCCGGACCCCGATGACCAAGCACCTGCCCGACGACATGGTGCAGGCGCCGCTGGGCCGGCCCGGCACCGTCGAGGAGGTGGCGACGTTCGTGCTGTTCCTCGCCAGCGACGAATCGTCGTTCGCCACCGGCGCGGAGTTCGTGATGGACGGCGGCCTGGTCGCCGACGTGCCCCACAAACAGCTGCCGGCCGGATAACCCCGGCCGAACGTGGGTTACCCGCACGCTGTTCGCGGTCCGGGCGTGCGTCGAACACACACTCGGCGCGGGGTGAGAGGCGGTGGCTCAGTCGACCGCGGCGAAGTTGACCGTCGCGGTGGCGCCGAGCTCGTCGTCGTTGCCGCGGTAGACGTCGACCTGGACAACGACCGAGCGCTTACCGGTCCGCAGGATGCGCGCGACCGCGCGGGCCGGGCCGACCTTGATCGGGCGCAGATAGCGGATGAACAGGTCCGTGGTGGCGATCCTCATCCCGAACGGGGTGGCCCGCGACGCGAGTTGGCCGGCCGTGACGTCGGCCATCGTGGCGATCAGGCCGCCCTGCAAGCCGCCCGCGGTGTTGACGGTGCGTTCGTCGACGGGCATCTCCATGACCACGGTGTCGTCGGAGGACGGGACCTCGGTCAGTCCAAGTTGATCGAACAGTTCGCGTAGCGACCTCGGCGCCGTCATGGGTAACGACATTACCGGGCGGCGTAGTCTCGTAGCTCGTGAGCGCACGCGCGGGCATTGTCGTCACCGGCACCGAGGTCCTCACGGGCCGCATCCAGGATCGCAACGGGCCCTGGGTCGCCGACCGCCTCCTCGAGCTCGGCGTCGAGCTGGCGCACATCACGATCTGTGGTGACCGCCCAGGCGACATCGAAGCCCAGTTGCGGTTTCTGGCGGCCGAGGGCGTGGACCTGATCGTGACGACCGGTGGGCTCGGCCCGACCGCCGACGACATGACCGTGGCGACCGTCGCCCGGTTCTGCGGCCGCGAACTCAAGCTGGACAGTCGCGTCGAGGACATGATCGCCGACATCGTCGCGCGCCTGATGGTGCGCTTCCCGAATGTCGATCCCGAGGCCATCCGCGAGGCCAACCGCAAGCAGGCCCTGATCCCCGAGGGCGCGCATGTGCTGGAACCGGTCGGCACGGCTCCCGGGGTGGTGGTGCCCGGCAAGCCGACGGTCATCGTGCTGCCCGGCCCGCCGCGCGAGCTGCAGCCGATGTGGAAGATGGCGGTACAGACCCCCGCCGTGCAGGAAGCGATCGCACACCGCACCGCGTACCGGCAGGAGACGGTGCGGATGTTCGGCCTGCCGGAGTCCGCGCTCGCCGACACGCTACGCGCCGCCGAGCGCGGTGTGACCGGGTTCGACCGCCTCGAGATCACCACCTGTCTGCGCCGCGGCGAGATCGAGATGGTGACCCGCTACGAACCCGATGCGGCCGACGCCTACGCGAACCTGATGGCGCTGCTGCGCGAACGCCACGGTGACGACATCTTCTCCGAGGACGGCTCCACCGTCGACGAACAGGTGGCCAGGCTGTTGACGGGGCGCTGGATCGTCACCGCGGAATCGTGCACCGCAGGCCTGCTGGCCGCCCGCCTGACCGAACGGCCCGGATCGTCGGCTTACGTCGCCGGGGGAGTGGTGTCGTACTCCAACCAGGCCAAGTCCGAGCTTCTGGGCGTCGACCCCGCGCTGATCGAGACCCACGGCGCGGTGTCGGAGCCGGTGGCCGAGGCGATGGCCGCCGGCGCGATGCGTCGCCTCGGCGCGGACACCGCGATCGCGATCACCGGCATCGCGGGCCCCGGCGGAGGAACCCCTGAAAAGCCGGTTGGCACAGTGTGTTTCAGCCTGATGATGGCCGACGGACGCACTGTGACCCGGACCCTGCGGCTGCCGGGTAACCGGGCCGATGTCCGCGAGCGGTCGACGACCGTCGCGATGCATCTGTTGCGCCGCACGTTGGTCGGCGACCCGGGTTAACCGCGGTCCACCTCGGCCTTGAACGCCCGTTCCGCGGCATCACCGTGGACGGCGAACACCACCCGCTGCAGGCTGTTCGGCTCATGGCGCCGGACGACGCCGACCATCAGCCGCGCGGCCTCCTCGAGCGGAAACCCGCCGACCCCCGTGCCGAAAGCCACCAAGGCCAACGACCGGCAATCGAGTTCATCGGCTTTGGCCAACGCCGAACCCGTGGCCCGCTCGATGATGTCGGCTGATGTGGGCCCGCCGAGTTCCATCGTCGCCGCATGGATGACGTAGCGCGCGGGCATGTCACCCGCGGTGGTCTCGACCGCCTCACCAAGCCCGATAGGCGCCTTCTCTCGGGACTCCCGTTGCAGTTCCGCGCCGCCGGCGCGGGCGATGGCCGCGGCCACCCCACCGGCGTGCCGGAGCTGGGTGTTGGCCGCGTTCGTGATCGCGTCCACGTCGAGTTGGGTCACGTCGGCCTGCAGCACGTCGAGTTCCATCATGGGGGTATCGTCTCTCGCCGGGCGACACAGGAGGAATACCTAATGACGGCGATCGTCGAACGAGGGCAGCTATCCGAGTTCGCCACCGAGGCCGGCTGGCACCGCAGGGACTCGGACCGGGTCGACTACTACACGCGCAGCCCGGTGCGCATCCACGTCATCTGGCAGGGTGACGACGCGATCAGCGGCGGCGCGCTGTACCACGACGACATCCTGATGGCCTACTCCCGGGACCTCGACACCGTCGTGGGCTGGCTCAAACGCTGACCTGAGGACTCGTCCCAGACCTTCGTCATGGTCCGCAGGATTTCCTCGGCGCGGCCCAGGCCGGCGAGGTGGCTTTCGCCGGGCATCGGATAGAGCTCGGCGTCGGGCAGCTTCGCCACCACGTGCTGGCCGTGGGCATACGGGACGATGTGGTCGGCGTCGCCGTGCCACCAGCGCACCGGCACCGCGATGTCGCCGAGCCGGAACCCCCAGTCGCGGGCGAAGCCGACGATGTCGGCGAACGGGGCGGCCATCTGCTTGCGGCTGCCGTAGAGGATGTCGTCGAGGAACATCGCCTTGACCTCCGGACGCGCCAGCAGTCGCCGGTCGGCCTCCGGCGACACGCGACCGTACAGATCGGCGACCGGCGAGGCGACCGGCCGGATCACCCGGATCAACGCGCTGGCCGCCACTCCGATCGGGACGCCCGCGACCTGAAGCAGCGGCGCCACCCGCGACCCGACGTTGCCCATCAACCCACCGGCGACGGCGTCGGGACCGACCGTCGGCGCAACCCCGCCGATGACCCCTGCGGCGACCACGCGGTCGGGCAGGGCCGCCGCGGCGCCCAGCGTGTAGGGGCCGCCGCCGGACAAGCCGATCACGATCATCTTCTCGATGCCGAGGGTGTCGGCGATGGTGCGCAGATCGTCGGCGAAGGCCAGCACGCACTGGTACTGGTGCGGGGTCGACGAACCGATGCCGGGCCGGTCGACGCCGATCAGCCTGATCGCGGAGCGCTCGGCGTAGACGCGAGCCTCCATCGGAATCTGACGACGGGCGCCGGGGGTGCCGTGCAGCCAGAACACCGGCCGTCCTCGCGGGTCGCCGAACTCGGCGAAACCGATGCGGCGGTCAGCGCCGAGGGCGATGCTGCCCTCGAGCTTGGGGCGGGCGATTGCGACACTCATACCAAAAGTGTCTCACGCGGCCGGTGGCGCCTTCGCGGCTACAGCGTCCGGAACAGATAGGACGCCACCGTGGTCAGGCGGTCGTCCGTCCCTTCGTCGTGCATGTGCACGCGCACGGCGACCATGCCGTCGGTGCCGGCCATCGCTTCGGTCTCCAGCCGGAACGGGCCGGACTTTCCGCGGGCCAGGAACATGACGTGGGTCGACACGCCCTGGAGCCGGTCGCTGCCCGCGAACGTGGCCGCCGCGTCGGCGGCGGCGGTCTCGAGCATGACGAACTGCGGCCCGATGTGCAGGGCCGCATCCGGCGACGCCACCTCGACGGCGAGCTCGGGCAGTGCCCAATGGCCGTCATCCCTGCGGAAGCCGCCGAACACCTGCCACAGCGGGGGCAGGTCGGGGGAGTCGACGATATCGAGCGGGTTGGCTTCCATCCGCTGCAGACCGTCGGGCGGGGTGCCGATGCTGACGCCCTGGCCTTCGATGAGCGCAAGCACCCGGTCGCGGTTGTCGGCGTCGACGATCGTCGCGCGGCTGTACCCCATCTGCCGGCCACGCCGAAGTTCCTCGGAGATGACTTCAAAGCGCGCGACGTCGCGCCCGGGGTCGAGGATCTGACAGGAGTGGATGACGGGATTGGGCACGGCCTCCAGATCAGACATGTGTCCGCTTTCCGGAGCCGAGATCCCCAACACGGCGAACAGCAATCCGCCAGTGGAGTTGCGCATGTCGCGGCGCACCGTGACGGTGTTGTCCTCGGGGCCGAGGTCCATCGTTGCGTAGTGGCGGCCGATGTAGCGGTAGCTCAGTAGCCCGCCCCACCGGCGGCGAAGCTCGGCGGCGTACTCCTCCGGCGAATCGGTCAGCTCACGGATGTCTCGCAGCATGCGCACTCCCATCGGTCTTTACACGTTGAGCTAATCATGTAAGCCCAACACACCGACCGCCGGTGGGCGACTACCAGAAGTGTCGCGGCGACCTGCCGACCTGATACCCGGCGGGGAACGACATCTCGATCACCCGCAGCTGATCGTCGGCCTTGGATTCCAGTTCCAGGACCACACAGCCTTCGCCGAGGACCTTGGATTCCAACACCTTGTAATGCTGACCGCCACCGTTGACGTCGGTGATGGGGTCACCTGGGCGCAGTGCCTCGACCGGGATCAGATCGGGGGCTTTTGCGGGGTGTGCTTCCACGCCTGAAACGGTAGGGGAAGGGTCGCGGTCGTGCGCCTTTTTCCGTTTCCCGCCAATTCCCGCCAAACCACCGCGGCATCGACCATCATGGCGCTCATCGCGAGCTGGCACCTGTCTTGGGAGTGGTTCATGGACAGCACGATGCAGGACTTTCCGCTGACGGTGACGGGGATCCTTCGGCACGGCACCCGCTTCTACTCGAATCGCAAGGTCATCACGGCCACGCCTGACGGCTACCGTGACACCGGTTACGGCGAGCTCGGTGCGCGGGTGGCCCAGCTGGCCCACGGGCTGCGGGAACTCGGGGTGACCCCGGGTCAGCGCGTGGCGACGTTCATGTGGAACAACCAGGAACACCTCGAGGCGTACTTCGCCGCCCCGTGCATGGGCGCGGTGCTGCACACGCTCAACATTCGCCTGATGGCCGATCAGCTCACGTTCATCGCCAACCAGGCCGAGGATTCGGTGCTGCTGGTCGACATGTCGCTGGCGCCGTTGCTCGCCCCCATGCTGCCGGCGATGACGACGGTGCACACCGTCGTGGCGGTGGGCGAAGGTGATCTGGGCCCGCTGGCGGAATCGGGGCGCACCGTGGTCCGCTACGACGACCTGATCGCCGGCAAGCCGGTCGAATACGACTGGCCTGATCTGGACGAGAAGAGCGCGGCCGCAATGTGTTACACGAGCGGCACCACCGGAAACCCGAAGGGTGTGGTGTACAGCCATCGGTCGAGCTATCTACATTCGATGGCGGTGTGCATGGCCAACGCGATCGGCCTGGCCGACGGGGACCGGGTGTTGCCGGTGGTGCCGATGTTTCACGCCAACGCATGGGGGCAGCCGTATGCGGCGATGATGGCGGGCGCCGATCAACTGCTGCCCGATCGGTTTCTGCAGGCCGCTCCGCTGGTCGACATGATCGAACGCCACCGCCCGACGATCGCGGCGGCCGTGCCGACCATCTGGAACGATGTGTTGCAGTACCTGCACGCCAACCCCGGTCACGACATTTCGTCGCTGAGGCTTGTCGTCTGCGGGGGTTCGGCGGTTCCGCTCGGGATGATGAAGGAGTACCAGGAACACCACGGCGTGGTGATCCGTCAAGGCTGGGGGATGACCGAGACGTCACCATTGGCGGCGGTGGCCACGCCGCCGCCGGAGGTCACCGGAACCGATCATTGGACGTTGCGCGCGTCGGCAGGCCGGGTGATGTGCGGGGTGGAGACCCGGTTGGTCGACGACGACGGCAACGTGCTGCCCAACGACGGAAAGGCAGTGGGGGAGATCGAAATCCGTGGCCCGTGGATCACCGCGTCGTACTACCGTGACGCCGATCCGGAGAAGTTCGACGACGGCTGGCTGCGAACCGGCGACGTCGGGCGCATCGACCCACAGGGCTTCATCACCCTCACCGACCGCGCCAAGGACGTCATCAAGTCCGGTGGGGAATGGATCTCCTCGGTCGAGTTGGAGTTGCGCCTCGTGGATCATCCGGCCGTGCGGGAGGCGGCCGTGGTGGCGGTGCCCGACGAGCGGTGGCAGGAGCGGCCGTTGGCGGCGGTGGTCGTCCAGGAGGGCACCTCGGTCACACCGCAGGAGCTGCGAAAGCATCTGTGCGACAAGGTAGCTCACTTCTGGCTTCCGGAACGGTGGACGTTCATCGACGAAGTTCCCAAGACCAGCGTCGGAAAGTTCGACAAGAAGCGCATCCGGTCGCAGTATGCCGATGGTGGCTTCCAGGTCATCGAGTGCCGGGAGTGACAGGGCTCAACGTGTGGCGGTGAGTGCCCATCGGATGCCGCCGACGAGAACCCGGCCCGCCACCCGGATCGCAGTCGCCTCGATCGGCGGGAAGTAGGGCAGCAGCAGCGGCTTTCGCGCCCACGCGGGCAGCATCGACACAGACGTCGCCGCGAGCACGCCGTAGGGTCCGCGTGCGACGAGCGGCAGTGGGGGAGTCACCAGCAGGAACCGGGCGGCGTCACGGCCCGCGGCGGTGCCGCGGAGCTCGGGCCGGTACTCCTCGATCCGTTGAGCCAGTTGGCTTTCGGTGCGTGGCGGCTCGGGTACCCCGAGCGCGACGGCGACGCGCGCGGTGTCGGCGACATAGCCGTCGCGGCCGCGTTGGTCGAGCGGCTCCGCGCCGTAGAGTTGATGGGCCAGCAGGAAGCTGTGGGTCTCGGCGATGTGCACCCACTCCAGAAGGTGCGGATCGGCGGCGTGATACGGCCGCCCGTCGGGGGCGACGCCGCGGACACGCTGATGGATGCCGCGTACCCGGTCCACGGCTCGCTGGGCGTCGGCAGCGGGACCGAAGGTTGTGACGGCCAGAAACGTGCTGGTGCGCTGCAGCCGACCCCATGGATCGGCGCGATAGTCGGAGTGGTCGGCGACGCCGGCCATCGCCAGCGGATGCAGTGACTGCAGCAGCAGGGCACTTAGCCCGCCGACGAACATCGACGCGTCGGCGTGCACGCGTCGGATCGGGCGGTCCTCGTCGAACCAGCGCGGCCCGGGGGTGTCGTGGATGCGCACTCGGTTGGCGGGGCCTTCGGGGCCGGCGACCATTCCGAACAGACTGCGTCCCAGGTTCTTGCGCACGGCGTCCAGATCCGGCAGCACCGTCATGCCGTCAACAGTACGGACTTCGACATTGGGCGGACATTGGGTGTCACCGCGCTACCGGACGCGAACCGGTACACGGGCACGCGCGGGTGGTTTAACGTAATGACGTGCGGAAATTGACACGGTCTGTGATCGTGGCGGCGGCAGCTGTGGTCGCGGCGCCTCTGGCGCCTGCACTGACGAACGGTGTCGGCGCCGCGGGGGCTTCAGACAACACATTTATGCCGTTCTCTCAGATACTGCGCCGGTGCGACTTCAGCGAAACCGACTACAACAGCCCGACGGGTCAGGGCAGACCCACCGCCAATATCCGGTCGGACGGCTCGTCTGTGAGCGCTGACGTCCAGCTGGTGCTGGCCATACCGAACATCCCCTACGAGGTACGGCTGATTCAGGTGCCTCGGCCGTCTTCGGCGCCGTGCTGGGGCGCCGACCCCGGTGTCGCGCAGGCCACCTTGCACACCGACGGGGCGGGCGCCGGCGCGGTGACGCTGTCGGACGCGATCGAACCGGGCGCCACCGGGGTGTGGGTGTTCGTCACCCGTCCCGACCCCTTCTCCCAGAACCCCGCCGAGTTCTACACCACCGATCTGATCGCCAAACTTTAGGCGGCGTGGAGGGCGGCGAGGTCGATGCTGATGCGCATTTCGACTTCGCTGACGGTGATCGGCGGTCCACCCGGTGGCGGTGGTGCGGTCGAGTTGTAGGTCGCTCCGGTGGGGGTGATGAACTCGGCCTGGTGCACCCCGTCGACCTCACAGCAGGTGACCCGCCAACCCGGTGCTTCCTTGACGTAATTGCAGCGTTCACACGCGCCCAACCCATTGACTCGGCTGGTGGGTCCGCCGCGATGATGCGGCACCCCATGATCGCGGTGACGGATCGGGGCATCACAGTAGGGGGTGCGACAACGCTGATCCCGCAACCCGATAAACAACGCCAACGCCTTGGGAAACCGCCGCGCGCGGGACTCCATCGCCACCAACGCCCCCGATTCGGGATGCCGATACAACCGCCGCAACGAAGCCACCGCGTTCTTGTCGGCCACCGCGGCAGCCACCACCTTGCGCGCCACCGCCGCCGGGATCGGTCCATAACCGTCCACAACCGCCGGGTGCTCATCGTCACCCAGCAGGGTCTGATCGCTGATCACCAGATTGACCGCCACCGACTCAGGCTGCTCGGCCGGGCAACCGGTGACGCGCTCCACCAGCGTGTCGGCCATCACCTGACCCCGCGAACGGTCATCGAACGTGGTGTCCGCGGAGCGCTTCAACGCCGCATACACCCCCACCCCCTGAGCCACCGGCAACAACGCCGTCACATAGGTCATGGTGTCCGGGGCCGGGCGGATACTGACATTGCGGTCTTTTTCGGCTTTGGCCGCCCGATCGACCACCGCCTGCGGATCCAGCCGATAGGCGATCTTTTTGGCCTCGGCCTCCACCTGCTTGTCACCCATGCCGTCCAGGGCGGCGATGTCAGCGCACATCTCGGCATCCAGCGTGCGCCGATCCTCGACGGTCAGGCAGGCTGATTCACGCACGATCAGCGTCGCGCGCCACTCCGAGAGCGCCCCGCACTCCAACGCCGCCAACGTATGCGGCATCTCGAACACCAACGCCTTGGCAAAACCCAGATGCCGGCCCCCACGCGACGGATGATCCCGGCGTGCCAACGCCACCTCACTGGCCAACCCCCGACCCTGCTTCGAGCGAGGCATCCCCGCCGCGGCCTCGCCCGCGCGCCGCTTGGTATCCAACAACGCCGCAGCACGGGCCTGACCGGCCGCCGCCGCGGACTTCACCTGCTCCAACACCGCGATCCGCTCGACCAACACCGCCTCATCAGCCCCCGCATCCACCGAGGCCAACTGCGCGATATCGAACATGACTCGAACCTAAACAAGGGGTCCGACAAATCCCGGACCCGCAGCGTCAGGCGGGCACAATCACGGTGAGATCGTTGTCGTTCCGCTCCACCCGCATGCCTGCGCGCCGCGCGATCGTCGCGACGGCGGCGGCGTCGTCGGGTTCGCCCCTGGACGCCGCCAGGGTTCGGGCCAACCTGCCCTTGTGGGCCTTGTTGAAATGGGTGACCACTTTGCGCGCGCCACCGGAATCCTCGGCGACGACGTCGACGCGCACCGCGCCGGCGAGCCTGCCGAGCGATGCGTATGAGCCCGAACGCAGATCGACCACCAATTGGCTTTCGGCCAGCTTCGCGAGCACCGGTTCCAGCAACGGTCGCCATCGAGCGGCGAGCGTTGGCCCGTTCGGCAACTTCGAGGTCGCCGAGAGCCGGTATGCGGGGATCTGATCGTCGGCACGCAACAGCCCGAACAGGGCGGAGCCGATGACCAACCGCTCTCTGGCGCGGGCGGCGGCGCCGCCCCGCAGCGACTCGATGTCCAGCGCGTCGTACAGCACTCCTGTGTAGCGACGGATCGCGGGCAGGGTGGCCGCCGTGCGGAGTTCGGCGTTGCGATCGATCTCGGCATCCTGCGACGCCGACAGCCCGAGCGCCTTTCGGCACGCTGTGCGGTCCTCTGCCAATTCCACGAGGTCGTCGACCAACGCGGCGCGCATCGGGGTCAACTCGGGACCGCTCAGCGATTCCAGTCGCAGCGGTGGCCCGTCGCCCCCGGCTCGCTTGGTCTCGGACGGCGGCAGTAGGACGATCACGCCGCAGAGATTATCTGGGCGAGCGCCGGGGTCAGGCCGGCGGCATATCGGGTGCCGGTGGTGCGCCCGGTGCGGGCGGCGGCGGCATCCCCGGCGGCGGTGGCGGCGGTGCGAACGGGTCCGCGGGTGGCGGCGGGGCTCCAGGTGCCGGCGGATGCTCGGCACCCATCAGCACCACCGGGGCAGGCGGCGCGTCCGGATGCACCGGCTGTTCCGGCGGCATGGGAAGGAACATGTGCTTGGTGAACTGCTCCTGATAAGCGCCTCCACCGCCGACCTTCACCCCGCCGCCTTCACCTGCAGAGACGGCAGTGCCATCGGGCAGTGTCACCGCGGTGTGGCCACTGTTCCAGCCGACCACCAGGGCGCCAGGCTGGGTCCCGTACTGAAACCCACGCGCCCGCAGTGCGCTCTCGATGTTCCCGGTGTGGAACCGGTCACCATAAATCGGTCGTCCTGTTGCCGCGTTCGTGACCCAAGAGACCAGGCCCGAGCAGTCCGTACCGGCGGGGGAGTCGCCACCGGTGACATACGGCGTGCCCGACACCTGGTTCACAAGCGCCAGCAGCGTCGCGATAGCAAACATGCGGCCGGACGTTAACAGAGCGATTTGCGGGCCTGCAAAAACTGTGATGGCATTCACAAACGCTCATGCATATTGCGCAGTTCACGAATGGCATTGAGCGTGACAGTTTTTCGCTCCCGCGTAGCAACATCGAATGCCAACAGCCAATCAGTAACCCGTTCAAGCGAATTACAACGTATCACTCAACGGATATCGCGAAAATCCTTTGTTGACCATGTAATTCGAGATCAAGAAAAAAATCACTCAACCATAGGCGAGCAGCAAAGGCACCGCCTGCTCAGCGAACGTCAGCGACCCGTGATGCCCGATCAGCGATGACTCCATCGGCTCGATCTCACGCCGCACCATCGCGGCCGAACCCCGCGCGGCGGCCACCACGTCACCGATACGCGGCCTGACCGCATCATTGACCCGCTCACCGAACCAACCAGCGTCGATCGCCTGGTCCCGAGACACCACCCAGGCCCGATCAGCCAGCGACTCCTGCCAGGTCACGAGCACGTCAGCCAGCGCGCCGTCCTCGATGTAGACGTGGCGGGCCCGCGGCTCGCCGCCGACGGCCGCCACACCGTTGAGCAGCGCCTGGCGATCATCGATGTCGACGACGTCGGCGGGGTCCACGCTCACCATGCCGTGATCGGCCACGACGGCGAGCAGCCGACCGGGCGGCATCTCCTCCAGAATCGACGCCACCAGCCGATCGACATGACGCAGCTGCATCCGCCACGCCGCCGAGCCCGGCCCGTACAAGTGGCCGAGCAGGTCGAGCTCGCTGTGGTATGCGTAGCAGAACCCGTTGGCGGACAAGGTCTCTCGCACCCTTGATGCGAGGTCACCGAGTGCGTGGACGCCGACGTACTGTCCGCCGCGCAGCGCAGCCCGGGTGAGACCCGAGTTGGTGAACTGGGCGCCGGAGATGATGTTGACCGCCACGCCGGCGGACGTCGCCCGTTCGAACACCGTTGGATGCGGTTGCACGTCCTCCGGCGGCACCTCAACCCGAAGGTCGTCTCCCCACGGGTGCGGCCTCCACCGCAACGGGTTGATGAGCCCAACGTCGGGCAGCCGGAAGGAATAGCCCACCAGGCCGTGTTCACCGGTGCGGCAGCCGGTGCCCAAGGCCGTCAGCCCGGCCACCGTCGTCGACGGAAACCCGACCTGCAGCGTCTGTCCTCGCAGCCCGGCGAGTACGGGCGCGTCGGCCACGTGGGCGTCGAGCAGCTCGGCTCCGAGTCCGTCGATCAGCAGCACACACGCACCCGCGATGTCACCTCGCAGCGGGATGCGGGCCTCGAAGCCCGCACTTCCCATCGCGGCGAGGACGGACGGCACCACGTCGGCCAGGTGAGGGAGGTCGGGATCGGGCTGTGGCAGGTCCACGAGCCGAGCCTGCCACAGCCGGCCCGGCCAGGGTCTTTGACTAGGCAATCGGCTGCCTTTACCCGGCCTTGACCGTCTGTTGAATCGCCGTACTGACGATGCTCAGGTGATTACGCTTCAACAGGTGGAGCTGGGGGTTCTGGGTCCTCTCCAGGTCCGGCAGTACGGCCTGCCGGTGACCATCCCGGGCGCGAAGCCTCGCGCCGTCCTCACGATGCTCGGATTGCACGGCGGCACGGTCGTGTCCGCAGACGTGCTCCTCGAGTTGCTGTGGGGCGACGAGCCGCCCCGCACCGCCGCGAAAGCCCTGCAGACTCATATCTCTTCACTTCGGCGTGCCCTGGGCGACGGGTTCATCGTCACGGAGGGCGCCGGTTGGACGCTGTGCACGGCGGAGGTCGATGCCATGCGGTACACGGCGGCGATCAGAAGAGGGCGCGACGCCATCGCCGCCGGAGATGCCGGCCAAGCTGTCGCGCATTTCGACAAGGCGTTGGCGCTCTGGCGCGGCGTTCCCGAACTGCCCGACGGCCCACGTGGAGCATCCGAGAAGACACGCTGGCTTGAGGGCCATGCCTCGCTGGTGGAGGATCGCGCCGACGCGGTGCTTGCGACGGGGCGGGCCGCCGAGATCATCGGTGAGCTCGAAGCGGCCGTCGCCGAAGCACCGCTGCGCGAAAGGCGCTGGGGTCAGTTGATGCTCGCCCTTTACCGAGCGGGCAGGCAGGGTGAAGCGCTCGGCGCCTATCAGAGGGCTCGATCGCTGTTGGCCGACGAACTCGGGGTCGATCCCGGCCCGGATCTTCGCCGCTTGGAAGCCGCGATCGTCGCGCAGGACAGCGCACTGGAAGTTCCTGTGGCACCGCAGCTTTCAGTGACACGTGCGGTGACCTTCCTGCTCACCGACATCGAGGGGTCGACGGCGGCGTGGGAGGCTGACGCGGAGGCGATGGCGGTCGCGTTGGCGCGGCACGACGAGATCGTCGAGCAGGTCGTCACCTCCCGCGGAGGGCGGCTGATCAAGACCCGCGGCGAAGGAGATGCGACGTTCTCGGTCTTCGACCGGCCTTCCGGGGCCGCGATGGCTGCTGTCGATCTGCAGGAAGCGATTCGCCTGGAGCCCTGGAATCTCGCGCAGCCCATGCGTGTTCGCGTTGCGCTGCACACCGGCGAGGTCGAGCTTCGCGACGGCGACTACTTCGGTCGAGCGGTCAACCGCGCCGCCCGGCTGCGTTCCCTTGCGGCCGGCGGCCAGATCCTGTGTTCGGGGGCCACCGCCGAACTGGTCATCGACTCGCTCCCCGAGGACGTTGTGCTGGCCGATCTCGGGACGCGCCAGCTACGCAACCTCGCGCGCCCGGAGCACGTGTTCGAACTTCGTCTGCAGGCCGACGAATCTCCCTCGGTGACATCCGAAGAGCCCTTCGAACGCCCAGCACTGCCTGCCGTACTGGCCGGACCCGGCCCGTTCGTCGGGCGCGGCCACGAGCTCGGCCGACTTCTGAGCTCATGGCAGGTGACGCTCGCCGCCGGCACGCGCGCCGTGCTGATCGCCGGAGAACCGGGTGTCGGCAAGACGCGACTCGCCGGCGAATGGTCACGCCAGGCCTACGAGCAGGGCGCCGTCGTGCTCTACGGCCGGTGCGACGAGGATCTGGGTGCGCCGTACCAGCCGTTCGCCGAAGCGCTTCGGTCGCTGGTTCCGTCCCTCGGCACCGACCGCTTGCGCGGGCTACGCGGCGTCGAGGCTCTGCTTCCGCTGGTTCCGCGGCTGACCGATGTGTTGCCCGATTTGGCGGCGCCGCATCACGCCGACCCGGACACCGAACGCTATGCGCTCTTCGACGCAGTGGTCGGGCTGCTGGGAATCGCCTCCGCGGCCGCGCCCATCGTCGTGGTCCTCGACGATCTGCATTGGGCCGCCAAACCGACCCTGCTGCTGATGCGCCATCTGCTGCGGTTCGGCGAGCACGCTCGTGTCCAGATTGTCGGCACGTACCGCAGCACCGACCTCGACCGCTCCCATCCACTGGCCGCGATGCTCGCCGACCTTCACCGTGACGGCTCCGCCGATCGCCTCGCGCTCGGGGGACTCGACGAAGACGAGGTCACCGAATATGTCGTCGAGGCCGGCTACGACGACGAGGAGCTCGCCCAGGCATTGGCGTCGGTCACAGGCGGAAACCCGTTCTTCCTCATCGAGGCACTCCGTCACGTCGACGAGAGCGGCGGCCATTGGGATCCCAGCACCTTGCCGCAAGGTGTCCGGGAGGCTGTGAGTCGCAGGCTTTCTCGTCTTCAGTCCGAGACCAACAAGGCACTGGCCGCGGCCGCGGTCGTGGGCAGCAGATTCGCCATCGACCTCGTCGAGCGGGTGATGGATCAGGACCTCGTCGACGCGTTCGACGAAGCGTGCAAAGCCGGCATCGTCATCGAAGAGCAGGGCGGCCGCTACCGGTTCAACCATGCCCTCGTGCGGCAGGCTTTGCTCGCCGAGCTTCCGTCGGTGCGGCGCATGCGGCTGCATCAGCACATCGCCGCAACGCTCGAGGCCGAACCCGGCGCCGACGAGGACCTCCTTGACGAACTCGCCTATCACTACTTCGAATGCGCGTGGGCGGGCAATGCGGCCAAGGCTGTCCATTACTGCCGGCGGGCGGCGGACCAGGCGATGGCGCGACTGGCTTACGAAAGCGCCGCCGATCATTACGACAGAGCACTACACGCGCTCGATGAGCTCGACGACGAGCTGGCCGACCGCGAGGATTTGCAGGCCGAACTGCTCATTGCCCGCTGTGAAGCGCTGCTCGCCGCCGGTGATGTGGTGTCGGCGAAGGGTGCAGTTGCCCAACTGCAGCAGGCTGCAGGTGATTCCGCGCGCCTGGCAGCGTGGGGGACCAGCTTCGATGGTCAGGTTTCGATGCTGACCGATCCGGAGCGGTTGGACGAGATCGAATCGGCAGTCGCCTTGGCCGCCGAAACGCTGGCCGGAATGGACGACGCCGCGGGCGAGGCCAACGCTCACACGGTGCGGGCCGGATGCCTAGCTCGCCTAGGGCGGGTTGCCGACTGCGAATCCGCGTTGGATCAGGCTCTCACGGCTGCGCGACGCTCGGGGGAGCACCGGCGGGTCAACGCGGTGCTGGCCGGTGCTCCGCTGGCCGCGCTCTGGGGCCCCAATCCGGTTCCGCGCGCGGGCGGGCGGTGTCTGGACGTGGTTCGGCTGCTGCGGATCACGACGGGTTCGCCGGTCGTGGAGGCGACGTCGACCAGGTGCCAGGGGGTGCTGGACGCGTTTCGCGGACGCGCTGCGGCGGGCCGGCACCTGATCGAGTCGGCACGACGGACGCTCACCGAACTCGGTATGCGACACGCCTTGTTGGAAGTTGACCAGTTCGCGGGCATCGTCGAGCTCGTCGCCGACGAACCCGCGGCAGCCGAGCCGTGTCTGCGCCGGGCCTACGACGGTTTTCGGCGGATGCGCCTCGATGCCGACACGGCCGAGAGCGCCGCGTTGCTGGCTCGCGCATGCCTCGCACTGGACAGAGCCGCCGAAGCCGACGAACTATGCACGGAGAGTGAACGTCTCGCCGGCCACGCGCTGAAGCCGTCGATCGCCTGGCGCAGTGTGCGAGCACAGTTGCTGGCGCACAGCGGTGTCCACGACGAGGCACGCCGGGTGGCCGAGGAAGCGGTCGCGTTGGCCGGCCGCACCGATGCTCTTGTCGATCACGGCGACGCGTGCCTGGCGCTGGCGACGGTACTGGGAGCGGCCGGCGATGTCTCGGGGGCACGAGCGGCCGCACAGGAAGCGCTGGCGCTATATGAACGCAAAGGCGCCGCGGCACTTGCGGAGAAGGCGCGGACCGCCTTCGGCGCGCAACCTCCGACAGCACCGACTTCTGCGGACACCACGACCGTCGAGCTAGACAACGCCTGCGTGCGTGCGCTTACGCGGCTGGATGCCGCGATCGCTGAGGGAGCCTGGGACGAAGTCGACCGGCTGGTGTCACAAGGCATCTCCATTGAGAGCCGACGGAAGATCGTCGGCTTTCCCCGTGTCGAACTACGGTCCGTCCCTCAGCGCGAAACTAGTCGCTACCGCGAACTGTTTCCGCGCCGACACCGTCGCGTGATTGTTGCCACGCGAGGTGACCGCGTCGCACTGACCCGAGTAGAGCTGCGCACTTCCGACCAGACCCCAGGGGCACCGCGGGACGAGATGCTCCAACTGTTCGCCGTCGATGAAGTGGGCCGCATAGCGCTGTCCGTGTGGTTCGACACCGACGACATGGACGCTGCTGTCGCCGAACTCGACGTTGTGCACACCCGGTTCCAGGCGACAGAACGGCAAGTACCGCTCGAGAACACCGCGACTCGCGTCGATGATCGGTTGATCGGTCTCTATGTCGACAATCGCCTGGACGAGGTCGGTGCACTGTTCGCGGAGAACATGCAGCTCGACGACCGGCGGCAGGGTCTTCGCAGCGTGACCAGCGGCCGCGAAACGATGGTCGAAGATGTTCGCGCGATCGCAGCCTTAGGCGCCAACATCACCAAGACGACGATCGCACTGCGAGGCGATCGTCTCTGCCTCAGCCACATGCGTTTTGAAAAGCCCGCCGCAGGAAGCGCCCCCTTCTGGGCCGAAGCACTCGAGATCACCGAAGTCGGCGCTGACGCGTTGATCGTCGCCAAGATCGACTTGGCGCCCGACGATCTCGACGCTGCCTTCGCCGAACTCGATACTCGATACGCCGCAGGCGAAGCGGCCGAGCATTCAGGCACGTGGTCGACGATCGCGGCTATGTTCGTCGCGCACAATCGGCGCCAACTGCCGTCGATGACAACGGATGTGATCAGCGCCGGGTGGGATTTCGACCAGGGCATCAACGTCTACGTCGAGTCAGTGCATCGAATCAACGAACTCGGCGCCGTTGTCACCTGGACAGCACATGGAACGTCGCACATCGGGTTCAACGCGGAGTGGCGGGGTGTCGACCTGGTGACGGTCGACGGCGGCCTCGTCAGCCGTGCCGAAGTGTTCGACGAGGCAGATCTCGACGCCGCGCTTGCACGCTTCGACGAACTCAGCCGACCGCCGCAGGTCGTGGAGAACACGGCGGCCCGGGTGCTTGAACGACTATTCGAGTCGTTCGCAGACCGGGACTGGGTCGCCATGGCAAGCCTGTTTGCCGACGACTTCCACGGGCACGACCGTCGATCGGTCGTGAAACTCGATATTCGTGAGCCGGACGCTCTCATCGAAAGTCACCGTGTGGGACTTGAGTTCGGGATCAGTGCGGCGTCGCCAACCACGATAGCGATCCGCGGAGAGCACCTGGCTCTGGCGCACGTCCACTACGGGGTAAGCGACGAACAGCCGGGCGCATTTGAGGTCCATGTTCTGCATTTGGTGGAGGTCGATTCCGATGAGCGGATCGCCGCAATTGTGGCGTTCGATGTCGACGACATCGATGCCGCCATCGCCGAGCTGAATGAAAGGTACGCCGTCGGGGAGGCGGCACCGTACGCCGAGACGTGGTCAGTCCTCACACAGGCTTACGAGGCACTCAACCGGCACGAACTCCCGCCCGCAACACCGGGTTGGGCGGACCAAGATCGTCGTCGGATCGCGACGATTCAGTCGGGCGCCATGGCAACATACCTCCGGGACTCCTGGGCTGCCATGTCGCACGGCCGCATGTACATCAAGCGGGTCCATCGGATGACCCAAAACGGAGCGGTCCTGACTCACGCCGGGTACGGAACGACCACCGAAGGCTTCGACGCGGAGTGGCAGGTCATCATCGTTGTCACAATCGACGGGCAGTTGATCGACCGTTGCGAGCTATTCGATGCCGATGACCTCGACGCCGCGCTGGCTCGCTTCGATGAACTCAGTCGACCGGTACCGCGACTGGAGAATGCGGCCTGCCGCGTGGGTGACCGCTTGCTTGCCGCCTACGCAACACGCGACTGGGCCGCAGTGGCGGACAAAGTCGCCGACAACTTCCACGGCGACGACCGCCGTCGGGTGGTGAACGCCGGCCTTCATGGCCGGGACGCCTTCGTTGAAGCTCTACGTGCGACCGTCGAACTCGGCGGCCCACAAGCGATATCAGACCCCGTCGCGATCCGAGAAGAACGCCTCGTCCTCACTCGTGTCCGATACGTGCTCGGTGATGACGATCCCGATGCGTTCCGCGTCGATCTTCTGCAGATCGTGGAAATCGACGCCGACGACCGGATCGCGACGGTTGTCACGTTCGACCCGGACGACATCGACGCCGCGTTCGAGGAACTCGACGCGCGTTACCTCGCCGGCGAAGCGGCCCCCCACGCCCGGACGTGGTCAGTGATCGTCAGCGCCTACGCCGCCTTCAACCGGCGAGAGATCGCCGCGACGACACCAGAATGGGAAAACGTCGACCATCGTCGCGGAGCGGCCTTCGCCCCCGGCGAGATGGCGGCGTACCTCCAAGCCGCATGGGACGATTCGCCCGACACCAAGATCTACATAGCGGACGTACATCGACTCAGCGATGTCGGAGCGGTTGTCACACATGTCGCGCACGGGCTCTCGCGAGAAGACTTCGACGCCGAATGGCGCGACGTTCATCTTGTCAAAGTCGACGGTGATACGGTCAGCCGCTGCGAACTCTTCGATGAGTCCGACATCGACGCCGCGGTCGCGACATTCGACGAACTCGAGCGTTCGGCATCCCTGCCGGAATACGCGGCACACCACGTGTACAAGCGCTTCAGGGAATGTTTCGCGGCTCGCGACTGGGACGCTATGTGCCAGATCTTCGCCGACAACTTTCTCCTTGACGATCGGCGGCGGACCGTGAACGCCGGTGTACGCCACGGTCCGCACGCCGAGATCGAAGACTTGCAGGCGGCCG
Organism: Mycolicibacterium pulveris; assembly: GCF_010725725.1. Taxonomy (NCBI): domain Bacteria; kingdom Bacillati; phylum Actinomycetota; class Actinomycetes; order Mycobacteriales; family Mycobacteriaceae; genus Mycobacterium; species Mycolicibacterium pulveris. Next base: position 4,765,326 of record NZ_AP022599.1, on the reverse strand, counting down.
CCGAAGTCGGGTTCACCGACATGGCCATGGCCACGATTGCGACCAGCGGTCCACGCCTGGCCCTCGCGCGTGTCCATTGGTCGCGCCAGGACGACCACTCCGAGGCGTTTCACAACGAGTGGCTGGGCGTTTTGGAGATCGATACAGACGAGAGACTCCACGCCCTTGTGATGTTCCATCTCACCGACATCGATGCCGCCTTCGAGGAACTCGACTCCCGATATCTGACAAGCGAGGCCCTCCAGTATGCGCAGGTATGGTCGACGATCGTTGCCTCGTACAGCGCGGTCAATGACCATCGGTTTCCCGACGTGACATCGGACTGGGTCAACGTCGATCACCGACGTGGCGCAATCGCGGTGGCGCCTGGCGACCTGATGTCGATCGCTGAAGCGACCTGGCAGCTCTATCCCGACGCGAAGGCATACATCGAGTCAGTGCACCGGCTGAACGGTATTGGGGCGGTGCTCACGCACGTCGCGTACGCGACCTCGACACACGGCTTCGAAGCCGAGTGGCGGGAGATCGTCGTATCGACGGTCGACGGCAACGCGATTGGTCGAAGCGAGCGGTTCGACGAGACAGATCTCGACGCCGCGATCGCAAAGTTCGATGAGCTCTCCGGGAGGGCTTCACAACTCGACAATGCAGCGACCCAGAGCCGGTTATTGGTCGCCGACGCGTTGAACCGCCGCGACTTCGATGGGGTGATCGCACTCGGCACGGCTGACGGACACTATGAGGATCGGCGTAAGGGTCTGCGTCACGAGGCACGGGGAACCGAATTGCACAGGGTGACATACGGGTTGAACAAGGTTCCGGCAGGCTGGATGCTCGAGGTCGTCCCCCTTGCGACAAGAGGATCGCGCTTAGCGCTGACCCGCGACATTTTCCGCGATACCACGGAGCCCGACCAGCCGATCACGGCCGAGCATCTGACGCTCACCGAAGTCGACGACGGCGGCTTGGTCAGCCGTTCGCTGCTTTTCGATGCCGATGACGTCGACGCGGCATTCGCCGAACTCGAGAGCCGCTACCTCGCCGGCGAAGCGGGCGAGTACGCCCAGACCTGGTCGGTGATCGTGAACTCGTTCAACGCGGTCAACAACCGTGAGCTACCTCGAGTGACTCCAAACTGGGTGAACATCGATCACCGGCATGGAAGCTCTTTCGCGCCAGGGGATCTGATCGCTTTCCTCGGCGCATCATGGGACGACACCTCCGACATCTGCATCTACATCGAAGCGGTGCATCGCCTCACCGAGGCCGGCGCGGTGTTGACCGGCGTCACGCGGGGTACCTCACGCGAGGGTTTCGAGGCCGAATGGCGGGATGTCAGCCTGCAGACGGTCGACGACGGCATGATCAGCCGATGCGAACTCTACGACGTCGCCGACATCGACACAGCGCTCGCGCGACTCGACGAACTCAGCCGGCGCACGACGCCACTCGTGAACGCCGCTACGCTCGCCTGGACACGGATCGTCGAGGCAACCAACCGCCGCGACGTCGACGGCTTCCTTGCGGTCGCGGCCGCCGACAACCGTTACGAGGATCGACGAAAAGGTCTGCGTGACGAAGGAACAGCGCAGCCAGAAGTAGTGCGCGCGCTGTTCGAGATCACGAAGAGAATGCGACTGGAAACCGCGCCGCTTGCCATAAGGGGAGCTCGGCTCTCACTGACCCGAGACACATACCGCGATGCCACGGCAACGGATCAACCGATCACCGGCGAGCACCTCACGCTGACTGAAGTTGACGATGACAACCTCGTGCGTACCTCGATACGTTTCGATCCTGACGACATCGACGCGGCCGTCAGGGAACTCGACGCGCGTTACGTGGCGGGCGAGGCGGCCGCCTATTCGGACACCTGGTCAAAAGTCACTGACGCTTACGCCGCACTCAACCGGCACGAACTACCCCTCACCACACCGGATTGGGTCAATCTCGATCACCGCGGTGCGACGGCATTCGCATCCGGTGACCTGGGCCCATACATCCGTGCCGGGTGGGATCTCGGCGAAGAGTTCAAAGTCGACATCGAGGCCGTCCATCGCCTGACCCACCTCGGGGCCGTTGTCACCACGGCGGCTCGGGGGATCTCGGGAACCGGGTTCGACGCAGAGTGGCGGCAGGTGGTCCTGCTGACTTTCGAAGGTAGCCGCATCAACCGACTCGAGGTGTTCGAAGAGCCAGACATCGACGCCGCGCTGGCACGGTTAAATGAGCTCAGTCGGCCCTCGGAACCAGCGGGCAACGCTGCCAGCAAGATGTTCGAGCGGATCTGGATGCACTGCGCCGCACGCGAGTGGGACGCGATGGCAGAGTTACTCGCCGTTGACATATTCGCCGACGACCGCCGGCGTGTCATCAATGACGGGTTCCGACGGGGTAGGGAAGCCTTCGTCGCGAATATGCGTGCGGTTGTCGACATCGGGACGGGTGACATCACATCGGCGGCGGCCGCTACACGTGGGCAGCGCCTCGCCCTCAACCGTGTACGCGCCCAACGGTTTCACACCGAGGTACTCCAACTCGTCGAGCTGGACGCAGACCAGCGCTTCGTGACATCCACTGTCGTTTTCGATGTCGATGACACCGACAACGCCTTCGCAGAACTCGACGCGCGCTATGTCGCCGGCGAAGCGGCGGAGCACGCCCGGACGTGGTCGGCGGTCGCAGGATCAATCACGGCCGTGAACAGTCATCGGCTACCCGACGTGACGCCCGACTGGGTGAGCATTGACCACCGGCGGGGCGCGATCGCGTTCGCACCCGGCGACCTGCAGACGTACCTCCGAACACTCTTGGATGACTCACCGCAGTTCAGGGTCCACATCACGGCCGTGCACCGCCTGAACGGCAGGGGAGCTGTCGTCACCTACACCGCATGCGCAACCTCGGCGCACGGCTTTGAAGTCGAGTGGCGAGAGATCGCCTTGTCGACCGTCGACGGTGACCGGATCAGTCGATGCGAACTATTCGACGAGATCGATCTCGAAGCGGCCCTGGCACGGTTCGACGAACTCGACGAGACGGCCTGAACCATTGACATGCAGCCGCCCGGCTGCCTATAGTCATACATGCAGCCAAACGGCTGCATAAAGCGGGTGATGACATCGATGGATGAGGTGTTCCGGGCGCTCGCCGACCCCAGCAGGCGCCTGCTGCTCGACAACCTGAACGTCCGCGATGGGCAGACCTTGCGCGAGTTGTGCGCGGGGCTGTCGATGGCGCGGCAGTCGGTCAGCAAGCACCTAGCGGTGCTCGAATCCGCCAACCTCATCACGGTCGTGTGGCGGGGCCGCGAGAAGCTGCACTACCTCAACGCCGAGCCGATCAACGCCATCGCCGACCGCTGGATCAAGCAATACGACCGCGCGCGGGTACACGCCCTTGCAGACCTCAAAACGGTATTGGAGACCGAACAGATGAGCAGCGCCGAATTCGTCTACACCACCTACATCCGGACCACTCCCGAGCGGCTGTGGCAGGCGATCACCGACCCCACCTTCTCGACCCGGTACATGGGACACGCCATGGTCTCCGATTGGCGGAAGGGCTCAACCTACGTCTGGATAACCGACCCCGCCGGACTGGAGATCGCGCACCCCGATCAGGTCATCCTGGAGTCGGACCCGCATCGCAGGCTGGTCTTCACCTTCCACACGTTTGGACCCGAACTGACCGCGGTGGGCCTGGACGAAGAGACCATCGAAAAGGCGGCGGCCGAAAAGCGGTCCCGGGTGTCGTTCGACATCGAACCGGTCGAGAACGGCATGGTCAAGCTGACCGTCATCCACGACGACTTCCCGCCGGAAAGCACTGTCCGCGAACTTATCTCCGGGGGTTGGCCGTGGAGGCTGTCCAACCTCAAGACGGCACTCGAAGCCTCATAGCACCGAAGAAGGAAAGGAGACAGCGCGATGAAAGCACCACCGATCGTGTCCGCGCAGGAGTGGGAGCACGCTGTGGAGGAGATGCTCGTCGAAGAGAAAAAGGTTCAGCGGGCCCGTGATGCACTGGCCGCGCAGCGGCGCCGGATGCCCTGGACGCCGGTGGACAAGGAATACACGTTCGACGGCCCGGACGGCAAGGTGAGCCTGCTCGACCTGTTCGGCGGTCGGCGCCAACTGATCGTGTACCGCGCGTTCATCGAACCGGGCACCGGCGACTGGCCTGAGCACGGCTGCGTGGGTTGCTCGTTGATGGCCGACCATGTGCCGAACCTCGCTCACCTCAACGCGCGGGACACCTCGTTCGTGTATGTCTCCCGCGCATCGCAGGCCGACCTCGAGCGGATGAAGTCCAAGATGGGTTGGCGCCACCCGTGGTTCACGATCACCGACGACTTCGACAAGGATTTCGGGTGCGACGAGTACCACGCCACCAACGCGTTCATCCGCGACGACGACGGCCGCGTGTTCCGCACCTACCGCATCGACGGCCGCGGCGACGAGGTCTTCGTCAACACCTGGAACCTGCTCGACATGACCGCGCTCGGGCGGCAGGAGACCTGGGAGGACTCTCCCGAGGGTTATCCGCAATCTCCGCCCTATGAGTGGTGGATCTGGCACGACACCGGCACCGGTGAATCGTAGGCCGCCTCGCAACGACTGCGCCGATTTCTACACCAGGGTCGTGATCGGTCGAACATCACAGCCCTGGTGCAGAATTCGCGAGCGAGGGCCGCTACGACGGCACGCTGGCCAGCGCCTGCGCGACGCACTCCGCCCAGCGTGTGGCGTCAACGGTTTCGAACGCCGAGTCGCCGCCGAAGGCACTGGAGATCACGACGTCCGGCTCGAGCGTCCCGAGTAGTTCGACACTTCGTCGGAGCTCCCCGGCGTCACCGCGACCGGGCACCAGGAACGTCGACCACGTGCCTTCCTTGGTGGGAAACATGGTGTCGCCGGTGAACAGATATTTCGCCCCGCCCGCTCCGGTCACCAGGTAGCAGGTGCTGCCCGGCGAATGTCCCGGTGTGGGAAGCACTTCCACACCGTTCTCATCGACATGGCGCTCATCGCCCAACGGCACGTCGACGTGACCGTGCGGCGAGATCACCGCCAGCTCGGCCGCGGGCGCATGTAGCCGACGGCCGAACCGCTCGGCGATCCGCGCCAGGTTTGGGCCGGCCTCGTCTTGATGCGAGAGATACTGCGCGCTCACCCCGCCCAGCGCGTCGATCGCCTCGAAGTCTGCTTCGCTGGCGGGGTTGTAGAACAGCACGTTGCCCGTCGGCCCCCGCCACACATAAGCATGCGTGGTCAAACCGGGGAACGGCGAGTCCATTCGGGTCTGGAAGAGGTCGTCGCGAATCTGGGTCAGTGTGTGTGTCGAAGTAGCCATGGCCCCACTCTGCGTCCTCAACCACTGTTGAGGTCAAGGGTCAGATCACGAAGCGGCGGCGGCGATTCGGGCCGCCACACCGGTCGCGACCTGCAGCGCTTGCGGATCCTCGGCGGGAATGTAGCGGTCGGCGAGCGGGTCGTGCGCCGCACCGGCGATCGCCGCGTGGTCGGTGTCGAGTTCCACCAGCTCGACCGGCCACTCGTTCGCGCGCAGTGTCTCGGCGAAGTCGCGGCTGATCGTCACCGGAACGACGTGGTCGCCGATCCCGTGCAGAAGCGTGAACGGCGAACGCGTCAGACCCGTGAGGTCGGTGGGCAGCGGTTCACCGGAAACCGGGTCGGCGACGACGAACGCACCGGCCAGGCATACGGTGTGAGCGAACCGGACGCCGAGCTGGTCGGCGTGCAGCGTCGCCCCCGCTGCGGCAAGCCCGCCCAGCGACCATCCGACGAGCACCAGGGCGTCGGGGTCGGCGCTGCGGGACCGCGCGAATTCGAGCGACCTCAGCAGGTCTGCGCGGCCTCGGTCATCGGCGTTGGAATTCCAGTCCGGCACCATCACCACGAAGCCGTGGCCCGCCAGCCGTTCCGCCAACGGACCCATGGTCGCGCGGGCGTCGGTCTGGGCACCGTGCCACATCAGGGCCGTGCGTGGTGCGTCGTGGTCCCAGACGTCGACGAGTCGGCCCGGGGCGTATTCGGCAGTGTCCATGGGCATGGGCATTCCCCACCGACGCGGTTAACTAACGGACGACCATGCGACGTCTCAGGGCGTCGCGGGTACTGGCGATCAGATATCTCGCCATCGCGGCCTCCACGCTGCGACCGGTCTTGGGCGCGCGGCCCCGGCTGATGCGGTGAATCTGTTCGGTGTACCAGATGGTTTCGGCGGCGCCGGCCAGCCGCGGAATGCGGCCGCGGCGCGGTACGGCGGCGCTGGCCGTCTCGTCGCACACCAACAGGCGCTGCGCGATATCGGTTTCCAGCACCAGCGGTCTGGCCACCCCACAGACGTCGATGGCACCCGACTGCAGCGCCGCCTGCATACCCGCAGCGCTTCGCAGGCCGCCCGTGAGCATCAGCGGCATCCGGGCGCGGGCACGGACCCGCTCGGCGTAGTCGAGAAAGTAGGCTTCGCGTGCGCGCGTCGATTCGCCCGCACCGGTCATCATCGCCGTCGACTCGAATGTGCCGCCCGATATCTCGAGCAGGTCGACACCGGCATCGCCGAGGCTGTCGACAACGGCCATCGATTCGTCTTCGTCGAAGCCGCCGCGCTGGAAGTCCGAGCTGTTGAGCTTGACCGCCACCGGCACCTTCGGTCCGACCGCACCGCGGACCGCGTCGATGACGGCCAGCAGGAAGCGCCTGCGCCGTTCGGGGTCGCCACCCCATGCGTCGTCGCGCTGGTTGGTGAGGGGCGACAGGAACTGCGAGATCAGGTAGCCGTGGGCCGCATGGATCTGCACGCCGTCGAATCCGGCGCGCACCGCGATCTCCGCGCTGCGTGCGAAACGCTGTATCAGCTCCTCGATTTCGGATGCGGCCAACGTTCGTGGCGGGGCGAACCCGCCGCGCAGCGTCGTCATCTCCTGCGCGGACGGCGCCACCGGGTGCCCGGACAGTGTGCGCGGAATCTGGCGGCCCGCATGGTTGAGCTGCATCCAGCAGTGCGCCCCGTCAGCCCGCGCGGCGGTTGCCCAGGTCCGTAGCATCTCGATGTCGCGCTCGTCCTCGAGCACGACCTGACGCGGCTCGGAGACCGCGCTTCGGTCGACGATCACGTTCCCGGTGACGATCAGCCCGCATCCGCTGCGCGCCCAGGTGTCATACAGCCGCACGTGCGCAGGCGTGGGCCGACCTGTGACGGTGGCCAGTTGTTCGCTCATCGCCGCCTTCGCGATGCGGTTGGGCAGCATTGCACCGCAGGGCAATTCGAGTGGCTTTGCGAGCGTCATGCCGGTCGAGTGTACCTCTCGACGAACCGTCGCAGGATCGTCTGAGGATGCCGCACATCCCATTGCCGCGCAGCTTTTTTCAATTCCTCTGCGGATTCCGGTGCGAAGTAGCCGTGGTTCTTGTAGACGGTGATGCGGGTGTGGATGCCGTGGATGTCGAGTTCGGGATGAAACTGTGTGGCGTAGACGTTCTCGCCGACGCGGAATGCCTGCACGAGACAGTCCGGCGAGGACGCCAGGCACGGCACGCCCGGCGGGAGATCGGTGGCCGCCTCTTTGTGCCCGCCGTACGCGTCGAAGGCATCGGGCAGATCGGCGAACAACGGGTCGTCGCGGCCGGCCGCGGTGACGCTGACGCGCACCCCGCCGACCGGTTCGGTATACGTCCGGTCGACGGTTGCCCCGATCACGGTGCCGAGCGTGCCGACACCGTAACAACATCCGAGAAACGGAAAGTCCTGTTCGACCATGCGCTCGATCAACGCCAGCAACTCCGACTCAGCGCGTCGCTGCTCGGGGGACTTGGTGTCGGCCGGGTCGCTGATGTTGTACGGCCCGCCACCCAGGATGACGCCGGACCAGTCGGCGAGGTCGACCGGTCCCATCGGGCGGTGAGTCAACCGGATTCGACGCAGGCTGGTGGTGTCCAGGCCGCCGAACCGCATCATCGCGAGGTATTCGTCGTCGGCGGCTTCGTCTTCACCGCGGACGGACAGCAACAGAAAAGGACGCTGTCCAGAACGCACGACACCCCGCGAGCCGGATGAGCCCGCGGGGTGCCGCACCCGTCTATTGTCGGTCAGGCACCGGTGTTACTGGTGCAGGTCGAACCGATCGTTGTTCATCACCTTCGCCCAGGCGGCCACGAAGTCGTCGACGAACTTCTGCTTGCAGTCCTCCTGTGCGTACACCTCGGCCAGCGCCCGCAGTTGCGAGTTGTGGCCGAACACCAGGTCGTTGGCGGTCGCGGTCCACTTGGTCTGCCCGCTGTCGCGGTCCACACCCTCGTAGACGTTCTCGGCCGTCGAGCCCTTCCACTCGTACCGCATGTCGAGCAGGTTGACGAAGAAGTCGTTCGTCAGCTTGCCCGGCTGGTCGGTCAGCACCCCGTGCTTGGTGCCGCCGTAGTTGGCGCCCAGCGCACGGAGCCCGCCGACCAGCACCGTCATCTCCGGCGCGGTCAGGTTGAGCATGTACGCCCGGTCCACGAGCAGCCGCTCGACCTGCGTCTTCTCGTTGGGCCGGATGTAGTTGCGGAACCCGTCCGCCCGCGGCTCCAGCACCGCGAACGACTCGACGTCGGTCTGCTCCTGCGAGGCGTCCGTGCGTCCCGGCGCGAACGGCACCGTGACGTCGAACCCGGCGTCCCTGGCCGCCTTCTCGACCGCCGCGGAACCGGCCAGCACGATCAGGTCGGCCAGCGAGATCTTCTTGCCGCCGGATGCCGAGCCGTTGAAGTCCTGCTGGATCTTCTCGAGCACCGGCAGCACCTTCGCCAGCTCGGCGGGCTCGTTGACCTCCCAGTTCTTCTGCGGTTCCAGGCGGATGCGCGCACCGTTGGCACCGCCGCGCTTGTCGGTGCCGCGGAAGCTCGCCGCCGCCGCCCACGCCGTCTTGATCAGCTGCGTGTTCGACAGGCCCGACTCGAGAACCTTGGCCTTCAACGATGCGACGTCGGCATCGTCGACCAGCGGATGGTCCACGGCAGGCACCGGGTCCTGCCAGACCCAGGTCTCCTTGGGGACCCACGGCCCGATGTAGCGCGACACCGGGCCCATGTCGCGGTGCAGCAGCTTGAACCACGCCTTGGCGAAGGCGTCGGCCAGCTCCTCGGGATGATCCAACCAGCGCCGGGTGATGTCGGCGTAGATCGGGCTCTCCCGCATCGACAGGTCGGTGACCAGCATGGTGGGCTTGCGCTTCTTGTTCGGGTCGAAGGGCTCGGGGATGACGTCCTCGACGTCCTTGGCGACGTACTGCCAGGCGCCCGCAGGGCTCTTGGTCAGCTCCCATTCGTAGCCGTACAGCGTTTCCAGGAACGTGTTGTCCCACTTGGTCGGCGTCGGCGTCCACACGACCTCGAGTCCGCTGACGATCGCGTCGGCGCCCTTACCCGAGCCGAAGGAGCTCTTCCAACCCAGCTGCTGCTGCTCGATCGGCGCGGCCTCGGGTTCGGGACCCACCAGGTCGGCGTCGCCGGCACCGTGGGTCTTGCCGAACGTGTGCCCGCCGACGATCAGGGCGGCGGTCTCCTCGTCGTTCATCGCCATGCGGCCGAACGTCTCGCGGATGTCGATGGCCGCCTTGATCGGATCCGGTTCGCCTTCCGGACCCTCCGGATTGACGTAGATCAGGCCCATGGTCGTCGCGCCGAACGGCTCGGCCAGATCACGCTCACCGGAGTAGCGCTTGTCGGTACCCAGCCAGGTGTCCTCGAAGCCCCACAGGGTCTCCTCGGGCTCCCAGATGTCCTCGCGACCGAACGCGAAGCCGGCGGTCTTGAAGCCCATGTCCTCCAGGGCCACGTTGCCGGCCAACACCAGCAGGTCGGCCCAGGACAGCCTGCGCCCGTACTTCTGCTTGATCGGCCACAGCAGCCGGCGGGCCTTGTCCAGGCCGGCGTTGTCCGGCCAGCTGTTGATCGGCGCGAAGCGCTGGGCGCCCTGCCCGCCGCCGCCGCGGCCGTCGTGGATGCGGTAGGTGCCGGCGGAGTGCCAGCTCATCCGGATCATCAGGCCGCCGTAGTGGCCGTAGTCGGCGGGCCACCAGTCCTGCGAGGTCTTCAGCACCTCGGCGATGTCACGCTTGAGCGCGTCGAAGTCGAGCTTCTTGACCTCCTCGCGATAGTTGAAATCTGCTCCCAGCGGGTTGGCCTTCTCCGTCTGGGCGTGCAGCACGGAGACGTCGACCTGGTTGGGCCACCAGTCCTGGTTGCGAAGTGGAGCACCGGCCTTCGGTGTCGGAGACGGGATCGCCGGGTTTTCACTTTCGCTGGTGCTCTGAGTCTTGTCCGCTGAATGAGGTGGGCGAGCTTCGGATGTCACAACTTTCCTTCCGGTGGGGTTATCGGGCTGTGATCACGGTTGTGATCGGGAAACATGTGAGATCGAGCATTCAGGGCACAGACCCCAGTAGATGACTTCCGCTTCATCGAGGACGAAGCCGTCGAGCGTGCCGTCGTCGGACGGCGTGAGACAGGGTGCGCCGCCCACGGCGCAGTCGACGTCGGCAATGACACCGCAGGACCGGCACACGATGTGGTGGTGGTTGTCGCCGACCCGCGACTCGTAGCGCGCGACCGAACCGGACGGCTGAATCTTGCGCACCAGCCCGGCACCGGTCAGAGCGGCCAGCACGTCGTACACGGCCTGTCGGGACACATCCGGCAACAACTCGCGCACGGCGCCGAAGATCGTCTCGGTGTCGGCGTGTGGACGCGCATACACCGCCTCGACCACCGCCAACCGCGGGCGGGTTACGCGCAGGCCAGCCCTCCGGAGCTGATCGGCGTAATCCGGCGTAGAGGACACACACCCAATATGCCGCCGTATCTGGAATGAGTCAAGAGTTGATCTGCGGGGAGTCGCGCCGCGGCGGCGCGCAACGCCGCACCGAACGCTGATTGCTGGTGTCGTCAAAGCACCCGGTTACCAATGATTTTCGCCTTCACCGCGGTCGCCGCGCCGGTTTCCGGTGCCGCGATCATGACCCCGGCGCTGGTACCCTGCGAAGCTGCTGTCAGGTGGCGCGGGGGAGGCGCCGACCGGCAGCCATCGCTCGAATGAACACCCGTCCGTCCTCGCGAAGAGAGTCTTGTGCGCAGCGGAGAGATCAGAGCCCTGTCTGGTCTGCGCATCGTCGCTGCCGTATGGGTGGTGCTGTTTCACTTCCGTCCGCTGCTCGAGCAGGCCGCGCCCGGATTCCGGACGGCGCTGGCGCCCCTGCTCGACTGCGGCGCCCAGGGCGTCGATCTGTTCTTCATCCTCAGCGGCTTCGTACTGACCTACAACTACCTGGACCGCATGGGGCAGACGTGGTCATTGCGGTCGACGCTGCACTTCCTGTGGCTCCGGTTGGCCCGGGTGTGGCCGGTGTACCTGGTGACCATGCACCTGGCGGCGCTGTGGATCATCTTCACACTCAACATCGGGCATGTGCCGTCGCCCGCTGCCGAGTCGCTCACGGCGATCAACTACATCCGTCAGTTCCTGCTCGTGCAGCTGTGGTTCCAGCCGTTCTTCGATGGTTCGAGCTGGGACGGTCCGGCTTGGTCGATCAGCGCCGAGTGGTTGGCCTACCTGCTGTTCGCGGGCCTGGTGCTGATCGTCTTCCGCGTCGCCCGGTCGACCAGGGCGCGCGGCTTGTTCCTTCTGGCGGTCGCCGCCGCGATGCCGCCGGTCCTGCTGCTGCTGGCGACGGGGCAGTTCTATACGCCGTGGAGCTGGCTGCCGCGGATCGTCATGCAGTTCACCGCGGGCGCGCTGCTGTGCGCCGCGGTCGTCAAGTTGCAGCCCTCGGAGCGGGCGCGGCGCCTCGCCGGCTACGCGGCCGTGCTGTTGGCGGGCGGGATCGTCGGCAGCCTCTATCTGTTCGACGCGTATCCGCTGGCGAAGATCCCCGATTCCAACGGGCTGGTCGACGTGCTGTTCGTGCCGTTGGTGTTGACGCTGGCGGTCGGGGCGGGCACCCTGCCGGGGCTGCTGTCGATCGGGCCGATGGTCTACCTCGGGCGCATCTCGTTCAGTCTCTACATGGTGCACGAGCTGGTCCACACCACGTGGAACTGGATGGTGGACCAGTTCGAGCTGCGCTTGCTCGCCGACCTCAACGGCAAGCTGACCCTGTTGGCAATCATCGGCGTCGCGTTCGCCGGCGCGGTGCTGCTCTACCATCTCGTCGAGGAACCTGCCCGCCGGTGGATGCGCAGCATGATGAAAGACAACGAGCGGGCGCGCAGGGATTCGGCGCCCGGCAAGCTCGCGCCGATCCACGTGCAGCGCGAAGAGCGGGCCACAACGGTTTCCGCCCGCGCGGTGTGATCAAGGTTCGCGTGTTCCCGCCATACGCTGTACCGGTGAGACGTCTGGTCACCGTCATTACCGCGCTCGCGCTGCTGGCCGGCTTGGGCTGCCCGCGGCCGGCACAGGTCAGTCACAAGGAGATCGTCGCGCTGAACGTCGCGCTGAACCGCGTTGCGGTGATCAGCGACTCCTACACCACGGGCGGTGACGAGGGCGGTCTGGGGGAGAAGGGCTGGACCACCCGCGCCTGGCAGATGCTCGCCCAGCAGGGCATCGCCACCACCGCCGACGTCGGCGCCGAGGGCGGGGCCGGGTACGGGACCCGGGGTAACCGCGGCAACTTGTTCGAGGACCTGACCGCCGCGACGGTAGAACCCGACGACACGCTGGTGATCTTCTTCGGCTCGCGAAACGACAAGGATGTCAACCCCGCTCAGCTGTCGATCCTGGTGTACGGCACGTTCCAGTTGGCCCGCCGCATCGCGCCTTCGGCGAAGATGTTGGTGATCGGTCCGGCGTGGCCCACCGCGGACCCGCCCGGGCAGATCCTGCGGATTCGCGACATCCTCGGCTATCAGGCCGGGTTGGCCGGTGCGACGTTCGTCGACCCGATCGATGCGGCCTGGTTCGCCGGACAGCCGGGGTTGATCGGCGCCGACGGCGTGCACCCCACCGATGCCGGACACGTCTACATGGCGGAGAAGATCGCGCCGCTGATCCGGGCTCAACTGCCGAGGAGGGTGTGACGGATGACGCTCCGGGCCCCGCTGTACCGGCTGCTGACCCGGCTGATGTCGCTGCGGGTCATCGTGATCGTGGCGGCGCTGTCCGTGGTCGCCCTGGTGATCACGCTCGGCGCGTGGGTCTGGTTCGGAGTGACCAACGACCAGTACAGCCAGCTCGACCGGCGCCTCGATTCGGTGAGCAGCCTCGGCGACATCGGGGCGATGCTGCGCTCGACGCAAGACGACGACGCCGCCGCCCCGGTGCCCAGCGGTGGCCTGGTGCGCACCGCCCGGGTGGGCGACGCCACCGTGTCGGTTCCACCCGATATCGTGCTGCCGCACTTCGACGTCGGCTACACCGACACCACCATCGACGGTGTCGAGTACCGGGTGCGCACTTTCGCCGCGGGAGATGCGACGATCGCGGTCGGCGCGCCGCTGGCCGACACCCAGCGCCGCATCGACGAACTGCACCGGCGGGTCCTGCTGATCTGCGGCGGGGTCATCGTCGGCACCGTGCTGGTCGGTTGGGTGATGTGGTTGATCATGATCAACCCGTTCCGGCTGCTGGCCCAGCAGGCCCGCGCCATCAACGCGCAGTCGGCTCCCGACGAGGTGCAGGTGCGGGGCGTGCAGGAGGCCGTGGAGATCGCCGAGGCGGTCGAGGGCATGCTCGCCCGCATCGGTGACGAGCAGCAGCGCACCAAGGCGGCGCTGGAGTCGGCCCGCGACTTCGCCGCGGTGGCCTCCCACGAGTTGCGCACCCCGTTGACCGCGATGCGAACGAACCTCGAGGTGTTGTCCACGCTGGAGATGCGTCCGGACCAGCGCGACGAGTTGATCGCCGACGTGATGCGCACGCAGAGCCGCATCGAGGCCACCCTCACCGCGCTGGAGCGCCTGGCGCAGGGCGAGTTGACGACGGTGGACGACTTCGTGCCGTTCGACATCACCGAACTGCTCGACCGTGAGGCGCACGACGCGAGGCGCAACTACCCGGGTGTCGACGTGTCGTTGGCGTCGTCGACCACGGTGCTGATGGTCGGGCTTCCCGCCGGGCTGCGGCTGGTCATCGACAACGCGATCGCCAACGCGATCAAACACGGCGGCGCCACCGAAATCCGGCTCAACGCAATCACTTCCGGCGAGGGCGTGGAGATCACCGTGGACGACAACGGCGCCGGCGTTCCAGAGGAGGAGCGCGCGGCGGTGTTTCAGCGGTTCTCGAGGGGGTCGACGGCGGCGAGGTCGGGTTCGGGGCTCGGTCTCGCCCTGGTGGCCCAGCAGGCCGAGATCCACGGCGGAACGGCAACGTTGGAGGCCAGCCCGCTCGGCGGTGCACGGCTGGTCCTGCGGTTGCCGGGTCCGCGTTGACCAACTCCAACCCAAGCAAACATTTCGTAGGTGTTCGAAACGACCGCCCCAACCCCGCGATATGGCATATGTCGGCCGACCCGAATTCACCACAAGCTAATTAGCGCAGCGTCACTGATCTGGTGCACCAACGGATTTTTTGACGGTTTTGTGAAATTTCTGTGTTGATCATGGAAATCGCCGGGTATCCGAGCCGCACTTGACAGGTTGACGCAACAGCCGTCTTCAGCAACGCCGGGGGGCACAGTGAGAGGAACTGGCGATGACGAACCAAGGCTTGACACCTGAAGAGCTTGCGGCGGAAACGGCCGTCGCGCTTCCGGACAAAGAGGTGGTGTCCATCCTCGATCTCGACGTCGACGTCGACGTCTTTCTCGACGTCGCGTCACCGATCGATCTCGCGGTGGCGGCCCAGCTCAACGTCGGCGCGCCGATCGACGCCGCGGCGGGCGCGAACGTGCTGTCGTTCAATTCGACCGCCGGCGCCATGGTCGAGCAGACGGCCCAAGTCGACCAGATCATCGAGGCCGACGCGTTCGCCGTGGCCGACCAGGACAGCGCGATCGACCAGAGCGACGTCACCGACGGCGATCCCACGACGCCCGATGACGACGACGACGGCAACGTGGAAGTCGGGAACCTGGCGACCTTGCAGGGCCCGTTGCTGGACGTGGACGTCAACGTCGATGTCGACACCGACCTCACGGCCCCGATCGCAGGCGCCGTGGCCGCCAACGCCAATGTGGCCGCGCCTATCAGCGCGGCGGTGGCCGCCAACGTTCTGTCGATCAACTCCGATGCGGACGCGATCGCGGTCCAAGACGCCGTGATCAACCAGGAGTTGCGCGGCACGACGAGCGCCGAGGCGATCCAGGTGTCCGACGTTGTCCAGGGCACCGCGCAGCCTGACACCGACACTTCCACCGGAACGACGGACGGTGAAACCGCCGGCACGGCAAGCGCCACCGGCGGTGCTGACGGCGACTCCGGCGGTGACAGCTCCGCTTCCGGCGGTGACAGCAGCGGTTCCGGCGGCGGCTCAACCGGCTGAGCCCGCGCGACCGTGCGCTGAAATCCCGCTGGACCGTGGGGAGTACCGACGTGACTGTGACGACCGAGGGCGCGGGGGCAACGCGAACCGCGCCGCGCCGCGCCGACGGTGTCGAGCTGATCGGAGAACTCGCGGGTTCCGGTCACCGGGTCGCGCCCGCACTCGTGCGTCGCGCTGACGGTCAGACGGTGGCGCTGACACCGTTGTTGTACGCGATGCTTCGCGAGCTCGACGGTAGCCGCACACCTGCCGACATAGCCGAGGCCGTATCGGGTTCGACCGGGCGTGCCGTCAGTGAGGACAACGTCTGCCAGCTCATCGAGCAACGGTTGGCACCTTTGGGGCTGACCGTTCTACCCGACGGCAGCGAGCCCCAGGTGCAGAAGCGAGATCCGTTGCTGGGATTGAAGTTCCGGCATGTGATCACCGACCCTGCCCGGACCCGGCGCCTTACCGATCCGTTCCGGTTCCTGTTCCGAACGTGGATGGTCGTCGCGATTCTGGTGGCGTTCGCGGTCGTGTGCTGGTGGGTGTGCTTCCACAAAGGCCTCGCCGCGGCCGCCTACGACGCGTTCGAACGCCCGGGGCTGCTGATCCTGGTGTTCGTCGTGACCGTGCTTTCGGCGGGCTTCCACGAGTTCGGTCACGCCGCCGCCGCCCGATACGGCGGCGCCACCCCCGGCGTCATGGGCTTCGGCCTGTACCTGGTATGGCCGGCGTTCTACACCGACGTCACGGACTCCTACCGGCTCAGCCGAAAGGGTCGGCTGCGCACGGACCTCGGCGGCCTGTACTTCAACGCCGTTGTCGCGGTCGCGATCACGGCCCTGTGGTTGGGGCTTCGCTACGACGCGTTGCTGCTGGTCGTCGCCACCCAGATCATCCAGATGGTCCGCCAGCTCACCCCGCTGGTCAGGTTCGACGGCTACCACGTGCTGGCCGACCTCACCGGTGTGCCCGACTTGTACGGACGCATCAAGCCGACGCTGCTGGGCATGTTGCCGTGGCGGTGGGGCGAGCCGCAGGCGAACCAACTCAAATGGTGGGCCCGCGTGGTGGTGACGGCCTGGGTGATCGTCGTGGTCCCGTTGTTGATCGGCATGCTGACGCTGGCGATCGTGGCGCTGCCGCGTCTGCTGGCTTCGGCCTGGGCGAGCCTGAACAGACAGCATGACGTCCTGAGCAGCGCCTGGGTCGACGGCGACATGGTGCAGGTCATTGCCCGGGTGCTGGCGATGGTCGCGATCGTCATCCCGATGGCCGCCATCATCTACCTGCTGGTGCGGGTGGGGCGTCGTATCTGTGCCACCGCATGGCAGGGCACTGCGGGCAAGCCGGTGAAACGCGCGCTGGTCGGAGTGCTCGGCGCCGCCGCGCTGGCCGGTATCGCCTACGCCTGGTTCCCGAACGAGCAGAACTATCAACCGATCCAGGCGTCGGATCGCGGCACGATCAGCGACATCGTCTACGCGCTGCGGGTCGAGACGATGGGGGAGCGGCAGCGGCGCGCTGTCGAAGATTCGCCGCACCCGGTCGCGGTGACCCGGCCGCTGGCAGCGGGTCAGCGCGGCGTCATGAATGCGCTGTGGGACACCCGCACACCGCCGCCGACGTTCCGCTCGCCACAGCTTGCCGTCATCGTCGTTCCGCGGACCGTGAGCGCCGCCGCCAACGGCGGCGGGTACGCGCCCGCGGCAGCCACCCCGGGCGCCGCCGACGACGTGGGCTGGGTCTTCCCGTTCGACAAGCCGATCGCCCCCGAGCCCGGCGACGGCAACAACCAGGCACTCGCGGTGAACACCACCGACGGCACCATCGTCTACGACACCGCGTTCGCCCTCGTCTGGACCACCGACGAGGAGTACGCGATGAACATCAACGAGGCGCACGCGTACGCGTCCTGCAATTCCTGCGCGGCGGTGGCCGTCTCCTATCAGGTGGTCTTCGTCGTCGACCAGGACGAGACCAACGACAACGTCGCGGTGCCGCAGAACTTGTCGGGCGCCCTGAACTACGAGTGCGTCAACTGCATGACGGTGTCGATGGCCAGGCAGCTGTTCGTCACGCTCGACGAAGATCTTTCACCCGAGGCGAAGGCCGAGCTCGAGGCGCTGTGGGAGGAGATCGACCGCTTCGGTGACGACATCGCCGCCGGCCAAGTGCCGTTGAACGAAATCGACGGCCGGCTCGACGAATACACCACCGAGATCATGTGGATCGTCGAGACAGACCAGCCGGGCACCTTCGCGTCGCTCACGCCGACGACCGCCCCGCCGACTCCGACTCCGGTCACAGCCGAAGAGCCGCTTCCCTCGGCGACCAGCCCACCGCCCAGCAGCGCCACCCCGGAGCCGACAGCGACATCTGCAACCGAGTCCACCGAAAGTACGTCCGAGGAAGCTACTTCCGGCCCGACAGCGACGACCGAGCCGACACCGGCCGATGATCCGCTGCCGAGCGAACCGACCGAAAGCACCGCGGTCGAAGATTCCACCACGACAACGGATTCGACGTCGGATGGCACCACCACCGATGCAACGCCATCAGACGACACCGGCTCGGACAGCACGGACTCCGACGCCTCGGCGTCCGACGGATCGGGCTCTGACGGAACGGCGTAGCGTCAGCTTCTGGGCTGATCCTCCTTGCGGATGAGCCGCTGCAGAGCTTCGCGGTCCGGCGCCAGCAGCTCCTTGATCCGGGGCTGGTTCACTTCGGCGACGATGATCTCGCCGACTTCCTGGTGCACGTCGCTGAAGATGCCGTGCGACTTCATCTTCTCGGTTTGGTAGATGTTGTCCTCGGTGGGCGTGACGTAGTAGACGACCTCGGCCTTGAAGCGGTGGATCAGCCACAGATGGATGATGTCCATCAGCCGCTTCTGCCGCAGCTTCTCGGCGAAGGTGTTCTGATCGCGCACCGTCAGGATGCTGCGCCCGTGCCGGTCCTTGATCGGATCGACGATCGCGTTCGCGACCTTCTCGCCTTGCCCGTCCTCGCGTTCGCCGTAGATCCCGAGTTCCAGCACGTCGGAGCCCGGCCGGGTGGGACGCAACTGAACCCGCAGCGTCTCTTCGAGCTGGTAGTGCTTGCCCCACAAGGCCAGCCATTCCTCCAGCAGCTTCTTGGGCACCTCGGTCTGCACGAGGTGCTGGTGCTGGGTGGAGCCCTTGCCCATGGCCTTCGTGGTCGCCGTGCGGCCCGACGATGCAGCCAGCGCGGCGTCGCTGCGCGGCCCGCCGACCAGCGTTTGCGGTGTGCGGTAAGGCGATTCGACCAACCGCATCTTTCGCTGCAGCCGCGCCAGCGCCAACATGCCGTCCTGCTTGAGCGCGGTCGCGAACTCCTCGGCCGCCACCCCGTCGACCTGGTGTCCGCCGTAGGTGATGAAGTTGAAGACGAAACCCATCTTCGCCAGTTCCTCAGGGAAGGCCCGCATTTCGTCGTCGGTCATCCCGGTGGTGTCCCAGTTGAACGAGGGGGACAGGTTATAGGCCAGCATCTTTTCGGGGAACTCGGCGTGGATCGCCTCGGCGAACTCCCGCGCATCGGCCAGGTCGGCGGTCTTGGTCTCCATCCACAGAATGTCGGCGAACGGTGCTGCGGCCAGCGACTTGGCGATCGCGTACGGGATGCCGCCGCGGACCTGGTAGTAGCCCTCCGGCGTCTTGGCCAGCTCGCAGTCCCATCCGACGGCTGCGCCGATTTCGCGGGCCTTTTCGCGCGCGTTGTACAGGGGTGCGCGCGCCGCGAACGCGCGCCAGTCGTCGACGCTCATGTCGAGCTGTTCGCCTTCGCTCTGCCGGAAGTCGAGTAGCTCGGCCACCGCCTCGCCGTACGTCATCAGCCCGGCATCCATCTGCCAGGCGTCGACAAACTGCGACTCCACCTGGTCGAACACCGCGTCGATCGACTGCTGCGGATCGCTCTGGTAGGTCGAGGCCGCCTCGGCGACGGCGTCGGCGATGCCGTGGTGCGCCAACCAGGAGTTCGCGGTCTCGTATTCGCCTTCGGGCAGCGCGTAGAGCAGGTGACCGTTGAGTTCGGTGACGCCCAACTCGTAGAAGCGCCGCATCATCGCCAGGTAGCACGCCTTGTACGACGGGATCCTCAGGTTGGTGACTCCCAGCAGGAACGGTTGGTCCCGTTCGTCGGCGCGGCTGTCGATCAGGTTCGCCGCTTCGGCGTCCGTGCGGGCCACGATGATGCCGGGCACGCCCATCACGTCGAGCTGGAAGCGGGCGGTGTTCAGCCGCTTGATCTGCTCGTCCGACGGCACCAGCACCTTGCCGCCCTGGTGACCGCACTTCTTGGTGCCCGGACGCTGGTCTTCGATGTGATAGCCGGGCACGCCGGCCTCGACGAACCGACGGATCAGGTTGCGCACGTGCGGATCTCCGCCGTGGCCGGTGTCGGCATCGGCGATGATGAACGGGCGGAAATCCGTCGGGGGTGTGCCGGCGCGTTGCTCTTCGGTCATCTGCAGCCGCAAGTACTGCTGGTTGCGGTCGGCGGTCAGCAGGGCCCGCACCAGCCCCGCCGCCTCCTCGGGCACCTGGCTCAGCGGGTAGCTGGCCAGATCGGGGCCAGGGTCCTCGGTGGTGGACCCCTTGGCCGACGTGGCCCAGCCACCGAGATAGATCCCCTCGATGCCGGTGCGCTTCATCGCCACCGCCTGGCCCGGCGAGTACGGGCCGAAGGTGGTGATGCTCTTCTTCTGGGCGAACAGTTCGCGCAGCCGGGCGTAGAACGCCGTCGCCGCTTCCCGCGCGATGATGTAGTCGGACGGGATCGTGCCGCGCTGCTCGACGACCTGGCGGGCCGTGTAGAGCCGGATTATCCCTTCGAATCGTGGGCTGTCGAAGTATTTCTGAGTGGCGGCAACGGCGCGCTCGAACGGCGTCTGCGGCGCTGCATCCGCTTCCATGATGGCCATGAATTCAGCGTACGGCTCGGCCATCGGAAGCGGTGCGTAATCACTGCGTCCGGCCGCGCCACCTGCGCGGTGAGGTGCCGTGTTCCCGGCGGAACACCCTGGCGAAGTAGCCCGGGTCGGCGATCCCGACGCGGCGGGCCACCTCCTGGATGGGCAGGTCGGTGTCCACCAGCAGCCGGCGGCTCTCGGCCATCCGGCGCTCGGTGATCCACTCCTGGACGGTGCGCCCGGTGCGGCGACGCACGATCGTCGTGAGATGACCCGGCGTCATGCCGACCTCGCGCGCCACGTCTCGCAGCGACAACGGCTCGCCGTACCGTCGCTCGATCACCGCGAACACCTCCGCGAGCGCGGTCTCGCCGCGGTATCGGAGATGGCCCACCACGTCACCCGCGACGCGGGCCAGGTCGATCAGCAGCAGCGTCAGGTGTGCGACCGCGGCCTGCCGGTACCCGTCCTGGCGCGCTGCCAGCTCGTCCTGGATCGCGCTGATCGCGGCGTCCCACACCGGTCGGCGGTCGCGGGGGAGCCGCAGTTCGAGCATTCCGCCCGCCTCGGCGTGCAGAAACGGATACAGCAGCGGGTGCCCACGCCAGGCCGGCCATGAGGCCTCCGCGTCCACCCCCAGAGCGGTCGGGTCGAAGAAGACCCCGACGCCGTCACTCGAGCGCTCGACCCGGGTCGGGTCCACCACCTCCCCGGGTGCCGCCACATAGACCAGGCAGGCCGACGACACGTACCACAGGGCCGGGAAGTCGTGAATGTGCAGACCGCGCTCCAGCGTGTCTCCGGCTTCTGCGAACACCACCGACACCGGCGGTGCATCCGGCCCCGTCGGATACGCGTACATCGGCACGCCACCGCGGTGCCGAACCAGCCGGGATTGCGCCGTCATACCAGCAGAAGATAATCCTATTTCTGCGGAGAATCGACCAACCATACTGGAGTTCTTAGGTTCACCATGAGGATATGACCGAACATCGTTCACATTGCCGTCACGACTACCTGCCTGCGGCGGGACATGACGCCTTCCTGCCGTGCTACGACCTGCTGACCCGCGTGCTGGGGTTCAGCAGGGTCTACGATGCACTGATCGACCAGGCCGATCTCGCCGATGGTCAACGTGTGCTCGAAATAGGTTGCGGTACAGGAAACGTCATCACCCGTGTCCAGAGGCGTCATACCGGTGTCGAGGCGATCGGCTGCGATCCCGATCCACGCGCCTTGGCCCGGGCGCGACGTAAAGCCCGCGGATTGGCCGGGATTCGGTTCGACCGTGGCTACGCCCAAGAACTTCCGTATGCCGACGGCGAGTTCGACCGCGTGCTGTCGTCGATGATGTGGCACCACCTCGAAGACGGCGTGAAACCCCAAGCGGCAGCCGAGATTTTCCGGGTGCTGCGGCCCGGTGGCATGCTGTACCTGCTCGACGTCGGCGGCCCGATGAGCGCCGATGACGGGCGCGCCGCGCGACGGATGCTCCGCAGCACGCATGTGGCAGGCAGCCTCGGCGATGCGATTCCGCGACTCATGCGCAGCGTCGGCTTCGACTGCACCCAGGTCGACACGCACCGGCAGCGCCTGGTCGGCAGGCTCACCTACTACCGCGCTGTGCGATCGTCGTGACGATGTGCTCGGCGATCGCGAGCGAGGACGTCGCCGCCGGTGAGGGCGCGTTGCGGACAACGACCACACGGTCGCGGAAGCTGAGCCGGAAGTCGTCGACCAGGCTGCCGTCCTTGTCGAGCGCCTGCGCGCGCACGCCGGCTTTGCCTTCGACGACGTCGTCGTCGGCGAGTTCGGGTACGTAGGCGCGGGCGGCGGCGACGAATCTGCGCCGGCTGACCGATCCGTACAACTCGCGGACCCCGGTGCGCCAGTGCTGCCGGGCGAACCGCCAGAAGGCGCCCGTGCCGGCGATCTCGACGAGATCGCGAACCGAGACCGCCGTCCAGGTGTAACCCTCGCGGGCAAGGGCGAGAACGGCGTTCGGCCCGATCAGCACCTCGCCGTCGACGCGCGGGGTCAGGTGCACGCCGAGAAACGGATAGCGTGGATCTGGCACCGGGTATACCAGCCCGTTCACCAGATGGCGCCGCTGCGGCTTCAACGCGTAGTACTCGCCGCGGAACGGCACGATCACCGGGTCGGCACCGTCGCCCACCAGCGCCGCCAGCCGGTCGCTCTGCAGCCCGCCGCACACCACGACGCGGTCGAAGGCGTCATCGCGCACGGTTTGTCCGTGCCGTGCGGTGACGATCACCTCGTCGCGCACGGTTCGCATCCCGACGACCTGGTGACCAAGCAGGATTCTCGCGCCGTCGGTGACGGCATCAGCGGCCAGCGCCCCGGTCACCTCCGCGAAATCGACGATCGAGGTGGACGGCGAGTGCAGTGCCGCCACCCCGGTGACGTGGGGCTCGAGCTCCCGCAACTCTTGGGGGCCGATGATCCGCACCCCCGGCACCCCGTTGGCACGTGCGCGATCCGCGATGTCGTCCAGCCGGGTGCGTTCGGCGTCGTTGAGCGCGACGAGCACCTTGCCGCAACCGATCCGGCGGATGTCGTGCTCGGCGCAGAACTCCTCGAGCAGGCCGACACCGCGGCGGCATAGCAGCGCCTTCTGGGAGCCGGGTTGGTAGTACAGACCGGCGTGCACGACGCCGGAGTTGCGCCCCGTCTGGTGCGCGGCCAGCCGGTCCTCTTTTTCGAACAGCGTCACGGCCGAGCCCGGCTGCCTGCGCAGAATTTCGCGTGCGACGGCGACGCCGACGATGCCGCCACCGACGACGGCGATCCGCGAACCTGTCACCACGATCACAATCTTGCCTCATCCGCTGCTTGGAGCCGCGTTCTCGACAGCCGGGGTCACCGTTAGGTCACGGTCTGGTATCTCATTGGTGTTGTGCCATAGCACAATTGGACTAATTGACACGTCTGGCAGTACAAGTGGACTTGCGACTGCTGTGCCCAACGGTGGGTGCGGGCTGCTCGCGCCGATGTTCGAGAAAGTTGAATTCCGATGAGACGCATAGTGGCTCTGATGCTGGGTCTGGCCTTGCTGGGGGTGACGCCGGGTGTCGCGACCGCTCAGCCGGCGACGCGGTCCGCGGTCAACCAGCAGGCGGTCGATCTGGTGATCGCGCGCGGGCTCTCGCAGCGCGGCGTGCCGTTCTCCTACGGCGGCGGCGATGCGTCCGGCCCGACGCGGGGCAGCGGAACCGCCGAGAACGTCGCCGGCCTGGACCCCGACGGTCATATCGTCGGGCTGGACCCCGCGCTGAGCACCGTCGGTTTCGACGCATCCGGTCTGATGGTCTATGCGTACGCCGGCGCCGGGGTCAAGCTGCCGCGGTCATCGGGCGCGCAGTACAAAGTCGGCCAGAAAGTCGCGCCGTCACAAGCTCTTCCCGGCGATCTGATCTTCTACGGGCCGGAAGGCACCCAGAGCGTGGCGATGTTCCTCGGCAACAATCAGATGCTGGAGACCGCCGAGACGGGGGTCACGGTTTCCCCGGTCCGCACCAACAACATGGCGCCGTACCTGGTCCGCATCATCGCGTGAGGACCTCCGGCGTGCGCCATACGTCTGGCTGCACGGGATAGGCGATCGCCGCGCGGACCGAGCCGGCGATCTCGGCGCCCAATTCGCGGTGCACCAGCCACAGCGCCAAATCGATGCCCGAGGTCACCCCGCCCGCGGTCACCACGGTGCCGTCGTCGACGACGCGGTGCCGCCTGACGGTTGCGCCATGGCGCGAAAGCTCTTCCAGCGCAGCATCATTGGTTGTAGCATTGCGACCGCGCAGGAGGCCTGCCTCGCCGAGGATCAGCGCGCCGGTGCAGACGGACGCCACCCAACGCACCGACGGTGCCAACTCGGCGATGGCGCCAGGCAGCGCACCGCGCCGAATCTCCCGTCGCACACCGGTATCCGTCGCGTCCACCCAGCTGCCGCCGGGCACCAAGACGGCACCCGGTGTGCCCAGCGTCTCGTCGATCTGCATCCGTAATCCGTAGGCCGTGGTCACCGAGCCGGCACCGTCGGCCCGCACCAGGGCCACCTCGAGGCCGGCGTCGAGCGCGGCGGCCCGCACGAACACCTCCCACGGCGCGATCACGTCGAGGGGATCGAACCCGTCGAACACCACGATCTCGATGCGCACGGGTTCTAGTTGAACATGTCCACAACGAGCAGCACACCGGTTGCGACGAACAACAGCACCAGGATGACGATGGCGATCAGGCCCGCGACCGCCGTGGGCGTCATCCGGTGCCGTGGGCGTTCGGCCGGTTCGGACAGCCCGGATGTCTGCGCCGAGTCCGGTGGTGTCGAACCCGGCCGGACACCACCCCCGGGCTCGAGATCCGGAATCTGTGCGGGGTCTGGGTCGGGCGGTTGAGCAGTCATGGCGACTACCGCGTACCCGCCTGCGCGTGGTTGACACGTGCGCGGCGGGATCAGCGGCCCCGCCAGTTGGGTTTGCGCCGCTCGCGCCACGCCGTGAGGCCCTCGGCGACGTCCTCGGTGGCACCGGCCACCTTGCGCATGGTCTCGCCGAAGCGCACCGACTCGATCCACCCCATGTTCTGGGTCCGCCAGGCCACCTCCTTGGTGGCCCGTTGCGCCAGCGGCGCGGCCTCGGTGAGGACCCGCGCCCAAGCCAGCGCCTCGGCCTGCAGTGCGTCGGGTTCGACCAGCTTCCACACCAGCCCCATCTCCTTGGCCCGCTCGGCGCTGATCGGCTTACCGGTCAGCAACAGCTCCATCGCGTCGGCCCACCGCACCCGTTGAGGGAGCCGGATCGCGCCGACGATGGTCGGCACACCGATCGACACCTCGGGGAAGGAGAACGTGGCCTCGGTGCTGGCGATCACGAAGTCGCAGAACAGCACCCCGGTCAGCCCGTACCCGATACAGGGGCCGTGCACGGCGGCGATGGTCGGCTTGAACAACTCCATGCCGCTTTCGAACGAGTTGATCGTCGGCTTCTCCCAGAACGTGCCCGCGAAAGTGCCCACCGAGCCCTCGCCGTCCTTGAGGTCCCCGCCCGCGCAGAACACGTCGCCGTTTGCGGTCAAGATCCCCACCCAGGCGTCCTCGTCGTCGCGGAACCGGTTCCATGCCGCGTTCAGCTCGTTGCGCAGCGCGCCGTTGATCGCGTTGCGGGCCTCGGGGCGGTTCAGCGTGATGGTGGCGATGTGGTCTTTGCACTCAAACGTGACGAGGCTCATGGCTGCACCATAATCTCAGGGGACCGCTGCCTGCCGTGATGGGAGTACGCAATGACGTCAACTGTGGAGGCGACCGACCGGGTTTCCGGGCTGGCCCGCGGCATGCGCGAGCTGGTCGCGGCCGAGGCGGCCGAATCCGAGCGCATGCGCACCCTCACCCCGGCGATCGTCGACGCCATGTGGGATACCGGGTTGATGACGGCGTTCAACCCCGTCGCGGCGGGAGGAGTCGAACCGTCCTTCCCCGAAATGATCGAGACGTGGATCGAGATGGCCTGGCAGGACGGGTCTTTCGGCTGGATCGGCATCGCCAACCTGCCGTCGTCGTTCGCCGCCGCCACCTATCTGCCCGACGAGGGCTTCGCGGAGGTGTTCACCGCCCACGACAACCGGGTCACGCTGGGCGGGCAGTTCTTCCCCAACGGCCAGGGCCAGGCCGTCGACGGCGGGTACCGGCTGAGCGGGTCGTGGAGTTTCGGCTCGGGAACCGGTCATTCCCAGTACGTCGCGGCGGGCTTTCTGCCGATGGACGCCGGGGAGGTGCGCTGGGTCAGCAAGGGGTTGCCCGACATGCAGGTGGCCGTGCTGCCCCGCGACCAGATCAGCTTCAACGACGACTGGCACGTCCAGGGACTGAAGGGCACCGGCAGCTACGACTACAGCGCCGAAGACGTGTTCGTTCCGGCCTACCGGACGTTCCCGCTGTTCACCCGTGAGCCGCGCCGGGGTTCGTCGCCGGCCACCCGGATGGGGCTGATGGGAATGACCGCGGCCGGGCACGCGTCGTGGGCGCTCGGGGTCGCCAAGAGCATGCTCGATGACGTCGAAGAGCTCGCGGCCACCAAGTTCCGGATGAGCGACATGGCGTCGCTGGCCAGCAGGCCCACCTTCCAGAAGGGCCTCGCGCACCATGTGGCGGCGTGGCGCGCCGCGCGGCTGCTGGTGCTGCAGGCGTTCGGTACGGCCGAAACCGCCGTCGCCTCCGGTGAGGAGCTGACCCCGACCCTGCGCGCGGACATGCGGGTGGCCGCCGTCTACGCCACCGACGTGGCCCGCCAGTGCGCCGAATGGGCGCATCTGGTCGCGGGCACCAGCGCGATCCGCGAGGGCTCGCGGCTGGAGCGGGCGTTCCGCGACATGTACACCGGTACCCAGCACGCCTTCATCAGCGAGAAGGTCGCCATCGACGCGGCGCAGGTGTGGCTGGGCATCATCGAGGACCAGTTCGGGCTCTGATCAGCCAGTGCGGGCGACGAATTCGGCGACGACGCGGCCAAGTTCGGCGCCGCGCTGCTCCTGAACGAAGTGGCCAGCACCCTCAATCGTCGTGTGGGGTTGGCCCTTCGCGCCCGAAATGTGGTCGGCGAAGACCTTGTCCCAGCCGCGAGTCGCCGGATCGCCGTCGGAGTACGCCGTGAGAAACGGCCGCCGCCAGTCCCCGAGCGCGGCCATCGTCGCGCGCCCGATCGCGGCACCGGGGTCGTTGCGCGTCAACGGAATCAACGCCGTCATCTGCCGCAGGCCGGCGGTGAACGTGCGGTCCGGGAACGGCGCGTCGTAAGCGGCGAGGACGTCGGGGCTCAGCGGGCCCGCCACCGCATCGAGGAAGAAACTCGGAACGAGTTCAGGTGAGCGTTGGTAGAACGCCACGTAATCGAGGAGGGTCTCCTGGTGGATGACCTGACCGTCGCCGACGGCGTGGTGCGGCCATGCGAGCCTGCCCGCGAGTCCGGGGTCACACGTGTGCAGGATCGTGTTGGTCGCGACGACGCGGGCGAACCGGTCGGGCTCGCGCGCAAGCACGCTGAGCCCGATGGGTCCGCCCCAGTCCTGAACGACCAGCGTGATATCGGTCAGGTTCAGCCGGACGAGCGCGCTGTGCATCCAGTCGACGTGGCGTTTGAAGGTGTAGTCGGTCGGGTCGGCGGGCTTGTCCGACCGGCCGTAGCCGATGTTGTCGGGCGCGATCACGCGCAGGCCCGCGTCGAGCAGTACGCGGATCACGTGCCGATACAGGTACGACCACGTTGGTTGACCGTGCAGCAGCACGACGACGGGCGCATCAACCGGTCCGGCGTCGACGTAATGCATTCGCAGGGGCGCGATTCCGCGTGTCTCCACGTCGACATAGCTAGGGACGAACGGGTAATCGGGCAGCCCGGCGAAGCGCTCGTCAGGTGTTCTCAGCACAGCCATGTGCTCAGCCGGCGACCGACTCGAAGACGCCGTCGGCGACCATGTTGCGCAATGCCTTTCGGTCGAACTTGCCGCTCGCCAGGGTGGGGATCTGGTCGCTGGTGACCACGGCCCAGCGGGTGGGCACCTTGTAGGCCGACAGCTGCGCGCGGGTGCGCTCGGCCAACGAGGCCACGTCGACGCCGGTGTCGGTGTCGGCGGGCACCACCACCGCACACACCTGCTCGCCGCGCACCGCATCATCGACGCCGACCACCAGGCACTGCGCGACGTCGTCGAACTCCTCGATGACGGCCTCGACTTCGAGCGGTGAGACGTTGGCGCCCGCGGCCTTGATGAGTTCGGTGCTGCGGCCGACGTAGAACAGGCGCGGATCACCGGCTCGACGGTAGACATGGTCGCCGGTGTGATACCAGCCGTCTTCGTCGAACGTCTCCCACCGCTCGCGCTTGTTGTAGCCGGCCATCACACCGATTCCGCGGATTAGCAATTCGCCGACGGTGCCGTCGGGCACCGGTTCACCGGCGTCGTCGACGATGCGCATGTCGGTGAACACGAATCCGCCCGCGGTTTCAGACATGGTGCGGTGCACGGGATATCCGTCGGGCACGTCGACCATCGCGACGTCCAGCGGCCCGTCTCGCAGCAGCGGTGCGCTGGACAGGTCGCGGTCGGCGAAGGTCGGGTGGTCACGCAGCTTCTGGGTGAACGCGGGCCACCCGATCACGCCAGTGGCCCGTTCGCGCTCGACGAGGTCCAGCGCGGTACCGGCGTCCAGCCGCGGCATGGTGATCACCGTGACGGGTTCGTGCAGCGCCCCGGTGACAGCGAGCAGCCCGCCGATCCAGAAGAACGGCATCGCGGACAGAATCCGAGGTGGCCCTTCGGATTTGGTGACCAGCCGGACCGCGCTGGGCCAGGTCGACGTCTGGCGGACCAGGGTGCCGTGCGTGTGCAGCACGCCCTTGGGGTCGGCGGTGGAACCGGAGGTGTGCACCATGACGGCGAGGTCGGCGGGGGACACCTCGGCCTCGGCGGCGGCCAGCAGGTCGGGTGACACGCCGTCGGCGCCGTCGTCGTATCGCGTCGCCCACGCCCGCCCGATATCGGTGGTGAACAGGATGCGGCGCAGATACGGGGCGCCGGCCAGCGCCAACCGCCCGCCGGGCTGACCGACCAATTGCGGCCAGGCCGTTTCGAAACGTTCGGCGACGTCGATGCGCAGCACCTCGGCGGGCGCGACCAGCAGCGCGATGTCGGCAAGCCGGGCGACCTTGGCGATCTCGGCCGCCGTGTAGAGGGTGCTCAACGGCACCACCAGCGCGCCGATGCGCGACACCGCCAGCCACCAGATGACCCAGTCGACGCCGTTGGGGAAGAACAGCCCCACGCGGGTGCCCTTGCCGACTCCCTCGCCGAGCAGCCACCGGGCGATGCGCGCCGAACGCTGTTCGGCCTGCTCGTAGGTGAGCCGTTCGGTCGGGGTGACCAGGTAGGTGTGGTGGCCGAAGTCGTGCGCACTGCGCTGCAGAAGCGCCGGGACGGTCGGTCTGGGAAGCGTCACCCACCGATTGTCACCCCGACCATCGGTCGAGGCTCAGGCACCCAACGTGCGTTGGATGTCGCCCTTCATCGCGTTGAGCTGCGAACCCCAATAACCCCAGCCGTGCGTGCCGTTGGCGGGGAAGTTGAAGGTGCCGTTGGAACCGCCCGCGGCCTGGTACTGCCGCTGGAAGTTCTTGTTGCTGTCCAGGGTGATGCTCTCGAGCACCTGCGCCGGGATGTCGCCACCGCCGCCCAGGTCGCCGGGCCTGCCGCTGCCGCAGTACACCCAGATCCGCGTGCCGTTGCTGACCAGCCGTCCGACGTTGGCGGTGGGGTCGTTGCGCTGCCACGCCGATGACCCGCCGGGTCCCCACATCGCGGTGGCGTCGAACCCGCCCGCGTCGCGCATCGCGAACCCGACCAGGGTCGGCCAGAGCCCCTCGGAGAGGTTGAGGAAGCCCGACAGGGAGGCGGCGTAGCGGAACTGGCCGGGATGGTAGGCCGCCAGGATCAGCGCCGAGCTACCCGACATCGACAGACCCACCACTGCGTTGCCGGTCGGTGAGACGCCCTCGTTCGCCGACAGGTACGCGGGCAGCTCCGAGGTCAGGAACGTCTCCCACTGGTAGGTGTAGGTGGTGCCGTTGCCGACGGCCGGCTGTTGCCAGTTGGTGTAGAAGCTGGACATGCCGCCGACGGGCATGACGACCGACAGACCCGACTCGTAGTAGTTCTCGAACGCGGCGGTTTCGATGTCCCAGCCACTGTTGTCGTCGCGGGCGCGCAGCCCGTCGAGCAGATACACCGCGTGTGGGCCGCCGCCCTGGAACTTCACCGGGATGTCGCGGCCCATCGCCGCGGACGGCACCATCAGCGTCTCGACGGGAAGCCCCGGGCGGGAGTAGGCCGACGCGGTCGCGGTCGACCCCGCGACCGCGGCCAGGCCGGGCAACACCAATGCGACGACCGCGCCGACGATCAGCCTTCGAACAACGCCGGGCAGAAAACTGGATAAGAACGTCATATCTGTGAACCTCGAGAAATGCCGCACGCGGGCGGCGGTGTGCATCTGAAACGCGGACCGGCGAACCTTGGGCGCCGGGTCAGGGCCGTTGCTTGACGCCTGCCGCGGGGTTTTGTCGCAGCCCTCAGCGGACTGCTGCACACCGTTTGTCGGCGATGACGCTCACCGCGTTACGGCGCGTGCCCGAGTTCAGCAGCCGAGTTCGACGACCGCGGTGCTGACGACGTTTCCGGCGGCCGAAATCGACAGACCCAAGTCGTCGCGGACCATGACGACGACGTCTGACGCGGGCGTGCCCTTGCGGGTGGCATTGCAGATTCTGGTGCCTTCGGACAGCAATTGTTCGGCGCTCAGAAATGGCAACCGGTCTTGCAGTTTGCGCAGGTATTCATCTTGGTCCGCCGCGGCCTGGGGCGCGAGAATCAGCGAACCGGCCAATAGCACGGTCAGTGCGCGCACCAGATACGCCACACAATCACCTCCGAGACAAACTCGCAGCCCCGAAAATGGGCTGCTTCGTAGCGCTAACGATATCGGTCGGGCGTCACATATCGAAATCGACGCATCCGTCACCGCGGAGCCGAAACTGCGTTCGCGATGAGGCGTCAGTATCCTCCAGTTAAATGGCGCACGATCGAATGGGCGGCACGGCCCGCTTCCGCCGAGGAGTGCGGATCGCGCTTCGCGGGCATCGTGACCCGGCACCCGTCGCCGGTCAGCGCCGCCGCGCCGCGAGCGGCGTCGACGAGATCCACGCCCGCAAGGTTCTCGACCTGACGATCCGGCTCGCCGAGGTGATGTTGTCCTCAGGTTCGGGCACCGCGGACGTCGTCGCGACGGCACAGGACGTCGCCCAGGCGTATCGGCTCACCGACTGCGTCGTCGACATCTTCGTCACCACGGTCATCGTGTCGGCCCTGCCGACCGCGGACAGCCCGCCGGTCACCATCGTGCGCAGCGTCCACACCAGGTCCACCGACTACACCCGGCTGGGCGAACTCGACCGGCTGGTGCAGCGCATCACCTCCGGCGGTGTCTCGGTCGACCAGGCCCATGAGGCCATGGACGAGTTGACCGAGCGTCCACACCCGTATCCGCGGTGGCTGGCGACCGTCGGTTGGGCCGGCTTCGCGCTCGGCATCGCGATGCTGCTCGGTGGCAACTGGGTGACCTGCATCCTGGCGGCCACGACGTCGGCGGTCATCGACCAGGTCGGCAGGCGGCTGAACCGGATCGGCACCCCGTTCTTCTTCCAGCACGCGATAGGCGCGGCGATCGCGACCTTCGTGGCCGTCGCGGCGTACTACTTCGGCGGTCAGGGGCCGACCGCGCTGGTGGCAACCGGAATCGTGATGCTGCTGTCCGGGCTGACGTTCGTCGGCGCGATGCAGGACGCGGTGACCGGATACATGCTCACCGCCATCGCCCGGCTCGGGGAAGCGGTGCTGCTCACCGCGGGGATCGTCGTCGGCATCCTCGCGGGCTTGCAGATCGCCACCATGGCCGGTGTCGTCATCGAACTGCACGTCGACGCGACCGAGTCGTTCGTACCGCCCCACGGGGCGGTGGCCATCGCGCTGGCGGTGGGCGGCGCCGGGCTGGCAGGCGCGGCCCTGACCGTGACGAGCTACGCACCGCTGCGGGCGATCGCGACCGCCGGGCTGGCGGCGGCCGCTGCAGAGGTGGTGTTGATCAGCCTCGGAACCGCGGGCGCCGGGCAGGTGTTCGCCAGCGGCGTCGCAGCCGTCGGCGTCGGTGTCATCGCGACCCTGATCTCGATTCGACGGCAGGCCCCGGCCCTGGTCACCGCGACCGCCGGCATCATGCCGATGCTTCCGGGGCTCGCGGTTTTCCGGGCGGTGTTCTCCTTCGCCGTCGACGGCAATTTCGACAACGGCCTGCGCCAGATGATGGCCGCCGTCGCCACCGCGCTTGCGCTGGGCAGCGGCGTGGTGCTGGGGGAGTTCCTCGGTTCCCCGCTGCGCTACCGCGCCGGCCGCATCGGCGCCCTCCTCCGCAAGCAGGGACTGCCCGGCCTGCGTCGTGCCGTCGGACCGGTCGTGCACCTTCGACCGACCGAAGCCGCCGAGACGACGAGCGCTCACCATCCGCAATCGCGAAGCCTCGCGCTGGAACCGACCCCGGCCGACGAGGAGTCCCGCTCCGACGCCGATGCGCCCGAATCCCCGGACGGCCAGGCTGACCGCCGCGACGGGCAGCGCGACGGTCAGCGTGATGAGCAGTAGCGACGACCGACAAGACGGCGGACGCCCGAACCGTTAGCCTT
This sequence comes from Mycolicibacterium pulveris, assembly GCF_010725725.1. Taxonomy (NCBI): domain Bacteria; kingdom Bacillati; phylum Actinomycetota; class Actinomycetes; order Mycobacteriales; family Mycobacteriaceae; genus Mycobacterium; species Mycolicibacterium pulveris. The sequence goes on along the minus strand of NZ_AP022599.1, from coordinate 4,732,617 downwards.
GCTCAGATCGGGCCCGGCCCACGGAGAGGACAACGGGGAACTCATGACGCAACGACGACGCGCCGTGCCGTCCGCAACCGCAGTGAGGCTCGCGGCCGCGAGCGCGCTGATCGTCGGCGGTGCGATGGCCGCGGCCGGGCAGGCCGGCGCAGATCCCGTGCCCACCCCGACTCCGGGACAGCCCGTGGTGGACACCTCGCACGAGCCGACGGGTCCGCAACCGCCGCCACCGGTCGGGGCGCCGCCGGTCCCGGAGATCGCGCCGGTCTACGGCCAGGGGCAGTCGCAAGGCCAGTTCGGTTTTTTGAGAGACATGTGGCACATGTTCCACAGCGGCAATCCGCTTGCCGAGTTGACCGCGCCGCCGCCGGTGGCGGCCGGCCCGCCGCCGGGTGCCGGCCCAGCCCCGCCGTTGCCGCCCGGACACATCTCGCTGACGGCTCCGGAGTCGTCCACCCCGCCGGCGTCACCGCCCGGCGCCGCGCCAGAAGCGGTGCCGGCCCCGCCCATCGAGCACCTGCCGCCGACGCCGTGACCAGGCGATGAGTTCGGGGCGCTGGCGGGGTCTAGACATTCATGGTCATTGTCGCCGGACACATCACGGTGCCGCCCGCGCAGCGCGAGGCCTACCTCGCGGAGTGCGTGAGCGTCATCGACCAGGCGCGCCGCGCACCCGGCTGTCTGGACTTCGCGATCACCGCCGACCCGCTCGAATCGGGCCGCGTCAACATCTACGAACGGTGGGAGTCGCAGGCAGCGGTCGAGCGCTTCCGCGGCAGCGGGCCGTCCGATGACCAAGGCGCCGTGATGGTTTCGGCGTCGGTCGCCGAGTATGACGTCGCCGACGTCCGTTCGTTGGTGGAGCGGGGGTAGTCCCGTCAGTTCGCGGCGTCGATGATCTTGATCGCGAAGACCAGCGAGTCGCCGGGCTGGATACCGGCGGCCGGTTGGCCCTCGGGGTAGCCGTCTTCAGAGGTCATCGCCACACCGACGGTGGAGCCGACCGTCTGTCCGGCGATCGCTTTCTGGAAGCCCGGCACGACCCCGGTGAGCGGAAAGTCGACTGGGACGCCCCGCTCGTAGCTGTTGTCGAACACGGTCCCGTCACGCCCGTTGACCCCCATGTAGCAGACCAGCACCGTGGCCGTGTCCGCGACCACCGGTCCGTCACCCGCCTGCAAGGTCTGCACCTGCGTTTCACTGACGCTGAACGGCGCGTCGACCACGATGTTCGGCGCCGTCGTGTCGGTGGATCCCGTGACGGCGACGCTGCCGGAGGCGCCGGACAGGTTCCATTCGGCCGGGACAGCGGCATCGGGCGCCGCGGTCGGGCACGCAGCGGCCGGCTCGGGTGTGGCCGTTTCGGTGGGCGACGGAGCGACCAGCTCGTCGACAGAAGGTGCGCTGGTGGTAGGTGTGGCGGTGGTTTCCGTGTCGGAGCCACACGCGGCAAGCGTCATGGCCAGCGCAGCGGCACATGCCGTGAGGACGGCGGACGAAGACATGCGGGAGAAGTTCACGCTGCGCCACGCTACAGCAGTCGGTGCCGGTGGTCGGGTTACGTGACGCGGGTTGACCCGCGTCGCGCAGGGTCGCGGTTGCTGGGGACGATGATGGAGTTCGCTTCTTGGCGATGTGTCACCGAGGCGCTATTTACCCCACGCGCCTTTTAGGCTGTGCATTTGATACAAGTTAAGTACCGTCTTCTTTGAAAATGCAACGTCTCGTGCGGGGGAAACGCGGGAGTGGGGTGGGGATGGTCCGCTGGGGGGGACGATGGTGGAAGCAACCGGATCAATACGACTGGATCAGCGCTTACCTGGATGAGCGCGGAATTCAGATAATTTGGCGATACGCGACGTTCGCCTTCACGCTCGCCATCACGGCGGTGCCCATTTTGTTGCTGTGGAGCCCGGCCGGGCCGGACAACACCGCGACTGTTCTTGTCGCGATCACCGCGGCGACAATCGGGGTCGGCGGCGCGCTTCTGTGGTTGCTGCGATGGCCCACACGGCGGCAGTCGGTGGTGTATTCACTGATGGGCGCGTTGGCGGTGGGCGCAATGTGTCTGGCGATGTCCAACCCGTACACCGGACTGATGGGCTGCACGATCTTCGCCATCATCGGTGGTGTCGTCGCCTACTTCCACACGATCGGCCTCACGGTCATCAACCTGACGCTGGCCACGGTGTGCTCGGCAATTCTCGCCTACCGGCTCATCGCCACCACCGGCGACGTCACGCTGACAGTTGCGTCGTTGATCACGGTAGCCGCGCTCAATATCGGCATCCCGTTTGGAATCCAGTCGTTGATGCACACGCTGCGAACCGACTTACGGGGTACCGACCGGGATCCGCTCACCGGATTGCACAACCGGCGGTCCTTCCACAGCACGGTGTACGAACTGATGATGCTCGACCATCACCGCGCAGGCATGTACCTGGTGATGGTCATGATCGATCTCGACAACTTCAAGCAACTCAACGACACCCAGGGCCATGAGGCCGGCGATCAAGCGTTGGTGAGCGTCAGCGCGGCGCTTCAGGAGAACTGTCGCTCCGCTGCCGTGATCGGCAGGGTGGGGGGAGAAGAGTTTTTAGTTGCCGACGTCGACACCGGACCGAACCCCGCCAAGCTGGCCGAACGACTACGCCGAGCTATCGCCGAAGTTCCGTTTCCGGTGACAGCCAGTATCGGCACCGCCGGTGCACCGCTCGAAAGTTCTTCGGCCAGAGCTAATCTCAGGCTCATCGATGACCTTATTCGCACCTCGGACACTGCGATGTACGAGGCCAAACGCGCGGGCGGCAACCGCGTCTGCCACCATTCGACGATCGTGTCGGCCCGCGATGCACTGAGCACTGCCGAATCACGCCACGATCAATAATCCCAGACGGCAGGCACGCATCGAAAGACGTCACCGGCCACTGCCACGCGACAGACGGACGGGAACGGTAGGTGGGTGGCCACCATCGACTCGCCCGTCGCCGCGAGCTCCCGCAGCAGGCTGATCCGGACCCGTGCCGACTCCTCAGGATCATGATCAAAGCCGTTGTGCCATTCGGGATTATCGAATCCGGGCGCAAACACCGCGTCGCCGGCGAAGGTCAGCTGATCGCCGCCGGAGGCCAGACGCACGATACTGTGCCCTGGCGTGTGCCCGCCTGTGCGGGCAACGAGTACACCGGGTGCCACTTCATACTCCATCTCGAACGTCCGCAGCCGGCCGCTGTACTCGTCCAGAAATTGCGCGGCGACTCTGCGCAGCACGCCCGGCACCGGTGCGGGCATCTCGGTGTGGGAGAAATCGGGCGAGTCCCAGAACTCGGCCTCGCGGGTCGCCACGTGAATCTGCAGATCCGGCCGGAACCGTTCCTTCAGCCCGTCTGAGAGCAGACCACCCACGTGGTCCATATGCAAGTGGGTGAGCACCACGTCGGTCACGGCTGCAGGATCGATGCCTGCGGCCTCCATCCGCCGTCCCAGCTGTCCGGCCCGCGGGAAGTCGGGGAACTCCAGGCCCAGCCCAGCGTCGACAAGGATGGTGCGGTCGCCGCTACGTAGCACGACGACGTTCAGCGGCCAGTCGAGCACATCGGCCGGCAGGAACCGCTCGTCGAGCCAGTCGGCGAACTCTGCGGGGTCGGCGTTGGTGGCCATCGTCTTGCTGGTGATCGGGAGAACACCGTCGCTGATCACCAGCACGTCGATATCGCCCACCTGCACCGCGTAGCGCGACGGAACCAGCTCGTCGAGGCCCGCAGTACCGAGTGAAATGTTGTCCATGCTCATGGTTCTCCTGTTCAGCGCGGTTATCCGAAGACATGGAAACTGACTGTCTTCTCGTAGAACGCCCTGCCGGGTCAGGAGTTATCCCTCTGCGCTAGCCAATCGAGGGAAGCGCCGATGGCGTCGGTGTCGGCAGGATGGGGACCACGTGCTGCTTATTGACGCACGGTCGCCGAAACGTGAATGAACACGTATCTCAGCGGCTTACGATGTGGCCGTGGCCGATGTGACGGTGGCGATATTCACGTTCACCAGGAACGAGGCGACCGCCGTCACGGAACTGTTGACGCGCCTTTACGTCGACGTACCCGTATTCGGTCGGTCAGGTATTTCGGGCCGCGCGGGTGTCCTATCTGTCATTGGGTGTGATTGTCCCATCACCCGACGGCGAGGTCGTCAAACTGCAGAACAAATGGATCGTGCGCACGCAACCTGACGAGCAATCCCCGCTCGATCCGATTGCGTTGGGAGGCGGGGCCGCGGGCACTCCGGGTTCTGTGTTCGGACTGGAGGTTCCCGACGCCCACATTCTTGCAACGGACAAGGTGATCAAGATCGCGCCGGGTGTCGCACCGGTGCCGATAGATACCGCGCCTAGCGGTCCCGTCTATGAAAAGGGAGATTGGACATACTCTTTGGCGCTCGCCCTGTACTCCGGAATGGCGGCTGACCCCGTGCTCGTCGACATGGAGTCCTTCGGTATCGCTTCGGTGATGCGCGCGCTGGGTCTGTGTGAACGCGTTCTCGTGCTGCGGGTCGTCACAGACGCCTTGAGCGATAAGGCAGGTCAAACCGACCAGGACCAACTCGACTTCCTCAGAGCGGGTTCGGCTGAGCTGGCGGCCGCAATCGCGTCCCTCTTGGGAATCTGATGATGACGGGCCCAAACCAACGAACCCTCGAGGACGAGGTGCGCCGACTGCGCGCCGGCATCGTGAAATCCACGCCTTCGACCCGCGACGCACGGGAGTCGGAATTGGATCGTGTCGTGTCGGCCGCGTCCCGAGCGTGGCGCCGCGACTGGGGAGCGAGCCAGCCCGCGGATGACAGCACAGCTCTTCCTGGCGCAAGTCGCCTCCGACTACCGCCGCGTGGCGTCACCCGAACTCGACCTCGATGAGGTGGAAGCGCAACGGAATTCGGACGAAGGCGCGACGATCCTGGAGCGTTGTCACGTGGTAAGCCGACCAGTGGCGCCCCTAGCTGTCGGCCAATACCTTGCATCTCACCAACGCAGTGTTCGCGGGGGTTTGGCGAATACGTTGGAGACATGGATGTTGTCTGCAGTGGATAGGATTCTTCAATCGCAATGCGCGGTGGCGTTCGGCGACGTACTCGGCCCGTTGATTCACGTCGCACTTGACACGTCGAACGACCACGCTGCGATGGCACTCCCCGGTTGGTCTAGCCGTGTGGGGGAGACGTGGTGCGAAGAGTTCCTGGTAGCAGGGGCTGAGATCCTCAATGATCCGAGCTTGCTCGGCTCGTCGCAAATTGAAGGACGCGTGACCACCTCGTACCGCCGGGACCCGATCGACGCGCCGGAGACCATAGACACTGTCGTTGCCCTCGCAGCGGCCCTGCGACCTGTCGACGACGTGAGAGTCAGTGCCGCAGGAGGTATTCCAAAGATCGATCTGGTTCTGTCGGGCGAGCGCCTCACACCAGACGAGCTCGCCTGTTCCGGAGGAGGGCGCGGGACATACCCGCCGATGTGAGGATTGTGACCGACGCTTCGGATGACTAGTCGGGCATATCTCTATGGCGAGACAGCGGCAATGAAGTTCTGAATCGCCTCAGCGACACGTGCCGGTGCTGTGGCGATGGCGAAGTGCGATTGATCCGGCCAGCAGACACGCTGCGCATGGGGAAGGGCGGCGGCCAAGCGGTCCATGGCGTCGGGGAGGGGAGACCAGCTCTGACCGCCCTGCATCAGCAGCACGGGCACGTTGATCGACGCCCACCGCATGGTGTCGTCGGTGTCGGTGGCCATGCTCTCCAGGTCGGCTTGCACGGCGACGGTCGCGGCACGGCTTGTTCCCGAATATTCTGCGGACTGCTGAGCTTCAGCCAACACCGCCGGAGGAATGCGCGCGGCCTCGTGCGCGAAAAGCTCGAGCGCACTGTCGAATTGTTCGGCAGCGCACAACCGGCGGAACTGATCGAGAACAGGCATCAGGTGCTTACCCGCTTGGAGCAGCGGTGGCTCGAACAACGCCAGCGACGCGATACGCTCCGAATTGTCAGCCGCGGCGTGAAGCGCCACGGTGGCACCGTAGGAACCGCCGATGACGTGCACACGTTGTCCGTCGCGGTCGGCCAATAGACCAAGCACTGCTTGGAGATCAGCAGCCTCCGTGGCGAAGCTGTTCGGCGAGAGACCGGCGTCGCTGGGCGCGTGATTACGCCGGGCGTAGTACGCGACCCGGTGGCCCGGCAGTCGCGAACCCACATCGGCCCATGTGTCCAAGCTGCCACCGGTCCCGTGCACGAACACCGCCGATGGACCAGCTCCTGTCACCTCCACGACGAGCCGTGTTCCGTCCGGTGCGGTCAGTTCGGTAGTCATAGCTCCGAGTATCGGCACCGTTGTTGCTCGCCCGCAAGGCGGTTACTGTTGATAGAACGGGTTGTTCTTGGACGCTTTTCCTTTGTTTCCAATGTGTTTAAGCGGACAACGAGGGAGGTCGTATGCCGACAAACCGCCTGACCGGTGACGTACAGCAATTCGAGGCCCGAGCAGCCGACGCTGACCTCGAGGACCTGCGCGCACGGTTGGCCGCCGCACGGCTACCGGAAACCGAGACCGTCTGTCGCGCCCCACCCGACCCACGCCGATGGGAGCAGGGTGTTCCTCTCGCCGACCTCATCGATGTCGTGCACTATTGGCGCACCGAGTACAACTGGAGAGCGTTCGAAGAACGGCTCAACCGAATCGGTCAATACCGCACGGTGATCGATGACCTGGGAATCCATTTCCTGCATCGTCGATCGGCGCGGTCCGACGCTGTTCCGTTGATCTTGACCCACGGCTGGCCGGGGAGCATCGCTGAATTCGTCGATGTGATCAGCGATCTGGCAGATCCAACGGACGCCTCCGCGCCTGCCTTCCACGTGGTGGCACCGTCGCTACCCGGGTTCGGCTACAGCGACAAGCCGTCCACGACGGGGTGGGGGACCGGGAAGATCGCGGCCGCCTGGGTGGAACTGATGGGGCGGCTCGGTTATGGGAAGTTTCTTGCCCAGGGCGGCGACTGGGGAGGGAACATCACCACCGTTCTCGCCGGCAGATACCCGGAGCATGTTTTCGGCGTCCACTCGACGTTCGCCGAAGCTCCGCCCAATGTGTCGATGGATGGGCTGACACCGATGGAGCGCAAGTGGGCTGAGGATACGCACGACTTCTGGCAGTACCGCGCCGCGTACGCAAAACAGCAGGCGACCCGGCCGCAGACCATCGGCTACTCGCTCGTCGACTCACCAGTCGGACTTCTCGCATGGATCCTCGACAAGTTCGCGGAGTGGTCGGATACCGAAGACAGCCCGTTCGAATCGATCTCCATCGACCGCATTCTCGACGACGTCACGCTCTACTGGCTGACGCGGACCGGCGCGTCGGCGGCGCGCATCTACTACGAGAGCCACAACTCGCTCGACCCCGGCCTTCGCGTCGATGTCCCGTCGGCAATCACGATGTATCCGCGCGACATCGAGAAGACGCCGCGGCCCTGGGCGCAGCAGCGGTACCGCAACATGGTGCGGTGGAACTCGCCCCAAGCCGGGGGACACTTCCCGTCGCTGGAGGTGCCGGAATACTTCGTCAAGGATCTGCAGGAAGGCTTCGCAGCGGTGCTGGCCGCGGGCCGTTGAACTCGTCCTTGACGTGTTCTTGTCGTATACTGACGACATGAGTGCGACACTGGTCTCGGATCTGCGGGAACTGCTGTCCGACGTCAACGATGCGACGAAGCAGCTGCAGCGGTCGGCAACCGTCCCCGACGAAGTGGCTCAGGTGATCGACAGCTTCGATTCGGCGCTCGAAGCGACCCGCCTCCGGCAGGAGGCTGACCCGTATCTCACCGCCGTCCTATGGGAGGCGGCGTACCGCGCCGAGAAGGCGCTGCGCCACGACGATACGACTCAACGGCGACGCGACGTCCGCGTCGCGCTCGAGCAATTCCGTCAAGCCCTTCGCGACATCACCGAAAACCAGCCATACAGCACGGATTCGCCCGTCAGCGAAGTCCTGTCCCGAACGGTCCAGACGCTCAGCGTGCCCCAGAAGGACGTGGCAGATCTGCTCGGGGTTTCGGTGCGGCAGCTGCAACGCTGGCTGGCCGAAGGTGGCTCGGAGCCGACGGCAGAGGACGCCGGCCGCACCCGCGCTGTCGGTCGGATCGTCAATCAACTGCGCCACACATTCACGGGGCCAGGGATATTGGCGTGGTTCCATCGCGAACATCCGCTCTTGGGTCAGCCGCCAGTGGACTTGCTCGATGACCCGCTTCGATACCCGGAGGTACTTCGTGCGGCCCTTGCCGCGCGCGCGATGACGGCATGAGATTCACGGCGTTCCGGCACGCGGCCTACGACACACCGTGGTGGGCTTTCCCGAGTTCCCGCGAGGGACGGTTTCACCGTGCGGGGCAGGACACCGTGCAATACCTGAGCCTTCATCCGCTGGGACCCGCTGCCGAGATGCTTCGCCACCATGTCGGCCCCGGTGGCGATCCTGACGAGGTGTTGTTGAATCTGTGGACTGCAGTGCTCGACATTGAGGCCGTGGTCACGGTGGATTTCCAGGACTGTGAAGCCTACGGACTCACCGTCGACGAACTCGTCGGAGATGACTACGCACCGACGCAGGCGTTGGCCGCTGTCGTTCGCGACGGGGGAGCAGATGCGATGGTCGTGCCCTCGGCCGCGTTGCCCGGAACGTCCAACCTGATCCTGTTCGGTGTCCGTGTCTTACACCCATACCTCTGGGAGCCGATCAGCGCTGAGGAGGTTCCCACCGGACACCTCACGGACGGGGCGCGCTCAGCGACTGAGATCGCCGACCGAGTTCGATGGCTCGGCACTCCACACCCCGCGGTCGAACAGTGGAAGACGACAGACACCTACGAACTCTTCGACGATCCGATGGCTGCCCGCTGGTAGCTCCAATTGGTGCACGGAAGCATGGTGTCGGCGGCTTAGCCTTTACCCGAGCTGCCGTACGAGGTGAGGTTCGATCATCGCACCGACATGCAACAACTTGCTCGTCGAATACGACAAGACCTGCCGGTACCTGGCTGCAATCGATGACATCGCCACGCTGACGGAATACGTGACAAATCTGCACGATTGCTTCGGCCATCAAGACCGTTGGTCGATCTTCAGCCGCAACATCAGCGTGGCTGCTGGGCGCTGGGCGGAGGAACTGCGCAAGCGGCGCCAATTGGCGTAACACGGGTCATCGCGTAGTGGTTCATGTGATCGATGTGAGACTCTTAGCCTGTGGTGGAGGTTCCGCGCAGGACGATGCGTCGTGGCGCGAAGTTGGCGGGACTGCCGGTGCGCGCGGCCGGGCGAGCGGTGCTCGGATGGGGCCAACGACTGGCCGGCGGCGATGCGGACCTGATCGCTGAGCAGTGGTCGGCGCGCAGTGCCGAGCAGGTGTTTGGCGTGCTGGGCGAACTCAAGGGTGGCGCGATGAAGTTCGGCCAGGCCATGAGCGTTTACGAGGCAGCCATCCCGGATCAATACGCGGCCCCGTACCGAGACGCGCTGACCAGGCTTCAGGCGGGGGCACCACCGATCTCGACAGCTCGGATCCACCGAGTGCTGGCGGAGCAGCTGGGAACGCGATGGCCGGAGCGGTTCGCCGAGTTTGATGACGAGCCGGTCGCCGCGGCCAGCATCGGGCAAGTGCACCGGGCGGTCTGGCACGACGGTCGACCGGTGGCAGTCAAGGTGCAGTATCCGGGAGCAGACGTCGCGTTGATGGCGGACTTGCGCCAACTCGGACGGTTCAGCCGACTGATAGCGCCCTTGTTTCCCGGGCTGGCGGTACGCCCGATGATCGATGAGCTGTCGGCTCGGATGGCCGAGGAACTCGACTATCGCCGCGAGGCGGACACCCAGCGCGCGTTCGCGTCGGCGTTCGCCGACGATCCACAGTTCCTGGTGCCCAAGGTGGTCGCATCGTCGCCCAAAGTCCTGGTGACTGAATGGGTGAGCGGTCAACCGATGTCGGAATTGATCAAGACCGGTGATCAAGACATCAAGAACGACGCGGCCAGGCTGCTCTTCGAGTTCAGCGCCGCTTCGATGGCGCTGCTCGGCGCGCTCCACGCCGACCCGCATCCGGGCAATTACCAACTCGACGCGGACGGCCGGCTGGTCGTGATCGACTTCGGCGCGGTGGCGACCGCCCACCGTTCGGCGCTTGTGTTCCTGGACAGCATCCGGCTGGCCGAGCTCGCCGATTCCGTGCAACTGGACCGCATACCTGATCCGCAGGTGCAGGCGTTGGTGCTCTCCGAAGTCAACAGCGAACTCCGCGCGCTTGGATTCAGCGGTTCTAATACGCAGATCCACCCGGAAGATGTGCTGGCCTATTTCGGTCCGTTCACCGAACCGCTTCTGGCGCAGCGGTTTCAGTTCAGCCGGCAGTGGCTGCAGCAGCTGGGTCCTCGGGTGCCGGGGCTGGCTCGCGGGCAGGACTTTCTCGACGGCGCAGTGCTGGCCATTCCACCAGAGCACACACTCATGTTTCGCACCCTCGCCGGCATCGCGGCGGTCGCCTGCCAACTCGAGGCCGAGGTGGCGTTACGCGACATCATCACCCGCTGGTATCCCGACTTCGAAAACCCGAAGATCCCGCCGAACCTGGCCACGGCGTTGGGAATCGACTGATTCGCTCGGAGGTCAGTGCGTTGTCGCCTGTTCGTGGATCGACAGCGACGCCATCCGTGGGTACAGGATCGCCGGACCCAGCCATCGCGCAACAAAGCTGCGCAATGCGCGTGCGCTCCGCGGCGGTGCCCCAGGGTCGATCAGCATCGACTGCACCGTGCGCAAGGTCATTTCGGCGAGCTCGTCAAGCGCAGCGCTGTCGAAACCGTGGAGCTGCCAATCGACGTCGAGTCGGTGCAGAAACGATAGGCAGAACGTTCTCGCGGTGTCGGAGGTCAACGAGGTGACGGCTTCGCCGTCCTGTCGCCGGGTCAAAAGACTTTCTAGCTGAGGGTCTCCGGTGAGGGTTTCGACCGCGAACGAAACGCATTCAACCAGCGCGGACACCGGGTCGTTGACGCCGCGGACGTGCTCCACGATCTGGTCGATGAATCCGTCGACCGCGCGCATTGCGCTGGCGATGAGCAGCGCGTCGGCATTGGGGAAGTAGCGGTACACCGTCTGGCGGGTGACCCCGAGCTTGCGTGCGACGTCGGCGAGGCGTATCGCTGATCCGTGTTCGGCGACCACCTCGTCGACCGCATCCAGAATCCGGGCAATGGCCTCCTCATCCGAGGCAGGTGTCACACCTGACCAGCCGCGGCTACGCATGTCTTTCTCCGTCGAATTCGATCGGAAGCGTTGTCGGACCGGTGATTCCCAACAGCGATTTCCACGGTGCGGGTCCGACGCGACGCGGCGCAACGAGACGGCGGGTCAGGACGACGAGGGCTTCCGCCAGCTCGCGGCGGGCAAGGTTGGCCCCCAGGCAGTAGTGCGCACCACCGCCGAAGGTCAGGATCGGGGGAAGGTCCTTGCGCGTGATGTCGAAGCGGTCAGCATCTTGATAGATTGCCGGGTCGCGATTGGCCGCAAAGGTGTTCACGAGTATGAACGTTCCTGCCGGGAACAGGTAGCCGCCGAATTCGACGTCCTCGATGGCTGCACGCGGCGCGATACTTGCGGCCGGAGAATGGCGCATGCTTTCCTCGACGGCCTGCATCGCCAGCTCGGGATGGTCGCGCAGCTTCGCCCATTGGTCGGGGTGCTCGCAAAGCACCTGCACTGAGGCGGCAAGTTGGTTTCGCGTGGTGTCTGTTCCCGCCATCAGGAAGCCGGCCACCAGCATGCGCAGTTCGTCGAGATTCAGTCGGTCGCCGTCGCTTTCAGCGCGAATCAGTTCGGAGAGAAGATCATCGGTCAGGCTGTTTCGGCGGCTGGCGACCATGCCGTCGACGTAGGCGTCGAGTTCGCCCCAGGCACGCATGATCTCGGCCTCGTCGAAGTTGACGTCGGGCTGGAAGTGGAGCGCCTTGAACACTTTTTCGGTCCAATCAACGAAAAGGTGCCAATCCTTCTTGGGCGCACCGATGAGCGCGCACATGATCGGGGTGGGGTAGGGCCGTGCGATGTCGGTCACGACGTCGCAGCGTCCGGCGCCCACCACCCGATCGACCAGTTCGTTAACCACTTCTTGGATCGTGTCTTGAAGACGCGATGTCGCGCGGGGGGTGAACGCCTTGGACACCAGTTTGCGTAGCCGGACATGTGCTTCGCCATCGAGACCCAGCAGGCTGTTCGCCATCTTGTCGAACAGTGGACCCGATGTGATTCCCTGTGCGGCCAGAGTGATGCCGGGGGGTAGGCGGAACCGGTTGTCGCGCAGCATATCCCTGGCGAACTCATACGACAGGACCTCGGGGCCGAAGGGACCGATGGCGATGGGTGCACGTGCTTGCGCGGATCGGACGTCGTCGAGAATGTCGTGTGGCGAGGCGGCGAGGGTGTAGCTGAAGCTCGGGAGGTCGGCGTCGAAGACGCTGGGAGCAGTACTGGTCACGGTCATAGTGGCTCGCCTCCCGCGGGTACCGGACATCTTTGTCTAAAGCGTATGACCATGAACGATGCGCGTCAACGAATTCGCAGAGAATCTCACGATAATCTGTTCCTACCCCTACACAGATCATACGAATTGCTAACGAACGTCCCACGATGTTTCTAGCAGCCAGAACCCGTGGGCGCCGCGAGGGTGATCAGCTGGGAAATACTGCTTCATGGCTACCGAAGACGAGGGAAAATCGCTGTATGTCGACCGCGCTCTGGATCATCGTGGCTGTGTTCGCCGTGGGGACGGTGGCCGGTGGGCTGCTGCGGCTGCGGGCGTGGTTGCAGAAGCCGGTGCCGCCTGAGGTGATCGAAGCTGCGCACCGCGACGACGACAAAGACACCGATCGATGACCTCGCATGATCCGCAAGGGAATTCGGCGCTGCCGGCGTGATCCGCTGACTAGGGACCGGGGTCGCGGCTGACGGCTGTAACGTATGCGTATCCCAGAATCGCTGTGCACAGACATGGACGCCACTAGGCTGGCGGCGCGGGCCTTTACGCCAGGCTGACTGCTTGGACGATCAAACGCGAGCTTCTGACGAGCCCGAAGGGGTGCCCATGCATCAATCCGCGGCCATGTCGGAGGCCGACCGCGCATGGATGGTCGACACGCTGGTCGCGCTGCTGGAGACGCCAAGCCCGACGGGTCGTACCGACGCGGTGATGCAGTTGATCGGCGAAATTTTCGATGACTTCGGCTTGCCGTTCACGCTGACTCGGCGCGGGGCGCTGATCGCCGAATTCGAGGGGGAGTCATCGACTCCCCACCGGGCGCTGGTGGTTCACGCCGACACCATCGGCTGCATGGTGCGCGGGCTGAAGGACAACGGCAGGCTGGAGGTTATTCCGGTCGGCTCGTTTTCGGCACGGTTCGCCGCGGGCGCGCGCGTGCAGATTTTCTGCGACGACGTGGGGCAGGTGATCACCGGCACGATCCTGCCGCTCAAGGCCAGCGGGCACGCGTTCGGCGACGAGGTCGACACCCAACCGACGGACTGGCAGCACGTCGAGGTCCGCGTGGACCGCAAGGTGTATACGCAAGACGACCTGGAGCGCCTCGGCATCAAGGTCGGTGATTACGTCGCGCTGATCGCCAGTCCGGAAGTCACCGACGACGGTTTCGTCGTCTCGCGCCATCTCGATGACCAGGCGGGCGTCGCGATCGCGCTCGCACTGACCAAACACATCGTCGAAAACGGCGTGGTGTTGCCGCACCGCACCGCGATCATGATCACCATCTCCGAGGAGGTCGGCTACGGTGCAAGCACGGGGCTGCCCGCCGACATCGCCGAGCTGGTTACGATCGACAACGCGGTGTGCGCGCCGGGCCAATATTCCATCGAGGACGGCGTGACGGTCCCGATGTCCGATCTGCACGGCCCATACGACTACCACCTGACCCGAAACCTGTGCCGGCTCGCCGAGGAGCGGGGAATTCCGTTCGCGCGCGACGTGTTCCGTTTCTACCGCTCGGACGCGGCGGCGGCGATCGAGGCGGGTGCCAGCACCCGGGCAGCGCTGGTCGGCCCGGGCGTCGACGGCAGTCACGGCTGGGAGAGGACTCACATCGAGTCGATGGAGGCGACGTACCGCTTGCTGCAGGCGTGGCTGCAGACACCCCTGACGTTCGCGCATTGGGATGCCAAGCCCTCGGGGACGGGCAACCTGCGCGACTTCCCGTCGTCGAAGCAGCCCGCACCGCGCGGGCGCAGCAGATGACCTCCCACTGGGATCTGGCGTCGAACACAGGGTGCTGCCAGGCGGCCATATGGCGCAAATCACCGACTCTCCCAACCGATCCGGATGCGAGCACCGCGCGTCCCATAGCGACCTGACTACACCCCCGGCGGGCTGGTCGGATCAGATGCCGAGGACCTCACGGGCGCGGTCTATTTCGTCTGGATCGGCGGTTGTCGGGATGAGCCGGAGCTCGTCGAGTCCCGCTTCGCGCGCGCCCTCCACCGCGGCGATGAGCGCCGATGGCCCACAGTTGAGCGTCCCTGCGGTAGGAGCCGTCAGGTAGGAGCCGGCAGGACCGGTGGCGACGACCTCTTGGTCCCAGAAGTCCCGTACATGCTCGCGGAGCTGGCTCTCTGGGTCCGGACCGAGCGCGAACCAGATCGGCGTGGAGAAGTGCGGCTTTTCTGTCCTGCCGGCCGCCTGCCAAGCCTCGATAACGCGCTGTCGCTGCGCAGCCAACCCCTCGGCATCGAAGTGAAGTGAATTCGCCGGATCGCTCACCCCGACGGCCCATTGCGCGGCCCGGGCGAGCGCCTTCGGGCCGACCACACCGGCGACGAGGGGGATGCCCGCGGCCTGGTTCGGCGCGGGTCCTACGGGATGGTGTCCCTCGACGGGGGGTTGCTGGGCCCACACCCGGCGCATCGACGCTACCGCTTCGTCCATGCGTTGGCGCTTGCGGTCGAGCGGGCTGCCGACGGCGATGTAGTCCTCATCCCATGCGCCGATGCCAACCCCGAGCGTCAGGCGCCCGCCGGACAGTACGTCTATGGTCGCCAGCTCTTTCGCGAACATGATTGGGTTCCGCATCGGGATTGTGACGACATCGGTCCAGAGCCGCACGCGCTCGGTCACCGCTGCCGCGGCGGCGAGTTGCGGGACGACCGACCAGCTGTGCGGATAGAGCAGCCGTTCGTAGGTGACCAGCCCGTCCCACGGCCCTTCGTCGATCTTGCGGTACCACGCGAGTTCGGTCTCGCGTCCGTGCGGAAAGAGGGTCGGAAGTCCCATACTGATGCGCATTCGAGCTTTTCGTTCCTTTCCGGGGACTGTGGCCAGCAGCGTCGCCGTCGGGCTAGTTCATCAGATCGTCGCGAAGTTGCATTGCGGTCGGACCACCCAGCGGGAGACGGGGACACTTATTTCAGGATCGCCCGTGCAGCACGTTCGGCGATGAGCATGACCGGCGCGTTGGTGTTGCCGGACGTGATGGTGGGCATCGCCGAGGCGTCGACTACTCGAAGGCCGGCGACGCGGTAGACGCGGCAGTCGGTGTCGAGCACGGTCTCGACGGATCGTGGAAGACCTTGTGAGTCAAAGGCTCCCATCGCGCAGGTGCCAACCGGATGGAAGATCGTGGTACCGAGTTCGCGGGCGGCCTGCTGCAGGTGTTCGTCGCTTACCAGTTGCGGGCCGGGAAGCATTTCTTCGGGGCGGTAGCGGGCCATGGCAGGCGCCGCCATGATCTGGCGGGTCATTCGCAGGCCGCGCACCGCGATTTGCCGATCGGCGTCAGTGGACAGGTAATTGCAGAAGATTTTCGGGTGGGTCAGCGGATCCGCGTTGGCGATCCGCACGTGGCCACGTGAAGTGGGGCGCAGATTGCAGACCGAGGGCGTGATCGCTCCGAAACGGTGCAGAGGTTCGCCGAACTTGGCCAACGACAGGGGCTGCACATGCCACTCCAGATCGGGACTGGCCAGCGCGGGGTCGCTTTTGGCGAACGCGCCCAGCGTGGAGGGCGGCATGGTCAGCGGCCCCGAGCGCAGCAGCGCGTACTGAAGTCCCATGCCCCCACGGGTGATCCAGTTGCGGTACAGGCTGTTGACCGTCCGGGCGCCCCACACCCGGTAGATGGTTCGAAGCTGCAAGTGGTCCTGGAGGTTTTCGCCCACTCCTGGCAGGTCGACGGCCACTGGCACGTGATGCTGGGTGAGTAGCTCGGCCGGGCCCAGACCCGAGACCTGCATGAGATGCGGCGAGCCGATCGCTCCGGCGCTCAGGATCACCTCGCGGCGAGCACGGACGTCGACCATCCGGTTGTCTTTGAGCAGCTGCACCCCGGTGGCGCGGTGCGCAGCCGTGGTCCAGGCACCGTGTCGCTGATGCTCGTGGACCTGGTCATCCATCAGCAGACGCAAGGCCTGGCTCTGGGTGTAGACCGTGAGATTGCGTCGGTGGGAGATCGGATGCAGGAACGCATCGGCCATCGACCAGCGCCGCCCGCGCCGTTGATTGACGTGAAAGTATGCGCTACCGGAGTTGTCGCCTCGGTTGAACTCGTCGATTGGGGCGATGCCCAGTTGAGCAGCAGCGTCCTGCCAGGCGTCCAGGATCTTCCAGCGCACCCGGGGCCGTTCGACACGGATCTCTCCTCCGGCGCCGTGCCACTCGTCGGCGCCGCCGAAGTAGTCCTCCAAGTGTTTGTAGATGGCCAGTGTCTCACCGGGACCGTCCGGCCCGCCCCACAGCCACCGGTCGTCACCGGTGGCCTGCGCCCAGAGCTCGTAATCGCTTGACTGTCCGCGCATGTGGATCATCGCGTTGATCGATGAACAGCCGCCGATCACGCGGCCCCGCGCGTAGTGAATGCTGCGGCCGGCCAGACCTGGATCGGGCTCGGTGGTGAAGCACCAGTCGGTGCGGGGGTTGGCAATCGTGTAGAGGTAGCCCACCGGCACCTTGATCCAGAACCAGTTGTCTGTGCCGCCGGCCTCGATCAGGAGCACCCGGTGATCAGGGTTGGCGCTGAGCCGATTGGCGAGCAGGCAGCCCGCGCTGCCTGCCCCCACGATGATGTAGTCGAATTCGGCCACAGGGCTCGTTTGCGGCACCGTTCCTCCCTTGCGTCGCGTGTCCTAGTGTGGGCGATGACGGCCCGGTACAAGCGGACGACGCGCACCTCGGGGCGTCGTCGATCACGGCCAGGTGAACCAGGGACTCGGCCCGGGCGCTAGAACTTGAGGTAGCCGCCATCGATACGCAGTACGTCGCCGGTGTGGTAACGGCTCGCCGCACTGGCCAGGTACACGGCCACTCCGCCGACGTCGTCGGGGGCGCCCCAGCGGCGCAACGGAACCCGTGGCAACACCCGCTCGCGGAACCGCTCGTCGGCCAGGCCCGCCGACGTCATGTCGGTGTCGAACCAGCCGGGAGCCACCGTGTTGGCGCGGATCCCGTAACGGGCCAGCTCGACTGCCATGCTGTCGATCAGCGAGGTGACACCGGCCTTGGAGGCCGCGTAGGCCGGTTGGCGCGGCATACCCTGGAATGCCCCCAAGCTGGACACCGCCACCAGGCTGCCGCCGCGGTCGGCCTCGATCATCTGGCGGGCCGCTTCGCGCAGCGTGACGAATACGCCGTCGAGGTCGACTCGGGTGACTTCCCGGAATGCCTCTAGCGATGTCTCCAGCAGGGGAGTGAAGCCGCCGCGCACCCCGGCGTTGGCGAAACACGAGTCGAGATACCCGAATTCGCTGCGGATCCGGGCCATGGCTGCCGTGATCGCGTCCTCGTCGGCGACATCGCAGACCAGTGGCAGAACGGGTCGGCCGTAACGTCGGAGCTGTTCGGCGGCGGAGTCCAGCCGGGCGGCGGAGCGGCCGAGTATGACAACGGATGCCCCTGCGCGGGCCAGGCCGTCGGCAAACCCCAAACCGATGCCGGAGCCGCCGCCGGTGACGACCGCGACGTGGCCGGACAGATCGAAGAGGTTGTTGAGTGCTGTATCTGTCACGAGCCGACCCTACGCAGACGCGCGGCGCGCAAACGCGGGCCCTGTGCGTTCTGGGGTCGGGCGTTACGCCTCACACCTCGGGGTGTCCATCTCGCACAACTGGCGAACGGTGCGTGGAATCCGCAAGGCGCCCGCCCTCAAGCGACTGACTCGTGCAGGTCGACCAGCAAATGACGGTGTATGATGTGGTGTATGAAGCGCACCAACATCTACCTCGACGAGGAGCAGACGGCCAGTCTCGACAAGTTGGCCGAACAGCAGGGCGTTTCGCGTGCCGAGCTCATCCGCCAACTGCTAGACAGGGCGCTCAACAACGCCGACGACAATCTCGAATCTGACCTAAGTGCGATAGAGGGGTCGTTCGGTGCGCTGCGCGATGTGGAATCGCCTGATCGTCGTCCCGGCAGCCGTGAGGAGCACCTCGACCGGATGTGGCGCCGCAGTTCGTGATCCTCGTCGACTCGGACATTCTCATCGCTCACCTTCGCGGTCTCGAAGCGGCCCGAGATTGGCTCATCGAAGCGAGAGGGGAGGGACCGTTAGCGATCAGCGTGGTGTCGATTGCCGAGCTCGTCGGTGGGATGCGCAGCGTCGAGCGCCGCGAAGTGTGGCAGCTACTAGCGTCATTTCGCACCGAACCAGCCACTGAGATCGTCGCGCGCCGCGCCGGCCACTTCAGGCGGCGATACCGGGCGAGTCATCCCGGCATTGGCCTTGGCGACTATCTGATCGCGGCGACTGCTGACGTGAAGGGCTATCAGCCAGCGACGTTGAACGTCAAGCACTTCCCGATGTTCAAGAACCTGCGGCCGCCATTCACCCTCTGAGTTGTCCGGCCTCAATGACGGAAGGCGGCCTTGACGGCCCTTAACCGTTTTTCGATAACGAACTGGCACTCAATCAGCGAGTGCCAAATTGATTGCGAAGACTGCCAACTGTTCTGAGACCGAATATAAGTGTTGTCCGGTCTCAACGTACTTGGCAGCTCCTTGCAGATGAGCGTCACTTTGTTCGACCGCAAAACGTCATAGAGCGGTCGCTCACCCACTGGCGCGAGCGGGCGTTACGCGTTCTTTACGGCACTTCATCAATAGGCAATACCGACTTCCTATTTTTGGATACGAGCTTGGATCCAAGAAGCTACTTGAGGGATCTCTCTCAATAGACGCTCAACTGCTTTTGCCTGCCTTCGCCGTGCCACGAATGTTTTCGTTGCACCGCGGCAGGTTATGTCCTTCGCGGCGGGAGGAATCGAGGTCGGTGCGAAGGCTGAGCTCTTGGCGATCAGGGCGACCAACCTCGTCGGCGCGGTGGCCCGGGCTCCACAGGACCGGCTCGTATTCCACGAAGGCCGTCTCGTCTCGATCAGCCGTACCGAAGTGGTGCAGTGCTGCGATCGCAATCGACCGTGAAATCGCATCGAGCACACGGCAGAACCGCCGACGACCATCCCGGTAACCCTCCATATTCGTCTCAGGCGTATTTGATGCCGGTCGTTCACTCTCGCGCCGTGGTTGGATGGCGCGAAACACGTCACGCGTGTTGGGGAGGGGCATGTGGGCGTGTGTCGGCCGAGGCCATGCGGATGTTCGGTCCGACGAGTCTGCGCTTGAGTCCCGCCGCATGACTGATTCTTCGACGTAACTGACGCAGACGATAACACCGACGTATTAGTCATAGTCGGTGTGTCCCTTGAGGTTTCGCGACTAGCGGGTGATGGGCACGTTCAGGTTGGCGAGCAGTAGGTGGATGCGTTCTTCGATGTCGTCGCGGATGAGGCGCACGGCGTCGAGGCTTTGGCCGCGCGGATCTGGGAGTTCCCAGTTCTCGTAGCGTTTTCCGGGGAAGATCGGGCAGGCGTCACCGCAGCCCATGGTGATGACGACATCGGCGGCTTGCACGATTTCGTCGGTCCAGGGTTTGGGATATTCGCCGGTGATGTCGATCCCGACCTCATGCATGGCGGCGATCGCGGCGGGATTGATCTCGTTGCCGGGCTCGGATCCACCCGACCAGGCCACGGCCCGGTCACCGGCCAGATGTGTGAAGAAGCCGAGGGCCATTTGGGAGCGTCCGGCGTTGTGGGTGCACAGGAACAGCACGGTCGGCTTTCCATCGGTGACCTTGCCCTCTACCCGTGCAAGGGCGTGCAGACGTTGGCGGGCGAACCGTTCGGCCAGCAGCGGTAGGAAGTTGGGAACGGTGGCGCGGCCGGCGAATTGGTCGTAGGAGGAGTGCAGGAACCGTTCGATGGTTTCGGTGCCGAACGTGCCGTCGAACTCGCCGTGAAGCCGGGTCGCGGCGGTTTTCAGGGCGAGCTGTTGGTCGATGGAGAGGTCGTGGCGCAGTTGGTGGGTGAC
The DNA here is from genome assembly GCF_010725725.1 of Mycolicibacterium pulveris. NCBI lineage: Bacteria > Bacillati > Actinomycetota > Actinomycetes > Mycobacteriales > Mycobacteriaceae > Mycobacterium > Mycolicibacterium pulveris. The sequence continues at coordinate 4,712,165 of NZ_AP022599.1, read as the reverse complement.
GGGGCTGTCAGTCATGGCAGTGTTCCGTTCTCGTCGTCGAGTCGGTGGTGGGTAGGTGTTGGGAGGTGTGGTGGCGGAACCGATTGCGCAGTGCCAGGGAGACGTAGACCAGGGCGACCAGGACCGGGACTTCGATGAGCGGGCCGACGACGCCGGCCAGGGCTTGGCCGGAGGTTGCGCCGTAGGTGGCGATCGCGACGGCGATGGCGAGTTCGAAGTTGTTGCCGGCGGCGGTGAATGCCAGGGTGGTGGTGCGTTCGTAGCCGAGGTCCAAGATGGTGCCGAGCAGGTAGCCGCCGCCCCACATGATCGCGAAATACGCCAACAAGGGCAGGGCGATGCGGGCCACATCCACCGGTTGGTGGGTGATCTGATCGCCTTGCAGGGCAAAGAGAATCACGATGGTGAACAGCAGCCCGTAGAGTGCCCACGGCCCGATCCGCGGTAAGAACTTGGACTCGTACCAGTCACGGCCCTTGGCGCGTTCGCCGAGGCGGCGGGATAGGTAGCCAGCCAGCAGGGGGATGCCGAGGAAGATGAGTACGGATTTGGCGATCTGCCAGGGTGAGGTGTCGATGGTGGTTTGTTGCAGGCCGAGCCAGCCGGGCAGCACTGACAGGTAGAACCAGCCCAGCACGGCGAACATAATGACTTGGAAGATTGAATTCAAGGTGACGAGGACGGCGGCGGCTTCGCGGTCGCCGCAGGCCAAGTCGTTCCAGATGATGACCATGGCGATGCAGCGGGCCAGGCCGACGATGATCAGCCCGGTGCGGTACTCGGGCAGATCGGGCAGCAGCAGCCACGCCAGGGCGAACATCAATGCCGGACCGAGTACCCAGTTCAGCACCAGCGAGGAGAGCAGCAGTTTGCGGTCGCCGGTGACGGTGTCGAGGCGGTCGTAGCGGACTTTGGCTAGGACCGGATACATCATGATCAACAACCCGACGGCGATGGGCAGTGAAATACCGTCGATCTGAACGCTTTCCAGTGCGGTGTTCAGGCCGGGGATCCAGCGGCCCAGGAGCAGTCCGGCGATCATCGCCGCGCCGATCCAGAGTGGCAGGAACCGGTCGAGAGTGGAGAGCTTGCCGACCACCGGCGGCGCGGGGGTGGCGGTGTCGGTCATGCAGGCACGCCCGCCGCGGCGTGAGCGGAGGTCGCGCCGAGGAGCACGGCCAGACTGGCCAGCGCTTCGGGCACCACCGCGTAATACACCCAGGAAGCCCGCCGCTGCGAGGTCAGGAGCCCGGCGTCACGCAGCACCTTGAGGTGATGGCTGATGGTCGGTTGTGACACCTCGATGTCGACCGAGATGTCGCAGACGCAGGCCTCACCGCCGGCGTGGCTGGCGATCGCCGAAAACAGTTGCAGCCGTACCGGATCGGCCAGGGCTTTGAGCTTGACCGCCATATCCGCGGCGGCCACCGCCGACAGTGGTTCGTGCAACAGCGCCCCGGGCGGGCAACACGCGTCGCCGACCCGATCCGATGATTTCGACATATACCGATATTGACGGATATCGAATCAGCGGTCAAGTGAACGCATGGTGAACACGTCCCGGGCATCGGTAATCGTTTAGTCGCGGCCGTGGCGGGCAGGGTGCCGGCCTGCGGCAGGCCCGACACCACCTCCTGAGCCGCGGCGAGCTCGGTGCCGATCACCTCCTGAGCGAGTTAACTTGACATAATGTCGCTTATCGGCATTTTCGTGTTCGAGGGTGACACGGTTGCCGGTTGGCGTAGCGTCCTAACCCTGGCCTGCGGGCGGAGTCGCTCAGCAGAAGCCTCCATGCCCACCCGCCGTCGTCGCGATCCTGGCCTGGGTGCGCCACGCTCGCGGCCACACGGCCCGTGGGACCAAAGATCCTGCGGCGGCCAAGCGCCGCCTCGGCCACAACCTGCGGTACTCGCGTCACGCTATCGAGTGCGACTGACCCCTACCGATTCCCCACCGCCCCTTGGTATTACGTCACAGTGACGAATTTCGGGCGGGCGGTTCCGCGCTGCTCGCATGTGAACCATTCCGCGTTCCGAGTGTCGAAATGACTGCCGCCATTCCGCGCTACAGCTGTCGGCGCTCAGTTGGCGAACATGCAAAGCATTCTCGGCGAACCTCGGGCGACCCTTTGGCGTGTGGAGCAAGCGGCCTGCCACTGCCCGACCGCTTCAAGCCCGGGGCCGCCTCATTTCATCACGTGACGAAATCGGGTCCTTGGGGCGGGGAACTCCGACGAGCGCCACGATGTGGACATCTGTACACCCGCCGACGCAATCACCCTCGGTAGACAGCTTCTCCTTCGCATACTTCGACCATGAGCCTCGTGGTCGACGCGGTGGCGCACGCCTACAACCTCGCACCCGGGAACCGGGCACCGGCCGCAACGGCCGACGAATTCGCGGCGTTCCGCACCGCGCTGCTGGGCATGCACCAGGCCTGGTCGGATCCTGCGGCTGCCTGTCCGCCCCAGGCATTCGTGAGTACCTGGGACGCCGAATCGCTCGGGGCCACTTTGTTTCTGCAAAGTGATACCGATATCGCCGTGTATCACGACACCGCGCTTACCCCTGTCTTCAAAGACGGTGGAAGCCCGCTGGCGGTCGGCGCGCGGCTGGCCGAACTCTATCCCGGGCGCGTCTTGCTGTACGCGGGTGTCGACGCCACCGCCGGCGCGCGTGCACTAGAGCATATGGACCGCGTCGTTGACGACTACGAGATCACAGGTTTCAAGTTCTACCCCGTGACCGGCACGTACGGGCCCGACGGCGTCGCGGAAGGTGTGCTGCTCAACGATGTGCACCGGATGTATCCGTTGCTCGAGCACGCCCGTGAACTCGGCGTGCGCCACATCGCGATACACAAGTCGGTGCCTTTTCGGCGGGAGTCGGTCGATCCGTACCTCAATATCAACGACGTTGACGCACCGGCGGTCGCGTTCCCTGACCTGACATTCGAGGTGGTACACGCCGGGTTCGCCTTCCTCGAGGAGACCGCATTCCTTCTGGCCAGACATCCCAACGTTTATGCGACGCTCGAGATTTCGATGAACCTCGTCGTCCGATACCCACGGCGTTTTGCACGGATCCTCGGCGCGTTGCTTGCCGCCGCAGGACCCGACCGCATCCTGCATGCCACCGGCTGCATGCTGACACATCCGCAACCCGTCATCGAGGCGTTCCGCGCCTTCGAAATGCCCCAGGATCTTGTCGAAGAGGAAGGCTTTCCACCCGTCGACCATGCGGTCAAAGAGGCGATACTCGGCGGCAACGCTCTGCGACTCTATGGCCTCACCGACGCAGCGGTATTCAGCCACCTTGCCGACGATCACGTCAGTCGCTGGCGCGCGGAACATGGCCGAAACGCCCCGTGGTCACGTCTCCCCCAGCCGGATGTCGCGGCTGTCGGGAGCGTGCCCCAATGACCGAGAGCGCGATCCGGGATGCGTTGTCCCGCATCGCAGATCCCTGTTCGATTGCCGCGGGCCGTCCGATCGATATCGTCTCGATGGGCCTCGTCGAGGATATCCGCACCCATGACGGTCATCCCGAAGTCACTCTGCGCCTGACAGAACCGTCCTGCATGTATCGCATCTGGTTCATCAGACAGGTCAAGCGGCACCTCGGCGCCAACGCCGAGGTGCGTTTCGCCATCGATCTGCTATGGCCGACTTTCGAAGGGGACGAACATGTCTGATGACACCGTACGGTTGTATGACGCCGACAGCCACGTCGCAGAGCCCGTCGATCTATGGAGTGGCGACTACATGCCACGTGAGTTTCGAGGTGCATCGCCCTTCTCGTTCGTGGACACCGTGCTTCCCGACGGTCGCCCAGCGACCCTGCTCTACGAGCGCGGCGCGATTCTGCTGGAGAATGCGGCCTACACCAACGCCGCAGGCGTCTCCGGCGATCGGCTCGCAGCGGGTGTGCGCTACGTGGACGCCAACTCGGGCGGCTGGGACCCGAAACAGAGGTTGGCCGACATGGAGCTGGCCGGCATCACGCACCAGGTGATCAACCCGTCGTCGCCCGGCCTTCGTCTGGGCCTGGTATCCGACCCGAACCTTGCCGCCGCGATGTGCCGGGCATATAACGACTGGGTGACCGACCATTGCGATGGCTGCGAAGGCAGAGTGTCGGCCAACATGGTCTTGCCCTGGCAGGATTTGTCGTTGGCAAAGGCCGAGTTGCAGCGGGTCGGCGAGCGCTTCTGCTTCGTAGGAGTCATCATGCAACCCGCTCCCGCATACCCCAGCGGCTTTCCTGGCGACCGCGCATTCGACGATGTCTACATCGAGATCGCCGAGCGGGGCTTGGCTCTGGTCTTTCACAGCTGTGCCACCGAAGAGGGTGCTCTCGGACCGGTGGTCAAGCACTACAAACAGTTTCGGCCGTATTGGCATGCGACCTTCTACTATTTGATACTGGGCTTTCCTGTCGAAGGTTGGACCGCATGGGCACAACTGGTCTTTGAGGGTGTGCTCGACCGGATTCCCACCCTGAAGATCATGCTGACCGAAAGCCATGGCGGCTGGATGGTCACCGCTCTCGAACGCATGGATGAGTACGCCAAAGGCGGCGAAGCGCTTCGCTACGGATTCGACATGGAGCCTCTGAAGCTGTTGCCCTCGGAGTACTTTGCCCGACAAGGGTTTGTCGTCTTCGAAGGTGACGAAAAGACTCTGATGTACGCCGCCGAGCATCTCGGAAGTTCAATGGTCTGGGCGCTGGACTACCCCCACGCCGACTGCAGTTTCCCCGGCGGTGGTGAGGACTTTCGTAAGAACATCAGTGCACTCGCACCTCAGCAGCAACGGGCGATCGCATGGGATAACGCTGCGCGCGCCTTCAACCGCGATAATATTCCGACGTGACAACGACCAGTACTGGGTTGTCTTTGTGAACCGAAGGATTCGTGCGATGTCCGAAGACACATTACGCCTGCCACTCGAAGTCACCGATATCAACGCTGAGTGGTTGACGGCAGCGCTGAGGTTCCGGTACCCGGACGTGGACGTCCTCTCCGTCGACGTGGTCGACTTGATGCCTGGCAGCGCAACCAAGGTTCGCCTCGCCGTGACATACGATTCTCACGTCCAGGGTCTCCCCTCCTCGATGATCGTGAAGGCAGGTTTCAATCCGCTGCGGAGTCTGCTCGCCGACCTGTACCGCAACGAGGTGACGTTCTACCGTGATCTCGCTCCGACAGCTGGAATTCCCCTACCGAGTTGCTATTTCGCCGGCAGCAATCCCGATACCGGTCAGGCGCTGCTGCTTCTCGAGGACCTCACTGCGACGGCCAATCAGTTCGGTCGAATAGAAGCCACCCTGACACCGGGGGTGGCCGGAGAAGCCTTGGCGCTACTCGCCGCAGTTCACGCCGCCTACTGGGCCAACACCGAGGAAAGGGCGATGGCTGCGTTGGTTGAGCAACCGCGCCAGCCGGTCGCAGAGATGCTCACCGGCACCGAAAACTGGGAACGATGCCTCGAACTCGGACGCTTCGAGGGCCTACCCAAAGTCGTGCACAACCGGGAACAGGTGCGGGATGCGATCATTGGCACCCTACGCCCGACAGACGGTCCACGCTGTCTCATCCACGGTGACGTGCACCTCGGCAACATGTACTTCACACCCGACGGGTCGCCGCGCTTTCTCGATTGGCAGGCGGCCTCTGCGAGCACATGGGCTGCCGATGTGGCCTACTTCATCGTGTGCTCACTTCAGCCGGAAACTCGTCGCGAGACCGAACGTGACCTGTTGAGCGGTTACCTCGAAGCCCTTGCCCAGCGCGGCGTCGAAGCACCTGCGTTTGACAGCGCATGGACCGAGTACCGTCGGCATGCGGTTTGGGGACTTCTCGGCCTGTTGTGCACTCCGGAAATGCAATCCGAGGAGTTCTCCCGAACAATGGGCGGCCGGTTCGCGATCGCAATCGACGATCTGGACTCGCTCTCGGTATCAGTTTGATCGGCAGGTTCAGTTCGACCACGATTCGGGCATTCCCAGCAGCTCGGCAGCACGCTCGGTGTGAAAACTGTTCGACCGCATCATGTCCTGCAGCACGACTGCACGCCGGTAGTGCAGGTGCGCGGTGTGTTCCCAGGTGAAGCCGATGCCGCCGTGAAGCTGAATATTCTCCGCGGCGGCACGCACGTAGATTTCACAGCAGTGAGCCTTCGCCAGCGATGCCACCAGTGGAAGGGACTCGTCCTCATTCGCAGCAAGTCGTGCCGCTCGCTGCGCGAGCCCCGCGGCCGATTCGACTGCCACCGCGAGATCGGCCAACCGATGTTTGACGGCCTGAAATCCCCCGATCTGCCGATGAAACTGCGTCCGGACCTTGGCGTAGTCGACCACCGCATCGAGACAGGCCCGCGCCCCGCCCACCGCTATCGCCGCCACTGCGACGTATGCCAGATCGGTCACCCGGTCGATGACAGCGTACGCATTCTCCGAGGTGCACAGTTTCGTCGCAGGAGTGTGCGCGAACTCCAGAGCGGCAAAGCGTAATGTCCCGTCCACTCCGGTGAGCTGGGTACGCGCGACACCGTGCGCATTGCCCGTGACGACGAACAGCTCGGCGTTGCCTACACCATCAACACACTCGGCGGGCACGATGGCCAATTGGGCGCCACCACCCTCCACGACGACCGGCGCCCGGCCGCACAGCAGGAACTCACCACCGTCTGCTCGTGCGTGCACAGGGGTATCGGTGAGCCCCGAAACCACATCAGGAATTGCCACCGTCGCAACGCATTGCCCGGCAATGATTTGTGGGAGCCAGGTTTCGGCGGCCCGCTGATCGTCGGACATCACCAGGGTCGGAATCGCCAAGGCTGTTGCGGCGAAGTACGGACACGGTGTCAGTGCCCGGCCCAATTCTTCGAATACGATTCCTAATTCAACCCAGGAGCCACCGCAGCCACCCATCGATTCAATGCAGCCGATACCCTGCAAGCCGAGTTCCGTCGCCATGCGGCGCCACAGCACTGAATCGAATTCACCTGGCCTCTCGTAGATCCGGTAAATCTCAGAGGTGGGGCTGTGCTGGGCCAGAAACGACCGGACGTAGGCACGCAACTCCTCCTGTTCCTGGGTGAGGAGCATTCAGTGTTGCTCCCGCGCCAAATCCGGTGATCGCGCATCATCTGTTCGCACAGTCCACGGAGGCGGGTTACCCGATGAAAACGCTTCAAGGCCTGTAAGGAATTCTGTACTGATCGCGCTTCGATAGTGCGCATCCGTTCTGATGGGCGGCTGCTGCTCGTAGAAAACCGCCTTCAGTGCGGCGCGCACGCTCGGTGGCGTCGTCAGGAGCTGGTCGATGAGCTCCTCGACCGCGTCTGCCAGCTCGTCCTTCTGTGCAACCCGTTGAACCAGACCGTACTCGAGGGCAGTCTCAGCAGAGATGGTCCGTGCCGTGAACAAAAGATCTTTCGCGGTGCCGACGCCCACCTTCTGCGAAAGGCGTGCCGCGCTGGGTGCGTCGGCAATGCCCCACCGGCCAGGCGCAAACGTCACGGTCGCAGTTTCCGCGGCCACGACCAGATCGCACATCATGATGATGGTCACCGCCGCTCCCATCGCCGGCCCGTTCATAGCCGCCACCACCGTGTGCGGGCACGTCTCGATCGCGTGGAAGATCGGGTAGTCGGCGTAGACGTGTTTGAACATTTCAGTCCGCAACTCTGCTGAAGGACCGTTGCGGGCCAATGTCGTCACGGACTGATTGAGATCGCCGCCAGCGCTGAACATCTTCCCCGTGCTCTGCAGCACAACGACACTGACACCCGGCTCGAATCGAGCACGTATGAAGGCGTCGGTCAACTCGTCGAAGACCGTTTCCCCGATCAGGTTGAGCGTATCGGGGCGGGCCAGCGTGATGTATGCGACCGGCGATGAGACGTGGTATTTGATGGCCTCGTAGTTCGGCTGTGACATTGCTGCCTCCGTTCAGGCTCGCTCACCACGCGCCTGCCGACTCAGGCGGTCCGTACCGGTCCTAGGTCGACGTCGAGCCGAGTCAACCGGTTGTCGAACGCGCCAGAGAACCTCGGCTCGAATCCCGCCGATATCGTCATCTCGGGAAACCGCTCGAGCAACCTGGGGATCGCAATACGCAATGTGGCGCGTGCCAACGGCGCACCGATGCAGGTATGAACGCCAACCCCGAACGCGATGTGTTTGTTGGGACTCCGCCGTGGATCGAACACGTCGGGGTCGGTGAAGACGTCAGGGTCGCGGTTGGCCGCGTTGAGTGATCCAAGCACCACTGACATCGCGGGAATGTCGACACCCGCCACGGTCGTGTCCTGGACCGTCATCCGAGTGACATAGCTGATGGGAGCGTGCCACCGCAGAGATTCCTCTATGGCCGGATTCAATGCGGCAGGATCGTTGCGCAACAGCTCGAGAACCTCTGGCCGTGACAAGAAATGGTAGATGGCGTTGCTCAGTGCGCTCATGGTCGTCTCGAGACCGGCAGGCAGGAGGAAGCGCAGAAACCCGAACAGCTCCTCTTCGGAGAGCTTGTCACCGCCCTTGGTCTCGGATCTCAGTATCGTCGCGAGAAAACTGTCGCGCGGATCTTTGCGCGTCCGTTCGACCGCCGGCGACAACAGTTCCGTCAGACCATCCCGGGCGCGAATAGATCTGTTCCACTCCTCTTCACCGGACTGCAGCGGGTTGAACGCGATCTGGTCGCGGTACAGCTCCGACAGCGCACCTTCACTGTCGGTCTGCAGGCCGAGCAGTCGAGCGATACTGCGGAACGGCACCTTTTCACAGAACACCTCGTTGAGATCGACCTGTCGTCGGCCGGCCAGGCCCGCGAGCAAATCCTCGACGATGGGAATGATCTCGGTCTCAGCGAACTGATTGATCACTTTCGCACGGAACGCGACGCTGATCAGCCCGCGATTGCGCGCATGTTCCTCCTTGTCCATCTGGATCATGGTCGGACCGTCGATCTCTCCCCGCATGGCCTTGAGGATGGCCATGCTGTAGATCTCTTGATTACGCATCGCCAGGACGTCCTCGAAGCGGGTGAGAACATATGCCGGTATCTCAGCGGCTTGGAACACCGGCTGGTGTTCACGGTGGTAGGTCAGCGTTGGAATCGGGTCGTGCTGAAAGTCGTCTGACAACAACTCAACTTGCGCGAGTGCGGTTCCCACGGTAAACCTCTCATCCGCCGGGATTTACGTAATCTTTAGTACGGTAACCAGGCCGGAACCATGCTGTCAATAGCTCGCGTCTCGACCGCGAATGCCGCAACACCCTCGACTAATAATAGAACGTCCGTTACGATAGCCTAGGTGGGCAGGCACCACCGGACGACGACGTCCGGCAGGAGGTAAGGCGGTGGGGCGCAACCTGTCTGGTCACCTACCCGGCGGTCCGGATGCGGCAGAGGGCTTCCACGATCGATTCTCGGTGCTCGCCTCGGCCATCGCGGGTCACCGCATGGAGGTGGCCCGGGCAGGCACGACGTACACCGACGGTAGGACCGTTTTTCTCGACCGTACGTTGACGGCCCCGCACGACATGCGCGATGCGGTCGCTACGCAGGCCGCACTTCACGCCGCGGGGTCGCTGAGCCGCGGTATCCTTCGCCGCATCGCCGGCCGACGGCGCAAGATCGAGCGGTACCTGATGCTCGAGCTCGCTCGACTCGCGGCAAACGATCCCCTGCTCCCCCCGATGACCGTTCGACGAATTCGTCAGCACGGCACCGTTCCGCTCAGTTCAAGCCCTGCGGAGTCACTCGATTGGGCCTTCGGCCGCGTCGATCTGCCCAGCCTGCCTTTGTGGGCAGGAACCGTGAGAGCGAGGCCATTCCACGCATCGCTACGAGGATTGATCGGCATGGCCGACGACGGCGATGGCAGACGGCCGGGTGAGCCTTCGCCAGCGGAGGCCGCTGGGCAGGACGAAGCCGAGGCAGCCCGATTGACCCGTTCCCACGCAAATTCATCGGGCACTTCGGTAGCCGATCATGCGGGGATTGCAACGAACCAAGTCGATCTGCGCGGGCTCCGCCCGAGGCGCTCCGAGCGGACTAAACCCGCGCTATCACTGAAGACGGCTTCCCGCCTGGTCGCGCCCGCTCCAGTCGCTGGATACGAATACCCCGAGTGGGCCGAGGATCGCCGGAGCTACCGGGAGAGATGGTCCCTCGTCTCCGAGCACGATCCGCAGATCGCGGTCCAGATACCGGCCGGACCGCCCGCTCCTGTATTCGGCCGTGCCGTGGCGCGGGTCGGTCTCGAGCCGCACCGGCACCGCCGCCAGCGCGACGGCGATACGCTCGATATCGCCGGCCTCGTTGATCATGTCGTCGACCGATCCCGAGGCGACCGATCCGATCCGTTGGTCTACGAACAGAGCATCGCAACCGTTCGGGACCTTTCGATTCTCGTCCTACTCGATGCCAGCGGCTCGACAAACGAAGCGGTGGAGGGTGATCGGGTCTTCGCGAGAGAACGACTGCTCGCGGGTCAACTCGTTGCCAGCTTCGACTACCTCGGAAGCTCCGTTGCGGCCTACGGCTTTTACTCGTTGGGCAGACGAAACGTCAGGTTCCTGCGAATCAAGACTTTCTCCGAGTCCTTCGACGAAGTTGCAACGCAGCGGCTCTTGAGCATTGAACCCCGCGGCTTCACTCGGCTTGGCGCGGCGCTGCGCCACGCCACCCACCTTCTGCTGCGAAACGCGCCGGCGAAAAATATGGCGTTGATCGTCATCGGGGATGGATTGCCCTTCGACGACGACTATGAAGGCAGGTACGCCCGAGCCGATACCCGGCAGGCCATCCGGGAGGCCTGCTGGAGCGGCGTCGGCGTCGTGGGTCTTGCCATCAGATCGTCGACAGAACCATTCGTCCACCGCGACATTTGGTCACACGTACCGTTTCGGGTCGTCGCGGACAGCGCTGAGGCCCGCTCGCACCTCCGCGCCCTGCTGTCCAACGCGCTGCGCATGACCAGAACCAATGGGCAAGTGCCGCCGTCAGGTGTTACCGATGTGTCCGCGTTCGCGATCAGTCGGCGAAGCGGGTTGAACTCGTACGTGTGACAGTGTGTTTGGTACCTAGGAGAGGCAGATGAGCAGCAGCGCCGTTGACGGTGTCGGTGCGGATGAACTCGCACAAGACGGCTACATCTCAGTGGGCGACGAGGTAGACGTATTCGTTGCTGCCTGGCGATCTCAGCTGCCGGTCATGCTCAAGGGCCCGACGGGATGCGGCAAGACGAGACTCGTTGAGCATGTGGCCGAACTTCTCGATATTCCGCTCTACACCGTGTGCTGCCACGAAGACCTGACCGCGTCCGACCTTCTGGGCAGGTTTGTTCTCCAAGATTCGAATACGGAGTGGGTCGACGGACCCCTGACTCGAGCCGTACGAGAAGGGGCGATTTGCTACCTCGACGAGATCGTCGAGGCGCGCCAAGACGCGATTGTTTCGATACATTCGCTGACCGACCATCGACGTGAGCTGCAAATTGAGCGTCTCGGCGGGCTGCGAATCGCCGCTGCTGCGGGATTTCAGCTTGTTGTCTCGTACAACCCCGGTTATCAAAGCATGCTCAAGGACCTCAAGATGTCCACCCGCCAGCGCCTCGTCGGGATCGACCTCGGGTTTCCGCCCGCTCGGGTCGAACGACAGATCCTGCGACAGCACTCCGATCTGGATCATCAATCGATCGAGGCGATTTTGCAGCTGGGGCAAGCGATTCGCCGCCTAGATGACGCCGGCCTGCGCGAGTCCGCCTCGACTCGGGCGCTCATCGCAACGGCGAGATTGGTACGAAACGGACTTTCGCTGCGTTCGGCGGCGTTAGCCGCAATGGTTTCTCCGCTGACAGACGAGGCCACCGCAAGTGCGTCGTTGACGAGCTTGATCGACTCGTATATCGGATGAGCCGGTCACCTGCTCACAGCGCTCAACCAGGCACGCATGCACGTCCGCCGGACTGCGTCGGCGCGCCGGGTTGTCGCCGCGGTTGAATCCGCAGGCAGCTGCCTTATCCAGCACAGTCCGAGGGCTACCGATGCCCGACCATTATCTGCGATGTCGGTCAAGCATGCTGCGGTCTGGGGCCAGCGGCGCGTCAGTGCACGAGCACACTCTTCGGTGACGCTGTTGAAAACCAAGAAATCGGTGACAAACTCCCGCCAAGAATGGGTTGATGTCACAACTTCGGCCACATGCCGCAACTCTTCGATGCACGACGGCCCCGCAGCGCCCTCAAGGTCGGACATTGCGATGCCGGCCGTGGCCGCATGCATCCGTCCGACGAGCTCATGACGATGGGCGCAGTCCCTGATCAATTCACCTTTGACCCTCGGTACATCGACTTGCGCTGCCACCATCAAGGCGTGATCCCGGAATCGCGCATGAATGGCTGCCGCACCACGAAGCATCGCGGCATGAACACCGTCTACCTTCGGCACCGGTCGCGAGATGACCCGTAGCGCGCGGCTGCGTCCACGTGCCAGTTCAACGTATCCCTCATCACGCAGGCGGACGATGATTCGATGCGCCGACGTGGGACCGCCGAGCGCACATTGGGCCGAGATCTCACGCACCGTCGGCGGATATCCGCGGGCTGCGCTATAGGATCGCACGTAGTCCAGTACTCGTTGCTGCTTGACAGTCAAAGCCATCACGGCACCCCACCGGGTTATGGAGGTTCTGGCGCTATTGCCAGGGTTTCGTTCCACAAGCGCAGCAGCTCGTGCTTCTGAACCTTGCCGGACATCGTTCGAGGTATCTCGTCGAGCTGCCGAAAGTACGCAGGAAACTTCGCTTTTGCGAGCCGTTGTGAGTCGAGATGCGCGTGCAAAGCGGTGCGCCCAGGCCAGCCCTCGCCGTCTTTCACCACGATGAAGGCGGCCACCGTCTCTCCCAGCCTCTGATCCGGGACCCCCACAACCGCGGCTGTCGAGACGGCAGGATGGCTCGCTAAAGCGTTCTCGATGTCCTGGGAGGAGAACTTTTCACCTCCTCGGTTGACGATGTCCTTCGCCCGTCCGGTCATGGTCACCCAACCGTCTTCATCTATGAATCCGATGTCGCCGGTGTAGAACCACCCGTCGCTGTCCGTCTGCGCTGCCTGCAAATTCTGGTCGACGTATCCGATCATCTGCTCCGGGGCTCGGACCCTCAACTCCCCGACCTCGCCCACCGGTAGCGGTGTGTGGTCCTCGTCGACCGCCTGTATCTCCACACCTTCGGACGCACGACCATCACGATAAGCGCGGAACTCCAGCGGATCGTCCGGGCTGGCTAGCGTTGTCGTAGGCGCCTCAGACATGCCCCAGCAACGAAATGCCTTCACACCGACGGCGTCTGCCCGCTCTATGAGCGATGGGGGTACCGCCGAGCCGCCGCACATGAACAGTGCCAGCCGATGCACAGGTGCGTCGCACCGCTCGTACCGATCCACCATGTCCTGCAGGAATACGGCCGCGCCGCAACAGAAGGTCGCCCTCTCGGCATCAGCGACGGCGACAGCGTGATCCGGATCCCACTTGGGCAACATCACAGCTTTGCCGCCGGTGGTAACCGGTAAGAGAATGGCGGTGATCAGGCCGGCGATATGCGTGATCGGTGCGCCCATAAGGTGGACATCGCTTCGGCCGAAACCCAGCTGACGTCGCCAACTTGACGCCTCAGCGATCAAGGATCGTGAATTATGTTGTACGCCTTTCGGTTTCGAAGTAGTCCCTGAGGTGTACATGATGAGGCAACACCGGTCTGCACTGGCGGCCCGCGAGGTGTTGCACACGCCGAAGGGTGACGAAGGTTCATCAAGTCCAGGCCAGTCAGCGCCGCCCTTCCCTACCCCGATGCGCAGGAGCGGCCGAACCCCGATAGCGTCCATCAGCGTCGACATCCGGTCTGCGTCACCTTCGGAGAAAGCCACGACCGATGGCTGCGTCTCTTCAAATATGTGTCGCATCTCGTGCTCGCGATAAAGCGGAACCACGGGCACCGAAACCATGCCGGCAGACCAGGCGGCCAGGTGCAGGACAAGGCCTTGCAGGCAGTTCGGTAACTGCCATAGCAGACGATCGCCGGGTCTGATCCCGCACCGGTGAAGTGCGCTTGCAGTCGATGCCACCCAGGCTGCAAGGTCGGCAAAAGTCAGTCGCCGACCTTCGAAGACAACGGCTTCTCGCGCCGGCCACGAGTACGCGGCGCGATCGACCAACATGCCGACGCTTTCATCGCTATACAGACCGAGTTGTCGATAGTGCTCTTCGCGGTCGGAATTGTCGCCCACCATCAAGGCTCCTCGTCGTCAACAGCCGCGGTACTTCGGGGTGCGCTTCTCCCGAAACGCCTCAATCGCCTCGATGAGGTCGTCAGATCCCAGCGTCGTGGTTTCGTGCGCGAACGAAAGCTCGATGACCTCGTCGAAGCGGAACCGCGTCACGCGATTGAGCGATTTCTTGGTTCCCTGCACCGCCAGGGGCGGCAACCCGCAGATGCGTTCGGCAAGCTTCCTGGCCATCGGCAGCACTTCGTCGGGATCATCGACCAGATCGCTCACAAGACCGATGCGGTGTGCCTCGTCACCGTGTAAGGGGTCCCCGGTGAGGAGGTGGCGTCGGGCACGCATCATTCCGATGCTCTGCGGCCAGACCAGGCAACCACCGTCTCCGGCCACCAGACCTATCTGTACGTGCGGGTCACCAATGCGGACCTTCGGGTGGGTGACGACCACGTCAGCGGCCAAGACCAGGGTCGCCCCCAGTCCCAACGCATCACCGTGAAGGGCGACAACGATCGGTATATCGAGTTCGATGAACGTGCTGAGCAGCCTCAACCCGTCGTCAACGATCCGGCGACGCTGCGGAATCGAGCTGTGCGCCAAACGCATCAACTCGAAGTCACCGCCGACCGAAAAGGCTTTGCCGGTTGATCTCCACAGCAGCGCGCGCAGATCAGCCTCAAGCTGGACAACGCGCAGCGCATCGGTCATCTCAACATGCAAAGCGTCGTCGAAGGAGTTCATCTTCTCGGGACGAAGGAGGACCATTTCGGCGAGATGGCCATCTCGGCGCACTTCCAGGCAAGGTGTCTCGAACAACGTTGCCACAATCACCCCTGCGGTAGGCCGAGGCCGTGCTCGGCGATGATGGTTCGCTGAATTTCACTGGTGCCGGCGTAAATGGTGGCCGCGCGCGCATCCAGTAACTCGTAGCGCCACGCTTCGCCTTCGGGGTGATCACCCAGAACCGCTGACCCGCCGAGTATCTCGGTCGCTACCGCGGCGATATCTTGACGGAGTTCTGTCGAGGCCAACTTCACGGCGGATGCCCACCAGGCAAAGTCGGAAGCGCCGGCCGACGCGAGATCCAGTGCTCGGGTCTGTAGATGATGCACCCCCAGCAGCCGGGCCTCCAGCGTGGCGATTGATCGGCGGGCAGCCACGGTTGCGCCGCGTCGGGTCGCGAGGTCGATGAGGGCATCCATCCGAGATCTGATGGCAGCGACGTTTCCGCTCAGCAGCCGCTCATGAGCCAGGCTGTGTGTTGCTACCAGCCATCCCTGGTTCTCGGCACCCACGAGGTTCTCACACGGAATATGTACATCTTGTAGGAAGAGTTCACCGAAATGCCTCTCGCCGGTGATCTGTCGAATCGGACGCCATTCGATCCCCTTGGCCGACATCGGGGTCAATACGAAACTGATACCGCGTTTACCGGAGTCCGCAGGCCCCGTCCGCACCAGAAGAAAGCACCAATCGGCCCGGTTTCCGTACGAAGTCCACACTTTTTGGCCATTGACCACATAGTGGTCACCTTCGCGCACCGCACGTGTCTTCAGGGACGCCAGGTCGCTTCCAGCTTCGGGCTCGGAGTAGCCTTGGCACCACAATTCATTCGCGCTGAGAATCTCGGGTAGAAACCTTGACCTCTGGCCCGGGGTTCCGTACGCAATCAGCGCAGGGCCCAGGATGTCGATGCCTTGAAACCCGACCGGTGCCGGTGCTTTCGCACGCGCCAACTCCTCGGTCATCACCATCCGCAACGACAACGGAAGCCCAAGGCCGCCATGCTCACGCGGCCATCCCGGCGCGATCCATCCGCCCTCGTACAACCGCTGATGCCACTCCCGGCTGATCAGCACGGCTTCCGCGTCGTCGTCGCCGGGCGGCCAGTTCTGCGGAAAGGGCCGGTCCGTCCACTTCGGTGGCAGGTTGTCGCCAAGCCACTCGCGGAAGACCCTCCGAAACGCGTCCGGCGCCAGCTCGGCCGGTTGCGATACCCCGGCGTCCACCAACACCGTTATATCGTAACCGATGTTTCAATAATAGAGAAGACGTTCACGAACCGTCGCCATTACCCATTGAGCCAGGTCCCGTTGGGTGTGATGTAGAACCGCAATTCACCACGCTCGCAGTAGGTACCGCCATCGGCCATAGATACGCAGGTGCTCTCGTTCCAGTTGATGTAGCTGCGTGGCGGGAGTACCTTCACGGCCTGCACATTCGGGAACTGGATGGCGGCCGTCCAGTCATAGTGGACGCGCTGTTCGCCGTTGAACCAACCGATGTGCGTAGCGTCAGGCGGTAATCCCGGCAGAGGTCCTGCGCAGCCGAAGCCACCCTTGATGAAGATTCCGCAGTTGAGCCCCATGGGCGACAGGAAGAAGACTCCGTAGTGACCGGGAATGAAGTACTCCTCGGGCCGCACTCGGTCGTACGACGTCAGGATCAGGTGGGTGCTTGGATAGACACCGGGGTCGGGCGACATCGCGGCAGGCGGCGGAGGTGGTGGTAACGGCGGTTTCGGAGCCGGCTCGGCCTGGCCCACACCCGCCGCAAGAAATGCGAGACCGACGGCCACTGCAGCCGTCACCGGCCGGATGAAACTCTTTCCGCGCTCAGACATCGTGGGCTCCATCGCTCGTTGAATGTAAATCGCAAGGAATCACGTGAACTGGGCCTAGCCGCCTCCCGCAGTCGCCGGGAAGTTCCTGTGCGGCGTGCTCCCGTAGCAGGTGGCAGCACCGACATCCAGCGTGCTCTCACAGAGCAACCGGTCCCCCTGATAGATGCGGACCGTGACGTACTTGAAAGCAGAGCGCCCATACCCGCGCCAGTCGGCGCGAAGCTCGGCTCCGGTACTCGTTGGGCTCGTCGCGTCTGGTACGGAGACAGTCACCCGCCACGGCAACGCGACTCGGCGCTGTACTTTGCGGACCGAATCGTCGTAGTACTGTACGTCCGCGGCGGAAATGGAGGCCGAGGTCACCTCATAGGTGATGAGGTCCTCCGCGTGGGCAGGCACCGCCGACGCGATGGCGACGGCACTGCCAATGACGACGCCGGCCAATGCGCGGCAGTAGTCGCTGCACACGTCAGGCCCCCGCCAGCACGACGGCTGTCAAGTAGTAGCCGCTCGGTTCATTCAACACAGTGGTTCCGCCGAACCTGGAGTATGCGCAGTTCGGAATGTCCTGAAATCCCGAGATCAGGATGAATCTGATGGCGTCGGCCTCGGTGCGCCCGGCGCCTTGAAGCAACTTGGCCGTCGTCGCATCAGAACCTAGATCCTGAAGTACCGGAAGCACATTCTCAATGGGCACGGCACGGGCGTTGAAGTCCATGTAATCACCTGTCGAGGCGAGGGCGATCTCAGCTGCACGCTGTGCCAGAGGATCGAATCTCAGGGGCTCGCAATACCCCGCACGTGCCGACGTCACCGCGGTGATCAAGTCATCAGTGGCATCAGCGCCCGCCGCGGCGGGCAACCCGATCCCACCCGCGGTCATCAATCCGATCGTCGTGAGCAAACCCGCTAACCGCATCTTGACAGACTTCCTAATCGCATACGTGGGCCCGGTGAATCTCACTGGCCCACTTCTTCGCTCGCAGCTGAGAGGGCCCCGTGAACCAAGACGGCTGATGGGACCTGATCCCGTTGACGACGTTGGAAAGCTGCTGCCACAAACCGTAGAAGGCGTCGCCTTTGTAGACCGGAAAGTACACGTCGCCTGCAAAATCGGTGCGCTGTGTCAGCGCCTGCACGCGCGGGGTGAGAAAGGCAAGAGAACGGTCGATGTTGCCCGTCACGATGTCTGCCTGTTGCTGCAGGCCGCGTACGCTGTAGTCCCAGTCCGTACCGTCGGGACTGATTCGGTTGAACTGGAAGCGGCTGATCTGATCGTTCAGGGTGTCATATTGGGCGTTGAACCACTGGCACATCTCGCCCATCGCTGTGATATCGGCGGGCGTGACCTGGCTTCTCGTCTGGTCGTACGGGAAGGGGTATTTCGGTTTCCACGTCGAGGGCGTCGGGGTGAAGGCGGGCAACGGCTTGATCAGTTCGGCGTCCGGCGGCGGCTCGGCGGTTGATGCGGGTCCATTCGCGAGCGACATCGCGGCCACCGCAAGCAATATGGCGGCGCCGCGAGCCCTCAACGGGCCTGCTCGACACCCGGTACTCGTCACTCTCATCGCGCCGACTCCTCAGACCCGAATACCTAGGACTGCCCCAGCACTGCGCCGATTCCGCCGACGTCGGTTATCTGCCAGTCCTCGTCGCTGTCTATGACGACGCTGTAGGTCGCTGTCGACTGCAGCGGGTCGGATGACTGCACCGTCTTTGTCTGCACGCTTACGAAGCAGTCGACGACGTAGACCCCTCCATCCGCCGAGCGCACCTTGGCCGCGAGAGGTGTCGCAGTCGATGTCCACTGAAGGGGGACGAGGATCTGCTCCATGGAACTGGCCGCCTCGCTCAACTTGTCGTTCAAATCCGGACTTGTGCCCGCCACCAGTTTCACCTTCCAGCCATTGAGATCCTTGAAGTCCATGGCTGCGGCATCCACCGCGTAGTCGAGGGCGATCTTTTCGGCACGGGCGTTGTTCTCCGAGGATTGAGCCTGCTGGTCGAGTTCGGCCTGCGCGTCGAAGAACAGCCACGCGAATACGGAGGCCGATACAGCCAGCGCCGCGATCACCACTGCAAGAATCAGTCCGCGGGCCGTAATCGCGATGGACACCCGCCGCGCCGAGCTCGTCTGAGCCCGTGGTTGATCACCATCCGTGGCGGCCGGCGAATCTTCCTGTGGCATAGCATCTTCGGCGCCGACCACCCTGTCCTGTTCGGGCGGCGTAGAGTTCGCACTTTTCATGGTTCACCTACCTATCGGGAACAGAGACGCGAAGTGTCACGACGCCGTCCTCTGGAACTGACTTCAGCACGTTGTCCAGTAGCTGGCCCGTGTCGAGGTTCATCAACGCGCCGGCGATATCGTTGAGGTACGGCAGCATCGATTGAGTGAGCACCTTGATGTCACCGCTTCGGTGGTCCAGGAATCGCTCGATGCGCAGGAGGTAGTTGGCGAAGTTGTGCAGCGTGGTCGGCGATCCACGCCGCACCAGCTCGTTGACCGATCGCCACAAACCGGCGACGTCGACACCCATTTGGCGGATGCTTGGGGCGAGGTCGGCCAGGATCGGTCCGACGAACTCAGCGTTTCGTAGCAGGGTTTGAAAGTTGCCGAGGAGTACTTCGCCCTTGCCATCCAGGTGGGTGGCGGTATTTCTGAGGAGCATGCTGGCTCGCTCGAGATTCGGCAGCGTTTCGACGGGATTGGGCATGGCTTCGTCCGCTTCGTTGATGATCCGCTCGAGCGCCGTGGGATCAAGCTGGCTCAGCACTCGCACGACGCTGTCAACCAGTTCCGAAACCGATGGGCGCGATGTCACTTCCTCCGCGGGAATATGTTGCCCATCCTTGAGGAATGGCCCCGCATCGGAGCGCGGGGCAATCGCCAGATACGCCTCGCCGAGTGCAGAAAGGCTTTCCAGCCGCAGCTCGCTGTCGACGGGTATTTTGAAGCGGTCGTCGATGTAGAAGTGAACGGTCGCATAGTCCACGTCTGTGGTTATGTTGGTGATCGACCCGATGGGAACGCCCCGCAACAGAACGCTTGACCCGACGACCAGACCGTTGATATCGGGAACATTCAACGACAGGCCCACCCGTTCTGCAGGGGCTCGGAAGTGAACCCCGAGCGAACCGAAGTAGTTGAGAGCGAACGCGATGATGGCGGCCAGCACCGCGAACGAGAGTAACGCCCTGGTCCTCACGGGATTCCTCCGAGGATTCGCAGCACATCCGCTACGTTCTCCGACAGCTCCCTGCCGTCAGGCCCCTGGATCGAAGTTATGTTGAGGGCAGGGTATTTCTCTTGTGGCAGATAGAAATCGGTGAACAACTTTCGCCACTGCGGCACTTCCTCCTCGAACGCCCACTTCGCATCTCGGATCGCCTCGAGGGCGTTGCCGAGCGAATCCAACAACGGCACGAGCCAGAATCCTCCGGAATAGATGCTTCCCACGCTCGGCAGCGTCTTTCCGATCAATCCGGCGTTCTGCATACCGCGGTCGAAGCCACGCATGCCTTCCTCGGAGAACCAGTACTGTACGGACGGCATTCGATAGCTGAGCACGTGCGAAGTGGCCGAGACGCTGTCCAGCAGGGTGTCGACGGTGTCGACATTGTCCGCAAGATCGCTGATGTCAGCGGCGAACTGTGCCACCAACCGACGAAGATCGTCGCTCGGTGGCACAACCCGGTTGAGGCCGATGATGGTGTTCTGAATTCGCTGGATGGAACCGCTTCCGACGAAGTCGGCGAGTCGGGCAATGGTGTCTTCCAGTTGTGGCGGTGAGGTTGTCTGAGCCAGCGGCAGCGTCGCGCCCGGTATCAGCGCCGCTGCGGGCGGCCCGCCGTCCTGTGGCCGTTCGAGTGCGACGTAGATGTCCCCGAGTACCGTGGCCTGCTGTAGGACCGCGTGGATATCTGCGGGCACCTGCACGGCGGGATCGATACGCGCAGTGACGTTCACCAGTTGCCCGGATGCCGAAACCCCGGACACGACACCGACAACTCTGCCGTCCAGGGTGACCTTGGCGCGGGCCGGCAGATTGAGGACGTTTTCGAACTGCATGACGATGTCGTAACCGTCACGGTACGAGTTACCCGGCGCGGGCATCGAGTTCACGTCCAGCGCCGCGCACGAGGACAGTACCGCGGCGGTAACCACCGCGGCGACGAATCGAACAATCGATGACTTCACCGGCGGGCCGCCTCGCTCAGGACGTACTGCAGGAGCGCGACGTCGACAGCGTATGGCGTTCCGGCCACGTCGGCGCAGCTTCCAGGCATGGAGGCGTTCATGACGCCACACACCACGAGGCCGTCAATCTTCGTGGGGATGCGGTATAGCGGAGGTCGGTATCTGATCGTGTTGAACTCGTGATCATTCGCGTGCCTCGCCAACCAATCGACGATCCTCGCCCCCGGTTTCAGCAGACTCGCAAAGAATGTCGAGTGCGCGGCCGCCTTGCGGATGAAGACTTCCATGTCGTCGAGTGTTCGTTGCGTTTCCTCTCCGAGCTCAGCTTCCAGATCACCGATGAGGCTGATCAACGGAACGATGCCGACAAAGATCTGGTTGGAGCCGGTCACGGTCGTTGCGAGGTCCGGCGTCGTCACATGCGCGTCGAGAAGGGCCTCCTTCAAGGGTTCCCGAAGCTCGTCGAGGGTTGACGTCAGCTCGGCGAGGTTGGCGATGATGGAGCCGATGTCTCCGATCGCCTGATCAGGTGAATCGAGGACGGCAGAAGAGGTGCGCAACAGCTGGTTGATCTTTGCGCCGTTGTTCTGCAGAGCCTGATCTATGCCTGTCACAACGCCGCCGAGATTGGTCGAGTCCTGCGGATTCACGGCGTTGAGGAACGTGGCCGCCGATCCCACGACCTCGGAAAGGCTCTTCGGCGTCGATGATCTGGCCAGCGGAATGCATTCGCTCGGTTGCAGCGAGGGCCCCGCCCCGAACTCTCCGACGAGTTCCAATGCCCTGTCGGCGAGTATCGACGTCGAGCGGGTTACCGCCTTGACGTCTACCGGAACGGCGTGCTGCGCGCCGACGGTGAACTCGACCTGGACGCTGGACGTCGAGGGGTTGATCGCCGTGACCTCACCGATGGGATAACCCATGTGAGTGACCGGGTTGCCGACATACAAACCAACGCTGTCGGGCATGACCGCGCAATACACGCTAGATTCTGGTCTCTGGTCCGACGGCGTACACGATCCGGTCGAGATCACCGCCGCCAGGCACAGCAGTCCCGCGCCGATCGCACGCGGTCTTGGAAAGCGAGTCCTCACCATCAGCACGGAACTCCGGGGACGGGAACGCACATGTCCGTCGCAAGCAACTCCGGGGGTGCGTTCTGAGCATCCAGCACACGTTCGACCCGGTTCTGAATCCGCTTGAGAATCCGTACGGTCAGCCCGTTGCGGTCGACCCACATCTGGCCCTTTTGGAGGAAGTTTCGGGCCTTCTCCAAGAAATCGTCGCGATGATTGTCGTAGAAGACCCCCACCGGATAGATCGCCATGAGGATATCGCCCATGCCTTTGATCGCGATCCGGAAGTTCTTACCGTACAGCTCGAGGGTTTGTTGCAGGATTGCCACTTTCCTGACGAGCTCCGTCAGCGTTCCCTTGGCCGCGTTCAGGCTCCGAAGATATTCGTCGGATAGATCCAGGATCTTGGTGACCTGCCCGCGCTGCCTCTCCACGATCGACATGAGCGCATTGCCGGCATCGATGATCGCCGTCAATGAATCCGCGTTCGATCCTTCCAGCCCTCTGCTGATCTGATCCAGTGACTCGCGGATAGGCTTCGGGTCGACCTCGTCGGAGACTTTCGTCGCATCAGTGAGCGTGCGAACGAGGCTGTAGGGCATCACCACTCGTTCCAGAGGTATCGGCGCGTCGCCGAGTGGCTCCCGTCCCAGTGATACGAGGTTCACGTAATAGCCGCCGACCACGGTGAGCATTCGCACCTGGATCTGCGATTTGTCACCGACGAACACGTCTCGGTCTATCCGGGCGGTCACCCTGATCCGGTTCGAGTCCAGTGCGAGACTTTTGATTTCGCCGACGGTGATGCCGGCGATCCGTACATCGTCGCCCGGCCGAATCGAGGCGGCGTCATCGGTGTAGAACGTGAGGGAGGTCTTGTTCGGCGGGCTCACATAAAGCATCGCCACGACCATGGCCACCGCGGTGGTGACAACCAGGGCGGCGGCGCCCCACATGATCGGATTTCGTAGCAGCGACTTCAGCGATTGCATAACACCACCCGTTGCCCGTTGAGCAGAACATCCATCGGGAGAGGTAGGTCGAAGCGGCCTTTCGAGCACGGCTCCGGAGTACCGTCCGGCACGGGTGGTGGAATGTTCTCCCACATCACCGGAATGAGTTTGAAGGCATCGATCGTCAGGTCGACGTTGTTGAATGCCGTGTCCAGGGCCATGTCGATATCGCGAACCGGCGTGAATCCGTCGGGTGGGGTCGGGAAACCCGCAGCCGTGACCAGACGTTGTACCGGGAGAATGAAGCCGGGCCCGAAGATCTCGGATTTGCGGAACTCGTCCAAGACCGACAACGCCTTGTCGACCGGGCCCGTCGATCGGTTGACCATGTTGATCAACTTGATCAGGTCGGCGGATTGCCCGCCCATCGTGTCGGCGACATCGGCCAAATTGTTCATCAGTGTCGCTATCACCTCCTGGCGATCCGACATGAACCGGGTGAGTTTGCGGATGCTGTCCAGCATCGATGCGAGCCCGTCGCTGTCTCCAGCCAGGAAGTTGGCTGCGTTGTCCGCGAACTCGTTGAGTTCTTCGGGACTCAAGGTCGCGATCACGGGTTGCAAACCATTGAACAACTGGGTGACGTCGAAGGAGGGCTGTGTCATCGAGGTCGGCACGGTGGTTACGAGTTCCTCGGCGATGTCTCCCTCGGCGGGATTGATGACGTCGAGATACCGTGACCCGGTGAGTGTTTGATACTTGATGGCCAGCCGTGTGTCGGAGACGATGCCGTAGTGCTTGTCCAGTGAGAACTTGACGGCGGCCACGCTTTGGTCATCAAGCCGCTCGAGCGCAGCGGATTCGACCCGGCCAACCAGGACTCCTCTGATGCGGACGTCGGCGCCCTCACGAAGGCCAGACACGTCGGTGAAGTATGCGGAGTACGTCTTTGTCTCGGGCGCGATCGGTTTGGATATGCCGCTTATCAACAAGACCAACAGGACGGTCGTCGCGACCGCGCTGAGAAGAAGGCGCCAAAGCGCAGCCTTGTTGGTCATCGTGACGCCCCCATCAGACCCAGAGGTGCGGCGACGCCGGGAATCTTGTCCAGGACTATTCGAACGTTCAGTGCACGCTGTTCTGGTGTACCGCCGAACATCTTCTCGAATCGCGTGCGGAGATCGACGAGGGTCTGTCCGAACTCGGCGGGCCGGAAGAGTGCAGGAACCGGGTCCATCAACAGTTTGACGCTGTCGATGGCCGGCAGCAGATCGTCCACGTACTTGGTCAGTATTCGGCCGGCGATCCCGAATATCTCAGTGGATCCGAAGTCCAGGGTGGCGAACGTTACGTTCTCCCAGTCTTCATCCGACAGCGCACCGAAGTTGCCGCCACGAACGAAATCGTCACCGGCGCTTCCGACCGAATCGACCCATGGTGTGAAGCCGACGCTTACACCGGTCGCGTTGGCCAGCAACCGCGCCGTCGATACAGTCTGCACGCGCGCGACGGAGTCGAGCGCAATCAGCATGGTTTCGACAAGGGGGTTCAGCGCATCCGTGTACCGCACGGCACGGTCGATCACGGAGACGAGCTTGGGGGTGACGGCGCCGGCCGCGACGGAGCCCAGCCGAGACAACAGGGCTTGAAGCGTGGCGTTCGCGCGTGGCGTGGTGCTGATCAACATTCCGTCGCGCAGTGACTCTCCTCCCGCGTTCGCGACAACGTTGATGCCCGTGACACCGAAGTAGTTCACGGGTCGGTAATCGATGCTCATCGTGTCCGTCAGGCCCGAAGCCGACGCCTTCATCAGCTCGGTGTCCAGTCGCACGCCGCGCCCCGACCTGCTGACGACGTCGACAACCCGCCCGATCTCGACGCCGTGCATGACCACGGCGGTACCGTCCCGCACACCTTCTCCGATGTAAGGGACATCGATCGCGACGAAGATGCGGTCGGAGGGTCGAGCGGCGAACGGATTCATCGCCACCAAGAGCACCGCGGCGACCAGGCATGCCGTGACCACCACACCGGTGATCGTCAATCTCCGTGCCTGTTCGTCGTCTGTTCCTCGAACCAACATTTCTGCTCATTCATCCCTTGAACACGAAAACTGGTTGAAGACCCCACAACAAGACAGTCAATGTGAAATCCAGGACCATGATGGTGACCAAGCTCGCGCGAACGGCCCGCCCGGACGCTCGCCCCACCCCCACCGGTCCCCCGGTGGTGAAATAGCCGTAATAGCAATGGATGAGCGTCACCGCTGCACAGAAAACAGTGGCCTTGAGCACCGAATACAGCAGATCGGTCGAGGTCAGAAACATCAGAAGGTAGTGGTTGTAGGTCCCTGCCGGCTGGTTGTACACGCTGATGATGACAAGGTGCAGCACCGAAAAGCTGACAACCAGCGTGAGCAGGTAGCCCGGGATGACCACTGCCATGCCACCGATCAGGCGCGTGCCGACGACGAATGGAATCGGGCGCAGTCCGAGCGCATCGACGGCGTCGATCTCTTCCGAGATCCGCATCGCTCCTATCTCTGCTGTCATTCGACAACCCGCCTGCGCGGTGAAAGCGATTCCGGCAACGAGGGGCCCGATCTCGCGTACCGTGCCGACTCCGCCGATGATGCCGGAGAGTGCACCGAACCCAATGAGATTGAGTATCGCGAATGCCTCGATTGCGATGGACGCACCCAATGCGAGGCCGAGTATCACCAAGACGCTGATCGTGCCACCGTCGACGATCAGCGAGCCCCGGCCCCAAGCCAGGCGGTTCATTGCCTGAAGGGTCTGCCGCGGGTACTTGCGAACGGTCAACGGCAGCAGCCACAACGTCTGACCGATGAAGGTCGTCCACTGCCCGATCGCCTGGAAGGATCTACGAACGGGTCGTTTGGCTGACAGGCGAGTACTGAAGTACGTGGATGGTCGCGCCGACATGGCCCCGGTCGTCGTCATGCGATCTCCGAGGGGAAGAACATCACCTGCAATTGCGTAATCACCAGGTTGGCAATGACAATGCACACGACGTTCAGAACCACCGACGAGTTGACCGCGTCGGCAACGCCTTGCGCACCGCGGTTCGCCTCCATCCCCCGAAGTGACGAGATGATCGCAACGATCGCGGCGAAAACGACCGTCTTGATCATCGCGAACCACACGTCGGTGATGTTTGCGAAGAGGCCGAAGGAGTCCCAGAAGCTCCCCGGCGTGACGTCACTGACCGTTACCGCGAGCACGTACGCCGCCGCGGTTCCCGACACCAGGATGACGGTGCACAGCATGGGTGCAATGGCGATCAGAGCCAGGAACCGCGGTACGACAAGCCGCCGAACCGGATCGATGCCGAGCGCGCGAAGGGCGTCGAGCTCCTCGCGGATCGCGCGTGCCCCGAAATCCGAGGCGATTGCCGATGCTGCTGCGCCACCCATCAGAAGGCCTGCCGTGATCGGTGCGCCCTGGCGGACGACCCCGACTCCGCTTGACGCACCGATCAGTGAGCTGGCGCCCACCTGAGTGACCAAACCGGACGTGACGACCGAAACCATCGCGCCGAACGGTATCGCCATCAGGAGCGCAGGCGTGGCGGTCACTTTAAGCAGCAGCCACGCCTGCTGCAAGAACTCGCCGATCGGCAGCCTCAGTGTGAGGGCGTCGACGATCGCGTAGCGAATCACGTTGGCGGCCAGCGCGACTCCGCGGCCGGTGGTTCCAGCGGAACGGGTCGGGATCTGGGTGACCCGCTCGCCGGCGTCGGCCAGCCGGGACAGGGTCGCCGACTTCGAAGGGCGTTGGCCGTGCCGACTCGTCGTGACGGTCATGATCGCCCGGAGAAGCTGCGTCGAACGTAGCTGGGCTGGCCCGCGGCGTGGTCCGCGCCTCTCCGCCGGCATGCCACTCGCCCAGCCAACTGAGTCAAACCTTCCCTCGCTTCCGGTCGAGGACGTTCGGTCTACGCGCGGGGTGGTTTCGCGCCCCAACAGTACACCGTGACCGCGTTACTGTAACAGCACATAACAAAAATCGATAGAGTCGAATTTATTCGCTGAAGTCAGCGAAGCACGGCCCCGCCTGCCCATGCCGGTGTCATACCGCGGGCTTCAATTATGCCGCGCCGGAGGCGGACTGGGGCTCGAAAGTTCCAACACCGAGCCGGTTTCTTGGGAATTGGGGTGAGTGCCGGCGGCACCACGGAGGCGCTCACCCGGCGACGCTGAGGGTAAACCCGCGGCGATTAGCTGTTACACCAGCCGGTCAGCCCCCGCTGTCACGGCAGCGCCTGTGGTTCGGCGGTCCCGTCAGTGGACACGCGATCGCGGCTACTCTGAGCCGGTTCTTGCTGGACCCCCACGCCCGCCAGGATCCAGGCGGTCATCTCCTCGATGAGTGTCGGCACCTTGATCGGCCCGGTCGGGTGATACCACTCGGTGAGCGCGCCTATCGCACCCATGATCTGGTGGGCGAGGATGGCGACGTTGGCCTGTCGGAACTCTCCGGTCGCCTGCCCGTCCTCAAGGATCTCCCGCAGCAACGCCAAATTGTCCCGTCTTACCGCGCGTGCCCATTCGCCCGCCGGACCTTCCAGATGGACCAACTCGGCATACAATAACCCGACTTCAAGCGGATACTCGGCGGATTGCTTGATCCAGCGCTCGGTAACCTTGCGCAGCCGCTCCGTGGCACTCAAGCTGCGCCGGACGCTTCCACTTTCCGCTGACAGCGTCGACAACACGTTCGCCACGAGGCGCTCGAAGATCTCTTCCTTCGATTCGAAGTAGTGGTAGAGGCTGCCCTTCGAGATACCGGCCTCTAAAGCAATGTCCTCAAGCCGCGTGCCCCTGAAGCCGCGTTCGCGCAGCACCTCGGCTGCGATACGGAGCAACTCCTGGTCGCGCGGCAGATCCCGAGCCACCGCACGCCCTTGCCGGGGGCGTCCCCGCTTCGCCGCCTGCGCCATTAAGCCCGTCCCATCTCAACACTTGTAAACATTTGTAGTTTTCGGTCTAAAAATACACTTTAGAGTGTACCTATCTTGGGGACAGCCTTGACCGAAGCGTTACGGAATTCCCCTCCTTACCCCGTTTGTCAGAGATTTCAGGGGCTGACATCCACGTCATATCGACGGATCGGAATTCGCGCGCCTTGCTCTGGGCATGGACCGTACGGGGTACCGACTCGTTCACCACCCCCTTCAAGGGGGCCATCGCAGATGTTGGCCAGCAGCGCGGGCGACAACGGTTTGTAGGGATCAGCGTAGAAGCCCGATATCACCTGAATGGTGCACAAAACGATCCAGACGAGGTTCACGACAGCGATCGTCGCCAACAGGGAAACAGTAGTTCGCCATCTGGGCGGCAGGTTGGCGACGCCGCGCTCGCTCAGATGCTCGCCCCGGTCGTTACGAAAGAAGCGGAGTGCTCCGAAAGTCGCGAATGCCATCCCAGCTGGCAGCAACTCGAGGAGCGGAAACTTGTTTGGTTGAGATCCCCACAGCGACAACTCATCTGGCGTCCCCGGAAAGGCCCACATTCCCGTTCTCATCATGAACAGCTCATACACAAAGTCGAAGGCAATGCCGAACAGCACGCAGAGCAAGAGCAGCACGCCGATACGCGCTTGAGGAAATCGGCGTCGCAGTTGGGTAAGCACTCCCGAGACCACAATTGCGGCACCCAGCAATGCGACCGGGTAGTTGAAGGCGTGGAAAAGAAGCGGGAACGGCATATCCTTCATCGCCGGGTTGATGACACCGGGGATGTACGCGGTGGGCGGCGCTACGTTGGTGAAATTGCTGTTGTACAACCAGATTGGTGCGACGAAGTTGGTCCACGCATCAAGCCAGATAACGCATATTCCCGCGATGAAAAGCTTCGCGTCGAAGATCAGCCTGCGTTCCCGGATACAACGTCTGACGAGCCAGACCACCATCGCCACGAAGGCGATCCCCATCCCCCACTCCATCACCCTGGCTGCCTTGAATGTGAAGTCCGAGGGATCTTGGAACTGCGTTACCTGTGTGGGTCCGTCCAGTAGCCAGGCGATCCACACCCATATCTGAAGGACGACCAGAGCCGCACCCAGGAGAGCCAGATACTGGGTGCTGCTCCACCCCCGACGATAGGTGGCCGGCACCGAAAGCTGGACATCTGTCGCGGGCTTCACCATCTCAGGCGGCGGTGATCGGGGCGACCATATCGGGAGTTGTCGACCCGCCGTCCTTCGCCGCGTACTTGCGGTGGTGCTCTGAGTCGGGACCGTAGCGCTCTACGATGAGGTCGACATCAAAGCCGAAGAACTTGGCGGCATTACCGCTTGTGAGCCGCCGGACCAACACCGGATCCAGGTTGGCAACCTGTTGTTCGACCTTCTGCCGGCTGTGGGGGAACGTACCCTCCCGGTGGGGGTAATCAGATCCCCACGCCACAGCCTCAGCAATCATGTCGATGCTGTTGATGCCAGGCATGTCCTCCTGCCAGGTGGCAAGGCAGTTGTTCTTGAAGTAGTAACTGGGCGGCTCAGGAAGTTTGAAGTCGAGCATCGAACCGTTGTCGTCCCACATCCGATCCATCATCATCACAAGCCAAGGCGCCCAACCGATACCGCCTTCGGTGACAGCGAGCTTCAGCTCCGGATGCCGTAGGAAAACACCAGCTCCGATGAACTCCACGAGGAGGTTCGGCGAATCGTTGAAGGTCGCCATGAAATCGCATAGCACCGCGCCCGGGCCACGGAATCTGCCCTTCGGCTTGCCGGAGCCGATGTGCATGGTGACCGGGACGCCCAATTCGACGATCGCCGACCACAAGCGGTCGAAGTCGGCTTCGCGGTACCCGTACTTCAGTTCACCGACATACGGCGCGGCGATCTGGACCGCTCGTGCTCCGAGATCACCCACGGCCCGCTGCGCTTCGGCGATCGCCAGATCGATGTCCCAGGTTGGGAGCATGGCCGGCGCGATGGAGCGATCCTTGGTGGGTTCGATGAACTCGTGCACCCAGTCGTTGTACGCATAGATCATCTCCAGCAGAACTTCCCGGTCGTTCTGGTCCATCCAATAACTGAACCCGTAGACGACCTCGCCCTCGACACCGTCCACGGCGAGATCGTGCATACGAGCCTCGGCCTCGAACTTGCCCTTGCGACCCACCTCGAACCGGGCACCTTTGTACGTCCGGTCAGCGGTGTCGTATTCCTCCATCGCCTCAAGCCCGATAAAGCGAACGAGCTTGTCGCCCATCATGATCTTGTCGCCGTTCGGGTCTGAAACGACTCGGGGTGCGCGGTCAAGCAACCGGCTCGGCAACCGATCCCGGTAGAGCGCGCGTGGCTCATGAACATGACTGTCGCACGAAATCAGAGGGTACCAGTCAGCAGGCATGGAATTATGGTAACTATTGATACGTAAAACGGCAAGAAGCGTCCGAGGTGCGCAAAAGGCCACCCGAGCGTTACGGGAAGTCGAGGTTCAGTGGCCACGAACCGCACCGCAGGAGGTGCGGTAGCACGGTCGAGGTAGAGCTGAGGCCTGAAGTGGCGCCCTAGGTTGTCTGAAAGTTATACGCCCGTTTGATGTTGAAGAGGCGACTCTTCAGCCAGTGCCGAGTTGGTGTCACAGGCCGGGGCGCGACGGGGGTGTCGCCTCGGCTGTCGAAGTAGTAGCTGTTGGACGTCCGGCAATCACCCGCGAAGTACACGGTGCTGAGCTTGCGCTTCTCGATCAGCCGGAAGTCGCGGTCGTGGGCACTCCATTTGACCTCAACGACATTCGCGCCCCGCTTGCGCGCAGCGCGCAGTACCCGCGAGATATGTGCGACTTGGTTGTTCAGCACTCCGAAGTAATCCGCGCCGGCGGCCGCGTACGGCCCCACGATCATGAAGAAGTTCGGGAAATCAGGGATCGTGGTACCCAGAAACGCCTGATATCGGTTCTGCTCCCACCATTCACCGAGATTCTTTCCACCCCGCCCAACGATCTCGAAACCTGGAGTGCTTCTTCGGTCGTAGACACGAAACCCGGTCGCACAGATGATCACATCTGTGAGCCGTAGAGTGCCGTCTTTCGTGACAAGGCCCTTCTCGTCGACGTGATCGATCGCCTCGGTCACCAGCTCGACGTTCTCCTCGTTGAACAACTTGTAGAAGGTGTTGGAGAAACTGGGGCGCTTACAGAAGAAGTTGTAGTCAGGTATCAGCTTGTCCTGGATTTCCGGATCATCGACCTGTTTTCTGATGTAACTGATCAGGTATGACTCCAACATGCTCAGCACGAACGGAAACCGCTTGTAGTTTCCGACACCGGTCGCGAAGAGCAGGTCGGTGACGATCCAATACAAGACCCGAAATGATCGGGGAAGGATCGGAAAGCGACGAAACAATGCCTTGGTGCGGTCACTGAAGACGACGTTGGGTTTCGGAGCCAACCAGATCGCTGTCCGTTGATAGATGTCGAGGTTGGCCACCTCATCATAGATGGCCGGGGCCACCTGGATGGCCGTCGCACCGGTACCGATCACCGCCACGTTCTTGCCCTTGAAGTCGTATGAGTGATTCCAGCGCGACGTGTGCATGACCTCGCCGGCGAAGTCTTCGAAACCGGGAATGTCCGGCAGCTTGCTGTCGGTGAGGAAGCCGGTCGCCGCAACGAAATAGCGGCAGGTATACGCCGGCCCGCCGACCACCCGCACGGTCCACACCCCGGTCTCCTCGTCGAAGTTGGTTCCCTCTACCTCGGCGCCGTACCGGATATGCGGACGAAGCCGATACTTGTCGGCCACCGCATCGGCGTATGCCTTCACCTCGCGGCCAGGGGCGTACACCTGTGACCAGTCCGGCTTCAGCTCGAAGTGGTAGCTGTATGTGAACGACGGGATATCGACTTCCAGACCGGGGTAGGTGTTGTCCCGCCATGTGCCGCCGAGATCGTGCGCCTTCTCCAGGATCACGAAATCTGTGATGCCGATCCGCGACAGCTCGACCGCCACGCCGAGCCCGCCAAAACCCGCACCGGCGATGATTACTTCGTGGTGCCGGCGGCCCTCCCCGACGGCTGCCTGCACGGGTGCGATACTTCCACCGGCCACGTTTCTCAACCTCCTCGTGGGCTTCTGGCAAGCAGAGTAAAACTACGGTCATATCTGAACAAGGTTCTGATGAATTCTATGAATGTATGATCATCAGATGAGTATTCGCGCCGCCAGGCAGCCCCTGACGACTCGACAACGGTTCGTCCTGAGGTACTTACGGCGTCATGCCGCAGCCCACGGATACTGCCCAAGCCATACCGAAGTATCGGAGGCATGCGGCTTGGGCGGCTCCTCTGGCGCACATCGCATCCTGTCGGTTCTCGAAGCACGCGGATACGTGCGCAGGCTCGGCGGCAAGAGCCGCGGACTCGAACTGACCTACCCGGAGATCGGCCCACTCGCGCAGGGTTCTGCGGAGTCTTTTGTGCTGACAGCTGTGACATCGTTCCAACGCGCGGTTCGTCATCGACTACTGCGGACCTCGCTGGAGGCCGACCTCGACGACAACACCATGACGACGATGCTCGCAGATGCAACCGCCCGCAACAGGTTTCTAGCCAGATACGCAGTGGAGGCCGATGAACTGCAGGCTCATCTCGCCGCCGAGTCGTTCAAGGATCTCTTGGATCAGGTTGGGGGAACGAGTACTTGGCCCGAATTTGTCGTCGACCACGCGGTGTTCAACGAAGGATCGGTGGCCGGAGCCAGCCAGCTGCTGGCCACTCTGCCGCAACTCGAGCCCGCTCTCCTCGACATCATCGACATCAGTGACACGTCACTTCGTAGCTGCCGGCGCTGGCTCGCCGATGTCCTCGCCATGCCGGGTGTCGACGCTCGTCGTCTGCAGCGGCGGGCGCTGCTGATGGAACATGTGTCACGTCTGGCTGCGAACATCGTCGCAGGGCAACTGCAACAGGACCGGGCCCTTGGTGTCGCGTGGGGCAACGACCCCTTGCATAGGTTGCTGAGCCCGCCCTCCGATCCTGCCGACGCGTAGGACAAGGGCGCATGTCAATAGCGGACCGCGGGCGGTTGCATAATTAAGTGACAACTGTCACGATACTCGTCATGCGCCTCGGTGCGATATCCCGTGCGACCCACTCGTGGGTCGATCCGAAAACGGTCCTTCCCTATAGGAATTCAGATGCTCGATGAACTGGAGCTCAAGCCCCCGCGCGCCGGCGCCCCCGAGCTGTCCAACTGGGGGGTTTTCGGAGACGATGACGAGCTCGGCACGCTCAACTATCTCACCCATGATGCCGTGCTTCGAGGATCCGCTTGTGTGCGCCAGGGCCGCACCTACCCGTTGAACCTTCCGGTCAACCTGCCCAGCAATCGACCTATCGGTCGCCCTGAGCACCACAAGACCGCGCACCTACATAATCTCGAGTTCGCCGGCGTCGTCGTCAACGACGATCACATCGTGCTTGCCACCCAGGGTTCCACGCAGTGGGACTCCCTCGTTCATACCGGAGCGGTCGAAGCCGGGGTGGAAGGTGTCTTCTACAACGGGGTTCGACCCGAAGACATCGATTCTGACGGCTATGCCCACCGAAACGGCATCGACAAGTTCGCCGCGCGAGGCATCGCAGGTCGAGGTCTGCTGCTCGACGTCGCCCGCATGGTCGCCGATGGTGCAGACGATCCCCTCCCATCGGATTTCCTCATCACCGAAGCCGAGGTGGAGGAATGCTTGCGTTATCAACAGTGTCAGATGTTGCCGGGCGACATCGTCTGCTTCCGAACCGGTTGGGTAGAAACCTATCTCGATGCCGACGAAGCCGGCCGAGCGGAACTGATGACACCCGTCGGCGAAACCTTTGCACCGGCCGCGCCAGGCATTTCCGCTGATTTGGCCCCCCTGGCTCACGGCCAGCGGTGGGCTGCGGTCACGGCCGACAACCTGGCGGTCGAGATTTCACCCTTTCAGCCCGACAATGCCAGATCTGCTCACGTACGAATGCAACGAAACCTCGGCTTGCCGTTCGGGGAGCTGTTCGACTTCCGCGACCTCGCCATCGCCTGTTCGGCAGACCGAAGGTATGACTTCTTCTTCGTGTCTCAACCGCTGTACATCCCAGGCGGAATGGGCTCGCCAGCCAACGCCATGGCGATCCGGTGACCCGCTAACTTTCTGCCTTCGCGCCGCGGGCCTCCGTCGGAATGATCTCGGCGCCACTCAATGTGGCGCTCCTGCCCGTGGCGACCTGGTAGAGGAAGTCGGTCATCTCGTTGGTGGTCTTCGGTATCGCAAGGCCTCGAAGGTCCATCACCTCGGTCAGATGCGTGGCGATGTCACCGGCGGTGATCCCCGGTTCGCCTTTCGCCCACCCCCGTCCAATTCCTAGGACGATTCGGCTGACGTGACCGCCACCGCCATGAAACGCTTCGCCGGACACCCGACACTGCGGGCTGGCCAGGTAGGCCGCGACCGCAGAAACGGCGTCGGGGTCCATCAACTCGCCCCATCGAGACTTCTGCTCATCTCGCGCCATCCGGGTAGCACCGATCGGTGCGAGCGCGTTGATCTTGATATCTATCCCGGCGGCTTCCGCTTCGAGCGCCAACGACTTGGTCAGACCGATGATTCCGGCCTTGGCCGCGGCGTAGGCGTGCGCCAACGGATGACCGAAGATCGCGCCCGAGCTTGTCAGCACGATGCGGCCGAAGTTCGCCGCCGCCATCGTCGGCCACGCCGCCCTTATCAGGTGATAGGCGCCGTGCAGGTGCACCGCCATCACGGCTTCGATGTCTTCCCACGGCTGGGTTGCCACCGGTCCGGCACCGATGATTCCAGCGTTGTGGATGACGATGTCCAGCCGGCCGTATTCCCTCAGCGCAAGGTCGACGATCGCGCCACCGCCGTCGGCGGTCGCGACCGAATCCGTGGAGGCTGTCGCTCTACCTCCCGCACGGGAGATCTCGGCCACCACATCCGACGCTGGGTTCTCAGCCGTTTCGGCCCCGTTGACACCGACACCGATGTCGTTGACCACTACGGCAGCGCCCAGTCGGGCGAGATGCAAGGCATGCGCGCGACCGATGCCACGTCCCGCCCCACTGACAACAGCGACCCGACCCGTCAGATCGGTCATCTTCGACCCCTCTCGGAATGCAGACAGCTGTGGAAGCTTCAGGACGTCCGCGTCACGTCTTGCTGCGCGCGCAGCTCGCGTTTCAGCACCTTGCCCATGGCGTTACGTGGCAACGCAGCCGCGTCGATGAACACGACGTGGTCCACCACCTTCAACCTTCCCAAACGATCGCGGACGTGTTCCATCAACTTCTCAGCGAGTTCCCCGTCGGCCGAAACGTTCGGGTTCAAGACCACATACGCCTTGGGCACCTCCCCGAGAACAGCGTCGGGCACACCAACTACATGTGCCTCGGCGACGACAGGGTTCTCGGCGAGAACACGCTCGATCTCGGCGGTATAGATGTTGAAGCCACCACGGATGATCATGTCCTTCTTGCGGTCGAGCAGGTAAACGAAGCCCTCTTCGTCGATCCGTCCGACGTCACCCGTCCGGAACCAGTTCCGGTCGATGAATGCCTCTTCGGTCAGCTGCGGCGAATTCCAGTATCCGAGGAGTGCCCTGTCGCGGTGCACCAAGAACTCGCCGGTTTCGCCCGGTGCCACATCTTTACCGCGGTCGTCGACGACCCGGACCAATCCGTTCTCGGCCAGGCCTGGCCAGAGCTCACCGCAACTCCCCCACGGCGCCTTGCGGTCTTCGCGCTCCATCGCAATGGCGCCCATGATCTCCGTGGAGCCGAAGCCTTGACACAGATGTACCGAGAATCGGTTCTCGAAAGCTTCTCTGGTCGCCGGCGCGAGCGGGGCTCCGCCCACGCTCAACCGCGCGCCATCGGCGAATCTCGGCTGATTTTGCTCCGGCATTGCCAGCATGGCGGCGATGATGGCGGGCACCACCGTACCCGCCGAGATGCGCAGTCGCCGTGACAGTTCCGTAAACGATTCCGGGTCGAACTTCTCCATCAACAGCAGCGAGGCGCCACATGCGATGGCATTTCCGGCCTGTGACAGGTTGGCGTGCAAAGGAAACAGCGGCAGGAATGTCGGGACGACATCATCCACCCCTATCGAGCGGACCTCGCCCATCAGCTCGATCGCGAGATCGAGCCGCTGGTGGCAGTGCATGACACCTTTCGGCAGGCCGGTGGTCCCGCTGGTGTAGGCGATCACCGCCAACTCCTCGTCGTCGACGTCGACGCTGGTGGTGGATGGCGGTTCTGCGTCAGTGCGCCACAGCTCCCCTTGCTCGATCACCGGTATGCCCAGCTCATCGCCTAGATGTGTGACTCGTTCGGTGAACACGGGGGACGTCACGATCAGCGCGGGGGTACAGTCCGCCACGATGTAGCGCCACTCTTCGTCGCCGAGAACGATGTTCATGTCAACGACCACGACGCCGGCCTTGAGCGCACCGAACCAGATCGCGACATGATCGGGGGTATTGGTCAGAAAAATTGCCAGCCGATCACCGCGTTTGACGCCGAGCCGGTCCAGCGCGGATGCGACCCGGGAAGCGCGCCAGTCGAGTTCGGCGTACGTCCAAGTCCCGGCGCCTTGCTCGAAGATCAGCGCCGTGCGCCCGGACCACTTCTGCGCCGCGGCCTCAAGCCTTTTCGCGACGTTCATACCCCGGTATCCGACACCACCGGGCTCGCATCCCGGTGTTTGTCCAGCCAGGAGCGCACATTGCCGATGAACTGCTCAGGATGGTCCACCATCATGGAATGACTCACCGGGGCGAGCCCGACCAGTTCCGCGTTGGGCACGGCTGCCGCGAGTTGCTCGGCGTATCGACGAGGCACGATCAAATCTTGGTCACCCCACATCGCCAGCAACGGCGCTCGAATCTCGGCAAGTTCATCGTCGGTTAGATTGTGCGACAGATCAGCCTCAACTTGCCTGCGAAATGCATCAGCGTCCGTGCCCGCTTCGACTGCTGCGGCAAGCCCGCTCATATCCCCCATCACCTGCTGGGTTTCAACGGAGAAAGCCATGAACGACATCAAGCGGAACACCAGTCCGAACCCGTGGTTCTCGTTGAGGTCGATCCAAAACTTGAATTGGTTCTGCAAATGCTGATCTGTGCGCGCCCAGCACGACCCCGTCGCTACGGCCCAGACACGTTCGGGGTAGAGCCTCGCCACTTGCAGGGCAACGCAACCTCCGAGGGAGATTCCAGCGAATGCCGCTGCGCCTCCGCCGAAGGCATCGAGTACCGCGATCGCATCTGCGGCCAGGGTGTCGGTTGAGTAGCTCGTCGATGCTCGATCCGAGTCACCGACATCACGCCCGTCGAAGGTGATGATTCGGTAGGAGTCAGCGAGGCCCGCCGCGACGCCCGCCCACAGCGACGCCACTTGGGCGGTTCCGCCGATCAAGACGACTTTCAGCGCAGCTTCGTCACCTTCAGCCTGCGCGACCAGCGAGAGCCCGTCAGCGGTGGTCACCCGAAGCTGATCTGTCATGCGCGTCTCCTCAACCCAGATCGATAAGTGCCCCAGCGGTCATACCACCGTCGACGGGCAAACCAACGCCGGTGATAAAGGTAGCATCGGCAGATGCGAGAAATGCGATGGCTGAGGCGATTTCGTGTGCCTCACCCATCCGCCCGAGCGGGTGCACCTTGCCGGCTACCTCGTCCATCTCGGGCGGCACGTCCATGCCTGTCGCCGCTGCCATGAACCGCGTCCGAACACCGCCCGGGCAGACAGCGTTGACCCTGATCGTCGGAGCGAACTCCATCGCCGCCGATCGGGTGAGCGAGAGAACGGCACCTTTCGTCGCCGAGTAGACGGCTTGAAACGGCGATCCGAACGTTGCGGCGGCCGAGGAGGTATTGACGATCGCCCCGCCTGTGTTCGAGCCCTGCATGACCCGTCCCGCAGCTGCGGTGCCATGCACGACGCCCTTGATGTTGATGTTCAACAGGTTGTCGAGTGTCTCGTCGCTCAGCAAGGTCAATGGTCCTATTGACCCCAACCCCGCGTTGTTCACCATGACGTCGAGTTGCCCGTGTGTATCGAGAGTCGATTCGACCAAGTCGTCGACGGTGGCGCGCGAAGTCACGTCGACCGTCTTCGCGGCGGCGACGCCACCGTCCGCGACGATCGACTTCGCGACCGCTTCACAGCGTTCGGCTATCACATCTGCGACCACCACCAGTGCGCCCTCTGCGGCAAGCCGGCGTGCCGTCGCCTCGCCTATTCCAGAACCGCCGCCGGTAACGATGGCGACCTTTCCGGTGAATCGGTCCACTGCGCCTCCCAAACGGCCTAGCGCCGGCATCCGGGTCCGGTGAAACCCTCGGTCATGACCGTAACATCTGTTACCGTAACAGTGTCTCCAAAAGTTCGGAATACCCTGCCGCTGTTGAGTTGACGACAGGATGGCGGTGAACCATCTGCGAGAGACCGGAGATCTAGAATGAAGGTCGATGTCAGCCGAGAGGTCAACTGCCCCCAGCAGATTGCCTTCGAGTACTACTCCGACCGTGACGCTGACGCGGAATGGTGGGCCGGAACGCTGTCGTCGACCGTCGTCTCTGAAGTTCGAGGCGGGGTAGGCGAAAAGAGCCGCCAGCTCCAGACGATTCCTGGACTGCCGTTCAGATACGAGATCGAGATCGAGATTGTCGCCTGGGACCCTCCGCACCGGTGGCGCGAAGTATCGCGGTCTGGCCTTTGCCGATACGACGTGTGGTACGAGGTCGAGCGGCTAGACGAAATGCGGAGTCGAGTACGGCTGCATGGCGACTGCGAACTGATGGGGTGGTTCAGGCTGCTCAAGCCGATCGCCGACCGGGCACTGACAAGGCTCACCGAGCAGAACTTCGATCGGTTGCAGGCCAGACTCAACCAGCTAGCCTCCTAGCTCGATCCGCACGGGATCGTCGGAGTGACCTGTCATTGCCGCGGCAGCCCCAGAAGGCGCTGCGCAATGATGTTGCGTTGAATCTCGTTTGCACCGCCGGCGATCGTGGTAATGATTTCGTCTCGCCACACTTCTTCGAAATGTCCTGCCAGGATCCCATTCTCACCGCGCAGTAGTGCTCGAGGCCCCATCAGGGCGAGAAATGCGTCAGCGTGCTCTTGCCGGGCCTCGGTGACGGCGACTTTCAGCATCGTCGCGTCGGCGGTCGGAACACCGTGTTGGGCCAGGACGTCCATCGCATGCTCGGCGTGGCTGAACGCACCGAGGGACCGAAGGGCGATCTCGGCGATTCGCCTGCGAACCTCAGGTGTTCGCGCACCGGCGTTCTCCGAGTACCACTCGATCAGTCGGTCGGTGTCGCGCAAGAACCCGCCGGTCGGAAAGCCGGTGAGGCGTTCCAGATCCAGGGCCTCCATGATGTAGCGCCAGCCTTCGTTCTCGGCTCCCACGCGGCGCGCAACCGGAACGTGAACATCGTCGAAGTACACCACGTTCGTGCGGTGGGTGCCCAGGGTGGCGAGCTCACTGATCGAAATGCCCGGCGCGTCGGCGTCGACGATGAGAATGGAGATACCACGATGACCTGAGCCAGGCCCACCCGTGCGGCAGGCCAGCCAGATGACGTCGGCGAAATGTGCAGCGCTCGTGTACATCTTCTGCCCGTTCAAGACATATTCGTCGCCCTTGCGTTCGGCACGCAACGACAAGGCTGCCAAGTCTGAACCGGCATTGGGCTCCGAGTACCCGAGTGCGACGTTGAGCTCACCCCGGGTGATCCGGGAAAGAAACTCCTTCTTGAGCTCATCTGACCCATGCCTCAACAAGGTCGGACCGACCATCCCGACCTCGATGGACGCACTGGGCAAGCTGTAGTACTCCAGTTCCTGCTGCAACACCAGCTGGAACCGCGCATCGAGACCGGCGCCACCGTAACTGTGCGGCCATGCCAGTCCCAGCCAGCCTCGCTCACCGAGCCGACGTATGAATGCGCGCTTTTCAGGCGTATCGCCCTGCGGAAACGTTCCCTGCTTTGCGATCACGGGATCGTCGCTCTTGCACGCGAATTCCCGCACCTCGGCGCGGAAGCGGGCAAGCCCATCGGTATCACCCCGCGTGCCTGTCGCCCGTCGGATGGTTCCTGCCTTCGTCAGCTCATCCATGAAGGCCTCGAGGTGTTCAGGACGCCCGCCGCGCGACTGCTGAACGAGTTTGGCTCGGCGGCTGAAATGATGCACGTGCGACTCGGTGCAAAACCCGACGCCTCCCCATGTTTGATGGCACCGGCGCGCAACGCTGACGAAGCCATCTCCTCCGTGGGTAACGGCGGCCGCTGAGAGAAGGGCCGCATCTGTTTCGCCGGCGTCGAGGGCGGCAGCTGCGGTGAACGCAAGGTTGTTGACCTCGGCGGCCGCGATCGCCGCACTCGCGAGGTTGTGTTGGACCGCTTGGAAGGACCCGATCGGCACGCCGAACTGCACCCGTTTCTTCGCGTAGTCCGCGGTGTCTTCGATGAGTCGTTGCGATGCTCCTCCGCACCAGGCGGCGATCCGCATCCATATCGGCCATCGGGCGTCTCGAACGTCGTTCCAGTCGCGGGTGAGTTGGGTGGCACGTGCGCCACGGAACTCCACCCTCCACCACCAGCGGCCTACCATTGCGTCCATCGGCGCGATGAGAACGCCATCGTCGTCGGCTGCGACGAGCTGCAGCGAAGTATCCGATCCTGTCGAGCTCCGCACAATGAAATGCGTTGCCACATCGGCTGCTTCCACAAACACCACGTCGCCGAAGACTCGATCGTCCTGCATCCGAACCGGCGACACGGTGTTCGACCAACATCCGGCCTCATCGGCAACGGCCAGAACGGGCCGCATCGCTCCCGCAGCGACGGCACCGACGTACTTAGCCCCGGTACCCGCGCACAGCAGCACCTCGGTGGCGTCCCACACCGTCATGATCGGATCGGGACAAAGCACTCGGCCCAGCTCCGCCGCGATGACAGCGACGTCGACGTTGGAAGCCCCGGACCCACCCGCGTGCTCCGGGATGAAAAGACCGGGGAGGCCGACATCAGTCAGCTTCTTCCATCGGGTGTCCGTCGTCGCAGGTCTCGATCCCCGCTCAACATCATCGAGCAATTCGCGAGATACCAGGCGGGCGAGTAACTCTCGCACAGATTGCTGCATCTCTGATTGCTCGGTGGTCAGTGCCACGACAACCTCATCTCGAATCCAGAATTCATTCCGGATCCTCTGTGTGCAGTTCGTCAGTACCTTGCGGAACCCGCAAGGGCTCAGGGCCGCGGGGTCATCGCCGCCTGGAAAGCCTCAGCGATCTCAGCCTCACGAGACGGGTCGAATTGCATCTTCTCCGGGTCGAACGGCGGTGTGGTCAGATCAACCACCCAGCACTCGCCGGTGGTGTCGGCACCGAAGTCGTGAAGCACGCCAGTGGGAATACTGACGATATCGCCTTCTTCGAGGCGCACGATCGTGCCCTCGATCCACACCAACGCCGTGCCCTTGATGACCACCGTGTAGTGGTTCGCGTCGGGATGAGTGTGGGCTCCGGTGCGGTTACCCGCATTCACCACTGCGTACAAGCAGTGCACGCTGTCGTGTCGTGCCACGTCCCAGATCTTCCAGAGGTCGCCGGACGTCTGTGGGTCGAGCGCGTCGGGTTTCGTGGC
This sequence comes from Mycolicibacterium pulveris, assembly GCF_010725725.1. Lineage (NCBI taxonomy): Bacteria > Bacillati > Actinomycetota > Actinomycetes > Mycobacteriales > Mycobacteriaceae > Mycobacterium > Mycolicibacterium pulveris. Next base: position 4,670,341 of record NZ_AP022599.1, on the reverse strand, counting down.
TCCCGCCTGGTAGTCGCTCAATCGCCAGGTCTTGGGCTCGTAGGCCATCGCAATCCTTTCGTCCGCCCGGTCTGCCGCCGGAGCCTACCTTCTGTTACTGTAACAATAATTCTAAAAAGAAGGGGCCCTTAATCTATGTCGATCTGCGGCCACACACAACATGCGCCGGCGACACGTCACTCGGTCGCGCTGATCGGCGGCCGCAAATCCGTCGGTCTCGCAACCGAGTTGACGGCGCTCGAGATCCCGGTGATCGCAGTCGCCAACACAGGCTCGGACCGAGGTACCCATCGACCCGACGTCAGTGCCTTTCGCGCTGCATCACTTCCGGTTATGGCCGTGACCGATGACCCCAATCCGACGACCGTCGTGGTGGCCGGCCTGGGTGAGCTGGCGGCCGACGCCTGGGTCGCGGATGGGCGACCGGGGCGGCTGCTTGCTGTGCGGCTGGCGGGACGTGCTCGAGCGCGACCGGACACCGTGAACGCTATCTTGCAAGCGGGTGCGACGGTACTGGGCCCCGACGACGCAGATCTCGTGATCGATCCGGTTCTGAAGGTGTTGGCGGTGTCAAAGGTCCGATTGCCCCGACCTGTCATAGCGGTCGGTCACGGACATCACCGGTTCGAAGGAACGGCTGACGTCATGGTCGAGGTCGACGCCGACCCCACGGCGCAGGCACTGGCAGTTCGCGACGCCCTACAGACGGTGATGGCTTCGCACGACACTCACGCGCAGACCGGCGCCGAAGCGCGGACGTCGTGAGGCATCGCCTCGCCGCAAACAGCCAACCACCTCATGACACGACGAAGGGGATTCATGAAGGCGCTCTATGCGGAACAGTTTGCACCACAGGATCCGCTCGCGGGCTTGTGTTTCGGCGACCGTCCGGAACCGAGCCGCAGCGAAGGGCACGAGATCGTTCGCGTCGTGGCGGCCTCCTTGAACCGCCACGACCTGTGGACCCTTGCGGGCGTGACGATGGTGCCGTTCGATCCACCGGTCACCTTGGGTTGTGACGGCGCGGGCATCGATCAGAATGGGCGCGCAGTCACCATCTTTCCGGTACTCGGCCACGGCCCGAAGTTTCAGATGCTCACCGACGGAGTAGACGGCACGCTCGCGGCTTTGGTGAAAGTTCCTGTCGCGAACGTGGTAAGGAAGCCCGAGGGTCTGTCCTTCGAGGAAGCTGCCTGTTTGGGAACGACGTGGCTGACCGCTTGGTCCGCCCTGGTCGGGAGGGCGCGCCTGCAGGACGGGGAGCGTGTTCTTGTCCAAGGGGTATCCGGTGGGCTGTCGAACGCGGTCATCGCTCTGGCACGCGCGCTGGGTGCGCACGTGACCGCGACTTCTCGCACCGAGCAGGGCCATATTCTTGGGCTCAAGTTGGGCGCCAACGAAGTCGTGGCGCCGGGAACTCCGCTGGCCGATCCCGTTGACGTCGTCATCGACTCTGTGGGTGCCAAGACGTGGGGTCATTCGTTGCAGTCGCTCGCTTTCGGCGGCCGGGCGGTGTGCCTGGGTGCAACCAGTGGGCGGATCGGTGAAACCCACCTGCGTACGATCTTCGCGAACGAGTTGGAGATCTACGGTCACAAGATGGGGACTGAGGAAGAGTTTCGGGCCCTCTGCGACTTTGTCGAGTGGCGCGACCTTCATCCGTTCATCGGCGCGCACGTCGATGGTCTGGAAGCCGGCCAGGAACTCTTTCGCAGGTATGCCCGCGATGAAATCGCCGGAAAGGCGGTTGTCCGCGTCGATCCGGCGCTGGCGCCACGACGAACGGCAGACGCACAGATGTGAGCCGGCGATCCGACCGTGTTCGTCGGGCGGGATCACCGCCGAAACCCGACGTCGCGTCGCTACGATAAAGCGACTCCGCGTGGGAAACACCACGACCTGTGTCTTACGTCGAAGGAGCACGTCGGTGGCAGACTCGACTCTCCGCAGCACAACGCGCGTCGCCGGATTCGAGGATCCCGAGCTGGATTTTCAGCTGCTGCGCCAGCTCGGGGCGGCCGCCTACGGTGGGGCGTCCGTCGGCGAGTGCCTGGCCGCAGCTGCCCGGATCCGCAGGGCCGGCTCGCACAGCTGGACCGATGTCTTCGCCGAACTCGGCGACAGACAACACAGCGATGCCCAGCGACTGGCCGCGCTCGGACACCGCTTCAGTGCGCGCGATCGCTACCTGCATGCGGCCAACAGCTACCGCGCAGCGGAGTACTTCTCGCCGTTCGGCACGGACAGGCATGTCGAGTTGGGCCTCGCCAGCCGTCGCGCGTTCCTCGCCGCCATGGCCGAAAACCGCACTGACATCGAGGAGTTGTGGCTTCCGTGGCAAGGGCAGCGGCTGCCCGGCTACCGGTTCGTCCCCGAGAACGCGGCCGAGGGCGGGCCGACGCTGATCGTCACGAGCGGATTCGACGGGACACTCGAGGAGACATACTTTCAGGTCGGCGCGGCGGCACTCGAGCGTGGCTTTCGGGTGCTGCAGATCTGCGGGCCGGGCCAGATGGACACCGCGCGCACCGAACCGACGACATCGTTTGTTCCGGATACCGAAAGCTGGGTGTCGGCGTGGATCGACGTCGCGCTGGAGCAGCCGGATGTGAACCCCGACCGGCTGGGGCTACTCGGCATCAGTTTCGGTGGCTACTTCGTGCTGCGGGCCGCCGCCCACGAACCCCGCATTCGCGCTGTGGTGGCGAACTCCCCCATCGTCGACCTGCGGGCCTATCTGGTGTCGTTTGTGGCAGGCATGGGCGGAGACCCCGAGGAAGTACTGACACCCGAAGAAGACTTCAGCCTCGACGACATCGATCAGATCCCGGATGCGGAAATGCCGCCCCCGGTCAAAGAGATGTCCCGATCGTTGATCCGGCGGTTCGGACAAACGACGTTCCTCAACGCTTTTCACTACCTGCGGGAGTTCAACCTCGACCCGGCTTCGATCCGCTGCCCCGCCCTCGCGCTGGTCGGGTCCGGCGAGGGCGGCGAGCCGTTGCGCCAGTACGAGGTGTTCGCCGAGCGATCTGGCGGCCCGGTGACCCAGCGGATGTTCACCCCGGACGAAGGCGCCGACACTCATTGCCAGCTCGGCAACCTGGTGTTGTCGAACGCTGTGACGCTGGACTGGCTGGAGGACACCCTAGGCCGATAGCGATCAGCGTGTCCGGTTGGTTTCGCTGTCTGACCTCGGGATCGGAACGCCCGGCCCTGGACAGTCGAAATTGGTGCCAGGACCACAGACCCCGCCAAGCCGCCACGGCTGTTCCAGGTAAACCGGCGACATCTGCGAGTGCAGCGCGTACAACTGGTACGGAATGTTGTAGGTCAACAGGATCGAGAGTTGACACATCCCGACGATCGCGAGAAGTCGGAAGAAGGTCTTGACTCGGTCTCCGACATGGAAAGCCTCGATTCCGCGCTCCGGTAAGGAACGGCCGCGGTCGTCGCGAAAGAAGTGCACACACGCCAGGAACACGTATGTTCCTGCCCAGCTGACCGTTTCGTACACGGGGAACTGATGATCCGTGCCCGCGAACAGACTCAACGAGGGAATGACGCTGCCGTAGCTGAACAGGTTCGTTCGGGTGATGAATGATTCCAGCACCAAGTCGAAGGCGCAGAATGCCAGATAAGTGACAGCGATCAAGTTCAACTTGCTGATTCCGGGGCGGCGACGGGTGAGCCAGCCCATGAACTTCGACCCGGCCATCGCCGGTATGGCGACGAGCCAGAAGTACGCGGTGCCCGCCCACAGTGATACCGGCACCAACTCGGCATGCGGATAGCTCCATCCCGGGATGTGCGAAAGCCAACTTCCGAAGTTGATCGATGTGGTGCTGTAGAGGAACTGATAGCTCGTCCAGTTGATCCAGGGTTCCTGAAAGAACATCAGCCCGCAGGCGATCACGAACAGACCATCGAAGGAGAAGCGCCCCGTTCTCAACTTCGGTCGTACCACGAACGTCCAGATGATCATCACGGTGCACACCAGCGCGAAGACTTCCCAGCCGCGCATCAGCGCGACGTACCAGTCGGGCTCTTGGCCCCGGCCGATGGTGTTGGTGTTGAAGTCACCGCTGACAATCCAGGCGGTCCAGCAATAGGTGATCAGCGCGAGCCAGGCGCCACCGTGAATCACCCACAATGCGGCCCGGCTTCGCTGGGTTACCACGTGGTCTGGAGCGATGACCGTAGTCGCCGGCGACATTTCGAGCTGTCCTTTACGGCCGGGGCATCGGTACGCCTGGACCGGGGCAGGTGTTGCCGTCGGACCCCGATACGCACATGTCGTTGATCATGTAGGAGGGGTAGCCTTCGGGGAACGGGTCAGACTGCACCGCGAACCACTGTTGCGGAATCATGTAGAACACCAGGAATGCCGCATGGACTGCGCCGAAGATCGCGCAGAAGCGCACCAGCTGCTTGCCCTTGGTGCTCAATCGCAGTGTGTCGATGCCGCGTTCGACGATGGTATTTCCGCGGTCGTCACGGAAGTAGCTGAGCGCCGCGATCGCGCCCAGCCCGAGCCCACCGAACAGGATCGTCTCCGACAGCGGCAATTGGTAAGTGCGGCCTGCGAAGAGCGTTATGCCTCGGATCGCGCCCGGATAGGCGTACAGCCCGGTGCGAAGCAACAGGGTCTCGATGATCGTATCGACAATCGTCAAACCGACGATGATCGTTGCGATAACGCCCAACGTGCCGAGGTTTGGCCAGCGGGACTTGGCTTTTCGGATCAGCCAGAGAATGAACACCACCTGCGAGAAGACCAGCGCGGTGTATCCGGGAATACAGACCAGAAGCGGTTCTGGCAGGTTGTTGGCGTTCGGGCTGATCCAGGTCGGCCATGCACCGTTGGCCCACGCGCCGCGGTTGATCAAATGCGAGTTGTAAAGCAGCGACACCGACGTGTAGTTCATCGACATGTCCCAGAAGAAGATCATGGCGCCACTGATGGCCAACATGCCGTCGGTGGTCAGCCGCCCTTCACGCCACCACGGCCGCACCACCCAGAAGTACATGCACACGGCGGCCGCAATCGGTATGGCTACCTGGATAGCTACGTAAAGCGCGTGCTGGCCGGCCGTCAATTGGTCAGGGCCAGGAGGAGTCGACTTGAAGTTGGGTCCGAGCACCCAACGCAGCAGCACGACGGCTTCGAACGTGATGAACGTGGCGCCAACCACTGCCCACAGTTGCACCGGACTCCAACGCCGCGTCGTGTCGCGTATCTCGGCAGGAAGCCGTGACGGAGCCAGATGCCGTCCGTGTGTCGTCATCGCACCGCCCCAAATTCCTCGATGCCGGAGCGGGCCTTTCTGGCCGTGGCGGTGAGCAGCGAGCGGCGCATCACGACGAAGATCGCAATGAACCAGGTGCAGAACACCGTCAGTGGAACCCAGAATCCGAGTACACCGTTCCAGGCGAATGGCCCGGTCTTGAAGAAGAACAACATCTGATCGGGCAGGAACAGGAGGAAGGTCATGACGCTCTGGTAACCAAGCCAACGCGGGAACACGCGCTCGGGTCGTGAGTCAGTCAATGCCACCACCGCGACCACCGCGAACATCGGCATGATCAATGACAGACCACCGATGAACTGGAGCCAGGCGATGTCGTTGAGCAGATATGTCAGTTCTGGAGATCGTTCCGATGCTCGCCATGAGCTGATAAGCCACCACAGGGGCGGATAGAAGGTCAGCATGGCGTTGGCGTACCCAGCCATCGTCATGGTGCGGGTGAGCGGACCGTTGCGGCCCTCGAACCGGGAGACGAAATCGGCCATCGTGGCGGCGAAGGGCAGGAACACGGCGGCTGCCCACATCACGATCACCATGCCGATCCGAAGACTGACCACATCGTCTCGGAAGAACGACGCGATCTCCGCTGCATCGGCAGACGGCTCATGCAGCGGCAGGAATCCCCCTATGAGCCACCAGCCGGTCAGCAGCATGACGATATAGGCGATTCCGCACCACGCGCCGAGTAGAGTCGTCCTGCGGTTCGCGGCCTCGTTCAACGCTCGCCTCTGTGGTCAATCGTCGCAGACTGATAGCCAGCGTTCATACATCCTCCGGTATTCCCGCATAGCGCCAGGTCGGCATAAGATTGCACCGCGAAAGCGCCATCACAGGAAATGTAGCGAGACGCCGAGGTGGACGTAATGACCCATCCGGTCACGGCGGGGACCAAACCGGTCGGTGTGTGGCGAACCCCCGAGGAATCCCTGTCTGATGCAAGCCATCTGCTAACGATCGCTCATGATTCGAGCGCGGTCGCACGGCTTCGACCGGCGAAGATCAATTTCTATCTCAAGGTGGCCAACCGGTTGGGCTTCAACAGCGAGGAGGTGCTCGCTGGCTCCGGAGTCACCCCGGAGAATCTCACCGATCCGAGACATCTCATCGAAGTGGCCGATTACATCCACATCGTCGCGAGGATGCACCAGCTGTGCGATTCACCTTCCCTGGCCTTCACGTTGGGCGAGCAGCTGACCCTCGGCGACCTGGGCATTCTCGGCTACACCGTCATGACGAGCCCAACATCAGCTGAGGCGACGAAACTGTGGTTTCAATACATCTCGGTCTTCTTCGGCGGTCTGGTCGGATTTGCGTGTGAATTGGTCGGCGATCAGCTTTTGCTTTCGTATCTGCCGGATTCACGCATCCCGGATGCGTTGCTGCAGTTCTCGATCGAGGAGAGGATCTGTTGCGACATGGCCTTACAGCGTCTGATCGGCATCCCGGAATTTCCCGTCGATCGGCTGACGTTGACATACTCGCAACCTCGTCACGTTGATTGTTATCGCGACCTCATCCCGTGCCCGATCGACTTCGACTCGAAACGAAACACGATGCTGCTCAGCAGCAACGCGCTGGCCATCCCATTGAAAGGCGCTGACCCGGAAACGCATCAACACTGCCTGAAATTGCTCACAAGTGCACACGTGTTCGCGAATGCCGGCTCGACATTTCCCTACCGGGTCCGAGCGATTCTTCACGGTAACCCGCAGCTGGGCATCGATGACGTTGCCCGTATGCTTCACTGCACCCCTCGCACCTTGAACCGAAGGTTGGAGAAGGATTCACTCAACTTCAGCCAGATCCAAGCCGAAATTCGGCTGGAAGTTGTCGAAACACTGCTTTCAACAACGGATCTCGACTTCCGCGCGATTGCGCGTCAGGCCGGCTTCGCGGATGCGCGAAGCCTGCGCAGGTTCTTCAAGACCCGCACCGGCATGACGCTTCAACAGTTCCGGGACGACTGTGCCCGGAACCACGCGAGAATGTCCGCCGGGGTATGACTGATGGGCCGCAGCACCGTGGTTCACTGCAGCCAGTCGTTGCCCGCCAGGTCGAGTTGCCCAGCATCCAGGCTCGGTGTGATGCCGGATTGCGGTGCCAGACCGTGCTTTTCGAGTACCGATCGCAGCGTTTCAGCGGCGTCGATGTTCAGCGGGCTTGACACCCACATCGCATACGGCAGGTTGATGAACCGGCTCTCACGGACCGCCTTGAGGTTTCTGCTTGCCAGGTTGCTTCGCAGCACCTCGATCTTCTCCTCGACCGACTGGCCAGGATAGTCGACGAACACGATGAGGTCGGGGTCGGCGGTGGCGATCCGTTCCCAACTCACGGTCGTCCAGGTGTCCTGAATGTCCGCGGTGGCGTTGCGTGCGCCGGCCACGTCGATGATGCCCTGCGGCCCGCCGAACACACCCGACGAGAAGATTGTGTCGGTGCCGCTGTCGAACACGAAGACCATCGGCTTGTTCTCGGGCTGCGGCGCGGCACGCAACCTTTCCAACCTTGCGGCTATATCGTCGGCGGCCCGCGCGCCCTGCTCGGCGTTCCCCGTGATGGTGCCGATGTTGCGCAGATCGGTGTCGAGTGCAACCCACGGATCCATGGTTCCGCGGACGGACTGCCCCTCCATCTGCCTGCACGCCTCGGACAGCTGATACACGGCGATGCCGTGGCCCGCCAGGATCTCCGGGGTGATACCGCGCTCTTCTCCCATCCCGTAGTTGTATCCGGCGAAAAGCACCTGAGGCTTCGCCCCGACGATGTTCTCCAGCGTCGGCTGCGCGGGCGCCACCTCGTTGAGATCGTCTACTTGAGAACCGAACTCGATGCGCAGAACGTCGACGTCGCGGGCCATCGAGCTGACGGCGACCATCTGCTCGCGCGCCCCGGCGGCCAGCGCGATCGCGATCATCCCGCCGTCGTTGACGAACAAACGTTCCAGTGGCTGCTCGAAACTGACCTCCTCGCCGCAGTTGGTGACCGTCACCGTGTGGGTGGCCGCCGCGGGGGCGTTCGGCGACCCGCAACCGGTCACCAACGCCAGCGCCACGCCGACGACAGCCGGTCCAGCCAGTCTCCGTACCACTGTCATACTCCTCATCGTTGGCGCACCGCCGGGTGGGCGTGGGTGAGCAGAAGGTGAGACCTGCCCGTCGTCGGATGGGCGACGACATCGCCTGCGACGTCGAACACTTGCCACAGCAGGTCGGAGTCCAGAACCTCGGTGGGGGGCCCGTGGGCGACGAGGCCGCCGTCGGCGACCACCGCGACGGCGTCGAAATGGCGCAGTACCAAATCCAAGTCGTGCATCGCGGCGACGACCGTGCACTCGAGATCGTCGAGTACCTGCATGAACCTCAGCCGCCATGCCGCGTCGAGATGGTTGGTGGGTTCGTCGAGCACGAGCACCGGCGTCTGCTGAGCCAGTGCCCGTGCAAGCACGACACGGTGGCGCTCACCGCCCGACAACTGCGTGCAGGACCGGTCCCCCCACCCACCCAGTCCGACCGCGGTCAGGGCGTCGTCGACGATGTCCCGTTCCCCGATCACGGTGCCCGACCACGGATTTCGATACGGGGTCCGGCCCAGCCCGACCGCCTCGGCCACTGTCAGCTCGCCCGACGGTCGCTCTTCCTGCCCGACGACGGCGATCGTGCACGCCCTGCGCCGAGCCGGCATCCGGTACAAGTCCTCGCCGTCGATCCGGATCATTCCCTCCACAGGCGCATCGAGACCCGAAAGCGCCCGCAGCAGAGTTGTTTTGCCCGCGCCGTTCGGGCCGACCACCGCCAGCCGGGTCGCGGCGGGCACCATCAGATCGACCCCGGCCACAACGGTTCTTGAGCCCCGCCGGCACGCGACCCCGTGAGCGCTGAGGACAGCCGCACTCATGAGCTGTTACCGAACTCGTATCGGCGGCGGCCCATCAGGAACAGGAACACCGGCGCGCCGATGAGCCCGGTGACGATGCCCAACGGCATCTCCCGCGGTGCGGCCATCTCCCGCGAGATCACGTCGACCCACACCAGGAAAAGCGCTCCGGCACAGACGGTCACCGGTAGCATCGCGCGATGTGTGGCTCCCACGATCAACCGCGCCGCGTGCGGCACGATGAGCCCGACGAACCCGATGCCCCCGGCCACGGCCACCAGCACCCCGACGAGCACCGCCTGAATCGCGAACAGCGCGTTGCGCAACGCGCGCACCGGCACGCCCAGCGACGTGGCCGTGTCCGCTCCTGCGGCGTAGGCGTCGAGCCACGAATGGATCAGCAACGCCCCGACCAGAGAGATCACCACCACCGTGCCCGCGAGTGGGATCTTGGCCCACGTCGCTCCGGCGACGCTGCCGAGCAGCCAGAACATCACGCTTTCGGCCGCGTGCGGGTCACCGGCGGTGAACACCAGCAGCGACGAGCACGCCATGAACGCCGAGGACAGCACCACACCCGACAAGATCAGGCGCAGCGCGGTAAGCCCGCCCTGGGCGCGGGCCACGGCGTACACGGTCAGCGTGGCGACCACCGCGCCCAGCAGCGCGCCCCCGGACAGCGCCCAGATGCCCAGCGCCGACAACACGCCCAGCGTGATCACCGCCGTCGCCCCCACGGCCGCGCCCGCCGACACACCCAGCAGATACGGTTCGGCCAGCGGGTTGCGGACGAGCGCCTGCATCAGCGCACCGGCCAGCGCCAGGCCCGCGCCGACGATCGCCGCCAGTATCGAGCGCGGCAGCCGCAGGTCCCAGATGATGACGTCGTATCCCGCGTCGACGGCGCCTCCGGTGAGGCGGCCGGCAACGGTACGCCACACGTCGGTGAGCGCGATGTCCTCGGCACCGAAGGCGACGGACACCACGACGCTCGCCGTCGTGAGAACGGCGAGTACGGCCGTCAGCGCCAGGAACGGCGCGCGCCGGACCGTGGGAACAGTCGCCTCGTGGGCGCGACCGGAAATTCTCTCGGTGACGGTCACGGGCACAACGTCCCGATCCGACACCGTGGCCAGGTGATCAGCAAGCCTGCCTCATTACGCCGGGGGTATCTGAACGCGAGATACCGGTGGACTCAACGAGAACGGCAGGTCTTCGGACTCGGGATGTTCCGGACTCGACGCCTTCCCGGAGGCCCGCGTGGCCTCCAGTGACCTGTGTCGAGTCCAACTCCCATACCGCTGCGCGCCAGTCCCGGATTCTCACCGGGTTCCCTGGCATCCGCGTGTGGCACGGATGCGACCGCCCTCAGCGGCAGAGCCTATCAAGGTCCGCGATGCGCGAAAGTTGCCCATCATCGATCTGCAGCAGCTAACCTCTGACAATCGACTACACCGCGGTGAGCTGGCAGGCGAGCCGCAATCGTCTCTCGGGGGTAAACATGATCAGACTCTTCGCGGTCGCCGCGGCAACCGCTGCGCTGACGTTCGTCGCGGTTCCGATCGCCGCCGCGCAACCCGATCCGAAGATTCCCAACGGCGAGGCCAATTGGTGCCCGGGCGGGCAGAAGTCAGGACAGGGCGGGACACGGTATTGCTTGGGCGAACCGTTCCCCGATGGCTCGTTCTACTCGCAGACATGGAGCTTCGGCGCGGGCGGCCCGTTCGCACCGGGCTCCTGGCACCGCACGGCGTCCTGCAGCGCGATGGTCAACGGGCAGATCCAGGGCGGTCTGCCCTACGGCGGCGTGCCCGAGTGCGGCGGCGGCCCGCGCGTCATCCACTTCTAACGCGCCGCGTAGCGCAGGTAGACGACGCCGGTGTCGAAGGTTCGCGCCTCCTGCAGCTCGAGTGCGATCTGTCGGTCCAGCGCGGTGAAGTAGGGTTTGCCGCCGCCGAGGGCCGTCGGGGCGAGGAAGACGCGATACTCGTCGATCAAGTCGTGCCGTATCAACGTCGCGGCCAGGTCGGCGCCGCCAACGGCCAGCGGCTCCCCCGGCTCCTGTTTGAGCCGCGTGACCTCGGTGACCGGATCCGCGGTCGAGAGCGTCGTGTTGCCCTCGACCTCCGTCAGCGTGGTCGAGTACACGATCTTGGGCAGCTTCTGCCAGATGCGGGCGAACTCGTGCGCGTATTGCGGGGCGTCCGGCTCGCGTTCCTCGAAACCCTCCCAGTAGGTCATTACCTCATACAGCCGTCGCCCGAGCAGATGCCCGCCGAGCCCCCGCACCGCGTCGTTGTGGAACCGATGCAGCTCCTCGTCCGGCACCGCCCAGCCGTCGTGCTCTCCGCGCGGCGCTGAGATGTAACCGTCGAGCGAGGCGGTCATCGAGTAGATCAGCTTGCGCATGCGCTGGTTGCCTCCTTTGAAAGGTGTCCCCACTGATGACCGTCGGGCAGAGCGGAACTCATCGCGGTGCACCTTCGATAGATTCCACTTCAGGAGGCGTCATGCACATCGACACGGACGTCGCGGTGATCGGCGCGGGCTTGGCCGGCTTGGCGGCCGCCCGCGCACTGCGCCGCGCCGGCGTCGACGTCGTCGTCTTGGAGGCCCGCGACCGCGTCGGTGGGCGCACGTTGAACCACCGCCTCGGTGACCCGTTCGGCGACACGGTTGTCGAGGTCGGCGGACAGTGGATCGGGCCCAACCACACGCGCATCCGCGCCCTGATCGACGAGCTCCGCATCGCCACCTTCGACACCCACGATGCCGGTGCCAAATTGTGGGAGCACGACGGCCGCGTCCGCCGGTACCGCGGCGAGGTGCCGAAGGCGGGACCGATGCAGCTGGCCGACGTGCAGATCGCGTTGACGCGGCTGGAGCGGATGGCGCGTCGGATCGATCCCGCGGCGCCGTGGTCGGCCAAGCGGGCACTGGAGTGGGACCGCCAGACCGTCGCGTCCTGGGTGCAGCGGCACGTGCGGACGGCGCTGGGCCGCTCGTTCATCAACCTGGCGTGCGAAGCGGTGTGGGCCGCCGACGCCGCCGACCTCTCGCTGCTGCATCTGCTGACCTATTGCAGCTCTAATCATGGTTTGACACAACTTATTTCGACGCGAGGCGGGGCTCAGCAAACCCGCATCGTCGGCGGGGCGCAGGCGATCTCCACAGCGCTGGCCGCCGAGCTGGGCGATGTGGTGCACCTCGGTGTCGCGGTGCGCTCGATACGGTGCCGCGACCGCGTCGAACTCGATTCGGAGGCTGCCACGGTGCGGGCCAAACGGGTGATCGTGGCCATGAGCCCCGCGCTGGCGGGCCGCCTCAGCTACGACGAACCGTTACCTGCCGACCGCGACCAGCTCACCCAGCGCATGCCCAACGGCTCGGTGATCAAATGCATGGCGGTCTACGACGAACCGTTCTGGCGCGCCGACGGGTTGTCGGGTCAGGGGGTCTCGCTGAGCGGGCCGGTGAAGGTGTTCTTCGACAACTCGCCGCCCTCCGGTAAGCCCGGCGTCCTGCTCGGCTTTCTCGAAGGCAACCAGGCGCGCGAGTTCGCCCGCCTCGACCCGGCGGCCCGGCGTCGCGCCGTCGTCGACTGCTTCACCCGGATGTACGGGCGGCGGGCCGCTCAACCCGTCGAGTATGTCGAAAAAGTCTGGGCCGCAGACGAATGGACGCGCGGTTGCTACGGCGCGTTCCTGCCACCCAACACCTGGACGACGCACGGGCACGCGCTGCGCGAACCCGTGGGGCCGATCCACTGGGCCGGCGCGGAGACGGCGGTCGAGTCGATGGGCTACATGGACGGCGCAGTGGCCTCGGGTGAGCGCGCGGCGGCCGAAGTGCTTGCCGCGCTCTGAGCGGAGCGCGCCCGCCTTAGGGCCATTGGTCCCTCAGAGGTCCTGCTTTGGTCCCTAGAGTTTTTCGCGCCCGGTCGGCATAACTGAAGACATGACTCTACGTTGGTATCGACGCCCCCGAATGGTGGTTCTCAAACCCAGTGACTCGGTGCTCGAAGCGGCTCGTGCCATCGAGCACAACCGCATCGGCGCGGTGGCTGTCCAGCAGGACGGTCGCCTGGTCGGCATCGCGACGGATCGCGACCTCACCGTGCGCGCGTTGGGCCAGGGACTCGACGCAGCCTCGACCAAGATCTCCGAGGTGATGACGCCGAACCCGTTAACCCTTTCGCCGCGCGACGACACCGCCGACGCGTTGCGGCTGATGACAGAGCGCAACGTGCGACGCATCCCGCTCGTCGAAGGCGAGCGAATCGTCGGCATGGTGACGCTTGACGACCTCATCCTCGACGAGGCCGCTCCCCTCGAGGAGCTCGCCGAAGTCGTGGAGGCTCAGATCGGCGAGGGCGGTCCCGCCGACAGCGAGCGGGCCCCGGGACGTCGGCGCAGCCTGGTGCGCGCCGAAACCACGCTGAACCGGCTGGTAAACCTCGTCCATGAGGAAGCCGGCCTCGACGACCGCGACCAGGCGCGCGCGGCCCTCGACGTCGTCGTCTCCTCGCTGGTTCGGCGGCTCAACGCGGGTGAGGCCAAGGACTTCGTGTCGCAGCTGCCGTCGCTGCTGAAACCCCACGTGCGCTCGTTACCGCCGGGCCCGGACCGGTCGGTCACGCAGGAGTCCATCGAGGCCGAGCTCGTCGCGCGGGCGGGTATCGATGAGGCCAAGGCAACTTCGGTGTTCGTCGCGGTGGCCAACACCGTCCTGGACAGCATCAGCCCCGGGCAGGCCGAGCAGGTGCGCAGCCAGCTGCCGAAGGAGCTGCAGAAGCTCTTCGAACCCGGTGTCTGATCGGTCGCTTCACTCGTAGTTGAGTTCGGCGATCGGGAATTGCCGGGTGCTGAAGTCGATCTGCGCGGCCGGGTTGGCCACCGCGGTGACCAGCCCCGTCCCGAAGGCGCCCCGATGGTCGAACAGCGTCGCGGTGCCGACGGAGATTCCGTCGGCCACCCAATGCGAGTCGGCCTGAACGACGAGCCAGTCGTCGAGCGGGAGCCTGGACAGCGCCACCGTCAGGTCTCCGTTGATGTAGCCGATCCCGTTGGTGCCGAGGTTGGTCACCAGGCTGGTCGATTCCGCGGTCATCACCGCCCGCACGAACGGGGTGTTCTTCTCCCCCGCGACGACGGCGATTCCGTCGTTGAAGAAGCACTTGCGCGACGTGTTCTGATGCGCAGCCGGTGAGCGCGTCCAACCGGCCTCCTCGCTGCCGACGTAGGGCAGCACGTCACCGTCCGGCACCGGCGGGTCGGGCACGGTAACGGGCGCGGTCCACTCCTCGCCGGGCGGTGGTGCGGAGCGGCGGTACTGCAGCAGGGTGGCTCGGGCCACAGTCTTACCCTCTTGGCGCACATCGCATTCCGCGCTGCGCACTCGGCGACCGTCGCGCACCACGCGCACCTCGACGGTGGTCAACACGCCACGCGCGGCCCTGAACAAATCGGTCGTCAACCGCGCGGGCATGAACTCCTCGGACCCGCAGTGGTTCTCCAGTACCCGAGCGACCAGACCGACGACCGCCGGACCGTTGAGGTGATCGTCGCCCCAATGGCTCTGCGCAAAGCGCGTCGGTAGGAATGCGCCGTCGTCGGTCAGCGTGAAATGCGCCGGTTCCGTGCTCATTTGCGGATCTTCGCACAACCGCCGACGACGGCCCCGGTCAGGTGTTGCGCCCGCCGTTGACGCCCACGATCTGGCCGGTGATGTAGCCGGCCTCCTCGGAGACGAGGAACGCGCATGCGGCGGCGATGTCTTCGGGCTTACCCATTCGGCGCACGGGCGTGGCGTCGATCGTCGCCTGGATGTCGCCGAGGTGTCCCGCGGCTTCGGCCTTGCGCAGCATCGGGGTGTCGATGAAGCCGGGCGGCACGGCGTTGACGGTGATTCCGGCCGGTCCGTACTCGAGCGCCAGCGTCTTCGTCAGCCCGTTGACCGCCGACTTGGCCGCCACGTAGTGCGCCATGTAGGGCGCACCGGAGTGGGTGCTCGACGACGACACGTTGACGATGCGGCCCCAACCGGCCTCGATCATGTCGGGCAACACGGCCTGGGTGCAGTGAAAGACCCCGTTGAGGTTGACGTCGATCACCTTCTGCCAGTCCTCGAACGTGATGTCGGTGAACCGCTTGAACCCGTCGAGCCCGGCCGCGTTGACCAGGATCGCCACCGGGCCCAGCTGCTCGCGGATGGCCGTCATCGCGGCGTCGACCTGGGCCCGGTCGGTCACGTCGACCCGGTGCGCGAACTCGTCGTCGCCGGCGGCCAGGTCGAGGATCGCCACCCGGTGCCCGTCGGCGCGAAGCCGCTCGACCACCGCGCGTCCAATGCCCGATCCACCTCCGGTGACGACCGCCGTCTTCATTCAGTGTGTTCCTTCCACTCTTCGAGGATGTCAGGGCGCAGATCGGCCCGACCGTAGAAGTTAGCCGCCCACCAGCAGGGTGCCGTCCCCGGTGCGGCGGACGGCGGTGCCGAACCGGCGGCTCGCCTGTTCGAGCGTCGTGCGCAACCACTCGGCGTCGTCGCGGAGCACGTGTTCCAGGCGCATCCGCCGCGTGCGCATCGGGGTCATCCGGAGTTCGGCGAGCTGGCCGCTGGGCCGGTCGATCGACGCGAAGTACAGCAGCCGCAGGTCGGGGCGGAAAACCTCATAGCCGCCGATGCCCTCGTAGTCGTCGATCGTGTCGCCGCAGCCGTACAAGATCAGCTTGCCGCGGTACACCTCGATGGGACGCGGGTGATGCGAGGAGTGGCCGTGGACGACGTCGACACCCTCGTCGATCAGCCGGTGCGCGAAGCGGACCTGTGCGGGGTCGATCTCGTAGCCCCAGTTGGAGCCCCAGTGTACCGAGGCAATCGTGATGTCGCCGTTGCGGTTTAGCTCCAGTACCCGACCGGCGAGCGCGGCGGCGGCACGGTCGGACAGGTCGGTCAGCAGAGCGACTCCGGGACGGTCCGCGGCGGCGGCCCAGCGCGCCGGGATGCCGCTGGTCACCGACCCGACCGACGCGATCACCGCATGCCCCGCAACCTTCGCCGGCCGGATGGCCTGCTCGACGTCCGAACCCGATCCGGCACAGCCGATCTTCGCGTCGGAAAGCGCGGCCAAGGTGTCGGCAAGTCCGCGATAACCGAAGTCGAGGACGTGGTTGTTGGCCAGCGCGCAGACGTCGGGTCGCGCCGCGGCCACGCACCCGATGTTGGCTGGGTGCATGCGGTAGTGCACGGCTTTCCCCGGTGCGAACTGGCCGCTGGTGGTGATGCTGGTTTCGAGGTTGATCAGCCGGATGTCGGGACGGTGGTGGTCGAGAACCTCGAGGGCCTCACCCCACGGATATGCGAAGTCGGCCGGGGCGGGTATGGGGCCGTTGACACGCTCGGCGAGCGACACATACCTTCGCGCGTCCGACACGACGGCTTCGCGCAACGTCGGATCGCCGGGATGCGGCAGGATCTGGTCGATCCCGCGCGCGGTCATCACGTCGCCGGTCAGGAAGACGACGGCTTCGGTGTCCGACCTCGACGCCACCACACCAGTGTCCGCCGGTTTTCGCGACTGTGCGGTTTCATACGCGACTCGCCGCGGCAGGCGTATGAGATCGCACAATCGCGGTCGTTGAGTGGCGGCGAGGCCTGTGGATAACCCACCCGGCGCGGCCCTACGCCGTCGGTGCCCGGTGCGAGCGTCTCGGCATGCAGACAATCAACTGGCCATTCCGCGCCGACGAGGCCCTCGCGACCGGCGCCATGACGTTTCGCGAACTACGGCGGTTTCACACCGCGATCTATCCAGGCGTATGGGTGCCGCGAGGAGTCGAACCCTGCGCTGACGAGCGTGCTCGCGGTGCCTGGCTGTGGTCACGCCGCACGGGAGTGATCGCCGGGCTGTCGGCGTCAGCCGTGCTGGGCGCCAAGTGGATTGAGCCTGGCCTTTCCGCGGAGCTCATCCATACCAACCGCCGGCCGCCACGGCTCCTGACCGTCCACACCGACCGGCTCGATCCCGGTGAAACGACACAGATCGCCGGCGTGCCCGTGACGACTCCAGCTCGCACCGCCTTCGACCTCGGTAGGTGGTTGCGCCTTGACGAGGGCGTGCAGCGCATCGATGCGCTGATGAACGCGACAGATGTGAAGGTCGACGAGATCGCGGCCGTCGCGCAGCGGCACCCCGGGGTTCGGGGGCTGAAAACCCTGCGCATCATCCTCGATCTGGTCGACGGCGGGGCCGAGTCACCGTACGAGTCGCTGACACGGCTTCTGCTGGTGCGGGCGGGCTTTCCCCGGCCTCAGACCCAGATTCCGGTACTCGACGCATACGGATTCGTCGTCGCGCGCATCGACATGGGTTGGCCCGAATACCTTGTCGGCGTCGACTTCGAAGGTGCGCACCACTGGACCGACGCCGCGCAGCGGAGCTGGGACGCCGAGCGTTACACCCTGCTGCCGGAGCTGGGCTGGACCGATTTCAGGCTGACCAGCGGGATGCTGCACAACTCGCCGCAGCGGTTCCTGGACCGTGTCGGCGCCGCGCTGATCGCGCGTGGCTGCCCTAAGACGTGGTGACTGTGCGATCTCATACGCTCGGCGCGGCGAGTCGCGTATGAAACGGCACAATCGGCGCAGAGGCGCTACGGGCGGCGGGCCCGCACCACCCACACCGCACGTCGCCCGGCGTCGTTGCTTTCAATCACCGCGTCGCTGAAACCGGCCGCATGACATTGCGCGGCAAACGATTCGGCCTGCTGACGGGTCCAGCCGTGGCTGGCGAACCCGGTCGCGCCCGGCTCCGACTGGCGCTCGATGGCGAGCAGACGCCCACCCGGGGCCAGCACCCGATGCGCCTCCCGCAGGCCCGCGGTGACGTCCTGCCAGTGGTGCACGGTGGCCAGCGACCACAGCACCGTCGCCGACTCGTTGCGCAACGGGATGTTCTCCGCGGTCCCCTCGACCCACGTGACGTTCGCCGACTTGGGTGTGACCGCCCGTGCGATGCGAAGAAACATCGACGACGGGTCCACTCCGGTGGCCCGCGCGCCGCGGCGTGCGGCAAGTCGAACCGCGGTTCCCGGCCCGCAGCCGATGTCGACGACGTGGTCGTCCTCCGTGACCCCGGCGAGGTCCGCCGCGAGGCGCGCGTTCTTGCGCCCCATCAACAGAAACACCACCCCGCACACCGCCGCCATGACACCGGAGAAGCCCGGATGGTCCGCGTGATGGTTGACCGGCAATGCTCCAGATGTGTCCATGGGTCCAGCTTGCCGCAACCGCTCCCACGGCCAGGTCATCGCCGCCCACACGGTGAACACCAGAGTGGCGGCCACCACCAGGTACCACGGCCACGGCCCCATCACATCCAGCAGCGACGGCGTCGAGGGTTTGCCGTTGAGAAAGCCGTAGTTGGATCCGGCGATGGTGTTGAACGTCATCGTGATCGCCACCCACGCCAGCGTCACCGCCAGCACGACGCGGTAGCTGCGCCAGCGCGGCCGCATACCCCGGCCCCAGGTGAGATAGATCGCGGTCGACACCACCACCAGATGGATCGCCCAGAACGCCAGGAACCGGTAGTGCGGAAAGTCGGGACCGGTCAGCGCGGGTGAGATCAACGCCTGCGCGCTGAGCACCAGCCCCCAGTAATAGGTCACCGCGTACGCCCAGTGCTTCTGCGACCACAATGCGTACGCGGTGACGACGGTGGCCAGGTCCGTCAGCTGCAGCGGCATCGACCACCGCACGTCGAACGGGACCAGGCCGTAGACCAGCACCCCCGCGTAGATCACCGCCGTGACGGCCCCGAGGACGCGCCCGAACCGACGGGATTGCTGCTCGCTCTGCCGTCGCCCCAGCCGCACCAGCCACACGGCGCCGACGACGAACACGGCCAGCACGGCCCAGTGCGACGGCCCGTACGCGGTGAACTCATGTTGTGCGGTGATGCCACCAGTTTGGCCGACCCCGATCTCGCCCGAGGGGGCCACGCGACTGTGAGCGCCGCCGCACGCCCATAATCGCGAGAACCGAAGACGAGCTAACGAACGGAGTCGGCGTGGTGGGAGCGGACGCGACGCGCCCGGCGGCCCCCGGGGACCCGCCGGTGCGGTCGCCGCGCATGCTGGTGGCCGGGCTTTCGGTGGTGGTCATCACCGTCGCCGTGCTGCAGACGGCGGTCGTCCCGGTGCTGGGCGTCATCGCCGAGCAACTCCACGTCTCCACCATCGGTGTGAGCTGGGCGGTCACCGCGAACCTGTTGGCGGCGGTGGCCGCGACGCCGTTGGTCGGGCGGCTGGCCGACCTGCACAGCAAGAAACGGGTGCTGCTCTGGGTGCTGGGAATCGTGCTCGTCGGCTCCGTACTGGCCGCCACGACATCCTCGCTGGCGCTGCTGATCGTGGGCCGCATCCTGCAGGCGGCCTCCTACGCCCTCTACCCGATCAGCATCGCGATCCTGCGCGAGGAGTTGTCGCACGCGCGGCTGATGTCGGCGATGGCGGTGATGTCGGGCGCGTTGGGTTTCGGCGGCGGTGCGGGGCTCGTGGTGGTCGGGCTGCTGATGAGCGGCGACGCCGGCTATCACCGGGTGTTCTGGCTGACCACGGCCTTCACGATCATGGTCATCGCGATCGTGGTGGTTGTGGTCCCCCGCCGGCCGCGCAGCACGACCGGAACGATCGACTGGCTGGGCGCGGCCGGGCTGGCCGCCGGCCTGTCGGCGGCGCTGCTGGCGATCACCCAGGGCTACACGTGGGGCTGGGCATCGCCGGCCACGCTGGGCTGCGCGGCATTGGGCGCCGGTCTGCTCGTCGGCTGGTGGCAGTGGGAACGCCGGTCCCGGCAGCCGCTGGTGTCGACGGCGATGCTGGCACGACGCCCCATCCTGCTCACCAACCTCGCCACGATCTTCGTCGGCATGGGGTTGTACTTCGCGTTCCTGGGCTTGACGCTTTTCGTCCAGATCCCGAGGGAGACAGCCGGTTACGGGTTCAGCGCCACCGTGCTGGAAGCCAGCGTCGTCTACCTGTTGCCCGGCGCGGTCACCGGATTTCTGGTCGCGATGGCCAGTGGCAGGTTCATCGACCGGTTCGGCGCCCGACCAGTGCTCATCGTCGCAGCGGTCGCCGGGATCGCGGGTTTCCTGTTCGTCGCGTTCGCCCACTCGCAGGCCTGGCAGGTGATCGTGGCCGGCATTCTGGCCAACGCCTATATCAGCCTCGGTTACGGCGCGCTGCCCGCCCTGGTGGTCAGCGAGGTCGACGCAGGCGAGACCGGTGTCGCCACCGGCATGAACGCGATCGCCCGCACCATCGGCAGCTCGACGGCGGCCGCCGTGGTCGCGATGCTGCTGGCACGCACGATGGCCGGATCCGATGTGCCGGTGAAAAGCAGCTACGTCGCGATCTTCATCGGCGGTGCGCTCACCGCCGCCCTGGCGCTGATCCTCATTACGTTCACGGGAGGACGCGGACGGCGCGCGGAAACCCTGGACGCGCAATATGAAACGAGCGCCATGCGTCACGAGTGGGGCTAGCGCAACGCCGCCAGGTTGGTGACCGACTTGCGCACGTCGGATTCGACGACCTTCGCGACCAGGTTCCCGATCCTGGTGTTGAGCAGACCGCCGCTCAGTTCGGCCACCACTCGAAAAGTCGTCCCCGGGTCATGGCTTTCGACGTGCAGGCACAACCGGATGCAGACGCCGCCGCGACCCTTGCCGATCAGCTCGATCAGCTTGGGTTCGTCGTAGCGCGTCACACGCCAGTGGATGACGTTGCGGAAGCCCTTGACCTTGATCAGCGACGACACACATGTGCCCACCTCGATCTCCGACGGCACGTCGCTGCGCCAACCGCCGAAGATGGTCAGCCATTCGTCGAAGCGCCTCAGGTCTGAGGCCAGCACCCAAGCCCGCTCGGGGCTCAACTCCGACGACACCGCCACATCCACCGTTGCCATGCCCATTGCACTACCCGGTGACGCGGGCGGGGTAAACGAACCAGCCCGTCGGCCGCGGGCTTGGTGGATTCTTTGGGCACATCCGCGACCGACGAAGGATTCCATTGTCGTTACGTAAATTCGTTGCGGGATCGCTTGCGAAGGTCCGGCTGATCGGCGATTGTTTACCCACAGCTTTCAGGCTGTACTGAGGAGGATCCCGCTGCCCGGCTCACACACCACCGCGGTAGACAACCCGGCGGGACACGACGGTGCGGCCCGCGCCACGGGTGGGCCGGTCATCGAGATCGACCACGTCACGAAACGGTTCGGCCACTACATCGCCGTCGTTGACGCCGACTTCGCCATCGCATCCGGGGAGTTCTTCTCCCTGCTCGGACCGTCCGGGTGCGGCAAGACCACGACGCTGCGGATGATCGCCGGCTTCGATGCCCCCACCGAAGGCGCGATCCGGTTGGAAGGCGTCGACGTGTCGCGGGTGCCCCCGCACAAACGCAACGTGAACACGGTGTTCCAGCATTACGCGCTGTTTCCGCACATGTCGGTGTGGGACAACGTCGCCTACGGCCCACGTAGCAGGAAAATGGACAAGGCCCACGGAAAGGGCACGGTCCGCAAACGCGTCGACGAATTGTTGGAGATCGTGCGGCTCACCGACTTCGCCGAGCGCAGGCCCGCCCAGCTGTCCGGTGGCCAACAGCAGCGCGTGGCGCTGGCCCGCGCGCTGGTCAATTATCCGAGCGCGCTGCTGCTCGACGAACCGCTCGGCGCGCTCGATCTCAAGCTGCGTCAGGTCATGCAGTTCGAACTCAAACGCATCCAGCGTGAGGTCGGGATCACGTTCGTCTACGTGACTCACGACCAGGAGGAGGCGTTGACGATGAGCGACCGGATCGCGGTGATGAACGCCGGAAACATCGACCAGATCGGTACGCCCACAGAGATTTACGACAAGCCCTCGACGGTGTTCGTCGCCAGCTTCATCGGCCGGGCCAACCTCTGGGCGGGCACCCGGACCGGTCGCGCCAACCGGGACTTCGTCGAAGTCGACGTGCTGGGAGCGACGTTGAAGGCCCGCCCCGGTGACACCACGATCGAACCCGGGGGTCACGCGACGCTGATGGTGCGTCCCGAGCGCATTCGGGTGTCGATGGACGCCCCGACCGGGGATGTGGCAACGGTGGGCGCGACCGTCACCGACCTCACGTTTCAGGGGCCCGTCGTGCGGTTGTCGCTGGCCGCCCCCGACGGGTCGACGATCGTCGCGCATGTCGGCCCGGAACAGGATCTTCCCCTGTTGCGGCCGGGAGATCACGTGCACGTGTGCTGGGCGCCCGACGCATCGCTGGTTCTTCCGGCCGCCGACATTCCCACCGCCGAAGACCTCGAAGAGATGCTCGACGACACCTGAGCATCGATCCGCCTGTTCCCCCTCGCCCCTCGACGAAAGGCGCCGCAGTCATGCCGTCTCACCACGACGCACTCGACCCCCGGGTGCTCGCGCGGTCCGCGACGAACCGCACCTCGCGGCGCCGCTTCATCGGTGGGAGCGCCGCGGCCGCCGCCGCGATGGCGCTCGGCCCGTCGTTCCTCGCGGCGTGCGGATCCGAAAGCGGCACTTCGGAAACCACCACCCAGGCGGGCGGACCGGCCGGCGGCACCCTGCGGATCTCGA
The DNA here is from genome assembly GCF_010725725.1 of Mycolicibacterium pulveris. Taxonomy (NCBI): domain Bacteria; kingdom Bacillati; phylum Actinomycetota; class Actinomycetes; order Mycobacteriales; family Mycobacteriaceae; genus Mycobacterium; species Mycolicibacterium pulveris. Next base: position 4,647,505 of record NZ_AP022599.1, on the reverse strand, counting down.
ACTGGCCGCTGTACATAGCCGACGGCTTCATCGCCGCGTTCCAGGACTCCTCGGACATCACCGTCGACTACAAAGAGGACTTCAACGACAACGAGGAGTGGTTCGCCAAGGTCAAGGAGCCGCTGTCGCGCAAGCAGGACATCGGCGCCGACCTCGTAGTGCCCACCGCGTTCATGGCGACGCAAATCCGTAACCTCAACTGGCTCAACGACTTCACCGAGGGCGGCGTGCCCAACAAGAAGAACCTGCGGCCGGACCTGCTCGACGCCCAGATGGACCCGGGCCGAAAGTTCAGCGCGCCCTACATGACCGGCATGGTGGGGCTGGCGTACAACCGGGCTGCGACCGGACGCGACATCACCACGATCGACGACCTGTGGAATCCGGAGTTCAAGGGAAAGGTGAGTTTGCTCTCCGACGTTCAGGACGGCCTCGGCATGATCCTGCTGTCCCAGGGTGGCGATCCGGCGGCGCCGACGACCGAATCGGTGCAGAAGGCGGTCGAGGTCATCCGGGACCAGAAGGACAGGGGCCAGATCCGCCGCTTCACCGGCAACGACTACGCCGAGGACCTGGCCGCGGGCAACGTGATTATCGCGCAAGCGTATTCGGGCGACGTGGTCCAACTGCAGGCCGACAACCCTGACCTGCAGTTCGTGGTCCCCGAGTCCGGCGGCACCGACTTCCTCGACACCATGGTGATCCCCTACACGACGCGAAACCAGCCGGCGGCCGAGGCGTGGATCGACTACGTGTACGACCGGGCCAACTACGCCAAGCTGATCGCGTTCACCCAGTTCGTGCCTGTGCTGTCGGACATGACCGACGAGCTCGACAAGATCGACCCGGGGTTGGCGAAGAATCAGCTGATCAATCCGTCGCAGGCCACGATCGACAAGATCACCGCGTGGGCCCCGCTGGCCGACGAGCAGAAGCAGGAGTACGCGTCCATGTACGCAGCGGTCACCGGCGGCTAGCCGATGGCCGGCGTCGCCGTCAGCGGCCGACAGCGCAGCGGGATCGCTCCGTACCTGATGATCCTGCCCGCGATGGTGTACCTCGCGGTGTTCTTCGTCATCCCGTTCTTCTCGCTGGCGCGGATGTCGCTGTCGACCACCAGCGGCTCGATTTTTCTTCCCACGCTGACGTTTTCGTGGGACTTCGCCAACTACGTCGAAGCTTTCAGCAAGTATCAGGACCAGATCCTGCGGTCGTTCGGTTACGCGATCACCGCGACCTTGGTGTGCGTGCTGCTGGCCTATCCGCTGGCATACGTGATCGCGTTCAAGGCGGGCAGGTTCAAGAACCTGATCCTCGGGTTGGTGCTGTTGCCGTTCTTCGTGACGTTCCTCATCCGCACCATCGCCTGGAAGACGATTTTGGCCGACGACGGTTGGGTGGTCGGCGCACTGGGGGCAGTGGGCCTGCTTCCCAGCGAGGGCCGGCTGCTGTCGACGAGCTGGGCGGTGATCGGCGGGCTGACCTACAACTGGATCATCTTCATGATCCTGCCGCTGTATGTCAGCCTGGACAAGATCGACCCGCGGCTGATCGAGGCGTCCAGGGACCTGTACTCGTCGAACGTGCGCAGCTCAACCAAAGTGGTTCTGCCGCTGTCGATGCCGGGCCTGCTGGCCGGCAGCCTGCTGGTCTTCATCCCCGCCTCGGGCGACTTCATCAACGCCGACTATCTCGGCAGCACGCAGACCACGATGATCGGCAACGTGATCCAGCAGCAGTTCCTGGTGGTCAAGGACTATCCGGCGGCCGCCGCGCTGAGCATGGTGCTGATGGCGATCATCCTGGCCGGTGTGCTGCTCTACACCAGGGCGCTGGGCACCGAGGAGCTGGTATGACGATTTCGGCGGTGGCCTCGGCCACCAGCCTGGCGCCGGCGAAAACGGTGAAACCCAACCGCAAGTGGGGCGATGTCCTGTTGCGGATCGTCGCCGCGCTGGTGTTGCTGTATCTGTTTCTGCCGATCTTCGTCATCGTGTTGTTCTCGTTCAACGACCCGAAGGGCAAGTTCAACTACACCTGGCAGGGTTTCACGCTGGACAACTGGGCCGACCCGTTCAAGTATCCGGCACTGACCGAGGCGCTGATGCTGAGCATCAACGTGGCCGCGGTGTCCACCGCCGTCGCGCTCGTCCTCGGTTCCCTGGTGGCGATCGCGCTTGTGCGGCAACGGTGGCGCGGGCAGCGGGCCGTCGACACCTTCCTGGTGTTGCCGCTCACCGCCCCGGAAGTGGTGATGGGAGCCGCGCTGCTGGTGCTCTTCCTCGACCTCGGCTGGGCCACCGGATATCTGACGATCGTGTTGGCGCACATCGCTTTTGAGGTGAGCTTCATCGCCATGACCGTACGGGCGCGGGTGCGCGGGTTCGACTGGACGCTGGAGGACGCGTCGATGGACCTGGGCGCCAGCCCGACCCGGACGTTCTTCAAGGTGACGCTGCCGCTGGTGATTCCCGGAATCGTCGCCGCGGCGATGTTGTCGTTCGCGTTGTCGCTCGACGATTTCATCATCACCTACTTCGTCAGCGGATCCACCGTGACCTATCCCCTGTACGTGAACGCGGCCGTCAAAGCCGCGGTGCCGCCGCAGATCAACGTGCTCGCGACGGCCATCCTGGTGGTCAGCCTGGTGCTGCTGGCCGCGGGAACGCCTTACCGGCGCAGGCGAATCGACGGCTAGCAGATCACGACCCGACCTCGGCGGGAACCGGCGCGGGTCGGCCGCCTCTGCGGGCCGCGCCGATGCCGGCGGCCACCACGAAGCAGATGCCGACCACCCCCAACGCATGCGGCACCTGACCCAGCACCGCCAGGCCGACGAGCATCGCGAACCCCGGCTCGAGCGCCATCAGCGTGCCGAACGCCGCGGTGGTCAGGCGCCGCAACGCCAGCATCTCCAAGGCGAACGGCAACAGCGGCAGCAGGATCGCAAGGCCGATGCCGATCAGCATGATGTCGAGCGTCATCCTCGGAATCACCACCGGCCCAACGGCTGCGGTGGTCACCAGGGCCGCCACCGGCATCGACACCGCCAACCCGTTGATGCCCGCGACCTGGTCGCCGACGCGCTGGGTCAGCAGGATGTACCCGGCCCAACAGACCGCGGCGCCGAGCGCGTACAGCACGCCGACGCCATCGGCGGCGCCGTCCCACGGCCGGGTCAGCAGCACCACGCCCAGCGCCGCCAGCCCGGGCCACAGCACCCGGTCGCGGCCCCTGCCGTACGCCACGGCGACGCCGAGCGGCCCGAGAAATTCGATCGCGCTGGCCGTGCCCATCGGGATGCGGTCGAGCGCCGCCATGAACAGCAGCGTGATGCCCGCCGTGACGACCCCGAGCAGCGCACAGATGCCGAAGGTGGCCCACGTGAACGCCGCGACGCGGGGCCGGACGAGGACGAGGATCAGCACGCCGGCCCACGCCAGCCGCAGCCATGCCGCTCCGTCCACCCCGATGCGGTCGATCAACGTGATCGCGATGGCCAGACCCAGCTGGACGGACAGCATCGACGTCAGCGCCATCAGCGCGCCGGTGCGTACCTGCATGGCAGCCACCAATGCATTGAACGTGACGGGCGGCGCCAGCGTCTATGCGATGTTGGTGCGCGCCCGCTGAGGCCGACCGTCTGCTGTCACAGGATGGCGCGCGGTGAGGCGCGGCACCAGCATCGGCACGCTTCGGCGATAGGCCTGATAGTCCTCGCCGAGCGTGACGGCCAGGTCGCGCTCCTCGAGCCGGATGCCCACCAGGATGTAGCCGGTGGTGACGGCGGCGAACAGCAGCCGGCCGCCCGACATCGTCGGCGCGGCCCAGAACGCGATGAGGAAGCCCAACAACAGCGGATGGCGCACCAACCGGTACAGCAGCCGAACCTGAAACGCGACGTCGGTGTAGGGCTGTCCCCGCCACGCCAGATAGACCTGCCGAAGACCGAACAGATCGAAATGGTTGATCAGAAACGTCGCGGCGAACACCATCGCCCACCCGATGAAGAACAACGTCCAGATCGCCAACCGGCCTGCGCTCGACGTGACGTCCCACACCACCACGGGCACGGTGCGCCACTGCCAATACAGCAGCAGCAGCGCCGCGCTGGCCAGCAGCACATAGGTGCTGCGCTCGATGGCCGACGGGATCACCCGGGTCCACCACCGTTTGAACGCCGGACGGGCCATCACGCTGTGCTGGATGGCGAACACCGCGAGCAGCGCCACGTTGATCGCCACCGCCTGGCCCAGCGGCGCCGCGATGCCGTGTGACACGCTGCGCGGAACGATTATGTCGCCGACGAACCCGATGGCGTACAGGAAGGCGACCACGAACACGGCGTAGCTGACTACGCCGTAACTGATAGTGAGAATTCGACTCATGCCGTTACTACGTTTCATACGGTGATGCTGGTTCAACGCGGTGCGTCAGCACATGAGGCAAGTGCCTCAATTACCGGGATAATCACCGGGATCGACCGCGTCGACCAAGCCCTGCTGCAGGGCATACATGCTGGCGCCGATACGGTTTGACACGCCGATCTTGGCGTAGGTGCGCTCGACGTGATTGCGCGCAGTCTTCTCGCTGATCACCAGCGCTTCGGCGATCTCCTTGTTGGAGGCGCCGCGGGCGACAAGGCACAGCACTTCGATCTCGCGCGGGGTGAGACCGCCGGGGCGACGCGCGGGGCGTTGCGCGCGTTGGCCCGCGGCGTGCAGGACCGCCTCCACCGCGGTCGGGTCGAGTTCGCCGGCCCGTATCCGCTCCTCGAGCCTGCGCGAGGCCGCCGAGGTGGAAAGTTGTTGCCGGTAAGGGCGTGGCTCACAGGCGGACTGGTAACTCACCGCGGCGGCCAGGATGCGGTCGGGACGGCTGAGCGCGGCGCCTGGGAGGGCACGCGGGTAGCCGGTGCCGTTGACACATTCGTGGTGGTTGCCCGCGAGTCGCGCGACCCGTTCCAGGCCTCGCACCTGGCTGAGGATGCGCACCGTGAGATACGGGTGCAGCCGAACGCGCTCGAACTCGGCCGCGGACAACGGGCCCGGTTTGGACCACACCTGGTTCGACACCCCGATGCGCCCCAGATCGTGGACGTGGCCGGCCCGTCGCGTCGTCGCCACGGCGTCGGCGTCCAGCCCGCACACCGCCGCCGCATCCCCGGCGAGCTCACCCACTCTTCGTGAATGTCCCAGGGTGAACGGGCATTTCAGATCGACGAAGTCGCCCAATGCCATGAGGGTCTTGTCCAGCGCAGGCTCGTCCAAGCGCTGGTCGCGCTCGGGCGCTTCGCGTAGCGCCGCGGCCCACGCGTCCCCGGCAGGTGGGCCGGCCAGGACGTCCTCGGCGTGCGCGACGAACGTATCGACGAGATGCGGGTCGAACTGTCCGCCGCGTCTTCGGCGTGCCATCGCGATTGCGCCCTCCACTCCTCTCATCCGGTGGTGCACCTCGGCCATCTCGGCGAGCTGGGCGACGCGCATCGGCACCGGTATCGCGTCGCCGTGTGCACCCGTCGGCAGACCGCCGCCGTCGTACCGTTCAAAGGCGAAAGCCAAGGCCGACTGCACATCTGGGCCAAGCCCGATCCGGTCGGCGAGCAGGGCCGCCGAGGTGCAGTGCGAATGGATCAGTCGGGACAGGTGGCCCCGGGCGTTGGTGAACAAGGTCGCCATCACGCTGAGGCGGTGCGTCAACGGTTGACCGCGGCCCACGTTGCTCATCAGGAACCACAGATACGGCAACCCCGACCAGTCCAGCAGGTAGGAGTCTCGGCGCACGGCGATGTCGTCGCCGAACCATCCGGCGTACTCGTGTGAGTCCGCGTGACATCCGATCCACAGGATCAGGGTCGTGTAGTAGACACAGTCGCGTTGTGCGGGGCTCAGATCCAGCCGGTCGGCCAACCGAGTGGCGATCAGCGCCGACCGCAACATGTGCTCGGCGGGCTGTCCAAGGCCGAGATCGATCGCCACCGACAGGGCGGCCAGAAGCTCCGCGCGGCGCGGTGATTCGACCGTCTGCGGTTCCGACCGGTGCGGTGCCATGGACTGATTCTGCACGCCGTGACCGGCTTTCATCACCGGATCGAAATCGTGCTTTCCGCGGCTCGGTGTCGTGCCGGGTCGAACGATTCGAAATGCCCGGAGCCGACGACGAAGATCCCGCGCTGCGGCGGACGGAAGTCGGCGAGCCGGGCCTGTCGGTCGAGCGGGCCCGTCGGCCCCAGGTCCTCACCTCGCCATGACGCGCACGACCGGGCCACCGCCCACAACTGCGTCGGCGCGATCATGAACCGCTGACCGTTGGGGGCAAGACCCGACAGCCGGACCTGCCCGCTGCGCAGCACCGGTCCGGCAGCCCGCCCGATCGCCGCGAGCGCCGACGGATTCGTCCACGTCCAGGACGGCAGTCTCCGGCCGATGCCGCTCATCAGCCGCGTGGCAGGCGTCGTCTTCAGCTCGATCGTCCAGTCGAGGAGCCCGGCGATCTGCACCAGCAGCGACCACGGCGTGAGCCATGCGACGTCGATATCGCACTGGATCGCGTCCTGCGTCGTCGCGGCCCTGAAGTATCGCGAGCAGCTCTGCTGGCCCGGCGTCGTGGCGTAGAACGACCACTGTCCTGACGGATCGCGATGCCACACCGATCGGTACGCGGGAGAAAACGAGGTGGCCGGAAAATCCCGCAGGGCCAGGTAGTGGCCGCTACGGAACGGCAGCCCCATCACGCCGTAGCCGACGAACCGTTCGTCGTCGCCCGGGGGCAGGGTGGCGTTGCGCGTGACGGCCGCGGCGGCCTCTGAGGGAGTGGGTGTCTTGGTCATACCCGGCATGGTCGCCCGCTGGATGGGCGCGGCACATGGGGCGTCTGCCTCAACCCGGGGTGACGGTGACCGTGACGCGGCCTTTCGCGTCACGGCGGGCCACGGCGTGCCCGGCGCGGTCCTGCCCGTCGAACCCGACCAGGGTGATCGGGCCGCCGTCGTCGAGAAAGTTGCGCCACCAGGTCTTCGCGTCGGGGGCCATGACGTTGATGACGATGTCGTCACCGGCACGCCGGTAGTTCACCGGGGTCTCGAACGTCTTGCCCGATCGGCGGCCGACATAGCGGATCTTCACGAACCCTCTGCGCATGATCGAACCCAGCACCGGCGCGTTGAGCAGGCCGACGACGAACCCATTGAAGCCACGGACGGCCGGCGAACCGAAGATGCCACGTCCCATGAGGCAAGGCTAGGCGCTGAGGTGGCCTTCGTCAGGCGACCCCGCGGCGGTGGGTGTCCGTCGACCACAGATGAGCGCAGCCCGGGCACTGCATGTGCACCACGGTGGCGTCGTTGCCCAGCAGGTATTGCCAGTGCTGCGAGCAGTTGCGCCGATTCTCGCAGTCGGTGCATCCCACCCCGTGGCGGCAGTTCGGGCAGTCGAGCCACACCCGGCGGGCCCGGTCGGCGGTGGGATCAATCGGTAGCACGGTTGACCGTCCGATCGGGCAGCACACCGGCGGCGACCAGCTCGTCGTAGATCTGCTGCTGGTCGGCATCCAGATCGGAGTACAGCTTGTCGTATGCGCGCTGCTCCTCGGCGAGCACCGCGATGGGGTCCCAGTCGTCGCCGATGGCCTCCAGCACGGCGGCACGCCGCCTGGCCTCGTCGAGGGTCAGGTCATAGACGAAGTCGAGACCTGCCATCCGGCACCTCCAAACCATTCGTGATCCAAAACGAACGGTTAGGGTTACCTAACTATCGGTGGTCGGGCAATGACGCGCATCACATATGGGCGTCCGATTGCGTCACACCCGCGCGGCCAGCCAGTCCCGCTGCCGGCGGACGAAGTCCGCATCGACGACGGCGCCGTGACCAGGCACGTAGGCCGCGTCGGCGCCGCCCACCTCGAGCAGCCGGTCCAGTGTGGTGGGCCACGCCGCCAGATCGGAGTCGTCATCCACGCAGGGGTCACCGGATTCCTCGACGAGGTCTCCGCAGAACACCACGGCGCTCTCGGAGGCCGGCACGACCGCGATCAGGTCGTGGTCGGTGTGACCTCGTCCCGGGTGGCCCACGGTGACGGCGATGTCACCGAGGTCGATGACGGCGGCGTTGGTGCGGTGTTGCGGTACCGGCAGGGCCTCGATCGCGCGGTCCACCTCCGCGACGTCGGCGCCGTGCCTGACGGCGTCGTCGCGAAGGTGATCACGACGATCGGCCATGGTCACCGCCACCTGCGGCGCGCAGTAGATCTCCGCGTCAGGGAATGCCGACGAACCGAGGATGTGGTCAAAATGATCGTGGGTCAGCAGGATATGGCTGACCCCGCCGCGCCCCATTGTTTCGATGTCGGCGGCGATGGCGTTGGCTTCGGTCATGGTGGTGCCGGTGTCGATCAACAACGTCCCGGCGCTGCAGGTAACCAACCCGATGGTGACGTCGAGAAACGGGAGTCGACAGCGGCATACAGCGTCGGCCAGACGCTCCCACTCGTAGTTCACCGCAGCGTCAGCGGTTGCGCCGATCGGTATTGGTCGAGCACCTGCGGGGTGGGGTCGGCGGTGTAGGGCGTTGTCACGCCATATGACCATACCGGTGGTGAATCCTGTTGTGTCAGAGTCCACGCCGCTTGCCTGGCCGCGCCGAGCGCAACGTACTCGGCCGGTTCCGGGACATCGACGGGCCTGCCCCACACCGCGGGTGCGATGCGGCGAACGGCCCCAGAGCACATGGCGCCGCCGACCAGGATGAGACGCGCGACGTCGACGCCCTGCGCGGAGATCTTCTCGATGCAGTACGCCATGGAGGCGAGGAGACCCTCGACCGCAGCGCGGGCGACGTTGGCCGGCACCAGATTTCGCGTGGTCACGCCGTGTAGCTCGCCGGCGGCGTCCGGGAGGTTCGGTGAGCGTTCCCCCTCGAAGTAGGGCACCAGCGTCAGCCCCTCCGCGCCCTAGGGCGCCGACAACCCCATCCGGTCGAACTCCGTGAAGTCCACGTTGAGCATGCGGGCCACCGCGGCCAACACGGGCGCGCCGTTCAGCGTGCACACCAGCGGCAGTTGCCGTCCTGTTGCGTCGGCGAACCCGGCGACCAGACCCTCGGCGTCGTGCGGGGCGGTGTCGCTGACCGCGCTGACCACGCCCGAGGTGCCCAGCGATACGACGCCGTCGCCCAGCGCAGCCCCGAGCCCCAGCGCCGCGGCGGCGTTGATCGTCGTCTGCAGGGCGGACCACCACAGCCGGGGGCCCACCTCGGTGTCGGCCGGATGCGGCGAGCACGCCGATCTGATGATCTCGCCGGTGTCGGCCCGGCACACCACCACCTTGCACGACTGGGTGGACGAATCGATACCCGCAACGAGATCCACCCATACGAACCTACCCCGAGGGTCGGCGGTGAATGCCTGATCGGGCTGCGGCGCGTCTGGGGTGCTGCGAGAATCGGCGAGGTGGACATCGAGCACCCGAGTGCCAGGCCATGGGAAGCCAACCGCAACGAGACGGAAGCCGAACGGCTGGACCGTAATTGGTCAAGTCTGTTGCAGGAGCTCAGGGTCGCCCAGACCGGTGTCCAACTGCTGACGGGCTTTCTGCTGATCCTGCCGTTCTCCGCAGAGTTCGACCGACTCGACGTCGCGATGCGCGGCGTGTACCTGGCCACGGTCTTCTGTTCGATCGGCGCGACCGTCCTGCTCGTCGCGCCGGTGATCTTGCACCGGATACTGTTTCGCCGCCACCGGCTCAAGACGCTGGTGACCACCTCACACCTATACGCCATGGCGGGGACGCTGCTGTTGGGCATCACGCTGGCGGGGGTGGCGACCATCATCTTCGACGCCGTGATGGACCGGACCTTCGCCTGGATCGCCGGTGGCGTCACGCTGCTGACGTTGGGTGTCTTCTGGTACGCGATACCCCTGCTGCGACGCCGGGGTTCACAGGGCGACCCGTACTGAGCGTCGGTCCGGGCGTTTGTCCGGCCGCCGCCCGGGGAACACACGCTTCATGTTGATCCGACGAATCGCGCGCCCGATGCTTGCAGCGGTGTTCATCACCAGGGGTGTCGACGCCCTCCGTAGCCCTAAGCCCGCGGCCGACGCAACCCGCCCGACCCTCGAGGGGCTGAGCAAGCTGCCCGACCCCGTCGGTACGAACGTTCCCTCCGACGCCGAGACCGTCGCCCGAATCAACGCCGCCGTGCAGATCGGCGGCGGGCTGCTTCTGGCGACAGGCAAACTGCCGCGGTTGGCGTCGGGCGTCCTCGCCCTCAGCGTGATACCAAGCAGCCTCGGCGCGCATGCCTTCTGGGACGAGACAGACCCCCAGCGCAAGGCCGACGAGCGGCGCGCCTTCGTCACCGAGATCAGCCTCATCGGCGGGCTGATCATCGCCTCGGTCGACACCGAGGGCAAACCGTCGCTGGGATGGCGCGGACGCCGCGCCGCCCACAAGGTCACCGAGGCCGTCGGCGCCGCGCTGCCTGCCGGTGCCGCCACCGGCGGTGCGCTCGCCGACGGCCCGTTGGCCGAGAAGGTCGGGCACGGGCTTCAGGTCGGCGCCGAACGGGGCCGCGAGTTCGCCCACGTCGCGCTCGAGCGCGGCACCGAGCTGGCCGAGGTCGCCCGCGAACGCGGGCCCGAATGGGCGGAGGCGGCGCGCAAGCGCGGTGCCGAACTGGCCGAGGTGGCGCGTGAACGCGGCTCAGAGCTGGCCGAGATCGCCCGCGAGCGGGCCCCCGAGCTGGCCGAGACCGCGCGCAAGCGGGCTCCCGAGCTGGCCGAGACCGCGCGTACTCGGGTCAAACAACGCCGCGGGCGCAAGCGCTGACGTCACACCAGCATCCAGAGGGCCGCGGCCACCACGAACGCGCTGAGCCCGAGCGTCGTCTCCATCACCGTCCAGGTCTTCAATGTCGTCTTTACGTCCATCCCGAAGAACCGGCTGACCAACCAGAATCCGGAGTCGTTGACGTGTGAGAGCACGGTCGAGCCCGCCGCGATGGCGATCACCATCAGTGTGAGTTGGAAGCTGGTCAGGTCGGCCTGGGCGGCCGCCGCGCTGAGCAGGCCGGCCGTCGTGGTCAATGCGACGGTGGCGGACCCCTGCGCGACGCGCAACACCGTGGCGACGAGGAATGCCTGCACGATCAGCGACATCCCGAGGTCGGACAGTGAGTCGGAGAGCGCGTCGCCGATGCCGCTGAGCCGCAGGACGCCGCCGAACATGCCGCCCGCGCCGGTGATCAGGATGATCGAGCAGATCGGGCCGAGCGCGTCGTCCAGGATCGTGGTGATGTCGGCCATCGAGTGTTGGCGCCGACCCAGCACCACGATGGCCACGAGCACGGTGATCAGCAGCGCGACCGTGGTGTTGCCGAGCATCATCAGATAGCGCGCCCAGGTGGCGTCCTCGGCGATCACGCCGGCGGTGATGAGCGTGTCGAGCACCGTGTTGAAGGAGATCAGCACCATCGGCAGCAGCAACAGCGCGAGAACGGTCGGGAACGCCGGTGCCGTCCTGGTCCTGGTCTGTCCGCCGCCACCGCCGGAGCCGGCATCGCGCTCCGTGTCCCCGTCGTGCCCGCCGTTGAGCTTCCCGAACAGCGCCTCGGGAATGTCGACGTGCACGCGGCGCCCGAGGATCCGCGAAACGAGCATCACACCCACGTACCACGACACGACCGCCATGGGCGCGCCGACGAGCAGGGTGAGGCCGATGTCGGCTTCGAGCGCCTCGGCCGCCGCCACCGGTCCGGGGTGCGGAGGCACCAGGGCGTGCATCGCGGCGAACGCCCCGGCGGCCGGCAGGCCGTAGAGAAGCAGCGAACCGCCGAACCGCCGCGCGACGGTCATGATGATGGGCAGGAAGACCACCAGACCGGCGTCGAAGAAGATCGGGAACCCGAAGAGCAACGCGGCAACGCCGAGCGCCAGCGGTGCCCGCTTCTCGCCGAACCGGCCGATCAGGGTGTCGGCGAGCACCTGTGCGCCGCCGGTGATTTCGAGGAGCCGGCCGAGCATGATGCCGAAGCCGACGAGCAGCGCGACGGCGCCGATCGTGTTCGAGAAGCCGAAGGCGAGGGCGTCGGGGATGTCGCCCACCGGGATGCCTGCCGCCACCGCCGTCAGGACGCTCACCAACACCAGCGCCACGAACGCGTGCAGCTTCACCTTCATGATCAGGAACAGCAGAAGGGCTACCGCCGCTGCGGCGATCAGCAGCAGCGTGAGGGCGCCGTACGCCGGTTGAATCGCTTCCACAAGACCTCCGTACTGAACTCGTCGATGCTTTATTCGTCTGTGTGCGTTGTTGATTCGGCGATATAGGTTTCGACGATGGAGTCGATGCTCTGGTCGACATCGATGGTGATGCCGTCCTCGTCGGAATTCAGCGGTTCGAGGGTTGCGAACTGCGATTCGAGCAGCGACGCGGGCATGAAGTGGCCGGGGCGGCTGGCCTGGCGTCTGCCGATCACCTCGGGTGTGCCGCTGAGATGGACGAATTCGACGCTGGGACAATGACGCCGCAATTGGTCACGGTAGATGCGCTTGAGCGCAGAGCAACTCATCACCCCGCCGCGCTCGCCCCGCTCGGCAAGCCACTCCCCGATCGCATCCAGCCACGGGCGGCGGTCGTCGTCGTCGAGCGGTTCACCGGAGGTCATCTTGGCGATGTTGGCCGGTGGGTGGAAATCGTCGGCGTCGGCGAACGGCACCCGGAGTCGCTGCGCCAGCGCCGCCCCAACGGTCGACTTTCCCGACCCCGATACGCCCATCACGACGATTGGCGACGTCGCTGAATGCGCTGAATGCACTGAATGCACCTACCCGGTTGTGGTTGCCGCCACACAGCATGGCTCAATAGTCATATGATTGCAATGGTGTTGCAGAAAGATATGTCTTTAATTTCGTTGATGCGGCTATGACAAGATGTATCCGTGTCGTCGGGACCAAACGTTGGCGCCCTGCACGCCAGTCTGCTCGCTGCGCTGGGCACCGCGATCGTGTCGGGTGAGTATCCGGCCGGCCACGTCCTCACGCTCGACGGGGTCAGCGCACAGCACGGCGTGTCGCGCAGCGTCGCCCGCGAGGTGGTGCGCGTGCTCGAATCGATGGGCATGGTCGAATCCCGGCGCCGGGTAGGCATCACTGTCCAGCCGGCCCAGAACTGGAATGTCTTCGATCCCATGCTCATTCGCTGGCGCATCGATGTCGGCGACCGCGCCGCCCAACTGGTGTCACTTTCCGAGCTGCGCCGCGGCGTCGAACCCGCGGCGGCGGCTCTCGCGGCGCGGCGCGCCAACCCCGACCAGTGCCGGACCATGGCCGCGGCGGTCTCGGACATGGTGGTGCACGGTCGGTCCGGTGACCTCGAGGCATACCTGCTGGCGGACAAGCTCTTTCACCGCACCCTGCTGGAGGCCAGCGGCAACGAGATGTTCCGCGCGCTGAACGGCGTCGTCGCCGAGGTGCTCACCGGGCGCACCCACCACGGCATGATGCCCAGCACTCCCAACCCGGCGGCCATCGAACTGCACGACGAGGTGGCCCGCGCCATCAGGACGCGCGACGAAGCCGCCGCGGAGAAGGCGATGCGCGCCATCATCGACGAGGCCGCGGTTGATATCGGCCGCGAGCTCGATGGTTAACTGCCACCGTGGACAGGGAACCGAAACTGGCGCGGCGTTTCTTCGATCGAATCGAACCCGTGCACGCCGTCACGTACTTTGCCCCCGAAGCCCGTGCGGCCCTCGACGGGCTTGGCTTCAAAGGGTTCTGGATGGGTTACTTCGCGGCCCGATCGGCCCCGTTCGGCGTCGTGCCGCCGCAGGTGGTGACCGCCGCGTTCTACAACTTCGCGCCGCACCGGGTGGCCAAGGCCCTTCCGGCCGCCTGGGACATCGCCACTCCGGCCGACGCGTTGCGCGCCCGCACTGAGGCGGCGGTGGCGGCGCTGCGCCGGTACGGCGTCGACGGCGACGACGAAAGCGTACGGGCGGCAGCTGACCTCACCGCCAAGGCGGCCCGCAGCGCACCGCTGGACGGGCGGCCGTTGTTCGCCGCCAACGCGGCGTTGGACTGGCCGGACGAGCCGTTGGCCAAGCTGTGGCACGCGACGACGCTGCTGCGCGAACAACGCGGCGACGGCCATGTCGGCGTGCTGGTGTCGTGCGGGATCTCGGGGCGTGAGGCCAACGTGCTGCACGCCGCGGCGGGCCGGGTGCCCAAGGAGATGATCATGCGCAGCCGCGACTACGACGATGAGCAGTGGCGGCTGTACAGCGACCGGTTGGCACAGCGCGGTCTGCTCGACGGTGACCAACTGACCGTGGCCGGTCGCGAACTCAAGGCGCACATCGAGGACAGCACCGATCGGCTCGCGCTGTCCGCGCTGGAGGCGTTGACCGACGACGAGGTGCAGACCCTGTTTCGGGCGCTCACACCGATCACCCGGGTGGTGGTGGCGGCCGGTGATCTACCCGCCGCGACGCCGATGGGCCTGAACCGCGATGACCTAGACAACGACTCCGCGCACTGACCCTTTCCGGCGAGCGTGCGGGTCTGAGGGGCGACACGCCGCGATTTGGCGCGAGTTTGCGCACGCTCGCGGCAGGCTGGGAGCCGTGATGGTGCTCAAATCGATGCTGCTGTTCGTGCTCGCCGCGGTGCTGGAAATCGGCGGGGCATGGCTGGTGTGGCAAGGGTTTCGCGAACATCGCGGGTGGCTGTGGATCGGTGTCGGCGTCATCGCACTGGGCTCCTACGGGTTCGTCGCGGCATTCCAGCCCGAGGCCCACTTCGGCCGGGTGCTCGCCGCGTACGGCGGTGTGTTCGTGGCGGGCTCGCTGGCGTGGGGAATGATCGCGGACGGGTTCCGCCCCGACCGCTGGGATATCGCGGGCGCGACGATCTGCCTGCTCGGGGTCGGCGTCATCATGTATGCGCCGCGGTGATGCTCGAAAGCACGCCGCGAACGTGCGCAAACTCGCGCGATGTCTCGGCGTGTCGCCCTCAGACTCGCACGCTCGCCGAAAAGGTGGTTATGCGGGCGGCTGGTTGCGGTTCCACTCCAACCACCCGACGCCGGTGCGGCCGTCGGCGGTGGTGACCGTCGCCCACGCCCGCGGGAAGTGGCTGACCCGGCCGTCGGGCGAGGTCAATGTCACCGGTGCGTGACCATGCACGGCGACGGTCGCCGCCA
Source organism: Mycolicibacterium pulveris (assembly GCF_010725725.1). Lineage (NCBI taxonomy): Bacteria > Bacillati > Actinomycetota > Actinomycetes > Mycobacteriales > Mycobacteriaceae > Mycobacterium > Mycolicibacterium pulveris. The sequence continues at coordinate 4,632,309 of NZ_AP022599.1, read as the reverse complement.
CGTCCCCCGGTGCCAGCGTGATCGTCGTCTGAACCGGTAACCCGTTGTCGCCGAACTCCTCTCGGGCCGTCACGGTCTGCAGCTCGACCAGCGGCTGACCGGCTGGCTGGAGGTAGCCGATACCCACCGGCGGCGCACCGGGGATCCGGATGTCGACACCGTGAAGATGCGTGCCGTCCTCGAGGTGCAGAGCGCTCCACACCCACTCCATTGACCACCAGTCGCGCACACCCCACGAGTGGTCGCGCTGGCCGGGCACCGAATCCAGTTGGTAGCTGCGGCCGTCGGCGGTCACGCTGCCCGACACCGTGCACGGGATCTCGTAACGCGGGGTGATGCGGTACTGGTAAGGCACGCCGTCGGTGTCGAACACCAGATCCATCGTCAGCTCGGTTGGGCGTCCGGACTCGCCGCGCAGCAACGCGGCCGGGTCGTCGTAGGCCTGCGCCGACCCGCGCAGCGTCACCCGGTAGGTGCGCAGCGGGTCGACGGCCTCTAGGGTGAGATCACCCGCATCGCAATGTGTTTGAGCCGGATCGTTCGGTAACGGGGCATGGAAGTCGACGAGCGCGATGGTCGGCATGTCCGGTCCGCACAACAGCCCGTTGACCCACGCGACGTTCTCGTTCGGCATCAGGCCCAGTCGGATCCAGCCGCCGATGTTCTGTGCGGGGTCGACGAAGTCGAAGTACCAGCTCTCGTTCCACAGGTCTTCGGCACCTGGGGCGTGGGCGCCTTCGTCGGTGGGCTCGGGCCGTAGCGGCTCAAGCCCAACGGGATCGGGCAGGATCGCCAACGCGTCGGTGTCGAGCACATGGAGGCAGTGCCGATCCAGCATCGTCATGAACATCTGGTCGCCACGTTCGGTGCGCTCCACCAGCATCGAGGACACGATCGCCATGACGACCCCGAAGAAGCTCTGCCTGCGCACCCCCTCGCGAACGTCGTCGAGGGTCAACGGCGCGTCGGGGCCCAGCGCCTCGTGGTAGGCCCGCAGCAGCGCGTCGTAGTGGTCGCGGCGGTCCTGCACCGGCAGTGCGCAGCCGAGGAAGTAGGCGACATCGGTCAGCGCCGGGCCCCACGTGACGGTCTGCCAGTCCACGACGGTCAGCGCGCGGTCAGCCCCGGGTTCGCCGAAAAGCATGTTGTCCAGCCGGTAGTCGCCGTGGATCAGGCCCATCGGGCGCTGCGGATCGGCTTCGGCGGCGAGGTAGGCGTCGAAGCTGGCGACCAGCCGTTCGCACACCTCACGTTGTACGTCGGTGATCCGATCGGCGAATCGCTCGGCGAACCCGGCGTAGAGCTGGCCGATCAGCGCCTGGTTGATGGGCGTCTCGCGGTTGAGCCAGTCGGCTTGAGCGGCCGTGGTGTCGCCGAGTAGCGGGGCGTGCACGCGACCCAGTTCAGCCAGCGCCACCAGCGCCTGTTCGACGGTGGCGCCGCGGATTTCGTCACCTACCGTGGCCGGTGCCGCGTCGCCGAGCAGCAGGTGAAACGCACCGGCCTCGGCGTCGAAACCGGCGGAATAGCACGGCGCCACCGGCCCGCCGATCCGCGGCGCGATGTCGGTGTAGAACCTGACCTCGCGTTCGTAGAGTCCAAGCGACAGCCCGGTCTGGCGACTGGCGGCGTCGGTGGCGGCGACCTTCAGCACCACCGACGGTGGCCCGGCCTCGCCGTCGGCGTAGGTCAGCGTCACGCGGTAGCACTCGCTCATCTGGCCGGTGCCGATGCGTTCGGTGCCGAATTCGGTGACGGTTCCGGCTCCGATGGTCGCGGTCAGCCAGTCGGCGGTCAGGTCGGCGGGCCGTTCGATCAGGGCGTTCTGCGTGGGGGCCATACCTGGCAACCTAGCAGTGGGCAAAATCACAACGTTGACGGGTGTCAAGACTCGTCGGATCCGCTAGAAATCACCTGCTGGCCAGCGAAAATCCCTCCCAGGCCTGCCTGCGGGCGGCGTGCGGATCGAACTCGACGCGGGGCCGGTGGTCAAACACCATCACCGCGCGCTCAGTTGCGGCGTAGGCGGGCCAGTCCGCCTTCGGCATCCCGGTGCGCGCGAAGGCGTGCCATCGGCTCTGGACGTCGTCGCTGACGCGCAGCGCCGCGCGACGGTCGGCGGCGGCGGTGAGCAGGCGCCCGAGACCGCCGCGATAGACGTCGAACACCGCCAACAGTTCGGTGGCGTGGGTGGCGCCCAGCCCCGACCATCGCAGCGTGCGCGGGGCGTAGTCGTAGCGGTACAGGTAGGTCGGTGTGTACAGGCTGTGCGACTCCGCGATCTGCCACGCCGCCGACCCGAACGCGAAGTCGCCGCCGAACTGCACACATGCGCGCGGATCGGGATAACCCGGGTATGCCGCGGTGATGCGTTCGCGCTCAACCGGATCGGTTTGTGCCAGAAGGCGTTCGATCATCGGCTCGGTCATCGGCAACAGCTTGAGGAAGCGGCCGAACAGCCGCGCTTCGTCGGCGTTGGTGCCCACGATCAGCGGCACCCGGTGGGCCTTGCCGCTACGCATCGCCTCGACCGGGTCCAGCGGCAGATACTCGCCGCCGCTGGTGGGGCCCGCCGCGAACGCGCCGAGCATCTCGCGCTGGCCCTGTTTGATCAGCCGTTCGAACGCCCTAACCAGCTCGGCCGGGCGTGCCGCCATCACCGCGTTGGCGCCGCCTGATGGCCGCGCGCCGAGCAGCGCGGCGAACCGCTCGGCGTACTGCGCCGCGACCTCTCTGGTGCGCACCATCCCCGCCGCCGGGCTTTCCGAGATCGCCTGGGCGAAAAGATCTTTGGCCTCCGGAACCGCCAGCAGGGTGGCGACGGCGTGTGCGCCGGCGCTCTCCCCGAAGATCGTCACGTTGTCGGGGTCACCGCCGAAGACCGCGATGTTGTCACGCACCCAACGCAGCGCCATCACGAGGTCACGCAGGTAGAGGTTGTCATCGAAGGTGAACTGGTCGTTGGACAACGACGACAGGTCCAGGCAGCCCAGCGCGCCGAGGCGGTAGTTCACCGAGACGTAGACGCAGCCGTTGCGGGCCAGCGCGGCGCCGTCGTAGATCGGGGTGGCCGAGGTGCCCATGAAGTAGCCGCCGCCGTGGATGAAGAACAAAACCGGAAGCGGCGCCTCGGCCGGCCTCTTGGGCGTGACGACGTTGAGCGTCAAACAGTCCTCGCTCATCGGCTGGTATTTGCCCGGTGCCAGCATGGTGTACATGCGTCGCTGCGGCGCTGCGCTGCCGTAACCGTGGCAGTACCGCACGCCGCGCCACGGCTGGACGGGTCGCGGCGCACGCAGCCGCAGCGGCCCTACCGGCGGGCGGGCGTAGGGAATGCCACGCCACCGGTTCACTCCGTCGCGGGTGAAGCCTTCGACGATGCCGGCGTCGATCTTTGCGCGGACGGTGTGTTCGTGCATCACCCGACGGTAGCGAATGCGCGCCCGCCGTCGTGCCTGGCCGGTCATCACGTGTCGGACCGCTAACCTGGCCGGTATGCGAATGGCTGGGCTGGTCGCGGTCTTGGTGCTGCTAACGGGGTGTTCCCAGTCGGTGGGCGGCGAGGCCGAACGGATCGAGCCGATTCCGCCGAGCCCGAGCCGCGCCACCACGACGCCGCCGACCACGACGAATCCCGCCCAGCCTCCCCAGGCCGGCGCCCCCGTCGACGATGTCATCGCCTGGATCGAGGCGGGCGACCCGGCCGACGCCGCCCAGTACAACGTCGCGTTCCGCGACGGCGTCACCACCGAACTCGGCGACGACGTGGCGTTCCGGACGCCGTCGAGCACGTCGCAGTGCATGACCGATTCCCAGAACAGCGACGGCGCGCTGGCCTGCCTGGTCGATCTGGCCGACCCGCCGCCGCGGCCCGCCGACGCGTACGGCGAGTGGAAGGGCGGTTGGGTCGACTACGACGGCGCCACCGTCACCGTCGGTTCCGTGCACGGTGACCCGGGACGCTTCACGGCCGGGGTGGGCCCGGAACTGCCCTACGGTCAGGTGCTCGAGTTCGGCGACTATCGTTGCCGCGCCGACACTGTCGGGCTGTTCTGCGCCAACTACGCGCACCAGTCGGCGGTCCGGTTCAGCGACGCGGGCATCGAACCATTCGGATGTCTGCGGCCGGCGACCGCACCCCCGCAGGTCGGTCAGATGTTCAGCTGCTGAGCCGGGCGGCGGAGCGCGCCCGCTCCGGGTAGATGTGTGTCATGCCCACCGCCCCGACGACCACCACCACCGGGATCACCGCTTTGGTCCAGTGCACTGTTGACGGTGCGGCGACGGCGACGTAGCCCAACACCGCGATCAGGGCGAACACCAACGCCCACATCAGCGTGAGTACCTGGTTCGTGCGCCGAAACGCCGTCTTCTCCCACTCTTCCCGGGGCGCTGAAGCCGGCGCGTACTGCTGGGTGAACGGAACGAACGCCAGCGAGATCAACGACATCGCGGCCAACGTCCCGGCCGACAACGTGGTGGCGTAGGTGTCCATCCAGTCGCGGTCCACGGCGCCAAGGACGAGGCCGGCCACCGTCGTCGCGACGAAGAACACCAGGGTGACGATGTCCAGCATCCGTGGGCCGCCGAAACCGTACGAGATGCCCAGGATCAGCGCGGTGATCACCGCACACAGCGCGCCGTACAACCAGGTGCTCGGCCCGTCGGCAACGACCCAGTAGATGATCCACGGAACAAACCCGACGAACGGGCTGCGCTCGAACCAGTCGTTCACAAACTCACCTTGCCCGCTGGGCGCTTCTACGGGCGCGATTGTGCATATTCATCCGTTGGCCAGCGCGTGTCACGTATGAAACCGCACAGTCGCCAACGAGGCGGGTGGCTAACGCCATCCGTCGGCGGCCTTGGCGGCCGTCAACAGCGCCTCGCACAGTTCGCGCAGCTCGTCGCCGTCGGCGCCCTCTTCGACGGCGGTCGCGACATCCTCGGCGGCACACCTGAACTGATACACCCGGTCGGCGAGCTCGGAGGCCTCTTCGGCGGTGAGCACGACCGCGTCGGGCGCCAGGGATGTGCCCTTGACCAGCGTGCGTTGTTCATAGGCGCGTTGCCGACACGACTGCCGGCAGTACTGCCGGCGTCTGCCGAGGCCGGTATTAGGGACTTCACGGCCGCACCAGCGACAGGATTGGGGACGTAAACGCCGTGCCACGGAACCTGACTGTAAACGTAGAGACCCGCCGATCCCGGTATCATCAGCGGTCGAGTCGGGAACTACGTGGTGTGTTGCCGCGTTGTGTATCCGGACGCAACCAGGGTTATTGAGGAGTGTTTGACGATGGCTGATCGTGTCTTGAGAGGCAGTCGCCTCGGAGCCGTGAGCTACGAGACCGACCGCAACCACGACTTGGCGCCGCGTCAGGTCGCCCGGTATCGCACCGAGAACGGTGAGGAGTTTGACGTCCCGTTCGCCGACGACGCCGAGATTCCTCACACCTGGCTGTGCCGCAACGGCATGGAGGGCACCCTGATCGAGGGTGAAGCGCCGGAGCCGAAGAAGGTCAAGCCGCCGCGTACCCACTGGGACATGCTGCTCGAGCGTCGTTCCATCGAGGAACTCGAGGAGCTGCTCAAGGAGCGCCTCGACATCATCAAGGCTCGCCGCCGCGGCAGCAGCTAGCGTGTGATGCCGACGCCGCGGGCGCGGTCGAAGCGCCCGCGGATACCCCATTCCGCGACCTTGAACAGCGCTTCGCGGATGTTGGATCCGCTCATCTTGGACTGCCCGAATTCACGCTCGGTGAAGGTGATCGGCACCTCGACGACGACGAAGCCGTTGTTGATGGTGCGCCAGGTCAGGTCGATCTGGAAGCAGTAACCCTTCGACTCGACGGCGTTGAGTTCGATCTTCTCCAGCACCTCGCGCCGGTAGGCGCGATAGCCGGCGGTGATGTCGTGGATGTCCACCCCGAGCAGGATGCGTGAGTACCCGTTGGCGGTGCGCGAGAGCACCAGCCTGCGCTTCGGCCAGTTGCGGACCTCTCCCCCGGGCACGTAGCGCGAACCGATGACCAGGTCGGCCCCGGCGTCGATGGCGTCGAGCAGCCGGTGCAGCTGCTCGGGTGGGTGGCTGCCGTCGGCGTCCATCTCGACCAGGACCGAGTATTCGCGGCTCAGCCCCCATTCGAAGCCCGCCAGGTAGGCCGCGCCGAGGCCGCCTTTGGCGGTACGGTGCATGACGTGCACCTGGTCGGGGTCGGCCAGCGCCAGCTCGTCGGCCAGGTCGCCGGTGCCGTCGGGGCTGCCGTCGTCGACGATCAAGATGTGCACGTGGGGGCACGCTTTCCGCACCCGCCCGACGATCAGCGGCAGGTTCTCCCGCTCGTTGTAGGTGGGGATGATGACCAGCGTGCGCTGGCTTGGGCGTTCCGCCGGGTCCCGGCCCGTCGTCATGAGGCTCCTCTTTCTTGGTCGCCGCGATGTCGACGACGTGCAGAGCTCCAATTGTGCAGCATCGCAGTGATCAGACCGGCCGCGCCGACGGCCACGAGCAGGCCCGCGATCACCGGCCCCCACTGTGTGGCGACCGTGAGCTGCGTCTTCAGCCGCACCGCGGTGTCGAGGTAGGCCGGTTCGAAGAACTGGGTGCGAGCCAGCTCACGCCCGTCGGGTGCCACCACCGCGCTGATCCCGGTGGTCCCCGCGACCAGCGTGTAGCGGTCGTGCTCGACCGCGCGCAGCCGGCCGAACGCTAGCTGCTGCTCGCTCATCGCCTCGTCGAACGTGGCGTTGTTGGACGGCACGACCAGCAGTTGCGCACCGTTGCGCACCGACTCGCGAGGTGCGCGGTCGAAGATCACCTCCCAGCAGGTCGCCACACCGACCGGCACGCCCGCGGCCTTCACCACCCCGTCGCCGTCGCCGGGAATGAAGTAGCCGGCGCGGTCGGCATACGGCGACAGATGGCTGAAGAAGCGGCGCCACGGCAGGTACTCGCCGAACGGCTGCACGATCTTCTTGTCGTGGCGATCCGCAGGCCCGTCGTCGGGGTTCCACACGATCACCGAGTTCGTCGACAGCGGATTGTCGGGGGTGTGATCGGGTGCCGCCACCACCCCGCCGACCAGGATCGGGGCGTTGACGGCGGCCGCGGTGCTCGAGATCAGCTTGTTGGCGTCGGGGTTCTTCAGCGGGTCGATGTCAGACGAGTTCTCCGGCCAGACCACGAACATCGGCTGCGGTGCTCGTCCGGCGCGCACATCGTCGGCCAGCCGCATCGTCTCGCGGACGTGGTTGTCGAGCACCGCGCGTCGCTGGGCGTTGAAGTCCAACCCGAGGCGTGGCACGTTGCCCTGCACGACGGCCACGGTGACCGGCTGATCGTCTTGTGCGCCCGCACCGGACTGGCGCACCTGCGGCGCCGCCAGCGCGGTGGCCAGCAGTACGACGGCGATGCACACCCCGGGCAGCACCACCGCGGGCGGGCCTGCCTGTTGTGCGTCTTCGCGCCGCCACCACTGCACCACTTCGAAAACGATTGCGGCGAAGCTGAACCCGGCCAGCACGACTGCGAACGTCAGCAGCGGCGCCCCGCCGATTCGCGCCAGCGGTAACAGCGGCGCCTCAGTCTGGCTGAAAGCTACGACCCCCCAGGGGAATCCGCCGAACGGCACGGTGGACTTGAGCCACTCCTGGGCGGTCCAAAGTCCCGCGAACCACAGCGGCCAGCCCGGCAGCCGCCGGATCACCACCGCCAGCGCGCCGAACACCGCCGGGAACAGCGCCTGCACGAGCGACAGCGCGATCCACGGGACCACGCCGACCAGCCCGCTGATCCAGGGCAGCAGCGGCAGGTAGAAGGCCGCCCCGAAGATGAACCCGTAGCCGAATCCACCTGCGGTCGTTGTGCTTTGACGGGTCAGCACCCATGCCAGCGACCCGAACGCGACAACCGCGAGATACCACCAGCCGAAGGGCGGGAAGCTCAGGCACAGCAGCACGCCCGCGCCGATCGCGACCGTCAGCTGCGGTAGCCGCGCCAGCACCGCCCGACCGAACCGCTTGCCCCGCGCGCGCCATTTCGACAGGTCAACCATGGATGGCGACACCACGATGGACCGTCTGTCGGCAGCGAGGCAGTTCGCGATCGAGGCGCGGCAGCGCGGGAACCCGTGAGCGCTGATCTGTCGACCAGCGTTGCACCGCGTCGTCCGGGGCGTGCACTTCGAGCTCGTCGATCTCCCACACCGCATACGACGCGACGGCGCCCGGCACCAAGCTGCCGGTGATCCCGTCGCGCACCCCCGCGGCCCGCCACGCGCCGCGGGTGGCCGCGGCAAAGGCCGCGCGGGCGGACAGCGCGCTGCCGGGGGTGCGGTGTTGAGTTGCCGCGCGCACCGTCTCCCAGGGGTTCATGCCGGTGACAGGGCTGTCGGAGCCGAAGGCGAGGGGCACGCCTTGGGATGCTAACAGCGCGAACGGATTGAGCGTCTTGGCTCGCTCCGGCCCCAGCCGCTGGGCGTACATGCCGTCGTCGCCGCCCCACAGCGAGTCGAAACTCGGCTGCACGCTGGCGAACACGCCCCACGCGCCGAGCCTGCGGGCCTGCTCGGCGGTGACCATCTCGAGGTGTTCGAGCCGATGCCCGCATCTGGCCACCGCGGGCGCCCCGAAGGTGTCGACGACGCGTTCGAGCGCGTCGACGGCGGCGGTGACGGCCGCGTCGCCGATGACGTGAAAGCCGGCGGTGATGCCGGCTTCGGTGCAGGCGTGCAGATGGCTGCTTATCGCTTCGGCATCGAGATAGCTGTTACCACAGCAGTTCTCGTCGTCACGGTAGGGATGGTGCAGCCAAGCCGTCCGGGAGCCGATCGCGCCGTCGACGAACAGATCACCGGCCAGGCCGCGGGCGCCGGTGCGCTCGATCAGCGCGCGGGCCCGTTGTGCGTCGTCGACCGGTTCGCCCCAGTACCCGACGATGTCCACGCCGTGCTCGATGCCCCGGATCTCGTCCCAGTCGTCCAGGCCGCCGATGTCGGGGCCCGCGCATTCGTGCACCGCGACGAGGCCCAGCGCGGCCGCGCTGTCCAAAGCGGCCTCGCGGGCCTTGCGCCGCTGCGCGGAAGTCAGCAGGCCGCGGGCGACGGCGCGCACGCGGTGATGTGCGTCGCCGCTGACCGGGTGCTGCGCGGCATACCCGGGCGCGTCGGGCAGGCCGGGAGCGAGCCGGCGCAACGCGCTGGACGCCGCTGCGGAGTGCACGTCGACGCGGGCGAGGTAGGCGGGCCGGTCGCCGACTGCGGCGTCGACGTCGTCGGTGCTGGGTGGTCGACCCTCGGGCCAGCCGGTCTCGTCCCAGCCGTGTGCCCAGATCACCCCGTCGGGCTGGGCGCGGGCGTGGTCGGCGAGCAGCTGCAGGCAGTGTTGCAGCGACGTGGCGGCCCGCAGGTCGATCCCGATCAGCGCCAGGCCGGTGGCGGTGAGGTGAACGTGGCTGTCGACGAACGCGGGCGCGACGAAGGCGCCGTCCAGGTCGGTGATCCGGGCATCGGGAAACTGGGCGCGGCCCACGTCGTCACTGCCCAGCCACGCGATCACGCCGTCGCGCACCGCGAGCGCGGTGGCGTCGGGCATGGCGGGGCTGTACACCCGCCCGTTGAGCAGCAGGTGGGTCACTTATTCGGGCTTGCGCTCCACAGCGTGCGGATCGGTGTCTACCACGTCGATCACCTCGCCGTCGATGTAATCATCACGCCGCCGTGCGGTGTATCCCCACCCCGCGGCCCCGATCGTGACCAGCGGCATTCGGCGTGCGGCCAGCGCGGCGGCCAGGGGTCGGGCGGCCCGCCTGGTGAGCGGAATCAGCAACAGCGCGCCGAGGACCGAGCTGGCCAGCCCGGGCATGACGACCAGCACGGTGCCCAGCGCGACGAGCAGGCTGTCGGTGGCCGCCTCCGGCACGGCGGCGGCGGTGAGGCCGGACCGCAGCCGACGCAGGTGGCTTCGCAGCTGGGAGCCGGCCAGCACGAGACCCGCGGTGAAGCCCGCGACCAGCAGCAGAAGGGTCCAGCCGAAGCCGATGGCCGCGGTCAGCGCCACAATCACCGCGATCTCGACAACCACGTACAACAGAAACAGCCGCATCGCCATATAGGTGCAACGTCGGAAGCGGGCGGTCTGGTTCCGTAGATTGGCGACGTGACGAAGATCAAGATCGCAACGCCCGACGGCCCGATCGACGCGCTGCTCGGTGTTCCCGACGGTGACGGGCCGTGGCCCGGGGTCGTGGTGGTGCACGACGCGATCGGATACGGACCAGACAACGAGGCGATCTCGGCGCGGATCGCGGCGGCCGGCTACCTCGCCGTCACCCCGAACCTGTATTCGCGCGGTGGCCGGGCGCGTTGCGTGACCCGGGTGTTCCGGGAGCTGATGACCCAGCGCGGCCGCGCGCTCGACGACATCCTGGCCGCCCGCGACCATCTGAAGTCCATGCCGCAGTGCACCGGCGCGGTCGGGATCGCCGGCTTCTGCATGGGCGGCCAGTTCGCACTGGTCCTCTCCCCCAAGGGTTTTGGGGCCTCTGCCCCGTTCTACGGCACACCGCTGCCGCGTAACCTCAGCGAAACCCTTGACGGGGCGTGTCCGATCGTGGCCAGCTTCGGCAGGCGCGATCCGCTCGGCATCGGGGCGCCGGCGCGGCTGCGCGAGGTCGTGGCGGCCAAGAACATCCCCGCCGACATCAAGGTGTATCCGGATGTCGGGCACAGCTTCGCCAACAAACTGCCCGGTCAGCCGCTGATGCGGATCACCGGTTTCGGTTACAACGAGGCGGCCACCGAAGACGCGTGGCGACGCGTGTTCGCGTTCTTCGCCGAGCATCTGACGGCTTAGGCCGGCGCGACCTCGATGCCGAAGGTGTCGGCCATCCTCACGCCGCCTTCAGTTCGACCGTCACGTTGTTCTTCATTCCGCCGCGCAGCTTGGAAAAGAAGTTGAACGTCTTGCCGAGCAGCCCGTAGCGCTTGCCGATCGCGTCGTAGGTCGCGCCGTTGGCCGACTTGTCCAGGATGGCCGCCACGGCTTCGACCGCCTCGCCTTTCGGGTTGCCGCGCATGTCGCACGGCGCGATGGTCACCCGCGGGGTGTTGCGGATCCGCTTGACCTTCCACGACTTTTCCTGCGTGATGACGAGCAGTCGGTCGCCGTCGGGCGCCGCCCACACCGGGGTCGGCTTGGGTCTGCCGTCTTTGGTGAACGTGGTCAGCAGGATGTATTCGGATTTCGCGACATCGGCAAACGTGACAGACACGTCATCCAACTTACTGGCCGCGCGGGGGTGCCTCAGCCTTCGAGTTCACCCTCGGTTTCGAGCAGCACCTGCCGCAGGCCCTCCAGCGTGGCCGCGTCGGGTTGCGCCCACATGCCGCGGTCGACGGCCTCCAACAACCGCTCGGCCATCCCGTGCAGCGCCCACGGGTTGGATTCGGCCATGAACTTGCGGTTCTCCTCGCTCAGCACGTACTCGGCGGTGAGCTGCTCGTACATCCAATCCGCCATCACGCCCGCGGTCGCGTCGTAACCGAACAGGTAGTCGACGGTGGCGGCCATCTCGAACGCGCCCTTGTAGCCGTGCCGTCGCATCGCGTTCATCCAGCGCGGGTTGACCACGCGGGCCCGGAACACCCGGGTGGTCTCCTCGGAGAGCGTGCGGGTGCGTACCGCGTCGGGACGGGTGTTGTCGCCGATGTAGGCGGCAGGATCCTTGCCGGTCAGCGCGCGAACGGTGGCGACCATCCCGCCGTGGTACTGGAAGTAGTCGTCGGAGTCGGCGATGTCGTGTTCGCGGGTGTCGGTGTTCTTGGCGGCCACCGCGATCCGGCGATACTGCCGGCTCATGTCGTCGGCGGCAGGCGCGCCGTCCAGACCACGCCCGTAGGCGAACCCGCCCCACGCGGTGTACACCTGGGCCAGGTCGGCGTCGTCGCGCCAATTGCGGCTGTCGATCAGCTGCAGCAGCCCGGCGCCGTAGGTTCCGGGTTTGGAGCCGAAGATCCTTGTGGTCGCGCGGCGTTGGTCTCCGTGCTCGGCGAGGTCAACTTGGGCGTGGGCTCGCACGTAGTTGTCCTCGGCGGGCTCGTCGAGGCCGGCGACCAGGGCCACGGCGTCGTCGAGCATGGTGACGACGTGCGGGAAGGCGTCCCGGAAGAAGCCGGAGATCCGCACCGTGACGTCGATGCGCGGCCTGCCGAGCTCAGCCAGCGGGATGGGTTCGAGATTCACCACGCGACGCGACGCCTCGTCCCACATCGGGCGAACACCCAGCAGCGCAAGCACTTCGGCGATGTCGTCACCGGCGGTGCGCATCGCCGAGGTGCCCCAGACCGACAACCCCACCGATTGCGGCCACTGCCCGTAGTCCTGGCGGTAGCGTGCCAGCAGCGAATCGGCCATCGCCACACCGGTTTCCCACGCCAGCCGGGACGGGACCGCCTTGGGGTCGACGGAGTAGAAGTTGCGGCCGGTAGGCAGCACGTTGACCAGCCCCCGCAACGGAGAACCCGATGGGCCCGACGCGATGAACCGGCCGTCCAACGCGCGCAGGACCTGGTCGATTTCGCGGGCGGTGCCCGCCATCCGCGGCACCACCTCGGTCGCGGCGAACCGCAGCACCGCCGCGACGTCGGCGTTGTCGGTCAACGTGTCGACCGCGTCGGGATTCCAGCCGGTTGACTGCAGCGCCGCGACGAGTTCGCGTGCTTGCGCCTCAGCCCAGTCGATCGCAGCCCGCTCGTCGCTGCCGTCCTCGGACAAGCCCAGCGCCTCGCGCAGCCCGGGCACCACCTGCTCCCCTCCGAACAGCTGTCGTGCCCGCAGCACCGCCAGCACAAGGTCGAGTTCGGCTTCGCCCGTTGGTGTTTCACCGAGGATGTGCAGGCCGTCGCGGATCTGGACGTCCTTGATCTCGCACAGCCAGCCGTCGACGTGCAACAGCATGTCGTCGAAGGAGTCCTCGTCGGGCCGGTCCTCGAGGCCCAGATCGTGATCCATCTTCGCGGCCCGCATCAGCGTCCAGATCTGCTGGCGGATCGCGGGCAGCTTGGCGGGGTCGAGCGCGGCGATGTTGGCGTGTTCGTCGAGCAACTGCTCCAAACGTGCGATGTCGCCGTAGGTTTCGGCCCTGGCCATGGGCGGGATCAGGTGGTCGACGAGCGTCGCGTGCGCACGGCGCTTGGCCTGCGTGCCCTCGCCGGGGTCGTTGACCAGAAACGGGTAGATCAGCGGCAGGTTGCCCAGCGCGGCGTCGGAGGCGCAGGCCGCCGACATCCCGAGGGTCTTGCCCGGCAGCCACTCCAGGTTGCCGTGCTTGCCGAGGTGCACGATCGCGTCCGCGCCGAAGACGGCGCCGATCCAGTGGTAGGCGGCCAGGTAGTGGTGGCTCGGCGGCAGGTCCGGGTCGTGGTAGATGGCCACCGGGTTTTCGCCGAACCCGCGTGGCGGCTGCACCATCAGCACCACGTTGCCCGCCTGCCAGGCCGCGATGACGATCTCTCCGTCGGGATCTTGGCTGCGGTCGACGAACACTTCGCCGGGCGGTGGGCCCCACTGCGCAGTCACCGCATCTTTGAACTCCGCGGGCAGCGTGTCGAACCAGGCCCGATAGTCCTTGGCGGACAACCGGATCGGGTTGCCTTCGAGCTGGCCCGCGCTGAGCCAGTCGGGGTCCTGGCCGCCGCGTTCGATCAGCGCGTGGATCAGCGCGTCACCATCGCCGGAGGCGATGATCGTGCCGAGGTCTCCGGGTGCGTCCATCTCGCCGATCACATATCCGGCGTCGCGCATCGCCCGCAGCAGCGCCACCGCGCTGGCCGGCGTGTCGAGGCCAACGGCGTTGCCGATGCGGGCGTGCTTGGTGGGATAGGCCGAGAACACCACCGCCACCCGCTTCTGCGCGGGCGGGATGGACCGCAGCCGGGCGTGACGCACCGCGAGCCCGGCCACCCGGGCGCACCGCTCGGGGTCGGCGACATAGGAGATCAATCCTTCGTCGTCGATCTCCTTGAACGAGAACGGAACGGTGATGATGCGCCCGTCGAACTCCGGCACGGCGACCTGGCTGGCGACGTCGAGCGGCGAGAGGCCGTCGTCGTTGCCCTGCCACTGCGCCCGCGAGCTGGTCAGGCACAGGCCCTGCAGGATCGGGATGTCGAGGGCCGCCAGGTGCGCGACGTTCCAGGTGTCATCCTCGCCGCCGGCCGTGACGGCGGCCGGGGTGGCACCGCCCGCGGCGAGCACGGTCGTCACCATCGCGTCGGCCGTGCCGAGCACGTCGAGCAGTCCGGCGTCGGCCGTGCGCAGCGACGCGCAGAACACCGGCAGCGCCCGCCCGCCGGCGCCCTCGATGGCGTCGCACAGCGCGTCCACATACGCCGTGTTGCCTGCCAAATGCTGAGCGCGGTAGTAGAGCACCGCGACGGTGGGCCCGTCGGGATTTCGGGCCGGGCGCTCGATGACCCCCCAGTTCGGGGTCGTGACCGGCGGCGCGAAACCGTAGCCGGTCATCAGCAGCGTGTCGCACAGGAACGCGTGCAGCTGACGCAGGTTGTCCACCCCGCCGTGCGCGAGATACAGATGCGATTGCAGCGCGACCCCGGCTGGAGTGGTGGAGTGCTCCATGAGCTCGGCGTCCGGGGTCTGTTCCCCGCTGACCACCACCGTCGGCAGCCCGCTGGCCACCACCGTGTCGATGCCGTCCTGCCACGCGCGGTAGCCGCCCAGGATCCGGACGACCGCGATATCGGCCGCGCCGAGCAACTGCTCCAGTTCGCCGTCGACCAGCCGGGACGGGTTCGCCCATCGATACGCAGCGCCGCTGGCGCGGGCGGTGATCAGGTCGGTGTCAGAGGTGGACAGGACGAGAACGGTGGGGTTACGCAGGGGCTGAGCCACCCACCATTACTACCCCATCCCCGAATCGGGTCAGCGGCGGTGCCAGCGACCGAAGGTGCTCTGCGGGTACGGCAGACCCAGCGCGGCGACGAGGACGATCAGAAGGGCACCGAAAAGCAAAAGTTCGAACATCGTTGTTCCTTCCGTGACATGCACCTGTTGTACATGGGTTCAGTAGTGCTGAAGCTACGGCCTGGACCGGCGCTTGTGACCAGCTTGTGTGGTACAGATCATTGGCCTACGCGTTGTGGCCGCCGTCACAGGCGGTCCATCTCGCGTGCCATGAGAGCCCTTTCGAGGAAGGCATGCCGCTTGGGATGGCGCCGCAGCACCGGCTTCTGCTTCTTCGTGGGCCGCCCGGCTCGCGCGGCCGCGGTGGCAACGGCCACCTCGTGCTCGGTGACCAGCACCGGCTCTGCGGCGGGCGCCTCAATTGGTGTGGTCGACGGGCTCAATCGCGTTGACGTACTGCTCATTTCATTCTCTCCACCGTGTTGGCCCGACATGGCGCCGAGCCGTGATGAGAGAAAGTCTTGACCGCACGCACGCACCGGTCACGCGTAGTCGACTACCTGTGTTGGCCCCATCGAGCGACGGTGCGGGAACTTCGTCGGCGTACCGTGAGCCCATGGCCAGAACCCGCGAGCACGACGCCTGCCCGGGCGCCTTGCACGTGCACCGCGCCGCCGATGGAGCCCTGGCCCGGGTCCGGCTGCCCGGCGGAGCGATCACGGCGGCGCAGCTGCAGGCGCTGGCGACCGCGGCCACGCGGTGGGGTTCTGCCACTTTGGAACTCACGTCGCGGGCCAACATCCAGATTCGCGGCATCACGGACGACGACGCGACCGCCGCGGTCGCCGATGCGGTGGCGGCGGCCGGGCTGCTGCCGTCGCCGACGCATGAGCGTGTCCGCAACATCGTCGCCTCGCCGCTGTCGGGCCGGGTTTCGGCAACATCCGACATCCGCGCGCTGGTCACCGAACTCGACGAGGCGATCCGGGCGCGGCCCGCGCTGGCGGCGCTGCCGGGCCGGTTTCTGTTCGGCATCGACGACGGCCGCGGTGACATCTCCGGGCTGTCCGCCGACGCCGGTGTGCACGTCGACGGCGATTCGGCGGCGTTGCTGCTGGCCGGCCGCGACACCGGGGTTCGGCTTCCGCTGCCGCAGGTGGTGCCGACCTTGATCGACGTCGCGCAACGCTTCGCCGACATTCGCGAAAACGCCTGGCGCATCGCCGAACTGGATGAACCCACCCAGCTGGTCACCGGTCTCGCGGTGACCGCTCCCCCCGGTGCGACGTGGGAACCGGTCACCCGCCCGCCCGTCGGCTGGATCGAGCAGCGCGACGGCCGCATCGCGTTGGGTGCCGCGGTGCCGCTGGGCGTGCTGCCGGCGCGCACGGCTGAGTTCCTGGCCGCCATCGACGCGCCGATCGCGATCACCCCGTGGCGGTCGGTGCTGGTCTTCGACCTCGACGAAGCACGGGCCGACACCGCGCTGCGCGTGCTCGCCCCGATGGGGCTGGTGTTCGACGACCAGTCGCCGTGGCTGTCGGTCAGCGCATGCACCGGCAGCCCCGGCTGTGCGCACTCGGCCGCCGACGTGCGCGCCGACGCCGCGGCCGCGGCGGCCGCCGGTCCCGCCGCCACTCACCGCCACTTCGTCGGTTGCGACCGCGCCTGCGGCAGCCCGGGGGTCGGCGAGGTGCTGGTGGCCACCGGAGACGGATATCGGCCGCGCACCCCGTCACCGTAGGGTGAGCGGGTGCTCGACTACATTCGCGACGCCGCCGAGATCTACCGGCAGTCGTTTGCGACCATCCGCGCCGAGGCCGACCTGGCGCGCTTCCCCGCCGACGTCGCCAGGGTGGTCGTGCGGCTGATCCACACGTGCGGTCAGGTCGACGTCGCCGAGCATGTCGCCTACAGCGACGGTGTGGTCGCCAAGGCCCACGCCGCGCTCGCCGCGGGCGCACCGGTGCTGTGCGACTCGTCGATGGTGGCCGCCGGCATCACGAAATCCCGGCTGCCCGCCGACAACGAGGTGGTCTCGCTGGTCGCCGACCCCGGCGCGCGCGAGCTGGCGGCCCGGGTCGGCACCACCCGCTCGGCCGCCGCGGTGGACCTGTGGGCCGACCGCCTCGGCGGTGCCGTGCTGGCCATCGGCAACGCGCCGACCGCGTTGTTCCGGCTGCTCGAGCTCCTCGACGACGGCGCGCCCACCCCGGCGGCGGTGCTGGGCGGTCCGGTCGGTTTCGTCGGGTCGGCACAGTCCAAGCAGGAACTCATCGACCACCCGCGCGGGATGTCCTATCTCGTCGTGACGGGTCGGCGCGGCGGCAGCGCGATGGCCGCCGCGGCCGTGAACGCGATCGCCACCGAAGAAGAATGAGCGAAGTTCCCGGGAGGCTGTGGGGCGTCGGGCTCGGGCCCGGCGACCCCGAACTGGTCACGGTCAAGGCCGCGCGGGTGATCAGCGAGGCCGACGTCGTCGCCTATCACAGCGCGCGACACGGCCGCAGCATCGCGCGCGGCATCGCCGAACCGTATCTGCGGCCGGGCCAGATCGAGGAGCATCTGGTCTACCCGGTGACCACCGAGACGACCGATCATCCCGGCGGATACGCCGGCGCGATGGAGGACTTCTACCGCGAGGCCGCCGACCGGATCGCCGCCCACCTGGAGGCGGGCCGCGACGTAGCCCTGCTCGCCGAGGGCGATCCGCTGTTCTACAGCTCCTACATGCACATGCACACCCGGCTCACGCAGCGGTTCGACGCCGAGATCGTGCCCGGCGTGACGTCGGTGAGCGCCGCGTCCGCGGCCACCGGCACGCCGCTGGTGCAGGGCGACGAGGTGCTCTCGATCCTGCCGGGAACGCTGGGCGTCAACGAGCTCACGCGTCGTCTCGCCGACACCGATGCGGCCGTGGTGCTCAAGCTGGGTCGCTCGTATCCCGCGGTGCGCGAAGCGCTTTCGGCGGCTGGGCGGTTGGATGAGGCGTTCTACGTCGAGCGGGCCAGCACCGCCCGTCAGCGGGTGCTCGGCGCCGACCAGGTCGACGACGACACCGTGCCGTACTTCTCGCTGGCGATGCTGCCGGGCCGGCCGCGGGGCACCCAGAGCATTGGCAGCGTCGCCGTCGTCGGCCTGGGCCCCGGCGACAGCGACTGGATGACGCCGCAGAGCCGCCGCGAGCTCGCCGCGGCCACCGACCTCATCGGCTACGGCCCCTACCTGGACCGCGTGGGGTCCCGGGAGGGTCAGCGTCGCCATCCCAGCGACAACACCGACGAACCGGCCCGCGCGCGGCTGGCCTGCACGCTGGCCGAGCAGGGCCGCGCGGTCGCGGTGGTGTCCTCGGGGGATCCAGGGGTGTTCGCGATGGCGACCGCCGTGCTGGAGGAGGCCAAGCAGTGGCCGGGCGTCGAGGTGCGCGTGATCCCGGCGATGACGGCCGCCCAGGCGGTGGCCAGCCGCGTGGGTGCGCCGCTGGGCCACGACTACGCGGTGATCTCGCTGTCGGACCGGCTTAAGCCGTGGGAGGTGATCGCTGCGCGGTTGACCGCCGCGGCCGCGGCCGACCTGGTGCTGGCCGTCTACAACCCGGCCTCGAAGAGCCGCGTTTGGCAGGTCGGCGCGATGCGCGATCTGCTGCTCGAGCACCGCGATCCCGGCACCCCAGTGGTGATCGGCCGCGACGTGTCCGGGCCGGCCGAACAGGTCAAAGTGGTGCGGCTGGCCGACCTGAACCCGGCCGACGTCGACATGCGCTGCCTGTTGATCATCGGGTCGTCGCAGACCCAGTGGTACGGCGACCGGGTGTTCACCCCGCGCCGCTACCCCTCCTGAGGCCCGTTCCGCCGTCGAGACTGCGCACAGATCGCGAATCGAGCGGAAATCGCGATCTGTGCGCAGTTTCGGCGGGTGGCGCGCTACCCCTCGGCAGGGGCCACCGTGATGATTCCGTGCGCGCCGCGTTCGGCGTCGACCATCGCGTGGGTCACGAACGGGTAGTGCCCGGGCTCGTCGAAGCCCAGCTCGACGAATCCGCCTTGGGCCGCTGACAATCCGAGCGTCTGCGCGCCGCCGGGACCGGGCCGCAGCCGGTAGTCGCCTTCTGCCCATACGGTGTCGAACTGCCCGCCGACGACGTGAAAGGAAGTGCCGCGGTTGGGCCCTGCGGCCAGCACCCAGATCCGCACCCGCTCCCCCACGGCCGCGGTCAGTGGCGCGTGGTCGTACTGGTTGGCGTAGCCGTTGAAGACCACGAGGTCGGGTCGGTCGGCGGCGACCTTGGCGGCGTCGACTTCGCCGCCGGGCGGGCCGAGGTAGAACTCGGACTGCACGAGCAGATATTCGCGGTCGACCGGCGCCAGGTCCGGCGGGTCGATGACCACCGCGCCGAACATGCCGTTGGCGATGTGCACCGACATCGGCATCGTCGAGCAGTGATACAGCCACACCCCCGCCTTGGTCGCGGTGAACCGGTAGACCAGGCGTTCGCCGGGTTGGATGGTGCGCATCGGCACGTCGGGGGCCAGCGCCCCGGCGTGGAAGTCGATCGAATGGCCGATGGTGCCGTCGTTGACGAGGGTGATCTCGAAGACGTCGCCGACCTTGCCCCGCAACGTCGGGCCCGGCGCCGAGCCGCCGAATGTCCACAGCCGCTGGGTGATTCCCGGCGACACCTCGTGCTCGGTCTCGGTGACGGGCAGGGTGATGCGGTGGTGGGGCGCCGCGGCCGCCAGCGCGGCGGTGTGCGGCGCGAAGCCGTCCTCTGGCCGCGCGGCCAGGCTGCGGGCGACGTCGTCGGCGGTGAACGATTCGGCGGCCACCTGGTCGTGGTGGCCGAGATGCGTGGCGGGCGCCGCGGCGCCGACCGCCCGCACCGCCATGGTCATGCCCATCTGGCGGTGCCCCGCCACCGAGCACCAGCCGTCCAGGTCGGACCCGACCACGCCGGCGTCGAGCACGGCCGTCTCCCCGGGCGCGATGCGGCCGGTGCGAGTTCCGTTGGCCAGCACCAGATCGTGGCGGTCGGACCCGGTGTTGACCAGCGTGACCACCAACCGGTTTCCCGCGGGCACCTCGATGGCGTCGGGCACGTAGCGCATTCCCTCGATGTGCACCTCGACCTCGGTGGTCTGTCCGGTGGCGGCCACCGATGACTGTGGGACGTCGGCGATTCCGACGGCGGCCGGGTCGACGGCGACCGCGGCGGCGGCCGTCAGCACCACCACGCCCAGCCCGGCGGCGGCGACCCCGAGCCGATGTCGTACCGGCGGGCCGGAGGGCGGCGGTCCCGGTGTCGACGGGGTGTCGCGGTACTTGCGCGCCTGCCACACCGCGCGCACCAGCAGCGGCAGGAACGCGGCGTATGCCACCAGCACCAGCACCGACGCGGCGACGCGCACCAGGCTCGGCGTCGGCACCACGCACAGCAGCAGCGCGAAGTTGGCCACCGCCAGCCGCCACGGCGCACCGCGTTCGAGCTCGGCGGTCGCCGCGATCGCGGCGGCGCGCCCGCCGACCACGATCGTGATCAGATACGACAGCGAGCCCAGCAGGACCTGCACCAGGAACCCTGCCAGCACGGGCGCGGTCAGCAAGCCGGCCCGATCCAACACCGCAGCCCAGGTCGGTGCGGTGGCGAAGGCGACGACGGCGTAGCTCAGCGAACCCAGCAGCCAGACGACACCGCAGAGCACCGACAGCGTCGCGAACGTGCTGGGCCGTTTACGGCGCACCTCGTCGAGGTGGGGGCGCAGCACATAACCGGCCGCAAGGAGGTAGCCGAGCGCGCCCGCCGCAGTCAGCACCGGCGACCCGAGCACCGCTCCCGACGCCGCCACACCCAATCCGCCCACCAGAGCGGGCAATCCGCGGCGGGCAGCCACCTCGACGCCGTCGGCCATCCTGGTGCGCAGCATCGTCGGCCACAGCGTGACCAGCGTGCCGAGCACCGAAAGCCCGACGAACCCGAACACGTTGATCGCCGCATGGGCGATGACGATCCGCTCGTGGATGGCCCCCGGCAGGCCCGCGTTGGCCATCGCGATACCGAGCCCGGCACCGACCGCGAGCAGCGCCGCCGCGGCGACGTAATAGCGCACGGTGTCACCGAAGCGGGACGGCAGCGCGGCGCGCAGTTGCCGGATCAACGTGACGGCGTGGGCCAGCGCGACGGCGGCCACCGCGACACCACCGGCCAGCACCGCGGGCCAGAAGCCGACGAGCATGCCGGTCACCACCGCGACCGCGCCGGCGTTGAACGCCGCGATGCGCCAGGCCTGTCCGGCTCGCGACGGGTCGGGCGGCCGACGCAGCAGGGCATCGCTGAAATGACGACTCCAGATCAGGATCGCGTTGCCCGCCGCGCCCAGGCCCAGGAGGTGGACCAGCAGCCAGCCGGAGATCGGCACCGAACGGTGTACCAGTGCGACCGCGACAAGTGCTGTCAGCCAGGCGAATACGATCGCTCCGACGCGCAGATGCCACCGACTGCGGTTCATGCGGGCACCTCGATTCGGCGGCGTGACGCCGAGTAGACGGCGACCGCGGCGAAGGCGAGCACGGCCACGATGTTGAGCACGCCGCCGGCCTGTAGCGCCCACGGCACGTCGCGCCCGTCGCCGATGACGACCCGCAGCAGCAGCGAAACGTGCAGCAGGACAACGGGACCGTACATCCACGGGATGTAGGGCAGCGGCCGGCGCAACACCGCGGGCAGGATGACCGGTGCGTGCGCCATGATCATCGACAGCACGAACCCGAGCATCACCGCGTGCACGACCGCGTCGTAGCCGGCACCCGAGCGCACCGGGCCGATCAGCAGCCATGCCAGCCCGGGCACCGTCAACCACGCGTAGCCGGCCAGCAGGCACACCGCCGTGTAGCGGGTGAGCCCGGTCGTGTGGACAGTGCGCCTGGCGACGTCGAACCGAAAGAGCCAGCAGGTGATGCCCAGGACAGCGGCGCCCAGCAACGTGAAACCGACTGTCGGCCAGAGTAGTTGCGCCAGCGCCCCGAGCACCATCGCCGCCGTCGCCGCACCGAGCAACAGTTCTGCGGACGTCCCCGCCATCGCCACCCGCGCCAGCTCGAGGCGCTCGCCCGCGATGGTCAGGATGAGGAACCCGACCAACCAGCCCAGCAGCTCGGACACCGGCAGCCCGGCCGCCCACAGCAGCGCCGCACCCGTCGCCAGCACCGCCCCCGCGGCCTGCACCAGCACGGCCGTGTCCCAGCTGCGTTGCCACAGCGGCACGTAGACCGCCACCAGCAGGGCGGCCCCCGCCAAGAGCGCGACATCGGCGAGGTGTCGCGGCGCCGGGCTGACGAGCAGGATCGCGCCCAGACCCAACAGGGCCGGGGCGGCGTAACACCATCGCCGGCCCGCCGCGACGGCGCGTTCCACGGCGATCAGCGTGCCGACGAAGCCGAGCACCAACACGACGCCGTGCACGTCGGCCAGCCGGGTCGTGTCGACCGGCGCGGGCAACCCGAGGCGCAACAGCGCGGCGTCCAAGCCCGCGAGCAGCGCGAAACCCCCGGGCACCAGCAGCAGCGCCCGGGGTGGGATTCGGTTCTCAGTCACGGGGTCTCACCACCGGATCCGGCAGGAACAATCGGCAGGCACCGGGTTCGGCGAACGGAATCAGATCGAGACCGGGACCGGTGGGCGCGTCGATGCTCTGCAACAGTCCCTCGACGATGCCGAGGTGGACCTGGCAGACGACCGCCGGATAGCGGCGGGCGGCGTCGAGCAGCGGACAGCGGCGCAGGGCCACCCCCCGCTCGGCACCTTCGTCCTCGGGCGCGAAGCCGAGCCTGGTCAACGCGTCGAGCACGGCCTTTCGCTGGTCACCGTCGGAGCGGGCGGACCCCTCGATCAGCTCGCGTCCCCACTCCACGCCGGCCGCGCGGGCGTCGCGCTCCGGATCGGCGCTGGTGCGGGCGAGATGCCCGGCCAGCGCAGTGGCGAGGCCCGCGTAATCGCGGGCCAGCAGGGTGGGGTCGGCGGGTGAGGGCCGATACAACGCGGCCGGCCGCCCGCGTCCGACGGCGGGTTCGGTGGCACGCTCGACGAGGCCGAGGTCGACGAGCGCGTCGAGGTGTTCCCGAACGGTGTTGCTGTGCAACCCGAGGGTGGCGGCCGCGTCGCTGGTCCGCACCGGCGCGTGCGCGCGCACGTACTCGAGCACCCGCAACCGTTGCCCGGACAGCGGCACCTGGCCGGCGGCCGGTGGAGCCGGGGCGGGACCCAAAGGCGACGCGCTATTTACCACGGAAATTATTGTAGTAAATTGCTGGGTGTCGGACCAGTACCGCGGAAAGGAACACACCATGACCGTCAATGAGGTGATCGTCGCGTCCACGTCTGCCGATGCAGAGGCGGCCGAAACGGTCAAGAACCATCACGCTGAGCTGGCCGGACATCTGCAGGCGCTCACCGAGACGATGCTGACCGCCGCCGAGCGCGGCACCGACTTCGAGCCCGCGCGCGCGGCCGCAGTCCAGTTCCTCACCGGCGAGCTGCTGCCCCACGCCGCCGCCGAGGAGGACCGCCTGTACCCGGCCGCCGCCCGCACGGAGCGGGCCAGGCCGCTGATCGAGGCGATGATCGCCGTACACCGCATCATCGCCGGCCTGGTGGATCGCATCCGCACCGAGACGTCCCCGGTGCGTGCCGCGGCGGCCGGTGATGCGCTGCGGGTGCTGTTCGAGGCCCACCTCGTCGACGAGAACGAGCGGATCCTGCCCATCGTGGCCGCCGACCCCGACGTGTCGCTGGCCGAGGCCCTCGATGGCATGCACGAACTGCTCGGCGGACACCACGGCGCCGAGGGCGGGCACAAGTGCGGCTGCGAGCACGACGACGAGGAGCCGGTGCTCGACGTGCGCGAGGTGCCGCACTCGATCCGCCATGCCACGGTGTTCGGCGCGTTCGACGCGGTTCCGGTCGGCTCCAGCATGGTGCTGGTCGCGCACCACGACCCGATCCCGCTGCTGCACCAGCTGCACGAGCGCACCTCGGGCCGGATCGCGGTGGAGTACCTCGAACGCGGGCCCGAGGCCTGGCGGCTGCGGCTGGCACGGCTCTGACCGGCTGACACGCCGCGAGGTGTTAATGTTCGGCGCGTGACCGGCATTCCACGTGGACCCGAAAATGTAACGCCCGACTGGCTCGGTACGACGCTCGGCGTCGACGTGGCGGCCGTCGACGTGGCCCCGATCGGCACCGGCCAGACCGGCGCCACCTACCGGGTGACGGTGACCTACGCGACCGAGCAGACCGCGCTGCCCAAGACGTTCGCGATCAAGCTGCCGGCCCAGGACGACGCCGTGCGCGAACGCGTCGCGCTCGGCTACCGCTCGGAGGTCGAGTTCTACACCGACGTCGCCGACAAAGTGGCCATCCCGGTCCCCGTCTGCTTTCACAGCGACATCACCGAGGACGGAACCGATTTCGTTCTGATCCTCGCCGACATGGCGCCCGCGGTGCAGGGCGACCAGATCGCCGGGTGCTCCGAGCAGGAGGCCCGGTTGGCGGTCGAGGCGCTCGCCGGCCTGCACGGCCCGACCTGGTGCGACGGCTCCTGGATGCAGCTGTCGGGGATCGCGATGCCCAAACCGGGCGACGAGGCCGCAGCCGCCGGGATGGGTGAGGTGTGCCGGATGGCCGCCGAGATCACGATCGACAAACTCGGCCACGCGATGAGCGCCGGAGACCGCGAAACCCTCACCTCCGCAATGGCGTTGGTGACCCCGTGGCTGATGGCGGAACCGGACCGGTTCGCGGTCATGCATGGGGACTACCGACTGGACAACATGCTGTTCGACCCCGACCACAAACGCATCAGCGTGGTGGACTGGCAGACCGTCGGGATCGGGTTGCCCGCGCGCGACCTCGCGTACTTCACCGCGACCAGCCTGCTCCCCGAGGTCCGGTCGACCATCGAAGAAGACCTGGTGCGCCGCTACCACGAGGCGCTGACCGGTCACGGCGTCACGCACTACGGCCTCGACACCTGTTGGCGCGACTACCGGTTGGGCGCGGTACAGGCCCCCGTGCTCACCGCGCTGGGATATGCGTTCGCCTCGTCGACCGAACGGGGCGACGAGATGATCCTGACCATGCTGAGCCGAGGCTGTCAGGCCATTCGCGAGCTCGACACGCTCGCGCTGATCACGGCCTGACCGTCGACCCGACCCACGCGGCCGCGTCGTCGACGGAGTCCACCGTGCTCACCCCCGCGGGCAGCGGCGGACGATCGACCATCACCACCACGACACCGAGGGCCGCAGCGGCATCCAGCTTCGGCCGGGTCATCTGCCCGCCGCTGTTCTTGGTCACCAGCGCGTCGATGCGGTGCTCACGCAGCAGCCGCAGCTCGTCGTCGTAGCGGTACGGACCGCGCGACAGCAGCACCTCGTGCCTGCGCGGAAGCTCCGCCGCCTCGGGCAGGGTGACGGCACGGATCAGAAACCACGCGTCAAGCTGAGCGAACGCCCCGATACCGGATCGCCCGGTCGTCAGGAAAACTCGCGAAAAGCCTTGGTCAGCAACAGCTTTAGCGGCCTGCGTGTCCGAATTCACCAGGATCGCGTCACCGGGATCCCAGGCGGGGCGGGCCAGCAGCAGATGCGGCACCCCGAGTTCGGCGCACACCTGGGCGGCGTGTGCGGTCATGGTCGCTGCGTACGGATGGGTGGCGTCGACGACGGCGTCGACGGTGTTGTCACGCAGCCAGCGCCGCAGCCCCTCGACCCCGCCGAACCCGCCGATCCGCACCTGCCCGACCGGCAGCGCGGGATCGGGTACCCGGCCGGCCAACGAGCTGATCACCTCGACGTCGGGATGCAGCTTCGCCGCCAGCGCGCGAGCCTCCGACGTCCCGCCCAGCAACAGAATTCGCATCAGTGCCGCCCCCTGCGCACCCGACCCGACGAGTACAGATAGCTATCGGCGAACCCTTCGGCGCCGAGCACGTCGCCGACCACGATGACCGCGGTGCGGCTGATCCCTGTCTCGTGCGTGCGCTCGGCCAACTCACCGAGCGTGCACCGGACCACCTGCTGTTGCGGCCAGGAGGCGAACGCCACTACCGCGCAGGGTGTTTCGGGCCGATATCCGCCGGCCAGCAGCTCCGGCACGATCGTGTCGACCTGCGCCGCGGCCAGGTGCAGCACCAGCGTCGCACCCGACGTCGACAGCGTCCGCAGGTCCTCGCCCGGCGGCATCGCGGTCGACAGCGTCGCCACCCGGGTCAACGTGACGGTTTGGGCGACACCGGGAACCGTCAGCTCACGGCCCAGCGCGGCGGCCGCCGCGGCGAACGCGGGCACCCCGGGCACGATCTCGTAGCCGATGCCCAACGCGTCAAGGCGGCGGCACTGCTCGGCCAGCGCACTGTAGATCGACGGGTCACCCGAGTGCAGCCGCGCCACGTCTTTACCCGCGGCGTCGGCGTCGGCGAGTTCGGTGACGATCTCCTCCAGCGTCAGCGGCCCGGTGTCGACGATCCGGGCGTCCGAAGGACACAGCGCCAGCAGGTCTTCGGGCATGATCGAGCCGGCGTACAGGCAGACCGGGCAACGGCTCAGCAGCCGTTGGCCCCGCACCGTGATCAGATCCGCAGCGCCGGGGCCCGCGCCGATGAAGTAGACGGTCATCGCTTGGTCACCGACCACTGCGTGACAGGAAAGGCGGGCCGCCACCCCGTGTATCCGCCCAGCGGCTCACCGCGGTAGGTCTGGTAGCGCCGCAGCTCGCCGCCGAGCCGGCAGTACCACGGCACCAGGAGCGCCTCCGATTCCGCGGTCACCGCGTTGGCCACCAGCCGGCCGCCGACCGGCAGCCGCTCGTAGCAGGCGTCCAGCAGGCCACCCTGGGTGAGCCCGCCGCCGATGAAGATCGCCGCCGGGGCGGGTACGAAGGCGAACGCGTCCGGCGCGTCGAAGTGCACGTCGACGTCGACCCCGAACGCGGCGGCGTTCTCGGTGATGCGCTTGCGCCGCCGTTCGTCGCGTTCGAAGGCCACTGCCCGGCAACCGGCTCCGCTGCGACACCACTCGATCGCGATGCTGCCCGATCCGGCGCCGACATCCCAGAGCAACTCCCCCGGCCTCGGCGCCAGCGCCGCCAGCGTGATCGCGCGCATCGGTTGTTTGGTGATCTGTCCGTCGTTTGCGTAGGCGTCGTCGGGCAGCACGCCGAACTGCCGCGCGTCGGGAAGATAGTGCACCGCAATCACATTGAGGTCGTCCACGTCCTGCGGCGGGTGCGCGGCCCATTGCCGTGCGGTCGCCGAGCGGAGCCGCTCGGCCGGCCCGCCGAGTTGTTCGAGCACAGTCATCTCCGAGTCGCCGCGTCCGGTGTCGGTGAGCAATCGCGCCAGGGCCGCGGGGCATCCGCCGTCGCGCGACAACACCACCGCCGCGCCTCCGCGCCGCACCGCGGTGTGGGGTTCGCTCGTGACGAGGCTGATCACCTCGGTGTCCTGCACCGGCCACCCCAGCCGCGCGCACGCCAGCGTCACCGACGACACGTGCGGCAGCACGGTGACGCGATCCGCCCCGTGCAGCCGGATCAGCGTGCTGCCGACCCCGTGCAGCAGCGGGTCGCCGCTGGCCACAACGTGCACGTCGCCGTCGACGTCGTCGAGCAGCGTGCGCAGGGCGGGCATCATCGGCGACGGCCACTCGCGCCGCTCCGCGGTCACCGTGTGGTCGAGCAGGCCCAGCTGGCGCGGCGACCCGTAAACGACTGTGGCCCTGGCTAATTCGGCTCGTGCCGCGGGCGTCAGGCCGGCCATGCCGTCCGCGCCGATGCCGACGACGACGATCACCGCGGCAACCTCCGCCACACGAACTGCGGCAGCAACCGCATCACGGCGAACACCGGCCGCAGGATCGCGGGCACCCACACCGTGCGGCGGCCCTTGGCCAGCGCGCGTGCCGTGGCCGCCGCGACCTGGGCCGGGGTGCTGGCGAACGGCGCGGGTTCCATGCCCTCGGTCATCCGGCCGACCACGAACCCGGGCCGCACGGTCAGCAGGCGCACACCCGAGCCGTGCAGCGCGTCGGCCAGGCCGCTGCAGAACCCGTCCAGCCCCGCTTTGGCCGAGCCGTACACGTAGTTGGCCCGTCGCACCCGCACCCCGGCGACCGACGAGAACACGACGATGGCCCCGGACCCGGCCGAGCGCATGGTGGCGGCGAGCACCGTCAGCAGGCTGATCTGCGCGATGTAGTCGGTGTGCCCGATCGCCACCGCGTGGGCCGGGTCCTTCTCGGCGAGCGCCTGGTCGCCGAGGATGCCGAACGCCAGCACCGCGGTGCCGATCGGGCCGTGCTCGGCGACGATCGACTCCACCAGCGGGCCGTGTGACGCCAGGTCGTCGGCGTCGAACTCGCGGACGGCGACGGCGGTGGCGCCGGCGGCCCGCACCGCGGCGACCTGCTCGTCGAGTTCGTCGGCGCGGCGGGCCGCCAGCAGCACCCTCGCCCCGGGTGCCAGCCGGGTCGCCAGCTCGAGCCCGATCTCACTGCGGCCGCCGAAAACCACGACCAGCGCCGCACGGGTGTCGGCCGTGTCCTTCATGGCTGCGATTATCGCCTGCGCTAAGTTGGGGCTGATGGCCCAGTCCAATCGCCGGGCAACCACCCGGCTCAACAGCGACGCGTTGGCGTTTCTGTCCGAACGGCATCTGGCGATGCTGACGACACTGCGCGGGGACAACTCCCCGCACGTCGTGGCCGTCGGTTTCACGTTCGACCCGACGACCCACATCGCGCGCGTCATCACCAGCGGCGGCTCGCAGAAGGCGGTCAACGCCGAGAAGCAGGGCGTCGCGGTGCTCAGCCAGGTCGACGGCGCGCGGTGGCTGTCGCTGGAGGGCAAGGCCACGGTCAACACCGACGCCGACGCCGTCCGCGACGCCGAGCTGCGGTACGCGCAGCGCTACCGCACCCCGCGGGTCAACCCCAAACGCGTGGTGATCGAGGTGCGCGTGGAGCGGGTGCTGGGCTCGTCGGACCTGCTGGCCCGCACCGAGAGCTAGCCGCCTCACGCCGCGAGTGTGCGGTTTCATCCGCAACACGCCGGGCAGGGCGTATGCAGACGCACAATCGCGACAGTCGGCCGCGCTACGAGGCGGGGACCGGCACCACCATCAGCTCGTGGGGGCGGTTGTTGACCGGTTCGGCGCCGTCATCGGTCACGATGACGATGTCCTCGATCCGCGCGCCCCATTGCCCGGGGAAGTAGATGCCCGGTTCGACCGAGAACGCCATCCCCGGCTCGAGCGACAAGTCGTTGCCCGCGACGATGTAGGGCTCCTCGTGCACCGAAAGCCCGATGCCGTGGCCGGTGCGGTGCACGAACGCCTCAGCCAAACCCTCGGCGGCCAGCACCTCGCGGGCGGCGGCGTCCACCTGCTCGGCGGTCACCCCCGGACGCACCGCGTCGACGGCGGCGCGCTGCGCGCGCTGCAGCACCGCGTAGCGCCGCGCGATTTCGGGGTCGGGCTCACCGATGCTGTAGGTGCGGGTGCAGTCGGAGTTGTAGCCCGGCTCGTACGGGCCGCCGATGTCGACGACGACGATGTCACCGACGCGCAGTTCGCGGTCCGAACATTCGTGATGCGGATCGGCACCGTGCGGCCCTGACCCGACGATGATGAACGCCACCTCCGAATGCCCTTCGGCGACAATCGCTTCGGCGATATCCGCGGCGACGTCGGCCTCGGTGCGGCCGGGCACCAGGAAATCGGGCACCCGAGCGTGCACCCGGTCGATCGCCGCACCCGCCTTGCGCAGCACGTCGATCTCCGCGGGGTCCTTGATCATCCGCAGGCGTCGCAGCACGTCGGTCGCCAAAACCGGCACCGCGCCGAGCACGTCGGCCAGCGGCAGCAGGTGCAGCGCCGGCATCGAATCGGTGACGGCGCACTTGAGCGTGCCCCCGCCCAACGCCTCGCCCATCGCGTCGGCCACCAGCTCGTACGGGTCGTCGCCGTCGACCCAGTCACGCACCGACAGACCGAGTTCGGGCACCGCCGACTCCTTGAGCGCGGCCAGCTCCAGCCGCGGGACCACGATGGTCGGCTCGCCGTCGGCGGGTAACACGAGCGCGGTCAGCCGTTCGAACGTCTGCGCGCGCGAGCCGACCAGGTAGCGCAGGTCATACCCCGGGGTGATGACCAGGCCCGCAAGGCCGGCGTCACCGGCCGCCGTGGCCGCGGACTGCAGCCGCCGGGCATAGACGTCGGCGCTGAAACGACTGGCGGTCATGGCTTTCAGGCTAGTGCCCCCTGGCAGGATGACAGGCATGCCCGCTCCCCTCGTCCTGCTCGACGGCGCCAGCATGTGGTTTCGGTCGTACTTCGGCGTGCCGTCATCGATCACGGCGCCCGACGGGCGACCCGTGAACGCGGTGCGCGGCTTCCTGGACGCCGTCGCCACCGTGATCACCCGTAAACGCCCCGAGCGGCTGGTGGTGTGCCGCGACGACGACTGGCGCCCGCAGTGGCGGGTGGATCTGATCCCGTCGTACAAGGCGCATCGGGTGGAGGAGCCGCAACCCGAGGGGGTGCCCGACATCGAAGTGGTGCCCGACGACCTGACCCCGCAGGTCGACATGATCCTGGAGATATTGGACGCGTTCGGCATCCCGGCCGCCGGCGCGGCGGAACACGAGGCCGACGACGTGCTGGGCACCCTGGCGTTTCGTGAGCGGCACAGCCCGGTCGTGGTGGTCAGCGGGGACCGTGACCTGCTGCAGTTGGTGACCGACGACCCCGTCCCGGTGCGGGTGCTCTACATCGGGCGCGGGCTGTCCAAGGCGACGTTGTTCGGGCCTCAGGAGGTCGCCGAGACCTACGGCGTGCCCGAGCACCGCGCCGGACCTGCCTACGCCGAACTGGCGTTGCTGCGCGGCGATCCGTCCGACGGGCTGCCCGGGGTGCCGGGGATCGGCGAGAAGACAGCGGCCACGCTGTTGGCACAGCACGGATCGCTGGAGAACATCCTGGCCGCCGCCCACGACCCGAAGTCGAAGATGTCCAAGGCGTTTCGGACCAAGCTGCTGGCGGCCACCGACTACATCGAGGCGGCGGGCCCGGTGGTGCGGGTGGCCACCGACTGCGACGTCGACTTCTCGACGCCAGACGACACGCTGCCGCTGGCCGCCAAGGAGCCACGCAAGGTCGCCGAACTCGCGCAGGCCTACGGGGTCACGTCGTCGATCGGCAGGTTGCAGGCCGCGCTCGACGGCCTGCCTGCGCGCTGACGGACGCTACTTGGGGCGACCGACCTCGTAGGTGCCGTCGTCGTCCTGGAACGTCACGGTGACCTGACGTTTCGTGCCGTCGATGCTGACCTCGCAGTTGAAGCTGGCGCCCTTCTCGACGGTGGGGCTCTGTCCGTCGTTGCACTTGACGTCCTTGACGTTCTTGGCGCCGTAGCCGTTGGCCTCGTCGGTGAGGATCTGTTGCACCCCGCGCTGGGCGGCGTCGATGTCGAGCTTGGTGGTCACGAAGAAGCCGGGCTTCCAGAACCCGAGCACCAGCACCACCGCGACGATGACCGCGGCCAGCAGGCCGATGACGCCGCCGATAACCGCCATCGAACGCTTCGAACCCTCGTCGCCGCCTGGCTGGCCGTAGGTCGGGTACTGGCCGAACTGGCCGGGCTGCTGACCGTACTGGCCCGGCTGGCCGTACGGCGGCTGCTGGCCGTAGGGCTGGCCGTATTGGCCGGGCTGGCCCGGCTGCCCGTACTGCGTGGGCTGCCCGGGTTGCGGATAGGCCTGCGGGTTGTACTCGGTCGGCTGCTGCCCGTACTGCTCGGTCGACGGGTACTGCTGCGGCGGCTGCTGATAGGCCGGCTGCTGATATTGCGGGTACTGCTGCGCCTGCTGAGGGTCGTAGGCGGGCGGCTGCCACGCCGCGCCGGTCTGCTCACCGGCGGGTGGCTGCTGCCACTGCTGATTGGCCTGATCGCCCGACGGATCGCTCGATGGCTGGTCCGTCGGCTGTTCCGGCTGCTGGCCGGGCCACGGCTGCGTCGGATCAGATCCCTGCGGTCCGCTCATCTCACTCCTTCACCCGCGGCCGCGCCGCGGTTTGGTTCCCGTCTGTCTGCGCACACACTACCGCGCATCAACTGCCACGACGCCGCGTCGAATGTCGCTGATGGCGCGTTTCGCCGCTGCGCGCAGCGCGGGGCTGGGCGCGGCGTTGCGCACTTGGTCCAGCAGGTCGAGCACCTGACGGCACCAGCGCACGAAATCGCCTGCTGACAGCGGCGACCCCGAGCCGGTGGCGTCGCTGGCGGCCAGCGCGCTGGTCAGGTCGCCGGTGGTGGCCCAGCGGTAGATCGCGGGCACGAAGCCGTTGTCGGGCTCACGGCTTTGCGCGATGCGGTGGCGCTGCTCGTCGGCGCGCAGCTCCGACCACAACCACCTGGTCTGGTTCAGCGCGCGGCGCAACCGGCCGGTGGGCACCTCGACCGCCTCGGGGGAACCGGGCGTGTCACCGCGCGATTCGTAGAGCACCGCCGAAAGCATCGCCGCCAGCTCAGCGGGCTCCAGCCCCTCCCAGATGCCGGTGCGCAGCGATTCGGCCACCAGCAGGTCGCTTTCGCTGTAGATCCGGGCCAGCAGCCGGCCGTCGTCGGTGACCTTCGGGTCCTCCTTCGGGCCGTCGATGTAGCCACGTTCGGTGAGCAGCACCACGATCCGGTCGAACGTGCGTGCCAGCGAATTGGTCGCCGCGGCCACCTTCTGCCTGATCTGTTCGTTGTCGCGCTCGATGCGCAGGTAGCGCTCGGCCAGCCGGGCCTTCTCCTCCCGGTCGGGCAGCCGGTGGGCGGGATGGCGGCGCAGTTGCTCGCGCAGCGACGCCAGTTCGGGGTCGACGTCGCGTTCCTTCGGTGGCCCGCTGCGCCTGCCGCGCGCCGACGGCACCTCGAGGCCGGCCGCCGCCGTCCGCAGCGCCGACGCCAAGTCGCGTCGCGCCCGCGGGTTGCGGTGCTCGACGCGTTTGGGTAGCGACATCTTCCCCAGCGGCTCGGAGGCGCCGGTGTAGTCGGCCGACGAGATCCGGCCGGCCCACCGGTGTTCGGTGAGCACCAGGGGGCGGGGATCGTCCTCGTCGCGCGCCGGTTCGAGCACCACCGCCAGGCCGCCACGCCGGCCATGGCTGATGTCGATGATGTCTCCGCGACGCAGCGCGTACAGCGCGTCGTTGGTGGCGCGGCGGCGCTGCAGCCGCGACGCCCGCGACTGCGCCTTCTCCCGCGCCGAGATCTCCTGGCGCAGCCGCACATAGTCCAGGATGGGCGCGTCGTGGCCGCCGTCGAGTTCGGCGGCGATCTCGTCGAGCATCCGTTCACCCCGCTCGATACCGCGCCGCAGGCCGACCACCGAGCGGTCGGCCTGGTACTGAGCGAACGAACTCTCCAGCAGCTTGTGCGCCTGCGCCGGGTTCATCTGCTGCACCAGGTTGATCGTCATGTTGTAGGACGGCGCGAACGAACTGCGCAGCGGGAAGGTGCGGGTCGAGGCCAGCCCGGCGACCTCGGCGGGCTCCACATCCGGATGCCACAGCACCACCGCGTGCCCCTCCACGTCGATGCCGCGGCGCCCCGCACGACCCGTCAACTGGGTGTACTCCCCCGGCGTCAACGGCACGTGCTGCTCGCCGTCGAACTTCACCAACCGCTCCAGCACCACCGTGCGCGCGGGCATGTTGATCCCCAACGCCAGTGTCTCCGTGGCGAATACGGCTTTCACCAGGCCTGCGGAGAACAGTTCCTCCACGGTGTGCCGGAACACCGGCAGCATCCCCGCGTGGTGGGCGGCCAGCCCGCGCAGCAGCCCCTCCCGCCATTCGTGATAGCCCAGGACGATCAGGTCCGCTTCGGGCAGGTCGCCGCAGCGTCGCTCGACCACCTCGGCGATCGCGGCCCGCTCCTCGTCGGTGGTGAGCCGCAACGGCGAGCGCAGGCACTGCTTGACCGCGGCGTCGCATCCGGCCCGCGAGAAGATGAACGTGATGGCGGGCAGCAGCCCTTCGCGGTCCAGCGCGCTGATCACGTCGGGTCGCGTCGGTGGGCGGTACATGCTGGGCCTGCCGCGATGGCGCCGGCCGCGGGGCTGCCAGTCGGCCAGCCGATCGGCTTCGCGCCGATGGGCGATGTGGCGCAACAGGTCCGGGTTGACAAGCAGTTCGCGCTTGGATTCCCCCGCCTTGGTGGCGCGGGGGTCGAACAGGTCGAACAGCAGCTTGCCCACCAGCACGTGCTGCCACAGCGGGACCGGACGGTGTTCGTCGACCACGACGGCGGTGTCCCCGCGCACCTCCTGCATCCAGCCGCCGAACTCCTCGGCGTTGCTCACCGTGGCCGACAGGCTGACCAGCAGCACTTCGTCGGGCAGGTGCAGGATCACCTCTTCCCACACCGCCCCGCGCATCCGGTCGGCCAGGAAATGCACCTCGTCCATCACGACGTAGGAAAGCCCGTGCAGCGTAGGAGAGTTCGCGTAGAGCATGTTGCGCAGCACTTCGGTGGTCATCACCACGATGTCGGCGTCACCGTTGATCGACTGGTCGCCGGTGAGCAGCCCGATCTTCTCCGGGCCGTACCGGCGCACCAGGTCGTTGTGCTTCTGGTTGCTCAACGCCTTGATCGGCGTGGTGTAGAAGCACTTTCCGCCCGATTCCAGCGCGAGGTGCACCGCGAACTCCCCCACCACGGTCTTGCCCGCCCCAGTCGGTGCGCAGACCAGCACACCGTGTCCGTTCTCCAAGGCCTGGCAGGCGGTTCGCTGAAAGTCGTCGAGCGCAAACGGCAGCTGCTTGGTGAACTCGGCGAGTTGCCCGCTAGGTTGCATCGTCATCGACCACGGGCCGCGTCGACGTCGGCACCGCGGTCGGCGCTTCGATCGGTTCGGCTATCGATTCGGGGCTGCCGATCGGCGCCGCCTCATCGTCGGGTACCTCCTCCAGCGCCGCGCGACGGGCCTTGCGTTTGTCGTGCAGCCGGGCGATCTGGATCGAGATCTCCAGCAGCGCCGTCAACGCCAACGCCAGCGCCAGCATCGAGAACGGGTCGGAGCCCGGTGTGAAGATCGCGGCGAACACGAACAGCGCGAAGATCAGTCCGCGCCGCCACGCCGCCAGCCGTTGGTAGGTCAGGACGCCGACCATGTTGAGCATGATGATCAGCAGCGGGAACTCGAAGCTGAACCCGAACACCAGCAGCAGGTTGATCAAAAAGCCGAAGTACTGGTCACCCGACAACGCGGTCACCTGCACGTCGCTGCCGACCGTCAGCAGGAAACCCAGCGCCGTGGACAGCACCACGTAGGCGAGCACCGCGCCCGCGATGAACAGCACGGCGCCGACGGTGACGAACGCGATGGCGAACCGGCGTTCCTTGCGGTACAGGCCCGGGGTGATGAACGCCCACAGCTGATGCAGCCACACCGGGCAGGCCAGCACGATGCCGGCGGCCAGAGCCACCTTCAGGCGCAGCATGAACTGGTCGAACGGCGACGTCGCGAGCAGGCGGCAGGCGTCGTCGGCGGTGATGTCGGCACGCGACGACGCGGGCAGGTCGCAATAGGGGCCGCGCAACCATTCGCCGAGGCTGGGCAGGCCGAAGACCCCGTGGCTGTACCAGAGGAACCCGACGATCGTGGTGAGCACGATCGCGGCGACGGCGATCAGCAGCCGGTTGCGCAGCTCCTGCAGATGCTCGACCAGCGACATGGTGCCGTCCGGGTTGACCCGGGAACGGCGCTGACGAGGATCGAGTTTCTTGAGTATGGCTGGGGGCTGCACGGCAGGCCTATCGACGCGGCGTCATGCCGCGGTCGGCGTCGTGGGCGTCGGTCAGGCTGGACGTTTGTCCGAGGGCTGCTCGGGGGCCGGTGTGGGGTTGTCGGCGCGTTCCGAGGCGATCGGCGTGGCCTGCGGTGCCGAGGTGTCGTCCTGCTTGGAGTCCGACTGCATCTCCTTGATCTCCGATTTGAAGATCCGCATCGACTTACCGAGCGAGCGCGCCGCGTCCGGGAGCTTCTTGGCACCGAAGAGCAGCACGAACACAGCGATGACGATTACCCAGTGCCAGGGTTGTAGACCGCCCAATTTGGTCACCTCCAGACGTCTCGGTCAGTCTACCGTTCTCCCGCGCCGACGTCGTACGCGCGCAGCGCCGCGGCGGCGGTTTCCTGGACCTGACGCGCCAGCGTCTGAGGTTCGAGCACCCGCACGGCGGGCCCGAAGCCGAGCACGAACCGCGCCATCCAGCCCTCGGAGGCGTAGGTCATCGCGGCCTCGACGGCGCCGTCGGGCAACTCGCGGATCTCTCGCAGCGGGTAGTAGTCAAACATCCAGGCCGCCGAGGGGTCGATGAGCAGCGTCGCCGACGGAAGCGACGGATCGGCGTCAAACAGCGACGTGTCGGGTTCGGCCTGCACGGCCGGCGGTGGCGGCGACGACGGCTCGTCGAGCACGTGCGCGTCGACGATGCGGTCGAACCGGAACAGCCGCACCCCTTCGGCGGAGCGGCACCACGCCTCCAGATAGCTGTGGTCGCCGACCAGCACGACCCGGATCGGGTCGACGGTGCGGCTGGTCAGCATGTCGTGCGACGCCGAGTAGTACTCGATGGTCACGGCACGACCGTCGCGCACCGCCTGGCGAACCGCGGCGGCGGCCTCACTTTCGATCGGCGCGCGCTCGTCGACCGCGGCCACCGCCGCGCCGGTGTCCTGCCCCAGCGCGCCGGCGGCCGATTCGATCTTGGCGATCGCGCTGCGCGCGGCCTCCGGGTCGAGGATGCCGGGCACGTCGGCCAGCGCCCGCAGCGCCACCAGCACGCCCGTCGCCTCCGGCGACGTCAGCCGCAGCGGATGGTCCATACCTGCCGAGAACGTGACTTCGATTGTGTCGCCGGAGAATTCGAAGTCGATGAGGTCACCGGGCCCGTAGCCGGGCAGCCCGCACATCCACAGCTGGTTGATGTCGTCGCGCAGTTGTTTGACGCTGACACCCAGGTCGGCCGCCGCCTCTGCGTAGGTGACCTTCGGGTTGGCCTGGAAGTACGGGACCATGTTGAGCAGCCGCACCAGGCGCGTCGAGACGGCGCTCATGCCCGCACCTCCGGTGCGGGTTGGGCCTGCGCGCGCAGCCGGGTCAGCACGTCGTCGCGCAAGGCCTCGGGCTCGAGCACCACCGCGTCGGGTCCGTAGCTGGCGACTTCGCGGGCGAGCCGGTCGAGCATGCCGATGTCGACGCTGATCTCCTCGCCGGCACGGCCGTCGAGTTCGCGCGGGCCGATGACCGTCGCCCGCCGGCGCAGCGCGGTGGCCCGGCCCTCGGCCACCCACACCCGCGCCTGCCCGCTGCTCGGCCACTCCCCGACGGCGCGGTCGACGATCTCGCGCAGGTTCACGCCCTCTGGCGGCTTCACCGCCCCGGGCGGCCCGATCGGGATGACCTCGGCGCCGATCCGGGACAGCCGGAAGGTGCGCGGCGCGTTGCGGTCGCGGTCGTGGCCGACCAGATACCAGCGGCCCTTGGTGGTGAGCACACCCCACGGCTCGACGGTGCGGGTGGTGTAGGGCTCGCTGCGCGACGGCCGGTGCGGGAACTGCACCGCTTGGCCGGAGTTGATGGCGGACCACAAGATTCCGAGGACGTCCTCGGAGCCGCGCAGACCCGGCAGCGCCCCCGTGGAGGTGATCGCCACCGCGGCGTCGACCGCGTCGATGTCCACGCCCGCGGCGCGCAGTTTGAGCAGCGCGCCCTGGGTGGCGGTGATGAGCTCGGGTGATTCCCACAGCTGGGTGGCCACGGCGACGGCCGCGGCCTCGTCGGCGGTCAGCTCGACGGCGGGTAACGCGTAGGCGTCGCGGTTGATGCGGTACCCCTCGGTCGGGTCGGACTGCGACACCCGGCCGGTCTCCAGCGGGACGCCGAGGTCTCGCAGCTCGTTCTTGTCGCGCTCGAACATCCGGGAGAACGCCTCGTCGCTGGCGTTTTCGGGGTAGCCGTAGACGGTCTCGCGGATGCGCTCAGCGGTGATGAAGGTGTTGGTGGACAGCAGCGCGATGACGAGGTTCATCAACCGTTCGACTTTGGAGATCGCCACTGGGCTCAGCTTACTGGGACGCCCGGCCCCGTCACATGCTGGCGATCAGGCGCTTGACCCGTTCGTCGACCGAGCGGAACGGGTCCTTGCACAGCACCGTGCGCTGGGCCTGATCGTTGAGCTTGAGGTGCACCCAGTCGACGGTGAAGTCGCGCCCGGCCTCCTGGGCCGCGGCGATGAACTCGCCGCGCAGCTTGGCGCGGGTGGTCTGCGGCGGGGTGTTGACCGCGGCCTCGATCTCCTCGTCGGTGGTGATCCGGGTCGCCAGCCCCTTGCGCTGCAGCAGGTCGAACACCCCGCGGCCACGCTTGATGTCGTGGTAGGCCAGGTCGAGCTGGCTGATCTTCGGGTCGGAGAGCTCCATGTTGTAGCGGTCCTGGTAGCGCTGGAACAGCTTGCGCTTGATCACCCAGTCGATCTCGGTGTCCACCTTGGCGAAGTCCTGGCTTTCGACCGCGTCGAGCTGGCGCCCCCACAGGTCGACGACCTGCTGGATCTGGGTGTCGGGCTCGCGGTTCTGCATGTACTCCACCGCCCGCGCGTAGTACTCGCGCTGGATGTCCAGCGCGCTGGCCTGCCTGCCCCCGGCGAGCCGCACCGGGCGGCGGCCGGTCAGGTCGTGGCTGACCTCGCGGATGGCGCGGATCGGGTTGTCCAGCGAGAAGTCGCGGAACGCGATGCCCGCCTCGATCATCTCCAGCACCAGCGATGCGGTGCCCACCTTGAGCATGGTGGTGGCCTCGCACATGTTGGAGTCGCCGACGATCACGTGCAGCCGGCGGTACTTCTCGGCGTCGGCGTGCGGTTCGTCGCGGGTATTGATAATGGGGCGTGATCGGGTGGTGGCGCTGGAGACGCCCTCCCAGATGTGTTCGGCGCGTTGGCTCAGGCAGAACGTCGCGGCCTTGGGGGTCTGCAGCACCTTGCCCGCGCCGCAGATCAGCTGGCGGGTGACCAGGAAGGGCAGCAGCACATCGGAGATCCGGGAGAACTCCCCCGCGCGCACGATCAGATAGTTCTCGTGGCAGCCGTAGGAGTTGCCCGCCGAGTCGGTGTTGTTCTTGAACAGGTAGATGTCACCGCCGATGCCCTCGTCGGCGAGCCGCTGTTCGGCGTCGATCAGCAGGTCTTCGAGCACCCGCTCGCCCGCCCGGTCATGGGTGACGAGTTGGGTGAGGCTGTCGCACTCGGCGGTGGCGTATTCGGGGTGGCTGCCCACATCGAGGTACAGCCGCGCACCGTTGCGGAGGAAAACGTTGGAACTGCGGCCCCACGACACCACGCGCCGGAACAGGTAGCGGGCAACTTCATCGGGACTGAGTCGACGATGGCCGTGGAACGTGCAGGTGACACCGAATTCCGTCTCGATGCCCATAATTCGTCGCTGCACGTCATCGAGACTACTGGTTGCCGGCGGGCAAAGGCGGGCTGCCGCGCGGAAAGCCGCCGTCGCGGCGCGGATTCGGGAGCCTGTGGATAGCCGGAGCGGGGTTGCCTGCGGATCTGCCAGCATCGTGAACCATGGGGGGACACCGTAAGGCTCGGCGGGTGCCGTGACGCGGCCGCGCGTGTCGCAGGTAGAGCAATGGCGGCCCGATGACCTGCGTGCGGCCGCCGACCAGTTGTGCGCCGCGGCCGCCGACGTCCACGAACGCGTCGACGGCACCGTACGCGGTGTCGTCGAAACCGAGGATTTCTGGACCGGATCGGCGGCCGAGGCCGCACGGCGCGAGGCGGTTCTGCTCGGCCGCGAGTCCGACGCCTCGGCGCGTGCCCTGGTGATGGCGGCCGTGGCGGCCTCCGACGGCGCCAAGCAGATCGCTGCGGCCCGTGACGAGGTGCTGACGCGGGTGGCCGACGCGCGATCGGAGGGGTTCGCCGTGGGCGACGACGGCTCGGTGGCGGTCGGTACTGATCCGTCGCCGCTGCTGGTGGCGCTGTCCGGCGGCGACGGCGGCGTCGCCCGCGACATGCTGGCGTTGCGCGCCGACGCGCTCAGCGCACAGATCGTCGACGCGCTCGACCGGCTGGGCGCCGCCGATGCCGACGCCGGCCACGACATCGCCGAAGCCCTTGCCACACCGGTGGCCCCTGCGCCGCCGTCGACGACGCCGGCCGGGGCGTGGCCGGTCCAGGCCGGCGATGTGGTGGCCGGATGGTCGGGGCTGAGCCAGGACCGCATCGCCGAGCAGATCGCGGCGATGACACCCGAGCAGCGCCGCCGGCTCGTCACCGAGTTTCCCCGCCAGGTCGGCAACACCGACGGGGTGCCATGGCCGATGCGCATCGAGGCCAACCGCACCAACATCGCGCAGGCGATCCTCGACGAGGAGGATCCGGCCCGGCTGGCCGTATACCGCGCACTGCTGTCGGAGGTCGACGATCCCGCCGGCGGCGGGCGCCGGGTCGACCGGCAGATCCTCGCCTTCGACCCCGCTCGCGCCTCGCTGGTGGAACTGCACGGCGACGTCTCGACGGCCGGCAGCGTGGCGGTGCTGGTCCCCGGGCTGAACACCACGATCACCGGCTCCCCGGCGGTCAACCAAACCGCCCGCCGGTTCGTGTCGGCAACCCGCGGCGAGGTCGCCGCGATCAGCTACCTCGGCGGCCCGTTTCCCCGCGGCGACGACCCGGCGAGCGCGCTGCTCTCGGCCGCTGACCCGCGATACGCGCTGGAGATGGCGCCACGGTTGGTCGCGTTCAGCGAGGACGTCGACCGCACCGTCGACTCGACCGCGGCGCCGGTGACGTACATCGGCCACTCCTACGGCGGCTCGATCCTGGGCACCGCCGAGGCGCTCGGCCTGACCGGCGACCGCACGCTGTACGTGGCCGCCGCGGGGTCGGGTGTGGGTGTGGACGACCCGGCCGACTGGCACAACCGCAATCCTCACGTGCTGCGGTTCTCGATGACCGCGCCCGGCGACTTCATCCAGGCCGTGCAGGGCATCCCCGGCGGCCCACACGGCGCCGACCCCGACGAGATGCCCGGCGTGATCCCTTTGGCCACAGGTCATTACGACGACGGGCGGCTGATGGCCGGGCCCCGTTCACATTCCGACGTGCTCAACAGCCCGTCGGACTCGTGGCGCAACATCCTCGCGGTGATCACCGGAGACCGAGCGGCGATCCAGCTTGCGGGATGACGAAAATGCCGAGAAAAACCCTTTTTGCGCGTGCTCGCGGGAGAAACCCGGCGAAAATGGGCCGATGTGGTCGCGCAGCGCCCCGGTGGACGGATTCCGGCTGGCTTTCGACCGATACGGCACCCCGGGCGCGCCGCCGGTGGTGCTGCTGCACGGCTGGCCCGGCAACCGGCACGACTACCGGCACGTCGTACCGCTGCTGGCCGACGCCGCCGACGTCATCGTGCCCGATCTGCGCGGCTTCGGCGGCTCCGACAAGCACGCCGTCGCGGTACGGCATTTCTACAGCGCGACCGCCCAAGCCAGCAGCGTCATCGGGTTGATCCGGGAACTGGAGCTGCCGCCGGTGGTGCTGGCCGGATACGACGTCGGCAGCCGCGTCGCGCAAAGCGTGGCCCGGATGCAACCCGACCTCGTCGCGGCGCTCGTGCTGTCACCGCCGCTGCCCGGCGCCGGCGACCGCGTGCTCAGCGCGCACGCCCAAAGCGAATTCTGGTATCAGGCCTTCCATCAACTACCGGTGGCCGCGCAGCTGATCGACGGCAACCCGGATGC
This sequence comes from Mycolicibacterium pulveris, assembly GCF_010725725.1. Lineage (NCBI taxonomy): Bacteria > Bacillati > Actinomycetota > Actinomycetes > Mycobacteriales > Mycobacteriaceae > Mycobacterium > Mycolicibacterium pulveris. The sequence continues at coordinate 4,590,529 of NZ_AP022599.1, read as the reverse complement.
GGTGCGGGATTACCTGCGCCACTTCTGGGTTCACTGGTCGGGCCCGAATTTCACGCTGCCGGACGAGGAGCTGGAGCGGCTGGTGGGCGACTACGCGCTGCCCGGGGCGTTCACCGCGTCGATCGCCTGGTATCGCGCGGGCGCCGGAATGATCGCTCAGGCGCTCACCGAGCTACCGCCGGAGCGGGCCATCAAGATTCGCGTGCCTGCCGAAGTGTTGTGGCCCCAGCACGATCCGCTGTTTCCGCGGGAGTGGTCCGACCGGCTCGACTACTACTTCACCGATGTACAGGTCAATTTCGCGTTCGACGCCGGCCATTTCACCCCGCTGGAGTGCCCGCGGCAGTTCGCCGAGTTGATTCTCATCCGCGCGGCGCCGAACGCGGAGCCGACGGCGCCCTAGGAGCTGCTGCCCGCCTGATCCTCGGGCAGCAGCCTGTCGAGCGCCGAGCCGGTGATCCGGCGGAACGCCCGCCGGGGCCGGTTGGCGTCCAGGATGGCCACCTCCAGCGTTGCAGGCCCGAGGTTTCGCGGTTCCGAGCCGCCGTTGGCGTCGACCTTCAGCGCGTCGACCGCGATCTTCACCGCATCGGCCAGGCTGGCGTTCTCGCGGTAGGACTCATTGAGCGCCGCGGTGATCGGATCCGTGGTGCCGCCCATGACCACGAAGTGCGGCTCGTCGGCGATCGACCCGTCGTAGGTGATGCGGTACAGCTCCGGCGGTTTGGTCTCGCCGTAATGCGCGACCTCGGCAACACACAGCTCGACCTCGTACGGCTTGGCCTGCTCGGTGAAGATGGTGCCGAGCGTCTGCGCGTAGACGTTGGCCAGCTGACGGCCGGTGACGTCGCGGCGGGCATATGCGTATCCGCGGGTGTCGGCGAACTGGATGCCGCCGCGACGCAGGTTGTCGAACTCGTTGAACCGCCCGACCGCGGCGAACCCGACACGGTCGTAGAGTTCGCTGACCTTCTGCAGTGAACGCGAAGGGTTCTCGGCGACGAACAACACCCCGTCGGCGTAGGCCAGCACCACCACGCTGCGGCCCTTGGCAATGCCCTTACGTGCGAGCTCCGAACGCTCGCGCATCGCCTGTTCGGGCGAGATGAAATATGGAAAGCTCACGAGTCTCCCCGCGCGTCAGTTGACCGGTGGACGGCATCCGGGCCGAACGTGTCGGCGCGCGAACGGTTTTCGATGACTTCGCGTGCGATCTCGGCGATCCGTTGTTCGGGCACCTCCTCGGCGCCGTCCTCGGTGATGATCACCGCCGTCGGATAGATCCCGCGCACCAGGTCCGGCCCACCGGTCGCCGAGTCGTCATCGGCAGCGTCGTAGAGCGCCTCGACGGCCACCCGCAGCGCCGAATCACCGTCGCGGACTTGGGAGTACAGCTTCTTCATCGACGACTTGGCGAAGATCGAGCCCGAGCCCACCGACTGATAGCCCTCTTCCTCGAAGTTCCACCCGCCCGCCGCGTCGAAGGACACGATGCGCCCGGCCGCTTCGGGGTTGGGGTCGTCGAGGTCATATCCGGCGAGCAGCGGCAGGGCCACGAAGCCCTGCAGGGCCGCGCCGAGGTTGCCGCGCACCATCGTGGACAGTCGGTTGACCTTCCCGGCGAACGTCAACGGCACACCTTCGAGCTTTTCGTAGTGCTCGAGTTCGACCGCGTAGAGCCGGGCGAACTCGACCGCGATCGCCGCGGTGCCCGCGATGCCGGTCGCCGTGTAGTCGTCGGTGATGTACACCTTCTGCACGTCGCGGCCGGCGATCATGTTGCCTTGGGTGGACCGGCGGTCGCCGGCCATCACCACGCCGCCGGGGAACTTCAGCGCGACGATCGTGGTGCCGTGCGGCACCGCATCGGTGACCGCGGCCTGGGTGTTCACGGGTAAGAGCTCCGGCGCCTGACGGCGCAACAAATCGGAAAAGGACGACAGGTCCATGGATACAGACGGTGCTACCGGGAAGGAGGGGAAAGAGGAGGTGGGCAGGGCCAGCTTTTCGCGGTCAGGCCAGCTCACTGTCCACCTTTCTGGACGTACGCGCGAACGAAGTCCTCGGCGTTCTCCTCCAGAACGTCGTCGATCTCGTCCAGCAGATCGTCGGTTTCCTCCGCCAGCTTCTCGCGACGCTCCTGCCCGGCGGCCGTGCTGCCGGTGAGGTCGTCGTCCTCGCCGCCACCACCGCCACGCTTGGTCTGCTCCTGAGCCATCGCTGCCTCCTGCTATGTCTATAGCCGTCGCGGGCGGGCCCACTGCTGCCCGCCGTGCTTCCACACTACCGGTCGGCACGCGAAATGCCGTGCTTAGTGTGATCAGGTCGTGAGCTGTTCGACCAGTTCGACGGCGCTGTCCACCGAGTCGAGCAGGGCGCCGACGTGCGCTTTGCTGCCGCGCAGCGGCTCCAGGGTGGGAATCCGGACGAGCGAATCCCCGCCCAGGTCGAAGATGACCGAGTCCCAGCTGGCGGCCGCGATGTCGGCCCCGAACCGCCGCAGGCACTCGCCGCGGAAGTACGCGCGGGTGTCGGTGGGCGGGTTGTCGACCGCGTCGAGCACCTGCTGCTCGGTGACCAGCCGTTTCATCGATCCGCGCGCCACCAGCCGGTTGTAGAGGCCCTTGTCGAGGCGCACATCGGAGTACTGCAGGTCGACGAGGTGCAGCCGCGGCGCCGACCACCCCAGGTTCTCGCGCTGCCGGAAGCCCTCCAGCAGCCGCAGCTTGGCGGGCCAGTCGAGGATCTCCGCGCACTCCATCGGGTCGCGTTCGAGCAGATCCAGCACGTGCGCCCACGTCTCGACGATGTCGTTGGCGCGCGGGTCGGGGTCGCGGCTGTCGACCAGCTTGGCCACCCGGTCGAGGTAAATGCGTTGCAACGCAAGCCCGGTCAGCTCACGGCCGTCGGCAAGCGCGACAGTGGCCCGAAGCGACGGGTCTCGGCTGAGGACGTGAACCGCGTGCACCGGCCGGGCCAGAGCCAGGTCGGAGAGGTCGGCTCCGAATTGTGGGCCCTCCTCGATCAGGTCGAGCACCAGCGCGGTGGTGCCGAGCTTGAGGTAGGTCGAGGTCTCCGACAGGTTGGCGTCGCCGATGATCACGTGCAGCCGGCGGTACTTGTCGGCGTCGGCGTGCGGCTCGTCGCGGGTGTTGATGATGCCGCGCTTGAGCGTGGTCTCCAGGCCGACCTCGACCTCGATGTAGTCGGCGCGCTGGGAGAGCTGGAAGCCCGGCTCGTCACCGGACGGGCCGATGCCGACCCGTCCCGAACCGGTGACCACCTGGCGGGACACCAGGAACGGCGTCAGCCCGGCGATCACCGCGGAGAACGGCGTCTGACGCGACATCAGGTAGTTCTCGTGCGAACCGTAGGAGGCGCCCTTGCCGTCCACGTTGTTCTTGTAGAGCTGCAGTTTGACGGCCCCCGGCACGCTGGCGACGTGCCGCGCGGCGGCCTCCATCACCCGCTCACCGGCCTTGTCCCAGATCACCGCGTCCAGCGGGTCGGTGGTCTCCGGCGCCGAGTACTCCGGGTGGGCATGGTCGACGTACAGCCGCGCGCCGTTGGTGAGGATCATGTTGGCGGCGCCGACCTCGTCGGCGTCCACGATCGGCGGCGGCCCCGCCGAGCGGCTCAAATCGAATCCGCGGGCGTCGCGCAGCGGCGATTCCACCTCGTAGTCCCAGCGGGTGCGCTTGGCACGCTGGATCCCGGCGGCGGCCGCATAGGCCAGCACCGCCTGCGTCGACGTCAGAATCGGATTCGCGGTCGGATCGGACGGCGACGAAATGCCGTACTCGACCTCGGTCCCGATAATCCGTTGCATGTCGCCCAGCGTAGGCGACGCCGCACAGTAGCCTGCCACCGTGCCGTCCAATCGCCAGGCCAAACAGGCCGATGAGGTGGCGCTGCGCCGCGCCGCCGATGCCTGGTTCCTCGACCACGGACTGCCCGCCGTGCTGCGGCCGGGCGCCCTGGTCCGTCGCGTGTGGCCGCGGTCTGCGCCGGCGCTGGCGGCGTTCGCGGTGTTCATGGCCAATTCCGCACTCGTGGTGCAGGTCACCGGCAAGCACACCATCAACATCGACGGGCAGCCGACCCGCACCGAGTGGTTCGTGCTGGCGCTGGTGGTCCTGGTGCTGCCTGCCGCGGCGTTGATCGGCTGGCTGGTGTCACGCATCGCCACGGTGTCGGGGCGCACCGTGGCGGCGACGGCGTCGCTGGCCGTCGCCGTCGCGGGCGGCATCGTCGGTGGGCCGGGCCCACGGGTGATCGGCGACCTGATCTTCGAGGCGATCGTCGTCGCCATCATTCTGGCGGCCACCGCGTGCGGCGCCGGGTCGATCATGAGCTGGACGGCGCGAATGACGTTGTCGCACCTGGCCGCCGCGGGCTCGCTGGTGATCAGAGCGTTGCCGGTGCTGCTGCTGACGATTCTGGTGTTCTTCAACTCGCCGGTGTGGTTGATGGCGGGCAAGATCTCACGGGAGCGGATGTGGCTGGCGGTGGTGTTTCTCGGGCTGATCGCCGCGACCTTCCTGGTGTCGGTGACGGGCGACAGGTTCCGGCCGCTGATGGAAACCCAGGGCCTGCTCGACGGCCGTGAAGCACACTTGGACGCAACACCTTTCGAGGCGATGCCCGACCCACCGGGCACCCTCCCGCTGCGCAGGCCCGAGCAGCTCAACGTGATGTTCGTGTTGGTGGTCTCCCAGCTCGCCCACATCCTCGTCGTGGCCGTCGTCACGGCGCTGATCTTCCTTGTGCTGGGGCTGATCGTGCTGTCCCCCGACGTGTTGGCCGCCTGGACGCAGAACGGGTCAAGCGACGGAACGCTTCTCGGCATGACGATCCCGGTGCCCCAGGCGCTGCTGCACGTGACCATGTTCCTGGGCGCGCTGACGTTCATGTACGTCAGCGCCAGGTCGGTCGGCGACAGTGACTACCGCACGCAGTTCCTCGATCCGCTGACCGACGATCTGCGGCTGACGTTGGTGGCCCGCAACCGCTACCGGGCCTACGTCTCGGCGCGCTGACCCGCGGGAGCCGTCGTCATCGCGCACAATGTGGCGGTGTCCGACATGCGGCAGGTCCATGACTGGTTCCTGCAGCGCGGGCTGCCGCTGGTGCTGACCCGCCGGGTCCGTTCGCGTGCGCTGGTGGAGCGCTCCGCGCCGATGGTCAGCGGCATCGGCGCCGTGGTGGCGCTGACGATGACGCTGGCCGTGCTGACCGGCGCCGATCCCGACTACGGCCTCGCGGCCCGCCTGGCGGTGCTGAGCCTCGTGTTGATCGCGGCGCCGTTCGCGCTGCACGCGCTGCACCGGGCGAGAACGACGCGCTCCGAAGCGGGTCGACGATCCGCGGCGCTGCTGGTGATGGCCCTGTTCGTGTTCGGGCTTCCGTTCGCCGACAGCGGATTTTCGGGTATCGCCGCGGCCGAGGCGCTGGTGTTCGCGCTGATCGCGCTTATGGCGATCTGGTTGACCTACATCGGGTTCGGCTCGATCGCGCTGTGGGCGTTCCGGTTCGCGTCGGTGCAGCTGGGAGCGCTCGGCACGCTGATGAGTCGGGCGCTGCCGCTGTTGATGATCACCGTGGTGGTGTATTTCACCGGTGAGCTGTGGCAGTTGGCGGCTCGGATGTCCCGTCAACGACTCTGGGAGACAATCGGTTTCCTCTCGATCGTGGCGCTGTTGTTCGTGGTGACCACCATCCGCGACGAGGTGCAGGCCCTGCGCGAGGACCGTGCCGAACTGCACGATCCCGCCAAGCTGCTGGTTGGCACCCCGCTGGCCGTCCAGCCCGGACGCGAGCCTGCGCGCACTGCCCTGTCGCTGGCCGAGCAGGTCAACGTCGTCGCGGTGATGGTGGTGTCGCAGGCGATCCAGGTGGTGTTCTTCACCGTCGGGATCTTCGCGTTCTTCCTGGCGTTGGGCATCGTCGCCGTGCCCGACGACGTGGCCGTGCTGTGGTCGGCCGAGCAGTCCTGTGCCGTGGGGCAACCGCCATGTCCGGGAACGTGGTTCGGCGTCACCGTGCCGGTCCCGCAGACGGTGGTGCACGTGTCGCTGTTCGTGGCTGTGCTGTCGGGGCTGTACTTCACCGTCAGCACCAGCGTCGACCCCCTGTACCGGGAGCGGTTCTTCGAACCGCTGATCGCCGATGTGGCCGTCAGCCTCGCCGGTCGAGACGCCTACCTGGAGATGGAAACCACCCGCTGACCCCCTGCACCAGGAGGGCGAGCGTGCGTGTCTGAGCCCGACACGCCGAGAATTTTCACGATTTCGCGCACGCTCGTCGCGCCGGCGCGGATACGTTCGCGGTATGTCCGACGACATGACCACGACGACCGACGTCTTCGGAAAGCGCTACGGCGAGGTCCTGCTGGTGCGCAACGGCCCGAGCGGTCCGGAAGCCACCGTCTACAACACCTTTCCCCTCAACGACTGCCCCGCCGAGCTGTGGGAGAAGCTCGACGCGGAGGCCATCGCCGCCGACAACGGCGCCGTCGCCGCTCTGCTCAACGGGCCCCGCTATTGGCTGATGAACAGCATCGGCAAACGCGGTCGAGAAACACTGGAGCGCAAGACCTTCGGCGGTATCGAAATGATCTGCCAGGCGACCGTGCAGATGGCTTCGATGAACCCCGGGCCCTACAACGTCAACCGCGTGGACCGCAAGGCGGTGTTCACCTTCGACGCCGGCCGCGAGGTCTACGAGCTCGTCGACCCCGACGGCCGAGCCTGGGTGATGCAGACCTGGAGTCAGACGGTCGATCCGTCGTTGTCGCTGGCCGACCTGCCCGGGTTGGCGGCCCGGCTGTCGCTACCTGCGGGCTGGACCTTCCGAGCGCGGGCGCTGACGTCGCCGTTGGTGGTCGACACCGCGACCGAGGACGCCTGCGTGACCCAGGACGACCTGGCCAACAGCTACTCGCTGCAGACCTGACCGACCCGACGCCGCGCCGCGAGCGTGCGCAAACTCTTGCGCCTGAGCGGCGTGTCGCCCTCTGACACGCACGCTCGCGGTGATAGCGCTACAGGTATTGGCCCAGGTTGCTCTCGGTGTCGATCGCCCGGCTGGCCGACGACGTCTTGCCGGTGACCAGCGTGCGGATGTAGACGATGCGCTCGCCCTTCTTGCCCGAGATCCGCGCCCAGTCATCGGGATTGGTGGTGTTGGGCAGGTCCTCGTTCTCGGCGAACTCGTCGACGATCGAGTCGAGCAGATGCTGGATGCGCAGACCGGGCTGACCGGTCTCCAGCACCGACTTGATCGCGTACTTCTTGGCCCGGTCGACGACGTTCTGGATCATCGCGCCGGAGTTGAAGTCCTTGAAGTACATGACCTCTTTGTCGCCGTTGGCGTAGGTCACCTCGAGGAACCGGTTGTCGTCGATCTCGGCGTACATCCGGTCGACGACCTTCTCGATCATCGCCTTGATGGTCAGCGACCGGTCGCCGTTGAACTCGGCGAGGTCGTCGGCGTGCACCGGCAGGTCCTCGGTCAGGTACTTGCTGAAGATGTCCTGCGCCGCTTCGGCATCCGGCCGCTCGATCTTGATCTTGACGTCCAGGCGGCCGGGCCGCAGGATCGCCGGGTCGATCATGTCCTCGCGGTTGGAGGCGCCGATGACGATGACGTTCTCCAGCCCCTCGACACCGTCGATCTCCGACAGCAGCTGTGGCACGACCGTGGTCTCCACATCCGAGCTCACGCCCGTGCCGCGGGTGCGGAAGATCGAGTCCATCTCGTCGAAGAACACGATCACCGGGGTGCCCTCGGACGCCTTCTCGCGCGCCCGCTGGAAGATCAGCCGGATGTGGCGCTCGGTCTCGCCGACGAACTTGTTCAGCAGCTCCGGGCCCTTGATGTTGAGGAAGTAGCTCTTGGCCTCGCGGGCGTCGTCGCCGCGCACCTCAGCCATCTTCTTGGCCAGCGAGTTGGCGACCGCCTTGGCGATCAGCGTCTTACCGCAGCCGGGCGGGCCGTAGAGCAGCACACCCTTGGGCGGACGCAGCGAGTACTCCCGGTAGAGCTCCTTGTGCAGGAACGGCAGCTCGACCGCGTCGCGGATCTGCTCGATCTGGCGACCCAGCCCGCCGATGTCGTTGTAGCTGACATCGGGAACTTCCTCGAGCACCAGGTCCTCGACCTCGGCCTTGGGAATCCGCTCGAAGGCGTATCCGGCCTTTGTGTCGACGAGCAGCGAGTCGCCCGGCCGCAGCCGGCGGGGCCGGCCGTCGTCGGGTGCGTCGTCGTCATCGGGCAGGTCGCCCGCCGAGACCAGCGGCTCGGCCAGCCAGACGATGCGTTCCTCGTCGGCGTGACCCACGACGAGTGCCCGATGACCGTCGGCGAGAATCTCACGCAGCGTGCTGATCTCACCGACCGCCTCGAAGTTGCCGGCCTCCACGACCGTCAGCGCTTCGTTGAGCCGGACCGTCTGGCCCTGCTTGAGCGTCTTGGTGTCAATGTTCGGCGAGCACGTCAGGCGCATCTTGCGGCCGGAGGTGAACACGTCGACGGTGTCGTCGTCCTGCACTCCGAGCAGCACGCCGTATCCGCTCGGCGGCTGGCCGAGGCGATCGACCTCTTCGCGCAAGGCGAGCAGCTGCTGGCGAGCCTCTTTAAGAGTTTCCATCAATTTGGCGTTTCGGGCCGCAAGCGAATCGATGCGCGCCTCGAGCTGATGCACATCACGCGCGCTGCGCAGCCCGCTCTGCGCGCCCACCGAGTTCTCCAACTGCTCTCGCAGAAGCGCGGCCTCCCGGCGCAGCTCCTCGAGCTCAGCGGCATCGTCGCTGGACATGCCTGATTCGCGGCTGCCGAAACCCTCTGGGTAGGGTTCGGAACGCTCGGATTCACTCATGTTGCGCCCCTTCCCGCACCGGAAGTTGGTGCAGTAACAACATCAACGCTACCGGCGATTCACGCATTGTGTGCGGTGTAGCAATTCGACACACCACCACTACTTGTTAACCTCTCTGCTCAGTCGGGCCGACCGAAAGGACAATCGTGACCCTGAAAACCCTCGTTACCGGCGTGGCAGCGGCTGCTGTCGTAGGCGGCGCGGCGGCGGGTGTGACTTCCGTTGCATCCACTGTGAATTCTGCCGCGCCGGCCGTGCAACCGGTGGTATGGGACATCCCCCTACCGCAGGCGCCGGCACCGGAGCTCGAGGGCCCGCTGCTGACGACGCTCAACGCGCTTGCCGGTGGAGGCTCCTTCGGCGGCGCCAAGGAGGCCTACATTCAGGGCGGCATCGGGCGAATCGAGGCCCTCACCGCGGACCGTGCGTTCAACAACGCCGCGGAGCGGGGCGTATTCCCGCTGTCCTTCACGCTCTCCGGAATTGAGCAGAACGGCCCGTCCGCGACCGCGAACGTCACCGCCGCGGCCGCCAACGGCTCGGTGGCCACCCAGAACGTCCTCTTCGTCGCGGGTCCGAGTCCGACCGGCTGGCAGATCTCGAAGGCGTCGGCCTTGGCCCTGCTGTCGGCAGCCGGCTGATCGGTCCGGTGCACCGCACCGCGCGATTCCTCGTCCTGGGCGCCGTCGCGATCGCGGCGGCGCTCGGGCTTGGCGCGTGTGGCGCGGACGACCCGTCCCCACCCGCGGCCAGCGAGACGCTGCCGCCCATCACCAAACCCCCCACGGTGCCATCTGAGCCCGACCCCGCCGCGGCCCCGCTTCCCCCCGACACCGCACTGACCGACGTGATCTACCGGCTCGCCGATCCGGCCGTGCCCGGCGTCGAGAAGCTCAACCTGGTGCAGCACGCCACCCCCGACGACGCTGCCGCGCTCGACAAGTTCGCCCGCGCGCTCGCCGACGGCGGCTTCGCCCCGCTGACCGTGGAGGCACACGACATGAGCTGGTCGCAGGGCGAGCCGGGCGGCATCGTGGCACGCATCGTCATCAAGCCCGCCGATCCGCAAGCCGGCGAGTTCGCCTTCCCGATGGAGTTCAGCCCCGCCCAAGACAGCTGGCAGTTGACCCGTCAGACTGCCGACGTGCTGCTGTATGCGGACAAGGACCCGTCACCGACACCGACGCGCTGATCCCGATGTGGATCGGCTGGCTGCAATTCGATCTCCTGCTCGGCGACGTGCGGTCGCTCAAGCAGAAGCGGTCGGTGATCCGGCCCGTCATCGCCGAGTTGCGACGCCGGTTCTCCGTGTCGGCCGCCGAGACCGGCGCCCAGGACCTGTACCGCCGCGCGAACATCGGCGTCGCGGTGGTGTCCGCGGATCGCGACCATGTGGTCGAGGTGCTCGACGCCGCCGAGCGGTTGGTGGCGGCACGCCCGGAGATGGAGCTGTTGTCGGCGCAGCGGGGCCTGCTGCGCGACACGGATAACTAGGTTTCCGCCGAAACCGACGCTTTGGTCGTTTCGCGGCCCGGATTTCGACCATTGCGTCGGTCTCGGCGATCAAAATCGGACTAGATGCCGTTGCCGAGTTGACGTTTGCGCCGTGCCGGCGTCGGCGCCACCGTTCCGGGCGCCAGCCTGCGCGCGCTGATCAGAAACGCCGTATGTCCACGCATCGTGTGCTGCGGGCGCACCGCGAGGCCGACGACGTGCCACCCGCGCTGCATGCTCTCCCAGGCCCTCGGCTCGGTCCAGCACTGCTGTTCGCGCAGCGCCTCCACCGCGCGTGACAGCTGGGTCACCGTCGCGACGTAGATCATCAGCACACCGCCGGGCACCAGCGCGCTCGCGACCGCCTCCAGCACGTCCCAGGGGGCCAGCATGTCCAGCACGACGCGGTCGACTTCCGGGCCCGCGTAGTCGGCGAGGTCGCCGATCACCAACTCCCAGTTGTCCGGCCGCTCGCCGAAAAACGTTTCGACGTTGCGAGCCGCGTGCTCGGCATGGTCCTCACGCAGCTCATACGAGGTCACCCGGCCCTCACGGCCGACGGCGCGCAGCAGCGAGCACGTCAGCGCACCGGATCCCGCGCCGGCCTCCAGCACCGCGGCCCCGGGGAAGATGTCGCCCTCATGCACGATCTGGGCGGCGTCCTTCGGATAGACCACCTGCGCACCCCGCGGCATCGACATCACGTAGTCGACGAGCAGAGGACGCATCACCAGGAACTGGTCGCCGCTGGTCGACTTCACGACGCTGCCCTCCGGCAGCCCGATCACGTCGTCGAGCGAGATGACGCCGCGGTGGGTGTGGAACTCACCGCCGGGGGTGAGCACCATCGTGTAGTGCCTGCCCTTCGCGTCGGTGAGCTGAACGCGATCGCCGACGGCGAACGGACCGGTCCGCGATTTCCCTGCCACAGCCTTTCAGCGTGCCAGTCGACTCGCCGCCACGGGTGCCCGGGGGTTGTCAGAGCCGGGTCATAGGCTGCTCTCATGACCGACGTGCCGGCGCGCAGCCTGCCGGACGAGCCGGATCAGACGGCCCGGCGTCCGGCGTTGTCACCGTCGCGTGCGGCCGACTTCAAGCAGTGCCCGCTGCTGTACCGGTTCCGCGCGATCGACCGGTTGCCTGAGCCGCCTTCGCCCGCGCAGGTGCGCGGCTCGGTGGTGCATGCGGCCCTGGAGCGGCTCTACGCGCTGCCCGCCGCCGAACGGGGCCGCGAGACGGCGCTGACGCTGGTCGTCCCGGCCGCCGAACAGCTGGTGGCGGCCGAGCCCGGGCTGGCCGCGCAGATAGACCCCACCCTGCTGGACGAGGCGCGGGCGTTGTTGTCGGGCTATTACCGCCTCGAGGATCCGAGGCGGTTCGACCCGCAGAGCTGCGAACTGCGAGTCGAGGTCGAGCTCGAGGACGGCACGCTGCTGCGGGGTTTCGTCGACCGCATCGACGTCGCGCCCACCGGGGAGCTGCGCGTGGTCGATTACAAGACCGGCAAGGCGCCGCCGGAGGCACGGGCAGCCGCCGAGTTCAAGGCCATGTTCCAGATGAAGTTCTACGCGGTGGCGCTGCTGCGCTCACGTGGCGTGGTGCCCACCCGACTGCGGCTGCTGTACCTGGCCGACGGCCAGATCCTGGACTACACCCCCGACACCGACGAGCTGCTGCGGTTCGAGAAGACGCTGATGGCGATCTGGCGGGCCATCCAAGCCGCCGGGGCCAGCGGCGATTTCCGGCCCAGCCCGTCGCGGCTGTGTGACTGGTGCGCCCACCATGCGCACTGCCCGGTGTTCGGCGGCACGCCGCCGCCGTATCCCGGCTGGCCGCGCGTGCCGGACGAAGGTGCGGGCCCAGCAACCGAAGTGGTGCTGCGCGGCGCGGAGCCGGCTGCGTGATCGACTGCCACTACCGCCGGGTCGGCTCCGACGGCGAGTTCGCGATCTTCGATTCCACCGACGGCACCCGCAGCAACTGGGACGCCGAGATCCAGCACGGCTCACCGCCGTTGGCGCTGATGACCAAGCACATCGAGGCGCTCGCAGGCGATTCCGGGTTGCGCATCGGGCGGCTGACGCTGGACATCCTCGGTGCGATCCCGGTGGCCCGGGTGCGGGTGCGGGCCTGGGTGGACCGCCCGGGTAAGCGGATCTCGTTGATGGTCGCCGAGATGTCCGCGCAGCGGCCCGACGGCGACTATCGGGTGGTTGCGCGCGTCACGGCGTGGCTGCTGGCCACCAGCGACACCGCCGACGTTGCCACCGACCGCTATCCCCCGCTGGTCGAGGGCGAGGCGTTGGCCGTACCGCACGGCTGGCACGGCGCACCGGGCTACCTCGAGACGGTGAGCTGGCGCAGGCAGCCCGGCACCGGCGATACCGGAAGCGTGATCTGGCTGAGCCCGCTTGTCTCGCTGGTGGATTCCGAACCGATGACGGATCTGCAGGCGCTTGCAATGGTGGTCGATTCGGCCAACGGGGCCGGGGCGGCGCTCGACCCCGAACGGTTCGTGTTCATGAACACCGACACCGCTGTGCATCTGCACCGGTTACCGGTAGGCACCGACTTCGCGTTGCGTGGCCGCGGCTCGATCGGGCCCGACAGCATCGGGGTGACCACCGCGGAAATCTTTGACCGCCAGGGCTTTATCGGCACGTCGGCGCAGACGCTGCTGGTGCAGCGCCGCTGAGCATATATGCGCTTGCATCTATATAGATAAGATGCAATATTTGCGGGCATGGACGTCTTCGAAGCGGTCGCCGAACCGAGTCGGCGCGCCCTGCTCGATGCGCTCATCGACGGCGAGCGCACCGCGGGCGAACTGGTGGCCACGCTGCCCGAGCTGACCCAGCCGACGGTGTCCCGGCATCTGCGGGTGCTGCGCGAGGTCGGGTTGGTCGAGGTTCGCCCCGACGCGCAGCGCCGGATCTACGCGCTGCGCGCCGACGGTCTGGTCGCGATCGACAAGTGGATCGAGCGCTATCGGCACTACTGGGCCGATCATCTGGATGCCCTGGAGCGTCACCTGCACGACAAGCACGGGGACCGGAAATGACCGCGCGCGAAGGCAAACTCACCGTCGACGGCGACCGTGCGGTGCTCATGTTCGAGCGTCGCCTGCCGTACCCGGTGGAGGCGGTGTGGTCGGCGATCACCGACCCGGCCGAGCGTCGCCAGTGGTTCGGTGAGACGACGATCGATGCACGCGAAGGCGGCTCGATCGAGATGGTCGCCACCGGCCCGCCGCTACCCCCCGAACGTAAGCGGATGACCGGCCGCATCCTGGTGTGGGATCCGCCGAGAGTCCTCGAGCACGAATGGAAACAGCCGATCGTCGAGGACGGCGTGGTGCGCTACGAACTGATCCCCGACGGCGACGGCACGCTGCTGCGGTTCACCCACCGCGGCCTGGGTGTGGGCAATGCCAAGGGATTTCGCAGCGGCACCCACGCGTTTCTCGATCGGCTCGAAGCCTACCTCGCGGGCGACGCGTTGCCGGATTGGATGACGCGCCGTCAAGAGATCACCGGATCAACACGATTGGAGTTCGACTGACATGACGCACAACGGTTCTGACATCGCAGCGCCCGCGCTGGCGGTCGCCTACCAATCCGGGTTCGGGCACACCGCGGTGCTCGCCGACGCTGTCGCCGCGGGCGCGCGGGAGGTCGGCGCGGACGTCACGGTGATCGCCGTCGACCGGATGACCGAGACCGACTGGGACGTCCTGGACGGCGCCGACGGCATCGTGTTCGGCAGCGCGACCTACATGGGCAACGTCTCGGCGGGTTTCCAGGCGTTCGCCGAGAAGACCGGCCGACGCTGCGTCGAGGGCACCTGGCGGGACAAGACCGCCGCCGGCTTCACCAACTCGGGCGCCAAGTCCGGCGACAAGCTCGGCACGCTGATGTCATTGGCCGTGTTCGCGGCGCAACACCACATGCACTGGGTCAACCTGGGACTGCCCCCGGGATGGAACAGTTCACGCGGCAGCGAAAGCGATCTCAACCGGTTGGGCTTCTGGCTGGGCGCGGGCGCGCAGACCGACGTGGACGCCGGAACCGACCGGGTTCACGCCGCCGATATCCAGACCTGCCGTCACCTCGGGGCGCGGGTAGCGCTGGTGACCCGGCAGCTCAACATCGGACGTTCGGCTACGTCAGCGGAGTCATCTCCTGCAGCATCGTCGGCACCAACTCGCTGACCGTGGGGTGGATGTGCATGGTGCGCGAGATCGCGGTGTAGGGCTCGTCGGCGGTCATGATGTCGAGGATCGCGTGGATGACCTCGTCGCCGCCGACGCCCAGGATCGCCGCGCCGAGGATCTTCTCGGTTTCGGCGTCGACCACCACCTTCATGAAACCCTGCGTCTCCCCCTTCTCGACGGCGCGCCCCACCCGAGTCATCGGCCGCTTGCTCACCAACGCCTTTCGTCCTGACCGGCGCACCTGGTCGACCGTCATACCGGCCCGGCCCAGCGGCGGATCGATGTAGAGCGCATAGGTCAGCACGCGATCGCTGACCCGGCGCGGATCGTCGTCGAGCAGGTTGGCCGCCACGATCTCGAAGTCGTTGTACGACGTGTGCGTGAAGGCGCCCCGGCCGTTGCAGTCCCCCATCGCCCAGATGTGGGCGACGTTGGTGCGCAGCTGATCGTCGACCACGATGTAGCCCCGCTCGTCGGTTTCGACGCCGGCCCTGTCCAGACCGAGGTCGTCGGTGTTGGGCTGCCGACCCACCGCCATCAGCAGGTGGGTGCCGGCGACGGGCTGCGCACCGTCGCGGGGTATCACCTCGAAACCGTTGTCGTGCTTGGTGAACCGGATCGCGTTCGCATCGACGACCACCTCGATGCCCTCGGCTTCCAGGATCTCCTTGATGGCGGCCGAGACGTCCTCGTCTTCCCGTGAGGTCAGCCGTGGTCCCTTCTCGATCACCGTGACCTCGGCGCCGAACCGCCGGTACATCTGCGCGAACTCCAGCGCGATGTAGCTGCCGCCGATGATGACCAGATGTTCCGGCACGGTGGCGAGTTCGAGGATGCCGACGTTGGTCATGTAGTCGATTTCGGAGAGGCCGGGCATGTCGGGAGCCACCGCCCTGCCACCGACGTTGAGGAAGATCCGGTCGGCCTTCAACACCCGGTCGTCGACCCGGATGGTGTGCGGGCTCTCGAACCGGGCATGGCCCCGGATCACCGTGCATCCGGGCATGCCGTCCAGCCAGCCCTCGACGCCGCGGCGGTCATCATCGACGATGGCGTCCTTGCGGGCCTTGACCTTTCGCATGTCGACGGTGACATCGCCTGTGCTGACACCGTATTCCGCCCCGCGCCGCGCCAGGTGTGCCGCGTGCGCGCTGGCCACCAACGTCTTGGTGGGGATGCAGCCGTAGTTGACGCAGGTGCCGCCGAACAGTTTGCGCTCGATCACCGCGACCTGCTGCCCGGCCTCGGTCAGCCGGCCCGCCAGCGGCGGCCCCGCTTGACCGGCACCGACGATGATCGCGTCGAACTTCTCTGTCACGGCCGGCGCTCAGATCAGGCTGACGAGGAAGGCGATGAGAAATCCGCCGCCGACGGCGACGACGTCCTCGAGGATGGCGCCGGGCCGGTCCTGCCCGCTGCGCAGCGACGCCAACCGCTCCCGCGCCGCCGCGCCTGCCAGGGTGCCCAGCACCGCGCCGATGATTCCGGCGCCCAGCGAGCTGAACGTGTGGAAGAACGCGCTGCCGACGACCGCGCCGGCGAAGCCGCCCATGAGTAGCCGGGTGAGGAACTGAAGTGTCGTCTTACGACTCGGCGTCTGCGGCAGTTGGTCGGTCACCAACTCCACCAGAAGGAAGATCGTCAACACCGTGACGGTGACCGGATGTGCCATCCACTCAGACCACTTGTCGCCCACGTCGATCCAGCCCAGCAGGGCGCCCCATGAGACGATCGCGGGCGCCGTGAACGCCCGCAGGCCGGCGATCACACCGATCAGCAGGGCGAGCAAGAGTACGAGGGCGTGCGTCATGTCGGACCTCCGACCGGTGATAGCGACATTCGGACGCTAACACGGCCGACGTGCGCCGTCAGGGTGATCAGATGCGGCAGAACCGGATGTCAGAGGCCAGAATCGCCTTCGCGCCGATGGAACCCAGTTCGTCCATGATGGCGTTGACATCGCGACGCGGCACCAGTGCCCGCACGGCCACCCACGCGGTGTCGGCCAGCGGGGCGATGGTGGGCGACTCCAGCCCGGGCGTGACGGCGATCGCGTCGTCGAGCGCACTGCGCGGACAGTCGTAGTCCAGCATCAGGTACTGCTGGCCGAACACCACGCCCTGCACGCGCCCGGCCAATTGGTCACGCGCCGAGCGGTTGTCGTCGGAGGCGTCGATGCGTTCGATGAGCACCGCCTCTGAGTCGCACAGCGATTCGCCGAACGCCACCAGGTTGTGCAGGCCCAGGGTCCGGCCCGAACCCACCACGTCGGCGATCGCGTCGGCGACCCCGAGTTGCACCGAGATCTCCACCGCCCCGTCCAGCCGGATCACGGTCGCATCAATCCCCCTGGCCGCCAAGTCTTTTCGGACCAGATTCGGGAACGCGGTGGCGATCCGCTTGCCCGCGAGATCCTCGACCCGCCAGGTGCGCCCGGCCGGTGCGGCGTAGCGGAATGTCGAGTACCCGAAACCCAGCGCCAGGCGTTCGTGCACCGGCGCCTCGGACTCGGCCGCCAGATCGCGCCCGGTGATGCCGAAATCCAGCTCCCCGGACCCGACGTAGATGGCGATGTCCTTGGGCCGAAGGAAGAAGAACTCGACATTGTTGGCGGGATCGACGACGGTCAGGTCCTTCGAGTCGGTGCGACGGCGGTATCCGGCTTCCGACAGGATCTCGGACGCCGGTTCTGAAAGCGTGCCCTTGTTGGGTACCGCGACGCGCAGCATGTCGGTCACAGCTTCGCGTAGACGTCGTCGAGCGTGAGCCCACGCGCGATCATCAACACCTGCGTCCAATACAGCAATTGGCTGATCTCCTCGGCCAGGGCCTCGTCGCTCTCGTGTTCGGCGGCCAACCACACCTCGCCGGCCTCTTCGAGGATCTTCTTACCCAGCCCGTGTACGCCGCCGTCGAGCGCTGCGACGGTTGCGCTGCCTGCGGGCCGGGTCCGCGCCCGCTCGGACAGTTCGGCGAACAGGGCTTCGAAGGTCTTCACGGCACGCGATTGTTCCACGCCGGCGCGGCGGCGGTCACGCGGGTTTAGCCGGCGGGCTGTTCATGGGGCCGGGTGTCACGTTGCATGTCCTCCAAGTGCATCCCCTTGGTCTCCTTCACCCAGCGCAAGACGAACACCAACGACAACACGGCGCACACCGCGTAAAAGCCGTAGGCCGCGCCCAACACGTCGCGCAGGCCCGGGAACGTCACGGTGATCAGCCAGTTCGCCACCCACTGCCCGGCCGCGGCCAGCCCGAGTGCCGCGGCGCGGATCCGGTTCGGGAACATCTCGCCGAGCAGCACCCACACCACCGGGCCCCACGACATGCCGAACGAGACCACGAACAGGTTCGCCGCGATCAGCGCGATCGGCCCGGACGCACCGGAGAGCACGGGCTGTTCCTTGCCGTCGACGATCTCGCTGCCCGCGGTCGCGAAGATCACCGCCATCGTGCCCAAAGTCAGCGCCATGCCCGTCGAGCCGACCAGCAGCAGCGGCCTGCGCCCGACCCTGTCGATGAGCGCGATCGCGATCAGCGTGGTGACGATGTTGGTGACCGACGTGATCACCGTGATCAGGAACGCCTGGCTCTCGTCGAACCCGACGGCCTCCCACAGGATGTTGGAGTAATAGAAGATGACGTTGATGCCGACGAACTGCTGAAAGACCGACAACGCCAGGCCGACCCACACGATGCCGTAGATGCCTCCGGTCGGCTTGCGCAGGTCTCGCCATGACGGCGGTTTGTCGGCTTTCAGCGACTCCTGGATGCGGGTGATCGTCAGCTCCAGGTTCTTCTCCCCGAGCAGCTTGGTCAGGACCCGGCGAGCCTCCGGAATCCGGTATTTGGCAACGAGATAACGCGGTGACTCGGGAATGGTGAACGCCAGCGTCCCGTACACGACGGCCGGGATCGCCATCATGAGGAACATCCAGCGCCAGGCCTCCATGCCGAGCCACAGCACTTCCCCGGACCCGCCTGCCAGATGGGCCAGCAGGTAGTCGATCGCCAACGACAGAAAGATGCCCGTGACGATCGCCAACTGCTGCAGGGAGCCGAGCCGGCCCCGGATCCGCGGCGGCGACGTCTCGGCGATGTACATGGGGGCGATCACCGAGGCGACGCCGACCCCGATGCCCCCGACGATGCGAAACAGCACCAGCATCCACACCCCGCTGGGCAGCCCGAGGTAGTGATCGTCGTTTCCGCCGATGAAATTGAACGCCAAACCGGTGCCGAACGCACTGATCAGAAACAGCAGCGCCGCCAGCTTCATGACCGCCAAGCGGCCGATCTTGTCGGCGAGCCCGCCGGCGGTCATCGCGCCGAGCGCCGCGCCGAGCAACGCCGACGCCACCGCGAACCCCAGCCCCAGACCCCCGATGACGAACTCGTCTTCGATCGCGGCGACAGCGCCGTTGATCACGGCACTGTCGTATCCGAACAGCAACCCGCCCAACGCTGCCACCGCGGCGATCCGCACGACACGGCCGGCATGCTCGGTTTCCTCGTAGTCCACCCCGGATTCGGCTCCGCCGGCGGGTGCGTGGGTCATGTGGGCGCCTTTCCGCAGAATGCGTGACGAGAGTCACATTGAATCATTCCGGCGTACGTCAGGCGCTGCGTTCGCCCAGTTCTGCCGTCAGCTGCGCGTAGACGTTTCGCAGCGACGCGGCGTCCAGGCCCGCAAGGGAGCCGGCATGTCGGCGCCCTGACCCGCCGGGCACCGCGACGTCGTTGGGCACCACCAACACCGGGCAGCCCGCGCTTTCGGCCGCCGCGGCGCCGGTCACGGAGTCCTCGACCGCAAGGCACTCCGGCGGTGCCAGCCCGAGCAGCGTGGCCGCGCGCTGATATGCGTCGGGAGCGGGCTTGCCACGGCGAACTTCGTCTCCGCAGACGGTTGCCGAAAAGTAATGCCTGCCAATGCTGTGCAGCGCCCGTTCGGTCAGCATGCGTTGGGTGTTGGTGACCAGGGCCACCGGAATTTCTTCGGCGGCAAGGGCTTCCAGCAACTCACGCGCGCCGTCGCACCACGGCAGCCCGTCCTCGAACAGGTCGGCGGTGTAGGCGTGCAGCCAGCGGTCGGACTCGGCCATCGCGGCCGGGTCGGGGTCGAGCGCCAGGTCGGCGTACACGGCGCGGATGGTGTCTTCGGCCGAACTGCCCACCAGCGACGCCCTGACCTCCGCGGTCAACTCGCCACCGAGTTCGGTGTAGAGCGCGGCCAGCGAGATGTCCCAGAGTTTTTCGGAGTCGACGAGGGTGCCATCCATATCGAACAGCACGGCCTGCATGTTCGCGATTGTGTCATGGCCGGCGCGTAGCGTGAAATCCATGACCATTCTCGTGACGGGCGCAACCGGAAACATCGGCCGCCGCATCGTGGACCAGCTGATCGACTTGGGCTGCAACGACATCCGCGCGCTGACCACAAACCCGGCGAAGGCGAACCTGCCCGACGGCGTGTCCGCCGCCACCGGTTACCTCGGCAAACCGGCGACCCTGCCCGCGGCACTGCAGGGCGTGGAGGCGATGTACCTCGCCCCGCTTCCGGCGACACTGGACGCCACCCTCGAGTTGGTCAAACAGGCCGGTGTCGGCTACGTCGTCGCGTTGTCGGGTAGTGGGGACTGGCAGGAGCACGCCGACAGGATCACGGCGTCCGGGCTCGTCAATACGCAACTCGGGCCGGGCGAGTTCACCGACAACTTCACGATCTGGTCAGAGCAGATCAAGGCGACCCGCACCGTCCTCGAGGCGTATCCGTCGGTGGTCGAGGCACCGATCACCATGGACGACATCGCCCGCGTCGCCGCGACGCTGTTGGCCAGGCCCGACCCCGCACACTACGGGCAGTCCTACCCGATCACCGGCCCGGCGGCGCTCACCCGCGCCGAGATCGCGCAGCAGGTCGGTGTGGGTGTCGGCATCGACGTGACGGTCGAGCACTGCGGCCGTGCCGAAGCCGAGACGGCGTTGCGGCCCGCGATGGGTCAGTACGCGCACTGGTACCTCGAGCAGATCGAAACCGGCCTCGACGCGCCGCAACACGCCAACCAGCTGGTCGCCGAACTCACCGGCACACCAGCTCAATCGGTGGCCGAGTGGGCCGGCGCCAACGCCGACTCGTTCCGCTGACTCAGTCCTCCGGGTTGTAGCTGAGGTTGGAGCTCAGCCAACGCTCGGCTTCCTTGAGGGTCCAGCCCTTGCGTTTGGCGTAGTCGGCGACCTGATCCTGGGCCACCCGGCCGACCACGAAGTACTGGGACTGCGGGTGCGAGAAATACCAGCCGCTGACGGCGGCACCGGGCCACATCGCCATCGACTCGGTCAGCTCGATGCCGGTGCGGGTGTGGACGTCGAGCAGCCGCCACAGCGTGGCCTTCTCGGTGTGCTCCGGGCAGGCCGGATAGCCGGGGGCGGGGCGGATGCCGACGTACTTCTCGGCGATCAGGGCCTCGTTGTCCAGCTGCTCTTCGGGCTGATATCCCCAGAACTCGGTGCGGACCCGCTGGTGCATCCGTTCGGCGAACGCCTCGGCCAACCGGTCGGCCAGCGATTCCAGCAGGATGGCGCTGTAATCGTCGAGGGCCGCCTTGAACTCCATGATCTTGTCCTGGCTGCCGAGCCCCGCGGTGACCGCGAACGCGCCGACGTAGTCCCGCAGGCCCGTCTTTTTGGGCGCGACGAAGTCGCCCAGCGAGCGGTTCGGAATGCCCTCGCGGTGCTCGCCCTGCTGGCGCAGGTTGTGCAGCGTGGCCAGCACCTCGGTGCGGGTGTCGTCGGTGTAGATCTCGATGTCGTCCCCGACCGCGTTGGCCGGGAAGAATCCGATCACCCCGTTGGCCGTGAGCCACTTCTCCTTGATCAGGGTGTCGAGCATCGTCTGGGCTTCCTCATACAGCTTGCGGGCGGTTTCGCCGGTGGCCGGGTTGTTGAGGATGTCGGGAAAGCGGCCCTTCATCTCCCAGGCGTTGAAGAACGGCTGCCAGTCGATGAACTCGCGCAACTCGGCCAGGTCGTAGTCGAGAAATTCCCGAATCCCGGTGCCTACCGCGGGCACCGGCGGCGTGTAGCCGTCCCAGTCGATCGGCGTGCGGTTCGCCCTGGCCTTCTCCAGGGTCAGCATCGGCCGCTCGTTCTTCTGGGCGTGCCGTTCACGCAGGGCGGCGTAGTCCTTCTCGGTCGCCTCCAGCAGCGCCGGACGCTGCTTGTCGTCCAGCAGCGCGGCGGCGACCGGCACCGAGCGGGACGCGTCTTTGACCCAGACCACCGGACCGCTGCGCTGCGGTGCCACCTTCACCGCCGTATGCGCCCGTGAGGTGGTCGCCCCGCCGATCAGCAGCGGGATCTGTAGTCCCTCGCGTTCCATCTCGGCGGCGAAGTTCACCATCTCGTCCAGCGACGGGGTGATCAGGCCCGACAGCCCGACGATGTCGGCGTCGTGCTCCTCGACGGCGGCCAGAATCTTCTGGGCGGGCACCATCACCCCGAGATCGACCACGTTGTAGTTGTTGCACTGCAGCACCACGCCGACGATGTTCTTGCCGATGTCGTGGACGTCGCCCTTGACGGTCGCCATCACGATGGTGCCGTTGGAGTGCTCCGCATCGCCTGGCTGTTTTTCGGCCTCGATGAACGGAAGCAGATATGCCACAGCCTTTTTCATCACTCGGGCCGACTTGACCACCTGAGGCAGGAACATCTTGCCGGAGCCGAAGAGGTCGCCGACGACGTTCATGCCGTCCATCAGCGGGCCCTCGATCACCTCGATCGGGCGACCGCCGGCGGCGGCGATCTCGGCGCGCAGCTCCTCGGTGTCGTCATCGACGTGGGCGTCGATGCCCTTGACCAGGGCGTGGGTGATCCGCTCGCGGACCGGCAGGCTGCGCCACTCCGCAGCGGACGCGTCGTCGGATTTGTCCGTGCTGTTGAAGCGTTCGGCGATCTCCAGCAGCCGTTCGGCGGCGTCGGGGCGGCGGTTCAGCACGACGTCTTCGATGCGGTCCCGCAACTCGGCGTCGATCGAGTCGTACGGCACCAGCGCCCCGGCGTTGACGATGCCCATGTCCAGACCGGCGTTGATGGCGTGGTACAGGAACACCGCGTGGATCGCCTCGCGGACCGGGTTGTTGCCGCGGAACGAGAACGACACGTTTGAGATGCCGCCGGACAGGTGCACGCCGGCCAGGTTCTCCTTGATCCAGGCGCAGGCCTCGATGAAATCGATGCCGTAGGTGGCGTGTTCCTCGATCCCGGTCGCCAGCGCGAAGCAGTTCGGGTCGAAGATGATGTCCTCGGCCGGGAAGCCGACCTGCTCGGTCAGAACGCGGTAGGCGCGCCCGCAGATCTGCTTGCGGCGCTCCAGGTTGTCGGCCTGCCCCTGCTCGTCGAAGGCCATCACGACGACGGCGGCGCCGTACTTGCGGCACAGCCGTGCCTCGCGGATGAACTTCTCCTCGCCTTCCTTCAGCGAGATCGAGTTGACGATCGGCTTGCCCTGCACGTTCTTCAGGCCGGTCTCGATGACCTCCCACTTGGAGGAGTCGATCATCACCGGGACACGGCTGATGTCCGGTTCGGAGGCGATCAGCTTGGTGAACCGGTCCATCGCGGCGACGCCGTCGATCATGCCCTCGTCCATGTTGATGTCGATGACCTGCGCACCGGCCTCGACCTGCTGCAGGGCCACCGACAGCGCGGTGTCGTAATCCTCGGCCTTGATCAGGTTGCGGAACCGCGCGGAGCCGGTGATGTTGGTGCGCTCACCGATGTTGACGAACAGGGAGTTGTCGTCGATGTTGAGCGGCTCGAGGCCCGACAGGCGGGTGGCCACCGGGATCTCGGGGACCTGGCGCGGCGGCTTGCCCTCGACCACCTTGGCGATCTCGGCGATGTGCGCCGGAGTGGTTCCGCAGCAGCCACCGACCAGGTTGACGAAGCCCGCGTCGGCGAAATCGGCGACGTATCCGGCCTGCCGCTCGGGGGTTTCGTCGTATTCGGCGAACGCGTTGGGCAGCCCGGCGTTGGGATAGCAGGAGACGAAAGTGTCGGCGATGCGCGATATCTCGGCGATGTAGGGCCTCATCTCCGGCGCGCCCAGGGCGCAGTTGAGCCCGACGGCCAGCGGCTTGGCGTGGCGGATCGAGTTCCAGAACGCTTCGGTGACCTGACCGGACAGCGTCCGCCCCGACGCATCGGTGATGGTGCCCGAGATGATCACCGGCCAGCGGCGGCCCCGGTCCTCGAACAGCGTCTCGAGGGCGAACACCGCGGCCTTGGCGTTCAGCGTGTCGAAGATCGTCTCGACGAGGATGATGTCCGCGCCACCGTCGACCAGGCCATTCGCCGATTCCAGGTAGGCGTCGACCAGCTGGTCGTAGGTGACATTGCGGGCGCCCGGATCGTTGACGTCCGGTGAGATCGACCCGGTGCGCGTCGTCGGCCCGAGCGCCCCGGCGACGTAGCGCGGCTTGTCGGCTGTGCTGTATTCGTCGCAGGCCTTGCGCGCCAACGCGGCGCCGACGTAGTTCAGCTCGTAGCTGAACTCTTGCATGCCGTAGTCGAACAGCGAGACCGCGTTCGCGTTGAACGTGTTGGTCTCGATGATGTCGGCGCCGACGTCGAGGTACTCGCGATGGATCGCCTCGATGATCTGCGGCTGGGTGAGGTTGAGCAGGTCATTGTTGCCCTGCAGATCGCTGGGCCAGTCCTTGAACCGCTCGCCGCGGTAGCCGGCCTCGTCGGGCCGGTCGCGCTGGATCGCGGTACCCATCGCACCGTCGATCACCATGATCCGCTGCTTGAGAGTGGCCATCAGCGCGTCCGTGCAGTCCGGACGGGGGTTGGGCTCAAATGTCACGTGCACTCCTTCCTTAGCGGAAGGCGTCCTTGACTTCGCCGAGCGTGGCGGATACCGAGCGGGGACCCTGTCCCCAGGTATCCGTTGCAACGCCTCTCGGCGGGGAAGAGTCTACGTCGTCTCCCGATCAAACGTCTCGACCCCCGCCGTACCGGTGCGCGACAGCTCGTAGATCTCGTCGGCAAGATCGTGGGCAACTCCTAACCACCCTTGGTTAACCCGATTACCGCCGAACGTATTTCGTCGCGATGACGTCTGACCGGGTGCGGCTGGGCGCCGAACGCGCGCTGTTTCCCATCAGCCACATCGACAGGGTAGTCCTGCTGTGCAAGCAGGCTTGTGAGGTGATGGTCCTCCCCATCCGGCGACAAGCCTTACGCTGGCGGTGTGACCTCGTCGCAAGCGGGCGGCCACGGACAGCCTGGCCTGCCCGAACTCAACGACACGATCGTCGTTGCCGCCTTCGAAGGCTGGAACGACGCCGGTGATGCCGCCAGCGACGCCCTGGAGCACCTCGAGGCGGTCTGGGAGGCGGAACCGATCCTGGAGATCGACGACGAGTCGTACTACGACTACCAGGTCAACCGTCCGGTGATCCGCCAGGTCGACGGCGTCACCCGCGAGCTGGTGTGGCCCTCGATGCGCATCTCGCACTGCCGGCCTCCGGGTTCGGACCGCGACATCGTGCTGATGAACGGGGTCGAACCCAATATGCGCTGGCGGACGTTCTGCGCGGAGTTGTTGGCGATCGCCGACAAGCTGCACGTGCAGACCGTGGTGATCCTGGGCGCGCTGCTGGCCGACACGCCCCACACCCGGCCGGTGCCGGTGTCCGGGGCGGCCTACTCGCCCGACTCGGCGCAGACGTTCGGGCTGGAGGAGACCCGTTACGAGGGCCCGACCGGTATCGCGGGGGTGTTTCAGGATGCCTGCGTGCAGGCGGGCATCCCGGCGGTGACGTTCTGGGCGGCGGTGCCGCACTACGTGTCGCAGCCGCCGTGCCCCAAGGCGACGGTGGCCCTGCTGCGCCGCGTGGAGGACGTGCTCGACATCGAGGTGCCGCTGGGCGACCTGCCCGCGCAGGCCGAGGAGTGGGAACAGCTCGTCTCCGAGATGACGGCCGACGACGACGAGATCGCCGAGTACGTGCAGTCGCTCGAGCAGCGCGGCGACGCCGAGGTCGACCTGCACGAGGTGCTTGGCAAGATCGACGGCGACGCGCTGGCCGCCGAGTTCGAGCGCTACCTGCGCCGCCGCGGCCCGGGGTTTCGCGGCTAGCTACGTCTTGACCACGTGCGGCGGCTTCCAGGTGCCGTTCAGCGCGTCGGGCTTGGGCCAGTACAGCCGCATGATCATCTGGAACGGGCCCTTCGGGGCCGGAAGCCAGTTGGCCTCCTTGTCCGGTCCTGGTGACTGGTTCTGCACATAGATGGTGTAGCCGCCGTCGGGGTCGGGCGTCAGGCTGGGCAGCATCGTCGAGTTGATCAGGTAGCGCTGGATCGGATTTTGCACCAGCAGGCTCTGCGGCATCTCATACATCGTCACCGACCAGAAGGCGTTGACCGGCGGCAGCTGGCCGGCCGGCAGCTTCACGATGTAGTTGTCGGCGCCGGTCAGCGGCGCCCCCGTGGAGTCGACGGCCAGGCCCGGGTACAGCGCTTCGGCCGCGGTGTTGCCGAAGATGCCGAACACCGCCCCCGCCATCCGGTAGAGGTAGTTGCCGCCGAGATCCGTTGCGGTGCCGAAGAAGTCCGCCGAGGTGACCTCACCGGTCTCGATCTTGTCCTTGGTCAGCTTGTCGAGTTCGGCCCAGGCGTCGGCCATGCCGCCCTCGACGGCCGCGCGCATCTCGGGTGAGAGCTTGTCGGCTTCGAAGTCGCCGTCGGGCCCGATTCCGATGGACGCGAACCGCTCGCGCATCTGCTTTTCCCGGGGCAGCACTGGCATGGTCCGCAGCGTGAAACCGAGAATCTCGAAGAACTGCGGTGACGTCCGCTCTTGCTCCGGGCTGAGCGGGGGCATGAAGTCGATCGGAGGGGCCGCGGGCGGTGACGGTTGGTTCAGGTACACCGAAAGCGGCGTCGCCTGATAGCCCTCCTGAATCTTCTTGACGTTCTCCAGATCCGACGGCCCGAACAACTGGGTGCGATAGATCACCGACCCCAGTTCGGTGTCGAACCGGAGGACCTCGTCGATGCCTTCGGGTTTCGCACCGTCCCAGTTCGGCCCGGCCAGCAGGTATCTGCTTCCACCATTGCCGGTGGTGCGGCTACCGACGTAGGCGACGTTGTAGGTGTAACCGTCGATGAATTGCAAGGAGTAGTAGCGGTCTTGCTCGATCGGCGGGACGGTCAGCACCAGCGGTTCGGTACGCAGGTCGACACCCAGCATCGAATACGGCGTGTCCGCGTTCGGCGTCTGCACCGCCTTGTCCTCAGGAGTGAAAAGCCTTGCCTCGCTGTGGACTTCGTTGAAGCCACCGCGGTAGTCGGGATCATGCTTGTCGACGAAATACGAGTACTGAATCCGGTAGCTGTCGACCAGCGGAAAGCCGTAGATATAGGCCTCCTTGGCGATCGCCCGCGCCTCCTGCAGGCTCACCGGCTCGGCGCTCGGGGGCGGCGGCGACGTCGTGACCTGCTCGGATCCGGAGGTACTGCACGCCGCGAAAAGCGCTGCGGCCAAGGCCGTTACCGCGAGCCGGCGGATCACCGCTTTTTCAGCGCTTCGGTGC
This sequence comes from Mycolicibacterium pulveris, assembly GCF_010725725.1. Classification (NCBI taxonomy): domain Bacteria; kingdom Bacillati; phylum Actinomycetota; class Actinomycetes; order Mycobacteriales; family Mycobacteriaceae; genus Mycobacterium; species Mycolicibacterium pulveris. The sequence continues at coordinate 4,563,343 of NZ_AP022599.1, read as the reverse complement.
GCGCGCTCATCGACCGGCCCAGCGCGGCCACCTCGGCGTCCATCTGCGGCAGGAGTTCGGGAACCGACGTGGCCGTGGCCTTCTCGACAAACCGCGTCGACAGCACAGGCTTGAGCCACCGCATCAACCCGACCCAGCGCGGACAGTTGATCTGGCGTTTGCGTTCCTCGATGCCCTTGACGAAGATCTCGCCGCACTCCTGCACCGACGTGGTCTTGGCCAGCGGGCCCGGCAGCCTGCGCAGCATCTCGCGGAAGGCCGCCGAGTCGGCCTTGCCCTCCCGCACCATTGGGGTGTCGATCCACAGCATGTGCGCCGAGCCGACATCGACGCCGCGGTGTGCGACCTCCAGGCGCAGCGCGTTGGCGAAGTGCTCGACGGCGGCCTTGGACGCGTCGTACGGCGCCATGCCCGCCGAGGCCGCGTAGGCGGCCGCCGACGACACGACCAGCACGTATCCGCGCCTGTCGATGACCGACGGCAGCGCGGCGCGCACCGTGTTGAACACCCCCACCACGTTGACGTCGACCAGGGTCTTGAACGCCTCCGGGTCGACGCCGAGCACCGACCCCGTGGTGGCGATGCCCGCATTGGCGATCACGATGTCGATGCCGCCGAACCGCTGGACTCCCCCCTCCACCGCGGCTTGCATCGCGTCCAGGTCACGGACATCGGCGACCACCGTCAGCACCCGGTCACCACCCAGCTGCGCGGCCACCCGATGCAGTTGCTCGCCATCCAGATCGGTCAGCACCAGGCTGGCGCCCTTGGCGTGCAGGCGCTGCGCCACCTCGGCCCCGATGCCGTTGGCGGCACCGGTGATCAACACGACTTTGCCGGTCACAGAACTCATGGGGTCAAGTTACCGGCTACAGCGCGACTCCCAGTAGCGCGTCCACCGCGGTCGTCACGGCGCGGGGGGCCTCGGCGTCGTGGCCGCCGTACTCCAGGGCGTCGGTCGTCCAGCCGTCGAGCGCGGCAAGCGCCTTCGGGGTGTCCAGGTCGTCGGCCAGGTACCGGCGAACGCGCGCGACGACGTCGGTGGCGTCGGGCCCGGCGGGCAGCGCGGTCGCCGTGCGCCAGCGGTGCAGCCGCTCGTTGGCCTCGGCGAGCAGGGCGTCGCTCCAGTACCTGTCGGCGCGGTAGTGCCCGGCGAACAGGCCCAGCCGAATGGCGGACGGGTCGACACCGTCGGCGCGCAGCCGCGACACCAGCACGAGGTTGCCGCGGCTCTTGCTCATCTTGTGACCGTCCCAGCCGATCATGCCCGCGTGCACGTACTGACGCGCGAATCGCCGCTCCCCCGTGACGGATTCGGCGTGGGCCGCCGAGAACTCGTGGTGCGGGAAGATCAGGTCGCTGCCGCCGCCCTGGATGTCGAGCCCGGTGCCGATGCGGCTGAGCGCGATCGCGGTGCATTCGACGTGCCAGCCGGGCCGTCCCGGTCCGAACGGCGACGGCCAGCTGGGTTCACCCGGCCGTGCCGCGCGCCACATCAGCGCGTCGAGCGGGTCGTGCTTGCCGGGCCGGTCGGGGTCGCCGCCGCGCTCGGCGAACAGCGCCAGCATGGTGTCGCGGTCATAGCCCGACTCGTAGCCGAACTGCCGGGTGGCGTCGGCGCGGAAGTAGATGTCGGGGTGGTCGGGATCGTCGACGACGTAGGCCGCGCCGGAGGCCAGCATCTTCTCGACCAGCTCGATGACCTCGGCGATGGCGTCGGTGGCCGCCACGTAGTCGTGTGGGGGTAGCACCCGCAGCGCCGCCATGTCGTCGCGGAACAGTTGGGTCTCCCGCTCGGCGAGCTCGCGCCAGTCGACGCCGTCGCGCTCGGCGCGCTCGAAGAGCGGATCGTCGACATCGGTGACGTTCTGCACGTAGTGCACCTGGTGTCCCCCGTCCAGCCACACCCGATACACCAGGTCGAACGCGAGATAGGTGGCCGCATGGCCCAGGTGGGTGGCGTCGTACGGGGTGATTCCGCACACGTACATGGTGGCCTTTTCACCGGCGCCGACCGGGCGGATCTGCCGGTCGGCGCTGTCGTAGAGCCGCAGTTGCGGGCCCCGCCCCGGAAGCGCCGGGACCTCGGGCGCCGACCACGATTTCATGAGCTCGACTCTAGGCATCGGTGTGACCGACAACGGAGGGGGCCGATTCATTCCCGGTCATTCCCGCCGATCCCGAACCGGCTGCCGTAGGCCGACCAGATGCCCTCGAGCAGCACGTCGCGCAGTTCCGGGCGACACATCAGCAGGTCGGGCAGGTAGGGGTCGGGCCGGTTGTAGATCAGCTCGGAGCCGTCGATGCGGGAGGCATGCAGGCCGGCCGCCTGCACCACCCCGGCGGGCGCGGCGGAGTCCCATTCCCACTGGCCGCCGGCATGTAGATAGGCGTCGACGTCGCCGCGGACCACGGCCATCGCCTTGGCGCCCGCGGAGCCGATACGCACCAGCTGGATGTCCATCAGCTCGCGCAGCCACCACAGCACCGCAGGCGGCCGGGTGGCGCTGGCGGTGATGAGAATGGGGCCGTCGCCGCGCGGCGGCGGCGGGGTGACCGTGTCGGTGCGATAGACCTCCCCGCGCGCCGGCAGCGCGACGGCCGCGTCGGTGATGGCCCCGTTCGGGCCGCCGTCGCGGCGCCATAGCGCGATGTGCACGGCCCAGTCGGTTCGGCCCGGCATGGAGAACTCGCGGGTGCCGTCGACGGGGTCGACGATCCACACCCGGTCGGCGTGCACCCGCGACAGGTCGTCGACGGCTTCCTCGGACAGCACCGCGTCGTTCGGCCGGGCCCGCCGCAGCAGGTCCAGGATCAACACGTTGGCTCGCCTGTCAGCGAGGTCGCCGAGGCCGTACGGGTCGAGGAAGCCGATCTCGTCACGGACGCTCAGCAGCATCTCGCCGGCGGCGGCGGCCACCTCGGCCGCCACCGCCGCATCCGTCAGGCTCACCGGCCCAGTAGATCATGAGGCCGGCGGCAACCGATCCCGTGCACCTCGCCTAGAAGGCCGGCCACGGGATCGGGCGGTGCCGGTCGGGCGTCGGCATCACGGGATTGGCCAGCAGCTCAACGGCTCTGGCTTCCAGCGCAACGATCTCCCTGCGGGTGATGAGCTCGAAGAGCTGCTCCCGCAACCCGTTTCGCAGCCCTTCACGGAGCCGGGTGACGGCCTCGAGCATCGGCTCGTCGACGGGTTTACCGGCCCACCCCCACAGCACGGTGCGCAGCTTGTCGTCCACATGCAGGCTCACCCCGTGGTCCACGCCGTACACGTGCCCGTCGACACCGCACAGGATATGGCCGCCTTTGCGGTCGGCGTTGTTGATCAGCACGTCGAAGACGGCCATCCGGCGCAACCGCACGTCGTCGGCGTGTACCAGGGTCACCTCGTCGCCGGCGTAGTTGTAGGCCTGCAACACCGGTAGGTATCCGGGCGGAATACGTCCGGCGGGCAGCAGATCGACGAGGTCAGGACCGGACACCGGTTGGTCGTCGGGGTCGTCACCGGGCTGGTCCACCCACAGCTGCAGCATGCCGCGCCCCGCGGGCCCGTCGCGAATAATGGTGTAGGGCACGATGTTCCAGCCCAGCGCTGCGGAGATCAGGTATGCGCCGCGCTCGCGGCCCGCCAGCGTGCCGTCCGGGAAGTCCCACAGCGGTGCCTCACCTTTGATCGGCTTGTACACGCAATGCGCTTGGCGCTCACCGAGATGTGCCTCGCACAGGAACGTGGCGTTGCTGGCCGAGCGGATGCGGCCGATGACCGTCAACTCGCCGCGCCGCAGCACCTCTTCGGCGTCAGGTTTCGACGTCATCGTCGGACTCTGCGAAGGCGCCGCGCCGGTAACCGTTGGTGCGCACGCAGAGGTGGCCTTCGGGGTCCAGCGGTTCGTCGCACAGCGGACACGGCGGCCGGCCGGCCGAGATGACACGGTTGGAGCGCGCCGCGAACTGGCGCGCGGACTCCGGCGTCAGGAACACGCGCACGGCGTCGGGCCCGTCCTCGGCGTCGTCGAGCACCACCGAGGCGTCGAACTCGGTTTCGGAGACCGCGAGCAGCTCGACGACGACGGTCTGGGCCTCGGAGTCCCAGCCCAGCCCCATCGTCCCGACCCGGAACTCGGCGTCGACCGGCGTGATCAACGGGCTGAGGTCCTCCACCTCGTCGGTGTCGGGCGGGATCGGGGTGCCGAAGCGTCGGTTGATCTCGACCAGTAGCGCGGCGATCCGCTCCGCGAGCACCGCCACCTGCTGCTTCTCCAACACCACCGACACCACCCGCTTGTCGTGAACGGCCTGCAGGTAAAAGGTCCGGTTGCCCGGCTGCCCAACCGTTCCGGCCACGAATCGGTCGGGTGTGCGGAATACGTGTATTGCGCGGGCCATGGCATCTCCCAAAATACCGGCAACGGTTCGCCAGCCGTAATCGCTACGAGCCGGTGGATCCCCCGACAACGGCGTCGTCCGGCGGCACCTCATCGTCGTTCTCACCTTCGGCCCTTGGCGGTTTGGCAAGCAGTGCGGAAGTCAACTGCGCGCCAGTGTGGTTGACGTGGATAACAAAGGGCCGCACCGCCGTGTAACGGATCACGCTCATCGACGCCGGATCGGCGGTGATGCGCTGAAAGCTGTCCAGGTGGGTGCCGAGCGCGTCGGCCACGACGGCCTTGATCACGTCGCCGTGCGTGCAGGCCACCCACAGCGCGTCGCCGTCGTGCAGCTCGGCCAGCCGGCGGTCGTGCTCACGCACCGCGGCCACCGCACGTGCCTGCACGGCGGCCAGGGCTTCACCGTCGGGGAACACCGCGGCGCTGGGCTGCTGCTGGACGACGCTCCACAGCGGGTCCTTGACCAACTCACCGATCTTGCGGCCGGTCCATGCGCCGTAGTCGACCTCGCTGATCCGTTCGTCGACGATCGGCTCCAGGCCGAGCGCCGCGGCCAGCGGTTCGATCGTGCGTTCGCAGCGCAGCAGCGGTGAGCGCACGATCGCCCGGATCGGCAACTCACCGACGCGCGTCACCAGCGCCCGGGCCTGTTCGCGGCCGCGGTCGTCGAGGTCGACTCCGTCGGAGCGGCCGGCCAGGGTGTGGGCGGTGTTCGAGGTGGACCGCCCGTGCCGCAGCAGGATCACCGTCATGTCGCAGCCATCACCCCCGTGCCGAGCAGGACCAGCACCACGGTGCCGAGTGCGATCCGGTAGCCGACGAACCAGTACATGCTGTGGCGGACCAGAAACCGCAGAAACCACGCCACCGCGGCGAACCCGACGACGAACGCGATCAATGTCGCGACCAGCAGCTGGGGTCCGCTGGCGCTCATCCCCTTGCCGACGGGCGCGAACGCGTCCGGCAGGGAGAACAGGCCGGAGGCGAACACGGCCGGGATCGCGAGCAGGAACCCGAAGCGGGCCGCGACCTCACGGTTCTGCCCGAGGAACAATCCGGCGCTGATCGTCGCCCCCGAACGCGATGTGCCAGGCAGCAGGGCCAGGCACTGCGCCAGCCCGACGATGATGCCGTCTTTCCACGTGAGCTGTTCGATCCGGCGGGTTTGGCGGCCGAAGTACTCGGCGGCGGCGATGACGAAGGAGAACACGATCAGCGCGGTCGCGATCGCCCACAGATTGCGTGCGCCCGTGCGGATTTCGTCCTTGAACAGCAGGCCGATCACCCCGATCGGGATGGTGCCGACGATGACGTACCAGCCCAGCCAGTAGTCGGGGGTGCGCTGCTCACGTGCGAACAAGCCGGTGAACCACGCCTTGACGATGCGGCCGATGTCCCTGGCGAAGTAGAGCAGCACCGCGAACTCGGTGCCCAGCTGAGTGACCGCGGTGAAGGACGCCCCGGCGTCGTCGGCGAAGAACAGCCGCGACGCGATCGCCAGGTGACCCGACGACGACACCGGCAGGAATTCGGTCAGGCCCTGCAATATCGCGAGAACGACCACCTGCAGCCACGACATCGCCGCCACGTCTGTCACGACGACGACCGTACCGTGGGGTCAGATCAGCGGTTGGTGCGCGACACCGGTTGGGCGGCGGCGACCGCGTCGCGCACGGCGGCCGACAGGCTGCGCTTGTCGGTGAGGTCGATGTCGGTCAGTTTGTGGGTGCCCACCGCGACGACATCTTCTTCCTGCGGCACCAGCGCGGTCAGCCGCGGGCGATAGACCTCCACGACGAGTTGCTGCCGTTCGATGTGGAAGGAAAAACTCCGTCCGTCGCCGACTTGGCCAAATCCGCTGGCGTGCACACCAGTCGAGATGTCCTCGATAGCAAACTTTTGATGATCCAGTTCCCGGTCCACCGCGAGGGTCATGACCGCACCATACCGCGAATGAATCCAAGTTGTGCGCACCCCCGCCGGGTGCTCGGCAAGTTGCTATGAAACGTCTGCATAAACTGAACTTTCGATTGGGAATTCCAACCGCACGAACGAGAGCTACCCCTTGCCGCCTTCCGTCAAACTGCCAGCGCAGGTCCTTCGCGCGTGTGTGTTCGTGGTGGCTATCTTTTCGTTTTCTGGATGTTCGTCGAACCCGGTGGACGCGCCGCCACCGACGATTCCCCCGGCACAGGCCGCCGACTCTCCGCCGGTCACAGCCGAGCCCGCGGGTGCGGTGTATCCGCTGCGCGGTCACGCGATTTCCGCAAATTTCGATGCGGGCACCGACTCGTTGGCGGTGCTGAGCCCGGGCCCGGCCGAGACCTCGGTGCTGTCGGTGGTGTCGCCGACGGGCGCCACCCGCGAGATTCCGCTGCCCGGCGCGGCGACCGCGATGACCGGCGACGACGAGGGCCGGGTCTATCTGGCCACCCGGGGCGGCTACCTCGTGGTCGACCTCGCGACCGGCGAGAGCACCCCGGTCGGCGTGGACGGACAGCAGGACACCGACTTCACCGCCATCACCCGCCGCGGCGACGGCCGCATCGTGCTCGGCAGCGCCGACGGCGCGGTGTACACCCTGGGGCCGGACGCCGCCGTCGCCGCCGAGCTCAAAATGTTCGCCAGGGTCGACGCGCTGGTCACCCAGGGCGACACGGTCGTCGTCCTCGACCGCGGACAAACCTCGGTGACCACGCTGTCCGACGACGGCACCCGGGCCGGGCAGGCGCTGCGGGCCGGTGACGGGGCGACCACGATCATCGCCGACCCGGTCGGGCGCGTGCTGGTCGCCGACACCCGCGGCGGCGAGCTGCTGGTGTTCGGTGTCGATCCGCTGATGCTGCGCCAGCGCTATCCGGTGCCCGACGCGCCCTACGGGCTGGCCGGCTCCGCCGCGCTGGCCTGGGTGTCGCAAACCGCAAGCAACACCGTCGTTGGCTACGATCTGGCCACCGGCATACCCGTCGAGAAGGCGCGATATCGAACCGTGCATCAACCGAACTCCCTGGCCTATGACGAACGGTCTGGCACCCTGTATGTGGTGTCGGCCTCGGGAGCGGGTGTGCAAGTGATCTCCGACGCGGCGGTGCCCGGGTGAGCGCCATGCACCGCGGCAGGATGCCACCTGGCTGGGACAAGGATCTGTCCGACGACTACGAGTGGATTCCGCTGCGGTTGCCGCCGGATCTGACCCGCATCAGCGCCTCGATCCGGCTGTCGATCGAGGCCGAGTACCGCGGGTGGGAGCTGACGCGGGTCCGGCTCTACAACGACGGCTCCCGGCGGGTGCTGCTGCGCCGGAAGAAGACACCGGCCGACCGGGCGGGTATCGCCGAGCAGCCCGCGCTGTGAGGCGCTGATGTACGGCGCGCTGCGCCGGGCGCTGTTTCTGGTCGCGCCCGAACGCATTCACACCTGGGTGTTCGCGGTGCTGCGGGGGCTCACCTTTCCGCGCCCGGCGCGCCGGGCGCTGATGCGGTGGCTGGCACCGCGCGATCCGGTGCTGGCCAGCACCGTGTTCGGGGTGCGCTTCGCGGGCCCGCTCGGGCTGGCGGCGGGATTCGACAAGAACGGCAGCGGCCTGCACGTCTGGGGAGCGTTGGGGTTCGGCTACGCCGAGGTCGGCACGGTCACGGCGCAGGCCCAGCCCGGCAACCCGGCGCCGCGGTTGTTCCGGCTGCCCGACGACCGCGCCCTGCTCAACCGGATGGGGTTCAACAACCACGGCGCCGGCGAGCTGGCGCTTCGACTGGCCCGGCACGTGCCCGACGTGCCGATCGGGGTGAACATCGGCAAGACCAAGGCCACTCCGGCCGAGGACGCGGTCGACGACTATGCCGAAAGCGCGCGGTTGCTCGGGCCGTTGGCGTCGTTCCTGGTGGTCAATGTCAGCTCACCGAACACGCCCGGGCTGCGGGACCTGCAGGCGGTGGCCTCGCTGCGGCCGATCCTGGAGGCGGTGCAGGCGCAGACGTCGACGCCGGTGCTGGTGAAGATCGCACCCGATCTGTCCGATCAGGATGTGGACGAAATCGCCGACCTGGCAGTCGAATTGGGGCTGGCCGGCATCGTCGCCACCAACACCACGGTGTCGCGGGATGGGTTGCGCACCGCCGGTGTGGAGGAACTGGGGCCCGGCGGGATCTCGGGGGCGCCGGTGGCGGCGCGATCGCTGCAGATCCTGCGCAGGCTCTACCGGCGGGTGGGTGACCGGCTGGTGCTGATCAGCGTCGGCGGCATCGAGACCGCCGACGACGCGTGGGAGCGAATCATCTCGGGCGCCTCGCTGCTGCAGGGCTACACCGGGTTCGTGTACGGCGGCGGGCTGTGGGCCAAGCAGATTCATGACGGCATCGCCCGCCGACTACACGACGGCGGGTTCAGTTCGCTGGCCGACGCGATCGGCTCGGCGCTCCCCCGCGAGCAGGCGTGAATTCCCCTACATTCGGGTGATTTTGGGGGTTTTCACGTCTGCTCGCGGGAAGGTAACGCGCTACTTCTGCTCGTAGGTGCCGTGGATGACCGCGCGGGCGATCGCGTTCATGAACAGGTTGAACCCCAGGTATGCGGGGCTGGCGTCGCCGTCGAGTTCGAGCTTCTCGACCTTGACCGCGTGCACGGCGATGAAATAGCGGTGCACGCCGTGTCCGGCGGGCGGGGCCGCGCCGATGTAGCGCTTGAGCCCGGCGTCGTTGGCCAGCGTCAGCGCGCTGCCCGGCAGCTCGCTGCCGTCACCGGCGCCGGCGGGCAGTTCGGTGACGGTGGCGGGCAGGTTGGCCACCGCCCAGTGCCAGAACCCCGAGGCCGTGGGCGCGTCGGGGTCGAAGACGGTCACGGCGAAGCTGCGGGTCTCCTCAGGAAAGCCCGACCAGCTCAGCTGGGGTGAGATGTCGGATCCGCCGGCCCCCATGATGCCGCTGACCTGGTCGTTGGCCAGCGGCTGGCCGTCGGTGACCGAGTCGGACGTCAGCGTGAACGACGGCAGCTTGGGCAGGAAGTCGTACGGGTTGTACGGAAATGCCACGGTGGAACCCTTTCTTCGATCGTGATCAACAGTGCAGCAGGAAATGCTCGAGAACCTTGGTGCCGAACTTCAACGCGTCAACGGGTACCCGCTCGTCGACGCCGTGGAACAGCGACGCGAAATCCAGGTCCGGCGGCAGCTTCAGCGGCGCGAACCCGAAGCATCGAATTCCCAACCGCGCGAAGTGTTTTGCGTCGGTGCCCCCGGACAGCATGTAGGGCACGGTGCGGGCGTCGGGGTCGGCGGACAGGATCGCGGCGTTCATCGCGTCCAGCAGCTCGCCGTCGAAGGTGGTCTCATACGACGGCAGGTTGGTGATCCACTCCCGGGTGACGTCGGGGCCGATGAGTTCGTCGACCTCGCGTTCGAAGGCGGCCTGCCGCCCCGGCAGCACGCGGCAGTCCACCACCGCTTCGGCCGCGCCGGGAATGACGTTGGCCTTGTAGCCGGCCTTGAGCATGGTGGGGTTGGCGGTGTCGCGCAGCGTGGCACCGACGATCTTGGCGATCGGGCCGAGCTTGGCGATCGCGCCCTCGATGTCGGGCGAGTCGAAGTCGAAGGTGTAGCCGGATTCCTCGGCGACGGCGGCCAGGAACTGTTCGACGGAGTCGGTCAGCACGATCGGGAACTGGTGGCGGCCCAGCTTGGCGACGGCGTCGGCGATGGCGGTGACGGCGTTGTCGTCGTTGATCATCGAGCCGTGACCGGCGCGGCCGTGCGCGGTCAACCGCATCCACATCATCGCCTTCTCGGCGGTCTCGATCAGGTACAGCGTGCGTTCGCCGCCGTCGCGGTGCGGGATGGTCAGCGAGAAGCCGCCGACCTCGCCGATCGCCTCGGTCACCCCCTCGAAGAGGTCGGGCCGGTTGTCGACGAGCCACTTGCAGCCGTAGTTGCCGCCCGCCTCCTCGTCGGACACGAACCCGAACACCATGTCGCGGGGCGGCACGATGCCCGCGCGTTTGAAGTGGCGGGCGACGGCGATCATCATCCCGCACATGTCCTTCATGTCGACCGCGCCGCGGCCCCACACGTAGCCGTTCTCGACCGCGCCGGAGAATGGGTGCACGCTCCACTCCGCGGGGTCGGCGGGCACCACGTCGAGGTGGCCGTGCAGCATCAGGGCCCCGCGACCGCGGTCGGCGCCCTCGAGCCGGGCGAACACGTTGCCTCGCCCCGGCGCCCCTGCCTCGATGTATTCGGTCTGGTAGCCGACCTCCTGCAGCTGCTCGGCCACCCAGTGGGCGCACTCGGCCTCGCCCTTGGTGGTTTCCGGTTCACCGGTGTTGGTGGTGTCGAACCGGATGAGGGTGCTGACGATGTCGACCACTTCGGCTTCGGCGTGCGACGGCGAGGACACGCCACCATTCGTACCATTGAGGTGGTGGGTTCGGTTTGGGTCCGGCCTCGGTGATCCGATAGCCTTAGCTGCCCAGAACTGGTCCGAGTGGCGGAATGGCAGACGCGCTAGCTTGAGGTGCTAGTGCCCTATTAACGGGCGTGGGGGTTCAAGTCCCCCCTCGGACACCACCGGCGACACAACTCAGGTCGCCTGCGTACATCCGCGCACGTTCGGGCCGGATCTTCTCGTTGTTCACCGCCGGATCGTCATGGAATGGCGTTGTCGATGAGGACGGCGGCGATGGCGGCGGCCGTCGGGAACGATTCGGTGTTGAGCACCCGCGTGCGGGTCGAGGCGCCGTCGAGGAGCAGCGCCAGTTGCTCGCCGAGCTCCTCGGGGTTGGTGGCGCCGGCTTCGCGGGCGGTTTCGGCGAACCGCGCGGCGACGGTGATCTTGTACTCGCGTACGCATTCGGCTGCCGGGTGCTGCGGGTCGGGGATTTCCACGGCCGCTGCGATGAAGGGGCACAGGGGCGTGACGTCCTCTGTTCCCGACTTGGGCACCTCGAACGCTGCGAGGAGTTTTTCGCGGGGGGTGAGGTCGGTGCGATCGAACACGTCGCCCATGACGTTCGGATCGAACCGTCGCAGGTATTCGGCGACCAGTTCGTCCTTGCCGGCGAAGTGCTGGTAGGCCGTGCGCTTGGACACCTGGGCCACCGCGCACAGCTGATCCATGCCGGTGCGGTTGATGCCCTGTTCGCGGAACAGCTGTTGGGACGCCCGCAGGATTCGCTCCCGTGCGCCCCGCCCCCGACGCAAGCGCTGCGGCCCCTTCTCCAGCTCCGTCATGGGACCAGTATAGAGCGAATGGTAACGATCGGTGTACATAGCTTGCGCTCCGGCGTTGCGGGAGTTACATTAAGCAAACCGACCGGTTTACATAGTGACATCTACGCATTGGAGTGATCGTGGGAAAGCTCGATGGCAAGGTAGCGGTAATCACCGGCGCTTCAACGGGATTGGCGCTCGCCGGCGCCAAGCTGTTCGTAGCCGAAGGAGCTCATGTCTTCATCACGGGCCGACGGCAGGAAGCGCTGGATGACGCGGTCAAGGCGATCGGTCGGAATGTCACCGCCGTGCAGGGCGATGCAGCCGACCTCGACGACCTCGATAGGTTGTATGACACGGTCAGGCGGGAAAAGGGCGCGATCGACGTGCTGTGGGCCAGCGCCGGGGACGCCGAGTACGGAAAACTCGGCGAGATCACCGAGGAACAGTTCGACGCCACCTTCTGGCTGAACGCGCGCGGCATGTTGTTCACCGTGCAGAAGGCATTGCCGCTGTTCAACGACGGTGGCTCGATTCTCATGACCGGTTCGAACGCCTCGCTCAAGGGTTATCCCGGCTGGAGCGTTTACGCCGGGAGCAAGGCCGTGCAGCAGGCCTGGGCCCGCGTATGGCTGGCCGAGTTGAAGGACAGGCGGATCCGGGTGAATGTATTGAGCCCCGGCCAGGTCGCGACCGCCAAGCAAGAAGAACTGTTCGACGAAGAGACGAAGCGGCAATTCGAATCCCTGATCCCGCGCGGAGAAATGGGCCAGCCTGACGAAATCGCCTCGGTCGCACTGTTCCTCGCCTCCGATGACTCGAGCTATGTGAACGGGATGGAGCTGGTTGCCGACGGCGGCACCGCGGCGATCTGAAGACGACAACCGCCATCAGGCTCATCTTGCTGGACCCGTCCGCGACGTGACCTGAACCTCAGTACACGTCACGCACGTAGCGTTTGGCGACCACCAGCTCGCGTTTGTAGTCGTGGGCCTGCTCGTGGGACATGCGCCCGTGGCGCTCGATGATCGTGGTCAACGCGGCGTCGACGTCCTTGGCCATCCGGGCGGCATCCCCGCAGACGTACAGATGCGCCCCGTCGTCCATCCACCGCCACACGTCGGCGCCGTAGTCGAGCATCTTGTGCTGGACATACACCGGTTTGGCCTGGTCGCGGGAGAACGCCAGGTCGAGCCGGTTGAGCAGGCCGTCGCGGGCCATGTCCTCGAAATCGTCGCGGTAGTAGAAGTTCTCGCGGCGATGCCGCTCGCCGAAGAACAGCCAGTTGCGGCCGGTGTGCCCGCGGGCGCGTCGTTCCTGCAGGAACCCGCGAAACGGCGCCACCCCGGTGCCCGGACCGATCATGATCATCGGCGTCGCGCCGTCCTCGGGGGGCCGGAAGTGCGGCGAGCGTTGCAGGAACACCGGCGCCGAGGCCGCCCGGTCGGCCAGAAACGTCGAGCACACCCCGCCGCGCGGGCCGCCGCCGGCGCCACGGTAGCGCACCACCGACACCGTCAGCTGCACCTCGTGCGGGCTGACCAGCGGGCTCGACGAGATCGAGTAGCTGCGCGGGGTCAGCCGCACCAGCACCCGCTGCCATTCGACCGGGTCGGCGTGCACGACGAACCGCTGCACTAAATCCAGCCCGTTGCGGCCCACCAGCCACTTGTCGCGCTTGTCCCCCGATGCGCGCAGCGGTTTGGCGTCGCGGCTGTGGTCGGCGATGAACCGCAGCAGATCGGGGGTGACCCGGCAGATGTCGTAGTGCGCGGTCAACGCCTCGCGCAGCGTCATCTCGGCGCCGTCGACCTCGACGACCTGTTCGCCCCGCAGGCCGGTGGCGGTCAGCCAGGCCTCCACCACGGCCGGATCGTTCTCGGCGAACACCCCCAGCGAGTCGCCGGTGGCGTAGGTGACGTCGTGCGCCGAGATGTCAAAGCCGAACTGGCGCACTTCTTTTCGTGAGGTCGGCGCGGTCAGCAGGGTGTTGCGGACCAGCGGGACGACGATGGGATGGGCGCGGGTGAACGGTTCGGCGACCACCGTCGACGGCGCGGCCGAGCGGCCAAGCAGCGCCCCGACCTGGTCGGCCCACCGCCGCATCGGCTCGTCGTCGTGGGCTTCGCATTCGGCGCGCTCGAGCAGCCGGGTCGCCCCGAGCGCGGCAAACCTCGTGTCGATCGACTTGGCGTGCCCACAGAAGTTCGAGTAGGAGCGGTCCCCGATGCCCAGCACCGCATACCGGATGCCGTCCAGCGCCGGGGCGTCCGGTGCGTCCAGTCGTTCCCAGAAGCCGGCGCCGTTGTCGGGTGCCTCACCGTCACCGAACGTGCTGGTGACGACGAGCACGTCGCGCCCGGCCGCGAGATCGGACAGCTGCGCGTCGTTCATGTTGACCAGGTGCGCGTCGCCGAGCCGGCCGGCCAACCGGGCGGCGACGCCCTCGGCGGTGCCGGTCTGCGATGCCCACAACACCAGCGGCCCGTCCCCGGCGTGCGGGCGCGGCGGCCCCTCGGCCGGGCGGGCGGTGGGCGGCGGGGCCACCGGACGAAGGTCGACCGCGCACACCTTGAACTCCGGCTGCAGCGACTCGGGGTCGACGGCGTCGCTCGTCAGCGCGTTGACGGTGAGCAGCTCACCGTGTTCGTCGTTCCAGTGAAACGGCGCGAAGCAGGTGCCCGGCCGCACCCGGTCGGTGAGCACCGCGGGGAGCACCGCGCGGCCACGTCGCGAGATCAGCTCGACGGGTTGGCCTTCGGCGATGCCACGGTCGGCCGCGTCGGCGGGGTGGATCTCGACGAACGGTCCGCTGTCGAGCTTGTTGAGTGCGGCGACCCGGCCGGTCTTGGTCATGGTGTGCCACTGGTGCTGCAGCCGGCCGGTGTTGAGCACGAAAGAAAAGTCGGCGTCAGCGGATTCGACCGGGTCGACGTGCGGGCGCGCGACGAACCGCGCGCGTCCCGACGGTGTCGGGAACCGCGGTGTTCCGCCCTCGATGTAGCGGATCGGGTTTCGGGCGTCGCCGTCGGGCGGGCACGGCCACTGCAGCGGGGTGTGCCGCAGCCGCCCGTAGCTGACGCCGCGCAGGTCGTATCCGGTGTCGAGATTGGTGAACCCGCGGATCTCGTCGAAGATCTGCTCGCTGGACTCGTAGCGGAAGTGTTCGGCGAAGCCCAGATGCGCGGCGACCTGACAGATCAACTGCCAGTCCGGGCGGGCCTGTCCCGGCGGTGGGATCGACCGCTGCAGCAGGGTCATGGTGCGCTCGGAGTTGACCATCACCCCGTCGGATTCGGCCCACATCGCGGCGGGCAGCACGATGTCGGCGTAGCGGTTGGTCGCGGTGCTGCGGTAGGTGTCCTGGGTGACGACGAGCTCGGCGCGCCGTAGGGCAGCGATGACGGTGTCTCGGTTCGCCACGGAGGCAACGGGATTCGTGCAGATGATCCAGCAGGCTTTGATCTCGCCGTCAGCGGTCCTGCGGAACATGTCGATGGTGCCGGGCCCGACGTCTGACCTCAGCGTGCCGGGCGGCAGGCCCCACTGGTTTTCGACGTAAGCGCGGTCGGTCGCCGAGGTCACCGCGCGCTGCCCGGGCAAACCCGGTCCCATGTAACCCATTTCGCGACCGCCCATGGCGTTGGGCTGCCCGGTCAGCGACATCGGACCGCTTCCCGGGCGACAGATCGCCCCGGTGGCCAGGTGCAGGTTGCAGATGGCGTTGGTGTTCGCGGTGCCGTGGGTGCTCTGGTTGAGCCCCATGGTCCAGCAGCTCATCCACTCCCCCGCGTCGGCGATCATGCGGGCGGCGGTGCGGATGTCGGACTCGGCCAGCCCGGTGATCTCGGCGACGACGGCGGGCGGATAGTCGGCGAGTAAGCCGGGCATGTCGTGCCAGCCCTCGGTGTGCTTGGCGATGAATTGTTCGTCGATGTCGCCGTTTTGGACAAGAAGGTGCAGAAGCCCGTTGAGCAGTGCCAGGTCGGTTCCCGGTTTGATCTGTAGGAACAGGTCCGCGCGTTCCGCGGTGGCGGTGCGGCGCGGGTCGACGACGATCAGCTTGGCTCCGGCCTTGATCCGGTCGACCATCCGCAGGTACAGGATCGGATGACAGTCGGCCATGTTCGAGCCGATGACAAAGAACAGGTCGGTGCAGTCGAAGTCGGCGTAGGACCCGGGTGGGCCGTCGGCGCCCAAGGACTGTTTGAACCCGGTGCCTGCGCTGGCCATGCAGAGCCGCGAGTTCGACTCGATGTGGACGGTGCGCAGGAAGCCCTTCGCCAGCTTGTTCGCCAGATACTGGGCCTCGATGGACATCTGGCCCGACACGTACAACGCCACCGCGTCCGGGCCGTGCTCGTCGACGACGGCGCGCAACCGTCGCCCGGCCTCGGCGACCGCCTCGTCGACGGACGTGGGCGCGAGTTCGTCGTCGCGGTAGCGGCGCATCAGCGCGCAGGTCAACCGGTCGTCGTCGGCGCGCATCATCTCCGCGTGCGTGGCGCCTTTGGTGCACAGCCGGCCGGTGTTGGTGGGATGCAGTCTATCGCCGGCGATTCGGGCGATGACGGGTCGGCCGCCGTCGCCGTCGGTGCGGGTGTGCACCTCGACGCCGCAGCCGACGCCGCAGTAGGAGCACGCGCTCCGAGTCACCGTGTCCGTCATGGGTGGCGTCAAGTCGCGGGCACCCGCGCCGGGTTCTGGCCGATGTGCTCACCTGCGCTGGCGCGCGCGGTGTGGATGCGCAGGAACACGAACCAGGTGACGATTGCGCAGACCACGTAGAAGCCGAGGAACACCCAGAAGGCGTTGGTGGCCGACTTCGCGTCGCTGACGTAGGACGCGCGCAGCACGACGTTGATGAACACCCCGCCGAGCGCCCCGACCGCGCCTGCGAACCCGATCAGCGCCCCGGACATGCTGCGCGACCACGCCGCCTTCTGCTCTCGGCTCCAGTCGTCGCGGCCCTGGGCCTTGGCCTCGAAGATCGACGGGATCATCTTGTAGGTGGACCCGTTGCCGATGCCGGACAGGATGAACAGCAGGATGAAGCCCGCGACGTAGGCGGTCATCTGCGCGCCGGTGGCCGCCCCGGCGGTGCGGTCGTCGAGCATGCCTGCGGTGACGAGGATTCCGGCGGCGAAGATCATCGCCACGAACGTGTACAGCGTCACCCGGCCGCCGCCCATCCGGTCGGACAGCTTGCCGCCGAACGGCCGCGAGATCGAACCCAGCAGCGGGCCGATGAACGCGATCTGCGCCGCGTGCAGTGACGCCTGGGCCGGGCTGTCGCCGCCGGCGAGGAAATTGATCTGCAAGACCTGTCCGAACGCGAACGAGAACCCGATGAACGACCCGAAGGTGCCGATGTAGAGGAAGCTCATCACCCAGGAGTGCTTGAACCGCAACGCCTCTGCCATCGCGCTCAGGTCAGACCGCTGGTTGCCGAGGTTGTCCATGAACAGCGCGGCGCCGGCGGTGGCCAACGCGATGAGGACAAGGTAGATGGCGCAGACGATTTCGGGTGCGGTGTTGCTGACGGTGGCGATCACCAGGAGACCGACGAGCTGGATCACCGGGACGCCGATGTTGCCGCCGCCGGCGTTGAGGCCGAGCGCCCAGCCCTTGAGCCGCTGCGGGTAGAAGGCGTTGATGTTGGTCATCGACGAGGCGAAGTTGCCTCCGCCCAGACCGGCGAACGCCGCGACGACCATGAACGTGGTGTATGAGGTGTCGGGGTGCCTCATCACCCACAGGGTCAGCAGGGTCGGGATGAGCAGCAGCAGAGCGCTGACGATCGTCCAGTTGCGGCCACCGAACTTGGCGGGCGCGACGGTGTACGGGATGCGCATCACCGCGCCGATCAGCGTGGGTATCGCGACGAGATAGAACTTGCCCGCCGCGTCGATGCGATACACGTCCTGCGGCATGAACAGCACCATCACCGACCAGATCGACCACAC
This sequence comes from Mycolicibacterium pulveris, assembly GCF_010725725.1. NCBI lineage: Bacteria > Bacillati > Actinomycetota > Actinomycetes > Mycobacteriales > Mycobacteriaceae > Mycobacterium > Mycolicibacterium pulveris. The sequence goes on along the minus strand of NZ_AP022599.1, from coordinate 4,545,788 downwards.
CGAGAACCCGACGTGCTCGGCGAAGATCGACCAGATCAGGTTGCGTTTGGCGATGTGCTTGCCCGGCGGTGAACCGTGCTCCCAGGCCTCGACATCCTCAGCGTCCCAGTGCTCGATGGTGCGCGCGCGGCTCAACGTCTTCACGAGGAAAAGGCTGACGCGACCCCATTCCGCGACCGTTGCACCATCATGTCGCCAACATCAAAACCGGCTCACTTTTGACGGCAGCAGGTGCGCGGTCGATGAAACCCGCCCGAAACAATTGCGAGCTGGGTCACGTTGATGAAGATCACAGCCTGCGCCTGATCCGGTCACGCCAGGCCCGTCCGTCGGGGTCGTAGAGCAGCCGGTAGGCCGGCGACGCCCACAGCCACGTCGGCAAGCCCAGGCGCTCGGGTCGGTGCGGACGCAGACGGCCCGGCGGCCGCGGACCTTTCCGCCCATCGACATGCCAGTGCTCCAAAGCGTCTGCCGCTTCGTTGATTTCGCGGACTGCCGCCGTCGGTTCCGCCAGCCCGCCGTCCTCGCTGCCGTCGTCGGCGCGGTCCAGATGCTCACGCAGTAGCCGCAACCTCAGGTCACGGGCGAACATCCCGTCCGCGTCGAGCACCGCGCAGGTCAGTTCGCTGTCGTGGGTCCAGGAGCGCCGGTTGAGGTTGTCGCTGCCGACACACGACCAAACATCGTCGACGACACACACTTTCGCGTGCACATAGACCGGAACGCCGTCGTGGTTCTCCAGGTCGAACACGTGCACCCGATCCGGGCTCGCACGCCGGCAGGCCGCTAGCGCCTGCCAGCGCCCCACCAGGTTCGGCGGCAGCTCGAGTGGCCCGTCGACGTCGGGATAGCGCGGGATCACCGCGACCAGATGCAGCTGCGGGCTGTCGCGCAGCGCACGCGCGAACAACGCGGCGACGGCCTTGGACCACAGATACTGGTCCTCCACATAGATCAGCGTGCGCGCCCGCGGAATCACCTTTCGGTACGCGCGGGCGATGCTGCGCTCGCCGCGCCGCGCGAACTGGTACGCGAAGTGCGCGTCGGGATAGGTGCGCAGCACCTGCACCGCGTGCGGGCCGCATGGCGGTGGATCGGGCGGCTGGGCGGGCAATCGGTCGGCGTTCATGTCGGCGCCGCGAAACCTGTCGCGAAGCCAGGCCAGCGGGTTGAGCATGTCCAGCGACGCGGGATCGTTCCAGCGCTCGCGAAACGTCGTGTCGAGCGCGCCCACGACGGGGCCTTGCACCCGCAGCTGCACGTCGTGCCACGGCGGGTGGTCGCTGTACCGCGTCGCCATCCGCATCGCCTGCGGGTCGCCGTGGTGCATGGCGTCGTCGCGACGGGAGTGGCACAGGTCGATGCCGCCTGCGAACGCGACGTCGCGCTCGGGCGCGCCGGGGTGGCGGATGACCACCATCTTCTGGTGGTGGGACCCGCCGATGCGCACCCGCTGGTCGAGCAGCACTTCGCCGCCCGCCCGTTCGATCGCCTCGCCGAGGTGCTGGTTCTCCTCTTCGCTGTAGTGGAAACGGTCGAGATGTGACCGCCACATCAGGCCCTTGACGATGACGCCGCGTTGCGCTGCGCGACAGAGCAATTCGCTGACCGTCGGGCCGCCGTCACGCATCCTCTGGTCGGGGTCGCCGCGCCAGTCGGTGAAGAACAAGTGGTCTCCGGCGCGCAGCGCCTCCACCACGGTGACCAAGTGGTCGAAGTACGTCGCACCGTGGATCAGCGGCTCGGCGCGGTTGCCGTCGCACCACGCGGGCAGGCGCGTATCGGGGTTTCCGCGTTCCGCGTCGGTCCACTGCGACAGGTCCGACACGTCGGAGGATGCCCAATTGACTCCCACACAAACCAGGCGCCCAGACCGACGCTTTGGCTGGTTTAGGCGCCGTCGAATCGACCATTGCGTCGGTTTCGCGGACGAGGGCGAGAATCGTCGTAGGCTGACAAGAGTCCCCGATAGCGAAGTGACGGCGATGAGCGGATGGCACGGGCTGTCCCGGCGGAACTCCGGGCGGGTCTTTTCGAATCGGCAGGAAGCCGGCGAGGTCCTCGCCGAGGAGTTGACGTCCTACCGCGACAGGGACAACGTGCTGGTCCTCGGCCTCGCGCGCGGTGGGGTTCCGGTCGGATGGCATGTGGCCTCGGCGTTGCGGGCGCCGCTGGACGTGTTTCTGGTCCGCAAGCTCGGGGTGCCGCACTGGCGAGAACTGGCGATGGGGGCGATCGCGAGCGGCGGCGGTGTGGTGATCAACGACAGCGTGGTGCGCAGCCTGGGCATCAGTGACGAGCAGCTGCAGGAGGTCATCGAACGCGAGACCGAGGAACTGCGCCGACGCGAACGCGCCTACCGCGGCGACCGTCCACCGGTCGACCTCGCCGGGCGCATCGTGATCCTCGTCGACGACGGAATCGCCACCGGCGCCAGCATGCTCGCGGCCGTCCGCGCGGTGCGCGCCTGCGGACCGGACCGGATTGTGGTCGCGGTCCCCGTGGGGCCGCCGTCGGCGTGCCGCGAGCTGGGCGCCGAAGCCGACGAGGTGGTGTGCGTGACGATGCCGCCGGGGTTCGAGGCGGTCGGGCAGGTGTTCGACGACTTCCGTCAGGTCAGCGATGACGAGGTTCGCGAATTACTCGCCACCCCAACGGTTTAGGGCTTGTTCTCCCCGCCGCTGTACTCGTCCTCGGTCTGTTCGACAACCGTGGTCTCGGCGTCCTCGTCCTGCAGATATTCCGCATCGAACTCCGCCGGCTCGGCGGGCTCGGCCGAGGCCTCCTCCTCGGCGCCACCGGCGCGACCCCGTGACCGTTCCCGCACCGCGTCGACGATCAGGAGAAGGACGCCGACGGCGCTGGCCGCGATACACACCCAGGCGATCAGCTCATTGCTCGTGACGACGGCGGTTACCAGTGCGGCCAGGCCGATGACGGCAAGCACGAGCGCAACGATCAGCATTGATCAACCCTAAGCGGAAGGACCCTCGGCGCTTTAGTTATTGCCCCGATTGAATTGGTTGTAGCCGGCACTCTCGCTGTTGGCGCCGGAGTCGACCGGCGCGGCCGAACCGCGCTGGCCGAGCTCTTCGAGCTGCGATTCCAGGTAGGTCTTCAACCGGGTGCGGTACTCGCGCTCGAAGGTCCGCAGCTGTTCGAGGCGGCCCTCCAACACGGTGCGTTGCTGGTTGATGGTCCCCATGATCTCGGAGTGCTTGCGCTCGGCGTCGGCCTGCAGCGCATCGGCCTTCTCCTGGGCCTGACGCAGCTGGGCCTCCGAGCGGGCCTGCGCGTCGGCCAGCATCGCGTCGGCCCGCTGGCGCGCCTCGGCGACGGTGGTCTCCGCCGTCTGCCGGGCTTCGCTGACCATGGCGTCGGCCTGGGCCCGGGCGTCGGCGAGCATCTTCTCGGCCTCGGCCTTGGCGCTGCTCGTCAGCCGGTCGGCGGTGTCCTGTGCCAGGCTGAGCACCTTGGCCGCCTTGAGATGCTGGTCCTCGGTGGGGGCGGCCGCCGGCGCCTCGTATGCGGGCTGGGCCGCGGGCTCGGGGGCAGGCTCGAAGGCCGGTGCGGGTTGTCCGGAGCGGGCGGCGGCCAGCTCCTGTTCCAGCTCGGCGTTGCGCTGACGCAGATCGGTGTTCTCTTCGATGAGCCGGGCCAGCTCAGCCTCGACCAGGTCTAGAAAGGCGTCGACCTCGTCCTCGTTGTAGCCGCGCTTGCCAATCGGTGGCTTACTGAACGCGACGTTGTGGACGTCGGCTGGTGTGAGCGGCATCGTCTGCCCCCTTGGAGTCTGGACCGTCAACCGATCTCAAAGTGTAGAGCCTTGGTTTAGCACTGGACGTAACTGGCGTCCATCCTGTCACACCAGACCCGGCGGTTGCGGGTGAGGTTGAAATTAAGAACGAATTTCAGACATCCAGGATCGTCGCAACGGCATTTCTCCGCCGGGAATCGGCCGGGCAAATCCGCCCTCAGGCGGCGGCGCCGAACGCGAGCTGCATTCCGATGAACGCCAGCAGCAACAGCACCATGATCGACAGGTCGAACCGCACCGCACCTATCGTGAGCTGCGGAATCAGCCGACGCAGCAGTCGCACCGGCGGGTCGGTCACGGTCATGATCAACTCGAGGATCACCACCGTCAGGCCCTTGGGATGCCAGTCGCGGGAGAACGAGCGGATGAACTCGACGACCACCCGGGCGATGAGCAGCAGCCAGAACACGAACAGCGCGAAGCCAAGGATCTGGAAGAACTGCGACAACGGAGCGACCTCGCTACGGACGTGTGACGTTTGGCAGGAACTGGTGCCCTCGGCTGGTCACAGCTTCGAGCGCGACGCCAGCCTACCTGTACGACGGGCGGGGCCTATTGATAGGCGTAGAAGCCCGCCTCCGCGATGCGGCGGCGCTCCTCGGCGGTGACGTCGATGTCTGCCGGGGACAGCAGGAACACCTTGGTCGCGACCTTGTCGAACGAGCCGCGCAGCGCGAAGGCCAGGCCCGCGGCGAAGTCCACCAGCCGCTTGGCGTCCGCGTTGTCCATCGTCACCAGGTCCATGATCACCGGGGTGCCGTCACGGAACCGCTCGCCGATGGTCCGTGCCTCGCTGTAGTCCTTGGGCCGCAGCGTGGTGATCTTCGACAGCGGGCTGCCGGCGTCGAACAGCTCGGCCATCCCGCGGGGGTCCATCGCCAGCGCACCACGGGTCGAACCGCGCATCAGGCCGCCGAACCGCGGTGCCGGCCGGTCGAATTCACGCGGGCTGCGCAGCCGCTCGAACCTGCCCTCGTCGGCGTATCCACGGCGGTAACCGCCGGGCTCGTCGTAGTCGCGGTCGTCGTAGCCCCGGGGCGCGGGGTCGTAGTCGTCGTCGAACCGGTCGTCGCGGGTACGACGCGAATAGCCCCTGGCGGGACCGCGGTCCTCGTCGTCGTAGTACTCATCGTCGTAGTCATCCATCGGCGCCATGCCGAAGTAAGCCTTGACCTTGTGCAGTGTGCTCATCGCTCGACCCTTCTGGTGACTCAGGCTCTGGTGTCTGTGATGAATATGTGACTAGAGTGACTACTCAGGGAGACGTTAGAGGACGGTGCCCCAATAGCGCGGTACCGACACGCACACACGTTGAGCCGTGTTTGATCGCCGCCTCGAGGTCGCCGGACATTCCTGACGACAGCTCGAGCCGCTGGTGATAGCGGTTTTGCACCCGCTGATGCTCACGGTGTAACCGAGCGAACGCGGTATCGGGATCGGCGCCGAGCGGCGGGATCGCCATCAGCCCGGCGAACTCGAGCGCCTCCGCGGCGTCGGCTGCCGCACACAGTTCGTCCACGAGATCGGGCCTTTCCACATCGATGCCGCCACGCTGTTCGTCGCCGTCGAGGCTGAGCTGGATGTAGACGCGCAACGGTGCGTCGCGCCGCCCGGCCGCCAGGGCCTCCCCGGCAGCGCGGTCGAGCGCGTCGAGCACCTTGCGGGTGTCGACGGCGTGCGCCGCGTACGCCCACCCGGCGATCGAGCGCGCTTTGTTGCGTTGAATCCGGCCCACCATGTGCCAGCGAATCGGTGAGGCGTCCGCCATTTCGTTCAATTCCGCGACTTTTCTCGACGCCTCTTGTTCCCGGGATTCGCCGAAAGCACGACACCCCAATCGGGCCAATATCAGAACATCGGAGGCCGGAAAGAATTTCGTGATCGGAAGCAATTCAATTTCGTCGGCATTGCGTCCGGCCGCCCGGGCGGCACCGGCGATCCGTGCCCGCACGGCGTTGAGCGCCTCGGCCAATTCGAGTTCGCGCGTCGTCGCCACGGTCGCCGTCATTCCATCCACACCAGCGACGCCAGCCGACCGGTTGGGGCGTCGCGTCGATGGCTGAACAGGCTGGCGTCCTCCACGGTGCACCGCGGATCGACATCGATCGCGGTGACCCCCAAATCGGTGAGTTGCCTGGCGATTCCGGCCCGTAGATCCAGACCCGGGGTGTTCTTCGCCGTGACGGTGCGACTACCGGGGAGCGCGACCTCCACCTCGTCGGCCATGGCCGCGGGCACCTCATAGTTGCGTCCGCTGACCGCGGGGCCCAACAGCACCGAAATGTCCTCGGTGTGGGCGCCCAGGCCGAGCATCGCCTCCACCGCTCGCGCCACGACGCCCTTCTGCGCGCCGACCCGTCCGGCGTGAACGGCGGCCACCACGCCCGCGCGCGCGTCGGCCATCAGCACCGGCACGCAATCGGCGGTCACCACCGCCAACGCCAACCGCGGCGTCGCGGTGACCAAGGCGTCGGTGTCGTCGACGGCGGCGGGGGGCTTCGGCGGGCCGTCGACCACCTCGACGTGATCACCGTGCACCTGGTTCATCCAGACCACGCCGTTTTCACCGAGGCCGATCGTGGCGGCCAGACGCTTGCGGTTCTGCGCCACCGCGGCGGGGTCGTCGCCGACGTGGTCACCCAGGTTGAAGGTGTCGAACGGCGGCGCGGACACGCCGCCGGCGCGGGTGGTGATCACGCGCCGAATGCGAACCGTCACGGTCGCCAGTATTGTCCCGCGCTCAGCGGCGCATGAAGGGTGGCACGTCGACGTCGTCGTCGGCGATGCCGCCGTCGTCGCCGCCGATACTGACCGTCGCGCCGTTGGTGTGGGCCGGCACGCTGGCCGCGTCGGCGGGTTCGAACAGCGAGGTGCTCACCTTGCCCGCCTTGCCCGGTTCGATGGGCGAGGTCTCCGACGTACTCACCACCGGCTTGCGTCCCGGCCCGCTGGAGTCGAACCCGGCGGCGATCACGGTGACGCGGACCTCGTCGCCCAGCGAGTCGTCGATGACGGTGCCGAAGATGATGTTGGCGTCCTGGTGCGCGGCGTCCTGGACCAGCGAGGCGGCCTCGTTGATCTCGAACAGCCCCAGATCGCTGCCGCCCGCCACCGACAGCAGCACACCCTGGGCGCCTTCCATCGAGGCTTCCAGCAGCGGTGAGTTGATCGCGATCTCGGCGGCCTTGAGCGCGCGCCCGTCGCCGCGGGCGGAGCCGATGCCCATCAGCGCCGTGCCCGCCCCGCTCATCACGCCCTTGACGTCGGCGAAGTCGACGTTGATCAGGCCCGGGGTGGTGATCAGGTCGGTGATGCCCTGCACGCCGTTGAGCAGCACCTCGTCGGCGCTGCGGAACGCGTCCATCAGCGACACGGCGGCGTCGCCCATCTGCAGCAGCCGGTCGTTGGGGATCACGATCAGGGTGTCGCAGCTCTCCCGCAGCGCGGTGATGCCGGCCTCGGCCTGCTGGCTGCGGCGCTTGCCCTCGAACGAGAACGGCCGCGTCACCACGCCGACGGTCAGCGCACCCAGCTTGCGGGCGATGTTGGCGACGACCGGTGCGCCTCCGGTGCCGGTGCCACCGCCCTCACCGGCGGTGACGAAGACCATGTCGGCGCCGCGCAGCAGTTCCTCGATGTCGTCCTTGGCGTCCTCGGCCGCCTTGCGCCCCACTTCGGGGTCGGCGCCGGCGCCCAGGCCCCGGGTGGAGTCACGGCCGACGTCGAGCTTGACGTCGGCGTCGCTCATCAACAGCGCCTGCGCGTCGGTGTTGATGGCGATGAACTCGACGCCTTTGAGGCCCTGCTCGATCATCCGGTTGACGGCATTGACGCCGCCACCGCCGATGCCGACGACCTTGATCACGGCGAGGTAGTTGTGCGGGGGGGTCATCGATCGCCTTCCTCCCTGGTTGCCGGTGCGGACGCCGAACGGCTTGAACACATCCAGTAAACTCTCAACCTCAACCAGAGGGTTATAGTTATGTCAAGTTGTTCCGCGCAACCAGAACGGTAGGACGTGGTCGCGAGGGATCCAGGCAGGCGCGCCGATGCGCGTGTCGGGTTTTTTGTGGAGCGTCGCGCCACCGGTTCGCCGGGCGCCTACTTGACCGTAGGCAAATCCGGGCTGGACACGTCGTAGATGTGTCCGGGCTGGGTGAGCAGGGCCGCCAGCGTGACCGCCTTCTCCTCCGTGCGATCGGTGGTGCCCCACACCACTTCCCGGCCGTCGACCAGTTGCAGCGTGATCGCGGCGACCGACGGCGCCGAGACCCGCGCGATCTGGGCGGCCACCTCGGGTGGAAGCGAGGTCATCACCTGCAGCGCGGCCTTGGTGGGCGGGTCGTTGGGCCCGGGCATCTCGGTGTCGAGGTAGGGCACCCCGGGCGGCGGCACTTCGGTCGCGAAGTCCACCCCGTCGCGGTCGAAGAGGTGCGGGCCGTCCGGGTAGTCCTTGACGACGACGGGCACGCGCTCCTCGACGGTGATCCGCAGCGTCGACGGGTACTGGCGCTGCACACGCGCGCTGGCCACCCGGCGGATCGTCGCGACACGCTCGGCGACCGCGTCGGTGCTCACCTGCAGCAGCGGCGTCCCGGGGGCGACGGCGGCCGCGCCGACGACCTCCTCCTGGGGAATCAGGTCCAGTCCGATGACCGCGATGTTGCGCACCGACATCAGCGGGGTGAAGTACAGCAGCAGGCCCAGACCGACGACGATGACGCTGATCAGCGCCGACCACATCAACGCCTTCAGGCCCCGAACCGTGCCCCTGCCAAGCTTTTTCGCCTCGCCGGCCGGCTGCCCCATGGCGCGGCGCTTGGCCTCGCGCCTGGCCTTCTCGATCGCCATGGCGCGGGCCTGGGCCGCACGGCGTTCTTCGCGTTCCCGCCGCGCCCGCCGGCGGGGGCCCTCGTAGTCCGGGGCGGCCGCGGGCAGGGTCGGCGCGGCGCCCGTGTCCGGTGCCGTCGCGCCGTCGGCATCGGTGGCGGCATCGGTGGCGGCATCGTCACCGGTGTTGGTGTCGGCCGGCTCGGTCATCGCAGCGCGGTTCCGGATCGGCCCGGCGCGCTGCGGTTGGCCTTGGCCTGCAGCGCGGCCAGGATTTCGGTGCCCAGCATGGTCACGTCGCCGGCGCCCATGGTGACGACGATGTCGGCGGGCTCGGCGATTTCGGCGACCTGTTCGGCGACGGCGGAGAAGTCCGGGACGTATCGCACCGGCACGCTGACGTGTTCGGCGACGCTGACCCCGCTCACCCCGGCGATCGGCTGCTCGCGCGCCGCGTACACGTCGAGCACCACCACCTGGTCTGCGCCGTCGAGGGCTCTTCCGAACTCGCGGGCGAAAGTCTCTGTGCGCGAATACAAGTGCGGCTGGAACACGACGATCGAGCGGCCTCCCCCGGCCTGCTCGGTCACCGTGCGCACCGCGCTCAGCGTCGCACGGACCTCCGTCGGGTGATGCGCGTAGTCGTCGAAGACGCGGACCCCACCGGCTGTTCCCACCAACTCGAAACGCCTGCGGACGCCTTCGAAGCCGGCCAGACCGTCCAGGACCGCGTCGACCGGGGCGCCGACCTGCATCGCCGCCAGCAGCGCACCGAGCGCGTTGAGCGCCATGTGTCGACCGGGCACCGAAAGCCGCATCACCCGTGGGCGCGGCTCATCGGCCAACTGGACGTGGGCCACCGCGCCGGTGTCGTGCTGCTCCCAGCTCAAAAGCGTGGCCGCGAGGGACTGAGTTGGGTCGCCGCCGTAGCGCAGCACCCTGATGCCCAGCGCCGCGGTGCGCTCGCCGAGCGCGGCCGCGCCGGGGTCGTCGGCGCAGATAACAAGCGCTCCACCGGGTTTGAGCCGCTCGACGAAATCGTCGAACACCGCCCCGTAGGCGTCCACGCTGCCGAAGTAGTCCAGATGATCGGCCTCGATGTTGGTCACGACCGCGACGTCGGGGGTGTACTCCAGCAGCGATCCGTCGCTCTCGTCGGCCTCGGCGACGAAACAGTCGCCGCTGCCGTTGTGCGCGTTGGTGCCCGCTTCCCCCAGATCGCCGCCGACGGCGAACGACGGATCAAAACCGCTGTGCTGCAACCCCACTATGAGCATCGATGTGGTGGTCGTCTTGCCGTGGGTGCCGGTCACCATCAACGTGGTGTGCCCCGCCATCAGCTTGGCCAGCACCACCGGGCGCAGCACCACCGGGATTCCCCGCCTGCGGGCCTCGACGAGCTCGGGGTTGGTCTTGGGTATCGCGGCGTGCGTGGTCACCACCGCCGTCGGGCCGCCGGGCAGCAGGTCCAGCGAGGACTCGTCGTGACCGATGCGGATCGCCGCCCCGCGTGCGCGCAACGCGACGACACCGCGGGATTCCTTCGCGTCGGAACCCGACACCATGCCGCCACGGTCCAGCAGGATGCGCGCGATGCCCGACATGCCCGCTCCCCCGATGCCGACCATGTGCACCCGCTGCAGATCTTCGGGCAGGTTCACCGCACACCCTCACGATCGGCTTTGGCGACGTCGATGGCGATCTGCGCGACGCGCCGCGCGGCGTCGCGGTGCCCGGCGAGGGCGGCTGCCGCGGTCATCGACTGCAACCTGCCGGTGTCGGTGAGCAGGCCGGCCACCGTGTCGGCGACGAAACCCGGTGACAACTCGGCGTCGTCGACGATCAGCCCGCCCCCCGCGTTGACGACGGGCAGCGCGTTGAGCCGTTGTTCGCCGTTGCCGATGGGCAACGGCACATAGACGGCGGGCAGGCCGACCGCGGTCACCTCGGCGACCGTCATCGCCCCCGAGCGGCAGATCGCCAGATCCGCTGCGGCGTAGGCGAGGTCCATCCGGTTCAGGTAGGGAACGGCGACGTAGGGCGGGTCGCCGTCAGCGGGCTCGCGAAGATCGAGGGTGTTCTTCTTACCGTGCGCATGCAGGACCGAGACCCCCGCGGCGGCAAGGTCTTTGGCTGCCGCAGCGACGGCGCGGTTGAGCGACTGGGCACCTTGGGAGCCGCCGAAGACCAGCAGCACCTTCGCGTCGTCGGCGAACCCGAAATGTGCTCGCGCCTCGGCCCGTAACGCCATCCGGTCCAGCGTGGTGATGGCCGCGCGCACCGGCACCCCCACCACCTCGACCTCGTCGCGCAATCCGGGGTCCGGAACCGCCGAGAGCACGCGGCGCGCCGTGCGGGCGCCCACCCGGTTGGCCCAGCCCGCACTGGCGTTGGCTTCGTGCACCACCACGGGCACGCGGCGGCGGGCCAGCCCGCCTCGCGCCGCCAGGTACGCGGGCAATGCGACGTATCCGCCGAACCCGACGACGACGTCGGCGCCGACGTCGTCGAGCACCGCGCGGGTCTGCCGCACCGCGCGGCGCACCCGCAGGGGCAGCCGCAGCAGATCACCCGACAGTTTGCGCGGCAGCGGCACGGGCGTGATCAGCTCAAGGTGATATCCGCGTTCGGGGACCAGCGTGGTTTCCAACCCGCGCTCGGTGCCCAGCGCGGTGATCCGCACAGTGGGATCGAGCGCGGTCAGGGCGTCGGCGACCGCCATCGCCGGTTCGACGTGTCCCGCGGTTCCACCGCCCGCGAGCACCACAGAGACCCCCCGGTCGTCCCCCTGCCCCCGAGGGACCGACACCGTGTCCTTCACCCGTAACGCTGACCTTCCAATGTGCGCGATCGTCGGCCCTTCTCCGTTCGGCCGCCTCCATGATGCCTTGAGGCCCGCACCGGCCGAGCAGCCGCGTGGGCTTTGCGCCGGTTGTCGGAGGCCGGTTTGCGCGCGGGTTTCGCGGCGGGTCTCGCGGGTTTGGCCGCCCGGGCGCGCTGTTTCTGGTTCGCCTTCTGCGCGTGCAGTCGGTCGCGCAGCGCTTCGGTGCGGCTGGGCACATAGGGCGCGGGCAGGGGCAGCCGCAACAGCCGGTTCATCCGGTCGTCGCGCCCGGCGCGCAGGGCGGCCACCGCCTCGGGTTCGTGCCGCGCCGCGTTGGCCATGATGCCGATGATGAACAGCGTTGTCGCCGTTGAGGTTCCACCGGCGGAGATGAGCGGCAACTGCAGTCCGGTGACCGGCAGTAGGCCGACCACGTATCCGACGTTGATGAAGACCTGGCCCATGATCCACAGCGTCGCGGTCGCGGTCACCAACCGCAGGAAGGGATCGGCCGAGCGCCGCGCGATCCGCATCCCGGTATAGGCGAACAGCCCGAACAGACACAGCAGCCCGGCGGCCCCGATGAAGCCGAGTTCCTCGCCGATGATCGCGAAGATGAAGTCGTTGTGCGCATTGGGCAGGTAGTTCCACTTGGCCGCCCCCTGGCCCAGCCCGTCCCCGAAGAACCCGCCGTTGGCCAGCGCGAACCTCGCCTGCTTGGCCTGGTATCCCGAGCCCTGTGTGTCCAGGGTGGGGTTCAGCCAGGACATCACCCGCTCGGAGCGGTACCCCTCCACCATGGCCAGCGCGGCGGCCGACGCGATGACGGCGAACAGCGAGGACACGAACACCCGCAGCGGCAACCCGGCATACCACAGCAGTGCCAGCAGGATGATGCCCAGCGACACCGTCTGTCCCAGGTCCGGCTGGGCGACGATGAGCGCCAGCGCGACGACGGCGGCGGGCACCAGCGGGATCAGCATCTCGCGTAGCGAGGCCCGCTCCATCCGGCGCGCCGCCAACAGGTGGGCACCCCAGATCGCGAACGCGATCTTCGCCAGCTCCGACGGCTGCATGGAGAAGCCGCCGACCACGAACCAGCCGCGGGATCCGTTGGCCACCTTGCCGATTCCGGGGATCAGCACCAGGATCAGCAGCACGATCGTGATGGCGAACCCGGTGAACGCCAGGCTGCGCATCATCTGCACCGGCATCCGCAACGCGATGTAGCAGCCGACCAGGCCGACGACGGTCCACAGCACCTGCTTGCCGAACACCGCCCACGGCGAGCCGTCCTGGTCGTAGGAGTACACCCCGGAGGCCGAGAGCACCATCGTCAGGCCGAGCAGGGTGAGCAGGGCCGCGACGGCGATGATGAGGTGAAACGACGTCATCGGTCGGCCCAGCCAGTTGCCGAACCGGGTGCGCGGCACCCGCGCGTCGGACGATTGCTCGGCACCGTTAGGGGAGGCGCCGGACCTGCGATTCCGCAACCGGGTGAGGATGTTGCTCATCGGCGCTACCGGGACAGGGCGCGGACGGCCTCGGCGAACGCATCGCCGCGGTGCCCGTAGCTGCTGAACTGGTCGAAGGATGCCCCGGCGGGCGCCAACAGCACGGTGTCGCCGGGTTCGGCCAGGTCCTGGGCGGCGGCCACGACGGCTGACATCACCATCCGCCCTGTCTCATCTGTCCCATTTGCCCCAAGCATCCCAAAATCCTCCCCCGTCACAGGCGTAACGACGGGGACATTCGGTGCGTGTCGCGATAACGCATTGGCAATGACCTCGCGGTCGCGCCCGATCAGCACGGCGCCGACCAGCCGGTCCGCCACCGATGCCACCAGTTCATCGACCGAGGCGCCCTTGAGCAGCCCCCCGGCGATCCACACCACCCGCGGATAGGCGGCGATCGAGGCCTGCGCGGCGTGGGGGTTGGTGGCCTTGGAGTCGTCGACGTAGGTGACGCCGTCGACTGTCGCGACGACCTCGGCGCGGTGCCTGCCGACCTGGAAGCGGCTCATGGCGGCGGCGATGGCCTCGGCGGGCACGTCGACGGCGCGGGCCAGCGCGGCCGCGCCGAGCGCGTCGAGCACACCGATCGGACCGGCGAGCGGGATCGCGGCCGCCTCGGCCAGCCGAACCTGGTCGCCGAACGCGTTGTCGATCAACATCCCGTCGCGCACGCCGAGCTCGCCCGGGCCCGGCGCCCCGAGCCGGAACCCGGTGCGCACCGGCGCCGCGGCGGTCTCGAGCAGGGTCGACGCCAGCGGGTCGTCGAGCCCGACGACGGCGACCCGGCCGTCGAGCACCCGGGCCTTGTCGCGGGCGTACGCCGCCAGCGAGCCGTGCCAGTCCAGGTGGTCCTCGGCGACGTTGAGCACCGCGCCGGCGTCGGGTCGCAGCGACGGCGCCCAGTGCAGTTGGAAGCTGGACAGCTCGACGGCCAAGATGTCCGACGGTTCGGCGAGCACGTCGAGCACCGGGTTGCCGATGTTGCCGCACAGCGCGGCGCGTCGGCCCGCCGCGATCAGCATGGCGTGCAGCATCGAGGTGGTGGTGGTCTTACCGTTGGTGCCGGTCACCACGAGCCAGCGGCGCGGCGGACCGAATTCACCCGCGCGATCCAGCCGCCACGCCAGTTCGACGTCGCCCCAGATCGGCACCCCGGCGCGCGCCGCCGCGGCCAGCACCGGGGTGTCGGGCGAGAAGCCGGGGCTGGTGACCACCAGCGCGTAATCGCCGATATCGGCCTCGGCCTGCGCGGTGGTCACCACGGCGGCGGGGGTGATCAGGCGTTGCAGGGCCAGCGGGTCGTCGTCGCAGATCGTCAGCCGCACGCCGGTCGGTTCGAGCACGGCGCTGACCGAGCGGCCGGTGAGCCCGGCGCCGGTGACCAGGACCCGGGCGCCGCGCACCAGCGGGGCGAGCTCGGTCACGTCAGGCCCCGACGGTGGTCAGCCATTCGCTGTAGAAGAGCGCCACCCCCAGCCCGCAGGCGATCGCCGTCAACAGCCAGAACCGGATGATCACCGTCGTCTCCGCCCAGCCCACCAGCTCGAAGTGGTGGTGGAAGGGCGCCATCCGAAACACCCGGCGTCCGGTGGTCCGGAACGCCATGATCTGCACGACCACCGAGACCACCTCGGCGACGAACAGCGCGCCGAGCACCACCGCCAGCATCTCGGTGCGGCTGGAGACCGACAGCCCGGCGATGATGCCGCCGAGCGCCAGCGACCCGGTGTCGCCCATGAAGATCTTGGCCGGCGCCGCGTTCCACCACAGAAAGCCGATGCAGGCGCCCGCGGTGGCGGCCGCGACGATCGCCAGGTCCAACGGGTCGCGCACGTTGTAGCAGCCGAGCCCGGGGGTGGTTGCGCAGGCGTTGCGGAACTGCCAGAACGTGATCAGCACGTATGCCGCACACACCATGGCCATCGCGCCGGCCGCCAGCCCGTCCAGGCCGTCGGTGAGGTTCACGGCGTTCGACCAGGCGCTGACGATCAGGACGCAGAACAGCACGAAAATCGCGGGCGGCAGCGTGACCGTGGCGATTTCGCGGACGTAGGACAGTTCGGGGCTGCCGGGCGTCAGGCCGTCGGCGTTGGGGAACTGCAGCGCCAACACCCCGAAGATCACCGCGGCGGCCAGGATGCCCACGGACTTGGCGGTCTTGTTCAGGCCGAGGTTGCGGGCCCGCCGGATCTTGATCAGGTCGTCGAGGAAGCCGACGAGGCCGAGCGCGGTGGCCAGGCTGAGCACCAGCAGGCCCGACGCCGACGGGCCCTTGCCGTCGATGACGATGCCGACCAGGTGGGTGCCCAGGTAGCTGGCCCAGATGCCGGCGACGATCGCCACCCCACCCATCGACGGGGTGCCCCGCTTCTTGTGGTGGCTGGGTGGTCCGTCCTCGCGGATCTCGTGGCCGAAGCCCTGCAGGGTGAACAGCCGGATCAGCACCGGGGTGAGCAGGATCGACACCGTCAGCGCGATACCGACGGCGATGAGGATCTGCCTCATCCGGTGGTCCCATCGGTGGCCAGCGCGTCGGCCAGCGGCCCGAGGCCTGCCGCGTTGGACGCCTTCACCAGCACCACGTCGCCGGGCCGCAGTTCGGCCCGCAGCAACGCCAGCGCGGCGTCGGCGTCGGGGACCATGGTGGCCTCAGAGCCCCACGATCCCTCCATGACCGCCCCGTGGTGCATGGCGCTCATAGCCCTCCCGGTTCCTACGACGACGAGTCGTGAGACATCTAATCGCACGGCCAGCCGCCCGATGTTGTCATGCTCGGATATCGCGTCGTCGCCCAACTCGGCCATCTCGCCGAGCACCGCCCAGCTGCGGCGCCCGCCGCCCACGCGGGCCATCCAGGCCAGCGCCTTCAACCCGGCCCGCATCGAGTCCGGGTTGGCGTTGTAGGCGTCGTTGACGATCGTGACGCCGTCGTCGCGGGTGACGACCGCCATGCGGTGCTTGGACACCGGTCCTGCCGCGGCCAGCGCGGTGGCCACCTGCTCGAGGGTGGCGCCGCATTCGAGCGCGACGGCCGCCGCGCACAGCGCGTTGGACACCTGGTGATCGCCGTGCACCGCCAGCGCGACATCGACGTGCCGACCGCCGGAGTGAAGGCGAAAGCGCGGGCGCGCCAACGCATCCAGCGTGACCGCCTCCGCCCACACGTCCGCGCGGGCGCCCGGCTCGCGGCTGACCCGGATCACCCGGGCACGGGTCCGCTCGGCCATCGCCGCCACAGCGGTGTCGTCGACGTTGAGGATCACCACGCCGTCGGGCGGAACGGCTTGGGGCAGTTCGGCTTTGGTCTCCGCGATGGCCTCGCGCGAACCGAACTCGCCGAGGTGTGCGGTGCCGACGTTGAGCACGACCGCGATCGACGGGACGGCGATCTCGGCCAGCGCGGCGACGTTGCCCCGATGCCGCGCGGACATCTCCAGCACCAGGAAGTCGGTGGCCTCGGTGGCGCGCAACACCGTCCAGGGATGGCCGAGCTCGTTGTTGAACGAGCCCGGCGGCGCGACCACCTCCCCGAGCGGGGCCAGCACCGCCGCCACCAGGTCCTTGGTGGAGGTCTTGCCCGAGGAGCCGGTGATCCCAATGACTTTCAGCCCGCCGTGGACGAGTTCGGCGGCCACCGCGGCGGCCAGCTTGGCCAGCGCCCCCAGCACCGCCACCCCCGAGCCGTCGGCGTCGTGTTCGAACACCAAACCGCCGCGGTCGGTCGTCGCGGGCGTCGGCGTCACGACGATGGCGGGTACCCCGACCGGCCGGGCGGCCAGCACCCCGACCGCACCCGCGGCGACGGCGGCCGCGGCGTGGTCGTGCCCGTCGGAGCGCGCGCCGGGAAGCGCGAGGAACAACCCGCCGGGTGTGACCGCGCGCGAGTCGAATTCGACGGTTCCGGTGACGCGAGTGGTCGCGGCCTCCTCCGCGCTGATGTCGACGAGGCGGCCCCCGACGATGTCGGCGATCCGGGCCAGCGACAGGGCGATCACGTGCCCTGCTCCAATGCTTCCAACGCGTCGGCCAGCACATCGCGGTCGTCGAACGGGCGGGTGTGGCCGCGGCTGGTCTGTCCGGCCTCGTGGCCTTTGCCCGCCACCAGCACGATGTCGCCTGGTCGTGCCCAGGCCACCGCGTGCTCGATGGCCTTGCGGCGATCGCCGATCTCGACCACCTCGGCGGTGCCGCCTGTGGTGCCCGCCATGATCGCCGCGCGGATCTCGGCGGGATCCTCGTCACGCGGGTTGTCGTCGGTGACCACGACCAGGTCGGCCAGCTCGGCGGATACGCGGCCCATCGGGGCGCGCTTGCCGGCGTCCCGGTTGCCGCCCGCACCGAACACCACGGCCAACCGGCCGGTGCCCTGCTCACGCAACGTTTCGAGGACGGCCTGCAACGCGCCGGGTTTGTGCGCGTAGTCGACCAGCGCGAGGAAGTCCTGGCCGCGGTCGATGACCTCGAGCCGTCCGGGCACCGTGGCCGTGCGCAGCCCGGACGCCGCCTGCTCGGGGGCCGCCCCGACCGCGTCCAGCAGCGCCACGGCCAGCAGACAGTTGGCCACGTTGTAGCGGCCGGGCAGGCCGATGGCCAGCCGGTGATGCCCGCCTGCGGGGTCGACGGCGGTGAACTCCTGCGCGGCCGCCGCGGAGCCCGCATCGACCGCGCGGATGTCTTCGACGCGCCAGTCGGCGCCGACACCGGTGCTGCTCACCGTCACCGGCCGACGCACCCGATCCGCCATCTCGCGTCCCGCGTCGTCGTCGATGCACACGACGGAAACGTCTGCGCACGTGGGTGATTCGGGATCGAACAGCCGTGCCTTGGCTTCGAAGTAGTCCCGCATCGTCGGGTGGAAGTCGAGGTGGTCACGCGACAGGTTGGTGAACCCGCCGACCGCGAAGTGCACGCCGTCGACCCGCCCCAGCGACAGCGCGTGGCTGGACACCTCCATGACGACGGTGTCGACACCGGCTTCGGCCATCACCGCCAACAACGCCTGCAGGTCGGGGGCCTCCGGGGTGGTCAGCACGCTGGGCTGGTCGCGTCCGCCGATCCGGATGCCGACGGTGCCGATCAGGCCCGCCACCCGGCCGGCCGCCCGCAGCCCGGCTTCGACCAGGTAGGTGGTCGTGGTCTTGCCCGACGTCCCCGTCACACCTATCACCCGCAGCTTCTCCGACGGGTGTCCGTACACGGCGGCGGCCAGCTGCCCGAGCACCGTGCGTGGCGCCGGATGCACCAGGACGGGCACCGCGGCATCCGCGCCGATGTGCGCCATGCCCTCGGGGTCGGTGAGCACCGCGACCGCACCGCGCTCCAGCGCCTCGCCGACGTGGCGCCCGCCGTGCGACGCCGCGCCGGGCAGCGCGGCGAACAGGTCGCCGGCCCGCACGTCCTTGCTGCGCAGCGTCACCCCGGTGACCCGCAGGTCAGGTGTGGCCGGCGGGGTCGCCGGCACCGCCGCCACCTGCTCGGCAAGCTGCCCGAGCGCGGCGCCGGCAGGATGGCTGGGACGCAGGTTCATGGCGCTCACACAGTACCGGCCTGGCTGGGGCGCCCCGCCGCAAGCAGGGCCGCCGGGCTCAGTCGGCGACCAGCACCAGCGGCGGGCCCGGATCCTTGGACAGCGGCACGTTCTGGCTGCGCAGCAGCCAAGACATGATGTTGTGGAAGAGCGGCGCCATCGAGCTGCCGGGCTCGCCGTCGGCGGTGCGGTCCGGGTCGTCGGCCATGACGCCCACGACGTAGCGCGGGTCCTCCGTGGGCGCCATGCCGGCGAAGGTAATCCAATAGACGTCGCTGTAGTAGCAGCCGCAGGCCGGGTTGATCTTCTGCGCGGTACCGGTCTTGCCCGACACCTGATAGCCCTCGATGGCGGCGTGCGGGCCGGTGCCCTGCTGCACGCCGCGCGGGTCGCGTTGCACGGGGGCGCGCAGCATCTCGCGCACGGTCTTGGCGGTCTGCGCCGATACCACCCGCACGCCTTCGGGACGGGGTTCCTCGGTGCGGGTGCCATCCGGGGCGATCGTGGTCTTGACGATGCGCGGGGGGACCCGCATGCCGTCGTTGGCGATGGTCTGGTACATCGCCGTCATCTGTAGCAGGGTCATCGAAAGACCCTGTCCGATGGGCAGGTTGGAGAACGTGCTGCCCGACCACTGGTCTATCGGCGGAACGATGCCTGCGCTTTCGCCGGGCAGGCCGACGCCGGTGCGTTGACCGAGACCGAAGCGGCGCAACAGTTCTGCGAACCGTTCCGGGCCGAGCCGCTGCGCGAGCATCAGCGTGCCGACGTTGGACGACTTCCCGAACACCCCGGTGGTGGTGTAGGGCATGACGCCGTGTTCCCAGGCGTCGCCGACGGTGACCCCGCCCATGTGGATGGAGCCGGGCACCTGCAGCACCTCGTCGGGTTGGGACAGGCCGTATTCGATGACGCCCGCGGCGGTGACGATCTTGTTGACCGAGCCCGGCTCGAACGGTGCGGACACCGAGGGGTTGCCGAGTTCGCGATTCTCCTGCCGCCCGATGTCCTGAGACGGATCGAAGGTGTTGTCGTTGGCCATCGCGAGGACCTCGCCGGTCTTGGCGTCCAGCACCACGGCCGACAGGTTCTTGGCCCCCGACAGGTTCTTGGCCTGCTGCACCTGCTGTTGTACGTAGAACTGGATGTCGTCGTCGATGGTCAGCACGACCGTGGAGCCGTCGACCGCGTCGTGGCGGTTGCGGTAGCTGCCGGGAATCACCACACCGTCGGAGCCGCGGTCGTAGGTGATCGACCCGTCTGTGCCCGCCAACACGGCGTCGAGCGAATCCTCAAGTCCGAGAAGGCCGTGTCCGTCCCAGTCGATCCCGCCGACGACGTTGGCGGCCAGCGAGCCGCCCGGGTACTGGCGCAGATCTTGGCGCTCCGCACCGACCTCGGGGTACTTGTCCCTGATCGCCTCGGCGATGGCCGGGTCGACCGCGCGCGCCAGATAGACGAATGTCTCGTTGCTTCTGAGCTTCTTGAGCACCGTCGTCGAGTCGGGCTTGTTGTTCAGTCGCGAGGCCACCTCCTTGGCGATCTCGCGCAGCCGTTCGTCGGGGTCGGGCGCCTCGGACGTCTTCGCCCTGGCCTCCTCCAGTTCCTTGCGCACCTTGAGCGGCTGGAACGTCAACGCTCGTGCCTCGATGGTGAATGCCAGCTTGTCGTTGTCGCGGTCGACGATCGCGCCACGCACTGCCTTGTCGACGTCGGTGACCTTGAGTTGGCTTGCCGCTTCGGCGCGTAGGCCCGCGGCGCGCGGCACCTGAAGGTTGAACAACTGGGCGGCGGCCACGACCAGCAGCAGGAAGATCACCGCGTTGCCGGTGCGGTGCCGGAACACGAACGAGGCACTGCGCAGCCCGGTGTCGACGATGGGTGCGCGGGTGCGACGCGCCTTGGCCGACCGCTCCTGCGTGGCGGGTGCGCCCTTGGCGGGGCGGGCTTTCGGCTTCGCCCCGCGCCGAGTCTTGCGGTCGGCGCGGCTCATGCCGGATTGCCTACCGCAGGCGCGGCCGCCGGAAGCGGTTGCTGGGCAGTGGGCATCGGGCCGGGAAGTCCCTGCGCGGGCACGTGCAGCGTCTGCCCGTCAGGCGGGGCGAGCGCGGGCGGCTGGGCGGGTACCGCCTGCTGGGGCACCGGTGGGGATACCGCGTACGGGACCTCGACGCCGGGCGGCACCTGCGCCTGCGGTAGCGCGTCGGGCACCTGCGCCTGCGGTAGCGCGCCGGGCACCTGCGCCTGCGGCAGCGCGCCGGGCACCTGCTCTGTCGTGGACGGCAACCGGACCGAGCGCTCCAGCGGTTCGATCACCCGGGGCCCAGGCGCGGCAGAAGGCGGCGGCGACGGGGTCGCCTCCGGCAGCGGGGTGTTCAGCGGTGGCGGCGGCACTCCCTCGGCGGGTTTGGGCGTACCGACCACGATCCAGTTGCCCGCGGGATCCTGCACGAGGTGCGCGGTGTCGCGCGACGGAATCATGCCCAGATCGCGGGCCGCCTCGGCCAGCGCGGGCGCGGCTTGCGCTTCGAGCACGTCGCGCTCCAGCGCTTCCTTCTGCTGCAACAGCGCCTGGTTGGTCTGGCGGGCGTTGCCGAGCTGATAGGAGCGCTCGGCGGCGTCGGTGGACAGCCACAGCGTGATGCCCAGACCGAGGCCCAGCGACCCGATGACCAGCACGACGAACGGCACCCTGGCGACCAGCGTTCGCGGATTGAGGTCGATCGACGCGAGCTTGACGATGAGCCGCTCACGAAGCGGAGGACGAACGACCTTGGGCGCCTTGGCTTTACGCGCCTTGGCCCGGGCTTTGGCCTGGCTGGTGTTCTTGGGCCGCGCCGAGCGCTCGACCGGACGACGGATGGGACCGGTCTGCGGCGCCGACCGCGTCGGGCGCTGCTCGCGGGTGGGTTTGCGCCGCGGCGGCGCGTCGGCCGGGCGGCGCTGTGCGGCGCGGGCGTTACGCACGTTGCGGGCATTGCGTGGGTTGCGTCGACGCTCGTCGCTGTCGCGGACGGGCGCCTTGCCTTTCGCTTGCTTGGGTCTCACGCGACTCCCTCCACCTTTTCCAGTGCGCGCAGCCGCACCGGGGCACTACGCGGGTTGCGTTCAACCTCCGCCGGCGTTGCCCGTTCGGCGCCGCGGGTCAACGCGGCGAACTGTGGTTCGTGACCGGGCAACTCGACGGGCAGGTCCGCAGGGGTACGGGAGGCGGTTGCGGCGGCGAACGCGCGCTTGACGATGCGGTCCTCGAGGGACTGGTAGGACATCACCACGATCCGGCCACCCGGCGCCAACGCGGTGAGCGCCGCGGGCAGCGCCGCGCGCAGCGAGTCCAGTTCGCCGTTGACGACGATGCGCAGCGCCTGGAAGGTGCGCTTGGCCGGATGCCCGCCGGTGCGCCTGGCCGGCGCGGGGATCGCCTCATACAGCAGTTCGACCAGATCGCCGGTGGTGGCGAACGGTCGACGGGCGCGACGGCGGATGATCTGCGCGGCAATGCGATTGGCGAAACGCTCCTCACCGAACTCGCGCAGCACTCGGGTCAGCGACTTCTCGTCGAAGGTGTTGACGACCTCGGCGGCGGTCAGCGTCGCGTCCGGATCCATCCGCATGTCCAGCGGCGCGTCCGCCGAATAGGAGAACCCGCGCTCGGTGCGGTCGAGTTGCATCGAGGACACGCCGAGGTCGAACAGGATGCCGTCGACTTTGCTTGCCCAGTACCCGGTTTCGGTGAGCACCCCCTCGATGCCGTCGTAGCGGGTGCGGACCAGCATCACCCGATCGCCGAACGGGGCCAGCCGCTCCCCTGCGATCCACAGGGCGTCGGGGTCGCGATCCAGCCCGATCAGCCGCAGACCGGGAAGTTCGGAGAGGAACCGCTCGGCATGTCCGCCGGCGCCCAGGGTGGCGTCGACCAGCACCGCTCCGGTGCCGTCGGCGCTGTGCCGGGTCAGCGCCGGCTTGAGGAGCTCGACGCAGCGGTCGAGCAGGACCGGCACGTGTCCGTGAGGATCCCGGACCATCGCAACACCTCTCGCATGTGCCCCCGAGTCGTCGCGTCCGGCCGGCCGCGTGCCCGCTGCATCGGGGTCCCTGTCCGAGAGCACGGACCTGGCGTTGGGGAAGTACGCCAGGGCCGGTTCGGGCAGAGGCCGCGGTGCAGGGGCACCGAGCCGGTCGGCCACCGAGTCAGATGATGTCGTGCAGAGCTTCATCGGTGGCCGCTGAGAAGTTCTCTTCGTGGGTCTGCTGGTACTCCTGCCATGCCGCTGAATCCCAGATCTCCAGGTAGTCGACCGCCCCGATCACCACGCATTCCTTGGACAGGTTCGCGTAGCGACGGTGGTCGGCCGACAGCGTGATTCGGCCTTGTGCGTCGGGGTGCTGTTCGTCGGTGGCCGCGGCGAGGTTTCGCAGGAACGCACGGGCTTCCGGGTTGCTCCGCGTTGCCTGCGACGCTCGTCGTGCCAGTTTCTCGAACTCGGCGCGCGGATAGACGGCAAGGCTGTGATCTTGGCTCTTGGTGACCATCAACCCTCCTGCCAGCGCGTCGCGGAATTTGGCGGGCAGCGTGAGCCGCCCCTTGTCGTCGAGCTTCGGCGTGTAGGTGCCGAGAAACATCTCGCCAACCTCCTGCCGATCAACGGAACCCCGGTCGCTCCGCTGTCCGCCACTTTACCCCACAATCCCCCACTTTGCCCCCAAAGCTCCGTCACAATGTCGTGGTGTCCCCACCAAGCGCCACCCGGGCTCCGAAGCCGATGCGATGCGGACCACAAAACCCCAGCTCACTGGCGTGGGGGGAAGTGGGGAAGCTCGGCAAGCAATAAAAAAGGGGCGGCCCCTACGGGCCACCCCTTGACTCGATCGGTGAACGGTCTATTCGTCGAACCGGCGACGGAAGCGGTCTTCCATCCGGCTGGTGAACGACCCGCCCGAACCCCTGACCCGCTTCTGGCGTTGTGCGCCCACCTCGGGAGCGCGGTCTCGGCCTCCGACGATGCGCGGGCCGGTGATGGCGAACACCACGCCGCCGAACATCACCACGAAGCCGAGAACGGAGAGAATCGGAAACCCGCTGATCTGCGTGGCGGGAAACGCGACGCCCGAGACCAGCAGTGCCAGCCCGACCACGAAGAGCGCAGCGCCCTGCAGCCGGCGCCGCGCCGAGGGAGCTCGCAGAGTCCCACCACGAACGCTCGACGCGAACTTGGGGTCCTCGGCGTAGAGCGCGCTCTCGATCTGGTCGAGCATGCGCTGCTCATGATCGGAGAGTGGCATTCGTCCCTCCCTCGCAACCCGGGCCGACCCGGCCATCTCACATTTAACGTGCGCACCCGCCTCAACGGGCACCTAACAGTCATGATACGAGGTCAGTCTGAGCCGTACCACCTAGTTGGATGCTCGATTGTATGACGGGCACCGCCGCTGGGAGTCAGCGGCGTGTTCACCGAATAATGGAATGGGACCACACCGCACGAACCTCGGAGAGGGCGAGACCAGTTGGCGACATTTCTCATCGATCTGTCGCCGAGCGATATGCAACGCCGGCTCGGTGACGCGCTTGCCGTGTACGTCGACGCGATGCGGTATCCGCGGGGCACAGAGGCGCAGCGCGCGTCGATGTGGCTTGAGCACACCCGCAGGCAGGGCTGGAAGGCCGTTGCCGCGGTCGAAGTCCCTGACCAGAACGCCGGACGCGGAACGGCGCCGGACACCGCCGTGCTGGCGTCGGCGCCGATGCTGGGCATCGCGTACGGCTACTGCGGCGCCCCCGACCAGTGGTGGCAGCAGCAGGTCGTGGCCGGTCTGCACCGGGTGGGGGCGGACCGCTCACGGATCTCCGAGCTGATGACGAGCTACTTCGAGCTCACCGAGCTGCACATCCACCCGCGCGCCCAAGGCCGCGGTCTCGGTGAGGCGTTGGCGCGCCGGCTGCTGGCCGGCCGCGACGAGTCTCACGTGCTGTTGTCCACACCCGAGATCAACGGCGAGGCGAACCGCGCCTGGCGGCTCTACCGCCGGCTGGGCTTCACCGACGTCATCCGGGGTTACCACTTCGCGGGGGATCCGCGGGCATTCGCGATCCTCGGCCGGTCACTACCGTTGTGATCGCCGCGATGCGGCGACACGCTTCGGCCGCCCGGCCCGTCTGGCACGATGACCACGTGCCGGCCCTCCTGACCCGCGACAGCAGAACCCGGCTGCTCGCCGTCGTCATGTTGTTGCTCGTGGTGTTGCCGACAGCGGTCGGATGTGTCCGGGTCCGGACCTCGCTCACCGTCTCCCCCGACGACCGGGTGTCCGGGCAGATCGTCGCGGCGGCCAAGCCCCGCAACGCCGACGACAAGGGCCCGCAGTTGCTCAACAACCTGCCGTTCGCCAACAAGGTGGCGGTCTCGGAGTACGAGCGCGACGACTACGTGGGCTCGCGGGCGGTGTTCTCCGACCTGACGTTCGCCGAGGTGCCGCAACTGGCCAACATGAACCGCGACGCCGCCGGTGTCGACATCTCGTTGCGCCGCGCCGGCGATCTGGTGATCCTCGAGGGCCGCGCCGACCTCACCTCGCTCAACGATCCGGAAGCCGACGTGTCGTTGTCCGTGTCGTTTCCCGGCGAGGTGACCTCGACCAACGGTGAGCAGGTCTCCACCGAGATCGTCGAGTGGAAACTGCGCCCGGGCGTGGTCAGCACGATGAACGCCCAGGCGCGCTACACCGATCCCAGTGCCCGCTCGTTCACGGGCGCCGCGATCTGGCTTGGCTTGGGATCGTTGCTGGTGGCGGGCATCATCGGCGCGCTGGCCTACATGAACCGCGACCAGTCCCCCCGCGTCGGCGAACGCCGGCAGTAGCCACCGCGTGGCCGCGCCTGAGTTGCTCATTGCCGGACGGCAGGCTCTACTCTGAATGCATTCGGGCCGGTCCAGCGCACGGAGAAAGGGGCGCCCTCTGAGCGTGCACACAGCGGCACCGTCGGCCGCGCAGTTAGCCGGCGCCGTCACCGAGCAGCTGCGGCAGGTGCTGGCCGAACGCGCCGAGGACGGCGCCTACATGGGCGCCGCCTACGGCGAACTGACCGCCGCCCTGGAGGAATTCGTGCTGCGCGGCGGTAAGCGGCTGCGGCCCGCCTTCGCCTACTGGGGCTGGCGTGCGGTCGCCGATCGCCGCGACGACCCGCTCGACCCGCGGGTGCTGCGATTGTTCTCCGCGCTCGAACTGCTGCACGCCTGCGCGCTGGTGCACGACGACGTCATCGACGCCTCGGCGACGCGCCGCGGCCAGCCCACGGTGCATCGGATGTTCGCCGACCGGCACCGCAACGCCGGCTGGCACGGCTCCGCTGAGCAGTTCGGGATGTCGGCGGCCATCCTGCTCGGCGACCTCGCGCTGGTGTGGGCCGACGACATCGTCGCAACGGTGGACCTGCCTGCCGATGCGCAGCGACGGGTGCGCCAGGTGTGGGCCGCGATCCGGTCGGAGGTGCTCGTCGGCCAGTACCTCGACATCGTCACCGAGGCCAGCGGCGCCGACACGGTGGAGTCGGCGATGACGGTCAACCTGTACAAGACCGCCTCCTACACGATTTCGCGGCCGCTGCAGCTCGGCGTGGCCGCGGCCGCCGACCGGCCCGAGGTCCTCGCGGCCTTTCACGAGATGGGCACCAACCTCGGTGTCGCGTTCCAGCTGCGCGACGACGTCCTCGGCATCTTCGGCGATCCGGCAGTCACCGGGAAACCCTCGGGTGACGATCTGCGGTCGGGCAAGCGCACCGTGCTGTTGGCCGAGGCGATCGAGTTGGCCGAGAAGAACGATCCGGCCGCGGCCGCACAGTTGCGGGCCGCGATCGGCACCGAACTGTCCGACGTCGAGGTCAAAGAGCTGTGCCAGACGATTGAGTCGGTGGGTGCGCTGGCCGCCGTCGAGCACCGGATCGACGAGCTCACCCAACGGGCTTTGGAGATCCTGGACACCGCACCGATCGACGAACACGCCAAAGCCGGTCTGTCCGAGCTCACCAGATTGGCCGCGAACCGGTCCGCATAGAAGGTCATGACAACTCCGACATCGACACACCCGCCCAGAAGCGGGGTCGCACAACACATTTCCCGACTGGTTTCGTTCGCGACGTCACCGCAGGCCCAGTCGGCACGGTTGGGCTTTGTGGGCGCGGTGATGATCGCGGCGGGCGGGCTCGGCGCAGGCAGCACCCGGCTGCACGATCCGCTGCTGGAATCGCTTCACCTGTCGTGGCTGCGCTTCGGGCACGGGCTGGTGCTGTCGTCGGTGCTGTTGTGGGGCGGCGTGGCATTGATGCTGGCGGCGTGGCTGTGGCTGGGCCGCCGCGTGATCGGGCGCACCACAACCGAATACACGATGATCGCCACGACGGGGTTCTGGCTGGCGCCGCTGCTGTTGAGCGTTCCCCTGTTCAGCAGGGACACCTATTCGTACCTGGCCCAGGGTGCGCTGCTGCGGGACGGGCTCGATCCCTATGCGGTCGGCCCCGTCGACAACCCGAATTCGTTGCTGGACAACGTGAGCCCGATCTGGACGACGACGACGGCGCCGTACGGGCCCGGCTTCATCCTGATCGCCAAGTTCGTCACGCAGCTGGTCGGCGAAGACATCGTCGCGGGCACGATGCTGCTGCGGCTGTGCATGCTGCCCGGTCTGGCGCTGCTGATCTGGGCGGCGCCGCGGGTGGCCCGTCATGTCGGCGCCGACGGCCCGACCGCGCTGTGGATCTGCGTACTCAACCCGCTGGTGATCATCCACCTGATGGGCGGCGTGCACAACGAGATGCTGATGGTCGGACTGATGATGGCAGGCATCGCGTTGTCGCTGAAGGGCCACCACGGCTGGGGGGTCAGCCTGATCGCCGCTGCGGTCGCGGTGAAAGCCACCGCGGGCCTGGCTCTGCCGTTCATGGTGTGGGTATGGGCGCGTGACCTTCAGTCCAGGCGCGGCTACGGCGCGCTCAAGGCCTTCATCGTGGCCACGGTGGCGTCCGCGGTGGTCTTCGTCGCGGTGTTCGCGATCGTGTCGCTGATCGCCGGGGTCGGGCTGGGCTGGCTGACCGCCCTCGCGGGCTCGGTGAAGATCATCAACTGGCTGACCGTCCCGACCGCGGCGGCCAATCTCATCAACGTCATCGGCAGCCTGGTCGTCCCGGTGAACTTCTACGCCGTGCTCGACATCACCAGGATCATCGGTATCGCGATCATCGCCGTCTCACTTCCGTTGTTGTGGTGGCGTTTTCGCCATACCGACCGGGAGGCCCTGCTCGGCATCGCCTGGGTGATGGTCGTCGTGGTGTTGTTCGTGCCCGCGGCGTTGCCCTGGTACTACACCTGGCCGTTGGCGGTGGTGGCGGCGCTGGCTCAGAGCCGCCAGGCGATCGCGGTCATCGCGGGGTTGTCGACGTGGATCACCGTGGTCTGGAAGCCCGACGGGGCGCACGGAATGTACTCGTGGACACACGTCCTGCTGGCCACCGCTTGCGCCGCGGTGGCGTGGTACGTGCTCTATCGCACGCCCGACCGGCCGCGACGGCGGGCGGTCAGTACGCCATCGCCTGGGCCCGGCGAACCACCTCACGGGCCTGGTGAGAATGAAGCGCGTCAACCGGCCGAGCGTTGAGCTGGTTCTCGGTGCTGCCGTCACGGCGGATGGTCAGCGACGGGTCGGCAGTGAACAGCCAGCGCATGATCTCGGTCTCGTGATATCCGCCGTCCTGCAGCACGACGATCAGCCCGCTCAGGCACTTGACCACATGGCCGGTGTGGTCGAAGAAGATCTTCGGCACGACCACCTTGCCGTTGCGCCGCACGCCGATCAGGTGGCCCTCCTTGAGGTGCTGGTGCACTTTGGACACCGGTATCCCGAGCAGATCGGCGACCTCGGGCAGGTCATATACGGCTTCGTCGGGATCGAGAACATCTTCGGCAGCCGGAATGGTGCTCACCGCATCGAGTCTAGGTCTCCTGCGCCATCTCGTTAACATGTCTTCGGTGGAAGCCAACCCGCAGGTGGATCCCCTCGCCGGGACCGTGCTGGACGGTCGGTACCGGGTCGACACGATCATCGCCACCGGAGGCATGTCGGCGGTCTACCGCGGCCTGGATCTGCGCCTCGACCGGCCCGTCGCGGTGAAGATCATGGACTCCCGCTACGCCGGCGACGCCCAGTTCCTCACCCGCTTCCAGCGTGAGGCGCGTGCGGTGGCGCGGCTCAGCGACCCTGGCCTGGTGGCCGTGTACGACCAAGGCCTCGACGGTCAGCAACCGTTTCTGGTCATGGAGCTCGTCGAGGGCGGCACGTTGCGGGAACTGCTGCGCGAGCGCGGCCCGATGCCGCCGCACGCCGCGGCGGCGGTGCTGGCGCCGGTGCTCGGCGGCTTGGCCGTCGCCCACCGGGCCGGGCTGGTCCACCGCGACATCAAACCCGAGAACGTGCTGATCTCTGATGACGGCGATGTCAAGATCGCCGACTTCGGCCTGGTGCGGGCGGTGGCCGAAGCCAAGATCACCTCGACGAGCGTGATCCTGGGGACGGCGGCGTACCTGTCGCCGGAACAGGTCGCCACCGGCAATGCGGGACCACGCAGCGATGTGTACGCCGTCGGCGTCCTGCTCTATGAGCTGCTCACCGGCGTCACCCCGTTCACCGGTGACAGCGCCCTGGCCGTGGCATATCAGCGGATGGACAACGACGTTCCCGCACCCAGCACCGTGATCGCGGGTGTGCCAACACAATTCGACGAGCTGGTCCTGCACGCCACCGCCCGCGAGCCGGCGCAGCGATACGCGGACGCCGGAGATATGGCCGACGAACTTGCGGCCGTCGTCGACGAACTCGGGCTGCCGCCGTTCCGGGTGCCGGCGCCGCGCAACTCGGCCCAGCACGCGTCGGCGGCGCTGCACCACAGCCGGTTCGCGGCCACCGAGGTCACCGCCGGGCCACCCACGCCGGGCGCGCCTGCACCGCGGCAGCGCACCCGCGAGTTCACCCGCGACGACCTGATGCCCGTGGAGCCCGAATATCGGCCTGTCACAGGGCAATTCGCCGGTATCGACCTCGACGAGTTCTACTGGGCCCGGCAGCGCGCCAAGCGAGCCGGGTGGTTCTGGCTGCTCACGGTGTTGACGCTCACCGGCCTGACCGCGGCTGCGGCGTGGACGCTGGGCACCAATATCTCGGTACTTCTCTGACGCGTGTCCTAGTCGCGCAGCATCTCGGCGACCAGGAACGCCAACTCCAGGCTCTGCTGCGTGTTGAGCCGGGGGTCGCAGGCGGTCTCGTAGCGGCCCGCCAGGTCGGTGTCGGAGATGTCTTGCGCCCCACCAAGGCACTCGGTCACGTTCTCGCCGGTGATCTCGACGTGGATGCCGCCGGGATGGGTGCCCAGCGCGCGGTGCACCTCGAAGAATCCCTGCACCTCGTCGACGATGCGGTCGAAGTGGCGGGTCTTGTACCCGTTGGACGACTCGTGGGTGTTGCCGTGCATCGGGTCGCACTGCCAGATCACCTGGTGGCCGGTGGCCTGCACCTTCTCGATGATCGGCGGCAGGACGTCCCGGACCTTGTTGTTGCCCATCCGGGTCACCAACGTCAACCGGCCGGGCACGTTGTTCGGGTCGAGGCGCTCGACGTACTCGACGGCCAGTTCCGGCGTCATCGTCGGGCCGATCTTGACGCCGACCGGATTGGCGATGACCTCGGCGAACGCGATGTGCGCACCGTCGAGCTGGCGGGTCCGCTCCCCGATCCACAGGTAGTGCGCCGACAGGTCGTAGAGCTTGGGGGAATGCTCCCCGACCGTGCCCTCGGCGTCCTCGGTGGACAACCGAAGCATCGCGCGCTCGTAATCCAGCACCAGCGCCTCGTGGCTGGCATAGATCTCGGCGGTCTGCAGGTTACGGTCGTCCACACCGCACGCGCTCATGAACGTCAGCCCGCGATCGATCTCGCCCGCCAGGGCCTCGTAGCGGGCGCCCGCCGGCGAGGTGCGGACGAACTCGCGGTTCCAGTCGTGCACCTGGTGCAGCGAGGCCAACCCCGACGAGGTCAGCGCCCGCACCAGGTTCATCGCGGCGCTGGCGTTGGCGTAGGCGCGCACCAGCCGCGACGGGTCGTGCTCGCGGGCGGCGGCCTCCGGCGCGAAGCCGTTGACCATGTCGCCGCGGTAGGACTTCAACCCGAGCGCGTCGATATCGGAGGACCGCGGCTTGGCGTACTGCCCCGCGATCCGGGCCATCTTGACCACCGGAACGCTGGCGCCGTAGGTCAACACCACCGCCATCTGCAGCAGCGTGCGGATGTTGGCCCGGATGTGCGGCTCGGTGTTGTTCACGAAGGTCTCGGCGCAGTCGCCGCCCTGCAGCAGGAACGCCTCGCCGCGGGCCACGTCGGCGAGCAGGCCCTTGAGCCGCTCGACCTCGGCGGGCACCGTCACCGGCGGGACGCTCTCCAACACCGTGCGCATGGTCTTGGCCTGGTCCGGGTCCCAGCTGGGTTGCTGCACCGCCGGCTTGGCCAGCGCGGCGTCCAGCCGTCGCCGCAGGTCATCGGGGAGCGGCGGCAGCACAGGCAGCTGGTCGATGGGGATGTCGACGGTCCAGTTCACCAGTTCATGGTAGCGAGCCGCGAAGTCGGTGCTTCTACCGTTGAGCGGGTCATTACCGGCTCCCCGGGCCCTCGGTGATCACCCGGAACCGCAGCAGGTTGTCTCGCGCGTCGACCAGGGCGTCGTGGGCGTCGCCCGCCCGCGGCGGCAGCGGCGGCGAACCCCGGTCCTCCCACAACTGGCGCAGTTCGCGGGTGAACCGCGGCATCGTCGGCGGCAGCTCGGTCATCGGGCCCCACAGCTGGCACAACACCACATGGTCGTAGGCCCCGACCCAGGCCCACAGCTCGATCGGTTCGTCACCGTCGAGGCCGAAGAAGTCCTCCAGATCGGAGCGGATCTGCCGTCGTGACCGCCATACCGCGGACGACGGCGACGGCAGCTTGGGCAGCACATGCTTGCGGACCCAACTGCCCGCGCGTGCCTCATCGAATTCAGTTGAGACGGCGTAGTACTCACGCCCGTCCTCGGCCACGACACCGATCGAGATCAGCTCGATGGTCCTGCCATCGTCGATGAACTCGGTGTCGTAGAAATAGCGCACTAGGCAGGTTCCTTGTCGAGTTGGTCGGCTCCGGCCCGCGAAGACGGTGCCGGTGCGGCACGGATTTCGCGATCGAGTTGTTCGTTGACCTTGGCATCGTCGGGAAATCTCGGCATCCCGGCGATGGCGTCCTGCAGCCACAGTTTGGCCTGCACCACGGGTCGCCGCAGCCACCTTTCCCGCTCCAGCGCGCGATGCATCTTGTGGGGCCGGTTGGTGTAGCGCCAGCGTGCCCACGGCGCATGCGGGCGCGACAACCGGATGGCACCCACGACCAGCAGGGGCGTGACGAACATGCCGATCAGGCCGGTCCACACCTTGCCCTTGAGCAGCACGACCACGGCCAGCAGCAGGGTGAGCACCGCGATCGCGACGACGCTGGCCCGCGCGGCGAACGAGTGGTTCTCGCGCCAGATCCCGATGTCGAAGAACGACAACGGGTTGAAACCCAGGATCAGCAGGCCGGCCACCGCCACCGCGGCGAACACCGCATCCACCGACGTCCGGCCGTCCTCGCTCCAGTACACATCCTCCAAATGCAGGATCAACGCGAACTCGTCGAGCACCAGCGCAGCGCCGATTCCGAAAATGATTGCCGCCGCCGTGAATTCGGGTACTCCCCCGTCAACCGCCAAAGTCACCATCGTCACCCCGGAGAACATGACCAGGATCACGCCGATGACCACGTGGTGGATGTGCAGCCCACCCGTGCCGATGTTGCGCGGCTGCCACCACTTGCGTGGCGCGTCGCTGTCCGCATGGCTGCGGATGTACCGCACGATCGTGCGGGTGACGAAGAACGTCACGATGAAGGCGAGCAGGCAGAACGTCAGCGGCATCCGCCCGGGCGGGATGGCGAAGTCGAAGTTCAGGCTCGCGGGCACGCAGAGAACTTACGCCGACCTGCCGGTGACACGGCCGGGATACCAGCCGACTCGCCGGTGTGCCCCGATAGTCTGGGCGACAACATGAGGATTCGGCGGTCGCCCGGCGGGGCTGGTTGGGGGCCAACGCTCACCTGGAGGCTTTTTCAGCTGCTCACCGTGGCGGCCTTGGGGTGGGCAGGCTGGCGGCTGCTGGGCGGGATGCCCTACCGCATCGACGTCGACGTGTACCGGATGGGCGGACAGGCCTGGCTGGACGGCCGGGCGTTGTACGCCGATGGCGCGATGTTCCACACCCGGGGCGGGCTGGACCTGCCGTTCACCTATCCCCCGCTGGCCGCGATCGTGTTCTCTCCGTTCGCCCTGCTGTCGCTCGAGCTGGCCGGCGTCGCGATCACGATTACCACGCTGGCCCTGCTGATCGTCGCGACGACGATCGTGCTGACCGGCCTCAACGTATGGCCGCGGAGTTCGGTGAGCGCCGAGCCGGCGTGGCTGCGCCGGGCGTGGTTGGCGGCGGCGGTGGTGGCGCCCGCGGTGATCTACCTCGAGCCGATCCGGTCGAATTTCGACTTCGGCCAGATCAACGTGGTGCTGATGACGTTGGTGATCGCCGACTGTGTGCCCCGCAAGACCCCGTGGCCGCGAGGCATGCTGCTCGGCTTGGCGATCGCGCTCAAGCTCACCCCCGCGGTGTTCCTGCTGTACTTCCTGCTGCGCCGCGACACCCGGGCGTTGCTCGTCAGCGCCGCCACCGCCGTCGCCGCCACGCTCGTCGGCTTCGCGTTCGCCTGGCGCGACTCGATCGAGTACTGGACCGAGACCGTGCGCAACACCGACCGCATCGGCACCGCGACGCTGAACACGAATCAGAACATCGCGGGTGCGCTGGCCCGGCTGGGGTTGGGCGAGGGCGTCCGGTTCGTGCTGTGGACCTTGGCGTGCTTCGCGGTGTTGGCGCTGACGGTGTGGGCGGCGCGACGGGTGCTCAAAGCCGAGCCGGTGCTCGCGGTGATCTGCGTGGCGATGTTCGGCCTGGTGGTGTCGCCGGTGTCGTGGTCGCACCACTGGGTGTGGGCCCTGCCGACCGTGTTGGTGACCGGCGTGGTGGCCTATCGTCGGCGGCACGCCGCCCTGGCCGTGGTCGCCCTGGCCGGGCTGGCCCTGATGGTGTGGACGCCGATCCCGCTGATGCCCGAACACCACGAGACCGCGGCCCCGCTGTGGCGCCAGCTCGCCGGCGGTTCCTATGTGTGGTGGGCGATCGCGGTGATCGTCGCGGCGGGCACGGTCTCCGCGCACCGCCAACCGCGCGGTTCGGTGCTCGCGGAGCAGGCCACCCCGCCGGTGCCCGCGGTGAACTAGCCGGCGGCTACTTCCGGCATCCGCGCCGAGGGTTTGGCGTTTTCGTCCGCCTTGCCTTCTTTGACGTCGGCGGCGTAGAGGTCGACGTATTCCTGCCCGGACAGGCGCATGAGCTCGTACATCACCTCGTCGATCACGGCGCGCTCGATGAACCGGTTACCGGCCATGCCCTCGAACCGGCTGAAGTCCATCGGCTTGCCGAACTTGACCTGGACGCGGCCGAACCGCCACATCTTGGTCCCCGGCGGGTTGACGACGTCGGTGCCGATCATCGCCACCGGGATCACCGGAACACCGGTCTGCAGGGCCAACCGCGCGAGCCCCGTCTTGCCTTTGTACAGGCGGCCGTCGGGCGACCGGGTGCCCTCGGGGTACATGCCGAGCAGCTTGCCCTCACTCAGGATGCGTGCCGCCGTGTCCAGCGCGCTCTGGGCGCTGTCGGCGTCGGTCCGGTCGATGGGCACCTGGCCGGCCACGGTGTAGAACCACCTGGTGAACCACCCTTTGATACCGGTTCCGGTGAAGTACTCGGCCTTGGCCAGGAACGTGATCCGGCGGCTGACCACCAGCGGGAGGTAGAAGCTGTCCGCCACCGCGAGGTGGTTACTGGCGAGGATGGCCGGGCCTGACTGCGGAACATTCTCCAGCCCTTGCACTTTGGGCCGACCCAACAACGACAGCAAGGGTCCCATGAAGATGTACTTGAACAGCCAATACCACATGGGCCCTCCCGGTGATCGAACACCGGCCGGTGTTCTGGGACAACTTTACCTACGTGCTGTGGATGCGACCACAGCACAGGTACACACCACCGATCGTCATCTCGTCACTCCTCGACGATGACCGGGATGTGCTGATAATGGCCTGGCCCCGCGCCGTTGGGTCCCGCTCCGTTGGGTCCGCCGCCGGGGCCGTCCGACCCGTCCGGTGGCGGTTCCTGCGGCGGCGGCTCGTCCGGCGCCTGACCCGCCTCGGGGGTGTTCTCCAGGATTGCCCTGACCACCGCCAACAACGCCACGCTGTGCTCGGCGATGACGGTCAGCAGCGGGTGCTGCTCACCGGCGACCAGCGCCGCCAAGGCGCATACGGGACACCACGCCTGCTGGCACCTGCCGGGACCCGTTCCCGCCGCGCGCGCGGCGGCCTGTTTCACCGCCGGGTCGAGTCGGTCCAGGATGGTCTGGGCCAACTGCCGCAGTTCCGGACCGAGGTCGGGATGGGCCCCACTCACTTCGGCCACACCTCCGGATTCGGTCGAAACCGCACTGTCAGTTCGCTCCCGCGCAGCTGCGCATCCACCACTATGCACCGGCGCAGAACGGACGCCAGCCGAACCCGGCGGCGCAGGCCGCCCGCGCCGATGATCAAGTCGTCGTCGACCCGGCCCAGTGTCAGGGCCGCCGGATCGACCTGCGGCAACTCTAGCCGCAACCGGTAGATCGCTTCGAGGCCCGAGCCCGACTCCCGGTCCACGATCGGCCGCAGCGGGCCCGGCGGCGGCGCGCCGTCCCTACGCCGCGCGCTGTCGAGCAGCTCGCTCAGCGCCTTGGCGCCGATCGGTTCGCCGGCGAGGTGGGGCACCAGCACCAGCTGCACATCACCGACCGCGGTGTCGAGTTCGTCGAGCACAGCCTGCTGTTCGGAGATCCGCTCGGCGTACCAGTCGAACGCGGGGTGCTCGGGTAGGTTGCGGTATTCGTAGGAATCGTCCTGCACGAGAAGCTGATTGACGATCAGCTCGTCGACCCGCACCCCCATCAGCGCCAGCGAACCCAGCGTGCGCACCGCCTCGGCGGCCACCACCCGCTCGGCCGTCATCACCAGGTGCGCGCTAACCCGGGATCCGTCGGTGAGCATCGCGCTGAGCCGGTCGGTTGCCGCGCCGATGCGCTCGAGCAGCACGACGAGCGCCGTGGTCGCGGGATCGTCGAGCGCGCCGGAGAGCCGGCGGTGCCGCGGCCACGCGCGCTCCAGGTACAGGCCGAACGTCGCGGGCAGCGTGAGCATGCGCATCGCGTCGGCGGTGGACGCGCAGTCGACCACCACCCGATCCCACTGCCCCGAGGCGGCCAGCTCACCGACCTCATGCAGTCCCAGCACTTCCTGAATTCCGGGTAACGCCGAGAGTTCTTCCGGTGCAAGGCTTCCCAAGTCAGATTCGGGAAACCTGGTGGAGACCAGCCCGGCAACGTCGCGCCAGCGGCCCTCCAGCAACGCCAACGTGTCCAGCGCGAGCGCTTCGAGGAATCCCCCGCTGTCGCCCGCTGCGCCGGTCTCCAGATCGGCCAGCACCCGGGTCGGCTCGCGTCGGCCGGTCGGCGTGACGGCGGCACCCAGCACGTCACCGATGGAGTGTGCCTGGTCGGTCGAGACGAGAAGCACCCGAAGACCCGCACGCGCGTCGCGCACGGCGGTGGCGGTCGCCAGCGTGGACTTGCCCACCCCGCCCTTTCCGACGAAAAGACTGATACTGGCGCCGCCCGCTTCGGCGGTATCCCTCAGCTCACTCAGCCTCGACTCGTTTCTTCAGGTCCTTCAACGCGGTGTCCGTCAGCCGCCGTTCGGCCTTTCGTTTGAGCAGACCGATCATCGGGATGATCAAGTAGACCGACAGTTCGTAGGTCACCTCTGTCCCGGATCCCTTCGGCGCCAACCGATAAGCTCCGTTCAGCGACTTCAGCAGGGAACTCGACACCAGGCTCCACGTCACCGAACGGCGGTCGGCCGGCCAGTCGTAGGACAACACCATGGTGTCTTTGAGGACGGCGGCGTCGAGCACCAGCCGAGCGGTCTTGGGATAGCCGTCCTCATCGGTCTCGAGGACCTCGGTTTCCTTGTACTCGGCGACCCAGTCCGGGTAGGAACCGATATCGGCGATGACGTCCATCACCGTCGAGGGGTCGGCATCGATGTAGATCGTCTGCGCCGTTTTGTCCGCCACTGCTTCTTTCCTGCTGAATCTTGTCGCTGGCCAAAAACTTACCCTCCCCGTCCGGGGATGGCCGAAATCTCAGGCCAGCCGCGATACGCCCACCGGACGGGTGGCCTCGAG
The DNA here is from genome assembly GCF_010725725.1 of Mycolicibacterium pulveris. Classification (NCBI taxonomy): domain Bacteria; kingdom Bacillati; phylum Actinomycetota; class Actinomycetes; order Mycobacteriales; family Mycobacteriaceae; genus Mycobacterium; species Mycolicibacterium pulveris. The sequence goes on along the minus strand of NZ_AP022599.1, from coordinate 4,508,800 downwards.
CCGCTGCTTGACCTCGAACGCCATGTTCTTGCCCGCCACCCGGCGGGCGTGGTTCATCTTGGCAAGGTTCATCTTGGCCAGCTGCCACGCCGCGACGCCCGACGGTTCGGCGTGCAGGAAATAGTGCAGGATGACGCCGTCGAGGACCGGCTCCAACCAGACCTCCATCGTGCCGGTGAGCGCGCCGGTAACGGTCCAGCGATGCCCCAGCTCGCCGCGGTCCTCCACCACGGTCAGCCGTAGGTCGGGCCACCAGCGCCGCCAACTCGCCGGATCCCCGATGTATCGACCCACCTCTACGGGGTCGGCGGCCACGAAGGTCTCGTCTGCGACCTGGATGCTGTTCATGACCTACCAGCTTCACATATGCACCCGCCCCGGCCGAGCGTGGCCGACTAGGCTGGGTACGGCAGAGTCGCCGGATTTCGAAAGGCCAGGACCGTGCGTGAGTTCAGCAGTCCCGCTACATTCACCGTAGGCGAGCACGACAATGTCGTCAGCTGTGTCTTCGAACACGAGCGCAACGACCCCGACCACGTGATCTTCCAGCGTCTGATCGACGGGGTCTGGACCGATGTGACCTGCAAGCAGGCGGCCGAACAGATTCGTTCGGCGGCACTGGGTTTGATCGCGCGCGGGGTCAAAGCCGGTGACCGGGTGGCGTTGCTGTCGGCGACCCGCTACGAGTGGCCGATCATCGACTTCGCGATTCAGGCCGTCGGCGCGTGGACCGTGCCGATCTATGAGACCAGCTCCGCCGAGCAGGTGAAGTTCGTGCTGGAGAACTCCGGCGCGGTGCTCCTGTTCGTCGAGACCGACGCGCACGCCGACAAAGTCAGCCATCTGATCGACGAACTGCCCGAGCTGCGCGAGGTACTGCGCATCGAGACCTCGGGCACGCCCGCGCTGGAGGCGCTGGGCGAGGCGGGAAAGTCGGTGGACGCCAGGGAACTCGAAGACCGGCTGGCCGGGATCAGATCGGCCGACCCGGCGACGCTGATCTACACCTCGGGGACGACGGGCACCCCGAAGGGCTGTCAGATCACCCACTCCAACCTGGTCTACGAGATTCGCGGCGCCAAGGAGTGCTTCCCGGAGCTGCTGGACAAGGGCGAGAAGATGCTGGTCTTCCTGCCGCTGGCGCACGTGCTGGCGCGCGCGATCACGATGGGCGCCTTCGCCAACAAGGTCACGCTCGGCTTCACCAGCGACATCAAGAACCTGCTGCCCACCTTCGCGGTGTTCAAGCCGACGCTGGTGGTCTCGGTGCCGCGGGTGTTCGAGAAGGTGTACAACACCGCCTTGCAGAACGCCCGCAACGACGGCAAGGGCAAGATCTTCGAGATGGCCGCCCACACCGCCATCGAGTACAGCGAGTCACTGGACACCGGCGGTCCGGGCTTGCTGCTGCGCGCCAAGCACGCGGTGTTCGACCGGTTGGTCTACGGCAAACTGCGAGCCGCGCTCGGCGGGGAATGCCGCGCCTCGATCTCCGGCGGCGCACCGCTCGGCGCGCGACTCGGCCACTTCTACCGCGGTGTCGGGCTGACCGTCTACGAGGGTTACGGCCTCACCGAGACCTGCGCCGCGATCACGGTGAACCGGGTCGACGATCTCAAGATCGGATCGGTCGGAAAATTGTTGCCCGGCAACAGCATGCGTCTCAACGAAGACAAAGAGGTGTTGGTCAAGGGCGGCGTGGTGTTCAGCGGCTACTGGCGCAACGAGGAAGAGACCAAGGCGGTGTTCTCCGACGGCTGGTTCCACACCGGCGACCTCGGCGACATCGACGACGACGGGTTCCTGACCATCATCGGCCGCAAGAAGGAGATCATCGTCACCGCCGGTGGAAAGAACGTCGCCCCGGCGATCCTCGAGGATCGGTTGCGCGCGCATCCGCTGATCAGCCAGGCGATGGCGGTCGGCGAAGCCAAGCCGTTCATCGGCGCGCTGATCACCATCGACACCGAGGCCATCGAGGGCTGGAAGGATCGGAACGCCAAGAACGCCAACGCATCGGTCGCTGATCTGGCCACCGATCCCGACTTGGTCGCCGAGATCGATCTGGCCGTCAAGGAAGCCAACGAGGCGGTGTCGAAGGCCGAGGCGATTCGCAAGTTCCGCATCCTGCCCGTCGACTTCACCGAGGACACCGGTGAGCTGACGCCGACGCTGAAGGTCAAGCGCAAGGTGGTGGCCGAGAAGTTCGCCGCCGACATCGAAGCGATCTACGAGACGTAGTGATTTGGGCGTGGTTCGTCACGCTCAGCGTGACGAACTACGCCGAAATCGCTAGAGCAACGCGGCAAGCCGGCGGGCCTGGGTGCGCCACTGCCAGTTGTCCAGCACCCAGCGGCGCCCCGCGGCGCCCATGCGGGCCGCGCGGTCCGGGTCGGCCAACAGGTCGCCGACGGCCGCGGCGATGGCGCCGACGTCCCAGCCGTCGACCACGACCCCGGTTTCGCCGTCGCGCACGGTTTCGGGCGCGCCACCCGATCGTCCCGCCACCACCGGAACTCCCGTCGCCGACGCCTCCAGATACACGATGCCCAGCCCCTCGACGTCCAGCCCCGCGCCGCGCGTGCGGCACGGCATGGCGAACACGTCGGCCATCGCATGGTGGGCGGGCAGCTCGTCGCCGGGCACCCCGTCGGTGAAGACGACATGCTGGGCCACGCCGAAACTGTGCGCCAGGCGCCGCAGCGACGACCGGTACGGGCCGCCACCCACGATGACCAGCGCGGCGCCGTGGACCCGTTGCCGGATGGCGGGCAGCGCGCGAATCAGCATGTCCTGGCCCTTGCGCGGCACCAGCCGCGACACACACACCACCACCGGGCGATCGGCGAGCCGGTACCGGACGCGCAGCTCGGCACGGGCCACCTCATCGGGCGCGAACCGGTCGGCGTCCACGCCGGGTGGCAGGTGCTCGAGCGCAGCGTCGGGCCCGAACGCCGAGGCGAACCGGTTCCTGGTGTAACCGCTGACATACGTCACGACGTCGACACCGGATCCGATGCGGCGCAACGCGGTTCGTGCCAACGGCAGCATCGACCAGCCGACCTCGTGGCCGTGGGTGCTGGCGACCACCCGGGTGGCGCCGCCGTGGCGGGCCAGCGGCGCCATCAGCGCCAGCGGTGCCGCCGCACCGAACCAGACCGTGTCGGCCCGGTGGCGTTCGACGAGCTTTCGCATGCGCGCCATCACCGAGGGCTCCGGAAGCATCAACGTGCCGGGATGGCGCACCACCGTGTAGCCGGTCGCCGCGGCCTCCCGGTCGAAGTCGTCGCTGCCCTTCCACTTCGGGGCGTACACGGTCAGCGTGTGCTCCCCCATCGCCACCAGATGCTTGACCAGCTCATGCAGATACGACTGGATGCCGCCCCGCCGCGGCGGAAAGTCGTTGGTGACCAACAGAACCCGGCTCACGCCGTCACATCCACGACTGCCAGCGCGCCATGACGGTCCGCGGCTGCTCGCCCAGCGCATCACGCAGCGCCGTCGCGGTGTCGGGGTGGCCGTGGCCGCAGGCGTGTGAATAGAGCTCGCGCAGCTTGGCGACGCCGTACTCGTCGGCGACGAACCTGGCGAACAGCCACGCGCGGTCATAGGCCGAGGAGCGTTGCGGGCCCGCCAGCTCGGCGTCGGTGGGCAGCGTGGCGGTCATGTCGCGCGGGCGCGTGGCGACGGGGCGCGCGACGAAGTCGGCGACGCCCTCAGTGAGCCACCGCGGCGCATCGGCCGCGGTCTGCGCCCGGGACGCAAAGTGGAAAAGCTCGTGACGCAACACGATTCGCAGCGCGTTGTCGCTCATCGCGCTGGCACCCGGGGCGAACATGATCCGCTCGGCGGTGGTGGTGGCCGCGGTGTGGGGGTCGCCGCCGCCCACCGCCGCGAACTGTTCGGGGGTGGCGGCGGCCACCACGACGATCTCGCGCGGCCAGTCGTCGCCCCAGAACGCGGTGACCGCCGCCGCGGCCGCGTCCATGTCCGCGGCGACCCGCGACAACAGCTGCGCGGTGTGCCCGCCGAGGCCGATCAGCCGCACTCGGCGGCCGTCGCCGAGAGTATGGCTGGTCGCGGCCGCGCTGGGGGCGGTCAACGAGGCCGGCGTGGCCACCACCGGGCCCGACGGGGTGTCGACGCGGCCCACCAACAACAGGGCGCAGAGCAGTTCGGCGACGAGAAGGGCGCCCAGGGTTCTTCTGGTCCTGGCGTGCGCCCGACGATCAGTACCGGCGGACGTTGTAGATCGGCGCATTGTTCACCGGGGCGACTCGCACCGGCGTGCCGTAGGTCGAGGCGTGCACCATCATTCCGTCACCGATGTAGATCGCCGAGTGCGACGCGTCGGAGTAGTAGTTGACGATGTCACCCGGCTGCATCTGGTCCACCGATACCGGCTGACCGCCCCGGGCCAACGCCTGGCTGGAGTGCGGCAACGCGATGCCGGCCTGCTGGAACGCCCACATCACCAGCCCGGAGCAGTCGAAGGCGTTGGGTCCGGACCCGCCCCACGAATACGGCGAACCGATGCGGCTCAGCGCGGCCTGGATGACGGTCCCGGTGTGCCCGCCGACCGGCGGCGCCATGTCACCGGGCGGGATGGCGCCGGGCGCGGGCGGCGCGGCTATGACAGCGGGATCGCCGCCGGGCGCGGGCGCGGGCACCGGAGGCGCGGGCGGGACCGCGGCCAGCTCCTCGCGCTGGTGCGGCGTGAGGGCCTCGTACTGGGCCTTGACCACCGCGATCTGGATTTGCAGTTGACTCTGCTTGGCCTGCAGCTCCGCACGCACGGCGGCAGCCTGTTCAGCCGCGGTCTTGGCCTCGGCGGCGGACTTCGCCGACGCCTGCTCGGCGAGGGCAGCCTTCGCGCTGGTCTCGCGGAAGTTCGTCATCTGGGCCGACATCTCGGTGGCCATCACACGCTGCACCGAGAGCTGGTCGATGAGCCCCTGCGGCGAGGACGCGGTCAGCATGGCGTCCATTCCCGCGGTCCGCCCGCCCATGTACTCCGCGGCGGCCACCTTGTTCACCGCGGTTTGGAAGGTCGCCAGCTCGGCTCGAGCCGACTCGAACGCGGCGAGATCGGCGGCGTGCTTGGCCTCTGCGGCATGTTGGGCCGCCAGCTTGTTTTCCAAGTCCAGCTGCGCCGAATGCATTGCTTCTGTTGTCTGTTCGGCCTCGCGGGAAAGTTCGTGAAGCTTCGCCAACGCGTCCTCGGCGGGGTCCGCGTACACGGTGCCGGCGAGCATGCTGAACGCGATTGCCAGACTCGCTATCGCGCCTACGACCGGTCTACGCAATCGCGACAAGACACGCGCGGGCACCTGGATGCGATCGAGCCTCAAGATTGTGCGTCCTCAAACTTCCGAATCGAAGCCGCTTCGAACTGCTCTTAGGTCTCAGTCAGGTTACGAAACGGCATCGGCCTTGTCCAACGAAGACGCCAAATTTAACAGTTGCGCCCTTCTTATCTTCTGCGCCCCTTCGTCCCGCGCGTGTCCTCAGGCCACACCCGTATCGTCGCGCCGCCGGATCGGCACCAACCGAAGCCGTGGGGCCAACCCCACATCGGCCAGCACCTCCAGCGCCCGTCGCTCGTCGTCGAGCAACGTCTCGGGTGGGCCGAGCAGGACACTGACGACGCAGTCCTGGCATCCCGGCCCGCGCACCGCGCAGTCGTCGCAGTCAATCCTCACCGTGCCCATGAACACTCCTCTCGGTCGGTGTTGCGCTGACGGTATCGGCAGGTACCGACAACTGCCCCAGCCCGCATCGCACGAGATGGGAATGGGCGTGGCCACCCGCTGCTGTCGGTGGCCTTGCCTACCTTCAGCGCATGGGCCAGCTCAGCTTCGCCGACGTCGATCCGCTGGCCGACCTGTCGCTGCGGGAAACCACCTTTGTGGTCGTCGACCTCGAAACCACCGGTGGGCGCGCCGGCGGCGACGGGCACGACGCGATCACCGAGATCGGCGCCGTCAAGGTCCGCGGTGGCGTGGTGCTCGGCGAGCTGGCCACGTTGGTGGACCCGGGCCGCAGCATTCCACCGCAGATCGTGGCGCTGACCGGGATCACCACCGCGATGGTGTGCGACGCGCCCCGGATCGAGACGGTGCTGCCCGCGTTTCTGGAGTTCTCCCGCGGCGCGGTGCTGGTCGCCCACAACGCCGGCTTCGACATCGGGTTTCTGCGCGCAGCGGCCGAACGCTGCGACATCACGTGGCCGAAACCGCCGGTGTTGTGCACGGTCAAGCTGGCGCGCCGGGTACTGACGCGCGAGGAGGCGCCCAGCGTGCGGTTGTCGGCGTTGGCGCGGCTGTTCGGCGCGTCGACCACCCCGACGCACCGCGCCCTCGACGACGCCCGCGCCACCGTCGACGTGCTGCACGGGCTCATCGAACGCGTCGGCAACCAGGGGGTGCAGACCTACCCCGAGCTGCGCGCCTACCTGCCCGACGTGACCCCGGCGCAGCGACGCAACCGGCACCTGGCCGCCGCGCTGCCGCATCGGCCCGGTGTGTACCTGTTCCGCGGGCCGCGCGCCGAGGTTCTCTACGTCGGCACCGCCAAGAACCTGCGCCGCCGCGTCGGCCAGTACTTCAACGGGGCGGACCCGCGCACCCGGATCAAGGAGATGGCGTCGCTGGCCACCGCCGTCGACCACGTCGAGTGCGCACACGATCTGGAGGCCGGGGTGCGCGAGCTCCGCCTGCTCGCCGCGCATGCGCCGCCGTACAACCGGCGGTCCAAGTTCCCGCATCGATGGTGGTGGGTGGTGCTGACCGACGAACCGTTCCCCCGGTTCTCGGCGGTGCGCGCCCCCAAGCACGACCGGGCGGTGGGTCCGTTTCGGACCCGCGCCGACGCCGTCGACACCGCTGCCCTGCTGGCGCGCTTCACCGGGGTGCGCACCTGCACCAAGCGGCTAGGCCGCGCCGCACTGCACGGCCCGGACTGCCCCGACCGCGAGGTGTCCCCGTGCCCCGCGCCGCGCGGTATCGGCGCCGCCGAATACGCGGACGCGGTGCGCCGGGCCACCGATCTGATCGAGGGCCGCGACAACAGCACCCTGGCCAGGGTGGTGACCCACATCGGTGAGCTGGCCGCCAGGAACCGGTACGAGACCGCGGCGCGGCTGCGCGATCACGCCGCCACCGCCATCGACGTGTTGTGGCGCGGTCAACGGTTGCGCGCGCTGGCCGCCGTGCGCGAAATGGTGGCCGCCCGCCCCGACGGCTCCGGTGGGTGGCAGCTGGCGGTGCTGCGCAACGGCCAGTTGGCCGCGGCGGGCAATGCGCCGCGCGGTGTTCCGCCGATGCCGGTGATCGACGCGATAAGCGCAGGCGCGCAAACCGTCATCCCGACACCGGGACCGTTGGGCGGCGCGCTGGTCGAGGAGGTCGGGCTGATCGCACGCTGGCTGGGCTCACCCGGGGTGCGCGTCGTGCGGGCCGAGCCCGGCTACTGCTCACCGGTCGGGGCGGCCGGACAGTGGGCCGGCTGGTCGGCGACGGCGCGGTCGGCGCGGCTTGCCGCCGAGCAGACCGTCGCGGCCGGATTCGAGGACAGCTCAGAGCTGTTGGGAGAACCGCACCCAACGCGCGAGCAGCTGTTCGGCCGCGCCCGAGTCGATCGCCTCGGCGGCCCGCTCGAGCCCCGACTCCCACGCCGGCACCCATTTGGCGTCGCTGGATAGCCCGGCATGAGCCACCAGCGCGCCTGCGGCGTTGAGCACCACGGCATCTCGCACCGCGCCCTTGGCGCCGCCGAGTACCGCGCGCACCTCGGCGGCGTTGGTCTCCGCGTCACCGCCGACCAACTCGGAGAGCTCCGCGCGGGCGAACCCGAACGCGGCGGGGTCGAACGTCAGCCGCTCCACGGTGCCGGCCTGCACCCGCCAGATGGTGCTCGTCGTAGTGGTGGTCAGCTCGTCGAGGCCGTCGTCGCCGTGCACGACGAGCACGCTGGCGCCCCTGGTGGCGAACACACCTGCCATCACCTCGGCCAGATCCGCCCAGGCGCAACCGATCAGGCCCGCGCGGGGTGAGGCCGGGTTGGTCAGCGGCCCGAGCAGGTTGAACACGGTCGGCACACCGAGCTCGCGGCGCACCACGCCGGCGTGTCGATACGACGGATGAAACTGGGGCGCGAACGCGAACCCGATCCCGACCTCGGCGACGCTGCGGGCCACGTCGTCGGGCCCCAGGTCGATACGCACGCCGAGCGCTTCGAGCGTGTCGGCACCGCCGGACAACGACGACGCCGCCCGGTTGCCGTGCTTGATCACCGGCACACCCGCGGCGGCCACCACGATCGACGCCATGGTGGACAGGTTGACGGTGTTGGCACCGTCGCCGCCGGTGCCGACCACGTCGACGGTGTCGGTGCCGATCACGTCCGTGGGCACCCGGCGCGCATGCTTGAGCATGGTGTCGGCCAGCTCGGTCACCTCGGCCGCCGTCGGGCGCTTCATCCGCAGCGACACGCCGAAGCCGGCGATCTGGGCGGGGGTGGCCACGCCGGTCATGATCTGGTCCATCGCCCACCCGGCCTGACCCGGCGCGAGCGCTTGACCAGTGGTCAACCGGCCGAGGATCTGCGGCCACGTCGGGGACTCGACGGCCCCGGACGGCTGGGCTCGTGAATACGTCACCGCCAGATTATGCCCAATACCTCGACCCGGGTGGAGTTCGACAACTACAAAGCGTCATACTTGCTCATGTGACGAGTGCTGTAGGTGCTTCCGGAACCGCTATCACGTCGCGAGTACATTCGCTGAACCGGCCGAACATGGTCAGTATCGGCACCATTGTGTGGCTTTCCAGTGAGCTCATGTTCTTTGCTGGGCTGTTCGCAATGTACTTCACGGCACGTTCGCAGGCGGGCGGTGAGTGGCCACCGCCACCAACCGAGCTGAACCTCATGCAGGCGGTACCGGTCACCCTGGTGCTGATCGCGTCGTCGTTCACCTGTCAGATGGGCGTGTTCGCCGCCGAACGCGGCGACGTGTTCGGGCTGCGCAGGTGGTACGTCATCACGTTCCTGATGGGGTTGTTCTTCGTCCTCGGCCAGGGCTACGAGTACATCCACCTGGTCCAGCACGGCACCACCATCTCCAGCAGCGCCTACGGCTCAGTGTTCTACCTGGCCACCGGATTCCACGGCCTGCACGTGATCGGCGGCCTGATCGCCTTCATCTTCCTGCTCCTCCGCACGCGGATGAGCAAGTTCACCCCGGCGCAGGCCACCGCCTCGATCGTCGTGTCCTACTACTGGCACTTCGTCGACATCGTGTGGATCGCCCTGTTCGCGACCATCTATTTCGTCCGATGATCGGCCCGGCCGATGTGGACCAATAAGAAAAGGGGTTCGATGACCGACAAGTCGCGCCGTCGGCTGCGCCGGCGCTTGTCCGGAGCAGTGCTGCTGCTGCTTGGACTGGCCGTCGCGGGTGGCCTCGCCGCAACTCTGACGCCACAGCCGCAGGTAGCCGTTGCCGACGAGTCGCAGTCGGCCCTGCTGCGCACCGGCAAGCAGTTGTTCGACACCTCGTGTGTCACCTGCCACGGCGCGAACCTGCAGGGTGTGCCCGACCGCGGGCCCAGCCTGGTCGGCGTCGGCGAGGCGGCAGTCTACTTCCAGGTGTCCACCGGCCGCATGCCCGCGATGCGCGGTGAGGCCCAGGCCCCGCAGAAGCCTCCGCTGTTCGACGAGGCCCAGACCGACGCCCTCGGCGCCTATGTGCAGGCCAACGGCGGCGGGCCGGTGGTGCCTCGCGACGAGAACGGCCAGATCGCTGACGCGTCGCTGATCGGCGACAACGTCGCGCGCGGTGGCACCCTTTTCCGGCTGAACTGCGCGTCCTGCCACAACTTCACCGGCAAGGGCGGCGCGCTGTCGTCGGGTAAGTACGCCCCCGACCTGGGTAACGCGAACCCGGCGCAGATCTACACGGCGATGCAGACCGGTCCGCAGAACATGCCGAAGTTCTCCGACCGCCAGCTGAGCCCCGAGGAGAAGCGCGACATCGTCGCCTACGTCCGCGAGTCGGCGGAATCCCCCAGCTACGGCGGCTACGGGCTGGGCGGTTTCGGTCCGGCGCCGGAAGGCATGGCGGCATGGATTATCGGCATGGTGGCCGTCATCGCTGCGGCCCTCTGGATCGGAGCACGCACATGACCGACTCAGAAGATCAGCTCAAGGGCACCGACGTCCCCGGTCACAAGGGCGAACCCGGCCAGCCCAGCGACGCCGAACTCGCGGCGATGTCGCGCGAGGAGCTGGTTGCGCTCGGCGGCAAGCTCGACGGCGTCGAGACGGTCTTCAAGGAAGACCGCTGGCCGGTCAAGGGCACCAAGGCCGAGAAACGCGCAGAACGTCTGGTCGCGTATTGGCTTATGCTGGGCGGCCTTTCGGGGCTGGCGCTGTTGCTGGTGTTCCTGTTCTGGCCGTGGGAATGGCAGCCCACCGGCTCTGAGGGCGTGTTCGCCTACAGCCTCGCCACCCCGCTGTACGGGTTGACGTTCGGGCTGTCGATCCTGGCGATCGGCGTCGGCGCGGTGCTGTACCAGAAGAAGTTCATCCCGCAGGAGATCTCGATCCAGGAGCGCCACGACGGCGCCTCCCCCGAACTGCACCGCAAGACCGTGGTGGCCAACCTCACGGATGCACTCGAGGGTTCAACCATCAAGCGGCGCAAGCTGATCGGCATGTCGCTGGGTGTCGGGCTCGGCGCGTTCGGCCTCGGCACGCTGGTGGCGTTCGCCGGCGGCTTGATCAAGAACCCGTGGAAACCGGTGGTGCAGACCGCCGAAGGAAAGAAAGCGGTGCTGTGGACGTCGGGGTGGACGCCACGCTACGAGGGCGAAACGATCTATCTGGCCCGCGCGGTCGGAGATGACGGATTGGGACCGTTCATCAAGATGCGTCCTGAGGACATCGACGCCGGCGGCATGGAGACGGTGTTCCCGTGGCGCGAATCCGACGGCGACGGCACCACCGTCGAGTCGGCGCACCGCCTCGCCGAGATCTCCATGGGCGTGCGTAACCCGGTGATGCTGATCAGGATCAAGCCGCAGGACCTGCCGCGGGTCGTCAAGCGCAAGAACCAGGAGAGCTTCAACTTCGGCGACCTGTTCGCCTACACCAAGGTCTGTTCGCACTTGGGTTGTCCCTCTTCGCTATACGAGCAGCAGACCTACCGCATCCTGTGCCCGTGTCACCAGTCGCAGTTCGACGCGCTGCACTACGCGAAGCCCGTCTTCGGCCCGGCCGCGCGGGCGTTAGCGCAGCTGCCGATCACCATCGACTCCGACGGCTACCTCGTCGCCAACGGTGACTTCATCGAGCCCGTTGGTCCGGCCTTTTGGGAACGGAGGACAGAATGAGTCCGAGCTTGCCGAAACCTCCGAGCATTGCGGAGTTGGCCGCCAAACAGGGCGACGACATCGACTCGCGCTACCACCCGTCGGCGGCGGTGCGGCGCCAGCTGAACAAGGTGTTCCCCACCCACTGGTCGTTCCTGTTGGGCGAGATCGCGCTGTACAGCTTTATCATCCTGCTGATCACCGGCGTGTACCTGACGCTGTTCTTCGACCCGTCGATGGCCGAGGTCACCTACAACGGCGTCTATCAACCGCTGCGCGGCGTCCAGATGTCGAAGGCCTACGAATCGACGCTCGACATCAGCTTCGAGGTGCGCGGCGGCTTGTTCGTGCGGCAGGTTCACCACTGGGCCGCACTACTTTTCGCCGCGGCGATCATGGTGCACCTGGCCCGCATCTTCTTCACCGGCGCATTCCGGCGCCCGCGTGAGGCGAACTGGGTGATCGGCGCCCTGCTGCTGATCCTGGCGATGTTCGAGGGCTACTTCGGCTACTCGCTGCCCGACGACCTGCTCTCCGGCATCGGCCTGCGGGCCGCGATGTCGTCGATCACGCTCGGCATGCCGGTCATCGGCACCTGGCTGCACTGGGCGCTGTTCGGCGGCGACTTCCCGTGCGGCGGGGTGGGATACCTGTGCACCCAGGACGGTTACTGGATCCCGCGCATGTATGCCCTGCATATCCTGCTGATCCCGGGCATCATGCTCGCGCTCATCGGTTTGCACCTCGCGCTGGTGTGGTTCCAGAAGCACACCCAGTTCCCCGGCCCCGGCCGCACCGAGACGAACGTCGTCGGCGTGCGGGTGATGCCGGTGTTCGCGGTGAAGTCGGGCGCGTTCTTTGCGATGACCACCGGCATTCTGGGCCTGATGGGTGGGTTACTGACCATCAACCCGGTCTGGAACCTCGGCCCCTACAAGCCATCCCAGATCTCGGCGGGCAGCCAGCCGGACTTCTACATGATGTGGACGGAAGGGCTGGCGCGTATCTGGCCGGCGTGGGAGTTCTACATCGGCAACTACACGATCCCGGCGTCGGTGTGGGTCGCGGTGATCATGGGGCTGGTCTTCGTGCTGCTGATCGTCTACCCGTTCATCGAGAAGAGGCTCACCGGCGACGACGCGCACCACAACCTGCTGCAGCGTCCCCGCGACGTTCCGGTGCGCACCGCGGTCGGCGCGGCGGCCATCGCGTTCTACATGCTGCTGACGCTGTGCGCGATGAACGACATCATCGCGTTCAAGTTCCACATCTCGCTGAACGCGACGACGTGGATCGGGCGTATCGGCATGGTGGTGCTGCCCGCGATCGTCTACTACGTCGCTTACCGGTGGGCTGTCGGGCTGCAGCGCAGCGACCGGGAGGTGCTCGAGCACGGCATCGAGACCGGCATCATCAAGCGGCTGCCGCACGGTGCCTACATCGAGCTGCACCAGCCGCTCGGCCCGGTCGACGAGCACGGTCATCCGATTCCGTTGGAGTACCAGGGCGCTGCGGTGCCCAAGCGGATGAACAAGCTCGGCTCGGGCGGCGAACCCGGCAGCGGCAGCTTCCTGTTCCCGGACCCGATCTCCGAACATGAGGCCCTGGAGGCGGCCGCTCACGCCGCGGAACGCAAGGCGCTCACCGCGCTGCGCGAACACCAGGAGAGCCTCGACGGCTCCTCCGGCAACGGGCAGAACGGGCACCACTGACGCCCGGCGGATAGCCGCGAAACGCGAAAGTCCCCAACACATTCCGCTGTGTTGGGGACTTTCGCGTCAGGGCACGGCGGGGTCAGCCGGGGTTATGCTCCGAATTCTGCACCATGGTCGTGCTGCGGCGCCTCACCACAGCCCTGGGGTAGAACTCGCGAACAAACGCGTGCATCACCGCGCGCATACCGCCGTGATGTCGACGCGGAAGCTATGAGGCGTCGGCCACCGTGTGCAGCTCGCGCAGGAAGTACCACGGCGCCACCGGCATCGCCACCGTGACGAGGCCGGCCAGCACGTAGAACACCCACGCGGCCACGTTGCTGTCGACGGCCATCAGGTAGGTGGCCACGCCGATGGCCACCATCGCGACGCCGATCGCGCAGGCCATCACCAGCGCGTAGCGCAGCCAGAGCTGGTCGACGGCCGCTTCCATCGGTGTCGGCGTCGCCGTGCGCTGCATGCGCGGGGCGGCGTAGTCCGCGGTGGCCGTCGCGCTGAGCGACTGAAGCTTCTCGGTCGGCGCGTCCGCCTCGCGCGCGGGTGGCTCAGATTCGGCGGGGATGACCGGATCGGCGGGTCGAGCGTCTACCGACGCCTCGCGGCGGGCCCGCAGCAGCAGCGGAACGGCACCGGCGATCACCAGGGCCGACACCGCGATGATGAGATACAGCACCCAGGGCGTACCGGAGTCGCCGGTGGGCTCGGCGTGGCCGCGGCCCAGGTTGACCAGGGCCACTGTGGCGGCCACCCCGGTTCCCAGCGCGATCAGCCAGATGGCTGCGCACGCGCCGAGCAGGATGCGGTCGATCGGGTCGAGCTCGGCGGGGTCCAGCCCGGCGGTCAGCGGGGGACGGCCCGCCGAATCGGTGTCATATGTCATCAGCAGCTCGTCTGTGCGGCGTTGTTGGTGTTGGAGGACAGCACTGTGCCATCACTCGTGGTGATCGAACAATTGAGCCTACTGACCAGGAAGAGGCTGGAAGCCTGCACCGAGCCGACCTCGGACTGCGAGATCGGTGTCACGGTCAGCGACCACGGAATGTAGACGTTGCGCTGGGTGCGGCTGCGACCGGCGGCATCGATGTAGGTCACGGTGATGATGTCGCCGGGCGCCTTGGTGCCCGTCACCGAATACGTCACCTGCCGCGGACCCGCCTGCGTGGTCGGGGGCGGGGCGGGCGGTGGCGTGGTCTCCGGCGGCGGAGGAGGGGCTTCGGCGGTGGGTTCCGGCGCGGGCGGCGGTGGGGGTGGCGGCTCCTGCGTGACGGTCACCGTTTCCGGCGGTGGCGGCGGCGGAGGCTCCGTCGTCGGCGGTGGCGGCGGAGGGGGCGGGGTGGTCGTGGTGATCTCGTCCTGCACCGGCGGCGGCGGCGTCGTGGTCGATGTCTCGGGGATGGCCAGGCTGCTGGTGTCGGTGCGGGTCACCAGCACCGACACGGAGACGACGAGCGCGATCGCGGCGACGATGGCCGCTACGCCCACCACCCAGGGCCACCGCGGCGGCGGAGGCGGGTCGACCACCTCGGTCTGTTCGTAGCTGTCGTAGTCGTACAGCGACGCGTCAGGGGGCACGTAGGGACCGGTGGTGAACTGCTCGGACTCGGGCGCGGAGTACGCCTGCGAGTAGAAATCCGTCTGGCCGGTATCGGAAGCGCCGGGCTGCTCGGAGGCGGATTCGTTGCCCGGCTCTTGACCTCCGAAATCCGAACCTTCGTTATCCGGGGGATTCGGCCCGCTCATCTACGCCTATCCTTCTCGACTACTCAACCGGCGCGGGGTTCTTCCTGGCCGTAAGCGGCTCGACCGTGCCTCGGCAACATTACCCAAACGCGCGACGCCGATGAGCCCGACCGCGCGGTCAGCCGACAAAGTGGTGGCCCGATTGTGACCTTTCGGGCGGAGTCGACCAGCGTCGATCAGTGCTTTTCCGGGCCGGTGTAGTACTCGAACACCAGGCCGCCCGCGGAGGCGATCACGAAGCAGACGCCCGCCACGATCAACCACGGCAACCACAGGGCCAGTCCCACGGCCGCCACCGACGCCGACAGCGCGACCATCACCGGCCACCAGCTGTGCGGGGCGTAGAAACCCAACTCCCCCGCGCCGTCGCTGATCTCGGCGTCCTCGTAGTCCTCGGGGCGGGTGTCCAGGCGTCGCGCCACGAACCGGAAGAAGGTGCCGGTGATCAGGGTCAACCCGGCGGTCATCACCAGCGCCGTCGTACCTGCCCACTCCACGCCGCCGGGGCCGAACAGCTGGGTCAGGGTCCCGTAGACGATCGCGGACAGCACGAAGAACGCGGTCAGGAACTCGAACAGCCTGGCTTCAAGATGCATCTGAGACCCCTACCCCTACTTGCTGGCGTCGGCGATCGGCGGTGCCAGCTCGCCGCGGCGGACATCGAACGGCCTCGTGGTGATCGCCGTCGGTGGTTGGTTGATCGCCCGGAGCGCCTCGGCGTTCGTCGCGCCGTCGATGCGCTGCTGCAGGTACGCCTTGAAGTCGTTGGGCTCCACGACCCGCAGTTCGAAGTTCATCATCGCGTGATAGGTGCCGCACATCTCCGCGCAGCGGCCGACGAAGGCGCCGGTCTGGTTGATCTCGCTGACCTGGAAGATGTTGTCGGAGTTGTTGGCCTCCGGGTTGGGCATCACGTCGCGTTTGAACAGGAACTCGGGGATCCAGAACGCGTGGATGACGTCGGCCGAGGCGATCTGGAACTCGATGCGCTTGCCGACGGGCAACACCAGCACCGGGATCTCGTAGGAGGTGCCCAGCGTCTCGACCTTGTCGAAGTTCAGGTAGGTGCGGTCCGCGGGGTGCTTACCCGCGATGGTGCCGTACTCGCCGCCGTGCGGGCCCTCCAGACCCTCGGGGCCCGAGGCCACCGCGGCCTTGCGCTCCGGGTCGGCGCCGTCGTAGGTGAAGGTGCCGTCGGCGAAATCGACCTGCTGGTAGCCGAACTTCCAGTTCCACTGGAACGCCGTGACGTCGACGACGACCTCGGGATTGGGTTCCTTGTGCAGCATCCTCTCCTGGACCACCACGGTGAAGTAGAACAGCACCGAGATGATCAGGAACGGCACGACGGTCAGCACCAACTCCAGCGGCATGTTGTAGCCGAACTGGCGCGGCAACTCGGTGTCGGTCTTCTTCTTGCGGTGAAACGCGGCGCTCCAGAAGACCAGGCCCCACACGATCGCGCCGACGATCAGCGACGCGATCACCGAACCGATCCACAGCTCCCGGTTCAGGTGCGCCTCCGGCGTGATGCCCTTCGGCCAGCCGAGGCCTAAAACGTCTGACCAGCTGCAGCCGCTGAGCAGCAGTGCGGTGCCGCCCAGGACGACCGACAACGCCGCCACCCGGAACACGCGAGGTGTCACGCTGGAGCCCTCCCTAGAAGTCGTGAGCCAGGCCGAATACTACGCAGCGTAGACCACGAGTGGGTGCTGGTCTCGACGCACCTCGCTATTCGGCATACTGGCGCCGTGTGCGGACTGCTGGCCCTGGTGCGAAATCCGTCCGCCGATGTGCCATCTGACCTGGTCGACGCGGTTTTTGCGGCCACGCACCTGATGCGGCACCGCGGACCCGACGAGCCCGGCGCGTGGGTCGACGACCCGCAGCGTCCGGTGAGCGTGTTGGGCTTCAACCGGTTGTCGATCATCGACATCGCGCACAGCCATCAGCCGCTGCGCTGGGGCCCGCCGGCGTCGCCCGACCGCTATGTGCTGGTGTTCAACGGCGAGATCTACAACTATCTGGAGCTGCGGGAGGCGCTGCGCTCCGAGTTCGGTGTGGTGTTCGCCACCGACGGCGACAGCGAGGTCATCATCGCGGCCTATCACCACTGGGGCACCGAGGCGCTGAACCGGCTGCGCGGCATGTTCGCGTTCGCGCTGTGGGACACCGTGGAAAGCGAACTGTTCTGTGCCAGAGACCCGTTCGGCATCAAACCGCTGTTCATGGCGACCGGGCCGGGTGGCACCGTTGTCGGCAGCGAGAAGAAGTGCCTGCTGGAGTTGGCCGAGCAGATCGGCATCGACCAGACGCTGGATCACCGCGCGCTGCAGCACTACACCGTGCTGCAGTACGTGCCCGAGCCCGAGACGCTGCACCGCGGCGTGCGCAGGCTGGAGTCGGGCAGCTACGGGCGTGTGCGGCCTGGCCAACCGCCGCAGGTGACGCGCTATTTCACGCCGCGGTTCGCCCCAGTTCCGTTTCGTCCCGGCGAGGAACAGGCCCGCTACGACGAGATCACGGCGGTGCTCGAGGATTCGGTCGCCAAGCACATGCGCGCCGATGTCACGGTGGGCGCCTTCCTGTCCGGCGGTATCGATTCCACCGCGATCGCCGCGCTGGCCATGCGGCACAACCCGCGGCTGATCACCTTCACCACCGGGTTCGAACGGGAGGGGTTCTCCGAGGTCGACGTGGCGGTCGCGTCGGCCGAGGCGATCGGGGCCCGCCACGTGACGAAGGTGGTGAGCCAGACCGAGTTCGTCAGCGCGCTTCCCGAAATCGTGTGGTACCTCGACGAACCCGTGGCCGATCCGGCGCTGGTGCCGCTTTTCTTCATCGCCCGCGAGGCCCGCAAGCACGTGAAGGTGGTGCTGTCCGGCGAAGGCGCCGACGAACTGTTCGGCGGCTACACCATCTACCGGGAACCGTTGTCGCTGCGGGCCTTTGACTATCTCCCCCGCCCGGTGCGTCGCTCGCTCGGCAAGGCGTCGCGGCCGCTGCCCGAGGGCATGCGCGGCAAAAGCCTGCTGCACCGCGGATCGCTCACGCTCGAGGAGCGCTACTACGGCAACGCCCGCAGCTTCTCCGACGAGCAGTTGCGCGCCGTGCTGCCGGGGTTCCGCGAGGAGTGGACCCACACCGACATCACCGCACCCCTCTACGCCGAGTCGCGGGGCGCCGACCCGGTCGCGCGCATGCAGCACATCGATCTGTTCACCTGGTTGCGCGGCGACATCCTGGTCAAGGCCGACAAGATGACGATGGCCAATTCGTTGGAGCTGCGGGTGCCGTTCCTGGACCCCGAGGTGTTCGCGGTGGCCGCACGGCTGCCGCTCGACCAGAAGATCACCCGGGCCACCACGAAATACGCGCTGCGGCGCGCCTTGGAACCGATCGTGCCCGCGCACGTGCTCAACCGGCCGAAACTGGGCTTCCCCGTGCCGATCAGGCACTGGCTGCGGGCCGGAGATCTGCTGGACTGGGCGCACACGATGGTCGGCTCGTCGCAGGCCGGTGAGCTCATCGATCTGGCCGCAGTGCGCACCATGCTCGACGAACACCGCAGCGGCACAAGCGATCACAGCCGCCGCCTGTGGACGCTGCTGATCTTTTTGCTGTGGCACGCGATCTTCGTCGAGCGCAGCACCACCCCACAGATCAGCGAGCCGACGTACCCGGTCCAGCTGTGAGGCCGGCTACTTGGTCAGCGCCTTGTTGATCTCCTGGGCGGCCTCGGCGCCGTAGGCGTCGGTGAGGCGTTGCACCGCCTCGTCGCGGTTCCACGTCCACTCCTGCGGCCCGGGCGCCTCGAACACCAGCACCGCGACCAGAGACGCCAGCTGCGCGGAGCGTTCCAGGCTGAGGCCTGCGCTGCGCCCGGTGAGGAAGCCCGCACGGAACGCGTCGCCGATGCCGGTCGGATCGGCCTGGCACTTCTCGGGAACGACGTCGACGTGGATGAACTCGCCTTTCGAGCTGACCAGATCGACGCCCTTGGGGCCCAAGGTGGTGACGCGAAGGCCGATCTGGCTCATCACCTGCGCCTCGCTCCAGCCGCTCTTCTGCAGCAACAGGTCCCACTCGTAGTCGTTGGTGAACAGGTAGGTCGCACCGTTGATGAGCCGGCGGATCTCCTCCCCGTTGAGCCTGGCCAGCTGCTGCGACGGATCGGCGGCGAACGCCAGCCCCAGCTTGCGGCACTCCTCGGTGTGCAAGAACATCGCTTCGGGGTCGTTGGCGCCGATGATCACCAATTCCGGTGTGCCGACCCGCTTTACCACGTCGGCCAGCGAGATGTTGCGGGCCTCCGACATGGCGCCCGGATAGAACGACGCGATCTGCGCCATGTCGTCGTCGGTCGTGCACACGAACCGGGCGGTGTAGGAGGAATCGGAGATCAGCACGCTGTCGCAGTCCACCCCCACCTGCTGGAGCCAGCCGCGGTAGTCGTCGAAGTCCTGACCGGCCGCGCCGACCAGCGCCACGTCCCCGCCGAGCATCCCGACCGCGTAGGCCATGTTCCCGGCGACGCCGCCACGGTGAATCACCAGGTCGTCGACCAGGAAGCTCAGCGACACCTTCTGCAGGTGATCGGCCAGCAGCTGCTCAGAGAACCGCCCGGGGAACCTCATCAGATGGTCGGTCGCAATGGATCCGGTCACCGCAATGGTCACTAAACGTCACCCTTCATCAGTTAAGCCGCCTAGATACTTTATCCAGCCCGGGGTTCACCTTTGTCGCCGTGGGACCGCGTGACAAGTGCGCTAACCTGCCTACAAGTGTCCGCGCGGTCACTGTAGACAGAGACATTCCGACGCACATCCCCGGGGAGCAAATCTATGGCCGGTCCGTATCCGCCCGAATTCGGCGCAGGTCCGGCAGGCCCGCAAACGTACCCGCAATCGTTTCCACAGCAGCCTTTTCCGCCGTCCGGCGGCCCGGAGACCGCCGCGCAGCCCTATCCCGACATGGGCGCGGCATATCCGGGCATGCTGCCGCCGCCTGTGCAGTACAAGAAGAGGCGCAGGTGGCCGGTGATCGTCGGTGCCGTGCTGGCGTTGGCGGTGATCGCCGGCCTGGTGGCCGCGCTCGTGCTGGCCGACCGCGGCGGCGACAGCCCGGCCGCCTCCGGAGCGCTCACCGATGCGTCGGCGAAGGCCGCCATCCAGGAGTACCTGGACGCCCTGTCCAACGGGGACGACGAGACGGTGGCCCGGCACACGTTGTGCGGCCTGTTCGACGCGGTCAAGGAACGCCGCTCGGATCTGGCCCTGGCCGGGCTGTCCAGCGACGCGTTCCGCAAGCAGTACAGCCAGGCGCAGGTGGCGTCGATCGACAAAATGGTGAGGTCCTCGCCGCATCAGGCGCAGGTGCTGTTCACGATGAACGTCACGCCGGCCAGCACCACCAGGCGCGGCCAGCCCCGCCCGCAAGAGCAGCAGGCCGTCGCACAGCTACTGGCCTACGACAACGACGTGCTGGTGTGCTCCTATCTACCGCGCACCGGACAGTACTGAGAGCTCAGCTCAGTTGAACGAGTCGCCGCAGGCGCACGAGCCGGTGGCGTTCGGGTTGTCGATAGTGAAGCCCTGCTTCTCGATGGTGTCGACGAAGTCGATGACGGCGCCCTGCACGTAGGGTGCGCTCATCCGGTCCACGGTCAGGTTGACGCCGCCGAACTCCGCGGTCAGGTCACCGTCGAGGGTCCGGTCGTCGAAGAAGAGGTTGTAGCGCAGGCCGGCACAGCCGCCCGGCTGAACGGCGATGCGCAGCGCGAGGTCGTCGCGGCCCTCCTGGTCGAGCAACGCCTTGGCCTTGGCTGCGGCGGCGTCGCTGAGGGTCACGCCGTGGGTGGCGGTCCCGGTTGACGACTCGTTCTGAACTGTCATTACGTCTCCTGTATAGCCTCAGCATGTGCGGCGTACCTGAACAACGGTACCCCCTCACGCCGCTATTCCCGAGTTTGTCCACAGCTCGGCGCAGCGTCGCGACGCCGCGGAAGTAACCTGGCAGGCGTGAACCTGCTGGGCCGCAAGAAACACGACGACGAAACACCGGAATCAGATGTGTCCGAAGACACCACCGAGGCTTCGGATGCAGGCGCCCCGCCGCGCACCACCCCGCCCAAAGGGAGGCCGACACCCAAGCGCAGCCAGTCCAGCCGCAGACGGGGCCCGGTCGCGCCCGCCCCGATGACCACCGCCGAGGCCCGCCGACGCCGCAAGGAGATGCGCAAGACGCTGACCCGCGAGGAACGCAAAGCCGACAAACTCGCCCGCCGCGCCGAGATGGCAGAGCGCCGCGAGAAGATGATGGCCGGCGAGGACGCCTACCTGTTGCCGCGGGACAAGGGCCCGATCCGCAAGTTCGTGCGCGACGTCGTCGATGCGCGCCGCAACGTGCTCGGCCTGTTCATGCCGAGCGCGCTCGCGCTGATCTTCGTCATGCTGTCCGTGCCGTCGGTGGAGGTGCAGCGCCTGATCTCCCCCGCGATGCTGCTGCTCGTGTTGATCATGGTGATCGACGGGTTCGTGCTGGGCCGCAAGGTCAACCGGTTGGTCGACGCGAAGTTCCCCGGCAACAACGAATCCGGTTGGCGATTGGGCTTTTACGCGGCCAGCCGCGCTTCGCAGCTGCGTCGCATGCGGGCGCCCCGCCCCCAGGTCAACCGCGGCGACAAGGTCACCTGAGCCCGGTGCGCATGCTGGTGCTCGGCGGCATCCGCTCGGGCAAGTCCCAATGGGCCGAGTCGGCGATCGCGGCGGCCGTCACCGGCTCGCAGCCGGTCTGCTATCTGGCCACCGGCCCCGCCCCCGCCGGGGATGCCGACTGGGAGGCCCGGGTCGCCGCGCACCGCAGCCGCAGGCCCACTTCCTGGTCGACGGTCGAAACGACCGATGTGGCAACGCAATTGCGCTCCGCCCCGGGCGCCGCCACGCTCGTCGACGACATCGGTTCCTGGCTGACGGCGGCGATGGACCGCAGCGGCGCGTGGCGCGGCGGCTCGGTGGCCGACGACGTCGCCGACCTGCTCGACGCGGTGCGTGGGTTCGCGTCGCCGCTGGCGCTGGTCAGCCCCGAGGTCGGGCTGACCGTCGTGCCGCCCACCGAGGCGGGACGGCGCTTCGCCGACGAGCTGGGCCTGCTCAACCAGCGGCTCGCCGCCCTGTGTGACCGCGTGGTGCTCGTCGTCGCCGGCCAGCCCGTCACGGTCAAGGACACCGGGCAGGCGGAGGCCCGGCCGTGACCGACTTTCCCCCCATCACCGCACCCGACGAGGACGCCGCGGCGGAGGCCCGCGCCCGCCAGAACCGGTTGATCAAACCGCCGGGCTCGCTGGGCAGGCTGGAGGACCTGTCGGTGTGGGTGGCCGCTTGCCAGGGCAGCTGCCCGCCGCGCCCGTTTCACCGGGCCCGGGTGGTGGTGTTCGCCGGTGACCACGGCGTGGCGGCGGCCGGGGTGTCGGCGTATCCGACCGAGGTGACCGCGCAGATGCTGACCAACTTCGAGGCAGGCGGCGCCGCGATCAACGTGATCGCCGAGGTGGCGGGGGCCACCGTGCGGGTGGCCGACATCGCGGTGGACGTCGAGGACGCGCCGTCGGCGTCGATCGGTAAGCACAAGGTGCGTCGCGGCAGCGGAAACATCGCCGTCGAGGACGCGCTGAGCGCGCAGGAAGTGCGCGCCGCGCTGCAGGCCGGTCGCCAGATCGCCGACGACGAGGTGGATTCCGGCGCCGACCTGCTGATCGCCGGTGACATGGGAATCGGAAACACCACGCCGGCAACGACTTTGATTGCGGCGCTGACCGATTCTGAACCGGTCGCCGTGGTGGGCCGCGGCACCGGCGTCGACGACGTCGGGTGGGCGCGCAAGACCGCTGCGATCCGTGACGCGCTGTATCGCTCGCGCGCGTCGGGCGGGGATCCCGTTGCGCTGCTGCGGATGTGCGGCGGGGCCGACGTGGCCGCGATGGCGGGGTTCTGCGCGCAGGCCGCGGTGCGCCGCACCCCGGTGCTGTTGGACGGGCTGGTGGTGAGTGCGGCCGCGTTGGTCGCCGAGCAGCTCGCGCCGGGTGCCCGGCAGTGGTGGCAGGCGGGCCACCGCTCCTCCGAGCCCGCGCACACGGTGGCCTTGCAGCGCCTGGGGCTGGACCCGATCGTCGACATGGGGATGCGGCTGGGCGAGGGCACCGGCGCCGCGGTCGCGCTGCCGATTCTGCGGGCGGCGGTGGCAGCGCTGGCGTCGATGGCGACGTTCGACGAAGCGGGTATCAGCCGCGCCGCCGAGGAGCAGTAGTCCAGGTGATCGGCTCGGTCGCCGCGGCTTTCGCGTTCGGCAGCATCGTTCCGGTGCGCGGCGCCGCGCCCGTCGGGCGTGGGGCGTTGACCGCGCTACCGCTGGTGGGCCTGGCGCTGGGCGCCCTGGCCGCCGGGGTGCTGTGGGTGGCGGGCGTGGCGTTCGGTTCGGGCAGCGCGCTGGGCGGGGTGGCGGCGGTGACGGTGCTGCTGCTCGCGACGCGCGGGCTGCACATCGACGGGCTGGCCGACACCGCCGACGGGCTGGGCAGTTACGGCCCCGCGCAGCGGGCGCTGGAGGTGATGCGCGACGGCTCGGCGGGCCCGTTCGGGGTCGCGGCCGTCGTCGTGGTGATTCTGGCCCAGGCGTTCGCGCTGGCCGAGCTCGGCGTGGTCGGCGTGATCGTGGCGGTGACGGCGGGCCGGGTGGCCGCGGTCGCGGCGTGCCGCAGATCGGTGCCCGCCGCGGCGGGCAGCTCCCTCGGTGCCCGGGTGGCGGGCACCCAGCCGCTGGCCGTGGTGGCGCTGTGGGTGCTGGCGACGGCGGGTCTGGCGGCGCTGGCCGGGCCGCGCCCGTGGCAGGGCCCGGTGGCGGTGATCGCCGCCCTGGCCTGCGCCGCGCTGCTGGTCGCGCACTGCGTGCGCCGGTTCGGCGGCATCACCGGTGACGTGCTGGGCGCGGCGATCGAGGTCACGACGACGTTGACCGCCGTCGGCCTGGCGGTGGGCTGAACTCAGTTCAGCCGGGCCATCCAGCCGTGGGTGTCGGCGAACGTGCCGCGCTGGATGCCGGTGAGCGTGTCGCGCAGCGCCATGGTGATCTCCCCCGGCCCGCCGTCGGCGATGGTGAACTCGCCTTCGGCGTGCTTGACCCGCGCGACCGGGGTGATGACGGCGGCGGTGCCGCACGCGAACACCTCGGTGATCTCGCCCGCCGCGGCCTTCTTCTGCCATTCGTCGACGTCGATCTTGCGTTCCTCGATGGCGAACCCGGCGTCGGTTGCCAACTGCAGCAAGGAATCTCGAGTGACGCCAGGAAGAATGGAGCCGCTCAGCTCGGGGGTGACCAGCCGTGCCGATCCGCCGCTGCCGAACACGAAGAACAGGTTCATCCCGCCCATCTCCTCGATGAAGCGGCGTTCGGCGGCGTCCAGCCACACGACCTGGTCGCAGTCGTTTTCAATGGCCTGCGCCTGGGCCAACAGCGACGCGGCGTAGTTGCCGCCGAACTTGGCCGCTCCGGTGCCGCCGGGGCAGGCCCGCACGTATTCGGTCGACAGCCACACGCTGACCGGCTTGACGCCGCCCTTGAAGTAGGCCCCGGCGGGTGAGGCGATGACCATGTAGCGGTACTCGTTGGCCGGACGCACCCCGAGACCGGCCTCGGTGGCGAAGATGAACGGCCGCAGATACAGCGACTCCTCACCGCCAGGTGGCGGAACCCAGGCCTCGTCGAGCGCGATCAGCTGGCGCAGCGACTCGATGAACACGCCTTCGGGCAGTTCGGGGATGGCCAGCCTGCGGGCCGAGGTGCCCAACCGGCGCGCGTTGGCCTCCGGCCGGAACGACACGATGGACCCGTCGGCCCACCGGTAGGCCTTCAGGCCCTCGAACACCTCTTGTGCGTAGTGCAGCACGATCGCCGACGGATCCAGTTCGATGGGGCCGTACGGCATCACGCGGGCGTTGTGCCAGCCCTTGCCCTCGACGTAGTCGATCGAAACCATGTGGTCTGTGTGGTACTGGCCGAACCCGGGATTGGCCAGAATCGACGCCCGTACCTCGTCGCTCGCCGGAGATGCGTTGCGCTCAACCGTGAACTCGAGGGGGCCGTCAGTCATGAAGCGATTGTATATGCGCTGACTATCGGGTTTTCGCCGCCACGAACGGCGGCTTGACCACCTCGCATTCGATGGGCCTGCCGCGCACGTCGACCGTGACGCGCTGGCCGTCGGCGACGCCGGCGGCGGTGTCGATCAGCGCCAGCGCGATCCCGACCTTCAAAGTCGGAGAGAAGGTTCCCGACGTCGTCACCCCGACCGCGCGGTCACCGTCGAGCACGGTGAGATCGGCGCGCAGCACCCCGCGACCGAGCGCCTTGAGGCCGCGCAACAACCGCGCCGGCCCGGCTTCCTTCTCGGCAAGCAGCGCGTCGCGGCCCCAGAACTCGTC
The DNA here is from genome assembly GCF_010725725.1 of Mycolicibacterium pulveris. Taxonomy (NCBI): domain Bacteria; kingdom Bacillati; phylum Actinomycetota; class Actinomycetes; order Mycobacteriales; family Mycobacteriaceae; genus Mycobacterium; species Mycolicibacterium pulveris. The sequence goes on along the minus strand of NZ_AP022599.1, from coordinate 4,483,498 downwards.
CTTGCGCCAGCCGATCGCCCATCCGCAGCGTGCCTGCAGCGGCGAGAACTCCGTCGAGAGCTCGTGGCCGTGCAGCGGATATCCCATCTCGGTGCGCAGCGTGTCACGGGCGCCGAGCCCCGCCAGTTCGCCGTCGGCCGCGCGTACCTGCTCGACCAGCGCGTCGAAGACCACCTGCGCCTGTTCCCACGGTGGCAGCAGTTCGTAACCGTGCTCGCCGGTGTAGCCGGTGCGGCACACCCGCACGGGCACGCCGTGAAATTCGGCGTCGACGTAGCCCATGTAGTCCATGTCCGTCGGCAGCCCCAGCGCGGCGACGACCTCGGTGGACTTGGGCCCCTGCACCGCGAGCACGGCGTAGGACCGGTGTTCGTTGGTGATCGTGACGCCCGCCGGCGCGTGCTGCTGCAGCGCGGCCACCACGGCGGCGGTGTTGGCGGCGTTGGGTACCAGGAAGATCTCGTCGTCGGAGACGTAGTAGGCGATCAGATCGTCGAGCACACCACCGGATTCTGTGCAGCACAACGTGTATTGCGCCTTGCCCGGTCCGATCCGGCGCAGGTCGTTGGTGAACGCGGAGTTGACGTAGTCGGCGGCTCCCGGTCCGCGCACCAGCGCCTTGCCCAGATGGCTGACGTCGAACAGACCGACGGTGTTGCGTGTCGCGGTGTGCTCGGTGACCGTTCCGGCATACGAGACCGGCATCAGCCAGCCACCGAATTCGGCGAAGTTGGCGCCGAGTTCGCGGTGCCGGTCCTCCAGCGGGCCCTTCGATATCTCGCTCACGCCGATCCACCCTAATGTGGCGTTGGGCTTGTCACACTTGTGCCGTGGTTGATCTCGATGCGCTGCAAGCCGCGGGCATCGCCGACGCGCACCGCCGGGCCGCCCTGATCGAATACCTCGACGGGCTCGGGTTCACCGTGGAAGACATGGTGCAGGCCGAGCGGCGCGGGCGGCTTTTCGGCCTCGCCGGCGACGTGCTGCAGTGGTCGGGACGCCCGGAGTTCAGCCTGCGCAGCGCCGCCGAGGAGCTGGGCGTGTCGCTCGACGAGCTGCGCCGCGCGTGGGCGGCGCTCGGGTTGAGCGTCGCCGATCCCGACGAGCCGGCGCTGAGCCGGGCCGACCTCGACGGGCTGACGGTGTGGGTTCAGGTCAAGGCAGCGGTCGGCGACGACGCCGCGCTGGCGTTTCTGCGGGTGCTGGGCGCGTCGATGTCGCGGCTCGCCGAGGCCGGCTCGTCGATGATCCGCGTCGCGCGGCCCGACATCCAGATGACCCACACCCAGGATGAGCTCACCACCGCGCGGGCCTACCGCGCGGTGTCGGAGGTGACGCAACGCTTCAGCGTGCTGATCGACGCGGTGTTCCGCCAGCACATCACCAGCGCCCGCGCCCATTTCGAGGGCGTCATCCGTGACGAGTCCGCGATCGTCATCTGCGGTGTCGGGTTCGCCGACCTGACCGGTTTCACCGCCCTGACCCAACGGCTCTCCCCCACCGAGCTGTCCGATCTGCTGATCGATTTCGGCGGTGTCGTCAGCGATCTGGTGCACGTCGACGGCGGCCGGGTGGTGAAGTTCATCGGCGACGAGGTGATGTGGGTGACCTCGACCCCTGAACTGCTCGTGAAGGTCGCCGTCGACCTGGTCGAACACCCGCGAGCACGCGAGGCCGGGCTGCAGGTCCGCGCCGGCCTGGGCTACGGCTCGGTGCTGGCCGTCGGCGGTGACTACTTCGGCAACCCCGTCAACCTGGCGGCGCGGCTGGTCGCCGCCGCGACACCCGGGCAGATCCTCGCCGGTGCCGACGTCTTCGACGAGCTGGAGAACTGGCCCGCGGTGCCCCAGGAAGACTTGGTGCTCAAGGGTTTCGATGCCCCGGTGCGGGCCTACGACCTGCGGGCCGGCCCCTGACGGCTAGGGTAAGGCCTCGTGAGCCCTGCAAACGGTTACCAAGCCCCCAGCGTCTCCGTCAGCTCGTCGCTGCCCAAGCGCAAGGTCGACTCGTCGGTGCTGATCGTGCCCGTGGTCAGCGGAGACGACGACGGGGTGGCGCCGAGTGTCGTGCCCAACCCGTTCCTCGGCGCCGAGGCGGTCGGCGAGATCGAGGCCGCCCTCGAGTCGCTGGACGCGAAGGGCGGCGTCGAGCAGATCACCCGCGTCGTGGTGCCGTCGCTGCCGGTGAGCAGCGTGCTCGCGGTCGGGCTGGGCAAGCGGCGAGACGAGTACGACGCCGACGTCGTCCGCCGCGTCGCCGGGGTGGCCGCGCGCTCGCTCAACGGCGCCGAGACCGCACTGACCACGCTGTCGGACATCGATCTGGGCGCGACCGTCGAGGGGCTGATCCTCGGCGCCTACCGGTTCACCGACTTCCGCAGCGACAAGACCGCGCCCAAGGACGCCGGGCTGCGGGCGATCACCGCGCTGACGTCGGCCAAGGGGCAGAAAGACGCCGCGCAGCGCGCCGCTGATATCGCCACCGCGGTGGCGACCGCGCGTAATCTGGTCAACACCCCGCCAAGTCACCTGTTTCCCGCCGAATTCGCCAAGCGCGCAAAGGCTTTGGGGGAGGCCGCGGGACTGCAGGTGGAGATCCTCGACGAGAAGGCGCTCGAGAAGGCCGGATACGGCGGCATCATCGGCGTCGGCAAGGGCTCGTCGCGCCCGCCGCGGCTGGTGCGGCTGACCCACAAGGGCGCCAAGCGCAACGGCAAACGTGTCGCGCTGGTCGGCAAGGGCATCACATTCGACACCGGCGGCATCTCGATCAAGCCGGCGGCCAACATGCACCACATGACCTCCGACATGGGCGGCGCGGCCGCGGTCATCGCCACCGTGGTGCTGGCCGCCAAGCAGAAGCTGCCGATCGATGTCGTCGCGACGGTGCCGATGGCCGAGAACATGCCGTCGTCGACCGCGCAGCGGCCCGGTGACGTGCTCACCCAGTACGGCGGCATCACGGTGGAGGTGCTCAACACCGACGCCGAGGGTCGGCTGGTGCTCGCGGATGCGATCGTGCGCGCCGGCGAGGACCAGCCCGACTACCTGATCGAGACCTCGACGCTGACGGGTGCGCAGACCGTCGCGCTGGGCGCACGCACGCCCGGCGTGATGGGCAGCGACGAGTTCCGCGACCGCGTCGCCGAGCTCTCGCAGCGCGTTGGCGAGAACGGCTGGCCGATGCCGCTGCCCGAGGAGCTCAAGGAAGACCTCAAGTCCACGGTCGCCGATTTGGCCAACGTCGGCGGTTCGCGCTACGCGGGCATGCTGGTCGCGGGCACGTATCTGCGCGAGTTCGTCCCCGAGGGTGTGCAGTGGGCGCATATCGACATCGCCGGCCCGGCATACAACACCGGCGGGCCATGGGGTTACACCGGCAAGGGTGGCACGGGCGTGCCGACGCGCACGATGTTCGCGGTGCTGGAGGACATCGCCGCCAACGGCTAGCCCTCTCCGCGTTCGCCGAGACCGACGACATGGCGGTTTCCGGGCTCGCAAATCCGCCAGAGCGTCCGTTTCGGCGGCTACAGCACGCGGGCGCGGGCGGTGCTTCGCATCGCTTGCGGCAGCAGATGGGCCGCGCCGTAGACGAAGTAGGCCTCCGGCGCGACGGGTCTGATCGGCTTGGTTTTCTTGACCGCCGAGACGATCGCCTTGGCCACCTTCTCCGGGCCGTATCGCCGTGCGGCGAACAGCCTTTCCAGCTGCGCCCGCCGCACCTCCACGTTGGCCTGCTTACCCGCGGGCGCGTCGAACCGGGTGGTGTGCACGATGTTGGTGTTGACCACCCCGGGACACACCGTGGTGAGCCCGACGCCGGCTTGGTCCAGCTCGGCGCGCAGGCAGTCGCCGAACATGAACACCGCGGCCTTGCTGGTGGCGTAGGCGTTCATGGCCTGCTGCGGCGCGTAGGCCGCCATCGACGAGATGTTGACGATGTGGCCACCGATCCCGCGGTCCACGAGCCGCCGGCCAAAGGACCTGCAGCAGTTGACGACTCCACCGAAGTTGATCCCCAGCACCCGCTCGTATTCGTCACGCGGGGTGTCCAGGAACAGCCCGGAGTGCCCGACCCCGGCGTTGTTGACCACGACGTCGGGCACGCCGTGCTCGGCGCAGACCTGCTCGGCGAAGCGTTCCACCGCGTCGGCGTCGGCCACGTCGAGGCGATACGCGTGCGCCACCCCGCCGCGCGCGGCGATCGTGGCGGCGGTGTCCTTTGCGCTGGCCTCGTCGATGTCGCTGACGACCACTTCCGCGCCCTCCCGGGCGAACGCCAGCGCGGTCTCACGACCGATGCCGCTACCGGCGCCGGTCACCGAAACCAGTGTGTCACCGAAGTATTCGCGCGGCCTGCCAACCTCGGCGCGGCGCAGGCCGCGGCTGGCCGGCCTGCCTTCGAGATGGTCGACGAGCTCGTGCACCGACTGCGCGAGCAGCTGCGGGTGCGACATCGGCGTCCAGTGCCCGGCGTGCAGGTCGCGTCGCCACAGCCGCGCCACCCATTTCTTGGTGTCGTCGTAGACGTAGGGCCGAACGTGCGGGTCGGCGAGGTTGACGATGAGCTGCACCGGAACGTCGACATAGTGGTCGGTTCTCGCGGTGGTCACGGAGCGGAAGTAGTTGGCGGGATACACCCTGAGGCTGTTGACGGCGTCCGCGGCGACGTTGTCGGAATGCAGGATCCGCTCGGCGGTGATGCCCTCGCGCTGCAACCGCCGTGCCACCGTCCCGGCGCGAAAACCGCGTCGGACCACCGCGGGGCCCACCACCGGGATGGAGAACAGCGCCATGTACCAGAACGCCAGCAGCTGCCGCAGGGCCCTGCCGAACTGCCGCGGATGGTACGGACGCTTGAGATTGTCGATGACGTAGCGGTTGACGTGGTCGGCGCTCGGTCCGGAGACCGAGGTGAACGACGCGACACGCTCGCGGGCCCCCGAGCGAGACAGGTACTCCCACACCGCCGTCGAACCCCAGTCGTGCGCGAGCACATGCACCGGCTCACCCGGGCTCACCTCGGCGAGGATCGCGGCGAAATCGTCGGCGTAGCAATACATCCGGTAGGCTCCGACGTTCTTGGGGACCGAGCTTCTGCCGACGCCGCGATTGTCGTAGCGCACGATCCGGAACCGGTCGGCCAGCAACGGCACCACGGCGTCCCATACGACGTGGGAATCCGGCCAGCCGTGGACCAACACGACCGTTGGCCCGTCGGGGTTGCCTTGCTCGTATACCGCGATGCGGACACCGTCTGCGCTGTCGACGAACCGCTCGGTGACGTCGCCCATCACACCTCCAGCTGAAGTTAGTGGGACCGCGGGTAACGTATCAGGCCGGCCGCGTGCGCGGGCAGACGTTCAGGACTCCTCGAGTTCCCTGCGGGCGGCACGTCGGCGTTCGATGCGGCGCCGTTCGTCGAAGTCGCGCATCCGCTGCGGATAGCCGACCTTCTGCACGTCGTAGACCGGGATCTTGAGGCGCTGCGAAAGCCGTCGGGCACCGGCCTCTCCCCCGGTCGGCCGCCGCGTCCACTCCCCGTCGGCGGCGACCAGCACCACGGTGACGTCGGTGACGGTGGTCTTGGGTTCGACGAAAGCCTCGACACCGGTGTGCTCGGCGACCCACCGGCGCAGGTATCGCAGATCGTCCGCCGGGTCGCTCGCGCTTCCCTTGGCGCCGCGTCCGCCACGCCGAAATTTGTCGAACAGTCCCACTCGGGTGGTGCTTCCTTTCGTCTACCTACCAAGATAGTGCCAGAGCAAATCGTCGCGAGGTCTGAAGCGAACCAGGTGCGCAGACGTGAAAGGATGGGTTACGACGATCGACCCGGCAAGAGACTGACCGTTCAAGGGAGCGAGGGAGTCGATATATGGCCATCTCCGTTCAGATGCCCGCACTCGGTGAAAGCGTCACCGAAGGCACTGTCACCCGTTGGCTCAAGCAAGAGGGCGACACGGTTGAACAGGATGAGCCGCTGCTGGAGGTGTCCACCGACAAGGTCGACACCGAGATTCCTTCCCCCGCTTCCGGTGTGCTGAAGAAGATCATCGCCCAGGAGGACGACACGGTCGAGGTGGGTGGGGAGTTGGCCGTCATCGGTGACGCCGGCGAGGACGGCGACGACGGCGGCGGTGAAGCGCCCGCCGAGCAGGAGAAGCCCGCCGAACAGCCGGCGGCGCAGCCCGAACCGGCCGCCGAAGAGCAGGAGGAGCCGGCCGAGACCCCGGCTCCACCGGCGCAGAGCGGCGATGGCGGCGGCGGCGAAGCAACGCCGGTGTTGATGCCCGAACTCGGCGAGTCGGTGACCGAGGGCACTGTGACGCGGTGGTTGAAGAAAGTCGGCGACACCGTCGAGGTCGACGAGCCACTGCTCGAGGTCTCCACCGACAAGGTCGACACCGAGATTCCCTCCCCGGTGGCAGGCACGCTGCTGTCGATCACCGCCGAAGAGGACGACACCGTAGAGGTCGGCGGCGAGCTGGCCAAGATCGGCCCGGCCGGTGCGGCTCCCGCCGCCGAGCCGGAATCCGAACCCGAACCCGAACCCGAACCCGAGCCGGAGCCGAAGGCAGAGCCCAAACCCGAGCCCAAACCCGAGCCCAAACCCGAGCCCAAACCCGAGCCCAAACCCGAGCCCAAACCCGAGCCCAAGCCCGAGCCCAAGCCGGAACCAAAGCCGCAACCCACCGGCGATTCCGCACCGTACGTCACGCCCCTGGTGCGGAAACTGGCCGCCGAGAACGACATTGACCTCTCCACGGTGAAGGGCACCGGTGTCGGCGGACGAATCCGCAAGCAGGACGTGCTCGCGGCGGCCGAGCCGGCCCCGCAGCCGTCCGCGGCACCGGCGGCCAAGCCGGAGCCGACTCCGGCGCCGGCGTTGGCCCATCTGCGCGGCACCACGCAGAAGGCCAGCCGGATCCGTCAGCTCACCGCCAAGAAGACGCGCGAATCCCTGCAGGCGACAGCGCAGTTGACGCAGACCCACGAGGTCGACATGACGAAGATCGTGGCGCTGCGGGCCCGTGCGAAGGCCAGTTTCGCCGAACGCGAAGGCGTCAACCTGACGTACCTGCCGTTCATCGCGGTCGCGGTGGTCGACGCGCTCAAGGCGCACCCGAACGTCAACGCCAGCTACAACGAGGAAACCAAGGAGATCACCTACTACGACGCCGAGCACCTCGGGATCGCGGTCGACACCGAACAAGGGTTGCTGTCACCGGTGATCAAGAACGCCGGCGACCTGTCGCTGGCGGGGCTGGCCCGCGCGATAGCCGACATCGCCGCGCGCGCCAGGTCGGCCGACCTCAAACCCGATGAGTTGTCCGGTGGCACGTTCACCATCACCAACATCGGTAGCCAGGGCGCGTTGTTCGACACCCCGATCCTGGTGCCGCCGCAGGCGGCGATGCTGGGCACCGGCGCGATCGTCAAACGGCCCCGGGTGATCGTCGACGAGCTCGGCAACGAGTCGATCGGCATCCGGTCGGTGTGCTATTTGCCGCTGACCTACGACCACCGGTTGATCGACGGCGCCGACGCCGGCCGGTTCCTGACCACCATCAAGCGCCGGCTCGAAGAGGGTGCCTTCGAGGCGGACCTGGGCCTGTAGCGGGCCGATAGAGAAGGGCGTTCGCCTGTCGTGTCCGAAGCCGTCATCGCAGTCGCGGGATCGTCCGGCCTGATCGGCACGGCGCTGGTGTACGCGCTGCGCGCCACCGATCGCCGGGTGCTGCGCATCGTGCGCCGCGCCCCGTCGAACGCCGACGAGGTGTTCTGGAATCCCGACACCGGCGAGTTCGATGCCGGCGCCCTGGCGGGCGTGCACGCCGTGGTGAACCTCTGCGGTGTCAGCCTCGGCGCCAAGCGCTGGTCAGGGGCGTTCAAGCAGAGCCTGCGGGACAGTCGCATCGGCCCGACCGAGGTGCTGGCCGCCGCGGTCGCCGCGGCCGGGGTGCCGACGCTGATCAACGCCAGCGCGGTCGGCTACTACGGCGACACCGGCAGCCGCATCACCGACGAATCCGCCCCGCCCGGCAGCGGGTTCCTCGCACAGCTGTGCCGAGACTGGGAGGCCGCGACCCTGCCTGCCGCGCAGTCCGGGGCGCGGGTGGTACTGGCCCGCTCGGGGCTGGTGCTCGCGCCGTCCGGCGGGATCCTCAGCCGGTTGAAGCCGTTGTTCTCGCTGGGCCTGGGCGCCCGACTGGGCAACGGCCGCCAGTACATGCCGTGGATCAGCATCGAGGACGAGGTCCGCGCGCTGATGTTCGCGATCGACAACCGCCAACTGTCCGGCCCGGTCAACGTGACCGGGCCCGCGCCCGTCACCAACGCCGAGTTCACCGCGGCGCTCGGCAGGGCGCTGGGCCGGCCGACCCCCCTGGCGGTGCCCGGCTTCGCCGTGCGCGCCCTGCTCGGCGAGTTCGCCGACGAGGGGCTGCTGTGCGGCCAGCGCGCCATCCCCGCCGCGCTGGAGAACGCGGGTTTTCAGTTTGGCCACAACACCATCGGCGAGGCGCTGGCGTTCGCCACCGCCCCCACGGACACGTAGATTCAAACGCATGACGGCAGGATCGATCCGGTCGGCGTCATCGCCGGTTGACGTGCGCCGATTGGGCCGCGTGGACTACCACACGGCCTGGCAGCTGCAGCGGGAGCTGGCCGAGGCCCGCATCGACGGGGGTCCGGACACGCTGCTGCTGCTCGAGCATCCCTCGGTCTACACCGCGGGCCGGCGCACCGAGCCCGAGGAGCGTCCCGTCGACGACACCCCGGTGATCGACACCGACCGGGGCGGCAAGATCACCTGGCACGGGCCGGGACAGTTGGTGGGCTACCCCATCGTCGGGCTCGCCGAACCGATCGATGTGGTGAATTTCGTTCGGCGCCTTGAAGAATCGCTGATCAAGGTGTGCGCTGACCTCGGGCTGGCGACGGGCCGGGTGCCGGGGCGCTCCGGGGTGTGGGTGCCTGGACACGACACCTCCGAGCTTGCAGCCGGGCCGCGACCGGCCCGCAAGGTCGCCGCCGTCGGGATCCGGGTGTCGCGGGCGACCACGCTGCACGGGTTCGCGCTGAACTGCGACTGCGACCTGGACGCCTTCTCCGCGATCGTGCCGTGCGGCATCTCCGACGCGGGGGTGACCTCGCTGAGCGCCGAACTGGGCCGCCGCGTCGGCGTCGATGAGGTGATCGGGCCGGTGGCCGACGCCGTCTGCGACGCCCTCGACGGGCGCCTGTCAGTAGCATTGACGACGTGACCGTATCCCCGGAAGGCCGCAAGCTGCTGCGTCTGGAGGTGCGCAACGCCGCGACGCCGATCGAGCGCAAGCCGCCGTGGATCAAGACCCGCGCCAAGATGGGCCCGGAGTACCAGGAACTGAAGTCGCTGGTGCGTCGCGAGGGTCTGCACACCGTCTGCGAGGAAGCCGGCTGCCCGAACATCTACGAGTGCTGGGAAGACCGCGAGGCCACCTTCCTCATCGGCGGCGAGCAGTGCACCCGGCGGTGCGACTTCTGCCAGATCGACACCGGCAAGCCGGCCGAACTCGACCGTGACGAGCCGCGCCGCGTCGCCGAAAGCGTGCATGCGATGGGGCTGCGCTATTCGACGGTCACCGGGGTCGCCCGCGACGACCTGCCCGACGGCGGTGCGTGGTTGTACGCCGAGACGGTGCGCGCGATCAAGGCGCTCAACCCCGACACCGGCGTCGAGTTGCTCATCCCGGACTTCAACGGGTCCGCCCCGCTGCTCGAGCAGGTCTTCGAGTCGCGTCCGGAAGTGTTGGCGCACAACATCGAGACGGTGCCGCGCATCTTCAAGCGGATCCGGCCGGGATTCCGTTATGACCGCAGCCTGCAGGTGTTGACGGCGGCGCGCGCGTTCGGGCTGGTGACCAAGTCCAACCTCATCCTCGGGATGGGCGAGACCCCCGAGGAGGTGCGCAGCGCGCTGACCGATCTGCGCGACGCAGGCTGCGACATCGTCACCATCACCCAGTACCTGCGGCCCTCGGTGCGCCATCACCCGGTGGAACGCTGGGTGCACCCGGATGAGTTCGTCGAGCACGAGCGGTTCGCCACCGACCTCGGGTTCGCCGGGGTGCTGTCCGGGCCGCTGGTGCGCTCGTCGTATCGGGCGGGGCGGCTGTATGCCCAGGCCAAATCCGCGTCCGTATCCTGAGTGAATGGCGAAGAAGCGCACTCCCGCTGAGGTCAAGGCCGCGAAGGCCGAGGCGAAGGCGGCCCGAAAAGCGGCATCCAAGCAGCGCCGCACGCAGCTGTGGCAGGCGTTCCAGATCCAGCGCAAAGAGGACAAGCGGCTGCTGCCCTACATGATCGGCGCGTTCGTGCTGATCGTGGGCGCCTCGGTGGCGCTGGGCCTGATATCCGGCGGGTTCAGCACCTACATGATGATTCCGCTGGGCATCGTGCTCGGCGCGCTGGTGGCGTTCATCATCTTCGGCAGGCGCGCCCAGAAGTCGGTCTACCGAAAGGCCGAAGGACAGACCGGGGCGGCGGCATGGGCGCTGGAGAACATGCGCGGCAAGTGGCGCGTCACACCGGGCGTCGCGGCCACCGGTCACTTCGACGCGGTGCACCGGGTGATCGGGCGACCCGGCGTCATCTTCGTCGGCGAGGGCTCCCCCACCCGCGTCAAGCCGCTGCTCGCCCAGGAGAAGAAGCGCACCGCCCGGGTCATCGGCGACGTGCCGATCTACGACATCATCATCGGCAAGGGCGAGGGCGAGGTGCCGCTGGCCAAGCTCGAACGGCACCTCAACAAGCTGCCCGCCAACATCACCGTCAAGCAGATGGACTCGCTGGAGTCCCGGTTGGCCGCGCTGGGCACCAAGGCCGGGCCCGCCGCCATGCCGAAGGGCCCGCTGCCGGCCCAGGCCAAGATGCGCGGCGTGCAGCGCACCGTCCGGCGTCGCTGACCCTCTCGCCTTCTTCGCCGAAACTGAGCTTGTGTTCGCAAAATCGCCGGTTTTGTGAGCACAAGCTCAGGTTCGACGGAACCGGCCGGGCCGCGGCCCGGACGTCAGGTGCGGCGCACGACGGCGGTGTTGGTGAAGCGGTCCTGGTAACCGCGCAGGTCGCCGTCGGTGAACAACGCGGGCACGATGAAGAACACCAGCAGCCCGCGCACCGTGGCCCGGCCGAGGCCGACATGCATCCGGTTGTCGATCGAGGCCACGCGCAACCCGAGCGCGAACTGGCCGGGGGTGAAGCCGTACAGCCGCACCGAGATGATGCCCAGCAGCAGCCAGACCAGCGCGATCGAGGTCGACCCCATCGGCGTGTACAGAAAATCGTCCCGGCTGACCAGCCCGACCCCGACGACCAGCCCCACCAGCCCGTAGGCGATGAACCAGTCGATCAGCAGCGCGGCGATGCGCCTGCCGAACCGGGCGATCGAGCCCGGGCCGGTCTCGGGCAAGCCGAGACGCTGTCCCGGGTAGTCGCTGGGTCCCAGGTCACTGCTCGGTCCCGACAACCAGGACCCCATTGCGCGGGCCATGGTGACAGGATATGTGTGGACCCGTCCGGGGCCATCGGCCGCCAGCATCCAGCCACCGAGGCGACATTGCGTAACTTCGGCGCAACATACGGTTGACGACCGTGCAACATCGTGTCCTTAGCGTCAACGCGCGGGTTACGAAATATAAGGAGAGAACTCAGTGGCAGAAAAGACCGCCGACGACATTCTCAAGCTGATCAAGGACGAAGACGTAGAGTACGTCGACATTCGGTTCTGCGATCTGCCCGGCGTCGTTCAACACTTCTCGATCCCGGCTACGGCCTTCACGCAGGATGTCTTCGAAGACGGCCTGGCCTTCGACGGCTCGTCGGTGCGGGGATTCCAGTCGATCCACGAATCCGACATGATGCTGCTGCCGGATCCCGAGACCGCACGCATCGACCCGTTCCGCGCCGCCAAGACGCTGAACGTCAACTTCTTCGTGCACGATCCGTTCACCCGTGAGGCGTACTCGCGTGACCCGCGCAACGTGGCCCGCAAGGCGGAGAACTACCTGGCCAGCACCGGCATCGCGGACACCGCCTACTTCGGCGCCGAAGCCGAGTTCTACATCTTCGACTCGGTGTCGTTCGACTCGCAGATGAACAGCACGTTCTACGAGATCGACTCGGAGGCCGGGTGGTGGAACACCGGCGAGGCGGTCGAGTCCGATGGCAGCGTCAACCGCGGCTACAAGGTCCGCCCCAAGGGCGGCTACTTTCCCGTCGCGCCGTATGACCACTTCGTCGACCTGCGCGACCAGATGTGCACCAACCTGCAGAACGCCGGCTTCGTCCTGGAGCGCGGTCACCACGAGGTCGGCACCGCCGGTCAGGCCGAGATCAACTACAAGTTCAACACGATGCTGCACGCGGCCGATGACCTGCTGCTGTTCAAGTACATCATCAAGAACACCGCATGGCAGGCCGGCAAGACTGTGACGTTCATGCCCAAGCCGCTGTTCGGCGACAACGGCTCCGGTATGCACGCACACCAGTCGCTGTGGAAGGACGGTCAGCCGCTGTTCCACGACGAGTCGGGCTACGCGGGCCTGTCCGACACCGCGCGCCACTACATCGGCGGCATCCTGCACCACGCGCCGTCACTGCTGGCGTTCACCAACCCGACGGTGAACTCCTACAAGCGGCTGGTGCCCGGCTACGAGGCGCCGATCAACCTGGTGTACAGCCAGCGGAACCGCAGCGCATGCGTGCGCATCCCGATCACCGGCAACAACCCGAAGGCCAAGCGCCTGGAGTTCCGCTGCCCGGACAGTTCGGGCAACCCGTACCTGGCGTTCGCGGCGATGCTGATGGCCGGCCTGGACGGGATCAAGAAGAAGATGGAGCCGCTGGCTCCCGTCGACAAGGATCTCTACGAGTTGCCGCCCGACGAGGCCGCGAGCATCCCGCAGGCGCCGACGTCCCTGTCGGCGGTCATCGACCGGCTCGAGGAAGATCACGAATACCTCACCGAGGGCGGGGTTTTCACCGAGGATCTGATCGAGACCTGGATCTCCTACAAGCGGGAGAACGAGATCCTGCCGGTGCAGGTGCGGCCGCACCCGTATGAGATCGCGTTGTACTACGACGTGTAAGCACGGCTGACCGTTCGGGCCGGGCGACTTTGGCGCGCCCGGCCCGAATCGGCGTTAGGGTCTGTCAATGACGACCCTGAACAATCGCCTGAACTCCTACTCCCCCGCGGCGTTGCTCGCCTTCCGCGTCTTCTTCGGTCTGCTGTTCGCCGTCCACGGCTCGGCAAAGTTGTTCGGCTGGCCGCTCGGCTCCTCGGTGCCGGTCGGCAGCTGGCCGATGTGGTGGGCGGGGGTGATCGAACTGGTCGCCGGTCTTCTGATCACCGTCGGACTGTTCACCCGCGTCGCGGCGGTCATCGCCTCGGGTGAGATGGCCGTGGCGTACTTCTGGCAGCACTGGCCGCCGCTGGAGGGCGAGCCGCAGAGCTTCTGGCCGATGGCCAACGGCGGCGAGGCGGCGGTGCTGTTCTGCTTCGGGTTCCTGTTGTTGGCCGCCATCGGCCCCGGTGTCTATTCCATCGACGGCAGGCGCCGGCCCGTCGGCGCCGCGACCACCACCGCGGCGCCGCCGGCGCGCGGCGGCCTGCTGAGCAGGTTCCGCCGCCGTTAATCCAGCGCCATATCCTTGCGGAACTTACGCATTCCGTCGATCTGCTCGGCCAGCGACGCCTGCGGCCCGCTGTAGAACACCCACGGCATCGTGATGATCCCGGTGATGCCGCCGGCCTCCGCGCGCTCGTAATGCTCCTGGGTGAACGCGTCGGTCAGCGGGGTGAGCACGGTGAAATCGTCCATCGACAACCCGCTTTCGGCGCGCAGTTGCCTCAACCGCTCGACACGTTCGAGCGCGCGCTCGGTGGTGATCAGATCGCCGATCCAGCCGTCGTGGCGAGCGGCCCGCCGCAACGCGATGTCGGACAACCCGCCGACATAGACGGGTATGTGCGGCGGAGTGGGTTCCATCTCCAGCCGCGGGGTCTGATAGAACTCGCCGTCGAACTCCGTCCAGCCGGGGCGCCACAGTTCCTTCATCAACTCGAGCATCTCGTCGGTGCGCTTACCGCGCCGATCGAACCGCTGGCCCATCAACGTGAACTCCTCCTCGCACCAGCCGACCCCGATGCCGAGTTCGAGCCGGCCTCCGGCCAGGTATGCCGCGGTGCCAATGGATTTGGCCGCCGAGTACGGGTCGCGCATCGCGGGCAGATACACCGTGGTGACGAACCGCAACCGGGTGGTCGCCAGCGCGATCGCTCCGATCATCACCCACGGATCGGGCCAGTCGGTGAACGGCTCCCAGCGGCGTTTGCCGTCCTTGGTGTAGGGATACGGCGTCGCCAGTGTCTCGAGGTTCACCACATGGTCGGGAATGCCGATTCCGTCGTAGCCGAGATCGTCTGCGGCCTTGGCGACTTCGACGGCCTCACCGGTGTCCAAAAAGGCGGTGCTGACATAGAACTTCAGAGCCACGTCAGCCTGCGTCCCTCGCCCACGCGGGCACGATGAACACGCCCTCGGCTTCGACGGTGGCACCGTCGGCATCGCTAAGGGAGCCTCGCGCATACGTTTTGGCGCCCTCGGTGCGATCGATGAGCGCCTCGGCGCGCAGCGGCCCCAACGGGGTACCGCGCAGATAGCGCATCGTGATGGTGCCGGTGAACTTTGGTTGGGTGAGCCCGCCGCTGGCCGCCTCACCCAGAATGTGGTCGAGCACCAGAGCGCAGATACCGCCGTGCACCCAGCCCGGCGGACCCTCGTATGCGGCGCCAAGGGCGAACTCGCTCCAGCACCGTCCGTCGTCCTCGTGGTGGATCTCCATCGGCGGGGCGATCGCATTGCGCAGTCCGATAACCGGATTGGACCACACCACCGGTCTGCCCGTCACCTCGTGCAGCATCACGTTGGCGGAGCGCTGCCGGCGCTCGAGCATCTCGGTGACCGCCTCGATGGAGGCTTGCGCGTTCCGCACGGTGTCTTCGTCCACGTCGGTGCGCAGGCCCGCAGCGATGAGCTTGCGAACCGAATCGGCCAACGGCCCGTACAGCAACCGCTGACGTTCGTACTCCTCCGCCGTGACGACGTCGTAGCCGAAATCCATGCTCATTGGCGCTGCCTATCCATCAAAGACCTTTCGTACCACCGCTTTTGCCCGCCGAGTCACCCTCAGGTAGTTGTCGAGGAACTCGCCGCCGTCGCCACTCTCCCACCCTGCGGCCACCGCGACGGCGTTGAGTTGCCGACCGGGGCCCGGCAGCTGGTCGGTCGGTTTACCACGCACCAGCACCAGCGCGTTGCGGGCGGCGGTGGCGGTCAACCACGCCTGCCGCAGCAACTCCACATCACCCTCGGCGATCAGCTCGGCCGCGGCGATCGCGTCGAGCGCCTCCAGCGTCGACGTGGTGTGCAGCGCCGCCACCTCGTGTGCGTGTCGCAGCTGCAGAAGCTGCACGGTCCATTCGATGTCGGCCAGCCCGCCGCGTCCCAGCTTCGTATGCGTGTTGGGGTCCGCGCCGCGCGGCAGCCGCTCGGCGTCCACCCGCGCCTTGATCCGCCGGATCTCGCGGATACCCTCGGCCGACATGCCGCCGGGCCGATACCGGATCTTGTCCACCATCAACAGGAACCGCTCCCCCAGGTCGAGATCGCCGGCGACCCGATGGGCCCGCAGCAGCGCCTGGACCTCCCACGGCTGCACCCACTGCGTGTAGTACGCCTCATACGACGCCAGCGTGCGCACCAGCGGCCCGTTGCGGCCCTCGGGCCGCAACGTCGCGTCTATCTCCAGCGGCGGGTCGGGGCTGGGCGCACCGAGCAACGTGCCCACCTGCTCGGCGACCGTCGTCGCCCAGCGAACCGCAACCGACTCGTCGACCCCTTCGTCGGGTTCGCACACGAACATCACGTCGGCGTCCGAGCCATAGCCCAGCTCGGCGCCGCCCAACCTGCCCATCCCGATCACCGCGATGCGGGCGGGAACCGCGTCATCGCCGGTGTTGGCGCGGATCACCGATTCCAGCGCGGCTTGCAGCACCGCCACCCACACCGACGTCAACGCCGCACAGACATCGGTCACCTCGAGCATGCCGAGCAGGTCCGCGGACGCGATCCTGGCCAGCTCGCGGCGGCGCAGGGTGCGTGCGGCGGCGATGGCCCGGTCCGGGTCGGGATGCCTTCCGGCGGAGGCGATCAGCGCGCGGGCCACCCCGTCGGGATCGACGTCGCACAGCTTGGGGCCGTCGGGTCCGTCGGCGTAGAGCTGGATGACCTCGGGTGCGCGCATCAGGAGTTCGGGGATGTAGGCCGACGTGCCCAACACCTTCATCAGCCGTTTGGCCACCGCACCCTCGTCGCGCAGCGTCGACAGATACCACCGGTGCTCGACGAGCGCCTCGCTGATGCGTCGGTAGGCCAGCAGGCCGCCGTCGGGGTCCGGGGTGTCGGACAACCAGTCCAGCAGTGTCGGCAGCAGCACCCGCTGCACCCGGCTGCGTCTGCCGCTGCCCGCGGTCAGCGCCGCCAGGTGCGTCAACGCGCTCTGGGGACCTTCGTAGCCGAGCGCTGCCAGCTGCCGTTCGGCGGCCTCCTGCGTCATCCCTACCGAGATTCCAAGCGCGGCTTGACCGACCGACTCCAGCAGGGGTTGGTAGAACAGCTTGGCGTGCAGGCGTGACACCCGCATGCTTTGACGCTTGAGTTCTTCGCGCAGCACCCCCAACGCGTCGTGGGTGCCGTCAGGCCGGATGTGAGCGGCCCGCGCCAGCCAGCGCAACGCCTCGTCGTCATCCTCGTCGGGAAGCATGTGGGTGCGCTTGAGCCGCTGCAGCTGCAGCCGGTGCTCGAGCAGCCGGAGGAACTCGTACGAGGCGGTGAGGTTGGCGGCGTCGTCACGGCCGACGTATCCGGCCGCGCCGAGGGCCGCAAGCGCGTCCACCGTGGAGGCCACCCGCAGCGACTCGTCGTTGCGGCCGTGCACCAGCTGCAGCAGCTGCACCGCGAACTCGACATCGCGCAGACCGCCGGTGCCGAGCTTGATCTCGCGGCTGCGCACCCCGGCGGGTACGAGTTCCTCGACGCGCCGACGCATGGCCTGCACTTCGGACACGAAATCCTCACGCTCGCAGGCGGTCCACACCATCGGCATCAGCGCGTCGACGTAGGCCTGACCCAGTTCGGCATCGCCCGCGGCGGGTCTGGCCTTCATCAGCGCCTGAAACTCCCAGGTCTTGGCCCAGCGCTGGTAGTAGGCGATATGGGAATCCAAGGTGCGTACCAGCTGGCCGTGTTTGCCCTCCGGCCGCAACGCGGCATCGACCTCGAAGAAGGCATCGGCGGCGAACCGCGTCATCTCGCCGGCGACCCGGGTCGCCAGCGCGAGGTCGGGTTCGGAGTTGGCCGCCACGAAGATCACGTCGACATCGCTGACGTAGTTGAGTTCTCGCGCACCGCACTTACCCATCGCGATCACCGCGAGTCGCGGGGCCTCCTCGGGTCGCAGCCCCAACGAGGCGATCGCCACCGTCAGCGCGGCGCCCAGCGCGGCGTCCGCGAGGTCCGACAGGAGCGCGGCAACGGTCTTGAACGGCAGGACGGGTTCGTTCTCCACGGTGGACGCCAGGTCCAGAGCGGCCAGCACCAACAGCCGGTCGCGGTACAGCGTGTGCAACGGCTGCAGCGCAGCGTTTGCATCGGCGAATTCCCCGGCCAGCGATCCGAAAGTGGCCTTCAGTTCCTCGGCCGACGGCAACGTCACCTCGCCGGACAGCAGACGCCAGGCGTCCGGGTGCGCGATCAGGTGGTCGGCCAGCGCCAGCGATGACCCCAGGATGCTGAACAACCGGCCGCGCAGCGGGCGATCGGTCATCAGTTGCGCGTTGAGCTCGGCCCAGCCCGAACCCACCGCCTCGGCCAGCCGCACCATCGCCTTCAGCGCCGTGTCGGCGTCGGGCGCCCGCGACAACGACCACAGCAGATCGGTGTGGTCGTCGGTGTTCCAGCCGAGCCGATCCAGATCGGCGGGCGCGGACGGTTCGACCAGTCCCAGCCGGCCTACGCTGGGCAGCTTCGGACGCTGCGTCGCAGGTTTGGCCACATTTGGACGGTAGCGCAAGGGCCCGCGGCTACAGCGACAAGTACGACTTCAGCTCGTACGGCGTGACGTGGCTGCGGTAGTTCTCCCACTCGGCGTGCTTGTTGCGCAGGAAGTAGTCGAAGACGTGCTCGCCCAACGCTTCCGCGACCAGTTCGGAGTTCTCCATCTCGGTCAGCGCCATGCCCAGGCTCGACGGCAGCTCCTTGTAGCCCATGGCGTTGCGTTCCTCGGGGGTGAGGTTCCAGACGTTGTCCTCGGCCTCCGGGCCCAGCACGTAGTCCTTCTCGATGCCGCGCAGGCCCGCCGCCAGCAGCACGGCGAAGGTCAGATACGGGTTGCACGCCGAGTCGGGGCTGCGCACCTCGACGCGCCGCGACGAGGCCTTGCGCGGCGTGTACATCGGTACCCGCACCAGCGCCGAGCGGTTGGCCGCGCCCCACGACGCCGCCGTCGGGGCCTCCCCGCCGTGTATCAGCCGCTTGTAGGAGTTCACCCACTGGTTGGTGACCGCACTGATCTCGTTGGCGTGCTCGAGGATGCCCGCGATGAACGACTTGGCGACCTTGGACAGTTGCAGCGGGTCTTCCGGGCTGTGAAACGCGTTGACCTCGCCCTCGAACAGGCTCATGTGGGTGTGCATCGCCGATCCGGGGTGTTCGGCGAACGGCTTGGGCATGAAGGTGGCGCGCACGCCCTCGCCGAGCGCCACTTCCTTGACCACGTAGCGGAACGTCATGACGTTGTCGGCCATCGACAGCGCGTCGGCGTAACGCAGGTCGATCTCCTGCTGGCCCGGCGCGCCCTCGTGGTGGCTGAACTCCACGGAGATGCCCATCTGTTCGAGCGCTTCGATGGCGTGGCGGCGAAAGTTGGGGGCGGCGTCGTGCACGGCCTGATCGAAGTAGCCGCCGTTGTCGGCGGGCACCGGCGGGGTTCCGTCATTCTCGCCGGGCTTGAGCAGAAAGAACTCGATCTCCGGATGCACGTAGCAGGAGAACCCCAGGTCGCCGGCCTTGGACAGCTGCCGGCGCAGCACGTGACGCGAGTCCGCCCATGACGGTGAGCCGTCGGGCATGGTGATGTCGCAGAACATCCGCGCCGAATGGTGCCCGCCCCCGCTGGACGTCCACGGCAGCACCTGGAAGGTGGACGGATCGGGCCTGGCGATCATGTCGGCCTCCGAGACGCGGGCGAAACCCTCGATCGCCGAACCGTCGAAGCCGATCCCCTCCTCGAACGCCCCCTCGAGCTCGGCGGGCGCGATCGCGACCGACTTGAGGTATCCGAGCACATCGGTGAACCACAGCCGGACGAAGCGGATGTCGCGTTCTTCCAGCGTGCGCAGCACGAATTCCTTCTGCCGATCCATGTCCGCGAGCGTAGGCACCGGCTGTTAAATCTGCGTTACACGGAGAAGGCGGTGATGGTTCCGGCACTCACCAGATGCGGCGCAACTGCGCCCCGGTCCGCCGGTGTCGCAGCTGGTCGCGGCGTTGCTCGGGGGTGAGCACGGCGGTGCCGCCCGGGAGGTGGTCGAGCACGTCGGCGACCGGCACCTTGGTGACCGTGATCTCGGGAAACTCCTCGGCCTTGTAGAACCGCGCCTGCAGGATCCCCCACGGCCAGTCGGCCTTGTCGAGCCAGTTGTGCACGCCCGGGTCGCGCTTGGACACCACGCCGCGGAACCAGCCGTCGGGGTCGATCACCGCCTGCACGTCGTTGAGGCTGGACTGCCGGTTCACCCAGTCCACGGTCGAGAAGCGGTCGTCGGCCACCAGGATCTGCCAGTAGTAGCAGTCGCTCGGCACCGGGAACTCGACGATCAGCGCTTCGTCGTCGGCGATCTGGTGGATGCCGTCGTAGTAGGCCTGCTTGGTGGCCAGCCCACCGCCCTGCTGAATCCATTGGGACCGCAGCAGGACGTTGAAGCCGTGGTGCTCGCGGTAGTAGCGGACCAGCTCCATGTCGAAGTCGATCATCCCCTTGATCCAGTCGCCCAGTTCCGAAAACCTGCGCGCGATCTCGGCCGGCGACATGTCCGCACCGCCGTCGTCGAGGCGGTTGATCGCGACCTGCGCGTCGATCTCGGTGTTCCAGTCGCAGGCGCACTTGCGCATCAGCAGCTTGCCGGCCTCCGGGTTGAGCGGCCACCAGTCGCCGTCGTAGGACTCGGGCCGCTGCGCCGACATGATCACCCGGAAGGACCCGTCCTCGGCGATCGTCAGGTCGTCCAGGTCGTGGGTGATGGCCTGGAACTTCATCTGCCGCTCGACGCCCTTGAGGCTGCTCATCATCCCCGGCGCCTGCTGGGTGACTTCGACGAACCGCACCGTGCCGCGGCGGCCGGTCAGCTCATAGGTGCCCGACCCGTCGACCTCGGCGGTCAGATAGACGTAGTCCGGGTTGGGGCCACCCTGGTTGCATGCGTAGTTCCACAGCGGCATGAACACGGGACGGCGCGAATCGGTGTAGACGTGGCAGAGGTAGCCGCACGCGAGGATCGACAGCGCCAGTTTGTTCATGTCCTGGATCTCGGCTTCGGATGCGCCCTCCGGTCGCCACGTCGCCAGCAGGTGATCGGCGACGCCCTTGAGCGACTCCATCTGCTGATCCCAGGTGGGCAGGGTCGTCATGGGGCTAGTCCTCCTTGGCGACGTCGAAGTGCCGGATGTAGAAGTCGTAGTCCGAGCGGATCTCGTCGACCGAGAGGCCGAACTGATCCGCGGTGTAGCGGTGCGCGCCTTTGGCCCCGACGGCGTTGGCGTCCTGCCAGTCGAAGATCGTTTGTGCGACATCGGGTTTGAGCTCCAGGCCGAGCCATTCGTAGACGCGGCGGACCGTTCCCCTCGGGTCGGCGACGAGCTCGTGATGGTGCACGTCGAAAAAGCGGTCCTCGCCGACGCGCGCGCGTTCGGCGATCGCGCGCTGCATCCCCTCGCGCAGGTGGACGCTCACCTCACGGCCCAGCGCGCACAGGTCCCGCTCCCCCGCCGCGGGCGGGAAGATCGTCGACACCAGGCTGGTGTAGGAGGGCACGACCTTGGCCGGGTCACGGTGCGTCATCACGAACCGCACGTCCGGATAGGCGTTGGCGAGCGCCTCGAGGTGGAACTTGTGGTGCGGCGCCTTGAACAACCACAGCGACGGCGGGCTTTTCGACCCGAGCAGCTTCACCACCCGGCGGTGATAGGCGTACGCCTCGGTCAGATCGGCGCGCCGCCACCACGATCGGTAGCCGGCCACCGGCAGCGTCATCTGCTGGCCGCGGAACGCCATCCCGAGGATCTCGGTGTCCTCCATGGTGGCGTCGACCTCGAAGATGTGCATGGCGGCCTGCGCGGCGGGACGCTGCTCGTGCATCCGGATGAACGCCTGCCTGCGCGGGTCGTCGGCCTCACCGCCGGCCACCGGCGGCGGAACGGGTCGGTGCTGTTCCCATCCGCGCAGGCACCGGAACTGCGGGTCGAGCGACAGCATGTCGGCCAGAGCGGTGGTGCCGGTGCGCGGCAACCCGTTGATGTCGACGGGACCCTCGACGATGACGTCCTCGACCTCGGGGTGTTCGCGGTAGTAGGCCTCGACCTGAAGGCGGTTGACCAGCCTGCGGCGCAGATCGCCGACGACCGCGGCGTCGGTGGCGGGATCCAGGTCGCCGTCGCGCTCCAGGCTGTCCAGCAGGACGGTCAGTCCTTCGCGGAAGTCGCCTGGCCCGAAATCGGTGTGCCCGGATTCGGCGGCCGCTGCGTCGAGCAGCTGGTGCGGCTGGGGGTAGCGCATGCCCGTCACGCCTTCACACGGTCGGGATAGTAGTGCGCGGCCATGGCCCGGAACCCGTCTCGCCAGTGCACCGCGCAGGGACCGGTGATCGATGTGCGCTTGGTGTGGTCGCCCACGGATCCGACGGACGCGCCGGGAACGGGTTGAACCTCCACGCGTGGCGAGACACCGAGAAGCTCGCCGAAGTACGCGCACCACTGCTGAACGCTGACCGGGGTGTCGCCGGCGAAGTTGACGATGGTCGCGGGAACACTCGCCGCGTCGAGCAGCGCCGGGATCTGGGCGTTGATGTCATCGTCGTGAATGGGGCTGTACGGCAACGGGTCCCAGCGGGCCACGACGGGTCGGCCGTCGGCGATCGCCTGCAGATGCCACAGCGGCAGGCCGCCTCGTTCGCCGTAGGCGCTGCCCATCCGGGCGATCGTGGTCGGTATGCCGAACTCGCGGGCGCAGTATCTGGCGACGGCCTCCTCGGCGATCTTGACGATGGAATACGGCTGCGGGCTGGGCAACCCGGCGTCGCCGATCGGGTCGTCTTCCCGGAATGCGTGCCACGGGTCGGGGTGGGGTTTGTACACGGTGACCGTCGACATCACCAGCGCGGCCTTGACGCCACGGCAGTGCGACAACAGCAGCCCGGTCCCCTCGGCGTTGACGCGCAAGCCGCGCTCGTAGTCTTCGCCGAAGTCGGCGGCTATGTGCAGAAGGTAGGTGAAATTCGTTGGCAGATCGGCGAAGTCCGCGTCACCGAGGTTGACGCTGCGGGTGGTGACGCCCAGTGCCTCGACCTTCTCGCGCGCAGCGGAATCGGAGAACCTGGCGATTCCCCATACCTCGTTGTCGCGGGCGAGCGTCTTCGTGACGCCGTACGCGATACGACCCGCCGGGCCGGTGATGAGAACCCGTTCCCCGCTCAGCATCGCCTGGCCGTGCCATGATCGTGCGCATGCACCTGTTCGAACAGCCGTGGCCCGACGGGGAGTTTCGGTTCTTCCAACTCGGGCACGTCGTCGACGACATCCTCGAAGCCGCCACCGGCTGGGCGCGCACGTTCGGGGTCGGGCCGTTTCACGTGCTGCCCGCCGTCGACCAGGAGGCCGACTACCGAGGCGAGACCCGCACCGTCCGAATCCAGGTCGCGGTCGCACAGGCGGGCCCGGTACAGATCGAGTTGATCCAGCAACACTGTCAGACACCGAGCATCTACTCGGAGTGGAGCCGCGGTGCGACCAGTTCCTTTCATCAGATCGCCACGGTGACAAGAGATTACGATGCCAAGACAGCGGATTTCGCGTCGCTGGGCTATCCGGTAGCCGCGCAGAGCGTGGGCGGCGGTTTCCGCGTGGCCTACATCGACACCGTGGCGGACTTCGGGTTCTACACCGAGGTCGTCGAGGCCCCGCCCGCCTTTCTCGACCAGGTTCGCCGCATCTCCGAGACCTGCGCCCGCTGGGACGGCACTGACCCGGTGCGCATCATGACCCGCGACGGCTACCGGGTGCCGGAGGATTCCAGGGGCCACCCTCGGACTCTAAAGTCTTAGAGACAACGGTGGCAAGCATCTGGCAGGATCCTCCCGTGATGGCCACCGATGAAACCGACCAGCCGACCGACCTGACCGGCCCGCTGCACGGGACCGCACTGGAGAAGTCGGTGCTCGAATCCCTCGACACGCTCGAACGGGCGTTGGACATGAAGCCGTTGGGCGACGACCGGTTTCGGGCGACCAACGAACGCGACCGCTTCGGCCGGATCTTCGGCGGGCAGCTGCTCGCTCAAGCCCTCTACGCCGCCTCGCGCACCGTCGACGATCACGCGCCACACTCCCTGCACGCCTACTTCGTCCAGACGGGCGCCTCGGACACCCCGGTCGACATCGCCGTCGACGCCGTCCGCGATGGGCGGTCGATGGCCACCCGGCAGGTGACGATCACGCAGGGCGACCGCACGCTGCTCACCGCCCTGGCGTCGTTTCACACCAACCCCACCGAACCCGAACTCGATCGCCCGCGATCGGACCCACCACCGGCGCCCGAGGAGATGCCGCTGCTGCAGCACTGGGTGCACCGGGTCCCGGCGGAGCTGAAATCCAACGCGCAGAACTGGATCGACGTCCCGCCCGCGGTGGAGATGCGCATCGCCGAGCCGACGACCTTCCTGGGTGGCAGGCAGACGCCGGAGCCGCGGTCGCACTGGATGCGGTTGCCGCGCCCCATCGGTGGCGAACAGGCGCTGCACAGCGCGATGCTGGCGTACGCGAGTGATTATCTGCTGCTGGACATGGCGATGCGCAACCATCCGCGGCGCGCCGACTACGCCTCGATCGCGGCCGTGAGCGTCGACCACTCGCTGTGGCTGCACCGTCCCGTCCGCTTCGACGACTGGCATCTGTACATCCAGGACACCGTCGCCGTCACCGGTCACCGTGCGCTGATCCGCGGAGCCATCCGCGACGCGGCGGGCCGCCACGTGGCCAGTACGTCACAGGAAGTCCTGATCCGGCCGATCGCCACGTAGTGATGGCGACGCGCCGAGTCCCGGACGGGCGACAACGGCGTCGTCAACTCTGCGACGCCGCGATCCGACTGCTCGCCGAGCACGGCGCCAAGGGGCTCAGCCATCCGCGGGTCGACCGCCAGGCCGGGGTACCCGAGGGCAGCACCTCGTACTACTTTCGGACCCGCACCGCGCTCGTCCATGCGGTCGCCGAGCGGGTGGCCGAACTCGACCTCGCCGACCTGCGGTCGGTCACCGAAACCGACGTCGACACCACCCGGCAGGCCGCGGTGTCGCGGTTGGCGTCGGTCGTGTCGAAGTCGCTGACCGGCGACGGGCTCACGCGCACCAAGGCGCGCATCGAGTTGCTGTTGCAGGCCAGCCGCGATCCCGAGATATCGGCCGTGTTCCATGCCAATTCGCAGACCTACCTTCGATTGCACCGCGAACTCGCCGAGCGATCGCAACCGAGCGACGCCGATCCCTCCGGCGTCGACGACCGCGCGCTGCTGACGGTGAACTTCATCAGCGGGCTGATGCTCAGCGCCGCGGCGGGCGGTCAGCCGGTCATCAAGCGAGACCGGCTGGAATCGCTGCTGGCCCAGATCGCGGGCAGCGGCCCCTAGCAGCGCAGGCCGTCGGGCGGCACGGTCAGATCGACCAGGAAGTTGACCACCGCGGTGTCCACGCAGGCGTCACCGTTGAACACCACCGTGTGTTGGCTGCCGTCGAACGTGATCAGCGAGGCCTGCATCTGGCGGGCCAGGTTGACGCCGGCTTGGTACGGCGTGGCCGGGTCGCCGGTGGTCGACACCACCACCACCTTGCCGGGTCCGGGTGACGATGCGGGACGCGGCGACGACGTCGGCGGCACCGGCCACAGCGCGCACAAATCACGCGGGGCCAACCCGGTGAAACCGCCGTAGGCGATGAACGGTGCCACCTGGCGGACCTGGGCGTCGACCGCCACCCACGACGCGGTTTCGGTCGGATACGGCGCGTCGACGCAGCGGATGGCCAGAAACGCGTCCTGCTGGTTGGTGTAGTGCCCGGACTCGTCGCGGCGCTGGTAGTCGTCGGCCAGCAGCAGCAGATCGCCGGCGTCGGTGCCGCGCTGCAGGCCCAGCAGCCCGCTGGTGAGGTACTTCCAGTAACGCTGGGAGTAAAGCGCGTTGACCGTGCCGGTGATCGCATCGGCGTAGCTCAGGCCACGCGGATCGGAGGTGTAGGCGGGTTGCTGCACCAACGGGTCCACCAGTTGGCGGTAGCGGGCGACGAACTGCGCCGGATCGGTGCCCAGCGGGCAACCCGGTGACGACGCACAGTCCGTCGCGTACTCCTCGAAAGCCCTTTGGAACCCGGCCATTTGGCGGACCCTGGCGGCGATCGGGTCAAGTGCGGGATCGATGGCCCCGTCGAGCACCATGGCACGCACCCGGTCTCCGAACTGTTCGGCGTAGGCCGCGCCGAGTTGGGTGCCGTAGGAGAAACCGAGATAGTTGATCTGGTTCTCCCCCAGCGCGGCGCGCACCACGTCCATGTCGCGCGCCGCCGACGCGGTGCCGATGTTGGCCAGGAACTCGAGGCCCATCCTGTCGACGCACATCTGGGCGAACTGCGCGTACAGCTGCTCGATGCGCGCGACGCCGGCCGGGCTGTAGTCGACCATCGGTTCGCGGCGGTAGGCGTCGAACTCGGCGTCGGTGCGGCAGCGCAACTCCGGGGTGGAAAACCCGACGCCGCGCGGGTCGAAGCCGACCAGATCGAAGTGTCGGCCGATCTCGGTGTCGGCCAGCGCGGCTCCCATTCCCGCGACGGTCTTGACCGCCGACGCACCCGGGCCGCCGGGGTTCACCATCAGCACCCCGATCCGGTCGCCGGTGGCGGGCACCCGGATCACCGCCAAATGGGCGTCGGCGGCTTGCGGATCGGCGGCGTCGTTCCAGTCGACGGGCACCGCGACGGTGGCGCACTGTGCGGTGGGGATCTTGCTGGTGTCGGTGATCCACTGTTGGCAATCACCCCATACCGGGGGCTGTCCGTAGCGGGCCACGGACTGCCCGTCGGGTGCCGCCGACGCGTTCGGAACCGTGGGCACGGCGAGCGTCATCGCCAGTACGACGACGCACACCAGCCAGCCCGCCCGCCACATGGCAGCAATCGTGGCACGCGATCGGGACACCGATCGCACCCGCTATCCAACGGTGACCGGGATGTGATCTGGCGGTGCGGCCCCAGATCAGCCGCAGCGGGTGTCCGGTGGCGGCACGGTCAGGTCGATCAGGTAGCGCGTCGCGATGTCGTCGATGCACTGGTCGCCCTGAAACACCACGGTGTGCTGGGTGCCCTCGTAGGTGACCATGGTGCCACCGAGTTGCTGGGCCAGCTCCTCGCCGGCCTCATACGGCGTGGCCGGGTCGTTGGTCGTCGACACCACCAGCACCGGCGGCAGCCCGCTGACCTCGATCTCGTGTGGTTCGCTCGTCGGCGGCACCGGCCAGAACGCGCAGGTGCTCAACGGCGCGTGCCCGGTGAACTCGCCGTAGCTCAAGAACGGCGCCGCTTCGCGGACCCGGCGGTCCTCCTCGGCGACTTTGGCCCGGTCGGTCACCGCGGGTTTGTCGACGCAGTTGACGGCCACCCGGGCGTCGGTCGAGTTGTTGTAGTGCCCGTTCTGGTCGCGGCCCATGTAGAGGTCTGCCAGTGCCAGCATGGTGTCACCGGTGCCGTCTTTCAGTTCACTCAGCGCCTGGGTCAGGTGGCGCCACAGGTTCGGCGAGTACAGCGGCAGGATGGTGCCCACGATCGCGTCGGAGTAGCTCAACCCGCGCGGGTCCCTGGTCCGCGTCGGCTTCTCCACCAGCGGATCGACCAGGCTGTGGTACACGTCGTTGGCTTTCTCGGGGTCGTCGCCGAGCGGGCAGTCGGGCTGGGTGGCTGCGCAGTCGGCGGCATAGTCGTCGAACGCGGCCTGGAACGCCGCCGCCTGGCGCACGTTGGCCTCGATCGGGTCGGCGTTGGGGTCGACGGCTCCGTCGAGGACCATCGCCCGCACCTTGTCCGGGTAGTTCTCGGCGTAGGTGGCCCCGATCCGGGTGCCGTACGAGAAGCCCAGGTAGGTCAGCTTCTCGTCACCGACCGCCTCGCGGATCGCGTCGAGGTCCTTGGCGACGTTGGCGGTGCCGATGTTGGCCAGGAACTCCTCGCCCATCTTGTCGACACAGCGCTGGACGAACGCCTTGGTCTCCTCCTCGATCCGGGCAACCCCTTCCTCGGAGTAGTCGACCTGCGGGTCCGCGCGCAGCCGGTCGTTGTCGGCATCGGAGTTGCACCACAGCGCCGGATTGGAGTTCGCGACGCCACGGGGGTCGAACCCGACGAGGTCGAAGCGTTCGCGCACCGACTCCGGCAGCGACGCGGCGATGTTGGCGGCGGCCTCCACACCGGACTCCCCCGGCCCCCCGGGGTTGATGATCAGCGAACCGATCTTCTCCCCGGTGGCCCTGAACCGGATCAGCGCGATCCGCGCGACGTCGCCGTCGGGCTTCTCGTAGTCGACAGGGACCGACAGCATGCCGCATTCGGCGCCTTCGGGGACACGCGCCTCCGCGCCGCCCTCCAGCTGGCACGGTGCCCACTGCACCGGGGTACCGGGCCGCGGCACGGCGACGACGGCGCGCCCGTCGACCGTCGTGCTGCAACCGGCGACGAGCAGCAGCGTGGCGGTCGCGAGGACCCCGATCTTGAGGTTCATGGCACCACATGCTGCCATGAACCCGGATATCCGCTGGCGAGGCGGTTATCGGGTGGCGGCGAGCAACTCATCGAGCGCGGCCTGAAAATCGTCGGCCATATCCCACAGATCGGGCAGCAAGTCCGGGCACGACACGATGCCGACGTCGAGATTTCCGTTCAGCGACATCACGGTGATGTTCAGCCCGGAGCCGTGAAAGATCGGGCCCAGCGGATACATCGCCTTGGCTTCGCACCCCAGGTAGTACAGCGGGACCTGCGGGCCGGGCACGTTGGAGATGACCAGGTTATGCACCGGCCGGGCGCCGCCGAGCCGGCTCGCGGCGTACACCCGCATGGCAGCCCCGAACACCGCCGGGGCGGCGAACTGGGTCCAGTCCTGCAGCAGCGTCGCCCCGATCGCCGAACTGTGTTGTTTGGCAACCGAATTGGCCTCGGCGATGGACTTCAGCCGCTCGACCGGATCCTTGATGTGGGTCTCCAGCCGGGAGAACATGCCCGACACCTGGTTGCGGCCCGGCCGGTCGGACTTCTCATGCACCGACACCGGCACCATCGCCACCAGTGAGTTCTCCGGCAGCGCCCCGCGGTCGTCGAGGAACTTGCGCAACACCCCGGAGACCAGCGCCATCACCACGTCGTTGACCTTGACCCCGAACCGGTTCTTCACCGTCTTGATGTCCTCGAGGTCGAGTTCGGTGAACGCGACGTTGCGGTGCGCGGTGACGTTGGCGTTGAAGACGGTCTGCGGGGCGGAAAACGGTGTCGCCATGGTCAGCCCGGTGCGTGCGCGCCGCACGGTGTCCACGACCGAGGTCACCGTCGTCGGCAGCGCGTTGACGAGCTTGAGCGGGCGGGTGGCGAACCGCAGGGCGCCGCTGAGCGCGATCTCGAGCGGGCTGGCGTCTCCGGAACCCTCTACGGGATCCGGTGGTGGCGCGTCGGGTTCGGTGTTGCACAGCTGGGACATCATGCTGGCGCCGGTCACCCCGTCGACCCCGGCGTGGTGGACCTTGGTCATCACCACGAGGCGGCCACCCTCGTAGGGGTTGGTGCCGTCGATGTTCTCGATCACCCACTTCTCCCACAGCGGACGGCTGCGGTCCAGCGGCAAAGACGCGATGTGCCCGCAGATTTCGGCGAGCTCTCGCGGACCGCCCGGCCCGGGCAGGCCGATGCGGTGCAGGTGATGGTCGACGACGAAATCGGGGTCTTCCACCCACACCGGATGGTCGAGGTTGAACCGGCTGTCGGCCAGCTTCTCGCGGAACTGCGGCATCGCCTTGATCCGCTGGCTCAACGCCTCGCGGAACCGGTCGAACGTGTACCCGCCCGGCATGGTCGACGTGTCGAGTTCGAGGATCGAGCACACGTGCAGGGGCTGTTGCGTGGTCTCGAGGTAGAGGAAGCTGGCGTCGAGTCCGCTGAGCCGCTGCATGCCGCGATGGTATGCCGGTCGACGGCGGGTGTGAGGAAATCCACTCAACCCGCCTTTTAACTTTCCGCGGCCGCAGTGGCAGACTGGCGGGGTCAGACGAAACCCGGGGACCGTTCCGGCCTCGAGGATTCGACCCGACCCACCCATAGGGGACAACGATGTCTGAGCAGACCGTCTACGGCGCTGCCTCCGCGCCGCGCACCAAGACGCGCGTCCATCACCTTCAGAAGTGGAAGGCCGAGGGCCACAAGTGGGCCATGCTGACGGCCTACGACTACTCCACCGCCCGCATTTTCGACGACGCCGGCATCCCGGTGCTGCTCGTCGGCGATTCGGCGGCCAACGTGGTCTACGGCTATGACACCACCGTGCCGGTCACCATAGACGAGCTCATCCCGCTGGTGCGCGGGGTGGTGCGCGGCGCCCCGCATGCGTTGGTGGTCGCCGACATGCCGTTCGGCAGCTATGAGGAAGGCCCGCACCGCGCCCTTCAGACGGCCACCCGGTTCCTGAAGGAGACCGGGGCGCACGCGGTCAAGCTCGAGGGCGGCGAACGCGTCACCGAGCAGATCGCCACGATCAGTGCGGCAGGCATCCCGGTGATGGCGCACATCGGGTTCACCCCGCAGAGCGTCAACGGGTTGGGCGGCTTCCGCGTGCAGGGCCGCGGCGACGGCGCCGAGCAGACCATCCACGACGCGATCGCCGTCCAGGAGGCCGGGGCGTTCAGCGTGGTCATGGAGATGGTGCCCGCCGAACTGGCCACCCAGATCACCGGCAAGCTGACGATCCCCACGATCGGTATCGGCGCCGGACCCAACTGCGACGCCCAGGTGCTGGTGTGGCAGGACATGGCCGGGCTCACCAGCGGCAAGACGGCCAAGTTCGTCAAGCGGTTCGGCGAAATCGGGTCCGAACTGCGCCGCGCCGCAACCCAATACGCCGATGAGGTGGCCAGCGGGGTGTTCCCCGCCGACGAGCACTCGTTCTGATTCAGCCGGCGACCAGACGCGAAAACCCCCAAAACTTGCCGATTTTGGGGGTTTTCGCGTCTGGTCGCGCTACCGAAACTCGGGCTTGCGCTTGGCGAGGAACGCGTCGACGCCCTCGTGGCCGTCGGCCGACCCGGCACGTTCGGCGATCAGCCGGCTCTCGTGCTCCATCTGCTCCTCCAGCCCGTTCTTGAACGTGCCGAGCAGAAGCGCTTTGACCCCTCCGTTGGATCCGGCGGAGGTGGCGGCCATCTGATCGGCCAGTTGGGCGGTCCGGTCGGCCAGCTCGGCGTCGGCGACGACCTCGGTGACCAGTCCCCACTGCGACGCGTCCTGCGCGGACAGCGTGCGGTTGGTCAACATCAGTTCCTTGGTCTTGGTGATACCGATCAGCCGAGGCAGGAAGTAGGACGCGCTGCCGTCCGGGCTCAGCCCGACCCGGGTGTAGGCCATCGTGAACGACGCCGACTCCGCCGCCAGTACCAGGTCGCCGGTGACGGCGACGGAGAATCCCGCGCCGGCGGCGGTGCCGTTGACCGACGTGATCAGCACGGCGTTCATCCGGGCGAAGCTCGAGATCGCGCGGTGCAGATCGTCGGCGACGCCCTTGACGTGCTGGCCGCGGTCCGGAGCCGAGGCGAAGTCCTTCAAGTCGCCTCCGGCGCAGAAGAAGCGACCGGACCCGGTGAGGACCACCACCTTGGTGGCGTCGGTGTCACAGCGTTTCGCGGCATCGGCCAACTCACGAGTCATGGTGGCGTTCATGCCATTTGCCGCGTCGGGCCGGTTCAACGTGATCTGGGCGATGGCCCCGGACTGCTCGAACTTGATGGTCTGGTATTCGGTCACCCCTGGACCTTAACCGGCAACGGGCCCCAACTTGCCTGCCAGGTACTCGGCGCGGCACGCCCGGCGGGCCAACTTGCCGCTGGTGGTCCGGGGAATGGTTCCTGCCGCAACCAGTTTCACGTCGGCGACGGGCAGCGCGTGCTGGCGCGACACGGCGGCGCGGATGCCGTCGACCACCGGCTGCGGATCGGCCTTGCCCTTACCGGGGGCGCGCTCGGCCACGATCACCAACCGCTCCCCGTTCTCACTCGGTATCCCGAACGCGACCACGAACCCGGCGCGCACCGCGGGTGACACCCCCGCCGCGGTGGCCTCGATGTCCTGCGGATAGTGGTTGCGGCCGTCGACGATGATCATGTCCTTGATCCGGCCGACGATGTAGAGCTCGTTGTCGAGATACATGCCCAGGTCACCGGTGCGCAGCCAGTAACCGCCCGCCGGCGCCCCCTCCGCGTGGCTGTCGACCTCCAGCCGCGACTGCAGCTTGTTCTGGAACACCATTTCGGTCTGGTCGGTGCGGCCCCAGTAGCCGCGGCCGATGTTGACGCCGTGCAGCCAGATCTCGCCCACGTGCCCGTCAGGCACCTCGCTGCCCGTGTTGGGGTCGACGATGACGGCCCACTGGTCGCGGGCCACCCGACCACACGACACCTGCGACACCGCGTTCTCGGCGTCGGGCGCCACCTCGACCGCACGTCCGCCGCCGAGCTCCTCTCGGTCCAGGTACACGGCCTTGGGCTGGGCATCGGGGTCGATCGTGGAAACGAAAAGGGTGGCCTCGGCCATGCCGTAGGACGGCTTGATGGCGGTCGGCGGCAGACCGTAGGGGCGGAAGGCGTCGGTGAAGTTCTTGATGGACGCGATGCTGACCGGTTCGGACCCGTTGATCAGCCCGCCGACGTTGCTCAGGTCCAGATCCTCACCCTTGGGCGGCAGGCCGCGCTGCGCGGCGAGGTCGAACGCGAAGTTGGGTGCCGCGGCGAAAGTGCGACCGTATTTCGACTCGGCCGCGAGCTCGCGGATCCACCGGTACGGCCGGCGGACGAACGCCATCGGTGACATCAGGGTGAGCTGTCCGCCGCACAGCGCGGGGAACATCACCATCAGCAGGCCCATGTCGTGGAACAGCGGTAGCCAGCTGACGCTGCGGATGTTGCGGTCCAGGCCGACCGACAGGATCATCTGCGCGACGTTGGTGCACACCGCGCGGTGGGTGATCTCCACGCCCGCCGGGGTGCGGGTCGAGCCGGAGGTGTACTGCAGGTACGCGATGTCGTCGGTGGCCGCCTCGTAAGGCTGAAACAACTCGCCGACGTTGTCGGGCATGGCGTCGACCGCGATGACGCGGGGGCGGCGAACGCGGGGAACGGTCTCCAGGGACTCGTGCACGGCCTGCGCGCCCTCGGTGGTGGTCAGCACCACCGACGGTTCGGAGTCGCCGATCACCGCCCGCAGGCGTTCGGCGTGTCCGGGCAGTTCGGGGGCGAACAGCGGCACGGCGATATTGCCCGCGGCGATCGCGGCGAACAGGCCGATGACGTAGTCGACACCCTGGGGCGCGAGGATCGCCACGCGGTCGCGCGGCGAGGTGACCTGCTGAAGCCGGGCCCCAACCGCACGCATCCGGACGCCGAGGCGGTTCCAGCTCAGCTCGACGGGCCTGCCGTCGGGGTCACCCCGGTAGTCCAGGAACCGGAAGGCCACCGAATCGCCCAGTTCGGCGATGTTGTCCTGGAGATACGACGTCAGCGTGGTGCCCTCCGGGCAGACGATATGTCCCTCGGAATCCAGATAGTCGTCGATCGATCCCCCAAGCTTCATAAGTACATTCTAAGACTGCTAAGCAAGCTCTAAGGCCCATATGTCTGTGAATGCTGTCACGGATACCGCTGCCGGGTGGATGCCCAGGTCACACCGATATGGCACGCTTACGGTGTGGCCGCCAAACCCGACCGTCACACCGAGGTCGAGCGCAAGTTCGACGTGCTGGAATCGACGGTTTCGCCGTCGTTCGAGGGCCTCACGACGGTCGCGCGGGTAGAGCGCTCACCGTCGCACACGCTTGATGCCGTGTACTACGACACGCCGGGGCGTGATCTCGCGGCGCGCCGGATCACCCTGCGGCGGCGCACCGGTGGCACCGATGAGGGATGGCACCTCAAGCTGCCCGCCGGCAAGGGCGCCCGAACCGAGGTGCGCGCGCCGCTGGGTACCGCCGACGACGAGGTGCCCGACGAGCTGCGCGACATGGTGTTGGCGATCGTGCGCAACCGGCCGCTGGTCCCGGTCGCGCGCATCACGACGAACCGCACCGTCGATTACCTCTACGACGCCGACGGCGCGGTCATCGCCGAGTTCTGCGATGACGACGTGACCGCCTGGGCGCAGGACGGCGACGATGAGCAGCGCTGGCGGGAGTGGGAGATCGAACTCGCCGCAGGGCACGGCGACGACGGCCCGGCCCTGCTCGACCGGCTCGCCAACCGGCTGTTCGACGCCGGGGCGGTGCCTGCCGCGCACGGCTCGAAACTGGCGCGGGTGCTGGCCGGCACGCAACCGGAAACCGGTGATGCCGACGAACCGGGAACCGTCGAGCTCGATCCCGTGCACCGGGCGGTGGCCGAGCAGGTCGAGCAGCTGCTGGTGTGGGACCGCGCGGTGCGCGACGACGCCTACGACTCCGTGCACCAGATGCGGGTGGCGACGCGCAAGATCCGCAGCCTGCTGCAGGCGGCCGAGGACGCGTTCGCCGTGTCCGACGAGGCGGAGAACGCGTGGATTCTCGATGAGCTCAAGGCGCTCGCCGGTGTGTTGGGCGTCGCCCGCGACGCCGAGGTGCTCGCCGAGCGCTACGAGCGTGCGCTCGACGACCTGCCCAAGGAGTTGGTGCGCGGCCCGGTGCGTGAACGGCTGGTCGACGGCGCCAGGCGGCAGTACGCGGCAGGCCTGCGCCGCAGCCTGCTGGCGATGCGCTCACCGCGCTACTTCAGGTTGCTCGACGCGCTGGAGCGTCTGGTGGCCGCCGAACCGCCCGTGCGCCCGGCCGAGCGCGAACCCGACACGAAGACCGTCGCGGCGCTGCACAAGCGGCTCCGCAAGGCCGCCAAGACCGCCGCCAAGGCCGCCGAGGACGACACAAACGAGGCGCTGCACCGAATCCGAAAGCGGGCCAAGCGTCTTCGCTACACCGCCGCCGCCGTCGGCGCCGACAAGGTGTCCGAGCGTGCCAAGGCCGTCCAGACCCTGCTCGGCGAGCACCAGGACAGCGTCGTCAGCCGCGAGCATCTCAGTCGACAAGCCGAGGCGGCCCACGCCGCCGGCGAGGACACCTTCACCTACGGGCTGCTGTACCGGCAGGAGGAAGAGCTGGCGCGCCGCTCACGCGCGCGGCTCGACGATGCGCTGAAGAAGCTGGACAAGGCGGTCCGCAGGGTCTGATCCCGGGCGGGCGGATGAGTTGGCCTGTAAGCCGGATTCTGTCCCTCACCGCCGCGTGTGACCACGGCGGCAAGGCGGCGACCATCCATCTGGACACACCGTCACCGGGTGCCTCAAGCGGCCTACCCGCAGGCTCGGGCGAGCAGCCCTCGGGCGCCTGCGCGGCCGCAACCAGGTTGCGGCCTTCTTGGCCTTGCTTCGGGTGGGGTTTGCCTAGCCACCCCGGTCACCCGGGGTGCTGGTGCGCTCTTACCGCACCGTTTCACCCTTACCATCGCGATGGTGGCGGTCTGTTTTCTGTGGCACTTTCCCGCGAGTCACCTCGGATTGCCGTTAGCAATCACCCTGCTCTGCGAAGTCCGGACTTTCCTCGAAACCCGGGTCGCCCCGGATCCCGCGGCCGCCCGGCCAACTCATCCGCATTAACAACGTACTGTGCGCCTGCCGGATTCCTCCAGTACGGGAACGGGTTCATACTGAACGCGTGTCGCGGCTGCCTCCGTCCCGCTATCTGATGCGGGCCAAGGACCTGGTCGACGCGCGCTACGCCGAGCCGATCACGGTGGCCGATCTGGCTGCCGCCGCGGGATTGTCGCGCGCGCACTTCACCCGCATGTTCACCCGCACCTTCGGTGAATCGCCACGCGCGTACCTGCAGACCCGACGGCTGGAGCGCGCCGCGGCACTGCTGCGCTACACCGACCGCTCCGTCGCCGAGATCTGCGTCATGGTGGGCCTGCAGAGCGTCGGATCGTTCACCACCAGTTTCGCCCGCACGTACGGGTTGCCGCCGGCGGCATACCGAGCCAGCCTGCCGCCGGCCGCGATTTTCGCCCGGGTGCCGAACTGCATCCTCAAGCGGGACACCCGGCCCCGCGCGGACAGCCGCGTCAAGACAGCACACGGGGAGAAGACGCCCGACGGCGGCTGACCGTACCGTCGGAGCCATGATGAAAATCGCATGCGCCCACCTTTGGGTTCACGACCAGGATGCCGCGCTGAAGTTCTGGACCGAGAAGGTCGGAATGGAAGTGCGCGAGGATGTTTCGCTGCCCGAAGCCGACTTCCGTTGGCTGACGGTCGGGCCGCCCGGCCAGGATGACGTGTCGGTCGTGCTGATGGCCGTGCCGGGGGAACCGCTGATGGACGACGCCACCCGCGCGCAGGTCTTGGACCTGACCGCGAAAGGCTTTGCGGGAACCGTCTTCCTCACCACCGATGACTGCCAGGCGAGCTACGAGAAGATGAAGGCAC
Source organism: Mycolicibacterium pulveris (assembly GCF_010725725.1). Lineage (NCBI taxonomy): Bacteria > Bacillati > Actinomycetota > Actinomycetes > Mycobacteriales > Mycobacteriaceae > Mycobacterium > Mycolicibacterium pulveris. Next base: position 4,447,346 of record NZ_AP022599.1, on the reverse strand, counting down.
GCGGCGTCGAGTTCACCGAGGAGCCGCACCAGATGCCGTACGGCATCGACTGCGGGTTCCGCGACCCGTCGGGCAACAGCGTGCGTTTGACCCAACGGACCGAGGTCCCCGCCAATACTGGCTAGATGCGCAGGAGCACGGCCGCACTGGGTTCGGCGGCGTTCTTCGTCGTCGCTCCGGGGACATTCGTCGGGCTGGGCCCGTGGCTGATCACCCGTTGGGAGATCCCCGGGCCCAGCCCGACCGTACGGGTGCTCGTGGGAGCCGCGTTGATCGTCGCGGGATTGATTCCGCCGATCCACGCGTTCGTCCAATTCGCCAAGGCCGGCGGCACCCCGATGCCGGCCGCGCCGACCGAGCGGCTGGTGGTGGAGGGCTTCAACCGCTTCGTGCGCAACCCGATGTACCTCGGGCTGCTCGTCGCGATCCTCGGCCAGGCGGTGCTGTTCGACAGCCTGTGGTTGGTGCTGTACGCGGCGCTCGGATGGGTGGCGACAGCCTCGTTCGTGCGTTGGTACGAGGAACCGACGCTGGTGCGCACCTACGGCGAACAGTACGAGGAGTACCGCCGCAACGTGCCGGCGTGGACACCGCGGCTCACGCCGTGGACGCCCTGATACCGGATGTCAGCCGCGGGGCCAGGTCTGGCGCGGTGCGGGCCCGGCCGGAGGAGCGGGCTGAAGCGCGGCGCCCGGAACGGGCGAGTTCTGCCACGCCGCAATGCACAGTCCGAGCCGACCGGGCTTACACCAGCCGCCGGGGCCAGAAACCCCGAGGCTGGTCTGCGCCTGCGACCAGCACACTCCGGTGCGCTGGTCCCACACTTCGCCGGCCGTGCACTGCGCGTCCGCCGCTGGCGCGTTCACCAGCGACGCCGACACCAGCGCGGCGCCGCACACCGAGGCCACCAGGAAGCCTGGCACCATGGTTCGGATTCTCATGTCGATGCTTCTCCGTCGGTTAAGCGATGTTGGTGGATGTCGGAAAGGTGCGGCTGTCACGACGGCGGGGTGATGGTTGTCTGTTCGTCGATCACCTTGGCGGCATCGAGCACCACGTTCTGTTCGTCCTCCAGGCTGTCGCCGTTCAACTGATAGACGAACAGGCCGTCCGCTGCGGGCACGACGACCGTCTTCTGGGCGATGAAGCGCCTCTTGCCGTCGTGCTCGTAGGTGCCGGCGAACTCGACAGCGTCAAAGCCGCTCAACGTGCTCCTGTTCGGTTCTCCCAACGGCTTGAAATCCGCCAGCTCCTCGAGTTGCTGCGGGGCGTACTCGAGGATCTTTTCCGCGTCGACGTTGCCGGTGAGTTTGGAGGCGATCGCGTACATATCGGGCGGATCGTTGGGGTCTTTGGGGTGGTTGTAGCCGATGGCGCCGTAGGCCCAGTCCGGCGTCGCATCGCCGGAGTCGCTCCAGTCGGGCGGCAGCGGGAAATCGACTGTGGGGGTTCCCGGCTCGCCCGGTTTGATCGGCGTCTCGGCGATGTCGTTGTTGACGATGTAGTCGTTGATCGTCTCTTCCTCGCCGGCCTGGGGAGCCGGCGCGGCCGTCGTCGCGGTCTCGGTCGACGTCGAAGTCGTTGTCGTGGAGGCTGTGTCGGTGCTGGAACCACAGCCCCCGAGCCCGAGGCTCAGAGCGACGGCCACAAGTCCCGCCGTTGTCCCTACGGGGAGTTTCTTCATCGGCTTGCTATCTCCTACGGTCGTCTGTCAGAACACGAAAGCAAGATCATCTCGGCGATGAGACTAGGGCCTGCGCGCCGTTTCCGCGCCACATCGCGTCCTCGACACGGAAATCCGCTGCCTCCGCGGCTCATCCGGTGTGCGGAAGATCGACGCGGCTGAGATAGACGTCGGCGAGCTCGTCGAGCGACAGGGGAAGCACGCGCGCCAGCGCCGCGATCGTGGCGAACGCCGGCGTCGGCAACCGGCCGGTCTCGATCTTGCGCAGCGTCTCTGGCGAAATAGCCGCCGCTTCAGCCACTTCGGCGAGGGTTCGACCGCCGCGGGCCTGCCGGAGCCGCTCACCGATGCGCTTGCCGGCGGCGAGTTGTTCCGCGGTCAGGGGAATACGGACCATGCGGTCAGCATACCGCCGGACGGTATGAAAATACCGACGACTCGCGCTAGGCTGGTATTTTCATACCGCTTGGTTGGTCAGGGGAGGTAGGGCTGGTGGTCGAGTTGAAGACACCGCGCGAGATCGCGGCGATGGACGTCACCGGCACATTCCTCGCCGAACTGCTCGACGATCTCACCGAACGGGCCCGGCCGGGCGTGAACCTTCTCGACCTCGAGGCCCGCGCCCGTGAGCTGATCGCCGAACGTGGCGCCGAGTCCTGTTATTGGGATTACGCACCGTCGTTCGGGCGCGGGCCGTTTCGCAACGTGATCTGCCTGTCGGTCAACGACGCTGTGCTGCACGGACTGCCGCACGACTACGTGCTGGCCGAGGGCGATCTGCTCAGCATGGACATCGCGGTGTCCATCGACGGGTGGGTCGCCGACTGTGCCCGCAGCATCATCGTCGGAACGCCGCGACCCGAAGACCAACGCCTCATCGAGGCCACCGAGCGGGCCCTCTCGGCAGGTATCGCCGCGGCGCTGCCGGGAAACCGGCTCGGCGACATCTCCGCGGCCATCGGCGCGGTGGCCGCCGATTACGGATACCGGGTGAACACCGACTTCGGCGGCCATGGTCTCGGCCGCACCATGCACGAAGACCCGCACGTGCCCAACGTCGGCCGTCCGGGACGCGGGCTCGAGCTGCGTCCCGGGCTCACCCTCGCGCTCGAGCCGTGGTTCGCCGCAGGCACGGACAAGATCGTCTACGACCCGGACGGCTGGACCCTGCGCTCGGCAGACGGATCTCGTACCGCCCACAGCGAACACACCATCGCGATCACCGACGGTCCGCCGCTGGTCCTCACGAGCCGCGAACTCGTCGCCGCAGCAAGATGATGTTGTCGACCAGGGGGCCCGCCTGGCCGTCGGGCCCGGTCGCCTCTCGCTCGGCGGATTCCACCCGCACCCTTTCCCACTGCGTCTCAGGCAGATTCAGCGACGCCACGACCTCGTCCGCGCTGGGGAACTCGTGGTGATGGTGCAACTTCGACGCCCACGGCGGCGACTCGCCGTGGTCGACGATCAGTAGCAGCCCGCCGGGACGGATCGCCTCGGCGGCCCGCTGGAAGACACGCGTGCGATCGAACGGCAGCGTGGAGTGCAGGAACTGTGCCGACACCAGATCGAACGTGCCGTCGGGGAACTGCTCGGGCAGATCGGCTTGCCGAAACTCGATCCGATCGCTCAGCCCGCGCTTTTCGGCGTCGGCTGCCGCGCGCTGCAGCGCGGTGTCGGAGATGTCGACACCCACCACCTGCCAACCCCGTTCGGCCAGCCACAGCGCATCGGCCCCTTCTCCGCAGCCCAGATCCAGCGCTCGACCCGGTGGCAAGCCTGCGGCGACCTCGGCGAGCCGCGCGTTGACCCGTCCACTCCAGACCCGGTCGCGTTCGCCGTAGCGCTCCTCCCAATGTGCTTTGGCGTCAAGCGTTGACATGTCGGCTCCCTCCAGGAACGGCCAGACCGTATTCGTCGGCGACGAGGCTCGAGTGAACGGCTCGTTCCCATGTCGTATCCATGACACCACCTTGCAGACCGGCTGCCAGAATGCCAAGCTGATTTGCCATGCAGGCAAACCATGAGGACAGCGTCGATGCCCGGGTGCGGCGCAGGTTGCGCGAACTACGCAATCAGCACGGGCTGACGCTGGAAGAGGTGGCCGGCAGATCCAACATCGACGTGTCGACGCTGAGCCGACTGGAGTCGGGGAAGCGGCGCCTGGCCCTGGACCATCTCCCCCGGCTGGCCGCCGCGCTGTCGGTGAGCACCGACGAGCTGCTCCGCGAGCCCGAGGCGCCGGATCCCCGCGTGCGGGCCAACTCCCACACCCATCACTGCATCACCTACTGGCCGCTGACCCGCCAGCCCGCCGGTGGCCTGCACGCCTACAAGATCCGGATCAGCGCGCGGCGCAAGACCCCGCCCGAGGAACTGCCCGTGCACGAGGGCCAGGACTGGATGTACGTCCTGTCCGGCCGGCTGCGGCTGATCGTTGGCGAGAACGATTTCATCGTCAAACCCGGTGAGGCGGTGGAGTTTTCAACGTGGACGCCGCACTGGTTCGGCGCGGTCGACGGCCCCGTCGAGGCCATCACGATCTTCGGCCCGCACGGCGAGCGGCTGCACCTACATGCCTGACGACAGGTAGGCGGTCTGGTTGACCAGCCGCACGGCCGCCCTACCGTCGGGATAGAACTCGGCGCTCGACAGCGACGCCAGATCGAGGTGCAGCCGGTAGAGGATGCCGGGTCCGGCGTCCAGTGCCGTGCGCAGCAGCGTCTTGATGGGCGTCACATGCGACACCACCAAAATGGTCTGCCCGCCGTGGTCGGCGATCAGGCGGTCCTGGGCGCGGTGCACACGTCTGGCGACGTCGTCGAAACTCTCCCCGCCGGGCGGCAACACCGAGGTGTCCCCCAGCCAGCGCCGGTGAATCTCCGGATCGCGTTCGGACGCCTCGGCGAAGGTCAGTCCTTCCCATGCGCCGAAGTCGGTTTCGATCAGATCGTCGTCGACGGCGACGTCGAGCCCCAACGCTTTGGCCGCGGCGGTCGCGGTGTCGTAAGCGCGCTGCAGTGGTGAGGTGATCACGGCGTCGACGCCGCCCTTGTTCGCCAGGTACTGCGCGGCGAGTTCGGCCTGTCGGCGGCCGATGTCGGTCAGCGCGGGGTTGCCGCGGCCGGAATAGCGGCGTTGCGCCGAGAAGTCGGTCTGCCCGTGGCGAAGCAACAGCAGCCGCGTCGGCTCGCCGCGGGCACCGGTCCAGCCGGCCGGCGAGCCCTGCGGGGCGACGCCGGCCGGGTTCGAGGGGTTGTCGATCTTCCCCGCGGCGTCCATCGCTTCGTTGGCCAACCGGTCGGCGTGTGAGTTCTCCGACCGGGGAATCCACTCGAAGGTGACCCGGTCGAACCGCGCCGAAATGGCCGTGGCGCGTTGATGCAGCGGTGCCAGGTCGGGATGCTTGACCCGCCAACGGCCCGACATCTGCTCCACCACCAGCTTGGAGTCCATGCGCACGGCGACCTCGGATGCGCCCAGCTCCGCCGCCTTCTCCAGACCCGCGATCAGGCCGCGGTATTCGGCGACGTTGTTGGTGGCGTGGCCGATCGATTGCTTGATCTCGGCGAGCATCGTGGTGCGGTCTTGCGACCAGACCACCGCGCCGTAGCCTGCCGGTCCGGGGTTGCCGCGGGCGCCACCGTCGGCCTCGACGATGACTTTCACGCGCTGGTTCCGGTGAGCCGCAACAGGATCGCTCCGCACTCCGGGCAGCGCAGCAGATCGTCCTCGGCGGCCGCGGAGATGCGGGCCAGCTCGCCCTTGTCGATCTCGATCCGGCACGCGCCGCAACGCCGCCCCTGCAACAGGCCGGCGCCCGCGCCGCTGCGCTCACGCTGGCGCTCGTACAGCGCGACCAGTTCGGGGTCCAGCCCCGAGATGAGTTCGTCTCGGCGCGACACACTCTGGTGACGCTGCTGGTCGATTTCGGCCCGGGCGGCGTCGCATGCCTTCTGGGCGTCACTCAGCCTGCTCTGCAGATCGTCGATCCTGGCCAGCGCGTCCTGCTGCTCGCGCTGCAGGTCCTCGCGCCGCTCCATCACCTCCAGCAGCGAGTCCTCCAGCGCGGCCTGACGCCGCTCCAGGGTCTGCAACTCGTGTTGTAAATCGGTGAGCTGCTTGGCGTCTACGCTGCCGTCGGCGAGCAGGCGCCGGTCCCGGTCCTCGCGCTGACGGACGCCGTCGATCTCGGTTTCGAACTTGGCGATCTGCTCGTCGAGGTCGTCGAGCGCGATCTGCAGCGCGGCCAGCTTGTCGTTGGCTTCGCGCAGGCTCGCCTGAACCTCTTCCAGATGCTGCTGCTCGGCGAGGTTTTTTGCGCGGTGCTCGAGCCGGGTCAACCCGGCGTCGAGTTCAGCCAGTTCGAGCAGCGAACGTTGTTGGACTACTTCAGCTTTCATGACTCGTTCTCTCGACATTCCAGGGATCGGTTCGGATCGCCGATACCCGCACGGTGAGCGCGTCGCCGAAATGGTCTCGCAGCAGGTCTGCGGCCTGGTGACACCACGGGTACTCGCTGGCCCAGTGCGCCACGTCGATCAGCGCCACGTCGGAGGCGCGCGAATGTTCGTCGGCGGGGTGGTGGCGCAGGTCGGCGGTGACGTAGGCCTGCACGTCGGTGCCCGCCACCACGTCGAGCAGCGAGTCGCCCGCGCCTCCGCACACCGCGACCCGCGACACCTCGGTGTCGGAGTTCCCGCAGGCTCGCACACCCCACGACGTTGTGGGCAGCGCGTCGTGCACGCGAGAGACGAACGCAGCCAACGGCTCCGGCGCCGCCAACACACCGACCCGGCCGAGACCGACGTTTCCCGGCACGGGTGCCAGACTGAAGATGTCGAACGCCGGTTCCTCATAGGGGTGCGCCGAGCGCAGCGCGGCGAGCACGTGGGGGCGCCGGCGGGCGGGGGCGATCACCTCCACCCGATCCTCGGACACTCGCTCGACGGTGCCCACGCTGCCGATCGCGGGTGTGGCGCCGTCGTGAGGCAGGAACTGCCCGGTGCCCGTCACGCTCCAACTGCAGTGCGAATAATCGCCGATCTGCCCGGCCCCGGCGTCGAACATCGCCCGGCGCACCGCGTCGGCGGCGTCGACGGGGACGAACACCACCCACTTGTCCAGCTCGGGCCCGGCGGGGATGGGCGCGAGCACTTCTTCGACGGTGAGGTCCAGCGCCTGCGCCAGCGCGTCGGACACCCCCGGTGAGGCGGCATCGGCGTTGGTGTGCGCGGTGAACAGGGACCGCCGGGTCCGGATCATCTGGTGGATCAGGGCGCCTTTGGCGGTGTCGGCGGCCACGGTGTCGACGCCGCGCAGCAGCAGCGGGTGGTGCGCGAGCAGCAGGCCGCCCTCGGGCACTTCGGCGACGACGGCGGCGGTCGCGTCGACCGCGACGGTGACGGCCTCGACCGTCTCCCCGGGATCGCCGCACACCAGGCCCACCGAATCCCAGGCCTGTGCCAGCGCGGCCGGATAGGCCGCCTCGAGCACGTCGATGATGTCGGCCAGCCGCACGCTCATCCCAGCACCTCGGCCATCGCGTCGACCAGCACCGGCCACTCGGGGCGCACCGCCACACGCAGGTATTGACCTTCCAGCCCAACGAACGTGTCGCAGCGACGCACGGCAATTCCTCTGCTGTACAGATGTTTTCGCATCAACGCTGCATCTCCGACCGAGATCAGCACGAACGGGGCGCAGCCGTCGACGACATTGACGCCGATGCTAGCCAAACCGGCCACCATCTCGGTGCGCAGCCCGACAAGCCGGCGGGCCCCCCGCTCGGCTTCGGCGACCGCCTCGGACGAGCTGCACGCGGTGATCGCCTCGAGCTGCAGCGTGCCGAGGGGCCAGTGCGGACGCCGTGCCGTCATCCGGTCGAGCACGTCGGGCGGGCCCAGCGCGTAGCCGACGCGCAGCCCGGCCAGCGCCCACGTCTTGGTCAGGCTGCGCAGCACCACCACGTCGGGTAGCGACTGGCCCGCCAGCGACGCCGGCTCCCCCGGCACCGCATCGGCGAACGCCTCGTCGACCACCACGATGCGGCCCGGGCGGCGCAACCCCAGCACCTGCTCGCGGGCGTGCAGCACCGACGTGGGATTGGTCGGGTTCGCAACGATCACCAGGTCGGCGTCGTCGGGCACCAGGGCAGCGGACAGGCCGAACGGTGGGGCGAGCACGACGTGCTCGAACGGCACCGCTGCCGCGGTCAACACGGCTTCGGGCTCGGTGAACGACGGCTGGATCAGCGCCGCCAGCCGCGGCCGCAGATTGGCCAGCAGCGCGAAACCCTCGGCCGCCCCGGCGAGCAGCACAACCTCGTCGATGCTGCGGTGGTGCCGGGCCGCGACCGCGGCGGCCGCGCGCTGCTCGTCGGCGCCGCTGGGATAGCGAGCGAGATCTGCCAAGCGCGCCGCCAGGCGGTCGACGAGCCAGGCAGGGGGCTGGTCGGCGCGGACGTTCACGGCGAAGTCCAGCATGCCGGGGGCCGCGGCCTGATCGCCGTGGTAGCGGGCGCCCGCGCGCATCTCTCCCAGGAAAGGACTCGCCACAACACGACCCTAGTGCGCCGGACAACGGGGTTCTGCGATCGGGGAGAATGGTGGCGTGACCGACATGTTGGCCCGCACCGCTGCGGGGACCCGCCCGCACCTGGTGATCTTCGACCTGGATGGCACCCTGACCGATTCGGCTCAGGGCATCGTCTCGAGCTTTCGCCACGCGCTGAGCTCGGTGGGCGCCGATGTGCCCGACGGCGACCTGGCCGGCATGGTGGTCGGCGCGCCGATGCATCACACGCTGCAGGAGATGGGGCTGGGCGAGCGCACCGACGCCGCGATCGCCGCCTACCGGTCCGACTACCGGGCCCGCGGCTGGGCGATGAACCGGGTGTTCGACGGCATCGCCGCGCTGCTGGCCGACCTGCGGGCCGCCGGGGTGCGGCTGGCGGTGGCGACCTCCAAGGCCGAGCCGACGGCGCAGCGCATCCTGGCCCATTTCGGCCTCGACGATCACTTCGAGGTGATCGCCGGCGCCAGCGTCGACGGCTCACGGGCCCTGAAAGCCGATGTGGTCGCGCATGCGGTGACGCAGTTGGCGCCGCTGCCCGAACGCGTCCTGATGGTCGGCGACCGCTCCCACGACGTGGAGGGCGCCGCCGCGCACGGCATCGACACCGTCGTGGTCGGATGGGGTTACGGACGGGGCGACTTCGACGATCCCGACAGCCCGGCCGTGCTGGCCCACGTGGCCACCGTCGAAGAGCTGCGTGAGGTGCTCGGTGTCTGACCTGCTGCACGTGACGTTCATCTGTTCCGGCAACATCTGCCGGTCACCGATGGCGGAGAAGATGTTCGCCCACCAGATGAGCGAACGTGGCCTTGCCGAAGCGGTCCGGGTGACCAGCGCGGGAACCGGCGGCTGGCATGCCGGTGCGCCCGCGGACCGGCGGGCCACCCACGTGTTGCGCGCGCACGGCTACCCCACCGCGCACCGCGCCGCTCAGGTCGACGACTTTCACATGTCGGCTGATCTGGTCGTCGCGCTGGGGCGCAACCACGTCCGGATCCTGCGCGAACTCGGAGTGCCCCACGAACGGATCCGGATGCTGCGGTCGTTCGATCCGCGGTCGGGCGCGCACGCACTCGACGTGGAAGATCCCTACTACGGCGATCACGACGACTTCGAAGAGGTGCTCCGGGTCATCGAGACGGCCCTGCCCGGCCTGCACGCGTGGGTGGACGAACAACTGACCGCCAGGGGGATCGCGAGCTGATGCGACGTTGGGCGTTTCTGCTGCGGCCGTCGTGGCTGGCCCTGTTCGTCGTGGTGCTGGCATTCACCTACCTGTGCTTCACGGTGCTCGCGCCGTGGCAGCTCGGGAAGAACACCAAGACCTCACGCGAGAACGCCCAGATCGCGCAGTCGTTGCAGGCCGACCCCGTGCCGGTGACATCGGTGCTGCCGAAGCAGGATTCGGCGGCGCCCGAGGCGCAGTGGCGGCTCGTCACGGCCACCGGACACTATCTGCCCGAAGGTCAGGTGCTGGCGCGGCTGCGGGTGGTCGAAGGTGAACCGGCGTTCGAGGTGTTGGTGCCGTTCGCGGTCGACGACGGTCCGACCGTGCTGGTCAACCGGGGCTACGTGCGCCCCGTCGACGGGTCGCGGGTACCGGAGATCGCGGCAGTCCCCGACGGCGAGGTGACGATCGTGGCCCGGTTGCGCGACTCGGAGGGCCTGGCACGCGGCAAGGAGCCCATGCGACAGGACGGGACGGAGCAGGTGTACTCGATCAACATCGAGCAGATCTCGCAGCTCACCGGCGTCCCGCTGGCGGGCTCGTACCTGCAGCTCACCGGCGATCAGCCCGGCGGGTTGGGTGAACTCGCCCTACCCCATCTGGATGCCGGGCCGTTTCTGTCCTACGGCATCCAGTGGATCACCTTCGGCATCATCGCCCCGCTGGGCCTCGGGTATTTCGTGTACGCCGAGCTACGTCAACGTCGCCGGGAGAAGGCCGCGCAGGACGCCGCGGCCGCCGCCCCGGATGCGCCCGTCAGCACCGAGGACAAGCTCGCCGACCGTTACGGCCGACGGCGCTGAAACCGCACGCGACGACCGCGGCGACCACCTGCACGGCCCGCGACAGCCGCACCGCCCGCACGAGGTCGTGAACCTGCGGTGGCGGGCCCTCCCCGAGCGTCGGCCGGATCTCGAGTTGATGCGCGTACTGGGTGGGTCCGCCCAACCGGACGCCGAGCGCACCGGCGAAGGCCGCCTCGACCACGCCCGCGTTCGGGCTGGGATGGCGGGCCGCGTCGCGCCGCCAGGCACACAACGCGGCGGCCGGTGATCCCCCGACCAGCGGTGCGCACACCGCCACCAGCATCGCCGTCGCACGCGCCGGAAGATAGTTGGCGATGTCGTCGAACCGCGCTGCCGCCCAACCGAATCGGGCGTATCGCACAGACCGGTTGCCGATCATCGCGTCGAGCGTGTTGACCCCGCGGTAGGCCAGCACCGCGGGCACCCCGCCAGCCGCGGCCCACCACAGCGGCGCCACCTGTGCGTCGGAGGTGTTCTCGGCGACCGACTCCACGGCGGCCCTGGTCAGCCCGGCTGCGTCGAGCACCGCGGGATCGCGTCCGCACAGCGACGGCAGCAGGCGCCGGGCCGCGTCCAGGTTGCCGGCGCTCAGATGGTCGGCCATCAAGGCGCCGGTTCTGCCCAGCGACGTGCCCCCGAGCGCGACGAACGTCGCGCACGCCGTCACCACCGCGCGGGCGATCGGGCCGCGGCGCGCACCGGCGCGGTCCGCGGCCAGGCCCACCACGCCGAGACCGGCCAGCAGCACACCGGTGTGCAGTGCGCCCGCGGCGCGCGAGTCGGCGTATGTCAGGCGCTCCAAGGCCGCCGCACCGCGGCCGAACACCGCCACCGGATGCCCACGACGCGGATCCCCCAGCACCGCGTCGGCGACGCAGCCTGCCGCGAGCCCCCCGGCGCGCGCGCACGTTGTCGACGCAAACACTTCGGGAGCGTCTCACAAAATGGTCTACTCGAAGTCATGAAGCTGGGGCCACCGCGGCAACCGCGCCGGGTCATCGATCTGATCAACCCCGCGGCGGCGTTGCTGCCCGCGGCCAACGTGATCATGCAGTTGGCGTTGCCCGGAGTGGGCTACGGCGTGTTGGAGAGCCCGGTGGACTCCGGCAACGTCTACAAGCGCCCGTTCAAACGCGCCCGCACCACCGGCACATACCTGGCCGTCGCGACGATGGGGACGCAGGCCGACCGCGAGCTGATCCGCCGCGAAGTCGACCGGGTACACGCGATGGTTCGGTCCACCGACTCAAGCCCGGTGTCCTACAAGGCGTTCGACCCGCGGCTGCAGCTGTGGGTCGCCGCCTGCCTGTATCGCTACTACGTCGATCAACACGAGTTCCTGTACGGCCCCCTCGACGACGAGGCGGCCGACGCGATCTACCGGGACGCCCGAAAACTCGGCACCACCCTGCAGGTCCGCGCGGATATGTGGCCGCCTGACCGGGCCGCGTTCGAGGAGTACTGGAAGCGGTCGCTGGACGAGTTGCGCATCGACGAGCCGGTGCGCGCACACCTGCACGGTGTCGCCGCGATGGCGATGCTGCCTGCGCCGTTGCGGTTGCTCGCGGGCCGGTTCAACCTGTTCGCGACGACGGGCTTTCTGCCCCCGGAGTTTCGCGAGCACATGAAGCTGCGCTGGACCGCGAGCCACCAGCGGCTCTTCGATCGGCTGCTGACCGTGCTGCGCATCACCGATCGTGTGGTGCCGCGCGAGGTGTGGCTGCTGGGCTACCAGCTGTATCTGTGGGACATGCGGATGCGCGCGCGCCGCGGCAAGCGCGTCGTCTAGCCCGCCGCGTCACACCGGCTTTCGGGCATCGGCGGTCAACACCGACTGGAACGCATCCCACTCTCTGATGCCGACGAGCTCGAACAAGGCCATCGGTGACAACCCGAGGCCCTGCAGCGGCTCGTCGCTTCGGCTGGCCAGCACGGCTCGTGCCGCCTCGCACAGCACCGCAGCCGACAGCCCGTCGTAGCAGGAGCCGGCAAGGACGGCGCCCTCATCGAGGAGGTTGCGCAGGGCCTGCGGGGCGCTCACGACACGATCAGCCCCTCCGCCCTGAGCTGTTCGATCAGGCCGCCGGCGCGGAATATTCCCATTGGCCCGAGCTCACTCCCCAGGATTGTCTGACAATATTGCCTTATATAACGAGATTGTCTGACAATAAAGTGGCGAACGGATCGCTGTCAAGAGTTGAGCAGGTCAGTCAGGCGAGTGACGGCCGTCGCTGCGCGACGAGTGCGGTGTCCACGCCGACGGGTCCGAGCTGGCTGGCGCCACCCGGCGAGCCGATGGGTTCGTCACGGCCGGGCAGCACCGCGGTGAAGAATCGCTGGTTGTCCTCGACGAACTCGGCGTCCTCCTCTGGCATCCGCCGGTCCTGGCTGATGGCCTCGACCGGACAGACCGGTTCGCAGGCCCCGCAGTCGATGCACTCGGTGGGGTTGATGTAGAGCTTGCGCTCCCCTTCGTAGATGCAGTCCACCGGGCACTCCTCGATGCAGGAGCGGTCCATCACATCGATGCAGGGACTGCCGATCACGTACGGCATGGCCTGCCGTCCGGATCGTCGGTGGAGTGTCCGGGGAAGAGCTGCGCGTCGGGGTGGATGTGTACGGCGGCGTTGTTCACCGCCGTGGCCACCTCGCCGAACCCACAGGAGATGAGCCTGACTTTGCCGTCGTAGTCGACGATGTCGCCGGCGGCGTAGATGCCGGGGCGCCCGGTACGCATCGCGCAGTCCACGACGATGTGCCGGTTGTCCCGCAGCGTCAGTCCCCAGTTCCGCAACGGCCCGATGTTGGCGATGAACCCGAGCGCGGCGACCACCCGCTGGCAGGGCAGCCGACGGATATCGCTGTCCCCTTTGATGGCAACGTCCACATCGGTGATTGCGCCGTTGCCTCCGATCGAGCGGACCTCGGCATCCCGAACCAGGTTCACCCTCGATTTCTCGACCTGCGTCACGGTGGCCGCGTGCGCGCGGAAGGTGTTGCGCCGGTGCACGACGGTGACCGACGCGGCGACCTGCTCGAGCATCAGCGCCCAGTCGAGCGCGGAGTCACCGCCGCCGACGATGACCACGTCGGCGTCTCCGTACGGCGCCGGGTCGGGCACGAAGTAGGCCAGCCCGCTGCCGAGGTAGTCCTCCCCCACAGGCAGCTTCCGCGGCGCGAACGCCCCGATGCCTGCGGTGATCACCACGGCCCCGCAACGGATCTCATCTCCGGCGCTGGTCGTGACGAGGTGCCTGCCGTCGGGATCGGTGGTGACCTCTCGGGCTTCCTGACCCAACAGGTAGGTGGCATCGGCGGTGGCGGCTTGCTCGACCAAAGCCGCGACGAGTTCGCGGCCCCTGACGGCGGGAAAGCCTGCGACGTCAAAGATCAGCTTCTCCGGGTACATCGCGGTGATCTGCCCGCCGAGTTCGGTCGACGAGTCGATGACGGCGGTGCGAAGCCCACGGACGCCGGCGTAGTAGGCACCGTACAGACCCACCGGGCCGGCGCCGACGATGAGCAGGTCGACGACGAGGTTCCTCACTGTGCAACCCGCGGCGCCATGATCTCGGCCAGCATCTCCCGCACGCGGTAGCGCTGCAGCTTGCCCGTCGCGGTCTTGGGCAACTCGGTGACGAATTCGACGACTCTCGGCGCCTTGAAGGCGGCGAGATCCGCGCGGCACCAGTCGATCAGTTCGCCCGCGCCGACCTCGTGGCCGGGGCTGCGGACAACCAGTGCCACCGGCTTCTCGATGCCGTCGCCGCCGGGGGCGCCCACGACCGCGGCTTCGGCGACCGCCGGGTGCGCCAGCAGGCGGCCCTCGACTTCAGTCGGGGACACCCAGATTCCACCGGCCTTCAGCAGGTCGTTGGAGCGGCCCAGGCAGTGGTAGTAGCCGGACTCGTCGACGACATACGTGTCCCCCGTTCGAAGCCATCCGCCTTGGAAGACGGCTTGATTGGCCTCGGGCCGTTGCCAGTAGCCGGCGGCGATCGACTCGCCGCAGACGTACAGGTCACCGGGTACCCCGGGCGTGACCGCGCTTCCTTCGCCGTTGCGGACCTCGATTTGATAGCCGAAAACCGGTTTTCCGGTGGTGCCCGGCCGAATGTCGTCGGGCCGGTTGGACAAGAAGATGTGCAGCGCTTCGGTGGAGCCGATGCCGTCGAGGATGTCGACGCCGAACCGGTCCTTGAATTGACTGTGCACGGCCACCGGCAGCACCTCGCCCGCCGAAACACACAGGCGCACCGATTCGAAAGCGTCATCGGGCAGCGCGGACTGCGCCAGGCTGGAGTAGAACGTGGGCACCGCGAAGAACAGGCTGGGCGCGGTCGCCGTCAACCGCTCGCACATCGAGTCCGGTGTCGGGCGCAGTGGCTGCAAGATCGTGGTGCCGCCCGCCGCGAGCGGAAAGAACAGGCTGTTTCCGATCCCGTACGCGAAGAACATCTTCGCCACCGACAGGCACCGGTCCTCGCGCCGGACACCCAGGGTTCGCCGCCCGTAGGTGTCATACACGTGGCGGATGTTGGCGTGCCTGTGCATCGCCGCCTTCGGTTTACCGGTGGTGCCCGAGGTGTAGAGCCACAGCGCACTGGAATCGTCGTCGGTCACCGCGGGTGTCTGCGGGTCGCCGAACAGGTCTGCCCAGCGGTGCACGCGCAGGTCGGCGCGGACGGTGGCGGGTGGCACCTGGTCGCCGGCGATGACGAGATGGCCGACCACACCGCCGGATTCGATGCCGGACAACACCGTGTCGACATGTTCCTCGGTGGCCACGACCATCCGTGCGCCCGAGTCTTGAATGATCTGCCCGAGTTCCCCGCTGGTCAGCATCGTCGACATCGGCACCGCGATCAGCCCGGCGTGGAAGGCGGCCAGGATCGTCGCGGCCAGCTCGACGTCGTCGCTCATCACCATCGCGACCCGGTCGCCCGGTTGCAGCCCGAGTGCCCGCAGCCCCCCGGCGAGCCGCGCCACGTCATCTGAGAGCTGTTCATACGTGCGGGTGCGCGAGCCGATCAGCGCGACCTTGCCACCGATTCCCTCGCGTACCCGCCGGTGCACCAGGAAGTCGGCGGCGTTGAAGAAATCGACGTCCATGGCGGTCATACCCGCCCGACGTCAAAGCTCGCGCGCGCGCCGGTGCCGTAGCGCCTCAGCGCGCCCTCGGGGCCTGCGGCGTTGGGCCGCACGAAGATCCAGTTCTGCCAGGCGCTGAGGCGTCCGAAGATCTTCGACTCCTGGGTCTCCGGGCCGACGAACCGATGATTGGCTTCCATGCCGGTCAACGCGTCCGGCGAAAGCGCGGCCCGCTCCTCGAGCACGATGCGCAGTTCCTCGGCGAAATCGATGTCATCGAGAACCGAGGTGACCAAGCCGAGCGAACCTGCGTCCTCGGCGAGCAAGGGTTCGTCCTTGCGGTCCGCGACGGCGGCGAGGGCTTCGGGATCGCCGTAGAAGCGTGACTGCAGCCGTGTCAGCCCGTTGGCCATCGGGTACGGGCCGAAGTTCGACGCGGTCACCTCGAGCGCGGCCGGTGCCGCGCTGGGATCGACATCCTCGTAGATTCCCTCGAGCATGTACTGGCGATCGCTCGCCAGTGCCAGCTCCAGCAGGAAGCCGAGGTATGCGCTGTCGGGCTCGATCACCGCGAAGATGCTGCGGCTCGTCACGTCCAGCCGCTTGAGCGTGCGCTTGTAGTAGTGGATCACCTCGTTGACGAACCAGTCGTCGGCGAGCTCGCGAAGCTGCCGGTCATACTTTCGAACGGTGTTATGAGAGCCGACCACCCGGAACACCCATGTCCCCAAGTCGATCTCGTTGGTCCGCAGGTGCAGAATCAGGTCGTCCAGCTCGCGGGTGAGTGCCATCGGGTAGTAGTTCTCACCTTGGGACAGGACTCCGGCCGCGTCGGGTGGTGGCGCTGAATCCGGCGCTGACACCACGATCTCGACGCGCCGGTCCGCCCGGTCCAGCGTCGCCCGAACGTGGCGGTACACGATCGCATCGTCGGTGATCAGCCGCGGTAAGGCGGTCAGGGTGATGCCTGTGGCGGCGTCGGGGCGAGATGACCGTTGGGCAGCCTGCTCGGCCAGCGCACGAACCCGCGCGTCGAACTGCGCAGGGGCGACCGTCTCGTCGATCAGGCACCACTCGACCGCGGTATCCCCCCGAACCCCTTCGGATTTCGTCGCGAACGCGTCGGCTCGGTCCTTACGTACCTTGCGTTTCTCGACGACGCGGGTCAATCCGCCGGTGCCGGGAAGGACACCGAGCAGCGGAACCTCGGGCAGCGACACCGCGGACGACCCGTCGTCGACCAGGACGATCTGCTCGCAGGCCAGCGCCAACTCGTAACCACCGCCCGCCGCGGTGCCGTTTAGCGCAGCGATGTACGTCTGGCCCGAGCACTCGGATGCGTCCTCGATCCCGTTGCGGGTCTCGTTGGTGAACTTGCAGAAGTTCACCTTCCACGTGTGGGGCGACTGCGCGAGCATCCGGATGTTGGCTCCCGCGCAGAACATCCGGTCCATTCCACCGGTCACGACGACGGATTTGACCTCCGGATGCTCGAACCTCAGCCGCTGGACCGCGTCGTACAGTTCGATGTCCACGCCCAGGTCGTACGAGTTCATCTTCAGCTCGTAGCCACCGACGAGCCCGCCGTGCGGGTCGACGTCGAGCGTGAGCGTCGCGACCGGTCCGTCGATCTCCAACCGCCAGTGTCGGTACCGAGATGGTTCGGTCGAAAACGAGACGGCCGGCCTATCAGCCGCGGTCGACGGTGCCGTTGTGGCAGCGGTCATCACTTTCTCCTCAAGCCAGGGCTTCTTCACGAAGATGGACGTAGTCGAATTCGACCGGCTGATCGTTGATTCCGGTCTTCGGCGGCGCGATCCATCCGGCGAACTCGCCGGGTCTGTAGTGCGGCACCATCAGGGCGGCGACCCGTGCCCGGTCCTCGTCGGTCGGAAGCCAGTCGTCGGCCCGGCGATGCCACTCCGCCTCGGTCAACACCTGGCCCTCCGGGGAGACGTAGTGACCGGCGTAATTGCCGATTCTGCGGTTGAAGCCCTCGTGTGGGAGCACCAGCCGCGCGTCGAGGCCCGCGTTCTCCAGCGCCTGGTTCCATCGCCGGACGCCGTTTCGGCAGTCGGCGACGTACTCGTCGCGAAGGTCGAGGTTGAGCGCCGTGAGATAGGGCACCGGTTCCTCGACGATGCGGCCGTCGGTCACCGTTCGTACCGGGTAGGTGGCGTCCGCGAGGAGGTGGTCGTCTTTGCGGCGACCTTCCTGCCAGCGTCCCTTGAGCCCGCCGGTGTAGTAGGCGGCGGCGTTGCTGGACTGTTCGGATCCGAAAAGGTCCAGCGATACCGAGAATTGGGCGTTCAGGTACTTCTGGATGACGGAGACCGGAATGCCACCGTGTTCGAAGATGTCTTCGGTGTCGTGCGCCGCCATCAACTCCGCGGCGCGCTCGACCGTGCGTTGCACCCCGGTGGTCCCCACGAACATGTGGTGGGCTTCCTCCTTGAGCATGAACTCGCAGGTTCGTGCCAGGGGATCGAACGCTGATTCCTTGAGCGTCCCGAGCTGATATTTGCCGTCGCGGTCGGTGAAGTAGGTGAACATGAAGAACTGCAGCCAGTCCGTGGTCTTCTCGTTGAACGCCCCGAGGATTCGCGGCGTGTTCACATCACCGGAGTGCCGCTTGAGAAGCTGTTCGGCTTCGTGCCTGCCGTCCCGGCCGAAATACGCGTGCAGCAGATACACCATCGCCCAGAGGTGGCGGCCCTCTTCGACGTTGACCTGGAACAGGTTTCGCAGATCGTAGATGCTGGGTGCGCATCGGCCGAGGATGCGCTGCTGCTCGACCGATGCCGGCTCGGTGTCACCTTGCACGATGATCAGGCGCATCAGCTCGGCGCGGTACTCGCCGGGCACTTCCTGCCAGGCCGCCTCGCCCTTGTGCTTACCGAATCCGATTTTGCGGTCACCGTCGCGTTCGGCGAGGAAGATGCCCCAGCGGTACTGCTCCATCGGCACGTGGTCGAAGTGCGCCCAGCCGTCCCGCCCGACCGCGACCGCGGTGCGCAGGTAGACATCCTTGGTCGGGAGTTCCGGCCCGAGCGACTGCCACCAGTCCAGAAACTTGGGCTGCCATCCTTCCAATGCCCGCTGTAGCCGACGGTCCTCCGACAGGTTCACATTGTTCGGAATCCGTTGGCTGTAGTCGATTCTGCTCAGCGGCTCCGCCGGGAGCGGTGCTGCGCCTGTCGGCGGCTGATCGGTCGTCACGACGTCCTCCCTCGATCGGGTCACAATATACTACAGGTGTTTTGTGATTCGTTTGTCTTATGTAGTAGCTCTGAGATCGCCGAGGGCGTCCTCGCCGATGGCCTGGTCCGCCGAGTAGTGGCCACCGGCGATGCCGACCGCACCACATATCCCGTTTGCGCCGGCGAGGGGAAAGCCACCGGGCAGCACCAGCACGTCGGGAGACCCCGCGAAGACGCCGGCAAGAAGCGGATCACCCCCGAACATTTCGGCCAGCGTGTCCGTCGGGGCACCGAATGCGGCCGCCGCCGCCTTGCGCCGGGCCGCCGATTCCACCAGCGCTGCGACCCCGGGTGGCCTGACGCTCACAACCGGGTTCGCAGTGGCGTCGACGACCACGACAGCGACTGTGGCGCTTGTCTTTTCGGCCGCTTCGAGCACCTTTGTCGTGACCGCGATTGCGTGGTCAAGCGTCAACTCGTCCATGTTCCGCTCCCTCTGCCAGGCCAGCGTTGCTGGGCATCAACGTCTCCAGATCCGGTCGACGAACCCCGGACCGGTTTGGACGGCGGTCCGCTGCAGGTAACGTGGGAGGCTGCGTAGGCCCCCGAGTTCCTCACCGCCACCGGCCCGGCCCGGCCCGCCGTGCACGGCATGCGGGATGGCCGCGCCGTGTCCGGTGCTGTCAACGGCGTTGTCCCGGTTCACCACCAGCAGCCGGCCGTGCCACGGGGCCAGCCCGGCTACCGCGGCGCTTGCGATGTCGGCGTCCGCCGTCACGACGGATGCGACAAGGCTGCCCTCGCCACGCGCCACATTCGAGATCGCATCGCCGAGGTCGTCGTAGGGCAGCAGCGACGCCACCGGCCCGAACGCTTCGATCGAATGCGCTGTGGCCACCGCGGCGTCGTCGAAGCGCAGCAGCACGGGAGCCAGGTAGGCGCCGCGCTCCAGATCAGCCGTCGACGAGAACTGACCCATCACCGGATCGATGGACCCGAAGACGAGGCGTCCGGCGTTGGCCAGCTTGGCGACCGCTCTGCGCACATCGTCGCGTTGGCCCTGGCTGACAAGCGGGCCCATCGTCACGGTGCCGTCTCGGGGATCGCCGACAATGGCGGCCGAGAGACGCCCTGTGGCAGCCTGTTCCACCTCGTCGATGAGGGCCCGCGGGACAAATGCGCGTCGGATGGCCGTGCACTTCTGGCCCGCCTTCTGGGTCATTTCCTTGACCAGCGCTCGGACGAAGATGTCGAACTCTGGGCTGTTCACCGACACATCCGCGCCGAGAACGCTGCTGTTGAGGGAGTCGGCCTCGGCGGAGAATCGCACGCCGCGGCCGATGACCGATGGATGATTGCGCAGGGCCGTCGCCGTCGCGTGTGAACCGGTCACGCCGAGCACGTCCTGTCCGGTCAACGAGTCGAGCAAGCCATCGGGTGCGGCGCACACGAGCTGCAGCGCGCCTTCCGGAACCAATTCGGATGCAACGATTTCGCGCACCACCATCTCGGTGAGGTAGGCGGTCTGCCTGGCGGGTTTGACCACGCTGGGCACCCCGGCGAGAAAGGCTGGCGCGAACTTCTCGAGGAAGCCCCATACGGGGAAGTTGAACGCGTTGATCTGCACCGACGCCCCGAGCAACGGGGTCATGATGTGTTGGACACCGAAGCTGTCGGATTTTCCGACGAATTCGAATTCGCCGTCACAGAGGACGTGCTCGTCTGGAAGCTCTTTGAGACCTTTACTCGCGTAGACGAACAACACGCCGACACCGCCGTCGATATCGACCGCGGAGTCGCGTCTCGTCGCACCCGTTCGCAGCGAAACCTCGGTGAAGTCATCGATTTTCGCCGACAGATGGGCGGCGAGAGCCTTGAGCATGCTCGCGCGCTCTACGAAGGTCAGCGGGCGCAACGCCGACCCGCCGACGTTGCGTGCGTAGTCGAGAATGCCGTCGTAGTCCAGGGGTTCGGCGGATACCCGGGTAATGACGTCCCCTGTCGCGGCATCCCGCACGATGCTGGTGTCACCGGTGGCGGACCGCCAGTGTCCGCAAACGTAGCTCGGCAGCGTGTTGATCATGAGCAGGCAGCCCTCCAGAGCCGGCCGATCGGACAGACAATACTCTACATATTTCAGACGTAACTGTATATGTCTGTAGCACGATTCTTTTGGTGCGGGCCCGCGTTCGCGCCGCGATCTACCTCAGGGCCTGCGGCTCGTCGCATGAGAGGATGGGCCCATGACCACGGCCGATAACCTCGCTGGGGACAACGCTTCGCGCCCCGCGGCACAGCGCCGGGAAGTGGGATCGAGCGCGCGAAGCCTGCTGCTCACGATCCTGGGCGAGTTCGTGCACCCGCGTGGAGTGCCGGTGTGGACGGCGACCCTGGTGTCGGCCCTGGGTGTCCTGGGCGTCGAGGAGAAGGCCGCCCGGCAGGCGATCGCACGGTCGGCCGCACACGGAGTGCTGGAGTCCGAGAAGTCGGGCCGCCGGGTGTCGTGGCACATCACGCAGGACGGCACTCGCCTGCTGACCGAAGGCGCTCGACGCATCTACGGCTTTCTGCGAGACACGCCCGCGTGGGACGGCGAATGGCTCGTCCTCTCCGTCGGCATCCCGGAGACGCAGCGGCAACTGCGCCACCGGCTGCGCACGCGGCTCACCTGGCTGGGAATGGGTTCCCCCAGCCCGGGGATCTGGATTCTTCCCGACGTCAGCAAGGTCGGCGAAGTCGCGGCGATCATCGACGAACTCGGTCTCGAGGGGCGGGCATTCGCCTGGACCGGAAGGCTCGCCGCCATCGGCAAGACCGAGTCGTTGATTGCCGACGCGTGGAACCTGGCCGAGGTCGAAAAGTGCTACGCGGACTTTCTCAATACCTTCGGCAAGCTGCGCGCCGGCACACCGATCAAGGCGTTTCAGGCGCAGGTGCGGTTGGTTCATGCGTGGCGGCGCTTCCCGTTCCTGGATCCTGCCCTGCCCCGCGAGCTACTCGATCACGACTGGCCGGGTCCGGCGGCCGCAGCGCTGTTTCATCGACGTCACGACGAGTGGCACGGCTCGGCCCAGAGGTACTGGACGGAGCTGGAGACGCAGTCGATGTCATGACCGGGTGACGGTGCGAGCCGACGGTGCGACCCCGGTCAGCTCGGCAACCAGGTCGGCCCGCTTTTCGCGTACCGCTCGCTGGTTGATATATCCCTTGTCGGTGATCTCCCCCGCGTCCAGGCGGGCCGGGTCGGTGAGGATCAGGAGTCGCTCCACTCGCTGAGTGGCACCCCCACCGAGGTCGGCCAGCCGGTTCAAGCCGGCGGCCAGATCCTTGTGCAGGCCGTCGTCCGGTGTTCCGTCGTCTGCGATTTGGTGCGCGTAATCGGGATGCACCCACACCAATGCACTGACGAAATCACCGCCGTGGCCACATATCACCGCGTCCTGGATCACCCCGTGGGACATCGAGATGAGCTTTGTCCGCAGCGTGCCTACGCTGACGAAGGTTCCACTGGCCAACTTGAAGTCTTCGGCTATCCGGCCGTCGAACAGCAGCCCTTCGCCGGGATCGGCGGGGTCGACCAGGCGCACCGCGTCACCGGTGCCGAGGAATCCCTCGGTGTCGAACGTTTCCCGGTCGAGGTCGGGCCGCTTGTAGAAGCCGGTCGTGACGTTCGGCCCGCGGACGAACAACTCCTGCTTTCCTTCACGGCGCACCAGCTTCAACTCGACACCCGGTAGGGGCACGCCGATCGAGTCGCTGCGCGACAGCGCGAAGTGCGCTGTCGTCGCTGCGGGTGCTGTCTCGGTCATCCCCCACGAGGTGGTTATCCGCATCTCGGACCCGTGCAGGGCAGCCAGCGCCTGGAGACGGTCCCACAGTTGCTGCGGCAGACCGGAAGAGGCGAAGAACGCCAGCCGCAGCCTCGACAGGAAGCGGCTGGCGAAGTCGGCGTCACGCTCGAGAATCGGCACCAGCGCGGCGTAGCCCCGGGCACGTTGAAGTGGATGGACGGCCTGACGTCGGCGACGTTGCGGACCGTCCGTTCGATCATCTGAGGCGTCGGTTTGCCGTCGTCGATCCACAGGCTGCCCCCGTTGACCAAGACCATGTTGACGTTGTGGTTGCCGCCGAAGGTGTGGCTCCACGGCAGCCAATCCGCGAGGATGGGTGGCTCGTCGGCCAGAAACGGCCAAACCTGTCGCATCTGTTGTTGATTCGCCGCCAGCATGCCGTGGTGGTTGACCACCCCCTTCGGCCTGCCTGTCGATCCCGACGTGAACATGATCTTGGCGATCGAGTTCGCATCGATCTGGCCGATCCGTTCAGCGATCGCGTGCGTGGGTTCTGCCTCGAGCCGCGCCAGCGGCGTCAAGTCCGTTCCGGTGCTGTCCGCGCTGACGGTCAGGTTCACCGCGCCGAGCGCCTCGACCGCCGCGGCGTAGGTAGCGTTCTCGGCGAAGACCGCGGCGGGCTCGACGATTTGTGCGATCGCGCGCAACTCGCGGTGCTCCTTGCTGAGCAACGAGTACGCGACGCTGACCGGAACCACCGGGCTTCCGATCGCATACGCCGCGAGCGTGACGAGCAGATGAGCAATGCTGTTGTGCGACAGGATCATCACTGGATGGCCGGCGACGTGATGGTCCAGGAGCCCTTGCGCGAGGCGCTTTACCCGAACCCCGGCGTGCCCCCACGTGCACGTCGCCCAGGAGCCGTCGCGTCGCTCGGCGGCCAGCACCCGGTCGGGGTGCGCATCGCAACCCTGAAAGAACGAGTCGAGAACGCTGCTCGGGTGGGGCGCCAGCCGTTGCCCGGAGGCAATGACGAGCCCACCGTCGGATGCCGTGCGGGTAGCCACATCAACCGGAGCGAACAGCTCTGACATCACCCGCCTGACTATTCTACATTTCTCTGCAGCATGTCAAGAGCAATGTAGAACATTGATGCCACTGCGCACCAACGGAATTCGATTCCGACGGCTCAGCTGAAGATGGTGCTGAACGAGCGGGCCAGCATCTGATAGGACTCGCGGACGTGATGCCGCATCGCGGCCTCGGCCTCTTCGTGCTGCCCGGCGAGGATCGCCTTGGTGATCTCGGTGTGTTGGCGAATCGATGTGTCACGACCATCGGGCGGAATCAGGTTCAACAGCTGGACCCGAAACGTGTTCGTGTGCAGCTGCTCGACAAGGGAGGTGAGCAGCCGGTTGCCGCTGAGATTGACCACGAGGTCGTGGAAGGCGATGTTCTCCGACATGTACGTGGCGATGTCGTCGACCTGCTTCGCCACTTCGAGCCGGCGCAGTTCGTCGCTGAGCGCCTTCGCGTCCATCCCGGCGGCGACCTGCTTGGCGGCCAGTGCGGCCGCCTGCCCTTCGAGCGCTTCGCGCACGTCGTAGAGCTCACGCAGGTCAGCCTCGGTCAGCCGCTTGATCATGGCCCCGCGGTGCGGCTCCATCTCCACGACGCCCTCGGCGGCCAGCCGGGCCATCGCCTCTCGCAGCGGCCCGCGACTGATACCCAGCTCGCGGGTCATGTCGACTTCGGGAAGTCGCTGCCCCGGCGCGTACCGCCCGAGCCGCACGCCGTTGCGCACATGCTGGACGACGTGCTCGACGACGCTGGCGCGAGCGGATGCAGCCTTGGGTGGAGCGACCTTGTCACGTGGCATACCTGCAGGCTAACAGCTCGTTCTTGACTTCGACTACAAGATGTGGCGAGAATCTGTCCTACAATTTCTTAGGACGGGAGCCAGTGATGTCTGCACGTAGCACCGAGGCCGAACGTCGGCCCAAGACCATGCCGAAGGAAGGTGAAGGCGGGTTCTCCCAGTGCTGGTATCCCGTCGCGCTGAGCAGTGAAGTCAGCAAGGGCCAGCTCATCGGGTGTGAATTCCTCGACGGCCGCGTCGTCGTATACCGCGGCGACGACGGACAGGTTCGCGTGCAGTCCGCATACTGCCGTCACCTGGGAGCCGATCTCTCCGTCGGCGAGGTCCATGGCGCCGACACCGAAACTGAGCGGCGCCTCATGGACGACGACAACGCGGCCCGTCTTGGCCGCCGACCGGGTCAGCGCGTCGGTGTCCAACGGTGACAGGGACTGCAAATCAACGACTTCCAGCGATTTGCCCTCGCCAGCCATCACATCGGCCGCACCGAGGGCAAGCGCCACGGTGCCGCCGTAGCAGAACACGGTGGCGTCGGCGCCCTCCCGCAACACGCGTGCGCTGTCCAACACGGCCGGGGACACCGACGTCTGCACGACCGATTCTCCGGAGTCCCAGTACCGCCGCTTGGGCTCGTAGAAGATCACCGGGTCGTCACACGCGATGGCCGCGCGGAGCAACTCGTAGGCGCCGGCCGGGTCGGCGCACGCGACGACACGCAATCCGGCGGTGTGACAGAAGTAGGCCTCGTTGGACTCGCTGTGGTGCTCGACGGCCCCGATCCCGCCGCCTGCCGGGATCCTGATCGTGACAGGCATTTCACCAGCCCACGCGCACGGGCCCGCAGTTTGGCCAGCTGGCTGACGATCTGGTCGAAGGCCGGGTAGACGAACCCGTCGAACTGGATTTCGCAGACGGGGCGATATCCGCGCAGCGCCAGTCCGATCGCCGTGCCCACGATCGCTGATTCGGCGAGCGGGGTGTCGAGCACGCGGTCACCGAACTCGGCTGCCAGACCGTCGGTCACGCGGAACACACCACCGAGGACGCCGACGTCCTCACCGAGCAGAATGACCCTGTAGTCACAGCGCATCTGCTCGCGGATCGCCTCGTTGAGCGCCCGGCTGAGCGAAACCTTCACCCCCGCGCTCACGCGAACGACTCCTTGAAGGACTCGAAGGACCGGCGCTGGTCGCGAAGATGGGCCGTTTCCGCGCACAGCGTCGACGTGAAGGTGTCGCTCAACGACGGCTCCGGCAGCGTCAGGCATGCCCGCCGCGCGTCGGCGGCGAGTTGCTCGGCGTCGTCGTCCACACCGTGAAAGAACTCGGTGTCCGCCCAGCCTCGCTCCACCAACAGCGTGCGTGCCCGCTCGAGTGGATCGCTGGCCTGCCAAGTCGTGAGTTCTTGGTCGTCGCGGTAACGTTTCGGATCGTCTGAGGTGCTGTGGCCCGACATCCGATAGGTGTATGCCTCGATGAAACCCGGTCTGCCGCCTGCCCTTACCCGTTCCACCATGTCCCGGGTCGCCTGGTACACGGCGAGTACGTCGTTGCCATCGACGGCGACCGCGTCGAGGCCGAACCCAGCGGCACGCAGATGTAGTGCGTTGGCGAACTGCTTGCGGTTGGGTGTCGAGATCGCCCACTGGTTGTTCTGGCAGAAGAAGACAATGGGCGCACGGTTGACCGCTGCCCAGTTGAGCGCCTCGTTGGCGTCGCCCTGACTCGATGCGCCGTCACCGAGGTACGCCAGCACCACCTCGTCGGCGCCGTCATAGCGCACACCCATCGCATATCCGACGGCGTGCAGGGTCTGCGTCGCGAGCACCAGGCTGTAGATGTGGAAGCGGTATCGGTCCGGATCCCACGATCCGTGCGTCACCCCTCGCCACTGCGAAAGCAGTTCTGCGGGTGTGATTCCGCGGCACAGGGCGGAGACGTGCTCTCGGTAGCTCGGGAAGACATGGTCGGCGGGGCGCATCGCGCGAATCGAGCCCGCCTGCGCGGCTTCCTGGCCCAGCGACATCAGCCACAGTCCCAGTTCGCCCTGGCGCTGCAATGCGTACGCCTCCTGATCGAACCGGCGGCCCAGCGCCATATCGCGGTACAGGCCGCGGACGAGATCGGCTGTCGTGTCATCGGATTGGGCTGCCGCGCGGCTGGCGAGCGTTGTCATGTCGGATCGCTTTCGACGGACAGTTCGACGTCGAGGACGTCCGCGGACTGCGCGAGGAATCGGGCCAGTGACTGCGGCCCGACCGAACCCGCGCATGCCACCTCGACGTTGTTTGTCCACGCGCATCGTCACGACCTCGCAGTGGCGCCGCGCCAGGATCGAGGCAACTCGCAGCACGACCTCAGGGGTCGCGACGACGTTGAGGTCCAGCGTGGCGCGCGCCGCTGCGCCGAGTGTCGTCGGTGTCAACGAGCGCGGAGGCTGTACGGCGGCACCGTCACGCTCTAACTATGTCGGCTGTACATCTCGATTCCACCGATATGGAGATCCTCGAAGCACTCCAGGCCGACGCGCGCCGCGGCATATCGGACATCGCTCGCCAGGTGAAACTCTCACCGGCCCCCGTGCGGCGCCGGATCAAGCGCCTCGAGGACGCCGGCGTGATTACCGGGTACACGATCACCACCGACCGCTCCAAGGTCGGCACCGGCTTGCAAGCCGTCACCGAAATGCGGTTCACCGGGGACACCGACATTCAGCAGATCGTCGAGTTCGCGTCGACGCTGCCCGAAGTGGACGAGGTGTTGACGTTGACAGGCGACGTCGACGCCCTGGTGCGACTGTCCGTCGACAGCGTCGACGACCTTCAGCGTGTGGTGAACCGGTTGCGTCGTAAAGGCGCCGGGGTCGTCTACACCAAGACGTTGATCGTCATCGCCGCGTGGTCGCGCAACACCCTCACGCACGGCGCCTCCTGACCCCCGGTGGATGACCGGGGAACGATTTAGCGGACGCCACCCGCTGTGCTCCGCCGACCACGGCTTGTCAGCAAGTGTTAGCTAATTTTTCACAACCGTAACAACGGTTGCTTCAGACCGTTGGCGGGAATCCGGCAAATTTTACGGCGCGTCAATGTAATCTTGCGGATCCGCCCCGATCAGGTGTTATCGTCTTCGCTGGCGGATGAGTTAGGCGCCTAGCGCGCCCGTCGGCGGCCACACCGAGAAGGAACCGGCAGGAGATCGCGATGGCCCTTGCAGAAGCCGAGGAATCGGGCATCCCGCGGCGCTGCACTGTGCACCCCTGCCCGCCGTCGACACACCCCACGTCGGGACGGTGGTTCCGGATGGGCGCGGCGACTGTCGGGCTCGGGGTGGCGCTGACCTTTGGCACCGGTGTCGCGCTCGCCGCGCCGGGCGACGCCTCGGACACCAGCGGCGGGACCGGCACCACCACGGGCGCCGAGGCGTCGGCACCCCCCGAATCCGGCTCTTCGGGCACCGAGGCAGAGGGTGGCCTCGACCCGTCCGGCGCCGGGGTCGCGCCGACCGCCACGCTCGTGTCGGAGACTCCGCCTACGGCCACGATCTCGGCGCAGCAGACTACGTCGACGTCGGACACCCCGGTAGACGACGCGGTCGAAGAGGACCTCGCGGAGGACCTCGAGGAGAACGCCGAAGAGGACGCCGAGGTCACTGCGCCCCAAGACGAGACCGCCGCCCTGCCCGAGACCGATGCAGCGGTCGCCGAAGCGGCCGAAGCCGGCGAGCAGTCGTCGCCGGCCGCGGAGGAGCCGACCGGCGCCGGTGGCTCGGACCCGTCGCAGTCCCGCAGCGCGACGGACTCGTCCTCGCCGGCCACGGAATCGCTCGCGGCCGAGGACATCGATGTCGCGCCGCTGTCGGCCCCGGATGAGTCGGCACCCGCCGCAGCGGTGGGGGCTGTCGACGCCGTCGCGGCCGCTTCACAGTCGACGCCGGCAGCGGGGCCCGACGAGATCGAGATCGTCATCGAAGTCGTCACCGGCCGTGACGTCCGGCCCAATCCGGTGCGCACCGTGGTCCTCGGACTGCTCGGCCTGTTCGGCTTCGACCCGAACGCGACCATTCCCCCAGCGAACCCACTGGTGCCCGTGCTGGACGTGATCTGGGGCATCTACCGACGCATCGAGAACTCGGTCGCCGATGCGCTCGAGTTCGTGGGCTTCCCGGCCAGATCGACCGTGATCACCCAGGTGACCACGCTCGTCGTCCCGGAGGAGTACACCGCGCTCGACCTGCTCGCCTCGGCGCGGGAGTTCAACGGGGTGTACAGCGCCGAACTCGACGAGTATTTCCTGATCGACGTGCAGCGAGGGATCCGCACCTATACGGCGGCGACCTATCCGAGTGGGTCGCTGCACTACCCGATCGACCCGCCGGGCCAGCTCATCACCGCGACCCAGCCGACCTCGTGGGACCCCTCGGGGGTGTCAGGACACGCGAACATGACGGTGGTCTACGACTACTACGTGGCCACGCTGTCGCGCGAGTCGTACGACGGCGCAGGCGCGCCCGTCGCCGTCATCGTCGTCTCCGACATTCTGAACAACGCGTACTGGTATCGCAGCCAACAGGTTTTCGTGTTCGGTCACGACTTCGAGGCGGCGCTCGACATCGTCGGTCACGAGTACACGCACGCCGTCATCGACGAGGTCGTCCGCGGTCAGCACGGGGAGATCCTGGGCCAGGACGCGCAGTCCCGCGCCCTCGAGGAGGCCTATTCCGACATCCTGGGCGGCCTGATCGAAGGGAAGTCCGGCCCGGGCAGGTGGCTGTTCGGCGAGGACCGCGGCTGCGGGCAGGGTGCGGGCCAGTGCGCCCTCCGGAACATGGCCGTACCCTCGCAGTACGGCGGCTACTCCTCGTATGATCAGTTCGACGCCAGCGCGAAGGAACACCGCAACAGCACCATCTTCAGCCATGCCGCCTACAAGATGATGACCGCTTCCGCCACCGCGGAGATCACCGATGACGAATGGGCGCAGGTCTTCTACGGGTCGCTGTACCGGCTCACCCCCGGTGCGACATTCGCCGAGGCGGCCGCCGCGGTGATCGCCGAAGCGGAAGCCTTCGGATTCGAGGACGACGAAGTGGCGACGATCAGGCAGGCCTTCACCGACGTCGACATCCCGGTGCCCTCCGAGGCCAACGCGGTCGCGGCCTGACGCCGGCCCACGACCGCGGGCCCGCGTCACGCCGAGGCCGCGGGTTGGTGAGTCTTCTCGGCCATCTCGGAGAACTCACGCTGGATCTCGTCGTCCTCGCGCGCCGTCATGAGCGAAACGGCGACCGCGACGACGAAGCACGCGATGAAGCCCGGAACGATCTCGTACATCGCGCTCGACAGCGCATCGGTCTGACCCCAGATGCCGACCACCACAGCACCGGCGATCATCCCCGCGATCGCACCGGAGGAGGTGACCCTGCGCCAGAACAGCGACAGGATGATCAGCGGCCCGAACGCGGCACCGAAACCCGCCCACGCGAAGCCGACGAGGTCGAGGATCGTGTCATCGGGGTTGAGCGCCAACAAAACCGCCACCACCGCGACCGTCAGCACCCCCAGCCGGCCGTAGGTGACCAGCCTCGTCGGACTGGCCTCCTTGCCGAACGCGCGGTAGATGTCTTCGACCAGAGCCGACGAGCACACGATGAGTTGCGACGAGATCGTCGACATGATGGCCGCCAGCACCGCCGCGAGCACGATCCCGGCGACGAAGGGATGGAACATCACCTGCGCGAGCCGGAGGAACACGGTCTCGGGGTTGTCCAGCGTCACGCCCTCACGGAAGAAGTACGCCAGGCCCGCGAAGCCGGTGGTGATCGCACCCGCGGACGTGAGGATCATCCAGCTGATGCCGATACGACGACCCGCCTTCGCGTCGGCCGAGGAGCGCATCGCCATGAAGCGGACGATGATGTGCGGCTGGCCGAAATAGCCGAGCCCCCAGGCCGCCGCCGACACGATGGCGAGAAAACTTCCGCCGAAGAACAGTGATGTGCGGTGGATTTCGTCACCGGGGTTGGCGGCGTTGTGCGCGGCGTCGGCGGCCTGGACCAGGCTGACCACCTCGCCCGGTCCGCCGGCGGCGATGATCGTCGCGACAGGGATCGTGACGAGCGCCGCCAACATCAGCAGCCCCTGCGCGACGTCGGTGAGCGACGCGCCCAGGAAGCCGCCGAACAGCGTGTAGCACAAGGTGACTCCGGCAACCATCAGCATGCCGGTTCGATACGACGAGCCGAACGAGGTCTCGAAGAACACGCCACCGGCGACCATGCCCGACGACACGTAGAACGTGAAGAAGACCAGGATGATCGTGCCTGCCGAGATCCGTAGGACATGCGATTTGTCGCGCAGCCGGTTCTCGAAGAAGCTCGGCACGGTGATCGAGTTGTTGGCGATCTCGGTGTAGGTCCGCAGTCGCGGTGCGACGAACTTCCAGTTGAGCCAGGCGCCGATCACCAGCCCGATCACGATCCACGACTCGAGCAGGCCGGCGGCGTAGATCGCGCCGGGGACCCCGAGGAGCAGCCATCCGGACATGTCTGAAGCCCCCGCGGACAGCGCGGCGACAGGCGGGCTGAGCTTGCGGCCGCCGAGCATGTAGTCGTCCAGGTCGCTGGTCCGGCGGAAGGCGTAGAAGCCGATCGCGAGCATCACGACGAAGTACAACCCGATCGCTGACATCTGAAACGCGCTGTCGGACATGGCTTTCTCGTTCCTAGCTGGATGAGTGGCCGTTGACGAGCCAGAAGACCGCCCGTTCCATCGACGGCAGCACGTCGGTGACATCGATTGCGTTGGTGGCGAGTTGAGTGAGCACGCCGTACACGAGGCTGGTGAGGATGCGCTCTAGGTCCTCGGCGAAGCGCGGGTCCGCTGTGCCCAGCACCTGCCTCGCCGCTGGGGTGACGGCGTTTAGTCCGAGTCTGGTGAGGCGATCTCCGCCGGGGCCGGACACCGCGCGGAAGTAGGACTTGAGCAGCTGCGGATGCGATTCCCACGGCTCGAACACTGTGCGGAAGATGTGCATCAGGCCGCCGTAGAGAGTGTCGTCGGCCGCAGGCGTGAGGCCCGCATATCGGTTGGCGGTCACCCACCACTCGAGCGCCGCGACGATGAGTTCGTCTCGGGTGCGATAGCGCTTGTAAATCGTCGCCAATGACATCCGCGCGCGGCGCGCGACTTCTCGCAGCTGCACCGCGTCATAGCCCTCGGTGTCGAGCAGTTCCACGACGATGCCGATCAACGGGTCCGATGCGACTTGCTCCGTCCGGCCCTCGAGGGGGTCAGATTGCACGACGCCTTCCGCGGACACGGTAACGATGTTACTCTGCGAGACCAGAGTAACGCCGTTACTCGACGGCGATCGCACGGACGAGGAACCGCCGGCGGCGCGTATGTCACCAAGCCGACCATCCTGCACTGGGCCAACTATTCTTTGATGGCGTGGGCCACCGGTGCCACCGTCGTCGTACCGATCTACCCGCTGGCCACCAAGGGCGGCACCGCCGGCCAAGTGGTACCGCAAGTCGCTCAGTTGATCTCGAACGAGGTCACCAACCATCCCAACGGCGGGGTCAGCGTGTACGGGGCCGGGGACCTCGATCCCAAGGATCCGCTGGCGAGCCCTCTCTACGGCTCACTGGACGGCTTGCCACCGACGTATGTCTACGCCGGATCACTCGACGTGCTGGCCCCGGATGCCGTCGCGTTGAAGCAAAAAGCCGAGCAGACCAATGCCCCGATCACCTTTGTCCTGCGGAAGGGACTGATTCACGACTGGGCGATGGTTCCGATCACCCCGGAGGGGATCGCCGTGCTGCCCAATATCTATCGGAATCTGGTGGGCTGCAGCCTCTTCAGCCCGTTCGCCTGTACCTTCCTATGACGCGTTTCGGCGGAGAGTAATTCGGTCATCGCCTCGTGGGCGGTCATCGCGCTGAACTGCGGATACCTGGTGGGCGCGCGCAGGATCGAACTGCGGACCGCTGGTGTGTAAAACCAGAGCTCTACCACTGAGCTACGCGCCCCTGCGAAGGCAAGCTACACGCCGACCTCGCGCGACAGGAAATTCAGCCGTTCCGTAACGCCGCCAACGCCTGCGTCCACACCGACTGGTCGCGTGGCTCCCCCGGTTCCTTCATCTCGGCGAACCGGATGATGCCGGAGCGGTCCACGACGAAGGTGCCCCGGTTGGGAAAGCCCGCGTCGTCGTTGAAGACGCCGTAGGCCTGGGCCACCTCGCCGTGCGGCCAGAAGTCCGAGAGCACGGGAAACAGGAACCCGCTCTGCGTCGCCCAGATCTTATGGGTGGGCGGCGGGCCGACCGAGATGGCCAGGGTCGCGGTGTCGTCGTTCTCGTAGTCGGGCAGGTTGTCGCGGATCTCGTCGAGCTCGCCCTGGCAGATGCCGGTGAACGCCAGCGGGAAGAACACCAGCAGCACGTTCTTCTCTCCCCGATAGCCGCTGAGCGTGACGGGCCGGCCGTTCTGGTCCTTCAGCGTGAAGTCCGGCGCCTCGGTGCCGACCTCTAGCAACGGAGTCTCCTGTTCTCGCGCACGACGCTTGTCACCGCCTCCCGGCCGCTTTCGACTTCGGTTGCACCAACCGGGTGGCGATCCAGTTCCCCAGGTTGGCCGACGACGTCTGCATCAGGCCCGCGGTCGGGGCGGACTCGGCGATCTCGGCAGGCTGCACGTGGCCCGGCTGACCGGTCTTCGGCGTGATCACCCAGATGACACCGTCGTCGGCCAGCGGGGTGATGGCGTCCATCAACCGGTCGACGAGATCGCCGTCGTCATTGCGCCACCACAGCAGCACCACGTCGATGACCTCGTCGGCGTCCTCGTCGAGCAGCTCACTTCCGCACGCTTCCTCGATGTCGGCCCGGATGTCGTCGTCGGTGTCCTCGTCCCAGCCCAACTCCTGTACAACCTGATCTTTTTGGATGCCCAGTCTGCGGGCGTAGTTCGGGGCGTCATCCGCCGCGACCACCGTGGTCCTCCTTCAGCCAGCTCGGGCGCACCGTGCGCATTCGAGACCTATCGTCGCATGACGGCCCACATTTGCAGACGACTGGCGACAAGTTCATCAAACCGCGTCAGTATGCGGCATCGCAGAGGTTCAGCGCGGACGTCTTCGTGTCGTTCAGCCGGGTGATCGCCGCATTGAACTCGACGGGCCCGTAATTGCCCGCGATGGCGGTCGCCACGCTCCTGGCCGCGTCCACCCAGGCGTGCAGCGCGTCCCTCAACTCCACACTCAGCGGGTCGGACACGCTGCGCGCGACCAGGTCGGCGCTGTGGTTGAGGGCATCGATCGCCGGTTGCGTCTTGACGACCACATCGGCGGCGTTCTCGTTGAACGCATCGACGTAGTCGTTCACCGCGGTGATCGCATCGACGCTGCTCGAGCTCAGCGCCTCGCACGAGGAGTGGATGGCCTGCTTGGTGATCGACGACTGGCGCTCCGATTCCCGCGCGCGCGAGCTGGAGACCGACTCCTCGATGGAGGCCGACACCGACGCCCGATAGACCGGCGCTTCCCCGGCGTCGACCCTCGCAGTGCCCTCGGTGACGCTGCTGCAGCCGACGATGATCATCGCCAGGGCAGCCAGGCTGCCCACCACCAGAGCGGCAATCCGTAGCCGCTGTTGCGACAGCCCACCGATCTGCACGGTCTGCAGACGTTACCGGTTCGGATCTGCGATCGCCGGTGCATTCGGTCTCCACCCCCAGCGGTGCGCCTGGGGCAGGATGGGACAAAGATAGACAGCACGCAGAAAACATCTGCGCATATCGGTAAACACCTATACCGCCTAACAAGGAGCGGAAGTTGACCACCGAGTTCGTGCGCCAGGACCTGGCCCAAAACTCCAGCACCACATCAGAACCCGACCGGGTACGAGTGATCCGCGAGGGGGTCGCGTCGTATCTGCCCGACATCGATCCCGAAGAGACCAGCGAATGGCTCGAGTCGTTCGATCAGATGGTGGAACGGGCCGGGCCGGCGCGGGCCCGCTACCTGATGCTGCGGCTGTTGGAGCGCTCCCGCGAGAAGCGCGTCGCCATCCCCGCGCTGACCTCCACGGACTACGTCAACACGATCCCCACCGAGTCCGAGCCGTGGTTCCCCGGTGACGAGGAGGTCGAGCGCCGATTCCGAGCCTGGATCCGGTGGAACGCGGCGATCATGGTGCACCGCGCGCAGCGGCCGGGAGTCGGTGTGGGCGGCCATATTTCGACGTATGCGTCCTCGGCTGCACTCTACGAGGTGGGCTTCAACCACTTCTTCCGCGGCAAGTCCCATCCCGGCGGCGGGGACCAGGTGTTCATTCAGGGGCACGCCTCGCCGGGGATCTATGCCCGGGCGTTCTTGGAGGGCCGGCTGACCGCCGACGACCTGGACGGCTTCCGCCAGGAGCACAGTCATCCCGGGGGCGGACTGCCGTCGTATCCGCATCCGCGCCTGATGCCGGACTTTTGGGAGTTTCCCACCGTGTCGATGGGCCTGGGCCCGATGAACGCGATCTACCAGGCCCGGTTCAACCGCTACCTGCACAACCGCGGCATCAAGGACACCTCCGATCAACACGTGTGGGCGTTTCTGGGCGACGGCGAGATGGACGAGCCGGAAAGCCGCGGGCTGGCCCACGTGGCCGCCCTGGAGGGGCTGGACAACCTGACGTTCGTCGTGAACTGCAACCTGCAGCGCCTCGACGGCCCGGTGCGCGGCAACGGCAAGATCATCCAGGAGCTGGAGTCGTTCTTCCGCGGCGCGGGCTGGAACGTCATCAAGGTGGTGTGGGGCCGCGAATGGGATGCGCTGCTGCACGCCGACAAGGACGGCGCGCTGGTCAACCTGATGAACGTCACCCCCGACGGGGACTACCAGACCTACAAGGCCAACGACGGCGGCTACGTGCGGGAGCACTTCTTCAACCGCGACCCGCGCACCAAGCAGTTGGTGCAGCATCTGTCCGATCAGGAGATCTGGAACCTCAAGCGCGGCGGGCACGACTACCGCAAGGTGTATGCCGCCTACCGCGCGGCGATGGAGCACAAGGGCCAGCCGACGGTGATCCTGGCCAAAACCATCAAGGGCTACTCGCTGGGCGCCCACTTCCAGGGCCGAAATGCCACTCACCAGATGAAAAAGCTTGCGCTGGAAGACCTCAAGTACTTCCGCGATGCGATGCGAATCCCGATCAGCGACGCCCAGCTCGACGAAGACCCCTATCTACCGCCCTACTACCACCCGGGCCCGGAGGCCCCCGAGATCCGCTATCTGCTCGAACGCCGGCGCGCCCTGGGCGGTTTCGTCCCGGAACGACGCACCAAGGGCAAGGTGCTGACACTGCCCGGGCGCGACACCTACAAGTCGTTGAAGAAGGGGTCCGGCAACCAAGAGGTGGCCACCACCATGGCGACCGTGCGTACCTTCAAAGAACTGTTGCGCGACAAGGAGATCGGCTGGCGAATCGTGCCGATCATCCCCGACGAGGCCCGCACGTTCGGGATGGACTCGTGGTTCCCGAACCTCAAGATCTACAACCCCAACGGGCAGCTGTACACCTCTGTGGACGCCGAGTTGATGCTGGCCTACAAGGAAAGCGAAGTCGGGCACATCCTGCACGAGGGCATCAACGAGGCTGGGTCCTCGGCCAGCTTCATCGCGGTAGGCACGTCGTACTCCACGCACAACGAGCCGATGATCCCGGTCTACATCTTCTACTCGATGTTCGGCTTCCAGCGCACCGGCGACAACCTGTGGGCGGCTGGGGACCAGATGACGCGCGGGTTCCTGCTGGGCGCGACGGCGGGGCGCACCACGCTGGTCGGTGAGGGCCTGCAGCACGCCGACGGGCATTCGCATCTGCTGGCCGCGACGAACCCGGCGGTCGTCTCCTATGACCCGGCGTTCGCCTACGAGATCGCCTACATCATCGAAAGCGGTCTGGAGCGGATGTACGGCGAGGGCCAGGAGAACGTCTTCTTCTACATGACCGTGTACAACGAGCCCTACAAGCAGCCCGCCGAGCCGGAGAACCTTGACGTCGACGGGCTGCTGCGCGGCATCTACCGGTACCGCCCGGCCCCGGAGAGCCGGTCGAACGTCGCGCAGATCCTGGCCTCGGGCGTGGCCATGCCCGAGGCCCTGCGAGCGGCCGAGCTGCTGGCCGCCGACTGGGACGTCGCCGCCGATGTGTGGTCGGTGACCAGCTGGGGCGAGCTCAACCGCGACGGGGTGCGGATCGAGAAGGACCGGCTGCGCCATCCCGACCGGCCGGCCGAAACGGCCTACGTCACCAAGGTGTTGGCCGATGCGGCCGGCCCGGTGGTCGCGGTCAGCGACTGGATGCGCGCGGTGCCCGAGCAGATCCGGCCCTGGGTGCCGGGCACCTTCATCACGCTGGGCACCGACGGCTTCGGGTTCTCCGACACCCGCCCCGCCGCGCGGCGGTTCTTCAACACCGACGCCGAGTCGATCGCCGTCGCCGTGCTCGAAGGCCTGGCCCGGGACGGAAACTTCGACCACTCGGTGGCCGTCGAGGCCGCGAACAGGTACCAGATCGACGACGTCATGGCCGCGCCTGCCCAGACCTCGGACCCCGGGGTGGCCTGATTTTTCCCGCCGAGCAGACGCGAATCCCCCCTCCTGGGCGCCAAAATGGGGGTTTTCACGTCTGCTCGGCGAAGGAGGGCGCGCCGCTCGACGCCACAGCGTTGGAGGATTCCTCCATAGGTTTCGCGTAGCCTTTATCCGTGGCCGACAATCGGTACGTCCCGCCGAAGTCCACCGTCGAGGTCCTGCAGTCGGTGCCCGACTCGGTGCTGCGCCGGCTGCAGCAGTACTCGGGCCGGCTGTCCACGCAGGCGGTGCGGGCGCTGGAGGAACGGCTGCCGTTCTTCGCCGAGCTCGACGCCTCGCAGCGGGCGAGCGTGCAGCTGGTGGTGCAGACCGCGATCGTGAACTTCGTCGAGTGGATGCGCGATCCGCAGAGCAATGTCAGCTACACCGCCGAAGCGTTCGAGGTGGTCCCCCAGGATCTGCGCCGGCGTATCGCGCTGCGGCAGTCGGTGGAGATGGTGCGCACCACCATGGAGTTCTTCGAAGAGGTAGTGCCGCTGCTGGCCCGCTCCGAGGACCAGCTGACCGCGTTGACCGCCGGAATCCTGCGCTACAGCCGCGATCTGGCGTTCGCGGCGGCCACCGCCTATGCCGACCAGGCCGAGGCCCGCGGCGCGTGGGACACCCGGATGGAGGCCAACGTCGTCGATGCCGTCGTACGCGGCAACACCGGGGCGGAGCTGCAATCCCAGGCGGCCGCGCTGAACTGGGACGCCACCGCGCCGGCCACCGTCATCGTGGGCCTACCGCAACCCGACCGCCTCGACCTGGCCGGCGACGACATCCGTGACGTCGGCACCCGCAACGGCCGCGCGACGTTGTCCGACGTGCACGGCGCATGGCTCGTCGCGATCGTCTCGGGCACGCTGTCCCCGACCGACCGGTTCCTCACCGAGGTGCTGACGGTCTTCGCCGACGGCCCCGTGGTGGTCGGGCCGACGGCGCCCACCCTGAGCGCGGCCCATCGCAGCGCCACCGAGGCGATCGCCGGGATGAACGCCGTCGCGGGCTGGCCCGGGGCGCCGCGACCGGTCGCCGCGCGCGAACTGCTGCCCGAGCGCGCCTTGCTCGGCGACGCGACGGCGATCGCGGCGTTGGACTCCGAGGTGATGCGGCCGCTGGCGGATGCGGGGCCTACGCTGACCGAGACCCTGGACGCCTATCTGGACTCCGGCGGCGCCATCGAGGCGTGCGCCCGCAAATTGTTCGTTCATCCAAATACCGTCCGCTACCGGCTCAAACGGATCGCCGACTTCACGGGACGGGATCCGACTGTTCCGCGTGATGCCTATGTGCTTCGGGTGGCCGCCAGCGTGGGCAGGCTCAGCCGCCCGGCATATCAATCAAGCACGCTAAATACCGCTGCCGTGGTGCGTCCGGTGCTGCGCAGGACGGCCGAGGGTGGCCAGTAAACGAAGAGGTTGGTCGCGAACCGATCTCGATGAAGTCGCATCACATGCGTTTTTGTGGACCTTCCACAAAAACTTAAGACCATGTTCATAATCTCTTACACCGTGCAAAACGGTCTTCACAGTGTTTTCTTAATTCGTGCCTCAAAGACCCGTGCTTGCGTTGCTTGCGCCCGGACAGGGCTCCCAGACACCCGGCATGCTCGCCGCGTGGCTGGAGCTGGCGGGTGCTGCCGAACGCGTCGCGACGTGGTCGGAGATCAGCGGGCTCGACCTGGCCAGGCTGGGCACCACCGCGACGGCTGAGGAGATCACCGACACTGCGGTGACCCAGCCCCTCGTCGTGGCCGCGACCCTGCTCGCGCACGAGGAACTGACCAACCGCGGCCTGCTCGCCGATAAAGCCACCGTGGTGGCCGGCCACTCGGTCGGGGAGATCGCCGCATACGCCATCGCCGGCGTCATCTCCGCCGATGACGCGGTCAAGCTGGCCGCCACCCGCGGTGCCGAGATGGCCAAGGCCTGCGCGCTTGAGCCCACCGGCATGGCCGCCGTGCTGGGCGGGGACGAAACCGACGTGCTCGCCCGCCTCGAAGCGCTCGACCTGGTGCCCGCCAACCGCAACGCCGCGGGACAGATCGTCGCCGCCGGGGCGGTCGCCGCGCTGGACAAGCTTGTCGAGGATCCGCCGGAGAAGGCGCGGGTGCGCAAGCTGGCCACCGCGGGCGCGTTCCACACCCATTACATGGCCTCGGCCCTCGACGGCTACGCCGCCGCCGCCGAAGGTGTAACGACCGCCGAGCCGAATACGACGCTATTGTCGAACGCCGACGGTCAGCCGGTGGCCTCGGCCGCCGACGCCATGACCAAGTTGGTGGCGCAGATGACCCGCCCGGTGCGGTGGGACCTGTGCACCGCGAGCATGCGGGAAAGCAATGTCACGGCGATCGTCGAGTTCCCGCCCGCAGGGACTCTGGCCGGCATCGCCAAACGCGAACTTCGGGGAGTGCCGGCCTACCCGGTTAAATCCCCCGCCGACCTGGACGGGCTTGCAGAGCTCTGACGGGCAGCCGTTCCCGGCGTGCCGGGAAGTACAACCGCATAACGCACGTCAACCAATAAGAAGAAGCAGTACCAACAACTAGAAGGAGCCACCGTGCCCGCCACTCAGGAAGAAATCATCGCCGGTCTCGCCGAGATCATCGAAGAGGTCACCGGTATCGAGCCCTCAGAGGTCACCCCGGAGAAGAGCTTCGTCGACGACCTGGACATCGACTCCCTGTCGATGGTCGAGATCGCCGTTCAGACCGAGGACAAGTACGGCGTGAAGATCCCCGACGAGGACCTCGCCGGTCTGCGCACCGTCGGTGACGTCGTCGCCTACATCCAGAAGCTCGAGGAAGAGAACCCCGAGGCCGCCGCTGCCATCCGGGCGCAGATCGCGGAGAACAAGTGACCAGACCTTCCACTGCTAACGGCGGTTTCCCCAGTGTTGTGGTGACCGCCGTAACGGCGACGACGTCGATCGCGGCGGACATCGAGAGCACTTGGAAGGGCCTGCTGGCAGGCGAGAGCGGAATCCGGGAACTCACCGACGATTTCGTCACCAAGTGGGATCTGCCAGTGCGTATCGGCGGGCATCTCGTCGACTCAGTGGACGACCACATGACACGGCTCGACATGCGCCGGATGTCCTACGTCCAGCGGATGGCCAAGCTGCTCAGCGGCCAGCTCTGGGAGACGGCGGGCGCCCCCGAGGTCGACCCGGACCGCTTCGCCGTCGTCATCGGCACCGGTCTGGGCGGCGGCGAGAAGATCGTCGAGACCTACGACGCGATGAACCAAGGCGGCCCGCGCAAGGTGTCGCCGCTGGCCGTGCAGATGATCATGCCGAACGGTGCGGCCGCGGTCGTGGGGCTTCAGCTCGGCGCCCGCGCGGGCGTGCTCACCCCGGTATCGGCCTGCTCGTCGGGCTCGGAGGCCATCGCCCACGCGTGGCGTCAGATCGTCATGGGTGACGCGGACATCGCGGTGTGCGGCGGCGTCGAGGGCGGCATCGAGGCGCTGCCGATCGCGGCGTTCTCGATGATGCGGGCCATGTCGACCAACAACGACGATCCCGCGGGTGCGTCCAGACCGTTCGACAAGAACCGGGACGGTTTCGTGTTCGGTGAGGCCGGGGCGATGCTGGTCATCGAGACCGAAGAGCATGCGAAGGCCCGTGGCGCCAAGCCGCTGGCTCGGCTGCTCGGTGCGGGCATCACCTCGGACGCCTATCACATGGTCGCGCCGGACCCCAACGGTCAGCGGGCGGGCCACGCGATGAAGCGCGCGATGGAGACCGCGGGCTTGGAGCCCAAGGACATTCAGCATGTCAACGCCCACGCCACGGCCACGTCGATCGGTGACGTCGCCGAGGCCAACGCGATTCGCGTGGCCGGCGTCGAGCATGCTGCCGTGTACGCGCCGAAGTCGGCGCTCGGCCACTCCATCGGTGCGGTCGGTGCGTTGGAGTCCGTGCTGACCGTGCTCACGTTGCGCGACGGCGTCATCCCGCCGACGCTCAACTACGAAACCCCCGATCCCGAGATCGATCTCGATGTCGTTGCGGGCGAGCCTCGATATGGCGACTACCAGTACGCCATCAACAACTCGTTCGGGTTCGGTGGACACAATGTCGCCCTGGCATTCGGGCGTTACTGAGCGACGAAAGGAAGCATCGGAGCTGTAATGGCAGGGCAAGAACGGTTGGCTCGGCTCTCGACGGGAGCCGGGTTCCCCGACGTTGTCGTCACCGGAATCGCGATGACGACGTCCGTGGCGACCGATGCCGAGGGCACCTGGAAAGCGCTTCTGGAGGGGCGCAGCGGGATTCGTAAGCTCCAGGATCCGTTCGTCGAGCAGTACGACCTTCCGGTCCGTATCGGTGGGCACCTGCTCGAGGACTTCGACTCTGAGCTCACGCGCGTGGAGCTCCGCAGGCTGTCGTACCTGCAGAAGATGTCGACGGTGCTCAGCCGCCGGGTCTGGGAGCACGCCGGCTCCCCCGAGGTCGACACCAGGCGCCTGATGGTGTCGATCGGGACGGGCATGGGTTCGGCCGAAGAGCTCGTCTTCGCCTACGACGACATGCGTGCCAAGGGCATGAAAGCGGTGTCGCCGCTGGCAGTGCAGAAGTACATGCCCAACTCCCCTGCCGCCGCCGTGGGCCTGGAACGTGGCGCCAAAGCCGGTGTGATCACTCCGGTCTCGGCGTGCGCGTCGGGGTCCGAAGGAATCGCGCACGCCTGGCGCAACATCGTTCTCGGGGAAGCCGACATCGCGATCTGCGGTGGCGTCGAGTCCAAGATCGAGGCGGTGCCGATCGCCGGATTCGCGCAGATGCGCATCGTGCTGTCCAACACCAACGACGACCCGCCGGGTGCGTGTCGTCCGTTCGACAAGGACCGCAACGGTTTCGTGTTTGGTGAGGGCGGCGCGCTGCTGGTCATCGAGACCGAGGAGCACGCCAAGGCGCGGGGGGCCAAGATCCTGGCCCGCCTCATGGGTGCCAGCATCACGTCGGACGGCTACCACATGGTGGCCCCCGACCCCAACGGTGAGCAGGCCGGACACGCGATGACCCGGGCGATCCAGCTCGCCGGCCTTTCGCCCACCGACATCGACCACGTCAACGCGCACGCCACCGGCACCTCGGTCGGCGACGTCGCCGAGGGCATCGCGATCAACAATGCGCTGGGCTCGCACCGGCCGGCGGTTTACGCGCCCAAGTCGGCGCTTGGCCACTCGGTCGGCGCGGTGGGCGCGGTGGAGTCCATCCTCACCGTGTTGGCGTTGCGGGACGGCATCATCCCGCCGACGCTGAACCTGAAGAATCAAGACCCCGAGATCGACCTGGATGTCGTTGCAGGTGGAGCTCGGCCTGGAAATTACCGGTACGCGATCAACAACTCGTTCGGATTCGGTGGGCACAACGTCGCGCTCGCCTTCGGGAAGTACTGACGCACTTACAGCTCGAGGGCGCACGCCGACATCCGCTGCGCTACAGGAGGTTTCGATGACGATCATGGCGCCTGAGGCGGTCGGCGAGTCGCTGGATCCCCGCGATCCGCTGCTGCGTTTGAGCACCTTCTTCGACGACGGCAGCGTCGAGTTGCTGCACGAGCGCGACCGCTCCGGCGTCCTGGCCGCGGCGGGCACCGTCAACGGTGTGCGCACCA
The DNA here is from genome assembly GCF_010725725.1 of Mycolicibacterium pulveris. Taxonomy (NCBI): domain Bacteria; kingdom Bacillati; phylum Actinomycetota; class Actinomycetes; order Mycobacteriales; family Mycobacteriaceae; genus Mycobacterium; species Mycolicibacterium pulveris. Next base: position 4,404,832 of record NZ_AP022599.1, on the reverse strand, counting down.
TCGCCTTCTGCACCGACGGCACCGTCATGGGCGGCGCCATGGGTATGGAGGGGTGCACCCACATCGTGAACGCCTACGACCAGGCCATCGAGGAGCAGAGCCCGATCGTGGGTATCTGGCACTCCGGCGGGGCGCGGCTGGCCGAAGGCGTCAAGGCGCTGCACGCGGTCGGGCTGGTCTTCGAGGCGATGATCCGGGCCTCGGGGTACATCCCGCAGATCTCGGTCGTCGTCGGCTTCGCGGCGGGCGGCGCGGCGTACGGGCCCGCGCTGACCGACGTCATCGTGATGGCCCCGGAGAGCCGGGTCTTCGTCACCGGCCCCGACGTGGTCCGCAGCGTGACCGGCGAGGACGTCGACATGGCGTCGCTGGGCGGGCCCGACACCCACCACAAGAAGTCCGGCGTCTGCCACATCGTCGCCGACGACGAACTCGACGCCTACGAACGCGGTCGCCGGCTCGTCGGATTGTTCTGCCAGCAAGGCCATTTCGACCGGGCCAAGGCGGAAGCCGGCGACATCGACCTGCACGCACTGCTGCCCGAATCCCCGCGCCGCGCCTACGACGTGCACCCGATCGTCGAGGCGTTGCTGGACGACGACGCGCCGTTCGACGAGTTCCAGGGCAAATGGGCACCGTCGATCGTCACCGGCCTGGGCCGGCTGTCCGGCCGCACCGTCGGCGTCATCGCCAACAACCCGCTGCGCCTGGGTGGCTGCCTGAACTCCGAGAGCGCCGAGAAGGCCGCCCGTTTCGTGCGGCTGTGCGACGCGTTCGGTATTCCGATCATCAACGTCGTCGACGTACCCGGATACCTGCCCGGGGTGGACCAGGAGTGGGGCGGGGTGGTGCGCCGCGGCGCGAAGCTGCTGCACGCGTTCGGCGAATGCTCGGTGCCCCGGGTGACGTTGGTGACCCGCAAGATCTACGGCGGCGCCTACATCGCGATGAACTCACGGTCGCTGGGCGCGACGAAGGTGTTCGCGTGGCCCGACGCCGAGGTCGCGGTGATGGGCGCCAAGGCCGCGGTCGGCATCCTGCACAAGAAGAAGCTGGCCGCCGCCCCCGAACACGAGCGTGAGGCGCTGCACGAGGAACTGGCCGCCGAGCACGAACGGATCGCCGGCGGCGTCGATTCCGCGATCGAGATCGGGGTGGTCGACGAGAAGATCGACCCGTCGCACACCCGCAGCAAGCTCTCGCAGGCGTTGGCCGAAGCGCCCGCCCGCCGCGGCCGCCACAAGAACATCCCGCTGTAGCTGGGATTTCGGCGCGCTCATGGCCCGTGACGGGGCGTCAGCGCGCCGAAATCGCGAACTCCTCGGCCACCGCTTCGGCGCGTTCGCGGTCGGCCGTGACCAGCCCGATGCGGGTACGACGGTCGAGAATGTCGTCGGCAGTCAGTGCCCCCTCGTGCGTCACCGCGTATTCGAACTCGGCCCGGATCACGTCGATCCCGTCGGCCACGGGTTCGGTCGGCCGGTCGCAGCTGGCCGCCGCGATCACGTTGGGCGCCTCGGCGCCGTAACGCGCAACCAACGAACTCGGGATCTGCACCGGCGTGCGTAGCGTCGCAACGGGATTCGACGGTGCGCCGACCAACGGCAGATTGCGGGTGCGGCACCCCGAGGCGGTCAATCCCTTCGACACGATGGCGCGGTCGAGGACATCCTCGGCCATGTAACGGTACTCGGTCAGTTTGCCGCCGATGATGCTGATGACACCCGACGGCGACTCGACCACCGCGTGCTCGCGCGACACGTCCGCCGTGCGTCCCGCACCCGTGTCGATCAGCGGCCGCAGACCGGCGTACGCCCCGGTCACATCGGCGGGTCCTACCGAGACGTCCAATGCCGTGTTCACCGTGTCGAGCAGGAAAGCGATTTCCTGCGGAGTCGGTTCCGGCACATCGGGAATCGGGCCCGGCGCGTCCTCGTCGGTGAGCCCCAGATAAATGCGGCCCAACTGCTCGGGCATCGCGAACACGAAGCGGTTGATCTCGCCGGGAATCGGAACCGTCAGCGCCGCAGTCGGATTGCCGAACGCTTCGGCGTCGAATACCAGATGTGTTCCGCGGCTGGGCCGCAATTTTATCGACGGATCCACCTCGCCGGCCCATACCCCGGTGGCGTTGATGACCGCCCGGGCGGTGACGTCGAACGACTCGCCGGACAGCTGGTCGGTCAGCGTCGCCGTCGTGCCGGTGGCATTGGATGCCGCCACCCGGGTCAGGATGCGCGCGCCGTGCTGTGCGGCCGTGCGGACCACGGCGGTCACCAGCCGCGCGTCGTCGATCAGCTGCCCGTCGTAGGCGAGCAATCCCCCGTCGAGGCCGTCGCGACGCACGGTCGGGGAAAGCTCGATGGCACGCTGCGCATCGACCCGGCGGGACCGCGGCAACACCGACCCCGGGGTGCCCGCCAGCTTGCGCAACCCATCCCCGGCGAGAAAGCCGATCCGCACCAGGGTCCGCGACGCGGCGTTCATCGACGGCAACAGCGGGACCAGCTGCGGCATCGCGCGCACGAGGTGTGGGGCGTTGCGGGTCATCAGGATTCCGCGTTCGATCGCGCTGCGCCGCGCGATGCCTACGTTTCCGGTCGCCAGGTAGCGCAGGCCGCCGTGCACGAGCTTCGAACTCCACCGGCTGGTGCCGAAGGCCAGGTCGTGCTTTTCGACCAGCGCGACGGTCAGGCCGCGGGTCGCGGCGTCCAGCGCGATCCCGGCGCCGGTGATGCCGCCGCCGATCACCAGCACGTCGAGGGCCTGCCCGCCGGCCAGCGCCCTGAGTTCGGCGGTACGCCGGGTGGCGTTGAGTGCCGTTGGGCCGGTCACGGTTTGAGGTATCCGTTCAGGCAGTGGGCCAGTTCGTCGGCCAACGCGTCGGCGTCGAGGATGGGTGCGACGATCTGTCCGGACTGGATCGTCGACTGGGTGATCAGCAGGCACATGGCGGCGAGCTGGCGCGGGTCGCCGTCGCGGACGCTGCCCTCCTCTTGAGCCAGCTTGATCTCCCCCGCGACCGCATCCAGCAGGATCTGCTGGCTGGTGCCCAGCCGCTCGGCGATGTAGACCATCGCCAGCTTCGGCGCGCTGTGCAGCACCGACATCACCACGTCGTCTTGGCGCAGGCGCTGCGCGACGGCCACGATGCGGTCGACCAGCGCCCGGCGCCCCACGCCCGCCGCGGGCACGTCGTCCAAAACGGCGACGATCCGCGAGGTCAACAACGCAGCCAGCACCGAATTGGTGTCGGGCCAGCGTCGGTACACCGTGGGCCTGCTCACCCGCGCCCGCCTGGCGATCTCGGCCAAGGTCACGCGGTCGATCCCGTAGGCCGTGACGCAGTACGCCGCCGCTTCGAGGATCCGGTCCCCGATCGCCGACGAACTACCGTTACTGCTTGACATCATGTGTAATACTGTAACGCATGACGCGTCGTGATGACCACCCGGCCGACCTGCTCCCCCCGATGAAGTGGAACGCCTGGGGCGATCCCGCCATGGCCAAGCCGTTGTCCGACGGCATCCGGTCGCTGCTCGAGCAGGCCCTCGGGGTGACGGCGTCGACGGTGCCCGAACCGACGCTCGACGAGGTGCGGTTGCGGCCCTCCGCGCTCTCCGACGCCGACCGCGACGGCCTGTCGTCGATCGTCGGCGCCGAGTACTGCAACGTCGACGACCGCGGACGTCTCCTGCGCGCTGGTGGTAAATCCACGTTGGATCTGTTGCGGCGCAAGGATTCCGGCGAGCAAGACGCACCCGACGCGGTGCTGATCCCTGGCTCCGAAGACGAGATCGCTTCCATACTGCGGTACTGCACCGAGCGCGACATCGCGATTGTGCCGTTCGGCGGCGGCACCAGTGTCGTTGGCGGACTAGACCCCATCCGCGGCGACTTCACCGCCGTGATCTCACTGGATCTGCGCCGGCTGAACCAGTTGCACTTCCTCGACGAGATCTCCGGTGAGGCCGAGCTCGGCGCCGGCACCACCGGCCCGGAGGCCGAACGCCTGCTCGGCGAACGCGGCTTCTCGCTCGGCCACTTCCCGCAGAGCTTCGAATACGCCACCATCGGCGGATTCGCGGCCACCCGCTCCTCCGGACAGGGTTCAGCGGGTTACGGCCGGTTCAACGACATGGTTCGCGGGCTGCGCGCGGTCACCCCGGCGGACACGCTCGAGCTGGGGCGCGCGCCCGAGTCGGCGGCCGGCCCCGACCTGCGCCAACTGATGATCGGTTCGGAGGGCGTGTTCGGCGTCATCACCCGGGTGCGGGTGCGGGTCCACCCCGTGCCGACCGCCACCCGCTACGAGGCGTGGTCGTTTCCCGACTTCGCGACCGGCGCCGACGCGCTGCGCGCCGTCGTGCAGACCGGCACCGGACCGACCGTGATCAGGTTGTCCGACGAGGCCGAGACCGGCGTCAACCTCGCCACCACGGAGAAGATCGGTGAACAGCAGATCACCGGCGGATGCCTGGCCATCACGATGTTTGAAGGCACCGAGGCCCACGTGGAAAGCCGCCATTCCGAAACCCGTGCGGTGCTGGAGGCCGCAGGCGGCACCTCGTTGGGCGAGGAGCCGGCCAGGGCCTGGGAACACGGCCGGTTCGGTGCACCGTATCTGCGGGACTCGCTGTTGGCCGCCGGTGCGCTGTGCGAGACGCTGGAGACAGCCACGAACTGGTCGAATGTGTTGGCGCTCAAGGCCGCGGTCACCGACGCGTTGACGGCCTCACTCGCCGAATCCGGCACACCCGCGCTCGTGTTGTGCCACATTTCGCATGTGTACCCCACCGGCGCATCGCTGTACTTCACCGTCGTCGCCGCGCAGCGCGGCAACCCGATCGAACAGTGGCGCAAGGCCAAAGCCGCCGCCTCGGATGCGATGATGCGCACCGGCGGCACGATCACCCATCACCACGCCGTCGGCGCGGATCATCGGCCGTGGATGCGTGACGAGATCGGCGACCTCGGTGTCGCGGTACTGCGGGCGGTCAAGGCGACGCTGGATCCGGCGGGAATCCTCAACCCGGGCAAGCTGATTCCATGACGGTGGGCAACCGCGTCACCATGCTGACCAACCCGGCGTCCGGGCATGGCAGCGCACCGCATGCCGCTGAACGCGCGGTCGCACAGTTCCACAGACGCGGCGTGGACGTCGTCGCGATCGCCGGCACCGACGCCGAGCATGCCCGCCGCCTCGTCGAAGGCGCGCTCGAGCGCGGCATGGACGCGCTCGTGGTGGTCGGCGGCGACGGCATCATCTCGCTGGCGCTGCAGGTCCTGGCCCAAACCGACATTCCCCTCGGCATCATCCCCGCAGGCACCGGCAACGATCACGCCCGCGAATTCGGCATCCCCACAAAGGATCCCGAGGCCGCAGCCGACGTCGTCGTCGACGGTGTCACCAAGACGATCGATTTGGGGCGCATCAAGGGCGCCGACGGCACCGACAAGTGGTTCGGCACGGTGATGGCCGCCGGGTTCGACTCCCTGGTCACCGACCGAACCAACCGGATGAAATGGCCGCACGGCCGGATGCGCTACAACCTCGCGATCGTCGCCGAACTCTCGAAACTGCGGCTGCTGCCGTTTCGGATCACGCTCGACGGGCGCGAGGTGGACACCGAGTTGACACTGGCGGCCTTCGGCAACACCCGAAGCTACGGCGGCGGCATGCTGATCTGCCCGGATGCCGATCCGTGCGACGGGCTGCTCGACGTCACCATGGTCGCGTCCGCGTCGCGCACGAAGCTGATCCGGCTGTTTCCCACCGTGTTCAAGGGCACCCACGTCGACCTGGACGAGGTGAGCACCGCACGCGCCCGCACGATCACGGTGGAGTCACCGGGGATCAACGCCTACGCCGACGGCGAATACGTCTGCCCGCTGCCGGTCGAGGTATCGGCGGTGCCGGGGGCCCTGCGGATTCTGACGCCGCCGCGATGACCGGCCGCCTCGAAGCGCCGGTTACGTCCGCGTTCTCCTCGGCGCGGCCTGCATGCGGCCCTCCGCACCGTGGATCACGAGGGCGACCATCTCCTCGACCAACGTGTCACGGCTGGGGCGTCGGCCCATGCCGGCCAGCACGGGCCCGTCGAACACCGCGGTCGCGAGCAGGGTGGCGAACGGCAGGCGCACGGTGAGGCGAAGATCGGGGGCGGCGTAGCCACGCTTCTCGTACTCCGCGGTCATGATCTCCTCGGTGAGCGCGTGGATCGCCGCGATCGGCGATTCCTTGCCGTTGAGGCTGCCCGCGACCTCACTCTCGTACGCATCGGCCATCAACAGCGCCAGCACAAGTTGCCGGTGCTGCCGCAGCAAGTCGTACATGCCACCTATCCATCGCGTGGCCACAAGGTCGAGGTCAAGCGGCGTATCGGCGTAGCGGCGCCAATCTTCGACGAAGGCGTCCATGAACGCGGTCATCGGAGCCACCACGGCCTGCTGAAACAGGTTGGCTTTGTTGGTGAAATGAAAGTAAATGAGCCGCTCCGATACGCCGGCAGCCGCTGCGATCTCCCGCGACGTCGTCTTGTGATAGCCGCGGGTGGCGAACAGATCCCGGGCTGACTCCAGGATCAACGCGCGGACTTCGGAGCCTTTACGACGCTTGGCCCTCGCCGCTGCGCCCTGAGTCCTCTTGCCGCTCACCCTCGGCAGATTACCAGTGAAGCACCGGCATCCCATTAGTGAAGCAGACGCTTGACTAACCGAATGAGCGGAGCGTATCGTCTGGCTCCACTTAGGAAGCGGTTGCATCACTAGTCCGAGCGCGGCCGAATCGAGGGGAGACCCGCATGAACGCCGTCGACATCAGGATCCAACGGCTGTTGCTCTGGACGGGTCCGGTGACGTTGGTGCTGTTCGCTTTCGGCTTCATGTTCGTCGCCAGATACCTGCCACCGCCATCGCCGCAGTTATCCCCCGAAGACCTGGCGGCGCGGCTGCAAGCCAACCTCATCGGCTTCCGGATCGGCATGGTCATCACCATGGTCGGGTTCGCGCTGCTGGTCACCTGGGCAATGGGTATCGCCGCTCGAACGCATGCGCCGGAAGCTCATCTGCCGGTGCTCACCTACATTCAACTCGGCAGCGTCGCCATCGGCTCACTCATCGGCCAGGGCGCGTGCTGGATCTTCCAGGCGGCCGCCTATCGGCTGGACGACACCGACCCGTATATCGTTCGCGCCCTTCATGATCTCGGATGGTTCACGTTCCTGGCGCCATGGCCGTCGTTCACCGTCTGGTGCTTTGCGCAGGCCGCGGCCATCTTCCGCGATGCTCGTCCCGAGCCCGGATTGCCGCGATGGACCGGTTATCTCGCGGTGTGGACGGGGTTGTTGTTCATTCCTGCCTGCCTGATCTTCTTCTTCAAGACCGGACCGATGGCGTGGAACGGCGCGATTGCCTTCTACATACCGGTGTTCATCTTTTTCATCTGGGTTGTCGGACTGACCGTTCCCGCCCTGCGGTCTCTTCAGCGCCAAACCATAGACCGCGACCTTGTCACCGTGTGAGCTACAGGAAGGCACTGACCATGGAAGTTGAGCAGAGGTGGACACCGGCGGCGCACAAGCTATGCCTGTCCATGGGCATCGTGCTCACCGTTCTGTACCTGACGGGATGGGTGTTCCTCGCCAAGTTCGTCCCGGTGCCCAGCCCTGACTGGCCGGCCGAGCAGCTCGCCGGTTGGCTTGCCGGACATCAGAATGCGTACCAGGCCGGATGCATCCTGATGCTTCTCGCAGGCGGACTTCTCGCGCCGTGGGGGGCGTCGCTGACCGTGTGGAACCGCCGCGCCGAGGGTCGGCTGCCCGTGCTCCACATCTGCGAGCTGGCCACCCTTGCCGCGTCCGTCTGCATTTTCGTGATCATCGCGATCTTCTGGGCGTTGGCGGGATTCCGCGCCGGCCAGATCGATCCGCAGATCACCCAGGCATTCTTCGATGCCGGATGGTTCCTGTTCCTCTGGGCGGCACCGTGCTTCTATTTGTGGGCGCTGTCCTTCGGGCTCGCGTTGATCATGAATCCACCGGAACACCAGATGTTCCCGCGATGGATCGGTTTCTTCACCGCGGCGTCGGTGCTGTGCTGGGCGATGGGACCACTCGCCATCTTTTTCCAAAGCGGCTCGATGAGCTACAGCGGAGCGATTCCCACCTGGATTCCTGTCGTGGAGTTTTTCGCCTGGGTCGTCATCCTCAGCGTCTACGGCTACCGCGCGATCATGAAGCACGAAGCCATGACCGAGGTCTACCGGCCGACATGGGATGACCCGATCGTCCCGAACGGCGTGGCCGAAGAGATGCCTCGCCTGACTACGGCCGAACTCGACGACGAAAGGCCCGTCGGTGTCCGATAGCGCAACGTTGCTCAAGACGGGTCACGTACCGGGCGAGGTCGGGATCTGGACCTTCGTCCTCACCGACCTCACCGTGTTCACCTTCTACTTCGTGACGTTCTTCTACCAACGCGGTCAACATCCGGCCGACTTCCACGCCGGCGCAAGCCATCTGAGCATCGCCCGAGGCACCGCCAACACCGTCGCCCTGCTCACCGCGTCGCTGTTCGTCGCCGTCGCCACCCATCTGGTCCGCGAGGGAAACACCCGGCTGGCCCGGATCCTCTTCGGCGCGGCTGCGCTCTGCGGCGCCGCGTTCATCGCCAACAAGCCGTTCGAGTGGCTGCACGAACTCGACGCAGGCTTCGGCCCCCACCACGACAACTTCTTCCAGCTGTATTACATGCTGACCGGGCTACATCTCGCGCATGTGATCGTGGCGATGGCGGTCCTGTACTTCGTCGTCCGTGCGACCGGCCAGATTCGTGGCGGCCATGTCACGCCGCGGCATCGTCGGTTCGTCGAGAACGGCGCCACCTACTGGCACCTCGTCGACGCCATCTGGCTGATCCTGTTTGCCGTCTTCTATCTGGTGAGGTGACGTCACATGAATACAGCCCTTCGGTGGACTCTGACGTCGTGGTTGGGTCTCGTCGGTTTGACGGTCATCTCATGGTGGCTCGGCCTCGAGCACGGCGCGGACGGCATGTGGTTCATCGCGGCGCTCATGGTGCTCGCCTTCGCCAAGGTGTTCCTCGTCGGGTACACCTTCATGGAAGTCCGCACCGCGCCACCGATCTTGCACCAGATTTTCGCGTGGTGGTGCGGCGCGGCCTGCGCGGTGGTTATCGGGGCTGCCGCCGTGTTCAGCTGAGAACGATCCGCCTAACCCACCCCGCGGCTGAGCCAGCTGACCTCGGCGCCCTCGCCGCCGTCGCGGAACGGCTCCAGCGCCTCGTCCCACGCGGTGCCCAGCACCGAGTCGAGCTCGGCGGCGAGCATGTCGGCGCCCTCGGCCATCAGCGCGCGCAGCCGCATCTCCCCGACCATGACGTCGCCGTTGGCGCTCATCGGTCCGCTCCACATGCCCAACTGCGGGGTGTGGCACCACCGGTGTCCGTCCACGCCGGCGCTGGGGTCCTCGGTCACCTCGAATCGCAGCACCGACCACGAGCGCAGTGCGCTTGCCAGTGCAGCCCCGGTCCCGACCGGGCCGATCCAGTTGGTCACCGCGCGCAGCTGGCCGGGCATGGCCGGCTGCGGGGTCCACTTGAGGTTCGCCCGAGCTTGAAGGGTCGACGACAACGCCCACTCCACATGCGGGCATACCGCCGCGGGTGAGGCATGGATGTACACCACGCCGGTCGTCGCGTCGGCGAACTGATTCGCTGCACGCATCTGCTGCTCCTTCGGCTCCACGAGGGACGTCTTCCCCAACGACCTGGCAGAAACCAATTAGCAGCTGTGTCGTGCGTGTCTATTGTGCCCTGTGTGGCCCCTGTTGCGCTAGTCTGCGCGGAATTCTCTCAGCACTTCATCAGACAGCGCCGGCCACAGCGGATACGCCCACTCGCCGAAGTCGCGGTCGGTGAGGACCACGAGGGCCAGATCAGCCTCGGGATCGACCCACAAAAACGTTCCTGACTGGCCGAAATGGCCGAAGGTGCGGCCCGAGTTGGCCGACCCGGTCCAGTGCGGCGACTTGGTGCCGCGGATCTCGAACCCCAGTCCCCAATCGTTGGGCCGCTGCACGCCGAATCCGGGTAACACGCCGGTCAGGCCGAGAAACTGCACGCTGGTGGCCTCGGCGTGCAGCTGCGCCGAGACCGTGGCCGGACGTAGCAGGTCGACGGCGAAGGCGGTCAGGTCGGTCACCGTGGACGTCGCCCCGAACCCGGCCGCCGACGCGCCACCGGTCAGCGTCGTGGCGCTCATGCCGAGCGGCTCGAACACCGCCTCGGTGAGGTATCGGCCGAACTCGATGTCCGAGGCCTGCTCGATCGTCTCGGCGAGCACCGTGAACCCGTAGTTGGAGTACACCCGGCGGGTGCCCGGCTTGGCCATCAGTTCCGCGGAGTTCATCGAGTACCCGGTCGCGTGCGCCAGCAGATGGCGCACCGTCGAGCCCGGCGGGCCCGCCGCGGTGTCGAGTTCGATGGCGCCTTCTTCGACCGCGACGTGGGCCGCGCGGGCGACCAGCGGCTTGGTGACCGACGCCAACCGGAACCGGTGCCCGCCGTCGCCGTACTCGGCGAGCACCCCGGCGGGGCCGACCACCGCGGCGGCGGCCGTCGTCACCGGCCAGTCGGCAAGAGTGTTCAGCGCGCCCACCGCGCGGAGCTTACTTGCGCGCGAGGTAGTACAGGTTGATCGGGTCGGATTCGATCTCGTGCACCTGCACGTCGCCGAAACCGGCGTCGGCGAGCATCGACTCGGCGAGCTGACGACCCCAGCAGGTGCCCAGGCCGGCGCCGTCGAGGCCCAGCGACACGGTCATGCAGTGCATCGTCGACACGGTGTACATGTAGGTGGTGAAGGGGACGCCGACGTTGTCCTCGAGCCGGCTGGACGACTTGATGTCGACCATCACAAGATGACCGCTGGGGCGCAGCGCGCGGTGGATGTTCTCCAACACCTTGGCGGGCTGCGCCTGATCATGGATCGCGTCGAAAACGGTGATGACGTCGTAGCTTTCGGTGTGGTCCAGTTCGGCGACGTCGGCGGCGAGGAAGGTCGCGTTCGGCAGGCCCAGCCGCTGGGCCTCGGCGCGCCCGACGCCGAGTCCCTCCTCGGAGAAGTCGATTCCGGTGAACCGGCTGGCCGGAAACGCGCGTGCCATCACGTTGATGGCATGTCCGCTGCCGCAACCGATGTCGGCGACGTCCGCGCCCGCGCGCAGCAGCTCCGGAAGGCCGTCGGCCATCGGCAGGATGACGTCGACGAGCGCGGCGTCGAACACCTCACCGCTCTCCTCGGCCATCAGCTGGTGAAAACGCGGGTATTCGCTGTAAGACAGCCCGCCACCGGTGTGGAAGCACCCGATGATCTTCTGTTCCACCTCGGCCAGCAGCGGTATGAACTGCGCGACGCGGGCGAGGTTGTCGGGTCCCGCCGCGCGGGTCAGTGCCGCCGCGCGGTGGCGGGGCAACGTGAATGTTTGGTTCGCGGCGTCGTAGTCGACCACCTGCGCGGCCACCACGCCGCCGAGCCACTCGCGGACATAGCGTTCGTTGAGCCCTGCGGCGTCGGCGATCTGCGCGCTGGTGGCCGGAGGCAGTTGCGCCAACGTGTCCCACAGCTTGGTCTGGTGACCGATCGACAACAGGATGGCCAGGCTGGCGCTGTCGATCGCGCCCACGATGCGCTCGGCGAATTGTTCGGTGGTGTCGGTGGCCACCGTGTCGGGCAATGTCGTCATGGGAAGACAGTAGGCCGCACGAACCGTCGGGCGCATCGGGAAAACCATGCAAAAATCCGCGATTGCCGTAGGGCAAATGATGTAGGGGGTCTCTACAGCAGGTTGTTGTCGTGTGCCCATGCCAGCGCGGCGGTGCGCGACGAGACCCCGAGTTTGGCGTAGATATTGGCCAGATGGCGGCCGACGGTCTTTTCGCTGATGCAGATCTGTTCGGCCACTTGCTTGTTGGTGGCGCCACCGGCGATGCGGCGCAGAATGTCGATCTCGCGTTTGGTCAGCCCGCCGGGTGCGCTCGGCCCGCACGGCTCCACCGGTTCGACACACAGCTGGGTGTAGATGTTCTCTGCGGTGGCGGTATCCGCGGCGGCTGTCTCGTCGTCGCCGAGTGCGTGATGCGCCAGGGCCCGCCATTCATAGACCTGCGCGATCTCATAGCGGCACTGCTGGGTTCGGTACTCGAGCAGCGCGTGCTCGAGCACGTCGAGCGCCCGCTCGGGCTGACCGCGTCGCACCAGCACGGCACCCCGCGCATGCGCCGCCCACGCGCGGAAGCCCGGTGTGCCGAACGCCGCCGCCCCGGATTCCAGTTCCTCACAATGGCTTTCGGCCTCGTCGACATCGCCGCGGGCCAGGGCCACCTCGACAGCGCCGCGCAGCAGCCACATGCGGTCCAGCTGGTTCAGCCCGGCGAGCGCCACCCGAAGATCCGTCCATGCGGTGTCGCCGTCGCCGACGCGGCAACGCAGCAGCGCTTCCCCGGGTTGCGGGTCGACACCGAGCAGCCGGGCCCTACCGAACGCCGCGAAGGCGCCTTCGGCATCGCCGCGGCGGCGCCGAACCTCGCCGAGTTGGTAGTAGCCCTCCCCCGCCGCCCAGCTGTTGACCTCTTCCAGCGCATGGCTCGCCGTGACGAGCCGGCTCTCCAGGAGGCGGAAGTCCTCGGTTGCCGCTTGGACCTGCAGTCGGTGCACGTCACAGACGCCGCCGTAGGTGGCCGACCCGGCGAACTCGTTGCACCACCTCTCCATAGACTGCGTCCACGCCCGCATGCGGGGCAGGTCGGCCAGCCGGTGGCAATGGTGCAGCACAATGCAGTAGATGTCGCCTGCCCACTCCAGCGGCACCTCGTCGGCCAGCACGGGCAGCATCGCCTCGTCGATGAGCCCGTACGCCTCGGCCATCCGGCCGTCCAGCATCGCCTCCAGCCCCTCGGCGACGTGGCACAGCGCGGCCAGTGCTGGGGAATCGACCTGCGCGCACAGCTCCCGCAGTGTGGTCACCCGCGGCCCGATCAGGGCGGTGTCGCGGTTCATCACGGCGACGACGGCGTCCAAATAGGCCAGGTAGCCATGGGTCGTGCCCACGGGTTCGCCGTCGAGCAGGCGTCGGGCGCGGTTCATCCAGCCCCGGCCGATGTTGACGTCGCCGCGGGTGAGCCAGGCCAGTGCGACGTCGACGGCTTTCATCGCCGCCGTCGGTGGATCGGTGCGGGCCAGCTGGGTGAACACCCGCTCGGCCACCCGCAACGATTCCTTGCCGCGCCCGAGCCGCCAGGCCGCCGACGCCATCGCATCGAGGTCGTCGACGCTCAGCGACGTGTCCTCGGCCGCGCGCGCGAACGCCTCGTAGGCCGCGCGCCAATCGCGGCGGACGTGTGCGTTGCGCGCCGCGATCAGAAGTTCACTTGCAACGTCTAGCCGGGTGGTCATGTCAGTCGGTTCAACGGTATGCCGATCAGCTGAGTTCAATCGACCGTTTGGCCAGGCCCATCCAATAGCCGTCAATCACCTGGCGCGCGGGCCGGCCCGGGTCGGCGGAGGCGCCCAACGCGACGAACAGCGGCGAGAAGTGCTCGATCGTCGGATGCGCGTACGGCATGCCGGGGGCGCGGTGGCGGAAGTCGATGAGCGCGTCGACGTCTCCGGTGGCGAACTGCTCGGCGGCCCACGCGTCGAATTCCGTCGACCAATCCGGCGGCACCGCGTCCGGCGACCAGTCGTGCAGGAACGGCAGCCCGTGGGTGGTGAACCCGGACCCGATCAGCAGCACGCCGTCGTCGCGCAGCGGGCGCAGCCGTTCGCCGAGCGTCATCAGCCGTCGCGGATCCAGCGTCGGCATCGAGATCTGCACGACGGGGACGTCGGCGTCGGGATACATCACCGTCAACGGGACGTAGGCGCCGTGGTCGAGCCTGCGGCGCGGATCGTGGCGCACCGGTTCGTCGGCGGGCATCGCGGCTTGCACCCGCGCCGCCACGTCGGTGGCGCCCGGCGCGTCGTAGGTGACCTCGTAGTAGCGCTGCGGAAACCCCCAGAAATCGTAGGTCAGCGGCGTCTGCGGCGACGTCGACCCGATGGTCAGCGGCGCGGACTCCCAGTGCGCGGAGACGACGAGGATCGCCGTCGGGCGCGGCAGCTCGCCGGCCCAGGCGCGCAGCTGCGATACCCACAGGTCGTCGTCGACGAGCGGAGGCGCGCCGTGTGAGAGGTAGAGCGCGGGGAGCATGACCCCAGCCTTCCACCCCGCCACGCCCTTCTCACCGAAACTGCAGCTAGATCGCGATCCGCCGCGAATTCGCGATCTGTGCGCAGGCTCGACGGCACTTCGGCATCGTCCTCGCCGCCCGATAGGTTGGATGCATGAGTCAAACGGTTCGTGGTGTGGTTTCGCAGAAGAAGGGTGCGCCGGTCGAGTTGGTGGATGTGGTCATCCCCGATCCCGGCCCGGGCGAGGTGGTGGTCGACGTCACCGCCTGCGGGGTGTGCCATACCGACCTGACCTATCGGGAGGGCGGTATCAACGACGAGTTTCCGTTCCTGCTCGGTCATGAGGCCGCCGGCACCGTCGAGTCGGTCGGTGAGGGCGTCACCAACGTGGCCCCAGGCGATTTCGTGGTGCTCAACTGGCGCGCGGTCTGCGGGCAGTGCCGGGCGTGTAAGCGCGGCCGCCCGCATTTGTGCTTCGACACCCACAACGCGGCGCAGAAGATGACGCTGGCCGACGGCACCGAGTTGACCCCGGCGTTGGGCATCGGCGCGTTCGCCGACAAGACACTCGTGCACGAAGGGCAGTGCACCAAAGTCGATTCGGCCGCCGACCCGGCGGTGGCCGGGCTGCTGGGTTGCGGGGTGATGGCCGGCATCGGCGCGGCGATCAACACCGGCGGGGTCGGCCGCGACGACACGGTGGCGGTCATCGGCTGCGGCGGTGTCGGTGACGCCGCGATCGCCGGTGCGGCGCTGGTGGGCGCCAAGCGGATCATCGCGGTGGACACCGACGACAAGAAGCTGGACTGGGCGCGCGAGTTCGGCGCCACCCACACCATCAACGCGCGCGAACTGGATCCGGTGACGACGATCCAGGACCTCACCGACGGGTTCGGCGCCGATGTGGTGATCGACGCGGTCGGGCGGCCGGAGACCTGGAAGCAGGCGTTCTACGCCCGCGACCTGGCGGGCACCGTGGTGCTGGTGGGTGTTCCGACACCGGAGATGACGCTGGAGATGCCGCTGGTGGACTTCTTCTCCCGCGGCGGCTCGCTGAAGTCCTCGTGGTACGGCGACTGCCTGCCCGAACGCGACTTCCCCAACCTGGTCAGCCTGTATCTGCAGGGCCGGTTGCCGCTGGACAAGTTCGTCACCGAGCGCATCGGCATCGGCGACATCGAGGAGGCGTTCCACAAGATGCACAACGGAGAGGTGCTGAGATCCGTGGTGGTTTTTGACCGATGAGCGCTTGCGCGAAGAGGAGACGAGGATGAACGGCGGGCCGATTCAACGGGTGGTCACCAGCGGAACGTTCGAACTCGACGGTGGCAGTTGGGAAGTCGACAACAACATCTGGCTTGTCGGCGACGAAAAAGAGGTGTTGGTGTTCGACGCCGCCCACGACGCCGAGCCGATCCGCGCCGCGGTGGGCGACCGGCACGTGGTCGCGATCGTGTGCACACACGGCCACAACGACCACATCACCGTCGCCCCTGAGTTGTCCGCGGCGCTCGACGCGCCAGTGCTGATGCACCCGGCCGACGATATGCTGTGGCGGATGACCCACCCGGACAAGGACTTTCGTACCGTCGACGACGGCGACACCTTGACGGTCGCCGGCATCGAGCTGCGCGCCCTGCACACCCCGGGGCACTCGCCGGGTTCGGTGTGCTGGCACGCCCCCGAACTCAACGCGGTGTTCAGCGGCGACACCCTGTTTCAGGGCGGCCCCGGCGCCACGGGCCGGTCGTTCTCCGACTTCGGGACGATTCTGGAATCCATCTCGGGCCGGCTCGGGAAGCTGCCCGGCGAGACCGTCGTCTACACCGGACACGGCGATTCCACCACGATCGGCGACGAGCTGGTCAACTACGACGACTGGGTCGTACGCGGGCACTAGCCCCGGTTGTCGAGGATGCGGCGCTTCTCGGCCTGGAACTCCTCGTCGCTGAGCGCGCCCGAATCGCGCAGCCCCGCCAGCGTCCTGAGCTGCTCGAGCCGCAGACCCTGGTCGCCCGGGGCTTTGGCCTGCGGCGTGTCGACGGGCGCCACTTCGTCGGGCTCCAGAGGGCGGGCCCGTTTGGCGGCGCGGATCGACCAGAGCACCGACGGGATCAGCAGCACCGCCCCCGCTGCGGCGAGGCCGCCGAATAGCCACAGCAGCCAACCGTGGTTGCTGCCGTGGCCGAACGCCAGGCGCGGGCTGATGTAGCCGTTGACGTCGCCGTCGGTGGTGACGTGGTAGGTGCCGCCTTCGGCGATCCGCGCCGTCCACACCCGCACGTGGGTGTCGCTGTTCACCGTGGTCGTCCCGCCGATGCTTTCGATCACCACCGGATCGGCAACGCCTTCAGGCGGTTTGATGCTCACGCTGATCTGCGGAACGGGAAACCCGCTGGTCGGCTGTCCGGTGATCGCGGTGTGAAAACTGACGGTCACGTCCCCCTGGGGTAGCCGCACGTCGCCCGAACCGGGGATCGGCACCTCGCCGTAGGCGTCGAAGTCGTCGAGCACGAAAGTGTTGAGGACCAACGCGGCGATGACGCCGGCGATACCGACCACCAAGGCCAAGGAGGATACGACGACAGCGAGGCGCGGGCCGAACCTTCCACTCATGGGCGAAGTCTGTCACGGCGACGGCGGCGACGACTACGGTCGTGGTGTGAACCGTGCGCACGTGTCGGACGTCGCGGTGCCTGAGTCCAGCATCGTCGTGCGTCCCGAGCCGATCGAAAGCGAGTCCTACACCGCGAGTTCGCGTCTGCAGGCCGCGGGTCTGCGTCCGGCGATCGCGCTGTTCGAGACGGCCGCGTCGGAGGTGCCGCTGCCTGCCGCGCCGCAGCCGATCGTCATCGCCGACTACGGCGCCGCCACGGGCCACAATTCGCTGCTGCCCATCTGCTCGGCCGTCCGCGCCATCCGCAAGCGGACCCGGCTCGACCATTCGGTGCTGGTGGCGCACACCGATGTGCCCGACAACGATTTCTCGGCGCTGTTTCGCACGCTGACCGAGGACCCCGACAGCTATCTGCACGAAGACGCCAACACCTTCCCCACGGCGGTGGGCCGGTCCTTCTACGAGCAGATCCTGCCGACCAGCAGCGTGCACCTGGGCTGGAGTTCCTGGGCGGTGCAGTGGCTGCGACGCGTTCCGGTGCCCATCCCCGACCACGTACACATGGCCTACAGCGCCAGCGACGACGTGCGTGCCGCCTACGTTAAGCAGGGCGCCGACGACTGGCTGGCGTTCATCGCGTGCCGGGGCAGGGAACTGCGTCGCGGCGGCCGGCTGGTGGTCATGACGATGGCCGTCGACGACGCCGGCGAGTTCGGTTATCGCCCGTTGCTCAAGGCGCTGGTCGACGCCCTCAACGAGTTGGCGGGTCAGCAGCTGATCTCGGCCGAGGAGGTACACCGCATGTGTCTCCCGATCGTCGGGCGCAGCAAGGCCGACTTCCTGGCGCCCTTCGCGCCGAAGGGCCGCTTCGAACAGCTCGAGATCGAGCATCTGGAGGTGTTCGACGCCGAAGACCGGTTCTGGAACCAATACCAAACCAACTCCGACTCAGCGCTTTTCGGCCGGCAGTGGGCGGCGTTTTTGCGCGCTGCGGTGCTTCCGACGCTGGCCCGCGCCCTTGACAGCGGCCTGGCCGACCCCCGGGTGCCGGATTTCCTCGACCGCATGGAGGCCGCTGTGGCCGAACGGGTCGCCGCCGCACCCGAACAGATGCAGATCCCGATGGCCCACGTGGTGCTCACCAAGCGGCCGAAGGTGCACTGAGGGCCGGCGCCGCCGTCACGGACCCGGCGGCGCGGGCAGTGGCGGCGCGGGCACCCACGGCAACCCCGGGATCGTCGGATAGGGCGGCGTGGGGCTCCACGGCGGCGGCTCCGGTTCTGGTGCGGGCTCCGGCTCCGGTGCGGGCTCCGGCGTGGGCTCGGGCGGTGGCTCCGGCGCGGACTCGGGCGGCGGTTCTGGGCTCGGCTCTGGTGACGGCGGCGGTGCCGTGACGGTCTGGGTCACCGGTGGTGGTTGCTGTTGGGTGACGGTGCGCGGCGGCGGTGGCGCCTGGGTCGTCGGTGGGGGTGGCTCGGTGGTGGCCGGTCTCGGCGTGGCGGTGATGGGTTCGGTGGTCGAGGCCGGTGACGGGGCGGAGTCACCGCGGACGACGAACAGCACCGCCGCGGTCAGCGCAGCGAGCAGGGCGATCACCCCGACACTCGCCGCGACCGCGGGTTTGCGGTACCACGGCAGCAGGGGCGCCGGCAGATCGTCCCAGGATTCGTGGTCGAACTGCATCTGCGGGCGCGGCTCGTCAGCGCGGCCGGGAACGACCGGATAGGCATACGGGTCGGCGGTCGGCACCTCCGGGATGTCCTCGGCATCCGACCAGGCCAGAGCCCCGACCGGACCCTCCTCGGGCTGCGGCGCCTCGGGCGCCATGGCGGTCGCGGCGGCGGCCGCAGCGGCGACGCCGGGGGCGGCCGACATCGACGTCGCACCCTCCTCGACCGTTCCGCGCACCGCCGCCAGGCCGCCGCCGATCGCGGCTGCCAGCTCCGGGTGCTCGACGGTGACGACCGGCACGCGGAAGTGTTCGGACAGCGCGGTGGTGATGAGCGGGATCCGCGCCCCGCCGCCCACTGTCGCCACGGCGGCAAGGTCGGCGTTGTGAATTCCGTTGCGCTCCAGCGTGTCCTGCAGCGTCGTCGTGAAGTCGGTGACCGGCTGGCGGATCGCCTCGTCGAGTTCGGTGCGGGTGACCCGGACCTCGCTGCGGTGCCCGGGCAGTTCGGCCATCAAGGTGGTCGCGGCGGCGGTGGACAGGCGTTCCTTCGCGCCGCGGCACTGCGCGCGCAGCCGGGCCAGCGACCCGATCGCCGACGTCGACGACAGGTCGATGGTGCCTGCCGCGGACAGATCCTCGATGACATGGGTGAGCAGCGCCTGGTCGACGAGATCACCGGACAGGTCGGTGTGCCGCAGTGTCGGGCCGACGGGCGTGTAGCCGTTGGCCGCGTCGACCAGGGTGATGCTGGCGCCGCTGCCGCCGAAATCACACAGCGCGATCACCCCGCGGGCGGGCACGCCGGGATCGTCTTGCAGCGCGGTCAGCGCGGCCGTCGCATCCGAGATCACCGGCGCGGGCTTGGGCTGCCCGAATTCGGGAATCGCGGCCAGTGCGGTGCGCAGCGCCTCCACCGCGGCGGGGCCCCAGTGCGCGGGGTGCGTGACGGTAACCGGCCCGGCGGGCGCCCGGCCACCGCCGACGGCGTAGAGCATGGCGCGCAGCGCGTCGGCAAGTACGACGTCCGCGCGGTGGGTGGTGCCGTCGGCGGCGACGATCCCCACCGGGTCGCCCACCCGGTCGACGAAATCGGTCAGGATCAGCCCGCGCTCGGTGAGCCTGGGGTTCTGGCTGGGTACGCCGACCTCGGGGGGCCGGTGGGGGTAGCGCGTCAGAACCGGTGACCGCAACACCGCGGTCCGGCCCACCATCACGGCCGCCAGGTTGGTGGCACCAACCGACAGCCCTACGCCGTCAGACATGGTTTCCCGTCTCGATGGAAATCTATCCGGATATCAAGCCGTTGGGGCGAGGTTAGCGTTTCTCAGCGGATCGTCCCCATCCCGGGGATCAGCGGCAGGTCCAGCGCGGTCACCCAACCAGGGGAAAGGTCGTTGACCGCGGGTACGGCGTTGAGCGCGCGCAGCCCGGTGGCCAGGCACCCGGCGGCGGCCGCGTCGCGTCCCGATCCGTCGGTGAACCGGAACGCGGTCTCCTGGACGATGCTCGGCGTGCCGTCGATCTCGACGCGGTAGACGTCGTTTTGGTGGCCCGACGGCCAGTCCGGTGCGGCGTCGTTGCCGATCCGGTTGACGTGTTCGAGCTGAATTCGGGTCTGCCCCTGGTAAACACCGTTGACGGTGAACCGTACCGCCGCGACGTTGCCGGGTTCGATGATGCCCTTGGCGGTTCTTCGTTCGGTCGGCGTCACCCACTTGTCCCACGTCGTGGTGATCTCGTCCAGCATGATGCCCGCGGCGTGGGCGATCATCGGAACTGTTGCGCCCCACGCGAATACCAGGATGTCGGGGTTCTCCAGCAGTGGCCGGTACTCCGGTGGCTTGCCGATACCCATCTCACGGTCGTAATCACCGGTGTAGTCGGTGTAGTCGAGCAGTTCGGCGGCGCGCACCTTACGGACCTCTGAGCACAGTCCCATGAGCGTCATCGGAAACAGGTCGTTGGCGAAACCGGGATCGATGCCGGTGGTGAAGCACGACGACTCCCCCAGCTCACATGCCTGGGTGACCGGTTCGATCCAGTTCGGTGGGTTCAGGTGCATGCTCGGCCACACCCACGGGGTCATCGCCGTCGAGCAGACATCGATGCCTGCGCGCAGGAACCGGGTGATCAGCGCGATGTTGTCGTCGGCGTGCGCCGCGGTGGGGCCGTAGTGCACCAACGCATCGGGTTTGAGCGCGATCAGCGCGTCCACGTCGTCGGTGGCGGTGATACCGAGAGTTGTTTGCAGACCGCATATTTCGCCGACATCGCGGCCGACCTTGTCGGGGTTGCTCACGCCTACGCCGACGAGTTCGAAAAGCGGGTGCTTGACGATCTCGGCGATCACCATCTTGCCGACGAAGCCGGTGCCCCAGACCACTACCCGTTTGGCGCCAGATTTCACGCTCTACACCTTAGGCGCCGGCCGATTACTTCCGCGAGCAGACGCGTACACCCCCTAAATCTGACGGGTTTGGGGGTGTACACGTCTGCTCGCGAAGGATCGGCTACAGGTCGATCGGGTCGAAGGGCGTCTCGGTATCGGTGGTGTCGCGCAGCGCGCCCTTGAACTGCATTGCGCGGTAAGGCCATCCGGCGGCGGTGTGCCACTGCGACACCACCAGCCCGAATCCGCCGTCGACGTCGAACCGCGAACCGGGCAGCAGGTATCCGCCGTAGAGCTGGGCGACCTCGTTGTTGCGGTGGTTCTCACCGGACCACGCCGAACCGACCACCGGGGTCTGCAGGGGCGTCGTGTGCATGTTGGCCACGGGCGAGTCGACGACACGATAGCCGAGCGCGTACGCCGAAGCCAGGAACCCGCCGAGCACCCATTTTCGTTTCGCCACCCGGCGAAAGGTCAACTCACCCCATTTCTCACCCGCGGGGGTGATCGGGGTGGCCGCGGCGCCCCACCGCCAGTGACCGTCGGTGAAACCCCAACTCACGTACCGTGATCTGTCGCCGATGTCGTCGGGCCGCACCCGCATCAGAATGATGCCCTTGTCGCGCTGGAAACCGGTGGCCACCACGTAGACCCAGCCGTCGTCGGGATCGTGGTCCCACGACCAACATTGGGCGTGGCCGTTGTGCAGGTCGGCGGGAAACTTGGCGTTCTCACCCAGGTGGGTCCAGGACACCCCGCTGTCGTCGGAGCGCCAGATCTCGGTCCAGATCACGGTGCCGAAGCCGCGATTGACGATGGCGTGCAGATAGATGGAGTCGCCGACGCACAGCAGGTCGGAGGGGATGACGGTGCTGATGCCGCCCCGACGCCATCCACTGGACGCGCTGTCGTGTACGTAGTGCCACGGTTGTCGGGCGTAGTCCGGGTCGGCGCCGCCGGCGCGCTCGTAGACGATTTCGTGGTTGGCGTCCCCGGTGCCGATCAGCACGACGGGCGAACGCCAGTCGCCCTGACCGACCTTGGCGCCGGAGAACGTGTCACCGAACACCGAGACCAACTTGCCGTTGGGCGCCACCACGGATGCGCCCAGGTCGGTGCAGGTGACCCCCCAACGATCGGTCCGTCCGGGCCCGGTCAGGTCGACGACCTTGCCGTCGCGCAGCGGCAGGCTGGGCCGCTCGGTGCGCCGCAGACCATGGCCTGCGGCTCGGCCGATCGACGGTTCGTCCGGCAAGTCAGACGCAGCTCAGAAACAGCGCCGCAGCCCGCCGGGCTCGCAGATCAGCGGGTACTGGTCGACGGGGATGGCCAGCGGCCGGTTGAACGACATCGTCAGGGGCACTTCGACCATCGCGGCCTGCTCACCGCACACCGCGCCGTGGATCACCTTCATGGTGCCCACCCAGTTGTAGGGGTCGAACGAATAGATCGTCTGCTGCGGCGCCTTGGAGCCGTCCGGACAGGTCTTTCCGTCGATCGTGTCGTAGTCGAACTGCCACCGGCCGCCGACCATGACGGCCTCGGCACCCGGCTGACCTTTCGGGGTGATCTTCAGCGTGCATGCGACCGGAAGCAGCAGCGGTTCACGCAGGTCGCCCACGACGGGAACGCACAGCGGAAAGATCTCCCATTCCGTGGTGGCCTGACCATCGATATTGACGTTGTAGACGCCTTCGGGCACGCCCGGGGCCTTGACGTCACCCTGCGCCTGGGCGGGGGCGGCCAGCCCGAGTGCCGTCGCAGCGCTGATCAGGGCCAGCCCGAGCCCACGGAGAAGTCTCACGATGTGCACCCCTTCAACCCAGCGTCTCGGACGTCGAACCGCGTCGAGTATGTCAGTGTGAACACAGACCCGTCACCTGTTTCACCGGCCCCCGTTTGCGGCGGCGGTGCCAGCGGGTAGAAACGCGGGGGCAGACGTCCGGGGTGATGACACATGAAGCGGCTGGCGGTGGCGGCGGCTGTCGCCACCATCGGCGTCCTGCTCTGTCTCGTCGCGTGTTCGACCGGTCAGCGCGTCGATCTCGGGGACGACATGTCGGGCAACCTCATCGCCGCCATCTCCGGTGAGCCCGACCTGCTCGACCCGCACAAGACGACCGCGTACTTCTCGTTCGAGGTGTTGGAGAACGTCTTCGACACGCTGGTCGAGCCCGACGAGAACCTGGAGATGCGGCCGGCGCTCGCCGAGTCGTGGGACGTCAGCCCCGACCAGCTCACGTGGACGTTTCGGCTGCGCCCCGGTGTCACGTTCCACGACGGCAGCCCGTTCACGGCCGACGACGTCGTCTACTCCTACCGTCGGATCATCGTCGAGAAGCTGGCCAACGTCGACAAGTTCAGCGCCGTCGCCGATGTCACAGCGGCCGACCCGCTGACCGTCGTCGTTCACCTCGACCGGCCGACGCCGAACCTGCTGACCAATCTCGGCGGTTTCAAGGGCATGGCCATCGTGTCGCGCCGCAACGTCGAAAGCGGTCAGATCGCCACCCACCCGGTCGGCACCGGCCCGTTCGAGTTCGTGGGCCAGAAGAGCGGTGACTCGATCACGCTAAGGGCCAACCGGTCGTATTGGGATGGGGCACCGCCCATTTCGGGTGTCACCTTCCGGTTTATCTCCGAGCCTTCCACCGCGTTGTCGGCGCTGCAGGCCGGTGAGATCGACTGGACCGACGCGGTGCCCACCCAACGCGTCGCGCAGCTGCGCGACGACGACTCGATCACGCTGGCGGTGACCGAAAGCAACGACTACTGGTACCTGGCGCTCAACGAAGCCCGCGCACCCTGGAATGACGTGCGGGCGCGTCAGGCGATCGCCTACGGCATCGACCGCGCCGCGATCGTGGCGGCCACCAGCTACGGCACCGCGACCGCGAACCAGCTCGCGATCCCCGAAGGCAACCCGTGGTACACCCCCTATGACCGGTACCGCTACGACCTGGACACCGCCCGGTCGCTGCTCGAGGATGCCGGCGTCGGCGACGTCGACCTCGACCTGCTGGTCACCAGCGAGTACCCGGAAACCGTCACCGCCGCGCAGATCGTCGCCGACAACCTTGCGCCGCTTGGGATCACGGTGAACATCCGCACCGTCGACTTCGCCACCTGGCTCGACGAGCAGAACACCGGCGATTTCGACATGCTGATGATGGGCTGGCTGGGCAACATCGACCCCGACGACTTCTACTACGCCCAGCACCACTCACAGGGCACCAGCAACGCGCAGAAGTTCTCCGATCCCGAGGTCGATCGGCTGCTGGACGCCGGCCGGGTGGAGACCGACCGGCAGGCGCGGGGCGCGTTGTACGACAGCGCCGCCGCGTTGATCGCCGACAAGGTCAGCTACATCTTCTTGTACAACCCGTCGGTGATCCAGGCGTGGACACCCGAGCTGAGCGGGTACCACGCCCGCCGCGATGCCGCCGTCCGGTTCCGCACGGCCGATCTGGCGCACGGAGACAACCGATGACCCGCGTGCTGACGCATCCGGTGGTCCGGTTTCTGGCGCGCCGGCTGCTGTATTCGGCGGTGGTGATGGTCGGCGTGCTGGTGGTGGTGTTCGCGCTGGTGCACCTGGTGCCCGGTGATCCGGTCCGCATCGCGTTGGGCACCCGCTACACGCCGGAGGCCTACGCGGCGCTGCGCCAGGCCAGCGGGCTGGACAAGCCGATGCTCGAGCAGTTCTTCGGCTATCTCGGCTCGGCGTTGACGGGCGATCTGGGGGTGAGCTTTCGCAACGGTGACCCGGTGACGCTGATCCTGCTCGAACGGCTTCCTGCCACAGTGTCTCTCGCGGTGGTCGGTATTCTCATCGCGCTGCTCATCGCGCTGCCCGCCGGCATTTTCTCGGCGCTGCACGAAGGCCGGCTCAGCGACACGATCGTGCGGGTGGCCAGTCAGTTCGGTGTCTCGATTCCCGACTTCTGGATGGGCATTCTGTTGATCGGGCTGTTCGCGACGACGCTAGGCTGGCTGCCGACGTCGGGCTACCGGCCGCTGCTGGAGGACCCGGCGGGCTGGTTGCGTCATATCGTGTTGCCCGCGTTGACGGTTGGTCTGGTGGCCGCGGCGATCATGACCCGCTACGTGCGTTCGGCGGTGCTGGAGGTCGCGGCCACCGGCTACGTCCGCACCGCGAGGTCGAAGGGTCTGCCGCCCGCGGTGGTCACCTTCCGCCACACGGTGCGCAACGCGCTCATCCCGGTGTTGACCATCACCGGCATCCAGCTGGCGACGATCCTCGGCGGGGTCATCGTGGTCGAGGTGGTCTTCGCGTGGCCGGGGCTGGGCCGGCTGGTGTACAACGCCGTTGCCGCACGGGATTACCCGGTGATCCAGGGCGCGGTGCTGCTGATCGCCGCTTTGTTTCTGCTCATCAACTTGATCGTGGACGCGTTGTACGCCGTCGTCGACCCGAGGATCCGGCTGTCATGAGCGCCGACGCGGACCGGGGAACGCGGGTGGCGTCGTGGCGGCTGCTGCTGCGTAACCCGGTGACGGCCGTCAGCGCGGCGGCGCTCGCGGTCATCGTGTGCGTCGCGCTCGGCGCGGATTGGCTTGCCCCGTACGGCGTCAACGATGTGGACGTGCCCAACGCGCTGCGGCCGCCGAGCGGTGCGCACTGGTTCGGCACCGACGAGCTAGGGCGCGACGTGTTGTCGCGTGTGCTGGTCGCGATCCAGGCGTCGCTGCGGGTGGCGGTGGTCAGCGTGGCGTTCGCGGCGATCGCCGGCGTGATCATCGGGGTGGTCTCCGGTTACCGCGGCGGGTGGCTGGACGCGGTGCTCATGCGCGTCGTCGACGTGATGTTCGCCTTTCCGGTGCTGATTCTGGCGTTGGCGGTGGTGGCGATCCTGGGCCCGGGGGTGGCGACGACGATGTTGGCGATCGGCATCGTCTACACGCCGATCTTCGCCCGGGTGGCCAGGGGCAGCACGTTGAGCGTGCGTTCGGAACCGTTCGTCGCGGCGTCACAGAGCATGGGCACCGGAAGCGGTTACATCCTTGGGCGCCACATCCTGCCGAACATCGCCGGACCGCTGGTGGTGCAGACGTCGCTGTCGTTGGCGTTCGCCATCCTCGCCGAGGCGGCGTTGTCGTTCCTCGGGCTGGGTCTGCAGCCGCCGCAGCCGTCACTGGGGCGGATGATCTTCGATTCGCAGGGCTTTGTGACGTTGGCCTGGTGGATGGCGGTGGTTCCCGGCGCCGCGATCGTCGTGATGGTGCTGGCGTTCAACCTGCTCGGCGACGGGCTTCGGGATGTGCTGGATCCCAAGCGCCGCACGCTGATCGAGGCGCGGAGAAACCAGTGACCGATCCCACCTTGAGCGTGCGCGACCTGCGGGTGGCGATCGGGCGTCGCGAGATCGTGCGCGGCGTCTCGTTCGACGTCGAAGCCGAGCAGACGTTGGGCATCGTCGGCGAGTCCGGGTCCGGCAAGACGATGACCGCGCTGGCCGCGACCGGGCTCCTCGATGCGCCGGGTGCCGTCGTCGCCGGCACCAGCACACTGGGCAGCACGAACGGCACGGGCGCCGTGCAGCTTGTCGGCGCGTCGGCGCGCGTGTTGCGCAGCGTGCACGGCGGCCGGATCGGCTTCGTGTTCCAGGACCCTTCCACGTCGCTGAACCCGCTGCTGACCATCGGCCGTCAGATCACCGAATCCGTTGAGACGCACCGCCGTTCGACTCGACGGGAGGCACGAGCCCGGGCACTGGAGCTGCTGGAGGCCGTCGGGCTGCCGCAGCCGGAGTCGCGGCTGGACAGCTATCCCCATCAGCTCTCCGGTGGGCAGCGGCAGCGGGTGATGATCGCGGTCGCGTTGGCGTGCAGCCCACAGCTGCTGATCGCCGACGAACCGACCACCGCGCTCGACGTCACGACGCAGGCGCAGATCGTCGGGCTGGTACGCGATCTACAGCGTGACTTCGCCACCGCGGTGATCTGGATCAGCCACGACCTCGGCGTGATCGGCCAGGTGGCCGACGACGTCACGGTGCTTCAGGACGGTTCGGCGGTCGAACAGGCGGGCATCGTCGACATCTTCGACCGCCCACAGCATCCCTACACCCGCGAACTGCTGGACGCCCGGCCGCTGGTCGGGCACGCCGGGCCGGCGCCGGTCACCGGTGCCGAGGTGCTGCTGGACGTCGACGGCCTCGACGTGCGCTACCGGGTGAGCACGCCGATCGGCACGCGGACCGTGCACGCGGTGGACCGTTTGTCGTTTCGGATCCGGCGGGGCACCACGCTGGGGCTGGTCGGGGAATCGGGTTCGGGCAAGTCGACGGTCGCGGCCGCGCTGACCGGTCTGGTCAAGCCCGACGCCGGTAGCGTCACGATCGGCGGTGCCGACGTGCTCGGGGTGCGTCGATCCGCGGTCAAGGCGTTGCGCAGGCGGATCAGCATGGTCTTCCAGGATCCGTTCTCGTCTTTGAATCCCCGCGTTCGCGTGGGTGTTTCGATCGCAGAGCCGCTGAAGGTACACAAGATTGCGCGGAGCCGACAGGCGCGCAGGGCTCGGGTGAGCGAGTTGC
Source organism: Mycolicibacterium pulveris (assembly GCF_010725725.1). Lineage (NCBI taxonomy): Bacteria > Bacillati > Actinomycetota > Actinomycetes > Mycobacteriales > Mycobacteriaceae > Mycobacterium > Mycolicibacterium pulveris. Next base: position 4,377,346 of record NZ_AP022599.1, on the reverse strand, counting down.
TCGAGCTGGTCGGGCTCTCGGCGTCGTTCGCCAGCCGCTATCCGCATGAGCTGTCCGGCGGTGAGCGTCAACGCGTGTCGATCGCACGGGCGCTGGCCGGCGAACCGGATCTGGTCATCCTCGACGAAGCCACTGCCTCACTTGATGTTTCGGTACAGGCGCGGGTGTTGGATTTGCTGACCCGGCTGCAGCGTGAGCTGGGGTTGACCTACCTGTTCATCGCGCATGACCTGGCGATCGTGCAGCGGATGAGCCACGACGTTCTGGTGCTGCGCGACGGTACCCGGGTCGAATACCGTCCGGCCGCCGAGTTGTTCGCCGCGCCCGAACACGACTACACCCGCGAGCTGCTGGCCGCCGTCCCGCCCTCCACTCCGTCCACCACCCCGCCGAAATAGCATTCCGGGTCGCTGCGGCGGCGATCGAACAACCGTGGCTTCACGCTGGCGCGCGGGTGGGCGTGAGAAGGTCTTGAACCATGACTCAACTCGGCGGCAAGGTCACATTGGTCACCGGCGCGTCGGCGGGCTTGGGCGCCGCGGTCGCGCAGTTGTTCGCCCAGCGCGGCGCGACGGTGTTCGGGATCGCGCGCGACGCCGAACGGATGGCGGGGGTCTTCGCCGACGTGCCGGGCGGCCGGTACGCCTCGGTTGACGTCACCTCGTCGCAGGCGTGCCTCGACGCGGTGTCGCAGTGCGTCGCAGCGTTCGGCCGGCTCGACGTCCTGGTCAACGTCGCGGGCTTTCACCAGATGCGCCACACCACGACGGTGACCGACGAGGACTGGGACCGCGATCTGGCGGTCAACCTGAACGGGCCGTTCTACCTGTGCCGCGCGGCGCTGCCGCATCTGCTGGAGAGCGGCGGCAACATCGTCAACGTCGCCTCGATCGCGGGCGTGGAAGGCGAGGTGTACTCGGCGGGCTACTGCGCTGCCAAACACGGGCTGATCGGCCTGACCCGTGCCCTGGCCGTCGAGTACACGAAAGAGAAGATTCGCGTGAACGCCGTCTGCCCGGGGGGAATGCCGACCGCGCAGACCACCGAGTTCACCGCACCCGAGGGCGCCGACTGGGATCTGATCATGCGGATCGCCTCGCCGCGCGGCTTCATGGACACCGTCGACGTCGCCAAGGCGATCGCGTTCCTCGCCAGCGACGACGCCGCCGCGATCCACGGCGCGGTGTATCGGGTCAACAACGGGAAAGGCGCGGGCTAACGAGGTTGCGGCGGATGGCCCCCGTTACTTGGTTTGCGCCGAATTCTGCACCAGGGCTGTGGTTTTCGTAAGATCGCGACCCTGGTGCAGATTTCGGCGGGCCGAGATCGCCGAAGTCAGAGCAGTTTGTGCTCGATCACGGTGGTCAGCCGTGGCTTGCGCCAGTTTCCGGTGACGGCTTCGATGCGCACACCCATCTCGCCGCCCGCGATCTCCAGCGTGCCGATCTGGTTGCGAAAGTGCGGCACGGTGACGGGTCGCCACCGAAGCCGCGGCATCCCCACCTTGGTGGTCCGCACGAGCGCCTTGCCGACGGCCTCGACGAACCGGGTGTGGCCTAGCCGCAGCACGACCCGTTCGATCGCCGACGGCTCCTTGCGCAGCCCCGAGCACACCACCTGCCAGATCTTGGTGCCGGCGTTGGCGGTTTCGTCGGGCAGCTCGACCTCGCTCACCCAGCAGTGGTGCACGTCGCCGCCGAACAGCACCATCGAGTCGGGCGCCGATCCGCGCTTGCCGCCGGCCACCTCGATGACCAGATCCTCGAAGCCTCGGAAGCTATCCTGAAAGCACGCCCAGTGGTCGAGGTTGGCGGCCATGCGCACCTTCTCCCCCAGCCCGGCCAGCCGCCTGCCCCACGCACCGTCGCCGACGGCCTCCGACCAGGCCTCGATGTGGTGCATGCCGTAGGGCAACAGGATCGGCAGTGAACTGGCGAACAGCAGATGCTGGTAGTTGCCGTCGGCGTTGGCGGTGATCCAGGCCCACTCGTCGTCGGTGGTGACCCGGCGGTGCCCCGGCGTAAGTTGCCGCCCCGAACGGGCGTCAACGACGATCAGCCGCGCCGCACCGAGATCGCGGCACATGCTGAAATGCGATACCCCGTCGTCTTTTTCCGCCATCAGCGCGAGCTCCCGGATCGGCTCCACGCCCTGCCGGGTTTTCACGACTCGTTGAAATGTCTGGTCTTCGGCCAGCTCGGCGGGCGTCATGTTGCCGAGGTGCTGATAGATCCAATAGGCCATCAGCCCGCCGATGATCCGGGTCTGATACCAGTCGGTCCTGCGCTTCTCCTCCAGCCACGCCTGCGACGTGTTCCACTTGTCGTTGATCTCGTGGTCGTCGAACATCATCGACGTCGGGATGGTCGAAAGCATCCACCGCACAACGGGATCGCGCCAGGCGTCCCAGTAGCCGATGCAGTACTCCTCGAAGTCCTCGAGCACCTCGACCGGGCCGTCGGCGTGCACCTCACGGTCGGCGACGAGATCCTTGATCGTGTCGTTGACCTGATCGGCGTAGAGCTGGTCGCCCATCATCAGCAACGCGTCGGGCCACAACGCCGACGGCTGACGCAGCATGCGCAGGCCGTAGGTGCGCAACACGTCGACGCCCTTGCCCTTCGGGTGCCACCAGTGTTGGTAGGTGTAGGGCGGGTGGTGCGGGGCCGACGCACGGCACGACCCGAACAACAGCCGCAACGAGCCGTCACGCGGCATCAACCGCACCCGCGGCTGCGGCAGCTCGTAATCCGCTGGCGGCCAGGCCATCTGGCCGTCGAGGTGAAGCTCGTAGGGATGCTCGCGGTCCGGGTCCAGCCCGGTCACGCAGACGATCGCGAAATGATGCCCCTCGACCTCGAACGTGTCCGCCCGGTGCCCGAGGATCTCGACTTCGCACGGCGCATCTGTCTCGACCCAGATGGTCGCGTCGGTCTCGCCGACGTGGCGGAGCAGCGGTCCTACGCGAACCTCGGGCATCGCCCCATCATGCATCACCTAATTGACGGCGATGCACGTTCTGGAGCGATGCCCGCGGCGCGATCTCAGTGCTCTGGCCGCCGGCGTCCGAGGTAGAACGCCATGCCGATGGCGCCGAATCCGAGCGTGCCGATCACGCCGGCCGCGACCATCAGGAACACGTCGCGCCCGGTCAGGCCGGCCGAGGACGACTCATCCGACGCCAACCGGAGGCGGTAGTCGCCCGGCAGCGGACCCTCTTGGGGTTCCTCGAGGCCCGGGAACTGCTGGGTGCGGTGCACCTCGAATTGCCGTTCGCCGGACGGCGTCTGGGTCCACACACCCCATGCCGGTGTCGCACCGTCGAGCAGCACCTTGCGCTCACCGAAGCGGGCGTCCTCGCCGACGTCGACGATCCGGCGGACCCGGAACGGCTCGTACACCGCATCCGAGTAGCGCACCTGCACGGGCACGTTGTCGTAGCGCAGCACCGGCGGCGGAGGCGGCGGCAACGGCACCCCGACGCCCGGGTAGTAACCGCCGCCGAAGAAGCTGCCCACCGCGATGTTGGTGATGGCCTGCGTGGTGTCGATGGCCGCGTTGACCGGGGCCAGGATCGCCGCGGTGAAGCTGTAGGCGGCGAACCGGGCCGCTTCCAGCACGATCCGTGACAGCGGCGGGATGTACATGATCCGCGGCCGCATGTCGTAGACGTAGACGATGCGCACCGGAGCCCGGAACGGGTTGGCGATGATGGGCCGGTAGTACTCGTCGTACTCGATCCATTCCGGACGCCACTGGCGCACGTTGCTGATGAACTCGACCTCGCGACGCTCGATGCGGCGCTCGACACCGAACTCGGTCTTGGCGCTGGCCCCGACGTCCAGCCCGGGGATCTTCAGGCTGGTTTCGATCGAGTTGGCGAAGGCCGCGACGTCCTCGGCGGCAGCAGGTTCGGGCTGCGGCTCGAAGATCGGTTCGGCGCTCTTGGCCAGCTGCACGTCCTCGACCGGGGCTTCGAGGGTCTTGGGCGCCAGTGTCTCGATCTCCTTGGCGGCCTGCGAGATCGACACCGTCGGCGTCTCGGAGTCCTCGCTGCGGGCCTCGGATTCATTCGACTCGTTGGTCTTCGACTCGCTGGTCTCCGATTCGCTGGCCGGTGCCTCGCTGCGCGATGACGGCGCGTCACTGGTTTCGGTCGCCGGCATCATCGCCTCGGACGGCGGCACCGACGTGCCCGACGTCTGCGGGGCATCGCGGTCCGCTTCCGTGGTGCGCGCGGCCTGGCTCTCGGTGCTGGGCGCAGCGGAGCCGGCCGGCGAACGCTCGGCGGCGGTCGACGGCTTCGCTTCGCTGGTAGGCGCCGGCTCGGTGGTCCCCGGCTCCGTGGTCACAGCAGTCTTCGGCTCCGTGGTGACGGCGGTCTTCGGAGCCTGGGTCTGCGTCTGCGGCGCCTGGGTCTGCATCTTCGGAGCCTGGGTCTGCGTCTGCGGCGCCTGGGTCTGCGGCTGCGGAGCCTGGGTCTGCGGCTGCGGTTCAGGCTCCGGCGCGACGACGGCCGGGGCCTGCGTCTGCGTCTTTGGGGCCTGTGTCTGCGGCTGCGGGGCCTGTGTCTGCGGAGCCTCTGCAGCCGGAGCCTGGGCCGGCTGCTGCGGAGACTGGCGTCTCGGCGCCTCTTGTTTTGGCTCCGGCGCGTCCTTCTTCGGCTGGGGAACCATGACGGTGGTCGTCGGGCCACTCGAGTCGTCGGAATCCGGCTGGGCCAGAGCCGGTGCGATACCACCGGTAAGGGCTGTCAGCGAGATGACGATTCCGGACGCCAGCACGGCGACCACGCTTCGCTTCGAGCAAAATTCAAGCGGTGCACCCATCGTGCGTCTGCTCCTTTGAAACGTGCACGTCGACTCCCCCAACGCTGGCGCCTGGTGCCAGCAGTCGCGGCGCTCGACAGTTTCATCGCTCGTCAGGCCCTCGTAGTTACACCCCGAGCGGTGTGACGAAGAATGTCCCGGCTACGGCTTGCGACGCACCGCGCCGACCGTCAGCGCGACCCCGACCAGCGCGATGAGCGGACCCAGAATGGACCAAGTCGTGGTGTTGCTCATCGGGCTGCCGCCCACGAAGCCGAAGCCCTGCAGGGCGAACAGCAACCCGAACAACGCGACGATCACACCGAGCACACCGATGGCGATCCGCATGGCTTCACCCTAGGCGCAGCGACGTCGAGCGCACGCGTGAACGACCGTGCGCGCCCGGCGACAGCAGGTCAGCGGCGACGGCTGAGGTATTTCTGGTAGGCCTCGGCGGCGGCCGCCAGCTCGGGGCGGGCGTCGAGCACGGGTTGCAGCTTGTTGCGCGCGGCCTCGCGCTTGTAGGGCAGGAACTCGGTCGGGAAGTTGCCCTCGTGCGGCTCGTAGTCGCGCAGCACCCGACGTGCGACGGTGGCTTTGTGCACCTCGTCGACCCCGTCGGCGATGCCCATCGTCGGCGCACCGGCGTACATCGCCTGGATCGGCGTGAGGTCCGTGGTGCCCAGCGAACCGAGAATGTGCAGCGCGTTGAACGACACCTCCCGCAGCACGCGCGCCATCGTGAACTTGACCGCGGCGATATCGGTGCGGGCCTCCTGGGTGGAGGTCTGGTCGATCTTCCACGCCGTCTCGAGCACGAACAGGCGCAGCATCTTGATCATCGCGTAGGACTCGGCGATCTTCTCCTGCACCATCTGGTGCTCGGCGATGACCTTGCCGTGCGACTCGCGGCTCAGCGCCCGCTCGCACATCATGTCGAACGCCAGGTTGCATTGCGCGATGGTGCGCATGGCGTGGTGAATGCGGCCACCGCCCAGCCGCCGCTGCGCCAGCACCTTCGCACCGTTTTCCGGCCCGAGGAGATGGTCGAGAGGCACGCGCACGTCGCGGTAGATGATGTGGTTGTGGTTGCGCGGCTCGGGCATGATCTCGACGCCCGGCGTCTGGCGCGGCACGACGAACATGCCGTTGGTGCACATCACGAACAGGATGTCGGCGACGCGACCCGCCGAGGTGAACCACTTCTCGCCGTTGATCACCCACTCGTCGCCGTCGCGGACGGCATGCGTCCTGAACAGGTTGGGGTCGCTGCCGCCCTGAGGCTCGGTCATCGAGTAGGCCGAGAAGATGTCCTGGTTGAGCAGCGGCTTGAGCCAGCGTTCCTTCTGCTCCTCGGTGCCGTAGGCGGCGAGCATCTCCATGTTCCCGGTGTCGGGTGCGGAGGCCCCGAACATGTGCGGCGCTCCGGGGTAACGTCCGATCACCTCGTTGAGCAGGCCGAGCTTGAGCTGGCCGTAGCCGGGCCCGCCGAGCTCCTTGTCCAGAAAAATCGCCCACAGGCCTTGGTCTTTGACCTCTTGCTGCAGCTCGCGCACATAAGCCTTGACCGCGGGATCCGGTGAGCGCACCGCATACGGAAATACGTGATCGAGCGGCTCGACCTTCTCCTCGCAGAACTGCTTGACCCAGTCGAGCTTCTCCTGAAATTCCGGTTCGGTGCTGAAATCCCACGCCATGGATGCAGTGTGTCAGCCCTGCTGTGCCCTGACCTCGCATTCGGTTGGTTGGCGAAATCCCCGCGCTACGCTGACCGGTGTTATGCAGCGGCTATTCGCTGGGGTCACGAGCGACGCGGTTTGGCGCATCGCAGCGCTCCTCCTCGTCACCGCCGTCGTCGCCGTCGGCTGCTCGGCACCGGACACGGAGTCCGCGCCCACGACCGACGCCCCATCCGCCGCGCCGACCGCTGCACCACCGCCCGCACCCGACGTCGCCCCACGCGAACTGGCCTCCGATCCCGCCCGGATCGCCGACGATCTCGTCGACGACGACCGTGTGCTGCGCGACCCGTCGTCGTCCAACCCGCTGCGGACCGCGGCCGCGCACCGCCAGCAAGCCGCCTACCGCGCCATCGGGCGGCATCCCGAGTGGGATCCGGTCGTGCGCCAGCGCATACCACCCGAGCTGCTCCAGATCTATGACCTCAACGTCGACGCGCGCCGCCAGCTGACCGCGCTGAGCGAGGGAACCGCGAAAGACACGTTGCCCGCGTGGCGCATCGTGGCGCCGACGCCGGCCGACGAACTGCGGACCTACTACGCCGAGGCGGAAGCGGCATCCGGTGTCGGCTGGAATTTCCTGGCCGCGATCAACTTGATCGAAACCGGATTCGGCCGGGTCGCCGGGGTGAGCACAGCGGGTGCACAAGGCCCCATGCAGTTCCTGCCGACCACGTTCGCCGCCTACGGGAACGGCGGCGACATCCTGTCCCCCCGCGACAGCATCATGGCGGCCGGCCGCTACCTGGCCGCGAACGGCTTCGCGCACGACCGCGACCACGCCCTATACCGCTACAACAACTCCGACCGGTACGTGCGCGCGGTCAGCGACTACGCGGCGGTGCTCGCCGCCGATCCCGCCGCGTTCGACGCCTACCACCGCTGGCAGGTCTACTACAAGACGACGGCGGGCGACGTGTTGTTGCCGATCGGTTACTCCGCGACAGCGCCGATTCCCGTCGTGGAATACCTTGCGTCCCATGAGACTCCGATCGCGCAGATCTCGCCGCAAAGTGAGCAGGTCCTCGAGCGGATGCTGGCCGCCACCCGCGATGTTTCCCCCGCCGACCCGTCGGCGCGGTCCGAGACGCTCTCCCGGCTGTTCCTCGGAACGCCTTACGGCGCAGACACTTTGATCGGGTCTGCCAGTGAGCCCGAGCAGCTCGTGGTCGAGCTGGCGAACGTGGACTGTTTCACCTATGCCGACTACGTCGAAGCGCTCAAACGGGCAGACAACCGCGAGACGTTCGTCGACGCGCTCATCAACGTGCGCTACCGCGACGGTGTCGTCGCATACGAGAACAGGAAGCACTTCTTCACCGACTGGGCCGCGGTGGCGCCCGCGCTGGCGACCGACGTCACCGCGGACCTGAGCCCCGACGCGGTTCAGGTGCGCAAGAACCTGAACCAGAGGGACTCCGGCGGGGTGTACCTGCCCGGGTTGCCCGTGGTGGCGCGCACGGTCACCTACATTCCGAGCCGCCACGTCGACGACAGCGTGCTGAGCCGACTGCGCACCGGCGACTACCTCGGGGCGTTCGCGCAGGACGGTGGCCTCGACGTCACCCACATCGGCGTCTTCGTCGAGACACCGGACGGGCCGGTGTTTCGCAACGCGTCCTCGCTGAGCGCATATAACGAGGTCGTCGACCAGCCGCTGATGGAGTACCTACAAACCGTCCCCGGGGTGGTCGTACTCCGCCCGGTCGAGTAGGGCGCTCCCCGCGAACCGGTGGGCACCCGATCGGCGAACCCGCGTACACCGCGACACAAACGCGGTAATTTGCTGGAAACGTAAATTTTTCCACTCCAGCGGGTCGCCTGAGCGTGGGTAGGGGGAAGGAATCGCTATGGGTTACGCCAGCTATATCGGTCGCGTCGGGGCACTAGCGGTGACGCTGGGGGTCGGGGTGGCGCTCGCCAGCACCCCCGCCGTCGCTTTCGCCGAACCGTCGGATTCGTCGTCAACCGGCAATTCGTCCTCGACCAGCGAGTCGTCGTCGCCGAGTGACACCTCGACCGCCGGCGCGGACGCAGCCGACGGGGCCGGCGACGCTGATGCGACCGATACCGAATCGGAGGCTTCAGACCCAACCGACGACGCCACCGAGGAGGCCGACGACGGGTCCGGGGAAGCCGAGCAGGAGGCCGGAGACATCGGCGACGCGGTCGAAGAGGCCGAGGACACCGGCGACGACGCCGAAGAGGGCGGCTCATCCGAGGACGACGTGGCCGTCGACGCCTCGTCCGACCTCGAGTCGACCGAACCCCCCGCGGCAGGCAACCACGAATCCCGCTCCGGTACACAGGATTTCACTGCCGCCATCGAGTCATTTGTGAACGCGGCCGCCGAGCGATTTACCGGCCCGCAGAAGCCGGAGTCGCAGCCGCAAGACACCGGCGCGGTGGCCGAAAACCCGGTGAAGGAGTCCGCGGGCTCCACCACAACCACGGTGCTTACCTCCACGGCGACAAGCACATTCGCGGCGCTGGCCGCGCCCGAAGCAGCGATCCCGGCCGCCGCGCCGCCGCAGCCCACCCTGGTCAGCCTCGTCACGGAGGCGGTGGAAGCGGTGCTGCGGCCGCTGATGGGCCTGGGCACGGGAGTACCCATTCAGATGCCGGCGCTGTGGGCGATGCTCGCGGCGGCGCGAGGCGAGTTCGAGGGGGCGTGGGGCCTGCGCACCGCACCGCCCGCGGCACAGTACACCGTCACCCAGATCTCGGGTCCGTCCGCGCAAGCCAACGGCGACACGCCCTATGTGCTGGTGATCGGCGTGGACGGCACCAACCTGAGCAAGATCCTCGCCGATCCCGAGAACGACAAGTTCTTCGAGCTGATGGATCAGGGCACCACCGCCCCGGCCAGCATCGTCGGGCACACCACGATCTCGCAGCCGTCGTGGTCGGCGATTCTCACCGGCGTGTGGGGCGAGAAGTCGGGTGTGGTCAACAACGTCTTCACTCCCCAGCCCTACGACAATTGGCCGACGGTGTTCAACCTGCTCGAGTCGCATGACCCGAACATCGACACCACCGTGATCGCGAACTGGAATGTCATCGCCGACATCGCCAACGCCGGTTCAATTCCCGTCGACACCACCGTGTTCGTCCCCCACATTCCGGGTGACACGAACTGGTTGCTCACCGACGACGCCGTCGGCCAGGCAACGGTCGAAGCGATCCAGAACGTCCCGAACGGCACCCCGACGTTCATGTTCAGCTACTTCGTCGGTGTCGACGAGAACGGACACATGTACGGCGGCGCGTCGGAGCAATACGCCGAGGCCATCCGAAACGTCGACGAGAACCTCGGTCGCATCATGGACGAGATCGCCGAGCGCGAGAAGTGCAACCCCGGTCTCTGCGAGAGCTGGACGATCCTCGTGGTCACCGACCACGGCCACCAGCCCCAGCAAGGCTTCGGCCACGGCTTCCAATCACCTTCGGAGACCGAGACGTTCGTGATCGCCAGGGGTTCGGCTTTCCAGGACGGGTTCATGAACCTGCAGTACGAGATCGTCGACACGACACCCACGGTGCTGACCCTCTTCGGCGCCACAACGCCGGACCATTTCGACGGCGTGTCCCTGACGACCCTGGGCTCGAGCGACGTCGACCCCGTCGATCTGCACCAGGCGCTGCTGGACGCGATCGCGATGAACGGATATCCCGACATCATCACCGACATCGCGCTGGGCGTGCGGACGATCTTCACCTCGATCCCGTACTTCGTCTACAACTTCACCTACGACACGATCGGTCAACTTCAGGCCATCGCCGACCAGGACATGTTCCTGGTCAGCGCATTGGCAGGCCTGGCGATCGTGCCGGTGCAACTGCTGGGCAACCTGCTGTACGTCGCGACCAACATTCCGGCGCAGATCGTCGCGCGGCTGACCGGGGTGACCGGCAACAGCATCTTCCCGCTGATCCCACCGCCGCCGTCGACGTGGCCGCCGGAACAGACGTACGTGCCGGATCTGGCCACATTGGCCTGCGGCGGGTCTGCGGCCACCGCCGGGGCGCCGTGCAACGCGGCACTCATTGCCTGACAGGGGATTTCAGGGGTTTCGTTATCGGGTGAACGCGGGCGCGACGAAACGTTCGACCACCTGACGCTCGACGTCGTTGTCGCCAATTGGCCAGACGGCCAACGACATCACGACGCGAACGATCCACTGAGCCGCGTACGGATCGGCATCGGTGATGTCGGTGAGATCGGCGGCCAGCCGGGCCAACACCGGCGATGACGGCAGCTCGGTTAGATCGCGGCCGGCGCTGAGCCCCGCCATCATCTGCCGGATGGGGTCGGACCGGATGTGCTCGATGGCGACGGTGATCGCCTGCACGACGCGCTCTGTGCCGCTGAGATCCTGAACGGCGGCGCGGACGGAGTCGACGATTCTTGCCGCCAGGCGCAGCAGCACGGCGTCACGGATCTGCGCCTTGCCCCCGGCGTAGCGGTAAATGGTGGCGCGCGAACAGTGCACCCGCGCGGCCAGCGTGTCGATGTCGAAGGCATCGAGGCCTTCGCGCACGATGAGGTCGGTGGCCGCCGCGTAGATCCGCTCCGCGGCGGCGCCACGACGTTCGCCGCCGATGAGCCAATCGTCTCGGGCCACCGGCAGCTCCTTCTACAGTCGTCAGAATTTTCTCAGAGCTGAGACAAAACTGACCTTACATCTCAGGGTTGGTGCTGGTGGGAGTGGTGTGCTGAGACGGTGCCGCCCGGGGTGTCCGACCAGGGGTTTTCAAGTTCGCCGCGGGCTATTGACGGCGACGTGGTGGCCGCTCACCTTGGTAGGCGTGGGATCTGAGCTGGGTATCGCGCTGTTCGACGACGAGTACATCCAGAACCCCTATCCGCTGTACCGGAAGATGGTGGACGCCGCGCCGGTGCATCGGATCGGCGAGTCGGGGTTCTACGCGGTGTGCAGTTGGGACGCGGTCAACGACGCGATCGCTCGGCCCGAGGATTTCTCCTCGAACCTGACCGCGACGATGACGTACCAACCCGGCGGTGTCGTGGGTGCCTTCGAGATGGAGGGGCTGGGCGGCAAGAGCCACGTGCTGGCCACCGCCGACGAACCCGCTCATGCCGTGCACCGAAAGGCGTTGCTTCCGCAGTTGGCAGCCAAGCGGATTCGCGCGTTCGAGCCGTTCGTCGACGAGACCGCGGATCAGTTGTGGGCTGATGGCGTTCACGACGGGCGCATCGAGTGGATGGGTGCGATGGCCAACCGCCTGCCGATGATGATCGTCGGGCGGATCATCGGCGTCCCGGACAGCGACGTCGACAAGCTGGTGCGGTGGGGATATGCGGCCACCCAGGTGGTGGAGGGGCTGGTGAGCAAGGAGCAGCTCGCCGAGGCCGGCGTCGCCGTCGGCGAACTCGCGGGATACATCACCGACCAGTTCCGGCGGGCTGGTGCCGACCCGCAGGACAACCTGCTCGGCGACCTCGCCGCGGCGTGCGTGTCGGGCGAACTGGACGAACCCACGGCGCAAGGGATGATGATCATCCTGTTCAGCGCCGGTGGCGAATCCACAGCGTCGCTGATCGGTTCCGCGGCTTGGGTTTTGGCGACCCGCCCCGATATCCAGGAGCGGGTGCGCGACGAACCGGATCTGCTCGGGGCGTTTCTCGAGGAGGTGCTGCGCTACGAACCGCCGTTCCGCGGCCATTACCGCCACGTGGTGAACGACACGACGCTAGCAGGCGTGGACCTTGCGGCGGGGTCACGGCTGCTGTTGTTGTGGGGAGCGGCAAATCGCGACCCGGCACACTTCGACAACCCGGACGAGTTCCGACTGGACCGACCTAACCCCAAGGGCCACATCAGCTTTGGCAAGGGATTGCATTTCTGCGTCGGCGCGGCGCTGGCGCGCATGGAAGCGACGATCGTGATGAGTCAGCTCATCGAGCAGACCTCGGCGATCGAGGCGATCGACGTGGGCCGCTGGCTGCCGAGCCTGCTGGTGCGGCGCCTCGAGCGGCTGGAGTTGGCCTGCGGATAAGTTCGCGCTGGCCGGGTTAGACGGCGCCGCCGCATCCGCCGGGCGGTGCCGGCGGTGGCACCGGGGAGCCGTCGTCGATCACACACGTCAACGTGATGGTGCTGCCGACGAACGGGGCCGGGGCGCGCAGCTGGTGCCAGTAGCTGCCGTCCGGGTACTTGATCCCGTCGCAATAGCCCCATCCCGTCGCGCCGCCGAAACCACCGCCTGGGCAGTAACCCTGGGTGGTGTTGGGCATGTGCGGGTCCATCTCTTGGTTGGCGCTGCCGGTCGCTGCTGTGGTGAGGGCCCCGGTGATAACCGCGCCGAGGAGGACCGCCGCGCTCGCACACCCGCCCAGAATCCGATTTGTCGTCATGTCGAGGTTCATGTTTCAACCCCCTGAGGAAGTAGCACCAGATTAGCGGGGTCGTTCGCCGAGTGCGGCGTAATGAGCACAAACGGCGGATCGGTCGGTTAACTGGAACTGGAGGCCGTTGCGGGGTATCCGGCGCTTACCTGGGCTAACATTCGCGACCGTGAGGAAACTGGCAGCGGCGGCAATTGGGTTCGGGCTGGCGTTCGTCTCGGCTTCGGCGGCCAACGCCGCACCCGTGCCGCTGCAGCAAGGCTCCGACTGCGACCCCAATTATTCGGGTGCCTGCGTCCCGATCGCCAGCGACGTCGACTGCGCGGGCGGCAGCGGTAACGGACCCGAATATGTGTCCGGCCCTGTGTATGTCGTCGGCGATGACATCTACGAGCTCGACCGCGACGGCGACGGATTTGCGTGCGAAGGGTAGCTCCCGCACTACGCCGGAAATAAAGGTCTTCGTCCGCACGTTGGCCTGCGCGTTCAACTGAACAGGCGTGTGCCACCATAAGGTGCCGCACAGCCCCGGGGCGGTAGCTCAGTTGGTCAGAGCTGCGGACTCATAATCCGTAGGTCGCGGGTTCAAGTCCCGCCCGCCCCACCACTTATTGGAACTCGTCAGGCACCTGCGATCAGGATGCGGGCGCGAAAGCTGTCTATCTGCCGTTGATCGACTCCTCGCTCACGAAGCCACCCGATAGGTCCGCCGCGATGGGAATCGAGTTCGTCGAGGACCGCCGCGATTCCTTCGGACGGCGTGCTGAACAGCCCCGGCGGCGCCTCGGCCAGCCGACGGCGGAACTTCGAGCGCTTCGCCGGGGCAACCGTTTCGACCATGCGTTCCATCACGGCGGCCATGTTCGGGCTAGTCGCGTGATAGTCGGTCACAATCTCCGCTCGTGCCACCTCCGCGGCAGCGAGAAGAACGGCGACGAGCACGCCGGTGCGGTCCTTACCCGCGACGCAGTGCACGAGGGTGGGACCGTCGGCGCCGAGAATCAGTTCGAAGATGGTGGCGATGTGTGTGCCGAGTTCGCTCAGAATCCGTTGGTAGAGAACGGCGATGTCGAAGGCGGCGCCGCGCAGCAACGCCGCCGACGGGTCGGCATCGGCGGCCATCGGAAACCATACGACCCGGGTGCCGTCGGCCTCCAGCGGGTGACCGACGTGACGGCTCGTCGCCGATCGGAGATCGAGAACCAGCGAAGGCGGCCACGCCACCGAACTCGGGATCAGGTCACCGGGGTGCGGGGCATCCGACCGCAGGAGTAGGCCGCCGCGCAGCCGTCGCCCACCGGCGCTGCGCAGGCCACCGAGATCCCGAAGGTTGGCCAGGTGCGGTGTCGGTCTCGCGTTCACTGTCGCCAGCTGTTCCTATCCGGACCTACCGATCCAGCAGTGAAACCGGTACGTCGGCCCAGCGCGCCCTCAGCCATTCCGCCAGGGTCTTGGCCTGCCGGTCCTGCCTGGTATTTTCGGCGGCCCCCCGCCCCAACAGGCCGTGAACGACGAAGTTGAGGGCCCACAGATTGGGAAACTCGGTGCGCGAGACGGGCAACGCAGCGGCCTCGGGCAGCAACTTCCGCAACCGTTCCGTGGTGAGCACCGATCGCAGCCAGCGCCAGTGCTCCTCCGAGCGGCACCAAACGCCGATGTTGGCATCTGCGCCCTTGTCTCCCGAGCGCGCACCGATCACCGAACCAAGGGGGACGCGGCGGGTGGGGCCGTCGAAGGCAGCGGCCACCGGCGGCGGCTCGTCATCGCACACGGGATCAGCCGTCTCGGTCGGAGGTTCGACCGCGCACACCGTTCCATCCGGCAGATGGGCGACGTGGCGGATTTCGGAGTTGGGCAAATAAACCGGCTGGTACACGCCGTACGGGCGGGCACCTTCCGGCGGTGAGGTGAAAGCCACCCCGGGGAAGGTCGCGAGTCCGAGTTCGACGGCCGCAGAGGAAAAGGCCCGGCCCACCTTCGTCGCATCGGAATCCCGGGCGGTGATTGTCAGCGAGGCGACCGCACACGCCGCGGAGCCGGGGTCGGGTTGATCGGTTCGATCGAGGCGCCATGTCACGTCGTCGATGTGGCGAAGCGCCGGCTCGAGCTGCCTGCGAAGCAGTCCGGTTTTCGCCTCGACGTCGGGAGCCGGTACGAGCAGGGTGACGCTGTTGCGGTAGCCGCCGACGATGTTGACCGCCACCTTCGTCGTCGGGGGCGGGGCCAGCCCCCGCACGGGATCGATGCGGACCCGGTCGGGGCCCGCGTCGGCGAGCCGGATCGAACGCAGGTCGACGGTGACGTCCGGATTGGCGTAATGGCGTCCTTGGATCTCGTAGAGCAGCTGCGCCGTCACCGTTCCGACCGTCACCGCGCCGCCGGTGCCCGGATGCTTGGTTATCACCGACGAGCCGTCCGACGCGATCTCGGCTATCGGGAATCCAAGCGGCCGACCATCCATCACCGCGGAAAGCTCCTGGAAGAAGCAGTAGTTTCCGCCGGTGACCTGGGTTCCGCACTCCAGGAGGTGGCCCGCGACCAGCGCCCCGGCAAGCTCGTCGAAATCGCCGGCCGACCATCCGTGCCACCACGCGGCCGAACCGATCACCATCGCGGCATCCGTGACTCGTCCGGTCACCACGATCTGAGCGCCGGCCCCCAAGGCCGCGGCGATCCCCCAACCGCCGAGGTAGGCGTTGGCCGTCACGGCGCGTTCGGGGATCGCGGTGCGGCCGCGGACGTCGTCCCCGTCGACGTAGGCCACCGAAAACCCCAGGGGCTTCAGCGCCTCGGCGCAGGCCTCCGGCGCCAGCCCGCCTGCGTTGGCGACGATGCGCACACCGGATGCGGCGATCAGATCGCGGCAATCGGTCACCTGCTCGACGAAGGTGTCCGCAAATCCTTTCCCAGAGCCTTTGGTACGCACGCGGGCCAGCACCCACATCGTGAGTTCGGCCAGGTAGTCGCCGGTCAGCACATCGAGTGGACCGCCCTCGAGCATTTCCCGCATCGCCGACCGACGGTCACCGAGGAACCCCGAACAGTTGCCGATCCGCAGCGCACGGTCGGACGCGTCTGCAAGCACACCGCCCTCCTCCTGATCGTGGCCGATGCCAGCGCGGCCGAGTGTATAGTGTCAGACGTTATACATTATGAAAAAGTCGGTCTAAAAGACCCAACGCGGCCGAAACCGGCGACCTCCAGACGGAACCGAGATGACCTTCACCGAAGACCACGAAATCTTTCGCACCACCGTGCGTGGCGTCATCGAGCGCTACGTCCTGCCCTACGTTGATGAGTGGGAGGAGCGCGGGATCTTCCCGGCCCACGAACTGTTTCCCCAACTGGCTGACGCGGGATTGCTGGGCTTGGAATACGACGTTGCCTACGGCGGGCAGGGCGCCGACCACCTCTACACGCTGGTCCTCGGCGAAGAACTCGGCCGGATTCCCTCGATGGGCGTATTCACCGCTGTCGCGGTCCAAACCGACATGGCCACACCCTCTTTGCATCAACACGGCAGCCACGCGCTCAAAGAGCGGTTCCTGCGCCCGGCGCTCGAGGGTCGGGCCGTAGCCGCCATCGCCGTCACCGAGCCGGAGGCCGGCTCAGATGTGGCGGGCTTGCGGACGCGCGCCGTCCGGGATGGGGACAACTGGATCATCAACGGAAGCAAGCTGTACATCACGAACGGTGTGCAGGCTGACTGGCTTTGCCTGCTTGCCAGGACATCGGACGAAGGTGGCTCGCGCGGCATGTCGCAGATAATCGTGCCGACGTCGACGCCGGGGTTACAGGTCAGCCGCTCGCTGCGCAAGGTCGGCAACAAGGCGTCCGACACTGCAGAGCTCTCGTTCGTCGATGTTCGGGTTCCGGTGGCCAACACCATCGGGGAGATCGGCCGCGGATTCTCGCAGCAGATGAGGCAGTTCCAGCATGAACGCATGATCGGTGCTTACATGGCGGTGGGCGGGATGCTCGAGGCGCTGGCCCGCACTCGCCGATTCGTGTGCGACCGCCGCGCTTTCGGTAAGTCTCTTGGACACAACCAATACATTCAGTACCGGCTGGCCGAGTTGTCCGCCGAGCTCGACCTCCTTCGCGCGTATACCCACGCCTGTGCAGAGGCCTTTGTCCGAGGCGAGGACACTCAACGCCAGACAGCGATCTGCAAGTTGAAGGCGGCACGACTTCAGCGGGAGATCGCGGACTGGTGTCTCCAATTCCACGGTGGCCAAGGCTATATGGAGGAGAACTGGACGGCCCGATACTTCCGCGATGCCCGGCTGCTCTCGATCGGAGGCGGGGCCGACGAGATAATGCTCAGGACGCTCGCTCGGCTCGACGGCCTACCGGCGTGACGGAGGCTATCGAAGAGCCGGCGACTGCAGGACGTCGGCGAGCCGCTGCAACACCTGCGGCCATACGCGCAACGGTGCCCGTGGTGAGCCAACGCAGATGCGGTCGGCGCCGGCCTGGTAAAGGTCGAGCACGGTTTGGTCGGTCACCCCGCGGGGGCTGACCATGACGGTGATCTCGAAATCCCCGCTGTCGCGGCCATATTCAGCGAGATAGCCTTCGAGCCGGGACACCACGGCCCGCGTCGACTCCGGCGTGTGCCAGGTACCCAACCAGCCGTTGCCGATCCGGGCGGCCCGACGCAGCGCATGCTCGGACTCGCCCCCGAACACAATGGGCAACGCTGCACCACTGGGCGGCTTCGGGTTGAAGTGCACCGGCGGCAGCCGCACGTATTTGCCATCCGCCGAGGTGATCTCGTTCGACCACAGCGAGCGCAGCACCGGGACGATTTCGTCGCAGCGTGCTCCCCTGGTCCGAAAGTCGATGCCTGCCGCCTCGAACTCTTCGGCCATCCAGCCCAGTCCGGCGCCCAGGATCACCCGTCCGCCACTGAGAATGTCCAGCGTCGCCACCGCCCGCGCAGTCACCAACGGATCGCGAAGGGGCAGCACGTATACACAGGTTCCGAGCTTGATAGTCGTGGTCTTAGAGGCGACCGCCCCGAGCAGAACCCACGGATCGTAAAGGTTCACGTCGCTGGGTACCGGCGGGGCGCCGTCGTCGCGATAGGGGTACTGCGACTTGATGGAATCCGGCCAGACCAGGTGCTCAGGCACCCATACCGAGTCACACCCCGCCGACTCGGCCTCCTGCGCGAAGTCGATCAGCTGATCGGGTTCCACAACCGAAAGCCAGATCCCGACTTTCGGCCTCGACTGCGGCCTTGCGTTCCTGCCCACGACCAACTGCTCCCGCCTTCGCGCCTTCGTTCGGCTATCCGGTGTCGAACCGGACACTCCGCTGACAGGCTAGTCTGCTATTAATCAGAGTGGCAAGTGTCGGACTTTTACGCGCGGCCGGTTCGGGCGGGCCTGGGCAGCGGGACACGGGCCGGCACGTACTCCACCAGCCCCAGTTGCGCCTGACTGAGCCAGATGCGTCCGGTCCCACCGTGATCGAGGGCGGCAAGCAGATGCCCGGCCGCCTCCGCAGGGCTCAGCGGCTCCAGACCAGCCTCGCTGACGGCGACGCGCACGTGTGCGGGAACCAGTTTCGTGTCGACGACCCCGGGACAGAAGATCGTCACCCGCACCCCTCGGGCCTGCAGGCTGCGGGCCGCACTGAGCCCCAGGCCGACGACGGCGTGTTTGGTCATCGCGTAGTAGGGGTCGTCCGGATATGCCATCACCCCGGCAAGGCTTGCGACGATGACCACATCACCCCCACCGGTGGCCTCCATCAGCGGAACCCCGGCCCGTAGTCCGTGGATCACCCCCTCCACGTTGACGTCGTAGGCCCGCCGCACCCGCTCGTAGGGCGCGCCGATCACATCGGGGTCGAAAACGGGCACCCCGGCGTTGAGGACGAGCAGATCCAGTCCCCCGAGCCGACTGTTGACGACCTCCGTCACCCGCTTCCAGTCGGCCGGGTTCGCCACATCGGCGACGACGAGATCGACACCGCGTCGCGCAAGATCGCCGCCGCCGGCCGGGTCGATATCCACTGCGACCGTGCCGGCCCCCTCGGCGGCGAGGCGCTCGGCGAGCGCGAGCCCTATTCCACCGGCGCCACCACTGACCACGGCCTTGCGCGACCGCAGAGAGCTTCCGGCTTGTTCGTTTTCCACCTTCAGACGTCAACCCTCGTTGGTCGAGTGCTGCTCCAGATACGACAGATGCTCACTCATCGCCCGCTCCGCCGCGTCGGCGTCGCCCTTCTCGATGGCGCGCACGATCGCGACGTGCTGGCGGAATGTCCGCTTACCGACCTCGGCGCTGAGTTTGAGGTGATGAACGGGCTCGGTCACCTGGTGCAGGGCGGCCACGAAGGCGGCGACGACCCGGTTACCGGATGCCTTGCTGATGGTGGAGTGAAAACGAACATCGAGTTCGGGAACGGTGGGGTCGTCGAACGAAAGCGCCTTCTCGTCTTCGAGCACCTCGTTGAGCGCATCCAGGTCGGCCTGCGAGCGATTGCGGGTGGCCAACCTGGCGGCGGGCACCTCGAGCATGCGACGGACCTCCGCCACCTCGCGGTATTCGACCGATCCCACCCGCAGCAGGTTCTCGATGTCCTCGCCGAGATCCGCGCCGAAAGCGTGGTGGTCGAGGTTTCGCACGAACGATCCCCCGCCGGCTCCCGGCATCTTCTCCAGCAAGCCGTCGGCCACCAGCGTTCGCAACGCTTCACGGATCGTGGTCCTGGAGACGCCGAAGTTGGCCGCCAGCTCGATCTCGGTGGGCAGCTTCTGGCCCGTGACCAGCGCACCCGACCTGATCGCGTGCCGAATCTGCTCTTCGACCTGGTGCCGAGGACGCTTTACGACCGTCGCGGCGAACGCCGGCGCTTGCACATCGTTTGTCCGCACATTACCTCCGAACCACCTCCACTTGCCTGAGCTCCTAACTGTACTAGAGTCAGACAATTGACGCTTGATCAAAACATCCGACTTCGAGTTTTCATCCGAACGCTCGAGATCAAAAGGAGACCGGTGGCTGGGGTTCGGTACGAGGCAGCGGGCGGTGTCGCCAGGCTGACGATGGATGAGTCCGCCAACAAGAACGCCCTGAGCCCGACGCTGGTACAGGGGCTGGGAGACGGCCTCGAGCAGGCGATCACCGACACCGACGTACGCGCGATCGTTATCACCAACGACGGCAATACTTTCTGCGCCGGTGCCGATCTGAGCGCAGACGCCGACCGCTCAAAGAGCGATGTGGTCCCGGTCCTGAACACCATCCTGGACGCACCGAAGCCGGTGGTCGGACGCATCGCGGGGCACTGCGTGGCCGGCGGCGTGGGTCTTGCTGCGGCGTGCGACATCTCCGTGATCGACGAGCGGGCCCTGCTGGGGTTCACCGAGGTGCGAATCGGTGTCGTCCCCGCGATCATCTCCCTGGTCTGCCTGCCCAAACTCACTCGGGCCGACGCCTCCGACCTCATGCTCTCCGGCCGCCGGATCACCGGCGCCGAGGCGGCACGGGTCGGGCTCGTCAACTATGCCGTGGCCGCTGACGCGTTGGACCAGAAGGTCGACGCCCTGCTGTGTGAACTGCTCGCCGGTGGACCGGTCGCGATCCGAGAGACCAAACGACTGATCCGGCAGATGTCCTCGATGGCTTCCACCGAAGCGTTCGCCGAGATGACGCGGCTTTCGATGGCCCGATTCGCCTCAGACGAAGCCAGCGAAGGCATGGCAGCCTTTCGCGACAAGCGCCCGGCGGCGTGGATTCCCTCCGCCGTGGAAAGGGCGGAAAGGATGGGCGCCTAAATCGACTGACCGCCGTCGATGACCAACACGGAACCGGTCATGTAGTCGGACTGGCTGGACGCAAGTAGCACGGCAAGTGGTCCTATCTCTGCTGCATCAGCCATGCGGCGCGCCGGGATACGTTGCAGAACACGGTCTTTCAGCTCTGGATTCTCGCGCACATCTGCACTTAGGTCGGTCTCCACATAGCCCGGCGCGATGGCGTTGACCTGAACGCCGTGACGCGCCCACTCAATCGCCAGCACCCTGGTGAGATGCAGGATCGCGGCCTTCGACGCGCAGTAGGCCGAAAAGCCCGGTACCGCCATCAAGCCGAAGTGACTCGCCACGTTGATGACCTTGCCGGCTCCCTGCGCCGTCAGGTGACGCCCCGCGGCCTGACAGCAGACGAAGGTGCCGCGCAGATTCGTGTCGAGCACGCGGTCCCATTCGGCCAGCGTTGTGTCCAAAGCATGGCCGGCACTCACCACGCCAGAATTGTTCACCATCACGTCGAGACCGCCCAGCCGTCGGTGAACGTCGTCGACGGCGCCGTTCACACTGTCGGCGTCGGTGACATCCATGTGGGCCACGACCGCGGTACGGCCGAGGGCGCGGACTTCGTCGGCCACCTTCTCGAGATCTGAAAGCGACCGCGCAACCAGTCCGACATCGGCTCCTGCCGCCGCCAGAGCCAGCGCGATCGCCCGGCCGATTCCCCTGCTTGCCCCGGTTACCGCGGCCTTGCGACCCGCCAAGATCTGATCAGCCATATCGGGAGCATGCCAGATGGCATACCGCCAGGGTTGATTGTCTGCTTTTTTTCATCTATAAATTGTCCATCAATTACTGCACGCAGACTCGTATCGGACAGGGATGGCAATCGAACCCGGCACTGGAACTGGAGGTCTCGGCGTTCGCCGATCGACCAGCAGCGGCATCCGGAACTCCGTTGTCAGTTTGTCCGACAAAATCAGCCCGACCGGGGTGCGGCGCGCACATAATCGGGGCGAAGTGTTCGAGAGCAGCGCTCGAGCCCGTCTGAACCGAAGCGCGAGAACGCGAGAATGACGAACGACGCGGAACACGATGGCGTGCTGATCAGCCGCCGTACCGACAACGCGGTGCACCTGACGCTCAACCGACCCGCGGTCCTCAACGCGCTCAACACCGAGTTGCTCGACGCGCTGAGCGACGAACTCGATCTTGTCCTCGATGACGAGGCGGTTCGGGCGGTCGTTATCCACGGTGCGGGTCCCCGGGCGTTCTGCGCGGGGGCGGACTTGAAGGAACTCGCGGGGTTGGACAGCGAGGCCGCACTCAACCTGCTCAACCGGGGTCAGAACCTGTTCCGCCGCATCGAGCTGGCGCCGAAGCCGGTGGTGGCCGTGGTGGACGGGTTTGCCATCGGTGGTGGTTTCGAGTTGGCCCTGGCCTGCCATCTGCTTGTCGCGACGGAGCGCTCGCAGTTCGGTCTGCCCGAGGCGACGTTGGGCCTGATACCCGGCTACGGTGGCACTCAGCGCCTCACCGATGCCTTGGGCCGTCACCTGGCACTGCGTCTGATGTTGACGGGTGCCCGCCTGAGCGCCCGCGAAGCCGCCGAAGCCGGCATCTTGGCCTGTCCGGTGATCGCGCCCGACTCCGTGGCCGCCGCCGTCGACGAGCTCGTCGAAAAGCTGTGCCGGGCAACGCCCGCTGCGACGCGCACCGTTCTCGCGGCGGCGAGCGCGCAGGTGCCCTCAAGCCTCGCGCTCGGGCAGGAAGCCGCGCTGGCCGCCATCGCGATCGCGTCGGTCAACGGGCAGGCCGGTATCACAGCAATGCTGGCGAAGATGGCCGACCGGTGAACCTGATACCGGCCGAGGCGCTTGACGAAAAGGCCGCCGATTTGGCCCTGCTACCTGAGGAGCTGGCACTTCGGGACAAGGCTCGCGAAGTCATCGCAACCGACGTCGCACCGTACGCCGCGGCGACCGATCTCACCGGCGAATTCCCCCACAAGCAGTATCGGGCACTCGTCGACGCCGGGCTTGGCGCGCTGCCGATCCCGGTGTCCGATGGCGGGTTAGGCGCATCGAGCGCGGCATACGCCGTTGTCATGGAGGAAATCGCCGCGGCCTGCGGTTCGACGTCCTTGGTGTACATGACCCAGATGCACGCGGCCTGGCCGATCATCAGATGGGGCACCCCCGAACAACGTGCGAAGCACGTGCCGCGGTTGTGCGTTGGTGACATCTACGGTTCCATCGCGATCTCGGAACCCTCGGGTGGTTCGGACGTAAGCGCGTTGAGCACAACCGCACAACCGGTCGAAGAGGGCTTCGTGCTCAACGGCACGAAGACCTTCATCACCTCCGGCGACGTCGCCGGTGTCATCGTCACGTTCGCGACCATCGACCGCAGCGCGGGCCGTGACGGCGTCGTCGCGTTCCTCGTCGATCCCGCTGACGGCGGCGTGGTGGCAGGCGCACCGTTCGCCAAGATGGGTATGCATGGTTCCTCGACGGTCGAACTGTCCTTCCAAGACTGTGTGGTACCACGCTCGGCCGTACTCGGCGATGTCGGCAAGGGCTTCGCCATCGCGATGTCCTCGGTGGTCAAGACACGGCTCAGCGCGGCGGCGCAAGGCGTAGGGCTCGCCGCCGCCGCGCTGCGTGCCGGCATCGCGTACGCCGCTGAGCGCGACCTTCTGCACCCGAAGAACGATGCGGGACAGTTCATTCAGTCCGAACTCGCGCTCCTGCGTGCCAAGGTGCTGTCGGCCCGCCTGCTGTTGATCCAGACCGCGCGCGTCATCGATGCCGGCAAGGGAACCGAGGTGGCCGAGGTGTCAGCGGCCAAACTGCTGTGCACCGAGTTGGCGGTGGAGGTCGCAGACCGCATCCTTGAGCTCATGGGCCCCGACGGAGACCGGCGTGAGAGCGCCATTCAACGGTTGTTGCGCGACGCCCTGGTGACCCGAATCTACGACGGAACCAACGAAATCCAACGGTTGTTGATCGCACGCGACACCTATTCACGAGGTCGGAGAACATGAACCAAGCATCCATCTCACTCAACGTGTCCGTGATCGGATCCGGCACAATGGGTTCAGGCATTGCGATCACGTCGTTGCTCGGTGGCCACAACGTTCACATCATCGATGTCGATGACGAACGTATCGAGTTGGGCAAGGATCAGGTCGCGAAGTTCCTCGCGCGCAGTCTTTCTCTGGGCAAGATCACTGAATCGGATCATGCCGCCGCCGTCGGTCGGCTCAGCGCGTCGACTTCGTTGAAGTCGGCACGGGACGCTGACGTGGTCATCGAGGCGGTCTTCGAAGACCTCGAGGTGAAGCAGGCCCTCTTCGGCGAATTGGATGCGATCTGCCGACCCGACACTCTTTTTCACACCAACACCTCGACCTTGTCGGTGACGGCGATAGCGGCGGGATCGAATCATCCCGAGCGGGTGGTGGGCACTCACTACTGCAATCCCGCGCCGCTGATGAAACTTGTCGAAGTCGTACCGGGGCGCCGTTCGGCCGAGGACGCGGTGCGCCGCTCCGCCGATTACATCGAGTCCCTCGGAAAATCAATCGTCATGGCCAAGGACGTGCCCGGGTTCATAGTCAACCGGTTCCTGGTGCCGTTCGAGAACGATTGCATCAGAGCGCTGGAGGCGGGCCGTGCGGACGTGGAAACCATTGATGCCGCGGTCACTCTCGCCCTTGGATATCCGATGGGCCC
This sequence comes from Mycolicibacterium pulveris, assembly GCF_010725725.1. Lineage (NCBI taxonomy): Bacteria > Bacillati > Actinomycetota > Actinomycetes > Mycobacteriales > Mycobacteriaceae > Mycobacterium > Mycolicibacterium pulveris. Next base: position 4,352,927 of record NZ_AP022599.1, on the reverse strand, counting down.
GTTCAAACTGCTCGACACGGTCGGTCTCGACATCCACTATGCGGTGTCCATGAGCCTGTTCACCCAGCTCCACAATCCGCGATTCGCGCCCCCTCCCCTGGTCACCCAGATGATCGCCGCCGGTGATCTCGGTCGCAAGACGGGCCGGGGTTTCTATACCTACGAGCAGAAGTTGGCGTTCGGTGCCTAAGGAGGGGCAGGTGCGCACAGTTGGAGTATTGGGATTCGGCTCGATGGGCGCCGGCATCGTGGATCTGTGCGCCAGGGCTGGCCTGTCGGTTTTGGTTCTGGAACAGTCGCAGGAGCGGCTCGATGCCGGCCACCGCGCGATACGCGAGTTTCACGCGGCAGGGGCCGCCCGCGGAGCTACGGATCCGGCTCTGCTGGAACAGGTTACCGAACGCATCACGGGCATCCTGGATCCCGCTGCTCTGGCCGATGCCGACCTGATCATCGAGGCCGTCACCGAAGACGAGAACATCAAGGCTGACGTCTTGACCCGCATATCCGCCCACGTGCGTGCCGATTGCGTGATCGCCTCCAACACATCGGGCCTCTCGGTGGCCCGGCTGGCCACCTACGTATCACACCCCGAGCGCTTCGGCGGTCTGCACTTCTTCAACCCCGCCCAGCTGATGCGTCTCGTCGAGGTGATCCGGCCGATCCAAGCCGACCAGTCCACGGTGCAGACGCTGGTCGCATTCGCCGAACAAATCGGCCGCCATCCCGTGGTCGTCAAGGACCGTCCCGGCTTCCTGGTCAACCACCTGCTCATTCCCTATCTCAACCAGGCCATTCAGGAGTACGACGACGGGCTGGCCAGCTGTGCGGACATGGCTACCGCGGTGAAGCTGGGACTCGGCTATCCGATGGGTCCCCTGCAACTGCTCGACCGTATCGGCTTGGACACCCATCTGCATGCCAGCGACGTCATTCATGCCGAGACCGCCGACCCGCGGTTCGCAGCACCGGCAATGCTGCGCGAGTTGGTGGCGGCGGGGCGACTGGGACGCAAGACCGGTTCGGGGATCTCCGATCTGGAGGACCCACGGTGACTTCGCACCCTACGACATACCAGGACCTCATCGTCGAGTTCGACGGTGCCGTCCTTCGGGTCACCATCAACCGGCCCGAGGCCGGCAACAAGTTCCGTGACATCACCGCGCTCGAACTCGCTGAGGTGTTGCGCTACTTCAGGTCCCAGCGTTCGCTGAGGGTCGCCGTGCTGACCGGCGCCGGTGACAAGTTCTTCTGTATCGGCGGGGAACACGACCCGTTCGACAGCTACGACTACGGCAACGTCATGCCGATCGTGGACGTCTACGAGCTCATCGATTCGGTGCCCAAACCGGTGATCGCCGCGGTCAACGGATACGCCGTCGGCGGCGGGAACGTTCTGCACACGGTGTGCGACCTGTCCATCGCCTCCGATCGCGCACAGTTCCGCCAAGTGGGCCCGATGGTAGGCAGCTTCGATGCCGGTTACGGCACCGCCTATCTCGAAGAGGCCATCGGCCGTAAGCGGGCCAAGGAGATGTGGTATCTGAACCGCAAGTACACCGCGGAGCAGGCGCTGGCCATGGGACTGGTCAATGAGGTCACACCGCACGCCGAACTCGCCGATCGGGTCAATGAGGTGGTCGAGGAGTTGCTCGGCCGCGGCCCACAGGCAATCGCAGGGCTCAAAGCCGCGTTCTCGGCTCGGCACACCGGTGTCGTCGGACAGGCCCGGATGGCTCACGACCTCTTGCTCACCCAGTACCTGAAAACTCAAGAGGCCGAGGAGATGTCGCGGTCCTTCCGGGAGAAGCAACCACCCGACGTGTCGAAGTTCTGGACATGAGCGACCTGCTGCTGGATGTGGTGCGGTCGTTTTCCGACCGTCAAGTGGCGCCGCGGTCGGCAGACATCGATGCCGCCGACGAAATCCCGGACGAGCTTGTCGACGCGATGCGCGAACTCGGCCTGGTCGGGCTCACCACCACCGACCTCGATGCGGTGTCGCTGCTGACGGTCATCGAACAGGTCGCGCGGGCCTGTCCGAGTGTCGCGCTACTCGTCGCGGCACCCGACGGCACCGTCGGGCAACCTCGGTTCACCGTCGGACTGCGCGGGCTTCGAACCGGAGCGGTACCGACCACCCTCGATGGCCCTTTCCGGTACGCCGTCGCCGCAGCGGCGATCGGAAGTGCCCAGTACGCCCATGACCAGAGTGTGCTCTATCTGTCATCACGACGGGCCTTCGGTCGCCACCTCATCGATATCCCAGTGCTGCGCCAGGCCACATCGACGATGCACGCCCGCCTGTCCCATGCACGACACGCCGTCCACGCGTCGGCCCGCGACACGGACTCATCCGAAACCGATGTCGTGGCCGTCACGTTCGATGCCGCCCGGGTGGCCACTGCCGTCGCTTACAGCGCCATCGAGCTGCATGGAGGGTACGGCTATATGTGTGAGTATCCACTGGAACGCATCGCCCGAGACTGCGTTTCGCTGCGCGCTCTGGTGGCGCCGAGCTTTGCGAGCGCGTGATGGCCAGCCAACGGATGCGTGAACTGACCGCCAAGCTCACCGCCAAACCCATGGTGCATCCGGACGAACCGGTGTCAACGCAGCGCACCAATTTCGATGCCATGGACTCGACCTTCGTACTGCCATCCGAGGTCACCGTCACACCAGCGGTGGTCGGCGGCGTGGCCTGCGACTGGATTTCCGTGCCTGGCGCACGCGAGGGTTACGTCTGTCTCTACTTGCACGGTGGGGGGTACGTGATCGGCAGTCGCCGCAGCCACCGGGAGGTGGCGAGCCGTTACGCTCGTGCGCTCAACGCCCGCGCCTTGCTGGTGGAATACCGTCGCGCTCCCGAATGTCCCTGCCCCGCACAGCTCGAAGATGCCGTCGCCGTCTACCTTGGGCTGCTGGATTCGGGCGTGGCGCCGCAAAGACTCGTGGTGTGCGGCGAGAGCGCCGGCGGCGGGCTGACCGTTGCGCTGCTGACCGAACTGCGCCGCACCGGCCGCCCGATGCCGGCCTGCGCGGCGGTGGTCTCGCCCTGGGTCGATCTCAGCCTCGGCGGCGCCTCCTTCAGGGAGAACGACCACAGCGACCCTATCGTGGTGCGCGAAGTCGTCGAGCGATATCGCGAGTGGGTCTGCGCCGGCCTTTCCGGCGACGATCCGCGGGTATCGCCGATCCACGGTGATCTCTCCGGTCTTCCGCCCATGTTTGTCACCGCCAGCAACTCCGAGATGTTGCGTGACGACGCGCTCCTGCTCATCGATCGGCTGCAGGCCAGCGGGGTCCCGGTCGCTGCCGACATGCTCGACGAAGCGCTGCATGCGTGGACCCTGTTTCCGTATCTTCCGGAGGCTCAGCGGACGCTCGAGCAGATCAGCGTATTCGTCGCCGCCGCTTGGGACGTCACATACACGTAGTAATCGGCTACGAACCGGCTCCGCGGACCGATGGGTTCGGCTCCTGCGTTCATCGGCCCCAAACGTAGGCGTCCTCGTCGACGCCTCGATACTGCGACCAGAATCCGATCACGGTATTGGCGGCGATGGTCACGATCTCCTGACGATCGCCTTTGAACCAACTGTCGACGCCTTTCTGGTTCCAAACGGAGTTCGCCAGCGCGGTCCGCACCGACTCGGTGTAGGTGTCGATCGCCTCGCGCCGTGGCGCCATCCAACGAACCTGCTTCTCGACCATCAACCGGAGACACTCGGTGATGTAGCGGGCGTGACATTCCGCGAAGAACATCGCGTTTCCGGCATGCCCCAGATAGGCGGTGGGTCCCGGGGTGAGGAACAAATTCGGGCAATCCTCGAGCGCCAGCCCGAGGTACGCCTTGGGATCGGCGTCGAGGCGGGCGGTGACATCGACCCCGCCCGCACCCGTCACCTGCATCGGCAGCAGGTAGTGATCGGCCTGGAATCCCGTCGCGTACACGATGACGTCGACAACGTCTGCACCATCGACGGTCTTCACCCCGGTCGGAGTTATCTCCTCGATACGAGAGGTGTTGAGACGAACGTTTTCTCGCCTCAGCGCCCGGTACCATCCGTTGTCGATGAGCATGCGTTTGGTGAACGGCGGATAGTCCGGCGTCACCAGCTTCATCAGATCGGGAAGATCACCCACCTGCTCCTCGATGTACTTCAGCAGCTGGGTTCGCAGGCGATCGTTCTCCTTACTGATCGATCCGGGCTTGTCCCAATCAGGGTCCACCGTGACAAACGGAGTGGTGCCGTCACCGAATCGCCAGGACTCCGAGAACCTGTTCCACTCTCGGTACATCGGAATCCGGTCGTATAGTTCGCGCTCCTGGCCGGTGAGCTTTCTTCCGTACTTTTCGTGGGTGAGCAGCCACTGTGGGCTTCTCTGATAGACGATCACCCGCTCGGCGATCGGTGCGATGGCCGGAACGATCTGTTGTGCGCTGGCGCCTGTGCCGATCACCGCGACGCGAAGACCCCGGAGGTCCACGCTGTGGTTCCATCGCGCCGAGTGCCATGACAGGCCCGCGAACGTGTCCTGGCCGGGGATCGCAGGATATTTGGGAACCCGAAGCAACCCTGGTGCCAGGATGACCACGTTGGCCTCGGTGGTGCCGGTCGTTCCGTCCGGGTGGCGGAAACCAACGCGCCACAACGCCGCATCTTCATCCCAGGTCAACGTCCGCACCTCGGTGTTGACCATTATCTTGTCCGCGAAGCCGCTCTCTTGGACGACCTCACGAAGGTAGGACAACAGTGCCGGTTGCGGGCTGAAGTGTTCGGGCCATCCGGGATCCTGGTGGAACGAAAAGGAATACAGGAGGCTTGGGGTGTCCACGCGGCAGCCAGGGTAGGTATTCGTCCACCAGGCTCCACCAGGGGACGGGTTGGCCTCGATGACGGTGAAGTTGTTGATGCCGCGTTCCTGGATTCGGCGCGCGACGACGATCCCGGTGGCGCCGGCACCCACCACGAGGATCTTGAAGTCGGCCGGGGCGTCGATCGGCTCCAGCGGCTCTACGGGCCCGATCCCGGTCTGCTCGCGTACGTACGTCCGGTACTCCGCGGGCACCGGAGCGCCCACCGCTAGGTCCATCGCCGCCTGTAACAACTCGTCATCCGGCACCGGCGGCTGCCGCTCACCGTTGATAAAGGGCGGCAGCACTTCGGCCGCCTTCCGCTCGATATGGTCACGGTCGGCCAGATCCGGAATCGCGTTGGGATCACCGGAGAGGTGAGTCACCACTGCCGCGAGCGTGCGGCGATCTGCCTTGCTCAGCAACGCAGACAGGTCTTCGCCGGTGACCTCGGATAGTGGCATCGATGTCCTCTCGTCTTGGCGCTGCTCGGCCGCGGCTGCCTGGGTGCGTGGGCTGATCCATTTCGGACACTGCCGGCCACACCTGCAGTGTCGTATGGTCAAGCGGTGCTGCGCTTGCGTTTTCGCGCAGGTCTGCCCATGAGCGGATCCAGGAGACGGTCTGGCAGTGCCTTGAACTCGAGCAGTGGCTGCGCCAGTCCGGGAATCGCGACCACTCCCCGCTTGCGATTGCTCTGCAGGACCTCGACCATGCGCTTGGCGACTGCCTCGGGTGTCAGCACACCGATACCCCCGGCGCGCGCCTCGATGAAACCGACGACTTGATCTTCGGCGGCCTTCGACGCAAGCGGCGTTCCCTTGACCGAGCCAAGAACAAAGGTGAACACCCTGATGCCGTAATCTCGGACTTCGCTTTGGAGATCGAACGCGAATCTGCTCAGGCCGGCCTTGGACGGTATATAGCAGCCCAGGTGGATCATCGATATCTCGCTGGAGAACGAACCGGTGGTGGTGATCGTCCCCGTGCGCCGCGCGATCATGCTCGGAAGCACCTGTCGAACGAGCTCCATGTGAGCGATCATGTTGACCGTGACCGTCTTTCGGATCTGGTCGCTGGTGTAGTCCTGGAATGGCCCGGACGGACACACGGCGGCCATGCACACCATGATGTCAACCGGGCCGTTCAGGGCCTCCGCGCGGGCGACCATGCCATCCAGCTCGTCGAGATTCGACAGATCCGCCGCGATGGTCGCCGCGCCGGTCTCCCGGCCGATATCGTCGAGCTCGGATCCCGCCAGGGCCAGCACGGTGACCTTGGCGCCCTCGGCGACGAGCGCGCGGGTCAGCGCCGCACCGACACCGGTTGACCCCCCGATGATGAAGGCATGCGCCTTGTTGAGATCCATCTGATCAATGTCCATTTCGTGAGCCGACGCCACAGCTGATGCGGCGATGAAGGGTTGTGTTCTGCTCAGTCACCCTTCGGCGCATCGAAGAGCAGATGGATTGGGCCCCAGTTCCTCAGCGCGACGCCAACATACTGCGGCTGCTCGGCGTCAGGGTCGATCCGCAGGTTGGGCAGGCGGCTCAGCAGCGAAGCGATCGACATCTCCAGCTCGTAGCGGGCGAGGAAATGTCCGGGGCATTTGTGCAAGCCCACGCTGAAGGTGATGTGTTTACCCTTGGGGCGGGTGAGGTCGAAGACCTTGGGTTCAGAGAACACCTCCGGATCGCGATTGGCACTTGCAATCGAGGTGTAGAGCTGGGTGTCTTTCGCAATGGGGCAGCCGGAGATCTCGACGTCTTCTTCGGTGGCACGCCAGAAGATCTGCACGGGCGGGTCGAATCGCAGAGCCTCCTCGACGAACGCCGGGACGAGGGAAGGATCAGCGACCAACTTGTCGTAGAGGCCGGGAATGGTCAGCATCCGATAAACCGCATTGCAGATGCTGTTGGTGACGGTCTCGCTTCCGGCCATCAGCAGGTCACGCGCGACGATCGTGACGATCTGCTCGTCGGTCAGCGGAGCGCCGTCTTCGGTCATCTCGATCAGCTGGGTAAGCAGGTCGTCTACCGGGTTGGCCCGATGATCGGCGATGACCTCGGCCATCCGGCTCTCCATCTTCCGCTGTTCCTCGCGGGCCGTGCGCGCAATGTCCTCGGCATCGGGGGGCGAGTTGAACAACGCGTGCCGTGCCCGCCGGTATGACAGAAGCAGCGGGAAATCGGCCCGGTCCAAACCGAAGAAGAGGCCGATGATGTGGGCGGGCAACTTCTCGGCGAAGTCGTCGTACACCTCCATGTGCCCCGTGGGCGCCTTGGCGTCGATCAGGAGGTCGATCTCGGCCTGCACGACCGACTGGAGACGGGGCTGAATGTTCTTGAGGCTCAACAGGTGGTTGAAGGTCCGCACCCGGCCCTTCGGCTGGTGCTCTTGATACTGCTCCTCGGGCCGGGCCTGGAGCCGGAAGCGAGCGTTGTCGAACATGACGTTGTACACATCGTCGAACTTCGTCACCAGGTAACCACGCAGAATGGGGTCCCAGGAGACCGGACAGTTCCGGCGGAGGTCGTCGAGGTAATCGAACGTCTCACCAGGCGTCTGCAGATATAGCGAGTTCGTCGCATCCTGAGTGGTCATGGTGTTTCTCCTTCGTGGTGGTGACACCGTCGTGAACGGCGAACGCTCGCGCTCACTACTGGTTTCGGTTGCGGCGCGGACCACTCAACTCGCGTCAGCCCCATCTGAGCAGACGCACCGGCTGGCCGACCCTGATGCACATGTCCGACAATAGCCAAATTGTGCCCTGGGCGTCAACTGTCAGACTCTTATTTGAGTAAGCCTGTCGAGGGTTCGCTCGACAACGACCGGCGGCACCCGGGAGGACGTCGCCGGCAGCCGCAGAAGCCGCATCTACTCAGCGCCCAACAGGCGCGGTTCATTCCATGACGCCAGCACGGGCACAATGCTTTTCGCATGCATTGGGGTCGGCGACCCCGACCCCGGTCGGGAAGAGCATCGCCTGTCCGTTCGATTGCCGCGGCGATCAGCCCTGATTTGCCGGCGTGGCGGTTTCGTGGTGTTCGTCGCGTTCGATGACGATTCCTTCGATCGCGAGCAGCTCGTGCAACGCGGTTGCCGCCGGGCCCTCGGCCGACAGCGGGTTCACAATGCCCAGGCGAACGGCCTCGGGCAGGGCGAGCCCGGCGACGACCAGCCGTGCAGCGGCTACCAGTAGCCGTGTGGACGGCGGCTCTATACCGGCGTGCCGGGCACGGCGCAGCGCCACCGCGCTACGCACCAACCGCTCCGCGGTCTCCCTGGACACCCCCGATTCGTGCATGACGACCTTGGCCTCGAGATCCGGTGCCAGATAGTCGACTTCGATCGTGACAAAGCGTTGCCGAAAGGACGGTTTCAACTCCTTGAGGAGACTGCGTGACTCTGGGTTGTAGGACGCCATGAGGGCGAACCCGTCACTCGCCCGGATTGTTTCACCCGTGCGATCCAGATAGAGCTCTCGGCGGTCGTCAAGAAGTGAGTGCAGGACAGCCAAGGTGTCGCGGCGTGCCTCGGCGACCTCATCGAGGTAGCAGACATCGCCTCTGCGCACGGCCGTGGTTAGCGGGCCGTCCACCCACCGGACATCCCCACCCACCACCAGATAGCGGCCGAGTAGATCGCTTGCGGACAGTTCGTCGTGGCACGACACCGTGATCAAAGATCTGCCGAGTGTTTCGGTCACGTGCCGGACCAACCGGGTCTTGCCGCAGCCGGTCGGACCGGTCAGCATGACGCCGAAGCCGCTGTCGCAGGCCGCGCGCATCGCCTCACATTCTCCGCCGGTCGACACGTAATATGCACTCTGCGAATCAAATTCGACCGGTGTCATGGCGTTCGTCATAGATAGGTCAACTCCTTGTGTACCCGGGCGAGGACCGAAGGGAGATCCTCGGACTTCGAAACTCGATGGAAACGGCCAGAGCCGAACCGGCGCTCGAGCTGCGCGTCGGTCGTCTTCCCGACGGCGAGCTGGCGGAAGACGACCCCGGCGGCGATCGCTTCGTCCACTGCGCGGTTGACGTCCGCATCGGCGTAGGTGCCCTCATATCCCTCGTCGGATGGCACCGCGTCCCCGATCGAGAGCAACACCCGGCGCTCGGCGGGAGCTTGCACCAATCTCCTCGTGACATGCCGCAGTGCCGCACCCAGGCGCGTGTAGCCCGACGGCCGGATCGCCGCCCCCGCAGGCAGTGCCCACGCGGGGTCATCGAAGTTACGCAACCGCGTCACCTCCACCCGGTGCCGGGTTTCCCCGGTGAAGGCGAATACCGCGAACCGCTCGGCGGTGCTGCTCATCCCGGCGCACAGCGCGTCGCTGCACGCTAGCTGGAGCCTGAACCCCGCGCCACCCCGGCCCTGCAAGGACGAGGTGGCATCGAGTAGCAGGGCGGTCGCGACATCACGCTGCGCGGGCAGCATTGCCTCGTATATGCGGTCATCGACATGGCCTCCCGCTCTCGACCACCCGAACTGCTCCACATAGGCGGAGACGTCGAGCTGGTCGCCGTCCTCCATCCGGCTCCGCCGTGCAAGAGCGTGCGGGGCCATGAACCAGCGCCTTATCCTGGGGTCCAAGTCGATGTTTCGGGAATACCGCGGCGAAATGCGTCGTTCGACGACCGTCACGAAGTCCTGTCGGTAACGGTTCAGTCGGTAATCCCACTCCGGGTAGGGCACGCCCAGGCGGCGGTCGGCGTCACTGGACTCCCCTTCGCTGTCGGGCGCCTCCTCGAAGATGACGAGACGAGGAGATTCCCCTTCGGTGCCGCCGACAGGCATCGCGAGCCGCATGTGGCGCAGGTTTCGCCGACTGGACCACGGCACCCGGTTGCGCCTCCTACCGTCTCCGGCGATGCGTTCGCGGTGCCGGCTCAGCGGTCGACTTCCGGGTGGAACGCCGAACAGCTCCGGAACGTCGAGCACGAGATTGCTGCGGGCCAACGCCGATGCCCGCTGCAGCAATTCATCGATACCGTCTGCTGGTTCTGCCCGGTGACCCGGTGCCAGCGTGGCGTAGTCCGGCGACATCGCAGGCCACGACGCGATCGCCCATCCCATCGCTGCCCGCCCCTCCGCGATCCGCAGGGCGCGCCGCTCCCGTGGGGTCAACAACGACCAGTCGAGCGCCGAGACCATCTCCTTGGTCGGCGAACTCTGCAATGCGATCCCCAGGGTCATGGCCCGCACGACCGTCATACCCGCCGGAACCGTCTGCGCCGCAGATACATAGACGGTGCTGAGATCCGTCGCGAACTGTCCGCGTTCACCAGCGACCAGTTGGGCATCGTGTCTTCGCCCGCCGCTGAGCGCCGGTGCGAGAACCGCTGCGACGTCCGAGAGCGTGCTGAGGTCGCACTCCGTGGGCGCTTGCACAGGCATTCCGTCCGGACGCGACGAGGTTAGGTGATCTTCGGAATGACCTCGCGGCCAAACAATTCAATCGACTCCATCACTTCCTGGTGCGGAATCCCCGGCAGCGTCGTCTGGCACAGCATCTGGTCGACGCCCGCCTCGAAATACCGCTCCGCCTTCTTGGCGCACTCGTCGGGTGTTCCGACGATCACCATGTCGTTGTCGTTGACGACATCGAAGGTGAGTTGGTCGAAATCGATGCCCATCATCTCCTGCAGGTAGTTGTAGCTACCCTCGCGAGGATCCATCCACTTGGCGGCGCCCACGAACGCCCCGAATGCCCATTCGAGATAGCTCATCACCGCGGTACCGGCACGTTCCCGCGCGACATCAGCGTCCTCGGCGCAGTACACCATCGTCATCGCCGCCACCTGATCATTGACGTAGTGCCCGACGGGATCGGCCTGTTTGATTCCCTCCCGGTAAAGCGCGATTCGTGAAGCCAACTCCTCCAGCGGGAGCATCAGGGTGAACGACAGCAGGCCAAGGCCCTTGCGCCCCATCAGCTCGTGGCCCGGGGCCCCGGTGGTCGCCGCCCACAGCGGCGGGTGCGGTTGTTGCAACGGCTTGGGGACCACGGACCGCGGCGGGAAGACGATGTCCCCCTCACTGCGCTCGACGACCTCCTTGGTCCAGCAGTCGAGGATGATGTCCAGGCTGTGCTCCCACTGTTCCCGAGTGTCGGCGGGATTGATGCCGAAGCCTTCGAGCTCAAGGCGGCTCAGGCTACGGCCGGTGCCGAAGTCGAGCCGTCCGTTGGACAAGATGTCAAGCACGGCAGCCGATTCCGCTGCCCGGATTGGCGGGTTGTAGTTGTAAGGCAGCAGGCGTACGCCGTGGCCGAGACGAATGCGCTCGGTCTTGGCGGCGATATGCGCCAGCATGACATCGGGCGCCGAACTCTGGGAGGCCTCTTCGTAGAAGTGGTGTTCGACGAACCACACGCTGTCATAGCCACACTTCTCGGCGTGAATGGCTTGCTCGACGACGTCGTGGAAGGCGCGCTCGGTCAATTCGGGCGTGAAGGCCGCCTCGACCTCGTAGGGTTGGCCCTCCGAGTCGAACGCAGTGTGCTTCTCTCCGGGCCGTGGCTCCCGAGGGACTGGCATCTCGAACAACATCCCGCACTTTCGGGTCACCGACGCGCCTCCTATCTTCTTGGTTTTCGCGGTTGGTCTTCTCGGTTCCGACAACGGTCCTGTCTAGGCGTGCTTGTCGATGAATGCACCGGTGCGTTCGATCGAGGTCTGGGCCGCAGGCAGGAACGACGCGAAGTACTGATAGACGTGCGGCAAACCGTCGGCCACGGTGAGCGTCACTTCGACACCGTCGTCCTGCGCCTTGGCCGCCAACCGACGAGCGTCGTCGAGCAGTACCTCTTCGGTTCCCACTTCGATCATCAGCGGCGGCAGCCCCGACAGGTCGGCGAATAGCGGTGACACCGTCGGGTCGGTCGGCGCGTGGCCCTGAAGATAGGCGGTAGCCGACATGGTCAGCGACTGGCCGCTGGCGATCGGATCGACCGTCGCCTTCGACTCGATGGTGGCACCCGACACCGTCATATCGACCCACGGAGACCACACGGCGAGTGCAGCGAGTTGGTCGTGACCGTTGTCGTGTAACCGAATCGCGCACGAGATCGCCAGCCCTCCACCGGCCGAGTCGCCGAGCAGGGCCATCCTGACCGGCTCGCCGTCCTGCCGGCTTGGCAGCGAAAGGCATGCCGCCGTGGCGTCATCGAGCGCGGCCGGATACGGATGCTCGGGTGCCAGCCGGTAATCGGGGACGAGGACGGTGGCCCGCGCGGCGCGCGCGACACGAGCAGCCGTTGAGCGCACACCTTCCGGGTTGCCACACATCAGCCCACCGCCGTGGAAATAGACCACGTAGCGGCTGGGTTCGTAATCGCCGGCTTGAACCTGCAGCGATCGGACACCACCGGCGTCGAGTTCGGTGATCAGAGCATCCGGATCGATCGGGAAGTCTCGAAACATCGCGTCGTAGCCGGCGCGGAACTCATCAATCGTCGGATCGGGATGCTCGGGCAACATCGCGCGCCACATGGCGAAGGCTCGCGCAACGTCGTGCTGGCCGTCGCTGGTTGACATCGCCGCCTCTCCTCCCGGAAAACTGTTGACCGACATTAACCGATTTGACTAAATGAGTCAACTGTCGGACTTAATACCTAATGGGGCGAATGCGTTGCTCCGAGATGGACGAAACCGTCGCCTCGGGCCGGGTGAACGCAGTGTTTTTCGGTTCGGAGCGGGTCGGTCAGTTCAGAAGATCGACAAGAACCTGGCGATCGTGGGGCGGCTCGGGCAGATCGAGCTTGTGCCCCATCCGGTCGCGCTTGGCGCGTAGATAGCTGAGGTTGCTTTCGGTCACGGTCGAGGGCAGCGACACCCGTTCGGCAACGGCGATCCCGCGCTGCTCGAGCTCGACACATTTGGCCGGGTTGTTGGTGATCAGCCGCACCCGCGAGATACCGAGCGCGGCGAGAATCGATGCCCCCACCTCGTAAGTCCGTGCATCGACAGGGAGGCCGAGATCGGTGTTGGCGTCGACCGTGTCGCGGCCGCTTTCCTGAAGCGTGTAGGCGCGCAGCTTGTAACCCAGCCCGATCCCGCGCCCCTCGTGACCCCGCAGATAGACCATCACCCCGCAGCCCTCGGTGGCGATCTCCGTCAGCGCCCGCTCGAATTGGGTGCCGCAGTCGCAGCGCAACGATCCGACCACGTCTCCGGTGAGGCACTCGCTGTGCATGCGCACCAGGATCTCCGACCTGGCGGGGTCGTGAACATCGCCCATCACCAGCGCAAGGTGCTCGGTGCCGTCGACGAGCGAACGGTATGCGTGGGCCCGGAACTCGCCGAAGCGGGTCGGTAACCAGGAACTGCCCGCCAGCGCAACGAGTCGCTCGGTGGCCCTGCGGTATTCGATCAGATCAGCGACCGTGAGCATCGGCAGGTTGTGCTCGCGCGCGAAGGCGGCCAGCTCGGGGCCGTGCGCCATCTGCCCGGCGGCACCGACGATCTCGCCGATGACCGCGACCTCTGACAAGCCGGCCAGCCGCAACAGGTCGATCGATGCCTCGGTGTGACCTGGCCGGCTCAGCACCCCGCCCTCGCGATAACGCAACGGAAAGACATGGCCGGGACGGCGGAAATCGGTTGCCGCCGCCCGCGGATCGGCCAACGCGCGGATCGTCCGGCTCCGATCCACCGCCGAGACACCCGTTGTGGTGCTGCGATGATCCACCGACACGGTGAACGCGGTGTCGTGCGTGTCCTCGTTGTCGCGCACCATCGGAGGCAACCGCAACGCATCGAGCCGATCGCCGAGCATTGGGACACAGATGATCCCGGTCGAATACCGGACCAGAAAATCCAGGTCGTCGACGGTCGCGAACTCGGCCGCCATCACGAGATCGCCCTCGTTCTCGCGCTCCACGTCGTCGGCGACGATCACCATGCCGCCCGCGGCAAGCGCACGCACGGCGGACCAGACCGCGGAGGCCGCACCCGCGGCGAGTCGATCACCGGGGTCTTTCGACACGGCGCCCGCGAAACGCCCAGTCGTCACCGAAGTCCTCCTCGCCCAGCCGACCGCAGGGCACCGCGACAGTGCCGACGCGTCAGCCCCTCCAGTCAATCCAAGGAGACGCCGACTGTCAACTGTCGGTCTTTTACCTCAAGGTTCGGTTCAGTCCGGCAGCAGGTGCCCTTCCAGGTAGCTCAGGTGATCGATCATGGCCTTCTCCGCAGCGTCGGGATTCTGCTTCTCGATGGCTCGCACGATCGCCATGTGCTGACGCACGGTCCGCTCGCCCACCTGGGCGTTGAGGTCGAGATGGTGGACCGGTTCGGTGACCTGATGCAGCGCCTGAACGAACGCCGCCGCGACGCGGTTTCCCGATGCCGCGGCGATCACCGAATGAAAACGCACGTCCAACTCTGGCACCGCCGGATCGTCGTGCGACAACTTCTTCTCCTGGTCGACGATGTCGCGCAACTCGGCGGCTTGCTCAGCTGTCCGATTCTCCGCGGCCAGTCGGACGCAGGGAATTTCGAGCATCCGACGGACGTCGGCGGCTTCACGGAATGCAATCGATCCAACCCGGATCAGGTTCTGCATGTCCTGTCCGAGTTCTTCGCCGAAGGTGTTGTGGTCGAGCGCGCGAACGAAGCTGCCACCGCCCGCACCCGGCACCTTTTCGATCAGGCCATCGGCCACCAGTGAGCGCAGCGCCTCCCGGACGGTGGTGCGCGAAACGCCGAAATCGCGAGAGAGCGCCACCTCGGTGGGCAGCTTCTGTCCAGTCTTGACCACACCGTTGCGGATCGCGGCGCGAATCTGCTCTTCGACCTGTTGCCGCGGTCGTTGTACAGCCTTCGGTGTGAAGGGTGAAGATGCAATGTCTGCGGTCGTCAATTCACACCCTTTCGGTGTCCTAAGTAACGGCGATTGATGCCTATTGAACCCTATTGACCTCGTGGTTTCCAACAATACACCGGGCGTGTCGATTCCCGGCCCACGCTCAAACTGTCGGCCCTTGACCTCAATGTGATAATGTCGAACAGTCGTCCTTGGCATGGGAGGGGCTGCGCAATGTCCGTCGGGCAGGAGAAGGGGCTCGAAGACCAATCCGACGACAGGAATTTGCCGCTGTCGGACGTGCGGGTCCTCGATCTGACCGGGTCCTACGCCGGGCCCACGGCCACGATGCTGCTCGCCGACATGGGCGCCTCGGTCGTCAAGGTCGAAGACCCACACGGCGACGACACCCGCCGCTGGGGCCCGCCGTTCGTGAACGGCGCCTCCACGTGGTTTCTGTCGGCAAACCGGAACAAGCGCGGCGTATGCCTCGACTTGAAGACCTCCGAGGGCGCCGAGGCGTTGCAGCGATTGCTCGCCGCCAGCGATGTCCTCATCACCAGCTTCAATCCGTCGAAGCTCGACCGGCTCGGGCTGGCCCCCGATGAGGTGACACAGCGCCACCCAGACCTGGTCTACTGCCTCATCTCCGGATTCGGCCTCGACGGACCGGACTCCGCACTGTCCGGCTATGACCTGATAGCCCAGGCACGTTCGGGTCTGATGAGCGTGACGGGCGCGTCACCGGACTCACCACAGCGGGTCAGTACCGCTCTGTCGGACTCGGTGGCCGGACTCGTCGCATCCTTCGCCATCGCCTGCGCGGTGTACCACCAGCGACGCACCGGGCACGGCGATGTCGTCGACATCTCGTTGTTGGACTCGGCACTGTTCCTGATGGCCCCGAGGGTCGCCGCGTTTCTCGCCGGGGCCGAGGAACCACGCCCCTGTGGCGCAACCGACTCGGTCTTGACCCCGTACCAGAGCTTCGCCACCAAGGACCGGCCGATCGTCGTGGCCGCGGGCAACGACATGATGTGGCGACGTCTGTGCTCGGCGCTTGGCGACGACCAGTTGGCTGCCGATCCCGAACTCGCCACCACCGCAGGACGCCAACGCAACCGCCCGCGAGTGGTTGCCACCGTCGCCGAGCATCTCCGGCGTCGACCGGCGACCGAATGGCTGGCACGGTTCGCCGAGTTGGGCGTGCCGTCGTCAGCGATTCACACCCTTACCGAGGTCGTCAACGATCCGCAGCTGGAATACCGCGAGTCGATCATCAAGGCCGACCATCCGATCGCCGGGCCAACCGAAATGGTGGGACCCCCGTGGCGTCTTCGGTCCCACCCCAGCCGGGACATCAGGTTGCCGGCACCCGGCCTCGGCGAGCACACCGGCGAGGTGCTCGCCGAGCTCAACCCCGACACGTAGTCGGCCGACCGGCGGCCGGAGTCATGCGTTCCCCGGTTCCAGGAATCGGTCGCGCAGAAGCGTTTTGACTACCTTGCCTGCTGCATTACGTGGCAGCTCGTCGGTGAACTCGACCCGCTTGGGCACCTTGAAACCCGCCAGGGAGTCCCGGCAGGCCGCACGCACGTCCTCAGCTTTGACCGTCTGACCGGCGCGCGGAACGACAACCGCGGTGACCGCCTCGCCCCAGCGATCGTCGGGAAGCCCGATGACGGCGACCTCGCTCAGCCCCGGCAACCGGGCGATGACGTCTTCGACCTCGCGCGGGTAGACGTTCTCTCCGCCGGTGATGATCATGTCCTTCTTTCGGTCCACGACGTACACCAGGCCCTCCTCATCCATCCTGGCGAGGTCGCCGGTGCGCAGCCAGCCGTCGACGAGAACTTCCGCGGTGGCCTCCTCGGCGCGCCAGTAACCTTTCATCACCTGGTCGCCCGAGACGACGATCTCACCGACGTCACCGACCGCCACGTCTTTCATGTCGTCGTCGACCAGCCGCACCGTCGCGAGGCATTCCATCTGTCCCGCGGCGGCCAACAATTCGGGTTCTCCGGTGATGGCGCGGTGGTGATGATCCAATCCCAAAACCAGAACGTTGCCCGAGAGTTCGGTCATTCCGTAAGTCTGGACGAAGACTTCGCCGAAGCGTTTGATTCCGTTCTCCAACAACGTGGGCGACATCGGGGCCGACCCGTAGACCACAAGCTCGACCGAGTCGAGGCGAGCGCTGTTGATGTCGGGGTGCTGCAACAGGAAGTTGAGCATCGTCGGTGCCAGGCCGGTATGGGTGATCTCGTATTCCTCGACGAGACGCAGGAATACGGCCGGGTCAAAGGAGGGCATCAACACGACCGTGGCCTGCCGCAGGTGGTACATGAGGGGGATGAACGCCGCGACATGACACAGCGGAAAGCAGAACAGTTGGCGGTCGTCTCGGTCCGGCTTCCACTCGATCATCGCGTTCAGCATCGCGCTGATGATGTTGCGATGGGTCAGCATCGCGCCTTTCGGCCGACCCGTGGTTCCCGACGTGTAGACCAGCCAGGCAACCTCGTTGTCGTCGCTGTGCGCGCGCGATGGATCCAGCACCGTAGAACTCAGCAGTGATCGGTAGCTCAATGCGCCAGGTGGTGCATCGCCAATGACATCGCCAATGACAACGACGTGCCGTATCGACGGGACGACCGAACGGATTTCGCCCAACCGCTCGTAGTATTCGCTGCCAACGATCAACACTGCCGGTTCGGCGTCGGACAGCACGTACTCGATCTCCGGTACGGCCAACCGCTGGTTGATCGGGGCAAGGGTGTTTCCGGCCTGCGATACCCCGTACAGGCAGTCGATGTACTCCACACAGTTGTCCGCCAGAATCGCCACGCGCTCCCCCGGCTCGGTGAGCATGCTCAGACCGGCCGCCAGCTTGCTGACCCGGTCGGAGAGTTCCCAGAATGTCCACCGGTTGCCGTCGCAGACGAGGGCGGGGTAGGCCGGGCGGCGGATGGCGGCTCCGTGGACGATCGAACTCAGTAGCATGCGCGACCCACTCCTCTGCGGCACGGTATTGTCCGACAATAACCGGAGCCTTGAAACTTGCCAAGGCCGTGACGTGGGGGTGTTGCTTGACCGTCCGTGAACCCGCCAGCACGCCGACACGGGCTCTCGAGGTCGGCGTGGGTTTCTGGAGCATGCAATCGACCTACATGCGTCCGATCCCACGCCCGAAGGTCTACGAGGAGGCGGTGGCGGAGGCCCGCGTCGTCGAACAGCTCGGGTTCGACACCCTTTGGATGGGTGAGCATCACCTCTCCTACGACGGCTATTGCCCCTCGCTCTTCCCGGCTGCCGCGGGCCTGTTGAGCGCTACCAGCTCCCTGCGGATCGCCTCCGGCGTGATGGTCGTGCCCTTTCACACCGCGGCACGCATCGCGGAAGGAACCGCCGCGCTCGCATCGCTTGCGCCGAACCGATTCCGGCTGGGGGTCGGGATCGGTTACCGCGCTGTGGAATTCGCAGCTGCGCGGGTACGCCCTGCGGATCGGGTGAGGCTCACCGAAGAGCGGGTGGCGCAGCTGGACAGCGCCGCGCTGCGGGAGCGGACGGGGCCCGTCGACTTATGGGTTGGCACAGGTGTTCCCGACGGTATCGCGCGGGCGGCGCGATTCGGCGCCTCGGTACTGCTCATGCCCACCGTGACAAGCCGCAACCTCTCGACGATGCGGGATACCTGGGCGGAGAACCTGAAGCGGCGCGCTGGACCACCGCCGAGGTTCGGTGCGATGCGGGAGTGCTGGGTGGACACCGATCCGGCGATGGTGCGGTGGGCCAGGGGCCGGTTGCTCGAAATGTGGCGGCATTACTCCAATTTCTGGCTTGATGATCCCGTTGCGCAGCGCGCACACCGTGACTCGCTCGCCGAGCAGATGACAAGGCAGGCCATCTTCGGCAGCCCGGGGGAAGTCGTCGACCGCCTCGGCCGGCTCATCGACGCCGGGGCGGACACCCTGGCGCTGCGGGTGCGCTTCGACGGCGTCACCGGCAACGCGCTGCGCCGCTGTCTGGATCTGCTCGCGGACGAGGTCTTACCGCAGCTCGGGAGGCGCGCGTGAGCGCCCCGCGGCTCGCTGTGTCGGCACCCGGCGCGGACGCCGCCGAGATCCGGCGCCTGGCCGGGGTCGCCCAGAACCACAACATCGATGCCCTCGTCGTGGGGTCAATCAGGCCCGGGCCCCCGAACAGCGACGACACGTACGTGATGGCCGCGGCGGGCGCCGTCGCCACCTGCACCCGACACCTTCGAATCCCGGTGGTGCTCACGTTGCGCGGCTCGGCGGCGCCCCTGCGGATCGCCGAGGACATCGGCGTCCTGGATGCGATGTCGGGAGGTCGGCTCGAGCTGATACTGCGCATTCACTCGGACGAGGGCTGGCGCGAGGATCTCGCTGCGATCCTCGGCGCGTGGACGGGATGGTCGCTCGACGACGGTCGGGTGATGCCGGTGACCCCTGCACCCGTGCAGCCGAGCATTCCTACCTGGACGATCGACGCTGGCTCGACACTGGGGACGGCAGACCCACTGACACAGGGCGATTCGATGATGTTCCTCGCATGGGCCCATGGAACGGTGGTCCCCGACGCGGCGGCGTTGCAGGACATCAGGCGTCGCCGTGATGCGGTGGGGGCCACCACCGTGGTTGTCGATATCGGTGCGGTGCCGACACGTTACCGCGACGACGTTATTGCCGTGCTCGGAACCGTCGTGTCGCCGTGCCTGCGTTGCGCGCCGGACGAGCTGACCATTCTCGCGCGGGACGCCACGGACTGGCTCGTGCGGCAAACGGAGCTGCACGAACCGCCACTGCGGTGACGCATTGGCAAGCACCGACCTCCGGGCCTACATGCGGAACACGCCGTAGCCCCCTTTGACCCCGCGCACCTCGGCGGAATGGGTCACCGACAACGCCATGCCGAGCACGTGCCGGGTATCCCTGGGGTCGATGATCCCGTCGTCGTAGATGCGGGCAGTGTTGAAGAGCGCCGTGGACTCGGCCTCGATCTGCGCCTCGATGGCTTGCCTCATCTTCGCGTCGGCATCCTCGTCGAACGGCTTGCCCTGAGCCTGCGCGGATTGGCGCGCCACGATCGAGAGCACCCCTGCCAATTGCGTTCCGCCCATCACAGCAACTCGTGCCGTCGGCCAGGAGAAGGCAAACCGGGGATTGAACGGCCGCCCGGACATGCCGTAGTTGCCGGCACCGTAGGACGCGCCGGCCATCAACGCGATGTGCGGCACGGTGCTGTTGGCTACCGCGTTGATCATCTTCGCCCCGTCCTTGACGATGCCCCGCTTCTCGTACTCGGCGCCGACCATGAACCCGGTGCAGTTGTGGATGAATATCAGCGGCTGATCCATCTGGTTCGCCAATTGAATGAATTGCGATGCCTTCTCGGACTCTTCAGAGAACAGCACGCCCTGCTTGTTGGCCAGGATCCCCACCAGATAGCCGTGGATACGCGCCCACCCGGTCAGCAGCGCCTGGCCGTAATAGGGCTTGAATTCGTCGAACTCGCTACCGTCAACGATTCGGGCGAGAACTTCGCGGACATCGAAGGGCACCTTCGGATCTGCCGACGCGATGCCGAGCAGATCGTCCGGATCCGCCAGTGGCTCCACCACAGGCCCGGGCTCCGGACCGAGCTTGCGCCATCCAAGGTGCGAAATAATCTGTCTGGCAAGCCGAATACAATCCATCTCGTCGTCGGCCAGGTAGTCGCACAGTCCGGAGTCGCGAGCATGCATCTCCGCGCCGCCCAGCGTCTCATCGTCAGACTCCTCCCCGGTGGCCATTTTCACCAGCGGTGGCCCGCCGAGAAATACCTTGCTCTGGTTCTTGATCAGAATGGTGTAGTCACACATGCCGGGAACGTAGGCACCGCCAGCGGTGGCGTTGCCGAAGACCAACGCCACAGTGGGGACACCCAACGCCGACATCTGGGTGAGATGGCGGTACTGGTTGCCACCCCGCAGATAAAAGTCACCCTGGCTGGGCAGGTCCGCGCCCCCGGACTCGACCAGAAACAGTAACGGCAACCTGTTCTCTCGGGCGATGTCCATGGCCCGAAGAATCTTGGTCACCGATATCGGGTTGATCGCGCCGCCCCGCACAGTGGGGTCGCTGGCGATCAGCGCACACTCCACTCCCTCGACGACACCGATCGCGGTCACGACGCTGCCGCCCGTCGGAAATCCGGTCCCTGCGGCGGCCAGCGGTGACAGCTCGATCATCGGGCTTCCGATGTCCACGAGCAGTTCGATGCGCTCCCTGGGCAGCAGGCGCCCGCGTTCGCGGTGTCGCGCGACGTATTTTTCGCCACCCCCGACCAACGACTCGTCCAGGTGTGTCCGCAATTCGGCCAGCGCCTGCTCCATCGCGTTTCGGTTGTCGACGTAGTTGGCTGACCCCTGATCAACCGACGTCATGAGCCGCTGCATGGCCCTCCTGTCCACTTCGACGCCGATGGCATGTGAAACAATACCGCGATAGATTTAACTGTTGGACATTATACTTACTGTCTCCGTCGCCTGCCGAGAGGATTCCGTGTTCCACCGCATCCTGATCGCCAACCGGGGCGAAATCGCCCGCCGCATCACCCGCACATGCCGTGAACTTGGCATCGGGGTCGCCGCGGTGTACTCCGATGCCGACGCGGACTCATCCCATGTCCGCGATGCCGACGTCGCAGTGCGCCTGCCCGGCTATAGCGCCGCCGAGAGCTATCTCGACATCGAGCGGGTGCTCGAGGCCGCCCGGCACGCCAGAGCCGACGCCATCCATCCCGGCTATGGCTTCCTCGCCGAGAACGCGTCGTTCGCACAGCGGTGCGCGGACGCGGATATCACGTTCATCGGTCCCTCCCCCGAGGCGATCCGTCGCATGGGATCCAAGACCGAGGCCAAGCGAACGATGGCGAACGCCGGTGTACCGCTGCTGCCGTCGGCCGAGCTCACAGGCTCCGATGACGTCGCGGCGGCTGGCCGGCGAGTCGGTTACCCGCTGTTGGTCAAGGCCAGTGCCGGGGGCGGCGGAAAGGCGATGCGGCTGGTGCACGACGAGGCCACCCTCGACGCGCATGTCGCGGCGTGCCGTCGCGAAGCGCGCGCGGCGTTCGGTGACGACACGGTGTTTCTGGAACGCTATCTGCGCGGGGCCAGGCATATCGAGATCCAGGTGTTCGGCGACGAGCACGGCCAGGTATTCCATCTCGGAGAACGCGAGTGCTCGATACAGCGCCGGTATCAGAAGATCATCGAAGAAGCTCCATCGCCCGCCGTGGACCCGCCGCTGCGCGAGGCCATGGGCGCCGCGGCTGTCGCCGCCGCCAAGGCCATCGACTATGTCGGGGCGGGCACCGTCGAGTTTCTCCTGGATACCGATGGCGAGTTCTACTTCCTGGAGATGAACACCCGCCTGCAGGTCGAACATCCGGTCACCGAGCTCACCACCGGTCTGGATCTCGTTCGCCTTCAGCTCATCGTCGCCGCGGGTGGCCGACTACCCCAGGAGTTGACCGATTTTCACGTCCGCGGGCATGCGATCGAGGCGCGGCTCTACGCCGAGGATGTCGAGGCGGGTTTCCTGCCGGCCTCGGGAACCCTTGCTCGATTCGCCATCCCGGACCCGCCCGGTATCCGGGTGGATACCGGCGTCGGCACCGGGTCGGAGGTGTCGATCCACTACGACCCGCTGCTGGCCAAAGTCATCGCGCACCGCGACTCCCGCGCGGAGGCCGCAGGAGCCCTCGCCACAACGCTCCAACATGCGTGCGTGGACGGTGTCACGTCCAACCGTGACCTACTCGTCGGCATCCTGCGTGATCCCGCCTACCGCCGCGGCGACACCACCACATCGTTTCTGTCCGACCACCCACCGGCTGACCTCGTGGAGGAGGCGCGCCGAGAGGCGGCCGGGGCATCCTCGGCCTATCTCCTCGCCGCCGCGCTGGCGGTGGTCGAGCACGGTCGCGACACTGCGCCGGTGCTGCGAAGCTTGCCTGCCGGCTTCCGATCGACCCCGGCCGTTCCGCAGGAAGTGCTTCTGCAGGACGGCGATACCGCCCACTCGGTGCGGCTTCTGGTTCGCCACAACGGATATGACATCACTCTGGACGACACGAGGCCGAATCTGACAGTTCACCAGAGCTCGCCGAATCTGGTCGACATCACGGTGGACGGCGTGCGCCGCAGGCTGACCGTCGAGTTCGCGGCCGATCGCATTTATGTCACAGGTCCGGAATCGGTGCGGGCCTTGGGCGTGCGGAATCGCTTCGCCGAACCGGAGTCTCGAATCGAGGCCGGCTCCCTGGTGGCGCCGATGCCCGGCATCGCTGTGAGGGTCAACGTGGAAGTGGGTGCGCGTGTGGTCAAAGGTGATTCCCTGGTGGTTTTGGAAGCGATGAAAATGGAACACACCATCACCGCGACCGGGCCCGCCACGGTCGTCGCCGTGAGGATCACCCCCGGTGACCAAGTGAACAGCGGCGAGGTCCTCGTGGTCCTCGAGGACCACGAGGACGAAGCCCGCTAATTGACCGTCACGTTCGCCGAAGCCATCACTCCTCGCTCCACAGTTCCTTATTCACGGTGTAGAGGTACGGAACCATGACCACCGGACCAAGGATGTAGACACTGTTGAACAGCCACCAGCCGAGGTAGCCGAACGCGGGATCACCGATTGCACCGAAGCGCTCGTCGAAGTACATCAAGCCATTGGTTGTCCAACCCACCCAGAACAACACGAGCATCCAGGTGGTGGTGATCATCCAGCGGAATCCCCAGCGCTTCATCTTCAGGAAGGCCCAGGCCGCACATAGCCGCATCGGCCAGAGCACGAACATCGCCATGAAGATGAAGGCTTGTTCACCGGGCCCTGCCACCCCGTTGATCATGAACGTGGAGCCGTAATCGACGTGATAGAAACCGTCGAAGCCGAACCCGTAACCGTCCCGCAAGAACGACCATCCCACCCCGGTTCGAGCGGCGAACGTACAGAATGACCATCCAACGAAATTCGCTGCCGCATCGATGATCGCGAATGCCCCGATCACCGAGACATGCCAGGGCCGGACCGCGTGCCGCCCGAGCTTGGAGATCTTTCGTAGTTGATAGATGCCGTAGATCAGCACCGGTAGGCCCAGGGGTCCCACGAGCACTGAGCCAGTGATGATGACACCGGCGAAGAACCACTTCTCGGCCCGCCGAAGCTGCCCGCTCTGGGCATCGAGGTCGTCGGCCAGCTGGTCATTCGCCGGCTGCAGCGATGTCGCCATTACCTTTTCCTTATCGTCCTGGTGTCCAGCCGTTTTGGATCAGTGCATAGGGCACCAACATCGCGCCCTCGATGATGACGCCGCAAAACAGAATGGCGGCGAGTATGACACCGAACTTGACCAAGGGATCGAGGTCGGCGAAACCTTGCTCGTCGTCTATGCGCGCGGAGCCTGATCGGGCAGAGTTGTCTGATTCAGCCATCATCGTCAACCTCGCCCGCTCAGCGATCGCCGAGGCGGCTCATCACGAACCACCAGAACATGACGATGAGGACATCGGCGCCGACCATCACGCCGTACCAGAAGATGTCGCGCAGCGGCAGATATGCGTTGTTCATCGAAACGTCCTTTCAGAACAGGCTTTCAGAACAGGCCGTAGCCCAATTGATGACTGCGCACGGCCTCCAACGCGATGACCGTCAGCAAAAGACCCAGGTAAGCGACGAGGAATGCGTAGACCCCCTGTCGCCGCCTGCGGTTCTCATAGGACCTCGACATGCCACTCCCTTCCAGTCGACGGTGGCGTGTCTAAACATGGACATTTGATATATTAACATGAGACCGACCTTTTCATATCGGTTCATTTGGGTTCTAGGTGATGCACCGTCGCGCACAGTCGGGCGGCGACCGCTTCACGATGGCCCGTCGGGGTACCGAACATCAGCTGGCCGGTCTTCGCGCGCTTGAAGTGCAACTGCGCCGCGTGCTCCCAGGTGTAGCCGATGGCACCGTGCACCAAGATCGACTGCGATGCCACCCGCGCATACGCGTCCGAACAGTGCGCCTTGGCCAGGGCGGCGATCAGCGACAGGTCGCTAGCTGGCTCCGTAGCCGCCAATAGCCCGTAATACGCGACGCTGCGCGCCGACTCGACGTCGACCAACATGTCGGCGCACGCGTGCTTGATGGCCTGGAATGATCCAATCGGACGACCGAACTGGTGTCGCACCTTGGCATATGACACCGCCATATCCAGCGCTTGTTGCGCCCCTCCGACTTGCTCTGCGGCCAACCCGATGGCCGCCCGATCGACGACGTGCTCGACGAGCGCCCACCCCGCCGTCTCTTCACCGACGAGCCGCGCCGGCGTGCCCGCGAACTCCAGCCTTGCCTGTTTGCGAGTGAGGTCCACCGTGTCCAGGCCAACGCAACTCAGCCCGGATGCACCGCGTTCGACGGCAAATACGCTGATGCCGTGGGCCGTTCGTCCGGCGACGAGAATGAGACCTGCCGTCGCACCGTCGATCACGAACGATTTGTGACCGTCGAGGCGATACCCAGTCGGGGTTCGGGTCGCGCGAAGCTCCACCGCGTCTTCACCCCATCGGCCCGCGTCCTCGACCACCGCCAAGGTCGCCGTCAGATCGCCGTTCGCAATCGCCGGGAGGTAATCGCGTTGTGCTGCGGTATCGTTCGATGCCAATAGGGTGTTCACCCCCAGCATGACGGTCGAGAAGTAAGGCGCGCACAGCAGGCATCGTCCCGCTTCCTCCAGTACCACGCCCACGTCGTCCCACCCGCCGCCGTCGCCGCCGAAGGTCTCTGGTATCGCAAGGCTGACCAGCCCCATCGCGGATATCTGCGACCAGACCACGGAATCCCAGCCTTCGGCCGTGTCCATGAGGCGACGCACTTCAGGCTCTGCGGCGCAATCGGCGAAGAGACCGCGCACCGCGTCTCGCAAGTCGTGCTGTTCGTCACTGCGCTGCAAACGCATGTCACCCTCCGATCGTGTGTCCCCGTCGTGGAGGTTAGGAACGCGGCATTTTCAGCAGCCCCTCGGCGATCGCGTTGCGTTGCATCTGATGGGTGCCCCCACCCAGGCTCAGTCCGAGCGAACTGACGAACCGCTCGCTGACCAGTGCCGCGGCCTGGTCGCTCGGATCGACGGCCGCTATCTCCATGCCGAGCAGTTCGGCGCGGAGATCCTGCATCATCACCGACAGCGTGCCGCCGCGCAGCTTGCCGGCGGCGGCCAGAGCCATCACCCGCGTCGGCTCTTCGGTTTCTGCACCGGCCTGTCGGATGGCGTTGAGTCGCTGCACCGCCAACGCCTCCCACAGCTTGGCCAGGGCGTGGCGATGCCCGCTTGTGCCCCGCGACGCGCACAGCCGGACCAGTTCCTGGAACTGCGCGGCGAAGACGGCGTAGCTTCCCATCGCCAAGCCGCTACGCTCGGCCGCCAACACTTTCAGCGCCGCATCCGCGCCGTCGCCAGGCGTCCCGATCAGGTTGGCCACCGGCACGGTCACATCGTCGAAAAACACCTCGGCGAACTCCGTCGAGCCACCCATCTGCTTGATCGGACGTACGTCGATCCCCGGCGATTTCATGTCGACCACGAAACAACCGATCCCGCGTCGGCCTGTCGACCCCGGTTCGGTGCGCGCGAGCATCAATCCGAAGTCGGCATGCTCCGCGGTGCTACTCCAGATCTTCTGGCCGGTGACCCGCAGGTCCGCACCGTCGATGATCGCCGTCGTTCGCATACCGAACAGATCGGACCCCGCTTCGGGTTCGCTGAAGAGCTGGCACCACAACTCTTCTCCGTGCGCCACCGGCGGAAGCCAGCGCGCTTGCTGCTCGGCGCTGCCCAATGCCATCAGCAGCGGGGTCAGCATGGAGATACCCACGATGTTGACCGCGAAGTTGGCTCCGACCGCCGCCATCTCCTCGGCCTGGACCAGCTGCATGCCGACCGACCGTGGCCGACCGCCGAATTCGGTCGGGCAATTCGGCAGAGGAAACCCGGCGGCCGCCAGCCTCCGGTGCCAGGCCAGCATCTCCGCCAGCGAGGTCTTGAGGTCGAAGCGGTCGAAAATCGGTGCAGGGTCCTGGGTCAGGTAGTCGCGGATCTCGGCGCGAAAGGATCGCTCGTCGACATCCCACGCGTAGGTCCCCGGGAAATTGTCGAAAGGTTCACTCACAGTGGACATCCAGCCGCGAGTGTCCAAATGGCTCGTCGCGAGCTCGCAGGGCGGCTTGCAGTCCCTCTTGGCGGATCAGCGCGGCGAATGCGCGCGCCGGCGGGGTTTCATGAGCCAGAGCGTCTTGCTGAGCAGCCATGTCGTGAAGGGCCTCGCGTCCCATCAGGTCGATACCGTGGTTGATGACCCGCTTGTTACCGATGAGCATCTCTCGTTCGACGAGCGATATTCGGTGCGCCAACCGCATGACCTCTTCGCCCAGGTCCGCGGCGGGCACCGACGCAAGCGCGAAACCGATACGGGCGGCCAGCCTTCCGGTGATGGTGTCGCCGGTCAGAAGTAGCCGCTTGGTCCACTGGGGCCCAACGTGGTAGAGCCACATCTGGGAAAGCGCCACCCCCATGGACCGCACCGCGGGAACTCCGATGGTGGCGTCGTCGGCCACCACGGTGATGTCACAGTGTCCCGCGAGATCGGTTCCCCCGGCCAGACAATAGCCGTGCACCTGTGCGATCACGGGTATCGAGCAGCGGTACACCCGTTCCCACTGCCTGGACAGCTCGCGCAGATACTTGGCGTTCTCATCGGAAGAGCGCGAGCCGTAGGAGCCGGTTCCGAGGTCATAACCCGCCGAGAAGGACTTGCCGGCCCCCCGGATGACGACAACGCGCGTCCGATCCTCTGTGCCGGCGGCCTCGACGGCGTCCGCGATCGCGCACGCCAGATCGAACGAGATCGCATTGTGGGTATCGGGCCGGTTGAGTGTCAGTACCGTCACCCGATCATGTTGCTCGACAACAAGATTTGTGTCTGCGGTTCGCAAGGCTGCGCCCGTCACGACGAACCGATGCGGGCCGACGCCGCGGAGTGGGCGGTTTCGAGCAGGCTTCGGGCACGCTCCCGTAGCACGTGCTTTTGCACCTTGAGCGTGGCCGAACTGCGCGGTAGCTCCTCGACGAGGAAGACGTATTCGGGAACCTTGTATCCAACGAGCTCGGAACGGGCCAACGCCCGCAACTCCTCGGGGTCGACCGTCGTTTCGGGTACGGGCACGACGAAGGCAGCCCCGACCTCCTGCTTGCGCCGATCGGGCACACCGACCACGGCCACGTCACCGACCGCTGGATGCCGGGCCAAGCATGTCTCGACCTCGACAGGGTAGACGTTGAAACCGCCGGTCTTGTACATGTCCTTGGACCGGCCGCGGATCGTGATCGCTCCGTCGGGTCCGCGCACGCCGATGTCACCGGTTTCCCACCAACCATCTTCTCGTAGCGAGGGATCGGGGTCGAGCATGAAGTAGCCGGCGTGGACGTTGAATCCGCGTATGGCGATCTCTCCGGCGGATCCGGTCGGGCATTCCATACCGGTCTCGGGATCCGTGATGCGCACTTCGACACCGGGCAGCGGTAGACCGGCAGTGCCCAATCGGCGCTCGCGGGGCCAGGAGTGCAGGCTCTGGCTGATGATCGCCGTCGATTCGCTCATGCCATAGGCGTGGGTGAGTGATTCGATGCCCAGGTGGGCGGCGATCGCCGCCTGTAGTTCCGGTGTGATCTCGCCACCACCGCAGCAGCCTTTGACCAGGGTGTGGAGATCTCGAGCGGGGCCCTGCGCGGCCGCGTCACAGAGCATGGTGAAGTGGGTTGGCACACCGTAGATCGCGGTGATCTGCCGCTCTTCGATCAGATCCAGGACCACACCCGGATCGAATTCGTTCAGGATATCGAGACGGCACTGGTGGGTGAGCGTGTTCAGCAGTGCGTTCACCGCGCCGAAGCAGTGCGTCATGGTCAGATAGCACAGAAGTCGATCACCGCTGTCGAAACCCATGCGCTCTCCGCTGTTGAAGGCATTCAACAGGGCGGCGCCGTGTCGGGTCATGCTGCCCTTGGGCCGACCGGTGGTGCCCGAGGTGTAGAGGATATAGAGCACGTCGTCGGCATTGAGAGTCCCGGCCACGCTGGCAATGGCGCTCGTGTCGACGGGCGTTTCCAACAGCGCTTTCCACCGCGGATCCGGCCGGCCGTGCGCACTTTCGACCTGGAGACGGTCCACCCCGGAGGCGCTGCCAGACCCACCCAGCACCATCAACTCGTGGGTGAGAGCAGAGTCGAAATCCGTGTCGAGGGCGCGGTCGGAGATGACGAAGCGAGACCGAGAGTGAGCCACCAGGTAGGCCAACTCACCTGCGCGATATCGGGGATTCGCAAGGACATTGACCACGCCCAGCCGGGCGAGCGCGAACGCGATCACCACCCATTCGATGCGGTTGGTCACCGCAGTGGTGACGTGGTCACCCTTGCGCAACCCGAGTTCGACGAGCCCGGTCGCCAACCGCCCACTGCTCTGCCAGAGTTCGGCGAAGGAGAGCTCTGCCGAGCCGGCGGTGATGTAGGGAGCGTCCGGACGAGCCGAGGCTGCCATCGCAAGCGCTTCGCCCACCGTCATGTCGCCGAGTGACGGCGAGGCCATGATCTGTGCGGGGCTGCTCATGAATCGTCTCCAGCCGTACGCGAGCCTAAACAGTTAACTAAATTAATGTCGGACATAATACTTTGCCACAGGACGGAGAACAACGGGGTGCGGCGAATCCCGCGACTAGGGGCCGCTGACCAGGTGCCCGCGGCGCTTAGCTCACGTCCACCGGTAGCTTTCGGCGGCACCGAGCACCGCCTCCCTGATGCACTCGTCGCGGCTGGACTACCACGCCTCGACCCCAGATATGGTGTGCACGTCAGCTTTTCGTTCTGCTACGGATTGGCGCTCGCGGCCATTCGGCTCAAGTGGTCGATGAACCAGTCGCGGGCCAACACCGCCACCTGGTCGAGAGCACCCGGTTCTTCGAACAGGTGGGTGGCCCCAGGAATCACCTCGAGCCTGCAGGGTGCCGGGATCGCTGCTTCGGCCCGACGATTCAGTTCGAGGACCAGGTTGTCATGTCCTCCCACAATCAGCAGCGTGGGCGCGTGCACCTTGCTCAGCGCCTGACCTGCCAGGTCGGGCCGTCCGCCGCGGGAGACCACCGCGGCCACCCGCACCCGCGGATCGGCGGCGGCGACCAACGCTGCGCCCGCCCCGGTGCTGGCTCCGAAGTAGCCGACCGGCAGCGTCGCGGTGTCGGGCTGGTCGGTCAGCCACTGAGTGACGCCGACGAGTCGCTCGGCCAGCAAGTCGATGTCGAAGACGTTGGCACGGTCCACCTCCTCGGCCGGGGTGAGCAGGTCGAACAGCAGGGTCGCCAGCCCGGCGCGGTTCAACACCTCGGCGACGTAACGATTACGGGGGCTGTGGCGGCTGCTGCCACTACCGTGGGCGAAGACCACGATCCCGATGGGCTGCTCGGGCACCGTCAGATGCCCGTTCACCGTCACCTCCCCGGCACGGACCTCGACTTCCCCGTCACCGAGTCGTGGGTTGCCGGCGACACTTGCCGCGGCCGCGTCGGCGAAGTCGGCGCGGGCTCGGTCGAGCAGCGCGATCACCTCATCGTCGGAGGTTTGGGTGAAATTGCGGTACCCCTGCCCGACTGCGTAGAAGAACGGGGGGGTCTGCAGGCAGACAATCTCGTCGGCGTAGTCGGCGAACCTCTCGGCGACATCGTCTGGGCCAATCGGAACCGCCAACACCACCCGACTGGCGCCCTCGGCACGGGCGACCTGGCAGGCCGCCTTCGCCGTCGCACCGGTGGCCACGCCGTCGTCGACGATGATGGCCACTCGCCCGCCGAGTGAGATCCGGCCGTGGTCACCGCGGAACCTCTCCGAGCGCCGCTCCAACTCGCGCCGCTCCGCGCGTTCCACCGCCTCCATGTCGTCTTGGCTCAGCCGGGTCTGTTCTACGACAGCGTTGTTGACCACCCGCACGCCGTCCTCGCCGATGGCGCCGAACGCAAGTTCGGGCTGATACGGCACCCCGAGTTTGCGCACCACCAGAACATCCAGCGGTGCCTGTAGCCTCCGTGCGACTTCGAAGGCAACCGGCACTCCGCCTCGCGGCAGACCCAGCACGACCACGTCCTGGCCACGGAAGGAATCCAGGCGCGTGCCCAGCTGACGCCCGGCATCGACACGGTCCTCAAACGGTCTGTTGTCAGCGCGTAACCAGGCCAGCCGGCGACCCGGTCGACCCTGCGCGTCGTTACGGTCGTCCATGCTTGTCATGGCGCGAGTCTGCCGTGCCGACGCGTGCCTGCAGAAGGGTCCAATGGCCATATCGGCCTGGGACCAAGGCCTTCAACGAGGCCTTCAGGCTGCTTCCGGTCCCTGCTACGCGCAGTCGGTGCAGGTCGGCTGACCGTCAGCCGAGGTAGCCGACCGGCTGATGTGGTGAATGAGGAAGCACTTCGAGCACGTGAACTCGTCGGCTCGTTTTGGTATGACCGGCACGATCATGTCGTCGGCGATCAACTCCGAGCTGTCCAAAGCGAGCAGCCCCGCCGCGTCGGGCTCCTCGGTTTCGTCGACGACGAACCGTGTCGCTGCCCGCCCATGGCCGGGTAGCAATTCACTGAGCATCGCCTCACCGCTATCCATCGGCAGCGAGGCCGTCGCATCTTTGAGTAACGTCTCTGACCTGCGCCGGGTCCGTGTGGCACCCATCGTGCGCCTCCTTTCCACCTGAGATCCGCGGGCGTAGTCGCCGATCAGACCACGACATGTCGGAGCCTTAATAGGGTCGGAGGTCCCGATCCGGGCCATCAGCGGTCATAACTCGTAACTCCTTGGAATGCCGAGGAAACGCCTTGGAGGCTGCCGTGAATACTCGGGACCTAAGGCTCTGCTGACTGCTATGACCGGCTTCTAATGTCGGCTGGCATGACGAGAAGTTTTTTGCTCACAGCAGGCGCGGTGAGTGGACCGCGGTGCCCACCGCGCCCGCGACCGGAACGGCCATCAAAGCCGCCGAGGCGGTGATCAGCACAATGACTGCCTCGAGGCGGTCCACCCAACGCACCAACGGGTTACGGCTGAATAGCCACCGTATTGGCCCCCGCGGCCAGCGCATCCGCAAAGGTTCCATCAGGACTCCTTTGAGTCCTTCGCGGTCGTGACTCGACATGGTGATCATCACCGAAGATTGGCGACCCCCAGGGTCATGCGTCCCTAATGTGCAGGGGCTGCCATCACGAGCCCGGCCACCGACGCGATTGCGAGGTTGTCAACCGTGTCCGCCGTCCTCGGTTTCCTCTTCGATGATGTGCACGGCGGCTTCTTCCGCGGTGGCCGCGCCGCCACTGATGCCGACGTCCTCGGCCACCAGTTCTGGCTCGGTGTCTTCGCCAACCCCCAGGTCCGGCGCTACAAGTCGGCCTGCGCGCTGGGTTCCGACTTCGCCTCGCCGCGGAAACTCCACTTCGAGCACGGCGGCCTCGGCCCGTCGTCGCTCGGCTTCGTCGAGCGGGACGTTGATCCGTGATGCCGGATCCGGTTCCTCCTGCGCGAGCAGCTGATTCATACCCGCCGGGGGACGAAGTGGGTCATACCCCGACATCCGCTCCGGGGGCGAATACCCCACATCGAGGATGTCGTCGACGTCCTGATCGATCAGCGTGTCCAGCGGCTGCAACTGGTTCTCTGCGTCCACGCCGTTCTCGCCCGCCGCCGGATCGTCCTCATACGAAGCGCTCATGGTGCTGGTCACGTGTCAAAGGGTCACTGGCTGGCGATGGCCAACGGGGCACAGATCGACTTGGCGTACTGCGCGACCATGTGTTCGGGCAGGTGCCGCGCCACGTCGGCCTCGCTGACGATGCCGACCAAGCGGTCATCGTCCATCACGGCCAGCCGTCGGACCTGGTGCTCTTCCATGACGTTGAGCATCTCCTCGACACTGGCGTCGGCGTCGACGCGGTAGATATAGCCCTGGGCCAGCTCGCCGACGGTGGTCGTGTTGGGATCGCGCCCGGCGGCGATGCCCCTGACGACGATGTCGCGGTCGGTGAGCATGCCCTTCAGGCGCTCGTCGTCTCCGCAGATCGGCAACGCACCGATACCCTGATCACGCATCTTCTGGGCGGCGGCGGTCAACGTCTCATGCTCGTCCACACAGGTAGCCCCGGTGTGCATGATCTCGCGGACGGTGGTCATGATGTCCTCCTCGAATCGACCGGAACCCGGA
The DNA here is from genome assembly GCF_010725725.1 of Mycolicibacterium pulveris. NCBI lineage: Bacteria > Bacillati > Actinomycetota > Actinomycetes > Mycobacteriales > Mycobacteriaceae > Mycobacterium > Mycolicibacterium pulveris. Next base: position 4,319,912 of record NZ_AP022599.1, on the reverse strand, counting down.
TGGTCCGACTCCTGATAGCTCGATACTCAATTGCCTCGACCAACCCGGCCAGGGTCCTTTGGCCCAAAAACCGAGCGACATTTGACCCCACGAGATGTACTGCACTGCACCACGCCGAGCCACGCCAGGGCCCGCGCGGGGACCGTGTAGCGGCAGATGAGGATCTTCATGTCCGCCATCAAGGGTCCTTGAGCCTCTGAGACAGTGACGTTGGGCGCTAGCAAAGTCAGGTCGGGTGCCGTTGGTTCGCAGACACCTTCCCGGGTCATTGGGGCGGGAGGCGGAGGGAGCAGATTCGCGCGCTCTTGACTGCCGCGGCGGCCTCAGCTGGCGAACCTGGCGAACAGTCGTGCACCGTCGCCCCGGCAACGGAATGCGTCAACCGCTGCTTGGTCGGGCTATCGATGCAACACTCCGTCTATGTCATTCACAGTGGAAGTGCCCACTCGCGGAGGCACGCATGAGCTGGCATTCACCGACAACGACTCGTTCGCCATCGTGGCCGGTGTCCTTGGAGTCCGCGAAGCCGAAACCGCGAAGGTCGTCTATTACCCGGCTGGGACGTGGGTCAAGGTGACGGCGGTGAATCACCCTCCCGGGGGAGTCGAATTCAGCGATTGAGGAGTGCAATCACGAGCACCACGGGATCATGAGTCCCTAGCCGGCGTCACCGCGACTAGGAGAAACCCCGGCAGTCTTGACTTCGGATGGGCGCGAAGATGTTCAGATCGTGCCCGTCGCACGTAGCTGCTCAAATTCCGGCCGCGTCGTAGCCTGCCAGGCGGGTGAGCACCTCTTCCGTATGCTGCCCGACGTGTGGCGCTGCTGGCGGTGCGAATCCGTCATCGGGATTGGTCTTTATGCACGTGCCCACCATCCTCTTCGAGGTCCCGTCAGGCTGTGCTTGCTCATAGACAAGTCGGCGAGCCTTCGTGTGGTCGTCGTCCAACAGATCGGCGCCCAAAAACGCTGGCGCACCAGCGATATCGGTCGCGATAAAGAAATCGGTCCATTCCCTGCGAGTGCGGGCCTTGAAGATCGCGGTCAACTCGTTGCGCAGCCAGGCCTCTGCCTCAACATCCTCTCCCGGCTTCTGGCGCCCCGGTTCATACAGATCCATCCTGTCGAGTGACTCGCAGAACCTCCGCCAGAACTTGTCCTCGAGGGCGATGAACACCACATAGTTGCCATCGCGCGTTTCGTAGTACTGGTATCTAAGCGAAGCGCGGATTCCCTCGCCGTAGTCCGGTTGACCATTGGCCAGCGCCGAGAGGTGTTGAAAGTTCCGGTTGATCGCGGCATCGACTTGGGCTACTTCGATGTACTGCGCCGTGCCGTCTCGCCCCGCAGCGTGCAGCCCGGCGAGTACACCCATCGCTGCGTACAGCGGCCCCGCCAAAACACCTGTTGTGCCTGTCGCCGCTCCCGAAAGACGTGGAGTTCCGTCCGCCTCGATGATCGGCGGACTCAACCCCGCGAAACAGTCGAAGGACAGCCCGTGGGTGGCCAACCGGGTATACGGCCCATAACTGCCCATGCCATTGAGAACGCAGTAGACAACCGACGGGTTGACGGCGACGACCTCGTCGTAGCCGAAACCAAGACGGTGTGCAGTTCCGTACCGAAGCCCGTCGATCACCACTGCCGATGTCGCGGCCAGCCGGCGGAATGCCTCTTGCCCCTCAGTAGTCTTGAGGTTTATCGCCACGCTCTTCTTACCGCGGTTCCACTGGGGCGTCCTGCAGCTCGCCGCCCTGTACCGCCGGACCGCGGAAACCACCGCCGCCGGGCGGCTCTACCTTGATCACCTCTGCGCCGAGGTCAGCCAGATGACCACCCAGCGCATCCGCGGAGAACAGTCACACCTCGAGAACTCGGACATCCTTGAGAAGTTCCATAACGCGACCTTTCCGGACCGGAGTGCGGACGCACCACGACGCGGCACGTCCTCGAACGTACGGTGCGGCTACATCATGGTGATTGACTTCAACTCGGTGTATTCCTCGAAGCCCCAGCGCCCCTGCTCGCGGCCGAGGCCGCTTTGCTTGAAGCCGCCGAAGGGTCCCCCGCCGTTGAACATGCCGCGCGTCGGTAGAGACCAGCCGGGGCCCTGACCGCCACCGGGATTGGCGCCAAGATCGGCACCGGGCGCGAGAGGCTGCACCATGATGGTGCCTGTCCTGACCTGCCTCGCGACGTTGAAACCCCTTGCGGCGTTGCGCGTCATCACCAGACCTGCCAGACCGTAAATGGAATCGTTCGCGATGCGGATGGCTTCCTCTTCGGAGCGGTAGGTCATCACCGCCAGCACAGGACCGAACACCTCTTCCTGGCATAAGCGCATGTCGCTGCGGCAGCCAACAAATGCCGTCGGTTCATAGTAGAAGCCGCGTGCGAGATGTTCGGGACGTTTGCCGCCGGCCACCAGCCGCGCGCCTTCCTGCACCCCGGCCAGAACGAAGGACTCAACTCGTTGACGCTGCTGATCCCTGATAAGCGGGCCGACGACAGCGCTGGGATCACGCGGGTCCCCGACCGTGATCATTGGCGCCATGGCTTTGACGCCATCGACATACGCGTCGAGCAGGTGCTCGGGCAACAGAAGTCGCGATGTGACGGTGCATGCCTGCCCGGCATGCATCAGCACTTGTCCGAATCCTATTCCGGCAACGCCACTTTCCGTGACATCGTCGAGAACGATGTGCGCACTCTTGCCGCCTAGTTCCAGCTGTGCGCGTTTCATCGTTGCCGCCGACAGTTCCCGGATGCGTCGACCGGTCGCCGTCGAACCGGTGAATCCGATCATGTCGACACCTCGGTGCGTACACAGCTCCTCTCCGACGTCCGCACCGCCCACGACCACGGGGCGGGCGGGGCTTGAACCCCGCGACCTACCGCCGCGGCTCGATTGAGCGAATTTTTCGCTCAGAGGTTGGCAATCGCCGGTAGCACCCCCAAGACCCCCGGCCCCTAGCTGGCGTACACCGTCTGCCCGTCGGCGTCGAGCAGGTACCGCTCGGTGCCCTCGGCCACCCGCGGCGCATCGGCGCCCAGCGACACCGCGATCTTGTTGGCGGCGTTGCGCATGACGTCCAACGTCAGTTCAAACGCCTGCTCCTCGGAGAAATGTTTCCGCACACCGTCGGCCACCTCCGCCGATATCCGCGCCGGCGACCAGATCAGCGCGTCGACGTATCGCAGCGCCGCCTTCTGCGCCTCCGTGAGCCACTCGGCCGATTCATACCGCTCGATCTGGCGGTACATCTCCTCCGACCCGCCCGCGTCCAGCGCCGTGCTCTCCCGCAGCGACTTGCACAGCCGGCAGTTGTGCTGCGTGGCCCCGCGCAACCGCACGACCTCCGTAGTCACCGGGTCAAGACCCCGTACCCGGGCCACCGCGGGCACGAACCCGTTCAGCAGCGCATCGATCGGATCGCCGTCGTGATCCCAGTCCACGACCTCGCGTGCACCGGGCCGGCCCAGCCGCAACGCTTCACATCCCGCCCACACCCGCGGGACGAAGTCGGCGATGAAGATCGCCACCACCGCGCGAAACGCGTTGTCGCCCAACGCTGACCAAAGTTGCGCACGCTGCGTGTCACTGATCTGCGACACATCGACCACGAACTGCTCGGCGAACGCCGCCACCACCGGGTCACGCTCGGCGGGCCCGTCCCCAGGGTCAGCCTCCACCGGCAGCGGCGGTAACCCCGATGCCTCGGCGCACGTCAACCGGATCAGCGTGTCCAGGCCGCGGTCGGCCGATGACATCGCCACCAGCCCCGCCAGCCTGTCGGCCAGTTCCACTGTGTCCATCTGAGGATTATTGCGCCTGGCTCACCGACGACATGTGAAAGTCCGGGATCCGCAGCGTCGGCATCGCCGCGCGGGTCGCCCAGTCGCCCCATTCCCGCGGCAACGTGACCTCGGTCGTCCCGGCCTCCGACGCGCGGCGCAGCAGATCCAGCGGGCTCTCGTTGAACCGGAAGTTGTTGACGGCCGCGGTCACCTCACCGTCCTCGACGAGGTAGACACCGTCGCGGGTGAGCCCGGTGAGCAGCAGCACCGCCGGGTCGACCTCACGGATGTACCACAACGTGGTCAGCAGCAGCCCGCGCTCGGTGTTGGCGATCATGTCGGCCAGGCTCGCCGTGCCACCGGTCATCAGCAGGTTGTCGGCAGGCACCGCCACCGGGGCGCCGAACTCCGCAGCGGCCGCGCGGGGGTACGCCAACGCGTTGATCACGCCGTCGCGGATCCAGTCCACCCGGCCGATGTCCATACCGTTGTCGAACACCGAGATCCGCTCCGAGGACGTCGTGGTCGCCACGAACGGGGTGCACTCCAGCCCGCTCGCGTACGGATCGGAGTACAGGGTCAGCGGCAGGTCGGTGAGCTTCTCCCCCACCCGCGTTCCCCCGCCGGGCGCCGACAGCGCGGTGCGGCCCTCTTGGGCGCCGCGCCCGTCCATCGTCCAGGTCAGGTAGATCATCAGGTCGGCCACCGTCGACGGCGGCAGGATCGTCTCGTACCGTCCGGCGGGCAGCTCCACCGTCCGCTGCGCCCAGTCCAGTCGCACCGACAGCTCGTCGAGCATCGATTCCGTTGGCACATCGATGAAGTCGGGTGTGCTCACCCCCACCCATGCGCTCGCACCGTCGCGTTTCGCGTTGATCTCCACCGAACCCGTCGGCTGGGTGTAGCGCCGTCGCAACCCGTTCGACGTCGCCACGAAAGTCGTCTCCATGACGTGCCTGGCGTAGCCGTACAGCTGGTCCCGGCCGCGAAAACCCCGCCTGGCGAGGGTGTCCGCCAGCGGCAGGAACACTTCGGTGCCGGTGCCGGGTACTGGAGAGTCCCAGTCCTGCGGCGCCTCGGTCGCCTCCAACGGCTCGGCGCTGTCGCGCGCTTCGGGCGCCGACGCGGCCGCCTCCTGCGATGCGGCTACCAGGCCGGCGATGACGCCAGGATCCACCTCGCTGGACCGTACCGATCCCACCCGCGCCTCTTTACCTTGGCGCACAATCGATATCACCGTGGTGCTGCGGCTGGTCGACTCACCGTTGGTGGTCATCGAATTGCCTGCCCAGCGCAGCGACGCATCGAGCCGGTCGGTGACCAACACGATCGTCTCGTCGGCCTTCGCCAGCCGAGCCGCCTCGGCCAGCGCGGTGTCGATGACCTGTTGTGCACCGATCACGGGTTACCTCCCCGCCTCGGCACGCGTGTTGAGCACGTTGATGCCGCGGAACAACGCCGACGGGCTGCCGTGGCTGACCGGCGCCACCTGCCCCGGTTGGGCCTTGCCGCAGTTGAACGCCCCGCCGAGGCGCCAGGTCGACGGCCCGCCGACGGCCTCCAGCGAGCCCCAGAAGTCCGTCGTGCTCGACTGGTACGCCACGTCGCGCACCTGACCGTCCAGCCTGCCGCCCCGAATCCGGAAGAACCGTTGACCGGTGAACTGGAAGTTGTAGCGCTGCATGTCGATTGACCAGCTCTTGTCGCCCACGATGTAGATGCCGTCGTCCACCCGGGCGATCAGGTCCTCGGTGCTGACATCCTCGGCGGCCGGCTGCAGCGACACGTTGGCCATCCGCTGGATCGGTACGTGGTGCGGGGAGTCGGCATAGGAGCATCCGTTGGAGCGCGCAACACCCAACCGCGGCGCGAACACCCGGTCCAGTTGATAGCCCACGAAGACGCCGTCGCGCACCAGGTCCCAGCTCTGTGCGCGCACGCCCTCGTCGTCGTATCCGACCGTGGCCAGGCCGTATTCGACGGTGCGGTCGGCGGTCACGTTCATCACCGGCGAACCGTAGCGCATGGTGCCCAGCTTGTCCGGTGTGGCGAACGACGTGCCCGCGTACGCGGCCTCATAACCGATCGCGCGGTCGTATTCGGTTGCGTGCCCGATCGATTCGTGGATCGTCAGCCACAGGTTGGATGGATCGATCACCAGATCCGTCGGGCCCGCGACGACGCTGGGCGCCTTGACCTTCTCGGCGAGCAGTTCGGGAAGCTCGGCCAGCTCCGCTGACCAGCTCCACACGTCGTCACCGGCCAAGACCTCCCAGCCGCGCGCGGACGGCGGGCACAGTGAGCGCATGGTCTCGAATGTGCCCGCGGCGGGGTCGACCGTGACCGCCTCCAGCATCGGCAGCACCCGCACCCGCTGCTGCGTGATCGACGAGCCGAAGGTGTCGGCGTAGAACGTCTGTTCCTTGACGGCGTTGACCCCGGCCGACACGTGATCCACACCGTCGGCGGCCAGCAGCCGCCCGGAGTACTCGCCCAGTACGGCGAGCTTGTCCGTCGACGCCACGGTGAACGGGTCGATCCGGTAGCCCGACACCCAGGTGACGTCGGAATACACCGGCTCGGCGGCCAGTTCGATGCGTTCGGCGTTGAGCGGGGCCAGCGTCCTCGCCACGCCGACGGCGCGGCGAGCGGTGTCGGCCGCGACCTCGGCGCTGAGCTCGGCGTGCGAGGCGAACCCCAAGGTGCCGTCGACGATCACCCGCACCGCCAGACCGATCTCGCGGTTGACGACGGCGGTCTCCAGCTCCCCGTCGCGCATCTGCACGTACTCGGTCGTGATCGCGTGAATGCGCAGATCGGCGTGGCTGGCTCCGGCGGCCACGGCCGCGGACAACGCCGTATCGGCAAGGGCATGTCGCGGCAGCTCGAGAAAGTCGGCGTCGACGCGTCGGCTCGCTGTCACGGCCTCCAATTTAGTGGGCAAGCCCTACGCGCTGGTGCCCGCCACCGTCAGTTCCAGCGCCAGTGCGGCGCCGCACACCACGGCGACGATCGAGAACGCCACCCAGTCAGCCCGTTTCGGTCGCGACGGCGCCGCCGAGATCTGACCCGCGCCGCCACGCGCGGTGATCGCGTCGCCCATCTCGTCGGCACGCCGCAGCGCGACGACGATCGCCGCCGCGAGCAGGTCGATGGCCTCGATCCACCAGCGACGGTGGCGTCCACGCCTGGTCTGCGGTCGCTGTTTGGGCCGCAGCCGGCGCGCCGCGTAGAGCACCCGCAACTCGTCGATCAGCATCGGGAACGCACGCAACGCCAAGGTCAACGTGACTGCCCATTCGTCCACGGGGATGCGCAGCACACGCAGCGGCCGGCCCAATGCCGCGACAGCCGGGGCGATCTCGGCGACGTTGGTGGTCCACGACACCATCACCCCGAGGCCCAGCAACACGATCGACAGCGCCGTGATGCGCAGGAAGTTGAGCAGCCCACCGAGCCCGAACTCGACCGAGCCCACGTCGATGATCGGACTGCCGCCGGCGAACGCGGCGGTGACGCCGCCGAGCACCAACAGCACCCACAGCCAGCCCGGGATCGTCGGCAGCACGCCGCGCGGAATGCGGGCCAGCCGCGCGGCCGTCAGCACCAGCACGGCCACCGCGCCGATCGGCACCCAGCCCGGATAGAAGGTGAGCAGGACGCCGATGCCGGCCACCACGGCCAGTTTGGTGCCGGCCCACAGTTGGTGGATGACGCTGTCGCCCGGCACGGGTCGCAGCAGCACGACCGGTTTGGGCTGGCGCCGGGTGGCGAACGCCGTCATGACATGCCTCCCGCCGCGGAGGGCGCCGCGACCAGCGCACCGCATTCCAGGTGCAGCGTGCGCGGGCACAACTCTTCCAGCCCGGTGAAGTCATGCGAGATCACGACGACGGTCAGGCCGGCGTTGCGCCGCAGGTCCTCCAGCAACCGCAGCAGACCGCGCTGGCTGGCGGCGTCGAGACCGGCCAGCGGTTCGTCGAGGATGAGCGCCCGAGGTGATCGGGCCAGCAATCCGGCCAGCACCACGCGGCGCATCTGACCGCCACTGAGTTGATCGATGCGCCGTTTGGCCAACGCCGGATCCAGCCCGACCATGGTAAGGGCTTCGGCCACCCTGGCGTGGTCGTCGACGGGAAATCCTGCGGCCGAGGCGATTTCGTGGCCCACATGGCTGCGCATCAACTGCAGCCGCGCGGCTTGGAATGACAGCGCGACGGCCCCAACCTGCTCGGAGGCCGGGGCGCCATCGAGCAGGCACTCGCCGACGGTGGGCACGGTCAGGCCGGCCATGATCCAGGCCAGCGTCGACTTGCCGGACCCGTTGAGGCCATGAATCAACACACCGTCGCCCTCATGCACGGTGAAGTTGATGTCGCGCAATGCGACGGCGGCCCAGGGGGTTCCGCTGCCGTATTCGTGGCCGACGTCGATGAGTTCGAGCACCGGGGTTGCGGACCGGCGGCCCGGGACGACGGTGGCGGCGGGCGCCGCCGTCGTCTCCACCATCTCGGTGTTGTCGGCCGCGCCATTTCCGGTCAGGTCGATGGTCCGGTCGGCGTTGTCGGCCTCGGCGTTGTAGTGGGTGATGTGCACCAGCGACATGCGGTGGCGTTTGGTCAGTCCGGAGAGCACCGACACCAACGACTCGCGGCCCTGCTGGTCAACCATGCTGGTGACCTCATCGGCGATCAGCAGCGAAGGTTCGCGGGCCAGGGCGGCCGCCACGGCCAGGCGCTGCAGCTCACCGCCGGAGAGCCCACCGGTGTCCCGCTCGGCCAGCCCATCGAGCCCGACCTCGGCGAGCAACTGCTGTACGTCGATGGTCTTGCCCGGCGGCAACCCCCAGACGACGTCGTCGGCGACCCGCGTGCCCAGCACCTGGCTCTCGGGATGCTGCATGATCACCGCGGTGCCGCCGATTCGGCCGAGGCCCACGGCGCCGGGCCGCTCGACGCTGCCCGACGTGGGTTCGCGACCAGCCAACACCAACATCAACGTCGTCTTGCCGGACCCGTTCGCCCCTGTCACGGCGAGGTATTCGCCTGGTTCCACGGTCAGCGACACGGGACCGAGCGCGTCGACGTCGGCGTTGGGGTAGCGGAACCGGACGTCGCGCAGGCGGGCAGGCACCGGTGCCACGACGCCGGTGTCGGTGGAGGATTCCAATTTGTGCACATCGGGGATGCCGAGCAGTCGCGACATCACCCGCGAAAGCGCCCACCAACCCAGCACGCTGACCATCGTGATCGACAGCACCCCGGCGCCGAAGAACAGGAACGGCCAGTAGTCCAGCGCGGTCGCGAAGTCACGCTTGAGCCGATCGGCCACGCCCTGCATATCCGGGATGCGGGCGAGGATGGCGGCGACGCCGTCGACGTTGGCGGTGACCGTGTCGAAGATCAGGGTACGCAGCCGCACCAGGATGGCCAGCGCTATCACGGTGGCCGCGCCGAACACCGCGCCGGCGATGACCGCGACCAGCACCACGGTCGGGGTGCCGCGGCCGCGGCGCTTGACGATGCCGGTGAGCCCGCCGATGTAGGCGCAGTTGAAGACCGTCATGAACCCGCCGAGCCCGGCGATGAGGAACGCGATGATGCCGCCGGCCACGGCAGCGGTGATGAGCACGCGCAACCGGTAGCGGTAGGCGAGCAGACCCATCGGGACGGTGCCAAGCAGCGCCAACCCGGCCGCGAACGGGACGACGACGGCGATGATCGCGGTCGCCGCCGTCAGCGCCGCCATCACCGAGGCCTGCGCGAGTTCGCCGGGAACCAAGGAACCGGTCCGCCGAGACGGCCTCGATTCCTCGGTCACGGTCATTACACGATTCTGCCAGTCCAAACGCGTCGAGCTCCATCGGCGCAGTTGTGCCGGGGACGCCGCCCACGAAATCCGGAAAATATAGCAAAGCTATGTAATCATGGCGGCATGTCGTCGACCCTCGGAGCCGACCTGCTGGCTGTCGTTGCCCGGCTCAACCGACTGGCCACCCAGCGGGCCAGGATGCCGCTCGGTTTTGCGCAGGCGCGGCTGCTGTCCACCATTGAAGACTGCGGTGAGGCCCGCATCTCGGACCTGGCCGCGCTCGACCACTGCTCGCAGCCGACGATGACCACCCAGGTGCGTCGGCTCGAAGAAGCCGGGCTGGTGTCGCGCACCGTCGACCCCGAGGACGCGCGCGCCGTGCTGATCCGCATCACACCCAAGGGCGTGGAGACCCTGCGCCAGGTTCGGGTACAGCGCGGTGCGGCCATCGACCCGTACCTGGAGTGCCTCGACGACGCCGACCGCAAGACGCTCGGCGAGGCAGTCGTGGTGCTGCGACGCCTCCTCGAGGACGCCGCGTCGCCTCAGCCGGGGAGCGATTTCGGCGCGCTTACCGACCCTGAGGGGCCACGAGCGCGCCGAAATCACACTTAGAGCGCGAACGCCAGGAACTGGGTGAACTGCTTGGCCGAGAAGTTGTCGTCGCTGACCAGTACCAGCGACTGGCGTCCATCGGGTAGCGGCGGGCCCAGCGTGATACCCTCCACGTTGTCCAGCGGGTCGACGACGTCGGTCAGGTCGACGAGCGGGGTCTTGGTCATCGTTCGCACCGGTGCGTCGCGCAGCGACGGCCGGTTCAGCACATCCTCGGCGTCGCCGACGCTGACCCGATAGAGACGCGCCTGAACGTGCGTGCCGTATCCGCGTTCCAGTACCAGGAACTCGCCGTCGTCGTCGAGGGCCAGCAGCTCAGAGACCCCGTTGTCACCACGCGGGCCCGTGTCGAGCTCATCGACTGGGTAGGCGTATTGCGCTGTTGCGGCGCGAGTTTCCACGTCGAACTTGGTGAACCTGACCAGCGCACCGTCGCTTTCGGTGGGTAGCTCCCCGTCCTCGTAGCGTGGGCCCTCCATCGCCGCCCACAGGTAGCGGCCGTCGGGCGTGAGCGTGAGCCCCTCCAGCGCGCGGTTGCGCCTCGGCCCGGCTTTCTCGCCGGACATGCGCAGCATGGGCGGCAGGGCGAACTCGCCGAGGTAGCCGCCGTCGAGGCCGGCGATCCGCACCGACGGATCGAGCAGCGCGTCGCGCTTCCGTTCGCCCTCGCTGGACCAGTACAACCGCTGGCGGCCAACGTCGAAGGCGATGCCCTCGGGGTCCGGCGGCACCACCGGCGGTCGCGCGTCGGCGTCCAACGGTTGGAACGGCTTGCCGTCGTCGTCCAGCAGAGGGTGTGTCGAGACGAACTCGACGGCTTCGACTCCGTTGTCCGACAGCGTGATCCGCGCCGTGTAGAAGCGGGCCGGGTTCTCCTCGGATCGGTCGTCGCTGATGATGTAGTACAGGTCGCGGTCGGGGTCGTAGCTCAGTCCGGACAGCCCGCCGATCACTGTGCCGTCGAAAGTCGCGTCGTCCTCGAGCTTCAGCGCACCGAGGTAGTGCGGCCCGTCGACGTTCGTGGTGCCCGAAACACCGCACGCGCAGAGCAGTGCGGTACCCGCGAACGCGATCAGGCGAACAGCTCGCACTAGACCGCCGTATCGAAGAGCGTTCCGACCAGGTAGGTCGCCGTGATGGCGACGGTGCCGAACGCCAACTGCCGCAACGCCCCAAACCACAATGGTCTGCGGGTGATCCGGGCAGCCATGGCGCCGGCGATGAGCAGTCCCAGGCCGCCGCACGCCAGCCCGGCCCACAACGTTTCGTAACCGAGCAGGTACGGGATCAGCGGAATGATCGCACCGATCGCGAACAGCACGAACGACGAGCCGGCCGCCACCCACGGTGACGGCTTCTCCTCGGGATCGACCCCCAGTTCCTGCACCAGGTGGAAGTTCAACGCGCGGTTCTCGTCGCGGTGCACCTCCTCGGTGGCCTTCGTCGCGGTCTCGCGCGTCATGCCCATCTCCGTCAGCATGGCTATCAGCTCCGACTTTTCGGCTTGTGGGTGCTTGCGGAAGGAGCGACGCTCCACGAGGACCTCAGAGTCGATCTGCTCGTTGGCGGTGGTCACCGATGTGTACTCCCCCATGGCCATCGAGAAGGCACCCGCCAGCAGCCCGGCGATGCCGCTGATCACCACGGTCGGCGCGTCGGCGGCGGCGGCGACGCCGGCGATCAGCGCGGTGTTGCTGACGAGGCCGTCCATCGCACCGAAGGTGGCCGCGCGCAGCCAGCCGCCGGTGACGTCGGCGTGCCGGTGGGTGGTCAGGTGCGGCACGCCGGTGGGCGCCTCCCACTCAGGCATGTCCGCACTCTCTCATGTCGTCGATTGAACCCCACCTGATTCGGCCGGATCCACTCAGGTTCACCTGCGTTTGCCGCATCACGTTTGCGTTGTCCCGCGGCGGGATACCGTGGGGTATGACCACCACCGCAGAGCACCTGCGCAATGCGCTCGACGGCCGTTGGCGCGACGTGAAGAACCAGGTGCGCGAGGAACTCTCCAGCGAGGTGTTCCGTCCGCACTACACCCCGAACACCGTCATCGCCCGCACCAAAGTCGCCGAGCAGATGAAGATCATGGCCGCCAGGGGCGCGGCCGAGGACGGGTTCAAGAAGGAGCACGGCGGCAACGGGAACGTCGGCGCGGCGGTCACCCAGATCGAGATGCTGGCGATGTCCGACTTGTCGCTGATGGTGAAGGCCGGTGTGCAGTGGGGGCTGTTCGGCGGGGCCATCGAGAACCTCGGCACCAAACGCCATCACGAGAAGTACGTGCCGAAGATCATCAACCTGGAGCTGCTCGGCTGCTTCGCGATGACCGAGACCGGCCACGGCAGCGACGTGCAGTCGTTGGAGACCACCGCGACTTACGACCCCGCCACCCAGGAGTTCATCATCGACTCCCCCACCCGCACCTCCCGCAAGGACTACATCGGCGGTGCGGCCGAAACCGCTCGGGTGGCAGCGGTTTTCGCCCAACTGATCACCCCCGACGGCCAGTGCCACGGGGTGCACTGCTTCGTGGTGCCGCTCCGCGACGACGAGGGCAACGATCTGCCGGGCGTGACCACCTCGGACAACCACTACAAGGGCGGCCTGCCCGGTGTGGACAACGGGCGCATCCAGTTCGACCGCGTGCGCGTTCCACGGGAGAACCTGCTCAACAAGTACGCTGACGTGGCCGAGGACGGCACCTACTCCTCGCCGATCGAGAACCCGAACCGCCGGTTCTTCACGATGCTGGGCACGCTGATCCGCGGGAGGGTCACGGTCGGCGGAAGCGCGGCCGCCGCGGCGCGGGTCGCGCTCGACATCGCCACGCGATATGCGTTGCAGCGCAGGCAATTCACCGAGCCCGACACCGACGACGAAGTGCTCATCATGGACTACCTGGTGCATCAGCGTCGGCTGCTGCCGCTGATCGCCGAGTCGTATGCGCTGCAGTTCGCGCAGAACGAACTTGTGGCCAAGTGCCACGAACTGCAGACGTCCGATGACCCGGATCCCGAGGAGCAGCGCGAGTTGGAGGCACGCGCCGCCGGGTTGAAAGCGGCCAACACCTGGCATGCCACCCGCGCGATCCAGGAGGCGCGGGAGGCCTGCGGCGGCGCCGGCTACATGGCCGAGAACCGGTTGATCGCGCTGAAGGCCGACACCGACGTGTTCACCACGTTCGAAGGTGACAACCATGTGCTGACCCAGCTGGTCGCCAAGCAGTTGCTGACCGATTACGCCGACGACGTCAAGAGCATGAGCCCGGTGGAATGGGTGCGCTTCGCCGCCGAGACCGTCGGCACCCGCGTCCTGAAACGCACTGCCGCACAACCGATCATCCAGACGATTCTGGACAACCGGCAGGACAACGAGGAAGAGGGCAGCCTGTTCAACCGCGGCACCCAGATCAAGATGTTCGAGGACCGCGAAGAGTACATGCTGTCCACGGTGGCGCGCCGGCTGCAGGGCAAGTCCAAGGAGATGAGCGCGTTCGACGCGTTCAATGCCGTGCAGGATCACGTGCTGCACGCCGCACGCGCCCACATCGACCGCGTCATCCTCGAGGCGTTCGTGGCGGGCATCGACGTGTGCGAGGACCCCGAAGCCCGCAAGATCCTCGACATGGTCTGCGACCTGTATGCGCTGTCGGTGTTCGAAGAGGACCGCGCCTGGTACATGGAGCACCGGTTCTTGTCCACGGAGCGCGCCAAGGCGGTGACCCGCGGGATCAACGAACGCTGCCGCAACCTGCGCCCGTACGCGGAGTTGCTGGTCGACGGGTTCGGAATCCCGGAGCCGCTGCGCTACGCCGAGATGCTGCACCCGGAGAACATCGTCGACACGTAAGCCGTCTGCGCGAGCAGACGTGAACGCCCCCAAATTCGGGCAATTCAGGGGGTGTTCACGTCTGCTCGGCGAAAGAGGGGGCCCAGCGCCGCGGGCCTACGAACGCGTCGGCCCGCCACCTGCTCGGTGACGGGCCGGCGCCCGAAGTGCTCTCCGCCTGTCAGCGTCGAGCTGTGGTGTCTCGTGCCGCGCTCAGGCAGGGCCGTGCCGCCGAAGCTCCGGGCGCGCACGGTCGTTTTGTCGCGCGGTGTGAACACGTCGGCGTCCTGACCGGTGTCGCCCCCGAGGACGCTTCTGTGATCGCGACCACATTATCGCTCTCGGCGGCCGAGCGCGTGAATTTTGCCGTGATGGCTCCCCCGGTTGGACTCGAACCAACAACCCTTCGGTTAACAGCCGAATGCTCTGCCAATTGAGCTACAGGGGATCGCTCACCCGCGAAGGTAGACGTCCGCGGATCGAGGGATGACTCTAGCTTACGTGCCGCGCGGCCCGCCAATACGCCGCCACCCGGCACGCACCCCGCCGGGTGAGGCAGGATGGACGGGTACGCAACGTCGACTGGGAGGGGCCCTGTGATCCGGTATCTCGTCGTATTGGCTGTCGGCTACGTGTTGGGCTCGAAGGCTGGCCGGCGTCGGTACGAACAGATCGCCGGGACCTACAAAGCGGTCACCGAGAGCCCTGCCGCCAAGGCCGTGATCGATGCGGGTCGACGCAAGATCGCCGACCGGGTCTCACCGGACCCGGCGATGGTCACCCTGACCGAGATCGACCCCGACATTACGGTCATCGGGCCCGACGCCGCGCAGCGCGGCCAGCGCCGCTAGTTGATGCCCTCGGTGATGGTGGTGCCCGGCAACAGCGGGCCGGTGCTGAAACCCGGGCCGTTGGGGCCGTAGAGGCCGATCTCCGGCGTACCGACATTGACGCCGTTGCCGGTGGAGTAGCCGAGGCACCGGCCGTCTTCCTTGTTGCCGAACCAGGCAAGACACGGCGCCGCCTGAACGTCAGGAGCGGCGGTGACCAGCGCGGATGACACGAACGGCGCCGCGACGGCCGCCACCGCGATGGCGCCGGCAGCAACGCGCCGCCGCAGCCGGTTGTTGGTCGATGTCACGAGCACGCCTTTCTGACCGTTCCCCGACGGTTTTATAGCGAGCTCACCCTATCGCGTTACAGGCACTCACGCAGTCATGTCGTCGCCGCTGGCCTGTTCCAGCAGGCTGCGGCGATAGGCCTCCATCGCCACCAGATCCCCGAACAGCGCGTGGTACTCGTCGCCCCGATCGACCGGCGACATGCGCTGCAGTTTCGACTTGACCTCGGCGATCTGGCGTCCCACCCACACTTCCTGCAGCCGGGCCAGCACCCCACCGATGTAGCGCGGCAGCCGTTCGTCGTCGTCGACGTTGATGGCCTCCACCCCGAGCTCGTTGACCAAGCTCGCCGCGGCCGGGGCCGCGGTCTTGTCGCGGACGACCTCGATCCACTGTGCGCCCGACAGCCCCGCCGACGCGCCGCCCGCGGCCTCGATCGCCGCTCGCACGGCCGCGTAGCCAGGATGGGTGAAGCTCTCCACGGTCAGCGAATCGAACACCGGCCCGGCCAGCGCCGGGTACTGAAGCGCCGCCTTGAGCGCCTCCCGCTGCGGCCACAGGGTCGGATCGTTGGGGTCGGGCCGCGCGGCGGCCGCCTCCGGCTGCGCGGCGGCCCGTCGCGGCGGGGCTTCGGTCGTCGCGCGGCGCCGCCGGCCGCGGTCGGGCATGCCGCGCTTCTGGGCCTCCTCGCGCACCCGCGACAGCACCTGGCCCTCGTCGCGCCATCCCGTCCAGCCGGCCAGCCGGCGCGCGTACTCGTCGCGCAGCGCGTAGTCACGGATCCGGGCCACCAGCGGCACGCACTGGCGCAGCGCGTCGACCTGAGCCTGCGGGTCGTTGTCGAGCACGTCGCCGTCGGGGATGAGGCTGCGGATGGCGAACTCGAACATCGGGATGCGCCGGGCCACCAGGTCCCGCAGCGCCTTGTCGCCGGATTTCAGCCGCAGGTCGCACGGGTCCATCCCATCGGAAGCGATTGCCACGAAGGACTTTCCGGCGACCTGTTGGTCGCCGTCGAACGCCTTCAGCGCCGCCGCCTGGCCGGCCTCGTCACCGTCGAACACGAAGATCAGCTCGCCGCGGTACCAGTTGTCGTCCATCATCAGCCGGCGCAGCAGCGACAGGTGCCCATCGCCGAACGCGGTGCCGCAGGAGGCCACCGCGGTGGTCTCGTTGGCCAGGTGCATGGCCATCACG
Organism: Mycolicibacterium pulveris; assembly: GCF_010725725.1. Taxonomy (NCBI): domain Bacteria; kingdom Bacillati; phylum Actinomycetota; class Actinomycetes; order Mycobacteriales; family Mycobacteriaceae; genus Mycobacterium; species Mycolicibacterium pulveris. Next base: position 4,303,542 of record NZ_AP022599.1, on the reverse strand, counting down.
TCGGTGTAGCCCTCGACGACGACGGCGCGGTGCGATTTGGCGATGTCGCGCTTGGCCAGATCCAGTCCGAACAACACCGAGGACTTCTTGTACAGCACGGTCTCAGGGGTGTTGACGTACTTGGCCTCCATCGGGTCGTCGTCGAAGATCCGCCGGGCACCGAACCCGATCACCTCGCCGCTGCTGGCCCGGATCGGCCACAGCAGCCTGCGGTGAAAGCGATCCATGGGGCCACGGCGCCCTTCCCGCGACAGCCCGGCGGCCTCGAGCTCCTTGAACTCGAAACCCTTGCGCAACAGGTGCTTTGTCAACATATCCCAGCCCGACGGCGCGAAGCCGCAGCCGAACCGGGCGGCGGCCTCGGCATCGAAGTTGCGGTCGAGCAGGAATTGGCGCGCCGGCGCGGCCTCCTCGGACTGCAGCGCTTCGGCGTAGAACTCCTGAGCGGCCGCGTTGGCGGCCAGCAGCCGGCTGCGGCTGCCGCGGTCACGCTGCACGTTGGTCGCCGAGGCGCCGGTGTAGGTGATCGTGTAGCCGACGCGGTCGGCGAGCAGTTCGACCGATTCGACGAAGCTGACGTGTTCGATCTTCTGGATGAAGGCGTAGACGTCGCCACCCTCGCCGCAGCCGAAGCAGTGGAAGTGGCCGTGGTTGGGGCGCACGTGAAACGACGGCGTCTTCTCGTCGTGGAACGGGCACAGCCCCTTCATCGAGTCCGCGCCGGCCCGGCGCAGCTGCACGTAATCCCCAACGACGTCTTCGATGCGGATGCGTTCACGAATGGCCGCGATGTCACGATCGGGAATGCGGCCTGCCACGCGCACAGTCTAGGCCGAGGGCCTCGGCGCCCGAGCATCCTTATGCGGGTTCGAGCCGTTCCAGACGACCCTCGGTGTAGGACGCGATCTGGTCGACGATCACCCGGACCCGCGCACCGTCGTCGGCGGCGGCGTTGAACGCTGGGACGAAGATCGGGTCCAGCGTCGCGGGCGCTCCGGCGAGCAGCCAGTCCGCGACGCGGTGGATGCGTTCCCGCTGCTGGGCCTGCAGTTCCAGGTGCCTCGGGTCGGACATGATGAACTGCAGCGCCAGGATCTTGAGCACCGCGACCTCCGCGCGCACCAGGTCGGGCACGGCCAGGTCGGCGGCGTACCGCACCAACGGGCCCTGCCCGGCGACCTCCCGGGTGGCCGCGATCGCCGCCGACGCGAAGCGTCCGACCAACTCGCTGGTCAACCGCTTCAGCGCCACGGACGCGCCCAGGGTGCCGTCGTACTTGCCGACAGCGGCGACCACCGGCAGGTTCGACAGCCGCGCCGCGGCCGCCGCCAGATCGTCGGCGGGCAGACCCGCGCCCATCCCGCTGGATTCGCCGAGCCGGGCGAGGACGGCGACCGCGTCGGCGTCGGCCAGCACCCGCATGTCGATGCGACCCGAGATGACGCCGTCCTCGACGTCGTGCACCGAGTAGGCGACGTCGTCGGCCCAGTCCATGATCTGGGCCTCCAGGCACGGCCGGCGCGCCGGAGCACCCAACCGGATCCAGTCGGCGGCCGCCGCGTCGTCCTCGTAGAAGCCGAACTTGCGCTGCCGCCCGTCGCGACGCCACGGATACTTCGTGACGGCGTCCAACGCCGCGCGCGTCAGGTTCAGGCCCGCGCTGTGGTTCTGCGCGTCAAGGGTTTTCGGCTCGAGACGGGTCAGGATCCGAATGTTCTGGGCGTTGCCTTCGAAGCCCCCGTGCTCGGCGGCGATCTGGTTCAGCGCGCGCTCACCGTTGTGCCCGTACGGCGGATGGCCGATGTCGTGCGCCAGCCCGGCGAGGTCGACGAGGTCGGGGTCGCAACCCAGCCCGATGGCCATCCCGCGGCCGATCTGGGCCACCTCCAGCGAGTGGGTCAACCGGGTGCGCGGCGTCTCGCTCTGGCGGGGCCCGACGACCTGCGTCTTGTCGGCCAGCCGGCGCAGCGCCGCGCTGTGCAGCACGCGGGCCCGGTCGCGGGCGAAGTCGGTGCGGTGCTCGTTGTCGGTGCCCGGCAGACCGGCAGCCTTGGGCGGTTCGACCACCAGCCGCTCGCGGTCGAGGTCGTTGTACGGATCGGAATTCGCTGCCACCGCACCACAGTCTGCCAGCCGTGTTCGCGGGTAGCGCGTGGTGAGGACGCGCGCCGCATTACATTGGCGATCATGCGCCTCGCCCGTCTGCTCAGCCTCGTGTTCACGGTGTTCGTCGCCGGTACCCTTCTGGCGCCGACGGCCGCTGCCGAACCACCGTTCCGGGTGCCGGGCTACGTCACCGACCGCGCAGGCGTGCTGTCGCCCGACCAGCGCGCCCAGGTCGAGGCCGCCGTGGAGCAGCTCTACACCGACAAACGCGTCCGGCTGTGGGTGGTCTATGTCGACAGCTTCAGCCAAAGCCCCGTGTCATGGGCGCGAACCACCATGCAGCTCAGCGACTTCGGTGACCGCGATGCGCTGCTGGCGGTGGCCACGGGCGAACGCGCCTACGCCTTTCAGGTGCCCTCGGCGGTGATGGACCAATCCGACGCCGCGGCGTTGCAGCGCGACGACATCGAACCGGCGCTGCGCCGCGGCGACTGGGCGGGCGCGGCGGTCGCGGCGGCCACCGGGCTGAACTCCCCCGCGGGGGGCGGGATCGGCTGGGTGCCGGTGCTGGTGGCGCTGGCCGTCATCGCCGTCGCCGTGCTGGGCCTGTGGCTGTGGAGCCGACGTCGACGTCGCAAGCGCCGCGAGGCCGAGTTCGCGGCGGCGCGCCGGGTGGACCCGACGGATCCGAACGCGTTGGCGGCGGTGTCGCTCGATGCCCTCGACGACCTGTCCCGGACGATGGTGGTCGAGGTCGACAACGCGGTGCGCACCAGCGAACACGAGCTCGAGCTGGCCGTCGAAGAGTTCGGGGAGGCGCAGACCGCCCCGTTCGCGGAGGCGGTACGCAACGCGAAAACCACTCTGATGCAAGCGTTCAACGTGCGCCAGCAGCTCGACGACGCGATTCCCGAGACCCCGGCGCAACGTCGGGACCTGTTGACGCGCGTGGTGGTGGCGGCGGCCAAGGCGGACCGCGAACTCGATGCGCGCAAGGAGGAGTTCGCCCGGCTGCGCGACCTCGTGATCAACGCGCCGGCACGGCTGAACAAGATGACCCAGCAGCTCGTCGACATCACCGCGCGGATCGGCCCGTCGCAGCAGAAGCTGGCTGAACTGCACAACGAGTTCGACGCCGCGGCGCTGGCGTCGGTGGCCGACAACGTGGACACAGCCAAGGAGCTGCTCGAGTTCGCCGACCGCAACATCGGCCGCGCTCGGGAGTTGGCCGAGCGGCCCGTGGCAGGCCGGCAAACCGAGCTCGTCGAGAGCGTGCGGGCCGGCGAATCGGCGCTGGGACAGGCCAATTCGTTACTGGATGCGGTGGACAGCGCGGCCAGCGACATCCGGCGCGCTGCGGCGGCGCTGCCTGCCGCGATCGAGGACATCAAGGCCGGTATCGAGCAAGCGGGCGCGTTGCTGGCGCAGGGGTCGGTGCCGCAGGCCGATCAGCTGACGGCTGCCCGAGACGCCGCGGCGGCCGCCGTCGCCGCCGCGCAGCGCGCCGGAACGGTCGACCCGCTCGGCACGTTCACCGAGCTGACGAAGGCCGACGCCGACCTGGATCGGCTGTTGGCCGCCGTCGAACAGGAACGGGAGGCCGCCGAACGGCTGAACCGGGCGCTCGAGGAGGCGTTGTTCACCGCGCGGTCACGGGTGCGGTCGGTATCGGATTTCATCGACACCCGACGCGGCACCATCGGTCCGGAGGCGCGTACGCGCCTCGCGGAGGCGGTGCGGCAGATCGGTGCCGCGGAGGCCAAGCGGTCGACCGATCCCGCCGAGGCGATCGCGCATGCCAACGGCGCGGCGATGCTGGCCGCCCAGGCTCAGGCGTTGGCCAACGCCGACGTCGAGCAGGCGCGGCGCAGTTACATGGGCCCGTACGGTGGCGGCGGCGGGAACATGGGCGCGGTCATCGGCGGCATCCTCATCGGCAACATGTTGGGCGGCGCGATGCGCGGCGGCTTCGGCGGCTTCGGTGGGGGCGGGTTCAGCCCCGGTTCGTTCGGCGGCTCCGGCGGCGGCTTCTCGGGCGGCGGCGGCCGCTTCTAGCCTCTAGGTGTCACCTTCGGCGCGACCTTCTGCGCGACCTTCTGCGCGAGCGTGCGTGTCAGAGGGCGACACGCCGGGGAAAATCGCGACTTTACGCACGCTCACGCCGCCCGCGTCCGCCGCAACTCGGTCTCGATACGCCGCAGCATCTCCCACGGCCGATGCCGCACGTCGTCGAACACCACCGACAGCACACTCCAGCCGACCTCCTGCAGGGCAGCCCGCTTCAAGCGGTCCCGGCGAAACTGGTCCTGGTCGCTGTGCCAATCGAACCCGTCGTATTCGACGGCGAGCTTGCCCTCGGGCCACGCGAAATCGACTCGCCACGTTCTGAAATCGCGGTCAACGATCTCGAACTGCAGCTCTGTCGGCGCCAGTCCGCCGTCGATCATGACCAGCCGCGCCTCGCTTTCCATCGGCGACTCTGCTTCGGCCCGTGCGAGCGGGATCAGTTCGCGCACGGCCACAATGCCGCGCCTGCCCGCTTGCTGCGCGGCCGCGACACGCAGCTGACGGGCATCACATGTGCCGCTGCGCAGGGCGGCGTCGAGGGTGGCCAGCGCACGGGGACGACGTAGGCCGCGAGCGACCTCGACGGCCGTCCACTCCGGCATGGTCGCGGGTCGGCCGTCGACCACGCCCAGCGGCGCGCCTTCGCGCCGATGCACGACCAACCCGTCGGAGTTTCGCAACTGGTGTCCGTCGGGGTTGAGCACATGCAGGTCGACGACCCCTTCGGTGTCGAACCCGTACGCCGCCGCAGCGGTTCCGAGGCAGATCGCGACGGGCTCTTCGGCACGAAGGTCGAGGCCCGCGAGCCGCACGCCGGTGTCGGGCTCGTCGCGGCTGTAAATGCCGGGCCAGACCTTCACCAGTTCACCGGTGCGAATCTTGGTGTCGAGCCGGCTGCGTCCCATCGCCGCCAACAGTTGAGCCGTGGTGACGACGCCGTTCTGGGTGTCGAAGAGCGCCGCGATATCGCCAGTCATGGCGATGATCCTCAGCGCCCGGCGGGCCGGCCCCGCGCACATGCGAGCCCGGTTGTGGATGAATTCCCGGTTGGGGACACCTCGATTGGCCGCGAGCGTGCGTGAACTCGCGGATTTTCGCGGCGTGTCGCCCTCCGACACGCACGCTCGCCGTGATGGCGCTAGCAGCCTTTGAGGCGGGCGGCCAGGTAGTCGCTCACGGTGTCGAGCGCGACACGATCCTGGGTCATCGAATCGCGTTCGCGGATCGTCACCGCCTGGTCCTCGAGCGTGTCGAAGTCGACCGTCACGCAGAACGGCGTACCGATCTCGTCCTGGCGGCGGTACCGCCTGCCGATCGCGCCGGCGTCGTCGAACTCAACGTTCCAGTACTTGCGCAGTTCGGCGGCGAGGTCGCGCGCCTTCGGCGAAAGGTCGGCATGCCGCGAAAGCGGCAGCACCGCGGCCTTGATCGGCGCCAGCCGCGCATCCAGCCGCAGCACGGTGCGCTTGTCCACCCCGCCCTTGGCGTTGGGCGCCTCGTCCTCGGCGTACGCGTCGATGAGGAACGCCATGAACGACCGGGTCAGCCCCGCTGCGGGTTCGATGACATACGGCACATAGCGAGTGTCGTTGGCCTGGTCGTAGAACGACAGGTCGACACCGGAATGCTTGCTGTGCGTGGACAAGTCGAAGTCGGTGCGGTTGGCGACGCCCTCCAGCTCACCCCACGGGCTGCTGCCCGCGAACCCGAACTTGTACTCGATGTCGACCGTGCGTTCGGAGTAGTGCGACAACTTTTCCTTGGGATGCTCGTAGAGCCGCAGGTTGTCGCGGTCGATACCGAGGTCGACGTACCACTGCAGGCGTTCGTCGATCCAGTACTGGTGCCACTCGCGCGCCGTCGACGGCTCGACGAAGAACTCCATCTCCATCTGCTCGAACTCCCGGGTCCGGAAGATGAAGTTGCCGGGCGTGATCTCGTTGCGAAAGCTCTTGCCGGTCTGGGCGATTCCGAACGGCGGCTTCTTCCGGGCGGTCGTCACCACGTTGGCGAAGTTGACGAAGATGCCCTGAGCGGTCTCGGGCCGCAGGTAGTGCAAACCCTCCTCGGTCTCGATCGGACCGAGGTAGGTCTTGAGCATCATGTTGAAGTCGCGCGGTTCGGTCCACTGCCCCTTGGTGCCGCAGTCCGGGCAGGCGATCTCCGACATGGGCACCGAATCGGGGTCGTCGATGCCCTTCTTGTCGGCGTACGCCTCCTGCAGGTGATCCTGCCGGTGCCGCTTGTGGCAGTTGAGGCACTCCACCAGCGGGTCGTTGAACACGTCGACATGGCCGGAGGCCACCCACACCTCGCGCGGCAGGATGATCGCGCTGTCGAGGCCGACGACGTCCTCGCGGGCGGTGACCACCGCGCGCCACCACTGCCGCTTGATGTTCTCCTTGAGCTCCACGCCGAGCGGGCCGAAGTCCCACGCCGACCTGGTTCCGCCGTAGATCTCGCCCGATTGAAAGACGAGGCCGCGACGCTTGGCGAGGTTTGCGACCGTATCGATGATCGAAGAAGATGGAGCCACGGGCACACAGCCTAGCGACCCGCGCGCGGCCCGTTGACATGCGTGACCACGCATGTATGGTGGCGGCATAATGAAAATCGTTTCCACTTTGTCCGGAAACGCCGGAAACGCCGGGGCCACCTCCGACACCTCCGACGCCGTCGACGACGTCGCCCACGACCACGGCGGCGCGCCGTCACCCGAGCTGCCGCCGCGCGACGTCCTGGACACCTCCGGCGACCTGCTGCGCGCGCTGGCCGCGCCGGTACGCATCGCGATCGTGCTGCAGTTGCGGGAGTCGAGCCGCTGCGTGCACGAGCTCGTCGACGCGCTCGGGGTGCCGCAGCCGTTGGTCAGCCAGCATCTGCGCATTCTCAAGGCCGCCGGCGTGGTGGCCGGGGAACGGTCGGGCCGCGAGGTGATGTATCGGCTGGTCGACGAGCACCTGGCCGAGATCGTCGTCGCCGCCGTCACCCACGCGGGCGAGGTCCACCCATGACCTCGACGCCGATCCCGACCGGGGTCCGCTCGACACGGCAGCGCGCCGCGATCGCCGCGCTGCTCGACAAGGTCGACGGCTTTCGTTCCGCTCAGGAACTGCACGACGAACTGCGCCGGCGCGGCGAGGGCATCGGGCTGACCACCGTCTACCGCACGCTGCAGCAGATGGCTGCCGCCGGCGTCGTCGACACGCTGCGCACCGACACCGGCGAGGCCGTGTACCGCCGCTGCTCAGAGGACCACCATCACCACCTGGTGTGCCGGGCATGCGGCGCGACCGTGGAGATCCAGGGCCGCGACGTGGAGACCTGGGCCGCCGACGTCGCCAGAGAACACGGTTTCTCCGACGTCAGCCACACCATCGAGATCTTCGGGCGCTGCGGCGACTGCTCAGCCGACTAACGCACGACGCACGTCGGCGCCGGTGGCCAACACCATCAGGATCAGGGTACGCAGCGCGTCGTCGGTGAGGCCCGCGGCGGGAAAGTTGTAGCGCAGCAACACATCCGCGGCCTTCTTGGAGTTGCGCTTGGCGCCCGCGGCGATCTCCTTGGGTGCGCTCTTGGCGTTCAGCGACACGGTGCCCAGCAGCGTCTTGTGCGCGTGCTCGGCCACCTTGGCCCGCAGCTTGGCGTCCAACGGCAGATCCCACGCCAGGATCTGGGTCAGCGAAACCATTTCCAGGCCCTCGGCGATCGTCACCGCGCGCAGCGACGCCAACGTCTCGTCGTGCTGCACGGTGAGCGCCCCATCCTCCTCCCGATGCACGGGCATGATCTCCGCGAGCACCGCGACCAGGCGATCCTGGAGCTCCATCAGGCTCTGCCGCTCAGGTACATCATTCGGCTCTGCCGAAGCGTCGGTTGCGTTGCACGTACTCCTCGCAGGCCGCCCACAGATCGCGGCGATCGTAGTCCGGCCACAGTTTGTCCTGGAAGACGAACTCGGCGTAGGCCGCCTGCCACAGCAGGAAGTTGCTCGCGCGCTGCTCGCCTGAGGTCCGGATGAACAGGTCGACGTCGGGGATGTCGGCGCGGTGCAGATGCTTGGCGAACGTCGCCTCGGTGATCCGTGACGGTTTGATCTTGCCGTCCGCCGCCAGCTGGGCCAGCGAACGCGCCGCCTCGACGATCTCAGTGCGACCGCCGTAGTTCACGCAGTAGTTGATCGTGATGACGTCGTTGCCCACCGTCATCTGCTCGGCGATGTCGAACTCCTTGATCACGCTGCGCCACATCCGAGGCCGTGACCCCACCCAGCGCATCCGCACGCCCATGTCGTTGAGGTTCTCCCGGCGGCGACGCACCACTTCCCGGTTGAAGCCCATCAGGAAGCGCACCTCCTCGGTGCTGCGCTTCCAGTTCTCCGTCGAGAAGGCATACACCGTCAGGTGTTTGATGCCGATTTCGATTGCGCCGCAGGTGATGTCGATGAGGACCGCCTCACCCATCTTGTGCCCCTCGGTGCGGTGCAGCCCGCGCTGGGTGGCCCAGCGGCCGTTGCCGTCCATCACGACGGCGACGTGGTTGGGCACCTGGTCGGCCGGGATTCGCGGCGCGGCCGCCTTCGAGGTGTGCTGGGGCGGCCGGGCGAACCGGCCGTTGGTGCCCGCCGGGATCTCGGGAAAGACCACGGGCCACGTCGACTTGTCGGGAAACGTCGGATAGTCGTCAGGCGCCGGAGGCAGTTGGGGGTAGGTCACCTTGCGCGTCCTTTGTCCGGCCCTCTTCACTGCCATGGGCCACATCCTGCCTGAACAGGGAGGCGCGGTGATCGGCAGCCACCGCTGCGCGGTGATCAGCCAGGGTCCTGTCCACCCGATAGACCCGTTCGACCAGCGGCAACGTCCGCAGCTGGCGTTCCAGGTGCCACTGTAGATGCGCGGCGACCAGCCCGCTGGCCTGGCTGCGGTACGACGCCGACGTCGCTTCCGCATACTCCCAGTCCCCGTCGTGCAGGGCGACCATCAGGTCCAGCACGCCCTGCGGCGGGGTCACCGACCCCGACGGGCGGCAGTGCACGCACACGCTTCCGCCCGCGGCAACGTGGAACGCGCGGTGCGGCCCGGGGGTGGCGCAGCGGGCGCACTCGGTCAGCGCCGGCGCCCACCCCGCGATCCCCATGGCACGCAACAGGTAAGCGTCCAGCACGAGTTCACGGGGCCGGCCGCCGTCGGCCACCGCGCGCAACGCCGACACGGTCAGCCGGTGCAGCGCGGGCATCGGCACCCGCTCCTCTCCCGCCAACCGTTCCGCGGTCTCCAGCATGGCGCACGCACAGGTGTAGCGGCCGTAGTCGCTGACGATGTCGGCAGCGAACGCATCGATGGACTGCACCTGGGTGACGATGTCGAGATTCCGGCCGGGATGCAGCTGAACGTCGATGTGCGCGAACGGCTCCAGCCGGGCCCCGAACTTGCTGCGGGTGCGCCGCACCCCCTTGGCCACCGCGCGCACCAACCCGTGCTGGCGGGTGAGCAGGGTGACGATTCGGTCGGCCTCACCGAGCTTGTGCTGGCGCAGCACCACCGCCCGGTCCCGATACAACCGCATCGATACAGTCTCCCACTGCAATCTGACAGTTCCGTGTTACGCAGCGCCGATATCCTGTTAGGCGATGGTCGACACTGCCCGATTCCCTACTCTCACACAGCAGCTGTTCCAGCTGGCGAGCGGCTCGGTCACGTCCACCGAACTGGTGCGGCAGTCGCTTGACGCGATCGAGGCCAGCCAGCCCACGCTCAACGCGTTTCGTGTGGTCTTGACCGAGCAGGCTCTCGCCGATGCCGCGGCCGCGGACCGCAAACGCGCGGCGGGTGAACACCTTCCGCTTCTCGGGATCCCGATCGCGGTCAAGGACGACGTCGACGTCGCAGGGGTTCCGACCCGCTTCGGCGCCGACGGCGCGGTCGGCCCGGCCACCGAGGACGCCGAGGTGGTGCGGCGGCTGCGCGCGGCCGGGGCGGTGATCGTGGGTAAGACCAACACCTGCGAGTTGGGTCAATGGCCGTTCACCAGCGGGCCGGCGTTCGGCCACACCCGCAACCCGTGGTCGCGTGACCACACCCCCGGCGGCTCGTCGGGGGGCAGCGCCGCCGCCGTCGCAGCCGGGCTGGTCACCGTGGCGATCGGCTCGGACGGCGCGGGCAGCGTACGGATTCCGGCGGCGTGGACCCATCTGGTCGGCATCAAGCCGCAGCGCGGCCGCATCTCTACCTGGCCGCTGCCCGAGGCGTTCAACGGCATCACCGTCAACGGGGTGCTGGCCCGGACCGTGGCCGACGCCGCGATCGTGCTCGACGCCGCCTCCGGCAACGTGCCCGGCGATCTGCATCAGCCGCCGCCGGTGCGGGTGTCGGAGTCGGTCGGCCAAGCGCCCGGCCCGCTGCGGGTCGCGATGTCGACCAAGTTTCCCTTCACGGTCTTCCGCGCCACCTTGCATCCCGAGATCCGGGCCGCGATGGAGGCCGTCGCGGCTCAGCTGGGCGAACTCGGCCACACCGTGATCGAGGCCGACCCCAGCTACAGCCTCGGCATGTCGTGGAATTTCCTGTCCCGCTCGACGTCGGGGCTGCTGGACTGGGCCGACCGGCTCGGCTACGGCGTCTCGCTGGATGCGCGCACCAAGTCCAACCTGCGGATGGGCCGGTTGCTTTCGGAGAACGTGTTGCGCAAGGCGCGGGCCCGCGAGGCCGCCGCCCAACGCCGGATGGGATGGATCTTCAACATCGCCGACGTGGTGCTGGCGCCGACGACCGCGCAGCCGCCGCCGCTGGTGCACGACTTCGACCACCGCGGCGGGCTCTCCACGGACCGCACGATGATCAAGGCGTGCCCGGTGACCTGGCCGTGGAACCTGCTGGGCTGGCCGTCGATCAACGTGCCCGCGGGGTTCACCTCGTCGGGGCTGCCGATCGGGGTCCAGTTGATGGGTCCCGCCAACAGCGAGCCGCTGCTGGTGTCGCTGGCCGCGGAACTCGAGGCGATCAACGGGTGGGCAATCAAGCAACCGCCGCGGTGGTGGACCGCCGGACCGGACCCCGAGCCGACGGTGCGAGATGAACCCGACGTTGTCGACCCCATCTCCGACGAGGTCGCGTAATGTTTCCGGTCATGAACGCGCGACGCTGTGCATACGCGGTTCCGGTCCTGGCCGTCGCGGGCGGGCTGCTGGCTGGCACGCCCGCGGCGAACGCCGACAACAAGCGGCTCAACGACGGTGTGGTCGCCAACGTCTACACCATGCAACACCAGGCCGGGTGCGACACCGACATCAAGATCAACCCGAAGCTGCGGTTGGCCGCCCAGTGGCACACCAACGACGTGCTGCACAACCGCGCGCTCAACGGCGACATCGGCTCGGACGGCTCCACGGTGACGGACCGGGCGCGCAGGGCCGGCTACGCCGGTGACGTCGCCGAGACCGTCGCGATCAACCCGGCGCTGGCCATCAGCGGTGTCGAGTTGATCAACCAGTGGTATCACCGGCCCGACTACCACGCGATCATGTCCGACTGCGCCAACGTCGACATCGGCGTGTGGTCGGAGAACCTGATCGACCGCACCGTCGTGGTCGCGGTCTACGGCAAGGGCGACGGCGCCCCGCCGGTCAACGTGCCCGGACAGCGGCCGTTCGGTCAGCCGGGCGCAGGCGCCCCGGGCTGACGAGCTAGAAGCCCAGCCGGCCCAGCTGTTTGGGGTCGCGCTGCCAGTTCTTGGCGACCTTGACCCGAAGGTCCAGGAACACCTTGGTGCCCAGCAGCTTCTCGATCGACGTGCGCGCGGCGGTGCCGACCTCGCGTAGCCGGGCGCCGCCCTTGCCGATGACGATGCCCTTCTGGCTGTCCCGCTCGACGAACAGGTTGGCGCGCACGTCAATCAGCTCCCCTTGTTCGGGCGAGCGGCCCTCGCGCGGGCTGACCTCCTCGATGACGACGGCCAGCGAATGCGGCAGTTCCTCGCGCACCCCTTCGAGCGCAGCCTCGCGGATCAGCTCGGCCATCAGCGTCTCCTCGGGCTCGTCGGTCAGCTCCCCGTCGGGATAGAACGCCGGGCCCGGCGGCAGTTGGGCGGCCAGCACATCGATCAGCACGTCGACGTTCTCGCCGGTGGTCGCCGACACCGGCACGATTTCGGCGTCGGGGCCCACCAGTTCGCTGACCGCGACCAGCTGGGCGGCCACCCGGTCCTTGGCCACCTTGTCGATCTTGGTCACGATCGCGACCAGCGTGGTGTCGGGGGCGACGGCGCGGATCTGCTGGTAAATCCAGCGGTCGCCCGGTCCGATCTTCTCATCGACGGGGATGCACAGCCCGATCACGTCGACCTGGGAGTAGGTGTCTTTCACCAGATCGTTGAGCCGCTGGCCGAGCAGGGTCCGCGGCCGGTGCAGCCCAGGGGTGTCGACGAGGACGATCTGAAAGTCGTCGCGGTGCACGATGCCGCGGATCGTGTGCCGGGTGGTCTGCGGCCGGTTCGACGTGATGGCGACCTTCGCGCCGACCAGCGCGTTGGTCAGCGTCGACTTGCCGGTGTTCGGCCGCCCCACGAAACATACGAAACCGGAACGAAATTCGCTCACTGCACCCCACTCCTCGCGCCGAGACTGCGGAGAGATCGCGTTTTCGGCCGGGTTCGCGATCTGTGCGCAGTCTCGAGCGTCATGCGGGGCGCCCCGAGCGGTCGGTGACGATGACCGCCGCGTCGGCCGACAGCTCACGCACCGCGGCGACGCCGGCGTCGTCGACGGTTCCGCCGACGAGCACCGCGGCTTCCAGCCCGGTCGCCCCGCTGGACACCGCGGCGGCGACCGCCGCCTGCAGGGCGGTGAGCCGCAGCGTGTCCAACGCGACCGGCGCCCCGGCGTAGGTGCGGCCGTCGACGTCGCGCACCGCGGCGCCGCTGGCCGCTTCGGCCCGGCCCATCGCGCCGCGAGCCAGCGTCACCAGCTTGGCGTCCTCGGGGTCGAGTTCACTCATTGCGTCTCCTCGGGTGCCGGCTCGGTCGGGCTGACCAGGACGGTACCGATGCGCACCCGGCCGCGGTGGTCGGGACCGCCCTCGGCGCGCAGCCGCAGCCCGTCCCAGACGACCTCGGCGCCGGGCAGCGGCACGCGTCCGAGCTCGAGCGCCACCAGCCCGCCGACGGTGTCGACGTCGAGATCCTCGTCGAACTCGATGTCGTAGAGCTCGCCGAGGTCCTCGATCGACAGCCGCGCCGACACGCGATAGCGGTTGTCGCCCAGGTCCTCCACCGGAACGGTCTCGCCGGCGTCGTATTCGTCGACGATCTCGCCGACGATCTCCTCCAGCACGTCTTCGATGGTGACCAGGCCCGCGATGGCGCCGTACTCGTCGACCAGCAGCGCCATGTGGTTGCGGTCGCGCTGCATCTCCCGCAGCAGCTCGTCGAGCGGTTTGGAGTCCGGCACGAACACCGCGGGCCGCATCACGTCGGACACCTTGGTGTCGCGGCCGCCGTTGGTGGAGTAATAGGTGCGCTGCACGAGGTCTTTGAGGTACACCACCCCGACGATGTCGTCGACGTTCTCGCCGATCACCGGGATCCGGGAGTGTCCGCTGCGCACCGCGAGCGAGGTGGCTTGGCCCGCGGACTTGTCGGCCTCGATCCACACCATCTCGGTGCGGGGCACCATCACCTCGCGGGCCGGGGTGTCGCCGAGCTCGAACACCGACTGGATCATCCGTCGCTCGTCGTCGGCCACCACGCCGCGCTGCTGGGCCAGGTCGACGACCTCGCGCAGCTCGATCTCGGAGGCGAACGGGCCGTTACGGAACCCGCGGCCGGGTGTGAGCGCGTTGCCGATCAGCACCAGCAGCCGGCTGATCGGGGTCAGCAGCAGCGAAACCGCTTGCAGCGGAAGCGCGGCCAGCAACGCGATCGTGTACGCGTGCTGCCGGCCCACGGTGCGCGGGCCGACGCCGATGACCACGAAGCTGACCACCACCATGATCGCCGCCGCGGCGAACAGCCCCCACGTCACGCCGAGATGGCCGTCCAGATACGCCGCCAGCAGCACCGTCGCCCCCACCTCGCAGGTGATGCGCAGCAGCACGATGAGGTTGATGTAGCGGGGCCGTTCGGCCATCACCTTGGCCAGCCGAACCGCGCCGGGGCGTTCCTCGCGCTGCAGTTCCTCGACGCGCGCCTGCGACACGGTGCTCAGGGCGGCGTCGATGGCCGCGAACAGCCCGCCGAGCACGACGAGCACGACCGCGGCGATCAGCTGCCCTGCGCCGGTCACGGTTCGTCGAAGTATCGGGAGTTGTCCAGCAGCCTGCGTTCCTTCTCGAACTGGCGGTGCTGGTGATAGGACTCGACCTGTTCGGCCACCCACTCTTCAAGCAGTTGGCGCTGCAGCGCGAACATCTCGCGTTCCTCATCGGGTTCGGCGTGGTCGTACCCGAGCAGGTGCAGCACGCCGTGCACGGTCAGCAGGGCCAGCTCCTGACCCAGCGAGTGGCCGGCCGCAGCGGCCTGCTCGGCGGCGAACTCCGGGCACAGCGCGATGTCGCCGAGCATCGCCGGGCCCGGCTCCGGCGCGTCGGGCCGCCCGCCCGGTTCGAGCTCGTCCATCGGAAAGCTCATCACGTCGGTGGGGCCGGGCAGGTCCATCCACCGCATGTGCAGGTCGGCCATCGCGGCGGTGTCGAGCAGCACCATCGACAGCTCCGCGGCCGGATGCACGTTCATCTTGCGGATGACGAAGCGGGCGACGCTGATCAGTTCGTCTTCGGAGACGTCGATGCCCGACTCGTTGGACACCTCAATGCTCATATCGGGCTACCGTTGTGACCTGTTCGCCATGGCGCGCCGCTGGGCCCGGTTCAGCTGGGTGGGCTCGTCGTGTCGTGCGTAGGCGTCCACGATCTCTGAGACCAGCCGGTGGCGCACGACGTCGGCGCTGGTGAGTTCGGCGAAGTGGATGTCGTCGATGCCTTCGAGAATGCGCATCGCCGCGCGCAGTCCCGAGTTGGCGCCGCCGGCCAGGTCCACCTGCGTGATATCGCCTGTGACAACGATTTTCGAGTTGAACCCCAGCCGGGTCAGGAACATCTTCATCTGCTCGGCGGTGGTGTTCTGCGCCTCGTCCAAGATGATGAACGCGTCATTGAGGGTCCGGCCCCGCATATATCCCAGCGGTGCGACCTCAATCACCCCGGCGCTCATCAGCTTTGGGATCAGCTCCGGATCCATCATGTCGTGCAGCGCATCGTAGAGCGGCCGCAGATAGGGGTCGATCTTCTCGCTGAGCGTGCCGGGCAGGAAACCGAGCCGCTCCCCCGCCTCGACGGCCGGCCGGGTCAGGATGATCCGGTTGACCTGCTTGGCCTGTAATGCGCTGACCGCCTTGGCCATTGCCAGATACGTCTTGCCGGTGCCCGCCGGGCCGACGCCGAAGACGATGGTGTGTGCGTCGATGGCGTCGACGTAACGCTTCTGGTTCAGCGTTTTTGGCCGGATCGTCTTGCCGCGCCGCGACAGAATGTCGAGGGTCAGCACCTCGGCGGGCGACTCGTTGCCCGCGCCGGTGAGCATGTTCACGCTGTGTCGTACGACGTCGGGGGTCAGCGACTGGGCGCTGGCCACGATCGCCATCAACTCGGAAACCACCCGCTCGGCCAGCGCGACGTCGGCCGGTTCCCCGGACAGGGTCAGCGCGTTGCCGCGGACATGGATATCGGCCGCCAGGATGCGCTCGAGGGCGCGAAGATTCTCGTCGGCGGAACCCAGAAGGCCCACGACGAGGTCGGGCGGAACATCGATGCTGCTGCGTACCGACTCGGGAGACTGCTCAGCCTGCGACGAGTCAGCGTTCTCGCGGGGCGTCAAGAGGGTTCAGTGCCTGCTTTCTGTGTTCTGGCCTGGCGGTTTGCCAGGAATCCCCAGTTTACCGCCGGGCCGCGACGCTTCCCAATGTTTACCGCAGACGCCCGGCTCAGCCCCACCGGCCGGTCAGCACACCCAGGGCGCCGAGCGCGACCGCCGCCGCCGTCGACGTCCGCAGCACCGTGGGGCCCAGCCGCACCGCAATCGCGCCGGCGTCGCCGAGTGCCGCGATCTCCTCGTCGGCGACACCGCCTTCCGGTCCGACGATCAGCATCAGCGAATCCGCTTGCGCCAGTGCGACGTCGGCGAGTGGCTGCATGGCCGATTCGTGCAACACCAGCACCGCCGCACCCGCCGCCACCTCGTCTCGGACCCGCGCCGCCAGCTGCGCCGTCGACACCACGCCTGCGATGTCGGGAATGTAGGGCCGCCGCGACTGGCGGGCCGCTGAGCGGGCCACCGCGGCCCAGCGCCGCAGCCCCTTGTCGACCTTGGCCGCTTTGTCCCAGCGGGCCACGCAGCGGGTCGCCTGCCAGGCGAGAAACGCATCGGCTCCGGCCTCGGTCGCCAGTTCGACGGCCAGCTCGGCGCGGTCGGACTTGGGGAGCGCCTGCACGACGGTGACCGCCGGGCGGGCGGGCGGGACGCGGCGCCGATCCAGCACCCGCGCAGTCAGCCGGGCCTTGCCCGTCTCCTCGACGACGCAGTGCGCCACCTCTCCGGCGCCGTCGCCGAGATCCAGGCGTTCACCTGCGCGGATGCGGCGCACGTTGGCGGCGTGAAAGCCCTCGTCGCCGTCCACCACGGCCAACCCGCCCGGCTCGGGTAGCGCGTCGACGTAGAACAACGCGTCGGTCATCGGTCTTACCGCGGCACCGATTTCTGCCGCAGGGTCGTCAGCCGGCGGCGATCACCGCCCTGGTGCAGAATTCGCGGAAAGGGTGACCGACGCAAGCCCATCAGCGGCCGCTGAACGTTTCGCGCAGCCGGGAGAACAGTCCCCCGCCCGACGACGGCGACGACCCGTTGGTGGAGCGCACCTCGGCGGCGTCGCCGCGGCGTTCCCGCAGCTTGCGCAGCAGCTCGGTGTCCTCGTGATCCAGCCGCGACGGCACGACGACCTCGATGTGGGCGTGCAGGTCGCCGCGCACCCCGCTGCGCAGGTGGGGCATGCCGTGGCCGCGCAGCGTCGTCACCTGTCCGGGCTGGGTGCCGGGCGCGATGGTGATCTCGGTCGGGCCGTCGATGATCGCGTCGACGGTGACGGTGGTGCCCAACGCGGCGTCGACCATCGGCACCGAGATCGTGCAATGCAGGTCGTCGCCGTCACGCACGAACACCTCGTGCGGCTTTTCGTGCACCTCGACGTACAGGTCGCCCGCGGGTCCGCCGCCGGGCCCGACCTCGCCCTGGGCGGCCAGCCGCACCCGCATCCCGTCGCCGACGCCCGCGGGGATCTTGACGCTGATGTCGCGCCGCGCACGCACCCGGCCGTCGCCGCCGCAGCGGTGGCACGGGTCGGGGATGACCTCGCCGACCCCGCCGCACACCGGGCACGGCCGCGACGTCATGACCTGCCCGAGCAGCGAGCGCTGCACGGTCTGGATCTCGCCGTGCCCGCCGCAGGTGTCGCAGGTGACCGGCCGCGAGTCGCCGTGGGTGCCCTTGCCGTGGCACAGATCGCACAACACCGCGGTGTCGACGGTGACCTGCTTGGTCACCCCGGTCGCGCACTCCTCCAGGGTCAGCCGCATCCGCAGCAGCGAGTCCGAGCCGGGCCGCACCCGGCCGATCGGCCCGCGCGACGTCGCGCCGCCGCCGAAGAACGCCTCGAACACGTCGCCGAGCCCGCCGAAGCCGGCGAACCCGTTGCCCGCGGCGCCCGCGGACTCGAGCGGATCGCCGCCCAGGTCGACGATGCGGCGTTTCTCCGGATCGCTGAGTACCTCGTAGGCGACGCTGATCTCCTTGAACCGCGCCTGGGCCTCTTCGTCGGGGTTGACGTCGGGATGCAGTTCACGCGCCAGCTTCCGATAGGCGCGCTTGATCTCGGAATCGCTGGCGCCCTTGCTCACCCCGAGCAGCCCGTAGTAGTCGCGTGCCACGCCTGACCTGCCTGTCTGTGCCTGTCTGTCTGCTGCTTGACCTATCGGCTGCCTAAGACTTCGCCGATATAAAGAGCAACCGCAGCGACATTAGCGATAGTTCCCGGATAGTCCATCCGGGTGGGTCCCAACACGCCCATGCCGCCATACACCTTGCCCGCACTACCGTAGGCGGTGCTCACCACCGACGTCGTCGACATCTCCTCGGCCTCGGTTTCGTGGCCGATACGCACGGTGACCTTGCCCGCCTCCTGCTGCGCGGCCAGCAGCCGCAGCACCACGACCTGTTCCTCCAGCGCCTCGAGCACGGAGCGGAGGTTGCCGCCGAAATCGGCGGTGTTGCGGGTCAGGTTGGCGGTGCCGCCCAGCAGCAGCCGCTCCTCGCGGTGTTCGACGAGGGTTTCCACCAGCACGGTGGCCGCGCGACCGATCGCGTCCGACAGGCCACCGGTCCCGTCCAGCTGCGCCGCCAGCTCGGCCACCGCCGCCGACGCGGCCGACAGCGGTTTGCCCTCCAGCGCCTGGCCCAGCAGGTCACGGAGCTGTCCGAGTTCGTGGTCGTCGATGGTGTCGCCGAGCTCGACGATGCGCTGGTCGATGCGGCCGGAGTCGGTGATCACCACCAGCAACACCCGGGCCGGCGTCAGCGGCACGACCTCTAGGCGGCGCACGGTCGACGCGGTCAGCGTCGGATATTGAACGATCGCCACCTGGCGGGTGAGCTGGGCCAACAGCCGCACGGCGCGGCGCAGCACGTCGTCCAGATCGACACCGGACTCCAGGAACGAAAAGATCGCGCGTCGTTCAGCCGCCGACAACGGCTTGACGTCGTGAATCCGGTCGACGAACTCGCGGTAGCCCTTCTCGGTGGGCACCCGGCCCGAGCTGGTGTGCGGCTGGGTGATGTAGCCCTCGGCTTCGAGGACGGCCATGTCGTTGCGGACCGTCGCGCTCGAGACCCCGAGGTTGTGGCGTTCCACAAGGGACTTGGAGCCGATCGGCTCTTTGGTGGCCACGAAGTCAGCGACGATAGCGCGCAGCACCTCGAAGCGACGCTCCTCGGCACTCCCCATGGTTCACCTCCAATCGCCATCCAGTTTACGGTCATCAGCAGCGGTGATAGCCCGCCGCCGCAGCGCGCGTGGCGATCGCCGGTTTGCGATAGCCTTCGCAGCGTGAAGCCGTTGCCCCAGTCACAGATGCGGGGGACGTCGGCCAGATGATCTTCAAGGGCGTCCGGGAGGGCCGTCCGTATCCCGATCATGGCCTGACCCACCGGCAGTGGGCCCGGATCCCGCCGCGGCAGATCCGGCTCGACGAGCTGGTGACGACGACGACGGTGCTGGCCCTGGACCGGTTGCTGTCGGAGGACTCGACGTTCTACGGCGATCTGTTTCCGCACGCGGTGCGGTGGAAGGGCGTCATCTATCTGGAGGATGGCCTGCACCGCGCGGTGCGGGCCGCGCTGCGCAACCGCACCGTGCTTCACGCCCGGGTGTTCGACATGGACGTGCCATTAGGCCGGCAGGTCTAGTCGCCCGCCGCGGCGGCCAGCGTCAACAGCAGGCCGCTGAGCAGCTGCCAGATCAGGATCGTGTACACACAGCCGCGTTCGACGAGCCCGACCGGCGCGTAGTTCACGGTCCAGTCGTTGTAGTTCTGCAGCATCGCGAAGATCGCGATGCCCGCCAACCCGATCAGCACCCCGGTCGGCAGATACCATCGGGCAGCGGTGACGCGGGCCACCACGGGGGAGCCGGCCAGCGCCGCGGCGTTGCCGCCCAGTATCGCCAGGAACGCGCCGAGCACGTGCAGCCATTCGAATCCGTTGGTCCACAGCGCAGAACCGCCGTACACGGTGCCGACCAGGATGTTGCCGACGGCGGTGAGCGCCGCCAGCACGACGAGCACCGCGCTGAAGCGACCCCGCACCGACCGGGCGACCAGCAGCGCGCCGGTGAGAAACAGCACCGCCTGGGCGTAGAACGCCGCGTTGATCAGGTATGCGCGCGGTGACCACGCCGGAACGCCGAGCGAGCTGATGTAGTGCCCGGTGTAGCTGTACCCGGGTAACGCCACCGCGGTCAGCAGTTCGAGGACGACGTAGCCGATGGCCGCGGCGATCCAACACGCCGCACCGACCGCGAGGGTCCTCGGCCGCGTCGGGGATGCCGCAGGGGATGCCACGGCACCCAACGTAGAGCAGCCGCCCGGTCACCCCGCGCCGATGGCCGCCTTCAGGCTGCGTGGCCGGATGTCGGTCCAGTTCTGCTCGATGTAGGTCATGCAGTCCTCGCGCGTGCCCTCACCGAATACGACGCGCCACCCAGCGGGCGGGTCGGCGAACCCGGGCCACAGGCTGTGCTGATCCTCGTCGTTGGCGAGCACATAGAACGTGCCGTCGGGGTCATCGAACGGGTTGGTGCTCATCGCTTCTCCTCGTTGCTCGATCGGCGGTGTCGTCGGGCTCGGTGCCCGCACCGATGTCCGCGCCGAGTATCCGGTCCGACAGCAGCCCGAGACAGGACAGGTTGGGAAAGCCGGGCCCCTGCGTCAGCCCGGACAGGGCGGGCAGAAACAGCTTCGGGGTGACATTGGTGACGGCGAGGTCGTAGCCGATGGCGTCCTGCAGCGCATCGGCGGTCAGCGGACCGCCCAGACCGATCTCGAGCAGATCCAGCGCGTCCTGGCCAAGCAGCGGTATGAACCACGCCGAATCGGCGCCCGAACCGTCGATCACCAGGTCGAATCCGTGCACGGTTTCCAGGCGTTCGGCGCCCTGATTCGTGCTCAGCGTCAAGCGGATTCGGCCGTCGCGGGCCACGGCGTGCGCGACCCGGCCGCGCAGGTGCCGAATCCGGTCATCGGACAGCAGCGCCTCCTGCACCCGGGCAGAGAACACGCCGCGGTCGGTCCGGGTCAGCGCGTCGCGACGCTCGTCGAGCGTCAGGCCCGTCCAGCCGGTGGGATCCGAGAACAGCGTGTTCTCGAAGAAACCCTCGCCCCTGGTGAACAACGTCACCTGCGGCGAGATCACGGTGATGGTGGAAACCCGGTGTCGGAACAGCTCGTTGAGCATCGACGCGGCGGACTCGCCACCACCGATCACCGCCACACGTTCGGCGGCGATCAGCTCACACTGCGCGGCGCGGTGCCAGAACTCGGCGATGGACAACACCCGCGGGTTGCCGGGAAGGATCGACCGCTCGGGCTGCCCGGGACCGGTGATCATCAGGCCGTCGCCGTCGACGCACTGATCCGCGGTGTGCACCGCCCAGCGCTGCCCGTTGGCGCCGGAGTCAACCGAGATCCGCTGCACCTCACCGAAGATCACGTTCATGTCGACGTTGTCGGCGACCCAGCGCAGATACTGGCTCCACTTCTTGTGGGTGGGCGCCGGCCTGCCGCGGTCCACCCATTCGGCGAACTGGTTGGTTCCGATGAGGTAGGACTGCCAGCTGTACCTGGTCATCCGCTCGTCGAGTTCGGCGTTGCGGCGCGGCACCAACGAGGACCGGTAGGGAAAGCCGACATCCTTCTCGGGGCTGGTGCCGAGCCGGTGCTGGCCGTCGGTCCAGCCACCGTCGGCCCGCCAATTGGCCGCCACCGCAGTGCGTTCCACGGCGACGATGCGGGGTACGGCGATGTCCATTTCACGCAGCACCGCGGCCTTGGCGGCGACCGCGACCGCCTTGACCCCGGCACCGACCACAACCAATGTCGGGGTTGAGGACCTGGTCATGACACCACCTCTCGTAATGACTCCTGCCACAGCGACTGAAGAGTGGCGACATCGCCAGCCGAGAGGACTTCGGGCACCGTGCGCCACTGCGTGGCCAACACGGGAGCGTCGGCGGCGCCGAGGACGGCGGCGATGATGGTCAGCTCGTGCCGGACCGCGAGGTCGGGTTCGGGCAACGGCGTTACGTCCTTCAGCAACTCGCGATCCACCCTGAGCGCGCCGCCGTCGAGCCCGACGTGGATGCGGCCGAGGAAGTTCAGCAGCAGCTGGGGGTCGCGGTGGCCGCGCAGGCGCTCGGCGGTGTCGGCACGCAGATAGCGCAGCAGACCGTAGTCGATCCCATCGCCGGGGATGGCGGTCAGGTCCTGCGTCGACGACACCCGCAGCGGGTAGATCGCGGAGAGCAGGCCCACGGTGTCGGAGATGTCCGCGCCCCCGACGATGCCGTCGGCGCGGCCGTGCGTTTCCAGCGCCAGCAGCGGCGTCGGCTGCGGGTCCTGTCCGCGATGCCGCCGCCAGCGGGTGACGGTGCGCGCGGCCGCGACCGCCAACAGGTGCGCGGTCGGCACCGCCGAGGACACCAGCCGGGCGCTGACGTCGGCGCCGGCGACCGAAACGGTGACGACGACGTCACCCACCCGGTCGGTCTGCGGCTGCAGCCGCCGCGCGCCGATCGCGGGGTCCTCGCCGTCGAGTTGTGCGGCCCAGAAATCGCAGGTCTGCAGCTGCTGTGCCCGCTCACCCAGCAGGCGGGCCCACTTTCGGAAGCTGGTGTGTTCGCGCATCGGTGCCGGCGTGTTGCCTGCGGCGATCGTGTGCCACGCCGCGTCGAGCTCACCGAGCACGATCCGCCATGACGCCGGGTCCAGCGCGAGCACGTGAGCGGTGAGCACCAGCACGTCGGGCCCGTCGGGTCGGCGCAGCCACACCGCCGACAGCATCGAACCCCGTTGCGGGTCAAGGCGTTGCACGGACTCCTCGGTGTGGCGGGCGACTGCTTGGGTCAGGTCGCCGTCGACTATCGCCTCGGTCAGGATGTCGCCCGGTTCGTGGGGCACGAGCGTCATCGTGTCGACGTCGAGCCGGCAACGAAGCACCTCGTGTCCGTCGACAACCGTTCGCAACATCTGCTGCAGGTGTTCGCCGGTGATGCCGTCGGGCAGCCAGATCGCCTCGGTCTGCGCGAGCCGGCGCGGGTCGCCGTGTTCGTAGAGCCAATGCACGTTGGGCAGCACGGGGATCGGGCCGTCCTCGTGGTCGTCGTCGCGTTGGACGCCGACCGACTCGTTGTCGATCGCGGCCGCGAGTTCGCGGATGGTTCCGCATTCCAGCATCAGCCGGGCCCGCAACGGAATCCCGCGTCGCCGCGCGGCCTGCACCACCGAGAGCGCCACGATGCTGTCCAACCCGAGCGCCAGGAAGTCCGCGGTGACGTCGACCTCGACGCAGTCCAACAGCTCGGCGAGCACCTCGACGAGGGCGGTCTCGGTTTCGGTTTCGGCGGCGATAGCCGGGCCGTCGTCGACGGCGATGGCGCCCAGCGCGGCGTCGTCGACCTTGCCGTGCGAGGTCAGCGGTATCTGGTCGACGACGACGATGGCGTGCGGAACCATATAGCGCGGCAACCGCTTTGCCAGCAGGTTGCGCAGTTCGGCCACGGCGGGCGCCGGGTCGGCGGCCACGTAGGCGGTCAACCGTGGCCCCCCGCGTTTTCTGCGCACCGCGACGTGGACGTGGTGCACCGCCGGATGACTGTGCAGCACCGCGGCGATCTCGCTGGGCTCCACCCGGAAGCCGCGAACTTTCAGCTGGGCATCGCTGCGACCCAGGAACTGCAGTGCACCGTCGACCTGGCGGCGCACCACATCGCCGGTGCGGTACATCCGCTGCCCGGCTACGAACGGGTCGGCGACGAATCGGCTCGCCGTCTCCCCCGGCCTGCCGTGGTAACCGCGGGTCACCTGGCCACCGGCCAGGTACAGCTCGCCGGCGACACCGTCGGGCACCGGCCGCAGCCAGGAGTCCAGGACATAGGCGCGGCTGGGCGAGGTCGGCCGCCCGATCGTGGGTTGCTCGTGATCGGCGATGGTGGCGACGACGGCTTCCACCGTGGTTTCGGTTGGGCCGTAACAGTTGTAGGCCGCCATGCCGGTGCGGGCGCATTCGTGGCGGATCAGGTTCCATGCCGGGACGCCGACGGCCTCCCCGCCCAGCGCGAGCACCCCGAGGGGCACCGTGGTGAGCAGGCCTTCGGCGTGCAGTTGGGCGAACATCGACGGGGTGGTGTCGATCATGTCGATGCCGTACCGCCCGATCGTCTGCACCAACGCCTCGGCATCCCGCTGCACGTCGCCGTCGACGATGTGAACGGCGTGCCCATCCAGCAGCGCGGCCAGCGGCTGCCAGGCGGCGTCGAACGCGAACGACCACGCGTGGGCGACCCGCAGCGGATGCCGCAGCCGGGCCGCCGCGGGGCGCAACACATTCTCAGCGTGGTCCTCGGCGTAGGCCAGCAGGGCCTGATGGGTGCCGATGACGCCCTTCGGTCGTCCGGTGGTGCCCGAGGTGAACACCACATAGGCGGCCTGGCCCGGCTGTGCCGCAACGGGTTCGAAATCCCCAACCGGTTCGTCGGCGGTCGCGGCGATGAGCGTGTCGTCGATGACCAGGGTCGCGTCGCACTGCTGCAGGATGTCGGCGACGCGGTCGGCGGGCATGGACGGGTCGAGCGGAACGATCACGCCCCCGGCCTTCAACACCGCGAACATCGCGATCACATACTCGGGGCCGCGGGCGAGGCGGATCGCCACCGGGCGTTCGGGCTCGACGCCACGACGCGCCAGCGCGGCGGCCAGCCGGTCGGCTGCTTCATCGAGTTCGCGGAAGGTCAGCTCACCGCCGGGCCAGCTCAGGGCCACCGATGCCAACCTGCGGTTCGCGACGGCGGTGAAGGTCGTATGCACACCGTCATCTGTTGGGGCGGGGGCGATCTGGGCTGGCGGCGAGCCCTCACCGTCGAGCAGCACGCTGACGTCGCGCAGCGGACGGTCCCAGTGGCTGATCAGACGCTCCACGGTCGCCAGCAGACGCCGGCCCAGCGACTCAGCGCTCATCAGGCCGAGCGCCCCGTCGATCGCTTCGACCAGCACGGTCAGTTGGTCGTCGACCATGTGCGCGGCGATGGTGACCGGGAAGTGCGACAGGCTCTCCAGCGCCGCCGGACGGAACGTCGCGCCGTTGGCGGTGAAATCGCCGCCCCCGACCAGCCCTCCCGGTGGAAAGTTCTCGTACACCAGCAGGCTGTCGAACATCTCTCCGACACCGCCCAGCGCCCGCAGCTCCGCGTGCGGCACGTGGCTGTGATCGCGCAACAGCGCGGCCTCCCGCTGCACCGCGCGGCATTGCGCACCGACCGACGCCACCGGGTCCAGCCGCACCCGTAGTGGCACCGTGTTGATGAACAGCCCGACCATCGTCTCCACGCCGGTGAGCTCACCTGGGCGCCCGGACACCGTCACCCCGAACACCACATCGCTGCGGTCGGTGAACGCCGACAACAGTGTGGCCCATGCCATCTGCATCAGGGTGTTCACGGTGACACCGCGGGCGCGCGCGGCCTCTGACAGTTCGGCGGTGCCTTGACGGTCCAGCTTCAACTCGGTGCGCCGCGGCGCTCCGTCCGGCGGCTCACCGGTGGTCAGCGCGGGCGTCAGCAGCGTCGGACCGTCGAGGCCGGCAAGGTGTTCCCGCCACAGCTCCCGGCTGGCGTCCCGGTCTCGATCAGCGAGCCAACCGATGTAGTCGCGGTACGGTCGCGGCGGCGGCGGAAGGGCGGCGAGGTCACCGCTCGACCGGTACAGCGTGATCAGCTCACCGACGAACAGCGGCAGCGACCATCCGTCGATGATGATGTGGTGGGCGACGACGATCAATCGCCACCGCGACCGCGGCAATGCGATGAGCAGGAATCGGATGGCCGGTCCGCGTTCGAGATCGAACGGGCGGCGGCGCTCGTCGGCCTCCAGCGCGTCCACCTCGTCGGCGGTCGCGGTGATCTGCCGCCAGGGCACGTCGACCCGGGTGGGCACCACCTGCACCGGCCGGCCCGGGTTGGCCTGCAGGAAACTCGCCCTCAGGTTGGGATGGCGCGCCAGCATCGTTGCGGCGCAGTCGCGTAGCAGTGCGGTGTCCAACGTGCCGCTGATGTCGGCGGCCATGGCGATCACATAGGGATCGCCGCGGTCGTCGTCGCTGAGCTTCGCCAGCGAGTAGAGCCCCTGCTGCAGCGGGCTCAGCGCCATCACGTCTTCGATGGCGGGCGTCGCCTCGGTCGCGGTCATGGGGCACCGTCGCGCGACGCGGTCCACATCGACGTCACGGCCGCGAGCTCTTCTGGCGACAGCCCGGAGGTCGACATCGGCTCGTGATGGGTGTCGGCGTCCGGTGCGGTATCGCCGGCCTCGTCGACCTTGGCGGCCAGTTCGGAGACGGTGGGGTGCTCGAAAACCATCCGGGGGGTGAGCGTCAGGCCTGCGTCGCGGGCCCGGGCGGCCACCTGTACCGCCAGGATCGAGTCGCCGCCGAGTTCGAAGAAGCCGTCGGTGCGGTGGACCTCGGGCACGTCGAGCACGCCGGCCAGGATCGCGGCCAGTGCCCGCTCGGTGTCGGTGCGGGCCGGCTCGGCGGGCCCGGTTGGCGCCGACGGCCGGGGGACGGAGGCGGCTTCGACGACCTCCACGCGGCCGTCCTCGGTCCACCTTCCCCGCTTGCCGCGGGCCCGAAGGCGCACGCCGGTTTCGTCGACCACGTGGTCGTAGAGGTCGCCGACCACACCTATCGGAACGGGATCGCGCCAGCCGTCAAGGATGCTGACTTGTGCTGCGGCACTGAACTGTTGTACCTGACGCCGCTCGTCGCGGTCGGCGATCTGCACGTCGCGCACCCGCTGGTCGGGATCGTCGGCGAACGCCGCCAGTACCCGTCCCAGCCATCCGACCAGCCGTTCGGCGGTGCCCCGGCGATACAGGTCGGTGCGGTAGATGACATGGCCGCGGTAGCCGTCGTCGGTGGCGAAGAAGTTGACCGACAGATCGGCGTGTGCGACGTCGAAGGGCGGCTCCAGCGCGGTGAACGTGGTGTCCCCCTCTGCGCTGGACTCGATCGGGTGGTCGACGGGCAGCCCATCACGCACGTGTACCACGACCCCGAACAGCGGATTACGCGACAGCGACCGCGTCGGGCTCACCACGTCGACCACCTGGTCGAACGGAAGGTCTTGGTGCGCATAGGCCTCCAGCGCGGTATCGCGGGACCGTTGCAACACCTCGCGAAGCGTGGGGTTGCCCCGCAGGTCGTTTCGCAGCACCACGATGTTGATGAAGAACCCGATCAGCTGGTCGAGTTCGGCTTCGGTGCGCCCGGCGACCGGGGTGCCCAGCGGGATGTCCGGCCGCTCACCGGCCTTGTGCAAGGCCACGGCCACCGCGGCCTGCAGCAGCATGAACTCGGTGACGCCGAGTTCCTGGCTGAGCGCGGCGAACTTCTCGCGGGTCGCCGTGTCGATACCGAACTCGACGGCGTCGCCGTCGCCGCTTAGCACGGCCGGGCGAGCGAAATCCGGTGCCAGGCCGGGGTTCTCCGGCAGTCCCGCGAGCTGCGCGCGCCAGTATTCGCGTTGCGCCGCGGTGGGACCTTCGGGGTCGGCGAGCAGCCTGGCCTGCCACGCCGCGTAGTCGGCGTACTGCACCGGCAGCGGCGCGAACCTCGGTGGCTGACCGGTGCGGCGGGACCGGTAGGCGGTCAGCAGGTCGGTGAACAACACCATCGCCGACCAGTGGTCGGATGCGATGTGGTGCACCACCAGCGACACCACGTGCGCGTCGGGTGTGGACAACACCGCGGCGCGCACGGGCAGGTCGCGTTCGAGGTCGAAGATCTGCCTGCGCTCGTGGTCGAGCTCGGCCTGCAGCCAGCAGTCGTCGGCGCCGCGTGCCCGGCGGACCGCCGCGTCACGGATGTCGTTGACGATCTGATATGGCACGCCGTCGATTTCGCGGTAGGTGGTGCGCAGCACTTCGTGGCGGGCGAGGACGTCGCGAACCGCCGCCACGAACGCATCGGCGTCGCAGGGTCCGCTGATGCGGGCGGCGAACGGGATGTTGTTGACCGGGTTCGGTCCGTCGACGCGGTACTGGAACCACATCCGCAGCTGCGACGCCGACAGCTCCAGCGGGCCGTCGTGCGGGATCGCGACCAGTGGGGGGCGCGCGGTGCCGTGCGAGGACGTCGCGTCGATCCGCTCGGCCAGCGCGGCGACCGTGCCGAGTTCGAACACCTCTTTGACGCCGATGTCGACGTTGAACCGCGACCGTATCCCCGCAACGAGTTTGGTGGCCAGCAGCGAGTGGCCGCCCAGATCGAAGAAGGAGTCGTCGGCGCCCACCTGCTCGCGGTCGAGCAGTTCGGCGAACAGCTGCGCGACGTGGCGCTCGGTGCCGCCCTCGGGTTCCCGGTACGCCACGCGGGAGGAGGCAGCGAAGTCCGGTTCGGGAAGCGCCGCCCGGTCGATCTTGCCGTGTGCGGTGATCGGGATCTCGTCGACGACGACATACGCCGCCGGTGTCATGTAGTCCGGCAGCGCGGCGGCGACCCGGTTGCGGATGCGTTCGACGTCGACAACCTCGGTGTCGGCGGCGGGCGTGAGATAGCCGACGAGGCTTCGGCCCAGTCCCGGCAGATCGCTGGCCACCACGACGGCCTGCCCGACGCTGGGGTCCACCGAGATCGCCGCGGCGACTTCGCCGAGCTCGATGCGGAAGCCGCGGATCTTGACCTGTTCGTCGGCGCGCCCGACGAACTCGATGTCGCCGTCGGCGTTGCGGCGGGCCAGGTCGCCGGAGCGGTAGAGCCGCCCGCCCACGGTGAACGGGTCAGCGACGAACCGCTCGGCGGTCAGCCCGGGGCGGTCGTGATAACCGTGTGCGACATGGGTTCCGCCGATGTAGATCTCACCGATGACGCCGACCGGCACCGGTTGCAGTGCGTCGTCGAGCAGGTGGATCTGCGTGTTGATCTTGGGGGTGCCGATCGGCACGACGCGGGTGCCCTGCGCGCCCTCCACCTTGTAGCGGCTCGCATTGATGACCGTTTCGGTGGGCCCGTAGAAGTTGTGCAGCAGCGCGTCGAACGTGGCGTGGAACTTGTCGGCGAGTTCACCGGGCAGGGCCTCGCCGCCGATCGGCACTCGCTGCAGGGTGCGCCACTGGTTCACGCCCGGCAGCGACAGGAAGAGCCCCAGCAGCGACGGCACGAAGTGCATCGAGGTGATGCCCTCGTTCTGCAGCAGTTCGGTGAGGTAACCGATGTCGCGAAGGCCGTCGGGCCGCGGGATCACCAGTCGGCCGCCGCAGGCCAGCATGCCGAAGATCTCGCCCATCGACACGTCGAAGCTCGGTGATGCCACCTGCAGCAGCCGCTCGCGATGGTCGATCTCGTACTCGTCGGCGAACCACACGAAGTACTCCGCGACCGGCCGGTGCGGCACCGGTACCCCTTTGGGCAGACCGGTCGAGCCCGACGTGTAGATCAGGTAGGCGGTGTTGTCCGGGCCCAGCGGCCGCACCCGGTCGGCGTCGGTGGGGTTGTCGGCGCGAAACCGGTCCAGTCCGGTGACCGCTTCGCGGAGCACGAGTTTGGGGTCGGAGTCGGACAGGATGAACGTCAGCCGGTCTTCGGGATAGGTGGGGTCGACGGGCAGGTAGATCGCGCCTGCCTTGATCACGCCTAGTGCGGTGATCACCAACTCCGGTGAGCGGTCCAGCAGCACCGCCACCCGGTCCTCGGCGCCGATGCCCTGCTCGATCAGCCAGTGCGCCACCCGGTTGGCCGACTCGTTGAGCTCCCGGTAGGAGTACCGGCGGCCTTCGTAGACCACGGCCACCGCGTCGGGAGTGCGGGCCACCTGCACCTCCACCAACTCCGTCAACGTCTTTGCCGGGGTCTGGAATTCGTCGCCCGCGGACACGACGCGCAGCCATTCGAGGTCGGCGGGGCCCATCAACTGCAGCTCGCTGATCGGCCGGTCGGTGTCGCGCAGCGCGTCGTCGAGCAGCACGGCGTAGTGGTCGAGCAGCTGCCGGGCCAGGGTCGCGTCGAGGATCTCGAGGAGATATTCGGCTTCCACCACCACGTTGGGGCCGTCGAACTCGACCATGAACGCCAGTGGCAGTTGGGTGAACTGGCCACGCAGCTCGGCGCGTTCGCACGTGATGCCGGGCGGGTTGAAGCCGGCACCGTCGGCGCCGCGGGCTCCGAACGCGACCCGGGTCATCCGTTCCACGCCGTGGCGGCGGTCGGGGTTCAGCTCCCGCACGACCCGGTCGAGGTTGGTCCGTTGATGCGCGAACGCGCCGACGGTGGTTTCGCGGGTGTGCGTGAGGATTTCACGGAACGTCTGCCTGGGTTGCGGGCGAAGCCGCAGCACCACCGTGTTGCCGTAGTAGCCGATGACCTCGTCGAGGTCGGCGGACCGGTTGAGCACCGGGGTGGCGACCAGGAGGTCGTCGGCGTGGGTGTAGCGGTGCAGCAACACCCCGAAGGCGGCTAGCAGCACCATGTAGGGCGTCGCGCCGGATTCCTTGGCCAGCGCGGCCACCCGCTTGGTCGTCTGCTCGGACAGCCTCAGCGTGCAGCGCTGGGCACGCCAACTCGTCGGGACCGCAGATCCGTTGGGCCCGGGCAGCTCCAGCGGCTCGGGCGGGTCAGCCATCACCGAGCGCCAGTAATCCAGGTCTTCGGCGCTCGGCTTGTCGTTCACCGCGGGCGCCGCTACGGGGGGCGGCAGCGCCTCCCCGCGGTAGGCGCGGGTGAGGTCGTCGAAGAACACCTGCCAGCAGCCGTCGTCCCACGCGATGTGGTGGGCGACCAGCAGCATGATGTGTTCGTCGGGGCCGGTACGCACCACGGTGAGTCGCAACGGCGCGTCGGTGCCGAGGTCGAACGGCGCGTTGAACTCGCGCTGCGCCAACACCTCCAGACGCAGTCGGCGGGCGTGCTCGGAGAGCCCGCAGAGGTCGTGGACGGCCCAGCCGGGCGTCAGGCCGTCGTGCAGGGTCGGTTGCGGCTCGCCGTCGTCGTCGGCATGGAAGGTGGTACGCAGCGCGGGGTGGCGCGCCGCGACGGCGTTGACCGCATCGTGCAGCCGTGCGACGTCGAGCGCGCCGGTGAGCCGGTACGACAGGCAGATGTTGAGGATCGCGCCGGTGGGGTCGGTCATCTGGACGAACCACATCCGACGCTGGCCGTCGGAGAGCCCGGCCTCGACCGCGCCGTCCCGGCCGTTCGTCGATCGCAGCCCGCGCTCGGCAAGCCTGCGCCGCAACAGCTCCAGACGTCGCTGCTCGAGGTCCTCGCGGATATCTACTGTGTCAGTCACGCGTGGTTTCCACCTTCTCTGTGCGTGGGGAACCTGTCGGGTCGTTCAGGCTGGTGGTGAGCTCGCGGGCGGTGATACCGCCGAGCAGCGTCGCCAGCGCCACTTTCGTGCCGGTCGCCCGCATCACCCGCTTGCGCAGGTCGAGCGCGAGCAGTGAGTCCAGGCCGAGGTCGAGCAGCGACATCTCGGGGTCGATCGTGTTCGCGTCGAGCTTCAGGACGGCGGCAAGTTCGGCCATCGCGCGGTCGGCGACGCTTGCGGCCTCATCGAGTCCGGCGGTTTCCGAGGGTGTTTCGCCGGCCGTGTGATCGTCGAGAAACACCCGCAGACGCTCGGGGTCGGCGGTCATCACCAGCGGATCGCCGCGGTGCTCGCACAGGCTTGCCGCGATCGCCGTGTCGGGCGCCATGGGCAGCAACCCCGAGCGTTCGATGCTCGCCACGCCGGCCCCCTCGGCGATGCCGCTGCCGCGTCGCGGGTCACCTTGCCACAAGCCGTATCTCACCGCCGCGCAGTGCTGGCCCTTCGCGCGCAGCTGGCCGGCCATCACGTCGATCATCCGATTGGCCGCGGAGTACGCGCCGTGGCCGCGTCCGCCCCAGACGCCGGATACCGATGAGCACACCATGATCCGGGCGCCGGGACATAGCGGCCAATGGTCGATCATGTGTGCAAAGCCGTTGACCTTGGCCGCCGCGGTGTCGGCGAACGCCGCGCCGGTGATGCCGTCGCGTTCGGCGAATGTGGCGGCACCGGCGGCGTGGATGAGCAGTGTGGCACCGTCTCCACCGTGGGCGCGGGCCACCGTCGCCGTCTGCTGTGCGCAGGTGAGATCACATCGCGCGGCGATGATTTCAATCTCGGCGGAGCCCTGACACAGCAGCTCCGCCCTGGTGGCGTCGTCGATTCCGGCGCGGCTGATCAGCACGATCCGGCGGGCGCCTCGGGCGGCGAGATACCGTGCGAAGTGCAGCCCCACGGTGCCGGTGCCGCCGGTGATCACCACGTTGTCGAGCACGCCGTCGTCCAGTGACCACGGCACCGCCGCCTCGGCGGACTCGGTCACGGTGCGCACGTATGTCGTTGGACCGCTGTCGCCGTCGCGCACGGCCACGTCCTGCGCGTCGCCGAGCACCGAGTCGAGTGCCGCGGCGGCCGTGGCGTCGCCGATCTCCCATGAGGGCAGGTCCAGGCGGCGGTAGGTCTGCTCGGGCCGTTCGAAGCCGATGCTGCGGTGCATCGCGGCCAGCGCGGCCTGAGCGGGCAGGGCCACGGGTTCCTCGGGTCGGACGTGTTCGCCGCCGACGGTCACCAGCCACAGCGTCTTGCAGGCCGGTCCTGCCGTGTCGGCGTAGTCGAGCAGCCCGGCGTCGATGAGCGTGGCGATCTGGTGTGCGGCCAGTACGGCGTCCGGATGGTCGAGTACGGGCGCGACCGCGACGACGACGTCGGCCTCGTGTGGTGCGGCGGGCTGCACGCACGGATGGCGCCGGGCCGCGCTGCGCAGCCGATCGCCAAGGGTCCCCGCGGGTCCCGCGAGTTCAACCACCGCGATCCGCCGGACCGTGTCGCCGCTGCCCGCACCCGTCGCCGGGATCCACCGCTCGTCGGCCACGGTGATGCCGGCCACCGGAGCCAGCGGCTTGGGTGCCGCCCAGAGCCGAACAGCGCGCATCGGGGCGTTGGGAAAGCCCGGCAGCACGGATACGCCGGCGTCCACCAAATCGGTCCACCGGTATCCGGGATCGGTCACCGCCGCGCGGACGATGGCCGCGGACACGGTGTCGGGCCACGGCTCGCCGCGCTGCCCCGAGCCGACGGTCGCAGGCGGACCATCGGCGCCGTCCGCCACCAGATCACCCAGGGCGAACAACAACGACGGATGCGCCGACAGCTCAACGAACCTCGATGCGCCGCGGGCACGGGCGACCGCCACTGCTCGGTCGAAGCGCACGGTTGTGCGCAGGTTGCGGTACCAGTAGTCGACGAAGTCGGTGCCTGCCGGAACCACGTCGGCTGTCGCCGACCCGATGAACTCGACGGCGCCCGCGGTGAATCGGCCGCGCGGCAACAGCGCCTCGAACTCGGCGCGCAGCGGTTCCAGCGCGCTGGTGTGCCCGGGGTAGGTCACGTCGAGCCGGCGCGCGAACAACCCGCGCTCCGCCGCCGCGGCGGCCGCGAGCGCCTCGACGGCGGCGCGGTGCCCCGCCACCACGACCGAGGACTCGGAGTTGACCGCCGACACCTCGAGCCAACCGTCGATCGTGGCGCAAAGCCGCTGGGCTTCCTCGAAAGTGGTGCCCAGCGCGGCCATGCCGTAGTTCCCTGGCAGGCTGTCGACCACCTTGGCCCTGGCGATCACCACCGCGGCGGCGTCGACCAGCGTGATGGTGCCCGCGAGGTAGGCCGCGGCCACTTCGCCGAGGCTGTGTCCCACCACGATGTCGGGGGTTATCCCGCACGACCGCCACACCCGCGCCAGCCCCGCCGCATGGGTGAACTGCGCGGCCTGGATCTGCACCTGCGACCAATCGCCGTCGTCGCGGTCGGCGGTCAGGTACGGCAGCGGCGACCCTTCACCGGTGGCGGCGAACGCCGCGGCGCACCGGTCGACCTCGGCCCGGTACTGCGGCGATCGGTGATACGCTTCGGCGCCCATCGACGGCCATTGGCTGCCCTGGCCGGGAAAGACGAATGCTGTTCGGCCACGCGGTGATTGCGAGGATCGCGCGACCAGCGGGTGATCTTCGTCCGCGCTCAGCGCGCGCAGGCCGTCGGCCAGCTCGTCGAGGCCGGCCGCGCGTAGCACTGCCCGGTGCCTGCGCAGCCTGCGGGTCCGCAACAGCGTCGCGGCGACCGCGTGTACGTCTGGTCCGCGGTCCAGGTAGTGCAGGATCGCCCGGGCGTCGGCGCCGAGCAGTTCCTCGGCGTGCGCGCTGAGCACGACGGGCACCCGTCCGTCCGGCAGCGTGCTCAATGCCATCAGGCCGCCTCAATTCCGGTGCCGTGCTCCGGTATCGAGACGATCAGATGGGCGTTGGTGCCGCTCATCCCGAACGCGCTCACCGCCCCCACACGCTGACCGTCGGTCGCCGGCCAGGGCGTGAGCTTGGTGGCCAGCCGCAACCCCTGGCTGTCCCAGTCGATTTCACGGCTGGCGTCGTCGGTGTGCAGGGTGGCCGGGACGGCGCCGTGCTCGGCGGCGACCAGCACCTTGGCGAGGCCCAGCCCGCCGGCGGCGGCCTGCGTGTGGCCGATGTTCGACTTCACCGAGCCGAGCAGTCCACCGCGGCCGGGTGCGGTGGCGCCGTAGGTCTGCGACAGCGAGATCAACTCGGTGCGGTCGCCAAGCCTGGTTGCGGTGCCGTGTCCTTCGATCATCCCGATGTCTTCCGGACGCACCGCGCCGATATCCATGGCGCGCTGGAAAAGCTTGGCCTGTGCCGGTCCGCTCGGCGCGGTGAGACCGACCGATCGGCCGTCCTGGTTCAGGCAGGTGGCGCGCACCTCCGCCAGCACCCGGCGGCCGTCGCGACGCGCCCCCGACCGGCGTTGCAGGACGAAGATCGCCGCGCCCTCCGCCCACACCGTTCCCGACGCGTGCGCGCTGTACGGACGGCAGTGGCCGTCGTCGGACAGCGCGTGCTGCTTGGAGAACTCGACGAAGAAGCCCGGTGACCCCATCACGCACACCCCGCCCGCCAGCGCCAGGTCGCAGTCCCCGGACCGCAGCGCTTGGCTCGCGACGTGGATCGCGGTCAACGCCGACGAACACGAGGTGTCGATGGTGAGCGCGGGCCCGGCCAGCCCGAGCGTGTAGGCGATCCGTCCCGACACCGGGCCCAGCGCCGTACCTGCCATCAAATGCCCTGTGAGATCGGTGAACTCGGCCAGATCGGGTCCGTAGCCCATCGCCGAAGCGCCGAGGTAGCAACCCGCGTCGTGCCCGGAGAGGTCGTCGGGGTTGATCCCGGTGTTCTCCAGCGCGCGCCACGCCACCCGCAGCGCGACGCGCTGCTGCGGATCCATCGCGACGGCCTCGCGCGGCGAGATGGCGAAGAACTCGGGATCGAAGGTGGCCGCGCCGGTGAGGAATCCACCCAGATCCTGGATCGGCTTGAACCCGTCGCGCCGCGACCCGTCCAGCACGTCGCGGATCGACCAGCCGCGGTCGCGCGGGAAGGGGCTCAAGCCTTCGCGTTGTTCGGCGAGCAGTGACCAGTACTGGTCGGCGGTTTCGATGCCGCCGGGGGCCTCCAGCGCCATCCCGACGATGACGACGGGGTCGGGGTCGCTAGGTGGCATTGATCAGCTCCGCGACCGTGTCGATGTGGTCGTTGAGGTAGAAGTGTCCGCCGTCGAAGAGCGTCAGCGTGACAGCCTGATCGGTGTGTATTTCCCACCCACGCAACATCTCCTGGCTCACCTGGTGGTCGTCGCGACCGCCGAGCAGGTGAATGTCGGCGCTGATCGTGCGGTCCGGCCCGCACGCGTAGCGGTTGAACGCGAGATAGTCGGCGCGCACCGCCCGGACCAGCAGGTCGATGAACTCCTCGTCGTCGAGCAGCCGCGGATCGGTGCCCCCGAGATCGACCATATTGGCGACCACCTCGGCGGCGGCGGTCGGCAGCCGCGGTGAGGTGACGACCGTGTGCGGAGCCTGGCTGGCC
The DNA here is from genome assembly GCF_010725725.1 of Mycolicibacterium pulveris. Classification (NCBI taxonomy): domain Bacteria; kingdom Bacillati; phylum Actinomycetota; class Actinomycetes; order Mycobacteriales; family Mycobacteriaceae; genus Mycobacterium; species Mycolicibacterium pulveris. The sequence goes on along the minus strand of NZ_AP022599.1, from coordinate 4,267,554 downwards.
GACACCCACAGCGCGCCGACGACGGCGCCGTGTGCCTCGGCGACGCGGGCGAACTCGAACGCGATGATCGCGCCCATGCAATGGCCGAACAGCCGCAGCGGACCCAGCCGTGTCCAGTCACCGGCCGCGAACAGGTCGGCGGCCAACTGTTCGACGGTGTCGGGGGCGGGGTGCGAAAGCCGGTCGGCGCGTTGCGGATATTGCAGGACGAACGCGTCGGTGCCGTTGGCGGCCAACGCCGTCGCGAACGAGCGGTAGGCCGCCGCCGCCCCGCCCGCGTGCGGGAAAACCACGGTCGCGCCGTCCGCGCGCTGCCCCGGTGAGCGTTTGACCCAGGGCGCGAAGGTCAGCTGACGCTGGTCGTCAATCATCGGCGCGGCGTCGCATCGGCTCCCCGGCGGTGGACGGCCTGGGTTCGCGCGGTCGGTGCCTCCATGATCTCCTCCACGAATTAGCGCAGGCTGCCCTAAGTTAGGATGACGTTACCTCATTTTCGGTCCGCCGAACACGCCTACGCCCCGAGCGCCACCGGGTGACGTCGACCACGTCGCGGCTCCACCCGACCGTTTGCTGAGCAGCCGTCAAGCCAACGAATCGGCGCAAACAGATTTGCTGGCTACCCCTGGGCGGCCATCGTCCATCCGGTCGCGGCGACCCGACGCTCCCAGAACTGCGCGTACTGGCCACCGCGCTGCATCAGTTCGGCGTGGGTGCCCTGGTCCTCGACGGTGCCCTCGGAGGAGAGGACCACGATGTTGTCGGCGGCGGTCACCGTGGACAGCTTGTGCGCGATGACGATGACCGTGCTCGTCTGCGCCAATGTGCGGATGGACTCCGCAACGTGGTGCTCGTTCTCCGGGTCGAGCGCGCTGGTGGCCTCGTCGAACAACACGATCGGCGCGTTCTTGACCAGCGCGCGGGCGATCGACACGCGCTGGCGCTCGCCGCCGGAAAGGGCCGAACCGCCCTCCCCCACCCTGGTCTGCCAGCCGCCGGGCAGACGTTCGACGACCGGCAGCAGACCGGCGGTGCGCGCCGCCTCGACGATCTGCTCGTCGGTCGCATCGGGCCGGCCGATCCGGATGTTCTCCCACAACGTGTCGTCGAACAGGTAGACGTCCTGAAAGACCAGGGACAGCTGCGCCATCAGGTCGGCGCTGCTCTGGTCACGGACGTCGACACCACCGACCCGGATCACGCCGGCGTCGACGTCATAGAAGCGGGCGATCAGCTTGGTGATCGTGGACTTGCCCGACCCCGACGGCCCGACCAGCGCGGTCATCGTTCCCGGTTCGGCGACGAAACTGACGTCCGACAACACGTTTCGCCCCGCATAGCCGAACGCGACGTGGTCGAGTTCGACCCGACCCGGAATCGACACCGGGCGCGGGTCTTCGGGTTCCGGCAGCGCCGGGGTCTCCAGGATCGAGGTGATACGGCGCAACTCTGTCGCGGCGATCCGCATCGCCGAACCGACCTCGGCGAGCGCGGCAAGCGGCGAGGCGAACCGGGCGGCGAGGCCGAGGATGGCCACCAGCGTGATGGGGTTCATGTCGCCGTTGACGGCGATCCAGGCGCCCGTGGCGATCAGAACCGAGAAGACCGCTTGTACGGCAACGCCGTTGAGCATCAGCCCGGCCACCGACTGCCGCAGCGCCCGGCGCCCGACGCGGTGTTGCGTTTCCAGCGCGTCGGCCAGCGGTTCGTAGTCGGCGCCGCTGCGACCGAACGCGCGCAGCACCGGCTGATAGCGGGCGAATTCGAGCACCCGGTTGTTGACCTCTGTTTCGGCCTCGTGGCTGACCTGTTCTGCCGAGGCGATCAAGCGGGAGGCGAACTTGCCGCAGGCGATCAGCAGCGCCCCTCCGATCACGGCGACCAGCCCGATCCGCCAGTCGAAGATCGTCAACCCGACCACCACGGTCGTCGCGCTGACCACGTTGAGCACCAGCGGGGTGAGCAGGTTACCGCCGCTTGTGCCGACGAAAACCGTTCCCTTGACTGCGATCTGGGAGACCTGCCCGGTCCGCTCGCGGTTGAACCAGCCCAGCGGCAGCGTCACCATGTGATCGCCGAGCCGGTGATGCAGCAACCGCATCGTGGTCAGCGCCATCCGGATCGCCGAGGTGGCCTGCGCATAGTTCAACGCCGACGCGACCACCACCACGACCGCGAGCACCCCCAGCCAGCGCGCCGCGGCCGTGAAGTCACCGTCGAACAGCGCCACCGAGATCGGCACCAACAGCACCATCGCCAAGCCGTGCAGCAACCCGTAGACCGTCACCAGCGCCAGGTAGATGTACATCTGGCCGCGCTGCGGGCCGAGGATGCGCAGAAAGCTGCGGATCACCGCGTCACCTCCCATTCCGTGGCGTGGCCGGCGGTGTAGGTCTGCCACATCCGTGCATACCGATTACCGCTTTCGAGCAGGTCCTGGTGGCGGCCCTGTTCGACGATGCGGCCGTCGCTGAGCACCACGATCTGGTCCGCGGAGACGATCGAGCCGAGGCGATGGGCGATGACGAGCACCGTGCGCCCGACGATCAGCCGCGACAGCGCGGCCTGGATCTGTGCTTCGGAGTCGGGATCGGCGAATGCGGTCGCTTCGTCGAGCACCAGGATCGGGGTGTCGGCCAGCAGCGCGCGGGCGATGCTGACGCGCTGCGCCTCCCCGCCGGAGAAGTGCGCGTCGACGTCGACGACCGAGTCATAGCCGTTGGGCAACTGCAGAATTCGGTCGTGAATGTGCGCGGCTTTGGCCGCGGCGACGATGTCCTGCTGGGTGGCGTCGGGCTTGCCGAGCCGGATGTTGTCGGCGACGCTGATCCCCAGCAGCGCGACGTCCTGCAGCACGAATCCGACGTGACGGTACAGCTCCCGGGACGCGATTTCGCGTACGTCGACGCCTCCGACACGCACCGCACCGGCGGTGACGTCGTGAAACCGCGGCACCAGCGTGGCCAGGGTCGACTTCCCGCTGCCCGACGGGCCGACCAGGGCAGTGATCGTGCCCGGCGCCAATGTGAGCGAAACATCGTGCAGCACAGTGTTTTTCCCGTCGTAGGAGAAGCCGACGGCGTCGAACTGCACCGAGTTGTCCCGTGGCACCTGCGGGTCGGTGGGCATCGGCAGGGCCGGCGTGTCGAGCAGCCGTTGCAGCCGGCCGGCGGCCGAGGCGGCCTGGCGTTTGATGTGGGTCGAGTATCCGACGGTCAGCACCGCGGCGGGGATGGTGACCGCGACCAGCGTCGAGCCGAGCACCTCGATCGGAGCCACCCAGCCGCTGCGCACGAACCAGTAGCCGCCGGCCAGGTTGGCCAGCAACAGCACCGGGGTTTCGATGAAGATCGACGAGGCGGCCTTGACGCGGACCAGCGGCCCCATCCACTCGGCGAAGCTGTCGTTGAACTGGTCGGCGGCGTCGGCGAACCGCCTGTGCGCCTTGCCGGTTTCGCCGAAGGTCTTGACCACCGACACGCCGGCGATGAACTCGACGATGGTGGCGCTGATCCGTTCGAGGCCGTGGTTGAGCCGCTCCATCTGGGTTCTGGAGTCGCGGCCCAGCCACGTGAAGATGGCGACGTAGAGCGGCACGGTCGCCAGCGCCAGCAAGCCGAGCCGCCAGTCGAGGTAGAAGCAGTACGCGAGCCCGAACACCGGGGTGGCCAGCGCGCCGGTGTTCTCCACGGCGGAATGGGCCACCAGGAAGTGCAATTCCCCGACGTCGTTCTGGACGGCCTTGCGCACCTCGCCCGAGGAGGTGGTGTTGAACCAGCCCAGCGGCAGCCGGCTGAGCTTGTCGACGATGCGCCGCCGCAGCGAGCGCTGCAGGTCGACGTCGGCGTAGTGCGTGATGGTCAGCGCGGCGCCGCCCGCGACCGTGCGGACCAGCAGCGCGATCACCACGACGGCCACGATGGCCCAGACCCGGGACGCGTTGACCGGCCCGTCGGCCAGCAGCTCCCGACCGATCTCGACGATGCCGATGAACGGCACGACGGTCGCCGCGGACGCCAGCAGCTGGTACAGCTGGGCCCGCGAGGTGCGCGACCGCGTCGGGGCCAGCAGCTGTTGCAGGGCGAGCTTGTCGTAGGTCGCGGCGCGCTTGGCCGTCTCCGGCGCCGGTGCCGACGGGGCCGGCTCCACACCGTCGAGCGCGGTCTGCGCTGCGGTCATCACACTCCTCCTGGTTAGGGTGGCCTAACCCTACCGGTCGAGGTGGGCGCGTCGGCGGCTACGTAACGTGGGGGTGGTCGGTTAGGTGCGAGAGGACCGCGAAAGGACAGGACATGGATCTGGCGGGTGTCGGGATTTGGAGTTCTCAGCTGCGCTACGGCGATGAGGGCCAGGCCGCCGAAGCGGCCGCGGAGCTGGAGGAGCTGGGCTTCGAGGCGCTGTGGATTCCCGATGTCGGTGGGCCGGTCCTCGATTCGGTCGACCATCTGCTGGCGTCGACCAAGCAGGTGGTCATCGCGACCGGCATCCTGAACCTGTGGATGCACGAGCCCGCCGAGGTGGCGGCGCGCTACGCCGGCTTGACGGAGCAACACGGTGAGCGTTTCCTGCTGGGGATCGGTTGCAGCCATGCGCCACTGATTGATTCGAAGGAGCCGGGTCGCTACCGCAAGCCGCTGGCCGCGACGCGGGCCTTCCTCGATGCGATCGACGCGACGGAGAAACCGGTGCCGGTCGCCAACCGGGTCCTCGCCGCGCTGGGCCCGAAGATGCTGCAGCTGGCGGCGACCCGGTCGCGGGGCGCGCATCCGTATCTGGTCACGCCCGATCACACCCGATCGGCACGGGAGGTGCTTGGCGAGGGCCCGCTGCTGCTGCCCGAGCAGACGGTGCTGCTCACCGAGGACAAGGCGGAGGCCCACGCGGTCGGAAAGGACTGGCTGCGGTCGTATCTGGCGTTGCCGAACTACGCCAACAACCTGCTGCGCTCCGGCTTCACCGAGGAGGACGTGACGTCGGTCAGCGACCGCTTGTTCGACGCGATCATCGCCTGGGGCGACGAGGATGCCGTGCGGGCCCGCGTCAGCGAGCATCGCGAAGCAGGCGCCGACCACGTGTGTGTGCAGGTGCTGACCGCCGACCCGAGGGAATTCCCGCGCGAGCAGTGGCGCCGACTGGCTGCGGCCCTGCTCTAGTTTCTTCGCCGAAATCGACGAAATGGTGGATTCTCTCGCATATTTGCGACCATTTCGTCGATCTCGGCGCCAGCGATTCGGGGCTAGCCGAGTTCGGAGAGCACCTCGGCGCTGTCCATCTGCGCGACGTCCAGGTACACCTCGGCCACCGCGTCGGGGCGCTCGCCGTCGGGTTCGCGCTCACGCAGGCGCTCGGCCAGCTTCGCGATCGTTCGTGCGGCGAACATGTCGGTGACCATCATCGACGACGTGTCCAGCCAATCGCGAACCCGGGCAACGACATGGGTCGCCAACAGCGAATCCCCGCCGAGGGCGAAGAAGTCGTCGTCGACGCCGACCCGCCCCGCGTCGACGCCCAAGACCCGGGCGACGATCGCGACCAGCGCCGACTCCAGCGGGCTCGTCGGTGCCCGGTAGGCGTGTTCCGCGGGCATCTCGGCGTCGGCCAGTTGCCGTTCGGCCGCGGCACGATCGATCTTGCCCGCCAGCGTGAACGGTATCCGGTCGGTCACCACGATGACCTTCGGAACCATGTGCGCGGGAACCAGTTCGGCCATGCGCGTCGCGACGGCGTCCGTATCGACGCCGGGATCCGTGGCGCGCACCAATGCCGCCAGCACGTCGCGCTCGCCGGATATCACCGCGGCGACGGCGGCTTCGACGCCCGCGACCCGCTTGAGCGCCGCCTCGACCTCCCCCAGTTCGATCCGATATCCGCTGAGCTTGACCCGATGGTCCATGCGGCCGAGGAACTCCAGCGTTCCGTCCGGCAGGTAGCGCACGAGATCGCCGGTACGGTACCAGGTTTGGCCGTCGTGCTCGACGAACTTCTCGGCGGTCAGATCCTCGCGGCCACGGTATCCGCGCGCGATGCCGCGCCCGGAGAACCACAGCTCACCCGGCACCCAGTCCGGGCAGTCCGAGCCGTCGGCGGCGACCACCCGGCACGCGTTGTTGGGAAACGGTGTGCCGTAGGGCACCGAGGTCCAGTGCGACAGCGGCTCCCCATCGACCTCGCACAGCGTTCCGTGCACCGCCGTCTCGGTCGCCCCGCCCAGCCCGGCTACCCGCACCCCCGGCACGGCATTGCGCAGGGCCGCGACGAGTTCCGGCCGCACCCAGTCGCCACCGAGAAGCACCACCCGCAGGCTCGACAACCGCGCGTCGCCGGCGTTCAGCAGCATGTCCAGCCAGCCCGGCATCCAGTTCAAGAAGGTGACGGAGTGCTGCTCGATCAGGTCCGCCCAGCTGTCGGGGTCGCGGCGCTGCTGCTCGTCAACCACGACGACCGTGCCGCCCGCCCGCAGGATCGCGAAGATCTCCAGCACCGACATGTCGGCTTCCAGTGAGGCCAACGCCAGGCTGCGGTCGCCCGGTCCGAGATCGAAGTGTTCGCTGAGGAACTCGACGGTGTTCATCACCGCGTCGTGGGTCAGTTCGACGCCCTTGGGTTCCCCGGTCGAGCCCGAGGTGAACAGCACGTACGCCAACGCCGAGGGGTCCACGGCGGGGTCGGCATCCGCGTCGCGACCGAGCGCGGCGGCCACGGCGAAGGTCGGTACCTGCGGCAGACCCGCACCCGGTTGGGCGTCGCCGCACATCAGCACGGCCGCCACACCGCTGGAGTCCAGGATGCGCGCGGCCCGGTCCGCCGGTTGGTCCGCGCCGATCGGCAGATATGCCGCACCAGAGGCCAAGATGCCCAGCACCGCGGGAATCTGCTCGGCGCACTTCGGTCCGACCAGCGCGACCAGGTCGCCCGGCCTCACCCCGTTGTCGCGCAACGTCTCAGCGACGGAGAGCGCCTGCCTGCGCAGCTCGCCGTAGCTGAGCTGGCGGTCGCGTCCGAGCACCGCCGGGGCGTCGGGCGTCGCCTGCGCCGAGCGAAAGAACCCGTCGTGCAACGCTTCCCCGCTGGGCGGTGCGGTCGTGGCGTTGAGGGCGTCGCGGACCGAGCGGGCCCGCGGCGGCACCGCGGGCGGATCCGGCGCGTCCCATGCCGCGTCGTCGCTGGCGAGCCGGGCTAGTTCGGCGATGTGGTAGGCGAACATCGCCTCGGCCACGCCGGGGCGGAACGCGTCGATGCGAACATCCCAGTTGATCATCAGCCCGGTCGCCAGCGGTGTGGCCTGTGCGTCCAGAAGCACCTGTGGGCCTTGTGAAATCGTCCACACCGGCACGCCGAACTGATCGGTCACCTCCCCCGCGAACAGATCGCCGAGGCCGATCGCGCTGGTGTACACGATCGGCGCCAGCGTCGGTGTACCGCGGTGCCGGCCCAGATCGCGCAGCACCGACAGACCCGAGTAACTGGAATGTGCCGCGGTGCGGTGCAACGTCTCCTGAACCGCCCGGGTGCGCTCCGCGGCGGTGCGGGTGTGCGTGAGATCGATGTCGAGCATCAGCGACGAGGTGAAGCACCCGACCAGCTTCTCGACGTCGGGATGAAACGGTTCGCGGCCAAACATCGGCAGGTTGAGCAGAAGGCGCGAGTTGGTCGCCCACCGTGCCAACGCGTTGGAATAGGACGCCGCGACGGCCATCGCCGGCGTGAGCCCGCGGCGCTGGGCGGCGGCGAACAGAGCATCTCGGGTCGGGACATCGAAAATGTGCCAGAGCCGTACGCTGCGTCGCGGATCCTTTCGCTCGGCGGGCGGAACCAGCGGCAGCGCAGGCGGTTCCGGCAGATCCGGCAGGCGTTCGGCCCACCACTGCACGTCCTCTTCGGACGGGCCGGTGTCCGAGGCGGTGAGCGCGTCACGGTATTGCCGATAGGTGTAGCCCAGTTCCGCCAGCTCACCGCCGCGGTAGAACACCGCGAGATCGGCCATGAACTTGCGATAGCTCACCGCGTCGGCGGCGTTCATGTCCATGTCGACGTGCAGGCGGGTGCGTCCGCCCGGGCACAGCGACAGGCTCAGTTCCAGCACGTCGCCGTCGAGGATCTGGTGCGACTTCTCGTCCCGGATGGCGTCGAGGCGCTGCGCCACCGCGTTCTCTTCGAGGTCGCGCAGGTCGTACACGGTCACGGGCAGCCCGCGGTTTCCTATCCGCTGCGTGCCGTCGGGCAGGATCTCCACGCGAAGCATCGGGTGGCGCGCAACGAGTTTCGCAGCCGCCGCGCGCAGCCGCTCCGGATCGACGCCGACGCCGTCGAATTCCACGTACAGGTGCGCCGCCACCCCGCCGAGTTCCTGGTCTTCGTTGCGACCCAGCCACATCGCGTGCTGCATCGGCGCGAGCGGAAACGCGTCGTCGGCGGCGACATCGGGATCGCCGGGATGCGCTGTGGCCGCGCCGGTGTCGGCGTCGGCGGTGCGCTCGGCGACCAGCGCCGACCACGCCGCGACGGTGGGGTTCTGCGCCAACGCGGCGAAGTTGACGTCGATGCCCTGCTTACGCCAGCGACCGGACAGCGACATCATCCGGATGGAGTCGAGACCGGAGGCGATCAAGTCGGAGTCCGGGTCGACGGCGTCGGGGCTGACCCCGAGGAGTTCGGCTACCTCCTTGCGGACGGTCTCGGAACTCGTCGCCGCGTTACCCACTCGATCCTCCAAATTAGTGAAGGCTGCCCTAACTAACTCGGTGGAGGCTACCTTATATTCGAGGCACCGCACATACCTACCAGAGGGGCCACATCCTCCATGAGCACCGGTTTCACGCCTCAGCGAACCGACTTCGGCGACCTGGCCACAGGTTTCGTGCCATTCCCCCGCGACCGTGCCGAGAAATACCGCGAACAGGGCTACTGGACCGATCGCCGGCTCGATTCGATCCTCACGGACGCGGCCGACAGGTGGCCCGACCGGCACGCGGTGATCGACGCGGACGTCACCTACACGTTCGCCGAACTTGACACGCGCGCCGCCCGCATCGCCGCGGCACTGACCGACCGCGGCATCGCGCCAGGCGACCGGGTGCTGCTGCAGCTTCCGAACACCTGTGAGTTCGCGGTCGCGCTGTTCGGCCTGCTGCGCGCGGGCGCTGTGCCGGTGATGTGTCTGTCGGGACACCGCTCCGCGGAGCTCGGCCACTTCGCCGAGGTCAGCGGGGCGGTGGGGTTGATCATCCCCGACGTGGTCGCCGGATTCGACTACCGGGAGATGGCCGCGGGTCTGGTCAGCGATCATCCGGCGCTGCGTCATGTGTTCGTTCACGGCGAGCCGGGCAGCTTCCAATCCTGGTCGCAGCTGCACGATTTCGACGGGGACATAAGCGAACCCGCACCGGTCGACCCCGATCTGCCCGCGCTGCTGCTGGTGTCCGGCGGCACTACCGGGCTACCCAAGCTCATTCCACGCACGCACAACGACTACGTCTACAACGCGATCGGCAGCGCTCGAGAGTGCGGGCTCACCGCCGAGGACGTCTACCTCGTGGTGCTGCCCGCCGGTCACAACTTCCCGCTGGCCTGCCCGGGCCTGCTCGGATCGATGACGGTCGGCGCAGCGTCGGTGTTCACCACCGACCCCAGCCCCGAGTCGGCGTTCGCACTGATCGACCGGCACAACATCACCGTGACCGGCCTCGTCAATGCCCTGGCCAAGATGTGGACACAAGCCTGCGAGTGGGAACCGGTGTTGCCCAAGTCGTTACGTCTGGTGCAGGTCGGCGGGTCCCGGATGACCGCCGACGAGGCGCGCTACATCCTCGAGGGGTTGACCCCGGGTCTACAGCAGATCTTCGGCATGGCCGAGGGCATGCTCAACTTCACCCGCCTGGGCGACTCCGTCGACATCGTGCTCAACACGCAGGGTCGGCCGATGTCACCGCACGACGAGATGCTGGTGGTCGACGACGCCGGTGCGCCGGTCGCCCCGGGCGAGGAGGGTGAGCTGCTGGTGCGCGGGCCATACACCCTCAACGGCTATTACCGCGCCGCCGAGGCGAATTCGCGCTCGTTCAGCCCCGACGGGTTCTATCGAACCGGCGACCGGGTACGGATCTTCGACGACGGCCCGCTGGCGGGCTACGTGGAGGTCACCGGCCGCATCAAGGACGTCATTCACCGCGGCGGCGAGACGGTGTCGGCGTCCGACCTGGAAGAGCATCTTTTCGCCCATCCCGCGATCTACACGGCGGCCGCCGTCGCCGTACCCGACGAGTACCTCGGCGAAAAGATCTGTGCAGCGGTTGTTTTCAAGGGCGCCCCGATCACGCTCGCCGAGCTCAACCAGTTCCTCGACGAGCGCGGGGTGTCGGCGCACTGCCGTCCGGACATGCTCGCCCCGATGCCGTCGCTGCCTAAGACCGCGGTCGGCAAGGTGGACAAGAAGAAGGTGGTGGCCCAGCTGACCGGTTGAGGTGCGTCGTCACTTCTCGGCCCGGCTGGCCGCGGCATCGGGGTGCGGCACCCAGTCAGACCGACTGCGGCAAGTACATTCTCACGCAGAGCAACTCAGCGGAGGTGACGCAGCCCCTCGGTCACCTGGTCGCCCCACGCGACGGAATCCTTCCTCCGCGCGAGGCGCGCGGCCAGTTCGGGCGCCATGCCGCCGAACCTCGCCATGATGCGGATGGGCAGCTCGGCCGCATCGACTTCGCCCAGATTCTTCACGATAGCGGCGATGACGCGATGCGCAACGAAGTCGCACGACGTTCCCTTCGTGCCGGGCGTGGCCGGTAGGCCAGCGTCGGCCAAAAGGCCGGCGTCTGTCATCGTTCCGGGGAATACGACCGATGCGCCTACTCCAGACCCGTGAAGGTCCTGGCGAAGCGATCCGCAAAAGCCGCGCAGCCCGGCCTTTGTGGCCGAGTAGATGGGTACGCGGGCGCTGGGCAGTTTGCCGGCGATCGATGAGATGTAGACGAAGTGGCCACGCCTGCGTTGCAGCATCCCCGGCAGCAACTGCTGTGTCATGAGCATCGGTACTCGCAGGTTCACGTCGAGCGCTCGGTTGAGTTGCTCGGGCGTGAAGTCCTCGAGCTTGCCGGTAGCCGGTAACGCCGCGTTTGAGACCACAATATCGGTGTCGGCCAAGCGAGCGGACAGCTCGGCGACCTGGGCGGAATCCGCCAGATCGCAAACGAGGATCTCGGCCCCATTCAACTGCGACGCCAGAGATTTGAGGGCTTCTTCCCGCCTGTCGGTGAGGAGCAGGCGAGCGCCACGGGCGTTCAGGACACGGGCAATCGCACCACCGAGGCCACCGGCAGCGCCTGTCACCACCGCCGTCGCGCCATTGATGTCCATAGCACCCTCCGCATCTCCCACGACGAACGGTTGACCTGACGTTGGCGAGATCCCTTATCTCAGAACGAATACAACCGGCTTAAAGGGTATTGAGTAGAGGGTTCGACGGCCTGAAAGGGCTTCGGCATGTCAGCCGCCTGCGCCCGTGAGGTGATCGAGTACTGGCTTGATACTCTCGGTGGGCGAGAAATCGACGTATTCACAATCCGTTATCGCCTCGGGCGCGTGCCCCGCAGCCCAGTAGAACGCGTCCCCGGCGCCATAGGTGTGTTCTCCTTCACGGGTATGCATCCGCAGCTGGCCGCTGAGCATGTAGCCCCAATGGGGGCACTGACAGAGGTCGTCATCGAGCCCCACCAGGGCTGGCCGCAGATCGGTGCCGGCCGCCAACCTAACCCATGCGATCGACATCACCCCAGCCTTTTGGCTGCGGAAGTCCACGCCGTCGCCCTCGATCACCGCGGGGATGTCGTCGTGTGTGAATCGTTCCATGTCGCCGCCCGGATGTTCGCTGCTGACAGTCTAGAGTTGCCTACGCCCGCGAGATGGAGTTTCCCGAAGGTCTTCCATCGGTGCCGGCTGCGCAGTCCATTGAATACATGTGCCGTCGGAGCACCGGGTGACATCGCGCTCGGTGAGGTGGGTCGGGCAATACTTGCGAACGAAATCACCGTAGTCGCCAGCGTTTCCAGACCGCATGACCCGTGGCGCGGGTCTTGCCGTCGTACAGCAGTTCGGCATCACAGACGATTTCAGGTTCGGTTGATTTGACGATGACGGCGCGCAACTCGACCGTCCTGTCAAGTGGGCTGGGACGCAGATAACGGACGTCGATGCCGGCGGTCACGAACGGCAGCAGGGCCCCGGGCGGCGCCTCCCATCCTTGGAGCGCGGCCTCGTTCATGACACCAGCGGCAGAGTGGCAGTCGAGCAGGGTGGCGATGATGCCGCCGTTGAGGAAACCCAAGCCGTTGTCGTGTTCGGACCATGGCATGAAGGTCGCGGTGACATGCCCGTCTGCGACATAACTCTTGAGTTGGAGACCGCGAGGGTTGGCCGGTCCACAACCGAAGCAGGTCATGGTCGGAAAAAGCCGGTCCTGAATCGATGTCGCCTCCACCGACCGCCAGTATCCGCGAACGGACGTCTGCGATGTGAGTTTTGGCGACACATTCGTCGCGGACGCGGATTGCGCTCCTGCCTCAGAATTTCGCGAATGCTTGAGCCGGCGTCCAATCAAGAGGACGCTATTGATGCAGCACTCACGAACAACGGAGACCTTCTCCCCGGTGCGGGGCCCGGTGTCTAGGCCACCTTCAGATCGAATCGAGGGTCAACATGACAACCGCAACCGGCCACGCGCGTCATCTCGCTGCCGCAGGATTAATCGCTGCCGCCACCACGGTCACCGGCGGCGCCGTCGGAGAACCGCCAAACGCCTGCGCCGAACCCCGAGAGTGGGACGTCGCCAACTACGACGATTGTGTCGTCTTGAACGGTCAGAAGTATCAATCCGGCCAGATCACGCTCGAGCAATACAACCGGGCCGTGATCGATTGCTGCGTTCTCAACGGCGGTATTTGGACCGATTCGCAGGGCTGTGTTGCTCCTCCCGCCGAACAGTCCGCTCAGCCCACTCCGCCGGGGATGGCGCCCCGTCCTGGTGAAGCCACGCAGAACCCGGCGCCGCCGCTGCCGCCAATTCGGAACCCGGAGATCACCCCGACCTTCGTCACGCCTGGTTCAGTCGGCCCGGGCTGACTCCAGGGAAGTCGCTGACCGAGCGAATCAGGACACTTCGACCGCTTCGACAGACGCCTGCGTCGAACTGAGCAATTCGGCGATCCTCGCGGAGATCGCGTCCGCGGTCGGGTGCTCCCACAACAGCGTCGGGGGCAGGGACAACCCCGTCTGCTTCTCGAGTCGGCGCAGCAGGCCGACGGTCATGATCGAGTCGACCCCGATCTCCACCAGCGGGACGCCGGCGTCGACATCGCCTTCGAACAACCCGAGTTGGGATGCGACCGCGGCGATCACGTGCTCGGCGATGCGCTGCGGATCCGGTGCACCGTCCGCACCGATGAAGGTGGTCGGCGACGGTTCGTCCGTAGCCGGCTCGGCAACCTCTGCCGGTGCCACGTCGGCGAACATCGGCACCGATGCTGCCGCCGGAAGCACCGGCAGCACAACGATGTTCGCCCGATCAGCGCGCATAGCCAGGTCCAGTGCCCGCACCGCCTCGTCGGGTCCGATGGTGCCCATGCCCAGAGCATCGAGTTGCGCCGCGATGAAACCTGAGGTGGAGCCCATGCCCATCCCCCGCCACGCCGTCCACGCCACGCTCACCGTGCGATCGCCCAGGCGCCTGCGGTGCCGGGCCATCACGTCGAGGAACGAGTTCGCGCAGGCGTACGCGCCCTGGCCGGGGAAGCCCGCCAAGTAGCCGCACGACGAGAACAACACCATCCAGTCCAACTGCCCCGGCGGGAACACCTCGTGCAATGTCAGGGTGCCGTCGACCTTCGGGTGCATCGCCGCCGCGAAGTCCCGCTGTGTGGTGTTGACCAGCAGCGCACCGGCTTCCACACCGGCCGCATGGATGACGCCGCGGACCGGCGGCAGGTCGCACAACGCGTCGCGCAGCTTGTCGGCCGCCCCCGGTGCGCCGATGTCGATGGGCGCGACGCGCACCCACACCCCGCGCTCCTCGAGGGCGGCGACGGCGCGGACCACCTCCGAGTCGCCCGCATCGCGCCATTCAGAACGGTCCGGCATGCCGGAGCGCGACAGCAGCAGCAGTCGTCGCGCCCCGACGTCGGCGAGGCGTTGCGCCATGCGCAGGCCCAGTGCGCCGGTGCCGCCGGTGACGACGTAAGTGCCGCCCGCCGAGCACTGCAACGGGGTGCCGGCCCCCGGGCTGGCGTGCTTCAACCGCGCGGCAGACCCGACACCGTCGCGCATGACCACCACCGGGTGCCCAAGGCGCGAAGCCAGCACTGCCACTGGAAGTCTCGCGTCTGCCACATCCAGCACCCCTGCGAACACGTCGGGATGCTCGGCGGCGGCCACCCGCGCCAGGCCCCACAGCGGCGCATGCGCCACATTGGTGCCTTCGTGAACGCGCTGGGTGAGCACCCACATCCGCGCGGGGGCTCTGGAGTCGAGCAAACGGCGCAGCGTTCGCACGGTGAGGTCGACCGCCTCGGCGGGCGGATCGGACGCGCTGGGAAGAACCAGCACCACGGCGTCACGGTCGAGGATCGCGGCGTCCATGTCGCTCGGATCGGCGCACCTGGCGTGCGGGACGTCGGCCGCGGCCAAATCGCGGCGCACCGAGTCGGCGGTGCCGTCGTCGCCGCCGACGATGAGCACCGCGCTGGGTCGGTCGTCGTCGTCAACCGGCACGGGATGCCAGCTCACCTCGTGCAGCATCCGCGAAAGGTCACTGCCCGCAGGACTTTCCAGTTCTTCGAACGACATTCCGAGCAGTGAGGCGCGAATCGCCCCGGACTCGTCGGCGATCAGCACATCGGTCGTCGTGGTGTGCGGGCGCCGCCGAATGTGCAGAACGGCCACCGCCGGTGGGCGACCGTGCACCCGGACGCGCTCGATGCGGGCGGGCATCCTCAGCCGCGGCGGGCCGTCGAACACCGTCGAGGCCGCCGACGTGGCCGCGTCCAGCAGCGCCGCCCAGGTGGCCGGCACCGCGCCCGCCTTGTCCGCCGCCACGCGGACGAGCAGCTCCCCCTCACCCTGGCGCAGTTCAAGGTTCTGCCAGTCGAATCCCATGGCGGCCACGCCCAGCGACGCCAGCGTGTCCACGACGTGGTCGGCGGGCAAGGGCTGGGCACAACGCTTCCTGGCGGCCGACAGATCGAACGCGGCGTGTTCTCCGCAGGTTTCATCTGCGGCGGTCACCGCGCTGGTGTGGGTCAGCCACCCGCCATCCTCCGCGCCGTCGTCCAGCACCCGTGACGACAGTGTCAGGGCACGGTCCTGCAGCACCACCTGCACGTCGCGTGGACGGCCGGGAGCGACCGGGGTACGCAACCGGACGTCGTCGAGCCCTCTGCCGTCGGCCGCGGCCAAGAACGTGTTCAAAATGACTGCGGCGGGAACGATTTCGGTGCCCTGCACCGGATGATCCCCGGGATAGGGCCTGCTGGCGATGTCCAGCCGGGTCTGCCACATGCGGGCGGCGACGGGACCGGTCACCTCCATCGCGCCGCCGAGCAGGGTGTGGGTGTCCACGTCGTGCACCCCGCAGCCGCCGGGCGGAGGCGTCGGCGTGCGCCAGAACCTGCGATGCCGCCATTGGGTGACGGGCAGATCGTCCGCCCACGGCGCCGACGCGTCGATACCGGGGTCGACGGGCGCGCCGTGGCAGTGCAGGGTGGCCAGCGCGGTGCCCAGCGCGAGCCGCTCGGGCCGGTCCCGGCGCAGCAGGGGGACGGCGGCGTGCTCCTCGATCCCAGCGTGCAGCAGCGTTTCGACGACCGAGTGGGCCACCACCGGATGAGCGGACACCTCGAGGAACAGCCGATGACCGTCCTCGGCGGCGGCGGCGACTGCCTCGGCGAAGCGCACCCGATCGCGCAGGTTCACCGGCCAGTAGCGGTGGTCGCGAGGAGCGCTGGATCGCGGATCTGCCAACGCCGTGGTGTACAGCGGGATTTCGGCCGGCCGCGGGGCCGGCAACCCGCCCGTGAGCCGGCTCAGTTCGGCGGTGAGCGCGTCCATGGCCGGGCTGTGAAACGCGACGTCGGTGTTGACCCGGCGCACCATCACACCCTCGTCGGACCAGTCACGGCAGATCTCGTCGACCGCGGCCACCGCGCCGGACACCACCGTCGACACCGGTGACGCGCTGATCGCGGCGACCACATCGGCGCGTCCCTGCAGCCGCCGTTCGGCCTCCTCGAACGGCAGGCGCACCAACGCCATCGCGCCCTGGCCCATCACCGTTCGGAATCCGCGCGCGCGGTAGCACGCCACGGCGGCGCCGACCGTCAGATCGAACACCCCCGCTGCGACGCAGGCGGCGACCTCCCCCACCGAGTGCCCGATCACCGCGGCCGGTGCCGCACCACGTTGGCGAAGCACCGCGGCAAGGCCGGCCTGCATGGCGAATGTCAGCGCCTGCACGCGGTCGGTGCCGCCCAGTTGTCCCGAGGAAAGCGCCTCGCGCGCACTGAAATCGAGCTCACGACCGAACACCGGGTCGATCGCGTCGATGACCGCGGCAAACGCCGGCTCGTCGGAAAGCAGCTGTCTGCCCATGCCCGACCCGTGCGAGCCGTGCCCGGAAAACACCCACACCGCGCCGTCGGCGGCGCCGGGCAGCACCGGGCCAGTCACCACACCAGGGGCGGGCACCCCCTCGGCCACCGCATCCAGTCCGGCCACGACGTCGTCGACGGACTCGGCCACCACCGCCGCCCTGACCGGCTCGTGCGAGCGCCTCAACCACAGGGTGGCCGCCACCCGCTCCAGCTGGTGATCACCGGTGCGCAGGCGGTCCGCCAGCGCCTTGGCCTGCATGCCCAGCCGTGCCGATGACCGCGCTGACAGCGGTATCACCTTGGGTGACAGCATATTTCCAGTGTGGTTTCCACCAGAGCCGCCGGGTGCTTCCTCGAGCAGGACGTGGGCGATGGTGCCGCCGTAGCCGTAGCTGCACACCGCTGCCCGACGCGGCGCACCGCCGGTCCGCTCCCACGCCTCGGCTTCCGTCGGCACGCGCAGCCCGCTGTTCTCCCAGTCGACGGCGGGAGTCAGCTTCTGCACACCCGCCGTCGGTGGGATCACCCGATGATGAAGCGCCAAGGCGGCTTTGACGAGGCCGACCACTCCCGCGCCGCCCTCGAGGTGCCCGACGTTGGGCTTGACCGATCCGATGCGGCACGGTGCATCGGCGGGGCGGTCGACGCCGTAAACCGAAGACAGCGCGCGGACCTCGGTGGGGTCACCGGTCGGGGTTCCGGTGCCGTGCGCTTCGACGAAATCGACGCTCGACGGCGGGATATCGGCGGATTCGCATGCGTGCCTGAACAAGTCGGCCTGCGCGTCACCGTTGGGGGACATGATGCCGACGGTGCGGCCGTCCTGTGCGACCGCACCTCCGCGGACGACCGCGTAGACGTGGTCGCCGTCGCGCAGGGCGTCGCTGAGCCGCTTGAGCACCACCACCCCCGCGCCTTCGCCGCGGCCGTATCCGTCGGCGGCGGCGTCGAACGTCTTGCATCGGCCGTCGGGGGCGGTGGCTCCGGCGACGTCGAGCACCCGGGTCAGCCCCGGGCCGATCAGCGCGCTGACCCCACCGGCCAGCGCCAACGACGTCTCCCCCGCACGCAGCATCTGGCAGGCCTGGTGCACGGCGACCAGGGACGCGGCGCAGGCGGCGTCCAGCGCGACGCTGGGGCCGCGCAGATCGAGCAGGTGCGACACCCGGTTGGCGATCCCGCACAGCGACGTGCCGATCCCGGTCCACGCTTCGATGCCGGGCAGGTCCTCCATCACCAACTTGCCGTAGTCGTCGGAGTTGACCCCCATCAACACCGCGGTGTCGCTGCCCGCCAACGACTTCGGCGGCACCCCGGCGTGTTCGAGGGCCTCCCAGCTGACCTCCAGGGCCAGCCGCTGCTGGGGATCCATCAGTTCCGCCTCGCGCGGGGAGACCCCGAAGAACTCCGCGTCGAAGCCGGCCAGGTCGTCGAGGAAGGTGCCGAGGCGGGTCACCTCGCGCAGCACCGCGGCGTTGCGCGGATCCCGGCGCAGGTAGGGCTCCCACCGCTCGGCGGGCACCTCATTGACCGCGCTGCCGCCCTCCAGCAGGAAGCGCCACAGCTGGCTCGGTGTGCTGATGTTGCCTGCCAGCCGGCACCCGATGCCGACGATCGCGATGGGTTCGGGGGCTGAGCTCACGAAAGAGTCCGACGGGCACCGCCAGCCCCAGTAGTCTGGATAGCCTTGCCTAAGTAGCCACGCGCCATGGCGCTCATGTTCGCACAGCCCGGGCGATAGTGGGGAGCTATGGCCAGCGGGTGACGGGTGGTGCCGCTCACGCTCGCGGCGCGCGAGGTTCCTAGAGCGTCTTGACGGCCAGCGGCTCGTCGTCGCCGGACACCCTGATGTCGACGGTCTGGATCTCCGAGGTCGGAATGCTGGTGGCCGCCGACAACCCGGTCGACTCGTCACCGGCGGGTCGCCAGGACCCGACGACCGTCTGCGTGCCGTCGCGGCTCGTCACGACGATGTCGTAGCTCGCGACGTCGCGCGCCCAGTCCTTGGTGTATTCACAGGACCAGGTCAGCTCGGTGCCCCACTGCTTCTCGGTGACCGCGAGTTGAGCGGTCAACCCCTCGCGCTGGCCGGGCTGCATCGGGGCCATCGCCACCGTCTGCACCGACTCGGTGCGCGGGAACACGGTGGCCCCCACCACGCCCCCGATGATCGCCAGCGCGGCGGCCGCGGCGACCGCCGTCGCCAGCACTGTGCGTCGGGACCGGCGCTGACGCTCGGCCGCCGCCCGAGCCAACGAGGTCACGTTGTCCCGGCCGTCCGTGGCGGCCTCGTCGG
Organism: Mycolicibacterium pulveris; assembly: GCF_010725725.1. Lineage (NCBI taxonomy): Bacteria > Bacillati > Actinomycetota > Actinomycetes > Mycobacteriales > Mycobacteriaceae > Mycobacterium > Mycolicibacterium pulveris. The sequence goes on along the minus strand of NZ_AP022599.1, from coordinate 4,248,630 downwards.
CGAGGCCGGCCAGCTCCAGCGCCTCCTCGCGGCTGAGCGCGCCGAGAATTCCCGGCATTTCGGCGAGGTCGGTGAGTTCGGCGAGGGCCTGCGGGTTGGCGGCCAGATAGTCTTCGTAGATGCGACGCTCGTCAAGGCTCAACGCGCCGAGCACATAGGCGGCGTCCCACTCGGCGAGATTGTCGTCGGGCGTTCGGTCGGTCATGAGACGACCCCCTTCTCGTGCAACGCATCTCGTAATGCCCGCAGGGCGTAGTGCAGCCTGGACTTGACAGTGCCGGCGGGAATGCCTTCCTGCTCGGCGATGTCGGCGACGGTCTGACCGAGGTAGTAGGCGCGCACCACCGCGGTGCGGTGCTCGGGGCTCAGCGACTTCAGCGCGTCGGCGAGCACCCATTTGTCGACCGCCGGGCCGATCGCGTCGGCCGACGGCGGCTCGGGCACGGTGTCGGTCTGTAGTTCACGGCCGAACCGCGCGCTGCGCCGGTCGTCGATCACCTGGTTGCGGGCGACGGTGTACAGCCAGGCGCGAACCGACTCGCTCGGCTGAGCCAGCACCTCGGGTTTACGCCACAGCCGCAGCAGCGACTCCTGCACCACATCCTCGGCGAACGGCATGTCTCCCCGGGTGAGCCGCAGGACATAGCGCAGCAACGATTGACTGTGCGCGTCGTGGATCGCGCGCAGCAGTGCGGCCTGGTCGGGCTCGCTCACCCGTCAATGTTGACGCCGAGTGTGGGCTCGTGCCACGGCAAACGCCAAAAAGCCGTGCGGGTAACCCACGTTCGGCCGACAGGTACGGCGGTCGTGCACCCCCGCGCGCCGAGTGTGGGCTCGTGCCACGGCAGCGCGCGAAAAGTGTGCGGGTAACCCACGTTCGGCGGACAGGTACGGCGGCCGTGCGCCCCGCCTGTTCCGCCGAACTAGTCGAGATCGGTGTCGCTGCAGTAGACGCCGAGCAGGTCACGGGCCGACACGATGCCGGCCAGCTTGCCGTCCTGCTTGACGAGGATGTGCCGGATGTAGCGGTCCATCATCCGGATCGCCACCTCCTGGACGGTGGCGTTGGCGTCACACCAGACCAGATCTTTGGCGGCGACGTCGCGGGCCCGGACGGCGGCCGGGTCCTGACCGGAAGCGACGACTCGCATGACGTCGCGCTCGCTCAGCAGCGCGACGGGCGACTCCTCGTCACCCACGACAACGGCCCCGAATTCGCCTTCGGCCAGTGCCTTGGCGGCGTCGGCGATCGTGGCGTCGGCCGGGATGCGTGCGACCGGGTCGCCGATGACCGTGGAGACGGGGGTCGAATCTATGGCAGCCATGGCATCATGCTCTCACCGTCAGCGTGCGGTGCCGTCGTGCGGGCGCACGTGCACGATGTCGGCGGCCGACAGCGCGACGGTTTCGGTGCCGCAGTCGAGGACGAGGCGCCCCTCGTGGTCGATCGACTGCGCCGTGCCGACGAGCGTGCGGTCACCGGGCAGTGTCGCGGAGACGGTCGCACCGATCGTCGTGCTCTTGGCGCGGTAGTCGTTGACCAACTGCTCGTCGTAGCCACCGGCGCGACGCCAGGCGATGACGCGCCTGCCGAGTTCGGACAGCAGCGCGCTCACCAGCCGGTCGCGATCGGGCGCCGCCACGCCCGCGTCGAGCAGCGACACCGCCACCGGATCGCCCGCCTCCTCGGCGCTCAGCGTCACGTTGAGGCCGATCCCGACGATGACCGCGGTTCTCGGCTCGGTCACCTGGGTGAAGATGCCCGCCAGCTTGCGGTCGCCGAGCACCACGTCGTTGGGCCACTTGAGCCCGGGTCGGACGTCGGTTTCGGCCGCCACCGCATCGACCACCGCGACCCCGGCGGCCAGTGGCAGCCAGCCCCAGTGGGCGACCGGCACGTCCCCAACGGGCACGCCTGCCGACAGCAGGATCGCCGCGCGCGGGGCCGCCGACCAGGTCCTGCCCATGCGGCCACGCCCGGCGGTCTGATGTTCGGCGATCAAGACCACCCCGTCGATGTCCCCGCCCGCCTCGGCGCGGGCGAGCAGGTCGGCGTTGGTGGACCCGGTCTCCTCGACCACCTCGAGATAACGCCACGGTTGCCCGGGCGTCACCACCTCGTCCCGCAATTTCGCCACGCGCAGGGGCTGCCGCAAGTTGTCACGATCCATACGGCGCAGTCTAGGGCCCCGAGCTACACCGACGGGTGAACGCGTGGCGGACGCTCAGTCCAGCAGCTCGCGCACCACCGCGTCGGCCAGCAGCCGCCCGCGGTCGGTGAGCACCAGCCGCTCGGACACCAGGGTCGCCAACCCGTCCTCGACGACCGTGGCGGCCCGGCGCCGTTCGGTCTTGCTCAACAGCGCCACCGGCAGCCCGTCACGCAACCGCACGCGCAGCATGACGTCCTCGATGTGGCGGACGCCGTCGCCGAGCAGCTCGTAGTCGGCCACCGGGAGCTGACCGTCGGCCAGAAACTGCGTATAAGCGTTGGGGTGCTTGACATTCCACCACCGGATCGCGCCCACGAAGCCGTGCGCACCGGGCCCGGCACCCCACCACTGCCCGCCGTTCCAGTAGCCAAGGTTGTGTCGGCACTCGCCGCCGGGCCGACACCAGTTCGACACCTCGTACCACGTGAAGCCGGCCGCCGACAGCCGCGCATCGAGCATCTCGTACCGGTGGGCCAGCGCGTCGTTGTCGGGTGGGGACAACTCGCCGCGGCGCACCCGCCGCGCCAGCGCGGTGCCGTCCTCGACCACCAGCGCGTACCCGGAGACGTGGTCGACGCCGGCGTCGACGGCGGCCTCCACCGAGCGCAGCAGATCGTCGTCGCTCTCCCCCGGCGTGCCGTAGATCAGATCGAGGTTGACGTGCTCGAACCCGGCGTCGCGGGCTTCACGGGCCGCGTCCAGCGCGCGGCCGGGCGAGTGCACACGGTCCAACACCGCCAGCACGTGCGCGGCCGTGGACTGCATGCCCAGCGACACCCGGGTGAACCCCGCGGCGCGCAGCTGCGCGAAAAACTGCGCCGAGGTCGATTCCGGGTTGGCTTCGGTGGTGACCTCGGCGTCGGGCGCCAGCACGAAATGCTCGCGGATCGCATCCAGGACCGTCGCGAGGCCCGCGGCACCCAGCAGCGACGGCGTCCCGCCGCCGACGAACACGGTGTCGACCGGCGGCGGCGATCCCAACTGTGCGGCGGCCAGCCCCAGCTCGGTGCGCAGGCCGGCCAGGAACCCGGCGGGGTTCGCACCGCCGAGCTCGGCGGGCGTGTAGGTGTTGAAGTCGCAGTAACCGCACCGCGTCGCGCAGAACGGCACGTGGACGTAGATGCCGAACGCGCCGCCTGGCGTCAGCGCCAGACCAGGCAGTTCCGCGGGCGCCGTTCGGGGGGTCATGAGGCCAGTTTCCCAGACGAGTTCGGCTCACCTTGAGCGCAAATATCGCCCGGTTAGGGCACACCGCATAGTTCATGGCACAATTGGCGTCGTGACTGCCGCACGCATCTTCCCCCGCATCTCGCTGGTGGCGCGTCGGCACGTCGATTTCAAGCGCGTCTGTACCTGTTGTTGTCTGCCCTGACGCGCTGATTTCGGACCCAGCCCAACCATCACTTCCAGCTGGCCGCCGGATCTGCGCCGCCGGTCAGCTCACCGGTGACACGCGCGATCCGAACGCCGGCTCCACGAAGGAGCCCACCCCCAATGACACAGGCGAAGACACAGGCCAAGCCCAAGACGACCCGCAAGCCGCGCGCCGAAGGCCAGTGGGCGCTCGGCTACCGCGAACCGCTCAACGCCAACGAGCAGCTCAAGAAGGACGACAACCCGCTCAACGTGCGGGACCGCATCATCAACATCTACGCCAAGACCGGCTTCGACGGCATCGACAAGACCGACCTGCGCGGCCGGTTCCGCTGGATGGGTCTCTACACCCAACGCGAGCAGGGCTACGACGGCACCTGGACCGGCGACGAGAACGCCGATCTGCTGGAAGCCAAATACTTCATGATGCGGGTCCGCTGCGACGGCAAGGCGCTGTCCACCGCCGCGCTGCGCACCCTGGGCCAGATCTCCACCGAGTTCGCCCGCGACACCGCCGACATCACCGACCGGATGAACCTGCAGTACCACTGGTTGGAGATCGAGAACGTTCCCGAGATCTGGCGCCGGCTCGACGAGGTCGGGCTGCAGACCACCGAGGCCTGCGGCGACTGCCCGCGCGGCATGCTGGGCTCACCGCTGGCGGGGCTCTCCCTCGACGAGGTGCTCGACCCGTCGCCGGCGCTCGACGAGATCGTCCGCCGCTACATCAACAACCCCGAGTACTCCAACCTGCCGCGCAAGTACAAGACCGCGGTCTCGGGCCTGCAGGACGTGGCCCACGAGGTCAACGACATCTCGTTCATCGGGGTGAACCATCCCGAACACGGCCCCGGACTGGACCTGTGGGTGGGCGGTGGCCTGTCCACCAACCCGATGCTGGCGCAACGGCTCGGCGCCTGGGTGCCGCTGGATGAGGTTCCCGACGTCTGGGAAGCGGTCACCGCGATGTTCCGCGACTACGGTTACCGCCGGCTGCGGTCCAAGGCGCGGCTGAAGTTCCTGGTCAAGGACTGGGGCACGGAAAAGTTCCGCGAAGTTCTCGAAACCGAGTACCTCAAGCGGCCGCTGATCGACGGACCGGCGCCCAAACCGGTCAAGCATCCGATCGACCACGTCGGGGTGCAGAAGCTCAAGAACGGTCTCAACGCCGTCGGCGTCGCCCCGATCGCCGGCCGGGTGTCGGGCACCATCCTGACCGCGGTCGCCGACCTGATGGAGAAAGCCGGCTCCGACCGTGCGCGGTTCACGCCCTACCAGAAGCTGATCATTCTGGACGTGGCCGACGACAAGCTCGATGAGCTCACTGCCGGGCTGGCCAAGCTGGGACTGCCGGCCGAGCCGACGCACTGGCGCAAGAACCTGATGGCCTGCACCGGCATCGAGTTCTGCAAGCTGTCCTTCACCGAGACCCGCACCCGCGCGCAGGCCCTGGTGCCCGAGCTGGAGAAGCGGCTCGAGGACATCAACGCCCAACTCGACGTGCCGATCACGATCAACCTCAACGGCTGCCCGAACTCGTGCGCGCGCATCCAGGTGGCCGACATCGGTTTCAAGGGCCAGATCGTCGACGACGGCGACGGGCCCGAGGAGGGGTTCCAGGTGCACCTGGGCGGCAGCCTGGGTCTGGACAGCGGGTTCGGTCGCAAGCTGCGCCAGCACAAGGTGCTGTCCAAGGATGTCGGCGACTACATCGATCGGGTGGTCCGCAACTTCGTGAAACAACGCGAGGACGGCGAGCGTTTCGCTACGTGGGCGATGCGAGCCGAGGAGGCGGATCTGCGGTGACCGAGGTGCTGTCCGACACAGACTTACAGGCGCTGGCCGAGCGCGGGGCCAGGGAACTCGACGGCGCCGGCGCCGAGGACCTGCTGCGCTGGACCGACGAGAACTTCCGCGGCAACTACATCGTGGCGTCCAACATGCAGGACGCGGTGCTCGTCGATCTGGCCGCCAAGGTGCGACCCGGGGTCGATGTGCTGTTCCTGGACACCGGCTATCACTTCGCGGAGACGATCGGCACCCGCGACGCCGTGGCGGCGGTCTACGACGTGAACGTGGTCAACGTCACCCCGGAGAACTCGGTGGCCCGCCAGGACGAGCTCTACGGCAAGGACCTGTTCGCCCGCGCGCCCAACGAATGCTGCCGGATGCGCAAGGTCGAGCCGTTGAGCAAGGCGCTGCGCGGATATTCGGCGTGGGTCACCGGCATTCGGCGGGTGGAGGCGCCGACGCGCGCGAACGCACCGCTGATCAGCTGGGACAAGGCGTTCGGGCTGGTGAAGATCAACCCGCTGGCGGCGTGGACCGACGAGGACATGCAGAACTACATCGACGCCAACGAGGTGCTGGTCAATCCGCTTGTCGACGAAGGCTATCCGTCGATCGGCTGCGCACCGTGCACGGCCAAGCCCGTGGACGGCGCCGATCCGCGCAGCGGCCGCTGGGCGGGCACCGGCAAGATCGAGTGCGGGCTGCACGCTTCGTGACGCTCATCCTGACCGCGCACGGCAGCGTCGATCCGCGCTCGGCGGCGGTGACTCATGCGGTTGCCGGGCGGATCCGGCGGCTTCGGCCGTGGCTGGACGTGCGCCCGGCGTTTTTGGAGAAGGCGCTGCCCAGCCTGAGCGACGTGCTGGCCGGCGTGACCGGGCACGGAATCGTGGTGCCGTTCCTGCTGGCTGACGCCTATCATGCGCGCATCGACCTGCCCTCGGTGATCGAAGCCTCCGGGGCCGACGTGGAACAGGCCGGGGTGCTGGGGCAGGACCCGGCCCTGTTGTCGGTGCTGCGGCAGCGACTCGCCGAGAGCGGGGTCTCGCCCGACGACGACGGCCTCGGGGTGATCGTGGTCGCCGTCGGTTCGTCGAGCGCCACCGCCAACGCGCACACCGCCGCCGTGGCCAAGAAGCTGCACACCGGAACCCGGTGGCTGGGCACCGAAGTCGCGTTCGCGACCGGTCCGCACCCCGGTGTGCACGACGCCGCGCGAACGCTGCGCGCCAGAGGCGCACGACGCCTGGTGATCGCCCCGTGGTTCCTGGCACACGGCCGCATCACCGACCGGGTGGCGAACTACGCTGCCGCGCACGGTATTCCGATGGCCGAGCCGCTGGGCTCACACAATCTCGTCGCCGCCACGGTGCTGGACCGCTTCGACGCGCTGAGCACCGCCAGCGTGGCGGCTTAATTCACTCTTCGCGAGCAGTCGCGAAATCCCCTATTTCCGCGCTCTGCAGGGGGTTTTCCTGACTGCTCGCGCCGCTGGGCGGGATCGCCGGGACGCGGGTGGCGCGCACGTAGACGGTGTCGCCGGCCTTCAACGCGAGCGCCTCGGCGTCCCCGCGGGTGATCTGCGCGGTGAACGAGGCGTTGGTCGCGCCGTTGGTGAGCTCGAGACGAACCTCGAAGCCGAGCATGACGATTCGGTCGATGGTGGCCCGCACGACGCCGGTGGTGGCCACGGAGTCCTCGCTTGCCGCGATGGCCATCTCCGGGCTGCGCCCGACGCGGATGTCGTGGGGGCGCACCAGGCTGCCGTTCAGTGAGGACACCGCCCCGAGAAACGACATCACGAACGCGTTGGCGGGTTCGTCGTAAACCTCTGTCGGGGAACCGACCTGCTCGATGCGGCCCTGGTTGAGCACCGCGATGCGGTCGGCCACGTCCAGCGCCTCGGACTGGTCGTGGGTGACCAACACGGTGGTGACGTGCACTTCCTCGTGCAGGCGCCGCAGCCAGATCCGCAGATCCTCACGCACCTTGGCGTCCAGCGCGCCGAACGGCTCGTCGAGCAACAGCACCTCCGGGTTCACGGCCAGTGCGCGCGCCAGCGCCATGCGCTGCCGCTGCCCGCCGGAGAGCTGGTTCGGGTAGCGGGTCTGAAACCCGGCCAGCCCCACCACTTCCAGCAGGTTGTCGACCTTCTCCTTGATCTCGGTCTTCGGCCGCTTGCGGATCTTCAGGCCGAAGGCGACGTTGTCCCGCACGTTCAGGTGCTTGAACGCCGCGTAGTGCTGAAACACGAACCCGATGCCCCGCCGTTGCGGGGGCACGTCGGTGACGTCACGGCCGTTGATCGTGATGGTTCCGGTGTCGGGTCGGTCCAGGCCCGCGATCGCACGCAACAGCGTCGACTTGCCCGAGCCGCTGGGCCCGAGCAGCGCCGTCAAGGAGCCAGACGGCACGTCGAAGTCGACGTTGTCCAGTGCGGCGAAGTCGCCGTAGCGCTTGTTGGCGCCTCGCACGGTGATCGCATTGGTCATGATGTCTCCTCCAGCCTATTTGGCTGTCTTCTCGCGGCGGATGTCGAGGACCACTTGCGCGATCAGCACGACGATCGCCACCGCCATCAGCAGCGTGGAGATGGCATACGCGCCGTATTCGGCGCCGCGCATGTAGCGGTCCGACACCAGCAGCGTCAACGTCTGGGAGGTGCCCGGCAGGTTCGACGACACCATGATCACCGCGCCGTATTCACCGAGCGTGCGGGCCACGGTCAACACGATGCCGTACATCAGGCCCCACTTGATCGACGGCAAGGTGACCAGCCGAAACGTCTGCCATCCGCTGGAGCCCAGCGTCGACGCGGCTTCCTCCTGGTCGGTGCCCAACTCGTGCAGCACCGGCTCGACCTCGCGGATGACGTACGGGACCGTGACGAAGATGCTGGCCAGCACGATCCCGGGCAGCCCGAAGATGACCTTGATTCCGAAGTCGTTCTCGACGAACCCCAGCGCCCCGGCCGATCCCCACAGCAGGATCAGCGCCACCCCAACCACCACCGGCGACACCGCGAACGGCAGGTCGATCACCGCCTGCAACAGGCTCTTTCCGCGGAACTTGTTACGCGCCAGCACCAACGCCGTTGGGACCCCGAAGATCACGTTGAGCGGCACCACGATCGCCACCACCAACAGCGAGAGCTGAAGCGCCGAGATCGCCGCGGGGGTGGTGACCGACTCGATGAACGCGCCGAATCCCGGCGCGAAGGTGCGCCAGAGGATCAGCCCGACCGGCACCACGAGCAGCACCAGCAGATAGCCCAGCGCCAGGAATCGGAGCGCGTAACGTGCGGCGGGCGAAAGCGTCACTCGGACAGCTCCTGTCGCTTGGCCACCCGCGACCCGATGCTGCGCAGAATGAACAACACGACGAACGAGATCGCCAGCAGCACGATCGAAACGGCGGCCGCACCGGTGCGGTCGTCGAACTCGATCAGGGTGCGGATGTACTGCGACGACACCTCGGTCTCCCCGGGCACCGCCCCACCGATGAGCACCACCGAGCCGTATTCGCCGATGGCCCGCGAAAACGCCAGCCCCGCACCGGAAAGCAATGACGGCAGCAAGGCGGGCAGCAACACCAGCCGAAAGATCGTGAAGTTGTCGGCGCCCAGCGAGGCCGCGGCCTCCTCGACCTCGCGGTCCAATTCGAGCAGCACCGGCTGTACCGAACGCACCACGAACGGCAGGGTGACGAAGAGCAGCGCCATCCCCACCCCCCACTTGGTGTGCTGAAGGTGAATGCCGACCGGGCTGGCCGGCCCGTACAGCGCCAGCATCACCAGGCTCGCCACGATCGTCGGCAGCGCGAACGGCAGGTCGATGATCGCGTCCACCAGCCTCTTGCCGGGGAAGTCGTCGCGGGTCAGCACCCACGCGACCAGCAGACCGAAGAACAGGTTGATCACCGCGACCGTCACCGAGACGGTCAGCGTGACCCGAAACGACTGGATCGCCCCGTTGGAGGTGACCGCCTGCCAGAACGCATCCCAGCCGCCTCCGGCGGACTGCCAGGCGATCGCCGCCAGCGGCAACAGCACGATGATCGACAGCCACGTCGTCGCGACCCCGACCCGCAGCCTGGTGCTGCCGTAGCGGCTGGTGAAGAAACCCCGGGGCAACCCGGCGCCACCGCTGCCGGTGGGGTCCTGCCGGGCCGCCTCGGGCTCAAGGCTTGCTGTCATCCAGTGGCCTGCTGGTAGATCTTCGTGATGGCGCCGTTGTCCTTGTTGAACAGCTCCGGGTCGACCTTTGCCCAGCCGCCGAGATCGTCGATGGTCCACAGCTTCTCGGGTGCGGGGTACTTGTCGGCGAACTCGGCGAGCACCGCGGGGTCGACGGGACGGAATCCGGCTTCCGCCCACAGCGTCTGCGCCTCGGGGGTGTACTGGAAGTTCACGAACTGGCGGGCCTTCTCCGCGTGCCGACTGGCGTTCACGACCGCCACCGGGTTTTCGATTTTGAAGGTCTGCGGCGGGTTCACGTATTCCAGCCCGAAGTTGATCGCCTCGTTCTCGTAGGCCAGCAGCACATCACCGCTGCCCTGCTGGAAGACGTCGGTGGCCTCACGACCCGAACTGGGCCGCAGTTTGACGTGCTCGGTCACGAGCTTGGTCACGAACTCGAGGCCGCCCTGCGGATCCTGCCCGCCGTTGCTGGCCCAGGCGTACGGCGCCAGCAGGTTCCATTTGGCCGAGCCCGAACTCAGCGGGCTGGGCGTGATGACCTCGAGACCGGGCTGCAGCAGATCGTTCCAGTCGCGGATGTTCTTCGGGTTGCCGTCGCGCACCGCGAAGGTGACGACCGAGCCGAACGGGATCCCCTTGGTCGCACCGGTATTCCAGTTCTCGTCGACCTTGCCGGCCTTGACCAGACGGGTGATGTCGGGCTCCACCGAGAAGTTGACGATGTCGGCGGGTTTCCCGGCTTCGACCGCACGCGACTGGTCGCCGGAGGCGCCGTAGGACGCGGTGACGGCGACCCCCTTGCCCTCCTCGGTGGCGGCGAACGCGGGGGCGACCTTCGACCAGCCGGGTTCGGGTACGGCGTAGGCAACCAAGGTGAGTGTCGTCTCGGCGTCAGAGGTGCCTCCGTCACCGGCGACATCGCTGGCACCCCCGCCGCAGGCGGCGAGGACGGCGGCGACGGTGGTCAGTACGGCGGCGTTTCGCCACGACCTGGGGCGGTTGAGCATTTGATGACCTTTCCTTGCAGAAACGCTAACGGGACGGCCCGCCACAACGGCAAGAACAGATCAGCATCAGGCTTTGGATGGCCGCTGCCGACACCAAACCGTGGACGGGAGTGGGGTTAGCAACAACAACAGACGTCAGCGACAGCGGAGAAGCCCACGGCAATGAGCGCCAAGACATGGCCGCCCTTGTTGCCGGTAGCCGTACGCATGGCGCGAAGAATAACAGAATTCACCGGATGTGCTCGGTGTGGGCTCAGCCGCCCTGACGCGTCACCAGCCACGCGACGAGGACCAACACCACCAAGAAGACGAGCACCAACGTCACCCTCGACCGCGGCATGTGCCACCTCTCATCGATCGTCGTCCCGGTCAAGATGGCGCACCCGGCGCACCAGTCGGATGCTGTTGCCCAGCACGCCGTCGAGCACCACCGCGAGCCCGAAGGCCCCCGCAAGCACCACCGGCATCACCACCGCGGTCTGCGCAACGAACGGCAGCCCGGTGAGCCACAGCTCGACGCCGTCCCACCAATTGAGGAAGCCGTCCACCTGGCCAGGGTATGTGATGCGAAGATTGCGCCGTGCCGCACGACGAGCCGCGCCCCGAGAGCACCACCTGCATCGTCGCCGGCGGCGGGCCCGCCGGGATGATGCTCGGCCTGCTCCTCGCCCGCGCCGGCATCGACGTCACGGTGATGGAAAAGCACGCCGACTTCCTGCGTGACTTCCGCGGCGACACCGTGCACGCCAGCACCCTGCGGTTGCTTGACGAGCTCGGTCTCGGCGAGGAGTTCGCCCGAATCCCGCACCGTGAGATCGAACGGCTGTCGCTGAGCGTGCAGGGCACCGAGGTGGCGATGGATCTGCGCCGAATTCCCGGGCCGCACAAACACATCGCGCTGGTGCCGCAGTGGGACTTCCTGGAGCTGTTGGCGTCTGCGGCCGAAAAAGAGCCCACGTTCACACTGTTGCGCAGCACCGAGGTGCTCGGACCGATCGTCCGCGGCGGTCCCCGCAACCACACGGTGGTCGGGGTGCGCTACCGCACGGCCGACGGGAAGGTGCGCGCGATGCACGCACCGCTGACCGTGGCCTGCGACGGTCGGTCCTCGACGCTGCGGGCGGCCATGGGGATGACGCCCAAGAACTTCGGCGCGCCGATGGACGTGTGGTGGTTCCGGCTGCCTCGAGATGCCGACGACCCCCACGGCCTGGCCGGGGTGCTCGGCGCCGGGAATGCCCAGATCGTGATCGACCGCGGTGACTACTACCAGTGCGCCTACGTCATCCCGAAGGGGCGTGACAGCGAGCTTCGCGCCGAGGGCGTCGAGGCGCTGCGCCGCAACGTGGTGGCCCTGGTGCCGTGGTTGGCCGAACACACCGCGGCGTTGACGTCGATGGATGACGTCAAGCTGCTCAACGTCCAGCTCAACCGGCTGCGACGCTGGTACACCGACGGTTTGTTGCTGATCGGCGACGCCGCGCACGCGATGTCGCCGGTCGGCGGCGTGGGGATCAACCTGGCGGTGGCCGATGCGGTGGCCGCCGGGCGCATGCTGGCCGCTCCGCTGCGGACGGGCCGGGTTCCGGTCAGGCAGTTGGCCCGGCTGCAGGCCCGGCGGTGGCTGCCCGCCGCCGTGATCCAGGCGGTGCAGCGGGTGATTCACGCGCGGGTGATCGCGGTCGCGGTGGGCTCCAGCGGCCCGGTCCGGCCGCCGCTTTTGATCCGAATCGCCGCGCGCACGACGCTGCTGCGCAGGGTCGCGGCGTACGGCGTGGCGATCGGCCCGCTTCCCGAGTCCGTGCCGCAGTTCGCGCGCCGCTGATCCCCGTCGGACGACACACACCCTGCGGGTGGACTCCGGACAGGTCGGCAGTCGATGATGTCGGCATGGTTCTGCCGCATATCGAGCCGTCCGAAGAGTCGTCGAAGGCCAAGATTGAGGGCGACAACGGGTCGAGATCCGCCCCCACCGGCGAGTCGAACGTCCCGTTGACCATGACCGGGCCGATGCCCTACGCGCCGACGGCGTCGCTGCGGAACCCCTTTCCGCCGATCGCCGACTATGCGTTCCTGTCCGACTGCGAGAACACGTGCCTGATCTCGTCGGCGGGGTCGGTCGAATGGTTGTGCGTTCCGCGCCCCGACTCGCCCAGCGTGTTCGGCGCGATCCTGGACCGCGGCGCCGGCCACTTCCGGCTGGGCCCCTACGGGGTATCGGTGCCGGCGGCCCGCCGGTACCTGCCGGGCAGCCTGATCCTGGAAACCACCTGGCAGACCCACACCGGCTGGTTGATCGTGCGCGACGCGCTGGTGATGGGGCCGTGGCATGACCTCGAAACCCGGTCGCGCACCCACCGCCGCACCCCGATGGATTGGGACGCCGAGCACATCCTGCTGCGCACGGTGCGGTGTGTGAGCGGCACCGTCGAGCTGGTGCTCAACTGCGAGCCCGCGTTCGACTACCACCGCATCCCCGCCACCTGGGAGTACTCGGCCCAGGCCTACGGTGAGGCGATCGCCCGCGCCCGCCGCGACCCCGACGCGCATCCGACGCTGCGGTTGACCACCAACCTGCGGCTGGGGCTGGAGGGCCACGAGGCGCGCGCACGCACCCGGATGAAGGAGGGCGACAACGCGTTCGTCGCGCTGTCGTGGTCCAAGCACCCGGCGCCACAGAACTACGACGAAGCCGCCGACAAGATGTGGCAGACCAGCGAGTGCTGGCGGCAGTGGATCAACATCGGAAACTTCCCCGATCATCCGTGGCGGGCCTACCTGCAGCGCAGCGCGTTGACGCTGAAGGGGCTCACCTACTCGCCGACCGGCGCGCTGCTGGCGGCTCCCACCACGTCGCTGCCGGAAACCCCGCAGGGCGAACGGAACTGGGATTACCGCTATGCCTGGGTGCGTGACTCGACGTTCGCGCTGTGGGGTCTGTACACGATGGGCCTCGACCGCGAGGCCGACGACTTCTTCGCGTTCATCGCCGACGTCTCCGGCGCCAACAACGGCGAGCGTCACCCGCTGCAGGTGATGTACGCCGTCGGCGGTGAGCGCACGCTGGTCGAGGAGGAACTGCACCACCTGTCCGGCTACGACGGCGCACGCCCGGTGCGCATCGGCAACGGGGCGTACAACCAGATGCAGCACGACATCTGGGGCACGATGCTGGATTCGGTGTATCTGCACGCCAAGTCGCGCGAGCAGATCTCCGACACGTTGTGGCCGGTGCTCAAGCAGCAGGTCGAGGAGGCGATCAAGCACTGGCGCCAACCCGACCGCGGCATCTGGGAGGTGCGCGGCGAGCCGCAGCACTTCACCTCCAGCAAGATCATGTGCTGGGTGGCGCTGGACCGCGGCTCCAAACTGGCCGAACTGCAGGGCGAGAAGTCCTACGCCCAGCAGTGGCGCGCCATCGCCGAGGAGATCAAGGCCGATGTGCTCAAGAACGGTGTCGACTCCCGAGGGGTGCTGACCCAGCGCTACGGCAACGACGCACTGGACGCGTCGCTGCTGTTGGCGGTGCTGACCCGGTTCCTGCCGCCCGACGACCCGCGGGTGCGCGCCACCGTGCTGGCGATCGCCGACGAGCTCACCGAGGACGGTCTGGTGCTGCGCTACCGCGTCGAAGAGACCGACGACGGGCTGGCCGGCGATGAGGGCACCTTCACGATCTGCTCGTTCTGGCTGGTGTCGGCGTTGGTCGAGATCGGCGAGATCCACCGCGCCAAGCATCTGTGCGAGCGGCTGCTGTCGTTCGCCAGCCCGCTGCACCTGTACGCCGAGGAGATCGAACCCCGCACCGGACGTCACCTCGGCAACTTCCCGCAGGCGTTCACCCATCTGGCGTTGATCAACGCGGTGGTGCACGTGATCCGCGCCGAGGAGGAGGCCGACAGCTCCGGCGGTTTCGTGCCCGCCAACGCCCCGATGTAGCGTTCCGCTTCCATCCGCGAGCAGACGTGAAAACCCCCAATTCGCGGTGCATTTGGGGGTTTTAGCGTCTGCTCGGCCTATCTGCGGGCGGCGTTGGCGAGCATCTCGCGGGCGATGGTCTCGGCCTCGTCGATGATCGTGTAGCCGCACGCCCAGGTTTCGACGGTGAGGTTGGACGCCACGGCAAGGGCGTGCTGGCAGGCCCATCCGTCGGCGTCGTCCTGGGTGGTCATCTGGGTGATCAGCGCGTCCTCGGTGAGGACGTCGTCGAGGTCCCAGAAATACGCCTCGTCGTCGGAGAAGATCGCGACCGGGGTGCCCGCGCAGTTCTGCCAGGCCCGCCTGGAGTCGTCGAAGAACCGCTGCGCGTTTCTGGGCGACGGGTACAGCACCGCGGTCTGCTCGACCCAGTGCGCGTTGTCGTCGCCGGGTTCGCGGGCCACCTCGTCGCGCACGTGCGTCCAGCCGCTGCCGTCATACACCGGTTCCTCAGCGCCGTAGACCGTGCCCAGGCAGTCCCGGTCCGACACGTCGTCGGAGTGGTCGGTCATCTCGTCGAGCTCGCTGGTGACCCGCATCGTGGTCGAACCCATGATCCCGTTGAGCTCGCCGATGGACAGCAGCACGTCGTTGAGCTTGGTTTCGTCGAGCGGCGGCACATCGAACTGCCCGAGATCGGGGCCGCGCACCGCCGTGCCCGAAACGGTGCTCACACAACCCGATAGCGGCACCGTGGCCGCGACGACCACGGCTCCCATGGCGATTGCCCGGGAAACCGTGGCCGTCCCGGGCCTCACGACATTCCGATCTTCTGCAACATCAAGTCGACGACGGCGACCGCATCGTGCGTACCCATCGGATCCGCGCCCGCGACATCGGAGATCTCCACGTCCACAACGCAATCCGATGCCACACCCAGCGCCCGCTGAACCGTGGACCCGCCGTCGTGCATGACGACCGCCGACACCGTGTCGCGGTCGACGGCCACGCCGGTGATCCTGCTGGCCCCTTGCGCGTGGGCATCGGGACGCTGCAGCACCAACGTCTGCCCGTTGCAGCGGTGCCACTTGTCGGCCGCGGCGGCGAAGAACTCCTGAGCGTCGTCGGGGGTGGCGAACTGGACAACTCCGAAAGCCCCCGTCGACGACGGGCCGTTGGCGTCCCCGCCGGCCCACGACCGGCTGGCCACGGTACGGGCCGAGCCGGCGTCGTAAACCACCTTCTGCAGCCGATAAGCCGCGCCCACACAGTCAGCCGGGGTCGCGTCGGCTTCCCCGACGCTGTGCAGCAGCATGTCGGCGCCGCCCTCGACGAGCGGGCCCATCAACCCGACAGCGCCGAGCATGGTGGTCAGCTCGTCGGCGCTGGGCAGTATCTGGTCGAGCGCGCGCACCGGCGACGGTTTGGCGACCTCGGCGATGTGAAGGGCCGGACGGTCAGCGACCCGCATCGAACACCCGGCAAGAAGAACGCACGCGCTCAACGCAGCGGCCGTCGTCGCGCGCGGATGCATCGGATGCCTACTTCTTGGCCTTGTCCGCGGACGTGTCGGTGGACAGGGCGGCGACGAACGCCTCCTGTGGCACCTCGACCCGCCCGATCGTCTTCATCCGCTTCTTGCCTTCCTTCTGCTTCTCCAGCAGCTTGCGCTTGCGGCTGATGTCACCGCCGTAGCACTTCGATAGCACGTCTTTGCGGATCGCGCGGATGTTTTCGCGAGCTATGATCTTGGACCCGATCGCCGCCTGCACCGGAACTTCGAACTGCTGACGCGGAATGAGCTCCTTGAGCTTGGTCGTCATCTTGTTGCCGTAGGCGTAGGCCGCGTCCTTGTGCACGATCGCCGAGAACGCGTCGACCGGCTCACCCTGCAACAGGATGTCGACCTTGACCAGATCGGCCTCCTGCTCGCCGGCCTCTTCGTAGTCGAGGCTGGCGTAACCGCGGGTGCGTGATTTCAGCGCGTCGAAGAAGTCGAAGATGATCTCGCCCAACGGCATCGTGTAGCGCAGCTCGACGCGTTCGGGGGACAGGTAGTCCATGCCGGCGAGTTCGCCCCGGCGTGACTGGCACAGCTCCATGATCGCCCCGATGAACTCGCTGGGCGCGATGATGGTCGTCTTGACGACGGGCTCGTACACGGCGCGCAGCTTGCCGCCGGGCCAGTCCGACGGGTTGGTCACCAGTCGTTCCGAACCGTCTTCGGTCACAACGCGATACACCACGTTGGGTGAGGTGGAGATCAGGTCGAGGTTGAACTCGCGTTCGAGGCGCTCACGGGTGATCTCCATGTGCAGCAGGCCGAGAAAGCCGCAGCGGAAACCGAATCCCAGCGCCACCGATGTCTCGGGCTCCCACGTCAGCGCGGCGTCGTTGAGCTGCAGGCGGTCCAGCGCGTCGCGCAGATCCGGATAGTCGGAGCCGTCGACCGGATACAGCCCGGAGTAGACCATCGGCTTGGGCTCGCGGTAACCGGTCAACGGCTCGGCAGCGCCGTTGCGCGCGGTCGTCACGGTGTCACCGACCTTGGACTGACGCACGTCCTTCACGCCGGTGATCAGATAGCCGACCTCCCCGACGCCGAGGCCGTCGGCGGGCTTGGGTTCCGGGGAGACGATGCCGACCTCGAGAAGTTCGTGGGTGGCGCCGGTGGACATCATCTTGATCCGCTCGCGCGGGACGATCTTGCCGTCGACGACGCGGACGTAGGTCACCACGCCGCGGTAGGTGTCATAGACCGAGTCGAAGATCATCGCCCGCGCCGGCGCGTCGGCGTCGCCGGTGGGCGGCGGCACCTCGCGCACGACGTGGTCGAGCAGGTCGGGAACCCCGTCGCCGGTCTTGCCCGAGACCCGCAGGACGTCTTCGGGTTCGCAGCCGATGATGCGGGCGATCTCGGCGGCGTAGCGGTCCGGGTCGGCGGCGGGCAGGTCGATCTTGTTGAGCACCGGGATGATCGCCAGGTCGCGGTCCAGCGCCAGATAGAGGTTGGCCAGGGTCTGGGCCTCGATGCCCTGCGCGGCGTCCACCAGCAGCACCGCGCCCTCGCAGGCCTCCAACGCCCGCGACACCTCATAGGTAAAGTCGACGTGGCCGGGGGTGTCGATCAGGTGCAGCACGTAGTCAGTGCCATCGACTCGCCAAGGCAGCCTTACGTTCTGGGCCTTGATCGTGATGCCGCGCTCGCGTTCGATGTCCATCCGGTCCAGGTACTGCGCCCGCATGGTGCGGTCGTCGACGACACCGGTCAGTTGCAGCATTCGGTCGGCCAGCGTCGACTTGCCGTGATCGATGTGGGCGATGATGCAGAAGTTCCGAATCTGCGCCGGCGCTGTGAAGGTCTGGTCGGCGAAGCTGCTGATGGGAATCTCCTGGTGAGGCGGACTGTGTCGGCTACCAGGGTATCCAGCGAGGCGCCGGTCGGCACAATCGCGGCTGTGCGCCTTCGCTTATGCTCGGCAATATGGCTCCGCCGTGGAAAACCTTTCAGAGGTTTGCGGAGAATTTGGTGTTCAACGAGGCGCCGAAGTTCATCCGTCAAATCGGTCAATCCGAGACCGTGCAGCGCGGAATTCAGCAGGGCATCAGGCTCGGTCTGGAGGCGATCGCGGGCACCTCGCGCGACGACGCGCCGGCGATCACCGCGGGCCGACCGGTCAGCCGCAACTTCGTGCCGACCGCCCAGCGGGCCCGCAAGCTGGTCTACGCCCCGGATCTGGACGGGCGCGCCGACCCCGGCGAGATCGTGTGGACCTGGGTGGTCTACGAGGACGACCCGACGCAAGGCAAGGACCGTCCCGTGCTGGTGGTCGGGCGCGACCGGTCCACGCTGCTTGGACTGATGCTGTCCAGCCAGGAACACCACCGCGACGACCCCAGTTGGGTGGCCATCGGCAGCGGCACGTGGGACTACGAGAGCAGGCAGAGCTGGGTGCGGCTGGACCGGGTGCTCGACGTGCCCGAGGAAGGCATCCGGCGCGAGGGCGCGATCCTCGAACGCACGAAGTTCGACGTGGTGGCCGCCCGGCTGCGGGCCGAATACTCCTGGAGCTGAGCACGCGCCTTCCATTGCGCGACCGTGCGTGTCTGAGGGCGACACGCCGCCGAAAAGCGCGAGTTTGCGCACGCTCGCGCCAGGGGACTACCTCGGGTCGCGCCACATCGGCCACATCTTCGGGCCGTCGTCGGGCAGGGTGATCTCGCCGGTGACCTCGAAGCCGAAGCGCTGGTAGTAGGGGATGTTGTCGGGGTTGCTGGACTCCAGGTAGGCCGGCGCGTGTTCGGCGTCGACGCGGTCCAGTCTGGACTGCATCAGGGCACGCCCGAACCCGCCGCCCCGCACGCTGGGATCGCTGCCGATCACGCCCAGGTACCAATGCGGCTCTTCGGGGTGGTGCTGCTTCATCAGCTCGGCGATCTGGCGGCCGCGACCCGCGCGTGTGCCCATCGCGAGCATGAAGCCGGGCATCATCCGGAACTCCTCCAGCGGCGACTGCCGCCACCGCCCCGGCGGGTCCCACAGCGCGGCAGCGCCGATGCCGTCGGCGCCGGCCGCGATCTCGACGCCGCCGCCGGCCAGGAAGTGGTGGCGGGTCATGGTCGCGAACATCCGCGCCAGCCTCCTGGCGCGACGGGCGTTGTCGGGCAGCATCCACCGCATCACCGGGTCGTCGTAGAAGGCGCGACCCAACGTGCCGGCCAACGGCCGGATATCGGCTTTTCGGGAGGTTCGAACGGCGATGGCGAACGGCATCAGCCGCCCTGGGTGATATAGGCCTCCAACTGCTCCTGCTGCGCCTCCAGCTCCTCCATCCGCGTCTTGACCACGTCGCCGATGCTGACGATTCCGGCGAGCCGACCGTTATTCAACACCGGCACATGACGCACCCGGTTGGTGGTCATCAGCGCACTGAGGCTGTCCACCGAATCGTTGGGTGAGCAGGTCGCCACCAGCGTGGACATGATCTCTGCGACCGGCCGCGTGAGCAGCTCGGAGCCTCGTTGCTGCAACGCCCGCACAACATCGCGTTCGGACACGATGCCGACCAAACCATCCGGCGAAACCACCACCATCGCGCCGATGTTGTGCACGCTGAGCTCAGTCAGCAGCCCCGCGACCGAAGTCTCGGGGGTGATGGTCGCCACCGACGCACCCTTACTGCGCAATACGTCCGCGATCCGCATCGATGCCTCCGTTTCAGTGATCCTTCTCACATCAGGCTAGGTCGAAGGGACAAAACGCGAAAGGTTTTGGCATCGGTGTCCCAAAACCGCGGCGACGCGCCACCCGACGGCACCGCCTCGAAACCGCGCACCTGAGAGCGCCGACGCGAGCACCCTGCGCAGCTGCGTGCCGGGGTTGATCATGAATTGCTCGTCGCCACACTGGTTTTCGATCGGGCCAATAGCGCACGCTCGCCACGGCCGTCGGGTATATGTGGGGCCATGATCGAGGTGACGCTGCTCGGCACTGGAAGTCCGATTCCCGACGCGAACCGGGCGGGCCCGTCGACGCTGGTGCGGGCGGGCGGGCAGACGTTCCTGGTCGACTGCGGCCGCGGCGTGCAGCAGCGGATGACGGGCGCCGGCGCGGGCGCCAACGGGTTGGCCGCGCTGCTGCTGACCCACCTACACAGCGATCACATCGCCGACCTGGGGGATCTCATCATCAGCCGCTGGGTCACCACGTTCACCCCCGACCAGCCGCCGTTTCCGATCATCGGGCCGCCTGGCACCGCCGAGGTGGTCGACGCCACGCTCAAGGCGTTCAGCTTCGACATCGGCTACCGGATCGCGCACCACGACGACCTGACGTCCCCGCCCCCGGTCGAGGTGCACGAGTACACCGACGGCGTGGTGTGGGACCGCGACGGCGTGACGATCACGGCGGCCCCGACCGATCACCGCCCGGTCACCCCCACGATCGGTTTCCGCGTCGAGCACGCCGACGCGTCGGTGGTGCTGGCCGGCGACACGGTGCCGTGCGAGAGCCTCGACAAGCTGGCCGCGGGCGCGGGCGCGCTGGTGCACACGGTGATCCGCAAGGACCTGATCGATGCGTTGCCGATGCAGCGCCTGCGCGACATCTGCGACTACCACTCCTCGGTCGAGGAGGCCGCGGCGACCGCGACACGGGCGGGGGTCGGCATCCTCATCCTCACCCACTACGTCCCGGCCATCGAACCGGGTCAGGAGGACGAGTGGCGCGCGCTGGCCGCCTCGGCGTTCGACCGCCAGATCGAGTTGGGCGACGACCTGCACCGGGTCGAGGTCCACCCCGGCGTCGGCGTCAAACCGGCCTGACCCGACCCATATCAGCAGGCCAGCGGGCCTCACTTTGGGCGATCACGGTGCTCGCTGGTACCCTGAGCAGTCGCTGCCCGTAGGACGGGCGCCCACACACTTGCCGAACCCAGTCGAGATTTACGAAGGAATAGCCGCGTGGCCAACATCAAGTCGCAGATGAAGCGCAACCGCACCAACGAGAAGCGCAGGATGCGCAACAAGTCGGTGAAGTCGTCGCTGCACACCGCGGTGCGCGGATTCCGGGCGGCCGTCGAGGCCGGCGACAAGGAGAAGGCCAGCGAGCTGCTTCATTCGACGAGCCGCCAGCTGGACAAGGCCGCCAGCAAGGGCGTCATCCACAAGAACCAGGCCGCCAACCGCAAGTCGGCGCTGGCGCGCGCGCTCAACAAGCTCTGAGCCCGCGGTAGTTCTAGTCCGCCGCGAGTTCGGCGACTTTGCGCACCGTCGATTCCAGCGCGTAATCCGCGTCGGCCGCGGCACCCTTGACGTCGGCGTTCAGCGCCGCGACCAGGCGCATCGCCTCCGCCACCGACGCGCGTGACCAGCGCCGGGCCTGTTTCTGCGCCTTCTGCACCCGCCACGGCGGCATGCCCAATTCCGACGCCAGCCGGTACGGATCCCCCGACAGCGGAGCCACCCGCGCGATGGTGTGCACGGCTTCGGCCAACGCGTCGGCCAACACCACCTGAGGTTCGCCGCTCATCATCGCCCACCGCAGCGCCTCGGCCGCGCCCGCGACGTCGCCGACGACCGCCTTGTCGGCGATGTCGAAACCCTTCACCTCCGCTTTGCCCGAGTGGTAGCGGCGCACCGCCGCGGCGGTGACGGTGCCGCCGGTGTCGGCGACCAGTTGTGAGCACGCCGACGCCAGCTCGCGGATGTCCGAGCCGACCGCGTCGAGCACGGCGGTGACGGTGTCGTCGTCGACCTTGGTTTTCAACGCGCGGAACTCGGCACGCACGAAGTCCGCGCGCTCACGCGGCTTGGTGATCCGGGCACATGGATGCACTTGTGCGCCAAGCTTTTTGAGTTTATCCGCGAGGGCCTTGGCCCGGCCGCCTCCGGAGTGCACGACGGCCAGCATGGTGCCGGGCGGCAGGTCGGCCGCCGCGGCGGCGATGACGGCGACGGCATCCTTGCCCGCCTCCCCCGCCGACTCGAGCACCACCACCCGCTCGTCGGCGAACAACGACGGGCTGAGCAGCTCGGCGAGCTCGCTGGCGCTGACCTCCCCGGCGCGTATCCGGTCGACCGGCACGTCGACGGTGCCCGCGCTCTTGCGGGCCGCTCGCAGCACGGCCGCGACGGCGCGTTCGACCAGCAGCTCCTCGTCACCGAGGATCAGGTGCAGCCGCGAAACCTCCTGACTCACTCCCCGATCGTGTCATGCCAGCCCGACAAGCCCGACACCGTCCACGCCAGCAGGCAGATCGCGGCGCCGCACACCACGATGCGCACCGGGCGCCACCGCCACGCGAGCGTGCCGACGATGCCGCTGACCGCGACCACCACGACACCCAGCAGTCCGGACGGCACCGGCAGCCACGCCCCAGGCACCGCCGCCGCCCAGTGCGCCACCCGCAGCAACCACCACAGCTCAGGCCCGGTGAACCGGATCAGCAGCTGCGCACCCGCCGGCCAGAGCGCGCCGAGCGCTGCCGCCGCGGTGCCGATCACGGTGATCGGTGGGATCACCGCGGCCGCAGCCAGGTTCGCCGCGACGGCGACCACGCTGAATCGGCCCGCGATACCGGCCACCAGCGGCGCGGTGACGAGCTGCGCGGCGATGGCCACGCTCACCGCGTCGGCGAGCGGCTTGGGCCAGCCCCGCCCGACCAGCCGCCGCGACCAGTGCGGAGCCAGAACCACCAGGGCCGCCGTCGCCGACACCGACAGCGCGAAGCCGACGTCGACGGCGAGTTCCGGCGAGGCGGCCATCAACACCAGCACGCTGGCCGCCAGCGCGGGGATCGCCTGACGGCGCCGGTGAGACACCAACGCCAGCAACGTGATCCCACCCATGACCGCCGCGCGCAGCACGCTGGCCGACGGCTGCACCACGACCACGAACGCCACCAGCACCACAGCGGCCAGCGCCACCGCCACCCGGGGGCCGACCAGACCCGCGCTCAACAGCACGGCGCCGCAGACAATGGTGACATTGGCGCCCGACACCGCGGTGAGATGGGTCAGGCCCGACGCCCGGAATTCAGCGGTCGTCCGCGAGCTCACCGACGAGGTATCACCCAGCACCAGCGCGGGCAGCATCGCGGCCCGATCGGCGGGCAGCACCTGACGCGAGTCCTCGGCGAAACCGCGCCGAATCCCGTGTGCGGCCCGCTGGATCGGCGACGCCTGTCCCCGCGCCATCTGCCCACTCGCCGACAACACCGCAACGGACAAGTCGCGGCGCGTCGGCCGGCCGATGCGGGCGCGGAACCCGGCGGGCTGGCCGGCGGACAGGTCTGCGACCGCGATCGCTGAGGTGAACACGACCACCCGACCGGTCACCTCGTGTCCGTCGACCATCGCGAGCGATCCGCGGAACATCGCCCGGTTGCCGCCCAGCACCCGTGGGCTTTCACTCGGCGTCACGACGACGGCGGCGACCGTGCCGTAGCGCGCGGTGATCGGATGCCTGCCCAGTTCGTCGACCCGCAGCCCGATCGCGATCGAGTACGTCGCACCGACGACGGCGACGACGACGACGCCCGCCCGGATCGCCCGGCGGTCGCCGTCGGCACCGCGGCGGACATCACCGAACCACCCGGCGACAGCTGTCACCGCGACCGCCGCCAGCGCCGTGGCGACCAATCCGGTGACGTGCCACAGGATTCCGGCGGCCGTCACCGCCCAACTGGTGAGTGCCGCCGGCACCAGGCGTAGGTCGAGCCGAACGGGGCCGGCGTCCATCGGCGTCACACACGGACGAGGTCACGAAGCTTTTCCAGCCGCGCGGGGCCGATACCGTCCACGTCGCCGAGCTGCTCGACGCTGCTGAACCGCCCGTTGGCGTCGCGCCACGCCACGATCGCCGACGCGGTCACCGGCCCGATACCGGGCAGCGTGTCGAGCTGTTCGACGGTGGCGGTGTTGAGGTCCACGACCGCCCCGGGGGCGGTGGCGCCTTCGGCGGGTGCCGATGAGGCGGTGGAGCCGGTGTCAGCGGTGTCGGCGGTGATCGAGCTTCCCATCGCGGCGGGTTCACCCGGCACCGGCGCGATGCCGACGATGATCTGCTCGCCGTCGGCAACGCGTCTGGCCATGTTCAACCCGAGCAGGTCGGCGCCGTCGAGCGCTCCCCCGGCGGCGCCGACAGCGTCGGCGATCCGGGCCCCCGGATCCAGCGTGACGAGGCCGGGTTTGTGCACCAACCCGACCACGCTGACGACGACCGGGGTATCCGGCGCCGGTGGGCCGCTCGGGGTCGGGCTGCCCGACGAAACCATCTGCACCGGAGGTAAGTTGGCCGACGTCACCGGCGGGGGCTTGTCGCGGACGATGGTGAACACCGTCACCAGGACGGCGATGACGCCCACCGCGGCCAGCGCGACGACCCCGGCCCGGCCGGGGTCCGCCCGTACGGCGGCCATCCAGCCGGCGCCGCCGTCCGCCTGGGTGTCGGGAAGCCATCGTGACAGCAGAGTGTCGGGTCGGTCGCCGTCGCCGGCTGGCTGCCCGTCGCTCGCGTCGGGCTTCGTCTCGGTGCCCAACCGGCGCTGCAGGCGCTCGGTCGGCAATTCGGTTCGCATACGCCGAAAAGTAGGCCGCGGCGCCGACCGATTTCGGCTCGTGCGGTGACACGCCGTACGGACTGTGGATGAATTCGCGATTGTGGATACGGTGTTGTTTACGGTTGTCCGCCGGCGGCCGCGCACGCATCGCCACGGCCCGTAAGGGAGCGCAGCAATGGATCGTCGTACACCGATGATCGCCGGAATCACGTTCGGAGTGCTGTTCGCCGTTGCACTGGCGATGGTTCCGACGATGCCGGGCATCGGCCAGCCCGGCCACGACATCGTCGCCCACGCGAACGCGCACTCGGCCGCGATGCGCGCGCACGCGCTGCTGGCGGCGTTCGGGAGCCTGGCGCTGGTGGTGGTGCTCGGCCACGCCCGCGACCGGCTGACGGGGCCGGCCGGCTATGTGTTCACGATCGGCTCGGCGTTGGTGCTGGTGCAGCTCATCATCGCGACGTGGTTCACCGCGGGGTTCGCGCTGCATCCCGCTCAGCTCGGGTCGGCGACTGCGCGCACCATCGGTGACATCCTGGCGATGTCGGCGCCGATGCTCACCATTGCCAACATCATGGTGGCAGCGCCAATCCTGTTGGCGGCCAACGAAGACCGGCTCCCACGATGGTTGGGGATCGCCGCCGCGGTGTTCACCGTCGAGCAGCTGATCGAGACCATCACGATCATCGGCCCGCCGGGCAGCTTCATCTCCCCGGGCGGGCCCATGAACGTCTACCTCGGCGGATCGTTGTTCATCGCGTTCTTCACGGCGCTCGGCGTCGCGCTGTCCATGAACGTCTCGCCAGCGCCGGGCACCGCGTCCGCTGATCGCTCCCGCACCGCCGACGAGCCGACAGGTGAGGGCGTTGCCGAGCGGGTGGACCGGGCGGCCGAAGAAGCCGAGGAAGCCGACGTCGAGGAGTCCGCAGACGAGGCTTGACCCGCGGTTGACGGCGAATCGTCCTGGAGACCGAAGTCGTCTTCCCGGTCGCGCAGCTGCGCCAACGTCTTCGGTTTCGATTCGTCTGACACGTCGGATACCGCTGTGACGCGCGATGTTTCGGCGATGACCGACGCGGTGTCCGGCTCGGTGTCAGCCTCGTTGTCAGCCTCGGCGTCGGGCCCCGTCGGCGCAGCACCCGGGAACGGGTCGGCCAGCGCCGCGCTGATGTTGGTGAGTGCGGTGTCGGCGGCGTCGCGAACGATGCCGCCTGCGACGGTGAGGCTCTCGGCCGCCTGGGCCACCCCGGCCTCGATCGCCGCGACCGGATCACCCGACAGCGCCAGTTCCTGCGCGGCGGCGTCGGCGGTCTGAACGACGCCGAGCAGCAGGATCTCGCCTGCCTGGAACGCGACGGCAGCGAACACCCTGATCGCCTCGACGGCCAGCACCTGCGGCAGCGTCCGCGCGCCGGTTTCGGTGGGTACCGGCGGCGGCAGCGGCTGGTTCAGCGCAGCGAGAATGTTCGCGCGCGCGGAGTTGAGTTCCTGCAGAAACTCGCCAGGCCGCGACACCGCCGCAGCGACGTTGAGCAGCTCGACCACCGCGACCTCGAGGTTGTTGAACGCCTTCGGAACCACCCGGAACACGTCGTTTTCGATGATCGGGGTCGCCGCGGCGTTCGCCGCCCCGGTCACCGTCGCCGCGGCGGCTCCAAGCGCCCTCAGCGGCGCCCCCGTCGCGGCGAGGGCGCCCAGGAACGTCACCGGCGTCATCACCACCGCGATCGGTATCGTGACCAGCCCTTGCACGACGTGGGGGCAGATGACGCTGCAGTACTGGAACTGGTTGTTGATGAACGCCAGCGGGATCGCGCCGAGGGGCGGTGCGGCCGCTGCCAGCCGCACGTCGTGGACCTCGGCGCGTGGCGTCCACGCCGGTGGTTCAGCGGGGACGACGGCCATCGGCGTGACGACACCGATGGCGGTGACGGCGGCCACCAGACCCGATTGCACGCGACCACGCATCTCGACCCCTAACGTCGTGGCGGACCTTCTAAGGTCACGACGGCGGGCGTCGAAAAGTTCGATCTGCGGGCGGCGAATTTGCGCGAAGCCGGCGGCTACAGCGCGTACGAGCTGAAACGGGTAGGTGTAGGTGCCGCCGGGAGCACCGTCACACCCCACCGCGAAGGAGGATTCAAGCGTGCCGGACCGGGATGTCGCATCCCAGGAATAGACGTCGCGGGTCGCGATGACCGGCCCGTAATAGACGTTGCCGCACCGCAAACCATCCGGGACGTCGACCGTCAGCGTGTACCGTCCATCGGTCAACTGCGCGGCCACGGCCTCGGGAGCGGGCACGTCGCTCCGACGGTGTTCGCCGACGTCGACCCCGCCTCCGAGTTGGGTCAGGAGGAGGTGTTCGGGCCGGTGCTGGCCGTGATCCCGGTCCGGGACCCCGATGACGCCCTGCGCATCGCCAACGGCACGCCCTACGGGCTCTCAGGCGCGGTGTGGGGCCCTGACCTCGATACCGCCATCGCCTTCGCGCGAAGGGTGCAGACGGGCCAGCTCGACATCAACGGGGGCATGTACAACCCGGTCGCTCCATTCGGCGGGTACAAGAGGTCCGGCGTCGGCCGAGAGTTGGCCGAACGGACGCTCCCCGTTCGCATCGAGCACGGCGGGCCCGCGGTCGATTCCTCACGGGATGGGCGAGCGTCCGCTTGCCGCACGGGATGGGATGAGCCGTCGAGCGGCGCACGGACGCTCGATGACGTGACCGAGCTTCTGGCCGCGGGTGCACCCGTCGCGGCCCACTGGATCGCCGATCGGCAGATCGTTCCGTCGCTGCTCAAGTACGGCACGGAACACCAGAAGAAGGAGTTTCTCCCGCGCATCGTGCGTGGCGAGTGCTACTTCGGCATCGGCATGAGCGAACCCGATTCCGGATCAGATCTCGCAAGTGTGCGCACCAAAGCGGTGCCGGTCGACGGCGGCTGGTTGTTGTCCGGCACCAAGGTGTGGACCTCCGGCGCGCATCGCGCGCACGCCTTCATCGCCCTGGCCCGCACCGCACCGGTCGATCCGGACAACCGGCACGCTGGGCTGAGCCAGTTCATCGTCGATCTCCGTGGGCCCGGAGTTCACATCCGACCTGTCGTTTCGATGAACGGCGCCCACCACTTCAACGAGGTGATCCTCGACGAGGCCTTCGTGCCCGAAGAGATGGTGTTCGGCGAGATCGGCGCAGGCTGGCAGCAGGTCACCTCGGAACTGGCCTTCGAGCGCAGCGGGCCCGAACGGTTTCTGTCCACGTTCGTCCTGTTGAGGGCGTGCGGTGAACGAATCGCCGGACAGCGCGGCGGCCGGGAGGCCGACCTCGGCCGGCTGGTGGCCCGGATCGCCGCCTTACATCAAATGTCGAGCGCCGTGGCCGGCGCGCTCGAACGTCGGAATCCTGCCGACGTTCCGGCCGCCGTCGTGAAGATACTTGGCACGGCCACGGAGGGTGACATCGCCGATTTCGCCGACCTGCTCACCGATGACACCGTCGACACAGCGGACCCCGCGTTCGCTCAACTGGTTTCGCATGCCGTCGACCAGCGTCCGGGTTTCACGCTGCGCGGCGGGACCAACGAAATCCTGCGCGGTGTGGTGGCGAGAGGACTGGGGCTGCGATGAGCACTTCCGCCACCTCACCAGTCAACGTGGATCCCGCGCTGGTCGAGATGATGGCCGCGGTGTTCACCGAGTACCGCGACACCCACCCGCCGACGAAGACCGTCGAACGAGATGCCGAATTGTGGCGCCAACTCGACGAACTCGGGCTGGTTCGATTGACCGGTGCCGAAGAGTCCGGCGGCAGCGGCGCGGGCTGGTTCGAGGCGGCCGAGCTGCTGGCCGCCGCGGCCCGCAACGCGGTGCGCATCCCGTTGGCCGAACACGACCTGCTGGCGTGCTGGCTGCTCGACGCGAACACGATGCCGGTCGACGCCGCGACACGGACCATCTGCCTGTTGGACGATGACAGAACGGCGCGCGGTGTGCCGTGGGCGGCCAGCAGCGACCGGGCCGTCGTACTCTGGCGCGACGGCAACACCCACCGCGTTGCCGATGTCGACACCGCAGAACTGAAGATCTCGCCGGGCGCCAACCTGATCGGCGAACCACGCGACACGGTGGTTGCCGACGTCGACACGCTTGACGGGGTGCCCGTCAACGCGGATCTCGTCGAGCGGTTGCGGCTGAAAGCGGCGCTGACGCGAGCGATTCAGGTGTGCGCGGTCCTCGACGAGATCGTGCTGTCCTCGATCAACCATGCGGGTTCACGCATCCAGTTCGGCAGGGCGCTGTCTCGGTTCCAAGCGGTGCAGCATTTGATTGCCGACGTCGCGGCCGAGGCGGCGCTGGCACGCGCGGCGACCGAGGCGGCATTGATGACGGCGGTCGCCAGCGGCTGGACGGCTCCGAACCTTAGGTTCCGCGTCGCGACGGCCCGGTCGTGTGTCGGCCACGCCTCCTCCGTCGTGGTACGAAACGCCCATCAAATCCACGGCGCCATCGGCACTACCTATGAGCACCGGCTGCACGAGTTCACCCGCGCCGCGCTTGCGTGGCGATCCGAGTTCGGATCGGTGCGCTATTGGGACGAGCAGGTCAGCGCCGCAACGACGGCACCGGGCGCGGACATGTGGGGACTGATCACGGACTGATCGGTCCGCGCGCACGGGCAATGTTCCACTGACCGGGCATCGTGGCACCAAGCCGTGCCCGTCGACGGTTGACTCACTGCCATGAGCAACGAAATTTCGCTGTCTGAGGTTCAGGAGTTCATCGCCGGCTTCTGGTACCACTACGACCAGGGCCATTTCACCGAATTGGGCGCCCGGCTCGGCGACGAAATGGAATACCTGAGCCGATCCGACTCCGGCAACTGCCCGTTCGAGGATCTGCTGGCCGCCGAGTTGCACGGCAAGGACGAGACGCTGGCGTGGCTGACCCGGCACCGCAACGAAAACCCCTACCCGTTGCGACACCACGCGACCAATATCTTCCGCACCGGGGTCGACGGCGACGTCACCACAGCCCGCTTCTACCTGTACGTCAATCAAGTGACCAACAACGTCCCGTTCGACGTCTCCAGTGGAGTGGTCGACGTCGGCATCCGCCGCTCGAACAACGGACTGGTCTTCACCTCGATGACCGTGATTCTCGACGCCGAGGACTCGATTCCGTTCGCCGAGCACGCCGCCAAGGCCGCCGCCACAGCACCGGCCGGTTCGTAACGGGTGGGCGCGCACGCGGCCTTCGGCGGTGGTGTCGCCGTCATCACCGGCGCGGGCAATGGGATAGGTGCGGGCTTGGCGCGCCACGCCGCCGCCTTGGGCATGACCGTCGTGCTCGTCGACATCGACGCCGGCGCCATCGTGGCGCTACGGGAGGAGCTGCCCGGCGCCGTGGATGTGGTGTGCGACGTGCGTGACCCGGATGCACTCGAAGACGTTGCCGCACAGGTGTACTCCGACATCGGACCGGTACGGCTGCTGGTCAACAACGCAGGTGTCGAGCAGTTCGGCTATCTGTGGGACACCCCGGTCGCCAACTGGGACCGACTGGTGGACATCAACGTCAGCGGCGTGTTCTACGGGATCCGCGCGTTCCTACCCCGCATGATCGCCACCGACTCCCCGGCGTGGGTGTGGAACCTGTCGTCCATCGGCGGCGTAGCCGCCGTACCGCTGCAGACGCCCTACATCATGAGCAAGCACGCGGTGCTGGCACTCACCGAATGTCTGCGTCTGGAAGTGGAACTGGCCGGCCACGCCGACCGGATCCACGTGCAAGCGGTGCTGCCCGGCGCGGTGAAGTCCAACATCTTCGAAGCGGCCGGTGGGGTCGACGACGGCGACGTCGGGGCCGCCGAATCGCAGCGGGCGGCGATGCTCGACATCAAGGCCGAGGCAATGGATCCGCTCGAAGCGGCACAGGTGGTGTTCGAGCAGGCCGCCGCGGGCGAGTTCTACCTGCTCACCCAGCCCGAGTATGTGGGCAACGCGATGTCCGAGCGGGCTGCGATCCTGGCGGACCGCCGCGCACCGGTCCTGCGCACCAAGCAGCGATTCGACCCCGCACGGCACTGACCGGATCCGGCTGAAAGAAGGTCGACGTGCAGATCGCCGACAGGGTGTTCGTAGTGACCGGCGCGGGCAACGGAATGGGCCGGCAAGTCGCACTTGGTCTTTCCCGCCGAGGCGCCCGCGTCGCAGCCGTGGACCTCGATGCCGTCGGGCTGGCCGGCACGGCTGAGCTCGCAGCCCAGACCGGCGCCGCGGTGTCCACCCACGTTCTCGACGTCACCGACGACGAGGCCGTCGCGGCACTGCCGCAGGTGGTGACAGAGACACACGGGCAGGTCGACGGGCTGGTCAACATCGCAGGCGTCATCCACCGGTTCGCACCGTTCGCCGAACTCTCCCCGGCGGAGACCAACCACATCATGGCCATCAACTTCGAAGGCACGGTGCGCATGTGCCGCACGTTCCTGCCGACCTTGCTGGCACGTCCGGAGGCGAACATCACGAACATGTCGAGTCTTTCCGCGCTGTTGCCGTTCGCCAGCCAAACGCTGTACAGCGCGAGCAAGGGTGCCGTCAAGCAGTTCAGCGAAGGTCTCTACGCCGAACTGTGCGACACCAACGTCCATGTGGTGACGGTGTTTCCGGGCAACATCGACACCAACCTGACGGGCAACTCCGGGGTGCAGATGCTCGATGCCGGCGGCAGGAAAGTCCGTTCCACCAGCGCCGAGGCCGCGGGCGACAAGATCGTCGAGGGCATTGCCGATGACCGGTTCCGCGTCCTGATCGGCACGGATGCGCGGGCTCTCGACATCCTGACCCGGTTGTCGGCGGAGCGCGCCACCCGGTTGGTCGCCAAACAGATCAAGTCGGTCCTGTGACGGTGACCATGCCAAGAGACATCGAGTACGACGTCATCGTCGTCGGGTTCGGAGCCGCGGGTGCGGCCGCGGCGATCGAGGCTGCCGACCGCGGGGCACGCGTCCTGGTGCTGGACCGTGGATACGGCGGCGGGGCCACCGCGTTGTCGGGCGGAATCATCTACGCGGGCGCGGGCACCGCCGAACAGCGGGCCGGTGGCTACGACGACAGCGTCGAGGACATGCGGGCATATCTCGAGCAGGAGGTCGGCGACGCGGTCAGCGGCGAAACTCTGCAGAGGTTCTGCGAGCAGAGCCCAGCGCTGATCGACTGGCTCAAGCGGCAAGGGGTGCGGTTCCGCGGCGGCCCGGTGCCGTCGTACAAGACGTCGTATCCGACCGACGACTTCTACCTATACTACTCCGGAAACGAAAAGGCCTATCCCTACGCGCTTCACGCGCGGCCCGTGCCGCGCGGCCACCGGGTGCTGGCGCCTGGCATGAGTTCGGGCAAGGTGCTGTTCGAGCACCTGCGCCGCTCGGCCAAAGTCAAAGGTGTCGAGTTCGTTCCGTTGTGCCGGGTACACGAACTCCTGTCGGACGGCGACGGGCGCATCCGCGGAGTCCGCTACCGCGCGATGTCCGCGAACCATCCCCACGCACGCCGGCACCGGGTTCTGACCAAACTCACCGGAAAGACCGGCACCTGGCTACCGGGCTTGGTCAAGGGCGCTGTCGAGCACGCCGAGGCGCTGTGGGCCGCTGCCGCCGTGGACGGTGAGGCACACGCGCGCGCCGTGATCCTGGCGGCCGGCGGCTTCGTGCACAACCGCGAGTGGATGGCTGAACACGCGCCCGAATTTCTGAAGATCTCCCCGCTCGGAACCCCCGGTGACGACGGCTCCGGCATCGCCCTGGGCGTCGCGGCCGGCGGCAGGACCGACAAGATGGGCAACGTCACCGCCTGGCGCTTCCTATCGCCGCCGAGCGCGTTCCTCGAGGGCCTCACCGTCGGCCGCGACGGCCGACGCATCGCCAACGAAGACCTGTACGGCGCGACGCACGGCAACGTGATGATGCGCGAGTTCGGCGGCGCCGGGTGGGCGATCTACGACACCCCGACCTGGCGAAAGGTGAAGGATCAGATCCGCGAGCAGACGCAGCTCTTCCAGCGCCTGCAGCTGATCTACCTCTTCACCCTTGGGCGCAAGAAGGCGTCGACGATCGAAGACATCGCGGTCAAGAACGGGATCGACCCGTCAGGGCTGCGCCGCACCGTCGACGAATACAATCGCGACATCCGCAGCGGCGCAGGCGATCCCGCCCACAAGGAGCCGGAGCTGTGCCCACCGTTGGAGACAGCGCCGTTCTACTCGATCAATATCTCGGCAGACAGTTCGATGTTCTATCCGATCCCCGGGTTGACGCTCGGCGGCCTCATCGTCGACGAACGCACGGGCGAAGTCGCCCATCGGGACGGCGGGACGGTGGCCGGCCTGTACGCCGCAGGCCACAACGCGATCGGTGTCTGCTCCAACAGCTATGTCAGCGGGCTGTCCATCGCGGACTGCATCTTCAGCGGACGCCGCGCGGGCGCGCACGCGGCCGCCACCGTGCAGTCGGCATCAGGCGATCGAGATCAGCTGTGACGCAATACCCTCTGGATCCGGACGCTGCCGAGCGCGTCGCGGCGTTCGGGCCGATTCCCCCGATGCGTCAGCGTGGCCTTACCGAGGTGCGGCGGACGATCGAATCGGCACCGCACCCCGACGACATGCCGGAGATGGCTGACATCGAGGACCGCGACGTTCCCGGCCCGGCAGGGTCTGTTCCGATCCGGATCTACCGCCCGACCCTCGCCGACGACTCCCCCGTCCTGGTCTATTTCCACGGCGGCGGAATGGTATTGGGCTCGAATCACTCGTTCGAACCGTTCGCCCGGACACTGGCCGCCGAAAGCGGCGCCGCGGTGGTGTCCGTCGACTATCGGCTTGCACCGGAGGCGCCGGCGCCGGCGCAGTTCGAGGACGCGTATGCGGCGACCTCATATGTCGCCTCCAACGCCGGTGCGTTTCGCGTCGACCCCCAGCGGTTAGCCGTCGTCGGGGACAGCGCGGGCGGCTCGTTGGCGGCGGCAGTCGCGCTGGCCGCACGCGACCGCGGCGGCCCCCCGATCTGCTGTCTGGTGCTGATGTATCCGGGTCTGGACCGCGACATGACCTGCGAGTCGATCGTGAGCATGCCCGACGCGCCGATGCTGCACTGCGACGACATCGACTTCATGCATGAACTCGCGGATCGGGGCGTAAGCACACCGCCGGACCAGTACCGGTTCCCGGCAATGGCAACCGACCTGGCCGGGCTTCCGCAGGCCATCGTCGTCACCGCCGCGTGTGATCCGATCCGCGACTGGGGCGAGCGGTACGCGCTTCGGCTGCGCGACGCTGGGGTACAGACCACGCTGACCCGCTATCCCGGCATGTACCACGGCTTTCTGATGCGCTCGGAGGCCACGGCCAGGGGCCGGCTGGCGGTCGCCGAGATCGGTGCGCTGCTGCGCGCAAAGTTCGCACACCCGCTCCCGTGGTAGATCGTTTTGCTCGCGCGAGCTGGGCCCCCCGCGCGAGCTGGGCCCCCGCGCGAGCTGGGCCCCCGCGCGAGCAGACGCTAAGACCCCCTGAAAGCCCCCGGAAAGGGGGTGCTCACGTCTGCTCGGCGCAAAAGCGGCGTCCCGATCACCGGACAGGTGGCGACCAGGCAGCCTATCGCCGCACCACAATCGAGCCATGCTTACCGAACAGCAGCGGATGGAGCTTTCCGACATACTGCGGCCGGTTTCGCCGCCCCGCGAGATCGACAACGTCTATACCGACGACCAACGCGAACGCCTCCTCGACGTGGTTCGCACACAGGGGCCGTGGCGACTGATCATCGCCCAGCACTTCGCATCCGCCGAGGAGCTGATGGCCACCATGAGCGGAATGTTTCCCGAGGGGTTCACCCCGTCGCTGGACCTGTTTCTGACCGCGACGTTCCGCGGGTATTTGGCGAACTACGGCACGGTGCTCTACCCGGAGTTGCACGACTGCTTCTACAACAAGCGGTTCATCGACCTGGCCAAGAGCTACTGGAACGCCGAGTACGCCAAGCCCCAGATGATGCTGTTCAACATCAACGGGCCGTGCGCCAACCGCGATCCCGGACACCTGGACTCCCCGAGCTTCCGCGGTGTGCGCCACGAGAACGCGCCGACCTGGCTGTGCAGCGTGATGGGCAAGTCCGGGCTGTTCCAGGAGTACTTGATCAAGATGGCGCAGGTGATCACCTGGTTCTCGCTCGACGAGGGCAGCGGATTCACCTACTGGCCCGACGGCCCGCTCAAGCAGCCGCGACGTGTCCTGCCGCCGATCTACAACCGCGGTGTGCTCGTGCAGAACGAGATGATGGTGCATCGCGGCGAGGCGAACGGGCCGCTGGAACTGCAGACGCCACCGGGCCTCGCCTTCGACACCGTCTTCACCGGCGATCCGGCCGATCGCGACCACTGGCTGCTCAAGAACGGCGAGGATGTGATCGCCCGTCACCACACCGACGAATTGCGGTTCCTGGTGCACTGGTCGGCCGAGGTGTTCACCGACTTCGACGAGCTGAAAAAGAACATGGACGGCAGCGACGACCTCACCGTCGACAAAGCGATCGACATGCTCGTCGATGACGTTCACAAGAAGGGCGTCAAGCTCGACGTGCCCAGCGAACCGCTGCACGATCCGGAGTTCATTGCCGCGCTCAACGCGGTCTACGACCTCGGCGGTCCGGCGGTCTACCCCGAGGAAGCGCCGATCAGCGCGTTTCAGCTGACCTGAGTCGTCACCGCACGATCACATCGCTGGGCGTGCGCGGTGAGCCCAGCATGTCGCGGTGCGACGGCGGCTTCCTGCCGCCCTCGTCGGTGATCCCGTAGCGCGCCGCGAGTTCGGCGGCGATCAAGGTGTGTCCGCTGACCTCGGTGAGCTTCGGGTCGCGGTACAGCGCGTCGATCACATGCCCGACGAACTCGGGTGTCTCGGCGTGCTGCGCCATCGCCGCCAGACCCTCGGGGTTGCCGTCGAATGCGCTGCGTAGCTTCGCCGTGAGCAGGATGCCCATCCAGATCGATGCGGTGTGCACGGTGGTTCCGCGGAAGTCGACCGCCATATCGGCAGCCATCTTGTCGATGCCGGCCTTCTGCGCCCCGTAGGCAGGCCCGTGCATGTAGCACACCGACCCGGGCGAGGATGTGAACGCGATCAGGCCGCGCTCGCTCCGAAGCATCAGCGGAGCGGCGAAATACGCTGCCACGTACGCCGATCGCAGACCGACGTCAATGATGTCGGCCAGACCGATGGGCTTGTCCCAGAACGGTTTCGGATCTGTCAGCGCATCGTGGACCGCGGCGGCGTTGTTGACCAGTAGGTCGAGCCGGCCGTCTTCCTGCTCAACCCGCGTGAACAACGCGGACACCGCCGCATCGTCGCGATGGTCGAGCGGCACCGCGATCCGGCCGTCACCGGCGTCCGTCACGGTCCTGCCGGTCACGTATACGCGCCAGCCGCGTGCCACCAGGGCGCTGGCGATGCCGTGGCCGGCGCCGCGGCTGGCCCCGGTTACGACCGCGACACGCACGTGGGCGTCCGTTGTCACAGCCTCGAGGTTACGGCGTCACGTCAACCGTTTCGTCGACGATGCGCAGCGCGCCACTCCCAACTGCCTCATCGATCGTGTCGCGCAGGTCAGAGCACGCCAGAAACACTCCGCCGCTGTGCTCGTTGAGTTGCTCTGCTTCGCGTCGTTGCGGGCACCTGGCGGTGGCGTCCGCGTTCCACTGGATGCTGGTCTGCTGCCAGCTGCTCTTGCGGACAAGGACCTGTGCCGCGCATCGACGGCAACGCACCGGTACCAGCGGTGAGTCGAGCAGTCGGTTGTCGGCGTGGACGGCCATGCTAAGCCTGCGCGGCGCGTGCGGCGATGTTGTCTTCGACCTGCTTCTGCCAGGCCTCCCGCGGCCGGGTGACGTCGATCTCGTACTCGAACCGGTCCACCATGTCGGGCGTGACGTCAGCGACGTCGACGTAGAACTGCTCGTACCACCGCCGCAGCTGGTACACCGGTCCGTCCTCTTCGCACAGCAGCGGGTTGTCGATGCGAGCTTTGTTCTTCCAGATCGCCACGTCCTGCTCGAAACCCACTTTCACCCAGTCGCCGAGTGCGATCGCGGTCTGCATCGCCGCCTCCTCGGGCAGGTTCTCGGATTTCTTGACGATGATCCCGTATTGCAACACAAAGGAATCGGCGTCTATCGGGTAGTGACAGTTGAGAAGAACCGTCTTCTGGTCCTCATGCTCGAAGTGGTAGGTCAGATCGTCGATCATGAACGACGGTCCATAATACGACGCGACCGATGTCGTACCCAGCATCCGCGGCTGGTCTTCGGGATGCGGTATGTCGTCACGGGCGCCGCTGTTCATGTACTGGGTGGCGATGTGTCCTTCGAAGATGTTCTTGAAGTAGGTCGGCATCGACCCGTGAATATAGAAGAAGTGCGCCATGTCGACGACGTTGTCGATGATCTCCCGGCAGTTGGTGTTGACGACGGTTGTGTACCAGTGCCAGTCGGTCCACTCATCGCTTCCGGCGCCTTCGATGCGCGGAATCGTCACATCGGCCGGCGGCGGGTTGTTCTCGGGATCGTTCCACACGAACAGCATCCCGTCCTGCTCGAGCGTCAGCCAGGTCGCCGTCCGAGCCAGCCGCGGCACCCGCTTGCTGTAGGGCACCTTCTTGCAACGGCCGTCTCCGCCCCAACGCCAGTCATGGAATGGACACGCGATCTCGTTGCCCTTGACTTCGCCTTGCGACAAATCGCCGCCCATGTGCCGGCAGTAGGCGTCGAGCACGTTGATCCTGCCGTCCCCGCTGCGGAAGACCACCAACTTCTTGCCGAACGCGTGCATCGTGTGCGGCTTGCCATCCCCGAGGTCACGGGTCAACCCGAGGCAGTGCCACCCGCGAGCGAATCGAGTGGGTGCCTGCCCTGATTCGATCTGGCGGACCTCGACAGCAGTGTGCAACGTCATGGCTTCGTTTTACCGCCTGATACCGATCCAGGTCGGTAAGCGTCCCGCTGGTAGGGAGGGTGAATCCGGGGGCCGGTGATGGCTATCTACTGTCGGCGAACGTGACGACTCGCGATTCCAGCACGATCCCCACCGGATTAACGGTCCAGGACACTGTCGTGGACCTTGTCGTGATCGGTTCAGGCACCGGCATGGCCGCCGCGTTGGCAGCCAAGGAACTCGGGATGTCCGTGCTGCTGGTCGAGAAGTCGAGCCACGTAGGAGGCTCGACGGCAAGATCCGGCGGTGCTCTGTGGTTCCCGGCGAGCCCGGTTCTCGACGAGAACGGCGCGGCCGACACGACGGCGGATGCGCAAGAGTACCTGGACTCGGTCGTGGGTGGTACCGCTCCCCGAGAGCGTTCCGCAGCGTTCCTCGCTCATGTCGGCGCGACCGTGCAGATGTTGCGGCGGACGACGCCGATGCGGCTGTTCTGGGCAAAGGACTACTCCGACTATCACCCTGAGAAGCCCGGTGGCACAGCGGCCGGACGCACCTGCGAGTGTCGGCCCCTGAACACTGCGATCCTCGGCGACTATCGGAGCCGGCTACGTGGCGGCGTGATGGAAGTCAAGATCCCGATGCCCACGACCGGAGCCGACTACCGGTGGCTGAACCTGATGTCGCGGGTGCCGCGCAAAGGCCTGCCGACGGTCGCCAAGCGCCTCGGGCAGGGGGTCGGGGGGCTGCTGCTCGGCCGCCGCTACACCGCGGGCGGTCAAGCCTTGGCCGCTGGGTTGTTCGCCGGAGTGCTGCGGGCGGGCATCCCGGTCTGGACGGAAAGCGTGCTGCGCCGCCTCACCACCGAGAACGGCCGGGTCACCGGTGCCGTAATCGACCACGACGGACGCGAGGTGGCCGTCACCGCGCGCCGCGGCGTGGTACTTGCCGCCGGTGGGTTCGACCACAGCATGGAAATGAGGTGGAAGTTTCAGTCCGAAGCGCTCGGCGAGCATATGAGCCTGGGCGCCGAGACCAACACGGGCGACGCGATTCGCTGCGCTCAAGAACTCGGCGGCGCAATCGATTTGATGGATCAGGCGTGGTGGTTCCCCGCGGTGGCGCCGCTGCCCGGCGCGGCTCCTTTGGTGATGCTCGCCGAACGGTCGCTGCCGGGCTCGCTGATCGTCGACCAGAACGGCACCAGGTTCGTCAACGAGGCGACCGATTACATGTCGTTCGGGCAACGGGTCCTCGAACGAGAACGCGCCGGGAATCCGGTCGAGGCGATGTGGATCGTGTTCGACCAGCAGTACCGCAACAGCTATGTCTTTGGCGCTGAACTGTTTCCGCGGATGCCCATTCCGCGCGCCTGGTATGAGGCCGGCATCGCGCATCGCTCATCGGAGCTCGCGGACCTTGCGTCCAAGATGCAAGTTCCGGCGTCAGAGTTCGTCGCGACGATGACGCAGTTCAACGAAAAGGCGGGCGACGGACATGACAACGAATTCCATCGCGGGAGCAGCGCATACGACCGCTACTACGGCGATCCGACGATCACGCCCAACCCCAACCTGCGCGCGCTCGACAAGCCGCCGTACTACGCGGTCAAGATGGTGCTCAGCGATCTGGGTACCTGCGGCGGTCTTCGTGCCGACGAATGCGCCCGGGTGCTGCGCGAAGACGGCAGCATCGTCGACGGTCTATACGCGATCGGCAACACCGCAGCCAATGCGTTCGGCGCGACGTATCCCGGTGCGGGCGCGACCATCGCCCAGGGCCTGGTGTTCGGGTACATCGCGGCGCGACACGCCAACGCGGCTACACCGCACGGCTAGTCCGACTCTTCAGCCTCGGCCTTCTTCTCGATCTCGTACCAATACTCCGGCTTCGGCCACGGAATGCCTGCCTCTGTCCCACTGGTGGCCTGGGCAAAGACCGCCTGCGCCTCGTCGAGGTCCTTGATCATCTGCAGGGTCAGTTCGCGCTCTGCGGCGTAATGTCGCTCAGCCCACTGCAATCCGACTCGGGCGAACGCCCATGCCGGCTCGACATCGGCCCAGCGCGCATCCTTTGCCGCCTCGAGGTGCATTTGCTCCACCCAGGCCAGATGCTGCTTCAAGAGTTCCTTGAGCCTGGCCGGATTGGTCAGATGCCCCAACGTGACCCGCAAGATGGCGTTGTGCTTGAGCACCGGCGGGTCCAGCGGGGCCTCATTCGCCCATCGAGTGACGGCTGTCATGCCCGCTTCGGTGATCTTGTATAGCCGACGGTTGCGGGCACCCGCGCTGCTTTCCACCCGCGACGTGACAAAACCCTGCTCTTCGAGCTTTTTCAGCTCCGAATAGATCTGGCTGTAGGCCGGGCTGCCGTAGAAGAACCGCATGCTCCAGTTGATCCACTTGCGGATGTCGTAACCGGACAACTCGGTGTCGTACGACAGCATGCCCAGCAACGCCCATGCGGTCGCTGTCAGGTTCGGCATCGCTGAACTCGGCTCCACCGGTCAAGGCTATCAACGGCGGCGCTGTCGGCATTGTCGACTGCCGCTCACGGGACGCGCGGTTGCCCGCCATGACGACGATGTAACACTGTGGTTCATCATCGACAAATACTCGAGGCACTGGAGGCAGATGTGGCTTCGGACGACTCGACGGCGAACGCCGACCGTCGGTTTGGTCCGCCGGATCACCACCGCGTTCCAAGGCCAGCCCGTTGACTGACTTTGACCAGGTCGTCGACGTTCTGGTAGCCGGCTCGGGCGGCGGCGTCACCGGCGCGTATACCGCGGCGCGCGAAGGCCTTTCGGTGGCACTGGTCGAAGCAACCGACAAGTTCGGCGGGACGACGGCCTACTCGGCCGGCGGCGGAATGTGGTTCCCCTGCAACCCGGTGCTCAGACGCGCGGGCAGCGACGACACGATTGAGGACGCGCTGACATACTTTCGTGCCGTCGTCGGCGACCGCACACCGCAGCAGCTGCAGGAGACGTACGTCCGCGGTGGCGCCGCACTCATCGAGTACCTGGAAGCCGACCCGCATTTCGACTTCGCCGTGCTGCCGTGGCCCGACTATTTCGGCGCACTACCCGGGTCGAGAACCGACGGGCTACGCCACATCGTGGCCAAGCCGCTACCGGCGAAACAGCTCGGCCAACTTGCGAGGTCGATACGCGGACCGCTCGACAGCGAGCGGCTCGGCGCGCCGCAACCCGAGCTGTTGACCGGCGGGCGCGCGCTGGTCGGGCGGTTCATCGCTGCCTTGCGTGACAAGCCGGACGTCACAATGCATCTGAATTCACCGTTGGTGGAGCTCATTACGAAAGACGGCGCCGTCGTCGGCGCAGTCCTGGACCGCGGTGGTGAACGAATTGCGATCGGCGCCCGTCGCGGGGTACTGCTGGCGGCCGGCGGATTCGAGCACAACCCCCGGATGAGGAAGCGCTATGGCGTTCCCGGCCGCGCCGACGACACCATGGGGGCGCCCGGCAACACCGGCGCCGCGCACGCCGCGGCCCTGGCTGTCGGAGCATCGGTCGACCTGATGGACCAGGCGTGGTGGTCACCTGGGCTGACCCATCCCGGTGGGCGTTCGGCGTTCGCGCTGTGGTTCACCGGCGGAATCTTCGTCAACCAGGACGGGACTCGCTTCGTCAACGAATCCGCACCATATGACCGGCTGGGCCGGGAGATGATCCGCCAAATCGACAGTGGCGCGCTTCGGTTGCCGTGCTGGATGGTCTACGACGACCGCGAGGGCGAGGTGCCGCCGGTCAAGGCGACCAACGTGTCGCTGGTCGAAACCGCCCGGTACCGGGCCGAAGGTCTGTGGCGCACGGCCGACACGTTGCAAAACCTGGCGCAGTTGATCGGGGTACCCGCGGCGAACCTGATCCGCACCGTGCAGCGCTTCAATGACATGGTGGCCGCCGGTGAAGACCAGGACTACGGACGCGGCAACGAAGCCTACGACCGGGCCTTTTCCAGCGGCGAGCCGCCGCTGGTCCCGATCGACAAGCCGCCGTTTCACGCCGCGGCGTTCGGTCTGTCCGACCTCGGCACCAAAGGAGGTCTGCGCACCGATACCCGGGCCCGCGTGCTCGATGCATCGGACAACCCCATCACGGGCCTGTACGCGGCCGGCAACACCATGGCCGCCGTCAGCGGCACCGCCTATCCCGGTGGCGGCAACCCGATCGGCGCGTCGATGCTGTTCAGCCATCTCGCGGCGCTCGACATGGCGGCGCGAGAGCCGCACGCATGACCGACGACTTCGAACCGCTCACGCAGTCGGTTCGCCGCCTCATCGACGTCACCATCCGCAGCGAGGTGGGCAACGCCGCCGCCGCAGAAGCCAAGGCGCACATCGACAAAGCCGTCGAACTGTTGTCCGCCGAGCTGATGCCTGGTTCCTACGGGGTGCGCGCCGCCGCTGACGGCCGCCCGACAGCACTGGGCAACGTGTTGATCGGGGCCCGCAACGCCATCGCTCCCCCGCTGGTGATCCACCACGCACCCGAGGGATCCGTGCACACGGAGTTCGAACTCGGCGCCGCCTACGAAGGCCCCGCGGGACACGTGCACGGCGGGGTGTGCGCGCTGATCCTCGACCACGTCCTGGCCGCCCCCGCCCACCGACCGGACGCACCCGCCGTCACCGGAACGATCACCGTCCGGTACGTGCGGCCCACCCGACTCGGCCGGCTGCGCGCCGAGGCCTGGGTCGACCGCGTCGAGGGCGCCAAGAC
Organism: Mycolicibacterium pulveris; assembly: GCF_010725725.1. Lineage (NCBI taxonomy): Bacteria > Bacillati > Actinomycetota > Actinomycetes > Mycobacteriales > Mycobacteriaceae > Mycobacterium > Mycolicibacterium pulveris. The sequence continues at coordinate 4,206,346 of NZ_AP022599.1, read as the reverse complement.
CTACGTCGTCGGCCATATCGCCGACGCCGAGGGCGCCACGGTCGAGGCCTCCGGTGTCTTCATCCGGCCCAAGCGCCGTTGAATTCTTCCGACGATCGGGATATCTGGCTGACACCTGGTGTCCGACAGTGTTGTATCGGGCCATGGCATCTCTTCAGCGATACACCGACCGACGGGTTCTGATCACCGGCGGTGGGTCGGGCATCGGGCAGGCGACCGTCCTGCGCATCCTCGACGAGGGCGGGCGCGTGGTGGCCGCCGACATCAGCGAGGCCGGCCTGAAAGACACCGTCGCCAAGGCCGAGCCGCACGGCGATCGGCTCACCACCGTGGCCATGGACATCAGCCGCGAACCGTCGGTGCAAGCCGGCGTCGCCGAGGCGGTCCGGACGCTGGGCGCGCTGGACACCCTCGTCAACGCCGCGGGGGTGCTGCGCTCAGCGCATCTCCTCGACACCACGCTGACCGACTTCGAGCAGGTGCTGCGGATCAACCTCATCGGCACTTTCCTGGTGACCCGCGAAGCCATTCCGGCGTTGCGCAAGGGCACCAAACCCGCCGTGGTCAACTTCAGTTCGACGTCGGCGACGTTCGCCCACCCCTACATGTCGGCCTACGCGGCCTCCAAGGGCGGCGTCCAGGCGATGACGCACGCGTTGGCCCTCGAGTTCGCCAAGGAGGGCATCCGGTTCAATTCCGTGCAGCCCGGCTCGATCTCGTCGGGCATGACCGACGGCACCGGTGAATCCAAGCAAAGCGTCGGACCCGGATTGCCCGCCGACGCCGACTACTCGCTGTTCGGCAAGATCCAGCCGGTGCTGGCGCTCGAGAACGGGGCGATGTTCGCCAAACCCGAGGCGGTCGCCGCCGTCGTCGCCATGCTGGGCAGCACCGACGCGTTCTTCGTCACCGGCACCGAGGTGCGTGTCGACGGCGGCACCCACATGTAACCTCCTGCAGATGAGCGTCACCCGGCCCCTTCGCGTCATCCAATGGACCACCGGCAACGTCGGCCGCCGGTCACTGCACGCCATCATCGGCCGCGACGACATGGAGTTGGTCGGGGTGTATGCCCACGGCGCGGACAAGGTCGGCGTGGACGCCGCGGAGCTGGCCGGCTGGCCCGAGCCGACCGGGGTGACCGCCACCAACGACGTCGACGCGCTGCTGGCGCTGCAGCCCGACGCCTGCTGCTACAACCCGCTGTGGCCGAACATCGACGAGCTGGCGCGGCTGCTGGAAGCCGGCGTCAACGTCTGCACGAGCGCGGCCTGGATCACCGGCGGCAAGCAGACGCCCGAAGACCTCGACCGCATCCGAAAGGCTTGTGAGAAAGGCAATTCCAGCATCTTCGGCAGCGGGGCGCACCCCGGTATCTCCAACATGGTCGGCATGGTGCTCTCCGGCGCGTGTGAGCGGGTGGACGAGATCCGCATCACCGAGTCGGTGGACTGCTCGACCTACGAGTCCGCCGGAACCCAAACCGCGATGGGGTTTTCGCAGGATCCCGACACACCGGGTCTGGCCGAGAGCGTGCGCCGGGAAAGCGAGGTCTTCGCCGAATCGGCGGCGATGATGGCGGACGCCATCGGCGCGACGCTCGACCGGATCACGTTCGACGTCACGTTCACCGCCGCCACCGGCGACAGCGATCTGGGCTTCATGCGGATTCCCGAGGGCACGGTCGCGGGAGTGCACGGATATCACCGCGGCTGGGTCGGCGACCGCAACGTCGTCAACGTGGGCTTCAACTGGATCATGGGCAACCATGTCACCCCGCCGAAGCCGCTCGAACACGGACACGTCATCCAGGTCTTCGGCGTCCCGAATATGCGCCTAGGATATAGGGCATGGACGCCGCAATGTACCTCCGACAATCACAGGACCGCGACGGCAACATGCTTGCCGTTGACCGCCAACGCACCGACTGTAGAAAGCTCTGTGCCGCCCGTGGCTGGACGCCGGTCGAATATCTCGACAACGACACCAGTGCCAGCACCGGCAAGCCACGCCCCCGCTATCAGGACATGCTCGCCGACATCCGTGCGGGCCGTATCCGCGCCGTCGTCGCGTGGGACTTGGACCGGCTGCACCGCCGCCCCATCGAACTCGAAGAGTTCATCACTCTGGCCGACGACAAACGGCTCGCGCTCGCCACGGTCGGCGGCGAAGCGGACCTCAGCACCGACAACGGCCAACTGTTCGCCCGCATCAAGGCGGCGGTAGCGCGGGCTGAAGTGGACCGCAAATCAGCACGCCAGAAACGCGCCGCCGTCCAGCGCGCCGAGGCCGGTGTGCCGAACTGGAACGTCGTGCCGTTCGGGTACCGCAAGACCAGCAAGGGCATCGCCCTGCACGCGAAGCACGCGAAGATGGTCCGCGACGCCTACGCCGCGATACTGGCCGGGACCAGCTTGCACGCCATCGCGAAACAGTGGAATGCCAAGGGCGCGACCACGACCCGTGGTAACACCTGGACCGGTGCGACGGTGCGTCAGTTGCTCATGGCCTACCGCAACGCTGGCGTCCGCGAATACAAAGGTCAACCCGTGGGTGACGGCGACTGGCCCGCCATTGTGGATCGCGATGTGTTCGACGGTGTCCGCGCCGTCCTCACCGAGCCGGGACGCCGCAAAGGCGGCACGTCGAGCGCCCGTAAACACCTGCTGACGGGGGTCGCCAAGTGCGGCAAATGCGGCAAAGCCGTTGGCTCCGGTGCCGCCGTCGCCCAAGGTCGCCGCGTCTACGTGTGCAAGCGCTGTTTCGGTGTCACCCGCGACATGGCCGCCGTTGACCGCCTGGTCGTCGGCATGGTGGTCGAACGCCTCGCCCAACCGGACGCCGCCGAACTGTTGGTGAGCCGTGACGCGCCCGACGTGACCGAGCTACGGAAACGCGCCGCCGCGTTGCGCGCTCAGATCGCCCAGGCCGAACGCGACTACGACGAAGACTTGATCGACGCGCACCGGATGAACTCGAAGATTGCGCGAGCCACGGCGAAGCTCGCGCCCATCGAAGCTCAGTTGCACGACAGTCACCGCGCTCGCGTGTTCGACGGACTCATCGACGCCAAGGACGTGGGCACCGCGTTCGATGCGTTGCCGCTGGACCGTCAACGTGCCGTCGTGGATGCGTTGCTGACCGTGACTATTCTCCCCGCCGCGAACAAGGGCACCGGCTTTCATCCCGACTCTGTCGAGCACAGCTGGAAACTGTGACCGCTTGATTCACACTCGATACACAACGCGACACGAATAGCGTTCTTAGAGAACTACTTTCAAGTGTATAAGTCTTGTCAGACTTGTCACGCATCGCGTAATCTCTCGACATGCGGGCGGGCGTCACGTCCGACATTTTGGCGGTAAGCCAACTGACGCCACCGGACGGGTGAGGCTGGAACAGCGGAACGGTCGCGCAACTGACCGCTGAGCCGATAAGGACCGCTTCCCGTGAACCCTGCTGACTTCGACCGCATCACGGTCGTTCTCGCCGAACTCGACCGCGACGGCATCCGCACTCCGACCTACGAAACGGTTCTCCGCTGGGCCAAGGTGGGCAAGGTTCGCGCCGTCAACGTCGGTGCTAACCGCTTCCTCGTCCACCGCAACGACGTACGCGGCATGGTCACCCCGAAGCCGCTCGCGGGCGGTGCCGCGTGAGCCGGTACGACGAACTCACCGACCAGGAACGCGCCTACGTGCGCCGCGCCGTTGCGGACGCGCCACCACTGGGTAGCCACCAAAAGTCAGTCCTGTGTGTCGCTTTCACAGACACCAACCTCACCCGGAGGTCCACCGGATGACAAACGAAAAGGCGGCCACCGATCACGGTCAGCCGCCCCTCGCCCTGGACACCGCCACCCTATCGCACCGCACCGACACCGGCGGGCGTCGCAGAGCGGCTGCCAAGTTGCTCATGCCGCCACTCGAACCATGCGGATGCATCCGCGACCCCGACCACGACCGGCACCGCTGCCGCGACGACATAACACTCGCACAAGCCGACGCTGTCATCGCCACCGCCAACTACCTCGAAAGCATCGGATGCACCCCGGTATTCGAGCCGCATACGCTTCGCGCCGCATGGCGACTCTGTCCAGAGCACCGGGTTCGGCTTGAACGCTTGGCACGTCGGAGCGCGGCATGAGAGATCACAACGACCCGGTTCTTGGGAAAGAGCGGTTCGAGTTCCACGCTGCACGGTCACGACTCAACGGTCACACACCGAACACGACATACCATGACGACCCCGGCCCGCCTGAGCCGCCACCGGACCCAGGACCGGAACCGGACCCAGACCTCAGTCCCGACGCCGCGCCGCTGAGTTTCAGCGTCGTCACGCTGGCTGACGTGTTGCCTGAGCGTGTGTCGTGGCTCTGGCCGAACCGCATACCGCTGGGCAAGCTCGTGACTCTCGACGGTGACCCCGGTCTCGGCAAGTCCACGCTGGCACTGACGTTCGCGGCGACCGTGACGACGGGCGGCACGTGGCCCGACGGCAGCCGGTGCGACCACCCCGGAGACGTGGTGTTGCTGTCAGCCGAGGACGGGCTTGCCGACACCGTGCGTCCGCGTCTCGACGTGGCCGGTGCCGACGTGGCGAGGGTCCACGCCGTGCAGGGTGTTCCGCTCGACTCAGACGGCACGGAACTACGCACAGCCACGTTGGCCGACGTGGCGCAACTCCGCGCCGTCGTCACCGCGACACAGTCGCGGCTCGTCATCGTGGACGTGCTCATGGCCTACTTGCCGACCGGCACCGACTCGCACCGCGATCAGGACATGCGGCAAGTCCTCGCACGGCTGGCCGCGCTCGCCGACGAAACCGGCTGCACTGTGTTGCTCTTGCGGCACCTGAATAAGGGCAAGGGTGACCCGTTGTATCGCGGCGGTGGCTCTATCGGCATTGTCGGTGCGGCCCGGGCCGGACTGTTGGTGGCCCCGGACCCCGACGACGAATCCACGCGGGTGCTCGCCGCCGTCAAAAGTAACCTTGCGCCCCTGCCTGACTCGCTGACCTACCGGCTGATGGACGTGCCTGAACGCGGTGCCGCCCGCGTGGAGTGGGTCGGCACCAGCCAGCACGACGCATACGCATTGCTGGCTTCACACGATCGCGAAGAGAAGACGACCGAAGCGGAGCAGTGGCTTGAGGACTACCTGACCGAGCATGGCCGGGTCCGTTCCCGCGACGCGAAAGACGAAGCACGCAAGCAGGGCGGCTTCAGCAAGGCCAGCATCGACCGGGCCGCGAGCAAACTTAATGTCGTGGTCGAACCCGAAGGCTTCCCACGCATCACGTACTGGTCGCTCCCAGCGCCCACAGTCGCATCACCCCACCCCAGCACTGATGCAACTGATGCAACTGATGCAACTGGGCGCGACCAGCACCGTTCTACTGGCGTCACTGATGCAACTGGACAGTTGCATCACGATGAGAGTGCTGACGCAACTGGACAATTCACGCCGCCGACCGGGCCAGGTCGCTGTGAAGTGTGCGGGTAGCACGTCCCGACGCAAGGACACAGAGACAACTGCCCTGTCGCCAACAGCAAAGAGAGAAGGGAACCTGCATGACCCCCCAAAACGCGACCCATCCCCAGCACCGGGCCGGTGACCTAAAACGCGCATACGTTGCTATCGAGGCATACGCGACCTGCGATGCTGCTGGTGTCGATGCCGTTCTCGCGGAGGCCGACCAACTCGACCGCCGCGACGATCTGGTCTGGACTCTGCTTTTCATGCTCACGAGACTCACGCACCTCGACCGCAACCCTGAACGCCTCGTCTCAATCCGGGCCGACATTGCGCACTTCGCCCGTGCCGAGGCCGGAAGTGTGCCGCCGCCAATAGGATTCGACTCAGATGGAGGTGCTGCCCAGGGATGACAGCGATGCGGAACGGCTCACTGGTCGCTGACCCGGTCGTCAGTACCCCGGAGCGCGACCTTGTCGGCGACATGTTCACCGCGTTGGTGATGTTGCTTGCGACGACCGACAAACGGGTGCGCTGGCTCGCCGACCAGATCATCGCCGACCCCGACACCGACCCGGCTCGCGTGGCATGGCTCGCGGTCAACTACGCGGCCCGCGTTTACGCGCTCCGCGTGCTCAGCACCGAGGCCGTACGCCACGCGATCCTCCGCGAGATTGACGGTCTGCACTTGTCCATGCTCCAACTACCAAAGGAATACGTATGACCACGAAGCGTAAAAACACCGCGCCCGAAGACACCGTGCCCGAACCGGACACCGACGCCGCCCCCACCGAGAACGCGACCGGCGACGAGTCGCCGGCTGCTGAGGCTGAGCCGACCGAAGACAAGCCCACTCCCCGGTCGTTGGAATGGTGGAAAGCCAAGGCACGCGAACACCAGACGACCATCGACACGCTGACCGCCGAACGCGACGCCCTGCAGGCCCGCCTCGACACCGTGCAACAACGCGAAGCCGAGGCACTGGTGACCGGCAAGCTCCACGACCCCGCCGACTTGTTCCGATTCGGCCCGCCGCTGGCCGAACTGCTGGACGAGGACGGCAACGTCAGCGCGGAGTTGGTGGACGCCGCCCTTGCCGCCGTCGTGGCCGAACACCCGCACCTGAGCGTGCGACACGGCATCTCCCCCGCCGCGCCCGCGAGCATGGTGACCAGTAGAGACGTGCCCGACCGTGAAGCGAAGCAACCCCGAACATTTCAAGAGCTGCTACGAGGGGCGGGCCGCACGGGGTAACATCACGACATTGATTGCCCGGTAAGGGCATTCGGCTCAGGCCCGGTCGGGTCAACGTGGGTCGCCGGTCGGCACTCGCGGTAATTGCACAACGACGCTGGCTGTTCCCTCGCGGGACGGTCACGCCGTTGTCTTACCGAAGAGGTTCGACATGGCTTTCCTGTCCGACGCTGCTAGCGGCATCCTCACCCCCGAAGAGGTCGGCGACCTCATCGTTCGCCCAATCCAAGACGAATCCGTCGCGTTGCGGTCCGAAGTCGCCACCGTCGTCCACACCGCATCGCGTGACTTCAGAATCCCCGTCGTAGACGAAGACGCCGCCGCCGCCTGGGTGCCCGAGGGCACCGACATTGACCTCACCGACCCGACCGTCACCGAAGAGGTCGTCACGCCGCTGAAAGTTGCTGCCCTGGTGAAAGTCTCGACCGAACTGGCCGAAGACTCATCGCCCGAAGCCACCGCCGTCGTCCAGGCATCTCTGGCCCGCTCGGTTGCCCGCAAGATCGACGCGGCTTTCTTCGGCAACACGGTCACCAACGGGCCAAGCGGCCTGCAATCGTTGGGCGGTACCCAACTCGTCACCGCTGGATCGACTTTCACCAACCTGGACTGGGCCGTCGAAGCGAAAACACGGCTCCGCAAGGTCGGTTCGACCGCTACCGCGTTCGTCGCCGCCGCCGATACCGTTGCCGACATTGAACGGCTGAAGACCGAAGCTGACAGCAACCAACCCTTGCTGGCGTCCACGGTCGGCGACGCCACCCGCGCCCCCGCCGACACCGTGCTCGGCATCCCGCTGGTCGCAGTCGCGGACGGCACAAACCTCCCGGACGGGCGAATCTGGGCACTCGACAAGGCGAAAGTCTTTGTGGTGCTGCGCCGGGACGTGACCCTCGACGTGTCCACCGACTATTTCTTCGGCTCCGACAGCTTGGCCGTCAGGGTGACCTGCCGGGTGGGCTTCGGCTTCCCCCACGAGGACGCCATCGTCAAGGTCGGCGTCGGCGGTAGCTAAAGACGTGGGCCGGTGTGTGTTGCTCCTAGCTCAGCCATGATTCATGCACCGGCCCACACCCCTGCAAAGAACATGTCGCCGCCCTTTCCGCATTCCTCCTACGGCGACGGCTTCCCAAGGGGGTGACGACAGCCGCCCCGGCATTCCGGTCACGGGCGTACACCGGGAAGCCGGGGCCGGGCTGCCTACGTAGTGGTCCACACGTCCTCGGCGAACAGCTCACGCGCCACCCTCGCGAATTCGTCGCGTCTAGTCACCATGTCTCGTGAGAGCCAGTCGTACCTGTCTTCAGGAGTCGAATCGTCGCTGGTGGAGAACTCAAACGGCTCAGGTGAGAGGAAGTCGCGCGCATCGAGATACTCGACCTTCCAATCGGCCACGACATTCGCAATATTGCGAACGCTTCTGATGTAGTCCGAGAAGCTTGGCTCAGCCGTTGGCGGAATTGCGATTCGCGCTAGCGCGGTGGCTGCGTGGTGGTTCCGAAGGGCATCATCGAACGGTTCATCGTGGGTCAGGATGGCTTTCCGGTCCTTAAGGCATTGGAGGTCCCACCAAAGACTATTCACCTCGTTGTAGTAGAGCTGTCCTGTCCTGAGAACTTCGCTACAAGCGGCGAATCCACGGTCTTTTATCTCCCTCTGTCTTGCATCCTTTCTGGCCGATCGCTCCTGAGCTGAGTTCTGTTTGTTCGCCCACAGGGTCACACCACCTCCGATTGCCGCGCCGATCAACGCCGAAAGGCCAGGCCAAACGATCTCCAACGAGCCCATAAAGTCAGCCACCGACACTCCCCTCCCCCGGTGAATTTCGTTTAGGTAGGTGCTGCTGACGTTATTACCGTCATCGACCACCCGTCGCCGAATTCGACCTCTTCAAGTCTCAGGCGTTCAGAGCGCCCGCTCAGGTCTGACGAGCGAGGACCATTCGCTCGCGCCTGGTCTTGCCGCCCCACACCCCGAACAGCTCGCTTCGCTTCATCGCGTACGCAAGGCATGCATCCGCGACCGAGCACCTATCGCAGATCGCCTTGGCTGCTTGGGCCGACCGACTGTCCCCACAGTCGGGAAAGAAGACCTCGGGATCGACCCCGCGACACGCGGCCCTCTGTATCCACGTCGGCGGCGGCGACGGTCGCTGAATACCCAACGCCGCCTCTAGTTGGTCGATGGTCAGGTCGAGCCGCAACCTGCCCTTGCGACGGCGAAGACCGTACACACCGCGCGCACTCCGACGCATCAACACCGACCACCCGCGACACCGCGCCACCCGCCGACACCGAACCTCACGACTCAACACACTTCACAGCATCACTCACCGAGATGACCGCGTCACGACGCAACACACCCATTGAATTACGGGCAACGGCGCGTCGATAGACACACGACCACGTCGGGCTGCGATTATTTGCGGCATGGGACACTGCGCCGTGCTTATGTGCAACCGCGAAGCGACCATGCCGTATGCCTTCTGGCCGGTCTGTTCTCAGCACTACAACGAACTCGACTCCGGTGCCGAATACCGCCCGCAAGGCTCGGAACAATCGGCGACCGGCATGGCCGCGCCCGTCTTGCTCATGGGCGAAGCGCTACGCGACCTCAATCAGTACGTCGTCGTCGAGCCGCCTACGAGGCTCACCCACAGCACCGAGTATCCCGAAGGACCCCTGCTTCCGCTCAGATTGCGGCAACTCGGCGGTACCGAGGTCGACCTGACACTAATCCTCCCCGATGAGACCATCGACCGGCTCGCCCACATCTTCCGCCGTCTTCGACCCAACCAAGACTGAGCCCAGCGCGTCCACAATTGGACACCTGGACCGCGCCACAACTCAGCCGACCGACACCCCGCTAAGCCACCACGACACCACCACCACGCCGTTCGCCGCTCCACGGCACGCACAGACGGCAAAACGGGGGTACTCCACCCCCACCCCAACCCCACCAACACCCACGGCCAGCACTGAAGATTCCGCTGGATGCACGCATGGGCCTGGTTCTGTGGTGTCAGACTGGTGGGTATGGGTGGGCATTGCGCGGAGGCGCGAAAGGTGCTGCGGGAGTTGGACGCTGAACTCGCCGCGTCGTCTGAGCGCACCGGCACGACGCTGGTGTGGACCGCCGCCGACCGTGCCGTGCTCGACGCCATCGCCGCCAACATCGACCGCCGCGTAGACCTCACCGCCGACTATCAGGCGAGCACGGAGCCGAAGGTACGGGTGAAGCTCAGCGCGGAACTCCGGTTACTTGAAGGTGCGCTGGCCCGACTGCTCAAGGAAGTACACACCGACATCCCCGCACCCGAGAGCCAGACCACCATCAAGGCCCGCCGCGCCGCCAACGCCCGCTGGCACCCCCGTCATGCCCCGACCGGCTGAGCAAGCCGCCGCCGTCGTCACCGGCCTCCGCGAGCACCTCATCGTCAAAGCCCGCGCACACGTCGCACGACTCACCAACGCCCGAAGCGACTGGTACGACTTCACCGCCGACCTACGCCGAGAGCGCGACCGAATGGACGCGCTGCTCGACGGTGCCGACGTACTCGTCTACCGCCACGAGATACCCGCCGAATGGCAACCGCCCCGCGACGGCACCATCGTCTACGCCCTCACCGGCGACCGGCTGGTGCCCGTGACCCGCACATAGCCCCAAAACACGAGGTCACAGCACCCGACACGCCGTATATCCTCGAACAATGTTCGGGGTGCCCAACATGCGTACCGTGCTGCACTGCCTGCCGCCCAGGGACTGGACCGAACCCTTCATGGGCCTGGGCATGATCTACACGGCGATGCCGGTGACCAACGCGGTGCCTGCCGTCGTCGCGGCGAAGCCGGGCATCGTCACGCTCAAGGACCTGCCGCCGGTCACCGGGCGTGTAGCGGTCTGACCCACGCTATGCCCCGCCGTCGACCAGGGCGATGACTTACGGATCGAGCTGCACAACGACGCCCACCGCCCCCGCGCCGACGTGGATCGACAGCACCGGGCCCATGTCGGACACCGTGAGCGACTCGATCTGCGGCAGCCGCGTGGTGAGCTCCGCGCCGAGCGCGTCGGCGCCGTCATGGTTGTCGACGTGGTGCACCGCGACCGCGGCCCGCCTGTCACCGACCAGTTCCACGACCCGATCGACCATCGCCGCGTGGGCTCTGCTGACCGTGCGGACGCGCTGATCGAGCACCAGACGCCCGTCCTCGTCCAAACACAGCAGCGGTTTGACCGAAAGCGCGGTGCCCAGCCACGACGCCGCGGCCCGGATACGCCCGCTGCGCCGCAGGTTGTCCAGCCGGTGCACGACGACGAACACCCGGCCACGGTCGACGGCGGAGCGCGCGGCGGCTTCCACCGCGTCCAGATCCGCACCCGACGCCGCGGCACGTGCGGCGCTCAGCGCGACGAAACCGACCCCCATCGCGACCGATCGGGAGTTGATCACCCGCACCGCGGGGCCGAACTCGCGGGCGGCCTGCACCGCCGAACTGTACGTGCTCGACAGTGCGGCCGAAAGGTGCACGGCCACAACGCCGCCGCCACCGCTGTCCTGCAGTGCGTGCCGATACGTCTCGGCGAGCTCGGCCGGCGTCGCTCCGGCGGTGCTGGCGCGCGGCAACTCGTGGATGTCGTAAGGCACCTCGTCGACGCCGTCGCGCAGGTCGACCGCGTCGACGAGCACGTGCAACGGAACCTGCCGGATCTGCCACTGCTTGAGCGCGTCGGGATGCAGCCGCGACGACGAGTCCGTGACCACGACTACGGACACGACACCCCCGCCTCCACCAGTGCCTTGATCATCAGTTCGGCAACGGCCTGATGGCCCTCGAAGTTCCAGTGGATGCCGTCGGGGTTGCCCTGGCCGGCCATGACGTATTCGCCGACGGCGGCCTTGAGGTCGACGAGCGGAACATCGTGCTGCTCAGCCCATTCGGTGATCGCCCGCACGGTGGCTTCGCGGCCGTGATGCGCGCGCCCATAGGTCTCGGCGATGTGCACCGACGGCAGGCACGCCACCACCGGTATCCCCGGCCTGTTGAAATCGATGGCGCCGCGGGTCATTTCGAGATATTCCGCGGATAGATGCGCGGGCAGCGCCGAACGGGAGACCGGTGAGAGCCGAGGCTGCAGCCACCCGTAGCCGTCGCGCACCCAGCGTCGAAGCCACGGTGGGCGCACGTAGCGGATCAACTCCCGCAGCGCGGTCGGCAGCGGCGACGGCAGCGAGTCCATCCCGCCCGTCGCGAAGATCACCGCCCGCGCCCGCGGCAGTGCCGCCCACGCCCGCGGATCCTGGGTGGCCGCCCACCACACGTCGCGACAGGTCCAGCCGATCCGCCCGATCAGCTCGACATCCCAATCCAGGTGCCGAGCAACGATATTGGGCCAGATTCTCGGATCGTCGGACGGCAAGCCGCCGGACGGCCCGTAGTAGGACAGCGAGTCGCAGAAGATGAGCAGGGTCGGGCGCTCAGAGGACATCGTTGGCAACCTGCGCCGAGGCGTTCCACACATCGAGTCGCCAGCGGATGTACTCGGCACGCGCGTCGACCTCGCTGTGCCCGGACAGCTGCACCCAGCTGGCGTTGCCCATCCCCCCCAGGATCGGCCAGTTGTCCACCGGCAGCCGCAGCAGCGCCGCCGTCAGCGCCGCGATCAACCCGCCGTGCGCGACCAGCACCACCGGCCGCTCCGGCGAGTCCAGCCCCCACTCGGTCTGCTCGGCGACCAAGCCCTCGACCACCGGCATACCGCGGGCGGCGACGTCGACGCGGCTCTCGCCGCCGTGCGGTGCCCAGCGGGCATCCTCCCGCCAGGCCAGCCGGGCCCCGGGTGCGATGGCGTCGACCTCCAGGTGGGTCATGCCCTGCCAGTCACCGAGGTGCGTCTCGCGTAGCCGGGTGTCGACAAGCACCGGCAGCCCGGCGCGGTCACCCAGCGACACCGCGGTGTCCAACGCGCGGCGCAAATCCGAGGACACGATGACCAGCGGCTGCCGCTTGGCCAGCACCTCGGCGGCCGCGACGGCCTGCTCGCGGCCCAGCTCGGACAGGTCGGTGTCGAGCTGGCCCTGCATTCGGCTGCCCGCGTTGTACTCGGTCTGGCCGTGCCGCAGCATGACCAAGCGACGAACCCTCACGTCTGCCCGTCCAGCTCGACCGGTATCTCCGGACAGTCACGCCAAAGCCGGTCCAGCGCATAGAAGTTGCGTTCGTCTTGGTGCTGGATGTGCACGACGATATCGACGTAATCGAGCAGCGTCCACCGGCCCTCGCGGGCACCTTCGCGTCGGGCCGGCTTGTATCCGGCCAGCCGCATCTTCTCCTCGACCTCGTCGACGATCGCGTTGACCTGGCGCTCGTTGGACGCCGAGGCGATGACGAAACAGTCGGTGATCACCAGCTGATTCGACACATCGATCACGACGACGTCGTCGGCCAGCTTGGCCGCGGCGGCCCGCGCGGCCACCGTGGCCATCTGGACCGCTTCCTCGGAGGCGCTCATTGCTGCTTTCCCTGGGTTGTCAACGGTTTGGCGGCGTAGAGCTTTCGCTTCGCCACGTACTGGACCACGCCGTCGGGCACCAGATACCAGATCGGTCGGTTCTGGGCGGCGCGCAGGCGGCAGTCGGTCGAGGAGATCGCCAGCGCAGGCACCTCCACGAGGGTCAACGCGTCCTTGGGCAGTTGTTTGCCCGCGGCCGTGACGTGCTTACCGTCCAGCTCGTAGCCGGGCCTGCTCACGCCGACGAACTTCGCGATGGCGAACATCTCCTCCCAGTTCTGCCACGTCAGGATCGACGCCAGCGCATCGGCCCCGGTGATGAAGTACAACTCGCTGTCCGGGTTGAGCGCGTGCAGATCGTTCAGCGTGTCCTTGGTGTAGGTCGGCCCGCCGCGGTCGATGTCGACGCGGCTGACGGTGAACCGAGGGTTGGACGCGGTGGCGATCACGGTCATCAGGTAGCGGTCCTCGGCGGCGGTGACGTGGCGATCCTTCTGCCACGGCTGCCCGGTCGGCACGAACACCACCTCGTCGAGCCCGAACAAATTCGCGACCTCGCTGGCGGCGACAAGGTGTCCGTTGTGGATGGGGTCGAACGTCCCACCCATCACCCCGAGCCTGCGTCCAGAAGCCACGAAGAGCCAGCTTACTTCTCGCGCCGAGTGTGGGCCCGTGTCACGGTTCGGGCCGCCGAGGCGTGCGGGTAACCCACGTTCGCGCCGTACTTAGACCGGTAGCAGGGCATCGATGACCGAGGCCAGCTGCTTGGCCGAACGGCATTCGTGCATGGTGATGACTTCCTCATAGCGCGGCACCGCCGAGTCACCACTACCCCACAGATGCTTCGGCTCGGGGTTGAGCCAGTGCGCGTGCCTGCTGGAGTTGACCATGTGGGCCAGCAGCTCGGTTTCCGGGTTGCGGTAGTTGTTGCGGCCGTCGCCGAGCACCAGCAGGGAGCTGCGCGGCGACAGCACGTTGGGCCAGCGCTCCAGGAACGACACGAACGCGTGTCCGTAGTCGGAGTGCCCGTCGCGGGTGTACACCCCGGCCTCGCGGGTGATGCGCTGCACCGCGACGGCCAGGTCCGCGTCGGGGCCGAACAACTCGGTCACCTCGTCGGTGGTGTCGATGAACGCGAACACGCGAACCCGGCTGAACTGCTGGCGCAGCGCGTGCACCAGCAGCAGCGTGAAGTGGCTGAACCCGGCCACCGAACCCGACACGTCGCACAGCACCACCAGCTCGGGCCGGGCCGGGTGCGGCTTCTTGAGCACCACGTCGATCGGCACACCGCCGGTGGACATCGACTTGCGCAGCGTCTTGCGCAGGTCGATCTCGCCGGCGCGGGAGCGGCGCCGACGCGCGGCCAGCCGGGTGGCCAGGGTGCGGGCCAGCGGCTGCACCACCCGGCGCATCTGGCGCAGCTGCTCACCGGAAGCGCGCAGGAACTCGACGTTCTCGGCCAGCTGCGGCACGCCGTACATCTGCACGTGGTCGCGGCCGAGCTGCTCGGCGGTGCGGCGCTTGGTTTCGGCCTCCACCATCTTGCGCAGCTGCGTGATGCGTTGGGCGGCCATCGCTTTGGCGATCTGCTCCTGCGTCGGCGTCGGCTCGTCGCCGTAGGGCGCCAGCAGCCCGGCGAGCAGCCGGCCCTCGAGGTCGTCGAGGTTCATCGCCTTGAGCGCCTGATACGACGAGTACGACGGGCCGCGGCTGGAGTTGTAGCGGCCGTAAGCCTCCACGATCCGGGCGATCATCGCCGCCATCCGCTCGTCGAGGTTGGCCAGCTCTTCGTTGTCGGCCAGCAGGTCCAGCAGCGCCGCGCGCATCGCCTCGATGTCCCCGGGCGGCAACCCCTCGATGTCGTCGAGCGGCGCGCCGTCGTCGTCGAGCAGCACGGTCTTGGCGCCCAGCGCCGCGGGGAACCACAGATCGAACATCGCGTCGTAGGTGTCGCGGTGCTCGGGGCGGCGCAGCACCGCGCACGCGAGGCCCTCGCGCAGCACCTCCCGGTCCCCAAGACCGAGCACCGAGATCACCCGCCCGGCGTCGACGGTCTCCGACGGCCCCACCGAAATCCCTTGCTTGCGCAGCGCTTCGACGAACCCGACCAGGTGACCGGGGATACCGTGCGGCGCCAGCGGCTGCGGCGGACGGGTGCGGCGGACGGCCATGTCAGTTCAGCCTGAGCTCGCCGCTGGCTTTGATCTGATCGGACTGGTGTTTGAGCACCACGCCCAGCGTGGCCGCGATGGTCGCGTCGTCGATCGTGTCCATGCCGAGCGCCAGCACGGTGCGGCCCCAGTCGATGGTCTCGGCCACCGACGGCAGCTTCTTGAGCTGCATTCCGCGCAGCACCCCGATGATGCGGACCAGTTCGGCGGCCAGATGTTCGGGCAGCTCGGGCACCCGCGACAGCAGGATGCGCCGTTCCAGCTCGGCGTCGGGGAAGTCGATGTGGAGAAACAGGCAACGCCGCTTGAGCGCCTCGGAGAGCTCCCTGGTGGCGTTGGACGTCAGCACGACGAACGGCGCGCGTTCGGCGGTGATCGTGCCCAGCTCGGGCACGGTCACCGCGAAGTCCGAGAGCACCTCCAGCAGCAGACCCTCGATCTCGATGTCGGCCTTGTCGGTTTCGTCGATCAGCAGCACGGTCGGCTCGGTGCGCCGGATCGCGGTCAGCAGCGGCCGGCTCAGCAGGAACTCCTCGCTGAACACGTCGTCGCGGGTGGCATCCCAGTCGCCGTGCCCGGCCTGGATGCGCAGGATCTGCTTTGCGTGGTTCCACTCGTAGAGGGCGCGGGCCTCGTCGACCCCCTCGTAGCACTGCAACCGCACCAGGCCCGAGCCGGTGGCCTGCGCGACCGCGCGGGCCAGCTCGGTCTTGCCGACCCCGGCGGGGCCTTCGACCAGCAACGGCTTGCCCAGCTGGTCGGCGAGGAAAACCGCGGTGGCGGTGGCGGTGTCGGGCAGGTAACCGGTTTCGGCCAGCCGGCGCGCGACATCGTCGATGTCGGCGAACAGCGGTGCCGGGCGTGCGGGGACGGTCAATGTAGTAACTCCTGTTTTCAGGCCGGGCGGGTGTGGCCTTCTCCCCACACGATCCACTTGGTTGAGGTCAGTTCGGGCAGTCCCATCGGGCCGCGGGCGTGCAGCTTCTGGGTCGAGATGCCGATCTCGGCGCCGAACCCGAACTGCTCGCCGTCGGTGAACGCCGTCGACGCGTTCACCATCACCGCCGCCGCGTCGACCTGATCGGTGAAGCGTTGGGCTACAGCAAGATCGGTCGCCACGATCGCCTCGGTGTGTCCGCTGCCGAACTCGTTGATGTGGGCGATCGCCCCATCGACGCCGTCGACGACCGCCAGCGCGATGTCCATCGACAGGAACTCGGCGCGCAGTTCGTCCTCGGACGGATTGTCGTGCACGGCCACGCCGGCGTCGCGCAGCGCCTTGGTGAGCCGCGGCACCGCCTGCCCGGCGATCGCGGCGTCGATCAGCACCGACTCGGCCGCGTTGCACACGCTGGGCCTGCGTGTCTTGGCGTTCAACAGAATCCGTTCGGCGACGTCGAGATCGGCCGACTTGTCAACGTAGACATGGCAATTGCCGACCCCGGTCTCGATGGTCGGCACCGTGGCGTCGCGCACCACCGCGTCGATGAGGTTTGCCCCGCCGCGCGGGATGACGACGTCGACCAGGCCGCGCGCCTGGATCAGGTGGGTGACGCTGGCCCGGTCCTCGCTGGGCAGCAGCTGCACGGCGTCGGCGTCGAGCAGCTCGGTGGCCAGCGCCGCGCGCAACGCATCCACCAGGGCGGCGTTGGAGCGCGCCGCCGACGAACTGCCGCGCAGCAGCACCGCATTGCCCGACTTCAGCGTCAGGCCGAACGCATCGACGGTGACGTTGGGCCTGCCCTCGTAGACTATGCCCACCACACCCAGCGGCACCCGCACCTGGCGCAGCCGCAGCCCGTTGGGCAGGGTGCGGCCGCGAAGCACCTCGCCGAGCGGGTCGGGCAGCCCGGCGACCTGGCGCAGCCCGTCGGCGATCCCTTCGACGCGGCCGGGGTTCAGCGCGAGCCGGTCGAGCATGGCGTCCGGTGTGCCCGCGGCCCTGGCGGCCTCCAGGTCCTGTTCGTTGGCCGCGAGGACGTCGCCAACGCGCGTCAGCAGGTGGTCGGCGGCGGTGTTGAGCGCACGGTTCTTGGTTTCGGTGCTCAGCGTGGCCAACGCGCGGGCCGCGACGCGGGCGCGGCGGGCGGCGTCGTGGACCTGTTCGCGCAAACCGGGCAGTGAGGGGGCCTGCACACTCATTACCCCAGCGTATCGAACGGGCGTCCGGGCCGTTCGACACGTGTCGGGTAGGCGGCTTGGTCTAGCGTTGTCAGTCATGGTGGCGCGGGTCTGCGTGGTCGGCAGTGTCAATCTCGACCACACCTTCGTGGTGAACACGCTGCCGCGGCCTGGCCAGACGGTCCTCGCGTCGACGAAGGCCACCGCGCCCGGCGGCAAGGGCGGAAACCAGGCGGTGGCCGCCGCCCGCGCGGGCGCGGAGGTGCAGCTCGTCGCGGCGCTCGGCACCGATCCGGCGGCCGCGTTGCTGCGGGCCCACCTGGAGGACAACGACGTCGCGCTGGCCGGGGTGGTGACGCTGCCGGGCCCCAGCGGCACGGCGGTCATCGTCGTCGACAACGCGGCGGAGAACACGATCGTGGTGGCGCCGGGGGCCAACGCGCACCTGAGCGTCGACGACGCCGACGTGCGCGCGGTGATCGCCGACAGCGATGTGGTGCTGATGCAGTTGGAGATCCCGGTCGGCACTGCCGTCGACGCGGCGCGGGTGGCCCGGGCAGCGGGTGCGGTCGTCGTCGTCAACGCGTCGCCGGCGGGCGCGCCGCCGCACGCGCTGCTCGCCCTGTCCGAGTCGGCCGACGTCGTCGTGGTCAACGAATCCGAGGCCGGCCACTGGCACTGGCCGGTCCCCCATCTGGTGATCACCCGCGGCGCGCGCGGGGCCAGCTATCTGGGCGAGGACGAGCGGTTCGATGTGCCCGCGCCGGCCGTCGATGCGGTCGACACCACCGGCGCGGGCGACGTGTTCGCGGGCGTGCTGGCCGCGGGCTGGCTCGACGGACACGAGGGCGCGATGCGCCGTGCGTGCGCGGCCGCCGCGCTGTCCACGCTGGTGCCCGGCGCCGGCGACTGCGCGCCCTACGCAGAGGCCATCGACGATGCAGTGACCAAACGGAAGGCAGGAGAGCCACGGCTATGACATCGGACACCTCAGTGCCCCCCACCACCAGCACGCCTCGGCCCCCCGAAGGCGACTGGCTGGGCACACCGTATCTGCGCTTCAGCCGTGAGGGCGCGTTCGGGGTGTGCACGTTGGACCGGCCCGAGGCACGCAATGCGATGACGCCCGCGATGTACTTCGGCATCCGCTACGCCGTGCGCCACGTCGACGCCGATCCCGACCTGGCGGGCCTGCTCATCACCGGGACCGGTGACGTGTTCGCCCCCGGCGGCGACATGGGTGGCGGCGACGGCAGCGACGACTGGTTGACGTTCGGGTCGGCGCTGGGGATGGACGTGACGCCGTTCGAGACGCTGCGCCAGTCGGTCAAACCGGTGGTGTCGGCGGTCAACGGGCTGTGTCAGGGCGGCGGGCTGCAGATCGCGATGTGCAGCGACATGGCGGTGGTCAGCGACCGGGCCACGTTCCGGGTGCCCGAGCTGTTCCGCGGCATCGCCGACACCTACTACGCCCAGATGCTGACCCGGCTGATCGGGCCGGTCCGCACCCGCGACCTGATGTTCTCCGGGCGCGTGCTGAACGCGCAGGAGGCCTACGAGTGGGGCTTGGTGGCGCGGGTGGTGCCGCACGACGAGCTGCTCGAGCAGGCCCGCGAGGTGCTGGCCCAGTGCTGCCGCACCGCCCCGGGCGCCCGCGGACTGGTCAAGTCCAGCATCGACAACTATCTGGGGTTGTTCGACCGCATCGGGATGCAGTCCAGCCTGTCCGGACCCGAGATCATCGAGGGGTTCCGGGCGTTCAAGGAGCGGCGTTCGCCGGACTGGGTGCATCCCGACCTACGCCTCGACGGCCGCCTCTGAGCAGCGATTTCGGCGCAGTTTGTCACGCTCACCGTGACGAACCGCGCCGAAATCACGCTTGAATAGTACAGAAATTGCTGTACTGTCTGTGGCATGCGGACGGTCACCCATCGCGACGCGTTGTCGCGGTTCGGCTACGCGCTGTCCGACCCGACGCGCTGCGAGATCCTGCTGCTCCTGCGCGAGGGCCCCGGCTACCCCTCCGAGCTAGCGGACAAGATCGGGGTGTCGCGCCAGATCTTGTCCAACCACCTGGCGTGCCTGCGCGGCTGTGGCCTGGTCGTCGCGCAGCCCGAAGGTCGGCGCAACCGCTACGAACTCGCCGACGCCCGGATCGCCCACGCGCTCGACGACCTGATCGGGTTGGTGCTCACGGTCGACCCGGCGTGCTGCCCAGCCGCTGAAACCGAGGGCTGCTGCTGATGGTCGCGACGACGGCGGCCCGGCGCGACGTCCTCATCCGCCGCGTCCGGCTCTTCGTGGCCGCGACCATCAGCTACAACGTGATCGAGGCGATCGTCGCGCTGACCGAAGGCAGTCGCGTGTCGTCGACGGCGCTGATCGGTTTCGGGCTCGATTCGGCCGTCGAGGTCGCCTCCGCGGCGGCGGTCGCCTGGCAGTTCGCCGCCCCGGACCCCGAGACCCGGGAGAAGACCGCGCTGCGGTTCATCGCGTTCTCGTTCTTCGCGCTGGCGGCCTATGTGACCGCCGACGCGGTGCTGACGTTGGTCGGGCTCGGCGAGGCGCGGCCATCGCGCATCGGCATCGCGCTGGCCGCGCTCAGCCTGGTGATCATGCCGGTGTTGTCGTGGGCGCAGCGTCGCGCCGGGCGCGAACTGGGCTCGCGCTCGGCTGTCGCCGACTCCAAACAGACGCTGTTGTGCACGTATCTGTCGGCCGTCTTGCTGATCGGTCTGGTCTTCAACGCCGTGCTCGGATGGACGTGGACCGATCCGCTCGCCGCGCTGGGTATCGCCGCCATCGCCGTTCGTGAAGGCATCAATGCCTGGCGCGGAGACGCCTGCTGTTCATGAGGGGAGACATGGTGCCTGTCGTCGCGCTCGTGCTGTTCGGCGTGTTCGCGCTGCTCGGATTTGGTTGGCGCAGTTGGGTTCAGCGTCGTCGAACCGGTTCGACCGGGTTCCGGGGGATCAGCGGCCGCATCGGTTCGGTCGAATGGTTCGCCGGGGTGGGCTTCGTGGTGGCGATGGCCGCGGCGGTGTGCGCGGCGATCTTGCAGCTGCTCGGTGTGGTGGCGCCGTTGGCGGCGCTGGACCGGCCGTGGCTGAACGTCGTCGGGGTGGTGCTCGCGGCCGTCGGGATCGCCGCCACCGTGTACGCGCAGCTGGACATGGGCGATTCGTGGCGGATCGGTGTCGACGCTCGTGAGCGGACCGCGCTGGTGCGCACCGGGGTGTTCGCGGTGGTGCGCAATCCCATCTTCACCGCGATGCTGGTGTTCGGGCTCGGAATCGCCTTGGTGACACCGAATGTGGTGGCGTTGGCCGGGTTCGTGATTCTGGTCGTCACCATCGAACTTCAGGTCCGGGCCGTCGAAGAGCCCTACCTGCTGGCGGTGCACGGCGACACGTACCGCGAGTACACCGCACGAGTCGGCCGTTTCGTCCCGGGCCTCGGGCGATTTCGGCGTAGTTCGTCACGCTCACCGTGACGAACTACGCCGAAATCGCTGACTAGACTGCCGGGCATGCCGATTGTGGGAAAGCTGCTCCGCCGGTTCCGCGCAGGCGCACACCGCAGCCCGCTGGCCGCGCCCGAGTACGCGGGTGCCGACACCATCGACATCACCAGCAGTGCGTTCGACGACGGCGGGCCGATCCCGCAGAAGCACGCCGGCGCCGCCGTCGGCGAAAACGTTTCGCCGCCGCTGCGCTGGAGCGGGGTGCCGGCGCCGGCCAAACAACTCGCCCTGGTCATCGACGACATCGACGTGCCCGGCCCCAAACCGCTGATGCACACGATCGCGCTGATCGAAGCCGACCGGCGCAGCCTCGACGAAGGCGAGCTCACGCCCGGCGCCGCCGGCGTGCGGTTCGTCAAGGCGTTCGGCGACTCCTATGTCGGCCCCGCACCGATCCGGGGACACGGCCCCCACCACTACCGGTTTCAGCTGTTCGCGCTCGACACGCCGGTGCCCGACGGCGTGACCGACCACAAGGGACTTCTCGCCTCGATCGCCGGTCATGTACTGGCGCGCGGCGTGTTGACGGGCACCTACGAGCGCTGACCTGGGCCGTCGACCACCCGCGCTAGCGTGGGTGTGATGGCACGCAGGCAGATGAACACCAAGCAGGAAGCGACCTGGCTCTGGATGCCGTTGATCATCGGTCTGGTCCTCGGCGTGACCGTGGCCGCCATGACCGATCAGTGGTGGTGGTCAACTGTCGGGGCGCTGGCCGGCGCGGCGGTCGGCGCGCTCAGCGCCGGCAAGCTGCGCCGCAAACGCTAACCGGATTCGGGGATTTCGCGCTCGATCTCGTCGAGCCACACCCGCGCCGTCATGTCCGACGGCGCCCGCCAGTCACCGCGCGGCGAGAGCGACCCGCCGTGAGACACCTTGGGGCCGTTGGGCACTGCCGAACGCTTGAACTGCGCGAACGAGTAGAAGCGCTGCGCGAACACCTGCAGCCAGTGCCGGATCTCCTTGAGCGAGTATGACGGCCGCTTGTGCTCGGGATATCCGGCCGGCCAGTCGCCGCGCTGCGCGTCGCTCCACGCATGCCACGCCAGAAACGCGACCTTCGAGGGCCGAAACCCGTATCGCAGCACCTGGAACAGCGAGAAGTCCTGCAGGACATACGGTCCGATTTTCGACTCGGTGCTCTGAATCTCCTCGTCCTCGCCGGCGGGCACCAGCTCCGGAGAGATCTCGGTGTCCAGCACCGACTGCAGCACCTCGTTGACCGCGTCGTCGAACTGCCCCGAGGCGATCACCCAGCGAATCAGGTGCTGGATCAACGTCTTCGGCACACCGCCGTTGACGTTGTAGTGCGACATCTGGTCGCCCACACCGTAGGTCGACCAGCCCAGTGCGAGCTCGGACAGGTCACCGGTGCCGAGCACGATGCCGCCGCGCTGGTTGGCCAGCCGGAACAGGTAATCGGTGCGCAGGCCGGCCTGCACGTTCTCGAATGTGACGTCATACACCGGTTCACCGCGCCCGAACGGGTGGTCGATGTTCTTGAGCATCAGTTCGGCGGTGGAGCTGATGTCAAGCTCGGCGAAGGTCACGCCCAGGGCTTCGGCGAGCCGCACCGCGTTGCCCTTGGTGCGCTCCCCCGTCGCGAAACCCGGCATGGTGAACGCGAGAATGTCGCTGCGCGGCCGTTCTTCTCGGTCCATGGCGCGGGCGGCGACGATCAGCGCGTGGGTGGAGTCCAGCCCGCCGGACAGCCCGAGCACCACCTTCGGGTAGTGCAGCGCGCGCAGGCGCTGTTCCAGCCCGGACACCTGGATGCTGTAGGCCTCGTAGCAATCCTGTTCCAGCCGTTCGGGATCCGACGGCACGAATGGGAACCGTTCGACTTCCCGGCGCAGCCCGATGTCGCCCGACGGCGGGTCGAGCCGGAACTCCACCCGCCGGAACGTGTCCGCATCGATGCCGTGGTGGAGGCGGTTGTCGTCGAACGTGCCCATCCGCAGCCGCTCGTTGCGCAGCAGCTCGAGGTCGACGTCGGCGACCGAGCGTCGTTCGCCCTTCGGGAAGCGTTCGGACTGCGCCAGGCACTCCCCGTTCTCCCAGATCATCGTCTGACCGTCCCAGGCCAGGTCGGTGGTCGACTCGCCTTCTCCCGCTGCGGCGTAGACGTAGGCGGCCAGGCACCGCGCCGACGCGGAACGCGCCAGCAGGCAACGGTCCTCGGCGCGCCCGACGGTGATCGGGCTGCCGGAGAGGTTGACCAGCACCGTCGCGCCGGCCAGCGCGGCCTGTGCGCTCGGCGGGATCGGCACGAACATGTCCTCGCAGATCTCCACGTGCAGCACGAAGCCGGGCATGTCGGTGGCGATGAACAACAAGTCGGGCCCGAACGGTACGTCGGCATCCCCCATCCGGATCGCCCCGCGCACGTCGTCGCCTGGTGCCATCTGGCGGCGTTCGTAGAACTCTCGGTAGGTCGGCAGATACGACTTGGGCGCGACCCCGAGCACGTGGCCGCGGTGGATCACCACCGCGGTGTTGTAGATCCGGTGCGCGTACCGCAACGGGGCGCCGACGACGAGCACCGGCATCAGGTCGGCGGATGCGGCGACGACGTCGAGCAGCGCGTCCTCGACCGCGTCGAGCAGGGCGTCCTGCATCACGATGTCCTCGATCGAGTACCCCGACAGCGTCAACTCCGGAAACACCGCGAGCGCGACGCTGTCGTCGTGGCAGCCCTGCGCCAACCGCAGCACCGATTGCGCGTTGGCCTGCGGATCCGCCAGCGCCGTGTGGTGTGTGCAGGCGGCGACGCGCACGAACCCGTGCCGGTAGGCCGAGTAGAAATCCATGCCTCATTGTTGCCCGAAAGCAGAACGGGGTATGCAGAAGCCCATGAGTGACACCGCTGTGCTGGTCATCGACATGATGAACACCTACCGGCATCCCGATGCCGAGAAGCTGGCCCCCCACGTCGCCGAGATCATCGATCCGCTGGCGCAGCTGGTCGCCGAGGCCCGCGAACGCGACGACGTCGAGCTGATCTATG
This sequence comes from Mycolicibacterium pulveris, assembly GCF_010725725.1. NCBI lineage: Bacteria > Bacillati > Actinomycetota > Actinomycetes > Mycobacteriales > Mycobacteriaceae > Mycobacterium > Mycolicibacterium pulveris. Next base: position 4,182,280 of record NZ_AP022599.1, on the reverse strand, counting down.
TCAACGACAACTACGGCGATTTCAGCGCACAATTCGACGACATCGTGAGTGCCGCGCTCGATGGTGAACGACCGGAGTTGGTGAAACCGATCGTGCCCCACAAGGGCTGCCGGTTGATGACCAAGGTGCGCCACAGCGCCTTCTACGCCACCTCGCTGGCGTACCTGCTCAACCAACTCAAGCCGGAGCGGGTGATCCTCACCGGCCAGGTGACCGAACAGTGCATCCTCTACACCGCGTTGGATGCCTACGTCCGGCACTTTCCCGTAGTGGTCCCGCCCGACGCGGTCGCGCACATCGATCCGGAACTCAGCGATGCGGCGCTGACCATGATGCGCAGCAACATGAGCGCCGACATCATTTCCGCGGCCGATTGCCTGGGCTGACGGGAAAAGGCGAGACGCTACGGCTGATGTCGGGCAGCAGTACGCTTCAAACGTGCCGGAAACGGCGTACGCATCCTGCGGCGACCTCAACCTGGCGTATCAGGTCTTCGGCGACGGACCTATCGAGCTGGTCTTCGCCGGATCGTTCGCCAGCCACGTCGAGCTGTATTGGACCGTGCCCGAATTCGTGGCCTTCTTCGAGCGCCTCGCCACGTTCTGTCGCGTCCTTCTCTTCGACAAGGCCGGGGCGGGCCTGTCGGACCCGGTGCCCAAAGTCCGCACGCTGGAGGAGCGGGTGTCCGAGATCGAGGCCGTCATGGACGCCGTCGGCTTCCAAAGGGCCGTGCTTTTCGGGACGAGCGAGGGCGGCCCGGCCTCCATCCTCTTCGCGGCGACACGACCGCAGCGAACGCGGGCGCTGATTCTCACCGGCACCTTCGCGTACGCCTACGTCGACGGCTGGGCTGACTTGGAACGCGATCCGGCCGAGCTGCGGGACCGCTTGCTGGGCGAGCTCGATGAGCGCTACACACCCTCGGTGCAGCAGATCGCCGGCTTGCAGGCTTTTTGGCGCGCCGTCCTCACAGCATGGGGCAGCGGCGCGGCGGCCAAGGCTCTACTGCCGTCGGTGCGCTCCGTCCGCCTGCTCGCGATGGTGGAACGGATGAGCGCCAGCCCGGGGATGGCGCGCGCGGTCCTCGAAGCCGGGTTCCGGATCGACGCGCGGCCGGTCCTGCCGGCCATCACCGCACCCACCCTGGTCATCCATGCCCGAGAAGAAGTCGTTCCGGTGCAGTGCGGCCGCTACATCGCCGACCACATCCCCGGTGCGCGAATGCTCGAAGTCGACGGCAACAACCACGCGCCCTGGCTCGCCGATCCCGACACGATCCTGACCGAGGTCGAGGAGTTCCTCACCGGCAGCCATGCCGCGCCCTCTCCGGCGCGTCGTGCGCTGCGCAGCGTGCTGTTCACCGACATCGTCGCATCGACACGACACGCCGCGGCGATGGGCGACGAGCGGTGGCGTGCGGTGCTGCACCGATTCGACGAGATCACCGCTGACGTCGCACACCGGTTCGGGGGCACGGTGGTGGAAAGTACGGGCGACGGCCACTTGATCACCTTCGAGGGCCCGACGCTTGCGATCCGGTGCGCCGAGACCTTACGCGCCGAGGCGGAAACCTTGGGTATCGAGATACGCGCCGGAATCCACACCGGCGAGTGCGAACTGCTGGAAACCGGCATCGGCGGCATCGCTGTGCACATCGCGGCGCGGATCGTCGACAAGGCGGGCAGCGGGGAGATCCTCGTCTCGCGCACCGTATGTGATCTCGTCGTCGGCTCGGGCACCGAGTTCGACGATCGCGGCTCCGTCGAGTTGCGGGGCGTGCCCGGCGCATGGCAACTGTTGGCGGTGGATCGCCGCGGCGCGCGGACCGAATCGATGGAGGCACAGCTGATATCCGCACCTACTCCAGGTCCACGGACCGGCATGCGCCGCTCGGACCGCGCCGTGGCCACGATGGCCAGGCACACACCGTGGATCCTGCGCGGAGTGGCCCGCCTCGCCCACGGGCGCGACGGCTGATCCTTCCCGCCTGCGGGAAAGTGCGAGTAAATCCCGCCAAAACGTCGATCTCGACGCCGGGCCGGGTGACGGCCGGGGCGCTGATGAGCTGAGCCGTACCCTCGACACCGTGGACGCCCCGGAACTGATCGATGTGCTGCGCGGCAGGCGTGTCGCCGTGCTGACCGGCGCGGGGATATCGACCGACTCGGGTATCCCGGACTACCGCGGACCGGACTCGCCGCCGAGCAATCCGATGACGATTCGGCAGTTCACCTCCGACCCGGCGTTTCGGCAGCGGTACTGGGCGCGCAACCACCTCGGCTGGCGGCACATGGACACCACCGCGCCCAACGCCGGTCACCGCGCGCTGGCCCGGCTCGAGCGGGCCGGCGTCGTGTGCGGGCTGATCACCCAGAACGTCGACCTGTTGCACACCAAGGCGGGCAGTCGCGCGGTGGTCGACCTGCACGGCAGCTACGCCGAGGTGATCTGCCTGGGCTGCGGCCACCGCATGTCGCGCGCGGCGCTCGCCGACCTGTTGGAGGAAGCCAACCCGGGATTCGCGCAGCGCGCCAAGGCGGTCGGTGGTATCGCCGTGGCACCGGACGCCGACGCGGTGGTCGACGACACCGCGTCGTTTCGCGTCGTCGACTGCGGGCGATGCGGCGGCATGCTCAAGCCCGACATCGTCTACTTCGGCGAGAACGTGCCCAAAGAGCGTGTGACAGAGGCATATTCGGTCGTCGACGCCGCCGACGCGCTGTTGGTGGCGGGGTCGTCGCTGACGGTGTACTCCGGTTACCGGTTCGTCCGGCACGCGGCGGCCGCCGGGATGCCGGTCGCGATCATCAACCGCGGGCCGACGCGCGGCGACGCGCTTGCCACGGTCAAGGTCGACAGCGGCTGCTCGGAGATGTTGGCCCTGCTGGTGTGTGAGTTGGGCGCGCAAACGGACGCTGTAGGGGCATAGCCGCGCCGAAATCGCCTAGACGGCGACCAGATCGTCGGCGTGCACCGCGGGCCTGCGCATGTCGGCGGGCAGGTCCGACGTCGACCGGCCCAGCATGGTCTCCAGCTCGGTGTGGTCGTAGGCCACCACTCCGCGCGCGATCATCGTGGTGTCCTGCGCCCGCAACTCGACGACGTCGCCGCCGTAGAAGCGCCCGGACAGCGCTGTGATGCCGGCAGGCAGCAGCGACCGGCGTTGCCGCACCACCGCCCGCACGGCGCCGTCGTCCAGCGTCAGCGATCCCGACGCCTCGGCGGCGTAGCGCACCCAGAACTTGCGCGCCGACATCCGTTGGGGCCGGGCGGCGAAGACCGTGCCGACCGACGCGTCGGCCAGCGCGGTCGCGGCGTCCGACGCCGCGGCCAGCAGCACCGGAACACCGGCGTCCGCGGCCAGCAGCGCCGACGACAGCTTCGACGCCATCCCGCCGGTGCCCAGGTGAGAGCCGCGGCCGGCCACCACACCGTCGAGGTCCTCGGGACCGGAGACCTCCGGGATGAAGCGCGCCTGGCCCTTGCGCGGATCCGCGTCGTAGAGGCCGTCGATGTCGGACAGCAGCACCAGCGCGTCGGCGCCGACCAGATGAGCCACCAGCGCCGACAACCGGTCGTTGTCGCCGAACCGGATCTCGTTGGTGGCCACCGTGTCGTTCTCGTTGACGATCGCCACGGCGTGCAGCGCCCGCAACCGGTCCAGCGTGCGTTGGGCGTTGGTGTGCTGCACGCGCATCGAGATGTCGTGCGCGGTCAGCAGCACCTGGCCGACGGTGCGCTGGTAGCGGGCGAACGCCGTGCTCCACGCGTTGACCAGCGCCACCTGCCCGACACTGGCGGCGGCCTGCTTGGTGGCCAGATCGGTGGGCCGCTTGGACAACTTGAGCGGCTCGATGCCGGCGGCGATCGCGCCGGAGGAGACGATCACCACGTCCGAGCCGGCCTTCATGCGGGCCTCGATCGCCTCGGCCAGCGTCGCCAGCCGGCTGGGGTCGAACACCCCCGACGGTGTGGTCAGCGCGGTGGTGCCGATCTTGACGACGACGCTGCGGGCGGTGCGGATCGCGTCGCGGTGCGCGCTCACGACTCCCCGCTTCCGCGGCGGCGTTCGCGGCGGGCCGCCTTGCGTTCGGCCGCCGAGACCCGCTCGGTCTGCTCCAGCCGCGCGTCGGTGCCACGCCCGGACAACGGAACATCGACACCGGCGGGAGTCTGCGGTTCCCAGTCGAAGGTCACGTCGCCGATGGTCACCGCGCAGCCGGGCCGTGCGCCGAGCCGAAGCAGCTCCTCCTCGACGCCAAGCCGCGCCAACCGGTCGGCCAGGTATCCGACCGCCTCGTCATTGTCGAAATTCGTTTGATTGACCCATCTTTCGGGCCGCACACCGCGGACAATGAATCCGCCGTGGCCGTCGGGCTCGATGGTGAACCCGGTGTCGTCCACCGGCACGGGCCGGATGACGGGTCGACGCGCCACGGCGGGCGGGCGCGCCTTGCGGTATTCAGCCACCATCTCGGCCAGGGCAAAGATCAACGGCCGCAATCCCTCTTGGGTTGCGGTGGAGACCGCGAAGGTGGGCCAGCCGAACCGCTCGGCGATCTCGTCGCGGACGAACTCGGCCAGCTCCCGCGCTTCCGGGACGTCGATCTTGTTGAGCACCACCGCTCTCGGACGTTCGGCCAGATCGCCGAGCGTCGAGTCGCCCCGCAACGTCGGCTGGTAGGCGGCGAGTTCGGCTTCGAGCGCCTCGATGTCGGAGATCGGGTCGCGGCCGGGTTCCAGCGTCGCGCAGTCCACCACGTGCACCAGCACCGCACAGCGCTCGATGTGGCGCAGGAAGTCCAGGCCCAGGCCGCGGCCCTCGGATGCGCCGGGGATGAGGCCGGGCACGTCGGCGACGGTGAAGGTGTGCTCGCCGGCGGACACCACGCCGAGGTTGGGCGCCAGCGTGGTAAACGGGTAGTCGGCGATCTTGGGTTTGGCCGCCGAGATGACCGACACCAGCGACGACTTGCCTGCGGACGGAAACCCGACCAACCCGACGTCGGCGACGGTCTTGAGTTCCAGCGTTAGGTCGCGGGCCTCGCCCTTCTCGCCGAGCAGCGCGAAGCCGGGTGCCTTGCGGGCCCGCGAGGCCAGCGCGGCGTTGCCCAGCCCGCCGCGGCCGCCTGCGGCGGCGACGAAGCGGGTACCGGCCCCGACCAGGTCGGCGAGCACCCTGCCGTTCTCGTCGAGCACGACGGTGCCGTCGGGCACCTTGACCTCCAGGTCGGCGCCCGCGGCGCCGTCGCGGTGACCGCCCGCGCCCGGCTTGCCCGAGGGCGCGACGACGTGCGGATGGAAGTGAAAGTCCAGCAGCGTGTGCACCTGCGGGTCGACGACCAGCACGACGCTGCCGCCGCGCCCGCCGTTGCCGCCGTCGGGACCGCCGAGCGGTTTGAATTTCTCGCGATGGACGGAGGCGCAGCCGTTGCCGCCGTTGCCGGCCCGCGCGTGAATCACCACGCGGTCGACAAACCGGGCCATCGGATACTCCTCTCCTTCGCCGAAAGGGACGTTTGGGCGCGAAAGTGCGAGTGCCTAACGCCTAAACGTCGGTTTCGACGGCGGAGTTAGGCCTCCGCGGACGGTCGCACGACGCTGACGGTCTTGCGGCCGCGCTTGGTGCCGAACTCGACGGCACCGGGAGCCGTGGCGAACAGCGTGTCGTCGCCGCCGCGCCCGACGTTAGTGCCGGGGTGGAAGTGAGTACCCCGCTGGCGGACCAGGATCTCGCCGGCCTTGACGATCTGGCCGCCGAATCGCTTGACGCCGAGCCGCTGTGCTGCGGAGTCGCGACCGTTGCGTGAGCTGGATGCGCCCTTCTTGTGTGCCATGTCGAAAGCCCTTTACTTGATGCCGGTGACCTTCAGGACCGTCAGCTGCTGACGATGACCCTGACGCTTGTGGTAGCCGGTCTTGTTCTTGAACTTGTGGATGCGGATCTTGGGGCCCTTGCGGTGCTCGAGCACCTCGCCGGTGACGGCGACCTTCTCCAGGGCCTTGGCGTCGGTGGTGACCTTCGCGCCGTCGACGACGAGGGCCACGGGCAGCGACACCTTGGAGCCGGGTTCGCTGTCGAGCTTCTCGACCTTGACCACGTCACCGACGGCGACTTTATATTGCTTGCCGCCCGTCTTGACGATTGCGTACGTGGCCTTCTCGGCTGCCATCGTGCTCGTGCTCCTACGTCGTTTCTGACACAGCGCTGCTCGCGACTGCGCGGGTCTGGGTTTCCGGGTCTTCCACGATCGCCGGCCACAGCCTGGCGACAACTGCTCAAGGCTACTTGAGCCGGACCGTGAGGGTCAAATCACCGCAGGTCACGGCGCCGGGCTCCGAGGCTGATCAGCGGCTGTGGCTGGGTGGGCCCGCAGGTCGCGCGGCGGCGCGGCGACGGTGTCGGCCGCCCGGCCGGGTCAGCGCCACGGAGGCCACCGCAGCGTCCTCGTCGTCCTCGTCCTCGTCTGAGTCGTCGTCCTCGTCCGAGTCGTCGTCCTCATCCTCGTCCGAGTCGGAGTCGTCGTCGATGACCTCGATGTCGTCGTCGAGGTCGTCCTCGTCGTCGTCGTCATCCAGCTCGATCTCGTCCTCGTCGGGCTCGTCGTCCTCGTCCTCGTCGGGCTCATACGAGTCGTCGTCTTCGAGGTCTTCGTCCGCCGACGAGGAAACCGCCTCCCGGATGCCTTCGGTGTCGGCCTCGGCGACCTCCTCGGCGGGCTTCTTCTCGTCGTCCTCGGCCTCGTCCTCCTGCCGGGACGCCGACGCGGCCATCGCCTTGAACATCGGATGCTCGGCGGCATGAGCGGGCACCTTGGCAACCGCGACGTCGTCGGACTTGCCGCCCCGCTTACCGCGCCTGCCCCGGCGGTTGCCGTCGGACTTGCGTCCGTTCCCCGACGTCGAGTCGATCGGATCGGTGTGCAGGATGATGCCCCGCCCGGCGCAGTGCGGGCACGACGTCGAGAACGCCTCGATCAGCCCGGTGCCCAGCCGTTTCCGGGTCAACTGCACCAGGCCCAGCGAGGTGACCTCGGAAACCTGGTGCCGGGTGCGGTCGCGGGCCAGCGCCTCGGTCAGCCGCCGCAGCACCAGGTCGCGGTTGGACTCGAGCACCATGTCGATGAAGTCGATGACCACGATGCCGCCGATGTCGCGCAACCGCAGCTGGCGCACGATCTCCTCGGCGGCCTCGAGGTTGTTGCGGGTGACGGTCTGTTCGAGGTTGCCGCCCGAGCCGGTGAACTTGCCGGTGTTGACGTCGATCACGGTCATCGCCTCGGTGCGGTCGATGACCAGCGTGCCGCCCGACGGCAACCACACCTTGCGGTCCATCGCCTTGAGCAGCTGTTCGTCGATCCGGTGGACGGCGAACACGTCCGGTCCCGGCTCACCCTCGGCGGAGACCGGAGGCTCGTACTTCGTCATCCGCGGAAGCAGCTCCGGCGCAACAGCATTCACGTACTCGGTGATGGTGTTCCACGCCTCGTCGCCGGAGACGATCAGCCCGGTGAAGTCCTCGTTGAACAGGTCGCGGATGACCTTGACCAGCACGTCGGGCTCCTCGTAGAGCGCGACGGCCGCCCCGGCCTTCTTCTCGGTGATCTCGGCGGCCTTGGCCTCGATCTCGGTCCAGCGCTTCTGCAACCGCTCGACGTCGGAGCGGATGTCGTCTTCCTTGACGCCCTCCGAGGCGGTGCGGATGATCACGCCGGCATCCGGCGGCACCACCTCGCGCAGGATCTCCTTGAGCCGCTGCCGTTCGGTGTCGGGCAGCTTGCGGCTGATCCCGGTGGACGACGCGCCCGGCACGTAGACCAGGTAGCGCCCGGCCAGCGACACCTGGGTGGTCAGCCGGGCGCCCTTGTGCCCCACCGGATCCTTGCTGACCTGCACGACGACGTAGTCGCCCGGCTTGAGTGCCTGCTCGATCTTGCGGTTGGCGCCGCCGAGGCCCGCGGCCTCCCAGTTCACTTCACCGGCGTAGAGGACGCCGTTTCGGCCGCGGCCGATGTCGACGAACGCGGCCTCCATCGACGGCAGCACGTTCTGCACGATGCCGAGGTAGATGTTGCCGACCAGCGAGGCCGACGCGGCCGAGGTGACGAAGTGTTCGACGACGACGCCGTCCTCGAGCACGGCGATCTGGGTGTACCGGGAGCCCTCGTGCGGCGGTTCGGTGCGCACCTTGTCGCGCACCACCATCATCCGTTCGACGGATTCGCGGCGGGCCAAAAATTCGGCCTCGCTCAGGATCGGCGGCCTGCGCCTGCCTGCGTCGCGGCCGTCGCGTCGGCGCTGCCGCTTGGCCTCCAGCCGGGTCGACCCGTTGATGCCCTGGATTTCGCCGTCACCGCTGGACCCCGAGGTCTTGCTGGTCTTCCGCGGCTCGCGTTCGTGCACGACGGTGTTGGGTGGATCGTCGGGCGACAGGGCCGTGTCGGTGTCGTCACCGGAGCCGGACTTGCGACGACGGCGGCGGCGACGACGCCGGGTGGCGCCCTCGGTGCCGGTGCTGTCGTCGTCACCGGAGTCATCGTCGGAGTCGTCGGAGTCGTCGTCGGAGTCGCTGCCCTGGCTGTCGGTGTCGTCGGAGTCGTCGTCACCGCTCTGCTCGCCGCGACCACGGCCCCGCCCGCGGCGGCCACGGCGCCTGCGCCGACCCGACGGCCGCTCGAACTGGTCGTCGTCGGAGTCCGTCCCGTCGTCGCCGTCCTCGTCCTCGTCGTCGGAGCTGTACTCGACGGTGACAGGCTGGGGCGCGACGAACAGGGGAAGGTAGTCGGCGGGCTCGGGCGTGGCGGCGCCGTCACCTGAATCACCTGAATCGGTCTCTGGCTCGCGCTGCTCGGCGGGCTGCTCGGCGACGCCAGGCGGTTGGGCGAGCGCATCGCGCACCCGCTGGGCTTCGTCCTCCTCGACGGGAGACTGCGGGTCGCGGGCCCTGCCGTCGAGTTCGGTCAACGCCTCGAGCACCCGCTCGCTGGTGGTGCCCAGCTCCTGCGCGAGCGAATCGACGCTCAGCTTGTCGGGCTGAGAGTCCTCGGTCGGCGGTGCGTGTTCTGAAAGGTCTTCAGTCGGGGCTTGGGAATGGTCATTGTCGGCCACGTAGTCTCCTCTAAGCCCCCGGGCGCGTCCCGTTGGACGCGGCCACGCGAGGGCTTCCGCTATTGGCTCGGTACTACACGGTCCCGAGCTTGTTATGGTCTCGCCCCGAGCGGCTCCCTGTGGAACCATCCCGGCGCCTATTGCGAATGATGGCTGGACGGTCGGCGCCGCACCGCGCGTGGCGATGGTCGCGCACGTCTAAGTCTTCATTCGGGTTTCCAGCCCCGCTTACAGGCCGGTCACCCGAGGCAAGTATCCCACATCACGCCACCCCACCCGACCAGGCCGCGCGAGCAGGCAATATCGCGGAGTCAGCTGCCGGGAAACCAGAGCGCGATCTCGCGGGCCGCCGACTCCGGGGAATCCGAGCCGTGCACGATGTTGTCCTGGGTGACCAGGGCCAGGTCGCCGCGGATCGTGCCGGGCGCGGCCTTCTCCACCGGATCGGTGCCGCCGGCGATCTGGCGGAACGCCGCGATCGCCCGGGGGCCCTCGACGATGGCCGTCACGACGGGGCCCGAGGTGATGAACTCCAGCAGCGAATCGAAGAACGGTTTGTCCTCGTGTTCGGCGTAGTGCCGACGGGCCAGGTCGTCGCTGACGTCCTTGAGCTGCAGGGCCACGATCGCCAGGCCCTTCCGCTCGATCCGGCTGAGGACTTCTCCGATCAGGCCTCGTTTGACGCCGTCGGGCTTGATCAACACCAGGGTCCGCTCAGTCACGGCCGACAGCCTAGTCGGGCGGCTGCTGCTGCCCGGGCAAGAGCCCGCGTTTCTGCCTGCGCAGCACCTCGCCACGCAGGTAGGCGATCACCAGCCACACCACCAGGAAGACGACCCCGATCAGGCCGATCGCGACATGGACGACGACCCCCGCGATGAACACCAGCTGCACGGCCAGGTTCAGCCAGATCGCCCACGACCGGCCCTGCAACCCGCACAGCAACACCAGCAGCACCGCGAGCCCGACGAGGTAGCCGCCGCTGGCCGCGGTCAGCCCGCCGCCGATGCGCGCCACCACCGGCAACGCCAGCAGCACCACGATGGCCTCCAGAATCAGCGTGCCGGCCATCACCCCGCGAAAGCTCTTCCACGGGTCCGGTGCTTGGCTCACTGGGGATCCTTTCCGAACAGCGTCCGCGCCGCGCCCGCCGTCACCACCGAACCGGTGATCACGATGCCCGCACCGCCGAACGACTCGCCGTCCTGGGCCGATTCCTCCACGATCGCCGTCGCGGTCTCGATCGCATCGGGCAGGGTGGCGGCGGTGACGACGCGTTCGGGACCGAACCGCTCCTCGGCGCGCAGCGCCAGCGCCTCGACGTCGAGCGCGCGCGGCGAACCGTTGTGCGTCACCACGATCTGGTCGAGCACCGCCTCGAGGGCGGTGAGGATGCCGTCGACGTCCTTGTCCCCCATCACCGAGACGACGCCGACCAGGGTGCGGAAGTCGAATTCCTCGGTGAGCGCCTGCGCCAGCGCCGACGCCCCGGCCGGGTTGTGCGCGGAGTCGATGAACACCGTTGGCGCGCTGCGCATTCGTTCCAGCCGACCCGGGCTGGTGACCGCGGCGAAGCCGGCGCGTATCGCGCCGACGTCGAGTTGACGCTGCGCGCCCGCGCCGAAGAACGCCTCCACGGCGGCGAGAGCGAGCACCGCGTTGTGGGCTTGATGTTCACCGTGCAGCGGCAGATAGATGTCGGAGTACACCCCGCCGAGGCCCTGCAGTTCCAGAAGTTGCCCGCCGACCGCGACCTGCCTGCCGAGCACCGCGAACTCGGAGTCCTCGCGTGCGACGGCGGCGTCGGCCCGCACGGCTTGGCGCAGCAGCGCCTCCATCGCCTCGGGCGTCTGGCGCGCGATGACGGCCACGGTGTCGGTGGGGACCAGGTCGTCGTCTTGCTTGGTGATGATTCCCGCCTTCTCCCCGGCGATTTCGGCGACGGTGCTGCCGAGGTAGTCGACGTGGTCCACCGAGATCGGGGTGACGACGGCGACCGGGGCGTTGATGATGTTGGTGGCGTCCCAGCGGCCGCCGAGCCCGACCTCCACGACCGCCACATCGACCGGTGCGTCGGCGAACGCGGCGAACGCCATCGCCGTGACCACCTCGAACTTGCTCAGCGCGGGCCCGCCGGTCTTCGCCGCCTGCTCGTCGACCAGGTGCACGAACGGCTCGATCTCGCGGTAGGTCGCCACGTACTGCGCCGGCGTGACGGGTTTACCGTCGATCGCGATGCGTTCCACGGCCGACTGCAGGTGCGGGCTGGTGGTGCGCCCGGTGCGCCGATGCAGCGCGGTCAGCAGGGCGTCGACCATACGCGCCACCGACGTCTTGCCGTTGGTGCCCGCGATATGGATCGACGGATGATTCAGCTGGGGTGATCCGAGCAGTTCCATCAACGCCGCGATGCGTGCGGTGCTCGGTTCGAGTTTGGTTTCGGGCCAACGCTGGTCGAGTAGGTGCTCGACTTGAAGCAGTGCCGCCACCTCGTCCGGGGTCGGGTCGGGGTCCGGCCGCGGCGGATCCGCCGGATCGGTCATTTCAGCGATGCCAGCCTCGCGGTGATGCGCTCGACTTCCTCTTCGGCCACCCGTTGGCGCCCGCGAATCTTCTCGACCACCTCGGCGGGGGCCTTGGCGAGAAACGCTTCGTTGCCGAGTTTGCTTGTGGTGTTTGCCAATTCCTTCTGCGCGGCGGCGAGGTCCTTTTCCAGGCGACGCCGCTCGGCGGCCACGTCGACGCTTGCCGAGGTGTCCACCTCGACCGTGACGGTGCCCTTCGACAGCCGCACCTCGATGGCGGCCGTCGGGGTGAACCCGTCATCGGCGGCGGTCAGCCATGCCAACGCGCTGACGGCGGGCACCTGCGCGGCCAGATCGGCGGAGTCGATGTCGGTCAGCCTTGCGGGCACCTTCTGCCGGTCGTTGAGGCCCTGGTCGCTGCGGAACCGGCGCACCTCGGTGATCAACTTCTGCATATCGGCGACCCGCCGGGCGGCATCGGGGTCCAACGCGAAGCCGCTGGGTTCGGGCCAGTCGGCCACCACCAGTGACTCCTCGCCGGTGAGCGTTTTCCACAACACTTCGGTGACGAACGGCATCACCGGGTGCAGCAGCTTGAGCAACGTGTCCAGGACCTTGGCCAGCACCCCGGTCGTGTGCTCGATACCTTCTGTCAGTTGCACTTTGGCCAGCTCGACGTACCAGTCGCAGAACTCGTCCCACGCGAAGTGGTAGAGCGCTTCGCAGGCCCGGCTGAACTCGTAGCCGTCGAACGCCGCGTCCACTTCGGCGCGCACCAGCTCCATCCGGCCCAGGATCCAGCGGTCGGCGTCGGTCAGCTCGGAAGCGTCCGGCAGCTCGGCGGGGCGGGCGCCGTTCATCAGCGCGAAGCGGGTGGCGTTGAAGAGCTTGGTGGCGAAGTTGCGCGACGCGCGCGCGTGGTCGTCGCCGATGGACAAGTCGCCGCCGGGGCTGGCGCCGCGGGCCAGCGTGAAGCGCAGCGCGTCGGCGCCGTACTTCTCCACCCAGTCCAGCGGATCGATGCCGTTGCCCCGCGACTTGCTCATCTTGCGGCCGAACTCGTCGCGGATGAGCCCGTGCAGGAAGACGTTCTTGAACGGCACCTGCGGTCCACGCCTGCCGTAGTCGGTGATCGCGTCGTCGTTGGCGACGAACGTGCCGAACATCATCATCCTGGCCACCCAGAAGAACAGGATGTCGTAACCGGTGACCAGAACCGTTGTGGGATAGAACTTCTGGAGTTCAGGCGTGTGGTCGGGCCAGCCCATCGTGGAGAACGGCCACAACGCCGACGAGAACCAGGTGTCCAGCACGTCGGGGTCTTGTTCCCAGCCCTCGGGCGGTGTCTCGTCCGGCCCCACACACACCATCTCACCGTTGGGTCCGTGCCAGATCGGGATGCGGTGGCCCCACCACAGTTGGCGCGAAATACACCAGTCGTGCATGTTGTCCACCCAGGCGAACCAGCGTGGTTCCAGGCTCTTGGGGTGAATCACGGTGTCGCCGTTGCGCACTGCGTCACCTGCAGCCTTGGCGAGGTCGTCGACCTTGACCCACCACTGCAGTGACAACCGGGGTTCGATCGGTTCGCCGCTGCGTTCGGAGTGCCCGACGCTGTGCGAATACGGCCGCTTCTCCTCGACGATGCGGCCCTGGGCGGCCAGCGCCTCGCGTACCTTCACCCGGGCCTCGAACCGGTCCATCCCGTCGAACTGCGTTCCGGTGTCGGTGATCCGGGCCTTGGTGTCCATGATGGTCGGCATCGGCAGCCCGTGGCGCATCCCGATCTCGAAGTCGTTGGGGTCGTGGGCGGGGGTGACCTTCACCGCGCCGGTACCGAATTCCGGATCGACGTGTTCGTCGGCCACGACGACGATTTCGCGGTCGAGGAACGGATGCGGCAACTTCTTGCCGACCAGATGGCGGTAGCGCTCGTCGTCGGGGTGCACGGCGATCGCGGTGTCCCCGAGCATCGTCTCCATCCGGGTGGTGGCCACCACGATGTGCGCCTCGTCGTCGGACAGCGACCCGTAGCGGAACGACACCAACTCGCCGTCGACGTCCTCGTATTTGACCTCGAGATCGGAGACGGCGGTCTCCAGCACCGGTGACCAGTTGACCAGCCGTTCGGCGCGGTAGATCAGGCCGGCGTCGAACAGCCGCTTGAAGATCGTGCGGACCGCCCGCGACAGCCCCTCGTCCATGGTGAACCGGTCGCGGCTCCAGTCCACGCCGTCGCCGATGCGCCGCATCTGGGCCTGGATGGTGCCGCCGGACTCGCGCTTCCAGTCCCACACCTTGTCGACGAACAGCTCACGGCCGAAGTCCTCTTTGGTCTTGCCGTCGACGGCCAGCTGCTTCTCGACCACGGACTGGGTGGCGATCCCGGCGTGGTCCATGCCGGGCAGCCACAGCACCTCGTAGCCCTGCATCCGCTTGCGCCGGGTCAGCGCGTCCATCAGCGTGTGGTCGAGCGCGTGGCCCATGTGCAGGCTGCCGGTCACGTTCGGCGGGGGCAGCACGATCGAATAGGCGGGCTTGGGGCTGTTCACGTCGGCGGTGAAGTAGCCGGCCCTGACCCAACCCTCGTACAGGTCAGACTCCACCGCGCCCGGGTCCCACGACTTGGGTAAAGCTTCAACGCCGGGATCGGCGGCGCGACGAGGGGTTGAGGTCACCCCGCAATTCTAGGAAGAGCCGGCCGATGCAAGCCCGGTGGGCCTAACCGGCGCCGAGCAGTTACTTCTTGCCGCCCAAGAGCCCGCCGAGGATGTCGCCGAGCGCGCCGCCCTGGTTGCCGCCCAACACGCTGCCGAGGATGCTGCCCAGCGGGTTGTTTCCGCCACCACCGCCGGTCCCGCCGAGGATCCCGCCCAGCACGTCGGCGAGCCCACCGCCGCCGGGCTGCTGAGCCTGCGGTTCGGCAGACCCCCTCGACAGTTGCTTGCCGATATAGGCAAGCACGATCGGAGCCAGAATCGGCAGCAGCTTCTGGATCAGTTCACTGTTGCCTGCGCCGCCACCCGCCAAGGCCGACGCGACCTGGGTGGTGTCGTTGCCGCCGAAGATCCGCGCGACGGCCTTTGAGCCGTCGGCCTCGTCGACCTGCTCGACACTGACGCCGCCATCCAGCAGGCCGCTGGCCGCGTGGTTGGTGGCCGCGGACTCGATGTTGGACGCAGCCCCGGCGTCTTGGGCGTTCTGCTGCAATCCTCCGACGAGGACGGGCACCAGGGTGCGGACGGCGTTGTTCACCTCGTTCTCGTCGGCGCCCAACTTGGCGGCGATCTCCTGGGTGGGAATCTGATTGAAGAGTTCGTCGAGGCCGGCCATCGCGTATCCACCTTCGTCCCCCGAGAGTGTGTATCTGCCGACAGTAATCCAGTGGACCGGGGTGCCGGACGTCTTCGGCGCAGCCGGATCACGCCAGCCGGACGGTGTCCAGCGTCACCCCCGCACCGGGAAAACGGGCCAGCAACGCATCGCCCATCGCGGCGGCCGGGGTCAGCACCCCGCGCAGGTCCGAGAGCCGATCCCGGTCGAGGGCGAGCGCCAGGCCGCTCTCGCCGAGCAGCACCGAGGTGGCCTTATAGCCCGGGTCACCCTGCTGGGACATGGTGGCCTTGTACCGCGCACCCGTCGTCGTGGTGGTGTAGGTCTCGACCGTGTAGTGCCCCCGCTCACGGACACGCTCGCTGGGTCCGGTGCCGGGTTTGGGGACGACGCGCTCGACCAGCTTGGCGGGCAGCCGATGAAAGAACCGGCTGCCGAGTGCCATGGTGGCCGCGTTGCCACCCGCGGCGACGGCCGCGGCCACGGGCGCGGCGATCGAGCGGCCCACGCTCATCTGCTCGCCGTATTCGAATCGCCGCCCGTAGTCGTAGTCCAGTAACGCGTTGCTGCGCCGCACGATTCGGGTGTTGACCATGGCCATCACGAACGGTGCCGTCCAGTATCCCTTCAGCTCCGGGGCGACCTCGGCCCCGCGGCGCCACCTCATGTCGGGTTGTGCCCCCAACTCCGGTTCGGCGGACCGGTCCTCGGTCAGCGTGTACGGATCCTCCATCAACCGCCTGGCCTCGGGGTCAGCGGACGCGGTGCGCATCACCTCCAGCATCGAGGCGACCGTGCCGCCGGACACGCCCCCGGCGAACGTGCGCACCACGAGGTTGGTGTCGGTGAGCTGTCCCTGCTGGTCCTGCTGCGCCCTGCGGTACAGCGCGAACACGGTGAGATCTGAAGGGATGGAGTCGAATCCACATGAGTGCACGATCCGGGCACCGGTGTCGGCGGCCTGTTTGTGGTAGAGGTCGATGCTCTGCCGGATGAACATCGTTTCACCGGTCAGGTCGGCGTAGTCGGTGCCCGCGGCCGCGCACGCCGCCACCAACGGCAACCCGTACTTGATGTAGGGCCCGACG
This sequence comes from Mycolicibacterium pulveris, assembly GCF_010725725.1. NCBI lineage: Bacteria > Bacillati > Actinomycetota > Actinomycetes > Mycobacteriales > Mycobacteriaceae > Mycobacterium > Mycolicibacterium pulveris. Next base: position 4,166,226 of record NZ_AP022599.1, on the reverse strand, counting down.
GTGGTCACCACCACCTGGGTGCGGGCCGCCATCGCGTTCAGCGACGACGGCTGCGACGCGTCGGCGGTGATCAGCGGCCAGGATTGCGCCGCCGCGGGGAGCGAGTCGCGCACCGCGAGGAGCTTGGTCTCGGATCTGCCTGCCAGCGCGATGCGGGCGTCGGCTCCCGCCGTGGCCAGGTACGCGGCGGTCAGCTTGCCGGCGAAACCGGTTGCCCCGTATAGAACGATGTCGAACTCTCGCTGTGCTCCGCTCATGACGGCGACGCTACCCGAGGGCTTCGGGCCGTTCGACCTCCTCGCCGAGCACGTGACGGGCCAGGAACGCGGTGACCACCTGATACCAGAGTTTGGCGTGCTGCGGGCTGAGCACCCAATGGTTCTCGGACGGGTAGTAGAGGAACTGGTGCGCGGTGGTGCCGTCCTCGTCAGCGGGCAGCCCGGAGTCCGTGAGCAGCTCGTACCACAGCCGAAGCGCCTCGCCGATCGGCACCCGATAGTCCTTGTCACCGTGGATGACCAGCATCGGGGTTCGGATCTTCTCGACGAAGCGGTGCGGCGAGTACGTCTCCGCCATCTCGCGGGTCATCTCCCGCACCCAGTAGTAGGCCGAGTCCGTGGTGGCGCCGAACTGATCGAGCGCCCACAGGCTGGCATGGGTGACGATGGCGTCGAACCTGTCGGTGTGACCGGCGACCCAGTTGGCCATGTAACCGCCGAAGGATCCGCCCATCGCCGCGGTCCGCGAGGAGTCGACGCGGGGGTGTGCACAGGCGGCGTCGGTGGCCGCCATCAGGTCGTCGAACGGCGCACCGCCCCAAGCGCCCCAACCGCGTTGGATGAAGTCCTGGCCGTAGCCGGTGGACAGCCCCGGATCCGGCAGCAGCACCGCGTACCCGCGCGCGGCGAGCAGCCACGGGTTCCACCGCCACGACCAGCCGTTCCAGCTGCTGAGCGGGCCGCCGTGAATCCACAGCAGCAACGGCGCCTGCCCGTCGCCGTCGGGCAGCACCAGCCAGGACCGCACCCGGGCGCCGTCGGGCGCGGTCGCCTCGATTTCGGTCAGCTGCCCCGGCAGCCGTGGCGCGGGCACACACGGCAACTCCGTCACCGCACCGTCGGGGTCGATGCGCACCGGATGCGGGGGCGCGGCATAGGAGGTGCGCAGCGCGTAGATCCCGCCGTCGGGTGCGGCGGTGACATCGGTGTAGGCGTAGTCGTCGAAGGTCAACTGGGTCACCGCGCCGTCGGCGAGGTCCACCGAAAACACCGGGCAGCGCCCGTTCTGGTCGGCGGTAACGATCAACACCGACCCGTCTCGCGCCCACGTCAGCGAGGCCGGCCACCGGTCCCACTCCGATGCGACGGTTTCGTGCTGCCCACCAAACCGTAAGCAGCCCAGCGTGATTCGCGGCGCCTTCTCTGGGGTCGAATACGACTCCCGAACGTAGGCGACCGCCGACCCGTCCGGCGCGATCGCCGGGCTCCACAGGTCGGCGTCGGGCTCGTCGGCGATCACGACGCGTTCGCCGGTGTCGGTGTCGATCCGCACCAACACCGAATGCGCAGCGGCCCCGGGCGCGGGCTGCTGCCAGGTGGTGACCACGAATCGGCCGTCCGGGCTGACGTCGAACTGCGCCTCACGCAGCGCTCCCGCCGGCGCCCCGGCGAGATCTTTCGGATCGCCTCCGTCGACACCGAGGCCGAACAGGTGCGGATGGCTGAGCCCAATGTCCTTGTCCCAGTCCCGGATCGGGTAGCCGGTGTGCAGGACCGCGGTGATCTTGTTGTCCTTGCGAAGATCGCGCAGCCGGCGGTCGTCGTCGACGGTGCGCGCCGACGGCAACATCGGCGCGCGCACCACCGCCACGTCGGCCTCCCGCGCGGTGGCGACCGCCTCCACCCCGCCCGGCAGGTCCAGCGCCTTGAACGCCTCGCCGCCGGCGGCAGGCAACCGCCACAACGCCGCCGGCGGCTTGTCGTCGTCCTCGGTGGGGCGCGCGGCGATGAACAGCAGGTCACCGTCGGCGGCGAAGGCCGGCGACGACTCGCCCTTGGCGCCGCGGGTCAGCCGCCGCGCCGGTTGCCTGCCCGCGGGGTCCAGTTCCCACACCGCGGTGAGGTATTCGGTGCGTTTGTCGTTGAGCTCGGCGATGGTGGTCACGACACGGGTTCCGTCGGGTGACACCGCAAGGCCGGAGACGCGGGGCAGCGCGATGTAGTCGTCGAGATCCTCGAACGGCGTGGTGGACATGACCCGTTCGTAGCACAAGCCCGTCGCAGAAAAGTCGTCGAGATCTGCGCCATGGCTGTGCCGGGCGCGAAATCACCGCCCTCCGGCAGAAACGGACGCGAAAGCGCCCGGGTCACGCGCTACGTTCATCGGATGGCGAAACGGATCGTGGTGATCGGTGCGGGCATCGCGGGCCTGACGACCGCCGTCGCGCTGCAGCGGTGCGGTCACGACGTGACGCTCGTCGAGCAACGCACCGACACCTCGTCGGGCGCGGGCATTTCCATTTGGCCCAACGCGCTGGCCGCGCTCGACGAGCTGGGCCTCGGCGATGCGGTGCGCGCGGCCGGCGGCACGGTGACCGCCGGCGCGCTGCGCTGGCGTGACGGCACCTGGCTGCGGCACCCGTCGCCGCAGCGCATCGTCAAGGCACTCGGCGAGCCGCTGGTGGTGATCCGCCGCTCGGCGTTGACCGCCGTGCTGAGCGACGCGCTCGCCGACGGCAGCCTGCGCGCGGGGGTGTCCGCGGAAGCGCTGGTCCCGACGGGAGACGGGGTGCGAGTGACGTTGTCGGGCTCGGCGGCGCTTCACGCCGACGCCGTGGTGGGCGCCGACGGAACGCACTCGATGGTGGCGCGCCACCTCAACGGTCCGCTGCGGAACCGTTACGTCGGATACACGGCATGGCGCGGGGTGGCCGACTGCACGATCGACCCCGAGGTCGCCGGTGAAGTCGTCGGACCCGCGGTCGAATTCGGCCACGTTCCGCTCGGAACCGACCACACCTACTGGTTCGCGACCGAACGTACGCCCGAGGGCGGACGGGCACCCGACGGGGAGTTGACCTACCTGCGCGCCATGTTCGCCGGCTGGGCCGACCCGATCCCACAGGTGCTGGCGGCCAGCGATCCGCGCGCCGTGCTGCGCAACGACCTCTATGACCGCGACGACGCGCGGCAGTGGTCACGCGGCCCGGTGGTGCTGGTCGGCGACGCCGCACATCCGATGCGTCCGCACCTGGGTCAGGGCGGCTGCCAGGGCATCGAGGACGCCGCGATCCTGGCGAGGTTCGTCGACGGCGTGGGCGATCTTTCCGCCGCGTTCGCCAGGTTCGTGGCGTTCCGCCGGCCACGGGTGCGGTCGGTGGTGCGCCAGTCCAAGCTGCTCGGCGTCGCCGTCAACCTGCGACCGGCGATATTGAGCACGCTGGTCAGCCGCTCCTCGGTGCTGGTGCCCGAGGGGGTGCTGGCGCGACAGATGGCCGCCGTCGCGGCGCGGTCGGCGTTCCGGCTGCCCGGCGAACTCGACGTACAACCGGCGTGAGCACCGCGCTGGGCGCCCTGTCGGTGGAGGCCGCCGATCCGTGTGCCGTCGAGGCGTTCTGGGCCGACGTGCTGGGCCGCGACGCCCAGCGGGGGCTGTTGTCGTTTCGCCGTCAGCAGCGGCCCAAAACCGTGAAGAACCGCGTGCACCTGGATGTCTACGCCCGCGACGTCACCGCGCTGTTGGACTGCGGCGCGCGGCTGTTGGCCGAGCATTCCGGCTGGGTCACCCTCGCCGACGTGGAGGGCAACGAGTTCTGCGCGTTTCCCGACCCCGCACCGGAGGGCACGGCCGCGGCCCGGGTGTTCGCCGTGTGCACCGACAGCGACCGTCCCGAGGAACTGGCCGCGTGGTGGGCGGCGGTGGTCGGCGCCGACGTCAGAGACGCGCCCGACGGCACCCCGCGCTGGCTCTACGGCTCGGCAGGCTGGGAATCGCTGATCTGGAAGTTCGTCCGGGTGACCGACGAACGGGCGGTGCCCAATCGTTGGCAGTGGACGCTTCGGACCGAACCCGCCGGCTTCGCCGCGCTGCGTGGGCCCGGCGGGCTGTTCGTCGATCCCCAGGGCAACGAGTTCAGCGTGTCACGCCCAGGGCGCCCAGCGGGTTGAGCAGGGCGGTGCACATCTGGCGCGGGTTGACGAAGCCGAGCAGGCCGCTGGTGGGCATCGCGGCGCAGCCGGTGGCGACGGGAGTGGCCGGCGCGGCCGGGACACCGGCGTTGGTCCACACCGCCGGGGTGGCGCCGCGGGGCCCGCACTTCGGCCAGGCCTTCAGCCCCTGGGTGCGCAGAACGTTCTCGGCCACCCGGATCTGTTCTGCGCGGGACGCGTGCGCGGGGTTGCCGACGCCGCCGTTGGCCGTCCAGGTCGACTGCTTGAACTGCAGTCCGCCGTAGTGACCGTTACCGGTGTTGATCGACCAGTTGCCGCCGGACTCGCACTCGGCGATGGCGTCCCAGTTGACCGACTCAGCCGCGGCGGTGGGCGTCGACACGGCCATCGGCACGACGGCCAGGCCTCCGGTGATCGCGATGGCCCACAAACCCTTGGTAACTGCCTTACGAATGTTCATCACTGCGGTCCTTCCCCGACCGTTTGACACCAGGCCCGCGTGAAGAGCTGCTCTCCGCTGCGGTTATCCCGTGTGTCGGGTGAGGAAGGTCACCTGTTACGTGAGTGTCAAAAGTTTTATTCGTTACTTAACTGATGTAAGAGGCCTCTGAGAAAGAAGAGGCGGCGCCGGTCGAGAACCGGCGCCGCCTCCGAGGTCTGTTGTTATCAGCCGCGTCCGCCGCAGGACGGCCAGGCGCCGATACCCTGCGACTGCAGCACGTTCTCCGCGACGCGGATCTGCTCAGACTTGCTGGCCTGGTGGGGCATGCCCGACCCGCCGTTGGACCGCCAGGTCCCCAAGCTGAACTGCAGGCCGCCGTAGTAGCCGTTACCGGTGTTGATCGACCAGTTGCCACCGGACTCGCAGGCCGCGACGGCTTCCCAGTTCACGCTGTCCGCGTTGGCAGTGCCCGCCAGCGCGATCGGCGCCACGGCGAGCGCACCGGCGAAGGTGGCCAGGCCAAACGTCTTGCGGATGTTCTTCACTTCGTTCCTTTCGCCAAGCGCGCACCACCGACACCCGCGGGACACGCGGGTGTAAGTGCCTCTTCAGGCGTCAGTTGGGCCGCACCGTCTCGGTCGGGTGCGACAGCGGAAGGCCGAAACCTCGCCGGACGTGACCGCCCGGCGGCCACCGGCGGTGTCATCTCGCCCATCTCGCCCGGCGGCCCCACTCACGCGCAGGTTCGTGGGTTTGAAATTGTTTGCTCCTTATGAAGCCGTTTGGGACCGTACAAACCGAATCGGCGGAAGTCATATCGGTGAAGGACGTGTCGCGGAATGATCACGGACAGATCACGACGGCATTTTCCCGATGTCTGTGCAGGTAACTCACCGTGCCGACGGACATCTCAGAAGCCGGCGGTCAGCATAATTTCGTGAGCCAACTCACCATGATTTTGTGACGTGGAGCACGAGTATGTGCGCAGATTTCGGGTACGCGGGCCCTGAAATCGGGTCTCAACCGCACCACATCGCGTTTCACACCGATGCAGACCACCCAACTGGCGAACGGGTTCGCTGGCCGTGCCCCGCAGCGGGAGCAGGCAGGTTTGGGTCCAAAGATGGTGTCATAGAGGGATTTTCGGCTCAGACGAGCCGTTCTCGCGTCCGGGCCACCTGCTGCGACGACAACCCCGGGAGACGCGACGCCACGGAATGAAAAGCCGGGGATCCCAACATGGTTCAGATCTTGCAGGTCGCGTCGAACCGCGGCGTCTGCACCCGCCGCGGCCACGTGCGCCCTGTCACCGACCAGGCGATCGGCCGATGGGATGCGTCCGTCGACACCGGAGCGTGCGGTTTCGCCGCTGTCCCAGACCGAAATTCGTGACCAATTGTGACCGAATTGAGGACCATTGTCACTTGCCGAATTCGAAACCGTATGCACCGCACCAAGTTTCGAGTCGCACCGGACAGGGGGCGGCGAAGCCCTTGTGCGCACGGGTCCGCACCATCGGACGCATATTACGACGAGTTGCCGACGTAATTGCAGGCGCGGAATTCAATTCCGGTCGCTACAAATGGTTGATTGAAACTAAAGTAATTTGCTACGCAATTTGCCGAGAATTCACGGCGGCCAGATCCGCGGGGGTGTTGACGTTGGTCAAAGCGCGCTGCCGAGGCATGACGACGCGTTGCGTGTCGACGGAGTTCGCCAACGCGCGCATGCTGCGTTCCCCGGCCGCCACCAGTTCGTCCACCCGGTCGGCCAGCGACGTCCGGTAGATACCGGCCAGGTAGTGGGTGCGCCCGTCCCAGGGCAGCACGATGTCGGCGCCCAGCGCCACCGCGGGGGTCACCAGTTGATCGATCAGCTCGCCGGTCAGCAGCGGCAGGTCCACCGCCGAGACGAACGCCAGCTCGACGCCGGCCTCCGCGGCGGCGCGCAACCCGCGTCCGGTCGCCAACAGCGGGCCGTAACCGCGGGCCTCGTCACGCAGCACCTCGGCATCGAGCTCCGGAAGCGCCTGCCCGGGCGCGGCCACCACGAACACCGGCGCGCACCGGCGTCTGACGATGCTCACCATGTGCTCGACGAAGGTGGTGCCCTCGTAGGGAAGGGTGGCTTTGTCCCGGCCCATCCGGCGAGAAGCCCCGCCCGCCAGGATGATCGCGGCCAGACCTGTCGTGGTCGTCATGGGTGAGACGTTAGTCGACCGTCCAGGTGTCTTTGCCCCGAAGCAGCGACTGCAGCGCGGCCGTGTCGTGCGGTTGCGCCTCTTGGGCCACCGCGACCTGCTGGCGGGCGGCATCGTCGTAGGTCGGCTTGTTGACCTGCCGGAAGACGCCCATCACCATGTGCTCGAGGTTCTCCTGGGACAGCCGTGACAGCGCGAACGCGTACGCCGAGTCCTCAAGATGGGCGTCGTGCACCACGATTTCGTCGGCCGAGACGTCGGCGGTCTTGGCGATCTCGAGCCCGTAGCCCGACTTCACCACGCAGTACTCGCCGTCGGCGCCGAACACGACGGGCTCGCCGTGAGTGAGGCTGATCAGCCGCTCCTCGGCGCCCTCCTTGCGCAGCGCGTCAAACGAGCCGTCGTTGAAGATCGGGCAGTCCTGCAGGATCTCGACCAGCGCCGCGCCGCGATGTGCCGCGGCCGCCCGCAGCACCTCGGAGAGCCCCTTGCGGTCGGAGTCCAACGCGCGCCCGACGAACGTGGCGTCGGCGCCCAGCGCCAGCGACACCGGATTGAACGGGTAGTCCAGCGAGCCCATCGGGGTGGACTTGGTGATCTTGCCGACCTCCGACGTCGGCGAGTACTGGCCCTTGGTCAGCCCGTAGATCCGGTTGTTGAACAGCAGGATCGTGATGTTGACGTTGCGGCGCAGCGCATGGATCAGGTGGTTGCCGCCGATCGAGAGCGCGTCGCCGTCGCCGGTGACCACCCACACCGAAAGGTCCTTGCGCGCCAGCGCCAGTCCGGTCGCGATGGTGGGCGCGCGGCCGTGGATGGAGTGGAAACCGTAGGTCTCCAGGTAGTACGGGAAGCGGCTCGAGCAGCCGATACCGCTGACAAACGCGATGTTCTCGCGACGCAGACCCAGTTCGGGCAGGAAGTTGCGAATGGTGTTGAGGATGACGTAGTCACCGCAACCCGGGCACCACCGGACCTCTTGGTCGCTGGTGAAATCCTTGCCCTTCTGCGGCTGGTCGGTCGTGGGCACACCACTGGTGCCCGACGTCAGGCCGAGATCAGCTCCAACCAGATCTGTCATGCGTTCGCTCCCACACCAGTCGCGCCAACTTCGACGGTCGCAGCCGCCAGCCGCGCGAACTTGGTCTTGTCACTTTCCTTGTCGCCCAGCGTTCCATCGAGCGCGGCATCGATGATGCCCTCCACCTCGTCGGCCAGGAACGCCATGCCTTCCACCTTGGTGACCGACTGGATGTCGACCAGATACTTACCGCGCAGCAACAGCGCCAGCTGGCCGAGGTTCATCTCCGGCAGCACGACCTTGGAGTAGCGCCGCAGCACCTCACCGAGGTTGGCCGGAAGCGGGTTGAGATTGCGCAGGTGCGCCTGCGCGACCTTGATCCCCCGGCGCCGTACACGCCGGCACGCCTCACCGATGGGGCCGTAGCTGCTGCCCCAACCCAGCATCAGCAGTTCAGCGTCGCCGGTCGGGTCGTCGACCTCCAGGTCGGGCACCTTGATGCCCGCCACCTTGGCGTGCCGCAGCCGCACCATCAGGTCGTGGTTCTTCGGTTCGTAGGAGATGTTGCCCGAACCGTTGGCCGCCTCCAGCCCGCCGATGCGGTGTTCCAGCCCGGGTGTGCCGGGAACGGCGAACTGGCGCGCCAGCGTCTCGGGGTCCCGCGCGTACGGCTGGAACGGCTCACCGGGTTTGGCCAAGACGTGATTGATCGGCGGGTACGTGCCAACGTCCGGAATGCGCCACGGCTCAGAGCCGTTGGCGATCGCGCCGTCGGACAGGATCATCACGGGCGTGTGATAGGTGACCGCCATGCGCACCGCCTCGATGGCCACGTCAAAGCAGTCCGAGGGTGAGCGCGGCGCGATGACCGCAACCGGTGACTCGCCGTTGCGCCCGAACATCGCCTGCAGCAGATCGGCCTGCTCGGTCTTGGTCGGCAGACCCGTCGAGGGGCCACCGCGCTGCACGTCGATCACGACCAGCGGCAGCTCGGTCATCACCGCCAGGCCGATGGCCTCGGACTTCAGCGAGATCCCCGGTCCCGACGTGCTGGTGACGCCCAGTGCGCCGCCGTAGGACGCCCCGATCGCCGCGCCGATCCCGGCGATCTCGTCCTCCGCCTGGAACGTCAGCACGTTGAAGTTCTTGTGCTTGGACAGCTCGTGAAGGATGTCCGACGCCGGCGTGATCGGGTACGTGCCCAACACGACCTGGATACCGGCCAGCTGACCGGCGGTGACGATGCCGTAGGCCAGCGCGGTGTTACCGGAGATCTGGCGGTACTCACCGGGTTTCAGCTTGGCGGGGGCCACCTCGTAGGTGCTGGCGAACGCCTCGGTGGTTTCGCCGTAGTTCCAGCCCGCCTTCAGCGCCAGTACGTTGGCTTCGGCGATGTCGGGCTTGCGGGCGAACTTCTCGCGGATGAACGCCTCGCTGTGCGAGAGCTCGCGGCCGTACATCCACGACAGCAGACCCAAGGCGAACATATTCTTGGCGCGCTGTCCGTCCTTCTTGGAGGCGCCGATCGACTCGACGGCCCCCAGGGTCAGCGTGGTCATCGGGACGGCCTGCACGACGTAGTCGGACAGCTCATCGCTGTCGAGCGGATTGGACTCGTAGCCGACCTTGGCGAGATTGCGCTTGGTGAACTCGTCGGAGTTGGCGATGATCAGCCCGCCGCGGGGAAGGTCCGAAACGTTTGCCTTGAGCGCGGCCGGGTTCATCGCGACGAGGACGTCGGGGCGGTCGCCCGCGGTGAGGATGTCGTAGTCGGCGATCTGAATCTGGAACGACGAAACACCGGGCAGGGTGCCTTGGGGGGCGCGGATCTCGGCAGGGTAATTCGGTTGCGTGGCAAGGTCGTTGCCGAACAGCGCGGCCTCGGAGGTGAACCGGTCACCGGTGAGCTGCATGCCGTCACCGGAGTCACCGGCGAACCGGATGACGACCTTCTCCAGCTTCTGCCGAGTTCCTGCACTTGCGCCGTTGCCGTTGGCCCCCACGCCCCTGCCTCTCTAGTTTGTGGGTCGTTACCGACGAACGTCGTTCGCGTCGCCGTCAGTGTGACCCGGCGCCGCAGACGTCCACCCAAAATTTTTTATGTCACTACCAGTACCGATTATTGCACTTTCCTTAGGTAGGCCTTCACCGGACCCGCGTGGGACACGCGGACAAGGTTAGCCCAAACGCGCAGCTCACGTGTGTGCGGGGTGCCGTCGTGAGACAAGAGTGTGCTTTTCGTCACCCCGGGGCGGCCGCGATTTCTAAGAAAACGCTCTACTCGGCAGTAGCGGCGCGCCGGCACGCCGAAATGCGGGTCAGCGATCGTCGCAGCGCGTGGGCTAATTCAGCCGCTCGGCCGAGGCCGCGGCGCGCCGCTCATGCCAGCGCAACCGGAGTAGCAGCAGGTTCTGGTGCGCGCGGAAGCCGGCCGAAAGCGGATCACGCCACACGCGCGCACGTGCTTTCGTTGCGGTTTCAGAATCCACGCGACCATTGTGCCGTCTGATGGCGTCGGCGGCGAGTTCGACGCGCGTGGCCTTCGTCCTAGGCTGGGCCCATGCCCCCGAGCAGCCGACGCGCCGACCTGGTCCGCCCGGGGGGCGCGTGATGGGACGGGTCACCGCCCGGCGCCGGGTACAGCATGTCACCGCGGCAGACACCGTGGCCCGGCCGGACACGCTGGTGGTCGAGGAGCCGCTGGAAGTCCGGGTCAATGGCAGGCCCATCACCGTCACCATGCGCACACCCGGATCGGATATCGAACTGGCGCAAGGGTTTCTGCTCACCGAAGGGGTGATCGGGCGCCGCGAGGATGTGCTGACCGTGCGGTACTGCAAGGGCACCACGACCGACGAGTCGGGGGTGGTGGCCAACACCTACAACGTGCTCGACGTCACGTTGGCCGCAGGCGTCGCGATGCCCGACGTCGACGTGACCCGCAACTTCTACACCACCTCGTCGTGCGGCGTGTGCGGCAAGGCCTCCCTGGAGGCCGTGCGGCTGAGCAGCCGCCACTGCCCCGGCGACGATCCGTCGACCGTGGCCGCGAAGACGCTGACGCGCCTGCCTGCGCTGCTGCGTGACGCGCAGAAGGTCTTCGCCAGCACCGGCGGCCTACACGGTGCCGCGCTGTTCGACACCACCGGCGCCCCGCTGGCGGTCCGTGAGGACATCGGCAGGCACAACGCCGTCGACAAGGTGATCGGATGGGCGCTGGAGCACGACCGGATCCCGTTGGGCGGCACGGTGCTGCTGGTCAGCGGACGCGCGTCGTTCGAACTGACGCAGAAGGCGGTGATGGCCGGCGTCCCAGTGCTGGCCGCGGTGTCGGCGCCGTCATCGCTGGCCGTCGACCTGGCCAGCCAATCCGGTCTCACGCTGGTGGCGTTTTTACGCGGTGATTCGATGAACGTCTACACCCGGCCGGACCGGGTGGTGCGCTGACGCATTCGGCCGGCTAGGCGCTCTTGTCGCGGCGTTCGGTGCGAGACGGTTTGCGCGGCACGATCGTCGGCAGCACGTTGTCCTGCACGGTCTCCTTGGTGACGACGACCTTGGCGACGTCGTCCCGGCTGGGGATGTCATACATCACCGGCAGCAGGACTTCCTCCATGATGGCGCGCAGGCCGCGGGCACCGGTGCCGCGGTGGATGGCCTGATCGGCGATGGCCTCGAGCGCGTCGTCGGTGAACTCCAGCTCGACGCCGTCCATCTCGAACAGCCGGGTGTACTGCTTGACCAACGCGTTCTTGGGCTTGGACAGAATCTGCACCAGCGAGTTCTTGTCGAGGTTGGTCACCGACGCCACGACCGGGAGCCGGCCGATGAACTCCGGGATCAGCCCGAACTTGATCAGGTCCTCGGGCATCACTTCGGCGAAGTGGTCCTGGGTGTCGATCTCGGCCTTGGAGTGCACCTCGGCGCCGAAGCCCAACCCGCGCTTACCGATGCGGTCGGAGACGATCTTCTCCAGCCCGGCGAACGCGCCCGCGACGATGAACAGCACGTTGGTGGTGTCGATCTGGATGAACTCCTGATGCGGATGCTTGCGGCCGCCCTGCGGGGGCACCGACGCCTGCGTGCCTTCCAGGATCTTCAGCAGCGCCTGCTGCACACCCTCGCCTGAGACGTCGCGGGTGATCGACGGGTTCTCGCTCTTGCGGGCGATCTTGTCGACCTCGTCGATGTAGATGATGCCGGTCTCGGCGCGTTTGACGTCGTAGTCGGCGGCCTGGATCAGCTTGAGCAGAATGTTCTCGACGTCCTCACCGACGTAGCCGGCCTCGGTGAGCGCGGTGGCGTCGGCGATCGCGAACGGCACGTTGAGCATCTTGGCCAGCGTCTGCGCGAGATAGGTCTTGCCGCAGCCGGTGGGGCCGAGCATCAGGATGTTGGACTTGGCCAACTCGACGGGCTCGGAGCGCGAATCGCGGCCCTTCTCGCTGGCCTGGATGCGCTTGTAGTGGTTGTAGACCGCGACCGCCAGCGTGCGCTTGGCGTTGTCCTGGCCGATGACGTAGCCCTCCAGGAAGTCCCGGATCTCGGCCGGTTTGGGCAACTCGTCGAGCTTGACGTCGTCAGCGTCGGCGAGTTCCTCCTCGATGATCTCGTTGCACAGGTCGATGCACTCGTCGCAGATGTAGACCCCTGGGCCCGCAATGAGTTTCTTAACCTGCTTTTGACTCTTGCCACAGAACGAGCACTTCAGCAGGTCACCGCCGTCTCCAATGCGCGCCATGGTGGTGGGGTCCTACTTTCCTCGCAGTCGGTACTGAATCTTCTCTATGTGGTCCGTCGGGCTTCCCAGGGGGAATGAACCCGACGCTACCCGTTTGTTCCCGTACGGGGCGACTGATAAAGCCGAATCGCGCCTTTGGTATTTGCCTGTCGCGCCAACATATCGTCTGTCTACCCAGATAACTGTGTGGAACGCGGACCGTGTCCCTGGCGTGTCGCCGCCGTTACCGCTTCGGGAGCAGTCCGCAACCAAACTACCCGTCGCCGAGCGAATATCCACCGCGAGTTTCATCACCCACCGCAGCCGGCGTCGCACTCAGCGCCGGCCTGGTCCCACCGGACCCGGCCCCACGGGGCCCGGCCCCACCGGACCGGGACCGACCGGGCCCACCACGCCACCGACGCCGACGGGGCCGGCGGGCCCCACCACCGGGTTCGGCCCCAGGATCGGGGTCGGGTTCAGGTACACGTCGACGGCGGAATACGGGATGCACTGGTTGGTGTAGACGTCCCAATAGGTCCCGGCGGGACACACCTCATCGGCGTGGCTCAGCGCCGGCGACGCCACCTGCAGCACCGTCGCCGTCGCGCCCACGGCCACCACAGCACCAAGTCGTTTTCCCGCCAACATCACGCCCCCCTGCCGTCTGGCCCCCCGAATGGCTGCCGTAAGAGTGCCATACCCGGGGTTTGCGACAGCATCAATCGGCGCGATTCAGCCACGCCGGATGTGCCCAGGCTCAGGCGGTCCGCGCCGAGAGCTTGCGGTACTCCAGCACCGTGTCGATGATTCCGTACTCCTTGGCGCCCTCGGCGGTCAGGATCTTGTCGCGGTCGGTGTCCTTGCGGATCTGCTCGGGCGTCTTGCCGGTGTGGCGGGCCAGCGTCGCCTCCATCAGCGTGCGCATCCGCTCCACCTCGGCGGCCTGGATCTCCAGGTCGGAGAACTGGCCCTGGATGACCCCGGCCAGCGCCGGCTGGTGAATCAGCACACGGGCGTTGGGCAGCGCGAGCCGCTTGCCCGGCGTACCGGCCGCCAGCAGCACCGCCGCCGCCGACGCCGCCTGCCCCAGACACACCGTCTGGATGTCGGCACGCACGTACTGCATGGTGTCGTAGATCGCCATCAACGACGTGAACGAGCCGCCGGGCGAATTGATGTACATGGTGATGTCGCGGTCGGGATCCAGCGACTCCAGCACCAGCAACTGGGCCATGATGTCGTTGGCCGACGCGTCGTCGACCTGCACCCCGAGGAAGATGATGCGTTCCTCGAAGAGCTTGTTGTACGGGTTGGACTCCTTGACACCGAAGCTGGAGTGCTCGATGAACGACGGCAGGATGTAGCGGGCTGAAGGTTGATTCACGGCTCCGCCGTGGGCGGGCTGCAGGCGGGGATCGATCTGGCTCATGATGGCGACACTCCGTTGATGCTGGCGCGGGTGATGATGTGGTCGACGAACCCGTACTCGAGCGCTTCCTGTGCGGTGAACCAGCGGTCGCGATCGGAGTCAGCTTCGATACGTTCGATGGTCTGACCGGTGAACTCGGCGTTGAGCCGGAACATCTCCTTCTTGATGACCGCGAACTGTTCGGCCTGGATGGCGATGTCCGCGGCGCTGCCCGTCACACCGCCCAGGGGCTGGTGCATCAGGATCCGGGCGTGCGGCAGCGCGTACCGCTTGCCCTTGGTTCCGGCGGCGAGCAGGAACTGCGCCATCGACGCGGCCATCCCCATGCCGTAGGTGGCGATGTCGCACGGCGCCAGCACCATCGTGTCGTAGACCGCCATGCCGGCACTGATGGACCCGCCGGGTGAGTTGATATAGAGGTGGATGTCCTTGGTGGGGTCCTCGGCGGCGAGCAGCAGAATCTGCGCGCACAGCTTGTTCGCGATGTCGTCGTCCACCTGCGAGCCCAAGAAAATGATCCGCTCGGACAGCAACCGCTCATACACCGAGTCGACGAGGTTGAGTCCGTGGCCGTTTGACCGCATGTCAGTCACGACTGGTACCTGCTTTCTGTCAAAGTCCCGTTCTTCCCGACACTAACCAACCAGCGGCGTCGCGCAGTCCTCAGAGGGGCCGCGTTCGCTCACAGCGTCACTTGGCGTCGGCAGGTTCCTCGTCGGTCTTGTCGGCCTTGTCTGCTTCCTCGGCGGAAGCCTCCTCCGTCGCGGCCTCGGCCTCGGCCTCGCCCGGGCGGCCGAAGAACTCGGTGGTGTCGATCACGGTGCCGTCGGTGTCGGTGACCGCGGCGCGCTGCACGACGGCGGCCACCGCCAGCCCGCGCCGCACGTCGGCGAACATCACCGGAAGCTGGTTGTTCTGCTGCAACGCCTGCAGCAGCTGCTGCGGCTCCATGCCGTACTGCTGAGACATCAGCACCAGGCGCTCGGTGAGGTCGGCCTGACCGACCTGGACGTCGAGCTTGTCGGCGATGGCATCGACCAGCAGCTGGGTCTTGATGGCCTTCTCCGCGTTGCTGCGGTTGTCGGCGTCGAACTGCTCACGGCTGGTGCCCTGCTGCTCCAGCACCTCGGCGAAGCGCGCCTCGTCGTGGTCGAGGCTGTGGATCGCGTTGTGCAGGGTGTCGTCGACCTGGGCCTGCACGATCTTCTCCGGCAGCGGCACCTCGACCTGCTCGAGCAGGGTCTCCAACACCTTGTCGCGGATCTGCTCGGCCTGCTGGACCCGCTTGGTGCGCTCCACCTGCTCGCGAAGGTTGTTGCGCAGCTCGTCGATGGTGTCGAATTCGCTTGCCAGCTGGGCGAATTCGTCGTCGGGCTCGGGCAGCTCGCGTTCCTTGACCGACTTGACGGTGACGGTGACCTGAGCCTCCTCGCCGGCGTGCTCGCCGGCGGCCAGCTTGGTGGTGAAGACGCGGCTCTCGCCTTCTTTGAGCCCGACGATCGCCTCGTCGAGACCCTCGACAAGTTGTCCGGAACCGACCTCGTGCGACAGGCCCTCGGTCGCGGCCTCGGGCAGGTCCTTGCCGTCGATCGAACCGGACAGATCGATGGAGACGAAGTCGCCGGTCTGCGCGGCGCGGTCGACGCCTTTGAGCGTGCCGAAGCGCGCGCGCAGCGACTGCAGTTCGGCGTCGACCTCCTCGTCGGTCACCTCGATCGCGTCCACGGTGACCGCCAGGCTGTCGAGATCCGGCAGCTCGATGTCGGGGCGGACGTCGACCTCCGCGGTGAACACCAGGTCCTCGCCGTACTCCTTCTTGGTGATCTCGATGTCGGGCTGCCCGAGCGGGCTGACCTCCGACGACGTCACCGCCTCGGAGTAGCGGCCCGGCAGGGCTTCGCTGACCACCTGGTCCAGCATCGCCTCGCGGCCGACGCGGGCCTCCAGCAGCTTGCGCGGCGCCTTGCCGGGCCGGAAGCCGGGCAGCCGCACCTGCTTGGCCAGCTGCTTGAACGCGCGGTCGAACTCCGGCTCGAGCTCAGTGAAGGGCACCTCCACGTTGATGCGAACCCGGGTGGGGCTCAACTTCTCGACGGTGCTCTTCACTTCCTGCTCCTTCAAGTTTGGTGTGGTCCACGTTGCAGTCGGGGTGACAGGATTTGAACCTGCGACCTTCCGCTCCCAAAGCGGATGCGCTACCAAGCTGCGCTACACCCCGCGCCCATCGGCCGCCCCGAAAACACAGAACGACCACGCGAGATACTACGGGCTGGACACGCGTTACCTTTAATTGGATTTGATTCCGGTGCCGCCGGTACAGTCTGCTGGTGCTGCACATGCGGGCGTAGCTCAATGGTAGAGCCCTAGTCTTCCAAACTAGCGACGCGGGTTCGATTCCCGTCGCCCGCTCCAATCCCCGCCCCGGTGCGCTCGCTGAGAGCGCAATTCGGACCGGTTGACCGGGCGGTGCCATCGGTAGGCTGAACGCCATGAACGGCGTGCTGCTCGTGCTGGTCGTGCTGGTCATCGTCGCGTTCGGGGTGCTGGTCTACGCGGTGATGAAGGCCTCGGACAAACGCAACGCGACCGCGCTGGAGGACGCCAAGGCCGACGCGCGCCGGGTCATCGAACGCCTCGGCGGCCAGGTCATCGGCCTCACCGGCTCCGACGAGGCGTCCAAGCAGGCATTGGCCGACGCCTCGGAGCGATACACCGCCGCCGGCTCGCAGATCGAACAGGCCACCACCGTCCGGCAGGCAGCGCTTGCCAAGGAGAGCGCGCTCGAAGGCATGTACTACGTGCGCGCCGCGCGCGTCGCGATGGGCATGGATCCGGGGCCCGAGTTGGAGACGTTGGCGGGGCAACGCTCGGCCGGTGCTGTGACCGAGGCCCGACGCGTCAACTTCGAGGGCCGCGAGATCGAGGCGTCGCCGACGCCCTCGGAGCGCACCCCCAACTACTTCCCCGGCGGCCAGGTCGCGGGCCGGCCCGTGCCCGCCGGCTGGTACTCCGAACCGTGGTGGAAGCCGGCCCTGGTGGCCGGCGCGTGGGGCCTCGGCTCGGTGCTGCTGTTCGACGCGTTGTTCTCCGGCATGCACGGCACCGGGTATGAGCAGGGCTTCGCCCAGGGCTACGACCAAGGCTTCGATCAGGGGCAGGGTGACTTCGGCGGGGATGCCGGCGACGGCGGCGGCTGGGATTTCGGCGGCGACTTCGGCGACTTCGGCGGCTTCTGACCTAGACCCAGCCACCGCGAGCAGACGTGAAAACCCCCAAATAAGGGCAAATTCGGGGGTTTTTGCGTCTGCTCGCGCAGAGATGTCGCGCAGAGATGGTGCGCGGCTACCGACCCGGACCACCGCGACTGTGCGGCCTCATACGCGCGCATCGGCGTGTCGCGGATGAAACCGCACAATCGCCGGAAGGGAACTTACTTCTGGCAGGTCGGGCACCAGAACAGGTTGCGGCCCTCCATCACCGCGGTACGAATCTCCGTCCCGCAGATCCGGCACGGCTCACCCGCGCGCCGGTAGACGTAGGTCCGCGGCCTGTCGGGACCGTAGGCGGGCGCACCGTGGTCGTCCTCCGGACGGATCACGATGATCTTGCCGCGCCGGAACCCGACCTTCATCAGCGCGACGAGATCGGTCCACATCGCCTTGAACTCCGACTCGTCGATCTGCGTGCCCGGGCGGTAGGGGTCGATCAGGTGGCGGTACAGCAGCTCGTTGCGGTACACGTTGCCCACGCCCGCGATCACCGTCTGGTCCATCAACAGCGAGCCGATCGCCCTGCGCGACTTACGGATTCGCTCCCATGCCAGCGAACCGTCGGCGTCGCGGCGTAGCGGGTCGGGGCCCAGCCGGGCGATGACGTCGTCGATCTCGCCCTCTTCGATGACCTCGCACACCGTCGGGCCGCGCAGGTCGGTGCCGTACTCCGCACCGATCATCCGCATCCGCACCTGGCCGACCGGCGGCGGCATCGGAAGCGGCATCTCGGTGAAGGTCCCATACAAGCCGAGGTGCACGTGCACCACACGGCCGCCCTCGTAGTGGTGAAACAGGTGCTTGCCCCACGCGCTGGCCTTCCGCAGCACCCGGGCGCTGACCGCGGCGGCGCCGTCGGCGAACCTGCCCTGCGGACTGGACACCAGCACCGGCGCGCGGGCGAACCGGCGCTGATGCAGCCGGGCCAGCCGATGCAGGGTGTGACCTTCGGGCATTCCTAGCCGCCGGGCACGGGCGGCGCGACGTGGGTGCGCTCGTACTCGGAGAGGATGTCGATACGGCGTTGGTGGCGTTCGGCATTCGACCACGGCGTGTTGATGAAGGCGTCGACGATGGCCAGCGCCTCCTCCACCGTGTGCATCCGTCCGCCGATGCCGATCAGCTGCGCGTTGTTGTGCTGACGCGCCAACTCGGCGGTTTCCACGCTCCATCCCAACGCGCAGCGCGCGCCGGGCACCTTGTTCGCCGCGATCTGCTCGCCGTTGCCCGACCCGCCGAGCACGATGCCGAGGCTGCCCGGGTCGGCGACCGTCTTCTCGGCGGCCGCGATGCAGAACGCCGGATAGTCGTCGTCGGGGTCGTTGACGAATGCGCCGCAGTCGATGGGCTCGTGCCCGTTGTCGCGCAGGTGCTCGATGATGGCCTGCTTGAGGTCGAAGCCGGCGTGGTCGGCTCCCAGGTAGACGCGCATGGCGGTCACCCTACTTCGACGTTCGCGAAATCAACATGAGGGTCGTGATCTTCGCCGTCTCAGCGACCCTGGTGTACGTCTCGCGAACGCGCGACGGCCGCGATCAGTCGAAGGTCGGCGGCTCGGTGCGGGTGCGCTTGAGTTCCCAGAAGTGCGGATACGACGCGAATGTCACCGACGCGTCCCACAGCTTGCCGGCCTCCTCACCGCGCGGGATCTTCGACAACACCGGGCCGAAGAAGGCGACCCCGTTGACGTGGATGGTGGGGGTGCCGACGTCGTCGCCGACGGCGTCCATGCCCTCGTGGTGGCTCTTGCGCAACGCCTCGTCGTACTTGTCGGTGCCGGCGGCTTCGGCGAGCTCGGCGGGCAGACCCACCTCGGCCAGCGACTCCTTGATGACGACGTCGAAGTCCTTGTTGTCCTGATTGTGAATCCGGGTTCCCATCGCGGTGTACAGCGGTCCCAGGATCTCGCGGCCCTTGGCCTGCTCGGCGGCGATGGCCACCCGCACCGGTCCCCACGCCTTCTTCATCGCCTCGCGGTACTCGTCGGGCACGTCGCGGCCTTCGTTGAGGATCGCCAAGCTCATGACGCGGAAATCCACCTCGATGTCGCGGACCTTCTCGACCTCGAGAATCCACCGCGAGGTGATCCAGCACCACGGGCACAGCGGATCGAACCAGAAACCGGCAACAGACTTTTCGGACATGGGCAATCCTTCCGGGCGCGAGATGAGCAAGCTTCCATCCTGGCAACCGAAGCGGCTCGCGATGTGTTCCCCGCCGCCGCGCCCTATAACCACCGCGATCGCCACGACGAAATAAGAAACGCCTAAGTGTGCGAACGGTGACCGAATCGTGGTACTCCTGTGACCAACGTGGTCGATCGTTACCAAAGTGAACAAACACCTTGATTTTCGAGTACGCGTCTTCGCGGTGGGAACCGGTCTCGCGGCGGCGGCGACGGCGCTGGCCGCACCGGCGCAGGCCGACACCGCTGATGAGGCTTTTCTGGCCGCGCTGCGCGGCGCCGGCATGACCATCGACAACCCGGTCGACATGGTCGCCCTCGGCGAGTCGGTATGTCCGCTGCTCGTCGAACCCGGCAAAAACCTCGCGAAGGTGTACACGCAGGTGACCGACAGCGGCATCCCGCCGGACATCGCGGCGTTCTTCACCGGCATCGCGATCTCGTCGTACTGTCCGCAGATGCTGGCGTCGGTGGGCAACGGCACGGTGCTGGACTGGCTGCCGGCGGCGCGGGCGATCCCGGGCCTCTGAGCCGAGGCCGCGCCCACCGGCGGCGCGGCCGATAGGTTGGTCGGGTGGCACTACCCAACCTGACCCGCGAACAAGCCGTCGAGCGCGCCGCGCTCGTCACCGTCGACAGCTACCGCATCGATATCGACGTCACCGACGGCAACGGCAAGCCCGGCGAGCGCACCTTCCGCTCCACCACCACCGTCGAGTTCGAGGCGCTGCCCGGCGCGGACACCTACTTCGACCTCGCGGCCGACACCGTCCGCCGCGCCACCCTCAACGACCGGCCCATCGACGTCAGCGGTTACGACGAATCCACCGGCATTCCGCTCATCGGACTGGCCAAGCACAACGTGCTCGTCGTCGACGCCGACTGCCGCTACTCCAACACCGGCGAGGGCCTGCACCGCTTCGTCGACCCCGTCGACGGCGAGGTGTACCTCTACTCACAGTTCGAGACCGCCGACGCCAAGCGGATGTTCGCATGCTTCGACCAGCCCGACCTCAAGGCCGTGTTCGACATCACCGTGACGGCCCCGTCGCACTGGGAGGTGGTGTCCAACGGCGCCACCCTCAGCGCCGAGGACGACGGCAAAGCCAAGCGGCACCGCTTCACTGCGACTCCGCGGCTCAGCACCTACCTGGTGGCGCTGATCGCCGGACCCTATGCCCGCTGGGACGACATCTATTCCGACGAGCACGGCGACATTCCGCTCGGCCTGTTCTGCCGCAAGTCGCTGGCCGAGTTCATGGACCCCGAACGGCTGTTCACCGAAACCAAGCAGGGGTTCTCCTTTTACCACAACAATTTCGGTATCCCGTACGCGTTCGGCAAGTACGACCAGCTGTTCGTGCCGGAGTTCAACGCCGGAGCGATGGAGAACGCCGGCGCGGTGACCTTCCTGGAGGACTACGTCTTTCGCAGCAAGGTGACCCGGGCGTCTTACGAACGTCGCGCAGAAACCCTTCTGCACGAGATGGCGCACATGTGGTTCGGCGACCTGGTCACCATGCAATGGTGGGATGACCTGTGGCTCAACGAGTCCTTCGCCACCTTCGCCTCGGTGCTCTGCCAGGCCGAGGCCACCGAGTACACCGAGGCGTGGACCACGTTCGCGAACGTCGAGAAGTCGTGGGCGTACCGCCAGGACCAACTGCCGTCGACGCACCCGGTGGCCGCCGACATTCCCGACCTGGCCGCCGTCGAGGTCAACTTCGACGGCATCACCTACGCCAAGGGCGCCAGCGTGCTCAAGCAACTGGTCGCCTATGTTGGGCTGGAGGAGTTCCTGGCCGGCCTGCGGAATTACTTCCGCGACCACGCCTTCGGCAACGCCACGTTCTCAGACCTGCTCGGCGCGCTGGAGAAGGCATCTGGGCGCGACCTGTCCGGCTGGGGTCAGCAGTGGCTGAAGACCACGGGCCTGAACACGTTGCGACCCGACTTCGACCTGGACGCCGACGGCCGGTTCACCCGTTTCGCGATCACCCAAAGCGGTGCGCAGCCGGGCGCCGGTGAGACCCGGGTGCATCGCCTCGCCGTCGGGGTGTACGACGACGACGGCTCCGGCAAGCTGGTGCGCGTGCACCGCGAGGAACTCGACGTCGAAGAGTCGATCACCGAAGTTCCTGCGCTGCAGGGTATTTCGCGTGGCAAGTTCATCCTGGTCAATGACGACGATCTGACGTACTGCTCGTTGCGCCTGGACCCCGAGTCGTTGCGGACCGTGCTCACCCGCATCGCCGACATCGCCGAACCGCTGCCCCGCACGCTGGCGTGGTCGGCGGCCTGGGAGATGACGCGGGACGCGGAGCTGACCGCCCGCGACTTCGTGGCGCTGGTCCGCGGTGGAGTGCAGGCCGAGACCGAAGTCGGTGTGGCGCAACGGCTGCTGCTGCAGGCCCAGACGGCGCTGAACTCCTACGCGGACCCGGACTGGGCAAATGGACAGGGTTGGCCCGAGTTCGCGGACCGGCTGCTGGAGTTGGCCCGCGAGGCGGCGCCGGGCTCCGATCACCAGTTGGCCTATGTCAACGCGCTGTGCGGGTCGGTGCTGAGCCCGCGTCACGTCGAGGTGCTGTCGGAGCTGCTGGACAACGATCCCGCCGTCAAGGGTCTGCCCGGCCTCGACGTCGACACCGACCTGCGCTGGCGCATCGTCACCGCGCTGGCCGCCGCGGGCGCCGTGGATTCCGACGGCATGCCGACACCGTTCATCGACGCCGAGGCGAAACGGGACCCCACCGCGGCCGGACAACGGCACGCGCTGGCCGCGGCAGCGGCGCGTCCGCAGCTGGCCGTCAAGGAAGCGGCTTGGGAGCAGGTGATCGAGGACGACACGCTGGCCAACATCACCGCGCGGTCGATCATCGGCGGATTGGTCCGACCGGGTCAGCAGGAGCTGTTGAAGCCGTTCCGGGACAAATACTTCGGCGCGATCGCCGGGGTGTGGCGGCGACGCTCCAGCGAGGTCGCGCAGACCGTCGTCGTCGGGCTGTACCCGTCCTGGGACGTCAGCCAGGAGGGCCTCGACGCGGCCGACCGGTTCCTGGCCGACCCTGATGTGCCGCCCCCGCTGCGCCGCCTGGTGCTCGAGGGCCGCGCCGGGGTGGAGCGCGCCCTGCGAGCCCGCGAATTCGACGCCGGGTAAGCCCCTCACCACCTCTTTGGCGCGAGCGTGCGTGTCAGAGGGCGACACGCCGCTCAGAAGCAAGAGTTTGCGCACGCTCGCGCGGCATCCTGTCGAGGTGGCGGTCAATCGAAGTCGCCGGGCTCGGGCGGCCCGCAAGCGCAAGCGTCGACTGAGCGCCGTCACCAACGACCTCACCGCCGAACAGTGGGTGGCGATCAAGAACGCATGGAGCGGCTGCGCCTACTGCGGCGCGACCGACGGCCCGCTACAGCGCGACTGTGTGATGGCGATCTCGCGCGGCGGGCGCTACACCGTCGACAACGTGGTGCCGGCCTGCGCGTCGTGCAACACGAGCAAGTGCAACGAGGAAGTCACCATCTGGATGCGCCGCAAGCGCCTCGACGAGCGCGCGTTCCTGGCGCGCTATGTCGAGATCCGCGCCGCGCTCAGCCGCGAACGTGCACAAACTCGCGACAGTTGACGGCGTGTCGCCCGCAGACACGCACGCTCGCCCCAAAAACCGGGGGTGTCAGCGCGGCGAGACACCCGCGCTCATCACCTCGACGGCCTTGATCAGGCCCTCCATCAGCTTGCCGTCCTTGAACGCTTCCGCGGCCGTCGAGATCCCCAACGGCGCGGACTCCTCGATACCGCGGCCCTTGACGTCGTTGCCGTAGACCACCTCGATCGCACGCTGGTTCGGCGAGACGGCCAGCAGCACCGCGTTGTTGGGCGTGGGCACCTTGGCCAGGATCTCGCGGGCCCCGGCCGCGGTGTCGGCACCGAGATCGCCGATGTAGACCGCGAACCGTGCCTTGGCCCGGCGGGAGCCGTACTCGAGCGCGTCGTCGAGAAAGACCAGGTCCTTGACCGGGAACGGATAGGTCAGCGACGGCTCGTCGGGTTCCTTGACCCCCGAGATCCGGCCGCTGGCCGTGACGACCCAGCCGATCGGCAGCTTGTCCTGCTCAATGGTCGTGACTTCACCACTTGCCACTGGCGCCGCCTCCTACGGTGAACGGGTGTGAAGCATGGCCATGGACATGGCCATGGACAACAGGTTCCTCGGACGCCCACAGGATCGGTTCGTGCGTCCACTTCTCGGACATCTGGTAGGTCGCCGGGTGCGGCCCTTTGCCACGCCAGATGAGCGCGGCCAGGATGGCGGTCAGTCCCAACGGCACCAGGATCACTAGCGCGTGTGAAAGTGTGCTGCTCACGTCGCAAACCGTATACCAGCCGCGGTTACGCCGCGCCCTCGCCCAGGTATCGCATCCATGACGGATCGAGTTCCTTCACCGTCGACAACAGCCGCCAGTGCTGTCCCTTCGGCGGCACCGGGACCGAGCGCAGCGTCCAGCCCAGCTCGACGAGCAACCGGTCGGCCTTGCGGTGATTGCACGTCGAGCAGGCCGCCACACAGTTCTCCCAGGAGTGATCGCCGCCGCGGCTGCGCGGCACCACGTGGTCGACGGTGTCGGCCCTGCCTCCGCAGTAGGCGCAGCGAAACCGGTCGCGGTGCATCAACGCCGCTCTGGTCATCGGGATGCGGGCCCGGTAGGGCACCCGCACGTAGGCCTTGAGCCGGATCACCGAGGGCACGACGATGGAGCGGGTCGCCGAATGGATGACCGGCCCGGCCGGGTCGTCGTGCACAACGTCGGCTTTTCCGCACATCAGCATGATGACCGCCCGCCGCATGGGCAGAGCGGTCAACGGTTCGTAGGTGGAGTTCAGCAGAAGGACCCGGCGCCGACCCCAGAAAGAGCCGTCGGTGCTACTTGGTGGATGGGTTTCGACGCTGTGCAGAGCCCGCGATTGGGCGCGCGATACCGCGGCCCCGGACAAGCCCGCTCTTCTGGACGGGCCTTTCTTGCGATGCGCCATACGTCCTCCGACGCACAGTAAACCCTGGTTTGGGATCGATCGCACGGTCTTTGTTGTCGTGTTCGCAGGTCAGTCCGGCGAACATCCGGTGACCGACCGCCTGACCAGCCACATCCGGCGACAAGACACAATGGGGGCGTGACACAGCCCCAACGATCGTTCTACGACGAGGTCGGTGGCCACGAGACGTTTCGCGCGATCGTGTCGCGGTTCTACCAGCTGGTGCGTGAGGACGAGATTCTGTATCCGCTCTACCCCGAAGACGACCTGGAGGGCGCCGAAGAGCGGCTGAGGATGTTCCTCGAGCAGTACTGGGGCGGGCCCCAGACCTACTCCGAGCGGCGTGGCCATCCCCGGCTGCGGATGCGCCACGTCCCGTTTCGCATCGGCTACCTGGAGCGCGACGCCTGGTTGCGCTGCATGCACACCGCCATCGCCGAGATCGATAGCGAGACGCTCGGCGACGCACACCGCAAGATGCTGCTGGACTACCTGGAGATGGCCGCGCAGTCGATGGTGAACTCGCCGTTCTGATGCCCGCGCCGTGGTGGTCTCGGGCCGTCTTCTACCAGGTGTATCCGCGGTCGTTTCGCGACAGCGACGGCGACGGCGTCGGTGACCTCGACGGTGTCACCTCCCGGCTGGATTATCTGCAGCAACTCGGCGTGGACGCGATCTGGCTGAACCCGGTGATGGTGTCGCCGATGGTCGATCACGGCTACGACGTGGCCGACGCGCGCGACGTGGATGCGCTGTTCGGCGGGCTCGGCGCGCTGGATCGGCTGATCGAGGCCGCGCACGGGCGCGGCATCAAGATCACCATGGACTTGGTGCCCAACCACACCAGCTCGCACCATCCGTGGTTCCAGGCGGCGTTGCGCGCCGGCCCCGGCAGCGACGAACGGGACCGCTACATCTTCCGCGACGGCACCGGCCCCGACGGCGGTCGCCCGCCGAACAACTGGCTGTCGATCTTCGGCGGCCCGGCGTGGACCCGCGTCGTCGAGCCCGACGGCGAACCGGGTCAGTGGTACCTGCACCTGTTCGACGCCGAACAGCCCGACCTCAACTGGGACAACCCCGAGGTGTTCGAGGACCTCGAGAAGACGCTGCGGTTCTGGCTGGACCGGGGCGTGGACGGGTTTCGCATCGACGTCGCTCACGGCATGGCCAAACCGCCGGGGCTGCCGGACATGAGATTGGCCAAGGCCGAGATGGTGCTGGCCAATATGGACGACGACCCTCGGTTCAACAACGACGGCGTGCATGAGATCCACCGCCAGATCCGCCGGGTGTTCGACGATTACGCGCATGCCGTCGCGATCGGCGAGGTGTGGGTCTACGACAACGAGCAGTTCTCCCGCTACGTGCGCCCAGACGAGCTGCACCTGGGTTTCAACTTCCGGCTGCTGCGCACCCGCTTCGACGCGGGCGGCATTCGGGAAGCCATCGAGAACTCCATGGCGGCCGCGGATCTGGTTGACGCGACAGCCACCTGGACGCTGTCGAATCACGACGTCGACCGCACCCCGACCCGCTACGGCGGCGGACACCTGGGGCTGTCCCGGGCGCTGGCGATGACGCTGGTGATGCTGGCGCTGCCGGGCGCGGTGTTCGTCTATAACGGCGAAGAACTCGGCCTGCCCAACGTCGATTTGCCCGACGAGGCGCTACGCGACCCGATCTGGGAGCGGTCGGGGCGCACCCTGCGCGGACGCGACGCATGCCGGGTGCCGATGCCGTGGGAAGGCGACGCTCCCCCGTTCGGGTTCTCCGCCAATCCGCAGACGTGGCTGCCGATTCCACCCGAGTGGGCGGCGCTGACGGCCGAAAAGCAGCGCGACGACCCGGATTCCACGCTGTCGTTCTACCGTCGCGCCATCGACATGCGGCGCAGCCGTCCGCAGTTCGGCGGCCGATCGGTGCAGTGGCTTGCCTCTCCCGACGATTGTCTGGCGTTCCGTCGCGACGGCGGCCTGAAATGCGTGCTCAACGCGAGCCGCGTGGCGATACCGCTTCCCGACGGCGAGTTGTTGCTCGCCAGCGCCCCGTTGGTCGACGGCGACCTACCGCCCGACGCCGCCGCCTGGCTGGTCTAGATCCCTCTCCCGCGTCAAGACAGCACCACCTCCGGGGCGCCACGGCGCCGGTACACCGAACCGAACCGCGCGTCGATGCGCAGCCACGTCGGATGCACCCGAACCCGCACGACCTCGTCGCCTCCAATCGGTTGCGGCACGAAACCCATTGCGGTCAGCGCGAATACGCAGCGCATCGGTATGTCCACGGTTTGGTCGCCCGAGCTGACCGCCATGACGTCCTGGTCCAGCAGCGACACAGGCGGTCCGTGGGCGCTGGAGTGTTGTTTGGCCAGTGCGCCGCCACGCTCGGCCAACTCCAGCACGACGCGGGCCGGCACATCGTCGAGGTGCACGAATCCGGTCTCCGGCGGTAGCGCCCCGCGCCATGCGGAGTCCATCGCGAAGCCGGGCTCGATGTGACCGTCCGGTGTCATCGCGACGAGGCCCGCAGCCAGGGCGTCGGCCCCGACAGCCAGATCGACCGGTTTGATCCGCCCACCGACCACGCGGCCGGCCAGGACGTCGAATCCTGTTGCGGCCCATGCCATGATGTGCTGATCCGTGCGCTGCCGAAACCGGATGATCGCGGCGTGGTCGAGTCGCAGGAGGCGTTCGGTGAAGGCGGCGAGGTCGTTGCGATGTGTCGGGTCGTCGAGCCAGATACCGCGTTCGGCCGGGGTCATCGGGACCAACGCCGCAGGTACTCCCGCTGGGCCGGCGAAAGACGTTGTAATCGCTGTTCGTTGATGTGCACCGCGGCCAGTTGGGTGTCGGCGATCACCGCGGGCTTGGAGTCCGCGGGGGCGTTGACCGATCTCACCTCGTACCCGATGGTGAAGTCCACGGCGCGCACCCGCTTCGACCACATCGTCACCTGAAGCGGCGAATCCGCCAGCCGAAGCTGAGCCTTGTAGGCGATGTTCACTTCGGCGATCAGCAGCCCGATGGTTTCGATCTCGGGGCCGAACGGTTCGCGCAGGAACGGAATCCGGGCCTCTTCCAGGATGGTCACCATGGTGGCGTGGTTGATGTGTTGATACATGTCGATGTCCGACCACCGGACATGCACCGGCGCCACAAAACCATTCACCCAGAGGTCCCCGTTCCACTCGTTCGTATCATGCTGCGGATTTGACGTGCCGCCACCGACAGCGTCGCAAGGTCGTGCTGATTGCTTTCATAGATCTCGGCCAGGGTGCGGCGTGCGCGGGCAACCCGGGAACTGTTCGTCATCTCCCACTCCGCGATCTTCTCCTCGCCGCTCTCGTCGGGTTCGCCGCCCGCCAGCACATCGAAACACAATGCGCGCAACGACCCGTAGACATCATCGCGAATCGCCAACCGAGCCAACGAATGCCAGCGGTCATCGCGCGGCAGTCGCGACACCGCGGTCAGCAGACCGTCGGTGCCGAGGCGGTCCATCAGCGCGAAGTAGGTGTCGGCCACCTCGACCGGCTCCCGGTCGACGATGTCGGCGATGTCGATGACGTCGAGCAGGCTGAACTGGTACAGCCCCGCGGCGGCAAGATACGCCATGTCCTCCGGCACGCCTTCCGATGTCAGCTCGCCGGCGTTCTTGTTGACGATGGCCTTGTCGTCACCGCGCAGCCATTCCGACATCCGCGGTGTCAGCGCCTCGACCTTCGCCGCGAACCGGTTGATCTCTGCGCCGACCGCCAACGGCTGGGGGCGGTAGTTCAGCAACCACCGCCCGGCCCGGTCCACGAGCCTGCGCAGATCCAATGTCATCCGGTCGGTGACCGCAACCGACACCCCGTCGTCTCCGAGCGCGCGGATCGACCGCCACCGCTTGCTGATTCCGAAGATGGCGTTGGCAGCGGCGTAGCTGCGGACGGCATCGACGGTTCCGACCCCGACGTCTTCGGTGATCCGGAACACGTAGGTGATGCCGCTGACGTCGACGACGTCGTTGACGAGCATGGTCGTCACCATTTCGCGACGGAGCTGATGCGCCCGGATCTCGTCGCTGAACTTCTCGCGCAGCTTCTCCGGGAAGTACCAGGGCAGCCGCGAGGCGAACGCCTCCTGATCGGGCAGATCGCTGGCCAGCACATCGTCTTTCAGCGCCAGTTTGACGTGCGCCATCAACGTCGCGAGCTCCGGCGACGTCAGGCCGAGACCGGCTTCGGTGCGTCGGTGGATCTCCTTCTCCGACGGCAGCGCCTCCAGTTCCCTGTTCAGGCCGCGGTCGGCGACGAAGTCCTTGATCATGCGGGCGTGCACCGACAGCAGGCTTGCCGCGTTGGTCCGGCTGGTGCCCATCAGATCGTTCTGATCTTTGTTGTCCTCGAGCACCATCGCGCCGACTTCGTCGGTCATCGACAGCAGCAGCTCGGCGCGGTCCTCCGCCTTGACCTTTCCGGCGTTGACCAGCGAATCGATCAGGATCTTGATGTTCACTTCGTGATCGGAGCAATCCACACCGGCGGAGTTGTCCAGCGCGTCGGTGTTGATTCTGCCGCCGGCGAGGTCGAACTCGATGCGACCCAGCGGTGTCACCCCCAGGTTGCCGCCCTCACCGATGACCTTGGCGCGCACCTGATTTCCGTTCACGCGCACCGGATCGTTGGCGCGGTCGCCGACGTCGGAGTCGGACTCGTTCTCGGCCTTGATGTAGGTACCGATTCCGCCGTTGAACAGCAGGTCGGCGGGCGCCTTGAGGATGGCCTTGATGAGATTCGGCGGGGTGAGTTCCTCGACGGAGTCGTCGATCCCGAGCGCGGCGCGCGCCTGCGGGCTGATCGCGATGGATTTCTGCTGGCGGCTGTAGACGCCGCCGCCCTCGCTGATCAGCGAGGTGTCGTAATCCGCCCAGCTGGACCGCGGCAGGTCGAAGAGGCGCTTGCGTTCCTCCCACGAGCGAGCGGCGTCGGGGTCGGGATCGATGAAGATGTGCCGATGGTCGAACGCGGCGAGCAGGCGAATGTGCTTGGACAGCAGCATGCCGTTGCCGAACACGTCCCCGCTCATGTCGCCGATCCCGACGACGGTGAAGTCCTCGGCCTGGGTGTCGACGCCCATTTCGCGGAAGTGGCGCTTGACGCTCTCCCATGCCCCCTTGGCGGTGATCCCCATCGCCTTGTGGTCGTATCCGACCGATCCGCCGGAGGCGAACGCGTCGCCGAGCCAGAACCCGTAGGAGTGGGCCACTTCGTTGGCGATGTCGGAGAACGTCGCGGTCCCTTTGTCGGCCGCGACCACCAGATAGGCATCGTCGCCGTCGCGCCGGACGACGTCGGGCGGGGGCACGACGGCGCCGGTGCTC
Source organism: Mycolicibacterium pulveris (assembly GCF_010725725.1). Lineage (NCBI taxonomy): Bacteria > Bacillati > Actinomycetota > Actinomycetes > Mycobacteriales > Mycobacteriaceae > Mycobacterium > Mycolicibacterium pulveris. The sequence goes on along the minus strand of NZ_AP022599.1, from coordinate 4,136,392 downwards.
TTGTCGACGTTGTCGGTGACGTCGAGCAGGCCCGAGATGAACAGCTTGTAGCAGGCGATGCCCTCGTTGCGCTGGGCTTCGCGGTCGGCTGCCTCGTCGCCGGTGACCAGCGGCGGTCGTTTGACGACGAAGCCGCCCTTGGCGCCCACTGGGACGATGACCGCGTTCTTCACCGCCTGCGCCTTGGCCAGCCCGAGGATTTCGGTGCGGAAGTCCTCACGACGGTCCGACCAGCGCAGCCCACCGCGCGCGACGTGCCCGAACCGCAGGTGCACGCCCTCTACCCGTGGCGAGTACACGAAGATCTCGAACTTCGGTCGCGGCAGCGGCAGTTCGTCGATCAGACCGGCATCCAATTTGAACGACAACACATCCTGTCGGCGTGCCGAGTCGGGCCGCGAGACGAAGTAGTTGGTGCGCAACGTGGCCTGAATCAACGACGCGAACGCGCGCAGCACCCGGTCGGTGTCCAGGCTGACCAACGCGTCGATGTCGGCGGCGACCGCCGCCGCTGCGGCCTGCGCAGTGCGGCGTCGTGCCGCGCCGTCGCCGGATTCGTCGACCGGCGCGAACAGCGCCTCGAACAGCTCGACGAGGGAACGCGCGGTGCCGGCGTTGTCGTTGAGCACCGACTCGATGTGGGCCTGACTGTAGAGAAATCCCGCCTGCCGCAGGTATTTCGCATAGCTGCGCAGCACCGCGACCTGCTGCCACGTGAGGCCCGCGCGCAGCACCAGTTCGTTGAACCGGTCGCCCTCCACGCGGCCGTGCCAGATCGCGGTCACGGCGTCGGCGAATCGTTCCGCGATGGTGTCGCGTTCGGTGCCGGGCGCGGGCATGGGGATCGACATGTGGGGGACGATCTTGAACTGGTAGATCGAGACCTCTAGGCCGTCGGGGCGCTCCACGGTGAAGGGCCGCTCCTCGAGGACGACGACGCCCATCGAGTGCAGTATCGGCAGCAGGTCGCTCAGTGACGCCGACCGGCCGCCGAGGTACAGGGTCAACTGGGCGGCGCCGTCCTCCGACAAGTCGATCAGCACCGGTTTGATCGAATTGTGTTCTAGCCCTTCGATGATCGAGATGTCATCGATCGCGTCGGGGGGTTCGACGGCTTCTTTGTAGAAGTCGGTGAACGCGGTGGCGTAGTGCTCGGCGCTGGCCTGGTCGATCGAGCCGGTCTTCACCGCGCCGATCAGCCTGTCCCCCCAGGTTCTGGCCGCCTCGGTGAGCAAACCCTGGATCCGATTCTTGTTCTCGGTCGAGGTGTCGATGCCCTGGGGGCGCGTGTCGTCGGGCATGCGCACCGTGAAATGGACTAACGCCCAAGGTGATTCGCTGACCCGGGCGGTGTAGTCGATGCCGACCCCGCCGAGTTCACGGACCAGGATGTCTTGCATCTCCAGGCGCACCGCGGTGGTGTACCGGTCCCGCGGCAGATAAACCAGACACGACACGAAGTGCGCGAGCGAGTCGACGCGCATAAACAGCAGCGTGCGTCGCCGCGAGCCCAGGTCGACGACTTCCTTGACCATGTCCAGCAGGTCCTGCGCCGACAGCGCGAAAAGCTCTGAGCGGGGGATGGTCTGGATGATGTCGAGGAGTAGGTGGCCCGGATGGTTAGGGTCGCGGTGCGCCAGCGCCAACGCATCGCGCACCCGCCGGGAGATCAGCGGTATCTCCAGCACGTTGGCGTTCATCGCCGCGACGCTGAACAACCCGATGAAGCGGTGCTCGACCGCGGACTGACCCGACTGCTCGCGCACCACGACGATGTAGGGGTAGGCGCCGTAGCGCAGGTAGCTCGGAATGGTGGCCTGGGCCAGCACCAGCAGTTCGCCAGGTTCGGTCAGTTCGGACAGCACGTCGCGGCGTGAGCGCAGCAAGCCGAGACGACTCGATGAGTCGACCGTCGTTTGTCCGTCGCGCACTTGGCAACGCTGATAACCCAGCAGCACGAAGTATCCGTCGCCCAGCCAACGCAACAGCGCGGCGACGTCTTCGCGGTCCGGGCCGGGAAACCGTGCGCCGGAATCGGTCTCGACCCGGTGGGCAAGCTCGGAAAGCGTCGTGGCCAGCGCATCGGCATCAAGGTCGACATGGCGGGCGTCCTCGAGCACCGCAGGCAGCGCCTGCGCCACCCCCGCCACCGCCTTGTTGTCCGCGGTCGGTGCCAGTTGGATGTGGATCCACGCCTCCGCGACGCCGTCACGCATGTCGCCGGCCTCCGCGGCGGGGCGCAATTCGCGCAGATCGCCGGTCGGGCTGCGCTCGGCCAGGAAAACCGGGTTCATGACCGCGGTGTAGGGCACGCCGAACCGATGCAGCAGCACCGTCACCGAATCCATCGCCATCGCGGTGTCGTCGGTGACGATCTGCAGAGCCGGTCCGAAACCTCCGGCGTCGCCGGCGCTGTACACCGCCACCCGGGTGCTGCCGGCCGGGCGCTGCCTGCCGAGGCGGTGATGGGCGGCCAGCAGTTCGGGGGACACGACATTGTGGTCGGCGACGTTCACCGGCGCCGTGACGCCGACGGCCTCGGGCGCGTCCGCGTGCGGACCGCGGTAGGTGGCGACATAGGCGTTGGCCATCTGTGCGGCGGCCTGCTGACTGAGCGCCGGCGACGGTGACGACCCCACATCACCGGATCTCGGCTTCAGCGACATAGGTGCTCCTGCCTTTGACGACACGACTTCGTGGTCCGCAGGTGCGACACTATCGTCCCGCAGAGGCCTCGCTAGCCCGATCGGGCCGCGAGGTTCTTCCCGATCAGTCGCGGGTCAGTCGCCGGTGCGTCACCCGGTGCGGACGGGCCGCTTCAGCGCCGAGGCGCTCCACCTTGTTCTCCTCGTAGGCGGCGAAGTTGCCTTCGAACCAGAACCATTTGGCCTCGTTGTCCTCGTCGCCCTCCCACGCCAGGATGTGCGTGCAGGTGCGGTCCAGGAACCAGCGGTCGTGGGAGATCACCACGGCACAGCCGGGGAAGTTCTCCAACGCGTTCTCCAGCGACGACAGCGTTTCCACATCGAGGTCGTTGGTCGGCTCGTCGAGCAGGATCAGGTTGCCGCCCTCCTTGAGGGTGAGCGCGAGGTTGAGCCGGTTGCGCTCCCCGCCGGACAGCACACCGGCCGGCTTCTGCTGATCGGGGCCCTTGAACCCGAACGCCGATACGTAGGCCCGCGAAGGGATCTCGTTCTGGCCGACCTCGATGTAGTCCAGCCCGTCGGACACGACCTCCCAGACCGTCTTGTTCGGGTCGATACGCGACCGGGATTGATCGACGTAGCTGAGCTTGACGGTTTCGCCGATCCTGACCGTGCCGCTGTCGGGCTGCTCGAGGCCGACGATCGTCTTGAACAGCGTGGTCTTGCCGACGCCGTTGGGTCCGATCACGCCGACGATGCCGTTTCGCGGCAGGGTGAAAGACAGGTCCTTGATCAACGGGCGGCCGTCGAAGCCCTTGTCCAGATGCTCGACCTCGACGACGACGTTGCCCAGCCGCGGCCCGACCGGGATCTGGATCTCTTCGAAGTCGAGCTTGCGTGACTTCTCGGCCTCCGCGGCCATCTCCTCGTAGCGCTGCAGCCGGGCCTTGCCCTTGGCCTGACGGGCCTTGGCACCCGAACGCACCCACGCCAGCTCGTCCTTGAGCCGCTTCTGCAGCTTGGCGTCCTTGCGCCCCTGCACCGCGAGGCGCTCGGCCTTCTTCTCCAGGTACGTCGAGTAGTTGCCCTCATAGGGGTAGGCGCGGCCGCGGTCGAGTTCGAGGATCCACTCGGCGACGTTGTCCAGGAAGTACCGGTCGTGGGTGACCGCCAGGATCGCGCCCTTGTACTCCGCGAGATGCTGCTCGAGCCACTGCACGCTCTCGGCGTCCAGGTGGTTGGTGGGTTCGTCCAGAAGCAGCAGGTCGGGCTTGGACAGCAGCAGCTTGCACAACGCCACGCGGCGGCGCTCACCACCGGAGAGATGGGTGACGGGCTCGTCGGGCGGCGGGCAGCGAAGCGCGTCCATCGCCTGCTCGAGCTGGGAATCGATGTCCCATGCGTCGGCTGCGTCCAGTTCCTCCTGCAGCCGGCCCATCTCCTCCATGAGCTCGTCGGAGTAGTCGGTGGCCATCAGCTCAGCCACCTCGTTGTAGCGGTTGAGCTTCTCCTTGATCGCCACGCCTTCTTCGACGTTCTCCCGAACGGTTTTCTCCTCGTTCAGCGGTGGTTCCTGTTGCAGGATGCCGACAGTGGCGCCCGGCTGCAGGAACGCGTCGCCGTTGTTGGGAGTGTCCAGCCCGGCCATGATCCGCAAGACGCTCGACTTCCCGGCCCCGTTGGGCCCGACGACGCCGATTTTCGCGCCTGGAAGGAAGTTCAGGCTGACGTCGTCAAGGATGACCTTGTCGCCGTGCGCCTTGCGGACCTTCCGCATCGAATAGATGAATTCGGCCATGCCGTGGTCTTGCCTCCTGAGTCTCTCGCTATCTGCGCTGTCTGCGCGGTTCGCTCGGGCCCCATCCTAGGCGTGGCCTGAGCTGACTAAGCCGACAGCGTCAGCCCCTCCTCGGAGCCGACCGCCTCGGCGTCGGGCGTGCCCGCGCTGTCGCCCTGGCCCGCCGCGTCTTGATCCGCCGACCGCTGGTCTTGGTCTTCCTGTTGTTTGAACCGGTCGATGCGCGCGACGCAGCGCGCTAGATCGGGTCCGACCGAGGTCGCGCGCACCTCGACTGACGAGCGTCGGTTGCCGTCGCGGTCGTCGTACTCGCTGGTGTAGACGTGTCCGAAAACGACCACCGGGTCGCCCTTCACCAGGGCGGCGCTGACACCGGCCACCACCTTGCCCCAGCAGTTCACTGTGACGAACAACGAGTTTCCGGGCTCCCATGTTCCCTCGGCGGTGCGGCGTCGCGAGTTGCTGGCGACGCGGAACCTGACCATCTCCTGGTCGCCGACGCGGCGGTGGATCGGGTCGGTGACGATGGTGCCCACGATGCTGAACGGTGTCTCGAACATATTTCCTCCAACTTGTTGCGGAACGACGGCCGCGAAGCGCGTCGGTGACACCGCTATTGACCGTCAGAACACCGACACCGGTGCGCGGGAACCACCTGCGCCAGTTGGCCCCTGTGGATGAATCGGGCGTTGGGGATCGTCCCCGTCGGCCTCGCGCCCGAGACCGACGCTTTGGCTGGTTTTCGTCCGCCAGATCGACCATTGCGTCGGTCTCGAGCGGCTCAAGGACGCCAGCCCCGCGCCAGCAGCGCGGCGCGCACCTGTTCGACGATGTCGGCGCCGCGGTCCTCCTTGACGACGTGGACGACGTGCCAGTCGAGCCGCTGCAGCACGCGATTGACCTGGATGTCTGAGACGTATTGTCGCCGGCTGGTCAGGTGTTGGTCGCCGTCGTACTCAGCGCCGACTTTGAAGTCTTCCCAACACATGTCGATGCGTCGGACGTAGCGGCCCATCTCGTCGCAAATCACCAATTGCGTTGTCGGGCGGGGTAGCCCGGCGTCGATGAAGAGCAGCCGCAGCCAGGTTTCCCTCGGCGACTCGGCGCCGCCGTCGACGAGCGGCAACGCCGCCGGGAGCCGGCGCAGACCCCGCACACCGCGATGACGTTTGGCCAACAGCGCGACGTCCTCGACAGCGAACGGGCGGGCGTTCATCAGCGCGTCCAGGCGTGCGATGGCGCTGTTTCGCGGCAGATGGCGGCCGAGGTCTAACGCGGTGCGCGCCGGCGTGGTCACCCGGATGCCCGCGACCGTGGTGACCTCGTCCTCGTCGAGGGTCTCGTTCCGAAGAATCAGCCCGCGCTGGCGTCGGGCCGCCGAGACCACTTCGATCGGGATGTCGTCATCGACCCATTTCGCGCCGTGCAGCACGGACGCGGCCACCCCGGCGATCACCGCATTCGGCGAGGCGAGAGACACACCGATGATCCGTTCGCGCAGCGACACCTCGTGGCCGCGCGGGACGTAGATGTCGCGGTACAGCGGCCGGTAGTGACTGCGCAGATGGGCTCTGGTGAGGTGGCCGGCGGCAATGGCGTCGCTGCCGACGAAAGGAATCCGCACACCCGTTGGACGCGCGCGGCGCCGGTATGGCTCCCCCTATCGCCGAGACCGACGCAATGGTCGATTCGGCGGCCGCAAACCAGCCATGGCGTCGGTCTCGGGCGCACAAGGAACTAATGGGATTCGGCGTCGCGGCGGGCCAGCTCCGCCAGCATGTTGTTGTAGGCGGCCAATTCCTCGTCGTGGTCACGGTCAGCGGCCCTGTCGAGGCGCTTGGCGGTGCGTTCGTCGCTGCGCTGCCACTGGATCAGCAACGCGATCATCACCAGCACCAGCGGAAACTCCCCGGCCGCCCAGGCGATTCCACCGCCGGTCCGCTGATCGCTGAGCAGATCGGTGTGCCAATCCAACTGAAGTGAGCGGTAGAACGTTTCGCCGAGGACCGTCTTCGAACCCATCAGCACCACACCGAAGAACGCGTGCAGCGGCAGCGACGCGAACACCATCGCGACCTTGCCCAACTGCGGAAGCGGCCTCGGTGTCGGGTCGATGCCGATCACGACCCAGTAGAAGAGGTAGCCGCTGAGCAGGAAGTGCACGTTCATCAGCATGTGCGCGGCATGCTCGGGCAGCGCCGCGTCGAACAGGCCACCGAAGTACAGGCCGTAGAACCCGGCGACGAACATCACCGTCGCGATGATCGGATTGGTGAAGAACTGCGACACCCGCGAGTGCAGTGCGGCCAGCAGCCATTCCCGCGGCCCGGGCGGCTCGCCGCGCCCCGCCGTCGGCAGCGCGCGCAGCGCCAACGTCACCGCGCCGCCCAACGCGAGTAGCACCGGCACCAGCATCGACAGCACCATATGGGCCACCATGTGCATGGAGAACATCGCGGTCATATAGCGGCCGAGGCCCGACGACGTCGCGAACAGCAGCGCCGCGCAGCCCGACAGCCAGGCCAGCGTCCTGCCGACCGGCCAGGCGTCGCCGCGGCGGCGCAGGCGGCGTACCCCGAGCAGGTAAACCACGGCCAACACGATCGCCGCGGTGCCGAAGATCAGGTCGAACCGCCAGTCGAACAGCACCCGCAGCAGCGTGGGCGGGCCCGGCAAGTCGTAGCCGATCGCGACCGCGACCACGCTCGGCTGCTCACGCAGCGGCGGTGGTGGCGTGCGTCCCAGCCCGACGGCGATACCGAACGTCGCACCGAACACCACCGCTTCCACCAGCGCGAGGCGCAGCAGCGGCCGGCGCTCCTCGGGGTTTTTCTGCAACGTCGCGACACCGGTGCGGCGCTGTTGCCAGCCGATCACGCCGAGCACGCCGAGCGCGACCACCTTGGCCAGAACCAGCCAGCCGTACCGCGAGCTCACGAGGTCGGAGGGCTCGATGCGCACAAACGCGTTGATCACGCCGCTGGCCGCCATCACGACGAAACACCAGAACGCCAGCATCGAGAACCGTCGTGCGGCGAGATCGGCGTGCGAGCCGCCGCGCATCGCGTGAGCCAGCAGCGCGAGGAGCCCGCCGGCCCAGAGCGCGCCCGCGCCCAGATGCAGAAGCAGGCTGTTGGTGGCCAGATCGTGGTCGCCGCCCGACGACGAATGCCCGGTCAGCCCGAGCGGAAGCAGGGTGGCCAATGCTCCGGCCAGCAGGATCGGCGTCCACGTCCACCGCAGCACCGGAATGCTCACCACCGTGACCAACGCGGCGATGAAGGCCGTCCACCGCCAGGCGCCGGCGATGTCGACCAGGCCGGCGGCCGACCAGACGCTCATCGGATCGAGCTTGCTCAACGGCTGCCCCGACACGTCGGACACGGTCAGCGGCAACAGCAGCGCTGCGCATACCGTCCAGACCGCCGACGCCGCGGTGCCCAGCCTCAGCGCCCGGTATCCGTCGGCGTCGAGCACGCCGTTCGTTTGGGGCGGGGTCAGAAACGCCGCGAACAGGAACGCGCCGACGGCGATGACCGCGGCGATCTCCCCCGCTGCCCGGAAGAACGGCAGGCCGTAGGTGGTCACCGGACCCGGGTCGGGCAGCCCGGTGGCGGTCAGCGCGTCCACCAGCGACAGACCCCCGATGGCCGCGGCGACGGCACCGGCCAGCAGGCCGACGCCGACGAGCACGGGCCACACTGCGCTGCTGCGTACGCCCGCCGGGACCAGCCGGCTGGGGGAAGTCATACCCCCAGCTTATGGCGCAGGCTAGGCGGGCTCGGTGCGCAGTGCCCGCCGCTGGGCCTCACGGGCATAGAACTGTTCGCGCGAGATCTGCTCCACCCGATCCATATCGCTCAGGATGTCGCGCAGCTCGTCGCGGAACGCCTGGCGCCGCTCGGCAAGGTCGGCCGCCGCCGCCAGGAGGTTCTGGTCGACGGCCACCTGGCGGGCGGTGCTGAACAACAGGGCCGACACCGACTCGTTGCTGCGCACCCGCCCCTGGGCGACGTACTGGTCGCCGAGGCCGAGTGCCTTCTTCGTCAACTCCTTCTCGCCGATCTCGGCGGGGGCGTCACTAAGAGCGTCGGCGACGATCTCGTAGGCCTCGAAGAATGGGCGCAGCATGGCGCCGGCGATGAGCGGCTTTTTGGCGCGCAGCAGGGCATCGATGCGATCGCCCCCGGCCGACACGTGCGCCTCCCAGTCCTCGTGCCATGACATCTCCTCCGCTATGTGCTCACGGAACGCGGCGGAGTCGGCGAAGTAGAAGTCGAACTTCAGCAGGTCGCGCAGCCGCATCGCCTGGTCCCAGAACGCCTCCAACCGGTCGCCGCCACTGCGCGCGGCGTGGGCCAGGGCCAGCTCGACGATCGAGGTCTCCAAGAACGCGTCGATGAGCGTGTTGCGGTAGAAGGCGGCCTCGTGTTCGTCCTCCGGCGCGATCCGCCAGACACATTCCCTGCCGCCGTCGACCGCGGTGACAGGATGGCGGTTGGACAGCGCGTCGAGCGCCGCGCGCACCCCCTCGGCTGTGCGTAGCCGCAACGCGCTGTTGGTCATCGGGGTTTGCTTGCGTTCCAGATAATCCAGCGAGTCCTGCAGGGTGTGGTGAATCTGGTCGAGCGTCAGCGCGAGGCCCCGCGTGGTGAGCAGCAGCGCCGAAACCAGCGCGGTCGCGTTGACCGGCGTCGCCCGCAGAATCCGCCACGAGACCTCGAACGCCATCTTCTGCAGCGCAAGCCGTTTGGCGTCCTCGTCGGTGGTCATCGGCCCGTGCGGTTCGCCGAGGTACTCCCTCATCGACACGGCTTCCGGGAAGCGGACGTAGATCTTGCCGTAGTTGCGTTCACCCTGCGCCTTGATGAAGTTGTACATCCAGGACAGGCTTTCGGGCGTCTTCTCGCCGCCGCGGGCATACGCGGCGTATTCGGCGGTCTCGTGTAACTGGTCGAAGCTGATCGACACGGGCTGCAAGAGGATGTCGTCGCTGCGCCCGTCGAGGTAGGCGTCGGCGACGTAGGCGAGCAGCCCGAGCTTGGGCGGCAACATTTTTCCGGTGCGCGACCGGGTGCCCTCGATCGACCAGCTGAGGTTGAACCGCTTTTCGACGATGTAGCCGACGAACTGGCGCAGCACGTACTTGTAGAGCGGATCGTCGAGCTTGCGGCGTAGGAAGATGACACCGGAATGACGCATCAGCGGACCCATGAGCCCGAACGACAGGTTGATGCCTGCGAACGTGTGCACGGGTGGTAACCGGTTCTCCTGCATGGCCACCGGCACGATCACACCGTCGAGATAGGACCGGTGCGAGAACAGCAGGACGGCCGGATGGTTCTCCAGATTGCGCCGCATCACCTCGATCTCGGCCCGGTCGTAGTCGATGTTGGGGTCGAACCCTCGGCTGAAGATCGCCCGGCCGAGTGACGGGATCAAGTCGACCGAGAACCGGCTCCATCCGGTGGACAGTTCGTCGAGCATCTCGCCGGCGCGTTCGATTGTCGCGCCCGGGATCTTCTCCAGCCCTTCGCGGAACCGCGCCGAGGCCAGCAACTCGGGTTTGATCAGCCGGGGCGACTTGTACTCGGGACCCAACAGCCGCAGTTCGACGCGCTCGATCGCCAGGGCGGCACGGCGGATGACGAAGCGGGCGAACTCCCTTGCGTTTTCGGCGACGGTGGTGTCGGCCCACTGCTGACGGAGTTCGGACACCTTGGCGGGCTCGCCTGCGACCACCCGGGCCCGCGACGGATCTTTCCGCAGGATGCGTCGCTGCAGGATCTCGGGTGGGCGGTACGTGTCGCGGCCGGACAGCAGGGCCACGATCTTCGACCGGGTGGGCAGTCCGCCCGGTACCCAGAACACCCGGACCGGCACGACCGACCGGTCCTCGTCGGCCTGAAGTTTTTCGACAAGTTGGGCGAGAACTCCTGGCGGGGGGTCGTCGTCGTGCGGCAACCGCAGCACCTCGACGTTGGTGTCGGGATGTTCGCGTCGCTGTTGCGCCAGCCAGTCGTTGAGCAGTTCCTGCTCGGCGGGTGAGGACACCGACGCCAGCACGAGCGCGTCGTCGGTGGGGGTGAACGGGGTGTATTGGTCGACGGGTGCCTTCACGACCGGCCTTCCCCAGCGGTGTCTTTCGCCGCAGACTTCTTGGCCGCGGACTTCTTGGCCGTGGACTTCGAAGCCGCGGACTTCTTGGCGGTCGCCTTCTTCGTGGTCTTCTTGGCGGTGGACTTCTTGGTGGCCTTCTTCGCCTTCTTTTTCGCTGTGCGCGTGTACAACTCAGGGGTCGGCAACGTGTCGTGTGGCCAGTCCCTCAACGTGTCGATATAGAGCTGGCGCACCTCTTCGATGCGTTCGGACAGGTTCTCGTGGGTCCAGTCGTCGACGGGTATCGGCGGGTACACCACGACGTCCACGGTGCCGGGATTGAAGGTGCTCGAGTCCCGCGCGGCGATCACCTCCGCGTTGCGGATCACGATGGGCACGATGGGAATTCCGGCCGACATCGCGATCCGGAACGGGCCTCTCTTGAACGGACCCACCTCGGTGGTGTCCAACCGCGTGCCCTCCGGCGCGATGAGAATCGACAACCCCTTGCGGGCGAGTTCCTCGACCTTCTTGAGCCCCTCAACCGCCTTCTGCGGGTCGTCGCGGTCGATGAAGGCGGCGTCCATCACCTTGCCCAGCGTGCCGACGATCGGGTCCTTCTCGAGCTCCTTCTTACCGACCGATGTGAAGTCGGTGTCGACCAGCCGGCCGGCGATGAGGGGGTCGGCCTGGTTGCGATGGTTGAAGATGAACACCGCGGGCCGCTGCGCGGTCAGATTCTCCTTGCCCAAGACGTTGATGTTCACCCCGATCGCGGTCAGCAACGTCCTGCCGAACGCCGACGTGAAGAAGTTGACGCCGGTGCGCTTGCTGCGGGTCAGCAGGCCCAGGCCGACGGCACCCGCCGCGATCGGAACCATCGTCGCGATGCCGGCGGCGGTGCGCAGATGTGATATCGGGTTGCTGCCGCTGCGGCTGTTGAACCGCAATACCGGCCATCCGCGTTTGGCGGCGAGGGCGGCCAGCTTCCCGCCCGGATTCGTCGGCCGCGGGTTGCCGACGAGGTACATCAGCGCCACGTCCTCGTCGCCGTCGGCGTAGAAGTAGCTCTTCGACAGGTCCACGCCGTGCTTGGCGGCGAACGCCTGCACCGCCCTGGCCTTTCCGGGTCCCCAGATGATCGGCCTGCGCACTTCGCCGGTGATCAGGCCGTTTTCGTCGATCTCGAACTTGTTGCTCAGCACGTTCTCGATGCCGAGGAACCTCGCGACGGGCTCGACCTGAACCGTCAACGCCGAGGAGCTCAGCACCACGGTGTGGCCGCGCGCCATGTGGGCGCGCACCAACTCGCGCATCTCCGGGTAGATGCGCCCGATGATCTTCTGCACGAAGAGCCGTTCGGCCAGTTCGTCGATGTCGCCGAGCGAGTTGCCGCGCAGCATCCGTGCGCCCTTGCCGATCAGGTCTTCGAACTCCGATCGCCCGAGCTGGTGGTTCAGCCCGGCCTGGACCATCCCGATGAACTCACCCACCGACATCTGCCTGTGACGCAATCGATCTCGCGTCATGACCACACCGGTGAAGCCGGCGACCAAGGTGCCGTCGAGATCGAAGAACGCGCCCACCTCCGGGCCGGGCGGGCTGGCCTTGATTTCGGCGACCGAACCGGGAAGCCGCATGACACGAGAACCCTGACCATTCGCCGAAGTCATTGCGACGCACTCCCGTTGGATGAGACCGGACTGGATGACACCGCGTCGAGCGTGAACGAGGCGGGTACGGCCCGACCGTCACCGCCGAGGGCGAGGACTTCATCGAAACCCTGTACCAGGCACCGGGCCCAGAGATCGGGATCGGTGATCGCGGCGCGGTCATACCGAGTCGTCACCGTGCAGTAGCCGCTGCGCGAGATCAGCACCACCATCATCGCCACGCCGGGAAGCGGGCCTAGCCCGTACTGCCGCAGGATTTTCGCACCGGCGATGAACGTGTCACCCGCATACACCGGCACATTGCTGGCCTGGACGTCGGAGTTGACGATCGAGCCGGCCATCGACTCGAGCACACCGTCGGGCAGCAGGCTCAGTACCGGTGCGATCGCCCCGACCATGTCGATGGCGCGTTCCTCACGCTTGGTGGTCATCTGCGACCGGATGTTCTTGATGCGTACCTGCGGGTCGGTCAGGCCGATCGGCGCAGCGAGATTCACACCGGCGAACCGGTTTCCGCCTGCCGGGTCGGCCTCTGAGCGGAGGTTCACCGGCACCGCCATCGGCAGCTCGTCGATCGGCACGCCCTTGGCGTGATGGTAGAACCGCAACGCGCCGCAGAGCCCGGCCAGATACGCGTCGTTGATCGATCCGCCCGCCGCCTTGGCGGCCCGATGCAGGTCGCCGAACTCGATGTCGATCGCCTCGCTGCGTGAGGACAGGCTGCGCCGGCGCAACACTGGCGACGGTTCGGCGACGGGGCCGACGACGCGGGCACCGGACATCGCGTACTCGACGACGTCACCCACTCGTGAGATCGGGTCGCGGACCACCTCGCCCACCACGTGCGCCGCCCCGGCCAACACACCACGGAACCTGCCGAACATCGTGGCGGGAAGGCGGCTGATCCCTTGGCGCATCAAGTCGTTGGGCGAGAGATCCTGTGGAATCGGCAGTGGCGGGACCTCCTGCGGCGGCGGTTCGCGCTCGAGGTCGTAGAGGCTGGCGAACATCTCCACACCACCCACACCGTCAGTGATGGCGTGGCTGAGGTGGACCAGCGACGCGGCCCGCCCGTCGGCGAGTCCCTCGACAAGGGTTGCCGTCCACAGCGGCCTGGAAATGTCGAGCGGCGATTGCGCGGCGACCTCGGCCAGGTCCAACACCTGCCGAAGGGTGCCGGGCTCGGGCACCCGCAGTCTGCGGAGGTGGTAGTCGAGGTTGAAGTCGGGGTCGACCACCCACCGTGGCGCCACGGTCGGCAGGGTCGGAGACACCACCTTCTGCCGCAGCCGCAGAACCTTGCGGGAGGCATGTTCGAACCTGGCGCGGAACTGGTCCCAATCGGGCGTGGTGTCGAGGAGTTCCAGGGTCAAGATCCCCGATCGGGTCCGCGGGTTGGCCTCACCACGATGCAGGATCTGGTCGAGGGCATTGAGTTCCTCAGGAAGTCCTGCCGCATCGAGGTCCGGCAGATCCGTCATAGCTGGCCGCTCCCCTTCCCACTACGAACGCTGCTGTGACCACGCTAGCCCGCCGCGCGGTGGCGGGCAGCGGCTTTAGTAGCTGTCCGGCCCCTATCGCCCTGGAAGATAGAATTCGAGGGGCATTGCCTCCGTAGCTCAGCGGAAAGAGCAGCCGCCTTCTAAGCGGTTGGTCGCAGGTTCGATCCCTGCCGGGGGCGCACAATAGATTGCTAGGGCACCGTCGAACGGAATTCAGGGATGGCAAGACGCGCGAGCAGGGTGGCGCTGACCGTCGCGGCCGCGGGTATCGCGACCAGCGTCGCCGGCGTCGCCGCGATGCAGCCGGCCGCCATCACCGCGCCGCTTGTCGACCTGGCCGCGCTCATCGTCGTCGGCAGCTCCACCAACCCGACCGGGGCGGGGGTGGAGGACTTCTTCCAGGGCAAGTTCAACGACCCCGTGTACACGGGCCCCAACGGTGACGACATCGTCTACGTCAACTTCTGGTCCGGGCTGAAAGGAATCGAACAGGCGCTCGACGCCAACGCGGGGGAACAGAACGCCATCATCGCGTCGGGCTGGGGCGCGGCAAACGTGAGCCTGCTTGCGTTGAGCAAGCGTCCCGACCTCAGCGACACGGTGTTGGTTCTCGACAACGACGTCGCGCGCCCCGACGGCGGCTTCGGCACCAGATATCCATGGTTCGCGCTCATCGGCGTCAACCCGTTTCCCACCCCCAGCGAGGTGCCCGCCCTGCGCGCGGTGAACATCGGCTACGAGTACGACTACAACTCGAACGCACCCGCGGTACTCCTCAACCCGCTGGCGGCCGTCAACTCACTGGTCGGCTACCTGTACCGGCACCGCGACCAGGGCTCGCTGGACTTGCCGGTCAACCCCGACGGCACGCCCGCCGTTCAGTGCGACGCGAACACCTGCGCGATCACCGTCAGCGGCGCCGTTCTCGACTGCCCGGATGCGCGCTGCAGTTCCCCGGGCGATCCGATCACGACATATGTCACCTCCCGAAACAACACCACCTACGTGACCTATGCCAGCGAAGGACTACCGCTGACCCGGCTCATCGGTGCTGTCTTCGGCGACCGTGTCGCCGCGTTCTTCGACCCGGTCCTGCGGCTGCTCGTCGACTCCGCCTATTACGGGGGCAATCCGATTCCCCGCGATCCCAGCGCGTACCGCCCCGCGACGCTGCTTCCCTCGCCCAAACAGGCGCTGGACACCCTCGTCCGGATCCCCGGCGCGATCGTCGAGGGCTGGCATGCGGCAACGGCGCCCGCGAAGCCCGCTGCTGGGAAGGACATCGCGGACGAAAGCGCCGCGTCCGAGCAGGAGAGCCCCGAGACCGCCACCCAGATGGACGCCGCTGTCGCCGAGCACGTGCTGTCGCCTGTGGCGACCGCGTCGGAGTCACTCGCCCCCGACGAGGACGCCGAATTGTCGGAGACGCCGGACGAGAAACGCCCCAAGATCAACGTCGTGCGGACCAGCGTCAAAGCCGAACCCGGCAGCGTCGGCCTCACCGACGGCGTCGACGATCGCGACTCGGACGTCGTTGCGCCAGATGAAGATTCCGCTGCCGGCGGTGAGAGCGAACCAGCACAGGGCGACGACGAGAGCACCGACGCGGCGCAAGACGCCGGCGGCGCCACCGGATCCGACGAGGGCAGCGCCGCGGCCTGACGCCGAAGCCGACCCGCCGATACACTCATCGCGTGAACTCCGCGCGACGCGGCGCGACCGCGGTGATTGCGGTCGGCGCCCTGCTGGCGGGTCCGATCGGCGGTGCCGCACACGCGAGCCCGCCGAGCTACGGCAGCAACGGTGTGTTCGGCGTCGCCACCAACCCGACCGACAGCTGGGCCACGGCCTACATCCGGCCCGGCCGCTACCGGGTCGACCAGGCACCCAGCATGGCGCCGTATCAGAGCGCACCCGGCTTCTGGTATCGGTGTCACGCCTTCCCCTGCGGCCCGGGCTTTCCTGGCAACGTCATCGCCAGCGGCGCGGCGATCAGGGACGTTTCGACCTTCATGGACGTCCTGCCCAGCGACGTCGCGGTGGCGCTGCACAACGTCACGCTGACGGCCGCCAGCTGAGCGTCGGGACGGCCGCTCTAGGCTGAGCAGCGTGTCTGATCTTGTGCTGGTCCACATCGAGGACCGCGTCGCCGTCGTCACCGTCAACGATCCCGACCGCCGCAACGCGGTGACGTTCGACATGTCCGCCCAGCTTCGCGCCGCCGTCGACGCCGCCGAGGCCAACCTCGACGTGCACGCGCTCATCGTCACCGGGGCCGGCAAGGCGTTCTGCGCCGGCGCCGACCTCAGCGCGCTCGGGGAGGCGACCGAGGACGGCCTGCTCAAGATCTACGACGGTTTCCTGGCCGTGGCCAACTGCGCGCTGCCGACGATCGCCGCGGTCAACGGCGCGGCCGTCGGCGCGGGCCTGAACCTGGCGCTGGCCGCCGACGTGCGCATCGCCGGTCCCGCCGCCCTGTTCGATCCCCGGTTCCAGAAGTTGGGCATCCACCCCGGCGGCGGCGCCACCTGGATGCTGCAACGCGCGGTCGGGCCGCAGGCCGCGCGCGCGGCGCTGCTGTTCGGCATGCGGTTCGACGCCGAGGCCGCGGTCCGTCACGGGCTGGCGCTCACGGTCGCCGACGACCCGGTCGCGTCGGCACGCGAGCTGGCCGCCGGGCCTGCGGCGGCGCCGCGTGAGGTCGTCCTCGCCACCAAGGCCTCCATGCGCGCGACCGCCAACCCCGGTGTCGTCGACACCGACCAGCACCGCATCGCCGTCGACACCGAACTCGGGCCGCAGGCCACGTCGATCCTGTCCCCCGAGTTCGCCCGCCGGCTGGCCGCCGCCAAACGCAGGTGACGAGCTAGAGGTCCAGCAGCGCCAGCTCCGGTGACTCGATCAGCTCCCGCAGCTCCCCCAGAAACGCCGCGACCTGCGCGCCGTCGGCGACACGGTGGTCGAACGCGCAGGTGAGTTTCACCGTCGGGCGGGCGACCACCTGGTCATCGACGACGACGGGTCTGGGCCGCAGCGAGCCCATCCCGAGGATCGCCGCCTCCGGATAGTTGATGACCGGCACGCCGTCATCGAGACCGAGCGCCCCGAAGTTTGACACCGTGAACGTCGACCCCTGTAGTTCGGTCGGCTTGAGCGTTCCGTCACGCGCACCTTGAATCAACCCGGCCACCACGCGCGCCAGCTCGCGCGTGGTCAGGTCCTGCGCGTCACGCACCACCGGAACCAGCAGACCCCGCGGTGCGGCCACCCCGAACCCCAGATGCACCGCCGAGTGCAGATGGATCTGCGGCCCGTCGGCGGTGTCGACCCAGGTGGCGTTGAGGTGGGGGTGGCGGCGCAGCGCGATCGTCAACAGTCGCAGCGTCAGCACGAACGGGGTGATCGACGCCTCCGCGTCGGCCTTGCCCGCCAGCCGGTCGCGCAGTTTCATCAAGCCCGTCGCGTCGACCTCCACACCGGCATGCGCATCTGGTATTTCACTGCGCGACAACGTTATTCGCTGTGCCATCTCGGCATGGACACCGCGAACGGAAACGGTGTCGGGTTCGGGTGCGGCGCTGCCCGCCGCGGCCAGGACGTCCTCGCGGGTGATCACCCCGTCGGCCCCCGAACCGGTCACCGTGCTCAGGTCGACGTTCAGCTCGGCGGCCAGCTTACGCACCGGGGGCTTGGCTCTGGGCCGGAGCGGCGCGGCGGGTCGCCTGCTGCTGTCCAGCCCGTCGTCGGCGCCGTAACCGACCAGCACCGGCGTGCGATTCGCATCGGCGGTATCGGTCTCGAAACGCGCCAGCACCGCGCCGACGGCGAGCGTATCGCCTTCGGCGCCACCGAGTTCGACGACGCGGCCCGCGTACGGGCTGGGGATCTCGACCTCGGCCTTGTTCGTTTCGACGGTGCACAGCGTCTGGTTCAGTTCGACGTCATCGCCGACCGCGACGGCCCAGTGCGTGATCGTGGCGTCTTCCAGCCCCTCACCCAGGTCGGGGACCAGAAACTCCCGTACCGTCATGGCTGCTCCAACGTGCGTTCGACGCAGTCGAGTAACCGGTCGACACCGGGCAGCCACAGCTTCTCCAGCCGGGCCGGAGGATACGGTGTGTCAAATCCCGTGGCGCGCAACACCGGTGCTTCGAGGTCGTAGAAGAGTTCCTCCTGCAAACGGGCGGCCAGCTCCGCGCCGAACCCCAACGTGCGGGGGCCCTCGTGCATCACGACCGCGCGGCCGGTGCGTCGCACGGAGTTCGCGACGGTGTCGAAGTCCAGCGGGTTCAGCGACCGCAGATCGATCACTTCCAGGCGCCAACCGCGCTGCACGGCAGCCAGTTCGGCCGCGCTCAACGCCGTCGCGACCAGCGGACCGTAGGTCACCACGGTGACGTCATCGCCGCTGCGCCGAATCGCCGCCCGGCCGATCGGCGGGGCCGCCACCTCGGTGTCGACGGGCCCGCGCGCCCAGTAGCGCCGCTTGGGTTCGAGGTACACCACCGGATCGGGGCTGCTGATCGCCTCTCGCAGCAGCCAATACGCATCCGACGGGGTCGACGGCACCACCATTTTGAGGCCCGCGGTGTGCAGCCAGTAGGTTTCGGTCGATTCGGAATGGTGTTCGACGGCACCGATCCCGCCGAACGACGGGATGCGAATGGTCACCGGCATGGCGACGTCACCGCGGGTACGCATCCGGTACTTGGCCAGATGGCTGACGATCTGATCGAACGCGGGTGCGACGAAGCCGTCGAACTGAATCTCCGGCACCGGCACCAGGCCCCGGATCGCCATCCCGATCGCGATGCCGACAATCGCCGACTCCGCCAGCGGGGTGTCGAAGCAGCGCTGCGCGCCGAAGGTTTCGGCCAGCCCCTCGGTGACACGGAAGACGCCGCCGAGCGTCGCGACGTCCTCGCCGAACACCAGCACCCGCTCGTCGGCGGCCATCGCGTCGTGCAGCGCCCGGTTGATCGCCTGCACCATGGTCAGCGTCGGCGCCACCGGCACCGGGGTCAGCAGGGGGCCGCGGGGCTCGTCTTCGCCGTGCGCTGCGGGGCGTTCGATGATCTGTGTCATGCTCTTGCCCTCCCGTCGCTTCGCTCGCCCGAAGCCTCCTTCGCCAGCTCGGCCAGCAGTTGTCGTCGCTGGTGCGCGAGCTCTGGGGTGATGTCGTGGTAGACGGTGTCGAACATGTCGGCGACGTCGAAATCGGCTGCGCCGACAACCGACTCGCGCAGCTCGGTTCGCAGCCGTTTCGATCGGGCCGCGACGCGCTCCTCGAGCCGGTCTGTCCAGACTCCGGTGTCGCGCAGGTACGTGCGGTAGCGCTGGATCGGATCGCGGGCGGCCCAGAGCGCCACCTCGTCGGGGTCCTGGTAGCGGGTCGGGTCGTCGGAGGTGGTGTGCGGGCCCATGCGGTAGGTGACCGCCTCGATCAGGGTCGGCCCGCCGCCGTCGCGGGCCCGCTCGGCCGCTTCGGCCACGACCGCGAAACACGCCAGCACGTCGTTGCCGTCGACGCGGATGCCCGGCATGCCGTATCCGGCGGCTCGGTGCGCGATCGACGGCGCGGCCATCTGGTGGCTGACCGGCACCGAGATCGCCCACTGGTTGTTCTGCACGAAGAACACGCACGGCGCCGTGAACACCGCGGCGAAGTTGAGCGCCTCGTGCGCGTCGCCCGTGCTGGTGGCGCCGTCGCCGAGGAACGCCAGCGTCACCGAATTCTCGCCCAGCCGTTGCGCGGCCATGGCGGCACCGACGGCATGCAGGCTTTGGGTGCCGATCGGGATGGCGATGGGCGCGACGCACCTGTCGGTGAAATCCAGCCCGCCGTGCCACTTGCCGCGCCACACCGCTGCCATCTGGGCGGGGCTGATGCCACGCAGCAGAAATGCGCCGAGCTCGCGGTACTGGGGGAACAGCCAATCGGTCTTACGCAAACACGCCGCCGCACCGATCTGCGCGGCCTCCTGCCCGCGGCACGTCGCGAACAGCGCCAGTTCACCCTGCCGCTGCAGGTTGACGAACTCGCCGTCGAGGTCGCGCGCCACGACCATCGACTCGTAAAGCCAGGAAAGCGTCTCAGGCGGCAGATCTCGGCGGTAACGGCTTTGCGCCGTCGGTGTGCCGTCGGGCGCCACGAGTTGGACCAACTCCGACAAACCGGCCATACCGCCTCCTAGGGTCACTGACGGCGGATCGCGTCGTCAGGCGACTGAGGTGCTCAGCACGGAGGCGGTCAGAGCAAACCCCTGGTGGAGGGCCCGTCCGTCAGCTGCCGGGGTGTGGCGCCAACGCGACGATGCGCTCTGCTCGCCGCAGCACTGGGGCATCCACCATTATGCCCTCGAACTGGAAGACGCCCCGCTGGTCGCGGGCCGTGTCGAGCACCCGGCGTGCCCAGTCGACCTGTTCGTCGGTCGGCGTGTACGCGGACCGAATCACCGCCACCTGCGTGGGATGGATGGCCACCTTGGCGTCGAACCCGACCGCAACGGCGTCGTCGGCTTCGGCGCGCAACCCGTCGAGATCTTTGATGTCCAGGTACACCGAGTCCAGCGCCAGCCGCCCGTAGGCCTTGGCCGCCAACAGGCTGTGTGACCGCACGTGCTTGGCGACGTCGCGGTAGCTGCCGTCGGGCCAGCGGTTGGCGGTGCCCCCGGTGATCGCGAACAGGTCCTCGGCTCCCCACATCACCGCGAAGGCGTTGTCGACGCGGGCCGACTCGGTGACGTTGAGTGCTCCGAGCGGCGTTTCGACGAGAACGACGACGTCCAGCGGCGCGAGCGAGGCCACCTGCTCGGCGGTCTCCGTCTTGGCCAGCATCACCGTCCTGTAATCCGTTGCCGCCACGGCGTTTACATCCAGCGCGTGATCGGGCGTGGAGACGGGGTTGACCCGAACCACGGTGCGGGCCGGGTCCAGCGGCGTGTCGATCAGGGCCTTGCGGGCGGCCTCGCGATCTTTGGCGGCAACCCCGTCCTCGAGGTCCAGGATCACGACATCGGCTGCCGCTGCGGCCTTCTCGAACCGTTCGGGCCGATCAGCCGGGCAGAACAGCCAGCCGGGCCCGACCTGCTCGATTCCCATCAGGCTTCTCCCTGCGGCCGCATCCGCACCATCGTCTTGCGCGATGCCAGCGCGACGACATCACCGTGCTGGTTACGCCCGGTGTGGGCGAACGTGACGATCCCCTCCCCGGGGCGGCTTTTGGACTCGCGTTTGTCGGTCACCTCGGTCTCGGCGTACAGGGTGTCGCCGTGGAAAAGCGGCTTGGGGAACTTGACCTCGCCGAAGCCGAGGTTGCCGACGATCGTGCCCTGCGTCAGCTGGGCCACCGACAGGCCCACCAACGTCGACAGCGTGAACATCGAGTTGATCAGCCGCTGGTTGAACGGCGGCAGGGCGTCGGAGAACGCGGCATCAAGGTGCAGCGCCTGGGTGTTCATCGTCAGCGTGGTGAAAAGCACGTTGTCGGCCTCGGTGAGGGTGCGGCCGGGCCGGTGCTGATAGATCACCCCCGGCTCGAACTCCTCGTACCACAGGCCCCGCTGAACGATGACTCTTCCGCCACCCCGCCCGCCGACATTCTTCTCGCTCAAAGTCCGAGTTCCCTTCCGATCAGCATCAGCTGCACTTCCGTTGTGCCCTCCCCGATCTCGAGGATCTTACTGTCGCGGTAGTGGCGGGCCACCGGGTACTCGTTCATGAACCCGTAGCCACCGAAGATCTGGGTGGCGTCGCGCGCGTTGTCCATGGCGGCTTCGCTGGCCACCATCTTGGCGACGGCGGCGGCCTTCTTGAAGGGCTTGCCCGCCAGCATCATCGCCGCGGCGTCGTAGTAGGCCGTGCGCGCGGTGTGTGCCCGGGCTTCCATCCGCGCGATCTTGAACGCGATCGCCTGGTTGGCCCCGATCGGCCGGCCGAACGCCTCACGCTCCTTGGCGTACTTGACGCTCTCGTCCACGCAGCCCTGCGCGGCGCCCACCGACAGCGCGGCGATCGCGATGCGTCCCTCGTCGAGAATGCGCAGGAAGTTCGCGTAGCCGCGGCCGCGCTCGCCGAGCAGGTTCTCCTCCGGCACCCGCACGTCGTCGAAGCTCAACGGATGGGTGTCCGAGGCGTTCCAGCCGACCTTGTTGTAGGCCGGTTCGGCGGTGAACCCCGGTGTCGGAACGGGCACCAGGATCGAGCTGATCTCCTTCTTGCCGTCGGTCTCCCCGGTGACCGCCGTGACCGTCACCAGCTTGGTGATGTCGGTGCCGGAGTTCGTGATGAACTGCTTGCTGCCGTTGATCACCCAGTGGCCGTCGTCGAGCCGCGCGGTCGTCTTCGTCGCGCCGGCGTCGCTGCCGCCGCCGGGCTCGGTCAGGCCGAACGCGCCCAGCGCCTTGCCGCTGGCCAGCAGCGGCAGCCAGTCCTGCTTCTGCTTGTCGTTGCCGAACCGGTAGATCGGCATCGCGCCCAGCGACACCCCGGCCTCGAGGGTGATGGCCACACTCTGGTCGACCTTGCCGAGCTCCTCGAGCGCCAGGCACAGCGCGAAGTAGTCGCCGCCCATGCCGCCGTACTCCTCGGGGAACGGAAGGCCGAACAATCCCATGTCTGCCATGCCCGCGACAACCTTGTAGGGAAACGAGTGTTCCTCATCGTGTTTCGCCGAGACCGGCGCCACAACGGACTGCGCGAAGTCGCGCACCGTCTTGGCCAGTTGTTGATAGTGGTCGGGCAGCGTGCCCGTAGCCAGAAAGTCGGTCATGGTTGCGGCTCCTCGCTTGCCGTTATCCGGGCCAGGACCTGGCCCACCTTCACTTGCTCACCCGCGGCGACGACCAGTTCCACCACGCCGTCCACCGGCGCGGTCAGCGCATGCTCCATCTTCATCGCCTCGACGGTGACGACGACAGTGCCCGCGTCGACCCGTTGTCCGTCTGACACCCCAACGGCGACAACGGAACCCGGCATCGGGCTGGTCAGTTCGGCGTCTCCGGACAGTTCGTCGTCGGGGCGGACCGGCGCTTCGCGGACCTCCTCGACCAGCGCGGTACGTCCGGCACCGGCCAACCAGATCTGGCCGTCGGTGGCGGCGATGAGGTACTCGGTGCGCACTCCGTCAAGCGTGATCGTGAGCCGGTCACCGTCCAACGACGCTGCCAGCGAATGCGTTTCGCCATGTTCGACGGCTGCGCTGGCGGAGGTCGGGGTGCCGGTCAGGTAGACGTGGTCGGTGCGCTCACCGGAGCGCAGCCGCAACGTCGTCGGCGCGCGTTCCCCCACCCGCCATCCCGACGGTAAGGCCCACAGGTCGCCCGTCGCACGGGCCCACCCGCGCACCCACTTGTAGGCCGCCGCGGCGATCAACTCCTCGTCGCCGGGCGGCGCGGGTTGGAAGTCCGGGGCGCGGCGGTCGAGCAACCCGGTGTCGAGCCGGCCCGCGGCGACCTCGGCATCGGCCAGCAGAAACCGCAGGAACTCGATGTTGGTGGTCACCCCGAGCACCGCGGTGTCGGCCAGCGCCGCGTCGAGCGCCCGCAGCGCGTCGGGCCGGTCGGCGCCGTGTGCGATCACCTTGGACAGCATCGGGTCGTAGTCGCTGCCGACGGCCGTGCCGCTCTTCAGGCCGGAGTCGACCCGGATGCCGGGTCCCTCGGGCTCGGCGACGGCCAGCACGTCGCCGCCGGTGGGCAGGAAGCCGCGTCCCGGGTCTTCTGCGTAGACCCGGGCCTCGATCGCGTGCCCGGTGATGGTGACGTCGTCCTGGGCGATGGGCAACTTCTCGCCCGCGGCGATGCGCACCTGCTGTTCGACGAGGTCGACGCCGGTGACCATCTCGGTCACCGGGTGCTCGACCTGCAGGCGGGTGTTCATCTCCATGAAGAAGAACTCGTCGGGCCGATCGGCGGACACGATGAACTCGACCGTGCCGGCGCCGGTGTAGTCCACGCTGCGTGCGGTGTCGCAGGCCGCGGCGCCGATCCGGGCCCGCGTCGCGTCGTCGAGCAGCGGAGACGGCGCCTCTTCGATGACCTTCTGGTGCCGACGTTGCAGGCTGCACTCCCGCTCGCCGAGATGCACGACGTTGCCGTAGCCGTCGGCGAGTACCTGCACCTCGATGTGGCGCGGGTTGAGCACATAGCGTTCCAGGAACAGTGTGTCGTCGCCGAACGCGGCACCGGCCTCGCGTCGTGCGCTGGCCAGCGCGGCGGGCAGTTCGGACGCCGTGTGCACGACCCGCATGCCCTTGCCGCCGCCGCCCGCCGAGGGCTTGACCAGCACCGGAAATCCGACCTCCTCGGCGCCGGCAATCAGTTCCGCGTCGGTCAGGCCGGGCCGGGAAATCCCCGGCACCACCGGAACCCCGAAGGCCGAGACGGCGGCCTTGGCCGCGATCTTGTCGCCCATGGTCTGGATCGCGGCCACCGGCGGCCCGATGAACACGATGTTCGCGTCCTGCAGCGCTGCGGCGAATTGCGCGTTCTCCGAGAGGAATCCGTAACCGGGATGTATCGCCTGGGCTCCGGTGCGCGCAGCGGCGGCGACGACGGCGTCGATGTTGAGGTAACTGTCGCGTGCGGCCGCGGGGCCGATGTGCACGGCGGTGTCGGCCTCGGCGACGTGGCGCGCGCCGGTGTCGGCGTCGCTGAAGACCGCGACCGAGCGGATTCCCATCGCGCGCAGCGTGCGGATCACCCGCACGGCGATCTCGCCTCGATTGGCGACCAGGACGGTGGAGAACGCAGACATGACCATCACATCCGGAAGACGCCGTAGGAAACCGGCTCGAGCGGGGCTTGCCCGGCAATTGAAAGCGCCAGGCCCAGCACCGTTCTGGTGTCGGCGGGATCGATGACCCCATCGTCCCACAGCCGTGCCGTCGAATAGTAGGGGTTGCCCTGGTCCTCGTACTGCTGGCGAATGGGGGCCTTGAACTTCTCCTCCTCTTCGGGGGTCATCTCCCCGCGCACCGTCGCCAGCACCGACGCGGCCTGCTCGCCTCCCATCACCGAGATCCTGGCGTTGGGCCACATCCACAGGAACCGCGGCGAGTAGGCGCGCCCACACATCGAGTAGTTGCCCGCGCCGTACGAGCCGCCGATGACCACGGTCAGTTTGGGCACCCGGGCGCACGCGACCGCGGTGACCATCTTCGCGCCGTGCTTGGCGATCCCGCCAGCTTCGTAGTCGCGGCCCACCATGAAGCCGGAGATGTTCTGCAGGAACAGCAACGGGATGATGCGCTTGTCACACAGTTCGATGAAATGCGCACCCTTCAACGCGGATTCGCTGAACAGCACACCGTTGTTGGCGACGATGCCGACCGGATGACCGTGGATGCGGGCGAACCCGGTGACCAACGTGCTGCCGTATTCGGCCTTGAACTCGGAGAACTCGCCGCCGTCGACGATGCGGGTGATCACCTCGTGGACGTCGTAGGGAACGCGCGGATCGACGGGAACGACGTCGTAGAGCTCGGTCTGGTCGGCCATCGGCTCGACCGACGGCACGACCTGCCACGGCGGTTCGGCGCGGGGTCCCAACGTCGCCACGATGCGTCGGACGATGCGCAGCGCGTCGCGGTCGTCGTGGGCCAGATGATCTGTCACCCCGGAGGTTTTGGAGTGCAGGTCACCGCCGCCGAGTTCCTCCGCGGTCACCACTTCACCGGTGGCGGCCTTCACCAGCGGGGGCCCGCCCAAGAAGATGGTGCCCTGGTTGCGCACGATGACGGCCTCGTCGCTCATCGCGGGCACGTACGCGCCGCCCGCGGTGCACGACCCGAGCACCGCGGCGATCTGCGCGATGCCCTGCGCGCTGAGGTTGGCCTGGTTATAGAAGATCCGGCCGAAGTGCTCGCGGTCGGGGAACACCTCGTCCTGGCGCGGCAGAAACGCGCCGCCGGAGTCGACCAGATAAATGCACGGCAGCCGGTTCTGTCCGGCGATCTCCTGGGCGCGCAGGTGCTTCTTCACCGTGATCGGGTAGTAGGTCCCGCCTTTCACGGTGGCGTCGTTGGCCACGATCATGCACTCGCGACCGGACACCCGGCCGATCCCGGTGATCATCCCCGCGCCCGGGCACTCGTCGTCGTACATGCCGTCTGCGGCCAGCGCAGCCACCTCCAGGAATGGGCTGCCCGGATCGAGTAGGCCGTCGACCCGGTCGCGCGGCAGCAGCTTGCCGCGGCCGACATGTCGTTCGCGGGCACGTTCGGGACCGCCGAGCGCAGCGGTGGCCAGCTTGGTCCGCAGCTGCTCGACGAGTGCGACGTGCTCCTCACGATGTGAAACCCGCGTTGCCATCGAGGAAAACCCGTTCAGTTGAGTTAATGGCGACTAACCGAGGTGATGTTAGTTATCATTAACCGAAATGTCCACCGTCGCCCGCGTTGAAACGCCCCGCAGTCGACGCAAGTCCGACCGCCGCACGAAGCTGCTCGCGGCCGCCGAGCGGCTCATCGCCGACCGCGGATATCTCGCGGTGCGCCTCGAAGACATCGGTGCGGCCGCGGGGGTCAGCGGACCGGCGATCTACCGGCACTTCCCGAACAAGGAGGCGCTGCTGGTCGAGTTGCTGGTGGGCATCAGCACCCGCCTGCTGGCCGGAGCCAGGGCCGTGGTGGCCACGGCCGACGATCCCGACGGTGCCTTGGCCGGGCTGGTCGACTTCCATCTCGACTTCGCGCTGGGCGAGCCGGACCTGATCCGGATCCAGGACCGCGATCTGGCGCATCTTCCCGACCCCGCCAAGCGCCAAGTGCGCAAGGCGCAGCGGCAGTATGTGGAGATCTGGGTCGATCAGCTACGTCGGCGCGGCCTCGTGGAGAAGGAGGCCCGGCTGATGGCGCACGCGGCGTTCGGATTGATGAACTCCACCCCGCATGCCCTCAAGGCACACGGCACCAACGGGATTGAACGAGCACGCTCACGCGCGGTGCTGCGCGAGATGACGCTCGCGGCATTGACCTAACCCGAGACGGGACCGAGACGTAACCGATTGCGGCACAAACAACAACGGCGGCCACCCGTTGACCGGGTGACCGCCGTGTGCAGCGCTGGGGTTAATACCAGGCTCGCCGGCCGGCGACCGGACGCCCGACGCTGCCGAGCAACCAGAACACCGCGCCGATGACGACCAACGCGATACCGATGTACATCAACGGCGTCCACAAGAAGTATCCCAGCACCGCCAGAATGATTCCGAGAATGATCATCGCCACTCCTTCGTTAGTAGCTGCCGCTGTCAGGCAACAGCTTTCGGATAAAGCCCGGAAGCGCTGGGCTCCGGGATGTTGCAATCAACTTTGGGATTCACACCCGCGTAGTTGAGCGGCCCGACGAGAACCGTCAAGGCCACTCGCGCCGCCGTGGCGCAGTTTGCGTCGCCGGTCTGGAAATAGCCGCGCTGGTAAGCGGCCAACACCCCGATCAGCAACCAAATGAGAACGACGACACCGATAACTCCTCGCATGCTGCGCCTCCGTCCGTGTGGGCACCGCCATTGACGTAGCGGTGAATTACCCTCGCGCCAGTTGCGGTAAACCTTCGAGGCGCAGCGACCTCGTCAAAGCTGCGCAGCGGGCGAAAACGCCGCGAGGAGCCACTCCCTCATGGCCTTGAGCAGCACGGCGCGGTTCTCGCGCCGGTCGATCTCGTGTCCGTCGTCGTCGAAAACCAGGTACTCCACGGTGCGGCCGAGCGCTCGCAACGCGTCATACATTTGCTGAGATTCGGTGGGCGGCACATTAGTGTCGTTGGCGCCGTGCACGAGCAGCAACGGGGCGACCAGATTCTGCACCCGCTGCAACGGTGAGAGTTCCGCCAGCAGCGCCTGGTCGCTGACGGGGTGGCCGTACTTGGGATATGCCGCCGCGGCGATCCACGGCTCGGTGGTGCGGTACCAGGTGTTCAAGTCGCTCATGCCGCAGATGCTGATGCCCGCCGCGAACAGGTCCGGATGAAAGGTGAGCGCGGCCTGGGTGAGATAGCCGCCGTAGGACCATCCGCAGCACGCGATGCGATCGCCCGGCGCATGCTGGTTCTCGACGAGGAAGTGCACCGCGTCGGCGACGTCATCGATCGCGGCGAACCTGCGCTCCTTGTCGTCGGCATGCATAAAACTGCGCCCGAATCCGCCGGAGCCGCGCACGTTCGGCAGGAACACGGTGATCCCCGCCTCCACCAACGCCGGAAAGAACTCGTTGTAGCCGGGCCGGCCCTGGCCCTCCGGCCCGCCGTGCAAAAACAGCATCGCGCCGATCGGGTCCACTTTCTCGGGCGGCCGGAACAGCCAACCGCTGAACTCCAGCCCGTCGCGGGCGGTGATGGTCTCCAGCGTCGGGTCGGCGCTGACCGGTCCGAGGCTGGGCTCGCGGTCGACGAGTTCCCACTCCGCCGTCCGCGGGTCGACCAGTTCGACGGTCGGTGGGCGCGACGGACCCTCGACCGTCACCGCCAACATCCACCCGCCCGCGCTGATGCTCAGCTCACTGGCGACCATGCCGGGCAACGGAATCGGCTCGTGCAGCGTGTAGTCGGTGAGGTCGAGGATCTGTAATTCACTGGCGCCGTAGATGTTCCATAACATCGCCACCGTCGAGAGGTCGTCGCTGACGGTGAACTCGTCGAGTTCGTGGCCGGCGCGCTCGGCCACCACGTGATAGGCGACCCCGTCCGCGGTGACGGTCACCTCGAGCAGCCGCGCGTATTCGGCCCCGTTCTCGCTGCGGATGAGGGCGCGTACATAGCCTTCGGTGCTGTCCTCGTCGAAGATCGTCGCGGGCTGGTATCTCTCGGTGAGTTCCCCTTCAAGACCGGCGCGCAGCCGGCGGGGAAGGTGGTCGTCGAGGATGATCCCGGTGTCGGTGGTCGAGCCGGGATCGTATGGCAGCAGCACGGTCTCGATGCCGGCACGCAGCATGATCAGGTCCCGGTAGCCGCGCGGGCCGACACGCACCAGCGCCACCCCGGACCAGGCGTCGACCAGCCGGCCGCTGGAGCGACGGTCCAGCACGGTCATCTCGCCGGTGGCGGGGTCGATCAGGCACGAGGTGCCCACCCCGTCTTCGCCGGTGAGGATCGCGGCCACCTGGGTGCCGTCCCAATTGATCAGCTCCGCGGTACCCTCCTGGAAGCCTTCGGGCCAGGAGTCGATGCGGCGCGCGTCGCGGTCGTCGGGATCGGTTGTCACGACCCAGATCTGGCTGCGGGTGCTGCCGTCCGGGGCGACCTCACACGCTAGCCAGTGGCCGTCGGCGGAGTGCATGACCCGCAGTACGGGTCCCTCGACGGGCAGTTCGACGTCACGTGAGGACGACGCGCGCCAGCCGCGCAGGAAGCGCTGTACCGCGCGGGGAAAGCCGCCGTCGTCGACGAGGTGCGCGAACGCGGTGGCGTCCGGCGACATCGACGGGCCGTAGACCCGGCGAACCTGTTGCCCCACCCCTCGTATTGTCCATGGGTCACGTCCGGCGGCGACCCGACGCACGGAAGTGCCAGGTCGCAGCCTCGTTCGACGTGCTTGTCGGGGGGTTTGTGCGGTCGCCCAGGTACCCTCGCAGCCATGAGGTGGGCATGACGGATTCACCGCACCGCGGAAGCGAGGAGCAGGCGGGCTTGCGCGACGGTTCGGTACCGTCCCAGCCGCCGAGCGCCGGCTACCCCGGATACGCCGATCCGGCGTACGCGAGCCAGACGGGCTACGGACCCACCTACCAGGCGCCCGCGGGGCCCGCGCCGACCCAGCAGATGCCGGCGTACCCGTCCTACGGCTATGACCCGTATGCGACCGGCCAATACGGTCAGCAGTATCCGCCCGGTCAACCGCCTCAGGAGCCGCCTCAAGAGGAGCGCCCGGCGCCCCGTTGGTTGTGGGTGTTGGCCGGGATCGCGGTGGTCACCGTCGTAGGCCTCGTCGTCGCCCTGGTCATCGTGAACGTGAACAGGTCCCGGCAGGAAACCGTCGTGGCTCCGCCCGCGGTGCAGGAGCCCAGGTTCACCACCCCGACGCCGACGACGACGCCTAGGCCCACCATCCCGGTGGTACCGGCGCCGACGGTGCCGCGCAGGCCGCCGACCACCACGACGCCCAGCCCGAGCCCGGGGGTGACGGAGACGGTGGTCTACAACGTCACCGGTACCGGCCGCGCGATCAACATCACCTACGTCGACTCCGGCGGGCTGTTGCAGACCGAGTTCAACGTGCTGCTGCCGTGGAGTAAGCAGGTTGAATTGGCCGAGCCCGCAGAGGGTTCCGCGAGCATCAGCATCATCAACGTCGGCCGCGAGGTGTCCTGCTCGATCACGGTCAACGGCGTGACGGTGCAGCGGCGCACCGGCGCCGGGCTGACCATCTGCACCGCGCTCGGCTAACCCGTCGTCGCGCGGCGCGGCACCCGCACGGCCACCATCCCCAGCAGGCCGGCGAACAGCACCACCAACAGCCCGCCCATGCCCGCGCGGTCGGTTCCGAACACGGCGATGAACGTGGAGAACAGAAACGGCGCCAGGTAGGACACGGCGCGTCCGGTGGTGGTGTAGAGGCCGAACGCGACGCCCTCCTTGCCCTCGGCGGCGATCCGCAGCATCAACGTCCGCGCCGCCGACAACGTGGGCCCGATGAACAGGCACAGCAACAGCCCGCAGATCCAGAACGCCAACGGCCCGGACAACGCCATCAGCGTGATGCCGACGGCGATCATCGCCGTCAGCGAGGTGATGATGACGGCCTTGGCGCCGAACCTGTCGTCGAGCAGACCACCCCCGACGGCGCCGACGGCCGCCACCACGCTGGCGCTCACCCCGAACAGCAGCACGTCGGCGGCCGAGACCCCGTAGACGTTCACCCCGAGCACCGCGCCGAACGCGAAGATGCCGGTGAGCCCGTCGCGAAACACCGCGCTGGCGATCAGGTAGTACACCACGTTGTGGTCGCGTCGCCACTCGGCCACGATCTCCGTCCACAGCGTGCGGTATCCGCTGAAGAATCCCGCCCGCGCGGTCGGCTCCTGCGGCCGGGGTTCGGGGCTGCGCACCGCGATGACGACGGGCAGGGCCAGCACCCCGAACCAGATGGCGGTCAACAACATTGCGGCGCGGACGTTTTGGCCGTCCGCCGCCGGAAGGTTCAGCACGCCGCGGGTGTCGCCCTCGCCGGCGATGAAGCCGACGTAGACGACCAGCAGCAACACGACGCTGCCGAAATAGCCGAAACCCAGGCCGAATCCGGATATCTGACCGGACGTCTGCGGGGTGGACAGCTGGCGCAGCATCGCGTTGTAGGGCACCGTCGCCAGCTCGCTGCAGGCCGAGGCGCCCGCCAACAGCACCAACCCGGGCAGCAGGTAGTGATAGTCGTCAGCGATCAGGCTCATCGCCGCGGTCAGCAGCACCGCAAGACCGCTGAGCGCCCCCAGGACGCGGCGGCGCCGCCACGGCGCGTCGACCCAGACTCCGGTCACCGGGGCGAGCAGGGCGACCACCACACCGGCGATTCCGAGGGCCCAGCCCAACCAGGACGCGGCGCTTGCGCCGCCGGGAAGATCGTCGCCCACGGCGTTGGTCAGATAGACCGAGAACACGAAGGTCACGACGATCGCGTTCAGGCCCGTCGCGCCGAAGTCCCACAGGGCCCACGCGAACACCTGCCGTTTGGCCGCGATCTGGGGGTCCGCCGGGCGGGTGTCGCTCATGCTGGCCCACGATATAGTCCGGCGCATGCCAGTACCCGCTCCCAGCGCGGAAGCCCGTGCCGTCGTCACCGGCGCCTCGCAGAACATCGGTGAGGCGTTGGCCGTCGAACTCGCCGCCCGTGGACACCACCTCATCGTCACCGCTCGCCGCGAGGATGTGCTCACGGCGTTGGCCGACCGGCTCACCGATCGCTACGGCGTGACGGTCGAGGTGCGTCCGGTGGATCTGGCCGACCCGACCGCGCGCACCGAGTTCTGCGACGAGTTGGCCGCGCGCGACATCTCCATCCTGTGTGCCAACGCGGGTACGGCGACGTTCGGCCCGGTCGCGGAGCTGGATCCGGCCGGCGAGAAGGCGCAGGTGCAGCTGAACGTCCTTGGTGTGCACGACCTTGTGCTCGCTGTGTTGCCCGGGATGGTGCAGCGCCGGGCCGGCGGCATCCTGATTTCCGGTTCGGCGGCGGGCAATTCACCGATTCCGAACAACGCCACCTACGCCGCGAGCAAGGCGTTCGTCAACACGTTCAGCGAGTCGCTGCGCGGCGAGCTCAAACACGTCGGCGTGCACGTCACGCTGCTGGCGCCGGGGCCGGTGCGCGAAACGCTGCCGTCCGAGGACGAGCAGTCGCTTGTCGAGAAGCTGATCCCCGACTTCCTCTGGATCTCCACCGCCTACACCGCGAAGCTGTCGCTGGATGGCTTGGAGCGCAACAAGATGCGGGTGGTTCCCGGGGTGACGTCGAAGGCGATGTCGGTGGCCAGCGGCTACACCCCACGCGTGATCGTGACCCCGATCGTCGGCGCGGTGTACAAGAAGCTCGCCGGCGGCTAGCTTTTCTTCTTTTCTCGCGAAATAGCATTCCAGGTCGTCGGATCGCCAAAATCACAGCCCGGAATGCTATTTCGCGGAGTCTCAGCGGCTAGCGTCTGCGCCGACGGCGCCCGGTGCCGAAGATGCTGCGGGTGATCTCGCGGCCAATGACGGTGCCCGCCGAGCGCATCGCGCTCTTGAACGCGGGGCTGTCCATCATCTTGTCCAGGAAGCCGGGTTCCGCGGCCGGGGCGGGCATCGGCGGCGGCGGCACCGGCGGCGGCACCGGCACCTCCGCGGGCGCGGCTTCGGCCTCGGGCGGCGGGGCGAGCTTGGCGGCCAGGCGTTCGTAGGCGGAATCGCGATCCACGGTCTGGCCGTACTCGGCCTGCAGCGGGCTGGCCTTGGCGGCGGCGGTGATCGCGTCGTTGCCGATGGTGTCCATCAGCGAGCGCGGGGCCCGCATCCGGGTCCAGGCAACGGGCGTCGGCGCACCCTTCTCCGAGAGGACTGTGACGATCGCTTCGCCGATACCCAGCGACGTCAACGCCGACTCCAGGTCGTACACCTCGGTTTTCGGGTAGGTGCGCACGGTCTTGGACAACGCCTTCTGGTCATCGGGGGTGAACGCGCGCAGCGCGTGCTGGATGCGCGCCCCGAGCTGGGACAGCACGTCGTTGGGCACGTCGGTCGGCAGCTGGGTGCAGAAGCACACGCCGACGCCCTTGGAGCGGATCAGCTTGACCGTCTGCTCGACCTGCTCGAGGAACGCCTTCGACGCGTCGCTGAACAGCAGGTGCGCTTCGTCGAAGAAGAACACCAGCTTCGGCTTCTCGAGGTCACCGACCTCGGGCAACGAGGTGAACAGGTCGGCGAGCACCCACATCAGGAAGGTGGAGAACATCACCGGCCGGGTGGCCTGGCTGCCCAGTTCCAGCAGGGTGATGACGCCGCGGCCCTGGTCGTCGCAGCGCAGCAGGTCCTCCGGCTCCAGCTCGGGCTCTCCGAAGAACGTGTCGCCGCCCTCGGCCTCGAGGTTCACCAGCGCCCGCAGGATCACCCCGGCCGTCGTCGTCGACACCGCGCCCAGCGATTTGAGCAGGGGCTTGCCCTCCTCGCTGGTGAGGTACTGGATGACCGCGCGCAGGTCTTTGAGGTCCAGCAGCGGCAGGCCCTGCTGGTCGGCCCAATGAAAGATCAGCCCGAGGGTCGATTCCTGGGTCTTGTTCAGGCCCAACACTTTCGACAGCAGGATCGGACCGAAACTGGAGACCGTCGCACGGACCGGTACCCCCATCCCGCTGGTGCCCAGCGTCAGGAACTCGACCGGATATGCCGTCGGCGTCCAGCTGTCGCCGGTGTCGGCGGCGCGCTGGTCGATCTTGTCGCCCGCCTGCCCAGGGCGTGCCAACCCCGACAGGTCGCCCTTGACGTCGGCCATCAGGCACGGCACGCCGGCGGCGGAGAGCTGTTCGGCGATCAGTTGCAGCGACTTCGTCTTGCCCGTGCCGGTGGCGCCGGCGACCAGGCCGTGCCGGTTGATCGTCGCCAGCGGGATGCGGACCTGCGCAGACGGGTCACACACCCCGTCGACGACGACGCTCCCCAACTCCAGCGCCGGGCCCTCGACGGCGTATCCAGAGGCGATCTGCTGCGCGGGCGTGCCTGTCGGCTCAGTCGTCATGGTCGAAAACAGTACTGTGAGCCTCTGAGGCGAGCGAAGTGACGGGAAGAGCGGCTGTGCGCGACGAACTGGTGTGGATCGACTGTGAGATGACGGGGCTGGATCTGGCGACCGACCGGCTCATCGAGATCGCGGTGCTGGTGACGGATGCGGATCTCAATGTCCTCGGCGAGGGCATCGACGTCGTTATTCACGCCGATGAGCAGGCGCTGTCGTCGATGATCCCGGTGGTCACCGAGATGCACACCCGCTCGGGGCTGATCGAGGAGGTCCGGTCCTCGACCGTCGACGTCGCCACCGCGGAGGAGATGGTGCTCGACTACATCCGCACGCACGTCAAGCAGGCGAAGACCGCGCCGCTGGCCGGCAACTCGATCGCCACCGACCGCGGCTTCATCGCCCGCGACATGCCCAAGCTCGACGATTTCCTGCACTACCGGATGATCGACGTCAGCTCCATCAAAGAACTGTGCCGTCGCTGGTACCCGCGGATCTACTTCGGCCAGCCCGAGAAGGGCCTGGCCCACCGCGCGCTGGCCGACATCCACGAGTCGATACGTGAGTTGCGCTACTACCGCCGCACCGCGTTCGTTGCCCCGCCGGGGCCTTCGACCAGCGAAATCGCGGCGATCGCCGCGGAGCTGGGAACGAACGGCGCCGACTCGAGCGTTACCGATTCGGCCGTAGAGCATCCGAGCGGATAGTATCGACGACGCCGCTGCACACGCCGCGGCAATGGTGGCTGTAGTTCAGTTGGTAGAGCACCAGGTTGTGATCCTGGATGTCGCGGGTTCGAGTCCCGTCAGCCACCCCGCAGGTGGGAGGGCATTTTGCCCTCCCACTGTTTTTCGTCCTGGGCACCTCTGCAACCTAATTGCAACTTCGGATCAACTTCCACGGTGACTGCACATATAAGTAGCGTCGCCTGAGCCCCGCAATAAACAGTTAGGCAATGAGACTGCTGCCGTGTACATTTGAGTTATCAACGCCGAGACAATATAATCAACGGCTTTTACGTCGGCACATGGAGCAGGGAACTAGGCGGAGGTGTCGGTATGGTCGCAAGCACGCGCACTGACCTTTCGTCCTTGGAGCGGTCGGCGGAGCGGTTCTTCGACGACGCAGTGCTGGTGACTGCGGATCAGGATGACCTCGCCTTCACCATCGAGACAGTCCTTGAAGGACGGGCAAGCTTCGTGCCTCTCAGTGTGAAGTTCGATGGTGTAGCAGGCTCAGCGATTGTCTGGGCGCAGAATGCTCGACGCATTGTCGCAGACGAAGCATGCTATTGGCTGCTACTAGCCCGCCTTACGGACGTGGTCTCAAGTACGCAATGGGCCGCTGGGCTCAACAGCGCCTGCGCCCTGGTTGTGCCAGTCGAAGTTGGTACCCAACTGCCCGAGACCAACTGCTACCTAGTCGAATTGACAGAGAAATGATCCGCTAGGCACTTGCACTACGTGGGCCAGTCAATGGCGCCCTAGAGCCGAAGACTTCGCCGCCCGCTGGGAATCCGGACCCAGGGCGAACTGATGAGTTATAACAGGGCAGTGACAATTGAAGGCATCGTTGCCGCGATCAAGGGCAACCGTCTGGTAGTCGTTTGCGGCGCTGGAACGACTGCTGCGACGATGCCGTCGTCCCGTTTCCGGGACTGGCGTTCCCTGCTTGAGCACGGCATCGAAACCGTGGTGCAAACGGGGATTGACGAAGCCGAGTGGGCGGAGGTCAACCGTCGACAAATAGAAATAGCACGGCGTCCAAGCGACTACGCAAGCGTCGCACAAAACATCGCGAGCCGGCTAGGCAAGCGCGGTTTCAGCAACTGGCTCTACGAAACGGTGGGCAGCTTAGCCGAACCTGAGCGACCCGAATTAATACAGGCGATCGCTAGCCTCGGCATGCCAATTGCAACAACAAATTATGATGTACTCATCGAGCGTGTCGCAAATCGCGATCGAGTGACATGGCGAGAATATGACAATATGCAGCGTGCGCTCAACGGGGCTATTAATGCCGTAATGCACTTACACGGATGCTACTTAGACCCCGATACGGTGGTATTCGGGTCCGAATCCTATGGCGCAATCGTGGAAAATCGGAGCGCGCAGTCTATTCAATGGTTGATGGCGGGCGGCAAATCCATCTTATTCGTCGGCGCAAGTGGCACATTGGAGGACCCAAACCTAGGCCGGTTGATAGCGAGAATCGACGAAGATATACCTAATTCGGGCAACGAACACTATCTACTCTGCCGCAATTCAGAACGCGACACACTCACCGAGCAATATCGA
Organism: Mycolicibacterium pulveris; assembly: GCF_010725725.1. NCBI lineage: Bacteria > Bacillati > Actinomycetota > Actinomycetes > Mycobacteriales > Mycobacteriaceae > Mycobacterium > Mycolicibacterium pulveris. Next base: position 4,100,188 of record NZ_AP022599.1, on the reverse strand, counting down.
GAAACGCCGATCACCGTCGTACCGTTCGAATCCGATAATTACGCCGATCTCCCAGAATTTATTACGCGGATCGGCAGCGCCGCCGGGCGCACCCCGGCCCTGATAACAAGACAGAGTTACCATCGCGCAGCTCGCGACGCATTATTGCAACGCGTACAGTCGGAGTCCATTGTTGCGATCGACGACGCTAATACCATCACTGACCTCGACAAACTTATTGTTCGTCCGGTGCTTCTTAGTGCGCCGCACGAGAAAATCTTGTCGAGCATCGACCAGTATGAAGCTGGAAAGAAGGACATAAGGCTTGATCCCGCGAAAGACGCACGTGAAGAGAAGCTTGTACTTGTTGTAGGCGAAGAAATTAGCGGCATCACCACTGCCCTCGAATGGCTAATAATGACACGCACTAATGACGAAATATCGACGGTGCCTGTGCTTGTCGATTACCGCGAATTACCTTCGGGCGTTCGCGGTCTCGACCGATTGATCCGTCGAAATCTGGCCGAGAGTTGTGGGATTCCTCCGCACGAACCCTTAGAGGGCATAATACTTGGTGTCGACGACATAGTTCCGCGACCGGGGAACAGGACCTTCGATCGCTTTATCGAAGACCTTAAAGCTGACTGGATTCAGGGCTGCTTCCTAAGTTGTTCACTCGGCGCAGAGGCGGAATTAATCACTGCCTTAGAAAACGCCGGCTTGACCCCCGCGGTCCGCTATATGGGCAGGATGACGAAGCGTGACGTCCGCGCACTAGTCCGCCTGGCTGTCGACGATGACCGAGCCGAAGTGATGTTGGAGAAAGTGCAGCAGACTCTGAATGTCGAGGGTTTACCCAGGACTGCCTGGAATATCGCTCTGCTTCTCGATGTCTTCATCAAGACTTCACTGACTATACAAGCTGTCACCCCTGTGACACTCCTGGACCAGTTTGTCAGCTCGCTGCTCGGTCGCGAAATATTTGAGGATTCGCGGTTCAGCATAGACGCACGCGACCGCGAAGCCATTCTATCAGCGCTTGCTTCATTGTATGCACGTAATAAAGCTGGCGCGCTTGCCGAGGATGATGTAGTACGGTTTCTGACTGAGCTCTTTGAAGAATATGGCTGGAACGAAAGCCCGACGGCCATGCTGGAATCATTGAAAGCTCGTCATATTTTGACGACTCGACGCAGTGATCCCAAGAACATTGTCCGTTTTGCCCAGTCTAGTTATTTGTACCTATTTGCAGCCAAACAAGCCAAGGAGGACCCACCCTTTAAGGAAGAGCTTATTGACGATGGCTTATTCTACTCGAAGATTATAACCCACTATGCATCATTAGTCAGGAATGATCAAGGTGTGCTTGAGCGCGTTCATGCATTAGTCGACCGCGAAGAATGTTCCGACGAGCGCTCCGCTTCAATTTTTGGACCCGCCAGGACAAGCGGGACAGACCATCCACTTGGGCTTGACTCGGTCGTCGCGGCCGTTACTTCGGCTGAAACTGAGCCTCTGGATGATGATGAATCCGGCGCACATGCGGGCCAGAGCGACTCGGACGACGAAGAAGAAACCGATGACGACCTCAATTACGTGATCGAAAATGCTGTGGTCCGTTCTAGTGAGCCGTTCCCTGCGCGGAGTATGCGCGATGCTCCCCACATTCAGAAAGCTCTGCGAGCTCTGTCTTTGGTTTCCAATGTCCTTCGTGATTCAGAGCTAGTAAGGAATATGCCGCTCAAGGTCAAGACGCTCAAGAAGACAGTACATCTGTGGGCGGACATGGTCTATTTATTTGAGCAAGACGATGATTTCCAAGACTTCATGTCTGACTTAGCGGATGAGCTGGCTCAAGACGACGAGAGGTCTGAAAAACAGATTGCAGATGCAAAGGCGAAGATGCAGGCTCAATTTCCTCTATTCTTTTGCCTCACCGCAATGGCGGGATCGCTGTCGTCTAAGAAGTTAGAGGTAGCGATTCAACAAGCGTTCGACGATCTGATCGAGGAGTGCCCGAAGGCAGCTATCATGGCGGCCCTGTTATCGCTCACCGTCGAATCTAGCGACTGGCCGTCCCAATTCGCGAGAGCGGCGGAGAAGTTTCACGAAACACCCGCCGTTTTCGACGTGATGTTCTCTTTAGCGCGATCTCAGTATGTAAATGAAAGGATGACGGCAGAGCAACGTACGGACGCCGAACGATTTTTCCGGATCATCCTGGAACGAGGCGGATACAACGTAGGACGCTTCATGGAACGCCTCCGAGTTGACCGTGCCCGAGCCACTGCTGCCAGCAAGGCCCTGGGCCGGTAGCGCTCTCCTGCGCACCCGTGGCGACGGCGCTGATCAGAGTTGTCAGTCGCGGGTGATCGAGCGCTCCCATAGGCACCGTTTGATTCGTTGCCAATACCCCCAGATGATTGTCGTGGCTAGCTTCGCTAGCGCATTAAGCATTGACTATGCGAACGATCGAATCCATCCACGCGAACTGAGCTTAATTGTTTCGGTACGCGGATTGAGCGAGCGGGTGCTTGGCTGTGCCGGCTCGGCCGACGTTATCGACTGTCTGCTCGACGACCGCCTCGGAACTCGGTTCGTTATTGAGGGCTGAGAGAGAAGCGACGCTGGCCGTTCGAGGCGCATATCGCGGAGGTCAAGGGGCCACTCCCTACCCTTCACGCGTCGGGCTCGCAAATCTGGAACGAGGACCAGCCCGTTAGACGATCGGAAGGTCCCGTGCTACTCGTTCCGCCTCAGCGCGGATGCGCCTCAGCGTCGGATAGAAGTCGTTGTGTGCGTTCCCTTGAAGATTCAGGGGCAGGTCGAGGCTAGCGATGAGTTCTTCTTCCAGGACCCAAGGCTCCTCGCGTACCACCCATGAAACCAGAGCGTTGTCGGCCATCCATTGGCTGAGCGCGGCTTCTCCTGTAGGGCCGAACGTCCGTCGTGTCCCGGACCCGACGCGGCGCAACTGGATGCCGAGTTCTCCGGCCAGCAGCACACCTAGGGTCTTGCGGAGGGTCGATCCTTCTGCGTTTCCGGTGTAGTGGTAGCGAATCCGATGGAACAGGCTTTGGCTACTCGGCGGCTTGCCGTTCGCTGGTGGCCGCGACGGACTGATGCCGGTGTACAGAAGGGTTAACCCGTCCCGCTTCTCGCATGCGGTGATATCTATCGCGCCGGGTATTTGACGGAACCACCATCCGTACACGCCCGGCGATTTCGGGACGGGACAAGGACGGGCCAGCACCTCGTCGCGGCTGTAGCAACGCGCACTGATCAGTGTTTCCGGTTCGATGGCATTCACTGAGGCCCCTCCGCCGATAGCCACAACCTGTTGCGGAACCGTCCGCGCTCCGCCCGTTTCATCGCCGCAGTGCGAAGCAGCCCGTCGATTGTGTGTCCGTGAGTCTCGGCGATGCTTACGAGCACTTCCAGAATATCGGCGGCTTCTTCCAACACGTCGTTTGGGTTGCTGGCGCGCCGGAGTTCTTCGACCTCCTCGTCCAGCTTGTCCCAGAGCGCGGCACGGTAAGCCGTTTCGTCGAGCGTCTTTACTCTGGCTGTCCGTCCGGACGCTGCGATGACGGCTGCCACGCCATCCCGGATCAATTTGCCCGTAATGTCGGAGCGCCTCGCCATAATGTGATCCATGTTGGAGCAGTTCTACCGCAGTGAACCGACAGCTCGGACGGCGTGGCGGCAGGCGATCTTGATGGGCGCCAATGTGCGAACATACAAGTTCCCTCTCGGTGCGGCTTTGCTGGACATGGCTCGCACGGGTCGCGATGCCGTTCCGCTAGTGGACTTGGCGACCGCCTACGCTGCACAACTGGTTGATCGGTCGGGCGACTTTCCGCAAGCGCCGAGTTCGCAATCAATGGGCGAGCAGGACTTTTTGGCGGTGTTGGCGCGAGAGCGCGAGGAGTCACGAGCAGCGGGACGACCTACGGAAGCCCTTGTCAGTGCGGCGGTTAAGTCGATTCCTGCGATGGTGATGCAGAAGTTCCATAACCTTGCGGGCCGGGAAGTGGCGCACAGGTTCTACGAACTAGAGGGGCGGGGACCCACCCGCATCGTCCGCCTAACCCCTAGCCTGCGTGCCGTCGCGGACGAGTCGTCAGGCGTTCTCGACGATGAACTCGACGCCCGATGGAGAATCGTGGAGGCATCGTTCGATGCCGGCATCGGACGCAGCATTATGGGTGGGCTCAAGTTCGAGGAGGCGAGCGGCCAGCTTGTCGTTGCGGCGCAGAGAGTGGCATTAACGAGTCTTCGCGCCTCAATCGACGGATTCCAGTACGGGCGCTGCTTCTACTGCCGCGAACCTCTGGGCGACCTCAACGGACCCCACATACACGTCGATCACGTTTTCCCCTTCAAGTGGATGACCACCGGGAGTTGGAAGGGTCCCGACCTAAACGGTGTGTGGAATTTGGTCCTGGCCCATGATTCCTGCAACCTCAAGAAGTCGTACCGCAACCCTACGGATGACGAAATCCGCCGCCTAATCGCACGGAACGACGCAATAGCAGAATCGCCAGTCCCCTTACGCCGAACCCTCGAAATAGCAATGGGTGCTTCGGGTTCCGATGCGGCGAAGAAGCGTCATCAATTCATGACGAACGTGCGGAACATGACCACCACTGGGCATGGGGCGGGCCTCTGACGTGCCTTCGCCACCCTCGTCAAAACGGCCATAATCGCAATCGCATACGAAGGAGTGATCACATCATGTTCGAGCTAAGGCTCTCGACCGTCGATAAAGATCGGGGCGCGACTCTCGCAACGATGCTGCGTGCTATCGCCGACGAAGTTGAGCGAATTCCTGACCACATCGACTGGGACGAGTGCGAAGAGTGGGAGCCGGTATTTGCAGAGGACGGATGGTTCATCGAACGCCACACTTACGCCGCCGATGGGAAACGCAACGGCGTGTGGGTCCTGGACGATTCGATACCGACAGCCGCACACAAGATTGGCGACACAGTCGCATTCGTCGGGCGGGTGGACTGCATGGCACCGCTACAGGAGGGAGCTCGTGGCACGGTCACTGACGTGCGGTGGGAAGCGCCAATGCCGCACGTTGAATATGCAATCGACTGGTTCGAGGGGCTGCTCTACGAGACAGACGACACGCATTGGGATGAATCACAAATCGCTGCTGTATGAAACACGCGGCACGACCAGCAACGGCGGACGTTGTCGTGGAAATTACGATGGTCTCCCGTTATGCCCCTTGGCTCAGCACCCGATAAACGGTGGCACGACTGACACCGAGCGCACTCGCGATCGTGGTCGCCGACTCTCCACTAGCGTGCATCCGCTGCGCCAAAGCCGCTTTCGCATCGTCTAGAGCCTTCGGACGACCGATTGACTGCCCGCGTGCGCGACGCGCCTCTCGCGCTGCCGTCCGACGCTCCCGCCCCAACTCCAATTCCAACTCGGCCAGGCTCGCCAGCACCCCCGCCACCATTCGACCAGTGGCGTTCGAGGTGTCGATCCCCTCGCGAATCGAACGCAACACGATTCCGCGCTGCCCCAACTCCCGGATTGTGGTCATTACCTCTGCGGCGTTACGGCCCAAACGGTCGATGCCCACGACCACGATGGCATCACCTTCGCGTGCATAGTCCAACAGCGCACCCAAGCCGGAACGCTCCTCCCGCGACGACATGCCCGACAGCTTGTCGGAGTAAATGCGTGACGAATCGACGCCTGCGGCGGTAAGCGCATCGACTTGCTGATCGAGCGATTGATGCCCAGTGCTTACTCGGGCGTAACCAAGTTGGGTGCCAGTAGCGATAGCCGTTGCCATACCTTAAGTGTCTCAAAAGTCTCAGAACACGTCAATATGAGACACCCATATTGACGCAACTTTTGAGACAATTTCAACTGGCAGTTCCGGCCCCATAGTAGGTCTCATCATGCCGTCTCAGTTCTTTAGTTTTGAGACGACGGGCGCGGACCAGCCCGGCTGCGCTGGTCCGTGCCCCTCATCGTCAGGCGCTACGCCGTCTGCTTTACAGCATCCCCATCACGGGGGTCGCCGAACTGAACAGAGGTGACTGACGTTTCTGACGTGACTGCATCGACGACCGAAGCGCTCGGGGTGCCCTCGGCGCAAGTTGCGTCAGTCACGTCGGTTACGTCGGTCGCCCCAACCTTCGTTGGTGTGGAAAACGACCAGTACGTTTTTCGAGGGAACCCGGCAGAGGTGACAGTGACGTTGAGCAATCGGGCAGCACGATCGATCGCCGAAGTACTGAACCCCTGCGCCTCCCCGAACTGTTTCACCTCTGCGGATGCAGTCTTCCCGTGGTCTACCAGATGCGTTTTGAGCCACTTCCGACACGCATGCCGGTCGTCAGAAGCGTTTCGCAACACGTCTCCCGCAGTGCGGTCAGAATTTCCTGTGATGGCGAAGCGCCCCACTACCCCAGTGCTACCCGAATCCGTTATAACGGAACAGGTTTCGATACGATACCTTAACGCAAGGTCTTCCTCGCCGGTTGAGTTCTTCGCTTGAGACATGATCCGATCGTCGGGCGATTCATCGTCCTTCACGAAGCCGAAGACTGCGCGGGCGACTTCACCGAAGGCTGACGAAGCGTTAATCCCTGCCACTATGTCATCTCCGGGCATCTTCTTGAGATGCGCGACGCCGAGGATGCAACCTTCCAGCAAGTCCGCCATACGCATCCAAGGCTGCAATGCCGCACGAACCTCGTTGTTTCGGTTGATATCTGCCTTGGCACTTATGGTGTCCATCAGCGGATCGACGACGATGAGCTTTATATCGTGCGCGACGAAACACTCCGTGAGCCTGTCCTCGTCGTCCACAGAGAGAAGACGGACCTGCATGCCGTCGCACCGCACCTCCGGGAAGAAAATTCGGTTCATCGCCGCGCCCGCTGCTCGCAAGCCCGGCTTGACGATGTACTTCACTGACTCCTCCGCCGGAGCGATGTAGGCGACGTTCTGCGGCCGCCCCTCCCAGCAGCCGGCCAGCGTGCCGTTCGACACCGCCGCTGCGAACCAGCGTGCAGCGGTTGATTTTCCGGCTCCCGGCCGACCCGCGAAGAGTGCCAACGTACCGAGTTGAATGCGTCCCTTCCCCCCGTAGGTCCACGCCCAAACTGGAACGTCATCGGTCACGTCCGTGGCGGGAACCAGCTTGACTGAGCGGTCTTTGCCGGTCATGCCGCACCGCCCAGCGGCGTCGCGAGACGGATCAGGGACTCCCGATCAACTCGTATGCTGCGCTTGCCGACGCGGTATGCGACTAGCCGACCCTCAGCGATGTAACGACGGATCGTTTTCTCGGACAGCCCGTGATGGTCGGCGGCCTGCTTGATGGTTGGTCGTTTCGGCAGCCCCTCGGCGAAGCTGACTGACGGGACCTCTTGAAACACATTTCTCCTTCGGCATGGCCCAGCCGCTTATCGGCCAGGGCCCAAATGATGCCTAGAGGAGGCTCGCTATCTGCGAAGTGTTTGGTGACGAGGTCACAGTACAGCGCACGCTTGGAAGCTGCAAATCCACGCCATTTCGCAAGATACTCAAGAACTTCCGTGCGGACCCGCCAGCCTGGTCATCTCACGGGCAATCGCCGCATCACGTTCATCAGCCGCGATCTGGTAACGCATTGCCATCGCCGGGGTTGTGTGGCCAATACGCCTCATCAATTCCTTCGTAGTCGCGCCAGCCTGGGCAGCGAGCGTCGCACCGACGTGTCGAAGGTCATGTACGCGCATCTCGGGTTTGCCCACGTTCGCAAAGCCAACCTTTACGGCCTTTGTGAAGGCCGTCGTCGATAGCCGCTGCCCGCGAGTCGTGGTGAACAAGAACGATTCCGGCCCCTGCCCCGTGTTGACGCGCATATGTCGGCGGAGAGTCTCAGCGACGTGGGGCGGGACAGTAACATCGCGAATTCCTGCATCCGTCTTCGGTGGGCCGACCTCAATTCGGTTCCCCACACGTGTGGCCACCCGGCGAATGCGCAGCACAGTGTTGCCATCAACGGTATAAACATCCTTCCGCCGCAGTTCAATTAATTCTCCGAAGCGGAGTCCACACCAGGCAGCAACCGGGACAGCAGCCCGATATTTCTCGGGGACGGCGTCAGCCACTTGCTCTAGCTCATCGGGAGTCAGCGGTCGAACATCACGAGGTTTCGGGGCCTTCCCCGCCGACTTGATCTGGCACGGATTCTCGGAGACGACCTTATCCGCAACCGCAGTGTTGAAGATCGTTCTCAGCAGTTGGTAGGCGTGAGCATTCCTCGTCGGCGTCGCCTTGCCCAGTCCGATCCACCAGGCGCGAACCATGCCGGGTGATACGTTCCTCAGCATTTCTTCGCCCAGCACCGGCAGTATTCGGCTGTTCAGTAGGTCCGCATACAGTGCCCGCGTCTTCGGTGTGAGGTCCCGCTCCAACAACCAGCCGTTGACGTATTCACGGAGTAGCACTGTTCCGGCAAGCTTAGTTGCGGCACGCGTATCTGGCGGCGTCCAGTCTCCCGATTCAATCAACCGGCGCTCGTTGGCCAACCAGCCCTCAGCGTCCATCCGCGTGTCGTAAGTGTGGGCGGCGTAGTAGCGGCGACCGTCGTCGGCCACGTAACTCGCCTGGACGCGCCCGTTGCGCATGGTGCGCAATGTGCCCCAGGAGCGCCTCTTAGCCTTTTTCACTGCGGCCACGGCTGCAACCTTAGCGCAACACCGACGCGTCTCCTAGCAGGCATTTATGCACCATTATGTCCGCTCTGAACGTTGCGAAGGTTCTCGTCCTTAGGGACTATAGGTGCAGTTCAATAGCCCTTTTCAACATTAATCCGCAGACAGGTTGTGATCCTGGCTGTCGCGGGTTCGAGTCCCGTCAGCCACCCCGATCGGTCAGGGAGCGGATTCCGCTCCCTGACCATTTTTCGGCTCAGACGCCGGCGTTGCCGGCCTTCCACGTCTCCCACGGGATGTTCCAGTCCCCGAGGCCGTCGGTGCCCGGCAGCGTGGAACCGACCGTGTTGATGACCTCGACGACGTCACCGCGCTTGGAGTTGTTGTAGAACCACTGCCCGTTGCTGGTGCTGACATTGACGCAGCCGTGGCTGACGTTGCTGTAGCCCTGGCTGCCCACCGACCACGGCGCCGCGTGCACGTAGATGCCGCTGTAAGAGATCTGCGTCGCCCAGTCCACCTCGGTGCGGTATCCGTTGGGCGAGTTGACCGGCACCCCGTAGGTGGACGAGTCCATCACCATGTGCGCGCGCTTCTCGCCGACGATGTAGGTGCCGTTGTTGGTCGGCGTGCTGTTCTTGCCCATCGAAACCGGCATGGTCTTGACGACCTCGCCGTTGCGCTTCACCGTCATCGTCTTGGTGTTGTCGTCGATCGTGGAGACGACCTCATCACCGATGGTGAAATGCGTTGAGACGTTCTCCTGCCCGAACAAGCCGTCGCCCAGGTCGACGCCGTAGGTGTTGACCGACACCTCGACCTTGGTGCCGGGCTTCCAGTAATGCTGTGGGCGCCAACGCACTTCGCGGTTGTTCAGCCAGTAGAAGGCGCCCTCGACCGGCGGCGTGGTCTTGATCGTGATCGCGCGCTGCGCGGCCAGACGGTTGGGGATGTTCTCGTCGAACCGGATCGCCACGGGCTGACCGACCCCGACGACCTCGCCGTCGCTGGGCACCACGTAGGGCATCGTCAGGTTTTCCGGCGAGTGCGTCTCGAAGGTCATCTGCCTGCTGGTGGCGCCGCCGAGGCCCATCGACTCCGCGGTCAACGTGTAGCGCTTGTTGTAGCCAAGCGGTTCCGTCGTCGACCAGGTCAGGCCGTCGGGGCTCAGCTTGCCGTCAACCACGCGCCCGTTCTCGTTGACCATCGTGACCGAACCCAGCACGCCCGATTCCGCGCTGACGGTCACCGGGGCGTCGACGCTGACCCCCACCGCGCCGTCCTTGACCGAGGAGACGAGCTTGGGAATGAGCAAATCCCCGTACGGCGTTCCCTTGTCTGTGATCACCTGGGGCTGCGGGGGCGCGGAATTGCTGCCGCAGGCAGACAGCCCCAACGCGACCACGGGGACAAGGGCAATGGCCGTCAGCCATGCACGACGTCGGCGCGGACGGGTCACAGCACGGACCTGCCACATGTTCTTTCCACCTCGCAACCAGGAAGCACGGAGCAACACTTCTCGAAACAGTGTATGGGCAAACACGCCTGGAAGTCGCCTCGGCGGCCTCCCCGGCAACCGCCTGCGCTCGGGATTTCACCCTGCGCCAGAGGGCCTGTTATTGTCGCACACGCAGCGCCGTTAGCTCAGTTGGTAGAGCAGCTGACTCTTAATCAGCGGGTCCGGGGTTCGAAACCCTGACGGCGCACCACGAGGGGCCGATCTTTCGGCCCCTTTTTGCATTTGGACTGGCAGGCGGGCAGCAAGCCCTCCCAGCCTGCCGCACGCATTACCGCCCACCCGGGCTTGTGAGCAGTCCGCGAAACGTTGCGGATTACGGATGCGCAAATTACTCTGCCGATCGACGGCCCCGCCGCAGACGATGTGCTGGCGATGACATAAGCAAACTTATGGTGAAAATCACACGCTGTCCCCGAAAGTTGCGGAGAAGACAATAACGGAACGGGGTTATTCGGGTTTTATGCTGCTAGAGGGCAAAAACTTCTGCTACAGTTTCGTTAGCTGACAGTGGGGCGACAGGCCGCGGGCCTGCCGAATGATCGAAGAGACGGGGAATTAGCTGATGTCGCAGATGAGCGGATCGTTGACGGCAAGCGCCGTCGGTTCGCACGCTGCCGATGAGGTAACTGTGGACAGCCCGGTCGCGGTCTACAGCTGCAGCCGTCTCGGCCGGGTCGCCAACCCGCCGAGCTTTTCCCTCGCCGACTGGTTCCGCTCCGCGCGGCGTCGGGGCTGAACGGCGTCAGCCGCGCTTGACCCGGCGCACCACCAACACCAGCAGCAACGCGCCCGCACCGGCCAGCGACATCGCCACGGCGGGCTTCTTGACGAACCGCACGGCACCAGCCTTGAAGTCTTCGGCCAGCCGGCTGGGGTTGGCCCGTTCGGCCAGAAGGTCCACGGTCGACGCCAGCTGATTGCGTGCCTGATCGATCTCCCGCTTGATGGTGTCGGGGTCGCGGTCTGCCACTTGCGCCTCCAAGCCGCCTGAGAAGTCGCCGCTCCACTTCGGAGCCTGCCGATCTACCCTAAAGCAGCCCGCGCTCACCGGAGCGCACCGGTCGACAAGAAGGGATGCCAGCCGTGCCACAGACACCGCGACTCGAGGTCGGCGACAAAGCGCCCGCGTTCAGCCTGCCGGATTCCGACGGCAACACGGTCAAGCTCTCCGACTACAAGGGCCGCAAGGTCATCGTGTACTTCTACCCGGCGGCATCGACGCCCGGCTGCACCAAGCAGGCCTGCGATTTCCGCGACAACCTCGCCGAGCTCAACGAGGCCGGGCTCGATGTCATCGGCATCTCCCCCGACAAGCCCGAAAAGCTCGCCAAGTTCCGCGACAAGGAGAAGCTGACCTTCCCGCTGCTGTCGGACCCGGACCGCAAGGTGCTCACCGAGTGGGGCGCCTACGGCGAGAAGACCATGTACGGCAAGAGCGTTCAGGGTGTTATTCGCTCGACGTTCGTCGTCGACGAGAAGGGCAGGATCGGGGTGGCTCAGTACAACGTGCGGGCCACCGGGCACGTCGCCAAGCTACGTCGCGATCTTTCCGTCTGAGCCGAGCTTCGCCAGCAGCAGCGCCTCGGCGGTGGCGGCGCGTTCCAGCACCCCGAGGTGCAGGCTCTCGTTGACGCTGTGTGCCTGTGTCGCAGGGTCTTCCACCCCGGTGACGAGGATCTTGGCCGACGGGAACGCCTCCGCGAACTCCGCGATGAACGGGATCGAGCCGCCCACGCCGGCGTCGACGGGTTCGGTGCCCCACGCCTCACGGAACGCGGCCCGGGCCGCGTCGTAGACCGGCCCGGTGGCGTCGATCCGATAGGGCTGGCCGAGGTCGCCGGGCGTGACGGTGACGCGCGCTCCCCACGGCGCGTGCGTCTCGAGATGACGCGTCAGCGCGGCCAGGTGTTCGGCCGCGTCGCCTCCCGGCGCGACCCGCATGCTGATCTTCGCCCTGGCCCGCGGGATCAGGGTGTTCGACGACTTGTCGATCGGCGTCGTGTCGATCCCGATGACCGTGATCGCGGGTTTGGCCCAAAGCCGTTGCGGCACTGAGCCGGACCCGATCTCGGACACCCCGTCGAGTAAGCCGGTCTCCCGGCGCAGCCGCTCCGGCGGATAGTCGACGTCGGCCGCCGTGGCCTCATGCAGCCCCGCCACCGCGACGTTGCCGTCGTCGTCGTGCAGGCTGGCGAGCAACCGCACCAGCGCGCTGAGGGCGTCGGGCACCACTCCGCCCCACAACCCCGAATGCAACCCGTGATCGAGGGTGGCCACCTCGACGACGCAGTCGGCGAGCCCCCGCAGCGACACCGTCAGCGACGGCACGTCGGTGCTCCAGTTGTCGGAGTCGGCGATGACGATCACGTCGGCGGCCAGCGTCTCACGCTGTGCGGCCAGCAGCTTCGACAACGACGGCGACCCGGATTCCTCCTCACCCTCGACGAACACCGTCACCCCGACCGGCGGTTTGCCCCCATGTGCCCGGAACGCCGCCAAATGCGTTGCGATACCGGCCTTGTCGTCGGCGGTCCCCCGGCCATACAGCCGGCCGTCGCGTTCGGTCGGCTCGAACGGCGGCGAGTGCCACTGCGTGTGGTCGCCCTCCGGCTGCACGTCGTGGTGGGCATACAGCAGCACGGTGGGCGCACCCGGCGGTGCGGGATGACGCCCGATGACCGCAGGCGCGCCGCCTTCGCTCACGATCTGGATGTCCCCGAATCCCGCGTCGGACAGCAGCTTTGCCACCGCGTCGGCGCTGCGGTGCACCTCCGGTCGGCGGGCCGGGTCGGCCCACACCGACTCGATCCGCACAAGATCCTCGAGGTCGCGCCGTACCGACGGCAGCACCTCACGCACTCGCCGCACGAGATCGTCCATGCCCTCGAGGTTAATGGGTCGCCGCCTGGCCGCGAGCGTGCGCAAACTCGCACAATTTGGCGGCGTGTCGCGCGCAGACACGCACGCTCGCGAAGAAACCCGTCAGCGCTCCTCGAGGATGGCGACCGCCGCCGCGGTGTCGGCCTCGTGGGTCAGCGACAAATGAATCGTCACGTCCTTGAGATGCTCGGCGATCGCGCCGGTGAGCCGGACCTTGGGCCTGCCCCACATGTCGGTGATGACCTCGATGTCGCGGTGGATGCCCTCGGGCAGCACCGGCCGCTTGGAGAACCGCGAGCCCGACCACGCCTTGATGACGGCCTCCTTGGCCGCCCACCGCGCCGCCAGGTGCCGGGCCGCCGACGAGCTCTTGTCGGCGGCGTCGCGACGCTCCCCGGGCGTGAACGTCTCGGCGAACACCGTTCCCGGCTGGTCAACCTGGGCGGCGAACTCGGGTATGGAGACCAGGTCGATCCCCACCCCGACTATCGCCATGGCGCAGCAGGCTCGTACACGTCGCCGTCACCGAGCCGCGACGCCGGGTTCAGCAGCATCTCGGCCTCCTGCCGCTTCTCCGGTACGTCGGCGGCGAACCTGCGGTCGGCCGGCTTCTCGTACAGCGCCGGTCCGCCCGCGATCGCCGACGCCAACCGGAGTTGACCGGCCAGCACCCGCGCGTTGGCGCGTTCGAGGTAGTCCTCACGCTGCTGCGGGCTCAGCGCCGCGATGAACGCCTGCGGATGCACCAGCGCCACCAGACCCGACACGTGCCCGAAGCCCAGGCTGGTCACCAGACCGGCCTTGAGCGGGAAGCTGTCGCCGAACCGCAACGTGTCGCGCAGCCAGACCAGGTGCTCGGCGCCCGCGAGTTCGTCGTCGACGCAGTCCAGGCTGCGGTTGGGCGGGATGACGCCGTCGCGCAGGATCTGGCACAGCCCCATGATCTGGAACGCCGCGGCACCGCCCTTGGAGTGGCCGGTGAGGCTCTTCTGCGACACCACGAACAGCGGGGCGCCGTCGGACCGGCCCAGCGAGGCGGCCAGCCGCTCGTGCAGCTCGGTCTCGTTGGGGTCGTTGGCCAACGTCGAGGTGTCGTGCTTGCTCACCACCGCGATGTCGTCGGCGCCGACGCCGAGCTTGGCCAGCGACCGCGCCAGGTCGGACTCGCGTCCGCCGCGGCCGGCGCTGAGCGCACCCAGGCCCGGAGCCGGGATCGACGTGTGCACGCCGTCGGCGAACGACGACACGTAGGCGATCACCGCCATCACCGGCAGGCCCATCTTGAGCGCCAGGTCCCCGCGGGCCAGCAGCAGGGTGCCGCCGCCCTGGCCCTCGACGAACCCGAGCCTGCGCCGGTCGTTGGCGCGGGAGAACTTCGAGTCGCTGATGCCCTTGGCGCGCATCATCTCGGTGTCCGCGGTGGCCGACATGTCCCCGAAGCCGATGATGGCTTCCAGCGTCAGGTCGTCGTAACCACCGGCGACGACGAATTCCGCTTTGCCCAAACGGATCTTGTCGACGCCCTCCTCGACCGACACGGCCGCGGTGGCGCACGCGCCGACCGGATGGATCATCGCGCCGTAGCTGCCGATGTAGGACTGCACGACGTGGCCGGCGTACACGTTGGGCAGGACTTCCTGCAGGATGTCGTTCGGCTTGTTCCGGCCCAGCAGGTTGCCGTGGTACATGGTCTGCATCGACGTCAGGCCGCCCATCCCGGTGCCCTGCGTGCTGGCCACCAGGCTGGGATGCACCCAGCGCATCAGTTCGGTCGGGGTGAAGCCCGCCGACAGGAACGCGTCGACGGTGGTGACGAGGTTCCAGATCGCCAGCCGGTCAATGGAGTTCATCATGTCCTGGCTGACGCCGTAGACCATCGGGTTGAACCCGGTGGGGATCTGCGCGCCGACCGTGCGCGACAGCTTCGTCTTGCGCGGAACCCGGATCTCGGTGCCTGCCTTGCGGGTGACCTGCCAGTCGCCGGTATCGGGCACCTTCGAGATCACGGTGTGCTCCGGATCGAAGTGCACGAACGCCCTGGCCTCTTCCTCGCTGGACACCACGAACGTGAAGTCCTTGTCGAGGAACACCGAAACCAGCAGCGGCGCGGCGTGATCCGGGCCGATGGCGCCGTCGTCGACGAACTCGCGGATGCCCACCCGGTCGAGCACAGCGTCGTGATAGCGCTCCACCAGCTCGCCCTCGTCGACGAGCTCGCCGGTCTCGGTGTCGTACCAGCCCGGGGTCGGATCGTCTTCCCACTTGACCAGGCCGGTGGTCCACGCCAGTTCCAGCACTCCGGCGGCCGAGAGTTCGTTCTCGACCTCCATCTCGAAGCGGGTCCGCGACGAGCCGTACGGCCCGAGTTCGGCACCGCCGACGATGACGACCAGGTCGGCCGGGTCGACGTCGAGGTCGTCCCACGCCGGCGGCGGTGCCGCGCGGTGCCCGCGCGGCGGCGACGGTAGCGCCCGGATCATGCCGTGCGCTTCGGGGTCCTCGGCGGCCGACTCCGACACCATCTCCTCACGGGCCTTGGCGCCGAGCTCCGAGAGATCGAGCTCCACGTCGGCCAGCCCGCCGGTCAGATCGGCCTGCAGCGGCTCGCGTGCGGCCGCCACCTTGGCTTCGATGTCGCACAGCCCGAGCAGCATGGTCGCCATCTCGTCGGTGGTGTAGGTGGTCACCCCGTCCTCTTCGACGGCGTCGACGATCGCGTCGTTGTGCCCCATCAGCCCGGTGCCCTTGGTCCAGCCGATCAGCGCGTGCGCCAACGAAACTCGTTGCGCCCAAGATGATTCGGCCTTCCACCGGGTGACCAGCGCGTCCAGCGCGGACTTGGCCTCGCCGTACGCGCCGTCACCGCCGAACATGCCGCGGTTCGGTGAGCCGGGCAGCACCACGTGTAGCCGCGCGGCAACGTCCCGTTCGGCGCCGACATGCGACAACCCGGAGATCAGCCGCTGGACCGCCCACAGCAGCACCTTCATCTCCATCTCGGCCCGCGACCCGACATCGGAGAGGTCGCCGGCGACCCGCGGTGCGGCGAATGGGAACAGCAACGTCGGGGTGAGCGCATCCTTGAGGTGGATCGATTGCGGCCCAAGGCTTTCGGTCTGTTCACTGCCCACCCACGAGACCAGCGCGTCGATATCGGTGTAGGACGCCATGTTGGCCGGAACCACCCACAGCTTGGCGTCGAACCGGGCGTGGTCGCGGTAGAGCGTGCGGTAGAACGCCAACCGGTCGTCGTCGAGTTTCGACGTCGTCGCGATCACCGTCGCGCCGCCGTCGAGGAGGTTGGCCACCACCGACGCGGCGATGGATCCCTTCGACGCACCGGTCACGACCGCGACCTCGTCGCTGTAGCGGCCCTTGCCGGGATTCTCCGCGCCCGCGGCGGCCCGGCCGTACAGCGAGGCGTGAATGTTGCGGCCCGCGGCCAGCGCCTTGCCCTGCCACCAGGTGGCCTGCTTGCCGACGACGTGGCCGGTGCCCTCGAACCGCTCCGACAGCCGCGGCCAGTCGGCGTCGATCTCGTCCTCGTCCATCAGCCAGATCTTGGCCAGGTCCTCGCGCGCACTGGCCCAGCGGTCGTCGAACAGCACCGCCTTGCGGGCGTCGAACACCGGCGCCACCAAACGCGGCCAGTCCGAACCCAGTTCGGCGGTCACCAGTTCGATCAGCTCGGCGTCGGTGGCATCCGGAACGCTCGCAGGGGCATCGAGGCCGAGTTGGCTCAACACCAGGCGGGCCGCCGATGCGAGCACCCCGTTGGGCCCGGTCACCTGCGCGGCGAACTCGCCCAGCGCGGCCGAATCGACCATGCCCCCGCCGCTGCCCGCGGCGGCCGCGGGCAGTGACACGGCGACGCCGTGCCGCGCCCCTACCGCCGCGACGGCGGCGTCGATGACCTTGTCGACGGTCGCCGCGTCGGCGAGCGCGCCGTCGTGCAGGCCGCCCAGGTCGCCGCCGCGCACGCTGGAACCCTCCCGGGTGCCCAGCGCGACTTCGACCGTGACGTGCTTGGCCCAGCCGTCACCGAGTTCCCAGACCTTCTTGACCCGCTCGGCGATGTAGGCCGGACGCTTGCCGGACGGGCCGAGCACCGTGCGCAACTGGTCGTTGATCGCGTCGGAAAGCACCGGGCCGAACGGCTTGTAGGTCCGGGCCAGCTTGGTCACCTGCCCCTTCAGCCCGGCCAGGTCGGCCTCGGCGGCGCCGTCGATGGCGCCGAGGTTCAGCTCCGAGCCCAAATCCACGAGCAGTTGGTTGCGTCGCGACGACGCGCCGTCGGTGATGGACTCGATGGAGTCCAGCGGCTCGATCTGGTCGATGCGCATCTTGGCCGACAGCGCGATCAGCGCCATGGTGGCGTCGGCGGCGTCGTAACCGAGGTCGTCGGGACGGGGTCCGCCCGACGGCGCGGCAGGGGCCGCGGGAATTTCGGGCGCCGCGACCGAAGGGGCCGCCTCGACCGCCTCGGGACCCGGCGCGTCATCGAGCTCGGGCTCCGGTTCCGGATCGGTGTCGGTGGCGAACAGCACCGCGGCGTCACGCTCGGCGTTGAGCACCTCGGTGGTGTTGTGGCTGTACTCCGGGAGTTTCAGCGTGTTCTGGGCCAGGCCTGCGACGGTCGGCGCGGACTTCACACCGATCTCGACGAAGCGCTCGACGCCGAGACCGCCCGCGGCCTCTTCGATGAACAGCAGGTCCTGGGTCTCGATCCAGCGCACCGGGCTGGCGAACTGCCAGGCCAGCAGTTCGATGACGATCTTGCGGCACAGCTCTTTCGGCCGCTCGTTGCGCCAGGTGTCGTAGTCGGCCAAGACCTCGTCGAGCGGTTCGGCGGGCACGAGTTCGCGGATCTCTTCGATGAAGTCCCGGTCGAGGGTGAACGGGCGCGGCACCAGGTTCGGAATGTAGCGTCCGACAACCAGTTCCGGATCTGCTTCCTCCGGCATCACGCGTTCCAGCGCGCGCCGGAAGTCGGCGACCCCGATGCGCAGCACCGAGGAGTGGAACGGCACGTCGATACCGGGCACGAGGATGAAAGAGCGTTTGCCACCGGTGATCTGGCGGCGTTTCTCGACTTCTTCCTCCAGCGCCTCGAGCCCGGCGACCGTGCCGGCGATCGCATACTGCGAACCGCGCAGGTTGTAGTTCACGATCTGCAGGAACTCGCCGGTGCGCTGCGAGATCTCCTCGACGAACGCCGGAACGTCGGCGTCGTCGAGATCGATCTGCGACGGGCGGATCGCGGCCATCCGGTAGTCCGACCGGCCCTGGGCGTCGCGCGGAACGATGTCGTGCATCTTGGAGCCGCGGTGGAACACCGCCTCCAGCAGGCCCTCGAGCTTGTACACCCCGATGACGCAGGCCAGGGCGGTGTACTCGCCGACCGAGTGGCCGCAGGCGATCGCGCCCTCGACGAACGCGCCCTGCTCACGCATCTCGGCGACCTGGGCCGCGGCCACCGTCGCCATCGCCACCTGGGTGAACTGCGTCAGGTACAGCACACCCTCGGGATGGTGGTAGTGCACACCGGAGGCGATCAGGCTGGTCGGGTTGTCGCGCACCACGTGCAGCACCGAGAAGCCCAGCACATCGCGGGTGAACTTGTCGGCGGTGTCCCAGACCTTGCGCGCGGCCTTGGAACGTGCCCGCACCTCCATGCCCATGCCCTTGGACTGGATGCCCTGGCCGGGGAAGGCGTAGACGGTCTTCGGGGCGGCCAGCTGCGCCGTCGCCGACATCACCAACTCGTTGTCGACCCGGGCGGCCACCTCGATCACCTCGGCGCCGCGGTCGATGCCGACGCGGTCCACGCGGAACTCGATTTCGTCGCCGGGCAGCACCATGCCCAGGAAGCGCGACGTCCAGCCCACCAGGCGGGCGGGCGGGGTAGCCCGGCCGTCGGTCGCGGTGACCACGTGTTGGGCTGCCGCCGACAGCCACATGCCGTGCACGATCGGTGATTTCAGCCCGGCCAGCAGGGCGGCTGCCCGGTCGGTGTGGATCGGGTTGTGGTCACCGGAGACGACGGCGAACGCGCTCATGTCGGTGGGCGCGGTGACGGTGACGTCACGGCGGCGCCGCCGGGGCGTGTCGGTCGCGTTGTCGGTCATCGCGCCGCCGGCCCGCGGCGGGTCGGTGAGTTCGCCCGCGCCGGTGCGGCCGCGGATCGCGAACCGCTCCTCCAGTCGGGCCAACACGGTGCCGTCGCTGTCGGCGATGCTGACCCGCAACGGGATGACCCGGCCGTACTCGGTGTCGGTGGCGGTGGAAACCGTTGCGGTGACGGTCAATTCGGCCTTGATCTTAGGCATCGGCGCGAGCAGGTGCGCGGCGTGGTCCAGGTGCACCAGGCTCAGCAGGCCTTCGACCACGGGGAAGCCGTCCTCGGTGGTCGCCGAACCGATCACCGAGAACACCGCTGGCCAGCAGTGCCCCACCAGCGCATCGGGCACCAGCGTGAGACCCGGCGCCAACGGCGCGCCGAACGTCGCGGTGACCCCGGTGTGGTCGGCGACCTGCTCGGGATCCCAGTCGACGGTCACCGTCGCGGTGTTGCCGTCCACCGGCGGCAACGCGTCGGGTGTCTGGACACCCGCGGCGATCGCCAGAACCGAGCGCATCGCCGCCGAGGCGTCCTCGACGGTGACGACCGGCATGCCGCCGTTGACCGTGCACGGCGGCAGCGTGAACGGGATGTTGATCCAGATGTCGGAGAGCGGAACGCTGAGCGTGACGCCGTCGGATCCGAGCTCGAGCCGCGCACCGGTGGAAGCGTGTGTGGCGCTGGGCTTTCCGGGCACGTCGTTGACCTGCCACTCATCGGGGGGACCGATGCGGTGTACGGGATTGATCGCGGTGCGCCCCGCCCACAGCACGTCCGGCGAGTCCAGCACGACCGCCAGGGGCCCGGTGATGTCGGCGCGCGCGAAGCGTCGCGACACCACCGGCACGGGCTGGCCGTTGGTGGCGAGCACCTGATCGATCGCGGCCTTCTCGAAGCGGTCGAGCAGCTCACCGACCGGCTCGTCGGCGCGGGTGATGCCGGCCACCGCCTGGATGCCCGGGATGATGCACACCTGGTCGGCCGAATACCGCGCGTCGTGGGCCTGCCACAGCGAGTCGCTGCGCCACCAGCGCCGCACGTCCTTGTCGATGACCGGCACGAAGTTCACCGGCTTGCCGGGGGTCTTGCACAGCGTGATGAAGAACGGCACGTCCGCCGGATGCAACTTGAGCGTCTCGGCCTCGGGGTAGCGCGCCAACAGCGTGGCGATGGCCCGCTGCGGATCCTCCAGTAGCGCACGGCCTTCGGCGCCATCCGCACCTTCGGATTCGGCGTAGAACAGCGTCTCGATGGTTCCGGAGTCCTGAGGGTGCAGCCGGGCCTCGGCCCGCTGAAGCATGGCCGCGAACCGGTCGCGCCAGGTGTCGGCCAGCCACGGGCTGCCCGGCGCCACGGTGTCGGCGGTGCTGTCGCCGTCGCCGACGGTCAGCTCCACGTACCGCTGCAGCCACTGCAGGTAGGTCATGTCGCCGACGTCGCCGAAGTAGGGCTTGCAGGTCTTGGCCATCGCCGCGATCAGTTCATCGCGGCGCGCCGCGACGGCCTCGGCGTCACCGGCGACCTCGTCCAGGAGCCGGCCGCACCGCGACGCGGCGTTGTCGATCTCGTGGATGTCGGCGCCGAGCTGGCTGCGCGAAGATGCCATGCCGCCCTGCGCTTTTCCTGCGCTGATCCAATGATCGGTGCCGCCCGTCTCGACGAGCATCTGCTTGACGGCCGGTGAGGTGGTGGCCTCCAGCGTGGCCATCGCCGCGGTGCCGACCAGAATGCCGTCGACGGGCATGGGCGGGTAGTTGTAGGGCTTGGCCCAGTTGCCGGACAGGTACTCGGCGGCCCGCTCCGGGGTGCCGATTCCACCGCCGACGCAGACCGTGATGTTGGGCAGCTTGCGCAGTTCGGCGTAGGTCTCCAGCAGGAGGTCGTCGAGGTCCTCCCACGAGTGGTGCCCGCCCGCGCGACCGCCCTCGATGTGCACGATCACGTCCTTGCCGGGCACTTCGGCGGCGATGTTGATCACCGACTTGATCTGGTCGACGGTGCCGGGCTTGAACACCACGTGGCTGATGCCCACGCTGTTGAGCTCGTCGATGAGGTCGACGGCTTCGGCGAGTTCCGGAACGCCCGCGCTGACGACGACACCGTCGATCGGCGCACCGGACTGACGTGCCCTCTGCACCAAGCGTTTTCCGCCGACTTGAAGCTTCCACAGATACGGGTCGAGGAACAGGGCGTTGAACTGCACGGCACGTCCGGGCTCGAGCAGGTCGGTCAGCTCCGCGATGCGGTTCTCGAAGATCTCCTCGGTGACCTGTCCGCCACCGGCCAGCTCAGCCCAGTGCCCGGCGTTGGCGGCCGCGGCGACGATCTTGGCGTCGACGGTCGTCGGGGTCATGCCCGCGAGCAGGATGGGCGAGCGCCCGGTCAGCCGGGTGAACTTGGTCGACAGCTTCACCGAGCCGTCGGGCAGTGCCACGGTGGTGGGCGCGAAACTCGACCAGGCGGGCGGCACGTCGGGTTCGGCGCCGACGGTGAACAGGTTGCGCTGGCCCACCCGGGTGGCGGCGGGCACCAGGCCGATGCCCAGCCCGCGGACGATCGGCGCGGTCACCCGGGTCGCGGTGTCGCTCGGCCCCAGGTCGACGATCCACTTCGCGCCGGCCTCGTGCAGCCGCTCGACCTCGGCCACCCAGTCGATGGGCCGCACGAAGATCGATTCGGTCATCTCATGCGCCAGCTCGGCGTCGATTCCGCACTGCGCGGCCCAGCGGTCGACGAGTTCGACGCCGTCGGCCAGCCGCGGCGTGTGGAAGCCCACCTCGACCTGCACCCCGTGGAACTGCGGCGAGAACACCGCGCCGCCGCGCAGCTTGTTCTTGCGCTCGGCTTCTTCCTTCTCGGTGATCTTCGCGCAGTACAGCTCGAAACGGCCGAGTTGTTCTGGCGTGCCGGTGATGACCACCGACCGTCGACCGTTGCGGATCGAGAGCACCGGCGGCAGCACCGTCCGGACGTCCTGGGAGAACTCGTCGAGGAGTTCGGCGATGCGGTCCGGATCGACGTTGGTGACCGACACCATCGGTGACTTGTCCCCGCGGCCCACCATGCCGCGGCGCCGCGAGACCAGTGAACCTGCCGCGCCGATCAGCTGCAGCAGAGCCAGCAGCTCGGCGTCCCTTGCGCCGTTGGCGCGCAGCGACTCACAGGCCATCAGGCCCTGGGAGTGACCGGCCATCGCCACCGGCGGGCTGCCCTGCAGATCCAGGCCCTGGCGGGTCAATGCGCGGATGGCCGCCATCTGGGTCAGCAGGATGCCCGGGCCCGAGATGGCGGCGGTGATCAGCTGCTTGCTGGTGGGCAGCGGTTCTTCGGCGGCCAACGCCCGCACCCACTTCATCGGCTCGAACCCGATGGGCCGGACCACGACGAGCTCACGGGCCACCGGCTCGAGGAGCAGCTCGGCCTCGCCGACGACCTCGCTGAGCTCAGATTCGATGCCGGCCGAGCTGACGAGCTCCTCGAGATTCTCCAGCCAGGAGCCGCCTTGGCCGCCGAACGCGACCGCATACGGTTCGCCTGCGTTCAGTCGATCAACGAGGGCGTGCGTGCCGGCAAGGGCGGCCGAGTCCTGCGTCTTGCGGTCGGTGGGCGCCCGGTGCTGCTCGTTGATCGTCACGTCGTGTTGTCTCCCTCGGTCCCGCTTGTACTGCTCGTCGTCTGTGGCTGTCGGCCCTGATGCTTTGGGTGGCTCGCGCGCACGCGAGGCTCTGCGATTCGACGTCGAATCCCGACCGTTTCAGGTCTGTGCGGCCAGAGCGGTCTCACGACTGTCGCGCGGACTCTCCGGCCGTACTAAGAGTCTCATAAGAACCAGGCCATTCTGACAGCCCAAAATGGTTACTAGCGAGTTCTACGCTTTAGTAACCGATAGTTGGGTAACGCGGAGTTCGACGGGCGCAGAAGGCTTCTGGGACAAACGTCCTGCATGCAGGTGGTTACGGTGGAGTAGGGCTAATTTCCCTGATCAAGGCAGTATTGTTATCGAATCGTTATCTCTGATTTCTCGTTGCGGTCTGCCGTCCGGAGCACGGGCAAAAAATGCGACAGCTCGCCGAGAATTGTCTCCCGCCCCAGCCCAGCCACCAGAAGTTGTTTGCTGGCGTTATTACTAATCGGTAAGGTTTTAGTCCCACTGACCGTAGCTGGGCTTGAGTATGTGGTTGATGTCCACGCCGACGCCCCCGACCGACCGCTTGTCGATCTCGACTTGGTGCAGATGCGCGGCGGGGTGGGCGACCTTTCCGGGCGATCCCCAGTTGTGCTGCCAGTAGTAGCTTCCCAGGCCGTCCTGCAGGGCCCACTCGATGGTCTTGGAGTTGGCGTACACACCGACGCGCTGCCGCCCCAACACCGCCTCCCAACCGCGCAGATACGGTGCCACCTGCTGCTTGTACTGCTCATAGGTGGGGTTGTCGTCGATCGAGGCGTAGATCGGGGCCCCGTAGGAGCCGCCCGCGGCGACGTGCAATTCCCAACCCCGCTTGGCATGGGCGACGCCGGCCTTCTGGCCACCGAGCCAGTCCGCGGTGTCCCGTTTGCCGTACTGATAGCACGACACGATCTTCAACCCGTTCTGGTACAGGTCACGGGCCTCGGCCAGCTGGATCGGCTTGCCGAGCATCCAGTCGCCGCCGGGCCGTCGGTCGGAGACATACCGGATGGCTCCGACCGCGCCGGAGGCGCGGATATCGGCGGCCTTGATGACGCCCGCCGCGTAATCCAGCAGGATGCCCAGCGGCGCCGCAGATGCCGTCGCGGGAGACGCCGCGGCTGTCAGCGCCTGTAGGCCACCGCCGGCAGCCAGCACCGCCGGCGCCGCGACCGCCCCTTTCAGCACCGTGCGCCGTGAAATCGACATCCGCCACAGGGTACGACAAACGCCACAAAATTAACGTCTGCGCCACTGGTCACAGGTGCATCAAGATTTCCGTGCTTGAGCATCACGGCGGCGGGGTTGCCCAGCGAACCGCGCCACCGAGCGACACCGAGGATCAGGCCGGGGGGTTCTGCTGTTGGCGCAGGGATTTGTCCAGCTCACCGGCCACCACCCGGCGCCACAGTTCCCGGAAATCCTGGGTCACCCGGCTCATCTCGTCGGGCGCTGGTGCTCGCCTTCCAAACCTGTCGGCCACGCATTCCTCGAGCACCTCGACGAACCCGTCGGCCATGCTCCTGATCGCCGACCGCGTCGCCTCGTAAATGCGCAGCAGCGCGCGAATGTAAAGCAGGTGGTCTGACGTGCGGGCGATGACGTCACTGATCGCCGGGTCGGCGAGCACGACGACACCCTCGGTCACCTCGGCCAGGCCGTACTCGACCAACCGCCGCGCCTCCTCGCCGTCGGGATCGATGTCGATGCCGGGCGACTCCGCCGAGGATCGCGGTCCCGACTCGACGGCCTGATCGGCGGGCGGGCCGAGTACGGCGCGTTGGATTCCCAGGATGTCGGCCAGATCGGCGCCTTGGCGCATGCTCGAGAAGAACTCGGCGATGTGTGCGGAGTTGAAGCCCCGCCGATGCAGCTGGTTGATGGTGCGCAGCTGCGACAGGTGGTAGTCGTCGTAGAACGCCGACCGCCCCACCCGACGCGGGGGGTCGAGCAAACCTCTTTCGCGATAGGCACGGATGTTGCGGGCACTGACACCGGAGATCCGCGCGAGTTCCTCAAGTCGGTACTCAGCCAACCCGGGCCCTCCCCGCCGGGTGCGGGGTGCACATCGACCCGGCACCGCCACGAATCATGCGACCACTGTAACCGCGATCCGGCGCGGGCGAGCGAATCAATTGCACATCGACGGGTATTTGCTAGAGATGTTCCGCAAAGCTGTTGACAGCCGTTATCGACCACCGCCCGGCCGTTGCGCGCTGTGCACCTGCTCAACTTACAGCCAACTCGCCGAGGTGGGTGAGTGAGCTCACGACGGCGCGATTGGCGCGGACGGTCGGCGTTACGCGACGATGTTTCAGGCAGCCACCACACCACTGGGTCAGCGAGGTTCGTTGTGCGTCCCTGGATCGTCTGGGCCACCGGACTGTTCGCATACATCGTCGCCGTGCTCGACCGCACCACGCTGGGTGTCTCCGGGCTGGACGCCGCGAACCGCTTCCAGGCCAGCCCGAGCGTGCTGTCCACGTTCGTCGTCCTGCAGGTCGTCGTCTACGCCGCAGCGCAGGTTCCCGCCGGGGTGCTGCTGGACCGGTTCGGCTCGAAGACCCTCATCGTCTCGGGCGCCGCGTTGATGGCGTCGGGTCAGTTCGCGCTCGCCCTCACCGAGTCGCTGCCCACCGCCATCGCCGCACGGGCGGTACTGGGTCTCGGTGACGCCGTCACGTTCATCTCCGTGCTGCGCCTGGTACCGCACTGGTTCAGACCGCGGCAGGTGCCGCTGGTAACCCAGCTGACCGGCATCTGCGGCCAACTCGGCCAAGTGCTTTCCGCGGTACCGTTTTTCGCGCTGCTCAACGCTCAGGGTTGGACCACGGCCTATGCGTCGGTCGCGGCGTTGGGCGTGGTGTCGATCGTCTTGACGCTGCTGTTGGTGAAGAACGCCCCTCACGGCACCGTCGTCGACATTCAGACGACGTCGATCGCCGAAACGCTGGCGAAGGTGAAGACCGTGTGGCTGCGGCCGGGCACGCGACTGGGTTTCTTCACCCACATGGGTACGCAGTTCTCCGTCACGGTTTTCGCGCTGATGTGGGGGGTTCCCTATCTGACGGTGGGTCAGGGCGTCTCGGCCGGCACGGCCGGCGCGTTGTTGACCCTCTCGGTCGCCTCCGCGATCTGGGCGGGCATCGCGATCGGCATCTTCACCGGCAGACACCCCCACCGGCGCTCTCGGCTCGTGCTGGCGATCATCGGCAGCAACGCATTGGTCTGGTCGGTCGTGTTGGCCCTGCCGGGCCGTGCACCGCTGTGGTTGCTGGTCACACTGGTGGTGGTGATCTCGGTCGGCGGTCCAGGCTCGATGGTCGGGTTCGACTTCGCGCGAACGTTCAACCCGAGCGCCACCCTGGGCACCGCCCAGGGCATGGTCAACATGGGCGGGTTCGCCGCTTCCCTGCTGGTGATGCAGACGATGGGCGTGATCCTCGAGGCCGCAGGCGGCTTCTCGTTCGAGTCGTTCCGGCTGGCGTGGGCCGTGCAGTACGCGGTCTGGGCACTGGCCGTCGTCGGCATTCTCATCACGCGCCGCAAAGCGCGCAGGCTGATGGGACTCCAGGGCGCACCACCCGAGCTGATGAGGGAGCGACTGCTTCTCGAGACCCCGGATGTGCAACCGCCCGCCCGCGACTAACGGTTACGCGCGGTGGCGCGACGGTTGGCCTTCTTGATCGCGGAAACCAATTCATCCTTGTTCATGGTGGAGCGACCCGAAATATCAAGGCGCCGTGCAACTTCCACGAGATGCCTCTTCGAGGCGTTCGCGTCCACACCTTCGGCGGACTTTCCTTTCGGGTTCGGCCCGCCGCTGCGCGCCCGCTGGTCCGAGGGCCCCTTCTTGGATTTCGGCTCCCAATGGTCGCCGACTTTTTCGTAGCTGTGTTTGAGGGCGTCGTAGGCGACGCGGTGGGCGCGTTGGCCTTCGCCGTACTGCTTGACCGCGGCGTCGTGCGCCTTGGCGAACGTCCGTTGCGCCTTGGCGTCCGACTTCTGCAGCGTGCTCGGCAACTCGCTCTTGCGAGCGCTTCCGCTCTTCGTCGTCTTCGGCATGGTGTCGACCTCCTCCTTTTCGTCGAACGGCCGCACATCGGGTTCCCTGCCGTCCGACGACTAAACGTGCTAACGATGCCGGGGCCGCGGGCTCACGCCGAGGACGGGTAGTGGACTACGCGTGTGGGTCTGCCCCGTCGGTTCGAGCATCAAAGCGCGAGCCGACACGCGCCGCACCTGCCGGGGTGCGTTCGCCGTACACGTCGACGACCGGGAAATCTTCCTGCCACCGGGTTGTCGGCGGCTCGTCGACGTGCTCGGTCACGGCGCCGACAAGCCGGTCGCGCACCATCCTCGCGCGCGCTCCACTCAGTACCCACCGGCAGCGCTGACGCCCGACAACACATCGACTCTCGCGATTCGAGAATGTCGTGAACGCCGTACTGGTGCTGAGCGTGGTGCTGGGGATCCCGTTGGTCGCAATCGCGTCGTACCACCTGCAGACCCGCTTGGAGCGATGGGATCACGACCGACACGCCGAAGATTGACGGCCGCTGCCGACACGCGAGCCGGCCGCGCACGCCGCACAGTGTCAAGATACGAGGATGCCTGTGTCCTCAACGCCGTACGCCGTGGGGGTGGTGTTGGCGGCGGGCCTGGGGTCACGGGTCGGCGCCGACGGCAACAAGGCCTATCTGCGCGTGGCAGATCGCGCCATGGCAGCCTGGTCGTTGGACACGTTGACCCAGCTGACAGACGTCGCGCGGGTGGTGCTGGTCTACCGGCAAGGTGAGCGCCGGCTGGCCGAGGACACCGTGAGCCGTGAACTGCCCACGGCCACAGTCGAGTTCGTCGAGGGCGGGGACAGCCGCCATGCCTCCGAGTTCAACGTGTTGCGGTACCTGGCCGCCGACATCGAATCCGGGGCGATCGACGTGGTGCTGATCCACGACGCCGCCCGCCCGGTGGCCGGAGCCGACATGTTCGTCACCGCGGTGTCGGTGGCCCGCCAGTACGGTGGCGCGATCCCGGCGCTGCCCCTGCCCGATGTGGTGAATGCGGACGACCGAATCGAGTCGCCGAGACATACCGCGACGCTGGTTCGGGTCCAGACGCCGCAGGCGTTTCGGGCCGCTCCGCTGCTGCAGGCGTTCCGGCACGCCGACCGTGAGCGCTTCGAGGGCACCGACACGTCGTCGTGTGTCGAGGCGTTCACCGATCTGGAGGTCCGCACCTTCCCCGGCGAACAGCTCAACATCAAGGTGACCTACGCCCGCGACATCGCCGTCGCCGAACGCCTGCTCGCGGACCGGGTCAGTTCCGATCCCGGTGCCGGCTCGCGATGACCGCCTCGAAAAACGGCGCATCGCCGGGTAACGCGGCGCGATAGCCGTCTGGGTCCCCGGCGACGACGGTGATCGGCAGCCCGGCGCGAAGGGCCTCGGCGATCTCGTCGAAGTCCTCTGAGGCGGGCCGCGACAGCAACGACGCCAGGGGACCGACGGCGAAGCCCCGCGGATACTGCGCGGCGGCCAGCGTGGACCGATCCACGGTGGCGATCACCGATCCGCTCGCATCGACGGCTTTGACGCTGTCGGTGACCGGAAGCGTCGGCACCACGACCCCGTCGGTCAACCCGGCGACCACCCGCTCACACAGCTCCGCGGAAACCAGCGGTTGACAGATGTCGCCGACCAGCACATGCGTCGTCGATACGGATTGGCGCTCAAGATGTTCCAATCCTGCCCTCAGGCACTGGAGCCGGGCACCGGGTGTGTCGGCTACCGCGACCGCCACAGTGGCGCTGTCGGCAAGGGCCGCGCGCACGTCGGCGACAAGCGGTTCGGCGGCCGCGACGACGACGCGGGCAGGCTCGGTGACCGCGTCGAGCATCGCGCGCACGATCCGCACCAGTGGGGACTGTCCGGCCAGCGGGAGGAAAGCCGACGCCGTGTTCTGCGCGACCGAAATCGGCAGCGGCACAATCGCCGAGAGCTTCACCGAGGCCGCGCCTCTAGACGGGGTCGAACCGGGCGATCAGCCAGCGCCCGTCGATCTTCTCCATGCCCACCTTGACGCTGCTGGCGGCGAACGCGCCGTCCCGGTTCTCCTTGCTGGTGGTCACCTGGTTGACGAACACCAGCACTTCCGCGGAGTCGGGATGCATTTCGGAGACCGCGGCCCGCACCACCGCCGCGGATGTCTTGACGTTCTTCTCCTTGGCGGCCGGGGTGACGATCTGTTCGGTGAACTGCGTGTAGTACGACAGGAAGTCGCCGGTCAGGTTCGACTTCGCCGCCGCGAAATCCTGATCGAGGGTGTCCGGTGAGTACGACAGCATCGCGACCGTGGCGTTCTTGGCGGCCTCCAGCACGACGTTCTGCGCGGCCTCGTCGGTCTGCTGGGTGGGCCGGTACAGGCCGAAGTACACCCACGCCGTCGCACCCGCGGCAGCGATCAGCGCGACGGTGACCAGGATGGTGCCCAGGTGGCGGCGGATCGCGCGCGTCGCGCGCCGTGGCGCCTTCTTTTCGTCGGTGCTCTCTTCGGCGCCCACTGTCGGCTCGACCGCCTCGCTGGTCTCGCTGGCCTCGGGGGCTTCGGTGGTCACGACGGCGTCTTCGTCAACGGTCACGGCACGAACTCGACTTTCGACATCTTGATCTGGTCGCCGTCTCGTTGCAGATCGACTGACAGTCGCCAGGCGCGCGGTTCCTGCTGAGCGCCTGCGGCGTTGGTGACCCGCGACGTGGCGGCGACCAGGACCACGGCGGTATCCGACGTCATCTTCTCCACGGCGGTGGAGTTCACCGTGACGTCGGTGACCACCTTGGAGTCCTTGGCCACCTGGACGAAATCCTGTGCCTGGCCCTCGAAGTCGGTCCGGAACTGGCCGGTCGAGTTGTCGATGATGCGCTGGACATCGGCTTCGGCGTTGTTGAAGTCCAGCGACATCAACGTGACGACGCTTTGGCGCCCGGCGGCGGCGAATTCGGCTTCCAGCTTCTCCTGGTCGGTGGCCTTGCGGTCCTGCCACACCATGTAGCCGCTGGCGGCCAGCAGCGCGCCGGTGCAGAGAATCGCCAGCGACATCGCGACCGCTTTGAGGATGCGCCCCCAGCGGCGACCGGGCCCGGCCGGCGGCTCTTCCCCGGCGTCTTCGGAGACCGCCGCCGTCGTCTCGGCCGCCTCGGTCGTCTCGGCGGTGTCCTCGCCCGCGTCGACGTCGCCGTCGGGCTCGTCATCGCGGGTGCGCGCTGCGGCCTTCTCGGCCTTCTCTGCCTCTTCGGCCTCTCGGCGCAACCGGAGCGCCCGTGCCCTGGCCCGCGCCGCCTCGGCGGCGGCTTCTGCTTCGGCGGCCTGCGCCTCGGCCTCGGCGAGGGCCAGCGCGTTGCTCGTCTCGGCTGCGTCGGCAGGCGTCTTCGGCGTCTTGTCGACGCGTTCGGTGTCGCCGGCCGACGCTCGGCGCCTAAATGACGGCACGGCGACCTCCTTGTCTCTTCCCTGCACCACTGATGAGAATGCGATTATCCATTTGAGGTATCGCCGCGACGATACCCGGCCCCGCAGGTCCGGACCAGGGCCGATTTCCTGCGGAAATGCTGTTATCGGGCTGTGCTTGCGCTCAGCCCGTGTGGTGCTGAAGGCGGTCCTTCATCACCTTGCCGGTGGCGTTCAACGGCAGCTCGTCGAGGAACTCTACATACCGTGGCACCTTGAAACCGGCCATTCTTTCCCGGCTCCACGTGATCAGCTCCTCAGCGCTCAGCGTGCCGGTGCCATCCTTGCGCACGACGAACGCCTTGCCCACCTGCCCCAACCGCTCGTCGGGCACCCCGATCACCGCGGCCTGGGCGACCGCGGGGTGCTCGAGCAGAAAGCCTTCGATCTCGGCCGGATAGGCGTTGAAGCCGCCGACGATGAACATGTCCTTCTTGCGGCCCACGATCCGCAACCGCCCCGACCCGGTGAACTCGCCCAGGTCTCCGGTGTGCAGGAAGCCGTCGGCGTCGATGGCCTCCGCGGTGGCGGCCGGGTCGTCGAGATAGCCCTGCATTACGCCGTAGCCACGCACGAGCACCTCGCCGTCGTCAGCGACGCGCACCTCGATGTCCTGGCACGGTAGCCCGGCGGTGGTGGCGACGTCCTCGAACGAGTCACCCGGGCGGGACAGCGTGACGTTGCCGGCCTCGGTCAAGCCGTATCCCGTCATCAGCGTCTGGAACGGCAGCTCGTCGTGGATCCGACGGACCAGCTCGACCGGAATGTCGGCCGCGCCCGTCACGGCGGCGCGCAACGTCGCGAGCCTGTCCTTGTCCTCGACGGCGAGCAACGAGTGATACAGCGTCGGCGGGCCGGGCAGCATGGTGATCCGTTCGCGCTGGACCAGGTCGACCACCCGGTCGACGTCGAACGCCGCGACCGGCACCATCGTCGCGCCCCGCAGGAACGACGCGACCAACCCGGCCTTCAGGCCGAACGTGTGGAAGTACGGGTTGATCATCAGGTAGCGGTCGCCCGCGCGCAGGTCGGCGAGCGTCGCCCATTCCTCGTACATCCGCAGCGTCTGGCGGTGGTTCATCTTCGCGCCCTTGGGCCGCCCGGTCGTGCCGGAGGTGAAGATGATGTCGGAGACGTCGGTGCCGTCGACGCCGTCGTGGACGAAAGGCGAACCGCCGGACAGGAAATCGGATTTCAGATCGATCACCGGAACGCCCGCGGGAGCGGAGTAGTCCAGGCCGAGGAAGTCCTTCTGCACCAGAACGACTTTGGCGCGGCTACGGCGGATGATGTCGGCCGCTTCCTCGGACTTGAACCGCGTGTTGACCGGGACCAGCACACCGCCCGCGGTCATCAGCCCGAACGCCGCGACGATCCACTCCGCGGAGTTGGGCGCCCAGATCGCCGCCGTCTCCCCCTTGCCGACCCCGGCTTCGACGAACGCTCCTGCGGCGCAGCGGATCCGTTGCACCAGATCGACATAGGACAAGCGCAGCGGACCGTCGACAACCGCTTCCGCGTCGCCGAAGCGGTCCGCCGCGCTCAAGACCATCTCGGGGATGGTCTCCCAGTGCCCTTGCGTCACACGGTGACGAGGCGGCCGAGGTTGCCGCCCATGATCTTGGCCTGATCCTCCACCGACAGGTGCTCGAGGGCGGTCACGTAGTGGGTGGGTTCGGCCAGGCCCTCTGGGTGCGGCCAGTCGGAGCCGTAAAGCACCTGCTCGACGCCGATCAGGTTGATCAGATCATCGATGCCTTCCTCGTAGAACGGGCTGACGTAGATGCGGTTCTTGATCTCTTCGATCGGGTTGCCCAAGAACGCCTCGGGTGCCTTCTTGTAGACCTCGGCCATCGAATCCAGCAGCGGGAACATCCATTTCGACCCGGCCTCGACGATGCCGACCTTCAGCTTCGGGTGCCGGAACAGCGCGCCGTGAATCACCCAGGAAGCCACCGCATCCTGAATCGGGCGCCACTCGTTGAGGATCGACATGGCGTTGGTCTGGAACGGCAGCATCTCCTGGGCCACACCGTCCCACTCCGAGGTGTAGCGCGAGTAGCCGCTGTCCGAGGAGTGCATGCCGACGAACACGTCGTACTCGACGCACTTCTCCCAGAACGGATCGAACTCCGGCAGCGCGAACGAGCGCGGTCCGCGGAAGCCGGGCACCGGCGCGGGCCGGACCAGGATCGCGCGGGCACCGCGCTTGACGCACCACTCCAGCTCCTCGATCGCCTTCTCGACGATCGGCAGGGTGATCACCGGCGTGGTGAAGATGCGGTTCTTGTAGTTGAAGCCCCACACCTCGTCGAGCCACTGGTTCAGCGAGTGGATGAGCACGTGGATGGCGACCGGATCGTCGCGCAGCCGCTCCTCGATCAGGCTGGCCAGGGTCGGGAACATCAGCGTGCGGTCCACGCCGAGTTCATCCATCAACTCCAGCCGCGGACCGGGCTCGAAGAACGCCGGAATCGAGCGCATCGGCTCGCCGAAGAGCTCGCGCTTGCTCTTGCCGTCGGGGTTGCCGAACTTGAAGTATTCCTCCCACGCGCCCGGCTTGGCGACCACCGAGAAGGTGGGGTTGGGGATGTAGTTGCTGATCTGGCCGCGGATCGCGATCTTGGTGCGGCCGTTGACCTCGACGTACTGGACGACGTCCTGGTAGTCCTTCGGCAGGTACTTGGTCATCGCCTCCGGCGGCTCGTAGAGGTGGTTGTCCGCGTCGAACAGCGGAAACGGGATGTCGACCCGGTGGGAAAGTTGTCCCATGGAACACTCCTTTTCTTCTTGGGAGAATCCTATTCTCATCAACGTGCGATTTGCAACGACCTCGCGCGCGGGTGCGGCGATCCCCCCGTTCCGTTCGCGAGATACACCAGGGCCGCGGATCGACTCCGAACTACGACCCTGGCGTACGTCTCGCGAGGGCGGCGGGGCCCGCCTGCTGCACGCGCTCGCGGACCACGAACTTCTGCACCTTGCCGCTCGCCGTACGCGGAAAGTCCTCGCCGTCGGGCACACGGTGAAGCTCCTCGGGCCACTTCTGAATCGCGACGCCCGCCTGCCGGAAGTGCGCACGCACCTCGTCGAGCGTCGGCATCTGGTGGCCGTCGCGGATGCGCAGGACCGCGGCCGTGCGCTCGCCCAACCGGTCGTCGGGCGCGGCCACCACCACGGCTTCGGCCACACTCGCCATCCCCAGCAGCACCTCCTCGACCTCCAGCGCCGAGATGTTCTCCCCGCCCCGGATGATGACGTCGGCTTTGCGGTCGGTGATGGTCAGATAGCCGTCCTCGTCGAGCACCCCGATGTCGCCGGTGTGATACCAGCCGTCGTCGTCGAACGCGCGCCGGTTGAGTTCGTCGTCGGTGTAGCCGAGGCACAGATCCGGTCCGCGGGAGAGGATTTCGCCCTCCTCGGTGAGCCGGATCTCCACCCCCGGCCGCGGGTCCCCGTCGGTGTAGAGGCGCTTGTCCTCCGGCGCCGACGGCCGCGACCCGGTGATCGAGGGATGCTCGGTGCTGCCGTAGGACCGGAACACGAACATGCCCATGTCAGCGAGCCGGCGCGTCACCGCGGCGGGCACGGTCGAGCCGCCGAGCCCGACGGTGGTGAACCGCGCGCGGTGCGCGTCGGTGCAGTCCGGATGGTCAAGCAGGCTGGTGACGAAATACGGCGGGCCACCGCCGATCGACATCCCTTCGGTCTCCATGAGTTTGAGAACCTTGCCGGGGTCCCACACGTCGCACAGATCGATCGGCGCGCCCTCGAGGACGGGGATGAGAAACGCGCCCAGCATGCCGATGAAATGGCCGACGGGCGTCGCGGTCAGCTGCCTGCCGCGGTTTTCGGGATAGTTCTCCAGCAGCTGACGCGTCTCGAAGCCCAGCGTCTGGTGGCTGTGGATGACGCCTTTGGGTTTGCTGGTCGTGCCCGAGGTGAACGCGATCAACGCCGGGCCCGCGGGGTCGGTCGCAACGGTGGCTGCCATGGGCTCGTCGGCCAGCAAATCGTCGAAGTTGTCGCCCACCAGGCCGATGACCGGGATGTCGGCGCACAGGTCGGGCGCAAACCTCATCCGGCCGAACTCCTCGGCGGTGATGAAAACCTTGGGCCGTGAGGTGGAAAGGATGTGGCCGAGCTCCTTGCGGCCGTAGAAGTGCACGATCGGCACCACCACCGCGCCCAGCAGCGTCGACGCCCAGAACGTGACGGCGGCTTCCATCCAGTTCGGCAGCTGCATGGCGACCACGTCGCCGGACCCGACGCCCCTGGCGCGCAGTCCGCCCGCCAGCCGCCGGGCGCTGAGCTCCACGTCGGCGAAAGTGCCTGCGAACGGCCGGATTTCGGAGTGCACCCAGAAGCCGGTGTCGGAGTGGGCGGCCAGGTTGCGTGCCAGCAGATCGCCGAGCGTGTCGGGGGTCCACCACCCCTCGCGCTCGTAGCGTTCGACCAGCTCGGCAGGGATGTTTCGCATCGACCTCTGCTCTTCGCGTATTCGTCGCGCCATCAGGTCGTCGCAGGCCCGTGTGGCGGCCTGCGACTCGGAGGCGATGCTATTCTCCGATTCTGAGAATGCCAATACCGCACATGGAGAATGCTTGATGGTCGAGCTCGAATGGGACGGCGCATTGGCGGTCATCACCATCGACCGTCCGGAGGCTCGCAACGCCATAGCGCCGGAGACCATGGAGCAGTTGGACAAGGCCCTCGACGGCGCCGAAGGGGCGGGCGCCCTGGTCCTCAAGGGCGCCGGCGATCGCGCGTTCGTGTCCGGCGGTGACCTCAAACAGCTCGCGGCCATCCGGACCGAGGAAGACGCCGCCGCCATGGCGTGGCGGATGCGCTCGGTCTGCGACCGCATCGCCCACTTCCCCACCCCGACGATCGCCGTGCTCAACGGCCATGCGCTCGGCGGCGGCGCGGAGTTCGCGGTATCCGCCGACATCCGGTTGGCGGCCGCCGACATCAAGATCGGCTTCAACCAGGTTTCGCTGGCGATCATGCCCGCGTGGGGCGGCGCCGAGCGGCTGACCGCGCTGGTCGGCTACAGCAAGGCGCTGCTGCTGGCGGGTACCGGCACCATCCTCGAGGCCGCCGAGGCCGAGCGCATCGGCTTGATCGATCGCGTGCTTGCGCGCGAGTCGTTCGACGAGGCGTGGCGCGCCATCGCCCGGCAACTCGCCACCCGTCCCGCCGGGGAGATCAAGCGGGTGATGCGTGGTGTGTCGACCACCGAGGCCGTCACCGCGTTCGCGCGGCTGTGGGTGGCCGACGAGCACTGGGCCGCCGCCGACAAGGCGATGAACCGCGGCAAGTAACCCGGCTCAGCCGCGGCGAAATAGCATTTCGGGTGGTTGTCCGACCAGTTTCGCGACCCTGGCTGCTATCTCGCCGACAACCCGACGACGTCAGCCGAGGGGCCGGATCGGGTCGCTGCCATCCCAACCCGCGGCGGCGTCGCGGACGAACGTCGCCATGCCCGCGGTGATCTCGGTCAGCTCCATGATCTCGATGACCCTGGCCGGTCGGCTCGGCGGCTCGACGTAGGCGAACCGGGTGCCGACGTCCTCGCCGCCCGACCACACCACGGGCCAGCCGGCCGCCTGCACCGCTCCCATGGTGGAATCGAAATCCTCTGCCCAGTAAGCGATTTGATGGAATCCTTCGCCGTTGGCGGCCAGGAACTCGGTGAAGACGCTCGGCGTCTGATCCTCTTGCTGGATCAGTTCGATCTGCAGGTCGCCGCTGTTGGCCAACGCCAACGACTGCGTGATCTGACACGGACTGCCCCGGTAGAGCGCGGTCAGCGTCAGCCCACGCATGACGAACCACGGGCCGACACCGAGTTCGAGCC
Source organism: Mycolicibacterium pulveris (assembly GCF_010725725.1). NCBI lineage: Bacteria > Bacillati > Actinomycetota > Actinomycetes > Mycobacteriales > Mycobacteriaceae > Mycobacterium > Mycolicibacterium pulveris. The sequence goes on along the minus strand of NZ_AP022599.1, from coordinate 4,063,975 downwards.
AGCCGGCGAGCGCGCGGTCGAGATCGTCGACGACGTAGCCGATTTGGCGGATCGGCCCCGGCAGGATCGTCATCGCGCGCTGGGATGGACGACGACACGGGGCGGGCCCTGCCCCCTGCGGACCTGGTCGATGGCCTCGGGCACCTCGTCGAGGCCGATGGTGCGGCCGATGCTCGGCGCGGGATCGAGCCGACCGTCGACGACGGCATCGAGGGTGCCGTACCAGTCCTGCGGATGCGGCCCGCCGCCGAACTGGATCGTCACGCCCTTGTGCGAGGCGGCGGTGCAGTCGATGGTGCCCGCGTCATACCAACCGCCCGCGACGTAGACCCGGGCCAGAAACTCACACGAATCGACGATGGTCTGCAGCAGGCCGTGGGCCCCGACACACTCGAAGATGACCTGGGGTGTTTGGAAATTGTTCGCGCGGAACACTTCCCGCCACACCTCGTAGGGATCGCGGTGGGCGGGGTTGACGAGGACGTCGGCCCCGAATCTCTTGGCGTAGCCGAGCCGGTCGTCGCTGTAATCAGACACCACGATCGGCCCGACGCCGCGCGCCTTGAGCGCGGCCACCGTCGACAACCCGATCGCGCCTGCCCCGAGCACCAGCGGCAGCTCCCCGGGACCGATGCCGGAACAGCGCACGTAGAACTCGCCCACCGCGAACGCGTCGACCAGGGCGACGGCGTCGGTGGACGCACCGTCGGGTACCCGCCGCGACATCACCTCGGACACGACCATCAATTCGCCGAACGCACCCGGCGCGTCCGGGTGATGTCCGATGATCAAAGGCTCCTGCCCGGCGCGAATGAGGATCGGCATGCTCGTCACCCGGCTGCCGATCGGAAAGGCATCCGAGCAGTCCGGTCCGTGGCCGACGACTTCGCCGACGAACTCGTGACCCATCACGGTGTCGCGGTTCGAGTCCCAGACGAAACGCGGAGCCGAGTGCGGGTGATCCATGTAGTGCACATCCGACGCGCAGATCGCGGCGGACAGTGGCCGGATCAGCAGCTCGCCGGGGCCGGGCTGCGGATCCGCGGTCTCCCGCACGGCCAGCTTCCCGTCTCTCAGCACGACTGCACGCATGCTCACGGTGCGGTGCCGGCGCCGCTCATCACCCGCGCAATGTTGGTGGTGCGCTTGATGATTCGCCATCCGTCGGCGGTACGGGTGAGCTCGTCGTCGTAGTGGCCGAGCGCATCGATCCAGCTGTTCGAATCGCCGGGCACCGCCTGGAGCACCGCGCGTACATAGGACCGCGCCGTGGCCCGATCCCCGTCGAGGTCGACGACGATGTTGGAGATCCGGTGATAGGTCTGGCCCATCGGGTCGTGGATCTGCTTCATCAAGTCGGTGAACGCGTCGGCGTCGGTGAACGTGCCGAGGTCGCCGTAGTCGATGTCGACCTGGTCGGTCCAGCAGGTTCGGAACAGCGCCCAGTCCTTGAAGTCGATCCCGGTGGCGTAGCGGATCAGCACCTCGGCGATCTCCGCTTTGTCGGCGTCCACGCCGGCAGGCTAGCACTTGTTCTCTCTAGACGAGAACGTCATTTCCAATTATGGTCAATCCGTGTCTACCCAGCAGATCGCGCTCGCGCCGGAAATCTCCACGTGGCCAGACGAGAACCCGCAACTGATCGGAAGCACCTGCGGGGCGTGCGGGGCCACCACGTTCCCGGTGCAGCCGCGCTGCCCCAAGTGCAGCGCCGCCCAGATGTCAGAAGTCAAGCTGCCCCGTCGCGGCACGCTGGTGGCGTGGACGACGCAGGGCTTTCCGCCCGGGCCGCCGTACAAAGGCCCCACCGGTAAGGATTTCGTTCCGTTCGGGGTCGGCCTCGTCCAACTCGACGACATCATCCGCGTGGAAGGCCGGCTCACCGAGAACGACCCGGCCAAGTTGCAGTTCGGCATGGATGTCGAGCTGACGATGGTGCCGTTCACCACTGACGACGACGGCAACGAGGTCGTCACCTTCGCCTTCAAGCCGGTCTAGGAGGAGCCGAGGCCATGAGCACCGCAACAAACGACGTCGCGATCATCGGCGTGGGCCTACACCCGTTCGGCCGGTTCGACAAGACGGCGATGGAAATGGGCGCGGAGGCGATCCAGGCCGCGCTCGCCGACGCCGGGGTGGAGTGGAAGGACATCCAGTTCGGCTTCGGCGGCAGCTACGAGGTATCCAATCCCGATGCCGTCACCCGCCTGGTCGGGCTGACCGGCATCACGTTCACCAACGTGTTCAACGCGTGCGCGACGGCCGCCAGCGCGATCCAGCAGACCGCCGACACCATCCGGCTCGGCAAGTACGACATCGGCATCGCGGTCGGCCTGGACAAGCATCCGCGCGGCGCGTTCACCGATGACCCGGCCAAGCTGGCGCTGCCACAGTGGTACGCCGAGAACGGACAGTTCGTCACCACCAAGTTCTTCGGCATGAAGGCCAACAAGTACATCCACGACCACAACATCAGCCAGGCGACGCTGGCCAAGGTGGCCGCCAAGAACTTCCGCAACGGTGAACGCAACCCGAATGCGTTCCGCCGCAAGCCGATCTCCGAGGAGGAGATTCTCAACTCCGCGGTGCTGAACTACCCGCTGACCCAGTACATGTTCTGTGCGCCCGACGAAGGCGCTGCCGCGGTGATCATGTGCCGTGGCGAAATAGCGCACAAGTTCACCGACAAGCCGGTTTACGTGCGCGCCAGCGAGATTCGGACGCGCACCTACGGCGCCTACGAGGTGCACGCGACATCGGCTCCACTGGACGAGGATTCGTCGCCGACGGTGTATGCCGCCAGGGCCGCGTACGAGGCGGCGGGTATCGGGCCCGAGGACGTCGACATCGCACAGTTGCAGGACACCGACGCGGGCGCCGAGGTGATCCACATGGCGGAGACCGGGCTGTGCGCCGACGGTGAACAGGAGAAGCTGCTGGCCGACGGCGCCACCGAAATCGGCGGTTCGATGCCGATCAACACCGACGGTGGCCTGATCGCCAACGGTGAACCGATCGGAGCCTCGGGGCTTCGGCAGGTACACGAACTGGTGCGCCAGTTGCGTGGCGAGGCCGGCGAGCGCCAGGTGCCGGGTACCCCGCGGGTGGGGCTTGCACAGGTCTACGGCGCGCCGGGCACCGCGTCCGCGACGATCCTGACAACTTGATGCACAACGCGATTCCGCCTCGGTGGCGGAAATATCGCTCTAAGATCCGGCAAATGATGTTCCGGTCGGTACGTCTGTTCAGCGCTGCACGACGTCCCCTGCGCGTGTTGGCGGCGATGGCCGTCGCGGGCGCGGGCGTCACGGTCGCCGGTGGCGTCGCCCATGCCCAGCCACCACCGCCGCCGCCGGTGCTGCACAACGTCAAGTACACCGTGTTCGCCGAGCAACCGTTCAACGTCTCGATCTACTATCGCGACACCGATCCGCCCAATTGGGCGGACTACAGCCACAATCCGTACGTCTACAGCCCCAAGGCCGAGGCCCACGTCGGCCCGGACCAGCAGTGGGTGCTCGATGTCATGCTGGCCAACCCCAACGAGTGGGCCATGGTCACCGCGACCAGCGGACGGTCGACTCAAACGCCGAACATTCACTGCGTACTCGCGGTCGACGGCGTCGTCGTGGCCACCGACGCCGGACCACGGGGCGCGCTCTGCTCGATCCGCAACTGGTGATCGCCGGACCCCTCGACGTCAAGCGGTTCGCCCTCGAGGCGCCGGAGCCATTCCTCGCAGAACTTCAAAATTTCGGCGTGCCCGGTCGTCATGCCCAGCGCACGTTCGACCACGAGGGCCTGCGACACGCTCGTGGCGAACATCGTCCAGACCACCGGCGGCACGTCGTTGGATTCGACGCCGTAGCGCGCAAGGGCGGCCTCGATCGCCTTGTTCTGTTCGTCTCGGAAGCGTTCGGCGAAGTAGACGATCTCGTCGCGCAGCGCCTTTCGGTGGTTGGCCAGCCCCATGAACTCCATGGTCAGCCGGGTGGCCTCCGGCCGGGTACTGAATCGCCACAGCGCCCACAGCGGCTGCGGCGAAGCCAGCGCGTTCGACAGCACCTCCAGCCCCGCCTCGGCCATGCGCCGGAACACCGCCAGGAAGAGGTCTTCCATGGTGCGGAAGTAGTAGTGCACGAGTTGCGGCTTCAGCCCCGCCTTCTCGGCGACCCGGCGCGAGGTGACCGAGGCGTAGCCCTCCTCGAGCAGCAGCTGCTCGGCGGCGTCGATCAGGACGCCGCGATTCTTCGCGTCCGGCGCCCCGATCCTGCGCCCCGATGCCATCGCAACTCCCCACTGTGTCAGTCGAACCCCGAAACGCAGATGTTAGACGCGCCCCGGCGTTGTCACCCTTGACCACGACTCTACCGCCATGCTAAGCAGATGCTCAGCATATGTCGTTCCCGCGCGCATGCGCCGAAAAACCACCGCAGAGACCACGGGTTCCGGAAGGAAGCGCTTCACATGACCACCGACTTCGACTCCGTCGACTACTTCACCGATCCCTCGCTGGTCCCCGATCCGCACCCGTACTACGACCACGTGCGCGCGAAGGATCCGGTGTGCTGTCCGATCACCAACGGCGTGCTGGCGGTCACCGGTTGGGAGGCCGCCAACTCCGTCTACAAGGACAGCGAGAACTACTCGTCGTGCGTCGCGGTGATGGGCCCGTTCACGCCGCTGCCGTTCACGCCCGAGGGTGACGACATCAGCGGGCTGATCGAAAAGCACCGCACCGAGATCCCGATGTTCGAGCACATGGTGACGATGGACGCACCGCAGCATACCGACGCGCGCTCCATCCTTTCGCGGCTGCTGACCCCCAAGCGGCTCAAGGAGAACGAAGACTTCATGTGGCGGCTGGCCGATCGCCACATCGACGAGTTCATCGCCGACGGCAAGTGTGAATTTCTGGCCGCATACGCCAAGCCGTTCAGCCTGTTGGTGGTAGCCGACCTGCTCGGTGTTCCGGAGTCCGACCACGAGGAGTTCCGCGAGGCGTTCGGAGCCGAGCGGCCCGGTACCAACGTCGGCTCCCTCGACCACGAGGTGATCGCCGAGAACCCACTGGCGTGGGCGGACGAGAAATTCGTCCGCTACATCGAGGAGCGTCGGGAATCTCCGCGCGACGACGTGCTCACCTCCATCGCGACCGCGAAGTACCCGGACGGCTCGACCCCGGAAGTGGTCGACGTCGTCCGCACCGCGACGTTCCTGTTCGCCGCCGGCCAGGAGACCACCGCGAAACTGCTCGGCGCCGCGCTGCGCATCCTCGGCGACCGGCCCGACATCCAGGACCAGCTTCGTCAGGACCGCAGCCTCATCCCGGTCTTCATCGAGGAATGCCTGCGGATGGACAGCCCGGTGAAGAGCGTGTTCCGGTTGGCCCGCAAGACAACTAGTCTCGGCGACACCCCTGTGCCGGCCGGTACGACGGTGATGGTCAGCCCGGGCGCCGCCAACCGCGACCCCGAACGCTTCGACGATCCGCATGAATTCAGGCTGGATCGACGCAATGTCCGCGAGCACATCGCATTCAGCCGCGGTATTCACTCCTGCCCCGGCGCACCGCTGGCACGGGTCGAGGGCCGGGTCTCGATCGAACGGATCCTGGACCGGATGGCCGACATCACCATCAGCGAGGAGAAGCACGGCCCGATCGAGGCGCGGCGATATGAGTACGAGCCGACGTTCATCCTGCGTGGGCTCACCGAGCTGAACATCGAGTTCACGCCCGCGGGCTGAGCTCCCATCGCGCGAGCAGACGCCAAAACCCCCGGAAGTCACCACGACCGGGGGTTTTCGCGTCTGTTCGGCGGGGAGAAAACCTAGGCGTTGCCGCCGTACTCCCATGCGGCTCGGCCGTCCCGCGACAGACAGCTGAGGAAAAGGCCGTCTGGCGCTTGGGCGACGTCGCCGTCCAGTCCCGGACACAGCTCGCCCTCGTTCTTGACGCCGTGCATCTCCGGTGAGCGGAACCAACGAGGTTCGTATCGGCGCGGCGAACCGCAGAACACCAACCTGCCCCACGACGTCACGCCGAACACGTAGTGGGTGGTGTTGCTGCAGTACGACCCGAGCACGATGCCGGGCGCGATACCGGGCGTGCAGGACGGCTCATTGCATTCGGCCACCGGCGGTGGTGGCGGCTGAGCCGACGCCGGCGGCGCAGCGACGCCCATACCGACCGTTGCCAAGGCTGCCAGCACTGCACCGATGGATCGCACGACGCTATTTTCACATGCCTGGGAACGAAATTCTCGCCTTCGAAGAAGACAACTACCACGACCGCGTTAGGCTGAGGTATGCGTGAACTCCGTGCGGTGAATCTGGCGTCAGCGGCCGTGGTGGCGAGCGGTGTCGTGCTCGGGAGTGTAAGCGCGGCAACGCCGGCGCAGGCGTCGGACTTCGGCGTCGAACTCAACGGCACCTACCGGGTGATGTCAGACGGCGAGTGGGCCCGCACCAACGAGGTGCTGATCGACCAGGAGACGGTGATCGAAACCTGGACCGTCTCCACCGATTGCGTGAGCCCGATCGAATGCACCGGCACCGTGGTCAGCGACCGGGGCTGGACCGGCACGGCGCGCCTCGACGACTTCTGGTACGTCGACCACGAGATTCCCAACTGGGTACCGTGCCCCGACGGCAGCTTCGCCCCGGGCCATCAGAAGTTCATCCTGTGGGGCATCAATCCCGCCAACAACGAACGACAGACGAAGAACATGACAATCTTCGGCGGCCGCAATCAGACGAAGGCGCCCAGCGGTGCGTGCGGGGTCAACAAGCCCGTCGTCATCGAGCTGCCCGTGCGCATGGAGAAGATCTCCTAATCAACTCGGCAGCATGTCCTGCCACGACTTGGGCTGTCCCGCTGCGACGTTCGCCGCCTGCTCCAGCCGGCCGTCTGGCGTCATGTAGTGACCCGTCTGCGGGTCATAGGTGGCGACGGTGACCGACGGCCCTGCTGAACCGTTGGCGCTGTGCGCGCTTGGCACCGCGGGCACAGCACCGTCCGGGGCGGGAGGTGGCGGCGGCGGAGCGGGCGGCACGGGCACCACCGGGGTCCCCTGCGTACCAGGCGGTGAAACCGGTGGCTTTCCTTTCGGAACCGCGCCCGGCGGCAGCGGCGTGCCCTCGATCGGCGCGTGGATGCGCTCCTGGAAGTCCACCCGGTCATCGACCGGATAGCCCTGCGAGATGAGGTTCGGGTCGATCGGGTACGGACCTGTGTAGTGCTGACGCATGGCCAACGGCTGATAGCCCTTGGGGTCGTCGCAGAGTTGGACTGTGGGTGCACGCTTTCCGGGATGCTCGATGCACGGGTAGTTGCGTGCACCGCGCACGCTGATCGGCGAGTCCTGAGGCAGCTTGCAGTACAACCCCTCCGGGGTGTCCACCGTCGTCATGTCCTCGGGACTACGCCACTGCGACGGCGGGAGGAAGCCCACCGTGCACGCCGGCGGGTCGCCGATGGTCAACGCGAAGTCACCGGACGGCAGCCCGGTGGGGTTGTTCGTCGGAAGCCCGAACGACTGCTGGGCCGCGATGATGCCGGGGAAGATGACGAGCAGCTGTTCGAGTGCCGGATTGTAGGTGGCCAGCACCTGGCCCACGGTGGTGAGGTTCGCCAAGAGGATCGGCAGCGTCGGCTTCACCTCGGTGAGAAGCCGCGAAACCTCTTGGGCGAAGCCGGGTCCACGCTGCAGCACGGCGCGTATCTCCGGATCGTTCTGCTGGAGTTGGTCGGTGACGCCGGCCAGGCTGCGCGCCCACGTCCGGATCGCGTCGGCGCTCTCAACCTGGGAATCCAGCAGGGGGCCACTGTCATCGATGAGTGCGCGCGTCTGGTCGGAGACGGCGTTGGCGTCGCCGGTGATGGTGGCGGCGGAATCGAGCAGCGACTGAAGATCGGGGCCCGCGCCGTTGAACGCCTTGAACGACTCGTCGAGCAGGTCGGAGATCCGGTCGCCGGGGATGCTGTCGACCAGCTTGCTCACCTGGTCGAGCATCGGCGCCACTTCCTGCGGGATCGTCGTGTCCTCCACGGGGATCACCGACCCGTTCTGCAGGTATGGCCCGGAGTCGGTGCGGGGGCGCAGGTCCACATACTGCTCACCGACCGCCGAGACGCTGCGCACCTCGGCCTGCAGGTCCGCGGGGATCTTCGGCGAGGTGTCCAGCGACAGCGTCGCTTCCGCGCCCGTCTCGGTCAGTGCCACCGACGTGACCTTGCCGATCTGCACGCCCCGGTAGGTCACGTTGCCGAAGCGATAGAGGCCGCCCGCGGCCGGCAGTTCCAGCTTCACAGTCAACCGGCCGACACCGAGAAGGGTCGGCACCTGCATGTAGACGAACGCCATCACGGTGACGCCGATGATCGACGCGATCGTGAAGATGATCAGCTGATTTCGGACGAAACGGGTCAGCATCGTCAGCCACCGCCTCCCGCCGGCGGGGCCGGCAATTCAGCTTCAGCCGGCGCCTCGGCGCCGTAGGGCCCGGCGAAGATTTGGGCCGACGTGGTCACCGGTGCCGACGGTAGCCACGGAGCGGCGGGCGGCGGGGGCAGCACGGGCAGCAACGGTCCGTTCACCTGCGGTGCCGGTTCAGCCGGCGGTGCTTCGGGCACGCGTGGAAGCCCGGCGGGCGGCGGCGCGACACCGAGCGTCATCGGGCTGTAGGAGTAGTTCGCCCAGTACGGGTCGCCGGGGGCGGGGATGAGCTTCGCGTTCTCGTCCCCCCATCGGGTGCCCAGCAGCAGCGTCTTCTTCAGCCGCGGATAGGTCAGGTCGAACGTGGCGTACAGGTTGATGTAGTCACCCCTGGTGATCCGGTCGGCGAAGGTCGGGCCGTAGGGAAATGCGGTGGCCCACAACAGCGCCAGGTTCAAATCAGGACCGATGTCAGCGATCGCGTCGAGCGCCGGGCCCAGGTTCTCCAGATCCTTCACTAGATCGTCGCCAGCGTTGTTGACCAGCGTCGTGGCCGTGTCACCGAACTGGCCGAGTTTCTGCAGTGCGGTGGTCAGGTTCGGCCGCTCCTTGATCAGCACGTCGATGGCCGGCGGGAGTTCCTTGAGCGCGCGGTCGATTACGTCGCGCTGCCCGGCGAAAGTGCCTGCGACCCTATTCAACTGCTCGATGGTGGCGATGATGTCGTCGCGTTGGGTGTCGAGGACACCGATGAAGTTGTCGAGCCGGCCGAGCAACTCGCGGATCTCGGTTTCGCGTCCGGACACCGCGGCGCTGAAGTTGTGGATGATGTCGCCGATCTGGCCCAGCCCGCCCCCGTTGACGACCATCGACAGCGACGACAGCGTGCGTTCGGTGGAGGGATAGGTCGATGACGCGTTGAGCGGAATGGTGGCGCCAGGTTCCAGTCGGCCCCGCGGCTCTTCGCCGAGCGGCGGGTTGAGCGCCAGGTGCATGGAGCCCAACAGGCTGGTCTGCCCTACCGTCGCGACCGCGTTGGCGGGGATCACCACGTCGGGTTTCACCGAGATCTCCACGTTGGCGTGCCAGTCGTCGACGGTCATCTTGCCGACGCTGCCGACCACGACGTCGTCGATCATGACCGGCGAATTCGACTCCAGCGTCGCGACATTGGCGACCTCGACGTTGTAGGTCGCCGCGTCCGGACCGCGGCCGACCACTCCGGGCAACGGCAGCGAGTTGATGCCCTGGAACGAACACCCGGTCAAGGCCATGGCAACGCACGACCCGACGACGGTCAATCGCTTGATCCCGCTGATCATGACGGCGGCGTCCCTTCGGCCGGCAACAGGGGGGCATCCGGCGGCACGGGCGCGGGCGGCGCGCCGGGCGCCGAACTCGGCGGCATCAGCATCCCCTCGACGGTCGGCGGCTGCGCCGGGATGTTCGAGATGATGTGGGGCGGACCCGGAATCGGTGCGCCGGGGAACAACGCCGGCGACGGAATGGCGGGTCCGTCGTTGTCCGGCACATATAGCCCGCGTGGTCCGGGTGGAGCGCCCCATCCTGGCGGCGGCGGCACATCGCCCATGCCGGTGTAGGCAGACACCGTCGGTGGCGGTTCGGGAAGATCACCGGGACCGGCACCGCCGGGCGCGAGCTTCGGGTCGGTGTAGATGATCCGGTCGGGGCTGACCGCGGGCCGCAGGTAGGCGTTGATCGGCAACGGGATCTGGTTGAAGTTGAGCAGGCGCAGCGCCGGGCCGAGGTAGTTCGCGCAGAGTTTTGCCGTCTCGGGCGCGGTGGTGTTCGCGACGGCGCCGATCATGCTGCAGAAGAACAGCACCGGGCTGGAGAAGTTGGTGATCGAGAACGCCCCGGTCACCGCGCCGCCGTTCGGGTAGTAGATGTTCTGGAAGTTGGCGATCGCGTTCGGCGTGATGTGAAGAACGTTCTTGAGGTCCATCTCGTGGTCGACGAGAATCTGCGTCAGGTTGGCCAGATGTTCGACCTGCTCGACGGTCTGAGCGCGGGTGCCCGCGACGAACCGCTGCACTTCCCCCATCGCGACCGACAGCTCGGAGACCGCGGCGTCCAGATCGGACCTGCTCTGGTCGAGCACGCTGCTCAGGGTGGCGAGTCGGTTCTCGAACAGCACGATCTGCTGCTTGCTGTCCCGCAGGGCGCTGACGAAAGTCTGCAGGTTCTTGATGACGTCGACGATGTTGCCGCTGCCCTCGGCGAAAATCCGTGCGGCACCGGACAGCTGAGCCAGCGTCTCACGAAGCTTTTCGCCGTTGCCGTCACCCAGTGCGTTCGCCGCGCTGTCGATGAACCGCGACACCGACGTGTCCGACACACCCGTCTCCGGCCCCAGTTCCGTTGCCAGCCGCATCAACTGGGTCTTGATCTCATCCCACTCGACCGGAACCGCGGTGCGGTCGATGCCGATCACCGCACCGTCTTGCATGGTCGGACCGTCGCCTTTTCGGTAAGCGGGGGTGAGCTGAACGTACCGGGCGGCCACCAGGTTCTGCGCGACGATCACGGCCTTGGCATCGGCGGGGACCGGGACGTCGCGGTCGACCTTGAGAACCATCTTGGTCTGGGTGCCCTCGGGCCTGATCGACTCGATGGTGCCGACTACCACACCCGACACGCGCACCTCGTCACCCGGGTAGATGGCGGTCGCCGTCGGGAAGTAGGCCGTGATGGTGTACGGGCCGAAGAACACCTGGCGGACGAGGTAGACCGCACCGGCGACCAGTCCGATGGCCAGCAGGATCGCCGTACCGGCCACCAACCGCTTACGGGTTGCCATCATGAGGAAGGTCTCCTGGCTGCGGAATGCTGTTGACGGGGAACGGGATCTCAGCGCGCGGGCCGGCGTTGTCCGGGGGCTGGCCGGCGTCGACACCGCGACGGAAGCCGAAGGCGTAGTCCAGGAACGGCTGGAGAATGTCCGGCGGCAGCGGGATCATGTTCGGGACCAAGGCATTGTAGTAGGCACCGTTGGAAACGATTTCGCCTTGTGTCAGATAGTATTTCGCCGCACCGGGCAGCATCTTGGCGAGGTTGTCGCTGTTCTTCTCCAACATCGCGGTGACCTCGTTGAGGTGCTGCAGAATCGGGGACAACTGCTCCTCGTTGTCGCCGACCACGGCGGTGAGTTCTCGCGACACCGTCGCGGTGTTGGCGAGCAACCGGCTGATCGCATGACGGCGCTCGTTGACGACTCCGAGCAGGTCGTTGGCGTTGAGGATCAACGCGTTGACCTGCTGGCTGCGTTCGGCGAAGATTCCCGTCACGTCGCCTGCCGTCCGCAACAACTCGGCAAGGCTCTCGTTGCGGTTGTTGAGTGACTGCGACAGCCGCGACAATCCGTCGAACGTCGGCCCGAGCTGCGGGGCGATCTGATCGAGCGTCTCCGCCAACGTGTCGAGGGACTGGTTGAGTGCCTGGGTGTCCGTCGCGGCGGTGTTGGCTGCCAAGTCGCTGACGGCGTCGGTCAACGAATACGGCGAGGATGTGCGCGTGATCGGAATCACCTCGCGACGGTCGAGGGTGCCTGTGCCCTTCGACTCCAACGCCAAGACGCGCTCACCGAGAAGCGTGCCGGTACGGATGTGCGCGGTGCTGTCCGAGCCCAGCGCGTAGCGGCCGTCGATGGTGAAACTCACCAGCGCGTCGCCGTTCTCGAGTTCGATCGACGAGACCGAGCCGACCTTGATGCCGGACACCGTCACATCGTTGCCGACGGCGAGTCCACCGGCTTCGGTGAACAGTGCTTGATAACGCAGCGAGGTGGCCCATTGATACAGCCGTTCGGGCTGCAGCCCAACGGCAATGATGAGCACGATCAAGACGACGCCGATGAAGCCTGCCCTGATCAGTCGGGATCCGCGGTACTTCTGCATCTACTCGTCCACGCACCTTCCCTGCTCTTGTCTGATCCAGGGGAAGACCACGGTCTCACCTTCGAGAGAACTCGCCCGGAAGCTGACCCCGCAGATGTAGTACGGGAAGAACGCACCGTAGGAGCCCACCCGCGCGAGCTTGCGGTAGATCTCCGGCAGACGTTGGATGGTGGCGTCCAAGCGCGGCAGGTCGTTGTTGACCAGCGGAGCCAGCCGGTCCAGCGAATCAACTGTGCCCGCAAGCGGTTCCCGCGCGCGGCCCAACAAGTCGGCCAACGACGCCGTGCCGCTGTCCAACGAGTCGATGGCGGTGGCGATCGGGTCGCGATCCGAGGACAGTCCGCTGACCAGTTGCTCGAGCCGGTCGATCGCCCCGGAGAACTCCTCACCGTCGTCGGCCAGGGTATCCAGCACGGTGCGCAACTCGTCGATCAATTGCTCGATGACCTGGTTGTTGTCGGCCAGCGAGTTGGTGAATGAGGACGTCTTGGAGAACAGCGACTCCAGCGTGCCGCCTTGGCCCTGCAGGATCTGCACCAGCGCACCGGTCAGCGCGTTGACGTCTTGCGGATTCAGGCCCTGGATAACGGGTTTGAGGCCACCGAGGAGCAGATCGAGGTCGAGCGCCGGAGCCGTGCGGGTCGCAGGGATCTGGCCGCCTGCCGGCAGGATCTGCGCCGCGCCTGGGGTGTCGACCAGCTCGAGGTAGCGGTCTCCGACCAGGTTCAGATAGCGGATCGCCGCCTTGGTGTTCGTGGTCAGCTTGGTGTTGCGGTCGGTGTCGAACGACACCAGAACCTTCTTGTCGGGCTGCAACGACACCCCGCGGACGGTGCCGACGCGAACGCCGGCGATGCGCACGGTATCCCCCGCCTCGAGTCGCGAGGCGTCGGTGAAGACGGCCGAATACTTGTCGGTCGAACCGGTTCTGGACTCGCTGAACACGACGAACAGGAACGCGGTCAGCACCGCCATCACGACGGCGAATACTCCGAACTTGATCAGTGTGCTGGTCGATCGCGTCATCCCGGCATTCCGATCTGAGCGGTGTTTCGTGGCGGTCCGTCAAGCGGGCCGAACAGCCAGTTCTTGAGCCCCTCGGAGTTCAGCAGGATGCCCGAGTTTCCGTACTGGGCGGGGTTGGAGCCGACGTCGCCGACCAGCAACGGCGGCACGAAGTTCGGCGGCAGTTCGGGCAGCCCGAGGGCCTCACAGAAGTCGGCACCGCCGCTGCTTGCGGCGACCTTCGGCAGATCCCCGGGATAGCGATAGCGTTCGACACCGAGCGTGAGACCGGCGCTCACAAGGACTCCCGAATACTGCGGCGGGGATTTCGCGAACGGGACAAGGCCGCCGATACCGCACCACACCGACTTTCGATACTCGTTGAGCAGCGTGGTAGTGGGCACGAGCACATGTGTCACATCGGCGATGCCCTCGGAGTTGGTACCGATCACGTCGTTGCCGACGTCGGCCAGACCGATTGTGCTGAGCAGGAACTCGTCGAGGTTCTGTTGTTCCTCGACGATCGAGTTGCCCACTTCGGTGGTGCTGCGAATCGTGGCGAGCAGATCGGGTGCGGCATCGCCGTAGGCGTCCAGGGTCGGCACGGCCGCTTCGATGTCGTGGGACAGGTTCGGCAGGCTCGGTTCGATCTTGGCCAGCAGCGCGTTGAAGTCGACCAGGGTCTGGCCGATCTTCTGACCGCGCCCGTTGAACGCCGTGGCGATCGCACCGAGTGTCTCATTGAGTTTGGCGGGCTCGATCTTGTCCAGCACCGTGACCAGTTGCTGGAAGACGGTGTTGACTTCGACCATGACGTGCTGGCCCTGGAGCACCTGGCCGGCGCGCAGCGTCTTCTGCGACGGCTGCTGCGGGGCGTCGAGTTGCACGAACTTCGCGCCGAACAGGGTCGATGACGCGATTTCGACGTCGACGTTCTCGGGGATGAGGTGCAGTTGCGACGGATCCATGTCGAGGGTCAGCTCGGCCGTGCCGTCTGCACGCTCGGTGATCGACTTGACGCTACCGACCTGCACACCCCGCATCTTCACCTTGGCTTCGGGGTTCATCACCAGCCCGGCGCGGTCCGAGATGACGGTGACGGGAACGGTTTTGGTGAAGTCACCGCGGAACAATGCGACGGCCAGGCCGATGACCGCCACGATCGCGACGACCATCGCCAACCCGGTCAGGGGACGCAGAGCACCTTGATTCATCAGCGGCGGCCCTATCCCGACAGGTTGAAGTTGCCGTTGGAGCCGTATACCGACAGCGAGACCAGCAGGGTCACCGAGACCACCACGACCAGTGAGGTGCGTACCGCGTTACCGACCGCGACCCCCACCCCCGACGGTCCGCCGGAGGCGAAATAGCCGAAATAGGTGTGGATCAACAAGATCGTGATCGCCATCAACACCGCCTGCAGAAACGACCACAACAAGTCAATCGGATTCAAAAACGTATCGAAATAATGGTCATACAGCCCACCGGACTGACCGAACAACACCACCGTGGTGAACTGACTGGCCACAAACGACAAAATCACCGCGATCGAATACAACGGGGTGATCGCCAACATCCCGGCGATGATGCGCGTGGACACCAAATACTCCACCGGCCGAATCGCCATCGACTCCAACGCATCGATCTCCTCGTTGATGCGCATCGCCCCCAACTGCGCAGTCACCCCAGCCCCGAACGTGGCCGCCAACCCGATGCCCGCCACCACCGGCGCAGCAATCCGCACATTGATAAACGCCGCCAAAAACCCGGTCAACGCCTCAATCCCGATATCACCCAACGACGAATAGCCCTGCACCGCCAACGTGCCACCCGCGGCCAACGTCAAAAACCCCACGATCGCCACCGTGCCGCCGATCATCGCCAACGTGCCCGCACCCATCGAGATCTCCGCGATCAACCGCACGATCTCCTTACGGAAATGCACCGAAGCGTGCGGAATCCCACCCAACGCCCGCAGATAAAACAACATGTGATCGCCGATACGGCCCAACACATCCACCGGCCGACGCACCGACCGCGTCAACCGCGGATACGTGGAGCGCAAAATCGTCATCGTGCCCATCAGCGCGCCCTACCCCGCCGTCATCCGAATACCGATGGCCGTGACCACCACATTGATCACGAACAACGCCATAAACGCATACACCACCGTCTCGTTGACCGCATTACCCACCGCCTTGGCCCCACCCCCGGTAATCGTCAACCCCCGATAACAGGCCACCAACCCCGCGATCAACCCAAACAACGCCGCCTTCACACAACTGATGACCACCTCAGGCACCCCGGTCAACAACGTGATCCCCGCCGCGAACGCCCCTGGATTCACATCCTGAATAAACACCGAAAACATGTAGCCACCCAAAATCCCGATGACCACCACAAAACTGTTGAGCAACAACGCCACCAACCCCGAGGCCAACATCCGCGGCGTCACCAACCGCTGCACCGGATCAATACCCAGCACCTCCATCGCGTCGATCTCCTCACGAATCGTGCGCGACCCCAAATCCGCACAAATCGCCGTCGACCCCGCCCCAGCCACGATCAACACCGTCACGATCGGCCCCACCTGCGTCACCGCACCAAACGCCGCCCCCGCACCCGATAAATCCGCCGCACCCAACTCCCGCAACAAAATATTGAGCGTGAAACTGATCAACACCGTAAACGGAATCGCCACCAACAACGTCGGCGCCAACGCCACCCGAGCAATAAACCAACACTGCTCCAAAAACTCCCGCCACTGAAACGGCCGCCGAAACACAAACCGCACCGCATCAGCCGACATCGCAAACAACCCACCCACAGCCGCCATCGGCCCCGACAAATCCCGCACCCGCGGCAACCCCACCGCCCACCGCTCCGGACCCCTAACAGCCATCACCGGCTCCCTCCAGGATCGTGACGGCGGACACGGCCGTCGGGCCCCCGATATTGTGCGCCAAGGCGATTCGCGCTCCGTCCACCTGGTTGACCGCCTCCCCACGGAGCTGTTGGAAAAGCTCCACGCATTGCGCGACGCCGGTGGCCCCGGGCGGGTGGCCCTTGGCCTTCAGTCCGCCGCTGGGGTTGACCGGCAATGCGCCGCCAACACTGGTGACTTCGGTCTCGATGAGCTTGTAGCCGCCGAATCGCTCCGCGAAGCCCAGATCTTCATAGCTGATCAACTCGATGCCTGTAAAGAAATCGTGAACTTCGGCCACGTCGATGTCGGCGGGCGTCATGCCTGCCATCGCGAATGCCTGCTTGGCCGCCCGGACCGTCGCGGGAAACGTCGTCATATCCGGCTTGTGCTGGTGCATCACCGAATCCAGGCCCAGGCCCACTCCTCTGACCCACACCGGCCGGTCGGTGAAGCGGTCGACCACGTCTTCGGCCGCCAGGATCAGCGCTGCGGCGCCGTCACTCTGCGGGGCACAGTCGTATAACCCGAAGGGGGTGACGATCACCGGCGCCTCAAGGGCCTGCTCGATGGTGATCTCGAACCGCAGTCGCGCCTTGGGGTTGTTGACGCCGTGGCGGTGGTTCTTCACCGCCACCATGGCGAGGTGTTCGCGTGTCGCGGGCGACTCGTGCAGGTAGCGGCGAACATGCAGCGCGAACCCGGCCGGCGAGACCAGCCCGAGGGCGTAGTCCCATGCCATGTCGCGCGTCATCGACTCCCATTCCCACACCATCTCCGCCGAGGTGGTGTCGCGCAGCTTGTCGGCCCCCATGACCAGGGCGACGTCGTATGCGCCCGAGGCGACGGCGAACAGCGCGTTGCGCACGGCGTCATTGCCTGTGGCGCACGAGTTTTCCACCCGGGTCACCGGCAGATCGGGCAATCCCAGAGTGTCGGCGAGGATACCGGCGGGAAACCCGTCGGCGGTGCCCATCGCACCGAACCACGCCGCCTGCAGGTCCTGCTTCGCCACGCCCTTGTCCACGCTGGCCGCGCACTCGGCGAACGCCATCGGCAGCAGGTCCTTGATACCGAGCGCGAAATGCTCGCCGAAGGCCGTCATTCCGGCGCCGACGATCGCGACGTTCCTCATGCCTCGGCTCCCGCTCGTTCCGGTCCTCGCTTCGCTGCGATCCTCGCTCGCGCTCGCCTTCGGGTCCTCATGCCTCGGCTCCCGCTCGTTCCGGTCCTCGCTTCGCTGCGATCCTCGCTCGCGCTCGCCTTCGGGTCCTCATGCCTCGGCTCCCGCTCGTTCCGGTCCTCGCTTCGCTGCGATCCTCGCTCGCGCTCGCCTTCGGGTCCTCATGCCTCGGCTCCCGCTCGTTCCGGTCCTCGCTTCGCTGCGATCCTCGCTCGCGCTCGCCTTCGGTCCCTCATGCCGCCGCCTGCTCCGGCTCGAACATGTAGCCGTAGTCGGGCACCCCGGAGCGCACCGCCACGCGACGCAACGCCAACCGGCCACGCGTGCCGATGTCCACCGTGCCCGGCACTGCCCCGGTCACCTTGACCAGCGCACGGACCCCGACGCCGTCGAGCTCGACGATCACCAGCGAGTAGGGCGTGCGAAGCCCGGGCACCGGCATCTGCACCGTGGTCTCGGTGTACACCGTGCCCGTCCTGGGCAGGGGCACCAGCTCGTAGCCGGTGGACAGGGCGCCGTCGTCTGCCAGCCGGTACCGCGGCGGAAAGTCCAGCGTGTCGCTGTCCGCGAACTTCCCGGCTTCCCAACGGGTTTTGGCCTCAAAGGCCCGCTCGTAGGCGGCCAGGGAGATCGGCAGGTCCGCGTCGGTGACGTACTGGCCGTCAGGCATCGGCCGCGCCGTTGGCTCGCGGCGGTGCAGTTCGGCCATCCCGTCGGAGACACTGATACCCGACAGCGTGGCTTGTTCGACCGCCACCAACGGGCCCGTCACGCCTCGTTCGGCCATCCCGGCGAGCGCGAACAGGCTCGAGCTCGCGCCGGTGGTCGGCAGCGGCGGGGGATCACCGACGCTCAGCTCCACCGCGCGGTCATGATCCACGCCGGCCACAGCGGCGGGGGTGTCCAACCAGGCCGCATCCAACGAAGCCATGAGTCCGCGCTCGTGCAGTAACCGGGGGTCGCCATAGTCGTGCACATCGCCGGTCCCCTTGCGCGTGCGCACCGGAAGGCTGCGCGCGATGCGGGCCGCGGTGCGAACCTTCAGACCACGCTCGGAGGTCAGGACCGCGGCCGCGCCGGCCGGCTCCAGGTCGCTGCCGATGATCAGGGTGCGCGGGCGCGCCGAGCTGAGCGCATCGACGGTCGCGGGCGCCCCACCGAGCCGTTCGTCGACCTCCAACTCCGGATCCAGGCCCAGCCCGGCGAGCAGCACCGCGGCGCTACTGCTCTCCAGCATCGGCATGTTGCGGCTGACCAGCACCACCCGTTCTACTGCCCCGCTCGCCAGCAACGCCGCTCGGCCTGCCTCCACCGCCAACGTGATGGCATCCTCGTCGTCGCCGGGCACCCGTCGTGTGGGTGTTCCCCAGCACGGCAGATAGGTGCCGATCGACGCGACGTGGGGCATGGGCGGATCCAGAACCTCTCAGCTACCTAGGTGACAGCGCCGGCTGTCTTGAGTTCGATGATGCGGTCCCAATCCAAACCGAGTTCCAGCAAGATTTCGTCAGTTTGCTCTGCAAAACCCGGCGCGGGTCCGGTTTCTGGAGCCTTGACATCAAATTGCACTGGGTTCGCGACCAGTTCGAGCTCACCGGCCTGCACCAGGTATTCGTTCGCGCGGATCTGGGCATCCTCGGCGGCCTGCAGGGTGTCCTGCACCGGGGCCCACGGTCCGAGCAGCGTCGCGAACCGCTCGCTCCACTCGGCGAGCGGACGCTTGGCCATCGTCTCCTTGAGGATCTCCGCGGCGACCTCGGTGTTCTCGGCGATCGACTCGGCGGTGGCGAACCGCGGGTCGTCGATGAGCTCCTCGAGGTCCATGTGCCGGCACACATCGGCCCAGAACTTGGTGGGCTGCATCATCACAAAGGAGATGTAGCGGTCATCCGCGGTCGGGTACAGCCCGACGAGCGGGTTGATCGGCGAACCGTGCACGCCGGGCGGAAACGCCTCCATGCGTTCGCCGAGGTGCTTGGTCAGCGCGACGGTATGCCCCAGCGACCACAGGCCGCTGCCCAGCAGGGACACGTCGACCACCGATGCCTCGCCGGTGCGTTCCCGCTTGAGCAGCGCCGCGGCGATCCCACCGGCGAGGTTGGTACCGGAGATGGTGTCGCCGTAGGCCGGTCCGGGCGGGCCGACCATGCCGGGTGTGCCCGGCGGGGTGATCGTGGCGGCGGTGCCCGCCCGGCACCAGAACGCAGTCATGTCGTAGCCGCCCTTGACCGACTCCTCTCCGCGTGGGCCCAGCGCGCTGCCTCGCGCGTAGATGATCTTCGGATTCACCGCGCGGATGTCGTCCACGTCGATGCCGAACTTCTGCCGGTGGGCGGGCAGGAAGCTGGTGAGGAACACGTCCGCGCGCCGTGCGAGGTCGAGGAGGATCTCCTTGCCCTCCGGCACCGACATGTCCAGCCCGATGCTGCGCTTGCCCCGGTTGGCGTGTTCGATGTTGGGGTTGGGGTCGCCTTCGACCCGCAGCAACCCGGTCTGGCGCAGCCCGCGCTGGGGATCTCCGGTCACGGCGTGTTCGACCTTGATGACGTCGGCGCCCCACTCGCGCAGCACGGCGCCCGCCGACGGCACGAAGCCGTACATCGCGACCTCGAGGACGCGGATTCCGTCCAGTGGCTTACTCATTCGTCCACCACCGTCGCGAACGTCTTGGACTCCAAGAACTCCTCCAACCCCGCGGTGCCCATCTCGCGTCCGATCCCCGATTGCTTGTAGCCGCCGAACGGGCTGTCGGGGCTGAAGTAGTTGCCGCCGTTGATGGAGAACGTGCCGGTGCGGATGCGACGGGCCACGGCCAGCGCCCGGTCTTGGCTGCCGAACACCGCACCGGACAACCCGTAGATGGAGTTGTTGGCGATGCGCACCGCGTCGTCGTCGTCCTCGTAGGCGATGACGGCCAGCACCGGGCCGAACACCTCGTCCTGGGCGATCTCGCTGTCCGGGTCGACGTCGGTCAACAGCGTCGGGGTGTAGAAGAAGCCGGGGTCGACCTTCTCCCCGCCGGTGACCAGCGTGGCGCCGGCCTCGACGGCGCGTTTGACCATGCCGTCGACCTTGTCTCGCTGCTTCTCGCTGATCAGCGGACCCATGTAGGTGGCGGGGTCGGCCGGATCTCCGTAGCGCACCAGCGCGAAGTTGTTCTTGACGAGTTCCACGATCTCGTCGTGGTGCTTGCGAGGTACCAGCAGCCGCGACGTCAGCGCACAGCCCTGCCCGGCGTGGGTGACCATGCTGAACGCGGTGAACAACGCCGCGGTGTTGAAGTCGCCGTCGTCGAGCACGATCGCGGCGGACTTGCCGCCCAGTTCCAGGAAGACGCGCTTGAGGGTGTCGCTGGCGGCCGCCATGATCCGCCTGCCGGTCGGCGTGGAACCCGTGAAGGTGACCATGTCGACGTCGGCGCTGGTGGTCAGTGCGGCACCCACCTCGGGATCGGCCCCGCTGAGCACGTTGACGACGCCGGCGGGGATGTCGGTGTGGTTGGCGATCAGCTCACCGAGCGCCAGGGTGATCAGCGGGGTGTCGGGTGCCGCCTTGAGGATCACCGTGCACCCGGCGGCCAGCGCGGGTCCCAGCTTGGCCAGCGCCAGCTGGTTGGGATAGTTGTAGGCGATGATCGCCGCCACCACCCCGGCGGCTTCCTTTTCCACCCAGCGGTGATGTTGCATGCCGCGGCTCTCGATGTTGCCGAGGTCTTCGGTCATCGGGTAGCTCTTCAGCAGATCGGCGTAGTACCGCACGATCGCGATCGGCTGGTCGAGTTGCGCTCCGGTGCACAGGGCGGGCGTCGCACCGACCTCGGCGATGGTGAGGGCGGCGAGTTCGTCGCGATGGTCGACGAGCGCTTGATGGAACTGTTCGAGGCAGCGAATGCGTAATTCGGTGTCGGTGGCCCAGGTGGTTTCGTCGAACGCCCGACGGGCCGCCGCGACTGCCGCTTGGGCGTCGGCGACGGTGGCGTCGGGCGCGTGACCGAGCACCGCGCCGGTGGCGGGATTGAGAGAGGGAAACGTCCGCGAGGTCTCGAGCAGCCGCCCGTCTATCAACATGCGTCGGTCGACTTTCGCGGCGGCGGGGTCGGCCGCCGGGTCGGCTCCTGGGACCGTGGTCGCTTCCTGCATCGTCCTCCTCAACACACGTCCCATCTGGCGCAATGTGATGGAAACTTCATTCTCATCCCCGGCGAATCATACATTCGCGACAAGAGAACTCAAGGAAATGACCGGAATCCCCGCTGCCTGCGATAAACGGTGCGACAATCGGCTCCCAAACGTCTCACCAGTGCGAATGAAATAGGGGTGCTGTCTTGCGGGATCGCAGATCCCGAGAGTACGGTTCTCATAATCGGAAGGACGATTCTTGATGGTTGATCCTCGGGCGGTGGCATGAAGAACGCCGTCGTGACCGGTGGTGGCTCGGGCATCGGGCTGGCTGTCGCGCAACGGTTGCGCGCCGACGGCTTACACGTCGCCACGATCGACATCACCCCATCCGACGCCGAGTTCGCGTTCACCGCCGACGTGACCAGTCGCGCGCAGATCGACGACGCGCTGGCGGCGGTGCGGGCCCAACTGGGACCGGTCACGGTGTTGGTCAACGCGGCCGGGCTCGAGCGCTTCAAACGCTTCACCGACATCTCGTTCGAAGACTGGCAGCGGGTGATCGACGTCAACCTCAACGGCGTCTTCCACTGTGTGCAGGCCGTGCTGCCCGACATGATCGAGGCGGGATGGGGCCGCATCGTCAACATCTCCTCCTCCAGCACCCACTCGGGGCAGCCCTTCATGTCGCCGTATGTGGCGGCCAAGTCGGCGGTCAACGGGCTGACCAAGTCCCTGGCGCTGGAGTACGGGCCCGCCGGCATCACCGTCAACGCGGTGCCGCCCGGATTCATCGACACCCCGATGCTGCGCAAGTCCGAAGAGCGCGGCTATCTCAAGGTCCAGGAGAGCATCGAGACCACGCCGGTGCGCCGCATCGGCAGGCCCGAGGACATCGCGGCCGCTTGCGCATTCCTCGTCTCCGAGGAGGCGGGCTACATCACCGGGCAGATCTTGGGCGTCAACGGCGGCCGAAACACCTAACTGCCGAAAACGAAAGGACACAAAGTAGTGGGACGCGTACAAGGAAAGGTCGCATTCGTCACCGGCGCGGCGCGCGGGCAGGGCCGCAGCCACGCGGTGCGGCTCGCCGAAGAGGGCGCCGACGTCATCGCCGTCGACCTGTGCCAGGACATCCCGACCATCGGCTACCCGATGGCGACCCCGGAGGACCTCGAGGAGACCGGCAAGCTGGTCGAGAAGACGGGCCGCGGAGTGGTGACCGCCCAGGCCGACGTGCGCGAAGCCGCCCAGCTGCGTGAGGCGCTCGAACGCGGCATCGCCGAATTCGGCAAGGTCGACATCGTCGTCGCACAGGCCGGCGTGGCGGGCATGAAAGGCCAACCGCCGCTTCAGGCTTGGGTCGATGTCATCAACACCAACCTGGTCGGCACCATCAACGCGATCAACGTCGCGCTGCCGCACCTGACCGAGGGCGCGGCGATCGTGGCGACCGGATCCACCGCCGCGCTGATGGACACCCATCAGAAGAACGATCCCGGCGGCGACCCCGGCGGCATGGCCTACGTGCACTCCAAGCGCGCGCTGTCCGCGTACGTGCACGATCTGGCGACCGAGTTGGCGCCGCGCGGTATCCGCGCCAACGTCGTGCATCCGACCAACTGCAACACCGACATGCTGCGCAGCGAACCGATGTACCGGTCGTTTCGGCCGGACCTGGAGAAGCCGACGCTCGAGGACGCCGAGCCGGTGTTCTATGTGCAGCAGGCCATGAAGGTGCCGTGGATCGAGCCGGTCGACATCAGCAACGCGGTGTTGTGGCTGGCCTCCGACGAGGCCCGTTACGTCACCGGCATGCAGATACGGGTGGACGCCGGCGGCTACCTCAAGTGGTACGACTACCACAACTAGGCGGGAGGTCAACGCAAGTGAAGGTTTTCGTCGACCAACAACGGTGCCAGGGCCACACGCTGTGCGCGATGATCGCCCCAGATTCCTTCCAGCTCAGCGACATCGACGGCACATCATCACCGGTGAACGAAGTGGTTCCGCCGGATCAAGAGGACGCGGTGCGCGAAGCCGCGCAGTCCTGTCCTGAACAGGCCATCACGATCGAAGAGTGACCGAGCAGAACACAGGAGACCAGACGTGACCGTCGACGACTTGAGCGCCGCCGACAGCGACCGCAAGAAGAATCGGTACCACTTCGACCGCCACACGCCGGAGTATCGGCTGCAGTTCGAAAAGATCACCGAGGAGATGCAGTCCCGGTGCCCGATCGCGTGGACCGACACCTACGGTGGGCACTGGGTCGCCGCGGGCAGTCGATACGTGTTCGAACTGGCCCGCTGTCCGGTGGTGTCCAACCACCACGACATCAGCGGCGAGACGCCCTTCCAGGGCATCACGATCCCGAAAGCCAGCCGTGCCACCGTCGTTCGTGGCGGCATCCTGGAGATGGACGAGCCCGAGCACAGCATGTACCGCGGGGCGCTGAACCCCTACCTGTCGCCGGCGGCGATCAAGCGCTGGGAGCCCTTCGTCGATGAGATCACCCGCGCCGCGCTCGACGAGCACATCGAGAGCGGCCGGATCGACTTCGTCGAGCATCTGGCCAACGTGGTGCCCGCGGTGTTAACGCTCGCGATGATGGGCATCGACCTCAAGAAGTGGAACGTCTACAGCGAGCCCACCCACGCCTCGGTGTACACGCCCGAACACGCCCCGGAGCGCGAGAAGGTCAACGAGCAGCACCGCGAAATGGGTATCGACATCATCAACAACATGATGGAGATCCGGGAGAACCCGCGGCCCGGCCTGGTCAACGCGCTGCTGCAACTGCGCATCGACGGCGAGCCCGCCCCCGACATGGAGATCCTGGGCAATCTCGGGCTGATCATCGGCGGTGGCTTCGACACCACCACCGCGCTGACCGCGCATGCCCTGGAGTGGCTCGGTGAGCATCCCGACGAGCGCGAGCGTCTCAGCCGGGAGCGCGACACGCTGTTGCACCCCGCGACCGAGGAGTTCCTGCGTTTCTTCACCCCCGCACCCGGTGACGGCCGCACCTTCGCCGAGGATGTCGAGGTCGAGGGTCAGCAGTTCAAGAAGTACGAGCGGCTGTGGCTGTCATGGGCGATGGCCAACCGCGACCCGGCGGTGTTCGACAAGCCCAACGAGATCGTGCTGGACCGAAAAGGCAACCGGCACTTCAGCTTCGGCATCGGTGTGCACCGCTGTGCCGGGTCCAACGTCGCGCGCACCGTGTTCAAGTCGATGCTGACGGCGGTGCTCGACCGGATGCCCGACTACGTGTGTGATCCGGAAGGCACCGTGCACTACGACACCATCGGCGTCATCCAGGGCATGCGCAATCTGCCCGCCACGTTCACGCCCAGCAAGCCGCTCGGGCCCGGGCTCGACGAGACGCTCGAGAAGCTGCAACGCATCTGCGACGAACAGGAGCTCGCCCGGCCGATCACCGAACGCAAGGAAGCCGCCGTCATCAACTGAAACGACTGCCTGAGAGCATCGTCAGGTGGTTTGATATGCAGCCAGCGATCACGGATGAAACGGAGGCCCGTCGGTGAAATCCTTGAAGGCGCTGACCGCAGCCGTCATGCTCGCCGCGGCTGCGACGCTGGTCGCTCCGCCGGCCTCGGCCATGATGGTGTGGGGCAACTACGACCTTCTGACCAACAGGTACAACCGCGCGTCGTGGGTGTGGTTCATCACGCCGTGTAATCCGCACAAGGAACCGGACTGTGCCGATGTCAGCGCGATATCGCGGTTGAAGTTCTACTACGAGTACGACGGCATCGCGCATCTGAAGGACGGGCGGTACACGATGACCGTCGACGTGCCCGACGGGCTGCAGTGCCCCGGCCACGTCATGCCCACCCACGAGACCTACATCTGGGATGAGGTCTCGCTGGCGGGCACCATCGAATCGGTGTACGACGTCGGCTGCTTCGGCGGTCCCCCGGGGACCCAGTTCTGGACCTTCGCCCTGCGCCGCCTGTAGTGATTTGTGTGCGCTTTGTTGCGCTGAGCGCGCCTACACGCACACAAATCACGTTGTGTAGCCGGGCGGTGGGGTGAAGCCGCCGAGCAGACGCTCGAGGTGTCGCGCGACCGCCAGCGTGGTGCGGTCCTCGAGGAAGGGCCCGACGACCTGCATGCCGACGGGCAGGCCCTCGGCGGTGCGGCCAACGGGAACGGCCGTCGCGGGCAGATAGGCGACGGTGGCGAGGCCGACCCAGCCGAAAAGATCGAAATAGGACCGGCTTTCGTTCCCGAACGGGATGAGCCGCTCGATGAACGGCTCGTGGTGATCGTGCGTGACGGCGGGCACGACGGTGATCGGCATCAGCAGCGCGTCCACGTCACGGAAGTAATCGGCCATCTTGGCCCGCAGCAGCTCGCGTCGCTCGTGGGCCGACATCCACTGGCGGTGCGACAGCGTCGACGTCGAGTCGATCAGCGGATACAACAACACCTGATGCAGCCCGACCAGCTCGGCCAGCGTCACCGGAGGTTTCGCGTCGACCAGCCGCGCGCCCGCGTCGGACAACGCCGCGACGGCGGCGTCGAGGGCCGCGCCGACGTCGGCCTCCACCGGGTAGTCCGCGTCGTCGAGCCACGTCGCCAACCGCAGCTCCCCCAGCGACGACGCCCGCGCGGGCGGCAGTTCCAGTCGCCAGCCGACCGCCGACAGCTCCGTCGGCCCGGCGAGGATGTCGAGCATGAACTCGAGATCGGCGACATCGCGTGCCATCGGGCCCATCACGCCCAGATCGCTTTCGGCCAGTGCGCCCGGCGGCGGGGGCAGATGACCCCGTTGCGGCACGAGGCCCCAACTGGGTTTGTGACCGCACACCCCGCACCAATTGGCAGGCACCCGAATGGATCCGGCGATGTCGCTGCCGAGCTCAAGCGCGGTCATGCCCGTGGCCAGTGCGGCGGCCGCACCGCCCGAGGAGCCGCCCGGGGTGCGGCTGACGTCCCGGGGGTTGTTGGTGGTGCCGAAGATCGGGTTGAACGTCTGCCAGTCGGCCGCGCGGGTCGGCGTGTTGGTCTTACCGAAGAGCACCGCACCCGCCGCGCGCAGCCGCCGGACCGCCTCAGCGTCGCGTTCGGGCACGTGATCCCACTCGGGATGCCCGCTGGTGGTGCGCATGCCTGCCGTCTGGAAGGTGTCCTTGATCGTCATCGGCACACCGTGCAGCGGGCCGACCGGCGCGCCGCCTGCCAGCTCGGCGTCGGCGGCATCGGCCGCGCCGCGGGCACCGTCGGGATCCAGCGTCACGACCGCGTTGAGCGACGCGTTGAACCGCTCGATGCGGGCCAGGTAGTGCTCGAGCAGCTCGCGGCTGGACAGCTCGCGCCGACGGATGGCCTCGGCGAGACGACGGCCGGGCCACAGAGCAATATCCGTCATGGCCCCCACCCGTAACGCCGGCGAATTCCGTTGAACCGCTCCCACATCTGCGCGACGCGCTCGGCCTTGCTGACGGTTCTGCTGTCCGGTGGCAGCGCGTCGGGCAGGTCCGTGAGCGTGACCAGGCGCGTGCGCAGTTCGGCCGGTGTGCCCTCGAGCATGTGCCGGTAGGTGAGGTTTCCCCGCTCGAAGCCCTGCGTGTCGATCCAGTTGTGATAGCCGGGATCCTCATGGGCCAGCACCATGCGGACCTTGCCGTCGCCGTCGATCGCGGTCCGGCTCGGCGTGTAGCTCACCGGCCGGTACAGGTAGTCCATGCTGGTGAAGAACACGCCCATGTTCGTCAGCATCCACAAGCCCTCATGGTCGTCGAACTCGATGACGAGCGCCTCGTCGCGCCGAAGCACCCAGTGCATGTTCGTCGCCGCACGACCGCGCTTGGCGTCGGCGCCCGTGTGGTGCACGCCGGGGAAGCGGTTGGGATGTTCGGCGTCCACCCCGCCGAAGCGAAACGGGTACTCCGGCCAGTCGTCCATCAGCCCCGTCATGAAATCGCCTGCCCAAGCCAACGCGTCGATCATGGCGGCCGCGGTGGGCGGCGGTTTGGGCGATTCCATGTCGACCCGCTCGATCCGCATCCGCGCCGGACGTTCCTGCCAGGAGTCAAAGCCCTGGCGGATGAACAGCTTTCGCGACCCCGAGGTGGTGGGCAACCAGTTCCGGCCGCGTTGTGGTCCACCGATGTGGATCTCGAACGTGCCGTCCGGGTCGGTGCGCAGCTGATCGCCGGACAGGTTGGCTTCCGGTACGTCCCCGAAGGGTTCGTGCAGCACTCCTTCGCCGTCCGGCCTGGGGCCCTGCACCGTGATGTTGAAAAACCGTGCCGTGCCACGCTCGCCGACGATGCGGTATGCCGACTCGCCGTCGATCCAGGCCTGCTGGTACACGAAGTCCGCGCAGTCGCCGCCGAGCTTGCGGGTGGGGTTGCAGAAGGTGTGGATGGCCGGGTAGCGGCTGTCCTTGGTTTCCAGCGCCAGGTCGAACGCCTGGCCGAGGTTCTGGGTGAGGAATCGGAAACCGTCGGCGCGGTGCAGATCCGAGGCGGGGTTGTGGTCCTTGAAGACCCGTTCGCCCGCCGACTTGAGCCGGTCGCAGAACTGCGCCCACGCCGTTTTCAGCGCCGCATCATCCGGGCCGTCTTCGAACGCCATCGGCTCCCCTATGCGCCAAGTCTTTCCAGCATGTCCGATACGGTCTCACAGGCGCGACGCGCAGCCGCGAAGCGGCCCTCGGCCTCGATGCGGGGGCCGAGCAGTTCCAGGTCGAAGCCGTGCTGGTAGCCGGCCGCGAGGGCAAGCGCGACGAACCGCTCGATCGGGATGGCTCCGTCACCGGGCACGGCGCGCGCGGGCAGCGCGCGGTCACCGAGCACGTAGTCGCTCAGCTGGATCTGCCGGATGATCGGCGCCGCCCGCTGCACCAGCTCGGCAAGACCCGCCTCGGCCCAGCAGTGGAACAGGTCGATGCAGATCCCCAGCCCCGCCATCTCGGCCAGCGCGACGGTGTCGCGAAGGGTGTGTGCGATGTGCATGTCCGCATACATCGCCGAGGCGTTTTCGATCGCCAACCCCACCCCCGCGCGTTCGGCCTGGCCGATACACGGTGCGACCGCCGCGCAGAACCGGTCGGCGGCCTGTTCCCAGCTGAGGTCGCCGCGGCCTCCGGTCAGCATGTAGACGACGCGGGCGTTGACCGCGGCGGCGTCGTCGATGACCCGGGCGAGCTCCGCGGTCGAGCTGAACAGGTGGTAGACCGAGTCCACCGAATATCCGTGCTGTGCGACGAGCTGCGCTAGCTGCGGTTCGGCGAGCTGGCCGTCGATGAGGCTCAGCCGTCGCAAGCCCAGCGACTGCCAGTGACTCTGCAGTTCGCCCAACGGCGCGCCGAGAAAGGTCACGCTGTGCACTGAGATCCGTTGGTGCACAGTCAGTTCCGCTTCTCGATCTCGACGCCGAAGCGTTTCCGAAATGGACGGAACTCCTCGTGCAGCGCGTCGAGGTCCTCACCGATGTCGGTCAGCACCGACGTCGAATAGCGGAACTTGCCGTGCCGGTCGCCGGGATTGTTCGCCAGATAGGCGCGCATCGCCGCCTCTGCGTCCGCGCTCAGCGGCCGGTCGCAGAACTCGTAGAATCGGCGCACGGTCGCCACCTGATCGGCGATGAAATCGGTGTAGCGCACATGCAGGATTCGCGGATCGCCCACCAGCGGGTTGGTCATCGTGTTCGCGATGCTCTCGCGGGTCAGGCCCAGATGCATCTTCGCCGCTGCCTTGAGGTCCACCGGCCCGACGATCCCCTCGGTGATGTCGGCCATCATCATCGTGCGTGACGCCGCCACCTGCACAGGGTCGCGGTGCAGCCACATCATCCTCGCGTCGGGATAGGCCGCGAAGAGCTCCTTGAGACGGAACCCGTGAAAGCCTTTGAGCACCCACTGTTTCCGGGGACGTCGATATTGGCACTGCTGCAACATGGCCTTGTGGATGCGGTACTGCGCTGCGGGATCGGTTGGCAGGCCGCCGACGACGGTCGGCATCGGCACCCGCCACCACGCCGTGGGCGTCAGCACCCGGAAGTCGAAGGCCCACGTGCGTTCGTCCTCGGGCAGACCGTCGCCGAGCATGTCGTTGTACGGGTGGCTGTGCAGCCACTTCGGCAGTTTGGCGTTGATCTCTCGCCAGTCGTCGTCCGCGCGGGCACGCCGGGGGTCGTCGTCTGCGCCCAGCCCCGGCGGCGGCGACGGATACATCACCTCCCAGAAGCGAAGCGCGCGTGCGTCGGGGTCCACCGACATCAGCGCGTGCATCAACGTGGTGCCCGAGCGCGGTTCACCGGTGACGAACATGGGCCGCTCGACCACCTCGTCGGCCACCGGATGGCGGCGGCGGTCCTCGAAGAACTGCAGCCGCGACGTCAGCAGCCAGTGACACACCTCGCCGGCCCGGCGCACCCCGTCGGCGTCCATGCCGATGCCGTTGAGGTGCTCGACAACCAGGGCGAACCGCTGCGGCAGGCTGGGGTCGCCGTAGTCGGCCAGCCCCGTTTCGACCTGCGCTCGCTCCAGCATGGTGGTCGCGTCCAACCGTGCGCTCACCGCACATCTCCACATAGACGCAGAAGTTCGTCCTCGGCCTCCCGCACGTTCTGCGCCGACGCGGCCGCGTGCTGCAGTCCCGCCATCCCGCCGTAGTCGAGGATCTTCGGCACGCGCAGGCCCGCGTCGACGTAGTCCTTGACGACGCGCGCCACCTGCTTCGGGGTGCCGTGCGGAATCACCGACAGGATCATCTCCGGTTGTACGCCTCCGAGGAAGTCAAGGATGCGTTCGCGGGTGAGCGTCGCGGGGTCGATGTCCTGATACCCGCGCCAGTCCTCCCCCATCGGGTGCTCGTGGCCGAAGCTGCGCAGCATCGGCGCGGACACCTGCAGCAGGAACGCCTTCACCAGCGGTGCCGCCAGGATCTCCTCCAGCGTGGCGTCGTCGCGCGCGATCAGGCACACCTGGATGTAGCACGGCGTGATCGCCATCGGGTCGCGTCCGGCCCGATCAGCGGAAGCCCTTACCGCCGCGAGCTTTTCGGCATAGTCCTCGGGCGTCCACGCACCGGTGGGCCACCAGCCGTCGGCGTAGCGCCCGACGATGTCCAGCGCGCGCCGCCCGCTCGCGCCGATCCAGATCGGCGGAACGCGCCCCTCATACGGTTCGGTGTCCAGCCGGGCGTGCCGCAGTCGATAGAACTGCCCGTCGAAGTCGACGGGACCGTCGCTGTCCCACAGCAGCCGGATGACGTGCAGCGCCTCCTCCAAACGGCTGACCGGCTTGGTGAAGTCGAAGCCGTAGGGCACCGTGTTCTCGGTCTCCCCGCTGCCGAGGCCGAGGACGAAGCGGCCCTTGGCCAGATGGTCGATGGTCAGCGCGCTCTGGGCGAGCAACGACGGGTGCCGTCGCACGGTGTCGACGACGCTGGTCACCAGCGGGACGTTGCTGGTCAGCACCGCGGCGGCGGCCGCGACCGCCATCGCATCGAGGTGTCGGTGCGGCGTCTTTGAAACCGTTGCCAGATCGGTGAACTCCGGCGTCCAGATCGAGTCGGGCCAGAAGCTGACCATGTGGTCGGGCAGCCAGATCGAGTGGTAGCGGCCGCTGTCCAGTTCGGGCAGCTGCGACAGATCGAGCGGCAACGTTGTGCGCAGGTACGCGGCCGGCTGGACCTTCACTCGAACGCCCCTTCGCGTGCCGAACGTGGGTTACCGTCACGCGAAGCCGACAGGAGGCGTGACACAATCCCACACTCGCGCGTCATGGTCGGCCCGTCTCGGCGAGAAACGACTGAGTGTGGGCGATGCGACCGGTCAAGGTCTTCGGATCGCCGGTGCACAACCGGAACGCCGTCTCGGTGATCAGCGCGATGTCCTCGGTGTCGGTCTTGGCCAGGTCCAGCGTGCCCGCGCCCGGGGTTGCCACCGGGTTCGACGGCGCCGCGGCGTTGACGGCGATGCCGTCGTCGTACAGTTCGGCGGCAAGGCTTTTCGTCAGGCGGTTCAGCGCGGCCTTCACCGTCCCGTACACCCCGAACCCGGCGCTGCGGTCGAATTCGGAGAACGGTGGTCCGTCGGGCAGGTCACCGCCGACCGAGGTCACGTTCAGCACCCAGCCGCGGCCGCGCTCCCGCATCGCGGGGATGGCCAGTTGGGTCAGATGCAGCGGCGCCATCACGTGCATTTCCATCATCAGCCGCACCCGCCGCTCGGGAAACTCGTCGAGCGGACGCAGGAACGTGACCGCGGCGTTGTTGACCACGATGTCGGGCGCACCGACCTGACGCACCACCTCGGCGAACATCTGGACGCGTTGCTCGACGTCGGACAGATCGGCGGGGACCGCGACCGCCGCTCCCCCGGCCTGCTCGATCTCCTCGAGTGTCTGGCGGAGGGAGCCTTGGTATTTGGGATCGGGGTCCATCGTTCGCGCGGTAAGCGCAACCGTCGCGCCTTCGCTCGCCAGCCGCTGGGCGATCGCCTTGCCCAACCCGCGGCTGCTTCCGGTCACCAGCGCGACCTTCCCGTGACAGGACAATGTGGGACCTCCCCTTCAGCTTCGCGGAATCCCCGCGAGCTTGTCGGCGAACTTGGCTTCGGCGGCTTCCCGCAGCCGCAGCAGGTGCTCGGACGGAAACGCGTCAGGCGCAGGCTTGACGTCTTTGAGAAGTAGCCGCGCCAACGTCACCTTGTGCACCTCGGTCGGGCCGTCGGCCAGACCCAGCACGAACGACTCCGTCAGGTACTGCACGAACGGCATTTCGTGAGACGTGCCCAGCGAGCCATGCAGCTGCAGGGCACGCGCCGACACGTCATGCAGCACCTTTTGCATCATCGCCTTGACCGCAGAGATATCGGCACGCACGGCTTTGTAGTCGTTGTACTTGTCGATCTTCCACGCGGTCTGCAGGGTCAGCAGCCGGAACGCCTCGATCTGCATCCAGGAGTCGGCGATCATCTCCTGCACCATCTGCTTGTCGGCCAGCATCGAGCCCTGGGTGTAGCGCGACACCGCCCGCTCGGTGAGCATGTCGAAGATCCGACGCACCAGCCCCACGGTGCGCATGGCGTGATGAATGCGCCCGCCGCCGAGTCGGGTCTGTGCCACCACGAACGCCCCGCCACGCGGCCCCAGCATGTGATCGTCTGGGACGCGGACGTTCTCGTAGCGGACATATCCTTCCCGCCCGCCGCCACCCAGCGGTTGATAGCCCAGCCCGACATCGCGCAACACGTTGATACCCGGGGTGTCGCCGGGCACCACGAACATCGAATACCGCTGGTACGGCGGGGCATCGGGGTCCGTCATCGCCATCACGATGATGAACGAGGCCATCGATGCGAACGACGAATACCACTTCTCACCGTTGATCACCCAGTGATCGCCGTCGTGGGTAGCGGTGGTGGTGAACACCTTCGGGTCGGCGCCGCCGTGCGGTTCGGTCATCGAGAAGCACGACACTATCCGGTTGTCCAACAACGGTTCGAGGTACCGCCGCTTGAGTTCGGGGGTCCCGTAGTGGGCGAGGATCTCGCTGTTGCCGGAATCCGGTGCCTGCGAACCGAACACGATCGGCGCACACTCGGATCGGCCGAGGATCTCGTTGAGCAGGGCAAGCTTGACCTGACCGTAGCCAGGACCACCCAGGTGCGCTCCCAGATGGGTGGCCCACAACCCTCGTTCCTTGACGATCTGCTGCAGCGGGGGAATCAGCGCCTGGCGCACCGGATCGTTGAGATCGTGTGACTCCTTGACAATCAGGTCGATAGGTTCGCATTCGCTGCGGACGAACTCCTCCACCCACGCCAGCCGCTCGGCCCACTTGGGGTCGGTCGAGAAATCCCAGGCCATCGGCCGTCCTTTCCGTCCGCGCTCAGGCGCCGGACCACTTCTGGCGTCGTTGCGCGGCTTCGTCGGTGGCGTGGCTGAGCACCTGGTTGCGGTTCTCCAACTCCATCGCGGCAGCGGGCCCGGTCGCGTCGGTGTTGGTCTGCAGCGCGCGCTTGGTCAGCTGGACACCGAGCGGTGACAGACCGGCGATCGTCGACGCGATCTCGAATGCGCGCTGCGTCAGCCGGTCCGGCGAGACGATCTCGCTCACCAGACCACGGCGGTCGGCCTCCTCGGCGCTCACTGTTCGCCCGGTCAGCATCCAATCCGCCGCCACGCTGGTTCCGACGATCCGGGGCAGGTGGTAGCTCATGCCCATCTCCGCACCCGACAGTCCCAGCAGGATCGCCGCGTTACCGAACGTCGCTGCCGTGGAGCAGATCCGGATGTCGGCGGCCAAACACAGCGACAGCCCAGCGCCGACGCACGGTCCGTTCACCGCGGCGATGACCGGTTGCGGCAGGGTACGGATCGCCTGCGGCAGCGCGGCCATCGCTTCCTGAAAACGCATCCGCTCGATCGCCGGGGCCGAGGCGTCCAGCATTCCTGGTCCGAAGTTGCGCACATCGATCCCGGAACAGAACCCGCGCCCGGCACCGGTCAGCACGACCACGTTGACCGACGTGTCGGCGGCGAGCTCGGCGAGGGTGAGCGACAGTTCGTCGCGCATGACCTCGTTGATCGCGTTGAGCTGCTTGGGCCGGTTCAGTTGCAGGACAACAATGCCCGGATGGTCACGGTCGACGACCAACGTCTCGGTCATGTCAGACCCGCTCGATGATCGTGGCCGTGCCCATACCGCCGCCGGTGCACATCGTGACCAGTCCGGTGCTCAGGTTGCGGCGCTCGAGCTCGTCGAGCACGGTTCCGATGAGCATGGCTCCCGTCGCCCCGATCGGATGGCCGAGGGCGATCGCCCCACCGTTGACGTTGACCCGGTCGGGATCCAGTCCGAGATCGCGAATGGTCTTCAGCGGCACCGCGGCAAACGCCTCGTTGATCTCCCACAGGTCGATGTCGGTGGCCCGCATACCGGCTTTGTCCAGACACCGCTGCGCCGCGGGACCCGGCGCGGTGAGCATGATGACCGGCTCGCTGCCGATCGCCGCGGTGCAGCGAATCCTGGCGCGTGCGGCAACGCCGTTGGCGTCCAGCCACCGTCGGGACGCGACCGCGGCCACCGCCGCGCCGTCCACCACACCAGAGGAGTTGCCCGCATGGTGGACGTGGTCGATGGCGGTCAACTCCGGATACCGGCCGAGGCAGATCTCGTCGAAGCTGGCGGATTCGCCCTCCACCCGCGCAGCGCCCATTCGGGCGAACGCCGCTGGCAGCTTGGCCAGTTTGTCCAGCGTGGTGCCCGGGCGAGGATGTTCGTCGCGGTCCAGCGCGACCTGGCCGGCGGCGTCGGTCACCGCGACGATCGAGCGATCGAAGCGACCGTTCGCGATCGCGTCGGCTGCACGCCGTTGGCTTTCGACGGCGTACGCGTCGACGTCCTCGCGGCTGAACTTCTCCAGCGAGGCGATCAGGTCGGCCGAGATGCCCTGCGGCACCGTGGGATGGCGTTCGCGAAACGCCGGGTTGTCGCCGTCGATCGTCGGCACCCCGACGCTCACGTCCCACCGCGACATGGACTCGACACCGCCCGCCACCACCAGATCCTGCACGCCGCTTGCCACCCCGGTCGCCGCGACAGTGATCGCCTGCTGACCCGACCCGCAGAACCGGTTGAGCGTCATCCCGGGCACGGTGTCGGGCCAGCCGGCGAGCAGCACCGAAAGCCGGGCGATGTCGTCGCCGTGCTCGCCGGCGAGGATTCCGTTGCCCGCGATCACGTCGTCGACGTCGGCCGGATCAAGACCCGTTCTGGCGCAAAGAGCCTGTAAGCATTGCGCGAACAACTCCTGCGGATGGATCCCGTGTAGCGCACCGTCCGGGCGGCCACGACCCCTGGGCGTGCGAACCGCGTCGACGATCCAGGCGTCCATGTCAGCGCCGCGGCAGGCCGAGCACCTGGGTGGCGATGATGTTGCGCTGGATCTCGGAGGTGCCGCCCGCGATCGTTCCGGAGAAGCTGCGCGCATAACGCTCGAACCAACTGGCGAAGTAGTGGTCGAGGTTCATGTGCTCGTACTTTCCCGTCGTCGACGGATGGATCAACCCGTCCGCGCCCGACGCGGTGAACGCGGTGTCCATCGCCCGCATCTCGGCCTCCGATCCGAACAGCTTGAGCACCGACACCGAGGCGGTGTCCATCTCACCGCGGGCCGCACGGGCCAGCGCCGCCGATCCCATCGCCCGCAGCGCCTGGTAGTCCATGATCGTGGTGGCGTACTGGTCGCGCTGCAGCGCATCCCGCGGCCGAAAGTCGGCGATCATGTTGTCGATGCGATCGGCGAAACCGAGCCACATCATGGTGCGTTCGTGGCCGAGGGAACCGTTGGCGACGCCCCAGCCGCCGTTGAGCGGGCCGACGAGGTTCTCGGCCGGAACCCGCGCGTCGGTGAAGAACACCTCGTTGAAGTCCTTGTTCTCCTCGCCGCACAGGTCGGCGAACGGGCGGCACACCACCCCGGGGGTGTCGGTCGGGATGATCAGCACGCTGATTCCCTTGTGCTTGGGGGCATCCGGGTCGGTGCGCACGAACGTCAACAGGAAGTCGGCGTCGTGCGCGCCCGACGTCCACACCTTCTGACCGTTGACGACGAAGTGGTCCCCGTCCAAGACCGCGCGGGTGCGCAGCGACGCCAGATCGGAGCCGGCGCTGGGCTCGCTCATTCCCAGCGAGGCGGTGATCTCGGCCTTGAGCACCGGCACTGCCCAGCGGTGCTTCTGCTCGTCGGAGCCGAACGAAAGTAGGGATGCCGCAACGATGTTCACGCCCTGCGGGTTGAAGCTGTGATAGATGCGGCGTCGGCACAACTCGTCGAGGTGGACGAACTGCTGCAGCACCGTGGCGTTGCGCCCGCCGAACTCCGGCGGCTGCGCGGGAAGCAGCCAGCCGTTGTCGAACAGCAGCCGCTGCCAGTCTCGGGCCCACTGCGGCATGTGCGACACCGAGCGCGGGCGCTCCAGGGTCTGCGCCTCCGAGGGCAGATGCTCGTCGAGGAACGCCGCGAACTCGGCGCGGAACTCCTCGACGTCGGAATCAAAAGTCAGCTGCATGAAACTCCTCGGCGATGATCGCGCGATGTTCGGCGGCCCCGCCCAGCAGGTGCTCGCCGGCCTTGGCTCGCTTCAGCGCGAACTGCAGGTCGTTCTCCCAGGTGAAGCCCATGGCGCCGAACAGCTGCAGGCCGTGCCGGAACACCACCGACTGGGCTTCGCCCGCCGACGCCTTGGCCATCGCCGCGGCCAGTCGCCTGCGCGGGTCGTCTTCGGCGATGGTCAGCGCCGCGAAGTACGACAGCGCCCGCGCGCGTTCGGTGGCGACGTGCATGTCGACGGCCTTGTGCTGCACGGCCTGGAACGAGCCGATGGCGACGCCGAACTGCTGGCGTTGTTTGACGTGCTCCAGCGCCAAGTCGAGGATGCGCTGGCAGGCCCCGACCATGGTGATCGCCAACCCGGTCAGCGCCACGTGGCGGGCCTTCTCCGCGTCGACGTGCAGCCGCGCGGTGTCGGGCACCCGGACGTCGGCGAAGGAGACCTCGGCGATGTGCAGCACCGGGTCGAACACCGCGGTGCGCCGGGTGCTCACCTGGTTGGCGTCGATCAGGAACACGCCGGCGTCGGTGACCACGGCGAGGCGCTCGGCACGGTCGCCGTCGAGCACGTGGTGCGCGGTTCCGTTGAGCACCCAGCCGTCGGCGTCGCGGTGAGCGGCCACCCCGCTGTACACCGCGGTGCCCGACTGTTGTGGGTCGAACCGGTCACCGGCCAGCGGGGCGAACTGGGACAGCGTCGCCAAGAACGGGGTGGGGTCGGTGGCCCGACCCAGTTCTTCGAGCACGATCGCCAGCTCGACGGCGTTCTCGGCGTCGCTGAGTTCGGTCCAGCCGGCGTCGACATAGCTTTTCCACAGCGGGGCCGGGTCGACCCCGTTCTCGACCACCCCCCGGATCAGAGACGCCGGGCACTGTTTGGTCACCGCGTCGCGCACGGTTTCCTGCCAGAGCCGCTGGTCGGCGTCGAACTCCAATAACACCAAGGCCTCCCGGGGTTCGTCGGACCGACCGAGAATAACATTCTCGTTAGGTGCTGAAACCGTTCTCGGCTGAGGACTACGACGTTTCGTTCATCGGACACTAAGCAACTGACCAGCGCACACTCTGACCTGCGCAGAAGTAAGCGAACCGCTGGAGAACACAATTCTTGCCTTTGAAGAACAAGGCTTTACTATGGCTGTATGCCCGGCTCCTGCACGTGCCGTCGTTCAGTCCGGGCCGAACCTCGGAGGCCTTGGTGATCGAACATCCCGACGGCGGAAAGACACCCGTCATCGATGCCAGCGTGCACATCTTCTGCAAGTCGAACAAAGACCTGCGGAGCATCCTTCGCGAGCCGTTCAAGAGCCGCGGCTTCCCCGACTACGAAATGGACTGGTACGGCGCTCCCGGTGGCGAATACGCCCCGGGGACCGAGGGGCCCGACCGCCAGTATCCAGGGTCCGACCCCGAGTTGGTCGGCAAGCATCTGTTCGACGACGGCGGCGTGGACTTCGCGGTACTGCACCCGATGACCCGGGGCATCATGCCGGACCGGCACCTGGGCACGGCGTTGGCCGCCGCCCACAACGAGATGCTGGTGACGCGTTGGCTCGAGGACAATCCGTATGCCGAGCGCTATCGCGGCACGATCAGGATCAACCCCGACGACATCGCGGGCTCGTTGCGCGAGATCGCCAAGTACAAGGATCATCCCCGCGTCGTCCAGCTCGGTGTTCCGCTGCAGTCGCGCGAGCTGTACGGCAAGCCGCAGTTCTGGCCGCTGTGGGAGGCCGCCATCGAGGCGAACCTGCCGGTCGCGGTGCACATCGAGGTCGGTGCCGGTATCGCCGCGGCGCCGACCCCGTCCGGCAACACCCGCACCTACGAGCAGTACGTCGGGTTCATGGCGCTGAACTACCTGTATCACCTGATGAACATGATCGCGGAAGGGGTATTCGAAAGGATGCCCGCGCTCAAGTTCGTCTGGGCGGACGGAGCCGCCGACCTGCTCACGCCGTTCATCTGGCGGATGGACTGCTTCGGGCGACCACATCTCGAGCAGACGCCGTGGGCGCCGAAGATGCCGAGCGATTACCTGCCCGGCCACGTCTACTTCGTCCAGGGTGCGCTCGACGGACCCGGCGACACCGAATTCGCCGGTGAGTGGTTCGGCTTCACCGGCAAGGACAACATGGTGATGTTCGGCTCCAGCTATCCACACTGGCAGCTCAACAAGCTCACGGTGCCCAGCTCGTACACCGCCGAGCAGCGCGACAAGCTGTGCTGGCGAAACGCCGCGGAACTCTATGGCATAGACGTCGAGGCCAGCGTCGGCGCAAAGTGATAGAAGACTTCTGAAGGGGAGGCCACGATGACGGTCACAGTGACAGAGCGCAAGCCGGCAGCCGAACACATCGCCGTTCGTTGTGTCGACTCCGATGTACATCCCACCCCGCGGCGCGGCGAGTTGGTCCAGTACATCCCGGAGCCCTGGCGCAGCAAGTACTTCCTGACCCGCAAGGTCGGCGAGCAGATCTACTACGACGCCCCCGACTACGCGCACTCCTACGCTATGCGTGTCGACACGTTCCCACCCGACGGCGAGTTCGCTTGCAGCGACCCCGATCTGGCGTTCAAGCAACTGATCATGGAGGCGGGCGCCGACATCGCGATCCTGGAACCCGCCGCGTACCCGGCCCGCACCCCCGAGACCCAGCACGCCATGTCCGTCGCGCTCAACGACTGGCAGGCCAACCACTGGCTCGACAGCCACAACAACTGGCACGAACGGTGGCGCGGGTCGATCTGCCTGGCGATCGAAGACCCCGAATCCAGCGCACGCGAGATCGAGCGCTGGGCCGACCACCCGTACATGGCCCAGATCCTGATCAAGGCCGAACCGCGGCCGTCATGGGGCGACCCGAAGTACGACCCGATCTGGGCCACCGCCACCAAGCACGACATCACGGTGAGCTGCCATCTGTCCCGCAGCCACCACGAAGAGCTGCCGATGCCACCGGTCGGCATGCCCAGCTACAACCACGACTTCATGGTCACCTACTCACTGCTGGCGGCCAACCAGCTGATGAGCCTGATCTTCGACGGGGTGTTCGACCGGTTCCCGACGTTGCGCATCGTGTTCGTCGAGCACGCGTTCACCTGGATCCTGCCGTTGATGTGGCGGATGGACGCCATCTACGAGGCCCGCAAGTCGTGGCTGGACATCAAGCGCAAACCATCGGAGTACGTCAAGGACCACATCAAGTTCACCACCCAGCCGCTGGACTACCCCGAGGACAAGACCGAACTGACCCGCGCGCTGCAGTGGATGGAGTGCGAGAAGATCCTGCTGTTCTCCTCGGACTACCCTCACTGGACGTTCGACGATCCGCGCTGGTTGGTCAAGCACCTGCCCCCGCATGCGCGTGAGGCCGTGATGTTCCGCAACGGGATCGCGACCTACAAGCTGCCAGAGACGGTTCCGGCCCTAGAGGGCCAGGTGCGGGTGTTCTGAGTTGAGCGACCAGAAGAAGACGCCCCGGTTGGCCCAGGGGCGTGAGCACGTCGTCGCCACGGTCGACGAGATTCCGCCTGGCACACATAAACTGGTGCCCATCGGTAGGCACGGCGTCGGTGTCTACAACGTCAACGGGACGTTCTATGCGATCGCGAACTACTGCCCGCACGAGGGCGGTCCACTGTGTTCGGGACGCCCGCGCGGCCGCAACATCGTCGACGAGAGCGTCCCGGGCGACGCGGTGATGGTCCGCGACCTCGAGTTCATCTACTGCCCGTGGCACCAGTGGGGTTTCGAACTGGCCACCGGCACCACCGCAGTCAAACCCGAATGGAGCATCCGGACCTATCCTGTCCGGGTCGTCGGCAACGAGGTACTCGTACAGGCATGACCACAACCGAAAAGCAGTCCGGCCCCAAGCTCAAGCGCGGCGAGAAGACCTTCGAGGTCAACGGCGGCAACGTCGTCTACGAGATCCTCGGCAAGGAAGGCGATTTCATCGCGTTGACACCGGGTGGCCGGTTCAGCAAGGACATCGAGGGGCTGCGACCCCTCGCCCAGCAGCTCGTCAAGGGCGGCTACCGGGTGCTGCTGTGGGACCGGCCGAACTGCGGCAAGTCCGATGTCCAGTTCTACGGCCAGAGCGAATCGCACATGCGTGCCGAGACGCTGCACGCGCTGATCACCGGGCTCGACATCGGTCCGTGCATCATCGCAGGCGGCTCGGGCGGCGCCCGCGACTCGATGCTGACCGCGATGCTTTATCCGGAGATCGTGCGAAAGCTGGTGGTGTGGAACATCGTCGGCGGTGTGTACGGGTCGTTCGTGCTGGGCTCCTACTACATCGTGCCGAGCATCCTGGCGGTTCGCGGCGCCGGCATGAAGGGCGTGATCGCCGTCGACGAATGGAAGCAGCGGATCGCGGAGAACCCCGCCAACCGCGAGCGGTTCCTCGCGATGGACCCCGACGAGTTTCTCAAGCTGATGCTGCGGTGGCTCAACGCCTTTGTGCCGAAGCCGGGTCAGACGATCCCCGGAGTCGAAGACGAGATGTTCGACAACATCAAGGTGCCGACGCTGATCATCCGCGGCGGGGAGAACGATCTGGACCACCCCAAGCGCACGTCGCTGGAGGTCCACTGCCTGATCAAGGGATCCACGCTCATCGACCCGCCGTGGCCGGAGGACGCCTGGGAGCGCGCCGGTGAAGCGCGTGCCTCCGGAAAGGTCAAGCGTTTCAATATGTTCGACACGTGGGTGCAGGCCGCACCCGCGATCCTGAAATTCCTGGACGACTAGATGACGCGCTGCAAGGTGCCCCGCCAGTGTGCGGTCTCATCCGCGCCCGGCGGCGTGTTGCGGATGAAACCGCACATCGACGCCGTCAGCGCGGCGGGGTCAGACCATGTGGATGCGCACTTCGCAGTTCAGCGACGCCTCGAGCGCGGTGTGGATGCGGCTCTCGGGCACCCGTTCCAGATCCGAACTGCGCAGCGTCACGTGCACCACGTCCCAGCCGTCCTCCCCCGGCACCCGTTCGATGTCGCCGGTGAGCCCGAACCCGGCGAGCACGCCGTGGGCGTCGGCGTCGGTGCCCCGGCTGATATAGGTCAGTACCCCGGGCACGGGTTTGGTGCCGAACGCCTTGGCGCACAGTTCAACCGCGCGCTGCTGGAGCGCGGCGGGATCCTCGCCGGCGATCAGCACCTCCACCTCACGGCGCTGCGGCGGCAGCATCGCCAGGTTGTTCTCCACCACCTCGATACCCGCCGCCGCGGCCATCTCACGGAGGCGTGCCATGCCATCGGTTAGCTGTTCCGGTGTCAGCTCGCCGGCTTTGTCGACGCCGACACGCACCACCGCGGTCCTCATGTGCGTCAGCCTAGCCGGGCCCAGGAAGGACGTGTCATGACCTCCACGACAACCGATCTCACCGTCACGGCGTGGCCGGATTGCCCGCCTCGGCTGCTGCGGCCGGGACAGGTGGCACCGGAAAGCTACGCCGAGTACACCCAGGCCGGGGGCTACCGGGAGCTGTCGGATGCCGGTGCGCTCCTGGAACAGGTCGATCTTTCGGGGCTGCTGGGCCGCGGCGGCGCGGCGTTTCCGCTCGGCACCAAGCTGCGAACGGTGCGCGACGCCGGCCTGCGCGGCTCCGAGACCGTGGTGGTGGCCAACGGCGAAGAGGGCGAACCCGCTTCGGTCAAGGACCGGTGGCTGCTGCGCTCGCGGCCGCATCTGGTGCTGGACGGGTTGCGCCTGGCCGCTGCGACGGCGGGCGCCGGGCGCGCGTACGTGTACGTGTCCGACGACAGGGCGGCGGCGGCCGTCACCGACGCGCTGACCGAGCTCGCGCCGCAGGTGTTCGGCGACACCGAGGTCACCGTGATCACCGTCGAACCGGGCTACGTCGCCGGTGAGGAAACCGCCGCCGTGCGGCGCATCAACGGCGGCCCGGCCAAGCCGACCGACAAACCGCCGCGGCCCTTCGAGGAAGGGGTGTTGGGCCTTCCGACGATGGTCAGCAACGTCGAAACGCTCGCGAACCTGCCGTTCATTCACGAGCACGGCGCCCAGCGGTTCCGCGCCGTCGGCACGCCGATGTCGCCGGGCACCTTCCTGGCGACGATCACGGGCGCAGGGCGTCCGCCCGCGCTTTACGAGATCCCGTACGGTGCATCGTTTTCCACCCTGCTCGAGGTGCATGGTGTGGACCCGGAGTCGGTGCACGGGGCGTTGATGGGCGGGTACTTCGCCGGACTGCTCAACACCGACATCCTCGACGCCACCCTCGATAACGAATCGATTCGCCGCCTCGGCGCCGGCCTGGGATGCGGTGCGATCTCGATCCTCACCGACGACTGCCCGGTCGCGGTCGCGGCGTCGGTGATGTCCTACTTCGACCGGGAGAACGCCGGCCAGTGCGGGTCATGCTTCAACGGCACGGCGGCGATGGCCGCGGTGATCTGCGCGTTGCGTGACGGTGTGGCCACCGACGACGACGTGACACGTCTGGAGCGCTGGTCGGTGGTGCTGCGCGGGCGCGGGGCGTGCGGCACGCTCGACGGTGCCACCAACATCGCCGCCAGCCTGCTACGCCAGTTCCCCCAGGTGGTCAGCCGCCATCTCGGCGACGACTGCCCGGC
The DNA here is from genome assembly GCF_010725725.1 of Mycolicibacterium pulveris. Taxonomy (NCBI): domain Bacteria; kingdom Bacillati; phylum Actinomycetota; class Actinomycetes; order Mycobacteriales; family Mycobacteriaceae; genus Mycobacterium; species Mycolicibacterium pulveris. The sequence continues at coordinate 4,020,683 of NZ_AP022599.1, read as the reverse complement.
ATGCCGAACCGCGGCGTTCACCGCCGTGCGGCCCTACGAAGTGGAGGCGGTGGCTCAGACATGAGTGACGGCTTGAGGATTCGACTCGATCGGACGTTGTGTGACGGCTTCGGTATCTGCGCCAAGCACGCACCGGACTACTTCTCGCTCGACGACTGGGGCTACGCGTCGCTGGTCGGCGACGGCACGGTACCCGAGAGGGACCGCGACGCGGTGATGCGGGCGCTGCTGGATTGCCCCGCGCACGCGATCATCTACATGGGCGAACACCGGCCATCCGAGAACCAACAGGACCGGCCCGACGTCACGGAGACACTCGAGCCGGCGCCCAAAACCGAGGACAACGAGGCGATTTCGGGGTTCGTTCGGTGACGAGGCCGCTACCTGAGCTGACCGTTCAGAACGAGTTCTTCTGGACCGCCGGCGGGGACGGGGTGCTGCGTATTCAGGAATGCCAAGACTGTCGGGCGCTGATCCATCCGCCGCAACCGGTGTGCCGGTACTGCCGCGGCCGCAACATGGGGGTTCGCGACGTATCGGGCAAGGCGACGCTGAGCGCCTTCACCGTCAACCACCGGTTCGGCTTTCCCGACCTGCCCCCTCCGTATGTGGTGGCGCAGGTCGCCGTCGTCGAGGATCCGCGAGTTCGGTTGACCACCAACATCATCGACTGCGACCCCGATGAACTGACCCTCGGCCAGACCGTCGAGGTCGACTTCCAGAAGTTCGACGACCCGGCCGGAACCGTGTGGCTGCCCGTCTTCCGGCCAACAGCGGACAAGCAGGCCGGGCCCGCCGCCGTCGACGACGTCGCACCCGAGGACGTCGGCCGTTACGTGCGCGCGCCGTTGACCACCGAGCGGTTCGAAGAGAAGTCCGCGATCACCGGCATCGGCGCGTCGCGGCTCGGGCGGCGGTTGATGGTGCCGCCATTGTCGCTGACCATCGAGGCCTGCGAGGCGGCCGTCGCCGACGCCGGGTTGACCTTCGCCGACATCGACGGCCTGTCCACGTATCCGGGGCTCGATATCGCAGGCATGGGCGAGGGCGGGGTCACCGCGCTGGAAAACGCGCTGGGGCTGCGGCCGACGTGGATCAACGGCGGCATGGACACCTTCGGGCCCGGCGGGTCGGTCATCGCCGCAATGATGGCCGTGGCCACCGGCATGGCCCGCCACGTGCTGTGCTTCCGCACGTTGTGGGAGGCGACGTTCCAGCAGCTGATGAAGGAAGGCAAGGCGGCCCCGCCTGGCGGCGCCCGCACCAACAGTTGGCAGATGCCGTTCGGGGCGATCTCGGCCGCGCACACGTTGGCACTCAACGCGCAGCGCCACTTCGACCGCTACGGCACCACGCGGGAAACGCTGGGCTGGATCGCGTTGAACCAGCGCGCGAACGCCGCGCTGAACCCGACGGCCATCTATCGCGATCCGATGACCATGGACGACTATCTGAACGCCCGGATGATCACCACACCGTTCGGGCTGTACGACTGCGACGTGCCCTGCGACGGAGCGGTCGCGGTCATCGTGTCGGCCGTCGACGCCGCAAAGGATATGCCGCACAAGCCCGTACTGTTCGAAGCCGTCGGCACGCAGATCATCGAGCGCACCGACTGGGACCAGTCCACGCTGACCCACGAACCCCAGGTTCTCGGTCAGGCGGCGCATCTGTGGACGCGTACCTCGCTGCGGCCCAAAGACGTCGATGTCGCGCAGCTGTACGACGGCTTCTCGTTCAACTGTCTGTCGTGGCTGGAGGCGCTCGGCTTCTGCGACATCGGCGAAGCCAAGGACTTCTTGGACGGCGGAAAGGCCATCGCGCGCGACGGGGTCATCCCGTTGAACACCCACGGCGGTCAGCTCTCGCACGGGCGCACCCACGGCATGGGTTTGATCCACGAGGCGGTGACCCAGTTGCGCGGTGACGGCGGTGAACGCCAGGTTCCCGGGGCCAAGGTGGCGGTGGCCAGCAGCGGCGGTCTCACCCCCAGCGGGGTCCTGCTGATGCGGACGGACACGTGAGCGCCCCGCGCCCGCGCGTGGTGCTGGTCGACGGTGTGCCCATGTCGGGCCTGGTGGCATCGGTCGACGAGCCGCGTGCGGTCGTCGTCGCGCTACACGGAGGGGCCAGCACCGCAGCGTATTTCGACTGCCCGGGCCATCCGCAGTTGTCGCTGCTGCGCGCAGGCACTTCGGCGGGCTACACGATGGTGGCGCTGGACCGACCCGGCTACGGCAGTTCGGCGCCGTACCCGGAGGCGATGGACCGGCCCGAACAGCGCGTCGCACTGGCTTACGGGGCACTCGACAAGGTTCTCGGCGATCAACCGCGCGGCGCCGGGGTTTTTCTGATGGGCCACTCGGCCGGATGCGAGCTGGCGGTGCGCATGGCCGTGGGCGGCTCCGACGTCATCGGCTTGGAGCTGGCCGGCACCGGGCTGCACTACAGCGACGTGATGGCCGACATCATGAGGGCCACGACGGCCGACCATCGGCCCGCCGGGCTGCGCGAAGTGCTCTGGCAGCCCGCGGATCTGTATCCGCCCGATGTGTTGTCGGGCATGACGAACTCCTCGGGCGGGGCGCGCTACGAGGTCGAGGTGACCAGTAGTTGGCCTCGCCATGACTTCCCCGCGCTCGCACCGCAGGTGGGCGTGCCGGTGCAGTTCAGCGTCGCGGAGTTCGAGCGGGTGTGGCGGTCGGATCGCGAGATGCTCGCGCAGATCGGTGCGATGTTCACGTCGTCGCCGCGGTTCGTGATCAACGAACAGGCCGGTACGGGGCATAACCTGTCGCTGTCGGTCAACGGCGCGGCATACCACGCAAAGGTGTTGGCCTTCGTCGAGGAATGTGTTCTTGCACAACAAGGATTGGAGACGTGTTGATGCGCGTCGGATTCATCGGGCTCGGCAGCCAGGGCGGACCCATGGCGCGGCGGATCGTCGAAGGCGGTTTCGAGACGACACTGTGGGCACGTAGGCAGACCAGCCTCGAGCCGTATGCGGACACCGCCGCCAAGACGGCGGCCTCGCCCGCCGAACTGGCCGCGGCAAGTGATCTGGTGTGCTTGTGCGTGGTCGGAGACGACGACGTCAGGGAGGTGCTGTACGGCGAGAGCGGCGTACTGGCCGGGCTGGCCTCGGGCGGCGTCGTCGCGATTCACAGCACCGTACATCCCGACACCTGCCGTGAGGTCGCCGAAAAGGCCGGCGCGCAGGGGGTTTCGGTGATCGACGCACCGGTCAGCGGCGGCGGTCCCGCGGTCGAGGAGGGCAAACTGCTGGTCATGGTCGGCGGCGAGGAGGACGTCGTCGAGCGGTGCAGGCCCGTGTTCGCGACCTACGCCGACCCGATCGTCCACCTCGGCCCGTTGGGCAGCGGTCAGGTCACCAAGATCCTCAACAACCTGCTGTTCACCGCCAACCTCGGCAGCGCGCTGAGCACCCTCGACCTCGGTGTGGCCCTGGGCATCCCCCGCGACCGGCTCGCCGAGGTGCTCAACGGCGGCTCGGCCACCAGCAAGGCGCTCGGCAGCATCTCGATGTTCGGCGGGACCGCGGAGGGGCTGGCCCCCATCGCAGGTGCGCTGCTGCAGAAGGATGTTCGGCACGCGGCCAGCATCGCCGCGCAGGCGTCGGCGCCCGAGGGGGCGGTGTTCACCGCCGCGGACGCCGCGTTGAAGTCCATGGAGTTTCCGCGATGAGCGCTTGCGCGAAGAGCAGAAGGTCCAGATGACGCGCATCGGGTTCGTCGGGGCGGGTCGAATGGGTGCGCCCATGGTGCGGCGTCTCGTCGAAGCCGGCCATCAGGTCACCGCCCTCGGCAGGACCGCCGAGAAATGCCAGGCGGTACGCGATCTCGGCGCGCACGCCGTCACCGACCTGACCGCGGTCGGTGCGGGCGCCGACGTCGTCATCGTGTGTGTGTTCACCGATGATCAGGTCCGCCAGGTCTGCACGTCGTCCGATCTGGTGTCGGCCATGCCGCCGGGGGCGCTCCTGGTCATCCACACCACCGGCAGCCCCCGCACCGCGCAGACCGTCGCCGCCGGCAACCCCGCCGTCGACGTCGTGGACGCACCCGTCAGCGGCGGCCCGCACAACATCGCCGCGGGCACACTCACCCTGTTCGTCGGCGGATCCGACGACGCGGTGGCCCGCGCCCAGCCGGTGCTGGCCAGCTACGGCGACCCGATCCTGCACGTCGGACCGCTGGGCGCCGGCCAGGGCGTCAAGCTGGTCAACAACGCCCTGTTCGCCGCCCAGATCGGCCTGCTGCGTGAGGCCGTCGCGCTAGGAGAGCGCTTCGGCGTGGACGAAAAGAACCTGCTGACGTCGCTCACGCACGGCAGCGGGGCGAGCCGGGTCGGTGAGTTCATTGCCATGCGCGGGTCGGCGGCGGCATTCGTCGACGACACGGCCGAGTTCATCGGCAAGGACGTCGAGGTGGTGCGCGAGATCGCCGCCGAACTGGGCGGTCAACTCGGCATTCTCGATGACGTCATCAACACAGGAATTCGGCAATGAGTACCGGCGATTTCGACTATGAAAGCCCTCCCGTGAGGCATACTATAGGCGTTACATAAGTGCGCCCTCGCGTAACGGAAGCGGTCGCCAGCCCCGCCGCGAAAGAGGAGACCATGACCAAGCCAAAACTGGTGTTCAACCCGGTTTCGCAGGAGTACTTCGACAACCCGTACGAGATCTACCAGCGGATGCGCGACGAAGCGCCGATCTACTACGACGAGGACGAAGACTTCTACGCGTTGACCCGACACGCCGACGTGGCCGCGGCGCTCAAAGACCACGAGGCGTTCTCCTCGACGCGCGGCTGCGACCTCGCGATGGTGCGTTCCGAGGAGGGCCCGCAGAAGTCGATCATCTTCATGGACCCGCCGGAACACCGGCACATGCGCAGCCTGCTCAACAAGGCGTTCACCCCGCGGGCCATCCAGTCCCAGCGCGAGACGATCATCGAACTCGTCGAGCATTATCTGTCCAAGGTCGATCCCGACAACTTCGATGTGGTGCAGGACTTCTCCGGTCCGTTCCCGGTCGAGGTGATCACCCGGATGGCCGGGGTGCCCGAGGAGTTCCGCCAGAAGGTCCGGCACTGGATCGACATCAGCCTGCAACGCAAGCCCGGCCAGATCGAGTTGTCCGAAGAGAACATGCAGGCCAACATCGACTCGGGCATGTACTACTACGGCCTCGTTCAGGAACGGCGGGAGAACCCGCAGGACGACATGATCGGCCGCCTCATCCGCGCGGAGATCCCCGGTGAGAACGGCGAGCTGCGCAAGCTCGACGACCTGGAGATCACGGGATTCCTCGCGCTGCTGGGCGGCGCGGGCGCGGAGACCGTCACCAAGCTGGTCGGCAGCGCGGTGGTGGAGTTCGCCCGTCACCCCGAGCAGTGGCAGATGCTGCTCGACGACCGCAGCCTGGTGCCCGCCGCCGTCGAGGAGTTGCTGCGCTACGTCGGGCCGGTGCAGTACAACGTGCGCTACACGTTGAAAGAGGCCGAGGTGCCCAGCGGCACGATCCCGGCACACAAGCCGGTGTTCCTCATGAAGGCCGCGGCCAACCGCGACCCCCGCGCCTTCGACGACGCCGAGACGTTCGACATCAGCCGCGACCGCACCCAGTCGCCGCACCTCGGCCTCGGATACGGCATCCACAGCTGCCTGGGCGCGGCGCTGGCCCGGCTGGAGACCACGATCGCACTCGAGCACCTGCTCGACTTCATGCCGCGCTACGAGGTCGACTTCGGCGGGTTGGAACGCGTGCACATGCAGAACGTCGCCGGATACCACCGCGTGCCTGTGAGGGTGCTGAAGTGAGCCAGAAAATCGTCGTCGACTTCGGCCTGTGTGAGGCGAACGGCGTCTGCATGGGCATCATCCCGGAGGTGTTCGACCTCGACGAGCAAGATTATCTGCACGTGTTACAGGAAGAAGTGACCCCGGAGAACGAGCAGCAGGTCAAGGAAGCCGTCCGGCAATGTCCGCGGCAGGCCATCTCCATCGTCGACGAGTGACGCACGCCTAGATGCGTTTCGTCTTCGTGCACGGCGGTTTTCACGCCGCGTGGTGCTGGCAACCCACGATCGCCGAACTGCAGTCGATGGGCCATGACGGCGTCGCCGTCGACCTGCCGGGGCACGGCGCGCGGATCGACGAGGAGTCGACGTTGGCCAACCGCCGCGACGCGATCGTCGCCGCGCTGCAACCCGGAGACGTCCTCGTCGGGCATTCCGGCGGCGGGTTCGACGCCACCTTGGCCGCCGACGCCGCGCCGGATCTCGTCGGCCACATCACCTACCTCGCGGCGGCGCTGCCGCGTGAAGGCCGCACCTATCCCGAGGCGATGGTGATGCGCGACGCCGACGACGTCCCCACCGATGAGTTCGATGCCGATACTGGAAAGATGTTGGGCTACTTGAAGTTCGACGACGACGGCGCGATGTGGTTCGCCGATTTCGAGGGTGCCCGGGAGTACTTCTACCACGACTGCGACGAGGCCACCGCCCGCTGGGCGTTCGAGCGCCTCGGCCCCGAGCGGTTCGGCGACACGACGGTGACGCCGGTGTCGGTGCCCGACTACTGGGCCGCCGACCTCCCGCGCAGCTTCATCCGCTGCCTTCAGGATCGGTCGATGCCGCGGTGGCTGGCCGATACGGTGACCCAGCGCCTCGGCGTCGAACAGTTGACCATCGACACGTCGCATTCGCCGTTTCTGAGCCGCCCGCGCGAGCTGGCCGAGTTACTGGTGCACGCCACCACGACGACACCCGTCGGCCCGCTACAGCCGCGCTGACATCCCCGCGAAATAGCATTCCAGGTCGCTGATCGGGCGAATTTACTGCCCGGAATGCTATTTCGCCGCAAACTCAGCCAATGCCATGCAGGATGATGCCGTTGCAGTCCGCCGCGGCCTGACGCAACTTCACCGCGGCCTGGTAGGCATCGGAGTTGTACCAGTCCTTGGCCGCCTGCTCGGACTCGAACTCCAGCAGCACCGTCTGCGTACCGTGCCAGGTGCCCTCGATCACCTCGACCTTCTGGTCGAACGCCAACACCGTCGCGCCGGCCATCGCCTGGCTGGCCAGCTTGCCGTACTCCGCCATCCCGGCCGGATCCTTGACGTCCTCGGTGATGAGGATGTACGCCTTGGGCATCGATTCTCCTTGGGTTTCAGTCGATTTGGCTGATGGCTTGTTCCGGGCAGTTGGCGATCGCCTCCTTGGCCGACTCCTCGAGCCCGGCGGGTACCTCCGACGGGTCGGCGACCGCGTAGCCGTCGTCGTGCATCTGAAACACCTCGGGGCACAACGTCAGGCACATCCCGTGGCCGCGGCAGCGGTCCTCGTCGACGGTGACCTTCATCGGGCTGACGCCTTCTCCGGGCCATCCACCACATCGAACTCCAGATGCAACTCGGTGAGCCCACGCAGTATGTAGGTCGGAATGTATTGGTAGCGACGGTCTCCGGGCGGGCCGTGGTGCGCCTCGCTGATCCGGATCTCCGACGTGCGATCCAGCAGCCGCTCGAGCCCGACGCGGGTCTCCGCGCGGGCCAGCGGCGCACCCGGGCAGCTGTGGATGCCGCGGCCGAACGCCAGGTGTTGGCGGGCGTTCTTGCGCTCCGGGTCGAAGCGGTCCGGGTCCTCGAAGCGGCGCGGATCGCGGTTGGCCGCGCCGTTGATCACCATCACCGTGCACCCGGCGCCGAACGGTTGGTCGCCGACGGTGGTCGGCACCCGCGACAGCCGGAAGTCGCCCTTGACCGGGCTCTCGATGCGTAGGCACTCCTCGATGAAGTTCGGCAGCAGGCTGCGGTCGTCGCGCAACCTGCGCTGGATGTCGGGGTTGTCCCCGATCACCTTCAGCGCCGTGCTCAGCAGCCGCACCGTGGTTTCCTGGCCGGCCGAGAACACGTTGGTGGCCACCCGCACGACGTCGCCGACCTCGGGCACCGTGCCGTCCGGGAACGTCGCCGTCGCCAACCCGGTCAGCACGTCGTCGCGGGGCTCGCGGCGACGGTCCTCGACGTAGTCGGCGAACACGTCGTAGAGGTATTCCAGCGGCGTTTTGGCCAGGGTCTTTTCGGCGTTGCCCAGCCCGCTGCCGTGGGTGCCGCGCGCAAGCCGCTCGAGAAGCTCTGGGCGGTCCTCGGCGGGCACGCCGAGCAGGTCGGCGATGACGCGAAGGGTGAACGGACCGGCGAACCCCTTGATGAACTCGCCCTGTCCCGGCGCCAAAAAGTCGTCGAGGATGTCGTCGGCGAGCTGCCACATCGCGTCCTCGTTCTCCTTGAGGCGCTTGGGCGTGATCAGCCGCATCAGCAGCGCACGGTGGTTGGTGTGCGTCGGGGGGTCCAGCGTCGGCAGCTGATCGCTGAACGGGATCTCGTCGCGGTGTTTCTCGATGAGCGCGGTGAGGTCCTCGTTCTCGCGGCCCTCCAGCGACACCGGAAACCCGGGGAACGGCCCGGTCACCGAGATGCACGAGGAGAACGACTCCGCGTCGTTGTAGATGTCGACGGCTTCCTGCCATCCGGTCACCATCGTGACGCCGTAGTGGTCCTCGCGGGTGACCGGGCACTTGTCACGCAGTGCCGCGTAGAACGGGTACGGGTCGTCTGTCAGGCGACCGTCCCGGAAGAAGTCGACCGCGGTGAGGTCCTCCGCCATGCGCTGCTCCGTTTCACACGATTTCTGCCTTGGAGAACGTGATTCTCGCCAGGTAAGTATTAGATTTCCATAGCGGGACGCCGTCGTCAACGACGGGGCTGTGCAACCGCTCAGCGTCGCGCCGCCGTCACTGGATCGGCTCGTCGCCGAGGATGGTGGTGCGCAGCATTTCGCGGGGTGAGTTGGCGTCGTACGGGGTGGCCCGGTGCAGTACGCCGCGGTTGTCCCAGATGACGGTGTCGCCGACCGACCAGTCGTGGCTGTACACCCGGTCGGCTTCGGTGGCGCGGTTCAGCAGGTCGGCCAGCAGCGCCCGGCCCTCCTCGAGGTCCATCCCGACGACGTAGTCGGCCGAGGCGCCCAGCACCAGCGACTTGCGCCCGCTGCGGTGGGTCCACACCAGGGGATGTTCGTGGGTGGGCCGTGCGCGCCACCGCGCCAGTTCCTCGGGGGTCGGGTCGGGGGTGACCCGGCGCTGCGAGGCCTCCAGCGAGTGCACGACCCGCAGCGACGCCAGCCGCTCCTTCTCGGCGTCGTTCAACGCGTCATAGGCCCCGTAGGTGCTGGCGAACTCGGTCTGCCCGCCGCGCTCGGCGACCTGCTTCGCGGACAGCACGGTGGCCTTCTGCGGGTACTCGTCGCCGGTGGGGGTGCAGCCGTCGATGTGCCAGTCGAAGGTGGCGCGCAGATACGCCGCCGACGAGTTCTTCGACGTGTCGAGGGTGACCGGATAGATCCCCGGGACCGGATGGTGGCCGTCGGAGGAGTGATCGATCTCCCCCAGCCGCCGGCAGAACGCGACCTGCGCCTGCGGGTCGAGGTTGAGCGCCGGAAACACCAGCACGCCGTTGTCTTCCAACGCCTCCAGCACGGCAGCGCCCAACGCGTCGTCTGCGCCCAACGCCGCCGGGTCCAGCCCGGTGACCTCGGCGCCGACCGACGCGGTGAGCTTGGTGATGGTCAGCAGGCTCATGGCTGAACCTTTCGTCATGGCACCGGCGCGCTGACGCGGTTGAGCATGGCGTCGGCGGAGTCGGTGGGTTTGGGCTGGCCGAAGACCTCGATGGCCATCGACACCATGATCATCGAGTAGATGAGGTGCAGCAGGTTCAGCGCGTCCTCGGGCACGTCGTCGAGCGGAAACTTGTCGCAGTAGTCGATCGCTTCCTCGAAACGCGGGGTGAACGCGTCGTAGAACTCGCGTAGCTCGGTCATCGGGGTGTCGAGCCGCGCCTGCCAGCGTTCGGGTTCGGTTGCCAGGCACCATTTCTCGGCGAACCGTTCGAACTCGGCGAAGGCGCTCGGTAGGCGTGGTTCGGTCACGTCACACCCCCACCGGTGCGTGTGCGGCCTTGTACTCCTCGACCCAGTCCACAGCCACCTTGTGCAGATGGCGCACCAGGATCTCCTGATCGCTGAGCGGGAATTCGTCGACGACACCGTACTCCAGCGCGGCCTGGGTGCCGCCCAGCATGCCCGCGTCCTGTAGCGCGAACTCCTTGAGGACCACCGCCGCCACCTCGTGCTCGACGCGCTCGCGCACGGTGCGGGCCGGGTGAAACGCGGTGTAGGCCTCGAACTTGTGGGTGTTGTGCGACGTCGGCCAGTACCGGTACAGCAGGTACCAGCCGTGGTAGATGAGGATCTCCAGGTTCGGAAAGATCTGAAAGTTCGTGATGCCCCACGGCTCGATCCCGCCTGGGTTCAGGCCGGCCGAGAAGTGCGTCTCGGGGGTGCGCCACGGGCCGACAAGTCCACTGCGCGTGACCCTCTCGACGGGATACATGTACTCCGGCGCCAGCTTCCACCGCCGGGTTCCTGCGGTGGACACCAGCCGGTGTGGCCCGTCGATCTGGAAGTGCCCACACTCGAAGGTCGCGTTGGGTTGGCGCACCGCGCTGGGCACTTGCTGCGAGTGCAGCGACGGCACGTGGTAGTACTCCTGGAACGCGTCGGCGAAGATCTTCCAGTTGCTGTTGTTGTGCGCCTCGAACTCGTAGCGTTCGGTCATCAGCTCGAAGGGGTAGTCGTCCAACGCGGTGATCATCGGGCCGAGGTATTCCCGAAGGCTCCACCTCGGCTCGGGATCGAAGTTGATGAAGACGAAGCCGTTCCACACGTCGCAGTTGACGGGCTTGAGCCCGTATTGCGACGTGTCGAGTTCGAAGAACTCGCCCTCCTGCTGGACGAAGGTCAGCTCACCTTTGAGGTCGTAGCGCCAGCCGTGGTACTTGCAGGTGAACTGGCGGCAGGTGCCCTTCACCTCCTCGTTGGGAAAGTCGTTCCACACCAGCTTGTTTCCGCGATGACGGCAGACGTTGTAGAAGGCGCGGATCTTCTCGTCCTTGCCTTTCACGACGATCACCGACGACTTGGCGGCGTCGATCTCCCTGGTGAGGTAGCTGCCGACGCGCGGCAGTTCTTCGACGCGGGCGATGTTGAGCCAGGCCCGCTTGAACACCGCCTCGCGTTCGAGCTCGTAGAACTCCGGTGACGTCGAGTCGCGGAACGACACCGGGCCGGTTCCCAGCTCCGGATAGTGCTCTGTCCAACTGCCTTCTGGTGGTTTAGGCCAGCGCCCCATGAGACCTCCTCATCGCACACTCATCTCACATCACCGAGCCGCCGTTGACCCCGAGGGTCTGCCCGGTGATGAAGCCTGCTTGTTCCGAACACAGGAATCCGACCGCGGCCGCGATGTCGTCGCCGGTGCCGAGATGGCCCAGCGGGATGCTGGCGGCCATCTGGTCGTTCGCCGGCAGATGTCCGGCCGCCTGGCTCTGATGCTGCATCGGTGTTTCGATGCCCGACGGTGGGATGTTGTTCACGGTGATCCCGACCGGTCCGTATTCGCGGGCAAGCGATTTGGTCAGCGACAGCAGCGCGCCCTTGGATGCGGCGTAGTGCGCCATGCCCGGTGAGCCGCGCTGGGCGCTCGAGGACGAGATCATCACTATGCGGCCCCAGCCCGCCTCGATCATGTCGGGCAGCGCCACCTGGCAGCAGTGAAACGTGCCGGTGAGGTTGACCGCGATGAGCCGGTTCCAGGCCGACTCGGTGATGTCGGTGAACGGACTGAAGTCGACGACGCCCGCGCTGGTCACCAGGATGTGCACCGGACCGAGTTCGGCTCGGGCGGCGGCGAAGGCGTCCTCCACCGCGGCGCGATCGCTGACGTCGGTGCCCAGCCCGAGCGCCCGCACGCCTTTTTGCCGCAGGTCTTCGGTTACCCGTTGTGCGGCTTGGTCGTTGACGTCGAGCACGGCGACGCTGTGCCCACGCGCGCCGAGCTCGTGGCAGATCGCCTCGCCCATCCCGGATGCCCCACCGGTCACCACTGCCACGCGGCTCATCGCTGTCCTTCGCTCTTACTCGTAGACCACTCGAACAGATCTGCTGGTCGGCAACGCCTGACACGTCAGGATGTAGCCCTCAGCGACCTCGTCGTCATCGAGCACGTCGTTGTTGACCATACGGGCGCTGCCCTCGAGGAGGCGCGCGATACACGTACCGCAGGAACCGATTTCGCATGAATAGGGCGCTCGCAACGCCGCCGAGCGCGCGCACTGAAGCAGGGTGTCGCCTCGGCGGTAGCTCACGGTGGTGGTGCGGCGGTCCAGTTCGATCATCACTTCCTGCGTGGTGCACGCGGCGTCGGGAACGTCGACGACCACAGCGGTGTCGCTCAACGCCAGCTCGTCGGACATCGCCGCTACAGTATCAAGTACTTGTTACTGACTCAAGACCGGCGCGGTCCGTGGACCTCGGGGCTTCCGGTCAGGTGGTCGGCGCCGGTTCGTAGCGCAGCATCGTGACGTCGTGTTCGGGGTAGTCGCAGAACACCGGCCGCACCCGCATGCCCACGCGCAGATCGGCGGGGTCCACGTTGACCAGCTCCGTGGAGAACCGCGGACCCTCGTCCCATTCGACGATGGCCAGCAACTGGGGCACGGCGTCGGCGAAGTGTGGCCCGACGGGCCTGCGCGCCACCGTGTACGAGTACAGCGTCCCCACGCCGGAGATCTCGCGCCATTCCAGGTCGTCGGCGAGCGTGCGGGGCGCGCGCACCCGCGGATAGAACACGTAGGAGTCCGAGGACGGCGAGTACTGGATGACGATGCGGTGTTGAGTCAGCGCGTCCCAAAACGGTGCGGTGGTAGGGGTCTTGACCGGCATCGGTCGGTCAAAGGTCGTCACGGTTGTCAGTCTCCTTCGAGGATCAGCGCGGTCTGCTCGGACAGGATTCCGCCGTTGCCGGACACGAACGCGCGGTTGCAGTCGGCGACCTGCGCGGCCTGCGCACGGCCCATGATCTGGCGGGTGGCATCGCAGACGTGGTGCATTCCGCCCGCCAGGCCCGCCTGGCCGAACCCGAGTTGGCCGCCCGCGGTGTTCAGCGGGAAGTCGCCGCGGAAGGTCAGGTCGTGGTCGGCGACGAACTGCATGCCCTTGCCCTTCTCGCAGAAGCCGGCGTCTTCCAGCGACAGCAGCACGGTGATCGTGTAGCAGTCGTAGATCGACACCATGTCCATGTCCTGGCGGGCAAGACCGGTCATCGCGAACGCGGTCTCTGCGGCTTGAGCCATCGGGGTGTGCAGCAGATCGGCGGCATAGGTCGGCGTCTTGAACGGCACGTGCTCGCCGAATCCCTTGATCCACACCGGCCGGTTCCGCGCCCGCTTGGCGATGTCGGCGTTCGCCACCACGACGGCCGCGCCGCCGACGCACGGCATCACGATCTCGAGCATGTGCAGCGGATCGGCGATGACGGGGCTGGCCAGAACGTCGTCGATGGTCAGCGGCGTGTCCTTCCAGATGGCGCCCTCGGTGTGGTTGGCGTTGACCCGCTGATCGACCACGATCTTGGCCATCGCGCGCTCGTCGTACCCGTAGACCGCCCCATATCGGGTCGCGACCTGCCCGTACGGCCCGTTCTGGCCGAGGTTGCCGTAGGGGATCTCGAATTCGGCCTGCGGAGAACCGTATTGGTTGCTCGAGGAGCCGAAGAACACGGCGTCGACGAGCGGTTTGGGCTTCTTCTCCGACATGTGGGTGATGTAGCGCGCGGGCAGTGCGCACAGCACGACGTCACAGAGCCCGAGTTCGACGGCGGCCGCCGCCCGCCACACCATGGCGGCCGCGCTGGCACCGCCGAGGTCCACCAGCTCGGCGAAGTTGGCGCCGACGCCGAGGTATTCGGCGACGGTGGAGGGCACGAAGATCTCCGACTCCCCCAGATGCGAGGTGACGATGCCGTTGACCAGCTCAGCCGACAGCCCGGCGTCGGCGAGCGCGGCGGCGGACAGTTCGGCCCACTGTTCGATGGTGAACGGCGCGGGCCCCGCCTTGTTCATCCGTTCGGGCGCCCACTCGACGTAACCGACGATGGCTGCTTCTCCGCGTAACCCCATGTGTTGTCCCCTGTTTCGACTGTGATGCTTACTTGCGTGGCAGGCCGAGGATCATCTGCGCGATGATGTTCAGCTGAATCTCCTTGGTGCCGCCGCCGATGAGCTCGGCTGGCACCCGCAGATACGGCTCGACGACCGAGGGCTCGGAGGCGGCGACCATCGCCAGTCGGCCGGTCGATCCCAGGGTGGCGGTGAAGGTGCGGCGCAGCAGCACATTCATCGCGACCTTGGCGACGCTCGACGTGGCCGGCGAGCTCTCGCCGTCGAGCAGTCGCAGCGTCTCACGCACGCCCAACGCCTTGATGGCGTGTGCGTAGGCGTCGAGTTCCCCGAGCTCGCGCACCATGTCCTCACGGTGGCCGGGCGTGGTCGCCAGGCGCCGCAGGGCCGCGGCCCTGTCGTATTGGACGTATCCGCTGATCGCCGAGCGTTCTTCGGCCATCGTGGCGATGGCCAGGCCCCATCCTCCGGTCGGCTCGCCGAGCAGCATCTCGTCGGGCACGAACACGTCGGTGAGGAACACCTCGTTGAAATCGGTGTCGCCGCTGGCCTGTTTGATCGGGGCGACCTCGATCCCGTCTGCGGCCATGTCGACGATGAAATAGCCGATCCCGCGGTGTTTACGCGCGGCCGGATCGGTGCGGGCCAGCAGCGCGCCGTAGTCGGCTCGGTGTGCCGAGGAGGTCCAGATCTTGTGCCCGTTGATCCGCCACCCGCCGTCCACCTTGGTCGCGCGCGTGGCCAGCGCGGCCAGGTCGGATCCCGCGCCGGGCTCGCTGAACAGCTGGCACCAGACCAGTTCACCGCGCTGCGTGGCGGGTATCAGCTTCTCCTGCAGCGCGGGGGAGCCGGCCCGGATCACCGACGGCAGAATCCATTCCGCGATGCCCAGCGAGGGCCGAACCAATCCAGGGCGCTTGGTGAACTCTTCGTCGATGATGAGTTGTTGCAGCGGAGTGGCGTCGAGTCCCCACGGGGCCGGCCATTGCGGGGCGATCAGGCCGGCCTCGGCGATGGTCGTGCGCTGCGGGCCGGTCGCGAAGTGCTCGTAGTCGCCTTGCCGTCCCGGTCCGTCGTTGTGCTGGGCGGCGGCCGCGTCCAGGGTCGCCGCGACCTGGGCCCGGAAACCGGCCTCGGCGTCGCCGAGGTCGACGGCGAAGTTGCGTGTGCGGGTCGTCGTGGCCTCCCCCAGCCGCCGGGCCCAGCCGCTTCTGGTGCCGATCGACCCGGCCAGGCTGGTGGCGCGTCGCCAGTACAGGTGCAGATCGTGCTCCCACGTGAAACCGATGGCGCCGAACATCGTCAACGTGTCCAAAACCAGGTCCGGGCAACCGGTGACGGCCATCAGGGCGGCGCCTGCCGCGGCCATCGCGTGCTGTTCGACGGGCTCCGTTGCCGCGCGTACCGCGTCCCAGGCCGCAGCGCTCGCCAGTTCGGTGTTGACCAGCAACATCGCCGCGTTGTGCTGCAACGCCTGGAAGGTGCCGATCGGCGTGCCGAACTGTTCCCTGGTGCGCAGGTGGTCGGTCGCGGCCTCGACGCACCACTGCGCGATGCCCGCGGCCACGCACGCCGTCAGCGCGACGGCGACGAACAGCGCACGATCGCCGTCGATGCCGTCCAGCGCGCCGGACACCCGGTGTCCGGCCAGCCGGAGGGCGCCGAGGTCGGTGAGCAGGTCGGTGCCGGCGACGGGTTCGACGGCGACCGTGGGCTCGCTGGTGTCGACGGCCAGCCACACCGTCTCGCCGTCGTCGGTGTGCGCGCCGACCAAAGCGACTCCGGCCGAACAGATTCCCGCCGTCACCTCCGATGTGCCGGTTACCAGCCAGCCGTCGCCGTCGGCGTGGGCGCTGAGGTTTGCGTCCTGCGGCAGGACCAGGGCGGCCGGAACGCCGGCGGCCAGCCGGGTGAGCACGGCGTCGGTCGTCGGCGACGGGTCGGCCAGCAGCGCGACCGCTCCCGCGGTGACGGTGGGCAGCAGCGGCCCGGCCAACGCCGCTTTGCCGGCCGCCTCGAGCACACAGGCGGCGTCGAGCAGTTCCCCACCCTGACCGCCGTGGTGCTCCGGCAGGTGCACGGCGTGAAACCCGGTCGCGGTGAACTCGTCCCACCACGCAGGCAGACGACCCTGCGCCAGTGAGTCGAACGCCGCCCGCGACGACGCAATCGGGGCGCGCCGCGCGGCGAACTGGGTGACGGCGCCGGCGAGTTCGCGCTGCTCCGGGGTGAGCGCCACTGTCACAGTGTCTCCTTGGCGGTGCGCCGGGCGTGTTTGAAGAAATGCGCGGCTGCCACGATCGCCTCCGGCGTCGGCGCGGGATTCCAGCCGAGTTCGCGAACGGCCTTGGAGTGGTCGAGCGGCGTCATGATGTGCATCAGCCGGATGTTCAACGGGGTGAGCCGGGTGTCGCGGCCCCGCAGGCGGGCGATCCAGCTGTTCGGATAGCTCATCGCCGACATCAGCCGGATCGGAACACGACGTTGGGGCGGCTCCACACCCACTGCTCGGCAACCGATCTCGTGGATCTCGCGGGTGCTCATCCACCGCTCGGAGACGATGTAGCGTTCGCCGATGCGGCCGACCTCGCCGGCCAGCACCATCGCGCGGGCGGCATCTTCGACACCGACGACTTCGGCCGCGTAACCGTCGATGTAGTAGGGCATCTTGCCGTGCACCGCCGCCGACAGGAGCCCGCCGTGCGGTGTCGGCAACCAGTCACCGGCACCGTACGTGTTCGACACGCACATCGCCACGGCGGAAAGCCCTTTCTTGGTGGCGTGGCTCAACACCAGCCGTTCGGCGGCCACCCGGCTGCGCACGTAGTAGCCGCCGATGTCGGCCCAGTTGTGTTCGGTGCTTTCATCGGCCGGCCCGTTGCGGGCCAAGCCGATGGTCGCGATGGAACTCGTGTACACGAATCGGTGCAGGTCGGCCTGTGCCGCGATGTCGAGCACCCCGCGCAGCCCCTCGACATTGGTGCGCCACAACGCGGTCGGGTCACGCAGCCACGGGCGGGCGTCGACGACGCAGTAGTACACGACGTCGCAGCCGCGCATGGCCGCCTCGACACTTTCCAGGTCGAAGATGTCGCCGTATCGCACGTCGACGGGTAGCCCGTCGATACCGCGCCTGGAACTGGTGGCACGGATCAGCACGCGGACGTCATCGCCGCGCGCGACCAGTTGTTTGGTGACGTGCGAGCCCAAGAACCCGCTGGCACCGATGACGAGTTTCTTCGGAGTCGGCTTCATTCACCCGTTGTCACGATGCTCGATTCACCTCGGTCATACGAGACGAACCGTCTCGTCTTGCCAAAGACTAATCCCGCTGGCACCATCTGTAAAGACCGGACAGCTCCGGACAGATGTGGAGAAGGCCATTGACCAGCCCCGCGAGCGCTCCACGCCGTCGCAGCGAGAAGTCGCGCGTGGCGATCGTCACCGCCACCAAGGAGCTGTTGTTGGAGCGCGGTTTCGACGGGCTGAGCATCGAAGCCGTGGCGGCCCGCGCCGGGGTCGGAAAACAGACGATCTACCGCTGGTGGCCGAGCAGGCCCGCGCTCGTCGCCGACGTTCTGCTCGAGGACGCCGACAAGATCCTGCGCCCGGTCGAGCACACCGACGATCTCGTCGGCGATCTCACCCGATGGTCGGTCAGGCTGGCCACCACGCTCACCACTGCGCGCGGCAACGCGATGCTGCGGATCCTCACCGTGGCCGGATTGGAACACGAGGACACCAAGGCGCGGATGTATGCCGCGTTCAGCGTGCCGCTGCACGACAGCGTGCGATCACGGTTGGCCGCCGACGGCCTCGACGAGGCAACCGCCCGTGCCGCCGCCGACGCGATCGTCGGCGGCATCGTCTACGCGATCCTCAACGAGGGCAGGGCGTTTCGGCGCACCCGCGCCGAGGCCATCACCCGCACCGTGCTCAGCGGTGTCGCCGGCTGATGAGGCCTCATTCGCCGATGTGGTCGTTGAACAGCGTGTGCCCCGTGCCCTTCTCCACCACGCGCGCCAGCAGATCTCGCAGCGTTTCCTGCTCTTCGGGGGTCAGCACGTCGAACACCGCGTCGTGCGCGGCGATCGCGTCCCGGACCGCCGCGGCCGCCACGTGGCCGCCCTCCTCGGTGAGGTAGGCCCGAAGGATCTTCGCGTGCTGCGCGTCGGGCTTACGCTCGACCAGGCCGCGTTGCTCGAGCGCTTTGAGCGCCAGCTGCACGCCCTGCGGGCTGATCAACAGCCGCCTGGCGATCTCGGCGCCGGAGAGCCCCGGCTCGTTGGCGAGCTGGCGAAGCACACCGATCTGCGCGGTGCTGACACCGTGGCCGCTGATCGCGTCGTTCACGGCCGTCAGCGCGAAGTACCACGCCTGCTTGAGATGCCACAGCGTGTTGTCGACCAGTTCCATGCTCGTCTGTCGTGCCACTGTGTTAGCTCCCGTCGTGCTTGTAGACGCGGCCGCCCTTCATCACAAATCGCACGTCAAGGGTGGTCGAGATGTCAACCGAAGGATCGCCCGGAACGGCGATGATATCGGCGAGGTACCCCGGGGCGAGACGGCCCAGTTCGTCGTCGGCGTCGATGAGCTCCGCGCTGGTCACCGTCGCCGCCCGAAGCGCCTGCATCGGCGTCATACCGCGGTCGACCAGCGCACAGAGCTCTTTGGCGTTCTGCCCGTGCGGAATCGCCGGGGCATCGGTTCCGCACGCGACGCGCACCCCGGCGGCAATCGCCTTCGGCAGCATGGCCTGCGCACGGGGAAACACCTCGTTGGCCTTCTTCCGCAGCTCCGGCGCGATGCGGTCGACGGCCATCGCCTCGGTGAGATACGTCGTCGAGACCAGGAACGTGCCGGTGTCGGCCATCAACTTGATGGTGTCGTCGCTGGCCAGGAAGCCGTGCTCGATGCAGTCGATGCCGGCGCGAATGCAAGCGCGAATGGCGCTGTCCCCCACCGCGTGTGCGGCGACCCGCACGCCGGCCCGGTGCGCCTCGTCGGCGATCGCGGCGAACTCCTCGTCCGAGTACTGCTGGGCGCCGGGCGCGGTGCTGTGCGACATCACGCCGCCCGATGCCGACACCTTGATCAACTTGGCGCCGTGGCGAACCTGGTAGCGCACACACGCCCGCACATCGTCGACCCCGTTGGCGATGCCCTCCGCGACCGACAGCGGCATGATGCCTGGCGCCAACCGCTGAAAGACGGTGGGGTCCAGGTGTCCGCCGTACGGCGTGACGGCGTGGCCGGCGGGATAGATCCGCGGGCCGTCGTGCCAGCCGGCGTCGATGGCGCGCTGCAGCGCGACGTCGAGCAGATAGCCACCCGTCTTGACCATCAGCCCCAGGTTGCGCACGGTGGTGAACCCGGCGTTCAGCGTGCTGCGGGCGTTGACCGCGCCGCGCAGGGTCCGAAACACCGGATCGTCCTGCACGCCGTGCATCGGGCTCGGCAACCCCTCGGGTCCGCCCGGCCCACCGATGAGCAGGTTGAGCTCCATGTCCATCAGGCCGGGCAGCAGGGTGACGTCGCCGAGATCGAGCTGGACGGCCGAATCAGGCGGCGGCTCAGCCGAATTGACCGAGACGATCCGGTCGTCCTCGACGACCAGCACCGCGGGCGAGCGCACCTCGCCCGCCGCCACGTCGGCCCAGCGCTGCGCGCGCAGGACGGTGCGCCCCGTCATGGAACGGGTTCAGACACACAGTCCAGCGTCGTGGCTCCGGAGTCGGGTACGCGGGGTTGCTTCCAGCACTCGACGGGGAACGACACCGTGATCATCGCGTACAGCAGGCGCATCAGGTTGAGCACGTCCTCGGGCAGGTCGTCCAGCGAGAACTTGTCACAGTAGGCGATCGCCTCCTCGGCGCGGGGGGTGATCGCGTCGTAGAACGCCTGCATCTCGGTCATCGAACTGGCCATCCGCTTCTGGTAACGCTCGGGTTCGGTGGCCAGGCACCAATCCGAGAAGCGTTCCAGGTCGGCGAATTCGGGCGGCAGCATCGCGGTCACCGGCATCACACCCCCGCCGTCTTGCGCTGGTAGTCGTCCACCCACGCGGCGGTCTCCTTGTGCAGGTGCCGGATCAGCACCTCCTGGTCGCACAGCAGGAACCTGTCGACCGCCCGGCTCTCCACCATGGTCTGGGTGGCTTCGAGGGTGTTGGCGTCCTGCAGCCCGTACTCCTTGAACGAGACCGCCGCCAGTTCCTGGGCCACCCGCTCACGCGGGGTGCGCGGCTGCGGGAAGTACAGGGTGCCCTCGAAGATGTGGGTGTTATGCGACGTCGGCCAGTAGTGGTAGGTCAGGTACCAGCCCTGGCCCCAGATCAGGATGGTGAAGTTCGGGAACAGCTGGAAGGAGTCCAGGCCCCACGGATCGCATTTGGCGGGGTTGACACCGTCGGGCATCGGCCCGAGTTCCGGCTTGTCCCACGGGCCGAAAAGACCGCTCTGGCAGATGTCTTCGATCGGCTTGCGCATGGTGGGGTCCAGCTCCCACGCGCGGACCCCCGACGTGCTGACCAGTCGGTGCGGTCCGTCGATCCGATAGTGCGGCGCCTCGAAGCCCGCCTCGGCGGCCGCCTTGGAGTACGTCGACGGCGACTGGTTCGCGTGCAGGATCGGCGCGTGGTAGAACTCCTGGAACGCGTCCATGTACAGCTTCCAGTTGGCCTTGACCTCTGAGCGGTACTGCCACCGAGAGGTCATCTGACCGAAGGGATAACCCTCCAGGCCGGTGACCATCGGGCCGAGGAAATCGCGCAGCGACTGCTCGGGTTCGGGCGCGAAGTTGACAAAGATGAACCCTTCCCACACGTCGCAGTGCACCGGCACCAGCCCGTACCGGCTCTTGTCGAGGTCGAAGAACTCCTCCTCCTGCTGAACGAAGGTCAGGTTGCCGTCGAGGTCATAGCGCCAGGCGTGGTACTTGCAGGTGAACTGCTTGCAGAAGCCGGAGGTCTCCTCCAGCGGCATGTCGTTCCACACCAGCTTGTTACCGCGATGCCGACAGACGTTGTGGAAGGCCTTGACCTCGCCGGAGGAGTTGCGCACCACGATGATCGAGGTGTTGGCGACCTTCAGCTCTTTGGTGAAGTAGCTACCCTTGCGCGGAAGCTGTTCTGTCCGGCCGACATTCAGCCACGCCCGCTTGAACACCGCTTGGCGTTCGGCCTCGTAGAACTCGGGGCTGATGGAATCCTCGTAGGACACCGGCTCGGTGCCCAGTTGCGGGTAGTGCTGTGTCCAGCTGCCCTCGGAAGGTTTGGGAAATCGAGCCATCGCTTGTTCCTGTCGACTCGGGATCGCGGTACACAAAGCCTGCAGCGCTGACCGTATCTGTTCGGATCTTCAATCGCAAGTAGTTGATACTCCCGCGGGCATGTTGTTCGCCCAAAGGGACAGATGGGCGGGAAGTGCGAGTAAAAACCACCAAAACGTCGATCTCGACGGCACGTCAGGGCAGTTTGATCGCCGAGACGTACATATCGACGATTGGCCGGTACAGGTCGACGTCGTCGAGCTCGCTGCCGAGCACGATCGCGTCGCTGGTCGCGATCAGCACCTGGGCGAACGTCAACGGCGGAATCAACAACGTCCCGCCGAGCGAGTTGACCCCGTCGATGATGAACTTCGCCAGCGCCTCGACCACTTCGGACCGTTTGGCGGCCACCCGTTCCCGCGCCTCGGGGTTGCGCAGTAGGTACAGCGTGAACTCGTGCCCGAGCGCGGCATGCTCGGCGCCACGGTCGCGACTGAGTTCACGCCACCGCGTGGCGATCTCGTCGCGCTCGCGCGCCCCGACCTGGTTCGCCGCCGACATCACCTCGGCGAAGTTGTCGAAATAGCGCCGCCAGTACCGGTCGCTGACCGCCAGGAACAACTCCTCTTTGGTGTCGAAGTGCTTGTAGATGGCGCCCTTGGTGTAGCCGGCCGCGTACGCGATGTCATCGAGAGTCGCTGCCGTGAAACCCTTTTCACCAAAAACGTTCTCGGCGGCATCCAACAGCAGGGAACGGGTGTGCTCGAGGCGCCGTTCCCGTGTCCACCGCTCGACCATGTCGAAAGTCTGCCACAAGTTTCTGAGAAACCATTGAGTTCGCCGGATACTCGTCGGTATATTCACTCGGATCGTGCCGTCGAGGCGCGATCGAGGAGGCGTGGTGAGCGAACTGTCGAACAAGAAGGCCCCGGCCACCGAATCGCTGAGCGCGGTCGGCCGACTCGAGGAGCCGACGGCGCGGCCGTCGAGACGGGTCAAGATCTGGGCGACCGCAGGCGGGCTGATCCTGGTCTTCCAGATCTACGTCTGGATCCGCTGGATCACCGGGCCGTACTTCACGCCGGTCGACCCCGGTCCGACGGACCCGCCGACGTTCATGAAGGTCGCCCTGATGATGTGGCAGATCGGCTCGCCGGCGCTGTTCCCGGTGGCCATCTGGTGGTTCATCATCCGGCCGTGGCGACGCGAACGCCGAATCACGTTGGACGGCATGATCATGGTGTCCACCGGGCTGTTCTTCTTCCAGGATCCGCTGCTCAACTACATCAACACCTGGTGCACCTACAACGCGTGGGCGTTCAACATGGGTTCGTGGGCTCCGCACGTTCCGGGCTGGCTCTCCCCCGAGCGACCGGGCGCTCAGGTCGCAGAACCGTTGGGCATCAACGTCTCCGGCTACGCATTCGGCGTGCTGCTGTGCACGATCCTCGGCTGCTGGGTCATGCGCAAGGCCAAGAACCGCTGGCCGAACCTGGGCACCAAGGGGCTGATCGCCGTCGCGGCGGTGTGGGCGTTCTTCTTCGACTTCGTCATGGAAGGCCTGGTCCTGATGCCGCTGGGGATGTACACCTTCCCCGGCGCCATCCAGTCGCTGTCGATCAATGCCGGCACCTACTACCAGTGGCCGATCTATGAGGGCTTGATGTGGGGCGGTGTGCAGGCCGCGCTGTGCTGCCTGCGGTTCTTCACCGACGACCGCGGCCGCACCGTCGTCGAAAAAGGGCTCGACGACGTCCGAGGCGGTTTCGCCAAGCAGCAGTTCGTTCGGTTCCTGGCGATCTTCGCCGCGATCAGCGCGTCGTTCTTCGTCTTCTACATCATCCCGGCGCAGTTCATGGCCACCCACGCCGACCCGTGGCCCGAGGACGTGCAGAAGCGTTCCTACTTCACCTCGGGACTGTGCGGCGACGGCACCGACCGGCCGTGCCCTGACCCGTCGCTGCCCATCCCGACCAGGCACTCCGGCTACATCAACACCGACGGCGAACTCGTGTTACCGGAGGGTGTGCAGATGCCCGAAGTCGTGCCGCATGAACGGAGCGAATGAGTTGTCGACCAACAACCACGTCGCAGCGGTCGAAAGCCGTTCGCAGGCACCGTTTTATCGGCCGGTTACAGACGAGGTCGAGGTGTTCCGCGCGGCCGCCCGGCGCGGCCTGCCGGTGCTGTTGAAGGGACCGACGGGCTGCGGCAAGACCCGCTTCGTCGAGGCGATGGCGCACGACCTCGGCCGCGACCTGATCACCGTCGCCGGTCACGAGGACATGACCTCGGCGGACCTGGTGGGCCGGTTTCTGCTCAAGGGCGGTGAAACGGTCTGGGTGGACGGGCCGTTGACGCGGGCGGTGCGCACCGGCGCGATCTGCTACCTCGACGAGATCGTCGAAGCGCGCCAGGACACCACCGTGGTCATCCACCCGCTCGCCGACCACCGCCGCGAGCTACCGGTCGATCGGCTCGCCACCACCCTGCCGGCCGCGCCCGGCTTTCAACTGGTGATCTCCTACAACCCCGGCTACCAGAGCGTGCTGAAGAACATCAAGGAGTCGACGCGGCAGCGGTTCGTCGCGATCGAACTGGACTTCCCGCCGCCGGAGGCCGAGGCCGAGATCGTCGCGCACGAAGCCGGTGTCGATGCCGACACCGCCCGCGCACTGGTGGCCGTGGGCAACGCGATCCGCAACATCGACGGCTCACCGCTGCGCGAGGCGTCGTCGACGCGGATGCTCATCCTGGCCGGCGGCCTGGCCGCCGAGGGCCTCGGTCTGCGCAGGGCCGTGCAGGCGGCGGTCGTCGAAGCACTGTCCGACGACCGTGACGTCGTCCGCGCGCTCGGCGAACTGGTCGACGCGGTGCTTCCGGGCACGTGACCGGTTCCGATCCACAAGGCCCCGAACGTTTTCGGCTTCTTGCCTGCTTCGTCGCCGGTCGCTCGGTCGACGTCGCCCAGGCATCCGACGGATCGGCCTACACCAACGGGGGGGTGATCTTCACTTCCGCGGGCGCCTCCACCGGCCGGCAACGTCGCGAGGTGGTGTTGCAGAGCGCGCTGCTGGCAGCGGGCAGCCTGGATCCGGACCTGATCAGGGGATTGCGGGCGCGGCCGGGACTGGCCCGACGATACCTCGCCCTGGAAGGACGCCGGGTTCTTGCCGAACTCGCACATCGCCTCCCCCTTGCCGCCACGCTGCACTCCGGCGAATCGCCCACTACGGCGTCGCCCGCCGAGTCTCTCGAAACAGCAAGGGGGCGAGGCAAAATAACCGACGCCCCGGACTGGTTCGGCGTGATCAAACCGGCCCAGCTGCTGCGCGCGGAGGCAGTGACCGGCGGTCAGGCTGCCCATGACGACGGGCGCCTGCAGTTCAGCGCCGACGTCGCCGCAGACGACGAACCGGACGAGGACGATGACGGCCCGAACGAGGAAAGCAAGATCCTCAAGCTCTTCGACAACCCACTCTTCAACTCCCAGGCGGTCGGCGACTTCCTGCGCAAACTGCTCGGCACGGCCAAGTCGTCCGGAGACGGCAGCGGCGGCGCTGAACTGCCCGTCGGCGCCGTCCGCCGGGCCCGCGCATCCGGTCCGCTGGCCCGTCCACTGCCCACGCCGATCCGCTTCGTCGACGACGCCCGTCCCGGCGGCACGGTCGGCGTCGGCGGGGCGCTGTACCCGGAGTGGGACACCTACAAGAACCGGTACCGGCCCGACTGGTGCCGCGTCATCGATTACCCGTTGACGACGCACGCCGAGATCTCGGCCGCCGGTGTCGAACGCGACGACGTGCTGCGCCGACGGCTGTCCCGGATCGGCCTGGGGCCAAAGGTGTTGCGGCGCCGCGCCGAAGGTGAGGAGCTCGACACCGAGGCACTCGTCGAACTGGCCGTCGATCTGCGCTGCGGCCATTCGCCGCCCGAACACATCTACCGCGAGCACCGCAAGATCGCCAGAAACCTGGGGGTGTTGATCCTTCTCGACGCCTCCGGATCCGCCACCGACGTCGACCCGGCCGGCCTGGCGGTGCACGACCATCAGCGGCGAGCGGCGGCGACCCTCGCCGTCACCTTGGAAGACCTCGGTGACCGCGTCGCGGTGTACGCCTTCCGGTCCCAGGGACGGCAAGCCGTTCACCTGCCCGCGATCAAGACCTTCGACCAGCGCTTCAACGCACTCAGCCGAGCCAGGCTCAACCGGCTGCAACCCGCCAACTACACCCGTCTCGGGGCGGCGATCCGCGGTGCCGGCGAGATCCTCAGGGCCGAGGCGGGCACCCCCAACCGGCTACTGCTCGTGCTGTCCGACGGGCATCCCTACGACGACGGCTATGAGGGCCGCTACGCGGAGGCCGACGCCAACCGGGCGCTTGCCGAGTTGCGCGCGGACGGCGTTGCATGCCTTTGCCTTTCGGTCGGTTCCGCCACCACAACCGATGCACTGGAACGCGTCTTCGGTTCCGCCAGCCACGCCGGCGCGGCCACCCTGGCCGAGCTGAGCCCGCGGATGGACGAGCTGTTCCTGTCGTCCCTCGCCGAGCTCGCCGCGCCGCTTTCCCACCGGTCCAGCGCCCGGTGACGACATCCGCCCAGCCATATCAAGTACTTAACATCTGGTTCGTCGTGCGCTATGACTAGTGGGATGCTCGACGCGGAGAAGATCCTGATCACCGGCGCGACCGGCAAGATCGCCTTTCCCATCGCCCGTGCGCTGGCGCAGCGCAACGAGGTGTGGGGCGCGGCCCGACTGCGTGACCCTGCCGACCGCAGTCGACTGGCCGACGCGGGCGTCACCCCGGTCACACTGGACATGAGCTCGGGCGACTTCTCCTCGCTGCCCGACGATTTCACCTACGTGTTCCACGCCGCCGTAGACCCCGGTACCACCGACTGGGCCACCTGCGTGAAAACCAACGCCACCCACTCCGGCGATCTGCTGTATCGACAGCGCCGGGCGAAGGGATTCGTGTTCTGCTCGACGGGCTCGATCTACGCCTACCAGGGCCGGCGCCCGCTGACCGAATCGGATCCCCCCGGCGTTCCGGCCCGGGCGAACTACAGCTTCTCCAAGGTCGCCGCCGAAGCCGTGTGCACGTGGATCGCCACCCGATACCAGATCCCGCTGACGATCATCAGGATCTGCTCGACGTACGGACCCGAAGGCGGAGCACCCGCCGACCGTCTCGAAAGGATTCTGGCGGGCAAGCCGATTCAGCTTCATCCGGACCGACCGAACAACTTCAACCCGATCTACGAGGACGACTACGTCGAACTCGGCATCCGGGCGATGGAGGTCGCCGACACGCCGCCGGTGGTGGTGAACTGGGCGGGCAGTGAGACGGTCAGCGCCGAAGAGTACTGCACCTACATGGGCACGCTGGTCGGTGTCGAGCCGGTCTTCGCCTACACCCCCGATGCCCACACGCCGCTGTGGCCCGACGTCACCCGCATGCATCAGGTCCTGGGGCGAACGAAAGTCCCGTGGCGCGACGGGTTCCGCCGGATGCTCCGGGCCCGCCACCCCGAAATCCCGCTTGCCCCAGACGATTCAGTGACGTCGGAAGGACGCCTGTGAACCCGCTGCCCGGCACCCCATCAGACCAGGTCGACGGCGTGCTCGCCACCGGACGCGGTGACGTCACCACGTTGTTCGTCTCGATGGCAAGACGTCATCCCGACGGGGCGGACGCCGAATACCTGCGCTGGCACACCCTGGACCACCGGCCCGAACAACACCGGCTTTCGGCAGTGCGGGCTTCGCTGCGGTTGGTGTCGACACCGGCGTGCCGGGCCGCGCGCACCTCGACACCCGACCAATTCGACACCATCGACCATGTGATGACCTACTTCTTCACCGACCGAAGCGGGCTGACGGGGTTCAACGAACTGTCCACGGCGCTGGGGGACGCCGATCGCAAGCTGCCGCTGCTGCCCCCGGTGCAGCGCGGCGTCTACACCGTGCACACCAAGGTGGCGGCGCCGCGGGTGAAGGTCGGCGCCGACGTGCTGCCGTGGTGGCCGGTCCGCGGGGTGTATGTGCTGTTGGAGACCGATGCGCCGGCACCGACACACCTGGTCGACGTCGACGGCGTGGCCGGCGTCTGGTCGGCGGGGTCCCACTCGGTGCACGCGAACCTGGCCAGTGCCCCTGCGGGCCAGACGATTTCCTACTGCTTCCTCGATGAGGACCCGGTGCGCGTCGCCGACCGACTGCGACCCGCGTTGGAGAGGCGGTGGCGCCAGGGCAATGTCGAACCGCTGCTCGCCGCACCGTTCTACCCAGTCGTTCCATACGAGTGGGACCGTTATCTGCCCTAGGGAGCGCCAATGAGAATCGGCCTGATGATCGGCTCGGACAAGGAGCGGTCTCGCGCCGACCGTCTGAGCGGCCTGCTCGACGACGGGAAAGCCGCGGAGAGCGACGGATTCGCGTCGTTCTGGATTCCGCAGGTGCCCGGCTACCTCGACGCGATGACGGCCGTCGCGCTGCTCGGCAGGGTCACCGACCGGATCGAGATCGGCACCGCCGTCGTCCCTGTCCAGACCCGTCACCCGTTGATCATGGCCCAGCAGGCGCTGACGACCCAGGTCGCGTGCACGGGCCGGTTCACCCTCGGCATCGGCCCGTCACACCATTGGATCGTCGCCGACCAGCTCGGGCTGAGCTATGACCGGCCGGCCCGGCTGGTGCGGGACTACCTCGACGTGTTGGAGGCGGCCTTCGCCGGGCCAGGGCAGGTCGTCGTCGCCAACGACAGCTATCGGGTGAACAGTCCCGTGGACGTCACCGACACGGTCGACATGCCGGTGCTGTTGGCGGCGCTCGGACCCACGATGTTGCGCACCGCCGGACAGCGCACCGGCGGCACGATCCTGTGGATGGCCGACGAGCGGGCGATCGGCGATTACGTCGTCCCACGCATCAGCGAAGCGGCGGAATCGGCCGGGCGCAGCGGAATTCGCGTCGTCGCCGGAGTGCCCGTCGCGCTGTGCGCCGAGCATGACGTCGACGACGCGCGGGCATACGCCAGCGAGGTACTCGGCCATGCCGATTTCTCCCCCAACTACGTCAGGCTGCTCGAGCACGGCGACGCCGAGGACGTCGGCGACACCATGGCGGCCGGCGACGAGGCCACGATTCTGGCGCGGCTGCGCCGTTACCGCGACGCCGGCGTGACCGACCTCGCCGCCAGGGTGGTGCCGCTCGGCGCCGACGCGACCCAGCGCCAGGCCTCCCGCCGGCGCACCCAGGAATTTGTCGCGTCGCTGGTATCGGAATTGGGTAGTTAGACGAGCGTCAACTATTTCCATAGCCGGGACCAGTGGTTACACTGCGTGGGTGTCCAAGCGTGTGTCGACTGCCGTTGCTGACGGTGGTCAGCGACGCGCGTCGTTTCAGCGGGCGCGTTCACACGAAACCAAGCGGTCGTTGGTGCAGGCGGCGATGGCGCTGTGGCGCACCAACGGCTACGCGAAGACCACCGTGGCCGACATCTGCCGGGCCGCCGGCGTATCCAGGGCGTTGTTCTACTTCTACTTCCCGGCCAAGGAGGACATCCTTTTCGAGGTCGGCCTGCTGTCCACCCGCGCCGCCCAGCAGGCGGTGCGGTCGTCGCTGCGTGGCGACTACGACGTGGAGTCGGTGATCGGTGCGGCGCTGCGCAGCCTGGAACGGTCGATGGCCCGCAACCCGCGTGAGCTCATCATCGAGACGATCCTGGAAGGCTACCGCCAACACCACCGCATCCTGGCCGGAGAACGTTCGGACGGCCGCGACGCCGACATGTTCGGCGAGTTGTTCGCCAAGGCGCAGCAAGACGGCAAACTCGCCTCGGGTGTCGACGTCGTCCACCTGTCCCATCTCGCCGGAATACATGTGAGCGAAGGGGTGCGGCACTGGGCCGCAGGAACTTTCGGCGACAAGTCATTCGCCGAGGTCGTCACCGCCGACATCGTCGCGCTGATCACCGGATTCAACACCCGAGCGGGCCGATAAGGGCCTGGACATCGAAGGGAGACCGCCATGGCATGGGATTTCGAGACCGATCCCGAATACCAGAAGGTGCTGGATTGGGCCGACGAGTTCGTCCGCGAGGAGGTCGAGCCGCTGGACCTGGTCTTCCCGGACCAGCAGTACGTGCCGCTGGATGCCAACCGCCGCAAGGTGATCGAACCACTCAAGGACGAGGTGCGTCGGCGTGGGCTGTGGGCGACGCACCTGGGCCCCGAGCTCGGCGGCCAGGGATACGGCCAATTGAAGCTCGCCCTTCTCAACGAGATCCTGGGCCGCTCACAGTGGGCGCCGATCATCTTTGGCTGCCAGGCACCAGACACCGGCAACGCCGAGATCCTCGCGCACTACGGCACCGAGGACCAGAAGCAGCGGTATCTGCGTCCGCTGCTCGACGGTGAGCTGTTCTCCTGTTACTCGATGACCGAGCCGCACGCCGGCGCCGATCCCACCCTGTTCAAGACCAGCGCGGTCCGCGACGGCGACGACTGGGTCATCAACGGCCAGAAGTTCTTCTCCTCCAACGCCAAGACGGCGTCGTTCCTGATCGTGATGGCGGTGACCAACCCGGATGTCAGCCCCTACCAGGGCATGTCGATGTTCCTGGTGCCGACCGACACCCCCGGGGTCAACATCGTGCGTAACGTCGGGCTCTACGGGGAACCCGAGGGCGAGGGCTCGCACGCCCTCATCCACTACGACAACGTGCGGGTGGCCGCCGACGCGCTGCTCGGCGGTGAGGGCCAGGCGTTCGTGATCGCACAGACCCGCCTCGGCGGCGGGCGTATCCATCACGCGATGCGCACCATCGGGCTGGCACGCAAGGCCCTGGACATGATGTGCGAGCGTGCGCTGAGCCGAGAGACCCAGGGCAGCCGCTTGTCGGAGAAGCAGTTCGTGCAGGGTTACATCGCCGATTCGTATGCCCAACTGCTGCAGTTCCGGCTGATGGTGCTCTACACCGCATGGGCGATCGACAAATACGACGACTACAAGAAGGTGCGCAAGGACATCGCCGCGGTCAAGGTGGTCATGCCCTCGGTGCTGCACGACATCGCCTGGCGGGCAATGCAGGTACACGGTGCACTCGGTGTCACCAACGAGATGCCGTTCATGGGTATGGTCACCGGCGCCGCGGTCATGGGCCTGGCCGACGGGCCCACCGAGGTACACAAGGCAACGGTCGCCAAGCAGGTGCTGCGCGACTATCAGCCGACCGATGACATGTGGCCGACGGAGTGGACGCCCCGCAAACGCGAAGCCGCGCGGGCGAAGTTCGCCGAGTACCTCGAGAACGAGGTGGGAAACCTGTGAGTGAGGACGCGATCGACGTTGCGCGCCTGACCGATTGGATGGATGCGGCCGAACTGCCCGGCAAGGGCGAGCCGCTGCAGACCCGGTTCCTGTCGGGCGGCACCCAGAACGTCATCTACGAACTGCGCCGCGGCGAACACAGCTGCGTGCTGCGGATGCCACCGCCCGGCGCCCCGCCCGACCGCGACAAGGGCATCCTGCGCGAGTGGCGCATCATCGAGGCGCTCGACGGCACCGAGGTGCCGCACACCGAGGCGGTCGCCGTGTGTGAGAACGCGGGGGTGCTCGGCCGGCCGTTCTACCTGATGGGTTACGTCGACGGCTGGTCGCCGATGGACCTTCAGGGCCGCAAGTGGCCCGAACCGTTCGACTCGGACCTCTCCGCGCGCGGGGAATTGGCCTATCAGCTCGCCGGAGGTATCGCGCTGCTGTCCAAGGTCGATTGGAAGGCCAAGGGGCTGCATGACTTAGGGCGTCCCGACGGCTTCCACGAACGCCAGGTCGACCGGTGGACAGCCTTTTTCGAGCGCATCAAGGGGCGCGAGATCGAGGGCCTCGACGTCGCCACCGACTGGCTGCGAGCGCGTCGACCGCTGGACTACATCCCGGGGCTGATGCACGGCGACTACCAGTTCGCCAACGTGATGTACCGGCACGGGGCTCCGGCGCGGCTCGCGGCGATCGTGGACTGGGAGATGGGCACGGTCGGGGACCCGAAGTTGGACCTGGGCTGGATGGTGCAGAGCTGGCCGGAGAACACCGACGCGCCAACGGAATCCGAGATGGGCTACGTCGATATGCGCGGTATGCCGTCGCGCACACAGGTGGTCGAGCACTATGCGAAGCTGTCCGGGCGCCAGGTCGACGACCTCGACTACTATCTGGTGCTGGCCAAGTGGAAGCTGGCGATCGTGCTCGAGCAAGGCTTCCAGCGCGCCGGTGACAACGAGAAGTTGCTCGCCTACGGACCGGTCATCGTCGAGTTGATGCGTTCGGCCGCCGAGCTCGCCGAATCCAGCGACTACAGATGATCCGCGTCGCCGTGTGCCCCGACTACGGGGCGCCCGAAGTGGTCCGTATCGAACAGCGCCCGTCACCTCCGGTGCACGCGGGCCAGGTCAAGGTCCGCGTCCACGCCGCGTCGGTCAACTACCCCGACGTGCTGTTGATCGCCAACCAGTATCAGGTCAGCGTGCCCCCGCCGTTCGTGCCCGGCAGCGAGTTCGCCGGCGTCGTCGTGGAATCCGGCGCAGAGGGGTTCCGCGTCGGCGACCGGGTCACC
The DNA here is from genome assembly GCF_010725725.1 of Mycolicibacterium pulveris. Lineage (NCBI taxonomy): Bacteria > Bacillati > Actinomycetota > Actinomycetes > Mycobacteriales > Mycobacteriaceae > Mycobacterium > Mycolicibacterium pulveris. Next base: position 3,988,688 of record NZ_AP022599.1, on the reverse strand, counting down.
GGCACCGGCATGTTCGGCGCGTTCGCCGAGGAGGTCGTCGTGCCCGCGGCGAGCCTGTCCCCCACGCCAGAGGCCGTCGACGACCGCGCCGCCGCCGCGTTCGGCGTGGCATACCGCACCGCCTACCACGCGCTGCGATCGATGGCGCGGGTGCGGTCCGGTGACGAGGTCGTCGTCCTCGGTGCAGGCGGTGGCGTCGGGCTGGCCGCCGTGCAACTCGGCGTGCTGCTGGGCGCATCGGTCACCGCGGTCGCCTCCTCGGGCGAAAAGCTAGCCGCCGCACAGTCTTACGGTGCGGTGCACCTCGTCAACCATCGATCGGGCGACCTCCGCGGCGCGCTGCGCGGCGCCGTACCCGACGGCGCCCACGCCGTCGTGGACCCCGTCGGCGGCGAGCTCGCCGAACCGGCGTTGCGCTCGCTGCGCCGGGGTGGACGGTTCGTCACGGTCGGCTACGCCTCGGGCGTCATCCCCCGGATTCCATTGAACCTGGTGTTGGTCAAGGGAGTACACGTGCTCGGCTTCCACTTCCAGGACGTGCCGCCCGACGAGTTCGACCGAAACGAAGCCGAACTGCGCGAACACCTCGCCAGCGGGCGCGTCCGTCCGCACATCGGCGCGGTCTACCCGTTGGAGGAGACGGCGCAGGCGCTGCGCCATGTCGCAGACGGCCGCGCCGTAGGCAAGGTGCTCATCGACCTCACGTAGGACGTGGGCTGACGACCTTCACGTCGATTGTGCGGTTTCATCCGCGACACGCCGGAAACCGCGTATGAGGATGCACAATCGCGGGTGGGCGTGGGTTCGGACGCCGATCCGGGGTCAGCTGGCCGGGATCAGATCCGCGGCAACCGAAGCCATCACGCCGCTGCGGAAGGTCTCGGTGTGTCCGACGGCGGCGCCCGTCTGGTCGGCGGCCGACAGCGCCTTGGCCTTGAAGGCGCGCGCGGCCGCGCTCAACCGGTGCTCAACGGAATCGACGCTGCTGTCCAGTTCGGCGGGCAGCCGCTCGCCCCAGACCGTCACCTCGGCGGCGTGCTGGTCGAGTGCGTTGCGGACATGGGTCAGCACCCGCGGGTCGCGGTCGAAGAGATCGGCGGCGACGGCGACGGTCTGCGGGTGGGGCCGGTCTTCCCATGCGTTGAGCACGGAGTCCAAATCGAGTGTCTCGGCGCCGAGAATGTGCAGCGGTCGGACGTCGCCGGGGTTGGCGATCAGCACGGTGACATCCCACCCGGCCATCGCCCGGTCGTATACCCAGCCGCCCGCGTACCTCACCGCGTCGAGGACGGTGGGGGCAACGACGTCGAGCCGGTACCTCATTTCGGGTCCCTGGGTGCGAGCTCGCGGGCCAGTGACTCCGCGTACTCCTTGAACACCTCGCTCAGCGGTATTGATCGATCGAGCAACCATGAGGTCTCCATTCCGGTGATGAAGGCGAGAATTTCCACGGCCTTGTTGGCCGCTTCGACGTCTTCGCGGTAGATGCCGTCGCGCTGACCGCGCTTGATGATCTTGGTGATGATGTCGATGGCGTCGCGGTAACGCGTCTGCAGCCGGTCATGCAGCGGCGCATCGGGCGCGATGTTCTCCACGAGCAACACGGTGTAGGTGCCGATGAGGTCGGGCGCGCGCTCGAACCGTTCCGGCACCCGGCTGAGCTCGCTGACGAGGTCCCCGGACCGGTAGTCGGCATGGATGGCATCGTCGGCGTCACGCGCGTCCAGCACGGCGTTGAGCAGCTGTTCCTTCGACTCGAAGTGGTGCAGGAGACCGGCCGGGGTGACCCCCGCCTCCTTCGCGATCTGGGCCAACGACGTGTTGCGCCATCCGTTGCGCGCCAGCAGTCGCTCGGCCACGGCAAGAATCCGCTGCCGACGGTCCTCGCCCTTGGCGAGCAGCGTCTCGTATGGCCGCGAGCCTGACTCCGGTGTCACCTAAACCCTTCGGTCCAACCAACCTAGTGAACACACAGTAGGTAGGTTTGTCGGTTGTGACAAGGGTCTCAGCGAAATCAGCTCTGGGCCGCCGTCACACCGCAGGTCAACCCGCGTTGTCGGGCGCCGACGCCGTGAACTCGAGGTGCAGTTCGGTCAGGCCGCGCAGCAGAAACGTCGGTTCGTAGGCGTATCGCCGATCGCCCGCGGGACCGTGCATGGTGTCGTCGATCCTGATGTCGGCCATCCGGTCGAGGAGGCGCCGAACGGTGATCTGCCCCTCGACGCGGGCCAGCGGCGCCCCGGCACAGGAGTGGATGCCGCGGCCGAACGAGAGGTGCTCGCGCACGTTTTTTCGGTCCAGCCGAAACTCGTGCGGGTTCTCGAACTTGCGCGGATCGCGGTTGGCCGCGCCCAGGCACAGCATCACGATCGTGCCCGCAGGTAGGCGCATGTCGCCCAGCGTGGTGGTCTTGCGGACCAGGCGGAAGTCGACCTTCGTCGGAGCGTGCATCCGCAGCGCCTCTTCGATGAAGGTCGGTATGCGTTTGGGATCTTCGCGCAGCTGCTGCTGGAACTCCGGGCGGTCGGCCAGGGTCTGCACGGCGGCGCTCAACAGTTTGGTGACCGTCTCCTGGCCCGCCGCGAACAGAAAGGTCGCCGGTTTGACCACCTCGATCAACTCCGGTGTCGAACCGTCGGGGTAGGTGGCGGTCGCCATCGAGGACAGTACGTCGTTGCGGGGTTCGCGGCGTCGGTCGGCGAGGTAGCCGGCGAACTTGTCATCCAGGTACTGCAAGGGATCCCGTCCCACCGGCGCGCCGTCGAGTGCCCCTACCTGAGTGCCGTAGCGCTGCTCGACCCCGAGCGCGGCAAGGAAATCGGGCCGATCCTCTTCGGGAACGCCGAGCAGGTCGATGATCGCCGAGGTGGCGAAAGGCTTCGCGTACTCGGCGAGGAACTCGCATCGCCCGTTGCCGATGAACTGGTCGATCTGGCTGTCGACCAGCTGCCACATGAAGTCCTCGTTCTCCTTCAGCCGCTTCGGGGTCAGCAGCTTGGTCAGCAGTGACCGGGCCCGCGTGTGCGCGGGTGGATCCATCACGACCAGGTGCTCGTGGATCGGGAACAGGTGGCGATGCGCCTCGATCTGGTCGGTGATGTCGTCGCCGCGCGGCTCGAACGGCAGCGGCGGGAACGGTCCGCCGATCGCGTTGACCGCGGAAAAGGAGTCGTGATCCTTGAACGCCGCAAGCACTTCCTGGTAGCCGACGACGGCGACCACTCCGTGGTGGGGTTCACGGACCACCGGGCCCTGCGCGCGCAGGTAATCCCAGTAGTCGTAGGGATCCTGGCTGACCGACTGGTCGGAGAAGTAGTCGACGGATGCGAAATCTGTCACGGACCGGTCCTTTCCGCGCCCACCGCCAAATATTGGTCGATCGATAAAACTGCTACGATGCGCTATGCGTACCACGGGCCGCGACGGACGGTCAAGCGAAGACTCGGGGGTTTAGCGCAATGCCGAGCAAGGCCAAAGCCGCCGACACCGGCGCGCGGCAACGGTTGATCGAGGCGACCGCGCAGATCATGCGCGAGGAGGGCTACGCCGCGGCGACCTCTCGTCGCGTCGCGGCGGCGGCCGGCGTAAAGCAGGCCCTGGTTTACTACTACTTCCCGACGATGGACGACCTGTACGTCGAGGTACTGCGCGCCGGTGCGGAGGCCTCGCTGCAACGCATGCGCGCCGCCCTCACCGATTCGGACCCGTTGCGCACGCTTTGGTCGATGAACAGCGACCTGCGGCTGACGGGACTCAACACCGAGTTCATGGCGTTGGCCAACCACCGCAAGGTAATTCGCAAGGAGCTCAAAGCGTATGCGGAGCGGGTGCGCGACATCGAGACGGCGGCCGTCACCGTCGCGCTGCGCGCCCGGGGGGTCGACCTCGACGAGTATCCGCCCGTCGCGGTTTCGATGCTCATCGCGCAGACCGCGCGCAGCCTGTGCAACGAGAGCGCCGTCGGCGTCCACCTGGGCCACGACGAGCTGCGCGCGTTCATGGAACGGCAGCTGGATCTTCTCGCGGCCGCATTACCCACCACGAAACCAGCGGCGACGGGTCAGGGCTAGGCGCCAGCCGACCCGGCTGCGGCAATTCGCCGATGTCCGGGTCACCGCGGTGGAAGACGACGGTTGACACCCGGCGCCAGTCGGTGACAAGCTCCTGATCGATCGACCAATAAAGGGTCGGAACCGAGGAGTGATCATGGGCGGGCGCGTCGAGGGCAAGGTTGCGTTCATCACCGGGGCGGCACGGGGGCAGGGCCGAAGCCATGCGGCCCGCCTGGCCGAGGAAGGCGCCGACATCATCGCCGTCGACGTGTGCAAGCAGATCAGCAGCAACAGCGACATCCCGTGGGCGACACCCGACGACCTCGCCGAGACCGCCGACCTCGTCAAGAATCTGAATCGCCGCATCATCACCGCCGAGGTCGACGTCCGCGACTACGACGCGCTGAAGGCAGTGGTGGACAGCGGCGTGGAACAGTTGGGCCGGCTGGACATCGTCGTCGCCAACGCCGGCATCGGAAACGGTGGCAACACGCTCGACAGGACCAGCGAAAACGACTGGCGCGACATGATCGACGTCAACCTGTCCGGCGTCTGGAAGAGCGTCAAAACCGCTGTACCGCACATCCTTTCCGGTGGACGTGGGGGCTCGATCATCCTGACGAGCTCGGTCGGCGGCCTCAAGCCGTATCCGCACACCGGTCACTACATCGCCGCCAAGCACGGCGTCATCGGGCTGATGCGCACCTTCGCCGTCGAGCTCGGGCAGCACTCGATAAGGGTCAACGCGGTCTGCCCCACCAACGTGAACACACCGCTGTTCATGAACGAGGGAACGATGAAGCTGTTCCGCCCGGACCTGGAGAACCCCGGCGTCGAAGATCTCGCCGTCGCAGCGCAGTTCATGCACGTGCTGCCCGTCGGCTGGGTCGAACCACGCGATGTGAGCAACGCGGTGCTGTTCCTGGCCTCCGACGAATCGCGTTACATCACCGGCCTTCCCGTCACGGTCGACGCCGGCAGCATGCTCAAGTAATCGCGGCGGTCATCGGCCGTCGACGACAACGCCTGCCGCGCGCTCGATGGGCTTGATGACCGCGGTGAAGTCCGAGTCCGCGCCCTCGGCACGCAGCGTGGCCTCCCATTGCTCGGCGACGGCCGCCGCGATCGGGCCGACGATGCCGAGCCGCTCGGCCTCTTCGAGGTAGAGCCGGACGTCCTTGACCATCAGACCGGTGGCGAAGCCGTAGTCGAAAGTGCGGGGAAGCACCGACCGGGGAAACTTGTCCCGGCTGGCGTGGGTCCCGCCGGAGCCGGCGTTGAGCACGTCGATCATCACCCGGGGATCAAGGCCGGCCTTGACGCCCATGACGACGACTTCTGAGGTCGCGGCCAACGCGGCTGCCGCCATGAGGTTGTTCACCAGCTTCATCGTCTGAGCCGCACCCGGCTTGTCACCGACATAGATCGCACGGCCCAGGGTTTCGAAAACCGGTGTCAACGCCTCGAACTCGGCGCGTGACCCGGACACCATGAGCGTCAGGGTCCCGTTGGTCGCTCCGGCCACCCCGCCGCTGACCGGGCTGTCCAGAGCTGCGATGCCCTTCGCCTGCAACACCTGATGGATGGTGCGGGAGACCTCGCTGCCGACGGTCGACAGGTCGACGAACCGCGACACCCGGGCGCCCTCCGCGACCCCGTGCGCCACCTCCACGGAGGCCTGCGGAGACGGCAGGCTCACCAGCACCGTGTCGGCGACGTCGGCGACCTCACGAGGTGAGGATGCCGGCCGCGCACCGAACTCGGCGGCGGCGTGTACCGCTTCGCCGCGGGTGTCGGACACGACGAGATCGTGGCCGGCCTCGATGAGGCGGCGGGCCATCGGTAACCCCATGTGGCCCAAGCCGATAAACCCCAGCTGCACGCTATTTCCCTTGCTCGTCGTCCAATTCGGCGAACATCTCACGGGCCTGCCGGAAGCTGTCGACGGCCGCGGGGACGCCGCCGTAGACGGCGACTTGCAGGAATATTTCGCGGATCTCCTCGCGCGTCACACCGTTGTTCAACGCACCACGGATGTGTGTGCGCAGCTCGTGCGGTCGATTGAGCACCGAGATCATCGCCAGATTGAGCATGCTTCGCGTCTTGCGGGGCAACTCATCCCGTCCCCATACCGCCCCCCAGCAGTATTCGGTGACCAAGTCCTGCAGGGGCTTGTTGAAGTCGTCGGCGTCGCGGGTGGCGTCGGTGACGTAGTCCGTGCCCAGCACCTCGGCGCGGATTCTGGCCCCCTTGTCGAAGGTGTGCTGATCCATTCCGCTCCGTTCGCCGTCAGAGATGGGTCAAAGCCCCAGCGATTTGGCGATGATCACCTTCATCACCTCGCTGGTGCCCGCATAGATGCGGGCCACCCGCGCATCGGTGTAGAGCCGCGCGATCGGGTACTCCATCATGTAGCCGTAGCCGCCGAACAGCTGCAGGCACCGATCGACCACACGGGCCTGCATCTCCGTGCAGAACAGCTTCACCCGTGCGGCGTCGGCTCCCGAGAGCTCACCTTCGACATGCAGGCTCACCGCGCGGTCCAGCATCGCCTGGGCGGCTTCGACCTCCGTCGAACACGCCGCCAACTCGAACTTCGTGTTCTGGAAGGACGCCACCGGGGTGCCGAATGCCTTGCGGTTCTTGGTGTAGTCGATGGCCGCGGCGATCGCCGACCGCGCCTGACACACCGATCCGACGGCGACCGTCAACCTTTCCTGGGGCAGATTATGGCCGAGATAGCCGAACGCCTCGCCCTCCTCCCCCAGCATGTTGGCGGCCGGCACCCGCACGTCGACGAACGACAGCTCCGCGGTGTCTTGGACCTTGCAGCCCATCTTTTCCAGTTCCCGGCCGCGGGTGAACCCCTCCATGCCGTCCTCGACGACGAACAATGTCAGGCCTTTGCGCCGGTTGTCGGGGTCCGTCGAGGTGCGCGCCACCACGATCACCAGATCGGCTTGCATGCCCCCGGTGATAAACGTCTTGGCGCCGTTGAGGATCCACTCGTCGCCGTCACGCACCGCGGTGGTGCGCATGCCCGCAAGGTCCGACCCGGTGCCGGGCTCCGTCATCGCGATGGCGGTCAACAACGTGCCTGCCGCAAGACCGGGAAACCACCGCTCGCGTTGCTCGTCGTTCGCGTAGTGCAAGAAGTACGGCAGGATCACCTCCAATTGGGTGCGCACCGTCGACAGGGTGACCAGCGCGCGAGCCGCCTCCTCCTGCAGCACCACGTTGTAGCGGTAATCCGGGGCGCCTCCGCCCCCGTACTCCTCAGGGATGGCCATCCCGAGCATGCCCAGCGCGCCCATCTGCTTGAAGACGTCGCGGGGCATCCGGCCGCCCTTCTCCCACTCCGGGTAGTGCGGGACGACCTCTTTTTCGACGAAATCGCGTGCGAGTTCGCGGAATGCCTCATGGTCGTCGGTGAACAGGTCTCTGCGCACGCGGTGTCCTTCCTACGCGATGAGTTCTCGCCCCACCGCTACGCGATGAGCTCTACCAGGGTGGCGTTGGCGGTACCGCCGCCTTCGCACATGGTCTGCAAGCCGAACCGAATCCCGTTGTGGCGCATGTGATAGAGCATGCGGGTCATCAGCACCGCACCCGAGGCACCCAACGGATGGCCCAGGGCGATCGCCCCGCCCAACGGGTTGAGCTTGTCTTCGTCGGCACCGGTTTCCGCAAGCCAGGCCAGCGGCACGGGGGCGAAGGCCTCGTTGACCTCGAACACGCCGACTTCATCGAGCGCGACGCCTGCCTTGCGCAGGACCATCTCCGTGGCCGGGATCGGGCCCGTCAGCATCAGCACCGGATCGGCGCCGGTGACCGCCCCGGCGCGGTAACGCGCCAACGGCCTCAACCCCAGCGCGATGGCGTTCTCGGCCGTCATCACCAGCAGCGCCGCGGCCCCATCGGAGATCTGGGACGAGTTGCCCGCATGGATGACGCCGTCCTCCTGGAACGCCGGTTTGAGCCCGGCGAGCTTCTCGACGGTGCTGCCGCGCCGCACGCCCTCGTCGGCCACCACCGGCTCACCCCCGGTGAACACCGGCATGATCTGCGCCTCGAACGCACCGCTGTCCTGCGCGGCGGCGGCCAGTTCGTGTGAGCGCACCGAGTACTCGTCGAGCCGGATCCGCGAGAACCCCCACTTCTGCGCGATCATTTCGGCCGAGATGCCCTGGTTGAACGAGAAATCCTTATAGCGGTCAAGGACTTTCGGCCCGTATGGCATGCCGGTAGCCCGCGCGGCGCCCAGCGGCACCCGGCTCATCACCTCGACGCCGCCGGCGATCACCACATCCTGCTGACCCGACATCACCGCATGGACGGCGAAGTCCAGTGCCTGCTGACTGGACCCGCAGGCCCGGTTGACCGTGGTGCCCGGAATACGCTCCGGCCACCCCGCGGCCAGCACCGAGTACCGACCGATGTTGCTGGACTGGTCACCCACCTGGGAGACGCAGCCCCACACCACGTCGTCGACGATCTCAGGTTCGATACCCGCCCGCTCGACCAGCGCGTTGAGCACGATCGCCGACAGGTCTGCCGCGTGGATCTCCGACAACCCGCCGTTGCGCTTGCCGACGGGGGTGCGAACCGCCTCGACGATTACGGTTTCACGCATCTTGTCACTCCGATCTTGGCACCGCCCACCGACCCGTGAACTTCGCCGCTCGCTTCGCGGCGAACGCCGCGTACGCCTCCATTGAGTCTTCGGTGGCGAAGTTACCCGGTTGCGCACGCGCCTCGTTGGCCAACGCCTCCCGCAGCGTCACGTTCGCGCCGTCGTTGAGCAGCGCCTTGCTTTGCGCCAGGGCGACCGGCGGTCCCGCCGCCAACCGGCCCGCCAGTTCCGCGACGAACGCGTCGATCTCATCGGCGGCCTTGACCCAGGTCACCAGGCCAAGGTCGCGCGCCTCCTCGGCGGCGATGGTGTCGGCGAGCAGCACCAACCGCTTGGCCTGCTGCAAACCGACCAGCCTGGGCAACAGCCAGGAACCGCCGAGGTCAACGGAAAGACCGCGGTCGGCGAAGATCTGGCAGAACCGCGATTCGGGCGTGGCGACCACGAAATCGCAGCCCAGGGCCAAATTCCAGCCGGCGCCGACGGCCACGCCGGTCACCTTCGCGACGGTGGGCACCGTCAGCTCGTGCAGGGCGAGAGCGACCTCGGTGAGGCGGCGCAGCTTGTGCCTCGGGTGGATGTCCTCCGGCGTCGAGATGTCGGCGCCCGAGCAGAACGCCCCGCCGGCTCCGGTGATCACCAGTGCCCGGAGTTCGGTGTCTCGCGCCGCCGCGCGCAGCGCGTCGGCCAACTCCTCCCACAATCTCGGATTGATCGCGTTCTTGCGGGCCGGGCGGTTCAACGTCAGCGTGCGGACGCCGTCGGTGTCGGTCGACAGCAGCACGGGCTCGATGTCGCTGGACATCACTGGTCCGCCGGGCCGATCACACCGCGCTTCCGCAGCACGGCGATCTGCTCGTCGTCGATTCCGAGTTCGGCGAGCACGGAGTCGGTGTGTTGGCCCAACCCCGGAACCGCACCCATCGGCTGCTCGTATCCGGCGATGACGGCCGGCGGCAGCAGCGCCTGGATCGGACCCGCAGGGGTGTCGACCTCGCGCCACCGGTTGCGCGCGGTCAAGTGCGGGTGGGCAACCACCTCGCTCGGCAGGTTGTACCGCGAGTTGCCGATGCCCGCGGCGTCGGCGATCTCCTGCACTTCAACGAGCTTGCGCTGTCCGCACCAGTCGGCGATGGCCTCGTCGAGGAGGGCCCGGTTGGCGACCCGGTCGGCGTTGGTGCGGAACCGGTCGTCGTCGGCCAAGTCATTGCGTTGCAGGATCTCCCGGGCGAAACGCTGCCATTCGCGGTCGTTGGTGGTGCCGAGGACCACCATCTGGTTGTCGGCCGTGCGATACGCGCCGTACGGTGCAACGGCGGGCGAGCCCATACCCAGCGGCACCTGGTCCACACCGGAGTGCTGGGTGTAGGTGAGCTGATAGCCCATCACGTCCATCATGGTGTCGAACAGGCTGAGCGCGACGCTGCCTCCGCCGGATCGCCTGCCGGTGTCACGCGAATACAACATCGCCATGATCGACAGCGCCGCGTGCAGTCCCGCCGAGACATCGGCGACCGGCGGCCCGGGTTTGGCGGGTGCGTCGGCCTGGCCGGTCACCGCGCACGTGCCCGACTCCGCTTGGATCAGAAGGTCGTACGCACGCTTGTGTGACAAGGGTCCGCCGGGACCGTAGCCATCGATCTCGACGGCGATGACGCCGGGGTGGCGCGCTTCCAGCTCTGCGGGGGTGATGCCGAGCCGCCCGGTTGAGCCCGGCGCGAGGTTGGACACCAACACATCGGCGTTGTCCAGCAGGCGATGCAGAATATCCAGGCCCTCAGTGGTTTTGAGGTCGATGGCCACCGACTCTTTGTTGCGGTTGCACCAGACGAAGTGGGCTGCGAGGCCGTTCACCACGTCGTCGTAGTGGCGCGCGAAGTCCCCGCCTTTGGGGTTCTCCACCTTGATGACGCGGGCGCCGAAGTCGGCGAGCGTCCTGGTGCACATCGGGGCCGACACCGCCTGTTCGAGCGTCACCACTGTGATTCCGGACAGCGGTGCCTGCGGCTGTGACGCCATCACAGCACCATGCCGCCGTCGACCGGCAGCATCTGTCCAGTGATGTAGGACGCCGCGTCAGAGGCCATGAACACGACCGCGTCGGCCATCCCGATCCCACCCGCGGCGCCGGTAACCAGCGCTGACCGTCCGGTGAGGTCGAAATAGTCTGTCATCAATAGCTCCTCGGCATTCCAAGCACGTGTTCGCCCAGGAAGTTGAGGATCATCTCCTGACTGACCGGTGCGATCTTCATCAGGCGTGACTCGCGGAAGTACCGCGACACGTGGTACTCCTCGGAATACCCCATCCCGCCGTGCAGCTGCAGGGCTCGGTCGGCGGCGGCGAAGCCGGCGTCGGCGCACAGGTACTTGGCCGTATTGGCCTCGCGCCCACAAGGTTTGCCGTTGTCGTACAACCACGTCGCCTTGCGCAACACCAGCTCGGCCGCGTCGAGTCGGGCCAGCGAGTCGGCCAGCGGGAACTGCAGTCCCTGGTTCATGCCGATGGGCCGGTTGAACACCACCCGCTCGTTGCCGTACTTGACGGCCTTCTCCAGTGCCACCCGCCCGATGCCCAGCGCCTCGGCGGCGATCAGCATCCGTTCGGGATTCAGCCCGTCGAGAATGTACTTGAAGCCCTTGCCCTCCTCGCCGACCCGGTGCTCGACCGGAACGATGAGGTCGTCGATGAACACTTCGTTGGAGCTCACCGCGTTTCGGCCCATCTTGTTGATCGGCCGAATGTCCACGCGGTCGCGGTCGAGGTCGGTGAGGAACAGCGTCATGCCGTCGGTCTTCTTGGTGACCTCGTCGTAGGGGGTGGTGCGCGTCAGCAGCAGGATCTTCTCCGACTCCAACGCCTTGGAGATCCACACTTTTCGGCCGTTGACGCGGTAGTGGTCACCTTCGCGTTTGGCGAAGGTGGTGATGCGCGAGGTGTCCAGGCCCGCGCCCGGCTCGGTGACCCCGAAACAGACATGGAGGTCGCCGTTGACGATTCGGGGCAACGTCGCGGCCTTCAGTTCCTCCGAACCGTGCTTGACGACGGGCTGCATCCCGAAGATCGACAGGTGGATGGCGCTGGCGCCGTTCATCGCCGCCCCGGAGCGGGCGACTTCTTCGAGAAGCAGGGTGGCCTCGGTGATGCCCAGGCCGTGGCCGCCGTACTGCTCGGGGATGGTCATGCCGAGCCAGCCGCCTTTGGCGATGGCGTCGTAGAACTCCTGCGGGAACTCGTGAGCCTGGTCCTTCTGCATCCAGTAGTGATCGTCGAACTTGCCCGCCAATTCGGCGACGGCCTTGCGGATCAGTTCCTGATCCTCGGTCAGCTCGAAACTCATCCCGTTCGACACTGCTCACTCCTCCACTACGTCGTCGGCACAGCCGAGTGCGCCGGTGCGTTCGAGCCATCTTCCGCACCGGCGCACAGTCAGCCCGTGAATCCGTTCAGTCCGTGTTGCCGGTCACCTGCTTGGCGCTCGCGGCGAAATCCGCGAACGACGCACCGGTCTTGTCCTTCTTGGACAGGGCTTTGATGGAGACGTCGTGGCCTTCGGCGGCTTTGCGTAGGGCGCCGACGGTGGCTTGGTCTTTGGGGATGTGGGTGAAGGGGTCCCAGTGATACCAGCGCATGGCGTTTTGGTAGGTCATCTTGTTGATTTCGTCGTCGGGGACGTGGTTGGCGCTGAGCACCTCGTGCAGTTGTTCGGGGGCCCCGGGCCACATCGAGTCACTGTGCGGGTAGTCGGCTTCCCAGCAGATGTTGTCCACCCCGATCCTGTCGCGGGTGGCCACCCCGATCGGATCAGCGATAAAGCAGGTCAAGAAGTGCTCGCGGAACACTTCTGAGGGCAGCTTGCCGCCGAAGTCCTGACCGGTCCAGGTCGAATGCATCTCAAAGGTGCGATCCACCCGCTCCAAAAAGTACGGAATCCAGCCCGTGCCGCCCTCCGACAAGGCGATCTTGAGCGTCGGGTACTCCTTGATCGGGCGCGACCACAACAGATCGGCGGCGGCCTGCACGATGTTCATCGGCTGCAGCGTGATCATCACATCCATCGGCGCATCCGGGGCGGTGATCGCCAAGCGCCCCGAAGACCCGATGTGCACGTTGAGCACCGTCTCGGTGTCCACCAGCGCATCCCACATCGGCTTCCAATGGTCGAAGTCGTGGAAGCTGGGATAGCCCATCGCCGCGGGATTCTCGGTGAACGTCAACGAATGCACCCCACGCGCAGCATTGCGCCGGATCTCCTTGGCACACTGCACCGGATCCCAGATCACCGGCAACGTCATCGGAATGAACCGCGCCGGATAGGCCCCACACCACTCCTCGACATGCCAATCGTTGTAGGCCTTGACCAACGCCAGCGAAAACTCCTGATCCTCGGTGGCGAACAACCGCCCGGCAAACCCCGGAAACGACGGAAAACACATCGACCCCAAAATCCCGCCGGCATTCATGTCCTTGATGCGCTCATCAACCTGCCAACACCCCGGCCGGATCTCATCCAACCCCTGCGGCTCCAGGCCGTACTCCTCCTTGGGACGACCCGCCACCGCATTCAACGCCACATTCGGAATCACCACATCACGAAACTGCCAAGTATCCGACCCATCGGCGTTATGCACCAACCGCGGCGCCTCATCCAAATACTTCTTGGGCAGATGATTCTTGAACATATCCGGCGGCTCGACGATGTGATCATCAACACTGACCAAGATCATCTCGTCCTTGTTCATGCCTGTTCCCTTCTTCGGGGTCGTCACTGACACCCACCCTAGACCGGCCAGGTTCTCTAGCTGAGAAAACTATCTTCTCTCATCGCGAGAATCAATGTCCGAAACGGTCCGCGAGGCCCCTGGCAGGGCCGTTTCGGCGACCGTCGCCACCGCCGTGACCGGCGCATCTGCCCCTCGGGATTGACCGCGGGCGGTAAAGATGGAAATCTGTTAGCCAAATATGAGAACCTGATTCTCGTGAGCGAGAGGAAGTTATCGGTGCGAGTTCAGCCGCTGCCCGCCGAGCAGTGGGATGACGCCGTCGACCATGCCCTTTCGAGCATCCCCGCCGACCGGCGCTCTCCGGAGAAGACCGGCAACCTGCTGGCCACCCTGGTGCGGCACCCGAAGCTGACGCGAGCCTTCCTCCGTTTCAACAACCACCTGCTGTACTCGTCTACCCTGCCCGAACGGTTACGCGAACTGGCGGTGCTGCGGGTGGCGCACCGCCGCCACTGCGAGTACGAGTGGCGCCATCACGTGCGTATGGGCCTTGAGGCTGGGCTGACCGACGACGTCATCGCGGGGGTGCAGCGCGGGGAGGCCGTCGACGAACTGGACCGTGCCGTGCTTCGCGCTGTCGACGAACTCGAGGACACGTCCGAGATCTCCGATGCCACCTGGACGGCACTGTCCGAGCATCTCGACGAGCGTCAGCGCATGGATCTCGTCTTCACCATCGGCTGCTATGGCGCGCTTGCCATGGCGATCAACACTTTCGGCGTGAAACCCGACTCCGAAACACTCGCAGAGAGGTAGAACAGTGGCATTTTTCCCGAAACCCGCTGAGGGCAGCTGGACCGAGCACTGGCCCGAACTCGGCACCGCACCGGTGGATTACACCGACTCGATCGACCCCGAGCAGTGGAAGCTCGAGCAGCAGGCGATCTTCCGGAAGTGCTGGCTGAACGTGGGTCGGGTCGAACGGCTCCCCAAGAAGGGCAGCTACTTCACCAAGGAGATGCCGTCCGCGGGCAAGGGCACGTCGGTGATCATCGTCAAGGACACCGAGAACCAGGTCCGCGCCTTCTACAACTTGTGCCGCCACCGCGGAAACAAGTTGGTGTGGAACGACTATCCGGGCGAAGAGGTCGCAGGCACCTGCCGCCAGTTCACCTGCAAGTACCACGGGTGGCGCTACAACCTCAAAGGTGATCTCACCTTCATCCAGCAGGAGGGTGAGTTCTTCGACGTCGACAAGGCCGACTACGGGTTGGTGCCGGTGCGATGCGAAGTGTGGGAAGGCTTCATCTTCATCAACTTCGACGACGACGCCGAACCGCTGATCGACTACCTCGGCGAGTTCGCGAAGGGTCTGGAGGGCTATCCCTTCCACGAGATGACCGAAACCTATTCCTACCGAGCCGAGGTCAACGCCAACTGGAAGCTGTTCATCGACGCGTTCACGGAGTTCTACCACGCGCCGGTGCTGCACATGAAGCAGGCGGTCAAGGAGGAAGCCGAGAAGCTGGCCAGCTTCGGCTACGAGGCCCTGCACTACGACATCAAGGGCAGGCACTCGATGATCTCGTCCTGGGGCGGCATGAGCCCGCCGAAGGACCTGAACATGGTCAAGCCCATCGAACGTGTGCTGCACAGCGGGCTTTTCGGACCGTGGGACCGCCCGAAGATCAAGGGCATCCTGCCCGACGAGTTGCCGCCGGCGGTCAATCCGTCGCGCCATCACGCCTGGGGTCAGGACTCGTTCGAGTTCTTCCCGAACTTCACGCTGCTGCTGTGGGCGCCGGGCTGGTACCTCACCTACCACTACTGGCCCACCGACGTGGACAAGCACATCTTCGAGTGCACGCTCTACTTCGTGCCCGCGACCAACACCCGTGAACGGCTTGCCCATGAATTGGCGGCGGTGACGTTCAAGGAGTACGCGTTCCAGGACGCCAACACCCTGGAGGCCACCCAGACGATGATCAGCACCGGTGTGGTCAAGGAGTTCCCGTTGTGCGACCAGGAGATCCTGCTGCGTCATCTGCACACGACGGCGTGGGACTACGTGAACGCGTACAAGAAGGAGAAAGGTCTAACCGACGGCTCCGGCAATGGGAAGGCCTCGTCGTCGGCCGGTCAGAAGGATGCGATCAATGCCTAAGTTGCCAGAAGAGTTCGCCGATCTCGAGCGGTTCACCGACTGGTGCCTGCCGACCGAGGAAGAGCGCTATCAGAAGCGGCTGTCCTCCACGATGGAGGAGATGCAGGATTTCTATGACACCGCGTTTCCCCGCCTCGAGGCCGTCATGGAATACTGCGACGCCAGGTTCCCCTTGGACGGAATGCCCGACGACGCAAAGGCGCTCATTCACATGATGCAGTCACTGGTCAACGTGTCGTTCCCGGTCGAGGTCTGGAAGCAGCCGCGCGTGCTCGACAGCGGCGCCACCTACATCACCTGCGTAAGGGAGCCGGTGGTCTAGGGGTGCCGACCCTCAAAGCAGCAGGTCTGCTCGACGTCGACGCCGGCGAGATCGTCCGGCCCGGGGTTTTACGGGTCGACGACGGCCGGATCACCGCGATCGGCGCTTCGGCATCGGGGGACGACGTCATCGATCTCGGTGATGCCATCCTGCTGCCCGGCCTGATGGACATGGAGGTCAACCTCCTGATGGGCGGCCGGGGCGAAAACCCCGGCCTGTCCCAGGTCCAGGACGATCCAGCGACGCGGGTACTGCGCGCGGTGGGCAACGCCCGACGCACCCTGCGTGCGGGCTTCACGACGGTGCGCAACCTCGGGTTATTCGTGAAGACGGGCGGCTATCTGCTCGATGTCGCGCTGGGCAAGGCCATCGACGCCGGCTGGATCGAGGGGCCCCGGGTGATCCCCGCCGGGCACGCCATCACCCCCACCGGGGGCCATCTCGACCCGACGATGTTCGCGGCGTTCATGCCCGGTGTGCTCGAGCTGACGATCGAAGAGGGCATCGCCAACGGCGTCGACGAGATCCGGAAAGCCGTGCGCTACCAGATCAAACACGGCGCACAGCTGATCAAGGTGTGCTGTTCCGGCGGTGTGATGTCATTGACCGGAGAAGCAGGCGCACAACACTATTCGGACGAGGAGCTGCGGGTCATCGTCGATGAGGCGCACCGTCGTGGGCTGCGCGTCGCCGCGCACACCCACGGTGCCGAAGCGGTCAAACACGCCGTCGCGTGCGGCATCGACTGCATCGAGCACGGATTCCTGATGGACGACGAGGCCATCAGGATGCTCGTCGACAACGACCGGTTTCTGGTGAGCACCCGACGGCTGGCCGAGGCCATGGACGTCTCGAGGGCGCCAAAAGAGCTGCAGGACAAAGCCGCCGAAATGTTTCCCAAGGCCCGCACGTCGATCAAGGCGGCCTACGATGCCGGGGTGAAGATCGCCGTGGGGACCGACGCGCCGGCGATCCCGCACGGCAAGAACGCCGACGAGCTCGTTACGCTCGTCGAGTGGGGTATGCCGCCTGCCGCGGTGCTGCGCGCGGCGACCGTCGTCGCCGCCGACTTGATCAACAAACCCAACCTGGGTCGCCTCGCCGAGGGCTACCTAGCCGACATCATCGCCGTGCCATCAGATCCGTTGAGTGACATCACCGTCACGCGGAACGTCAACTTCGTCATGAAGGGCGGAAAGGTCTTCCGAAATGACATCGCCAGCCAGTAGGCCAACCAGTAGTCCGACACGAACTGACGACCTCGTCGAGATCCAGCAGCTGCTCGCCAAGTACGCCGTCACCATCACCCAGGGCGACATCGACGGTCTCATCTCGGTATTCACCCCGGACGGCACCTACAGCGCATTCGGCTCCACCTACACGCTGGCCCGCTTCCCCGAACTGGTCGACGCCGCGCCGAAGGGGTTGTTCATGACGGGCACGTCGCTGGTAACCCTGGACCCCGACGATCCCGACAAGGCCACCGGCACCCAGCCGCTGTGCTTCATCGAACACTCCAAGCACGACATGCGCATCGGGTACTACAACGACACCTATGTCCGCACCGAGGACGGCTGGCGGCTGAAAACTCGTGCGATGACGTTCATCCGGCGCAGCGGCGACCACGACTCCGGCCGCCCGCACGCCATCGGAAGGCCCGAGGCGGGATGAGCGAGGAGCTCTTCGACCCCGCCGTGTTCCGCACGGCGCTGCGGGAATGGCTCGACGCCAACGACCTGACGCCTCCGGCGGGTGGCAACTCTTTGGAGGCCCACCAGGCCCAGCATCTTCGGGTGCTCAAGGCGCTCTACGACGCCGGCTGGATGCGCTACGGCTGGCCGGAATCGGCAGGCGGGCTGGGCGGTCCCGACATCCTGCGCGCCATCGTCGGCGAGGAGGTCGTGGGACGCGGGCTCGACCATCCCGGGCCGTACTCGATGCTCGATGTGCTGACGCCCACGATGATCGACTACGCGCGACCCGAACTGGCCGCCGAGATGGTCCCCAAACTGCTGTCCGGCCAGGAGTCGTGGTGCCAGGGCTTTTCCGAACCGGGGTCCGGCAGCGACCTGGCATCGCTGACCACCCGCGCCGTGCAGGACGGCGACCAGTGGATCATCAACGGCCAGAAGGTGTGGACCAGCTTCGCGCAGTTCGCCACGCGGTGTGTGCTGCTCACCCGCACCGGCGGGCCGGACACCCCCGATCACGAAGCCATCACCGCGTTCTTCGTCGACCTGAAGACACCCGGCGTCACGGTTCGTCCGTTGCGCACCATGCACGACGTCGACGAATTCTGCGAGGTGTACTTCGACGATGTCGCGGTCCCCGCCGACCGGATGCTCGGCAATCCGGGCGACGGCTGGCGGTTGGCCATGGATCTGCTTCCCTACGAACGCTCGACCTGCTTCTGGCAGCGCATCGCCTACCTGTATTCACGGTTCGACGCGCTCGTCGATGAAGTGAAACGCGTTGGCCAAGCGGTGGATTCCGACCTGGGCGAGACGTATCTGGCGCTGCACACGCTGCGGTGCCGATCGCGGGCCACCCAGCACCGGCTGGCCGACGGGCACAAGCTCGGCGCCGAAACCTCGATCGACAAGGTGTTGCTGGCCGGCGCCGAACAACAGCTCTATGACACCGCCCGTGATCTTCTGCCCGGCGTCATCGAGCTCGACGACAACGAATGGCGTACCGAGTTCCTCTACTCGCGAGCGGCCACCATCTACGGCGGCACCGCCGAGATTCAACGCAATATCATCGCCCGTCGCCTGCTTGACCTCGGAAAGGAGTGACCGTGGAAACTCTGGACGCCGAGTCGCTCGCGATGCTCGAAGACACCCTTCGCAAGACGATGCTGTCGACCTCCGGGGCCGAGCTGGACGCCGCGCTGGCCGAGCTCGGCTGGGCCGAGATGCTCTCCGACATACCCGACATGGCCATTCCGCTGGTATTCCGGCTGCTTGGCGAAACCGGTTCGCATGCCTCGGTTCTCAACGATGTCCTGTTGGAGACCATCGGCGGTCTGCCCGGCGGAACCCCGCCGATGCCGTACGCCGGCGGCGGCTGGGTGGTGTGGGAACGCTCGGCGAACGCCGCACCGACGCTGGGCGGGCTGCCGCTGCGGCGGGTGCCCGACGGGGAGACGATGCGGCTGGGCGAGACGCGACGGGCGGTCGGCTGGTGGCTGGTCGGCTCGGCACGGGCGATGCTGTCGCTGGCCCGCCAACATGCGCTCGATCGGGTGCAGTTCGGCAAGCCGATCGCGTCGTTCCAGGCGATCCGGCACCGGCTGGCCGAGACGCTGGTGGCCATCGAGGGCGCCGAGGCCACGCTGGGCCTGCCCGGAACCGAAAGCCCGGACCTGACCGCGATGTTGGCCAAGGCCGCGGCGGGCAAGGCCGCGCTGACGGCGGCCAGGCACTGCCAACAAGTGCTCGGCGGTATCGGCTTCACCGCCGAGCATGAGCTGGATTGCCACGTGAAACGGGCCCTGGTGCTCGACGGGTTGCTCGGTAACACAAAGGAACTCACCCGCAAGGTGGGCGCCGGGCTACGGGCCCGAGGCTCGGTACCGCGCCTCGCCGATCTGTAAGCTTCTTCTTCGGCGCGAGCGCACCTTCGGCGCGAGCGCACCTTTTTCGCGAGCGTGCGTGTCTGAGGGCGACACGCCGCCGTAACTCGCGACTTCACGCACGCTCGTGCACAACTGCGCCGATGGCGGGCGCCGTTCACGGCACGTCGTCGGTCTTGCGGTCGGTTGCGCGAGCGTGCGCAAACTCCTGCTTCCGCCCGGCGTGTCGCCCTCAGACACGCACGCTCGCGCAAAAAGAGGGGTAGACAAGACCTACTTGATGTTGGCCTTCATCTCGTCGAGGTTCACCAGCACCGGCCAACCGCTCACGCTCAGCGCGTTGCCATGACCGGTCTGATGAATGTCGAACACCGACTGAATCGCCGCATAGAAACCCTGCACGTCGAGGGTCTGGTTGACCGCCCGCTTGGCCTGACGCAGCGCGAACGGCGGCATCTTGGCGATCTGCTCGGCCAGCGCCCTGGTTTCGGCGTCGAGCTCATCGCGCGGCACCACCTTGTTCACCATGCCGGTGCTGGCCACCTCTTCGGCCGTCATCGCGCGACCGGTGAACAGAATCTCCTTCGCCTTCCGCGGCCCGAGCTCCCAAGTGTGGCCGTGATATTCGACACCGCCGATACCCATCAGCACCACGGGGTCGGAGAACTGCGCGTCGTCGGCGGCGATGATCAGGTCGCAGGGCC
The DNA here is from genome assembly GCF_010725725.1 of Mycolicibacterium pulveris. Taxonomy (NCBI): domain Bacteria; kingdom Bacillati; phylum Actinomycetota; class Actinomycetes; order Mycobacteriales; family Mycobacteriaceae; genus Mycobacterium; species Mycolicibacterium pulveris. The sequence continues at coordinate 3,968,515 of NZ_AP022599.1, read as the reverse complement.
AGCACAGCAGCAGGCCACCGGAGATACACCTGCCTTGTACCGCCGCGATCGACGGCTTGGGTACGTTGCGCCAGCGCAGCGTGTACTCGAGGTAGCGCTTGGCCTCGTGCTGGATGATGAAGTCCAGGGTGATCTTGTCCGGCACCGGCCCGCCACCGCGCAGGTCGTGCCCGGCCGAGAAGTGCTTCCCGTTGGCCCGCAGGATGATCACCGACACGTCGTTGTCCTCCGCGGCGCGAGTCCACGCCGCGTCGAGTTCGTCGAGAAGTTCGGGGTTTTGGGCGTTGGCCGCCTCGGGGCGGTTGAGCGTGATGGTCGCGATGCGGTCGGCGACCTCGTAGTCGATGTACACGGTGGGTCCTTCAGTTTCGGGGTAGGCCCAGCAACCGCTGGGCGATGATGTTGCGTTGGATTTCAGAGGTTCCGCCGGCGATGGTGCCGCCGAAGGTCCGGACGTAGCGCTCGAACCAGCCACACCGGTACGCGTCGAGGTGCTGCGCGCTGTACGGGCCGGACATGTTCGGGTGCGCCAGGCCGTCGACGCCCGTTGCGCTCAGCGCGTATTCGGTGGCCATCTGCGAGGCTTCCGATCCCATCAGCTTGAGCACCGACAGCGCGGACGCGTCTTCCTCCCCGCGGGCGGCCCTGGCCAGCGCAATCGAGCCGAGCAGCCGAAGCGCCTGGTTGTCCATGACCAGCGTCGCGTACCGGTCCCGGTCGATCACCGAGACCGGGCGGAAATCCTCGACCAGCTCGGCGAGGCGGTCGGCGTAGCTGAGCCACAACATGTTTCGCTCGTGTCCGAGTGAACCGCCGGCCACCCGCCAACCCTCGTTGAGAGGGCCGACGAGGTTCTCGGCGGGCACCCGCACGTCGTTGAAGAAGACCTCGTTGAAGTCCAGGTCGTGCTGATCACACACCGACGCGAACGGCCGTCGCACCACACCGGGCAGGTCGGTCGGGATCACCAGCACGCTGATCCCCTTGTGTTTGGGCGCATCGGGATCGGTGCGCACGAAGGTCAGCAGCACGTCCGCGTCGTGGGCGCCCGATGTCCACACCTTCTGCCCGTTGACCACGAAATGGCCGCCGTCCGCGTCGGGGACGAACTCGGCGCGCGTGCGCAGGGAGGCGAGGTCGGATCCGGCGCCGGGCTCGCTCATGCCCAGCGAGGCGGTGATCTCGGCGCGCAGGATCGGCACCGCCCAGCGCCGCTGTTGCTCGGGTGTGCCGAACGTGATCAGCGACGCCGAGACGATCCCGACGCCCTGCGGGTTGAAGGTCAGATAGACGCGTCGGCGCGCCAGCTCGAGCTGGTGCACGTACTGCTGCAACAACGTGGCGTTGCGGCCGCCGAACTCGGGTGGATAGCCGGGCAGCAGCCAGCCGTTGTCGAACATGAGGCGCTGCCAGTCGCGCGCCCAGCCAGGGACGTCACTGCTGGAGTACGACCGCGCGAGCGCGTCGGCGTCGGACGGGAGATGTTCGTCGAGAAACGCGCTGAACTCAGCCCGGAACGCCTCGACGTCAGCATCGAAGGTGAGCTGCACAGCACTCCCGCTGGATCAAATTTTTGGTAAGGCCTACTGTTATCTCCGAAATGAGAATACTATTCTCATCGTGAGAAAGTTACAATCTCTGACACGTTGGCCGCGAGGGGGTCGAGGACCGCAATGGCAAGGCGTTCTCCGGTACAGTCAGTCCATGTTCTCCCGAATCGGCACGCATCTGAGCCGCCGGTGACCAGCCCCAGCGAGGAACCAGCCTGGAAGCAGCGCGCGGTCGAGCGATCGATAAAAACCGCGAAGCTGCGGGCCGCGCAACGCGTGCAGCGCTTCCTGGACGCGGCCCAGGCGATCATCATCGAAAAGGGCAGCACCGACTTCACGGTCCAAGAGGTCGTCGACCGCTCGCGGCAGTCGCTGCGCAGCTTCTACCTGCAGTTCGACGGCAAGCACGAGCTTCTGCTCGCGCTGTTCGAGGATGCGTTGAGCCGCTCCGCGGACCAGATCCGCGCGGCCACCACGACCGAGGACGAACCGATCGAACGCCTGAAGGTCGCGGTCCAGCTGCTCTTCGAGTCCTCGCGTCCCGATCCGACCGCAAAGCGCCCGCTGTTCACCGACTTCGCCCCGCGCCTGCTGGTCTCCCATCCGTCAGAGGTCAAGATCGCCCACGCTCCCCTGCTCGCGCTGCTCACCGAGCTGATGGAGGAGGCCGCCGCCGCCGGACAGCTGCGCGAGGGGATCAACCCCAAGCGGATGGCCGCGATGACCATGCAGACCGTGATGTTCGTCGCGCAGTCCAGCGGCGAATCCGACGAGAGCGGCACCGCGCACCCCATCACGGCCGACGAGGTATGGGACTTCTGCGCCCACGGCTTTGCCGCCTCGTAACCTGAGAACCACGTTCTCGTGAGAATTGCGTTCTCGTCGTCGAGAACCTGACTTACACTCATCGGGTGCCCGATCTCTGGCGCGATCTGCTCGCGTGTCTGGATGTCACCCCGAGCGTCGCGCCCCCGTCCCAGTACGGCGGGGTCGGCTATCAGGGCCGCAACCAGCAGCTGAACTATCACCGGGTGTTCGGCGGTCAACTGCTTGCCCAGTTCGTCCGCATCGCATCGCTGACCTACCCGGACAAGGCGATCAAGTCCCAGCATGCGGTGTTCACCAGCGAGGGCCGCGCCGACGAGCCGATCGCGTTTCTGGCGAAACCCCACCATGAGGGCCGTTCCTTTGCCGCCTTGACGATCACTGCCACCCAGCAGCACGGCGTGGTGGTGACGTCGTCGATCTCCATGCACGCCAACGAAACCGGGCCCCAGCATCAGGAGATCGAATCGGTACCGCCCGTGCTCGGCCCCGAGCACGACCTGAAGCTCGACCTGATCCCCTGGGAGACGCGCGCGACGGTCGATCTCAACACCACCGCGACCGGGCCGCCGTCGTTCGAGTTCTGGATGAGAACACCCAAGACGGAAGCCGCCCTGGCGCCGGCACTGACCGCCTACGCCACGGATCTGACCCTCATCGGCACGGCGCTGCGCCCGATCGAGGGCGTCGGTCAACGCGGCAACGGCACCGACTTCACCTCCGCCGTCACCTCACACACCGTGTGGTTTCACCGGCCCTTCCGCACCGACGACTGGCTGCTGCTGCGGCAACACAGCCCGCTGTCGGCGCACGGCCGCAGCTTCGGCCGCGGTGACGTGCTGACACGCGAGGGCGCGCTGGTGGCGTCCTATGCCCAGGAGGCACTGCTCCGCTTCCCCGAACGCCACCGAGAAGGACGTTCTACTAAGCGGAGAGTATAAATTGCTCAAAACGATTGGCTGGTTGACACCCGCGCACGGTGAATGCCAAAGTTGTGAGACAAAATCCAGCGCGATGTCTTACGCAATCCTGGTCCAGCGAGAGGCGAACCCGTGACGATCAGTGCTGAAAACCCCGGCGTCCACAAAGCGGACACGGACGTCGAGTTGTATTACGACCCGTACAACATCGACCTCAACATGAACCCGTACGCGGTGTTCGCCCGCCTTCGCGAAGAGGCGCCGCTGTACTACAACGACAAGCACGACTTCTACGCGTTGAGCCGGTTCGAAGACGTCAACAAGGCCGTCATCGACCACGAGACCTTCATCTCCGGGCGCGGCGCGCTGCTCGAGATCATCAAGTCGGGGATGGAGATCCCGCCGGGCACACTGATTTTCGAGGACCCGCCGATACACAACATTCACCGCAACCTGTTGTCGCGGGTGTTCACCCCGCGCAAGGTGCTCGCGCTGGAACCGCAGATTCGCGAGTTCACCGCGCGCTGCCTGGATCCGGTGGTCGGCTCGGACAAGTTCGACTTCGTCAACGATCTCGGTGAGCAGATGCCGATGCGGGTCATCGGCATGCTCCTGGGTATTCCCGAAGAAGATCAGCGCCGGGTGACCGACCACGGTGAGGCCACCCTGCAGAGCGACACGGTCGACCTGATGGCCACCGGTGAGGTGTTCGCCGAGTTCATCGACTACCGCACCGAACACCCCTCGGACGACATCATGACCGACCTGCTCAACGCGGAGTTCGAGGACGAAACCGGCACCTGGCGCAAGCTTCGCCGCGATGAACTGCTGATGTATTTGACCGTGATCGCCACCGCGGGCAGTGAGACGACGACGCGCCTGATTGGTTGGGCGGGAAAGACACTCGCCGACTACCCCGATCAGCGGGCAGAGTTGGTGGCCGACCCCAGCCTGATCCCCCAGGCCATCGAGGAGATCCTGCGCTGGGAACCGCCGGCGTTGCAGATCGCGCGCTATGTCACCCGCGACGTGCAGTACTACGGTCAGACCGTGCCCGAGGGCTCGGCGATGCTGATGCTGGTCGGGTCCGCGAACCGCGACCATCGCCGCTTCCCGCCAGACGGCGATGTGTTCGACATCCACCGAGAACAGCGCTCGCACATGACGTTCGGTGCGGGGACACACTTCTGCATGGGCAACGCGCTGGCCCGTCTCGAGGGCAAGATCGCGCTCGAGGAGGTCCTCAAGAGGTTCCCGACGTGGGAGGTCGACTGGGAGAACGCACGTCCGTCGCAGACCACGGCGGTGCGGGGCTGGGAAGCCATGCCCACGTTCATCTCTTGAGAAGTCCCATGAAATCTTTGGCAACGACAACGAATTGAGGTAATCGATGACTGGACGCGTTGAAGGCAAGGTCGCTTTCATCACCGGCGCCGCGCGTGGGCAGGGACGTGCGCACGCGGTGCGGTTGGCGCAGGAGGGCGCCGACATCATCGCGGTCGACATCTGCAAGAAGGTCGACACGGTGGAGCTGATCGCGCCGTCCACCCCGGAAGACCTCGCCGAAACCGCGGACCTGGTAAAGGGCCTCAACCGCCGGATCTACACCGCCGAGGTCGACGTCCGTGACTTCGATGCGCTCAAGGCAGCGGTCGACACCGGGGTCGAACAGCTGGGTCGGCTCGACATCATCGTGGCCAACGCCGGTATCGGCAACGGCGGTCAGACACTGGACAAGACCAGCGAAACCGACTGGACCGCAATGATCGACGTCAACTTGGCCGGCGTGTGGAAGACGGTCAAGGCCGGGGTTCCGCACATCATCGAGGGCGGTCGCGGCGGTTCGATCATCCTCACCAGCTCGGTCGGCGGGCTGAAGGCCTACCCGCACACCGGCCACTACGTCGCCGCCAAACACGGTGTGGTGGGCCTGATGCGGACGTTCGCCGTCGAGCTCGGAGCCCAGAACATCCGCGTCAACTCGGTGCACCCGACGAACGTCAACACCCCGCTGTTCATGAACGAGGGCACCATGAAGCTGTTCCGCCCCGATCTGGAGAACCCCGGTCCCGACGACATGAAGGTCGTCGCCCAGATGATGCACACGCTGCCGATCGGTTGGGTCGAGCCCGAGGACATCGCCAACGCCGTGCTGTTCCTGGCGTCCGACGAGGCGCGCTTCGTCACCGGCGTGACGCTGCCGGTCGACGGCGGCAGCTGCCTGAAGTAGGACCGGCCGTGACGGTCGCGGAGCTGTCGCTGCCGCGGGAGTGGGAAGAGATCACCCCGGATTGGATGACGGCCGCGCTGGCGCGTGATCATCCGGGTGCCGTCGTCGACGCGGTGACCGTGGCGCTTCGCGACGACGGCACCAACCGGCGTGCCCGGTTGGCGTTGACGTACTCGGCGGGTTCGGGGCCGGCGACCGTGTTCGCCAAGGCCGTCGACCCGGAGCACGCCGATCTCGTCGAGCTCACCAGCGGGCTGTACCACGAGCCCCGGCTGTTCACGTCGGGGATCGAGTTGCCGCTGGATCACCCGGCGGTCCACACCGCCCTCATCGACGAGGATGCCCGCAACTTCGTGATGATCATGGAGGACGTCGTCGCCCGCGGCGCCGACCCTCGTGACTCCACACGGCCGATGACAATCGAGCAGGCGGCCAACGGAATACGCGGGCTGGCGCGCATGCACAGCCGGTACTGGGGTGAGCGCCTGACGACCAACCCCGCGCTGGGCTGGGTCGAACCGTTCGTCGCGTTCGAAGGGCTCGAGTACGCGCCGCTGCACATCGCCCACGAACGGTTGGGCGACTCGGTTCCCGCCGAGGTTCCCGCCCTCAGCGGCACCGAACTGTTCGTCGACATCTGGGCGCGCTACATCGGAACGCTCACCAACTCGGACCAGACACTGCTGCACGGTGATCCGCACATCGGCAACACCTACGTGCTACCCGGTGACGACGTCGGCTTTCTGGATTGGCAGATGGTGCGTCGCGGCAACTGGTCGCTGGACGTGGGCTACTTCTTGCAGGGCGCGTTGACGATCGAAGACCGCAGACGCGCCGAGCGCGACCTGCTTGGCGAGTACCGCGACGCGCTGACGCTGCCGTCGACCGAACTGCCTACGGCCGACGAGATCTGGTTGCGCTACCGGGCCTCCGTCGCGCACGGGTTGGCGATTTGGATGGCGACGCTGTCGGGTGGGGACGCCTGGCAGGGCGCCGACGTCTGCCTGGCGTTGGCGCAACGCTACGCCGCGGCGTTCGTCGACCTCGACACCCGAGCGGCCCTCGACACCATCGCCTAGCGGGCGTAATCCTCAGCCCAACACCGGGAACCGGCGCTCGGCGGCCAGTTCGTCGAGCGCAGCCTGCATCACCGCACGCACATGCAGGTCGACCGCCTCGATGTCGGGGTCGCTGCCGAATTCCGCCACCACGTCGATCGGATCGAGCACGCGCATGACGATCTTGGCGGGCAGCGGCAGGTTCGGCGGGAAGATCACGGACATGCCGAACGGAAAGCCCACGCTCAGCGGGAGGATCTCCATGCGTGCCCGGGTCAGGCCCAGCAGGCGTGCGATCGAATCGCCACGGGCAAGGAACAATTGGGTTTCCTGCCCGCCGATCGACACCATCGGCACGATCGGCACCCCGGTCTCGATGGCCGTGCGGATATATCCCGTTCTGCCGTTGAAGTCGATCACGTTCCCGGTGACGGTGGGCCGGTACGCGTCGTAGTCCCCGCCGGGAAACACCAGCACGACGCCGCCGGATCGCAGTGCCGCAGCGGCGTTTTCACGGCTCGCCTCGATCACGCCGGAGCGGCGCAGCCAGTCACCGACGTTGCCGAGGAACACACCGTAGTGCGCCAGGGTGTACAGCGGCCGGTCGTAGCCGAACTTGTCGTAGAACTCGGGCGCGAAGATCATCACGTCGGGGGTGAACATGCCGCCGGAGTGGTTGGACACCACCAGCGCGCCGCCTGCCGGCGGCATCGACGCCAGACCGCGAACCTCCGCGCGGAAGTAGCGCCGGACGATCGGGCCGACCAAGTTCGTGATGCGCCGGGTGAACACCGGATCCCACTTGGTGAGCTCTGCGTTTGCCGGCCTGTCGCTTGCCATGTCGTTTGGTTCCCGCTTCTCCTGGCCGGTCAAACCTCGCAGGCGCCGGGGCGCCACCACTGAATATGGTACTTTCCGGAAAAGAGAATGCGATAACCCTTCAGGAGTTTCATGTCCGACGCGGTGCTCGTCACCGGAGCGTTCGGCCTCGTCGGATCCGCGACCGTGCGCCGGCTCGCCGAGTCGGGTCGGCGCGTGGTGGCCACCGATCTCGACACGCCCGCCAACCGCAAAGCGACGGCGAAGCTTCCTACCGGGATCGAGGTCCGCTGGGCCGACCTGACCGATCCCGCCCAGGCTCAGCTCCTGGTTTCCGACATCGCGCCCGAGTCGATCATTCACCTCGCCGCGATCATCGCCCCGCCGATCTACCGCAACCCGAAGCTGGCTCGCCGCGTCAACGTGGATGCCACGGCTACCCTCGTGCGTCTGGCCGAGGCGCAACCCGCCCCGCCGAGGTTCGTACACGCCTCGAGCAATGCGGTCTTCGGCGCCCGCAACCCGCACCGCACCACGCCGCCGCTGACGGTCGACGACCCGATGCGGCCCTGCGACGTCTACAGCGGACAGAAGGCCGAGGGCGAGGAGATCGTGCGGTCCTCGGATCTGGACTGGGTGGTGTTGCGGTTCGGCGGCGTGCTCAGCACCGACCTGTCGGCGTTGCCGTTCAGCTCCGACGCGTTGTTCTTCGAGAGCGCGTTGCCCACCGACGGGCGGCTGCAGACCGTCGACGTGCGTGATGTCGCGTGGGCGTGCGCGGCGGCGACGACGGCCGACGTCGTGGGTGAGATCCTGCTCATCGCCGGTGACGACTCTCATCATCTGCGTCAGGGCGATGTCGGCCCGAGCCTGGCCGAAGCGGTCGGGGTACCCGGCGCGCTGCCCCCGGGCCGGCTCGGTGACCCCGACAGCGACGAGGACTGGTTCGTCACCGACTGGATGGACACCACCCGCGCGCAGGAAGCCCTGCAGTTCCAGCACTACTCGTGGCCCGACATGCTCGCGGAGATACGGGCGCAGGCCGGGTGGAAACGCTATCCGGGCCGCCTGATCGCGCCGCTGGCGCGAGAGGTGATGAAGCGCCGCGGGGCTTACTGGAAACAACCCGGGCGATACGCCGATCCGTGGGGAGCGATCCGCCGCGAGATGGGCGATCCCGCCTGGGATCGGCCGCGCGACCGACCCTGACCGCATAGGGTCGCGCCGTGGACAGTTACGAGGGACACGCCGCCGTCATCACCGGAGGCGCCAGCGGTATCGGTTTCGCCTGCGCACGAGAATTCGCCCGGCGCGGCGCCCGGCTCATGCTCGCCGACATCGACCAAAGCGCGTTGGACGAGGCGGTGGGGATTCTGCGCGGCGAGGGCGTCGACGCCCACGGCGTGCCCTGCGACGTGCGCAAGCTCGACGATGTCACCCGGCTGGCCGACGAGGCGTTCGGCGTGTTCGGCGACGTACACCTGGTGTTCAACAACGCCGGCATCGCCTATGCCGGCCCGATCGCGCAGACCAGCCACGACGATTGGCGTTTCGTCATCGACGTGGACCTGTGGGGCCCGATCCACGGGGTCGAGGCGTTTCTGCCACGCCTGATCGCGCAGGAAGCCGACAGCCACATCGCGTTCACGTCGTCGTTCGCCGGGCTGATCCCCAACGTCGGGCTGGGCCCGTACTGCGTCGCCAAATACGGTGTCGTCGCGCTCGCCGAGACCCTGTCCCGTGAGGTGCGCGCCGACGGCATCGGTGTGACCGTGCTGTGCCCGATGATCGTGGAGACCAACCTGCTGGCCAACACCGAACGCGTGCGCAGCGAGGATTACGGCCCGCCGACTCCGTCGCCGGCGTCGACCGTGGCGCAGTTGGCGTCGGCCCCCGACGACGACTCGGTGCTCAACGTCGACGATGTCGCCCGGCTCACCGCCGACGCGATACTGGCCAACCGGCTGTATGTGCTGCCGCACAAGGCATCACGGGAGTCGATCCGGCGCCGCTTCGCGCGCATCGACCGCACGTTCGAGGATCAGATCGCGCAGGGCTGGACTCACTGAGCCGGCGGTCCCAGCGTCGGCCTGCCGGTCCGGGGGTGGTGATACCAGCCGCCCGCGGCGTGGGTGCCGCCGTCGACGTGGATCGTCTGCCCGGTGATGTAGGAAGCCATCTGCGATGCGAGAAACACCGCAGCACCGGCGATCTCGTCGACGTGCCCGGGCCGGCCCATGGGAATACCCGGTGCGTGGTCGGCCTGCAACGTCCCCCCGGACATCTGCATCAGGCCCTCGGTCAGCGTCAGGTCCGGCGCGATCGCGTTGACCCGAATGTTGTGCGGCGACAATTCGAACGCCGCGGTCTGGGTGTAGTTGATGACGCCGGCCTTGGCGGCGGCGTAGGCGGCGTAGCCCGGCGCCGCGCGCACGCCCTCGATCGACGTCACGTTGATGATGCTGCCGGGCCGTCGCGCGTCGACCAGACGGCGCGCGATCCGCTGCGTACACAACAGGACGTGGCGCAGGTTGCTCTTGTACAGCGCATCCCAGCCGTTCTCCGTGGTGTCCAGCAGCGGGGAGTGGAACGTGCCGCCGGCGTTGTTGACGAGGATCGACACCTCGCCGAGTTCGTTCTCGGTGCGGGCCAGCGCGGCGTCGACCTGGTCGCTGTCGCGCACGTCGGTGACGACGCCGAGCGCGCCGGCGATGCTTTCGGCGGCGGCGGCGCACGTGTCGGGGTTGCGTTCCCAGAGCGCCACCGACGCCCCGAAGGCCGCGAGCCCTTCGGCGATGCCCCTGCCGATACCTTCTCCCCCGCCGGTCACCACGGCGACGCGCCCGGTGAGCAGGATGTCGGACGGATCGATGGCCACGTCTGAGGTTATCCCGTCACGCCTTGGCCTTGCTCGGGCCCATCGCCGGGGCGTCGCCAATGACGCCGCCGGCCTGCAGGTCGGCGATCTCCTGGTCGCTCAGCCCGAGTTCGGACAGCAGCTCGTGGTTGTGCTGTCCGAGCAGCGGGGCGGGTTGCACGTGGACCCGCTCGGGTCCACGCGACAGCTTGAACGGCAGGGTGCTGTGCGGGGTTCGGGCGTTGACCGGATGCCCGACGTCCTCGAAGAAGCCGCGGGCTGCCAGTTGGGGCAGTTCGGTCTGGCGATGCGGTTGCATCACCTTGGCCACCGGAACGCCGTGGCCCCAGAGGGTTTCGACGATGTCGTCGCCGGTGCGTTGGGAACACCACGCCGCGAGATGCTCGTCGATGGTGTCGTGGCGGGCACGACGGCCGGCCGCGGTGTCGAGGTCCTGGTGCGACGCCCATTCGGGGTGGCCGAGCGCTGCGCGGAGGCCGGCCCACTGCCGGTCGTCGGCCACCGCAACCGCGACCCAGCAGTCCTCGCGGCCGAACTCGTCGATCTCGTTGGTGCGGTAGAGGTTCTGCGGCGCGGCGGTCGGGCCGCGGTTGCCGTCGCGCTGCAGCAGGGCCCCGTACGCGGAGTACTCGATGACCTGTTCGGCCGCGACGTTGAGCGCGGCGTCGACCATCGCGGCCTCCACCAGCACGCCCTGCCCAGTGCGGCGACGGTGTTCCAGCGCCAGCGCCAGCGCGTTGAGCGCGTGGATGCCGGCGTTGGGGTCGCCCACCGAGTACGGCTCGTACGGGTTGCGGTCGGGGTATCCGGTCAGCCAGCTGATGCCCGACGCCGCTTCGATGACGTAGGCGAATGCCGGGTTGTCCCGCCACGGGCCGTCCAGCCCGAAGCCGGGCATGCGCAGCATTACGACGTCGGACCGAACGGCTTGCACCGCAGCGAAGTCCAGCCCGATCTGGTCGAGCACCCGGGGGGTGAAGTTCTCGACGATCACGTCCGCGGTGGCGATGAAGCGGTTGAGCAGCTCGCGCCCGGCGGTGCTCTGCAGATCGATCGTCACGCCCCGCTTGTTGGTGTTGAGCCCCGAGAAGATCGGCGACTTCTCCCACCACTGATCCTCGGTGACCGGGATTCCGGCGATCAGCCGGGTGCCGTCGGGTCGTCGGGTCGACTCGACGTGGATGACGTCGGCGCCCAACATCGCCAGCAGGTGGGTGCACGACGGGCCGGCCCAGAAGGTCGTCATGTCGAGCACGCGCAGCCCCTCGAACGGCAGTCTCGCCGAAATAGCATTGGGGGTCGCAAATTCGCCCTTCTCACGACCGTGGCTTCTCTCTCGCGAACGGTAGTACGCGGTGTGCTCGCCGAGACGGGGCGCGGCCGCGGGTGCGCGCAGCACGGCCGGCTGCATGCGATACGGCGGGCAGGGCTGGACAAAACCGTCGCGGGGGTTGGTCACGAACGAGCCGCGTTCGCGGAAATGGTCCAACTCGGCGGCGTTGGCACCGTTGGCCACCGGGGCGTTGGGGATTCGGAACGCAGTCGCCAGATCGCGGATGTCGTCGACGGTGTGGCTCTGCACCCACGTGTAGAGCTCGTCGGCCTTCTCGTTGGCCTGCTCGGTGATCGACAGCGGGGACTCCTCGTCGATCCAGTCGTCGTGGCCGGTCATCGCGCACAGGTCGAACCACTGCTGGGCGGTCCCGCAGCCGATGTCGATCAGCCCGTCTTTCGCGCGCGCGATCCCGGGCACCGTCAACCGCCTGGCGTCGCGCCACGGTCGGCCCAGCATCTCGTAGTAGGACACCGGGTAGTAAGTGAGGCCGAGGATCTGGGTTTCCAGCATCGACACGTCGACGAGTTCGGCGCCGCCCCGCATGCGGGACGCCAGCGTCGCCGCACTCGCGTACGCCCCGGCGAGATACTCGCCGACCTGTCCGCCGACGAAGACCGGGGCGCGGTCAGCGGAGCCGCGGCCCAGCCCGACAATGCCTCCCGACCACGCCTGCAGGGTGAATTCCGTTGCGGGACGGTCGCTCCATGGGCCGTGCAGCCCAAACGGGGTGATCGAGGTGACGGTCAGATGCGGATGCGACGACCGGATGGCGGCCGGGGTGCACAGCACGTGTTCGGCCACCGACGAGCCCCGCGACCACACCACCGCGTCGGCCTCGGAAAGCAACCCGTTCAGGAAGTCGATACCGGTGTCCGGGTCGGCGACCACGCTGTGCTTGCCGCCGGCGAGGAAGCTGAACAGCGCACCGTCCTCACCCGGTGGGATCACCGCGCCGGACGCGGACCATCTGCGCAGCCAATCACCTTCGGCGGGTTCGACTTTGATCACCTGGGCGCCGCCGTCGGCCAGCAGCTTGGTGCAGTAGGCACCGGCGATGCCGGTGGAGAGGTCGACGACGACGTATCCGTTCAGCGGCGGGTCGGGTGCTGCCACTAGTCCTTCTTCTTGCGGTTGGACTTGCTCAGCCGGAACTCGGGCGGGAACCTCATGTCGTTGTCGTTGACCGCGTCGGCCAGCCCGCTGTCGATGGCTTCGTACATGTCCAGGTCGTCGGTGTCGTCGTTGGCCACGCCGCTGCCCATCGACTCGAAGAAGGCCGACAGCAGGCTACCCATGTATTCACCCTGGTACTGCTTGAACACCTCGAAGAAGATCTTCTGTTGAAACACGGTGTCCACCGGCCGGTTTCGGGCGCATGCCCGCGCGTACTTGTCGACCTCGGCCTCGAGCTGGTCTCGTGACACCACCTTGTTGAGGAAGTTGCACTCATACATCTCCTCGGCGGTGAACGGCCTTCCGGTGAACACCATCTCCTGGAACTTGCGCAGCCCCATCATCTGCACCCAGGTCCACATCCGCGGACCCCAGCCGTAGTACCGGAACGACGGGTGGCCGAACAGGGCGTCGTCAGAGGAGATCACCAGATCCGCGTCGGCGCACTGGTAGAAGTGCCAGCCGTAGCAGTAGCCCTTGGCCTCGACGATGCTGATCTTCTTGAGCTCCTGCAGCGGGCGGTTGCCCGCCTGCACATTGGCATACCAGGCGCTGATCGTCGCCCCGTGCCGGAACGAACCCTTGGGCGGATAGGTGACCTCGCCGACGCCCTCGTCCTCGAGGCGCAATTCGGCCAGCCTCAGGTCGGTGTTGTCGTTGCCCTCCATGAACTCCGGAAGGTCAGCGCCGCTGCCGAGGTTGTCGCCGACACCGCGGATCACCACCACCTTGACGTCGTTGTCGACCGTGGCGGCCCGCAACAGGTCCGCGTACCGCAGCCGCGCCCCGGATGTCGGCGCGTTCAGGAATTCCGGCCGGTTGAACGTGATGGTGGCGATCTTGGTCTTCGGGTCCTTGCTGTAGAGGATCAGCTCCTCGGGCTTGGGCCGATTCCCGTTCTCAGACATGTATATCCCTTCAGCCGATACCAACGCCGGCGTTCTTGCCCGTGCTGTCGGCCCGAGCGCCGATCGCCGTAGGGCTGCTGGTCAGTACCTCTGGCCCGTCGGCGGTGATATGCACCGCGTCGCGTCCGAACACCGCGCCCACCCCGTTCTCCCACACATAGCTGGTGACCGCGAGCACCATTCCAGGTTCGAGGATCTCGCGTGCGCAGGTAGCTTTCAGCTGCGGGGTCACCACCGGCGGGTCGAATCCCAGACCGAGGCCGTGGGCGACCTGCATCACCGGCAGCTGCTCACCAGCCGCCTCATAGACCGCCAGCAGATCACCGGCCGGCGAGCCTGGCCGGCAGGCCGCGATCAATCGGTCCCGCAAAGCGTGCCAGCGGTCGAAGAGCGCCGCCGACCCGTCGACCTCGCCGACCGGCCAGGTGCGTCCCACCTCACCGACGTAACCGTCGGCCAAGACCCCCGCCGAAAACGCCACCAGGTCACCGCTTTCGATCTCGCCACCGCTGCGGGCCCGGCGCCACGGATGGTCCTTGCTCGTCGCCCACGCCCCGTCCTGGGTGGCCGGTGTGGTCACCCCGCCCGCGGCCATGGCCTCGAACAACGCCCCGGTCAAGGACCGCTCGCTGACCCCGGCCCTCAGCTCGGAACGTGCGGTGTCGAGGGCCTTCTCGGCCACCGACAGCGCACCGCGTAGCACCGCGATCTCGTCGGGGGTCTTGATCCGGCGCGCCGCCCGCAGCGCGGGCTCGGCGTCGACGAGCTCGGCGTTGGGGAAAGCCATCGGCAGCAGCTGAGCGAATGTCGGTGTCAGCGCGTCGGTCCCGACCCGTTTGACGGTGTCGGCACCGGGCAGCCCTTTGAGCACCTCGATGAGCGTCATCGGGTTCCACGCCAGCCCGTAGAGGTTCTCGTGGGGGATCTCATCCGGGATGCCTTCATCCCAGGTGCTGTTGAGATAGATCTCCCCCGACCTGAGAACCTCACAGATCGGTCCGAACGGCCGGGTGCCCGCGACCCAGAGCTGCGGGGCGCCGGTCACATACCGCACGTTGGCCTGGCGGCCCAACACCAGGATGTCGATGTCGTGGGCTTCCATCTGGGTCAATGCCCGCTCGCGGCGACCGCGGCGCAAATCGGCTGCGTCGGGCAGGATCTCGAGTGCCATTTAGTTCCGTCCGTAGGGCGCGTAGGGATAGTCGGTGAGGGATTGGTAGCCGTCCTCGGTGATCACCACGATCTCCTCGCTTCGATAACCGCCGGTACCGTCCTCCCAGACCACCGGTTCGAGCACCAGCAGCATGCCCGCGGGGTAGACGAAGCTGTCGTCGTGTTCCTGGCCGAGATCGGTTCCGATCATGGGCATCTCGGCGGCGTTGGTGCCGATTCCGTGGCCGAGATAGAAGTGCGGCAGCCAGGGCTTGGTTCCCCCGTTGGCCGCGATCGCCGCACGCGCGAGGTCGCCGTTGGTCGCACCGGCCTTGGTGACCGCCAGCACCGCGGACAGGATTTCCTGCCATTTCTCGAACTGGGCGTGCTGGCGATCGGACGGTTCGTCGCCGACCAGCCAGGTGCGGCCGAAGTCGGAGCAGTAACCCTGGTAGGTGATGCTGACATCGGTCCACAGCACGTCGCCGCGTTCGAGTTTGCGTTCGGTGGTCAACAGCGGCAAGGCGAGATCCCCGTGGGTGGTCCAGACTGAACCACTGGTTTTCGTCGTGGGCATCACCTGCCAGATGGCCTCGAGCATGCTGGCGGTGGCGCCCAGTTCGAAGGCGCGACGCGCGAACTCCGCCGAGAGGTCGATCTGCCTGACGCCCGGGGCGAGCGCCTTCTGCACGTCGACCATGGCTTCTTCGGTGATGCGGCAGGCGTTGCGGACACACGAGATCTGGTCGGGCGTCTTGACCAGCTTGGCCGGGCCCACCACCTGCGCGGCGTCCGACGGCGGGCCGGACGGAAACAGGGTCTTGGACGCGCGGCGCATCGCGCCGGTCATTTCGTCGACGGCGACCGTGCTGCCCGCGGGCACCAGTTCGGCCAGCACCTTGGCGAACTGCTGTACACCCTCGTCGAATTCGAGGTAAAGCGCGGGGTGCACGTGGTCGTCGGGCACCTCGCATGGCGACGACGACCCCTCACGCAGCGGCATGAACAGGTGCGGGTGCGGGTCGTCGGCGAGCACGATCGCCACCGGCCGCTCCACATGGGACAGGCCCGCGTCGAGCAGCGGCCAGCTGACCCCGGTCGCGTAGACGACATTGCCGTTGCCGATCAGAACCAGTGCGTCGACGCCCTTTTCGCGCATCGAGTCGCGCAACCTGGCCCCGCACTCGCGGTACATCCTGGCGCGGTCCGGAAACTCCGGGATGTCGATCAGCGTGGACTGTGATGCGAAGGTGGTCACGCGATCCCCAGGAAGTTCTTGATGTTGGTGCTGACGATCTTGACGGCGTCCTCTGGGCCGACCGCATCGACGACGGTCTGCAGCGATTTCTCCGAGTAGCCGAAGGTGGATTCGTTGTGCGGGTAGTCCGAGGACCACATCACGTTGTCCACGCCGATTTTGTCGATGAGCCGCAGGCCGAGCGGGTCGACCATGAACGACGCGCTCATGTGGTTGTCCCAGTAGTGCCGAATCGGGTGGCTGAGTTCGTGGTTGAACATGTGCCGGTAGGAGGCGAGCATGTGCTCGGCGTCCTGCAGAGCCGTGGGCACCCAGGCGATTCCACCCTCGAACCAGCCGATCTTGAGCTTGGGGTGGCGGTCGAGGATACCGGAGAAGAGGTACTTGGCGAACTGTTCGCGGAACGAGTCCACGTTGACCATCATCCCGACCACGACGCTGTTGTGCTGGCAGGGCGTCTTCGGCGGTGTCTCACCGATGTGGTGGCTGACCGGCAACCCGGCATCCTCGATCTCGTCCCAGACCGCGTCCATGTCGGTGCTGCCGTAGTCGTAGATGTTGCCGTCGTCGTCCTTGCCGGGGTTCAACGGCAACAGGAAGGTCTTCAGGCCCAACGACTTCAGCTGTTCCAGCGTGCTCCTGGTGCCCTTGGGGTCCCACCAGTTGATCAGCCCGACACCGTAGAAGTGCCCCTTGCTGCGTTCCTGCAGATCGGCGATGTGCTCGTTGTAGATGCGGAATACGCGCTCACGCAACGCCTTGTCGGGGTAGTGGAACAGCGCCAGCACGGCGTTCGGGAAGGCCAACTCCTTGTCGATGCCGTCTTCTTTGAGCTCGCGGACGCGGGCCTCGATGTTGTTGCTCGTGGCGCCGGCCAGGTCGTCGTACTGCATCAGTACCCGGCCGAAATCACCACCGGTCCAGGCCTTTCCCTTCATCCCCACCATGTACGCGCCGTCCTCGTACCAGATCCGGGGTGCGGCGCCCTTGAGCTCCTCGGGGAAACGCTCGTAGAAGATGTCGTCGGCCACCGAGATGTGATTGTCGGCCGAGAAGATCTCGGTGCCCTTCGGGAGTCCGGTCACGCCTCCCTCTCGGGCGTGACCCTTGCGGTGCTTGGGCGCACCGAAACCTTCGGGCGGGTAGAGAGCTGTGGGTGCTGACATCGTTGACACTCCAATCGGGCTGAGAGATGGACCTGACTACCAGGCCACCGGAAGTTCGTAGACGCCGTAGGCGAGGCGATCGTGTTTGAACGGCACCTCCTCGATCGGCACGGCGAGGCGCAGCGTCGGGATGCGACGCAGCAGGGTGTGGAACACGATCTGCAGTTCGGCGCGGGCCAACTGCTGGCCGACGCACTGATGCCGACCGTAACCGAAGCCCAGCTGCTGGCCCGCGTCACGGCTGAGGTCGAGCCTGTCGGGTTCGGGGTAGACGGCGGCATCCCAGTTCGCCGGGGCGAGATCGAGGATGATGCCCTCACCGGCCCGGATGGTCTCGCCGGCGATCTCGATGTCCTCGATCGCGACGCGGCGCTGCCCGTTCTGGATGATCGACAGGTAACGCATCAGTTCCTCGACCGCGTTGGCGATGAACTTCGGGTCGTCGGAATCCCTCAGCGCCGCAGCCTGTTCGGGGTTCTCCAGCAGCGCCAGCACGCCGATGCCGATCATATTGGCGGTGGTCTCGTGCCCGGCGATCAACAACCCGGTGCCCAGCTGCGCGGCCTCCTTGACGCTGATCTCGCCGGCGTTGACCCGCTCGGCGAGGTCGGACACCGCGTCCTCGGCCGGGTTCTCCATCTTCTTCCTGATCAGGTCGATCAAATACCCCGCGAGGCTCATCGCGCCCTTCTGGCCCTGTTCGGCGGTGGCATAGCGGGCCAGCCCGACGTTGGCGTGGTGCTGGAAGAACTCGTGGTCTTCGTATGGCACACCGAGCATCTCGCTGATGACACGCGTCGGCACCGGCAACGCCAGCTTGGCGACGATGTCGGCGGGTTGCACACCGCCCAGGATGTTGTCGATGCACTCGTCGGTCACCTCCTGGATCGCCGGGCGCAGCCCCTCGACCCGCTTGAAGGTGAACGGCTTGGACAGCATCCGGCGGAACCGGGTGTGCTCCTCGGCGTCGGAGGTGAACACCGACCGGGGCCGCTTGTATACCGTCGAGAGCATGTGCTCGTTCCAGTGCGGGAAGCCGTCGCGGCGGTCGTCGACGCTGACCCGTGAGTCGGCGAACAACTCGCGCGCCACCGCGTGACCGGTGACCAGCCAGGGAGTGGTGCCATTCCAGATCCGAACGCGGGACAACGGCCTGGATTCGTTCATCTTGAGCATCTGAGGCGGCGGGGCGAACGGGCACCGCGCGTCTCGCTCCATCGGGTACTCGGGGATGTCGGCTGCCGTTTCGGCCGCGCCTGTGGTCAACGTGTCGGACATAAGCCTCTCTCGTCACTCCTCGATTCGGATCGCTAGTGCAGGACAGGCGGCCGCGGCCTTGCGGACGCTCTCGGCGTGACCGCCAACGGGATTGGCGTCAAGCAGCACGACGACGCCGTCTTCGTCACGCTGGTCGAAGACGTCGGCGGCGTTGAGCACGCACTGCCCGGAGGACACACACTTGTCTTGGTCGACGACGATCTTCATGTCAGACCCGCCCGGTGATGGGCGCACGCCACAGCCCGACGATCGCGTCGATCAGGCCCGACGCCACCGAGCTCCAATTCGTCCGCGACATGTCGGCACCCTCGGCGAACGCCCGCTCGAAGTCCGCGCAGGTGTGCATCATCAGGTTGCGCACCATGATGTTTCGTTCGGTGACCACGGCCATCGGCAGGTTGGGCAGGCATCGGGTGATGCCGTCGACCACCCGCTGCAGCGCAGGCGATGCGAGCGCGTCCTTCACGACGATCTTCTGGTAGGCCGGGTCGGCCAGGGCCTGCGCCGCGAACCGCGCGTACCACGTGGGATTGCCCAGCTGGTCGAGGTGCTCGGTGAGCGAGCACACCAGGCAGGCGATCCAGTCGCGCAGCTCGGTGGAGTCCGCGGTCTCGGCGACCATCCGCTCGAGCAGCTGCTCGATCGACACGCGGTGTTTCTGCTCGATCGCCCGCACCAGGTCGAGCTTGGTGCCGAAGTGGTAGCCGACCGCGGCGTTGTTGCCCTGCCCGGCGGCCTCGCTGACCTGGCGGTTCGACACGGCGTACACACCGTGCTCGGCGAACAGCCGTTCGGCCGCGGCCAGGATCGCCTCGCGCGTGCCGCTGGCGCGTTCGGCGCGAACACTGCGGGCTGTGGTCACGGTCACCAAGTCAACCCCGACGCCGTCGTTAAGTCAAGCGATTGATTTAAATGCCTGCGGATCGCGCCGCGACTGTGCCGTTTCGTACCCGACGCACCGGTTGATGCGTATGAATGCGCACAATGGCGACGGCTGCGCTGTGCGAGACCCAGGGCGAGCGCTTAGAGTGCGGTTCTCGTGGTGGTATCCCGCTTCACCGACAACGGCGACGTCCGCCTGCACTTTCTTGACTCGGGTGGTGACGACGGGGCCGCACCGATCGTGTTCGTGCCCGGAATGACCTGCGTCGCCGAGGATTACGCCGAGGTGCTGCCGCTCTTCGGCCGCCGGACCGTGGTCGCTGAGCTTCGCGGTCACGGCCGCAGCGACGCGCCGGCCGACGGGTACGACCTGGCCGCGTTGAGCTCCGATGTGGGGGCGGTGGTCGATGCGGTGACGCGCGGGCCCGTACACCTGATGACGTTCTCGCGGGGCACGTCGTACGGGGTGGACTGGGCATTGCGCAATTCCGCGCGGGTCCGCTCGCTTGCGATCGGTGACTACATCCCCGAGGAACGACTGCTGCCGGATGGCGCGCCACGTCGCCTGCTCGACGGACGTTGGCGCGGAACTCCTGTTCGGGAGCGCCTCGACTGCCAGGCCGCGATGAGGACGTTTCGGTCCGCCCGTGCGCGCTCGTTCTGGAAAGAGCTTGCCCGGCTGCATGTTCCGCTGCTGGCGGTGCGCAGCGGTGAACGCTTTCTGGTCACCGACGCGCAGTGGGCCCGCTATCGGCGAGAGTTCCCGGACGCACGGCTCGTCGAGTTCGATGACTCGCCGCATGACATCTTCCGGCCGGATCGCGCCAGGTTCCCGCGGCTGGTTCGAGAGCACACCGACCGTGCCGATGCTCGGCTCGGCTAGTTCGGTTTTTCGGATTTCGGTTTGCGCACGATGGCTTTCCCCGCGACGGTGCCGCCGTCGATCGGGAGCACGGTCCCGGTGACGTAGCGCGATCGGTCCGTGGCGAAGTAGAGTGCCGCTTCGGCGACGTCCTCTATCGTGCCTTCACGCTTGAGCGGGCGGTCGTTGCGCATCTGCTCGCGGATCGCGGCCTCGAACTGCTCGAGCTTCTGCAGGTCCTCCCCTGTGGCCGACTTGCGCACGATCGCGGTGCGGATGTTTCCCGGCGCGATGGCGTTGACACGGATTTCGTAGTGGGCCAACTCGATTGCCGCGGATTTGGTGAACTGGATGACGGCGGCTTTGGACGCCCGGTAAGTCATGACACCGCCGCCGGCCTGGATACCGCCGATCGAGGTCAGGTTGATGATCGATCCGCCGCCGTGCTGCGACATGTGCCGGGCGGCGTCGCGGGTGCCCGCCATGACGGCGCGCACGTTGATCCTCATCACGTGGTCGAAGTCGGCCAGGTCATCGTCGAGGAAGCGACGGTGCATGGTGCCCGACACGCCCGCGTTGTTGACCATCACGTGCAGGCCGCCGAATCGGTCGATGGCCGTCGACACCAGGGCGCTGACCTGCTCGATGTCGGCGACGTCGGCCTCGACGAAGTGTGCGTCGGCCCCGAGGTCGGCGGCCAGGGCGGCGCCGGCCTCGCGGTCGATGTCGCCGATCAGGACCTTGGCACCCTCGGCGACGAAGCGGCGGGCCAAGCCCTCGCCGAGGCCCGACGCGCCGCCGGTGACGACCGCGACCTTGCCCTGCAGCTCACCCGTCATGACCCTCCTCGTTGTGTTCCGCCCAAAGGGACATTTCGCACACAAAGTGCGAGGAATCTCGCCAAAACATCGATCTCGGCGCCAACGTCAGAGTCATCCGGACGCGACCTTGTGCTCGGCCAAGAACTCCAGCAGCAGCTCGTTGACGATGTCGGCCTGTTCGATCTGTGGGCAGTGTCCCGCATCGGCCACGACGGCCGAGCGGGCACCGCGGATCTGGCCGGCGATCTCGGCGGCCCAGCCGGGCGGTAGCAGCTTGTCACCGCCGCCCTCCACCACCAGCGTCGGCACCGCGATGCGGTCGTACGCACGCCTGCTCGACGGCAGCGGCGGCGGCTCCAGGCCGGGGCGCCGAAACCTTGCCGCCGCCAACGCCTCCCAGGCCCCCGGCGCGATGCTGGACTGGTAGCGCCGCTGCACATAGGCCTCGTCGGCGGGATAGGCCGGGCTGTAAAAGAGCGCACCGACGATGCGGCGCATCCCCTCCAGCGTGGCGTCGTAGTCGTATAGCGCCGCGGAGAACTCGTTGGGTTGGATCTCGCCGCCGCCGCAGATCGTCACCATGCTGCGCACCGGCAGTCGCGGCGAGTCCGAGGTGGTGTCGACGAACAGGTTGACCGCGCCCATCGAATTGCCGACGAAGTGCGCGGAGTCGACACCCATCTCCGCGCAGAACCTCGCGATGTGACGGATCCGCATGCCGCGGCCGTCGTTGAAGTCGATGACCTTGGCCGTTCCGCCGAAGCCGAGCATGTCGGGCGCCAGCACGCGGTGGTGTCGGGCCAACGCGGCGATGTTGCGTTCCCAGCCCAATTCCGCGCTGACCCCGAACTCCCCGCCGTGCAGCAAGATCACCGGATCACCCTGCCCGGCTTCGAGATAGCTGGTCAGCAGCCCGTCGACAAGTACGGTCTTGCGCTCGAAGGCCGTCACGCGGTCTCCCACGTAGCGCGGGCGAACGCGATAAGCTGAGTCGCGAGCATGTCGAGCTGGCTCCGCACCCCGGAATCGGCCAACTCCCCGTCGCGCAGCGCGCCGACCAGTTCGCGCGCAGCGGGTGTGCGTTCCAGCTCATGCGGGGCGTACATCGGCAGGTTGAGGTCTTCACCGAAGAACAGCCTGGTCCGCCCGCCCTGGCGCGCCACCGCGCCCAGACAGTAGCGAAGGGCTCGTTCGGTCGAGGAGTTGGCCCTCAGCGTTCCACCGAGGCCCACGACGAACGGTGCCCCGCCGGTTGCAGTTACGGTCATCACCTCACCTACTTGATCGCGATCGGACTGACAGGTGCGCCGACCGCACCCACCACCTTCAATGGCGGTGCGATCAGCTGGAATTCGTAGACACCGTCAGCGGCGCAGTCGGCGGCGAGGCCGGTGAGGTCCCAGTACTCGCCGAGCATCAGGCCCATGTCGCGCAGGCACAGCATGTGCATCGGCAGGAATGTGCCCTCCACACCGTTGGCCGGGTCGGGGTCCTCCACCATGAGGTTGTCGGCCGCGACGGCGGCCACCTCGTGGTCGTGCAGCCACGACGCGCACGTCCAGTGCAGACCCGAGCCCGGTTCTCCGCCGTCGCCGGTGGACAGAAACCGCGTCCACCACCCGGTGTGCACGACGACGATGTCGCCGCGCTTGATCTGAACCCCTTGCTTGGCCGCGATGTCGTCGAGTTCAGCAGGGGTGATGGGGTTTCCGGGTTCACAGAACACCTCGGCACCGCGGTGCGCCACCACGTCGAGCAACACACCGCGCGAGGTGATGCCTTTGACGTCGACCTTGTCGATGCCGCAGTGGAAGGCACCGAAGCTGGTCACCGAGTCCGCCGGGAAGCCGTTGTAGAGCTTGTCCTCGTAGTAGACGTGGGACAGGGCGTCCCACTGGGTGCCTGCCTGCAGCGGCATCACGATCATGTCGTCGTTGAAACGGAACGGGTTGTCGGCGAAGTATGCGCTGAGCTCGCGAGCGACGGAGTTGCGCAGCCATTGGGGCGCGTACTGGCACAGGGTGTTCGCATCGCCGCCATCGACGGTCATCACATGAATAGGGTTGTGCCGGAACTTGAAAGCACCCTGAGGACCCGAGGAGCCGAAGTCACCACCGAGGGAGATGACCTTGCCCTGCTTGACCGTGGCGGCCGCTTCGGCGACTTTTTCGGGCGTGATGAAGTTCAGCGTGCCCAGCTCGTCGTCGTCGCCCCATCGTCCCCAGTTGCGGACGTCGTCGGCGACGCGCCGAAAGTCCTTCATGGTGGCCATTACTCGTCCCTCGTGCTCATCGTCGCGGTACCGACCCGGCGAGGTCGGTTTCGCCGATTGTGCCACCATCCACCCAGATCACCTGACCGGTGATGTAGCCGGCGGCGCGGCTGTTCAAGAAAACCAGCACGCTGGCCTGTTCGTCCGGTGTGGCGGTGCGGCCCAGCGGGGTCCGGAAGGAATCCAGGAACTCCTGGCCGTAGGCGCTGCGTAGCTGGTCGAGGATCGGCGTGTCGGTCACGCCGGGCGCCGTGCAGTTGATCCGGATTCCCTTGGCCCCCAGCGCGGTGACGTTGGCCATCCCGTAGAGGATGATCGCCTCCTTGGACAACCGGTAGCCGCCGCCGTCGGCAAGCGCGTCGGGATGGCCCTTGCACCACTCGATTCCGTCAGCAACCGTGCCGGTGGCGACCAGCCCGGCGGTGACGTCGGCGTTCTCCCGGTAGCCCGACGCGGCAAGCGACGACACGTTCGCAATCGCCGACCCGGGCGGCATCGCCGGTACCAACGCCTCGGTGAACTGGCGGGTGCCGAGAAAGTTGATCCGGACCACCCGCAGCGGGTCACCGATGCCCGACGACACCCCGGCGACGTTGAACAGTGCGTCGACCCGGCCACCGATCGACGCGACCGCAGCGTCGATCGAGGCCGGATCGGACAGGTCGAGCTCCACGAACTCACCGGATCGCACTGCGGGCGGGCGGATATCGAGTCCGATCACCTCGCCGCCGAGTTCGGCGACCTGGCGGGCGACCTGCTCACCGATGCCCGACGAGCAGCCGGTGACCACGACTCGGCGGCCATCGTAGCGCCACAAGTCGTCAATCGCGGCCATGGATCAGCTTTGATCGGCAGCCGGGTTGCGGCTGGCCCACCCTTCTCCCGACTTGAGTTTCTTGGCCGCTTCCTCGATGCCCTCGGTCATCTCGTCCATCGCCAGCGCGACTTCGTTGGCCGTGTAGTTCTGGCGGCCGGTGGGCAGCCCGCCGAACGCGTAGCTCTCGTCGAACACCGGCGCTGTGGACTCGGGCCGCCGGGCCTCCGCCTTCTCGAAGACGGGCTCAAGACGTTTGGCCTTCTCCGCACGGGCCTTTTCGTCCCGCTCGATGAACTCGGGCAGCACCTCCTTGCCCATCAGCTCGATGGACTCCATCGTCTCCTCGTGCCGGCGCGGGGTCAGCAGCAGGATGAGTTCGTCGACCCCGCTCTCCTCGTAGCCGCGTAGGAACTCGCGCACGGTGGCAGGGCTGCCGATGGGTCCGCGGCCGGGGCCGTAGACGATGCTCGGGTCCTTCTCGATCTCCTCGAGGTGGCGCTTCCAGACACCGGTGCGGCCCGGCGTGTGCATACCGGTCATGTAGTAGTGCATGATGCCGAACGCGAAGAATCCGCCGCCCTTGCCGAGCCGCTCGATGGCCTGCTCATCGGTCGGGGCCACCATCATCGACAGATCGCCGCCGATGGCAAGGATGTTCGGGTTCATCTGCGGGGTCACCGGTACGGCGTTCTCCTCGAACTCCTTGTAATATCCGGCGACCCGCTCGGCCAGCGGTCCGGGGCCGGTGTAGGCGAAGCTCAGCGCGCCGAGGCCTTTCTGCGCCGCCATCGCGACCGACGCGGGCCGGGTGCAGGCCACCCATACCGGCGGGTGCGGCTTCTGCCGCGGCTTGGGCACCACGTTGCGCGCCGGCATCTGGACGTGCTGACCCTCGAATCCGGTAAACGGCTCCTCGATCATGCAGCGGATCGACACCTCAAGCGCCTCTTCCCACATGGCGCGCTTGTCGGCGGGATCGATGCCGAATCCACCCAGTTCGCCGACCGACGAGGACTCGCCGGTGCCGAACTCCACGCGGCCGTTCGAGACGAGGTCGAGGGTGGCGACGCGCTCGGCGACGCGGGCCGGGTGGTTGACGACCGGAGGCAGGTGCATGATGCCGAAGCCGAGCCGGATGTTCTTGGTGCGCTGGCTCGCCGCCGACAGGAAGATCTCCGGCGCGGTGGAGTGGCAGTACTCCTCGAGGAAGTGATGCTCGGTGAGCCACACGGTCGAAAAGCCGGCCTTGTCGGCAAGCTCGACCTCGTCGAGGCCGTCTTGGAAAAGCTGGTATTCGTCGTCGTCACTCCACGGCCGCGGCAGCGGGAATTCGTAGAACAGCGAGATCTTCATTTGGTTACCTTTCGATCTTTGTCGACGGTCGAATCGGTCTTGGCTCCTGGCGGGATGCCGGTGCCGGTCGATGAGTTGGCGATGTGTTTGGCCGCCACGTAGCCGAATGTCATTGCGGGCCCGATGGTCGCACCCGCCCCGGCGTAGCTGCGGCCCATCACCGCCGCCGACGTGTTACCCACCGCGTAGAGGTTCTTCACGACGCTGTCGTCACCGCGCAGCACCCTGGCGTGCTCGTCGGTGCGCAAACCGCCGGACGTCCCGAGGTCACCGAGGATGATCTGGAACGCGTAGTAGGGCGGTTTACCCAACGGGTGCAGGTTCGGGTTGGGCAGCGTCGGGTCACCGTAGTAGTTGTCGTAGGCGGAATCACCGCGGTTGAAGTCGTCGTCGTGGCCGTTGCGGGCCAGCTCGTTGAACCGTTCCGCGGTCTCGCGCAGCTGTGCCCTCGGGACACCGATCTTGTCTGCCAGTTCTTCCCAACTGGCGCCTTCGTGTACGACGCCGGACTCCAACCACGCCTTGGGTACCTTCCACCCGGTGGGCACCGGCGCGAACGGAATCTTCGGTATCGGCAAATGGCCTGCGACGACATAGCGGTGAAACGAGCGGATGTCGGTGATCAGCCAGCACGGGATGTGGGTGATCCCGGACTCTTGGCCTTCGATCATCGCGTGTGCGAAATCCATGTACGGCGCTGCCTCGTTGATGAACCGCTTGCCGGCGCCGTTGACCACGAACTGCGACGGCATCATCCGTTCGTTGAGCATGAACTGCAACCGGCCGTCCGGCCAGCAGATGGCGGGGAACCACCATGCCTCGTCGAGCAGTTCGGTGGCCGCACCCACCTTCTCCCCTGCCCGGATCCCATCGCCCATGTTGGCCGGATTGCCGAAGCTCCAGTCTTTCCCCTCGCCGGAGAGTTCGCGGACGCGGTCAAGCGCCGGCAAATGCTGTCGTCGCCAATGCATGTCGTGGTCGAAGCCGCCGGCGGCCAGGATCACGCCGCGTCGTGCACCGATCCGCTGCGCGCGGCCGTCACGTTCGATCACCGCACCCGTCACGGCGCCGTCGGCGTCGGTGATCAGTTCGGTCATGGGTGCGTTGAGCCACAGCGGGATGTCCTGCTGCTTGAGGGCCAGCCGCATGCGGGCGGCGAGTGACTGCCCGATCGCGGCCATCCGATCTCCGAACACCCGTGCCCGGAACATCCGCCAGATCAGTTTCACCAGCACGGCCTTGCCCCGCCAGTTCTGGCGCACCTGATAGAACAGTCGAAGGTCCTTGGGCGCGAACCAGATTCCTTTCGGCGCCAGCGCCAGGGGTTGCAGCAGGTTCTGCTCTTCGTCACCGAGCTTACGCAGGTCGATGGCGGGCACGTTGATGGTGCTGCCCAGCGCGGAGCCGCCTGGGAGTTCCGGGTAGTAGTCGGCGTAGCCGGGTTTCCAGACGAATTCGAACCAGGGGCTGAGCTTTTCGAGGAACTCCATCATCTCCGGCGCGGAGTGCACGTACTGGCGCAGTCGCTCGTCGCTGACCAGGCCGCCGGTGATCTGCCGCAGGTATTGCACGACACCGTCCGGATCCGGGTGATAGCCCTCCTTGCGTTGCGACGGTGCCCCCGGCACCCAGATTCCGCCGCCCGACAACGCGGTGGAGCCACCGTAGTGCGCTGACTTCTCCACCACCAACGTGTCGAGGCCGAACGCGTCGGCGGCCAACGCGGCGGTCATCCCGCCGCCGCCAGACCCGACGACAAGCACGTCGACCGAGTGGTCGAACAGATCAGGCATCGGGCACCGCCGTCCTGACCGCGAAGCCGGCGATCAACTCGGGTGCCGCACGGTAGAACCGATGCCCGGTCCGGTAGGGACCGTGCGCGGACAGCGCTGCGAAAGCCGCTACCCAGGTGCGGATTTCGTGTGCGGAGTGACCGGCTTGCTTTTCGATCCAGTCGTTTGACCAACCGTCCACCTCGGCGAGCCGGTTGGCGTCGATCAGCTCGAGAAACGCGGCGTCCCAGTCGGGATTGAGCGGCTGCAACGGGCTGTCACCGTGAGCGAATGTCTGGGCCGCGTCCATCACCGCGACCTGGCGGGCGTGGCGCTGCTCGGCGGTCATCGGCGCACCGTGCACGATGCGTTCCAGCGCCGCGGGCGGTGCGCTCGCCAACGTGGGAACCGGCGGATCATGGGAAAGGCCACCGGATCCGACGACCAACACCCGCTTACCCAGGGTCGCGAGGTACGTGCCCATCGCGGCGCCCAGCGCGCGGACGCGTCGCAGCGGCCCCAGCGGGGTGGCGACCGAGTTGATGAAGATGGGGATCACCGGGCGCGCCGTCGCCTCGCCGAAAAGTTTCTGCAACGGCTGTACCGTGCCGTGATCGACGTCCATGCTCGCGGAGATCGCGATGTCGATGCCGGACTCGAGAACCGCTCGGGCACAGTCGTTGGCGATATCGGCGGGTACGTCGAGCGGGCCGGCGTGGGTGCCATAGTCGCCCACCCCCTGTGCGGCGGTGCCGATGCAGAAGGGCGGCATCGTCCGGTAGAAGAACCCGTTGTAGTGATCGGGCGAGAAGATGACGACCAGTTCCGGATCGTAGTCCGTGACGAACTGTCGCGCGTCTGCCAGTGCGGATTCGACCTCATCAAGGAGATCCCGCGACGGTCCCGGAAGATTCAGCAGCGGGCTGTGCGACATACAGCACAGAGCCAGTGTTGTCATGCGAACCTGAACCTCCTTCCGGTGTCAGGCGTAAGACCTCGAAGAGCGAACTGCTGGTCTCGGCCGCACGTTGGGCGATGCAAGCGGCCGCGATGCAACGGTCAGGGCGCAGGAACAGCACCGCGTCGGTGTAGGTGTCAAACCACCCTTTCAGTGCGCCGGTCTTGTCGCCGACCACCACCACATCGGCATCGTCGTGACCCGGCCAGTACAGCTGGGTCATCGGGCGCGCTTCGATGAACTTGGCGCCCAGCGCTTTCCAACGGCCGAAGGCGTTGTCGCCGAGCACGGCACGCAGGTTGTTGCTCCAGCACAGCACCGCGAAGCCCGGGCCGATCACGTCGTCGAGCAGCACGTTCTGCTGGTCGCGGGTGTCGACACGGGGTTGGATGAACAGGGTGCCCGTCGGGGAGTTCTCCGCTTGGTTGGGGTCGTGGAACACCGCGCCCTGTTGGTACCGCGGCATCGGCTTGAACCTCATCTCGAGCACGTAGCGCTTGAGCGCGGGCAGCACCGACGCCGCGTGGATGAGGCGATCGCGCAGGCCTGCCACCCGCCGGTTCGTCGGCGAGATCACCCGACCCACCATGGTGGACAGGTCGATCATCGCCCTGGCGTGTTTGCGGCGCTCGACATCGTAGGTGTCGAGAAGCCCGTCGTCGGCCTGCCCGGTCACCACCGCGGCCAGCTTCCATCCGAGGTTGGCCGCGTCGCGGATGCCACTGTTGTAGCCCTGCCCCTGCCACACCGGCATGAGGTGCGCCGCGTCCCCGGCCAGCAGCAGACGCCCCTTGCGGAACGACCCCGCGATGCGCGAGTGGTGTGTGTACACCCGGTGCCGAATGATGTCGACCCGGTCCGGGTACGGAACCCGTTGTGCCAGCATGCGTCTGACGAAAGCTGGATCGTCGGCCTGCTCGTCGGTCTCGTCGGGGTGGATCATGAACTCGAAACGCCGGATGCCGTGCGCGATGGAGATCGAGACGTAGGGCCGGGCCGGGTCGGCGCCGACCTCGCTGTTCGGGTGACCGAGCGGGTCGTTGGCGACGTCCACGACCAGCCAACGGGTCGAGGACGTGGTGCCGTCGAACGACACACTCATCAGGTGGCGTGTCGCGCTGCGGCCGCCGTCGCACCCGACCACGTAGCGGGCGTGCACGTCGTCCTGCCCGCCCGCGAACTTCACCGTGACCCCGTCGTCGGTCTCCACACAGGTCTGCATCTGATGCCCGAATCGCACATCTACGTGATCGAAACGCGCCAGCCCGCCGAACAATTCGGCGTCGACCATCGGTTGCACGAAGCCGTTGCGTTTGGGCCACCCGAACCGGGCATCGGGCGGGGCCATCTCGGCCAGCAGCCGCCGGTTGGTATCGAAGAACCGCAGGATCTGGTTCGGCACGGTGTGGGGCAGCACCCGGTCGACCAGCCCGATCGACTGGAAGGTGCGAAGCGCCTCGTCGTCCAGGCCAACACCGCGGGGATAGTCGATGAGCGTGTCGCGCTCCTCGACGACGAGCGTTCGAACGCCCTGCAGCCCAAGGATGTTGGCGAGCGTCAAGCCCGAGGGGCCGGCGCCGACGATCACGACATCCACCTGTTCGGTCATCCCTGTCGCCCCAGAAGGAAGTCGAGGTGCAGGCGGTTGAAGGCCTTGGGGTCCTCGTATTGCGGCCAGTGTCCGCAGCCGGGTATCAGCTCGAACCGCGCGCCGGGAATCATCGAGGCGATGCGCCGCCCCTCGTCGACGTCGGCCGTCGGATCGTCACTTGTCCACACCACCATCGTCGGCGCGGTGATCGACCCGTACTCTTGGGGCCCGAGCAGGTTGCGGGCACGGATTTCCGGATCCTGCAGCGCCATGATGTCTTTCATCGCCGCGGCGAAGCCCGGTTGCCGGTACACGCGCTGCCGGCTCGCGACGATGTCGTCGTAATCCTTGGTCTTGTCGGCCATCAACCACTTGATGCGGGCCTGCACGGTCTCCCAGGTCGGGTTCTCCGCGGCCGCCATCGACAACGTGATGATGCGCTTCATCACCTCGGGATCGGCTTGCGAACCGCCCGCGGTGTTGAGCACCAACTTGTCGACACGCTCGGGGTGGTCGACCGCCGCCCTGGCGGCCACCCACCCGCCGAGTGACTCACCGCTGATGTGGGCCCGCTCGACGCCGAGCGCGTCCAGCACCGCGATCAGATGGTTCACATAGTGGTGGACCTCGAGCGGATGCCCGGGCTTGTCGGTGTACCCGTGGCCGAGCATGTCGATCGACCACGTCGAGAAGTGCTCGGCGTGCGCCTCGAGGTTGCGGACATAGGCCTCGGCATGGCCACCGGAGCCGTGCAGGAACATCACCGCGGGCTTGCCGGGGTCGCCCGCGTGCAGATAGCGGGTGCGCACTCCCCCGGCGTCGAGGTAGCCCTGCGAGAACGGGACGCCCTGAAGATCGCTCCAGATGCTCTCGAACTCCGACACGCGTGGCCCTCTCTCCGGGAAAGTCGAATTCTCGTAATTTGTAAGCACTTTGCTCATTTATCGCACATCTACGTGCACTATAGTCAGAGCATCACTCTCACGAGTGGCGAATGTCAAGGGAAACCCAGGAGGGGGCCGTAATGGCGCCGGGTCAGGGCGAAGCCCGACAAAAGGGCGGGGGAAGCCGTAAGGCGGAGCCCGGTTCTGGTGTGCCCAACGCCCCTGGCTCGCAGACATTGGCCCGCGGGTTGGCCGCGCTGCAGTTGGTCGCGACCGCGCGGGCCGGGCTGACCGCGCAGGAGGTGGCCGACAGCATCGGCGTGCACCGGACGATCGTGTACCGGCTGCTCGCCACGCTGTCGCAGTTCCGGCTGGTGGCCAAGGGCGAGGACGGGCGCTATCGGGGGGGCGCGGCCCTCGCCGTGCTGGGGGCGTCCTTCGACAACAACCTGCGCCAACTCTGCCTGCCGACGCTCCGTGCGCTGGCCGACGAACTCGGCAGCACCGTTTCACTGCTCGTCGCCGAGGGCGACCAACAAGTCGCGATCGCGGTGATCGTGCCGACCAACGTCTTCTACCAGCTCTCGTTCCACGAGGGCAGTCGCTATCCGCTCGAGCGCGGCGCCGCCGGGATCGCGCTGCTGGCCAGCATGCCGCCGCGACCGGGGGAACGCGATCTCGTTCCGCTGGCCCGCAAGCAGGGCTGGGTGATCACCCACGGCGAGATCGAGCCCAACACGTACGGTCTGGCCGTTCCGGTGCGACGACAGCCGCCGTCGCCACCCACCTGCATCAACCTCATCTCTCATCGCGAAGACGTCCTGATCGGCAGCAAGGACGCAGTTGTCAGGGCGGCCAACGAACTCTCCGCGATCCTCGGTTGAGGACCGCGGCAGCCGAAAGGAGCTACCGATGGCGGACTGGGACCATGAAGTCGACGTGGTCGTCCTCGGCAGTGGCGCCGCGGGATTGACGTCGGCGCTGACCGCCGCGGCCAACGGCGCGTCGGTGGAGGTCTACGAGAAGGCGACGACGGTCGGCGGTACGACGGCGGTTTCCGGTGGCATCATCTGGATTCCGGCACATTCCCGTTCCGCCGACGGCGAATTGACCGTCGAGGACGCGATGGCCTACCTGCGGGCGCAGTCGCTCGGGGTCATGGACGACGAACTGGTGGAGACGTTCGTGCGCACCGGTCCGGAGATGCTGGACTTCGTCGAGGCCAACAGCGAGTTGCGCTTCGAGATCGCCGAGGGTTTCCCGGATTACAAGCCCGAGCTGCCCGGAGGCCGGCCGGGCGGTGGGCGCTCTTTGAACGCCAAACCCTTCGACTTGTCGCGGATCGACCAGTGGCGTGACCGCATCACCTCGTTTCCGGCCGACTTCAGCAACGTCGGTATCGACGCCGAGACCAGGGCCCGGATCCATGCGTCGGTGGACGACGACTCGGGTGATTACTGCGTGGCGGGCACGGCGCTGATCGCCGGCTTGCTCAAAGGGCTGCTCGACCGTGGTGTGGTGCCGCAGACCAATGCCAGGGCCGTCGAGCTGGTCTCCGACGCACTGGGCATCACCGGCGTGCGAATCATCCAGGCCGGCAAGGAGATCGACGTACGCGCCCGCCGCGGCGTCGTGCTGGGCACCGGTGGTTTCGAGTGGGATCCCAAGCTGGTCGACGCATATCTCCGCGGGCCGATGCGGGGCGCGGTGTCACCGCCGAACAATACCGGCGACGGCCTGCGCATGGCGATGGCGCACGGTGCGGATCTGGCCAACATGGGTGAGGCCTGGTGGGTGCCGATCGTGCAGTTGCCCGGTGACTCGTTTCAGGGCCATCCCCGCAGTCGCAGTGTCCGGCTGGAGCGCACCCGGCCCCGAAGCATCATCGTCAACCGCGCGGGCAAGCGGTTTGTCAACGAAGCAGGCGAGTACAACTCGATGGCGGGGCCGTTCCACTACCTCGACCCGAAACATGGCTACGCCAACGACCCGGCCTGGATTGTGTTCGACGCGCAACACCTCAAGCGGTATGGCTTCCTCGGCATCGAGCCGGGCGGGCAGGCCCCGGACTGGTTCTCACCGTCGGCCGACTTGGCGGAGCTCGAAGCCAAGACCGGTATCGACGCCGAGGGCCTGGCACACACGCTTCGCGCGTGGAACGACCACGTCGCCCAGGAGGTCGATCCGGAGTTCGGCCGTGGGGCAAGCGCTTACGACGGATACTGGGGTGACGACAAGGCAACGACGACGGCGGGCAAGACGCTGGGGCCCATCGATACGCCACCGTATTACGCGGTGCCGGTGTCGATCGGGGCGATGGGCACCAAGGGCGGTCCGCGTACCGACCGCGACGGCCGGGTCCTGCACGTCAACGGTTCGGTGATCACCGGCTTGTACGCCGCAGGCAATGCGATGGCGGGCGCCACCGGCAAGGCGTACGGCGGTGCGGGCGGAACACTGGGCCCGGCAATGGTGTTCGGGTACCGCGCGGGGCGGGCGGTCTCGGCGCGTTCCTAGCCGGCGACCGCTGAGCCGACGAAGTAGCTGCCCAGCAGGCACGCCCCGATCAACACCACCCACCCGTCGGTGAGGCGGCGCAACAGTGCCGGAGCGTGGCGCACCTCCATGAACTCCCGAAAGACGATGCGCACCTTGACGAGCGCGATTCCGATCGCGCTGACCGTGACGACTGTGCTGGCCTTCAACGTCCCGTTCTGGGCCGTCGTGGTGTCCATCCAGACATAGACCAGCGTCATCGCCGTAAGCACCAACCACACGACCCACAATCGCTTACCGAATGTCACCCTCACGGCTCACCTCACCACGTAGAGCAGCGCGAAGATCACGATCCACAGCAGGTCGACGTTGTGCCAGAAAGTCGCTCCTGTCTCGACAATCTGCTGGGAACGACGGGCAGGACTCCACAGTTGATAGACCACCACGCCCAACACCACAAATCCGATGAGCACGTGTATGCAGTGGATCGAAGTCAAGAAGTAATAGTGCTGGAAGAACTCGTCGCTGGTGAAGGTGTTACCCATCCGGATCTCGCGGATCCACTCGATCACCTTGGATACGAGGAACACCAGGCCGAAGAAGATCGTCAGGTAAGCGTTTGTCAACGCAGGCCGGTTTGCGCCGGCACGCGAAGCCTGCACGCAGCGCGCGAGCGTCAACGAACTCAGCAACAGCGCAACGGTGTTGAGAACACCGGTACGCAGATCGAGGTTGGCCTGGGACTGAAGGTAGAGCTCCGGGTTGAGGGCGCGCTGGACCAGATAGACGGAGAAGTACGCGGTGAACAGAGCCATCTCGAACAGGACGAAGAACCACATGTCGGGTTGTCCCGGCACGGACTTGACCGTCCGCTCAGCGGTGTTTCGCGTCGTGGTGCCCGCAAGGTTCGTCATCGGGCCGCCCCCACCACAACTTCGGTGTGTCGGTCCGGCAGCTCGGGCAGCGGGCCGGTTCCGAAGTCCTCGCGTTCGATCATCTTGCGCAGCAACACGATGAACACGGCGGTGTAGGTGACAAACACGAACATGTTCACCCACCAGGCGATCGCGCCGTTCCAGGCGAAGACACCGCGTTGGAAGATCCATGCCGGTGCGACGACGACTTCGGTCAGCGCATTGCACAGACCCAGGTACCCGAACCACTTCGGAAAGACCCGGTTCTTGTCGATGAGGATCGCGACCATCCACACCAGGGATCCGATCAGGAAGACGCCCATGGTGCCGCTGAACGACAGGAACGCGAAGTCGTAAAGCCATTGGATCAGCGCGGGATCCCGGTCGGGGCGATACGCGGCGACGGTCATCGCGATGGCCATCACGAGCATCCCGGGTATGGCGCTGAGCGCGTACATGGCCAGGTAGGAATAGCCGAAGATGGGGCTGACCGACATGCGTCGCATCGAATAGGCAAGCAGCGCGTTCATCGGCGCGCACATGCCGGTGATCAGGAACACGACGCCGAACCCGGCGAGGATGCCCAGGTGCCGCTCGCTGAACCACTGGACGACCAACGGGGTGTCCCATGCCGGGCTCGGCGGCGGCTGCACCCGGGTGACCAGAAAGAACAGCACACCGTAGAGCTGGTAGAACACCACCATCACCCACCACGCGAACCACAACTCGCGCTTGGGGTGGTGGCGGAAGTTCCAAATGAAGCGGCTCACCGACGAACCGGTGGGCGGCTGCGGCATCGCGGACTGCTCCGTGGTGGCTGCGCTCATGCGGTGACCCGCTGCTGGGCCCGTTGGCGCCGGATCGTCTGGCCGAGTACGACTCCCATCACCACGATCCATACCGCGATCGCGATGTTCTTGACCCAGAACGACAGCAGGCCGTCCCAGGCGATCGGCCCGTCGAAGGACAGCGCGGTGAACGCCGCGGGCATCAGCGCGACCGCGACCAGGATGTTGAGGTGCGCCACCCACGGTTTGAAGATCGGCCGCTCCTGGTGATCCCAGTAGATGGCCAGCGCCAGCAGCAGGCACTGGGCGATCATGTACGGCACCAGGATGGTGAAGGTGATCCACGCGAGGTCGTTGAACAACTGGGTGAGCTCTGGGGCGCGCTCAGGGCGGAACGCCCCGAGAAGCCAGAACATGTTGGCGATGAGAAAGAGCGTGGGAGGCCCTGCGGCGCAAGCGATCAGGCTGTACGACAGGATCGGCGTGCGATGGGCCATGCGACGCACCTGCATCACCAAGAGCATCACGATGGGGATCAACCCGACGCCGAACCAGTTGAACAGGATCATGCTGTAGCGGATCCGCGCGGTCTCATCACGGTAGAACGCGGCGACCTCCTCCACGGGCATCGTCGGCGACATCGGGTGAGCGAAGCCGGGAAACAGGAAGAACGCCGATATCCAGATGACTGCCACCGCAGGCAGAGTCCAAAAGAGGATCAGCTCCCCATCGGTTTTTCTCATCGTCGGATTCCTCTCCGATGCCGTGGTTGCCGATCGGCAACTCGCACGGTAGCCGATCGGCTACTTTGCGGTCAATACTGGGCTACCCTCGTCGCTGTGACGTCCATCCAGAAACCCCGCCTCTTCAGCGAGATCACCCGCACCGCCGCGCAGACCCGCGTGATGGACGCGGCGCTGAGGCTGATCGCCGAGCACGGGGTGAGCGGCACGTCGCTGCAGATGATCGCCGATGAGATAGGTGTGACGAAGGCGGCCGTCTACCGCCAGTTCAAGACCAAGGAAGAGATCGTCATCGCGATCACCGAACGCGAGATGGCCACGCTGGAAGACGCTTTGGAGGAGGCCGAGGGGCACGGACCGCGAGCGCGGGACATGTTGCTCGACCGGATGATCGACCAGGCCATCGAACGCCGCGGCATCGTCAGCGCGCTGCAGTTCGACCCCGTCATCATCAGGCTGCAGGCCGAATACGAACCGTTTCAGCAGTTCATCGAACGGCTCTATGGGGCGCTGCTGGGTAAGCAGGCCGGCATCGAAGCGCGGTTACACGCCGCGGTACTCTCGAGCGCGATCAGCGTCGCCGTCATGCATCCCCTCCTTGGCGATCTGGACGACGAGACGTTGCGCACGCAGTTGAAGCAGATGACCCGTCGGATGCTGGGGCTTTCCCGATGAGCCCCGACACCGTGGCGAACGAGCACGCGATCCACGCTCTAGTCCACCGGTATGCCGATGCCGCGTCGCGTCGCGATCCCGCCGCAGTCGCAGCAACTTTCACGGTTGATGGGGTCTGGCAGTCGCCGGAGTTGGGAGAATACAAAGGCCGCGACTCGATGCTGGCCTTCTTCACCTCGATGCTGCGCGGCTGGAACGCGTTTCTTCAGGGTCTGATGTCTGGCGTGGTCGTCCTTGACCCCGCCGATCCCGATCGGGCGACCGGTCGCTGGTTCGTCCAGGAGATCGGCCAGCGCCGCGAAGGCACCTGCCTGAACATCGCGGGCGTGTACCACGACGAGTACAGGCGCCGGGGCGACACCTGGCTCATCATGCGCCGCCGCTACGACGCGCTGCTCAGGAACGCCGACGGCGCGGTGACCGCAATGCCGTTCCCCGCGGACGCGCCGACGATCGGCTGACGGGCGCTAACGCTCGACGGCAAGGGCGAACAACCGCTCGGCCGCGGTGTACGCGTCGCCGCTACCGTCGGCGACGGACTGCGCGAGCCGGTCCAGGTCCGGATGGTTACGCAGCAGGGTCTGGGCGAGCGACAGAATCTGTGCGCGGGCCCGTGCAGTGCGTCGTTCGGGATTGTCCGCGCGGTGATGGGCCTCGACGGCCTCGACCAACTCGGCGATCCCCTGCCCCTGAGTGGCAACGATTTTCAGGATCGGCACGCTGGTCTCACCGCGCAGGTCGCGGACGGTTTGATCAGCGCCTTCGCGGTCTGCCTTGTTGATGACCACGATGTCGGCGACTTCCAGCACCCCGGCCTTGGCTGCCTGAACGGCGTCACCGCCACCGGGATTGAGGATGACGACCGTCGGGTCGGCGACGGCTGCGATCTCGATTTCCGACTGTCCGACACCGACGGTCTCCAGCACGATCAGGTCGTAGGACAGCGCGGCGAGCAATCTGATCGCGGCCGGAACCGCCGCGGCCAACCCGCCAAGGTGACCTCGCGCGGCCACCGAGCGGATGAGCACATCGGAGTCGTTGATATGCGCGGCCATTCGGATTCGGTCGCCCAGCAGGGCGCCGCCGCTGTACGGCGACGACGGGTCGACGGCGAGCACCGCGACCCGCATGCCCTTCTCCCGGTAGGCGCCGACGAGCACGCCAACCGTCGTCGACTTACCGGCGCCCGGCGGGCCGGTGACGCCGACGATACGTGGCGGGGTGACCGCGCCGAGCGCGTCGAGAACTTCGTTGCGCCGGGGGCTTTCGACCAGAGTCAACAGGCGACCGGCAGCCCTGGTGGATCCGCTGCGCGCCGCCGCAATGAGCTCGTCGATGGTCATCGCTTCCGCAGTCTACGGTGCGGCGACCTCGATCACCGTGGCCGATCCCATTCCGCCGCCCGCGCACATCGCGGCCACGCCGATGCCGCCGCCACGCCTGCGCAGCTCGTGCACGAGCGTGACGATCATCCGCGCGCCGGTGGCGGCCACGGGATGGCCGAGCGAGCAGCCGCTACCGCTGACGTTGACGCGTTCGGGGTCGATGTCGAGCAACTTGATGGTGGCCACACACATCGACGCGAACGCCTCGTTGATCTCGAACACGTCCACATCGGAAAGGGAAAGACGGGCCCGGGCAAGCGCTTTCGGAATCGCCTCCACGGGCGCCAGCCCGGTCGACGCCGGATCGACCCCCACCGACGCCCATGAGCGCACGGTGGCCAGGGCGGGAAGCCCCAGGCGGTCGCTGGCGATCGCGAGCACCGCGGCGCCGTCGTTCGCGCCGCACGCGTTGCCCGCGGTGATCGAGAACCCTTCGATCTCGGGGTGCAACGGCTTGAGGGCTGCCAGCTTCTCGATGCTGGTGTCGCGGCGAGGGTGCTCGTCGGTGTCGAACAGACCGTGCGGCGTCTCGATCGGCACGATCTCGTGCTTGAACCGGCCTTCGTCGATGGCCGCGATCGCCTTGCGGTGCGAGCCCAGTGCCCACTCGTCCATCTCGGCGCGGCTGATCCCGGCCTTGACCGCGGCGTTCCAGCCCACGGTGATCGACATGTCCATGTTCGGTGCGTCCGGCCGGTCGGGATGGGTGGGCGGAAACCAGTCGACCCAGTCTTGTTCGGCGCCCTCCCCCGCCCGACGCTTGAACCGCGGTGACGTGGACGCGGAGTTGACCCCGCCGGCGATGATCAACTGGTCCATGCCCGCGCGGATGCTGGCGGCCGCACCCTGCACCGCGGCCTGCCCCGCCGCGCAGTGCCGGTTCACGGCAAGCCCCGGAACCGCGGTCAGCCCCGCGGTGATCGCTGCATGCCGAGCCACGACGCCGCCGCCGTACAGGCCCTCGCCCAGCACCACGTCATCGACCGGGTGCGAGCCCAACTCGCCGACCGCGGCGCCCACCACGTGCTCGGCGAGCTGATAGGCGTCGGTGTCGCGAAGCGTGCCCTTCATGGCGGTGCCGATGGGCGTGCGAAGCGCCGAAACGATCACGGCTTCAGGCATAGGTGTCTCCGTTCCAAACGAGGGCGAGAATGTTATTCTCTCAGTTCGAGAGTGCCAGTTGCAAGAAGGGGAACCATATGCAAATCGCAGGTAACGCGGCGATCGTGGTGGGCGGCGCAGGCGGCCTTGGCGAAGCAACGGTTCGGCGCCTGCAGGGTGCGGGGGCCAAGGTCGTGGTCGCCGACCTCGCCGACGACAAGGGCAAGGCGCTCGAGAAGGAACTCGGTGTGCGCTACGTGCCCACCGATGCCACCTCCGAGGAGTCGGTGCTCGCGGCGATCGCCGAAGCGGAGGCCCTCGGCCCGCTGCGCATCGCGGTGGACACCCACGGCGGCCCCGCCGGCGGTGGCCGGCTGGTCGGCAAGGACGGCTCACCGCTGGGCCTCGACGCCTTCGAGACCACGATCAAGTACTACCTGACCGCGGTGTTCAACGTGATGCGGCTCAGCGCGGCGGCGATCGGCAGGACCGAACCGCTGGAGGAGGGCGGGCGCGGCGTCATCGTGAACACCGCCTCGATCGCCGGCTACGAAGGCCAGATCGGTCAGTTGCCGTACGCCGCCGCCAAGGGCGGTGTCATCGGCATGACGCTGAACGCGGCCCGTGACCTGTCGCCGCTGGGCATCCGCGTCGTCACGATCGCGCCGGGCACCATCAACACGCCCGCCTACGGCCAGGCGGCCGATCAGCTGGAGCAGTACTGGGGTCCGCAGGTGCCGTTCCCCAAACGGATGGGCCGGTCGACGGAGTACGCGCAGCTGGCGCAGAGCATCGTCGAAAACGACTACCTCAACGGTGAGATCATTCGCCTGGATGGAGCGTTGCGGTTCCCCCCGAAATGATCCGGCCGTGACGCTGACGGGCAAGGTCGCGTTCGTCGCCGGTGCCAGCCGCGGCATCGGCGCGACGGTGGCGGCCGCGCTGGCTCGTGAAGGCGCGGCAGTCGCCGTCGCGGCGCGTTCGGAACAAGAGGGCAAGGTTCCCGGGACCATTCATGCTGTCGCCGAACGCATCACGTCAGCAGGTGGGCGTGCGCTTCCGGTGCCGTGCGACGTCACCAGCGAGGAGTCGGTCGAGAACGCCGTCGCCGCAACGGTTTCCGAATTCGGCGGGATAGACGTCCTGGTCGCCAACGCGGGCGTGCTGTGGCTGGGGCCGATCGAGTCGACACCGCTCAAGCGCTGGCAGCTGTGCCTCAACGTGAACCTGACCGGCGTGTTCCTGGTGACCAAGGCGGTGATTCCGCACGTGCGCGCCCGCGGTGGTGGCTCGCTGATCGCGATCACCACCACCGGCGTCGACATGATCGAACACGGTTCCAACGCCTACTGGGTGTCCAAAGCGGGGGTCGAGCGGCTGTATCGGGGGTTGGCACACGATCTGCGGCCCGACAACATCGCCGTGAACTGCCTGTCCCCGTCGCGGGTGGTGCTGACCGAGGGTTGGCAGGCAGGCGGCGGGGGGATGCAGGTGCCGCCCGAGATGGTCGAGCCGCCGGAGGCGATGGCCAACGCCGCGGTGCGACTGGCCCAACAGGACGCCGGCGGCGTCACCGGCACGATCCAGCGCT
Organism: Mycolicibacterium pulveris; assembly: GCF_010725725.1. Lineage (NCBI taxonomy): Bacteria > Bacillati > Actinomycetota > Actinomycetes > Mycobacteriales > Mycobacteriaceae > Mycobacterium > Mycolicibacterium pulveris. The sequence continues at coordinate 3,928,059 of NZ_AP022599.1, read as the reverse complement.
CCGAGGCCCTCACCTTCTGACCAACGTTGTCGGCGAGCGCACGCCCTCCCATTCCCGCGAAATAGCGTTCCCGGTCGCGGCTTTCACTGCACAGCAGCCATGGCCGCTATCTCGGCGGTCCGCGAGCACGCTTATTTCTTGTCGATCAGCCCGTCGACGATCTTGTTGAAATCGGCGGTACCGAACGACACGTATTCTGCGAGGTTCGCGTAATCCAGCGATGCCAGCACAGCCTTCTCCAGCTGCAGGTTCATCAGGCGCTTTGTCGCCTCCACGGCTTGCTGCGGAAGCTCGATGAGCTTCTTGGCGCACGCGATGGCCTCGGCCAGCGGGTCCTCGACCACATGGTTGGCCAGTCCGAGTTCGACAGCGCGCTGGGCCTTGATCCGCACACCGGTGAGCGCGAACTCCTTGGCCTGCAGCAGGCTGATCTGTGAACCCCACACCAGCGGACCACCGTCGGCCGCGACCAGCCCGATAGTGACGTGCGGGTCGGCGAAGAACGCGTGTTCGGCGATGTAGACGACATCCGAAAGCGCCGCGAGGCTGCAGCCCAGTCCGACGGCCGGGCCGTTGACCGCGGCGACCACCGGAATACGACAGCGCACCATCCCGATCACGATGTCGCGACCGTGCTTGATCGTCTTCTGGCGCAACGCTTCGTCGTTGCGCAACTCGTCGAGGTAATTGAAGTCACCACCCGCCGAGAATGCCCTTCCGGCACCGGTGATCACCGCCGCGCGCGCGTCGGCGTCCTCGTTGAGCGCGTCCCAGAGCCGCGCCAGCCCGACGTGCAGGGCGTCGTTGACCGCGTTCAGGTCATCGGGCCGGTTCAGCGTGATGATGCGCAGTGCGCCGTCGGCTTGAACGTCGATTTCCGGTGGCAGGTCGTACAAATCAGGCTCCTAACCCGAGAATCCGTGAGGCGATGATGTTCTTCTGAATCTGTGACGTGCCGCCCATGACACTTTGTGCGCGACTGTACATGTAGGCGCCAAACAACTCCGGGTCGCTGGTCCCGACCGTCGCCAGCGCCGCGTGTCCGACGGACTGCTCGACCCACGTCATGAGCAGCTTGTCGAGCGAGCCCTGTGGGCCGTGGGTGATGCCGTCGAGCTGCTCCGACAACCGCCTGCGTACGTGCAACCGCAGCATCTCGGTCTGCACCCACGCCCACGACAGCTCCTGCGGTGTCACGCCTTCTACCTGAGAAGCCAGCTGTCGCACCAGCTTTCCATACCGGGCCGAAAAGCCCAGCGTCGACGGCTCCCGCTCATGGCTGACGACGGTCATCGCCAACTTCCAACCTTCACCGGGCCGGCCCACCATCTGGCCGGCCGGCACCCGCGCGCCGTCGAATGACACCTGGCCGAACTCCTTGGTGACACCGCTGATCATCTTCAACGGCCGCTGCTCGATGCCCGGCTGATGCATGGAGACGATGAACGCCGAAATGCCCTTATGCTTGGGGACGTCCTTGTCCGTGCGGGCCAGCAGCAGACACCAGTCGGCCACATCGGAATAGCTGGTCCAGATCTTGTGGCCGGAGATGACGTACTCGTCGCCCTCGCGGGTCGCGGTGGTGGTCAGCGACGCCAGGTCGGAACCCGCGCCGGGCTCCGAGAAGCCCTGACACCACCGCTCGGTGCCGTTGATCATCCCGGGCAGGAAGCGCTGCCGCAACTCCTCGCTGCCGTGGTGCGACAGCCCGACGACCAGATAGCCCAGGCTCGGCCGGGCCGGTGCCCCGGCCTTCGCGATCTCCTCGTCCACGATCACGTCGTACACCGGCGGAAGATCCTGTCCGCCGTATTTCTTCGGCCATGACGTGCCGAAGAACCCGGCCTCGTACAACGCCTGATGCCAGGCGCCTTGAGCGGCCCAGTACTCGTCCCCCGACGTCGGGAACTTGCCCTTGTGCTCGGTCAGCCAGTCGCGCAACCGGGCGCGGAACGCGGCCTCCTCCGGCGAATCACGAAAGTCCAATGGACAGCTCCTCCAACTTGACGGGCCATGTCTCGGTGGCGGTCAGCACCCGCCGCAGGTACACGTGCGCAAGGCATTCCCAGGTGTTGCCGATGCCGCCATGCACCTGGATGGACGTCTCGCAGACCGTCAGCGCCGCACGCGCACAATAGATCTTGGCAACCCGGGCAGCCTCGACCGCCGCGGCGGCGGGCAACTCGTCGACCGCCCATGCCGCGTGGCGCAGCACGCTGATCGAGCCCTCGATGAGCGCGAGCCCTTCGGCCAGCATGTGCCCCACTGCCTGATACGACCCGATCGTCGCGCCGTACTGCTCGCGGACCTTGGCGTATTCCACCGCCAGGTTCTGCGTTCCGCGCGCGGCACCCACCAGGTCCGCACAGGTCACGGTGAGCGCCAACGCGCGCCACCGGGTGGCGTCGTCGTCGCTCAATTCCCGAAGCTCGACGGGTGACTCCACCACCCCCGCAAGCGCTTTCGTCAGATCGACGCCGTCCGGCGGCGCGGCGATCGGCGTGTATTCGCGGCCGAGTCGGCGGCTGAGGTCATCGGCCAGCACCGGCCCGGCGAACGGCACATCGACGAGCCCGCGGGCGAACTCCTCCGCGACGATCGCCACCTCGACACCGGAGCCGCCGTCGGAACGCAGCGCGCGAAAGCCGGTGGCGTCCACCGCTTTCTCCAGCCGGGCAAGCCGGTCCGCGTCTTCGAGTTCGGCCACCGAGCCAGGACCGAGGTCGTCGGCGAGTTTGGCCGCGGCCTCTCGCAGCTGCTGCTGTTCAGCCGTCAGTCGAACATCCATGCTGCTCCTTCAGCACTCGGCGCAATACCTTCCCGGAAGGTAAGCGGGGAATCTCCGGAACGACCACCACCCGGCTCAGCCGCTTGTAGGACGCCAGCCGTTCGCCGACAAGGTCGCACAGCTCCTGGGTGTCGAGCTCGTCCCGGGTCGCGACCGCGGCGACCACTGCTTCGCCGTCCACGGGATGCGGGACGGCGAACACCGCGCAGTCCGTCACGCCGGGGTGCCCGTGCAGGACCGCCTCGATCTCGGCGGGGGCGATCTGAAAGCCGCGGACCTTGATCATCTCCTTGGCCCGATCGGTGATGCGCAACCAGCCGTCGTCGTCGAGGTAGCCGACGTCGCCGGTGCGGTACCAGCCGTCCGCGAACGCCTGCGCCGTCGCCGAGTCCGGCAGGTAACCACCCATCACCGAGTCGGCCCTGACCTGAATCTCCCCCGCCCCATCGGGGGGCAGCACCGCGCCGTCCTCCAGCGACACGATGCGCACGCTCACCCCGGGAACCGGCCGGCCCACGGTGTCCAGTCGCGCCCCGTGCAGCGAGTTGCATGAAATCACCGGTAATTCGCTGGTGCCGTAGGCGGTGACCCAGTTCACCCCGACCCTGTCGGTGACGGTTTCGGCGACGCTCCGGGTGACCGGTGTCGCGCACCACATGATGTAGCGCAGCGACGACAGGTCGTAGGACTCGAGCTTCGGATGGCCCGCCAGCGCCAGCGCGATCGGCGCGACAGCCATCTCGATGGTGATTCGGTCGGTTTCGATGTGCTGCAGCATCGCATCGATGTCGAATCGGCGGTGCAGCCTGATCCACGCCCCGGTCTCCAGCGCCATCACGATGTTCAGAAGGCCCAGAATGTGCGACGGCGGCGTCATGATCTGCATCCGGTCGGCCGGCGACAGCCCGAGGGCATCGCGCCAGTGCCGCACCGCGACGGCGAAGCCGCGATGGGTGTGGCGCACCGCCTTGGGCATCCCCGTGGTGCCTGAACTGAACACGAACAACGCGTCGGCATCGGGGTCGGGCGGCGGAAGCGCATGCCGCTCCGGGGTCAGCGGCTCATCCAGGTGCAGCATCGGCATCAACTCGTCGAGCACCGGATGGTCGCCGACGGCGTGCGACGGCGTCGTCAGTGCCAGCGCATGTTCGACCTCCGTGCGCCGCCATGCCGGGCTGAGCAGAACGGCCGCGGCGCCGAGCCCCCAGATGGCGCGCAACGCGACGACGAACTCGGGCCGGTTCGACGACATCAGCGCGACGCGCTGGCCCGCCGTAACCCCGCGACGTTCCAGCGTGCGTGCCAGTCCGGCGGCCAGCTCGTCGAGTTGCGGCAGGGTGTACTCGCGCTCCTCGAAAACGAGCGCGGTCGCCTCACTCACACCCTGTCCTCACTGGCCGCTTCCGAGTTCTACGATGTTTGGAGAATAGCGTATCATTTAACGAGAATGCTATTCTCGTCCAGTTAGAATCCATGTGCCAGGAGAGGTTCGATGACGGCAGATCCGATGCCTGTCCCACCCGCCGACGACGGCGACGGACAGGTGACGATCGTCCTCGAGCGCAAGAAGGTCTCGGTGCCGCGGATGGCGAACGAAACCCTCTTGGAGAGCGCGCGCCGCGCCGGCCTCTCGCCACCGTTCTCGTGCGAGGCGGGCAACTGCGGCACCTGCATGGGCAAGTTGCTCGCGGGCCGCGCCACCATGCGGGCGAATGACGCGCTGGAACCCGATGAGGTCGAAGAGGGATACATTCTGACCTGCCAAGCCGTTCCCGAGACTCCGTCGGTAAGCGTCAGCTACGACGAGTGAGCCGCCAGCGGCCCCGTGCTGCCGTGCTCGTCGACCCGTGGCGGTGGCCGGTAGTCCGGTTCGTAGCCGCCGATTCGAATGGGGCTGCCCACCAATCGGAAGTCTCCGGCCGTGACGACCGCCTCCGGTGTCGCCTCCAGCGCTTCGGGGAGCGTGCGCACCGCTGCCACCGGAATGCCGAGGGGCCGCAACCGCGCCTCCCATCCGGTGGCGGTGTCGGTGGCCAAGGCAGCCGACACGACCGCCAGCACCTCGTCACGTTTGGCCGCGCGCTCGGCCATGGTCGGAAATCCCTCGATGCCGGCCTCCGCGCAGAAGGACTGCCAGAACGCGTCGTGGGTGATGAACAGCGCCAGGTAGCCGTCGGCGGTCTGGAACAGTTGCGCCGGAACGTAATACGAATGTGCACCCATCGGATAGCGCAGTGGTGGCGCACCGTCGTTGAGATAGGCCGACGCGCGGTAGTTCAACTGCGACAGCATCACATCGCGCAGCGACACGTCCACCTGGCCGCCGCGACCCGACACGATCTGCGCCAGCAGGCCCAGCGCCGCGGCCAGCCCGGTGGAATTGTCCGCCGACGAATAGCCGGGCAGCGTCGGCGGGCCGGCCGGGTCGCCCGTCATCATCGCGACCCCGGTGGCCGCCTGGATGACGTAGTCGAACGCCGGGTCGTCGCCGCCTTCCAGACCGAAGCCCGTCATCGCCACACACACGATCCGCTCGTTGAACCGCCGCAACGACTCGTAGGTCAGGCCCAGCCGTTTGATCGCCGACGGTTTCATATTCACCAGCAGCGCATGCGAACTCGCGACCAGCTCCCCCAACCGCTCGCGTCCGGAGTCCGAGCGTAGATCCAGTACGACGCTTTGTTTGTTGCGGTTCAGACTGGCGAAGTAGCTGTCGGACACCTGGCGCGAGATCTCACCGCCGGGCGGCTCGATCTTGATCACTTCCGCGCCGAGGTCGGCCAGCAGCATCGTCGCGTACGGCCCGGCCAGCATGACCCCGACCTCGAGAATGCGGATGCCAGCCAGCGGCGGGCCGCTAACAGGGTCCAGCGGAGGTGTCACCGCACCGCCTTGGCGAGCTCGGCGATGACTTCACGTGTCCGGTATTTGGAGGCAACCAGCTCGTCGCGGTTGTCGCCGATGGGCAGCAGCCGCACCGACAGGTCGGTGACCCCGGCGTCGGCGAACTTCTTGAACCGCGCGAGGATGGCGTCTTCGTCGCCCGCCGCGCAGAGGTCGCCGACGTTGCGTGCCTCACCGCGGTCGAGCAGTCGCTGATAGTTCGGGGACGTTTCCGCTTCGGCGAGAATCCGATTGGCGCGCTCTTTGGCCGCGTCGATCTCCGAGTTCGCGCACAGGCACACCGGAATGCCGGCGACGATACGCGGAGCGGGGCGGCCGGCCTCCGCGGCCGCCTTGTTGATCTTCGGCGCGATGTGCTCGCCGATGGCCTTTTCGTCGGCCATCCACAGCACGGTGCCGTCGGCGTGTTCACCGGCGATCCGCAGCATCACCGGTCCGAGCGCGGCCACCAGCACCGGCATCGGTGACGCGGCGCCGAGGACCGTGGGGTTGTGCACGGTGAACGTGTCGTTCTCGACGTCGACGTCACCCGGCCCGGCCAGCGCCGCGTTGAGCACCTCGAGGTAGTCGCGGGTATAGGCGGCCGGCCGCTCGTACGGAATGCCCAGCATGTCGCGCACGATCCAGTGGTGCGACGGGCCGACACCCAACGCCAGCCGTCCGCCGGTACCGGCGTGCACCGACAGCGCCTGGCGGGCCAGCGCGATGGGATGCTGAGCCTGCAGCGGAACGACGGCGGTGCCCAGTTCGATGCGCGACGTGCGGGTACCCATCAGGGTGACCATGGTCAGGCAGTCGAAATCGTTGGGCACCTGCGGCATCCATGCCGTGTCCATCCCGGCGGCCTCGGCCCACTCGATGTCGTCGAGCAGCTTCTTGACCTTGCGCGCCATGTCGCCGCGTTCGGCCCCGATCATCACGCCCAGCCGCATTTGGCCCTCTCCCGATCGCGTTGTGATGTAACACCCCCGGCGAGCTGGGCCCACGCGAGAGCTGGGGATCGTGAAAACCCCCGAAAATGCCGACTTCGAGGGGTTTTCACGTCTCCTCGCGCAAGGGGGACGTCAGTTTGCGCACCTCGTCGACCAGCGTGTCCAGCGGTGTCCCGGTGGGAAAGACCGCGGCCGCACCAGCGTCGAGCAGCTTGGGCACGTCGCCCTGCGGAATGGTGCCGCCGACGACGACCGCGATGTCACCGGCATCCGCGGCACGCAACGCGTCGATGGTGCGGGTGGTCAACGCGACGTGCGCGCCCGAGAGAATCGACAACCCAACCAGCGCAACGTCTTCCTGCAGGGCGATCGACACGATGTCCTCGATGCGCTGCCGGATCCCGGTGTAGATCACCTCGAACCCGGCATCGCGGAGCGTGCGGGCGACGATCTTGGCGCCGCGGTCGTGGCCGTCCAGGCCGGGTTTGGCGACCAACACCCGCACCGGGCTGTCCGAAGCCGAGGCCATCAGAACACCACCGGCTGCTGGAACTCGCCCCACACCGACTTGAGCGTGGACACCATCTCGCCGACGGTGCAATAGGCGTTGGCGCAGTCGATCAGCTTGTGCATCAGGTTGTCGTCACCTTCCGCCGATTTGGCAAGCGCGGCAAGGGCCTGCTTCACCGCCACGTCACTGCGGTCCGCCTTCACCTGGCTCAGCCGTTTGAGTTGGAGATCACGTCCCTCCGCGTCGAGCTCGTAGGTGGCGATCTCCGGGGGCGGTTCGTCGGTGACGAACTTGTTGACACCGACGACGGGGCGCACGCCGGACTCGATCTCCTGGTGCAGCTTGAACGCCTCGTCGGCGATCAGGCCCTGCAGATAGCCGTCCTCGATGCAGCGCACCATGCCGCCGTGCTGTTCGAGATCGTGCATGATCTCGATGATCTTCTCCTCGGTGGCGTCGGTGAGTGCCTCGACGAAGTAGGACCCGCCCAGCGGGTCTGCCACCTTGGTCACCCCGGTCTCGTAGGCGAGGATCTGCTGGGTGCGCAGCGCCAGCGTCGCCGACTCCTCGCTGGGCAGCGCGAACGGCTCATCCCATGCCGCGGTGAACATCGACTGCACGCCGCCCAGCACCGACGCCATCGCCTCGTAGGCGACCCGCACCAGGTTGTTCCTTGCCTGCGGCGCGTACAGCGAAGCTCCGCCCGACACACAGCCGAAGCGGAACATCGAGGCCTTGTCGGTGGTGGCGCCGTAGCGTTCGCGCACGATGGTGGCCCAACGCCGCCGACCGGCACGGTATTTGGCGATCTCCTCGAAGAAGTCGCCGTGGGTGTAGAAGAAGAACGAAACCTGGGGTGCGAACTTGTCGATCGTCATCCGACCGCGCTCGATCACCGTGTCGCAGTACGTCACCCCGTCGGCGAGCGTGAACGCCATTTCCTGCACGGCGTTTGCGCCCGCGTCGCGGAAGTGCGCTCCGGCCACCGAGATCGCGTTGAATCTGGGCACCTCGGCGGCGCAGAACTCGATGGTGTCGGCGATCAGGCGCAACGACGGCTCCGGCGGCCAGATCCAAGTGCCGCGCGAGGCGTACTCCTTGAGGATGTCGTTCTGGATGGTGCCGGTGAGCTTCTCGCGCGGCACACCGCTCTTCTCCGCGGCGGCGACGTAGAACGCCAACAGGATCGCGGCCGTGCCGTTGATGGTGAAGCTCGTGCTGATCTGGTCCAGGGGGATGCCGTCGAACAGGATCTCGGCGTCGGCCAGCGTGTCGACGGCGACACCGACGCGACCGACCTCCTCGCCGTACTCCGGGTCATCGGAGTCGTAGCCGCACTGGGTCGGCAGGTCCAACGCCACCGAGAGCCCGGTGCCGCCCTGCTCGAGCAGATAGCGGTAGCGGCGGTTGGACTCCTCAGCCGTGCCGAACCCCGAGTACTGCCGAAACGTCCATGTCTTGCCGCGGTAGCCGCTCGCGAAGTTGCCGCGGGTGAACGGGTAGGTACCCGGCGCAGGCGGGTCGGCCGCCCGGTCGTCGGGTCCGTAGACGGGTTGGAGCGGGATCCCCGACGGGGTCTGTACTGGCTCGCTCATCACTGGATAACGTACTTGCAAAAAATGAGAATGCCAATACCGAACACTGCAAACACGCACGGAGTGGGGCCGACAGTCCAGGGTTCCGCGAGCAGTGCCGACCCCGTACACAGCGGTTATGGCACTTGCGTAAAATGAGAACGTCACTACCGCCGGGTTAGCCCGTCGCGTAGCATCGAGGCGGCCATCCCGAGGAGGTCCATGTCCACCCTCTCTGACCGCACGCTCGTCGTGTCCGGCGGCAGTCGCGGCATCGGTTTGGCGATCGCGACCGCCGCGGCCAAACGCGGCGCCAACGTGGTGTTGCTGGCCAAGACGGCCGAACCCCATCCCAAACTGCCCGGCACCGTGCACACCGCTGTCGCCGAGGTGGAGGCGGCGGGCGGCAAGGGCGTCGCCGTGGTGGGCGACGTGCGCAAGGAAGAAGACGTGCAACGCGCGGTGGACACCGCCGTCGAGCGCTTCGGCGGCGTCGACGTCGTCGTCAACAACGCCAGCGCCATCGCCACCGAACCGACCGAGCAGCTGAGCGCCAAGAAGTTCGACCTGATGATGGACATCAACGTGCGGGGCACGTTTCTGCTCACCAAGGCGGCGCTGCCGCATCTGCGCACGTCGGCCAACGCCCACGTGGTGACCCTGGCGCCGCCGCTGAACATGAACCCGCACTGGCTGGGCGCGCACCCGTCCTACACGCTGTCGAAGTACGGGATGACCCTGTTGTCGCTGGGGTGGGCCGCGGAGTACGACTCCATCGGTTTCGCCTGCCTGTGGCCCGAGACCTATATCGCGACGGCGGCGGTGACGAACCTGGCCGACGGCGCGAGCCTGGCGGCGCGATCGCGCGATCCGCAGATCATGGGCGATGCGGCCGTCGAGATCCTGTCGCGGCCGCCGGCCGACGTCAACGGTCAGTGCTACATCGACTCCGCTCTGCTCGCCGAGGCCGGCGTCACCGACCTGTCCCCCTACGGCGGCGGGAACGATCCCATCCTTGATATCTTCGTCGACAAATGAGCATCTCTTTGCTGCTCGAGATGGCGTCCTCGAGCGATCCCGATCGGACGGCGGTGGTCTCCGACGAAGTTCGCCTGACCACAACCGAACTGAGCTCGCTCGCCGACGGTGGCGCGGGCGCGATCGCGGCGTCGGGCGCATCCCACGTGGCCTACGTCGGCACCGGCGGCTTCATGTTGCCGCTGCTGCTGTTCGCCTCGGCGCGAGCAGGCGTCGCGTTCACGCCGCTGAACTACCGGCTCAGCGGCGACGGCCTGCGCGAGCTGATCGACCGGTTGCCCGCACCGCTGGTGGTGGCCGACGGTGAGTACCTCGACGTGATCGCCGGCGCGGGCAAGCAGGTGATCGACGCGGAGGAATTCGCCGCCGCCGCCCGCACCATAGCACCTGCCCCCGATATCCTTGCGTTCCCCGATCCCGACGACGTCGGCGTCGTGCTTTTCACCTCGGGAACGACGTCACGGCCCAAAGCCGTTGAGCTGACACATAATAACCTGACGAGCTACGTCACCGGCACCGTGGAGTTCGCGTCGGCCGAACCCGGTGACGCCGCGCTGATCTGCGTGCCGCCCTACCACATCGCCGGCGTGGGCGCTGCGCTGTCGAACCTGTACGCGGGCCGCAAGATGGTCTACCTGCGCCAATTCAACCCGACCGAGTGGGTGCGGCTGGTGCGCGACGAGGGCGTCACGACTGCGACGGTGGTGCCGACGATGCTGGACCGCATCGTGACGGCGCTCGAAACCGACCCCGTCGACCTGCCCACCCTCCGCAACCTGGCCTACGGTGGCTCGAAGGTTGCGCTTCCGTTGGTGCGCAAGGCACTTGGGTTGCTTCCCAATGTCGGATTCGTCAACGCCTATGGCCTCACGGAGACCAGCTCGACAATCGCGGTGCTCTCCCCCGACGACCACCGCGCCGCCCTCGACGCGGACGCCGCCGTCGCGCGCCGGCTCGGCTCGGTCGGCCAACCCGTGCCGGGCATCGAGGTGCAGATCCGCAGCGAGACCGGCGATGTGCTCGGGCCGGGCGAGACGGGCGAGTTGTTCGTCCGCGGCGATCAGGTGTCGGGCCGCTACGCCGAGATCGGCTCGGTGCTCGACGAAGACGGCTGGTTCCCCACCAAGGACATCGCCATGGTCGACGAGGACGGCTACCTATTCATCGGCGGGCGCTCCGACGACACCATCATCCGCGGCGGGGAGAACATCGCTCCGGCCGAGATCGAAGACGTCCTCGTCGAGCATCCGTTGGTGCGCGACTGCGTGGTGGTGGGGCCCGAGGATCCCGAGTGGGGTCAGATCATCGTTGCGGTGGTGGTGCCCACCGATACTTCAGGCGAGAACCCGGATCCCGAGGAGTTGCGCGAGTTCGTCCGACGCCAGCTGCGTGGATCCCGCACCCCGGACCGGGTGGTCTTCCGGAGCGAACTGCCCACCAACGCGACGGGCAAGGTGCTGCGCCGCGAGCTGATCGACGAACTCTCGCGGACAAGCGCGAAAAACTAAGGAGCCGAACATGATCAAGAACGGCACACGGCTGCAGAGCCAGGTCTGCGACACCCAGGTGATCGTGGTGCGCAGTGCCGACAGCCTCGACGATCTCCGTGCCGGCGGAGTACCGATGGTGCCGCTGGATGGCGAAAAGGATCCCAACGCCACCCTCGACCCCGCCTTCGCGGACGGCAACGCGATGGGCAAGCGATACGTCGACGACAACGGGGCCGAGGTGCTCGTCACCAAGGCCGGTGCGGGCACGCTGAGCGTGGGGACCACACCGTTGTCTCTCAAGGAAGCCAAGCCGCTACCCGCGAGCGACTGATACCTTCCACCTTGTGAGGCCACGCCGCCTGCTCGCCCGCTACGCGGCAGGCCTTGCGTCGGCTTATCTGCTGACGGTCGCCGAGGTCATCGCGATCGTCTTGGCGCTCAGCGGTGGAAGCGCCGCCACCGCCGAGAACATCGTCACCGCGGCGGTGCTCATCTGCATCGGGACGGCCACCACCGCCGTGGGTGCCGTGCTCATCGTCGCGCCCACCCTGCGCTGGCTGAGCACCGGGCGGGCGCCCACCGAGCCCGAACGGCAAACGGCGCTCAAGACACTGCAGCGTCAGTCGGCGATCACCGTGGCGCCATGGGTGCTCACCGCGGCGGTGTTGATCCCGCTGAACCTCGACGCGGGAACCGAGGTGCAGGTGGTCATCGCATCGGCCATCCTGTTCGGCGCCGTCGCCACCGTGGCCACCGGGTTCCTCTTCACGCTGCGCACGCTGCGTCCGATATTGGCCAGCGTGTCACCGGATCCGGAGTTACGGGGACTGAAAGCCCCCGGTGTCCGTGCCCGGCTGGTGCTGATGTGGACGGTCTGTACGGCGTTGCCGGGCTTGGCGATCGCGTTGTTGCTGATCATGCGGTCTCGCGGCTGGATCATCGCGCAGAGCACTTCGATCGACCTGGCGCTGTTGGTGCTGGCGCTCGTCGCCGTCGTGCTCGGGCTGCGCGCGATGATCCTGGTGTCGATGTCGATCTCGGACCCGGTGGGAGAGGTCGTCGACGCGATGGCCGAAGTCGAGCGCGGACGCATCGACCACACGGTCGACGTCTATGAGTGGTCGGAGATCGGCCGGCTGCAGCGAGGTTTCAACGCCATGGTCGCCGGGCTTCGCGAACGGGACCGGCTGCGAGATCTGTTCGGCCGTCACGTCGGCGAGGAAGTGGCGCGCCGTGCCCTCGACGACACCGACTCGCATTCAGGCGACGAGCGCGACGTCACTGTGCTGTTCGTCGATCTGGTGGAGTCGACGCGGTTGGCGGCGTCGCGCGAACCACACGAGGTCGCCGAGGTGCTCAACGACTTCTTCCGGATCGTGGTCGCCGAGGTCGACTCCCATCACGGGCTGATCAACAAGTTTCAGGGCGACGCCGCGCTCGCCGTGTTCGGCGCGCCGCTGCGGATCGACGATCCGGCGACGACCGGTCTGGCGACCGCGCGCGCCCTGCGGCAACAGCTGCGCAGGCTGCCAGTCGACTTCGGTATCGGGGTATCCGCAGGACCGGTGTTCGCGGGGAACATCGGCGCGGAGAACCGCTACGAGTACACCGTCGTCGGCGATGCGGTCAACGAGGCGGCTCGGCTGGCCGATCTCGCCAAGGAGTACGACGGCCGGGTGTTGTGTTCGGGCGCGGTGTTTCAGCGCGCCAGCCGAGACGAGCAACGCCATTGGACGACGCAGGGTTACGAGGTGCTGCTGCGGGGCCGTGCGTCTCCGACACAGCTATGGGCGCCAACCCCCAGATAACGCATATGGCCCGCACGGCAATTGCGTTCACATTATGCTGCCTAACGATGAAGTTCGGCTTCTACACACCCAACTTCGGCTTCTGCGGAGACGCCCGAGTCCTGTCGGAGCTTGCCTTCGACGCCGAACAAGCCGGCTGGGACGGCTTCTTCATCTGGGACCACCTTCAGTTCGAAGAGCCGACCGCCGACCCATGGATCGCGTTGACCGCGATGGCGATGCGAACGGAGCGCATCGTGCTCGGTCCGCTGGTCACCCCGGTGCCGCGACGGCACATCACCAAGTTGGCTCGCGAGGTGATCACCCTCGACCACCTCTCGGGCGGGCGCATTGTGCTGGGGGTGGGTGCGGGTTACCCACACCTACCGGATTACACCGCGTTCGGCGACGATGGCGACGCAACGCGCCGGGCCGCCAAACTCGATGAGGCGCTTGACGTGCTCACGTCGCTGTGGGCCGGAGCCCCCGTGAGCCACCAGGGCACCCACTACCACGTGGAATGTGATGCGTTTCAGCCACCGCTGCAGAAGCCCAGAGTCCCGGTGTGGGTTGCGGCCACGTGGCCGTCGAAGAAGCCGCTGCGTCGCGCGGCGCGCTGGGACGGCGTGGTTTCAACCGGGCCGTACGGCCTCGAGGTCGAGCCCGACGACCTCAACGACATGCGCACCTATATTCAGCAACAGCGGAATGCCACAACGAATTTCGATATCATTTCGTTCGGTCAGACCGCTGGCCCGTCCGACACCGCCACGGTTCGGCAGTGCGCCGATGCGGGTGCCACCTGGTGGATCGACTACGTCTACACCGCAGACAACACGCTGGACGCGACGCGCGCGCGGATCAGGCAGGGACCACCGCGGCGGTAGCGGCAGACCATGTCGGTGACGAATTCGATACCGCAGACCTCCCCGATGCGGGTTGCCACCGCCAGCTTCATCGGGACGACGGTGGAGTTCTACGACTTCCTCATCTACGGCACGGCCGCCGCGCTGGTGTTTCCGAAACTGTTCTTCCCGGAAGCCTCACCGGCGATGGGACTGCTGTTGTCGTTCGCGACGTTCGGTGTGGGCTTCGTCGCCCGTCCGCTCGGCGGCGTCGTGTTCGGCCATTTCGGTGACCGGGTGGGCCGCAAGAAGATGCTGGTGTACTCGCTGTTGCTGATGGGCAGCGCGACAGTGTTGATGGGCTTGCTGCCGACCTACGGACACATCGGCCTGGCCGCGCCGATTCTCTTGACGCTGTTGCGGTTGGTGCAGGGTTTCGCCGTCGGCGGGGAGTGGGGTGGCGCGACGCTCATGGCCGTCGAGCACGCGAGCGCCGAACGCAAGGGCCTCTACGGCGCCTTCCCGCAGATGGGCGCGCCTGCCGGCACCGCGACCGCCACCCTTGCGTTCTTCGCGGTGTCCGGCCTGCCCGATTCGCAGTTCCTCGCCTGGGGATGGCGTGTGCCGTTTCTGGCCAGCGCCGTGCTCATCGTCATCGGCCTGGTGATCCGGCTTTCGGTGACCGAAAGCCCCGACTTCGACGCGCTTCGGCAACGAGCCCAACTGGTTCGGATGCCAATCACGCAGGCGGTGCGCAAGCACTGGAAGCAGATCCTGCTGGTCGCGGGCGCCTACCTGTCTCAAGGAGTGTTCGCCTACATCTGCGTCGCGTACCTGGTGTCCTACGCCACCACGGTGGCCGGGATCGATCGCACCGCAGCGCTTTTCGGGGTATCGGTCGCCGCGGTGGTGGCCGTCGCGACCTATCCGATGTTCGGCGCGCTGTCTGACCGGCTCGGACGCAAACCGGTCTTCGTCACCGGGGTGGTCCTGATGGGATTGTCGATCTGGCCGGCCTTCACGTTGATCAACACCGGTAGGCCCGCACTGTTCCTGGCCGCGCTGTTGCTGGTGTTCGGTTTCGCCATGGCCCCGGCCGCCGGTGTCACCGGATCCTTGTTCAGCCTCGCCTTCGACGCCGACGTGCGCTACAGCGGGGTGTCGATGGGCTACACGCTGTCTCAGGTGGTCGGTTCGGCGTTCGCCCCCACGATCGCGACCGCCCTCTACGCGGCGACGCACACCAGCAATTCCATTGTCGCCTACCTCGTCGCCGTGTCGGTGATCTCCGCTGTGTCGGCGTGCTTTCTGCCCGGCGGCTGGTTGCGCGCCTCACGCGACGACGTCGAACTCGACGTGCAGGGCGATCGGCCCGCTCATGCCGAGTAGCGGCTTCCACGGTGCATGGCCGACGCGCCGAACGTTCGGTATCCGGCGTGCGAGAATTGTCAGTGCTTCCGCGAGTTCACGCCGCGCCAGGTTGGCGCCGAGGCAATAGTGCGCTCCACCCCCGAAGGTCAGAATCGGCGGCGGGTCGTCGCGGGTGATGTCGAAGCGGGTCGGGTCGTCGTAGACCGCGGGATCGCGGTTGGCCGCATAGGTGTTGACGATGATGAACGTGCCCGCGGGGAAGGTGTACTCGCCGATCGTGACGTCGTCGATGGCGCTGCGCACCGTGCTGCACATCGACGGGGAATGCCGCATCGTCTCCTCGACGGCGGGCATCGCCAGGTCCGGGCGCTCCTTTAGCAGCGCCCATTGGTCCGGGTGGTCGCAGAGCACCTGCATCGACGCGGCCAGCTGGCTGCGGGTGGTGTCGGTGCCCGCGACCAGGATGCTGAACGCCAGCATGCGTAGTTCGCCCACATCCAGGCGGTCGCCGTCGACCTCCGCGCGGATGAGTTCGGAGAGCAGGTCGTCGGTGAGGCGGTGCCGTCGGCGCGCGATCATCTCGTCGATGTAGTCGTCGAACTCACCCCACGCCTTGAGGATCGTTGGTTCTTCCTGCGCGATGTCGCAGTCGAAGCTGACGATCTTGAAGATGTCCTCGGCCCATCGCGAGAACTGCTGCCAATCCTCCCGCGGCGCACCGAGCAACGCGCAGATCACCGGAATCGGGTACGGCCGTGCGATCGCGGCCACGAACTCACACCCGCCGTCGTCGGCGACACCGTCGATGAGCTCGTTGACCACCGTGTGAATGGTGGGTCCCATCCGCGCGGTGGCCCGCGGCGTGAACGCCTTCGCCACCAGCCCGCGCAGGCGGCGGTGCTCGTCGCCGTCCATGTTCAAGATGCTGCGCGTCACCCTGTCCCACAGCGGACCCGACGTGATTCCGTGCGCTGAGAGATGGATTCCCTTGGGAATACCGAACCGAGGATCGCGAAGGACCGACCGGGCCAGCTCGTACGAAATCACCTCGGGTCCAACGGGGCCCAACGCGACGGGAGCGATCTGCTGCGCGGCCTGAAACTGCGCACAGATCTGCTGGGGTGTGGCGGTGATGTCATAGTCCAGCGTGGGAAGGCCGGCCTCGAAGACGCTGGGCTTGACGGCACCGACAGTCATGGTTCTCCTCTGGGCTGCTTCTATGTGGCCGCACCAAGCCGCAGCGGCAGTTCCGGCAGGGCGGCGGTGGCCGACGGCCACGTGATCTCGGGGACGTAGCCGGGTGCCAGCTCGAAATCCGGTATCCGGTACAGCCATTCGGTGACGACGATCTTCAGCTCCATCCGCGCCAGATGAGACCCCAGGCAGCGATGCGGGCCGCCGCCGAAGCCCCAGTGCTTGTGCACCTTGCCGTCCATCACGAGGTCATCACCGGAGGTCGCGTCGCTGCCGTCGCGGTTGATGGCGCCCAGACACAACCGGACCTCGGCTTCGGCGGGCAGCGTGACACCGGAGACGGTCACCGGCCGGGTTACGCGTCGGCCGATCGTGGGTGCCGGCGGCTCCAGCCGGATCATCTCCTCGACGAAACCATCGACATTGTTCGGCTTCTCGCGAAGCTGCGTGCGTAGTTCGGGTCGCCGGGCCAGTTCGAGAATCGTGAAACCGATTGCGGAGGTGACGGTGTCGAGGCCAGCGAGCACGAAGACCAGCGAGAGCCCGGTCGCCTCCTCGTCGGTCAACGGGTCGTCACCGTGCAGCAGCTGCGACAGGATGCCGTCCTGTGGTTCCCGCCGTTGCCGGTGCACCGCCTCGGTGAGGTAGGCGAACAACTCCGCCGCCGGGGTCAAATCGACCGTGGCCGGGTCCTTCGCCAGGCTGACCGCGATGATCGCGTCCTTCCACCTGATCAGCCGTTCCCTTTCCGCGAGCGGCAGCCCGAACAGGGTGAGGAACACCTGCGAAGGGTAGGGCGTGGCGAGGTCGGCCATCACCTCGCACTCGGATCGGCGCGCGATGCCGTCGATGATGTCGATGGCCTGGGTCTGCAGCGACGGCAGCACGGAGGTCAGTGCCTGCGGGCTGAAGAACGGATGCAGGATGCGACGGTAGCGCGTGTGTTCGGGCGGATCGAACGCCAGCGGCACCATCGGTACCGGGCTGATCATGTCGTCATAACTGGTCTGTGAGGAGAATGTCTCGTAATCACGCAGCGCGGCAAGAACATCCTCGCGGCGGGTGAAGTAGTACGAGTCGTCGCCGTACAGTACGGGCCCGAGGTCGCGCAGTTTCGCCCAGCCCGCACCGCGGTCGTGGGCCATCGGCAGGTCTTCGTAGCGGACGGGTGGCGGCAGGTTTGCAGAGATATCAGTCATGTCACATTCGTTGCTAGAAGGGTGATGGGGAGGTTGAACACAGAAAGATCGATTTCGTCGAGATAGGAACCCTCTCCTGAGAAGTGTTGGCGGAACCGCGTGACCGCACCGTAGCGATCCGTCACCGCCTCGGCTGCCGCGGGATCGGGCACCTGCAGCACCACGGTGTACACACCGTCGCCGTGGCTGGCCAGAAAGTCGTTGACCGACAACGCCACCGACGCCGTCGACCCGGGAATCGGGCTGATCAGCTCGAGCCCACCCTCCCAATCCAATTGGACGGTCACGCCCAGTTCGGTCAACTCGGCGGGGTTGAAGGCGAAGCCTAGCTCGGTGAACATCCGGGCGACATCGGCCTGCCGCTCAGCGGCGACGGCGAAGACCACGTGGTGCAGCCGCGAACCGTCGGTTCTCATGTGCGCACCAGCCCGCGCGGCGCAACCAAACCGAGATCCAGGTGGGTGAGCCAGCCAGGCGGGGCGTCGCATACGTCGGGAATCGCGTTGATCGCGCCCATCGCCGTCCAGTCGTAACCAGGATGGGTCATGGTTCCGTCGGCCCTCACGAGGCCGTGCATCGTCAGCTCGGTGGACGGGTCGCCCTCGATGACGACGCGGTACCGCGTCCGGCCCCAGTCCCAGGCCGGATCGAGCTGATCGGGTCCGCCGGTCAGGTAGATCGCGTGGTAGACGATCAGCGGGTTGCCGTCGACCCAGGCTGTCCACTCGTGGTGTTGCGCGGCAACGGTTCCGCGTGCAATGGCGCCCTCGGCGTGCGGGATGTCCTCGGTGGCGACGGCGGCCTTCACGTCGGCGGCGGTGACGTCGTCGATCCGCACGCCCAAACCGTCGGCGACCATCTGCATCGACTGCGCGAAGAACGGGATACCGAGACCGAGAATGGTTGGCTCCGAGAGAAATTGGTCCTTGTCCTTACCGAACCCCATCCAGTCGATGTGGTCCATCGGGGCGTCGGTCAGTACGTTGACGACTTCCCACAGTTCGACCTTGTCGATCCGGCTGGTCACGCGCGCGAGCGTGAGCGGGAGGATGTCGCCGGCATAGCCGGGGTGAATGCCGCCCGCGTGAAACGACGTCCCGCCCTCCTGGCATGCGGCCCGGATCTTGTCCCCGCCGTCGCGGAACTTTTCGGTGGGATGGAAGAAGCCGCTGGTGGTGACGACGTTCTTGCCAGAGCGCAGCAGTCGGCAGACGGTGTCGACGTCCATGATCACCGGTGTGTAGAACACGCAGTCGGCGTCCAGGCCGATGATCGATTCGACGTCGTCGGTCGCGGTCACCCCGACCGGTGCGACGCCGGCTATTTCACCGGCGTCCTTGCCGACCTTGTCCTTGTTGTGCACCAGCACGCCGACGAGATCGAAGACCGGGCACTGCGCGAAGTGGCGTACACCGACCTGTCCGACATCTCCTGTCATCCACTGGATGACCCGATATGTTCGCTCAGACATTGAGCACCGCGCAGGTTTCGGCCGGGTCGAACGACACGGGAAGGGAGCGGAAGCCGCGGGTGATGGAATTGCCCACGAACACCGGCGGTTTCGAGGTGTCCAGCGTGAGTGTCGGCATCCGGTTCAGCACCTGCTCCAGGCCCACCTGCAATTCCAGCCGGGCCAGGTTGGAGCCAAGGCACCGGTGCACGCCGGCGCCGAAGCCCAGATGGCGATTGTCGCGCCGATCCAGGATGCATCGGTGGGCGTCGACGAACATGTCTTCGTCGCGGTTGGCCGAGGCGTAGTTCACGATCACCGAATCGCCGGGGCAGAACGTCCGGCCACCCAGCTCGACTTCCTTGGCGACGGTGCGGGGGATGCCGTGGATCGATCCTCCGAACCGGATGAACTCCTCCACCGCGCGCGGCAGCAGTTCCGGCTCGCCGATCAACCGGTCCCGTTCCTCGGGGTGCGTGGCGAGATAGTGGAAGGACCACGACATCGCGCTGGCTGTGGTCTCCAGCCCGGCCTGGACCAGCAGCATGGCGTTGGCCACCACCTCGTTGAACGGTAGCGGCTGCCCGTCGATCTCGGCGCCGAGCAGCACGTCGATCATGTCGTCGCGGGGCGGCGCGTCGGTGCGGGCGGTCACCGCGTCGTGGAGGTGCTGATACAGCCCACCCCACGCGGGACCACGCTCCTCCTCGGTGGCGCCGTTGAGCGCGGTGTCGGTGAGCTCGATGCACAGCGGGACGTCCTCGACCGGCAGGCCCAGCACGTACTTGAAGAACACGATCCCCGGCTGCCGCCACGCGACCTGCGCGAGGTCTCCCCGCCCGGTGGTGATGAAATCGTCGATGAGCCGGTCGGTCTCCTCGCGGATCTGGGGTCGCAGTGCCTTCATCCGCGCCGGCGAGAAGTACGGGTTGAGCACCTTGCGGAACTTCTGCTGCCGGGGCGGGTCCAACGTGATCACCAGATCACCGCCGAACGCCTCGGTCGCGTCCGGCGTCGGGTTGCTCGAGAAATGCTGCCAGTCCTGCAGGATTCGGTAGCACTCCTCATAGCGCACCGCCACCCAGGCGCTGCCCGGCATGGTGGTGAGGAACGGGGTGTCGGTGTGTACGAACGGCGCTTGGCGCCGCATCACCCCGTAGACCTCGTAGAGGAATTCGATGTCGTTGAAGTCCTCGTGGCGCAGATCCCAGTTCTGCGCGTGCTCGTCGGCCGATCGTCGACTCATGGCGTCGAATCCTGTTGTTGCTGCGCGGCTTTGCGAGCCTCGCTCTCCTCGTGGATGCGGACCAGTTCGCGGAAGCCGATCCGGTCATACTTGGGTACCGGCTGGATCCCCCACTCGTCGCGCGCGGTGTCCTTGCCCTCGGCGCCCTCCGGTGGGCCGAGCGGCGGATACGGCACCTTGCACTCCAGCGTGTCGTCGGAGTAGCGGACCTTGAGCAGGCCGCTGCAGATCTCGGTGAGGCTCAGGGTCGGATAGCCGTACCACACCGCCATGAAGGGCAGCGTGAACGCTCCCTCGATCACCAGGGCGATCAGGCAGACGAGCACGGCGCGCTTGATGTACTTGTGCATCCGCGCGTAGTACGGGGTGGTACCGGGCGGGAGATCCTCGGCGGGATCCTTCTCGTCGGCGGCCGAGGTGGACGGTGACGACGTCATGGTTTGCTCCTTAACCTGTTCAGTCGGAGAAGATCTCGCGGTTGACGGTGTGCAGATAGGGAATCGCCAGGAACGGTGTGATGTAGAAGATGTCGTAGATCCACCAGCCGATGACGGGGAACAGCACACCGGAGTAGCGCACGTCGGCGTACATCGTCATGTTGAACACGTAGGCGCACCAGATCACCACACCCATCCAGCAGGTGATGATCATCCACTGGTGCCCCCACCGCTTCATCTGCAGGAAGCCGATTGCCGCGGCGCACCGCATCGCGAACACGGTCAGGATCAGCCCTGCGACATAGGCCTTTTCGCCGGGTACCGCGGAGCCGCCGACCCAGGGTTCGTTGTAGTGCCAGAAGTAGGCCGCGTCGAACATGTGGCCCCAGCCGATCATCAACACCCGGTTGATCAAGGTGTGGTTGCCGATCAGGTCCAACGCCCAGCCCAGGCTGTTGAGGAAGCCGTCGATGAGCACCAGGTAGCCGATCAGCGTGACGATCATCGGCCGCACCGACAGGCCGGCCCGCGCGGCCTGTCGCTGTAACCACACCCCGCGCATGAAGATCGGGAAGCCGATGATGCCCGGTGCCCACATGCCCATCAGCGCGGCGCCGACGATCATCCACTTGTCGGCGCGGCGTTGGGCGAGTCGCGATTCTTCGTGGTGGTCTTCGAGGCTGACCGTCGTCGCCGTCGCGCTCACAGCGTCCACCAGCCCCGCTCGAACGACATGTACAGCTGGATGAGGAACATCGCCAGCAGATAGCCGTAGATGACGATCTGCAGAATGATCAGCGCTCGTTTGCGCTGCCTCTCCTTGGGGTCCATAAGGATTCCTTCCTAGTGCGGGGTGCTCGAAGTGTCGGCGCCGGCCAGGCTGGCCACGGCGACTTCACGTAGGCCGTCGGTGACGGCGCCGTCGCTGGACAACGGCGCGAGAACGCAGGCCTCGGCCGCGTCCAGTTCGGTTGCGCCGGCGGCGATCAGGTGTGCCGCGGTGACCAGGACGCGGGTCGACGGGGGTTCGAAGTGGAACGCCTCGTCGGCGGTGCGGATGGCGGTGGCGCATCGGACCAGTCGCGTGGCGGTCGGCAGCGGGACGCCGGTTTCGGCGACGATGACCTCGGCCTCGCGGTCGGGGGGAAGGTAATTCATCGGCAGCGTGACGAAGCGTTGCCGAAACGACGGTTTGAGTTCCTTCAGCGAGCTGCGGTACGCCGGGTTGTAAGAGCACACCAGCATGAAGGTTTCGGGGGCGTGGACCACCTCGTCGGCGCGGTCGAGGTAGAGCGTGCGTCGGTGGTCGGTCAACGAATGCAACACCGCGAGCGAGTCGTGGCGAGCCTCCACCACCTCGTCGAGATAGCAGATCGCCCCGGCTTTGACCGCCCTGGTCAGCGGTCCGTCCGTCCAGACCACATCGCCGCCGGTCACCATGAACCGGCCGACGAGATCCGAGCTGGTCAGATCGTCGTGGCAGCTGATGGTGACGACGGGCCGGCGCAGCAGCGCGCCCATGTGCTCGACGAGGCGTGTCTTCCCGCACCCGGTCGGTCCGGTGAGCATGACGGGTAGGCGCTGGTGATAGGCCTGCTCGAACAGCTGGACTTCGTTGCCGTTGGCGTAGTAGGTGTCGGTGGTCATCGGTGGCTGGAGCTCCTCGGTTGGTTGTCGATCAGGCGGCGACGAGTTCGCGGTGGACGTGGGCGAGCACCCTGGGCAGGTCCTCCACGCGCCGGATGCGTTGGGACCGGCGGGGTCCGAAGACCTCTGGCAGCGGATCGACCCGGGTCGGTCCGACGCCGACGTAGTAGATCGAGACGCCTGCGTCGTTGGCCTCCTCGACCGCGTGCGCGGCGTCGGCCCAGGCGTAGCGGCCCTCGTAGCCCTCGTCGGAGATCAGGCCGTCACCGATCACGATCATCAGGCGCCGCTCGGAAGGCTGCGCCAGCAAACGGCTTGTCAAGTGCCGCAACGGCGCACCGAGCCGGGTATAGCCCCCGGCCGACAGGCCCAGCCGGCTCGGCGGCACAAAGCGCCGCTCGTCGAAGTCCTTCAGGCAGTTGACTTCGACCCGATGGCGGGTGTTTCCGGTGAACACGAAGATTCCGTGCCGTTCCCGGGCCAGCGTCATCGCCCGCGACAGCGCGTCTGCGCAGGCCAACTCGAGCTTGAAGACCCTTCCGCCGTGCACTCCCAGCGACGAACTGCCGTCCAACAGCAAGGCGGTGGTGACGTCGCGGCTGCTGGGCAGCAGTTCGCGGAAGATGCGGGGCTCGATCGCCTCGCCGGTGGTGAGGTCGACGTAATGGTTCACATACTGGTCGACGTCCAGGTCGCTACCGTCTTCAAGCCGGCTCTTCATGGCCCGATGGGTGTGCTCCTCGAACCATTTGCGCAAGTCGGCCGAGACCACGCCGGGCTGTCGTTCGCGGCTGGGATGAGCGCGTTCGAGCACCGCGACATGGTCGGGCATGAAGCTTTTCGTCCAGGCGTTCCACTCCGGGTACGGGATTCCCGGCCGGTGCTCGGGGGCGACGTCGAGGTCGTTGTCCTGCGGGCGGCTCGGCGGCGGCAGGTTCAGGTTGCGCACACCTCCGTCGCCGCCGACGGGCACCGAGTACGGGCGCGGCAGCCGCTTTTGGGTACTGGTCCACGGCATCCGGCCGAAGCTGCGCCGCAGCTTGTCGGTCAGCCCCTGCGGCGCCGTGTAGGCCAGCGGCAACCGGCCCACCACAGCCGGGACGTCGGCGATCGGCTGTCCGCTGCGCGCCCACGTGATCGCCCGGTCGAGCATCGCCTCGGCGGTCATGTCGTCGGGCAACATCTCGAGATCGGGCAGCAATCGCTGCGCCTCGCTCATCAGGCCGGGCCAGGTGGCGGCGACCCAGCCCAGTGCGACGCCGGCCTCGACCAGCGTGAGCGCACGAAGCTCACGCGCCGTCAGCTCGTTGAGCCGATAGCCGGCGAGTCGCTCCTTGGAAGGTGAAGATTGGAGTGCGACACCACACGTCAAAGTTCTACGCGTCCAGTCGCGCCCAAGAGAGGGATAGGGCACCTGCACGTAATCGAGACCGGCGCTCAGGCTGAACTGACGGTGCTCACCGGTCACCAGGCGCACCCCTTCGCGGCGTTCGCCGCTCAGCGCGACAGCCGTGACGGCGCAACTTCGTTCGATCGCCAGCGCGTGCGCGTCGGACAGCTCGCTCATCGCAGCCCTAGAACGTGCCGAGGCTGGAGAACATCCAGTACCAGAACCAGATGACGAGGGCGGCTCCACCCCACGCCCCGACGTAGCGCAGTATCTCCCAAATCCATGCCCACACTGTCAAACTCCTCGCTTGTCGTCTTGTCGCATGTCATCGCACCTCCAGACCGCGCACGGCGGTCGAGACCAACTTGGCCAGCATCGTTTCGCGGGTCTCGGGATTGTCCGTCGTGGTCAGCACGCCGTAGATGCCGAGCAGGAAGAAGGTGGCGCTGTAGAAGGCGTCGACCTCAGGGTGAACTTCACCGTCACCGCGAGCCCGCTCGAGCTCGCGCACCAGCAACACGATCACCGGATGGTCGGTCCACTCATCCTTGTGCGGCCTTGTCGGCGAGAAATGCTGAGCCAGCAGCTCTTTGAAAAGGATCGGCCCGAACCGGCGCTCCAGACCGGTCACGAGGTCGATCACGGCGGTCAACGTGGTGACCAGGTCGTGCCGCTGTTCGACAAACCTGGCGAATTCCGCTGCGATCCGCGCCTCTTCGCGGTTCTCCAACTCGAGAAGCACATGCTCCTTGCTGGGAAAGTGGAAGAAGAAGGTGCCGTGCGCGACACCGGCGGCCGCGGCGATCGCATTGACGTCGGCGCCGGCCATGCCCGACTTCTTGAACTCGGCGATCGCGGCACCGAGGATGCGCTCGCGCGTCCGCATCCGTCGCGCCGCTCGCGCCGACACCTTCACCTGTGAGGTCATGGTCCGCCCTTTGTAACGCAATGACTGACTGTAGTCAATGAGTTCAGTCAGTTATAAGCTCAGTCGGAGAAGATTTCCCTGTTCACCGAATGCAGATACGGGATGGCCAGGAACGGCGTGATGTAGAAGATGTCGTAGATCCACCAACCGACCACGGGCAGGATCACCCCGGCGTAGCGGACATCGGCGTACATCGTCATGTTGAACACGTAGACGCACCAGATAACCACGCCCATCCAGCAGGTGATGATCATCCACTGGTGGCCCCACCGCTTCATCTGCAGGAAGCCAATTCCCGCGGCGATGCGCATGCAGAAGACGGTGAGGATCAGCCCGACCTCGAGTGCCTTCTCGCCGGGACCGGCCGCCCCGCCGAGCCAGAGCTCGTTGTAGTGCCAGAAGTAGCCGGCGTCGAACATTGCTCCCCAGCCGTTCAACAACACTCGCGCTAGCAGCGTGTGGTGGGCGACCAGATCCAGCGCCCACCCGAACACGTTGATCGCGGCGTCGACGATGACGCAGTAGCCGAGCAGGGTCACCAGCATCGGCCGCACCGTCAGTCCTTCGCGGGCGGCGTTGCGCAGAATCCACACGCCGCGCAGAAACAGCGGCAGGCCGAAGATGCCGAGCGCCGCGGTGCCGATCAACACGCTGCCGGAGATCAGCCATTTATCGGCCTGCCGCTGCACCTGACGCGAGCGCTCCATGTGCTCGTCGAGCCCGCTTCCGACCACGGTGTTGGCGGACATGGTCAAAGGGTCACCTCCTGCATCGCCCGGGCTGAGCTTTGCAGCGTGACTGACTTTAGTCAACCAGTCAGAGCGCCTCGAGGCCGCGTAATGTCTGGGCCACGTAGTCGTCGATCATCGAACTCTGCGTTGGCCAGTCGTGGGTGGTCGTCAGCAATGCGTAGAGTCCGAGCAAGAAGAACACCGCACTGTTGGTCGGGTTGACCGCGGGGGCGACCCGGCCGGCCCGCTGGGCGCGCTCGATCTCCTGGGCGACCCGGACGATGACTGGGTGCTCGTTACTCTCGTCCAGCGGCCTGCTCTGCGAGAAGTGCAGTGCAAGAAAGTCTTTGAACAGTATCGGCCCAAGGCGGCGCTCCAGCCCCAGCACAAGGCGTACCGCCTCCTCGAAAATAGCGCGCAGGCTTCGCTTGGCGTCAGCGAACCGGCCGAGCTGTTTGGCGATGCGCTCTTCTTCGCGACGCTCCAGCTCGAGCAGCACATGCTGTTTGGTGGGAAAGTGAAAGAAGAAGGTGCCGTGTGCGACGCCGGCGGCCGCGACGATGGCGCCGACATCAGCCTCGGCCATCCCGGCCCGCTTGAACTCGGCGATGGCGGCGCCCATCAGCCGCTCCCGGGTCTGTAAGCGTTTTGCCTCACGCGCTGAAGGTTTGTCGACCACCGCCATGCCCAGACGATAGCAACAGCGACGAGGGGTCTTGACACATGTGATTGACTTCAGTCAATTTCATCGAGGAGTCGATATGGCGCTGGAGCAGTTCAATCTCGACGGGCAGGTGGCGATCGTCACCGGCGCGGGCAAAGGTGTCGGACAAGGTATCGCACGGGTCCTGGCGGAGGCTGGTGCCACCGTCGTCGGCACGGCCCGCACCGAATCCGACATCGTCGCGACGATCAAGGGCATCGAAGATTCCGGCGGCAAGGGCTTGGCCCTCGTCGCCGACGCGATGAGCCGTCCCGACGGCGAACGCGTCGTGAACACGACCATGGACCGCTTCGGCCGCATCGACATCCTCATCAACAACGTCGGCGGCTCGAAATACGCACGGTTCCTCGACATCACCGACGAGGACTTCAAGCAGACATTCGACTGGTGTGTGACCTCGGCGTTCATCATGAGCCAATTGTGCGCGCCGCACATGCTCGACGCCGGCCACGGATCGATCGTCAACATCTCTTCGGGTTCGGCACGGTTCGGCATCCGGGCACTTACGGCCTACTGCACCGCCAAGGGGGCGCTGGAGGCGTTGACGCGGGCCATGGCACAGGAACTCGCCCCGAAAATCCGGGTCAACGCGATCGCGTTGGGCTCCTTTGCCACCGACGGCCTGCAGGGCAGCCTGGACCTGATGCCGGGATCGTTGGACAAGATGCTGGAGTCCACGCCGCTGCACCGGCTCGGCAACGTCGAAGACCTCGGCCGGCTCTGCGTCTACCTGGCCACCCGGGACTGCTACGCGACCAACGCGATCTTCCACGTCGACGGCGGTATCGACTCGAACAACTCGCCTCTGCCCATCCCCGACTACTGATCGAGAACGGATCCCCAAATGCGCCGAGTAGTCCAGTTTTCCACCGGCAACGTCGGGCAGCACTCGTTGCCCGCGCTCATCGGGCGGCCGGATTTCGAGCTCGTCGGAGTACATGCCGCCAGCCCCGACAAGATCGGCAAGGACGCTGCCGAGTTGTGCGGGCTCAGCGAACCGACAGGGGTGATCGCGACCGACGACATCGACGCGCTGGTCGCGCTGAAACCCGATTGCGTGGTTTATACCGCGCTGGGTGAGACGCGGCCGATGGAGGCGATCGAGGAGATGTCGAAGTTCCTCGCCGCGGGCATCAACGTCGTGGGCACGTCGATGGTGTGGTTGGTGACGCCGAACCAGGCCGACGACTGGCTGCGCAAGCCCTTGGAAGAAGCCTGCGAAACGGGCAATTCGTCGCTCTACGTCAACGGCATCGACCCCGGCTACTCGGGCGACACCGCGGCGCTGGCCGCGCTGAGCCTGGTCACCCGTGCCGAATCGGTCGCGATCCAGGAGGTTTTCGACTATGGCAACTACGACGACTACGAATACACCGGAACGGCAATGGGTTTCGGTGCCACTCCCGATGATGAGCTGCCGATGGCGTTCCAGCCCGGGGTCATCGCATCGATTTTCGGCGGGCTGGTGCGCAACCTCGCGCATCATCTCGGAGTCGAGCTCGACGAGCTTCGCGACCGCTACGAGCCGTGGTACGCCGACAAGCGCATCGAATGCAAGATGATGACCGTCGAACCCGGCCGGCTAGCCGGGGTTCGGTTCGCCGCGGAAGGCGTGCGCGGCGGCGAACCCGTCATCACCGTGGAGCACACCACCCGGCTCACCCCGGACGCGGCGCCTGACTGGGAGTATCCGCCCGAGGGACACTCCGGTGTGCACAAGGTGATCGTGGACGGCGAGCCCCGCATCGAGATGAGCACCCTGCTGTCTCACCCCACCCTCGACGTCACCGAAGCCGGATGCGTGTCCACCGCGGCCCGCGTCGTCAACGTGATCGACTGGGTGTGCCGCGCGCCCAAGGGGATCATCGCCGTCGAAGACATTCCGCCGTCGGAGATGGTCCGCGGCCTGATGTGGTGAGGCCCTGAGGGGCGCCCCGTAGCTCGCGAAACCGAGGCAGGCAGGCGTCGGCTTACGCCTTGGCGAGCTGCTTCTGCTCGTAGAGTCGACGCCATTCGGCGCGCGGGCGGATCGACACATCGACGTCGGTCGCCTTGGCGCGCAACGCCCCAACCGTCGCCTCCGACCGCGGGGTGCGGGCGAACGGGTCCCAGGTGAAGAAGTTGCACGCGTTCTGCCACGTGATCTTGTTGATGTCGGCGGCGTCGGCGCCCGCGGCGGTCAACTCGGCCAGCACCTGTTCGGGCGCGTCGGGCCAGAAGCAGTCCGAGTGCGGATAGTCGCACTCCCACGCGATGATGTCGATGCCGATCTCATGGCGCAGTTTCAGCGAGGTCTTGTCGGTGACGTAGCAGGCCAGCGAATGCTCGCGGAACACGTCGGACGGCAGCTTGTCGCCGAAGTCGCGCCGCAGCCACTTCTGGTTGGTGTAGTGGCGGTCGCTGCGGTCGAGATAGAACGGAATCCAGCCGATTCCACCTTCGGAGAACGCGAATTTCAGGTCCGGGTAGTTGCGCATCGCCGGACCCCACAGCAGATCCTGCGCGCACATCGCCGACACCTGGGTGGCCAGGATGATCAGGTTGTCGATCGGCGCGTTGGGCGCCATGCTGATCGCGCCGAAGCCGGTGCCGATGTGCAGGCACATCACCACGTTCTCCTCCGAGAGCGTGCGGAACACCGGACCCCAGTAGTCCTCGTCGTGATAGCTCGGAAGCCCTTCCAGGTGGGGAAGTTCCGGCATCGTCACAGCGCGGCACCCCTTGGCGGCCACCCTGCGGATCTCGTTGCACATGCCCTCGGGCGTCCACGTCGGCAGGATCGCGATCGGGATGAACCGATCCGGGTACGACCCGGCCCACTCGTCGATGTGCCAGTCGTTGTAGGCCGACACCATGATCAAGGTGACGTCTTCGCGTGTCATGTTGAGGTGGCGCGCGGAGAACCCGGTGAACGTCGGGAAGCACATCGACGCCAGGATGCCGTTGCGGTTCATGTCGCGGACCCGCTCGTGCACGTCGTACACCCCCGGGCGCATCTCGGCGAACCCGGCCGGGTCCCGGCCCCACTCCTCCGCCGGCCACGACACCACCGCGTTCAGCCCGCTGACGCCCTGCGGACGGCCTTGATACATCCACTGGTCGACGCCCTTGTCGTCGGTCACCACGACCGGCGCCTCGTCCTTGTACTTCGCGGGCACGTGACGCAGGAACATGTCGGGCGGCTCGACGACATGGTCGTCGATGCTCACCAGGATCAGGTCGTCAGGGCGCAGGGTTTCGGTCATATCCCCAGTAGTACCGTGTGCAGACGTGACCGTCTCTGCGCGATCGGACAGACTCTTGGCCGAATCGGCCAACGCGACGGGTTCGCGTCGCGTGATCGACCTGCGCCGCGGCGGCCGGGCGCTGGCCGGCAGCTACCTGTATCACGGCGACGAGCTCATCACGGGTTGGCACTCGCACGACGTGCACCAGATCGAGTACGCGGTCGGCGGCGTGGTCGAGGTGGAGACCGACTCGGCGCACTACCTGCTGCCGCCGCAACAGGCGGCGTGGATCCCCGTCGGCCTGCAACATCAGGCACGGATGAACCCGAACGTCCGCACCGTCGCGGTGATGTTCGACCCACTGTTGCTTCCCGACGGCGGGGACCGCGCCCGGATCATCGCGGTCTCACCGCTGGTCCGGGAGATGATGCTCTACGCGCTGCGCTGGCCGATCGACCGCAGACCGGGCTCCGCCGAGGATGAGCGGGTGTCGGACAGCTTCTTTCGGACGTTGGCCGATCTGGTCCGCGAAGCCCTCGATCACGAGGCGCCGTTGAGCCTGCCCACCTCGGAGCACCCGACCGTCGCCGCCGCGATGGCCTACACGAAAGCGCATCTCGACACCGTCACCGTCGACGACGTCAGCCGCGCCGTCGCGGTGTCCGAACGGACGTTGCGGCGGCTGTTTCAGGACACGCTTGGAATTCCTTGGCGGACATATCTTTTGCATGCCCGGATGTTGCGGGCCATGGCGCTATTGGCCGCGCCGGGGCAATCCGTGCAGGAGACGTCGTCGGCGGTCGGCTTCGACAGCCTCAGCTCGTTCACCCGGGCGTTCACCCAGTTCTGCGGCGAGACGCCCACGACGTACCGCAAACGGGTCGGCAGCGGTCTCGGCTGACGACGGACCACCCGCACCACGTTTAGAAACTGTCCTAGCGGTCAATTCCTCGGCATCTGGATTTGCATCGCCGATGGGAGAGCTTGATGCGCGGACGTACCTCCGCACCGTCCGAGGACACCGGTTCTGAGGCCTGGTCAGAGGCGGTTGCGACGACGGGGCTCATCCTCAACATCGCGGGCGTGATCGCGATCGCGGTGGCGTTGGCCAGCTGGACGGTCGGCGACGGCATACTGGCCCTGGTGTTCGGTGTGATCGCGGCGGTCGGATTCACCGGCAGCATCGTCTGCTTTGTCAGGCAGTCCGCCGACCCGGAAGTCACTTCCCCTCAGAACGCGTAGCTTCGACCGGCGTCGCTGAGGACCGCCGAGTTCTGCGTGACGGTCGCTCTGTCGTCGCCGGAACGACCGTCCGGCAGATTTCGGTGAACGATCGAGCGCGCAAGGGGTGGTGCGGGCGGTGGGATTCGAACCCACACGCTCTTTCGAGCACCGGCACCTAAAGCCGGCATGTCTGCCGTTCCATCACGCCCGCATCGTGGCGATCGTACCGCCCAAAACCTTCACCCAGATATGTCGGCCGTGCCGCATATCTTGAGGAAAACGCAGAAAGGCGGGGGCAGAGGGTGCGGTCAGCAGAAGAGTTTGAGGCCGCAATGCGCCTCATCGCATCCGGCGCCAACGCTTCGGCGGTCGCACGTCAACTCGGTATACCGCGTTCTACGGTGCGGGACTGGCGGAACAAACCGCAGATCGCGTCGAGGCACACGCGCGAAAGCGAATGCGGTGTCGTCCATGACTTCTCAGTCCTACCGCCCGCCGCGTACAGCTATGTGCTGGGTCTATACCTCGGGGACGGGAACATCTCACGGACACGTCGAGTATGGCGCCTGCGGATCACCCTCGACAAAAAGTATCCGGCGATTATCAATCGGTGCTGTTACGCCATCGGATTGCTGATGCCAGGTCAACGCGCGGGACTCGTGCAGCGTGTCGGATGTGTCGATGTCTACCTTTTCTCTAGACACTGGCCCTGCCTATTTCCTCAACACGGTCCGGGCAAAAAGCATGAGAGGCCGATCAAACTCGCGCCCTGGCAGCAAGCACTCGTCGACCAGGCAACCGAAGAGTTCGTTCTCGGCCTCATCCATTCCGACGGCTGCCGCGTCGTCGCCAACGATCGCGGGGTACGCAGCATCCGGTACCACTTCACAAACCGATCCGAAGACATCCTGGGATTGTTCACCGCCGCGCTCGACAGGCTCGACATCCCCTGGACCCGGTCGAGCAGATACATCATCTCCGTTTACCGCAAAGCGGCCACTGCGCGGCTGGATGAGTTCGTCGGGCCGAAGGCCATCGCGGTACCGTTGAATGGTGTCCACTACACGGCGTAGCAGACCGGCGCTCATCGCCCTGGTGATCGTCGGCGCCGCCGGCTGTCTGGCCCTGGCGTGGTGGCAGTGGACCCGCTTCGAGTCCACGTCCGGCGATTTCCAGAACCTCGGCTACGCGCTGCAGTGGCCGATGTTCGCCGGCTTCCTCATATACGCCTACTACAAGTTCGTCCGCTACGAAGAAGCGCCACCCGCGCAGCCCAGCGGCGATGCCGTCACCGAAATTCCCGCCGGACTGCTGCCCGAACGCCACACGCCGCGACCCGACACCGACGCCGATCCCGCGTTGCGGGAGTACAACGCCTACCTCGCCGAGCTCGCAGAGAAAGACGCCCAGAAAGACAAGGAACAGCCGACGTCATGACCGAAACCCCCGCGCCCACCACCCCCATCGACGCCATCCGCAAGGCGCTAATGGGCTACCGCGTTCTCGCTTGGACGACCGGTATCTGGCTGATCGCGCTGTGCTACGAGATGGTGATGAAGTACGTCTATGACGTCGAGGGCCTGAACTGGATCGCGGTCGTCCACGGCTGGGTGTACTTCGTCTATCTGCTCTTCACCGCCAACCTCGCGGTGAAGGTGCGCTGGCCGATCGCCAAGACCATCGGCGTGCTGCTGGCGGGCACCATTCCGCTGGTCGGGATCATCGTCGAGCAGGTGCAGACCAAGGAGATCAAGGAACGCTTCGGCTTGTGACCGGCTCCCGTTCCTGCACGACGGCGTCGTCGGCCCCGTCGACCATGGCGGGAATCAGCACGGCCAGCAGCGCGGCAAGCGCCGCCATCCCCGCAGCGATCACCAACGCGATCCGCAACGCGGTCAGCGACGGATAGTCCTGGCCCGCAACCGAGACCGTCGCGCCTGCGAGCACGGCGCCCACCACGGCACTGGAGATGGAGGTGCCCAGTGACCGTGCCAGCGCATTGATCCCGTTAGCCGCAGCGGTTTCCGAGATCGGCACAGCCGCGTTGATCAACGCGGGCATCGACGCGAACGCGAACCCGACCCCGACACTGACCAGCACGTTAAACAGGGACACCTGCCACGCGCTGCCGATCAGCGCCAACCCCGCCAGATACGAGCCCGACACGACCAGGCTGCCGATGATCAGCGTGGACTTCGGCCCGTGCGCCGCCGCCACCCGCGATGCGATCGGCGCGGAGACCATCATCGCCAGCCCGCCGGGCGCCAGCCACAGACCGGCTTGCAGCATGCTCTGGCCCAACCCGTAGCCCGTTGCCGGCGGCAGCTCGAGGACCTGCGGTCCGATCAACGACATCGCGAACAACGCGAACCCCACCGCGATCGACGCCACGTTCGTGCTCAGCACCGGCCGCTTCAACGTGGTCCGCAGGTCGACGATCGGTGCGGCGGTGCGAAACTGCCACAGCGCGAAGAAGCCGAAGACGACGATCGACGTCACGAACATCCCCAGCGTCGTCACGCTGGTCCAGCCCCAGTCCCCGCCTTTGGAGATGCCGAGCAGCAGCGTCACCAGCCCGGCGGCCAGCCCGATCGTGCCGAGCGGGTCGAAGCGATCGTTCGACGTCGCGGGAATCCGAGGCACCAGCACCGCGAACAGCAGGCCGGATGCGACACCGAGGGCGGCGGCGAACCAGAACAGCGCATGCCAGTCGAAACGGTCGGCGATGATCGCCGACAGCGGAAGCCCCAGCGCCCCGCCCACCCCGAGCGAGGAACTCATCAACCCCATCGCCGTGCCGACCCGGTGCGGCGGGACGGTCGCCCGCAGCACGCTGATGCCCAACGGGATGATCGGTATGCCGAAGCCCTGCAACGCGCGGCCGACGATCACCGGGACCAACGCGTTCGTCGTCGCCACGAGCAACGAACCGGCCGTCAACAGGACCGCGCAGATCAGCAGGATCGGCTTGGGCCCGTACATGTCGCCGAGCCTGCCGAACACCGGCGTCGCCACCGCGGCGGTGAGCAGCGTCGCGGTGATCACCCACGACGCATTGGCGGCGTTGGTGTGCAGCAGCGCGGGCAGTTCGGGGATGAGCGGGATCACCAGGGTCTGCATCAGCGACACGCTGATGCCGGCGGCGGCGAGGACCGCGACGACGATCGCCGGATGCCGGGTGCGTGCGCCGTCGACGTCGGAGAGGGTGGAGCGGCGGCTACGCACCCCGGGCATGCTACCGATTAGATCGGCTATACAAAATCCGCGTTAGGCGCCGGCCAGTTCGCCGGTTCGCGAATGTGCGTTTTGATACGCGCACGACGGCGTGTTCGGATGAAACGGCACGTTCGCGGCCTTGAGAGCGCCGCGCCCTCAGCCGGCCAGTTCGCGCAACGCCGGCAGCAGCGCCGTCAACGCCCGCGCGCGATGCGACACCGCGTCCTTCTCGGCGGGGCTCAGCTCGGCGGCGGTTCTCGTCGACCCGGCGGGCACGAACACCGGGTCGTAGCCGAAGCCGCCGTCGCCGCGTGGCTCGTGCGCGATGCCGCCCCGCCACTCCCCCCGCACGACGACCTCGCCCGCGTCGTGCACCAGCGCGCAGGCCGACACGAACGCCGCGCCGCGCCGCTCGTCGGGCACGTCGCGCAGTTGCGCCAGCAGCAACGCGGTGTTGGCTCGGTCTTTTTCGGCGGCATCGCCGTGCGTGCCCGACCACCTCGCCGACAACACCCCCGGCATCCCGTTCAGCGCGTCGACTTCCAGCCCGGAGTCGTCGGCCACCGTCGCCAGCCCGGTGGCCCGAAACGCCTGGCGCGCCTTGGCCACCGCGTTGTCCTCGAACGTCGCACCGGTCTCCGGTGCTTCGTCGAACGGTGCCACGTCGTCAAGGGACAGCAGCGTCAACCCCGACACCCCGGCGGCGTCGAGGACGCGGTGCAGCTCGGCCAGCTTCTTGCGGTTGCGGCTGGCCACCAGCAGCGAGGTCAGCTTCCGAACGCCTTCTTCGGCGGCTCCGGGGATTCCGGCAGCTTCCCCGGGTACGGCAATTCCAGTGCCTGGCGCTGGATTTCGAAGATCTGCTCGCAGGCGCCCATCGCAGCGTCGAGCATCTTGTCCAGCGTCGAGCGCGGGAACGTCGCGCCCTCTCCGGTGCCTTGGATCTCCACGAGCGTCCCGGTGTCGGTGGCGACGACGTTCATGTCGACTTCGGCGCGGGAGTCTTCGGAGTAGGGCAGGTCGACGCGGATGCGTCCGTCGACGACGCCGACACTGACGGCCGCGATCGCGCACGACAGTGGCCGGGGATCTGCCAGTTTGCCGGCGGCGGCCAGGTAGGTCACCGCGTCGGCCAGCGCGACGTAGGCGCCGGTGATCGCCGCGGTGCGGGTACCGCCGTCGGCCTGCAGGACGTCGCAGTCGATCGCGATGGTGTTCTCCCCCAGCGCCGCCAGGTCGATGCACGCGCGCAGCGACCGGCCGACGAGCCGGCTGATCTCCTGGGTTCGCCCGCCGACTCGGCCCTTGACCGACTCGCGGTCCGAGCGCTCGTGGGTCGCGGCAGGCAGCATCGCGTATTCGGCGGTCAGCCAGCCCTGCCCGGTGCCCCTGCGCCAGCGCGGCACACCTTCGGTGACGCTGGCGGTGCACATGACGCGGGTTTCGCCGAACTCGACCAGCACCGACCCGGCGGGGTGTGTGGTGAAGCCGCGGGTGATGCGGACCGGTCGCAGTTCGTCGTCGCGCCGACCGTCTTCTCGTGTGGACACGGGCCAACCCTATCGGGTGGCTCCGTCATCACCGAGATCGACGTTTTGGCGCGTTCTTCTCGCACTTTGGCGCCCAAATGTCCCGTTGGGCGGAAATAAGGCGTGCGGCTACGGCTTGCGGGGGACGTCGAACGTCTCCCCGCACACCACCGCGTGCACCGGGCCGTGGAACTCCGCCTTCGCCTCGCTGATCACGTCCTCGCGTGACGTCCACGGCGGAATGTGGGTCAACAACAGCTCGCCGACGCCGGCCCGCGCGGCCGCCCGGCCGGCCTCGGTGCCCGACAGATGCAGGTTCGGCGGCCGGTCCGGTGAATGCGTCCACGACGCCTCGCACAGGAACACGTCGGCGCCGCGGGCCAAGTCGATCAGCGCGTCGCAGTAGCCGGTGTCGCCGCTGTAGACGAACGTCGCACCGGACGGATCGATGAACCGCAACCCGTAGGACTCGGTGGGGTGGCAAACAAGCTTCGGCACCACGGTCAGCGAGCCGATGGTCACCGGTTGATCGTGCACCCAGTGGCGCACCTCGAAAACGTCAGAGAAGTCATCGATTTCCCCGCCCTCGGGTGAGGACGCGGCACCCAGCCGTGCCCAGGTGTTCGCCGGGCCGTAGAGCACACCGGGTTCCTTGGCCGGCGACGGATGGTAGCGCCGCCACACGAACAACCCGGGAAGGTCAAGGCAATGGTCGGCATGCAGATGCGAAAGCAGCACGTGCACATCGTTGGGGTCGGCGTAGCGTTGCAGCGCGCCCAGTACGCCGCCCCCGAAATCGACGACCAGTGGCGGAGTATCCGGCGCGGAGATCAAATATCCCGAGGCTGGCGAATCAGGCCCGACGACGCTGCCGGAGCAGCCGAGAACGGTGATTCGCACGCACTCTAGCTTGCCATGCCCGCCACGCGTCTGACGAAGACATCGCCCGTTTGCAACCCTTTCTTGCGGTAAATCACTTCCCGGCGCCGACGTGACGTTGCACAGGTCGAACACCGTCAAGCGACGGACCGAGGAATCGGGCCGCCAGTGTGGTGAACGACTCAGGATCGCCGGTCGCCTCGAAGACGCGCTGCGCACCGCCGGCGGCCGGATCCTCCGGGTGTGGGCGCAGCAAATCGAGTTCGGTGAGCACCCGCAGCAAGTCCTTGGCGGTTTCCTCCGCGCTGGACACCAGGGTCACGTGCTCGCCCATCGCCAACTGGATCAGACCCGACAGCATCGGGTAGTGCGTGCAGCCCAGCACCAGCGTGTCGACCTCGGCGCGTTGGAGCGGTTCCAGGTAGCCCTCGGCCAGGCCGAGCACCTGGCGTCCGCTGGTCACCCCCCGCTCGACGAAGTCGACGAACCGCGGGCAGGCCACCGCGATCACCTCGGTGTCCCGCGCCGCCCCGAAGGCATCCTGATAGGCCCCCGACGCGATGGTCGCCTGCGTGCCGATGACGCCGATGCGGCCGTTGCGGGTCGCGGCCACCGCGCGTCGCACCGCGGGCAGGATCACCTCGACGACGGGCACCGGGGCGTAGCGTTCCCTGGCGTCGCGCAGGCACGCCGACGACGCCGAGTTGCAGGCGATCACCAACGCCTTCACCCCGCGCGCCACCAGATCGTCGCCGATCGCCAGCGCGTGCGCGCGGATCTGCGGGATGGTCAGCGGCCCGTACGGCCCGTTGGCGGTGTCGCCGACATAGAGGATGTCCTCGTCGGGCAACTGGTCGATGATCGCGCGGGCGACCGTCAACCCGCCGACCCCCGAGTCGAAGATGCCGACCGGGAGCGCCGCGCGGCCCGACGGCTCCGTCACGACGGCAGGCGCGGCGACTGGACCGGCCGCCGCAGTGCGCGCGCCTTACGTTCGGGCCCCGACAGCAGGTAGGCGGCGACGACGCCGGCGACCGCTCCGCTCAGATGCCCCTGCCAGGAGACACCGGGGGTGCCGGGCAGCACGCCCAGCAGGATGCCGCCGTACAGCAGCAACACCACCACACCGATCACGATCTCCCAGATGTTGCGCGTGAAGAAGCCGAACACGATCAGAAACGCCAGCCAGCCGAAGATCAGCCCCGACGCGCCGATGTGGTTGGTCTCGCAGGACACCCCGACGTACGGGCAGTGCACGCCGACGTTGCCGATCAGCCAGGTGCCCAGGCCGCCGAGGATCCACACGATCGCCGTGGCGAAGATGAACCGCGACATGCCCGCCAGCGTCATCAAGAAGCCGAGCACCAGCGCGGGAACGGAGTTGGCGATCAGGTGATCCCAGTCCGAGTGCAGCAGCGGCGCGAACAGGATGCCCAACAGCCCGTCGCTTTCCAGCGGCCGGATGCCGTTGTTGTCCAACCGATGTCCGGTCAGCGAGTCCCACAGCTCGATCAACCACAACAGCACGACGAAGCTGACGATCGTCAGGCCGCCGACCACCCAGGCGGGGCGCTTCTTGCGCTGCGCGGGCCCGGCCGCGCCGGGATAGCCGCCTGTCACGCCCATAGCTGTCCTTCCAGCGCGTCTTCGGCCTCATCCAGGCTACCGGCGTAGGCGCCGGTGGACAGGTACTTCCACCCGGCGTCGGCGACGACGAACGCGATGTCGGCCCGCTCACCCGCCATCGTCGCCTTGGCCGCCATGCCCAGCGCGGCGTGCAGCACCGCGCCGGTGGAGATACCGGCGAATATGCCTTCGACCTGGACGAGTTCGCGGGTGCGCCGAATGGCGTCATAAGAGCCGACCGAGTAGCGGGTGGTCAGCACGTCGGGGTCATACAGCTCGGGGATGAACCCCTCGTCGATATTGCGCAGCGCATACACCCCTTCGCCGTATCGGGGTTCGGCGGCCACGATCTGCACACCGGGCACCTGCTCACGCAGATATCGGCCGGTGCCCATCAGCGTGCCCGTGGTGCCCAGCCCGGCCACGAAATGGGTGATCTCGGGCAGGTCGGCGAACAGCTCGGGGCCGGTGCCCTCGTAGTGCGACAGCGTGTTTGCCTCGTTGCCGTACTGGTAGAGCATCACCCACGACGGGTTTTGTCGCGCAAGCTCTTTCGCGTGCGCGACCGCGGTGTTCGACCCGCCTTCGGCCGGCGAGAAGATGATGCGCGCGCCGTAGAGTTCGAGCAGCTGACGGCGTTCGATCGACGTGTTCTCCGGCATCACGCAGATCATTTGGTAGCCCTTGAGCAGCGCGGCCATCGCCATCGAGATGCCGGTGTTGCCGCTCGTCGGCTCGAGGATCGTCGCCCCCGGCGCGAGCAGGCCGCGTCGCTCGGCGTCCTCGATCATCCGCAGCGCGGGCCGGTCCTTGATGGAGCCGGTCGGGTTGCGGTCCTCGAGCTTGGCCCACAACCGCACGTGGGGGGCGCCGTCGGCCTCGTCGTCCCATCGCGGCGACAGCCGCCGCAACCCCACCAGCGGGGTGTTGCCGAGCGTGTCCAGCAGCGATTCGTAACGCGCCAAGATCAACCGCCGGCGACGGCGGGCAGGATGGTCACCGAGTCGCCGTCGGAGATCGTGGTGTCGAGCCCGCCGGAGAACCGCACGTCTTCGTCGTTGACGTAGATGTTGACGAAGCGGTTCAGCTTGCCCCGATTGGCCTTGTCCATCAGCCGTTCGCGGATGCCCGAATAGTTCGCCTCGAGGTCGTCGATCACCGCCGCCAGCGTGTCACCGGATGCGGTGACCCGCTTTTCTCCGCCGGTGTGGGTGCGGAGGATGGTCGGAATCGAGACGTTCACGGTCATGGTTGCTCCTCATACTGCTCGACATACTGCTCGACGATCTTGACGGGTTCCTCGGTGACGACACCATCGACGATGCGGTAGCTGCGTAGCTCGTGCTCGTCGGGGTCGCGGGTGGACACCAGCACGTAGTGGGCGTCGGGTTCGAAAGCCAAAGAGATGTCGGTGCGGCTGGGGTAGGCCTCGGTCGCGGTGTGTGAGTGGTAGATGACGACGGGCGCCTCGCCGGCCTGCTCCATCGCCCGCCACACCTTCAACTGCTCCATCGAGTCGAAGCGGTAGAACGTCGGGGACCGTTCGGCGTTGGTCATCGCGATGAACCGCTCGGGCCGATCGGAGCCCTCCGGCCCGGCGATGATCCCGCAGGCCTCGTCGGGATGGTCGGCACGGGCGTGCGCGACCATGGCGTCGACCAGGTCGGCCCGAATCACCAGCACAGTCATTCCCTTTCTGTCGCAAAACTGTATTCCAGCGGCCAAACGCCGCTTGAGGCGCTGCTGGAATGCCGGTTCGGCGACGTCACCCGAACGCTCCGGGCAACAGGTCCCGGTACGTCGGTATTCCGGCCACCGACTCCGCCGCCAGCACACCGACCAGCACCGCACGGGCCAGACAGTCCGCGGCGGCCGCGCCGATCGCGGTGACCAGCGGCGTCTCCGGCGACATCGACGCCGGGGTTTCCGGGTCGAGCGGCACCTCGACGGCGCCGGTGGCCAGCGCAAACACCGTATCCCCATCGAGTGGGGTGTGGCACGGCCGGATGGTGCGGGCCAGCCCGTCGTGCGCGGCGACGGCGACGCGGGCGCATCCCGCCTTGCTCAGCACCGCGTCGGTGGCCACGACGGCGATGGTGGTGTTGAGCGGGCTGAACTCGGTGTGCCGGTCGGCGTAGGCCGCGAGCTGGTCGGTCGGCGGCGCCACCAGGCCCAGCGTTTCGATGTCCTCGGCCAGCCACGGCAGCCCGGTCGCGCGGTCCACCACGTCACCGGCCGAGTTGACGATCACCACCGCCCCAACCGTCACGCCCGACTCCAGCGTCGTCGACGCGGTGCCGACGCCGCCCTTGAGGACGCCGGCCCGGGCGCCGGTGCCCGCGCCGACGGTGCCGACCGCGACCTCGGTACCGGCGTTGCAGGCGGCGGTGTACCCGAACTCCGCCGTCGGCCGGCAACCCCAGCCGCCGACGGGCAGATCGAAGACCACCGCGGCGGGCACGATGGGCACCACCCCGCCCTCCAGCGCCACCCCGCGGCCCTGTTCCTCCAGAAACCGCATCACGCCGTCGGCGGCGGCGAGCCCGAACGCGCTGCCGCCCGACAGCACCACCGCGTCGACGTGGCGCACGGTGTTGCTCGGGTGGAGCAGGTCGGTCTCGCGAGTGCCGGGCGCACCGCCGCGGCCGTCGACGGCGCCGACGGTGCCTGGCGGGGCCAGCACCACCGTGGTGCCACTGGCCCAGCCCGAGCCCAGCGTGGCGTCGGCGTCGACGCGGTGGTGTTGTCCGACGAGGACGCCGGCGACATCGGTGATTGAACCCGTCACTGTGTGCTCTTTTCGCGAGTGTGTCCGCACGCGCCGATCAACGCGGTTTGCCCATGAGCCCGAGGACCAGATACTCCTGCAGCACGGTCAGCCACTGGTACACGTCGAGGTGCCCGGCCAGCGGGTGATCGGCGGGCAACGCGTCCGGCCCGCCCGCCTTGACCCCGAGCATGGTGCCCAGCGCCAACCGCATGTCGTTGACCGCTGCGACCCAGGCGTGCGCGTCGTCCTCACGCAGTTCGAGCTTGCCGCCATCGCGCGGAAGGGTCTCCAGAAGCTGCTGTGCGGCTTGAATTTTCGCGTCGATGATTTCGGGCTCGTGCAGGCTGCGCAGCGCGCTGTTGAGCGACTCGACGGTGCCCGAACCGGCGGGATGGTCGGTCTGGGAGCGGTAGAAGTCGGGCAGCAGGCGTTTCATCGTCTCGTCCTGTGGCGGCGCGGAATTCCCGGTGCGCATTCCGGTGATCTGTTCGAGTTCGTCTGCAGGAGCAGAGGATTGGCGCTCGTCGAGCATGCCGATCATGGACGTGGCGAGGCTGTGCAGCAGCGCCGCCTCGTGTGCGGCGAGCGCCGAGCGGAAGCGTGGGCCGTCGGGAGTGTCGACCCGCTTCCATTTACGCACTGTTCTGTCAGCGGTCCTGCTGCATTGTCGCCCACAAACCGGCGGCATGGAGTTTGGACACGTCGACCTCCATCGACTCACGACTGCCCGCCGACACCACGGCCTTGCCTTCGTTGTGCACCTGCAGCATGAGTTTGGTCGCGTGCGGCTCGCTGTAGCCGAACAGCTTCTGGAAGACGTACGTCACGTAGGTCATCAAGTTGACCGGGTCGTCCCAGACGATGGTCACCCAAGGAACATCCGTCGCCTCGTACGTGGCGACATCACGCTCCTCGTGCGTCCCCGGTCGGGCCTTGGCCGGTGTCACCATGTGTTTAAGGATAGCCGGGGCGTACTTGCGGCTTTGAACTACTACGGTTGCGGTGTGGTCTCGACGTCCACGGGGATGTCCCTGGCTTTGCTCACCGACAAATACGAGCTGACGATGCTCGCCGCCGCCC
This sequence comes from Mycolicibacterium pulveris, assembly GCF_010725725.1. Taxonomy (NCBI): domain Bacteria; kingdom Bacillati; phylum Actinomycetota; class Actinomycetes; order Mycobacteriales; family Mycobacteriaceae; genus Mycobacterium; species Mycolicibacterium pulveris. The sequence continues at coordinate 3,886,322 of NZ_AP022599.1, read as the reverse complement.
TGCGCGACGGGACGGCCCACCGCCGGACCACGTTCGAGATCTTCGCGCGCCGCCTGCCCGACGGACGCCGGTACGGCGTGGTCGCCGGAACCGCCCGGTTCGTTGATGCGTTGGCACAGTTCACGTTCGACGACGAGGCGCTCTCGCTGCTTTCGGACTTCTGTGACCGCGAGACCCTGGCCTATCTCGCCGACTACCGGTTCAGCGGTGACGTCGACGGATACGGCGAAGGTGAACTGTATTTCCCGGGCTCGCCGGTGTTGTCGGTGCACGGCACCTTCGGGGAATGCGTGGTGTTGGAGACCCTGGCGCTGTCGATTTTCAACCACGACAGCGCGATCGCGTCGGCGGCCGCTCGCATGGTGTCGGCGGCCGAGGGACGCGCGCTGATCGAGATGGGCTCCCGGCGCACGCACGAGCAGGCCGCCGTCGCCGCCGCGCGGGCCGCCTACCTGGCCGGGTTCACCGCCTCCTCCAATCTCGAGGCGCAGCGCGTCCACGGCGTTCCGGCGGTGGGCACCAGCGCCCACGCATTCACGCTGCTGTACACCGCACCGGAGGGGCGGCCGAACGAGAAGGCGGCGTTCAAGGCGCAGGTCGAGGCGCTTGGCGCGGACACCACGCTGCTGGTCGACACCTACGACATCACCGCCGGGGTGGCCAACGCCGTCGAGGTGGCCGGTCCGGAACTCGGCGCGGTGCGCATCGACTCCGGCGATCTCGGCGTGCTGGCCCGTCAGGTCCGCGACCAACTCGACCGGCTGGGCGCGCACCGCACCCGCATCGTGGTCTCCGGCGATCTGGACGAGTTCGGCATCGCCGCGCTTCGGGCCGAGCCCGTCGACATCTTCGGTGTCGGCACCTCGTTGGTGACGGGCTCGGGCGCGCCGACCGCGGGCATGGTGTACAAGCTCGTCGAGGTCGACGGGATGCCGGTGGAGAAGCGCAGCAGCCACAAGGAATCCCACGGCGGGCGCAAGCAGGCGACACGACTGGCCAAGACCACCGGCACCGTGGTCGAGGAGGTGGTCCATCGGTACGGGGAACCGCCTGCCGGCCAGCGTGGGCTGGCCGAGCGACCGCTGACCGAGCCGTTGGTGCGCGGCGGCGAGCCCGTCGGCGATCTCAGCCTGGAAACCGCGCGCGAACGGGTCCGCGCCGGGCTGAAAAGCTTGCCGTGGCACGGTCTGGCGTTGTCCCGAGGCGAGCCGGCGATCCCGACCCGCATGGTCGCGCGCGCAACATAGGAGGCACCACGAGAGACGTCACAGACCTGCTCGCGACGGCGGTCGCCTCGTTGGGCGGGAGTCAGCGCAGCGGCCAGATCGAGATGGCCGAGGCGGTGGCGCACGCCTTCGACACCGGTGAGCACCTTGCGGTCCAGGCCGGAACCGGCACCGGCAAGTCGCTGGCCTATTTGGTGCCCGCCATCGCGCGGGCCCTCGAGATCGACGAACCGGTCGTGGTGTCCACGGCGACCATTGCGCTGCAACGCCAGCTCGTGGACCGCGACCTGCCTCGGCTGGCGAAGTCGCTGACCGATGCCCTGCCCCGGACCCCGTCGTTCGCGCTGCTGAAGGGCCGCGGAAATTACCTGTGCCTGAACAAGATTCACAACGGAGCCGCAGCCGAGCCTGAAGACCGGCCGCAGGAAGAGTTGTTCGAGCCGATGGCCACAAGCGCGCTGGGGCGCGACGTGCAGCGGCTGATCGCGTGGTCATCCGACACCGACACCGGAGATCGCGACGAGTTGACGCCCGGGGTGCCGGACCGGTCGTGGTCGCAGGTGAGCGTGTCCGCGCGAGAGTGCATCGGGGTGTCGCGGTGCCCGTTCGGCACCGACTGCTTCGCCGAACGGGCCCGCGAAAAAGCCGGCGCTGCCGACGTCGTCGTCACCAACCACGCCCTGTTGGCCATCGACGCGATCTCGGATGCGGCCGTGCTGCCCGAACATCGCCTGTTGGTGGTCGACGAGGCGCACGAGCTGGTCGACCGGGTGACGTCGGTGGCGACCGGCGAGCTGTCGGCGACGTCGCTGGGCGTGGCGCAGCGGCGGGCCGCGCGTCTCGTCGACGCCGAACTCTCCCAACGGCTGGAGGCGGCGACCGCAACGATCTCGTCGGCCATTCACGACGGCACGCCCGGGCGCATCGACCGGCTCGACGACGAGCTGGCGACGTATCTGACCGCGCTGCGCGACGCCGCCCACCAGGTGCGCTCGGCGATCGACACCAGCCCCAGCGATCCGAAGGCCGCGTCGGCGCGGGCGGAGGCGGTCACCGCGCTGACCGACGTCGCCGACACCGCGTCGCGCATCCTCGACTCGTTCGTGCCGGCCATCCCCGACCGCAGCGACGTGGTGTGGCTGGAGCACGAGGACAACCGCGGTAACGTGCGCGCGGTGTTGCGGGTGGCGCCGCTGTCGGTGGCCGGGCTGCTGCGCGACAGGCTGTTCGAGCACTCGACCACGGTGCTGACGTCGGCGACGCTGACCATCGGCGGCACGTTCGACGCGATGGCCTCGGCGTGGGGGCTGGACGGCGAGGACACCAAGTGGCGCGGCATCGACGTCGGGTCGCCGTTCGAGCACGCGACGTCGGGCATCCTCTACGTCGCCGCGCATCTTCCGCCGCCGGGGCATCGCGGCAGCGGGGCCGGAGCCGCGGAGTCGGCGACATCCAACGCCGAACAGCTCGACGAGATCGCGGCGCTGGTCACCGCGGCGGGCGGGCGCACCTTGGGCCTGTTCTCGTCGATGCGGGCGGCCAAGGCCGCCACCGAGATCATGCGTGAGCGCCTCGACACCCCGGTGCTGTGTCAGGGTGAGGACACCACCTCGGCGCTGGTGAAAAGGTTCGCCGAAGACCCCGAGACCTCGCTGTTCGGCACGTTGTCGCTGTGGCAGGGCGTCGACGTGCCGGGTCCGTCGCTGTCGCTGGTGCTCATCGACCGCATCCCGTTTCCGCGACCCGACGATCCGCTACTGACCGCGCGCCAACGCGCGGTGGCCGCTCGCGGCGGCAACGGGTTCATGGCCGTGGCCGCCAGCCACGCGGCACTGCTGTTGGCGCAGGGCGCGGGCCGCCTGCTGCGCACCGTCGAGGACCGCGGCGTGGTGGCGGTGCTGGATTCGCGGATGGCCACCGCGCGCTACAGCGGGTATCTGCGCGCGTCGCTGCCGCCGTTCTGGGCGACGACCGATCCGATCCGGGTGCGCGAGGCGCTGCAGCGGCTGCGTGACGCCTGACCTTGTTTGCGATTTGCGCCGAGATCGACGTAATGGCGAAATTCACTCGCACTTTCGCGCCCAAATGTCCCTTTGGGCGAAGTCAGGCGTATTAGGTATATCCCCATGGGGCGACGACACCTGGTGGGCGCGGTGATCGCGGTGGCGTCGACGCTTCTTGTGGCCGGCTGCTCGACCACGCTGCAGGGCAGGCCCGTCTCGGTGTTCGCCGACCCGTTCCGGGTCGCGGGCATGCCCGCAACCGACGGGCCCTCCGGGCTGCGGTCCGACGCCGGGGAACCGACGCGCAAGGTACAGGGCACCGACGACAGCGACATCGACGAGCTGGCACGCCAGGCCGTCAGCGATGTCGAGGAGTTCTGGGAGGGCGCGTTCAGCGAACCGTTCGGGGGGACGTTCCGCCGGGTCAAGGCGCTGTACTCCTGGGACGCCAACGGCTTCGACAACGTCGAGTTCTGCGGCGAGGACACCTACGGCCTGGTCAACGCCGGTTTCTGCCACGACGACCGGACCATCGGGTGGGATCGCGGCGAGCTGATGCCCGACCTGCAGCGGGCCTACGGCGACATGGGCGTCACGATGGTGCTGGCCCACGAGTACGGCCACGCCGTGCAGCGTCAGGCCGAGATGGCTGACATCGCCACCCCGACGCTGGTCGCCGAACAGCAGGCCGACTGTCTCGCCGGGGTTTACATGCGGTGGGTGGCCGAGGACAACTCTCCGCGGTTCACCCTGTCCACCGGTGAGGGCCTCAACAACGTGCTGGCCGCGGTGATCGCGTTCCGCGACCCGTTGATGACCGAGATCGATCCCGCGGCCGGCATCGACGAGCACGGTTCGGCGTTCGAACGGCTCTCGGCGTTCCAATTCGGTTTCACCGACGGTGCCGCCGCATGCAAATCGATCGACATGCGCGAGATCGGCCAGCGTCGCGGTGACCTGCCCGTGCTGCTCGGCGCGGACGAAACCGGCGAGTGGGAGGTCAGCGAGTCGTCGGTGCGCGCGATCGTCGACGCGCTGGACATCCTCTTCCGGCCCGCCGACCCGCCGCGACTGAGCTTCGCGCCGGCCGACTGTCCCGACATCCGCCCGAGCGCGGCGGTGTCGTACTGCCCGCCCACCAACACGATCGCCGTCGACCTCGACGAGCTGACCGAGATGGGCACCCCCGCCGACACCGCCGGTGCCGGCGGGCTGGCCAGCGGCGACAACACCGCCTATTCGGTGCTGGTGTCGCGGTTCATGCAAGCCATCCAGCACGAGCAGGGCGGCGTCGCACTCGACAACGCCGCGGCTGCGCTGCGCACCGCCTGCCTCACCGGCGTGGCCACCACGAAGCTGTCCCGGTCGGTCACCACCTCCGACGGCCACACCGTCACGTTGACCGCAGGCGATCTCGACGAGGCGGTGTCGGGCATTCTCACCAACGGCCTGGTCGCCAGCGACGTCAACGGCGAGTCGGTGCCGTCGGGGTTCTCCCGGATCGACGCGTTTCGCGTCGGGGTGCTCGGCGACCAGGAGCGCTGCTTCAAGCGCTTCGACTGACCCCCGCGGTGTCCCGCGGCCGCCGGTTTGCTTACCGCAGCCCGCGAAATAGCATTCCGGGTCGCCAATTCGCACGCGCGACGACCCGGAATGCTATTTCGCCCGGAGGAGGGGCTAGACCTTCTTGGTGACGCCGTACCAGGCCAGCACCGCTTCGGACATGTCGGTCGAGCGGGTCAGGAACGCATAGGAACGGATGAAGGACTCGCCGACGCAGCCGTCGATCCTGACCCGGAAGTTGCTCACCTTCACCCACGGGTCGGCGCCGGTGAACTCCTTCTTCGTCACCGGGACCACGTTGACCAGGCCGGGCTTGAGCCCGACGGTGATGCCGCCGCCGATGTTGGCGCCGACGGTCGGCAGCACGCCGATCTCGATCGGGCCCGCGGCATCGATGCCCAGGATTCCCATCGACGGGTTGATGCCGGCGGTGCCGGTCAGCGAGACACCGTTGGACGTGCTCATGTCGATGCCGCAGCCGATCTCGTAGCCGACCTCGAGCGTGCCTCCGGCCGGGGTGTCGTCGGGGCCGGTGATCGAACCGGTGTAGGTGCCGCCGACGACGTATTCGCGGGTCGACAGCGCCGTGGTGAGCGGCGGGATCGGAGCTTGAATCTCGTCGTCGGCCGACAGGGTGAGCGTCCAGCCGTCGGGGGTGTCCGTCACCGCCGGCGGCGTGGACTCGACCGCGCCGTCCGGCGGCGTTGGTGCGTCGTCAGGTCCCGGCGCGGCCTCCGGCGTCGGTGCCGCCGGGGCGACGTCGACGACGGGCCCCACGACCGGTTCGGCCGCTGCCGTCCCGGCGTCCAGGCCACCGATCACTCCCCCGATCGCCAACACAGCGATGCCGCGCCGCAGTCCAGTTCCAAGAGCCACTGCTGAAGTCCTTCGCCACACGCGCCACACGTTGTGTCAATTGACGCACTGTCAGGCAACCTACCCGGGCCCTCGAGGTCGTTGAACAGGTGTCCAGATAATTGCTCAGATCGGCATCCGCAGCACGAACCCCGCCTCGAGCGCGACCCACGGGGCGCCGTCGGGGCCGATGGCGATTCCGTGCGGCTCGCTGCCCCGAGGAAGGTCGATCGTGACGATTTCACCGTCTTCGCTGACCCTGGCGATCTGATGGGAGCCCCACAGACTGACCCACACCCCGTCGCCGGGGTCGGCCACCACCGCGTGCGGCTTGCCGGGCAGGTCGATCTCCTGGATCGCGTCCTGCAACGGTATGCGGCCCAGCTTCTCGGCGGATATCTCGGTGAACCACACCGCGTCATCGTGGGTTGCGGCGATACCCACGGGTCCGGCCGCGGCAGTTGGCAATTCCCGCACAGTCAACCCATCAGCCGGTGACAGCCGGCCGATGGCGTTGGCCTGGTTGAGGGTGAACCACAAGGCGTTGTCGGGCCCGGTTGTGATCATCGACGGTGCCCCGCCGACGGCATGCCATTCGGTCACCTCCCCGTCGACCGAGATCCGGCCGATTTCACCGGACGTCATGGCGGTGAACCACAACGCGCCGTCGGCACCGGCGGTGATGCCGTAGGGGCCGCGGTCCTCGCCGAGAGGAAACGCGTTCAACTCGCCCGCCGTGCTGATCCGGCCGATGTGGTCGTCACCGGTGCGGGTGAACCACAACGCGCCGTCGGGGCCGGCGGTGATGATCGACGGGCGACTCTGCGGTGCAACGGGATACACCGTGACATCGCCGGTCGTCGTCACGCGCGCGATGGCACCCGCGTGCACCAGCGTCACCCACAGCGCGTCGTCAGCGCCGGCGGCCAGCCCGTAGGGTCCGCCGTCGACCGCAACCTTGAGCGCGGGGATCACGGGTGGGTGACGAGGCCGAGCTCGTTGTCACCGGCCAGCAGCGGATGGTGGGGCAACACCCGCACCGTGTACCCGACCGGGCCGGCGACCGGCAGCGGCGTGGTCGTCGAGAATCTGGCGTTGCCACCCTCGGTCGTGCCCGTGTGCTGCATCGGCACGGTCACCGGATTCACCAGGTTGTTGCTCGCGTCGACGCGCCCAAGCACGGCCTGCACCGTCACCTCCTCCGGTCGCAGGTCGGCCAGTTGCACGGTCGCGGTCAAGGTGAGCTCCGAGCCGAGCAGCGGGGTGTCCGGCAGCCCCGAGCTGTCGACGTCGGTGATCTGGATCTTCGGCCAAGCGTCCTCGGCTCGCCGCCGGTAGGCCGCCAGATCACGGGCCGCGCCGAACGGTTCCCCGTCCGCGCCGGGTTGCACCGTCTTACGCAGGGATTGGCCGGCGGGCGCGTAGTACTTCTCGGTGTAATCACGAACCATGCGCGACGCCAGCACCTTCGGCCCCAGCGCGATCAGCGTGTGCCGCACCATCTCCACCCACCGGGTCGGGATGCCCCGGTCGTCGCGGTCGTAGAACTTCGGCGTCACCGACTGTTCGAGCAGGTCGTAGAGGGCGGCGGCCTCGAGATCGTCGCGCCGGTTCTCGTCGGCCAGTCCGTTGGCAGTCGGTATCTCCCAACCGTTTTCACCGTCGTACCACTCGTCCCACCAGCCGTCGCGGATCGACAGGTTCAACCCGCCGTTGAGTGCGCTCTTCATCCCGGATGTGCCGCACGCCTCCAACGGTCGCAGCGGGTTGTTCAGCCACACGTCGCATCCCCAGTACAGTTGCCGGGCCATCGACATGTCGTAGTCGGGCAGAAACGCGATGCGGTGCCGCACCTCGGGTCGATCCGCGAACTTCACCACCTGTTGGATCAGCGCCTTGCCGCCCTCGTCGGCGGGATGGGACTTACCCGCCACGATGAGCTGGATCGGGCGCTTCTCGTCGAGCAGCAGCCGCTCCAAGCGTTCGGGGTCGCGCAGCATCAACGTCAACCGCTTGTACGTCGGCACCCGCCGCGCGAACCCGATGGTCAGCACCTCGGGATCGAAAGCCGTTGCGATCCAACCCAGTTCAGCATCAGCCGCCCCGCGTTCGGCCCACGACCGCCGTAGCCGCGCCCGCACGTCCTCGATGAGCTGGCTGCGCAGCTGCGAGCGGATCCACCACATGTGCCCGGGGTCGACCTGGTGCAGCCGCTCCCACACCGCGGGTTCCCACACCGCTGGCTCCCCCTGCGGGTTGGCCCCGATCAGCTCGCGGCCCAGCTCCAACCACTGCGGCGCCGCCCAGGTCGGCGCGTGCACGCCGTTGGTGATCGAGCCGATCGGCACCTCGCTGGGATCGAAACCCGGCCACAGCCCGTTGAACATCTGCCTGCTGACCTCGCCGTGCAGCAGCGACACCCCGTTGGCCCGCTGCGCCAGCCGCAGACCCATGTGCGCCATGTTGAACTTCGTCGGATCCTCTTCGGCGCCGAACGCCACGATGCGGTCCAGCGGAACGCCCGGCAGTAGCCGCGAGGTCTCCTCCGCCGGCGCGCTCGATCCCTGCTCGTCGTCCGCGCTCTCGTCGACACCACTGCCGAAATACCGCCGGACCCTCTCCACCGGAAACCGGTCGATGCCCGCGGGCACCGGGGTGTGGGTGGTGAACACCGTGGACGAGCGCACCACCGTCAGCGCGGTGTCGAAATCCAGGCCGGCGTCGATGAGCTCCCGGATGCGTTCGACGCCAAGAAATCCCGCGTGTCCCTCGTTCATGTGGAACACCTCCGGGGACGGCCGGCCCTCCAGGTCGATGAACGCCCGGATCGCGCGCACACCGCCGACACCGGCGAGGATCTCCTGTTTGATCCGGTGTTCCTGGTCCCCGCCGTAGAGCCGGTCGGTCACCCCCCGCAGGCCGTGGTCGTTTTCGGGGATGTCGGAGTCCAACAGCAGCAACGGGATTCGGCCCACCTGGGCCACCCAGATCCGCGCGCGCAGCTGGCTGTCCCCGGGCATCGCCACCTCGACGAGCACGGGATTGCTGCTGCCGTCGGTGAGCTGTCGCAGCGGAAGGCCCTGCGGGTCCAGCGACGGGTAGCTCTCGTGCTGCCAGCCGTCGGCGGTCAGCGACTGGCGGAAGTAGCCCGAGCGGTACAGAAGCCCCACGCCGATCAGCGGCAGGCCCAGATCGGAGGCCGACTTGAGGTGGTCGCCGGCAAGGATGCCCAGGCCCCCGGAGTAGTTCGGCAACACCTCGGCCACGCCGAACTCCATCGAGAAGTACGCGATGCCGTTGGGCAGTTCAGCGCCGGATTCGAGTTGCTGCTGATACCACAGGGGACGGGTCAGGTAATCGTCGAGATCGGCGACGAGCGAGTCGAGCCGGCCCAGAAACGATTCGTCGGTCGCCAACCCGTCCAGGCGCTGGGGGCTGACCTGACCCAGCAGGGCCACCGGGTCGCAACCGACCTGCCGCCACAGGTTCTCGTCGATGGTGGCGAACAGATCCTGGGTGGGCTTGTCCCAGGTCCAGCGCAGGTTGATGGACAGCCGTTCGAGCGCGGCCAACCGACCGGGAAGATGTGCGCGCACCGTGAACCGTCTCAGGGCTTTCACGCGACTCCACCTTACTGACCTTTCGCCCCCGCGCAGTCCCAACCCTGATCGCTTCGGTGTCCGGGGGTTGGGGGGCGCATTACGGTGGGTATAGGGCGGCCAGGAGGTTCTCGAGGCGCGCGCAGACGACGCCGGACCTGGCGGTGCCGAGGACGCAAATGTCCAGGAACGTGTCCAGGAACGTAAGGAGTGGTGGGGTGACCGGTCGAATCGCAATCGACGACGTCGCACCTGTCGTTTCCGGCGGTCGGTACCCGGCCAAGGCCGTCGTCGGCGAAGTCGTGCCGGTGTCGGCGACGGTGTGGCGCGAGGGCCATGACGCCGTCGCCGCCACGCTGGTGGTGCGCTATCACGGCACCGCGTACCCGAAACTCGTCGACGATCCCCCCGGGCTGGTGCGGGCCCCGGAAGCCGTGCCCGTCGAGGAAGTGGTCACCCCGGCGTCGCGCATCAAACCGCAGCTTCTGCCCATGTCGACCGGGGAGACCCCGGACGTGTTCCACGGTCAGTTCACTCCCGACGCCGTCGGCCTGTGGACCTTCCGAGTGGACGGGTGGGGCGATCCCATCGCGACGTGGCGCAAGAGCGTGACCGCGAAGCTGGACGCCGGGCAGAGCGAAGGAGAACTGTCCAACGACCTGCTGGTCGGTGCGGGGCTGCTGGAGCGCGCCGCGGCCGGAGTGCCGAGACAGGAGCGGTTCCCGCTGATCGACGCGGCGGCCCGGCTGCGCGAGCCCGGCGACCCGTTCACCCGCGCGGGCGCGGCGCTGTCGCCGGCAGTGACCGAACTGCTGTCGCGGTATCCGCTGCGTGAACTCCTCACCCGCGGCGAGCGGTACGGCGTGTGGGTCGACCGTCCACTGGCCAGGTTCAGCGCGTGGTACGAGATGTTCCCGCGGTCGACGGGCGGGTGGGACGCCAGCGGCAATCCCGTCCACGGCACCTTCGCCACGGCGACCAAGGCGCTGTCGCGGATCGCGCGGATGGGGTTCGACGTGGTGTACCTGCCCCCGGTCCACCCGATCGGCAAGGTGCACCGCAAGGGCCGCAACAACAGCGTGACCGCGGCCCCCGACGATGTCGGCTCGCCGTGGGCGATCGGCAGTGACGAAGGTGGTCACGACGCGGTGCACCCGAAGCTGGGCACGATCGAGGATTTCGACGACTTCGTCGCCGCGGCCCGCGACGAGGGCCTGGAGGTCGCGCTGGATCTGGCGTTGCAGACCGCGCCCGATCACCCGTGGGCGCGCGAGCATCCCGAGTGGTTCACGGTGCTGCCCGACGGCACCATCGCCTACGCGGAGAACCCGCCGAAGAAATATCAGGACATCTATCCGCTCAACTTCGACAACGACCCGGCCGGGTTGTACCAGGAAGTGCTGCGGGTGGTGAAGTTCTGGATTTCGCACGGCGTCAAGGTGTTTCGGGTCGACAATCCGCACACCAAGTCGCCGGACTTCTGGGCCTGGTTGATCGGCGAGGTGAAGAACCACGACCCCGACGTGTTGTTCCTGTCCGAGGCGTTCACCCGTCCCGCCCGCCTTTACGGGCTGGCCAAACTCGGCTTCACGCAGTCCTATACGTACTTCACCTGGCGCACCGCGAAGTGGGAGTTGATCGAGTTCGGCCAGCAGATCGTCGAGCACGCCGACTATGCGCGGCCCAACCTGTTCGTCAACACCCCAGACATCCTGCATGAGAGCCTGCAGCACGGCGGTCCCGGCATGTTCGCGATCCGCGCGGTGCTGGCGTCGACCATGAGCCCGTCGTGGGGTGTGTACTCCGGCTACGAGCTGTTCGAGCACCGTGCGGTGCGCGAAGGCAGCGAGGAGTATCTGCACTCGGAGAAGTACGAACTGCGCCCGCGCGACTTCGAGGCCGCCCTGGCCGACGGCGAGTCGCTGGAGCCGTTCTTGACCCAGCTCAACGAGATTCGGCAGGTCCATCCGGCGTTGCATCAGCTGCGCACCATCAAGTTCCACCATCCCGACAATGACGCGCTGCTGGCCTACAGCAAGTTCGATCCGGTGACGGGCGACCAGGTGCTGGTGGTGGTGACGCTCAACCCGTTCGGCGCCGAGGAGGCCACCTTGTGGCTGGACATGGCGGCGCTGGGCATGGAGCCCCATGACCGGTTCTGGGTGCGCGATGAGATCACCGGTGAGGAATACCAGTGGGGCCATGCCAATTACGTCCGCATCGACCCGGGCAAGGCCGTGGCGCACGTGCTGAACATGCCACAGCTGTCCCCCGAGCACCGCCTGAACCTGCTGCGTAGGGAGTGAGCATGACGCAGACCAATCCGCGCACCAGCCCCCATCTGCGGCCGCATACCGCCGATCTCAACCGCCTGCTGGCCGGTGAACACCACGATCCGCATTCGATTCTGGGCGCCCATGAGTACGACGACCACACCGTGATCCGAGCCTACCGGCCGCACGCGCGCGAGGTGGCCGCGCTGATCGGCGGCCAGCGGTACGTGTTCACCCACATCGAGGCCGGCCTGTTCGCCGTCGCGCTGCCGTTCACCGACCTGATCGACTACCGCCTCGAGGTGGGCTATGCCGGTGCGGACGGCGAGATCCACCGGCACACCGTCGCGGACGCCTACCGGTTTCTGCCCACCCTCGGCGAGGTCGACCTGCACCTGTTCGCCGAAGGCCGCCACGAACGGCTGTGGGAGGCGCTGGGTGCACATCCGCGCCGGTTCACCACACCCGACGGGGTGGTGGACGGGGTGTCGTTCGCGGTGTGGGCGCCGAACGCCAAGGGCGTCAGCCTGATTGGCGACTTCAATCACTGGGACGGCGCCGAGGCGCAACTGCGGGTACTCGGTTCCACGGGGGTATGGGAGCTGTTCTGGCCCGGTTTCGAGGTCGGGGGCCTGTACAAGTTCCGGGTGCACGGTGCGGACGGTTCGATCAGCGACCGCGCCGATCCGATGGCCTTCGCCACCGAGGTGCCGCCGCAGACGGCGTCGAAGGTGACGCGCAGCGAGTACCGGTGGGCCGACGACGAGTGGATGCGCAGGCGCGCCGAGCACAACCCGGTGTTTGAGCCGATGAGCACCTACGAGGTGCACCTGATGTCGTGGCGGCCGGGACTGAGCTACCGGGAGCTGGCCGAGCAACTCACCGAATACGTGGTTTCCCAGGGGTTTACGCACGTCGAGCTGATGCCGGTGGCCGAGCATCCGTTCGGCGGTTCGTGGGGCTACCAGGTGACATCGTACTACGCCCCGACCTCACGGCTCGGCACGCCTGACGAGTTCCGCTTCCTCGTCGACACGCTGCACCAGGCCGGCATCGGGGTGATCATGGACTGGGTGCCCGCCCACTTTCCCAAGGACGCCTGGGCGCTGGGCCGGTTCGACGGCACAGCGCTCTATGAGCACTCCGATCCCCGCCGGGGCGAGCAACTCGATTGGGGCACCTACGTGTTCGACTTCGGCCGCGCCGAAGTGCGCAACTTCCTGGTGGCCAACGCGCTGTACTGGTGTCAGGAGTTCCACATCGACGGCCTGCGGGTCGACGCGGTCGCCTCGATGCTGTACCTGGACTACTCGCGGCCGGAGGGCGGCTGGACACCCAACATCTACGGCGGCAGAGAGAACCTCGAGGCCGTGCAATTTTTGCAGGAGATGAACGCGACCGTGCACAAGGTGACGCCGGGCGTGGTGACCGTCGCCGAGGAGTCGACGTCGTGGCCGGGTGTCACCCGCCCGACAAACCTCGGCGGTCTTGGCTTTTCGATGAAATGGAACATGGGATGGATGAACGACACGCTGGAGTTCATCAAACGCGACCCGATCCACCGCAGCTATCACCACCACGAGATCACGTTCTCGATGCTCTATGCGTTCAGCGAGAACTATGTGCTGCCGATCAGCCACGACGAGGTGGTGCACGGCAAGGGCACGTTGTGGGGCCGCATGCCCGGTAACGACCACGTCAAGGCCGCGGGGTTACGCGGCCTGCTGGCCTACCAGTGGGCGCATCCGGGCAAGCAGCTGTTGTTCATGGGCCAGGACTTCGGCCAACGCGCCGAGTGGTCGGAGGAACGCGGTGTCGACTGGTATCAGCTCGACGAGAACAGCTACTCGACGGGCATTCAGCGCATGGTGCACGACATGAACCGCATCTACCGCGACCGGCGGGCGCTGTGGTCGCGCGACACCAGCCCCGAGGGCTATTCCTGGATCGACGCCAACGACTCGGCCAACAACGTGATCAGCTTCCTGCGCTACGGCGACGACGGCTCGGTGATGGCGTGCGTGTTCAACTTCGCAGGCGCCGAGCACACGCGCTATCGACTTGGCCTGCCGCACACCGGCTCCTGGCGTGAGGTCCTCAACACCGACGCCGACATCTACAACGGCGCGGGTATCGGCAACTACGGCGCGGTGCAGGCGACCGCCGAACCGTGGCACGGCCGCCCCGCTTCGGCGGTCATGGTGCTGCCGCCGCTGGCCGCGCTGTGGTTCGAACCCGCCGACTGACGGGCCTAGCTTCTTCTCGCCCCTCGTTCTCGCCCAAAGGGACAACCGGGCGGGAAAGTGCGAGTAGAACACGCCATTTCGTCGACCTCGGCGGGCCGGCGGGCCATCCGGGCTAGGCGGACGCGGCGGCGGTTAGTACAGCGCGTTGGCGAGCTTGCGACGGCCGGCGATCACTTCGGGGTCGGCGGGATCGAAGAGCTCGAACAGCTCGACGAGCCGCGTGCGCACTTTGGCGCGGTCGTCGCCGGTGGTCCGCTGCACCAGCCCGACCAACCGGTCGAAGGCCGCCGCGACGTTCTGCTGCAGGATCTCGACGTCGGCTGCCGCGAAGGCCAACTCGAAGTCGTCCGGCTTGGCGTCGGCGGCCACGATCGCGCCGGGCGCGTGCGACGTCGCACGCTGCAGGAAGCTGATCTGCCGCACCGCGCCTTTGGCTTCGGCGTGGCCGGGGTTGGCGTCCAGGATCGCTTGGTACGCCTTGCGTGCCGCCTCGAAATCGCCGGCGTCCAGGTATTCACGCGCCTGCGCGAGTTCGGGGTCGACCTGCTCGGGCTGCTCGGAATCACCACCGCCGGACAGCTTTCCGGCGGTGGCATTCAGCAGCGAATCGATCCACTGGCGCAGCTGCTCCGGGGGCTGCACGCCCTGGAAGCTCGACAACGGTTGGCCGGCGGCCAGCGCCACCACCGTGGGCACGGCTTGCACGCCGAACATCTGCGCCACCCGCGGCACGGCGTCGACGTTGACCGTCGCCAGCGACCATCGGCCGCCGTCAGCGGACGCGAGACTGCCCAGCGCATCACCCAATCGGGCGCTGGCGTCGCTGCGCGGCGACCACAGCAGTACCACGACGGGCACCTGGCTGGACCGAACCAGCACTTCTGCTTCGAGGTTGGCCTCGGTGATCTCCACACCACCCGATGGGGCTGCCGAACCGCCGTCGCCCGCGGACGCCCGCTGTTTGAGCGCCGACAGGTCAACCGCGCCGGCCATCGAGGCCGCAATGGAAGGTCGGGGTCGAGTCACGCCTACAAGTCTGTCACGTCGATTCGGGCGCGGGCAGGCCCGGTGGCGCCAGGGCCCCGCCGGCCGCGTCGACGCCGATCCGGCCGGTTCGATCGACCCATATGAGGAAGATCACACTGGCCAGTGGCACGATGCTCGACAGCAGCCCCAGCAACCATGTGCCGAGCGTCCACTTGAATGCGAGGCCGGCCAGCAGACCCACGGCGACGAACGCCACGAAGATCAACCCGTGCGCCATGCCGAACACCTTGACCCCGATCTCCGTCCGCGGGGTGCCGAGGTACTTGAAGTACATCCCGACCAGCAGCCCCGCCCAGCTGACCGCCTCGAGCAAGGCGACGAACCGGAACCAGCCGGCCACGAGACGAGGGGGCAAGGCGCGAGTCATGGCCGCCATTGTGCCCGAAACCGGGCCCGTTTACTACACAGCGTCGTAGGTGCTATCCCGCGCGCAGAATCAGCGCGTCGCCCTGACCGCCCGCGCCGCACAGCGCCGCCACGGCGTAGCCTGAACCCTTCCGGGACAGCTCGAGCGCCGCGTGCAGCGTGATCCGGGCCCCCGACATTCCGATCGGATGCCCGATGGCGATCGCGCCGCCATTGATGTTGACCTTGTCCAGGTCCACCCCCAGCTCCTTGGCCGAGGCCAGCGACACCGCCGAGAAGGCCTCGTTGATCTCGATGACGTCGAGCTGATCGACTGAGATGCCCTCGCGCGCAATCGCTTTCTTGATCGCGTTCGCCGGCTGCGACTGCAGGGTGGAATCCGGGCCTGCGACGACGCCGTGCGCACCGATCTCGGCCAGCCAGGTCAGCCCCATTTCGGCGGCCTTGTCCTTGCTCATCACCACCACCGCGGCGGCGCCGTCGGAGATCTGCGACGCGGACCCGGCGGTGATGGTGCCGTCCTTGTGGAATGCGGGTTTCAGCCCCGCCAGCGACTCGACGGTGGTGTTGGCGCGGATGCCCTCGTCCTGGGCGAACTCCATCGGGTCACCCTTACGCTGCGGAATCTGCACCGGCACGACCTCGTCGGCGAACACGCCGTCTTTCCATGCCGCGGCAGCCTTTTGATGCGACCGCGCAGCGAACTCGTCCTGCTCTTCGCGAGTGAACTGGTCGATCTCGTTTCGCTGCTCGGTGAGCGCGCCCATGGGCTGGTCGGTGAACACATCGTGCAGGCCGTCGTAGGCCATGTGGTCCAGCACCGTGACATCGCCGTACTTGTACCCCGAGCGGCTGTTCATCAGCATGTGCGGCGCCTGCGACATCGACTCCTGTCCCCCGGCGACCACCACGTCGAACTCGCCGGCCCGGATCAGCTGATCGGCCAACGCGATCGCGTCGATCCCGGACAGGCACATCTTGTTGATGGTCAGCGACGGCACGTCCCAGCCGATGCCGCCGGCAATCGCGGCCTGGCGCGCCGGCATCTGCCCGGCGCCGGCGGTCAGCACCTGGCCCATGATCACGTATTCGACGGCCGAGGCGGGAACCTTGGCCTTCTGCAAAGCGCCGGCGATCGCGATGCCACCGAGGTCACTGCCGGAAAAATCCTTGAGCGAACCCATGAGTTTGCCTACCGGAGTGCGTGCTCCAGCAACTATTACCGACGTCGTCATTTCTGTACCTCCAGGCATCGTCTGCGCCGATGTGACCGATCACGCATATGCAAACGGTTCTGGTAAACGTTACCGTTGCGTTATGACCGCCGAGCAGGTTGATGCCCGTCCCGCCCTCGCGAGCGCCCTCGTGACGGCGATCGATCACGTCGGGATCGCGGTGCCCGACCTGGCCGCCGCCATCAAGTGGTACCACGACCACCTCGGGATGATCGTTCTGCACGAGGAAGTCAACGAGGACCAAGGCGTCCGTGAAGCCATGCTCACCGTGCGGGGCGCTCCGGTCGGCAGCGCCCAGGTCCAGCTGATGGCCCCGCTCGACGAGACGTCGACGATCGCGAAGTTCCTCGACAAGCGCGGCCCCGGGCTTCAGCAACTGGCGTACCGCACCAGCGACATCGACGCGCTTTCCGAGCGGCTGCGCGCCGACGGGGTCAGCCTGATCTACGACGCGCCGCGACGCGGCACCGCCAATTCGCGGATCAACTTCATCCATCCCAAGGATGCCGGCGGAGTGCTCATCGAGTTGGTCGAGCCCGCCCAGGACGACGCCCACTAAGACCACCTGCGAGTCGGACCGCGGGTACCCCGGTGCGTCCAGCACGGGGTGTGCCAGTGCCGACGGTCCTCGAGCGCCCGTTCGCCGCCATCGGCGAGAAACACCACCAAATGCGCTGTGCCGAAGTGGATCTCGTGATTACACCCCGGACAGCGGTAGGTCTTGGTGGCGCGCGAGCCTGGGACCGGCCGGACTTCGTACTCGTAGCCGTCCGGGCCGATTTCGATTCGTCGCATCGGTGGCAACGACGTGGGCGTCTGCCTGCGTCGGGAGGGCCGGTCGCGCCGAGGCATCAGAACAGCCGGAACTCGTCGCTGTCCATGCCGCGCATCTGGTCGTAATCCAGCGTCACGCAACGAATTCCACGATCGGTCGCCAGCGTCCGCGCCTGCGGTTTGATCTGCTGGGCGGCGAAGACCCCGGCCACCGGCGCCAGCAGGGTGTCACGGTTGAGCAGCTCGAGGTAGCGGGTGAGCTGTTCGACGCCGTCGATCTCACCGCGGCGCTTGATCTCCACGGCAACGGCGCGGCCGTTCTCGTCCCGGCACAACAGGTCGACCGGGCCGATCGCGGTCATGTACTCGCGACGCACCAGCGTGTAGCCGGGGCCGAGCAATTCGACGTGCTCGGCCAACAACTCCTGCAGATGGGCCTCCACGCCGTCTTTGACCAGCCCTGGATCCACCCCGAGTTCGTGGCTGGAGTCGTGCTCGATCTCCTCCACCGTGATCCGCAGCTGCTCGCCCGCCTTGTTCTCCACCACCCAGACCAGCACGGGGCCGTCGAGCTGCTCGGTCAACCGGCACGGCGGGCTCATCCAGTTCAGCGGCTTGTAGGCCCGGTCGTCGGCGTGCACGCTGACCGACCCATCGGCCTTGATCAACAGCAGGCGACGTGCCGACGGCAGATGGGCCGTGAGCCGTCCGACATAGTCCACGGTGCACTGGGCGATGACGAGACGCACCCGAACCACATTAGGGGGCGCCCCGGGCAATTTAGGCTAGGCCGGGATGAACGCCAAGAAGAGTAGCTTCGCGCGCCGCCTGGGCCGCATCGCCGAGACCCTTACCCGGCAGAGCGGGCGGCTACCCGAGGGCCCCGAGTACGGGTCGTGGCTGCTCGGCAAGGCCTCCGAGAGCCAGGCTCGGCGTCGGGTGCGAATCCAGATCATCCTGACCGTGCTCGTCGTGGCGTGGAACCTTCTCGGCATCGCGGTCTCGTTGCTGTTGGTGATCGTGGCGTTCCCGGTGCCGAGCGCGATCCACGACGCTCCCGCGTGGCTGCCCTTCGCCGTGGTGCCCACCTACATCGGCGCGGCGCTGGTGGTTGGTGTCTTCTGTATCACCAAACGCACGGTCAACGCGTTGCGCTGGGCCATCGAACTACGTCGGCCCACTGCTGAGGATCACCGCAACACGTTCGTGGCCCCGTGGCGGGTGGCGTTGGCACTGCTGGCCTTGTGGGGTGTGGGAACGGCGCTGTTCACGACGCTCTACGGGATGATCGACACGATTTTCATCCCCCGGTTCTTGTTCTCGTTGGCGTTCCCGGGCGTCATCGTGGCCACCGCCGGCTATCTCACCACGGAGTTCGCGCTGCGGCCCGTGGCCGCGCAGGCGCTGGAGTACGCCCCGCCGCCACGCCGGCTGACCGGCGGCATCATGGGCCGCACGATGACGGTGTGGCTGCTCAGCTCGGGCGTGCCGATGATCGGCATCGCGATCACCGCGCTGTTCTCGGTGTGGATGCGCAACCTCTCGCACACCCAGTTCGCCATCGCCGTGATGATCATCGCCCTGCTTGCCCTCAGCTTCGGTTTCCTGCTGATGTGGCTGCTGTCCTGGCTGTTCGCCACGCCGCTGCGGGTCGTGCGCACGGCGCTGAGGCGCGTCGAAGAAGGCGACTTGAGTTGCGAGCTGGTGGTTTTCGACGGCACCGAGCTCGGTGAACTTCAGCGAGGCTTCAACAGAATGGTGCGCGGGCTGCGGGAACGGGAGCGGTTGCGCGACCTGTTCGGCCGCCATGTCGGCCGCGACGTGGCAGCCGCCGCCGAGAAGCAGCACACCAAGCTCGGCGGCGAAGAACGCCACATCGCCGTGATCTTCGTCGACATCATCGGATCCACCCAGCTGGTGACGCGATTGCGCGCAACCGAAGTCGTCGGCCTGTTCAATCGGTTCTTCGCGGTCGTCGTCGAGGAGGTCGACCGCCATCAGGGTTTCGTCAACAAGTTCGAGGGCGACGGCGCCTTGGCCGTGTTCGGTGCTCCTAACCGCCTGCCCTCCCCCGAAGACGCCGCGCTGGCCGCCGGGCGTGCCATCGCACGGCGGATCCGTGAGGAGACGCCCGAGTTCGAAGCGGGCGTCGGGATCGCATCGGGTATGGCCGTGGCTGGCAACGTCGGTGCGCGAGAACGGTTCGAGTACACCGTGATCGGTGAACCGGTCAACGAGGCGGCCCGGCTCTGCGAGCTGGCCAAGACCCAGTCCTGTCACGTGTTGGCCTCATCGACGACGGTGTCGAACGCGTCCGAAAGCGAACGTGCACGGTGGACGATCGGGGATACGGTGACGCTGCGGGGCCTCGACGAGCCCACCCGCTTGGCGCTACCGGTCTGAGGCCGGCGGTCCAGACACGGCGTGGTCCGCGGCGTTCAGCGCGTCATCGAGTGTGGCGAAGACGGTGGCGCGGGAGTCTGGCACACCGGCCAACCGCAACGTGTCGTCGGGATCGACCAGAAAGCCCTTCTTGCCTGCCGCCGTGAGGAACTCACGCATACCGGCGAGCATGCGACGGGCGGTGGCGTCGATGTCGTCAACGCGCGACACCTCCAGGATGGCGACGTCGAACTCGCTGCATTCCTGCTCGATGTTGCGCAGCACCTGCTCAGCCCCGGCGAACAGCAGGTCGCCGTGCAGCTCGTAGACCCGAACACCGGGACGGGCGTCATAGGACGCCCGAACAGTCGATCGTGATTCGCGGGTCACCGACATGAAATGCAACCCCAGGTTGACCGACAGGCTGCGGCACACCTCCACACCGCGGACGCTGTGGCCCTTGGCATCCAGAAGCGGTGAGTAGACGCCGATCCCGAGTTGGCCGGGCAGCGCGGCGGTGATACCGCCGCCGACACCGCTTTTCGCGGGCATGCCCACCGCGCTCACCCAGTCCCCCGCGGCGTCGTACATCCCGCAGGTGACCATCACGCTCAACGTGCGCTGGACCACCGCGGCGCTGGTCACCCGTCGACCGGACCGGGGTTCGACGCCTCCGCGGGCGAGAGTCGTCGCCATCCTGGCCAGGTCGGTGCTCGTGACGTTGATCGAGCACTGGCGGAAGTAGACGTCGAGAATCTCGTCGGGATCGCCGTCGAGCACACCGAAACTCTGCAACATGTAGGCGATCGCACGGTTGCGGCTGCCGGTGGCCTTCTCCGAGGCGTACACGTCGAGATCGACCGAAAGGCGCCGGCCCGCGAACGCCGAATAGAACTCCAGAATCTGGTCGAACCGGTGATCTGCGCTCACGCCGGGAATCAGCGAGACCGCCGCGACGGCACCGGCGTTGATCATCGGGTTCTTCGGTGCCTTGGTGTTCTTGTCGACGCTGATCTCGTTGAACGCCTCGCCTGAGGGTTCGACGCCGATCTTCGCGTCCACCCCCTGCCGGCCGATACGATCGAGCGCGAGCGCGTAAGTGAAGGGCTTCGACACCGATTGGATCGTGAATTCCGTTGCCGAATCGCCACATTCGTAGACGTATCCGTCGGCCAAGCACAGCGAGAGCCCGAGCGCGTCGGGGTCGACGCGAGCCAATTCCGGGATGTAGTCGGCCAGCGCGCCGTCGGTGTTGGCGAGATGTTCGGCACGGATCTGGTCCAGGTACTCCTGCACCAGTTGAGCCATGACGAGATCCTATCGGCAGGCCGGTTCCGCCACGACCGCTGCGCTCACAGCCCCAGCTCGGTGAGGCCCGGATGGCCGGTCGGCCGCGGACCGCTTCGGTCCCAAGGGAAAAGGCGATCGGCCTCGGTGATGGCGACGTCGTTGATGCTGGCGTGCCGGGTCTTCATCAGTCCGTCGGCGTCGAACGCCCAGTTCTCGTCGCCGTGGGCGCCGCCGGGGTGTTGCGTTTGCGTCACACCCCGGCCAGGTTAGGTGATACTGCGCGTCACATTAATTACACTCGGGTATGTGTCCGCATCTATCGACCATAGGGGTCTGCTGCAGATCGAGGACTGCCTCGACGTCGAGGGCAACGTCGTCCTACCGCCCGGGGTGACGCTGGTCTCGCTCATCGACCGCAATATCGCCAACCTCGGCGACACCGTGGCCTACCGGTACCTCGACTACACCGGATCGGCAGACGGTCGAGCCATCGAGTGGACATGGGTCCAGCTCGGGCAGCGGATCCGGGCGATCGGTGCAGCCCTACAACGCGTCGCGTCGTTGGGCGACCGGGTGGCGATCCTGGCCCCGCAGGGCTTGGATTACGTGGCCGGTTTCTACGGCGCGGTGAAGGCGGGCATGATCGCCGTCCCCTTGTTCGCCCCCGAACTTCAAGGACACGCCGAACGTCTGGACACCGCCCTGCGCGACGCCCGGCCCGCGGTGATACTCACCACGCGCGCCGTCGCCCACGCCGTCGAGGCGTTCCTGGTGCGGCACACGTACCAGCCGTCACCCCAGCTCATCGTCGTCGACGAAATTCCCGATTCGGTGAGCCAGGCGTTTACGCCGGTTGACCTGAACGTCGATGACGTCTCGCACCTGCAGTACACGTCGGGATCGACGCGGCCCCCGGTCGGCGTGGAGATCACGCACCGGGCCGTCGGCACCAACTTGATCCAGATGATCCTGTCGATCGACCTGCTGGACCGAAACACCCACGGGGTCAGTTGGCTCCCGCTCTACCACGACATGGGGTTGTCGATGATCGGCTTTCCCGCGGTGTATGGCGGTCATTCGACGCTGCTGGCACCCACGGCCTTCCTGCGTCGACCAGAGCGCTGGATCCGCGCGCTCTCCGACGAGTCGCGGCGGGGCCGGGTGGTCACCGCCGCGCCCAACTTCGCCTACGAGTACGCGGCGCAACGCGGCCTGCCCGCTGCGGGCGAGAACATCGAGTTGCGCAACGTCGTCATGATCGTCGGCTCCGAACCGGTCAACATGGACGCGATCACCACGTTCGCCGCCGCGTTCGCTCCCTATGGGCTGCCCGAGACGGCGATCAAACCCTCGTACGGCATCGCCGAGGCGACGCTGTTCGTGTCGACCATCGCGCCGGACGCCGTGCCGACCGTCGTGCACCTCGATCGTGCGCAGCTCGCCGAGGGACGCGCGGTGCCGGTGGCGCCAGACGCGAAAACCGCGCTGCCGCAGGTGTCATGCGGGCAGGTCGCGCGCAGCCAGTGGGCGGTGATCGTCGACCCCGACGCCCACGTCGAACTCGCTGACGGCCGGGTCGGTGAGATCTGGCTGCACGGCGACAACGTCGCGCGACGGTACTGGGCCCGGCCCGAGGAGTCCCGTCAGACGTTCAACGCCAAGCTGCGGTCGCGGCTGGCCGCGGGCAGCCACGCCCAGGGCGCAGCCGCCGACGCCGCATGGATGCGCACCGGTGATCTGGGGATGTATCTGGACGGTGAGCTGTACGTCACCGGTCGGCGCGCGGATGTGGTGGTCGTCGACGGTCGTCAGCACTATCCGCACGACATCGAGGACACGGTGGCCGAGGCCTCGGCGATGGTGCGCCGCGGCTACGTGGCGGCGTTCGGGATCGACGACGACGATGTGGTGATCATCGCCGAACGCGCATCGGGCACCCGCCGCGCCGATCCGGCGCCGGCGATCGCAGCGATCCGCACGGCGGTCGCCGATGTGCACGGCCTTTCGGTCGCCGACATCCGCTTCGTGCCTGCCGGCTCTATCCCGCGGACTACCAGCGGCAAGTTGGCGCGCCGAGCCTGTCGGGAACAGTATCTGCGCGGCGAGGTTCGCGAATGAGCCTCTAGGACAGCGGCTTAGCTGTCGCTGCTGCCGCCCACCTCGGCCGGCAACGGCGGCGGCAGCGGCGTGGTGGATGTCGGGGTCGCCGCGGGCGGGGACGCGCCGGGGTTGCCCGACGGCGCTGAACCGTGGAAGTCCAGCATTTCCTCGGTGCGGATCACGCGGGTGCCGGAAGTGATGGTCAAGGCATCGGCGGTCACCGTGTAGGTGGCGCCCTTGTTGTCGGCGGTGAACCCGCCGTCGTCGGCGGGACGGGCCGGCACGATCAACTTGGCGCCGTCGCGCACCCGCACGCCGCGGTACTCGTACTCGCCGTCGGCGGATTCACAGATCGCCACGCGCGAGCTCGCCGTGCTACCGAAGACCACCGCGGTGCTCGGCGAGGCGCAGCGCGCGGTGGAGTCGACGTAGCCGCGACTGTCCGACGGCGGTGCGCCTGCCGCGGCCCCTATTCCCACGGCGAGCAGCGCCGCACCCACCAGCGCGGCAACCAACAAGCGAAATGCGGACGGCCCCTGTGTTGACATCGCTTCCACCAGATCACGGCGCCGGGCTGCAGAGCGAGTGCCGACGTCTGAAATTGACGAGATCGTTAGGATCTCGATACCCAGGAGGCGACGGCCGCGTCGGTCAGGACCAGGCGAAAACGGGTTGTTCGAGCGTGTCGACCGGGTCGCTGCGGCCTTCCAGACAGAGCCAGCGCAGCTGCAACAACACCGCACCCGTGGGTGCGTGGATCAGGTCACCGCCAAGCGGAATCTGCACGACGGGGCGAGGGCTTTCCGGGATGCTGACGAACCGCGGCGAATCGTCGCGCTGCAGCTGGTGCAGGCCGACGCGGTAGACCGCCACCACCTCCTCGGGTGCAGGGCGCAGGTCCAACCGTCCGCCGCCCCAGATCACCACCGGCGTGATGATGTAGCCCGACCGCGTCGGGTAGTCGTCGAGGACGCCGAGCACCGTTGAATCCGACAGCCGCACGCCGACCTCTTCGTCAAGTTCGCGCAATGCGGCTTCCTCGACGGTTTCGCCCGGGTCCAAGCGGCCTCCTGGCAGCGCCCACTGGGCGGCGTGCGACGACAGCCGAGCGGCCCTGCGGCACAGCAGAAACGCCGCACCACCCGACACGTCGATCATGCGACCGTCGAGTCCGGCTTCCGGCATCGGCCGTCCGCCGATCCAGTCGTCGACGGGCGCTGGGTCCACTCGGTCCTCACCGAGCGCGGAGTCGACGAGAACCACCGCGACCGCGGCGTGGCGCTTGGCGGGGTCAGTCACGGTGCGGCGGTGCGCGGCCAAGCGTTCCCGGATCTGTTCGCGCAGCGCGTCGTCGTAGCTGATGGTCACCGCTCGACTCTAAGCAACCGCTCATTGGGCCAGCCGATCAAGCCACTCGACGAGCAGCGCCGTCTCGGCTTTGGTGAGCACGGCGGCGTCGGCCGTTTCCAGGACCGCTTTCAGCGCCATGGCGCGCGCGGCCGTGCGGGCATCTTGGAGTAGATCGTCGGGGCGATCGGTGGTGATGGCCGCCAGGATCGCTTCGCGGGTGGCGTTGGACAGTTCGAGGTCGCGGGCGACCGGCGGCCGGGAGATCAGGGTGAGCGTGACGCCGCGGCACGCCGAATGCACCATGTCCGCGGCCCTGTCGACGCCGACGCGCAGTCGCCCGGCTTCGGCGATGCGCTGGATCAGCCGCTTGAGGATGGCGTCACCTTCTGCGACCGCTCGCGGCGTGGCGTCTGGGCGCGGGTCGCCGTACAGCACGGTGTAGGTCGTCGGGTTGCGAATCCCGAACTCCACGTGAAGATTCCAGCCCCCACGAAGGTCCTCGACCGGGTCGTCGGTCAGCCGGCGACGGCGTTTGGCGTTGAGGTAGTCGGCCATGCCGAGACTGGCGGCGTCGTCGATCAGTTGGCGCATATCGCCGAAATGCCGGTAGATCGTCGGCGGCTGGACGCCAGCGGCGGCGCTGACACTTCGGGTGGTGACCGCCTCACGCCCGTGCTCGGTGAGGATGTCGGCGGCCGCGCGCAGAATGCGCTCCCGTGGTTCGAGCTGTCGCTCCGCTGAAGCCTGCATGTTATCGACGATAGCATCTTTAGCTTTCTGCTGATAACATCAACGCTATCGCATTTCTGTTACCACCTATAAGGGCGGAGGGGCCTTGTGGGAAACGGCGGCGTCGCGTGATCACACGCGATGGTCCACAACGAAGGGAGAGAACAGTGCGAACCTTGGGCATCGCGACAGCGGCGGCGCTGCTGGCTGCGACACTGGGCGCGACGGCCCCCGCGCAGGCGGCGCCGACGGGTCCCGGCTCGGCGGAAGACACCATCAGAAGGCTTGAAACCGAAGGCAATCGGGTCATCGTCAACCGGGTCGGTGCGGCACCGCTGTCGCAATGTACGGTGACCAGTGTCACTGCGGGCCAAGACGTCACCGACCGCGATCCGGTCGGGGATACCGGTTCTGTGGAGCGGGTCCGCTACAGCACGGTCTACGTCACCGTCTCGTGCTGATCCTTCGCGTTGACACTCAACCGTTTCCCTCAGGTACTTTGCGGCGTATAGCGCACGGGTAACGATGCGAGGCCGGACGTGAGACTGGTCGCTGCCCACGTTTCCGGACCCGCCTGCGCGATGTCTGGCAGCCGGGTGAGCAACTCGCGGATCATCACCATCCCCTCTGCCCGACCCACATGCGACCCGACGCAGAAATGCGGACCACCACCGCCGAAGGCCATGTGGTCGCCGCGTTTACGGTCGATGTCGAACTCCTCGGGATCGTCGTAGACCCGCTCGTCCCGATTGCCCGAGCCGTAACAGATCACCACCCGGTCGCCCTTGGCGATCCGCTGGCCGGCCAACACGGTGTCCTCGGTGGCAAGACGGCGGATGTAGACCACCGGCGAGAGCAGCCGCAACATCTCCTCGATCGCACCTGGTAACAGCGCGTCGAGATCATCGGCCAGACGCCGACGCACGCCGGGATGATCGAATAACAGCTTCATCCCGGCGGAGATCAGGTTGCGCGAAGTGTCGAGGCTGCCGTCGGCAAGCAGGATGAAGTTGCCGAAGAACTCGATGTCGGTGATCGGGCGACCGTCCACTTTCATTTGGGCGTAGGCGCTCAGCACGTCATCGGCCGGATCGGCTCGCTTGGCGGCGAGCGCCTCGAAACCCATTGCGGCCATTTCGGCGAATGCCGAGTGGAAAGCCTCCTCCCCCACCACATCTGGCGAACTGTGGGTGATCATGAACAACTCGTGCAGGCGGTGGCCGTGTTCGCGAGGAATACCCAGCAGTGCCGCTGCCGTGTACCCGGCCATTCGGCCTGCGAGTTCGACGACATCGCATTGGCCTGCATTTGCCACCTCGTCGACGATTCCGGTAGCCAGCCGCTGCAGGTCGGGCAACATGAGCTTCACCCGCGGAAGGGCTTGCGCGCAGCTTTGCCTGCCAACCACGACGATGTCGGTTTTCCGCTAGTCATGTCGGTGGTGGCGTGTAATTGTTGGAGGTGTGTACGACGATTTCGACCGCTGCTACCGGGCCGTGCAGTCCAAGGACGCCCGGTTCGACGGCTGGTTCGTCACCGCCGTGCTCACCACCAGAATCTACTGCCGACCGAGTTGCCCCGTCCGGCCGCCCCACGCCGGCAACATGCGGTTCTATCCGACCGCAGCCGCAGCGCAGAAGGCCGGCTTCCGGCCGTGCAAACGCTGCCGTCCCGACGCGTCGCCGGGCTCACCGGAGTGGAACGTGCGCGGCGACGTGGTGGCCCGCGCCATGCGGCTCATCGCCGACGGCACCGTCGATCGCGACGGGGTCACCGGCCTGGCCAGCCGTCTGGGCTACACCACCCGGCAACTCGAACGGCTGCTACAGGCCGAGGTCGGCGCCAACCCGTTGGCGCTGGCCAGGGCCCAGCGCACCCAGACCGCGCGGATCCTGATCGAAACCACCGAACTGCCCTTCAGCGACGTCGCGTTCGCCGCCGGCTTCGCCAGCATCCGCCAATTCAATGACACCGTCCGCAGCGTGTGCGACATGACGCCGACAGTGTTGCGCCAACGCGCGCGAGCGCGGTTCGGCCGAAGTGACGGCGGCACCGGGGCGCTCTCGCTGCGGTTGCCCGTGCGCACCCCGTTCGCCTATGAGGGTGTGTTCGGCCACCTGGCTGCCAGCGCGATTCCCGGGGTCGAGGAGGTGCGCGACGGTGCCTACCGGCGGACGTTGCGACTACCCAACGGCAACGGAATCGTGAGCCTCACACCGCAACCCGACCATGTGCGGTGCCGAGTCACCCTGGACGACTTCCGTGATCTTGCCACCGCGATCGCCCGCTGCCGGCGCCTGCTGGATCTCGATGCCGACCCCGAGGCGGTTGTCGACGCGCTGAGCAGCGACCCTGATCTGAATGCGCTCGTCGCGAAGGCACCCGGGCAGCGGATTCCTCGCGCGGTCGACGAGCAGGAACTGGCGCTGCGCGTGGTGCTGGGCCAACAGGTGTCGATCAAAAGGGCCCGCACCTACGCCGGCCGGATTGTCGCCGGCTACGGAAGGCGCATCACCGACGCGGACGGCGCGCTCACCCACGTGTTTCCCTCCGTCGCCCAGCTTGCCGACATCGACCCGGCGCATCTTGCCTTTCCGACGACGCGCCAACGTGCCCTGATCACCTTGATCCGAGCGATCGCCGACGGTGAGGTGGTGCTGGACGCGGGATGCGACTGGAACAGCACCCGTGCGCAACTACGCGCAATACCCGGTATCGGGGATTGGACCGCCGAGGTGATCGCCATGCGTGGACTCGGCGATCCCGACGCCTTCCCGACCAGTGACCTGGGAGTGCGACTCGCCGCCGAAAAGCTGGGGTTACCGTGCACTCAGCGGGCGCTTGCCGAGCACAGTAAGCGTTGGCGGCCCTGGCGTTCCTACGCCACGCAGCACTTGTGGACGGCCCTCGAGCACGCGGTCAACGAATGGCCGCCGAAGGAGAAAAGTGATGGAAACCTTGCAGTTTCGTAGCGTCGACAGTCCGGTGGGCCCGCTGACGTTGGCCGGCAGGAATGGTCGACTCATGCATCTGCGGATGGTTGACCAGACCTACGAGCCGAGCCGCGATAACTGGGAGCCCGACGATAGCGCCTTCCCCAAGGCCGTCGCCCAGCTGGAGGCCTATTTCGCCGGTGAGCGCAGGGAGTTCGATCTGGAGCTCGACCTGGTCGGCACGGCGTTCCAGCGCCGAGTTTGGGAGGCGCTGTTGACGATCCCGTACGGTGAGACCCGCTCGTACGGCGAGATCGCTCGACAGATCGGATCGCCCGGCGCATTCCGTGCGGTGGGACTGGCCAACGGCCACAACCCGATTGGCATCATCGTGCCATGTCACCGGGTGATCGGGGCGAACGGCAGCCTCACCGGTTACGGCGGCGGCCTGGATCGGAAAAAGATGCTGCTCGGACTCGAACGGTCACACGCGTCGGCGCAGCCCACGCTCTTCGGGTAGCGGTGCGCATTCACCTCTTGCTGGTCCCGCAGCGGCTGGTTGTTCAGCGGACGGTGCGCTGGGTCAGTCCAACCGGAAGGTGATCGTGTCGTTGGCCTCGGTGTGTGACAACGCGCCGGTTCGGGCGAACTCGGCCCAGATGCGTCGGATGGCGCGACCCCGGCGATCCACCTCAGCCCACTCCGTTTCTCCCAGAATAGCGGCGTCTTTCCATGCTTGACGGGTGCCGAGCAGAAGCGGCAGATCGGTGAGATGCGCGGCCCCGCATGCATTGTCGTCCGGCCGCCACGTCAGGCGATACCGGTAAGCGCGGCCGCCGGCCGCTCGGTGCCGGGCGACGAACTGTCGGGCGGGGCTGTCATACATGCTCCGGGTGGTGGGTGCGGTGATCAGCGGCCGCGCGATGCGCCCCAGGACGGGCGCACGGAACGCGGCGCCCAGCGGCGGGATGAGCGCCGCGATCACCCCGGTCTCTTCCCGAGTGCATCCGATCATCACATCGACGCGCTGTGCTGCCGCTTGCCATGCGGAGTCCCGGTCGGCCTCTTCCGGCAAGGGGGAAAACCCGTATTGCACCCCGAACGGCTGCATGCGCCCGGACGCCCCAAACCGCCGCGCGGCCCGCTCGGCGACCGGCTGTAGCGCGAGGATGGTCTCGACCGGCGGTGCGCGACAAGTCGCCGACGGCCGCGCACATCGCCTCGGTCATCGGCGCTCGGCCAGCGGTGATGCCCAGCGGCGCGCTCTGCAGGATCGCCCGCTGGAACAGACCTTCTGCACCGTTGCTGATCATCAGGTGCGCGATCGCGTCCGCACCCGAGGACCGGCCGAACACCGTGATCGCATCCGGGTCACCACCAAAAGCGTCGATGTTGTCGCGAACCCACCGCAGCGCGGTCAGCAGGTCGAGCAATCCGAGGTTGGGCGGCACATCAGCACCATCGCCGAGGAAGCCGAGCATTCCGAGTCGATAAGTGACCGCCACGACGATCACGCGTTGCTCGGCCACCAATCGACGTGGGTCGTGCTGGGCGAGGTCACCGGCACCCGCGACATAACCACCGCCGTGGATCCAGACCAGCACCGGTAGTCGAGTGTCGGCGCTGACGTCGATCGGCGCGGTGACAGACAGGCGTTGGCAGTCCTCATCTGGATCTAGATTGTCGTCGCCTATCAACCGCGACAACAGCTTTGGCGGCAGTTGCGGCGCAGCCGGGGCCCGCGTGAATGCGTTGACCGGTCTTTCGTATCGCGAGACTGGGACAGGCGGGGAAAACCGTGTCGCCCGTGCGTAGGGAATGCCGAGGGCCCGCACGACGCCGTCGTGGACGCGCCCGACGACGACGCCGGCTTTCAGTGTGAAGCGTCGCTCGGCAGGACTGGCCGCGGCGCCATCGCCGTCGGATCCGGTCATGCCAGCCAGCGTAGGGTGCACGGACGGCGCTCTCGACCCTGCGACGCCGACTGGCAACGCGCGGCGCGCATTGCCAGTCATCACGTTCACCGCCGTCGACATCCCCGTCGAGATACACAAATGCCTGTGCCCCCCAACAGAATTGGGGGGCACAGGGCTTAATTTGTGTTCGGCGGTGTCCTACTTTTCCGCCCGTGTGGGGCAGTATCATTGGCGCTGGCAGGCTTAGCTTCCGGGTTCGGGATGGGTCCGGGCGTTTCCCTGCCGCTATGGACCGCCGTAACTCTATTCACTTTTTGGTGTCCCCTGTGTGGGGGTTGGTGTGTTTTGGTGGTGGGGTGTGAACACGTGTTTGGTGTTCGTGGTTGGTGTGGTTGCGAGTGTGGGTAAGTTTTCGGCCGGTTAGTGCCAGTTCCCTGCGCCCATTGCTGGGTGTGTAGGTCTGGTCTATTGATCCCGTGTTCTGCGGGGGGCCTTATCCCACTTAAATGGGTGAGAAGCCTGGTCTTGGAGAAGGTTTCCCGCTTAGATGCTTTCAGCGGTTATCCTGTCCGAACGTGGCTATCCGGCGGTGCCCCTGGTGGGACAACTGGTGTACCAGAGGTTCGTCCGTCCCGGTCCTCTCGTACTAGGGACAGGTTTCCTCAAGCTTCTGACGCGCGCGGCGGATAGAGACCGAACTGTCTCACGACGTTCTAAACCCAGCTCGCGTGCCGCTTTAATGGGCGAACAGCCCAACCCTTGGGACCTGCTCCAGCCCCAGGATGCGACGAGCCGACATCGAGGTGCCAAACCATCCCGTCGATATGGACTCTTGGGGAAGATCAGCCTGTTATCCCCGGGGTACCTTTTATCCGTTGAGCGACACCCCTTCCACTCGGGGGTGCCGGATCACTAGTCCCGACTTTCGTCCCTGCTTGACATGTTCGTCTCGCAGTCAAGCTCCCTTGTGCACTTACACTCAACACCTGATTGCCGTCCAGGTTGAGGGAACCTTTGGGCGCCTCCGTTACGTTTTAGGAGGCAACCGCCCCAGTTAAACTACCCGCCAGGCACTGTCCCTGAACCCGATTCAGGGTTCGAGGTTAGAGGCCCAATACGATCAGAGTGGTATTTCAACGACGACTCCACAATCACTGGCGTGACTGCTTCACAGTCTCCCACCTATCCTACACAAACCGTATCGAGCACCAATACCAAGTTGTAGTGAAGGTCCCGGGGTCTTTTCGTCCTGCCGCGCGTAACGAGCATCTTTACTCGTAATGCAATTTCGCCGAGTCTATGGTTGAGACAGCTGAGAAGTCGTTACGCCATTCGTGCAGGTCGGAACTTACCCGACAAGGAATTTCGCTACCTTAGGATGGTTATAGTTACCACCGCCGTTTACTGGGGCTTAAATTCTCCGCTTCACCCCGAGGGGTTGACGGGTCCTCTTAACCTTCCAGCACCGGGCAGGCGTCAGTCCGTATACCTCGTCTTGCGACTTCGCACGGACCTGTGTTTTTAGTAAACAGTCGCTTCTCACTGGTTTGTGCCACCCCCTCCCGCTTGGGCCGCAAGGGCCTTACACGGTGTGGGGTTCCCCCTTCTCCCGAAGTTACGGGGGCATTTTGCCGAGTTCCTTAACCATAGTTCACTCGTACGCCTCGGTATTCTCTACCTGACCACCTGTGTTGGTTTGGGGTACGGGCCGTGTATGCGCTCGCTAGAGGCTTTTCTCGACAGCATAGGATCACCGAATTCGCCTCACTCGGCTATGCATCACCTCTCAGACATATGGTGACGGATTTGCCTATCACTCGTCCTACGGGCTTGCCCCAGTGTTACCACTGACTGGTACGGCTACCTTCCTGCGTCACCCCATCGCTTGACTACTACCCACACGGGTTCCACGCAGCCCCCCACCGCCGTTTCCCCGAAGGGATCAGGTCAGCGGGGTTTTGGGTGGTTAGCAGTATGGATTCGTCAGGGACGCTCATACACGGGTACGGGAATATCAACCCGTTGTCCATCGACTACGCCTGTCGGCCTCGCCTTAGGTCCCGACTCACCCTGGGCGGACTGGCCTGGCCCAGGAACCCTTGGTCTTCCGGCGGGCAAGGTTCTCACTTGCCTTATCGCTACTCATGCCTGCATTCTCACTCCCCCACCCTCCACCACCAGATCACTCTGTGGCTTCACCGGATGAGGGACGCTCCCCTACCCAACCAGCTTGCGCTGACTGCCGCGGCTTCGGCGGTGTGCTTGAGCCCCGCTACATTATCGGCGCACAATCACTTGACCAGTGAGCTATTACGCACTCTTTCAAGGGTGGCTGCTTCTAAGCCAACCTCCTGGTTGTCTTCGCGACTGCACATCCTTTTCCACTTAGCACACGCTTAGGGGCCTTAGCCGGCGATCTGGGCTGTTTCCCTCTCGACGCACGGAGCTTATCCCCCGCCGTCTCACTGCCACACTGACACCTTGTCGGCATTCGGAGTTTGGCTGACGTCAGTAACCTAGTAGGGCCCATCGGCCATCCAGTAGCTCTACCTCCAACAAGAACCATGTGACGCTGCACCTAAATGCATTTCGGGGAGAACCAGCTATCACGGAGTTTGATTGGCCTTTCACCCCTACCCACAGCTCATCCCCTCAGTCTTCAACCTAAGTGGGTTCGGGCCTCCACGCGGTCTTACCCGCGCTTCACCCTGGCCATGGGTAGATCACTCCGCTTCGGGTCCACAACACACCACTACACCAAACACTGTTGTTTGGATACGCCCTATTCAGACTCGCTTTCGCTGCGGCTACCCCACCCGGGTTAACCTCGCGACATGTCGGTGACTCGCAGGCTCATTCTTCAAAAGGCACGCCATCACCCCACCACAAAAGGGGGCTTTGACGGATTGTAGGCACACGGTTTCAGGTACTCTTTCACTCCTCCCGGGTACTTTTCACCATTCCCTCACGGTACTAATCCGCTATCGGTCACTAGGAAGTATTCAGGCTTACCGGGTGGTCCCGGCAGATTCACAGCAGATTCCACGGGCCCGCTGCTACTGGGGAAAACCTGCGTCAGCAGGCAGCATGTTTTCAACTACGGGGCTCTCACCCTCTACGGCAGACCATCCCAGGCCACTTCACCTAACACACTGCTTGATCACTGCTGCTGTTCACGGCGGCAAACAGACACACAGACCCCACAACACCGCATGCACAACCCCCGCCGGGTATCACATACACACGGTTTAGCCATCCTCCGCGTTCGCTCGCCACTACTAACGGAATCACGGTTGTTTTCTCTTCCTACGGGTACTGAGATGTTTCACTTCCCCGCGTTCCCCCCAGACGGCTATACATTCACCGCCTGGTGACACGACATCACTCGTGCCGGGTTTCCCCATTCGGACATCCTCGGATCCACGCTCGGTTGACAGCTCCCCGAGGCTTATCGCAGCCTCCCACGTCCTTCATCGGCTCCCAGTGCCAAGGCATCCACCATGCGCCCTTAAACACTTACACACAAACACAAAAACTATTTCTCGGAAGAAACAAATTGCATTACCCGAACAACACACCCACCCCCAAAGGAGCACGCGTCTTGTTCAGATGCTCGCAACCACTATCCACAAATCAAACACCACACCCCACCACCAAAGCAGGGCAACAACAAGAACCCCCAACCCCCACAACGAGGATCAAAGGCCGGCCACACCCCCACACAGGAAGTACAACCGCGGGCTTGTTGTCTCAAAGCCCAATAGTGTGTCTGGTCAAGTTTTTCGCCGGCGCTATCCCCGCCACCGGCACGTTTGTTGTGCACCCACCCGCACCCACTACAGGCGCCGGGCGACGATCCCTACCGCACTGATGCCCACAGGTGTGGACGGCGGGGGAAAATGTTGTCAGGTGCTCCTTAGAAAGGAGGTGATCCAGCCGCACCTTCCGGTACGGCTACCTTGTTACGACTTCGTCCCAATCGCCGATCCCACCTTCGACGGCTCCCTCCCACAAGGGGTTAGGCCACCGGCTTCGGGTGTTACCGACTTTCATGACGTGACGGGCGGTGTGTACAAGGCCCGGGAACGTATTCACCGCAGCGTTGCTGATCTGCGATTACTAGCGACTCCGACTTCACGGGGTCGAGTTGCAGACCCCGATCCGAACTGAGACCGGCTTTGAAAGGATTCGCTCCACCTCACGGCATCGCAGCCCTTTGTACCGGCCATTGTAGCATGTGTGAAGCCCTGGACATAAGGGGCATGATGACTTGACGTCATCCCCACCTTCCTCCGAGTTGACCCCGGCAGTCTCTCACGAGTCCCCACCATCACGTGCTGGCAACATGAGACAAGGGTTGCGCTCGTTGCGGGACTTAACCCAACATCTCACGACACGAGCTGACGACAGCCATGCACCACCTGCACACAGGCCACAAGGGAACCGACATCTCTGCCGGCGTCCTGTGCATGTCAAACCCAGGTAAGGTTCTTCGCGTTGCATCGAATTAATCCACATGCTCCGCCGCTTGTGCGGGCCCCCGTCAATTCCTTTGAGTTTTAGCCTTGCGGCCGTACTCCCCAGGCGGGGTACTTAATGCGTTAGCTACGGCACGGATCCCAAGGAAGGAAACCCACACCTAGTACCCACCGTTTACGGCGTGGACTACCAGGGTATCTAATCCTGTTCGCTCCCCACGCTTTCGCTCCTCAGCGTCAGTTACTGCCCAGAGACCCGCCTTCGCCACCGGTGTTCCTCCTGATATCTGCGCATTCCACCGCTACACCAGGAATTCCAGTCTCCCCTGCAGTACTCCAGTCTGCCCGTATCGCCCGCACGCCCACAGTTAAGCTGTGAGTTTTCACGAACAACGCGACAAACCACCTACGAGCTCTTTACGCCCAGTAATTCCGGACAACGCTCGCACCCTACGTATTACCGCGGCTGCTGGCACGTAGTTGGCCGGTGCTTCTTCTGTACCTACCGTCACCTTACGGCTTCGTCGATACTGAAAGGGGTTTACAACCCGAAGGCCGTCATCCCCCACGCGGCGTCGCTGCATCAGGCTTGCGCCCATTGTGCAATATTCCCCACTGCTGCCTCCCGTAGGAGTCTGGGCCGTATCTCAGTCCCAGTGTGGCCGGACACCCTCTCAGGCCGGCTACCCGTCGTCGCCTTGGTAGGCCATCACCCCACCAACAAGCTGATAGGCCGCGGGCCCATCCCACACCGCAAAAGCTTTCCCCCACCAGGCCATGCGACCAGCAGGGTGTATTCGGTATTAGACCCAGTTTCCCAGGCTTATCCCAAAGTGCAGGGCAGATCACCCACGTGTTACTCACCCGTTCGCCACTCGAGTACCCCCGAAGGAGCCTTTCCGTTCGACTTGCATGTGTTAAGCACGCCGCCAGCGTTCGTCCTGAGCCAGGATCAAACTCTCCAAACAAAAACCGTCCAGAGAAAACATCTGGCAAAACAAAAACCACACCCCTAAACGGGAAAAAGGAGTGCAGCAAAAAACAACAACAAACAAAAACCACCAAACACACTATTGAGTTCTCAAACAACACACCCGCTGTGCAGGCAACCCTGCCACTGTACTCCACGTGGACAGAGACGTCAAACCACGTCCGCCAGCCGATCTGGCTGGGGCCGTTGGCTTCTCAATAAAGACTACCCCGTCTTCCGGCCGCGTCCAACGCCGCCTCCCCGGTCCCTGCCGAGCTGCTCAGGGCCCCGCTCAGGCGACGCGCTCGATCTCGGCGCCCAGGCTCTTGAGGTTCTCCACGAACAGCGGATAGCCCCGGTCGATGTGGAACACGTCGTGGACCTCGGTGTCGCCGTCAGCCACCAGGCCCGCCAGGACCAGGCCGGCACCGGCGCGGATATCCGACGACCACACGGGCGCGCTGGAGAGCTGCGGGATGCCCCGGACCACGGCGTGATGCCCGTCGGTGCGGGCGTCGGCGCCGAGCCGGACCATCTCCTCGACGAACCGGAACCGCGCCTCGAACACGTTCTCGGTGATCATCGAGGTGCCGTCGGCGATCGACGCCAGCGCGATGGCCATCGGCTGCAGGTCGGTCGGGAACCCCGGAAACGGCAGCGTGGCGACGTTGACGGCCTTGGGCCGCTCGTACTGGACCACGCGGAAGCCGTTGTCGTCCTGCGTGACGGTCGCCCCGACGTCATGGAGCTTGTGCAGGACCAGCTGCAGATGCTGCGGGTCGACGCCGACCACTGAGATGTCGCCCCGGGTCATCGCCGCGGCGATCCCCCACGTCGCGGCGACGATGCGGTCACCGATCACCCGGTGTTCGGTCGGATGCAGCCGGTCCACCCCGGTGATCGTCATCGTCGGGGTGCCCGCCCCCGAGATCTGGGCGCCCATCTGGTTGAGCATGGTGCACAGGTCGACGACGTCGGGCTCGCGTGCGGCGTTGTGGATCGTCGTCACGCCCTCAGCCACGACGGCGGCCATCAGGATGTTTTCGGTGGCCCCGACCGACGGAAACTCCAGCTGGATCTCCGCGCCGCGCAGGTGGTCGGCCTCGGCGACCACGCAGCCGTGCTCGATGTTGCACCGGGCCCCCAGTTGCCGCAGGCCGGCCTGGTGCATGTCCAGGGGCCGCGACCCGATCGCGTCGCCGCCGGGCAACGCCACCCGGGCCCGCTTGCAGCGCCCGACCAACGGCCCGAGGACACATACGGAGGCGCGGAACTGCCGCACGGCAGCAAAGTCGGCGTCGTATTTGGGCTCGTCGGGTGACGTGATCCGCACGACGTCGGAGTCCAGTTCGACGGTGGCGCCCAGCCCCCGCAGCACCTCTGCCATCAGCGGCACGTCGAGGATGTCCGGGCAGTTTGTGATCGTGGTGGTGCCCTCCGCCAGCAGCGAGGCCGCCATCAGCTTCAGAACGCTGTTCTTGGCGCCCCCGACGGCAACTTCGCCCGACAGCCGGCTTCCGCCGGTGACCACGAAACGCTCACTCACGCGGGCCAGTGTAAACAGCGCTCAAGACGGTGTCAGTCGCCATGCCGAGTCCTTCGGGTACGGTTTCGGCATGGGCGTTCATCTGACCCGCATCTACACGCGCACGGGCGATGACGGAACCACCGGCTTGAGCGACTTCAGCAGGGTGTCAAAGAATGACGCCCGCCTCGAGGCGTACGCCGACTGCGACGAAGCCAATGCCGCCATCGGCGTGGCGATTGCGTTGGGTCACCCCGATGAGCAGATTCTCAACGTGCTCAGGCAGATTCAGAACGACCTCTTCGATGCCGGCGCGGATCTGTCGACTCCGGTGGTGGAGAACCCCAAATATCCACCGCTGCGGGTTCCGCAGAGCTACATCGACCGGTTGGAAGCCTGGTGCGATGAGTTCAACGAACCGCTGTCGGCACTGAATTCCTTTGTGTTGCCAGGCGGTACGGCGCTGTCGGCGCTCCTGCATGTGGCTCGCACTGTGGTGCGTCGGGCCGAGCGGTCCGCGTGGAAGGCCGTGGAGATTCACGGCGACGGGGTCAGCGTGCTACCCGCGAAGTACCTCAACCGGCTGTCGGATCTGTTGTTCATCCTGTCGCGGGTGGCAAACCCCGACGGCGACGTGTTGTGGCAACCCGGCGGTGGCGCAACGGATTAGCGGGCCCGGCGGCGCGCCCGCGGTGACGGCCGCGACTCCACCCAGGACAGGAACGCCGTCAACGCGCCACGGTCCAACGCGATCTCATAGCCGCGCCGGCGTTCCGGGCTGACGTCTCGGACCTCCAGCACCACGATTTCGTGCGTCATGATGTCGAATTCGTCGCCGCGCGGTGCGCGGCGCGACACGATCTCCAACCCCCGGCGACTCAACCGCCGGTCCGGCCACCACCGCAGGCTGGACAACCGATAGAAGCCGGCCTCCCCACCGCGGTACCGCATCACGCCATGGCGCCAGCCGTGGCCGCCGACGGCGGGCACATCACGCAGAATCGCCGCGGTGCCACCCACCTGACGCAGCTTCCACAACCGGTAGCTCAGCGCGACGACGACCGCGAAGAGAACACCGACCAGCGCGACCATGATCCACATGGACGCGCTCATCTGCGGGACCGCTAGTCGATCTGACCCAGGGCACGGAGTCTGGCCCGTCCCCTGGCGGCTGTTGCTGGATCATCGGAGTCGGCGTCCTGACGCGCGGCGTCGGAGTCGATCTCGGACTCGAGCTCGGCGGACTCGGCGAGAATGATCACGCCCTCGTCGGTGACCGACATGAAGCCGCCGTCGACCGCGATGCGCAGGTCGTCTTCGCCTTCGCGCTCGACCCGCACGACCGCGTCGTCGACGAGCTGGGCGACCAACGGGATGTGGCGGGGCAGGATGCCGATCTCACCGGCGGTGGTGCGGGTGAACACGAACGTGGCCTTGCCCGACCAGATTTCACGTTCGACGGCGACGATGTCGACGTCTAGCTCCGCCATGGCTACTGCGCCTTGTCGCCGTTGTCGCCCTTGTCGCTGCTGTCGCTGGCGACCGGCGCGCCGTCGCCGCTCGTGTCTTCCAGCTTGGCGCCAAGGCTTTCGGCCTTCTTGGCGAGATCGTCGAGCCCGCCGATGAGGAAGAACGCCTGCTCGGGCAGGTGGTCGAAGTCGCCCTTGGTCAGCCTGTCGAACGCTTCGATGGTTTCCTTCAGCGGAACCGTCGAACCCGGCTGGCCGGTGAACTGCTCGGCCGCCATCATGTTCTGGCTCAGGAAGCGCTCGATCCGCCGTGCCCGGTTGACCAGCTGCTTATCCTCCTCGGACAGCTCATCGACACCGAGAATGGCGATGATGTCCTGAAGGTCCTTGTAGCGCTGCAGGATTCGGATGACTTCCTGCGCCACCCGGTAGTGTTCGTCGCCGACCACGCTGGGGTCCAGGATCGTCGACGACGACGCCAACGGGTCCACCGCCGGGAAGATGCCCTTCGAGAACACCGCACGGCTCAGCTCCGTGGTGGCGTCCAGGTGCGCGAACGTGGTCGCAGGCGCCGGGTCGGTGTAGTCGTCAGCGGGCACGTACACGGCCTGCATCGAGGTGATGGACCGGCCACGGGTCGACGTGATGCGCTCCTGCAGCTCACCCATCTCGTCGGCCAGCGTCGGCTGGTAACCCACCGCAGAAGGCATGCGGCCCAGCAGGGTCGACACCTCGGAGCCGGCCTGGGTGAACCGGAAGATGTTGTCGATGAACAGAAGCACGTCCTGGCCCTGCTCGTCACGGAAGAACTCCGCCATGGTCAGCGCCGACAACGCCACCCGCATACGGGTGCCTGGCGGTTCGTCCATCTGGCCGAACACGAGTGCGGTGTCCTTGAGCACGTCGGCCTCGGCGAGCTCGACCCAGAGGTCGTTGCCCTCACGAGTGCGCTCGCCCACCCCGGCGAACACCGAAGTGCCGCCGAAGTTTCGGGCGATGCGGTTGATCATCTCCTGGATGAGCACCGTCTTGCCCACGCCTGCACCGCCGAACAGGGCGATCTTGCCGCCGCGCACGTAGGGGGTGAGCAGGTCGACGACCTTCAGGCCGGTCTCCAGCATCTCGGTCTTGGGTTCCAGCTCGTTGAAGGCCGGTGGCTTGCGGTGGATGGACCACTTCTCGAAGTCCTTGCCGTAGCCGGGGTCGTCGAGGCAGTCACCGAGCGCGTTGAACACATGGCCCTTGACGCCGTCACCGACAGGAACCGAGATCGACCCGCCGGTGTCGATGACCTCGACGCCGCGCACCAGGCCGTCGGTGGGCTGCATCGAGATGCAGCGCACCAGGTTGTCGCCGAGGTGCTGGGCGACCTCCAGCGTCAGTGTCTTCGCCAGGTCCTTGTAGCCGATCTCGGCGTGCAAGGCGTTGAACAGTTCTGGAACGGCGCCGCGTGGGAACTCGACGTCGACGACCGGGCCGGTGACTCGCACCACACGTCCGTTGGTGTCGGCGCCGGACTTCTTCGTCTCGCGTTCGGCGGTAGCAGTCATATCTGGTTTCGCTTCCTCTGCGTGCTAACTCTGGGCGTCGGCCAGCGCGTTGGCGCCGCCGACGATCTCGCTGATTTCCTGGGTGATCTGCGCCTGGCGTTCACGGTTGGCCTGCAACGTCAGATCCGTGATGAGCTCGTCGGCATTGTCGGTAGCCGACTTCATGGCCCGCCTGCGTGACGCCGACTCCGACGCCGCCGCCTCGAGCAGCGCGGCGAAGATGCGGGTGGAGATGTACCGCGGCAGCAGCGCGGCGAACAGCGTTTCCGCGTCGGGCTCGAACGAGAACAGGGTGTGCAGACCGGTGTCCTCTTCGCTGTACTCGACCTCCATCGGGGCGATCCGCCGCGCGATCGCCGTCTGCGACAACATCGACCGGAACTCGGTGAACACGATGTGCAGTTCGTCGACGCCCAGGACGTTGTCGGCTCCCGGATCGTCGCCTTCGTCGTCAACGCCGGCCATGAACGCATCGACCAGTGTCGACGCGATCTCCTGCGCGTTCTCGTACTCGGGACGTTCCGAAAAGCCCGTCCACGCCTCGGTCACATCCCAGTTACGGAAGCTGTAGTAGCCGAGCGCTTTTCGGCCCACGACGTAGAGGACCGGCTCTTTGCCCTCCTCGCGCAGCAGGGAGAACAGCTCCTCGGACCGGCGTAGCAGGTTCGCGTTGTAAGCGCCGCACAGCCCACGGTCGGAGGACACCACCAGCACACCTGCCCGTCGTGGGTTTTCGCGTGCGACGAGCAACGGATGGTCCAGCGCGCTGGCGCTGGCCAGTTCGGTGAGCATGTTGGTGATCTCGCGGTCGTATGGTCGAGCCGCTTCGACTCGCGCCTGCGCCTTGGCGATCCGCGAGGTGGCGATCAGCTCCTGGGCTTTGGTGATCTTCTTGATCGAGCCCGCGGAGCGGATCCTGCCGCGCAGTTCGCGCAGTGTTGCTGCCATTGGATTACTGGACCCTTCAGCCCTACGACTTCTTCTTCGGTGCCGGCTTGCGTACCTTCACCGATTCCTTTTCGATGTCCTCTTCGGCCATGGCCTCGACGTGTTCGTCTGGCACCACGGAGCTGCCATCGGTGGTCGCGAAGCCCTTCTTGAACTCGTTGACCACGTCGGCGAGCTTCTCGGCGGTCTCATCGGAGAGCTTGGTGGTGTCCCGAATGTCCTTGAGGATCGCCTCGTGTGAGGCCTTGACGTGCTCGAGGAACTCCTGCTCGAACCGCTGGACGTCCTCCACCGGCACCGAGTCCAGGTGGCCCTTGGTGCCCAGGAAGATGGCGACCACCTGCTCCTCGACCGGCATCGGACTGTTCTGCGGTTGCTTGAGCAGCTCGACCAGCCGCGCACCGCGGTCCAGCTGAGCCTTCGAGGTTTCGTCGAGGTCCGACGCGAACGCCGCGAACGACTCGAGTTCGCGGTACTGCGACAGATCCAGTCGCAGCGAGCCCGCCACCTCTTTCATCGCCTTGATCTGCGCGGCACCACCGACGCGCGACACCGACACGCCGACGTTGATGGCCGGCCGCACGCCCTGGTTGAACAGGTCGGTCTCCAGGAAGCACTGCCCGTCGGTGATCGAGATGACGTTGGTCGGGATGTAGGCCGAGATGTCGTTGGCCTTGGTCTCGATGATCGGCAGCCCGGTGAGTGAGCCTCCGCCCAGTTCGTCGGAGAGCTTGGCGCAGCGCTCCAGCAACCGGGAGTGCAGGTAGAACACGTCGCCGGGATAGGCCTCGCGGCCGGGCGGGCGACGGAGCAGCAGCGAGATCGCGCGGTACGCCTCGGCCTGCTTGGTCAGGTCGTCGAAGACGATGAGCACGTGCTTGCCGTCGTACATCCAGTGCTGGGCAATGGCCGAACCCGTATAGGGCGCAAGCCATTTGAAGCCGGCCGAGTCCGACGCCGGCGCAGCGACGATGGTGGTGTAGTCCATCGCGCCACCCTCTTCGAGAGTGCGGCGGACGCTGGCGATGGTGGTGCCCTTCTGGCCGATCGCCACGTACACGCAGCGGACCTGCTGATTGGGGTCGCCCGTCTCCCAGTTCTGGCGCTGGTTGAGGATGGTGTCGACACAGACGGCCGTCTTGCCGGTCTTGCGGTCGCCGATGATCAGCTGTCGCTGCCCGCGGCCGATCGGGGTCATCGAGTCGATGGCCTTGATACCCGTCTGCAGCGGCTCGCTCACACCCTGACGCTGCACCACCGACGGCGCCTGCAGCTCGAGCGCCCGGCGCTCGGACGTGTCGATGTCGCCGCGACCGTCGATCGGCTGCCCCAGCGGGTTGACCACGCGACCGAGGAAGCCGTCACCGACGGGCACCGAGAGCACGTCACCCGTCCGCTTGACCTGCTGGCCCTCCTCGATGTTCTCGAAGTCACCGAGGATCACCGCGCCGATGCTGTGCTCGTCGAGGTTGAGCGCGACGCCGAGCACGCCACCCGGGAACTCCAGCAACTCCTGGGTCATCACCGACGGGAGGCCCTCGACGTGGGCGATACCGTCGCCCGCGTCGATGACGGTGCCGATTTCCTCGCGCTCGGTTTCGGCTTCGAACCCGGCTACGTACTCCTCGATCGCACCTTGGATCTCATTCGCTGAGATCGTCAACTCTGCCATGGCTTTTCGTCTTCCTTTTTCCTGGGTCTTTGGGTGTTATCGGGTCAGTCGGGCAAGTGGCTTTCGGCCGCGGCCAGTTTCGACGCCAGCGATCCGTCGATCACCTCGTCACCGACGGCGATGGTCAGCCCGCCGATCAGCGCCGGGTCCACATCGAGCTGAAGCGACACCGGATGGGCGTAGATGCGGGTGAGCAGCTCGGTGAGCCGGTTGCGCTGGGCATCGGAGAGTTCCGCGGCGGCACGGACGTGCGCGACGACCTCACCGCGACGGGACACCGCGAGGTTCGCCAGATCGCGGACCACCTCATCGGCTCGCTCACCGTGCACAAGTTCGACCGTCTGGCGCAGCAGGTCGGCGGTGTTCTTGCTCGCCCGACCTCGCAGCACGTCGTTCAGCAGCTTGACGCGCCCCTCCGCCGGCGTCGTGAAGTCGCTCAGCAAGCTGATCAACCGCGGTTCAGCGTCCAGCACGCGGCTGAATCGGAAGAGCTGGTCTTCGACGTCCTCGATCTGGCCTTCGCGCTCGGCACGGACCAACAACGCCAGCCTGGCGATGTGCTGCAAGCCGTGGGCCAGATCCGAGGTCGTCGACCAGCGTTGTGAGACAGCGGTTTTGACGATGTCCAGCGCCGAGTCCGACACTTTGCCGGACAGCAGCCGTTCGGCCAGCGCGGTCTTGGGGCCGGCGTCTGCGGACGGGTCGGCCAGGTGCCTGGCCAGCACGGCTTCGGCACGCAGCAGTTTCACGATCGAAACCAGGTCGTCGGCCAAGCCGGTCAGCGTGTCGGCCTCGCTGCCCGCAACCGTCTCATCGAACCGATCGACGACCTTGGTGATCGACTCCCGGCTGGCCGCGCGCAGTTTCGCCGTGGCGGCATCGGTGAACACCGTGCTGGACGGCGCCATTTCGTCGAGTTCGGAAAGGAAACGGTCGACCGTTGCGGACTGCTCGGACGAGTCGGAGACGAACTCGCGCACCAGATCTCCGGCGCGGTGCACGGATTCGGCACCCAGGCTTTGGCGCAGCTCCCGAATCAGCTGCTGGCGTAGCAACTGAATTTGTTGTGCACCTTGGGTTTTGATGCGCTCAAGCTCAAGATCGGCTTGATTCCGCAGCTGCTCGGCGATCTTCTCGGCGTCGTGGCGCGCCTCCTCGACCACCTTGGCCGCTTCGGCCTTGGCTTCCTCCAACG
This sequence comes from Mycolicibacterium pulveris, assembly GCF_010725725.1. Classification (NCBI taxonomy): domain Bacteria; kingdom Bacillati; phylum Actinomycetota; class Actinomycetes; order Mycobacteriales; family Mycobacteriaceae; genus Mycobacterium; species Mycolicibacterium pulveris. The sequence goes on along the minus strand of NZ_AP022599.1, from coordinate 3,842,628 downwards.
CCTTGGCGTGCTCGGAATCGGCCTCCGCGACTTTCTTCTCCGCCTCGGCGTGCTCGGCGAGCTGGGTGCGCACGTTCTCCTGCTGCTGCTGCATCATCCGGCGCACCAGCGGCACCACCCACTTCGTGATGCCGAAGACGATGATCGCGAAGCCGATCAGCTGTCCGATGAAGGTCGACACTGGGTTACCGTCCTTGACCCGTCGTGGCCGGCACCGTGCGCGTGGTCACGTCGACCCCGAGCACCCGGCTGGCCAGGCTTGCCGCCAACGTCTCCACCGACGTCTGCAGCTCAGCGGTCAAAGCGCGGGACTGCTCGGTCAGTTCGGTGTTGGCCTGCTGGAGCAACGTCGAGACCTCGGCGTTGGCGCGGGCGCGCGCGTCCTCGACGATCTGGCGACCCTCGGCACGGGCCTCTTCGCGAATGTCGGTCGCTTCCCGGCGAGCCTCACCCATCACCTTGAGGTAATCGGCTTCGGCAGCAGCGCGTAGTTGTGCTGCGCGCCGGTTGTCTTCGACCGTCTTGGCGATCATCGCCTCGCGCTCGTGCAGCACCTTGCTGATCGGCGGCACAACCCATTTGCTGATCACGCCGAGCACGATCAGGAAGAGGATCAGCACGAAGAAGAAGGTGCCGTTGGGCAGCAGGAAGTTGCCGCTACCTTCCTCTGCCGCCAAGACGGTAGTGCTGAGGTCCACCATGGCGTCGACTAGCCGACCGGGGTGGCGAAGACGAACAGCGCCATGAAGGCCAGGTTGATGAAGTACATGGCCTCCACCAGACCAACGGTGATGAAGAACGGCACGAAGAGCCTGCCCTGGGCCTCCGGCTGCCGCGCTACGCCGTTGACCAAAGCACTGCCGACGACACCGTCACCGATGGCAGCACCTACAGCGCCGCCACCCAAGAGAAGACCGCCGCCAATGAGTGCGCCAGCAGCGATAGTGGGATCCATTCCTTTTATCCTCCTTGATAACTGGTAGCGGTCCTACCAGGTTGTCGAGCGTTTACGGGTTAGTGGTGTTCGTCTTCGAGCTCCATGGACTGACCGAAGTACAGGATCGTCAGCAGCGCGAAGATGAACGCCTGGATGGCACCGATGAACAGTTCGAAAGACTTCCACAGCGCGTTGGGCGCCCACATGATGTAGGCCGGGAACAACGCGATGATCGTGACCATGATGCCGCCGGCGAACACGTTGCCGAAAAGTCGCAAGGACAGTGAGATCGGCTTGGCGATCTCTTCGACGAGGTTGATCGGCGCCAGGAAGGCCACGTGCCCCTTGAGCAGCCGCAGCGGGTGGCCGATGAGGCCGCGGCGCCAGAAGCCGGCCGCGTGGTAGCAGATGAACACGAACAGGCCCAGCGCCAGCACGAAGTTGATGTCGGCGGCGGCCGGCTTGAGCAGCTCATGGATGCCGGTCTCGTCCGAGTACTGCCACGGGAACACCGACAGCCAGTTGGCGATGAGGATGTAGGCGAACAGCGTCACCGCGAGCGGCAGCACGAACGGCGCGATACGCATCCCGATCGCCGACTCGATCTGGTTGCGCGCCTGGATCGTAATGCCTTCCCAGAACAACTGAACACCGGTGGGGACGCCGGTGGAGGTGACCTTGGCGCGGAGATAGAACGCGAGCGCCAGCACGATCACCGCGGCGATGGTGGCGGACAACATCGTGTCGGTGTTGACCGTCAGCCCGAACCAGTTGGCGGTGGTGTGCGTGCCGACGTGGATTCCGGAGTCGGCGGCCAGGATGTTCTGGGTCATTGCTGTGTGGGTTCCCCTTCGAATCCGTCAGCGGCGCCGCCCGCCCGCAGTTTCTTCGCCACGGGCAGCGTGGTTGTGAAGACGAGCAGCATCTGGAACAGGGCCATGCCGAAGACGACGCCGAGACCAGCGGGCCGGAAGATGAACGCGATGGCGAGCCCGATGATGGTCAAGATCATCAGGCGCGTCGCGGAATTCAGCGCCATCTTGCTTTTCAGCGGATGGGGCTGCGACGTGATGTTGGTGGCCGACCGCCGCACCAGGAGGGCGTTCACCAGACCGAGCGCGAGGCCGATCCCGAAGAACACCCCGACCATCAGGTGGCCGAGAAGCGCCGCCGCCAATGTGCCGAGTCCGGCGAGCACCGCGCAGATTGCCGCCAGGCGCAACGGCCGGAACGCAACCGACGGCAGTACCAACGGCGCGTCGTGCGCTGGCGTCGTCACAAAGTCACCTCGATCCCGCGGTCCCAGAAGTTGCCGAATGATCCAACGTTCCAGTGCTTGGCGCCATGAGCGTATCGGAGCGTGTCCGGCGCACTGGATTCACCCAAGCGGCAGCTCCCTTTGTCGGTCGTTGTACCGGTCCGCTCGGCCGTGAACCGAGGGGTCCGGGGCCGGCAACCCGCGAGGTTTTTCGGGTTCTGATTTTTCACCCTAACACATGGTCGAAGGCCTAAAACGGGGCCTACTACTTACCGTCGTATACCTCGGCCCACTGGCCGTTTCGGCGCCGCAGGAGGGGGATCACCGTGACGACGATCGCGACCAGAATCGCCGCCAGCATGACCACCCCGCTGTAGCGCGGATCGAAGAAGATCGTGCTGGCCGCACCCAGGGCGACGATGCCGACCCAGAGGTAGATGAGCAGGACGACCCGCCGATGCGAGTGGCCGATCTGAAGCAGCCGGTGATGCAGGTGCATCTTGTCCGGGCTGAACGGGCTGCGGCCGGCGCGGGTGCGGCGCACGATCGCCAGCAGCATGTCCAACGCGGGCACGAACATCACCGCCACGACCAACAAGAACGGCGACAGCAGCGCGAACACGTCGCGCGCACCGTATGCGGTCTGCGAGATGGGCCCTGCCGCCGTGGTCGACGCCGCCGCGAGCATCAAACCGATCAGCATCGAACCGGAGTCGCCCATGAAGATCTTGGCGGGGTGGAAATTGTGAGGCAGGAAGCCCAGGCAGGCGCCGGCGAGCACCACCGAAATGACGGCGGGCGGATAGAACAGCACGTCGCCGCCGTGATCGCGCAGCAGCCCGATCGAGAAGATGCAGATCGCCGACGCGGTGATCAGCCCGAGGCCGGCGGCCAGCCCGTCGAGCCCGTCGACGAAGTTCATGGCGTTGACGACCGCCACGGTCAGCGCGAGCGTGAGCAGGATCGACGACACCTGGTCGAGCACGATGGTGCCGACGCCACCGAACGGGATGTACAGCACGCTCCAGGCGACCCCCATGGTGACCAACACGCTGGCGGCGGTGATCTGGCCGGCGAACTTCGTCAGCGCGTCGAGTCCCCAACGGTCGTCGATCAGCCCGATGGCCATGATCAACCCGCCTGCCACCACCACCGCGGGCATCCCCGACGAGTAGACGAAGCCCCGCGTCAACGCGGGCAGCTGCGATGCCAGCAACACGGCCGCCACCACCCCGACATACATTGCCAACCCACCCATTCGCGGGGTCGGCTGCAGATGCACGTCGCGCTCACGCGGGTAGGCCACGGCGCCGAACCGCCGGGCCAGCACCCGGACCCAGCCGGTCGCGAAGTAGGTGATGATCGCCGCGGTCAGCCCGACGAGGGCCAGTTCGCGAAGCGGGACCCCCGCGCCGCGCTCGTTGAGCGCGAGCACGGTGTCGGTCGCGTAGCCCATCGATGCACCGTATGCCACGTCGGCTCAGCTCATTCCGTCAGCGCCGAGGGGTCCGTGTCGAGAACCTTGGCGACGGCCTCCACCGTGATCGGGCCCTGGCGCAGCACCCGCGGGCTCGCCCCGGTGAGGTCGACGATGGTCGAGGCGGACTGCTGCGCGGAGGGCCCGGCGTCGAGGTAGACCTGCACCCGCTCGCCGAGTTGGTCGCGCGCCTCCGCGACCGTGACGGCGGGCGGCCGACCCGAGGTGTTCGCGCTCGACACCGCCATCGGTCCGACCTCGCGCAGCAACTCGATGGCCACCGGGTGCAGCGGCATGCGCAGCATGACGGTGCCGTGTGCGTCACCGAGATCCCATTGCAGCGACGGGGCTTGACGCACCACGAGGCTCAGCGCCCCTGGCCAGAACGCGCGGATGAGTTCACGCGCGGCCGCCGGAACGTTGTACACCAGCCCCTCGATCGTGTGCCAAGACCCGACGAGCACCGGTACCGGCATGTCGCGACCACGGCCCTTGGCGGCCAGCAAGGCAGCGACGGCGTCGTTGTCGAAGGCGTCCGCGCCGATGCCGTACACCGTGTCGGTGGGCAGCACGACAAGCTGACCGCCCTTCAAAGCACTTATGGCCGAGGCGATTCCGGCCGCGCGCTGGTCAGGGTCGGTGCAGTCAAACAGCTCGGCCATGACCGGTCCCTTCCTGCCTGCGGTTGCGGGTCGCGGTGACGAACCGGGGCCGTCCGGCCAGGTCGTGACGGGCGGTGACCGAGTCGAACTGACCGGTCCGGCTGAACGCGTCGACGGTGCGCGCCGACGTGGTGTCGTCGTGTTCCACCGCGCACCGACCGCCGTCGCTCAGCCACCGTCCAGCGAGGTCTATGACGGCGTTGATGACCACCATCCCGTCGGGTCCGCCGAACAGCGCATGCGCTGGATCATGTTCGGCCACTTCGGCTTCCAGTTCGGCTCCCTCAGGAATGTACGGGGGGTTGGCAACCACGAGATCGACTTGCCCGTCGAATTCGGGCAGCAGACCGGGCTGGGTCACGTCGGCGCGAATCAGTTCGACACCGGTGCCTGCCAGGTTGCGGCGGGCATAGTCGAGCGCGTCGTCGGAGTCATCCACGGCGATGACGCGCGCGCCGGGCACGGCCTTCGCGAGCGCCAGCGCCAAGGCACCGGAGCCGGTGCACAGATCGACGATCACCGGGGGCCGAACGTTCCTTACCGCTCGAATTTCTCCCGGAAATTCGAGCGGTACGGAACGTTCGCGCAACAACGGTTGTGCCACAGCCCATTCCAGCAGCGACTCGGTCTCCGGCCTGGGAATGAACACGCCGGGCCCGACGCTGACGGTGACCGGTCCGAACGCCGCGCTGCCGGTGATGTGCTGCAACGGCACTCGTTTGGCCCGTCGGGCGACGAGCCCGCGGTAGCGATCGACGAACGCGGGATCGGGCCGGGTGAGCGCGAGCCGTCCGCGGTCGGTGCCCGCGGCGTGGGCGGCGAGCAGTTCCGCATCGGCGCGCGGCGATGCGACCCCCGCGTCGGCGAGCGCCGCCTCAGCGGCGTCGATCACCTCGCGGAGCATCATGTCGTCGCCTGCAGCCTGGCTTGCTTGTCGGCGGCGGCCAGCGCGTCGAACAGCGGGTCGAGGTCACCGTCGAGTACCTGATCGAGGTTGTGCGCCTTGTAGTTGATGCGGTGATCGGCGATCCGGTTCTCGGGGAAGTTGTAGGTGCGGATGCGCTCGCTGCGGTCGACGGTGCGGATCTGGCTGGCGCGGTCGGCCGACGCGTCGGCCTGGGCCTGCTCTTCGGCCATGGCCTTGAGCCGCGCGGCGAGCACCTGCAGCGCGCGCGCCTTGTTCTGCAACTGTGAGCGTTCGTTCTGGCAGGTGACGACGATGCCGGTGGGCAGGTGGGTGATGCGCACCGCGGAGTCGGTGGTGTTGACGCCCTGGCCACCCTTTCCCGACGATCGGTAGACGTCGATGCGGAGGTCGGACTCGTCGATCTGGACCTCTTCGATCTCCTCGGGTTCGGGGTACACCAGCACGCCGGCCGCCGACGTGTGTACCCGGCCCTGCGACTCGGTCACGGGTACACGCTGCACGCGGTGCACGCCACCTTCGAACTTCAGCCGCGACCAGACCCCGTCGGCGGAGTCGCCCTTGCTCCGGATGGACAGCGTGACGTCCTTGTAGCCGCCGAGATCGGAGAAGGTTTCGTCGAGCACGGTCACCGTCCAACCGCGCCGCTCGGCGTACCGGATGTACATTCGGGCCAGATCCGCGGCGAAGAGCGCGGACTCCTCGCCGCCCTCCCCGGATTTGACCTCCATGACGATGTCGTCGGGGTCGTGCGGGTCGCGGGGCGCCAACAGGTCGGTGAGGTGGGTGTCGAGCTCGGCCACCGTGGCGGTGAGCTCCTCGACTTCCGCGGCGAACGACGGATCGTCGGCGGCGAGTTCGCGGGCCGCCTCCAGATCACCGCGCGCCGCCTCCAGCTTGCGGTAGGTCGCCACGATCGGTGACACCTGGGCGAACCGTCGGCCCACCTTGCGTGCCTGGGCCGCGTCGGCGTGCAGGTTGGGGTCGGACAGCTGGCGTTCGAGGTCGGCGTGCTCGGCCAGCACGGCGTCGATCGCCGTCCCGTTGTCCGTCACGTCGACGTCCTTCCCTCACACGCGAACCGGCGCCCGGCCTGGCCGCCTGGGCGGCAAGAACGGGCGCCGGAAAGGCAGCTATTTGTCGGCTGAGTTGTTGTCACCGGCCTTGTTCTCACCGGCGTTGTTCTCGCCCGCCTTGCGCTTGCCGTAGCGCTTCTCGAAGCGGGCGACGCGGCCGCCGCTGTCGAGGATCTTCTGCTTACCGGTGTAGAACGGATGACACTGCGAGCAGACCTCGACGTGGATCTGCCCGCTCTTCTTGGTGCTGCGCGTGGTGAATGTGTTGCCACAGCCGCAATGCACCGTGGTCTCGACGTAGTCAGGGTGAATACCCGTCTTCATGGCTTCCTCTTCGATCGTGGGCCCGGGTCGCCCCTTCAAGAAATTCGATGAAGGTGAGGCGTGAACCGGAACCGAGGGTCGACGGTCCATTATGCCAGTTTGGCCGCCTGCAGCCTAAACGCCCGCCCGGCCGACGTTATTCCGGCTGCCGACGCTGGTCAGGGTATAGATGGAACCTGCCGCCGTCGCGCCGCCACAACGTCCGCCCGTCGGGGTCGGTGCCGCGCGCGATCAAGTCGCGCTTGAGGATCTTGTTGGTCGCCGTGCTCGGCAGATCGTCGGCGATCCAGACGTAACGCGGCCACGCCTTCGGCGAGAGGTCGCTCTGGGCGGCCAGAAACTCCTCGAACTGCTGTGGGGTGAGGTCGGCGTCGTCCTGCAGCACGATGGCCGCCATCACCTGATCGCCGACCAGTTCGTCGGGCACCGGATAGACCGCGACGCGGTTGATCGGCGCCAGCCGCAGCAGGATGCGCTCGATCGGCGCGGTCGTCATGTTCTCGCCGTCCACGCGCATCCAGTCGGCGGTACGCCCAGCGAGGTAGATGAAACCGTCGGCGTCGCGGTAGGCCAAATCCCCCGACCAGTACATGCCGTGGCGGATGCGTTCGGCGTTGGCCTCCTCATCGTTGTAGTAACCCGAGAAGAACCCGGTGCCCGAAGTGTTGACCAACTCGCCGATGGCTTCCTCGGCGTTGAGCAACGCCCCGTTGGCGTCGAACACCGCCGGGGGGCACTCGGTCACGGTTTCGCTGTTGTAGATCGCCACACCCGGAAACCCTTTGCCGACGGAGCCTTTCGGGGTGTCGGGGGTTCGGGTGATGATCACGGCGTTCTCGGTGGACCCGAATCCGTCGTCGACGGTGACGCCGAACCGGCGCCCGAACTCCTCGATGTCGCGGTCGGTGGCTTCGTTTCCGAACGCCACGCGCAACGGGTTGTCGCTGTCGTCGGGCCGCTCCGGGGTCGCCAGCACGTAAGCCAGCGGTTTGCCGACGTAGTTCATGTAGGTGGCGCCGTGCCGACGGATGTCGGACAGGAAACGCGACGCCGAGAATTTCGCGGGCACCATCGAGGCGCCGGCCACCAGCGCGGGCGCCCAGCCGCCGACGACGGCGTTCGAATGAAACAGCGGCATCGACAGGTAACAGGTGTCTTCGGAGGTGAGGCCGAACTTGTCGACCAGCGCGGTGCCCGCGAACAGCACCATGGCGTTGGCCACCTGGACGGCCTTGGGGTTTCCGCTGGTGCCGGAGGTGAAGATCATCATGAACGTGTCGTCGGGGGCGGCCTCGCGCGTGGGGCTCAGCGGCGGCGCGCCCGTTTGCAGTTGCGCCCACCGGGGGTCGGTGGTGTCGAACACGGTGACGCCCGGCAGGTCAAGGCCGTCGAGCAGATGCCGGTGCTCGGCATCGGTGATGAGGAACTGGCATTCGACCTTGGCGATGTCGCGGGCGAGCGCCTCACCGCGACGGGTGGTGTTGATACCGCACAGCACATAACCGCCCAGCGCCGCGGCGGCCAGTGCGGTCAGCATCTCCGGGGTGTTGCCGAGCAGCACACCGACGTGCAGCGGACGGTTCGGATCCGCCGCGCCGATCAGTGCGGCGGCCTGCGCGCCGGCGTCGGCCACGTGCTCGCGCCATGTCCACGTGCGGTCGCCGTGCTTCACCGCGACGGTGTCCTGCTCGGCGCGCTCACGAAGGAGCTGCTGGAGTGTGTCCGCCATGGTCACCTCTCGACAGTGAACAGATTTCCAATTGTGTCTACCATGTCAGAATGTCGTCAATGCGCAGCACGGCGGAAACGACAGAAGGGCGACCGGTGACGAGCAGCACCGCGACCAAGAACGTCCGCGATCGGTTGATCGACGCCGCGGAAGTCTGTCTGCGCGCCAAGGGTATTCGGGCGACGACCGTCTCCGAGGTGGCCGAGGTCGCCGGGATATCACGGGGTTGGTTATACCGGCACTTCCCCGACAAAGTCACGCTGTTGGGCGCCGCGATCGTGCGGCTCAACGACGCCTTCTGGTCCGAGGCGCACGCCATGCTCGAGCGGGTCGAGGGACTGGACCGCCAGATCGTCGCGGGCATCCGGCACGGCCGCAGCGCCTACGACGACCCCGGGGCGCTGTTGATGAAGCTGCGGATCGACGAACCCGACGAGTTCGCCGCCTGCGCCGGCGCCGGCGTGCAGGGATTGGTGCCCGACCTGGCCGACTTCTGGTCGCGCTATTTGATCGCTGCGCGCGACAACGGCGAGATCCACGCCGACGTCGACGTCGCTGAGGCATCGGAATGGGTTGCGCGGGTGCTGATTTCGCTTGCCACCGTGCCTGGCGAGACACTCGATCCCGGTGACGACGACGCGGTGTTGACGCACGTGCGCCGCTACGTCATGCCCGGGTTGCGGGCCGACCCCGCCGCGGTGTGACTTCGGCGCGGTTCGTCACCCTGACCGTGACGAACGACGCCGAAGTCGCCCGTTATTCGTTGTCGACGCCGGGGGCGGTCTTGGAGACCTGGACCAGGAACTCGTAGTTGTTCTTGGTCTTGCGCAGCTGGCTCATCAGCAGGTCGATGGCCTGATGCGGGTCAAGACCGGACAGCACGCGGCGCAGCTTGTGCACGATCGCGAACTCATCCGGCGAGAGCAGCAGCTCGTCCTTGCGGGTGCCGGACGGGTTGACATCGACTGCCGGGAACACGCGGCGTTCGGCGATCTTGCGGTCGAGCTTGAGCTCGGCGTTGCCGGTGCCCTTGAACTCCTCGAAGATCACCGTGTCGCCGGTGGAACCGGTCTCCACCATCGCGGTGGCGATGATCGTCAGCGAGCCACCCTCTTCGATGTTCCGCGCGGCGCCGAGGAACCGCTTCGGCGGATACAGCGCGGTCGAGTCCACACCGCCGGACAGGATGCGCCCGGATGCCGGTGACGCGTTGTTGTACGCGCGGCCCAGCCGGGTGATCGAGTCGAGCAGGACGACGACGTCCTTGCCCTGCTCGACCAGGCGCTTGGCCCGCTCGATGGCCAGCTCGGCGGCCTGGGTGTGGTCTGACGGCGGGCGGTCGAAGGTCGAGGCGATGACCTCACCCTTGACCGAGCGCTGCATGTCGGTGACCTCTTCCGGACGCTCGTCGACGAGCACCACCATCAGGTGGCATTCCGGGTTGTTGGTCGTGATCGCGTTGGCGATGTCCTGCAGGATCGTGGTCTTACCGGCCTTCGGCGGCGACACGATCAGTGCGCGCTGCCCCTTGCCGATCGGCATGATCAGGTCGATGACGCGCGTGGTCAGCCGGTCGGGTGTGGTCTCCAACCGCAGCCGTTGGTTCGGGTACAGGGGTGTGAGCTTGTTGAACTCGGGTCGCTTCTTGGCCTCCTCGACGGGCTTGCCGTTGACCGTGTCGAGTCGCACCAGCGGGTTGAACTTCTGCCGCGGATTCTGCCCGCCGCCTTCGCCTTCCTTGGGTACCCGAACGGCACCGGTGACCGCGTCGCCGCGGCGCAGGCCGTTCTTGCGCACCATGTTCATCGAGACGTACACGTCGTTGGGGCCGGCGAGGTAGCCGGAGGTCCGGACGAACGCGTAGTTGTCGAGCACATCGAGGATGCCCGCGACGGGCTGTACGACGTCGTCCTCGCGCAGCTCGGTGTCGCCGTCGCCCCCGCCGCGCTCCCGGCGCCGACGGTCACGGAACCGGCGGCCCCGTCGGCCGCCACGGCTCTCGCCGTCGTCGTCGTTCGAGCCGCCGCGGTTCTGCTGGCCGCCCTGCTGATCGCCATCGGACTTGGTGTCGGACTTGCTGTCCTGATCGGACTTGTTGTCGGACTTGGTGTCCTGCTTGGTGTCGGACTTGGTGTCCTGCTTGGTGTCGGACTTGGTGTCCTGACCGCTCTGCTCGGGTCCGGCCGGCGCTCCCGCACCGCGGCTGGCGCCGCGGCGGTCACGGCGCTGACGCGTCGACTGGTCGTCGCCACCGTCGTCGGCGCTCGAGTCGGCCTTCTCGGCTGTCTTCTGGCTCGCGGGCGCCTCGGCGGTGGCCGGCGCGTCGCCTCCGGCGGGCGCGGCATCGCCGCCGACCCGGCCGTTGGCCTGGCCACGGCGATCACGTATCGCGGCGACGAGTTCGCTCTTGCGCATTCCCGACGCGCCGTCGATGCCGATCTCCTTGGCCAACGCGCGCAACTCCGGCAGCACCATGCTGGAAAGCGAGCCGCTCCGGTTGCCAGATGCAACATCGGCGGCTGGCGCAGCCTCCCCGGCGGACGCGCTGGTGGGCGCATCTCCTGCCGCGGGGTTTTCTGATTTCACGGTGTTCGACAGCGCGGAGTCGTCGCTGCTGCCATCAGCCGTGATGAGGTCCGTATCAGTCACGGATGTCCTTTCTCTCCCTCGCTGTTCGAGTCATGCGGGGATTCGTTGCGTTCAGCTGATCCGCTCAACGCGTGGGCCCCACCATTGCGTGTGCAACGGTGATTGCCGGGATTCGCCGATATCCGACGAACCGTCAGCCCATGGGTAAGTCACGGGGAAAATGAGTGGTGTCCTAGTGTCGGCGCAGGCAGAGACGCTGCGATTGCTGGACAAAAGCGAGAATAACGCGCATCGAAGCCGGAAGCAAGAAACACGCGTGCGAACCGTGTTGCAAACTAGCTCCGAACGGCCACGCCCGACGTCCAGCGGACACCGTCACCAACAGCCATCTCACTGACGGTGAACCCGGACGCGGCACCGAATTCGAGGGCTTCTGCCGGCAACTCTGGTTGTGTACACAACGCCAGAATCGATGGCCCGGCCCCGGAAAGCACCGCTGCAATGCCACAACGCCGCAGTACCTGTAGGTATTCCGCGGACCCCGGCATGGCCTCGGCGCGCTGCGGTTGGTGCAGGACGTCCTCGGTGGCCGTCATCAGCAGGTCGGGCCGCTGGGTGAGCGCGACCACCAGAAGCGCGGCGCGGCTGACGTTGAACCGCGCGTCGGTGTGGTTGACCTGCTCGGGAAGCAGCACCCGGGTTTCGGCGGTCGACGAACGCTGCTGGGGAATCGCGGTGAACAGATGGATATCGCGGTGCAAGCGCAGCGGAACGGCAGCGTATCGCGGCCGCGGCCGGTCAGCCTCGGTCCAGGAGACCACCCCGCCGCCGAGCACGGCAGCCGACGCGTTGTCGGGATGACCCTCGAACTCCGAGGACAACTGGATCAGTTGGTCTTCGGTCAGCGGCGTCGAACCTGCTTGGCTGACAAGGCCGTTGACCGCGGCCAGCCCACCGACCACCGCAGCGGCAGACGAGCCCAGCCCGCGGGAGTGCGGAATGTCGTTGCGGCACCGCACAATCATGCCCGGGACGGCGGCCCCGGCCGCCTGCAATCCGCGCTCGACCGCGCGCACCACCAGATGCGATGCGTCCAGGGGCACCTGGCCAGACCCTTCGCCCTCGACGCTGACGCTCAGCCCGGATGCCACTGTCTCCACGACGATCTCGTCGTAGAGGCCCAGCGCGACACCGAGGCTGTCGAAACCGGGTCCGAGGTTGGCGCTGGACGCAGCGACCACGGCGGTCGCCGTCAGCCCGGCCGGCAGCGTCGTCGTCACTGGGGGGTCACCTGCTAAGCCAGGCCGAGCTTCTCGACCACGGCGATCGGATCGACGGGAACGGGCGTGACGGTCGGCATTCCTTTCAACGCGGTGTCGGGGTCCTTGAGCCCGTTACCGGTGACGGTGCACACCACCGTGGAACCCTTGGCGACCCAGCCGTCTTCGACGGACTTGAGCAGTCCGGCGATGCTGGCCGCGGACGCCGGCTCGACGAAGACCCCCTCGGTGCGCGCCACCAGGTGGTAGGCGGCCAGGATCTCTTCGTCGGTGGCGGCCAGGAAGCGGCCCCCGGACTGTTGTTGGGCCGCCACGGCGGTGTCCCACGACGCCGGCGAGCCGATCCGGATCGCGGTGGCGATGGTCTCCGGGTCGCTCACCGGGGCACCGTGCACCAGCGGTGCGGCTCCCGCGGCCTGGGTGCCCAGCATCCGGGGCAGCCGGTCGGACAAGCCGTCGCGGTGGTATTCGGTGTAGCCCTTCCAGTACGCGGTGATGTTGCCGGCATTGCCGACGGGCAGCGCGTGCACGTCCGGCGCGGTCCCCAGCGCGTCGGCGATCTCGAACGCCGCGGTCTTCTGGCCCTCGATGCGGAACGGGTTCACGGAGTTGACCAGCGAGACGGTCGGGAAGTCCGCGGTGAGCTTGCGCGCGAGTTCCAGGCAGTCGTCGAAGTTGCCGTCGACCTGGATGATCTTGGCGCCGTGTATGACGGCCTGCGCCAGCTTGCCCATGGCGATCTTGCCCTGCGGAACCAGGACCGCGCAGGTGATACCGGCTCGCGCGGCATAGGCGGCGGCCGACGCCGACGTGTTGCCGGTGGAGGCGCACAGCACGGCCTGCTGTCCGCGGGCCACCGCCTCGGTGACGGCCATGGTCATGCCGCGGTCCTTGAACGAGCCGGTCGGGTTGAGCCCCTCGACCTTCAGATGCACAGTGCAGCCGGTGTATTCGGAGAGCCGGGGGGCAGGCAGCAGCGGGGTGCCGCCCTCCCGCAGCGTGATCGGGGTCCAGTCGTCCTGCACCGGGAGACGGTCGCGGTAGGCGGCGATCAACCCGGGCCAGGGCCGGTGCACGGCCGTGGGCGGTGCGCTACTCATTCGTGGCCCCTTCCATGCGCAGCACGCTGTTGATCCTCTGCACCACGTCGAGGTCGGCGAGCGCGGCGACGGTCTCCGACAGTGCTGCATCGGTGGCCTGGTGGGTGACGACGACGATGCGGGCGCCGCAGCGTTGACCGTCGTCGTCGACCATCTCCTCCTGGCGGACCACGGCGATGCTGACCTCCCGCTTGGCGAATTCAGCTGCGACAGCGGACAATACACCCGGCTGATCGGTGACGTTCATGTTGACGTAGTAGCGCGTCGGGATAAACCCGATCGGCGAGATCGGCAGCTTGGCGTATCTGGATTCACGGGGGCCGCGGCCGCCCTGGACGCGGTTGCGCGCGGCCATCACGACATCGCCCATCACCGCCGACGCGGTGGGAGCCCCGCCCGCGCCCTGCCCATAGAACATCAGCTGGCCGGCGGCCTCCGCCTCCACGAACACCGCGTTGAACGCGCCGTTGACGGTGGCCAGCGGATGATCCAACGGCACCAGCGCGGGATAGACCCGGGCCGAAATTCGTTGTTGGCCTTCATCTGAGGTCAACCGCTCACAGATCGCGAGCAGTTTGATGGTGCAGCCGAGCGCACGCGCCGACGCGAAGTCGGCGGGGGTGACTTTGGTGATGCCTTCGCGGTAGACGTCGTCGGCGGTGACGCGGGTGTGAAAGGCGATCGAGGCCAGGATCGCGGCCTTGGCGGCGGCGTCATAGCCCTCCACGTCGGCGGTCGGATCGGCTTCGGCGTAGCCCAGGGCACTGGCATCGGCCAAGGCGCTCTCGTAATCGGCGCCCGTGCTGTCCATCTCGGACAGGATGTAGTTGGTGGTGCCGTTGACGATGCCTGCCACCCGCAGCACGGTGTCCCCGGCCAGCGATTGGGTCAGCGGACGGATGACGGGGATCGCGCCGGCCACCGACGCTTCGAAATACAGGTCCACATGGGCGTGTTCGGCGGCTTGGGCGAGTTCACCGGTCGACACGGCCATCAGTGCCTTGTTGGCGGTGACCACCGACTTCCGTTGTTCCAGCGCCGACAGGATGGCCTTGCGGGCGGGTTCGACCGGCCCCATCAGCTCGACGACGATGTCGACGTCGTCGCGGGAGACGAGCTCTTCGATGTTGTCGGTGAGCATGTCGACGGGCACGCCGCGGTCATCGGCCACGCGTCGGACCCCGACGCCTCGCAGCACCAGCGGAGCACCGATGCGGGCGGCGAGATCGTCGGCGCTGTCCTGAATGATGCGCACGACTTGGCTTCCGACGTTGCCGAGTCCGAGGACCGCTACCCCGATGGGCCTTTCGTGGCTGGTCATCGCTTACCTCACTTCCAGACTCAGTAGGTCGTCGACCGTCTCCCGGCGCAGGATCAGGCGGGCTTGCCCGACGCGCACGGCCACCACGGCGGGGCGACCGATCAGGTTGTACCGGCTCGACATCGAATAGCAATATGCGCCGGTGGCCGCCACCCCCAGTAGGTCGCCCGGTTCGATGTCGTCGGGCACCCAGGTATCGCGTACCACGATATCGCCGCTCTCGCAGTGCTTTCCGACAATCCGACCGAGCCTCGCCGCGGTGTTGCTGGCCCGGGACACGAGCCGGGCGTCGTATTCCGCGCCGTAGAGCGACGTGCGGATGTTGTCGCTCATCCCGCCGTCGACGCTGACATAGCGACGGTATCTGTCGGAGGAGACCGCGACGTCTTTGACCGTCCCGACCCGATACAGCGTGATGGTGCCGGGACCGGCGATGGCGCGACCCGGTTCGACGACCAGCCGCGGCGTGGGCAGCCCGACCGCCGCCGACTCGTCGCGGACGATGGCGCTCAGCTTGGCGGCGAGTTCGGCCACCGGCGGCGGGTCGTCCTGTGGCAGATACGAGATGCCCAGTCCCCCACCGAGGTCGACGGTCGACATCTGTGACGTCTTGTCGACGCCGAACTCGGCGACCACGTCGCGCAGCAGCCCGATGACCCGGTGCGCGGCCAATTCGAAGCCCGCGACGTCGAAGATCTGCGAACCGATGTGGCTGTGCAGGCCGACCAGCCGCAGATGGTCGGTGGCGAAGACCCGTCGCACCGCGTCCATCGCGGCGCCGGTGGCCAGCGACAGGCCGAACTTCTGGTCTTCGTGTGCGGTGGAGATGAATTCGTGAGTGTGGGCTTCGACGCCGACGGTGACACGCACCAGGACGTCCTGCACGACGCCCGCGGCGCCGGCGATCTCGTCGAGGCGGTCGATCTCGATCATCGAGTCCACGACGACGTGTCCCACTCCGGCCTTCACGGCGGCGGTCAGTTCGTCGATGGATTTGTTGTTGCCGTGCAACGCGATTCGCTCGGCCGGGAAGCGGGCGTGCAGGGCGACGGCGAGCTCGCCGCCGCTGGCCACGTCGAGCGCGAGTCCTTCCTCGTCGACCCAGCGGGCGATCTCGGTGCACAGGAACGCCTTGGCGGCGTAGCGTACGTTCTCTCCCCCGCCGAAGGCCGCCGCGATCTCGCGGCAACGGGAACGGAAGTCGTCCTCGTCGATCACAAAGACCGGCGTCCCGAACTCCGCGGCGACGTCGGTGACCGGTACCCCGGCGATGGACACCACGCCGTCCTCGCCGCGAACAGCGTTGCGCGGCCATACATTCGGAGCGAGCATCAGCATTTCATCCGGGGACTGCGGACGCGGCGGAGCGCCGCCGTGGTGCACCTCTTCGGCGTGGCGGGGTCCGGCGGGATGGGCGATCACATGCGCTCCGGTGCGGTGACGCCGAGGATGCCTAGGCCGTTGGCGATGACCTGCCGGGTGGCCTGGCACAGCGCCAGCCGGGCACTGTGCAGCTCGTTCGGCGCTTCGTCGCCTTGCGGCAGGACCCGGCAGGAGTCGTAGAACCGGTGATAGTCGCCTGCCAGGTCCTCGAGATAACGCGACACCCGGTGCGGTTCACGCAGGGTCGCAGCGGTTTTCAGCACGCGCGGGAACTCACCGATGTTGCGGATCAGTGTGCCTTCCTTGTCGTGGGTCAGCAGCTCCAGGTGCGAGGTGTCGGCGGACACGCCGAGCTCGGCGGCGTTGCGGGCCAGGGCGCACAACCGCGCGTGGGCGTATTGCACGTAGTAGACCGGGTTTTCGTTCGACGCCGAGGACCACAGCTCGAGGTCGATGTCGATCGGGCTGTCGACCGACGACCGGATCAGCGAGTACCGGGCGGCGTCGACGCCGATGGCTTCGACCAGGTCATCGAGGGTGATCACCGTGCCCGCCCGCTTACTCATCCGCACCGGCTGCCCGTCGCGGACCAGGTTGACCATCTGGCCGATGAGCACCTCGACGGTGGCGGGGTCCTCACCGAGCGCCGCGGCGACGGCCTTGAGCCGGGCGATGTAGCCGTGATGGTCGGCGCCGAGCATGTAGATGCACAGGTCAAAACCGCGTTCGCGCTTGTCGAGGTAGTAGGCGATGTCGGCGGCGATGTAGGCCGGGGCGCCATCGCTCTTGATGACGACACGGTCCTTGTCGTCGCCGTAGTCGGTGGTGCGCAGCCAGACCGCGCCGTCCTTCTCGTAGATGCTGCCGGCCTCGCGGAGGCGGGCAATGGCCTGCTCGACCCGCCCGGAGGTGTGCATCGAGTCTTCGTGGGTGTAGACGTCGAAGTCGGTGCCGAACTCGTGCAGCGACTGCTTGATGTGGTTGAACATCAGGTCGACGCCGATGGCGCGGAACGTCTCGCGCATCTGGTCGTCGGGCAGGCGCAGCGCGTCGGGCTCCTTGGCGAGCACCTGCGCGGCGATGTCCTTGATGTAGTCGCCGGCGTACCCGTCGTCGGGGGTGGGTTCCCCCTTGGCGGCGGCGATCAACGAGTTGGTGAACCGGTCGATCTGGGCGCCGTGGTCGTTGAAGTAGTACTCCCGGGTGACATCGGCGCCCTGGGTGGACAGCAGCCGGCCCAGCGCGTCACCGACGGCGGCCCAGCGGGTCCCGCCGATGTGGATCGGTCCGGTGGGGTTGGCCGAGACGAACTCGAGGTTGATCCGCTGGCCGGCGAGGGCGTCGGAGTGCCCGTAGCGCGCGCCGGCGGTCAGCACGTTGCTGACGATGGTGTTCTGCGCGGACGCTTCCAGGCGCAGGTTGACGAACCCGGGCCCGGCGACGTCGGCGGCGGCGATGCCGTCGTGGGCGGCGAGCGCTCCGGCCAGCCATCCGGCCAGCTCACGCGGGTTGACGCCGACCTTCTTACCGAGCTGCAGGGCGAGGTTGGTGGCGTAGTCGCCGTGCTCGGGGTTGCGCGGACGCTCGACGGTGACGGTGGCCGGCACGGCTGAGGTGTCCAGGCCACGCTCGGCCAGCACCGCGGCGGTGGTGGTCTTGAGCAGCTCGGCGAGGTCAGCGGGGGTCACGGTGGTCCATCCTATGGTCTTGGGTGGTCAGCCCCCGAATCCGTTCCCGGTGCCCGCGATGCGTTACGCTGTGCTGGCCCATTTGGCGCAGCATGTCATACGCGCCCCCGTAGCTCAGGGGATAGAGCGTCTGCCTCCGGAGCAGAAGGCCGCAGGTTCGAATCCTGCCGGGGGCACTACCGGAAACGCTCGTTGACCTGGTCTTTAGCCATCCGCGTCGGCGGTGGCCGCCGCAGACCATTCCTGGGAACCGCGTTGTTGGACCATCGACGAGGTCGAACACTCGGCGAACGAATGGCTCGACCGGGTTCACAGTTGACGATTGCACAGCTGGCTGGACGACGTTCCGCCCGAAGAATGCGCGGCGACAAATTACGCTCACATCCAAGCGTCCCAATGATCGAACTCCCAGCGTCGTTCTTGGGGGAGGGCAGATTTGATCATGGCTGACAAGGAGCCCGAGGCAGGCCGACGACCGAGCTTGCGGACCGCCCGAATGGAGGCGTTCAGCGACGGGGTGTTCGCGATCGCCATCACGCTGCTTGTTCTCGAGATCGGCGTCGAGGCAGGCGCTGAGGACGATCTGCTCACGGCGTTGACTCACCAGTGGCCGTCGTATGTGGCATACCTGATCAGCTTCTCGACCATCGGGGCGGTATGGATCAAACACACGGTCATAACGGAGTACCTCGACAGTGCCACGGCGATTCTGATCCGACTGAATCTGCTGTTGCTGATGGTGGTGTCGTTCTTGCCTTTTCCGACTCGACTTGTAGCTGAGCACATCAACGTCCACAACGCCGAGCGGGTCGCAACGACCGTCTACGGGATGAACTTGCTGCTGACGTCTTTTCTGCTGGGTGCCTTGTGGCGCTACGCCGTCCGCGAGCGCCTGATTCGTGCCGATGCGACCGATGCCGAAGTGACGACACTGAGCAGACAGTTCGTGCCGAGCCTGACCGGCTACGTCGTGATGATGGTGGTCGGGTTGTTTGTGCCCCTGGTGGCCGTGCTCGGCTACCTCGCGATCGCGGTGTACATCATCCTTCCGGTGCACGCGATTTGGCGCCGGAGATCCCGCTCATGGGGTCTGGTACGTCGCCGGCACGACCGAGGATGATCAGCGTCGCGAACGCATTTACGAGCTGACGCTGGAGTCGGCCAGGTGAAACCTGGGGGATCACGAACTGGCCGTCTTCGACGGACCGGACAAGGCGTGACCCCCGGCTGCAACGTCGGCGCCCGACGCGCTCGTGTTATCCGCCGAACTGCTGACCGAAAAGCGGATTCTGGCCGGGGTTTTGGTGCGTTCGTTGCGCGACGCCCTGGGCAAGCGCGTTCAGCAAGGGGTTTTCCTTGATGAGCTGGCGCTGATCTTCCTCGGACATCTGGTAGAAGGTCCACAGCCCCCAGGCCGCCGGCCGGACATACAGCGTCACCTTCTGACGGCGCCCCTTGGACTGCGGCAGCATCGCCGCAACGGGAACGACCCGGTCGAGCGTCGCCGCGCTGGTCAGCTCCTCCGCGAGCTTGTCGATATCCACTGAGTCTTGGAGTTCATACGCCGCCGACTGATGAGTCTGGTGGGCCGAGCCCTGCAACGCCAGAAACCACGCCATCCCCGTCTCCTTTGCTCGTTGCTATCGACGCCAGGGTAAACGACGCCGACCGCCCACTGGCTGCCGGGCGAAACAAGCGACGCGCCGCCTCACAGGTCTGGTCCGCCGGGAAGCGCGGCGGTGGACTGGGGCAGGGTGGTGCCCGTTTCGCTCTCGGCGAATTCCCATAGCCGCCGAGCGGTTTCGTAGTCACAGGCGGCTGCCGACCGGCCGCTCAGCGTCGGGCCACCCTTCAAACCGAGTCTGCTGTCGATACCGACATAGCTGCCAGGGGGGATCGGCTCGGTGATGCAGTACAGCGTCGGTGCGGCGCCGGCGTCGAGATCGTTCGCGAGGAGCCGGGCCACCGACCTGACCACCGTGTGAGCCGTCGCCATCAGCCGCTTGTCCGACACGTTGGACAGGTTCGAGGCCACCCAGCCCGGGTGCGTCAGATAGCAGGAGACCGGCGAAGTTGCCTCACGCAACCGCCGGTCGAGTTCCAGTCCCCACAGCATCACCGCAAGCTTCGAGCGCGCGTAGGCCGGAAATGCAGACCACCTGCGGGTGCGCAGGTGCGGATCGTCGATCGCGATACTGGCCACCTTGTGCGCGTCGGAGCCGACGGTGATGATCTTTGACCGGACTCGTTCAAATATCAGATTGGTCAGGGCGAACGGACCGAGAAAGTTTGTGCCCAAGGTGATCTCGAAGCCGTCCACCGTGTCGCTTCGCCGCTGAGCGACCATGCCGGCGTTGTTGATCAGGATGTCGACGTCACCGTCGAACAAGTCAGGAAAAGCCCGCACGGAGGACTGATCGGCCAGGTCGAGTTTGACGACGGACGTGTCTCCGCCCATCTCGGCCGCGCGCTGCGCACCGAGCTCGACATTTCGGACCGCCAGGATCACGTGCGCTCCCGCGCGGGCGAGCGCCGTCGCCGTCGCGAGACCCACGCCGTTGGTGGCGCCGGTGACGATGATGCGTTTGCCGTTCAAATCGCCGAGCCGCGTCGGCGACCATTTGGTAGACACGCTGGCAGCGTATCCAGCTGGCCGCCCCGCTGATGCGAGGCGGCCATCGGGTCGGAAACTACGTCACCACTTCCAGGGTTTGTCCCAGTGACCCGGCGGCGGGACGAACGGCAATTTCGCGATCTGCCCGGGTGGCGGCACGAACGGCAGGTGTGAGATGTGCCCCGGCGGCGGAATGACGTGGCCGGGCCCCGGCGGATGCGGGTGCCACCACCAGTCCTCATGGGCTTGGGCTTGACCGGTGCCGAGGCCGACGGATGCGAGACCCAGCGCACCCGCGAGTGCGGCCCCGGCGGCAACAGTTTTGAGGGTTTTCAGGTTTTTCCTGCTCATCGGGAACTCCAATCGGCTGGTCACCCTGCCGGCCTTGGGCTCAACCCGGCAAGACCACATAACGCCCCCAGTACGTCTATCGTTCCACGGGCGCGCCCCGTTATCGACCGCCCGCGCGGGCCTAGCGGCTGCGCCCGGTTCGCCCGGACACCGTTTTCGGCTTCCCCCTTTTAATTGCTCAGGGGTTCCGGAATAGAGTTCGCCTGGCCGTTGACCAAACAGGTATCGGGGCCACGAGGTGGAGGCTTCTTTCCCCCGGTGTTCGGTCGATAGATTAGCGTGCCGAAAGACAATCCGTGCGATCTTGATCCGTGACCTCCATCCAGACTTTAGCCTTACTATTGACCGTCAGTCCCTGCCGCCCAATCACCGCCGTCTGACGGTCGCCCCACGGTCGACACCGGACGGTCCGCAGCGCGATCCACCCTGAACGCACTGTTTATTCACCAGCTGTACCCGCAAAAGCAAGGATTTACGCCTTCGTTAGTATCGGCTGGTTTTTTCATTTGTTTCGTTTAATCCGGCAAACAATTGATCATCGGATATCTACTCGAGCGTCGTCACACTCGATCTCTTCCGGCCGTTAAAGATCGTTTGGATACAACCAATCTTGATGCGTGAAAGCGGGTTTTGGACCTTCAGGATCGGGACCCTCAATCCTGCACGCAAAACTCCGCGTCAATTTTTTGTTTGGATTTGCTGTGTGCGGGCTACTGAGCTCATACCAAAATTCGCTATCGGCCCACACCACCTAGGAAGATCCCATGGAACTCGCAGCTCGCCCACTTGTAACCACCGGGGTCGCCATCGTCGGCGCCACTGCCTTGATCGCCGGCCCGATCGCGGCCCCTGGGCCCGACATCGCCAGCCCGTCTGTGCCTTCCCTTTCAGCCGACAGCGCGTTGTTGGCTGCCCTCGCCGATATCGGCCCCGTCCCGACACTGGTTGATCCCGCCGGTGCCGCATCGGCGTTGACGTTCCTGATCACACAGACCTCGGAGTTGATCAACTTCGGTCTGATCTCCGTCGCGGAGGGCTTCACCTTCGGTGCCGCACAGTTCGCGACCCTCGTCGCAGCCGGGCCGGCCAACGTCGCCGAGCTGGTGGCAGCAGCCGCAGACGCCGGCGCCTACTTCAGCACGCAGCTGGCCGAGCTCGTCATCTTCGGTGTCACCCAGGCCGCCGGCCTGGTGAACTTCGCCGTCGCGCAGGCAGCGGTCGCGCTCGCGGGAGCCGGCGCCGCACTGGTCGAACTGGTCGCCGCGGGCGCGGATGCCTTCATCGATTTGGTCACCGCGGCGGCCGATGCCGGTAGCTTCTTCAACAACAACGCCGCCGAACTCGTTGTGTTCGCCTTGAATTCGGTTTTCCCCGCGCCCTTTGCGGCGCCCCTGGAGAGTTCCTGGTGACCCAAGGGAAGGGCCTGGTGGATTTCGGTATCGCCGGTGCGGCGGCCGGATTGGAGTCCGGCGTCGACGCGTTCGTCGGTCTCCTCGCTGCGGGTGCGGCCACCGTTGCGGGCCTCACCGCCGCGGGCGTGGAACTCGGCGCGTTCGTCGTCGACTCGCTGGCCGAGTTGGTGGTGTTCGCCACCGCGCAGACCGCGGGGCTCGGCAACTTCGGGTTGGCACAAGCGGCAGCGGCCGTGGCCTTCGGCGCGGACGCGATCACCGGTCTCACCGCGGCGGGCGCCGAGTTGCTGGACGGGCTCGTCACCGCCGCCGCCGAGGCCGGGGTCTTCTTCAGCACCGCCATCGCCGACGCTGTGGTGTCGATCATCGACGGAATCACCCCCGCTGCCACGGTCGCCGCCGATTCCGCGTTCCGCACGGCGGATCACGGACCGGAGGACCTTCCCGAGTTCGGAGCGCAGACGTTCGCAGTGAGCATCGACAACGCTTCTGCCGAAGCGCATTCGGGCGGGGCAGGCGACAGTGACGGCCTCGGCGGGGGTGCCGAGGACGACGCTGCGGGCGCCGGCGACGACAGCGCCGACGACACCTCGAGCGACCTGGACTCCGGTGCCGAGGACGACGCCGCCGTCGACCTCGCCGGCGACGAGGGCTTCACCGACGCCACCGACACCGAAGGGACGGACGAGTCCACCGGCGAGCCCGAAAATGATGTCAGCGACGACGACAGCGACGCGGACGCGGGCACCGATGCGGGCCAAGGCTCCGATGACGGCTCCGGTGGCGCGAGCACTGACTAGCGCTTGACCGTCGGTCTACGCGAAGTCCTTGACCACGTCAGCGACCCGGCGTAGCTGGTCGAGATTGGAACTCGTTGGGATCAAGTGGATTTCATCGGTCCCGATGTCGCGGAACCTGCGCAGCACCGCGGCGAGCTCGTCGTCGGTGCCGGCCCAGCCGGTGCTGGGCGCCATCGCATCGACGTACTCGGCCGGGATCCAGTTCATGTACCGGCGCAGGTGTCGGTGCACTTGGGCCCGCGGGCCCTCGCCGTCGCCGATGGCGAACCAGAACGACGTGGCCAGGTGCGGGTCGGGCTTTCCGGCTTGTGCCCATGCCTGGCGGGCGACGTCGAACAGTTCGTTCTGCTTGCCCACGTCGAGGTCCAGGGTGGTGCCGGCCATCCCATCGGCCCACCGGGCGGCGCTGCGCACGGTCTTCGGTCCGATGGTGCCGACCAGAAGTCGCGGCCCCCCGGACTGCACCGGCGGTGGTCCGACCGCGACGACGGAGTCGGTCACCTTCTCGCCGGCCCAGACACGTTTCATCACTGCGACACGGTCGGCCATTTCCCGCATGGTTTGGGTCGCCGGGTCCGCCCCGACGGCGTGGTAGTCCTCGTGGCGGCCGCCGACGCCGATACCGACGGTCAACCGGCCGTCGCACAGCAGGTCCCCGGTCGCCAGCTGCTTGGCGAGCATGACCGGGTCGTGTAGCTGCGGCACCACCACCGTCGTCACCAGCCGCACCCGCGCGGTCCACGCCGCCAGCGCACCCAGCAACGTCAGGCTCTCGGGGTTGTCGAACGCGATGCGTTCACCCCAACACAGCGACGAGAACGGTCCGTCGTCGATGGCCCGTGCCCACGCCTTGAGCGTGCCGGCGTCGAGGTCGGCTTCCATCACCGGCATGGTCATCCCGATCTGCACGACGGCGATTCTGGCACGAACGACCCGAGGGCCGGGATTGACCTCGACAAATCGTGTCCGCTGGCAGCATGGCGGCTATGGCGATCAACACTCGGTCCGTCGCGCACGTTCGGCTCACCGTCACCGACATCGAGCGGTCCCGGCAGTTCTACGAAAGTGTGTTCGGCTGGGGTGTGCTGTTCGAGCTTCCCGAGAAGGCCGACGAAGCCACCCGCGAGGCGCTCAGCTTCCTGTTCGGCGGCGTGATCTACGACCTCGGGGGCATGCTCGTAGGGCTGCGCCCGGTCGGGTCGGACCGCTTCGACGAGAACCGCACCGGTCTGGATCACCTGGCGTTCCGGCTGGACAGCAAGGCCGAATTGGACGCCGCGGCAGACCATCTCGACGCGCTGGGTGTGATCCGCGAACCGATCAAGGACATCGGGCCGATGTACATCCTGGAGTTTCGCGATCCGGACAACATCGCGCTGGAGCTCACCGCCCCGAAGTGACTTCGGCGCGCTCATCGACCCTGAGGGCGCATTGGCGCACCGAAATCGCAGGGGTGGGGTTATCCCCCAGCTGGTTCTACGGAAATCGCTGTGTTGCCTGCCGTCCGCATTCCATAGGTTGGGTGTATGGTCGCAGTCACCGACACGAGCTCCGAGGCCACCGCGCCCCTCGGCACCCGCGTGAGCGCGCCCGCCGCGCCCACACGCCACATCGGCGCCGTCCCGACAGCCTCGATGATCACCGGCGCCGCCCTTGCCCTGGTCTGGTTCTGGATCCCGTTGGGGGTTCTGATCCTCGGCATCACGTCCATCCCCAGCGGCATCGGATTCGCCATCGCCGTCGTGGTTTTCGTGTACTTGATGCGCGGCGTCGAGTGGGTCGAACGCATCCGCAGCGAGGCGGTGTTCGGCATGCGGATCGGGGTGCCGCCGCGACGGATGTCGCCCCATGAGGGCATTCAGCGCTGGCTGCACCAGCTGTGGCTGGACATCAGCGGCGCCCGGCTGTGGAAAGCCGCCGCCCACCACTACCTGCGGATGATCTACGACATGCTGGCGACCGGCATTGCGTTCGCGCTGCTGCTGTTCGCGTTCGTGGGCCCGGCAGGCGCGATCGCCATCGGGCAGAGCGACGACGACGCAGGGATACCGTTCCTGTCGGTGCCGTTGGCGTGGGTGCTGGCCGTGATCGCAGCGGTAGCGGCGGCGGCGATCCTGGTGTTCGCACCGGCGCTGGACGCCTCGATCGACCGGTGGCTTCTGTCCCCGTCGTCCACGGCAACGCTGCAACACCAGGTCAGCGCCTTGGCCGACGCCAGGCAGGGCGCGGTGTCGTCGGCGCAGACCGAACGTCACCGCATCGAGCGCGACCTGCACGACAGCGTGCAACCCCGGCTGGTGTCGCTGGCGATGACGATCGGGCTGGCCCAGACCAAGCTGGACACCGACCTGCCCGCGGCCAAGACGCTGATCGCCGAGGCGCATGACGACGCCAAGAACGCGTTGGTGGAACTGCGCAACGTGGTGCGGGGTATCGCGCCGACGATCCTGTCCGACCGCGGGCTTGACGCGGCGCTGTCCTCGGTGGTGCAGCGCTCCCCGGTGCCGACCGCACTCAACGTCGACCTGCCGCGCCGGTTGCCTGAGGAGGCCGAAGCCTGCGCGTATTTCGTTGTCGCCGAAGCGCTCACCAATGTTGCCAAGCACGCGCACGCCACCCAGGCCATCGTCACCGTGCGGTTCGACGAGTCGTCGAACCAGCTGTCGGTGTCGGTGTTCGACGACGGCCGCGGCGGTGCGCGGATCACCGGCGACGACGACGCGACCGGGCTGCGCGGATTGGAGGAGCGCGTGCGGGCGGCGCGCGGCACGTTCACCGTGTCCAGCCCCGCCGGAGGACCCACGATCGTGACAGCGGTGTTGCCATGCGCATCGTGATCGCGGAGGATTCCGCGCTGCTCAGGGCCGGGATCGAACGCATCCTCACCGACTCCGGTCACGAGGTCGTCGCCGGGGTGCCCGACGCCAACAACCTGCTACGGCTGGTGAACGAGCAGCGGCCGGATCTGGCCATCGTCGACGTCCGCATGCCCCCCACGTTCACCGATGAAGGGATCCGCGCCGCGGCGCTGCTGCGCAGCCAGAACCCCGAGTCGGCGGTGCTGGTGCTCTCGCACTATGTCGAAGAACGCTACGCGGCGGACCTGATCGCTTCGGACACAAAGGGATTTGGTTACCTGCTCAAGGACCGGGTTGCGGATGTGCCCGCCTTCCTCGATGCCGTCGAAGTGGTCGGTGCGGGCGGCACCGTCCTTGACCCCGAGGTGGTGTCGCAGATTCTGGTGCGCTCACATCGACGCAGCGCGCTGGACCAACTCACTCCTCGCGAGCATGAGGTACTGCAGTTGATGGCGGAGGGCAAGACGAACTCGGCGATCGCCGCCGCGCTGCACATCTCGATCGGGTCGGCCGAAAAGCACATCGCGTCGATCTTCACCAAGTTGGACCTGGTTCCCGACGAAACCGAGAACCGCCGTGTGCTGGCCGTGCTGCGTTATCTCGAATCCTGAGACGTTGGAAGGATTTTCATATGACCACCATTGCTCCCCCGCCACCAGCGCCGCCGGTTCCCCATGCCGATCCGCCGCCGTCGCTGCCCGGGGGCGGCCGCACCGCGGTGCGTGCCGCGGTGGTGATCGCCGCGGTGTTGCTGGTGGCCGGAACACTCGTGGTGCTGGGCGTGTTGGCTTGGGGCATCAGCAATTTCCGGATCGTCACCGATTCCAAGCCGCTGCCTGCGGGGATGCGGTCGCTGGAGATCGACACGGGGTCGGTGCCGATCGCCATTCGCATCACCACCGATCGCGAAGCCCGTGAGCCGCGTACCAACCTGCGCATGGTCAACTCGATCTCGGCCGGTGCGAACCCGTTGTCGGTCGACGCCGATGACGCGCAGGCACGGGTCACCATCAACGGTGAGCCGTCGGAGTTTCTGCAGTGGAGCCGGGCCGGGGAGATCACCGTCGTGTTGCCGCCCGAATTGGCCCGCAGGCTCACGATCAGCACGCAGCAGGAGACCGGTGTGGTATTTGCCCAAGCCGACCTCGATCAGTTCAACGCACGCACCGAACGGGGTGCCGTCGTCCTCAACGGCGCCGCCCGGCGTGTCGAAATCCACACCGTCGACGGCGAGGTGGTGGCCCGCGACCCGATCAGCGTATCCGAATCATTCACCGCCACAACGGTTACCGGCGACATCAAGGTCGACTTCGCCGATGCCGCTCCGCGCACCGTCGACGTCAGCAGCCAAGAGGGTGACGTCCTCGTCGCGTTGCCCGGGCATGGGCGGTACCTGGTCGACGCGAGCACCGGGCGCGACCGAGGAGGGCCCGTGGTACGGGTGCCGAGAACCTCCGAGCGTGCGGCGGCTACCGCAGTGATCACCGCCCGCTCCGATACCGGCGACGTCGTCATCGACGATTTAGGTTAGCCACCCGACGTCACCGCAGCGCCTTGGCGAACAACAGGCAGTCCTGGGGCTCGTCGCTGAGGTTGGGCAACAGGGCATATCGAGCCAGCCGACCTTCCAAGGTGAGCCCGCTGCGGTGCAGCAGCCGTGCCGACGCCACGTTGTCGACGTGACAGTGCGCCGACATGCGGTAGGCGGCGGGGTCGCGGTGGGCCGCGTCGATAAGCAGCGCCACCGCCTCGGACATGAAGCCCTGTCCCCACCAGGCACGGCCCAGGTAGTACCCGAACTCGATGATGTGCGGCTGCGGCCGGTGCCAGCCGCACGCACCGATCGGGCCGCCGCCGTCGTGCAGGTCGATGAGCCACGTGGTTTCGCCGCCGGCGTTGAACACCCCGGTGATCACCCGCTTGGTCTCGGCGACGTCGCGGTGCGGACGCCACGCCATGTAGCGAGGCACTTCCGGGTCGGAGGCGATGCGTTCGAACAGCGGTGCGGCGTCCTCGATCGTCGGCGGGCGCAGCCTGACCCGCGGTCCGCTCAACACCTCCGGATCCGCCATACGCTCAATTTTGCACCGTGGCGCGCACGCTGTGGCGCGGCGCGTGCCGCGGTGGTTGACTGGATCCGTATGGCTATCACGTTCAACCACACCATCGTCGCCGCCAAGGACAAGACGGAGTCGGCGACCTTTCTCACCGAGTTGTTCGGCCTGCCCGATCCGCAACCGTTCGGTCATTTCATGGCGGTCACGCTCAACCACGGCGTCAGCCTCGACTACGCCGATATGCCCGACGGACAAGAGATTTGCCCCCAGCACTACGCGTTTCTGGTCTCCGAAGACGAGTTCACCGAGATCTACGGGCGTATCCAGGAGCGCGGGATGGAGCACTGGGCCGATCCTCGCCAAACCCGGCCCGGGGAAATCAATCGCAACGACGGCGGTCGCGGTGTGTACTTCCTCGACCCCTCCGGCCACTACCTGGAGATCCTCACCCGGCCGTACGGTTCGGGCGCGGGCTGATCCGCGACGCCAGCACGTCGACGCCGTCGCCGCGCAGCGACGACAGCATGTGCGGGCGGTTGCCGAGCACCGACACCAGATCGGCGGCTCGGCCCCGCACGGTCGGCCCCTGTCCGCCATGAGCCCAATCGACGTCGACGGCGCGTAGACGCAAACCCCTGCTGTTGCGGTAGGCAGGCACAAACGGATTCGGCACGGTCACCTGGGTGTTGAGCACCGCGACCAGCACGTCGGGCGGAATCGCAGGCGTGCGGCCGATCGCGAACAGGATGTCCAGTTCGTGGGTGACGTGATCGCCCAGCAGGAGCCGCGGCGGAAACACCCGCCCCAGCCCACGGGGGCGGACCGTCAGTCGGGCGAACTCGTCGAGCAGTGCGGCGGGGCTGCTGGTCGCGGCCAGCGACCTCGCCAGGTGGGCATTGGCGCGGTCGAACGAACCGCCGTGGCGCACCATCGCGACCGTCACGATGCGCGTCCCCGCGCGGTAACCGATCACCAGATGGGCCAGTACGTCGTGGTTGGACCATGCGTCGCACAGGCTGGACCGGGACCAGTCGGCTTCGGAGAGGCTCGCGGCCACCGAAACGAACCGTTCGTCGTTGCGGCGCAACCGTTCACGTGCGGACATCGAGGTGCTCCTGCAGGAACGCGGTTTGTACCGCCAGCACGCGGCCCACCAGCGGCGGATGGTAGATCGCGAAGTGGTCGGAGTCGAAGTGGCGCGCCTGCCCACGCGGAGCACGCTGGGCGACGAGCACGGCATATCTCGGATCCATCAGGGTTTCGCGATCACACACGCACACCAACAACGGGGCGCTGACGTTGCGGGCGTGCCGGAGCGCCGATGACGCGACCATCGCCACGGCGTCGAGCGCGACGATCCGGTTGTCGAACCGGCCCCCCGGAGGAACCGTGGAGTTCCACCCGGCCTGCGCTCCGGCAACGCTGACCATCGCCAGGCTTGCCGGTGGGGCGACGATCGGCACATGGCGTCGTCCGCGCCGCGTCACTGCGCGCAAGACGTCCTCGATGATCGCCGGCGTCAGCCGTAGCGAGGCCGCTAGGCCGAGCCGGCGCGCGGCACTCGGTCCGTGCACTATCGGGCACTGCACCACGGCGGCGGCCACGTCGTCGCGGCCAGCAGCCACCCGGACCACGTTCATCCCGCCGAGGCTGGTGCCCCACAACCCGACCCGGGCGGCGTCGACATGCAGACACCGTTTCAGCCGGACCAGCGCCGCTGCGACGTCGTGTCGCTGATGCTTCAGCGAAATATGTTGGCGTGGTTCACCTTCAGATTCACCGGTATTGCGGTAGTCGAAGGCCAGTGTTGCGATACCGGCCTTCGCGAAGTGCTGTTCGTATTGCGCGAGCATCATGTCGTGGGTGGCGCCGAGTCCGTGGACCAGCACCACCCCGGGATGCGGTCCGGCACTCTCCGGCAGCGTCAGCCACGCGGCACATCGAACACCGCGAGAACGGAAGTCAGCGCGTTCGGTCCTGATGGTTCCCGTCGTCGTCGGCACAGCGGCCTCCTTTAAGTACGGTGTACGTATCGCTACACTGCTTTACGTACGTCGTACTTGTCAAGGGGTGGCGATGAGGGCACGTTTCACGACCGACGAGATCGCGGCCGCGGCGCTGAGCATCGTCGACGACGCCGGGGTGAGCGCGTTGAGCATGCGCGCACTGGCCGCCGTGCTCGGCACCGGTCCGATGACGGTCTACAACTACGTCCGCGACAAGGCGGAGCTGGAGGAGCTCGTCGTCGCCGCCGTCGTCGCCGAGATGGCGGTACCCGAGCCCACCGCCGACTGGCTCGAGGATGTGCACGCGCTTGCTGAGGCGATGTGGCGCGGTATCCGCGCCCATCCGGCCGCGATTCCGTTGGTGCTGACGCGACGTACGTTGTCGGCCACGGGTTTCGCGGTGGCCGACGCACTGATCGGCGCGCTGAAGCGTGGCGGCCTCAAGGACTCCGACCGGCTGGCCGCGTTTCACGCGGTGCTCGCCTTCGTCGTCGGCGCCGTACAAGCCGAACTCACCGGACCGCTCACGCGCGGTGGTGACGCATCGGAGGCCGCGGCCCGCATCGGCGCGGTCGCCGGTGCGGAGTATCCGCATATCGCGGAGCTGTCGCAGGTGGCGATGCGCACGACGATCGACGACGACTTCGATCGGGGGCTGCGAATGTTGCTCGACGGAATCGCCAAACGGCACAAGCGTCGGCGTTAGTCCAGCGAGTGCCCGCGGCTGGCCTCCTGGCGGCGGTAGTCGTCGGCGAGCCTGCTCACGTGATCGGGCAGCTTGCCCGCGGCGACGTCGGCGAGGCTGGTCTCCTCGAGCACCCATCGCATGCTGGCCCGCAGCGCGCGCCACACGTCGGTCAACTTTGCGGTCGGCCCGGAGTACGGCAGGTCGCCGAGGCCGATGTCGCGGACGCTGGCCAGCGGCCCGTCGATGCACCGCAGCACGTCGGCGATGCTGATGTCGTCGGCCGGCCGGGCCAGCGCGTATCCACCTTCGCGGCCGCGGTGGCTGCGCACGAGCCGGTCGGTGCGCAGCGCGGAGAGGATGTCGACGAGAAACTGCGCGGGGATGCCCTGCGCCTTCGCCAGGTCCTCGGTCTTGACCACCGCGCCGTCCTCGGCGGTCGCCAGCTGGACCATCGCGCGCACGGCGTACTCCGCCTTGGCCGACATCCGCATCAGGTCAGGTTAGTCGGGCAGGCCGCCGAAATTCGGCACCCCGACCGCCGAGATCGACGTTTTGGGCGGATTTACTCGCACTTTTCCGCCCAAAGCGACATTTCGGCGGAAGGGAGCTAGGCGGTGACGGCGAGGACCGCGTCGGCCAGCTCGGGCCGGCACACCACCAGATCGGGCAGTCGCGGGTCGGCCTGGTTGTAGAGAAGCGGCGAGCCGTCGATGCGCGACGTGTGCAGCCCCGCGGCCCGGGCCACCGCGACCGGCGCGGCCGAATCCCACTCGTACTGCCCCCCGGCGTGCACATACACGTCGGAGAGCCCCTGCACCACCGAGGCGACTTTGGCCCCCGCCGAACCCATCTCGACCAGTTCACCGTCGAGCGCGTCACGCACGGCCAACGCGATCGCCGGAGGCCGGGTGCGCGA
The DNA here is from genome assembly GCF_010725725.1 of Mycolicibacterium pulveris. Classification (NCBI taxonomy): domain Bacteria; kingdom Bacillati; phylum Actinomycetota; class Actinomycetes; order Mycobacteriales; family Mycobacteriaceae; genus Mycobacterium; species Mycolicibacterium pulveris. Next base: position 3,811,177 of record NZ_AP022599.1, on the reverse strand, counting down.
CACCACGATCCTCGGCGTGGCCGGCGCGCCCGGCGGGGCGCTGACGGTCGGCGTGGCGAGCGTAATACCTTGTGCCGGAAGGGCAACCGCACCCGCGGCCACCGTGCCGGCTTGCCACAGCGCCACATGTACCGCCCAGTCGTCGCGGCCCGGTTCGGAGAACTCGCGGGTGCCGTCGAGGGGGTCGACAATCCACACCCGCTCCGCGCTCAACCGGACCGCGTCGTCGGCGCCCTCCTCGGACAGCACCGCGTCGCCGGGCCGTTCGGCGGCCAGCGCCGCCATCAGGAAGTCGTGGGAACGCTTGTCGCCGGCGTCCTTACGTTCGGCCTGGCTGGCCTCGGCGAGCTCGACGCGGACCTCCAGCAGCAGCTTGCCCGCCTCGGTCGCCAACCGCGCGGCGACCTCGTGGTCGCTCATCGCCTGCCTTCCAGGAGCTCGATCACCATGTCCGCGTGCTCGTCGACGCTCTGGTCGGGGGTGAGCCGCAGGTCGGGGTTCTTCGGGCGCTGGTACGGGCTGTCGATTCCGGTGAAGTGCGTGATCTCTCCGGCGCGGGCCTTGGCGTACAGGCCCTTCGGGTCGCGCCGCTCGCAGTCCTCGAGCGGGGTGTCGCAGAACACCTCGAAGAACTCCAGCCCCGCCTCGTTGGTCACCCGCCGGGCCAGCGCACGGTGCTCCTCCAGCGGGCTGATCGCCGGCACCAGCACCACCTGCCCGGACTCGGCGAGGATCGCCGCGACGTGGGCCAGCCTGCGCTGGTTCTCGGCGCGGTCGGCCATCGAGAACCCGAGATCGGCGTTGAGGCCGTGACGCAGGTTGTCGCCGTCGAGAACGTATGCCGGGATGCCCTTCTCGAGCAGCTTCTGCTCGACACGCATGGCGATCGACGACTTCCCCGAACCCGACAACCCGGTGAACCACACGGTGCGCCCCGTGGTGAGGCGGTCGGACGCGGTGCACAGCGATTCGTGGCGCACCGTGTTGGGGCTGGAGCTGCGCGTTCCGACGTGCGGCAGCACCATGCCCGCCGCGACGGTGCCGTTGGTGACCGGGTCGATCAGGATGAACGATCCGGTGGTCGCATTGCGGCTGTATTCGTCGAGCAGCAGCGGCACATGGCTGCGCAGTGAGATGCGGCCCAGCTCATTGAGTTTCAGCGCGGTCGCGGACTTGTCCCGATGCAGCGTGTTGACATCGAGGCGATAGTCCAGCGCGGTCACCTTGACCCGCGTGGTGCGGGTGGTGTGCTTGATCACGTAGTCGCGGCCCGGCTCCAGCGACGACTGGTCGGCCATCCAGCACACGGTGGCGTCGAATTCCTGTGCCACCCTCGGCTGGTTGTTCGGCCGGGCAATCAGATCACCGCGCGAGATGTCGAGGTCGTCGGCGAGGCTGACCGAAACGGCCATCGGCGGAAACGCTTCCTCGATCGGCCCGCCGGGACCCTCGATCGCCGCGATGCGCGACGACTTACCCGACGGCAGCACCACCACCTCGTCGCCCACCTTCATCACCCCGCTGGCCACGGTGCCCGCGTAGCTGCGGTGGTCCTGATGCTCGAGGGTGTGCGGACGGATCACATACTGCACCGGGAAGCGCACGTCGACGAGGTTGCGGTCACCGGCGATGTACACCTCTTCCAGGTGCGTCAACAGCGACGGGCCCTCGTACCACGGCGAGTTCGCGGACTTGGTGACGACATTGTCGCCGTGCAACGCCGACAGCGGGATCGTCGTCACGTCCTGGACGTCCAACCGGGCGGCGAACTCGTGAAAATCCTCCCGGATCTTGTCGAATTTCTCTCTGTCCCAACCGATCAGGTCCATCTTGTTCACCGCCAGCACGATGTGGCGGATACCCAGCAGCGACGCCAGGAACGCGTGGCGACGGGACTGCTCGAGCAGGCCGTGGCGGGCGTCGACCAACACGATCGCCAGCTGCGCCGTCGACGTCCCGGTGACCATGTTGCGGGTGTACTGGATGTGGCCCGGGGTGTCGGCGATGATGAACTTGCGCTTGGGTGTCGCGAAGTAGCGGTACGCGACGTCGATCGTGATGCCCTGCTCCCGCTCGGCGCGCAGGCCGTCGGTGACCAGCGCGAGGTCGGTGTAGTCGTGTCCGCGTTCCTTGGAAGTCCGTTCGACGGAGGCCAATTGGTCTTCCATGACGGCCTTGGAGTCGAACAGCAGCCGCCCGATCAACGTGGACTTGCCGTCGTCGACGGATCCGGCCGTGGCGATCCGCAGCAGGGTGGCAGACGGTAGCGCAACGGTGGCCTCGGCGATCCGCGCGTCGGTGCTCGTCATCAGAAGTAGCCCTCTCGCTTGCGGTCCTCCATGCCGGCTTCGGAGATGCGGTCGTCCGCGCGCGTCGCGCCGCGCTCGGTGAGCCGGGACACCGCCGTCTCCGCGATCACCTCCGACACCGTCGCCGCAACGGATTCCACGCAACCGGTGCAGGTGACGTCGCCGACGGTGCGGAACCGCACGGTCTTCTCGACGACCTCCTCGCCGTCCCGGGGTTGCATGTATCTGTGCACCGCCAGCAGCATCCCGTCGCGCTTGAACACCTTGCGGCGGTGCGCGTAATAGATCGACGGCAACTTGATGTTCTCCGCGCCGATGTAGGACCAGATGTCGAACTCGGTCCAGTTCGACAGCGGGAACACCCGGATGTGCTCGCCCTTGTGGTGACGGCCGTTGTAGAGGTTCCACAGTTCGGGCCGCTGCGCCTTGGGATCCCACTGACCGAACTCGTCGCGGAAGCTGAACACCCGCTCCTTGGCGCGCGCCTTCTCCTCGTCGCGGCGGGCGCCGCCGAACGCGGCGTCGAACTTGTTCTCCCGGATCGCGCGCAGCAGCGTGACGGTCTGGATGGGGTTGCGCGACGGGAAGGACTCGGCCACGCGGCCGGCGTCGATGTCGTCCTGCACCTTGGCGACGACCAGCCGCACCCCGTGTTCGGCGACGAGTTCGTCGCGGGTCTGCAGCACCTCGTCGAAGTTGTGGCCGGTGTCCACGTGCATGACCGGAAACGGCAGCCGGCCGGGACTGAACGCCTTCAGCGCCAGGTGCAGCATCACGATTGAGTCCTTGCCACCGGAGAACAGCAGCACCGGCCGTTCGAACTCCGCGGCCACCTCCCGGAAGATGTGGATGGCCTCGGCTTCCAGGGCCCTCAGGTGGCTGAGCTCGTATCGGCTCGTGCTGACGTGCTCGACGACAGTCATCTTTTCCTCATTAAGTTGGTAGATTTGACCAAATTAATTGCTATACCCGACTATGAAACCAGCGTGGTGGTTGCCATGTCAATGTCGCGGTTGACCGGCCCGCCGCTTACCCGCGACGTAATTGATCCGCTGCGGACACTTGAACCATGTCCACCGCTACCCCGCCCCGCACCGGCGCCGACGTGATGGCGCAGTTCCTCCCCCAGTCCCCGTTCGTCGCCAAACTTGGCATCGCGGTCGAGGTGCTCGACGCCGAGCAGGTCCGACTGCGTCTACCGTGGGACCCGGCCAACGTCACGATCGGCGACATGGTGCACGGCGGCGCGGTCGCGGCGCTGGCCGACGTCGCGGTGATGGCGGCCGCGTGGGCGCAGGCCGACATGCCCGACTCACTGCGTGGGGTGACGACATCGATGTCGGTGCACTTTCTGGCACCGGCACGCGCCACCGATCTGGTCGCCATCGGACGTGTGCTGCGCCGCGGCCGGACGTTGGTCAACTGCGACGTCGACGTCGTCAGACCCGAGGGTGCCGCCGTCGCGAAGGCGATCGCGACGTACAAGATCGGCTAGCGGGTGACCTCGGTGAGCTTGCCGGTGTCGTTGTCGAACACGAAGCCGCGCAGCGACTCGTGCTTGGTGACAAACGGGCTGGTCTCGATCCGGCGGATGGACTGCCGGACATCCTCTGCGGGGTCGGAGAACGCCTCAGGCACCCAGTCCGGCTTGATGCCGGTCTCTTCGTAGATCGCCTTCTGGAACTCTTCGTCTTTGAACGTCCGCATCCCGCAATCGGTGTGGTGGATCAGCATGATCTCCTTGGTACCGAGCAGGCGCTGGCTGATCGCAAGGGAGCGGATCTCGTCGGCGGTGATCACTCCGCCCGCATTGCGAATGACGTGGGCCTCCCCGTCGCTGATACCGAGCATCCCGTAGATGTCCAGGCGAGCATCCATACAGGCAACGATCGCCACGTGCTTGCTGGGCGGCATAGGCAACGGGCCGCGAAATGTGCTCGCGTACTTCTCGTTGTTCTTCAGATACTCGTCGGTTACGGACATGGTGTTGACCATAGCCAACCGGGCCGCCGTTTGTATCGCAACAGAATCAGGGCGAGCAGATTTTCACGCAGGTGGTCGGGCGAGGTCGTAAACAGTGGTCCCGCCGACATCAATCGGGGTGAAGTTCTGCTGCACCCACGCCGTGATCTCCTCGGCGGTGCTCGAGCCCCGCCCCGGTGGGCCGCCGTGGCCACCAGCGATGAAGTAGCGCACCTGGCCGTCAGCGACGTAGGCCTGAAACTGCTCCAAGGTGGGCGAGTTGTCCTGCCCGGAGAAGCCGCCGATTGCCATCACCGAGGCTCGGGTGCTGAGTTCGAGGCCGCTGGCCTCCATCGAGCCGACCGTTGCGGCCGCCCATCGGGTGTCGGTGTCCGCCACAAGGCGTTCCAGGGCGGGGTTGTCGCGTTGACCGGAGGGCGGGCCGGGTGGGCCCTGCGGTGGGGGGCCACCGAAGCCGTCCGCGGAGCGGGGGCCGGCGACGGCCAGCGGGCCACCGTGGGTTGCGGCCGTCGTCTCCACTGTGTACGCCGCCGTTGCCAGCAGCCCGAAAAGCATTGCAGCACAGATCACGACGACACCGACACGCCGGAGCCGACATGCCCCGAACACCAGGATCGACGCCACCGCTATCGATCCCACCAAGACGACCCAACGCAACGCAGGCCACCAGTCGGGGGTGCGGGCCAGCAGGATCACCGCCCACATACCCGTCGCCGCCGACATCGCGGCGAGGACTGCACGCGGCGCCAGAACCTCTCTGCGCCGCCATAATTCGCGCACCGAGATACCGACGAGTGCGGCGATCGCCGGCACCAGCGCAACGGTGTAGTAGGGGTGGATGATGCCGTCCATGAAGCTGAACACCGCGGCGGTGACGACCAGCCAGCCGCCCCACATCAGCAGTGCGGCGCGCACGAGCGATGTGCGGGGGGCGCGGCGGGTGAACCACAGTCCGGCCGCCAACCCGATCAGCGCGGCGGGCAGAAGCCACGACACCTGTGTGCCCATGGACTCGCCGAACATCCGGCCGATGCCGGGCTCGCCGCCGAAGAACAGGTTGTGCCTGTCGCCGGGCCCACCGGGCGGCGGCCCGCCGCGCCCCGGTCCCCCGCCCCCGGCGAGGCGTTCGATCCCGTTGTAGCCCAGTGCAAGTTGTAGCAGGCTGTTGTCGGTGGAGCCGCCGATGTACGGCCGGGAGCCGGCCGGCCACAGCTCGACCAGCAGGACGTACCACCCGGCCGACACAACCATGGCGACCGCGCCGACCGTCAGCTTGCCGAGGCGCTGCCACACCCCGACAGGCGCGGCGACCAGGAACGCCAGCCCGAGGCCGGGCACCACCAGGAACGCCTGCAGCATCTTCGTCAGGAACGCGAACCCGAGTGCGCAGCCCGCCAGCGCCATCCAGCGGGTGCTCGCGGTCTCCGTAGCTCGCACGACGCAGTACGCCGCCACCACCATCAGCAGCGTCAGCAGCGCGTCGGGGTTGTTGAAGCGGAACATCAGCGCCGCTACGGGCGTGAGGGCCAGCACGGTACCGGCGATGAGGCCCGCGGCCGGACCGCTGACCCGGCGGACCGCACCGTACAGCACCGCGACGGACCCGACACCCATCAGCGCCTGCGGCAGCAGCATCGTGAACGCGCTGAACCCGAACAGCCTGCCGGACAACGCCATCAGCCACAGGGCAGCTGGCGGTTTGTCGACGGTGATCGCGTTTCCAGCGTCCAGTGAGCCGAACAGCCAGGCCTTCCAGTCCTGGGTACCGGCCTGGGCAGCGGCGGCGTAGTAGTCGTTGGCCCAGCCGGACAAGCCGAGACCCCACAGGTACAGCACCGCGGTCGCCGCGAGCAGGACGGCCACTGCCGGGCGTACCCAACGGGCGGGTTCAGTTCGCGTGTCGCAGACGGCGGCCCGCGCGCCGGCGGTCAGTGTCATCGAACGTCCCTTTTCGTCAACGGGTCCGGTGCGGATGGAACACCCAGCCGCGCAACAGTACGAACCGGACCAGCGTCGCCACCAGGTTGGCTGAAACGAGCACGGCCAGCTCGATCAGATCATGCGGTTCGGGGACGACACCGTGCAGAACTGCGAGCGAGGAGCTGCTGATGGCGAGGGCGATTGCGAACACGATCAGGCCTTCGACCTGGTGGCGAGTCATCCGTCGCAGGCCGCCGATCCCGAAGGTGAACCGCCGGTTGGCGGCGGTGTTGCCGATCGCGGTGACAAGCAGCGCGATCAGGTTGGCCAGCTGGGCACCGCACCAGCCCTGCAGGAGCAGGAACAGTACGACGTAGGCCGCGGTGGAGACGACGCCGACGGACCCGAATCGCACGACCTGGCGGAACAATGAGCGCGGAGGCTCGCCGACCGCGCCGAGCTGGGCGGCGATGGTATGCACCGGGATCGAGCCATTGGCGAACCCGCCCAGCAGCCGGCCGATCCCGCGGAGGTCGGCGGCCGCAGTGGCCAGGATGTCGACGCGACTGTCCGGATCGTCCACCCAGTCGACCGGCACCTCGTGGATACGTAGCCCACTGCGTTCGGCGAGCACCAGCAGTTCGGTGTCGAAGAACCAGCCGGTGTCGGTCACGTGCGGCAACAGTCGCCGCGCGACATCGGCGCGGATCGCCTTGAACCCGCACTGCGCATCCGAGAACCCGGCCGCCAGAGTTGATTTCAGGAGCAGGTTGTAGCAGCGCGAGATGATCTCCCGCTTGGCGCCGCGCACGACCCGGGCGCCGCGTCCCAGCCGGGTGCCGATCGCGAGGTCGGAGTGGCCGGAAATCAGCGGCGCCACCAACGGCGCGAGCGCGTTCAGATCGGTCGACAGGTCGACATCCATGTAGGCGAGCACCTGCGCGTCCGACGTCGACCACACCGTGTGAAGCGCGCGGCCGCGGCCCTTCTGCTCGAGCCGCACCACCCGCACGGCGCTGAGCTCGGCCGCCAGCTCAGCGCACACCCGCGGGGAGTCGTCGTCGCTGGCGTTGTCGGCGATCGTGATGCGCGCCTGGAACGGGAAATCCTCCTGCAAATGGCGATGTAACCGGCGCACCGAGGCGGCCAGATCGGCCTGCTCGTTGTACACCGGGATCACCACGTCGAGCACGGGTACGCCGGCCGCGCGGGCCGCCACCGCCGCGTTGGGCCGGGATTGGAAGTGCATCCGCCCGCATTTCTCCCGTTCGAGGACGAGTTCGGTCATGTCCCCATCGTCGACGGGCCGCTTGTGTCCACCATGGGTCCAACCTGTGTGCGAGCTATGAATCGGCCGGCGGCCGCCCACTTCCCCATCGCGAGCAGACGCGAAATGCCCACGTTCGACCGGTTTTTGGACATGTCTGTGCCTGCTCGCCGATGATGGTGAGGGTCATCGCGGGAGGGTGACCATGAATCGGGTGCCGCCGGGGACACCGTCGACCTCAATGGTTCCGCCGTGGGCGCGCACGACGGCGGCGACGATCGCCAGACCGAGGCCCGTGCTGCCGCCGCGACGCGACCGCGACGAATCCCCGCGGGCGAACCGCTCGAAGATCTCCGGCTGCAACCACGCGGGGATGCCGGGGCCGTCGTCGGCGACCGTCAGCACCACCGCGTCACCAACGGTCAGCGACGTCGTCACCCTCGTGCCCGGTGGGGTGTGGATGCGTGCGTTGGCGAGCAGATTGCCGAGGACCTGATGCAGCCGTGCCTCGTCGCCGACGACCATCACCGGCTCCTCAGGCAGGTCCAGCGACCAGTGGTGGTCAGGACCGGCGATGTGGGCGTCGCTCACGGTGTCGAGGATCAGCCGTGACAGGTCCACCTGCTCGCGCTCCAGCGGCCGGCCGGTGTCGAGCCGGGCCAGCAGCAGCATGTCCTCGACCAGATGTGTCATCCGGTCCGCCTCGGACTCCACCCGGCTCATCGCGTGCGCCACGTCGTCGGGCACGTCACCCCGTTTACGTTGCGCCAGCTCGGTGTAGCCGCGGATGGCGGCCAGTGGGGTGCGAAGCTCGTGACTGGCGTCGGCGACGAACTGGCGCACCCGAGTCTCGCTGGCATGCCGCGCAGATAACGCGGACGCGATCCGGTCGAGCATCCGGTTCAGAGCCTCGCCCAGCTGTCCCACCTCGGTGTGGGCGCTGTCCGGGTCGACCTTGACGATCGGGGTCGGCAATCGCACCTCGCCGCGCTCCAATTCGAGGTCGGCGACCTGTCGGGCAGCCTCGGAAACCCTTGTCAGCGGAGCGAGTTGACGACGGATGATGATGATCCCCGCTGTCGTCGCCGCAATCAGCGCCGTCGCACCCACCACACCGAAGATGACCGCGACGGTGAGCAGCGTGTCGTCGACGTCGGAGGCGGGCAGTCCGGCCACGATCACGTCGCCCGGTGTCCGGAGTGCGGGCAGCGCGATCACCCGGTACTTGTCGAGTCCGTCGAGATAGACGGTGACAGGCGTGCCGGTCGGCTCGACGCCCGACAGTTGCTCGGTTGCGGCCGTGCTGACTTCGGCGCGGGTGCCGTCGGCGGTGATCACCCCCGCGTCGACCGTGCCGCCGTGTGACACCACCGCGCCCACCGTGCGGGCCGCCTGGCCCGGCGCATTGAGGAACGCCGGCCCTGGGCCAGGGTCATCGCGGATGATCACGCGGCGCGGGGGGCGGGGTTCGAATCCCGGTGGCAGCATGGGGCGGTGGCCGACGCCGGGTTGGTGCTCGTAACCCCGCGGCGGCATCGGCGGTGGGCCGAGATCGAACAGCCCGACCGAACGGTTGACCGTCTCCGTCAGCCGGTCGTCGAGCTGGTTGGTCAGAAAGTGCTGCAGCGCAACGACTGTACCCACCCCGATACCCGCACACACCAATGCCAGCAGCGTAATCTGGGCGGCCAGCAGCCGGGACCTCAGCGACCACGTCCGCGGCGAACGAAGCCGCATCAACCGCCGGTCACCGCGCGGGTTTGAGGACATACCCGGCACCGCGCACGGTGTGGATCATCGGGTCCCGCCCGCTGTCGATCTTCTTGCGCAGATACGAGATGTACAGTTCGACGATGTTGGACCGTCCGCCGAAGTCATAGCTCCACACACGGTCGAGGATCTGCGCTTTGGACAGCACCCGTTTGGCGTTGCGCATCAGAAAGCGCAGCAGCTCGAACTCCGTGGCGGTCAACGAGATCAGTTCGCCGCCGCGGGTCACCTCATGGCTGTCTTCGTCGAGCACCAGATCGCCGACGACGAGCTTGGCGCCGCCGGTTTCACTGGCCACCCCGGTGCGACGCAGCAGCGCCCGCAGCCGCAGCACCACCTCTTCGACGCTGAACGGCTTGGTCACGTAGTCGTCACCGCCGGCGGTCAGTCCGGCGATGCGGTCTTCGACCGAGTCCTTCGCGGTCAGCAACAGCAGCGGCAGCCGGGGGTTTTGTGCACGCAGCTTCTGCAGGACGTCGAGACCGCTCATGTCGGGCAGCATCACGTCGAGGACCACCACGTCGGGCGGCGTCTGACGCGCGGAGGCGATCGCGCTGGCACCGTCACCGGCGGTCGCGATCTCCCAGCCCTCGTAGCGCAGGGCCATCGACATCAATTCGGCCAGCACCGGCTCGTCGTCGACCACCAGCACGTGAATGGGCTTCCCGTCGGCGCGGCGCATCACCACGCGCGCGGATTCCTGCGCGTTGACCGAGCTGTCCACAGTGGGCACGGCTGGCATTCTTCGCCGCGCGCATGGGCTACTGCTGAGCGTTTCCTGTGCGTCGGCTGTGAATCTCGGGCGCGGCGCGCCGTTACTCCGCCGGCTCCTGCCCGATCGAGGACGGCGGCGTGGTGATCTCCGGGGTGGCAACCGAGGTCTCCGGCGCCTGCGGCGGCCGCGTCTCCGTGCTCGTCTCGCCCGTGGTGATCTCCGGGGTGGTGGTCGGCGGCTGAAGTGGTAACGGCTCTGCGGCACTGGTCTGCTCGTCGGCCACCACCAGCACGGCCATGCTCAGCAACGCTGCCGCTCCGACGGCCGCGGATGCCGTCTTGATCTGTCTGAAATTCACCTTCCACCTCCGCTCTTCCCGCTACGGGTAACCGCAGCCGGTGCAGGTCAAACGCCCGACGATTCGGCAACTGTCGCCATCACACGTCGCGTCGCGCCGCCAGTGCCTCGCCCATCTCCTAACCTGTGCGTCATGACGCGGACCGACGGACCGACCGCATGACGCGGTATCTGGCCCGCCGGCTGCTCAACTACGCCGTGCTGCTGGTCCTGGCGTCGTTCCTGACGTTCGGCCTGGCCTCCGTCGCCTTCAACCCGCTGGAGAACCTGCTGCAACGCAACCCACGGCCGCCGCAGGCCGTGATCGAGAACAAGCGGCTGGAGCTGAACCTGGACAAGCCCATCCCCGTGCGTTATGTGCACTGGGCGTCCGGGGCGATCCGGGGGGATTTCGGCACCACCATCGGCGGACAACCGGTGACGGAGGAACTGTGGCGGCGGATCGGAGTCAGCCTGCGGCTGGTGGTCATCGGTTCGGTCTTCGGTGCGGCGATCGGCGTCGTCGCGGGCGCCTGGAGCGCGATCAGACAGTACCGGATGAGCGACCGGGTGATCACGCTGCTGTCGTTTCTGTTGATCAGCACGCCGACGTTCGTGTTGGCGCCGCTGTTGATGCTCTCGGCGGAGCGGATCAACAGCCTGCTGGGATTTCAGCTGTTCGAGTACATCGGCGAGACGTCGCCCAACCCGGTCGTCGGCACCTGGAACCAGATTCTGGACCGGTTGCAGCATCTGGTGCTGCCCTCGGTCACGTTGGCGCTCACCGCAATCGCCGGCTACAGCCGCTACCAACGCAACGCCATGCTCGACGTGCTGGGTCAGGATTTCATCCGCACCGCACGCGCCAAGGGCCTGACCCGGCAGCGCGCGCTGTTCAAGCACGGGCTGCGCACCGCGCTGATCCCGATGGCCACCCTGTTCGCCTACAGCGTCGCCGGGCTGTTCACCGGGGCGGTGTTCGTCGAGATGATCTTCGGCTGGCACGGCATCGGTGAATGGTTCGTGCACGGCGTCAACACCCAGGACACCAACATCACCGTCGCGATCACGGTGTTCGCCGGGATCATCGTTCTGGTGGCCGGGGTGCTGTCCGACGTCATCCTGGCCGCCCTCGATCCGAGGGTGCGGGTGAGATGACAGAATCCGTCGCCGAGTCGTCGACCGCGGCCAAGTCGGGCGTGGGTGCCCACCGGTTCGCGTCGCGCCGGGTGCTGGTCTGGCGCCGCTTCCTGCGCAACAAGGCCGCCGTGGCGTCGCTGGTGCTGCTCGTGCTGCTGTTCGTCGGCTGTTACGCGCTGCCGCCGCTGCTGCCGTACACCTACCACGACCTGGACTACTTCGCGCTGCGGCAGCCACCGAGCACCGAGCACTGGTTCGGCACCAACGCCCTGGGCCAAGACCTGCTCGCGCAGACGCTTCGCGGCATGCAGAAGTCCATGCTCATCGGTGTCTGCGTGGCGTTCATCTCCACGGTGATCGCCGCGACCGTGGGCACGATCAGCGGCTACTTCGGCGGCTGGCGTGACCGCGGCCTGATGTGGCTCGTCGACTTGATGCTGGTGGTGCCGAGCTTCCTGCTGATCACGATCGTCGTACAACGCACCAGGGGCGACATCGTCTGGATGATCGTGCTGCTGGCGGTGTTCAGCTGGATGATCAGCTCGCGCATCGTGCGGGGTTTGACGATGAGCCTGCGTGACCGCGAATTCGTCGCTGCGGCGCGGTATATGGGTGTGCGGAACCGGCGCATCATCCTTCGCCACATCCTGCCGAACGTCGCATCGATCATCATCATCGACACCGCGTTGAACGTGGGAGTGGCGGTGCTGGCCGAAACCGGGCTGAGCTTCCTGGGTTTCGGCATTCAGCCGCCCGACGTGTCGCTGGGCACGCTGATCGCCGACGGCACCAAGTCCGCGACCACCTTTCCGTGGCTGTTCCTGTTTCCCGCAGGTGTTTTGGTGCTGATCATCTTGTGCGCCAACATCGTCGGCGACGGGCTGCGCGACGCGCTGGATCCCAGTGCCCAGCCCCTGCGGAGGGGCAGACGGAAATGAGCCTGCTGCAGGTTCGCGACCTCACCGTCGCGTTTCCCACCGATGCGGCGTCGGTGAACGCGGTACGCGGCATGAACTTTCACGTCGACCCGGGTGAAGTCGTGGCTCTAGTCGGCGAGTCGGGTGCGGGCAAGTCGGCCACCGCGATGGCGGTCGTCGGACTGCTGCCCGAGTACGCCGAGGTGTCCGGCTCGATCCGCCTTCACGACGACGAGCTGATCGGCCTCTCCGACGCGCGGATGTCGGCGATCCGCGGCAAGACCATCGGCACGGTGTTTCAGGATCCGATGTCGGCACTGACACCGGTCTACACCGTCGGCGACCAGATCGCCGAGGCGATCACCGTCCACCAGCGCGGCACCACCCGCCGCGCCGCCCACGCCCGCGCGGTGGAGTTGCTCGAGCTGGTCGGGATCGCCCAGCCCGAACAGCGGTCGCGTTCGTTTCCCCATGAGCTCTCCGGCGGCGAGCGCCAGCGGGTGGTCATCGCGATCGCGATCGCCAACGATCCCGACCTGCTGATCTGCGACGAACCCACCACCGCGCTGGACGTCACGGTGCAGCAGCAGATCCTCGAGGTGCTCAGGACCGCGCGGGACGTCACCGGCGCAGGCGTGCTGATCATCACCCACGACCTCGGGGTGGTGGCCGAGTTCGCCGACCGCGCGCTGGTGATGTATGCGGGCAGAGCCGTCGAGGTGGCCTCCGTCGAACGGCTGTACCACGACCGTCGCATGCCCTACACCGTCGGTCTGCTGGGCTCGGTGCCGCGCCTGGACGCCGCACAGGGGGCGCGGCTGGTGCCGATACCGGGTGCGCCGCCGTCGCTGGTCGCGCTGCCGCCCGGCTGCCCGTTCACCCCGCGTTGCCCGCTGGCCATCGCCGAGTGCAGTGCCGCCGAGCCGGAACTGGCCGAGGTGGGGCCCTCTCATTCGGCGGCGTGCATCCGCACCGAGCACGTCGTCGGCCGCAGTGCCGCCGAACTCTACGGCGTTTCCACCGAGCCGCCCCCCGCCCAGCCCGCCGACGACCTGCCCGTGGTGCTGCGGGTGCAGAACCTGGTCAAGACCTACAAGCTGACCAAGGGCGTGGTGTTCCGCAGGCAGGTCGGCGAGGTGCGCGCGGTCGACGGCGTCAGCTTCGAGCTGCAACGCGGACGCACGCTGGGCATCGTCGGCGAATCCGGCTCGGGCAAGTCGACCACCCTGCACGAAATCCTGGAACTGGCTCCGCCGCCATCGGGTTCGATCGAGGTGCTGGGAGCCGACGTGGCCTCGTTGGACCGCCGGGCCCGCCGGGCCTTGCGTGGCGATCTTCAGGTGGTGTTCCAGGATCCGGTCGCGTCCCTGGATCCGCGGCTACCGGTGTTCGACGTGCTGGCAGAGCCGCTGCGCGCCAACGGCTTCGACAAGGCACGGACCGAGGATCGGGTCCGCGAACTGCTCGACATCGTCGGGTTGCGGGCCCAGGACGCCGCCCGGTATCCGGCGGAGTTCTCCGGCGGGCAGAAGCAGCGCATCGGCATCGCTAGGGCGCTGGCCCTGCAGCCCAAGATCCTCGCGCTGGACGAACCCGTGTCGGCGCTGGACGTGTCGATCCAGGCCGGCATCATCAACCTGCTGCTGGACCTGCAGGACCGCTTCGGGCTGTCGTACCTGTTCGTGTCGCACGACCTGTCGGTGGTCCGACATCTCGCCCACCGGGTCGCGGTGATGTACAAGGGCAGCATCGTCGAGCAGGGCGACGGCGATCAGGTCTTCGACAACCCCCGCCACGACTACACCCGCAGGTTGCTGGCCGCGGTTCCGCAGCCGGAGGTCAATCGCGGCTAGAGTCGATCGGCATGAAGATCGGACGCTTCGCTGCCGCGACCCTGGCAACCGTGCTGGTGCTGTCTGGCTGTTCCGGCGGCAACGACGAAGCCCCGTCGGCCGGCGGGGCAGCAGAAGTCGGCGCCACCAACGACATCAACCCGCAACCGCGGGAGAACCTGCGCGAAGGCGGCAACCTGCGGCTGGCGTTGAACGACTTCCCGCCGAACTTCAACCCGTTGCACATCGACGGCAACACCGGCGACGTCGCCTCGCTGATGCGCCCGACGATGCCGCGCGCGTTTCAGATCGCCGCCGACGGATCCGCGAGCGTGAACACCGACTACTTCACCAGCGTCGAGTTGACGAGCACCGACCCCCAGGTCGTCACCTACACGATCAACCCCGAGGCGGTGTGGAGCGACGGCACACCGATCACCTGGGAAGACCTCAAAGCCCAGATCGAGGCCACCAGCGGCAAGAACAACCAGTACGCCATCGCCGCCACCAACGGCAGTGACCGCGTCGCCTCGGTGGAACGCGGCGTCGACGACCGACAGGCGGTGATCACCTTCGCCGAGCCGTGGGCCGACTGGAAGGGCATGTTCGCGGGGTCCACCGTGCTGTCGCCCAAGAGTACGACGGCTACCCCGGAAGCGTTCAACCAAGGTCAGCTCGAGCGCCCGGGCCCGTCGGCAGGACCGTTCATGATCTCCGAACTCGACCGCGGCGCGAAGCGAATCACGTTGACACGCAATCCGAAATGGTGGGGTGAGCCGCCGCCGCTGGACCGCATCACCTTCCTCGTGCTCGACGATGCCGCGCGCATTCCGGCCTTGCAGAACAACACCATCGACGCCACCGGCCTGGCCACGCTCGACGAGATGGAGATCGCCCGGCGCACAGCCGATGTCAGCATTCGACGCGCACCCGGCCTGGCCTGGTACCACTTCACGTTCAACGGGGCCCCGGGCAAGATTCTGGAGGACCCTGCGCTGCGCCGGGCCATCGCCAAAGGCATCGACCGCAACACGATCGCCGCGGTGACCATGCGCGGGTTGGCCGACAACCCGGTGCCGCTGAACAACCACATCTTCGTCGCGGGTCAGGAGGGATATCAGGACAACAGCGGTGCGGTCGCGTTCAACCCCGACCAGGCCAGGCAGGAACTCGATGCCCTGGGTTGGCGGCTCAACGGGCAGTTCCGCGAGAAGGACGGCCGCCAGTTGGTGATCCGCGATGTGCTCTTCGATTCGCTCAGCACCCGGCAGTACGGGCAGATCGCCCAGAACAACCTGGCCCAGATCGGGGTGAAACTGGAACTCGACGTCAGGCCGGCCGCCGGCTTCTTCACCGACTTCGTCACGGTCGGCAACTTCGACATCGCCCAGTTCGCGTGGAGCGGCGACGCGTTCCCGTTGGCGAGCCTGACCCAGATCTACCGCACGAATGCCGAAAGCAACTTCGGCCGGATCAGCAGCCCCGAGATCGACGCCAAGATCGAAGAGACCGTCTCGGAGCTGAATCCAGACAAGGCGCGCACGCTGGCCAACGAGCTGGACAAGATGCTCTTCGAAGAGGTGTTCAGCCTGCCGTTGACGCAGTCGACCGGAAACATCGCTGTGCGAAGCAGTTTGGCGAACTTCGGGGCATTCGGTCTGGCTGACGCCGACTACACCATGATCGGCTTCATGAAGTAACGTGCTGCGCGGTTCGCGAGACCCCGAGGGGCAGCGCCGCTTCCAGGGTCGTCGCCGCCGCGACACCCCACCGCAGGGCGCGGATCCCCAGCCCGGCAGGTCGGGAGTCCAACGCCGCCGAGCGGGCGGGCAGTCCTCCGGCCTTGCCCGCATAGAGCGCGGCGACGATGTCGAGCGCCGCGCGCTCCCGAAGATCGACGATGCTATGCCCGGCCGTCGCCAAGGTGACCAGTACCGCATCCGGGATCAGCATGGCGACCCGGCGGGCGACCTCCGGTGGGGTGATCAGGTCGCGCCCGCCGGAGACCACCACGGTGGGCCAGCGAAAGTTCGGCATTCCGTTGGCCAGATCGTAGGGTTCGGCGACGAAGTCAGTTGCATTCGAGGAACTTTCGCGGTAGGCGACCGCTGGATCCAGGGGCCGTCCGTCCGGGGCGGCGCCGTAGTTGAGCTCGCGGTAAGCGATGCGGCCCACCAGATCTGGTTCGTTGCGATACGGCGCTTTGCGGTCGAACACGAATCGGCTGACCCGGTCCATGGCAGACCACAGGAGGTGCCGACCGGCGAGCAGCAGGTCCAGCTGACGGTTCAGCAGGTCGGGACCGGCGAACCCGTAGACCGCGGTGGCGAGGTTCGTGGCAGCCGGCGTCAGGACGCCGTCGTCGACCAGCCGTCGCACCTTGGGCGCCAGCTCGGCGGTCTCCGGGTCGGCGCCGTCCCACAGCAGCCGTCGGGTCGCGTCCCGCACGGCGTGGATGTCGGCGGCGGACAGCACCGGCGAATCCAGCACCATCCCGTGCACCCGGCCGGGATGGCGCACACCGAAGCCGCCGGCCAGGTAGCTTCCATAGGAGGTGCCGTAGACGACGGCCTTGTCGACGCCGGCGTCGTCGAGCACGGCCGCGATGTCGTCGACGACCTGCTCGATGGTGACCGCCTCGGGCGGAAGGTCCACACCGGAGTCGTCGTACCGAGACATCCCGACGCCCCGGTGCTCGACCATGATCACGTCCAGCCCGGCCGTCGCGGCGCGGCGCCGAAACCCCCGGTACAGCGCCACCGAGGCGGCGCCGGGACCACCGGGGATGAGCAGCAGCGGATGCCTCGACTTGCGCCCGGCGCGCACGTAGTAGAGGTCGAAGCTGTCGTCGCCCCCGGAAGTCACCGGCCGGCGGACGGCACGCACGCCGGGCAGCGCTGCGAGCTTGTCGTGGGCGCGGCGACGCTTCGCGTTCATGGCCATTGCCTTCATTGTGCCCCGCCGCGAGTCACCGCGTCGTTGCCCGGCGTCGATGTGACGCGCTAGGCCGTAGCCGCCAACTCGATGTGCTCGGCGCCGGCGATGCCGGCATACCGCTGCGCATCACACGTCAGCACGATCACCTGGCCGTCGCCGCCGACCGCGTTGAACACCGCGCCCATCTTGGCGAGCCGGTCGGCGTCGGTGAAGCCCAACGCGTCGTCGATCACCACCGGAACGGTGTCCTCCTTGGCCACCAACGCCGCGCTGGCCAGCCGCGCGACGATGCCCAACTGCTCCTTTGCGCCGCCGGACAACGACTCGTACGGCACGGTGCGGCCCGACAGTGTGCGGCTGCAGATGCGCAGCGCGCTGTCGATCTCGACCTCGAAGGTGTCGCCGAAGACGATGCGGCCCAACCGTTCCACCTCGGTGCGAAACGGTTCGACGTAGCGAAGCCGCGTGGCGTCGCGGTGCCGGGTGATCACCGAACGCAGCAGTTCCGCGGCGCGCGCCCGGCGGCGCACCCGCGCGTACTCCGCCTGGGCATGCTCGCGTTCGGTTTCGGCCTCGTCGAGTTGTCCCTTGCGCCCCTGAGTGCCGTACACCTTCAGCTGGGTGGACACCTCCCGCAGCGCGTCGGCCATCTCGTCGTGGCGCGTCGCCAACTCGTCGGCCTGCCGTGCGGCGTCGCGCAGGGTCGCCGCGACGACGTCGGGCGCGGTGCGTGCAAGCTCCTCGCCCAGCTCCGTCACCAGAGCGGCCGCCCTGCGCGCCTTTTCGCCGTGTGTCTCGGCGTTGATTGTCAGCTCGTCGTCGGAGGCGGCCGCCCGCTGGTCGGCCAATCGCGCTCGCGCCGAGGTGATTTCGGCCTCGACGGTGGTGAGCTTCTCACGCAATGCCGTGGCCCGCAGCGCCCGCTGTCCCAGCCGTTTGGCCGCTTCCTCGGCGACCTTGCGGTGTGTTTCGCACTGCGCGACGGCCTGTTGATATGCGACCGATGCGGCGTCGAGTTCGGCGCGGGCCTGCGCGGCGTCGCGGGGACCGTTCGCGCCGAGGTCGAAGGGCTCACCGAGTTCGGCGAGCCGCGCTCTCAACTCGTCGACGGTGTCCTCACCGGTCAGCGCCTCCGCGGTGGCGCGCAACCGGTCCCGTTCGGCGGCCAGCTCTCGACGCCGCTGATCCAGCAGCCGCGCCGCGGCGACGTCGGCGGCACCGGCCTTACCCAACGCGTCAGCCAGGACTTGCTGGGCGGCACCAAGTTTCGCGCGTGTCTCGGCGGCTGTCGCACCGGGCACCACCCGCGCGGTGATGACCCCCGGCAGCTCGATGTCAGTCCGCGCACCGAACGACGACGACCACGTCTCACCGGCCCGCAACCCGACCGCTTCACCGTCGACACGCACCTCGATATCGCCGACCGCCGTGAGCTCCACCCGCGCCGACATCAGCTCGGCCTGCGCCGCCGCCCGTTCCACCGCGCCCTCGGCGGCCTCGATCGCCCGCATGTGCTCGTCGGTCAGTGAGATCTCTGCGAGTTCGGTGTACACCCGCCCGAGGTCGCGGTGGGCCGCGTCGATCTTGGCCAACCGGGCCGCGAGCCGATCCGCCTCGTCGCGATCGGCCAGCCGTTGCGCGATCTGCCTGGCGCCCTCGACGCGTTCCCGGCTGGTCTCCAGCGCGGTCCTGGCCTCTTCGGCAGCCCGCTGCGCGGCTTGCGCCACCTCCGCTGCGGTGTCGTGCTCGTCGGCGGCCTCGGTGACCGAGGCCTGCAGTTCGGCGATCGCGGCGGCCCGCTCGTCGATGTCGGCGCGCAGCCGTCGTCGTTCCGTGACCGCGGCGACCGCGGCCTGGTGCCCGGCCTCGGCGGCCGCGGCGACCAGCTCGGCTTCCTTGAGTTGGCGCGTGAGCTCCGCGACGGTTTCCGCGGCCTCCTGCGCCGCCGCGAGCCGCTTCGAGGCCTCGGCGCGTGTCGCCGCGACCTGCCCGAGGTTGTCGGTCAGCTCCGCATGGCGGCGCACCGCGTCGTCGACCTCCGCGACCGCGGCCGCCGACCGCGCCAGCGCCTCCTCGGCGGCGCGCAGCCGGCTGGTCGCCGCCGCCCACTCGCCGGTGGGCCTGCCGGTGCGGGTGAAATAGCGCAGGTACTCCGCCTCGATCCGGTCGATCAGCAGCGCATCGGTGCCCGTCTGGGCCTGCGCGGCGTCGGATTGCGCCTCACCGGCGGCCACGTCCAGCGCCCGCGACAGCGCGTCGCAGCCCGAGAGATCCACGGCCGCCGTCGACGTCGACTGCAGCACACGGTGCGCCTGCCACAGCCCGGTGTCGACGGTCTCCTCCAAGATGGCCCGCACCCTCTCGTGCGCTTCATCGCCGGTGAGTTGTTCGCGGTGCGGAGCCAGAATCGTCAGCGCGGTCTCGCAGCGTTTGTGGAACCGTTTGCGGTACTCGAAACGATATGGGCCGGTGGAGATTTCGGCGGTGATCTCGGCGCCGACGTCGGCGTGCGTCGGCTTGACCTGCTTGACCTCCTTCTTGCCCGACCGGTCCTTGGCCTCCAGCAGCAGGTCCAACGCCTCGATCATCGAGGACTTGCCGATCTCGTTGGCGCCGCTGACCACCACGACGCCGCGGTCGGGAAACTCGATCTCGCGGTGGGTGATCCCGCGGTAGTTCGTCAGCACCAGCCGGTGCAGTTTCATGCCACCCCCCTGTCGGCCAGACGCAGCAGCAGCGCCAACGCCGCGCGCGCGTCATCGGCGTCGTCGCCGTCGGCGCGCGCCGCGGTGACCAACTCGTCGACCGCGGACGCCGCGAACCCGCCGATGCCGAGGTCGTCGAACTCCCCGTCGGCGGGCACCACCGCGATGTCGGACTGCTTTTCGTCCACCCGCAACGCCGCGAACAGCCGGGCGTACTTGTCCAGGCAGGCGTCGAGAGCGGCCTTGTCGGTGACCGTCAGCGATCCGGTCAACACGAGCCGCACCACGGTGCGGTCCTTGTCCGGCATCAGGTCGAGGTTGATGTCGAGGTCGGCGACGTCGCGGTTGCTGTCCACCGAACGGCGCAACGTCACGAACCGCCAGCGGCCCACCTTGTGCGGTTCGACGCGGACCGGACGCGCCGGGTCGTCCTCGTCGACCTCGACCACCAGCACATGCCCGGGATCGGGTTCGATGTCGTCGTAGTTGGTGACCTCCGGTGACCCCGAGTACCAGATCCGGCCGGTGGAACCGACCTGCATGCGAGAGTGCTTGTCGCCCAACGCCACATAGTGCACGGCCCCACGGTTGACGGCCTGCTCCAACGCGGCCAGCCGGATCAGGGACGGGCGGTCCTTGTCGGGCACGAAGATGTCCACTCCACCGTGCCCGACGACGATTCTGGTCGCCCCGTCGGCGGGCAGGTCTGCGAGCACGTCGGCGACGGGATCGGCCAGCGGCGCTTTGGAGGTCCAGGGCGCCGCCACCAGCTGCAGGCCGGGCCTTATGTCGTGCACACCCGCGCGGTCCAGAACCGTGACATTGTCCGGGCGTTCGGCGGTGAACAGGGCGCTGGTGTACACCGACGACGCGTCCAGTGGGTCGTGGTTGCCCGGCAGCAGGTACACCGGAATACCGATGGCGCGCATGGCTTCCAGCGACTGGCTGACATCCCGAGGCGCGAGTTGGTTGTGCTCGAACACATCCCCGGCGACCACCACGAATTCCGCGTCGCTGTCGGCAGCCACCTGTTTGAGACCGGCCACCGCGTCACGGCGGGCGGCCGAATACCGGGGCTGTGCCTCGCCGTTGAGGAAGTAGCGGGTCATGCCGAGCTGCCAGTCGGCGGTGTGCAGGAAACGCATCCCGGCCCCCTTCTGCTCGTTCCTTTCCCGGGCATCGCGAGTGTATGACCGGGCGCCGACAAGTTCGGTGAGGCGCGGCGCGCCATGACGCCGGGTGCCCTACGGTGACACCGTGAGCGACTCCTCCCGCACGCTGCTCTTGCTTCGCCACGGCAAGTCGGACTACCCGCCGGGGGTCGCCGACCACCAGCGGCCGCTGGCACCGCGGGGAGTGCGGGAGGCGGCGCTGGCCGGCGACTGGTTGCGCGCACACGCACCCGCGGTGGACGCGGTGCTGTGTTCGACGGCCGTCCGCACCCGCCAGACGCTGCAGCGCACCGGCATCGAGGCGCCCGTCGAGTACGTCGACCGGCTCTACGAAGCGACGCCCGGCACCGTGCTCGACGAGATCAACCGGACGTCGTCGCGCTTCCCCTCAGAGGTGCGCACCCTGCTGGTGGTCGGGCACGAGCCTGCGATCTCCTCTGTCGCGCTGGGCTTGGCCGACGACGACAGCGGCAACAGCGATGCGGCCGAGCAGATCTCCATCAAGTTCCCGACGTCGGCGATCGCGGTGCTGAACACGCGTCGGCCGTGGCCCGACTTGGCGCTCGGTGGCGCGACGCTGGTGACCTTCCACGTCCCGCGCTAGCGGCTTGTGTGCGTTCGGCGCGCTCACCGCAACAAACGCACACAGATCGCCGATCAGGCGCGGGTCGCCAGCGTCAGCTCCATCAGCTTCAGCGCCATCTCGCAGGCGTTGATGCCCGGTGACTGCGGGTTGACCCACCACCCGACCACGCCCGCCGCGTCGCTGGCCACCCCGCACGCGCCGTTGGGATCATCCGGGCGCATCACGATCGACTGGATGCCGGCCACCCGCCGGTCCTCGATCTGGTAGCCGAGCCGTTGCGCCGTCTGACGTTCGTTGTCCAGGTTGCCCTGCTCGAACCAGAACCGGGTGATGTCGACCAGCCCGGACGGGTTGGCGGCCTGCCAGCGGCACACCGCGCCGACGAAGGTGCTCTGGATGTCGAGCGGATCGGCGCCGACGGTCTCCGCGAGGATGTCCTCGGTCAGCACGTCGCACTCCTTGAGCAGGTTGGGGTACTGCCGCTCGGAATCGTCGTTCCTGGGCACGTCGCCCGAACCGGACTTGGCGGCGGTGCCCTCGACAGTCTGTGTGCACCCGGTCAGCAACGAGAACCCGGCCAGCGCCACGATTGCGGCGGCCGCGGCGCGACGGAATGGGCTGCGTGTCATTCGGAGTTCACAATCGATTGGCGGGTCAGTTCCTTGGCGACATCGCACGGATCGGGAAACGGCTTCTGCACGTAGCTGACCGACCACTCGATGAAGTCGTCATCGAACTGGATGCCGATCTCGCAGAGGTTGTTGCCCAGTATCGGGTCCTCGCCCACCGCGATGAACCCGTCGTAACCCTCGATGTTGATGTCCTCCACGCTTGCTCGCGTGAGTTCCTCGGTCTTGCGCTCGCGGCCGATCGGGCTGCCGCGAAACCAGGTGAACGAGAAGTGCGGCCCGAGGATGCTGCCGCCGGCCAACCACTGGCAGCCCACCGACGTCTTGGCGGTGTTGACCAGGCCGGGCACGCGGGTCTGCGCGGTGATCTCCTCGTCGCTGACGCCGCCGCACTGCGGGAAGAAGGGCCCGTGTGAGACGTTCTGCGTCGGCGCCGTGGTCTGTGGCACCTCGGGGTTGGTCGGCTCCGAATCCGAGCATGCGGCAACCAGCGGGCTGAGGACCGCAGCCGCCACCGCAAGCCGCAGGAAAGTTGCGCGCGTGGTGGGGGTCACGTCATGCACTGTAGCGGCAGCTCATGAGGTCAACCACCGACGTCCCCATTGACCTGCGCCGTTATCGGGTTTCCAGGTGTTTCGCAACGGACGCCGGCGGTGGCCGGTGTGCGAGAGTAGCGGGATGTTGTGGGCGCTGCTGCGGCAGTATGCGCGGCCCTACCGCGGGCTGCTGGCTGTCGTCGCGCTGCTCCAGCTGATCAGCACGCTGGCCTCGCTGTACCTGCCCACCGTCAACGCGGCCATCATCGACGACGGGGTGGCCAAGGGCGATCTGGGCACCATCGTCGAACTGGGCGGGGTGATGCTGGCCGTCACCGCCCTGCAGGTGCTCTGCGCGGTGGGCGCGGTGTTCTTCGGCTCGCGGGCGGGCATGGGGTTCGGCCGCGACCTGCGCTCGGCGATGTTTCACCACGTGACCGGCTTCTCGGCCGAGGAGACCGCGCGCTTCGGCGCGGCGTCGCTGTTGACCCGCACCACCAACGACGTCCAGCAGATCCAGGTGCTTGTGCAACTGACCTGCACGATGCTGATCACCGCGCCGATCATGTCGGTCGGCGGCATCGTCATGGCGATGCACATGGACGTCGGGCTGTCGTGGCTGCTGGCGGTCGCGGTGCCGGTCTTGGCCCTGGCCAACTACTGGATCGTGTCGCGTCTGCTGCCGATCTTCCGGCGCATCCAGCGGCAGATCGACGGCATCAACCGGGTGATGCGTGACCAGCTCGCCGGTATCCGGGTGATCCGCGCGTTCGCGCGGGAAGGCTTCGAGCGCAACCGCTTCGCCGAGGCCAACCACGCGCTGGCCGACACCGCCTTGGACGCGGGCCGCTGGCAGGCGCTGATGCTGCCGGTGACGACGCTGGTGATCAACGTCTCCAGCGTGGCGTTGATCTGGTTCGGTGGTCTGCGCATCGACGCGGGGCAGATGCAGGTCGGCGCTCTGATCGCGTTCCTGTCCTACTTCATGCAGATCCTCATGGCGGTGCTGTTGGCGACGTTCATCCTCGTCATCATTCCGCGCGCCTCGGTGTGCGCCGAGCGGATCGGCGAGGTGTTGTCCACCCAGCCGCAGATCACCAGCCCGACACATCCGGTGCGACGGACGACGATCGACGGGGAGATCGAGCTGCGGGCCGCGACTTTCCAGTATCCCGGGGCGGAACGCCCGGTGCTGCAGGATGTTTCGTTGACGGCGCGACCAGGAACGACGACGGCCGTGGTCGGATCGACGGGGTCGGGCAAGTCGACGCTGCTGGCGTTGATCTGCCGGCTGTACGACGTGACGGCGGGTTCGGTGCGTGTCGACGGTGTCGACGTCCGCGACTACGACCCCGAGCAGCTGTGGTCGACGATCGGTCTTGTGCCCCAACGTGGCTACCTGTTCTCCGGAACGGTGGCCGACAACCTGCAGTTGGGCGCGCGCCCTGGGCATACTGCCACCGAGGACGAGATGTGGGAGGCGCTGCGGGTGGCGGCCGCCGACGACTTCGTGCGTGCCCATCCCGACGGGTTGGCGATGCGGGTCGCCCAGGGTGGCATCAACTTCTCCGGTGGTCAGCGGCAACGCTTGGCCATCGCCCGTGCGGTCATCCGTCGACCCGCGATCTACCTGTTCGACGACGCGTTCTCGGCACTCGACGTGCACACCGACCTGCGGGTGCGGAGCGCGCTGCGTGAGGTGGCGGTCGATGCGACGGTGCTCCTTGTGTCGCAGCGGATCTCGACCATCGCACAGGCGGATCAGATCGTCGTCGTCGACGACGGCCGCGTCGTCGGTCTGGGCACCCACGAGGCGCTGTTGGCGCAGTGCGCCGAATACGCGGAGTTCGCCGACTCCCAATCGCTGGGCGCCGGCGTCGGGGGTTCGCGATGAGCGGGCCGATGGCGCGACCGATCCGGGGTGTGGTGCAGGCCCCGACCGAGCGGTCCCGCGACTTCACGGGTTCGGCCGTGCGGTTGGTCAAGCGGCTGACCCCGCAACGCGCACTGGCTGTTTCGGTGATCCTGCTGGGCGTGGGCGGCATCGCGATCAGCGTGATCGGGCCGCGGATCCTCGGGCACGCCACCGACTTGTTGTTCAACGGGGTGATCGGACGTCAACTGCCCGCGGGCCTGACCAAGCAGCAGGCCATCGACGCCGCCCGCGCCCGCGGCGACAACACGTTCGCCGACCTGCTGTCGGGCATGGACGTGGTGCCTGGCCGCGGCGTCGACTTCGGCGCCGTGGGCCGCACCCTGCTGTTGGCTCTCGGCCTGTACCTGCTTGCCGCCTTCTTGGTTTGGTTGCAGTTCCGGCTGCTCAACGTCGCCGTACAGCGGACGATGGTGACGCTGCGTTCCGACGTCGAGAACAAGCTGCACCGGATGCCGTTGTCCTACTTTGACTCCCGTCAACGCGGCGAAGTGCTCAGTCGGGTCACCAACGACGTCGACAACATCCAGACCTCGCTGTCGATGACCATCAGCCAACTCATGACCTCAGTGCTGACCGTGCTGGCGGTGCTGGCCATGATGCTGACCATCTCCCCACTGTTGACGTTGCTCACCGTCGTCACGGTGCCGTTGTCGCTGTGGGCCACCAAGGCGATCGCGCGGCGATCCCAGCGGATGTTCGTCGCGCAGTGGGCCAACACCGGCCGGCTGAACGCCCACATCGAAGAGACCTACAGCGGCTTCACCATCGTCAAGACCTTCGGCCACCGCGCCAAGGCCACCGAACAGTTCGGTGAGCTCAACGACGACGTGTACCACGCCAGCATCGGCGCACAGTTCTTCTCGGGGCTGGTCTCTCCGGCGACCACGTTCATCGGCAACCTCAGCTATGTCGCGGTCGCGGTGGTGGGCGGTCTGCAAGTGGCGACCGGCCAGATCACGCTGGGCAGCATCCAGGCGTTCATCCAGTACGTGCGCCAGTTCAATCAGCCGTTGACCCAGGTGGCGGGGATGTACAACACGCTGCAGTCCGGTATCGCCAGCGCGGAGCGGGTTTTTGACCTGTTGGACGCCGAGGAGGAGCCCACGGACGGCGAGGGCCGAACGTTCCTTACCGCTCGAGATTTCGCGGAAATCTCGAGCGGTAAGGAACGTTCGCGCGGCGTGACGGGCCGGGTGGAGTTCGAACACGTCAGCTTCAGCTACCGTCCCGGCGTCCCGGTGATCGAGGACGTCTCGCTGGTGGCCGAACCGGGCAGCACGGTGGCGATCGTCGGGCCGACCGGCGCCGGCAAGACGACGCTGGTGAACCTGTTGATGCGGTTCTACGAGGTCGATTCCGGGCGCATCCTCGTCGACGGAGTGGACATCGCGACGGTGAGCAGGGCCGCGCTGCGGTCCCGGATCGGCATGGTGCTGCAGGACACCTGGCTGTTCAACGGCACCATCTACGAAAACATCGCCTACGGTCGGCCCGACGCCGGCGAGGACGAGGTGATCGCGGCCGCCAAAGCCGCCTATGTCGACAGGTTCGTGCATACGCTGCCCGCGGGGTATCAGACCCGGGTCAGCGACGACGGCGGCAACCTCAGCGCGGGCGAGAAGCAGCTCATCACCATCGCCAGGGCGGTGCTGGCGCAACCGCGACTGCTCGTGCTCGACGAGGCGACCAGTTCCGTGGACACCCGCACCGAGCTGTTGATTCAGCAGGCGATGGCCGAGTTGCGTCGTGACCGAACGAGTTTCATTATCGCCCACCGGCTCTCGACGATCCGTGACGCCGACCAGATCGTGGTGATGGAAGCGGGCCGGATCGTCGAGCGCGGCAGCCATACCGAGCTGCTGGCTAAGCGTGGCGCTTATTGGGCGATGACGCAGGTCTAGCGCGCGGGAGGTGCGCGAGCAGGCGTGAAAACCCCCAAAAACAGCCGATTTTAGGGGTTTTCACGTCTGCTCGCGGGAGAAGTCCGGCAGGATATCAGCATGAGCGAAACGGTGTACACCTTCTGCCGCTACTGCCTGGCCGCGTGTGGCCTGGAAGTGACGGTGGACGGCAACCGGGTCACCAAGATCGCCCCGGACAAACAGAACCCGCATTCGTGGCAGGACTTCTGTGCCAAGGGCCGCACCGCGAACGAACTCGTCGAACATCCGCGGCGCATCCTGCACCCGATGCGCCGCGTCGGCGACAGATACGTCGAGGCCACCTGGGACGAGGCGATCAGCGACATCGCCGACAGGATGACCGCGCTCATCGAGGCCGGCGGCCCCGACGCCGTCGGCATCTACTACGGCAACCCGGCGGGATTCTCGTCGTCCAACGTCATCTTCATGAACGGTTGGCTGGATGCGATCGGCACGCACAGCCGCTACTTCGTTGGCTCGATCGACCAGAACGCCATGCACGTGGTGGCCTCGGCGATGTACGGGTCGCTGTTGATGGCACCGGTGTCCGATATCGACAACTGCGACTACTTCCTGCTGGTCGGCACCAACCCGGCGGTGAGTGCGTGGAACTGGCTGGAGACCGTGCCCGGCGGATGGCGGCGCGCGTTGGCGCGGCAGCGGCAGGGCGCCAAGATCGTGATCGTCGACCCGTTGCGCACCGAGAGCGCCGAGAAAGCCGACCTGCATCTGGCGGTGCGGCCCGGCCAGGACTGGGCGCTGCTGCTGGCGATGGTCAAGGTCATCCTCGACGAGGGGCTCGAGCATCACCAGGACTGCGCCGAACTCGCCACGGGGGTAGAGGATTTGCGTGCGCTGGTCGCCGACGCGGATCTCGGCGACCTCGCCGCGCGCTGCGATCTCCCCCGGAAGCTGATCGAGCAGGTGGCCCGGGAGTTCGCCGCCGCCAAGCGGGCGATGGTGGTGACCCGCACCGGGGTGTCGATGCACCTCACCGGCACCGTCGCCGAGTGGCTCGGCCACGTGCTCAACGTGATCACCGGGCGGATGGACCGGCCCGGCGGCCGCAGGTACGAGCCGGGCTACGTCGACGCCATCCGGATGGCCGGCATGGTGAAGGCCAAGCCGCACCGCAGCCGGCTGCTCGGACGCGAGATGGTCGCCGGTGCCCACGCGTTGTCCGAATTGCCCGACGAGATAACGACTCCCGGTCGCGGTCAGATTCGCGCGCTGGTGATCAATTGCGGCAACCCGGTGGTGTCCGGGCCGGACGGGACACGGTTGGACAACGCGCTGGCGCAGCTGGACTTGTTGGTGGCCATCGATTTCGTTCAGCGTGAGAGCCATCGGCATGCGCACTGGTTGCTGCCCGCCGTGCACTGGCTCGAGCGCGACGACCTGTTGGCGTTCACCAGCAACATGCACGACGAGCCTTACCTGCAGTACGGCGCCAGGGCCGTGGAACCTCCGCCGGGGGCGCGCGAGGAGTGGCGGATCTTCACCGATCTCGCGATCGCCATGAACACACCGCTGTTTCGCGCCAAGGGACTCAACGGGTTCATCAAGGCCACCCGCAGGCTGGCCCGGATCACCCGGAGGCCGACGCTGGAGTTCGGCCCGCACTGGATCGACCGGCTGGTGGTGGCGACGGGACGCAAGTTCAACGGCCGCAGGATCAAATGGCGCGACGTCATCTCGCATCCGCATGGGATGGTGTTGGGCCCAAGGGAGTTCGGCCACTTCAGGAATGCGCTGCGCACCGACGACAAGAAGGTCCATGCCGCACCACCGGAATTCGTCGAGCGGGCCCGAGAATTGCTGACCCAACCGCACCCGGCGGCCCCCCTGGGCTATCCGTTCCAGCTGGCCAACCGGCGGCGCAGGCATTCGATGAACTCGTGGCTCAACGATCTGCCCGGCCTACATCCGGGAGGTAAGGGCAACGACGTTGTCATCCATCCCAAGGACGCCGCGGATCTGGGCGTCAGCGAGGGTGATCTGGTGCGGGTGTTCTCGCCGGTCGGCGCGATCGAACTCAAGGCGGTGGTGGACGACGCCCCGCGGCAAGGGGTGGTGATCGTCGACCATGGTTGGGGCTCACGCGTTTTCGATCCGCGCGGCGGTGCCGAACCGGTGTCCTACGGGGTGAACCGCAACCTGCTCATCGAAGGCGGCTCGGTCGACCCGCTGTCGCAGACCGCGCCGTTGAGTTCGTCCTACGTGGGAATCGAACGGGTTTAGAGTTGCGGGCCTTCGGCGCGTAGGTCATCGACGTTGCGCAAGGCCTCGCGCAGCTTGCTCAACCATTCCTCGGTGTGCTCGCCGACGAGCCGGACCGACCACGCCAGCGCATCCGATCGAGACCGCGCCACCCCCGCGTCGACCAGCGTGTCGAGCACCTGGCGTTCCGGCTGCCGCAGCCGGGTCATCACCGGCACGGCGAGGTGGGTGAACATGATCCGCTCGGTGTTGCCGTCGGAGCCGACGTCGACTCCCCAGGCCACCTTGCGCCCGTAGCGCGCCTCGGCCTCGTCGGCGATGCGCATGCGCTCCGCTCGCGTTTCCTCCCGGAACCGCGCGACCCGGCCGGAGGCGTGGGCCTGGCTCTCCGGGGTGTCGGAGCCCTCCGGTGCGGGCAGCCGACCGATGACGGTGATTTCTTCACGGTCGACGATGACGGTCGGGTCGCCGTCGAACCAGGCCTCGGGTAGGCGACCGGCGAACCAGTCGGCGGCGTCGCTCGCGTCGGGCTGCTGTGTCTGTTGCCAGCCGCCGGGGCGTCGACGGCCGTGGAGATGGTGCCTCATGATTACATGATTACACCGTTACACCGCTGATGGAACGGCTTCAGCCGTCGGCTTAACGCCGAGGTAGCAGTGATGGTCGTTCGGCGGGCAGATGAACCGCCCCCGCTTCACGCTCGGCGCCCAGACCTAGTTGCGTTTGCGCAGCACGACGGCGCCGCCCCCGACCACCGCCGCGACCAACAACAGGATCGCCAGGCCCGGGCTGACCAGCCACCACACCAGGCCCAGCGCGATGAGCACCGGTGACACCGCGAACAGCACCATCAGCGGGTGCTGCTTGATCACCGCCAGGGCACCCCGCGCGCGTGTCCGGTCGATTTCCTTCGCCATGTGCCCAGGATGCCAGTGCGCGCCGGGTGGTTGCCCTAGTTTGTTGCCATGACAGGACCAAACCCGGGAAGCTGGCGACCCGATCCCGAAGGCCGTTTCGAATACCGCTGGTGGGACGGCCAGCGCTGGACCGACCAGGTGTCGCATCAGGGTCAGGTCGGCCGGGCGCCGTTGGGCGGCGCGCCGCCGAGCCAACCACCGCCGCAACCCGCGCCCGCCGCCGCTGCGGTCGGCGACGGGTTCGAGGGCATCACAGGCGAGCTGGTCGACGGTCGGTTCAGCGAGAAAGAGGCCAAGGCGATCGCGAACCAGAACACCAAGATGCTGCGGGTACGCCTCGGCGAGCCGTTCCTGGCCAGACAGGGCTCCATGGTCGCGTACCAGGGCAATGTGGAGTTCGCGTTCGAAGGCGGCGGGGCATCGAAGTTTCTCAAGAAGGCGCTGACGGGCGAGGGTCTGCCGCTGATGCGCTGCGGAGGCCAGGGCGACGTCTTCCTCGCCGACCGGGCCGCCGACGTGCACCTGCTCAACCTCACCAACGCCGGCCTGTCGATCAGCGGCAAGAACGTGCTGGCGTTCTCGTCGAGCCTGGACTGGAACATCGAACGGGTCAAAGGCGGCAGCATCGCCACGGGCGGGCTGTTCAACACCACGCTGCGCGGTACCGGGTGGGTGGCGCTGACGACCGACGGCCCGCCGGTGGTGCTCAACGCCGCCGAGGCGCCCACGTTCGCCGACACCAACGCGGTGGTGGCGTGGTCGGCAAACCTGCAGACGCAGCTGAAGATGAGCTTCAAGGCGGGGGCGCTGATCGGCCGCGGCTCCGGTGAGGCCGTTCAGGTGTCGTTCTACGGGCCGGGTTTCGTGATCGTGCAGCCCTCCGAGGGCTCCGCGGTCACCTCAACCCCGTAATCACAGCTCCAACAGCAGGGTGACCGGACCATCGTTGACGAGTTCGACGTGCATGTGCGCGCCGAACACCCCGGTCGCCACCTCGGCGCCCAGCTTCCGCAAGGCGTCGGCGAACGCATCCACCAGCGGCTCGGCGACGGGGCGGGGTGCTGCGGCGTTCCACGCGGGCCGACGCCCTTTGGCGGTGTTGGCGTAGAGAGTGAACTGGCTGACGACCAGGATCGGCGCCCCGACATCGGACGCCGATTTCTCATCGTCGAGAATGCGTAGTTGCCAAAGCTTTTCGGCGAGGCGCTGCGCCTTGGCCTCGTCGTCGTCGTGGGTCACCCCGACGAGGGCGAGCAGGCTCTGGCCATCGGGTCGCATGACGGCCCCGACCACCTCGCCGTCGACCCTCACCGCG
Source organism: Mycolicibacterium pulveris (assembly GCF_010725725.1). Taxonomy (NCBI): domain Bacteria; kingdom Bacillati; phylum Actinomycetota; class Actinomycetes; order Mycobacteriales; family Mycobacteriaceae; genus Mycobacterium; species Mycolicibacterium pulveris. The sequence goes on along the minus strand of NZ_AP022599.1, from coordinate 3,780,113 downwards.
GCCGAGAGCACACGTTGCACGAGGACACGCATGACCGCAGATGCTGCCACGGACGCCGGAGTGCCGGGCTTCCGACCCGGTTTGCATACCCCATGGGGGTATTAGTACGCTGGTTGGCATGACCACGACGACAATCACCGTCACGGGAATGACCTGCGCCCACTGCGCTGCGTCGGTACGTGAGGAGATCGGCGAGATCCCGGGTGTCCGGGCCGTCCAGGTCGACGTCTCCAGCGGTGCGGTGACCATCGACAGCGAGCACCCGGTGGACCCCGCCGTGATCCAGACCGCGGTGGAAGAAGCCGGCTACCAGCTGGCCAGCTGACATGTCGACCATCGAGCTGTCGATCGAGGGCATGACGTGTGCGTCGTGCGCGAACCGGATCGAAAGAAAGCTCAACAAGATTGACGGCGTGACCGCGACCGTCAACTTCGCGACCGAGAAGGCGCGGGTGACCTTCGGCGACGGCGTTACCCCGGAGGACTTGGTCGGCACGGTCGAAAAAGCGGGGTACCAGGCGCATCTGCCCGCCGGCGGCACCACTGCCGAACCCGCGGACGACGACCCCGCGGCGTCGCTGCGGCGCCGACTGCTGATCTCGCTGGCACTCACGGTTCCGGTGATCGCGATGGCGATGGTGCCAGCCCTGCAGTTTCCGAACTGGCAATGGTTGTCGTTGACGTTGGCCGCGCCGGTAGTGGTCTGGGCGGGATGGCCGTTCCATCAAGCCGCGTGGGCCAACCTCCGACACCGCACGGCGACGATGGACACCCTGATCTCGATGGGCACGCTCGCGGCGTTCGGGTGGTCGCTCTACGCACTGTTCTGGGGCACCGCGGGTATCACGGGGATGACGCATCCGTTCGAGCTGACGCTCAGCCGCACCGACGGCTCCGGCAACATCTATCTCGAGGTGGCCGCGGGGGTGACGACGTTCGTGCTGGCCGGACGCTACTTCGAAGCCCGCGCCAAACGTCGGGCAGGCGCCGCGCTGCGTGCACTGCTGGAGTTGGGCGCCAAGGACGTCGTCGTGCTCAGAAACGGTGCCGAACAACGTATTCCACTCGACCAATTGGCCGTCGACGACCAGTTCGTGGTTCGCCCTGGCGAGAAGATCGCCACGGACGGCGTTGTCGTCGACGGCCACTCGGCGGTGGACGCGTCGATGCTGACCGGCGAGTCCGTGCCGGTGGACGTCGCCCCCGGCGATCAGGTGGTCGGCGCCACGATCAACGTCGACGGCCGGCTCGTGGTGCGCGCCAACCGGATCGGCTCCGACACCGCGCTGGCGCAGATCGCCCGACTCGTCGAGGAGGCGCAGAGCAAGAAGGCGCAGGCTCAGCGGCTGGCCGACCGGATTTCGGGTGTGTTCGTGCCGATCGTCATCGCCCTGGCCCTCGCGACGCTCGGATTCTGGCTCACCACAGGCGAATCGACGGCCACCGCGTTCACCGCGGCGGTGGCGGTGCTGATCATCGCGTGTCCATGTGCGCTAGGCCTGGCGACGCCGACGGCGCTGATGGTCGGAACCGGTCGAGGTGCGCAGCTGGGCATCCTGATCAGGGGCCCGGAGGTGTTGGAGTCGACACGTCGCGTCGACACCGTGGTCTTGGACAAGACTGGCACGGTCACCACCGGGACGATGACGCTGCTCGACGTGATCACCACCGACGGTGAGGAGCCCGATCAAGTGCTGCGGATGGCCGGCGCGCTGGAGAACAGCTCCGAGCATCCGATCGCGAAGGCGATCACCGTCGCCGCCCGCGACAAGGTCGGTGAGCTGCCCGACGCCGAGAACTTCACCAATTTGCGCGGTCTCGGCGTTCAGGGAACGGTCGACGGGCACGCCGTGGTGGTCGGCAGGCAGCGGTTGATGACGGTGCCCGACCCGCTACCCGAACCCCTTGCACTGGCCATGCGGCAGGCAGAAGCCGAGGGCCGCACCGCCGTCGTCGTCGCCTGGGACGGAACCGCGCGCGGCGTGCTGGTGGTGGCCGACGCGATCAAGCCCACGTCGGCCGACGCCGTCGCGCAACTGCGCGCGCTGGGACTGACCCCGATCATGGTGACCGGTGACAACCGGGCGGCGGCCAGGACGGTGGCACGGCAGGTCGGCATCGACGACGTCATCTCCGAGGTGCTGCCGGAGGAGAAGGTCGAGGCGGTCAAGCGACTGCAGTCCGAGGGCAAGGTCGTGGCGATGGTCGGCGACGGCGTCAACGACGCCGCGGCGCTGGCGCAGGCCGATCTGGGCCTGGCGATGGGCAGCGGCACAGACGTCGCGATCGAAGCCAGCGATCTGACGCTGGTACGCGACGACCTGCGTGCCGTTCCTGACGCGATTCGGCTGTCCCGCAAGACGTTGGCGACGATCAAAACCAACCTGTTCTGGGCGTTCGCCTACAACGTCGCGGCGCTGCCGCTGGCCGCGGCGGGCTTGCTCAACCCGATGATCGCGGGCGCGGCAATGGCTTTCAGCTCAGTCTTCGTGGTCAGCAACAGCCTGCGGCTGCGTCACTTCAGCCCGTCTCGGTAGCGCGTCACAGGCTCGCGGTGACCGGCCCCAGCAGCTGGCAGTTCGGGTCGGTGGTGAAATCGAACATCGCACCGCAGCCCCGCCCCGACGAGACATATGTGGTGCCGGGCTGATACGGCTCGAACACCTGCGCGGTCTCGTGGCCCCTGGACTGCGCGCATTTCCCCGGCCCGCCTTCGACGTGCAGGCACGCCACACCGAACTTCGGTTCGAACATGCCCAGACAACCCGCGGGCACCACGGTCGCGGTGACCATGTCCACCCCAGACACCTGCACGACCTGAGGCGGGGACAGCGTGAACGAGCACGGGCCCGGCTGCGGTGGCGGCTGAGCATGCGCGGTGGCCACGCTCGCCATTCCGGCCAGCGCGACGGTCGACACCCAAAGAGCAATGACCGCTCGGAGCATGCCTGGATCGTAGACCAGCCAGATTGCGGTGTCAGCCGCTCGATCGTCGCGCCCGGAACAGCTTGACGTCGCCCTTCACCCCTTTGAGCCGGCGCGCACCCGCGAACGACCACGCGAATCCGTCGGCTGAACCCACCGCCCGCCTGGCAGTTTCGGCCACCAGTACCGAATCCGGCCGCGCGACGCTGGTCACCCGGCTGGCCACGTTGACCGGGCTGCCGAACCAGTCCCCCGCCCTACTCACTGCGGAGCCGTGTGCCAGCCCGATGCGCAGCGGCGGAAAGTCGTCGTACTTCTCCGCTGCCGCAAGCAGTTCCAGCGCCGTGTCGAGCAACGCCACCGGATCGGTGCTGACCAGCATGACGGCGTCGCCGATCGTCTTGATGAACCGGACCGGCGGGGTGACGGCGTCCCGTGTCAGGTTGGCCAGCCGGCTGGCGAGGGTCTCCAGTTCCTCGGGCGGCACCGCTTCGCCGAGCCGGGTGAAGCCGACGAGGTCGGCGAACATGACCGCGACGGTGCGGGCCCCCGGCAGCGTGCCCGCGGCACGCTCAGCGGTGCTGACGGCCTCGGTTTCCAGCGTGTGCCGCAGCTGGATGTGCAGCATGTCCTCGCACAGCGGACCGAGCAGCGGCGAGACCTCTCGCACCAGGCGTTCATATGCCTGCGCCAGTTGTAGTTCGGTGGCGCCGGGCGTGATCACCGCCTCCAGCACGACTTCACGCATGGCCTCGGCGGTCTGCGCCAGGCCGTGGCCGAGCACTCGGGCCACGGTGACCACCTGCTCGCGCGTCAAGCCCATGTCGAGGAAGACCTTCGCGCGCACGGCGGCTTCGCTGTCGGCGCGCAGATGGACGGCGGCGTCGGGATCCTCGGCCCTCGGCAGGCCGAGCGCGGACTGCAGGGCGTCGAGCAGGTCCAGATCGATGCCGGTTTCCTCGCAGATCTGGCGCGCGGACACATGTACACCGTCATTGCCGATGAGCCGCCCTGCGGGCAACAGCATCGGCGACACCTCGCCGCGGATCTGGTCGACCGTGAAACCCTGGTCGAGCAGCCACTGGATCAACTCCGCACGTTCGGCGCGGGCGGGCCCCTCGAGGTCATCGAGCAGCCCGGTCGCCTCGATGTCGATATCTTCGGCCACCGGCCCAACGTATACCGCGACGGCGTGCCATATTCGCGTGGTGACCACGCCGCTTCTGCACGGGCTGCCGCCGATCATCGGCGAGGGCGCCCACACGCTGATCCTCGGCAACATGCCCAGCGTGATGTCGCTGGCGGCGCAGCAGTACTACGGGAATCCGCGCAACGCGTTCTGGCGGATCACCGGCGAGGTCCTCGGTTTCGGCGCCGACGACCCCTACCCTGACCGGGTCGCCGCGCTGACCGCGCACGGCTTCGCGGTGTGGGACGTACTGCGGTCCTGTCGGCGGGTCGGCAGCCTCGATTCAGCGGTACAGCCGGACAGCATGGTGCCCAACGGCTTTCAGCAACTGTTCGACGAGCAGCCCGGCATCGGGCGGGTGTTGTTCAACGGCGCGGCGGCGGAGAAGAACTACCACCGGCTCGTCGGTGCCGCGTCGACGGTGCGGTACCGCCGGCTGCCGTCGACCAGCCCGGCGCAGACGATGCGCTACGCGGACAAGTTGGCGGCCTGGCGCGAGGGCATGCGTCAGTAGCGGCAGCGAGCGTGCGCGAACTCGCGAATTTTGTCGGCGTGTCGGCTGCAGACACGCACGCTCACGGAGAAAGCGGTCAGGACACCGGCGGGCGACGGTGCGCCCACGCCCGGGCCTTCTCGATCTGCCCGGCCAGCGACAGCAGCGTGGCCTCGTCGGACGGCCGGCCGACCAGCTGGATCGAGGTCGGCACCCCGTTGGTGTCCGCTCCCCACGGTACGACGGCCGCGGGCTGCCCGGTGACGTTGAACATCGCCTGAAACGGCACCCGCGCCGCCACCAGAGCCAAGGTCGAAATCGCGCCCCTGCGGTGATATGCGCCGATGCGGGACGGTCCGGTCGCGGTGCCGGGGGTGATGACCACGTCGACGTCGTCGAAGATCGTCTGAATCTGTTCGGAGAGTTCGCTTTCCGCGGCCCGAATGCGCTTCATCCGCTGTTCGGAGATCAGGCCGCCGATCCTGGCGAAACTGCGCGTGCGCGCTTCGAGCCGCTCGGGGTGACGTAGCGTCTGCACCTCGTCGTACACGCCCCGGAAGTAGCGGGACAATGTGTGCGCGATTGCGGTGCGCGGATAGTCCGGATCGCGCACGATCACGTCGTGGCCCAACTCACGCAACAGCGCACCGGCCTCGTCGACGGCGGCCCGCTGCGGTTTGCCGACCCGTGCCACCAACGGCGGTGGCACCTTGGTGCTCAACGCGATTCGTAGCCGCCCGGGTGCTGTGGCGGCGGCGGTGACAAATGCCGACTCACCCGCGGTCACGTCCAGGAACAGCGCCGCGTCCTCGACGGTTCTGGTGATCGGGCCGTTGACCGTCAGCCCGTTCCACGCGTCGTCGTGCGGCGCCAGCGGCACCCGGTCCCGCTGCGGTTTGATGCCGAACAACCCGCACCACGTCGCCGGAATGCGGATCGACCCCATGCCGTCGGAGCCCAGCGCCATCGCCGTCAGGCCCGCGGCCACCGCCGCGCCGCTGCCCCCGCTGCTTCCCCCCGGCGTGTGGTCGGTGTTCCACGGGTTGCGGGTCGCGCCGTAGGTGACCGTCTCGGTGAACGGCCAGATCGTCATCTCGGGCACCGCGGTCTTGCCGATGATCACCGCGCCCGCGTCGCGTAACCTCCGCACCACCTCGGCGTCCTGCGTACACGCCGGGCCGTGGGCCGCGCTGCCGTAGGTCGTGGTGGCCCCCGCGACGTCCACGTCGTCCTTGATGGCGATCGGTACGCCGAGCAGCGGACGGCGCTCCCCCGCGTTCAGCCGGTCCTGCGCGAGGCCGGCGTCCTGGCGCGCCGAGTCGGTGAGCACGATGCGGTACGCCCTCAGCTCGGGGTCGATCCGCGCGATGCGGTCCAGGTACAGTTCCAGCAGCTCCGGAGCGGTGATCGTGCCCGCCGCCAGTCGCCTGGCCTGTTCGGCGGCACCTGCAAAAGCAAGCTCACGGGTCTCCATCCGCGGCAGCGTAGCCGCTCAGCAGCCGTGTCGGGTGCCGTCGGGGAAACCGGCTAACGTGGCGGCATGTCTTGTGTGTTCTGCGCGATCATGGCCGGGGAGGCCCCGGCCATCCGGATCTACGAGGACGACGACTACCTCGCCCTGCTGGATATTCGGCCGTTCACCCGCGGTCACACGCTGGTCATTCCGAAGCGGCACACGGTCGATCTGACCGACACCCCACCGGAGACCGTCGCCGGGATGGTGAAGATCGGGCAGCGTATCGCGCTGGCAGCCCGAAACTCCGGGCTGCACGCCGACGGCAACAACGTCGTGATCAATGACGGAAAGGCCGCGTTCCAGACCGTGTTCCACATTCACCTACATGTGGTGCCGCGACGCTCCGGTGACAAGCTGTCCTTCGCCAAGGGCATGCTGCTGCGCCACGATTCCGACCGCGAGGAGACTGGGCGGCTGCTGCGGGAGGCGCTGGCGCAACTGGACTCCACTGCGCAAGACTGAGCACATGAGCATGCCGTTGTGGGAGCGCTACCTCGGAGTGCCGCTGCTGCGGCTGCACGACAAGATCTACCAGGGGACCAACGGCCGGGTCGGGCACCGCATCCTGCCCGGCACCCCGCCCAACCTGTTGCTCCACACCGTGGGCGCCAAGACCGGAATACAGCGCACGAATTCGCTGACCTATGCCAGAGACGGCGACAACTATCTGATCGTCGCGTCCAAGGGCGGCGACCGAAAGCCCCCGGGTGGTACCACAACTTGAAGGCCAACCCGAACGTCGAGATCAACGTGGGGCCCAAGCGGTTCGCGGTGACCGCGCGGCCGGTGCTGCCCGACGACCCCGACTATCCGCGGCTGTGGCGAATCGTCAACGACAACAACGCCAACCGTTACGAGAACTATCACAAGCGCACGACACGGCCGATTCCCGTCGTCGTTCTGACGCCTCGCGATTAGGCATTCTCAGGCGCGAGCAGACGCGTAAACCCCCAAAAGGTGTGCTTTCAGGGGGTCCACACGTCTGCTCGCGGTGTCAGAACAGCTCTTTGGCCAGCAGTTCCAACGTCGTGTCGCGCGCCGGTGCGGTGCCCGGATCGGTGCCGCGGCGCGCCGACGCGACCGGGTTGACCATCACCTCGTCGACGTCGAACTGGGCTGCCAGCGCACGAATCTGATCGGCTGCCTCCGTCGGGGTGCCCACCACGGCGCGCCGCAGGGCCTCCTCGGAGATCCGCTGCGCATGCGGCGACAACGTCTGCGCTTGCGCCTCCTCGACCAGTTCGAGCGGGCCAAGCGGTTGACCTGTGCGCAGCCGGGCCATCATGTGCAGGTTCGGCAGCGCCAACGCCTTTGCCTCCTCAGAAGTTTCGGCCACCACCGCGTTGACGGTCAAGAACGTCAACGGTTCTGACGCCTGATCGCTCGGGCGGAACTTCGTCCGGTACGCCTCCAGCGCCTCGGCGGTGCCCTTGCCGGAGAAGTGGTGGGCGAACACATACGGCAGGCCCTTGGCCGCGGCCAGGTGCGCCGAGTACATCGACGACCCCAACAGCCACAGTTTGGGCACCGACACCGCGGCCGGGGTGGCCTTGAGGATGTAGCGCTCGTTGGGGATCGGCACCCGCACCCCGCGCTCCCCCATCAGCGCGACGACGTCGTCGAGGTAGTCGGGAAACGCCTCGATGTCGCGGTCGTCGCGGCCGGCGGCGTTCCGCAGCGCCCACGAGGTCACCGGGTCCGAGCCGGGCGCGCGGCCGATGCCCAGGTCGATGCGGCCGGGATGCGCGGCCTCCAGCAGCGCGAACTGCTCGGCGACTGCCAGCGGCGCGTGGTTGGGCAGCATCACCCCGCCGGAGCCCACCCGGATGTGCGTGGTGTGGGCGGCCAGATGCGCGATCAGCACCGGCGGGCTGGTCGCCGCGACCGACGGCATGTTGTGGTGCTCGGCGACCCAGTAGCGGGTGTAGCCGAGCCGGTCGGCGGTCTGGGCGAGCTGGGTCGACGCCGCCAGCGCATCGGAGGTCGTCTGGTCGGTGCGTACCGGTACGAGGTCAAGAACAGAGAGCCGCATTACAGGCACAACGCCGGCGCGCCCGAAACCGTTCCCCCGACTCAACCGAGCGTGCAGCACGCGACGACCTGCCCGAGGCGCTGCAGGTGTTCGACGAGTGGACCGTCGCCCACTACGAGGAGATCCCGCCGGCCGAGTTGGGCGCGCTGGCCGAGGCGCAGTTCGCGACTATTCGACGGATGCTAGCGCGCCGGCCCGCCGGAACACGTCGTCGAGCATCTGCGGGGTGAGCTTGCCGGTGAAGGTGTTCTGCTGGCTGGGGTGGTAGCAGCCGATCAGCGTAAGGTCGCCGAGCTTCGCCGTCGCGCCGTGACCGAATTGGGGTGCGGGCTTGTCCACGGTGCCACCGCCGTTTCGCACCATCTGCAACGCCGCTCGCCAGGCGAACCCACCCAGCGCGACGATCACCCGCACAGTCGGCGACGTCAGCCGCCATTCCGCATCGAGCCACGGCGCACAGGTGGCCCGCTCGGCAGGCGTCGGCGCATTGCCCGGGGGCGCGCAACGCACAGCGGCGGCGACCCGAGTTCCGTTGAGCCGCAACCCGTCAGCGGCATCCACACAGACGGCTTGATTGGCCAGTCCGGTGCGGTGCATGGCGGCGAACAGGAAATCACCGGAGCGGTCACCGGTGAACACCCGGCCGGTGCGGTTGGCGCCGTGGGCGGCGGGTGCCAACCCGACGATCATCACCCGCGGTCGCTTCGCACCCCAACCCGGTATGGGGCGGCCCCAATACGGCTCGCCCGCGAAGGATTTCCGCTTCGCCACGGCCACCTCTTCGCGCCACTGCACCAGCCGCGGGCAGGCCCGGCACATCGAGATCACGGCGTCCAACTCGTCGATGGTCTGCGCGGCGGCGGCCATCGCGGCCACCTGCGCGGCCGTCGTCGCCACCGCGGTGTCCGGCGTGGCCAGCTCACCGGGCCAGCCGGAACCCGGCGGCACAGGAGAATCGAACAGCTTTCCAGTACGTGGATGGGCCAGCTTCACAACGCCACTGTGCCTGGCGGGCAAAATCGGGTGCCGACCGGCCCCGGCCGTTGTTAGATACCCGTGATGAACAGCAAGCGCGGACCGATCGTTCTGATTCTGTTCTCCGCGTTGACGGCCGGAGCGGGCAACGGCATCTCGCTGGTCGCGTTCCCCTGGCTTGTGCTGCAGCGCAACGGTTCCGCGGTGGACGCGTCGGTGGTGGCCATCGCTGGCTCGCTTCCTCTGCTGGTGGCGACGATCATCGCCGGGGCCGCGGTCGACTACCTGGGTCGCCGCCGGGTGTCGATGATCTCCGACGCGCTCTCGGCGCTTTCGGTGGCGGCGGTGCCCGTGCTGGCGTTGGCGTTGGGCGTCGAGGTGCTCAACGTCGCGGTGCTGGCCGGTCTGGCGGCGCTGGGCGCGTTTTTCGACCCGTCGGGCATGACGGCCCGCGAGACGATGCTGCCCGAAGCCGCCGCACGCGCCGGCTGGACACTGGACCGGGCCAACAGCGCCTATGAAGCGGTGTTCAACCTCGCCTACATCGTGGGGCCCGGGATCGGCGGGCTGCTGATCGCCACCCTCGGCGGGGTCAACACGATGTGGGTGACCGCCGCAGTGTTTGTGGTGTCGATCGTCGCGATCGCGGCCCTTCGGCTGGAGGGTGCGGGCAAGCCGGACCGCGACGCGCTACCCACCGGCGTCTGGGACGGGGTCATGGAGGGGTTGCGGTTCGTGTGGGACCTGCGGGTGCTGCGGACGCTGGCGCTGATCGATCTGGCGGTGGTCGGGCTGTACATGCCGATGGAAAGCGTGCTGTTTCCGAAGTACTTCACCGACCGCGATGAGCCGGCTCAACTCGGATGGGTGCTGATGGCACTGAGCATCGGAGGCCTCGCGGGCGCGCTCTGCTACGCGGTGACGTCGAAGTTCATGAGCCGGCGGGTCACCATGCTCACCGCGGTGCTGACGCTCGGGCTCGCTATGACGTTCATCGCGTTCCTGCCGCCGCTGCCGGTGATCCTGTTGCTGTCGGCGATCGCCGGATTCGTCTACGGCCCAATCCAACCGATCTACAACTACGTCATGCAGACCCGGGCGCCGCAGCATCTGCGCGGCCGGGTGGTGGGGGTGATGGGGTCGCTCGCCTACGCCGCGGGACCGCTCGGGTTGATCGTCGCGGGCCCGCTGACCGATGCCGCCGGCCTGCAGACCACGTTTCTGGCGTTGGCGCTGCCGATCATCCTGCTCGGCATCGTCGCGATCTTCCTACCGACGCTGCGCGAGTTGGACCGAGCACCGGAGGTGGTGGCCGCCGAGCAGGTCGATCAATAGCCGGCGCGAGCGCTCTCGAGCCCGGTGGCGGGGCCTTTTCTGGCGATCGCGGCCAGTTCCTCGCGCGTGCTGACGCTTACCCGCTGACATGCGCGGTACACGTGACCCTCGACGCCGCGCACCGACATCACCAGCCGCTCGGCGATCTCGCGATTGGACAGGCCGGCCACCACCAACTCGACGACCTCGCGCTGCCGCCCGGTCAGCGGCTGGCCCGCGGGAGCCCGCAGCGCCGGGGTGCACAGACCACCGCAGGCATCGCTGAGTTCCTTGGCCACCGCCGCTGCATAGAGTCCACGCTTGCGTTGTTGACCCGTGTGAAGGCGACCGCGGCCTGGGCGGCCACGTCGGCGGCGGTGGCGCGGTCACCGACCGCAAGGTACTCGTTGGACGCGGCCAGCAGCCCTTCCCCGTCGTCGGCGGCCAACGATTCCGTGTGCCGCGCAACGGCGTTGGCCAGCGGCAGCCCCAACTCGTCGGCCAACTCGCGGGCCCGTGCCACCCATGAGGTGTCGCCCCACTGGGCGGCTGCCTGCAGGCAGGCCAGTTCATAGGTGGGCTGTCGGCGCTCGCGGGCCTGCCGCGCCGCGGCGCCGACAGCCGCGATGGCTTCGGCCGACAACGGTTCCAGGTCCAGACGGGCCAGCAGCCCGTCCTTCCACAACGCGGTGACGGCGTCCGGTTCGTCGGCGCCGGAACGCACGGTCACCACAAGACGGGCACCGCGGCTCTGCGCGAGCTGGTGCACGACGTGCGCGGACAGCCCGTCGAGCAGGTGAGCATCGTCGACACCGATCAGCACCCGACCTCGCTGTTGTTGGGCGACAAAGGAATTGATCACCCGGCGTACGTTGGCCATGGGATCGGCCATCGCGTCACCGAGCAACGCGGTGAACGCGCCCAGCGGCAACGCGCGGGCCGACTCCGTCCCGACGATCCAGTTGGTGCGCTCACCGGCGCGCTCTGCGCGGGCCAGCACCTCGCGGGCCAACCGGGTCTTACCCACGCCTGCGGATCCGACGATCACGACGCCGGCTGTGTTGCCACCCCCGCCGAGCGCGTGGCGAATCGCGGTCAGTTCGCCGTCGCGCCCCGCCAGCGGTGTCCCGCTGATCACGGCGCGACTATAACCGCTGGTCAGTTGGCGGCGTTCGGATTTCACCAGCTCTCGTAGGATTGTGGCGTGGAGTCAGCCCTGGACGAGTTGATCGCCCAAATCCCCGAGGGCTCGGAAGGCATGGTCGTCACCGATCCCGACATCCTGGCGTCGTATCGCCATGACCGCGCGTTTGATCCGAGCGCGGGTACGCCGCTGGCGGTGGTGCGTCCGCGCAACACCGAAGACGTGCAGGCGACCCTGCGCTGGGCCACCAAGCACAAGATCGCCGTCGTGCCGCGCGGCATGGGCACCGGGCTCTCCGGCGGCGCCACCGCCCTGGACGGGGCGATCGTGCTGACCACCGAGAAGATGCGCGATATCACCGTCGACCCCGTCACCCGCACCGCCGTCGTCCAGCCGGGCCTGCTCAACGCCGAGGTGAAGAAGGCGGTCGCCGAGCACGGGTTGTGGTATCCGCCGGATCCGTCGTCGTTCGAGATCTGCAGCATCGGCGGCAACGTCGCGACCAACGCCGGCGGACTGTGCTGCGTGAAGTACGGCGTCACCACCGACTACGTGCTCGGCTTGCAGGTGGTGCTGGCCGACGGAACCGCGGTGCGGCTGGGCGGGCCGCGGCTCAAGGACGTCGCCGGGCTGCCGCTGACCAAACTGTTCGTCGGCAGCGAGGGCACGCTCGGCGTCGTCACCGAGGTCACGCTCAAGCTGTTGCCCGCGCAGCACAGCGCGTGCACGGTGGTGGCGACCTTCGACTCGGTGGAAGCCGCCGCCAACGCTGTCGTCACGATCACGGGCAGGATCCGGCCGTCGATGCTGGAGTTCATGGACTCGGCGGCCATCAACGCCGTCGAGGACAAGCTCCGAATGGGCCTGGATCGCAGCGCCGCAGCGATGATGGTGGCCGCCAGCGACGACCGCGGACCGTCGGGAGCCGCCGACGCGGAGTTCATGGCGCAGGCTTTCACCGATCACGGCGCCAGAGAAGTGTTTTCGACGTCGGACCCCGAGGAAGGCGAGGCGTTCGTCGCCGCACGCCGGTTCGCCATCCCCGCGGTGGAGGCCAAGGGATCGCTGCTGCTCGAGGACGTCGGCGTGCCGCTGCCGGCGCTGGCCGACCTGGTGAGCGGGGTGGCCAAGATCGCCGCCGACCACGACTTGATGATCTCGGTGATCGCGCACGCCGGCGACGGCAACACCCATCCGTTGATCGTGTACGACCCCGCCGACGCCGCGATGACCGAGCGCGCCCACCGCGCGTTCGGCGAGATCATGGACCTCGCCGTGGGCCTGGGTGGCACGATCACCGGCGAACACGGGGTCGGGCGGCTCAAACGACCGTGGCTGGCTGGTCAGCTGGGACCGGAGGCGATGGAACTCAACCGTCGCATCAAGGCGGCGCTGGACCCCGACAACATCCTCAACCCCGGCGCGGCCATCTGATCGCGGCGCCGACGAAATCGCGGGCGCCTATTGACACAGTCCTGGGTCATGTCATACGAATGAGACATGACAGCGACTCTGTCTCACAATTCGCCGGTCCGCTTTCAACTTCGGGATGCCGACACCTGGGCGTCTCCGTGGGAGGAGTACAAGGCGTTGCGGGACCACGATCCCGTGCACCACGTCGTCCCCGAGGGCAGACCCAATCACGATTACTACGTGCTGTCCCGGCACGCCGACATCTGGGCGGCCGCGCGCGACCACGAGACGTTCTCGTCCGCGCAGGGGCTGACGGTCAACTACGGCGAGCTCGAGCTCATCGGGCTGGCCGACAATCCGCCGATGGTGATGCAGGACCCGCCCGAGCACACCGAGTTCCGCAAGCTGGTGGCGCGCGGATTCACGCCGCGCCAAGTCGAGGCGGTCGAGCCCAAGGTGCGCGAGTTCGTCGTCGAACGAATCGAACGCATTCGGCGAAACGGCGGCGGGGACATCGTCGCCGAGCTGTTCAAACCGCTGCCGTCGATGGTCGTCGCGCACTACCTCGGGGTGCCCGAGGCAGACCGCAACAAGTTCGACGGCTGGACCGACGCCATCGTGGCCGCGAGCACCGCCAGCGGCGGGGTCGCGGGGGCGTTGGGCACCGCCGGGGACGCGCTCGGCGAGATGATGGCGTACTTCACCGCGCTGATCGAACGCCGCCGCGTCGAACCCGAAGACGACACCGTCTCACACCTGGTCTCCGCGGGAGTCGGCGCCGACGGTGACATCTCCGGCGTGCTGTCGATCCTGGCGTTCACGTTCACGATGGTCACCGGGGGCAACGACACCACCACCGGCATGCTCGGCGGCTCGGTCCAGCTGCTGCATCAGCGCCCCGACCAACGCCGGCTGCTGGTCGAAAACCCCGAACTGATACCGGTTTCCATCGACGAGTTCCTGCGGCTGACCTCCCCGGTGCAGATGCTGGGCCGCACAGTCACCCGCGACGTCACGATCCGCGACACCACAGTTCCCGAAGGCCGGCGGGTGATGTTCTTGTACGCGTCGGCCAACCGCGACGAACGGCAGTACGGCGACGACGCCGCCGAGCTCGACGTCACCCGCAGGCCGAGCAGCATCCTGACCTTCAGCCACGGCGCGCACCACTGCCTGGGCGCCGCCGCGGCCCGGATGCAGTCGCGCGTCGCGCTCACCGAGCTGCTGGCCCGGATCCCCGAGTTCGAGGTCGACGAAGACGGAATCGTTTGGGCCGGAGGAAGTTACGTGCGACGGCCGCTGTCCGTCCCGTTCAAGGTGACCCGCTGATGGCGGGTGATTGGCTGGCTGCGCGACGCACGGAGGTCGCGGCGGACCGGATCCTGGACGCGGCGGGCGAGCTGTTCGCGCAGAAAGAGGCCGCCGCCGTGGGGATGCATGAAATCGCCTCGGCGGCAGGGTGTTCGCGCGCGACGCTGTATCGGTACTTCGACAGCCGCGACGCGCTCTACACCGCGTATGTACACCGGGAGGCCTACCGGCTCTACCGCGAGATGACCGATCAGGTCGCCTCGGTGGCAGACCCGCGCGAACGCCTCATCGAAGGCATGATGGCGTCACTGCGCAATGTGCGTGAAAGTCCCGCGCTGGCATCGTGGTTCGCCAAGACACAGCGGCCGATCGGCGCCGACATGGCCGAGCAGTCAGAGGTCATCAGGGCGCTGACCGAGGCGTTCGTCATCTCGCTGGCGCCCGACGAGCCCGACGTGGTGGCGCACCGCGCGCGCTGGCTGGTGCGGGTGATGACGTCACTGCTGGTGTTCCCGGGTCACGACGAGGCCGACGAGCGCTCGATGCTCGAAGAGTTCGTCATGCCGATCATGGTGCCGAGCTCTTCGGCCACCCAGTAGCGCGTCAGGCCACCCAGTACGCCTGCGCCTTGATGGACTTCTTGGGGATCTTGTAGTCCTCGCGGAACACCTTGGCGACCGCGCGGGTGGTGCGGTTGTCGCAGGCCACCCAACCGAAGTGATCGGAGGCGTCGAACGCCGCTGAGCTGACGGCCTGCACCAACGCTTCGCCGGCGTTCTTGCGGTCCACCCACACCACATCGGCGCTGCGCGCCACGGGCAACTGCTTGTCGTCGTCGTGGCTGGCCTCGAGGTACACCCGCGCCGGGGTGTCGCCGATCGCCTGGAGCAGCGAGTTGATCGCCGGCAACGACGCCGTGTCCCCGACGATGACATAGCCCGCCGGTTGGGGCTCGGGCAGCGTGAAGTTGCTGCCGAGGACCGTGACCTCGATGGTGTCGCCGGGCTGCGCGTTCTGCGCCCACTGCGAGGCGATGCCGTCGTGCAGCGCGAACTCGATGTCGACGGTATCGGCTTCCGGATTGGGGTTGACCAGCGTGAAACCGCGCTGGTGCTGCTTCTCGCCGTCGGCGAACCACATCCGGATCCACATCGTCGGATGCAGCGGCCGGTCGGCGAGCATGCCGCCGGCGGAGAAGCTCAGCCGCAGGTAGTGCTGGGTGACCTCGCGCCGGCCGAGGACGGTCAGTTGGTAATCGCCCGCACGCAGCAGCTTGAGAACCGCGCCCTGGAACCCGCGCGTCGGCTTCTTGTCGGACATATGCAACAGCCCCTCAATGGATCGATTTCTTAGGGCAGCTTAACCTAAGAACTAGGCTACCCGTCTCGTACGCGAGTGAACCGATGCAACAGCCAGGCCAGCGGCACCGTGACCACGAACGTGATCACGAACAGCCAGAAAACGGAGCCGGTGTAGATCGGGTAGCGCACGATCTCCACCATCACCAGCTCCATGGTGATCAGGTGGATGAGGAAGATCTCGTAGGAGATCTCGCCGAGGAACACCATCGGCCGGCTGGCAAGCAGCCTCGAATACAGTCCGCGGTCCCCCAACGCCAGCGGCGCCACCACCAGCGTGGCGATCACCGCATAGAACGCCGTCTTGGCCAGCGCCTCACGTAACTCGGTCGGTGAGGTGGTGGGCTCCCCGGCGATCGGCGTCGACGCGATGAGGTAGCAGATCACGGCCAGCGGAATACACGCCAACGCGTACGCCCGCACAGCGAGCGGCTGCAACGCCGCCAAGACCATGCCGCCGACGAACCACGCCAGATACGTCGGCAACCACAGCTTGGCTCCGTCGGGCAGGAAGTGGGTGGTGTGCACCAGCACCAGCCATGCCGGCGAGATCAACGCCAGCCCGCCCAGGCCGGTCAACAGCAGCCCGGGCCGCCATCGACGTCGGCACAACACTGCCAGCAGCAGGACGGCCAGCAGCGGAAGCACAGCGTAGAACGCCACCTCGACGGCCAAGCTCCACATCTGCGTAAGACCTTGGTGCAGAAACGAATACAGATAATTGTCGGTGTAGATCTGGGTGAGCGTCAGGTTACGAAACAGCCCTTCCCAGGTATGACCGGGATTGGGCCCGGCGGTGCGGAAGTGATAGACGAGGTAGGCCGCCAGCACCGTGACGATGTAGGCGGGCATGATGCGGCGAACCCGGCGCCAGGCGTAGCGTCGGACCGACGGCCCCGGCCGGTCCGACGCGGCGGCCTTCACCCACGGCCCGAACAACAGGAATCCGCTGAGCACGAAGAAGATCGGCACGCCGATCTCCATGCGCGAATACACCAGGCCGACGTAACCCTGCGGATATTTGCCCGTCGTGTAGGCAGCGTGGGTGAGCATCACCAACAGCGCAGCGACGGCCCGGATGCCGGTGAGCGAGGCGACCCGTTCCGGCCTGCTGACGGACTCCAGGCCGCCTTGCGCGTCCAGACCGCGGGACAGTGTCATTTCGATTTGCGGTTGGGTTTGCCGCCCTTGCGTGGCGGACGGTCGGGTTGCAGGTTGATCAGTATGCCTTGAATGCGGGTGCGCTCCAAGGCTTTCACCGTTTCCCGGGGCAGCTTGGCAGGCAGCTCCACCAGCGAATGATCGAGCCGGATCGAGATGTGCCCGAAATCGCTGCGGTGCAGACCGCCCTCGTTGGCGATGGCGCCGACGATCGCACCCGGGCTCACCTTGTGCCGCTTACCCACCGCGATGCGATACGTCGCGAAGTCCTGCCCGGACCGGCGGGGGCGCTTCGGGCCGCGGTCGGGGCGTTCCGGACGGTCGTCGCGTCGGCGCTTCTCCGGCGGCGGTTCCGACATCAGGAACTGCTCGCCGTCGCGCGACTGCGCCGCGAGGGCAGCGGCGATGTCGACCATCGGAACGTTGTTCTCACGTTCGTAGTCCTCGATCATGCTGCGGAACAGGTCGACTCCGGGGGCATTGAGCGCGTCGGTGATCGAATCGCGGAACTTGGCGACCCGCTGCGCGTTGACGTCCTCGACCGTCGGGAGGTCGATTTCGACGAGCTTGGAGCGAGTGGCCTTCTCGATGGCCTTGAGCAGGTGGCGTTCTCGGGGCGTGACGAACAACAGCGCTGTGCCCGACCGGCCCGCCCGCCCAGTGCGCCCGATGCGGTGCACGTATGACTCGGTGTCGTGCGGGATGTCGTAGTTCAGGACGTGTGAGATCCGGTCGACGTCGAGCCCGCGCGCGGCCACATCGGTGGCGACGAGGATGTCGATGCTGCCGTCCTTCAGCGCGGCGATCGTTCGCTCACGCTGCGCCTGCGGGATGTCGCCGTTGATGGCGGCCGCGGAAAATCCTCGCGCCCTGAGCCTTTCGGCCACCTCCTCGGTGGCCTGCTTGGTGCGGACGAACACGATCATCGCGTCGCCCTGTTCCACCTCGAGCACCCGCGTGAGCGCATCCATCTTGCGGTGCCCGGCGACCTGGATGTAGCGCTGCAAAATGTTTTCCGCGGTGGCTGTTTTCGCCTTGACCGTGACCTCGACCGGGTCGTGCAGGTACTTCGTGGTGATCTTGCGGATCGCGGGTGGCATCGTCGCCGAGAACAGCGCCACCTGCTTGTACTCCGGGGTGTCGGCGAGGATGCGCTCGACGTCCTCGGCGAAGCCCATCTGCAGCATTTCGTCGGCCTCGTCGAGCACCAGGTAGTCCAGCGTCGAGAGGTCGAGGCGACCCTTCTCCAGGTGATCGATCACCCGGCCAGGGGTGCCGACGACGATCTGCGCGCCGCGCTTGAGCCCGGCCAACTGCGGACCGTAGGAGGAGCCACCGTAGATGGGCAGCACGTTGACCTGGGGTAGGTGCGCGCCGTAGCGGCCGAACGCCTCGGCCACCTGCAGCGCCAATTCGCGGGTCGGAGCCAGCACCAGCGCCTGGGTGGCGCGGCTGTCGGGGTCGATCTTCGACAGGATCGGGATCGCGAACGCGGCCGTCTTGCCGGTGCCGGTCTGGGCCAGCCCGACCACGTCGGAGCCCGCCATCATCGCCGGGATGGTGGCGGCCTGCACGGCCGACGGCGTCTCGTATCCGACGTCGGCGACAGCCTGCAGCACCAGTGGGTGAATCTGCAGGTCAGAAAATGTTGGATCGGAAGTCGGAGGGGCCTGGTCTGGGTCCGACTCGAAGGACGTCATCGTCTAGCGATTCTAATGCCCGTACGCAGGTCACTCGGTCCGCGTCGCAGCGGTCACGTCCGGCAGCGGTGTGTCGCCGCGATCTGCCCGCCGCGATTTGCGAGGGTGGGTTAGGTGAAGTGCACGGTTCGGTTCTGCAGTCTCCTCGCGGTAGCGGCAGCTGTCCTTGCCGGCTGTGGGTCGGGCGACTCCACCGTCTCCAAGACGCCGGGCCCGACGGCGTCGCCTCCCTCGGCAGCGGCGGCGCCGTCGTCGCTGCCCCCGGTGGCACCGAGCACGACGGCGGCCGCGGACCCCTGCGAGGTCAACCTCGCCGCGCCCGAGATCGCCAGGGCGGTCTCGGAGCTGCCTCGCGATCCGCGCAGCAACCAGGCGTGGAGCCCCGAGCCGCTGGCGGGCAACTACAACGAATGCGCGCCGCTGTCGGTGGTGATCGTGAAGGCCAACACCAACGCCGAGAACCCCAACACCCGCGCGGTGATGTTTCACCACGGCAAGTTCATTCCCGACGGGGTGCCCGACACCTACGGGTTCAACGGCATCGATGCGACCGCCAGCACCGGTGACACCGTCGCGCTGCGCTACTCCAACGGCGTGCCCGGCTTGGACAGCGTGGTGAAGTTCCGGTGGAACGGCAACGGCGTGGAGCTGATCGGCAACACCCCGGGCTGATCGGGCTTCTTCACCCGCCGAGATCGACGAACGTGGGTTACCCGCACGCCTTGAGCGCGTTGGGCGTGTCGCGAGCCCACACTCGCCCGCCTAACGGTCTAGCCAGGAGATGCGTGCGTCGAGCCGGATCCGGTCCGCATCCGGCCAGCCCCGCGCCTTCATCGCGTCGCGCACGCGGGCGAGAAAGACATGCGGTCGATACCGCAGCAGATCTCGGCTCACGCGGATGATGAGCCAGCCCTCGGCGGCAAGGTTAGCCAGGCGATCGATGTCGTACGCGTGTTGCTCGGGGTCGTCCCAGTGTTGGGCTCCGTCGTATTCGGCGCCGACCTGAAATTCCTCCCACCCCATGTCGACGCGGGCAACGAACGAACCGGACTCATCGATGACGGCCATCTGCGTCTGCGGTCGCGGAAACCCGGCAGCGGTCAGCAGCAGGCGGGTCCGCGTTTCCTGCGGTGACTCAGAACCGCTGTCCATCAACTCCAACACGCGCCGCAACTGCACGATGCCGCGGGCCCCACGACGGATATCGGCCAGGCGCTCGACGTCGACGGCCTTGAGACCGGTGGCGTTGGCCAGCGCGTCGATTCGGATGGTCGCGCTCTCGAGTCCAGGTCTGCGCCCGAGGTCGAATGCCGTCCGCGCCGGTGTCGTCACCGGCATTCGTCCCACGATGACGAACTCGTCGTCGCGCAACTTGTTGCGGTGGATCAGAATCCCCTCGACCGGGCAGGCCTCACGACGGATCAACTCCGCCGGCAGCTTTTCGTCGATCCAGCGCGATCCGTAGAGCGCTGAAGCGGACATCCCGGCGAGGGTGGCGTTGCGGTTGGACCACAGCCACGCGGCGACCGCGCGCCGCTCGGGCGTCAGCTCGACCGCCTTCGGCAAGTAGACGTTGCGATAGATCATCTGATGGCGGCTGACCAAGGTCCGCCTGGTCGCAGTTCCGGCCGCCACCGCTTCCGTGCCGATGAACGGCATCGATTCCGTGTTCATGGGGTCACCGTCGGCGGCGGGTCTCACACGATCGGCCGGTGCGCCGGCGACGACGGCCACGGCTGTGGATGGATGCGGCGTTGGGGATCGACGAGTGTGGGCTCGCGACACGCCCATGGCGCTCAAGGCGTGCGGGTAACCCACGTTCGCGCCAGGAGATGGATGCGGCGTTGGGGATCGACGAATGTGGGCTCGCGACACGCCCAACGCGCTCAAGGCGTGCGGGTAACCCACGTTCGCGCCAGGAGATGGATGCGGCGTTGGGGATCGACGAGTGTGGGCTCGCGACACACCCAACGCGCTCAAGGCGTGCGGGTAACCCACGTTCGCGCCAGCAGGTGGATGCGGCGTTGGGGATCGACGAGTGTGGGCTCGCGACACACCCAACGCGCTCAAGGCGTGCGGGTAACCCACGTTCGCGCCAGGAGGTGCTGTCGGCGTTGGGGATCGACGAGTGTGGGCTCGCGACACGCCCAACGCGCTCAAGGCGTGCGGGTAACCCACGTTCGCGCCAGGAGGTGGTGTCGGGCGGCTCGCTTACAGTGGCAGCGTGTTCGTCACCGACGACCGCGTCATCTACAGCGCCTCGGACCTCGCGGCGGCCGCGCGCTGCGAGTACGCGCTGCTGCGCGCGTTCGACGAAAAGCTGGGCCGCGGTCCTGCCGTGGCGGTCGAAGACGAACTATTGGCCCGCACCGCCGAGCTCGGCGACCAGCACGAGCAACGCCATCTCGACGAGCTGCGGGGCCACGCCGACGTCGCGATCATCGACAGACCCAGCTACACCGCGGCGGGACTGACCGCGGCCGCAGAGGCCACCATGCGCGCCGTGCAGCGCCGCGCACCGGTCATCTACCAGGCCGCGATGTTCGACGGCCGGTTCGCCGGGTTCGCCGACTTCCTCATCCTCGAGGGCGACGCATACCGGCTGCGCGACACCAAGCTGGCCCGTTCGGTCAAGGTCGAGGCGCTATTGCAACTCGCCGCCTACGCCGACACGTTGGCCCGCGCCGGTGTCCCGGTGGCACCGGTCGTTGAGTTGATGCTCGGCGACGGCGCCATTGTCGAGTACCGCGTCGACGAACTGCTTCCGGTGTACGAAAGCAGGCGCGCCGCTCTGCAGCGCCTGCTCGACGAGCACCTCGTCGGCGGCGAGCCCGTCGCCTGGGACGACGAGACCGTGCGGGCGTGTTTCCGCTGCCCCGAGTGCGAGCTTCAGGTGCGGGCGCACGACGACCTGCTGCTCGTCGCGGGTATGCGGATCAGTCAGCGCGCCCGGCTCCTCGACGCGGGCATCACGACCGTCACCGAGCTCGCGCGGCACGAGGGGCCGGTGCCCGAGCTGTCGTCGCGGGCGCTGACCGCGCTGCGGGACCAGGCCCGGCTGCAGCTGATGCCGATGGTCGACGGCAAACCCGCCTACGAGGTGGTGGACCCGCAACCGCTGATGGTGCTGCCGGACGAGAACAAGGGCGATTTGTTCTTCGACTTCGAAGGCGACCCGCTGTGGACCGCCGACGGCCGCGAGTGGGGCCTGGAGTACCTGTGGGGTGTGTTGACCGTCGGGGGCGAATTCACCCCGTTCTGGGCGCACGACCGGACCAGCGAGCGCCAGGCGCTGATCGACTTCCTTGCCATGGTGCGCAAGCGGCTGCGGCGCTACCCCGGCATGCACATCTACCACTACGCGGCCTACGAGAAGAGCACCCTGCTGCGTCTGGCCGGGCGCTACGGCGTGGGCGAGAACGATGTCGACGAACTGCTGCGCAACGGTGTGCTTGTCGACCTGTATCCGTTGGTGCGCAAGAGCATTCGCGTCGGAACGGAAAACTACAGCATCAAGTCGCTGGAGCCGCTGTACATGGGCAAGGAGCTACGCAGCGGCGAGGTGACCACGGCCGCGGACTCCATCACCCAGTACGCGCGCTACTGCGCGCTGCGCGACGAGGGACACACCGCCGAAGCCGCCGCCGTGCTCAAGCAGATCGAGGATTACAACCTCTACGACTGCCGCTCGACGCGCCGGTTGCGCGAGTGGCTGATGGCCCGCGCCATCGAGACCGGGGTGCCCGTGCGCGGACCGCAGCCGGTGCGCGACGACGAAACGGCCATCGAGATCGGCGACGACCTCGAACGCCGACTGCTCAAGTTCGCCGGCGACGGTGTCGAAGGGCGCACGCCGGAGCAGGCCGCGGTCGCGATGTTCGCCGCCGCCCGCGGATATCACCGCCGCGAGCACAAGCCGTTCTGGTGGAGCCACTTCGACCGGGTCAACAATCCCGTCGACGAGTGGGCCGACGACGGCGACGTGTTCATCGCCGACCGGGTGGAGATCGAACACGACTGGCATCGGCCGCCGAAAGCGCGCAAACCACAGCGGCATCTACGGCTTTACGGCGAGCTCGCCAACGGCGAACTGGCTCGCGACATGTACGCGCTCTACGACCCGCCCGCCCCCGAGGGGCTCACCGACGATCCGGACCGCCGTGGGTTCGGCGCCGTCACGATTACCGGATGCAACGACCCGGAGGTGCCGACCGAAGTCGTCGTCGTCGAGAAGCAGCCGAAGAACGGCGATGTGTTCGATCGGCTGCCGTTCGCGCTGACTCCGGGTCCGCCGATCAACACCAAACCGCTGGAGGAGTCGATCGAGGAAACCGCGGCCGCGGTGGCCGCCGGGCTGCCGATGCTGCCGCGCGACGCCCTCACCGACATCCTGCTGCGGCGCACCCCACGCACCCGCAGCGGCAACCCGCTGCCGCACGGCGGCGCGATCGCAGACGACATCACCGCGGCGCTGCTCGACCTGGACGCCTCCTACCTCGCCGTGCACGGGCCGCCCGGCACCGGCAAGACGTACACGTCGGCGCGGGTGATCGAACGACTCGTCAATGCCCACGGCTGGCGCATCGGCGTGGTGGCCCAGTCACACGCGGTGGTGGAGAACCTTTTCGCCGACGTGCTGGAGGCGGGTGTCGACGGCGCACACGTCGCCAAGAAGCTCAACACCGTCAACTGCGGCTGGACCGAGCTGACCAACCCCGAGTTCGCCACGTTCATCGACGAGCACACCACCCGCGGCGTCGGCTGCGTCGTCGGCGGCACCGGCTGGGACTTCGCGAACGCCACCAAGATTCCGCGTCGGTCGCTGCACCTGCTCGTGATCGAGGAGGCCGGCCAGTACAGCCTGGCCAACACCATCGCCGTCGCACCGGCGGCGAGCAACCTGATGCTGCTCGGTGATCCGCAGCAGCTCCCGCAGGTCAGCCAGGGTACCCACCCCGAACCCGTCGACCGGTCCGCGCTGGGCTGGCTGGTCGACGGAAGGCACACGCTGCCAAGCGAACTCGGCTACTTCTTGGACCGCTCCTTCCGGATGCACCCGGCGGTGTGCTCGGCGGTGTCGCGGTTGTCCTATGACAACAGGTTGCAGTCGTTCGACGAGGTCACCACGGCGCGTGTGCTCGACGGGCACGCCCCAGGGCTGCGGGTGCTCACCGTCGACCACGACGGCAACTCGACCGAGAGCCCCGAAGAGGCCGACGCGATCGTCGCCGAGATCGGCCGCTTGCTGGGCACTCCGTGGACCGACAGGGACCGCCCCCCGGAACCGCTGGCCCAGCGCCACGTGCTCGTCGTCACGCCGTACAACGCGCAGGTGGTGACGCTGCGCCGCCGACTCGACGCCGCGGGTTACCCCGATATCGAGGTCGGCACCGTCGACAAGTTCCAGGGACGCCAGGCTCCGATGGTGTTCGTATCGATGGCCGCGTCCTCGGCCGACGACGCGCCGCGGGGAATCGCGTTTCTGCTCAACCGAAATCGCCTCAACGTCGCGGTGAGCCGGGCCCAGTACCTTTGTGTGATCGTGCGCTCGCCGCTGCTGACCGACTACCTGCCGACGACGCCGGACCGGCTGGTGGAGTTGGGCGCGTTCCTGTCGCTGGCGCCGTGTGATACACCCGATCGGTGAGTTTGTCCGAGCAGCTCTCCGGGATCGTCGGGACCGCCCACGTCAGCACCGACCCCGACGTGTTGGCCGGGCGCAGCGTCGACCACACCGGGCGCTACCGGGGCGACGCGGTCGCGCTGGTGCGGCCGGGCAGCGCCGACGAAGTCGCCGCGGTGCTACGAACCTGCCGCGACGCAGGCGTCTGTGTCACGGTGCAGGGCGGCCGGACGTCGCTGGTGGCCGGCACGGTGCCCGAGAACGACGACGTGCTGCTGTCGACCGAACGGCTGCGTGACATCGGCGAAGTCGACGTCGTCGAGCGGCGGATCACCGTCGGGGCCGGGGTGACGCTCGCCGAGGTGCAGCGCGCAGCGGCCGCGGCGGGCCTGGTGTTCGGCGTCGACCTGGCCGCCAGGGACACCGCGACCGTCGGCGGCATGGCGTCGACGAACGCCGGCGGGCTGCGCACCGTGCGCTACGGCAACATGGGTGAACAGGTCATCGGGTTGGACGTGGCGCTGCCCGACGGCACGGTGCTGCACCGGCACAGCCGGGTGCGCATGGACAACACCGGATACGACCTCGCGTCGCTGTTCGTCGGCGCCGAGGGCACGCTTGGCGTGATCACCGGGCTGGATCTGCGGCTGCATCCCGCGCCGCCGCATCGGGTGACCGCGATCTGCGGGTTCGCCGAGCTGGACGCGCTCATCGAAACCGGCCGCTTCTTCCGCGATCTGGACGGCATCGCGGCGCTGGAGTTGATCGACGCGCGCGCGAGCGCGCTGACCGCCGAGCACGTCGGTGTGCCCGCACCCGTCGACGGCGCGTGGCAGCTGCTGATCGAACTGGCCGGCGACACCGACCAGACCGAGCGGCTGGCCGACGCGCTTGACGGCGCCCGGCTGTCCGGCGAACCGGCGGTCGGCGTCGACATGTCCGCACAGCAGCGGTTGTGGCAGGTGCGCGAAGCGGTCGCCGAGGTGCTCGGCGTGTATGGTCCTCCGCTCAAGTTCGATGTTTCCCTGCCGCTTTCGGGTATCTCGAAGTTCGCCCGGGACGCGACGCGGCTGGTTGCCGAGCACGCGCCAGAGGCCATTCCCGTGTTGTTCGGCCATATCGGCGAAGGCAACCTGCACCTGAACGTGTTGCGGTGCGGGCCCGACGCCGAGCGCGGGCTGTACGCGCCGATGATGGAGTTGATCGCGCGGCTGGGCGGCAACGTCAGCTCCGAGCACGGGGTGGGCACCCGCAAGCGCGATTACCTTGCCATGTCGCGCACCGACGCCGACATCGCGGCCATGCGGACGGTCAAGTCCGCGTTCGACCCGACCGGATTCCTCAACCCCGCGGTGCTGTTCGGCGGGTAACGCGTCGGGGTCCACCGCGACTGTGCAGGTTCATCCGCCCGTCGCGGCGTGTCGCGTATGACACCGCACGATCGGTGCGTATCGCCAAGCTCAGTCGCTCCACGGCAGCGAGTGCCTGCCGTGGCGCGGCCGGTCGTCGGGGTCGTCGTCGCGGGCGTGTCGACCGTGCGCCTGAAACCAGAACTGCCGCGACTCGTGCGCCTCGTCCGAGCGGTGATGGCGGGCCGGCCGGTAATGATGCTCGGTCGGCAGGTCGTAGGCCTCGGCGAAGGGTGACCGCGGCTCGGCGAGCGGCCTGCGCCCCGTCGGCCGGAACCGCTGCTCGCCATCGACGTGAAACCCATTGTGCGCGAAGCCGATCGGCTCCGGCTTATCCGATGTCGACGGTATCGCAGGGGCGTCTTCGAGCAGCTGGTCGAGGATGGTGCGCCAGGGCTCGTCCTCCTCGGTTTCACCCGGCTGTTCGTGCTGCCAATGCGACGACGTGCCTCGCGTCGGGATGGGATCGGTCGGTGGGTCGGTGTCGCCGGGCGGCGCCGGGCCCGGGTCGGGCTCGTCCCACGACACCGTGTACTCGAGATAGTCATCGTCGTCGTCGACGAACGTCTCGTCCCCGCCGTAGTCGACGGCCAGAGCGGCGTTGCGATCGGGATCGTCGGGCTCGCGCGGGTCGCGTTCGAAGCCGACCAGGAACAGCGCCAACACCACCCCGATCAACGCGACGAACGCGGGCAACAACATGGCCTGCGACATCGCCGCGGCGAACGGCGCATGAAGGAAGCCCGGCAGTTGCATGACACCGCCCGACGTCCGGGTGGCCTCGTCGGCCGCCGGCGGCATCACCGCACCGATCCGCCACGTCATGAACGCCGCTATCCCGGCGCTGCCCAACACCGACCCGACCTGGCGCGTGGCGTTGTAGACACCTGAGCCCGCACCGGCGCGGTCGATCGCCAGGTTGCGGGTGGCGGTCGCGGCCAGCGGTGACCAGATGAACGCCATCCCGACGCCGGTCACCGTCAACGGCACCGCGATCCGCCAGATCGGCGTCGTCGGTGTCATCTCGATCGACAGCCACGTCATCGAACTGGCCAGCACCGAAAAGCCGAATCCCACCACCGGCCGCGGATGCGAACGGTCGACGATCTTGCCGACAAACGGCGCCAGCACACCGCTGACGATCGCCATCGGCGCCATCAGCAGCCCCGAGCGGGTCGGCGAAAGCCCGCACACCGCTTGGGCGTAGAACATGATCGGCACCATCATGCCGGTCACCACAAACCCGATCGTGGCGACGCCGAGGTTGGACAGGTAGAAGTCGCGGTCGCGGAAGATCTCCAGCGGGATCAGCGGTTCGTTGGGGTTGACCGACTGCCAGATCAAGAACGCGGCCATCAAGCCGATGCCGCCGGCGATGGTCCCCCACACCCACGGCGCCCACCCGCTCGACTGCCCTTCCTGCAGCGCATAAACGATCATGAACATGCCGATGCCGGACAGCAGCACGCCGGGCAGGTCGAAGGGTTGCTTCCGCGTGGGCATTTCGGGTACCAGCCGGGCGGCCAGCGCCACGCCGAGCACACCGACGGGCACGTTGACGAAGAAAATCCATTGCCAGCCAAGGCCGTCCACCAGGAAGCCACCGGCCAGCGGGCCGACCAACGTCGCGACGCCCGCGGTCGCGCCCCACACACCCATCGCGACGCCGCGACGATCCGCCGGGAAGATGCGCGTGATCGTCGACAGCGTCTGCGGCGTCAACAACGATGCGCCCACCCCCTGCAGCACCCGGGCGCCGATGAGCATGCCGATGGTGTCGGACAGGCCGCACCACAGCGATGCGGCGGTGAACACCGTCAACCCGATCAGATAGGTGTTCTTCGGGCCGAACCGGTCGCCGAGCCGCCCGGCCACCAACAGCGGCACCGCGTACGCCAGCAGGTAGGCGCTGGTCACCCAGATGACGGCGTCGTAGCTGGCCCCCAGCTGATCCATCAGGGACGGATTGGCGACCGCCACGATGGTCGCGTCGACCAAGATCATGAAGAAGCCGACCATCATCGCCGCCAGCGCACTCCAGGCGTTTCCGGAGTCGGCGGGTTCCAGCGGGGCGCTGAGTCCGAGCCGCGAGGCGCGCCCGGTCGGGCGAGGGGTCAAATGTGAGGACATCTCAAGTCGACTTGGGTCTGATGACGGTTCAGCCGACGCTACGGAGCTTGGGTGGCCCCGACAAGTCGGGGTCCACGCTCAACAGGGTCAGGCGAGTTCCGGCACGGCGTCGCCGATGACGCCGTCCGCACGTTCGATCGCCGACCCTTCGGCTGCGTGGTGAGATCCGCCGCGCAGCGCCGGAGCCAGCGCGAACAACGCGACCACCATACCCACCGTCATGACGACCGACAGGGCGATCTCGTTGTTGCCGAGGATGCCGACCAACGGCGCGACCGCCGCACCAGTCCCGAACTGCGCCGCGCCCAGCAGCGCCGCCGCGGTGCCTGAGGCTTCCGGATGCCGCGACAACGCGACCGCGGGCGCATTCGGCAGCACCAGCCCCATGGCGGCCAGGATCGCCCACACCGGAACCAGGAACCCGAACAACCCGCCGGCGTCGGCGACCGCCAACCCGATGAACACCACACCGGCCGCCGCGGCGGCCACCAGCGCCCACAGCATGATGGTGCGTGGAGCGAACCGGCGCAGCAGCACGACGTTGAACTGCGTCGCGCCGACCAGCGCGATGGCGCCCGCGGCGAACACCAGCGCGAACACCTGCTGATCGAGGCCGTAGCGACCCTGCAGCACGAACGACGCGCCCGCGATATAGGCGAACAGGCCCGACATGCTCATCGCGGCGACCAACACCAGGCCCATGAAGCGCATGTCACGCAGCAACTGGCGGTAGGTGACGGCGATGCCGTGCACGTTCAGCGGCCGACGATGCGCGACGGGCAACGTCTCGGGCAGCGCGAACGCCGCGACCACAAGCAGTGCGCCCGCCATCACCACCAGCGCGGCGAACACCCAGTGCCACGAGGCCTTCAACAGCACCGCGGCGCCCAACGACGGAGCCAGCACGGGAGCGACACCGAGCACCAGGATCAACCGCGACATCACGGTGGCCGCCGCCGACTCGGTGAACAGGTCCCCGACCACCGCCACGGCCACCACCGCGGCCGCCGCGGCGCCCATCCCCTGCAGCCCGCGGGCCAGCCCCAAGACCGTGATGTTGGGGGCGAGCAGGCACAGCAGCGACGCCACCATGTGCAACGCGATGCCGGCCATCAGCGGGCGGCGCCGGCCCAGCGAGTCCGACAGCGGACCCACGACCAGCTGGCCCAGCGCCAGCCCGGCCAGCGTTCCGGTAAGGGTGAGCTGCGCGACCGACGACGACACCCCGAGCTGCTCGCCGATGTCGGGCAGCGCCGGCAGGTACATGTCGATGGTGAGCGGGCCGAGCGCCACCATGACGCCCAGCACGAGGATCATCCGGAGGCGACTCGGCAGCTCGACGCCCGCAGTCCGGGAGTCCGCTCGCGTCAGGTCCACAGCCGGAGATGTTGCCATGAAAATGGTTAGCGTCGCTTCTCATTATTTTCTTCCCGATCGGGCACACAGTGAGTGCAATCACGGCGGGCACCCGGACGCGGCTTTGTTCGTTTGGGTTCGTTGGGGTTCGTTGGGACAAACGGAACAAACGGATAGCCTGAAATGAGCCGTTCGGACAGGGAGGCCGCCCATGAGTGCCCGGTCAAGGGCCAAGAAACAGCTGCCCGATGCCAACGGCAGCCCCGAGGAACCCGGCGCCGCCGCCAAGGTGCTGTCCGGGATCATCGAACGTGGTTCGCGCGTGCAGGCGCCTGCGGTCAAGGCCTACGTCGACCGTGTCCGCGACCGCAACCTGGATGCGACGCCGGCCGAGATCATCAAAAAGCTTGAGACGCAGTATCTGGCCGCGGTGGTGGCCAGCGGTGCGGCCGTCGGCTCCGCGGCCGCGGTGCCCGGCATCGGCACGTTGACCGCGCTGTCGGCGGTCGCCGGTGAGACCGTCGTGTTCCTGGAGGCGACGGCGCTCTACGTGCTTGCCGTCGCGGAGGTGCACGGCATTCCGGCCGAGCACCGCGAACGCCGCCGGGCCATGGTGCTCGGCGTCCTGGTCGGCGACGACGGCAAGGCGGCGCTCGCCGATCTGATCGGGACGGGCCGCACCAGCGGCGCGTGGGTCGCCGACGGCGCGGCGACGCTGCCGTTGCCCGCGGTCTCCCAGTTGAACTCCCGGTTGGTGCGCTACTTCGTGAAGCGCTACACGCTCAAGCGCGGCGCGATGGCCTTCGGCAAGGTGCTGCCGGTGGGCATCGGCGCCGTCGTCGGCGGTGTCGGCAACCGGATGATGGGCAAGCGCATCGTCGCCAACGCGCAAAAAGCGTTCGGCGCTCCCCCATCGCGCTGGCCGTCCACGCTGCATGTGCTGCCGGCGCCGCGAAACTAGCGGTGGGAACGAGTTGCGTGGAGCACGATGGTCATAACGCCGTTGTCGTGGCTTGGCTGTTGCTTCGGCGCTAGCCTTTAGGGCGGCGGAAAGGCGGGTAACCGCAGAGAACCTGGCGAGCGTGTCAGCGCGCTTGCGTGACGCGAGAATCGAGGCGAGTAGCTACCGTGAGCTCACCTTCACCATTCGGACAGAACGAGTGGTTGGTCGAGGAGATGTATCGCAAATTCCGCGAGGATCCCTCGTCGGTAGATCCCAGTTGGCACGAATTCCTGGTCGACTACTCCCCCGAGCCAACCACCGACAGCCAGGTTTCCGAGGCCAACGGCCAGCGCGCCACCGCACCCGTTTCGCCCCCTGAACCCGCTCCCGCACCCGCCCCAAAGTCCCCGGCGGCGCAACCGTCCGAGCCCTCTGAGCCCACGGCGCCCGCGGCGAAAAAGTCTGCGCCCAAAGCATCTGAGGCCAAGGACGGCGAGCCCGCGTCGACCAAGCCCAAGGCCGAACCCAAGGCGAAGGCCGCCGCAGCGCCGTCCGACGAGCAAGAGACCCAGGTGCTGCGGGGCGCAGCCGCGGCGGTGGTCAAGAACATGGCGGCCTCGTTGGAGGTGCCGACGGCCACCAGTGTGCGGGCCATTCCCGCCAAGCTGATGATCGACAACCGCATCGTCATCAACAACCACCTCAAGCGCACTCGCGGCGGCAAGATCTCGTTCACCCACCTGATCGGTTACGCACTGGTGCAGGCGGTCAACAAGTTCCCGAACATGAACCGACACTTCGCCGAGGTCGACGGGAAACCCAATGCGGTCACGCCCGCGCACACGAACCTGGGGCTGGCGATCGACCTGCAGGGCAGGGACGGTAACCGGCAGTTGGTGGTGGCGGGGATCAAGAAGGCCGAGACGATGCGGTTCGGCCAGTTCATCGCCGCGTACGAGGACATCGTGCGTCGGGCCCGCGACGGCAAGCTGACCGCCGAAGACTTTTCCGGCGTGACGATTTCGTTGACCAACCCGGGCACCATCGGCACCGTGCACTCGGTGCCGCGGCTGATGCGCGGGCAGGGCGCGATCATCGGCGTCGGCGCGATGGAGTATCCCGCGGAGTTCCAGGGCGCCAGCGAGGAACGCATCGCCGAGTTGGGCGTCGGCAAACTGGTCACGCTCAGCTCGACCTATGACCATCGCATCATCCAGGGCGCGGAGTCCGGCGACTTCCTGCGCACCATGCACGAGCTGCTGCTGTCCGACGACTTCTTCGACGAGATCTTCCGCGAGCTGGGCATCCCCTACGAGCCGGTGCGCTGGCGCACCGACAACCCCGACTCGATCGAGGACAAGAACGCCCGCGTCATCGAGCTGATCGCGGCCTACCGCAACCGCGGCCACCTGATGGCCGACATCGACCCGCTGCGGCTGGACAAGAACCGCTTCCGCAGCCACCCCGACCTCGACGTGCTGACCCACGGCCTGACGCTGTGGGACCTCGACCGCGAGTTCAAGGTCAACGGCTTCGCCGGCGCGGAACACAAGAAGCTGCGCGACGTGCTCGCGGTGCTTCGCGACGCGTACTGCCGCCACATCGGCGTGGAGTACACCCACATCCTCGAACCCGAACAGCAGCAGTGGCTGCAGGAGCGCATCGAGGGCAGGCACGACAAGCCGACAGTCGCGCAGCAGAAGTACATCCTGAGCCGGCTCAACGCGGCCGAGGCGTTCGAAACGTTCTTGCAGACGAAATACGTTGGGCAGAAGCGGTTTTCCCTGGAAGGCGCGGAGACCGTCATCCCGACCATGGATGCCGTCATCGACCAGTGCGCCGAGCACGGGCTCGACGAGGTCGTCATCGGCATGCCGCACCGCGGCCGGCTCAACGTGCTGGCCAACATCGTCGGCAAGCCGTACTCGCAGATCTTCAGCGAGTTCGAGGGCAACCTGAACCCGTCGCAGGCGCACGGTTCCGGTGACGTCAAGTACCACCTGGGCGCCAGTGGCACCTTCATTCAGATGTTCGGGGACAACGACATCGAGGTGTCGCTGGTCGCCAACCCGTCGCACCTGGAAGCCGTCGACCCGGTGCTGGAGGGTCTGGTGCGGGCCAAACAGGACCTGATCGACAAGGGTGACGGCGAGGACGGCTTCACCGTCGTCCCGCTGATGCTGCACGGCGACGCCGCGTTCGCGGGCCAGGGCGTGGTCGCCGAGACGCTGAACCTCGCGCTGCTGCGCGGCTACCGCACCGGCGGCACGATCCACATCATCGTCAACAACCAGATCGGTTTCACCACATCGCCTTCCGACGCCAAGTCGTCGGAGTACTGCACCGACGTCGCGAAGATGATCGGCGCACCGATCTTCCATGTCAACGGTGACGACCCCGAGGCCGCGGTGTGGGTGGCGCGCCTGGCGGTGGACTTCCGGCAGAAGTTCAAGAAGGACGTCGTCATCGACATGATCTGCTACCGCAGGCGCGGCCACAACGAGGGCGACGACCCGTCGATGACGCAGCCGGCGATGTACGACGCGATCGACCGTAAGCGCGGGGTGCGCAAGACCTACACCGAAGCGCTGATTGGCCGCGGCGACATCTCGCTGAAAGAAGCCGAGGACGCGCTGCGCGACTACCAGGGCCAGCTGGAGCGCGTGTTCAACGAGGTGCGCGAGCTCGAGAAACATCCGATCGCGCCCAGCGCCTCGGTGGAGGCCGACCAGATGGTGCCCGCCGGGACGCACACCGGCGTGGACAAATCGCTGTTGGCCCGCATCGGCGACGCGCACCTCGCGCTGCCGGAAGGCTTCACGGTGCATCCGCGCGTCAAGCCGGTGCTCGAGAAGCGGCGCGAGATGGCCTACGAGGGCAAGGTCGACTGGGCGTTCGCCGAACTGTTGGCGTTCGGTTCGTTCCTGGCCGAAGGCAAGCTGATCCGGTTGTCCGGGCAGGACACCCGCCGCGGCACGTTCAGCCAGCGGCACTCGGTGATCATCGACCGCAAGACCGGTGAGGAGTTCACCCCGCTGCAACTGCTGACCGTCGACGCCGACGGCAACCCGACCGGCGGCCGGTTCATGGTGTATGACTCGGCGCTGTCGGAGTTCGCGGCGGTGGGCTTCGAATACGGGTACTCGGTGGGCAATCCGGACGCGCTGGTGTTGTGGGAGGCCCAGTTCGGCGACTTCGTCAACGGCGCGCAGTCGATCATCGACGAGTTCATCAGCTCCGGTGAGGCCAAGTGGGGGCAGCGCTCCGACGTGGTGCTGCTGCTGCCGCACGGGCACGAGGGTCAGGGACCCGACCACACGTCGGGCCGCATCGAGCGGTTCCTGCAGCTGTGGGCCGAGGGCTCGATGACGATCTCGGTGCCGTCGACCCCGGCGAACTACTTCCATCTGCTGCGCAGGCACGGCCTGGACGGCATCCACCGCCCGCTGATCGTGTTCACGCCGAAGTCGATGCTGCGCAACAAGGCCGCCGTCAGCGATCTCAAGGAGTTCACCGAGGCCAAGTTCCGTTCGGTGATCGAGGAGCCCACGTTCGCCGAGGGCGACGGAGACCGCGGCAAGGTGCGCCGGATGTTGTTGTGCTGCGGCAAGCTCTACTACGAGCTGGCCGCCCGCAAGAAGAAGGACGAGCGCGACGATGTCGCGCTGGTGCGGATCGAGCAGCTCGCTCCGCTGCCGCGCAGGCGGCTCGCCGAGACCCTCGACCGGTACCCGAATGTCGAGGAATACTTCTGGGTGCAGGAGGAGCCGGCGAACCAGGGGGCGTGGCCGACGTTCGGGCTGACGTTGCCCGAGGTGTTGCCGGACAAGCTCGGCGGCATCAAGCGCATCTCGCGGCGGGCGATGTCGGCGCCGTCGTCGGGCTCGTCGAAGGTGCACGCGGTCGAACAGCAGGAAATCATCGACGAAGCCTTCGAACCCTAGGGGTTAACGGGTTGATTGCGTGCATCTGGTGCGTGGGATCAACCCGTTAGCGCATACGCGGGATCGCACGTGGGGCAGAGTCTCATCCGACCGGTCCAGCCCCGGCGGCGGAGTAGGTCGCCGAGCAGGACAGCGGTGCGGCATGCATCGCCAAAGACAAGCCCATAGGTCACCCGCGTGGTGACCAGGTCTGACCGGCTCAACTCCGCGAGATCACGCAGGGCATCGCGATCGCGGTCTCGCGGCGCATCGTGAAACGCGCGGCCGTCGAGTTCGACCACAACCCTTTGCCCCCGGTAATGCACATCCTGATAGGTGAGCCGACCAGTCGCGGTACTCCGAGCTTGACGCTCGCCCCTGGGCAGCCCGTGCGCACGCTCGACCCGATGAAGGTAGCCGCGCTCCAGCACCGAACATGCGCCGTCACGAAGATCGGCGAGCATTGCCTCCAACGTGCGCCGACCGCACACACGCTGGCGGGTCGCCAGTACCCGCAGTATTTGCTGCGGCGTGGTGCGCCGGCTGGCACACAACCGAGCCAGTACGGCGAACGCAGCCGCCATGTCGTTGTTGTGAAGTTCGCCGCCGACCACGTCAATCAGCGCGTGCTCCAGCCGGATTGTCGGCGGGCTGCGGTCAAGTTCGGCGCGTCGCTCGAACTCGGGCGTCCTGTGCAGCACGATGCGGGGCAGCGGCCGCAGATTGCGCCCCGCGGCCACGGCGACATGGACCACCGTCGGCGACGGATCGGGCAGGGCCGAGGCATGAG
This sequence comes from Mycolicibacterium pulveris, assembly GCF_010725725.1. Taxonomy (NCBI): domain Bacteria; kingdom Bacillati; phylum Actinomycetota; class Actinomycetes; order Mycobacteriales; family Mycobacteriaceae; genus Mycobacterium; species Mycolicibacterium pulveris. Next base: position 3,745,408 of record NZ_AP022599.1, on the reverse strand, counting down.
CCAACGCGGCCGGCCAGAAGGCCAGCACCGCGGCCCATTGTCGCTGCGCCAGGGTGAGTCCGCCGCTGTGGCTGACGTAGACGCCACGATGGACATCGGTCAAATCGCGACGGCGCAGCATCCTGGCGATGTCGGAATCGGTCCCGCCGGCGTCCAGAACTTGGCGACGCGAAATGATTCCGTCCTGCGCCGACATCAGGCGATCGACATGTCCGAGGCGCCAACGCGTCACACCGGTAAGCGTGACCGGGAAGAAGCCGACGGCCAACCTGCCGCGACCCGACGCTGTGGATAACTGCTTAACGGGTTGCTCGCGTGCACCTGGTGGGTGGTATCAACCCGGTAGTTGATCGCGCCCCGCACAGGGGGTCCAGTATCCGCTACCGCGAGTACCGACTAACCTCGACCGCAGCAATCGATACGAGGGAGTGCGGTTATGGAGGGCTTCGCCGGAAAGATCGCGGTGGTGACCGGCGCCGGATCAGGCATCGGGCAGGCGCTGGCGGTCGAACTGGCCCGGTCGGGCGCCAAGCTCGCGATCAGCGACGTCGACACCGACGGTTTGGCAGCCACCGAGCAGCGAATCAAGGCGATCGGCGCGCCGGTGAAGGCCGACCGCCTGGACGTCACCGAACGCGAGGCCTTCGAGTTGTACGCCGACTCGGTGGTGGCGCACTTCGGCACGGTCAACCAGATCTACAACAACGCCGGGATCGCCTACGTCGGCGATGTCGAGGTGACGCCGTACAAGGACCTCGAGCGCGTCATGGATGTCGACTTCTGGGGTGTGGTCAACGGCACCAAGGCGTTTCTGCCCCATCTGATCGCCTCCGGCGACGGGCATATCGTCAACGTCTCCAGCCTGTTCGGCATCTTCTCGGTGCCGGGACAGGCCGCGTACAACTCCGCGAAGTTCGCCGTGCGCGGATTCACCGAGGCGCTGCGCCAGGAGATGATCGCCAACGGACATCCCGTGAAGGTGACCACCGTGCATCCCGGCGGCATCAAGACCGCGATCATGCGCAACTCGACCGCCGCGGAAGGCGTCGACAAGGAAGGCCTGACGCAGACTTTCGACAAGAAGCTGACGATCACGACCCCCGAGAAGGCGGCGCGCGAAATCCTCGCCGCCGTGCGCAAGAACAAGCCGCGCGTCCTGGTGGGCCCGGACGCCAAGGTGCTCGACGCGATCGTGCGGCTCACCGGCGCGGGCTATCAGCGGCTCTTCAACACCGTGGTGACGCGGCTGATCCCCAACGCCCACTGACCGCGAGCGTGCGTGAACTCGCGCATTTTGGCGGCGTGTCGCCCGCAGACACGCACGCTCGCCGTAAAGGGGGTCAGTCGCCGAGGGGGTGTTCGGCCAGGAACGCGTCGGCGACGTGGGTCGGATCTTGTCCGTCGGCGACGTCGGCGCGCATCTGCGCCAGCGTCGCGGTGTCCAGCACGCCGGCGACCTCGTTGAGCGCGAGCACCTGTCGTTCGTTTAGCTCGTTGCGGCGATACAGCGGCACCACGTTCTCCGCGCGGATCAGCGACGTCTTGTCCGACAACGTCAACAACTCCGGCGGGATCCCGGTCGCCGCCGTCGTCGTCCACGCCGCGTCGATCTCGCCCGCCAGCACCGCTGCGAACATCGTTGCGCTGTCGGGAAATTCACGTGACCGGCCCAGCTCGCACACGCCCAGCGCTTCCGGCCCGGGTTCGTCGGCGACGTGACCGGTCCGCAGCTCCTCGCAGTTGTGCACCGCCGCCGTGACGTCACGGCCACCCCATTTTTCGGCTGTCTCCTCGGTGACCAGGAGCGCGGGTTTGTCCTCGGCCGAGGTCGTGTAGTCACCGGCGGCGAGGCCTTCGGGCAAGGCGGACAGCAGGTCCCGGTACACCTGTGCCGCCGACCGCGCCGTCGCGTCGGGCATGAACCGGTGCAGCAGCCGTCCGGTGAAACCCGGGACGACGCGGACCTCGCCGGAATCCAGCTTGGCCAGCGGGTCGGCGTCGAGTTTCACGTGCGCCGGGCTGCCGTAGTACCTCAGCGCCGCCGCGTACAGGTGCGCGATCGCCGTCGTGTCGGGATCCGGTGTGGAGCCGACGGCGATGGACGGGGGACCCGCGTCGTCGCCGCATCCGGCGGTGGCCGCGACGAGCAGCGCGACGAGCGCCGACGCCAGCCACCGGATGGCCATCGTCAGGTGCCGGCGGCCGCGGCAACCGCTTGTGCCACAGCGGGACCGACGCGCGGGTCCAGCACGCTCGGCACGATGCAGTCGGGCGACAGGTCGTCGGCGACCACCGAGAAGATCGCGTCGGCGGCCGCCACCTTCATCTCTTCGGTGATGCGCCGCGCGCCGGCGTCCAGCGCCCCACGGAAGACTCCGGGGAATGCCAGCACGTTGTTGATCTGGTTCGGGTAGTCGCTGCGCCCGGTGGCCACCACGGCGGCGTGCTTCCTCGCGTCCTCGGGGTGGATCTCCGGGTCGGGATTGGACAGCGCGAACACGATGGAGTCCGAGGCCATGGTCTCCACCAGTTCGGGTGGCACCACGCCGGCGGACAGCCCGAGGAACACGTCGGCACCGTTCAGCGCCTCGGCTATCCCGCCGGTCAGCCCGCGGGGGTTGGTCTGCTCGGCCATCTCGGTCTTGTAGGCGTTGAGGTTCTGCCGGTCCTTGTGCACGATGCCCTGCGAGTCCAGCACCGTGATATCGCTGATCCCCTTGGCCAGCAGGATCTTTGCGCACGCCACACCCGCCGCGCCCGCACCGGAGACGACGACGCGCAGCGAGGCCGGGTCGCGCCCGACGACGGCCGCCGCGCCGATCAGCGCCGCCAGCACCACGATCGCGGTGCCGTGCTGATCGTCGTGCATGACCGGGCAGTCCAGCGCCTCGACGAGCCGGCGCTCGATCTCAAAGCAGCGGGGTGCGGAGATGTCCTCGAGGTTGACCGCGCCGAACGTCGGGCGCAGCCGGATGAGCGTCTCCACGATCTCGTCGGGATCCTTGGTGTCCAGCACGATCGGGATCGAGTCGAGATCGGCGAACGCCTTGAACAGCGCGCACTTGCCCTCCATCACCGGCAGCGACGCCGCCGGGCCCACATCGCCGATGCCGAGCACCGCGCTGCCGTCGCTGACCACAGCCACCAGCCGGTTGGCCCACGTGTAGCGGGCGGCCAGCGTCTGATCCGCCGCGATCGCCCGGCTGACCTGGGCCACCCCGGGGGTGTAGGCGATCGACAACGCGCGCTGCGTGTCCAGCGGCGCCTTCAGCGCTACGCCGAGCTTGCCGCCGACGTGGGCGGCAAAAATCTCGTCGTCATGAAGGACGATGTTCGATTCCGTCACTGAATGCTCTTCCACCGCGTGCGACACGGGGTCGAGGGTAGCGACGAACCGGTAGGTAACCTAATCGCCTCAGATGAGGCCGAGTTCGGTGACCGCCTTTCGTTCATCAGCGAGTTCACCCGTCGTCTTGTCGATGCGGGCGCGGGAGAAGTCGTTGATCTCCAGCCCCTGCACGATCGTCCAGTTGCCGTTCTCGGTAGTCACCGGGAACGACGAGATCAGCCCTTCGGGCACGCCGTAGCTGCCGTCGGAGATCACCGCCATCGACACCCAGTCGTCCTTCGGCGTGCCCAGCAGCCAGTCGTGTGCGGCGTCGATGGTCGCCGACGCCGCCGACGCGGCCGAGGAGGCACCGCGGGCTTCGATGATCGCGGCGCCACGCTTGGCGACCGTGGGAATGAAATCGTTCTCGATCCAGTCCTGGTCGTTGACCACCTCGGCGGCGTTTCTGCCCGCCACCTCGGCGTTGAACAGGTCGGGATACTGGGTGGCCGAGTGGTTGCCCCAGATCGTCATCTTCTTGATGTCGGTCACCTTGGCGCCGGTCTTGCGGGCCAGTTGGCTGATCGCCCGGTTGTGGTCGAGGCGGGTCAGCGCGGAGAACCGTTCGCGCGGGATGTCGGGGGCGTTGGACATCGCGATCAACGCGTTGGTGTTGGCCGGGTTACCGGTCACCCCGATGCGGATGTCGTCGGCGGCCACCTCGTTGAGGGCCTTGCCCTGGGCGGTGAAGATGGCGCCGTTGGCCTCGAGCAGATCGCTGCGCTCCATACCCGGGCCGCGCGGCCGGGCGCCGACGAGCAGGGCGAGGTTGGCTCCGTCGAAGATCTTGTTGGCGTCGGCGCCGATCTCGACACCGGCCAGCAGCGGGAACGCGCAGTCGTCGAGCTCCATCACCACACCCTCGAGCGCCTTGAGCGCGGGCTCGATCTCGAGCAGGCGCAGCTCGACCGGGCGCTCCGGCCCCAACAGCGAACCGCTGGCGATGCGGAACAGCAGGCTGTAGCCGATCTGGCCGGCCGCACCGGTGACGGCGACCTTGAGGGGTGTTGTGCTCACGTCAGATGCTCCTTGGATCCAGATGGTTTCCGCACGAACCTAGCGCACCGCCGTCAGCCTGCTCGTATCGGTGCCGACGACGCCTCGCCGCTCAGGTTGGACGGGCGGCTCGCCGCCCCGGGTCCAGCACGTCGACCCCATCCTGCTGCCACGCCTCACGCATCGCATCGGCACCCTTGAGCCGCACCCAGGCCGCCTCCGTCGCGGTGATCGGCGTCGCCGACAACACCGTCACCGGCGGCAGCGGCGGCGTCAACGCGACGTCGTCGATGTCGCTGGTGTCCAGCAGGAACGCGGTGAACGGCGCGCCGTCCCACAGCGGGGTCTCGAGATCGATGAGCGCGTCGGGTTCCAGGACCAACCCTTCCACCGCCGGTGCGGCCGCGACGATCGCGATGGAGCGCACCAGACCGGGCGGCGACGCTCCGCGCAGCGCGACGCAGATCTCGGCACGTGGACCGTGCAGCGGGTCGGTGACCATCTCCGTCGGCTCGAACATCGGATGCCGCGAACAGCCAAGGGAGACATAGTGAACGACGTCCTCCAGACCTGGCCGACTGTCCGGCCCGAAACGCAGCACGTCGATCTTCTCGGTGCCCAGAAACGTGACGCTGGCCTCGTCGGGTTCGGCGGCGATGCCGGCCCCGGCGAAGTGTTCGCGGACGTGTCCGCGCACCCGCTCGAGGACGTCGATCACTCGGCCGGCGCGGCGCCGGAGTCGTCGTCGGGAAGGGTGAGGTTCTTACCCGACTCCGGATCGAAGATCACCAGCTTCGACGTGTCGACCGCCAATTGGATGGTGTCGCCCTGCTTGGCGGTGGACTCGGCGGAAACCCGTGCGACGAACTCGTTTTCACCGGCGCCGGACTCCGCCGCCAACTCCGCGAGCAGCGCCGACTGGGCACCGGCGCCCTCGGCCTTGAAGTGCACGTATTTGTCGGCGCCCAGCGACTCCACCAGGTCGACTTTCACGTCGAACGTCAGCGCGCTGATCCGCGCGTACACGTCGAGCACCGCGGCGTCCTCGAGGTGCTCCGGCCGGATGCCCACGATGACGTTGGTCGGCGCCTGCCGCCGGATCAGCAGATCGTGAACCTCCGGGGGCAGCGTCACTTCGCCGAACGGCAGCCGCAGGCCCACGTCGGTGATGGTGGCCGGCAGGAAGTTCATCGCCGGGGAACCGATGAAGCCCGCGACGAAAAGGTTGGCCGGGTACCTGTAGAGCTCATCAGGGGTGCCGACCTGCTGGGCCACGCCGGCCAGCATCACCACCACGCGATCGCCCAACGTCATCGCCTCGGTCTGGTCGTGGGTGACGTAGACCGTCGTGGTGCCCAGCCGGTCCTGCAGACGCGCGATCTCCGAGCGCATCTGCACGCGCAGTTTGGCGTCCAGGTTCGACAGCGGCTCGTCCATCAGAAATGCCTTGGGATTGCGCACGATCGCCCGGCCCATGGCCACCCGCTGCCGCTGCCCGCCGGACAGCTGCGCGGGTTTGCGGTCCAGCAATTCGGTCAGGTCGAGGATCTTGGCGGCTTCGTCGACCTTGCGCGCGATCTCATCCTTCTTCATCTTCGCCAAGGTCAGCGGGAAGGCGATGTTCTGCCGCACGGTCATGTGCGGATACAGCGCGTAGGACTGGAAAACCATTGCGATGTCGCGGTCCTTGGGCGCTTTCTCGTTGACCCGTTCGCCGTCGATGCGCAACTCCCCGGAGGTGATGTCCTCCAGCCCGGCGATCATGTTCAGCGTCGTGGACTTTCCGCAACCGGACGGCCCGACCAGGATGATGAACTCGCCGTCGGCGATGGTCAGCGACAAGTCTTTAACGGCCGTTGCGCCGTTGGGGTAACTCTTGGTCACCCGGTCCAACACGATTTCGGCCATCGAACTACCCCTTCACCGCACCGGACGTCAGGCCCGCGACGATCCGTCGTTGGAAGATGAGAACAAAGATAATGATCGGGATGGTGATGACCATCGCCCCCGCCGCGATCGACCCGGTCGGCTCCTCGAATTGCGAACTGCCGGTGAAGTTCGCGATCGCGACCGGCGCGGTGATCGCGCGCTCTGTCGCGGTCAGCGACAAGGCCAGCAGCAGGTCGTTCCACGCGAAGATGAACACCAGGATCGCCGCGGTGACGATGCCGGGCGCGGCCAACGGTGCGATCACCCTGGTGAACGCCTGCCACGGGGTGGCGCCGTCCATCTTGGCGGCCTTCTCCAGATCCCATGGGATCTCCCGGAAGAACGCCGACAGCGTGTAGATCGCCAGCGGCAACGCGAACGTGATGTAGGGAATGATCAGGCCGGGCCAGGTGTCGAACAGACCGATGTTGCGCCAGATGTTGAAAAGTGGTGTCACCAGTGAGATCTGGGGAAACATCGCGATCAACAGCGCGACACCGATGAGCAGCCGCTTACCGGGGAAGTCCAGTCGGGCCACCGCGTAGGCCGCCATGCCGCCGATGACCACCGCGATCAACGTGGTGATCAGCCCGATGCCGATGGAATTGACCAGCGCCGAGGTGAACACGTCGCCCTGGAAGATGCCCTTGTAGTTGTCGAACGTGATCCCGTCGGGAATCAACTTGCCGTCCTTGACGGTTGACGTCGGCTTCAACGACAGGCTCAGGATCCACAGCACCGGAAGCAGTGCATAGACGATCACCGCGACGTTGACGACCGTCCAGCCCGTCACCCGCCGGGCATCCATCCGCTCAGCCATCTCAGCGTCGCTCCTCGTCGGATCCGGGCGCGGACGCACCGAAGATCTTGATGTAGATGAACGCGATGATCGCCACCGACAGGAAGATCAGCACCGAGATCGCCGACCCCAGGCCGAGATTGAACGCCTTGAACAGGTTGTCGTAACCCAGGATCGAGACGGAACCGGTGTCGTTGGCGCCGCCGGTCAGAATGTAGATGTTGTCGAAGATGCGAAACGCGTCCAGGGTGCGGAACAGCAGCGCCACCAGGATCGCGGGTTTTGATCAGCGGGATGATCACCTTGACCAGACGCTTCCAGGCGCCGGCACCGTCCACCTGCGCGGCGTTCAGTAGGTCCTGGGGCACCAGCGCCAGACCCGCCAGCAGTAGCAGCGCCATGAACGGCGTCGTCTTCCACACCTCGGCCAGCACCACGATGGCCAGTGACGGAATCTGTTGTGTCAGCGGCGCACTGCCCTCCGGTAGCAGGTTGGCCAGATAGCCGGTGCCCGGCGTCCACGCGTAGTACCAGCTGTACGACGCGGCAACGGTGACGATGCCGTAGGGCACCAGGATCGCGGTGCGCACCACGCCCTTACCGAAGATCGTCCGGTGCATCACCAGTGCCAGCGCCATGCCGAGGACGAACTCGATCGCCACCGACACCACCGTGATCGCCAGCGTGACCGCGAACGCCGTCCACCAATAGCGGTCGGTCAGCACGGTGACGTAGTTCTCCAGCCCCACGAACGCGGTGTCGTCGGGGGTGGCGAGGTTGTAGCGCAACAGGCTCAACCACACCGAGTAGCCGATCGGGTAGGCAGTGACCGCCAGCATCAGCAACACCGCGGGCGAGATCAACCAGAACGCCAGCCGCCGCTCCGATTTGCGGTCGTCGGTGCCGGCGGGGGCCTTCGACGTCGAAGCCGTCGAAGCCGCCGGGGCCGTCGCGGTCATGGAATCAGCCCCTTGCCGTCGATGGCCTTCTGCACCTGCTCGGTCAGCTCATCGGCCGTGCGCTCGGGGTCGATCGCGGTGATCGGCGCCAGCGTGACCGAGATCCGCGTCGACACCGCCTGATAGACCGGCGTGGCCGGCCTAACCGCGGCGTTGGTGAGCTGGTCGCGAATGATCTCGTACTGCGGGTACTTGGCCTGGAACGTCGGATCGTCGTAGAGCGAGGCGCGCACCGCGGGCAGCCCGCCCTCCACCGAGGTGTAGCGCTGGTTTTCGATGTTGCGCAGGCAGCGGATCGCCTCGAATGCCTCCTTGCGGTGCTGGGTCGTCTTGGCGACCGCAAGGTTCAGCCCGCCGAGCGTCACCTTGGCCGGCTGGCCGGGAAAGACACCGGGATAGTGCGCGAAGCCGAACACGTCCTTGCTGGCTTGATAGGCGGCCTCGAACTGTTCGTCGGTCGGCGAGAAGGTCCCGACGTCGCTGATGCTGCCCTGAAGTTCGGGCCGCTCGTTGAGCGGCAGGAAGGTCACGCCGCCCTTGACGGCGTTCTCCAACAGCGACGGCAGCACGTAGGGCCAGTTCACCTCCAGCGCGGCTTTGCCCTGCTCCAACGCCAACCGTGCGGTGGTCTCATCGGTCTGGGTGATCGACGGATCGGCACCGGGCGCGGTAGCTACGTCTTTCATGATCTGCAGCGCCTTGACGGTGGCGGCGCGATGCTCGGGAGTGTCGGTCAACGTGACGGTCTCGCCGTCCTCGGAAAGCACCTGACCGCCAGCGCTTTCCAGCAACGTGTTGAACCACACCACCAAACCCTCGTACTGCTTGCCCTGCACGGCGATCCAGCTCGGCTTGCCCGCGGCGTGCAGCCGTGTCGCCTCGGCCACCATGGCGTCCCAGGTGGTCGGCGGCTCATCCATCAAATCCGCTCGGTACCAAAGCAATTGGGTGTTCGTAGTGATCGGTGCCGCATAGAGCCGGCCCTGCCACCTGGCCGTCTCCAAGGGCCCGGGCAACGTGTTGGAGGCGGCGTCGGCCTCGGCCAGCCCTGACGGATCATCGGAAAGCGGTAGCGCCCAACCGGCCTCGGCGAACTCGGCCGTCCACACCACGTCAAGCGCCATCACGTCGAGTGACTTGTCGTTACCGGTCAGCCGCCGGGCCAGTTGCAGCCGCTGGTCGTCGGCGCCCTTGGGCAAGCTGACCTGCCGCACGGTGAACCGGCCGTCGAACTGTTTGTTGCACCGGTTGGCCACCGCCGTGAACGTCTGCGCCTCGTTAGCCGGGGTGTAGTAGTTGATGACGATTCCGTCGCTGTCCGAACCACACGCCGCCACGGTGGACGCCGTCGTCAACGCGGCCACTACCGCAGCACCTAGCCGCCGTGCGTGCACCACCCGCCTCCAGTCCGCGTCGATGTCGCCGCCCGAGCGGCGCCACTCTTCAACGTCGCCGCTGGGCGGCTCCGGCGGGAATCTCCCGCGCGCAAACCGTATGGCGAGTTACGCGTGATTTGCAACACCATGGGTGCGCGCGTCGCACACCGTTACGCAATCGCGAACGTGCGCAAACTCGCGGAATCAGACGGCGTGTCGCCCGCAGACACGCACGCTCGCGCTTGAGGGGGAGGCTAGATGGTCAAGCGCGCCAGCAGATCCCGGCCGCGTTCGGCACTTTGCGGATCACACAGCACGTCATAGCGTCCCGCGACCAGCTGCATCGTCGAGCTGAAATCTCTTGTGCCGCGCGCCATCGCATACGGGATCGCCGAGGTGATCAGCCCGAAGAACACGCCCGCGATCAGACCGGTGGCCAGTGCACTCCACGGGTTCGGGCTGAAAAAGCCCAGAATCAAGCCGATGAACAACCCCAGCCACGCGCCGGTCAGGACACCGCCGCCGAGCACCTTCGGCCATGTCAGCCTGCCGGTGACGCGTTCCACCTGCATCAGGTCGACACCCACGATCGTCACCTGCTGCACCGGGAACTGTTGATCCGACAGGTAGTCGACGGCTCGTTGGGCCTCCGCGTACGTGGGATACGACCCGATCGGCCACCCCTTCGGCGGCGTCGGCAGGGACGGAGGAGCACCGCGTCTCACATTCGGCGTTCCCGGCGCCGCGCTAGGGTTCGGTCCAGGTTGAAACGGGCTGGTCATCGGTCCTCGATCTCCTTAATCAACCGCCTGATCAGGTGATTCTCCCACCCAGATCAACGCATGAGCGGCCGCAGTCGTGCCGAACACTTGCGCTAGGTTGAACAGCATGACAAATCCCGGCGAGGACTCAGGAGAATCGACGCCTTCCGAGCCGACGCCGGTCGAGCAGGCACAGGACCAGTCGACCGAATCGTCGTCGGAAACGCAAGGCCAGACCGACCAACCCGGCTACTGGCCGCCGCCGGCGTTCGGCCCGCCGGGTGAGCCGTACCAGGCCCCGACCTATCCCCCCGGCCCGTCTGGTTATCCACCGCCGGGCGGCTACCCGCCTCCGCCGCCGTATCCGGACGCGTCGGGGTTAGGCGCCCCGCCCTATCCACCTCCGCCGCCGGGCTACGGTGCCCCGCCGCCGGGCTACGGTGCCCCGCCGCCGGGGTACGGCCCGCCCCCGCCCGGGTACGGGCCCGCGGGCTATCCGCCGCCCGGATACGGCGGCGCGTACGGCACCCCGGGTCAGAAGGTCAACTCGCTGGCGATCGGCTCGCTGGTGGCCTCGGTCATCGGGGTGGTTCCGTTCCTGTGCGGCATCGGGTCGATCATCGGCATCGTGCTGGGCATCATCGCGCTCAACCAGATCAAGACCTCCGGCGAGGGCGGGCGCGGGTTGGCCATCGCCGGCATCGCCATCGGCGCGGTGACCTTCCTCATCAGCGTGGTCACGGGCATCGCGTTTCTGAGCGCTTGACCTGCTCCGGTCAGGACGGCGGCTGAAACGGCGGCTCCTTGCGGACCATGCCCGCCGCGCGACCCTTGCCCGCGATCACCAACGCCATCTTCCGGCTGGCCTCGTCGATCATCTCGTCGCCGAGCATCGCCGCTCCCCTGGCGCCGCCCGCGCGCGAGGTGTGCCACTCGTAGGCCTCCAGGATCAGCTCGGCGTGGTCGTAGTCCGCCTGACGGGGGCTGAAAATCTCGTTGCCCGCGGCGATCTGGTCGGGATGCAGCACCCACTTGCCGTCGTAACCCAGCGCCGCCGAACGACCCGCCACTCGGCGGAACCCGTCGACGTCACGGATCTTCAGGAACGGTCCGTCGATGGCCAGGATGCCGTGGGTGCGCGCGGCGATCAGGATCCTCATCAGCACGTAGTGATGTGCATCGCCGACGTCGTAGCCCTCGGGTTGTTCACCGACCTCGAGGGTGCGCATGTTCAGGCTGGCCGCCATGTCGGCCGGTCCCAGCACCAGCGCCTGCACCCGCGGGGCGGCGGCGATCGCGTCAATGTTGGTCAGGCCCTGTGCATTTTCGATCTGGGCCTCGATCCCGATGCCGCCCAACGGCAGACCGTGTGTCGTCTCCAGCTGGGTCAGCAACAGATCCATGGCCTGGATGTGCGAGACGTCGGTCACCTTGGGCAGCACGACGATGTCGAGTGACGCGTCGGGCGCCGACCCGACGGCCGACACCACCTCGATGAGGTCGGCGTGGGTCCACGGCGTGGTCCAGTCGTTGACCCGCACCCCGCGCAGCTGGCCGGACCAGCCGGGCTCGGCCAACGCCGCGGCGACGGCGGTGCGGGCCTCGGCCTTGGCATCGGGTGCGACGGCGTCCTCCAGGTCGAGGAACACCTCGTCGGCGGGAAGTGACTTCGCCTTCTGGATCATCTTCGCGCTGCTGCCGGGGACGGACAGCACCGTTCTGCGGGGTCGATACCGGTTTTCCACAACCACACTCTCTACCCTTTGACTCATGGCGGCGGTGAACAGGGTCTATGCGGCCCGACTCGCGGGGATGGTGGTACTGGGCCCCGACGGTGAGTCCATCGGCCGCGTCCGTGATGTGGTGGTCAGCATCAGCATCGTGCGCCAACAACCGCGGGTGCTTGGCCTTGTCGTCGAATTACTCACCCGGCGAAGGATTTTCGTTCCGATTCTGCGCGTGACGTCGATCGAGCCGGGCGCGGTGACGCTGGCGACCGGCAGCGTCTCGCTGCGCCGCTTCGCCCAGCGCCCCGGTGAGGTGCTGGTGTTGGGCCAGATCATCGAAACCCGGGTCCGCGTCGATGATCCCGAGCTGGAACACCTGGCCGGAATCGACGTGATCGTCGTGGATCTGGGCATCGAGCAGACCCGCACCCGGGACTGGGTGGTCACCAAGGTAGCCGTGCGCCAGCACCGCCGGCTGGGCCGCCGCAGCAACGTCCATGTCGTCGACTGGCGGCGCGTGCACGGACTGACCCCCTCGGGGTTGGCGATGCCCGACCAGGGCGTCGCGCAGCTGCTCGAACAATTCGAGGGACAGCGCGCGGTCGAGGTCGCCGAGGCGATCCGCGAACTGCCCGCCAAGCGGCGTTACGAGGTCATCAACGCCCTCGACGACGAGCGGCTGGCCGACGTGCTTCAGGAACTGCCCGAGGACGACCAGACCGACGTGGTCAAGCGGCTGCCCGCCGAGCGGTCGGCCCGCGTGCTGGAGGCGATGGACCCCGACGACGCCGCCGACCTGCTGGGCGCGATGAACCCGTCGGAGGCCGAACACTTTCTGCGCCGGATGGACCCGGAGGACTCCGAGGATGTGCGCCGGTTGCTGTCGCACTCGCCCAACACCGCGGGCGGGTTGATGACCTCCGAACCGGTCGTGCTGGCGCCCGACACCACGGTGGCCGAGGCGCTGGCCCGGGTCCGCGACCCGGACCTGACCCCCGCGCTGGCTTCGCTGGTGTTCGTGGTGCGTCCGCCCACGGCCACCCCGACCGGGCACTACCTCGGCTGTGTGCACCTGCAGCGGCTGCTGCGCGAGCCGCCGGCCGACCTGGTCAGCGGAATCGTCGACACCGACCTGCCCAACCTGGCGCCCGAGGACTCCCTGTCGGCGGTGACGCGGTATTTCGCGGCCTACAACCTGGTGTGCGGGGCGGTGGTGGACGGCGAGAACCATCTGCTGGGCGCGGTGTCGGTGGACGACCTGCTCGATCACCTGCTGCCCGAGGACTGGCGCGAGACCGAAGAACCGGAGCTGTCCGGCGCCGAGGGGGTGACATGACCGAGCCGTCACCGCGGGGCCGGCTGGACACGCCGCTGACGTCGCGGCGGCGGTTCGGGCTCAACTACGACCCGGAGGCCGTCGGCCGGGTCAGTGAGGCGATCGCCCGGTTCCTGGGCACCGGCCGATATCTGGCCTGGCAGACGATCCTCGTGGTGGTCTGGATCACCCTGAATCTGTTTGCTGTCGGGCTGCGCTGGGACCCGTATCCGTTCATCCTGCTCAACCTCGCGTTCTCGACGCAGGCGGCCTACGCGGCGCCGTTGATCCTGCTGGCACAGAACCGGCAGGAGAACCGCGACCGTGTGTCGCTCGACGAGGACCGTCGCCGAGCCGCTCAGACCAAGGCCGACACCGAATACCTGGCTCGTGAGCTGGCGGCTCTGCGGTTGGCGGTCGGGGAGGTCGCGACCCGCGATTATCTGCGCCGCGAGCTCGACGAGCTGCGCGACGCGCTGTCGCGATTACAGCAACCGGGGACCGTTGCCGACGACGACGACACCGGCCGGACCGAGACGGGTGAGCGGCGCGCCCGAAGATAACGCTTGCATCGGCTAACGCCATTGCTGTAACACTTCCGTTATCGACTAGGTATGGTGACCTGGTTCACAAGCGATCGCAGACAGGACGGTTGAGTGCACATACGGGGAGTCGCCGCCCTCAAGGCCGTGCGGCGCCAGGCGGGGCGCGTGCTGAAAGAGCCGAGCCCGCGTGTGCATGACGTGTTGTCCCCGACCCGGGTGCGGGCCGGCATGGCGGTGGCCATCATCACCCCCGTCGTGCTGGCGGGCAGTGTCGGCGCGTCCGCGCAGTCCACGCGGACCCAGGTGCGCGACGCGGCGGTGACGCCGCTGGCCGCCGTCGAACCCTCACCGGGGAACCGCGCGGGAGCGTCCGTCGTCGCCGTCACCAAATCGCCGTCGCCCTTCCACATCGCCTCCACCTCGATGTCCTCGCCCCCACCCGCTGCTGTGGTGAATTCACCTGGGGCACTGGGCATTCCGGGAATGGCGTTGTCGGCGTACCGTAACGCCGAGCGGATCATGGCCGCGGCCCAACCGGATTGCGGTGTCAGCTGGAACCTGCTGGCGGGCATCGGGCGCATCGAGTCGATGCACGCCAACGGCGGCGCCACCGACGCGGCCGGCACCGCGGTCCGCCCGATCTACGGCCCCACGCTGGACGGCAGCCTGCCTGGAAACGAGATCATCGTGCAGAGCCGCACCGCCGACCGCGTCACCTATGCCCGCGCGATGGGACCGATGCAGTTCCTGCCGGGCACCTGGGCGCGGTACGCCTCCGACGGCGACGGCGACGGCAAGGCCGAGGTGCAGAACCTGTTCGACTCGACCCTGGCCGCGGCCCGTTACCTGTGCAGCGGCGGGATGAACCTGCGCGACCAGGCCGACGTGATGGCCGCGATCCTGCGCTACAACAACTCGGTGGCCTACGCGCGCAACGTGCTGGGCTGGGCGGCCGCCTACGCCACCGGCGTCGTCCCGATGGACCTGCCCCCGATCACCGGCTCGGTACCCTCGCTCGGGGTCGGCGACCCGCACCTGGAGAAGTACGAAGGGCTGGGCCCCGGGCTGCCGATCAACGCGCTGGCGCTGCCCGAGGGCGACCCGATGGCGCTCATGTCGCTGCTGCAGCGCGACAGCGTCGCCAACCAGATCTCCAGCGTGCCCGGCTTCGCCCCAGGCCAACGGCTCGGACCGCTGCCCGGGCCGGTGCCGCAGCTGCCGCCGAAGCCGGAGGCGCCGGTGCCTCCGCCGTGGACGCCGCCGTGGCTGCAGCAGCCCCAGCCGCAGCCCGAGTGCGCGGTGTTCTGCATCGAGGACAACGTTCCGCCACCTCCGTTGCAGCCCGCGCTCGCCGGTCCGCCCCAGGCGCAGCCGATGCTGCCGCCGGGACCGCCTCTGCTGGGCCCGCCGGCACCGCCGGCACCGTGGGCGCCGCCCGCCCCGATGGGGCCGGTGCCGCCCGCCCCCGGCCCGCTGCCCGGGCCGGCTCCCGGTCCGGCGCCAGGACCGGTCGGCGCGCCTGCTGCTCCCGGACCGCTGCCGGGACCGGCCGCTTAATCACGCTTTTCACGTCGGCCTAGACTCGGAGGCGTGTCCGGATCTGACCTGGAAACCGCGGTCCGCGCCGCGCTGAGCAAGGTGATCGACCCCGAACTCCGGCGGCCGATCACCGAGCTCGGCATGGTGAAGAACGTCACCGTCGAAGCCGACGGCGGTGTACACGTGGAGGTGTATCTGACCACCGCCGCGTGTCCGAAGAAGACCGAGATCTCCAATGAGGTCAGCCGCGCGGTCACCGATGTGCCCGGCACCGGGGCGGTCAAGGTCAGCCTCGACGTGATGAGCGACGAGCAACGCACCGAGCTGCGTAAGCAACTGCGCGGCGACGCGCGCGAGCCGGTCATCCCGTTCGCGCAGCCGGGCTCGCTGACCCGGGTCTACGCAGTCGCCTCCGGGAAGGGCGGGGTCGGCAAGTCGAGTGTCACGGTGAACATCGCGGCCGCCATGGCCGCGCGGGGACTCTCGGTCGGCGTGCTCGACGCCGACATCTACGGCCACTCCGTTCCGCGGATGATGGGCACCACCGACCGCCCGACCCAGGTCGAATCGATGATCCTGCCGCCGGTCGCCCACGACGTCCGGGTGATCTCGATCGCGATGTTCACCAAGGGCAACACCCCGGTGGTGTGGCGCGGACCGATGCTGCACCGTGCGCTGCAGCAGTTCCTGGCCGACGTCTACTGGGGCGATCTGGACGTGCTGCTGCTCGACCTGCCACCGGGCACCGGCGACGTGGCCATCTCGGTGGCCCAGCTGATCCCGGGTGCGGAGATCCTCGTGGTCACCACCCCGCAGCTGGCAGCCGCCGAGGTCGCCGAACGCGCCGGGGCGATCGCCCTGCAGACCCGGCAGCGCATCGTCGGCGTGGTGGAGAACATGGCCGGGCTGCAACTGCCCGACGGCACCACGATGCAGATCTTCGGTGAGGGCGGCGGCGCGCAGGTCGCCGAGCGGCTGTCCCGGGCCGTCGGCGCCGACGTGCCGCTGCTCGGCCAGGTGCCACTGGATCCTGCGCTCGTGACGGCCGGCGACTCGGGGGTGCCGCTGGTGCTCTCGGCGCCGGATTCGGCGGCCGGCAAGGAGTTGCGCCGCATCGCCGATGCGCTGGCGAGCCGCAAGCGCGGATTGGCAGGCATGTCGCTCGGTCTGGATCCCTCGGGCCGCCAATAACGGTCGAGTGCCCGATGCTGAACATCGCCACAGGGCGCATTTCGCGGCGTTACAGTGCTGTTTGTGGGTAAAGACCGGTTAGCCAACGGCCGCGGCCGATGGTTGGCGCTGGCCGCCTCGGTTGTCTTGTCCGCGGGCCTGATTTATGCCCAGACCGCCGAGCGTCCCGCCCACACGCCCGCGGACCCCGCGCCGGCGGGCCCGGTGGCCAAACCGCCCGATGCCCCGCCGGTCTACACCCCCACCGAGGCCGAGCTGATGGCCGCCAGCGCGCCGGTGGCCGCTGCGGCGGTCCCCTTCGAGTTGCCGTCCGGCGTCGCGCCCGAGGAAGGCTTGCAGGTCAACACCATTCGAGTGGCCCGTGCGCTGTCCGTGCTGTTTCCGGAAGTGACCACCATCGGCGGCTACCGCCAGGACCCCCTGAGGTGGCATCCCAACGGCCTGGCCATCGACGTGATGATTCCCAACCACGGCAGCGAGAAGGGCATCGAACTCGGCAACCAGGTCGCCGGCTTCGCGTTGGCGAACGCCAAGCGGTGGGGCGTCATTCACGTCATCTGGCGGCAGGGGTTCTATCCCGGTGTCGGCGCGCCGAGCTGGACCGCCGACTACGGCAACGAGACCGCCAACCACTTCGACCACGTCCACATCGCCACCAACGGCGGGGGATATCCGACCGGGGACGAAAAGTACTTCATCTGAGCATCGGGTGCGCGCTCAGGTGGCGTCGGTGTCGAACGGCGTCACCGCGGGCGGTGGCGGCGGGGCGGCCGGAGGCGCCTGCGGGGTGGGCGCCGGTGAACTGACGGGCTTGTCGACCGAGGGCTGGTCGAATCGACCCGTGAAGATCGAATCGTCGCCGTCGAGCAGGTGTTTGGTGAGGGCGGCGCGCGGGGACATTCCGCGCAGTTTGTTCAGCTCCCCCAACGGCTCTCGCAGATCGTCGAACTCCGGGCCGAGGTCTTCGCGCAGCTGGTTGGTGGCGCCGCTGATGTAGTCGCGGGCCTGCCGCAGCGCGCCGGCCGTCCAGCGGATCGCCCCGGGCAGCCGTTCGGGTCCGAGAATCACCAACCCGGCGATGACCAGGATGAGCATCTCGCCCCAGCCGACGTTGGCGAACATGTCAGACGGTGTTGTCGGGGATCGGCGTGATCGTCAGCGTGACGGGCCGGCCGTCGCGCAGCACCTCGATCGGGGCCGGCTGGTCGACCTTGAGTTGGCGGACCGCGACGACGAACTCGTCGGCGTCGGCGACCTTTCGGTCCCCCACCTTGACCACGACGTCGTTCTCCAGGATGCCGGCTCTCTCCGCGGGGCTGCCGGCCTTGACGTTGGCCACCTGCGCTCCGGACGCCAACTCGTTGCTCACCGAGCGGGCCGTCAGGCCCAGCGTCGGATGGGCGATCTTGCCGTCGCGGATCAACGTCTCCACAACGGATTTCACCTCGTTGACCGGGATCGCGAAGCCGAGGCCGCTGGCGCTCTCCGACAGCGACTTACCCGCGGTGTTGATACCGATGACGTTGCCGTCCATGTCGATCAGCGGCCCACCGGAGTTGCCGTGGTTGATCGGCGCGTCGGTCTGCAGCCCGTCGATGACGGTGTCGGTGTCCGAACCGTCGCCCGACAGCGGCACCGGCCGGTTCAGCGCGCTGATGATGCCCGCGGTCACCGTGCTGCGCAGGCCCAGCGGGGCGCCGGCGGCGATCACCTCGTCACCGACCTTGAGTTTGTCGGAGTCGCCCATCTTGGCCACGGTGAGGTTGTCGACGTTGTCGACCTTCAACACAGCCAGGTCGGTCTTGGGATCGCGCCCGACGAGGTTGGCGGGCACTTCCTTGCCGTCGTTGAACACCACGGTCATCTTGTACTTGCTCGGGTTGTTGGCGGCCTCGGAGATGACGTGATTGTTGGTCACGATGTAGCCGCGGGGGTCAACGACGACGCCGGAGCCCTGCGAGCCCTCCTGGTCGCTCTTGGCTTCGATCGTGACCACCGAATCAGCCACCGCCGCAGCGACTTCGGCGAACCGACCCTCGGGCGGCCGGCCGGTGTCGCTGACGTCCAACGTCACTTTCGACGTGGTGAAGGCCTCGGCCACCTCCGCCGTCGTCCGGCCCACCCAACCCCCGGCGAACCCGATGACGATCGCGGCGATGCCGAGCACCGCGAGCGCGACGTAGGACACCCTGCCGCCGAACAGCACGTCTCGCACGCCGAGCTTGCCCATGCTGACGTTGGCGGGCGGGTGCGGAGCCTCGCGCAGTGCCGGGGTGCCCAGGGCGACCGGGGCCGACGGATCGCGCCACGGATCGGCGGCCGGGTCGGGGCCCTGCCCGTCGCGTTCGGCCTCCAGCGCGCCGCGGTCGGCGGGATGACGCTGCAGCGATTCGACAGTGGGGTGAGGCCTGGCGAACGCCTCGGCCAACACGGGGTCGGGGGTGTGGTCCTCCGGGGTGAACTCGCCGTCAGCCCGAAACCGGTCCAGCCCGACGAACGATCCGCTGACCCCGTCGGGGCGACCGAACACGCGGCGCGCCGCCGGATCCACCGGCGGACGCGAAATCGGACGCGGTTCGAGGCGCTCACGGCCGGACTGGTCCAGATTGGTCACGCGTCAATCATCCTCTGTGGAAGCGCCCGCGATCGCCGACGCAGGCTGCTGCTTCTGTCCGCACTACCCTACCGGCGCTTACGCCAGGATCGCGTGACGCCCTCAGCAAACTGCGTCGAGTCAGCCTCCGGGGAGGGCTGGCGCGGAGCATGCCGCGGGATCTCTGACAACAGGCCCAGTAACTCGGTCGGCATATCGACGGGCCGCGACTCCCGCAACGCCGCACGCGCCTGCCGCTGGGCGTCCACCTCCGCCGCGCACTGCGGGCACAGCGACATGTGGCTGGCCGCGCGCAGGTGCGCGTTCATCCGCAACTCCCCGTCGACGAACGCCGCGATGGCCTCGGTGGACAGGTGCTCGGTGGAGCTGAACTGTCGCGGGCCGACCGGCGCGTCGCTCTGCGAGGCGAACTGAGAAGGCAGCCACGAAAACGCCCGACGGAACACGTGTCCCCGGTCGACCATCACCGAGCTCCTTCCGTTCGCGTGTCGGTGCTTACCTCGAATGTAGCGCGGCGCGTGCGCCGAGCACCTGCGAGTCAGGCTGTTGTTGCCGTCTCGTTGCTGTGCTTGGCCAGATAATCGCGCAGCGCCTGGCGGCCGCGGTGGATGCGGCTGCGCACGGTGCCCAGCTTGACGTCGAGCGTGGCGCCGATCTCCTCGTAGGACAGACCCTCGATGTCGCACAGGACGACCGCGGCGCGGAACTCCGGGGGCAGCGAGTCCAAGGCGGCCTGAAGGTCAGGACCCAACCGTGAGTCGTGGTAGATCTGCTCGGGGTTGGGGCTGTCGGCGGGCACGCGCTCGTAGTCCTCCGGCAGCGCTTCCATCCGGATGCGGCCGCGCCTGCGCACCATGTCGAGGAACAGGTTCGTGGTGATGCGGTGCAGCCAGCCCTCGAACGTGCCGGGCTGGTAGTTCTGCACGGACCGGAAGACGCGGATGAAGGTCTCCTGCGTGAGGTCCTCGGCGTCGTGCTGGTTGCCCGAGAGCCGGTAGGCCAGGCGGTACACCCGATCGGCGTGCTGACGCACCAGCTCGTCCCACGACGGCATCGTCGACTTGTCACCGGTGGCGTCGAACACCGCGGTTCCAGTCAGCTCGTCGGCAGGCTCGACCCACGACCCGTCCGTGTACTGCGGAAGGTGGGCCATGGAAACCGGAGCGCTGAGAGCACGTGAATTGATCGTCAAATCCTCCTGGTCACAGCCGTCATCACGAATCGACGGCTCGATGTCCGCGAAAACGCGAAAGTCGGGGTGGTTATTCCCGGAAAGCCAGCGGGTGCCGTCGTCCATGGGCAATACGGTCTCCGACCCTGGTGTGGTTCGCATATGAGCAAACTGAACGTTTCCTGAGAATGCTTTCTACCCGTTTTTCACCTGCGGAAACCGCGCTGCTCCGACGCAAGACTGCCCTGGCGGTCCGGGCGTGTCGGGCTGTCGGGCCGGGCGTGTCGGACTGTCGGGCCGCGCGGGTTGGCTCTACGCTGCGGGCATGGCAAGCACCGACGACAGCAGCGGTCAGCAAAGCCGCGCTGAGTCGATCGTCGCGCACGCCGAGCAGTCGATCTCCGAGGACGCGATCGTCGCGGCGGCCCGCGAACGCGCCGAGGACATCGGAGCCGGCGCGGTGACCCCGGCGGTCGGGGCGCTGCTGTGCGTGCTCGCGAAGCTGACGGGCGCCAAAGCCGTGGTCGAAGTGGGCACCGGCGCGGGCATCAGTGGGCTGTGGCTGCTGTCGGGCATGCGCGAGGACGGTGTGCTCACCACCATCGACGTCGAACCCGAGCATCAGCGCATCGCCAAGCAGGCGTTCACCGAGGCGGGCATCGGGCCGGGCCGCACCCGGCTGATCAGCGGCCGGGCGCAGGAAGTCCTCACCCGACTGGCCGACGAGTCCTACGACCTGGTGTTCATCGACGCCGACCCGATCGATCAGCCACAGTTCGTCGTCGAGGGCATACGGCTGCTGCGCTCCGGCGGCGCGATCGTGGTGCACCGCGCCGCGCTGGGCGGCCGCGCCGGCGACGCCCGCGCCAACGACGCCGAGGTGACCGCGGTGCGCGAGGCCGCGCGGCTGATCGCCGAGGACGAGCGGCTCACGCCGGTGCTGATCCCGCTCGGCGACGGCCTGCTCGCCGCGGCCCGCGACTGACTCTTTTCCCGCGAGCAGACGCGAATACCCCCTTTTTCTGTGGATTCGGGGGGTGTACGCGTCTGCTCACCGTGGAGGCTTGACCATCGACTAAACGCACGTTTAATATATTGAACATGCGTTCAGCCTCGGACGATCGCACGGCCATCGCGCGGATCCGCGATGCCGCGATCGACCAGTGGGGTCGGCACGGGTTCGATGTCGCCCTGCGGGCGATAGCCGAGGCGGCAGGCGTCTCCGCCGCGTTGGTGATCCACCACTTCGGCTCCAAAGAGGGTCTGCGCAAGGCCTGCGACGAGTACATCGCCGAGGAGGTGCGCAGCGGCAAGCTGGAGTCGATGCGGGCCAACGATCCGGCGACGTGGTTCGCGCAGATGGCCGAGCTCGAGTCCTACGCCCCGCTGATGGCCTACCTCGTGCGCAGCATGCAGTCCGGCAGTGAGCTGGCAAAGATGCTGTGGCGCAAGATGATCGTCGACGCCGAGGAGTACATGGACGAGGGCGTGCGCAACGGCGTCCTCAAACCCAGCCGCGACCCCGCGGCGAGGGCCAAGTACGTGGCGCTCAGCGGCGCAGGCAGTTTCCTGATGTATCTGCAATTGCACGACACCCCAACCGATTTGCGCGCCGTGCTGCGTGACTACAGCGAGGAGATGATGTTGCCCGCCCTCGAGGTGTTCACCGAGGGCCTCATGGTCGACTCCACCATGTACGACGCGTTTCTCAGCCAGGACCAAACCCAGGGAGAGCCACATGACTACGACGTCGCCACGAGCTGACGACCCAGCCGTCGAAATTCACGGACTGAAGAAGCGTTTCGGCAACACCAGGGCGCTCGACGGCCTGGACATGGTCGTCGAGCCCGGCAGCATCGCGGGATTTCTGGGCCCGAACGGCTCCGGCAAGTCGACCACCATCCGCGTCCTGCTCGGCTTGCTGCGCGCCGACGGCGGCACGGTGCGGCTGCTCGGCGGGGACCCGTGGCACGACGCGGTGGCACTACACCGGCGGATCGCCTACGTGCCCGGCGATGTGACGTTGTGGCCCAATCTGACCGGCGGGCAGGCGATCGACTTCCTGGCCAGCCTTCGCGACGATTTCGACACCAAACGGCGCGACGAGCTGATCGAACGCTTCGAACTGGACCCCGACAAGAAGGCCCGCACCTATTCGAAAGGCAACCGGCAGAAGGTCGCGCTGGTCGCCGCGTTCAGCACCAACGCCGAGCTCTACATTCTCGACGAGCCCACCTCCGGGCTGGACCCGTTGATGGACAGGGCGTTTCAGCAATGCGTTCGGGAGGCAGCCGACAATGGCGCATCGGTGCTGCTGTCCAGCCACATCCTCGCCGAGGTGGAGCGGTTGTGTGATTCGGTGACGATCATCCGCGCCGGACGCGCCGTGCGCTCTGGCCGCCTCGCCGAGTTGCGACACCTGATGCGCACGACGGTGAAGGTTCGCACCCGCTCGCCCGCCGACGGGCTGCGCTCGGCGGGGTTCGTCCACGACTTCACCGTCGACGACGGCCTGAGCACCTTCTCGGTCGACCGTGACGACCTGGACCGCGCGATGGGCCAGTTGACCGCGCTGGGCATCGACGAACTCTCGGTCTCACCGGCATCCCTCGAAGACATGTTCCTACGGGAATACCAAGGGGCCCAACGATGACGGCCACCGCAACCGCGGTCAGTGCCCGCCATGCGCGCCAATCGGAGTCGTCGCTGACCGGCATCCGACGCCTCACCGCCCTCGCGCTTCGCCGTGACCGGATCCGGCTGCCGGTGTGGATTGCGGCGTTGACGCTGACCATGTGGTACACGCCCGCCGCATTCGAATTGGCATACCCGGAAGAGGCCGACCGCATCGCGCGGGCCCACCTGATCAAGACCCCGGCGGGGATCATGTTCAGCGGTCCGATGTTCGGCCACAACGAAACCGACATCGGCGCGATGTTCGCCAACGAGGTGATGCTCAGCGTCATCATCGCCGCCTCGATCCTTGCCATCCTCACCGTGGTGCGCCATACCCGCGCCGAAGAGGAAAGCGGCGCCGCCGAATTGGTGCTGGCCGCGCCGGTCGGCCGGTACGCCCGGACCGGCGCGGCGTTTCTGCTCGTCGCCGGGCTCAACGCGGTGCTAGCGCTGACGATGACCCTCGCAACGGCCGCCACCGGTCTGGACCCGATCGATTCCGCAGCGGTCAGCCTCGGGATCTCCGGCGTCGCAATGGTGTTCGGCGGAGTCGCGGCAGTGACGGCCCAGTTGTGGCGCACGGCACGGATCGCGAGCGGGGCGGCGATGGCGGTGCTGGCCGCCGCGGCGATGGTCCGCGGGGTCGGGGATGTGATCGATCATTCAGGCAGCGCGCTGAGCTGGTGCTCCCCGATCGCCTGGGCGCAGCAGATGCGGGCGTTCGTCGAGCTGCGGTGGTGGCCGCTGGCGATGCTCGTCGCGCTGGCCGGTGCCCTGTTGGTGGCGGCCGCCGCGCTGCAGCGGTCCCGCGAGTACGACGCAGGCAGGCTGCCCTCCGGCGGGGAGAATCCCGACGCCCCGCGGGTCCGTGGGGTGTTCGGGCTGAGCCTGCTGCAGCAGCGTGGCCAGGTCATCGGCTGGTCGGTCGGGCTCTTTCTCGCCGGCCTGTCGTTCGGGTCGCTGACCCAGTCGCTGTTGGACATGGCCGAGGAGAACGAGTTGGTCGCCCGCATGCTCTCCGCGCAGGGCTACGACGGCATCTACACCTCGATGACCCAGTTCCTGGCCGCCGCGGTCACCGCGTTCGTCGCGATCGCCGTGTTGCGACTCAACGCCGACGAGCAGTCAGGTATCACCGAGGCGGTGCTGGCCGGGTCCGTGTCGCGGTGGCACTGGCTGCTTTCGACGGTCGCGGCGGCGCTGGTCGGTGCGTTCGTGCTGTTGTTCAGCGCGGGCCTGGGCAACGGTCTGGGCGCTGGCATCGCGCTCGGCGAACCCGAGACAATCGTTCGGCTGACGGTCGCCGCGCTGGCGCATCTTCCGGCGATGGCCGCGATCGCGGGCATCGCCGCCATCGCGTTCGCGCTGCGGCAGACGTGGATCGCCTGGCTGGTGGTCGCGTTCGTCATCGTGTCGCTGTATTTCGGTGCGTTGCTGCGGCTTCCGCAGTGGCTACTCGATCTGTCACCGGTCGGCCAGACGACGGTGCCGATGGACACGCCTGTGACGGCGATGACGGTGATGGTCGTCGCCGCCGCGGCTCTCACAGTGCTCGGCGGCCTGGCCTATCGCCGCCGCGACGCGATCTGACCCCGAAACGGAGCACGTCATGAAGATCGCTCTTCAGACACTGGCATCCATGGTCGTCGGGTTCGTGTTCTTCGGCTTGGCGTTGTTCTGGCCCGCTGGCACGTTTGACTACTGGCAGGCTTGGGTTTTCATCGCGGTGTTCATCATCGGAACGCTGGGACCGAGCATCTACCTGATGGTGAAGATGCCGGACGCGCTGCGGCGGCGCATGCGCGCGGGCCCGTTCGCCGAAACCAGGATGGTGCAGAAAGTCATCATCGCCGCCACGATACTTTCGGTGGCCGCCGTGCTGGTGATCAGCGCGTTCGACCATCGATTCGAATGGTCGACGGTTGCGACGCCGGTGGTCGTCGTCGGCAACGTGCTCGTGTGGACGGGGCTCACCGTCGCCCAGATCGTGGTCATCCAGAACAACTACGCCGGGGCCACCATCACCGTCGAGGATGACCAGAGGCTCGTGTCGACCGGGCTGTACGGCCTTGTGCGCCATCCCATGTACCTCGGGACGCTGATCATGATGATCGGCACACCGCTCGCCCTCGACTCGTACTGGGGGCTGCTGTCGATCGTGCCGGCCCTGCTGATCCTCGCGGCCCGGATCGACGACGAGGAGAAGATGCTCAAGCAGCAGCTGCCCGGCTACAACCAGTACACGAGCAAGGTGCGCTACCGGTTGGTGCCGTACGTCTGGTGAGCCCGCGCCTTCATCGGTTCGAACTGGCCGTGTTGGGCTGACCGGCGCGCATAATGCCGATGTGGAAGTGCTGACCGGCTTGGGGTTGGCCACCGCCGCGGGACTCAACGCCTACATCCCGCTGCTGGCCCTTGGCTTGTTGTCGCGCTTCACCGATCTGGTCACGCTGCCGCACGGCTGGGCGTGGCTGGAGAACGGTTGGGTCATGGCGATCGTCGCGGTGCTGTTGGTCGTCGAGATCGTCGCCGACAAGGTCCCCGCGCTCGACACCGTCAACGACGCCGTCCAGACGTTCGTGCGGCCGACGTCGGGCGGCATCGTGTTCGGGTCGGGCACCGCGGCGCAGACCTCCGCGGTCACCGATCCCGGCGCGTTCGCCCAGTCCGGGCAGTGGATTCCAGTATTGATCGGTGTCGTTGTGGCGCTTGGGGTTTCGCTCACCAAGTCGACGGTGCGCCCCGCCGCCAACGTCGCGACCGCCGGTGTGGCCGCACCCGTGCTGAGCACCGTCGAGGATGCCGCCAGCGTCGGCCTGGTGTTCCTGGCGATCCTGGTGCCGGTCCTGGCGTTGGTGGCCGTGGCCGCCGTGGTGTGGGCGATGTGGCGGCTACGACGTCGACGCCGCGAGCGCCGAGACAGCAGCCACGGCAGCCAACCCGGGTGATTTGCGACCCGGAATGCTATTTCGCGGGGCCCGGGGGTTAGATCCAGACGCCCTTGCCGACCGCGACCACACCGCCCGCGCTGATCGCGAAACGCTCGCGGTCCTTGTCGAGGTCGACGCCCACCATCTCGCCGGGCCCGACCACGACGTTCTTGTCCAGGATCGCGTGGCGTACCACCGCGCCGCGACCGATCCGGGCTCCGGGCATGATCACGCTGCCCTCCACGATCGCTCCGTCGTCGACGACGACGTTGGACGACAGCACCGAATTGCGCACGGAGGCCGCCGAAACGATGCGGCCCGCACCGACCACCGACTCCTGCGCCGAGCCGCCGTTGACGAACTTCGCCGGTGCCAGCATCTCCATCTCACCGCGGATCGGCCAGCGCTTGTTGTACAGGTTGAACACCGGGTGCACCGAGACCAGGTCGAGGTGCGCGTCGTAGAACGCATCGAGCGTGCCGACGTCGCGCCAGTAGCCGTGATCGCGTTCGGTGGCCCCGGGCACCTCGTTGTTGTTGAAGTCGTACACGGCGGCCATGCCGTCGGCGACCAGCCGCGGAATGATGTCGCCGCCCATGTCGTGGTCGGAGTGGTCGTCCTCGGCGTCGGCGCGGATCGCGTCGATGAGCACCTTGGTGGTGAAGATGTAGTTGCCCATCGACACGAACGCCTCGTCGGGATTGTCGGGTGTGCCCGGCGGGTCGGCGGGCTTCTCGACGAAGCTGCGGATGCGGCCCGACTCGTCGGCGTCGATGACCCCGAACGCGGTGGCCTCGGCCCGAGGGACCCGGATGCCTGCGACCGTCGCACCCGCGCCGCTCTCGATGTGGAACCGGACCATCTGCTCGGGGTCCATCCGGTAGACGTGGTCGGCGCCGAACACGACGATGTAGTCGGGGTCCTCGTCGTAGATGAGGTTCATCGACTGGTAGATGGCGTCGGCGGAACCGGTGTACCAGCGCGGCCCGAGCCGCTGCTGGGCGGGCACCGGGGTGATGTACTCGCCCGCCAGGCCGGACAGTCGCCAGTTCTGCGAGATGTGGCGGTCCAGCGAATGCGACTTGTACTGGGTGAGCACACAGATCCGCAGGTATCGGGCGTTGACCAGATTGGACAGCACGAAGTCGATCAATCGGTATGCGCCGCCGAAGGGAACCGCCGGTTTGGCTCGATCAGCGGTCAACGGATACAACCGCTTGCCCTCGCCGCCGGCCAGGACAATGCCCAGCACGTGTGGCAATTCCCTCATGTTTCAAACCTATCGGCCGGTTCTGTGAACGGCCAGCCATTCACACCATCGTTTCGCCTGCGGTCCCACATCGGGGGCTGCGGCGGGCGGCCGTCGTCACTATCGTCGGTGACATGCGGGTGGCGATGATGACCCGGGAGTTCCCACCCGAGGTTTACGGCGGGGCCGGGGTGCACGTCACCGAGCTCGTCGCGCAGCTGCGCCATCTGTGCCAGGTCGACGTGCACTGCATGGGCGCGCCCCGCTCGGATGCCGTTGTCGCGAAACCCGATCCCGCCCTGGCGGGCGCGAACCCCGCGTTGGCGATGCTGTCGGCGGACCTCAACATGGCCAACGCCGCCGCGCAGGCCACCGTCGTGCATTCGCACACCTGGTACACCGGGCTGGCCGGGCACCTCGCGGCGCTGCTCTACGACGTCCCGCACGTGCTGACCGCGCACTCGCTGGAGCCGATGCGGCCGTGGAAGGCAGAACAGCTCGGCGGCGGCTACCGGGTGTCGTCGTGGGTGGAGAAGACGGCGGTGGAGGCCGCTGACGCGGTCATCGCGGTCAGCTCCGGGATGCGTGACGACGTGCTGCGCACCTATCCCGCGTTGGATCCCAACCGAGTGCACGTGGTGCGCAACGGCATCGACACCGAGGTCTGGTACCCGTCGGCGCCCGAGCCGGGTGAGTCGGTGCTGGCCGAGTTGGGCGTGGACACCTCACGTCCGATCGTGGCGTTCGTCGGCCGCATCACCCGGCAGAAAGGCGTCGCGCATCTGGTCGCCGCGGCCCACCGGTTCGCCCCCGACGTGCAACTGGTGCTGTGCGCGGGCGCACCCGACACCCCCGAGATCGCCGCCGAGGTGACCGAGGCGGTGCAGGCGCTGGCCGCAGCCCGCAGCGGCGTGTTCTGGGTCCGCGAGATGCTGCCGATCGGCAAGATCCGCGAAATACTCTCGGCCGCCATGGTTTTCGTTTGCCCGTCGGTGTATGAACCGCTGGGCATCGTCAACCTCGAAGCGATGGCATGCGCGACGGCGGTGGTGGCCTCCGACGTCGGCGGCATCCCCGAGGTGGTGGCCGACCGCCAGACCGGCCTGCTGGTGCGCTACGACCCCCCGGACCAGGCCGGGTTTGAGGAGCGGCTGGCCCAGGCCGTCAACGAGCTGGTGGCCGCCCCCGACACGGCGCGCCGCTACGGCCAGGCGGGCAGGCAGCGCTGCATCCAGGAATTCGCCTGGGCCCATATCGCCGAGCAGACCCTGGAGATCTACCGCAAGGTGTGCGCGTAGGCCGCGAAGAACTAGCTGGTGACCTTCTTGAGCTCGTCGCCGAGCGCTGCGGCTTCTTCGGGAGTCAGTTCGACGACGAGTCGCCCACCACCTTCTAGTGGTACTCGCATCACGATGCCGCGCCCCTCCTTGGTCGCTTCCAGAGGACCGTCGCCGGTCCGGGGCTTCATCGCCGCCATCGAGTGCTCCCTCCACAATGAGCCGCCCGCCGGTGCATCCAGCGGGCTCTCGGTCGGGGCCGAGAGTGCCCACCCGTTGACAGCTCCCGGCACTGAACTGCTACTGAACGCCTCTATTCTTCCCTATCGTGGCGGGTTGGTGTGCAAAGACCCGGCTTAAGGCCGTGACGAAGGCGCTGGACAGGTCGCCGGAACCCAGCAGTCGGCGGTGTGATCGTCGACCATTCCGGTGGCCTGCATCAAGGCGTATGCGGTCGTCGGACCCACAAAGCGGAAGCCGCGACGCTTGAGTTCCTTGGCCATCGCGGTCGATTCCGGGGTCGCCGCCGGGACGTGGGCGATGTCGACGGGGCGGGCTCGCTCGGCCCGGTCAGCGGGCGCGAAGGACCACAGCAGCTCGGCCAGGTCCACCCCGGAGTCGGTGAGGTCGGCGACCGCGCGCGCGTTGGCGATGGTGGCCTCGATCTTCGCGCGGTTGCGCACGATGCCGGTGTCGGCCATCAACCGCTCGACGTCACGGTCGGTGTAGCGGGCGATGCGCTCGGCGTCGAACCGGTGGAAGGCGCGCCGGAAGTTGTCCCGTTTGCGCAGGATGACCAGCCACGACAGCCCGCTCTGGAAGGCCTCGAGGCTGATCCGTTCGAACAGCGCCGCCGAGTCACGCAGCGGTTGGCCCCACTCGGTGTCGTGATACTCGCGGTACAGCACGTAGTCGGCGGGTGCCAGCCGAGACCGGTCGATCCAGGCGCAGCGGACCCGGCCGTCGTCGTCCACGGCGGCGGTCACGCGTCGTCCTGCGATGACGGCGCCGCGTGCACGCCCTCGGACCCGGCGTCCTCGCCGTCGTCGACCCCGTGGGCCGCACGCACGGCCGCCAACTGGCCGCGCAGCAGATCCAGCTCCTGGCCCAGCCGGTCGAGCACCCAGTCGACCTCGCTGGTGTTGTAGCCGCGCAAGGTCTGGGTGAACTTGACCGCGTCGACGTCGGCGCCGGTGATTCCGGAGGCCGGCAGCACGGTGGCCGTCGTGCCACGAGGCAGCGGCGGCAACGGCTCACCGCGCCCGAACAACACGCTGCCCAGCGCGAACAGCACGATCGCGATGAGGACCAGCACCACCAGATACACCAGAACCAGCGTCACGGTGTCGATACTGCCTCAACACCCCGACAATCAGCCGTACGGGCGCAACGTGATCATCGGCGGCCTGTCGTCCAAGAACACGGTCGACGTCCGCGAGGTGTAGTCGTCGCCGTCGGCGAAGAACTGCGTCAGCCCCACCCCGGAGTCGGGCACCCCGCAGCGGGACAGCAGCGTGGCGATGACCTGGCGGCTCATCGAGGCCAGTTCGGTCAGTGGCCGGTTGCGGTGGCTGCGCACCCCGAGGTTCACCTGGGCGATGGCGTCGAGCCCGAGGCGGTCGTAGGTGTCGATGAGCAGGCCGATCTCCACGCCGTAGCCGGGCGCGAACGGCACCGACATCAGCAGCTCACGGGTGGCGGCGTACTCGCCGCCCAGCGGCTGGCACAGGCAGCTGAGCTCGGGGCGCAGCGCGGCCAGCAGCGGCCGGGCCACCAGTTCGGTGACGCGGCCTCCGCCGTTGGCGTCCTCGCTGCCGCTGACCTTCAGCGGTCGCCGGTAGAAGCCCTTGACCAGATGCACGCCGTCGGTGGTCAGCAGCGGACCGAGCAGCTTGGGCACGAACATCGGGTCGGGGTCGATCAGGTCGGAGTCGACGAACACCACGATGTCGCCGGTGGTGGCGGCCAGCGAGCGCCACAACACCTCACCCTTCCCGGCCTGCGGCTCGACCTCGGGCAGCGCGGCTTCGCGGGTGATCACCCGCGCGCCCGCGGCGACCGCGCGGATCTCGGTGTCGTCGGTCGAGCCGGAATCCAGCACGATCAGCTCGTCGACCAGACCACCGAGCAGCGGCGCGATGGTCTCGACGACGGCGCCGACGGTCTCCTCTTCGTTGAGCGCGGGCAGCACCACGGACACGGTGCGGGTGCCCTTCGCGGCCTCGAGGTCGGCGATCGTCCACGACGGCCGGTTCCAGCTTCGTTCGGCCAGCCACCGCGCGGTGACGTCAGTGCCTGCCGTGTCCGGTGTCAGCTGCGAAAGCACTGTCATTGTTCGCCTCCTCGCGCTCGTATACGGGTCATGCCAGTCCCCTCACCGTGCGCGCCGGTGGACGCGCGCCCTGAATCGACGCGACCATTTCGAGCACGCGCCGTGTGGGCCCCACCTCATGCACTCGGAACATGGCTGCGCCTTCCGCGGCGGCAAGTGCCGTCGCAGCAAGCGTGCCCTCCAGGCGCTCGGTCAAACCCACACCCAGAGTTTCCCCGACGAAATCCTTGTTGCTCAGCGCCATCAGCACTGGCCATCCAGTGTTTACAAGGTCTTTTACGTGGCGCAACAAACTAAGGCCGTGGTAAGTGTTCTTGCCGAAATCGTGGGTCGGGTCGATCAACACGGCGTCGCGCGCCACGCCGAGGCTCACCGCGTGTTCGGCGGCCGCCGTCACCTCGGCGATGACGTCGTCGACGACGCCACGCTCGGTCGTGCCGTAGCTGACGCGGAACGGCCGGGTCCGCGGCACCGCGCCGCCGGTGTGCGAGCAGACCAGCCCGGCCCCGAACTCGGCGGCCACCTCGGGCAGCGCGGGGTCGTGCCCGGCCCAGGTGTCGTTGATCAGGTCGGCGCCGGCCGCGCAGGCCTGCTTGGCCACCGTCGCGCGCCAGGTGTCGACGCTGATCAGCTGGTCGGGGTAGGCGCTGCGCACCCATTCGATGAACGGCACGACCCGCGCGATCTCCTCGTCGACGTCGACCGCATCGCCCGGACCGGCTTTGACGCCGCCCACGTCGACGACGTCTGCGCCGTCTTCGATCACCGCGTGCACGGCAGCCTTGGCGTTCTCGTCGGAGAAGGTGGCACCGCGGTCGTAGAACGAGTCGGGTGTGCGGTTGACGATCGCCATGATCAACGCTCGATCACCCGCCACCGGACGGCCCAGAAAAGTCGACTGCACGCTTCCAGGCTACGGTCGTGCGGTTTCGGCGCGTTTCGTCACGCCCACCGTGACGAACTACGCCGAAATCACCATCACTTGGGTCGCTTGCCGGCCTTCACGTGGTCGGGGTAGTCGTCGTAGAACTCCACGTAGCCCTCGTCGCGCCCGGCCAGCACGTAGATCGCGTCCTCGACGTCCGCCCCGTAGCCTTGCTTGCGCAGGTCGACCTTCTGGGTTTTGAACGTCGAGGTGTAGGCGAGTTCTTCGACCACCCGCACGAACAACGGCACCGCGTAGGTCGGCAGCTTGTCGTAAGCCGCTTTGGCCAGCGACATCCCGTCGAACTTCTCGCCCTTCTTGAGCTGGATCGCGGCCATGCCCGCGCGCCCGCCGGTGCCCGGCACCTCGACGCCGAACACGGTGGCTTCCTCGACCTGCGGGTCGGTGGAGATCGCCGCCTCCACCTCGGTGGTGGCCACGTTCTCCCCCTTCCACCGGAACGTGTCGCCGAGCCGGTCGATGAACGCCGCGTGACCCAAACCCTGCGAACGCATCAGGTCGCCGGTGTTGAACCAGACGTCACCATCCCGAAAAGCGTTGCGCACCAACTTCGTTTCGCTGGCCTTCGGATCGGTGTAGCCGTCGAACGGCTGGAAGCTGCTGACCTTGGACAGCAGCAGGCCCGGCTCGCCCTTGCGTACCTTGCGCACCCGGCCGTCGGCGCCGCGCACGGGTTCGCCGGTGTCGGGGTCGTATTCGACGAACGCCACCGGCGATGGGCAGATCCCGGTGGTCTTGTCGATGTCGAACACGTTGACGAACGCCGTGTTGCCCTCGCTGGCCGCGTAGAACTCGCAGATGCGCTCGATGCCGAACCGCGCGGTGAGCTGATCCCAGATCGCCGGGCGCAGCCCGTTGCCGCAGATCACCCGGACCTTGTGCTGGCGGTCGGCGGGCTTGGGCGGCTGGTTGAGCAGGTAGGTGCAGATCTCGCCGATGTAGACGAACGCGGTGGCGTCGTAGCGGATCACCTCGTCCCAGAACCTCGACGCGGAGAACGAGCGGCCCAGCGCCAGCGTCGCGCCCGAGTTGAGCACCGAGGACAGCGCCACGGTCAACGCGTTGTTGTGATACAGCGGCAGGCAGCAGTACAGGGTGTCGCGGCTCTTGAGCCGCATGCCCAGCGCCCCGAACCCGGCCAGGGCCCGCAGCCACCGGTAGTGGGTCATCACGCTGGCCTTGGGCATGCCGGTGGTGCCCGAGGTGAAGATGTAGAACGCCTTGTCCTTGGCGAGCACGGCCGCGGTCGCCGGCGGGTTGGCCGTGGGCGCGGTGGCCGCGAGGCGCTGGAGCTCGTCGTCGGTCATCAGACCGCTGGTGTCCGCGCCGCTTTCGGTGATGGGGTCGACGAAGTCGGTGGCGGCGACGACGGCCTTGGCGCCCAGCAATTCGAAGCTGTGCTTGAGCACGTCGCCGCGCTGGTTGTAGTTCACCATCCCGGCGATGGCGCCGCACTTGACGGCGGCCAGCATCAGCAGCACCGTCTCCGGCGAGTTGCGCAACATGATTGCGACGACGTCGCCGTGCCCGACCCCCCGCGCGGCCAGCACCGCGGCGTAGCGGTTGGCGGTCTCGTTGGCCTGGCGGTAGGTGATCTGCTCGTCGGCGAACTTGATGAACACCTTGTCGCCGTACTTCTCCGCGCGTTCCTGGAACACCTTGCCGATGGACGTCTTGGCCGTCGGCCGGGCCCCGAACCCGGTGATCACGCCGCGAAGGATGATCGGCGCGTCCAGCAGCAGGCCCGGCAACCCTCTGGCGATGTCGAGCAGCCCGACGCTGGTGCGGGTTCCCGACGTGTCGTCAGTCATGCTCGGCTCCCCTTCAGATGCCTCATGGCGCATCACCCTAGCTACCGACGCCAACTTTCACCCGCGGGGTGCGCAGACCTCCAGCGCCACCTCGATGTCGTCGACGAGCACCAGGCGATCCATGGCCTGCTGGGCGACGTAACCCTTGTCGACCAGGCTGTACAGCCACGTGATCAAGCCGTCGTAGTGCCCGCCGGGATCCAGCATCACCACGGGTTTTTCATGCATACCCAAATAGCCCGCTGTCCAGGCCTCGAAGAACTCCTCGAGCGTGCCGATGCCGCCGGGCAGCGCGAGAAACGCGTCGGCGCGCGCCTCCATGACCTGTTTTCGCTGCCGCATGGTGTCGGTGACGATGAGCTCGTCGGCCTCGACGTCGGCCATCTCCCGGTGCACCAGCGCTTTGGGGATGACACCGACGGTGCAGCCGCCGCGCGCCCTGGCCGCGTTGGCCAGCGCGCCCATCGCCGAGATGTTTCCGCCGCCGGACACCAGGGTCCAGCCGCGCATGGCGATCGCCTCGCCGACGCGCGTGGCCAGGTCGAGCAGTTCTGGGTGCGTCGGCCCGGACGCGCAGTAGACACATACCGCCCATTCGCGGAAGGGTTCTGCGGACACGAAGACAAGCTGACCATATGATCCGGCCGTGCCAGTTGAGTGGGTCACCGCGGCGCCCGAACCGATACTGGACGCCATCTCCACCGGCGTTTCCGAGCGCGCAGGGGCGGTGTTGATCGGCCCGGCGGGGGTGGGCAAGACGACGCTGGCCCGCGCCGCCGTCGACCGGTTCGGCTCACGGTTCGGCCGGGTCGACTGGGTCACCGCGACGACGCCGATGGCCGCGGTGCCGTTCGCCGCGGTCAGCCACCTGATCGACATCCCCAGCGCCGGCAAGACCGCGGAGGTTCTGCGCACGGCCCGCGAAACCCTCGGCGACGGGCGGTTGTTGGTGGTCGACGACGCGCATCTGCTGGACCGGCTGTCGGCGGCGCTGATCTACCAGTTGGCGGTCAGCGGCACCGCCGCGTTGATCCTGACGATCGCACCGAACGGTGTTGTCGCCGAACAGATCTCGACGCTATGGGTTGACGGGCTGCTCGAGCGTGTCGTCATGCAGCCACCCGGGCACGACGACAGCCGGCTGGCCACCGTGGTCGACGACTTCGTGGGTTCGCTTCCGGAGTCGGGGCGGCGGGCGCTGCAGCTGTTGGCCGTGGACGACCCGCTGCCGTTGGCCTCGGTCACCGACCTGCTCGGCCCCGATGCCCTGTCCGAGGCGCGGTCCTGCGGCGCGGTCGTGGTGGACGGGCAGCTGGTGCGGCCGGCTCATCCGCTGTTCGTCGACGCGGTGCGTGACGCCTTGGGCGGGCCCGAGCTGCGCCGGTTGCGCACCGAGGTGTTCGACCGGCTGGTCGCCGCGGCCGACGACGGTGTGGTCGAGCGGTTGCGGCGCGCGGTGTTGGCGCTGGATTGCGACAGCCCGCAGCCGCCCGCCGACATCGTCGCCGCGGCCGAGGAGGCGCTGCGGCTCGGCGATCTGGGGTTGGCCGAACGGCTCGGCCGGGTCGCGCTGGCGCGTGCGCCCGATCTGCGCACCCGGCTGACGCTGGGCTACGCGCTGGCGTGGCAGGGCAGGGGCCGCGACGCCGACGCGGTGCTCGGCGCGGTGGATCCGTCGACGTTGTCGGAGACCGAATTGATGGCGTGGGCGTTGCCGCGCGCGGCCAACCAGTTCTGGATGCTGTCCGAACCCGAGCGGGCCACCGCGTTCCTGCAGGCGACGCGGAACCGGGTGAGCTCGCCGACGGCCAGGACCACGCTGGATGCGTTGTCGGCGACGTTCGCGATGAACGCGGGCAGTCCCGCTCGCGCCAAGCAGATCGCCGACGACGTGCTGTCCGCACCGGCCGCCGACGACACCGCGATCGGCTGGGCGGCGGCCGCCGGCGCGTTGAGCGCGGCGCGGATGGGACGCTTCGGCGAGGTCGACGCCCTGGCCGAGCGCGCGATCGCCGCCGGGCATCCGGGGCTGCTGCGGTTCACCAGCGGGTTCGGTCAGACCACCGCGCTGGTGCTCAGCGGTGCGCTGGATGAGGCGCGGGCGCTGGGGCAACAGCTCGCCGATTTCGCGCAGCTGCAGCAGCCGGGCCGCGCGATCGGCGAGGTGTTGGTCGCCGACGTGCTGATCGCCAAGGGCGACCTGGAGGAGGCGGTGCGGCTGTTGCGGCCGGCGGCCGCCGCGCTTGCACCGACCGGATACTCGTGGGGACCGCTGGCGTGGATGCTGCTCGCCCAGGCGCTCGGCCAGCTCGGCGCGACGATCGAAGCGGGAAAGGCGTTGGCGCGCGCGGAATCCCGGCACGGGTTGAAGTCCATGCTGTTCGCCCCCGAACTCGCGCTGGCGCGGGCCTGGACGATGTCGGCGCGCCGCGACCAGCACGGCGCGGTGGCCGCCGCGCGCGATGCGGTGCGCAGCGCCGAACGTGGCGGACAGTCAGCGGTGGCGCTGCGGGCGCTGCTCGACGCGGTACGGCTCGCCGACATCCGCGCCGTCGACGCCGTCGTTCGTGTCAGCGCCGAATGCGATTGCCCGGCAGGACAGTTGGTGTTGGCGCACGCGCGCGCGTTGGCCGGCCATGACTCGGCGGCGCTGGCCGAGGTGTCGCAGCGGTACGCCGCGATCGGAATGGCCCGCGCGGCCGCGGACGCATCGGCGCAGAGCAGGGCCCAGCGCTGAATTGGTGTGGGGGACCGTTCCGTCGCGGCCCTAGACTGCAAGGCGACGGAGGTATTCGATGAGCGACAACCTGCACGTACACCCCGACGGTGTGCGGTCCTACGCCGAGGTGCACGACCGGGTCGTGGCCGGGTTGTCGCAGTTGATGAACGCGGGCCCGTCGGAGGCGGCCGGTGTGCAGGCCATCCACGGCACGATCGGCTCGGCGGTGAGCACCGCGCTGTCCGGTGTGCTCGACGCCCGCCACGACAGCCTGCGGGCCGCCGCGGCCGCGGGCACCACCATCGCCGAACTACTCCGGGCGTCGGCCCAGCTGTACGAGCAGGGTGATCACGCGGGTGCGGAACGCCTGACCGACTGAATTCCGCGCCGAGCGGTTACAGCCGACGCGCGATGCCGTCGTCGCCGGAATCCACGACATCCGGCGGTGTCACCGGTGCAGGACCCGAGCCCGCTCGGCTCTCGTCGGGCGCGGCGACCTCGTCGTCCTCGTCGCGCGGTGGCGGCGGGGCACCTGTCCCCGGGTGCGGTGCGGCGGCGCCCGTCGCACCGACGGCACCCGAACCGGCCGTCGTCTGCGTTCCTGAGCCCTGGCCCGCCTGCATCGCCTGCTGCATCAGCGAGCCGAACATGCCGGTCTGCCCGCCGAGCGCCTGGGCGGGCGCGCCCGCCGACTGCCCCATCTGACCGGCCTGTTGGCCGAGCTGGCCGAGCATCCCGACGACCTGGCCCACCGACTGCGAGCCGGCCTCATCGGAGTTCGTATACGCCGCCTGCGCCGCCCCGACCTTGGCGGAGAACGTGTTCTCCTTGGCCGACAGCGCCGCCACGTTGGCGGCCAGCGAGGCGCTCAGCGTGGGCAGCACCGCCGAGATGGTCGAGCTCATCGCGTCCTGCCCCGCGGGAACCGTTGGTATCTGCGGCAATTCGACCGCCGCCGCGGCCCAACTGATGCCGTCGGGCTTTCTCAGCGGACTAGACATCGCGAATCTCCCCTGCCCTCACCAGTCGTCGTCGACGTCGTCTTCGTCGAGGTCGTGTTCCAGCGGCGCGGGCACCGACAATCCCGTCGTGGTGCCCCCGCTCGGTGCGCGCTGACCCATCATCGGCGCCATGCCGCCCATGCCGCCCGCCCCCGCCGCCATCGGGGCGACACCGCCCGCCACCGCGGACCCGGCCGCGGCTCCTTCCGCGGGCGCGGTGCTCACCGGCTTGCTGCCGACCAGGTTCGCCATCTGCGGGGTCTGCAACGGCACGCCGCCGGAGCCCGGCAACCCGGCCGCCCGCACCATGCCGGAGCCGCCGCCGGCACCGGAGCCGCCGGCCAGCGGATGGTTGGAGAACGACGAGAACGGCAGCCCTGCCGCGCCAAGCGCGTCGGCCTTGCCGCCCTGACCGAACAGCGACGTGAGCTGCTGCAACGGCTGCGAGAGCTGCTGGCCCATCTGCTGCGGCACCGCCATCAGCGACTGACCGATCTGCATGGGCAGTTGGGCCGCCATCGATCCCATCTGGCCGGCCATCTGCATCGCCTGCTGCGGTCCTTGGCCGGCCTGTTCGGCGGCCTCTTCCCCGCTGTCCTGGGCTTCCTTGCCGCCGGGTACCGGGGCGCCGACGAAGGGGATGCTGGGCGGCACCCCGAGCGTGTTGGCCAACTCGGTGGTATTCGTCGTCACGTTGGCGATGTTCTGCGACAGCCCCAGCTTGATCCGGCTCTGCACCAGCTGCTGGGCGTTGCCGAACGGCATCGCCGCGATCGCCTCGCACTCGTGCTGCACCTCTTGGGCGATCGTGTTGGCCAGCATCTTGGTCTTGATGACGGTGGCCTCCATCGCCCGCAGTTTGGCCGCGATCGCGGCGGCCTGCGCGGCATTTGCCTCATGACCGCCGATGATCGCGCTGGCCTCCCCCGCCGCGGCCAGCGACCCGGCGCCCTCCCAGCTGTCGGACAGCTGCATGAGCTGGCCCTGCTGCCGGGGCACCACGGTGCCGGTCAACTTCGCCGCCAGCGCTTCATAGGCCGCCGCGGCCGACGCCAGCACCTCTTCGTCGACGTTCGGCCAGCCGGGGCCCGTCACCGTCTGCGACCCGTAGGGGCTGACGTCGGGCATGATCCCCATGGTCGTCAAACCTACCGTGTCCGTGGTTGCTGGCGACCCGCTGAACTCCGCGCCGGTCAGCACGGTTCAGGCCGGCAGCCGCAGCCGCCGTTGCACCCCGATCTCGTCGAGGAATCGTTCGTCGTGGCTGACGACGACGAACGCGCCGCGGTAGGCGTTCAGCGCCGAGGACAGTTGCCCGACGCTGACCAGATCGAGGTTGTTGGTGGGCTCGTCGAGCAGCAGCAGGTGCGGTGCGGGTTCGCTGTAAAGCACGCAGGCCAGCGTGGCGCGCAGCCGCTCACCACCCGACAGCGCCCCGATCGGCAGGTGGATCCGGTCGCCGCGGAACAGGAACTGTGCGAGCACATGCCTGCGCCGGGTCTGCGAGAGGCCGGGCGCACAGAAGGCGAGGCTTTCGCCGACCGAGCGTTGCGGATTCAGCAGGTCCAGCCGCTGGGACAGGTAGGCCACCCGGCCGTCAGCGCGCCCAACGGTGCCGGCGTCGGGGGCCGCGGTGCCGTCGATGATCCGCAGCAGGGTGGATTTGCCTGCGCCGTTGGGTCCGGTGAGCGCGATCCGTTCGGGCCCGCGGATGCTCAGGTCGACGCTGGTGAACAGGGTGCGCCCGCCGCGACGCGCGGTCACGCCGTCGAGCGTCAGCAAGTTGCGGCCGGCGGGCACGTCGGTCTGCGGCAGGTCGAGCACGAGGGCGTGGTCGTCGCGCAGCCTGCGCTCGGCGTCGTCGAGCCGCGCCTTGGCGTCGCCGACCCGGGCGGAGTGCACGTCGTCAGCCTTGCCCGCCGACTCCTGGGCCCGCCGCTTCATCGCGCCCGCGACGATTCTGGGCAGCCCGGCATTCTTGACGTTGCGCGCCGCGGTCGAGGCCTTTCGCGCGGCACGTTCTCGGGCCAGCTGCATGTCGCGCTTCTCGCGTTCGAGCTGTTGTTCGGCGCTGCGCACGGCGTTCTCGGCGACCCGCTGCGCCTCCTGCACGGCGTGGGTGTACATCGTGAAATTGCCGCCGTACAACAGGATTTTGCCGCGGTGCAGCTCGGCGATGCGCTCCATCCGGTCCAGCAGCGTGCGGTCGTGACTGACCAGCAGCAGGCATCCGGTGAAGTCGTCGAGGGCGTCGTAGAGTCGGCGGCGCGCGTCGACGTCGAGGTTGTTGGTGGGCTCGTCGAGCAGCAGCACGTCGGGGCGCTTGAGCAGCTGAGCGGCCAGCCCGAGGGAGACCACCTCGCCGCCGGACAACGAACCGAGCGCGCGGCCCAGCTCGATGTGGCCCAGCCCCAACCGGTCGAGTTGGGCTTGGGTGCGCTCCTCCACGTCCCAGTCGTCGCCGATCGCGGCGAACACGTCGTCGCCGGCGTCGCCGTCGGCCAGGGCGTTCAGCGCGGCGATGATCGGCGCGACGCCGAGCACTTCGGCGACGGTGCGCTCCGCGACGAACGGCAGCGTCTGCGGCAGGTAGCCGATCGTGCCGTCGACAGTGACCGATCCGGTGGTGGGCTGGTACTCGCCGGTGACGAGCTTGAGCAGCGTGCTCTTGCCGGCACCGTTGGGCGCGACGAGGCCCGTGCGGCCGGGGCCGACGGTCACCGAAAGGTCATGAAACAGCGGCGTGTCGTCGTCCGGCCAGGCGAACGACACGTCGGAAAAGACGATGGAAGACATGGGGGTGAGCTCTCATGACAGAACGACTGAACACCGGGGTCGTCGTCTCACCGCATGCTTTCAGCGTAGGGGTGCGGTCAAGCGGTTAAATACCGCCGCAGCGTGTCGGTGGCGGCCGTGATGGCCGCGGTCTCCACCCGCTCGTCGGCGCGGTGCGCCAGGTTCGGGTCGCCGGGTCCGTAGTTGACCGCCGGGATGCCCAGCGCGGCGAACCGCGCGACGTCGGTCCACCCGTATTTGGCCCGCACCCGGCCGCCGGCAGCGGCCGCCAGTGCCGCGGCGGCCGGCTTGGTCAGGCCGGGCAGCGCGCCCGGCGCGGAGTCGGTCAGCTCGATGCGCACGTCGAGGCCGTCGAGCACCTCGTGCACGTGCCGCAGGGCCTGGTCGGGGGTGCGGTCGGGCGCGAAACGGAAGTTGATCGTCACCGACGCGGCGTCGGGAATGACGTTGCCCGCGATGCCGCCGTCGATGCCGACCGCCGACAGCCCTTCGCGGTAGACGCAGCCGTCGATGTCGACGCTGCGGGCCTGATAGTCCTTGAGTCGCGCCAGTACGTCACCGAGTTTGTGAATCGCGTTGTCGCCCAGCCAGGATCGTGCGGAATGCGCGCGGGTTCCCGACGCGGTGACGATCACGCGTAGCGTGCCCTGGCAGCCGGCCTCGATGTATCCGCCCGACGGTTCGCCGAGGATGGCGACGTCGGCGGCCAGCCAGTCGGGCAGTTCGCGTTCGATACGGCCCAATCCGTTTGCGCTCGCTTCGATTTCCTCGCAGTCATACATCACCAGCGTGATGTCGTGTCGCGGCGCGGCGACCGTCGCGGCCAGATGCAGAAAGACCGCGTCCCCCGATTTCATGTCGGAGGTGCCGCACCCGTAGAGATACGGGCCCTCGAGCCGGCTGGGCAGGTTGCCGGCGATGGGCACGGTGTCGGTGTGGCCGGCCAGCAGCACGCGCGACGGCATGCCGTGGTGTGTGCGCGCCAGCACCGCGTTGCCGCTGCGGATGATCTCGAAGCCGCTGGTCTGCTCGCGCAACGCGGTCTCGATTTCGTCGGCGATGCGCTGCTCGTCGCGCGATTCGCTGGGAATGTCCACCAGTGCCGCGGTCAGCGCGATCGGATCGGCGTGCAAGTCCAGGCCCACGTTGGTTGAGGCTAGTCGGTCACGTCGGCGGCCCCCCGGCGAGCAGACGCGTGGACCCCCATTTTCCGCCGTTTCGGGGGGTGTTCACGTCTGCTCGCCGGAGAACGTAGCCTCTACGAACGTGACTGCTGCTTCTGGCGTCGGCCTTGCGACCATCGCCGCCGACGGATCCGTCCTCGACACCTGGTTCCCGTCCCCTGAACTCAGCGGGAACGGCCCGTCCGGCACCACCCGGCTCTCGGCGGCCGAGGTCCCCGAGGAACTGGGTGTGCTCACCGGCCGCGACGACGACCGCGGCGTCGAGATGGTCGCCGTGCGCACCGTCATCGCGTCGCTGGACGACGACGCGACCGATGCGTATGACGTGTACCTGCGGCTGCACCTGCTGTCCCATCGGCTGGTGGCCCCGCACGGCCTCAACGCGGGCGGCTTCTTCGGCCTGTTGACCAACGTGGTGTGGACCAACCACGGCCCGTGCGCGGTCGAGGGGTTCGAGACCGTACGGGCCCGGTTGCGCCGGCGCGGCCCGGTGACCGTCTACGGCGTCGACAAGTTCCCGCGGATGGTCGACTACGTGTTGCCGTCGGGGGTGCGGGTGGCCGACGCCGACCGGGTGCGGCTGGGCGCCCATCTCGCGTCGGGCACCACGGTCATGCACGAGGGCTTCGTCAACTTCAACGCGGGCACGCTGGGCAACTCGATGGTGGAGGGCCGGATCTCGGCGGGCGTGGTGGTCGGCGACGGCTCCGACGTCGGCGGTGGCGCGTCGATCATGGGCACGCTGTCCGGCGGCGGCACCGAGGTGATCTCGGTGGGCGAGCGGTGTCTGCTCGGCGCCAATGCGGGCCTTGGTATTTCGTTGGGCGACGACTGCGTGGTCGAGGCGGGACTGTATGTCACCGCGGGCACCAAGGTGCAGACCGGCGACGGCCAGACCGTCAAGGCGCGTGAACTGTCGGGCGCCAACAACCTGTTGTTCCGGCGCAATTCACTGTCGGGCGCCGTCGAGGTGGTCAAGCGTGACGGCAGCGGCATCACGCTGAACGAAGCCCTGCACCAGAACTAAACGCGTTGGTCACCCTTTTGCGCGAGCGTGCGTGTCTGAGGGCGACACGCCGAGCAAATGCGCGAGTTTGCGCACGCTCGCGGCGTTAGCTCGCCGCGTTCGGCTTCAACGGCGGACAGCGGCCGTCGACCGCCGCGAGTTCGAAGTGCCATATCTCGTTGGCGAATACCTGACACAGCCCGAACCGAGAGCCGTTGCGGATCAACCACATATCGGCCCCACGGGCGCGATGTCCACGGCCTCACCGGTGACATGCTTCGAAACCTCCACGGGCGCGACGAATTCGCTGGCGGCCTCGACGCTGCCGTGCTGCTGTACACCCATGTCGAAGAGCCGCTGCTGAAAGCCTGTCGTTCGCCAGCCTGAGGTGATCCGCATGTCGATACCGTCGTCCGCGGCGGCATCCGCGGCGTCCTGAACCGCCTTGAGCAACGCCGGATCCAACCATCCCACAATGGGATTGGACACGTCGAAGGGGGAAAGCGTCACACCCGCCGGCAGCCAGCCGCCCACCGTGTCCGTTGCCGCGTCACCGATACGCAACGGCTCGACGGGAACCGTGGG
This sequence comes from Mycolicibacterium pulveris, assembly GCF_010725725.1. Lineage (NCBI taxonomy): Bacteria > Bacillati > Actinomycetota > Actinomycetes > Mycobacteriales > Mycobacteriaceae > Mycobacterium > Mycolicibacterium pulveris. The sequence goes on along the minus strand of NZ_AP022599.1, from coordinate 3,702,586 downwards.
TTGCGGCGGCGGTGACGGCGCGGACCCGCACGCACACAGTGACAACGCCACCGCGGCTGCCAGGGTGACGAGCGTGCGTAAACTCCGGGTTTTGATCGGCGTGTCGCCCTCAGACACGCACGCTCGCGGAGAAAAGGCGCGGGTCAATCTTCGGCGGCCAGGATGCAGAACTCGTTGCCTTCCGGGTCGGCCAGCACGACCCAGCTGGAATCGCCCTGGCCGATGTCGACGCGCCGGGCGCCCAGGCCGATCACCCGCCGCACCTCGGCCTGTTGGTCGTCGGGCCGGAAGTCGAAGTGGATGCGGTTCTTGACCACTTTGGCGTCGGGCGTCGCCAGAAACAACCAGTTCGGCCCGGCGCCGGCGGGGGCGCGCAGCACCACGTCGCCGTCCGCGTCGACGTCGTGAGGCCAACCGAGCACCTCCGACCACCATCGGCCCAACATGGTGGCGTCGTGAGCGTCGATGCAGATCTCGTCGAACTTCAAAGTCACTGTACCAGCTCCTTTTTCAGCACCTTGCCCATGGCGTTGCGCGGCAGTGCGTCAACCAGCCGCACCTCACGTGGTCGCTTGTGCACCGAAAGTTGCTGCGCCACAAACTCGATCAGCGCCGAAGGTTCGGCGTCGCCGACGACAAACGCCACGATGCGCTGACCGAGGTCGTCGTCGGGAACTCCGACAACCGCGGCCTCGCGCACGCCGGGATGTCCGAGCAGCGCGGTCTCGATCTCGGCCGCGCCGACCCGAAACCCACCGGTCTTGATCAGGTCGACGGATTCCCGGCCGACGATGCGGTGCATACCGCCGGCGTCGATCACCGCGACATCGCCGGTTCGGTACCAACCGTCCGCGTCGAACGCCTCGGCGGTGGCGTCCGGCCGGTTGAGGTAGCCGTCGAACAGGGTCGGTCCCCGAACCTGCAGTCGCCCAATGGTTTCGCCGTCGTGCGGAACCTCCGCACCGTCCTCGTCGACAAGGCGGGTCTCGATCCCTGTCAACGGCAGACCGACCCAGCCGGGGCGACGCTCGCCGCCGACCCGGGTGCTCACCGTGATCAGCGACTCCGTGGCGCCGTACCGTTCGATCGCGCGGTGCCCGGTGACGGCGACCAGCTTGTCGAACACCGGAACCGGCAGCGGCGCACTACCCGACACCAGCAGCCGCGCCGACGCCAGCGCGCTCGCCGCGGCGCGGTCGGAGGCCACCCGCGACCACACCGTCGGCACACCGAAGTACAACGAACCACCCGCGGCGGCGTAGGCCTCCGGCGTCGGTTTCCCGGTGTGCACGAATCGACTACCGACCCGCAGCGAGCCCAGCAGCCCCAGCACCAGCCCGTGCACGTGATACAGCGGCAGGCCGTGCACCAGCGTGTCATCAGCAGTCCAGTGCCAGGCCTCGGCGAGCGCGTCGATGTCGGCGGCCACGGCGCGCCTGCTCACGATCACGCCCTTGGGCGGCCCGGTGGTGCCCGAGGTGTAGATGATCAGCGCGGGCGCCTCGGCGGGCGGTTCGGCGTAGCGGTGCCACGACCGCGCGTGCACCCGCACCGGCACGTGCTGCAGCCCCTCGTCGTCGGCGGGCTTCTCCCCCAGCCACGCCTGCGCGCCGGAGTCGGCCAGGATGTGCCTGCGCTCGGCGGCGCCGACATCGGCGGGCACCGGGACGACGGGCACCCCGGCGATCAGGCAGCCGGTGACCGCCAGGACGGTGGACACGGTCGGCGTGGCGAGCACCGCGACGCGGGTCGCGCCGGCGACCCGCTCGGCCACCGAGGTCGCCGCCCCCACCAGATCGCTGCGGCTCAACGCGGCTCCGTCGATGCGGACGGCATCGCCGATGTCCGCGCCGGCGGCGACGGCCGCGGGGTTCAGCGAGGTGAGCAACACGTGCGTGAGGATACTGGGCGCGTGACTTCCATCCAGACGATCGCGACGCGTGAGGTGTACCGCAACAACTGGTTGACGATGCGCGAGGACGCGATCCGCCACCCGGACGGCAGCCCCGGCATCTACGCCGTCATCGACAAACCGTCGTATGCGCTGGTCATGGCATGCGACGGCGACCGTTTCCACCTCGTTGAGCAGTTCCGGTATCCACTGGGCCTGCGGCGCTGGGAATTTCCCCAAGGTACGGCGCCCGGCGGTGACGACCTCGATCCCGCCGAACTCGCCGCGCTCGAACTCCGCCAGGAAACGGGGCTGCGAGCGTCCCACATGGAGGTGCTCGGCCGGCTCGACGTGGCCCCGGGCATGAGCAGCCAACGCGGCTGGGTGTTTCTGGCGACGGGGATCACCGAAGGCGAACACGAACGCGAGCACGAAGAGCAGGACATGCACAGCGAGTGGTTCTCGCGCGCCGAGGTGGAGCGGATGATCCGTGCCGGAGAGATCACCGACGCCCAGTCGGTTGCGGCGTGGACGTTGTTGTTGCTCGCCGGACGCTAGCGGGCCCGGTGCGCGCCCGCCCGGCGGACTACCGGACTGCACCGTGCGACCATTCGCGGAGCCGGCCGATCGGATCCCGCGGCTACGCGGATGCGTGCGGCGAGGCGACCCAGTTTCGGCTCCTCGTCGGTACCGCGGTAACCACGCAACCATGCCTGCACGGCCTGCGCCAGGTGATCCGGCAGTTCCGCGCCGAAGCGGGCATGATGATCGAGCAGGGTGGCGATTGCGCTCTGGAGTTCTCCGGCACCGATCTTCACGCATACCAGGGCGAACCTGTCGGCGGTCACGAACGCGGCCGCCGAGTCCGCCAGAGCCCAGGCAAGGGACAATTCGTCGGCTCGATGCATGGCAATGCTCCTCATCACTTCGTTCAGCCCCGTCACGGCCCGGGCGGCACCAGCATCGACTGCCAGGTCCGGTCCGTCGCCGGGGCGACCAGGTTGGATTGCGTGTACACGCGACCGTCCGGCCCCACGTACGCGCCGGTGAGGGGGTCGAATTCGGCAAAAGCCATTGACGGCGGGTGTTCTCCAAGTTCTGCGGCCGGTCCCGCGCCAGCCTCTCCGGTCGGCGCGGTCTGGCCCGGACGCAATTGCGGAACGTCCAGCCCCGACAGTGTCGCGTTCGGGTCGCCTTTCCAGTTGTAGCCGTCGTTGAGCGGCACGTATTCTTCGTCGCTCTTGCACATCGCGGCGGTGGGGGCCCGCTTACCCGGCTTGGTGACGCACGGCGTATTGCGGACGCCGCGGACGTTGAACGGAGAGTCCTGCGGCACACGACAATACAGGTCGCCTTCGGGCCGGTCGGGATAGTCCTCGAAGACCGGTGAACGCTGTTGGCTCGGCGGGAGGTAGCCGGTCAGGCATGGAGGCGGCACGTTGAGGTTCAGGTCGAAGGTGACGAATGGGCCCTTGTACGCAGTGGTCAACCCCATGTCGGGGACCAGCGAGCTACCCAAAATCGCGACAGCATGGGGGTATAGCACAAGCAACTGTTCGAGGCTGGCGTTATAGGTGACGGCGAGGTCGGCGACGCCAGTCAGGTTCGCGAGCATGATGGGCAACGACGGATGCAGCCGGTCGAGGAGCTGTTTGACTTCACCCGCCGTCGAGGGCATGTCCATGAAGATGCCTCGCACGGCGCTGTCCTGCTGTTCGACCTGACGGGTGATGTCGGCGATGTTGGCCGCCCAGCTAGCGATGGAATCCGATGTCTCGCTTTGGGTGTCGAGTACGGGCTTGGCGTAGTCGATTAGGTTGGTGAGCTCGCCGAGATTCTTGTCGGCGTCGATGGACAGCCTCGTCGAGCCCTTGACCAACCGGGACAGCTCAGGCCCGAGACCACCTACGGCTGCCGCTCCTTCGTCGATGGCGACCTTCAGATTGTCGCCTGGGATCGCCCGCAGGCCACGGTTCGTGGCGTCGAGCAGTTCGTTGATGCTGGGCGGCACCGACGTCCGGTCGACGGGGATGACATCACCGTTGCTCAACGTGGCTGTGTCGGTAGCGCCGGGCCGCGGAATGAGGTCGACGTACTGCTCGCCGATCGCGGACCTACTGTGCACCTCCGCGGTCAGATCCGAGGGCACCGCGACCTTCGAGTCGAGCGACAGTAAGGCCTCGATTCCGCCGTCGGTCATTCGCACATCGACGACCCGCCCGATCTCCTGCCCGCGGTAGGTCACGTTGCCGCTCTTGTAGAGGCCGCCGGTCGCCGGTAGCTGCACGACCACCTCATAGCGTCCGATGCCGAAAAGCAGGCTGGGCAGACCGATATAGCCGATGCTCATGACCGCGCCGGCGAGCACTGAGACCACACCGAACAACAGCAGCTGCAATCTGATCCGTCGCGTCAGCCTCATGTCAGCGGCCCTGGTCGAAGTGGTAGGGCGCCGTCAACGGGTTGCCGTTGGTATAGGGGCTAGGGTACTGGCCGATGGTCCGGCCCCACTGCAGCTCCCACTCGGTGAGGGTGCCCTCGAAGCGAGTGCCGGTGAAAAAGCCTGCGTCGATGCGGCTCAGCGTGAGGTCGAAGATCCCGGTGAGGTTGGCGTAGTCGCCCCGGAAGAAATTGCCGACGTTCTCCTTGACGAACGGAAACGTCGTCAAGAAGCTCAGCGAGCGCACCATGGCCGGCCCGGCGTTGGCCAGCGATTCGAGAACGGGTCCGAGTTCATTGAGCTCGGCGATCAGGTTTTCCTTGGTCTGGGTCACCGCGTCGGTGGTCAGCGCGCTGAGCTCACCGACCTTGTCCAGCGCGGTGGCGAGGTTTTCGCGGTGCTCCGATAGCACCGCCAACGCCTGCGGAATCGTCTCGAACGCCCTGTCCACCACCGGCTTCTGCGCGGCGATCTGCCCGGCCAACCGGTTGACGCTCTCGGTGGCGCCGATGATGTCCTGCTTCTGTTCGTTGACCCGGGAAATGAAGACGCCGAGTTGCTCGATCAGGCTCCGTAGATCCTTCTCGCGCCCCGCAAAGGCGGTGCTCAATGCTGTTGTGATGTCCTGGATCTGACCGATACCGCCCCCGTTGAGCAACAGCGAGAGGCTGGCGAGGGTTTGTTCGGTAGAGGGATAAGCAGAACCCGAGGCCAACGGGATCAGCGATCCGTCGTGGAGTCTGCCTTGCGGCGCGACGATTTGCGGTGGTACCAGTTCGACGTGCAATGTGCCCAGCAGGCTGGTCTGGCCGATGCTCGCGGTCGTGTTGGCGGGCAGCACGACGTCGCCGTTGATCGTCATCGTCAGCAACGCGTTCCAGCCTTGGCGTTCGATGTCGGTCACGGTTCCGACGTTGATGTCGCCGACGCGGACCCTCGAGTTCCGCTGGATGTTGCCGACATCGGGCAGCTGCGCCTGAATGGTGTAGGAGCCGGGCCCGCCGCCTTCGGTGCCGGGCAGCGGCATCGAGTTGGCGCCCCTCCAGCCGCATCCCGCGGCAGCGAGGACGACGGCGACCACGGCGGCGGTGACCGCCCGCAGTTGACGCGGGTTCACGGTGCCACCCCCGTCGGGAGCATCATGTCGCGAAGGTCCGACGGTCCTGGTAGGGGGTTCTCGGCGGAAAGCAGTGGCGGGTCGACGGCCAGCGGCGCGTGCGGGGGTGCATTGGCGCCCGGGGTTTCGACCGACGCCTCGTGCGGCGATGCGTGCTCTGGCGACGGCGGGATGTAATCGGGGCGCAGCCAATCCTCGCTGTAGGTGATCTCGTTGGGGCGGGCGTACGCGCCGACGACTGGGTTGACACCAAGCGGTGGAAAGTTGATCTGCCGGTTCTTCACGATCGGGGCCAGGTACTGCACGCACAGCTTCGCCGACTGTTCCGCATTGAGCCGGGAGGCTGCTTGAATTGCGCCGCAGAGGAATTGAATTGGGTTGGCGAAGTTGTTCAGGCTGAACGCGCCGGCGAAGCCACCGATAGCCGGCGGGTAGATATTGACGAAGTTCGACAATCCGGTCGGCGCTACGTGTAGCGTTTGCTCGAGATCGTCGAGGCTCTGGCGCAGCGCGCCACTGATCGACGCGAGCTTATCCGCGGTCACGCCGACCGGCTCCCGATTCTCCGCGACGAAGTCGGACACTTTCTCGGCCACCGCGTCGATGTCAGCCAGGGCCTGACCGATCTCGTTCGGGTGGTTACTGATCAGCGCCGTGGTCGCGGCGAGGTTCTGGTTGAGCCGGCGCATCAGATCCCTGCTGTCCTGCAGCGCCGACACCACCAGTGACAGGTCGTTGACGGTGCCGAAGATGTCGCCACTATGGTCGCCAAGCGCCGAGAACGCCTGCGAGAGCTTGAGGACGGTGTGATGAATGTTGGCCCCCTCACCGCGTAGGTTGTCCGCGGCGGTGTTGACGAAGGCGCCCAGTGTGCTGACGGCACCGGGTTCGGTGGGCTGTAATGCCGCGGCGAGCTTCGACAGCTGCTCGCGAAGGTCGTCCCACTCCACCGGCACCGCCGTTCGGTCCCTCGGGATCACCGACTGGTCGGCCAGCACCGGCCCCCCGGTGTACGCCGGCACCAGCTGAATCGCGCGCGCCGAGACCAGCGACGGTGACAGGATCACCGCCTTCGCGTCGGCGGGAACCCGGATTCCGTGGTCGATCTTGAAGGTGATCTTCACCTGCTGCGGCTGGGCCTCGATGGTGTCGATCTCCCCGACTCGCACCCCGAGTATGCGGACGTCGTCACCGATGTAGATGCCGTTGGCATTGGCGAAATAAGCGGTGACCCTGATCTTCTGCGCCTCGTTTGCCAACGGAATCGCGACGACGAGGCCGGCGATGACGGTCAGCACCAACACCGCCGCCAGGCCGATCGTAAACGTACGTCTGGTCATGGTTGCCCCTCGGATGCTGGTGCCTCGCCGGGCGCGGGCAGAAAGACCGGGCCGTGGGTCGGCGGGGGTTGCGGTCCGCCCGGAGCTGCGGGCGGCCCCGGCGGCGGGCCACCTGGCGGCGGGGCGGGCAGCGGCTCACGGTGGGGATACCGCGGATCACCCGGCTTGCCGGTGATGGCGTCGGGCAGCGTCAAGTGCGGCTCGCCGCCCTGCCCGGTACGCGGATACGGCACCGGCAGCGCCGGGGTCGCGCGTTGCCCCTCCGGCGGATCGGTCAGCTGCGACGGCGCCAGGACGTTCGGATCCAGACCCAGGTCGGAGAACGCTGCGTCGATGAACGGCTGGATGAATTGACCGGGCGGCAGGTTGACGATGAACCCCTTGAAATACGGTCCGGAGGAGACGGATTCGCCCAGCGACATCGCATAGCCGTTGAGACGCTTGACCGCGTCCTGAAGCTTGACTTTGCGGTTGTCGACGACAGTGAGCACGTCGTTGAGCTTGTCTAAAGCCGGTTTGAACGAAGCGCGGTTCTCTTCGATGAAGTCGCGGAGTTCTCGACTGATCGCAGAGATGTTGCCCGAGATGCGGTCGAGTGCGCTGCTCTGCGTTCTCAGTTGGGCCAGCAGTACGTTCGTGTCGGCGATCAAGCCGGCGATCTGCTCGGTGCGTTCGGACAGCACACCGGTTACCTTGCTGACGTTCGACAGCAGCGAACGCAGCTGCTGATCACGTTCGGCGAGCGTGTCGGCAAACCGTGAAACCCCCTGCACCGCAGCCCGTAGGTCCGGTGGGGTGTCTGAGAACGTCTCGGCCAGGGTGGCCAGGGACGCAGACAGCTCTTCGGTGTCGAGACCGCTGATCGTCGTCGACAAATCGCCGAGCGCATCAGCCAGCTGGTAGGGAGAACTCGTGCGCTCGAGCGGGATCGGTTCGGATTGACGACCGCCACCTCGCGGGGTGACTTCAATGAACTTGGCACCGAGGACAGTCTTGGTTTTGATGGCGGCCTCCGTCCGCTCACCCACCTGTACGTCCTTGTCGACATCGAACCGGACGAAGACCCGGTCGCCGTCCAGCGCGATGCTGGCCACTTGGCCCACCCGGAGTCCAGCCACCTCCACGGGCGAATCCGGACGCAGACCCGCCGCATCGGCGAAATACGCGGAGTACTCACGGGTTCCGACGATCAATGGCAACCGGTCGTAGTTGAGGGTACCTAATACGGCCGCGGCGGTGAGCACGGATCCGGTGATGCCGACAAGCAGGGGGTTACGTTCAGTCAGTGGCCTCATTTCGGGGTACACCTGCCTGAAGACTGACCAGCCGCCTTTATATAGACCGGTTGCCCGCCTTTGCCGTTGACCTTGATGATGGCCTCACACACGTAGAAGGCGAACCAGTCGCCGTAGAGTCCCTGACGGCCGAGGATGCGGTACGCGTCGGGAAGCGTATTGAGCAGATCGTCGAAATAGTCACGCTCCTCGAGCACCAGACCGGCGGTCCGATCGGCTTCGGTGACGACTTTTCGCACCGGTGATCGTGAACGCGCCAGCAGATCGGCTACCGATCCGGCGGCGGCGTCGGCGTGAGCCACTGAGGTGCCGATGTCGTTCTTGCGCGCCGCAAGTGATTTGGTGAGCGCTGCGATCGAGTCGAGCGCCTGACCGAATTCCGTGCTGTGCCGGCTCAGTGCGCCCAGCACGATATCGAGGTTTTCGATGACCTCTCCGATCAACTCGTCGCGATCGGCCAGCGTGTTGGTCAACGCGGCCGTCTGAGTGAGCAGCGAGCCTATCGCCTGGCCCTGGCCCTGGAAGGCCTGAATCAGTTGCGATGACAGCGCGTTGACCTGGTCGGGGTCCAGCGCCCGAAACAGTGGCCGGAAACCCCCGATCAGGGTGTCCAGGTCCAGCGCAGGTTCCGTGCGCGACGACGGGATAGTGGCGCCGGGCGCGAGCGGTGCACCGACACCTTCGCCTTTTTCCAGGGCCAGATAGCGGTCACCGTAGAGATTGTCGAACCGGATGACTGCCCGACTGGTGTCGGTGAGCGCCACGGTGTCGTCGACGTTGAACTCGACGGCCACGGTGGCGTCCGGGCGGATGGCGATGTGCCCGACCTTGCCGACCTCGACGCCGGCGATCCGCACGAAATCACCACCTTTGAGGCCGCCCACGTTGGTGAACTCCGCGATGTAGCTGCGTTTGGGTTCGAACCGCAACTGCGCGAAGACCGCGATCAGCACGAAAAGGCCCATCAGGCAGACGGACACGAAGATCGCGAGACGCCAGATGACGGTGGTGAGACGGTCTTTCATCATGTCCCCTTTGACAGCTGGTTCAGGCGGTTGTTGTCCGGATCAGGACGGCGGACTCAGCGAGGCCACCGATGGACCGGGTATCGGCGGCGGTGGCGTCGGCCGGGTGTGCGCCGGAACCGGCGCGACGAACGGTTCAGACCCGGGTCTGACCCCCGGTTCGCGCGGCGCCCCCGGGGGCGGTGCAGGCGGCAGACCCGGATAGAGCGGCGTGCCGTCGGGTGCGTATTGCGGTGCACCGTACGGCGGGCCACCCGGGTACGGGAGCGGCGCCGGGGCGGGCCCGTCGAGGTTCCGGATGCTCGGCGGTTCCGGCGCGGCACGGGTGACTGGGAAGTAGTTGGCCCAGCCGGGGAACCCGATGCCGGGATTGACCCGGATGTCGTCGCCGACGCCCCAGCCGGTGTTGGTGACAAGTTGGCGCACCGGGAATTTCTTGCTGGGATCGGGCAGCGATCCGCAGCCCGGTTTGCCGCCGGGACCGCCCTTCGCGCCGACGACCGGCAGATGGCGGGGATACCGGTAGTTGTCCTGGCCCCAGGTCAGCCCGGCATCGAGGATGATCGAATAGCCGTTGCCACCTACGGCTTGCGCGCCGCCGTTGTCGATGAACCACTTCGCACCGACCAGCAGGCACGTCAACGACGGGTTGTACTTGAACAGCAGCGCGCTGGTCGGTGCGAGCGCGGTGACGGTGCGCACGAGGTCGTCCTTGCTGTACCCCAGGAGGCTGGTTCCGCTGTCGCTGAGTCCGATCACGTTGATCAGCAAGGTATCCAACGCAAGCGCTTGATCGCTCACCGTGACCGCGGTGGTGCTGAAAGAACTCACCGCGTTGAGGATGTCCACGGCCGCGGCGCCGAAGGCATCGCTGAACTCAGACAACGACCGAAAGTCTGCACGCACCCTCTCACTGCGCGGATTGAGGGCGAGCAGTACCTCGTTCGCGGCGCTGGTGGCCTGGCCGACGGCGTCGCCCTGACCCCTCACGCCCTCGGCGAGCGCCGACAGCAGCGAGTTCAGCTTCGCCGGGTCCACCATGTCGAGAAGGTCGACGAGGTTCTGGAACACCGTGTTGATCTCGGCGGTGACGTTGCGCGAGCGCAGCACCTGCCCCGCTCTGAGCCGCTGCGGGGCGGGATCGTCCGGATAGATCAGCCGGACGTATTTGGCCCCGAACGCCGTTGTCGCGGTGATCTCGGCACCCACGTTGGCCGGAATGTACTGGATGAACTTGGGATCGATCTCCAGTTGCAGTGTCGCATCGCCGTCGACGTCGACCCGCGCGACACGCCCCACCTGCATCCCGTGCAGTTTGACCTTGCCGCCCGGTTCCATGATCAAACCTGCGCGATCCGAGGTCAGGGTGACCGGGATCGAGCTGCGGAACCACCCACCGAAAAGTGCTGCGGTGGTGAAGCTTATCGCCACCACGGCGATCAGGAGGACGCCGGTGTACCACGCAGGACCGATACGCGAATCGTCGTCGAGTGTCACTGGGCTACCCGGAGAGGTTGAAGTTGCCCGACTGTCCGTACACGGACAGCGAGATGACAAGGGTCACGAACACCACCACGATCAGCGAGGCGCGCACCGCCCGGCCGACGGCTTCTCCGACGCCGGCGGGCCCGCCCGCCGCGGTGAACCCGTAGTAGGTGTGGATCACCATGACGGTGATCGCCATCGCCATCGCCTGCACGAAGGACCAGATGAGATCCACCGGGTTGAGGAAGGTGGTGAAGTAGTGGTCGTAGACACCGGTCGACTGCCCGTAGATCGCGGTGGTGCCCACCCGCGCGGCGATGAAGGACATCAGCACGGCAACGCAGTACAGCGGGATCACCACGATCATTCCGGCCAGCAGTCGGGTGGACGCCAGGTAGGCGATTGCGCGAACACCCATCACCTCGAGGGCGTCGATCTCCTCGGCGATGCGCATGGCGCCGAGTTGGGCGGTGGCACCGGCGCCGATCGTTGCGGCCAGCCCGATTCCCGTTGTCAGCGGCCCGATGATGCGGACGTTCAGATAGGCGGACGTGAACCCGGTCAACGCCTCGACGCCGACTCCGGCCAGCGTGTTGTATCCCTGCACCGCGATCAGCGCACCGGCCGACAGGGTGAGAAACCCCACGATCACGATCGTCCCACCGACGACCGCGAGCGCGCCCGCACCGAGACTCATTTGCGCGATCTGACAAGCGATCTCGGTCCGGTAGTGCACCACCGCGTCACCGATCGACCTGACCGTCTTCACATAGAACCGGGTCTGCACCCCGATGCGGTCCCATCCGGCGACGAAGTCGTCGGTGGCACGTCGCATCCGAGGCATCAGGGTACTGGGCCGGCTGCTGGTCATCACATCGTCGCCTTCACGCCGACGGCGGTCACGATCACGTTGATGACGAATAGCGCCATGAACGAGAAGACCACCGTCTCGTTGACCGCGGTACCCACTCCCGCCGGTCCGCCACCGACGGATATCCCCTTGTAACAACCGATCAGCGCGGCCACGAGGCCGAACAGCGCCGCCTTGGTCAGCGAGATCACGATTTCGGCGAGCCCGGTGAACAGGGTCATACTGCCGACGAAGGCCCCCGGCGTGACGTTCTGGACGAACACGGAGAAGAAGAACCCGCCGACGACACCGACGACGGCGACAACGGAGTTGAGCAGCAACGCCACGACCACGGTCGCCAACACCCGCGGCACCACCAAGGCCTGCAGCGGATTTATCCCCATCACGCGCATCGCGTCGAGTTCCTCGCGAATGGTGCGTGCGCCGAGGTCCGCGCACATCGCTGTGGCCGCCGCACCTGCGACCACGAGAACCGTTACCAGAGGGCCGATTTGGGTGACCGCTCCGAACGCGGCACCCGCACCCGAGTAATCCGCCGCACCGAACTCGACAAGAAGAATGTTGAAGATGAATACCGACAGCACGGTGAACGGGATCGACAACATGATCGTGGGCATGATGGAGACCCGGGCCACGAACCACATTTGAAAGATCCATTCCCGCCACGCGAATGGCGGCTTCGGGATCAGGGCCAGGGTGTCGACGGCGGTGGCGAAGAACCCGCCCACCGATCGCATCGGCCTGGTTATCACGTCGACGGTGGTCATCACCTGCTCCTCCCGGCTTCAGCAACCTTCATTCGCCGCAGGGGCGCAAGCCTCTTCATCGTGGAGCGAGTCCATCACCGCCGCTCCCGACGGACAATACCGGTAGTTTCATATGGTGAAGTCTCCCGATATTCGCAGTTCATTTGGGCTTCTGGGCGGTCGGGCGGGCGGTCGTTGCACCATATGAAGATCTGCGGGCTTGATCAGAACGCGGAACATACCGGATGGTCGGGTTGAAGTGTCAGCAAACTATAATGGCAGGCGTAACGGGATACCAGCGTGAGGCGACGATCGATGTATCGGGCGGGGCCGCTCGGCTCCGGGCCACACCCGCAGGCGCGGGCCCTGGCGTTCGGGCTCGGCCTCCTCGCTGCGTTGACTGCGCTGTTCTGCTGGTTCGGAGTTCAAGATTTCGAGATCGCCCGAGAACACAAGCAGCGGGACCGGTTCCTCGCGGCCGGGCGGGACGGCGTGCTACGACTGACCACGATCAGCGACACCGACGTGGAAGCGAAGGTCGAGCAGATCCTCGACACGTCAACAGGCGAGTTCCACGAGGACTTTCAGCAGCGGTCGGCGTGGTTCATCGACACGGTCAAGCGTTCCAAGTCGAAAACCGTTGGTACGGTTCTAGAGGTCGGCCTGGAAACCGTCGACACCGACCGTGCCGAGGTGCTGGTCGCGGTTTCGGTCAAGACATCGCTCACCGGCACGCAGGCGCCGGCGCGACTGTGGCGCATGCGAATCAGTCTTCAGGACGTGAACGGGGAAGCCAAGGTGTCCGATGTGGAATTCATTCCGTAAACGACATGCACCGGCGCGGCTCCTGGTCTTCGTCCTCATCCCCGGTGTGGCGCTCTTGCTGACCGTTGGCGTCGGTTACCTGAAGTGGCGAACCGTTGAGGCACGCGCGGCACTCACCGCCAGCACGGAGTCGGTACAGGCGGCGAGCGAGACCACAGTCGCGTTGTTGTCCTACCGGCCGGACACGGTCGAGGAGACCCTCGTCGCGGTCCGCGACCGGCTCACCGGTGGGTTCCGGGATGTATTCACGTCGCTGACCGCCGACACGGTGATTCCCGGGGCGCGCCAGAAGCAGATCATCTCCTCGGCGACGGTGCCCGCGGCCGCGTCGATTGAAGCGACCGACAAGCACGCGGTGGTGCTCGTGTTCGTGGACCAGACCACCATCGTCGGCACCGACCCTCCGACGCAGACTACGTCCACGGTGAAGGTCACGTTGGACAAGATCGGCAAACAGTGGCTGGTCTCCGATTTCACCCCACTGTGACGAGGACGACATCGATGAACTTCGCATCCCGCACCGCAATTCGAGGGCTGTCCGCCGTCGCCGTGGTGACAGTTGCGCTCGCAGCGACCGGGCCCGCGCATGCACACGCCGACAACAGCCGGCTGAACAAGAGCGTTCGGCAGATGGTCAGCATCGTGCAGTACAAGGCGGGATGTCCTGGCCACGTCAAAGCCAGTCCGCAGTTGGAGTCGGCCGCGCAACGACACAGCCTGGATGTGCTTAATTCGCGCTGGCTGGACGGTGACATCGGATCAGACGGATCGACGCCTCGGGACAGAGCGGCCGCCGCCGGCTACCGCGGGAACGTCGAGGAGACCGTGGCCATCAACCCGGCGCTGGCGATCAGCAGCCTTGAACTGATCAAGCAGTGGCATGCCGATCCGCGCAAGCTGGCCACCATGCAGAACTGCGCCAACACCGAAATCGGGGTGTGGTCGGAGAACAGCCTCGATCGGACCGTGGTGGTTGCCGTGTATGGACAACCCGAAGCCAAGTGAATCAGATTGCACGGCAATGTTTTCAGATACTGCTAGCCGAGCCATCATTCACTTGACATGACCCATAAGGGATCTCGATGCTCGACACCGGTCGGCTGACCGCATCGACGCGGAGCGCCGACGTTTCCGGCTGCTCCGATGTGAAAGGCTCGACGTGCCGAACGAGGTCTTCATTTACGATGCGATCCGCACGCCACGCGGGAAGAACCGCAGAGGCGCGCTGACCGGAGTCAAACCGATCAGCCTGGTTATCGGGCTCCTCGAGGCGCTTCGGCGTCGCAACGCGAGTCTCGACCCACGGCTGATCGATGACATCGTGCTCGGCTGCGTGACACCGCTGGGTGACCAGGGTGCCGATATCGCGCGCATCGCGGCGCTGGCGGCAGGGCTCCCGGACACTGTCGCCGGTGTGCAGTTGAACCGGTTCTGTGCATCCGGACTGGAGGCGGTCAACGTTGCAGCGCAGAAGATCGCCTCCGGGTGGGAGTCCCTGGTGCTCGCCGGTGGGGTGGAAAGCATGTCGCGGGTGCCGATGGGCTCCGACGGCGGCGCGTGGGCCCACGATCCGGAGACCAACCTCGCCACCGGCTTCATCCCACAGGGCATCGGCGCCGACCTCATCGCCACCTTGGATGGATTCAGCCGCCACGACGTGGACACCTATGCCGCCGAATCACAGGCCAGAGCCGCCAAGGCCTGGGCGAACGGGGCGTTCGAGAAGTCTGTCATTCCCGTTCTGGACCGCAACGGCCTGACCGTTCTCGACCACGACGAGCACCTGCGGCCCGGAACGACCGTGGAATCGCTGTCATCGCTGAAGCCGGCGTTCGCGACCCTGGGCCGGGAGGCCGGTTTCGATGCGGTGGCACTGCAGAAGTACCACTGGGTCGAGAGCATCGACCATGTCCACACCGGTGGCAACAGTTCGGGCATCGTGGACGGGGCGGCACTGGTGCTGCTGGGAAGTCAGAGCGTCGGCGCGAGACTGGGTTTGACACCGCGGGCCCGTATCGTCGCCACCGCAGTCAGCGGAGCCGACCCCACCATCATGTTGACGGGACCTGCCCCGGCGAGCCGCAAGGCCCTCTCCGTCGCCGGATTGACCATCGACGACATCGACCTCGTCGAGATCAACGAAGCATTCGCGTCGGTGGTCCTGCGATTCATGAAAGACCTTGGTGTGCCCCACGACATCGTCAACGTGAACGGCGGTGCCATCGCACTCGGCCATCCCCTCGGCGCCACCGGGGCGATGCTGATCTCGACCATCGTCGACGAACTCGAACGCCGCGATCAACGCCGCGGCCTGATCACGTTGTGCGTAGGTGGCGGAATGGGGATCGCCACGATCGTCGAACTGGCTTGACCCCCCTCACTTACCCTTTGCCCGAGAGGAAACACGTGCCCGATAACATAATCGGCTGGTCCCAAGACAACGGCATCGTCACGTTAACGTTCGACGATCCCACACAGGCTGTCAACACGATGAACGCCGCCTACCTCGCCTCTTTCGACCGTGTCCTTTCGAAACTGTCCGAGATGGGCGATTCGCTCACCGGTGTCATCGTCACCTCCGGCAAGCCGACGTTTTTCGCCGGCGGCGACCTGCACGACCTGCTGGCGGCCACGCCCGGTGACGCCGCTCGGTTCGCCGCATCGACCGCCAGAATCAAGGGCCAGCTCCGCGACCTGGAACGGATCGGCGTCCCAGTGGTCGCTGCCCTCAACGGCACCGCGCTCGGCGGCGGCCTCGAACTTGCGCTGGCCTGTCACTACCGCATCGCCCTGAACGACCTGGCGATCCGCCTCGGTCTGCCGGAGGTCACGCTGGGCCTGCTGCCCGGCGCGGGCGGAGTGGTGCGCACGGTCCGAATGTTGGGCCTCGACGTCGCACTGGACAAGGTGCTGCTGCCCGGGAAGCGGTTCAGTCCGGCAGAAGCGCTGGCGCTTGGGATCATCGACGAACTCGCCTCCGATACGGAGGACCTGGCAGATCGGGCGCGTGCCTGGATCCTGGCTCATCCCGACGCCCGCCAGCCTTGGGACGGCGACGACGCGGTACCCGGTGGCCATACCCGCGATGACGCCGTGCAAGCCACCTTGAGCGCGCGACCGGCGAGATTACGCGCAGAGCACAAGGGTTCGCCGATGCCCGCACAGTCGGCGATCCTGGCCGCCGCGGTGGAGAGCGCAGCCGTCGACGTCGACACCGCGCTGGCGGTGGAGACGCGCTACTTCGTCGAACTGGCGACCAGTCAGATCTCCACCAACATCATCCAGGGCACGTTCTTCGACCGGCAGACCGTGCGTTCGGGTGCCAGTCGGCCGCAAGGCTTTCCGCGACACACGGCCCGCTCGGTGGCCGTGGTCGGCGCGGGCATGATGGGCGGAGGTATCGCGCTGACGTGCGCGTTGGCGGGGCTGCAGGTGAAGCTCAAGGACGTCGACGCGAATCGCGCACGCAAGGGCAGAGGGTACGCCGAGAGGGTGCTCGCCAAGCAGGTCTCTGCGGGCAGGCGCAGCCAGGACGACGCCGATGCGGTACTCGCCCGGATCACCGCCACCGGCGATCTGGCCGACCTCACCGGATGTGATCTGGTCATCGAGGCGGTGTTTGAAGATCCCGAGCTCAAAGCCGACGTGTTGGCAGAGATCATCGAGGTCGTCGCCGATGACGCGGTCATCGCCTCGAACACCTCGACACTTCCGATCACCGGGTTGGCTGAAAGCGTCGACCGGCCAGCCGATTTCATCGGGTTACACTTCTTCTCCCCCGTCGAACGGATGGATCTCGTCGAGATCATCGTCGGGCACCGAACCAGCGACGCCACCCTTGCCAAGGCGTTCGACATCGTGCGGCAACTCGGCAAGACACCGATCGTGGTCGGCGACGCGCGCGGATTCTTCACCAGCCGTGTCATCCTGGCCCGGTTGCTCGAAGCCGCCGCGATGGTCGGTGAAGGGCTCTCGCCGATGTCGATCGAGCAGGCGTCCCTACAGGCCGGATACCCGGTCGGCACACTTGCGCTGCTGGATGAGCTCACCCTCACCCTGCCGCACAAGATCTTCGGCCAGTTCCGCGACGAGGCGCAGACGACCGGCGCCGCGTTTGTCGAGCACCCCGGCGATGCGGTGCTGGGAGTGATGATCGACGGTGCATGCCGGCCCGGGCGGGCTGCCGGGGCGGGGTTCTACGACTACACCGACGGGCGACGGGCGGGTCTGTGGCAGGGGCTCGAGGAGCGCTTCGGCCCGAGCCGGCCCGCAGACGACCTGCAGGAGCTGATCGACCGGCTGTTGTTCGCCGAGGCGATCGACACCGCCCGGTGCCTGGAAAGCGGGCTGCTGCGCTCGACCGCCGACGCGAACGTCGGCTCGATTCTCGGCATCGGATTTCCGGTCTGGACCGGTGGCGCCGCCCAGTTCGTCGGCGGATATCCCGGAGGACCAGCCGGGTTCGTCGCCCGCGCCCGCGAGCTCGAGAACAAGTTCGGGTTTCGCTTCGCGTGCCCGCCGTCACTCGGCGCGGTCGCACCGCTGACCATTTGAATAACCTCCCGTTGAAACCCAGACCGACGCTCCCGTTAATAAGGGGTGATCCCCGCGACCCCGCGAGGCACTGCTCATCGAACGAGGAGTTGATCACCATTTCTGCGACGACTGGACCCGTGCGCCACACCGATCGAATCGTCCGCTCTGACGATGACACCATCTTGTGCTCAACAGCTTTCGGCGAGGCGGCGGAGGTTATGGCCGCCGGTGAGGATGGGCACCGGACTCGCAGGCGCTGGGTGCGAGCAGGCGCGGTGGCCGCCGGGTTGAGTGTCGCCCTGGTCGCGGGCCAAGGAGTCGCCGCAGCAGAGCCGTCGGACACCGGCACAGACTCCGCTACGGCTTCCGAAGTCGCGCCTAAGGCGGGTTCCTCGGATGAGGATCATTCGTCGACCGGCTCAGCGCAGCACAGCACGACCACCTCATCGCCGGACGAGGGCCCGAAATCGATGGTGTCGGCACAGCAGAACGGCGGCGGCTCCAGCGACGAAACCGATGCAAAAGCGGAGGACGAAACCGACTCGGACACCGACGATGTCGAGGAGACGGAAGACACCGATACGGACACAGATGACGTCGAACCGGGCATCGAGGTCGACGATCAGGACGACACAAACACAGCACCCCCGCTGAATTCTCGATCACGATCAACCCCCACGTCGGCAAGTGCGTCGCACGACGACACGACAGGGGCAGCCACGTCGCCTGTCCCTTCGAACGCACTGAGATTCGCCGGATCGGACAGCAAACCCGGTACAGCACAGTACTCCTCACCTCTGAATCCTCTGCTGCAGGCGGCGCACCAGCTCGGTGCGCAGTCGATCGGCAACCCGGCGTCGCCGTCCGTCGGCGCCGGGATTCTCTTTCACGTCAACACGATGTTCGCCGTGGGCGGTCGGTGCGGGTTGATCTGTAACGGTGCTGCGGGCACCGAGGCCAACCCGCACGGCGTCGGCGGCGGCTGGCTGTTCGGCAACGGCGGTGCCGGTTGGTCGAGCACCACCCCCGGCGTCGCAGGCGGCAATGGTGGCAACGGCGGCCTGTTCTGGGGGCACGGCGGCAACGGCGGAAACGGCGGTGCGGGCGCGGCGGGCGGCAGGGGCGGCAACGCGGGCCTGCTGTTCGGCAACGGCGGCACGGGCGGCGCCGGCGGCGCCGGGTTGAGCGGCACCGCTGGTGTCACCGGAGTCAACGGGGGCCGCGGCGGGGACGGCACCGCGGGCGGCGATGGTGGCGCCGGCGGAAACGCCGGCCTGTGGTGGGGATATGGCGGCAACGGTGGATCCGGCGGCGCCGGAGGCAACGGCGGTGCCGGGGCACATGGCGTCGACGCGGCAGAGGACAGCGGCGATGACGGTGGCGTCGGCGGCAACGGGGGCACGGGCGGAACCGGAGGCGCGGGCGGCGCGGGCGGCACGGGGTCGCTGATGTTCGGCCACGGCGGCGACGGCGGCGCGGGCGGCGCGGCCGGCTCCGGGGGCGCCGGCGGGTTCGGTGGCACAGGGGGCGCGAGCGTGATCACGCTGCCCGGCGGCAAGCTCACCGACAGCGGCGCGGCGGGTGGCGCCGGCGGTATCGGCGGTGCGGCCGGGCTTGCCGGCATCGGCGGATCCGGAGGTGCGGGCGGCCTGTTCGGCCAGGCCGGTCTCGACGGTGCCATCGGCGCGTTCGGTACGGTCGGTGCCGACGGCGGTATCGGCGGTGCCGGCGGCCTGGGTGGTCGGCTGCCCATCATCGACCTGGACACCGCCACGCCCGAACAGCTGAAATTGATTGCGCTGATGAAAGAGCTCGGGCTTCCGATCCAAGCGGTAACCGGCATTCAACTCGAGGATGTCGACGGACGACTCGTCGGACCGCTCAACGCCTATCTGTACAACCCGGTGATCGGCCAGGCGATCTTCAACGTGGGCAACACCTTTGCCTCGTCGAGTCTGCCTGCGCGCGTCAAGGAGATCATCATTCTGTCCGTCGGTGGACAGTGGGGATCCGAGTACGAGCTCTATGCACATGTGAAGGCCGCGCAGCTGTACGGCATCGATGCCGAGGCGATCGACTCCCTGGCCAACGGCCAGGCCCCGGCGGGCCTCACCGGCAACGAATTGGTCGCCGCCCAGTTCGTTCAGGAACTGGTGTCGACGCACCGGGTCAGCGACGCAACCTACGCCGCGGCGGTGGAGGCATTCGGGCAGGCGGGCGTGGTCGACATGGCCAATCTGGCCGGTACGTACCTCGGCGCCTCGGCACTGCTCAACGCATTCGAGGTGCAGGGGCCGGACCAGTTCGCCGCCCCGATCCCGCCGGCTCCGCCGTCACCGGTGCCGCCCAGCGACGAGTACGGTCTGGGCGGGCGGCTGCCGTTGCTCGACCTGAGCACGGCAACCCCGGCACAACTCGAGCTCGCGGCGCAGATCAAGGCGGTCGCGATCCCGACGCAGCAGGCCACCGGGATTCAACTGCTGTCCCCGGAGGGACAGCTGATCGGCCCGCTGAACTCCTATCTGTACAACCCGACGATCGGTGGGGCGCTCTTCGACGTCGGCAACGCATTCGCCGCCTCGACGCTGTCGCCGAGGGTCAAGGAGATCATCATTCTGTCCGTCGGCGGGCAGTGGGGTTCGGGATATGAGCTCTACGCCCACAAGCTTGCCGCGCAGATGGTCGGGGTTCCTCAGGATGCGATCGACGCGCTTGCCAGCGGAGAGCCGGCGGTGGGATTGTCCGGCGACGAGCTGATCGCCGCCCAGTTCGTCCAGGAACTGGTGTCGACCTACCGTGTCAGCAATGACACCTACCACGCAGCTGAAGCGGCATTCGGGCAACGCGGGCTCGTCGACCTGGTCAACCTGGCCGGCACCTATCTCGGCGCCTCGGCCACGTTGAACGTCTTCGCGATTCCGGTTCCGCCGGAGCAGCCGTAGCCAACGTCGTCCACACCACCTTCTGTACCGGAACTGCGGGGGCCCGAACCCGTAGCTCTGGTACAGAAGGTGGTGTCGCGGACGATAGTCGACATGCCATGAATTGGCCCGTGACATGGGTCTGTAATGCACGGAAGTATTTGTCCTACTTGGCAAAACCTGGAATTGCCGCTACCCGGGGTGGGCAGCTGGGTGATCGTCGACCCGAACGCCGCCTGGTGACCGCCCATAACCAGATGGATGGTGCGGTCCGAAGAAATCGAGGCTAGCCTGTTGAGTTTTCCTCACGCAGTTGCACCGCCCGAGCGTACAGTCGGCCGGCGCGGTAGGACGACCGCACGAGCGGTCCGGCTAGCACACCAGCGAATCCGAGACCCTCAGCATAGGTGGCGAAGTCGGCGAACTCGTCCGGGTGTACCCAGCGGTCGACCGGATGATGCCGCGGTGACGGTCGCAGGTACTGGGTGATGGTGACGATGTCACATCCCGTTCCTCGCAGGTCCCGCAAAGCCTGGTGAACCTCACCGGTGGCTTCCCCGAGTCCGAGGATGAGGTTCGATTTGGTGACCAACCCGGCGTCGCGGGCGGCTGCAAGGACGTCGAGGCTGCGCCGGTAGCCGAACGCCGGCCGGATCCGCTTGAAGATCCGCGGAACCGTTTCCAGGTTGTGTGCCAGCACTTCTGGTCGCGTCCGAAATACCTCATCGAGTAAGGCTGCCTCGGCGTTGAAGTCAGGGATGAGCAACTCCACACCGGTGGCGGGGTTCAGCGTCTTGATCTCGCGGACAGTCTGGGCGTAGAGCCACGCGCCGCCATCGGGCAGATCATCGCGCGCGACGCCGGTGACCGTTGCATACCGCAGACCCATCGCCTGCACGCTCTCGGCCACCCGGCGCGGTTCGTCGCGATCGAGCGGCGCCGGTCTGCCCGTGTCGATCTGGCAGAAGTCGCAGCGCCGACTGCATTGATTGCCGCCGATCAGAAACGTCGCCTCCCGGTCCTCCCAGCATTCGAAGATGTTAGGGCAGCCCGCTTCCTGGCACACGGTATGCAGGTTTTCGCGGCGCACCAGTTCGCGCAGCTCGGTGTACTCCGGTCCCATGTGGGCCCGGATTCTGATCCACGGCGGTTTGTCCTCGATCGGGGTGTGTGCGTTGCGCACCTCCAACCGCAACAACCGGCGTCCGCCCGGGGTGACGGCCACGGCCCCGGCTAGGAGATCCTGGCGATCGGGCTGGCCTGTTGCACACCCTGGTCTTCGGCGACCAGCAGCGTGATCGTGCCTGACTGGGGGGCAACGATTTCCATGTCGGCCTTGTCTACGGCCACTTCTGCGATCAGGTCACCCTCGATGACTTCGTCCCCGTCGGCGACGAACCAGGTGGACACCACCCCCTCGGCGTCCGGGTCATTCTCCGACATCGGGGGGAACAATACGTCTGTCATGGATTCTCTATTTCCTCATCATCTCGACCACAGCGGCGCGGATGCGCTCAGGGGTGGGGAGCACGGCCAGCTCGAGTGGCCGGGCATAGGGCAACGACACATCGGGGACGCAAACACGGGCCGGCGGAACCGTGAACAGTTTCGGGTCGCGTTCGGTGACGCGGGCGATGATCTCACCGGAGAGCCCGAATGACTCATAGTCCTCATCGACCACGAGCAGGCGGCCGGTCTTGGCTACCGACTCGAGGACGGTGTCGGTATCGAGCGGCACCAGGCTGCGCAGATCCACCACCTCGCAGTCGATCCCGTCATTGGCCAGTTCGTCGGCGACATCGAGGGCATGGTGCACCGACAGCGACAGGGTGACGATCGAGATGTCGGTGCCAGGCCGGACGACGTTGGCCTTGCCCAAGTCGATCTCGTAGGAGTCCCGAGGGACCGGGCCAAGGGAGCGACTGGTCTTGGCCATCCAGGACAGCCCCATGATGCCCTTGTGGAACATGTAGACGACCGGGTTGTCATCGCGGATCGCCGCGATCATCATGCCCTTGGCGTCGGCGGGCGAACTCGGTACCACGACCTTCATTCCCGGCAGGTGCGCGAAGGTGCCCCACAGGCACTGCGAATGTTGTGCGCCATCCGAATAACCGCCGCCGACGGCCGACATCAGCACCAGAGGCACCTTGATGTTGCCTCCGGAAAGCAGATGAATTTTGGCCATGTGGTTGTAGATCTGGTCCATGCAGACACCGAAGAAGTCGACGAACATCAACTCCACGATCGGCCGCATTCCCTCGATGGCCGCACCGACGGCGGCACCGATGAAGCCGGTCTCCGAGATCGGCGTGTCGATCACCCGCTCCGGACCGAACCGGTCGATCAAGCCGGCAGTCTGGTCGAAGACCCCACCGAACGGGCCGATATCCTCGCCCATTACGAACACCGATGGGTTGCGCTCCATCTCCGAGGAGATGGCTTCGACCATCGCCTTGGAGACTGTCAACTTCCGCGTTGCGCGTACGCTGGTGGTCATGTCTGCTCCTTTGCGTGGGGTCTAGACGAACTGGTAGTCACGGGCTGTGGCCGGATCAGGGACCGGCGAGCCTTTGGCGAACCGGATTGCGCTCTCGACTTTCTCGACCGCCCACGCTTCGATTTCAGCCGCCGTGTCGGCACTGAGCACAGCGGAATCGCGCAGCCGTTTCTCATATGCCGGAAGGGGATCGGCTGCGGCGACGCCTTCGAGGTCAGGCCGGTACACTTGGGCGTCGCCTTCGAAGTGGCCCCACAGTCGCAGCGTCTCGACTTCGATCAAGGTGGGTCCGCCGCCGTTGCGGGCGCGGGTGATCGCGTCGCCGGCCGCGTCATAGATGGCCTCTACGTCGTTGTCCTTGACCAGGACCCCGGGCATTCCGTAGGCCACGGCGCGGTCGGCGTTGGAGGCAATCGCGGTCGACTGCTTCTTGGCCACAGAGACCCCCCAGCCGTTGTCTTCGATCACGAAGACGACCGGAAGGTTCCACAGGGCCGCGAGGTTGAGCGACTCGTGGAAGGCACCCTGGTTCGCTGCGCCATCGCCGGTGGTGGCCACCGCCACCCGTCCGGCTCCCTCCCGTTTGAAGACCATTGCGATGCCGAGGGCGGTTGGCAGCCCTTCGGCGATGATTCCCGAGCAGGAAAAGTGTGTCTCCTGGTCGAACAGGTGCATGTGGCCGCCTCGGCCCTTGCCGAGACCGTCTACGCGCCCGAATATCTCGGCGGTCATCTTGTCGATGTCGACGCCCTTGGCAAGCGCCCAGCCGTGCGGGCGGTGCGGCCCGGTGACGGCATCCTCTCGCCTCAGATGCGCGCAGAAGCCTGCCGGCACCGGTTCCTGCCCGGTCGACAGGTGCATCTCGCCGGGAATCTGTCCCATCGCGATGTTGAAGCTTGGCTTCTTGTCGAGGTGGTATTCGCGAAGGATCGCCTCCTCGTAGGTTCGGATCAACCGCATCATCCGGTACAGGTCGAGTCGCGTCGCGCTGTCCATGCCCAGGTCTCCTTCACGTCGTGGTTCGCATGTACACCTTCGTGGCCGACGGAACGCGAGACAACGCACCGAATTTCAAATGCTTCCAGATGACGGCGGTGTGATCAGGTACTGCGAATCGCTGTCACGAATTCGATATCCGTGATGACGTCCACGGTGGGAGTCGGGACTCCATAGGTGGCGAAAACCGCGGCGGCGGTGAAGCTCGTCGCTGCCCATCGATGCGCCTGGAGATGAACTGCGACCATCTCGCGTCCCGAACCAGCTGCCGCCGTGGACGTGTCGAGCCGATGCTCGACGGGTCGCACGTTCGTACCGGGTGATCCCGCGATCCTTTCCCTGAGTTTGTCGACGTCGACCACCGTATCTGCGGCGAACCTGCTGCCAGCGGGGCTGAGCGCCGAGATCCCGTCGAGGAGCCGGTGGCGGGCCGTCGCCGGCAGATAGGGCATGAGCCCTTCGGCACTCCATGCGGTGGGCACCGTGTCGTCGAAGCCGTTGTGGCGGAGAACCGTGACCCAATCATCGCGCAGGTCCACCCCGACGACACGGTGGTCG
The DNA here is from genome assembly GCF_010725725.1 of Mycolicibacterium pulveris. NCBI lineage: Bacteria > Bacillati > Actinomycetota > Actinomycetes > Mycobacteriales > Mycobacteriaceae > Mycobacterium > Mycolicibacterium pulveris. The sequence goes on along the minus strand of NZ_AP022599.1, from coordinate 3,678,040 downwards.
ACTCGAGGGTGCACGCCGAGATTGGTCATCGTCCGGGTCTTGAAGCTCAACACCTCGGCGAGGTCCAACTCGTACAGCGTGGCACCGGACGACCAGGGCAACCGGTAGGCCCGGGAGTCGAGTCCCGCTCCGATGATCACGACCTGGGTCGTTCCGGCGTGCTGGCTCGCGGTGAGGAAGTCGTCGAAGAACCTGCTCCGCGTGGCGACCCAGTCCACCATGCCTGGCAGGGCGAAGCCGGACTCGTCGAGTTCTCCGGCGGCGAGCCGTGTGAAGAACTCGACGCCGACGGCTGATACCAATGGCTCGGCGTAGGGGTCGATGATCAGTGGGTCTTGTCTTCTGGCCGCGGCGGCTCGGGCGGCGGCCGCCTCGGTGGCGGTCAGTCCGAGACCGGATCCGGGGTCCCAATCAGCGCGGGACTGGGTCATCGTGCGTCGCCCTGCAGTGGACGGACACCGTTCTTTCGCACCGTGACATCCCCGCTGACCCGGGCCTGGCAGGCGAGCCGGATGCGACCCGCCGATCCCCTGCGAGCCAACAGCATCTCGACCGTTTCGATTTCCCGGGAACCGGGGTGGGACAGGTGTTCCTCCCCCGTCGTCACCTCCACCCAGCAGATCGAGCACGTACCGTCGCCGTGACACATTGTCGGCCAGCGGTATCCGCTGCGCACCGCCGCGTCCATGATCGTCTCGCCCTCGGCGATGGTGAGCACGGCACCGACGGGATCCACCCGAACGCAGTGGTTTTCAGTCGGTGCCGAGCGGCGGGCCATCCACCGTCACTTCGCCAGATATTCGGACAGAGCCCGGTGCAGGTTGCTCACGTTGCCGTCCGGCCGTCCCCACAGCGGGCCGCGGAAGCCACGGGAGTGCACACCGCGCTGCCAGAACGGCAGGTTCGTGAAGTCCTGCATCGCCACAGTGCCCCAGGCCTTGGTGTCACGCCAGTCTTCGTAGAACTCGAACTCCATAGGCGGACGCTCGGCACCGTCGGCGAAGAGCTTCATGTAATAGATATCGATGATGCACTGTTCGTGGTTGAGGCCGTTGGGGGTGAACCGCAGGATCAGCGCGTTGCCCGCGTTGCACGGAATGGTGAAGTTCGGGAAGATGTTCCACAGTTCACCGGCTAGCAGCTCGGAATCGTCGAAGCCGCTGAGATCAATGCCTTCGGCCTTGGCTTGCTGACGCCGAACGTCGGCAAAAAAGGTACCCATGCTGACGTCTTCGGGCAGCGCCATCGCGGTGTCCAGCAGCGCGTTGGCCATCTCGACATCGGCCTCGTTGTAGTAATCAAACTCGGCCAGGTCAGCCGTCAGAGCCAGCAGGATGTCCTTGCGGTCCCCGACATCATCACCAAGCCGGGCGCTGGGTCGGCCAACGTTGCCCGGCTTGATGCGGTGCATTCCATGATCGCCGTGCTGCTCGTAGATCATCCCCGTATCGTCGAGGTACCGTAGGGCCTGCGGATGGGTACCGACGGCGTGGTAGGTCTCGATGAACGCTTCGTGGCCCAGCTTCCAGTTACAGTCCACCACCGCGGATCTCAGCCGTGTGCACACCATCTTGTGAATTCCATAGTGCTCCACCCGTTCCCGCACCGGACCCAAAAACTCGTGTAGTGGCGCCGCGTTCTGGTCCATGTTGATGAAGACGAAGCCCGCCCACACTTCCACCTTGCACTCGGGCAGTCGTAGGGCCTGTGGCGAGATGGCGTTCTGGTCGAAGTCCTGCGGGTCGATGACTTCCTTGAGCGACCCATCGAGATTCCAGCACCAGGAGTGCGACCGGCACCGAATCTCGCGGGTCGATCCCCTGCCGTCTTTGAGGCGCATGCCGCGGTGTTGGCACACGTTGTGCAGGGCCTTGATCTCCCCGGCCTCGGTGCGCACGATCAGGATCGACTGATCACCGATCTGATACTCACAGAAGTCGCCGGGATTCTGGACTTCTTCGATCCGGCAAGCCACCTGCCAGACTCGCGGCCACAGCTTCTCGTTCTCCAGCCTGGCGAAGTCGGCCGAGGTGTACCGGTCACGAATCCCGAGTTCCGGTCCAGTACTATGGTAGTCGCGCTGTGTCCCGGGTTGAGCGGTGGCTGTCATCGAAAGGTTCTCCTATCACTCACCGGCGCCGGTTCTTGTTCCGGATCCGATGTCGCCTCAAGTTCACCCGATTCCCGTCTGCCATACAACACGCGAATTTTCAAATGACGACCGCAGTAAGATTCATTCGATCACGCCTCGTACCAATGCTTTTCGGCTCTACGCTCATAGCCCGAGGCTGCGACCGATGAGGTCCTTCATGACCTCAGTGGTCCCGCCGTATATCGTCTGGATCCGGGTGTCGACGAAGTCCTTGGCCACCTTGTACTCGTTCATGTATCCGTATCCGCCGTGGAGCTGCAAACAGGCGTCCACCACACGCTTGGCCAGTTCGGTGCTCCACCATTTGACCTTGGCCGCGTCGACAGCGTTGAAATCCCCGTCGGTCACCGCCTGCAGACATCGGTCGACATACTGCTGTGCGATGTCGAGCTCGGTGTCGAGTTCTGCAAGGACGAACCGGTTGTGCTGGAAACTCCCGATCGGCTGCCCGAACGCGGTGCGGTCCTTGGCGTACTGCAGGGTGGTTCGCAATGTCTCACGTGCACCCGCAACGGCCGCGACAGCGATCGAGAGCCGTTCGTACGGCAGGTTTTCCATGAGGTGATAGAAGCCGCGGTTCTCCTCACCGAGGAGGTTGGCGGCCGGAATGCGGACGTCGGTGAAGCTGAGTTCGGCGGTGTCCTGCGCTGGCTGCCCCATCTTGTCGAGTTTGCGACCACGCTCGAAGCCGGCCATACCGCGTTCCACGACCAACAATGAGAAGCCTTTATGGCCGGCGGCCGGGTCGGTGCGCGCCACCACGATCACCAAGTCGCTGTTGATGCCGGCGGAGATGAACGTCTTGGACCCGTTGAGGATCCAGTCCGGCCCGGACCGAACCGCGGTCGTACGCATGCCAGCCAGATCGCTGCCGGCGGACGGTTCACTCATCGCAATCGCCCCGATGAGCTCCCCGGTTGTGTAACCCGGCAGCCACCGCTCCTTCTGTTCGGGTGTGGCCAGGGACTTGAAGTATGGACCGACGATGTCGTTGTGCACGCTTAGTGCCGGGGTCAGAAACCCGAACTTGGCGAGTTCCTCGACGATCACGGCGTTGAACCGAAAGTCGTCAGATCCCCCGCCGCCATACTCCTCGGGCATGTTGAAGCCGATCAGACCGTAGCGCCCTGCCGCGCTGTACGCCGACCGGTCGACGATGCCGTTCGCCTCCCACCTCTTGGCGTTCGGCGCCACTTCGCGCTCGATGTAGCGTCGGGCCGTCTGCCTGAGCTGTTCGTGCTCCGGCTCGAAGATCGACCGTCTCATGCTGGATTCCTCGTGATCAGTACTGCTCGCTAGGTCGAGTGCTCGGCGGGTTGCGCGGCGGAAGGCCCGATGAATCGGTAGTTCTCGAACCGGGCCCGCAAGGTCTTCTTGCTGAACTTGCCGACGCTCGTTTTGGGTATCGAATCGATGAACTCGACGCCGTCCGGAAGCCACCATCTGGACACCCGCGGCGTCAGGTGTTCGATGAGTTCCTCGACGCTCAGTGATTCCCCCGGCTGCACCACCACACAAGCCAGCGGCCGCTCGCCCCAGCGCTCGTGAGGAACCGCGATCACCGCCGCTTCGGCGACCTTGGGATGAGCCATGATCTCGTTCTCCAGTTGCACGGAGCTGATCCACTCGCCGCCGGACTTGATCAGATCCTTCGTGCGGTCGACGAGGAGCAACGAGCCGAATTCGTCGCACACCCCGACGTCGCCGGTGCGCAGCCAGCCGTCGGGGGTGAAGGCAGAATCGTTGGCGTCGCTGCGGTAGTAAGCACCCGCGATCCAGGGTCCGGCGACCTGAACCTCTCCGGCGGAGCGGTCGTCCCAGGGCTGTTCGGCGCCGTTGTCGTCAGCAAGCCGGAGCTGCACCAGCGGAACGGGCGGCCCCTGGCGCTCCCGTGTCGCGGCCAGTTGGTCCTCTGACAGCCGAGCGTGGTGCGAACGGGGCGTACCGGTTGTGGCCAACGGGCTGGTCTCGGTCATCCCCCAGACATGGGTCAGCGGAACCCCGATGGAATGTACGTATGTTTGCGACAGCGCTTTGGGAACTGCCGACCCTCCGCTGAGAATGAATCGCACCGAGGACAGGTCGTAATCGTCGAGCATCGGCACCAGGCTCATCCAGATCGTCGGCACGGCCGCGGTCACAGTGACGCGATGGTCGGCCAACAAACCCAGCAACGCGGCCGGGTCCATGTTGGGGCCGGGGAGCACCAGCGACGCACCCGCCAGCAGCGCCGCATACGGCAGGCCCCACGAGTTGGCGTGAAACATCGGCACGATCGGCATCACGACGTCGCTTTCGGAGAGGCCCGTCACGTCGGCGGCGAGTGCGGCCAAGGAATGCAGCACGGTGGATCGGTGTGAATAGACCACACCCTTGGGGTTGCCGGTGGTACCCGACGTGTAACACATCGCTGCCGCGCGGTGCTCGTCGGTGACGCGAAATTCGCCGTCGTACGGTCGGTTCTGCAGCAGACCGTCGAAGGTGAGCACGCGCGGATCGTCGGGGAGCTCGTTGGATGCACCGTCTTCGATGACGACGAAGTACTTCACGCTCGACAGCTCGTCGGCGAGTGGCCACAGGATGCCGAGCAACGACCGGTCGACGAAGAGGATTTCATCTTGTGCATGGTTGGCGATGTAAATGATCTGGTCACCGAACAGCCGAATGTTGATGGTGTGCAACACCCGTCCGGTACACGGCGCGGCCAAATACAGGGCCAGGTGGTCGACGGTATTCCAGCAGAACGTACCGATCCGCGCGTCGGCGGCCAGTCCCAACGCATCGAACGCCGTGGCTAGGCGTCGCACCTTCTGGCAGACCTCACCGATCGTGGACACCGACACAGCCCCGTCCGCGCCGGCGGTGGCGATCTCCTTGTGGCCGAAGTACCGCTCGGCGCGATGGAGCAGATGAGGCAGCGTAAGCGGTCGATCCTGCATCAAGCCAAGCACGGCAGTTCCTTTCTCCTGTCGACAATCAACCGGGTAGCGCGACGGATTTGGTTTCCAAGAACTCCGCGAAGCCCTCGACGCCGAGTTCGCGACCCAGCCCGCTTTGCTTGTATCCCCCGAACGGGGTGTCGGCAGCCAGCCAGACCGCACCGTTGACACTCACGGTGCCGGTCCGAATCCGCCGTGCGAGCGTCATCGCCCGCTCGAGGTCACCGCTGTGCACGGCGGCCGACAAACCGTAGATGCTGTTGTTCGCGATCTGTACGGCGTGGTCGACGTCGTCGTACGGGATGACCGCCAGCACCGGGCCGAAGATCTCCTGCTGGGCGATGACGGCGTCGGGGTCGACGTCGCAGAACAATGTTGGTTCCACGTAGTAACCGGTTGTCAATGCCTGCGGTGTTCCGCCGCCGACCAGAATCCGGGCCTCCTGCTTGCCCTGTCCGATCAGGTCCAAAATCCGGGCCCGCTGGCGCGCGTTGATGACAGGACCGACCACGACCTCGGGGTCGCTGGGGTCACCGCATTTGAGAGCTTCGAATGCGGCTTGCGCCACCGCAATCCCCTCGTCGTATCGGCTGCGAGGTAGCAGCAGCCTGGTGGTGAGCGCACAGCCCTGCCCGGCGTGTGCGCACACTCCGGCGAACGCTGCGCCCAGTGACGGGATGTCCGCGTCGTCCAGCACGATGTTCGCCGACTTGCCGCCGAGTTCAAGGCAGACCCGGGTGACCGCGTCGGCGGCTGACACCATGATCTGCTTGCCGACCTGCGTCGATCCGGTGAAGTGGACGAGGTCGACGCGGGGATCACGGACCAGCGCTTCGCCGAGCAGCGGGTCCGCGGCCGTGACGACGTTGGCGACGCCGGCAGGGATATCGGTGTGCTCCACGATCACGCGGCCCAACTCCGAGCCGCTCCAGGGGGTGTCCGGTGCTGGTTTGAGCACGACCGTGCAGCCGGCAGCCAACGCGGCAGACACCTTGAAGATGTTGCACGCCAACGGATAGTTCCACGGCGTGATCGCTGCGACGACACCGATCGGCTCGTGCAGCACCATCCGCCTAGCCGCCGCGCCGGCCAGGGTCTCGCGCGCGGCCAGCTCGGTCTGGTACGGATAGGACACCGCGAGATCGGCCCAGTACGAAACGGCATCGAGGATCGTGTCCAGCCAGATCGAATACGTCAACGCGACAGGGACGCCCGCTTCACGAACCAGGACGTCGCGGAGACGGCCCTTCTCCGCCTCAAGTCCGTTTCGCAGCTGCCGTAGGCAATGCGCCCGGAACTCGTGGTCGCGGGACCACTCGGTGTGGTCGAAGGCCCGTCTCGCCGCCCCGACCGCCGCGTCGAGATCGGCTCGGTCCGCGTCGGGCGCCGTGCCGATGCTCTGCTCGGTCGCCGGGTTGATGTTCGGATAGGTGCGGTCGTCGGCGGCACCTCGAAGTACGCCGTCGATCAGCAGACCGGTCATTGCACACCTTTGCTCGCGGAATCGTCTCAAACCGGCGCAGCGCCGGGGCCGTTGGCAGAACGGCCCCGCCACCGCACCCCCAGGGTCAGCTGGTCGAAGGGGCCTTCCCCGTGAAGAAGGCTTCGACGTCCGGAAGCACGGACAACCCCTCAAGAAGTCCGCGAGGATCGAAGTAGTCGGTCCACCGGGCGATCTTGCCGTCACGGACCTCGAAAACCCCGACGACGGGTACGGTGAGGATCTCTTCACCGGCCTGGGTTCGGCCGACATCGATTCGTTCGGTGAACACGACCCCGTCCGGGCTCTCGGCGATGTGCAGAATGTCGGCCGTCAGTATGTAATCGCCGAACACCTTCGCGCTCATCTCGTGCTTGGACATGATGTCGTCGATCCCCACGCAGGGCGGGAATCCGGAATTACCCCAGACCGCGTCATCGGTCATCGACTTGCGGAGATGCTCGGGAATCCGGGAAATCGGTTGCTCCATACCCTTGAGGAAGGCTTGGACAACGGCTTGGTTACTCATCTGTGCACTCCTTTTTCACTGGTTGATCGAGCCGAAACTCAAAGCCCGAGCAGGTTGACGGCGTTGCCGCCGAGGAATTTTCGCTTCTGCTCGTCGGTGGTGCCGGTCAGGGGACCGGCGAAGGTATCCAGTGGCTTGTGGAAGCCTTCGCAGTGCGGGAAGTCGCTGCCGAGCATGAGGTTGTCCTCCAGCCCACCGTCGATGTACGACTTGACCGGTTCCATCGGATTGACGGTGAACCGGAAGTTCTCGTACAGGTATTCGCTCGGGTTCTTCTTCAGCTCGACAATGTTGCGGCGCAGGAAGCCTTCCACCCGATACGAGATGTCCAGGCCCGGACCGTTGATCGCGCCGGCCGCCGCCGACCCCGGAAATCCCTCGGCGGCACCCAGCATCGCCTGGAACCACGCAGCGGTCAGTTCGACGGTGGCGAACTTCAGCGTCGGGAACCGGTCGAAGACACCGCTGAAGATCAGGTCGGCGATCGCCACCTGGACACCGAGGTGGGAGAACGCCATGTCGAGGGCACCGAAGAGCGGATCTGCGTCGTCGGGGAACCATCGGTCATCGAGGCCGCTGGCTCGGATGTCCGCATCTTGAATGTGAAAGATCGGTGTGATCCCGTTGTCCACGAAGGCCTTCCACGCGTGGTCGTGATCGGGGTGTGCCATCCGCCGCCCGCTGACCAGCCCGTAGGACAACGTGGCCGCGCGCACACCGTTTGCACTGAGGTACGCGAGTTCCTTGTCCAGCCAGTCGAAGCTGCCGCCGGCGAGGGTCACGTGACCGACCGGTTCGAGGCGGCCCCCACCCTCCTGGCGGACCGCAACGGCCCACCGGTTCCATGCGGTCAGGTTGGCCCGGATGATCTCCAACCGGTCGGCGAAGAACCGGCCCCAGACCGCGCCGAAATGCGGGAAGAGAAGGGTCTTGTCAACACCGATGTCGTCGAGCTTCGCCACTCGAGCCTTCGGGTCCGTGGTTTCCGCAGGCATTTCAGCCACGTAGTCGACGTCGGCCGCCAACCCGTCCTTCCACCGCTGCCACGGGCTGAACTGCGACACGAAGCCGTCCTCCGGCACGGTATTCGAGTAGATGTAGCAACGCTGATTGGTCAGCCGCGACGCCACCCAGGGGTATCCGAGGTCGTCGCGGATGACCTCCAATGCCAAGTCCTTCTTGTCCGGGTCGATGTAGTCCATCCACATCGTCGGGTACTCGAAGAGGTGCTGGTCGAAGTCGAAGATCATGGTTTCCTCCAAATCCGCGGTTGTTCAGAGCCTTTGGTAACCGCGTTGACGGTTCAACGGTAGTGAGCGGACTCACTTCCGGGTAACCGCTGAGTGTTCAGATGGTGCGTCCAGGTGGACTGCCGTGGGCGCTGATCCGGCGTCGCACCACGTCCGGTCTCCAGTTCACCAGGGTCACGCTCCCCGCTCTGGTCACGAATTCAGCTCGCATCGGCATGCCTGCCGTCAGTTCGGGCCGACCTCGGAGGTGGCCGGCCAGCCGAACCTCGGGCGCGTCGTCGAGTTCGACGAGCACCACCGTGTACGGCACCGGGAAGGCGGGATGCACCTGGTGTTCGGCGACGGTCCACGACATCAGTCGCCCCGCTGGGGCCACAGGCTTCCACTCGACCGTCCACGATCGGCAGATGTGGCAGTGTGATCGTGGCAGGTGCAAAACCGCACCGCAATTTGCACATACGCAGACGACGACCTCGCCGCGCTCAGCCGCCAGCCAGAAGCCGGCGGTGTCGGGGTCGTTGGTCACCGGCAGGGGTGCCTCGCCGAAGACCACCGTCAGGCGAGCTTCTCGAGCGCTGCGACGTCCATGTTGAACAACGAGGCAGCATTGCGCCACAGGATCTTCTCCTTGGCGACTTCGCTGACCCCGCTCAAGCCGGAGTCGATCGCTTCGGCGATCTCACGCTTGTCCAGACACGTCTGATGGGGATAGTCGGTCTCGAAAAGCAGGTTGTCCTCGCCGATGGCGTCGATGTGCCACGGTTGGAGGTCCTCGAACCAGTAGTTGGCGTAGACCTGGCGGCGGAAGTAGTCGCTGGGCAGCATGCCGTCGGCGGTGAATTCGGGACGTTCATGCCAGGGCTCGTACTTCTTGAAGTGAAAGTCCAATGACTCCAACAGGAACGGGATCCAGCCGATTGCACTCTCCACGGAGACGAACCGCAGTGTCGGGAAGCGCGCAAGCACGCCCGACATCAGTAGGTCTGCCAGGGTGATCCCACTTTCCAGAAAGAACGAGGTCGTCAGCCGCGCCAGCGTGGCCCGCCATCCCTCGACATTGGTGCGCTCGTCGTTCATGTGCCTGCCCAGATCGCCGCCGCCGACGTGGAAGCTGATCGACAAGCCGGCGTCCTGGGCCGCGGCCCACATCGGGTCCCAGTGCCGGTCGGCCAGCAGGGGCTGTCCGTGCTCGTGGGGCTTACCCGTCGAGACCAGGCCCTTGTGCCCGGCCGCGGCGCATCGCTCGATCTCTTTGACCGCCGCCTCGACATCCCAGTACGGGATCAGCGCCAGCGCCAGCAACCGCTCCGGTGCGATCGAGCTCCAGTCCAGCAGGAAGTCGTTGTAGGCCTGCAATGCTGCGGTCTGGAACTCGAGTGCATCCGAGCCCGCCGCGGCGAAGATGTTGGGGCCCACGAACCCGAGGTTCGGGAAGATCGCGGCGGCCTGGATCCCGTACGCATCCATCACCGCCAGCCGCTCCTTGGCGTCGAACGCGGAGGGATGCATCGATTTGAACGAGTCCGCGTAGTCGGGGAACCGCGGGGAGCGGACGGGTCTGCCGTCCTCATCGGGAACCATGATGCAGGTACCGACCGTGAAGATCGGTTGCCCGTTCATGCACCAGAACTCGGCCTGCTGCTCCTCGATCCACCGGACCTCGGGAATGAGGTTGCCCCACCGCTTTCTCGACATCCGACTGGTCCAAAGGTCGGGAGGCTCGGTGATATGCGTGTCGGTGTCGATGATCAACGTGGAAGATCCCATAGTTCCTCACATTTGGATCGTGCAATAGTCAGATCGTTGCTCTCCTCGAAGGATTCACCGTCGCCGAAGATGGGACAACGCCGCCGAATTCAGATGGTGAGCGCCTCAGGTGCCGACCACAAAGGTGGCGACCGTGGTCACCGCTCCACCGATGTTGAGCAAACCGACCTTGCCGGCAGCCGGCACCTGGTAATCGCAGGCTCGACCTGTCACCTGCCGAGCACCGTCGAGCAGCATCCGGATCCCGGTGGCGCCCACCGGATGACCGAGGCCCAAGAGGCCCCCGCTGGGATTCACCGGCAGGGACCCGTCGCGTTCGATCGTCCCGTCCTCCACTGCCTGCCACGCCTTACCCGCCGGGGTGATTCCGAAGTGGTCGATGGCGACGTATTCCGACACCGAGAAGCAGTCGTGGGTCTCCAGCACGTCGAGGTCGTCGGGCCCGGTGATACCCGCTCTGCGGTAGGCATCCAAAATCGCCTGACGCAGATGTGGAAAAACGTACTCATCGTCGGCGCTCCCGGCGAGCCTGTCCTCGAGAAGCATCGTTCCCGTGCGGTGTCCCCAGCCGAGGATGCGTGGCACCTCGGCGAGGTCGACGCTGTGGTGGCGGGCCCAACTCTGCGCAAACCGGTGCGAGGCCAGAATCACCGCGGCCGAACCATCGGTGATGCGGCTGCAGTCCTGGCGCCGTAGCGGCCCGGCCACCACTGGGTTGAGTTCGTCGTCCTCGTAGAAGGATTCGGTGGCCACCTCCCAACTCCGAGTCTGTGCGCGTGGGTTCAGTTTGGCGTTATCGAAATTGATCTCGGCGATACGGCCGAGATGGGCGTGGTCGAGTCCGTAACGCCGGTCGTACTCCTCACCGATCCGACCGAACATCGACGGCCACGGATAGGGTTCGTCCACCACCTCGCGTCCGACCCAGGCTGCTGCGCCCAGCCTCAGACCGGCGTCCTGACCACCCACGTTGCGCAGCACCTCGGCGCCGACTACCAGTGCGCAGTCGTAACGGCCGCTTTCGAGGTCGGCCATCGCCGCGAGCGCCGCCATGCTGCCTGATGCGCATGCCGCCTCGTGCCGCGACGCCGGTTTGCCTGCGAGGCCATGGTGGACCGCCGCCACCAATCCACCGAGTTGGCCTTGGCCGGTGAATATTTCGCCAGCGAAGTTCCCTACGTGGCTGACGTCGATATCACATGCATCGACACCGGTATCGTCGAGGGCTCCGGTCACAGCGGATTCGATGAGCGGGAAGAACTCACCGCCCGGGGCCTTCTGCGCGAAGTCGGACTGCCATCCGCCCAGAATGTAAATCGGTTGACTCACAATCGTTCTCCTGTGTCGCAGGGCGTGCTCATTGGTCTCTCCGCAGAATCAGCGCGCTGGAGCCGGGACCTGGCATGCCGGATGTGACCAGGCAGGTCTCGGCACCGGCGACCGGTGCTGTCGACTCGCCACGCAACTGGCGGACGCCTTCGACGATGTGACTGAGACCGTGTATGTAGCCGTCGGCCAGGTTTCCGCCGGAGGTGTTGATGGGCAATGTGCCATCGATGTCGAGCGCTCCGCTCGCTGCGAATGGACCGCCTTCGCCGCGCTTGCAGAATCCGTAGTCCTCGAGCTGCATCAGCACGGTGATGGTGAAACAGTCGTAGAACTGTGCGACGTCGATGTCGTGCGGCCCCAGACCGGCCAGACGATACAGCCGCTTTGCCAGCGTGCTACTGGCGTTCGTGAGCGGTCCCGTGAGGAGGTTGCCCCATAGCCCGCCCTGGCGTGGCGTCGATTCGTCACCCTGGGCCACTGCTCGAATCAATACGGTGGGCTTGGCGAGATCGCGAGCCCGCTCGGCCGCGGAGACGACGACCGCGGCCGCACCATCGGTTTCCAAGCAGAAATCGAAGCGGCGCAGCGGATCAGCGATCATTCGCGATTGCAGGTAGGTCGCCATGGACAGGGGACGCCCGTAGCGTTGGGCGGCCGGGTTCTCGTTCGCGCGCCGATGGCAGGTGACGGCGATGTGGCCGAGGTGCTCACTGGTGGTTCCGAAGTCGAGCATGTGTTTGCGGGCGAACAGCGCATAGGCCATGCCGGGTGACTGCAGCCCGTACGGAGCGAGAAACTCAAGATACGAGCCCCCTCCCCCGACGGCGTCACCGCTGGCCCATTCGCGCCCGAACCGGCGGCCCGACCGTCCGTTGAGCGACCGGAACACCAACACGTTGTTGGCCTGTCCAGCGCAGATCGCGCTGACGGCCAACCCGACCATGCCGCACGGCGCGGCACCGGCCCAGCTGCCCGCGGCCCAGAAGGCGACGTTGGGCAGGCCGAGCGTCGCGGCCAGATCGGCATGCAGCACTTCGTCCATCTCGCATCGCACGATGCCGTCGATGTCCGCGGGTTCGAGCCCGGCGTCGGCGATGGCGGCGCTGCCGGCCTGAGCGGCCAACGTCAGGGTGGACCGTCCGGAGTTGAAGCTGTAGTCCGTGGTGCCGACGCCGACGATCGCGCACTGATCGCGCTGTCTGGGCGCTGACGCCGCGAACTGGTCGCTCATCGTCGCTCCCATGACGCGCCTGCGGCGTCACGGTCCCAGGTCGTCGGCGTGCAACCCTGGTCCCGCAGGAGGTGTTTGTGCACCCGGCCCAGCGGGCTCACGGGTAAGCCGTCGCGGAACTCGATGTACCGCGGCAGCGCGAAATACGGCACTCGCTCCTTGCACCATTCGAAGAGTTCGTCCGGGGTGAGCCGGGCACCCCGGCGCAGCACTGCGGTGATCTTGACGTCATCCTCGGTCAACTCGGAGGGCACGGCGTGCACCGCAACGGCCACAATGTCGTCGTGCGCCAGGAACGTGGCCTCGAGTTCCTGGCTGGAGATGTTCTCACCGCGCCTGCGGAGATAGTCGTTCTTGCGGTCAGCGAAGTAGAAGTAGCCGGCCGCGTCGAAGCGGCCTAGATCCCCGGTGTGAAACCAGAGGTTGCGGGTGGCATCCACGGTGGCCTGCGGCCGACGCCAGTACCCCTGGAACATCACATTGCTGCGCCGTGGTCGACACACCACTTCGCCGACCTCACCGGTCTTGACCTCGTTGTCGTGGTCGTCGACGATGCGCACCTCCAGATCCGGATTGACCCGGCCTGCCGATTCCGCCGGCGCTTGCTCGTCCGGCGCCTGGTAGGTGATGGGGAAGACTTCGGTCATGCCGTAGCCCTTCGCACCAGGCGTCTTCACGCCGAACCGCTCCCGCCACACCTGCTGCAGGGTTTCCGGGAAGGGCACCGCGTGTACCATGCGGATCTGGCCGAAGCAGCGGGCCATCTCGGGGGTGTCCGGAAGCTGGGCGATGATGGCGGGCAGCCCACCGATCAGGTTGACGACGCGCGCACCTGTCCGCTCGATTTCCGGCCAGAACCGGGATGCGGAAAACCGTTGCGCCAGGGCCGCACTCCCGCCGATCAACATGGTCGCGATCAGGGTCATCGACAGCACATTGAGGTGAAACATCGGCAGCGGATTCCAGTTCACCTCGTCACTGCGCCGTTGAGTCTGGATGAGTCCGCATCGAGCGATGTTGATCGCATAACCGTGAGTGATCATGCAGCCCTTCGAGGGGCCGGTCGTGCCGCCCGTATACGTCAGGCACATGAGGTCGTCGGCGGTGCCGAGGTACGGCTCCGGCGCCGGCCGCCCGCGATAATCGTCGAGACCCTCCACCCGCAGGTCCGGCGAAACCCGGGGTGGTTCACATCCGCGTTGCAGGACCAGATCGACGTGGCACAACTCTGGGCCGATCGCGACGATTCGGTCGATCAGGTCCGGTTCGGCGACCACCACCGCGGCACCGGTGTCGGCGAGGACATGCCGAAGGAACTCTCCGCGCAGTGCCGTGTTCGTTCCGACCCACACCGCCCCGAGCATGTTGGCGCCGAACCACGATGCGACGGCGTCGATGTGGGTGTCTTGCATGCTCACCACCGTCTGGCCCCGGCGCACACCGCACGAGTGCAGGATGCCGGCGAAATCGCGGGCCCTCTCCCACACCTGGGCGTACGTGTAGGTATCTCCGGCGATGTCGAGGTACCGGGAGTCGGGGTGGTCTTCGACACACTTCCGGAGCAAGCCGACGACGGTGGACTCACTCTTGATCATGTTGTCGCGCACTGCAACTCCGTCTCCGTTCATCACTCGAAGTCGGGCAAACCAGCCCCTTGTCGAGTGAACTGCGGCACCGGGGCTTGCGACAAGCAGAGCTATTTCAGATGGCGACGGCGGCGTCGTCGCCGGCCGCGGAGAGAAGCATCGCGTCGGAGATCTGTGCGGCCGCCTGGCCGATCAGCTCATCGACCCGTGCGACGGCGCGTGCCGCCCTATTGGAGCCGAACGCGATGCCCAGTGCGCGGTACTGGATACCATCGTGCACAGCCGTTGCGGCACAGGTTATTCCGTAGTGATATTGCTGGTCGCTGTGGTTTACGGCAACGGGTGTGAGCTCTTGCTCCAGCCGCCAGCTCGTCGTAACCGTGTGCGTGGTGAGCGCATCGAGCGGATGGGTCGCGAGATAGTGTTCGCGTCGCTGCCCGGGCAGCCGGGACAAGATGTTCTTGCCGATCGCGGTGGCATGCCCCGGAATGATCAGTCCCGGCCAGCATTCGAACCGTTGCGGACACGGACCCGCCACGAAGTCGGTCACCACGATGTCGGCCCCGCGGAGCATGCCGAGGGTCACATCACCGCGGGCCTGTGCGGCGAGCTCAGTCATCGCCGCGCGGACCATCCGCAGACTGCGGGCCCGGGTTTCCAGTTGGGTGACCGAGGTCATTTGATCTCCCAGCGAGTACCGACCGTCGGCGGACCGCTGCAGATACCCTTCGTGCACGAGGGTGCGCAGCAGGTGATAGGTGGTCGGCAGCACGATGCCGGTGCGGTCACTGAGTTCACGCGCAGTCAGCGCGCTGTGTTCGGCGACAGCCTCCACCAGACGCATGCCGCGTTGGAGGCTCTGAATCAGGGTCGGCGAGCCTGCCGATTCGGTCGTCATGTGTTAGCTGCACTCGGCCAGGACGTCGCGACCGCTGACCGCGCGAGCGGCCGGCAAGTCGGCCCGACACATCTCACCGAGCACGTAGGTGCCGTCGTCGAGGCGTACAAGATATTTGTCGTGGATCAGCGTCCGAAGCAGGTGGTAGGCCGTCGGCAACTGGACCCCCACCGCGCGAGCGACGGTTTTCGCGTTCACCGGGCCTTCGGCGGCGACCATGTTCATGATCTGCAGCCCGCGCTGGAGCGATCTGACCAGTGACGTTTCCGGCTTGCCCATGGGACCTCCTGGCATCGGTGCTGATGTAACGGGTTCTTACATCGCGGATTGTAAGTGACTCTCACATGTGATGCAAGACACCCTGTCCGCGAGGTCCGGTCAGGGTTGCCGGGCAATGTGATTGCCATTAACATTCAGGGGTGGTCAGCGACACAACCGGACAACCGAGCGACTCGAAGCGCCGCTCATACCACCACGGGAATTTGCGGGATGCACTCATCGACGTCTCGGTGGAGCTCATCAGCCGCGATGGCGTCGCAACCTTCTCGATCGCCGAAGCGTGCCGACGGCTCGACGTGAGCCCCGGCGCGCCATACCGCCACTTCGCCGACCGCAAGGACCTCCTCACCGAGATCGCCGTCCGAGCATGCGAGGTACTCGCGGCGCACATCACCTCCGTGGTCGGCACCGAGAAGGATCCAACCGAGCGATTGGTGCGTGCAGCCCGCGCCTATGTCGAGTTCGCCGCGCTGCAGCCGGCGTTGTTCGAGGTCCTCTTCGCCAAGGAGGTCTTCATGGGGACCAACACCAGGCTGACCGAGCCCGCGCGACCTGTCGTCGAGGCATTTCTCGGCCCGGCCTCTGAGATTCCCGGCGTAACTCCCGAGCTCGCAACCAGTCTGGCCGTCGCGGCGGCCGCCGTCGCGCACGGTTACGCCTCCTTCCTTCCCGGTGGCACGTTCAGCGAGTCACCGGACGCCCTGGTGATCGCGGCCGATAACGCCGGCTGCGCCACCCGAGCTCTCGTCATGGGCCGCGCCGTGCTCGGCGATACCGCGGTGGCCCTTGCCGGCCTACCAATGCAGTCGTGGATCGATATAGCCATAGAGATGAAGGGCGACAACTGATTTCGATGACCGTTCAAACATCCATCGTCGAGCTCCCCGCTGCGCTACCACCCGATCGGATGTTCGATCTCTCCGGCCGCACCGCGCTGGTCACCGGCGCTTCGAGCGGGTTGGGCGTACAGTTCGCGCTGGCGCTACAGGCCGCAGGAGCGAAAGTGGTCGTCGCCGCGCGCCGTGCCGACCGCCTCCAAGCCCTGTGCGATGCGAACCCCGAGCTGACCGCCGTGTCCTGCGACGTCGCCGATCCCGTCGCCGTGAAAGTCGCGCACGACGAGGTGCAGCAGCGTGTGGGTGCGGTCGACATCCTGGTCAACAACGCCGGAACGAGCGTACCCGCACGGGCGGAAGACGAGAATCTCGACGACTTCCAATACGTGTTGGGCGTCAACCTGATTGGCGCGTTCCAACTCACCCAGCTCGTCGGCCGGACCATGATCGAACGTGGTCGCGGCAGCATCATCAACGTCGCCTCGATCCTCGGGCTGGTCGCCGCGGCGCCCAACCGACAGGCCGCCTACTGCGCGTCCAAGGGCGGGTTGATCAACCTCACCCGCGAGCTGGCTGTGCAATGGGCGCGGCACAATGTGCGCGTCAACGCCCTGGCGCCGGGCTTCTTCCCCAGCGAACTCACCACCGACTTGCTCGACGATGACGCCGGCGGTGCCTATATCAGGCGTAACACCCCGATGGCACGCGCCGGCCGGGCCGGCGAGCTGTGCGGCGCGCTGCTACTACTGGCCAGCGACGCGGGATCTTTCATCACCGGACAGGTCCTCGCCGTCGACGGCGGCTGGACCGCGCGCTGATCGACGGTACGGATATACCGGTCATCATCTGAATTCCGCTCCGTTGTCCGTCTGATCACGACCCGATGGAATGGACCTGAACTCTCAGCGTCCTGACAGAAGGCCCCTCCGAAAGGGAAACTCATGCGTGGCACCGCGGTATGGCGAACCTGGCGATCGCGACCGGCTCGGTCTCTGGTTCGGACCCACTCCCCCGCCTGGATCGACGGTATCGACGCCAGCCAGTGCGCACTGGTGGTGATCGACTGTCAACCAGAGGCATTGGATGGCGTCGCGGATGCCGACGACCTGCTGTTCCGGACGAACGCGGCGGTCGACGCGGTCCGCCGCCACGGTGGTCATCTGGCCTTCGTCCGGACAGCCTTGGACGAACTCGACTACCTCGCGATCCCGTCAACCAACTCCGAAGCCTCAAAGTGGCGACAAGACAGGCGCTTCCGTAACGGGATGCCGAGCACCGACCTGCATCCCGCGATCGCGATCCTCGACGAGGACATCGCTCTGCGCAAGACCAGGCTGGGCGTGTTCTCGACGACGAACCTCGACGAGCAGCTGACCAACCTGGGCGTCACCACATTGATTCTCGCCGGCGTCCACACGAGCGGTGCGGTTCTTACCACGGTCCGTGAAGCAGCCGATCGGGACTACCGGCTTATCGTGTTGAGCGACTGCACCGGCGACGCCGACCTGCATGCGCACGACTTGAGCCTGTTCCAGGTGATATCCCGGCAAGCCGAGATTCTGACAACGAACCAACTCGCGAGGGCGCTTGTGCGCCGATACGAATCTGTGACCCTCTCGTAGCCTCCGGCCAACCGTGTCATGGCGCGTTTTGACGAGCGTGCCAAATAGGCTGGCGGGCATGTCTGCCCGTCGCTTGACCAGCGTGCTGCTCGGTCTTGTCTGCGCGACAGGGCTTGGCGTTTCGGCGATGCCGGCCGCCCTGGCGGCAGACGCGCAATGGAACGGGCGCTATCACATCGTCACCTTCGCGTCCGAGAAGATGGGCACCAGTGTGGCCGCCGCGCAGGCCGAGCCGGACTTCAGCGCCCAGTATGTGCTCTCCACCGACTGTTCGAGCGGGCTGTGCGTCGCCACCGTCGTGGAGGGTCCGGCACCGAGCAATCCGACCATCCCCCAACCGGTCCGCTACACCTGGGACGGGTCGCGGTGGCAGTACTCGTACAACTGGCAGTGGGAGTGCTTCCGCGGTGACGGGTTACCCAGGGAGTACGCGCCTGCGCAGTCCCGCGTCTTCTACGCTCCCGATGTCGACGGGTCGATGTTCGGAACGTGGCGCACCGACATCCTTTCCGGACCGTGCCGCGGCACCGTCACGATGCCGGTCGCCGCATACCCCGTCTAGTGTCCGCGCTCGACCAACGCACGTAGGAAGAACGCGAGGTTGGCCGGCCGTTCAGCCAGGCGGCGCATGAAATACGGGTACCACTGGGTGCCGAACGGCAGATAGATGCGGACGCGGTTGCCGTCGTCAGCCAGGCGACGCTGTTCGGGGTCGCGGACACCGTAGAGCATCTGGTACTCGAAATCGTTTGTACCCCTGCCACTCTGGGCTGCGACTTCGGGTACCGCGTTCACGATCACGGGGTCATGGGTGGCGACCATGGGATAGCCGTCGCCGGCCATCAGTATCTGCAGACAGCGCAGATAGGAAGCGGTGACGTCGTCGCGGTCGCGGTACGCCACCGAAGCGGGCTCGTCGTAGGCGCCCTTGCACAACCGGATCCGCGCACCGGCCGCCACGAAGTCGCGGCAGTCTTCCTCGGTGCGTTTGAGGTAGGCCTGCAACGCCGTGCCGAGCCAGTCGAATTCGACGCGCAAGTCGCGCACGATGGACAGCGTCGAGTCGGTGGTGCGGTGATCCTCGGCATCCACCGTCACCCACACTCCGACCTGTTGGGCACGCGCGCAGATGACGCGGGCGTTGTCCCGTGCGATCTTGTCGCCGTCGCGCGGCAGCGCCTGGCCGAGCGACGACAGCTTCACCGATACCTCCAGCGGCCGAACCTCGTCCGCTGACTCCACACGGGTCCCGAGCGCGTCGAGCAACCTGAGGTACGCGTCGACTGTCTGGTTGGCGGCATCGATGTCGGTGACATCTTCACCCAGATAGTCGACCGACACCATGCGGCCCGAGTTACGCAGGTGCGCAACGGTATCGAGCGCGTACTCGACCGTTTCACCCGCGATGAAGCGATGCACGACCTCGCGCGCGACGGGCAGCCGCTCGGCGTTTCGACGCAACCGCTCTGAGTGGCCGGCGGCCAGGATCGCCGGGCGCGCGACACGTTCGAAGACACCCATCAGCGCTCCATGTGGGGATAGTTGTGGTCGGTGGGCGGCACGAACGTCTCCTTGACCGACCGGGCCGACGTCCAGCGCAGCAGGTTCAGCATCGACCCGGCCTTGTCGTTGGTCCCCGAGGCGCGCCCCCCACCGAACGGCTGCTGGCCGACGACGGCTCCGGTGGGCTTGTCGTTGACGTAGAAGTTGCCCGCGGCGTGGCGTAGCCGCTGCTCGGCACGCAGAACCGCGGAGCGGTCATCGGCGATCACCGCCCCTGTCAACGCGTACTTGGCGCCGGTGTCGACGACGTCGAGGATACGGTCGTAGTCGTCGTCGGGATACACATGTACCGCCAGAATCGGCCCGAAGTACTCGGTGCTGAACGCCTCGTCGGTCGGGTCATCGGACAGCAGCACTGTCGGGCGGACGAAATAGCCGACGCTGTCGTCGTATTCGCCGCCGACCGCGATCGTGACGTGGGCAGCGCTCTTCGCCCGTTCGATGGCCTTGACGCTCTTGGTGAACGCGCGGTCGTCGATCAACGCGCCGCCGAAATTGCTCAGGTCGGCGACGTCGCCGTAGCGCAGTTCCTCGGTGGCCGAGAGGAAGTCGTCGCCCATCTGCTGCCACACCGAGCGGGCGATGAACGCCCGCGACGCCGCCGAGCATTTCTGCCCCTGGTAGTCGAACGCGCCGCGAATCAGTGCCGTGCGCAGGACGTCCGGGCGGGCGCTGGAATGCGCGACGACGAAATCCTTGCCGCCGGTTTCCCCGACCAGCCGCGGATAGCTGTGATAGTGGCCGATGTTGGCGCCGACCGACCGCCACAGGTGCTGAAACGTCGTCGTCGAGCCGGTGAAGTGGATACCCGCGAGCCTCGGGTCCTCCAGCGCCACATCGGAAACCGCGATCCCATCACCGGTCAGCAGGTTGATCACCCCTGGGGGCAGGCCGGCCGCCTCGAGCAGCTGCATGGTCAGATAGGCCGCGAACGTCTGCGTGGGGGACGGCTTCCACACCACGGTGTTGCCCATCAGCGCCGGGGCCGTGGGCAGGTTGCTCGCGATCGCGGTGAAGTTGAACGGCGTGATCGCGTAGACGAAACCCTCCAGCGGCCGGTAGTCGGTGCGGTTCCACACTCCCGGGCCGCTGATCGGCTGCTGCGCCAGAATTTTTCGGGCGAACGCGACGTTGAACCGCCAGAAGTCGATCAGCTCGCACGCGGCGTCGATCTCTGCCTGGTAGGCGGATTTGGACTGGCCGAGCATGGTGGCCGCGCACAGCTTCGCCCGCCAGGGCCCGGCCAGCAGATCGGCGGCGCGCAAGAACACCGCGGCGCGTTCGTCGAAGGGAGTGGCCTCCCAGGCCGGTTTGGCGGCCATTGCGGCGTCGATGGCGGCGGCGGCATCAGCGTGCGTGGCGTTGGTGAAGGTGCCCAGCCGGGCCGCGTGCCGGTGTGGCTGGACGACGGCGACCCGGTCCCCGTCGCCCATCCGGTGGGTGCCGCCGATGACGTGCGGCAGGTCGATCGGCTCGCCGGCCCCCGTCTCGAGAGCTTTGGTGAGGCCGGCGCGTTCCGCCGAACCCGGCGCGTAGTCGAGCACGACCTCGTTGGCCGGCAGGGGCACGTCGGTGATGGCATCCATGCGCCAAGGATGGCCGAATCTGGCGCGGCATGACTTAGCCGATCAGACAAAGACAGCGGGTTGGACTAGTAAGATCACACAATATGAGGGCCGACGGTGTCAGCCTCGGAAAATTGCTGCTCGCGCTGGACGCCACGCTGGTGCAGTTGATCCAGGCGCCGCGCGGCCTGGATCTGCCCGTCGCCTCGGCCGCGCTGATCGATCAGGACGACGTCACGCTGGGACTGGCCGCAGGCGCCGGCGCGGCCGACGTGTTTTTCCTGCTGGGCATGCACGACGCGGACGCCGTGCGCTGGATCGACCGACAGGGCGCGGCGCCGACGGCAATTTTCGTCAAGAACCCGTCCGACGCGCTCATCGCGCGGGCGACGGCCTCGGGCATCGCGGTGGTCGCTGTCGACCCGCGAGCCCGGTGGGAGCGGTTGTACCGCTTGGTCGACCACGTCTTCGAGCACCACGGCAACCGCGCCGACCCCTGGTACGACTCCGGAACCGACCTTTTCGGGCTGGCGCAGTCGACCGCCGACCGGGTGCACGGCATGGTGAGCATCGAGGATGCGCAGTCCCACGTGCTGGCCTACTCCGCATCCAACGAGGAGGCCGACGAACTGCGCCGGCTGTCGATCCTGGGCCGCGCCGGTCCGCCGGAGCATCTCGAATGGCTAAGCCAGTGGGGCATTTTCGACGCGCTGCGCGCCGGCGACGACGTGGTGTCGGTGGCCGCGCGCCCCGAATTGGGCCTGCGGCCGCGGCTGGCGATCGGGATACATCTTCCCGCCGTCGATCAACGCCGGCCGCCGGAGTTCGCGGGCACGATCTGGGTGCAACAAGGCTCCCGGCCACTGTCGGACGATGCCGAGGAAATCTTGCGCGGGGCCGCGGTATTGGCGGCCCGGATCATGTCCCGGCTGGCGGCGCGGCCGTCGACGCATACACGGCGCGTCCAGGAACTGTTGGGGCTGACCGGCGCCGACGTCGACGTCGGCGCTGTTGCACGCGAACTCGACGTCGTCGCCGACGGCCGGGTCGCCGTCATCGGGTTTGACACCGCGTCCCACCACAGCCGGCTCGCCGATGTCCTGGCCTTGAGTGCCAGCGCTTTCCGCAGCGACGCCTTGGTCGCGTCGAACGGCTCACGGGTGTATGTGCTGTTGCCCCAGACCAGTCGCACCACGTCGGTGACCTCCTGGTTGCGGGGAACGATCGCGAGCCTGCATGCCGAGTTGGGGCTTTCGCTGCGAGCCGTGATCGCCGCTCCGGTAGCGGGTTTGGGGGCGGCGGCGCAGGCGCGCGCCGAGATCGACCGTGCCCTGGACAGCGCGGAACGCCATCCGGTGGCGTTCGGAGAGGTGACCTCCGTTGCCGAGGCACGCACCGCCGTGCTGCTCGACGAGATCGTGACGTTGATCAGCGCCGATGACCGCTTGCTCGACCCTCGGGTGCGCGAATTACGGGACCACGACCCCGTTCTCGCCGATACGCTGCATGCTTACCTCGACGGTTTCGGAGATGTCGCCGCCGTGGCCGAGCGGTTGCACGTGCACCCCAACACCGTTCGTTACCGGGTGCGCCGCGCCGAGCAATTGTTGTCGACATCACTTTCGGATCCCGATGCGCGACTGCTGTTGTCACTGAATCTGCGCGCTACCGCTTGACGATGTCGCCAATCGTGGATACTAAGCTTGCGTAGACGGCCGCGAGTGCGGTTGGCGCGGCCGTGTTCTCGTCAGCATCCCTTCGACCGATTTGGAGTACACATGAAAACCAGCATTATGACACCAATGGCAGTCGCGGGTATCGCGGCGCTCGGAATCGCCACGGCGCCAATGGCCGCCGCCGACAGCTATCCGACGACCACCTCGTTCGGCGCGACGCAAGAGCTCGTCGACGCCAACGGCGCCGTCGTAACGGGCTGGACCGTGGGCGAACTGGAGCCCAGCGACGACGTGCTGCCGGGCTACCAGCCGGTAGGCACCCTGTATGAGGCGGACGCGACCGTCACCGCGGTCCGGGGCACGGTCACGCCGATCATCGCCAACTTCAACGCTCGCGCCGCCAGCGGTGAGACCTATCGCGCGGTCTTCACCGTCCCGACCCCCGAGGGCGTCAACCCCGCCACCCTCACCGAGGGCGCATCATCGGAGGGCGAACTGTTCTTCGACGTCACGGGCCCGGCTCCGAACAGCATCGTCTACAACGCCGGCGGCCGGGATCTGTTGATCTGGACCGACGGCGCCGCCGCTCCCGAAGTGATCGTCGAAGAAGAGGTCGTCGCCGAAGAGACCGAAACCGAGACCGAGGTGACCGTCGAAGAGGAGATCACCGAAGAGCAGCAGTAGGCGGTTGCGATTGTGCGGTTTCATACGCGCAGCCCGGCATGTCGCGTATGAAACCGCACTTTCGACTTCGGTTCACACCGAAAGCCGCTGCGCGGCAGCGTTGATCCGCTCGTCGGGCGCGGTCAATGCGACGCGCACATGGTGCGACCCACCCGGGCCGTAGAACTCGCCGGGGGCGACCAGGATTCCGCGCTGCGCGAGCCACGCGAGGGTTTCTCGGCACGGTTCGCCGCGCGTCGCCCACAGATACAGCCCGGCTTCGGAGTTGTCGACGGTGAATCCGGCCGCCCGCAGCGCCGGCAGCAACACGTCGCGGCGCCGCGCATAGCGGGCACGCTGTTGGCGTTCGTGCTCGTCGTCGCTCAGCGCGGCCACCATCGCGGCCTGCACCGGCGTCGGCACCATCATGCCGGCGTGCTTGCGCACCGCCAGCAGCTCGGCGACGACCACCGGGTCTCCCGCCACGAATCCGGCCCGGTAGCCCGCCAGCGACGACGACTTGGACAGCGAGTGCACCGCCAACAGCCCGGTGTGGTCGCCGTCGCACACCGAGGGATGCAGCACCGACAGCGGCTCGGCGTCCCAGCCCAGCCCGAGATAGCACTCGTCGGAAGCGATCAGCACACCGCGCTCGCGGGCCCAGCCGACGACCTTGCGCAGGTGGTCGAGGCCCAGGACCTTGCCGGTCGGGTTGCTCGGCGAGTTGATGTACACCAGGGCAGGCGACTGCGGTCCCAACTGCGTGAGCGAGTCCGCGCGCAGCACCTGCGCTCGGGCCAGACGAGCGCCCACATCGTAAGTGGGATAGGCCAATTCGGGCACCACAACGGTGTCCTGCGGCCCGATCCCCAACAGTGTCGGCAGCCAAGCGATCAGTTCCTTGGTGCCGATCACCGGCAGCACGGCCGCTTCGGACAGCCCGGTGACGCCGTACCGCCGGGCCAGCGCCGCGACGGCCGCTTCCCGCAGCGCCGGGGTGCCCGCCGTCGTCGGATAGCCCGGCGCGGCGCTGGCCGCCGCCAACGCCTCACGGATCACCGGGGCGACCGGATCGATCGGGGTTCCGACCGACAGGTCGACGATGCCGTCGTGGTGCGACCGGGCCTGCGCGGTGACGTCGGCCAGGGTGTCCCACGGGAACACCGGCAGTGACGCCGACACGCGCTCTCGGGGCCGACGAACCGTTATCAGTCCTCGCCTTGGGGCGGCAGATCCTTGACGACCTGTGGGTCGTTCTCGGTCATACCGACCTTGGACGCACCGCCGGGCGAACCCAGCTCAGCGAAGAAGTCAGCGTTGATCTGCGTGTACTCGCTCCACTGTTCAGGCACATCGTCTTCGTAGTAGATGGCCTCAACCGGGCAGACCGGCTCGCACGCGCCGCAGTCGACGCATTCGTCCGGGTGGATGTACAGCATGCGTGCGCCCTCGTAGATGCAGTCGACAGGGCACTCCTCGATACACGCCTTGTCTTTGACGTCGACGCAGGGTTCGGCAATCGTGTACGTCACAGGTTGCTCCTCGATCTCCTGTCCAGCGGGGCTGCTAGTTCTTGGACGGTTGTCTCAGTGTGCCTTATGGCGCGCTCGCCCTCGGCTAAGGGTGGCGCGTGGTTACTGATACTAAACGTTGCACATACAGGCCGCCTAGCGTGCCTCCCTATGCATCTTGATGCAGTGCAACAAGTTGCATATGGCTGGCCGGCGCTCTAGAGTTTCGCGGCGTGGCCCTTCCCCACGCCATCCTCGTGGCCCTGTGCGAACAGGCCGGCTCCGGATATGAGCTCGCCCGCCGCTTCGACCGCTCCATCGGCTACTTCTGGGCCGCATCGCATCAGCAGATCTACCGCACCCTGCGGACCATGGAGGCCGACGGCTGGGTGCATGTGACGCCCGTCGTCCAACAGGGGCGACCGGACAAGAAGGTCTACACGGTGTCCGACGCGGGCCGTGCCGAATTGGCCCGCTGGATCTCCGAGCCGTTGTCCGGGCGGGGCAGCGCCGTGGCCGACAACCGCACCCGCGAGCTCGCGGTGAAGATGCGTGGCGCCGCCTATGGCGATGTGTCTGTACTGCGTGCGCAGGTGTGCGCACTGCGGGCCGAGCGGGCCGACCTCCTCGACACCTACCGGGGTTTCGAGAAGCGGCAGTTCCCCAACCCGGCGAGCCTGCGCGGCAGCGCGCTGCACCAGTACCTGGTGTTGCGCGGCGGCATCCGCGCCGAGGAGAGCGCAATCGAGTGGCTCGATGAAGTGGCCACGGCATTGGAGGCCACGTGAGCTATCCGAAACTGTTGTCGCCGTTGGATCTTGGGTTCACCACCCTACGCAACCGTGTCGTGATGGGATCTATGCACACCGGCCTGGAGGACCGCGCCCGCGACACCGGCCGGCTCGCCGAGTACTTCGCCGAACGCGCCCGCGGCGGCGTCGGCCTGATCATCACCGGCGGGTATGCGCCGAACCGGACCGGCTGGCTGCTTCCGTTCGCCGCGCAGATGCTGTCGTCGTCCGACGCGCGTCGGCACCGCAGGATCACCGGCGCGGTGCACGACGAGGGCGCCAAAATCCTGCTTCAGATCCTGCACGCCGGACGCTATGCCTACCATCCGTTTTCGGTCAGCGCATCGGCGATCAAGGCGCCGATCAACCCGTTTCGGCCGCGGATGCTGCGTGACGTAAATGGCTCCATCGCCGATTTCGTCCGGTGCGCGGTGCTGGCGCGAGACGCCGGCTACGACGGCGTCGAGATCATGGGCAGCGAGGGATATCTGCTCAACCAGTTCCTGGCTCCGCGGACGAACAAACGCACCGACTCCTGGGGCGGCACACCGGAGAACCGCCGCCGCTTTCCCGTGGAGATCGTGCGCCGCACCCGCGCCGCCGTCGGCGACGACTTCATCATCTGCTATCGCATGTCCATGGCCGACTTCGTCGAAGACGGCCAGAGCTGGGACGAAATACTGGCCCTGGCAAGCGAAGTGGAGGCAGCGGGCGCGACGCTCATCAACACCGGCATCGGTTGGCACGAGTCGCGGGTGCCCACCATCGTCACCTCGGTGCCCAACAGCGCGTTCGTCGCCATCAGCAATGCGGTGGCCGAACACGTCAGCATCCCTGTGGTGGCGTCCAACCGGATCAACATGCCGCAGGCCGCCGAGCAGATCCTTGCCGACGGTCACGTCCAGCTGATCTCGATGGCACGCCCGCTGCTGGCCGACCCGGACTGGGTGCGCAAGGCCGCGTCCGGTGTCGCCGACGAGATCAACACGTGCATCTCCTGTAACCAGGCCTGCCTGGATCACGCGTTCGCCCACAAAACCGTGTCGTGCCTGTTGAATCCGCGGGCCGGACACGAGACCACGTTGGTGCTGTCCCCGACGCGGCGGCCCAAACGCATTGCGGTGGTCGGCGCGGGGCCGGCCGGGCTCGCCGCGGCCGTCACCGCGGCGCAACGGGGTCATCGCGTGACGTTGATCGAGGCCAGCGAGACCATCGGCGGCCAGTTCGATCTGGCCCGCAGAATTCCCGGCAAGGAGGAGTTCACCGAGACGATCCGCTACTACACGACGATGCTGGCCAAGCACGACGTCGACGTACGGCTGGGCACCCGCGCCGACGTCGCGGCGCTGCGCGGATACGACGACGTGGTGCTGGCCACCGGTGTGCGACCGCGGATTCCGGACATCGCCGGCATCGACCATCCGAAGGTGCTGCCCTACCCCGAGGTCATCACGGGCGCCCCGGTCGGCAGGACCGTGGCCGTCATCGGCGCCGGCGGCATCGGTTTCGACGTCAGCGAGTTCCTGGTCACCGACCAATCCCCCACCCTGAACCTCAAGGAGTGGAAGGCCGAATGGGGCGTCGTCGACCCGCAAGAGGCGCGCGGCGCGTTGACCACACCGCGGCCCGCCGCGCCGGCTCGCGAGGTGTTCCTGCTGCAGCGCACCAAGGGAGCACAAGGTAAACGGCTCGGTAAGACGACGGGCTGGGTGCACCGGGCCTCGCTGAAAGCCAAAGGAGTGCAACAACTCTCCGGCGTGAACTACGAACGTGTCGACGACGACGGCCTGCATATCAGCTTCGGTCCGCATCGCGCCGGTCCGCGGTTGCTCGAAGTGGACAACGTGGTGATCTGCGCGGGTCAGGAGTCCGTGCGCGAGCTCGAGGACGGGCTGGAACGCCACGGAATCACACCGCACGTCATCGGCGGCGCGGCGCTGGCCGCCGAGCTGGACGCCAAGCGCGCGATCCGGCAGGGCACCGAGTTGGCGGCCCGGCTGTAGGCGGATCTGCGTCTTACCGTTCGCGAACACTCACGAGGGTTACGACGCTCGTCGCGGCGCCTTGGCTTCGGGTATACCTGCAGAATGACGCAGCGCTGTGCCCCGATCGAGAAAGAAGCC
Organism: Mycolicibacterium pulveris; assembly: GCF_010725725.1. Taxonomy (NCBI): domain Bacteria; kingdom Bacillati; phylum Actinomycetota; class Actinomycetes; order Mycobacteriales; family Mycobacteriaceae; genus Mycobacterium; species Mycolicibacterium pulveris. Next base: position 3,650,250 of record NZ_AP022599.1, on the reverse strand, counting down.
GTCGTCCACGTCCGCCAGCTCACCGCCGACGAGCTGGACGCGTTACGCGCGACCAAGAGGGTCTTCAAGGAGAGCGCCTGGGACGAGTGGCGCACCACCCAGCCGCTGAAGTTCGACGGTGTCAACCGGCAATTCGAGGTGTGCGACGACTTCGCCACCGACCTGGTTTCGGTGCCGGGCGTGGTCGCCTGGTTCATTCCGCGCGCGGGCCGTTACGCCCGGGCAGCAGTGCTCCACGACTACCTGTGGCGCTACCCCGATCGCACCGGCTGCGACCGCCGGCAGGCCGACTACCGGTTTCGCCGCCAGATGCAGCGCGACGGCGTCAGCCTGCTGCGGCGCTGGATCATGTGGGCCGCGGTGCGAATGGCGGCGATCGTGCAGGGCAAGGGCGGCGCCGGATGGGGTAAGGACGTGCCCGGCGCGTTGGCGCTGTTGGTGCTCGTCGCCATTCCGGTGGTGTTGCTGCCCGGCATCGCGATCCTGGCGTCGACGTTCGTGTTCTGGGTGCTGGAAGCCGTGGTCGCCCTGGTGGTTCCCGACGAGACCATGCCGCGGATGCAGCTGAAAACCTGACCTCCCTATACGCCGAGCGTGCGGGTCTGCGGCCGACACGCCGAGAAATTCCGCGAGTTTGCGCACGCTCGCGCACCCGCATTCGGCAAACGCCACGCGGTTCGCGCAGCTATTTCCGCCTCGCACAACTTACGCCGAGCCCACACGAATCGAAGCGGCGGCAGCCGGCTGCCGTGGGCTACGAAGAAGAGTTCGCCGCGCACCGAACAGGGCAAAGAAAAAGCCTGACCGTCCAAGCGAATTGGGCTGTTCACCGACTTGACGGCAGACCCCCCGGTCACGATACGAATGGTCGAATGACGAACACACGCAAAGCATTCTTCGCGTTGGCCTGCAGCGCGCTTGCCACCTCATCCGCGATGGCCGCCGCCCCGATCGCCGGTGCCGACGACCCCATCTGGATCGAGCGCAGCTACACCACCGAACTGTCGTGGACCCCGCCGAGTTGCATGGCCGTCGAGGTCGCCGAGGTCAACGGCGGCACCCGCCCGGACCATCAGTGTAACTTCGACGATCCGGCACCCAAGACGTTTCATCACGTCGTGCCCGCCGGCGCGCCCGCGCATGTCGGGGTGAAGCCACACGCGATCTGGGGAACGAACGTGTTCTGCCGTGTCGTGGAGGACGCCACGGGCCGGGTAGTGACCGAGAAGCAGGGCACCGCCGGATCCGGCGACGACGTGAACTGCCTGGCCGTGCATTGAGGCCGCCGCGGCCGCGAAACCCCTAGGCCGCCAGCGGCTTGTAGGTCGTGGAGCGCTGCCGCGCGGGGCGCCCGATCCCCGCGGCGATCGCCGTGAGCTCTTCGACGGTCTTGGCCGAACCGAACTCCGAGCCGGCCATCCTCGAGATCGTCTCCTCCATCAGCGTTCCACCGAGGTCGTTCGCCCCGCCGCGCAGCATGACCTGTGTCCGCTCGGTGCCCAGCTTGACCCAGCTGGTCTGGATGTTGGATATCCTGCCGTGCAGCATGATTCGCGCGAGCGCATGGACAGCTCGGTTGTCGCGGTGCGTGGGCCCCGGCCGTGCGCCGCCGGCCAGGTACAGCGGCGAGCTCTGGTGCACAAACGGGAGCGGCACGAACTCCGTGAATCCCCCTGTGCGGTCCTGGATCTCACGCAGTATCCGCAGATGCCCGACCCAGTGCCGTGGGCTGTCAACGTGCCCGTACATCATCGTCGAGCTTGACTGCAGGCCGACTTCGTGTGCGGTGGTGACGATCTCGACCCACATCGACGTCGGCAGCTTGCCCTTGGTCAGGACCCAGCGCACCTCGTCGTCGAGGATCTCGGCCGCGGTTCCCGGGATGCTCCCCAAACCGGCCTCCCGCAGCGCGGTCAGCCACTCGCGTATCGAAAGCCCGCTCTTGGTCACGCCGTTGGCGATCTCCATCGGGGAGAACGCATGCACGTGGATCGACGGCACCCGGGCCTTGACGGCGCGCACCAGGTCGGCGTAGCCCGTCACCGGTAGTTCGGGGTCGATCCCGCCCTGCATGCAGACCTCGGTGGCCCCGGCCACGTGCGCCTCCCACGCCCGGTCGGCGACCTCCTCGACGGACAGCGAGTACGCGTCGGCGTCACCCTTGCGTTGGGCGAACGCGCAGAACCGGCATCCGGTGTAGCAGATGTTGGTGAAGTTGATGTTGCGGTTGACGACGTACGTGACGTCGTCGCCGACGGTGTCGCGCCGAAGCGAATCTGCCAGGGCGGCAACGGCATCCAGTGCGGGCCCGTCGGCCATGGCGAGCGCCAGGTAGTCGTCGTCGGTGAGGCCTGCCGGATCCCGCTCGGCCGAGCGCAGCGCGGCCAGCACGTCGGTGTCGATGCGCTCAGGTGCGCGGGCGGCGAGTTCGTTCACCTTCTCCCGGATCGACTCCCAGTCACCGAACGCGCTGCCCAAGTCGCTGCGGGTGTCGGTCAGCCGGCCGGTGCTGTCGATCGCCGAATGGAGATCGGTGCGGCCCAATGACTCCCATGCCTCGTCGGGCTCCTGCCACGGCCGCCCGGTTGGATTGATGTCCAACGCCAGCCCGGTGTCGGGGTCGGCGAGCGCGTCGACGTGCCCACGCACCCGTGGGTCGATCCACGCCGCGCCCGCCTGCACGTACTGCGGTTGCGCGGTGAGCCGCTGCACCAGGTCGTAGCCGGCCTCGGCGGTGACGGCGGCCAACTCGTCCAAGCCCGGCCACGGCCGTTCCGGGTTGACGTGATCGGGTGTCACCGGCGATACCCCACCCCAGTCGTCGACACCGGCGCCGACCAACGCCAGACACTCCGTGCGCGACACCAGGTTCGGTGGGGCCTGCACGCGCATCTTGGGCCCCATCACCAGGCGGGTGACCGCCACCGTCGCGATGAAGTCCTCGAAGGCGGCATCCGGTGACGACGCCATCGCGGTGTGGTCCTTGGCGCGGAAGTTCTGCACGATGACTTCCTGCACGTGCCCGAACTCCTTGTGCACGCGGCGAATCGCGTGGATGGTCTCGGAGCGCTCGGTCAGGTTCTCCCCAATGCCGACGAGCAGCCCGGTGGTGAACGGGATGGACAGTCGACCCGCATCGGCCAGCGTGCGCAGCCGAACCTCGGGGTCCTTGTCCGGGCTGCCGTAGTGCGCCATTCCCTTGGTCTCGAACAGTCGCCGCGACGTGGTCTCCAGCATCATGCCCATCGACGGGGCCACCGGCTTGAGCCGGGACAGCTCCGACCAGCTCATCACGCCGGGGTTCAGGTGTGGCAGCAGGCCGGTCTCCTCCAGCACCCGGATCGCCATGGCCCGCACGTAGTCCAGCGTCGAGTCGTAGCCGCGCTCGTCGAGCCACTGCCGAGCCTCGTCCCAGCGCGCCTCCGGACGGTCACCGAGGGTGAACAACGCTTCCTTGCAACCCAATTCGGCGCCTTGGCGTGCCACGTCGAGGATCGCGTCGGGTTCCATGTACATGCCCATGCCTGCGGCGCGCAGCTTGCCGGGCACGGTGACGAAGGTGCAGTAGTGGCAGGTGTCTCGGCACAGGTGCGTGACGGGGATGAACACCTTGGGCGAATACGTCACCGGCAGACGCCCGTTGGGCCCGCGTCGACCAGCGGCTTCGAGGCCCGCGTCACGAACCCGGGCAGCACTGGCGCACAGGTCCGCGAGATCCTCGCCGCGGGCAGTCATGGCGATCGCGGCTTCCTCGACGTTGAGCGCCACGCCGTCGCGGGCGCGGCGCAACACCCGGCGCAGGGCCGTGGCACTCGGCACGTCGGGGTTCGGTGGGACCACCGGATCGGGCAGGTCGGTGCCGCGCTGAGGGTTCAGAGCCACTCTCGTGTAACTCCGGCGTCGGTCCGGATCATCCGCGTGTCTCACATCGTGAAACGCCTACGCCTGACATACCGGCCACAGTAGTCCCACCAGTTCGCCGTGCCGCGCACCCCGTCCTGCGCAATAATCCCGCTACATTTACAGCAACGTCAGTTGACGTGCCGACGCACCTTAGGAGCTCGCATGGCCGTATCCGTCAGGTCTGTCCTGATGTCGGGGGTCTCCGTCATCGGAGCCACCGCCATCGCGGTTGCTCCCGTACACGCGCCGCCACCCGAGACCACCGCCCACACCGCCGGTCCGGTTCGCGCGGTGTCCGATCAGTTCGTCCAATTGCTGGCCGCGGCCCAACCGGTGCCCGCCCCCACGGAACCCGTCGCGCTCAGCGCCGCCAGCGACGCCATCCTCGAGGCGTGGTACCGGGCGCTGCCCTGGCTGGACTACTGGGTGGATCTCGCTGCGTACCTGGTCGATTTCATCCCGTTCGGCTTCGGCTTCGAAATCGCCGATCAGATCTACATGGTCTACTACACGCTGACTCGGCCGATCGCCAACAGCTTCGTCGTGGATCTCGTCGCCCCGGTGGTCAACGACCCGTTCAACCTCGACACCTGGATCACCGGTGTGCAGTCGGTGACCTCGACGACGGTGATGTCGGTGCGGGACTTCGCGGTCGCCGAGTTCTGGTACTTCTTCGGGTGGCTCATCCCGCCCCTTCCGCCGATTCCACCGCTGCAAACGGCGGTCGAGGCTCCCGCGACGGAAGCGATGGCGCAGACGGCCGCAGCAACCGAGGACGAGACGACGGTCTCTGAAGGCACCGCAGGCACTGACACCACCGAAGAGACGGCGGTCGAGGGCACTGACACCACCGAAGAGACCGAGGAAACCACCGAGACCGTCGAGGGCGAAGAGACCCCCGAACTCGACGAGACCGACGAGACCGACGAGCTCGCAGAGATCGAGCCGACGACGTCCACGACCGGAACGGTGGCCGCCCAAGGCGAGGTCCGCGGTTCGGACGTCGACGCCACCGACGACGAGGCGACCGACGACACCGACGACACCTCGGTGGGCGACAACGGCGCCGAAGCCGGCGGCGCTGCTGGGGATACGCCAAGCGACGACGCCGATGCCGGAGACACCGGCGACGGCGGGGATGGCGGCCAGGCTTAGGGCCGCATATGTCGCCGCAGCACGAGGGCGGGCGGTAGCGCACCGAGCACCAGGAGCAGCAACACCGCGTATGCCATCACGCCGGCGCCGCCGAAGATGATGTCGTCGCCGGGCCCGCCCAGGGTCATCACGGCGATCGTGCCCAGCCAGGTCCACAGCGGCAGCGCGGCGACCCGGGGCGAGGACGTCCACGGCAGCGCGGCCCAGACCAACGCCGCGTTGACCACGCCGGCGATGACCGCGCTGACGGGGAACGGAATCGAACCGATGCGCATGGGCAGGAAGAACGCCGCGGCGATCGCGCAGAGCACGCCGTCGAGCGCGAGCAATGTCAGAACCACCCCGCGCAGAGCGCCGGTGGTGGCGGCCGGTGGGGTCAGGTCGGGATGCTGTCGAGCAGCGACACCATGGAACCGATCACCCATTGGAAGTTGTCGAACCGGTCCTGCCAGTGCTGCAGGTTGGGATCGAGGTCCTGGTCCATGTGTCGTCCCTTCCACGCGCGGCCGATGTCGGCAGCTTACCGTCTCGGCTATCGGAGGTTGAGTCCCGCGAGCAGATCGGTTTCCCAGCCGCGGGCGTCACGCTCGCCCGCGGTACCGGCGGCGAGGATGTAGTGCTCGATCGCGCCGATCGGCAGTGCGATGTTGTTGGACAGCGCGAAGGACCGCCCGTCGGGGGCGACGGTGACCTGTGTGGCATGCGCACGCAGCGCCGCGACCTTGGCAGGCAGCTGCTCCTCCACGTCGATGACCGCGTCGATCCCCTCATCGGGGTAACCGAAGCCCATGTCGTCGGCGGAGACCCGGATCCAGTCAGACGGCACGTCGCCCATCGCGCTTAAGCCCTCGGCCATGGCGGATTTGGCGAAGACCGACCAGTAGACCTTCGACACGCTCCACGGCTCGCCCGGGTAGTCGGGGCCGGCCGCGGCGGCGACGGCGGCCATGGTCACCTCGTGGGTGTGGATGTGGTCGGGGTGGCCGTAGCCGCCCTGGGGGTCATAGGTGACGACGACGTGCGGGCGCAGTTCACGGACGTGGGCGACCAGCGCGCCGACGGCCTCGTGCGGATCGGCGTCGATGAACCGCTGCCTGTGCCGCGGGGGCGTACCGGGCATGCCGGAGTCACGCCACCGGCCCGCGCCGCCGAGATAGATCGGCTCGTTGAGGCCGAGCGCGCGCAGCGCGGCGGTCAACTCGGCCACTCGAAAGCCGCCGAGCTGATCGGCTTCGTCGACGGCAAGCTGTGCCCACCGCTCGCCGATCACCTCGCCCTCCTCGCCCAACGTGCACGTGACGACCCGCACCTGGGCTCCGCGCGCGACGTAGTGGGCGATCGTCGCGCCGGTGGCGATGGTCTCGTCGTCGGGGTGAGCGTGGACAAACAACAACCGCGGGGTTTCCATTCGCACCACTTTGCCCGCTGAGCGACATCGATTCACCCGTAGTCACGACCCATCGCGGAGTTCCGCCTGGGCGCCGCCCCGCAGCGATGCACCGAAACAATTCGCTGGAGCCTCCGGGCTCTAGCACGGCACCATCGTCACCACGTTGGCTGTGAACTAGCTCGGATAGACATGTCTCGTTAGCACTAACGACCGAGACGGATAGTCCACCCGGAGCTTTCGACATTGTTCACCACGGCCGGGTGCGACGAAAGCAAAGGCCGACTCGCCAGATCTGCGCTTTGCCTGTTAGGCCAGCAGTCGCCTAGCCGGAGAAGCGCGGTCCAACTTTGCCGGATCAGACCCGACCATTAGCCACGCACATTCAGCGCAGAACACCTACTTGAAGGGCTGATTTCTGCTTTGTGACGAAATGACTAACTTCACGCCGGCGGCGCCCCGAGAGGCGGTCGAGAGGGCATGCACCAACACCAAGTAATTCGCCCACGACCTCCAAACGAACGTGTCAGTTACCTATGTTCAAGCAGAACCGTCGAAAGTTCATCAACAAACTCCGCGTGTTTTTCCTATTAGCCACTTACGAACGAGTAAATTTTGCTGTACCTGAGACCGTGTCTAGCAAGGAGCACATCATGCAAGTTGCCACGAAGCCACTTCTGACGACGGGGGTCGCGCTCCTCGGCGCCGGCGCCATCGCCGTCGCACCCATTCAAGTCGCACCGCCCGACGTCAAAGTTGCGACGCCCCCGGCGGCATCGACCGCGGTGAACCTTATGGCTGATCCCGTCGAGTTCTACACACAACTCTTCGAACGATCGATCGACAACGTCGGGACTCTGGCCGAGATGTACCTGGATAACCCGACGCCGGTCCTTCTGCAGATCCTCACCAACCAACAGGAAAACGCCGAGCGTTTTGTCGAGGCCCTGATTACGGCGGGCGATGAGTACTTGATCTTGCTGACCCAGGCGATACCGACACTGCTCCAGACGGTGCTCGATGACCTCGCCCAGGGTGATGTCGCGGTTGCAGTCAACCGCTTGTTGGGCGTGCCCTTGCTGCTCACAGAGCCATTCCTCGCCGTTGTCGGCGCCGGGTTGGCACCGCTCGCGATCGCCTCGAACAATCTGAACAACGTCGTCCAGCTCGCCCTAAGTCAGTTGACCAGCGCTAGGAGCCTCCTTTCAACGTTCGGCCCCTTCCTCAGCACGGCGAGCGCGGTAGGGGTCGCGATCCAGGGCGTCATCGATGGGGCGGGAAGCGGCGATCCGACGGAGATCGTCAACGCTCTGATCAACGCGCCGGGCGTGGTGGCCGACGGCTTTTTGAATGGGGGCTACCTCCCCGAGACGCCCGGGCTCCTCACGCCTCCCGGCCTCTTGCTGGCACCACCACCCGGACCCATTGGCTATTTCCTCGCGCTGCGTGAGGCCATCGCCGACGCCATCAGCCCGACGATCATGGCGACGGCGAACGCATCGGAGCCTGAGGCCCCCGCCGCCGCCGACGATACCGGCGCGAACGAAGGCCTGACGGCCGCAGATTCACTGGTCAATGAGGGCGCCAAGTTCGCCAGCGTCGACGCCGGTCTTGCGGACGATACGTCCTCTGATGATGGCGTCGCCGCGTCGCCAGAATCCGAGGGCGAGGAGGAACGCGGGGACGCCACCAAGACTGCGAATGGCGGTGACAAGCTGACCAACGGCAACAAGGTGACGCCGGCCGGCGCCGAGAACGCCGGTTCGATCACGTCGGACTCTGCGCCCACCGACGAGGCGAGCGCCGATCTGGACGAAACCGCGGTCGACACCGACCCATCAGAACCGACTGACGGCGGCGAGGGCGGCGACTCCGGTCCCGGTTCCGGCGGCGACGACGGATCGGGCGGAGGCGAGTAACCGCATCCCGTAGCAGACAGGTAGGGGCCCTTTCCTTTTGAAGCTTGGGGCCCCTACTTTTCGGTGTTCCGGCGGCGCGTAGCGCACCGCTGGCCGTGCACGGATCGTCGATGAATACCCTGGCTTCACCCGCTGGCTTTGGACGACGCGCGATATGGCTATGTAGCCGTCAGCGATGCCGTGTGCTTGAAGCGTGGGCTTAGCAGCCTTTTACTCGAGGACTTGAACTTTGCTGTTGAAGCTGACGTTTCGAGTGTGACCAATCAAGAAGGCCGCAGCGTAGTGCCGACTTTCCCTTTGCGGCATCAACCTCCCTGCAAACGCTCAGCCGAGCATCACAGCTGTCGGGGGCTACACAGCCCACCCGATCAGGTCACAGCAATCGGTCCCCCTCCTGTCACCAGGAGGGGGACCGATCTGTTCCTGTCGTGGTTACTCGTCGCCGCCGGATCCGCCGGACTCCGAGCCGCCAGCGTCACCGTCGTTTTCCGAGCCGCCGTCGTCACCGGAGCCGCCGGCAGTGTTCGCCGGCGTGTTGGCTGTCTCCGATTCGCCGCCGTCGTCGCCGCCGGTACCCAGACCCGTCTGGCCGGGAACGGCCACCAGGCTCTCGCGGATCTGTCCGCTGCCGGCGTTCTCGTCTTCGTCCGCGTCTTCCTCGGAGCCATCGACGTCCGAGTCGTCCACGGGCGCCTCTTCCTCGGGCGCCTCTTCCTCGGGCGCCTCTGCCTCGGGCGCCTCGCCTTCCTGCTCTTCGGCGCCGGCTACTCCGGACTCGTCGGTGCCGCCGGTGTTGGCCAGCGAGGTCACCCCGCTCTCGGCTTCACCCGAGGATGCACCGACGGCCTCTGGGGCCTTCTCTTCGACCTCGGTACTGAGGGTGACGTCCGTCGCCGCGGCCAGCGCCGACGGGTATTGCACATCAGGCGGCGTGTAAGGGAACGAGATCGGCTTCAACGCGTCCGCGATCGAGGTTCTGAAGCCCAACAACGACGCGACGATCCCGCCGTTGAAACCGAATGCGTTGTGCGGAGTCAACAGGCCCGCGAAATCGCCGAAGCCGTTGAGAATGGTGTCGGTCATGACGATCGGGGCGCTGACCAACGCCCCGACAGCGCCAACGAGGTCGCCCGCGCGGACGGCATCGTAGGCAGTTTGAAGGATATCGGCCCCGCCGTTGATCGACCCCATGACCGGATAGATGACCGGCAACAGCACTTGGAAGATAAATTCGCCGTTCACAGCCGCGGCCACGTTGGCGATGTTCTGCGTGATGTTCGACGCGAAGTTCAGCGGCGGTACTAACAGGGCGGCCAGCGGAAGTGCAGAGAAGACCAGAGTCTGGCTCAGCGTCTGTCCCGCGCCGGTGATATCACCCTCACCCAGCTGCGTGACGATCGTTTGGGCGGCTTGTTGGATGAGTTGGGCGATGTCGGGAAGCAACCCCCCGACTTCTTGAGCCAAATCGACGAAATATTGAAGGGCATGGCCCTGGTTGATGACCAACTGCGCCAGGATGGGCGCCGGATCTGCGGCGACCTGCTGCACGAGCCCGTTAAGACTGTTTCCGGTGTTCCCGAAGAGATCGCCCAACGCGGCCAGTGGGTTGGTGGCCGAGGCGAGTTGCATCGCTGAACTCACGCTCGGCGTTGCGCCAACCTTGATGTCTGGCACCGGCGGCGCCACCGGGCTGACGGCGATCACGCTGGCTCCAACCAAAGCCACCCCTGCGGTGAGATAGGGGCGAATGGCTCCCTGCATGGCTTCTCCTTTTACGTAGACGACGACTGTGTCAAGCACACGTTACCGCAGAGTCAGTTAACTGTTAACGCTTTGGTAAAAATTTCCTCTCGGAATTATCTCGAGCCGTCTTGGCGGGGTGGGGGCACCTCACCGGTCGCTTTTGCCCTCGCTATGCGCAGGTACGGACCGCCTTGCCGAATCATCCGGTGAACCTGCCCGCCTCCAGGCCTCGTGGCTCAAGTCGCCCTCTGCTCCGTAGGCCCCGCCGAGGTCGTTCGCTAGCAAATGCTCTGAGACGGGATCGTCCGGATGCGGCTTAAAATTTCGCCGCTCTTCCGTTGCCTTTACAAAATCTTGAATCCATAATCCGTTCCTGAGCAAAGGACTGCGTGCGCCGATCTCTGCGTGCGGAGAATGCTCGTTGCCCACCACGCAAGCCCCCAGTGTCGGGAGAATCCCGCCCCCTGCAGCCGCGTATCAGACCGCGGTGTGGTGCGAGGCGCCTGCAGGGCGGGACAGGTCTAGCGCGTGCACGAGGCCAGTTCGTCCGCGCGAAAAGCCATCGCGTTGATTCGTCCCCATCGGCAGCAGACGCCCCGCTTCACTGGCCGGGTCCCCATTCCGGCTTGGCAAGCTTGCCCTGTTCGCTGTCGCCGCGCGCTGCGCATGTGTCACGCCTACAAACCAAGTAACCGGCAGGACATGCGTGAGGGGAGCCAATCAAGCGCCATGACCGGAATCTACACCGGTCGTGGCGGCCTCAAGCGTCGGACATCACGTGCTCTACATGGGAGCGAACGCGCACCATGTGGCTCACTATCGTTTGCCCTCCCGTGGCGCTGATGGCCAACCCGCTCGAGGCCTACGAGCTGCTCTTCACGAACACCGCGGCCAACCTGCAGTCGCTACTTGAAGACTTCGTCGAACCGGGCCTGCTGCCGATTCCGCTGCGAATCTTGCAGAACCAGATCGAAAACCTGCAAGACGCCGGAACAGCCCTGGCTGACTACCTCGATCCCAACGATCCGTTCGGCTTCCCGGCTCAGCTGCAGACCGCGATCGGCGAACTCCAGAACGCCGAGGTCCAAGATGCCTTTGAAACTCTCTCATCAGCGTTCGCAGGCTTTCTGTTCCCCGTTCTTCCGTTGTTCCTCAACCCGATACTAAATCTGGTCGCAGTCGTCGACACCCTCCCGACAATGATCGCACTCAGCGCGCTGCCACTGATCGGGGTGCCCTTCGCTCTCTTCCAGGGGACAGGACAAGCGATCCAAGGCGTAATCGACGCGGCCCAAGCCAACGATCCGGCGGGGGTCTTGGGCGCCCTTGTCGCTGGGCCTGCAGTGATCGCCAACGCAGTTATCAACGGTTACGACCCGACCTTCACGCCCGGACTGTTGGGCAACCTCGGACTGCTTACCGTGCCGGTGACCATCCGAGACACCATTCTCGGCGCGATCGGCGGCCCGCCCGATTTCGACTTCCCGCTGGCAGCACCGGCTGTGCAGGAGGAGGATCCGGCACCGTTGACACAGAGCGCCGGCAGTGAAGATCAAGAAACCGGCGACGTCGAGGAAGTCGCCGCGCAAGAGGGCGCAGCAGGCGATAGCGGTTCGGACGACGTCAGCGCCCTATCGGTCGACCAAGCCGAGGACCTCGACAGTGAGGAACCAGCCGAAGACGCCACTGACGGAACGACAACCGACATCCGTGAGAGCTTGAAAGCGGTGCCGGGCGGCGGCATCAGCGGTACGCCTGAAGATGCCGACTCCACGGACAAGGTGACCTTCGGCGATGTGGCCAATAGAGTGCTTGCCGAAGTCGGCGCCGCTGGCAACGCTAGTAGTGCCGACACGGGTAACGCCGACACCGACACCGAGAACGCCGGCGACGACGGCGGATCCGGTTCGGGTGCAAGCGAATAACCACCCAATCCTGACCACGGTAGGCCTCCTCGCATCGCGAGGAGGCCTACTGCTGGGTGGGTCGCGTTTCCAGCGGGCTTGATCCACACGAACCCGCCTCGTCGGCGGTTGGCGTAGTCACCCCTCCGCGCGATTGCCGATATTGACTGTCCGTGAGCGCGAGGTCGAGAACACCTCCTGCCCGAGCACCGAAGGCTCCACTGACAGCAATTCATTCTTTAGCGCACTACTGCGGGACCCGCTGTTGATTTTCGAAGCGTCGTGCAAATCCAGCAACTCAACGCCAAGAATGAGATTCCTTCCCGCAAGCATCCCTGCGGGTACGCCCGAATTCCAGCGATTGTTTGCCTAAATTGCATGCTGCGGACGGTGTGTCAGGTATTGGCTGGATAAACGAAACTCTAAGAGCCCATTGCACTTTCGATTTACATCTATTTGCTCTACGCTTCTGACTATTCCCGTGAAGCCTCAGTCACCGGCGCTATCAGAAGGAGATGACTATGCAAGTCGCTGTTCGCTCAACCGTCACCACAGGTGTTGCATTAATTAGCGCCGGCGTCATTGCAGTATCGCCGGTAGCGCCGCCCGCAACGGATATTCCTGAGAGTGCAGCAACGGTTTACTCCGCGCCGGTAACCCTGACCGCTACATACGCTGAGCTGCTGGACAACACCCTGGCCAATCTGGGATTCCTCTACAACGACATCTTCGAGGAAGGCATCGCGCCGATTCTGCAGCAGATCGCGGTGAACCAACTCACCATGGTCCAGAATCTCGGCTCAGCGATACACGGCTTGTTCGAGGCGAGCAACCCCATCGGTATCCCGGCTACCTTCGACAGGGCTCTTGAACAACTGGCCGCTGGACAGTTCCAAGAGGCCGCCGAAATATTGTCGACCGGCGTCATCCTGGCCGCGCTGCCGCTGCTACCGCCATTGCAAACGCCGATCAACAATCTGGTGGCCGTCATCAACGTCATCCCGCAAGCAATACCTCTGCTCGGGATCGGTCTGATCAGTCCGCCGCTCGGCCTTTTCCAGGCCACCGCGGAGGCGGTACAGGACGCTGTAAACGCTTTCGCCGCAGGCGACTTCAACGGCGTGGTCAACGCGTTCATCAACGCACCGGCCACCATCCTCGACGGTGTGATCAACGGCTATACCGCCAATGGTTTTCCGGGGTTGATCGGCCCGAACGGCGGCGCCATCGGCGTGATCGTGAGTATTCGCGACAGGATCCTCGACGCGATCACACCGCCCACGGCCGCGGCCGCAACCGAAACCGAGACTGAGGCGACGCCCGAGACGGCGGAGACGGCGGCCATCACGGCGACCGCGACTTCGGCGGCCCGGACGGTGAGCCTCGACGTCACCCCGGCGTCCACGAGCACCGCGGCGTCTGAAGACGCTGTCGCAGTCGAGACTGCCACGGAATCGGGAGCCGGCGGTGATGAGGACGGCGCGTCAACGGCGACCGATGCCAGCGAGGAAGACGTCACGGAAGAGGAAGCAACAGCCGACGAGGCCACCGAGTCCGCCGTCGACGAGGAAGCCGAGACCGATGATTCCGCGGCCACGGAGGAAACCGAGTTGGCAAGCGGCGGAACTGATCTCACCGATGGCAACAAGGTGACTCCGGGCAACACCACCGGTGCGGGTTCCGGCACTCAGAGCGGTGACTCGTCTGCGGACTCCGACGCCGCCGACGACACCGACCCCAGCAGCAGTGGCGCCGACAGCAGCGGCGACTCGAGTGACAGCGGCAGCGACTCGAGGGGTGGTTCCGACAGCGAGTAGCCCGCGGAACCGATCGGCCCCCCTCCCCCGCGGACGGGGGCCGATCTGCGCACACTCGGCGGTCACCTGGCTCGGGCTACTGCGGTGACTTCATCCAGTTGCCGGCGTCGCCCACGATGCCCACCGGCACCGCACCGGACAGGCTGACGTTGCGCACGCTGGGCCCCGCGGCGACGATCGTGGTGTCCTGCAGAATCGGCAACACGGTCGCCATGTTCCACAACCGCGGTTCGACGGCGGTGATCACGTCGCCGATGTCCTCCCCACCGTCGAGCGCCGCGTCGATCTTCGGCTGGATGCTGTGATCGCAGATGCCGGTGATGTTGCTCGGCGCCTGCACCAGCTCACCCGGTTCCGGTTGCGGTTCCGGGCTCGGTGCGGCGGTCGTGGCGGTCGGCGTGGTCGACGGCGGCTCCGGCGGCGGTGCGGTCGTGGCCGGCTCGGTCGGTTCACCCCTGGTGGGCGGTGCCGGGGTTGGGTTCTCGGGGGCCGTCGCCACCGCGGTGGCCTGCAGCGCGCGACAGCCGTAGCGCGACGCCAGCGCGGTCGCGAGATCACCGCCGGCCTGGCGCCATCCGACCACGGCGTCGACGCGGTTGTTGGCCAGCGCCTCGCCGTACAACACGACCGGATCCAGCGCCTGCACCGACGCGGTGATGCCGACATTGCGCAACTGGTCGGCGGCGGTGTTGGCGACCGCCACTGACGTCGGATCGTTGGCCGCCACGCCGAGTACGAGGGTAAGCGGCACGCCGTCTTTGGTGATGTGTCCGCGGCCCTCGTCGGGAGCCGGCGCGCCTGGGGCCGGCGAGGGGGGCTGGCTCGGCTCGAGTTTGTAGCCGGCGTCGAAGAGCAGCTCCAGCGCCGCGTCCCGGCTCATCGCCGGCGGCGCCGTGGGCACATAGCCAGGATCGGACGGCGAGCGGACCTGCGCCTGCGCCAACGTCACCGTGTTGTCGTCACCCGCGCCGACCGAGGCGAGCAGATCGACGTCGAGCAGACCCAGGATCGCCTTGCGCACCTGGGTGTCGGCGAGTGCGGGCTGCTGGGCCCGCAGCGTCAGCTGCATGACCCGAGGGGTGACGATGCGGGCGGTGCGCACGTCGGGGATCGCGGACAGCTGCGCGAACGCGGCGGCCCCGCCGTGCACCTGGGCCACCTGGGTGTCGCCGTTGCGGATCGAGTCGGCCAGCGCAGCGGAGTCGCCGCCGCGGCGGAACAGGATCTGATCCGGTTTGGCGGGCTGAGCCCAGTAGCGATCGTTGCGGGCCAGCAGGATCTCGTCGCGCTGCGGGTCGATGGTCTCGACCCGGAACTGTCCGCCGGTGACGGGCAGCGCCCGCGCCAGTCCCGCCGCGAAACCGCCGGGAATGTCCTTGACGATGTGGGCGGGCAGGATGTCGTTGAACAGCTCGCGCCACGCCGGATACGGCTGGGAGAAGGTCACCACCGCGGTCTTGCCGCCCTCCACCGACTGCACGCCGGTGATCAGGTCATAGCCTGCGGGATCGACCACCCCGGGCTGGCTGACCAACTGCCGCCACAGATACCAGTAGTCGTCGGCGGCGATGGGGGCGTTGTCCGTCCAGGACGCCTCGGGCCGGATCTTGTAGGTGACGGTGAACGGATCCTCGTTGGTCACCTCCGCCGATTCGAGCAGGGTGGTGTCGAGTTCCCATCGCGAGCCCGTCGGGCTCTTCGGGTCCGGGATCGGGCGGAACGAACTGGGCAGCACCAATGAACTGATCGCCGCGTTGACCGGGGACTGGTCGGACAACAGATGAGGGTTGAAACCGGGTCCGATCCAGTCGATGGCCATGATGATCTGGGTCAGCCGAGGTGGTGGCGGGGCCGCCACCTCGGTGGTGTCGGTGCTCTGGGGCGCCGGCGGCGGGCTGACCGTGCACGCCGCTACCGCTGCCACCAGCGCAGATATCGCGACAATGACGCGTACGGGTCCCGGCACGGTGTTCAGGGTATCGGCACGGGGTGCAATCCCGTTTTCGGTGACGTTGGGGACGCAAAGTCGGCCCGAGGGTGAGAAACTTGCTCAGCTACTCCTGGGGGATCGTGAAATGCCGAAGGTTTACGGGGTCAAGGAAAAGGATCAGGTGGTCGATCACATCATCGACATGATCCTCAGCGGTCGGCTGCGCACCGGGGACCGGATCGACCGCACCAAGATCACCAAGGAACTCGGCCTGAGTCGCATCCCGGTGCAGGAAGCCATTCTGCAGCTCGAGCACGACGGCATTTTGTCCACGCGCTATCACCGGGGCGCGTTCGTGGAGCGGTTCGACGAGGCGACCGTCCGCGAACACCACGAGCTGTACGGCATTCTCACCGGCGTCGTCGCTTCGAGGGCGGCGACCAACCCGACCCCGCGGATCCTCGCCCACCTCGACTCCTCACTGCGGGCGTTCCGGGAGGCGGCGGACTCGCTGCAATTCCAACAGGCATGTTGGGATTACCGAAACATCCTCAACGCGGAGTACGCCGGTCCGCGGCTGCAGGCGGCGATTCGCGCGTCACAGAGCTTCGTGCCCAACAGTTTCTGGAAGTACCCCGGCAACCGAACGGACTTCGGACCGGTCTACGAGGAGGAAATCTTGGCGATCCGCCGCGGCGACCCCGACGCCGCCCGATTGGCCTGCGAGAAACGCGCCGAGCTGATGGCGAAGATCATGGTCGACGAGCTGACCGCCACCGGTGTGTTCGACGCCCAGCGCTGACGGCTAGCCCCGGGCTTTGGCGCGGGCCTTGGCGCGCAGTCGCTGAGCGGCGTTCAGCTCGACCTTGCGCACCCGGACCACTTCCGGTGTGACCTCGACACATTCGTCGGGACTACAGAACTCCATCGCCTTCTCGAGATCCAATTGGATTGGCTTGGCGAGGGTTTCGATCACATCCGCGGTCGACGAACGCATGTTCGTCAGCTTCTTCTCCCGAGTGACGTTGATGTCGAGATCCTCTGCGCGCGGGTTGATCCCGACGACCTGGCCTTCATAGGTGTCATCGCCCGGTTCGACAAAGAACTGCCCGCGATCCGACAGCTGGATCAGCGCGAACGGTGTGATCGTCCCGGAGCGGTCACTCACCAGCGAGCCGGTGTGGCGGGCGCGGATCTCACCCGCCCACGGCCGGTAGCCGTCGAACACGGCGTTGGCGATCCCGGTGCCCCGCGTCTCGGTGAGAAAGTCGGTGCGGAACCCGATCAGCCCGCGGCTGGGCACGATGAAGTCCATCCGCACCCATCCCGCGGCGTGGTTGGCCATCTCCTCCATCCGGCCCTTGCGCGCGGCCATCCGCTGGGTGATGGCGCCGACGAACTCCTCGGGGCAGTCGATGGTCAGCGCCTCGAACGGCTCGTGCAGCTTGCCGTCGATCGTCTTGGTGACCACCTGGGGTTTGCCGACCGTGAGCTCGAAGCCTTCCCGGCGCATCTGTTCGACCAGCACGGCCAGCGCCAGCTCGCCACGGCCCTGCACCTCCCAGGCGTCGGGCCTGCCGATGTCGACGACGCGGATCGACACGTTGCCGACCAGTTCCTGATCCAGCCGGTTGCGCACCATCCGGGCGGTGAGTTTGTGCCCGGACACCTTGCCCGCCAACGGCGAGGTGTTGGTGCCGATCGTCACCGAGATGGCCGGCTCGTCGACGGTGATGCGCGGCAGCGCGTGGGCGTGCTCGGGGTCGGCCAGCGTGTCGCCGATCATGATCTCGGGCAGCCCGGCCACCGCGACGATGTCGCCGGCCACGGCCTCATCGGTGGGGCTGCGTTCGACGCCGACGGTGGCGAGCAACTCGGTGATCTTCGCGTTCGTGATGACCGGCGCGCCGTCGACCTGACGCATCCACGCCACGGTCTGGCCCTTGCGCAACCTGCCGTTGTGGATGCGGATCAGCGCAAGGCGACCGAGGAACGCCGACGCGTCGAGGTTGGTGACAAGCGCCTGCAACGGTGCGTCGGGGTCCCCGCTGGGCGGCGGAATGTGTTCCAGCAGAACGTCAAACAGGGGGTCGAGGTTGTCCCCGTCGGGGATCTGGCCGTCGGCCGGCGGCACGGTGCTTGCCACGCCGGCGCGACCGGAGGCGTACAGCGTCGGCAAGCCCAGCGCGTGTTCGGCGGCCTTCTGCGCGTCGTCGTCGAGGTCGGCGGCGACGTCGAGCAGCAGATCGTGGCTGGCGTTGACAACCTCGGTGATGCGCGCGTCGGGCCGATCGGTCTTGTTGACCACGAGGATGACCGGCAGGTGCGCGCTGAGCGCTTTGCGCAGCACGAACCGCGTCTGCGGCAGCGGCCCCTCGGACGCGTCGACCAGCAGCACCACGCCGTCGACCATGGCCAGCCCGCGCTCGACCTCGCCGCCGAAGTCGGCGTGCCCCGGGGTGTCGATGACGTTGATGACCGTCACCGTGCCGTCGGCGTGGTGGCGGTGCACGGCGGTGTTCTTGGCCAGGATCGTGATGCCTTTTTCCCGCTCCAGGTCGCCGGAATCCATGATGCGCTCGGTGGAGTCGTCGCCCCGATGCGTCAATGCCCCCGACTGCCGCAGCATCGCGTCGACCAGTGTCGTCTTGCCGTGGTCGACGTGTGCCACGATGGCGACGTTCCGAAAATTCACGTCAGACATTGTCCCAGCGCAAACCGCCCATCGCGAAAACGAGAGAGCCAGCTCACTTGAAGGCCAGCAAGATCGCCGCCCTCAAACCGAAGAAGAAGTGCTGCGACAGCAACCCGCGATGCAAGCGCTGCCCTGTGGTGGTCGCGAAGGTGCGCAAGGCCGAGCGGCACGGCGTCCGGGGTAAGGACCTGGTCAAGGTGTTCAAGCGGGCACGGCGCCGGTGACTCAGCGGGGCGCCCTCAGCCCAATGCTTCCCGGAGTTCCGCCAGCCACGTCCGGTCGGCCGGCACCCACGCCAGCTCGTCGAGCTCGTCGGCGCCGATCCAGCGCAATGCGCGATGGTCGTTGGGATGCAGGGTGCCGCCGGTCTGCGTGACGCGGTAGGCCCGCAACGTCGTCGTCGCATTGAGCGCGACATCGGCGCCGAGGCGCGCGCCCACCGACACTTCGACGCCGAGCTCCTCGTGCAGTTCGCGTGCCAGCGCCGTCTCGTCGGTCTCGCCGAGGGCGACCTTGCCGCCGGGCAGCTCCCACAGCCCGGCCAGCTCGGGCGGCCGGGCGCGCTGGGCGACCAGCAGCGAGGCACCGGAGATCAGCGCACCGGCGACGACGATCTGGTTTCGCATCGCTGGTGACGGTATACGGTCGAAACCATGGCTGTGTTAACGGACGAACAAGTGGACGCCGCACTGCCCGACCTTCCCGGCTGGGAACGAGCCGACGGTGCCCTACGTCGCTCGATCAAATTCCCCGCATTCCTCGACGGCATCGACGCGGTACGGCGCGTCGCCGGGAAGGCCGAGGAGAAGGATCATCACCCCGATATCGATATCCGTTGGCGGACAGTGACGTTCGCGTTGGTCACGCATTCCGAGGGCGGCATCACCGACAAGGACGTCGAGATGGCCCGCGAGATCAACGCGATCGTCGGCTAGCGGCGATCCACCCAAGAGTCGCCAGCGTCGCGACGATGTACACCAGCCCTGCCCAGGCCAGGTACCACGGGCGGGGGATGTCCCAGATGGTCGGCTGGGCGAAGCTCAGCAGCCAAGGCACTCCGATCAAGGTCAGCACCAGCCATCCCCAGCCCAGGATCCGCGCGCCCAGCCGGTCTGCCAACGGGCCGTGCAGCAGCCAGATCATCAGCGGAATCAACCACACCCAGTGGTGGGTCCACGAGATCGGCGACAGCAGCAGACCGAACAGTTGCACGACGAGGATCGCACCCAACCGGTCGGTGGCGCCGCCGATCGCGCGCCACGCGAAGATCGCCAACACCGCCGTCACCGCGGTCGCGATCAGGACCGCGGGCCCGAATCCCGCGTCGTGGCCGACGATTCGCGAAATGCCGCCACGCCAGGACTGGTTGAACGACGTCGCGATCGGGCCGACACGATCGGCGTCGCCGAGCAGCTCGGTGAAGTAGTACCGCGTCGGTTCGCCGATCACCAGCGCCGAAACCCCCACGGTGGCAAAGAAGACGAGGGCCGAGAACACCGCGGCACCCCAGCGTCGCGCGCCGAGGAAGTACAGCCCGGAGATCGCCGGCGTCAGCTTCATCCCCGCCGCCAGGCCCACCAGCAGCCCCGACAGCCACCATCGCGTGCTGTAGACCGCGTACAGCACCGCCAGCACCAGCAGCACGTTGATCTGTCCGTAGTCGAAGGTGCTGCGCAGCGGTTCGGTCCAGATGCCGACGGCCGTCCAGAGCATTGCGACGCGCCGGTCACCGGATCCCAACAGCCGCTGGCTGATTCGCACCACGCCGTACAGCGCGGCGATGGTCCCGAGCTGCCACGCGAACGCGATGACCCCGAACGGCACCAGATGCAGCGGGTAGAACACCACCGCGGCGAACGGCGGATAGGTGAACGGCAGCGGAAAGTCGGGCGTCTGCTCGGCGTAGACGTAGTCGTAAAGCCCACCGGGGCCGTCCAGCGTTCCAGCGCCCCCGACGTACACGTGCAGGTCGACGAAGTTGGCGCCGTTGGGCACCAGGTAGGTCCACGCCAGCCGCGCGGCGATGCTGAGCAGAAGCACGACCGGCGCCGCGGCGGCCAGTCGGGCTGCGATGCGCGACGCGGTCGGTGGTGGAGCGCTTTTTATGTCGATCCGTCCGACTTTATCCAGCGTCGATCGGTGGTCACCAAAACCCTTCGCAACCGTAACGGTTGAATAAACGCCCCACGTGTCACACAAGCCTCAGTAGTAACAGGCCTAGCTTCGGGCGGAGGCGTGCCCACAACGGATTGGATAAACCATGCACAAGATCGCAAAACTGTTCGCGACCTCGACGATCGCTGCTGCCGGGGCGGCTTCTGCGGCGCTCGCGCTGAGCGCCACCGCCGGAGCCCAGCCGGCGGCGCCCGCGCCCGCGCCCAGCGTGCCGGGCCTGCCGTTCATTCAGCAACTCGCCACCAATCCGGGTGCCGCGTCGCAGATCATGCAGGGCGTCACGTCCCTGCTCGGCAGCGCGCAGGCTCCTTCCGCGACGGCGACCGCACCGACAGCCACCACGCCGTCGGCGACCGCGTCGGTCACCTTGCCGCAGCCGCCGTCGAACCTGCCCGGCATGCCGGCGGCGCCCACCGCGGTCCCGCCGACGGCCACGGCGCTGCCGCCGCAGGATCTGCTGACCACCATCCCGACCAGCCTGGCGTCGCTGCTGCCCGAGGGGACACCGTTGGTGGGTCTGCTGCCTGCTCCTGGTTCCACCGCGGCACCGGCGACCGCGCCGGTGGCTCCGGCGCCGGCCGCTCTGGCACCCGCGGCGGCCCCTGCCCCTGGCGCGAGCCTTCCGCCGGTGTTCACCCCGCTCTCGGCGCTGCCCTGACGGAGCGGCGGCGACGGTAGCCCACGACCGGACCACGACCACCACAGCTTGGGGGAACCATGTCATCTAGGACGATGTTCGTTACCGTCGCCGCCGCGCTCGGCTCATCGGCCACGTTGCTGTTCGGCAGCGTGACCGGTGTGGCCAACGCCCAACCCGCGCCACCGCAACCGATCGACGGGCTGCAAGCCCCCGGGTTGTCGGCGGTGCAGAATATCGGCCCGGCCATTCAGCAGGCCGCCGCCGATCCGACCAATGCCGCGTCGACGTTGATGGCCGCCGCGGCGGTGTTCGCGGGTGACGCCGTGGTCCCGGCTGATTCACGGAAGGTCGCGACGGCGGTCAACGAGTTCGTCGCGCACGTTCCGGCTCCCGGCGCGGTGCCGGGTACCCAGGCGCATCTGCCCGCCGGCGTCAACCCCGCACACGCGGTCGGGCCGGTCCCGGACGCGGCCGAGCTGGCCGCTCCCGCCCCGGCGCCCGAAGCCGCGCCCGCGCCTGAGCCCGCGCCTGCGCCGGAAGCCGCGCCCGCGCCTGAGGGGGCGGTTACGCCCGCCCCGGCACCGGCCCCCGCCGATGCTCCCCCGCCGGCGGCTGCCCCCGCAGCCGCGTCGACGCCGGCGTTCGGCCCGGATGCGCCGCCGACGCAGGACTTCCTGTATCCGTCGATCAGCAACGGCTGCCTGAAGGACGGCGGAAACGTGCTCGCCACCGCGATCTCGGTGGCCGGGCCCGCCGCGATTCCGACCCCCGGTCCGGGGCCGGGCCAGACCGCTTACGTGTTCACCGCGGTCGGCACCCCGGGCCCCGCGGCCAAGCAGGAACTGCCGCTCAATGTCACCTGGGTGAATCTGTCGACGGGCAAGTCCGGCACCGCGACGCTCACGCCGCGTCCCGACATCAACCCCGAGGGGCCGACCACGCTGACCGCGATCGTCGACACCGGCTCGGGCAGCATCCTGTCGACGATCTTCGGGCAGGTCACCACCACCGAGAAGCAGTGTCAGTTCATGCCGACGATCGGCTCCACGGTGGTGCCGTGACTTTTTCGCCGAAATAGCATTCCGGGTCGCGTCCGGGCCCCTTACGCAGCCCGGAATGCTATTTCGCGGACAAAGGGTGGGTCAGTAGGCCATGAAGAGGATGGCGTCGCGGTCGTATTCCAGACCGGGGTGCTTCTCGGCGAGATGCGCCTGCGCCTGCTCGACCAGATCGTCTTCGTCCTTGCCGGTGATCGCTTCGCCGCACGGGCAGTTCAGATGCGTCTTCATATGATCACTTTGGCACAGGCCCGTGCAGCCGACGTATAGATGTAGGCCATGGACCTCTATAACGTCATGCGTTCCACATTCGCCGTCCGCGAGTTCACCGGCGATCCGCTGCCCGACCACGTCCTGATCCGCATCCTCGACAACGCGCGGTTCGCGCCGAGTGGCGGCAACCGGCAGGGCAACCGCGTCATCGCTGTCCGCGACCGCCAGACTCGCGAATCGCTGATCGAATGCACGATTCCGGGGACCAAGCGCTACATCGCCCAACTGCGCAACGGGGAGAGCCCGTGGAACCCGTTGCAGCCGACCGGTGTTGACGAGAAGACCATCGCCGCTGTCGAGGTGCCCAATAAATCCCCGCTGCGCGGGGCCGACGTCGTGCTGGTCGTCTGCGTCGACCTCGGCGTGGTCGCGGCGTTCGACCAGCATCTCGACCGCGTCGGCCTGATCGCGGGCGCATCGGTGTATCCGTTCGTCTGGAACATCCTGCTGGCGGCCCGCAACGAGGGCTACGGCGGCGTGCTCACCACCGCCGCGGTGGCCGAGGAACCACGCATCCGGGAACTGCTCAACATCCCCGACCACTACGCCGTCGCCGCGTTGTTGCCCCTCGGCAAGCCGACCCGGCAACTCACCAAGCTCAGCCGCAAGCCCGTATCCGAGATCGCCACCAAGGAGCGGTTCGACGGTGAGCCGCTGGGCCGCTAGACCGCGTCCCGCAGGTCGACGTTGGGTCACAGTTCGGCCGCCGACCCGACTCGATGGGCGCAACCCCTTTGCCAGCCGATGGCGATCGTGAGACCTTAAGGTTCGTGACCTGCATGCTGGGCTACGCCACAGCAAGCGCCGTCGGGCAGAACCTCGAAGGTCAGCTCACGGCGCTCACCGACGCGGGCGTCGATCCCCGGCGGGTGTTCACCGACACCGTGTCCGATTCGGCCGACCGCATCCGCGCGGGTCTGCACGCCATGCTGAGCTACGCCCGCACCGGTGACACGGTCATCGTCGTCGCGCTGGATCGGCTCGGCCGCACCACCGCCGAGGTGACCCGCACGATCGCCCACCTCACCGAGCGGGGAATCCGGTTGCGGACCCTCAAGGAGGGGTTGGACACCGGCACCACGACCGGGCGTGTGGTCGCCAGCATCATCACGACGCTGGCCGAGCTGGACTCCGAGACTGCGCACAGATCGTGAAATCGCGGTAGATCGCGATCTGTCCGCAGTGTCGGCGCAAGACCTACTTGGCGGCCTGCTTTTTCGCCGCGGCCTTGGCCTGTTTCTTGGCCGAGCGCACCTTCTCCAGCGAGCCCGCGTCGACCACGTCGGCGATCGACAGGTACGACCCGGCCTTGCCGTAATCACCGGCCGCCTTGCGCCAGCCCTCGGGCGTCACCCCGTACTGCTTGCCCAGCAGCGCCAGAAAGATCTTCGCCTTCTGCTCGCCGAAGCCCGGCAGGTTCTTCAGCCGGCTCAGCACCTCGGCGCCGTCGGGGTCACCGGCCGTCCACAGCGCGGCCGCGTCCCCGTCGTAGCGGTCGACGACGAGCTGCGCCAGGGCCTGGATCCGCTTGGCCATCGACCCTGGAAAACGGTGGATGGCAGGGGTTTTCGAACACAGCGCGGCGAACTTCTCAGGGTCGTACTCGGCGATCGCGCGTGGATCGAGCTCGCCGCCCATGCGGTCGGCGATCTTCTTCGGACCGGCGAACGCCGCCTCCATCGGGTACTGCTGATCCAGCAACATGCCGACCAGCAGCGCGAACGCGTTGGACTCCAGCAGCGCGTCAGCCGCCGGATCTTGAACTAGCTGCAGTTTCGCCACGCCGCCAGTCTAGATGCGAAGTTTGAGCCGCAGGCCACGCGGGAACGCGGCGGATGTGACGCACGTCTCATAGGCTGGCGCACGCACAGTTGCACCCCGAGGTCAGGAGCCGCCTTGTCCGAGACCCACCATTCGTCCGGAGTGACCCAGATCAGCGGCCAGGATTACGTGGCCGTACAGGCCAGCCCCGAGTTCGCCGACTTACGAAGTAGGCTGCGCCGCTTCGTTTTTCCGATGAGCGCGGTGTTCCTCATCTGGTACGCCGCCTACGTGCTGCTTGGCGCGTTCGCCCATGACTTCATGGCGGTCAAGGTGTGGGGCGACATCAACGTCGGCCTGCTGATCGGGCTGGGCCAGTTCGTGTCCACGTTCGTCATCACCTGGATCTACGTCCGGTTCGCCAACCGGGATCTCGATCCGCGCGCCGAGGCCATCGCCGCCCGACTCGAAGGCAACACCGCATGAGCGCCGACGTCGTCGCGCAAAACTCCACCGTCGGCAACCCCGTCACCAACATCGGCATCTTCGCGCTGTTCGTCGTCGTCACGCTCTACATCGTGATCAGGGCCAGCAAGCGCAACGCCACCGCCACGGAGTTCTTCACCGCCGGCCGCGCGTTCACCGGCCCGCAGAACGGCATCGCGATCTCCGGTGACTACCTGTCGGCGGCCAGCTTCCTCGGCATCGCCGGCGCCATCGCGGTCTACGGCTACGACGGCTTCCTGTACTCCATCGGGTTCTTGGTCGCCTGGCTGGTCGCACTGCTGCTGGTGGCCGAATTACTGCGCAACGCAGGCAAATTCACGATGGCTGACGTGCTCAGCTTCCGGCTCCGGCAACGCCCCGTGCGCATGGCCGCGGCCACCACCACCCTGGCCGTGTGCCTGTTCTATCTGCTGGCGCAGATGGCAGGCGCCGGCGGGTTGGTCGCACTGCTGCTCGACGTGTCCAGCGACCTGGGCCAGGCTGTGGTGATCGCGGTCGTCGGCGTGCTGATGATCCTCTACGTGCTCATCGGCGGCATGAAGGGCACCACGTGGGTGCAGATCATCAAGGCCGTCCTGCTGATCGGCGGCGCCGCGTTGATGACGGTCATGGTGCTGACCAAGTTCGGGGTGAACTTCTCCCAGATCCTCGGCGCCGCCCAGTCGGCGGTGTCGGCGTCCGGAAACGAGGCCGTCGCCAGCCGCGACGTGCTCGCCCCCGGTGCGCAATACGGCGCGTCGCTGACGTCGCAGATCAACTTCATCTCGTTGGCGCTGGCACTGGTGCTCGGCACCGCCGGGCTGCCGCACGTGTTGATGCGCTTCTACACCGTGCCGTCCGCCAAAGAGGCGCGCCGCTCGGTGGTGTGGGCGATCTGGCTGATCGGCGCCTTCTATCTGTTCACGTTGGCGCTGGGTTACGGCGCGGCGGCGCTCGTCGGGCCCGACGTCATCCTGGCCGCCCCCGGCGCGCAGAACTCAGCGGCCCCGCTGCTGGCGTTCGAGCTGGGCGGGGTGCTGCTGCTCGGCATCATCTCGGCGGTCGCGTTCGCCACGATCCTGGCGGTGGTCGCAGGGCTGACCATCACCGCGGCGACGTCGTTCGCCCACGACATCTACGCCAACGTGCTGCGCCGCGCCCACGACAAGGACGAGGTGTCGGAGAGCGAGCAGGTCCGGGTCTCGCGGATCACGGTGGTGGTGCTCGGCGTGCTGGCGATCGGCCTCGGTGTCCTGGCGGCCGAACAGAACATCGCGTTCCTGGTGGCGCTGGCGTTCGCGATCGCCGCCGCGGCCAACCTGCCGACGATCCTGTACTCGCTGTACTGGCCGCGGTTCAACACCCGCGGAGCGCTGTGGAGCATGTACGGCGGGCTGATCTCGACCATCGTGCTGATCGTGTTCTCCCCCGCGGTGTCGGGGGCGAAGACGGCGATGCTGTCCAGCGTCGACTTCGCGTGGTTCCCGTTGGCCAACCCGGGCATCGTGTCGATTCCGCTCGCGTTCGCGCTCGGCATCGTCGGCACGTTGACATCGCCGGACCGGGGCGACCCGGAGATCAACGCCGGGTTCGAGGTTCGTGCGCTGACCGGTGTGGGGGCCGAGAAGGCGGTGAGCCACTAATCGGCGCCGTCGACAGGGCCGGAATACCGCCTCGCCGCGCCAAGTTGCACCACGGCGTGCCCAGAAACCGGTTCGCCTTCCCGCTGCTGGCCTACGCCTTCGCGGCGATCATGCTCGGCACCACGATGCCGACGCCCATGTATGCGTTGTACGCCGAGCAGCTGAATTTCGGGGTGCTGACCACCACCGTCATCTACGCGATGTACGCCGGCGGGGTGCTGTTCGCACTGCTGGGGTTCGGCCGCTGGTCCGACGCCATCGGGCGACGGCCGATCCTGCTCGCCGGCGTGGTGGCCGCGGTGCTGAGCGCCGCGGTGTTCCTGACCGCGGACTCGGTGGCCGTGCTGTCGGTCGGCCGGGTGTTGTCGGGGCTGTCGGCGGGGCTGTTCACCGGCACCGCGACCGCGGCGGTGATCGAGGCGGCACCACCGCGCTGGCGCACCCGGGCGGCCGCGGTCGCGACCATCGCCAACATCGGCGGCCTCGGTGCCGGGCCGCTGGTCGCCGGCCTGCTGGTGCAGTACGCGCCGCAACCGCTGCGGCTGAGCTTCGCGGTGCACATCGTGCTCGCGCTGCTGGCAGGTGCCGCCGTGCTGATCGCGCCAGAAACCTCCGAGCGCACCGGCCGCGTCGGCGTCCAGCGGTTGTCGGTGCCCGCCGAGGTGCGCGCGGTGTTCGTCATCGCAGCGATCGCCGGCTTCGCGGGCTTCGCGGTGACCGGGCTGTTCATGGCGGTGGCGCCGTCCTTCGTCGCCGACGTCGCCGGTATCGACAATTCCGCCGTCGCCGGACTGGTCGCCAGCTCGATCTTCATCGCCTCAGCGGTGACCCAGGTCGCCGTCGGCGCCATGGAGCCGCAACGTGCGGTCGCGATCGGCTGCGCGATCCTGATCGCGGGCATGGTCATTTTGGCTGTGGCGCTGGCGATTTCGTCGTTCCTCGGCCTGATCGGCGCCGGGCTGGTGTCCGGGGTCGGGCACGGGATCGCGTTCAGCCGCGGTCTCGCCGCGATCGCCGAACGCACCCCGGCGGATCGTCGCGCCGAGGTGAACTCGACCTACTTCGTCATCGGCTACGTGGCGATCTCGGTGCCGGTGGTCGGCGAAGGGTTGGCCGCCGAGACCTGGGGATTGCGCACCGCGGGTGTGACTTTCGCGGTCGTGGTCGCGGTGCTGTCGATCATCTGCCTGGTCGCGATCCTGGTGCGAGAAGCCAGAGAAGCGCGGGAGGCTCGGGACGACCGCACCGCCGCGATTTGAGTGCTTCTACTCATGTGCGACGCCGGCGTCGGCGCCGACGATCGGTGGCATGGCGATGTTCCCGAGCCCTGCCGACGTCGAGGCGGGCACCCCGGCCACCCGTGACCGTGCCATCGACGTCATCCGCATCGTGTCGTTGCTGGGTGTGGTGGTCGGCCACACCGTGATGGCCACCAGCACCCTGCGCGACGACGTGTTCATCTGGAGTAACCTGCTCACCGCATCGCCGGTCTTTCAGGCGCTCACGTGGGTGTTCCAGATCATGCCGCTGTTCTTCTTCGCCGGCGTGGCGGCCTGCGTCGACTCCTGGCGCCCCGGCAGCAGTTGGGGCAACTGGCTGCTGCGCCGCTGCACCCGCCTCTACCGCCCGGTGTTCTACTACCTCGGCTTCTGGGCCGTCGCGCTGAGCGCGCTGCGCTTCGTGCTGCCCGAGCACGTGTACCGGCCGATCGCCGGGGTCTCGATCCAGCTGCTGTGGTTCCTGGGCGCCTACGTGCTGGTGCTCGCCGCGGTGCCGGTACTGGCCCGCATCACCACCACGGCCCGGTTGGCGGGCGCCGTCTTCGGCACCTACGCGGTGGTGGCCGTCGTCGACGCGGTCCGGATCCACGTCGACGGCTGGGCCGCGCTGGGCTACCTCAACCTGCTCGTCTGGCTAGTCCCGGGCATGCTCGCGGTGGCCTATCGGCGCGCCTTGCTGACCGCACCCGCTGCCGTGAAGCTCGCGGCGGGGATGCTGGCGGTGAACCTGGCCCTGCTGGTGCTCGGGCCGTACGAGGTGAGCCTGGTCGGCATCGACACCCAGCAGCTCAAAAACATGACTCCGCCGTCGCTGCTGCTGGCCGGGCACGCGATCATGATGTGCGCGTTGGCAATTGCCGCCGCGCCGACGATTTCCCGGTGGGCGCGACGGCCGCGGGTGTGGTGGCTGGCCGCGATCGGCAACAGCGGCGCGATGACGCTGTACCTGTGGCACATGCCTGCGCTGCTGATGATGCACCTGGCCTTCGCCTACCTCGGCCACCCACGTTTCGATCCCACCGCGCCCGGCTTCGTCGTGCTGTCGGTGCTGCAGGTGCTGATCATGGCCGGGGTGATCGCGCTGCTGTTCGTCACGTTGCGCCCGTTGGAGACCGACCCGCTGCCGCTGTGGGACGGCGGATACGTCGAGGGGCCCGGTTGGCGCAGCGCCGCGGTCGGTGCGCTGCTCTGCCTCGCCGGGGCTGCGACGCTGGCCTCGGTCGGGTGGGGCCTGAAGGATGCGGGCCTGCTCTGTGTGGCGGTGATGCTGGCTGCGCTTGTGGCGGCGCGAGCGTTCAGCCGCTCTTGCGCCGAAACTCCCGACGATGCTCGACCGGGCCGTGCGCCCGCGGCTGTTTAGCGCCGCCGTCTGTGTGCGCACCGCCGACAGCGGCGTTGGCCTTCTTGCGCTCCAGCGCTTCCCGGAACTTACGTTTGGTGTCGTCTTCGCGCGCCGACTCAGCCATGACTGGCAGCCTACGCGCCGACCGGACCGTCGTCGCCTACTTTTTATCGCATGCCGGGCGGCATGCCGTAGAGGTGTGAGATCGGCAGCGTCATCATCACGCGCCGGTCGTCGACCATGGCGCGGCGATAGTCGTCCCAGTCCGGATGCTCACCGGCGATGTTGCGGTACAACGCGATCAGCGCCTCGACGGTGTCGTCGTCGGGCGCGGCGGCAGGCGAGGTGAGCACCGCGTCGCCCTCGGCCACGGCATACGCCCAGCCGTCGTCGGAGCTGACGTGAAGGGACGCCCGCGGGTCGCGGCGCAGGTTGCGCGTCTTGGCCCGCGGTTCGGTGATCGACACCTGGATCGTCAGCTCCCGCGGGTCGAAGTAGTAGGTCACGTTCGACAACTGCGGTCGCCCGTCGCGCTTGATCGTGGCCAGCACCCCCATCGAGTTCCCGCCGATCAGCGCCAGCAGCTTGTCGTCGAACACATGACGTCCCATGGGTCGAGCCTACGGGCTTTACGATCGAATCGTGACCCGCTACGCCGCCTTCCTGCGCGGGGTGAACGTGGGTGGCGTCAACCTCAAGATGGCCGACGTCGCCGAAGCGCTCGAGGTGGCCGGATTCACCGATGTGCGAACGATTTTGGCCAGCGGCAACGTGCTGTTGGACAGTTCCGCCGACGTGGCCGCGGTCCGCCGGCGCGCCGAGAAGGCGTTGCGCGACCGGTTCGGATACGACGCCTGGGTGCTGGCCTATGACCTGGACACGGTCCGGGCGATCTCCGACGCCTACCCGTTCGAGCGCGAGGTCGAAGGACACCACTCCTACGTCACGTTCGTCACCGACCCGCAGGTGCTCGACGAACTGGCCCGGCTGGCCGACGACGCCGGCGACCTCGAGAGAATCCAGCGCGGCGACGGCGTCATCTACTGGCAGGTGGCCCGAACCGCCACCGTCGGCTCGGTCATGGGCAAGACGATGAGCAAGAAGCGCTACAAGTCCTCGACGACCACCCGCAACCTGCGCACCGTCGAGAAGGTCCTGCGGTAGGTAGATTCGGACAGGTGAGCTCAACACCCTCCGCGAAGGCCGACGGCACCGTGCTGACCGGCGTGTCCGAGACCGCGCTGATGACGCTGCAGGTCCGCGCCACCGAGGCGCGCAGGTCCGACGCCATCCTCGACGACCCGATGGCCATCCAGTTGATGGACTCCATCGACTTCGACTTCGCCAAGTTCGGCACCCCGCGTCGGCAGGACATGGCGGTGCGGTCGCTGGCCTTCGACCGGCACACCCGCCGCTACCTGCAAGATCACCCGAAGGCCACGGTGGTGGCGTTGGCCGAGGGTCTGCAGACCAGCTTCTACCGGCTCGACGCCGCCGATGTCGGACATGAGTTTCGTTGGCTCACAGTGGATCTGCCGCCGATGATCGAGCTGCGCCGCAAACTGCTTCCCGCCTCCGAGCGGGTGCAGATGGCGGCTCAGTCGGCGTTGGACTTCAGCTGGATGGACCGCGTGGACACCGAGCACGGGGTGTTCGTCACCGCCGAGGGTCTGCTGATGTACCTGCAACCCGAGGAGGCACTCGGGTTGATCGGCGAGTGCGCCACGCGGTTTCCGGGCGGGCAGATGATGTTCGACCTGCCACCGGCCTGGTTCGCGTCCGGCATCACCCGTGGCCTGCTGCGGCCGTCGCTGCGCTACCGGGTGCCGCCCATGCCGTTCAGCCTGACGCCGTCGCAGGCGGCGGGCCTGGTGCACGACATCCCCGGCATCCGTGCCGTGCACGACGTGCCGATCCCGCCCGGTCGCGGCAGGGTGTTCAACGCGCTGGTGTGGGCAGCGCAGCGGATCCCGGTGTTCGACCCGGTGCGGCCGGTGTTCACGCTGCTGGAGTTCGGCTGACCGCTCAGCCGAACGCGGCTTCGACGTAGCGCAGGGCCTCGGCTTTGTCGACACCCAAGGCCTTGGCCGTCGACACGTAACTGTGCGCCGCGGCGGCCATCGCCTCATCGGAGGGATCGACCCGCGCCACATAGGTGCCGAACCGCCCGCGGGTCTCCAGGATGCCGCTGGCCTCCAGCTCGCGGTAAGCCCGCGCCACGGTGTTGACGGCCAACCCGAGCTGACCGGCGAGCTCGCGCACCGTCGGCAGCCGGGTGCCCGGGGGCAGCCTGCCGTCGCGGATCCCCTCGATGATCTGGGTTCTCAGCTGGTCGAACAGGGCGCCGGAGCCGCGGTGCTCGATGCGCACCCACTCCGCCAACCCCGCCACATGCTTCAGTATTGCCCAAACCGGCTACTTTGGACATGTGCAGGTAACGGTTCTCAGTGGTGCGGGCGTCTCGGCGGAGAGCGGGGTGCCCACGTTCAGGGATGCCGAGACGGGGCTGTGGGCCAAGGTCGACCCGTATGAGATCTCCAGCTCCGAGGGCTGGCGCGCGCATCCGGAGAAGGTGTGGGCGTGGTACCTGTGGCGCCACTACATGATGGGCTCGGTGCAGCCCAACAGCGGCCACCTGGCCGTCGCCGCCTGGCAGGATTACGCCGACGTGCACGTCGTCACCCAGAACGTGGACAACCTGCACGAACGCGCCGGCAGCACCAAGGTCTACCACCTGCACGGTAGCTTGTTCGAATTCCGTTGCGACGCTTGCCATTCAGCCTTCGAGGGGGATCTGCCGGAGATGCCCGAACCGGTGGAGGCCGTCGACCCGCCGGTGTGCCCGTGCGGCGGGCTGATCCGGCCCAACGTGGTGTGGTTCGGAGAGGCGCTCCCCGACGAGGCGTGGCAACGCTCGGTGGAGGCGGTCAGCGCCGCCGATCTGGTGGTCGTCGTCGGTACGTCATCGATCGTCTATCCCGCAGCGGGGCTGTCCGAGATGGCGCTGGCCCGCGGCGTCGCGGTCATCGAGGTCAACCCGGAGCGCACCCCGCTGTCGGACGCCGCGACGGTGTCGCTGCGCGAAACCGCCGTCGAAGCGCTGCCGAACCTGCTGCAGCGGCTGCCGGCCCTCCTGAACTAGGGACTTCGGCGCGCTTTGTCACGCTGACCGTGACGAACTACGCCCAAATCACTACTTGACGGCGCGGCCCAACGCGAACTCCGCCACCGGGATCGGCGCCCAGGCCGGCAGGGTCCACTCACGGCGCGCATCGGCGGTCTGGAAACCCGCGCCGACGATCGCCTGCTCGGTATGCCGATGCGTGTGGCAGTTGCCGAACAGCCTCGGCCACAGCGTGGCATCGGCGAGCCGCTGCATCCGGGCGCGCGCCCCGGTGCCGGCGATGTGCTCCAGGCAGCGCAGCTCGCCACCGGGACGCAGCATCGAACGCAGTTGGCGCAACACCGTTTCGGGCTCGTCGACCGAGCACAGCACCAACGAGCACACCACCGCGTCGAACGGCTCGCCCGCGCTACCCGCATAGTGCTCGACGGTGTCGGCGGTGACGGTCACCGGCACGGGTGCGACGGCGGCGGCGCGCTGGGCCTGCTCGGCCAGGCGCCGCTCGGGTTCGACGGCCACCACCTCGGTCACGGTGTCGGGATAGAACGCGAAGTTGGTGCCGGTGCCCGCGCCGACCTCGAGCACACGCCCGCGCAGCCCCGCGAGGTTCTCGCGGCGCAGCCGCTGAATCGCTTCCGTCTCGTGCCGGGACATGAACATCCACAGCCGCGCGAAGAACGGATTGTCAACGGTGTTGCTCATTCAGCAGTCCTTTCAACATGCGTACAGCTTCCTGCGGGTCGGTCTTGATATCGACTGCGCCCGAGACGATCTCCCCCACGACCACCGCCCGCAGCGCTCGGTCGGCGAACTCCTCGACGTCACCCCACGGCAGATACGGCCGCGAGATCAGCATCGCGGCCACCCCGTGGGCCGCCGTCCACAGTTGCAGCGCCAGCGCCACCGGATCGCCCGGCGGAAAGACGCCCTCGGCCATCAGCGTCTCCACCGAGCTGCGCAGGTGCACGAACGCCGACGTGTTCAGCATCATGTCGACGTCGCTGCCGGGCCGGCCCTCGCCCATCGTCGCGATCCGGTACAGCTCAGGGGTTTTCACGGCAAACCGCACGTAGGCCAGACCCTGGGCGCGCAGCACCTCGATCGCCGAGGGCGCACCGGCGGCCACGCTCTGCATCTGTTCGTCGAGCTTCTCGAAGTAGCGCACGCATACCGCATCGAGCAGCGCATCCTTGTCGGCGAAGTGCAGGTAGATCGACGGGGGCGTCACCCCGACCCGCTGCGCGACCGACCGGATCGACACCGCCTTGGCGTTGCCGGTCTCCAGCAGCAGGTCCGTCGTGGCGTCGAGGATCTCCTCGCGCAGCTGCTCCCCGGACCCGCGCGGCGCCCTCCGCCGTTTCATCGCGATCCGACCACCTGGGTCGACGGGTCGGCGACCGGCAGCCGGTCCTCGGCGGACTCGCTGATCCCGATGCGCGAGTGCAGCCGGGCCAGCGGCTTGGGTGCCCACCAGTTCCACCGGCCGAGCACGTGCATGAACGCGGGCACCAGCGCCATGCGCACCAGTGTCGCATCCGCCAGGATCGCCAGCGTCAGGCCGAGGCCCATCATCCGCATGAACGACACCTCGGCGGCGATCAGCGCGGCGAACGTGATCGACATGATCAGCGCCGCGGCGGTGATGACCCGACCGGTGCGGGCCAGCCCGAGCGCGACGCTCTCGTCGTTATCCGCCCGGGTGCGGCCGGATTTGAGCCAGTACTCGCGGATCCGCGACACCAGGAACACCTCGTAGTCCATCGACAGGCCGAACGCGATGCAGAACAGCAGCACCGGCATGTTGGCCACCAACGTGCCCGTCGGCGTCGTGCCGAGCGCACCCAGGTGGCCGTCCTGGAAGATCCACACCAACGCACCGAACGCGGCGGTCAGCGATAACACGTTGAGTACCAACGCCTTCAGCGGCAGCACCAGGCTTCCGGTCAACAGGAACAGCAGCAGGAACGTGATGGCGGCGATCACCCCGAGCACCAACGGCAGCCGTGACGTTATCGCCGTGGAGCTGTCGCGGTTGATCTGTGCGACGCCGGTCAACTGCACCTCGGCGCCGGCCGGTGTGCTCACCTCGCGCAGCGCGTCGAGCTGGGTTTCGGAGGCCTCGGTGAACAGCGGCGCGGTGCTGGCCACCGTGAGGAACGCGCTGCCGTCCTTGATGCCGGTCGCCGTCGACGGCGGGCCCACCGGCCGACCGTCCACGAACGTGCCGCCGGGCGCGGACACCGACGACACCTCGGCCACCTGTGACAGCGCGCCGGCGTAGCGGTCCAGATCGGGCGGGGTGACGTTGCCGGCATCGGGGATGACGACGGTGACGTTTCGGGCGGAGTCGACGGCGAAGTCGGTGCGCAGTTCGTCGCCGACCTGGCGCGCCGACGCCGACGGCGGCAGCACCCGGTCATCGGGAAAACCCCAGTTGGCGCCGAGGAACGGCGCGCCAAGCACCAGCAACAACGCCACAATCGCCGTTCCGACCAGCACTGCACGGCGCATGACGAACTTCGCGCAGCGATACCAGAACATCTGCTCGACGGGCTTGCGCACCGGCTCGGGACGGCCCAGCACCCGGCGCAGGAACCGGCGCACGTCGAACCTGTCGAGCCGGTCGCCGGCCACCACGATGGCCGCGGGCGCAACGATGATCGCGGCCAGCGCCGCGAACGTCACCACCGCGACGCCGGCGTAGGCGAACGACTTGAGGAAGTACATCGGGAACAGCACCATCGCGACCATCGACAGCGCGACGGTGAGCGCCGAGAACAACACGGTGCGCCCCGCGGTGGCCATGGTGCGGATCAGTGCCCGATCGGGGTCGGCACCGTCGGCCAGCTCGTCGCGGTAGCGGCTGATGATCAACAGCGTGTAGTCGATGGCCAGCGCCAACCCCATGGCCACCGTCAGGTTCAACGCGAAGATCGACACGTCGGTGACGAGCGTGATGGCCCTCAGCACCGCCATCGAGCCCAGAATGGCGAACCCGCCGACCGCGAGCGGCAGCGCGGCCGCCACCAGGCCGCCGAACACCCACACCAGCACCACGAAGCTCAGCGGAATGGCGATCGACTCCATCAGCAGCAGGTCGCGTTCGGTCTGCCCGTTGATCTGGACGTAGATCATCGCCTCGCCGCCGGCGCGCACCCTGACCTCGCCGCGGTCGTACACCAGCCGGTCGGTGAGTTCCTTGGCGTGCCTCTGCGCGCCGGTCTCGCCGCCGGTGATCCCGGCGACGATCAACCCGGTCTTGCCGTCTTTGCTGATCAACGCCGGAGCCGCCGTCTGCGGGGCGGTCCACGCCGAGACGAGCTGGACCACGTGCGGCGAGGCCTGGAGTTGGGCGGTGATGTCGGCGGCGGCCGATTCCGCGGCCGGGCTGAGCGCGCCGTGGTCGTCGGTGAGGCTGATCAGCAGCTCCATGTCGCCTTGGCCGAACTTGTCGACGAGCACGTGGTTGGCCTGCGCGGACTCCGAGGTCGGGTCGGCGAAGCCGCCTGCGGACAGGTGCTTGACGACCGGTATTCCGAAGATTCCGCAGGCCACCATGACCAGGATCGCGATGGCGAGGATGCGCCGCGGCGCGGCCAGCGCCAGCTGTGCGATTCGTTGCAGCACGTCGTGCCTTTCGGTTCTCGGAGCTGGCTAGCACGGGTAACTTAACAGCGATAACCCAGTGGGGTCAATGCGCCCGTAGGTGACACGGCCGGAGTACCCCGCATCGTTCATGACGGCGCCGCGATGAATTCAGGTGATTCTGGTAGTCGTATCCGACATGACGACTACGGACGTGAGTACCGATGTGAGCGCACCAACCGCCACTGATCTCGGCCTGTTGATCCTTCGCGTGGGGATCGGCGCGGCGATGATTCAGGCCGGCCTGATCAAGGCGTTCGACTTCGGCACGACGGTGGAGTTCATGGCGGCCGGCGGCTGGCGAATGCCCACGTTCGCCGCGCTGATGGTCACCACCGCCGAGACGCTCGGCGGGATCGGGCTGCTGCTGGGCGTGCTGACGCCGCTGGCGGCGTTCGCGGTGATCGCGGCGATGATCGACGCCTGGGCGGTCAACGTGTCGACCGCCGCGTTCTGGTCACAGCCGTTCAACGCGCCGTTCCTGATCTTCATCGGGGCGACCGCGCTGCTGTTCGCCGGCGCGGGGGCGCATTCGGTCGACGCCCGTCTCCTCGGCCGCACCGCCTGGTCGCCGCGGCTCGCGGTGGGTCTGCTGGTCGCGGCCGTCGTCGCGGCCGTGTTGACATGGGTCGCGCTCAACGGCACCAACCCGATCCACGTCACCGCACCCGCCGCCTAGGTCGGCGGAGTCCTGATTGTGCGGTTTTATCCGCGACACGCCGGGAAGCCCGTATGAGACCGCACAATCGCGGCGGTCAACGCCTTGTCGCCCCCGGAACCTACCCGGCGGTAAGAATTGCCACGATATTCCGAACCGTGACTCAATGATTCCTTAAAGGTGCTGGTTACTCTTCAGTACATGTGGATCGACGACACCAGTGCTGATGTCATCAAGGTTGATTTCGACGCGCTCTACCACGGCGATGTCCTGGTTGAGGGCGACACCTCGGAACAGCTCGACGACGAGCAGCCGCTGCGCAAGGCGGTCTGACCCGCCTGGTCCCGAGCGCGGGCGCGCTCGGGACCGACAGTTTGCCCACGGCGGGCGGTTTCCCGCTGATCCCTGTTAAGCCACGTTCTCTTCTTCGTCGGACTCGATCATGTCGGCCAGCCGGCCGGTGATGATCTCCTCGGCCTCGGCCACGATGCGCGACACCAGCTCCCCGCAGGTGGGGATGTCGTCGATGAGGCCCATCGCGGTGCCGACGCTCCAGATGCCCGCGTCTAGGTCGCCGGTCTCGTAGACCTTGTTGCCGCGCACACCGGCGACGAGGTCCTTGACGTCCTCGAACTGCCCGCCGCGATCGAGGATCTGCACCACCTCACGTGACACCGCGTTGCTGGCCACGCGCGCGGTGTTGCGCAGCGGGCGGAAGATCAGCTCGGTGTCGAGCTCGGAGCCGGCCACGATCGCGTCCTTGACCTTCTGGTGGATCGGCGACTCGACGGTGCACATGAAACGGGTGCCCATGTTGATGCCGTCGGCGCCCAGCGCCAGCGCGGCCACCAGGCCTCGCGCGTCGGCGAAACCGCCGGAGGCGATCATCGGGATCTCGATCTTGGTCGCGGCCGCCGGGATCAGCACCAGACCGGGAATGTCGTCCTCACCCGGGTGGCCGGCGCATTCGAACCCGTCGATGCTGATGCCGTCGACGCCCAGGCTCTGCGCCTTGACCGCGTGGCGCACCGACGTGCACTTGTGCAGCACCTTGATCCCATTCTCGTGGAACATCGGCAGGTGCGGCGCCGGGTTGGAGCCGGCCGTCTCGACGATCTTGATGCCGGAGTCGACGATCACCTGCCGGTACTCGTCATACGGCGGCGGGTTGATGGTCGGCAGGATCGTCAGGTTGACCCCGAACGGCTTGTCGGTGAGCTCGCGGCAGCGCGCGATCTCCTTGGCCAAGTCCGCGGGTGTGGGCTGGGTCAGCGCGGTGATGAACCCCAATGCGCCCGCATTGGCCACCGCCGCAACCAGTTCCGCGCGGCCGACCCACTGCATGCCGCCCTGCACGACGGGATGCTCGATCCCGAATGTCTCGGTGAATTTCGTCGTCAGAGTCATCAGATCACCTCGGGGCCATCCGGATCGCGCCGTCCAGGCGGATCACTTCGCCGTTGAGCATCGGGTTCTCGACGATGTGCACGGCCAGCGCGCCGTACTCGTCGGGATCACCCAGGCGGGCCGGATGCGGCACCTGCTTGCCCAGCGACTGCTGCGCCTCCTCGGGTAGCGAGCCCAGCAGCGGGGTCTTGAACAGTCCGGGCGCGATCGTCACGACGCGGATCAGCTCGCGGGACAGATCGCGCGCGATCGGCAGCGTCATGCCGACCACACCGCCCTTGGACGCCGAGTAGGCGGCCTGCCCGATCTGGCCCTCGAACGCCGCGACCGAGGCGGTGTTGATGATCACGCCACGCTCACCGTTGATCGGCTCTTGCTTGGCGATCCGCTCCGCGGCCAGCCGCAGCACGTTGAAGGTGCCGATCAGGTTGACCTCGATGACCTTCTTGAACCCGTCCAGCGGGAACGGCCCGTCCTTGCTCAGCGTCTTGATCGCGTTGCCGATACCCGCGCAGTTGACGTTGATGCGCAGCGGGCCCATCTTCTCGGCCTCATCGAGCGCCGCGGTCACCGCGTCGGGGTCGGTCACGTTGGCCTCGACGAACTTGGCGCGATCACCGAGCCCGGAGACCGCGTCGGCGCCCTTGAGGTCGATGACGACGACGGACGCGCCCCGGTCGAGCAGTCGTTTGGTGGTCGCCAGGCCGAGCCCGGAAGCTCCGCCGGTGACGACGGCGACGGCGTCTTTGATCTCCACTGAAACAATTCCTCTCTAGGTCCAGTCCCGCAGGACGGCTTCGGTGTCCGCGCCGGCCTCGCCGGGCGGGGTCGGGGTCGGCGGCACACTGCGGGAGAACCGCGGCGCAGGCATGGGCTGCAGGTGATCGCCGAGCCGATAGAACGTATTGCGTTCGGTGACATGGGGTTCGGATTCCACCTCGCCGAACGAGAGCACCGGCGTCACGCAGGCGTCGCTGTCGGCGAAGACCTTGGCCCAGTGGTCGCGGTCTTTGGAGCCGATGACCTCGGTGAAGCGGGCCCGAAGCTCGGGCCAGCGGCTCATGTCGTTCTGGTCGGGCAGGTCCTCCCCGTCGATGCCGAGACCCTTGAGGAACTCGGCGTAGAACTGGGGCTCGATGCAGCCGACGGCGATGTAGCGGCCGTCCGCGCAGGTGTAGGTGTCGTAGTACGGGGCGCCGCCGTCGAGCATGTTCACGCCGCGCTCGTCGGACCACATTCCGTCGGCGCGGAAACTCCAGATCATCTGGGCCAGCACGCTGGATCCGTCGATCATCGCGGCGTCCACCACCTGGCCCTTGCCGGAGCTCTGCCGTTCCCACAGCGCCGACAGGATCCCGACGAGCAAGAACATCGACCCGCCGCCGAAGTCGCCGGTCAGGTTCAGCGGCGGCACCGGCCGCTCCCCTTTGCGGCCGATGCTGTGCAGCACGCCGTTGAGCGAGATGTAGTTGATGTCGTGGCCGGCCTGCAGCCGACGGGGTCCGGTCTGGCCCCAGCCGGTCATGCGGCCGTAGATGAGGCGCTCGTTGACCTTCGCGCAGTCCTCGGGGCCCAGGCCCAACCGTTCGGTCACGCCCGGGCGCAGACCCTCGATGAGCACATCGGCCTTGGCGACCAGGCGCAGCACCAGGTCGCGGCCCTCCTCGCTCTTCAAATCGGCGGTCACCGACCGGCGGTTGCGCAGGGTGGCCTCGCGGTTCTTGCTCGGGATCCCGCCCAGCTTGCCGGGGCGCTCGATGCGCACCACGTCGGCACCGAGGTCACCGAGGATCATCGCGGCGTGCGGGCCGGGGCCAATGCTGGCCAGTTCGATGACTCGCAGCCCGTGCAGTGGTCCAGCCATACTCCAACCGCCCTTCATCCCCGCGAACGCTGTCGGCCGCCGACATAGCTTACTTGTTTAACCAAGTGGGCCGGATCTAGGGTGCAGCCATGACAACCGCAGACTCCAGCGTGCACACCTACTCCGGCATCGACGATCTTCTCGTCGAGCTGTCCGACGGCGTGCTGTCGGTGACGATGAACCGGCCGGACAGCCTCAACTCGCTGACCGCCGCCATGCTCGTCGCCATCGCCGAGACGTTTGAACAGGCGGCGTCTGATCCTCGGGTGAAGGTGGTGCGCCTGGGCGGTGCGGGCCGCGGCTTCTGCTCTGGAGCGGGCATCAGCGAGGAGGACCACGCCAACCCCGGTGCCAGCGGCACGCCGGCCGATGTGCTCGACGCCGCCAACCGCGCCGTGCGCTCGATCAAGAACGTGCCGCAGCCGGTGGTCGCGGTGGTGCAGGGCCCGGCGGCGGGGGTCGGGGTGTCGTTGGCGCTGGCCTCTGATGTCGTATTGGCTTCGGAGAAGGCGTTTTTCATGCTGGCGTTCACCAAGATCGGGCTGATGCCCGACGGTGGGGCGACGGCGTTGATCGCCGCGGCGGTGGGCCGGATCCGCGCGTTCCGAATGGCGCTGCTGGCCGAGCGGATCTCCGCGGCCGACGCCTTCGACTGGGGTCTGGTGACGGCGGTCTACCCGGTCGACGAGTTCGACGCCAAGGTCGACGAGGTGCTGGCCACGCTGCAGAGCGGGCCCGCGGTGGCGCTGCGGAAAACCAAGCACGCCATCAACGCGGCCACGCTCACCGAGTTCGAGGCGGCGCTGGAGCTGGAGAGGCAAGGCCAGCTGCACCTGCTCGATTCGGACGACTTCCGCGAGGGCACCAAGGCGTTCCAGCAGCGCAGAAAACCCAACTTCACCGACAGCTAGCGACTTTTCGCCCAAAGGGACAAACGGGCGGGAAAGTGCGAGTAACTTTCACCCTTTCGTCGGTCTCGGCGTGAAGCGGGGCGCGGCGGAGGCGGCAAAATTCGGTGGACGTCGCGATGACGTTCGGCGACCATCGCATAGTGAGTACGCAACTCGACCTCGAAACACCGGTCCGCACCACCGGCGGTTGGCGCGTGCTCGCACCGTTCCGTATCCGCGAGTATCGGCTGCTGATCGCCGCGGTGTCACTGTTCATCTTCGCCGAGGGCATGTGGGCGGTGGCGATGGCGCTGCAGGTCATCGAGTTGTCCAACGACCCGGCGTCGCTCTCGCTGGTCGCGACCTGTCTGGGCACCGGGCTTGTCGCGTTCGTCCTCGTCGGCGGCATCGCGGCCGACCGGTTCAACCAGCGCGCGATCATCATCACCGTCGAAGCTGTCAACGTGCTGGCGGTGTCGGCGATCGCTGCGCTGGGACTCGTTGGTGCACTGCGTATTTGGCATATGGCGGTGGCCGCGGCGCTTCTCGGGACCGCGGCGGCGTTCTTCTTCCCCGCCTACAGCGCGATCCTGCCGAGAATCCTGCCCGCCGAACAGTTGTTGGCGGCCAACGGCGTCGAGGGCGTCGTACGCCCGGTCTTCCAACGTGCGGTCGGTCCCGCGGTCGCCGGGTTGGTGGTCGGTGCGACGTTTCCGGCGTTGGGCACCGTATGCGTCGCCGCCCTGTTCGCGGTCGGCCTGCTGCTTCTGCTGGCCACCCGGCCAACGCTGAGAAGCCCTGAGCCCCAATCGGAACGCCCGCACATGCTGCGCGACTTGCGGGACGGCTTCGTGTTCGTGCTGGCCACACCGTGGCTGCTGTGGACGCTGTTGTTCGCCAGCCTGTTCGTGCTCGTGGTGATCGGACCGATCGAGGTGCTGTTACCGTTCATCGCCAACGACAGCTTCGACGACGGCGCCCGCAAGTACGGTTTCATCCTGGCGTTCTTCGGTATCGGCAGCGCCCTTGGTGCGCTGGCGGTTTCGTCGGGACGGCTGCCGCGCCGCTATCTCACGGTGATGATGGCGATGTGGGGTCTGGGCTCCATCCCGCTGGTGGTGTTCGGGTTCACCTCGTCGTTCGCCTTGATGGTGGTCGCGACGTTCGTCATCGGCGCCACCGACGGCGCCGGGATGGTCATCTGGGGCACGCTGCTGCAGCGGCGAGTGCCGCGGGCGATGCTGGGCCGGGTGTCCAGCCTGGACTTCTTCGTCTCGCTCGCGTTCATGCCGGTGTCGTTCGCGATCGTCGGTCCGCTGGCCAAAGTCGTTTCCATGCAGGCGATCTTCCTGGTGGCCGGCATCGCACCGCCGCTGCTGGCGGCGGTCGCACTGTGGGCGGCGCGGATGCGCCACGACGAGCTGACGCATCCGCTGCGGTGAGCTACACAGTGAACTACACGCCGAAGATCGGCGGCAGTGCCAGCACCATGACCAACCCCCAGAAGAAGTGGGTGAGCATCGGTGCCAGCACGCCGCCGGTCGCTCGGCGTTCCAGCGCGCAAACCGTGCCGAGGATGATCGCGGCGAAGCCCAGCATGGGGTTTCCGGTCGTCGCCGACGTCGCGATCACATACAGGACGGTCGAGACCAGCACCGGGTGAAAGCCTTTCAGCGCGGTGTACAGCGCGCCGCGGAAGTACATCTCCTCGGCGAGGCCGTTGATCACCGTGATGAAGACGACCAGCACCAGCGGTCCGTAATCGGCGAACTCCAACACCCGCGTGATGTATTCGCGCACACCGGGAATCTCCCGCGCGATCAGCCCGCCCACGACGAACGCGCCCCCCAGCACCAGCCCCACGACGGTGCCGGTGATCACCGGGCGTTGGTTGCGCCCGCGGAACCGGACACTACCCAGATGCAGCGGTCCCGACGCCAGCGCGCCGAGCGCCCACACCGCCGCGAGCGCCAACGTCAACCAGTAGAAGGACCGGTCGCCGGGCGGCCGGGTCAACGAGTAGCCAAGCAGCACAGCGCCGATCACCAACACCACGGCCACCACCACGCGTCGACGCCGGATCACCCCCGGCGGCTCGTGATGCGGGACGGCCACGGTGGTGGCGATATCGCGCACCTCGGCGAAGAACCCGCCCGAGGAGGTCATGCGGTGCGCGCCTTCGGCACCAAGTCCAGCAAGGTGTCAAGTCCGGTCCGCACGGCGGCCGCCACCGGCCCCGGCACCGCACCGATCAGGCCGAGCGCGGGCCGTACGATCGACGGCGTCACCGCACCGGCGAGTTGGCGGATGCGCAGCGTGTCGCCGCCGGCCCACACCGGATCGGTGTCGGCCAGATGGTGCGGATCGGCCAGCGCATCGACCGGCAGGGGCCGTCGACTCGACAACGCCCGGGAGATCGCTTCCGCGATGCCCACCAGCCCGCCGGGCGGTTCACCGACGATGTCATGCAGCCCCGACTCCGAGGCCATCATCGGATGGTCAAGCGACTCAACGAGATCGGCGGCCAGCCCGCCCGGAACCGGCAGCACCGCCGCCGTCATCCAGGACACCACCCCGACATCCACACCGATCACCGGCAGTTCAGCCCGCCATTTGCCCGCGATGCGCGCATAGCTGCGCATCAGGTCACCGTAGGAGGTGGTCTCCGGGCCGCAGATGTCATAGGCACCCGCGGGTACGCGCTCGGTGTCGGCGGCAGCGGCCAAGTAGTACAGCACGTCTCGGATCGAGATCGGATCGATCGGGTTGGCCGACCACGCCGGCAGCGGGATGA
Source organism: Mycolicibacterium pulveris (assembly GCF_010725725.1). Taxonomy (NCBI): domain Bacteria; kingdom Bacillati; phylum Actinomycetota; class Actinomycetes; order Mycobacteriales; family Mycobacteriaceae; genus Mycobacterium; species Mycolicibacterium pulveris. Next base: position 3,606,757 of record NZ_AP022599.1, on the reverse strand, counting down.
CCACGAACCGGTCACCGACGTAGCGCAGCATCTCGAACGACGTCGACCCGGCCCCGATGATCATCGCCGCGCCGAGCCAGACCACGTCCGCGCCGCCGTCAACGCGTAGCTCCTCGGCGACTTCGGCGCGGCTGGTCAGGTGTTCGGACAGGTCGTATTCGTCGGGCACGAAGCCGCCCAGGTACACGATCCGTCGCACGCCGGCATCCTTGGCGGCGTCGGCCACGTTGGCCGCGGCGCGGTTGTCGGCGCCGCGGAAGTCGGGTTCGCCGATGCCGTGCACGAGGTAGTACACGACGTCGATCGGGCCGGCGTCGCTGAAGGCCTGCTTCGCCGACGCCGCGTCTTGCGCGTCGAGCGCCACCGCCGTGACGCGGTCATACCAGCCGAAATCGGCCAGCCGGGCCGGGTTTCGGCTGGCGGCGACGACGTGGTGGCCTTCGTCGAGCAGGGTTGTGACCAGACGGGAACCGACATAGCCGGTCGCGCCGGTGACCAGGATCCGCACGTTTTTCACATTAGGGCTGTACCCAATCGACCGGCCGGAAATCTAGGTTGTCGCCTCTCGGTGCAACTCGATGAGCCGCTGATAGGCCTGCGCGTTGTGCCGGTTGCCGGCGACCTCGGCGTCGCTGAGGTCGCGGCGGACGGCGCCGGGTACGCCGGTGACCAGCGAGCGTGGCGGCACCACGATGCCCTGCGGCACCAACGCGCCCGCGGCGATCAGCGACCCCTTCCCGATCCGCGCGCCGTTGAGAATGACGGCGCCCATGCCGATGAGCACGTCGTCCTCGATGACGCAGCCGTGCAGGACGGCGTTGTGCCCGACGGTCACGCCGGCGCCGACGCTGACCGGGAACTCGGGGTCGACGTGCACGGTGACGCCGTCCTGAAGGTTCGTGCCGGCGCCGATCTCGATGGGCTCGGCCTCGGCACGCAGCGTCGCGCCGTACCAGACGCTGGCCCGGGCCGCAAGCGTGACCTGACCGATGACGGCCGCGTTCGGCGCCACCCAGGACTCGGCATGCAACTGGGGCGCTCGGCCACGAATGGGCAGGATCAGCGGTTCGGGCATGGGCGTCATCGTAGGCATGACCCGCTCACCTAACGTGAGCACCGTGAACACTGCGATGGACGTGGTCGACGGCGTCGACCTGACCGGCAAGACCTGTTTGATCACCGGCGCCACCTCGGGGCTGGGCAAGGAGTCGGCGCGGGCGCTGGCGTCGACGGGCGCGCACGTCGTGCTGACGGGCCGCAACCCCGCCGCACTCGCCGACGTCGACCAGTGGGTGCACGACGAGGTGCCCCAGGCGCGGACGTCGACGGTGCAGCTCGACCTGACCTCGCTGGCAAGCGTTCGCGCCGCCGCCACCCAAATCCAGGACATCGCGCCGGCGCTGCACGTGTTGATGAACAACGCCGGCGTGATGTTCACACCGTTGCGCAGAACCACCGATGGGTTCGAAATCCAGTTCGGCACAAATCATCTCGGTCACTTCGAGCTGACCCGGTTGCTCACCCCGCAGCTGGTCGCCGCCGAGGGTGCGCGCATCGTCACGCTGTCCTCGGACGGACACCGGTTGGGCGACGTCGACTTGGACGACCCCAACTGGGAGCGCCGCGAATACGACAAGTTCGTCGCGTACGGCGCCTCCAAGACCGCGAACATCATGCACGTCATCGAGTTGGACAAGCGCCTGCGCGACCAGGGGGTTCGGGCCTACGCCGTGCATCCCGGGATCGTCGCGACGGCCCTGGCCCGACACATGACCAGCGAGGACTTCACCGACCTGGGTCGGCTGGCGGCGGCAGCCACCGATCCCCAGGCCGACAAGGTCGACGTCCGACGCGACTTCACGACTCCCGAACACGGTGCGGCGACGCAGGTGTGGGCGGCGGTCGGTGCGGATCTGGCCGATGTGGGCGCGGTGTATCTGGTGGGCTGCCGGATCCGCGACAACGTCGCGCCGCACGCGCTCGACGAGGCGCACGCCGCCGCGCTGTGGGACTTGTCGGAGAAGCTGTGCGACGGTTGACGCGTCCGGTGTGACCAGGCCGTCAGCCTGCGAAACCCGCAGCTCAATGGGGCCGGGGTGGGCATATTGCGTGGTCATCGCTTTGGTATTGGCGCGTCGGTGCCCTTAACATGCCTTGCGACGTGAACCGAGCCGAGGAGCTGTCCGTGAAGACTCGCACCAGCAGGACCATTGGCGCCGCCGCAGGCATCGCGGCGATCGCCCTGTCTGTGCCGTTGGCGGTGACGGCATACGCCGATCCGGAGGAAACCGCGCCCGTCGTCGAGATCCCCGATCCTGAGGGGCCGGACTGCGGCGCGTTCAAGGAGTCGGTGCCGAACTGGAAGTCGTTGGCCGATCTGCCCGTCGGGCAGGCGCTGGCCGCCATCCCGGAGGCCAGCACCTTCTACGCGGCGGTCTCGGGCGGGCTGAACCCCGCGGTCAACGTCGTGCCGGTGCTGGAGAACGGGCCGTATGTGGTGTTCGCGCCGACCAACGAGGCCTTCGCGGCGCTGCCGGCCGCGCAGCTCGACGCGCTCAAGGCGGATCCGGCCGCGCTGACGGACCTGGACTACTACCACGTGTTCCTCGGCCTTCTCGGCCCGAAGGACGTCAAGGGTCAGCGCCCGACCCAGCAGGGCGCGGAGATCAAGGTGTCCGGTGAGGGCGGTGACATCACCGTCAACGAGTCCGCGAAGGTGGTCTGCGGCGGAATCCAGGCTGAGAACGCCCGCATCTACCTGATCGACACGGTGCTCGATCCGGCCGGCGCGCCTGATGCGCTCACCCCGACGACGTCAGCCACCGAGACGGCGGAGACGGCCGAGACCGAGACCCCTGCGGCGGAGACGGCCGAGCCGTCACCGGAGCAGACGCCGATCCCGGCCGCGGACGCCCCGATCGGCTGACCCGCTTTCTCGCCCGTTGTTTCGCCCAAAGGGACAAACGGGCGGGAAAGCGCGAGTAGAACTCGCCAAAACGTCGATCTCGGCGTGGGGTTACAGGCCGAGGTCGCGGCCGATGATCTCCTTCATGATCTCGGTCGTGCCGCCGAAGATCGTCTGGATGCGCACGTCGACGTAATCGCGGGCGACCTTGTACTCGTTCATGTAGCCGTAGCCGCCGTGCAGCTGCACACAGTGGTCGACCACGCGCTTGCCGAGCTCGGTGCACCACCATTTGGCCTTGGCCGCCTCCACGGCGGTCAGCTCACCGTCGACGACGGCGCGCAGGCACCGGTCGATGTACTGCTCGGCGATCTCGAGCTCGGTGTCCATCTCGGCCATCACGAACCGGTTGTGCTGGAAGCTGCCGATCGGCTGCCCGAAAGCCTTGCGGTCCTTGACATATTGCAGCGTCTCGTCGAATGTTGCGCGCGCACCGGCGATGGCGGCGACGGCGATCGACAACCGTTCTGAGGGCAGGTTCGCCATCAGATGGTAGAAGCCGCGCCCCTCGGTGCCGAGCAGGTTCTTGCCGGGCACCCGCACGTTTTCGAAGTGCAGCTCGGCGGTGTCGGCGGCGTGCAGCCCCATCTTGTCGAGCTTGCGGCCGCGCTCGAAGCCGTCCATGCCGCGCTCGACGACCAGCAGCGAGAAACCCTTGTGCCCGGCGTCGGGGTCGGTGCGGGCCACCACGATGACGAGGTCGCTGTTGATGCCCGCGGAGATGAAGGTCTTGGAGCCGTTGAGGATCCAGTCGTCGCCGTCGCGCACGGCCGTGGTCTTGATGCCCGCCAGGTCGCTGCCGGCGCCGGGCTCGGTCATCGCGATGGCGCCGATGAGCTCACCGCTGATGTACCCGGGCAGCCAGCGCTGCTTCTGCTCCTCGTTGGCCAGCGACGCGAAATAGGGCCCGACGATGTCGTTCTGCAGGCTCAGCCCCGGGGTGGCCGGGCCGAACTTCGCCAACTCCTCGACGATGACAGCGTTGAACCGGAAGTCGTCGACACCGCCACCGCCGTACTCCTCGGGCATGTTGAACCCGATGAGTCCGTATTTGCCTGCGGCAGCATAGGCTTCGCGCGCGACCAGCCGGTCCTTCTCCCACTGCTCGGCATAGGGCGCGCATTCCTTCTCCAGAAACTGTCGCGCCGTCTCGCGCAGCTGCTCGTGCTCGGGTTCGAAAACCAGTCGTTTCATGCTCTGCTTACTTTGCTTTCCATACGGGCTGGCGCTTCTCGGCGAAGGCCAGCGGTCCTTCTTTGGCGTCCTCGGAGCGGATCACGGTGGAGATCTCGCGCATGGTTCTGGTCCACCCCGGTTCGTCACCGACGATCACTCCGTCGTCGACGCCCATCGCGACGCGCTTGCTTGCCCACACGGCAAGCGGTGCGTTACACGTAATCCGTTCGGCCAGAACCAATGCCGCGTCGACGGCGGTGCCGTCGGGCACGACCTGGTTGATCAACCCCCACTTCAGCGCGTCGGCCGAAGTCATCGGTTCACCGGTGAACAACAACTCCATCGCCACCTTGCGGGGCAGGTGATCGACGATCCGGAAGACCCCGCCGGCCGCGGCGATCAGCCCGCGCTTGACCTCCGGCAGGCCGAACTGCGCGCGCTCCTCTGCCACCACCAGGTCGCTGGCCAGCGCCAGTTCGGTGCCCCCGCCCAGCGCGGTGCCGTTGACCGCGGCGATCGTCGGCTTGTCGATGTAGTGGCGGACGTAGCCGGCGAATCCCCATTCGGGGTGGTCGGGGTGAAAGAGGTTCTCCCGTCGCGAGATCGCCTTGAGATCAGCTCCGGCACAAAACGATTCGCCGGCGCCGGTGAGCACGACTGCACGCACCTCGGGATCGTCGTGCGCCTGCTGCAACGCGTCGCCGACGGCGGTGCTCACCGCGCTGTTGACGGCGTTGCGCGCCTCCGGGCGGTTGATCGTGATCAGGAGGACGTTGCCCCGTCGCTCGGTCAGCGCGGCGGGGCTGGTCACCGCATCGGTCACAGCAGCTCGAGGATGGTGGCGTTGGCCTGACCGCCGCCCTCACACATGGTCTGCAGGCCGTAGCGAATGCCCTTGTCGCGCATGTGGTAGAGCATCGTGGTCATGATCCGTGCGCCGGAGCCGCCGAGCGGATGGCCCAGCGCGATCGCGCCGCCGTTGGGGTTGAGCTTCTTCTCGTCGGCGCCGATGTCCTTCAGCCACGCCAACGGGACCGGGGCGAACGCCTCGTTGACCTCGAACACGCCGATCTCGTCGAGCGAAAGGCCCGACTTCTTCAGCGCCTTCTGGGTGGCCGGGATCGGCGCGGTCAGCATGATCACCGGGTCGGCGCCGGCGAGCGTGGCGGTGTGCACCCGCGCGATCGGCTTCAGACCCAACGACTTGGCCTTCTCGGCCGACATGAACAGCAGCGCGGCCGAGCCGTCGGAGATCTGCGAGGAGTTGCCGGCGTGAATCACGCCGTCCTCCTTGAACGCCGGCTTGAGCTGACCCATCTTCTCCAGCGTGGTGCCCCGACGGATGCCCTCGTCCTTGAGCACCGGGTTGCCGTCCTGGTCCTTGATCGCCACGATCTGGTCGTCGAACGCGCCCGCATCCTGCGCGGCGGCGGCCTTCTCGTGCGAGTCCAGCGAGAACTGGTCCAGCGCGGTGCGGTCGAAGCCCCACTGCTCGGCGATCATCTCCGCACCGATGCCCTGGTTGGGGGTCTGGCTGTAGCGGTTGCGGAACGCCTCGGGGTAGGGGTGTCCGCCGTTGGCCAACGACGACCCCATCGGCGTGCGCGACATAGACTCCACACCGCCCGCGACAACCACGTCGTAGTGGCCGGCGATCACACTCGCCGCGGCGAAGTGCACCGACTGCTGGCTCGAGCCGCACTGCCGGTCAACGGTCACGCCTGGCACGCTCTCGGGCCAGCCGGCGGCCAGCACCGCGGTGCGCGCGATGTCGAGCGCCTGCTCGCCGGCCTGCATGACACAGCCCCAGATGACGTCCTCGACAATCGCGGGATCGACGCCCGCGCGCTCCACCAGCCCGTTGAGCACCTGCGCGGACAACTCACCGGGATGGATCCCCGACAACCCGCCGTTACGCTTGCCGACGGGCGACCGTACGGCCTCGACGATGACGGCTTCAGCCATGACACTTCTCCTTCGAAGTTCGATGTTGGTCCCACGCAGGGCTCACCCCTGAACCGGGTCACCCCTGAACGTAAACGAACAAGGTTTACTAGGTCAACCTACTGGTTGGTAGTTGGGCCTAGTGCGCGGGGTCGCGATCCGCCCGCGGTGCGGCGGGGTCCGACCGCGTCACATGCACGGGGACGGTGTCGTCCCAGGGCTGGCGGGTCACCATGTCGGCGACCCTGACGAAACCCCGTTCGAACTCGCCCGTCGCCGCGTCGACGAGCCGGTACTGCTGGGTCTGGCGGTGGATGGGTTGTGCGTCGATCAGCACGACGCGAACCTCGCCGGGCTCGAAGTGGCAGCGCTCCTGAAGGGCGGCGATGAGCTGTTCGTTGTGCATGTGGCCGTCGCCGAAGTTCCAGCCGATCGCGGTGGAGCAGATGCGTTCGCCGTCGGTCAGCACGTAGTCGTCCTCGTTGTGTCCGGCCATCGCGCGGTGCGCGAGGGTGAACATCGCGCGGCCGTGAGTGTTGAAGGCGCGGAACGCATATCCCATGTAGAGGTACATCTGCGCGGTCTCGGGGCTGCCGTAGTAGCGCTCCATCTGCGCCTGCGGCATGCTCGCGATCGAAACGATGCCGTTCTCGAGTTTCTCGCTGGCCGACGGCGTCATGCACCACAGCCCGGTGTCCCAGTTGCCCGCGTAGTAGCGCATGCCCGGAAGGAAGGAAACCTTGCGCGGGAACAGGTTTCCCAACGCGACGGTGGTGGCGAGGACCGCGAACAACACGATCGGCCACGGACTCTGCAGATCGCCCAGGCCTATCCCGGCGTGCCCGACGAACAGTGCCAGCACCGAGAAGATCATGAAGACGTTCCATTCCAGCGGCACGCCCATCGGGATCGCCGACAGGATGCCGAAGTGGAAGCACACCATGACGAACGCGGCGATCGCCGTGGGCCAGCCGCCGTGGGAGAAGAACAGCACGAGCGGCACCAGGCCCTCGATGGCGGTGCTGACATGCGCGAGCCAACGCGACAGCCGGCCCGGCCGCAGATCGTCCGGAAAGCGTTCGAAGAACCTGCGTTTGATCCACCGCGGCCGGATCACCGGGTTGTTGCTCATCATCGTCGAGATGACGAACGGGAAGTGCTTGTTGAGCTTGGACACCGCGGCGCCGAGCCAGATCACCAGGAGAACCAACTTGGCGCCCAGGATGATGTCGGCGCCCGCGAACAGGAAACACACCGCCAGCGAGGCGTACACCTCGCCGCGGGCGGCCAGAAAGACCACCTTGTCGCGTAGGCCCAGCACCGCGAGGATGCCGAGGATCGCCCAGATCTGCCAGACCGGCAGCACGCCCACCTCCGTGCCCAGCTCGGGGATCGGGCCGGTGCCGTCGGAGAACAGCGCCACGACAAGCATCACCAGCAGCGCGGCGTACAGCAGTGCGTCAACCGGGGTGCGTCTGGTGCCCTTGGTCATCGGGATCCGCTGCGGCCACGGCGGCAGCCGAATCGTGTTGGGCCGCAACCAATACAGGATCGAACCCATCGGCGGAAAGAACCGGTTGTTCAGCGGGCCGAAGCCGCATCCGAGACCGACCACCTCGAACAGCATCGTGTAGAGCACGACCTTCTCGAACACGATCGGTTCGGCATACCAGGAGGCGACGTTGGTGAACCCGTCGATGCCGGCGGTGGTGAGCACGGCGAGCCAACCGCCGAGGATGTAGAGCGCGATCTTGGCGACGTAGAACAGGTGCAGCACGACCGGCGTCCCGAAGCCGACTTCGGCCCAGTGCCGCGCCATCGGCACGATCTTCTCGGCGCGGGTGCCCTTGCTCCACTGCTCGAAGTCCTCGATGACCGGTGCGTCCTGTTTCAAGAACCCCATGGCTCAAAGACTAGAACGTGTTCTAGCTTCGCGGTCCGGGTTCGAGACGACCCCGGTTCGCGAAATCTGCGGGAGGGTCGTGGTTGGCGCCCGCTGCGCAGCCCTGCGGCAGATTTCGCCGCAGGGCGTCTGCCCGCGACGGGGTTACTGGGTCTTGGCCGGTGGGCGGTAGAAGATCACCAGCTGGCCGATGCCGCCTGCGAGGCCGAGCCCCAGCGAGATCACCAGCCCCCACCAGCCGTGCAGCAGGTCGGCGAAGCCGGTGTCGCGGAACAGCAGGTAGTCGAGGCTGTACTTGCCGGCGCCGATGGTCGCGACGGCCACCGCCGTCGTCGCCAGGATCAGGTTGTACTCCCAGCCCTCCTTGACGATGAAAAAGCCGTTGGGCCGGTGCACAGTCCAGGCCGCGACCAGCATCAACGCCACAAAACCCGCGGCGGGGATGGGCGTCAACAGCCCGACTGCCAGGCCGATGCCTGCCGCCATCTCCGTGGTGGCGGCGACGCGGGCGTGGAAGGTGCCCGGCTTCATCCCGATGCTCTCGAACCAGCCGGCGGTGCCGGGGATACGTCCGCCGCCGAAGAACTTGTTGTAGCCGTGCGCGGCCATCGTCAGGCCGAGCACCACCCGCAGGAACAGCAACCCGAAGTCCAGTGCCGAGTCGTAAGCAGTCATGCAACAAAACTTAGGCCATGTGTTAACGCCCGCACACCCCTACCGGGCTTCTGCCAACGCCGCCGACAGTCGGTCGACGTAGGCGTTGGCATCGCCGATCGCCGACTCGGCGGCGTGCACGCTGATCGCGATAATGTCCCCGATGCCGTGCACGCCGTGGGTCACGCCCATCATCGGTGACAGGGCCGGATAGCCGGCCGTCATCCGCACCGGCGCGTCACCGAAGCTCAAGTCGGCGGCACCGCGGTTCACGCTGGACACCACGGTGTTGCCGGTGACCGTCGGCGAGCGCAGCGTCGGATCGAATTGCGCCACTCCCCAACGCAGCAGCGCCGCGGGCACCGCCGCCGTTGCGCGGCTTGCGGCCAGCATCGCCGGATGCGCGGCGCGACGACGACGCCGGTCGAGTTCCTCGGCGATCCGTGCGGCCCGCTCGGGATAGGCCAGCTCCGGGTGCAGGTCGACGCCGACGTTGCCGAAGTGGTTGTGCGCGGTCCGGATCCCCGCCTTGGCCATCGGCACTTCGGCGCCTAACCGGGCGGGGTCGTCGCCGAGCTCGCGTAGATGCCCGGACAGTGCTGTCGACACGGCCGCGAGCACCGCGACCGTCACGGTCGGACCCGGTATCTGCGAACGGTGCCGGATCACCGTGCGGATACTGCGAACACCGTCGGGACGCGAATTGCTGCGCAACGCGGGTCGTGAATCCGCTTGTGGGGCAACAAGGCCCGCGTCGGTGTCACGGCTCAACCTGCGGTGGGCCCGCGCGGCGTGATACGCGCGCCACGGCAGGGTGGCGCTCTGCCACCCCGGCCGCGCCGGAACGGCGGGCACCGTCTGGGCGCGCCCGAACAGCAGCGCCGCCAACGCCGAGGACCGGACGCCGTCGCCCAGCACGTGCGCGGCCTGCAACACCGCCACCGTCGCGGCGCCGCCGTCGAACAGCCCGGACACGTCGGGAAGGACATGCAGCCGCCAGGCCAGGTGCCGCGGGTCCAGCTGATCGTCGGCGAGTCCCGCGACCGCGGCCAGGCAATCGCGCCACGACCCCGGTGCCTCGTGCACCACGAACTGCTCGGCGGCCACCGAGCCGCTCACCCATTCAGGATAGCCGAGCTCGCGGTCGCGCACCCGCAGCCGCAGTTCTGGGCAACGATCGGCACGCGCCCGGATCTGCTGCACCGCGCGGCCCAGATCCGCAGGCGCGCCGGCGAAACCGTACAGCAGGAACTGGTCGCTGGGGATCTTCGCCGACATCCAGTACGTCTGCGCGTCGACCGCGGCGAGGTTCCTGGCGGCCATCGGCTAGCCGGACGGGCGCCCTATGAAGTCGACGATATGGCGCGCGACGGCCTCGGGCTGTTCCAGCTGCAGAAAGTGGCCCGCCCGTTCGACCAGCGCCACCGCGCTGCCCTCCGGCAGGACACGTTCGACCCAGTGGGCGTAATCGGCTGAGGCGCAACCGTCGCCGAGGCCGTGCAGGTACAGCGTCGGCATCCGCGGCGCCGACAGCCAGTGACTGTGCAGCTCGGCATATTGCGCGGGCGGCTTGGTGTTGCGCACCGCGGCGCGGTAGTAGCCGAGCGCCGCGCGCCACCGGTCGGGGGCGCCGATGGCCTCCTCGACATGGCGCACATCCTCGTCGGCCCGATATCCGGGCGACCACTGACGCCATAACCTCGGCACCACCCACTTCGCGGAACGCTCTGGAAGCCAAGGCAATTGGAAGTACATGATGTACCAACTGCGCAGCAGCTGGCGGGGTATCTGCGTGGCGAGGCGTCCCGCGTCCGGCACCCTGCCCAGCGGTTGGAACGACGCCGGCATCGGCACCGACATGATCACGGCCTTGGTGAACGGGCTGTCGGGCATCGCCGCCAGACCGGCGCCGGCGATCGCGCCCCAGTCGTGGCCGATGAACACGTCACGGCCGGTCGGCCCCGCGGCGTCGAGCACCCGAAGCGCGTCGTCCATCAGCGCGCCGATGTGGTAGCTGCCGTCCGACGCCAGCGACGACGGCGCGTAGCCGCGCATGAACGGCGCGACCACCCGCCAGCCCGCGTCCACCAGCAGCGGTGCGACCTTGCGCCACCCGTGGGCCGTGTCGGGAAAGCCGTGCAGGCACAACGCGATCGGCGCGTCCGGCGGCCCCCACGTCAGCACGCGCAGCGTCACGCCGGGTGCCGCCACGTCGATGAAGCCGGGCTCGTCCACTAGACGGGGTCGAATTGCGAGATCAGCCAGCGGTCGCCGACCTTGTCCAACCCGACGCGCACGCTCGACGCCGTGTCGGTGGGGGCGTCCTGCCCGACGACCACCGTCTGGTTGACGAACACCAGCACCACGGCGTGGTTCGGGTCGGCCGACACCGAGGCGGCCGCGGGAACCGTGGCCACCGCGGAGATCTGCTTCTCCTTGGCGCCCGGGATCACCACGTCGTTGATCAACGATGTGTACGACTCACGGAACTCGCCGGTCAGCAGGTCGCGCGCGTCGTTGAGCTGTTGATCGACGGACTCGGGTTTGTAGGACAGCATCGCGATGGTGCTGTCCTTGGCCGTCTGCACCGACTCGATGCGGGCGGTTTCGGCGTTGGCGACCGAGTCGTGCTGCCACTTGAAGAAGCCCGCGGCGATGGCGAGCACCAGGGCCAGCCCGGGCAGAATGCCGTAGGCCAGCACCCGGGACCAGTCGATGCGTCGCGTGCTGTCGGAAGCGGGTTCGGAGTCCTCGGCGGCTTCGGGCTCGTCGGCCGCGACCGGCTCCTCGGTCGCCACCGTCTCCTGCCCCGACTCGGCCGCCGCCGTCTCCTCGGCCGCCGACTCGGTGCCGTCGGCCTGCTGCGTCTCCGTCGTGGCCTCCGGCTCGTCGACCTTCTCGTCGTCGGCTCCGGTGCTGTCGCTGCCCTTGGGCATCCTGTGCCGGCTCACGGTACGAACTCCACGTTGGACACCTTTGCTTCGTCGTCGATCTTCTGCACCGTGATGCGCATTCGCCACGCCCGCGGCTGCTGCTCCGGTGCGCCCGCGTTGCTCGTGTTGACGGTCACCGCCACCAGCACCTGGCCCTCGTTGTCGGACTCGGACTCCAGGCCCGCCTCGGTGACTTCGCCCTCCGACTTCGACTGTGCCTGCTTGACGACCTCGATGAACGGCTGCGATCGCTGCTGGAAGTCGTCGTAGAACGTGCCGGTGGCCGAGTCCAGGATGCGCTGCACGTCGGCCTCGGCGCTCTCCCAGTCGATCGTCGTGAGGTTCAGCGCGCCCTGGCGGCCCACCTGCACGAACAGGTTGCGCAGATCCTCGGCCTGCTTCGCCTGATAGGCCTGGTAGCCCAGCCAGCCGACGAGTCCGCCCAGCCCCAGGACAAGGACCACGCCGAGGATCGTCGCCAGCCGCACGTGAGACATCCGCGGCTTGGCGTCCGAGGCCTCAACGGCGTCATCCTCGCCGGTGGCGGCGTCATCCTCGCCGGTGGCGGCGTCGTAGTCCTCCCCCTCCTCGCCGACGTCGGGGTCGACCTTCACCGAGGTCTCTTCGGCTGGTTCTTCTGACGTCGAGTCGTCCGGTTTCCCGGCAGTAGGGTTCGGATCGTCTGCCATTAGGTTCCTCTGCGGGCCTGGTCGGGTCGGGCGGGTCGGCTCCAACTTACGTGCTCGGACACCATATCGTCGGAGCCCGATAGTCCAGGGAACATCACTATCAAATCGGATTCCGGTTTCCACCCCGTTTGCGGCAAACCGCGCTCCACGAACCGACATGGTTTACTGAGTGTTACAACTGAGCACCGAGGAGGGACCGCGGTGTCACGACGTGAACCGCTCGCGCCGATGATTTCGCCCGATGTGGCGCCGGGGGCCGTCCGGTCGCCCAAGACGGCCGAGCTGGTGGCGCGGACACTTCGACGCATGGTCGTCGAGGGCCAGTTGAAAGACGGTGACTTCCTGCCGCACGAGGCCGAACTGATGGCCCATTTCCAGGTCAGCCGACCGACCTTGCGCGAAGCGGTCCGCGTGCTGGAATCCGAACGGCTCGTCGAGGTCCGTCGCGGCTCACGCACGGGTGCCCGGGTTCGGGTCCCGGGAGCGGAGATCGTCGCGCGCCCCGCCGCGCTGCTGCTCGCCTTGTCCGGCACCACGCTCGCCGACGTGCTGACGGCGCGCACGGCGATCGAGCCGCCGGCGGCCAAGCTGCTGGCCCAGGACGGTACCGCCGAGGCGCACCGGGAACTCCGGGAGCTGGTCGACGACATACCGCGGGCGTGGAAAGCCGGCACGTTGGCGACGGCCACGGCGCGCCTGCACCGTCGCATGGTCGAGCTCTCGGGCAATGCGACGCTCGGCATGATCGCGGGCATGCTGCACGAGATCGATGAAAGACACACCGCGGCAGCACTTCTCGGAGCCGATAACAAGGTCGTGATGGCCGAGGCGGAGTTCTCGAAGATGCTCAAGTCCTACCGCAAGCTGGCCGACCTGGTGGAAGCCCGCAAGGGCGACGCGGCGGAGTCGCACTGGCGTCGGCATATGGAGGTGGCCGGCGCGGCGATGCTTCGGGGCCACGAGAAGACCCGCGTCCGCGACATCATGGATTAGCGCGGGCCAGCCACCGGCCACCTCCGCGCGAGTGTGGGGTTGTGTCACGCGCGTTGCGCTCGGGGCGTGCGGGTAACCCACGTTCGGCGCAAAGGGATGTCAGTTGCCAGGCGGCACCAGCAGCGACTGCCACGTCTGCTCCGACCCGTCCCGCGCCAGGTTGGACTGCGTGTAGACGCGGCCATCCGGACCGACGTACTTCCCGGACGCCGGGTCGTATTCGGCGGCCGCGACGGGCAGCGGCGGCGTACCCGGCGGAGGGGGCGTGACGGCGACCGGGACATCCGGCGGCACATGCGGAATGGGCTGGCCGGACAGCGTCGCGTTGGGGTCGCCCTTCCAGTTGTAGCCGTCGTTGAGCGGCACGTACTGCTCATCGCTCTCGCACATCTGCCACGTCGGGGCGCGCTTGCCCGGGACGGTGACGCACGGCAGGTTGCGGGCGCCACGCACGTTGAACGGCGCATCCTGCGGTGTTCGGCAGTACAGGTCGCCCGTCGGTCGGTCCGGGTAGTCCTCGAAGACCGGCACCCGCTGCTGCTGGGCCGGCAGGAACCCCGTCATGCACGGCGGCGGCAGGTTCTGCGGCGGCAGCGGCAGCGGAGCCGGGAGGGCAGGCAGGATCGCGTTCAGGTTGAAGATCAACGCATCACCCATGTAGTCCTGCTTGGTGCCGCGCTTGTGCACACCCACGGCCTGCGTGACCGCGGTGCCCTGCGGCAACAACACCAGAAACTGCTCGAGGCTCGGCTGATACGCCAGCGCGACCTCGCCGAGGCTGACCAGGTTGGCCAGCACGATCGGCAGCGTCGGCTGCAGCCGGTCGAACAGGGCGCGCACCTCGTCGGCGGCCCCCGGCCCCTTGGCCAGAATTCCTCTCACAGCCGGATCCTGGTTCTGCAGTTGACCGCTGATGTCCGCCAGATTCGCCGCCCACGCCTGAATCGAGCCTGCGGTGTCGGTCTGGGTGTCGAGCACCGGCTTGGACTGATCGATGAGCGTGAGCAGTGGGTCGAGGTTCTCCCGGGCGTCGACGGCAAGTTCGGCGCTGCCGGTCACCAGGCGGCGCAACTCGGGCCCGAGCCCGCCCACCGCGATATACGCCTCGTCGACGACGGTCCTCAGGTTCTCCTGCGGAATCGCCTGTAGGCCGCGCGCCGTATCGTCGAGGACCGCATTGATATCCGTCGGAACCCTGGTGCGGCCCAACGGGATCACGTCGCCGTCCTTGAGCTCCGGACCTTCGCCGCTACGCGGGAGCAACTGGACGTACTGCTCGCCGACGGCGGACACGCTGTGCACCTCGGCTTCGAGGTCGGCGGGAATCCGGATGCCCGAGTCCAGCGAAAGCACTGCTGCGACACCGGTGTCGGTCAACTCGATGCTTTTCACCTGACCGACCTGCACACCGCGGTAGGTGACGTTGCTCCTCGGATACAGCCCGCCCGTCTCCGGTAATTCGACGGTGACACGGTACTGACCGACGCCGAGGAGGGTGGGGAGCCGCATGTATCCGAAGACCATGATGCCCAACGCGAGGATCGCGATGGCCGAGAAAATCGCCATCTGGATGAGAATCCGCCGGGTCATTCGCATGCTACGGCCCCTGATCCCAGCGGTACGGAGCGACCAACGGGTTGCCGCCTGGTGGCGGCACGTTGTGGTTGCACGGGCTGGGGAACTGGCCGACGGTCCGTCCCCATTGCAGCTCCAACCAGGTCAGGTTGCACTCGAACCGCGTTCCGGTGAAGATCGCCGAATCGATTCTGCTCAACGTCAGGTCGACGACCAACGTCAGGTTCGCGTAGTCGCCGCGCATCCAATTGAGCAATGTCTCCTTGGGGAACGGGAAGGTTGGTAGGAAGCTCAGCGCACGGGTCAGCGCGGGACCGGCGTCGGCCAGTTCCTCCAGCACCACGCCGAGGTCCTTGAGCTCTTGCACCAGAGCCTCTTTGGTTTGGTTGACCGAGTCGGCGGCCAGCGCGCTGAACCGGCCGAGCTGGGTCAGCACCTCGGCCAGGTTCTGCCGCTGATCCCTGAGCACGGCCAGAGCATCGGGAACGGTCCGAAGGGCCTTGTCCACCACCGGCTTCTGCTCGGCGATCTGACCCATCAGATTGTTCAGGCTCTCGGTGGCGTCGATGATGTCCTGCTTCTGGTCATCGAGGTGGCCGATCGCGATGTCGAGCTGCTCGATGAGGCTGCGCAGGTCGTTCTCGCGGCCGGTGAACGCGACGCTCAGGGCCTCGGTGATGTCGTGGATGTTGGCGATCCCGCCCCCGTTGAGCAGCAGCGCGACGGCGGCCAGCGCCTGCTCGGTACTCGGGTACGCGCTCGAGGACTCCAAGGGGATCAGCGAGCCCTCTTTCAGCTTGCCGACCGGCGGAACATCGGTCGGCGGCGCCAATTCGATGTGCAGAGAACCCAACAGGCTGGTCAACCCGAGGCTGGCCGTCGCATTCGCGGGCAGCTCGACGTCACCGTTGAGTTCCATCGTCACCAGCGCATGCCAGCCCTGGCGTTCGATCTTCCGCACGGTGCCGACGTTCACATCCCCGACGCGGACACGGGAGTTCGGCTCGATGTTGTCCACGTCGGGCATCTGAGCCTGGATCGTGAACGCACCCGGCCCGGTGCCCTTGACGCCCGGCAACGGAAGCGAATTCAAGCCCTGCCAGTCGGAGCAACCGGACAACAGCCCGGCCGCCACGAGCACGACCGCTGCCCTACGAAAGATCCTGCGCCGCATCATGGTCCGACTCCCTGAGGCACCATCAGCCCGTGCAGACCGTCGGCCGGATTCGGGGTGATCGGCGCCTCCGCCGGCAGCGGTGGGCCTGCGGCCGGCGGCGGTGCCGCTAAACCTGAGGCCTGCGGCGGTGCAGCGGCCGGAACAGGTTGCGGCGGAATGTAATCGGGCCGCAGCCAGTCCTCGCTGTAGGTCAGCTCGTTCGGTCGTGTCGTGGCACCGGAGAAGACGTTCTGCATGATGGGCAGGAAGTTGTACTGGCGGTTCTTCACGATCGGCGCCAGATACTGCACGCACAGCTTGGCCGACTGCTCGGCGCCCAGCCGGGACGCCGCCTGAATTGCGCCGCACAGGAACGAGATCGGGTTGGCGAAGTTGTTGAGCATCGGCAGGCTGCTCACCGCACCTTGGGCGGGTTGCCAGGTGTTGACGTAGTTTTGCAGCGTGTTGGGCGCCACGTGCAGGAACTGCTTGACGTCGGCGAGGCTGTCGGTCAGCGCCTGGGTGACCCCGGCCAACTTGTCCGACGTGGTGCCAAGCGCTTCGCGGTTGTCGGCGACGAATGTCTGGACTTCTCCGACCACGTTGTTGAGGTCGCGCAGCGCGTCGGCGACTTCGTTGGGATCGTTGGCGAGCAGTCCGGTCACGCTCGCGAGGTTCTGGTTGAGCTGGCGCATCACGTCGGTGCTGTCCTGCAGCGCCGAAACCAGGGTCGCGAGATTCTTGACCGTGGAGAAAATGTCGGTGCTGTGATCGCCCAGGGCTGTCACCGCTTGCGACAGCTTGATAACGGTATCCCTGATGTTGGCGCCTTCACCACGCAGGTTGTCGGCAGTGGTGTTGATGACCGACCCCAACGGGCTCACGTCTCCCGGCTCGGTGGGCTGCAGGGTCTCGGCGAGCCTCTCCAACTGCTGCCGGACCTCGTCCCACTCCACCGGAACGGCGGTGCGCTCCTGCGGGATGACCGTGTCGTCGCCCATCACCGGTCCGCCGGTGTAGGGCGGGGTCAGCTGAATGGCGCGCGCGGTCACCAGCGTCGGCGACAGGATCGCCGCCTTCGCATCGGCCGGCACCTTGTACTTGCTGTCGTACCAGAACGAGATCTTGACTCGCTCGGGCTGCGGTTCGATCGATTCGATCCTGCCCACGGGCACGCCGACGATCGTGACGTCATCGCCGGGGTAGATGCCGTTGGCGTTGTCGAAGTAGGCGACGACGTGTGTGCGGTTGATCCGTTCGACGTTGCGGAACACCACGATTGCACCGCCCGCCAGTATCACGACCAGCGCGACGGCCAACAGGTTCCGGGCGGAGCGCGTCATCGTCCGGCCTCCGCGGGTGCAAGGTGGGCCACGGCACCGGGACCCGGCACCGCCACCGGCGATGGTGTCGGATCCGGGGTCGACTGCATCCCGGCCGGCGCCTCGGCCGGCGGCCCCGGCGGCGGCCCGCCGGGGGCCGGCGCCGGGGGCGGCTCGCGGTACGGATAGCAACCGGGCCCGGGCAACGGCAGACCGGGTAGCCCGCACGCCCGGTCTTCGGGATTACCGGTGATGGCGTCGGGCACGGTCAGCCGCGGCTCTCCGCCTTGACCTGTGCGCGGGAACGGCACCGGCAGCGCCGGTGTCCCCGGCTGACCGACCTGCGGGTCGCTGAGTTCGGATGGCAGTTTCACGTTGGGATCCAGGCCGAGATCGGAGAACGCCGCGTCGATGAACGGCTGCAGGAACTGGCCCGGCAGCAGGTTGGCGACGTAGTTCTTGAAGAACGGCCCGCTCGCCACCGATTCGCCCAGTGACATGACGTAGTCGGTCACCAACTCGAGCGACTTCTGCAGGCGTTCCTTGCGGTTGTCGATGATCGTCAGCACGCCGTTGAGCTTGTCCAGGGCGGGTCGCAGGGTTTCGCGGTTCTCGCCGATGAAACCCTGCAACTGCGCGCTGAGCGCCGAAATGTTGCCGGAGACCTCATCCAGTGCGGCGCTTTGGTTTTCCAGCTCGGCCAGCAGCGCGTTGGTGTTGTTGACCAGGCTCACGATCTGGTTGCTGCGTTCGGCCAGCACCGTGGTGGCCTTGTTGGCGTTGCCGAGCAGACCTCGCAGCTGCGCATCACGTTCGTTCAGCGTGTCGGAGAACCGCGCCACCCCTTCGATCGCGATCTTCAGTTCCGGCGGCGTGTCGGAGAATGTCTCCGACAGCACCCTCAACGAATCCGACAACTGGTCGGTGTTCAGGCCACTGATCGTCGCGGCCAGTTCTCCCAGCGCATCGGGAAGTTCGTAGGGCGACGTCGTGCGATCGAGCGGAATCGTGCCCTCTTGCCGGCCGTCACCGCGGGAGGTGACCTCCAGGATCTTGGTGCCCAGCAGGCCCTCGGTCTTGATCGCCGCTTCGGTGCGATCGCCCAGCCGGATGTCGCTGTCGACGGTGAACGTCACCAGGGCGCGCGGCCCGTCCAATTCGATGGACTTGACCTGGCCGACCTCGAATCCCGAAACACGTACGGCCTTACCGGCTTGCAGCCCGCCCACCTCGGCGAAGTAGGCCGAGTACTCGGTGCCCTGCAGGAACGGCAGTCGGTCGTAGTTCAACGACCCGAGCACGATGCCGACCGTCAACGCCAGCCCTACGGCACCGATGACGGTCTGATTCCGTTCAGAGAAGGACCTCACCTCGGCGCACACCTCCCGGTGGACTGCCCGGCGACTTTTACATAGACCGGTTGGCCGCCCTTGCCGTTGAGCTTGAGCACGATGTCACAGAGATAGAAGTTGAAGAAGTCGCCGTAGAGTCCCTGTCGCGCGAGCGCTTGATGGGCCTCCGGCAGAGTGTTCAGCAGGTTGTCGAAGTACTCGTGGTCAGCCACCACGATTCCGGCGGTGCGGTCGGTCTCCTGGACCGTCTTGCTGAACGGTGGACGAGCCTGATCCAACAGATCGGCGACCGTTCCGGCCGCTTCGTTGGTGTACGCCAGCCCGTTGCTGATGTCCTCTCGGCGCTCAGCCAGCGTTGCCACCAGTTCGTTGAGCGCGTCGACTGCCTTGGCGAACTGCTCGTTCTGGTCGCCGAGGGAGCCCAGCACCACGTTGAGGTTGACGATGACATCCCCGATCAGTCGGTCACGGTCGGCCAGAGTCGTTGTCAGCGCGGCGGTCTGGGCGAGGAACGAGTTGATCGTCGCGCCCTGGCCCTGCAGGGCCTGGATCAGCTGACCCGACAGCGCGTTGACCTGATCGGGATCCAGCGCCCGGAACAGCGGCCGGAAGCCGCCGATCAGCGCGTCGAGGTCGAGCGCAGGAGACGTGCGGGCGAAGGGAATCGTGCCGCCGGGCTCGAGCCTCTTGGTTCCGCCTGCGCCTTCCTCGAGTGCCAGGTAGCGGCCGCCGATGAGGTCGTCGTATCGGATGACGGCCCTGCTGCCCTCGGTCAGCACCACCGACTCGTCCGCGGTGAACTCAACCCGGGCGGTCGTATCGGGTTGGATGGCAACGCTTTTGACACTGCCGACCTCGACGCCGGCGATGCGGACGAAGTCGCCGTTCTCCAGACCGGTGACGTTGGTGAACTCCGCGACATAACTGTTGGCGGCTTCCCCGAAACGCATCTCGCCGAAGACCGCGAACAGTCCGAACACGCCGAGCAGGCACACAGCCAGGAACGCGGCGAGACGCACCGCGTCTCGTCGAACCCTGGCGTTCATGCTGGACATGGCGTGTCACCTCTCATGGCGTCGTACCTCATCCGAACGGCGGGCCGGGTCGCGCCGGGGTCGGCAGGGGTGTCGGTCGTAGGGGCGTGGGCTGCATCTGCGCAGGCGAATGGACGATGAACGGCTCCGAACCCGGCGTCGGGCCCGGGTCCCGCGGCGCCATCGGCGGCGGTGCGGCCGGCAGGCCCGGCCACAGCGGGGTGCCGTCGTCTGCGTACAGGTCCGCACCGTAAGCCGGAGCCCCCGGGTACGGGATCGGCCCGATCGCGGGTCCGCCGAAGAGGTTGCGGACGCTCGGCGGTTCGGGCACAGCCCGGGTGGTCGGCAGGTAGTTGGCGTACCCCGGGAAGCCGATGCCCGGGTTGGGCCGCCAGTCGAGTCCGGTCCCGAATCCGGTGTTCGTGACGAGATTGCGCACCGGCCAGTTCTTCGCGACGACGGGTAGCGAGCCGCAACTGGGTTTGCCCCCCGGCCCGCCCTTGGCGCCGATGATCGGCAGGTGATTGGGGTACCGGTACGAGTCGTCGCCGACGCCCAGTGCCACGTCCAACACCAGCGTCCGGCCGTTACCGCCCGGCGCTTCGTACCCACCGTGGTCCAGCAGGTGCTTGGCGCCGGTCAGCAAACACGTGTACTCGGGGCTGTACTTGTGCAGCAGGTTGGTCGTCGGCTCGAGCACGTTGATGGACTTGATCAGGTTCGCCTGGTTCGGTGCCAGCAGGTTGATCCCGCTGTTGGAGAGTCCGATGGTGGCCAGCAGCAGCGCATCCAATTGGCTGGCCTGACCGGCGATCGTGGTGCTCGTGGTGCTGAGCGCATCGAGGGTGGTCAGGATGTCCTGTGCCGCAGCGCTGTACGTGTCGTTGAAATCGCGCAGCGCACGCAGGTCCTCGGTGATCGTCTCGTGGCGCGGATTGACTTCGAGCAGAACCTGATTCGCGGCGGTAGTGGCCTCTCCGATCAGCTCGCCCTGCCCTCGGACACCCTCGGCGAGCGCGGACAAGGTGCTGTTGAGCTTGGCCGGGTCGATGTTCTCGAGCACGTCGACCACGTTCTGAAACACCGTGTTGGCTTCGACGGTGACATTGCGCGACTGGATCACCTGACCGGCGGCGAGTCGCTGTGAACTGGGGTCGCTCGGATAGATCAGGTCGACGAACTTGGCGCCGAACACGGTCGTCGCCCTGATCTGCGCCTCGATGTTCGATGGGATGTACTCGATCTTGTCTTTGTCGATCTCCAGCTTCAACGCCACCGGCGCGCTGCCGCCCTGGATTGCGGACACCCGCCCCACCTGGACTCCGCGCAGCTTGACCTTCGCGTTCGGGTCCATCACCAGGCCCGACCGGTCGGAGGTCAACGTGACGGTCTCGGTCGATTTGTAGGTGCCGAGGAATAGCACATACGTCGCCCAGAGGGCGACCGCGATGAGCACGACCAAGAACAACGTCCACCACGCTGGGTGCAGGCCTTCGTCTCTTTCCTCCATCGTCACCCGGCCAGGTTGAAGTTGCCGGATTGGCCATACACCGCAAGCGAGAGCATCACCAGAACGAATGCCGAGACGATCAGCGATGTGCGCACCGCGCGGCCGACGGCCTCCCCCACCCCCGCCGGGCCGCCTCGTGCGGTGAACCCGTAAAAGGTGTGCACGAGCATGATCACCACCGACAGCGCGATGCATTGGCCGAACGACCACATCAAGTCGGTCGGGTTGAGGAACGTTCGGAAGTAGTGGTCGTAGACACCCGTCGACTGACCGTAGAGAACGGTGGTTCCGAAGCGTGCCGCCCAGAACGCCATCAGCACACCCACGCAGTACAGCGGGATCACCACGAGGAAGCCGGCAATGACCCGGGTGGACGCGAGGAACGCTATGCTGCGTATGCCCATCACCTCGAGCGCGTCGATCTCCTCGTTGATGCGCATGGCGCCGAGTTGGGCGGTGGCTCCCGCGCCGATGGTGGCCGACAGCGCGATCGCCGTCGTGGCCGGTGCGATCAGGCGCACATTGAAGTAGGCCGACACGAATCCCGTCAAGGCCTCCACACCGAGTTCGGAGAAGTCGCTGTAGCCCTGCACCGCCACCAGCGCACCGGTGGTCACGGTCAAGAAGCCGACGATCGCGACGGTGCCTCCGATGATGATGAGCGCTCCCGCGCCGAGACCCATCTGCGCGATGATCCGAACCAACTCGACCCGGTAATGGATCAAGACGTAATGCATGTTGCGCAGGGTGCGCCCGTAGAACTTGGTTTGCGCGCCGATGCGGTTCCAGGGGTCGGCGACAGTTCGGAACCGGGCCTTCAGCCAAGGGAACTGGGAATGGGGCCGCGATACCGTCATAGCGTGATCTTGATCGCTACGGCCGTTGCGACGATGTTGATCGCGAACAGCGCCATGAAGGTGAACACCACGGTTTCGTTCACCGCGTTACCGACACCGGCGGGCCCCCCACGCACAGAGATACCCTTGTAACAGGCGATCAGGCCGGCGGAAAGCCCGAACAACGCGGCCTTCACCAACGCGATCGTCACATCGGCGGCCCCGATGATCAGCGTCAGGCCGGCCGCGAAGGCACCCGGCGAGACGTTCTGAATGTAGACGACGAAAAAGTAAGCGCCCGACAGGCCGACGAGAATCACGGTGGCAGACAACGCCAGCGACACTACGGTGGCCGCCAGCACCCGCGGAACCACAAGGGCCTGAATGGGATTGACGCCCATCACCCTTAGCGCGTCGAGCTCCTCACGAATCGTCCGAGCACCCAGATCCGCGCACATCGCGGTGGCGCCTGCGCCGGCGACCACCAAGACCGTCACGATGGGCCCGATCTGCCGGACCGTGCCGAGCGCCGCGCCGGTACCAGAGAAGTCGGCGGCACCGATCTCGTTCAGCAGGATGGTTTCGATGAAGGTCAGCAGAACCGTATACGGGATGGTCAATAACAGCGTCGGCACGATCGACACGCGGGCGACAAACCACGCCTGGGAGATGAACTCGCGCCACGCGAAGGGCGGCTTGAACATCCAGACGAAGGTGTCGAGCGCCATCGAATAGAAGCCGCCGAAGGCGGCAACGGGTTTGGCAATAGCGGTGGAGGCGACCATCAATCAGGTCTCGTCCCGATGCACTGACCTGTCATAGGTCGCCAACCTTCCTCGACACCAACAACCCGCGCCTGTGACTGGCTGTGGCGCAAGGGTACACAGGGGAGGACGTGGGGGAACCGGATATCGAGAATATGCGGTTGGGCCGACATGCCACCGCTGCGCGGCTGAGTATTGCCAAATACGGAGCGTCAGGCTATCCGTCGCGCACAGCGGCTTCCAAATCGGCGATGACGATCTTGCGCATGCCCAGCATGGCGGCGGCTGCCGCGGCCGCACACGCCGGATCCGGGTCGTCGAGCAGTTCGTAGAGGCGCGACGGAACAATTTGCCAGCTGAGGCCGTAACGGTCCTTGAGCCAGCCGCATTGCGACTCCTCGCCGCCTTCGGTCAACCGGTTCCAGTAGTAGTCGATCTCTTGCTGGTCTTGGCACACCACGACGAACGACACCGCCTCGGTGAAGCCGAACTGCGGGCCGCCGTTGATACCGATGAACCGGTTGCCGTCGAGCACGAAGGTGGCCGAAGCCACCTCACCCGGCGTGCCGGGCCCGGCCTCGGTGTATCGGTTGACGTTCTCGATCGTCGAGTTCGGAAAGACCGCGGTGTAGAACTGCGCGGCCGCCTCGAGGTTGTCGTCGAACCAGAGGGACGGTGTGATCGTCGGCATGTCAGTGTTGACCGCAGGCACGCGCAGAACTCATCGGCCGCTCGGCGCCCAGCGCCCGCAGCGCGAAGTCCAGCACGCGGGCCTTTGACCGTTCGACCCGTTCGCGGTCGCGATACGACTGGGTCATCATCACCCGGCTGACGATCGCGTTGATCGAGACCGCGTCGTCTTCGGGGACGGCGAGCGGAAACGTCCCGTCGTCGCGCCCTCGGCGCAGGATCGTCACCAGCGAGCGTTCCCGGTCGGTGTGCGCCTTCTCGCGGGTCTCACGGTATCCGCGCGTCGCGCGGACCTCGTGGGAGTCGATGACCGTGAAGTGGGTGCGCAGTTGCTCGTCGGTGAGCAACGCGAACATCCCGTCGATCCACGCCGCGAGCTGTGCGATGGGCCCGCCGCGCGTTTCCGCCACGATGCGGTCCAGCCGTTCGGCCAGCGCGTCGGTTTCCCGGCGCAGCATCGCGAGGAACAGTTCGTCCTTGGACTGAAAGTGGCGGTAGAACGCGCGCGTCGACACCCCGGCGCGCGCCAGGATCGCCGCCACTGATATCGCCCCGCTGTGCGGCTCGGACAGGCAACGGTAGGCGGCCTCGATGATGCAGCCGCGTGCGTCGTCACCGGTCTCGGGCCGCACACGGCGGATTCTAGGGAGCGGCCGGCGGCCGGGCCGCGGATCGGTGCAAATCCGCGCTGGGTAACGTGATCGCTCGGAGCCGGCCGAGAGGATGTCCGTGAGCACTACCCACAGTGAGCCGCGCACCGTGCAGTTTCGCGGCAGCGATGGCATCACCCTGGTCGCCGACGAATGGAACCACGCGGCCTCCTCGGCCGACCAGCCCACGGTGCTGCTGCTGCACGGCGGTGGCCAGAACCGCTTCTCGTGGAAGAACACCGGCCAGATCCTGGCCGATCACGGTCTGCACGTGGTCGCGATGGACAGCCGCGGCCACGGCGACAGCGACCGCGCCCCCAACGCCGACTACACGGTGGACGCCCTGTGCGCCGACACATTGAACGTGCTGGACCAGATCGGCCGGCCGGTGGCCCTGATCGGGGCGAGCATGGGCGGGATGACGGGGATGCTGGTCGCCGACGCGGCGGGCCCGCAGAAGGTGACCAAACTCGTGCTCGTCGACGTCGTGCCGCACTACGAGAAGGACGGCAGCGCCCGCATTCGCGACTTCATGGCCAGCGGCATGGACGGCTTCGAAACCCTGGACGAGGCCGCCGACGCCGTTGCGGCCTACCTGCCCTACCGGACCAGGCCCCGCAACCCGGAGGGGCTGAAGAAGAACCTGCGCTTCCGTGACGGCCGCTGGTACTGGCACTGGGATCCGGCGTTCTTGACAGCGCCGATGGATGATCCGTTCGTGCGGGTGGAGAAACTCGACCGGGCCGTGATGAACCTGACCATCCCGATCCTGCTCATCCGCGGCAAGCTTTCCGACGTGGTCAGCCCCGAAGGCGTCACGGACTTCTTGAACAAGGTGCCGCGCGCGGAATTCGTGGAACTCTCCGACGCCGGCCACACCGCCGCCGGCGACGACAACGACGCGTTCTCCGACGTCGTCGTGCAGTTCGTCTGCCGGTGACCGAAAACCATGGCCCAGACCTGCGTCCGCGACTCATTTCCGTTTGCTATTGCGCGCGACTTGGCCGGTGGGCGCGGTTTGGCGCCGTCGGCGAGGCGATGCTGGGCAGCGACGACGCACGCGAAGCTTCGCAAATCGGACATCGGCCGATTTTGTTGATAAATGCCGTGATTTACAGTGGCGATTGCAAGTCAGGTGCCAATTGAGCTACTTGTAAGACTGCAATTGCCGACCATCCCGGCAGCCGCAATCGGAAGAAATATGCCCCACGGCCTTCAGTCATAATCAACCAGGGTGTAAGTTGCTGGGGCAAGCAGCCGCAGCAGTGGGAAGGATCTGAGAATGAAAAGCAGCGCCAAGTCGTACCTGACGACGGGCGTCGCAATTGTCGGAGCCGGTGTCATCACCGCGGGCTCGATTGCACCGCCACCGGAGCCCATCTCCGACGCCAGCCACACCCACGAGGTGAGCCTGATGGCTCACGTCGAAGCCGCCCAGGCCCGCCAGGCGCTCGCGGCGGACCTTGCGCTGCTGGACGGCTTCGACCCGGCCGCCGCGCTGCTGGCGTTCATCGAGGGCACGATCGAGGCCTTCGAACGCCCGGGGCCCGTGCCGTACACGCCGACGACCGGGCCGATCGACGGGCTGTCGCGCATCGGGCAGGGCTTCGCGGCATCCGGGCTGCGGCTCGGCGCCACCGTCTTCACCCCGCTGCGCTTCGTGGAGCTTCTGCCCGCCGTGCTCGAAGGTAACGGCCTCGAGGCGCTCGCTGCTCTGGTGGAGAACATCGTCGACGGTCCCCTGTGGGTGGTCGACCCCGCCCTCTACGGGCTGCGCGACGCCCTGCCCTTCCCGCTCGGCGGCACCGGCGGGCTGATCGAGAGCCTCCGCAACGACCTCCTGTGGGCGCTCACCCAAGAGATCAGCGCCGGGCTTACCGATCCCATCGACGAGCTCCAAGACTTCATCGAGGCGACGATCCTGGCCTACCAGCGGCCCGGGCCCGTTCCGTTCACGCCGGTGACCGGGCCGATCGGCCCGTCGACGCGAGTCCTCGCGGGCGCCATCGCCACCGGACTGCGGCTCGTCGAGGCCGCCGTTCGCACCCCGTTGGGCGTGGTCGCGCTGCTGCCCGCGATCGCCGAAGGCGCTGGCCCCGAAGCGGTGGCTGACCTCATCGAGAACATCGTCGACGGCCCGCTGTGGGTGGCCGATCCCCTGGTGTACGCGCTGCGCGATGCACTTCCCGCCCCTTACGGCGGTGCCGGCGCGTTGGTCGAATCCCTCCGCGACGGAGTGTGGTCGGCCACCGAACAAATCAATGCGGCGATTCGCTCCGCTCTCGGAGTGTCTGAGGCGCCGGCGTCTCAGGCCGCCGACGACACCGAGATTGCCGCGGCCGATACGTTCTCCGGGCCTGCGGCCGACTCGACGCTGAATTCGCGTGCGCGCGTGGTGAATCTGCCGTCGGAGAGCGAGCCGGCCGTGTCATCGGCGCTCGACGAGGATGCCCCGTCTCCAGAGCAGGAACCGGCGGTGGAGGACCCGCAGGACGCCGATGAACCCGCCGATGACCCGAAGCCTGACCGAAATCTGGTGCGGAACTCGCCGAACTTCTCCACATCGGTCGAGCAGAACGACGATGCGGAGACCGGGGGCGACGCCGCGGCCGTGGAGGAGACCACGACGCCGTCTGACGATGCCGATTCCGACGGCCCGGACGCCGGCGACGGGGCCGGCGACACCACCGCGGGCGGTGCTGGGCAGGACGGATCCGACTCAGCGGGCGGCGACAAGGCCTAGCGCGCGAAACTAGGCCAGCAGCGCGACGCCCTCGTGCGGGGTGTCGGTGAGGATCTCGACCATCGCGCGGCGCTGGGCCACCAACTCCGCACGCTCGAAAGCCTTGCCCGCCACCTGCATTCGGCATGTCGCGAGGGCGGAGTTGTAGCAGTACTTCGACCGGCCGTCGGTGTCGGTATAGGTCAGCCCGATGACATCGGAGGGTTCGGCGACGATCTCGCCCTCGATCATCCGCTCCCCGACCCTGCCGCCGAACGTCCACCTGAACGGCCGATACCGGCCGTGGGTGTTCAGGCTGCCGAGGATCGAACGCACCGCGAACTCTTCTCCGGCGTGGCGGAACACGAACAACGTCACGGCAGGGGTCAGCAGCGGGCCGACGGCCGCGCGTGCCGTGACCATCTCCAGCGTCGAATCGGGCGCGTTGTCGAACCCGCAGATCTGCCCGTAGGCGTAGGCCGGGGTGTGCCTGGTGCCCCAGTTGTGGTTGACGCTGCCGGTCCAGCCGTCCAGCACGACGCGCACGTCGTCGAGTTCGAGTCGGCCGTCGAACCGCGCCAGCGGATCTCGCACCGTCGTCTTGGCCGTCGGGAACCGCGCCGCATAGGCCCGCTCCGAGAGCAGCCGGACCGGCTCCGCGGAGCCGGGGGTGATCCGCAGATCCCAACGCGCCGAACGGCCGCCGCCGGTGACCACCCCGTAAGCGGACCGGTCGTCGAGGACGGTCGATGCGATGCGCGCCGACCACGGCGCGTCGTCGTAGCTGGCCATGTCGACGGGGTAAGGCTCCTTGAGCGCATGGTTGCCCGCGCCGTCGGGGTCGAACACCATCACCCACACATCTGCGACCGGCTCTGCCGCGGTGGGAAACAGCAGTGTTTCGCGCAGCCACACGGCCTGCGGCAGGTCAGGGTGGTTGGCGCGGAGGTAGCGACTCTCGTAATACGGGGCCTTCGCGGACGTCACGGGTTCAGCATCCAATACTTGATCGGTGATGACAGCCCAGATCGTCGCTTACGTGCTCGGCGCGCTCGCCGCCGTGGAGGCCGTCGGGCTCGTCGTGCTGTGGCGCCGAAACCGGCGCCAACAGCGGGAGCTGGACGACGCGCTCCGCCGCGTGGACACCAGGAACATGCTGCTGTCCGGTGGCCGTGAGGCGGTCAAACAGGTCTGGCAGACCGCCAACATCCTGCGCAAGGACGGTCTCGGCGCCGCGGTGCGGTCCTCCATCGAGGACCTGGCCGACTGGGCCGAGGTCGAGCGTCCCGACCTGGCCCGGCTCGCCTCCAGCGGCGTGGTGGTCATCCTGTTCACCGATATCGAGGAGTCCACCGCGCTCAACGAGCGCATCGGTGACCGGGCGTGGGTCCGGCTCATCGGGCGCCACGACAAGATGGTGCGCAGGCACGTGCACAAGCACTCGGGGCACGTGGTGAAGAGTCAGGGCGACGGCTTCATGGTGGCCTTCGCCCAACCCGGGCAGGCGGTGCGGTGCGGCATCGACATCCAGCGCTCACTTCGCCGTCAGCCCAACAGAATTCGCGTCCGCATCGGGATCCACATGGGCAGGTCGGTGCGCCGCGGCGACGACCTGTTCGGCCGCAACGTCGCCATGGCGGCGCGGGTGGCCGGCGAGGCGCGCGGCGGTCAGATCCTGGTGAGCGAGGTAGTGCGCGACGCCCTCGCCGACGCCGACGACATCGAGTTCGACGACGGCAGCGACGCCGAACTCAAGGGATTCAGCGGCGCGCACCGGTTGTACGCGGTGGGGTCCTAGCCGTCGTGCGGGTCGCCGTCGTCGCCCGCCCGGCCGCCTTCCGCCACCCGTTGGTGCAATCGGGCGCGGATCTCCTCGGGCGTATAGGCCTTTCGCCGGCGCTGATCACGGGCGACCAACACCCCACCGGCGACCACGCCGGCGACACTGGCCAAACCGACCCACTTCCATATCCGGCGCATGGCAAGAGTCTGCCTAAGCTGCCAGCGTGGGACCAACCGAGGTGACGCTGCAAGAGGCGCTCGATGTGACCCGAACCGGGGATCTGTGGCTGTTTCGCGGGCGTTCCGGGCCCGACCGCGCGATTCAGTCGCTGACCAACAGCCCGGTCAACCATGTGGGCATGACGATCGCGATCGAGGACCTGCCGCCGTTGATCTGGCATGCCGAGCTGGGCGACAAGCTGACCGACATGTGGACGGGCGACAAGCACCGTGGCGTGCAGCTCAACGATGCAGGTGAGGTGGTCGAGCGCTGGGTGAACCACTATCACCAGCGCTGCTGGCTGCGACAGCTGATCCCGCATGCCACCCGCGAGCAGGAAGATCGCGCGTTGCAGGTGGTGGCGCGGATGGACGGCACGCCGTTTCCCAGCACCGCGCGCTTGACCGGCCGGTGGTTTCGCGGCCGGTTGGCGGTGTCGAGTCTGACGCGCGGTATCCCCTTCCTACACCAGAGGGTCAGCGAGGCCAGCCGACGCAAGAAAGAGGAGAAGCTCAAGGTCGGGTTGGAAACCGCGTACTGCGCGGAGACGGTCGCCATCACCTACGAGGAGATGGGGTTGTTGTCGACCGAAAAGCATTACAACTGGTTCGACCCGGGATCGTTTTGGAGTGGCGACTCGCTGCCGTTGACGCCGGGCTACCGACTCAGCGACGAAATCGCCGTGGTGCTATAGCCTTTCAGTCACAGCAGTTCGGGTCGAGCACACCGCACAAGGCGGCCAGCGCGTCACGATGCGCTCGGTGGTAGACGTTCATGCCGCGCCGTTCGGACACCACCAGACCGGCCTTGCGGAGTTGGGCGACGTGGTGGCTGACGGTGGACTCGGTGAGGCCGAGGGCGGCGGCGAGGTCACCGCTGTTCTGCTCACTGTCGGCGGCGCCGAACAGCAGCGAGATGATCTTGACCCTGGCGGGGTCGGCCAACGCCTTCAGCCGCAGTGCCACCTCCAGCGCGGCGTCATCCGTCACGGGGCCGGCCACGATGGGGGCGCAACACACGGGCGCAGACATGTCGATCGTGGGCAGTGCTTTCGGCATGGAGCCCATCGTAACCAAGGTTCTTGACATATATCGAACTTTAGGAGCATTCTGTAGCGGTCAGTAGTTCGATATATGTCAAGAACCCAGGAGGGTCCCCATGTCCCGCATCCAGCTCGCACTCAACGTCGACGACCTCGACGAGGCGATCACCTTCTACTCGAAGCTGTTCAACAGCGCGCCGAACAAGGTCAAGGACGGCTACGCGAACTTCGCCGTCGCCGACCCGCCGCTCAAGCTGGTCCTGCTGCAAAACCCCGGCCAGGGCGGCACGCTCAACCACCTCGGGGTGGAGGTGCAGACCAGCGAGCAGGTGCACGCGGAGATCGCACGCCTGTCCAGCGCGGGCCTGGGCACCGCCGAGGAGCTCAACACCACATGCTGTTTCGCCACCCAGGACAAGGCCTGGGTGACCGGCCCGGCTGGGGAGAAGTGGGAGGTCTACACCGTGCTGGCCGATTCGGACACGTTCAGTGGGAGCTCGTCGCAGCCGTGCTGCGGCGCCGAGCAGCCGGCGCAACCATAGGGAAACACCCGATTCATCTGCAGCGCTCACTACCTACCTTGGTGCAGGGGTGGTTTCAGACCACGACGGCCACCTCGTCGGCCGCCACCGCTTGACCTCCGGTGGCGGCCATTTTCGTCTGCGATCGCGCCGCGGCCGAGATTCCCGATGTTTCAACCATGATCACCGGGGGGTACACCGCCGTCACCAGGTTCAGACTCGAGCCGCCGAATCATTTGATGGATGGGGATTGCCGCGATGGCTGCGTTGTCTGGCGACTACAAAGATGTGACCGAGATGTTCCGGCGGCTCAAGACCGTCCCCGAGGGGTCTGCCCAGCACCGGCGTCAGCGCGAGGCGATCATCGAACGGTGCTTGCCACTGGCCGATCACATCGCCTTCCGTTATCGCGACCGCGGTGAACCGCTGGACGATCTCATCCAGGTGGCACGCGTGGGTCTGCTCAACGCGGTGAACCGCTACGACGTCGACACCGGCACGGAGTTCCTGTCGTTCGCCGTTCCGACCCTGATGGGTGAGGTGCGCCGGCACTTCCGCGACCACGGCTGGGCGGTCAAGGTGCCGCGCCGGTGCAAGGACATCCAGGCGCAGCTCGTGCGGGCCCGCTCGGAGTTGTCGCAGCTGTTGGGTCGCGCGCCCAACGCCTCGGAGATCGCCGAACACTTGGACGTGCCGCGCGAGCTGGTGGTCGACGCGACGATCGCGAGCAGCAACTACTCCACCCTGTCCACCGACGTGCAGGCCGGCCCCAATGACGACTCGCGGGCGGTCATGGACACCCTCGGCGACGACGACCCAGGGATGGACAAGGTGCTCGACCTCGAGACAGTGCGGCCGTTGATCGCCGCGCTGCCCGAACGCCAGCGCACGCTGCTCACGCTGCGGTTCTTCGAGGACATGACGCAGACCCAGATCGCCGAGCGGATGGGCATCTCGCAGATGCACGTCTCGCGACTGCTCGCCAAGTCCCTCGACACACTGCGACGGCAGGTCCGCGAGCCGGAATTGGCCGCGGCCGGCTAGGTTTCTCTGTTTCGCTAGAGGTACAGCAGGATCGTGGTTGGCGCTCGATCCACAGCCCTAACGTCTCGCGAAAGCGACCCGACGTCGGGTCGTCATTCCAGCGAACGCGAGAACGTCACCACCGTCGCCGTTTCACCGGACGGCGTGACCTGAGCGTGCGGCTCGCCCGTCTGATCAAAGCCGGCCGCTTCCAGAACGCGGCGCGATCCCGCGTTTTCCGGGACGGTTCTGGCCGTCAACCGGCTCAACCCAGCGGCACCGGCGACACGGGCGACCGCCCGCAGGGCGTGCTGTGCGGCGCCGCGACCGCGCGACTGCGGAGACAGCCAAAACCCGACTTCGGCACCGGCTTCGCCGACGTCGAACACCACGATGCTGCCCAGGAACTCGTCAGTGCGGGCGTCGGCGATGGCGAGCACCGCCAGCGAGCCGTCGGCCAGGCCGTCTGCGATGACGCCGTCGATCTGTTGGCGCACGACCTGCGGTGAGTACCTTTGCAGCGGAAGGTGCCCGTAGCGGCGAACGGCAGGATCCGCGCTGCCCGCGGCGAAGGCGTCGGCGTCGTCGTGGCGCAGCCGCCGCACCGTGACGTCGCCCTCGGTTCGAGGCAGCCGATCGGCGACGAGAGGACGTCGTGACATATCCGGCATCGCCGCGAACCCTAACAGCGCCGCACCGGCGAACACTGCACCGGCAGAAGGAGCCCACGCGATGTCGATGCGACGGTAACGAAGACGCGTGGGAGCCTCATCCTGGCCCAGACCCGAACCGGTTACCCGCCGCCGACATTGACGACCCCTGCCCCACCTCGATCGCGTGGGGTTACTCGATCGCGGCGCGAACGATCTCGGCGACCCGCGCCTCGGTGGCCTCGTCTAGGTCGTGGAAGTACCAGGCCGCGGGAATCAACAGGCCGTCGCTGCCCCCGGCGGGCTCGAGCGTGGCCTTCTCACTCACCCCGAGGCTCATCAGGTCGTCGTTTCGGATGAAGACGAGGACGGGGCTGCTCGCGGACTTGGCGTAACCCGGCATGCCGTACCAGATGCGCGGCTTGAGTTCGGGTGCGGCAGAGACGATCACGTCGTGCATGCGCCGCATGACACGTCGCGCGGGCTCATCCATCGAAGCGATCTTGTCGAGCACCCGCTTGAGGTTCTTGTCGTCCTTGGAGGCCACTCTCATGTCCTTTCGTCCGCCGAAACCGGTTTCGGCGCAATGGATTGCGCGCCAGAAGGCGCAGCACCCCATTCGGACATGTCCTGATTCAGCTCAGGCCTCTCCGCAATGATTCAGGTGATCGCTCACCTGGAAGCGCTTGATGTGGCGGGCATCGGCCCCCACCCGACGCACATTAACATGGGGTCCGCCGCCGCCGTGAGCTACTTCTGCCCCTCCAACAGATGGGTATACGGATCGGCGTCGGCACCGACCGATTCCGGCATCGGATAGTAGGTCTTGATGAGCAGGTTGCCGTCGTCGTCCCAGGCGAATGTCTCGATGCTGTAGGCCACCGCCACGTTCGGTTCGGTGCCGAAGTGGTTTTCACAGACCCACGCCATCTCGTTTCCGTTCACCTGAACGGTGATCATCTTCATCTTGAGGATCGGTTGGAACATGTCGAAGGCATCCGAGGTGGCCGCGGCGAAACCATGCTTCCCTTCGGTGCCGACGGGATCGAACATGCGGACCTCACCGGGACAGATCGTGCGCCATGACGCCACCCACTCGTCCTTCTTGCCCGCATTCCACAGTTCGGTGTGCTTGGCGGCGTGCGCCAGACGCGCCTTACGGCTCGGAACCTTGCTCATCTCAGCCCCATCTGCACTCGCATCGGGAACGAACCGCGATCACCGTAGCCTGCGGCGTCATTGTTTTCGCGAGATCTACAGGAGGGTCGTTCCCGGCACCCGATCCACAGCCGTCACGTACATCTCGCGAACAACGACGACGCCCGGCTACACGTTGAACCGGAACTCGACGACGTCGCCGTCCTGCATGACGTAGTCCTTGCCCTCGATGCGCACCTTGCCCGCGGCCTTCGCGGCGGCCATCGAACCGGCCTCGGCGAGGTCGTCGAACGACACGACCTCGGCCTTGATGAACCCCTTCTCGAAGTCGCTGTGGATCACGCCCGCCGCCTTCGGCGCGGTGTCACCTTGGCGAATCGTCCACGCCCGCGCCTCTTTCGGCCCGGCCGTCAGGAAGGTCTGCAGCTTCAATGTATGAAACCCCGCCCGCGCCAACGCATCCAGTCCGCGTTCGGACTGGCCGATCGACTCGAGCAGTTCGGCGGCCGACTCGTCGTCGAGTTCCTGAAGCTCGGCCTCGATCTTCGCGTCGAGGAACACCGCGTCGGCCGGCGCAACCAACTCGCGCAGCTCGGCTTTGCGCGCCTCGTCGGTCAGCACCGTTTCGTCGGCGTTGAACACGTACAGGAACGGTTTCATCGTCAGCAGGTTCAGCTCGCGCAGCAACGTCGCGTCGAAGCCCGCGCTGAACAGCGTCTTGCCGCTGTTGAGAATCTCTTGAGCGGCCACCGCCGCGTCATAGATCGGACGGCGGTCCTTGTGGGTTCGCGCCTCCTTCTCCAGCCGCGGCAGCGCCTTCTCGAGGGTCTGCAGATCGGCCAGGATCAGCTCGGTTTCGATGACCTCGATATCGGCCTTCGGGTCGA
Organism: Mycolicibacterium pulveris; assembly: GCF_010725725.1. NCBI lineage: Bacteria > Bacillati > Actinomycetota > Actinomycetes > Mycobacteriales > Mycobacteriaceae > Mycobacterium > Mycolicibacterium pulveris. The sequence goes on along the minus strand of NZ_AP022599.1, from coordinate 3,572,606 downwards.
TGCGCCCGTCGATATGAGCCACGTCGTCGTCGGCGAAAACCCGCACCACCTGGCAGATCGCGTCGCATTCGCGAATGTTGGCCAGGAACTTGTTGCCGAGCCCCGCGCCCTCGGACGCGCCCTTGACGATCCCGGCGATGTCGACAAACGTCACCGGCGCCGGGACGATCTTTTCCGAGCCGAAGATCCGCGCCAGCTCCTCCAACCGCGGGTCGGGCAGCGGAACGACGCCCTCGTTCGGTTCGATCGTGGCGAACGGATAGTTGGCCGCCAGCACGTCGTTGCGCGTCAGCGCGTTGAACAGCGTCGACTTACCGACGTTCGGCAGTCCGACGATTCCAAGATTCAGGCCCACAGGGTCCAGAGTGTAGAGAGTGTGACGGGCACGCCAGCACCGCGCTGACCGCCTCACTCAGCCGGAGCCGGTACGGTCTACCTGTGTCAGCACAGCGCGCACGGTCGGCAGTGACCGCCGACCACCGTTCCGTGCATCCCAACATTCCGGGTGTTCCGTGGTGGGGTGCCACGCTGATCGCTATCACGGCCACCACGATCGGTTTCGCGTTCGACGCCGGTTCGGGCAGCAGAGAGCTCAGCTCGGTGTTCGCGGCCACCTACGTCGTCGGATGCCTGGCCGCGGTGCTCGCGGTGCGCCAGGCCGGCCTGTTCACCGCCGTCATCCAGCCTCCGCTGATCCTGTTCTTGACGGTGCCGGGGTCGTACTTCCTGTTTCACAAAGCCCAGATCACCAGCGTCAAGGACATGCTGATCAACTGCGGCTATCCGCTCATCGAGCGCTTCCCGCTGATGTTCTTCACGTCGGCGGCGGTGCTGCTCATCGGGGCGGGTCGCTGGTACTACGGCATGCTGACGCGGACGTCGACCCCGCGCGGCGGCGCCAACACCGACGCCCCCAGCCTGATATCGACGCTGACTACGAAGCTCTCCGCGCTGTTGGCCCGTCCACATATCGAGCAGGACGCCGAGGCGGCCGCCGCGCCCCCGCGCAAGCGGCGCCCCGCCCAGCGCCCGGTTCGCCAACAGCGCGCCACAGACCGGCCCCGCCGGCCCGCCAGGACCCCAGCGGGCACGTCTCGCAGCGGGAAACCGGCCAGAAGCACGACGGCGTCGAAGTCGCGCCATGTCCGGCCGCCGGAAGCCGAGTCCTTCGACCCGCTGGCCGAGCGCCCGCGCCGCAGCAGGGCACGGCAGGAGCCGGCGCCCGAACCCCGGCGCCGCCCGCGCAAGGCGGCCAATCCGCGTCAGCCCGGTCCCCCACCGGTCGACCGGCGCTCGGCCTACGAACGCCCCGAGCGCCGCCGCTATGACGACTTCCAGCCCCGCGAACCGCACGGCCGTAACGGAAGTGGCACCCATCACCCGGTAACGCGCGTGCGTTACCGCGGCGGCGAGGACTACGACGACCGCGCGAACTACCGCACCCGCCGCCCGTCCCACGGCCGCGAACCCGACAACTGGGAGTACGACATCTAAGGCAGCGCGCGCAGGAAGCGGCCCGCGGCCGCCACGGCGAGACCTGAGCTGCCCGCGTCGCTGACGAACACCGCGAACGCCACGTCGCCGCGGATCCCGACGAACCAGCCGTGCGCATGCGTGTCGTCGATGTACTCGGCGGTCCCGGTCTTGCCCAACAGGCCCGGAATGTCTTGCAGCGCAGTCGCGGTCCCATCGGTGACGGTTTCGCGCATCATCGTCTTGACCTGCTCGGCGACCGTCGGCGCCAGCGGCTCGGGGGTTCGGTCAGGTTTTCCCGGCTCGCCGGCGACGATCGCCGGCGCCGGCACCGAGCCCCGCGCCAGGGAGGCGGCCACCAGCGCCATCCCGAACGGTGACGCGGTGACCCGGCCCTGGCCGATGCCTTCCTCGACCCGCAACGCCGCCGTGTCGGCGACGGGCACCGTGCCGGTCACGGTCGTCATGCCGGGCGCGGTGTAGTCGATACCCAGGCCGAGCTGTTCGGCGGCCTTGGTCAACGCGTCCGGCGGCAGATTCACCGCCAGCCGCCCCATCGTGGTGTTACAGGACCGCGCGAACGCGGTGTGCAACGGCACTTGCCCGAGGTCGAAGTTGTCGTCGTTGGGGATCTGGCGGCCCTCGATGTTCTCGGTGCCCGGGCAGGCGACGACGGTGTCGGGCGTCACCTGGCCGGCCTGCAGCGCGGCCGAGACGGTGACCGTCTTGAACGTCGAGCCGGGTGGGTACAGCCCGGTCAGCGCGATCGGGCCCTGCGCGTCGGCGGCGGTGTTCTGCGCGACGGCCAGCAGCTCGCCGGTCGACGGCTGGATCGCCACGATCGCCGCGGGGGTCGGCAGCGGCGCCAGCGCCTGCTCGCCCGCCCGCAGCATGCCGATGTCCAGCGTGCTGTCGATGTCCGCGACGGGTGCGGCGTCCTGCCCGCCGACGCGGCGCGGCCCCGCGCTGGTCGCGGCGTTCACCGCCCATCCGGACGCGCCGTCGGTGCGCTGCTGCCACAGGTCTGCCAGCCCGGACAGCGCCGGTGAGGTCAGCGTCTTGTCGGTGGCCAGCAGCCGGGTCTGCGGCGCCAACGTGACGTCGGACAGGGCTGCCAGCTGCGCCTCGATCGGCCCGAAGTCGTCCTGGCGCAACGTGATTGCGGTGATCGGACCGCCGTTGGCCTCGTCGAGGTCCTGCCGCAGCGACTCGGCGGTGATGCCGGGCGCCAGCGGGTTCAGCAGCGCGGCCAGCGCGTTGACATCGGCGCCCGGCGACACGTTGACCAGCGTGACGATGTGCTGGGTCAACAGGTCCGCGCCGGTGCGGTCGAGCACCCGCGCGGCGGGGTCGGGGGTAAGCGTGCTGTAGGACAGGGGGCCGGCGTCGAGGCCGGGAGCGACGGTCGCGGGCGACCACTCGATCGTCCACCCGTCGCTCGAGGCGACCGCGGTGCCGGTCGTGGTGTAGTTCCATTCCGTCTGGCCGTCACGGAACTTCCACATGGTGTCGAGGGAGAAGGTGGACGGCTCGTCGTCCTCGTGCTGCACCGATGAGACCTCGACCTGCACGTCGGTGCCCAGGCTGGCGAACAGCTCGGCCAGCGTGGCCGACGCCTGTGTCGGGTCGGAGGTGAGCGCGCCGGCCGCCGACGCGTTGCCCTTCGACAGGGCCTCAGCGAACTTGTCGACGGTGACCGTCAGGCGGTCCTGGGCATCCGAGCATCCCGAGAGCACCAGAGCCACCACCGCCATCCCGGCGAGCAGTCGTGAAAACCCCCTCAAACAGCCGAAATTGGGGGTTTTCACGACTGCTCGGCGAAGGGGGAGGTTACGCGCGTGCAGGCCGGATCTCGCGAGGCAGGGCGAACACCAACGTCTCGTTGGCCGTCGTCACCGGCTGCACCGTGTCGTAGCCGAACTCGGCGAGCCGTTCCAGCACCCCGCGCACCAGGATCTCGGGCACGGACGCGCCGGAAGTGACCCCCACCGTCGTCACCCCGTCCAGCCAGGTGGGGTCGATGTCGTCGGCGTAGTCGACCAGGTGCGCGGCGTCGGAGCCGGCGCCCAGGGCCACCTCGACCAGGCGCACGGAGTTCGACGAGTTGCGCGACCCGACCACGATGACCAGCTCGCACTCCGGCGCCATCGCCTTCACCGCGACCTGGCGGTTCTGGGTGGCGTAGCAGATGTCGTCGCTGGGCGGATCCTGCAGCTTGGGGAAGCGCTCACGCAGCCGGTGCACGGTTTCCATCGTCTCGTCGACGGACAGCGTGGTCTGCGACAGCCAGATCACTTTGTTCTCGTCGCGCACGGTGACCTGGTCCACCGATTCGGGCCCGTCGACCAGCTGCACGTGGTCGGGTGCCTCACCGGCGGTGCCGATGACCTCCTCGTGGCCCTCGTGGCCGATCAGCAGGATGTCGTAGTCGTCGCGGGCGAACCGTTTGGCCTCGTTGTGCACCTTGGTCACCAGCGGGCAGGTCGCGTCGATGACCTTGAGATCGCGCTCCTTGGCGCTCTGATGCACGGTCGGGGCGACCCCGTGGGCGGAGAACACCACGATGGCGCCCTCGGGCACCTCGTCGGTCTCGTCGACGAACACCGCGCCTGCCTTGGCCAGCGTGTCGACGACGTGCCGGTTGTGCACGATCTCGTGACGCACGTAAACCGGGGCCCCGTGCTTCTCCAGCGCGCGCTCCACGGTCTCCACCGCCCGGTCCACCCCGGCGCAGTAACCACGTGGTTCGGCCAGCAACACCCGTTTGCCCATGACGCCACCGGTGCCCGAGCCCGCTGCCGTCTGGCTGACGCCCGGAATCCCCATGTCGATTGTCGGTGGCATGGCTTCCAGGGTACGCATCGGCAGCCTTCCCAGACCAGCTGAGCAGCCAGCCGTAGGCTGGGGCCATGGCAACTGCACCGTATGGTGTCCGTCTGCTCGTTGGCGCAGCGGTCACCGCCATCGAGGAAACCCGCAAGCTTCCGCAGACCATCCTGATGTATCCGATGACGGTCGCCAGTCAGGTCGCCCACCTCGTGATGAAGGTGCAGCAGGACGTCGCCGACCTGGTGATCAAGGGCGACGAGGCCCTCGAAGCGATGTTCCCTCCGAAGGAGGAGCAGCCGGAGTGGGCGACGTTCGACGAGGACCTCGAGGATGCGGGCGCGGCAGGCACCGACGGCCAGCGGCTCACCGAGGGCCGGTTCGCGCTGTTCAGCGGCGGCGAGCCCGAGACACCCGCCGCCGAACCCGCCGTCAACAACTCCTCGGTGGCCACCGACGAGGTGGAGGTCCCCGAGATCGTCACCGAGCTGGATTACGAGTCGCTGACGCTGGCGCAACTGCGCGCAAGGTTGGCGTCGCTGCAGGTGGCCGACCTCGAGGCGCTGCTGGCCTACGAGGAGGCGACCAGGGCGCGCGCACCGTTCCAGACTCTGCTGGCCAACAGGATCACCCGCGCCACCGCCAAGTGAGCCCGTGACCGAGGCCGAGCCGGGCAAGTCGCCCGACAACCCCTGGCCGGTGCGCGCGGTGGCCACCCGCGTCGCCAAGTACATCGACCGGCTGGGCACGGTGTGGGTCGAGGGCCAGATCGCCCAGCTCAACTTCCGGCCCACCGTGGCGTTCATCCTGCTGCGCGATCCGGCCGCCGACATGTCGCTCTCGGTCGTCTGCCCGCGCGACCTGGTGGCCAACGCGCCGGTGGAGCTGACCGAGGGCGTGCAGGTGGTGATGCACGGCAAGCCGCAGTTCCACACCGGCCGGGGCTCCTTCTCGCTGCGGGTCAGCGAGATCCGCGCGGTCGGGCTCGGCGAACTGCTCGCCCGCATCGAACGCCTCCGCAGGCTGCTGGAGGCCGAAGGGCTCTTTGATCCGCGCCTCAAACGTCCGCTGCCGTTTCTGCCGAACACCGTCGGGCTGATCACCGGGCGCGCGTCGGCCGCCGAGCGTGACGTGGTGTCTGTTGCCCAGAGCCGTTGGCCCGCAGTGCGATTCACAATCCGCAACACGGCCGTGCAGGGACCCAACACCGTCGCGCAGATCGTCGAGGCGTTACGCGAACTCGACGCGAACGCCGAGGTCGACGTGATCGTGATCGCCCGCGGCGGCGGTGACATCGATGCGCTGCTGCCGTTCTACGACGAGACCCTGTGCCGCGAGATCGCCAAGTGCACCACGCCGGTGGTGAGCGCGATCGGTCACGAGCCCGACAACCCGCTGTGCGACCTGGTGGCCGATGTGCGGGCCGCCACCCCCACCGACGCGGCCAAGCGCATCGTGCCCGACGCCGCGGCCGAGCAGGCGCGCATCGCCGACCTGTGCCGTCGCGGCGGGCGCGCGTTGCGCAACTGGGTGCACCGCGAACAGCACACGCTGGACCAGTTGCGCAGCCGCCCGGTGTTGGCCCGGCCGCTGGCCGCGATCGACACGCGCGCCGACGAGGTGCATCGCGCGCTGGCCGCGGCCCGACGCGACATCACCCGGCTGGTGGCCGCGGAGGCCGACCGCGTCGGCCACCTGTCGGCGCGGCTGTCCACGTTGGGGCCGGCGGCGACGTTGGCGCGGGGTTACGCCGTCGTGCAGACGATGCCCGACGCGCAGGTGCTGCGCACGACGGCCGACGCGCCGGCGGGCAGACGGCTGCGGGTGCGGGTGGCGGACGGCGCGATCGCGGCGGTCAGCGACGGCCCGGAACGACCCGAAGGGACGGATGAATGAAGCCTATTAGTGAAATGGGGTACGAAGAAGCTCGCGACGAGCTGATCGGCGTCGTGCAGCAGCTCGAGCAGGGCGGGCTCGACCTCGATGCGTCGCTGAAGCTATGGGAACGCGGCGAAGAACTGGCTAAACGCTGTGAGGATCACTTAGCTGGTGCCCGCAAACGTGTCGAGGATGTGCTGGCCGCCAGGGACGCCGACGAAGGTTGAGTTTTCAAGCAATTCGCCCCTCGGGGGTCGAAACTGTAACACGTTTCAGTTACTCTTTTCCGCTATGGGCGATTCAGCGTTGACCACCGAGCTCGGCCGGGTGCTGGTCACCGGCGGTTCCGGGTTCGTCGGCGCCAACCTGGTGACCGAACTTCTCGACCGCGGGTATCAGGTGCGGTCGTTCGACCGCGCACCGTCCCCAGTGACCGACCATCCGCGGCTCGAGGTGCTCCAGGGCGACATCTGTGACGTCGACACCGTGGCGGCCGCGGTGACGGGCATCGACACCGTCTTTCACACCGCCGCGATCATCGATCTGATGGGCGGCGCCTCGGTCACCGAGGAGTACCGGCAGCGCAGTTTCGCGGTGAACGTGCACGGGACAGAGAACCTGGTGCACACAGCGCAGGCCGCAGGGGTCAAGCGGTTCGTCTACACCGCGTCCAACAGCGTGGTGATGGGCGGCAAGAAGCTGGCCGGCGCCGACGAAACGCTGCCCTACACCGACCGTTTCAACGACCTTTACACCGAGACCAAGGTCATCGCCGAGAAATTCGTGTTGTCGCAGAACGGAGTTGGCGGTCTGCTGACGTGTTCCATTCGGCCCAGCGGGATTTGGGGACGCGGTGACCAGACCATGTTCCGCAAGGTGTTCGAGAGCGTGCTGGCCGGTCACGTCAAGGTGCTCGTCGGCAGCAAGAACGTCAAGCTGGACAACTCGTACGTGCACAACCTGACTCACGGATTCATCCTGGCCGCCGAGCATCTGGTGCCCGGCGGAACGGCGCCCGGTCAGGCGTATTTCATCAACGACGGCGAGCCGATCAACATGTTCGAGTTCTCCCGCCCGGTGGTGGAGGCCTGCGGACGGCGCTATCCCAAAATCCGGGTGCCCGGCCGGTTGGTGTGGGCGGCGATGACGGCCTGGCAGTGGCTGCACTTCCGGTTCGGGCTGCCCAAGCCGATGATCGAACCCCTTGGCGTGGAACGCCTCTACCTCGACAACCACTTCTCGATCGCGAAGGCCGAGCGCGACTTGGGTTATCGCCCGCTGTTCAGCACGCAGCAGGCGATGGCCGATTGCCTGCCGTATTACGTCGACCTGTTCAACCAGATGAGGGCAGCCGCGGCGACAGCCTGATCACGATCCGCGGGCGCGAACGTGGGTTACCCGCACGCCCAACCGCGATTCTGCGTGCCGGTAACCCACGTTCGGCGGGCCGGGCCGGGCCGGCGTTCAGTGGTACAGGTGCACCGGTTGGCGCGTGTTCTGCGCGATCCGCGCCGACGCCTCCTCCAGCAGCTGGGTGGCCAGCGCGAAGAGTGCGCGAGCCGCCGCGATCTCCTCACCGACCATCGGCTGGCTGTCGTCCCTGGGATTGCGGTAGGCGTCCCCGGTCGTCGTCATCGTGGTGTCGTCGGCCAGCGTGGCGCACGCGGAAGCGTGGGTGTGCACCTCGTCTTCGGAGAACTCCACCTCGACGTGCCATTTGTTGTCCAGAACCTTGTCGTACATTGCGATCACCTTCCACCCACCAGGGTGCGCCCTGAACTAGCGGCCGACAAGGGCGAGCGCGTGCGCACGACGCAGCTTGCCCGACGGCGTCTTCGGGATGGTGCCCGGGCAGAGCACCGCGACGTTGCGTGGTCGCATGTCGACTTCGGCGAACACCTCGTGGGCGACCTGGTGCTGGATCCGTCGCACATCGGCGCTGTCGTCGAACGTGTTGGACTCCACGGCGACCGCGAACCCCTCCCGCGAGTGGCCGGCGTCCAGACGCACCGCGACCGCGCATCCCGGCCGCACCCCGGCGACCCGGCACGCCGCCCGTTCGATGTCGGTCGGGTAGATGTTGCGGCCGGCCATGATGATGACGTCTTTGACCCTGCCGCACACGACGATGCGGTTCTCCTCCGTCACGTAGCCGAGGTCGCCGGTGTCATACCAGCCTTGCGCGTCCAGTGCGGGTTGGAAACCGCCCATGGTGGTGTATCCCGTGGTCACCGGTTCACCGCGGACTTGGATGACACCCACGCCACGGGTCGGCAGAACGTTGGCGTCTTCGTCGACGATCCTGACCTCCAGCCCCGGCAGGGGCGGCCCCAGCGTCGCGAGGCGTCTGGTGCGCCCCTTCGTCGAGGGGACCGCGCGGTGCAGCACGGCGAGCAGATCGGCGTCGACCTCGTCGACCACCAAGCCGCCACCGCATTCGGAGAACGACACCGCCACAGTGGTTTCCGCCATCCCATACGCGGGCAGGATCGCGTCCGGGCGGAGCCCGAACGGCGCACCGGCGTCGCACAGGTCCTCGACATCGGCGGGTTCGACCTGCTCGGAACCCGACAACGCCCACCGCAGCGTCGACAGGTCGAACTCGCCCGGCTTGGCCTGCCTGCGAAGCCGCTTGGCGAACAGCGCGTAGGCGAAGTTCGGTGCGGCGGTCATGGTGCCCTTGTACTTGTCGATGAGCCTGGCCCACAGCAGCGTGTCACGCAGGAAGTCCATCGGGCTGACCTTGACCAGCTCGGCGCCGAAGTACATCGGCACCACCAGGAAACCCGTCATCCCCATGTCGTGGAACAGAGGCAACCAGCTCACGATGACGTCGGTCTCCAGGTCGTACTGGGCGCCGGTGAACATCGCTTCGGCGTTGGAGACCAGGTTGCGATGCGTGACCTGCACCGCCTTCGCCGGGCCGGTCGATCCCGACGTCAACTGCAACAGCGCAAGGTCGTCCTCACCCGCATCCAGGGGGTCGATCCCGTCGTGATCCAGGAGTTCTGCAATGGTGACGACCTGAAAACCTTTGCCCGCCAATGCGGGAACGGCCGCCATGAACGGTTCGGAGACCACGACCACCTCGGCATCGATCACGTCGACAACCGAGCTCGTCTCGGCGGCCCACAGCATCAGATCGGTGCGCGGCGTCGGTTGGTGCAGCATGGTGAGGTGGGCGCCGCGCATCCACACCGCCTGGGCGGTTGGCGCGATCTCTGCCGGGGCCCCGGCCAGCACCGCGACCGCGTCGCCGGGGCCCACACCCGCTGCCGCAAGACCCCCAGCGATACGGCGGGCACGCTGATGGACCTGGTGCCAGGTATGCCGGACGGGCGCAAACGGTTCGCCGGTCACCATGCCCCGACCACCCAACTGGGCGTTCGCATACATCGTGTCGCAGAACCGGCTCACCGTCGGACCACTTTTCTGCGGCTCGAACGCTGGGACGTGATGTGCACCATGCGGTGCTCCCGTCAGTCAGGTGTCTGGTCGCAGCGACGAACCTACGACGCCGTAACCGTAGCAGTGGCCGGTTCCTCCTGGGGTCAACCGGGCCGCGGCCGCAGCCCCACAATTGCCGGGGCGAACGTGGGTTACCCGCACGCCTGACCGTGTGAATCTGCCACCGCCTTGCGTGCGGGTAACCCACGTTCGGCGACAAAGCGACTTCGACAAGGCCTCGCATCCCCAGCGCACAGGCATAGCGTTGAAACTGCGAGAGATTCGAAATTCACAACGGTGTGAGGAGTCGATGTGCCTGGCGGTAGGCCCAACATTCTGGCCATTTGGGCGACGACATAGGAATCACGAACTTGAGTTGCTACAGCGATGGCCTGATGGGCTACCGCACACCCAACATCGATCGCATCGCCACCGAGGGCATGCGATTCACCGATGCCTACGGGGAGCAAAGCTGCACCGCGGGCCGATCATCGTTCCTCACCGGACAAAGCGTCTACCGAACAGGATTGAGCAAGGTCGGCATGCCCGGGGTCGACGTCGGCATGTCCCCGGAGGACCCGACCATCGCCACGCCCCTCAAACCGCTCGGATACGCCACCGGCCAGTTCGGCAAGAACCACCTCGGCGACCTCAACAAATACCTGCCGACAGCGCACGGCTTCGACGAGTTCTTCGGCAACCTGTATCACCTCAACGCGGAGGAAGAGCCCGAGCACCCCGACTACCCCACCGCCGAGGAAGCACCGACGCTGCGAAAGGCGATCCTGCCGCGCGGTGTCGTCAGATCGTGGGCCACCGATGAAGCCTCCGATGAGGTCGACGAGCGGTTCGGGCCACTGGGTAAGCAGCGCGTCGAGGACACCGGGCCGCTGACCAAGAAGCGGATGGAAACCGTCGACGACGAGACCACCGAGGCGTGCATCGATTTCATCAAGCGGCAGCACGCGGCGGACACACCGTTCTTCGCGTGGATGAACACCACCCACATGCACTTCCGGACGCATACCAAGCCCGAGAGCGTCGGGCAGGCCGGACGCTGGCAGTCCGGCTATCACGACACCATGGTCGACCACGACAAGCACGTCGGGCTGCCGCTCGACTGCCTCGACGAACTGGGGATCGCCGAGGACACCATCGTCATCTACTCCACCGACAACGGGCCGCACGCCAACACCTGGCCCGACGGCGCCACCACCCCGTTCCGCAGTGAGAAGAACACCAACTGGGAGGGCGCCTTCCGGATTCTCGAGATGATCCGTTGGCTAGAAAGGAGCCGGCGGGTGCGGTGTCCAATGAAATTGTCCAACACCACGATTGGCTTCCGACGTTTCTGGCGGCGGCCGGTGAGCCCGACGTTGTCGAGAAACTCAAGCAGGGCCGTACGATCGGCGACCAGACCTATCGGGTACACATCGACGGCTTCAACCTGCTGCCCTACCTGACCGGACGCCGCGGCGTACGCCCAATGGGCCGGTCTTGCGCTGCCGACCGAGCACGAGTGGGAGGTCGCCGCCCGCGGCGGGATCCGCGGCGCCACGTACACGTGGGGCGACGAACCCGAGCAACCCGGTCAGCGGATGGCCAACTACTGGCACGGCGAGTTCCCTACCTGCCCGAGACGGGCTATGGAAGTGCCGCCGCCGTCGGCAGTTTCGCACCGAACGGCTACGGCCTGTACGACATGGCGGGCAACGTCTGGGAGTGGACCGTCGACTGGTACGCCGACGGCCCCGCCGAGGACGCCCGCTGTGAAGAGGACAGCCAGGATCCCGCCCAACCGCAGTTTCGAATCCCGCGCAAGGTCGTCAAGGGCGGCTCATTCCTGTGCGCGGACAGCTACTGTCTGCGGTACCGCCCTGCGGCACGGCGACCCCAACAAGTCGACACCGGCATGAGCCACATCGGCTTTCGCTGCGTGAAGCGCTGAGTTCGAAGGTGGAGGAGCGATGCAAGCACTGCGACTGATGGACTGGAAGACCGAGCCCGAACTCGTCGAGGTGCCGAAACCGACGCCGGGCCCGGGACAGGTCGTCGTCAAGATCGGCGGCGCCGGGGCCTGCCACTCCGACCTGCACCTCATGCACGACTTCGACGCCGGGATGATGCCGTGGCAGCTGCCGTTCACCCTGGGCCACGAGAACGCCGGCTGGGTCGACTCGGTCGGCGACGGCGTCAGCACCGTCTCCGAGGGCGACGCCGTCGCGGTGTACGGCCCGTGGGGGTGCGGCAAGTGCCAGCGTTGCCGGCACGGCGTCGAGAACTACTGCGAGAACCCCGCCGAAGCGCCCGTGCTCAGCGGCGGCGGCGGGCTCGGCCTCGACGGCGGAATGGCCGAATACCTGCTGGTGCCCTCGGCGCGGTCGCTGGTTCGGCTGCCCGACGGCCTCGAGCCCGCGACGGCCGCGCCGCTCACCGACGCCGGGCTCACCCCCTACCACGCGATCCGCCGGTCGTGGCCGAAGATGACGCCGACGTCGACCGTGGTCGTCATCGGCGTCGGAGGGCTGGGCCACGTGGCGCTGCAGCTGCTGAAGGCGACGACGGCGGCGCGGCTCATCGCCGTCGACAACCGCACCGAGGCCCTCGATCTGGCGGCCCGCAGCGGCGCCGACCACACCGTCGCCTCCGACGCGGAGACCGCGAACGCGATCCGGGACCTCACCGGAGGCCGCGGCGCCGACGTCATGCTGGACTTCGTCGGGTCCGAGGCGACGATCGAGCTGGCCCGCACGGCCGCCCGCCCGCTCGGCGACGCGACGATCATCGGCATCGCCGGCGGCTCCGTACCGTTCTCGTTCTTCTCCCAGCCCTACGAGGTCAGCTTGCAGACGACCTACTGGGGATCACGCCACGAGCTCATCGAGGTCCTCGAACTGGCGTCTCGAAACCTGATCCACGTCGAAACCACCACGTACTCACTCGACGACGCCCTGCGCGCGTACCACGATCTGCGGGACGGAAAGGTCCGCGGCCGCGCCGTCGTCGTGCCCTGAGAGTCAGCGTGTTTCGGCCGCGGCCTTGATCGCCGCGAGCGTCGCGGGGATGCCCGTGCGCGCCGCCTCACGCCGCTTGTCGATCTCGTCGTCGGCCTGATCGCCGAAATGCTCGCGGAAGCCGGCGATCCCTTTCGGCCGCAGCTCCCACGACTCGGTCAGCCGGGTGCCGCCGTCCTCGGGTTCGAAGGTGTAGCCCCAGTACACCCAGCCGTCGTTGACCTCCCACGCGAACGCCTCACCCGGGTCGGCGGTCACCACCTGTGACCGTGTCTCCCACGTGCGTTCCGGCGTCTCGTTGCGACCGGTGAACCAGGCGCCGACGTGCGGGCCCGCGCCCTCGTCCCACCAGCACGCCCGGCAGATCGGGCTCCACTCGCCCATCCTGGTCACGTCCGACACCATCGCGTACAGCTCGTCGGGCGACACCGCGACATGGATCGACTCCGACATCTTCAGATCCGTCACGCCCCGAGTGTGCCAAAGGGCTAAGTTGAAACACGTTCTACTCAGCGTCGAAGGGTCAACCGGATGGACAACAGTAACGAGCATGCGGGCAGGAAAGCGCTGGTCATCGGCGCGGCGTCGGGGATCGGATGGGCGTCGGCGCGGGCGCTGGCCACCGACGGCTGCCAGATCACGCTCGCCGACCGCAACATCGACGGCGCCCGGGAGCGGGTCGCCGAACTCGGCGACCCGCACACCGCAGCCCCCGTCGAGGTCACCGACGAAGCGTCGGTGCAGGCGTTGTTCGACCAGACCGGTCCGCTCGACGTCGTGGTCAACTGCGCGGGCTTCTCCAACGTCGGGCTGATCACCGACATGCCCGTCGAGGACTTCCGCGCGGTCATCGACGTCTGCCTCAACGGCGCGTTCATCGTCGCCAAGCACGCCGGCCGCACGCTGCGCAAAGGCGGTGTGCTGGTGTCGATCAGCTCGCTGAACGGCCGCCAGCCAGCCGCAGGCATGAGCGCGTACTGCGCCGCCAAGGCCGGGCTGTCGATGCTCACCCAGGTCGCCGCGCTCGAACTCGGCCCGCGCGGCATCCGCGTCAACGCCGTCGCGCCCGGCTTCGTGCACACCCCGCTGACGGCGCCCGCCGCCGCGGTGCCCGGCGTAGTCGAGGAGTACGTCGAGAACACCGCGCTGGGCCGTGCGGGCACCCCGAAGGACATCGCCGAAGCGGTCCGTTATCTGTGCTCGCCGAGCGCATCTTGGTTGACCGGTGAGGTGCTCGACATCAACGGCGGCGCCCACATGAAGCGGTACCCGGATGTGATGGGTCACGTCATGAAGCTTGCCGCGCAATGACATTCGACGGAAAGCACGCGATCGTCACCGGGGCGGGCTCGGGTATCGGCGCGGCGCTGTGCCGGGCGTTGACCAGCGCGGGCGCGCAGGTGTTGTGTACCGATGTCGACGGCGACGCGGCCGAGCGCACGGCGTCGGCGCTGGGTGCGCGGGCGCGGTCGCTGCGCCTCGACGTCACCGACGCGTCCGCCGTACAGGCCGCCGTCGACCACGTCGTGGACCGGGCGGGCCGGTTGGACCTGATGTTCAACAACGCCGGAATCGTATGGGGCGGTGACAGCGAACTGCTCACGCTGGATCAGTGGAACGCGATCATCGACGTCAACATCCGCGGGGTGGTGCACGGGGTCGCGGCCGCCTACCCGCTGATGCTGCGGCAGGGCCACGGCCACATCATCAACACCGCGTCGATGGCCGGGTTGACCGCGGCGGGCCAGGTCACCAGCTACGTGATGACCAAGCACGCGGTGGTCGGGCTGTCGTTGGCGCTGCGCTCCGAGGCGGTGGCGCGCGGCGTCGGCGTGCTGGCGGTCTGCCCCGCCGCCGTGGAAACCCCGATCCTCGACAAGGGTGCCATCGGTGGTTTCGTCGGCCGCGACTACTTTCTCCAGGCCCAGGGCGGCAAGCCCTACGACGCCGACCGGTTGGCCGACGACATTCTGCGCGCCGTGCAGAAGAACAAGCCGCTGTTGGTGAAACCCCGTATCGCCCATGCCCAGTGGTTGTTCGCGCGGTTGGCGCCGGGCCTGATGAACCGGATGTCGATGCGGTTCATCGCCTCGCAGCGGGCTCGTCAGCGCGCACAAGCCTGAACTCCCGCCGATCCCGTCGCGGTGCCCGTAGTCTGAACGCGCCCATGACCGACGAATTCAACCCCACCCAGAAACGCGCGCTGGCCGTCATCACGGTGATCGCCCTGCTCGTCGGCGCGTACTTCCTGCGCGGGTTCTTCGTGTTGATCGTCATGGCGGCGGTGTTCGCGTACTTGTTCACCCCGCTCTACGAGCGGCTACGCCGACGGCTCAGTACCGGGTTGTCGGCGGCCATCACGCTGCTCGCCGCGCTGCTGATGGTCGCCGTTCCGGTGGCCGGGATCGTGTTCCTGGCGATCGTGCAGATCACCCACATGGTCAACGCGGTCAGCGACTGGGTGGCCCAAACCGACCTGTCCACGCTGGGTGACCGCACCCTGAAGCTGATCAACGATTTGCTTTCGCAGATACCGTTTCTGAACATCAACGTGACGCCGGATTCGCTGCGCCAGGCGATCATCACGGTCTCGCAGCGAGTCGGGGAATGGCTTCTGCAGCTGCTGCAGGGCGCGGTCGGCAACGTGGTGGCCGCGATCGCCGCGGCCATCATCTTCCTGTACGTGTTCATCTCTTTGCTGGTGAACCGGGAGAAGATCCGCACCCTGATCCGACAGCTCAACCCGCTGGGCGAGGAGATCACCGACCTGTACCTGGCCAAGACCGGCGCCATGGTCCGCGGAACTGTCAAGGGGCAGTTCGTCATCGCGCTGTGCCAGGGCGTCTCGGGCGCGATCTCGATCTACATCGCGGGCTTTCACGACGGCTTCTTCATCTTCGCGATCCTGTTGACGGCGCTATCGGTCATCCCGCTCGGCGGCGGTATCGTCACGATCCCGTTCGGAATCGGAATGATGTTCTTCGGCAACATCATCGGCGGGGCGTTCGTGGTGATCTTCCACGTCCTGGTGGTCACCAACATCGACAACTTCCTGCGCCCGATCCTGGTGCCCAAACAGGCGCGGCTGGATCCCGCCCTGATGCTGCTGGCGGTGTTCTCTGGTATCGCGCTGTGGGGGTTCTGGGGAATCGTCATCGGCCCGGTGCTGATGATCATCATCGTCACCACCATCAGCGTGTACCTGTCGGTGTACAAGGGCGTGCCGATCACCGAACCCGAGGACGACGAGGAAGAACCCCGGCGACCCAAGTGGTTCAGCCGGCTGGCCAACCGCCTCAAGCAGGCTCGAAAGCAGGACCGGAAGCCGGCTAAGTCAGCCGCTCGGTGAGGAATTCGACAACGCGCTTGCGGGCCTCGTAGGCCGGGTGCCCGTCGACCTCACGTACCTGGTCGGTGAGCACCGAGTGCGCCATCTTGGCGAACCCGTGTGCGTTGCCCTTGCCCGAGTCGATTTCGATGACCTCGAACGCGTCGCCGAGCCGCGCTTTGAGCGTCTTGAACCGCTCGGCCGGCACCAGCGGGTCCTCGCTGAACCGCAACCCCATCGCGCACAGCCCCTCGCTGGCGGCGCGCTGTTCGACGATGCGGAGCTCGGCCTCCGACAGGCCCGGGTCGCGTCGCTGCTTGGGTGTGAGCGGCAGCGGCAGCGACGGCTGGCTCAGCACCGGGGCCAGCACGCTGTCCTCGACGGCCGCCGCCAGCGCGAAGCCGCCGGTGAAGCACTGCCCGATCACCCCGACGCCCTTGCCCGGCGTCTTCTCGTTGAGGTCGCGGGCCAGCGCGCGAAGGTAGTGCGCCACCGGGCGGTCGGCGTTGGTGGCGAATGCGGCGAACTCGCGCGCCACGCATCCGCGCAGCAGTATCGGCACCATGCCGGGCCGCACCGCGGCCGCCCCGGGCGTACCGAACAGGGACGGCGCGGCCACGGTGAAGCCGTTGTCCACCAAGTGGTTTCCCAACGCCAGCACGCCGGGGTGCAGGCCCGGCATCTCGGGGATCAGCACCACACCGGGGCCCTGCCCCTTGCGGTAGACGTCGTAGGTGAACCCGGCCGCGGAGAACGGTTCGGCGGTCCAGCCGCTCAGATCGGCTTCCGGAGCTGTCTGGCCTGCGCTGGTCATGGCCTCCCTTACGTCAGTCGGCGGGCAGCGGCGCTGCGCTCTGGGTCGCCGCGGCCAGCGTACGAAACTCGTCCTCGCTGCCGGCGCCGGTTATCGCGATCTGCGCCGGGCCGGTGGGGCCCTGCAGCCGCGTGGTCCACACCGGCTCGGCGGGCTGGTCGGCCTGCTCGCCGCCTTCGTACACCACCCAGGTGACGCCGGCGACGTCCTCGGCGCCGACCGGGCGGGTGTCGGTGTTGATCGAGGCGACCAGCTTGGCCTCGTCGGCGTTGCTCTGCGTGAGGCTGACGTACATGCCGCTGGGTGCGAGGTAGCCGACGATCGAGCTCACCGCGCGCACCGGCTGCCCGGTGGTCGGGTCCGTGCGGCCCGCCTCGATGCCCTTGCGGCTTCCGGAGTTGGACTGCCAGCCCTCGGGGAGCTGCGGCAGCCGGATGGGGACGTCGAGGGCGTCGGCGTCGGCCCGCAGCGCCGCGGCCGCGTCGTAGGACGGGGCGGGCCCCGTGCCGGGGCCGCTGAGCTGGAACGAACACATGCCCAGCAGGCCGGCCAGCACGATGCAGGCAAGCACCAGCGGGGCCATCGACCAGAACATGTCGCGGCCGTCCTGCAGAAGCCGGGGCTTCGCAGGCTTGGGCGCCGGTGGCGGCTGCGTACTCATAGCCGCCAGTATCCCAGCTGCCACGGAACGACCCGATAATGGGACAATCTGGCGCATGACGCCAGCTCGTGGAGAAGCCCCAGACCGAAATCTTGCCCTTGAGCTCGTCCGAGTCACCGAGGCCGGCGCGATGGCGGCAGGCCGTTGGGTCGGCCGCGGCGATAAGGAGGGCGGCGACGGTGCCGCCGTCGACGCCATGCGTGAACTGGTCAACTCGGTGTCGATGCGCGGTGTCGTGGTGATCGGCGAGGGCGAGAAGGACAACGCCCCGATGCTTTACAACGGCGAGGAGGTCGGCAACGGCGACGGACCGGAGTGCGACTTCGCCGTCGACCCCATCGACGGCACCACGCTGATGAGCAAGGGTTTGTCCAACGCGATCTCGGTGCTGGCGGTCTCCGAGCGCGGCACCATGTTCGATCCGTCGGCGGTGTTCTACATGAACAAGATCGCCGTCGGCCCCGACGCGGTCGATGCCATCGACATCACCGCCCCGATCGGCGAGAACATCCGCAAGGTCGCCAAGGCAAAGAACCTCTCGGTGTCCGACCTGACCGTGTGCATCCTGGACCGCCCCCGCCACGAGCAGCTCATCGCCGACGTGCGCGAGGCGGGCGCTCGGTGCCGCCTGATCTCCGACGGTGACGTCGCCGGGGCCATCTCGACGTGCCGGTCGACCACCAGCACCGACATGCTCGCCGGGATCGGCGGCACCCCCGAGGGCATCATCGCCGCCGCGGCGATCCGCTGCATGGGCGGGGAGATCCAGGGCCAGCTGGCCCCGCGCGACGACGAGGAACGACAGAAGGCCATCGACCGTGGCTATGACCTCGACCAGGTGCTGACCAGCGCAGACCTGGTGTCGGGCGACAACATCTTCTTCGCCGCCACCGGCGTCACCGACGGCGATTTGCTCAAGGGCGTGCACTTCTACAGCGGCGGCTGCACGACCCAGTCGATCGTGATGCGGTCCAAGTCCGGCACGGTCCGCATGGTGGAGGCCTATCACCGGCTCTCCAAGCTCAACGAGTACTCCGCCATCGACTTCACCGGCGACGCCAGCGCGATCCGGCCGCTGCCCTGACAACCCGACCAGCGAGGAACACACAGATGAGCGTCGAGAACGACGTCAACACCGAATATCGCATCGAGCACGACACCATGGGCGAGGTCCGCGTCCCGGTCAACGCGTTGTGGCGCGCGCAGACGCAACGGGCGGTGGAGAACTTCCCGATCTCGGGCCGCGGCCTGGAACGCACCCAGATCCGGGCGCTGGGCCTGCTGAAGGGCGCGTGCGCTCAGGTGAACAAGGACCTCGGGTTGCTGGCCGCCGACAAGGCCGACGCGATCATCGCCGCCGCCGCGGAGATCGCCGACGGCCGCCATGACGACCAGTTCCCCATCGACGTGTTCCAAACCGGTTCGGGCACAAGCTCGAACATGAACACCAACGAGGTGATCGCCAGCATCGCCGCGCGCAACGGCGTGACCGTTCACCCCAACGACGACGTGAACATGTCGCAGTCGTCCAACGACACCTTCCCCACCGCCACGCACATCGCCGCCACCGAAGCCGCTGTGCGCCACCTCATCCCGGCGCTCGAGGTGCTGCACGAGTCGCTGGCGGCCAAGGCGCGGCAGTGGCGCACCGTGGTCAAGTCGGGCCGCACCCACCTGATGGACGCCGTGCCCGTGACGCTGGGGCAGGAGTTCGGCGGATACGCCCGCCAGATCGAAGCCGGCATCGAACGGGTCAAGGCCACCCTGCCGCGGCTGGGTGAGCTGGCCATCGGCGGCACCGCCGTGGGCACCGGGCTCAACGCGCCCGACGACTTCGATGTGCGCGTCGTCGCGGTGCTGGCCCAACAGACCGGCCTGGCCGAACTGCGGGTGGCCGCCGACCATTTCGAGGCGCAGGCCGCGCGTGACGGGCTGGTCGAGGCGTCCGGGGCGCTGCGCACCATCGCGGTTTCGCTGACCAAGATCGCCAACGACATCCGGTGGATGGGTTCGGGCCCGCTCACCGGCCTCGGCGAGATTCAGCTGCCGGATCTGCAGCCGGGCAGCTCGATCATGCCGGGCAAGGTCAACCCCGTCATCCCCGAGGCGGTGACCCAGGTGGCCGCGCAGGTGATCGGCAACGACGCCGCGATCGCCTTCGGCGGGGCCTCCGGCGCGTTCGAACTCAACGTCTACATCCCGATGATGGCGCGCAACCTGCTCGAGTCGTTCAAGATCCTGACCAACTCCTCGAAGCTGTTCGCCGAGCGGTGCATCGACGGTCTGGTCGCCAACGAGGACCGGCTGCGCGAACTGGCCGAGTCCTCGCCGTCGATCGTCACGCCGCTGAACTCCGCGATCGGCTACGAGGAAGCCGCCGCGGTGGCCAAGCAGGCCCTCAAGGAGAAGAAGACGATCCGCCAGACGGTCATCGACCGCGGGCTGATCGGCGACAAGCTCTCGCTCGAGGAGCTCGACAAGCGCCTCGACGTGCTGGCCATGGCCAAGGTCAAGGACGGCGACCAGTAGTCAGTACCGCCGAGGACCACTGGCACCACCACGCGGGACCAAAGGCCCTGCGCGAGCCGGGCCCACCGACCTAGTGTTGGCGATGCGGTGCGCGTGCGTCGCCCGGACCACAGCGGCAGTCCGCTCAGACCGAATCGAGGGGTAGCGAAATGGCGGAGTCCACCAAGTACGGAATCCTGGTAGCGGTCGATGGGTCCCCGGAGTCCGAAGCCGCCGTCGGCTGGGCTGCCCGCGAGGCCGTGATGCGCCGCATGCCCGTCACCTTGATGCACGTCATCGCGCCCGTGGAGGTGACCTGGCCCGTCACGTACTTGCAGTCGAGCTTCGACGAGTGGCAGGAGGAAAACGCCAAACAGGTTCTCGAGCAAGCACAGAAGACATTCCAGGCAAGTGTCGACGCGGCCGAGCCGCCCGCGGTGAATTCCGTGGTGGAGCACGGCCCGATCGCCTCGACGCTTGTCGCGGCTTCCGCGGACGCGTGGATGGTCGTCGCGGGTAACCGCGGGATGGGTGCGCTCGGCCGCGCGCTTCTGGGTTCGGTCAGCAGCGGTCTGCTGCACTACGCCCGCGGCCCGGTCGCGATCATCCCCGCCGACGAGGCCCCGACCCCTGATCCCGCGGCGCCGGTGTTGCTCGGCATCGACGGATCGCCTGCCTCGGAAGGCGCCACCGCGCTGGCGTTCGACGAGGCGTCGCGTCGAGGCGTGGAGCTGGTGGCCTTGCACGCCTGGAGCGACAACCGCGTCTTTCCGATCGTCGGAGTCGACTGGCAGAAGTACGAAGAAGAAGGCCACAAGGTGCTTGCCGAACGCCTGGCGGGTTGGCAGGAACAGTATCCCGATGTGCACGTGCGCCGCCGTCTGGTGTGTGATCAGCCCGCCCGCTGGTTGCTTGACGAGTCCAACCAGTCGCAGCTTGTCGTGGTGGGCAGTCGCGGTCGTGGCGGCTTCAAGGGCATGCCGTTGGGTTCGGTTGCCTCCAAGGTCGCCCAGGGCGCCAAGGTCCCGGTCATCGTTGTGCGGGACCGCTAGAAAATGGCCGGGATGTCCGAGCGCACAGGGCCGGTGATCGTCGGGGTCGACGGCTCCGAGGACGCGCTCAACGCCGCGGTGTGGGCGGGCGCCGTCGCCGAGAAGTTCGAGGTGCCGTTGCACATCGTGCACGCCATCCCCGACGCCGGTCCCCTCCTCACCGACGCCGCCGCCGCGCTACGCGCGTCGCTGATCGCCGAGCAGCGGGCATCCGCCGAAGAAGTCCTCAAATCCGTTGAGGACGCGGTGCGGTCGCGATACGGCGAGCTGACGATCACCGTCACGCAGTCCGACGAACCGGCCTCGAAGGTCTTGGCGGACCTGAGCGAGGACGCCTCACTGGTCGTCCTCGGCAGCCCCGAGGTGCGCGTCGGTGCTGCCCTGCTGCTCGGTTCGACAACCATTGCGGTAACGACACATTCATCGTGTCCGGTCGTCGCCTGGCGCGGCGGGATCACCGCGCCCACCGATCAGCCGATCGTTCTCGGAGCCAACGGTGAACAAACCGGCGCGGACGCGTACCGGACCGCGTTCGAGTTCGCTGACCGGTTCGGCGTCTCGATCTACGCGGTCAACGCCTGGCCCGGACGTCGCGTGCTCGGCGGAATCGAGATCCCGTCGATGATCGACTGGGGCGCTGTCGAAGCCGCGCAATGGCAATACGTCATGGCCTCGGTGGAGCCGTGGAGCGAACGGTATCCCGACGTCGAGGTCAGATACTTCATCGAGACGGGCGGGGCCGGCCAGGCGCTGCTGCAGCACGCCGGCGACGCGCAGCTGGTGGTCGTCGGCAACCGTGGCCGAGGGCTCCTCGCCGGCGCGCTGTTGGGCTCGACCAGCATGAACATGCTGCACCACAGCCCCGTCCCGGTGCTTGTGTGCCACAATGCGACCCGGTAGCGACCCGGTAGCGACCCGGGCCGAACGTCAAGCGCGCTGCGGCATGGCCGCGATCAGCGGCGTGTCCACCCCCACAGGACCAAGCCGGGCGGCGCCGCCCGGTGAACCCAGCGGGGCGTCTCGGCCCGGCAGGATCTCGGTGAAGAACGCGGCGTTGTCGGCCAGATGCTGAAGCTCTTCGTCGGGTAGGTCGGTCTCGTAGTAGATCGCGTCGGCCTCGCACACGAGCTTGCAGGCGCCGCAATCCACGCATTCATCGGGGTTGATGTAGAGCACCCTGGCACCTTCGTAGATGCAATCCGCCGGACACTCCTCGACGCAGGCTTTGTGCATCACGTCCACACACGCTGAACTGATCACGTAGGTCATGGTCACGACGCTACGTAGCGAATCGGCTGGCATCGTCGGCCGAAGGCCATCGATGCAAAGGACCAAGGTCCCTACCGCAGGGCTGCCGTCGATTCGCGCACCGCCTTTTCGGCCTCGGCGACCGATTCGGTCAGCGGGCCGCTCGTATCGATGCGGTGGGCCTGCGGCCAGGCGTCCTCGGCTTGGGCGAGCCTGGCGGCGATCTCAGGGGTGGCATCCGAGCTCGTTGGTCCGCGGCTGACGGTTCTGGCCGCCGCGTCCTGCACCGGGACGTGACAGCTGAGTTCCACCACGGGCACGTGGGTTTCGCCCGCCAGCCTGCGCACCCGTTCGCGCTGACGCTCGTCGCGCCATGTCGCGTCGAGGATCACCGACACACCCCGTTCCAGGTGGTGACGGGCGCGCCGCAACACGGCGTCATAGACGGCCGCGACGTTCTGCGCGCTGTAGAGCCCCGCTTCGGGCTCACCGACCTCTCCGGAGATCATCCCTTCGGACTGCAGCTCACGACGCACGTCGTCGGTTGAGATGACCTGGGCGCCAATCAGTTCCGCAAGGGCACGCGACAACGTCGTCTTCCCGGTTCCCGGCCCGCCGCCGACCATGACCAGCCGTACCGTGCCCGCCCGCAGATGGTCGATGGCGATGTCGATGTGGCGCTGGGCATCGGCAGCCGCTTCGGGGTGCCCCTGGGCCACCCGTACGCAGTCCACTTTGGCGCGCACCACCGCGCGGTAGGCGATGTAGAAATCGGCCAGCGCCGCCGGCGCTGTGTCACCCGCGGCGCGACGGTAACGGTTCAGCAGGAACTCCGCCAGGTCCGTACGTCCGAGGAACTCCAGGTCCATGGCGAGAAACGCGACGTCGTCCAGACCGTCGACATAGCGCAATCGGTCGTCGAACTCGAGGCAGTCGAGCAGCACCGGCCCTTCGGGCATGCAGAAGATGTCGTCGGTCAGCAGATCGGCATGCCCGTCGACGATGCGGCGGTCGGCGATGCGCTCGGTGAACAGCGCCGACCGGCCCGAGATGAACTGGGCGGCAAGGCGCCACACCTCGTCGATGAGCTCGGGCGCCAACACCGCGTGGTGGTGAAGCTCGTCGATGTTGTCCTGCCACCGCGCGCTGACGGCATCGGCGGTGCCGCCGGCGTCGATCGCGTCGCCGCGGTTCGCGTCGGCGTGAAACACCGCCAGCTTCTCCGCGATCGCCGCCAGGTGCGCGTCCACCGGGGTTCGGTGGCGCACCAGGTAGGTCAGGCGGCAGGTGTCCGGATATCGGCGCATGACGATCACCGGCTCGGGCGGGTCGCCCTCGACCCCGCTGAAATGAGCCAACCCCAGGTAGCTGTCGGGGGCGAGCCGGCTGTTGAGCTCGATCTCGTGGGCGCACGCGTCTTCGCGCTGCTGCGCGGTGCGGAAGTCGAGGAACTCGGTGACCAACGGCTTCTTCGCCTTGTAGGCCCGCTCCCCGAGCAGGACAACCAGCCCGGTGTGGGTCTCGTGCACTTCAGCGGACAGGTTGCCGGGCGCCATCCAAGCCATGCACTCATCTTGCAGGTTGCTCGCCCACCCGTGCAGCGGCCGTCGGGCCCTACCCGGGGAGGCACAAAGGCCCTAGCCGAGACGCGGGCCGCCATGAAAGCTTGAGGGTTGGACAGGTAGGTGGAGGTTTCCATGACGCAACCCGCACAGCCCACGGTGGATCCGGGCACCATCGCCAACGCCGTACAACTGGCGTGCCGGGCTCCGTCGTTGCACAACAGCCAACCGTGGCGGTGGGTGGCCGAGGGCAGTGAGCTTCAGCTCTTCGCCGATCCCTCACGCAATGTGCGCAGCACCGACGAATCCGGTCGCGAGACGCTTCTGAGCTGCGGCGCGGTTCTCGACCACCTGCGGGTCGCGATGGCGGCGGCCGGATGGGCGACGTTCGTGAGCCGTTTCCCGAACCCGAACAACCGCCTGCATCTGGCGTCGATCGACTTCGGCCCGATGGACTTTGTGACCGAGGGACATCGGCGGCGCGCCAACGCCATCCTGCTGCGGCGCACCGACCGCCTGCCGTTCGCCGCGCCGCCCGACTGGGAAACCCTTGAGCCGCACTTGCGCAACGTCGTCAACTGCGAGGCCGCGCGTCTGGACGTGATCGCCGACGAGGCGCGCCCGAAGCTGGCCGAAGCGTCGAAGCTCACCGAAGCCTTGCGTCAATACGACTCCTCCTACCACGCCGAATTGGAGTGGTGGACCGCGGGTTTCGAAACCACCGAGGGAATTCCGCGCAGCTCGCTGGTCTCGGCGTCCGAGGCGGATCGAGTGGATGTGGCCCGCAGGTTCCCTGTCACACAGAATCGCGATCGCCGGGCGGGTGTCGACCAAGATCGGTCCAGGATTCTGGCGCTGTCCACGTACGACGAATCCCGCGACAGCGTGCTCCGGTGCGGCGAACGGCTCTCGGCGGTGCTGCTCGAGGCCACCATGGCCGGCATGGCCACCTGCCCGTTGACCCACATCACCGAGGATCCCGAGAGCCGTCAGATGGTTGCCGAGCTGATCGGGCAGGACGCCACGCCGCAGGTTCTCGTCCGCGTCGGCCTGGCACCGTCGATCGATGACGTGCCGCCGCCCACGCCGCGGCGACCGCTCGAGGAGGTGCTGGAGATCCGCTCCAGCCGAGACTGATTCGGCTCGCCGTCAGGACGACCGCGCGACAATCACCGGCATGCGCGCCGATTCGGCGACCGCGGTGGCCACCGAGCCCAGCAGCATCCCGGCGAAACCGCCCCGGCCGTGGCTGCCCACCACCACCAGTTGCGCGTCGTCGGCCTGCTTGACCAGCTGGCGTGCCGGCTGATCGCGGACCACGACCCGTCGCACGGGCACCTCCGGATAACGCTGCTGCCAACGTGCCAGCTGCTTTGTCAGCGTCTGTTCTGTCATGTCCTTGTGCGTCGCCGACCATTCGTCTGCCGGCAACTCGAAGGTGGTGTCGTCCATCCACGCGTGCACGGCGACGAGCTCGACACCGCGGCGCGACGCTTCGTCGAAGGCGATCTCGGCGGCCGGCTCCGACGCCGCGGAGCCGTCGACGCCGACGACCACGGGTGCCTGCGCGACGGGGCGGGGCATCAGCGGGTCCTCGTCGTGGATGATGCCGACGGGGCAATGAGCACGTTGGACGAGCCCCCGGCTGATCGACCCCATCAGCCGTCGGGCGATCGAGCCTTGCCCGCGACATCCGACCACGATGAGCTGGGCGTCCTTGGACAGGTCGACGAGTGCGGGCAGCACAGCGCCGTCGAGTAGCCGGGTGTCGATTCGGCCGTGCGCGCCCGTCGCCTCCCCGGCGACCTTGGCGGCCTCGCGCAGCCACTGCTGGGCTTGGGCCCGGTAGAGCCGGTCGATTCTGGACGGGGTCGCCCCTTCGGGCCAGAATCTCGCGGTCGGCATGACGTGCACCAGCGTCAGGGCGGAATCGCGCATCGCCGCTTCCCGGGCGGCCCAGTCGACGGCCACCTTTGACGCCGGCGAGCCGTCGACGCCGACGACGATGCCGTGTCGGCCGGATGCGGTTGCCATCGAAACGCTCCTTTGTGCACTTGGACGTGCCTCTGACGATATGGCGCGAGCAGGCAACGGTTCTGGAGTCTTTGGTCCCTGATGAAACGGACCAACGGCCGTCGCGGCGGTCCGCACCTGGCGCGTCACCATGGGGTCAGATCGTTGCTTTCGACGAGATGTCGATACGCTCGACCAGCACACGACAACTGAGATTTTGACCTCCTGACCGAGACCGCGTACTGCCGAGAGTTATCCCGTTATGCCCGTGTATCTGGCGCACCGCCTCGCCGAGGAGGCGGCGGTAGCAGAGTTCCTGGACTCCGCGTCCAGCACGCCGTCGGCGCTGTTGATCGAGGGTGACGCGGGCATCGGCAAGACCACGCTGTGGATGGCGGCATCGGATCGGGCGCGCCACCGCGGCTTCCGGGTGCTCACGACCCGCGCGGCTGAGGCGGAGTCGGTGTTGGCCTACACCGCGTTGACCGACCTGCTCGCCGAGGTCGACCCGACCACCTGGGCGGACCTGCCCGTTCCGCAGCAGACCGCGGTAGACCACATCCTTTCCAGGACAGCCGATTCCGCTGCGGCGACCGACCAACGCGCGGTCGCTGCAGCGTTCTTGTCGATTATCGAACGGTTGAGCGACGATGGCCCGCTGCTGTTGGCCGTCGACGATCTCCCCTGGCTGGACCCCTCCAGCGCCTACGTGATCGCCTACACCGCGCGGCGCCTGACCGGGCCGGTGGGACTGATCGCCACGATCCGCACCGAAGCCGCCAGCGGCGACGCCGCATCGTGGTTGCAGCTTCCCCGGCCCGATGCGATCCGGCGAATCACGTTGCGCCCCCTGTCTGCTCGTGCACTGCATCAGGTGGTGTCGGATAACGTCGACCGCCCGTTGTCACGCGCGGCGTTCACCCGCATCCACCAGGTCTCGGGCGGAAACCCCTTCTACGCCATCGAATTGGCACGTGCTATCGACGAGAACGCCGATCTCGAACTGCCAAGCACATTGGCCGAACTAGTGCGGGTCAGGCTCAGCGGCCTCGACGCCGAGACCTATGACGCGCTGCTGGCCGCCGCCGCACTGGCTACCCCCACCGTCGAGCGGGTTCTTGCCGCATCCGGCACCGACCGCGATCGGTTGATCGAACTGCTCGAGGCCGCAGAACAGCAGGAGATCATCGCCATCGAGGGGCACCGGATCCGGTTCACCCATCCGCTGTTGGCCGCCGGTGTGTACTCCGACGCTTCACCGGAGCGGCGGCGCGCGATGCATCGCCGGCTCGCCGACATCGTCGCCGAGCCCGAGCTGCGCGCACGGCACCTGGCGCTGGCCGCGACGACGGGTGACGCCGAGACGCTGCGCGCGCTCGACGACGCAGCCGCCTCAGCGCACGCGCGCGGCGCACCTGCCGCGGCGGCGGAACTGCTCAACCACGCCATCACGCTCGGCGGTGACACCCCCCAGCGCCGGATCCTGTTGGCTACCCACACTTTCGACGCCGGCGATCCGGCACAGGCCCGCAAGTTGCTTGAGCAGGCCATCGTGGATCTGGAGCCGGGACCCCTTCGCGCGCAGGCCCGGCACTCACTGGCGTTCGTGCGCTTCATGAACGACGGCTACCTCGAGGGCTGCCAGCTGCTTCAGCGCGCGCTCGATGAGGACGCACCCACCGGCCGCCTGCGGGTGAGCATCTTGATCGCGCTGGCTTACGCGCTGTACATGACCGGTCATCCCGAGGCGGCGTGGCGTATCGGCGAAGAGGCCGTAACCCACGCCGAGCCGCTCGACGACCCCGGCCTGCTGAGCCAAGCGCTCGGCGTCCGCGCGACACTGCAGTTCTTCGGTGGCGGCGGGATGGACGAGCCCGGCATGCAGCGGGCCCTCGAACTGGAGGACCACGACGCGCCCATCCCCACCATGCTTCGTCCGAGTGTGGAACGCGCCCTGATCCTGGCCTGCAGCGGCGACCTGGATGCGTCGTTCGACCAGCTGCGGGCCGTGGAGCGGCGCTGCGTCGAGCGGGGCGAGGAAGGCGAGCTGATCTTCGTCAAGTTCTACGTTGCGCTGAACCGGATCTGGCGCGCGGACTTCGTCGAGGCCGACCGGCTGGCCAAGGACGTCACCGGGCTGGCGCGCCAGCTCGGCGGTGAGTTCCCGACCATGCTGAGCATGCTGCTCAAGGCGTGGCTTGCGGTCTACGACGGCGCCGAAGACGACGCCCGGCTCGCGATCGCCGACGCGATCGACGCCTGCAAGGTCAGCGGCACCGCGTGGCACGAGGACCAGGCGAACACGGCGCTGGGGTTGTTGGAGGTCTCACTGGGCAATCACCAGGCCGCGGTGAACACGCTGGAACCGCTGATGTCCCGGCACTCGCCGAGCTCCACGGAACTTTCGGCGGCGGCGTACCTGCCCGACGCCGTCGAAGCGCTCATCGAATCGGGCCGGGTGACCGAGGCGGAGAGGTTCATCGAAGATCTGGAACGAAATGGGCACCGGCTGGACCGAGCCTGGATGCTCGCGATGGGCGCGCGCTGCCGGGCCTTGGTGGAGGCTGCCCGCGGCGACCACAAGGCGGCCGTGGCCACCGCGCAGCGTGCGATCGAGTACCACGACCGGCTTCAGATGCGGTTCGAGCGCGCGCGCACACTGCTCGTCCTCGGCACGCTTCAGGCACGTTTGCGACAGCGCGAGGCTTCGGTGACGCTGCAGGAGGCGCTCGAGGCTTTCGAGCGGCTCGGCACCCCGTTGTGGGCGGCCCGTGCGCGCGCCTGGTTGCCGGGCGGAGCGGGCGCGCCGCGCAAGCGGCGCGAGTTGACGGCCGTCGAGTTACGGGTGGCCGAGCTGGCCGCGTCGGGCATGACGAACCGCGATGTTGCCGGTGCACTGTCGCTGAGCGCCAAGACCGTCGAGGCCACGCTGGCGCGGGCCTACCGCAAGCTGGGCATCCGGTCCCGCGCCGAGCTCGGCCGGGTGATGGCTTCGCGCACGAATCAGCCGAACCGCGGGTGATCCCGACAGTTTGCTGAGATTCTGTTGGGTATGGCCGGGGATGCTGTGCGGACCCATCGGACGCACGAGCGGACGATCGACGGGTTCTTGGAGTCGACGACCGTGGGCCCCTCGGCGTTGCTGATCGAGGGCGAGGCCGGCATCGGCAAGACCACACTGTGGTTGGCCGCGCTGGAACAGGCCCAGGCGCGCGGGTTCCGTGTGCTGTCGGCACGCGCGGCGGAGGCGGAATCGGTGCTGGCCTACACCGCGCTGGCCGACCTGCTCGACGAGGTCGACGCGCGCGTGTGGGCGGATCTGCCGAGCCCGCAGCTGCTCGCCCTCGACCAGGTGCTGCTGCGCGCGGACAACGGGGCGGCCACCGACCAACGCGCGGTGGCCGCGGCGTTCCTTTCGATCGTCGAAAGACTCGGTGACGAGGGTCCGGTGTTGCTGGCGATCGACGATCTGCAGTGGCTGGATCCGTCCAGCATGCATGTCATCGCGTTCGCGGCGCGACGGCTCATGGGGCCGGCCGGACTCCTCGCCACCGTACGGACCGAACCCCGCGACGGCACCGGCGCGGCGTGGCTGCAGCTGCCGCGGCCGGAGGCGCTCAAACGTATCCGGTTGCACCCCTTGAGTATTCAGGATTTACATACCGCGGTTGCGACGCGGCTGCGAAAGCCGTTCTCGCGTCCTACAATCGGACGAATTCATCAAGTGTCGGGCGGAAACCCGTTCTACGCGATCGAACTGGCCCGTGCCATCGAAGATCGGCCGGCAAGCATCGGCACGCCGCTGCCGCGCACGCTGACCGACGTGGTGCGCCGTCGTATCGGTGATCTCGATTCAAACGTGCACGAGGCATTGTTGGCCGCGGCCTGCATGGCCGCACCGACTGTCGAGTCGGTGTCCAGCGCGACCATCGCCGACGACGACCGACTGGTCGAGCTTCTCGAAGTCGCTGAGAACAAAGGCATCATCACCATCGACGGCAATCGGATTCAGTTCGCGCACCCGCTGCTGGCCAGGGGCGTGTACAGCCAGGCCGCGCCCGGCCGTCGTCGCTCGATGCACCGCCGGCTCGCCGAGATCGTCGACGAACCCGAGCTGCGCGCCAGGCACCTGGCGCTGGCCGCCACCAGCGGCGATCAGGTCACCCTTACGGCCCTTGACGAGGCGGCGGAATCGGCGCGTACCCGCGGTGCCCCTGTCGCGGCCGCCGAACTGGTGGACCTCGCGATCGGCCTCGGCGGTGACACGCCCGACCGCCGACTCCGCAGTGCGCTATACCATTTCGACGCGGGTGACCACCGTCGCGCGGCCGCTGTCCTCGAAGAGACCGTCGACCGATTGCCTCAGGGTGACATGCGCGCCGAGACGTTGAGCCGCCTGGCGGTGGTACGCCTCTACGGTGAGGGCTTCTTCGAGGCGGCGCGCCTGCTTCGCGACGCTCTCAACGATGTGTCCGAGGACAGCCCGCTGCGCGTACAGCTGCTGATCACGTTGGCGTTCTGCCTGTTTCACAACAACCAGGTCGACGAGGGCGTTCGAACGGCCGATCGGGCGGTGTCCCACGCCGAGCAGCTGGACCAGCCACACTTGTTGAGCATGGCGCTGGGCATGCGCTCGATTCTGACGTTCATCGCCGGACAGGGGCTCGACGAAGAATCCATCCGGCGGGCGCTGGACCTGGAGGACCAAGAAGCGGTGACGCCACTGGTTTTTCGTCCCAGCGTCCAGCACACGCTGCTCTTGCAGTGGGCTAACCAGTTCGACCTCGCCGATCAACTGCTCGAGAAGATCCGGGCCAGGTGCATGGAGAGGGGCGAGGAGGGTGAGCACGTCTTCATCGCTCAGCACGCGGTGATGAACTCGGTGTGGCTCGGCGACTTCGTCACCGCCAACCTGGTCGCCGAGGACACCATGGAGTACGCGCGCCACCTCGGTGAGAACACGCCGCTTTTCCTCGCCCACAGCCTTCGCGCACAGCTGGCGGCGTACGCGGGCCACGAAGCCGAAGCGCGACAGGCCATCACCGACGCCCTTGAAATCGGCAAGCGCACAGGAACTTCGCGGTTGTCGGAGCGGGTGCTGAGCGCTCTGGCGTTCCTTGAGCTGTCGCTGGGGCACTATGATGGCGCGCTCGCGGCGGTGGCGCCGATGATGTCGACGTTCGATCCGGACCGCACCCCGACGGAGCTGCCCAATGCGACCTGGCTGCCGGACGCCATCGAGGCGCTGGTGCAGTCGGGACGGCCCGACGAGGCCGAACCGTTGATCGAGGCGCTCGAACGTAACGGGCAGCGACTGGACCGGCCCTGGATGATCGCCGTCGGCGCACGCGCACGCGGCATGCTGCTGGCCGCGCACGGCGATCTCGACGGCGCCCACGCGGCGACGCTGCGGGCGTTGGCCGCGCACGAACGGTTACCGATGCCGTTCGAGCGGGCTCGCACCCTGGTGCTGCTAGGCCAGATCGAGCGCCGACAACGCAAGAAGGAGGCCGCGTCGGTGCGGCTGCAGGAGGCCTTCGACATCTTCGAGCGGCTCAACGTGCCGCTGTGGGCCGACCGGGCGCGGTCGGAGTTGGTGCGCGCGAGCGTGGGGCCGCGCCACTCCGGTCAGCTCACCCCGTCCGAACAGCGGGTCGCCGAACTGGCCGCCTCCGGAATGAAGAACCGCGACGTGGCCGCGGCGCTGTTCATCAGCCCCAAGACCGTCGAGGCGAACCTGGCGCGCATCTACCGCAAGCTCGGTATCAAGTCCCGCGCCGAACTGGGCCGCCATGTCGGAGGTCCGGAGAAAAATTCCGACGCATAGGCGATACACCTATTCCCCAACGCGCCGAGACGAACTAGCGTCGAGACGCCAGATTCATCGATTCGCTTCAGGAGTACTGGTGCTCGCCGATCACACCTCCGCCGCAGTGAACTCCCCCACCTCTGCTCTGGTGACCGCCGGCACCTGTCAGCCGGCGCTGCGCACCGGGTTCGCGGCGCTGGGGTTGGCGGCGCTGCTCGACCTGCAGCGCGCGGACCGGGCCGACCGCGTGGTGGCCCTCGGCGGCGCCGCGGCCGCCGGGTGGTACCTGGTGCGAGGCGGCCGCCGTCGCTGATCGGTGGTTTGGGCGTAGTTCGTCACGCTGAGTGTGACCAACTACGCACAAATCGCGTCAGGGCAGCGCGCCGGGGCTGATCTCCTCGAGCATCTCGGTGACCAGCGCCGCGATC
Source organism: Mycolicibacterium pulveris (assembly GCF_010725725.1). Classification (NCBI taxonomy): domain Bacteria; kingdom Bacillati; phylum Actinomycetota; class Actinomycetes; order Mycobacteriales; family Mycobacteriaceae; genus Mycobacterium; species Mycolicibacterium pulveris. The sequence goes on along the minus strand of NZ_AP022599.1, from coordinate 3,540,545 downwards.
GGTGACCGCTCGCTGCGCAACAGCGTGATATGCGCGAACAACGGGTGGCCCTTGAGCTTTTCGATAACCGCGGCCACCCCGTCGTGGCGGCCCACCCGCAGATTGTCGCGCTGGGCCACGTCGTGGGTGAGCACCACCCGCGACCCGGCACCCAGGCGCGACAGCACGGTGAGAAGCACGTTGCGCTCCAGCGACTGCGCCTCGTCGACGATGACGAACGAGTCGTGCAGTGAGCGGCCCCGGATGTGGGTCAGCGGCAGCACCTCGAGCATGCCGCGCGCCAGCACCTCGTCGAGCACCGCGGGACTGGCCAGTCCCTCGAGGGTGTCGAAGACGGCCTGCGCCCAGGGACCCATCTTCTCGCTCTCGCTGCCGGGCAGATAGCCGAGATCCTGCCCGCCGACCGCGTACAGCGGCCGGAACACCACCACCTTGCGGTGGGTGCGACGCTCCAGCACCGCCTCCAGCCCGGCGCACAGCGCCAGCGCGGACTTACCGGTGCCCGCCTTGCCGCCGAGCGAGACGATGCCGATCGACTCGTCGAGCAGCAGGTCCAGCGCCACCCGCTGCTCGGCGGAGCGGCCGCGCAGGCCGAACGCCTCACGGTCGCCACGCACCAACTGCACCCGCTTTTCGGCGTTGACCCGGCCCAGCGCGTGCGACGTGCCACCCAGAAGCCGAATTCCGGTGTGGCAAGGCAGATTGCGGGCCGCTTCGAGATCGACCTCGCCGTCGGCGAACAGCGCGTCGACGTCGTCGGCGGTCACTTCCAGCTCGTCCATGCCCGTCCAGCCGGAGGTGATGACGTCCTGGGCGTGGTACTCGTCGGCCGACAACCCGACCGCGCCGGCCTTCACCCGCAGCGGAATGTCCTTGCTGACCAAGGTGACCTTCTTGCCTTCCGCGGCCAAGTTGGCGGCGCAGGTCAGGATGCGCGCGTCGTTGGTATCGGTGCGGAAACCGGCGGGCAGCACCGACGGATCGCTGTGATTGAGCTCGACGTGCAGCGTGCCGCCTTGGGCGCCAACGGGAATCGGCTGATCGAGCCGCCCGTGTTCGAGGCGCAGATCGTCGAACATCCGCAATGCCTGACGGGCGAACCAACCCAGCTCGTGGTGATGGCGCTTGGCCTCCAGTTCGCTGATGACCACCAGCGGGACAACGACTTCGTGTTCGGCGAACCGCATGGTTGCCCAGGGATCGGACAGCAGCACAGAGGTGTCGAGCACATAGGTCCGCACGACCGAATCAGTCACGTAGCGCTCCTCGAGCCCGCGCGGCCCCACACGAACACGTCGGTGGACACTGCGGCACGAGGACCGGGGCCGGTCCTCTCGTCGAAGAAACGATCGGTACCGCCGGGATAGCACAGCACGTCACTAGCCATCGCTAGCGACGCTACTCCCGTCGCGGCGTCCACGCCCGGCAGGCGCGCCGTGGCCGCGGGTTACGCGGCGGCGAACTGCTTGAGCTTCGGCTCGTCGGCCAGCCCCCACGCGGCGATCCGGTCGGTGATGACCTTGCGCAGTGAATCGGGACCGAAGATGCCCACCTCGGCGACGTGCTGGACTTTGTCGGCGAACGCGTCGATGTCCGCACCGACGACGTGGAGTTCGGCGGCGCGGTTGGCGATCGCCTCGACGGTCTCGTCGCGGTGGGTGCTGAGCAGGTGTGCGACGAGGTTGGCGAAGAACTCCTCGTGGCGCTCCTCGTCCCTGGCGATCCGACCCATCAGGCTCTTGAGCACCGGCTCGGAAATCTGCGCTTCGAGGTTGCGGCAGTACACCGCGTGGGCACGCTCGGAGAACGCCATGAACACCAGCCGCTCGATCTGACTGTAGGTGTCGGCACGATAGCCCTTCATCACGTGCGCGACGCGGACGTCCTCGTTGGCAGCCGGATCGATCTCGCGGGTGACGACGAGATAGTTGCGCAGCGCGATCGCGTGCAGGTGCTCCTCGGCAGTCCACCGGCCGATCCAGCGGCCCCACTTCTCCTCGAGGATGAAGCTGAAGACGAACTCACGGTGGAAGCTGGCCAAGTTGTCCTTGGTGATCAGCAGGATTTCCAGTGCGTCGGTGACGTGTTTGGGCAGCGTCACCTGCGAGGGATCCCAGTCCCTGCCGCCGAGGAAGGCGAAGTTCTCGCCCTGGTCGAACGGCACATAGTCGTGCGCGTACCAGAGGTCTTCGGAGTCGATGTGGCGTCGCAACTCCTGCTGCACGACCGGCTCGAGTTCAACGGTCAACGCATTAGGTACAGGTTTCTGTGCCATGCGGTTACAGTAACTCAAGTCTGTGGGAATCGTAAAATTCCCACGCGGCACGTCGCGTCGCGCGTGTTCAGAGCGTCAGGCCCGGATACAGCGGGTTGGCGCTCAGCAGCTCGGCCGCGGCGGCGTGCACGCGGTCGGCGGTGCCGTCGGCCAGCTTGTACTTGGCCTTCGAGGTGCCGTCCGGGGTGGTGTTGGTCAGCACGTCGACGATGAGCTCGGCCACCCGGTCGAAGTCGTCGGCGCCGAATCCGCGGGTGGTCAGCGCGGGGGTGCCCAGCCGGATCCCGCTGGTGTACCAGGCCCCGTTCGGGTCCGCGGGCACGGAGTTGCGGTTGGTGACGATGCCCGCGTCGAGCAGCGCCGACTCGGCCTGCCTACCGGTCAGGCCGAACGAGGTGACGTCGAGCAGCACGATGTGGTTGTCGGTGCCTCCGGTGACCAGGCCCGCATCGCGCTTGAGGAACCCGTCGGCCAGGGCTTGGGCGTTGTCGGCGACGCGCTGCGCGTACGCCTGGAAGGCGGGTTGGCGCGCCTCGGCCAGCGCGACGGCCTTGGCCGCCATCACGTGCGAAAGCGGGCCGCCCAGCACCATCGGGCAGCCCTTGTCGACGGCGTCGGAGTACTCCGGCTGGGCGAGCACCATCCCGCCGCGCGGCCCGCGCAGCGACTTATGCGTCGTCGTGGTGGTGACGTGGGCGTGCGGCACCGGGTCCTCGTCGCCGGTGAACACCTTGCCCGCAACCAAGCCCGCGAAGTGCGCCATGTCGACCATCAGCGTCGCGCCGACCTCGTCGGCGATCTCGCGCATCGTGGCGAAGTTGACCCGCCGCGGATACGCCGAGTAGCCGGCGACGATGATCAGCGGCTTGAATTCGCGGGCGGCCTTGGCCACGGCGCCGTAGTCGAGGAAGCCGGTGTTCGGGTCGGTGCCGTAGCTGCGCTGGTGAAACATCTTGCCGGAGATGTTCGGCCGGAACCCGTGCGTGAGATGGCCACCGGCGTCCAGTGACATCCCGAGCAGCCGCTGGTTACCGAGCTTGTTGCGCAGCTTCTCCCAGTCCGGTTCGGACAGATCGTTGACGTGTTTGACGCCGAACTCGGCCAGGGCCGGCGCCTCGACCCGGGTGGCCAGGATGGCCCAGAACGCGACCAGGTTCGCGTCGATCCCCGAGTGCGGCTGGACGTATGCATACGGCGCGCCGAACAGCTCGCGGGCATGCTCGGCGGCGACGCTCTCGACGGTGTCGACGTTCTGGCAACCCGCGTAGAAGCGGTGCCCGATCGTGCCCTCGGCGTACTTGTCCGACAGCCAGCTGCCCATCGTCAGCAGCACCGCGGGAGACGCGTAATTCTCACTGGCGATCAGCTTGAGCGAATCTCGTTGGTCGGCAAGCTCTTTGCGGGTCGCGGCGGCGATGCGCGGCTCGACGGACTCGATCACCTGCAGCGCTGCCCGGTAGGCCTGGCTGGCAGTCTCGGCGTACTCCGCACCGGGAGCAGCACCGTGGGTGGTCGCGGGGTCTGCAGTCATGGGGTCCAGCCTAGTCGGGCGCCTCAGGCCGCCGAGTGTGGGATTAACGCACGCCACATGCGCCGAAGGCGTGCGGGTAACCCACGTTCGGCGGGAGAAAGTCAGGCGGTCCGCAACGCCGACGGGATCAACGGTTCGTCCAGCAGCCTGGCGAACCGCTCGGTCAGCCCGACGCCGGCCGGGCGGTCGTCGAGCCAGCCGCGCAGCAACCGGTAACCCTCGACGTACGTGCTGGTGTAGGCCCGCCACAGCGGCGACGACAAGAACCGCAGCATCTGGCGGGCCCGGTCGTCGTCGACCAGCAGCCATTGCTCGAGGAACTCGACGACGTCGTCGACGTCGCGGTGTTCGTCGTGCAGCATCAACGCCGCGTCCTGGCGCACGTCAGCCAGCGCGGCCGTCGCATCCGTCACCGCCTGCGCGCGCTCGCCGTCGAACCGCAACCCCAGGTCGGCGTAGATCTCGGCGGCCCACGGTCCCCAGTCCGGCCCGACCACCGCGTAAAGCGCCAGGTCGGCCAGGCCCTCGGCCATCAGGCACTGCGGGGTGTTGACGAGGAAGATCGTCTGTTCCTGCTGGTCCTTGCCCTCGACCAGGCCGGCCTCCTTGCGGCAGTGCTCGGTGTGGTGGCCGGGATAGGACTCGTGCGCGACCAGCCGGGGCAGGTTGGACATCTGCTGCTTGAGGTCGGCGTTGACGGCGACGGTGGAGCGGTAGTCGCCCAGGTAGTAGTTGAACCCCGACCACGGCTTGTCGGTCACCACCTCGTACGTGATGGTCTCGGTCTCTGGCAGCGGATACTCGGCGCGCACGCGATCACGAAGTGCGCTGGAGAACGCGTGTATGCACTCCTCGAGGCGCTCGGGCGGGATCTCCTCGCCGGCGCGGTAGGCCTGCATCCGGTCGGCAAGCGGCCCGTCGCCGCCCAGCGCCTCATCGAGCTGCCGGTGCGCCTGCCGATAGCGCTCCGGGTCGCCCTTGCTGATGCGCACGTCGAAATAGGCCTCGACCTCGTCGACGAACCCGACGTCCTCGCCGGCCAACTTGCGTCCGGCGCAGGCGAGCGCGCGCAGGTGGGCGGCGACGAAATCGGCACGGGCCGGTTCCAACCCAGCAGGCAGTTTGGCCAGCAGCCGCTCGGCCTGGCGGGCCAGCTCAACCGGGTCGGGCTGCGGTTCGGCCGCCACGACGCGGCGCAACTCGGGGTCGCCGGTGAACGCGTCGACGTATCCCTCTTCCACGCGGTCGAAGCGCAAACCGAGCAGCAGGTACTCCCGGACGATCGAAAATGAGGTGCTGGCGCCCATGGCCTCAACGTTAAATGCAACACTGGGCGCATGGCGCGGCTGAGCGAACCCAGCCCTTACGTGGAGTTCGATAGAAGTCAGTGGCGTGCGTTGCGCATGTCGACGCCGTTGAAGCTCACCGAGGAAGAACTGCAGAAACTGCGGGGCCTCGGCGAGAAGATCGACCTGCTCGAGGTCGAGGAGGTCTACCTGCCGCTCGCGCGGTTGATCCATCTGCAGGTCGCCGCCAGGCAGCGGTTGTTCGAGGCCACCGCGGAGTTCCTCGGTGAGCCGCAGCAGAACCCGGACCGCCCGGTGCCGTTCATCATCGGCGTGGCGGGCAGCGTCGCCGTCGGCAAGTCCACCACCGCCCGTGTGCTGCAGGCACTTCTGGCCCGCTGGGAACACCACCCGCGGGTCGACCTGGTCACCACCGACGGGTTCCTCTACCCCAACGCCGAGCTGGTCCGTCGAAACCTCATGGGCCGCAAAGGGTTTCCGGAAAGCTACGATCGCCGAGCGTTGATGCGGTTCGTCACCTCGGTGAAGTCGGGCGCCGACGAGGTGTGCGCGCCGGTCTACTCACACCTGCTGTACGACATCGTGCCGGGCGAGAAGCAGGTGGTTCGCCATCCTGACATCCTCATTTTGGAGGGGCTGAACGTGTTGCAGACCGGGCCGACGCTGATGGTGTCGGACCTGTTCGACTTCTCGGTGTACGTCGACGCCCGCATCGAGGACATCGAACAGTGGTACATCAACAGGTTTCTCGGCCTGCGCTCGACGGCGTTCGCCAACCCCGCCTCGCACTTCCACCATTACGCGACGCTGACCGACGACCAGGCCGTGTTCGCCGCCCGCGACATCTGGCATTCCATCAACCGGCCCAACCTGATCGAGAACATCCTGCCGAGCCGGCCGCGGGCCACGCTGGTGTTGCGCAAGGACGCCGACCATTCGATCAACCGGCTGCGGCTGCGCAAGCTGTAGCATTCCCACGCCGGCGCGAGCAGACGTGAAAACCCCCAAAAGTGGTACTTTTTGGGGGTTTTCACGTCTGCTCGGCGAAAAGAACTACCCGATGCGGCGCCAGCCCTGGTACTGCAGTTCGGCGAACACCAGCGTGTAGGCGCCGGTGGCCAGCGTCAGCACCACCCCGATCGTGGTCAGCGGGAACACGCCGGCCAGGACGAACACCACCGCGGCGACCGTGTAGACCACATTGGCGATGATCACCGCCATGCCGGCGGCGCGCACCGACGGCAGCGCCGCGAGCCCGAGCACCAACACCCCGTAGGCGATGAAGAACGCGCCCATCGCGTACTCGAATGCGGTTGTGGTGCCGGAGATGTCGGCGAGCCGGCGGGCGAGCGGAAGCGCCGCGATACCGGCAAGGCCGGTGAGTATCCCGTCGGCGCGCATGGCGAAGCGCAGCAGCGAGTCGGTGGACTCGTTGAGTTTCGGTGTGGTGACAGCGGCCATCGAACTGTTCCTTTCTGTGGGGGTGGATGGGACCGTTCCGGAGCCGACGCCGCAACCTCTGACGACGGCGGCTCCGGACCAGTCATGAAGGAGGCGCGCCGAGGCGACGCACCCCGAGGTACTGGCCGTAGGCGAAAGCCACGGTGACGACGGTGAACGCGATCGTGGCCGCGACGCCGAACTCGGTCAGCGGCAGCCAGCCTGCGACGAGCACGACGGCCACCGACACCGCGAACGCGATGTTGGCGCCCAGCACGCCGATCCCGACGGGGCGGACGTCGGGCAGACCGGCGAGCACGAACAGCAGCAGCCCGTAGCCGACCAGCGCGGTGCCGCCGAGCCATTCGGCGGTGGCCGACAATCCGGACAGCTCCGAGAGCGGCTCGGAGGCCATCACGACGAGCAGGCCGAGCGCACCACAGAGGGTGGCGTCGGCGCGCAGCGCGACACGTAACAGGGCATCCCCGGTCGTATCCCGGACCGGGCGGGTGGCGATTGCGGTCATGACACCGATGCTGCTGTCGCGGTGCTGCCAGATCGACACCACACGCTGCCAACCACTGCCAACCGCAGGTCAGCGGCACCGCCTAGTCTCGGGCGACCACCAGGCTGCCGCGCAGATCGGCGGCGATCAGCCGGGCCGCGGCGTTCTGCCAGTTGTGCAGCGAGCGCTGCGGCACCTCGGTGACGAACCACTGCCACGCCTGGCGCGCCACCGGATCCAGCCCGGACGCGGTGGCGTTCTGCGCGTACGCCCGCACCCCCACCACGTACGGGAAGTACAGCGAGTTGTAGTAACGCCATTGCTCGGTGGTGCCGAAGTCGCCACCGTCGCGCGGCTTGAGCCGGGCAATGCGGTCGGCCAGCAGCGCCTTGAGTTCGTTGGCTCGCTCCAGCGGCTGGTCGGGTGCGCCGCGGGCGGCGAGCCGCTCGTCGATGATCGGCAGCGCGGTCAGCGGGCTGGCCACCAGCTTGGACAGGTCGCCGTAGTGGCCGAGCGCGCGGCGGGTGAGCCGCACGAAGGTCTCGTCGTCGACGTCGTCGAGCGGGTTGGTGGAGCGGCGCGGCAGCGCGGCTTCGGCATCGCGCAGGGCGGCACGGTCGGCGCGCAGCGTCGGCGAGCGCGAGAACGCCAGCCGGTCCAGCAGACCGGCCAGCGGGTCGGCGAGCACGTTGATCGCGATCGCGATGCCCACGCTGGTGAACAGCAGCACCGTCAACGCGGTGTCGTAGCCGGTCACCGCCAACCCGATCAGCGCCTGCCCGCCGAACAGCACCGCCACCACCGCCGTCGCCGCGAAGGAGCGCAACATGTCGGCACGCAACGCCTGACCCTCGTCGAACGCATCGCCGATCGCGACCGCCACCCCCAACAGCGCCACGTCAAAACCGGTGCCTGCCAACGCCAACCAGCTCGGCACCAGGCCCAGCGGAATGATAAGGATCGCGTTGCCGAGCGCGAAGAACAGCGTCGCGATGACGACGAAGCCCACCACCGGCCCGGGCTGTGACCGCCGCAGCACCCAGTGGACCATCGCGCCCAGCGCGGACACCGAGATCGCGGCGAACATCACCCAGTGCCCCGCGCGCAGCGGGCCGTCGACGCTGCCCACCATCGCCGCGCCGACGAACGCCACCGCGGCCACCGCGGCCACCAGCGCGATCTCACCGGCGCGGCTGCGCCACGTTTCCCGCGGCCGCGACATTTCCAGCAGCACCGCGAACCACGCGATGCCCGGCACCGCGACGAGATAGATCTCGATGCGGCTCAGCGTGTCCGAACCGGCGACCACCCGCACCGCGTCCAGCGCCACCACCACGGCAAAACTCGTCAGGCCGAGCGCGGCGAGCACCAGAACCGGTTTGCGCGGATCGCGGGCAAGCAGATACAGCCCCAACCACCAGCTGAGCGCGAAGACCACCGCCGACAGCGCAGCCATGGCTCCAGTTTCCCTCACATGCCGTAACGGCGGTGGCGCGCGGTGTAATCACGCAGCGCCCGCAGAAAGTCCACCCGCCGAAACGCCGGCCAATACGCCTCGGTGAACCACATCTCCGAGTAGGCGCTCTGCCACAACAAGAACCCCGACAGCCGCTGCTCCCCCGATGTGCGGATGACCAGGTCGGGGTCGGGTTGCCCGGAGGTGTAGAGGTTTTCCGAGATCGCGTCGATGGTGACGGCCTCGACCAGTTGCTCGCCGCTGGCGCCGTTGACCAGCGCCTTGCTGAGCAGTTGACGCACCGCGTCGACGATCTCCTGGCGGCCGCCGTAGCCGACGGCCAGGTTGACGTGGAACGGCCCACCGGCTTGCGTGGACTCCACGGCGTCGCGCAGCCGCCGGGCCGGCTCCTCGCCGATCAGTTCCAGGTCCCCCACGGTGCGCACGGTCCACCGGTTGTCGGCCGCGCAGATCTCCTCGACGACGTCGGTGATGATCTCGATCAGCGATGACAGCTCGTCGGGGTCACGCTGTAGGTTCTCCGTGGACAGCAGGTACACGGTGGCCATCTCGATGCCGGTCTCCTGGCACCAGCGCAGCATCTCGGCGATCTTGCGGGCACCCATCCGGTAGCCGTAGCTGACGTCATCGTGACCAGCATCACGTGCCCATCTGCGGTTGCCGTCGCAGAGCACCGCGATATGCCGGGGCAGTTGGGATTTGGACTGCGCCAGCTCATGGCGCAACCGCATCTCATAGATCCGGTACGCCGGTTCTTTGAGCCGCGGCGGAATGAGGTCCACGAATATCCAGATTTCTTTGAGTAGGATACCCTGGCTGGTCAGTGACGCTACCAGCGGTTTTGGCGTAAAATCAATGAAACTTTCCCTTGCACACCGCTCCATGTCACAATAAACGGTATGGGTGCATCTTTGCTGGATCTGCTGCCCAGTTGGCAACTGGCGCTGGTGTCGGCGAACAAGTCGAAAGGCACAGTCGAAACGTACACCCGCGGGGTGCGGAGCTTCCAAAAGTGGTGCCAGGACACCGGCACGACGCCCACGCTGGACAAGCCGACAGTGACGAGGTTCGTAGCCGACATGCTGGCTAGTGGGGCCGAACCAACTACCGCCAAGGCGCGCCAGCACGCCCTCAAGATGTTCTCCAAATGGCTCGCCGACGAGGGCGAGATTGATGAGAACTTCATCAAGGATCTTCCACCGCCGAAGTTGAATACGAAGGTCACCGAAGCGCTGACCGACGACCAGGTGCGCGCCATGATCCGCGCCTGCCAAGGTAAGGCGTTCGTTGATCGCAGGGACGAAGCGCTGGTGCGTCTGCTGGTGGAAACCGGCGTACGCGCGGGTGAAGCGCTGGCGCTGGACACGGCCGATGTGAACCTCGCCGCGATGACGGCAGTCATCCGCAAGGGCAAGGGCGGCAAAGGCCGTGTGGTCCCGTTCAGTAGTCAGTGCGCCGCTGCTATCGACCGTTACCTACGGATGCGCAGGCGGCAAGGCGTACCCGATGACGGGCCGCTGTGGGTCGGCGCACGGGGCACCACGTTCGCCTATTACGGGATGCGGTTGACACTGGGCAAGCGTGCCAAGGCCGCTGGTATTAACAACTTTCATTTGCACCTTCTTCGCCACACCGCCGCGACCCGTTGGTTACGTGCGGGTGGTTCGGAGGCGGGCCTGATGGCTGTGGCTGGCTGGTCGGACCGCGCCATGCTGGACCGCTACACATCGGCGTCGGCGTCCGAACGCTCAATCGCAGAGGCCCGCAAACTCGGGCTCGGCGACCTGTGACCGACGTCACGGCGATTGTCATTTTTGATACTTTTCGAGGGCTGGCACAGCGCATCGACGCGATAAAGTAAGCATCGGAGCGGGCACCCGCCCGCTAAGGCGCGCACAGCATCTCCCGTAATCAGGCGCCTTGTGACCCCGCGACGGCTTCGGCCGTCGTGCGAAACCTGCCTGAAACGGGAGACTCAATGACAACCGCTGAAAATTCTCTTCGCGCCAAGCATCGAGCACATTTGAGCTGGGCGCGCACCATCGACCGCACCGCCCGCACGGCACCGGCCCGCAGGGCATTCGAGCAACGATTCCTCACCGAGGCCGGCGGAGATCCGGTGCGGGCAGAGAGTCTGCGCAAGGCGTATTTTGCCGAGCTGGCCTACAAGTCCGCCCGCGCCCGTCGCCGTCGTGGCGCGATGGACAAGCGGGAGACGACACGGCCGGGTGATGCCAGATGAGCGCCGATGTTTGGGTTGGGGGCTTCTCGACACTCGACGGTCGCATTGTCGTGACGGTAATCGGTGATCAATACCTTGACGGCGGCACAGTTAGGTACCGCAACCATCGGATTCGGATTCGCGTCACCGATGAAGTAGCAGGCGACCTTGAGCTGTCCCCGACAAAGGCGCGGGAGCTGGCGGACCTACTGAATCAAGCTGCTGCACATAGCGAGCAGCAAGGCGGTCGGTGAGCGTCCCGCTCACCGACGCCGACAGCACCACTCGCACCATCACCGAGGCCCCGGCATATGCCATCACCGCCGGCGGCGAAGTCTGGTCACGTCCGCGCACCGTGGCTGGCAAGGCGGGCTCATTACGAGTCCTGCAAGCTCGGCGGCTAAGGCCTGATGGTGCTGGCCGGGTGTCGCTGCGCATCGACGGCGCAACGATGCGGGTGGCGGTGGCGGCGCTCTACCGGCGCTACTGGCCCGAGATCGGCTATGGGAAGGCTCAATTCCATTGCCGCCGCGGGCATCCGCTGATCGGTGAAAACGTCGCGGTATGGGGCACAGGCAACCGTGTCTGTCTAACTTGTTCGCCCGACTGGCAGCCCCCGCCGAAGACGTGCAAGCATCCGCCCCAGCGGGAGACGATGAGGATCGCTCCGCGCTTGGCCCCTGAGGTGGACGACATGACCGCTTCGGCCCACGGCTGGCAGATCAAGACATTGAGCGGTGAGTACCCCCGCGGCGAGTTCCCGCGGGTACACGTCATGCCGCGCGAATGGGTCAGCTTGCTCTGCGAGGTCGCCGGGACGCCGTGGGGCGGCAGTAAATGGTCGCCGGGTTGCCTGTCGCCAATGGTCGGCATCGGCGCTGGTTGATTAGTTCTCCACTTTCACCCTAGGGGTAGAGAGAAACATCCTCTCGCTATTTTTTTGACCTTTTTCCGTATGGCGATCGTCTGCGAAAGGACGCGACCAGATGACATTAAGCAGTACCGAGTACTACGTGAGTACCGGCGAATCGAAAGAGGCCACGCGGGCGCGGCAGGCCAAATATCGCCGCCGGCAGCGGCTGGCAATGGCCTTGTTGCACGCCGCGGAGGCGCGCGGGTTGTCGGGCGGCGAAGCTATCGCCGTGCTGCAGAACGCCGATTACAAAACATTGCAGGAATGCCAATCGCGGGGCATCCGGTGAACAACATTGCCGCAATAGCGCTCGGCGCCGCAGCCGCGTACGCGAATGGCGGAATTGACGAAGTCCATTTCCAGCGAACGACCGCACTTTGTACTTTATGGGCGCAAGGTGTCGATAAGCCGACGATTGAACAAATTGAGGAACGAATTCGCGACTTCGAGGTCGCGGCGTCTTTTATCTCGGCCGCACCGACAAAGGAACAGGACCAGTGAATAACCCAATTCGGCTGTCCAAGCGCCAAAACGGTGGCGTGCACATCATCCAAGGGAAAAGCTTTGTCCTGCTTGATCGCGATGAAGCGCTAAAGCTCATTGCCGATATGCAGAACTTGATATCCGCTGATAGCCCACCACGGGCGGAAACGATGAACAAGATTGACACTCGATCGTAAACGACCGTCAGATATGGGCAGAGCCGACCCGGCCGGGATTCACTTCTTCGAATTTTGGTTCGAACGCGCGCAGGATAAGTCGCTACCGCACTGGCTGCGCGTGGTCGGGTTGGCCTACTCGGGGCACACCAAGAATGGCCATGCCAAGTTCTGCCTCAATGGTGAATCGACGTTGCCCGAGACGCTCGGCATCAGTAAGCGTCACGCACAAAACGAGGTGCGCAAGGCCGTCAAAAACGGGTTCCTCGATGAAGGGTCCAACATCATGTGCCTTGTCTTGCCGAGCGGCATCTGCGGTGGGGCCGAGGGCAACGTCCACGCAAAATGCCAACTGCACCCCGTCACCGAATCTGTGACGGCAAAATGACGCGACCTGCGGAAACGCTGGAATTTGTCACAGAATCTATGACAAATGTCATTAAATCTGTGACAGCCATACCCTCTGAACTGCGCAAAGGCAGTTCGCTATATGACTCTCTTTCACTGCGTACCAGTGGGGCATTCGCCCCTACTACGGGCCGACGCCGCTGAGGGTCGACCGAAGGCAAAACACGCCCCGCACGCGCGGCAGCGCGCAGGCACGCACTCGCGAAGCGAACCGACACCTCTGAAGAAATCTCGGGGTTTCTTCCCTTCGGGAGGTTGCACCTCCCGTTGCGGAGGCACTCACCTTCCGAATGGAGCTGTCGTCGAGTCGTTGACGGCGGTCGCCGGTTGATGATCAGCGACCGGGTTGATCAGCGAGGAAAAATGGCTCGCCCCAACTGAACAGCAGCGCCGAGCGCGAGTCGGGGCCATCCCGGCTCGCTTAAGGCTTCCCGCTGGGCCGACTTCACACCAATAGGGGAACTCAAGACTTGAACATCATCGCGATCATCGCCGCTACCAATGACGGCTCGGTGGTCGACATTCCACTTACGGCCGACCCGTGCGGATGGCACGGGTCATACGACGGCACGGCCGTCTATGTCACCGTCGTGCGCACCGACCCCACCGCCCCGACGCAATGACGACGACTATCCCGGCGACGGTGGGCGGGCCATATGTCGTCGACCGCACGCACTCGGGTCTCATCCGCTTGAGCCGCACCGTGCGCGGGCGCACGCATCATTTGATCATCGGCCCCACCGACGCGATTGCCATCGCCGATGCCTTAGTCGATGCCGCCGAACAACTCGATTAAGCGCAGCAGAAAATATCTGACGGCAGAGACGCCATCGCCCATCCTTTCACCCGGGCGGCCTGTTCGCCGTCCCAGCGTTTCGCTGACACGGGGGAATCCCGCATTCCCCGTGAACTAAACCGCCTTTCGTGGGTTGGGCCTTCTCCCCCAACCCCTACGACGACGCCGCACTCCGGTGGCGACCTCCTAAGCCTCTTCGGTCGCCCGGTGCCCGCTGGTGTGCCAACCCGCGCTTGAGCTTGCTCGCCGGGTTCCAGCGGGCGCGGCGTCGTCTTCCAACTTTCCATTTAAGGAGTCCCATTGGCCGACGTCCACGTCGACGTCCTGGCGCGCGTCCATCGGCGCTCGATCGACCGCGCCGCGGAAAACATCAAGCGCCCGCTCGAAAAGGCAGGCCGCGTCGCGGGTCAACACTTCGCCACCAATTTCGGCCGCGGGTACGAGTCGCGTAGCGCGAGAATCCAAGCCGCGCAGCTCAAGTTGGCCGACGCCACCCGCAAAGTCGAGACCGAGCAACGGAATCTCAACCGGATGCTGGACGCCGGCGAGCAGAACATGAACAAGCTGTCCAAGGCGTCGGATCGTGTTCTGCGCAGCCACCGTGAGCATGATCGCGCCGTCCGTGACTTACGAACGTCGTACGGAGGCCTGGAATCTGATGCGCGGGCGGCGCAAAAGGCGATGGCCAACGTCGGAGACTCCGCGCGCGGGTTCGACTGGGAGCATGTCCGCAACGAGGTGGTACGCACTGGGGCCGTCTTTCGCGCCTTGGGCGCCGTTGGCGCGCCTGTGGCGATTAGCGCCATTGGCGCGGCCCTGGTGCATGCCGCTGGCATAGCGGCATCGGCGGCGCAATCCTTGTGGCTGCTGCCCGGCGCTGTCGGCGCTGCCGCCGCCGGGTTCGGGGCGCTGAAAATCGCAACTCTGGGATTCGGCGATGCGCTTGAGAACATCACAGACCCAGAGAAGTTCGCCGAGGCCCTGCGAGAGTTGGCCCCTAATGCCCAGCAGGCGGCAATGGCGATTCAGAATCTGTTGCCGCGGTTCGACCAACTGAAGAACGCGACGCAGAATGCGCTCTTCGCCGATGTGGGCCAGCAGCTTACCGCTCTCACCAACCAATTCCTGCCCACCATCCAGCGGTTGACGACCGGTGTTGCGGGTGCGTTCAACCAAATGTTTGCCGGTGTTGTCGATCAGCTAATAACCCCGGAATCTCAGCAGGCGATATCGACCACGGTCAGCAACATCGTGTCGGCGTTCCAGAATCTCAGCGGTGCCGCTGGGCCGCTGACATCGGCGCTGGCCGACCTGATGGCGGCCGGGTCGGACTTTCTGCCCGATCTGGCCAATTCGGCTGCGCGGGCTGCGGAGTCGTTTGCCGCCTTCGTGCGCGAAGCACAGCAATCCGGCCAACTTCAGCAGTGGCTCGCCGAGGGTTTGACCACCGTCAAGCAACTGGGTGAGGCTGCCTGGCAGCTTGGAAAGGCGTTCTTTTCCTTGGCGCCCATCGGCCAGAAGATTCTCCCCGAGATCAACCGGTTGCTGCCTGCGATTAACGCGATGATGCCCGCGATCAGCGCTGGCGCGGTGATAGTGTCGGGCACCTTGTTGCCCTGGGCGAAATACGTTGACCTGGCGTCCAAGGCCATGGAGGGCTTTAAGGGGATTGTCGAGGGCGTCGGTAATGCCGTGCTGCCGATCATCAATAAAATCGGCCAGGCATTTGACGCGATGCTGGACCCCATTCGGAAGGCAATCGACACCGCCAACAAGTTTTCGCCAATCGACTTCCCCAATATCCCGAAGTGGCAAAACGCGGGACCGTTGAACCTGTCCGGCCCCGAGCGCGGCGGGAGCTGGATACCCAAGCCAACCGACCCGCTACCCACCGCGGGTATCGACCCGTTCACCGGTCTGCCGCTTCCGCCGGGGGCGACCGCTGGCCGTATCGGGGCCTCTGTCGGTGGTCTCAACGAGCGGGGTCCGAGTTGGGGTCCGCGTGGGAGTTACTTCGATCCGCCGAGTTCCGCCCGTGGTGGCACCGGCTCGGATGCGACCAAACCCGTCGTGCCGTTCACGGGCGACCCGATGGAACTGTTGCAAGGCTTCCCGGTCTCTTCGAGCCTCTACAGCGCCGCCGGGAGCGTTCTCGATGCTCGTCACCGCTTGGCCCAGAGCGAAGCCGAACTTAACGCGCTGTTGCAGCGCAACGATGCGACCGCCGAGGAGATCCAAGACGCGCGTAACGACCGCGCGAAGGCCGAGCGCGAGGCCTACGAGGCAGAGCTTCGACTCCAAGAGGCCAAGCAATCAAGCGCCGAGAAGTTCGCCAACCAAATGCAGGGCGCTGCCAAGCAATTCGACAACATCAGCGCCGCACTCGATGACGATCTTGGTATCTCAAACGGCCTAGCGGGCATCGCCGACAACTTGATTCGGTTTGTCGCCACGCTCGCCGCAGCACCGGCCTTGGGACAACTGTCCGCAATGGCCAGCACGGCTCAGGGTGGCCACGGCCTATTCGGAATGCTTGCCGCGCAAGGCACATTCGGCCCGCAGTTCACCGGGACGCCGCAGCAGTACGCCTATCCCCAGTACGCAGCGCAGGGCTACTACCCCGGCGACACAGCGCTGCTGGCCAATGTCCCCGCGGGCCGCTACACGCGGACCGAAGGCGCCGACCTCACACAGGGTTTGGCCGACTGCTCTAGCGCCATTGAAGATCTCATCAACATCTTGGACGGCCGGCCCACAGGTGGGCGCTCGATGAGCACCGGCAACGCCGCCGAATGGCTGCGCTCACGTGGATTCCTGCCCGGTACGGGTGGGCTTGGAGACTTCCGTGTGGCATACAACGATTCGCACATGCAGGCCACCCTGCCCGGCGGTACACCGTTCAACTGGGGCAGCGACTCCGCGGCGGCGAATCGTGGCATCGGCGGCACAGGGGCAGACGATCCGGCGCTCACGCAGCACTACTACCGCCCCGTCGCGCCCACGTATCCCAGCGCACCGCAGTACGCACCTAGCTACCCGCCAACCGCACCAGGGCCGCTAACCGGAGTCCCCTCGATGGCCGGTGGCCCATTAAGCGCCGGCATGCCCCAGGCCGCCCCGTTCGCCAACACCACGGCGACACCGCAAGTTGTTGGTCAGGCGGCCGGTCAGGGGTGGCAGCCCAGCGGTGGCGGCTTAGGAATGCCCGGCCTAGCCTCAAGCGCCTTGAGCGCCGGTATCACCGCAGGTGCCTTGGCAATTGACGCCCAGGCGCCCGGCGCAGGCCAGGCCGCAGCCATCGCCGCCGAAACGGGCAAGAAGATGCTCGAACGCACCATCAAACTCGGCGGAGAGTTGGGCGGTATCGGGGTTCAGGGCGTGATGGAAACCCTTGGCCTCGGTGCGCTGCAGGACTCATGGTTCGGCCGCGCTGTAGCCGGCTTCGCCGGAGCGCGTCCAGCGATTCCTAACACCTCGGGCCAGACCGAGGCGCCATTGTCTCCGGAAGAGCAGGGTCAGCAAGCCCAGCAAGGGCAGCAGCAGCAGGGGCAGAACCCGAACGCGCCGATGATCAACATCGAGAGCTGGGTGCAGGCACCTCATCGGGACACTGCTAAGTCGCTCTCAGATATGCGGTTCAGCGCAGGGGTTCCGGCGCTGGGCCGATGACTACGTCACATACAGTCGATTGCAGCCGCTGCGCGTTGTGGGAGGCCGACCCGACCCGCGCCGAGAACGCCGAATCGGTTCGCGTGCAGCGGCTTCTACTAGCCACGCTGAACGCCGCACCCGATGTTGTCGAATGGATGATGGAAGATGTTCGCGACTGCAGCTACTGCCTAGGCCGAGTAGCGGCGCGGCTACTCGCCACGTCCGCAACGCATCTGGCCATGCTGGCCGGCGGTGCTGAACCGGCGATGCAGGCACTGCAGAACCAACTACTGATCGACATGGCATGAAGGTCCAGCGCCCGTGCCTCGACTGCGGACGACTGACAGACGCCAGCCGCTGCACAACCTGTCGACGCGCCCGCAAACGCGCCACGTATGGGCATCGCGACTATCGGTCGTTGGGTCGCCCATCGGGTCCGTGTCAACTGCGACTACCGGGATGCACCGGACGGGCGAGCACATGGGATCACATCGTGGCGGTGTCCAAGGGTGGCGGGCATGGCCGGGGCAACGTGCGTCCCGCCTGTGCCCATTGCAACAGCAGCCGCGGAAACCGCTGACCGCTGACCAGCAAATTCTCGCCGAATACTGTCGTGCATAGTTATGCCTTCGCATTGCCGCTGGTCAACGGGCACCTATCGCGTCGAGCACGCCATATTCGCAGGTCAGAGGGCATTAAAAGTTCGCAGGTCAAAGGCCCTGCTGGACGCCCGGCCCGCCCCGCACGCTTATAAAGGAATTTTCATGCAGCATTTTATGCAGAAGTCAGCAAACAATGGACGTTGACGAGATCGAGCGAGCCATCCTCAGCGAGATCGCGAACGACGCCGAACTACGCGCCGAACTGGAGCGCATCCCCGACCGGGTGGCCGAGACGGTTCGGTCGTTCGTGCCCGTCGATACCGGCACCGCGAAAGCCAGCATCGACGTGAAGGCTCGCCGCACCCCGTACAAGCGGATCGGGTACCGGCCGATCAAGATCGGCACCGTCCGCTCAGACGATGACCCGGCCAAGGTGAACACCCTGGAATACGGCCGCGGTGCAACGTCTGAGCACGGCGCCACCGAAGCGTTCTACATGTTCGCTAAGGCCGCCGCACGCTGGCGGGACATCGAACTGTAGTGGCGCTCGGCGGTAACGCGCGAGCCAAGTTCGAGGATCTGTCAGAACCGCCCTGGTACCGCTGGAAGACGAAAGAACCCGTCAAGCGCGCGATCCGCTTCATCGAGGCCTACTGCCGCTCGCCGAAGGGTCACGGCTACGGCAAGCCCTTGAAGTTGGCCCGATTCCAAAAAGAGTGGCTCGCCGAAATCCTGGCGCCCGGTGTTCGGCAGGCGGTTCTGCAGTGTCCGCGCGGACAGGGAAAGTCAACGCTGCTGGCCGCGTTGGCGGTGTGGGCGACGTTCGACCGCTACGAGGACGGCGCGCCACAGGTGCCGGTGATGGCAATGACTGTGGGACAAGCCAAGCGGAGTGTCTACGACGTCGCGGTGGCGATGATCCAGGCCGAACTGGAGTTGTCCCGTAGAAGCATCTGCTACACCGCCATCAGCGATAGCCGCTTCGTCGTCGGCTACAACGGCGGCGTCTGCTTCCCGGTCTCCCACGACCCCGATGGGTTGCAGGGCTTGGACCCCGGCCCTATCGCTGTCGTGGACGAGATCGGATTCCAGCCCATCGAGTCGTGGTCCTCGATGGTGCTGGCCTCTGGTAAGCGATCCCGTTCGGTGATCGTGGCCATCGGCACACCCGGCCTGGACCGCGACAACGCCCTGTGGCATCTGCGGGAGGCCTGGCTCGACGGCAAACGCCCACCAGGGTTCTCGTTCACCGAGTACAGCGCCCCCGAGGAACTCGCCCCCTACGACGAGAAGACCTGGCGCATCGCCTGTCCCGCACTGGATGCGGGTTATCAGTCCATTGACGCGCTGCGGGTGGCGATTGAGACTTCACCCCTAAGTCATTTCGAGATCTTTCACCTGGGCCGCTGGGTCGACGGGACCGACTGCTGGCTAGGCCCTGACGGACGCACCGTGTGGGGCGCACTGGAAAGTGACTACCAACTCGCCCCGAAGGCCCCGACGTGGGTCGGCATCGACGTCGGTATCAAGCGCGACACGACCGCCGTGGTGTACGCACAACGCCGCCCAGACGGCATGTTGCACACGGTCGCCAGAATCTGGCAGCCCACCAAAGACGAACGAATCGACCTGTCGTCAGTCATGGCGTTTCTGCGCGAGCTGGATAGCCACTACGACCTTCAAGAGTGTGCCTACGACCCTCGACTTTTCGAGATCCCCGGCCAGATGCTCGCCGACGAGGGCCTACCGATGGTCGAGTTCCCGCAATCGCTGGAACGCATGACCCCGGCCTACGTAAGCCTCTACGAGGCGATCGTCAAGGGCGCGATCAGCCACGACGGCAACGAACAGTACGCACGCCAGATACTGAACGCCATACCGCGACCCAACGAGCGCGGGTTTGTGCTGTCCAAGAACAAGTCCCGCGGCAAGATCGACGCCGCCGCCGCGCTGGCGATGTGTCACGACCGTGCCCAGCACCCGGTGAAGCCACTTCCCAAACTTGTCTGCCTCTAACGCATTCGGAGAACCATTTGAGCCTATTCTCACGGCTATTCCGCGCACCCGATCCACCCTACGAACCACCCGAAACCCGCAACTGGTCGATCAGCGACCCGCAGATCGTCACCCTGTTCGGCGGCGCACCGTCGCTGGCCGGCGTCTCGGTCAATGACCGCTCCGCGTTGGGGTTATCGGCGGTCTACCGATGCGTCTCGCTGATCAGCGGCTCCATCGCATCGCTACCCCTACGTACGGTCGTCACCAACCCAGACGGCACCACCCAACGCGCCACATCGTGGCTCGACGACCCGGCCGGACCCGACGGGGTTACCGGCTTTGAATGGGTCGAGTTCCTCATGGTCAGCCTCTTGCTGCACGGAAACGCCTACTTCTTTCAGCAACGCGGCGGTGCACTGCAGTTGCTCGGGCTGCAACCCATCCCGCCGCAATGCGTCGGTGTCGAGGTGAAGAACGGCCGCAAGCTCTACCGCGTCCAACTGGACAACGGACAGACCCAACAGTTCAGCGACCGCGAGATCGTCCATATCCCCGGCATCTCGCTTGACGGCTGCACCGGCGTCTCCCCGATCCAGATTGCGAAAAACTCTCTGGGGCAAGCAATCGCGACTGAACGCAGCGCCACCCGACTGTTTCAAAACGGGCTGCTCGCATCAGCGATCGTCACCCCCGAAGACACGCTGACCGAAGACGAAGCCACCGCGGTCAAAGAAGCCCTGGACCGCAAATCCGGCGGTGAGACCAACGCAGGCGGCATCAGCGTCATCAACCGCAAGCTGAAGGTCACGCCGTGGTCTATCGACCCCGAGGCGGCACAGTTTCTGGAAAGCCGCGCGTTCGCTGTCGATGAGGTCTCCCGATGGTTCGGCATCCCGCCGCACCTATTGGGACAGACCGAGAAGCAGACGAGTTTCGGCGCCGGTCTGTCAGAACAAAACCGCGGCTACGCCAAGTACACCCTGGAACCGTGGACGCGCCGCATCGAGGCACGGTTGACCCGGCTGCTGCCGGAAGGGCGTAAGGCTGAGTTTGATTTCCGCTCCCTGGTGTCACCTGACCCCGAGACCGAAATCAACCTTCTGATCAAGCAGACAGACGCCGGTCTGCTGACCAAAGCCGAGGCGCGAGCCATTTTGAACCGGCCACCGCTACCGGAACCTCAAGAGCAGGAACAGAACAACGAAACACAACCTTGATCTAAACCTCTGGGAATACCGGACCCCGTTCGACGTCAACAGCGACCCCGACACGCTGACCCTCACCGGATACGCCTCCACGTTTCAGCCTTACGAGATGTACGGCGGGCCGGCTAATCACGGCTGGATCGAACAGTTGGATCGGCATGCGTTCGATGAAACACTACGCGCCACACCCGATCTGCATCTGCTGATCAACCACCAGGGAATGCCCCTGGCGCGCACCAAGTCGGGCACCTTGAGCCTGTCCGTGGATGACCATGGCCTCAAGGTCGTTGCCGTACTGGACCGCTCAGACCCCGACGTGCAGCGGCTCGAGCCGAAGATGCGCCGCGGAGATATGGACGAAATGTCTTTCGCCTTCCGCGTCAAAGCACAGAAATGGGAAGCCGCGCCCGGCTTCACCGATCCCGAGTCACTGCGCATCATTCAGCGCGTCGACCTGAACAAGGGCGATGTTTCGGTCGTGAACTTCGGCGCCAACCCCACCACCTCAGCGAGCGTGCGCACGCTCACCCCGGCCATCAACGGCCGCACCCAATTGTTCCGCGCAAGATTCGCGGCACTCACCCGAAAGGTATCTAATTGACCAAAGAGGAAATCCTCGCAAAGCTCGATGAACTCAACGAGATCGCCGAGAAGCGCAGTCTCACCGACGACGAGTTCGAGAGCGCCAAGGATCTGGAAACCCAGCTCAAGCGAGCCAACGAAACCGAGGAGTTCCGTGCCCGTCACGCGGTGTATGTGACCCCGCAGGCCACTGTGCATGTCGCTGCGCCCAAGGAAGATGACACCCTTGAGCGTGCATTCACCGCATATCTGCGCACCGGACAGGCCAACGCTGACCTGACCGAGCTTCGCGCCCAGAGTGAAGGCACCCCATCGGCCGGTGGTTACACCGTGCCCGATGGCTTCCGCACCAAGATCATCGACCGGATGAAGGCGTTCGGCGGAATCGCCAATGTCGCCGAAACCATCAACACCGAAACCGGTCAGTCCCTTGAGTGGCCAACCGTGGACGACACCGCCAACGTCGGCGAGATCGTCGCCGAGGGCGGCACCTTCGCCTCTGGCGCTGATCTGACCTTCGGCACCGCCTCGCTTGGCGCCTACACCTACACTGCCGGCGGGGCTGGCAACAACCCTTTGCGGGTGTCGATTGAACTGTTGCAGGACAGCGCTTTCGATATCGAGTCGTTCGTGGCGCGCAAGCTCGGCGAACGTGTGGCACGTCTGCAGTCGACCCACCTGGTAACCGGTAGTGGCACGGGACAGCCCAAGGGCCTCATCCACGGCAAGACAGGCGTCGAATTGGCCGACGACACCGACGGCGTGACCTACGACGACCTGATCACCTTCATCCACTCCGTGGACCCGTCATACCGCAACGGTGCGGTGTGGGCGTTCAATGACCAGTCGCTGGCCGCGATCAAGAAAATCAAAGACTCCCACGGTGATCCCATCTGGCGTCCCGCCGATGCCGACATGGCCACCTCGACCGGTGGCGGTGTGCTGCTGGGCTACCCGGTCGTGGTCGATCAGGCCTTCGCCAACATCGACGTCGACAACAACACCGTCAACTGGGGCGCGTTCGGCAACTTGGCGGAGGGTTACGTGATCCGCCGGGTGCGCGACATTCAGTTGATTGTCGACCCGATTACCCGCATGGCGTCCAACCGCGAGGTCCAGTACGCCGTCTATGCCCGCATGGACGCCGTTCCGCAGAATCCCCACGCCTACATTGCCCTGACGGGAGAGCAGTAAACCTATGGCAGTAAACGATCTTGCGAGCGCCGACCTCAAGTTATTGGGGTCGGCCAAGGTCGCCGTGTCCAACACCGATTGGAACAACTTCGATTTCGGCGACCCCAACGATATCCACTTGCCCGACACCGCCTACGCCCACAGCGACAAGGTGCTTGTCGTGTTCACCGCCACCACGTCGGGAAGCGGTGACCTGGTGTCGTTCTCGGTGCAGGACGCACCCGACGACGACGGCATTGGCACCCCCGCCGCTGCGGCCACCGATGGCACGCTGACCGAATTGGGTCCCGGTGACGCGCATGCACACACCTTCGTGCGCGTGCAGTCGGGGCGGCCGTGGCTGCGCTGCCGTGTCTCTAAGGTGGGCACCGCCGACAGCTTTACCGCCACGGCGAAGGTCTACGCGGTCGGTTCGGGGGTCTAAAAATGTGGGCACCCGCCTACGCGGTTGCCGACGAGCTGGCGAGCTGGCTCGGTGTCGATGAGGACACCGACCAGCTCGTCCTAGCCATCGACGCCGCATCACGCGCCATCGACCGGGCCTGCAGCCGACAGTTCGGTAGAACGGATTCCCAAACCCGTTACTACGCACCGCAATGGCACCGCGACCGTTGGACGGTCTCGACCGACGACATATGCACTGAGCCCGTTGTCGAGGTCGAGGGGACCGTTGTCGACGTCACGCTGCTACCGAGGAACGCACCCGCCAAGGGCCGGCCGTGGACCCGCATCGAGTACACCGGCCCGCGCGGCGAAGTGGCAGTAACCGCCGAATTCGGTTGGGCCAACGTGCCCTACCCAATCAAGTACGCCACCCTGGTCCAGGCGAGCCGCTTCTATGACCGCAGAGAAAACGTCGCCGGCGCGCTCAACAAGCACCGCGTTGACGACGTCGAATACGGCTGGGCGGCATCGGGAAACCAGGAACTCGACGCCGACGTCCTGGCGTCCGTCGCGCCATTCAAAAGATGGTGGGCCGCAGCATGAGAACGTGCACTGTCAAAGACTGCGGGCTTCAGCGCTATGCCCGTGCGGACTACGAACCTCGCTGCAAGCCATGTCGTCCAACCTACGGCAACAGCCAGTGGGCGGCAGCGGCCTAAGCGCCCGCGCGACGAGTAACCCGAGAGGAAACGGCTCCGCTGATGATGGCGGGGGTCGTCTCAATCCCTTGCTGGCCTGTTGTCGAAGGCCGTGTGTCAGGAGCTGGTCTCATCCTCGTGGTCCGGCCAATGATCCCGTTCTGCAGTCCTTTGTGGATTGGTGTGGTACCAGACTTCTTCGTCGGAGAACCCCGCGAATCTCTCTGTGTACTTGTAGTACCCGTAGTTGACACTGCGGAGAATTCGTACCGTCTCGCACGGGTAGGGCTGCTTGCACTTGTCGCAGTGGCCGCGCGGACCTGCGATGTGATCGTGCACAAGCAATGTGACGGCCGTACGCCATCCGCTTCTGTCCTCCAGTGCGTGTGCAAGCCGACGGTTGCAGCCGTAGAACGCTTCGCGCGCACGGACGTAGCCACGTCTCATGCGCTCGTCATGGTCTGCCAACCGCTCGATCTTGCGGTTGACATCCTCGCCCGGCATGGAGAAATGCCCTCGGCACGCATCGCAGTACGCCTCACCCAAGTCTGCGCGACAGTCGAGCGTCAGTTGGCAG
Organism: Mycolicibacterium pulveris; assembly: GCF_010725725.1. NCBI lineage: Bacteria > Bacillati > Actinomycetota > Actinomycetes > Mycobacteriales > Mycobacteriaceae > Mycobacterium > Mycolicibacterium pulveris. Next base: position 3,516,122 of record NZ_AP022599.1, on the reverse strand, counting down.
CATGCGCACTCAACATGCACGACGTCGCCGTGTTGTGGGACATCCGACGTCCCCCGACTCCTCTGCCATCGTTTCAAGTTTTGCGCCGCCTCAAGTTCAGGACGGAGCGTCTCCGCCTGATTCTCGTTGAGCATCGTTATGGCCTTCTTGTGCGGCAGGCCTAATCTGCGCGCGCAATCTTGGACCTCATAGGTTGCGAGGTCGTACTCCCTGGCTAGATCGAGAAGCCTGACGAACTGTGGCATCAACCACACCCTTCGAATCGTGAACGGCGGAAACGCGCAGTTCACGACCGGGTGACTATCCGTCGATCCGACGCCGATCTTGGCCGAAGCCCTGCGGGCACGGTTGGCGACGTTTAGGCTCGCAAAGGTATTGTCCAGATACACGCAAAGCCCTGACGGACGGTCGTTCCGGTCAGGGCTTTCGCGTTCCCGGACCAACTGTCTTCGTCGATCATCAGGAAGCCTTCCACAATTCGCCGACAAAGTTCGGCACCTCGCCCTGCGATGAACTGATTCTCACAATCCTCCGAAGATTTGTTCGAATTCTCAGGAGCAAGTCCGGCGTTACGTGGTGTTCCCGTTGGCGGGTGGATGACCCGCTTGCCGCAATCTCTGTCCTAACTCGCCCAGAACACTGCCCGCGCGAATGTCGTGCGCACTTCGCCGCGAAAAGCGGGCCTCAATGAGATCGTTATCCCATGGCTGAGTCGTACACGTGCCCTGTCGAGGGCTGCAATCTCGAACTGGTCAGAGACGTCGAGCCGGGCCTGGCCAAACGGACCTGGTCCGGTCGGACGATCAGTAGACCTGACCGCGTCTCGTACTACTGCACCAAGCATGGAACGCAGAAGCCGGGAGCATGACGGCATATCTAGGTTTCGGCAGCGCCGCATGCGGTCTGGTTGCAGTCCTTGCGATGATCCAGCAGCAAATCACCGGTGGCCGCCTGGAGCAGCGCCTCGGAGATCGCCTGATCATCGACGGCGGCACAGTCTCTGGAGAGAACCGCGAAACCCCACAGCATTTGGAGGTAATCATGCGAGAAATGGCCGCCAACCAGCGCCCTGGGTGTGTCGCGATAGTCTTCGCTTGCCTTGGTGCCGTTCTTGCGCTCGCTGCTGGCGTGTTAGGCCTGATCGGGAGCTGAAAGAGGACAACGTGCCACCTGATGGCGGGGGCGTACGTCGCGTTCCCGTTCGCGCGCTGATCGGTGTCACGGCTAGTCCGATTGCAGCACCCACTACGCAGCGAAACGCACTCGAAGGGAAGTTTGCTGCGGTTCGCACGTTGGGAAACACTGCTTGCATAGATGCAACGGCGTGGGCGCCAGGCGCCGCGAATTTTGATGGGGACCGTCTACCGACTGAACATTCCATTCTTGGGCAGGTTGTAATCGTTGGTGGCAAATTTCTTCCGCATAGGGGCAACAGTGCGTCTACCAAGCAGGCCGCAGACAACAGCGCTTCAGTAGCGCAACACCTTGCGTCTATGCGTGACATGTTTTCCAAAATTGCGTACAGTCAAGTTCGCCGGCCGGGAGGGATCCCGCGGCTGGGGAGAGGGTCTAACCGGAGTCTCAAACCTGCATCTTGAAAAGAAAAGCCTTTGAAATAGGAAAGTGGGCCGACCCTTACGGAACGGCCCACCACCGCCTCATCTCATAGGCAGCACCACCTTTCTTGGTCCCTAGGTGGCTTTGGCAAGGCCGTCGCGCTGCAACGCGGCGGCCTTGCGCTTTTCTATCCTACGGCCATATAACATCGCTCCCGCGGATCCAAAAATCATCGGTGTGTTGCTACTCGGCGATGTTTGTCACAGGTTTAACAGCCGTCACACACCGAGCTTGAAAACAGGCCCTAGTTGAGGCTCCCCGGCCCGAGTTCGGAGTACATCAACGCCTGCCTGACCAACCCCCGCCGATGCGCGTCGGGGCCGGCGGGATGATCGGGATTGCGGTCGCATTTCCACAAAAACGCGATTTGTTCCGGCGTAAGTTGGCCCGCAAGACAATGCCACGTGGCCAGCGGCTGATGACGTAGGCTATCCATGTCGAACCCCCATTCAGTTCGGCCAAACCCCCGGCCTGTTGCCGCAGGTGCGGGGGCCTTACTTTCGGTGATGCCGCGAGTAATTTACCGCAACGTAAAGCGTCGAGGAATGCCAACTTCGCAATTCTTTGCCATCAATTCTTGACACTGATAGTCAATTCTTGAACGCCTTTTTCAATGTCGGAAGGGGTGGTCAATCATGTTGGGCCGCGTGTCGAGGCGCGTCATGGACGGTGGTCGGTTCAGACGGGTATCACAACCAACCACAAGAGCACGGTCGCCAGCGCTGCGCTACGTTGATTCGGTGGGTCGAGGTGGTCGTCTGAGCGGCGCACGGCCAGCGCTACAGCGAGTAGCCAAGTCAAGGATATTCGGGCCTACAACGCTCTGACCTGAGCGTTTAGTTCGCAGGTGGTGCACAGCGCGAGCTACGGGATAGATCCAGACTACTGTGATGCTCGGAAACGCCCGCGCCGATAGCGGAGGTGACGTATGACGGCCCCCCTGCATCGCTCCGACGACGTGCTGCGCGACCCGCAAGGGCCGCCGGAAGACCTTCCCGAGGCGGTCGTCGAGGGCGTCGCCACTTTCATCGGCAAGCCGCGGGCGCGGGGCTGGATCCATGTCTATGCGGCCGTGGTGGCCGCCATCTGCGGCGCGACGCTGGTGTCGGTGTCGTGGTCGGTGCAGTCCACCAGGGCCGGGGTGGCGACGCTGATCTACACGCTGACGATCGTGGCGATGTTCGCGGTCAGCGGCGCCTACCACCGAGTGACCTGGAAGTCGCAGACCGCGCGGAAATGGATGAAGCGCCTCGATCACTCGATGATCTTCGTCTTCATCGCGGGCAGTTACACGCCGTTCGCGCTGCTGGCGCTGCCGTCGACCGACGGCATGGTGCTGTTCTGGATCGTGTGGGGCGGCGCGATCGCCGGGGTGCTGCTCAAGATGTTCTGGCCGTCGGCGCCGCGCTGGGTCGGGGTGCCGCTGTATCTGCTGCTGGGCTGGGTGGCGGCGTGGTTCGTCGGCCCGATCACCCACGGCGCGGGTGTCGCCGCGCTGGTGCTGCTGATCGTCGGCGGCGCGCTGTACAGCGTCGGCGGCGTGCTCTACGCGATGAAGCGGCCGAACCCGTGGCCCACGACGTTCGGCCACCACGAGTTCTTCCACGCCTGCACGGCGGTGGCCGCGATCTGCCACTACGTCGCGATGTGGTTCGCCGTCTTCTGAGCGATTTCGGCGTAGTTCGTCACGCTGAGCGTGACGAAACGCACCCAAATCGCTGGAGGCTAGAGCTGGGTGACGTTCTCGGGGGTCCAGTAGGCCTTCATCGAGGCGATCTTGCCCTCCTCGTTGAACGTCATGACGCTGATGATCTCGATGCGCATCCGGCTCTCGCCGAGATCGATGGTCATCGACCAGAAGAACGCCGCCTCGCTGCCGAGGGTGCGCAGCGTGACGACGTCGCATTCGGCGTTCATGTTGGCGACCGCGTCGTAAAAGCCGCGGATGGCCGTGCGGCCGATGTGCACCTCACCGCCCACCGGATCCTCGACGGTCGCGTCCTCGGCATACAACTCGGCGATGTCGTCGGGCTTGCCCTGGGCAACCAGCTCCAGATAGCGGTGAACGGTCTTCGCGTTGTCTTCCGGGGTGGCCATGGGCCGAAACGCTACACGGCGGCGTTCAACGCGACAGCGAGTTCCCGTGCGGTGGTGACCGGAAGGTCGCAGACCCGACCGCGGCAGATGTAGGCGGCGTCGGCGCCGTCCACGCGGTCCCGGCCGGCCAGCAGCACCGACGAGTCCACGGCGCCGCCCACCACGACCGCTCCGCCCGGCGCCAACCTGCGCGCCGCCGCGAGCAGCTCGGAGCGTTCGGGCTCGCAGGCCACCGCGATCTGCAGGGGTCCGCGCACGGCGGCTTCCGCGACCGCCAGCCAGTGCCCGCCCGAGCGGGGTACGCGCGCCAGGATCGGTGTGCACGACGCGAGCGTCGCATCCGCCGCCGCCGCGTAGGCGTCGGTCCGGGCCGCGTCGACGAGATGTGTTGCCAGCAGCAGAGCTTCGGCGATCAGCGAGGCCCCCGACGGGGTCGCGCCGTCCAGCGGATCGGACGGCCGCACCATCAGCGCCTCGGCGTCGTCGGCGGTGTCGAACCATCGGCCCGCGCGGTCGGGGTCCGCGAAGTGCTCGAGCGCGAGGTCGATCAGCGTCGTCGCGGTGTCCAGCCAGGACGCCTCGCCGGTCACCTGGTGAAGCGTCAGCAGCCCGGTGGCCAGCGCGGCGTGGTCCTCGAGCACGGCCATGGGCTCGCCGACGCGCCCGCCGAGGCTGGCCCTGCGCAGCCGGCCGCCCACCAGATGCAGGTCGACGACGGCGCGGGCGCATTGTGTTGCGGCGTCAACCAACTCGGGCTGTTCGAGTGCGACTCCGGCTTCGGCCAGCGCCGTGATCGCCAGCCCATTCCAGGCCGTGACGACCTTGTCGTCGCGGGCGGGCTGCGGCCGGGTGCCCCGGGCGGCCAGCAGCACGGTGCGCACCCGGGTGAAGCGGTCGACGTCGTCGGGGTCGCGCGGCAACTGCAGCACCGAGCTGCCCGCTTCGAAGGTTCCCTGTTGGGTGATCTCGAAAGTCTCTGCCGCCCAACGGGCGTCGTCGGCATCGAGCACCTCGCGCAGCTGCGCGGGCGTCCACACGTACGTCAGGCCCTCCACGCCGTCGGCGTCGGCATCCAGCGACGAGACAAACATCTCGTCGGCGCCCAACTCGTCGATGATGAACCGCGCGGTCTCGTGGGCGACCTTGCGCGCCAACGGGTTCGACGTGCGCCGCACCCAGTGCGCGTATACCCGCAGCAGCTGGGCGTTGTCGTAGAGCATCTTCTCGAAGTGCGGCACCACCCAGGACGCGTCCACGCTGTAGCGGGCGAACCCGCCGGCCAGCTGGTCGTAGATACCGCCGCGGGCCATCGCCGTGCAGGTGCGCTCGACCGCCTCCATCGGCAGGATGTCACCGGTGCGTTCGTGGTTGCGCAGCAACGCCTCCAGCAGCGCCGACGGCGGAAACTTCGGCGCCGCCGCCTGATTGGAGACGAACCCGCCGCGTTCGACGTCCTCGTCGCGCAGCGCGGTCGCGACAGCGTGATCGCACAACGCGGGTTGCACCGGCGGTCCGTCCCCGGGCAGTCCCGCGGTCATCGACCGCAGCTCGTCGGTGATGCGGTCCGAGGCCTGCTCGACCTCACCGCGCCGGGTACGCCAGGTGTCCGAAACCGCGCGCAGCAGCTGCAGGAAACTCGGTTTGGGGTAGTAGGTGCCGCAGAAGAACGGCCTGCCGTCGGGGGTGAGGAAGCAGGTCATCGGCCAGCCGCCCTGCCCGGTCAGCGCGACGGTGGCGTTCATGTAGACGGCGTCCAGGTCGGGCCGCTCCTCACGGTCGACCTTGATGCACACGAAGCCGTCGTTCATCACGGCCGCGACCTGCTCGTCCTCGAACGACTCGTGCGCCATCACGTGACACCAGTGGCAGGCGGCATAGCCGATCGACAGCAGGATCGGCACATCCCGCGCGGCGGCCTCGGCCAGGGCCTCGGGCGTCCACTGCCGCCAGTGCACCGGGTTGTCGGCGTGCTGGCGCAGGTAGGGGCTGGTGGCCGCAGCGAGATGGTTCGTCACCCTCTCGACCGTAGTCCGAAGCGGTTGACAACGAACTTGATGAATTGCTGCCACTCGCACCGGCCATCGCTATCGATGGGCCCAAGGGGGTCGGCAAGACCGCCACCGCGCAGCGCCGTGCCCCGGCAACCTGGCTGGTGGACGACCCCACTCAGCGGGCACTGCTCGAGGCCGACCCGACGTTCGCCACCGCCCCTCCCGGCACCCTCCTCATCGACGAGTGGCAGCGCCTCCCAGAAGTCTGGGACACCGTTCGACGTTCGGTCGACCGTGGCGCGCCACCGGGTCGGTTCCTGCTCACCGGGAGTGCGACGCCCGTCGCGGACGTCGACACCCACAGCGGCGCGGGGCGGATTCTGTCACTGCGGATGCGTCCCATGACGCTTTACGAGCGCGGCATCGAGCAACCCACAGTCAGCCTGGGCGCGCTGATCGCCGGGGACGACCATCGCGTAACTGGCGCAACCAATGTCACCTCGGCCGATTACTTCGAAGCGATCGAGTCCAGCGGTCTCCCAGGAATTTTTCGGCAACCCCCACGGCTGCGCCGGGGACTGCTCGACGCCTACCTACAGCGAGTGATCGAACGAGACCTGCCCGACCAAGGTTTCTCGATCCGTCGCCCGGAGACTTTTCGCCGATGGCTGGCAGCCTATGCCGCAGCATCGTCGACCACCACGTCGTACTCGCGAATTCTTGATGCGACGACCGCGGGTGACGGTTCGCAACCCGCCAAGACAACAACCATCGCGTACCGCGACCATCTTTCGCGACTGTTGCTACTCGACCCGATGCCCGGATGGAGCCCCACCCGAAATCCCTTGAGTCGGCTGCAGCAAGCACCGAAACATCAACTGGCGGACCCTGGTCTGGCCGCGCGGATCCTCAATCTGTCCGCGCGCACGCTCGCAACACCTTCTGGCGGTCACATGGCTGGCCCGCTGTTCAAGTCACTCGCGACGATAACGGTCCGCGTCGCCTCTCAGCCAGCCGAAAGTCGCGTCGGACACCTACGCACCCGCAACGGCGATCACGACGTTGATCTCATCGTCGAAGGCCCCGACGGCCGAGTCCTCGGAATTGAAGTCAAACTCGCGGCCAGCGTTACAGACGCCGATGTCCGACACCTTCAATGGCTCCGCGCTCAACTCCCACACGACACCGTCGACCTGCTCGTAATCACCACAGGCACACATGCATACCGACGTCGGGATGGCGTTGCCGTCGTGCCACTCGCTTTACTCGGCGCCTGAGTGTGCGCTCCGAAGACGGGACGAATCCACCGTGCTCACCGTGCCCCCGCAGGTGGGTCCGGGTCGGTGCCCGCAGGCCCGCGGTCGTCGTCGGCGTCGCTGTCCTGCTGCGGCTCGGTGTCCTCGGTCTCGAATGTCTTGGGCACCTTGCGCAGATGCCGGTTCATCGACCAGACCAGCAGGAACGTCCCGATCAGCAGCAGCACGATGACCAGCAGCCCGAACGGGCTGGCCTTGCCGAACTCCGGCCCGGGATTGGGCTGCTGCTGCGCCAGGACGGCGACCATCAGGTCCGTGCCGAGCGCGACGACGTCGTTCATCGATCCTCGATTCCGGCGAACAGGTCGGTCTCGGGCAGCAAGACCGGTACCCGCGAGCGCGCCAGTTCGTACTCCTCTGTCGGCCAGAGCCGTTGCTGCCATTCGATCGGCGCGCGGAAGAAGTCGCCGTTGGGGTCGATCTGCGTGGCGTGCGCGCGCAGCGCGTCGTCCCGCTGGGCGAAGTACTTGGCGCACTCCACCCGGGTGGTCACCCGCTTGGCGAAGACGTCGTGGTCGGGATCCCAGTGCTTGAGCCACTTCGCGAACGGGCCTTCCTGCCCGTGCTTGGCGAACTCGTCCTGCAGCAACTGCATGCGTTGACGCAGGAAGCCGTGGGTGTAGTAGAGCTTCTTCACCTCCCACGGGTCACCGGCGTCGGGGTAGAGCCGGTGATCGGCGGCGGCCTCGTACGCGGCCACCGACACCTGGTGGCAGCGGACGTGGTCGGGATGCGGGTAGCCGCCGTTCTCGTCGTAGGTGGTCATCACGTGCGGACGGAATTCACGCACGACGCGCACCAACGCCTCGGTCGGCTGCTCCAGCGGCACCACGCCGAAACAGCCGTCGGGCAGCGGTGGCGGCGGATCGCCCTCCGGCAACCCGGAGTCGACGAAACCGAGCCAGTGATGCTCGACGCCCAAAATCTCCGCCGCCTTGGCCATCTCGTCGCGGCGGATCTCGGCCATCCGGCCGTGTACCTCGGGTAGGTCCATGGCCGGGTTGAGGATGTCGCCGCGCTCGCCGCCGGTGAGGGTGACGACGAGCACCCGAACACCCTCATCGGCGTAGCGGGCCATCGTCGCCGCGCCCTTGCTGGACTCGTCGTCCGGGTGGGCGTGCACGGCCATCAACCGCAGTTCGCTCAACCTGATCTGCCTTCTACCTCACGTTTGTATGGCCGACCCGCGTCGGCCCCTGTCGAGACATATCAACCATCCGACACGCCCTATAGTTCCAGTTCGACAGATCCATCCGACCGACGGGCGTGCAAACCGATGATCGAACGTCCCGCCGCCCGCTACGGGCACCAGCGGCTGTCCCCGCGCCAACGTCGGTGGATCGCCGCGGCGCTGACCCTGGCGACGGTGGCGGCCGGGGTTGTGCTCGCGGTGATCGCTTTTCAACGGTTCGCCGGTGAAGACGTCAAGGGCGAGATGGGCAGCTTCGAACTGCTCGACGACTCGAGCGTCGCGGTCACGATCAACGTCACCCGCAAGGACCCGTCGCGACCCGTGGTGTGCATCGTGCGGGCCCGCTCGATCGACGGCAGCGAGACCGGCCGCCGCGAGGTGCTGGTAGCGCCATCGCAGCACCCCGCCGTGCAGGTGACCACCGTCGTCAAAGCCAGCCAGCCACCCGTCGTCGGCGACGTCTACGGCTGCGGCACCGAGGTGCCCTCGTACCTGGTGGGTTCCTAGCCCGAGCAGGGGTCCGCGCGCCGAACAGCGAACGACCAAAGCATGAAAACCGGGTGTGTTCGCGGTGCTATCATGGTCGGATACACGGTTCCAGCTGGGACCGTGTATTGCTGCTTTTAGCGCGCGCATCAACGACGGCGACTGCGGCAATACATAAGCGACCACTCCCGGCGCCGTGACACGAACCAATACGACGAAACAAGCGCGAGAGCAACTACGACAGGAGCGCGAGGACATGACCGACACCCAGGTCACCTGGCTGACCCAAGAGGCATACGACCGGTTGAAGGATGAACTGGATCAACTGATCGCCAATCGGCCCGTCATCGCCGCCGAAATCAACGATCGCCGAGAAGAAGGCGACCTCCGCGAGAACGGCGGCTACCACGCCGCCCGCGAGGAGCAGGGCCAGCAGGAGGCCCGTATCCGCCAGCTGCAGGAGCTGCTGAACAACGCCAAGGTCGGCGAGGTACCCACCCAGTCCGGTGTCGCCCTGCCCGGCTCGGTGGTCAAGGTCTACTACGACGACGACAAGAACGACACCGAGACGTTTTTGATCGCCACCCGCCAGGAGGGCATCAGCGCGGGCGAGCTCGAGGTGTATTCGCCGAAGTCGCCGCTGGGTGAGGCGCTCATCGACGCGAAGGTCGGCGAGAGCCGCACCTACACGGTGCCGAATGGAAACACCGTCAAGGTCACCCTGGTCAGCGCCGAGCCGTACCAGTCCTGACGCGCGCCTGCGCCGCGGTTAGAGTCCGCACATGGCGCAGATCGCCGAGGACCTGTTTCTGCTGCTGCTCGACAACGCCTCCGCCCAACCCAACCTCGACCGGCCACGCCGCGAACGGGTGCTCGCGGCGGCGGTGCTGCTGGATCTGGCCTACGGGTGCCGGATCCGCCCGGCGGTGGCAGGGGAACCGGTCGAGGCCGGTCGCCTGATCGCATTGGCGGCGACGCCGGTGGTGCCGGATCCGGTTGCCGACCCGGCGTTCGAGCTGCTGCGACGACGGCCGCTTCGGCCCACGACGGCGGTGAAGCGCCTGTCCAGGCACGTCGAGGACGGCATCAGCGGACATCTGGAGCAGACCGGCCAGATCCGGCGAGTCCAGTTGGGGCACAGGCAGTTCGCCTGGCCGTTGACGAACCGGGAGCGGGTGGGTCACGCCCGGTCGGCACTGCTGGCGGCGTTGTTCGACCGCAGGCCACCGACACCAGCGACCGCGGCGATCGTTTCGCTGTTGCACGCCGTCGACGGCCTTGGCGCGCTGCTGAGCCTCAACGACCGCGGCTGGCGTTGGGTGCATGCCCGGGCCGGTGAAATCGCCAGCGGCAGTTGGGTCGACGAGTATCCGACGGCGCTGCCGGAGGTGAACCTGGCCGTCACGACATCGGCGGTGCGCCAAGCGCTGGGCTAGTTCTTTTCGGCGAGCAGACGTCAATACCCCCAAATTCCCCCGCGTTCGGGGGTGTACACGTCTGCTCGCGGGACTAACTGAGCGCCTGCTCCAGGTCGGCGAGCAGGTCGGCGACGTCCTCGATGCCGACCGACAGCCGCACCAGATCGTCGGGCACCTCAAGCTGTGAGCCCGCGGTGGAGGCGTGCGTCATCGCGCCGGGGTGCTCGATCAACGACTCGACACCGCCCAGCGACTCAGCGAGAATGAAAACCTCTGTGCGCGAGCATAAGTCGCGGGCGGCCTCAACCCCGCCCCGCAGCCGTATCGAGATCATCCCGCCGAACCCGCTCATCTGCTTGGCGGCGATGTCGTGGCCTGGGTGGGTCGGCAGACCCGGGTAGAGCACGGTGTCGACGGCCGGATGACCGTCGAGGAACTCGGCGATGACGGCGGCATTCTCGCAGTGCCGCTGCATACGCACGACGAGGGTCTTGAGCCCGCGCAGCGTGAGATAGGCGTCGAACGGCCCCGGCACCGCGCCCGCGCCGTTCTGCAGGAAACCGAACGCCGTGTCGAGTTCCTCGTCGTTGGTCAGCAGCGCACCACCCACGACATCGGAGTGCCCGCCGATGTACTTGGTGGTCGAATGCAGCACGATGTCGGCGCCCAGCGGCAACGGCTGCTGCAGCGCCGGTGAGGCGAACGTGTTGTCCACCAGCACTTTGACATTGGAGGTGGCCGCCAGTTGCGCGATGCCGGCGATGTCGGCGATGGACAGCAACGGGTTGGTGGGCGTCTCGACCAGGATCATCCGGGTCTTGTCGGTGATCGCCGCCTTCACCGCGTCCAGTTCGGCCAACGAGACGGCGGTGTAGCCGATGCCCCAGTGCGTGAAGACCTTGTCGATCAGCCGAAAGGTGCCGCCGTAGGCGTCATCGGGGATGACGACGTGATCGCCCGGTCGCAGCACCGCCCGCAGCGCGCAGTCGGTGGCGGCCATCCCGGAGCTGAACGCGCGGCCGTAGGCGGCCTCCTCGACGGCCGCCAGCGACGCCTCCAGCGCTGAGCGTGTCGGGTTGCCGGTCCGCGCGTACTCGAAGCCGCCGCGCAGCCCGCCGACCCCGTCCTGGGCGAACGTCGAGCTGGCGTAGATCGGGGCGTTGACGGCCCCGGTCGCCGGGTCGGGCCGAAAGCCCGTGTGAATGGCTTTGGTGGCCAGTCCCTGGAAAATGTGCTGCTTGGTCATCACCGCCCACCCTAGCCAGGGCGCTGCGGTGCAGCCATGAACGGTCGTCGGAGGGCGCCGACCGGTGTCAGCGCCCTCCGACGTACACCGTTACTGAGCCGGGCCCGGCGGCAGCGGCTGCGGGTTGAGCTCGGCGACCTGACCGCCGCTGAGCTTGCGGAACGCGTAGACCTCGATGAGGATCATCAGCGGGATCGCGACGAGAAGCCCGACGCCGCACAGCAGCGCGCCGACGGCCACGATCACCAGCATCACCAGCCAGGTCAGCAACGCCTGACCGAAGTTGTCCTTGACGACGTTGAAGCTGGTCTTGATCGCATCGACCGGCGCGAGGTTGCGATCCAGCAGTGCCACGATCGTGAACATCGTGAAGATGGCCACGATCAGACCTGGGATCACGCACAGGAACAATCCGATCGAGGTCAGGATCCCGACGATCAGACCCGCGATGACGACATTGCCGACATTTCGCGGTGTGAAGAACGACCCGATCGAGACCTGTCGCCCGTTGGCGATGTCGAGCACGCCGCTGATATAGGCGGATTGGATCGCCGCGCCGACGATAAGCATCACGACCCAGCCGATGATCGACACGATGACGGCGCCGGGACTGTCCAGGCTGTAGGAGAACGCGAAGCTGCCCTCGTCCGCCATATAGCTGGCGGTGTCGCCGTCGTTGAGCGCCGCGCCGAGCAGGTTGAAGATCACCTGCAGCACAACGACGACCAGGCCCCACACCAGCGTCGCGACGAGGAACGGAACGGCGTTGTTGGTGAATTTGTTCCACGCCCACGAGAACGCCTCGCCGACGCTATAGCGCTGCGCACCACCGAAACCCGGCGCACCGGGAGGCGGATAACCGCCGCCTGGTGGCGGGTAGCCGGCCTGCGGTGGAGGCGGATAGCCGGGCGCTCCACCGGGCGGTGGCGGCGGCGGATAACCGCCGGGAGGCGGTGGCGGTGGATATCCACCGGGTGGTGGCGGCGGTGGGTAGCCGCCCCCGCCCGGGGGTGGCGGTGGATAACCGCCCCCGCCGGGGGGTGGCGGTGGGTAACCGCCTCCGCCCGGTGGCGGCGGGGGCGGGTAGTTGCCCGGGGGTGGAGGTGGCGGTTGGTCGCTCATTGCTGCCTTCCAGTGTGTTCGTCGACGGTTACAGCGGTAAACAGATGGTACTGACTATCTTGTCGACCAACGTCTGTCTCTTCGAGTCCCATAGGGGGAACAGGACTGCGATGATCCAGAGCAGGCCACATGCGAAATACGCGATCAGATAGATGAACTCGCGTAGGACCGACAACCCGAAACCCATTGGCTGCCCGGTCTTTTCGGAAACCACCTTGAATTTCAGAATGGACTTGCCGATGCTCGAGCCGGTACGGCCCTGGCGGTAGCCGAGATTCCAGACCAGGTAGGCCAACGCGGCCAGCGCGGCGACCACCACCGACGCCTGCCCGAGCGTGGATGCGCCGGTGGCGCAGAACTCACCGAGCTCGTACTCCGAAACGTCGGTGATGCAGGCGGTCTCGCGGGTACCCGCCAACATCGCGAACCCGATTCCCAGGATGATCGTGAACGGGATGTAGTCGATGATCCACGCCAGCACCCGGGTAAACCATGGGGTGTAGGCCTCTTTCGGCAACATCGGCGGCATCGGCTGTGCCTGCGGATAACCCCCGGCGTGAGGCGGTGGTGGATAGCCCCCGGGCGGCGGCGGTTGATCGGTCACGGAAGACCTCCCCAGGGGCTGCTCGAGGTGGCAACAAGCGTGCTTACATTACCTGAGAAGGTGCCGATGGCAGCGATTTCCGACGGGAAGTTGAGCGGCCGCCGATCCGAAAGTTTGCTCGCCTGGTAGCCGTGTCACCAGCGGTCAACGCGGGGCGTCGGCGTCGGACAGGAATCCGAGGAGGTCGTGTCGGGTCACCACCCCGACCGGTTTGCCCTCCTCGACCACCATGAGCGCATCGCATTCGCGCAGCGTCTTGGCCGCGGTGGTGACCAGTTCGCCGGAGCCGACCAGCGGCAGCGGCGGGCTCATGTGCTCGGCGACGGCGTCGGCCAGCTTGGCGCGGCCCTCGAACACCGCCGAGAGGAGTTCGCGTTCCGAGACGCTGCCGGCCACCTCACCGGCCATGACCGGCGGTTCTGCGCCAACGACCGGCATCTGCGACACCCCGTACTCGCGCAGGATGTTGATCGCGTCGCGCACCGTCTCGGAGGGATGCGTGTGCACCAGGTCCGGCAGCGCACCCGACTTGCCCCGCAACACGTCGCCGACCGTCGATTCCTCGACCGACCCGTCCAGCCGGCTGCGCAGGAAGCCGTAGGACGACATCCACTCATCGTTGAAAATCTTTGAGAGATAACCTCTTCCGCCGTCGGGCAGCAGGACGACGACCAGCGAGTCCGGCCCGGCTTCCTCGGCCACCTTGATCGCGGCCACCACGGCCATCCCGCACGATCCGCCGACCAGCAGCGCCTCCTCGCGTGCCAGGCGCCGGGTCATCTCGAACGAGTCGGCGTCGGAGACCGCGATGATCTCGTCGGGCACGGCGGGGTCGTAGGCCTTGGGCCAGAAGTCCTCGCCGACCCCCTCGACCAGATACGGCCTGCCGGTGCCGCCCGAATAGACCGAGCCTTCGGGGTCGACGCCGACGACGCGGACCTTTCCGCCGGACACCTCCTTGAGATAGCGCCCCGCCCCGGTGATGGTGCCGCCGGTGCCGACGCCCGCGACGAAATGGGTCACCTTGCCGTCGGTGTCGGCCCAAATTTCGGGCCCGGTGGTTTCGTAGTGGCTGGCCGGGCCCATCGGGTTGGAGTACTGGTCGGGCTTCCACGCACCGTCGATCTCCTCGACGAGCCGGTTGGAGACGCTGTAGTAGCTGTCGGGATGATCCGGCGGCACGGCGGTCGGGCACACCACCACGTCGGCGCCATACGCGCGCAGTACGTCCTGCTTGTCCTCGCTGACCTTGTCGGGGCATACGAAGATGCACTTGTAGCCGCGCTGCTGGGCCACAAGGGCCAGCCCGACCCCGGTGTTGCCCGACGTGGGCTCGACGATGGTGCCCCCGGGCTTGAGCTCTCCGCTGGCCTCGGCGGCGTCGATCATCTTGATCGCGATGCGGTCCTTGGAGCTGCCGCCGGGGTTGAGGTACTCGACCTTGGCGGCGACCAGGCCCGCACCCGGCGGCACCACGGAGTTCAGCTGTACCAGAGGGGTATTGCCGATGAGCTCACTGATGTGCCTGGCGATGCGCATGAGTCCATCGTGTCAGGCGGCGTGCAGCCTTACCAGGTGGCCTCGCGAATGTAGTCGCCGATCTGCCGCAATGACCTCTTCGCCTCGGAGACCATCGGCGAGGCAAGCTGGAAAACATGCATCTGACCAGGCCAGATGCGGATCTCCACCGGCACACCGGCGGCCGCGAGCCGGCGCGCGGCCTTACGGGCGTCGCTGACCAACACCTCGGAGCCCGACACGTGGATCAGCGTGCGCGGCAGGCCCGGCTCGATGTGGTCCAGCGGCTCGTAGACCGCTTCGCGCGTACCGTCCTTGCCGTTGCGCCGCGCCGCCTCCTCGACAAGGTCGACCAGTGCGTAGAACGCCCGCGGCGGAAACATCACATCGCTGCGGATGTTGGGATGGTAGGCGCGGGTTTCGTTGTCGATCTCGAACAGCGGTGACATCGTCACCATCGCCGCGGGCACCTCGCCCCGCGGACCCTCCTCCTGCAGCCGTTCGGCCAGCGTCAGCGCCAGGTATCCACCCGCGGAATCACCGGCCAGCACGATCTGGTCGGGTTCGTAACCCTTTTCGCGCAGCCACTTGTAGGCGTCGTAGCAGTCGTCGACCGCCATGCCCACCGAGTGCCGGGGAATCATCCGGTAGTTGACGACGAGCACCGGACAGTCAGCAAACGCCGACAGCCCGCTGACCAGGCGGCCGTGCGAGTTGGCGCCGCAGGTGAGGAACGCCCCGCCGTGCATGTAGAGAATGACCGCGCGCTTACCGTCGGCGGGCAGCACGCCCTTCGCGCGCACCAGTTGCGCGGTGCAGTTCGGCAAAGAAATCGTGGCCCGGATCGTGCCGGGCGGGGGCCGCATCACCCGCGAGACAAAGTCCACCAGTCCCCAGGGCCAGGGCAGCCGCGGGGCGTAACTTCCGATAGCTAGAGTCGGGCGAATAGTTAGCAGAGCCGCCAGCGCGGTGACGCGACCCGCCAGGCTCGGCCCGTCCTCGACGACCTCGACAGGCGCCCAGTCGCTGACCGGAAATTTCCGAGGTTTTCGCCCCTTAGCAGGCGTTATGCCAGCACGATGCGCGCTGGCTACCTTACTGGGTGCCGTCATCGCCACCACTTCCCTACGTCAATGTAGTTCCGGGTGCCGCCTCTTTCCTGAGCGTGGCCCGTACCTTAGCTTGACAGTCTATAAGCCGTTCAACAATCAACGAGGCATATTCGATACCGGAGTTGATACCGCAATGTGACACGAGATCGCCTGCCGCCACGCGGATAACCCAGAAAATCTTGCCTAAACTCAATGTGTGGGTAATCACGCGCCCCACCGGATGAAAACCGTCGCCCTGGCGGCCGCGGCGGCGCTGGCCTCGACGGGTTCGGTCTACCTGGGCGCCCGCAACCTGCTCAGCGAACAGGCCGCGCAGACCCGCGAGGTCATTCCCAAAGCGTGGGACATCCCTCCGCGCGCCGACGGCGTGTACGACCCCGGCGGCGGTCCGGTCGAACGTTGGCGCCGCGGCGTGCCGTTTGACCTGCACCTGATGGTCTTCGGTGACTCCACGGCGACCGGATACGGCTGCACCGACGCCGATCAGGTTCCCGGCGTGCTGCTCGCCCGCGAACTCGCCGGGGTATCCGGTAAACGAATTCGGTTGAGCACCAAGGCGATCGTCGGTGCAACCTCGAAAGGCTTGGCGGGCCAGATCGACGCCATGTTCGTGGCTGGTCCCCCGCCGGACGCCGCGGTGATCATGATCGGCGCCAACGACGTCACCGCGCTGAACGGAATCGGCCCGTCGGCCCGGCGGCTGGCGCGAGCGGTGAAACGGCTACGGGACAGCGGGGCCGTCGTCGTCGTGGGTACCTGCCCGGATTTCGGTGTGATCACCGCGATCCCGCAACCGCTGCGCATGGTGGTACGCAGCTGCGGCCTGCGCCTGGCGCGGGCGCAGACCGCCGCGGTGCGTTCCGCGGGTGGCGTGCCGGTGCCGTTGGCCGATCTGTTGGCACCGGATTTCCGCAAGATGCCCGAATTGCTGTTCTCGTCCGACATGTTTCACCCGTCGGCGGCCGGCTATGCCCTTGCTGCCAAGCAGTTGTTCCCGGCGTTGTGTAATGCGTTGAGCGAGTGGCTCGGTGACGCCGTGCCCGAGTTGCCGTGGCAATCACGCACCGTGGACAATTCGACGCTCGTCGCACGGGTGGGCAACTTGAGCAGGCTGTGGCGGCGTTCGACCGGTGTGCCCGCGCCTGTGCTGGGTGGGGTCCCCACGCCCGTCGCGGCAAGCGCGGGCTAGGTTCTCTTTAGTTCGTTCGGATCAGTCGTCAGATGGAGTAGCCATGCCTGAAGCCGTCATTGTCTCGACCGCACGGTCGCCGATCGGCCGTGCCGCCAAGGGCTCGCTGGTCGACATGCGGCCCGACGACCTCGCAGCGCAGATGGTGCGCGCCGCGCTCGACAAGGTGCCGGCACTCGATCCGCACGACCTCGACGATCTGCTCATGGGCTGCGGGCAGCCGGCGGGTGAGGCCGGGTTCAACATCGGCCGCGCCGTCGCCGTCCAGCTGGGCTACGATTTCCTGCCGGGAACCACGGTCAACCGGTACTGCTCGTCGTCGCTGCAGACCACCCGGATGGCGTTTCACGCGATCAAGGCCGGCGAGGGTCACGCGTTCATTTCCGCTGGGGTGGAGACGGTTTCGCGATTCCCGAAGGGCACGGCCGACGGTTGGCCGGACAGCAAGAACCCGCTGTTCGCCGAGGCGATGAGCCGCTCCGAGCAGGCGGCCGCGGGCGCCGACGAATGGCGTGACCCGCGCGAGGACGGCCTGCTGCCCGATGTGTACATCGCGATGGGCCAGACCGCCGAGAACGTCGCGCTGTTCACCGGCATCAGCCGCGAGGACCAGGACCACTGGGGGGTGCGCAGCCAGAACCGCGCCGAAGAGGCCATCAACAACGGCTTCTTCGAACGCGAGATCGTGCCGGTCACACTGCCCGACGGCACCAAGGTCAGCACGGACGACGGCCCACGGCCCGGCACCACCTACGAGAAGATCAGCCAGCTCAAGCCGGTCTTCCGGCCGAACGGCACCGTCACCGCCGGCAATGCGTGCCCGCTGAACGACGGCGCCGCCGCGCTGGTGATCATGTCGGACACCAAGGCTCGCGACCTCGGCCTGACACCGCTGGCGCGCATCGTGTCCACCGGTGTCAGCGGCCTGTCGCCGGAGATCATGGGCCTCGGCCCGATCGAAGCTTCGAAGAAGGCCCTCGCCAACGCGGGCATGTCGATCAAGGACATCGACCTCTACGAGATCAACGAGGCGTTCGCCGTGCAGGTGTTGGGTTCGGCGCGTGAACTCGGAATGGACGAGGACAAGCTCAACGTCTCCGGCGGCGCGATCGCGCTGGGGCATCCGTTCGGCATGACGGGCGCCCGGATCACCGCCACGCTGTTGAACAACCTGACCACCTACGACAAGACGTTCGGCCTGGAGACGATGTGCGTCGGCGGCGGCCAGGGCATGGCGATGGTGATCGAGCGGCTGTCCTGACCCTGAATTCGCCGAGACTGCACACAGATCGCGAATTCACCCAATTTTGCGATCTGTGCACAGTCTCGATCGCCACGCCCGTTCCAGCCGACGCAAGATATCGGCGCTGCTGTTCGCCTTGACGACTCTGACCCGCGACCAGCCGAGTTCGGCGATGTCCTCCGAACGCGCAATGTCGTAGGCGTACTGGACCGGATCCTTGCGGTGCTGCTCGCCGTCGTATTCCAAGGCGAGCATGAGGTTTTCCCACCCCATGTCGAGGTAGTAGCGCCGACGGCCATCGGGGCTCAGCAGCGGTATCTGCGTCCTGGGGCGCGGGTAGCCGGCACGGATGGCCAAGAGGCGTAGCCACGTCTCCTTCGGTGATGCGGCGCCGGGATCGTATAGCTGCAAAGCCTTTTCGAGCCGGCGCAGGCCGCGGGCTCCTCGGTGCGCCGCCGCCACGGCGAGCACATCGTCGATTGTCAGGCCGGTGGCATTGCCCAGCGCGTCGAGCCGGGCAACCGCCTGGTCCAACGTTCCGCGGCGACCGATGTCAAAGGCCGTGCGCTCACGCGTCGTCAGCCGGAGCCCGTGTTTACACTCGAACTCCTCTGCGCGAAGCCGCATATCGAACGTCCGTAACCCGGCGGGGGGACGGGCATTCGACCAGACCAGCTCGACAGGACTCGAATCGTCGACCCATTTCGCGCCGTGTAACGCCGATGCGGTAAGACCCGCGATCACCCCTTCACGGTGCGACCACAGCCATCCTGCGACCGCGCGTTGGCGCAACGTCGGCGCCGCGTCGTTCGGCACGTAGATGTCGGGAAAGAGCGGGCGATACTTCGCTCGCAGTTCGTGCTTTCTCAGTCGGCCGTTGGCAATGGCGTCACTACCGATGAACGGCCAGCTGTGCGTGGTCATGGCTCTGAGAATCGCCGCTCGGCGGACTGCGAGACTGCGCACAGATCGTGATCTGGGGATCAATCGCGATCTGTGTACAGTTTCGGCGCACAGAAAAAGCCCGGCACCATGCGTGGTGCCGGGCTTTCTCGTCGGGCGACTACTCGCTGTTGAAGTAGCTGAGCAGACGCAGAATCTCGATGTACAGCCAGACCAACGTGACGGTCAGGCCCAGCGCGATGCCCCACGCGGCCTTCTCCGGCGCGCCCGCGCGCACCATCTGGTCCGCGGCGTCGAAGTCGATCAGGAACGAGAACGCCGCCAGGCCGATGCACAGCAGCGAGAAGCCGATGGCGAGCATGCCGCCGTCGCGCAGGCCCAGACCGGCACCGCCGCCCACACCGAACATCGCGAGCACGAGGTTGAGCAGCATCAGCGCCAGCACCCCGAAGAGGCCGGCGACGATCATGCGGGTGAACTTCGGCGTCACGCGGATGGCGCCGGTCTTGTAGACGACCAGCATGCCGAAGAACACCCCGATGGTGCCCACGATGGCCTGCGAGATCATTCCCACGCCACCGACCGAGACGACGTTGGCGATGATGAACGAGATCGCGCCGAGGAACAGGCCCTCCAGCGCGGCGTAGCTCAGCACGATCGCCGGGTTGTCCTGCTTGCGGCCAAAGGTCGCAACGAGCACCAGGGCCAACCCACCGAGGCCGCCCACCAGGGCGAACGGCATGGCCAAGCCCAAGTTCTGGGACACCAGGAAGTACGAGACGACACCGACCGCGGTCAGCAGGGCCAGCGTGATGCCGGTCCGGGTGACGACGTCATCGATGGTCAGCGGCCGGGAGACACCCGCCTGCTGCGGTTGGGGGTACTGGGTTGTGTAGGGGTCCGCTTGTACCGCCTGCGCACCGTAGCCGGCGGCTCCGGTACCGAACTGCGCGTATCCGCCCTGTGTCCTGGGCAGCGAACGAAATACCGGGTTGCTGGTTTCCCGCACCGTCGGTTCCTCTCCTGTGAAGTGGTTCGACAGAGTTGGCGAACACACAAACAACGATCGCGGCCAGACGTCAGTTCCCGAACGACCCGGCCATCACGAAAAAACCTTACCCGGGGCTGCCTCGGCCCGGGGTGAAGATCTAGATTGCTATCTGTGGCAGAAAACGAGGATGTCCTAGTAACTGTCGACCGTGGGGTCGGGCTGATCACGCTCAACCGGCCAAAGGCCATCAACTCGCTGAACCACGCCATGGTCGCGGTGATGTCACGGGTGCTGACCGAGTGGGAACGCGACGACGACGTCCGCGCCGTCGTGGTCGACGGCGCCGGGGAGCGCGGCCTGTGCGCGGGCGGCGACATCGTGGCGATCTACCACAGCGCCCGCGCCGACGGCTCCGAGGCGCGTCAGTTCTGGTACGACGAGTACCTGCTCAACGCCCACATCGGCCGCTTCGCCAAGCCGTACGTCGCGCTCATGGACGGCATCGTGATGGGCGGCGGCGTCGGGATCAGCGCCCACGGCAGCGTGCGGGTCGCCACCGACACCACCAAGATGGCGATGCCCGAGGTCGGGATCGGCTTCATCCCCGACGTCGGCGGCACCTGGATCCTGTCGCGAGCGCCCGGCCTGCTCGGCCTGCACGCCGCGCTGACCGGTGTGACGTTCAACGGCGCCGACGCGATCGCAATGGGCTTCGCCGACCACTACGTCGCCCACGACAAGCTGCAGTCGTTCAAGAACGCGCTGCTGAGCGACGGTATCGATGCCGCGCTCGCCGCCCACGCATCCGAGCCGCCCGCGAGTCAGCTTGCCGCACAGCGCGACTGGGTCGACGAATGCTACGCCGCCGAAACCGCAGTCGACATCGTCGCCGCGCTGCGTGACCACGACGCACCCGCGGCCAACGAGGCCGCCGACCTGATCGCCAGCCGCTCACCCATCTCGGTGTCGGTGGCGCTGGAAGCGGTCCGCCGGGCCGCCAAACTGGACACACTGGAAGACGTGCTGCGTCAGGAGTACCGGACCTCGTGCGCGTCGCTGCGCAGCCACGATCTCGTCGAGGGCATCCGCGCCCAGGTCATCGACAAGGACCGCAACCCGAAATGGTCACCGGCATCGCTGGCGGCCGTCATCCCCGCCGACGTGGAGGCCTACTTCGCGCCGGCCGACCGCGAACTGGAGTTTTGATGAGCTACGAGACCATTCTGGTCACCCGCGAGGACCGTGTCGGCACCATCACGCTGAACCGTCCCAAAGCGCTCAACGCGCTCAACAGCCAGGTGATGAACGAAGTCACCGCTGCCGCAGCGGAATTCGACAGCGATCCCGGAATCGGCGCGATCATCGTCACCGGCAACGAGAAGGCGTTCGCGGCGGGCGCCGACATCAAGGAGATGGCCAGCCTGACATTCGCCGACGTGTTCGCCAGCGACTTCTTCGCCGCCTGGGGCAAATTCGCCGCGACGCGTACCCCCACGATCGCCGCGGTCGCCGGGTACGCGCTGGGCGGCGGGTGCGAGCTGGCGATGATGTGCGACGTGCTGATCGCCGCGGACTCCGCGAAGTTCGGTCAGCCCGAGATCAAACTCGGCGTGTTGCCGGGCATGGGCGGCTCGCAGCGGCTCACCCGCGCCATCGGCAAGGCCAAGGCGATGGATCTGATCCTCACCGGGCGCAACATGGATGCCGAGGAGGCCGAACGCGCGGGGCTGGTGTCGCGCGTCGTACCGGCCGACAAACTGCTCGAGGAGGCGAACGCGGTCGCCAAGACCATCGCGGGAATGTCGCTGTCGGCTTCACGGATGGCCAAGGAGGCCGTCGACCGCGCGTTCGAAACCACGCTCGCCGAGGGACTCCTCTACGAACGCAGGCTGTTCCACTCGGCGTTCGCCACCGACGACCAGACCGAGGGCATGAACGCCTTCACCGAGAAGCGCCCCCCGAACTTCACCCACCGCTAATCTGCCTTGGTGACAGATACCCGCGACGACGCAGCGGCCGCGGACCAGGAGCAGGCTCCCCCGAAAGAGCCGGTCAGGACGCGGTGGTGGGTACGCCACTACACGTTCACCGGAACCGCGGTCGGCCTGGTGTTCATCTGGTTCTCGCTGACGCCGTCACTGTTGCCGCGCGGCCCACTGTTTCAGGGTCTTGTCAGCGGAGCGGCCGGAGCCGCCGGATACGGACTCGGCGTGTTCACGGTCTGGCTGGTGCGCTACATGCGCTCGAAGGACAGCAGCCCGCAGGCGCCGCGGCTGGCATGGATCGCGTTGGTGGTCATCGGAATCGTCGGCCAGATTTTGATGATCGTCTACTTCCATCGGTGGCAGGACGAAGTTCGCGACCTTGTCGGGGTGTCACGCCTCGAGTTCTGGGACTACCCCTGGACCGCGGTGCTGTCGATCATCGTGCTGTTCGTGCTCGTCGAAATCGGCCAGCTGGTCGGCAGGCTGGTGCGATTCCTGGTCCGACAACTCAATCGCTTCGCGCCGCCACGCGTTTCGGCCGTCGTGGTGGTGATTCTGCTGCTGGCATTGAGCATCGCGCTGCTCAACGGCGTGGTGGTCCGCTTCGCGATGAGCACCATCAACAAGACGTTCTCGGCGGTCAACGACGAAACCGACCCGGACTTCGCCGCGCCGACGTCGCCGTTGCGCTCCGGCGGACCTCAGTCGCTGGTCAGCTGGGAGTCGTTGGGACATCAGGGCCGGATATTCGTCTCGTCGGGCCCGACGGTCGACCAGCTCACCGAGTTCAACGGTGCACCGGCGGTCGAACCGATCCGGGCCTATGCCGGGCTGCACTCCGCGGACGGCATCAAAGCCACCGCCGAATTGGCGGCCCAAGAGTTAAGGCGCGCAGGCGGACTGGACCGTGCGGTGGTCGCCGTCGCCACCACCACCGGCACCGGCTGGATCAACGGTGCGGAAGCCACCGCGCTGGAGTACATGTACAACGGCGACACCGCGATCGTGTCCATGCAGTACTCGTTCCTGCCGAGTTGGCTGTCGTTCCTGGTGGACAAGGAGAACGCGCGCCAGGCCGGGCAGGCACTGTTCGAGGCCGTCGACGAGATGATCCGCGAGATGCCCGAGGCGGAGCGCCCGCAGCTGGTGGTGTTCGGTGAGAGCCTCGGCTCGTTCGGCGGCGAGGCGCCGTTTTTGGCACTCAACAACCTCATCGCCCGCACCGACGGTGCGCTGTTCAGCGGACCGACGTTCAACAACACCATCTGGACCCAGCTCACCCGCGAGCGTGATGCGGGTTCACCGATGTGGCTGCCGATCTACGACGACGGGGAGAACGTCCGGTTCGTCGCCGAGGCGGAGAACCTCGGCAGGCCCGACGCCCCGTGGGGCACACCGCGAGTCGTATACCTTCAGCACGCCTCCGACCCGATCGCGTGGTGGAACCCGGATCTGCTGTTCGCCGAACCGGACTGGCTGCGTGAGCCCAAAGGTTACGATGTGTCGGGCCGCATGCAGTGGATCCCGATCGTGACGTTCCTTCAGGTGTCGGCCGATATGGCGGTCGCCGTCGACGTGCCCGACGGGCACGGCCACGTCTACGTCAGGGACGTCGCCGATGCCTGGGCCGCGATCCTGCAGCCGCCGGGCTGGACCGCGGAGAAGACCGAAAAGCTGCGTCCGATGTTGCGTAGCAACGAAAGCGCCTAAACCAGAACCTTTTCGGCCTTCAACGCGTGGTATCCGCCGATGACGTCGGTGGCGCGGTGCAAGCCGAGGTCCTGCAACGCCGCGGCGGCCAGGCTCGAGGTGTACCCCTCCGAGCACAGCACCACCCACTCCACGTCGTCGCCGACGGCCTGGGGCAGCCGCGCGTCGCTGGTCGGGTCGCAACGCCACTCCAACACATTGCGTTCGATCACCAGCGCGGCGGGGACGTCGCCCTCCCGGTGGCGTTGGGCCTGCGGACGGATGTCCACCAGCACCGCGCCCCGGGTCAGCGCGGCAGGCACGTCCCGCGCGGGCAGCCGACGCAGCCGAGCACGGGCGTCGGCCAGCATCCGGTCGATACGGCTCGCGGGCAACGTCATCCCTCCGGACCGTCGGTGAGCTGGGTGCGCCTGCGACGCAGCGTGTTCCGATGTGTCACCTCGTAATACGACATCGCGGTAAGAGGCGGCGAATAGGCATGCACACTCAACGTGGGCGCCGAGTCGTTGCGGTCGGGCGCCCACACCACGTCGTGCACCCAGCCGAGGGGAAAAGCCGCCTGATCGCCGGCGGAAAGTCGGCGGTGTCGTAATACCGAGCCGTCCCAACGGGTTTCGCGCAGCGCGCCCGAGACCACGGTCAGTGCACCCAGCGACCCGCCGTGGTCGTGCAATTCGGTGGACCGATCCGGCACCCAGCTGATCAACCAGATGTCGAGTTCGTCATCGCTGTGCAGTCGCGCGAACCACCGCTCGTCTCGTGGTGGGCCGCTCGCGCGAAGCAGCCGGTCGTGGCCACCGCTGAGCACCTGGTCTGCCACGCGGTCGGTGGCCTCCAACAGATCGGGTAGCCGCAGCCGGGTGGGTGCGGAGACGGCGGGCGCTGTCGACAGCAGCGCTGCGGAGGTAGGCATGAAAACTCCAGAGACGACGAGCGGACGGGGGTGGCGGCGTTCAGTCCGCGCAACACCACTGCGATCCGGTCGTCATGTCCGCCAGTGTGACAGCGACCGGGGCGCACCGCGACGCCCCGGCGCCGAGGTCTGCACGAACCGGACCCGAAAGACCTGCTCCAGACGCCCGATCGGGGTGGGTCGAGCAAAACTCACGGTGAGCAAAACTCAGCGGGAGCCCGCAGTCGCCTCAGCATGGTTTGCGCATGAGATCAGTCAATGTTGCTAAAGCGCGCCAAATATTTTCCTCATGCGTCAATATAAGCGCCGGGTGGCGCCCCCGGCCGAGATCTTGCCGGAGCCGCCCCAGCCCGCATCCAGCGCGGCGTAGGAGATGGCGTCCGGATTTGCGCATTTCTCAAATATCCCGAGGCACCACCATCAAGATCTTGCGATGTGATTTGCTGACCTGGGAACACGCCATCGGCGGCCGACGCCCGCGATCGAGGCATCCAACGATTTCTCCGAACCCCGCCGAGAACCTATGAAAACCGACAGTAATTGTGCTAATTGTATGTTGCTCACTGTTTGCAGTGGATTAGCCATGACATTCGAGGGTTTCCTCACAAGGCGAAGGGGTCGACACTGCCGATGGCCACGCACAAGCGCTCACAGCCCGTCACGAAAAAGAAGTCGCTGGTCAGAGCCGCCGCCTTGACCAGCGGAGTGCTGGCCGCCGCCGGTGGGGGCGCGATCGCCGGCACACCGCCTGCGGTCGCGGAGAGCTCGCCGTCATCGTCGACGCAGGCCATCAGCGACTCACTGTTCGGCTTCGGCGCGTTCGTGCCGTCGATCCTCGGGCTGACACCGCAGGGCGGCACGCCGTATTCGCCTGCGCTGTACGAGAACCCCAACAGCAAGGTGATGTTCGGCTGGACCAACTATCTACCGCCGTCACCCGTCGCACCGTCGGGCAACGCGAACACTCCCCTGTTCGACTGGACGGCGGTGATCCCGAAGCCCCCGTCGGGCGACCCGCTGTTCGGCTGGATCGCGGCTGTCCCCGGCACTGTCGACGACGACTCACCGATCGGCGACGGCGGCCCGAGCACACCGACATCGGTGGACCCGGGCCGCCTCACCGGGGTCGATGCTTTCCAAAACGCCGCGCTCACGATGAACTCGGCTTTCCAAAACGGCTTCAAGACGCTGTTTCACAACGCCACCGAGCCCGGCGAGAACGGCGGCCTGCTGATCGGAAACGGCGCCGACGGCGGGCCGGGCCAAAACGGAGGCCGCGGCGGCTTGCTCTTCGGTAATGGCGGCAAGGGCGGCCCGGGCGTCGCCGGTGTCAACAACGGCAAGGGCGGCGACGGCGGCAGCGCCGGCCTGTGGGGCAACGGCGGCGCGGGCGGCGCGGGAGCCAGCAGCACCGACGAGAACGGCGACGTCGTCGCCGGAGACGGCGGCAACGGCGGTAACGCCGGAATGTTCATAGGCAACGCCGGCGCAGGCGGTGAGGGCGGAAACGCTACCAGCGTGTCCGGTGACGCACAGGGCGGCCAGGGCGGTCACGGCGGTAGCAACACGTGGCTGGGCAGTGCGGGGGCGGGCGGTGCGGGCGGCAGCGCCACCAGCGAGACCGGCACCGCCACCGGCGGGGCGGGCGGCGACGGCGGCAACGCGGGATGGCTGTTCGGCTGGGCGGGCGCCGGCGGCGCGGGCGGGGCGGCCACCAGCGATACCAACACCGCCACCGGGGGCGACGGCGGCAACGGCGGCAACATCGGCATCGAGGGTGACGGCGGAGACGGCGGCACCGGCGGCGAGGCGCAGACCAACGAGGGCACCGCCACCGGAGGCGACGGCGGCGACGGCGGCGGGTCGTTCTTCAACGGCACCGCGGGTAACGGCGGCGACGGCGGCGACGCGACCGCGCAAACCGGCACCGCCACCGGTGGTGACGGCGGCAACGCGGGCAGCGGCGGGATCGACGGTCAGGGCGGTGACGGCGGTGACGGCGGCGACGCGGAAGTCGACGAAGGCGACGCCTACGGCGGCAACGGCGGCAGCGGTGGCAGCAGCGGCCTGATGCAGGACGGCGGCGACGGCGGCGACGGCGGCGACGCGACCGCGGAAACCGGTACCGCCACCGGCGGCGACGGCGGAACCGGCGGAGCGACCAGCTGGGCCAACGGATATCAGGGCGGGCGCGGCGGCGACGGCGGCGACGGCACCGCAACGAACGGGGTCGGCAACGGCGGCAACGGCGGCAACGGCGGTCGGGACGGTCTCGGCGCCGCCGACGGGCCCGGCGGCTCGGGCGGCACCGGCTCCGGTTCCGACGGCAGCAACAACGGCTCCGATGGGGCCAACGGCTAGCGATTGCATAGATTGGCGGGCATGCGCTCGCGCTTTCGGTATGCCTTCGCGGCGACCTCGGTGATCGCCGGCCTCGGCGTCGTCACGGCATGTTCGTCGGATCCCGGCACCGAGCCGACGTCGTCGCCGACGTCGACCACCTCCGAACGATCCGAGACACCGACGGCCGCACCCGGCTCCGTCGCGGTCTCCCCCGGCGGCGTGACGACGGCCGTCGGCGCACCTGCCGACTCGACAGAAGACGAGTACTACAAAGCCTGCACCGCCGCGCGGGAATGGATGGCGCAGCAGGGCGGCGACCCGCACGATCAGATCGAGCCGTTTCTGGGCATGCTGCAATCGTCGGATTCGGCGGGCCCCGCCACCTACGGCACCCCGTGGTCGCAGTTGTCTGCACCGCGCCAGGCAGCCGTCATCGTGGCGGTCCGTGCCGCCGCCGACGCGCTCTGCGGCTGATCACCGCGCAACAGGGACAATGGCGACATGGCTGACAAGCGTGTCGCGCTGGCACTTGGCAGCGGGGGCGCACGGGGATACGCCCATATCGGCGTCATCAACGAACTGGAGGACCGCGGCTACGAGATCGTTGGGATCGCCGGTTCGTCGATGGGCGCGCTGGTCGGTGGCCTGCGCGCGGCACACAAACTCGATCAGTTCGCCGACTGGGCGAAAGCGTTGACCCAGCGTGCGGTTTTGCGGCTGTTGGATCCCTCGATCACCGCTTCGGGTGTGCTACGCGCGACCAAGATCCTGGACGCCGTGCGCGACATCCTCGGTGCCGTTCGCATCGAAGAGCTTCCGATCCCCTACACCGCGGTGACCACGGATCTGATCGCGGGCAAGTCGGTGTGGCTTCAGCGCGGCCCGGTCGACGCGGCGATCCGCGCGTCGATCGCCATTCCCGGGGTGATCGCCCCGCATGTGCTCGACGGCCGGCTGCTCGCCGACGGGGGAATCCTCGATCCGCTGCCGATGGCGCCGATCGCGGCCGTCAACGCCGACCTCACGATCGCGGTTTCGTTGGCGGGCAGCGAATCCGGCGGTACCGACGACGTCGACGATGCCGGCCCGAGGACCACCGAGTGGCTGACCAGAGTGTGGCGCAGCACCACGTCGCTGTTCGAGTCGAGCGCGGTGCGAACAGGTTCGGAATCCGCTGCCACCGACAGCGAAGCGGAACTGGTCGATGCCACCAAGGAAGCGACGGTGCCCAAGCTGGGCAGCTTCGAGGTGATGAACCGCAGCATCGACATCGCCCAGGCGGCGCTGGCGCGCCATCAGCTGGCCAACTATCCGCCCGACCTGTTGATCGAGGTGCCGCGCAGCGCATGCCGCAGCCTGGATTTCCACCGCGCCGCAGAGGTGATCGAGGTTGGTCGTACGTTGGCCG
Source organism: Mycolicibacterium pulveris (assembly GCF_010725725.1). Lineage (NCBI taxonomy): Bacteria > Bacillati > Actinomycetota > Actinomycetes > Mycobacteriales > Mycobacteriaceae > Mycobacterium > Mycolicibacterium pulveris. The sequence goes on along the minus strand of NZ_AP022599.1, from coordinate 3,487,718 downwards.
CCGAGGCACTCGACAACGGCGAAAATCCCGAAACATCCACGCCGGACGACTGATTCAGCGCGCGAGAAAGTCAGCGATCTCGCTCGCTACTCGCCTGCCCTGGCGCCGGCCCGCCGAGGCCGACGGTATGCGGCAGCGCGGATCGAGCGGATCCTTGCCGAAGGCCCGCAGCGACGCGCCGTCGGCGAACACCGCGAACGCCGCCCCGTCGAACGCGCCGATCTCCTCGGAGGTGCTGACGCCGAACGGCGCAGGCGTCGATTCGCCCTGCGGAACCAACACCACCGCGACGTCGCAATCCGCGGCCAGGACCATGTTCACCGAGCTGCCGACACCGCCGTCCATGTAGCGACGGTCGCCGATGGTGACCGGCGGCCACACGCCAGGCACGGCGCAACTCGCGGCGACCGCGTCGACCAACTCGACACCGGATGTCCGGTCGAATGCGACGAGTTCGCCTGTGGCGATGTCGATCGCGCTGATGCGAAGGTGTCGGTCCGGCCAGCGGTGGCTGGGCAGCCGGTGGGCGATCACCTCGCGGCGCACGGGTTCGGGCACGGTCGGGGTCGAGGCCGCGACGGCGCCGATCCTCTGCAGCTGTTCGGCCTTGGTGCCCGGCTGGGTGATCGCGGTGAGAAACAGCTCGGTGATGTCGTCGACGCCCGCGCCCGGGCTGAGCTCGGCCGACATCGGGGCGGTCTGCCGCTGGTAGAGGGCGGCCAAGCTCAGGCCGCTGGACAACTGCGCCGCGACCGCCGAGCCCGCCGAGGTGCCGACCAGCACCTCCGACTCCACCAAAGCCTTCGCCGTCTGCGGCGACTCGTCGGCGATCCCCGTCAGAATTCCGGTTTCCCAGGCGATTCCGGCCAGCCCACCGCCGGCGAGCACCAGCGCGCGTTTCATCACAGACGGCGAGTGTGCCAGATTTTCTACCGACGAAGCTAACAATGCGACTTTTGCCCAGGCGCAAAAAATCACAGAAAATCAGAGAGTGCACGTCAGCAAAGTTCTCTATTTCGCATTACGGATAGTCAGACGCTAGTAGGCTCTTGCGCAGATTCCGTATGTCTGCTGATGGTTACGTAAATGCGCGTGCCGACCGCTACGGGGTTCTGCTGACGCAGGGAACTTTCTACACGACCGGCATGCAACTCGCGAATATCGCGGTCGTACTGCCGTTTATCTGTGCGCAACACGGAAGCTTGTGGGCCGCGGCCTTGGTGTTCCCTGCGTACAGCATCGGCGCGATCCTCGGGAACTCGATGTCGCCGTTTGTGCTGGAACGCTCGCGGCACCAGCGACATCTGGTCCTGGTGGCAACGTCGTTGGTCATGGCGGCAATGTTGGTGGTCAACGGGATGGCCGCCGTGGCGGGGACCGGAATTGCGCCGATTTTTCTGACCACATCGGTGGCGCTCGGCGTCGCCAGTGGGGTATCGCGAATTGCCTTTTCTGACGTGCTATCCAGCAAATTGGACGAAATTCGTCGCGGCGATCTGATACTGAATCAAAGCGCCGCCGGAGCGGTCGTCGCCATTCTGACCGCCGTCATGGTGCTGCCGGTTCTGGAAAGCAGAGACCCACTTACCAGCCACGTCGACTTGTTATGGCTGGGCACGGCGGGATTGGTGGCCGCCGGGGTCGTCGGAATTTTCATCGGACCGATCCATTCGCATTCGGCGCGGGCGGTGCGGCAATTACGCGAAATTTATCGGGACGGTCTCGCCATCGCACGCAGTCACGACTGGTTTCGCCGCTACGTGGTCGTCCAATTGCTGTTCGTTCCGATCGCCCTTGGCTCGACGTTCTACAGCCTGCATACGGCGGAGGATCACGCCGACGAGGCCGGAACCCTGCATATCCTGGTAATCGCCACCAGCGCAGGTCTGATCGTCGGAGCGCCGCTGTGGGGCTTCGTGCACCGCACCAGGTTCGCGGCGCGCGGCATGCTGGTCGCCAGCGCAGGGGTCAGTTCGTGCGCTGCGGTGCTCTGCATCGTGGGTGAGGCAATCGACGCCTGGTCCGAACCGTGGATGCACGGCATCGTGATCCTGCTGGCGACGGTGGCCAACCAGGCGATCCTCACCGCCGCAACCACGTGGATCAACATCTTCGCCGCCGAACACCAGCGCGCGACCCTGATGGGGTTCTCCGCGGTGTTCGTCGCCGTCGCCACCGCGGCGTTCGGCGCCGTCCTGGGCGGTATCGCCCAGGGCTCATCCGCGATCTGGCCGGTCGTGATCGTGCTGCTGTTGAACCTGGTGGCGTTTCCCGCGGCGCTGCGCGCGCCGACGCGGGCCTAAGCCCGGTTCGTCAGCCCAATTGCGGGGCGGCCTTGCCGCTGATCAACGGCAGATCCAGGTACGTCGCGATGCCGGGAGCGGCCGCGCACACCGCGGGGATGGAGTTCACGCAGTGCGCGGCGGTCCCGACGACGCCGTATTCCGGGCCCTGGCCGCCGACCTCCGACTGAAAACCCTTGATGCACACCGAGATGTCGGGGTTGCCCCGCACCTCGATCTCATAGCGCTGCCCTTCGGGGCCGAACGTCCACGCCGGGTCGAGGTTGTCCTCTCCCATCAGCCAGTTCACCGTGATCCGCACGACGGGCTCGTTGTCGACCAACGCCTCCCAGTGGAACTTGCGGCCCGCGACCTGCCCGGGCTCGATCTCGCCGATCGGCGACGGGATCGGCGCCGTGGCCACGGCGATCTCTTGTGACGAACGGATTTTCGGCTCGGCACGAAACCCGATCTTGTCGACGCACATCTGAACCGCCTGGATGAAGCCGCCGTCGAGCAGCTTCTGCATCGGCCCGCTCAGCGCCTTGTCGGGTACCTCGCCGAAGCCCATCACATGGCGCACCACGTCGGGCGCCTCGTAGGTGCGAAGATCCGAAAACTCCTCCGCGCGAACAAATGTCACCCCCGTCGACATGACCGAAAACATCAACGGGAACTTTTCGCTGATGCCGCCGGGCGCGATCCCGGTGCCATGCAGCGTCGCGTTGCCCTCCAGCGCGGCGGCCTTCAGCGGCGCGGCCTGCCGTTCGCTCGGATAGATCCAGCCGACGGGTGTCACCACGTTCTTGCCCGAGCGCAACAGCGCGGCCACCTCGTCGGGGTTGGGCAGCAGCGGGGCGTAGACGACCGCGTCGGCGTCCAGCGCCAGGATGTCGTCGATGCTGTTGGTGGCCGTGACACCCAGCGGTTCGGCGCCGGGGCCGTCGATGATCTCGCCGACGTCCTTGCCTGCCTTCTCCGCGGAGTGCACCCAGCAGCCCGCGAGTTCAAGGTCGGGGTGCTCGAGCACACCCTTGATGGCCGCGATGCCGACCCCTCCGGTGGCCCACTGCACGACCCGCAACCCCATAGCGCCTCCTGACAAAACTAGAACACGTTCTACCTGTTGTACCCCTCCTTGCCGCCGAGCAGACGCAAAGTCGCGGTTTTGGTGCCGCAATTGGTCGACTACGCGTCTTCTCGTGCGATTAGGGTGTGCAGAGCGCAGCGAAAGGAACTAGAGATGCCAAACCGGGTTTATGTCGTCGGCGTCGGGATGACGAAGTTCGAGAAGCCGGGCCGTCGCGAGGGCTGGGACTACCCGCAGATGGCCAAGGAGTCCGGCACCAAGGCACTCGAGGACGCGGGCATCGACTATTCGGAAGTCCAGCAGGGCTTCGTCGGCTACGTGGCGGGTGATTCCACCTCGGGCAACCGGGCGCTCTACGAGCTCGGCATGACCGGTATCCCGATCGCCAACGTCAACAACAACTGCTCGACGGGTTCCACGGCGCTGTTCCTTGCCGCGCAGACAATCCGCGGCGGGCTCGCCGACTGCGTGATCGCACTCGGCTTCGAGAAGATGCAGCCCGGCTCGCTGCAGGGCGGCTACGAGGACCGTGAGTCCCCGATGGGCAAGCACGTCAAGGCGATGGCCGAGATCGACGAGTTCGCTTTTCCGGTGGCGCCGTGGATGTTCGGTGCGGCCGGTCGCGAACACATGCGCCAACACGGCAGCACCGCTGAGCATTTCGCGAAGATCGGGCTGAAGAACCACAAGCACTCGGTGAACAACCCGTACGCGCAGTTCCAGGAGGAGTACACCCTCGAGGACATCCTGGCGGCGAAGATGATCTCCGATCCGCTGACCAAGCTGCAGTGCTCACCGACCTCCGACGGTTCGGGCGCGGCGATCGTGGCCAGCGAGGCGTTCGTCGACAAGCACAACCTGGCCGGCCAGGCCGTGGAGATCGTCGGGCAGGCGATGACCACCGACTTCCAGTCGAGCTTCGACGGCTCGGCCAAGAACCTCATCGGCTACGACATGAACGTGCAAGCCGCACACCAGGTTTACGAGCAGTCCGGGCTTGGACCGGCCGACTTCCAGGTGATCGAATTGCACGACTGCTTCTCGGCCAACGAGTTGCTGCTCTACGAGGCGCTGGGACTGTGCGCCGAGGGCGAAGCGCCGAAGCTGATCGACAACAATGACACCACCTACGGCGGGCGCTGGGTCGTCAACCCGTCGGGCGGGCTGATCTCCAAGGGCCATCCGCTGGGAGCGACGGGGTTGGCCCAATGTGCCGAGTTGACGTGGCAGCTGCGCGGCACCGCCGACAAGCGTCAGGTCGACGGCGTCAACGCCGCGCTGCAGCACAACATCGGGCTCGGCGGTGCCGCGGTCGTGACCGCTTATCAGCGCGCCGAGCGCTGATGAGGGATCATTGAGCTCATGCGGACCACATGGATCCTCGCCGGGGCTGCGGCCGTCGCATACGCGGCGATCGCCGCACCTGCCGGCGTCGCGGCCGCCGATGACGGCGATTCAGCCCAGGAAGTGATCAACAGGCTGCAGGACAGGGGCTACAACGTCACGATCGACAAGATCGGCACCGCCCCGATGTCGGAGTGCGTGGTCACCAGCGTCCGCAATCCGCAGGAGTTCACCCAGTTGATGCCGCTGCTGGGCGGTCGAAACGACGGCGTGCTGTTTCCGGTGACCATCAGCCAACCGATCTCGGTCTCGCTGGACTGTCGCCGCCACTAGCTGGTGATTTGGGCGTAGTTGGTCACGGTGAGCGTGACCAACTACGCCCAAATCGCTGAGTCAGCGCCGCGAACAGTCGGCCGTGACGGTGATCGACCGCTGGGTGACCACCTGGACCAGGTCGTCCCCGCGGCGCACCAATTCCGTTCGCTCCCTTGGCTTCCGGATATCGGTGATCACGCATTCGTCCAGCGATGCGCTGCCGATCTTGTTGACCTTCACGTCGAACCCCTGCGCCTCCAGGGTGGCGATCGTCAGCTCCGCCGATTCGGCCGCCGACGCGACGGGCACGGCAATCGCCCCGCAGGCCGCCGCGGCGATCCCGGCCAGTATCAACAGCGTCGCGCGCATGGCCGCGCCCCTTTCCCTCTGTGAAGGCCCCGGTGGCCTTCACAGCGGTTCAACGGGGCAACCGCAACAGAGGTTCAACGGCTCTGCGAAAAATTTCCCCGCCGGCGCGGCCGGCGTTAGGCGGTGGCCGGCTCTAGGTCGGCGACCTCGGGCATCACGATGGGGTCGGTGGCCACGAAATCCGAGTACATCAGCGGTGTGGCCGTCTCGACGTGGTATGCGCTGACGACGCCGGTGTAGTCCGCGACATTCAGGCGAGTACCGCCGGCGCCCACCGCGACGCTCGACGGCCGAGCGCCCACCATGAGCGTGTCGATGACCTTGTGGGTGAGCGTGCACAGCACCGCGACCCTGTCGTAGTCGACGACGTATGCGTGGGTGTCGTTCGCACCCATGGTCAGCTGGGTGGGCGCGCCCCCGAGTTGGATGGTTCCGGTGATCCGGCCGGTGGCCCGGGCGACCACGTGCACGACGCCGCCGCGGGCGCGGTCCGACGTCAGCACGTAGACGGTGCCGTCGGCGACGGCGACGTCCCGGATCGGCGCGCCGAGCTGCACGGTGCGCTCGACGCGCGCGGTCTCCACGTTGACGACGACGAGCGCGCCGCCGCGGGCGTCGGTGGTGCCCACGTACAGGCGCTTGCCGGTGGCGTCGCGTTCCACGGCGTCGATGCCGATACCCGCACCGGTGGCGATGTCGATGGTGCCCATGCGCTCCGCGGGCACGTCGATGACGGCCACGTCGGCGTAGCCGTCACCGGTCCGCCCGGCAAACACCCGCTTGCCGTCGGGGCTGACGGTCAGTGCCGTGACGTTGAAGGCGAGGTCGTATGTCGCGATCACGCTCTTGGCGGTGAGGTCGACGACCGCGATCTCGTCGTGTGTCCACGACGAGGTGCTGACGTAGGCCCGGTCGTCGGCGACGGCCACCGCGACGGGTTCGCCTGGCACCGCGATGATGCTCTCCACGGCCAGCGTGGCCGCGTTGAGCACCGCGATGCTGTCGTCGCCGTAGTTGGCGACCACGATCACACCGTCGGCCGCGGCGATATCGCCGATCGGACCACGACGCACCGGCGCGGATCCCACCAAGCTCACATCCGGGCCGCCGTGAACACCTTCAGTCACTTTCGAACCAGTAGTCTTCGCCTGCATCACCGGCGTCATAACGTTAGCCATTTCGTAATCGGTACCTCCGCCGGTCTTGGCGTTCACCGGCCCTAGATTCCAAGTGTTACTACGCCTTTGGGCGTGATTTTCATCCGAGTCTAGCGATGGTCACCGACAGTTTTTCCTCGCCGCGGACGGCGACCGGTCGCGATCGCCGATAACTCTCAGACACCGCTTAGGAATTTCTTCGTTACCGATTCGTTACCCTTCAGGGTCGTTCAGTAACGTCTGCTTAACGTGCGCTTTTGCCGCCGCCGTAAACGGTTCGTGTGCGAATCGGGATTCGGCGAGGTGACGCGCTCTCAGGTTGAGGGCCGAAAAGTGAGCGCCAAATCACAGCCGACATGCTGGGATGCGTTCGCGCGCAAGCGTAATCAAGCCGCTTAAAAGTGATGGGCGTCACCCGAACGGGTCAGGCTGGCGAGGTGCAGGCACTCTCGACCGCGGCGCAGTCGTCGAACTGCAAGCGCACCTGGGTGCCGGTCTCCGCTTTGGAGATGGTCGTGCGGTCGGCCAGCGCCTGCATCAACGGGATGCCGCGGCCTCGGGTGTTGGGGCGCGACCTGGGGTCGACGTGGCGCCACCTGCCGCGATCGGACACCACCACCTCGAGCTGCCGGTCGGCGGCGTGGTGGCGGGCGTGCATCGTCATCGTGCCGTTGCGCCCGGCGTAAGCGAACTCCGCCGCGTTGGTCAGCGCCTCGTTGACCGCCAGGATCACGTCGTTGAGCCTGGTGGCATCGAGCACGAAATGGCTGCGTAGCCAACCGGACAGCTCAGATCGAAACTGCGCGACGTTACGTGCGTCGGCAGTGTCGTTCCGGAGGAGGCTCGCGTCCATCGCGTCCGCGTAGCGATTCGACTCGGTCATCGTGCCAACTGATTACCCAGCGGCGCCGGAAGTCATGCGGCAAAGTTCTCGAGGGCGACCTCGACCGAGGAGTACATGTCGATCAGGTTCGCGATCCCGGTGATCTTGAGCGGTCGGCTGGTCGCGGGGCCTTCGGCAACGACAGCGAACCGTGTCTCGGTGCCGTCGACGTGGTTGTGGGCCTCCATCAACACCTGCATCCCCGCCGAACCGAGAAAGTCCACCTGCGTCAGGTCGACGATCAAACCGGCAGGGTCCTTGCCCAGAGCGGCGTCAACCGCGTCCTTCAATTGCGGGGCCGTGAGCATGTCGAGGTCACCGGACGCGGCGACCACCGCCACGCGTCCGACCCAATTCTCGGTACAAAGCTGTCCGTCCAAGCCTCACCTCTTGCTTCGCGGCGCCCACAAAGCAGCCTCGGTCAACGTCTCAAGGCTGCAGTCTGAACCCCGCCGCTAGAGTATCGACTTCGTCAACCCGCTGCATCGACGGCACCGCGAGGCCGTTCTCGGGGCCCACCATGTTCGGTATATCGGCAGGTCCTCGGGGTTGTCGTCGAGTTAAAGCGAATTTTCGAGCAACCCACGCGATAATGGTCGACATACCTCAACCCCCGATATGAAGGGTGATCAATGGGTTCCATCTCTTTGTTGGCGCGGCGAGTGATCTTCGTCGGCGGGTTCGCGCTCGCGGCGGCGGCACCGATTGTCGGAGTGTCGCTGGCCGCCCCCGCCGTCCCGCCCGCGCATCTCGCCAACTGCCCGAACGGCGAGGAACAGGACCTTTACAGCGGCCACTGCGTTCCTTATATGGTGCCGAACTCGCCGGGGTCGGCGGCGACGCCCACTTCGGCGTCCGACTCCGCGCATACGTCGGCGCCCGCGGATTCCCAGACCACAGGCGAAAGCCCGAGCTTGTGTCCTCCTGGAGTCAGCGGCAGCGAGTGCGGCGGCCCGACGGGCGGCCAGGCGAGCTCCCCGCAGCCGAACATGCCCGCACCGGTTCCACCGCAGGAACCCGAGCAGCAACTCGCCGAAGTCGTAACGCCCGGCTACTGACGCCGGCGCGCTTCGGAACGACGTTTCGAGCGCGACTTTTGCAAGTCTCGCCCGGCGCTGATGCCACGGTGGGACACTTTCCCGGTCAGCCGAGTTCGGGCTGGCGCTGGGAGGTCGGCGATGGCCTTTTCGCCGCACAGATCCATGGCGACTGTCGTGATGGCAGCCGGGATTCTCGCTGTGCCCAGCACCGGCTCCGGTAGCCCTCCCCCGTCGGCGTCTCCGGTGAAGTCGCTCGGAGCGGCGACTGCCCTACCCTCGGCGGCCGTCGTCGCGCCGATGACTCCCAACGCCATCGTCGGCGTGCCGGGGAGCAGAGCGGCGCGTGTCACCGAAGTCGCGGATACGTTGGCGCCGTTGGGCTTTCCCGCGGCGATTCAACCGCCCGCCGATCTCCACGACGCCTCCACCTCGGCCGGACCGGACCGCCCCGACACGGCGCTGCTTCAGGCTCGTCGACCGGCCGCGCTGATCGGAACCGGCGGTGCACCTTCGGCGTCGGACGGGGCACCCGCCGCGCTGGCCCTGGCATCGCCCGCCGACATCGTGACCGACTTCATCGCCTTCTTCATCGGCGACGGCAGCCAACCCGGGCAGAACGCGGGACTGCTCATCGGCAACGGCGCCGACGGTGTCGCACCCGGCCAAGCCGGCGGGCGGGGTGGCCTGCTGTTCGGCAACGGTGGCGACGGGGGCCCCGGTGGCCGGGGCGGGGACGCCGGTCTCATCGGCAACGGCGGCAAAGGCGGCGATGGGATCGACGTTATTCAGTTGACCGGCAACGTGATTGGTGGTGTGGCTGGCGATGGCGGCCGTGGCGGCATCCTGTTCGGCAACGGCGGCTCCGGCGGCCGAGGGGGTAACGCCGAAGGCGGGCAGAACGCCACCGGAGGAGCCGGCGGCGCCGGAGGACTCACCGGACTGTTCGGCCGTGCCGGGGACGGCGGCGCCGGAGGAACGGCGAAAACGAACGACGACAGCGGTGTCGCGCTCGGCGGGGCGGGCGGCAGCGGCGGAATCGTGTTGGGTATCGGCACTGCGGGCAACGGGGGCGCCGGCGGCACCGCGGACTCCCTCGACCTGCATTCGGTCGGCACCATCGCCGGCGTCGGCGGCGACGGCGGCTTTGTCGGGCTCATCGGTCCCGGGGGCAACGGCGGCGCGGGCGGAACCGCCAACGGGTTCGCGGACACCGTCGCCGGTACCGGTGGCAGCGGCGGCAACGGCGGCGTGTTGATGGGAACCGGCGGTCACGGCGGGGCCGGCGGTGATGCGTCGAGCGGCCGCGGTGCCGCCACCGGTGGGGACGGCGGTGGCGGTGGCCAAGCCGGACTCGTGGGCGACGCCGGCGCGGGAGGCGTTGGTGGCGACGCGAATTCGATGTTCACCGACGAAGGCACCGCGGGTGACGGCGGCGACGGCGGCAGCGCCAAGCTCATCGGAAGTGGCGGCGCAGGCGGCGACGGCGGTACCGCGCTGGGACAGAACGGCAGCGACGCGTCCGGTGGATCCGGCGGGAACGGCGGCAACGGCGGGCTGCTGATCGGTGGCGGCGCCGTCGGCGGCGACGGTGGCGGCGCGCAAGGGTTCGAGGATGTCGTGGGCGGTGCCGGCGGCAACGGAGGCAGCACCGGCCTCAACGGCAACGCGGGCGACGGCGGCGCGGGCGGCACGGCTCAGAGCACCGGCGACAACGGCGACGTGGTCGGTGGAACCGGCGGAAACGGCGGAAGTGTCGTCGGTGTCGGCGATTCCGGCGCCGGGGGTGGCGGCGGCGACGCGACGGCGTTGGACCTGCACAGCAGCAGCACCCAGGGCGGCGACGGCGGCGCGGGCGGCAGCACAGGGGTCAGCGGCGCGGGCGGTGCCGGCGGCACAGGCGGGGCGGCCACGGGATTCCTCGACACCGTCGGCGGGGACGGTGGCGACGGCGGCCATGGCGGGGTTGTCAACGGAGACGGCGGATCTGGCGGAACCGGCGGCACCGCGACCGCCAACGGCGCCCTCAGCAGCGCCGACGGGGGCGACGGCGGGAACGGCGGCAATGGTGGCGTCTTGTCGGCCGGGGGTACCGGCGGCAAGGGCGGCTCAGCGCTCGGTACCGCATCAGACCGCGTCGGCGGCGACGGCGGTGACGGTGGAAACGGCGGCGTCGGCGGAGGCGGTGACGGCGGCGATGGCGGGTCGCCCGGTGGGGCCGGCGGCAGCGGAGGTTTTCCGGGTGGCAGCAACGGCGCGAACGGCTGACTACTTGAGGTAGGGATCGAGCAACGTGGACCACGCCTTCTCAAGCTGCGTCCACTCCTCCTCGCACCCCGACGCGCGGTCTTCAGGCAGCTGATCGGCAGAAACCATGTCGGCGTTCGCTTCCGGATCCGAACCGTAGATCCAGCACTCGAGGTTGTACATGCGGGTCTCGTCCAAGGAGTGCACGTCGGCGAAATCCTCGGCGTCCAACTCGATCGCCTCAGCGCCGGACGCCCCGAACGCGAACGCAAAATCCTTGACCGCCTGTACCGACTCCGGATCCGTCTTGCCGTCTTCGGCGGGGGTCAGGAGCACGTAGGCGGCAAGCTGGTCGGCCACGTCCTCCTCGCGCCCGGTGACCGGGAGGTCATAGATGGTGATCACCATGTGGCCGACCTCGTGATAGAACGTCGCGTACTCGGAGTTGAGCGCCGACGCGGTGGGGTCGGGGTCGCCGGCTTCGGTGAAGATCTGCTGGGCCGAGTCGGCGTCCTCGTAGCACAGCGTGATGGTGTTGGCGCTCGCGTCCCAGAACGCGTTGGGTTCATCGCATTGCGAGCCGCGCAGCGAAATGTCGTGGGGCAGCTTGAGCGTCTGGTTGATGTCGTCGGCGAGGTCTTCGAGCAGATCGTTGTCCTGCATGATCGCGCGCCCGTTGATCGCCTCGGGGCTTTGGGCGGCGTCGTAGAAGACGACCATCTTGCCGTCTGCGGCGACGTCGTCGTCATGCCCGGATTCCGGCGACGATGTCGGGGGCTGCGCGGTGCCGGTGCTCTCGGGTTCCGAAGCATCACCGCATCCGACGGCTATCAACGCACACGCCAGCACAACCGCAATCCGAAACCGCATACCCCACCCTTCGTCTGATCCGTCTGCCCGGGCGCGGTGCGGGCGCAGCCCCCACCGTGCCCGACGGAACGGCGCTGACCCGTTCGAAGAGGAATCAGCCTTCGTTGACTATAGATTCGTACTCCGGGCAGAACGCAGCCGTGGCCGCGCCGACGAGCACGCCCGCGTCGTGCGGGTCGAGATACTCGGCGAGACCGGCGATCTCACCCTCAAGGGTGGCACCGTTGGCCCAGTCCTGACATACCCCGTGACCCGCTTCGACCATGTTCTCGGGAGTGGCTCCCGGCCAGGTGACACCGGCGTCGCCGAGGACGTCGAGGAAGGCGTCCTCGGGACTCGCGCCGGCTACCGGAGCGCACAACAGCGCACACGCCGCCATTCCACCGAGCGCCAACCCGGCAATTCTTACATTCATTTCGGTATCTTTCTTTCATGCACGGATGAGCCTGGAATCGTTACACGGCGGCGCCAGTCCGCGGACTATTTTCGCGAAAATCTTTTGGCTTTTCTACTGGACATGCACCATGTACAAAATGACTCTTACGGAATTTCGGCACCTACGATGTGCCACAATTATTGCGTCTGCAAATTCAATTCGCGTATTAGGCCAAACATCGCTCTGTTCGCTCAATGGATAGATAATATTTGTTGAAGCGCAATAGTTGTTCTGCAGGCCGCTTTATGCGATTACGCTCGACCGTCACAGGTTGGCCGGTGCGGTCGCGACGATCTGCACCGCCCGCTGCACCCCGGTCTGCCCGCCGAATCCCACCCAGTCGTGATAATGAACGTGCGGATTGCGGATCAAGAAGTCGCCGACCACCACCGCCGTTTGGATGACCTTGACGAAGGTCTCCGGCGTGTTGGCCAGGTTCAATAAAGCCAGGAACTCGTTGCTCTGAATCAACGAGAGGATCTCGAGTGCGAAAGGCAGCTCCAACTCCAACGGGGTGAGCGCCTCGTAGCCGAGGTGCAGCAAGGTGTCATCGGTGGTCGTGGCGTACATGTCACCGGTCAGTACGAAATCGTATGTACGCGAACGGAATTGGTCCGGAGTATAGAAACCGGCGATACCGGCCCCCGGCGGGTTGTCGCCCAACAACGTGGAACCAGGGGGCCGGCAGGGGCTGCCGAACTGGATGACCGCGATGAGGTCGTCGGCGCGATGCGCCAGTGGCTGCCCCGGCAGCATGAACCCGAGGGTTCGCACCACCACTTCGGCGCCCTGGCTGTAGCCGCACAGATAGAACCGCCCGGCGTTCATCAGGATGAGCCGCACGAGTTCGGCGACACCGAGCGCGACGGACTCGTTGTAGCTCAAGAACGGATTGGGGTACAGGAAGCCGGCGGCGGGATAGCCGACCGGTTGGTTGCGGACTATACCCCTCTGCTCGAGCTGCCACCCGACGTCGAATTGGGGTCCCGTGAACGGCGTCTGCCATGTGCCAGAAGCACAGTAGAAGAACGGCAGCGACGTCGGCAGCGGAGGTGGTTGGTCGAAGTTGAGTCCGAGGCGCCCGAGCGTCTGCGGGCCGGCGATGCCGTCGACGTCGAGACCGGAACGGCGCTGGAACTCCCGGACCACGCCGGTTGTGGCGGGACCGTAGACGCCGTCGACGACCAGATTGGAATACAGCGGATAGTCGCGATTCAGCCGGGCTTGCAGCAGCCGGACGAGATCATTGCTGTCACCAGGACGCAGCAGCACTGCCATTTGAGCATTCTACGCGCGAATCATGTTCAGGCGGCCAGGCTTTCGCGTCGTCCTCGGGGAGGCAACCGGCGGGCGCTTCGCTCGCCGTGACCTGGACCGGCCATGCGGGCGGTAGTGCCGCTCTGCGGCGGGCGGCGGGTGTTGCTGGACCGGAGGAGGCGAAGCTACGCGGTGACGGCCGTCGCGGGCGCCGGGTTCAACCGCAGCGCGGCGGCGGTGGCCGGCCCGACGATGCCGTCCACCTTCAATCCCGGGGTGCGGCGCTGAAATACCCTGACAGCGGCTTCGGTTTCGGGGCCGAAGTCACCGTCGACCGCAAGGTGGCCGGCGAACTCGGGATGTGCAGACCTGAGCAGGCGCTGCAGTTCGGCGACCAGCGGTCCCTCGGTGCCGCGGAACAGCAGCACGTCGGCGTACTCGCCGACGGGCACGGGTGGGCGCGGCGTCGGCGCCGAGCGCGAGATGTCGCCGATCTGGGCCTGGATATCGCGGCGCAGGAGGTCCATGTCGATCGCGCCGGGATCCCACTTGCCTTGGGCACGGCCCGCGTACTCCTTGTGCCCGATCGTGCGTGCAGCGGTCTGCGACAGCCTGCGGTTGATCGCCGCACAGCACTTCACCAGCGCGAAATACTGTGCATCAGGCCAGTTGTGGCGATGCGGGGCGGTCGGGCTGGTTCCGCTGTTGGCGCATTCGATACCGATCAGGTGCCAGTTGCCCATGTTGGTCGGAATCCACGGGTACATGCCGCGGCCCGCATGCCACGCGACGCCCACCGCCACGACGGTGACTGTGCCGTCGCGCGCGATGTGCAGTTGTGACAACGGGCCGCGAAGGTCGGGACGGCCGTAGGCGATCGATGCGGCGGTGGCGTTGTCCGATCCGGTGTGGTGCACCATGACGCCGCGGATGTCCTTGAAGTCGCCGTGCCCGCGGTTCTGCCATCCGGGAAACTCGACCAGTTCGATACCTTCAGCACGCAGGACGTCGGCCAGCCAGACCGGGTCCCCTGCCCAGGGTGTTGTTCGGGGCACGCAGGATCCTTTCGGGTGCAGTGACTTTCGAGCGTAGAACCGCGGTCCGACAGAAGGCATACCCACTGGTACCCGATCGTATGTGGTTAGAGGGGCAGCTCCAGGTACGTCGTGGCTGCGGCCAGTCCGACGTTGCCGGCTTCGGACCCCTCGAACGGATCGATTTCTCGGGCACCGACCGACCGGTACAGCGAATGTGCTTCGGTCATGAAGCTCATGGTCTCCAGGCGCACCCTGGTGTAGCCCTCGGACCGCGCGTCGCTGAGCAGTCGGTTGAGCAAGGCTCGCGCGATGCCGCTGCCGCGTGCAGAAGGCCGCACGAACATCCGCTTGATCTCGGCGGTTCGCTCATCGTCGGTGGGTTTGAAGGCGCCGACGCCGACGAGCTCGTCGTCGAACCGGGCAACCAGCAGTCTGGCCCGCGGACCGAGGAACCGTTGGGTCTCCGCGAAGTAGGCGCGCTCGGCTGAGCCGTCAGGATCGATCGACTCCGCGCCGAGGTCGACGGTGAACCGCACGAGTATCCAGTCGAGATACTCGCGGAACAGCGGCTCGACGATCGCGGCCGCGTCGGGGCCGGACAGGGCTTCGATGCGCCAGGGGATGCGCCTGAGAACGTTCAACAGTCGTGATCATCGCATCGCGACCTCACAAGATCCAGGGGAAGAATCCGTACATCGGATAGTTGTTGACGAACGGCGGTGCGTCGTTGATCTCGGCGTTGCCCGGCGACGTGCACACGCTGCCGGCCCTGGTCCAATTGCACGTCATCGGTGCGGGCTGGATCTGTTGTTGGGCAACGGGTTGCACTGCCGTGTCGGCTTGAGCGACGGGCGCCAACGCGATGGCGACAGCGCCGGCGGCGACAACCATGCCCGCGATCGGTCGGAGTTTCATTTCTAACCTCCTGAACTGAAGCTGTGGCGATGCGGCACAGCTAGATCGGCATTCGGTAGCCGAAGTACTCGTGGTCTTCGTTGTAACCACCATGGCCCCAGCCGACGTCTTTGAAGCTCGCCACGAACTCGATGGCTTCGATCCACTTGACCTGTTTGAAGCCGAGCTCGAGTTCGTTGCGCAGGCGCAGCGGCGCGCCGTGCGCATCCGGCAGCGGGTCGCCGTTCATCTCGTAGGCGAGCAGCGCCATGGGCTCGCGCATGTGCTCGATGCGGTGGCAGTCGTAATACCGTCCGGTGTCGGGTTCGGGCCCGTTGCCGAAGGAGTAGAACACCACCCACCGAGCGGTCGGCAGGGGCCGCACGATGTCGATGATGTCGCGCATGCGCACACCTGCCCATTCGGCCACGCCCGACCAGCCCTGAATGCAGTAATGCTGGGTGATCTGTTCGTGCTTGGGCAGTGCCAAGATCTGGCTGTAGGACAGGTCCACCGAGTTTTCGACCAGGCCTGCGATGCGCAGCGAGTAGTCGGCCCACCCGGTGGCCCGCAGCCGGCGCCAGTGCTCGGTGTCGGGTATCCGGCCGTTGGCCCAGTGGTAGGGCGTGATGTCCTTTGCGCGATATGAAGCCTTGGGGTGTACGCGTTCCAGCCCTGCCTTGGCCCATCCGACGATGAATCGCCCGGTGTGCTGAACGGCTCTCGGGTAGCGAAGCGTCACCGGAGTGGCGATCAGCCAGAGCACGGTCAGGAAGAGGGCAGCCGCCCCGAATATGACGAGGGCCCACGGCGACTGGGTATCGGTCCCCAACGTCATGTGGTTGAGGTTGCCGACGGCACCGGTGAGAAACACCATCGCGACGTGGGCGGCGATGAAAACCAGCATCCAGATCAGCACGATGAAGTGGACGGTCCGCGCGACCTGCCGGTTCAGCGGACCGCGTCCCGTCCCGAACCGGGCGGCGACGGCGGGAGCCTGCAGCAAGCCGGTCGCGAAGGCCAGCGGCGCGGCGATGAACACCGTGATGAAGTAGGCCAGTATCTGCAGGCCGTTGTATTCGGCGAAGCCTTCGTTGGCCGGAAAGTTCAGCGACGCATACTGAACGACTGTCGATAGGGCGTTGGGAAACACGGTCCACGACTGGGGCACGAGCCGGTGCCATTGGTCGGTGCTGAAGAGCAGCACGTAGAAAACGGCTCCGTTGACCAGCCACAGCAGGTCGAAGCTGAAGTGCCACCATCGGGCCAAGCCGATCGAGTGGCGAAGCCCCGGTATTCCCAGTTGCTTTGGCAGGGAAACGGCGTCGTCCTTGGAGGTCCACAGGCTGGGCGGGTCGTTCTTGTCGGTGCGGTCGGCGGGTACCGGATGGCTCATGCGGAACCACTCCGAACCCGGGCGGCAACCCGAGTTGAGGTAGAGCCGTGGATGATCGGCCAGAATCTGCTGTCCCGATCGGATGATGAACATCATGAACACGATGTTGAAGAAGTGCTGCCAACGCAGCCAGGCCGGAAAGCCGGTTTCCACCGGCGCGGCGTAGGTGGCCGTCGTGCCCGGATAACGCTCGATGAAGTTCTGCACCCACCCGAATGTTCGCAGTTCCTGGGCGATCACGATGACGATGACGAGTCCGAGGAGCGCCAGTGCGACGAGCCACAAGATGCTGACCCACCTGTTGCCGATGCGCACCGACGGCACTTGTGCGGGCACTTGAGGGATGCCGCCGGCGAACTCGTTAACGTCGACGCGCTGTTGGAAAACCCCTTTGGGGTCATCGTGATCCAACAGGGCACGCAACGGCGTTGCCGAAGTGGGACGTTCAGTTCTTGGTGCGCTCGTCACAACCTTGCCTCCAGGCGCGGGTTACGGCGCTGACTCCCCTGTCCCGCCGAGATCCGCTCGGCGATCCAACGTCGCTGTCTCCGATGGAAGGACCGAAGTCTGGGATCTGCCTGAAGATCGGCTGTGAACTCGGCCGAACAGAGCCGGAAATGCGGTGATCCCCACCACATCACCGACGAATGCAGAAGCGTTGCCGGAGAACATAAACGCTTCAACCCCTGCTGGAGACGAAGGTCGGCAGAGGATTCCCTTTACCCGCCATTGCGAGTACTCTTTTGCCCAGACGCGGTCGCGGCCACGATGACCGGGTTGGGGATCGTCTCCGGAAAAACTAGGGGGCGGCGGTGGAGCTTGCCCACAATAAATCGAAATTCACAGCGACGCTCGCCGTGGGCATTCTGGCCGCGGCCGGTGCGGTCCCGCCTGCAGCGACCCAGTCGGGCGCGGCCTCCTCGCCGCCGCCCGCGTCCCCACCGCAGCGCACCGAATCGGCCACGCCGGCACTCGCCGCCATGACGGTTTCGATCACGCCGAATTCGGCGAGCAGCGGGGCCGCGCCACGCGACGCCGTTGGCGCCATCGACACGATCAAGCCGGTCACCGCGATCGAGCCTCTCACCAGCGCCGGCCTCATCGAGTCATTGCGGGGCCCAAACTTCTTCGCGCCCACCGTGTTTGCACAGCCAGCGGCCCTGGTCCTTGACGATGGCGCAGACGCAGCGCTTGCCTCTCCGACCGCGGCGGCAATCACCCCCGCGGATGTGTTGGGTCTGCTGCTGGCCGACCGGTGCGGCCTGATCTGCAACGGCGCCGACGGCGGTCCGGGCCAGCCCGGTCAAGGCGGGGGCTGGCTCATCGGGATCGGCGGGGCCGGCGGCGCTGGGACGGCCTTGGGCCAACCCGGCGGGGCAGGGGGTCCCGGCGGGCTGCTGATCGGGTATGGCGGCATGGGCGGTAACGGCGGACCGGGCGCCGACGGTGGCCGCGGCGGCGCGGGCGGTTTGTTGTGGGGCTATGGCGGTCCTGGCGGTAGGGGCGGCAACGGACTGGGTGGTCAAGCCGGACACGGCGGTGACGGCGGACCGGGTGCGCTGCTCTTCGGCACGGGTGGCGCGGGCGGCGCCGGCGGTGACGGGGGCGTCGGCGGTAACGGCGGCAACGGCGGCGACGGCGGACTGTTTCCCGCCTTCGGGATCGCCGCCGGAGGTCCCGGCGGCGACGGCGGCGACAGCACGGCCACCGGATTCGTCACCGGCGGCCGGGGCGGCAACGGCGGCAACGGCGGGTGGATCGGTGACGGTGGCTGGGGTGGCATCGGCGGCCGTGGGACCAACGTCGCGGTGGGGCCGCAGGGCATCGTGGTGGGCGGCCGCGGCGGCGACGGCGGGCACGGCGGAACGCTAATTGGCAGCGGCGGGCAGGGCGGTCGCAGCGGGGTTGCTCAGGCCGAGAACGGCTTCGCCCTCGGAGGAACCGGCGGAACCGGCGGCAACGCCGGAATTGTCGGTGACGGCGGGGACGGCGGGGACGCCGACGGCGGCATCGGGTCCGAAGGGTCCAGCGGCGGGCGTGGCGGCGACGGCGGCGACGCGGGATGGTTTGGCAACGGCGGCGACGGCGGAGCGGGCGATGACAGCCCCTCCGGCAACGCACCTAGCCCGCACGTCGGCGGTCGCGGTGGTGACGGCGGCACCGGCGGCATGATCTCCGGCAACGGTGGCAACGGGGGCGACGGCGGCGAAGGCGGCATCTGCTCCTGCAATGCCACCGGCGGCGACGGCGGCAATGGCGGTGACACCGGTCTCCTCGGCTCCGGCGGTACGGGCGGTGACGGCGGTGCCGCGCGCACCACGGACGCCGACGGCGTCATCGCCGAGGGCGGCGCCGGTGGCGTGGGCGGCGACGGCGGGGCACTCAGCGGAAACGGCGGCGACGGCGGCCACGGCGGCGTCGCGACGGTCAACGACAGCGACGGAACCGCCACCGGCGGCGACGGCGGTGCCGCGGGCGACTCCGGATCCTTCGGCACCGGCGGCACCGGCGGCAGCGGCGGCGAAGCCGTCTCCGACAACGGCGACGCGACGGGCGGCGACGGCGGTGACGGCGGCAACAGCGGTGTCGGGGTTGGCGCTACGGCGAACGGCGGGGCCGGCGGTGCCGGCGGCGACGCGACGGCGGGCGGCATCGGCAACGGCGGCGATGGTGGCGACGGTGGCAACGCCGGACCCGGCGGTACCGGAGGACCCGGAGGTCCAGGCGGCACCGGCAGCACCAACAACGGCAGCACCGGAAGCAACGGCGCCGACGGGTGAACCCAGCATCCACGGCGGCCGAACATTCAACTGAGCGAAGCGCCGTAGTCCACAGCATCGAATGGCTTGGGGCGCTCGCCATCGCGGCCGGGCTGGCCCTCGCCGCTGCGGCTGCGGCGCATGCCGAGCCGGCGGATTCGTCGGATTCCGGCTCTGCGGTCTCCTCCTCAGAGTCCGCGTCACACTCGGACGATTCGGATGCGTCCGCGGTCAGTTCCAAGCCCGAGACGAGCGTGCGCAGTTCGGGTGGCACGCCTACGCCGGACCTCAGCGAGAGCGTCGATGAGACGTCAGCGACCGATCCTTCCGATTCGGAGACCGCGACGACACAGCGACGCTCTTCGCCGCTGTCCCGCGATGTCTCGGCACCCCGGACCCGTCTCTCGGCGTTGAGCATCACGTCGTCGACCCGTGGCCACGATCGCGCACCCCCCACCGAAGAAGACAGCCAAAGCACGGCCGCACCAAGGCTTTCCGTGCGTACCTCGACGGAATCCGTGCCGACACCACAACGCGCCGCGACGGTGTCGACTCCGCTGGCCGAAGTCACACCCGCCCACCCGCCTGCGCTCGCGCATCCACCGGTGCTGGTGGCGTTGTGGGGTTGGGTGCGGCGCCAGGTTCACGAAACGTTGTTCAACGAGTCGCCGACCGTCTCATACGACTCGGCGCACACCGTGCAGGTTCTCGACGGAGCCATCACCGGCGCCCTCGACGTCAGCGATCCGGACGGCGACCGCGTCAAACTGGCGGTCACCCGAAAACCCAAGCACGGAACCGTCACCGTGGCGCCGGATGGCACTTTCACTTACGTTCCCGCCGCCGGCTACGCCGGCCCGGACACCTTCACCGTGCGCGCGACCGACCACACCGGATCCCTTGTGCATCGACTGCTGCGCCTGATCATTCCGAGCTTCCATAGCGGTTCGACCCGCGTGGAACTGACCGTCGCGCAGGTCGAAACCATCCAGGTCGGCGACAAACCCGCCGGAATCGCGGTCGCCCCCAGAGCCCCCCGCGTCTATGTGGCCAACAACGGCACCGACACGGTGTCGGTGATCGACACCACCACCAACGCCGTGATCGGCACCATCCAGGTGGCCGACGGCCCGATCGGCGTCGCGCTCGGCCTGGGCGGCGACATCGCCTACGTGGGCAGCCAGACCGGTTGCAGCGACTGTACCGGTGACACCGTGTCGGTGATCGATGTCTTCGACGACGCAAACGATCTCATCACCACCATCGACGTTCCGCCCGTGCCGCAAGCCCTTGCCGTCAGCCCGGACGGCACCCGGGTCTATGTCGCCAGCGTCGCCGAAACGCTGACGGTGATCGACGGCAACAGCAACGAAGTCACCGCCTCCATCCATATACCCAACGGCCTGCAAGCCGTGGCGGTCAGCCCCGACGGCAGCCGCGTCTACGTTGCGGGCTTCGTCGGCAATTCCGGTGCGGTGTATGTAATCGACATCGCCACAAACGAAGTCGTCACCGAGATTCCCGTCGGCGTCTTGGCGAACGGCGTCGCGGTCAGCCCGGACGGCAGCCACGTCTACGTCACCAATGCCGCGACCGCTGAGGACAACACGGTGTCGGTGATCGACACGACCACCAACACGGTGGTCACCAGCATCGACGTCGGCCAGGGGCCCGAGGGGGTGGCGATCAGCCCGGACGGCACCCGCGTCTACGTCGCCAACTTCACCGACAACACGGTGTCGGTGATCGACACCGCCACCAACACGGTGGTCACCACGATCGGCGTGGGCACCAGCCCCGCCGAGCTCGCCGTCAGCCCCGACGGCACCACGGTTTACGTCACCAACTTCAACGCCAACACCGTCTCGGTGATCACTCTGAACTAAAGCTGCACCACGCTGCTGCGCAGTGCCCGGCCTAGCCGGCGTTGCCGTTGGAGCCGTTGGCGCCCCGCTTGTTGGTGTCCGCGCCGCCTATGCCGACAGGGCCGCCGGGCGCCCCGTCGAGCCAGCATGGGACGACAAGCCAACAATGGGCGGCGGCGTTTCGGAAATCCATCGTAGGCGATGAAATGCACAGGTCAGGTAGCGATTAGGCCTTTCGGCCGGAAACCACTTGTGTCACATTGCTTTCTCCAGTCTCAGACGGCGGCCTTCTGTCGGTGTCTCGAACTAGTGTTCTAATCATGAATGGGAGTCCTGGATCGAATCGCGAGGCCGTCGCGGCGGCGTTCGATGCGCTCGACTCCGCCTTCGACACGATGCTCGGGCTGCAGTTCGATGTGATGACGGACGCCGAAAAAGTTGAGTTGTGCGTGCGGTTGGAGCGCAACATACGTCGTGCACCGGTCGTCGAGCACCGATTGGTCGGCGCGCTGGCGGCCGAAGCCGATCCCTGCGCGTTGGGTGGTACGTCGTTGACGGATGTGCTCACCACCGCGCTCCGCATCTCGAAGGAGGCCGCGAGGCAGCTCATCAAGGATGCCGATCAGCTTGGTCCGCGGCAGACACTGACCGGAGAGCCGCTGGAGCCAAGGCGCCGACACGTCGCGGCGGCTCAGCAACGCGGCGACGTGGGCGTCGAGCATCTGCGAGTCATCAACAAATTCTTCGACAAGTTGCCGTGGTACATCCCCGTCGACCTGTGCGACGCGTTGGAGGCCCATCTCGCCGACCTGGCCAGCGGGCTCGGTCCCACGGAACTACGGAAGTCGGCCGAGAAGTTGGCCTACCTGGCCGATCAGGACGGTCCGCCACCCACGGACGAAGAGCGAGCCCGCAAGCGCGACTTCAAGATCCATCCCCAAGACGCGGACGGGATGAGCAAGGTCACCGGCTATTTTGATCCCGAAACGACCGCGACTCTCAACGCTCTCCTGGCCAAGTATGCCGCTCCCGGTATGTGCAACCCGGACGACGAGACACCGTGCGTTGACGGTGAGCCGGATTCGAGCGCGAAGGTGGCCGATTCACGCTCGGCCGGTCAACGCAGACACGATGCGCTCAAAGCGATGGGTCGGGCGTTGTTGGCCTCGGGCGCGCTGGGGCAGCACAACGGTTTACCCGCGACCATCATCGTGTCCACCACGTTGCAAGATCTGCAATCCGGCGCCGGCCGCGCCGTCACCGGGAGCGGATCGTGGTTGCCGATGAGCGATGTGATCCGGCTGGCCAGCCACGCGTACCACTATCTCGCGGTGTTCGACAAGCACACCGAAGAGGCGCTCTATCTGGGCCGCACCAAACGCCTCGCGTCGCGGGGACAGCGGATTGTGTTGCACGCCAAGTACCGTGGGTGTACGCGACCGGGCTGCACGGTACCCGCAGATTGGTGTGAGGTTCACCATGTCGACGGCTGGGCAGCGGAAGGCGGGCCCACGGACATCGATAAGCTCACCCTCGCTTGCGGTCCCGACAATCGGCTGATCGAGAAGAGCGGATGGACCACGCGTCAGCGGGCGGACGGCCGCACGGAGTGGATCCCACCACCAGACCTCGACACCGGACAAACGCGAGTCAACAATTACCACTTTCCCGAGAGGTATCTGCTGCCCGACGATGACGACGATGTCCCGTAACTTTCGCCGGCAACCCGTCGGGGTTGCGTGAACCCACACCGGGCACAACACAAAGGGTCCGGTGGGTTCTGCCCTGTCTAGAACTGGAAAAGCGCTGCTGAGCTTCAACATCGAAGTGTTGCAGCGCTTTTTCTATGTCAGTGCGGGGAGCTCAGCAACCAAACATTCTCCTCGGCACGTTCGAGAGCTCAGCTACTGAGTGCTTCGCAGGGCAGAAAGTTCGCGCCTTTGCAGGCTGAACTGTTTCCGTGCGGCCTGTTATCGGAGTAAGACAGACCGTGTGACTGACCCGCACGGCGGTGCGCACCGACGGCTCAGGCTTTGATCCGATGTGCCGTCTGTTCGCTCTGCACGCCGGCCATCCCGTCACCGCCACCTTCTGGCTACTCGATGCGCCGGACAGCCTCACCGCACAGAGCAGGCGGAATCCTGACGGCACAGGCCTGGGCGTGTTCGGTACCGACGGCGACCCGGTGATACGCAAGCAGCCGATCGCCGCATGGCGCGACCTCGCCTTCGCGACCGAAGCCCGTGAGATGTCGGGCACGACATTCATCGCTCACGTCCGCTACGCCACGACAGGTCCCGCCGAGGAGACGAACACCCATCCGTTTCTTCAGAACGGGAGGATCTTCGCGCACAACGGGGTCGTCGAGGGGCTGGAGGTCCTCGATGCCCGGCTCGCCGGACTCGGTGCCGCGGAATTGGTACGCGGCGACACCGATTCCGAGCGGGTCTTCGCGTTGATCACGGCATCCATCAGAAGCCACGGCGAGGACGTGGGCATGGGGTTGGTGGAGGCGCTGCACTGGCTGCGCGAGAACGTTCCCATCTACGCGGTCAACGTGCTGCTGGCCACCGCGACGGACCTGTGGGCGTTGCGGTATCCCGCACGCACGAGCTCTACCTGCTCGACCGCACCGCCGACGGTCACGGCGAATTCGCCATGCACAGTGCACGAATCAAGGCAGGCAGTTCACACCTGCACGACGCGCCGTCTGTTGTCTTCGCCAGTGAGCCGATGGACAACGGAGCCTGGCAACTATTGAATCCCGGCGAGCTGGTCCACGTGGGCGCCGACCTGAAGATCACTCGTCGCATGATCTTGCCCGACCCGCCACTGCACCCGCTCAAACGATCCGACCTCGACCCCGGCACGGCGGCAGCACAACACCCTACATCCTGACGCGATGCGATCGCCGACGGCACTTTCTTCGCCCAAATGGCGGCAACCCGATTGTGCGTCCCGTGCGGAGTGGCCCGTGGTGCTCAGGCGATCGGGATGCCGTCCCAGTTGGTCAGCTTCCAGCCCGACCCCGGGCTACCGACGACCACGATCCGGCCCAGATTCGGCAGCGGATCGGTCACCAGCAGTGAGTCGTTCGGGTTGGAGACGTTCATCAGCACCCACATCATCGCCGCGGTCGAGCCGGTGAACGCGATCGGATTCACGTCGCCGCTGTCGTAGATGGCCTGGACGGCTTCGTCGAAGCGGGCATCGAATTCGGCGCCGCTGATCGACCCGGGGATGCGGTCGTCGAGATCACCGGCCAGCCACGCGTTGGTGTGGTCTTTCTCGTGCGACTCGGGTTCGGGGTGGCCCTCATAGATTCCCGCCTCGATCTGTCGCAGGCCGGGCAGTACGTGAATCGGCTCGCCCGTCAACTGCGCGAGCGGTGCCGCAGTCAGCAGGCTGCGTGTCATGTTGGCGGAGTAGATGCCGTCATAGCCGTTGGCGCTCAACTGGCTTGCGGCAGCCGCAGCGTGTTCGTAACCGACGGGGCTCAGGGGAGGCCCGGGGACGGAGGTGTCGACGACGTTGGCGGCGTTCGACGCCGACTCCGCACTGCGGACCAGGGTGAGGGTGATCGTACGCTGGGCGTGGGCCGTTGGGGTCCCGACCATCGACACAGACAGGCCGACGGCGGCCGCGGCGGCACAGGCCAGGATTTTGCTCAGCATCATAGATTGGGGAATGTACGCCCCGCTGAAACCGAGCGGGTTCGTTTTCGCAGATCAGGTTTCCGCCGGGAACGGAATCCGCTGTCGGAGCCGGCCGAAAGCCTCCGGGCGCCGGCATGCTTGGTACTTCTCGACGAGCACTCGCGCGAGTTCTAGGACGGGCGTGTCCGTGGTGTCGAGCTCGAAGTCGTACTCAAGGTCGGCGTGGGCGGCCCGGGCACTACCGCGACTGGCGCCGGCGATGCGGTGGTCACGTCCGCTCTCCCGACGAGAGCCTTCGTCGTCGGACACGTGCACGCCGACCAGCCAGACCTGGTAGCCAGCAAAGGTTCTCAGCAGGTCGACGAGCCAGTCGCGCGTCCAGATGAGGTCATCGGAGATAACGTTCAATCCCTCGTCGAGGAAGGCCTTGATCGCCAGGTACCGCGCGTGCATTGCCTTTTCCAGCAGTGGACCCGGTGTGACGCTCAACCATTCGAGACCGTCGGCGTCGACGGTGACGTCCCACGTGTAGTACTCCGGGCGCACCTGGTCGAGGTCGATCTGGCTTTGCGGTATCGCGTACCAGAACATATCGACGCCGAGGTGCATCCAGCAGTCGGAAACCAATTCCTGGAATGCCATCGCGATGGACGACTTTCCCGCGCTGGAACCACCGTTGAGCACGATCAACTTTCCTGTCATCAGGTGCCCGAGGGTACTGTGGCCGCGTATCCACGGTAGGGCGATCGGCACGATTCGGCTTTACGAACAGCCAAAGCACGAAATCCTGAAGTCATGAAGGTTAGCTTGCTTGTGACGCCGATGCACCCGATGGTGTCGATCCAGGCGATGCTGGCGGTCGCCGAGGAGGCCAAGGCCGATTCGGTGTGGCTGCCCGACCATCTGCTCGGATGCGCGCACCCGGCGCTGTGGCCCGAGATGGCGATGGCCCCGGTGTCGCCGGATGCCGACGCTTGGTATGACCCGTTCGCGTGCCTTGCGGTGCTCGGCCAGCTGTCGGACATTCCGATGGGCGTGTGCGTCACCGATGCGATCCGCAGGCAGGCACCCGACACCGTCCGGAGCACACTGACGTTGCATCACCTGTGCCGCGGCGGATTTCATCTCGGGATTGGTGCCGGCGAGGCCGAGAACCTGATCCCGTTCGGCTACGACTTCTCCACTCCGGTAAAGCATCTGGAAGCAATGCTGCCGGAGCTGCGGGCACTGCTGGATTTCGGCACCACGTGTACGGGAGGCGCAGGGCGGGTCGGACTGCCGCTGCGACGCGACGACATCGGGGCACCGAAGCTTTGGATCGGGGCGCACGGCCCGCGGATGTTGCGCCTGACGGGTGAGTACGGCGACGGCTGGATTCCGGCGTGGCCGATGAGCCCGTCGACCTATGGCGAACGCCGTGACACGATCGCCGGACATGCGGCTCGGTCCGGACGGCCGATGCCCGAGTGCGCGTTACAGGTGAACGTCATCGTCGGCGAGAACCGGGATCATGTTTCGGAACTCATGGAACGTGATCCGCTCGGCAAGCTGGCCGCACTCATGTGTTCGGCGGAAATCTGGGCCAAGTACGGCCTTCGGCATCCTTCCGGGCCGGAGTGCCGCGGCCTGGTCGATCTGGTGTTCCACGATCTCGACCCGGACGAACTTCGCGAACTGGCGCCCAGGATCCCGATCGAGCTCGTCGAGGAGTTGATGTTCGTCGGCAATGCGACCGAGATCGCCGAGCGGGTTAGCGGCTACGCCGCCAACGGACTTGAACACACGATCGTGGCCAGCGTGACGGGAATAGTGGGTGGTATCGACGAAATCGCTTCCAACACAGATCAATTGATCGCACTGTTCGCTGCGCTGCGTGAGCTCGCGCCGAGATAGAGTGGCAACTCACTGACGCGTCACGCGGTGGTGCACCTCGCAGGCCCGTGTCGGGCGACGTCCTTCGTCCACCGGCCACCCGCTCCCCGTGCTTGTCGTCCGCCGCCGCCGACGGCACCTCGCCGGATCGATGCGTCCGTTGTGCAGTAACGCCCGACAGACACTCCAGCGCCCTCCCCGGCACTGGCCCACCTTCACGCCCGAACTCGTTGACATGCGGGTCTGCCCGGATACCCGCAACAAGCCTCACGGGCCTACTTGGAACCGCGTCCCGGGAAACCGGAACCTCCTACCGGAACCTCCTACCGGAACCGACTCAAGCATGGGCCGGAATTGCACAGCATCCGACTTGGAACCTGGAGCGCCTCGGGTGCACACCCTGTCAGCGGGCCCCAAAACGCCATCTACCAGCACTAATACCGGTGCCCCCAGTGGGACTCGAACCCACACTGGACGGATTTTAAGTCCGCTGCCTCTGCCAATTGGGCTATGGGGGCGTCGCAGTTCAGAACATAGTTCAGGCCGTTTCAGCCTCATTCTGACGTCCTGAATACCGCAGTGATACCGCAGTGCTATCGATGGCCTTGCCCAGCGCATCTGCCACACCGCTCAAATCGTCGTTGAGCAGGTGGCCGTAACGGTCGAGCGTCATCGCGGCGGTTGCGTGCCCCAGGAGTCTCTGCACGACCTTGACGTTAGCGCCTGCGCTGATCGCCAGCGACGCCGTGGTGTGCCTCAGGCCGTGGGGTACCAGCCCGTCGATACCGACGTCTTCGCACGCGTTGTCGAATGCCCAGCGGTACTCACCGAGTGGTAGGAACCCGCCCTTCCGACTGGGAAACACCAGCGCGTTCGGGTCGGCGGGCAACTCAGTCTTTAGTTTCTTCCAGACAGGTTCAGGCACTGGCACGTGGCGATCCCGCTTCGTCTTGGTCGTCGACTCCACGATGCCCTTACCGGTGACTGCGGTTGCGGACGAGCGCACCGTGAGTACCCGATCCCCCACATGCCGGCGCCGCAACGCGACCGCTTCGCCGAACCTCAGCCCGCAGTAGCCCAGGACCAGTGTCAGAGTCTCGAAACGATCAGCGGCTTTGGCGAGCATCAACAGCTCTGCATGAGTCAAGTAGCGCCGCTCGCGCTCGGCTTGCTCGGGAAGGTCCTCGTCCCGCTTGATCTCGAACGCGACGTTCTTCGCCACCTTGCCAGTCCTTTGGGCGTACTTGAGGACAGCACCTACCAGCTGATGCGCTTGGGTGATTCGACTTGCCGATAGACCGGCTCCGCGTTGCCCACCATCGACCGACAGCGACCCCAACCACGTTGAATAGGCCTTGTAGTCAAGCCTTTTCAGCGGAACACCTTCCCACTTCGGCAAGACTACGGTGTCGAGCAACGAGCGATAGCCTGCGACCGTTTTCGGCTTCCGGTGCTGTTTGGTGGCGAACCACTGCTCGGCGACCGACCCGAACGTCTCCGCGCTCTTTCGCGGATCAACGTATTCACCGCGCTGAAGATCAGCGGTCAGTCCGTTGAGGTATGCCTGCGCATCCGGCTTGCGCTGAAAACTCTTGGTGCGCTCAGCGCCCGTGCTGTCGACCCACCTGACACGCCACCGCGAAACCTTGCCGTATACCGCAGACCGCTCCGTGCGCATGGTGCCGTCTAATTCCTTGACGCGCTTGTGCCAGCGGTCATCAATTCCCGCCCGTTCGTTCCGGGTGATCACGAATCGAACATACCGCAGTAATCCGCGTCATCCGTCCGCTTTGCGATCCATCGTTCTTCGACCTTCGGCCAACTCAATCCGAAGCAGCATGACCGGAAATACTTTTCGGTCAATGTGGCTGTGGTGGTGGACACGGCGCCATAGCCGCAGTCACTGTTGGCTCAGCCAAACCAACCGTAATTCAGGAGGAATCTGATGGAATTGCTAGGAGCCAAGGAAGTCTCGGACCTGACCGGTGTCCCGGTTGGGACGCTGAGGTACTGGCGTCATTCGGACATCGGTCCAGCGAGCTTCACCTTGGGCCGCCGGGTCGTTTATCGACGCGATGAGGTTCTGCGATGGATCTCCCAGCGGGAGAGCACAACCCGGCGCGGAGGCGGCGACGCCGCGTGACGCCGACGTATGAGAAAGACCTCGGGGTCTAGCCGAGGCCTTTCGTTCGAACCACCCGATTACCCAAAACGGAAGTTCCCCATGAGACTAACCCGTCATGCCAGCCTGCGGAAGCACCACAGGCTTGATTGCCTATGAGCAGCAACGCAGATAATGACAAGAAATCCGTCGCCGCACGCCTGGTCACTATGGCCCAAGAACGCTATCTCCTCGGAGTTTCCGAAGACGGCAAGCCCTTCGGCGCCGAACGCAGCCGGCCCCATCTGGCGATACTACTGCGCGCAGGAAAAGCTGGCCTGCGCGCCGAACTCGCCTCCCGGTACTTCAATGACACCGGGACCGTTGCCGGCGGCCAGGCCCTCACCGACGCCACCCTGGTCCTCGAAGGCTTGGCCGCCAACCAGCCCCCGGAGAAACTGCACCTGCGCATCGCCGACCACCACGGCACGAGCTACATCGACACCGGCCGACAAGACGGAAAGGTCATCCGCATCGGCCAGGGTCGATGGACAGTCGCCGACTCAGCTCCGGTTCGGTTCTTGCGGACAGCGCTGACCGCCGAGATGCCTCTCCCACCCGCCAACGGTGACGTCAACAAGCTATGGAACTTCGTTAACGTTGCCGTCGAGGACCAACCCGTGTTGCTTGCAGTGCTCATCGCTGCGCTCGTCCAGTGCGATGTCCCGCACCCTGTGTTGGCGCTGTTCGCCGAGCAAGGCAGCGCCAAAACCACGACGACGCGCATGCTGGTCGATCTCATCGACCCCTCCTCTATTGAAGTGCGCCAGGCGCCCCGCGACGCCGACTCGTGGGTGACCGCTGCCTCCGGTTCCTGGGTAGTGGCCCTGGACAATTTGTCCGCGATCCCACCGTGGTTGTCGGACTCGCTGTGTCGAGCTGCGACAGGCGACGGCAACGTCAAACGCGCGCTCTACACCGATGCGGACCTCGCAGTGATCAAGTTCCGCCGCTGCATCATCGTTAACGGCATCGACGTCGGCGCAATACGTCCCGACCTCGCCGAACGCATGGCAATGGTTGATCTGCGACGCATCGAACGCCACATGCGACAGTCTGAGGCCACTCTGCGACAACAGTGGCGCACGGCTCTACCAGGCATTTTAAGTGGGCTCCTCAACCTGGCCGCCACCGTTCATCAACGCCTCGAAACCATCGTGGTCGATGATGCGCCACGCATGGCGGACTTTGGTCGCGTGCTGGCGGCCGTCGACGAACTTTTGTCGACTCATGGCTTACGCCGCTACATGTCCCGCGCAGATCAGCTCGCGGAGGACAGCTTGTCCGGCGATCTCTTCATCGAACAGCTGCGCCACCACATATTAGAACCGCTGCGCGGACAGTCCGGTGTCGACCTGCTCGCCCTCTTCACCCCGACAGGCGATCACTGGCGACGCCCCAAGGAATGGCCCAAGAACGGCCGCGATGTGACAAGCCTGCTCCGTAGACACGCGCCGGCGCTGCGAAACCTGGGATGGGCGATCGAGAACGACGGAGCCCGCAACCACCGCAACGTCCTGCTGTGGACCATCTATCCACCACACAAAGATGTGGCTGCCCATCAAGCCTCGCAGCCCTCGCGTCCCTCGCTGCTACGGCCCAGTCCCCCCGCAGCGCCCGCCCGAGAGAACCCGACCCCTTCTAGCGCCGACGAGCGCCGCGACGACCTCTCCGCATAACGGCACCCCGCGGTCCAGATTCGACGAGCTGTCGGTGCCTGCAGGCAGTATCAGGAGCAGCCGAGAGGGAGCAGCTGCGATGAGCCTTGATGACGACCTGGAGAACTTGGCCACTGCCGCGGTCAGCGATTGGCCCGAGATCGTATTCTCCGGCCGGCTTGATGCGGCGATCCGCGACCTATACCGGACGCATCTGCGGTTCCCGCCATCCTGGACCCCGGACGAGCGCGATGAGTTCATCGAGGAACGCGCCGACACCGAAGCCCAACGATTGGCCACCCGGTTCGACGACGCCATCGACGTCATGATCGACGATTTCGGCCGGCAGAACGGGTACTTGCCTCATCATGAGTACGCATCAACGATGATCACCGAAGCACGAAAGGACGCCGTTTACGAGTTGGAGGCCAGAATCGAGTACCTAGCCGATGACCTCGCTCAGACGGTTACGCACACCGCTGGCCGTACCGTCGCGAGCATGACCGGGTGCAGTCCCGCCGCACGACGTTCCCATAGAAATGGCCCTCGCCGAATCAGATGACTTCTCACCAACTACGGCGCGGATGAACGGCATTGGACAGGTCACGGGCAGCCGTCAGCGTGGCACGATCAAGTTTCTTGAGCCGAGCCTGCTCTGCCAAGCGAGTAAGCAACCCGCGTAAAGCCTCGCCATCGTCCAGGACGCTGTTGGCGGCATCCACCGGTGCGACGGGCCGGTGCGGCTCGGGTGTTCCCGCAGATTGCTTCTGCGATGCAGCGGCTTTCGGGACTTCGATCACGCGAATCGGCGCCCCGTATCGCTGTGCGGCGATACGGGCCGCCGATGCGTCCCGACGACACGTATCCGAGCAATACAGCCGGCGTCGGCCACGTCTAGGAGTGGCGTCCTCATCGAGCATCACCGCATCGCAGCGGACACACCGAGTCGGATCGTAGGCGCCGCCCTCGCTCTCATTTCTTTCAACACCATCACAGATCGGATCATCGTTGACTGCAGCGCCTTCGGGTACGACATCAGCAGCTCTCGAACGTGCTGCCGGGGAGATTGCCGAATCATGTCCACCCTCGCCCCCGGCCCGGCGCAGCTGTGCCTGAATCTCACGGACATCGACACCGACAAGCTCAGCGATCTGCGCGAAGGTCAGACCACGACCACGCATCTGCCCGACCAGCGCCTGCAGACCACGAAAGTGACCGGCCCTGCGCTTTACGGCATCAGCACGGATGTTCTCCGCCGCCTGGTCGAAACGCTTGCGCTCCCATGAATCAACAGCACCGACTCTATGCAGCGTTGCACGGATCGACTCGGCATCGGACGCATTGGCGCGATCCCGCCGAGCCCGCTCAGCATTCTTCTTGCGCTGCAGTTCGACCGCCCGATACCGGGCCTTCAGCTTCTCGTTCGCTCCCATGCCTGCAACCTACGAACCGACGGACGAAATAGTCCACCACCACAGCCACATTCGCCTACAACCCAGATTCGTGTGCGTTCGCCAACAGGCACAGCCCCGAGGCCTATGTAGCCACCGGTCAAGGCGCGTACGACACAGCCAGCCGAAGCTCATCGACTTCCAGGCCCGTTAGGTGGGCGATGTCGGCCAACGATTGTCCGGAATCAACCATCTGCTTCACCTGCTTGCTGTACGTGCACAGAGACATGGTGAGTTCCGCCGAAGCCTCAACGCGCTCATGGTCATCGATGTCATCGCCAGCCGCCGAGAGAGTCTCGAGCTTCCACACTTTCACCTCGGCAATGCCAGCCAGTGCACGTGTGAGGATCACGCCATCGGCCATATTGGCCAACTCCCGTTCGGCGTCGGCATTGTCGGTACGCGTTTTCCTATCCACGGCCGAACGATAGGACCCCGCTCCTGTCGGCGGCCACCACCACAGCCATATTCGCCCAAAGTAAAGCGAGCCACCGACAGGCTCCCCGAGGGCTACTCAACCGCACGTGATCCCGACGTGCCGTTTCCAAGGGCGTGTTGCCGCCTTCACGCACGGCCAAGCGGCAACGGCCAGACAGGCACACACCTCTTGCACTCCGGGGCCAGCACGATCACTTAACGACGGACGATATTCGGGTAAAGATCCGCGGCGCGGACACCCCGCGCCCCAAGCAGTGCGAGACCGCGGATGGGAGGAGTTGCCCGCGAGACACCTCACGGACGTAGGGGGAAGAGTTCTCAACGCGGGAAACGGCGGTCCGAACACTGGGGTGGTGCACTCACTTTGCCGGCACGAATCGTCACGCGGATGCCCATGGAATCTGCGCGCACGGCCTCGCCGATGATGGCACCGAACGGTCCTTCGATGCCATCGCCGACGCGATTTGCGAGAAGGCGAAAAGGGTCCGAAGACCAGCCGGCTGGACGCTGTGATTTCGTTCTGCCTAGCGAGCTAAGCGCGCGGGGCGGCCCGTCTGCTTGGTGGCGATCTTCGACTCTTTGGCGTCGCTATCGGTCTTGCGGTGGGCGGCCAGAAAGTCATCGACGATGTTCACGCAGTCATTGTGAGTGATGGTGCGAATCCCAGTCATTCGGCCGAAGGCGAGTGGTCCGACGAGTTGGCAGAGCGCCAGTTCCCGGTCGAAGTCGTCAAGTTCGGCTTGTGCTCTCGGGCTAGTGAGTATGGCGTCAAATGGCTGACGGTACTGGTCAACGACTCGGGCCCGTAGCGCCCCCGATGTGTGGCGGTCATCAGCTTCGTTATTGGAGCCGGTGGGCCCCAATGAGAGCCACGCGAGTGTCGTGACATGCAGCGGCGCGTCGTTGAAGAGAGCGGCTTGGCGGCTAAGCAATTCGATCAGCTGGTCACGGAGGGGTCCGCTGGTCGGTGCCGGAGTGGTCACTTGTGGAAGCAGGCGTTCGAACGTGGCTGCGAGCAGATGCGACGAACTGTGGAAGTGGCGGTACAGCGTGGTTCGGGCCACTTTGGATGCTTTGGTGACCGCATCAATGGTGACTGCTTCCACCCCACCGGTGCTCAGAAGCGTTGCAGCAGCATCCAGCAGCCGGGTGCGTGACCGGATGCGCCGAGGGTCCACGTCGTCGTCAAGGACTGGCACTGACTGACTGTCGCTCACTC
This sequence comes from Mycolicibacterium pulveris, assembly GCF_010725725.1. Taxonomy (NCBI): domain Bacteria; kingdom Bacillati; phylum Actinomycetota; class Actinomycetes; order Mycobacteriales; family Mycobacteriaceae; genus Mycobacterium; species Mycolicibacterium pulveris. The sequence goes on along the minus strand of NZ_AP022599.1, from coordinate 3,454,025 downwards.
ATTCACCTCGGCGGTCGATCTTTCACGCGATGCTGTCACAGCAGTCTAGCAGTGTGGTACTAACGGTAGCGCAGCGAAACCGATCGTATTGGAGGGTGATGGTGCCCAAAAGCGTGTTGCCGCCGGAGCGGCTGCCCTCGCACACCACGACCTGCATGGGTTGCGGCCCGGACAACCCTCACGGACTGCGGCTAGTGGTGCACCGCAGCGGCGACGCGGTGTACACCGATGTGACGTTCGACGAGCGCCACATCGGGGCTCCGGGCCTGGCCCATGGCGGGGCGGTGGCCGCCGCCTGTGATGACGTCCTGGGCTTCACATTGTGGATCGCCGGCACCCCAGCGGTGACCCGCACCCTGACGGTGGAATATTTGCGGCCGGTGCCGCTGCATCAGACCCACCGGATTACTGCCCACATCACCTCTCGTGAAGGACGGGCGCTGCATGTCACGGCCACAGGCAGGGGTGAGGATGGGCTCGCCCGCTTCACCGCCAGTGCAGTGTTCGTCGTAGTCAGCCCTGAGCACTTCGCCGCACACGGCGATGTCAGCGCTTTCGGCGATCTTCTGGAGCAGTTCTCGCGCCGCGGCGGTCTCAACCCGGGGCCGTCATGACTTTCCCTCAGGCCCGCAGCCACGGCAAAACCCGACGCTCGGAAGCGAACTCGGTCGCTGCAGAGAAGCGGGCCGCTACCGCGTCGCGCTCGCGCGCCTCCGCACAGCGCCGGGAAACGATTCTGGATGCAGCTTTGGCCGTGGCTGCGTCGGGTGGTTACGAGGCGGTCCAGATGCGGACCGTTGCCGAGCGAGTCGGCATCGCCGTCGGCACGCTTTACCGTTATTTCCCGGCGAAAACCCACATGTTGGTAGCAGCGCTGACGCGTGAATTCCGTCGACTCGACTCAGCCGGGGACTGGGCAGCCGGTGACGGCACACCGCTGGAACGGCTCGAACGGCTCACCGCGCATCTGCATGACCGCTGGCAGCGCGACCCATGGCTGACGACGGCCATGACACGGGCCTTCGCCGTCGCAGACACCCGCGCCGCCGCGGAACTCGACCGCGCCGCCGATGAGATCCAGATCCTGCTGGCCCGCACGCTCAGGGGCGGCGAGCCCACCCCCACCGATCTGCACGTCGCTGGCGTTATCTCCGACATCTGGTTGGCCAACCTCGTGGCCTTCAGCGGCCACCGCGCGACAGCCGCCGACACCCGCGACCGCATTGACCGAGCCACCAGGCGCGTCGTCACCAGCGCCGCTAGGCCCACCGCGAACCGATAACGATACTACTAGTATCGCAACGCTACCTAGCGTACTCTTTGTAAATACGGCTCAACGATGCGTCGAAAGAGACTGCCATGTACACCCAATGGATCGAAAACCTTGTCGTACAACGCCTCTCGATACGTGGAGGCCTGGTTCTGGATTTCGATGACTACAACGAAATCGTGATCTCCTGCCCCCTGCTATTGACCCTTCCTGCCGTCGGCACCTACCCCATCGAGGCGGTGCGTATTGACCCCCTCAGGATCGCGACCCACGAACGCCCACTGCTGAACCTCGCCGGCGCGGTGTGCACCCAGGCTTGGTCCGGCGACGATGGAGGGCTACACCTGGGGTTCTCGCGCGGACATCGCATCGATGTCGATCCCGACGCTGAACAGACAGCGTGGGAGCTCTATGGCATGCGCCACGGCTACATGGCCTGCCTGCCTCAAGGACGGGTACGCGTGGTCCGCCATGACCTCCCCGACACTGACGACGCCAACATCCTCAACAGCGCCACGCAATCATCGGCGGGGTCGGCGCGGCAGACGCACTGATGGACCGCGGACGCGGCGACGGGTCGACTTGGCGGCAATGCGTGGATCAGGTTGAACGTGGACCGGACTGACCTGGCGACATCGAGGCGGGCGAGCATTCCCGGATGATGCTGTCGAGGTTTTGCTGCACCCGTTCCGCAGCGATGCCAACCGATGGTGAGTACAGCATGATGTGGTCGAGGACGCCGTCGTAGCGTCTCAGTTGTTCACGGACCTCGTGTGCCGTCCCTGCGACGCCCATGGTGTCGATCATCTCGTCGGACACCGCGGCGAACATCGCCGGGAAATCGCGCTGGGCGAATGCTTCCCGGATGGTTCGGCCTTCGCTGGCGAAGCCGTTCACATCGAGTACCGTCTCGTACGATTTGACCGAGGAGTAGAACGCAATCTGCTGCGCCAGTTCGCGCCTGGCAACCTCGGCGTCGTCGTGGATGGCGCACATCACCATGGAAATGATTTCCACGTCATTGGGGTCACGGCCCGTGTGCGCGGCACCCCGCGCGATAGCGGGCCGGACGATCTCCTCGACGTAGGTGGTGGTGAACAGGGGATGTCCGGCCAGGCCGTCGGCCACCCGCCCGGCCGCCTCGCACATCCGGGGCCGGACACCGGCAGTGACGATCGGGATCGGCCGGCTGGAGGGTCCCACGTCGCCGGTCGGGGTGAGATTCATTCTGTAGAAACGGCCCTCGTGATGGATCGGGCCTTCATGCAGGTTCCATATCCGGCGCAGCAGCATCACGAGTTCTTCCATCCGCAGCGCGGGTGCGGAGGTGTCGGGCACGCCGTGCCAGTCGCTCATCATCCGTTTGGTGCCGTTGCCGATGCCGAGTACCAGTCGTCGGTTGGAGAGTTCGTCGAGATCGCGCGCCTCGGTGGCCAGCACCAAAGGGCTTCGGCCGACGCCGTAGAGAATGGAGGAACCGATCCGACAGTTCTGTGTGCTGTTGGCCATCGCGGCCATGGAGATCGATCCGGACCGGGAGTAGAACTCCGAGGCCCATACGGCGTCGAACCCGGCCGCGTCGGCGGCCTGTGCGGTCTGGGCCAGTGACTTCAAATCCGCGCCGAGAACCGACAGGCCGTAGGTGCTCATGACTGGTCCCCGGAGCGCGGGCGCAGGCCGTCGAACATGACGGCGCTGAGCGTGCCGGCGACAACCGTCTCGTCAAGGTGGTTCCCGGTGACCAGGTACATGAGTGCATTTATGGTGACCGCGCCGAACAGCGCAATGGACGTCGATCGTGCATCGGGCTGAGCGACGAGGGATCCGTCGCGGGCCCCTTCGACGAGCAGAGTTTCGACGGGTTGTTGGTAGGCGGTATTGATCATCTCGGCGATGGCCGGCATGCGGGCCGCTCGTCCCAGTTCGCCGATGAGTGCACGGCATACCGCTGGCCGCTGCGCCATTGCCCGCAGTTGTGCGCGGATGACGAGTTCGAGGCGTTCGGCACCGGTGCCGTCGGTGTGCACGATCGTGGTCACGGCATCGGAGATGTCCTTGAGGAGGTCTTCGAGCAGGAAGGCAAGGATGTCCTCTTTGCCGGCGAAGTAGTAGTACAGCGTCGCTTTCGGCACACCGGTCACCGCGGCGACGTCTTCGATCTTGGAGTCGTTGAGCCCCTTCTCGGCGAACAAGTCCGCCGCGGCGGGAAGCCGGTCAGAGATCTGACGTGGAATCTTGCGCATTGCCCCCATGTCCCGTTCGGCCGGTTTAGGCTGCAAGTCTAAACCGTTGTTAGGTTGGTGATCGGAGGTCTTGGTGGTCTCGGTGCAGATTCGTTACGACCCGTTCGACGCCTCGATCCTCAACGACCCCTATCCGACGTACCGGTTATTGCGTGACACGGCTCCGGTGTACCGCGCCGAGGAGCCCCATACCTGGGTGTTGAGCCGGCACGCCGACGTCCAGGCCGCAGCACTGGATCACGGCACGTACTCCTCGGTGGACGGCATCTTCCCCACCCCGCCGGGATCAGACTTCATCGGCTCGTTCCTGCCGATGATGATCGTGATGGACCCTCCGCGCCACGACCAGTTGCGTGCCCTGGTCAGCCGGGCGTTCACTCCCCGGCGGGTGGCCGGGCTGCAGGGCGCCATCACACAGATGGCCGCGGAGTTGTTCGAGCGCCTCGACGAGGGCTCCGGGTCGGCGGACTTCGTGACCGACTTCGCCGCGATCCTGCCCGCTGCGGTGATCGCCGATCTGCTGGGCGTTCCCGCCACCGATCGTGATCAGTTCCGATTGTGGTCGAGCCAACTGGTCCAGGTCGACGTCAACCACGGACAAACCACCGACGCACTGACCGCCGCCGCCGCGATCTACGCCTACTTCACCGACTTCCTCGCCGACCGCCGCAAAAACCCCCGCGAAGACCTGATGTCGGCGTTGGCCAACGCCACAGTCGACGGGATCGGACTGACCGACGAGGAAGTCCTCGGCTTCTGCGCGCTGCTGCTCGTCGCGGGTTACGAGACCACCACCAATCTGCTGGGGAACTCCGCGGTCGTGCTGGCCCAGCATCGGCAGACCCGCCGACGCCTGGTCGCCGATCGAACACTGTTGGGGCCGGCAGTCGAGGAGTTGCTGCGCTACGACTCACCGGCACAAGGACTTTCACGAACCCTGACCCGCGACGTCATACTGCACGACACGACGATGCGTCAAGGTGAGAAGGTGCTGCTGTTGTTCGGGTCGGCCAACCGCGACGAGCGTGCCTTCCCCGATCCGGACGTGTTCGACATCGAGCGCACCAGTGAGCACCAGGTCGCCTTCGGTCGCGGCATCCACTTCTGTCTGGGTGCGGCGCTGGCGCGGATGGAGGCCCGCATCGCTCTGGATGCGTTGTTGGACAAGGTGCCTGACTGGGAGGTCGATCTTGAATCGGCGCGGCGGCTGCGGTCCGGACCGATCCGCGGCTACACATCGCTGCCCATCACTTGGACCACGCCGATCTAGCTCGTGCCACTCTTCGACGACGCGTCGCGCGCTTCACCGCGACGGCCAGGTTCGTCGCCGTCGAGGTCGAGCACTCCGCCGCGCACGGCGACGTCGGCGCATTCGGCGACATGCTCAAACGATTCGCGGGCTCGAACGGTGATCGACCCATGACCGGACAGGAGAAAGGGGCATGGTGGTGGCAGTGACATTCGCGCACTTCGATGAGCAGATCGCCGACCAGCTGCTCAGATCGGCGAACACAGCCGGTGGGCTGTCGACGTTTCTGAGCTTTCGGCACACCGAACTCGCCGCGGGTCGGCTGGTGGCAGAGATGGAAACCCGCGCCGAACTGCTCACACCCTTCGGCACCCTGCACGGCGGATGTCTATCGGCGATGGTCGACCACTGTCTCGGAGTCGTGTTCTACCCCGTCATTCCGGCCGGATCATGGGTCGCCACCACCGAATTCAAGCTGAACCTGCTGCGACCCGTGTCCAGCGGGGTGTGTGTCGCCGTCACCGACATCGTGTCACTGGGCAAGCGCAGTGGAGTAGCGCGCATCGACATCAGCAACGGCGACAAAGCCGTCTGCGTAGCCCAGGGCACGGTCACGATCGTGAACGCCGCGGGCAACGCACAATGAAGGTGCTTGTAACCGGTCGCACGCTTCGGGCGGACTCCGATCTTGCCAGGAAGGTGTCATGACCTCCGCCGTGCAGCATCGGGTCCGAACCCAGGACGGGATCACCCTGGCCGCCGACTGCTACGACCACGATGACGCCCGTCCCGTCGTGCTGCTCCTACACGGCGGCGGCCAGAACCGGCACGCGTGGAGCGCTTCAGCGCGTCGTCTCCACGCATGCGGATACACAGTCGTCGCCTACGACACCCGCGGTCACGGCGACAGCGACTGGGACCCAGCCGGCAGGTACGACCTCGAGCGACTCGCGACCGATCTGCTCGCCGTGCGTGAGCACTTCAGCGCCGATACCGCCCCTGCCGTCGTAGGTGCATCCCTTGGGGGCATGACCGTGCTCGGCACGCATCTGTTGACATCCGGGGCGTCGTGGGCGGCGGTCGTCCTGGTCGACGTCACCCCGCGGCTTGAATTCCAGGGCGCTCGTCGCGTGGTGACGTTCATGGCCGCACATCCCGATGGCTTTGGCACCCTCACCGACGCCGCCGAGGTGATCGCCGCATACAACCCCCATCGCTCGCGCCCGGCCAACGTCGACGGCCTGCGCAAGGTGCTACGGCGGCGTCACGACGGCCGCTGGATCTGGCGGTGGGACCCGGCATTCATTCACTCCAACTTCGACTTCCTCCGCGACGAATCGACCACGGGAACGGAGCAGTTCGACGCAATCAGCCACCTGCTGATCGACGGAGCCCGACGGGTCAGCGCCCCAACACTTCTCGTAAGGGGCCTGTTATCCGACGTGGTCTCCCAAGCCACCGTCGACGAGTTCAAGCAACTGGTTCCCCACGCCGAGACCGTCGACGTATCCGGCACCGGACACATGATCGCCGGCGACGACAACGACGCCTTCAGCTCCGCCGTCACCGAGTTCCTCGGCCGGAGCTTCCTGTAGGTCGCAACGTGATCGAGCACCATCGAGCGGCCAGTAGAAAGAACTGGGCTTGACTTCACTGCGCGCGGAGCGAAGCCCATAGACTTTTATTCGCTTAAGGCCGACTCTGACCGCGACGGGCTCTGGTCGAGCTAGACGCTGCTACGCGCTTGTTGGCCACCATCGGCGTTGAAGAGTTCCTTGGTCCAGCGTTCGAGGATTTCTGCGCTGTCCCAGTCGTCGGGATGAAATCCGCCGCGGGTGTAGGAACGAAAGCGCTCAATTGCTGCTGAGCTGAATAGCGGGTTATGCCGGAAGGCTCGAAGGCTGCGCAGCAACCGCACCGGGTTGTAGGCGGCACGGTCACCGGCCAGAGAGCGGGTGGTCTGGATGACCAACTCGCTGAACAAGAGGAGGCTGGCGATCCGCATCCCCCAGACCCTGGTGCGTTCGCTTCCACCGACCGTCTCATAGACATCGAAAGCGACGGCCTTGTGCTCGCATTCTTCCAGTGCGTGCCAGAGCAGAATAGGCCGCACTTCGGTGTCGCCGATCAGTTCTTGAGCTTCGTCGCTGGTGAGAATGATTTCGGCGAATGTCGCCGTGTAGTGCTCCAGGGCGGCCGTCACAGCCAGGCGCATCTTGGGAGAAAAACGCTTCTCAAGTCGGCCAACCAACTTCTTGATATGCCGATCGATCCCCTCGGTGGGATAGCCCATCGCTTGGAGCCGATCGTTGAGCAGCTGATGCTGGTGTCGGTGGGTGGCCTCTTGTGCAATGAATCCCTTGACCGCCTCCTTGAGGTCAGCGTCGCTGATGTGGTCCCGGTACTCGCGGACTGACCGGATGAAGAAGTCTTCGCCTTCGGGGAACGTGGCCGACAAGGTGGACACAAAGTGGCTCATCACCAAGTCGCCATCGACGAAGTGCTGCCGACTGGTCCCGGCAGGCATGTCGAATCGAACACGGCGGGGCTTCGGGACGACCCGCGTGGTGGGCCGTGTGGACGAATCGTCGCTCATGTTGTTCTCCCGTTCGTCAAGGGCACGCTGGCGATCTGACTCTAAGCCTTGTCAGAATTAGATGGCAAGCTATCCACGTGGTTTCGGCGCGGGTGTATAGCGGGATGTCCGCCGAGGAGCGTCACCGGAACCGGCGCACCCGTCTCATCGAGGCCGCAACGGAGTTGATCGGCACGCGCGGCGTTGCCGCCGCCACTGTGACTGCCATCTGCGCTGAATCGGGTGTCACGTCACGCTACTTCTACCAGCACTTCTCCGGCCGAGACGCACTCCTGCGGGCTGTCTACCAGCAGCTCTATGCCACCTTCCAGGAGGTGATAGTCGACGCGATCCCCGATGCCGGTGAGCCACCGGAGGTGCTCGCGTACGCGCCGATCCGCAGGCTGGTCAGCATGATCGACGACGACCCTCGGCTGGGTCGGATCCTGTTCGTGGAATCTGCAACCGAGCCGCTGCTCCGGGAGCTACGCAGCGAACTGATGGCCGGTTTCACCGACCTCGTCTTGCGCGAGGCCAGACTCCACCTCGACATCGCCGACTCCGCCGTGGGGGTTGCCCATTTGGCTTCGACCTTGGGCGTGGGAGGGCTATTCGAAGTCTTGCGCCGCCGACTCGACGGAGAACTGGAGTTCACCACCGATGAACTCGTTCAGCACTGCGCAGGTTTCCTGGGCAGCCTCGGCAATTACGTGCTGCTGCAGAACACGGGCCAGTCGGCCACGACCGAAGCCCGACCCCACAGGTAGCGGCCCGCGGCCCGCTACGCGATGTGGCCGTGCGTGCCTCGATGCCAACGTCTGGGCCAGCAACAGCAAGACCCTGAACGGCAGCCAAGGCCAGTGTCGTCCACTGAACAACGTCGGCCTGGCTTCAGAAGCCAACTGAGTTTCGACGATTCCTCTGCCGACTGTGACCGGCGGCCGGGGCCCGACTGAATAGCGGCCGCACCAACTTGCACTACATGCGGTAGCGTAGCGATACCGACAGTATCGATACGATTCGCTACCAGTGGAGGTCCAGTGGCCGACGGCACTGCAGATTCCCCAAGCCAGGCCACGCGCCGTGGCCGGCGGGCCAACGGATCCCCCGACCCGGCCGACACCCGCGAGTACAGCGAACGGTTGGCAGCGCTAGCCCGATTCACCCTCCGGCACAAAGCGCTGGTCATCGGGGCATGGCTAGGCGCCGCGGTGGTCCTTGCGCTGCTGTTCCCCCAGCTGGAAACCGTGGTGCGCCAACAGTCGGTGGACCTCATTCCTCGCGATGCGCCGTCCTTGCAGACGGTTGACCGCATGAGCGCCGCTTTCGGCGAAGAAGGCTCGAAAACCATGGTGTTCGTCGCCATGGAAGACCCCAATGGCTTGACTCCGACTGCCCGGCAGGGCTACAGCGAACTCGTGCGCCGGTTGCAGGCCGAAGGCAACCACGTCCTGCTGGTGCAGGACCTACTGTCCGATCCGATTACCGAAGCCCAGGCAGTCAGCGCCGACCGCAAAGCCTGGTACCTGCCCGTCGGTGTCACCGGCACCCTCGGAGACCCCACGGCCTCAGAATCCGTGAACGCAGTGCGCGACATCGCAGCGGAGGTGTTCACCGGCTCGACCACGACCGTCCAAGTGACGGGACCACCGGCGACCTTCAGCGACATGATCGCCTCCGCCGAGCACGACCTGCTGCTGATCTCTATCGCTACCGCAGGCATGATCGCGCTGATCCTGCTGATCGTCTACCGGTCGGTTTTCACCGCGCTGTTGCCGCTCCTGGTAATCGGGTTGAGCCTGGCAGTCGGGCGCGGTGTGCTGTCTGTCCTCGGCGAGTTGGGCATGCCGGTCTCCCAGTTCACCGTCGCCTTCATGACGGCGATTCTGCTCGGCGCCGGAACCGACTACACGGTATTTCTGATCAGCCGTTACCACGAGCAGCGCCGCGCCGAAGTACCCGCCGATCAGGCCATCATCCACGCCACCGCCAGCATCGGGCGCGTCATCCTCGCCTCCGCCGCCACCGTCGCACTCGCGTTCCTGGCCATGGTCTTCGCGCGGCTCAGCGTCTTCGCCGCCCTGGGCCCCGCATGTGCCATCGCCGTGCTGTTCGGATTTCTGGCCACCGTCACCCTGCTGCCACCCGTGCTGTCGCTAGCCGCCAAACGCGGCATCGGTGAACCCAAACCCGATCGCACCCGCCGCTACTGGAACAGCGTCGCCGTCGCCGTGGTCCGCCGTCCCGTGCCACTACTCATCGTCAGCCTGGTCATCCTGCTCGCCCTATCGGCAGCCGCCACAACCATCAAAATCAGCTACGACGACCGCAAGGGACAACCAGACACCACAGCCAGCAACCAGGGCTACCAACTTCTCGACCGCCACTTCCGCAAAGACGTCGTCATCACCGAGTTCCTCGTCGTGGAAAACCCCACCGACATGCGGACCGGGAAAGGACTGGCCGATCTCGACGAGATGGCCTCCCGCGTCTCCCAAATCCCCGGCGTCACCAAAGTTTCCGGAGTCACCCGCCCCACCGGAGAGCGCCTCGACCAAGCAGAGCTGGCCTGGCAGAACGGCCAGATCGGCGACAAAATGGCCGGCGCGGTCGCCGAGGGCAACTCACGCAAAGACGACCTCGCCAAACTCACCGGCGGCGCCGACCAGCTCGCCGACGGCCTCGCCCAACTGCAGGGCACGGTGCGCACCGCCCTCACGCCACTGGCCGGAATCCTCACCCAAGCCCAATCCGCGGGAACTCAGGTCAACCAATTCCGGCCGCTGCTGCAACAGCTTTCCGCCACCGCGCCCGCCGTCGACCAAGCCATTCAATCCGGCCCAGGACTACGACCGCTGGCCAACCAAGCCCAAAACGCGATCACCCAGCTCGACCCACTCGTCGGCGCCCTCAACACCTCACCGTGGTGTGCCACCACCCCACAATGCGCCCAAATCCGCGACCAGGTGAAGATCCTGGTTACCTTGCGCGACAGCGGATTCTTCAACCAGATCGCCGACCTCGGCGACCGCTATGATCCCGCCACCAACGCCACCGTCGGTGGCACCCTCGCGAATGTCCAAAACGCGGTTGCCTCACTGGACAAGGCATTCGGAGCCCTCGGCAACCCCGCCGACCTGGCCACCAACCTCCGCCGACTGCAGGACGGAATCGGGCAGCTCGCCTCCGGCGCCCAAGCACTCGCCACCGGCGTCCGCACCCTCGCCGACAGCAACATCGAAATGCTGTCCGGCATGAGCCAGATCGCCACCCAACTACAGAACTCTTCGCGCGCAGCGGCTGACTCCGACTCCTCAAGCGGGTTCTACCTGCCCGCTAACGCATTCGAGAACCGACAGTTTACCGACGTCGCCAAACAGTTCCTCTCATCTGACGGCAAGACCGCGCGCTTCATGATCGAAACCAGCAACGACCCCTACAGCGTCGAAGCCATGGACCTCGCCAACCACATCACCGACATTGCCAACACCGCACGACCCAACACGTCACTCGCCGACGCCACCGTGTCCGTCGCCGGCTTCCCGGCTGTGAACTCCGATATCCAACGATTCCTGTGGGCGGATTTCGCACAATTGGCCATCGCCACCACGATCATCGTCGGCGTCATCCTGGTCCTGCTACTGCGCGCTCTCCTGGCACCGATCTACCTGTTAGGCACGGTTCTGCTCAACTACCTCGCCTCGCTCGGCATCGGCGTTGTGGTCTTCCAATGGGTACTGGGCCAAGAGATCGCCTGGCCCGTACCGCTGCTGGCGTTCATCATCCTCGTCGCCGTCGGCGCCGACTACAACATGCTGCTCGTCTCACGGCTCCGCGAAGAATCCGGGACCAACATCCGCGTCGGCGTCCTGCGCACCGTGGCAAACACCGGAGCCGTCATCACCTCCGCCGGGGTTATATTCGCCGCCAGCATGTTCGGCCTCATGGTCGGCTCAGTCGCCATCATGGTCCAAGCCGGCCTCATCATCGGCTTCGGACTGCTGCTCGACACCTTCCTCGTGCGCACCCTCACCGTGCCCGCCATCGCCACACTCCTACGCGAAGCCAGCTGGTGGCCCACTAAAGCAACAGCCCCGCGACGTGGTCAGACCAACGCAGGAGGCATGAAGGACGCACCTCACGTGCTGGTCCAGGATCGGTGAGATGCGAACAGGGCAATGCCCGGCGTTACATGCCGTCCAGCGTGAGGGCGTTTTCACCCTAAACGAATAGGAACCTACGCCAGCACAGTCTGCCGGTGATCGACGGACGAAGTTCGAAGGTGCATTCTTGCCGCCGGAGTCGCGAGGGTGGCGAGGCCTGAGAACGTCGGAGATCTCATCGCGGTAGAGCCGCCACGAATGACACCGAAGCGCCGTCTCTGTCAGTTCGGTTTCAAGCTCGCGAGCCTGGTTCGACACCGCCGACCCGCTACCGTGCCGTCATGACATCGACGCGTGATGCGTACGATCGCCCCACACATTGGAAGGTGACCTCCGGCTTCACCAAGCCGCCGTAATGAAGTGGCGAGAAGGAGCATCGGCTCAGTAGCCATGACACGCCAGATGCTACATTCGCCGTAGAATTTCTACTCCATATGTAGTATCTCTCGCATGCAGCTCGAGCGAGATCAGGTTGACCCTTTCGCCCAGATCCTGGTTGTGGCATACCTAGGCGCAGCAGCTGGGGCCAGGAGCTTCACCGAGGAGTGGGGGATTCCACCCACGCGCATGCACAAGTCGCACTGGATGCGCTCAATCGCGCAGGCACAGGTAACGCAGTCAGAGCGCTTCATGCTCCATCCGGATTTCGCCGAGCTGGGACGGGTGCAGGTCACCGATATCACAGCGAACGACAGCTACCTGGTCAGGAGCAAGGCTGCCATCGAAATCGAGGCGGCAATGGGGCAGCCAGAACAGTTGGCGTTTCCCTTCGAACTCCGCACTCGGAACTCAACCGCCGTCCCAAACATGGTGGCTTACGGCTTCGAACGTGAAGGCATGCACCTGTGGTCGAGCGCATCGAAGCAGGCGGCCACCGGCAAGCGCCTTATACCCGCCGGGAGTCTTGAGTACGTCGGTTTCTGGCCCTTCGAGGGCGTGCCTTCACCAGATAATGGCGGCGGGCTAACTTTCGATCAAGGTGCACCGGATCCGTTTAACGATCTGGGGGACGACGTGGACTTCGGTGAGGCCGAGGGCTTGTGAACAGGCTTCGGTCATTTCGCGACATCGAGGGCATTAACCAGGCAGACCTGGCGGAAAAGCTAGGGATGTCGGTTCCCATGGTCTCTGCGATTGAAAGCGGTCGGCGAAGTTTCAATGGTGAGCTCACGGCGCTCGGCTATGCCGATCGCAGGCTGACGCTGCCCGACATGTCTGAGCCCATTCATCGCGCGCGCTCGTCCACGTCCTCCGCGGCGAAGAAGAAAGCCAAGGAGCTTCTCCGCCTGGCCGGAGAAGTCTTCGGAGAGCTGGTCGACGCGACTCCCAAGGCTCCGGACATCCTCCTGCGCCGGCGAGCACCGGTCACCAGCCGAGACGAAATTGAAGATGCTGCCACTGAAGTGCGCGCGATCCTCGGCCAGGAAGAATCCGGGCCGATCCGGAATCTGACGGCTCTGGTGGAACGCGCGGGCGTCTGCCTCGTTCCGATCCCACATTTGCCGGGCCTCGACGGGCTTTCCGCATGGGTGAACGGGGTGCCAGTGATAGGACTCGATCCTAATGTTCCCGGCGACCGTTTCCGGTTCAGCTTGGGCCACGAGTGCGGACATTTGGCGTTCCACGATCGACGCCACGACTCGGTCGAAAGCGAAGCCAACTTATTCGCAGGCGCTCTGCTGATTCCACCCGATGACTTCGACGCTGCGATGCCCGATAGGCCCAAGTTGTCCGATTTCATTGCGCTCAAGCAGACATGGGGGGTGTCGGTCGCAGCGATCATCTATCGCGCGCATGAACGCGGGCTCATCGACGACGCTCGGTACCGCGCTCTGCAGATCCAGATGTCAAAATGGCGTCGAAGCGAGCCGGGCGGATTTCAACCTGTGACGGGCGTTCTTTTCTCGCGGCTCGTTGAGCTGCACGGTGGCACTCAGGACGTCGCAAAGCAGCTTGGGGTTAACCCGAAACACCTCGGCGAGGTGTTGAATTGGAGCCATCTGCGGTTGGCGTGAACGCCGCTCAGGCGGACGCACGTCGTTGTCACGAACATCGTCGGCGCGTAACCGGATGGTCCTGATGTTTGCAGTCGGAGACACTCGAGCAGATTCAGCTCGACATGGCGAATTGCCGGGGTGGAACGAAAAGTCGTGACCCCGTCCCTCCGGGTGTGCCGCTGACTGCGCGGTCCTTCGCAGTCGGTACCGCAGCAGATACCGCAGTAAATTCGTTGCTCGCCAATCTTCACCAACACGCCCAACGCTATAGTCGCAGCTAGGGCCAATTTCTCGGTCATCAATCAGCGCGAGCGAACACAACAAACGCCCAGTTCAGAGGATTTTAAGTCCGCTGCCTCTGCCATTGGGCTATGGGGGCTGACCCGGGGAGCACGCTACCGCTTGGCCCCGACCATCCAGGATATCGGCCCTGTGACCTGCGCTGATGAGTCAACGGGTGGTAGCCGCCCGCGGCACGGCGACCATCGAGGAAAATAGACCCATGGGCATTCTCAGCCGAAACCGTGGCGACCTGCGCATCTACCTCGGCGCTGCGCCTGGCGTCGGCAAGACCTACTCGATGCTGGCCGAGGCGCACCGGCGCATGGAGCGCGGGACCGACGTCGTCGCCGCCGTCGTCGAGACCCACGGCCGCCGCAAGACCGCCCAGCGCCTCGCCGGCATCGAGGTCATGCCGCCCCTGATCATCGAGCACGACGGCGAGCGCTTCTCCGAAATCGACCTGCCCACGCTCCTCGAACGGCGGCCCAAGGTCGTGCTCGTCGACGATCTCGCCCACACCAACGCTCCCGGAAGCAAGAACCCCAACCGCTGGCAGGACGTCGAGGAACTGCTCAACGCCGGCATCACGGTGATCACCACCGTCAGCGTCCAGAACCTGGAAAGCCTGGCCGACATCGCCACCCAGATCACCGGTGTCGAAACCACGGAGCGGATACCTGACGAGATCGTCCGCGCGGCCGACCAGATCGAGCTGGTGGACATCACGCCTCAAGCGTTGCAGCGCAGGCTCGCCCACGGCAACATCTACCCGCCCGAACGGGTCGACGCCGCGATGTCCAACTACTTCCGGGTCGAAAACCTCACCGCGCTGCGGCAATTGGCGCTGCTGTGGCTGGCCGACCAGGTCGACGCCGCCCTGGCCAAGTACCGATCCGACAAGAAGATCCCCGACACCTGGGCGCCCCGCGAGCGGGTGGTGGTCGGCGTTACCGGCGGCCCCGAATCGGAAACCCTGGTGCGCCGGGCATCCCGGATCGCGTCGCGGTCAGGCGCGGAACTCATGGTCTTGCACGTCGTTCAGGGCGAGGGCCTCACCGGCATATCCTCCCAACAGAGGAAAGCCGTGCGCGACCTCGCCGTCAGCCTGGGCGCGACGATGCACACCGTCATCGCCGGCGACGTCGCCGCGGCGCTGCTCGACTTCGCCCGCGACGTCAATGCCACCCAGGTCGTCGTCGGAAGCACCCGGAAGTCGCGGTGGGCGCGCCTGTTCGAGGAGGGTGTCGGCGAGGCCGTCGTGCGGCAGTCCAACACCATCGATGTCCACATGGTCACCCACGAGGACGCCGGCGCCGGCTCCGCGTCCGCCCGCCACACGCCGCGGCGGCGACGTGTGCTGTCCTGGCTTGCCGCCGTGGCGATTCCGCTCGCGATCTGCACCGCCGCAGTTTCCCTTCCCGACGGGCTGCTCGGTATCGGATCTCAAACCGGGCTGTTCTTCGCCGGCGTGCTCGGCGTCGCCCTGCTGGGCGGTCTTGTCCCAGCGGTGGTTTCGGCAGTGCTGTCTGGTGTGCTGCTCGCGTACTTCTTCGTCGCACCGGCGAACACGTTCGCCATCGCCGAAGCCAATGGGGCGGTCACCGCCGCCGTGCTGCTGGTGGTCGCCGTCATGGTGGCCGCACTCCTCGACCACACCGTCAACCGGCTACGCGAGGCCCGCCGGACCTCTCAGGACGCCGAGTTGCTTTCGCTGTTCGCCGATTCGGTGCTGCGCGACGCCGATCTCGACGTCTTGCTCGAACGGGTCCGTGAAGCCTACTCCCAACACGCCGTGAGCTTGGTTCACCTCCACACCGGCGATGTCGTGGCCGCAGTGGGCAAGGACCCGTGCAACGACGTCGATGACGCCGACACCGCCGTCGAGGTCGGCGACGACGAATACTGCATGCTCCTTGCCGGCGGGCCCCTCACCACCCGCGACCGCCGGGTGATCAGCGCCGTCGCCAAACACGCGGTGGACCTGGCGAAGCGCCACGAATCCGCCGAAGAGGCCAGCAGAAGCGGCACCGTCGCCAAGGTGGACGAGCTGTGGCGCTCGCTGACGTCAGCGGTCAACCACGGCCTGCGCACCCCACTGGCAGCGGCTAGAACGGCGACCACCGTCCGCGGCGGCGACGCCGACTTCCCGCCGCAGGACACCGCTGAGCTTCTGGCCACCGGCGAGGAATCGATCGACGAGCTCCTGGCCGTCGTGGGTAACCTGCTCGACTCGTCACGTCTTTCCTTTGGAGCCGTCCGGCCGAAACCAGGGCCCGTCGACCTGGAGGAGACCGTCCAACGCTCACTGGTCGGGATCAGCACGGGCAACACCGATTTCACCCGGCGCGGCGTCGAGCGGGTCAAGGCCACAGTGGGCGGCGCGGCGGTGCTCGCAGACGGCGCGCTGCTCGAACGAGTGCTGGCCAACGTGATCGACAACTCCCTGCGCTACGCATGCGGCAGTCCGGTGCGGGTGACCGCCGGCCGGATCGGCGACCGGGTGCTGATCGCCGTCGTCGACGAAGGCCCGGGCATCCCCCGTGGCACCGAGGAGCAGATCTTCGAGCCGTTTCAACGGTTCAGCGACGGCCCCACTATCGGTGTCGGTCTTGGCCTTTCGGTCGCACGCGGGTTCGTCGAGGCGATGGGCGGCAGGATTTCGGCCTCCGACACTCCCGGCGGCGGCCTGACCATCGAAATCGACTTGCCTGCCGCGCCGAAGGACGCTTAGTCACTCGACGGTTTCGAGCCGGTATCCCATGCCCCGCAATGTGACAAACCGGTTTGCGCCGAGTTTGCGCCGCAGATACCGCACGTAGACGTCGACGACGTTCGATCCCGGGTCGAAGTCGTAGCCCCACACGTGGCTGAGCAACTGCTCCCGCGACAGCACCTGCCCTGGATGGCGCAGGAACGTCTCCGCCAAGGCGAACTCCCTCGCCGACAAGTCCACCGTGCGACCGTCGACCTTGGCCTGTCGCTTGCGCAGATCCAACTGCAGTCCCCCGCAGGACAATACGGTCAACTCCGGCGTTCGATCCGGTGCCAGCCGCACGCGGATGCGAGCCAGCAGTTCCTCGAACCGGAACGGTTTGGGCATGTAGTCGTCGGCCCCGCCTTCCAGCCCGGCAACCGTGTCCTGCACACTTGTGCGCGCCGTCAGCACGATCACCGGGATCGGGTGGTTCTCCGCCCGCAGCCTGCGCAGCACCGCGAACCCGTCCATCTCCGGCAGCCCGATGTCGAGCACCATCAGATCGAACCCGCCGCTCACCGCGTAGTCATACGCCGACGGCCCATCCGCCACCACCGTGGTGGTAAACCCGTTGGCGGACAAGCCCTTCTCGATGAACGAGGCGATCCTCGACTCATCCTCGGCAATCAGTATCCGCGCCATTGACCCTCCATCACCGCCGGAATCACGACGGTGAACGTCGCTCCCCGACCGGGTACGCTGTCCAGCCACACGTCGCCGCCATGCGCGACCGCGATCGCCCGAACTATCGAAAGCCCAAGGCCAGCACCGTCAGAGCGTCTCGGTCCACCTCGGGCGAAACGCTCGAAGATCCGCGCCCGCTCGTCGTCGCTGACGCCCGGACCGGAATCTGATATCCAGAACCGCAGCGATCCACCCGACAATTGCGACCCTACTCCGATCCAGCCGCCCTCCTCGGTGAAGCGAGCCGCGTTGTCGGCCAACGCCACCAGCGCCTGCGTGATCCGCTGCGGATCCAGCACCGCCGTCGTCCGCGCGACCGTCTCCAGTTGGAAGTCACGCTGCGCGAGGCGGCTGATCTTCGAGAACGCTTCCTGCGTCAGCGCTTCAACGTCGACAACTTCCGGATGCAGGAACGACGGCTGCTCGGACTGCGCCAACAACAACAGGTCCGACACCATCCGGTTCATCCGCCCCAGCTCGTCATTGACCAGAGTCACCGTCGACGCCACATCCTGCGGGTCGGCGGGATCGAGCACCTCCAGGTGACCGCGCACGATCGTGATGGGCGTGCGCAGCTCGTGGCCCGCGTCGTCGATGAATCGCCGCTGCGCCGACACCCCCGCCTCAACGCGGTCGAGCATGCCGTTGATGGTGGCGACCAGCCGGTCGAGCTCGTCGTCCTTGCCGCGCGACGGCACCCGCAGCGACAGGTCGGTGTCGCTGATCATCCGGGTGGTGTCGGCGACGTCGCGCAGCGGACGCAGGATCCGGCCGGCCAGGATCCAGGCCGCCGCCGCGGCGCCGAGCATCGTCACCGAACCGACGATCAGCATCAACCGCGCCGCGTCGTTGGCGGCATCGCGTTCGGCGTCGCCCATGTACGCCGCGACGATGACACCGCGCGCGGGGTCGCCATCGAGGCCGACCGGGATCGCGAGATAGCGCACCTCGCCGGCCTCTGCGTGCTGGTATCGCCCCTCCACCGGCTCGGTCACGGTGGCCACGCGCTCAGCGAACGCGGTGTCCTGCGCCAGCACCTCCTGCGCGCCGGGCTCCTGCCTGCTCTGGGTGCGGTACTGCCCGTCGACATAGCCGAGGAACTTCTCGTTGGGCCGGGCGATGTTGTAGGCGATGGCCTCCCGAATCACCTCTTCCACGCTGGTGAACGGCTCGCCGGTACGCGGGTTCACGCCGGGCTCGGTCAGCTCGGCGAACTCTTGCACCTCAAAGCGCAGCGCCTCGTCCATCCGCGCGTCGACCGCCCGAACAAGCAGCTGCCACGTCACGAACGTGACGACGCCCAGCGCGGTCAGCACCAACAGCAGCACCCAGGCGATGATTTGCGTGCGTGCGGTCCACGGCCGTAGTCGACGCCATCTCCGCCGCGAATCGACCGGGGCAGATTCAACGGTCATCGTCGTCCTCCCCGGTTGCTGCGTCTCTAGTACCCATCCTCCCGCGCGGCAGCCGCTGTGATTTCGGCGACGGACCTCCGGTCAGTCGTCATCGTCGTCCCAGTCGTCATCGTCGTCGTCGTCATCGTCGTCGTCCCAGTCGTCGTCAGGGCTGACCGCCGGCGGCGGGGCAGGCACGTCGACGGGCGGTGGCGGGGGCGCGAGCCTGGATGCGTCGGGCGGACGCACGGGCGCGGCCGGCGCATCCGGTGCCGACTGTGCCGCGTCCCGTGGCGAGTTCGGCGTTTGAGGCGACGACGGCTGCTCAGGTGCGCGGACGGTGATCGGGCCGAGCGGCTCATGGTCGGCGGCCGACCCCGTCGTCGCGATCACCACGCCGCCCAACCCGGCTGCCAGCAGGGCCAACGCGGCCACCGCAATTACCAACGATCTGCGCATGCCATCCACGATCGGGTGCACGAATGTCACCGCGGTGATAGCCAGATGAGAAGGTTCTCATCTCCCCGCGCCCGTCCAACGTGGACTTATGACCGGGAAGTGCGTACAAGCTCAGGTTCGGCGTCGGATCACCAATCGGGGCCGTAACCGCGGGGCGGCGATGGCGGCGTCGCTGTCCAGATCGTCGATCAACGCGCGGGCGTGCGCGATGAGCCCGTCGACGTCGATGCCGTGCGGTGCGGCCTCGGACCGGTCAGCCATCCGCTCGGCCGCACGGCTCAGCACCGTCGCCGCGCCCACGGTGTTGCCACGCTGGATGTGGGTGATCCCCACCGCGAGCTGAGCCAGCCCCTGCCACATGCTGCGTTCCTCGTCCGGCGCGTTCTTCCAGGCCGCCTCCAGCACCTCGTGCGCGTTGAACGCCAGCCCGTCGTTCAGCAGCTGCTGGGCGTACCTCAGCGATTCCGACGGCGACAACTCGAGATCGTCGGGGATGCGCGGCACGCCCTCGCTGCCGTGCGGCAACGGTCTGCCGAGCGCGTCGCGGGGCCGGCTGCTGCGCGCCTTGCCCGATTCGTCGCGATCCCGCTCCGCCACCCGGTTACCGCCGCGTCTCGTCGGCCAGCGTGATCAGCCGCGCGCGCACCAGATCTGGTCGCTCGTCGATGATGAAATGGCTCGCGTCGACGGTCTCCAGCGTGTAGTCGTCGGCCCTGGCGGTCTCGGTCGCGGCGAACGAGACGTGCACCGCGTTGTCGTGCCGTCCGAACAGGCATCGGATCGGCACCCTCGTGCGA
Organism: Mycolicibacterium pulveris; assembly: GCF_010725725.1. NCBI lineage: Bacteria > Bacillati > Actinomycetota > Actinomycetes > Mycobacteriales > Mycobacteriaceae > Mycobacterium > Mycolicibacterium pulveris. The sequence goes on along the minus strand of NZ_AP022599.1, from coordinate 3,434,157 downwards.
GGCGGCGTCGGCGCGCGGAGTGCGGCGGGAACTTCGCGAAGCAGAAATGTCCGGTAGGTGTCCCTGGCCGTGCGGGCCACCACCGGATCGCGGAACCGCTCGGTGTAGACGCGGATGGTGTCGCGGTCGACGGCGGAGACCGATTCGAATGCCCGCTCGATGAGCCGCGTGCGCCGGTGTACCGCTATCCCGACTGTGGCCATCATCGCCTGGTACCAGAACCGCGGCAGGTGCGGCGCGACCGCCTGCGGCGGAAGCCATGGGTGCGCCATGTTCATGACGAGGTAACCGTCGATCCGCTCCGGCGCCCGCAGCACCATCCGGTAGCCGACAAAGCCGCCCCAGTCGTGGCCGACGAGCAGCACCCGCTCGAGCCCGAGCACATCCATCAGCGCCAGCACGTCGCTGGCGACGTCGTCCTTGGCCCACCGGTGCGGCGCCGGCCCAGACCACCCGTAACCCGGGAGGTCGGGGGCGATGATGCGCATTCCCGGCGGCGGGTTGGCCAGCAAGTCACGGTAAACCCAATGGTGTTGCGGCCACCCGTGCAGGGCGAGTACCGGACGTCCGTCCGGCGCACCGGCCTCGGTGACGTGGAACCGCACGCCGCGGGCGTCGACGAACGTCCGTCGGGCACCGTCGATCGGCGGCGGTTGTGCAGGCATAACGCGACTATAAGGAGGGTCGTCGCGCTACCGTGCCGGTATGGGCGGATACCGGGAACTGTTCGACGCCAGCCTCAGCGATCCAGCGTCGTTTTGGGCCGAGGCCGCGCGGGCGGTGACGTGGACGCATGAGCCGCAACAGATCCTCGACGACTCCAGCCCGCCGTTCTACCGCTGGTTTCCCGACGCCGAGCTGAACACGTGCGCCAACGCGCTGGACCGCCACGTCGACGGCGGGCGCGCCGACCAACCGGCGCTGATCTACGACTCACCGGTCACCGGAACCCAACGCACCTACACCTATCGTGAACTCCTCTCGGAGACAGCACGTTTCGCCGGTGCACTGCGAGGTTTGGGGGTTGGCAAGGGCGACTGCGTCGTGATCTACATGCCGATGGTGCCCGAAGCCGTGATCGCCATGCTGGCGTGCGCGCGGCTGGGTGCGGTGCACTCCGTGGTGTTCGGCGGCTTCGCAGCGCACGAACTCGCCGTCCGCATCGACGACGCCCGCCCGACGGTGATCGTGTCGGCGTCGTGCGGCGTCGAACCGACCCGCACCGTCGACTACAAACCGATGCTGGACGCCGCACTCGAGATGGCCGAGCACCCCGCCCCGCCGTGCGTGATCCTGCAGCGCGAGCATCAGCCGTGCCAGCTGATCGGCGGTCGGGATCGCGACTGGCACGAGTTGATGTCGGCGGCGCAACCCGTCGACCCCGTACCGGTGAGATCCACCGATCCGCTGTATGTGCTCTACACCTCCGGCACAACGGGCAAGCCGAAGGGCATCGTCCGCGACAACGGCGGGCACGCCGTCGCGCTGCTGTGGAGCATGCGCCACATCTACGACACCGAACCCGGCGACGTCTATTGGGCCGCTTCGGATGTCGGCTGGGTGGTCGGACACTCCTACATCGTGTACGGCCCGCTGCTGCTGGGCGCGACGACCGTGCTGTACGAAGGCAAGCCCGTGGGCACCCCCGATGCCGGCGCGTTCTGGCGGGTCGCCTCCGAGCACGATGTCAAGGCGATGTTCACCGCGCCGACGGCGATCCGGGCGATCAAGAAAGAGGATCCCGAGGGCCTGTATCTCGGCAAGTACGACCTGTCGGCGTTGCGGTATCTCTTCCAGGCCGGCGAACGGCTCGACCCCGACACCTACCAGTGGGCGGCGGACAAACTCGGTCTGCCCGTGGTCGATCACTGGTGGCAGACCGAGACCGGCTGGTCGATCGCCGCCAATCCGATGGGCGTCGAACCGATGCCGATCAAGCCGGGTTCGGCCACGGTGCCGATGCCGGGCTACGACGTGCGCATCCTGCGCCCGGACGGCTCGGAGTGCGACGCCGGCGAGGAGGGCGCGATCTGCGTGCGCCTGCCGCTGCCGCCGGGCACCCTGCCCACGCTGTGGGGCGACGACGACCGCTACATCGCGTCCTACCTGTCGGCGTATCGCGGTTACTACCTCACCGGCGACGGCGGATATCGCGACGAAGACGGCTACCTGTTCGTGATGGGACGCACTGACGACGTGATCAACGTTGCCGGACACCGGTTGTCGACGGGTGCGATCGAGGCGGTGCTGGCGGACCATCCGTCGGTGGCCGAGTGCGCGGTCATCGGCGTGGCCGACGAGATCAAGGGTCAGGTGCCGCGCGGGTTCGTCGTGCTCAAGGCCGGGGCGTCTCCCGACGGGCTGGACGACGAACTGGTGGCCGCGGTGCGGGAGAACATCGGCGCAGTCGCGTGTTTCAAGACCGTCGACGTGGTGCCCGCGCTGCCGAAGACCCGGTCCGGCAAGATCCTTCGCAAGACGATGCGCGGCATCGCCGACGGCCGCGAGGAGCCGGTGCCGTCGACCATCGAGGATCCCGCGGTGCTCGACGCACTCAAATCGGTGCTGCAGCGTTGAGCCTGGCGGACGGGGTCACAGCCAGGGTTCGCGCCAACCCGGGTATCCGGCAACGAGTTTCGCGGCACCCGGCGGCCCCCAGGAGCCGCGCGGGTAAGGCTGCACGGCGGGTGGGGCGTCGAGCAGGGGTTGCACGATGCGCCAGGTCTCCTCGACGCCGTCCTGGCGGGCGAACTGGCTGGAATCAGCGTGCATGACGTCGTAGAGCAGCCGCTCGTAGGGTTCGGGCGCCTCCCCGAGTTCCTCGGCGAAGATCACCGACAGATCAACCGTGCGGGTGCGATTGGCGCCGGGTTCTTTGGCTTGCACAACCAGGTTGGCGCCCGCGCGCGGGTCGATGCGCAGCACGAGTTCGTTGGCGTCGTAGGTCGACGCGGTGAATGCCAGCTTGGGCGGGCGCTTGAAGATCGCCCGAATCTCGGTGGCGCGCACCGGTAAACCTTTGCCGGCCCGTAGGAAGAACGGGACCCCCGACCAGCGCCAGTTGTCGATCTCCAGGCGCAGCGCCGCGAACGTCTCGGTCTGCGAGTTCGGCTTGACCCCCTCGATCGAGGTGTAGCCGTCGTACTGGCCACGCACATAGTGCGTGGGATCGAGCGACGGAATGGCGCGGAACACCTCCACCCGCTTGTCCCGCACCCCGTCGGCACCTGCCACGCTGGGCGGCTCGGCGGCGAACAATCCGATCAGTTGCAGCAGATGGTTCTGCACGACATCGCGCAACGCGCCGACGGGATCGTAGAAGCTGCCGCGGTCCTCCACCCCGAAGTTCTCGGCCATGGTGAGTTGCACGCAGTGGATCCGGTCGCGGTTCCACAACGGCTCGAAGACCGAATTGGCGAACCGCAGGAACATGATGTCCATCGCCGGTTCCTTGCCCAGGAAGTGGTCGATGCGGTAGATCTGCCACTCCTCGAGCACCGCGCGAAGCTTTCTGTTGAGCTCGCGCGCCGACGGCAGGTCGTGGCCGAACGGCTTCTCCACCGCGACCCGGGCCCGGGTGGTGAGGTTCGCCCGCGCCAGGTTCTCCACGACGAGCCCGAACAGCGACGGCGGTATCTCCAGATAGAACACGGGCGTGTGTGTGCCCTCGATCGCCTTGGCCACGCGGTCGTAGGTCTTCGGGTCCGCGAAATCGCCCGACACCATCGACAGCCGTTGCGCGAAGCGCCCGAACACCTGCTCGTCGATCGGTTCGCCGCCGGCCTCGATCGCTTCGCGCGCACGGTCCCGCAGGGTCGACACCGACCAGTCGTCGAGCGCGACGCCGACGATCGGGCAGTCCAGCAGCCCCCGACGCTCCAGGCGGTACAGCGACCGGAACGTCATCTTCCTGGCCAGATCGCCGGTGATGCCGAAGATCACCAGCACATCGGCGGGCGCGCTCACCGGTTCGGTCACGGTGTCCTACTTCTTCTCGGCGTGGCCGCCGAACTCGCTGCGCATCGCCGACATCACCTTGTCGGTGAAGCCGCCGAGATCCCGGGATTCGAACCGCTCGAACAGCGCTGTGGTGATCACCGACGCGGGCACACCTTCGTCCACCGCCGCCAACACCGTCCAGCGCCCTTCTCCCGAATCCGACACGCGCCCGGTGAATTCGTCCAGTTCGGGTGAGCGGGCCAGCGCGTCGGCGGTGAGATCGACCAGCCACGAGCCGATCACCGACCCGCGCCGCCAGACTTCGGCCACCTCGGCGACGTCGATGGTGTACTGGTACGCCCACGGATCGCGCAGCGGCGTGGTTTCGGCGTCGACCGTGCGGTCGACCGTGCCGGCGTTGGCGTGTTTGATGATGCTCAGCCCCTCGGCGATGGCGGCCATCATCCCGTACTCCACACCGTTGTGCACCATCTTCACGAAATGCCCTGCCCCGCTTGGCCCGCAGTGCAGATAGCCGTCGGGCGCCGTACCGTCGGTGCGGGTGCGGCTCGGGGTGGGCTCGGCAGAGCCCTGTCCCGGCGCGATGGTCTTGAAGATCGGGTCGAGACGCTGGACGACTTCGGTTTCGCCGCCGATCATCAGGCAATAGCCGCGCTCCAGGCCCCACACTCCACCGCTGGTGCCGCAGTCCACGTAGTGAATAGCATGCTCCTGCAGGCTTTTTGCTCGGGTGATGTCGTCTCGGTAGTAGGAGTTCCCGCCGTCGATCACGATGTCGCCGGGGTCGAGCAGCTTCACCAGCTCGTCCAGCGTCGCGTCCACCACCGCCGCGGGCAGCATCAGCCAGATCGCCCGCGGCGTGTCGAGCTTGGCGACGAACTCGCTCAGCGACTCCGCGCCCGTGGCGCCCTCATCGGCCAGGCTCGTGACGGCGTCGGCGTTGCGGTCGTAGACCACGCAGCGGTGCCCGTCACGCATCAACCGGCGCACCAGGTTGGCGCCCATCCGGCCGAGACCCACCATCCCCAATTGCATTGGCGTATCGGTTGCCATGTCACTCCTTCAGGGTCTTCGCCCCCGGGATCCGCGATAGGAAACTCAGCTAACGACTATAGGCACCCGCGTTGTGCCGCGGGGCGAATCGAGGTCATTCCGCGCCAAGCGTTGCCGAATTCTGGCGAAACCCTTGCGGAACAATCGAATACGCTTCGCCGCTGGCGACTGCGGCGTCCGCGGCCTGCTGAGCGTGCGATCGGATCACGGGCAACCATCGACACCGTCGCGATATCGGCATATGTTGATTCGTGTCCGCCGCTTCCTCAGCGCGAACGATTCGACAGAGGAGTTGATCTGCGATGCGTGCACCAGCCAACGAGCGTTCCGGTTGTTCGTGTCACTGCCACAAGTGCGACCAGGGCCATCACTGCGGCAACCCCCCGAACTGCTACATCAAGAAGTAACCGCCTGGGTCGATTAGCGGCGCCCCGCCGGGGGTATCTCTCTGATCTGCCGGCCCGTCAATAACCGTGTGGCCGGCGGGAGGCGAGATGATGGCGACAACCCCCAGATACATGGCCGTGCAAGCCGCAGCGATCCTCGTCGGCGGCGGCCTTCTCGTGTTGGGCGTGTGCGGCTTCATCCCCGGCATCACCACCGAGTACGACCGGCTGACGTGGTCGATCAGCGAAAGCGGCGCCCACGTGTTCGGGCTGTTCGCGGTCTCGGCCCTGCACAACGTGGTGCATCTGGCCACGGGCGCACTCGGGTTCGTGATGGCCCACAGCTACGCGGCCGCGCGGGCCTATCTACTCGGCGGTGCGTTGGTGTATCTCGCCCTGTGGACCTACGCGTTGATCGCCGGCCAGGCGGCCAGCTGGCTGCACTTCGGGCTCGCCGTGGTCATGGCGGTGCTCGGGTTGACGCTCGCCGGCCAGCGCGACCCGACCAAGCGACGCCGCCACCGACAAGTCGCTGCCTGATCCGCGCGAATCAGGCGATCGACAGCGCGATGCCGTCGAGGATGTCGTGCTCGCTGACCATCAGCTCGTCGATGCCGGCCCGCCGGCCCAGCGCGGCGGCGAGTTCCTCGACGATGATCGCCCCTCCCCCGATGACATCGACACGGCCCTCGTGCATCGGCCCCAGCGCCGCGCGTTGGGCGCGGGTCATCGCGATCAGCTCGTCACACACACCCAGCAGGTCGCCGAACGCGACCCGGGACAGGTGGATGGCCGCCGAGTCGTAGGTGCTCATCCGTTGCGCCAGCGCCGACAAGGTCGTCATCGTGCCCGCGACGCCCACCCAGGTGCGTGCCCGGTCGACGGGCACCACGTCGAGCGCCTCGCGCAGCGCGTCGCGCACCACCTCGCGCGCGGCCGCGACCTCGTCGGAGGTCGGCGGGTCGGAATGCAGACAACGCTCGGTCAGCCGCACGCAGCCGATGTCCGTGGAGAAGCTGGCCGTCACGTCCTCGGCGCCGAGCACCACCTCGGTCGAGCCGCCGCCCAGGTCGACGACGACGAAAGGCGCTGCGGCCGGGTCCAGTTCGTCGACCGCGCCGCGGAACGACAGCTCGGCCTCCTCGGTGCCGGTGATCACCTCGGCGACGGTGCCGGCCACCACGGCGCCCAGCACCTCGGCCGTCATCGCGAAGAACTCGTCGCGGTTGGCGGCGTCGCGGGTCGCCGAGGTCGCCACCATCCGGATCCTGTCCACCTCGTGGTCGGCGAGCAGCCGCGCGTACGCGCTCAGCGCCTCCTCGGTGCGGTCCAGCGCTTCCGGCGCGAACCGTCCGGTGGCGTCGACACCTTGTCCGAGCCGGACGATGCGCATCTCGCGGTGTACGTCGCGCAGCCGCGGCCCGTTCGGATGTTCGTCGACGTCGGCGATCAACAGCCGGATGGAGTTCGTGCCGCAGTCGATGGCGCCGACCCTGATCATTTCCACTTCCCTGGCTCGAGGATGCCGTCCATCCGTGGATCGTCGGCAAGCAGCGCGAGCGCCTCGTCGCCCAACGGGTTGACGCCCGGGCCCTTGGCCAGCGAGTGGGCGATCAGCACGTGCAGGCACTTGACACGGTCGGGCATGCCGCCGCCGGAAAACGTGGTGCCCAGCGGTTCGATCGCATCACGCTCGGCGAGGTAGGACTCGTGTGCCCGGCGGTAGGCGGCCGCCAGCTCGGGGTCGTGCCGCAGCCGCTCGGTCATCTCCTTCATCAGTCCCTCGGACTCCAGCCGGCTCGCCGCGGCGGTCAGCTCCGGGTGCGTCAGGTAGTACAGCGTCGGAAACGGTGTGCCGTCAGGCAGTCTCGGCGCCGTCTTGATCACCCCCGGTTCTCCGTTGGGGCAGCGGTAGGCGATCTCCAGGACGCCGCGGGGCTCGCGCCCAAGCTGCCGCGCGACGGCGTCGAGGTCGGATTGCTCAACCACCGGGAGCAGGCGGCACGGGGACCGGTGGAGGGGGCGGCGGTGGCGGCAGCGCGGGCGAAACCCCGTGCGGCTCATCGGCGATCGTGTTCCACAGCGCCGTGTACCACGGCTGGTCGGGATCGGCGGTGGTCGGCTCCGCCCCGGGAGTGCCTGGCGCCGCGAAGTTCTCGGGCAGCTGCACCTGGTACGGCGTCTCACCGGACATCACGAACCCCAGCCGCTCACGCGCCTGAGCCGCGATGAACACCGGATCGGCGAGCTTGACCTTCTGCTGCTCGAGCTCGGCGATCTGTGCGCGCAGCGCCGCCTCGGTGGCCTTGAGTTGCCGCATCTCGGTGCGCTGGCTGAAGTAGGTGCGCACCGGGCCCGCAATCGTCAGCGTCAGCACGCACACCACCGCGGCGAGGATCGCCGCGCGCCGCGCCGCGGACCCGAACCGTTGCTCCGACTGCTGTTCAGCGGACACCACGATCGACTTGCGGATCGACTCTGTGGTGTCCTTGGCCGCTTCGGCCGCGGCCCGCGATTCGCCGGTGTCGGCGGTGCGGGTCTCCCGACGAGCAGTGGTGCGCGGACGACCCTTGCCACCACCCTTGCCCGGCTTACTCGGCCGGGAGGTGGGGGCCCGTCGCTTCGGATCGGGTCGTTTCGCTTCGGGCACAGCCTATTTCGTCTCCACCGAGAATCGCGGGAACGCCAGGTCGCCGGCGTAGCGGGCGGCGTCACCGAGGGTTTCCTCGATGCGGAGCAGCTGGTTGTACTTGGCGACACGCTCGCTGCGGGCCGGGGCACCGGTCTTGATCTGGCCGCTGCCGACCGCGACGGCGAGGTCGGCGATCGTGGTGTCCTCGGTCTCGCCGCTGCGGTGGCTCATCATCGTGCGATAGCCGCTGCCGTGCGCCAACGCCACCGCGTCGAGCGTCTCGGTCAGCGTGCCGATCTGGTTGACCTTCACCAGAAGTGCGTTGGCGGCGCCCTTGTGGATGCCCTCTTCCAACCTCTCGGGATTGGTGACGAACAGATCGTCACCGACCAGCTGGATGCGGTCGCCGATGGCGTTCGTCAGCGCGACCCAGCCGTCCCAGTCGTCCTCGGACAGTGGATCCTCGATCGACACCAGCGGGTAGGAGTCGATCAGCCCGGAATAGAAATAGATCATGTTCTCGGCGGTGCGGGTTTCGTTCTCGAACGCATAACCCTGCCCGGTGCTGAAGAACTCGGTGGCGGCGACGTCGAGGGCCAGCGCCACGTCGGAGCCCGGCGCGAAGCCAGCGGTCTCGATGGCGTTCAAGATCAGATCGAGGGCGGCCTTGGTACCCGCGACGTCGGGTGCGAAACCGCCCTCGTCGCCGAGGCCGGTCGCCAGACCCTGCTGCTTGAGCACCGCCTTCAGCGCGTGGTACACCTCGGCACCCCACCGCAGCGCCTCCTTGAACGAAGGGGCGCCGATCGGCGCGACCATGAACTCCTGCACGTCGACGCCGGTGTCGGCGTGGGCGCCGCCGTTGAGGATGTTCATCATCGGCACCGGAAGGATGTGCGCGTTGGGCCCGCCGATGTAGCGGAACAGCGGCAGCGCGGCCGACTCGGCCGCGGCCTTGGACACCGCGAGCGACACCCCGAGGATCGCGTTGGCGCCCAGCCGGGACTTGTCCGGGGTGCCGTCGAGGTCCAGCAGCGCCTGGTCGATGAGCCGCTGGTCGTCGGCGCTCATGCCGATGACCGCGGGCGCGATCTCGTCGAGGACCGCCTCGACGGCCTTGTATACGCCCTTTCCGCCGTAGCGGGAGCCACCGTCGCGCAGCTCCACGGCCTCGTGCTCGCCTGTTGACGCGCCCGACGGCACCGCGGCGCGGGCGAAGGTGCCGTCCACCAGCGCCACCTCGACCTCGACCGTCGGGTTGCCCCGAGAGTCCAGAATCTCGCGGGCTCCGACCTGCTCGATGATGGGCACTCGCTTCTCCTTGATCGTGATGTGAACGATGGTGTTAGGGGTCGAGCCTAGAGCGTGCGCCCCCGACCGGCGTGCTCAGAGGGGGTGTCCGTTCGCATAGGCCGTCGCCCAGTCCCGCACCAGGCGGGCGTACTGGTCGGACTGGTTGTAGGCACGCAGCGCGTTCATCCAGCCCCGGGGGGTGGCCAGGTCCTTTCCGCGCCAGCACAGGTAGCCGGCGGCCGACAGCGCGGCGTCGTCCATGTTGTCGGCGCTGATCTCGCCGTCGTTGTTGGCGTCGACGCCGTAGAGCCGCCACGTCTCGGGGATGAACTGCATCGGTCCCATGGCCCGGGCGAACGGCACGTCTCCGTCGTGGCTGACCGCCTCGTCGTCCATGATCTCGAGGTTGCCCCCGGTGCCGTCGAGCAGCACGCCGCGGATGGGCGGGCGGACGTCGCCGTTGTCCCCGATGGCGGCGCCGCGGTAAGTGCCGTGGTGGCTCTCGACCTGACCGATGCCCGCCAGCGTCGTCCACGCGAGGTTGCAGTCCGGGTTCTCCACCTCGGCGACCCGGGCGGCGTAGGCGTAGGCCTCCAGCGCGGCGACGGGGATGTTGAGCGCGGGCGCGCGTTCGGCGGCCCACTGATGCAGCTGGTCCGCGGGACGGCCCTCGGCGTAGGTGTCGATCTTGGGCACGGGGTCACCCGGGGGCGGGGGAACGCCCTCAGGGATCGGCGTTCCGAGCTGCCAGGAACAGCTCGAAGCCAAGAGCAGCGCTGCCGCACCTACCACGGCGACAGCCCGCAGCAAACGCACCGGCGACACCAAACTCCTCAACCAACGTCGGTCGCTTGCCATGTTCCCACGTATGCGCCGCCGTGCGCCCGAACGCCCCTCGCGATTTCGGCGCGCTTAGTCACGCTCAGCGTGACAAAGTACGCCGAAATCGCAGTTCAGGACGATTCCGGGGCCTCATCCGGGCCGTCCTCGGGCATGTCTTTCGGCGTCGACGCGGTCGGCCAGTGGGTGCGCCACTCCTCTTCGGTGATCTCGCCCGGCGGCGCGACGTCGAGTTCCTCCGGGACGTCGTCACCGCGGCGCTCGGCCGCGATCGCGTGTTCGACCCCGCGCACGGTGTCCATGAACTCCAGGGCGTGCGCCCGCAGCGCGTTCTCCGCGTCGAAGCCCGCCGACACCGTCACCGACTTGATGGCGTCGGGAATCAGGTCAGCGGGCAGGTTCGCGGCCGTTGCACGCTCAATGACCTTCTGCGCCAACGCCAATGCGGGCTGGCCGGTCGGAACGTCATCCATGCAGGAGAAGGCGCGCTTGGCTCTTTTCTCCAAGGCCTTGCGCTCCTCCCACTGCGCCAACTGGTCGTCGAGTGAAATCGCCTCGCCGGCAAGCACTGCCGGTACTCGGTTGCCGAGCTTGCGTACCAGCGTGTCGGCGACGTCGTCGATGCTGAACGGATTCTGTGGCGCATCCTCGGCGATACGGGCATGAAAAAGCACCTGTAGCAACACATCTCCGAGTTCTTCGCGGAGTTCGTCGGCGTTGCCGCTGCGCACGGCGTCGAACAGCTCGTAGGTCTCCTCCAACAGATAGCGCCGCAGGGAGTGGTGCGTCTGTTCGCTCTCCCACGGCCCGGAGGTGCGCAGCTTGTCCATCATCGCGACCGCGTCCACAAGCCGCTCCCCCGGCGCGGGCTCCGGGGCGGCGATCAGCCTCTCCCCCGCGGCCAGGCGCGCTTTGACAGCAGGGTGGTCGGGGTCTGAGGACAGCAGCACCGGCGCTGTCTTTTCGTCTGGTTCGTCGGAGAACCACGGCCGCGCCGACGGCAGCGACCACGGCACCTTCACCGGCATCTCTTCGGTGTACTGGACATCGCCGCTGAGCAGTTCGATCGCTTCGACCGGGACGAGAGCGGGGCGGCGGGGGTCGACCAACACGACGGTCATGGGCTTGACCCCCTCACGCGTTTCGATGAGACCGCTGTTCTCGGTTATACCAACACTTCGGCGGGCGTCGGCGAATGCGGATGGCCGCCCTGCCCGAAGGCAAGGCGGCCATCGCTCTGGCTCAGGACTCTGGCGGGAACGGGCCGTCCGGGATCTCCCAGTGGCCCGGCGCCTGCTCGAAGAACGGGTTGACGATGCCGTCCACCGTCGGCAGCTTCTTCAGCTGACCAGGCGGGATTCCGAAGAACGGGTTCGGGACCCCGTTGATGAACGGCGAGTTCTTCAACTGCCCGGGCGCGATGTCTCCTGGTGCCAGCCGGAAGTGGCTGATCACCTCGGGAAACTCGAGATCCGGGATGTTCACGCTGGGCACGTTCACATCCGGAACGTTCACGCTGGGCACGTTCACATCCGGAACGTTCACGCTCGGCACGTTCACATCCGGAACGTTCACAGCCGGCAGGTTCACATCAGGAACATGCACACCCGGCACATGGACGTCCGGAACGTGGACGCCGGGCACCGGCACCGGAGGCGGCGGCGGCACGAACGGATCGGCCTGTGCCACAGCAGTGCCCAGGCCGAGCCCGCCGAGGCCCAGCGCACCGGCCATCGTGGTGGTTACCGCGAATTTCTTGAAGTTCATTTCCACTCCTTCGCCTTGCGTCACTGCGACACCAATCGGTTGGCGTCGCGGTGATGTTCGGTTTAGGAAATTGCTTAACCGCCCTATGTCCGGCGATCTCGCCGCCTGCGGTCTAGACGACAACGCAATACCTTGACCCCCAGTCGGTACGTCGAACCCGAACTCCGATGCGTTATCAACTCCGGACCTGTCGCGGGCGTGGGTTAAATCACTGTCGCGATGACCAGGCGCTAAACCGAAAGTTTCGAATTCACAATCACATCGGGTCAGGACTCGCGGCTCAATGTGTCCCGCCGAGCCCCGGTCGCGGATACGCTGACCTGGTGAAACCGCGGCGCGCCGACGCCGTAGCCGGGCAGCCCTTCTTCGGCATCCTCGGTCCCCTCACCGCGGGCGTCGACGGTGGACGGCTGCTCGACATCGGCAGCAGGAAGCAGCGCGAACTGCTGGCCGTGCTGCTGCTTCACCTGAACGCACTCGTTCCGGCCGGCCGGATCGCGGACGCGATATGGCACGGCGAACCACCGGCAAGTGCCGATGTCACCCTGCGCACCCATGTCTCACACCTGCGTTCGCGACTGGCGAGCGTCGGGGCGCAGGATGTGCTGGTCACCCGGTCGGCGGGCTACGGTTTGTTCGTCGATCCCGACCACGTCGACGCGGCGCGTTTCGAGCACCTGCTCGGAGCCGGCCGAGAGGCGTTGGAGCGAGGTGAAACCGAGCGCGCCCAAACGCTGCTCACCGATGCGTTGGAGTTGTGGCGCGGACCGGTGCTCGACGACCTGGCCGAAGCGGAATTCGTCAAGACCGAAGCGGCCCGCCTCGAGGAACTTCGCCTGGTCGCACTCGAACAACGCGTCGACGCCGAACTCGCGCTGGGCAGGCATCACGCTGTGGTCGCCGATCTCGAACGCCTGGTGGTCGCCAATCCGTACCGGGAACAGCTGCACTGCCGGCTCATGCTCGCGCTCTACCGGTCGGGCCGACAAGCCGACGCACTACGGGTGAGTGCATCGGTGCGCGCTCGGCTGATCGACGAGCTCGGCGTCGACCCCGGCCCCGCGCTGCGCGACCTCGAAACCGCCATCCTGCGCCACGACCAGTCGTTGCTTCTTCCCGCGCCCGCACCGCGACCTGTCACCGCACCGCCTGCCGCGACGACCAAGTACCGGCCCCCGGCATCGCCTCGCCGGCTGGTCGAGCGCGCTCGGCTGACCGACACATTGCGCGGGGGCGGCGGCCGGAGGCTGACGGTGATCCGCGGGCCTGCGGGATTCGGGAAGACGACGCTCGCCGCGCAGTGGCGCGAGGTGCTCGTGGCCGACGGCGTCACCGTCGCCTGGCTGACCACCGACGACGACGACAACGACGTCGTCTGGTTTCTCGCACACCTGATCGACGCGGTCCGCACGGTAAAGCCAGATGTCGGCGCCGAACTGCGCGCAACACTCGAAGAGCATGGCGCTGCGGCGACGCGCTTCGTGCTGGCGACGCTGATCAACGACATCGACCGGGGTGCTAACCGCTTCTGCGTGATCATCGACGATTGGCACCGGATCACCGATGCTCCGACCATCGAGGCGATGGCCTACCTGATCGACAATTGTCCTTCCCACCTTCAGCTCGTGGTGGCGACCCGAACGGGGGACGGCCTACCGCTGAGTAGAGCGCGGGTGCGTGACCAGCTGGTCGAGATCGACAGTGCTGCTTTGCGTTTCGATAACCATGAGGCGCGCACCTTCCTCGTGGACGTGCACGGGCTCGCTCTCGACGATTCGGATGTGGCGGCCCTGGAACGAACGACCGACGGGTGGGCGGCGGGCCTGCAGCTGGCGTCGTTGTCGCTGCGCGACTGCGACGATCCTGCCGAGCTCATCAACCGGATGTCAGGTCGTCATCACGCGATAGCTCAGTACCTGGCCGAGAACGTGCTCGATTCGCTCGACCCGGCGACACTCGATTTCCTGTTGGCCACCTCGGTCACCGAACGGATCTGCGGCGAGTTGGCGTCGGCGCTGGCGGGTGTCGATCACGGGCAGGTACTTCTCGAGCAAGTGGAGAGCCGGGATCTGTTCCTGCGCCGGCTCGATGACGAGCGTGAATGGTTTCGCTACCACCACCTGTTCGCCGATTTTCTGCGCCGTCGGCTGGTGCGTGACCATCCCGACCGCATCATCGGCCTGCATGCCGCCGCGTCTCGATGGTTCGCCGAACACGACATGCTGCACGAGGCGATCAACCATGCGATGGCGGCGCGCGACGAAGACCGCGCCATCGAGCTGTTGGAGCTGCACGGCATCGACCTCTTTCAGCACGCGCAACTGTCCACGTTGCGTGCTTTGGTGTCGAAGCTGCCGTCGCGCATCGTGTCACTCAGCCCCAGGATTCAACTCGCCATGGCGTGCGGGCACATGTTGTTGCAGCAGCGCACTGCCGCGCATGCCGCGCTGGATGCCTTCGAGTCAGCAGCGGCGAAGCGGGCACAATCGGCGGCGGAGCGCCACGGTATGCGGTTGGAAGCCAATGTCTTTCGCGCCATGGTGGAGACGTGGACGGATCACCTCGCGGGTGTCGACGAGATGTTGGAGGAGTGCCTGGCCAAGCCGGACGCCATGCCGCCGGTTCTGGTGGGCATGGCGGCCAACGTCGCGACCTTCCTTGACGTTTGCCGATTCGACTTCACGGCCGCGCGCATGCGGCAGGAGTGGGCCTACCCCTACCACGACAGCCCGTTCAACCTGATCTGCGGACATTCCCTGGCGGGCCGTGCAGCTCACGAAGAACTCGAGGTCGCCGAGGCCGAACATCACTGCCGTGAAGCACTAAGCGTGGCACAACAATTCGGCGCCAGACAGTCGCACGCCGCCGCCCTTGCTCAGGCACTGCTGGCTGAGTTGTTGTATGAACGCGGTGACGTCGACGGCGCCGAACGGTTCCTCGACGAGTGCACCGTCCTGGGGTCGCAAGGCGGCGAAGCCGCGACCATCATCGCGCGCCATGTGATCGGTGCGCGCATCAAGTCACTGCGCGGTGACCGGCGGGGCGCCGCGGCATGCCTGGACGACGGCGCTCGCATCGCGGCGACGATCAGGCTTCCCCGGTTGCGCGCACATATGGAAAACGAGCGTGTGCGCCTGAATCTTGCTGGTGAGGATTGGCGGGGCGACGCTTGGCGAGCCGAGCCGCTGCCGGACGGCGGGCTGGGCGAGATCACCGCACAAATCCGTGACGAGGCCGAAATTCGTGCGCAGCTCACGGGCCAACCCGACCGCGCCTGCGACCGTGCCCAAGCCTGGGTGGAACGAGTTGCCGGACAACGTCGTCCGCGCGCGCTGCTGCAGGCGAATCGGCTGCTCGTGGCCGCGCTGACCGCGGCAGGCCGACACGACGAGGCCAAGCACCTGCTGACCGTGATCACCGCACAATGTGCCGAGCGCGGGATGGTCCGCTATCTCCTCGACGGCGGTGACTCCGTGATCGCGTTACTGACCGCGTTGCGCGACGACATGCGCAGCGGTCATTGGCAGCCTGCGTGGGCGCCCGTGCCGAGTGCCTTCCTCGACGCGGTGGTAGCCGCCACGCAGGGCACCTGAACGCACGCATCAATTCCGCCTCAACGGATCCTCAACGCCCGTTCGGGATCGTCGATGCCGGGTCGGACAGAGGCGCGAGCCATCACTTCAGGAGAAGAGAACATGAATCACCATCACGTGCGCAATCGGCGCATATACCAGTGGGCCTACGCGGTCGGCGCAGTCGCGATCGCGTCGGCGGTCGGTGTGTTCGTCCAGCCCGCGACCGCAGTGGCTGAATGGGATATCGGCACTTACGACAGCTGCTTGAAGAAGGCGGACGCAAGAAACAAGTCCGGTCAAACCGATTCCCTTGAGTGGTATGAGGAGACCGTTCAATGCTGCCAGTCTTCGGGTGGGGAACACACCGGGGGAAAGTGCACCGCACCGCCGGCGACGGCTCAACAGTGGCCGCAAGGACCTTTGGGGCAGCTGCCCGGTACGGGTCCGGCCGCCCAAGTGCCGAATGCGCCGCAATCGCCTCTGGGACAGGTGCCCGGCGCGGGCCAGGCCACCCAGACGCCGACCACGCCGCCGCCCCGGATGGGCACCCTCAACCTGCCCTGACCGCGGTTGGATCGGCCGGATCCCGCCACCGGGGTCCGGCCGATTTCGTCACACCCCCGTGCGTTGGGGCCGCCGCGCAGGGCCTGAAGACGCTTCGTACCGCGCTCAATTCCGTCTCAACGGATCCTCAACGCCCGTTCGGGATCGTCGATCCGACAGGGCCGTGAGCCATGACATCAGGAGAAGAAGATGAACATGCATCACCATCGCGTGCGCAATCGGCGCAGCTACCAGTGGGAACTGAGATACCCGGCCCACGGCGCGAGGTTCGTCGGCCGGGTTGGGGCACTGGCCACCGTCCTCGGTGTCGGGCTGGCCATCACCCCGGCCGCGGCCGCGCCGCAGGACGCGCCTGCCCCACCGCATGTCCGGGTCCCGGCGGCCACCGCCTCGGTGCCGATGTCGCCGTCGGCGCGCCTTCTCAACCACGCCGTCTCGACGGCGCCCACCCTGCGGTTGCCGGCGCAGAAACCCACCACGGCCACCCCGGCCCCTGCGTCGATCCGGCCGGCACCGGCAGCCGCGTTCGTCGCGGGCTCCGTCACCCAAACACCTTCTCGCGCTTCGGTGATCGAGGATCGTGGCGCCATGCTGTTCGAACCGACCACCCTGAGCCGATCCGAATCCCCGGTGTCCGCGGGTGCGACCAAAACCGCCTACGGTGACGTGTCGATTGACGCGGCGGTCGTTCTGGCCGCGCTGTCCACACCCGACGGCGCGTTCCTCGGGTTGATCGGTCCCGGTGGGCTGCTGATCGGCAACGGCCTCGATGGCGCGCCGGGTCAAGACGGCGGCAACGGCGGGCTGCTGTTCGGCAACGGCGGCAAAGGCGGCGACGGCGCGGCGGGCCAGGTCGGCGGCAACGGCGGCAACGCCGGGCTCTTCGGTAACGGCGGCGCCGGCGGTAACGGCGCCGAGGGAAAGGCCGGTGGCCACGGCGGCAACGGCGGGGCCGTGATGGGCGACGGCGGGGCCGGCGGCACCGGCGGCAGCACATCGATCGGTGACGGTAGGCAGGCCGGCGGCAACGGCGGCAACGCCGGACTGCTCGGCAACGGCGGGCGGGGCGGTGCCGCGGGCGCCGCGGCTACCAGCTCCAATGACCGAGTCGATGGCGGTACTGGCGGCCACGGCGGCAGCGGCGGCATGCTGGCCGGCGACGGCGGCAACGGCGGCAACGGCGGCGCCGCGACCGGCGGCGGCTTCGTGGTCGCAGGCAATGCCGGTAACGGGGGCAGCGCCGGGCTCACCGGCAACGGCGGCGACGGCGGCGACGGCGGCGACGCCGCCACCGGATCCACCGGCACCGCGTTCAGCGGTGAAGGCGGCCACGGTGGCCGCGCGATGCTCGTCGGCGCGGGCGGCGACGGCGGCAACGGCGGCACCGCCACCGGCACCGGCCAGAGCAGTGCCCTCGCATCCGGGGGAGGCAACGGGGGGAACGGCGGGGCGGTCAATGGCCGCGGTGGCGACGGCGGCAACGGCGGCGACGCCGCGAATGTCACGGGCTTGGCCAGGGCCAGCTCGGGCGGCAAGGGCGGCGCCGGCGGTTTCGGCAGTTCGGGCGGCAACGGCGGCAACGGCGGCAACGGCAAGACCACATCCGGCCGTGGCGAAGGCGGGCATGGCGGCGACGGCGGCGACGGCGGCACTCTCGGTACAGGCGGGAAGGGTGGCACCGGTGGCACCGGGACCGGCGCGAGCAGCAGCAACGGCACCAACGGATCAGACGGCGCCAACGGCTGAGCCTTCGCCACCCCGCACAGACCGCGGTCGGATCACACCCGTTCCGGCAGCGAGGTCAGATCGACGCTGCCTTTCGGCTTTCCGTCCAGGGCGAGCAGCAGGTCGGCGACGAACTGCACCAGTTCAAGATCACGGATGCGGGGCGCGCCGACACCCTCACCGGCGCGCGGGATCGGGACCTGCACGGTCGACGTCGTCGCGCGGTAGCGTGCGCTGGGCTGTATCCGCTTGAGCCGCAGCTGCTGTGAGTCCAGCAGCTGCAGCGGTGCCAGCCGCAGCGTCGTCTCCGACACCGAACTGACTTCGGTGATCCCGTAGTGGCGAAGCAGCAACCGCAACCGCGCGATCGCGACCAACCGCTGCGCGGGTGCGGGCAGCGGCCCGTACCGGTCGACCAGCTCGTCGACCACGGCGTCGACGGCGTCGTCGTCGCCGGCCGCCGCCAGCCGCCGGTAACCCTCCAGGCGCAGGCGGTCGCTACCGATGTAATCCGGCGGAAGATGCGCGTCGACCGGAAGATCGATCCGCACATCCTTCGGCTCTTCCTGGGTCGCAACGGTTTTCCCGTCCGCTGCCGCCCGGTACGCCTCGACCGCCTCGCCCACCAGCCGCACGTACAGGTCGAAACCGACGCCCGCGACGTGGCCCGACTGCTCCACGCCCAGCACGTTCCCGGCGCCGCGAATCTCGAGGTCCTTCATCGCCACGGCCATGCCCGCGCCCAACTCGTTGTTCTGCGCGATGGTGGCCAGCCGGTCGTAGGCGGTCTCGGTGAGCGGAACCTCCGGCGGATAAAGGAAATACGCGTAACCCCGTTCACGGCTGCGGCCCACCCGGCCCCTGAGCTGATGCAGCTGCGACAGCCCGAACGTGTCGGCACGCTCGACGATCAGCGTGTTGGCGTTGGAGATGTCCAGCCCGGTCTCGACGATCGTCGTGCACACCAGGATGTCGTAGTCGCGATTCCAGAACCCCTCGACCGTGCGTTCGAGAAGCTCCTCGGGCATCTGGCCGTGGGCGACGACGACACGTGCCTCGGGCACCAGGGCCTGCACCCGGGCCGCCGCCTGGTCGATGGAGCGCACCCGGTTGTGGATGTAGAACGCCTGCCCGTCGCGCAGCAGTTCACGCCGCAGCGCCGCGGCGATCTGCTTGTCGTCGTGCGGGCCGACGTAGGTCAGCACCGGGTAGCGCTCCTCGGGCGGGGTCAGAATCGTCGACATCTCCCGGATCCCGGCCAGGCTCATCTCCAGCGTGCGGGGAATCGGGGTGGCGCTCATGGTCAGCACGTCGACGTGAGTGCGCATCGACTTGATGTGTTCTTTGTGTTCGACGCCGAACCGCTGCTCCTCGTCGACGACGACCAGGCCCAGGTTCTTCCACGTCACCCCGGTCTGCAACAGCCGGTGCGTGCCGATCACGATGTCGACGCTGCCGTCCTTCATGCCGTCGAGCACGGCTTTGGATTCGGCCGGTGAGGTGAACCGCGACAGCCCTTTGACGGTGACCGGGAACCCGGCCATCCGGTCGGTGAACGTCTGCAGGTGCTGGTCGGCCAGCAGCGTGGTGGGCACCAGCACCGCCACCTGCTTGCCGTCCTGAACGGCCTTGAACGCCGCGCGCACCGCGATCTCGGTCTTGCCGTAGCCGACGTCGCCGCAGATCACCCGGTCCATCGGGATCGGCTTTTCCATGTCGGCCTTGACCTCGGTGATCGCGGTCAGCTGGTCGACGGTCTCGGTGAAGCCGAACGCGTCCTCCATCTCGGCCTGCCACGGGGTGTCCGGGGCGAACGCGTGCCCCGCGGAGGCCTGCCGCTTCGCGTAGAGCGCCACCAGTTCCTGCGCGATCTCGGCGACGGCCCGGCGGGCCTTGGTCTTGGTGTTGGCCCAGTCGCTGCCGCCCAGCCGGCTCAGCGTCGGGGCCTCCCCGCCCACGTAGCGGGACAGCTGATCCAGCGAGTCCGTCGGCACGTAGAGCTTGTCGGTGCCGTCTTTTCCGGCACCCCGGCGCCCCGACGCGTACTCCAGCACCAGGTACTCGCGGCGGGCCCCGCCGACGACGCGTTCGGTCATCTCGAGGAACCGACCGATGCCGTGCTGGTCGTGCACCACCAGGTCGCCGGCCGTCAACGCCAGCGGATCCACCACGTTGCGGCGCTTGGCGGCCAGCCGCTTGCCCTGGGTCGTCGCGACCCGGCTGCCGGTCAGGTCGGCCTCGGTGATCACCACCAGGTTGGCGCCCGGCACCACCACCCCGTCGTGCAGCGGGCCCTTCAGCACCCCGACGACACCTTCCTTGGGTGCGGCGCCGGGTTCGAAAAGCGCTGCGGGCGTGTCGGATTCGCGTAACTGCTCGACGACGCGCTGCGCGGTGCCGGTGCCGGGCGTGACGACGGCCGCGTAGCCCCCGGTCGCCACGTGCGCGCGCAGCATCGCGAAGATCTCGCCGATGCTCGCTTGTGAACCGCGGGCCGACGGGGCGGGCCGGATGTCGACTTCGAGCGCGGCCTCATCGGAGAGCTGGCTCAGCGTCCACCACGGGTGCCCGCCCTCGGTGGCGGCGGTGCGGGCGTCGTCGATCTCGATGAAACCCGACGCGCCCAGCGCCTCCAGGTCGATCGGGGCCCCGCCGCCGATCGCCGCCGTGGACCACGACGCCTCGAGGAACTCGCGGCCGGTCTTGATCAGGTCGGCGGCCCGGGTGCGGACCTTCTCGGGGTCGCAGATCAGCAGCGGGGTGCCCGCCGGCAGGTGCGCGGGCAGGGTGACGAGATCGGTCTTGCGCAGCAGCGGCAGCAGCGCCTCCATGCCGTCGACCGGGATGCCGTCGGCGAGCTTGGCCAGCATGTCGGGGACGCTGCCGGTGAGGTGGTTGTCCTGGACGGGATGTTGGGCGGACAGCGCGGCGGCGCGCTGCCGCACGTCGTCGGTGAGCAGTAGCTCGCGACAGGGCACCGCGATCACGGTGTCGATGCTGATCTCGGGGATCGAGCGCTGGTCGGCGACCGCGAACATCCGCATCTCAGAGACCTCGTCGCCCCAGAACTCGATGCGCACCGGATGCTCGGCGGTGGGTGGGAAGACGTCGAGAATGCCGCCGCGCACGGCGAACTCGCCGCGCTTGCCGACCATGTCCACCCGCTCGTAGGCCAGCTCGACGAGGCGTTCGACGATGTCTTCGAACTCCGCCTCCTCCCCGACCGTCAGCGTCACCGGCGCCCACTCTTCTAGGTCGCCCGGTCCCTGCGCCATCGGCTGCAGCAGCGACCGCGCGGTGGTGACCACCACGCGCAGCGGCGGGCCGAGGCGGGCGTCGTCGGGGTGCTTGAGCCGTCGCAGCACCATCATCCGGGCGCCGACCGTGTCGACGCCCGGGGACAGCCGCTCGTGCGGCAGCGTCTCCCAGGACGGAAACATCGCGACCTGGTCGCCGTGGACACCGCGCAGCTCGGCGGTCAGGTCGTCGGCTTCGCGGCCGGTGGCGGTGACCACGAGCAGCGGGCCGGCCTGCGCCAGCGCGCACGCGACGAACAGCCGGGCGTTGGCCGGGCCGACCAGGTGGAGATCGGTGGGTTCATCGGCGGCGCGGCGGGCGACCTCCTTCAGCGAAGGGTCGCGTAACGCCAGCTCGACGAGCCCCGCGATCGGGGTTTGGACAGAGGTGTGCCCCGATACGGTCATGATCCATCCATCGTATGCACGCGCCCTCAGGCTTGCCCAAACGTCCCTTTGGGCGGGAAAGTGCGAGTGGATTTCGCCAGTACGTCGATTTCGGCGAAACGTTCGAGGGCTATTCGTCGAGCAGTTGCGGGTCGTGCTCCAGATGCATCAGCCCGTTCCAGCACAGGTTCACCAAGTGCGCGGCCACGACCTCCTTCTTGGGCTCGCGCACATCCAGCCACCACTGCGCGGTCATCGACACCGAGCCGACCAAGGCCTGCGCGTACAGCGGGGCCATCTCCGGATCCAGCCCGCGCCGGGAGAAGTCGCCGGCCAGGATCGATGACACCTGGTTGACGGCCTCGTTGAGCAGCGTGGAGTAGGTGCCGCCCGACGTGATGGCCGCCGGCGAGTCGCGGATCAGGATGCGAAACCCGTCGGTGCGCTCGTCGACGTAGGTCAGCAGCGCCAACGCGACACGCTCGATACGCAGCCGAGAGCGGTTGTTGGTCATCTTGGTCAACGACGACGTGATGCCGTCCAGCAACGCCGACATCTCGCGGTCGACCACCACCGCGTACAGCCCTTCTTTGCCGCCGAAATGCTCATAGACCACGGGCTTGGAGACGTTGGCTCGCTGCGCGATCTCCTCGATGGAGGTGCCCTCGTACCCGCGTTCAGCGAACAGCGAACGCGCGACGTCGATCAGCTGATGCCGCCGCTCGGCGCCGGTCATCCGGGCGCGCGGCGGGCGCACCTCTTTCTCGAAAGCGGCCACGGTAGTCAGGCTAGTTGGTTCGACTAGCATCACGAGGTGATCGATCCGTCGTGGTGTAATCGGCAGCACATCTGATTTTGGTTCAGATAGTTCAGGTTCGAGTCCTGGCGACGGAGCATTTGGTCGCGGCTGTGCACTTTCATACGGTTTGGTCGGCGTGTCGCGTATGAAGCCGCACAATCGATAGGCAGGAGGCCGGATGACGGCAACTACCGAGGCCGCGGTGGTCGTTCTGGCGGCCGGCGCCGGCACCCGGATGCGCTCCGACACCCCCAAGGTGTTGCACACCCTGGCCGGCCGCAGCATGCTGGCCCACGCGCTGCACGCGGTGGCCAAGGTGGCGCCGCAACACCTGGTCGTCGTGCTCGGTTACGACCGTGACCGGGTCACGCCGGCGGTCGAACAGCTCGCGACCGACCTCGGCCGCACCATCGACATCGCGGTGCAGGACCAGCAGCTGGGCACCGGCCACGCGGTGGCCTGCGGGCTGACCGCGCTGCCCGAGGACTTCGCCGGCACCGTCGTGGTGACCTCGGGCGACGTGCCGCTGCTGGACGCCGACACGCTGGCCGACCTGATCGCCACCCACGGCGCCGAGCCCGCCGCGGCGACCGTGCTCACCACCACGCTGCCCGACCCGACCGGCTACGGCCGGATCCTACGCACCCCGGAAAGTGCGGGTGCGGATCTGCTGAGCATCGTCGAACAGGCCGACGCCAGCCCGTCACAGCTGGCCATCGACGAGGTCAACGCCGGGGTCTACGCGTTCGACATCGCCGCGCTGCGCTCGGCGCTGAGTCGGCTGAGCTCCGACAACGCCCAGCAGGAGCAGTACCTCACCGACGTCATCTCGATCGTCCGCTCCGACGGGCACGTGGTGCGGGCCAAACACATCGACGACGCCACCCTGGTCGCCGGCGTCAACGACAGGGTGCAGCTGGCCGAGCTCGGCGCCGAGCTCAACCGGCGCATCGTCGCCGCCCACCAACGCGCCGGGGTGACGGTCGTCGACCCGGCCACCACATGGGTGGACGTCGACGTCACGATCGGCCGCGACACCGTCGTCTACCCCGGCACCCAGTTGCTCGGCGGCACCCGCATCGGCGCGAACTGCCAGATCGGCCCGGACACCACGCTGACCGACGTCACCGTCGGCGACCACGCCACCGTCGTGCGCACTCACGGGGGGCAGTCCGTCATCGGCGACGGCGCCGCGGTCGGCCCGTTCGCCTATCTGCGTCCGGGCACCGTGCTCGGCGCCGACGGCAAGCTCGGCGCGTTCGTCGAGGCCAAGAACTCGACCATCGGCGCGGGCACCAAGGTGCCGCACCTGACCTACGTCGGCGACGCCGACATCGGCGAGCACAGCAACATCGGGGCGTCCAGCGTGTTCGTCAACTACGACGGCGAGAACAAGAACCGCACGACCATTGGCTCCCACGTGCGCACCGGGTCGGACACCATGTTCATCGCCCCGGTCACCGTCGGCGACGGCGCCTACACCGGGGCGGGCACCGTCGTACGCGAGGACGTGCCGCCGGGCGCGCTCGCGATCTCGGCGGGCCCGCAGCGCAACATCGAGGGCTGGGTGGCGCGCAAACGGCCGGGCAGCGCCGCGGCGCGGGCCGCTGAAAAGGCGCAAGCCGAGGCCGACGAGCAGTAGCTGTTCGTTTTCTGGCAACCCGGCAACCGAACGCCGGAAACGCTACGTACGATTGGTCCGTATCCGTCCCCGACCGGCGAGGGCACTGTGGGCACCGAGTGGACCGACAACCGCAAAAATCTGATGCTCTTCGCGGGTCGCGCGCACCCCGAACTGGCCGAACAGGTGGCCAAGGAGCTCGACGTTCCAGTCACCGCGCAGACTGCTCGCGACTTCGCCAACGGCGAGATCTTCGTCCGCTTCGATGAATCGGTGCGCGGCTGCGACGCGTTCGTGCTGCAGTCGCATCCCGATCCGCTCAACAAGTGGCTGATGGAACAGCTGATCATGCTCGATGCGCTCAAGCGCGGCAGCGCCAAGCGCATCACGGCGATCCTGCCGTTCTACCCCTACGCCCGCCAGGACAAGAAGCACCGCGGCCGTGAGCCGATCTCGGCGCGGCTGGTCGCCGACCTGCTCAAGACCGCGGGCGCCGATCGGATCGTCACCGTCGACCTGCACACCGACCAGATCCAGGGATTCTTCGACGGGCCGGTGGACCACATGCGGGCGCAGAACCTGCTCACCGGCTACATCGCGGAGAACTATCCGTGCGAGAACATGGTCGTGGTCTCACCTGACTCCGGCCGGGTGCGCGTCGCCGAGAAATGGGCCGACTCGTTGGGCGGCGTGCCGCTGGCGTTCATCCACAAGACGCGGGACCCGCGGGTGCCCAACCAGGTGGTGGCCAACCGGGTGGTCGGCGACGTCAAGGGCCGCACCTGCGTGCTGACCGACGACATGATCGACACCGGCGGCACCATCGCCGGGGCCGTGAAGCTGTTGCGCGACGAGGGCGCGGGCGACGTGATCATCGCCGCGACGCACGGCGTGCTTTCGGAGCCGGCGTCGCAGCGGCTGGCCGACTGCGGCGCGCGAGAGGTGATCGTCACCAACACCCTGCCGATCGGTGAGGAAAAGCAGTTCCCGCAGTTGACCGTGTTGTCGATCGCGCCGCTGCTGGCCAGCACCATCCGCGCGGTGTTCGAAAATGGTTCCGTCACAGGACTCTTCAACGGATCGGCATAAATGACAGACAGCACCATCTATCACAACCCACGCTGCTCGACATCACGCAAGACCCTGGAGTTGTTGCGCGAGAACGGGATCGAGCCGACGGTGGTCCAGTACCTCAAGACGCCGCCGTCGCGCGCGGATCTCGAGAAGATGATCCGCGACGCCGGCATCGACGTACGCACGGCGGTGCGCAAGAAGGAAGCGCTGTACGGCGAGCTCGGGCTCGCCGACGCCAGCGACGACGAACTGCTGGACGCGATGGTCGAACACCCGATCCTCATCGAGCGACCGTTCGTCGTGACGCCGAAGGGCACCCGGCTCGCCCGACCGATAGACGCGGTACGCGAGATTCTGTGACGGCACGTCGCTGCGTGGCGGCGGCCGCGATGGTGATTGTCGCCGCATCGGGATGCGGTACGGAACCGCCTGACTACCAATCCCTTTGGACGACGTCCACCACCACCACGGCACCGCAGAATTCCGAGCCGCCGGTGCCGATCGCGATGTATCTCGAGCAGGCCGGCGTCGTCGGGACCCCGGTGGCGCCCGAAAAGCTCACCGATTTGACGGTGACGTTCCCGACGCCGCCCGGCTGGGGGCCCTACGTCAACACGAACCTGTCGCCGATGACGCGGGTGATCGCCAAGGGCGAGACGTATCCGACCGCGATGCTGATGGTGTTTCGGCTCACCGGCGACTTCAACGTCGAGGAGGCGATCACCGAGCACGGCTACGCCGACGCCGAACTGTCGGAGAACTTCAAACGGCTCAATGCCTCCGCCGACGATTTCAAGGGCTTCCCGTCGGCGATGATCGAGGGCAGCTACGACCTCAACGGCCGGCGCATGCACAGCTACAACCGCATCGTCATCGCCACCGGCGCCCCGCCGGCCAACGAGCGCTACCTCATCCAGTTCACCGTCACCGGATACGCGGAGAAGGCGGCAGAGGAGGCACCGGACATGGAAACCCTCATCGGCGGCTTCGACGTCACCGTCCCCAAAGCACCGCCGCCCACCCCGCCGCGTTAGCCGTTAAGGTCGGGGCATGAGTTGGACCGCCGCCGATCTGCCCTCCTTCGCCGGACGCACCGTCATCGTCACCGGCGCCAACAGCGGGCTCGGCTTGGTCACCGCGCGCGAGCTCGCCCGCGTCGGCGCCAAGACGATCCTGGCCGTCCGCAACACCGCCAAGGGTGACGAGGCCGCCGCGACCATGACCGGGCCCGGGTTCGGGCCGGTCGAAGTGCGCAAGCTCGACCTGCAGGACCTAGCCTCGGTGCGCGCGTTCGCCGACGGCTTTTCCGGGTCGGGGGACGGCGTCGACGTGCTGGTCAACAACGCCGGCATCATGGCGGTGCCGTACGCGCTGACCGTCGACGGTTTCGAAAGCCAGATCGGCACCAACCACCTCGGCCACTTCGCGCTGACGAACCTGCTGCTGCCCAAGATCACCGAACGCGTCGTCACGGTGTCGTCGATGATGCACCTGATCGGCCGGATCAACCTCAAGGACCTGAACTGGAAGGCCCGCCCGTACCTGGCCTGGCCCGCCTACGGCCAGTCGAAGCTGGCCAACCTGCTGTTCACCAAGGAACTGCAGCGACGCCTTGACGCGGCGGGCTCCCCGATCAAGGCGATCACCGCGCACCCGGGCTACTCCGCGACGAACCTGCAGGGCCAGACGGGCAACCCGGTGGGCACACCGATCTGGCTGGCGGCCAACCGGATCTTCGCCACCCCGGCGGATTTCGGCGCGCGCCAGACGCTGTACGCGGTGTCGCAAGACCTGCCGGGTGACACCTTCGTCGGGCCGCGGTTCGGCAGCCGGGGGCCGACAGGGCCGACGAACCTGCGCAGCCCGCTGGCGCGGAGCGCCACGACCGCCGGCGCGCTGTGGGAACTGTCCGAGCAGCTCACAGACACCAAGTTCGACCTCTGATTTGGGCTGTCGGCGCTGACTGCGCTACCCTCGACGGCGCGTCACGGCGAGGGTGGTTTCGGCCACCGTTATCGACGGGAGCCTTTTGAGGTTGCGACCCTGCCGTGCTCAGACACGACACAGGAGCAACATCTCATGGCAAAGAAGACCGTCAACAATCTGAAGGCTCAGGTCCGTCAACAGACCGGCAAGGGCGCCTCGCGAC
This sequence comes from Mycolicibacterium pulveris, assembly GCF_010725725.1. Taxonomy (NCBI): domain Bacteria; kingdom Bacillati; phylum Actinomycetota; class Actinomycetes; order Mycobacteriales; family Mycobacteriaceae; genus Mycobacterium; species Mycolicibacterium pulveris. The sequence continues at coordinate 3,407,036 of NZ_AP022599.1, read as the reverse complement.
GCGCCCGCCGCAACGGCAACGTGCCCGCCGTGCTGTACGGCCACGGCAGCGACCCGCAGCACCTGGAGCTCAACGCCCACGACTTCGCCGCCGTGCTGCGGTATTCGGGCACCAACGCGGTGCTCACCCTCGACATCGACGGCAAGGAACAGCTGGCGCTGACCAAGGCGCTCGACATCCATCCGATCCGGCGCACCATCCAGCACGCCGACCTGCTGGTCGTGCGTCGCGGTGAGAAGGTGACCGTCGAGGTCAACGTCGTCGTCGAGGGCGAGGCGGCGCCGGGCACGCTGGTCACCCAGGAAACCAACGCGATCACCGTCGAGGCCGATGTGCAGTCGATCCCCGAGCAGCTCGTCGTCTCCGTCGAGGGCGCCGAGATCGGCACGCAGTTCACGGCCGGCTCGATCGAGCTGCCGTCCGGGGTCACCTTGGTCTCCGATCCCGAGATGCTGGTCGTCAACGTGGTCGCCGCGCCGACGGCCGAGGAGCTCGAAGCCGAGGCCGGTATCGCGCCGGAGGAAGGCGTCGAGCCCGAAGCCGAGGCCCCCGAGGCGGAGGCAGCCCCGGCGGCCGAAGAGTCCGAGTAGCCCGGCGTGGCCGAACCGTCCCAGCTGGTCGTCGGCCTCGGCAACCCGGGCCCGCGGTACGCCACCACGCGGCACAACCTCGGGTTCCTGGTCGCCGATATCTTGTCCGACCGCATCGGCGGGGCGTTCAAGGCGCACAAGAAGTCCGGCGCCGAGATCGTCACGGGCCAGCTCGGCGGCCGGCCGGTGATACTGGCCAAGCCGCGGTGCTACATGAACGAGTCGGGACGGCAGGTGGCGCCGCTGGCCAAGTTCTACTCGGTGCCGCCCGCCGGCATCGTGGTGATCCACGACGAGCTCGACATCGAGTTCGGCCGGATCCGGCTGAAGTTCGGCGGCGGCGTCGCAGGGCACAACGGGCTGCGTTCGGTGGCTCAAGCGTTGGGCAGCAGGGATTTCCACCGGGTCCGTATCGGTATCGGGCGCCCGCCCGGGCGCATGCAGGGTGCGGCCTACGTGCTGGGAACCTTCACCTCCGCCGAGTGGCGCGAGGTGCCGACGATCTGCGAACAAGCGGCCGACGCCGCCGAATTGCTTGTGTCCCAAGGGCTTGAGCCGGCACAGAACATCGTGCACGCCTGGGGCTGAGTTCCTTTGGGGCGAGCGTGCGTGTCTGAGGGCGACACGCCGACGTTTGCCGCGAGTTTGCGCACGCTCGCGGCGGGTTCCTCAGAGGCCGCTAATCCCGCTGTCGACAACCTTGACGTGCTTGTGCGGGAACCGACGCTCGGCGTGCTCCTTGGCCGCGGAGTTCGGCAGGACGTAGAGGGTCTCCTTCTTCTCCTGCAGCGGCTTGAGCACCAGATCCATGAATGCCTTGCGGTTGTCGAGGTACGGCTCGATGACCTCTTCGCCCGCCGGGCACACCGCAAGGCAGTAGGCCGCCTTGTAGTTCGCCTTGAACGACAGGCTCTGCCACATGGATGCGTTCTCGGAATCGCTGACGCGGGAACGGAACTCCGCGGCGTCCGCGCTGTCGGCGATCGTCTGCGCCCAGTCGGTGAACCCGCCCATGAACTCGCGGTAGTTGTGCACCGAGCACGCGACGAAGTCGAAATCGCCGTCCTTCTTGACCGCACCGACGGGGCAGGCCGCGACACACAACTTGCACTCCAGGCACGGTGAGTAGTCAAGCGGCTCACCGTAACTGGATATCGGCGCGGCGACCAGCACGGTGCCCAGCAGGACGAAGTTACCGAACCGCGGGTGGATCACGTTACGGTGGATGCCCATCACGCCGTTGCCCGCGGCCACCGCGATCGGCTTGTGCGCCACCACCCAGATGCGGCCGGGAAAGCGATCCATCTCCATCGGAAACGACATCGACGGGTTGATCGCCCGGTAGCCGGCATCCTGAAGGGTGCGGGTAATGCGATGGGCCGCCTCGTTCATGATCTCGCCACTGCGGTGAAACTCCTGGTTGGCCACGCTGCGGGCGGTCGACCGGACGTTGTCACGGTTCATCTTCACAACCAGCGACGCATAGCTCAGCGCGCCGGGCAGTGCGGCCTCGGCATACTCGCGCTCCGAGGCCAGCGTCGGGTCGTCGACCCGGGCGAATGCGACGTCGTCGGCGCCGGCGTCCAGGCATACCTTGCGCAGCCAATCGGCGTCGATGACGCCGGGCTTGACGGCCGGGCGTGACCTCACCTTGCGTACGGTCGGGTGCTCGGCCAGCCTGGCGGAACGGTTCAGCATCATGCTGGGTATAGTACACAATACTCAGTTGGATCACGAACGGGATCCGCACCGCCATCAGGCGTGGTTACAGAAACGAGTTCTGCGCGGTCAGGCCGCGTTCGGGGAACTCTCCCAGCGCGAAGGTCTCGGCGTTGCCGAGCCCCGTGCCACCGCCGACGGGGTCGTCGACGCGCACCAGCAGATCGCGCAACTGATGCAGTTGCCGGGCATTCTCGGGTGTGTCGCAGTCGGCCACGTGGTTGCCCTCGACCTTGAGCTCGCCCACCCACTGGCCGTACACCCAGTCGTTCCAGCCGTAGTAGCCCGCGGTGCCCAGATGAAAGCCCGTCGGCCCGGCGGCACTGACGGTCAGTGGCCGCCTCGTGCCGTCGGCGTCGATCAGCGTCACGGTGCCGTGGGTGAACCTGCGGTTGTCGTCCTGGAAGTGCATGTCCTGCTCGACGGAGACGAATCGGTGTGAGGTGCCGTCATCGTTCTGTTGTTCTGCCTGGCAACGGATTTCGAGGAAGCCGTCGCCGCGCTCCTCCTGGTACATGACGAACAGCGAATAGCTCGACCCGTCGGGCCTCGTCATCGTCATCGGCAGCCACGTCATGAACATCTGCTTGATCCTGCGCCCGCCGCGTGGCAGCCCGGGTATCGGCTTGCCGACGCCCGGGCGCAGCCCCCAGGAGTGGTCCCGAATGGAAATCCACTCGTCGGAGGTGATTTCGGTGCGACGGCCGTCGAGCTCCACCCACCCTGAAGCGACGCCGATCTGGTGGTACCGCAGGACGTTGTGGGTGACGCGGTAGCCGTCGGGGCTGCGGTCCGGCCACGGATCCTCGAGCGCGGCATCGAACTTGCCCCGCAGCTCGACGTCGAAAGCGATCGGCGCGTGCTCGTTTGCATCCAGGCTGATCCGCACGGCACGCAACGGCTCGACCACCCGGTAGTGGATCGGCCCGACGTCGGTCGCGGCGGGATCGGACGAGAGCCGCCGCCCAGCCCGCACGGTCCACTGCTCGGTGCCGCGGCACACCCCGGCAGCCCCGTCGAAAACGCCTCGGTTGGTGTACTTTCCGACGCCGAGCACCACCTGCAGCGAGTTGTCACGGGCGTGGGCGATGGTCCAGATCTTCTCCGTCCACGACGGATCGGATTGGCTCACGGTGGCGAATGTGTCGACGATCTGGTGGGTGAGCAGTTCGTCCTCGGGCACCAGGGCGCCGTAGTTCGTCGACAGCAATGACATACCTTTCTGCGGGCTCAGCGGCGACTTGCGGCGAACGTCGTCATGTCGGTTCCGCGCTCGTACTCGCGCATCCAGGTGTCGGCCCAGTCGGGCAGCGGCTGGTCGGCCGGGTTGTGATAGGGGGCCTGCGACAACGCGAGCCGCCACAACATCCTCACCAGATCGCCGGTGGGCACCGTGCCGAAGATGGTCGGCGCCCCGGCGCGCTTGCGGCCCAGCCGCTGTTTGAGTTCGCCGGTCAGGAAGTCACCCGACAACAACTCGCGGGTGCTGGCGCCGCGCTCCTCGAAGGGCACGATCTCGTCGAACGCCACCGCGATCGCGTCGGCGATCGCATGCACATGGCTGAAGGTGCGCCGGACGTGCTTTGTTCTGGACCACGGGTGCGGGTTGACGTGGTTGCACAGGATCAATCCCGAGCTGCGGTGTTCGATCTCCTCGACGAAATGCCACATCATCAATGAGGCGACCCGGGGATCTCCCCCGCCGAACAGCGAATTCCGGTTGTCCAGAATGACTTTGAACAGCGGCGTAAATGTGGCCTCGAGGTTGGCGATGTAGGCGAGGTGGAATTCGACGGGCGCTTCGGCAAGTAACGTGTCATAGGACGCGCAGGCGTCGGTGTAGCACTGTTCGAGGCCTGGATAGCGCTGGATCAACGCGAGCATGTGCTTGCGGTGTGCAGCGGCGTGCTGGGCCTCCTGCCTCAGAAACGCCTCGGCCTCGGCAGCGACACCCGCGTCCTCGTTGAGCCGGTCCGCCGCCATCCGCACGGCGCTGACGATGTACCGCTCGAACGGCACCGCGATGAACGTGAACGCGTTGCAGAACAGGCCGAACTGGGGGTTGGCGGGCTGCCAGAGAAACGGCACCGCGGCATCGAAGTCCCATGCGATCTTGCGGACCACGATCCCTGTCATCAGCCGCAACCCTTCCACCGTGGGGCCTGACATGAGGCTTCAGAAGGTCTGCCCAAACGGGTACTGACGCTCGGGCATAGACTGGCGTTAGTGTGACATTTACACCCCTGAATGTAAAGGGAAGCAGATGGCCGCGTCCGCGCTCGAGACCGAGCAGTCGACACGTCGACGGATCCTCGCCGCCACCTTCGTCGTGCTCGCCCGCGACGGACGCCGAAAGCTTCAACTTTCCGACGTGGCAGCCGAAGCCAACGTGTCAAGACCCACGGTCTATCGACACTTCGGCTCCAAGGAGGGCCTGCTCGAAGCGTTCGGCCTCTACGAGCAGGACAATTTCGACGCCGGCGTCGCCGCGGCCATCGCGGGCCTGACCGGCCCGGATCGGCTCGACGCGGCGCTGCGCTTCATCGTCGAGTTTCAGCGCACCTACTCGCTGGGCTCGCTGGCCGAGGTCGAGCCCGAACACGTGCTGCACCAGATGAAGCGGGTTCTGCCGATCATGCACGAACGGATCGCGCGCATCATTCCCGGCGACAACAACGACGTCGCCGCGGCGGCGGTCGTGCGGATCGCGGTATGCCACTACATGATCGACGGCGCCAGCTCCGAGCAGTTCCTGGCCGAACTCCGGCACGCCGCGGGCCTGGAACCCACCAGGAGGCGCCAGCCACGCCCGCGCGCTGCCGCCGGCTGACGCCATCGCCGACGCTTTACATCAGGGTGGTGCTGTGTAACTCTTCTTCCATGGCAGGCATCACCCTGGCACAGCGCGACCTGAACACCACCCGCGAGCAGATGCAGGCGTGGTTCGAGCACCGGTTCGGGGGTCCGGCGGTGCTGTCGGAGTTGCGCCCCGCCAACCGCGCGGCAGGGTGGTCGAGCGAAAGCCTGGTGTTCGGCGTCGACGCCGGCGAGCGTTCAGGCGAGTACGTGATCCGGATACCCCCGTCGGGAGGCGGGATCTTCCCGGAGTACGACCTCGACGCGCAGTGTCGAACGCAGGAATTGCTGCACGAGCATGGGATCGCCACACCGTCGCCCATCGTGTACGAACCCGACGATGCGTGGATCGGTTCGAAATTCCTTGTGATGCCGCGTATTGTCGGACACACGCCGTCGGATACGACGTATGCGGTCCGCGGCTGGCTTCACGACGCGGGGCCGGCCGTGCAACGGCGGGTCCACGATTCGTTTCTCGACACGCTGGTGCGGCTGCACCGGGCGCCCGTCGACGACGCACCCTGGCTGGCCCGGCCGCAGGGCATCGGGCTCGCCGCCGAGGTGAGCTGGTGGCAAGACTACGTCGATTGGGGAACAGGCGGTCGCGTACCCGACGTCATGGCCGAGGCGTTCGAGTGGCTGATCCGTCACCAGCCCGGCCCGACAACGGATCTGAGTATCTGCTGGGGTGATGCCCGGTTGTCGAACGCCATCTTCGACGATTCCGGCGAACTCGTCGGCGCGCTGGACTGGGAGCAGGCGTGCATCTGCCCGGCCGAGGCCGACATCGCGTGGTGGCTGGCCACCCGCAAGCAGATGCTGGAAGTCCACGGCCTCGACCTCGACCCCGAGCTCGAGGGCTTCGACACCCGGGAGCACGTGGTCCGCCGCTACGAGGAGATGCTCGGCAGGCCGTTGGAGAACCTCGACTGGTACGAGATCTTCGCGATGGTTCGCATGGGCTGCTGCATCCTGCGCACGCAGGTGTTGTTGCGCCTGACAGGGCAATCCGATCATTTCCTGACCAGGGCGCCGATCATGCCTGCCTGGGCGCTAGCCGCGATCAGCTGACACCTCTCCGTGTCTTGGTGCCCAAAGAGACGTTTGGGCGGGAAGGTGCGAGTGGTTCTCGACCAAACGTTGATCTCGGACCGTGCTGTTACTGAGATCACCAAGAAGCTTCACCCGCCCCGACGATCCCGCGGCCCGTGGGATAGCCGACACTGAGGTCAGCCGATTTCGCAATCAGAATCGATGCGACGATCGTGAGGCATCGCCGGGACACGGATCCTCCGCACTAGAACGATAAGTAGTTCCTTGGGTTCACTCGGCCGTAGATGCCCCGACTTGAGCTCAGAGGCATGGGAAGTACCTCGAAGTGAAGATGGGGCCCTGTGCACCCGCCGCTCACCCTCGTCGTGCAACCCACTTTTCCGATCAACTGTCCCTTTTTCACCACTTGGCCGATGTCGATGACGGTCTGGCTGAGGTGGGCGTATCCGGTGTAAACACCGAGGCTGTCATGCTGGATCAAGATGCTGATACCGGCGGCATCCCCCATCCAGTTCGAGCGTTGTCCTGGGCTATTGGATGTTCCCCATCCTTCGAACCAGATGACCCCGTCCGCTGCGGCGTACACTTCTCTTCCGGCCGGGGCCGCGAGATCGATTCCGGTGTGATTTCGTCCAGCTCCATACTCGCTAGTGACCGTATACGACGTGAGTGGGCGTGCCATTTTTCCAGTCGACGGTGGCGGTGCCGGTGGCACCAAGACTCCGGCGTGGCGATCCCATGCCGCGGTTGATCCCTTGTAAATCACCAGGTTTCCATCGTTCTGGACGACCAGCACGGCACCCTTCTGGCCATTTGTGTGGCTACTCCAGAGCGCTTTCGAACCACGATAGACGACTAGATTGCCATCACTCTGCATGACGGCGTGCGCCCCCGATTGACCGTCAGTAGCACTCGCCCACAACGCCTTATGGGAACGTTGCTCGTCGTACAGAACCAGGTTCCCGTCCTTTTGCATGTACAGGCGATACCTGCCGTTCTTCGATTCAATGTACTGGCCCGCCTTCAGCTGTTCTCCTGAGGTAAGCCGGTCATCGATCGGCGGAGGCGGCGGGGGCGGCGGATCGAGCGCGCTGATCGCCGCGGTAACGTCGACGGCAACACTGGCTTGGCCGTCGGACGCGGTCACGGTAAACGTGACGGTGTCCGGACCCGCTGTCTTATAGGCGTTTTGGCGGGCCTGCTTGGTCGGCGTGAAGACGTACATACCGGTGGCGCTGTCGACGGTGACCGTACCGATCGCCGGGTCGATACCTGAGGTCAGCTCATAGGTGAGTGGGTCACCGTCGGCGTCGTTCACGTTCATGGTTCCGGTGACGATGCCGGTCGCGGAATCGACGTTGACGGTCTTGAACGCCGGAATCCGGGCCGTAGGCGCATAGTTCCCGACCGGACCGACAATGATGACGGACACCGTGCCGTGGGGCGGCGCGCCGGCATCGGTCAAGTCGACGCCAGAGTTGATGACGTAGCCCTGTTGGCCGTTGCTGCTCATCGCAATTCCCGTCGGCATGACGCCGACCGGCAAGAGTTCGATGAGCCCGAAATCAACGGTGTCCACGGCGGCGATCGCCCAGCCGTTGGGTTGGTTATCCTCGCCGTAGGACGCGACCGGTATGTACGCGACGCTACTGTCCGCGCTGAAACCGGCAGCGACGCCGATCGGGACGTATCCGCCGAAAAGCTCCGGCCCGGCAACATGGACGACGTCGAGATAGGTTGGGCTCGTCGGATCGGTGTCGACAACGACAGATCCGCCCATCAGGTACATCTGCTTGCCATCCGGCCGCAGCGACGGAATGCCCGCCGCGACTCCGCCCGACGGGCCGATGGGTGTCTTGACGCCGGTGACAGTGTCGAAGACCGTCACACCCGACGGTGAGCTTTCCTCGCCGCCAACGTAATACACGTACCTGCCGTCCGGCGATACAGTGATCGCCAAAACCATGCCCCCGACCGGGATCGGATCACCGATCGGAGTGCCCTCGGCGGGGTCGAAGACCCGGATGTGCCATGTATAGACGGGGTCTTCGTCACCGATTTCGACGTCGGCACCGGTGACATACAACGAGCCGTCAGGTGCGGCCGTGACCGCGTACGCCGATTGGCCAACCGAGATGGTGTCGATGAGGGCGCCGCTCGACGTGTCGATCACGAGAACCGAGCCGTCGACGACGACGTCCGTACCGACGATCCTCTGCGAGCTCTTCGCCACATACAGACGGCTGCCGTCGGGGCTGACAGCCATCGAATCGCTCGGTGAGGCCCCGACCACGACCATATCCCCGTCCGAGAACAGCGGAGACGACCACAGCACGCTCCCGTCGGGCGCGACGGCATGAACCTTCCCGTAGCCGTCGAGGACGTAACCGCGTCCATCCGGTCCTGCCTCAATACTGGCGGGGAACGCCGGTGACGGTTGGTATGCGACCGGTATACCGATGTCGGTTTCCAACGGTGAGACCGGCACGCTGTCGACCACGATTGTGACGGGTGCGTTCAGCCCATCGGTGACCGACACGGTAAAGCTGTCGAACGCCGCGCCGGGCGCCTCAGATGTTTCAACAGCGCTGACGGACAACACATTTGCAGAGGGAGTCGGCAGGCCGGCGATAAGCCGAGCGGCCGTCGACGGCGTGTAGGTGTACGTGCCGGTGGCGGAATCGATCGTGACCGTGCCGTTGGCGGGCCCGGTCACCACGGTGTACCTCAACGCGTCACCCTCAGGATCGCTGATACCCAGCGACCCGGTGACCACGCCCGTGCTCGGATCGCCGGGTGTGCGCGTGATCTTCTCCGGATCCGCAATGGGTCCATGATTCTGATCAACTGGTGTCACCGTTACCGTCACCTGCGCCGTACTGCTGTGGCCTTGGCCCGGCTGAAAGAGGCCGAACAGGCCGTGCATGTGGAACGCGCCGGCGTCGCTGACCATGACGGTGAAAGTGTCTTCGCCCCCGCTGGCCGCGAAGGCTTCGTTGGGCGTGTAGGTGAAGATCCCGTCGGGATGAATGACCACGGAACCGTTGGCCGGGCCCTCGGCGACCGAGAACCCCAGCGGGTCGCCGTCACTGTCATGGGCAGCCAGATCACCGGTGATGATGCCGTCCTCGGACTGGCTGTTGAGTGCCGAGTCGTAGCCGATCGTCGGTGTGCCGTTGAACAGCGTGTACTCAATCTGGCGGCGCACCCAAGCCAGCAACGTCCACAAAGTCGGCGACTGCACCGGTGCTGCCGGGGCGTTGGTGGCTGCCGGCCCCAGACCGATCAACCCGAGGAAACCTGACACCAGATCCGTCACGATGCTGATTGGCGATGCAGCCGCGGCCGGTGCGACGGGGACCGACGTGGCCCCTGACGAATCTTCTTGTGGCGTCGAGAAAGCGGAGACAGTCGACGGCTGGGAATCCGCCAGGTCATCGACGAGTGAATCCTCGGCGGCCGGTGAGGGCGCTTGTTGCGCGGAGACCGATGGTTCCAGCGCACCGCTTGGCACCGAGTTCTCGGTGGCGTTCTGAGCGGTCGACAAGGGGTCGGTGGCCCCCGAGTCGTCTGCGCCATCCGCCTTGTCGGCTTGGGTTACCGAATCGGGTGTCGCGAAGTGTTCCTCGTTCGACGGTGAGCCATCGTCACTTTCTTGATCTCCGGAATTTGTTGTGTCAGATACGGTTTTCTCCGCGGAGATGTCCGCTTCGCCCTCTTCTTCGCCATCCGCCGCAGCGTCGCCACCGCCGTACGTCCCGGTTTGGGCTCCCCCCGAACTCTGCACGATGCCGTCGCGCGGGTCTGCCGAAGACGCATCGGTCGCGTCTGAGCTACCGTCGCCCGCTGGCGTCGACGTCGGCTCCGTGGAGTTCGACTCCGGCGCGTCGGAGTCCGCACCGACCGACGCATCGTTGGCCTTGGTCGTGGTGCTCTTGTCTGGTTCGGCGAACGCTATCGCCGGGCTGGATGCCACGGCTGCACCGACCCCAAGCGCCACCGCAAGCGCACCGACTCGGCCGATGCAGTTTGCGAAACTTGCATCGTCTCGACGATGCCGGCCGCTGGACCCCCTGCCTGATGCCATTGACACCCTCCCCCCGGGAGCGTTCGTCGGCCACCGTCACTTAGGTGGCCGTAGTAACTTAACACGCTGAGGTTGCGCTACCGCAAGAAATAAGGCAGCGCCCAGGAGACTTTTTCACGCGTAAGTCCCCGCCGAACCCACACCCAACAACGACGTTCCCGCCAACTGAGTCGTCCCGCGAAGCAGCCTGTTGAGCTGCGGTTTTCCTGATTCCGCGGACCTCGAGACGGTAAGTGGCTCGCAACGTTTCACTGGTCATCGCGGGCGCCAACCCGACTTCCCTGTCATAAGTCCAGATGAAGGTTCACAGACCTCGTGCCTTCGCAAATTCTCCCGAAACGTCCGCACAAGCACTCCCGAGTCGAAACCAGTCGACTGTAGCCCTGCCGACACTCCTGGAGAGACACAAAGTTTGCTGTATCGGCGCTCACGCGCCGAACTCGATGACGGACAACGGCAGAACGTCGGACGGGACAAGGGCTGCCGATCGAGGTGTTCTCAAGTGGTTGGCAGGTGGCCGATTACGAGATGACGATCGTCTCCGCGAAGATAACGGCTTCGGTGCCCGAGAGCGTGCGGGACGCCTAGAGCCCACCCGCGAGCGTGCATAAAGTCGCGCTGAACCCCGGCGTGTCGCCCTCTGACACGCACGCTCGCGCAAAAAGATACGAGGGTTAGGTGACCAGGGAGACCGAGGTCGAGCGGCGCAGCTTGCCCGACGGCGTCTTCGGGATCGTGCCCGGGCCGAGCACCACGACGTTGCGGGGTCGCACATCGACCTCGGCCACCACCTCGTGCGCGACCTGATGCTCGATGCGGCGCACCTCTTTGGGGTCCTGCCACGCGTTGGATTCCACTGCGACGGCGAAGGTTTCGCGGGAGTGCCCGGCGTCCAGCCGCACCGCGACGGCGCAGCCGGGACGCACACCGTCGACGCGGCAGGCGGCGCGTTCGATGTCGGTGGGATAGATGTTGCGGCCGGCCATGATGATCACGTCCTTGACGCGGCCGCACACCACGATGTTGCCTTCCTCGGTGATGTAGCCGAGGTCGCCGGTGTCATACCAGCCGTGCTCGTCTTGCGCCGGAATGAACCCGCCCATGGTGATGTAGCCCGGCGTCACGCACTCGCCGCGCAGCTCGATCACGCCGACACCGCGCGGGGGCATGACGTTGCCGTGCTCGTCGATGACGCGGGCCTCCAGGTCCTGCAGCAGCGGGCCCAGCGTGGCCAGCCGGCGGGTGTTGCCCTTGGTCGCCGGCACGGCGCGGCGCAGCGCGGCCAGCAGATCCGCGTCGACCTCGTCGACCACCAGGCCGGCGCCGCACGGCGAGAACGACACCGCCAGCGTCGTCTCGGCCATGCCGTAGGCCGGCAGGATCGCCTCGGGCTGCAGGCCGAACGGCTTCCCCGCATCGAGCAGGTCCTCGACGTCGGCGGGCTCGACCGGCTCGGCGCCCGACAGCGCGAACCGCAGCGTGGACAGGTCGAACTCACCCGGCTTGGCCTGCCTGCGCAGCCGCTTGGCGAACAGCGCGTAGGCGAAGTTCGGTGCGGCGGTCATGGTGCCCTTGTACTTGTCGATGAGCTTGGCCCACAGCAGGGTGTCACGCAGGAAATCCATCGGCGTGACCTTGACCAGCTCGGCGCCGAAGTACATCGGAATGGTGAGGAAGCCGACCATGCCCATGTCGTGAAAGCACGGCAGCCAGCTGACCATGACGTCCTTTTCGACGTCGTACTCGGCGCCGATGAACATCGCCTCGGCGTTCGAGTAGATGTTGCGGTGCGTGATCTGCACGGCTTTCGGCGATCCCGTGGAGCCGGACGTCAGCTGCATCAGCGCCAGATCGTCCTCGGCGACGTCGATCGGGTCGATGGGGTCGGAGTCCAGCAGGTCGCTGACGGTCAGGACCTTGACGCCCTTCTCCTCGAGCACCGGGATGGCGACCAGGAAAGGCTCCGAGACGATGACGGCCTTGGCCTCGATCATGCCGATGACGGTCAGCGTGTCCTCGGCCCAGATCGCCAGGTCGGTGCGCGGTGTGGGCTGGTGCAGCATGGTGAGACTGGCGCCGCGCATCCACAGCCCCTGCGCGGTCGGGGCGATCTCGACCGGGAAGCCGGCCAGCACGCCGACCGCGTCACCGAGCCCGATGCCGGCCTTGGCCAGCCCGCCGGCGATGCGACGGGCCCGCTCGTGGACCTCGCCCCAGGTGTGCCGAACAGGTGCGTGCGGTTCACCGGTGACCATGCCCGTCGTGGCCGTGCGAGCATTGCGGTACATCTTCTCGGTGAATCGGCTCACGACAACCTCCTCGGTTCCGAGGCGTAGGCCCCGGTGTAATGCTCCGCCCGATCAGCCGCACCATCGCGAATACGCGCGCACAAATCGGCGGCGGTTATGTCTCGAATCGGTGATGGGCCGGACCAGCGATTACATCTGACGAGCCGCCCACCGACGGTACCGGCGGGCGAAAGTCTCGCGTCCGATGCTTGACCGCTAGTTTTCACCGTCGCTCATCTTATGCAACTCTTAAGTAGCTGCCAAACTCTCGCGATAATTGAGTTACGTGTCACATCGTTCGCCCGCGAAACTGAGGTTGTGCACGGAAAGCGCCTACGGGCGCTTACAGGGTGGACGGCGTCGGGACGACGCGGGCCCCCTGCACCGGGCCGCTGGCCACCCGCACGCCGCGGCACACTCCCGCGTCGGCCAGCCGGGCGCCGACGTCGACGGCCGCGGTCGCCGACGCGCACAGAAACGCGCAGGTCGGCCCGGATCCGGACACGATGCCGGCCAACGCGCCCGCTTCGGTACCGGCTTGCAGGGTGGCGCCCAACGACGGGTCCAGGCTCAGCGCCGCCGGTTGCAGATCGTTGCCGAGCATCGGCGCCAACGCCTTCGGATCCCCTGACGCCAGCGCGGCCAGCACCGGCTCCGGGTCCTGCAGCCGCGCCGGCCTGCCGCCTTTGGGCCCGGTTTCGCGCAGCCGGTCGAGCTCGGCGAACACCGCGGGTGTCGACAGCTCACCGTCGGCGAACGCCAGCACCCAATGAAAGGTGGTGCGGGCCAGCACCGTCGCCAGCTCCTCGCCGCGGCCGGTGCCCAGCGCCGTGCCGCCATGCAGCGCGAACGGGACGTCGCTGCCGAGCTGGGCGGCCAGGGCGTGCAGGTCGCGCCGGGGCACCCCGAGTTCCCACAGCGTGTTCATGCCCACCAGCACCGCGGCCGCGTCGGCGCTGCCGCCGGCCATCCCGCCGGCCACCGGGATCGACTTCTCGATCGCGATCGCCACATCGGGGGCGCGCCCGACGTGCTCGGCCATCAATTCCGCCGCCTGCCAGGCCAGGTTGCGTTCGTCGGTGGGCAGCGAGTCCACCCCTTCGCCCGACATCTCCAGCGAGAGCACGTCGGCGTCGCGCACGGTGACCTCGTCGAGCAGCGAGACCGCGTGAAAAACGGTGGTCAGCTCGTGATAGCCGTCGTCGCGGACATCTCCCACGGCGAGGTAGAGGTTGACCTTGCCCGGCACCCGCACGGTGACCGACCCAGTGGGCACCCACTCCGAGGCGGTGTTTCCGTTCCAGGTCGGCACGGCACGACACTAGCGGAGTCCGGCGGCGCCAGCAGCCGTCTGCGCGGCTGGGCTGAACCTAGGCTGGGGCGGTGCTTGCCCCCGGTGACCGGTTCGAACGCTACGTCGTCGACGCGGTGCTCGGCCACGGCGGGTACGCGACGGTGTACCGGGTGCACGACGCGGCGGCCCCGGACCGGGTCGCGGCGCTGAAGATCCTCGACGAGCAACACCGCCACCAGGCCCAAGTCGCCCGGCTGCGGCGGGAGTTCGAGCTTGCCCGACGGTTGGATCATCCGCACATCGTGAAGGTGTTCGAGCGCGGGCCCGGGTGGCTGACGATGGAGGTGATCGACGCCGGCGTGGCCACCATGGCCGGCAGGGACGCCCGGCTCACCGCCCTCGGCCAGATCGCCGACGCCTTGGACTACACCCACAACCGCGCGGTCGTGCACTGTGACGTCAAACCGGCCAACATCCGGGTCGGCTCGGCCGCCGACGGGCTGCGCGCGGTGCTCATCGACTTCGGGGTGGCCCACTCGATGACCGACGACATCGGCCGTCGCCCCACCCAGGCCGAAATGTCGCTGCCGTACGCCGCACCCGAGCTGATCACCGGGCACGCCCCCGTGTCGGCCACCGACGAATACGCGCTGGCCTGCACCACCGTGGAGCTGCTGACCGGCGCGCCGCCGTTCACCGACGACTCCAGCATCGGATTGATACGCGCGCATCTGCACCGGCCCACCCCGCGGTGGTCACGCGAATTCACTTGGCTGCCAAGGGTATTCGACTCGATATTGGCCAAAGCGATGGCCAAGGACCCGGCGGAGCGCTACCCGTCGTGCCGGGAGTTCGTCTCGCTGGTCACCCGCGCGTTGCGCTAGCGTCCGAGCTCATCTGTCGCTGCGCGGCGGCGTCGCGCTTGACCGGGGGGGTAGCGGCCTGACCCGACCGTTGCAGCAGCCGCACGAAGTCCGCGATCGACAGCGTCTCGCCGCGTCGCGAGGGGTCGATGCTCGCGGCCAGCAACCGGCTCGCCGACTCGTTGCCCGAACCGGCCCACTCGGCGAACGCGTTGCGCGAGGTCTTGCGGCGCTGCGCGAACGCGATGTCGATCAGCTCGAACACCTGCTGGCGGAACGCCTCGTCGGTGGGCCACGGGGAGACCTCGTAGCGGTCGATGCGCACCAAGCCCGAGTAGACCCGCGGAATCGGCCAGAACACCGTCGGCGACACCATGCCGAACCGGCGCACGTTGCCGAAGAATCGCACCTTGACGCTGGGCACGCCGTAGTCCTTGCCGCCCGGTTCGGCCGCGAGCCGCTCGGCGACCTCGGCCTGCACCATCACCATCACGGTGCGGATGGACGGGAACTCGGCCAGCAGATGCAGCAGCGCGGGCACCGCGACGTTGTAGGGCAGGTTCGCCACCAGCGCGGTCGGCTCGTCGGGCATCTCGGCCCGCCGGAACGTCAGGATGTCGCGGTTGAGCACCGTCAGCCGATTGATCTCGCTGTGCGAATGATCGGCGATGGTCGTGGGCAGCTGGCGGGCGAGCACCGGATCGATTTCGACCGCGGTCACCCGAGCCCCGCGGTCCAACAGACCCAGCGTCAGGGACCCGAGGCCAGGACCGACTTCGAGGACGTGGTCGTGGCGATTGACGCCGGACGCCGACACGATCCGGCGCACGGTGTTGGCATCGTGGACGAAGTTTTGGCCGAACGACTTGCGTGGCCGAAAGTCAATCTCTTTGGCCAGGTGTCGTATCTCGGTCCGTCCGAGTAGTCGAATGGTCAGCGCGCCCCAATCCTCCCGCTACACGTCGGCCACGCACCCCAACCTTGCCGCGCCCGAGTGACCTCAGCAATCGCAATTTGCTCTTCTCTTGTCGCCAGATCGGCCCTCGCAGCATACCTCAGACCACCGTTGCGCTCCCAGGTGTTTTGATCAAATTGCACGCCGCCGTAATATCCGTTGCCCGTATTGATGGCCCAATTACCTCCGGCTTCGCAGCGGGCCAGGGCATCCCAAACGGCTCCGTTGCTCACCTGCGGAACCTCGGTGCCGGGCTTCGCGCCGACGCGGACCACGCCTTCCCTGGCCGGCTCGATTACGACATTGGCTACTGGCAGTCTGCCGGTCTCCACACCGTTGACCTTCGCGACGGCAAAAGTCACGTCCTGAGTGCCCGGGGTTCCGGGGTCCTCGACGACGGTTCGGCTCTGGTTCAGCGTCGGGTCCTCGATGCGCTTGGTGTGCGCGGGCAGCGGGACCCGCTCGGTGACGTGGTCGACGCGCACCCGGGTCACGTGGATCTGCATGCCCTCGACGACGGGTGCGCTCGGCGCGGGATTCACGCCGTCCTTCTGCTGCAGCGGCGCACCGGCGGCCTCCAGCAGCGCGCCGACATTGGGCGCCGCCAGGCGCACGGTGCGCTGCTGCCCGGCGTCGTCGAGGTGCACGGTCTTGGCGCTCACCACCGGAAGTGACATGCCCGCCAGCGGAACCCGGCTGCCGCGCGACGCCGCGGCAGGAGCCTTGTCGGTCATCTGCAGCTGCGCCAACGCCTCGTCGACGGTGGACGCCGTCGTCCACACCTGCCTGCTGTCCTCGCCGTCGAGCGAGATCTGCAGCGGCCGGCTGCGCCGCAACACGATCTCCTCGGACTGGTGCACCGGCGTCTCGGCGGCCGGGTAAAGATCGTCGCGTTCGCCGACGTCGAATCCGTTCTCGGTGACGACGTCGATCACCCGCGACTTCATGGTGGCCACCGTCATGGAGGTGCCGTCCACGGTCAACGTCACTGTCTTGTGCGCGGCGACGGCGACACCGCCGGCGAACACCAAGGCGAGCAGCGTCGCACCGACCAGAAGTCGCAGCAACGGCGAGCGCGCTTCATGAATCTTGTTCAAAACGTTCAAAATCTGCTTTATCCCGACTCGGACGGCGTATTAGGGGCGCTGTTCGATCACCGCACGATAACGAAAAGGTCTACGTCCAACAACTCGGCAGCCCGTAGGCCCGCGCGGCCGTTTCAGTCGTTTCGGATGCAACGACTTCGGCGGGTTTGCCGAGCAGCTCGGCCAGCGCCCGCACGGTATAGGGCAGACAGTACGGCTCGTTGGGGGCACCCCGGTACGGATGCGGGGTCAGAAACGGCGCGTCGGTCTCGACCAGCATTTGCGACGCCGGTATCAGCAACGCCGCTTCGTGCAGCGCTTTCGCGTTGCGGAAGCTCACGGTGCCCGACAGGCTCAGCAGCCAGCCCGCCTCGACGCAGGTGCGGGCCATCTGCGCGTCCGAGGAAAAGCAGTGAAAGATCACCGTCTCGGGCGCTCCTTCGGCGCGCAGCACGTCGAGCACCTCGGCGTCGGCATCGCGGTTGTGGATCATCAGCGGCTTTCCGGTCCGCTTGGCGAGGTCGATGTGCCAGGCGAAGGCCTCACGCTGCCGCGCGGGCGACGCGCAGCCGTCCAGCCTGCCCGGCCAGTACATGTCCATGCCCGTCTCCCCCACCGCGACCACCCGCGGGTGGCCGACCAACCGCTCGATGACGGCCTTGGCCTCCTCGGTCAGCGCGTCGGCCCGGGTCGGGTGCAGTGCGACGGCGGCGTACACGCGGGGGTCGGCGTCGGCGGCGCCGGTCACCCAGCGCGCGGAGTCCAGGTCGTCGGCGATGGTGACCACGGCCTGCACGCCGACGTCGGCGGCGCGGTCGACGATCGCGGTGACGCTCGCGGCGTCGGTGGCGCCGCACGCGTCCAGATGGGTGTGCGCGTCGATGAGCGGGGTCAGCGGCTGCGGTGCGGGCGGCCGCTCCCGTCTGCCTGCGCGCTTGTCACTCACGGCAACACCATAAGCTGAGCTAGAAATGAAGAAGCCCTACTACATCACGACCGCGATCGCCTACCCCAACGGCGACCCGCACATCGGCCACGCCTACGAGTACATCGCCACCGACTCGATCGCACGCTTTCGCCGCCTGGACGGGTACGACGTGCGCTATCTGACCGGCACCGATGTGCACGGGCTGAAGATGGCCGAGGCCGCGGCCGCCGAGGGCATCCCCACCGCCGAGCTGGCCCGGCGCAACTCCGACGTGTTCCAGCGGATGCAGGAGAAGCTCAACATCTCCTTCGACCGGTTCATCCGCACCTCCGACCCGGACCACTTCGAGGCATCCAAGGAGATCTGGCGCCGGATGAACGAGGCCGGCGACATCTACCTGGACACCTACGCGGGCTGGTACTCGGTGCGCGACGAACGCTTCTTCACCGAGGCCGAGACCACCGTCGGGGCCGACGGTGTCCGGGTGGCCGCCGAGACCGGCGCGCCGGTGACCTGGACCGAGGAGCAGACCTACTTCTTTCGCCTCTCGGCCTACACCGACAAGCTGCTGGCGCACTATCAGGCGCATCCGGAGTTCATCGAACCCGAGGTGCGGCGCAACGAGGTCGTCAGCTTCGTCTCCGGCGGGCTGAAGGATCTTTCGATCTCGCGCACCACATTCGACTGGGGTGTGCCGGTACCGGGCCACCCCGACCACGTCATGTACGTCTGGGTCGATGCGTTGACCAATTACCTGACGGGCGTGGGCTTTCCGGACACCTCCTCGGAGTTGTTCAAGCGGTATTGGCCCGCCGACCTGCACATGATCGGCAAGGACATCACCCGGTTCCACGCGGTGTACTGGCCGGCGTTTCTGATGTCGGCGGGAATCGAGCTACCGCGCAAGATATTTGTTCACGGCTTCCTGCTCAACCGCGGCGAGAAGATGAGCAAGTCGGTCGGCAACGTGGTCGACCCCAACGCGTTGGTGGACACCTTCGGGCTGGACCAAGTGCGGTACTTCCTGTTGCGCGAGGTGCCGTTCGGGCAGGACGGCAGCTACAGCGAAGACGCGATCATCGGGCGGATTAACGCCGATCTGGCCAACGAGCTGGGCAACCTCGCCCAGCGTTCGCTGTCCATGGTCGCCAAGAACCTCGACGGCATCGTTCCGGAACCCGGCGAGTTCACCGACGACGACAACCAGTTGCTAGCTGCCGCCGACGGGCTGCTGGATCGGGTGCGCGCGCACTTCGAAGCGACGGCGATGCACCTGGCGCTGGAGGCGATCTGGTCGGTGCTCGGCGCGGCCAACAAGTACTTCTCCGCCCAAGAGCCCTGGGTGCTGCGGAAGTCCGAGTCACCGCAGGACGGGGTACGCTTCCGGACCGTCCTCTACACGACGTTAGAGACCGTGCGGATCGCAGCGCTGCTCAGCCAGCCGGTGATGCCGGGATCAACGGGTAAGCTGCTCGACTTGCTCGGGCAGACTGACGAGCAACGCACATTCGCGTCGGTCGGCACGCGGTTGGCGCCTGGTACGGCGCTGCCCGCACCGACCGGCGTGTTTCCGCGCTACCAAATGGACTGAAAATGAATGGCCTTCACCACAAGCTGCACGACATCTACGACGAAGTCTCCCGGCGCAATCCCGGAGAAACCGAGTTCCACCAAGCGGTTTACGAGGTGCTGCACAGCCTCGGGCCGGTGGTGTCCAAGCACCCGGAGTACGTCGACACCGCGGTGATCCGGCGGCTGTGCGAGCCGGAGCGCCAGATCATCTTCCGGGTGCCCTGGATCGATGACACCGGCACCGTGCAGATCAACCGGGGCTTCCGCGTCGAGTTCAACTCCGCGCTCGGTCCGTTCAAGGGCGGCTTGCGGTTTCACCCCACGGTGTACCTCGGCATCATCAAGTTCCTCAGCTTCGAGCAGATCTTCAAGAACTCGCTGACCGGCATGCCGATCGGCGGCGGCAAGGGCGGTTCGGACTTCGACCCCAAGGGCCGCTCCGACGGCGAGGTGATGCGCTTCTGCCAGTCGTTCATGACCGAGTTGTACCGCCACCTCGGCGAGTACACCGACGTGCCCGCCGGTGACGTCGGCGTCGGGATGCGCGAAATCGGTTATCTGTTCGGGCAATACAAGCGGATCACCAACCGCTACGAGTCCGGTGTGCTCACCGGCAAGGGACTGACGTGGGGCGGGTCGCAGGTCCGCACCGAGGCCACCGGCTACGGCACGGTGTTCTTCATCAAGGAGATGCTCAAGGCGGTCAACGATTCGTTCGAGGGCAAGCGGGTGGCGGTCTCGGGTTCGGGCAACGTCGCGATCTATGCGATCGAGCAGATCCACCACCTCGGGGGCACGGTGGTGGCCTGCTCGGACTCCAGCGGCTACGTGGTCGACGAGAAGGGCATCGACGTCGGCCTGCTCAAAGAGATCAAGGAAGTCAAGCGCGGCAGGATCGTCGACTACGCCGAGGCTCGCGCCGGTGCGGCCCACTCGGTGCAGGGCCGCTCGGTCTGGGAGGTGCCGTGTGACATCGCGGTGCCGTGCGCGACGCAGAACGAGATCAACGGCGAGGAGGCCGGCTACCTGATCAAGAACGGCTGCCGGATCGTCGCCGAGGGCGCCAACATGCCGTGCTCACCGGCGGCGATCAAGCAGTTCGCCGAGGCGGGCGTGACGTTCGCGCCCGGCAAGGCCGCCAACGCCGGCGGCGTCGCGACCAGCGCGCTGGAGATGCAGCAGAACGCCTCGCGCGACTCGTGGACGTTCGTCGAGACCGAGAAGCGGCTGGAAGAGATCATGCGCCGCATCCACAACCGCTGCCTGACCACCGCGGAGGAGTACGGCCAGCCCGGCAACTACGTCGCGGGCGCCAACATCGCCGGGTTCATCCGGGTCGCCGACGCGATGCTGGCCCTCGGCCTCGTTTAGTGATGTAGACCACACCGGGCTGCCCGGCCGTTACGTCCCGGCTCTCGACGGTGTCTCGAGAACACGACACCCTGGAGAGAAGGAGACATCATGGTCGACACCCGCACGCACGTCGTCGTCATCGGCGGCGGTTACGCCGGAACGGTCGCGGCCAACCGAGTGCGGCTGGCCGACGACGTCGACGTCACGCTGGTCAACCCGCGCCCGCAGTTCGTCGAACGCATCAGGCTGCACCAGCTCGTCGCCGGCTCCGACGACGCCGTCGTCGACTACAGCGAGGTGCTCGGTGAGGGCATCGATCTGGTCACCGACCGGGCCAGCCGCATCGACGCCGCGGCGCGCATCGTGGTCCTCGATTCCGGCGACACGCTCGACTACGACTACCTGATCTACGCGGTGGGCAGCGGGGTGGCCGCCCCGACCGTTCCCGGTGCCGCCGAATTCGCCTATCCGATGGCCGAATTCGAGTACGCCACCCGGCTGCGCGCGGCTCTGGACGACGTCGGCCCCGCCACCCCGATCACCGTCGTCGGCGCCGGCTCGACCGGTATCGAGACCGCGGCCGAACTCGCCGAGCTGGGCCACCCGATCACGCTGGTCTGCGGTGGGGTGCTCGGGCCGTACCTGAGCCCGGCCGCCCGACGGTCGGCGGCGCGACGGCTGGCCAGGATGGGCGTCAACGTGCTCGACGGACCCGCCGCCACCGTCACCGCCGTGACGCGCCATGCCGTCACGCTCGCCGACGGACGCGAGGTGCCCAGCCCGATCACCGTGTGGACCGCCGGGTTCGGGGTACCGGACCTGGCCGCCAAAAGCGGCCTGAGCACCGATTCGCTCGGCAGGCTGATCACCGATGAGACGTTGACCAGTGTCGACGACGACCGCATCGTGGCCGCCGGTGACGCGGCCGCGCCGTCGGACCAGCCCCTGCGGATGTGCTGCGCGTCGGCGGCCCCGCTGGGCGCGCAGGCCGCCGACACGGTGCGCAGCAGGATCGCGGGCACCGCGCCGGCGCCGCTGAACGTGGCGCTGGCCGGTCAGTGCATCAGCCTGGGCAGCAAGGCCGGTGTCTTCCAGCTGTCGCACACCGACGACACGGCCACCCCGCTCTACGTCGGCGGCAGGGCGGGCGCGGCGCTGAAGAAGGCCGCGCTGAACGCCTCGGTGACACTGCTCGCGCGTGAAGCCCGCAAGCCGGGGTCGCTGATCTGGCTCAAGAGCGCCAAGCGCGGCAAGCGGCTCGCCGACGGTGAGAAGGTGTCGGCCCCGTGACCGCCACCCGCGGCGACGAGCACGCCGAACGGTTCACCCACCTGCGACCGCTGCTGTTCACGATCGCCTACGAGATCCTCGGTAGCGCGACCGAATCCGATGATGTACTGCAGGACAGCTATTTGCGGTGGGCAGATGTGGACCTGGCGACGGTGCGTGACACCAAGTCGTACCTGGCGCAGTTGGTGACCCGGCAGGCGCTCAACGCGTTGCGGGCCCGGACCAGGCGCAGGGAGGACTACGTCGGCCCGTGGCTGCCCGAGCCGCTGCTGCTCGAATCGACCGATGCGTCCTCGGATGTCATTCTCGCCGAGTCGGTTTCGATGGCGATGCTGGTGGTGCTCGAGACGCTCACCCCCGACGAACGCGCGGTGTTCGTGCTGCACGAGGTGTTCGGGTTCAGCCACGACGAGATCGCGTCGACCATCGACAAATCCGCGAGCGCGGTGCGCCAGATGGCGTACCGCGCTCGCGAACATGTGCAGTCGCGGCGACGCCGGATGAAACCCGTCGACTTCGCCACGTCGGCGCGCATCGCCGAGCAGTTCATGGCCACCGCGGCCAACGGGGACATGGACCAACTGCTGTCGATGCTGGCACCCGACGCCACCTGGACCGCCGACAGCGGCGGCAAGGCCCCGGCCGTCCGCAGGCCCGTGGTGGGCGCCAAGAAGGTGGCGGCGCTGCTCGTCTCGTTCCTGCGCAGGGGCCCGGAGCGGGTGCCCAACCTCCGGTTCGAGACGGTGAACTGCAACAACGCCCCGGCCATGATCGTCTACGACGGCGACGAGGCGCTGGGCGTGTTTCTGGTCGAGGTTCTCGACGGCAGGATCACCAACTTCTACGCGATGGCCAATCCGGAGAAACTGGCCGGGATCGCCCAACCGCGCACGATCCGCCGATAACCCGAGCCGACCTGTCACACCGCGCCGACGCGCGGTGTCTAGAGGGCAACACCCCTTCACGAGAGGAGCATCATGACCGAGAAGCGCGCGCGCGTCGTCGTCATCGGCGGCGGTTACGCCGGAACGCTGGCAGCCAACCACCTGCGGATGCGCGACGACGTGGACATCACGCTGGTGAACCCCAGACCGCAGTTCGTCGAACGGATCCGGCTACACCAGTTGGTGGCCGACAGCGGCAGTGCCACCGTGGATTACGGCACGCTGCTCGGCGAGGGCATCCGCCTCGTCGTCGACGCCGCCGTCCGCATCGACACCGCATCGCGCACCGTGGCGCTGGCGTCCGGTGACACCCTGGCGTACGACTATGTGATCTACGCCGTCGGCAGCACCGGCGCGGTACCCGATGAAGTATCGGGTGCAGCCGAATTCGCCTATCCCATCGCGGAATTGGAATACGCGCAGCGGCTGCATGCGGCGCTGGACGAACTGCACCCGGACGCGCCCGTCACCGTGGTGGGCGCCGGGCTCACCGGTACCGAGACGGCCGCCGAGCTGGCCGAGCAGGGCCGCAATGTCACGCTGGTCTGCGGCGGTCGGCTGCTTCCGAGTCTTTCGGCGCAGGGCCGGCGCTCGGCGGCCAAGTGGTTGCGCAAGCGCGGGGTCAAGATCCTCGAGAGCGACACGGTGATCGCGGTGCGCCGGGACGCGGTGGTGTTCGCCGACGGTGCGGTGCGCCCGAGCGCGCTGACCGTGTGGACGGCCGGCTTCGGTGTGCCCGCCCTGGCCGCGCGCAGCGGCCTGCGCACCGACGCGCTGGGCCGGTTGCTCACCGACGAGACCCTGACCAGCGTGGACGATCCGCGCATCGTCGCCGCGGGTGACTCCGCCTCCCCGTCGGGAGTGCCGCTGCGGATGAGCTGCCAGTCCGCCTCCCAGCTGGGGCCGCAGGCGGCCAACACCGTATTGAGCCGGATCGCGGGCACCGAGCCCGCGGCGATGCAGTACGGCTTCGCGGGGTCCAACGTCAGCCTCGGGCGTCGCGCGGCCGTCATCCAGTTCGCGCGTCAGGACGACACCGCGGTGCGGTTCTACATCCCGGGTCGGCTCGGTGCGGCGATCAAGGAGGCGGTCTGCAAGGGCACGGTGTGGGGTATCCGCCGCGAGGCCCGCAAGCCCGGATCCAGCTTCTGGTTCAAGGGTGGCCCACGGCCCGAACCGAACGTGACGTCGACCACATCCGGCCCGTCGACGGTCACATCGCCGATGCCAACGGTGTCTTGAGGTCAGACCGGCTCAACGGGGAGCCGGATGTTCCAAGGAGAGACCGAAATGACTACACAGAGCACACACGTCGTCGTGATCGGCGGTGGGTATGCCGGGGTGATGGCCGCCAACCGGCTCAGCGCCGCCGCCGATGTGACGCTGGTGAACCCCAGACCGCAGTTCGTCGAGCGGATCCGGCTGCACCAACTGGTCGCCGGTAACGACGACGCGGTCGCCGACTACTCGGCGGTGCTTGCCGACGGCGTGCGCGTGGTGGTCGACAGCGCCGCGCGGGTCGACGCGGCCGCCCGCACCGTCGAGCTGGTGTCCGGCGACACGCTGCGCTACGACTACCTGGTGTACGCCGTCGGCAGCACCGGCAAGGTGCCCGCATCGGTGCCGGGCGCAGCCGAGAATGCTTACCCGCTAAGCGAATTCGAGCAGGCACAGCGGCTGGCCGAACGCCTGGCCGAGGTCGCGCAGACCGAGCCGATCGTGGTGGTCGGCGGCGGGCTGACCGGTATCGAGGCGGCCGCCGAGTTCGCCGAGGCCGGCCGTCCGGTCACGCTGGTGACCGACGCGCTGGGGCCCACACTGGCCGCTACCGGCCGGCGGTCAGTGGCCAAACGGCTGGCCCGCCTCGGGGTGACGGTGCTCGACGGCGCCACCGTTGCGCAGGCGGGCTCCGACCACGTCGTCCTCGACGACGGCCGCCGGTTGCCGAGCGCGGTGACCGTGTGGACCGCGGGCTTCGGCGTGCCCGGCCTGGCGGCGGCAAGCGGCCTGCGCACCGATGCGCTGGGCCGGCTGCTGACCGACGAAACGCTCACCAGCGTCGACGACAGCCGCATCGTGGCGGCGGGAGACGCCGGGTCGCCGTCGAATCTGCCATGGCGGATGAGCTGCCAGGCGGCCCTGCCGCTGGGTGCGCAGGCCGCGAACACGGTGCTGTCGCGGCTGGCCGGTGAAGAGCCCGCCGACGTGGCCCACGGGATGGCCGGTCAGTGCATCAGCTTGGGCCGCAAGTCGGGCACGTTCCAGTTCAACAACATTGACGACACGCCGCGGCGGCTCTACATCGGTGGGCGCACGGGCGCGGTCATCAAGGAACAGGTGTGCAGATGGACGCTCAAGTGGCTGCGCGGTGAGGCCGACAAGCCGGGCTCCTACACCTACAAGAAGGACCCCGACCGTCGGCGCCGATTGACCCAGGCGGCGGCGTCCGTCGAGGTAGCGTCGGTGCGATGAACACCGGGCCGGGTGACGAACACGTCGAGCGGTTCACGCTGCTGCGTCCGCTGCTGTTCACGATCGCCTACGAGATCCTGGGCAGCGCAACCGAATCCGACGACGTGCTGCAGGAAAGCTACTTGCGCTGGGCGGAGGTGGACCTGGCGACCGTGAACGACACCAAGGCCTACCTCGCCCAGCTCGTCACCCGGCAGGCCCTCAACGCGCTGCGGGCGCAATCACGCAGGCGCGAGGAGTACATCGGCCCGTGGCTGCCCGAGCCGCTGCTGGTCGAGCCTACCGATGCGTCCTCGGATGTCGTTCTCGCCGAGTCGGTTTCGATGGCGATGCTGGTGGTGCTGGAGACGCTGAGCCCCGACGAGCGCGCGGTGTTCGTGCTGCGCGAGGTGTTCGGCTTCAGCCACGACGAGATCGCCGACACCATCGGCAAGTCGACGGTCGCGGTGCGCCAGATGGCGCACCGGGCCCGCGCGCACGTGCAGTCGCGGCGCAAGCGGTTCGAGCCGGTCGATCCGAAGCTGTCGGAGGAGATCACCGCCCGGTTCTTCGCGGCGGCGTCGAGCGGCGACGTGGACGCGCTGCTGGAGATGCTCACCGACGACGTCACCTGGACCGCCGACAGCGACGGCAAGGTCAGCGCCGCCCGCAGGCCGGTGATCGGCGCCGAGAAAGTCGCCAGGGTGCTGGTCGGGCTGGTCCGCGGCGCCGGGGAACGCGGCCGCGTCGAGCCGGCGATGTACAACAACGCCCCGGCGCTCAAGCTCTACCTGGGCGACAGCTTCGAAGGCGTCATCACCGTCGAGATCATCGACGGGCGGATCTCGCACTTCTACGCGATGCGCAACCCGGAGAAACTGGCGGGCATCGACATCCCCCGCGAGATCACGCGGAGCATCTGACAAGCTGAGTCGGTGCGCATCGACCTGCTCGGCGACCTGGGCAGCGCCCCTGCGGTGTTGGGCGCCGTCGCGGCGGCGACCGCCCGGCACGGCATACCGCCGCCCGCTGCACTGATCGGCGACTGGTTCGAGTCCACCGCCGTCATCGCGCCGTCGGTGGCTGTCACGCCCGTCGACGTCACGGCGGTGTTCGACGTCGCCCCGGGAGCATCGGCAGGGGCGGTCGGCGGCGGCTGGTTCGGCTACCTGTCCTATCCCGACGCCGGCGCCGACGGGGCCGGGCCGCGCATCCCCGAGGCCGCAGGCGGGTGGTCGGACTCTGTCCTGCGTCAGGACCGCGACGGCCAGTGGTGGTATGAATCGCTCTCCGGCACAGCGCTTTCGGCGTGGGTGGCTGACGCCCTCGCCGGGCCGGTCGCCTCGTCGCCGTGTGAGGTCGTATGGGAGGAGGCCGACCGCGACGCGCATCGACGCGGGGTCTCGGCGTGCCTGGACACGATCGCGGCGGGCGAGGTCTACCAGGCATGCGTGTGCACACAGTTTCGCGGCCGGATCGCCGGTGCGCCGGCGGACTTCTTCGTCGACGCGGTGCAGCGCACCCGCCCCGCCCGCGCGGCGTACGTCGCCGGTGACTGGGGTGCGGTGGCGTCACTGTCACCGGAGCTGTTCCTGCGCAGGCGCGGTGAGGCGATCGCGTCCAGCCCGATCAAGGGCACGCTGCCCCGGTATGCCGACCCCGCCCAACTGCGCGCCTCGGTCAAGGACGTGGCCGAGAACATCATGATCGTCGACCTGGTGCGCAACGATCTGGGCCGCGTGGCGAGCACCGGGTCGGTGACGGTACCGGAACTTCTCGCGGTACGGCCGGCGCCGGGAGTGTGGCACCTGGTGTCGACCGTGACGGCCAGGGTCGGTGTCGACGTGCCGATGGCCGCCGTGCTCGACGCGACGTTTCCTCCCGCGTCGGTGACGGGAACACCGAAGACGCGGGCCCGGCAGCTGCTGCGCGGCTGGGAGCCCGGTCGGCGCGGAATCTATTGCGGCACTGTTGGTTTCGCTTCTCCAGTGGCGGGCACCGAGCTCAACGTCGCGATCCGCACCGTCGAGTTCGACGCCGCGGGCAACGCCGTGCTGGGTGTCGGCGGCGGCATCACCGCCGACTCCGATCCCGACCGCGAATGGCAGGAGTGCCTGCACAAGGCGGCACCGATCATCGGCTCAGGAGCGCGACCGCAGGACCGCGTCGTACAGCTCGCGCCGTGACGGCGAGCCCGGGTTCGCGGCGATGACCTCCGCGCACGCGTCCTTGACCCGCACCCCGTCATCGACCAGCTTGTTGACCTCGACCACCAGGGCGTCGAGGTCGGCCTGCACCACCGCTCCGGCCAGCACGACGGTGATCTCGCCGAGCACCCCGTCGGCCGCCCAGTGGGCCAGCTCGGCCAGCGGGCCGCGCACCACCTCCTCGTGGGTCTTGGTCAGCTCGCG
This sequence comes from Mycolicibacterium pulveris, assembly GCF_010725725.1. Taxonomy (NCBI): domain Bacteria; kingdom Bacillati; phylum Actinomycetota; class Actinomycetes; order Mycobacteriales; family Mycobacteriaceae; genus Mycobacterium; species Mycolicibacterium pulveris. The sequence continues at coordinate 3,379,297 of NZ_AP022599.1, read as the reverse complement.
GCACACCACGGCGCGGCGGTCCGGACCCAGCACGTCGACGGCGTCGACGAGCGTCTCGGCGAGCCGGCGCGGCGACTCGAAGAACACAGCGGTGCGCGGCTCGGTCGCCAACGTCTTCAGCCAGGTCTTGCGGGCCGCCTGCTTGCGCGGCGCGAACCCCTCGAAACAGAACTTGTCGGCCGACAGCCCCGACACCGCCAGCGCCGTCGTCACCGCGGACGGCCCCGGCAGGCAGCTGATCGGCAGACCGGCGTCGATGCAGGCCGTCACCAGCCGGTAGCCCGGGTCGCTGATCAGCGGCATGCCGGCGTCGCTGACCATCAGCACGGTGGCACCGCCCCTGATCTCGTCGACCAGCCGCGGCACCCGGGTCGCCTCGTTCTGGTCGAAGAGGCTGACGACCTTGCCGATGAGTTTGACCTCCAGCGCGGCCGCGAGCGTACGCACGCGGCGGGTGTCCTCGGCGGCGACGACGTCGGCGCTGCCCAGCGCCCTGACCAGCCGCGCCGAGGCGTCCGACGGCTGACCCAACGGCGTGGCGGCGATCAACAGCCGGCCGACACTCATGCCCGACAGCCTACGATCGCAGGCGTGACCGCCCCCGCCACCGATGCGCCGCGCGCGGTCCCGACCATCAGCCCGGCGCCGCAGGTGCCCGTTGCCGACTTCGGACCCGTCGACCGGCTCCAGGGCTGGGTGATGACGGTCGTCATCACGGCGCTGGCCGCGGTGACGCGCTTCTTGAACCTCGGGTCGCCGACCGACGCCGGCACCCCCATCTTCGACGAGAAGCACTACGCGCCGCAGGCCTGGCAGGTGCTACACAACCACGGCGTCGAGGACAACCCGGGCTACGGCCTGGTGGTGCATCCGCCCGTCGGCAAGCAGCTGATCGCGCTCGGTGAGGCGCTGTTCGGCTACACCGGGCTGGGCTGGCGGTTCTCCGGCGCGGTGTGCGGCGTGATCATGGTGCTGCTGGTGGCGCGCATCGCGCGGCGCATCAGCCGGTCGACCCTGGTCGGCGGGATCGCGGGGTTGTTGGTGATCGCCGACGGCGTCAGCTTCGTCACCGCCCGCACCGCGCTGCTCGACGGGTTCCTGACGGTGTTCGTGGTCGCGGCGTTCGGCGCGCTGATGGTCGACCGCGACCAGGTGCGCGAACGCATGCACATCGCGCTGTTCGAGGGCCGGATCGGCGAAACGCCTTGGGGCCCACGGCTGGGGGTGCGTTGGTGGCGGTTCGGCGCCGGGGTGCTTCTCGGATTGGCCTGCGCCACAAAGTGGTCCGGGCTGTACTTCGTCGCGTTCTTCGGCGTGATGACCCTGGCGTTCGACATCGCCGCACGCCGCCAGTACCGGGTGCCGCGGCCGTGGCTGGGCGCGTTCCGTCGTGACCTGGGGCCGTCGCTGTATGCGCTCGTGGTGATTCCGTTCCTGGTGTATCTGGCGTCCTACACGCCGTGGTTCGCCTCCGAGACGGCGATCAACCGACACGAGGTGGGCCAGTCGATCGGCGAGCACAGCGTGTTGCCGATCCCCGACGCGCTGCGTTCGCTGTGGCATTACACATACGGGGTGTACAAGTTTCACGCGGGCCTGACCAACGCCGACGGCAACCACCACCCGTGGGAGTCCAAGCCGTGGGCGTGGCCGATGTCGCTGCGCCCGGTGCTGTATGCGATCGACAACCAGGACGTGCCCGGCTGTGGCGCGCAGTCGTGTGTGAAGGCCGTGATGCTGGTCGGCACGCCTGCGATGTGGTTCCTCGCGGTGCCGGTGCTGGGCTGGGCGTTGTGGCGGGCATTCGTCAAGCGGGACTGGCGTTATGCCGCGGTGCTGGTCGGCTACGGGGCGGGCTTTCTGCCGTGGTTCGTCGGCATCGACCGGCAGATGTACTTCTTCTACGCGTCGACCATGGCGCCGTTCCTAGTGCTGGCGATCGCGTTGATCCTCGGCGACATCCTGTACAAGCCGAACCAGAACGCCGAGCGCCGAACGCTCGGTTTGATCGCGGTGAGTTTCTATGTCGCGCTTGTGCTCACGAACTTCGCGTGGCTGTACCCGATCCTGACGGGGCTTCCGATTTCGCAGGAGACGTGGAACATGCAGATCTGGCTGCCGAGCTGGCGCTAGCTTGCATTTGTTCGCCGAAATAGCATTCCAGGCAGTTGCGGGAGGTTATCCACAGCCCTGATTGCTACCTCGACTGATCGCCCATCACGTACAGCACGATCATTTGCATGGGGAGGATCATCTTGGGAACCGAAGCGATAGAGCGCGGCGAATTGACCCGAGGGCAATTGCGGTCGAGATACCGAAGCATTTTTCGCGACGTGTACATCCCGCGCGAAGCCGAACAATCGCTGTATGCCACCACCGTCGGCGCTTGGCTATGGTCCGGGCGACGCGGGGTGATCACCGGACGCGCCGCCGCCGCGCTGCATGGTGCCATATGGGTCGACGATGACACCCCTGTCGAACTGTTGTGGGCCAACAACCGGCCGCCACCGGGGATCATCACCCGCCGCGACCGCATCGGTGACGATGAGATCGTCCGAGTCGACGGTATGCCGGTCGCGGGGTGGCAGCGCACCGCGTTCGACCTGGGTCGGTATCTGCCGCGCGGTGTTGCGGTCGCACACCTTGATGCGTTGGCTCGTGCTACTGGTATTACGGCGCGCGACGTTCTTCCGCTCGCGGACCGCTACAAAGGTGCCCGCGGGGTGCGCCGGTTTCGGGAGGCGGTCGAGCTCATGGATGCGGGCGGCGCGTCTCCCAAGGAGACATGGTTGCGGCTCTTGTTGATCGACGCGGGATTTCCCCGCCCGCAGACCCAGATTCCGGTGTACGACCCGGAGTACGGGTGGGCATACATCGACATGGGCTGGGAAGATCTGCTCATCGGCCTCGAATACGACGGGGACCAACATCGGACCGATCCGCGTCGGTATGCCAGGGACATCGCTAAGCACCGGATGCTGCAGCGGCGCAAGTGGATCACGTTGCGAGTGATCAAGGAACATCACCCCGACCAGGTCATCAGCTGGGTGCGCGAAGCATGGACCCAACGCGAACGTGAAGCCATGGCTGCTATTAGCGCCGCATAGCAACCTGGAATGCTATTTCGCGGGTAAACGGGCCGAGGGCACCGGGTCGCGGGCGGCCGGGCACGACATGCACCGCGGGCCGCCGCGGCCGGTACCCAGCTCGGCCGCCTCGATCGTCAACACCTCGATGCCCGCATCGGCAAGCCGCGCATTGGTTTCGGTGTTGCGCTCGTATGCGACCACCACCCCCGGCGCGAGCGCCAACGTGTTGTTGCCGTCGTCCCACTGTTCACGCTCGGCGACCACCGGATCCAAACCCGTCGCGATGACCCGCAGCCGATCGATCCCCATCGCCTCGGCCGCGGCGTCGACAAACGGAACCGGGTCGTCGATGCGTACCCCGCCGCTGCCGTTGCGATGAATTGTGAACGCCGACAACGTGTCCACCACACCCGGATACATCACCACCGCGTCGACGTCGACCATCGTGCACACGGTGTCCAAGTGCATTTGCGCCCGCTGCTGGGCGATCGGCACCGCCAGCACGGTGTGCGCGAGGTCGTCGTCGAACAGGCTGCGCGCCAACGCTTCCGCGCCCGCGGGCGTGGTGCGCTCCCCCACCCCGACCGCCACCACACCCGGCGCGAGCAGCAGCACGTCACCACCCTCGACGGGCGCCGACCGTGACTCGTAGGCCCGCCGCACGCCGAGGAACCTCGGGTGATGCGCGTAGATCACGTCGGTCAACGACGTTTCGCGCGCGCGGGCGGGCAACGCCAGCGAGGTGATCGCCACCCGCGGCCCGATCCAGAACGACGAGTCGCGGGTGAACACCAGGTTGGGCAGCGGGTCGATGACGAAGTCCGCGCTGTGATGCATCTTGCGCACCAGCGACAACTCGCTGTCGCTGAACGGCAGCTCGTTGAACGTCATCCCCGACGTCAGCACCCGCGCCAGCGGCGCCGGATCGAGCTCGCGCAGATGCTCCGAAAGCTCCTGCGCCAGAGGCACTCCCAGTCGGCGGGCATCGACCGCCGCGGCGATGCCGTGCATCCTGGCCGCGCCGCTGTGCGCCAGCGCCTCGGTCAACAGGTCGGCGAGCAGCAACACCTCGACACCACGCGACTTCAGCAATCCAGCGAACGCGTCGTGCTCGCGCTGCGCCCTGGCGACCCAGGGCACGCCGTCGAACAGCAACGCATCGGTGTTGCGGGGGGTCAATCGCTTCAGTTCGGCGCCGGGCCGGTGCAGGATCACCACGCGCAGCACGCCGACCTCAGAGTCGCAGCCCAGCGCAGCGTCCGTCACATCTAGCACCGTAGCGCCAGCGGTCACCTCAACTATTGTTCAGGTCATGGAGCGCAACCCCGAACTGACTCCCGGCGAGATGTCCGTTCGCAGCGGCGTTGCCGTCTCGGCCCTGCACTTCTACGAACGCGAAGGGCTGATCACCAGCCGCCGCACCGCGGGCAACCAGCGCCGCTATGCCCGCGAAACCCTGCGGCGCGTGGCGTTCATCAGAATGTCGCAGCGGTTGGGCATCCCGCTGTCCCGCATCCGTGAGGCGCTGGCCAGCCTGCCCACCGACCGGGTTCCGACCAGCAAGGACTGGGCCAAGCTCTCCGCGGGCTGGCGCCAGGACCTCGACGACCGGATCCTGCACCTGCAGCGGCTTCGCGACGACCTGAGCGGCTGCATCGGCTGCGGGTGCCTCAGCCTGAAGACGTGCGCGCTGACCAATCCCGGCGACGTCCTCGCCGAGCAGGGCCCGGGAGCGGTCCGGCTCTGAATTTTCGAACGCGTGTGCGATAGGATCGCGGGCATGGAGTTGGCTCTGCAGAGCTCGCTGTTCGAGCACGCCGAACGACGCCATCTGGGCAACGGCGCCTGGATCGACTTCCGGTCGGGCTGGCTGGAGGACGCCGACGCGCTGTTCGAGGAGCTGCAGCAGTCCATCCCCTGGCGCGCCGAACGCAGGCCGATGTATGACCGCGTGGTCGACGTGCCGCGGCTGGTCAGCTTCCACCACCTCGTCGAGGAGCCGCCCCCGCACCCCCGGCTCAAGCACATCCGGCGCCGGCTCAACGACGCCTACGCCGGTGAACTCGGCGAGCCGTTCACCACCGCGGGCCTGTGCCTGTACCGCGACGGCAACGACAGCGTGGCCTGGCACGGCGACAACATCGGCCGCAGCCGAACCGAGGACACCATGGTGGCCATCGTCAGCCTCGGCGCCACAAGGACTTTCGCGTTACGCCCGCGCGGCGGCGGCAAGTCCCTGCGCATCCAGCACGCCCACGGTGACCTGCTGGTGATGGGCGGCTCCTGTCAGCGCACCTGGGAGCACGCGATACCGAAAACCAGCAGGCCCACCGGCCCGCGCATCAGCATCCAGTTCCGCCCGCACGACGTCCGCTAACCCTTGACCGCGGCCACCGCCGCGGTCAGCAGGTCGCGGGCGCGCTGCGTATCGACCGGCGCGACCGGTTGGTCGGGCAGCACCAACGGGTTCGCGGTGACGATCACCAGAAAGCTGCCGAAGCTCGCGACGTAGTTGTACAGCTCGCCGGTGCGGGTGCGGCCGTCGGCCGTGGTCTGCAGCACGCGGTGGGTGCCCACCGTCTGCACGCCCTCGATCTGGGGCACCTCCGTCGTCTCGACCAGCCCCCGCACGCCGGGGCCGGCGAACCCGACCTTCTGACAGTTGTCGGCCGGGCTATGGACCGCCGCGGCCTCCGACGTCTCGATCGCGATCGCGATGAACCGGTTGCCCTCGCCCTCGGCGGTGGTCGCGGCCATGTTGCCCTTGGCGCCGGCGGGCACCATCTGCTGGTCGGCCAGCTCGGCGCAGTCGGCGGGGTCGAACGTCATGCCGGGCGGCAGCGCCTGCGGCCCCAGCAGCCGCGGGTCGATCCCGCTCGGCCCGACGTCGGTCACCGTGAACTCCGGGCCGAAGCTCGACCGCACGTCCTTGACCCGTGCGATGTCGGCGTTCGACAGGTCGGGTTCACCGCTTGTACACGCCGCCAGCGCACCGACACATCCGATCGCAACCGCCGCCCTGCTCAACATCGCCGCACAGGCTACCCGCTCGGGGCCGCAGATCCCGCGAGCTCAGCCCCGCAACGCCAACACCGATTCTCGAAGAAGTCCGGCGGCGAACTCCTGTCCGAGTTGCGGATTCGGCGATCCCGGATCGGTTACCACGGTGACGAACGCGACGTGGGAGCCCAGGTACGCGGTGACGGTGCGGGCGTGCGAACGGGTCTGGGTGCCGCCCTCGACGACGGTGCTCGAGTCGGTGACCGTCGCGACCGTCGCCGCGCCGTCGATCGCCGGCGCCGGAGTGAACGTGACGCTGCCGTGGCCGCGCCCTCCCGCCAACGTCCATCGCCCGCACTCGTCGAGCACCGAGGAATCCAGGTGCACCGGTTGCGGTGAGCCGAGCACGACGGCGTACACGATGCCGCCCGGGCCCGAGGCCGACCACCCCGACGTCGTCGTCGCATCGGAGACCGGATCGGCCAACGCTCGGCACCGCGGCGGATCCGCCACCCACCCGGCGCCGTAGCCCCACACGTCGACGGGCGACGTCCCGTCGGCGACGGCGCCGAACTCGTACCCTGCCGGCAGCTCACCGCGAACCCGGTCGATGCGGGCGGGGTCAACGCGAACCGACGCCGTCGACGCCGACGGCGGTGCGGGAGGAGCTCCGCAGGCCGCCGCGCCCAGCGCCACTGTCGCCGCGACTATCGCACGCAACATTTCGGGCTCCCCCAGCGATCAACTAGTAGCAAGGTTCATTCTCATCGGACGGAGGCGGTCATGCGGGCTTCATGGCGCGTCGCAGCGACGGTAACGGCCATGGGCACCATCTTGGCCCCGGCAACCGTGGCCGTCGCCCAGCCCGTGTCACCCGGCAACGCCCAACAGACCATCGGGGAGTTGGAGGCCACCGGCTACGACGTCGTCATCGACCGCGTCGGCAGCGCGCCGATCGATCAGTGCATCGTGACCAGCGTGCGCAATCCACAAGAGGTGACCCAGACCTTCGTGGTCGGCAAGGGCAAGTATCGCGAGCTGGTCACCGTGGTGGTCAGCAGGTCGATCACGGTGTCGTTGAACTGCGACGTTTGACGCTAGGCCGCGGCCTGCCCACCGGTGTCGGTATCGCTGTCGTTCGTGGTTGCCGAGTCCTCACCGCTCGCGCTTGACGGGTCCAGCGCGACGGGCGAGGTGTCCGGCTCGGAAGTGTCCTCGACAGCTTGTTCGTCGGCGTCCTCGGCGAGGGTTTCCTCCTCGGTTTCGTCGAAGAGGATCTCGTCGGGTTCGTCCTCGGTGCTGTCGGCGACGTCCTGTTCCTCGGGCACCGACGTCTGGTCCACGATCTCGTCGGGCGCCTTGCTGTGGCGTTGGGACGCCGTGGCTGCCAGCGCCTCGTCGACCTCGTCGCCTTCGTCATCGGTTTCCGTCGGTGGCTCAGGCAGATTCGGTCCGCCCACCCCGAACGGGCTGGTCACCGGTTGGGACCCCAACGGCCGAAACGTCGGGTCGCCAACGGTTTCGGCCAGTGCGTCGTCGATGCCGACGGGGATTGCGGTGATGATGTTGACGATGGCCTGCACCGGGTTGAGGAACGGAAGCAGGCTCATTCCGGTGGGGATGCCGGGGTTGACGCCGCGCGCGTATCCGGCTTCGATCGCGGCCCGAAGCGGCGCATCCAGCAGGGTGAGGATCGGCGACGGAACGATCGGCTCCAGCGGCATCAACAGGGGCAGCCGCCTGGTCGGATAGAGGTAGTAATCGGTGTCGCCGTAGGACCCTTGGTACACGGCGTCACCGAAATTCGCGTCCTGCAGCGGTCCGTGCAGCCTGAGGTAGCTGACGAGAGAGTTGAGCAGCGCGAGCACATTGGTGATGCTGGCCGGGGCGTCACCGCCGAGCAGGTCGTACTGGACGACCGCATCGACGGTGGGGATGCAGTCGCCGCTTTCGCAGCTGTTGGTTGGTGTGGCGCCCTCGAAAGTCACGCCGAGGATCGGAATGGTCAGACCGCCGAGCCCGCGCGCCAGGATGCCGCCGTTGGGGCGCATCGGGTTGGCGAGCAGGAAGATCGACGTGACAGGTGGTGTGTCGCCGGGGTTTTCGATCAGATCGCGCTTGACGAGTGACGCGATGACCGCGCTCTGCGAATAGCCGAAGATGACGAACTCGTCGCCGACGACCGGAGCGCCCACGGGTGCGGTGGGGTTGATGAGGTTGTTTTGGTTGTAAAGACAGCCGGTGCCGCGCACGCAGCTGTTCATGTTGGCCCGCCCGATCGCTACGGAGTTGTCGAACGTCATGAGTCCGGCCACCGGGAAGAACTGCTCCGGGGTGATGACGGCGTATCGGTCGTCCTCGGGGTCCACATCGGCGATGGGTCCGTTTCCGGTGCCCGTCGGCCGGGCGGCGGCCAGGTTGATCAACCCGTTGACCGCATTGTTCATGTACGGGTTGACGTAGAAAACGGGGTCGTCGCCCGGGGTGCTCAGTGGATGTCCGGTTCCGCCCATGATCAGGGCGGTCGCCGCCAACTGCACGGCCGTGGCCGCCGTCCACCCCACCGCGAGCAGCACCGTGCCGAACAGCGCCAGCACCACAGCAACGAACGAGCGACCCAATCTCCGCATCGAACGGAACCCCCTCAGCAACGACCCATCGGCACCGGCTCAAAGCATATTGCACCAGATTCGATGCACCAATCGGGAAATATCGCAGACGATCGGAGCAAATCGCATTGCGGGCGCGACCGGGCAAAGCATTTCAAAGATCGCCGGTGGCGAGGCGGTTTCGCCTGCGTACGGCCGGTGGCGACCGTAGGCTACGCCCGAACCTTCACGATGGGAGACCTGATGAGCAGTTCTGTGCGGACCGGTGTGGTCGCCGCCGTGGTCGTCGCACTGGGCCTCGGCCTGGCCGGCTGCGGATCGGACACCGAGACGGAGTCAACGGAAACCGCTGCCGAGACGACGACCACCACCACCGAGGAAGCCACGCCCACCACGTCGGCACAGGCCGCGGGGCCCCATTACACGATCGTCGACTACATCCGCGACAACGAAATCACGGAGGAACCGGTCAAGCGCGGCGCCCCTGGAGCGCCGGCCATAAACCTGCCGATGCCCCCCGGTTGGGCCGATGCGGGCGCAAATGCACCTGAATGGGCTTACGGTGCAATACTTTTCACTGATCCAGCGATGGCCTCCGATCCGCCGACCATCGTCGCGCTGATGTCGAAGTTGACCGGCAACGTCGACCCCGACAAGATCTTGGAGTTTGCTCCCGGCGAGATCCAGAACCTGCCCGAGTACGAGGGTGCGGACAAAGGCGAGCCGAGCGAGCTCGGTGGTTTCGACGCGGTGCAACTCGGCGGTCTTTACGTCAGGGACGGTGTGCGTCGCGCGATCGCGCAGAAGACCGTGGTGATTCCGGGCGCGGACGGCCTGTATGTCCTGCAGCTCAACGCCGACGGCCTCGAGGACCAGCTGGATGTCCTGATGGATGCGACGAACGTGATCGACGAGCAGACCACGATCACTCCGTGACGGGGCGGCCGTTCAGCCCACCGCCCGCACGACTTGGCGGGTGACGTCACGCACCTGTTTGATCAGCTCGGCTGAGAACGGCGGCTTGCGTGGCTGTGGGACGTCGATCTCGGTGGTGACGACGCCAAGGTCCTCACGGTGCCAGCGGGCGCCGGCGTGGTCGAGGATCGCCCGCATCGCCAGGTTGTCGCTCAAGACCCGCGCGGTGAACCGTTGGACGCCGTGGCATTCCGCCGCGATCGAGACCGCGCCCATGAGCAAGGTGCCGATCCCCTTGTTCTGGTATGCGTCGGCGACGATGAAGGCGACCTCGGCGATCGTGGGGTCGTCCGCGTCGACGACGAAACGGCCGTCGGCGACGACGGGTCCGTCGGGTCCGTCGGTCATCACCCAGACGAAATGGTGGACGTAGTCGACCTCGAACAGGTACCGCATCAGCGATTCGCTCGGCGTGGTCACCGATTGGAAACGCCGGTAGAGCGTCTCGCTGGAAAACTCGACCGGTCCGCGTGACGTGCGTTCGTTGTCGCCGGGCAGCACCGGCCGCAGGTTCAGCTCGGTGCCGTCGCGCAGCCGCACCGGGATCGGCTTGATGAACGCGGCCAACCGCTGGCGCGCCGTGTTGAGCAGCCTCTCCAGCATGCTCGGGATCTCGAGCAGCGTGGCGAAGGCGTCGCGGTTGCCGACCCAGCCATTAAGCGCTTCGGTGGCGACCACCGTCGCGGTGCGCGGCGCGTCGCGGAGCAGGGCGATCTCGCCGACGATCATCCCGGGCGTCAAACGCGCCACGGTGTCGTGCCCGTCGGCGCCGGTGTGGGTCACCTCCGCCTCGCCGGAACCGATGAGCAGGAAGGACACCGCGAGCTCACCCTGTTGCATGAGCACCTGCCCCGGCGCCGCGGTGAGCGGTCGCAGCTGCGCCGCGAGCGGTACCAGGGCCTCGGTCGGGCAGCCGGCGAAGATCTCCAAGGTGGCGAGTTCGTCGGCGCGGACCCCAGTCAGGCCGGCCACCTCACGAGGCTACGGTGGGCCGGTTCACGCGGGCAAGAAACGCGCCGGCCGCCGCGCCCAGCTACGCTGCCGACGGCCGAATCGACGCGGGCGGTGGCTTCTCGACTCGCCCGACCGCGTGTCACGTATTTTTCCCAGACCCGAGGCTCGGGGCGCACCGCATCATCGGCAGCCGAATTGACACTCGGGGCAAATATCCGCCCGGCGGCTGGCAAGCTAACCTCGGCAACCGCCGTGGTGATGCGCAAAAATCGGTCGAAAATCACATCCGCGCCGCGCCCGACTGCGCTGCAATGGAAGTTTTCCGGCCAGTAGTTAGCCACGGCGGGTTTGCTAAGCTACGGGATTGGTCCTATTTCCGCTTGAGACGAGGCTCATAGCAAATGCCCTTGCGAAGCCACGATGTTAGCCGTTCGAGCCGTAGTTCACCTGGTCGCAGCCCTCGATAGACTGGCAACTTTGGAGGTAATTACGCATACCAAGCGGATGTTGCATAAGCTCTAAGCAATTGTCCGTGCGGTCAAATAGCAAATGCCCTGCTCGCGGCATAGCGGGCCGAACCGGAAGGTCGACGTACGTTGATGTTGGGGTCCTCGATACCTGCTGTACTGCGCGAACGCGCCAGTCTGCAACCCAATGACGTCGCGTTCACCTACGTCGACTACGACCACGACGGCGCGGCCGTTCCCCAAACCCTGACCTGGGCCCAGTTGAACCGGCGGGCAGCAAACCTCGCGTCGCAGTTGAGCGGCTGCGGGTCGCCCGGTGACCGTGCGGTGATCCTGGCGCCGCAAGGCCTGGACTACATCGCGGCGTTCGTCGCGTCGTTGCAAGCCGGCTTCATCGCGGTGCCGCTGTCGGTCCCCCAACCCGGTGCCCACGACGAGCGGGTCACCGCGGTGCTGCGCGACACGGACCCCGCTGTCGTCCTCACCACCTCCGCGGCGACCGGTGACGTCACCGAGTATGTGCAGGCCACCGCGTCGGGTCCGACCGTTATCGAGGTCGACGCGCTCGACGAAACCTCGCGCAAGCGCCCCCCGCGCCGGTCCGAGTCCGGCCAGGACATCGCCTACCTGCAGTACACCTCGGGCTCCACGCGGGAACCTGCAGGCGTCATGATCACCAACCGCAACCTGTCGGCGAACTTCGAGCAGATCTACGCGGATTTCTTCGTCGACTTCGGCAAGGTCGCCCCGCCGGATACCACGGTGGTGTCTTGGCTGCCGCTGTACCACGACATGGGCTTGTTGCTGGGCCTGTGCGTTCCGATCCTGGGCGGAGTGCACTCCGTGCTCATCAGCCCGATGTCGTTTCTGCAGCGTCCGGCGCGGTGGATTCAGCTGATGGCCAGCCACACCAACGTGATGAGTTCGGCGCCCAACTTCGCGTTCGAGTTGGCGGTGCGCCGCACCACCGATGAGGACATGCAGGGCTATGACCTCGGTAACGTGCTCGGCCTGCTGAGCGGAAGTGAGCGCGTGCATCCCGCGACACTGCGGCGATTCACCGACAAGTTCAGCAAGTACGGGTTCCGCGACACGTCGATCCGGCCGTCCTACGGCCTGGCCGAAGCGGTGGTGTACGTGGCCACCCGCAGGCCGGGTGATCCGCCGGAGGTCGCGCATTTCGAATCCGAGAAGCTGTCCATCGGGCACGCCAAGCGCTGCTCGAACGCGGGTACACCGCTGGTCAGCTATGGCAAGCCAGGGTCGAACACCGTGCGGATCGTCGACCCCGAAACCTGCCGGGAGTGCCCGGCGGGCACCACCGGTGAGATATGGGTGCACGGGGAGAACGTCGCGAAGGGCTACTGGAACAAGCCCGAGGAAACCGAGCGCACGTTTGGCGGGACGTTGGTCGCGCCGTCGCCGGGCACCCCGGAAAAGCCGTGGCTGCGCACCGGAGATCTGGGCTTCATCTCCGAGGGCGAGCTGTTCATCATGGGCCGCGTCAAGGATCTCCTGATCGTCTACGGGCGCAACCATTACCCCGAGGACATCGAGGCGACGGTCCAGGAGATCTCCGGGGGCCGCTGCGCCGCGATCTCCATCGCCGACGACGGAACCGAAGAGTTGGTGACCCTCGTCGAGGTCAAGGAGAAGGGCGGCTCCCCGGAAGAGATCAAAGCGCGGTTCGACACCATCAAGCGCGATATCACCTCGGCGATATCGGCCACGCACGGCTTGCGGGTGGCCGATCTGGTGCTGGTGGCTCCGGGGTCACTGCCGATCACGACCAGCGGCAAGATCCGCCGGTCGACCTGTGTGGAGTACTACCGCGACGGCCGATTCGCGCGTTTGGACGCCAAATAGGCGCCAATTAGGCACCGCGCTTTCGTCATTGAGCACGTTGGACCGACGTTGGCGGCGTGCGCCGCCATCTCGCCGTCCGGCCGGTTCAGAGGCTCAGAAGGACGGCAGGCCGATCGTCAGCAGGCCGAGCGGCGGCGGTGGAGGCAGACCGATCTGCGGCGGCGGCGGCAGCTGCGGCAATCCCACCGGAGGCGGCGGCGGCAGCTGCGGCATTCCGACCGGGGGTGGCGGCGGCAGCTGCGGCAACCCGGCCGCCGGCGGGGGCGGGAACGACGGAAAGTTCAGCTGCCCAAGCGCATCGAGGGCCGGCACGCTCACCGCGAGCGCCGAGGACAGACCAGCGAGTGCCTGGTCGGGCGCGGGAAGCGACGGAAGCCCTATCGCGGGCAGGTTGCCCAGCGACGCCACCCCCTGGAATGCGCCCGCCAGCACGTCCAGCGGGTTGGTGGCCGGTATTCCGCCGAGGAACGGCCACGGGTTCCCGCCGCTGATCGCGCTGGCCAGGATCAGGTTGCTCAGCAAAAGCGTGGCGTTGTTGGCCGTCGCGACCCCGGCGGCCGTGACCCATCCGCCCGCGGCGGTGATGATGCCGGCGATCGCGTCGCCGCTGATGATCGACGGCACCAACGCCGTCCCCACGTAGGGGGCCAGGGCGTCCATCACGGTAGCCAGATCGGGAGGCGGCGGGAGGTCCGGCGGCGGCGGCAGGGCCAGCGGGGCCGCGGCCACGCCACCGCCGCCCGAACCGGTCGAGCCACTACTGAACATCGAGGCCATATCCAACGGGTTGGCGCCCTCGGCCGCCTCGGCGCCGGGGATGAGCCCGGCCGGTAGGCCGTCCGGCAGGCCCGGCAAGCCCGAGTCGGACGCATCCGGGAGAAGTTCATCCGGGGACTCGGCCGGCGCACTCGACGACGGCGCCGACGCCGGTTCCTCCGATTTGGGGCTTTGCGGGCCGTTCGAAAACGACCACACGAGCACGATGATCGTCGCCAGAACCGCACCCAGTGCGGCGGAGGCGATCATCATCGGAGTCCGCGGGTTTCGGCTGCCCTCCGGCGCCGCGACCGTCGCAGGCTCCATCACATCGGTGTCCACGAAACTCCTCACAATCCTGTTCGCTCGCGACCCGGAGCGACAGCACTCGCAGCCCCAGAATCGGAGACCCCTCAGCCTATCACCGGGAGCTCCGGAGGCGCCCGAATCGTCCGATTAGCACATGCGACCGGACACGAATGATCCGAGCCTCCGGATACCGGATAGGTGCTGCCTACACCAGCCTTCATTTGCCTGTAACTGGAACCGCAAGCAGCTTTCCGCGCGGCCGAAGCCGGGTCAGTGCTCGAACTCGTATATTTCTCCGCCGAGCGGGACGAGATACACCACACTGACGCTCAGGCCGGCCTCGTTTCGATAACCCATTTCCGCCAGGCGCTCCAATATCTGTTGTCGCTTCTCGGGAGTATTGCCGTAGGCGAGCGAGCTGGCGTAGAAGAGGTTTCCTTCAGCAACAGTTGCGGGATCAGGAAGGTTCGCCAACAAATCATCTTGTGTTGCTGCGGCGTACACCTTCGTCGCCGGGTTCGCATGCCAAAGGATCGTGGGCAGGATTCCTATCTCGTCGGAGTCCAAGATCAGCGCATCTGCTTGTTTGATCTCGTCAATACGCAACAGCTCGGAGCGATGTGCCACGAACAAGGCGGTGGCGAGTGCCGCACCAATTACCAAGAGGGGTGGAAGCGCGACGACAACCTTGCGCGGAATGGAGTCCTTACAGGCCTCAGCCGCTTGCCCCAAAGCCACGAACAGAAACGGCGTGACGAAGTGAAGATACTGCAGTCCGATAGCGTGGACCGGGCTGACAAAGAATATGTAGAGCGCAGTGATCGCCAGCCATGACGCGACGCCCGCGACGAACGGCAAGGAATCGACCGACACCATCGCATCCAACGTGTCCGGACGTTTTCTGTACGCCCTGATCGCGAGCCGTGCAGCAAAATAGAGGCCGGCCCCGCCAACGGCGACGTTCAACAAGTTGATCGCAGCGTAGAGGGGATCCGAGAAGTCAAGTAGTCCGAATGGCAGCGGATGCGACCAGTCCAATGGATTGAACAGCTGCAGTACGGTTCCGCCCACCGAACCCAACCGCTGCGCGAACCCGACCAGGGAGAACGACTGCGCCTGCGCGTCCGCCCGCCCCATCGCTTCCAGGAAGTTGGGATGGGATAGGTAAAAAGTAAGCGCGGCAAGTCCACTGACTATCGCGAGCTGCGTCACCTCTTTGTACTGGCGACGCCTCGCCAGGATGGCGCAGGCACATAAGAAGGTCATCACGGCCGGGATGACGAATTGGTAGTGGGTCAAAACCCCTGCTACCAGCGCTATCGCGATCCCGAAGAGGTATCCGGGCTGGCGTTTCTTGAGCCACAAGACCGTCAAGAGCAGCAGCAACGCTGCCAGCATCGAGAACAGAGCGTATTGGCGAATGACGCTGATTGTCATTCGCGAGTACAGGCTCAGCACCCAAGCCGCACTCACGATAAAGCTGAACGTGTTCGACACGTCCAGCACTCGGCAGCAGGCATAGATTATGACCGCCGTAATCAGGAGTATGACCAGATTGAGCACCAGCCCGCTGGTAATGGATACGCCGAACACGCTGAACCAGATATGCAGGAGCCAAAAGTAAAGAGGAGGGTGTATGTCGTAATACGTCAGACCGTGCTGAATTTGGTCGAAGCAGCCAAACGTGTCCAATTGCCAGTACTGCTGCCATTCGGCAGCGCTTACCCACCGCCCCGTCGGGATAGCTTCGCTGTACCGCACTTGATTGCACGTCGCCGCTATAACGCTGATGACATCGTCGTGGTCGATGAGGACGGCGGCGGCCAGTTTTGGCAGATAAATCGCTGCGCCCACTACGACCAGCAGCGCACAGAGCAGCAACTCGACCTTGAAGCCGCGTGCTGCCGTGAGCATCGGCCGATGCGTCATTACGGACTCCTGTGTCGTTGCCACCGCCCACAAGAAGCAGGTGTCAGCCAGCGGCTGTAATTCAGCGATCAGTTAGATAACGCGCGAGCCCGTGCTTGCGGATGATATAGCGGGCGGCATAGTACTGATTCCTCAAACGGGTCTTACCTCGGACATCTACGTAGTGATGAACGACTTCGATCGTGGGATCGAATTGTCTTTTGATGCCAAGTTTTTCCAAACGGATCGAGAGGTCTTGCGCCTCGTGTTCCCGCATTGAGGCGTCATAGCCACCTACCGATTTGAGCACGTGAGAATAGATGAGCATATTGCCCTCGTGCAGCCAGTAGGTTTGCTTCGGAACGGGCGCCTCGAGCACATTAGGCCACTGTTTGATGGCGGGCTTGACCACACGCCCGACGGTCCTCGCGAGCCGGGGCTGGTGTCTGAAGCGGTCGACCAGCAGGGGTAAACCCGAGGTGAGGGTGGCCCTGAAGGAGAATGACGGCCCGTAGTTGTGTGGCTCCTGGCTGCCGTCGGAGCGGCTCACCAAGCCACCGATCACTCCCACGCCTTGAGCGGCGTAGCGCGCGGCCAGCTCCCTGGCGACGTCCGCGGTGTCGGGGGTCTTGAGGTCCATGTCGGCATCGATGAAATGGATCAGGACGTCATCATCGACCTGATCGATGATCTGGTTGCGGTTGGCGCTGGCGCCCCGGTTTACGGCCGCCCTCACCAGCGTCACGTCGCCGAATTCGGCGACTACATCGACACTGTGGTCGGTGGAGGCATCATCCAGCACGAAGATGCGGTCGTAGCCTCGATCCAGCAATTGCGGCAGCAGCCTGCGCAAATAATCGCCCATGTTGTAGTTGGGGACCGCCGCGATAACCGGTAGTCGTTCAGGCATGAGTGGGGCCGCCTTCGCTGCCGGTGACCGCGTCCCGCGTGGGAGGCGCCAAGGGCATCGTGCTCGTCCGCGTCGTGAGTAACCGCCATTCTTTGCCCCAGTAGCGCAGCAATCCGTACCGGTAGCGAAACTGAGCGCGAGCCCCGTACAGACGGCTCAAACCCGTCGCTGATTTTCGTCCGAAGTGGTTGATGTATGCCATTTCTGTCGCGTACACCCCGAAGCCGGCCGTTCTCGCGCGCAGACACAGGTCCACATCGGCGCCCCAGGCAAACCTCCCGAATGCCCGCTCGTCGAAATCGCCGATGGCCAACCAGGCCTGCTTCGTCATCATCAACGCGCAGCCATCCGTGAAGGGCAACTTGCGGAGCACCGGCTTGGGTTCGTAGTTCCCGGCCGGGCCGCGGTAGTCGGACAGAATCCGAAGGTGACCGTTGACGTCGTCATAGACAGGGACGACGATTCCGGCGTCGCTGGGGATGCGGGGGTCAAGCATGCCGGCGACGAATCCCGGGGATAGCCGCGTGTCGTTGTTGAGCGTCATCGCGTGGGTGTAACCGTTGGCGAACGCGTGGCGGAAGATGAAGTTCGATCCACCGGCCCAGCCGAGGTTCCGCCCCGGCGTGATGACCTCTTCGTCTTCGAGTCGCGGGTAATCGCCTCGGTTGTCGACGATGACGAAGTCGGCTCGCTCGCGTCGCAGATCGCTGACGACAGCGTGGGTGTAGTCATGTTGACCATAGGCCGGAATGCCGATGAGCAGCATCTATTCGCTCCCCCAACTGTCGTCGCGCCCATCCTAGATGAGGCGGATACGGGTCCTGGTCGCAGAGCGCGCGGGCGGGAGACGCCGTCACCGGCTGCCCCGTCGCTCCTGTCTACCCGACAGTTCGGGGCGCACGCCCGTTGCGCTAGTTTGCCCTTCGAACGCCAACCCCGAAGACAGTGGCTGGTGCCGACGGAGCCGTTGCGACGGCTTACACCCGAGGAATCGACATGACAAACGCAGGTCTTGCCGACAAACGTGCGCGGACGTACCTGCTGGTGTCGGTCTGGCTGGTGATCGCCGCCATCATTCATCTGTTCGTCGTGCTGGTCGCCTATCCGTCGGCGATCTACTGGCTGTCGTATTACGTGCCCAATTACGAGTTCGGGTTCGTCCGTCGCGGCCTCGGCGGCGAAATCATTCGGATGCTTCCCGACGGCTACTACTTCACAGCCGCTTACACGATGCTGGGAGCGTCCGTTGTCGTCTGGCTCATCGCACTGGGCGTGCTGATGTGGCGGATCCTGTCGGGGCAGCCCGGGCGCGAGCGCAGAGTGATGCTGGCACTGCTTGTTCCGGTATTGCCGTTCTCGTTGACCTATGCACTGTACTCTCCGCATCCGGAACTCTTCGGGATGGCCGCGCTGGTCGCTCTCGGCCTCTTTCTCACCAACACCCGCACGGCTCGGCCCAGACTGATCGCTTGTGCGCTCTATGGAAGCGCAATCGCCGCACTCGCGTTCGTGCACGAGGCGATTCCCCTGCAACTCGCGCTCGGCGCGGTTCTGGCGATAGTCGTTCTGCCGAAGGATATGTCGCCTGCCCTGCAGCGCATCTGCTTGATGTCGGCTGTTGTGCCGGGAATCGTCGCGGTGCTGCTGGCCGCCGGGCTGGGACGCAAACAGGTCGGATCATTGTTGTGCGAACAAATTCCGCACAGGATGATCGAAAACCCTTACGCCGCATCAACTTCCGTGCAGAATACATTGGATTACATGTTCGGCCGCGTCGAGAGCAAGTCGGACTACCACGACTGGATGTGTCGCTATGCGACCCCCATTCTCGAATCCAACTTCAGCGACGGCGTGCAGATGGTGGCGCAATTCGGCGTCCTGCCGCTCTTGGCTTCGTTCATCGTCGGGTTGCTGTACTTCGTCGGCACCACCTGGGCGATCCAGTTCTTCTCCGGCGTACCGGTCACGACATTTCTTCGTGAACTGCGGGGCAACTACGTGTTGGCCGTGCTGGCCTTGGCGTTGATGGTGCCGGTGTTCATGACCGCAGTCGACTGGACTCGCTGGTGGATCTTGATCACCTTCGACGTCGCGGTTGTCTACATCATGTACGCGGCTAGCAGGCCGGAGATAGCAAAACCAGCGTCTCGCAGTGAGGCGCGAATCTTTGTTTGGGTCGTCGCCCTGCTGGTGATCGTGCCCACTGGCGCGGCGCTCCACATCGGCGGCTCGAACTTCTAGCGGCACGCGGATTTACGTCATCTTGCGGGAGGCGAAGGAGGAGACGCGGTCTTGCGCGCGAACGTCATCGCGGTGAAGATCGACTGCGGAGCCGCCGATGAACGGTGCTCGACAACGACAGGGGTTTATGTGGCGATAAGGAACCGGATTGCGAACCAGTTGCAAAACGGAGCCCGCAGGCTTACGGCCTATTTGCCATCTGCGCAAAGCATCGAGAAGTTCCAATCGGAGCTCGACGATGTAAGGGACAAAATCGGCGATACCCGGATGGAGCGACTCTTCGCAAACCATCAGGGGCCGCAACTCCTCAAATGGCTTCACTACCTACCGATTTACGAACGACATTTTTCCCCGTATCGAGAGGTGGGATCGGTATCGCTCTTGGAGCTCGGGGTGTATCGGGGTGGGTCGCTGAAACTCTGGCGGGAGTACTTCGGCCCTGCATCCCAGGTTTTCGGTATCGATATCGATCCCGCATGCGCCCGGTTCGACGGTGATTACGGCAGTGTCCGGATCGGGAGCCAGGCCGATCCGGATTTCCTCCAGGGAGTGGTCCAGGAGATGGGCGGCATCGACATCGTGATCGATGACGGCAGCCACGTGATGAAACACATAAAGGCCAGTTTCGAAACGCTGTTTCCGCTCCTCAGCGACGGCGGACTGTACGTCGTAGAGGATCTCCACACGGCCTACTGGCCCTCGTTTGGTGGCGGATACCGTTCGCGCCGCAGTTTCATCGAGACAGCCAAAGGCCTCGTCGACGACATGCACCACTGGTATCACCGGCGGGCGGCTTCCCAGCCGTTCGCCAAGGATCAAGTCGCCGCAGTTCACTTCTACGACAGCATGATTGTGTTCGAGAAGCGCAAGGTGGAACGCCCGACATCCGTCATGGTCGGCGGCTGAAGCATCACCTGCTGCGCCGCGGCGCGGCAGGTGGCCTGCGCCAAGTCGGCGGCCCACAGGCAAGGCGGTCCACGTTCGATTGGATCAGCCCGTACGGATAGCTCGTGTGTGTCTCGATGAAGTCCCGCAGCTGTGCCATCGAGTCGTGCCACGGAACGTTGTGGCGCGGGAGGACCGTTTTGAGGAACGGGAAACGCAGCTGCTCGATGAGACCGTCCCAGAAGAAAAGGGTGGCGTTCGTCGGCCGCCCGGACAGCTTCTCAGCCCACGGATGCGCCGGCGAGCGTGCATACGACGCTCTGATGGCAGCGAGAGAGGCATAGGCCTTCATGGACAGGCCCGCCCTCCGGGCCCGCTTGGACAAGCCGACCTCGTATAGCCGGATGATCCACCACTTGTCGTCGATGTACTGGAATCTGCGCCAGAAATCGTCGAGAAACGGCCGGGTGCGCGAGTTGAGGTCCCAGGCGAGAAAGAAGGACTGAAGGTGGTGGCCCCTTTCACGGCTCTCGATTGCACCGTACATGTCGGCTCCGCTGAACGACTCCCACATCTCCCGGAGTGGAAACAGCGGGCCGTAGACGCTGTCGTTGGCCAAGACAAACCGGTCGAACTGCTCGAGTGACCAGCCACGCTCGTGAAGGATGCACCATGCGAGATGCCAGGAACCGAAATCGAGGGTGAGGGTACGGCGGGTGTATATGCCGGCGCACAGCGGGCGGATAGGGTCGACTGAATCCCGTGCAAGCGTAGGGGATCCGGAGACGAACAGAATCGTCGCGCCGAGCGCATGCAGTGCCTGCAAGTAGTAGACGACATAAGGATCCACGACGCCGTGCGGATCGAAATGCGCGAACAGAACGAGGGTCCTGCGGTCGTGTGGTGGTTGAGAAGGCAATTCTTGATGCGTCTCGCAGATGAAACGTAGTGCGTCACCGTCAAATCGGTAACGGATGGCCTCGCGCAGACTCACAAGGATGGTGCCGTCTTCTTTCTGGCGAGCGCGAAGAAGTCGGTATGCGCCGCAGTGATGTCGACGATCTCGAGATCGAGGTGGCGCAGCAGGTCGTCGACGAGTTGGGCATCGAACACGTGGTGATGCAGCGTCCTGTTGGACGCGTTCTCGAGGCTCCGCTGCCTGAACTCCGCCGGGGTCCCCGCGGGCGGGTCCAACGCCAGGTCGTGAAGCTGCAGAATCTCGTCGAGATGGGTGAGATCGTCCTCCCCGACGTCGTTGTTGAAATCGTCCAGTAGGTGGTCGAAGCTCGTAACAGGCCGCCGGTGATCGAAGTTGCTCACCTTGTTCGGCAAAACGAGCACCAAAGCGCCGCCCGGCCGGATGACCCGCTTCCATTCGATGAGTGCCTTGATGGGGTTGGCGACGTGCTCAAGACAGTTCGAGGAGAGCAAGAAATCGTATTGATCGGTTTCGATTTCGGTCAGGTCGGTAGCCTCGGCGATGAACTGCCGACCGGCCTTATCGCCGAAGAACTCGAACGTGTCCCCCGCCTCTAGTCGCCCTTCCCAGATCGTGTCTGTCGCGAAGTTGACCCCGTCCAGCGAGCGCACATGCCTATAGACCGGCAGTTTGCTGCTGAACACGAGGCTCGGGCCGCCTACCTCTAATCCGCATTTACCGTCGACAAACGGCAGATATTTGTCCCGAAACGGCAGCCGCCAACGGTCATACGCCCAATGGAAAAAGGTGTCCTTTATCGGCTTCGAAACATAGAACTTGACCGCTGCTCGCATCTTCCTCCCGACAATCCGCGCGCCGATCCTATACGCCTATTCGCCCTGATAGATCGCACCGTAGGCTATCTCAGCGGGCCGGGCGCGGACGGCTGTTCGCGGTGCGAATCCCATGACGCGTTCTCACCACCTCGTGGGCACACCACGCCGTTTGAGTGCGACGGATGCACCGTACCGGGCTCCGACCCTGGTCTGGTTGCTGGACAGCGCAGTGGCCGGCGCCCGTCACTGGTTGCTCGATGAGAGGATGGCGTCGACCGGTTCCGGTTCGAGAACCTTTCTATCAACGGTATCGTGAATCTGTGATCGAGCTAGATGGCGTAGCCAAGACCTTCGACGGGTCGGTGTCCGCTTTGCGGGACGTCAGTTTTTTCGTGCCCACGGGGTCGGTCTGCGCTTTGCTTGGCCATAACGGCGCCGGCAAGACGACGCTCGTCAAGATTCTGGCGACTTTGCTGCGCCCAACCGCTGGTCGAGCAGTGGTTTCGGGCTTCGACGTCGTCCGGCAGCCCGGGCAGGTACGGGAGAGCATCGGGCTGACCGCCCAAGATGCGGCCCTGGACCAGGTGCTCACCGGCCGCGAGAACCTCGTGCTGTTCGGGCGGCTGCGCGGGCTGCGTCGCCAGGAGGCGCGTCAGCGCGCCGAGGAGCTGATCGAGCGGTTCGACATGCGCCAGGCCGCCGACCGCCCGGTGTTCACCTATTCGGGGGGCATGCGGCGCCGCATCGACATCGCGGCCGCCCTGGTGGTTCCACCCCGGGTGCTGTTCCTCGACGAACCCACCACCGGTTTGGACCCGCGCAGCCGCCGCGACGTGTGGGCGTTGGTGGCGTCGTTGAAAGCTCAGAACATCACCGTCCTGCTGACCACGCAGTATCTCGACGAAGCCGACGTGCTCAGCGATTCCGTCGTCATTCTCGACGGCGGGCGCGTCGTCGCCCGCGGGACGGCCGAGGACCTCAAGCGCCGCATGGGTTTCGGCTACTGCGAGGTGACCCCGCTCAACCCGGCCGATCTGAACCGGGTGTTCGGCTTGGTCGCCGACATCGAGGGTGCCGAGATCGACGCGGCCGCCAACACCGTGTCGGTGCCGGCCCGCGACGGTGCGGCGACGCTGGTCATGGTGCTGCGCCGGATCGAACAGCTGGAAATCGAGCTGCTGGACATATCGCTTCGCAAGCCGTCGTTGGACGAGGTGTTCTTGCACCTGACCCCGTCGAGTGTCACGGTATGACCGCGGTCACCGTGCTGACCGAGCGCGTGGTGCTTTCCTCACTGCGCGATCATGACCTGCTGTTCGGGGTGGCGACGCCGATCGTCACCTTCCTGGGCTTCACCTTCGCCCTGCAGAACGTGATCAACACCGGCGGCATGAGCTACCCCCAGTACATCGTGCCTGCCGTGGTCGTCCAGTCGATGCTCTTCGGCGCGCTGACCACCACCGAGCGAGCCGCGAAAGACCGTCGGCTCGGGATCGGTGTCCGGCTGCACACGCTGGCCATCAGCGCCGCCGCCCCGCTGATGGCCCGGATGCTGTACTGCCTGTTCCGCGGCGCCCTCGCCATCGCGGCGGCCATCGCCACCGCCTATCTGTTCGGGTTCCGGATGATGGGCGGCGCGTTTTACGCAGCGGCGTTTGTCGCGGTTGCGCTGCTGCTGACACTCGCCTTGTCCCTGGGCGCGGACGCGATGGGGTCCTACGGCTACACGCTGGATGCGGTGAGCCAGCTTCTTCTCATTCCGCAACTGCTCCTGGTCCTGCTTTCCACGGGTATGGCGCCGGTTTCGGCGTTCCCGGACTGGATCGAGCCCTTCGTGCGGCACCAGCCTGTCTCGCACGTGACCGAGACGCTGCGCGGGCTTGCCCTCGGCAACGTTTCGGGCATCAACCTGGCGGCCACCCTGGCATGGTCTGTGGGCCTGCTCGTGGTGTTCGGTGCGATCGCGCTGCGGATGCAACGGCGGACACAGTGAACCCCAGCGCGTCGCCTCGGTCCTCGCTGCTCACCGAGAGCCTGTTGTTCGCCGGCCGGCACGCCAACCACTGGCGGAACATGCCCGCGATTCCGATTCAGAGCCTGTTGCTTCCGACGCTGCTGCTGCTCGTCTACTACCTGCTCGTCGGCGAGTCGATGGTGGCGATTTCCGGCACCGACAACCTCCAGGCGTTGGTGCCGATGTGCGCATTGGCCGGTGGAATGTTCGGTGCGCTCGGCGCGGGCTTTTCCGTTCCCTTCGAACGAGCCAGCGGCCTGCTCAGCCGCTGGTGGACCTTTCCGGTGCACCGGGCCAGCGTGATCGTCGGCAGGCTCATCGCCGAGGCCGTGCGCACACTGGTGGCCGCCGCACTGATCACCGCCGTCGGTGTCGCGCTCGGCCTTCGATTCGCCAGCGGCTGGATCGCGGTGATTCCTTTCCTGCTGGTGCCGGTTCTCGTGGTCCTCGTGTTCTCCACCGTCATCCTGACATTCGCCCTCTCGGCGGGACCCAACGTCAACGCCGTGTTCACCTATCTCGCAACAGGATCCGTCGGACTGGTGTTCGCCAGCTCCGGCGTGGCCCCGGTCGGGATGTACCCATCGTGGATGCAGCCCTTGATTCAATACCAACCGATGTCGGTGGCGATCGACTCGATGCGGGCCTTCGTCGAAGGGACCTCACCCGTCTTACCGTTGACATTGACCGTCGTCTGGTTCCTTGCGCTCGCCGCGGTGTTCGGACCGCTGGCCGTCCGCAGATACCGCCTCGCCGCCGAGGCCGGTTAGACCCGGTAGGCGTTAACCGGTCAGTACGTCACACCCGATCCCACCGGCCGCGCGGGTGATCGATGCGGCTTGGCGAACCGGCCCGTCGTCCTTGTCGGGCGCCGGGCGCCGACGCTCCGTCTCGCCATCGACTCGGCCGGAACCGTGCTGAGTACCTCGGTCGGTGGTTCCTCCGGGGGCTGCGGGGGCTGTTGGTCGTCCTTCTTGACGAGGGCTGGTGGTTTCGACGGCCACCAGTTGAGGTTTCCGAGCAGGACGGCGATCGCGGGCACGGTGACGGTGCGCACGACGAAGGTGTCCAGCAGCAGGCCCACCCCGATGACGAAGCCGACTTGCACGAGAGCGGCGAGGCTGCTGAAGGTCAGGCCGAACATCGACGCCGCGAAGATCAGGCCCGCCGAGGTGATCACGCCACCGGTCGCGCCGATGGTGCGCACGACCGCGGGCCCCATACCGAGATGCGCCTCGTCGCGAATACGAGAAATGAGCAGAAGGTTGTAGTCGGCCCCGACCGCCACCAAGACCAGGAACGTCATTCCCGGCACGCTCCATGCCATGTCCTGTCCGAGGATGAACTGGAAGAACACCACCCCGATCCCAAGTGCCGACAGGTAGGACAACACGACCGTTCCGACGAGGTAGAGCGGCGCGATGAGGGAACGCAGCAACAGGATCAGGACCACGAACACGACGACGAGGGTGAAGATCATGATCAGCTTGACGTCGCCGCTGTAGTAACCGCGGATCTCGTTCTGCACGGAGGAGAATCCCACCATCGAGATATCGGCGTCGGCCAGAATCGTGTTGGGTCGCGCACTTTCGGCTGCGTCGATGACCTCCGCGACCTGGTCCATTGCTTCGGTGCCGAACGGGTCCAGCGCCGTCTGCACCAGAAAACGCGCCGAGTGACCGTCCGGCGAAATGAAAAGCGATGCGGCCTTTTGGAATTCCGGCTGGGTAAGAATCTGCGGCGGAATGTGGAACCCGGACATCGGCGGGTCGGCCGAATCGCGCCTCATGGCCTCCAGGAACGCCGAAGCCTGATCCAATCCGCCGCCCATCACCTTGGTCTGGTTGACCAGAAGCTGAGTGCCGATCGCGAGCGCACGGCTCGAATCGGCGAGCAGGTTCGCCCCCTGTTCGACGGTGGCGAGCTGCTGTGCCACGTTGCCCGGCTTGTCCATCCCCAGCTGACGGGCCGCGTCGGTCGCGGTCTCCATGCTCTCGCTCACGGAGCGCAGGGTCTCGTCAAGGGTTTGGGTGCCCTCGGTGCCTTCGAGCTCGCGACCGAGTTCGGCGATTCGTTGTACCGTCGCGGCGTTCTCCGGCGCGGTGAGCTCGCGCAGATCCTGGCGCGAAGCGACGCAACCGGGATCGACGTCGCAGGCCGGGTTGGCGTTGAGGGCGTTGACCATGGGAGTCGCCCAGGCGTGGATATCGGTGATCCGGGTGGTGTTGACGCCGATCGCCTCGCCGAGGGAACGCATGTTCTCGACCAACGTCGCCGTCTTGTCGATTTCGTCGAGTGTCTTCGATCCGCCGAACTGTTGTTGCATCGCGGCCAGGGCGTTCACCAGCGGCCGCACCGTGATGACCCCGCCGACCACGCTGTCGCGGAGTTGGTCGAGCGTGTCGGCGAGTTTGTGCGACCCGCCGGCCAGCAAGTCCAGGTTCGCATCGTTCTCGGTGATGAGATCAGACGCCTGGCCCAGTTTGCTTCCCACTTCGCCGGCCTGATAGGTGGCTTTGGCCTGTTCGATGACTTGGCCGGTGGGTCTGGTGATGCCGCGCACCATGTCGATATCGGGCAGCTGGCTGATCCGGTGCGCCATCTCCTCCATGATCGCCAGCGCCCTGGGGCTACGCAGATTCTTGGACGACTGGATGAAGAGGAACTGCGGGACCGTGCTGCTGACCGGGAAGTGCTCGGCCAAAGCGTCGTAGCCGAGGTTGCTTTCGGCGTCGGCGGGCAGGTTCTTTCTGTCGTCGTAGTTGTAGGTGATCAAAGACGCGCAGGCGGCCAGGGCGATCAGGATCACCAAGCTGGCGGCCAGGTGCGTGAGCGGCCGGCGCACGATGTGCTGCCCGGATCGCCGCCACCACGGGCCGGTCAGGTCCTTGCGCGGTTTGACCCAGCCGCGACGGCCGACGAGCGTGACCATCGCGGGCAGCAGCGTGATCGACGCGAGAAAGCCCACGATGACGGTGACCGACAGCGCGGGGCCGACGGTGGAGAAGACGGCCAGCTGAGTGAAGGCCAATCCGTAGAACGCGAGCGCGGTGGTTCCCGCGGATCCCGCGATCACCTTTCCGATCGATCCGAGGGCGGAGATCACCGCCTCGTCTGAACTCAAGCCGGTGCGGATGTACTCGTGATAGCGAGTGAACAGAAAGATGGCGTAGTCGACACCCGCGCCAATCATCACCGCGGTCATCAGCACCAACGTCTGCGGCCCCAGCCCGAGCAGTCCCAGGTCACCGAGGCCGGCCACGGCGGCCTGGGCCACCCCGAGCGAGACGGCGATCATCAGCAAGGGCATGATCATCGCCACGACGTTGCGGTAGACCAGGATCAGGATGGTCAGCACGATCAGCACCGTGGCGATCTCGACGACGTGTTGATCGCGGACGCCGTATTCGTTGAGGTCTTCCAGCGTCGCGGCGCCGCCGACCATGTGCGGCGTGAGCGTGGTGCCCGCGGTGACTTCGTCGACGATTTCGCGGAACCCGGAGTAGGCCTTCTGGCCGTCAGCGAGGCCCATCGTGCCGTGCAGGCTGGCGGGCAGCTGCCAGGCCTTATTGTCCTCGCTGGTCATCACCGGACGCAGTTCGGGAATGCTGATGAAGTCCTGCGTCCCGATCACGTGCTCGGTGTCGGCGTTGAGCCGTTCCACCAGCGTCCGGTAGGTCTGCTCGTCTCGTTTGGTCAGCCCGTTCTTGTTCGTCAGGACGACGATCGCGGCGTTTCCCGCGCCTGCCTCGTCGAACGCGTCCTGCATGGCGTCGCCGGCGGCCAGCACCTCGGAGCTCTCCGGCAACAATGGGGGCGGCTTCCTGGCCGCCACCTCCAGCAACGGGGGCACCGACAACAGCAGGGTGCCCACCAGGACCAGCCAGGCAGCAATCACCAGCAGGGGGTGACGGACGACCAGCTTGCCCAGGGCTGGAAAAAATCCTCCCTGCAACGCACCGCTGAATTTGGCGCGCGAAAACACTAGTTAAGGCTACACGGCTACGACGCCAAGTTCGCCGCCTATGAAGTTTGCCCAACGGGCCTGCTGACCTGCTCCTATCACCGGTTGTGGCTGGTGCGCCAGTCGCTGGGCACGGGCGCCTCACAGGCGGCCGACGCCGGTCTCGAGCGCCTCTGGACGCCGCTGCCCGCCGGCCCCTGTGCTCTAATCGGGGCGTGTCCGCCATGGGAAAGCCCCGCCGATGAGGTTCGTGGTCGCGGTCCACGGGACCCGTGGCGACATCGAGCCCTGCGCGGCTGTCAGCCTGGAGCTGCTTCGCCGCGGACACGACGTGCGCCTGGCCGTTCCGCCCAACCTCGTCTCGTTTGTCGCCAGGGCAGGCCTGCCGCCGGCGGTTGCCTACGGGGTGGACTCGCAACAACAGCTCGACGCCGACATCTTCCGCAAGTACTGGAAGATTCAGAACCCGCTGACCGCGCTGCGGGAGCTCAGGGAGTACATCACCCAGGGCTGGGCCGAGATGAGCGCGACGCTGACGCCCCTTGCCGAGGGGGCTGATCTGATCCTCACCGGCACGACGTACCAGGAGGTCGCGGCCAACGTCGCCGAGTATTACGGCATCCCGTTGGCGGCCTTCCATTATTTCCCGGCCCGCGCCAACAGCCAAGCCCTTCCGCTGCCGTTGCCGTCCCAATTGGTCCGACCCGTATGGGCGGTGGCCGAGTGGGCGCACTGGCGCGCGCTGAAGGAGGCAGATGACGCGCAACGACGCGATCTTGGTCTGCCGAAGTCGACCGTGCGTGCGGCGCGACGCATCGTGGAGGGCGGGGCACTGGAGATCCAGGCCTACGACGAGGTGTTCTTCCCACGCCTGTCCGAGGAATGGGGCGGTCGCCGGCCGTTGATCGGCTCGTTGACGGTGGAGCTGGGGGCAGACACCGACGACGAGGTGGCGTCCTGGATCGCCGCGGGCACGCCGCCGATCTATTTCGGGTTCGGCAGCATGCCGGTGCAGTCTCCGGATGACGCCATCGCGATGATCACCGACGTCTGCGCCGAGCTCGGCGAGCGGGCGCTGATCGCCACGGGCGTCTGGGAGCTCAGCGAATCCACGCTCAACGCGCAGGGTGACCACGTCAAGCTCGTGAACGCCGTCAACCACGCGGCGATGTTTCCCCTTTGTCGCGCGGTCGTCCACCACGGCGGTTCGGGAACCACTGCCGCCGGGGTGCGGGCGGGGGTACCCACGTTGATTCTGTGGGTGGGCGCCGATCAGCCGGTGTGGGCCGCTCAGGTCAAGCGATTGGAAGTCGGTGCGGGACTACGCTTTTCGCGCACAACGCGCGATTCGCTGCTCGACGCCCTCCGGACCATCCTTAAGCCCAACTACCTCGCCCGCGCACGTGACGTGGCCACTCAGATGACCAAACCCGCCGCGAGCGTCTGCGCTGCAGCCGATCTGCTCGAAAAGGCAGCCCGCACTATTCGATGACGCCGGTCAGGTCGAAGTCGGCAAGCGTGGCAGCGACGAGTTCACGCAGTTTTTGTCGCGAGTTGTCGCCGCCCGGCTGGTAGGCGCGGATATTGAGGAAGAGCTTGCCGTTGATTCTCCCGGTTCCCAAATTGAGCTCGCCCCCGGCGAGTTCGGGGCTTTTTGTCGTCAGGTTCTGCTCCACCATCCGAAACGAGACGGTCTCGGCTTCGGTGCCGTCGGCATAGGCCACCGCAGGGTCGAGTTCACCGAGGTTCGAGCAGCCGACCTGCAGGTCAGCGGAGTTCATCGCGCCCAGCGGCACCTTCTTCACCAACCCTGTGGGGACCATCGGAACCAGCGGGAAGACGCGCTCGAAGTCCTTGAACTTGCCCATCCCCTCGACGAGCGCCTGCTTGATCGTGTTGCGCATGTCGCGAAGGTCCGACGTCACCGGGCCGGGATCGACGGCGAAGTCGATGCCCTTGATCGCGTTGGCGCGCAAGTCGTTTTCGGTGCGGTCGTTGACCGGATACGACAAGGTGACGAAGTTGTCTGCGGCGCGCACCCGCCCGAATCGCCGTCCCAGCTGCGCCGCGAACCCGGCGATGAGCGCGTTGCTCGTGCCGTGCAGCCGCTCGGCGCAGGCGTCCCAGTCGGCCAGATCGATGTAGACGGTCGCGGTGGGCACCACTGCCGGCCGGTCGGGCTCGCGGCTGCGACGGGGCCGCGCGGGCCTCTGCTTGACGAGGTCGGGCAGGTCGCGAACCCCCAGCTTCACCGTGGCGCCGAGCGCGCGGGCGACTCGCGGTAGGTCGCGTGCGGCCCGGCGGGCATCCTCCGTCCAGGCTTGCCTTCTGGCGCGAGAACCCGGCGGTGGATAACCGAAGTCGTGCCGTACCCCCTTGGCCGCGTCCGCGACCGCAAGACACAGGCCGAGCCCGTCGACCACGGTGTGGGAGGCCACCAAACTGACCGCCCCGCCATAGTTCTCGATCGGAAGGACCCCGAGGTGCCAACCCGGACCGAACTCCGGGTCGACTGGCACCTGTGCGCGTTCGTCGACCCACTCCGCGACCGCGGTACGCGCGCGGGCCGGTTCGGCGATGTCGATCTCCGGCGCCTCGTGGCACGCCACCCAGCGGTGTCGTCCGAACGGAAACGGGGACGGCTCGACCCGGCGTCCCAACAGGCCGTAGGCGAGGTTGTCGCGCAGCCGGCGCAATCCGTCGAGGTCGACGTCGCGTGGATACACCCACGTGCACTGGATACCGTGGACGTGGCCGCTGACCCGTACCCACAGATATGACGCCTGGTCCATGTAGGCCAACGTGTTGTCGACCGTGGGGTCACCGCTGGCGGGGAGGCCGGATCTCGACTCGGGTTGGGCATCGCCGAACCTCACGTCACCTCTTCTCTCCGATTCTCTCCGACCCGTGCGCACTTCGCACCTGCCGCAGACATTATGTCGTGCGCCTGAAATACTGGAGCCGATGATTGAGCAAATTTACCGACCGGTGGTCACCAAGGTCGTCAACTTCTCGCACCGACACCTCGGGAAGGTCATCGGTAAGTACGGGTACAGCCTGGTGACCCGGCGGCTCGGTACCGACGAAGTCCTCTTCCTCAACTGGGGATATGAGGAAGATCCGCCGATGAATCTGCCGCTGGACCCCTCGGACGAGCCCGACCGGCTCTGCATTCAGCTCTACCACCGGGTGGCGGCGCAGACCGATCTTGAAGGCAAACGGGTGCTGGAGGTCAGTTGCGGTCACGGCGGCGCCGCCTCCTACATCACGCGCACCATGCGCCCGGCGTCCTACACCGGTCTGGATCTCAACCCGGCGGGCATCGAGTTCTGTAAGCGCAGGCACCAACTGCCCGGATTGTCGTTCGTGCAGGGCGATGCCGAGAACCTGCCGTTTCCCGACGAGAGCTTCGACGCGGTCATCAACGTCGAAGCGGCGCACCTCTACCCCAACTACCGTCGGTTCTTGGCCGAAGTCGTCAGGGTGCTCGCGCCAGGCGGGCACTTCCTCTACGCCGATCTCCGTGATCGGGCCGGTATTCCGGAATGGGAAGCCGCACTTAGGGATTCGTCGCTGCAGCTGGTGTCGGAAGAGGAGATCAACAAGCAGGTGCTGCGCGGGCTCGAAATGAACTCGCCGCGCTACCAGGAGCTGATCAACCGGCATGCGCCGAAGCTGTTGCGCAGGTTCGGCCGTGACGTCGCCGTCACCAAGGGCTCCCCGCTGTACGAAGAGGTCGAACGGGGCGACCTGTCTTACCGGCTGTACTGCTTGGTCAAGAACTAGATGATTTCACCGCTGAGCCCGAACTCGGCCAGAGTGCTCGCCACCAACTCACGCAACCTCTGTTTGGAGTTCTCGGCACCGACCCGATAGCCGATGACGTCGATGGAAATCCTGCCGCTGATGCGGCCGGCCACCACCACGAGCTGACCGCCGGCCCGCTCGAGATCGGCTCGACGCACGTTCTGGTCCGCACCGCGGAGCATGGTGTACTCCGCTTCGGTGCCGTCGGGACAGGCCACCGATGGGTGCACATCGCCGAGGTTGGAACATGAAACCGGAAGGTCCGCACCGGATCCCAGAAACTGTTCGACCACTCGCCTGAGAGCGCGTCGCGGCACGAACGGCACCAACGGAAGCAGCTGCAGCGCGGCGTCGGGCTCATCTCTGGCCGCCTGCAGCGCCTGTCGCACGGTGCTGCGCGCAGCGGAGAGATCCGTCGTCACCGGGGCCGGGTCGATGTCGGCGGATGCGAAAAGCATCGCGTTGGCCCGGGTGTCCTCCAGCCCGGTACGTCCGTTGAGGGCCATCACCAACGTCACGGCGCCGTCGGAGCTCTTGCGCCCCATGTGTTCACCCAACCGGGCAGCGAAACCGGCCACCAGCGAATAGCTTGTTCCGTTGAGCAACTCCGCTTGCGCGTCCCACTGCGCCAAATCCACCAGCGCGCTGACAGCGGGCACCACGACGCGGGCCTCGGGATCGGACGTCCCGGCGACCGGTGGCGTGGGCACCTTCGCCGCCGCCTCGCCACGGCTCTGCAGACCGAGCTTCGCGGCGGTCACCGTTGTCCGGGCCGCCTCGGGTACGCCTTTGACAGTCTGGCCGAGATCAGCCAGGGCACCGCGAAAACGCTTGCGCGACTGTGGCGGTGGAAAGCCGAAGTCACGTCGCACGCCGTGGACCGCCTCGACCACCGACAGCAGCGCCGCGACGCCGTCGCCGAGATGGTGCGAACCCACCAGGGTGACCGCGGTGGAGCCGTCGGTCATCGGCAACACCCCCATGTGCCAGCCGGGACCCCATTCGGGATCGACCGGCAGTTGGGCACGTTCGTCGAACCAATCGCTGACCTCGGTACGAGGGCGCGGTTGGTCGATGTCGAGGGCCGCCGCGGGCCCCAGTGCAGAGATCCACCGGTGCCTGCCGAACGGCAGCGTCGAGCGCTCGATCCGGCGGCCGGCCACCCCGTAGCCGAAGTTGCGGTGGAAGCGCCGCAACCCGTCCATGTCGACCGGGTGCTCATAGATCCACAGCATCTGCATGAGCTGACCGCGGCCCGTCGCGCGCAGCAGCTGAAAGCCGGCCTGATCCATGAAGGTGAGTTGATTATCCAGCGCACCTTCGGTTTCGGCGGCACGACGTCTCAACCGTTGCCACTTCGGATTAGCTTGGATGGCCATGCTCAGTTGTTACTCGATCGTGCCGGTGAGCTCAAACTCGGCCAGCACCTTGGCGGCCAGCTCACGCAGTCGCGCCTTGGAGTTCTCCTCACCGGCCTGGTAGGCGACCACGGTGATCGACACCTTGCCGCAGATGCGTCCGGCCAGCACGGTCAACAGGCCGCCGCGGTGCTCGAGGTATCCGCGCGGCACGTGCCGGTCCACCCCGCGAAGCATGACGTACTCGGCTTCGGTACCGTCGGCGCGCGCGACGATGGAATCGACATCGCCGAGGATGGAACAGGATACGGGCATGTCGGCGAAGCTGAACACCACGTCGGAGCCGCGTTTGACGGCGCGCTTGGGGATGTACGGGGTCAGCGGAAGAAGCTCAAGGGTCTCGTCGGGCTCTTCGCGCAGCGTCGTGAGCGCCTGTTTGATCTCGCGTCGGGCCGCCGACAGGTCGGTGGTCACCGAGGCGGGATCGATGACGGCGGTGGCGATGGCCGCCGCGTTGGCCCGCGTGTCGTTTTCGGTTCGGGTGCTGATCGGCAAATGCAGGGTGACGGCGCCGTCGGCGCGGTACCGCTCAAGGCGTTCGGCCAGTTTCGCGGCGAACCCGGCGATCAACGAGTGACTCGACCCGTTGAGCGCCTGCGCACGGGCGTCCCAGTCGGCGAGGTCGAGGTAGATGGTGACCGAAGGCACGACGACGTGTTCGTCCATGCCAGGGCGATTCGTCGCGACGGGCGCCTTGTTCGATCCGCTGATCTCGTGACGCCGGCGCACCGCTTGCTTAGCGGCCTTCGCCAACGTGCGCGCCACCTCGGGTAGTCCGCGTGCCGTCTCTTTGAGATCGGTGACCGCGGCCCGCAACGGTGTGCGTGACCGCGGCGGCGGATAGCCGAAATCGCGCCGATTTCCTTGGATCCCGTCGACGATCGTCAGCAGCCCGCCGAGGCCGTCGGCCAGCAGATGCGAGGCCACCATGGAGACCGCCGTGGAACCGTCGGTCATCGGCAGCACCCCGAGATGCCAGCTGGGCCCGTTCTCGGAATCGATGGGCAGCTGCGCGCGTTCGTCGATCCAGTCGCTGAGTTCGGCTCGGGGGCGCGGGGTTTCGGCGATATCGAGGTCGGCGGCGGGTCCGGGCGAGGACACCCACCGATGCCTGCCGAATGGCAGCGGCGAGCGTTCGATCAGTCGGCCGTACAACCCGAAACCGAAATTCTCGTGGAACCGCCGCAGCCCGTCCATGTCGATGGGGTGCTCGTAGATCCACACGCACTGCATGACGAGTTCCTGGCCGGTGGCGCACTGGCCGAGAAACAGCAGCTGGTCGGTGAACGAGAGCCGGTTGTCCGGCCGCGCTTGTACCGCCTCAGTCATCGAGCCGTCCGCCTACCGCGCGATCAGGACAACTTCTGGGTGACGTCGACCAGTTCGGGCGACGCCGCCAGCTCGCCACGGCCCTCGGCGACCCGGACGAACACCGACTTCATCGCGTCGACGTAGCGGGTGACCGACTCGCGCGCGATCGGATTGTTCGGGAACGCCAGCGTCACCGACGTGCCGTTGCCGAACCGGTTGATCCACATGCCGACTTGATGGGCGGCGCCGAGTTCGCTGTAGATCTTGCCGTTCAACCCGTTCCACTCCGCGACGACGGCGGGTGACAGCGGGGCGATGGTGGCGTCGAGGTAGGAGATCATCGGCACACCCGGCCTCGGCGGCGTCAACCCGCGTTCGGCGGCGGCCAGTTCCAGCACCCGGTCGAACGGAACGTGCGCCAGCGCCAGACCGGAATCGAAGGAAGCCTGTGCCGCCCTTGCGGTTTGGGCGAACGACGCGGAGCTGACGGGCACCGTGATCGGCACCGTGCCGGTGAACCAGCCCGTGGTCATCACTTCGGCTTGCGTGCTACGGGTGCTGGTGGGCGTGATGACGTGGTAGGTGTCCGATCGGGTGAGCTGATGCTCGGCGAGTGCCGCCGCGGCGAACACCCCACCGATGAACCGCGCACCGGCCGCGATGCACGCCGATTCGAAGCGGTCCGACTGGTTTTCGTCCATCAACTGAATGGTCAGCAGATCTCCCTCGCAGGGGACCGTCGGATCTCCCAGCGGAAGCGGGAACTGCGGCAGGGTTCCGTCGTTGTCGATGGCGAACTCGATCCATTCGTTGACCTGTGGCGAGTCCAGCGTCAGCGTCGAGGTGAACTCGCGCTGCCGGACGCAGTAGTCCTCGTAGCTGCCGGCCTCCGGCAGCGGGATCGGCGCTCCCCCGCCCACCAGCGCGGCATACATCATGTGGATCTCGACGAACGCCAGGCCCATGAACATGGCGTCGACGTGCAGATGATCCATGCTCATCCAGAACGTGAAGTGATCGGAGCGCTGAATCACGCCGAATCGGAAGCAATCCCAGTTCAGCGGCGACGGTGTGGCCAGGATGTAGTCGCGCCATTCGGCCGATGTCTTCTCACCACGCTCAGTGGCGACGAGCTTGATGTCCCTGGGGTTGCGCAGCGTGCGCCGCACGATGCGGTCGTCCTCGGTGAACTGAAACCAGCTGCGATAGGTGTCATGGCGTCGGAGGTAGGCGTTGAGCACGTGGGTCATCGCCCGCACATCACACCGCCCGGCGATGTTCCACGCCGGAATGGTCAACCGGGCCATCTCGTTTCCCTGAGCCGCGTGCGCGCGGTAGTTCCGGAGATGTTGCGCTTGCTGGTAACTGGCAGGCACGTCGCTGATGGGCGCCTCGCTGACCTTGGCAAGCGTCGCCGGTGAAGGAACCCACGTGATGAGCTGGCCCGGAGCATCCACCCACTCGTGGATCGCCTCTAGCGCGAACATACTTTCGCCTCCTTCCGTGCCGTCATCATGAGGGCGCCGCGACCGTCTCATCCGCCGCGAGTGTTTCGCAAAGGCTATCTGCCAGTGCGCGGACGGTATTCACTCCCATCGCGGTGATGCGAATTCCCGTCTCGGCCTCGATCCGGGTGCGGAGTTCGAGGTTGCCCAGCGAGTCCAGCCCATACTCCGACAGCGGGCGGTCAGGATCGATCGCGCGCCGCAGGATCAGGCCGACCTGTTCGGAGATCAGCCGCCGCAGATGCGTCGGCCACTCGTCGCGCGGCAGCGCGGCCAGCTCGGCCCGAAGCTTTCGGCCCTCGCTGGACCCCTGCCCTGCCGACTTGAACGCCGAGGCGAACGGGCTGCGCTGCGCGAACGCGGTCAGCCAGGGTGTCCCCAGAATCGGGGCGTACCCGGTGTAGGCGCGGTCGTAGCGCAGCAGCGTTTCGAACGCGTAGGCGCCCTCGTCGGGAAGGATCGCCGCGTCGTTCTCGGCCAGTGCCGTACCCCGACCGATCTCGCCCCACGCACCCCAGGCGATGGCGCTGGCCGGAAGGCCCTGGGCCCGGCGCCAGCGCGTGAACGCGTCCAGCCAGCTGTTGGCCGCGGCGTAGGCACCCTGGCCCGGCGACCCCACCAGCGCGGCGGCCGACGAGAACGAGCAGAACCAGTCCAGTGGCTGGTCTTGCGTCGCGCGGTGCAGGTTCCAGACCCCGTACACCTTCGGCGCCCAGTCCCGTTCGACGAGGTCGTCGGTGATGTTCGGCAGGGTGGCGTCCTCGACGACCGCAGCCGCATGCAGCACGCCGCGCAGCGGCAACCCGGTCGCCGTCGCCGCGGCCACCAGCCGTTCGGCCGTACCCTCCGCGGAGATGTCACCACACTCGACAACGATGTCGGCGCCCGTGGACCGGATGAGCTCCACGATCTCCTGCGCCTTGACGCTTGGCTGGCTGCGCGAAGTGAGAACGATGCGCCCGCACCCCTTTTCAGCCATCTTCTCGGCGAGGAACAGACCCAGCCCGCCGAGGCCACCGGTCACGATGTACGCGCCGTCGGAACGGAACGTCGGGGCCTCCTGCGGCGGCACCATCACCTCGGTGGTGCCGGAGTGGGGCACGTCGAGCACCAACTTCCCGATGTGCTGGGCGCCGCCGATCTTCCGGATGGCCTCGGCCGCGTCGGCGACCGGGTAGCGCGTGATGTCCGGTAGCGGCAACGAGCCGTCGGCGGTCAGTTGGTACACCTTCTCCAGCAGACCGCGAACCTTGTCGGGATGGGTGACCGTCATCAACGCCAGGTCGATCGCGTAGAACGACAGGTTGCGGCGGAACGGGAAGAGACCCAG
The DNA here is from genome assembly GCF_010725725.1 of Mycolicibacterium pulveris. NCBI lineage: Bacteria > Bacillati > Actinomycetota > Actinomycetes > Mycobacteriales > Mycobacteriaceae > Mycobacterium > Mycolicibacterium pulveris. Next base: position 3,342,224 of record NZ_AP022599.1, on the reverse strand, counting down.
CCGGGTGTCACCGTAGATGTCACGCTTACCGATCTCGAGGAACCGGCCGCCGAAGGCGAGCAACTCCAACCCGGCGCGCTGTGCCGCACCGGTCACCGAGTTCAGCACGATGTCCACGCCGTAGCCGTCGGTGTCGCGACGAATCTGGTCGGCGAATTCGGTGCTGCGGGAGTCGTAGACATGCTCGATGCCCCAGTCCCGCAACAGCTGGCGCCGGGCCTCGCTGCCTGCCGTGGCGTAGATTTCGGCTCCGGCCGCGCGGGCCACCGCAATCGCGGCCTGGCCGACACCGCCGGTGGCGGAATGGATCAACACCTTGTCCGTCGAGGAAATCCGCGCCAGCTCCTGCAGGCCGAGCCACACCGTGCCGTAGGCGAGGCCGACGGCCGCGGCTTGGTGCTCTTCCAGCCCGTCGGGCAGCTTCGTCGCGAGGTTCGCCTCGCAGATGACGTAGTTGCCCCAACAGCCGTTGGCCGAGACGCCACCGACGCGGTCCCCGACCTGATGGGTGGTCACCCCCGGGCCGACCGCGGTGACGACACCGCCGAATTCCGAACCCAGTTCCGGCAGCCGTCCATCGAAGCTGGGGCAGCGCCCGAACGCGACGAGCACGTCGACGAAGTTGATGCTGGACGCGCTGACCGCGACCTCGATCTGCCCGGGACCCGGTGGAACCCGTTCGAACGAAACCATTTCCAGCGATTCCAGGTCACCGGGTGTGCGGACCTGCAGCCGCATACCGTCATGCTCGTTGGATGCCATCGCGGTGTATCGCTCGTCGGCGCGCAGCGGGGCGGGGGTCAACCGCGCGGTGTACCACTGGCCGTCGCGCCATGCGGTCTCGTCCTCGTCCGACCTGCTCAGCAGCTGATGGGCCAACTGCTCGACGCCGGTCGCCTCGTCGACGTCGACCTGGCTGGCGCGCAGCCGCGGATGCTCCATCCCCATCGCCCGGATGAAGCCGCGCAGTCCGGCATGCTCCAAGTTCGGAACATCGTCGGCGACAACCGATTGCGCGTTGCGGGTCACGACATAGAGCCGCGGCGGCTCCCCGGGCGTTTCAGGCAGCTCGCGGATGATCCGCACCAGGTGCCGGACATGCTCACCGCCGCGGACCGACACGTGGGTGCCGCCATCGGCGTCGGCGAGGCTCGGCACGACCACGACGCCGGCCAGCACCTGGTCACCGAGGTAGGACGTCAGCAACTCGGTGTTGGCCTGATGGTCGGCGTGCTGCGGCCACGTCATCGTCGAGCAGTCTGCGCCCGCAGCCTTCAGGGCATCGCCGAGCGCGGCAGCGAGGATGTCTCCGGTGGCGCTGGTGCTGATGAGCAGCCAGGACCCCGCGTCGACGGAGTCGGCCTCGGGCAGGTCGCGCTGCAGCCATTCGATGCTCAGCAGCCGTTCGTTGAGCACCCGGTCCGCCTGCGCCTGCTGCGAAGCCCCGGCGCCGAGCCGTAACCCTTCGAGGCTCAACAGGATTGCGCCTCGCTCGTCGAGAACGTCGAGGTCTGCCTCGATGCCGTCCGCGTCGGCCTTGACGATCCGGCTGTAGCAGTAGTGAACGTTTCGGGCCGAACCGTTGGCCCGCAACCGGCGCACGCCCAGCGGCAGCAGCATGCCGCCGCCGGCCGCGTTCTGCGCGACCGGATGTGCCAGCACCGATTGGAAGCAGGCGTCAAGCAGCGCCGGGTGCACGCCGTAGGCGCCCTGATTCGCCCGCAGGGGCCCGGGCAGCGCGACGTCGGCCAGCACCGTGTGCGCGGGACCGTCGGCGTGGTAGGCCGTGGCCAGGCCCGAGAAGGCGGGCCCGTGGTGAATTCCCAACGCGCCGAATGCCGCCCGCAGGTCTGTGCCGTCCACCGCGTCGGTGTGGGCGGTCAGCAGCGAGTCGATGTCGTGGGTGGCTGGTTCGTCTGAGGCCACCTCCGCATGCAGCACCGCGTGTGCGCGCCGCGTGCGGTCGCCTGCCTCGAATGTCTCCACCGCGAAGTCGAGGATCCCCGGCGCCAGCGCTGATGCGGAGGCCGAAATCGGGGTCGTCTCATCGAGCATCAACATCTGCTCGAACACGATGTCGCGGACCTCGGCGGTGCCGCCGAGCACGGTGCGCGCGGCGGCCAGCGCCATTTCGCAGTACGCCGCGCCCGGGAGGACCGCCACCTCGTGGACCTGATGGTCGGCCAGCCACGGCTGCGCTTCCGTGCCGACCTCGCCTTGCCAGACGTGGCGCTCGGGCTCCTCGGGCAGCACGACGTGCGAACCCAGCAGCGGGTGCACCGAAACCGTGCACGCCCCACGCGCGGTCGCGTCCTGACCATCGCGGTCGAGCAGCAGCGACTCGTGCGTCCAGGTCGGCAGCGGTGCGTCGACCAGCCGCCCTGCCGGATACAGCACGGCGAAATCGACGGCGGCGCCGGCGTTGTGGACGTCGGCGACCAGTTCGCGCAGCCCGAACGGCAGCTCCTGGTCGCGACGCATGGCCGCCAGCACGGTCAGCGGGATGTCGAGGCTGCGCGCCGTTTGGTCGACGGCGTGGGTCAGCAGCGGATGCGGGGACAGCTCCCCGAACACCCGGAAGCCGTCCTCGAGGGCGGCCTGCACCGCCGCGGCGAACCGCACCGTGTGACGCAGGTTGTCCACCCAGTAGTAGGCGTCCCACTCCGGCTCGTCACGCGGGTCGTACAACGTTGCCGAGTAGTAGGGGATCTCGGGCTGCTTCGGGTTGAGGTCGGAAAGGACCTCTTCCAGCTCGTCGAGGATCGGATCGACCTGCGGCGAGTGAGAGGCGACGTCCACGGCGACCTCGCGCGCCATCACGTCGCGTTGCTCCCAGCCGGAGACCAGGTCGCGCACCGAACCGGTGGCACCGCCGATGACGGTCGACTGCGGCGAGGCGACCACTGCGAGCGACACATCGGTGATGCCGCGTGCGGCAAGCTCCGAGAGAACTTGGGAGGCAGGCAATTCCACCGATGCCATCGCACCCGAACCGGCGATCCGCGACATCAGCTTCGACCGGCGGCAGATGACCTTCACACCGTCCTCGAGGGTCAGCGCCCCGGCGACCACCGCGGCCGCCACCTCACCCATGGAGTGCCCGATGACCGCGCCGGGTGTGACACCGTACGACCTCATCGTCGCGGCGAGGGCGACCTGCACCGCGAACACGGTCGGCTGCACCCGGTTGATCCCGGTGATCGTCTCGGGTGCCGACATCGCTTGCGTGACGGAGAAGTCCGACTCCTGCCGAATCAGCTCCTCCAGCTCGGCGACGGTCGCGGCGAACACGGGCTCGCGCGCCAGCAGCTCGGCCCCCATGCCGGCCCATTGCGAGCCCTGCCCGGAGAACACCCACACCGGCCCGCGGTCGTCCTGCCCGACCGCCGCCTCGTAGGGGCTCTCCCCGTCGGCCACGTCGCGCAGCGCCGCGATCAGCTCCTCACGGCCACCGGCGATCACGGAGGTGCGTACCGAGCGGTGGCCGCGCCGACGCGACAGCGTGTAGCCGAGGTCGAACAGATCGACCGCGGGTCCGCGACCGTTGCCGTCACCGCTCTTGGCCAGCCAATCCGCGAGATTTCCTGCGGTGCGGCGCAGTTCGCCTGCCGAAGTCGAGGACAACGGGAACAGCAGCGGACCGGCGACCTCGGCGGGCTTCTGCGGCGCCACCGGCTCCGGGGCCTGCTCGACGATCGCGTGCGCGTTCGTGCCGGACAGCCCGTACGCCGAGACCGCAGCCCGCCGCGGCTGCGGCCCGCTGGTCGGAAACGCCGTCGTCGACTGGGGCACGAACAGATGCGTCTCGATCCGCGACAGCTCGTCGGGCAGCCGGTTGAAGTGCAGGTTCGGCGGGATGACGCCGTGCTGCACGGCCAAGACGGCCTTCATGACGCCCAGCGCGCCGGCCGCCGACTGCGTGTGGCCGAAGTTGGTCTTGACGGACGTCAGCGCACAGGGTCCTTCGGTGCCGTACACCTCGGCCACGCTGGCGTACTCGAGGGGGTCACCGACCGGGGTTCCGGTGCCGTGCGCCTCCACCATGCCGACGGTGCCTGCGTCCACGCCTGCGGCCGCCAGCGCCGCCCGGTACACCACGATCTGCGCGTCCGAGGACGGGGTGGCGATGTTGACCGTGCGGCCGTCCTGGTTGACCGCGGTGCCCCGAATGACCGCCATGACCCGGTCGCCCGCCTCGAGAGCGTCGTCGAGCCGTTTGAGCGTGAGCACCACGCAGCCCTCGGCGGAGACGAACCCGTCGGCGCCTTCGTCGAAGGCGCGGCAGTGGCCCGTCGGTGACAACATCCCGGCCGCCGAACCGCCGGCCGCCTTGCGGGCTTCGAGCAGTACGGACACCCCGCCGGCCAGCGCGAGATCGCTCTCGCCGTCCTGCAGGCTGCGGCAGGCCATGTGGATCGCGCTCAGCCCCGAGGAGCAGGCGGTGTCAACCGTGTAGGCGGGGCCGTGGACGCCCAGCGCGTAGGCGATGCGTCCGGAGGCCAGGCTGAAGCTCGTGCCGGTGAACCCGTATGGGCCCTCCAGGGTCTGGGTGTCGGCGGCCAGGTACGCATAGTCGTTGTGCGTCACGCCCATGAACACGCCGGCCTTGGATCCGGTCAGCGCCGTCGGGTTCAGACCCGCGTGCTCCACCGCCTCCCACGCGGTCTCGAGGAGGAGTCGGTGCTGAGGGTCGATCGCCGTGGCCTCACGCTCGGTGATGCCGAAGAAGTCGGCGTCGAAGCCGGCTACGTCGTCGAGAAAAGCGCCCCACTTCGAGACGGACCGCCCGGGCACACCCGGCTCCGGGTCGTAGTACTGCTCGGCGTCCCAGCGCTCGGCAGGCACCTCGGTGACGAAATCGTCGCCACGCAGCAACGCTTCCCACAGCTGCTCAGGGGAAACAATCCCCCCCGGAAGGCGGCACGACATTCCGATAACAGCGACGGAAATTGTGCGCGTTTCACCCACGTCTGTATACCTCTCTCAGGAGTGAGCACTGAATGCGACCCGGATCAGAATAAAGGGAAAGTCGCGCCCTGTCTCAACTCCTGAATACTAATGGCACTGCCGGCCGGCATTCGTTGCTGGCCGCATGCAGATGCGCATCGTAGACCGCTATAGCTGACAACCAGTGTTGCCTTCCCTGCCAGCCGCAGCTGCACCCCGCTCGGGAGCGCCACGCGCCCCTGGCGACGGCAACTATCCCGTAGTTTGCGCGGCCAGCCTCAGAAGGCACCGCCGACTCCGCAAACCAGTCGCGGAAGTCGACCGTTAGCAGATCCCGTGGCCACGCTGCGTCGCAGCTGGTTTGCTTCAGGCCAGTTAGATCGAGCATGGGAGTCAATCTAGCAGGCGATTCCCAAGATTGGGACATATTTCCCAGATTCGCTCTCGGTCCGCATGACCGTGAAAATCCATGCTGAGTCAGCAAACGTCCCGAGACTAACTTCATCGTTAATATACTGCTTACATGCTGCTCGGTGGCTAACTCTGGCAAAGAAGCTTGCGGGCTGTCCCGGCGCACCTCTACGGCCATCTGGAACCATCGTTCACGAAGATCCGGCAACGGTTGCGTCACGGTTTGGGCGCGAATAATCCGCCAGGCCGCCGCCTCCTCGCACTTCAGGGTGGTTCCGGCACGTTTTTCGAGGGCAATTTTCCGCTCGGCGGTGACGTTCATCACATGGCCTGGTGCGACGTGGGGATTTGCCGGGAATCGGTCCGCTACCCCGCAAGAATGGCAAATTGAGTAAGAAAGAGAAGCGCAACAAAAGGCAAATTTCGCAAATAGTTAGTTGCGCTCATTATTTCGGCCGATGCCCTCGTCGGGCAGTGCGTCCGCGCCCCCGACGGTGGCACCAGCAACTTGGTAAGGCTGTCGCGGGCTGGGCAACCATCCGTCGTGCGGGCTCCGGTTACGCGATCGCTGCATCGCGTCCAGGAACTTTGGAGCGGGTCGGCCGGGCACCAGCTACCGCCTCGAAGAAGTCGGTTCCGATGTGCTGCATCGACGCCGCACGCGACCGACCCGCAGGCGCCAACCTAACACATGAACATGTGAACAGCTGAACAGATGGGCTAGTCTGCTACTGCGCCCAAAGGGACATTCGGGCACCAAAGTGCGAGACGAACGCGACAGAACGTCGATCTCGTGTGGTCCACCCGACCCCGGCGGCGTAGGAACCGCGGGAGTGCGGGCGTCGACGCGACAACGGAACAACCTCAAGAAGGAGCAAGATGGCCGAGTACACGCTGCCGGACCTGGACTACGACTACGGCGCGCTGGAGCCCCACATCTCCGGCCAGATCAACGAGATCCACCACGGCAAGCATCACGCGACATACGTGAAGGGCGTCAACGACGCGATCGCCAAACTCGAGGAGGCCCGCGCCAACGGCGACCACTCGGCGATCTTCCTGCAGGAAAAGAACCTCGCCTTCCACCTGGGCGGGCACGTCAACCACACGATCTGGTGGAAGAACCTCTCACCCCACGGCGGCGACAAGCCCGCCGGCGACCTCGCGGCGGCCGTCGACGACCAGTTCGGGTCATTCGACAAGTTCCGCGCACAGTTCACCGCCGCCGCCAACGGGCTGCAGGGTTCCGGCTGGGCGGTGCTGGGCTACGACACGCTCGGACAGCGACTGCTCACCTTCCAGCTCTACGACCAGCAGGCCAACGTCCCGCTCGGCATCATCCCGCTGCTGCAGGTCGACATGTGGGAGCACGCCTACTACCTGCAGTACAAGAACGTCAAAGCCGACTACGTCAAGGCGTTCTGGAACGTCGTCAACTGGGAAGACGTGCAGAACAGGTTCGCCACGGCCACCACCAAGGCCAGCGGCCTGATCGTTTAGGCACCACCAAGCCCACGGCCCACGGCGACAGGCCCACCCCGTCGCACCCCGCGCAACAGAGCCGGTCAGGATGTCTCAGGACGGACAACCGGCTTATGCGAAAGGGCCAATGGAATGACGATTCTGGACAAGTTCCGCCTCGACGACAAAGTCGTCATCATCACCGGAGCTTCGTCGGGCTTGGGCGTCTCTTTCGCCGACGCGTGTGCGCAGGCGGGCGCCGATGTGGTCTTGGCAGCCCGACGAGCTGAAAAGCTCACGGCCACAGCTGAACTGGTTCAGAAAGCAGGACGACGCGCACACATCGTGCCCACCGATGTCACCGATCCTCAGCAGTGCGCCGCCCTCGTCGACGCGGCGATGCAGGAGTTCGGCCGGGTCGACGTGCTGGTCAACAACGCCGGCGTCGGCACCGCGGTGCCCGCCACCCGCGAGACCCCTGACGAGTTCCGCTCGGTCGTCGACATCAACCTGCACGGGTCGTACTGGACCGCGCAAGCGTGCGGCAAAGTGATGCAGCCGGGCAGCTCGATCGTCAACATCTCCAGCGTGCTGGGCCTGACCACGGCCGGACTACCGCAGGCCGCATACAGCGCCAGCAAGGCCGCCATCATCGGACTCACCCGTGATCTCGCGCAGCAGTGGGGCTCGCGAAAAGGCATCCGGGTCAACGCCATTGCGCCGGGTTTCTTCCACTCGGAGATGACCGACCAGTATGCTCCCGGATACCTGGAACGCACCCTCGCCCAGCGGGTGGTGCTGCAGCGGGCCGGGGATCCCGACGAGCTTTCGGCAACGCTGGTCTGGCTGGCGTCGGAGGCCGGCGGATATGTCACCGGGCAAACCATCGTGGTCGACGGCGGCGTGACCATCACCTAGCGGGCCCGGGCCTCGGACTTGAGAGTGGCTATCGCAGAGTCGATTCCGATCGCTATCCACTTCTCCGGTGCACGCTTGGTACGTAGGTGCTCACCGTCGATGTGTAGCCAGCCGCGGTAGGGTCGGCCCTTCATCTCCATCGGTTGTGCGGCAGTGGTTTTCAGGAGGCTTCGAGAGCCGATCGAAGGGCTCATCCGCTGGTCGACGCCGCTGATGATCCGCGGACCGGAGGGCGACGAGTTCCGCGCCGAGTGGCTGCTGCTCGCGCTACCCGCGCTGTTCGCGCGCAGGGCGCCGACGGGCCGATCCGCGACGGTCGGTATCGCGGTTGAGGGGGCGACGCTCCAGGTCCAGGTCGCCCCGTCCGGGGTCGACGTGGGCATGCCCGACGGGCGCGAGTTCGATGCGGTCGTGACTGCCGAGGCCCCACTGGTGCTCGGGCTGGCCGCGGGCGCGCTCGTCCTCGACGACGTCTCCGAGATCATCGAGATCGACGGTGACCGAGAAGCGGTGCGGGCGATCTTCGACGCCTGAGGCAACGACGCGGATGCGACTGCCCGGCACCGCAATTGGCCTCACTCCGCACGAACGACGACCGGGAACGGAATGTCGTTGTTGGCAATGTCTCCCGGGAAGCATGGTGACGAAGCGCTGAGTGTCGGCGAGTAGCCTGGTCGTCCCGCTGTCACAATCTGCATGCGATACCCATCCGGCCCGTAGCCGAACTCGTTGGGCTTGCGGAACCCGTCACGCTCAAAGACATACCACCCCCAGCCGCGCCAGATGTCGCCCACGCGTCGGACCATCGCATCGAGGTCAGTTTCGGGCGGGAACTTGAGATCACCCGTGGTGTGGTAGCGGGTGGGCGCGTTCTTCGGATCCGCAGGTTCGTCTTCGCACCAGCTGTTGTGGCCGGCGCTGCCGTACCGGGTGGCGTCGAGAACCGTGCCCGGCGGTAGTCCGCGCAAGGTGCGGGTGAGGTAATCCGCCAGTGTGTCCTGGGCTTCCTGTTGGCTCTGTGGCACAACATCTTTCGGGTCCCAGCCGGGCGGCGGCGGTGGGGCGGATGTCATGGGCGGACCTCCAATGTCAGTCGCACCGGTAGGTACCGGCGGGCCTAGCGGACGATCGTCGCTGCAACCGCCAACCAGCGCCACCAACAGCAATAGCGCCGCAGCGCGCACCATCGCGCCGGATGGTGTGACTTCCTCGCGTCGACGTCCGCTGGTCATGGCACAACCTCGGGTGGCGGCATGCCAACAATGATCGCACCCATATTGGCCAGCGCCGGGTTGCCCTCATCCCAGTAACTGCTGTGGGCGCCGATAGACGGCAGGTTCAGTATGGGTGGTCCGGTCGATGGTCCAGGTGCGGCCGCCAGCTCGATGGCTCCGAATCCGTCCCAGGTGGGGTTCAAGCCCAGTGCAGCTCCGGAGACCAGATGGATGATGTCGTGCTGCGCTCGGGTGGCGTAGACCTGGGCGCCAGGGTCCAGACTCATTTCGGACGCATGTCCAACCAGCATGCCGGGGCTGCCTACCGCGATCACGTTGTCGACTGCCAAATGGTTGCCGCCGCTACTGGCGCCGCCCACCAGCGTCGAGCCGTAGCTGTGGCCGACGACGGTATCCGTTGCGGGGAACCACCCTTCATGCGACGCGTGCATGCCGTCGATGAACGCGTCGAGCCCAGCGCCGCCCGCTTCTGCACGGCCCGGAGACGCTGCTTCGAACAAATTCATCGGCCGGTCATAGCCCATCCAGGTCGTGACAGCGACGTCCTCGGCACTCAGGTTCGGATCGGCGTCCAGCGCGGCGTTGAACATATCGAGCGACTTGCCATCGCTACCAACGAAACTCGCCATATCCTGGCCGGTTCCTGGCACCAGGGTCGCAGTCCGCGTCGCGGTGTCGGGATTGCCGATCGAGACGGCCGCGTGCCCTTGGTCATCGAGCAACCCGAGGTAGCGCGGCACGCCGTTGTTTCGTGCCAGCGTCTCGGATACCGCGTGGTAGCCATTGAGCTCGCTGTTCGCGGCGTCCCACTGGCGTTTCCAGTCTGCGTACTGGCCGTTCTGCTGTGGTGTGACCGATACCGGGAACCGGTCGCCGCTCCGCGCCCAATCGGGGTGTTGGCTTGCCAGGCGGTCGACCTCGGCCTGCGCCGTTTCCGTCAGCTCCCCGAGATGCCGTCGGTTGAAATAGTCCCTGCCGGGGTCGGTGTGATCGCCCGCGAACGGCATGCCCGGATGGTTGCCGATGTTGGGATCCTGTCGGTACAGCCACTCTCGCTGCTCCGGCGTCAACTTTTCCCACAGGTCGTGGAACTCCTTCGGGTCCTCGGGCAGCGGCCGCGACAGTGCGCCCTGGAGTTCGGGATCGTTGGTGTGCGGCGTGTCGGGTATCGGCTCCGCGCCGGTCGCCATGTTGATCGCGCGGGCCAGCTCCTCATCGGCCGAAACCGCCTCTGCGAGAATGGTGTTCAGGCGTGCCTGCAGCGCCTCCCGCTCGGCTTCCTTTGCAAGCAACGCAACCATGTCGTGTTCCAGCGCCGGTCCAGGCATGACCGTACTGCTCGCGGGATCGAGTTCGAAACCGGCGGCTGCGACATCGGCCTCCAGCTGAACCAAATCGTTCTTGACCTGCTGGATTCGATCAGCGGCAGCAGCGGCGGCCCGGGCAACGACCAACGCCTCGTTGCCGTGAACGTCCAGGTCCTTGCGGATCTGGCCGTTGGCTTCCTTCGCGGCTTCGGCCGCGTCACCGCCCCAACCTCCGAACGCGGGAAGTTCGGCGATTCCGTCGGCGGCCTCGAAGGCCGCTTCTGCCCGGTTGCGCGTCGCATGGAAGACCTCACGAACATCGCCCGCATCCCACCGATGGATGTCGGTGATCGAGACCGTCACGGGAGCGGCTCAGAGGCCGAGGTCGATGATGTCATCGCCGGCGGCGCCGATTGCGCTCGCGCCGTGTTCGTCGGCCTGTGCGTAGGCGGTCGCGCCGTCCCGGAGCGCCGTCGCATGGTCCGACATGCCGGCGAACAGCGCGGCCGAGTCTGCCTGCCACTTGGTGACGGCGGCGGTCAGCGCCGCGGCAGACCCAGCAGGGACACCGGCTTGCGCGGACTCGATGCGGCCGTCGGCGGCCACGTGCGCGGCGCGCAGCATGCCGGCGTGCGCATCGACCGTCGACCCAGAGGCCAGCAAGTCCTCCGGAGCAACCCGAACTGCCTTCGGCACAGCCCCTCCTCACGCGCGAGCAAACATGCTAGCCCAGGATACTGCGGCCGCAGCAAACCAACCCGAAGCAAAATCCGCTGCGAAAGCTGACCAACCGGTGATCCCCCTTGCCGACCTGCGGGAATGCGTCAGCAACGAGCGTAGAGCGTCAACGCTGTCCATACGGAAGGATTTGTCTCGCCCGACCTGCCCAATCGTGGTGGAGCTAAGGGGAATCGAACCCCTGACCTACTCGATGCAACGAGTCGATCTCGGCGTTTGCAGCGCCAAGCTGCGTTGGCAGCACCACTAACCCGCAGGTCACAGCATTGGCTGTGTTGGCCCCCGATAGCTGTTGTCGAGTGTGCTGCGGACCAGCTGCGGACTGGGCGCGATCGCCACCACGGACACCCGACCATCAGTTAACCTGCCCCCGAAAGTAAGGCCCCGGCGACGGCTGCCACCGCCCCGGGGTATGGCCGAACTGACAAGGAGTTCGACAGATGCACAGTAATGCCAATCCCGGCCAGAATCTCCCGCTGCCCGTTGGCGCGGTCTGCGTGGAGCCCTGGTATCACCCCGACAAGCCGGCGTTTGAGTCGTCGAACGGTGAGCCTGGGTCGCTGCGCTACTTCATCGGCAGCAAGTGGGAGGTGTCCCGCGCCGACCCCTCAGAAAAGCCCCTGCTCGTGCAGGTCGATGGCAATCAGTACGCCGACGACGGTCTTGTCGAGCGTTTCGTGGTGCTCGACGGCGACGTGATGACACCGGGCCAGGCGCGTCAGCTCGCCGCGGTGCTCACCGCGGCGGCCGACGACATCGAAGCCGCAATCGAGACCGAATGGGCTCGGCGCTGAGGGGTTTTTAGCCGTCGGCACCGCGCAGCCCCCGTCCAGCGGCTTCCTACCCCGATCGGTACACCACTTCTAGACTGAAGGTGAGCCCCACGGAAACGGGAAGGGAGCAGGCGATGCGGTACTTCACCGACGGCACCGGATTAGTTGCCCGCGTGCTCACCGATGCCCCATTCGGCCCCGAATTCTCGCAGGCCCAGGCGCAGACCTACAGCGCCAAACAGGACGACTGGAAGGACGCCCCCGGCCTGACGACCGAGATCCGTTTCAGCGGCGACTGGAGCGAGTGCGAAGGCGGTTAAGAGGGGGCGTGATGCGCTATTTCCGCAACGGGAATCGCGTTGTACGCGTGCACACCGATGCGTCGTTCGGCGAGGACTTCATCACGGCGCGCGCCGAGGTGTACAGCATGAAGCGCGGCGTCTGGGTCGAACGGTCAGGCATGACGTCAGAGATCGCGTACACCGGCGATTGGGACCCGTGCTCGCAACGTGATGCCGAGTCGGCGATCGCACGCCGGTTATCTCGCGTGGACGAGATCAAACGCGTCCACGCTGAGGGGTTGGCCGCCGCAGTGGGCACTCCAAACCCGTACCGCGGCCGCAGGAGTCTCGCCGTCGCCTGGATGACTGGCTATCGCAAGATGCTCGACGACATGCTCGCCAATTCCCCTGCTCGCCAGGCGTACTTACGTGAGCATCCCGGTGAGCGTTAGGCGTCGTCGGCGCCGTTGGCGCGGCCGCTGTGCGGGTACACCTCGATCGAGGTGATTTCCTCCGCGCGGGGCGGTTCTGCTTCGTAGCTGTCGGCCATAGCGGCATATTTGTCGTCGCCGGGGCGGTGCGCAGTCGTAGTCACCAGCTTGCCTCAGAAGTCTTCGGCGGTGATCTCGGACCAGTCGCCACCAAACTGCAGCCCAGTCGTCATTCCTGGAGAAGCCGGCTTCCAGATGCCGCGCCTGGCGCTGTAAGTCTGCACCTCAGCTCGGGAGAACTCGCGACCAAACGGGGCATCTGTGAGCACACGGGCGACCAACCCGGTGCCGTCGGTGAAGTACTGCATCTGCGTACCCCTCCCTGCCAGGCGGGCTCACCTTCAGTGTAAGAGACGTGCGCAGCCTGGTGGGTTCAGGGCCGCTCGTCACTGTCGCCACGCCGGTAGGTCTGGCCCGGTTTTGTCGCATGGGTGGCATAGCGTCGGTGCCATGACGGATAAGCCGATCAATCACCACCTGGCTGCGACGCGACAGCTGGCAGAACAGTTGGCCGACCACCCCGATTCTGTTCTTGTCGACGCCCTTACCAACGGGTTCGGCAACCTTGAAAGTCTCATCCGTAATCAGCCGGATGACCACCCGGTCATCAATGCCGGCCCACTGGACGAGTTCCCAATCACCAAGACATTCGTCAACATGCTTGAGAACGCGATGCCAAACTACGTCACGCGCGCGGACGCTGCGGCAGCCACCGCCGCAGCGTCGATCGTCTGCATCAAAGCCTTGGAGGCGCAAATCCGAGCACTGGCCGCCCGCATTGACGGCAAGTAGTTCGACGGAATCACACGATCGACCATCTGGGACATCCGCGGCGACGGTATGCGCTTGGACTTTCATCGATGAGGCTAGAACGATGGAGTGACCATGTGGGGCCGAGGCCATTCGGTTGTCGGTCGCGAGTGCTATAAGACGAGCGTCAACGATTCGATGCTGGCTCGATGAGGAAATGAATTCGCGCACATGTCGGAACCCGGTGAAAATCCGCCAGACACCCCGCTAGCCGCAGAGCTTGTCCCGGGGAGCCTCGAATGGCGGCTCACAGTCGCTTGGGCAGCCTATCGCTTCTTCGGTCTGGTTCATGACGAGGAAATAGCGCGATCGATCAATCAGCCCGCCGATGCCGGAAGGGCCGGCCCCTGGCCAGTTGCATACTTCACCATGTACCTGCAGAAGCTCAGCATCCCAAGCCATGCCTGGGAAACTGGGCGGATCCTGGCTGAGATGGCGCGCCACGGCATACTGCTGCCCTGTGGTTGGCGAGCAGACATGGTAGGCGTGCCAATGCAAGGTCAGCTGTACGTCACGCAGGGCTCGAGATCGCCTCAGACCAAGGGCAACCTGTGGCTCTCAGAGATACTCGGACCCGAGCTCATCATCCGCTCCTATAACGCCGTTACAGTTCAGATCAGCGGCGGAGAGGGCAAGCCGTCTGGGACCGGGCTCGTATTAGACAGCTCGCATATCCTGACCAACAGACACGTAGTCGAGGAACTGTTCGGCCACAATATCGGCACTGCGGCGATTGAGATTCATCCGGCAGTCAAACCGCCCGACGCGCAATGGGTGTCGCGTCAATGCATTGTCCGCGCTCATGCAGAAGTAGACGTTGCCGTCATCGAGGGTGAGTTTGGCAACCAGCAAGACGTTCCGGCACTGTCGGGCATGGTTTTCCGGCAACCCAGATGGGGTGACGAAGTACGTGTGTTCGGCTACCCCTATGTTGCCGGTACGACCGAACAGGTGATCACGGTGGAGCGCGGCCACGTGGTAAACCCTGCGGCGGAGGCGCCAGCGTGTGGCGGATACCCGCGACACAAGATCTTCCTGACGTCGGCGATCGAGCGGCCTGGTAATAGCGGAGGCCCGATCGTCGCCCAGGACGGCCGAGTGATCGGTCTTGTCATCGACCACACGCGGTCTGGGCTGTGTCAGGCCGGAGCTGGCGCCACTGGGAACACATCAGGGTCGCCGCCGTTTTATCGGGGCATTCCCGCGAGCGAAGTCGTACGCGCCATTGAAGAGATGGGGTTCAATAGCATTGCGATAGTGGAGAATCCGGAGTGACCGCTCGTCAGACTTGGCCGATTCGCCTACGGCTTAGTGCTAACTGTCATCGAAGGTCCGTGGACCGCCGTTGTCATTGATGAACTCGATCACAGCCTGCGGTGCCGTCCACCATCGACCGCCTAAGTTGTTGGCCGATTCCCTGATCGTGCGGTGATATACAAGCGCTAGAGCGTCGCCGACCCGATCGTCGTCTGACGCTGGGAATAGCAGTCTCCGCACTTTCGAATCCTCAACGATCTTGAGTGCCATCGGTTTGGCTCGGTCCTCGTCGAAAGCGGCGGAAGAGGCGTAAAACGCGCCTTTGCCCGTACCTTCGGCGGCAACGACGAGACAATAGGCGATGTCGAATTCGCACAACGTGTTGAGGAGAACGTCATTTGCCGTGACTTCGTCCCGGGGCGGGATTTCATCATCGCCGATATCCGGGCGCATTCCCGGTTGGTTCATCATCAGTTCGCGCGCTGCTGAGATCAAGAATCCGCCCCGGTCATCCTTGATGAGGCCCGCGCGGCTGGCCTCTACTTGCGCGTGGCGAATCCAAGAGGAGTAGACCCAGCTGTTGTCGAACGGAGTCGACGGCACCGGCCGAAGCACCAAGGAATGCACCGTCTCCCATGCTGCCATGCGCACCGCCAGGCTGCCGATGGCGTAGATCCGGATGACGACCGCTAGGCGCTTTCGTGTCAGATCGGGGCCAGCGCCCAGCTCGCGGTAGGCGTCGAATAGTGCGGCGATCGCGTTGCCCGTCAAGTCGTCGCGCTCGAAAATCGTCGCCTGCGCACAAAAGATGGCCCATCTGTCCAGTGCCATCTCGCAGTCCTCGAGCGTGCTACTAGCGTTGACATACTTCCGGAGTGTGCGGAGGAACTGACGAAGCCGCACATCGTTTTTCGCCTCTATCATGGCCACCACCGCATCGGTAAATGTCGCTTCGTCCATATCCCAAAGCAGCGGAATCTCCGCGGGGGCGCCCGTCGGATGCTGGCGGAACTGGCTGATGAACTCGCGCATGACCGTCTCGGCTAGGTCTCCCGCCTCGTCGCGAATCCGCTTGGTGTAGGCAGACAGCAGATCTGGCCAGTGTGCGTTTCGAATGGGGACGTTTTGAGCGCCCTCACGTACGAATATGTCGCCCGGTCGGAAAATCACGATCTGCTTGTCGGGAAGCGAAGGATCAGGGTGCTGGCCGAGCTTGCTGAACGGAACTGGCAGTCCCGAGTGCTCGACGAAGATCAGGACGATCTCGTATTCGTCATGGTCGTGTACAACCGTGCGGACGTTGACTTGGCCTTCGATGTTGCGCCTCACGAGGTCGCCGAGCTTGGCGCCGTCGAACTCGCGGCGGTCAGCGATGGTTCCCTGTGACATGCACGGCTTTCCGTCGTTAGTGACGCCGATTAGGATGTAGCCGCCGGGAGGACGATTGGACATCGTGACGATGTCCTTGACCAGCTTCAGCCGATCTGCGTTGTCGTCGAGGTCGACACCTGATTTGAAATCGAGGTGGTTTTCCTCGGTTTCAAGCAACAGCTCGAGCAGCTTGTCGTAGTCGACGCGTCCGTCAGGGATGACGGCCATACTGGGAGCCCCTCTGCAGTCGCTGATCGGCAGCCCGCCTAGAGTAACGCTCAGCCTTTTGGTGCGACTCTAGCTGCTAGAAGTCCTCCGCCGTGAAGTCGCGTAGCCCGTTGCTGTAGAACTCGAGTCCGCCGGCGCGGCGGTGCTGGAAGGCGAAGCACGTGTACAGGCCGGGCGTCGCGGCGTTGCTGCTGTCGGTCCAGGCGCACGCGGTCGGGTTGCCGTTCCGGTAAACGGTGTACGTCCACACTCCAGCCGTGAGTGTTGGGCGCAGCTCGAGGGTGTCGTTGTCGTCGTTGTCGTCGTCGGTGGCCGTCCCGACCGGCGTGATGGTGGCGCCGTTCTTGTGGAAGATCTGGCAGCCGCCGCTGCTGGCGCCGGAGTCCATGGTGAAGAACACGCCGTCGGTGAAGCTGGCGTCGGAGCCGTGCACGCCGCCGCCCATGCCGCGGTTGTTGCCGCCACTGGCCGCGTTCGCCGCGGTAACGAGTACCCGGTGCCGCAGCGTGGCCATCGCCGTCTGATATACACCCCCGCCATAGGTGTCACCCTCGACGCCGCCGGAGTCCAGCTCACGGATCACGGCGGCGCCGTCGACCTCAAAGCCGATGCCCCAGTTGACGAACACGCCCGTCGGATACGTCGAGGCGACCGGCACATAGGTCGGATCGCCAGGCACCGGCGTCACGTCGAGCATTCCGGTGGTCGCGTCCATCCGCAGAATCGTGCCGGGCTCCGCCTGCACCGGAGACGCAAGCTCGGCAGACCAGAACGACCATGGAGCTACGGCGGGCCACACAGTGACGTGCGTGATGAGTGGGGCGCTAGTTGTACCCGGTCATGACGTTGGTAGCAGGCGTGTTGGCTTGATGTGAGGAGAACCTCCGGGTGAGGTGTGGCTTGTCGAAGGCCCATCGCTAACCCGGAGGTTCTCGTGTCCCACGGTAATGCCCGCACCACGCTGCACGGCCGGATGCTGATCGTGCAGCGCCACCAACAAGGGTGGAAACAGGCACACATCGCCGCGGCGATGGGTATCTCGCGCAAGTGTGTTCACACCTGGATCAGCCGCTACGCCGCTGAAGGCGAGGCCGGATTGCACGATCGGTCCTCACGACCGCACCACTGCCCGACAAAGGCGTCAGCGCGCGTGGAGCGTCAGGTGATCGCTGCCCGGCGCAAGCATCGTCGGGGCCAGGACTGGCTGGGCCCCCAGCTCGGGCTGCCCGCGCGCACCGTCGGACGAATCCTGCGGCGCCGAAATGTGCCCTACCTGCGTGACTGCGATCCAATGACCGGCGCGGTGATCAAGGCATCGAAGGCCACCACACGGCGGTATGAACGCAACCATCCTGGTGAACTGGTCCACGTCGATGTCAAGAAACTCGGCCGCATCCCTGACGGAGGCGGGTGGCGCGCTCACGGGCGCAGCGAAGAGGTCCGCGGACGCGGCATCGGCTATGACTATGTCCACTCGATGGTCGATGATCACAGCCGGCTCGCGTACTCGGAGATCCATGCCGATGAAAAAGGACCGACCTGTGCCGAGTTCATCGCTCGCGCGGCGCGCTACTTTCAATCACAGGGCATTTCGCACATCGAACGCGTGATCACCGACAACCATCTGAGCTATCGACGCTCAGCACACGTGGCCGCCGTCATTGACCAGCTGCACGCCAAACACCTGTTCATCAAGCCGCACTGCCCATGGCAGAACGGCAAGGTGGAGCGCTATAACCGCACACTGCAATGCGAATGGTCATATCGCCGGGTGTTCGCCTCAAACGCCGACCGCACCCAAGCCCTTGCACCCTGGGTCGAGTTCTACAACACTCAACGCCGCCACAGCGCACTCCAGGGACTACCACCCATCAGCCGACTGCGACCAACCTGATGGCTGAGTACAGCTAGTCACCTCAACGACGTGCTGCTCTGGCCGATGGCCGTAGTCGACGGATGCGCGGCCTTCAATCGAATGGCCGGTCGGTTCGATGGCGCGGCCGCCGATGATTCGATCGGTGACGACGAACGTGTTCGCGGTGCCGTTCGGCCCCGGCGGACCGTCGTGGTACTGCACACCCAACCCGACTCCTGTGGGCCACTGCTCCACTCCGGCCGGGGCCACGTTCGTCAGCTCGATTTCGGGCACGGTGTCACACTCCTTAGCTGCATCACGTGGGTCGCTGGCCGCCAATCTGGTCCAGGGCCTCGATGAGCTGCCTCTCCCAATTCACAACCACCTGCCGCCGGGCGGCCTCCGGTACAAGCGCATACGCCACCTCGGTCATCAGCAGCAGCATGCCGGTCAAGCAATCGGCACACGGTTTGACCTCGTGTAGCACCACGGCGGCGATGCTTTCGACCTCGGCCGGCCCGTCGTCAAACGGCGTCAGCAGCAGGCGCAGGACTCTCGATCGGGTCAGAGGCCCGTACCCGGTTGTTCTCAGGTGCGGATCGCACTGGTGGGCGGTCATCATCCGACCCTCGCTGGACGGTGAGCGAGAGTTGCCTGCTGTTCGACGGCGTCGCGCAGGTCGAGCTCCTATGTGAGCCTGCCGATGTCGCTGATGCCGTTGAATATGTAGCTCTTGTTGCCGCCTCGGTCGGCCGCGGTGACGGGCACGTTCTGGCGTGAGCGCAGCGTGCGCCCGTACGCCTCGGGGGTGGTGCCGCCGGTGACGTTGCCGATCAGGAAAGAACTCGCGACGTTCGCGACGCCTTGGGCGATCTTGCCGCCCTGCTGAAACAGGCCGCTGATCAGCGATCCGGCCGCCCCGCCGAGCGGGCCACCGCCCAGCCCGAAACTCGCGGCAGTTGAGGCGAGGTTGCCCAGCGTGGCCGCACCGGACGAGATCGCCTGGTTCAGCGCGGGGTGGTTGTTGTTCCCGCCTCCCCCGCCGCCGCCGGGCGGCGGCGCCACCGTGGGCTGGATTGCGATCGACGGCGCCGGTCCCGCGCCCGGTGCTGGGCCGTGCGGAATCGTCGGCGTCGGTTCGCTCGGAGCGCCTGGCGCCGGGGCCGGTTCTGCCGGCCCTGATGGCGCGATGCGTTCACCGCCGGGGATCTGCTTGAGGTGCGCGTCAGGCACCTGCTGGAATCCGCCGGGCCGCGGCGGCGGGGTCGGCAGGATGCGTCGCGCCTCGAGCGCGGCGGCTGCTTCCATCGCCTGCGGCCGGTTGAGGATGTACTCGTCGCCGCCGGTCTGGTTCGACACCACAGACAGGCCGGGAGGAACCCGGCCGCCGATGTCGTGGGTCGCCGGGTAGCCGCCGCCGGTGGTGGCGATGTGTAGGTGGTTGAAGTGGTCTTTGACCTGCCACAGCGTCGCCGAGCGGTCGATGCCGAGCGTGTCGGCGTGACCCATGACGAACGAATAGATCTGGTCGCCGAGCGCCTTGCCCTGCGGTGTGTCCCAGTTCGGGATCATCACGTCGATCGCCAGACCGTTGGGGTGCCACTTCAGCGGATCTTGGCGGTATCCGCCGATCTCGCGGATCTGTGGGAACGTCGCGGCGATCGCCCGCGCGGTCGTGAGTGTGTTGACCTGCAGGCCGCGTTCGCTGCCGCGTGACCCGATCGACGGCAACATCTCGTAGGAGAGTTGGCCCGTCGAACCCGTGGTGGCTGCGCCGCCGCTGGTCAGTGCCGCGTAGTCGGTGCGGGCCTGTTCGGCCTCGCGGCGAGCCTTGTCGAGCGCGTTCTGCGCCGAGAGTCGCTGCGATTCCTTGGCATCCGCCGGTAGCTCGTTGAGCCGGGCCAACGCAACGGCGACGGCGTTGTCCTTGTCGGTGATGCGGTCCTGGCCTTCGCGTAACTGCTTCGGCGTCGCCGCCTTCGTCGCTGAGGTCGCGTCGCCTGGCTGGCCGAGCAGCGTGGCGAACGGGCCGTCGTTGCCGAGGAAGAACCCCGCCGACTTCGCCGCGGCCTGAAACCACTCGTTGTCGGGTGAGAGGATGCTGTTCTCGAGGCCGACGAGGCCGAGCGCACCCTTCCACAGCGACGTGCCGAGCCGGGTCACCGCGCCGGCGGCGAAGTTACCCAGCCAGTCGATCGTGTTGTTGCCCCAGTTGGCGAGGTTCTCAGTGGGATTGGAACTGTTCAGCGATCCGACCAGCCCCCACAAGCCAGGAATGCCGGCTGCGCGGTCGGCCAACGACTGCCCGCCGCCGGATCCCGCGCAACCCGTGCGACGGTGTGAAGCTGCCGAAACGCAAGCACGCTGACCGTGGCTATCTGAGCCATGCGCAGGTTGCGGCGCTCGCCGGGGCCGTCGACCGCCATCCCGAGGTTGTCCGATTCCTCTCCTATACCGGCCTTCGGTGGGGTGAGATGGCGGCGCTGCGCGTGCAGGACTTCGATATGTTGCGGCGCCGGGTGAACGTGTCGCGTTCGGTCACCGAGTCGGGCGGCCTGGTGTGGAGCACTCCGAAGACGTGGGAGCGTCGCTCGGTGCCGTTCCCTGCGTCGCTGGCCGACGAGCTCGCGGCGCTGATGGCCGGCAATGCCCGCGACGCGCTGGTGTTCACCGATATGCGCGGCGGCGTGCTGCGCAATTCCAACTACCGCGCGCGTGTGTTCGGGCCCGCGGTGAAGGTCTGCCAGAAGGCCGACGACACATTCCCATCGATCACTCCCCACGATCTGCGGCACACTGCGGCGAGCCTTGCGGTATCGGCGGGCGCGAATGTCAAAGCGGTGCAACGGATGCTCGGCCACGCCAAGGCGTCGATGACGCTCGACGTTTACGCCGACTTTTTCGACGACGATCTGGACATCGTTGCGGACAATCTCGACGCGGCAATCAAATCTGCTGCGGACCAGCTGCGGACTGGCTCGAAGCGATGACGCGCCGAGGCGGCGAATCCGCTGCCCAATCGTGGTGGAGCTAAGGGGAATCGAACCCCTGACCTACTCGATGCGAACGAGTCGCGCTACCAACTGCGCCATAGCCCCTGGTACCGATAGCAGGCTACCAGCCTGCCCGCGGCCCCCGAAAATCGATAACGAGAAGCCGGCTTACTGACCCGCTGCCCTCGGCAGGTCGAAACCCCGAGCGAATGCCGTGTATTCCAGGTGCTCGAAGTCTGGATCCTCGTCGTCGATCTCCAGCACCACCGAGCCCGGGCGCCGAAGCCGCGACGGCACGACGTCGAGTTCGCCGTCGTGGGTGTTCGCCACACCGAGCCGCGACCGGGCGAGCCGCTGGGCTCTGCGCCGCCGTAGCCGCTCCTCGATGCGGGTCTGCCTGCGCAGATAGCCCAGGTAGAGCACCGTCACGCCGCCGACCGCGCCGCAGAGCCACCACAACGACGGTGTCAGGGTGGCCGCCGCGACGGCGGATGCCACTAGCATCGCCGTCATCGCCGTCAGCATCCGCTTGCGGAATTTGTACTTGCGGGCGCTCACCGCGGCGGCGGTCTTGGATTCGTGCCTGCGGCGTCGCGCGGCACTCATCGAATCGGCGAGCTTCAGGTCGGTCTCCGACGGCGCCTCCAGCCCCGACGAGTCGTCGACGTATTCGTACTCGTCGTCGGCACCCTCGGACTCACTGCGCGCCTCGACGGGCTCGTCATCGGCGGGCTCCTCGAATTCCAGTGTCAGCTCGCCGGTTTCGGCGTCGGGCTCCTCGGCGTCAGCCATCGCGGACTCGCCGACCGGCAGCGCGCCGGAGTCCTCCCCCACGACGTCGACGTCGAGGTACTCCGGCTCCGCGTCCTGCTCGACGTCGACCGCCGCCGCACGCACCAGCGATCGCTCGCGCGAGACCGGTTCGTCGTCGACGGCGTCGTCGAAGTCGTCGTCTTCGGCGGGGCGCCAGTCCGGGTCGCTGGCGTGGCCGGCCGCCGGCCGGGGCCGTCGCAACAGCCGGGCGTTGCGGCCGCTGTTGAGTACCCGCGTCGCCAGCGCCACGTCGCTGGTCCTGCGTACCGCGTCCCGCTTGCTGATCAGCATCGGGACGAGCACGAACAACCAGAGGATGACGAGGGATATCCACAGCAGGGATTGGGGGATGCTTGGCATTGCGCCTGCTCCTTTCCCCATCAGGCTAGGTCTGTGACCAGCGCATCCGTGGGCGGCGCGCCGAGACAATTACACACCTGTAATTCACTGCTGACAAGCACCACCAGCCACAAATGTCACATTTGTAACAAGGTCGTGTCGCGAAATCTGCACGAGGGTTGCAATTTGACCCCCGCGCACAGCCCTCCTGCACACCTCGCGAAAACGACGTCGCGGTGCCAGAAGCGACAACCGCGAGAGCGACGTCGCCAGGAGGGCTAAGCCCAGGCCGCGCGACCCCGGCGCACCAGCGTCGAGACCGCCGATCCGTCGATCTCCTCCACGGTGATCGCAACCAGCAGGTGGTCCCGCCACGCCCCGTCGACGTCGAGATAGCGGCGCAGCAGGCCTTCCTCGCGGAAGCCGACCTTTGCCAGCACCGCGCGGCTCGCCGCGTTCTCCGGCCGCACCGTCGCCTCGACGCGATGCAGCGAGACCGGGCCGAAGCAGTGGTCGACACCCAACGCCAACGCGGCGGTGGCCACCCCACCGCCGGTGACAGAGCTCGCCACCCAGTAACCGATCCAGGCCGACCGCAGCGCCCCGTGTGTCACGTTGCCGATCGTGAGCTGGCCGCAGAACTGGCCGTCGAGCTCGATGACATACGGCAGCATGCGACCCTTGCGGGCCTCCGCCCGCAGTCCCGAATACACCGTCGGCCACGCCGTAACGGCATGTCGGACATCCCAATCCATGCCTGTGGCGGGTTCCCACGGTTCCAAATGGGCCCGGTCGGCCACCCGGATGCGGCTCCATTGCGCGCCGTCGCGCAGCCGGACCGGCCGCAGCCGCACCATTCCGGCGGCGACCCGAAGCGGGCCTACGGGCAACGGCCAACCGGGGTGCTGGGAACTGGACCGCCAGAAGTTCACGTCGGCCGCGCTGATCAGCCGCGCTGGGCCAGGAACGCGACGTCGACGATTTCGCCCGTGCGGATCTGCTCGGCTTCGCTGGGCACGATCACCAGACAGTTGGCCTCGGCCAGCGTGGCCAGCAGGTGCGACGACGCCCCCGGCGCGCCGCCGAGCGCCTGCACCAAGTACTCACCGGTGTCCTGATCGCGCATCAGCTGCCCGCGCAGATAACCTCTTCGACCGGGCACCGAGCTGATCGGCGACAGCGTCCTGGCCTGCACGATCCGCCGATGCGCCTGGCGTCTGCCCAGCGACAACCGAATCAGCGGACGCACCATCACCTCGAACACCACCAACGCGCTGACCGGGTTGGCGGGTAGCAGAAACACCGGCACGCCTTCCGGCCCGAGCTGACCGAAGCCCTGAACCGAGCCGGGATGCATCGCGATGCGGGTGACTTCCATGTCACCCAGTTCGGTGAGCACCGACCGCACACCTTCGGCGGCGGCCCCACCGACCGCGCCGGCGATGACCAGTGCCTCCGCGCGGTTGAGTTGGCCCTCCACCACTTCCCGAAGCTTCACCGGGTTGGAGTCGACGATGCCCACCCGGTTCACCTCGGCGCCGGCGTCTCGGCCCGCGGCGGCCAACGCGTACGAGTTCACGTCGTACACCTGACCGTTGCCGGGTGTGCGGGAGATGTCGACCAGTTCACCGCCGACGCTGATCACCGACAGCCGCGGCCGCGGATGCACCAGCACGCGTTCGCGCCCCACCGCGGCGAGCAGCCCGACTTGCGCCGGTCCGATGATGGTGCCCGCCCGCACGGCGACGTCGCCGGGTTGCACGTCGTCGCCGGTGCGGCGGACATAGGCCCCGGAACGCACGCCGCGCAGCACGGTCACCCGCGAGTCACCGCCGTCGGTCCAGCGCAGCGGCAGCACCGCGTCGGCGAGCGTCGGCATCGGCGCGCCGGTCTGCACCCGCGCGGCTTGGCGTGGCTGCAGCCGGCTGGGGGTGCGTGCCCCCGCCTCGATGTACCCCATCACCGGCAGGCTGATCTCGCGCTCCGACGAGCCGTCGGCCCCGTCTTCGGAGTCGCCCGAGTCGACCCCGAGCACGTCCACGCTGCGCACGGCATATCCGTCGATGGCCGCCTGGTCGAACCCGGGCAGCGGACGCTCGGTGACCACCTCTTCGGCGCACATCAGCCCTTGGGCTTCCGCGATCGCCACCCGGACAGGCCGGGGAGCCACCGCGGCGGACGCTACCCGAGCCTGCTGCTCCTCCACCGAACGCACAACACGCCTTTCTGCCTTGCGGGGGCTCTCCCCATGTTGCCGACCGGGCGGCTGCGGGCGCGTGGATCTACCGTTCGGTCAAGCCCAGTCGCTCTACCAACCAGCGCCGCAATTCGGGCCCGTAGTCCTCGCGCTCCAATGCAAAGTCAACCGCAGCCTTGAGGTAGCCGCCGGGATTTCCCAGGTCGTGTCGAGAGCCGCGGTGCACGACCACGTGCACGGGATGGCCCTCGTCGATCATCAGCGCGATCGCGTCGGTCAGTTGGATTTCGCCACCCGCACCAGGCGCTACGCGCTTGATCGCATCGAACACCGCGCGGTCGAGGATGTAGCGGCCGGCGGCGGCATAGGGCGACGGCGCGTCCTCGGCCTTGGGCTTCTCGACCATGCCGTTGACCCGCAACACGTCGGGATTGTCCGCGTCGGGAACGGTTTCGACGTCGAACACGCCGTAGGCGCTGATGTCCTCGCTGGGGACCTCGATCGCGCACAGCACCGAGCCGCCGCGTTTGCTCCGGACCTTCGCCATCGTCTCGAGCACTCCGCTCGGCACCACCAGGTCGTCGGGCAAGAGCACCGCGATGGCGTCTTCGTCGGGGCCGAGCACGTTCTCGACACAACTGACCGCGTGCCCGAGACCGAGCGGTTCGGCCTGCACCACCGACTCGACCTTGATCAGTGCCGGTGCGCGGCGCACCTTTTCCAACATCGACTTCTTACCGCGGGCTTCCAGCGTGCCTTCCAGCACCAGATCCTCGACGAAGTGCGCGACGACGCTGTCCTTGCCCTCGGAGGTGACTATGACCAACCGCTCGGCGCCGGCCTCCGCTGCCTCCGCCGCCACCAGCTCGATGCCGGGGGTGTCCACCACCGGCAGCAGCTCTTTGGGCACGGTTTTGGTCGCAGGCAGGAATCGCGTCCCCAGCCCAGCCGCCGGGACCACCGCCGTGAGCGGTATCGCTTTCGAATGCCGTGTCATCGTTCACACATTAACCCCCTCGCGGTTGGTTTAACCTCCCAAGGTTCCTGGTTTGGAGGTGGTGCGGTGGGCGTGACGAAAGCCGACCTGCGCGCCACGATCCTTGCGACCCGCCGCGCGTCTCCGCCGCATGAGCACGACGCCGAGGCGCACGCCTTGGTCACGCATCTCGCCACGCTCGTGTCCGACGCCCGGACCGTCTGCGCCTATGTGCCCGTCGGCTCCGAGCCGGGCTCAACGGAACTCGTCGATGCGCTATACCGCCGAGGGGTCCGGGTGTTGCTTCCGGTGGCGCGCCATGACGCGGCGGGTGTCCCGCTGCCCCTGCAGTGGGGTGAGTACCGGCCAGCCGGGTTGGTCGACGCGCGGTTCGGGCTGCGCGAGCCAGGACCGCCGTGGCTGGCCGCCGAAGCGATCGCGGAGGCGTCGATGATCCTGGTGCCCGCGCTGGCCGTCGACCGGACCGGGACGCGGCTCGGCCGGGGTGCGGGGTTCTACGACCGATCGCTACGGCTGGCCGCCCCGGGTGCGCGGATCATCGCGGTGGTGCGCGACGACGAGTTGATCGACGAGTTGCCCGCCGAGCCGCACGACATCCCGATGACTCACGCGCTGACGCCCCGCCGCGGCCTGGTCACGCTCGCGAAACCGGTCGACAAGCGGGAATGACGCAACCCACATAGCGGTTCTAGCACTTGACACGGTAGAGTGCTAAGTTGTTTGACCACCTCGGAGGTTCGCGTGCCCACCTACTCCTATGCGTGCACTGAATGCGATGACCGGTTCGACGCCGTGCAGTCCTTCAGCGACGCCACGCTGACCACATGTAAGAAGTGCAACGGCCGCCTGCGCAAGCTGTTCGGCAACGTGGGTGTGGTCTTCAAAGGCAGCGGGTTCTATCGCACCGACAGCCGAGAAGCGGGCAAGAGCTCCTCCAACGGCAAGTCGACCAGCTCGATGAGCGCCTCGTCGGAGAAGTCCGAGAAGTCGGAGAAGTCGAGTTCGGCCAGCGACTCCGGTTCGAGTTCCACCTCGTCGAGTTCGAGCTCGAGTTCGTCAAGTTCGACGCCGGCCGCCGCGGCGTCCAGCTAGCCTCCGGCGGTTATCCACAGGCGGGCGTCCAGCTCGCACCATCACGGCGATTCGCTGCCTAGTTTGGCGGTATGGGGGAATCTCTGAACCCGTCGGCGATGAGCCGACTTCATGACGCGCTACGCCCCGACTGGACCCGCACGTTGGCCGCGCGCCGCGTCGCGGCGGGTGTGCTTGTCGTGCTGGCCGCCGTCGCGGCCCTGCGTCCCGATCCCGACGACCAGCGGGTCGATGTCGTCGTCGCCGCGCACGATCTGGCGCCGGGCAGGAAACTCAGCGCCGCGGACGTCGACCTCGAATCCCGCTCCGCCACAATGATTCCGGACGGCACACACGCCGATCTGAGCGCCGTTGTCGGTGCGACGCTTGCCGGCCCGGCCCGGCGCGGCGAAGCGCTCACCGATGTCCGACTGCTCGGTCCGCGGCTGGCCGAATCGGCTGCGGGCCCCGACGCGCGAATCGTGCCGTTACGTCTCGAGGATCCGGCGCTGCTCGATCTCGTGCGCCCCGGCGACGTCGTCGACGTGCTGACGGCCGGTGCCGAGACGACGGCCAAACCCAGCGTGATCGCCACGAACGCGGTCGTGGTGGTGGTGTCCGAAAGGCCGACGGGCGCAGGCAGCGGTGGTGAGCGAGCGGTGTTGGTGGCGCTACCTGCCCGGGCTGCCAACGAAGTCGCGGCGGCCACGCTGGTTTCGGCCGTGACGCTCACCTTTCACTGATCACGAAACGCGGCGAGCTCACGTCGATCCGCCGTCAGCGCAGTTCCATCGGACTAACGTGGCATGTCTGTCAGCCAACACCACTGCACGGAGGGATCGAGACACCATGCTGAAGGGGTTCAAGGAATTTCTCGCTCGCGGCAACATCGTCGACCTGTCGGTCGCGGTGGTCATCGGCACGGCGTTTACCGGGCTGGTCACCCGTTTCACCGACAGCATCATCCAACCGTTGATCAATCGTGTTGGGGCGGGCGGTGAATCCGACTACGGCATTCTGCGAATCAACATCGGCGGTGGCGAGACCATCGATCTCAACATCCTGTTGTCCGGTCTGATCAACTTCATCCTGGTCGCCGCGGTGGTCTATTTCCTCGTGGTGGTGCCCTACAACAGGCTGCGCCAGCGGGGCGAGCTCGAGCAGGCTCAGGACACCGAACTGTCGCTGCTGACCGAGATCCGCAACATCCTCGCCGAAACCAACGGCTCCTCCGGCAAGCATGTCAGCGGCCCGGGCACCGGACCGAGTCCGGACACCGCGAAGACCACGAGCGCCGACAAGTCCTGAACCACAAGCGAAACGGCCCCCGGAGTTTCCGGGGGCCGTTGCCTGGGAGAATCTTCGCTTGCGTCAGTTCATGTTCCAGGGCTCGCCATACGTGGTAACGCTGTCCCCGGCCGAGGAGATCAACCGGGCAAACGGACGCAACAACACACCACCGGCAGCACCGGTCACCGTGCCATGAGCATTCGACACCGCCACACCGCCCTCAGGACCCTTGACGTCCACCGAGAACGTCGCGACCTCCTGAATACCCGGACCATTGCCCAGATCCGCGCTGATCGACGCGCCGGGAAACAGGTTCGGGGTGGTCAGGAAGCCATAACCCAGGGCGTCGAGCGGACCCAGCACCAACGGCGCCTGGTCGAACAACACGTTCGGAGTCGTGTAGCTGAAGTTGATGCCCACGCCTAACGACCACGGAAAGCCGATCTGATAACCCAACTCCAACGTGCCCTCGAACTCTTCGGCATCGGGGCCGGTCACGATGTACTCCGCTCGACCGGTATGAAACCACTCGCGGGTAAGCCGGTTGCGGTCCAACGGAAACACACCGTTGAGGAAGGTATCCCACTGCTGGATCGTCAACGTGCGATCCTGACCATCAACCAGGCTCAGCTCATTATCCAGGCCCGCGTGAGAGGTGCCCGTACTCACGAACAGAGACGCGACGGCCGCAACCAACGCGATCAGCACCCGACTGATTGCCTTCATGATCTCCCTAGCTATGTCGACGCCAAGCCCGGCTGGCCCAGCGTGGGTTGTCCGCTTCCCGAGGAGCCTCATGCGGTGCAGATGAGAGGCGCCACATGCTGCTCTTACGTTGTGCTCATCATTGACAGGAGGAACATAACGGTCGGATGGTGAACCGGCAACGCGAACGAGGCTTGCTCGCCTTCCCTTGCGCGGGTCGCGATCTCGACGTGTCGCTGACCGCGATGACAAATCTGTGGTTGCGATTTCGCGATCACTCAGCCCAGAACCGCACGTGACAAGCACTCGGCCCCGACGTCAACGGGCAGTCGCCCGCGCAAACGAAATTTTTGCAGACCCGCATGCGTCGGCGCCCCTTGTGATCAAGACCACTTAGCTCCCCTACTTTTATTCACCGTGCGGCAATCTCGGCGACATTTTGACGAAACCGACGAAAACGGCCCCCGGGGTTTCCGGGGGCCGTTGCCTGGGAGAATCTTCGCCTGCGTCAGTTCATCGTCAGTTCATGTTCCAGGGCTCGCCATACGTGGTGACGCTGTCACCGGCCGAGGAGATCAACCGGGCAAACGGACGCAACAACACACCACCGGCAGCACCGGTCACCGTGCCATGAGCATTCGACACCGCCACACCGCCCTCAGGACCCTTGACGTCCACCGAGAACGTCGCGACCTCCTGAATACCCGGACCATTGCCCAGATCCGCGCTGATCGACGCGCCGGGAAACAGGTTCGGGGTGGTCAGGAAGCCGAAGCCGAGGGCGTCGAGCGGACCCAGCACCAGCGGTGCCTGGTCGAACAACACGTTCGGGGTGGTGTAGCTGAAGTTGATGCCCACGCCTAACGACCACGGAAAGCCGATCTGATAACCCAGCTCCAACGTGCCCTCGAATTTGTTGGCGTTGGGGCCGGTCACGATGTACTCCGCTCGACCGGTATGAAACCACTCGCGGGTAAGCCGGTTGCGGTCCAACGGAAACACACCGTTGAGGAAGGTATCCCACTGCTGGATCGTCAACGTGCGATCCTGACCATCAACCAGGCTCAGCTCATTATCCAGGCCCGCGTGAGAGGTGCCCGTACTCACGAACAGAGACGCGACGGCCGCAACCAACGCGATCAGCACCCGACTGATTGCCTTCATGATCTCCCTAGCTATGTCGACGCCAAGCCCGGCTGGCCCAGCGTGCGTTGTCCCGTCGTGCCTGGCCGTACCGCTACACCACACACGACTCAGCAGCCCCATGTGATGCGAATGAGAAACCCCATACGCGGTACTTACGTCTTGCTCATCCTTCGACAGGAGGAACATAACGGTCGGTCAATTACCCCGGCAACGAGTGATCGCCCGCAGCCCGCGAATCGTTACTGACCTCCACATTTACCCAACCTGCGCGCGCCCGGATCGCTACTGGAACGCATGCCCAGCATAGGGGCCGCACGAAGCGACCCGTCATACCCCCTTCGGGTGACCACCTGGGCGGCCACGACCATCAGGCGCGGCCCGGCAAGTCGGTTCTCGGATCGCTGATCACTCGTGGTGAGGCGGCACGTTGTCTCGCAACCATCGCTCGTGTGCGACGTCCTGGCCGCGACGGGAAATGTCGTCCTCGTCAGTTTCTTTGGCCGGCAATGGATCACCGAAGATCTTGTCGATCTCCTCGCGCGAACGCTTGGGCACGTCTCCCATCGCGGGCCCCTTTGGTGTGATGAAGATCACAATGGATCAGCAAGCGGCTGACTCGTACGTCAAATTTCCAGGCTGGAGAGCTGGCCGATGATCTGGGTCGCCAACGGGCCCAACGTCGCCATACCGTCGCGCACCGCCGCCCGCGACCCCGCGATGTTGACCACCAGCGTGCTGCCCGAGACTCCGGCGAGCCCGCGGGACACTCCGGCTTCGACGATGCCCGCGGACAACCCCGACGCGCGCAACGCTTCGGCGATGCCGAGAAGTTCGCGGTCGAGGATCTCCCGCGTCGCTTCGGGCGTGACGTCGCGCGGGGTGACCCCGGTGCCACCGACCGACACCACCAGGTCGACTCCCCCGATCACCGCGGTGTTCAACGCGTTGCGGATCTCGACTTCGTCGGCGGACACCACGACCACGCCGTCGACCACGAACCCGGCCTCGCCGAGCAACTCGGTCACCAGCGGACCGCTGTGGTCCTCTTCGTCGCCGTGTGCGGTGCGGTCGTCGACGACGACGACCAGTGCCCGGCCCACCAACTCGCCTGGTTGTTCCATGAGTGCAACCGTATATGCGGGCAGCGACGCCGGCGCGGCCACTGTCAATGTGGTTCCACGTGACCCGGTCCTCGTTGTGGCCGTCACTGCTGCGCCTTGCCGAGCGTGACCTGCACGGTCTGCGGTTTACCTGAGTTGTCCAGATACGTCAGCGTCACCTGATCACCGGGGGCCTTCGACCGGACCGCGGCCACCAGCGCGTCGGCGCTGTTGATGACCCGGCCGTCGACCTTGGTCACCACGACCCCGCTCGGCAGCCCGGCCGCGGCGGCTGCGCCATCGCGGGTGACCTCCACGATCCGCGCGCCGTCGATGGACGCGTCGCTGGTGACCTGAACACCCAGCGAGGCATGGGAGGCCGAGCCGTTCTTGATCAACTCGTCGGCGATGCGCTTGGCCTGGTCCACCGGGATCGCGAACCCGAGCCCGATCGACCCGCTGGAGGCCTGCGGACCCGCGTCGCCACCGAGCGTGGCGATCGCCGAGTTCACCCCGACCAGTTCGCCGTTCATGTTGACCAGCGCACCACCGGAGTTGCCCGGGTTGATCGCGGCGTCGGTCTGGATCGCATCGAGGACGGTGTTCTGGTTGCGGGCGTCACCGCCGGCCGCGACGGGCCGGTTCAGCGCGCTGATGATGCCGGTCGTCACCGTGCCCTCGAGGCCGAGCGGTGAGCCGATCGCCACCACGTCCTGGCCGACCCGCAGATCCGCCGATGATCCGATCGTGATGGGCGTCAGACCGGACACGCCCTCCGCGCGCACTACCGCGATGTCGCTGCTCGGATCGGTGCCGACGACGCTGAACGAAGTGGTGTGGCCATCGGAGAACGTCACTTTGGTCTCGGCATTGGCCGGGCCACCGCGGGGCGCCGGGCCCGCGGCCGAGATGACGTGGTTGTTGGTCAAGATCAGCCCGTCCGACGAGAGAATGATGCCGGAGCCTTCCTCGGATTGACGGCCGAGATTGACCTCGAGTTTGACCACGCTGGGCACCACCTTGGCCGCGACCTGTTCGACGGAACCGGCGGGCAGGCTGGCGGCAGGCACCGTCGGCGCCGCCCCGTTGAGCGTCGACGTCGCCGCGGGCAGATCGGGCTGTGCCAGCACCGCTACGCCGCCGCCGATGCCCGCGGAGACCATCGCCACCGCGATCGCGCCCAGCGTCAATACCCCTGTCCGCGAACGCTTTTGAGGAGGCAGCCCGGACGGCCCGCCGGCCATCGGTCGGTACGGGTCATACGGCGCACGAAACGCCGCCGACTGCTGCTGTTGCTGCTGTGTCGCGTAGCGCCAGTCGTAGGGCTGCTGGTAGGGGCCGGGCCGCTGAGCACCGGGGTAACCGGGTCCCGCGTTCTGCTGGCCGCCGGGCCGACGACCCGACGGTGGTGGCGGCGACGAATACCTCGGATGGTTTGTCATGACGCTGTGGTGCTCTTCTTTCTGTTACGGCGGCGTGCGTGCTCATCAAGGTCAACGGTCGAGCAACGCCGAATGTGCCCAAGTGGGCTGAGAATCCACTTAGAGAATTTTCGGGACATGCTCTGAGTTGTGTTTGCCCAGTAATGCGCCCATTAATCATCGGCGACGTCGGCCCGGTCCACGCCGACGTCAGCGCGGCGTGTCGGTGTCGGCGTCGTCGGCAGGCATCGGTCGTCCCGGCAACACCACGTGCATGGCGGTGCCGGGAGGTTGTCCGCCGGGCACCGCGTCCTCCACCCACAGCGTGCCGCCGTGTTTGACCACGATCTGCTTGACGATCGCCAATCCCAGACCGGAGCCCGGCATCGCCCGCGCCGACGCGGACCGGAAGAACCGCTCGAACACCAATTGCCGTTCCTGCGGCGGTATTCCCGGGCCCTCGTCGGACACCACCAGCTCGGCGTGCAACGGGTCGATCTGGGTCAACCGGATGACGACCCGCCCGCCCGGAGGGCTCCATTTCGCGGCGTTGTCCAACAGGTTGAGCACCGCGCGGCCCAGCCCGGCACCGTCCCCGTAGACCTGCCACGGCATGACCTGCACGTCGAACTCGATATCGTTGCGGCGGCGCCGAACCCGCTCGAGTGAACGGTCGATGACCTCGGTCATGTCGACTGGTTCGTGAATGATCACGCCGGCGTCGTCGCGGGTGAGATCGACCAGATCGCCGACCAGCGTGGACAATTCCTGGATCTGAGCGATCACGTCGGCACGCAGACCGGCCATCTCTTCGTCCGGCAGCCGCGGCGCACCGGGGGCCATCGACGCCATCAGCAGCTCCACGTTGGTGCGCAGCGACGTCAACGGGGTGCGCAGTTCGTGGCCGGCGTCGGTGACCAATCGGGCCTGTCGTTCCCGCGACTCCGCGAGCGCCCGCAGCATCATATTGAAAGCCTCTGTGAGCCTTGCGAGTTCGTCGCTGCCCACGACGGGGATAGGCCGTAGGTCGTCGGTGCGGGCCACCCGTTCGGCGGCCTCGGTCAGCCGTGCCACCGGGCGCAGGCCGGCACGGGCGACCGCGCCGCCTGCCATGGCGGCCACCGCCACCCCGATACCACCCACGATCGACAACACGGTGCCCAACCGTTTGAGCACCTGCGTCGTCGGGGCCATGCTCTTGGAGATCAGCAGCGAGCTGTCGTTGGACAGCCGCATCGCCAGCACCCGCTGGTGGTTGGCGGTCCGCAGCGACATGATCAGATCACCCCGCAGCACCGCCTTCTCCGGCTCGCCCATCGGTAGCGTCTCGCCTTGCTGGTTCGCCGTGTAGATCGCCCGGCCCGGGATCACCAGCATCGCGTTGACGTCGGAATAGGCCGTGCCCTCGATCGCCTTGCTCGGGTCGACCTGCAGCGACCCGCTTTCGATCAGCAGCTGGGCCCGGCTGCGCAACTGGTTGTCCACGTCGTCGTAGAGGGCCCGCGACACCACCGCCCATACCGCGACCGCCATCAACACCACGACCATCGCGACCATCGACATCGCGAGCAGCATCACCCGCCAGCGCAGGGACACGGACTTGGTGGTCGGCACCGCCAGCGAGGGGTCGGGCTGTGGCCGAAATCCGTAGCTCGGGCCGGTCATCAGGGCGGGGTCTCGCGCAGCACGTAACCCACGCCTCGAACGGTGTGGATCAGTCGCGGCTCTCCTTCGGCCTCAGTCTTTCGGCGGAGATATCCGACATACACCTCCAGTGCGTTGCCGGACGTCGGGAAGTCGAAGCCCCACACTTCCTCGAGGATGCGGCTGCGGGTCAGCACGCGGCGCGGGTTGGCGATGAACATCTCGAGCAGCGCGAACTCGGTGCGCGTCAGGCTGATCCGGCGCTGGCCGCGGGTGACCTCACGGGTGGCGGGGTCCAGCGACAGGTCCGAGAAGGTCATCGCGGGCGACTCTTCGCCGTCGTCGGAGGAGGTGCGGCGCAGCAGCGCTCGCATGCGGGCCAGTAGCTCCTCGAGGGCGAACGGCTTGGGCAGGTAGTCGTCGGCTCCGGCGTCCAGTCCGGCCACCCGCTCCGAAACCGAGTCGCGCGCGGTCAACACCAGGATCGGCAGATCGTCGCCGGTGCTGCGCAGCCGACGGCACACCTCCAGGCCGTCCAGCCGCGGCATCATCACGTCCAGCACCAGGGCGTCGGGCCGGTCGCTGGCGATCACGTCGAGAGCTTCGACACCGTCCTGGGCGAGCTCGACGGAGTATCCGTTGAACGAGAGCGAGCGGCGCAGGGATTCGCGCACCGCGCGATCGTCGTCGACGACTAATATGCGCACAGCCACAGTGTCATCTCCCTATCTGAGAGTGACCTGAGAGGCGTGCCGGACCAACTAGCGGCGGTCGAGGTCGATCAGGCCGAGGCGGGCAGCCTTAAGCAGCCGCCGTGGCACCTTGTGCTCGCGGCCCGAGACGGTGACGCTGACCAGCTCGGGGCGCTTGGCCTTCCACTGGGCGCGACGGCTACGGGTGTTCGCGCGCGACACTCTGCGCTTGGGCACAGCCATGATCGAAGTCTCCTCGTGAGGGGGTCACCGGTCGAGCCGGAAATTCAACTTGCGCCGCGGGAAGCGTCCAGCGCCGACAATTGCCCTTCAGGATAGCCTCCGCGCTGCGTAGCCTCCAAAATTACGGATTGCCTTGACGCGATACCGCTGGTAATCGCTAACCTACCGGTTGGTCGGCACGGCACGCCGGTGACGCGATGGGAGGCCTGGTGACTGGTCCGGTCCGCATCGGCAACTGTTCGGGGTTCTACGGCGATCGGCTGTCGGCGATGCACGAGATGCTCACCGGCGGCGATCTGGACTACCTCACCGGCGATTACCTGGCCGAGCTGACCATGTTGATCCTGGCCCGCGACCGCGCGAAGGCTCCCGACCGCGGCTATGCCAAGACGTTCCTCAAGCAGCTCGAGGAATGCCTGGGCCTCGCGCTGGACCGCGGCGTGCGCATCGTCGCCAACGCGGGCGGGCTGAACCCCGCGGGCCTCGCGGACGCGGTGCGAGCGCTGGCCCAACGGCTGGGGTTGACGGTGAACGTCGCCCACGTCGAGGGCGACGACCTGCTGCCCAGGGCCGACGAGCTCGGTTTCGGCTCGGTGTTGGCGGCCAACGCCTATCTCGGCGCGTGGGGCATCGTCGAATGCCTGAACGCCGGCGCCGACGTCGTCGTCACCGGCCGGGTGACCGACGCGTCGGTGATCGTCGGGCCCGCCGCCGCGCACCACGGATGGCAGCGCACCGACTACGACCGGCTGGCCGGCGCGATCGCCGCAGGCCACGTCATCGAGTGCGGCGCGCAGGCCACCGGGGGCAACTACGCGTTCTTCGCGCGGGACTTTCCGGACCTCACCGCCTTGATCCGTCCCGGGTTTCCGCTGGCCGAGATCCACCCCGACGGGTCGTCGGTCATCACCAAGCACCCCGGCACCGGAGGCGCGGTCACCGTCGACACCGTCACAGCGCAACTGCTCTACGAGATCACCGGTGCGCGCTATGCCAATCCGGATGCGACGCTGCGGGTCGACACCGTCGAGCTGTCCTCCGACGGCGCCGACCGGGTGCGCATCGGCGGGGTGCGCGGCGAGCCGCCGCCGCCGACACTGAAGGTGTCGCTCAACAGCATCGGCGGGTTCCGCAACGAGATGACGTTGGTGCTGACGGGCTTGGACATCGAGGCCAAGGCCGAG
Organism: Mycolicibacterium pulveris; assembly: GCF_010725725.1. Taxonomy (NCBI): domain Bacteria; kingdom Bacillati; phylum Actinomycetota; class Actinomycetes; order Mycobacteriales; family Mycobacteriaceae; genus Mycobacterium; species Mycolicibacterium pulveris. Next base: position 3,306,306 of record NZ_AP022599.1, on the reverse strand, counting down.
CTGGTGCGCAGGCAACTGGAGACCAGCATGACGGCCAAACCCGCCCAGATGGAGTGGACCCTGGCCCGCACCGACCATGAGGATGCCGACACCGAAGAAACCGCCAGCGCGCTGCTGCGGTGCGTGGTGCGCGATCCGGATCCGGCCAACGTCGGACGCAAGTTCTCCTCTGCCGCCGTAGAACTGGCGTTGTCCAGCTATCCGGGCTTCCACGCCACCAGCCCGCCGGGTGACGGTCAGGTCTACGGGGTGTTCAGGCCGGCGTTCGTCGCGGCCGGCGACGTGCCACACGTGGCGGTGCACGCCGACGGCTCCCGCGTCGACATCGCACCCGCCACACAGACCTTGGAGCTCGCGCCGGTCCCGCCGTTCGCGTTGCCCGAGCCGCTGCCGTTCGGCGAGACCCGACGGGTGCCGCTCGGCTCGATCGCCGGCGCTCGAAGCGGCGACAAGGGCGGCAGCGCGAACGTGGGCGTGTGGGTGCGCACCGATCCGCAGTGGCGCTGGCTGGTGCACGCGCTGACCGTGGACAAGCTGCGCGAACTGCTCCCGGAGACAGCGGATTTGCCCGTGACCCGACATGTGCTGCCCAACCTGCGGGCGGTCAATTTCGTTATCGACGGCATCCTCGGCGAGGGGGTGGCCTATCACGCCCGGTTCGACCCGCAGGCCAAGGCGCTCGGCGAGTGGCTGCGCAGCCGGACCGTTGACATACCTGTCGAGTTGTCGGCAGAGATACCCGAGGAGCTGTTGGCTTGAGCATCTGGCACACCCCCGAACGCGAACAACTACGAAAATCGGTGCGCGCGTTCGCCGAACGCGAGATCCTGCCGCATGTGGACGAGTGGGAGCGCAGTGGCGAGTTGCCCCGGGACCTGCATCGCAAGGCCGGTGAGGCCGGGCTGCTTGGCGCGGGATTTCCCGAGTCGGTCGGCGGGGGCGGCGGCGACGGCGCCGATGCGGTGATCATCTGCGAGGAGATGCACCAGGCGGGCTGCCCCGGCGGTGTGTTCGCGTCGCTGTTCACCTGCGGTATCTCGGTGCCGCACATGATCGCCTCCGGCGACCGGCGGCTGATCGACACGTACGTGCGGCCCACGCTGCGCGGCGAGCTGATCGGCAGCCTCGCGATCACCGAACCGGGCGGCGGCTCCGACGTCGGGCATCTGACCACCCGCGCTGAGCTGGTGTCCGACGGCGACGGGCCGTACTACATCATCAACGGCGCCAAGACCTACATCACCTCCGGCGTGAGAGCCGATTACGTCGTCACGGCGGTGCGCACGGGAGGTCCTGGCGCAGCGGGGATTTCGCTGATCGTGGTCGACAAGCAGGCGCCTGGCTTCGCGGTCAGCCGCAAGCTCGACAAGATGGGCTGGCGATCTTCCGACACCGCCGAGCTGTCCTACACCGACGTCCGGGTGCCGGCCGCCAACCTGATCGGTGCCGAGAACTCCGGGTTCGTCCAGATCGCCGGAGCGTTCGTCGCCGAACGCGTCGGGCTGGCCGCGCAGGCCTATGCCAGCGCTCAGCGGTGCCTCGACCTGACCGTTTCGTGGTGCCGGGACAGGGAGACCTTCGGCAGGCCGCTGATCTCGCGCCAACAGGTGCAGAACACGTTGGCGGAGATGGCCCGTCGCATCGACGTGGCGCGGGTGTACACGCACCACGTGGTCGAGCGGCAGCTCGCGGGTGACACGAATCTGATCGCCGAGGTGTGCTTCGCCAAGAACACCGCCGTGGAGGCCGGCGAATGGGTCGCCAACCAGGCGGTGCAGATGTTCGGCGGGATGGGCTACATGACCGAGTCCGAAGTCGAACGGCAATACCGCGACATGCGGATCCTGGGCATCGGCGGCGGGACCACCGAGATCCTCACCGCGCTGGCCGCCAAGACGTTGGGATTCCAATCGTGACCGCGCTGCGCTCCACCCTGGACCCGAGCTCCCCCGCATACAATGAGGCGGCCGCGGTGATGACCGCCAAACTGGCCGAGCTGGACACCGAGCACGCCAAGGCGCTGGCCGGCGGCGGCGAGAAGTACGTCGCGCGCCACCACGACCGCGGCAAGCTGACCGCCCGCGAGCGCATCGAACTGCTCGTCGACCCGGACTCCCCGTTTCTGGAGCTGAGCCCGCTGGCCGCCTACGGCAGCGACTTCACGGTCGGCGCCAGCGTGGTGACCGGGATCGGCGCGGTCGAGGGCGTCGAGTGCATGCTGGTGGCCAACGACCCGACCGTCAAGGGTGGCACGAGCAACCCGTGGACGTTGAAGAAGGTGTTGCGGGCCAATCAGATTGCCCTGGAGAACCGGCTGCCCCTGATCTCGCTGGTGGAGTCCGGCGGTGCCGATCTGCCCACGCAGAAGGAGATCTTCATTCCCGGCGGGCAGATGTTCCGCGACCTCACCCGGCTCTCGGCGGCCGGCGTCCCGACGATCGCGCTGGTCTTCGGCAACTCCACCGCGGGGGGCGCCTACATTCCCGGGATGTCCGACCACGTGGTGATGATCAAGGAACGCTCCAAGGTATTTCTGGCCGGGCCGCCCCTTGTCAAGATGGCCACCGGTGAGGAGTCCGACGACGAATCACTGGGTGGCGCTGAAATGCACGCCCGCACATCGGGTCTGGCCGACTACTTCGCCGTCGACGAGCCCGACGCGATCCGGATCGGGCGCCGCATCGTGGCGCGGCTGAACTGGCGCAAGCACGGCCCCACCCCGCGGCCGGTCGCCGAGCCGCTGTACGACGCCGAGGAACTCCTCGGCATCGTGCCCTCTGACCTGCGGGTGCCGTTCGACCCGCGCGAGGTGATCGCCCGCATCGTCGACGGTTCCGAGTTCGACGAGTTCAAGGGGCTCTACGGCTCCTCGCTGGTGACCGGATGGGCGACGTTGCACGGCTATCCGATCGGCATCCTGGCCAACCATCGCGGCGTGCTGTTCTCCGAGGAGTCCCAGAAGGCCACCCAGTTCATCCAGCTGGCCAACCGCGCCGACACGCCATTGTTGTTCCTGCACAACACTACCGGATACATGGTCGGCAAGGCGTACGAGGAAGGCGGGATGATCAAGCACGGGTCGATGATGATCAACGCCGTCTCCAACTCCACCGTCCCGCACATCTCCCTGCTGATCGGCGCCTCCTACGGCGCGGGTCACTACGGCATGTGCGGGCGCGCCTACGATCCGCGGTTCCTGTTCGCATGGCCCAGCGCGAAGTCCGCGGTGATGGGCGGAACGCAGTTGGCCGGGGTGCTTTCCATCGTCAGCCGCGCCGCCGCCGAAGCCCGCGGCCAGGAATTCGACGAGGACGCCGACGCCGCCCTGCGCGCGGCCGTGGAGGCTCAGATCGAGGCCGAGTCGCTGCCGATGTTCCTGAGCGGCCGCCTCTATGACGACGGGGTGATCGATCCACGCGACACCCGCACCGTGCTGGGAATGTGTCTGTCCGCCATCGCCAATGGCCCGATCAAGGGGACGTCGAACTTCGGCGTCTTCCGGATGTGAAGATGACTGCGATTTCGGCGTATTTGGTCACGGTGAGCGTGACAAAGTGCACCGAAATCACCGAGGGAGGCCGGGAATGATCAACCGGGTGCTGGTCGCCAACCGCGGGGAGATCGCGCGGCGGGTGTTCGCCACGTGCCGCCGTCTGGGCATCGGCACCGTCGCCGTGTACACCGACCCCGACGCCGGGTCCGCGCATGTGGCCGAGGCCGACGCCCGGGTTCGGCTGGAGGGCACCCGCGGATACCTCGATGCCGCCCAACTGATCGCCGCCGCGCGGGCCGCGGGTGCTGACGCGATCCACCCGGGCTACGGATTCCTCTCGGAGAACGCCGATTTCGCGATTACAGTCCAGGATGCGGGCCTGACTTGGATCGGACCGCCTGCCACCGCGGTGGCCGCCATGGGCTCCAAGATCGAGGCGAAGAAGCTGATGGCGGCCGCGGGCGTGCCTGTGCTCGAGGAGTTGGATCCCGACGCCGTGACAGCCGAAGACCTGCCGGTGCTGATCAAGGCGTCGGCGGGCGGCGGTGGCCGGGGCATGCGGGTGGTGCGTGAGCTGGCCGAGCTGCCCGGCCAGGTCGAGGCGGCCCGGCGGGAAGCGCAGTCCGCCTTCGGCGATCCGACGGTGTTCTGCGAGCGGTACCTGACCACCGGCCACCACGTCGAAGTCCAGGTGCTCGCCGACCTCCACGGCACGATGTGGGCGGTCGGGGAACGCGAGTGCTCGATTCAGCGCCGCCACCAGAAGATCATCGAAGAGGCACCGTCGCCGCTCGTCGAGCGCACACCCGGGATGCGCGCCAAACTGTTCGAGGCCGCACGGCTGGCCGCACAGGCGATCGACTACGCCGGGGCGGGCACCGTCGAATTCATGGCCGACGGGTCGGGCGAGTTCTTCTTCCTCGAGATGAACACCCGGCTGCAGGTCGAGCACCCGGTCACCGAGCTCACCACGGGCCTCGACCTCGTCGAGTTGCAACTGCGCGTCGCCGACGGGGGCCGCCTGGATGCCGACCCGCCGTCCTGCCACGGGTACTCCATCGAGGCCCGCGTCTATGCCGAGGACCCGGCCAAAGACTGGCAGCCCCAGGCCGGCACGGTGCACCGGTTCGAGGTGCCCGGGAACGTGCGCGTGGACTCCGGGATCATCGATGACTCAACGGTTTCCATCTACTACGACCCGATGCTGGCCAAGGTTGCCTCGCACGCGCCGACCCGCCGCCAGGCCGCGGGGGTGCTCGCCGACGCGTTGACCCGCGCCCGCATCCACGGCGTGCGCACCAACCGCGACCTGCTGGTCAACGTGCTGCGACATCCGGCGTTCCTCGACGGCAACACCGACACGGCGTTCTTCGACACCCACGACCTGGCTGCATTGTCGGCGCCGTTGAGCGACGAACGTGCCGTCACGTTGAGCGCCGTCGCCGCCGCGTTCGCCGAGGCTGCCCAAAACCGCGCGAGCGCAACGGTGTTCGCCGCCGCACCCAGCGGCTGGCGCAACCTGCCATCCGGTTTCCAGACCAAACGCTACGCCGACGCCTCAGGCGGTGAGCACGAGGTGCGTTACCGGTTCACCCGCGCCGGGGTGGAACTGCCCGACGTGGCCGGGGTGGGACTGGTGTCGCACGCGCCGGAGCGTGTGGTGCTGCGCGTGGACGGCGTGGACCGCCCGTTCGACGTCGCCCGCTACCGCGACGACGTGTTCGTCGACTCGCCACTGGGACCGGTGCAACTCGGTGCGCTGTCGCGCTTTCCGGACTCGGACGCCGCCGTCGCCCACGGCTCGCTGCTGGCCCCCATGCCGGGTTCGGTGCTGCGCGTAGGCGCCGCGGTCGGCGACCGGGTGAGCGCCGGACAGCCGCTGGTGTGGCTGGAAGCGATGAAAATGGAGCACACCGTTGCCGCCCCGACCGATGGCATCCTCGCCGAACTCAACGTCGAACCCGGTCAGCAGGTCGACGTCGGCTTGGTGATGGCTCGGGTCCTCGCCCCCGTCGATTCCGAAGAAGGAGAGCCCCGATGAGCAGCTTCATCGAGACCGAAGAACAACAGGAGCTACGCAAGGCCGTCGCCGCGATGGCCGCCAACTACGGCCAGGACTACTACCTGGAGAAGGCCCGCACCGGTCAGCACACCACCGAATTGTGGCAGGAGGCAGGCAAACTCGGCTTCATCGGCGTCAACCTGCCCGCCGAGTACGGTGGCGGCGGCGCAGGCATGTACGAATTGTCGCTGGTGATGGAGGAGATGGCCGCCGCCGGTTCGGCGCTGCTGATGATGGTGGTGTCCCCCGCGATCAACGGCACGATCATCTCCAAGTTCGGCACCGAGGACCAGAAGAAGCGATGGCTGCCCGGCATCGCCGACGGCTCGATCACGATGGCCTTCGCGATCACCGAACCCGATGCCGGATCGAACAGCCACCGCATCACCACCACGGCCCGTCGGGACGGCTCGGACTGGATTTTGTCGGGCCAGAAGGTGTTCATCTCGGGCATCGACCAGTCCCAGGCGGTGCTGATCGTGGGCCGCACCGAGGATCACAAGACCGGCAACCTCAAGCCCGCGTTGTTCATCGTGCCGACCGATGCAAAGGGGTTGAGCTGGACCAAGATCGAGATGGAGCTGGTCAGCCCCGAGAGTCAGTTCCAGGTGTTCCTCGACGAGGTGCGGCTGCCCGCCGATGCGCTGGTCGGCTCCGAGGACGCGGCGATCGCGCAGCTGTTCGCGGGGCTGAACCCCGAGCGGATCATGGGCGCGGCCAGCGCGGTCGGCATGGGCCGCTTCGCGATCGGTAAGGCCGTCGACTACGTCAAGACCCGCAAGGTGTGGAACACGCCGATCGGCGCGCACCAGGGGTTGTCACATCCGTTGGCGCAGAACCATATCGAGATCGAGTTGGCGAAACTGATGATGCAGAAGGCCGCCGCACTGTACGACATCGGCGACGACGCCGGGGCCGCCGAAGCCGCCAACATGGCCAAGTACGCCGCCGGCGAGGCGTCGGTGCGTGCGGTCGATCAGGCCGTGCAATCGCTGGGCGGCAACGGGCTGACCAAGGAGTACGGGATCGCCGCGGCGGTGACGTCGTCAAAGCTGGCGCGTATCGCCCCGGTCAGCCGGGAGATGGTGCTGAACTTCGTGGCGCAGACCTCGCTGGGCCTGCCGAGGTCGTATTGATGGGCACCCTCGTTCGCTACCGCGTCGACGGCCGGGTCGCCCGGCTCACGCTGGACTCGCCGGCAAACCGCAACGCGCTGTCCACCGAGCTGGTCGACCAGCTGCACCAGGGCTTCACCGACGCGGAAGCCGAACCGTCAGCGCGCGTCGTCGTCCTCGACCATACCGGCGGAACCTTCTGCGCGGGAGCTGATCTCGGCGAGGCAGCGGGCCGGGATCCCAGCGATGTCGCCGTCGACCGCGCTCGCGAGATGACCCGGCTGCTGCGCCGCATCCTCGAGTTGCCGATGCCGGTCATCGCGGCGGTCGACGGGCACGTGCGCGCGGGCGGGCTGGGCCTGGTCGGCGCCTGTGACATCGCGGTAGCCGGGCCGGCGAGCACGTTCGCGCTGACCGAGGCGCGCATCGGTGTCGCGCCGTCGATCATCTCGCTGACGCTGCTGCCGAAGATGACCCCGAGGTCGGCCGGCCGCTACTTCTTGACGGGCGAGAAGTTCGGTGCCCGACTGGCCGCCGAGATCGGGCTGGTCACCGTCGCCGCCGACGACGTCGAGGCCAGCGTGGCCGAGCTGGCCACGGCGATCGGCAAGGGTTCGCCGCAGGGGCTCGCGGCTTCCAAGGCCTTGACCACGGCGCGCATACTGGAGACCTTCGACCGCCACGCCGAAGAACTGACCAAGCAATCCGCCGAGCTGTTCGTCTCCGAGGAGGCCCGCGAAGGCATGACGGCGTTTCTGCAGAAACGGCCACCGCGCTGGGCGGACTGATGGGCCGCAGCGTCCTCGTCACCGGCGCCACCGGCACGCTGGGGCACTGTGTGGTCCCGGAAGCCGTCGACGCCGGTCACCGGGTCCGGGCGCTGAGCCGAAAGAACCGGATGGGCTACACCGGTGTGCACTGGGCGCGCGGTGACCTGCTCGCCGGCACTGGCCTGGCCGCGGCGCTGGACGGGGTCGACGTGGTGGTGAACTGCGCGACGCAGTTCGCCGGCGACAAGGACGTCACCTCGATGGCCAACCTCATCGAGGCGGCGCGCCGGGCCGGTGTCGGCCACATCGTGCACGTGTCGATCGTCGGCATCGACCGCATCCCGTTGCCGTACTACCGCACGAAGCTGCGGGTCGAGCAGTTGCTGGAGACGTCGGATATCGGCCACACGGTGCTGCGGGCCACGCAGTTTCACGACCTGATCCACGCCATCTTCGCGGCCCAGCGGTTCTCGCCCGTGCTGTGCGCCCTGCGCGGGGTGCGGTTCCAGCCGATCGATACCCACGACGTCGCGGCCCGGCTCGTCGAGTTGGCCGACGCCGAGCCGCTCGGGCACGCGCCGGACATCGGCGGTCCCGCCGTGCACACCCATCTGGAGCTGGCTCGGATGTATCTCGCGGCGCGCGGCAGCCGTCGCAAAGCGGTGGCGTTACCGGTGCCGGGCCGCATCGTCGGCGGGTACCGCTCGGGTGCCAACCTGGTGCCCGACAACGCGGTCGGCTCCGTCAGCTTCGCCGATTACCTGGCGCAGAAGTCATAAACTTCGCACATCTACAGGCTTCGCCAAGAACGCTGAGGGCACAGTTTGGACAACGGCCTTGCATGTGCCAGCGTTCGTCGTAGGCTCGTATCCGATGAGTACCCCAGCGTCGCGGAACGGTTCGATGCGTGCTGCTGACACCGATCGGATTCAGGTAGCACAGCTACTGACGGACGCCGCCGCGCAGGGCCGGCTGCAGCTGAGCGAATACGAAGACCGGCTGACCAGGGCATACGCCGCCCAGACGTACGAGGAACTCGACCGGCTGTCCGCCGACCTACCCGGCGCCTTCAGCCGCGGCCGCACCGGCGGCCCCTGCCGGCCCGCCCCTTCGACGCTGCTGCTGGCGATCCTGAGCGGCTTCGAGCGCCGCGGCCGGTGGAACGTGCCCAAGCGGATGACGACCGTTGCCATCTTCGGCGGCGGCGTCGTGGATTTGCGGTACGCCGACTTCACCTCGCCGGAGGTGGAGATCAACTCGTATTCGATCTTCGGCGGGCAGACGATCCTGGTACCGCCGGAGGTCAATGTCGACCTGCGCGGTGTCGGGGTGATGGGCAGCTTCGACCACAGCGTCAGCGGCGACGGCTCCCCCGGCGCGCCGTGTGTGCGCATCCGCGGCTTCTCGCTGTGGGGCAGCGTCGGCGTCAAGCGCAAGAAGCGCAAGTCTGCCGCCGCCTGACGCCTACTCTTCGCGAAACCGACGCAATGGTCGTCGGGGCGCCGGAAAACCAGCCTTGGCGTCGGTCTCGGCGCAAGAACTTAGCGGCGCCGCCGAGAACGCAGGTAGTCGCCGACGACCGCGGCGCCCAACCCGTCGAGGTCCGGCACCACCACGCGTCCCTCCACCCGCCGTGCCACCTGATCGATGAACCGCGCCAGACCGGGATCACTGCCCAGCCGGAAGATCGTCACCTGCGCGCCGATGCCGGCCACGTCGTCGAAGCCTTTGACCGTGTGGGCGATGGTGCGCGGATGGGGCGGGTAATCAAAGAACACCGCGGGTCCGCCCTCCTCGCTGGGATAGTGCTCGAGGTGCGCGGTCGGCTCACCGTCGGTGACCACCAGCACCACCGGCTGGGCGTTGGGGTGTCGACGCAGATGCCGCAGAGCGAGGGCCAGCGCGTGATGCAAATTGGTGCCCTGCTCGTAGACACCCTCCAAGCCGGTGAGCTCGGCGGCGGTCACGGTGCGCGCGTAGCGGCCGAATGCGATGATCGACAACGCATCTGAGCGGAACCGTGTGCTGACCAGATGGTTGAGCGCGAGCGCCGTGCGTTTCATCGGCAGCCACCGGTTCTCCATCACCATCGAGAACGAGGTGTCCACCAGCAGCGCGACGGCGGCCTGCGTGCGGGTCTCGGTCTCGGAGATCTCGACGTCCTCGACGGTGATGTCCATCGGCAGCGTCGCGGCGCCCGAGCCGGCGCGGCGCAGCACCGCGTTGGTCAGCGTGCGGGTGACGTTCCACGGCTCGGTGTCGCCGAACTGCCACGGCCGCGTCGCCCCGGTGAGCTCACCGGCCGCGCCGGCACGCCGAGTCTCCCGCTCGCCGTGCCGACCCGAAAGCTGTTGCGCCACATCCCGTAACGCGGTCTGGCCGAGCTGACGCATGGCCTTGGGCGACAGCCGCCACTGCCCGTCGGAGCCGCGGTCCAGAAAGCCCTGGTCCATCAACGCCCGCTCGAGTTCGGCGAGGGTGCGGGCGTCGACGGCGGCCTCCTCGCCGAGTTGGCGGGCGAGCATGTCCAGGTCGACGTCTTCCATCGTCGCGCCGGCGTAGCTCTGGGACAGCGCCTCGGCGAGCTGTTCGAGCTCGGCGATGTCCTCGAGCGCTTGGGCGCCTTCACCCATCCCTAGCGGGTTCTCGCCGGAGAACCGTTCCGAACCGGTCCAGTCCTCCCCCGGCCGGGCGGCCTGCAGGTGCGCGTCCAGCCGGTTCAACGCGTTCATCAGCGATGGCGAGCCGAACGCCTGCTGCGCCAACGCATCCAGCTCGGCGCGCTGCTCGGCGGACAGGCTGTTGCGGAACCGCTGCGCGGCGGCGGCCCGCTTGGCCAACGAGTCCAGCAGCTCCTCGACGTTCTGCGGGTTCTCCGGGAAGAACTCGCCGTGCTTGGCCATGAAGTCTTGAAAATCCTGCGGCGTGTCCTCCCCCCTGGCGTGCTTGTCGAGCAGGTCGTTGAGGTCGTCGAGCATGTCGTTGACCCGCTGCCGGTCCTCGTCGGTGGCGTTCTCCAACGCCTGCTTCATCCCGGCGAACCGCTGGTCGAGCATCTCGCGGCCCAGCAGATCCTTTATCTGCTCATAGGATTCGCGTGCCTCCGGGCTGCGCCACTGGTAATCGGCGAGTTCCTGGACGGCCTTGGCCGGCGACGACGGCAGGTTCTCGATGCGCATCTCCTGGAACCGCGCGTCGTCGTCGAGCGCACGGGCCAGTTCCTTGCGTTCGGCCAGCACCGCGTCGTCGAGCAGTTTCTTGATCTGCTGCAGGGTGCCGTCCAAATTGTTGCGCTGCAACAGCTCTCGACGCCGACGGTTGGCCTCGGCCGCCAGCTTGTCGGCGCCGCGCATGTTCTTGGTGCCGCGTCGCAACATCTCGGACAGCGCGCGCCGAGGCGAGCTGCCCTCCATGACGTCCTGACCGATCTGTTCGAGCGCCTCGCGCAGGTCGATCGGCGGCGCCAGCGGGTCGGGCCCGCCGGTGTACCGCGAATACCGCGACGTCCGTTTAGCCATAAACGGTTTCGCCTTCTCCGGACTCCTTGTCGATTCGCTTGGCCAGATACAACGCCTCGAGCGCCAACTCGACGGCGGCGGCGCGCTGCCCGTCGGTCGTCGCGCCGAGCCGCGTCTGGATCTCGGCGATCGCGGGCACCTCGGGCACCGCGGCCAGCACCTCGCGCGCCGACACCCGCTCACCGGTGGTGATCGCCGACCCGTTCTCGATCGCGACCACCAGCGGACCGACGTCGATGCCGCCCAGCACGCGCTGCGCGGTGTCCGCGGTGGCCCGGCGCAGCAGGTGCTCGAGCACCGCTTGTTCGCGGCCCTCTTCACCGGTCTCGAATTCGAGCTTGCCGCGCAGCACGTCGATGATCGTGGCCAGGTCGACCACCCGGGCCACCGGATCCTCCTCGCCGAGCAGCGCCGAGCGGTGCCGCGCGGCGGCGGCGACGGTTTCGGCGGCGGCGATCGCGAACCGCGCCGAGACACCCGAGCGCTGGTCGATGGACCGGGACTCGCGCAGGTAGCGGGCGAACCGCGCCAACACCGCCAGCAGGTATTCGGGGACCTCGGCCGAGAGCTGGGCCTCCTGTTTGATGACGCCGACCTCGGCGTCGAGCGCCAGTGGGTAGTGGGTGCGGATCTCGGCGCCGAACCGGTCCTTCAGCGGTGTGATGATGCGGCCGCGGTTGGTGTAGTCCTCGGGGTTCGCGCTGGCGACCACGAGGACGTCGAGCGGCAATCGCAACGTGTAGCCGCGGACCTGGATGTCGCGCTCCTCCATCACGTTGAGCATCGCCACCTGGATGCGCTCGGCGAGGTCGGGCAGCTCGTTGATGGCGACGATGCCGCGGTGGGCGCGCGGGATCAACCCGTAGGCGATGGTCTCGGGATCGCCGAGGCTACGGCCCTCGGCCACCTTGATCGGGTCGATGTCGCCGACCAGGTCGGCCACGCTGGTGTCGGGGGTGGCCAGCTTCTCGGTGTAGCGCTCGCTGCGGTGGCGCCACACGACGGGCAGGTCCTCACCCGAGTCGGCGGCGCGCCGGATCGATTCGGGGGTGATCGGGCTGTACGGGTGCTCGCCGAGCTCGGCGCCCTCGATGACCGGCGTCCACTCGTCGAGCAGACCGGTCAGGGCGCGCAGCAGCCGCGTCTTGCCCTGGCCGCGTTCGCCGAGCAGCACGACGTCGTGGCCGGCGATCAAGGCCCGCTCCAGCTGCGGGATCACGGTGTCCTCGAACCCGAGGATGCCCGGCCAGGGGTCGCGGCCCTCGCCGAGAGCGGCCAGCAAGTTTTCCCGGATTTCCTGCTTCACGCCCCGTTCGCGGTGGCCGGAGGCCCTCAGTTCGCCGACGGTACGGGGTAGATCACGTGGTTGGGTCACCACTCCAAGTTACGCAACTCCGCGCGGCCGCGGTCGAGTGTGTCGTTAAGCCACGCTTCCGGCCCCGACGCCGTGCGGGTAACCCACGTTCGGCGCACCGGCGAAAGGTCAGTTCGGTGAGGGCGGCAGCATCTGGAACCCGTCGAGGATCGTCGCGCTGTCCCGCTGATAGGTCGGGTCCTCGGCGTCCATCGCCTGGGCGGTCACGCTGATCACGTACGTCATACCCTCGGCGTGCATCACCGCGCCAAGCGCAATCGCGGGGTGCGGGTCGATGTTTCCCATCACCGGCATCATGTAGCGGTACGTCCTGGCGGGCAGACCGCACAGTGAGCGCTCGCTGACCCGCAGGTCGGTCACGCCCAGACCGGACTCCAACGCGTCTTGCATCGTCGCGAAGATCAGGTCCACATCTTCGGCGCCCGGCGTGCTCTCGAGCGTCACCATCACGTTCGCCGTGAAGGCGTCGGATGTAAGCGCCTCGTTTCGCATACCGAAGCGGATCAGCGGCGAATCCAACATGGTCGACCGCCCCCAGCCCGGCGGCTTCGGAATCTTCAGCACCGGCTCGTCGTGGTTCCTCGCCGGGATCGTCGTCAACGGGACATCGACGGACTCGCACAGCGACGAGTCGGATCCACCGGGTTCGGCCGCCATCGACAGTTCGGCACCGGCCACCGCGCGCGTCGTCCACGTACCGCGTGCACGAGGCCATCAGCGTCGTGGCGACCAGAACGAGGACCGCGACCGTCCGCGATGCCGTGACCATGGGAGCAACTTAGTCGCGTCCCGGCTGTTGGTGCGACGTTCGGCCGATCTCGATCTCAGTGCGCGAAGTGGCGGGCGCCGGTCAGGTACAGCGTGATGCCTGCCTTGGCGGCCGCCTCGGTGACCTGCTCGTCGCGCACCGATCCGCCGGGATGCACGACGGCCTTGACCCCGCCCTCGATGAGCACCTCCAGCCCGTCGGGGAACGGGAAGAACGCGTCGGAGGCCGCGACGGCGCCGCGCACCCGGTCGCCTGCGCGCTGCACCGCCAACCGGGCCGCGTCGACCCGGTTCACCTGGCCCATGCCCACCCCGACCGTGGCGCCGTCGGCCGCGACGACGATCGCGTTGGACTTCACCGCGCGGCACACCCGCCACGCGAACTTCAGATCGTCCAGCGTCGCGGGATCGGCCGGCGACCCGGCGACCAGCGTCCAGTTGACCGAGTCGTCGCCGGGGGCGGTGAACGCGTCGCGCTGCTGCACCAGCAGCCCCCCGCTGACCTGACGGAACTCCGAGCCGCCCGGCTGCGGTTCGGCGGCCACCAGCACCCGGATGTTCTTCTTACGCGCGAGCACGTCCACGGCGCCGGGCTCGTAGGCCGGCGCGACGATCACCTCGGTGAAGATGTCGGCGACGGTCTCGGCCATCTCGACGCTGACCGTGGTGTTGGCCGCGATCACCCCGCCGAACGCCGACAGCGGATCGCATTCGTGGGCCTTGCGGTGCGCGTCGGCCACCGACACCGTCGAGATCGCGATGCCGCACGGGTTGGCGTGCTTGATGATCGCGACGCAGATCTCCTCGTGGTCGAACGCCGCACGCCAGGCCGCATCGGCGTCGGTGTAGTTGTTGTAGGACATCTCCTTGCCGTGCAGCTGTTCGGCCTGCGCCAGGCCGGGCCACGCCGAGTCGTCGCGGTACAGCGCGGCCTGCTGGTGCGGGTTCTCCCCATAGCGCAGCACGGCATCGCGCCGCCACGTCGCACCGAGCCACTGCGGCAGGGAGGCGGGCGCCGCGTCGCCCTCGGGCGCCAGCACCGATCCCATCCACGACGCCACCGCGACGTCGTACTCGGCGGTGTGCCGAAAGGCGAGGGCCGCCAGCTTCTTTCGCTCCTCGAGCGTGAACCCGCCCGCGCGCACCGCGGCGAGCACGCCGTCGTAGCCGAGCGGGTCGACCACGACGGCGACGCTCGGGTGGTTCTTCGCGGCGGCGCGAACCATCGACGGGCCGCCGATGTCGATCTGCTCGACGCATTCGTCGATGCTCGCACCCGAGGCGACGGTCTCGCTGAACGGATACAGGTTCACCACGACGAGTTCGAACGGGGCGACACCGAGTTCGGCCAGCGCCGAAACATGTTCGGGTTTGCGCTGATCGGCCAGCAGCCCGGCGTGCACATGCGGGTGCAGGGTCTTGACCCGTCCGTCGAGCACCTCGGGAAAGCCAGTCACCTCCTCCACCGGCGTCACCGGAACCCCGGTGTCGGCAATGGTTTTGGCAGTCGATCCGGTCGAGACGATGGCGACCCCGGCGTCGTGCAGTCCGCGGGCCAGTTCGGGCAGCCCCGTCTTGTCGTACACGCTGACCAACGCGCGGCGAATCGGTCGTTTATCGCTCATCCCAGGGTCGCCTTTCGTCCGGTCCAGGTCACGCCGCGGGTCGCGAGCGCTTCCACTACGTCCACGAGCAGTCGTCGCTCCACGACCTTGATCCGCTCGTGCAAGGTGGCTTCGTCGTCGTCGTCGAGGACCGGCACCGCCTCCTGGGCCAGCACCGGCCCGGTGTCGGTGCCGGCGTCGACCAGATGCACGCTGCAGCCGGTGACCTTGACGCCGTAGGCCAGCGCGTCGGGCACCGCGTGCGCGCCGGGGAACGCTGGCAGCAGAGCCGGATGGGTGTTGATCACCCGACCCGGGAATCGGGAAAGAAATTGCGGGCCAAGGATTTTCATGAAACCGGCGGAGACCACCAAGTCCGGCTCGTATGCGGCGGTGGCCTCGGTGAGCGCGGCGTCCCATGCCGCGCGGTCGGGGTGGTCACGCAGCGCGACGGTGAAGGTCGGCACCGACGACGACGCGGCGATCTGCAGCGCGGCGCACTCGCGGTCCGTGCCGACCGCGACCACTCGGGCCGGATAATCCCCGACCGCGGCGGCGAGCAGGGAGGCGAGCAGCGACCCGGTGCCCGATGCCAGCACCACCACCCGCGCCGGTGCGCTGGGTGGCACACGAAGCGGTTCCTGCACGCCTGGGAGCCTAATCGTCACCGTTACGGGGTCGCTTCGCGGTGTCCGGCATGGCGTCGTCGTCGACGAGGAAGTGTTCCTCGAGGTCCTCGAGGGTCGCGGGTGCCTCGGCCGGCACGTGCTCGTCCACCCCCGCAGAGGTGTCGGCGGCGGTCTCCTCGGACGGCTCGGGCTCGGGTTCCGGCTCGACGTCGCCGTCGTCGTCCGCCTCGAGCTCGGGTTCGGGCTCGGATTCGGGTTGTGCCTCGGGCTCGGGCTCGGGCGCGGGCTTCGGTGCCTTGGGGCGGCGGGCGACGCCGCCCGACATCGCCACCGTCAGCCCACCGATCGCGACGAACCACAGGAACACGGCGGGCCCGAACGTGGTCTGGTCGACGCCCACGTCGCCGAAGTTGCCCAGCCGGCCCCCGCCGGCGTGGCCGAGCAGCGCCATCGTCACGGCCGCCAGCGCTGCGGCGACGACGAGCTTGAGCAGCGCGGGCAGCAAAGGCAACGGGCGTCGCGCACACTGCTGGCCGATCGCCACACCCGACACGGCCGCCACGATCAACAGCGCCACCCAGACCGGGCCCAGCGGCGGCGTCGGCACGGCGGCCAGCACCGGCAGCGCCGGGATGTCGCCGCCGAACACCGTGAACGAGCTGAACGTCGCCAACCCGATGTGGGCGCTGGAGCCCACGGCCACGGCCGCGGTACCCACGAGCACGTTCGGGATGTACAGGATCGACAGCGCGGCGAGGCTGAGTTGCCCGAACGTCGACTCGGTGATCCCGAACAGGTCGTGCATGGTCGACCAGTGCACGATGAGCGATCCGGCCGCCACCGCACCGGACAGACCCAGCAGCGCCAGCACCCCGGCGGTGGCGGCGCGGATCGCGTCGGGCAGCCATTCCGGCAGCGGCGACGCGTCCAGCAGCCGTCGACCCACCCGGGATCCCACCCCGACGGCCGCGCCGATCGCGTGCACGGCCAGCACGCTGCCGAAGGCGCGCAGGGCGTTGGGCGTCTGCAGATCGGTCAGCACCGACGCGGCGTCGTGGACGACGGCCAGACAGATTGCCGCGATCAGCAGCGGCCCGCCCAGCGCGGAGCCCACCACCCAGCGCGTCACGAACCACGAACTCTGGGGTGAGGTCGCAGCCGCCGTCGTGCGGGCCGTTCCCCAGATCATCACCAGTGTGGGCAGCAGCGGCAGCACGCCCAGTTCGGCGCCGCCGATCGACACCGGCACCAGGTGCACGCCCAGCCACATGCTGGCGGTCGCCCCGAACGCGCCGGTCATCTCGCTGTTGGCGATGAGCAGCTGGATCAGGACGACCGCAGCGATGAGGACGAGCGCGATGATCGACGGCCCGAACGCGACCCGAAGCAGCTCCCGTGCCTGGCGCGGGCCGACCGGTCGGTTGTCCACTGGTTGGCCGCTCCTCGCACAAGCTCAGCGCGCGCGAAGGTTGACGCACGCGCGGCTCAGACTACGACGGCGGCTGCCCGGACTGCGAGGAGGACGACGGCTGCGAGGGAGTCTGTGTCGCCGGGGTCGAGCTGGACGGCGGTTGGCCGTAGGTCGGGAACCCGGTCGGCGGGGTCGGGGGCCCGCTTTGACCGCCGCCCTGGCCACCGGACTGCGAACCCGCCTGCGAGCCGGGCTGGGAGCCGGGTTGCGATCCGGATTGCGAGCCGGTCTGCGGGCTGGCGAACCCGCCGGTCGACGGGCCGCTCGGATAGCCGCCGTACGGGGTGGGATAGCCCGGCCGCTGCTGGTGCGGCTGCCGCTGCGGTCCGCCGTACTGCTGACCGTAGTAGCCGCCTGGACCCCCGTACTGCCCGTAGTTCTGGTCGTACTTCGGGCGCGGGGCGGGCGGGGCGATGATGCCGGTCTCGAACAGCAATGCCGCGACGGCGACGATCGCCTGCAGCACCGTGAACGCGATGACCAGGTAGAGCCCCCAGTCGATGGAGGCGACGCTGGGTTTGTTGATGACCTCGGCGATGACGAGCAGGAACGCCAGCAGCGCGAGGACCGTCACCAGCGACGTCGAGACCGTCTGCCTGGGCAGCAGGCCGACGCCGGCGAGCAGTCCGGCCAGCACCGCGGCGGCGACGGTCAGCACCAGTCCGAAGGAGCCACCGCTGACGTCCACCAGGCCGGGGAAATCGGATGCGGCGATCGTGAAGAGCGGGCCGAAGCTCGACAGGTACACCGCCAGGCCGAGCGCGGCGATGGCGGCGGTCAGGTAGCGGGGCAGCCTGCTGGCGGCTTCCGGCGCTGACGAAGAAGGTTCGCCGACCTTGCCGAACTGCTGTGTGGGCGCGGCGAACTGGTTGGTCGGCTGCTGTGCCGAGGAGTATCCGGGGCTACCGGGTGGACCGGGCGGGTAGGTCATGACCTCTCCTGTGCTGGACGGGCGTGCAGACCACGCTAGCGCACCTGGATGGGTCCGACGCGGGCGCGGGTTGGCCGATCGAATTCTCTTCGGAATCTTCGATTTCGCGCATCTGCAACGACCCCGGCGCATCGACGCCCTCGATCTCCTAGTCAAGGCGCGAAAAGCCGCCGCGCCGCCGAACCGGGCGACGTTTGCGATACGCCGCAATACCTTCCGCGAAGTGGTTCCGGCGGGGCGTGAATATGGGTTATCGCACCCCGGTGTTGCTCCGGCGACTAGAACACGTTCTAATCCAGTCATGGATTACGGGCTCGTACTTTTCACCAGCGACCGCGGAATCACCCCGGCAGCCGCGGCCAAACTCGCCGACGACCACGGGTTCACCACTTTCTACGTGCCCGAACACACCCACATCCCGGTCAAGCGGCAGGCCGCCCATCCGACCACAGGTGACGAGTCGCTGCCCGACGACCGCTATATGCGCACGTTGGATCCCTGGGTCAGCCTGGCCACGGCCTGCGCGGTGACGACGCGGGTGCGGCTGTCGACGGCGGTCGCCCTGCCGGTCGAGCGCGACCCGATCTCGCTGGCCAAGACGATCGCCACGCTCGATCACCTGTCCGGCGGCAGGGTCAGCCTCGGTGTCGGCTTCGGCTGGAACACCGACGAGCTGGCCGACCACAACGTGCCGCCGGGCCGGCGCCGCACGATGCTGCGCGAGTACCTGGAGGCCATGCGGGCGCTGTGGACCCAGGAGGAGGCGTCCTACGAGGGCGAGTTCGTCAGCTTCGGCCCGAGCTGGGCCTGGCCCAAGCCGGTGCAACCGCACATCCCGGTGCTCGTCGGCGCGGCGGGCACCGAGAAGAACTTCAAGTGGATCACCCGCTCGGCCGACGGCTGGATCACCACGCCGCGCGACTTCGACATCGACGAACCGGTGAAGCTGCTGCAGGACATCTGGGCGGACGCGGGCCGGCAGGGCGCACCCCAGATCGTCGCGCTGGACTTCAAGCCGGATGCGGACAAGCTGGCGCGCTGGGCCGACCTGGGCGTCACCGAGGTGCTGTTCGGGCTGCCCGACAAGTCCCCCGACGATGTCGCCGCCTATGTCGAGCGTCTGGCGGGCAAGCTGGCCGACATGTCGTGATCAGGGTGTCGTGAAACCGGCCGCGGCGAGCACCCGCTGCCCGGGTTCGCCCGTGACGGCCGCGACGAATTTCGTTGCGAGATCAGGGTTTTGCGACTGCTCGAGCACCGCGATCGGGTACGTGTTGACGAGGCCTTCCGCCTCGGGAAAGGGCACGGCGGTGACCTTGTCTCCGGCGTCGATCGCGTCGGTGATGTAGACCAACCCGGCGTCGGCCTGCCCGCTGGTCACCTTGTTGAGCACGTCGGTGACCGATGATTCCTCACTGGCCGGGGACAGGTCGACGGCCGCGGCCCGTTCGACGCGGCGGGTGGCCGCGCCGCACGGCACCTGGGGGGCGCAGACGACGACGGCGATGTCGGGGCGGGTCAGGTCGCGGAGCGCCGTGACACCTTTGGGGTTACCGGGCGCGACGGCGATGGTCAGCGTGTTCGACGCGAAGTTCACCGGCGGACCCTGGAGCAGACCGGCGTCGGCGGCCTTGTCCATGTTGGTGACGTCGGCCGAGGCGAATACGTCAGCCCGGGCGCCCTGCGTCAGCTGGGTCACCAGATCCGAGGACCCGGCGAATGAAAACTCCACGGATGCACCGGGATTGGCGTCTTCGAACTGCTCGCCGATATCGGTGAAGGGACCGCGCAGGGACGCCGCGGCGTAGACCACGATGGTCTGGCTTGCCGAGGTGCCCGAACCGCAACCGGTCAGCACCGCGAGCAGCAGCACCCCGGCCAGCAGCGCCCGCGTCACCGTCGGCTACCTCAACGTGGCGCGGTTGCCGTGCTCGGTCGGCCGCACGTGGATGGCGGCCGTCAGCGGATCGCCGTCGCACATCAGCCCCACCAGCTCGGGGTCTTCGGTGGTGGCCAGGAAACGCGAGTTGTCGGCGTCGAGGCGCCCGATGATGATGCCGGTGGTGGTGGGCCAGTCGTAGCGCACCGAATAGGTTTCGATCGTGGCTGCGCCGTCGGGCCTTTCGGCGACCGCGACCTTCGGCAATGCGCTGACCTGCTGGTTGAGCTGTTCGCTGCGGTCGGCTCGCCAGGGGGCGGGTCGAGTGGAGTACACACCGACCGAATACTTGCTCATCGTGCCGCCGTTGGCGCCGACGAAGCCGAATCGCCCTGGCCTGTCCCGCAATTGCGTCACAGTCTCGGCGATGGCATGCAGCGAGTAGCTGTTGCCCGGGCCGCCGAAGTAGGGCAGCCCACCGGTAACCGTGAGCCCACGCGGGTCGGCGCCGTCGATGCCCAACGCCTCGCTGACGATGAAGACCGGGAACGGAAAGCAGCTGTACAGGTCGAAGGTGGCGATGTCGTCGACGCCGATGTCGGCGACCCGCAACGCTTCTCGTGCTGCGAGCACGGCCGCCGGGCTGGCGCCGAGGTCGACACGGTCCAGCAGCGGCTGCTCGGTGAGATCCGAATGGCCGTGCAGGTAAACCCATTTCGACTCGGGCACGCCGAGACGGCGGGCGGCAGCCACCGACATCATGATCACCGCGGCGCCCTGGTTGACCTGGTCGCGTGCGACCAGCAGCCGCGGGTACGGGTCGCAGATCATCCGATTGTCGTCGGTGACCGTGACGATCTCCTCGACCGAACGCTCGACGGGCGATGACGAGAACGGGTTCTTCGCCGCGACTTTCGACAGCGGGACGAACAACTCGGCCATCAGCCGACGGTAGGCGGACACGCCGAGCCCCAGCCGGCTGCGGCGCGCGTTGTCCAGCAGCCCGTACTGCACCGCCGCGCCGGTCAACCCGTGCTTGGCGGTGTACTCGGTGAAGTACTGGTGGATCTGGTGGCCGCGATCCTCCAACTGGCCGTCGACGTGTTCGGTGAAGTCGGGCCTGTTGTCGCGGTCGGCGAAATACCGTGCCGTGGACCCCGGCTCGGAACCGATGACCATCGCCGCGTCCATCTCGCCGGCCGCGATCGCTGCGCCCGCTTCGGTGACGAGTTTCTGCGGGCCCTGCCCGCCGACGGGTTCGAGCACGACCCGGGCCGGGTCGCCGCCCACCCGGTTCATCACCGAGCGCGGGTAATTGTTCGACTTGCCCAGCGTCGCGGGCATCGGTCCGGAGATCTCGAATTGCCGCAGCCCGTATACGGTTTCGATCGCCTTGGCGATCGCGGCCGGGTCGACACCGGTGTCGGCCAGCGCCGCACGCACCGCCTCGGTCGCGAGCTCCACCGCCGACATCCCCCGGTACCCGGGGTCGTCGATGCGTTCGGTGAACTGCCCGACGCCGACCAGCACCGGGGTCCGCGGGTCGACCGCCATTGGGCTCACCTTTCTTTTTCGCGAGCGTGCGTGTCTGAGGGCGACACGCCGCGAAAAGTGCGGAGTTTACGCACGCTCGCGCAGAAGGGGGTTAGAGGCTCTCCAGGATTTCCCGGGCCAGCTGGGCCGTAGCCGAGGGCGTCTTGCCGACCTGCACACCCGCGGCTTCCAGCGCTTCCTTCTTGGCCTGCGCCGTGCCCGACGACCCGGAAACGATGGCGCCGGCGTGGCCCATCGTCTTGCCCTCCGGCGCCGTGAAGCCCGCGACGTAGCCGACGACCGGCTTGCTCACGTTGTCCTTGATGTAGTCGGCGGCCCGCTCCTCGGCGTCGCCGCCGATCTCACCGATCATCACGATGACCTTGGTGTCGGGATCCTTCTCGAACGCCTCGATCGCGTCGATGTGCGTGGTGCCGATGACCGGGTCACCGCCGATGCCGATGGCTGTCGAGAACCCGAGATCACGCAGCTCGTACATCATCTGGTAGGTCAGCGTCCCGGACTTCGACACCAGGCCGACCGGACCGGGGCCGGTGATGTTGGCCGGGGTGATGCCCGCCAACGCCTCGCCGGGAGTGATGATGCCCGGGCAGTTGGGGCCGATGATGCGGGTCTTCTGCCCCTTTTCGACGTTGTAGGCCCACGCATAAGCGGTGTCCTGCACCGGAATTCCCTCGGTGATGACAACCAGCAGCGGGATCTCCGCGTCGATGGCCTCGATGATCGCGTCCTTGGCGAACTTCGGCGGCACGAAGACCACGGATACGTCGGCGCCGGTTTCCTTCATCGCCTCGGCGACGGTGCCGAACACCGGCAGCTCGACGTCAGCGTCATTGGCGTCCTTGTGCGACACCGTGGTTCCGGCCTTGCGGGCGTTGACCCCGCCGACCAACTGGGTCCCGGCCTTGAGCATGCGCGCGGTGTGGAGGCTGGCCTCCTTGCCGGTGATGCCCTGGACGATGACCTTGGAGTTCTTGTTCAGAAAGATCGACATTTCGGTCCTCTCAGGCTTTCGCGGCCAGCTCGGCAGCCTTGTCGGCGGCTTCGTCCATCGTGTCCACCTCAGTCACCAGCGGGTGGTTGGCCTCGGCCAGGATGCGCCGGCCCTCCTCCACGTTGTTGCCGTCGAGTCGCACCACGAGCGGCTTGTTGGCCTCGTCGCCGAGGATCTTCAGCGCGTTGACGATGCCGTTGGCAACCTCGTCGCACGCGGTGATGCCGCCGAACACGTTGACGAACACGCTCTTGACCTGGGGATCGTGCAGGATGACATCCAGGCCGGCGGCCATCACCTCGGCCGAGGCGCCGCCGCCGATGTCGAGGAAGTTGGCCGGCTTCACGCCGCCGTGCTTCTCACCGGCGTACGCCGTGACGTCCAGCGTCGACATCACCAGGCCTGCGCCGTTGCCGATGATGCCGACCTGGCCGTCGAGCTTGACGTAGTTGAGGTCGTGCTCCTTGGCCTTGAGCTCCAGCGGATCGGTGGCGTCGCGGTCCTCGAACTCGGCGTGCTCGGGGTGGCGGAAGTCGGCGTTGGCGTCCAGCGTGACCTTGCCGTCGAGCGCGAGGATCTGATCGTCGGGCGTGCGCACCAACGGGTTCACCTCGACCAGGGTGGCGTCCTCGGCGACGAAGGCCTCCCACAGCTTGGCGATCGTCACCGCCGCGGCGTCGAGCACCTCGGCAGGCAGGTGGCCCTTCTCGGCGATCTCGCGCGCGAAGGCCACGTCGACTCCCTTGAGCGCGTTGACGGGGACCTTCGCCAGCCGGTCGGGCTTGGTGGCGGCGACTTCTTCGATCTCCATGCCGCCCTCGACCGAGCACATCGCCAGGTAGGTGCGGTTGGCGCGGTCGAGCAGGAACGAGATGTAGTACTCCTCGGCGATGTCGCTGGCCTCCGAGACCAGCAGCTTCTTGACGATGTGGCCTTTGATGTCGAGGCCGAGGATGTTCTGGGCGTGGGTGAAGGCGTCGTCGGGAGTGGCCGCGTACTTGACGCCGCCGGCCTTCCCGCGGCCGCCGGTCTTGACCTGCGCCTTGACCATCACCGGTTTGCCGATCTCCTCGGCGATCGCTTTGGCGTCCTCGGCGGTGTCGGTTACCCGGCCGGGTGTGGTGGGCACGTTGTGCTTGGCGAACAGTTCTTTCGCCTGATATTCGAAGAGGTCCATGGACTCACTGTCTCTAGCGCGTGTTCTGCAAAGGTTTGGGCCGACAGGGCTCGGGGGAACTTTATCGACACGCGCTGAGGTCTTTGGCACCGCCCACCGCTCATGTGGTCGATCTCACCGGCGGGTGCCAGTGATACAGCTCACAATCCCGCGCGGAATATCCGCTTGGCTTGCAGCCGACATTGGAGTGCGGTTAACGTGCCTTCTGGTTTAGGTCACATTTCGGTCACAGCGAAAAGGACTCCGCAGATTGGCAGCGCACCGTTCGTCCCGATTTCCCGCTAAGGGAACGACGAAACGGCAAATCACCGGTCGCGTCACCGAAAGTCCCGCTGAAGTCACCGACATCATTCCCTTCAACGAGTTCGGCGACCTGTCCGACGTGGACTTCCGGGAAAGCATCGCGTTCGATCGGGAGTCGGCCGTAATCCACGCGCCCGAGCTCGACGACCTGCACGACACCGACGACCTCGCACCGTTGCGGCTCGCCGTGCCGTCGGAGTTCCAAGCCGGCCCCGGCCATCAACGCCGCACCCGCGCCTACCGCGACAGCCACACCGACACCAGCGACGGCATGGCCACCACCGACGTCATCAACATCGGCCGTCGCAGCGCGCACCGCAAACCCGACGTGCCCGTGAAGGGTCGGCTGATGGTCGCGGCGATGGCCGTCGGCGCCACCGCGGCGGGCGCGTACTCGATGACGCACCCGTCCGCGAAGGAAGCCGACGCCACCGTCCTGGCGGCCGATCAGGCCGCGCTGGGTGGCGGCGCGATCACCGGCTCGATGGACGGCATGCAGGTCGTGGCGGTCACGCCCGCCGCCAACTCAGCCGTGCACACCGAGGAGATCCAGAAGGCGGCCGCGTTCGCGCAGGAACGCGCCGAGCGCGAAGCCCGGCTGCAGCGGCCGATGTTCGTCATGCCGACCCGCGGGGTGTGGACGTCGGGCTTCGGATACCGCTGGGGTGTCCTGCACGGCGGCATCGACATCGCCAACTCGATCGGCACGCCGATTCTGGCCGCGTCCGACGGCGTCGTCATCTCGGCGGGCCCGTATGCCGGCTACGGCAACATGGTCAAGCTGCGCCATTCCGACGGCTCGGTGACGCTCTACGGTCACCTCAGCTCGGTGCTGGTCGACGTTGGCCAGCGGGTGTGGGCCGGTGACCAGATCGCCAAGATGGGCAACACCGGCAACTCCACCGGACCGCACCTGCACTTCGAGGTGCTGGTCAACGGCACCGACCGCGTCGACCCGGTCGGTTGGCTGGCCAAGCGCGGGCTCACGCCCTGAGTGGGCTGACAATTACGCTGGCTGAGTGGCCGACGACGACAGCTCACCGCGGATAATCCGGCGTCATCCCACCGGCGAGATTCCCGTCGGCCAAGAGCCGCAGACCAGTATCATCCGCCGCCACCCCACCGGCGCGAATCCCGTCGTGGACCCGCCGACCCAGGTGACCGATGTGGGCCCGACGCAGTTGTCAGACCAGTCCGACCTGCAGACGGGGTACATCCCGCGCGCCCGGCCGATGGCCGTGTCCCCGAGGCAACCGGCCCCGGCCAGCCCCAAGACGGCGATCACCACCGCGGTCATGAGCATCCTGGCCGGTTGGGCCACCGCCGTCATCGCCACCGATCTGATCACCGGCTGGTGGCGCTCCGACCCGCTCTTCTGCGTCGCCGTCGGCTTCCTCACCGCGATCTCGGCGGCCGCCCTCATCGCGGGGTTGATCGGGTTGCTGTTGCGCCGCCGCCTGAGCCGCCTGCTGATCGTGGTGGGTTCCGTTGTGGCGCTGTTGATTTTCTCCAGCCTGTTCGTCGCGGGCGCCAAGCTGCCCGCGGTGGTGTACGCGATCCCGGTCTTCCCGGTGGCCACGATCGTGCTCGCCGCGTTGCCGGCCACGGGCCGCTGGGAGCGATCCGGCTAACACCAGGCGCGCCGCGCGCCGAAACCGACGCAATGGCGGAAACCGCCCGAGCGAAAACGACCGCAGCGTCGGTCTCGACGCTGGGCGAGCGTCAGAGCTTGGTGATCGGCGCGTGGTTGTGCATCAGCTTGACCCGTCCCGCGCTGCCGAAGTCGATGAGCGACATCGCCGATTCGCCGACGCCGGACACCTCCTCCACGCGACCCAGCCCGTACTTGTCGTGGCTGACCCGGTCCCCCGGTTCCAGCACCACCATCGGACGCTTACCGGCCGACGACCGCGTCGGGGCCGGGCGCGGCGCGCCGAACCGGCCCGCGCCGCTGACCGGTGCGGAGAACGACGGCGTCGGATCGGTGCGTCGCCAGTCGATGAGGTGCTGCGGAATCTCCTTGAGGAACCGCGATTCGGGGTTCAGCATCGGCTGGCCCCACGACGAACGTACCTTCGCACGGCTGACGTAGAGCCGCTGGCGGGCCCGGGTGATCCCGACGTAAGCCAGCCGTCGTTCCTCGGACAACTCGGTGGGGTCGCCCAGCGCCCGCATGTGCGGGAACATGCCGTCCTCCCAACCGGTCACGAACACCGCGGGAAACTCCAGGCCCTTCGCGGTGTGCAGCGTCATCATCGTCACCACACCCGCACCGTGCTCGGGGAGCTCGTCGGCATCGGCGACCAGCGACACCCGTTCGAGGAACTGGGCCAGCACGCTGGTGTC
Organism: Mycolicibacterium pulveris; assembly: GCF_010725725.1. NCBI lineage: Bacteria > Bacillati > Actinomycetota > Actinomycetes > Mycobacteriales > Mycobacteriaceae > Mycobacterium > Mycolicibacterium pulveris. The sequence goes on along the minus strand of NZ_AP022599.1, from coordinate 3,280,317 downwards.
GGGAATGTCCTCGTCCGCGGGATCGATCTCGCCGAGGGCTTGGGCGTTGGCGAGATCGGTGCTGAATTCGTGTGCGACGCTGACCAATTCGTTGAGGTTGTCCAGCCGCGCGAGATCCTGCGGGTCACTCGAGGATTCCAGCGTGGTGCGGTAGCCGGTGCGGTCGAGCACCGCCTCCACCAGGTCGCCCAGTTCACCGTCGAGCTGTCCGCGCAGCTCGTCGAGCATTGCGACGAACCCGGCGATCGCCTTCTCCGAGCGGGTGTTCAGCAGCGGCACCTTGCCCTCGGCGGCGGCCTGAAGCGCGTCGTTGAAACTCAGGCCGGTGTTCTCGGCGTGCACCGCCACGCACGCCTCAGCACGGTCGCCGATTCCGCGCCGCGGGGTGTTCAGGATGCGCCGCATGCTCACCGAGTCGCCCGGATTGTCCAGCACCCGCAGATAGGCGACGATGTCGCGGATCTCTTTGCGTTCGTAAAAGCGAACGCCCCCAACGACTTTGTAGGGGATGCCGGAGCGGATGAACACCTCTTCCAACGCGCGCGACGAGTTGTTGGTGCGGTAGAACACGGCGATGTCGTTGTAGGTGAGGTCACCGCGCTCCACCAGCGTGTCGATCTCACCGGCGACGAACCGCGCCTCGTCGTGCTCGTTGTCGGCGACGTAGCCGACGATGAGCTCGCCCTCCCCGGCGTCGGTCCACAGCTTCTTCTCCCGCCGCCCGGTGTTGCGGGAGATCACCGAGTTGGCGGCATTGAGGATGTTCTGCGTCGAGCGGTAGTTCTGCTCGAGCAGAATCGTTGTGGCGTTGGGGAAGTCGCGCTCGAAGTCCTCGATGTTGCGGATCGTGGCGCCGCGGAACGCGTAGATGGACTGGTCGGCATCGCCCACCACACACAGCTCGGCGGGCGCTACCCCGGCTGGATCGTCTCCCGGGCTCTCCCTTCCCACGAGTTCACGCACCAGCACGTACTGGGCATGGTTGGTGTCCTGGTATTCGTCGACGAGGATGTGCCGGAACCGTCGCCGATAGTACTGGGCGATCTGCGGAAAGGCTTGCAGCACAGCGACGGTCTCGCCGATCAGGTCATCGAAGTCCAGCGCGTTGGCCGCGCGCAGCCTGCGCTGGTACTCCGCGTAGACCTCGGCGATGATGCGGGGCAGTTCCTCGCCGACGTCGGCGGCGTCGGACGCGGCCTCCTGCGGGCCGATCAGCTCGTTCTTGAGGTTGGAGATGCCGTTGGCCAGCAGCCGCGCCGAATACCGTTTGGTGTCCAGCCCGAGATCCTTGCCGATCATCTGCAGCAGCCGCCGCGAGTCGTCGGCGTCATAGATCGAGAAGTTGGAGTTCAGCCCCGGCAGCAGCGACGCCTGGTTGCGCAGGATCCGCACGCAGGTCGAGTGGAACGTCGACACCCACATAGCCCGGGCGCGCGGACCGACCAGCGCGACCACGCGCTCGCGCATCTCGGCGGCGGCCTTGTTGGTGAACGTGATGGCCAGCACCTGCCCGACGCCGACGTCGCGCTCGGCCAGCAGGTAGGCGATCCGGCGGGTGAGCACCGCGGTCTTGCCCGATCCGGCGCCGGCAACGATCAGCAGCGGCGAGCCCTCGTGCAACACCGCCTGGCGTTGCTGCGGGTTGAGGCCGGCCAAAAGGTCGCCGTCGGCGGAGTCCATCCCGGTCATGGCGTCCGAACCGGTCACATGCACACTCATGTCGCATCCAAACTTACCGTTGACGAGGGACATCCTTTGCGCTGGCGCGGCGATTGGTGGCACACTCATCTGGTGCTCAACAGTCAGCCGTCGGCGCAGCGCCGATTTTTCTACGGGTACCGGTCAGCGGTGCCCGTGGTTTAGCAGCTTCTGTGAGCCCCGTGGTCCGCGTCCGGATCCGGGGCTCGTCTCGTGTGTGAGGCCCAAAACCGGATGAGACCAGAATTGCCGCACAACGAGAACGAAGAGAATGCCATGACTACTGAAACTGAGCCGGTCGCCGACATCGACCAATTGCGCCAGGAGATCGACCGGCTGGACGCCGCGATCCTGGAGGCCGTCAAGCGCCGTACCGAGGTGTCCAAGCTCATCGGCAAGGCCCGAATGGCCTCCGGCGGCACCCGCCTGGTGCACAGCCGCGAGATGAAGGTCATCGAGCGCTACAGCGAACTCGGCCCGGAGGGCAAGGACCTCGCGATGCTGCTGCTGCGCCTGGGCCGCGGCCGCCTCGGCCACTGACCCCTCGGCGCGGCGATTTCGGCGTACTTTGTCACGGTGAGCGTGACAAAACGCGCCGAAATCCCTACTACTTGAGGGCGTCGGTCAGCCACGGCGTCAGCCACTCCACCGCGTCCGGCGTCGGGTGCAGCCCGTCGCTGCGCATCCGGATGCCGTCGATGCGGTTGGTGTAGCCGCCGTTGGGCCCCAGCTTGCGGTTGAGGTCGAGCACCGTGACGTTGGGCCGTTTGGTCGCGACGCGGCGCAGCAGATCGTTCCAGTCGTCGACGCGCCCGGGCCGATCCTCCGGATAGAGGGTGCCGTCGGCCCGCTCGCCGCGGCGGTTGTACGGCTCGGTCGTCACCACGACGCGCGCACCCGTGGAGCCGAGGATGTCGAGCGCACGGTTGAGCTCGGTGCGCAGATAGGCGTCGTAAACCGGATCGCCGATGTGCGCCCATCGGCCCTCGTGCATCCGGTCGACCACCTCCCAGCGGCCGATGATCAGCAGCACGACGTCGGGCCGGTCGTGGTTGATGCGCTGCGCCCACCGGCTCGGCCACGCGTCGCACTCCGGCTTCTGGTTCAGGGTCTCGCCGACGTGCCGATACGGTCCGCCGCGGGCGATCCCGCAGCCGATCGTGGTGTAGTTGCTGAACGCGAACCCCGGCGTCGGCGGCAGATAGCGCATGATCGTCCACGCCACCGAGTCGCCGAACACCGCGACGGTCCTGGTGCCCGGCGCCAGTTGAGCGGGCCGCTGCACTTCGACGGGCACCTCGGCGCCGACGAACGCGGCCGAGTCGACCTCGCTGGGAACCTGCTCGGCGGGTTTTACCCCCACGGGAAGCACCGTCATCGTCACCACCGCGGCGGTGGCGGCGGTGGCAGCGGCCAGCGGCAGCATCGGAACGATCACCGGACGCCACCGTCGCACCGGCTGCTCGAGCAACCACCACGACACCGCGGCCAGCGCGATCGTCACCGCGCATCGCAGCGCGAACAACGACCAGCCCGACCAGCCGGTCCGTTCTCCGTTGAGCGCCAAGAAGATCGGCCAGTGCCAGAGGTAGACGCCGTAGGAGATGGCCCCCAGCCACACCAGCGGGCGCCACGCCAGCACGCGGGCCACCGGCCCGTCCTGGTCCATCGCCACCGCGGCGACGACGAACACCGCCGCGATCGCCACGATGATCAGCAGCCCGCCGCGGAAATCGGCGGTGCTGCCCGTCGCGTGGTGCACGGCCAGGCCCAACACCACCAGCCCGATCAGCGACAGCGCCCTGGCGAGCCATCGCCGCCACCGCGCCCGGATCACCGGCCCGCCCATCGTGACCGTCGACCAGTCGCGCACCAGCAGCGCCGCCGCCGCAGCACCGATGAGCAGCGCCTGCGCGCGGGTGTCGGTGCCGAAGTAGATCCGGTTCAGCGACGCGTCGGTGGTGTAGATGACCGCCGCGGTCGCCGACGCCGCCGCGCCGACGGTCGCCAGCACCAGCACGGCCGCCCGCAGCCGCGCGCGGAACACGACGGCCACCCCGATCAGCAGCACCGGCCAGAGCAGGTAGTACTGCTCCTCCACGCCGAGCGACCACATGTGTTGCAGCGGCGACGGCGGCGCACCCTGCGCGAAGTAGTCGGTGCGTTGCGCGACAAACGCCCAGTTGGCCACCCAGAAGAACGAGGCGACGGCGTCGTCGCGCAGCGACGCGATCGCTTCGGCCGGAAACAGCTGCCGCACGGCGACCACCGCCAGCACCACCACGAGCAGGGCGGGCAGCAGCCTGCGGGCGCGGCGGATCCAGAAGTCGGTGAGGCCGATTCGCCCGGTGCGGGCGTGCTCGTCGAGCAGCAGCGAGGTGATCAGGAAGCCGCTCAGCACGAAGAAGACGTCGACGCCGAGAAAGCCGCCGGAGACGCCGGGGATGCCGCCGTGGTCGGCGAGTACGAGGGCCACCGCCACGGCGCGGAGGCCGTCGAGGGCGGGGATGTCGCGGCGCCGACGCGCACGCGCGAAGCGATGTGACAGCGGGCGACGATCAGCGGGCGCGACGTATCGGCGCGCATTCACTTGGGAAATCTTGCCTGCGCGCGCTGACAGCCGGTGGCAGGCGCGGCGGCGTGTCTCGCTACTTCGTCAACGCGATGTATTTGATGTCGAGATATTCGTCCATGCCTTCGAATCCGCCCTCCCGCCCGAAGCCGGACTCCTTGACGCCGCCGAACGGCGCGGCCGGGTCGGAGATCACGCCGCGGTTGATGCCGACCATGCCGGATTGGATGGCGTCGGCGACGCGCAGCGCGCGGTCCAGCGACCGGGTGTAGACGTAGGCGGCCAGCCCGTACTCGGTGTCGTTGGCGGCGGCGACCCCCTCGTCTTCGGTGTCGAAACCGATGATCGGCGCGACGGGCCCGAACACCTCCTCCTTGAGGATGCGGGCGTCGGCGGGGACGTCGGTCAGCACGGTGGCCGGGTAGAAATTGCCGGGTCCGCCGGGGGCTTCACCGCCGACGGCGACGGTGGCGCCGCGCGAGACCGCGTCGGATACCAGCTCGGTGACGGTGGCGACCTGCTTGGCGTTGATCAGCGGGCCGAGGGTGGCCGACTCGTCGATGCCCTTGCCGAGGGTGAACTCGCTCATCCGCTTGACGAGCTTCTCGGTGAACTCCTCGCGCACGGCGTTGGCGACGTGGAAACGGTTGGCCGCCGTGCAGGCCTCGCCGCCGTTGCGCATCTTGGCCAGGATCGCGCCGTCGACCGCGGCGTCGACGTCGGCGTCGTCGAACACCACGAACGGCGCGTTGCCGCCGAGCTCCATCGAGGTGCGCAGCAGCTTGTCGGCCGACTGCTTCACCAACGCCTTGCCCACGCCGGTGGAGCCGGTGAACGTCAGCTTGCGCAGCCGGCCGTCGTCGATCAGCGCCTCGGTGACCGGCCCGGGGCTGTTGGTCGGCAGCACCGACAGCACGCCCTTGGGCAGCCCGGCGTCGTCCATCAGCTTGGCCAGCAGCAGCATGGTCAGCGGCGTCTCCTGGGCTGGTTTGACGATCATCGTGCAGCCTGCGGCGAACGCCGGGCCCATCTTGCGGGTGCCCATCGCCAGCGGGAAGTTCCACGGGGTGATCGCGTAGCAGGGGCCGACGGGCTGCTTGGTGACCAGGACCCGGCCGGTGCCCGCCGGGCTGGGCGTGTAGCGGCCCGCGATGCGTACCGCCTCTTCGGCGAACCAGCGGAAGAACTCCGCGCCGTATTTGACCTCGCCCATGCTCTCCGGGAGCACCTTGCCCATCTCCAGCGTCATCAGCGTGGCGATGTCCTCGGCGCGTTCGGTGATCTTCTCGAACACCGCGCGCAGGATCTCGCCGCGTTCGCGCGGCGCGGTGGCGGCCCATCGGGCCTGCACCTCGCACGCGGCGTCCAGCGCGGCGATCGCGTCGTCGGGGGTGGCGTTGGCGACGGTCGCCAGCACCTGGTCGTCGGAGGGGTCGAGCACGTCGAACGTCGAAGACCCCTGGCGTTGTTCACCGCCGATCCACAGTCCGGTGGGCACTGACGACAGCAGCTTCGCGGTATCCATAGTTCCTCTCTTACACCTTCAGACGTTGTCCCGCACTAGGGTCATCGTCATGAGTGCCGACATACCCGATATCACGGCAACCAGCGCATGGCAGGCATTGCAGCGGCATCACGACGACATCGGCGACAGGCATCTGCGGCAGTTGTTCGCCGACGACCCGGCGCGCGGCACCGAGTTGACGCTGACGGTCGGCGATCTCTACATCGACTACAGCAAGCACCGGGTGACGCGGGAAACGTTGCGGCTGCTGGTGGACCTGGCCCGTGCCGCGCGGCTCGAGCAGCGCCGCGACGCCATGTTCTCCGGCGTGCACATCAACACCTCCGAGGACCGTGCCGTGCTGCACACGGCGCTGCGGCTGCCGCGCGACGCCGAGCTGGTGGTCGACGGCCAGGACGTCGTCTCCGACGTGCATGCGGTGCTGGACCGGATGGGCGATTTCACCGACCGGCTGCGCAGCGGCGAGTGGACCGGCGCCACGGGCGAACGCATCAAGACCGTGGTCAACATCGGCATCGGCGGTTCCGATCTCGGGCCGGTGATGGTCACGTTGGCGCTGCGGCACTACGCCGACGCCGGTATCGCGGCGCGGTTCGTGTCCAACGTCGATCCGGCCGACTTGGTGGCCAAGCTCGACGGGCTTGACCCGGCCACAACGCTTTTCATCGTCGCGTCCAAGACGTTCTCGACGCTGGAGACGCTGACCAACGCCACGGCCGCGCGCCGCTGGCTGACCGATGCGCTCGGGGACGCCGCGGTGGCCAAGCATTTCGTCGCGGTGTCGACCAACAAGAAGCTGGTGGACGACTTCGGTATCAACACCGAGAACATGTTCGGTTTCTGGGATTGGGTCGGCGGCCGCTACTCCGTCGACAGCGCAATCGGATTGAGCGTGATGGCCGTCATCGGCAGGGAACGCTTCGCGGAGTTTCTGGCCGGGTTCCATGTCGTCGACGAGCATTTCCGCACCGCGCCGCTGGAGGCCAACGCACCGGCGCTGCTGGGCCTGATCGGCTTGTGGTACAACAACTTCTTCGGTGCGCAGTCACGCGCTGTGCTGCCGTACTCCAACGACCTGTCGCGGTTCGCGGCATACCTGCAGCAGCTGACGATGGAGTCCAACGGCAAGTTCGTGCGCGCCGACGGCACCCGGGTGACCACCGACACGGGTGAGATCTTCTGGGGCGAACCGGGAACCAACGGTCAGCACGCGTTCTATCAACTTCTGCATCAAGGCACCCGGCTGGTGCCCGCGGACTTCATCGGGTTCTCGCAGCCCACAGACGATCTCGCGACCGCCGACGGCTCGGGCAGCATGCACGACCTGTTGATGAGCAACTTCTTCGCTCAAACCCAGGTGCTCGCGTTCGGCAAGACCGCCGAGGAGATCGCCGCCGAGGGCACGCCACCGGACGTGGTGCCGCACAAGGTGATGCCGGGCAACCGGCCCACGACGTCGATCCTCGCGACGAAGCTGACCCCGTCCACCGTCGGTCAGCTGATCGCGCTCTACGAGCACCAGGTGTTCACCGAGGGCGTGATCTGGAGTATCGACTCATTCGACCAGTGGGGTGTCGAGCTCGGCAAGACCCAGGCCAAGGCGCTGCTGCCGGTGATCACCGCCGACGCGGCGCCCGGGCAGCAGTCGGATTCGTCGACCGACGCGCTGGTGCGCCGCTACCGCGTGGAACGCGGTCGCCCGGCCTAAGCCCCCTTTTTCCGCCATGGTGCGGTTTCGTACCCGACACGCCGGGCGAAGCGTATCGATCCGCACGGTCGCGGGCTTGACCCGCACGCAACGCGGCGCACACTCGCAGCGGAGCGTGCGCCGCGCGGCGTCAGTCAGCTAACCGGTTACGGGACGGGGATGTTGATGCACCCGACATTCGGCAGGCATCCGCTCGCCCCACCGGGGCCGGCAGCGCCGCCGGGTCCACCGGGAGCCAGCGACCCGCTGGCACCTCCCGGACCAGCCGAACCCTCAGGGCCGCCGGGGATTACCCCCTCGGCACCGCCCAGGTCAGCGGAGCCCTGCGGGCCACCGGGGACGTGCACGTCGGCACCACCGCCGGGGCCGGCTTCGATGTTGCCGATGCCGGCACAGGGTGTGCCGTCGGCGTTCACGCACGGCGGAGGCGGTGGTTGAGCACCGGCGATCGGGGCGGCGGCGATCGCCGCGGCCGCCGCTCCCGCGAACAACAGGGGCGTCAATTTCGTCAGTTTCGCGTTCATGCTTGTTGGCTACCACCACGCCGCGCCGATGAAACATCCGATGTTCACAGTCGACCGACCCGCCGGAGCCCGGAAACGGTGTCCGCCAGCGTTTCCTGCGGGTCGCGGTAGGTGATGCCGAGTTCGAGCTCGCTCGGCGAGTCGTCGCAATCCGGCATCTGCGTGTAGTACTGCATCGCCGCCGCGGTCATCGGCGTGTCGAACGGCAGATACGGCCCGATCACGTCGACCACGCGCCCGATATTGCGGAGTAAAACATCCGGTATCGGGTATACCAGCAGCGATACGCCGGCTGCGCGTCCGATCATCGACGCCAGGTCGCTGATTTCGACGCGGTGACCGCCTGCCATGTAGCGACGCGGGCCCTTACCGGGTTCGAGCAACGCGGCGTGCAGGGCGGCAAGGTCTCGCACGTCCACGATCGTCCACGCCGCGCCGCGGCCGGGCACACCGCGCATCTGTATCGCCGCCGCAACGCCTTGGGCCGCTTCACCGAACTGATCACCCGCCGGCGGTCCGAGCACCATGCCGGGATACGTGATGGCGACCGGCACGCCCGCCCGCTGCAGACCCCGCGCGTACTTCTCCACCTCCGCCTTGGATTTCCCGTAACCATCCGACCCGCCCGCGACCGGCAGATCGGCGTGCAGCGTGCGGCAGCCGGCACTGAACAACGCGGTGAAGCTGGACACGTGCACGATCGGGTCGAGGCCGCGATCGGCAGCCACCCCCAGCACGTTCCTGGCGCCGGCGAGGTTGGTCCGCAGCATCGCGTCGGCCTGTCGTGGGTCGATGGATACCATTGCCGCGGAATGGATTACGGCATCGCAGCCGTCCATTGCCGCGGCCGTGGAATCAGCGTCGGCGATGTCGCCGACGGCGTAGTCCCCGGTGTCCCCGGTGTCCATGCCGATCTGCACGGCGCTTGTCGCCAGCCGTGCCGGGTTGCGGACCAGAAATCTCACCTGGTGGCCCGCCTCGACGACGGCTTTGGCCGTCCACGCGCCGACAAATCCGGTCCCACCGGTCAACAGCACCCTCATGGCGCTGCGGATTACCCGTCGGCGCACGCCGCTACACGCGCCGCCTAGGCGAACGGTTTGGTGAACCGCGGCGGCAGCACCTTCAGCAGCTGAACCAGCGGCGCCCACGGCCACCACGGCACCGCCGCGCGCTCGGTCTCGCGTTCGATGGCGCCGACCATCGCGCGCACGCCGGTTTCGTTGTCCACCATCAACATCGTCGACTTGGACTGCGCGGTCATCTCGGATTCGATGTAGCCGGGTTCGAGAACGGTGATTTTGATCGGCCCTGTGGCGTACTCAGCGCGCAGCGATTCGCCGAGCGAGGACACCCCGGCCTTGCTGGCGGCGTAGGCGGCTTTCACGCCCGGCACTCCCTTGTTGCCGAGGACCGACGAGACGAGCACCAGGTGCCCGCCGTCGGCCTCCTTGAACATCTCCAGCGCCGTTTCGATCTGCACAAGCGCCGCAACGAGGTTCGTCTCGATCGTGGCCTTGTTCGCCCACAGCTTGCCCGTCCCCAGCGGTGCGCCCTTGCCGATGCCCGCGTTGACGATGACCCGGTCGATGCCGCCCAGTTCGCCGGAAAGCTCTCTGAACACCTTCGGTACCTGGTCGTGGTCGTTGACGTCCAGGGCGGCGACAGCCACCCTGATGTGTCGATGGCGGTCGAGCAGTTCGGCCTTCAACTCGTCGAGACGGTCGGTGCGGCGGGCGCACAGCGCCAGGTCGCGGCCTTTCGCGGCGAATGCGCGAGCCATCCCGGCGCCCAGGCCGGAGCTCGCGCCGGTGATCAAGATCTTCTGCCGAGTCACCCCGACAGACTAAGCCAGCGCGCCCATCGTCAGGATGGACACATGGTTTTGCAGCGGATGGCAGCGTTTCTGCTGGCGACGGCGGCTGTGTGGGTGTCGCAGGCCGCTGCTCAGGCCGATCCCGTGAGCCCGCTGTATCGGCTGGTCGACACCGCGGCGCAGCGTCTGGCCACCGCCGAGCCGGTCGCTGCGGCCAAGTGGCTGCACGGCGGGCCGATCACCGACCCGTCGCGCGCCGGAGCGGTTCTCGACGCCGTCGCCGCCGACGCCGCGGCCCGCGGGATCGACCAGCGCTATGTGCGGACCATCTTCGCCGACCAGATCGACGCCACCGAGGGTATCCAATACACCCGCTTCGGCCAGTGGAAGCTCGAGCCCGCCAGCGCCCCCACCGTCGCACCCGATCTGTCGCAGTCGCGCACGCAGATCGACGGGTTCAACCGAACCATGGTCGAAGAGATTGCGCAGCAATGGAACTGGCTGCACAGCCCGGGATGCGCGGCCACGCTGACCGATGCGACCGACGCCGTCGCCGCCGCCCGCACGCTCGATCCGCTGTATCGCCACGCGCTGTCGGCGGCCACCCGGTCCTACTGTTGGGCCGGCTGATCCGACGTACACTGAGCGCATCGACGAGCCCCGGAAACGACCACGCCAAGAACGGTCCCGAGACACCGTGGAGGTGCTGCTCGAGGCCGCGGCTCAGGTGTTCAACCGCGAAGGCCTGAAGGCGACGACCAACCGCATCGCCGAGCGGGCCGGGGTATCGATCGGCAGCCTGTACCAATACTTTCCGAACAAGCACGCGTTGCTGCGCGCGTTGGCCCAGCGTCATGTCGACGAGGCGCGGACCCGGATGGACGAGGTGTTCAAGCGGCTGCGCGACGAGGAACCGCCGTTCGATGAGTCCATGCGCATGCTCCTGCAGGCCGTGGTCGACTTGCACCGCGACCGCCCGGGCCTGCACCGGCTGATGCATCGGCTCGGCCCGCGCCTGCCCGCCGACCTCGACGTTCTGCGCGAGTTCGAGGACGACATCAGCGGGGAGGTCGCCTATCACCTGGCGCGGTGCGGCCGCGACGGCGGCGACGCTGGGCTGACCGCCCAAACCGTGGTCCACACGGTCGACGCGCACCTGCACCGGGTGATGACCGACCGCGACATGGACGTCGAACAGTTGGTGACCCTGGTCAGCCGGGTGGTGCCGCCGCCCTAAGGCGCCGTGCCCGTCGAACCCGACAACACGTCGTCACGCACCGTCCGCAGCGCATCGATGAGCTGGCTGAGGCCGGGCTCCTCGATCGGATAGTGTCCGCAATTCTGCAGCAGCACAAGGCTTGTCGGCCTGGCGATCCGGTTGAGGAACCGGATGCTGACCTTCGGCGGTGTCCACCGGTCAGCGGCCGGATGCACCAGCGTGACCGGTGCCGCGCGGAAGGTTTCCGGCTCCGTGTGCGTGAAATTCAGCCAGCTGCACAGGAATCCGAGCGGGACCCGCACCCCACCGCCCTTTGGGTCGGTGGCGCACACCCGGGTGAGCTCGGGGTCGAGGCTCATGCTGTTCATGTCGACCAGCCAGCGGATCGGCACCCGCACGCGTCCACACAGGGGGTCGACCGCCTTCATCAGCGTCGGCGCGACCGGCCCGAGCACCGGGATGCGCGCGGCCGCCCATCGGGCCTCGGGATCGGACGGATCGAGCAGGCACGTGGCCACGACGTGAGCGACTTCACCTGTGCGCGCCGCGGTTTCGTAAGCTATCAGCCCGCCCATGCTCGCGCCGAGCAGCACGAGCGGGCGCCGGTCATCGGCGCGTTCGGCGGTCACGAGGTCGGCCAACATGTCCAGCCAGTCCTGGTAGCGGACCGACGCCGGATCGGGCTCGACCGTGTCGCCGTAGAGCGGCATGTCCGGTGCCAGCACCTCGACACCTTCGCGGGCCACGGCGGCCGCGATCGGCCACAGGGCGCCCGAGTATCCGCCGCCGCCGTGGATGACCATCACGCGCACCGCCGCATCCGGCGCGCTCGCCCGCGCCACGTGGATCGAGCGGCCGCGCCAGGACCACCAGGTCGAGGTCGGCTCGATCGGCGGGTCGGGGCGGTGGCGTGTGGGCAGGAACGACGCGTATCTGCTGTACTCCATGCTTCCAGCGTCGGGCATCGGGCCCGCCCGGACAACTCGCATTCGGCCGCGCCGCCGGGGCGTAGAACATCTCCTTGACCAGGCGCGATGCCGCCGGACCAGCATCCGGCGACGCGCTGCTCACATTTACTTGAGCAGCCGCGACAACCGCCGGTCGGCGAGCACCTTGCCGCCGGTCTGGCACGTCGGGCAGTACTGGAACGACTTGTCGGCGAACGACACCTCGCGCACGGTGTCCCCGCACACCGGGCACGGCAGTCCGGTCCGGGCGTGCACCCGCAGCCCGGACCGCTTCTCCCCCTTGAGGGTCGCGGCCTGCTGACCGACCGAGCGCTCGACGGCGTCGGTCAGAATGCTGATCATCGCGTCGTGCAGGGCGGCCAACTGCGCCTCGGTCAGCTTGCCTGCGGTCGCGAACGGCGACAGCCGGGCGGCATGCAGGATCTCGTCGCTGTAGGCGTTGCCGATGCCCGCGATCACCTTCTGGTCGGTGATGACGGTCTTGAGCCGGCCGCTGTGGTTTCCCAGGACGTCAGCGAGTTCGTCGGGACCCAGCGACAACGCATCGGGCCCCAGCGCGGCGATGCCGGGCACCGAGGCCGGGTCGTCGACGAGCCACACCGCGAGCCGCTTTTGCGTGCCGGCCTCGGTGAGGTCGAAACCCGGTGCCTCACCGGGTGTTCCGAGGTGCACCCGAAGCGCGATCGGCCCCTTGCCGGGTTTCAGCGGCGCCGCCGCCAGCTTGTCCGACCAGCGCAGCCAGCCCGCCCGTGACAGGTGGGTGATGAGGTGCAGGTCACCCACATGCAGACCGAGGTACTTCCCCCACCGATCGGCGCCGGTCACCGTTTGACCGTGCAGCGCCGACGGCGGCGGGTCGAAGGTCTTGAGCACGGACAATGCCGACACGTCGATGCGGCCGACCGTCAGGCCGACGGCATGCCTGCGCAGGTGGTCGGCGAGCGCTTCGATCTCGGGCAGTTCGGGCATGTCTCTAGTCTGCCGTTCGTACCACCAGCGACAACAGCCAGCTGACCACCGAAAGCACAATCGCCGCCCAGATCGCCGTCCACCAGAAGTCGTCGATATAGAGCCCCCAGTGGGTGGTGTTCTCGGTGATCCACGACGTGATCCACAGCATCAGCGCGTTGATCACGATGTGGAACAGGCCGAGGGTGAGGATGTAGAGCGGGATCGAGATGATCTGCACGATCGGCTTGATGACCGCGTTGACCAGACCGAAGATCACCGCGACGACGAAGATGATCCCGATTGTCTGCAGGTTCGAATCGCCGCCGACGAAACGGATACCGGGAACGATGAGCGTGACGACCCACAGCGCGAGCCCGGTCAACGCCGCGCGCAACAGAAACGACATCGCACTAGCCTAAACCAGGCGACAGATGGAAGGGCTGGCCATGGATTTCGCACAACGGACCGTCGAACTCGCGCAGCGCAACGTCGAGGAAGGTGGCCGCCCGTTCGCCACCGTCATCGTCAAGGACGGCGAGGTCATCGCCGAAAGCGCCAATCAGGTTGCCCAGACGCATGATCCGACCGCACACGCCGAGATCCTCGCGATCCGCCAGGCGTGCGTGAGGCTGGGGACCGAGCACCTCACCGGCACGACGATCTACGTGCTGGCCCACCCGTGCCCGATGTGTCTCGGCTCGTTGTACTACTGCTCACCTGACGAGGTCGTGTTCCTGACGACCCGCGACGCGTATCAGCCCTACTACGTCGACGACCGCAAATACTTTGAGCTCAGCACGTTTTACGACGAGTTCGGCAAGCACTGGACGCAGCGCCGGTTGCCGATGCGCCACCAGCCGATGGAGGCGGCGGTCGACGTCTACCGCAGGTGGAACGAACGCAACGGCGGCGAGCGCCGGGTCACCTAGGCCGGCGGGTCTTGCGGCTTAACGGGTTGATCCCACGCACCAGGTGCTTGTAATCAACCCGTTAGTCATGTCCGGTCGGCAGGACGCAACAGGTAGGTGTCCATGATCCAGCCGTGCCGTTCTCGCGCGGCGGTGCGCATCTGCGCGATCTGGTCACCGACGTCGGCGACCGTGCCCGCGACGAGCATCTCGTCGGGCGTGCCGAGATACGCGCCCCACCAGATGCGGGTGTCCGGCGGGCAGTGGCGAAACGCGCAGTCGGCGTCGAGCATCACCACCGCGCTGCCGGACAGCCCCCGCTCGCGCAGCTGCCGGCCGGTCGTGATGAGGACGGGTTCGCCGACGTCGTTGAGCGGGATGCGATGTCGCGCGGTGAGCGCCTGGATGGCGGTGACGCCGGGAATGACGTCGTAGGAGAAGTCGACCTCGCGGGCGACGGCCTCCAGGATGCGCAGGGTGCTGTCGTACAACGAGGGATCTCCCCACGCCAGAAAGCCGCCGACGCCGTCGGGCCCGAGTTCGGACTCGATGGCCGAGGCCCACACCCGTGCTCGTGCGGCGTGCCAGTCGGCGACGACCTTGCGGTAGGTCGGGCTGTCGGGCGCCACCCTGTCCCTCGGCGGGTCGGTCAGCGTCACGAACCGGTAGCCGGGTTCGCGGATGAACCGGTCGCAGATCAGCCGTCGCAGCGCCACCAACTCGTCTTTCGCGTCCCCCTTGTCCATGACGAAGAACACCTGGGTGTCGTTGAGCGCCGCCACCGCCTGAGCCGTCACGTAGTCGGGGTCGCCTGCGCCGATACCGATGACGTGGATCCGCCGAGTCACGCCGCGAGTATGGCACGACCTGGCGTTACTCAAGGTATGCGGTACCCGGGGTATTGACTATCTGCGGCGTCGGCTCTACGTTCATGAGCGGGAGCCCAACGAAGGGAAGTCGCCGATGACTACACCTACTCGTGAGGAATTCTCCGCGCGCCTGCTGCGAGGTTCGGTGAAGAAGTCCTACGCCCCGATCGTCGACATCGACTGGGACGCACCGCTGCATCCCGACAAGTTCTTCCTGCCGCCCAAGACCGTCTCGCTGTACGGAACATCGTTGTGGCAGAGCATGTCCCGCGAACAGCGCATCGAGCTGTCACGCCAGGAGTTCGTCAACACGCTGTCGGCGGGGATCTGGTTCGAGAACATCCTCAACCAGTCACTGCTGCGCAAGATGATGCATCAGGACCCCACCGCGAGCGCCACCCACTACGAGCTCACCGAGCTCGGCGACGAGACCCGACACATGGTGATGTTCGGCAAGGCCATCGAGTGTGTCGGCGCAAAACCGGTGTGGCCCACGTGGTATCAACGGGTGATTATCAACGCGCTGCCATTCGTGTTCCAGGGCTCGGCGCTGTGGGTCGCCGCGTTGATCGGCGAGGAGATCTTCGACTCGCTGCAACGCCAGATGATGGACGACGACGAGTTGCAGCCCCTGGTGCAGCGCCTGATGCGGATCCACGTCACCGAGGAGGCCCGCCACATCCAGTTCGCGCGCGACGGATTGCGCAAGCGGGTGCCAGGCATGCGGCGGTTGCCGAAGTTCGTGCTGGCCAACGTCAACGGCCTCGGCGGGTATTTCTTCCGTTTTCTGTTCACCAACAAGGTGCAGTACCACCGCGTCGGCCTCGACCCCAGGCAGGCGCGCCGCATCGCACGCCGTTGCCCGCATCGACGCGAAACCCAGATCCTCGGGTTCGCGCCACTGGCGGCCTTTCTCGAAGAGGTCGGCCTGATGGGTCCGATCGCGCGCCGGATGTGGCGTCGCAGCGGGTTTCTGCCCGGATGAACCCCGTGTACGACGGTCCGGCGACGATCCGCGTCAACGACGCGGTCCACGGAGCGCGGGTCCGGTTGACCGGTCACCTCGACCCGATCGACGGGCGCTACCACTGGCGCGGCATGGTTTTCGACTGCCATATCGATGCCACGCTCCGGCTGCCGCAGCAGGTTTCGGTGTCGATCGGGGATCGCACGTCCAACGGGCAGCTCACCGAGACGACACCGTGGGGCACCCATGGCGTCTCCGGGGTCGGCGTACCGCCCTACGCCGTCGACTGACGTCTCATTCGGGGCTGTGGTCGGTGATGGCGCGGTATCCGTGCGCGCCGGCGCGGTCGACGGCCGCGCGGACCAGACCGAACACCAGACCGTGCAGTGCCGCGGCCGCGATCGCCTGGCGGCCGGAACGTTCGAGATCCTTGGGATCGGGCGGCTCGGTATCCGACGGGCTGACCCGCTGCCAGATCTCGGTGAACACCTTGCCCGCCAGCAGGCCCCCCGCCACGCTGATGGCCAACTGCAGCGGCGTGTACAAAGCCTTCGATCCCACACTCATGGCACCAACGTTCCCGTCAGCCCATACCCTTAACCCAAAACTAGAACACGTTCTAAGATGGCGGGGTGCGCTTCACCTATGCCGAGGCAATGACGGACCCGACGTACTACATCCCGCTGGCCAAAGCCGCTGAAGCGGCGGGCTATCACGCGATGACGATCCCCGACAGCATCGCGTACCCGCTCGAGTCCGACTCCAAATACCCCTACACCCCCGACGGCAGCCGCGAGTTCCTCGACGGCAAGGCGTTCATCGAGGCCTTCGTCCTGGCCGGGGCGCTGTGCGCGGTCACAACGACACTGAGGTTCAACTTCTTCGTCCTCAAGCTGCCGGTCCGGCCGCCGGCGCTGGTGGCCAAGCAAGCCGGCTCACTGGCCGCACTTTTCGACAACCGGTTGGGGCTGGGCGTCGGCACCAGTCCCTGGCCGGAGGACTACGAGTTGATGGGCTTGCCGTTCGCCAGACGCGGCAGGCGCATGGACGAGTGCATCGAGATCATCAAGGGCCTGACGACCGGGGACTACTTCGAGTTCCACGGTGAGTTCTACGACATCCCCAAGACCAAGATGACACCAGCTCCCACCAAGCCGATCCCGATCCTCGTCGGCGGGCACGCCGATGTTGCGCTACGGCGTGCGGCCCGCTGCGACGGCTGGATGCACGGCGGCGGGGATTCCGAGGAGCTGGACGTCCTCATCAAGCGGCTCAAGCAGATTCGCGCTGACGAAGGCCGTACGGGTCCCTTTGAGATCCACGTCATCTCCGCCGACGCCTTCACCCTCGACGGCATCAAACGCCTTGAGGACAAAGGCGTCACCGACGTGATCGTCGGCTTCCGGATCCCCTACATCACCGGTCAGGACACCGAACCGCTCGACACCAAGATCCGCAATCTGGAGATGTTCGCGGAGAAAGTGATCGCGAAGCTGTAGCCCGTCGTCCCGATCAGGACGCCATCGCGTCGAACAGCCGGGCGATCTGGGCGGGTGCGACGTCGACGTCGCACTGCTCGCGCAACGTACGCAGCGGCTGCGCGATCGCTTGGAGATCAGCCCATTCCTGCGGATGTGCGACGAAGTACGCGCGGATCGCGTTCTCGCCCTCGCCGGTCGGCATCGCGCCCGCGTTGGTGATGACGTCGTTGGCCTCGGAGTGTGTCGACAGGTAGTCGCCCGTCGCGGTGGACACCGAACCGAGGGCGGTGCTCAACCCGGCTGCGGTGCATTGCGGTTGCGCGGCAGCCGTCGGAAGCGCGATCGTGCCTGCGGCCCGCCCGCCGACCGCGCCCAGCAGAAGCAGTTCGAAGCCCGGCGTGTCCTGCTGGTCTCCTGCATGTCATCCCCTGTCTAGCGTTGACGTTCCCCGACTAGGGGGCATTACCCGCAGTTCGAGAAGTCGACACTTCTTACTCCCACCTGACGTCGTCGGGGGTCTTGTCGGGCCGAAGCCCACGCCAACTGGGCTGGCGCAGGCGGTTGTCGGAGGTGCGTTCGCTGTAGCGCACCTCGCCGACGAGTTCGGGCCGCACGAACGTCACGCCTTTCGCGTCCTGGCGGGGCAGCGAGGCGTTGAACGGGCTCTCATCGGTCTCCAACGACTTCAACGTCTTCTTCAATTCCGCCAGCGCCTTGTCGGTGAAGCCGGTGCCGACGCGACCGACGAACTGCAGTCCGCCGGCTGGATTTTCTGGGCCCGGAATCCCGAGCATCAGCGAGCCGATCCCGCTCGAGCGTCCGCCTTCGCCTCGACGCCAGCCGCCGATCACGACTTCCTGTGTGTTCCAGAGCTTGTCCTTGATCCACGACTTCGAACGTCGTCCCGGTTGGTATGTCGAGTCGCGCTTCTTGGCAACGACGCCCTCCCACCGCTTCTCACGAGCGTGCTCCAACGCCTCGGGGCCGTCGCCGGGTAGCTGCTCGGGCACGATCAGGGCGCCGGCTTCGGCAAGCGCCTCCAGCAGGCGCCGGCGGTCGGTGTACTTGGCCCGCAGCAGCGACCGCCCGTCGAGGTAGAGGATGTCGAATGCCCAGAACTCCACGCGGGTGGACCGGGCGCGGTTCTGCATCTCGGTGAAGCTCGGCACCCCGGACTCGTCGAGTGCCACCGCCTCGCCGTCGAGGATCACGTGATGATCGGCGAGATCGGCGGCCAGCGCCCGAAATTGCGGGTACTCCGCGGTGACGTCGCGGCCACGGCGCGAGCGGATGGCGAGCGTGCCGTGGTCGGCCTCGAGCAGGACGCGGTAACCGTCCCACTTGCCCTCGAACGCCCACTGGCCCGCTTTGAGTTTGGCCACCGATCCCTCGGTGGCCAGCATCGGGGCGAGATCGCCCACCTGCAGGTGCTTCTGGTCCTTCATGCGGTGCGCGAGCCAGTTCTTGCCGTCGGTCTGGATCAGCGCGTATCGGCCGCGGATCTTCTCGCCGTGCAGGGTGACGATGACCTCGCCGCCCTTCGCGGCTCCGTCGGGCGGGACGTCGTTGAACTTCTCGGTTTCGTATGTGCCGGTGTCCCAGATGATCATCTTGCCGCCGCCATACTCCCCTTTGGGGATCTCGCCGTGGAAGGTCAGGTATTCCAGCGGGTGGTCCTCGGTGTGCACGGCCAGGTGGTTGACCGCGGGGGTGTCAGGCAGGTTCTTGGGTATCGCCCAGCTCACCAGCACACCGTCGCGTTCGAGCCGAAGGTCGTAATGCAGGCGTCGGGCATGGTGTTCCTGGATGACGAACCGGTTGTTGTCTCCGGTCTTGGGAGGTGTGTTGGGCACCGGCTCAGGGGTTTTCGCCGGATCCCGCATGCTGCGGTAGGCAGTCAGCCGGTCGGCGACGGGCACCGCCTCGTCGAGTTCGGCGAGCAGGTCGCCCATCTCTTCGACGCGGTCCAGCACTTCACCGAACTCGAGGTGGCGCAGCTTCGGGTCCTCAACCTCGTCCCAGGTTCGCGGCGCGGCAACGGTCGGATGCTCGCGTCCGCGAAGCGAATAGGGGGCGATCGTCGTCTTGGACGCGTTGTTCTGGCTCCAGTCCAGGAACACCTTGCCGGTGCGCTGGCTCTTGGTCATGGTTGCGGTGACGAGCTTGGGCATCGCCTTTTCCAGTTGCTGTGCAACGCGTTTGGCCAATACCGAGGCGCCTTGAGAGCTGACCGGTTCTGCCAGCGGCGCATACAGGTGCAGGCCCTTGCTGCCGCTGGTGAGCGGAAAGGTTGTCAGCCCGATGTCGCTCATCAGATCCCGCACCGCCGTGGCGACCTGACACAGCTGCTTCATCGCGACCCCCTCGCCGGGGTCGAGGTCGAAGACGATGCGGGTCGCAGGGCCCGGTTTGAGCGCGTCTCCGCTCGTCACGAACCGCCACTGCGGAACGTGCACCTCCAGCGAGGCTTGCTGCGCCAACCACGCGACACCCTCGACGGTGTCGATGATCGGATAGGTGGTGGTGCCGGACTTGTGCACGACCGTCGCGCGCTCCAGCCAGTCCGGCGCCGACGACGCGAGTTGCTTTTCGAAGAACGAGGATTCCTCGACACCGTTGGGCCAGCGCTTGCGGGTGACGGGTCGTCCGGCGATGTGCGGGATCATCACCTCGGCGATACGGATGTAGTAGTCGAACACCTGCGCCTTGGTGGTGCCCGTCGCCGGGTAGAGCACCTTGTCAGGGTTGGTCAGCTTGACCCGCCCGAAACGATCCACAGTAGAAACGTATACCCGCTGCTACCGTGGATCAGTGCCGAGAATTCTGGCTGCAGGCCTGCTCGCGACGGTCGCGCTGATCGCCGCTCCGAGCGCCGCGGCGGATCCGCAGGACCTCGTTCCCTACTGCTCGGGTGATCAGACCCCGATTGACAACAACTGCCGACCGATGGCGCACCAAACCGTCACCCACGACGGAGCGGGCCTGGACCCCAACCTGCCCAGCGGTCTGGATCCGGCCAACCCCGCGGTGGTCGGCTAGCTTTTCGCGCGCTTGTCTCCGATTTCTGCACCAGGGTCGCGGATTCGGCGTTATCCACGGCGTTGCGATAAGTGATAGTCGCCATTGGGTGTGCCTTTCTATTTGATGGCGCCGAAGGACAGTCCACGAACCAGCTTGTTCTGCGCGATCCAGCCCGCGAGAACCACCGGCAGCGCGGCCATCGTCGCCGCCGCGCACAGCTTGGCCCAGTACAGACCCTGACCGGCGATGAACCCGACCATGAAGACCGGCATGGTCTGCGCCTGCACGGCCGTGAGGTTCACCGCGAAGAAGAATTCGTTCCACGCGAAGACCACGCAGATCAACGCCGTCGCCGCGATCCCCGGCGACACCAGCGGCAGGATCACCTCGCGCACCGCGCGCCAGGTGCTGGCACCGTCGAGGCTCGCCGCCTCCAGCAGTTCGCCGGGCACCTCGAGGAAGAACGAGCGCATCATCCACACGGCAATGGGCAGGTTCATCGCGGTGTACAGCACGATGAGCGCCAGCCGGTCCCGGGCATCGACCTGCCGGACTACAAGCGCACGCTCATCGAGCGGTTCGCCAACCCGGGGATCAAGGACACCATCGCCAGACTGTGTTTCGGCTCCTCTGACCGCATCCCCAAATGGCTGCTGCCGGTGGTGCGGGAGAATCTGAAGACGGGTGCGCCGGTCCGGTTGTCGGCGGCGACGGTGGCCAACTGGGCCCGCCACGCCGAAGGCGTCGACGAGCAGGGTCAGCCGATCGACGTCCAGGATCAGCTCGCCGACGTTCTCGTCCCGTTGGCGCAGTCTCAGCGGGAGAACCCGACCGCGTTCATCGAAAACACGGCCGTCTTCGGCGATCTGGCCGGCCAACCGCGGTTTGTCGAGGCGTATCTGTGGGCACTCGACTCTCTGCACCGCGACGGAGCGCGCGCGACGTTGGAGAAGCTGCTGGGAAAGGACACGCCATGACCGAGCCGGGAAGCCCGCAGCGGGCCCTGGTGATCGGCGAGGCGTTGATCGACATCGTCGCACGCGAGGGTCGCGTCATCGGCGAGTACGTCGGCGGCAGTCCGCTGAACGTGGCCGTCGGCTTGGCGAGGCTGGGCCGCGGGGTCGACTTCCTGACGCACATCGGCGACGATCCGCGCGGGCAACGCATCGCTGAATACGTGAAACACTCTGGCGTACAACTGGTTTCGGAAAGCATGACCGCGCAGCGCACGCCGACCGCGCTGGCCACCCTCGACGCCGACGGATCGGCGCAGTATGAGTTCGACATCGAGTGGCGGCTCACCGGCACTCCCGAGGTGTCGCCACCGCTGGTCGCGCACACCGGATCGATCGGGGCGGTGCTCGAGCCGGGTTGCCGCGCGGTCGCGGCGTTGCTGGACACCTACCATCCGGCGGCGACGGTGACCTTCGACCCGAACGTGCGCGCGGTGCTCATCGAGGACGACGACACCGCGCGTGGGCGCATCGACCGGCTCGTCGAGCGCAGCGACGTGGTCAAGGCCAGCGACGAGGACATGCGCTGGATCGACCCGAGCCTCGCCCCCGAACAGATCGCACAGACCTGGCTGGGCCTGGGCCCCTCGATCGTCGCGGTGACGATGGGCGACCGCGGCGCGTTCGCCCTCTGCGCGGCGGGCATGGTGCGCGTGCCGGCGTTGCAGGTCGAGGTCGTGGACACCGTCGGCGCGGGCGACGCGTTCATGTCGGGTCTCATCGACGCCCTGTGGTCGCTGGGGCTTCTCGGCGCGCAGCGACGGCGCGACCTGGCCGCCATCACCGCTGAGGCGTTGACCGGCGTGGTGCAGACCGCCGCGCTGTCGTCGGCGCTCACGGTCGCCCGTGCGGGCGCCGACCTGCCAGATCGCGATACCCGCGATGCCGCCCTGCAATCAGCCATACTGGGCTGATGCGTTCCATCTGGAAAGGCTCCATCGCCTTCGGCCTGGTGAACGTCCCGGTCAAGGTTTACACCGCGACCGAGGACCACGACGTCAAGTTCCGCCAGGTTCACGCCAAGGACAACGGACGCATCCGATACAAACGTGTCTGCGAGGTGTGCGGCGAGGTCGTCGAATACCGCGACATCGCCAGGGCCTACGAGTCCGACGACGGCCAGACGGTGACCATCACCGACGAGGACATCGCGACGCTGCCCGAGGAACGCAGCCGCGAGATCGAGGTGATGGAGTTCGTGCCCGCGAGCGACATCGACCCGATGATGTATGACAAGAGCTATTTCCTTGAGCCAGAAGGTAAGTCGACGAAGTCCTATGTGTTGCTGACGCAGACCCTCAAGGAGACCGACCGGGTCGCCATCGTGCACTTCGCGCTGCGCAACAAGACGCGGCTGGCGGCGCTTCGGGTGCAGGACTTCTCCAAGCGTGACGTGATGGTCATCCAGACGCTGCTGTGGCCCGACGAGATCCGCGATCCCGACTTCCCGGTTCTCGACAAGAAGGTCGACATCAAACCCGCCGAGCTGAAGATGGCCAGCCAGGTGGTCGATTCGATGACCGACGACTTCAACCCGGACCGCTATCACGACGACTACCAAGAACAGCTACGCGAGCTGATTTCGGCGAAACTCGAGGGCGGCGAAGCCTTTACGACAGAGGAAGAGCCGCAGGAGCTCGACGAGACCGAGGACGTCTCCGATCTCCTGGCCAAGCTGGAGGCCAGCGTCAAAGCGCGGCGCGAAGGTGGCGGTGATTCGGATGGGTCGGCCAAGAAGACCGCGAAGAAGACCGCAGCCAAGAAGGCGCCTGCCAAGAAGTCCTCGGCGAAGAAGACGGCCAAGAAGACACCGGCCAAGAAGACCGCGAAGAAGGCCGCGGCCAAGAAGTAGCGGCCGGCCAGCAGTCGCCGGCGGGCCTCACCCTCACCGTCGATTTCTGCACGAGGGTCGCGATCGGGCTGCCGTCACAGCCCTCCTGCAGAAATCGCGTCGTGGTGAGGCCCCGGCGACACCGCCCCATCGAATTAGAACGTGTTTCAGAATCGCCGCACCCGCGCCTTCGCGCCTTGTTACGGTCGCCAGGTGACGGAAGGTAGGCCAACGTGATTCTTGACAGGTTTCGGCTCGACGGCCAGGTCGCGGTGGTGACCGGAGCGGGCCGTGGACTCGGCGCCGCGATGGCGCTCGCGTTCGCGGAAGCCGGTGCGGACGTGGTGATCGCGGCGCGCACACAGGCCCAGCTCGAGGAGGTGGCCGAGCAGATCAACGCCGTCGGGCGCAGGGCGCACGTCGTCGTCGCCGACCTCGCCCACCCCGAGGACACCGCGAGGCTGGCGGCCGAGGCGGTCGGCGCGTTCGGAAGACTAGACATCGTCGTCAACAACGTCGGCGGCACCATGCCCAACGCGCTGCTGAGCACCTCCACCAAGGACATGCGCGACGCGTTCACGTTCAACGTCGCCACCGCGCACGCGCTCACCACCGCGGCCGTGCCGCTGATGCTCGAGCACTCCGGCGGCGGCAACATCATCAACATCACCTCGACGATGGGACGGCTGGCGGGCCGCGGCTTCGCCGCTTACGGCACCGCCAAGGCCGCACTGGCCCACTACACCCGGCTGGCCGCGCTCGATTTGTGCCCGCGAATCAGGGTCAACGCGATCGCACCCGGGTCGATCCTGACCTCCGCGCTCGACATCGTCGCGTCCAACGACGACCTCCGCGAGCCGATGGAGAAGGTGACGCCGATGCGCCGCCTGGGTCAGCCCGAGGACATCGCCGCCGCCGCGGTGTATCTCGCTTCTCCGGCGGGCAGCTACCTGACCGGCAAGACGCTGGAGGTCGACGGCGGCCTCACCTACCCGAACCTTGATATGCCGATACCGGATCTGTGAGGAACCCGCCATGACAATCAAAGTCGCCGCCATCGGCACCGGTAACGTCGGTCGCCACGCCCTCTACCAACTCATCACCGACCCACGCTTCGACCTCACCGCCGTGTGGGTGTCCAGTGCGGCCAAAGCCGGCAAGGACGCCGCCGAGCTTGCCGGGCTCGAGAGTTCGACGGGCGTCACCGCCACCACCGACCTCGACGCCGTGCTGGCCACCGAACCACGGTGCGCGGTCTACACCGCGATGGCCGACAACCGCCTGCCGGAGGCGCTCGACGATTACCGCCGAATCCTGGCGGCAGGCATCAACGTCGTCGGCAGCAGCGCGGTGTTTCTGCAGCATCCCTGGCAGGTGCTGCCCGTGGACATGGTCAAGCCGATCGAAGATGCGGCGCAACAGGGCAACTCGAGCATTTTCGTCAACGGCATCGACCCAGGGTTCGCCAACGATCTGCTGCCGCTGACGCTGGCCGGCACCTGCCAGCGCATCGAGCAGATCCGGTGCATGGAGATCATCAACTACAACACCTACGACAGCGCGACGGTGATGTTCGACGTGATGGGCTTCGGCAAGCCGCTCGACGAGACCCCGATGCTGCTGCAGCCGGGTGTGCTGTCGCTGGCGTGGGGCTCGGTGGTGCGCCAGCTCGCAGCCGGGTTGGGTGTCGAACTCGACCAAGTGACCGAGACTTTCGCGCGTGAGCCCGCCCCCGAGGACTTCGATGTCGCGGCGGGGCCGATCGCGAAGGGCACCGCGGCGGCGCTGCGGTTCGAGGTGCGGGGAATGAAGGACGGCAGGATCGCCACGGTGCTCGAACACGTCACCCGGCTGCGCGACGACCTGTGTCCGGACTGGCCACAGCCGGCGCAGGAGGGCGGTTCATATCGGGTCGAGGTCACCGGTGAGCCGTCCTACACCCTTGACCTGTGTCTGAGCAGCCCCAACGGCGACCACAACCACGCCGGTCTGGTCGCCACCGCCGCCCGGGTGGTCAATGCGATTCCCGCGGTGGTGGACGCGCCGGCGGGCATCAGGACGACGCTCGACTTACCCCTCATCACCGGAAAAGGGTTGTACGCTCGCAGTCAGGACGAGGGAAATCAATAGTAAGGACGTGCCTATGCCGACCACCCTTCGTTATCTCACGCCGGTTTTCGCTGCGGGCGGTGTCGTCGCAGCCATCCTGTTCGCTCCTGCGGCCGCGGCCCAGGGCGGTGAGGAAGACCTGCTGCCCAAGTGCGTCGACACCGGCGGCTCCGCAGCCCTGGGCGGCTCCGACACGGAGTGCGCAACACCCGGCAACGTCTCGATCGATGCCACGCCGGCCGAAATCGGCCCGTGGGGCGACATGTGGGGCGGGGACGGCTTCTTCTTCCCCTAGTACCGATGCGGGAACCGCGGCCGAAGGAGGCCAGCCATGCGGTCCGTTATTCGCTGTGCTGCAGCGCTTTTCGCAGGCACAGCTGCCATCGCTTCGGTGGCCATGGCGCCGACGGCCGCAGCCGCGCCGCGATGCGTCGACGTCGGCCCCAACACCACGCAGTGCCAGACCAACGGCAGCGCACAGATCGTCACCTCGCCGACGGTGACCGACGAGATCTGGGGCTGGCCGTACGGCGGGTTCGTGATCGCCATCGGAGGTTTCGGTTGGTGACCCGCCGATAGCCGCGGGACAGGTTTCGTCTACCCTAACTTTTCTATTCGACACCCCGGATAGAAAGGTGGGGCGGTGGCAAGCGATCGGGACGTGCGGTTGCGGCCGAGTTGGATTCTGCTCGGGCCCGCCTTCGTCGCTGCGATCGCCTACGTCGACCCCGGCAACGTCGCCGCCAACGTCAGCGCCGGGGCGCAGTTCGGCTACCTGCTGGTGTGGGTCATCGTTGTGGCCAACGCCATGGCCTGCCTGGTGCAGTATCTGTCGGCCAAGTTGGGTCTGGTCACCGGGATGTCGCTGCCCGAGGCGGTGGGCGGCCGGATGCGTCGACGCAGCCGGCTGGCGTACTGGCTGCAAGCCGAATTGGTCGCGATGGCAACCGATCTCGCCGAGGTCGTCGGCGGGGCCATCGCCCTGTACCTGCTGTTCGATCTCCCGCTGCTCACGGGCGGGGTGATCACCGGATTCGTGTCGCTGCTGCTGCTGGTGGTCAAGGACCGGCGCGGCCAGCAGATGTTCGAACGCGTCATCACCGGCCTGCTGCTGGTGATCGCGATCGGATTCCTCACCAGCCTGTTCGTCTCGCCGCCGCCGGCAGGCGAGGTCGCCGAGGGCCTGCTCCCCCGGTTCGCCGGCGCGGAGAGCGTGCTGCTGGCCGCTGCGATGCTCGGGGCCACCGTGATGCCGCACGCGGTGTATCTGCACTCGGGTCTGGCCCGAGACCGCCACGGGCATCCCGAGGCGGGGCCGATGCGACGGATGCTGCTGCGCGCGACGCGGTGGGACGTCGGCATCGCGATGGTGGTCGCGGGCGCGGTGAACCTCTCGATGCTGCTGGTGGCGGCGACCAACCTGCAGGGGCAGGTGGACACGGACTCCATCGAAGGGGCGCACGCGGCGGTCGAGAACGCGCTGGGCACAACGGTCGCGCTGTTGTTCGCGATCGGTCTGCTGGCCTCGGGCCTGGCGTCAACCTCGGTGGGTGCCTACGCCGGGGCGATGATCATGCAGGGCCTGCTGCACCGCGCCATTCCACTACTACTGCGCCGGTTGATCACCCTGACGCCGGCGTTGGTGATCCTTGCGGTCGGGCTGGATCCCAGCCGGGCGCTGGTGTTGTCGCAGGTGGTGCTGTCGTTCGGAATCCCGTTCGCGTTGATCCCGTTGGTGCAGTTGACGAGCAATACCCGGTTGATGGGCGACGACGTCAACCACCGCGTCACCACGGCGCTGGGCTGGATCGTCGCCGTAATGATTACCCTGCTGAACGTGGTACTGATCTATCTGACGGTGACGGGCTGAGGCGTGCCGCCTGAACACACGTACTTCGCGTACGGGTCCAACCTGTGCGTGCAGCAGATGGCGCTGCGGTGTCCCGGTGCGGTCGATCCGCGCCCGGCCAGGCTCGCCGACCACGACTGGCTGATCAACGAGCGCGGGGTGGCCACCGTCGAACCGTTCGACGGATCCGTGGTGCACGGCGTGCTGTGGCGGCTCACCGATCACGACCTGGCCACCCTGGACAGCGCCGAAGGTGTGCCGGTGCGATATCGCCGGGACCGGCTCACCGTGCACACCGACCACGGCCCGGCCGACGCCTGGGTCTACATCGACCATCGCGTCGAACCCGGTCCGCCGCGGCCCGGCTATCTGGAGCGGATCATCGACGGCGCGCTGCATCACGGCCTGCCGCAGCGCTGGGTCGAATTCCTCGGGCGGTGGGATCCGGCAGGCTGGCCGCGGTCCGTTCATGCCGCGAATACCCCGGCGCCGCAGTCGCTTTCGGAGCTGCTGGCCGAGCCCGGGGTGATCGAGCACAGCACGCTGCGGTCACGGTTCGGCTTTCTGGCCATCCACGGCGGCGGCTTGGAACAGATGACCGACGTCATCGCCGAGCGGGCCGCGGACGCCGCCGGTGCGTCACTGTACGTGCTTCGCCATCCTGACCGCTATCCGCACCACCTGGCGTCGTCGCTGTACCACGCGCGGGAATCCGAGCGGCTCGCGGAGTTCCTGTCCCACGTCGACGTCGCGGTCTCGCTGCACGGGTACGGCCGCATCGGCCGCAGCACGCAGCTGCTGGCTGGCGGGCGGAACCGCGCACTGGCGGAGCACCTTTCGCACCACCTCGAGATACCCGGCTACCGGGTGGTGACCGACCTCGACGCGATCCCGCGTGAGCTGCGCGGGTTACACCCGGACAACCCGGTCAACCGGACACGCGGGGGCGGCGCGCAGCTCGAGCTGTCGCCGCGGGTGCGCGGCATCAGCCCGCGCAGCCAGCTGCCCGCCGACGACGGCCTTACGCCGGCCACGTCGGCGTTGGTGCAGGGGCTCGTCACGACCGCGCATTCGTGGCACGAGATCTACTGCTAACAGCCGGCGGTGGTGGCCGCGGCGGCCTCCGCGATGACGTCGGCGACGTCGTGGCGGCGCTGGTACGCGCGTCGCTGGCGCATGGCGCCGTTGCCCTGCTCGGTGACGCGGGCCAGTTCCTCGGTGACGGCGTCGAAGTCACCGACCGCCTCCAGCGCCGGGCGGACGCGATCGACGAGGCGGTCCAGCAGCAGCCGCGCGGGCACGCTGTGATGGCCCTCTGACAGATCGACCGCCTCGCCGTCGAGGCCGTCGCGGGCCGACTTCCAATACGCGGCCTTGAGCGCGTGCGCCGTCAGCGGCAGCACCGGTTGGCCTTCACGCTCCTCGTCGAGGGCCGTCATCACCGTCGCCCTGACCAACATCGCCAGCAGCACCGTCTCGGCCACCGTGGCCGGCACGTCGGCCACCCGCACCTCGACGGTCGGGAAGGTGGCCGACGGGCGTACGTCCCAATAGACCATGCCGTCGTCGAGCACCGCGCCGGCGTTGCGCAGCATCGCGACGACGGCGTCGTACTCGTCGACCGAGTCGAAGTGCGGCGGCGGCCCGGCGCTGGGCCAGCGCGCCCACAGTACGCTGCGCCAGCTGGCGTAGCCGGTGTCGGTGTTGCGGTACACCGCCGAATTGGCGGTCAGCGCAAGCAGCGTCGGAAGCCAGGGCCGCAGCCGGTTGCTCACCCGGATCGCGGCCTCGCGGCTCGGCACCGCCACGTGCACGTGGCATCCGCAGATGCCCTGCTCGTGAGCGATCATGCCGAACCGTTCGCCGATCTGCCGGTAGCGGGCGGTGTCGGTGATCGGAAACTGGTGCGGCACCGCGGGCGGCAGCCCGACAGCGAGCAGTTGCGCCCCGCTGGCCTCGGCGGCATCGGTGGCCGCGCGGCGCAGCGTCAGCAGGTGCTCGCGCAGTTCGCGGCTGCCGCCGAAGACGTCGCTGGTGGTTTCGACCTGGCAGCTGGTGAGCTCGAGTTGCAGCTTCACTCCGCGCTCGGCGGCACGGCGAGCCGTCTCGACGTTGACCGGGACGGGTTCGCCGGATGTCGGGTCGGCGAGCAGGAACTCCTCTTCGACGCCGAACGTGGGATGAGTGGCCATGGTGGAGGTATTGATCCGGCCCGTCGGAACGAGTTCACGACGGGCCGGATCGGGCAGAAAGTCCTTCGGTTCGTGGGACTCCGGGGGTCAGAGTCGGCGGCAGGAGTATTGCCCCGCGCCGACGCCCGTCAAACCTTCTCTTTCGGGCGGGGCACATACGATCTGGTGATGGCCAAGGACTTCCGGTTCGGCGTGGGGCTTCAGGTTGGCCGACGCCGACAGTCGGTGCAGGATTTCGCCCGCCGCGTCGAGGACATGGGCTATGACGTCCTGCACATGGCCGACCACCTCTACACCACCGCACCGTTTCCCATGCTCACCGCGGCCGCGCTGGCCACCGAGCGGCTGCGCGTCGGCACGTTCGTGCTCAACGCCGGTTTCTACCGGCCCGCGCTGCTGGCCCGTGACGTCACCTCGCTGCGCGATCTGTCCGGCGGGCGCTTCGAGCTGGGCCTGGGCGCCGGATACGTCAAGGAGGAGTTCGAGCAGGCCGAGCTGCCGTTCCCGACGCCCGGGCAGCGGGTCGCCTGGCTGGGCCACGTGACCGAACACTTTCACGAGCACGTGCCCGACGTCCCGATCCTGATCGCAGGCAACGGCGACAAGCTGCTCACGCTGGCGGCGCGGCGGGCGCACATCATCGGGCTGACCGGCGGCGCACCCGTCGGGCCCGATTTCGACCCGCTGGCCGACCGCATCACGTTCGTCCGGGAGGCCGCCGGTGCGCGTTTCGACGAGTTGGAGCTCAACCTCGCCGTCACCGCGATGCCCACCGACGATTCGGGCCTGCCGGACATGTCGATCACGCGGCAGTTCCTGCCCGCGCTGTCCGACGAGGAATTGCTGCGCACACCGGCGGTGTTGTCGGGGTCGACGAAGGAGATCGCCGACGTCATTCGGGGCTATCGTGAAACCTACGGCGTCACCTACATCACCGTGCAGCAGCGCCATGCCGAGGCGTTCGCCAAGGTGATCGCGGAACTGCGCTGACGGCCTTTCGGTAAGCTCCGTGCGGTCGCGCCCTCGTAGCTCAGGGGATAGAGCACGGCTCTCCTAAAGCCGGTGTCGCAGGTTCGAATCCTGCCGGGGGCACTGTTTGACCTGCGCAAACGTGTCTCTGCACAAGATTCGCGCAACTGGTCGTTTCGGTGTGACTCCAACCTAGGAGGCACCATGACCGCAACCGTTGACAGCACGAACCACGATGTACCTCCACCCCCGCACGCGAGAAACGTCGGCGACTGGGGGACAGACGGGCTCAGGCTCTACAGCGGGCCATACCTCGGACCGCCGGGTGTTCCCGCCGTCATCTCCGTCTGGGGGGTGCAGCGCCGCGACGGCAGCATCGAACGCGGCCTAATCGTCGTAGACGGCCTAGAGGATCCGCTCACACCGAGGGAAGCCGTTGCAGCGGCCATCGCCGTGCGAGAGGCCGACCCCGCAGAGTTAGAGGCGCTGGAGGGTGCCCCGCCGATGCCAACGGACGCCTTCGCTGATTGCCTCATTTTCGCGGCCCAGGTGGCGTGTCCGTTGTGTGACGACGACGGGCGGGTGCAGACCGGTGAAGAATCGGCTTCCTGTTTCCACGGCTTCCCCCACTAGTCACCAACGAGAGCAACCCCCCTCCCGCATGGCTCGGAAGGGGGGTTGTTTCTGTCTACGGCATCGGCAAATCGCACAGGTGTGCGTGACAACCGTAGAAAGTTTGGCGGGGCCGATCACGCGCGAGAATGATCGACCCCCGGCGCAGCGCAGGGAAGCCAGAACCCCGGCGCGCCTACCGCTGAGCCGCCCAGGGAGGTAATGGCCCTATAAACTCAGCGGTTGTCTCTATTTATCGCGTGCGGCGACGCCTCACACGCGGCGGGGGCTTGAGCCTGATGCGCGGCCTCGGCTTGTTCCTGCCAGCCTTGGGAGGGCCGAAGGCGTCCTTGGCGGCTTCCCGCAGTTTGCGCGGGTCGAGCGGCTTGGGCATTTTTCTAGGCATAGGTGCTGTATCCCTTACGTTTTCGGCGGCTAATTGGACTGCGCGACCCGCCACCACCGGTACGCGAACTCGGTGCCGGTGAGGTTCGACGGGTAATCCCATAACGGAGGACCCTGCAACGCATACCTGTACCCAGTGGGGAGCGTGATTTTGTCGCCCTCTTCAAGCTCATGGCCGGTTGAGGTTGTGCCGCGCCGGATGCCGATCTGGCCCGAGGTGACTGTCACTGCATCCAGCAATGGGGCCACGGATAAACCGCCGGGGATGACATCTATTGTCCCTTGCGGTGTTTCGATGGGATCCCCGAACTGGTCGCGTTCGACGCTATGAACCTGCGCGATCACAGGGCTTTCACCCGGTACCGGTCTAGGACGATTCGCTCCGCCACCGACCATCCCGTAAACGATGAACGGTACGAAACCGATTCGGGGCCGTGGGTTTCATCCCGCAAAAGCCCGCTGGGGTTGGACAGCAAGCGGCAGGCTGCGGTCTTTATGACAGCTTCAATATCAGTGTTTGGTATGCCGTCTTCGAAACCGTGCCCGCGCGTGTATGCGCTGGCCATCGCCGTCACCACCGACAGGGCTGCTCCACCCTGTTCGGCAGTAACGGGAGTCCCCAGCAGTGCCCCTAGATCGGAATACGTTGGGGCAGCCATTCTTAGGCCTCGGTCAGCAGCGTGACGGCCTCGTCTTGCAGAAGCGCCACGTCATAGCGGGTCACGACACGGATACCGATGGAATCGTAGTCGCCCCACGTCTGGTCGAGAATCTTGACTTCGGCGTCCACGTCGCGGGCCACCGCCACCTTGGACATGTCTACCAGGGCCACACGGTTCTTCGTCGATACGGCGGGAATGTTGTCGGTGATGATGACAGGCAGGCCGAACAGTTGGAACGCGGTGCCGTTCTGAATGCCGCTGGGGTCAAACAGGTATTGACTGTAGGTGGCGACGCCGTTGGTCTCGTCGGGTACGGCGATCTTCAGCTTGCGCAAGGCGGCAAAGCTGGCAGAGGTCATCACCCAATGTGTCGGGGTGACGTGGTTGCCCTGCGCAGTAGCCATGCCGTCGATCAACGAATCTGCATCAGCCAGATCGAGCGTGCCGGTGGCGATGCCGCTAGCCCGCAAAATGCCCTTAATGGTGTTGGACGTGCCAGCACCGTCCCACAGGGCGGCATCCAGTGCGTTGGCAACATCAGTGACAAGCCGGGTCCGCAGCGTGGCCTCAAGCGCCACAACGCTCTGTCGGGCC
Organism: Mycolicibacterium pulveris; assembly: GCF_010725725.1. Taxonomy (NCBI): domain Bacteria; kingdom Bacillati; phylum Actinomycetota; class Actinomycetes; order Mycobacteriales; family Mycobacteriaceae; genus Mycobacterium; species Mycolicibacterium pulveris. The sequence goes on along the minus strand of NZ_AP022599.1, from coordinate 3,247,854 downwards.
ATCTCATTGGAGAACCTGACAAGCACCTTCAAGCTCTTGAGCGTGGACGGCAGCAGCGTGACCTCATCGAAAGACACATCACCGTCAGAGATTTGTGCGCCTTCGCCGACGAAGCCCGCGGTCACACCCGAGGCGATACGCGGGATGCGCAACTGCTGATTGGTGTCGAAAATCTGCGGGCCGGCAGCAAGGAACGTCGACATTTGTTCCAGCGGCTGTACCAGAAGATTCGCAACCTGGGATTGAAGCAACGTAGTGTTGCCAGAAGTGACCTCAATGGCCATGAATGAATATCCTTATGAATTAACGAAAGTGGATCTAAGCGTCAGGCTTAGGAATGGGATCGGCGTCAGGCCGGAAAGATCGCGGAAGTACCGGACTTCCTGAATCTATTATCTCACAGACCCTTTAGGGCTTTGAGTAACGAAAAGGCTTCCTCGGGCTTGCCCCGATCACCTTGTCCCACATCACCGGTCACCTTGCGGGCCTTGAGATGAGGTTTAGATTCGGTCAGCGCATCTATCGCCGCCGAAAGGGCATCGTCATCATCAAGTAATTCGGGGTTGTATTCGAGATCGGTGGCGTCGGCCAGCTTCCCGGTTGCGGCGACTTTGGCTGTGAACAGTTGGCGGGATAACTCGTCTACGCGGGTCTCGGCGCTCTTGGCTCGGTCACGGTATCCGGCGGACTCTTTACGAAGCTTCTCGACGTATTCACGAGAGAACGCCGTATCATCCTGCGATTCAGCCGTATTCGACTCTGATGGCGTCTCTGCCGCAATGGGTTCCGCCTCGGGTGTGGTCGCCTCGGGCTCCGTCGTTTCGTCGCCCTGCGTTTGAATGGGGGCGTTATTTGTGGTGTCTGGCAATGGGTTACCTTACTGCGTCGGTGGATTCGAACGTTCTCGTGCGGCTCACGGCCCCGAGATAGGAATAGACTTTGGCGTCTTCGCCAAGCTGCATGTCGTCGCGGCGGGCAGTCTGAATCTCTGCGATCTCATCCGCGGAATAGCCCAGCTTTTTCAGCGCGTAGGTCACCGGAAGAATGTCGGCTTGAACCAACTTGACCACAGCGTCCGCCTCCTGGGCGGTGGAGCGGGTATCGGCGGGACTCCACGACACTTTGACGTCGATCTCTTCGGGGTCCCCGCCATCACGGATAGCCAGCAGTAGTTTCCCTACCCGTTCCCAGCCGGTTCCGTAGAGTAGCTGGTAGGCCTCGCAGCGGGCCACCAGCGCGGCTTCAGAAGCACGCAAGGCGTCGGCGCTCGTCGGCTGAGCCGCAGCGGTCAACTGGCCTAAATAGTGGGCCGGCAAGCCGGTAACCATCATGCACTGCGCAAGAATGACCCTCACCAACGCCTCGAAAGCGGCGAGGTCGGCGGCGCTAAGCTGGGTGAACTTCGTTTCGGGGGACTCTGCGAGCCATACCTTCATCCGGTCCTCAGATAGCGGGTTGACCAGTTCTACGACCGGTTCGCCAGCCTCGATCACCGGGTTGCCCTCGTCATCGAGTACCGGGCGTTCCTCGGGCGATAACCCCGACACGGCGCGGCGGGGAAAAGCGGCGGCCTCAGAAGCACACAGACCGTCGAGTAGAGCCTTATTTAGCCCGTCCTGAAGGCCGCTGACCAGATCAGCTATCGCGCTCGGTTCGTCCTCATGCCCGATCACAGCGACCGGCGGAGTGCCCAACGGATTCTCAACGCTGTCGACAAGATTGAATCCCGCCGAGGCAGCGCCGGGATTGTCGGCGCGGTAGTGGCGGATCTCATCGGGCAGATACAGCCACGCCTCAGTCGTCGTCTTCGTGTAGACCCGTTTACAGGCCGACACCAGTTCACCAGTGATCGGGTCACGCTGCACCACAAGGGTTTGTGGTGATTCAACGGTGGCGGTGGGCCGACCCCGCTGATCGGTCCAGCACAACACGTAGCCGGGACCGTACAGAAGGGCATCACGGTGGACCTGGGCGCTGCGCTGATCGAGATTATTGGAAAGGTACAAATCAAAGGCGTCACCTAGCCCGCACACTCTGAGGCGTTCCTGGATGCTGAGGATGGCGGTGCGGCACACATTGGCGCTCACTCGGTCAAAGTTCTTCAGCGCCACTTTCTGTTCAGCGCTGAGAAACGACAGCGGTGCCTGACCCTCGTAGTAGTTGCGTAACTGGGCGTAGGTGTGCTGTGGTCCGTCCAGGGCTTGAAGGTGGGTGACCAAAATGTCAGGGGTCAAAACGAGTACGCTCTAGCTTTCTTCTTCGGTCTGGTGGCAAGCCACGTGGCGCGCGAGTGCGCCATGACTAAACAGGCTGCAAGGTCGATCTTTTCGGCACTCCTACTACGAGAGACCTTCCCCAGCCGCAAACCCTTATCGGACTCGATGACAGTCGCAGCCATCACATGCCGCGTGAGAGTCTCGTCGCCGCTGTGACTGATCTGCTCGTTAACGATTGCCCGATGTAGGTCCGTCGTTGCAGCGGTCAAGCGACTAGGCGAATGTGGGAACTCGGTGATCGGGATTCCCTCTTGCTGCAAAACCTGCAAGGTGCGGGTCCACCGGAACGGGTCGGCAACAACCTCTTTCACCTTCCATCGCCTACAGGCGTCCCGTATCGCGTCCTCAACCTCCAACACCGGCACCCGCCAGTCGGAGTCACCGGAATTGGCCCACACCCGTATGGTGTCAAAATGCGGGGTCGGACATATAGACCCGACTAGCAGCGCCGTGGTGTCGGATGAGTGCGAACCATCAAGCGCGACAACCACCTCAGCACCGTCAGGGATACCCACACCAGTCGCTAGCCCGTCCCACACGTCAGCCGGGACGAACGGGGCTTCATTCGTCGTGACGACCTGACACAGCCGTTTCCGCCGGTACTCGCCCTCCGTTGTCTGCTTCAACAACGCTGTAGCGCGATCCCTGCTCAACAGATCGTCAAGCTGAGGATTCGCCGCCTCAAGACAGTGGACACAGCTCGCCGGATGATGCTGGAAACCGTCAGCCGAAAACTCGACAAAAGCCATCGTCTTGTCGTCAGGGTTCGCCCGCACAGCATCCCGAATGTCCGTCAGAACAGACGTTTCCCGATTCGGCGGGGTTCCGATGCCCAACGCCATCGCCCCGTCGAGCTTCCCAGCACCTAGCAGCAGTGTTGACCACGTATCCGGATCAATCTCGCCCAACTCGTCCGCTAAGGCCAGAGTCCAAGTACCCAAACCCTCAATACGTTTCGCCTCAGCCGGAAGCGCCATCAGGACCGATCGCTTACCCGTAATCTCGATCCGGTCCCGGTAAACGACAGCTCTCGACGAGAGTTCTTCGTTCAACTCGACCATCTGCATGGCGGGCTTCAACAAACGCAGCGCCATCCGCTCATCCACGGCAACAATCGGGATCTCGTTGCCATCCGGCCCCTCAAAAGCGGAGTACGCTCCGAGCGCCGCGAAAAGCGCCGTCTTGCCAAGGCCCCGGGGCCCCATTATTGCTCCGACAACCGGGCGCGGATCGGGGTCGAGGAACGGGCGCAGCATCTGGATCTGCCAGTCCCGCAACCGGAACGGAGCACCGACGCCATTGCCCTTCGGCACCGTCAGGAACTTCCTGCACCACCTGGCGAACCTGTCAGTCTCCGACTCGCCAGCCTTACTGCGAAACGGCAGCGGCGACGTATCGACCGGACCCTTAGGTCCACGAACAGTCACAAGCCATTCCTTAAGCAGGGGCGGCATTCCCGCAGGTCAATTTCCGAAGCCGCAGGTCACAACACGTAGGGAACCCAATTAACCTGGGAGTGCGCTTGGCGAACGTGTCCGGCCTTTTCGCAGGTCAGGGGCACCCCCCACGTCCAAGTAGCGGTTGTGTTTGCGCAGGTCAGACGGGGTGAAATCCCCGCAACTATGTGACCTGCGGAAACGTGCTGAGCGGTGCAGGAGCACCTTGGCAGCGTCACCGCTGTGACCTGCGGCGATGCGGTTCAGGCCATGCGGGCGCGGCGTGCCTTGCGGGCAGCGATGGCAGCCAACACAGCCTCCCGCTCCTCATCAGTGCAGTGGTCCTGGCGCATCGCGTTGTGCCTGCGACACAAAACCCGACAGTTGAGGGGTTCGTGCGCCAGCTCGGGTGACTCTGTCAGCGGGATGATGTGGTCGACGGTGAGGTCGGTTGTTGCGCCGCAACCTAACTGCTCGCACATCGGGCTTGCCTTGCGTAGCCTTTTGGACAGTCGGTCCCAGCGTGCGTCTCGGTGGCCTCTGGGCTTGATGCGTTTGGGCTGGCAGTCAGAACACCTTGACCCGTTGGGGATTGGCTCTCCACAGCCGATACAGGGCCGTGGCAGGCTCACGCGGCATTCCTCTTTTCTTGCGTGTCAAACCACTGCATGTCGGGGCAAATCGGTAGCCTCGAAATCACCGAAAGTACGTTCGAAAGGAACTAACCCCCAATGATTGGATCAACTTGGGTGGAAACCGAATCCGCCGAAGAAGAGTGCCCTGTCTGCCATAGGCATGACCTGCTGTCCAGGCGAAACGACATGCCGCTATTGCAGTCGAGCGACCCGGTTCCTGGCACCGAGTGGCGTTGTCGGGATCCCGAGTGCTTCGAGATCGTCGGCACCTGGATCAACGGCTGAACCGTTCGGCCCGATGCTTGGATCAACTGAGATCGTCCATACCTGCTATTAGGGCGCTCTCGACCATAGTTCTCAAGTGCTCGAATGATGGCGCATCTAATAGGTAGTTGCGCAGTTCGCCGTCTGCTGACTGGCAGCGGAGTGCATAGATGTTGTGGCCGAGGTAGTGCGTCGACGCTGCGACCAGGTGTCGCATGTCTTCGCGCTTCACAGTGTCGCTGAAGACAGAATTAGACATGGGTGTGCTTCCAGTTCTGTTGGTGGTTCAAGTCGAGGTGCACCACTTCGTGATCGAAGACACACAGCCCGTCACACACGAGCGCGTCCACGTCTTCTTGCGCCGCAGCCGGATTGGTGTAGAGCGTGATGACATGGGGACGTGTGCATCGCGATATGACCGCGAATTGGCCCTCACCGCTTATTGCGGCCTTCGGATACGCGCAGCGCATAAAGGCGTCGTGCTGCTTGTGGTTTCGGTCGCAGCGGTGCAGCCGGTATGTCTTCACGGTCAGAAGCTCGCCGCGTGGTCTCGTGCGGGGTAGCGTCCGCTGTGGGCGAGTTGCTCACCTCTGCTAATCCAAGCGCTACTGCTATCCGAAGCGCTACGGTTTTCACCGGGGCTGACCTGCGGTGTAGCGCTTGTAGCGCTTGTAGCGCTTGTTTGGGGGTGTGGGGGCAGGTGCCGCTCCCACGGGTCCGACAAGTCACATGCGTGGTATCCACGTTTCCCGCGTCGTATCTGACGAGACTTCACGTCATAGTCGCCCAAGGCTTTCGCTAACTTTCGGTCTGTGAGGTCGCGCCACGGTGACTCGGGGAGATCGCGCAGCGCCTCAAGGATGTCAGCGGTGAACATCTCCCTCTTGTCGCCGAACACCTCCCGGAGGTCGCGCAGAAGCCGAACACCCGCGCTCATGGAGTCATCGCCGGAAGTCATCGCAACGGCTGCCTGTCGCGCCGTAGTCGGCCAATGCCCACCCGCTGCGTCGGCAACCATCACCAGGGCTTCCCACACATCGGCCTTGCGGTCAGTGACGGGCATGTTGTCGGGGTAGTCGAATTGGGCTTTGGTTACCCAGGTCTCAAGCTTCTTTGCGAGTTCCCTCGCCTCGTCCGCGTTCAGTCGTTCTCGCCAGGGCTCAACGTGGTCAGTGGGCTTGCGCCGTTTCATACGGATTACCACTGCGCGGTCGGCGACTGTTTCGGGCAGGGTGCCCAAACCCGCGAGGGCTACAGGGCAATACGAACTGAACCGGGTTGCTTTGATCGTCCCGTCAACCCAAGATCCTCTGCCGGCCTCACCGCCACGGCGATGCCCAGAGTTGATAGTTGACCTGAGATCTTCGTTGCCCTTCGCCCGAGGCCCGTAAACAGTGTCGATCTCATCGAGAAGAATTGTCGTTGAAGGGTTATCGGCGATAGCACCAAGGATGAACGCGTTCGATACGTTCGACGCGTGGTGACCCGCTGACACTAGGTGATACGTCACTTCAAGTGCGCGTGTCTTTCCCGACCCCTTCTCCGTAGACATGAATGCTAGGCGCGGGGTGGAGTCCCACGCATCCATGCGGTAAGTGTGTGCGATCCACAGGACATGAGCCACGCGTGCATAGTCTGTGGGGTAGGCGATGAATCGGCCTAGAAAGGCGGACACCTGGTCCAGGGTGGCACACCCCGTAATGTCCGCTACAAGCGCTACGTCCGCTACGCCGCTGGTCACGGGCGTGTTTTCTGTAGCGGATGTGGTTTCTGTAGCGCTCACTTGTGCTTCCCCAACCACGGGCAGGTGTCGTCGTGGATCACCTGGAGGACGCTGACGCCTTCACCCATCGGCACGATGCGCACGTCGTTATCGCAATCGGGGCATTGGTATCCGACTGGAATGGTTTTGCCGCGCACGTTGACCCGGCCAGTCTTGACGCTCATTTCGCGCCGAGTTTTTCCACGAGAAGTGCGCGCACGACGCCTTGCCGGTCGGTCGCCTGCTTGTCGGCGTTTTCCCGCAGCTTGTCGTCAAGCCACGCAGGCAGCCTCATAAAAAGGGTTCTTTCCATTACTGCTCCAGAGGGGTTCAGCTTCAGATTGCTGAACGGAGAAAAGGGAATTCACTATCCCTTGCAAGTTAAGTATATCACAACATTGACGAAAGCTACTCCGTCACTTCGCCTTTGCCGATTCTGCGCAGGCGAAACAAGGTTTGATACAGATCTTCTGTTTCATCGAACGTCAAGACAGTTGGCACGTCAGGGTCGGGGTTCTCAATCGGATCGAGCCACCGCGGCCACACCTCTATGTGCCCATCCTTGAGTTCGCACACTATGACCTTTCCCTGCGCTGTGCGTACCCGTCTCTTCATCGCGACCCACCCCCTACCGGCTGGCCCATCGCCTCGACCGACGCCAACTCGACACGGATGAGTTTCGGCCCAATCCGGCGCGCCTTTAGGCGGCCCTGCGCGATCCATCGGCGGATAGTTCGGGGATCGACGGCGAGCATTTCGGCCGCCTGCGTAATGGTGATGAGCCTCGCGGGCTTGGTGTTTGTGGACATGAGAAACAACGTAAAGGGTGCCCTGGACAGAAAACGCCCTGAATGCCGCGACGCACCAGCACTTTCGGGTCCAGATGCCGACGTAACCGGGTGAACGAGGCTACTCGTGCAGGTCACACCGTTTGTGTAGCGGGGCAGGGCCTCGTGTATTTCGTGCAGTAGGCGAGCCCACCGACCCGAGGAAGTTGTGGTTCGGCGTTGTTGAACGGGTTAGGTGCCTTCCGCAAGTTTCGACAACCGTTCGGCGATCTCGGCGTCCCGCCCCTCCGCGACATGCAAATACCGGGCCGACATCTGTGGTGTGGCGTGCCCCAACCTGTGCATCAGTTCAGCCGTGGTGGCACCCGATTGGGCAGCCCACACAGCACCGCAGTGGCGCAGATCGTGGACCCGCAGGTGAGGTTTCCCGATGGCCGCACGGGCCTTCTCCCAATGGGGTCGGTATCGGTCGGCGCGCAAATGCCCCCCGTCTGCGTCGGGAAAGAGCAGGGAATCACCTGCCCGACCGACATGATTCCGTAGGTGCGCCTTCAACATTGGGCGGAGATGTGGCGGCACGCTCACATCACGGATGCCGCTTTTCGTTTTCGGCGGGCCGACGTGAAACTCCCCCGACCGGTACGTCACCCCCCGCCGAATCATCAGAACGGAACAATCCGCAGCCACGTTCCGCCTGCGCAGCTCGAAAGTCTCCCCATAACGTAATCCGCAAAATGCGGCGAGGAGAACTGAAGCCCGTAGCGGGGCAGGCATTTTCGACGCCAACTTGTCCAACTCGGCCGGCGTCAACACCTCAATGTCTCGTTTCCGTTCCGTGCTCATGGCCGAGCGGATTCGGCATGGGTTCGCGTCTAGGATCTCGTCAGCCACGGCGGTTTGACAGATGGCGTGCAGCAAGGCGTAACAGTGGGCATTACGGGTGGGCCGGTCGCTCAGGTTGGAGTGCCACGTACGGATTTGTGCGGGGGTGAGGGAGGCAAGGCGGACGTGGCCGAGGTCGGGATAAACAAGCCTCTCCAACAGGGACTCGTACAGCCCCCTTGTTCGTGGCCGTAGCGGCTGCCCCTTTACCCGCCGTTCAGCCAGCCATTTCTGGGCGTACGCCTTGAGGGTTACCCCGTCCGAGCGTTCGACCGCCCCCCACGTCCCGAGGTCGATTTTGCGGCGCTCCCCCGCAAGCCAACCTTCGGCATCATGTTCGCTCACGAACGTTCGTGATGCGCGGTGCAGCCTGCCGTCAGGGCCGGAATATGCAGCCGACCATCGTCCCGAGCGTTCCTGACGGATACGTCCGAACCCGCGTCGCTTCCTCGCCATGGCGTTGATTGTTGCACGAGATTTGCACAACATCTATGTCCGGGAGTGTCCGACAGTGTAATATCCTGCCGTGTAGGTGGAAGTGCTGAAACCGCCGGTAGAAGCATAGAAACCGCATGTAGATGAACTAGTCACACTGGGATGACTCGTCAGGTTCGAATCCTGCCGGGGGCACCCCATCAGCTGTTTCGTGTGTCGATCACCCGCTGCGCGACGTCGGCCAGCCGGGTGTTGCTGTCCTGCGAGATCTGTTTGAGCATCTCGAACGCCCGCACGTCGTCGACGCCGTAGCGCTCCATGATGATGCCCTTGGCCTGGCCGATGCGGTCCCTGGTCGACAGCGCCGACTCCAGCTGTTCCCCGTGGCGGCTGGCCAGGATCGCCGCCGCGGCGTGGGCCGCGAGGATCGCGGCGATCGTTTCGTCGTCGGTGTCGAACGCGTTCGGTGTGAAGCTGAACAGGTTCAGGGCACCCGCCGTGCGCTCCGCGGTGTACAGCTTCACCGACAATCCGCTGAGCACCCCGACCGCGACGCACGCCGGCGCGTAGCTGGGCCACCGGTCTTCCTTCCGGAAGTCGTCGGTGCGCACGAGGAGGTCGTCGACAGCCGCCTGCACGCACGGCCCTTCGTTGAACCTCATCTGCAGCTCGTCGAGTTGATGCGGCACCTCGGATGTGCCCGCCAGCGATTCGTACTTCCCGCCCCGACCCACCAGCAGGATGCCCGCCGTGTCGGTGCCCGGGATGAGCTCTCGTGCCGTCGCGGTGACGTCGGACAGTACGTTGGCGACGCTGCGCGGCGCCGCGGATGCGCGCGCCAACTCGGCCATGCGGTGCGCCAGCCCGTGGGCGCTGGAGAGGTCGGTCATTCGTACCGGATTCCCGGGTTGGCTATCCAATACACGAACGTTTGCTTTTCCCAGGTAAGGGCATAGTTCTGACAGGCGGGCGTGGTGGTCGACCATCTCGCCCGCTGAGGTCTCGTCGGTTCAGAACGTAGCCGACGGGGCCGCCTCTCGAGGTTGCCGACGCGCCGAAAATTCCGCCCCGGGACGGGCTAGCACTCCCCATTGGAGAGTGCTAATCTCGCAGGTGCACAGTGATTTAGCCGCCCGCCAGGGTGGCGGGCTCTGTCGAGACGAGGAGGTGAATTGCTGTGCTTCGTTTTGATCCGTTCAGCGAACTCGATGCTCTGACCCGGGGCCTGCTCACCAGCCAGACCGGATCAAGTCGTTCTCCTCGGTTCATGCCGATGGACCTCTGCAAGATCGACGATCACTATTTGCTGACGGCCGACCTGCCCGGTGTTGACCCCGGCTCGGTGGACGTCAACGTCGACAACGGCATGCTGACGATCTCTGCGCACCGCACCGCCCGCTCCGAGGACGGCGCGCAATGGCTCACCAGCGAGAGGTTCTTCGGCACCTACCGCAGGCAGCTGGCGCTGGGCGAAGGTATCGACACCGACGCCATTTCGGCCACCTACGAGAACGGGGTGCTGTCCGTGACCATCCCGCTGGCCGAACGGGCCAAGCCGCGCAAGATCGAGGTCGCCCACAGCTCGACACCCAAGTCGATCGAGGCGACCACGGTCGAATCCGGGTAGCCGCTCAGCCGTTGCGGTCCAGCCTGAATTTCAGGCTGGACCGCACCGCGGGCCACTCGATGTCCAGAATCGAGTACACGACCGTGTCGCGACGTGAGCCGTCGGCCGAGAGCTGATGGCTGCGCAACACGCCGTCGAGCTTGGCGCCCAGTCGTTCGATCGCGGCGCGGCTGGCAAAGTTGAAGAAGTGGGTGCGGAATTCCACTGCGACACAACCCAGCCGGTCGAAAGCGTGGCCGAGCATCAACAGCTTGGTCTCGGAGTTGACGCCGCTGCGGCGCGCGGACTCGACATACCAGGTGTTGCCGATCTCCAGGCGTCGGTTGGGCGGGTCAACGCTCATGTAGCTCGACGAGCCCACGAGCGTGCCGTCGAGGCGGCGCACCACGAACGTCAGGCCCTGGTCGGGATACTGCACGGCCAGCCTGTTGTCCACCCACTGCGCGACGGCCTCCGGCGCGGGTGCCGCGGTGAACCACAGCCGGCCCAGTTCACCGTCGGCCGCCGCCGCGGTGATCTCCGGGATGTGTTCGCGGCTAAGCGGTTCGAGCTTCACCCACCGCCGCCCGCTCATCGTCACCGGCTCGACGAAGCCGGTCATGCCCGGTTCGTCGCCGACCAGGCGACCACCATCGCCCACACCGACAAGATCACCGCGACGACGGCGACCGCGCCGCCCACGAACAAGCCATAGCCCGCGGCCACCGGCGGGTACACGTAGAGCCGGTAGTACCACACCGTCATCACCACCACGAGCACCGAAATCGCCAACGCCGCCGACGATGCCAGCCGGCCCGACAGCCCGCGCCCGGCCATCGCACCCGCGACGATCAACGCCGCGCCCAGCAACACGATCAACTGACCCACGCCGAATCCGGGCGGTGGCACCGGCAACTCACCGACGACGACACCGCCGATCGCGTTGGCGCGCCCGCCGCCATCGGCGGAGGTGGTCAGCCACGGCAGCCAGGCACTCACCACGACGATCGCCGCGCACAGCGCCACCAACCAGCCGGGGCGCACGCGGGACATGGCTTGAGCCTATCCGGTGTGTGCCCCGCCGCTCCGCTCTCTAAGGTGAAGTGTCCGACACTGAAAGCGCGGGTGGTGAAATGACCGAACTTCCCGACTGGGCGCGGCGCCTCGAGCTGTCCCCCCACCCCGAGGGCGGCTGGTTTCGGGAAACCTGGCGCAGCGAATTGACCGTGCCGCAATCGGCGCTGCCACCCGACTACACCGGCCCGCGCAGCGCCGGTACGGCAATCCTGTTCCTGCTCATGCCCGGCCAGCAGTCGGCGTGGCACACCGTGCGCAGCGCGGAGCTGTGGCTCTACCACTGCGGCAGCCCGCTACTTCTCGAGGTCGGCGCCCAACAAGACAGCGCCACAACACATCTGCTCGGGGCAGACATCCTGGCGGGCCAACAACCGCAGTTCGTCGTGCCACCCGGCCACTGGCAGCGGGCCCGGCCCCGCGACGACGAGCCGACGCTCGTCAGCTGCGTGGTGATACCGGGATTCGACTTCGCCGACTTTGAGCTGGCCGCGCCTGGCGACTGAACCAGATCTCCGGGTCGAACTGGCGGCCAATGACTTTCACGGTCGGATGCCGCGCAACTTGTCCAACATCCGACGGTCCCGCTTGGTCGGGCGACCCGCACCGCGGTCACGGACGGCGACCGGGACCGCCTGCACGGGCGGGGGCTTGGGGGTTCGGTCGAGATAGCACGTCACCGCGTCGGCGGCACCCACCCGCTTGTGGATGACGCGCAACACCTCCACGACGCGCGTGACCTCACCGACCCGGGCCCGCACCTCGTCGCCGGGCGACACCAGGGTGGCCGGCTTCGCGGGCCGACCGTTGACCCGCACCCGCCCTCCCCGGCACGCCGCGGCGGCGTCCGGTCGGGTCTTGGCGAGGCGGACCGACCACAGCCACCGGTCCACGCGCGTCGACTCCACGCGTTCATGATGCCGGGCACGTCAACCTTATTGTGACCTTACCTTGGCCTTATTTTTCTTAAAATTTGGTGTACGGTGTTCCTCAGCTGACGGATAGCCGCAACAGAAGGGATCCGACATGCACAAGGAATCCGCTGAACGGATCGTCCTGGTCACCGGTGGTTCACGAGGCGTGGGCGCGGAATCCGCACAGCGGCTCGCCGGCCCCGACACGCACGTCGTCGTGCACTACCGAAACGCAGCCCAGCGCGCACAAGCCGTCGTCGACGCCATCACCGACGCAGGCGGCCGCGCATCCAGCCTGCGCGCCGATATCGCCGACGAGGCCGAGAGCGCGGCCATGGTCGAGACCATCGCCGAGCGCTTCGGGCGGCTGGACGCCGTGGTCCTCAACGCCTCAGTGCACCTCGAGCCGGGCACGCACGCGGGTCACGCGATGCGGATCAACCGCGAGGCCCAGCGGCGTCTCGTGGTGATGGGCCTGCCGCTGATCCGGTCGGGCGGACGCATCGTGTTCGTCACCAACCACCAGGCCCACTTCTACCCGCTCAAGGCGGTGCCGAAAGGGCAGACCGCCCTCGCGGCGGGCAGGTGGGCGGGCGAGACCACGCTGTACGCGATGCGGTCGGAATTCCACCGCGCCGGTGTGCATTTCACGGTGGTGTCCGGCGACACCGTCGACGCGTCGTTCGCCGATGCGGTCGTCAACGCCGTCAACACCGCCACCCCGACCGGCATGGTGTATGTCGGCGGGCCCGAACACCGCATGATCGCCTAGCTACACCGACGACAGGTTGAAGCCGGCGCCGGTGGCGTCGGCGACGGCCGCCAACCGGCCGTACGGCGTGTCCTCGGCAGCGCGGATGACGCTGCCCCCGTTGTCGACGATCAGCTGCACCGTCTTGTCGACGTCGTCGGCGCCGAGGAAGAAGGACCAGGTCGACGGCACCCCCTCATCGAGGTGGCCCGAGCCGTCCATCACGCCGAGCAGAGCTTCACCGTCGAACGACGCTGTGGCGTACCGGAATTCATCGGTGTCGGACACCGTGTCGGTCTGCCAGCCGAACACGTCGCGGTAGAAGTCCAGCGCCTTGCGGTAGTCGCGGGTGGTGAGCTGGTGATAGACCGGCGCGCCGTCCTCGTTGATCACTTCGAAGCCGCGGTGCCCGGTCGGCTGCCACAGCCCGAACATCGCGCCGACGGGGTCGCTGAGCATGCCCATCCAGCCCTTGTCCTTGATCTCCATCGGCTCCACCGGTTCCATGCACGTGATGGCGCCGGCGGCGACGGCGCTGTTCAGCGTCGCCTTTATGTCGGCGGTGTGGAAGTAGATCGTCCAGCCGTCGGGGCTGTTCCACTGTGGATCGTTGTGCATCAGCCCCGCGACGGGCCTGCCGTCCTTGAGCGCGGTGACGTAGCCGCCGTATTCCGGGCCCGCGGACTCGAACGTCCAACCGAACACCGCGCCGTAGAACTGCTTCGAGCGCTCGAGGTCGGAGCTGGCGAGGTCGATCCAGGTCGGTGCGCCGACGGGGGCGGCAGTGCGAACGGGCACGATGGTCTCCTTCGGGATCAGGTGGGTCGATCACCCGTGCAGACCACCGCCGGCGGAAAAACTCATCGCGGTTTACGAACTGATCCCGAGGACCCGCAGCGCGTTCTCCTTGTAGACCAGCGGCACCACCGCCGCGTCGATGTCGAGCGCCTCGAAGTCGCGGCGCCACCGGTCCAGCTGAATGTACGGAAAGTCGGTGCCGAACAACGCCTTTGTCCGCAGCTGCCGGCCCAGGGCGTGCACCAGCTGGGGCGGAAAGTACTTCGGGCTCCACCCCGACAGGTCGAGGTACACGTTCGCCTTGTGCGCGGCGATCGCGATCTGCGAGTCCACCCACGGCACCGCCGGGTGGGCCATCACGATCGTCAGCTCCGGGAAATCGGCGGCGACGTCGTCGAGCAACATCGGGTCGGAGTAGCGCAGTTTGACCCGGCCCCCGCCCGGCAGCCCCGAGCCCATGCCCGTCTGCCCGGTGTGGAACAGCGCGGGCACACCCGCCTCGGTGATCGCCTCATAGATCGGGTAGAACCGGCGGTCGTTGGGCTCGAAGGCCTGCATGCTCGGGTGGAACTTGAAGCCCCTGACGCCGTACTCGCCGACGAGCTCGCGCACCCGGTGCACCGCGGCGCGGCCCTGCCACGGATCGACGCTGCCGAACGGGATCAACACATCGCGGTTGCGCACCGCCCCCGCGACGAGGTCCTCTATCGAGTTGGGCACATGGCGCATACCGGTGCGCGCGTCGATGGTGAACACCACCGCCGCGGTGTTGTGCTGCCGGTACAGCTCGGCGACGGCGTCGACGCTCGACAGCTGACCGGGCGACCGCTTGAAGTACTTCGCGGTCGCCTCGATCAGCTCGTCGGTGTAGGCCTTGTGGCCGTGGCAGTCGACCTCGACGTGGGTGTGGATGTCGATCGCGTCGATGCGATCGAAATCGACCCCGTATTCGTACTTTTCGCTCACGATGGCGCCGTCTACCCGGCCGCGGCCTCCGGCGCGTAGTTCATCGTCGACTTCGTCTCCAGATACTCCTCGAAGCCGAACTGACCCCACTCGCGGCCGTTGCCGCTGCGCTTGTATCCGCCGAACGGCGCGGTCATGTCGAAGCCGTGGTTGATCGCCACCGAACCGGCGCGAATCCGGCGGGCCACCGAGCGCGCCTGGTCCAGGTCGGCACCAGAGACGTAGCCGGCCAGCCCGTAGTCGGTGTCGTTGGCGATCTCGAGGGCCTGGTCGAGGTCGTCGTAGCCGATGATGCACAGCACCGGCCCGAAGATCTCCTCGCGGGCGATGGTCATGTCGTTGCGGACGTTGGCGAACACCGTCGGCTTGACGTAGTAGCCGGTGTCCAGGCCGTCGGGACGCCCGGGGCCGCCGATGACCAGCGTCGCGCCCTCGTCGATGCCCTTCTGCAGCAGCCCCTGGATCTTGTCGAACTGCGCCTTGGACGCCACCGGCCCCAGCGCCCTGGGATCGTTCGGATCGCCGACCTTCACCGCGGCCGCGGTCTCCTTGGCCACCGCGATGGCCTCGTCCATGCGCGAGTTCGGCACCAGCATGCGCGACGGCGCGTTGCAGCTTTGCCCGCTGTTGACCATCATCACCGACGTGCCAGCGGCCACGCTCTTGGCGAAGTCGTCGTCGTCGAGCACGATGTTGGGGCTCTTGCCGCCGAGTTCCTGCGTCACCCGCTTCACCGTCGCGGCCGCGTTGCGGGCGACGTCGATGCCGGCGCGGGTGGACCCGGTGAAGGACACCATGTCGATGTCGGGGTGGTTGGACAGCGCGGCGCCGACGCCGGGTCCGTCGCCGTAGACGAGGTTGTATACGCCGGCGGGAACACCTGCGGCGTCGATGATCTCGGTGAAGATCTGCGCGGAGTACGGCGCCACCTCCGACGGCTTGAGCACCATCGTGCAGCCCGTCGCCAGTGCCGGGAAAACCTTGCAGGCGATCTGGTTGATCGGCCAGTTCCACGGCGTGATCAGGCCGCAGACCCCGATCGGCTCCTTGACCACCAGCGTGGAACCGAGCTGCTCTTCGAACGCGAAGTTCTTCAGCACGTCGATGGCCGTCGACAGGTGGCCCATCCCCAGCGCCACCTGCGGCCCCGCCGCCAGGGACGCGGGCGCGCCCATCTCCTCGCTGACCGCGTCGGCCAGATCATCGGAGCGCTTCTGATACTCCGCCAGGATCGTCTGCAACAGGTCGAGCCGTTCCTCCCGGCTGGACTGTGACCAGGTGGCGAACGCCTTGCGCGCCGCCTGCACGGCCACGTCGACGTCGGCGGCGGAACCGAGCGCGATCCGGCCGGAGACTTCCTCGGTGGTCGGGTTGTCGACGTCGAGGGTGTTGGGCCGGACCGGGTCGACCCACTTGCCGTCGATGTAGAACTTCAGATACTCACGCATGGCTCTACCTTCTCTACTAGATCCGTGCCTACTGTGTGCCTTCTGCATACCAGGTTCGGAAGCGGTCGTACTTGGGCATCTCCTCGGAGTTGGCCTTCGGGTCGATGCAGACGTGCACGACGCCGACCTTGCCGCTGGCGTAGGCCCGGGCGATGGCCGGTGCGAGCTCGTCGTCCTTCTCGACGTATTCGCCGTGGCAGCCGAAGCCCTCGGCGATCTTGTCCATCCGCACGTCCTTGCTCCAGTGCACGCCCGGCTGCGGCGACGGCTGCGGGAAGGTCCGCTTGTAGACGCCCACCTCCAGGCCCCACTGGTGGTCCACACCGACCACGCACACCAGCGGCACCCCTTCCCGTGCGGCGGTCTCGAGTTCGGCGATGTGGAACAGGAACGAAGAATCGCTTGTCAGCAACATCACCGGACGCTTGCGACCCTCGGCGATCGAGGCGCCGACCGCATACGGCAGTCCGGTGCCCAGATGCCCGAAGTTCTGGTTCCAGATCACGTCGCGCGGCTTGGACTGCGAATAGGTCCACTGGAAGATCACGGTCGCGCCGCCGTCGCGCACCATGATGCCGTCCTCGAGTTCGTTGAACGCCTTGGTGGCTTCGACGACGAACCGCGCCGGATGAATCGGCGTGCGCCCCGACGGCGCGTTCTCGGCGAGTTGGGCAAGCTCTTCGGCGTCGGCCTTGACCAGCTTGTCGAGGTTGGCCGACGGTTCGCGCGGGGTGTCGCGCAGCGCCTCGACAAGCTGCGGCACGACGCCGCGCAGATCACCGACCAGCGGCACATCGAACGAGCGGTTGACGCCAATGGCCGCCGGGTCCTGCTCGACGTACACCCATTTGCGGTTGGCGTCGTTGCCGGCCCAGTGCTGGGTGCGGCCGTAGTGCATGGGCTCGCCGAGTTCGGTTCCCAGCGCGACACACAGGTCGGATTCCTCGACCGCCTCGTTGGCGGCCGGGGAGAACAGGTAGGGGAAGGTCCGGTCCTGCAGCCCCGGGATGTACGAGGTGCCTCCGGAGGTCTGGATGACCGGGCACGCCATCAGCTCGGCCAACTCCTTGACCTCCTGCTGGGTGCGCGACGTGTGTACGCCGTGGCCGACGAGCAGGATCGGGCTCTTCGCCTCGCGGATCAGCTTCACCGCCTCGGCCACCTCACGCGCCCCGGCCCCCTGGTTGACGAGGCGGTACCGGTTGGGCGGCGGGGCGTCTGCGACGTCGAGCTCTTCGAGGATCACATGCGAGGGGAATTCGATGTAGCTGGGTCCGGGTGTGCCCGACATCGAGCGCCGGATCGCCTCGTGGATGATCTCGTCGGTCTGGTCGGCGTACTCGATCGAACTGCTGTACTTGACCGACGCCTCGAAAAGCGGTTCCTGCTGCACGAATTGGATACGGCCGCGCCGAACGCGCCGCTCGGTGATGCGCGCGCGCTGCCCGCCGAGGAAGATCACCGGCGAGTTCTCGACCAGCGCGCACTGGATCGCCCCCGCGATGTTGGCCATGCCCGGCCCGAGGGTGCCGATGCACAGTCCCGGCTTGCCGGTCATCCGCGAGGCCGCCTCGGCCATGAACCCCGCGCTGAGCTCGTGGTGCGGCGCGACCACCGACCACCCGCGGGCGTCGGCCTCGGCGAACATGTGCACGAAATTGGGGTCCGGGATGCCGAACAGGGTGTTCACCCCCTCGGCCTCGAAGAGGTCGAGAATGCGCTTGTAGACCGGTACGCCCATGTGAAACTCCTTGATTGCGTTAGCGATAGCGTTGTGCGAGTCGTTGACGGTGTGCTGTCGGCGAACCGAACAGGGAACGGTTGAGCGCGGCGCGTTTGAGGTAGACGTGGACGCCGCTTTCCCACGTGTAACCGATGCCCCCGTGCAGCTGCATGGCTTTGCCGGCGATGTCGACGGCCGCGCCGCACGCGTGCGATTTGGCCATCGCCGCGGCGACGCCGGCGTCCGGGTCGTCGGCGGCGACGGCGTGCACCGCGGCGGCGACGAGCCGGCGGGAGACGGCAATGCTGACGAGCATGTCGGCGCAGGCGTGTTTGACGGCCTGGAACGAGCCGATCGGCCTGCCGAACTGCTGGCGCACCTTCGCATAGTCGACGGTCGCCGAGAGCATCGCCTCGCTCAGCCCGAGGCTGTCGCAGGCGATCGCGACCGCGGCCCGGTCGCGCAGCCTGGCGATAATGGCGGCGGAATCCCCGGCGAAGCACAGCACGTCGCCGTCGCGCTCCGTTGGGGATACCGTTGCGAGCCTGCGGGTCTCGTCGACGACGGGCCGCGGGGTCACGGTCACCGCCGGTTCGGCGAGGCCGCCGTCGGTGATCACGAGTACCCGGTCGGCGTCTTCGGCGTCGGGCACGAACTCGAGCGGCTCGAACGCGACGGCCACCCGGGCCGAACCGGACGCGATGTCGCGCAGCAACTGGTCGCGGACGTCGCTGGGCTGCAGTGCGTTCAGCGCGCCGACGGCCAACACCGCACTGCCCAGGTAACTGGTGGCGCTGGCGGCGCGGCCCATCTCCTCACAGATGATCGCGGTCTCTTCGAACGTCGCACCGGCGCCGCCGAACTCCTCGGGCACCTCCAGCCCCACCCAGCCGGCCTCGACGAGCGCCGCCCAGTCGACCGTGCGGTCCTTGCCGAGCAGATCGCGCGCCACCGAGCGCAGCTCGTCGTGAAACTCGGAGAACTCGGCCATCATGCGCTGCTCGGTTCTCGCGGCAGGCCGAGGCCGCGCTCGCCGATGATGGTGCGCTGGATCTCGCTCGACCCGCCGGGGATGGTCCATTCCCACGAGCCGATGAAGTCCAGCACCCAGCAACCCGATTCCCAGCCGCTGGACATCGGCTTGGCCAACTCGGTGTGGGCGGCCAGGCCGCCGACCTCGGCGCCGAAGTCGGTCATCCGCTGCAACAGCTCGCTGTAGTAGAGCTTGACGATCGATGCGTCGGCGGGCCCGGTCGTGGGCTGCTCGGTTGTGCTGTCCTCCACGAGCTTTCGGCACAGCGCCCGCAGCCCGGCGATCTCGGTCTCGAACTGCGCCAACCGGTCGGCGACGATCGGGTCGTCGACCGGGCTGGCCTCCACCAGCCAGCGAAAGCCGGCGTTGCCGAGCCGCTCGGCGAGCTCGAGCATGGTCATGCCCCGCTCGGCGCCCAACGTGGCCTGGGCGACCTGCCAGCCAGCGTTCTCGGGGCCGACGAGGTTGGCCGCCGGGATCTCGACGTCGTTGAGGAAGACCTCGCAGAAGTGCGAGTCGCCGACGGCGTTGCGGATCGGGCGCACCTCGACGCCGGGTGTCGTCATGTCGAGTAGGAAGTACGAGATGCCTTTGCGTTTCGGCGCATCCGGATCGGTGCGGGCCAGCAGCAGGCACCAGTCGGCGTGCATTCCGCCGCTGGCCCACAGCTTCTGGCCGTCGACCACATAGGAGTCGCCGACCTTGCGTGCGGTGGTGCGCAGGCCGGCCAGATCCGAGCCGGCCTCGGGTTCGGAGAAGCCCTGCACCCAGATCTCGCCGTCGAGGATGGCGGGCAGATGCCTGCGCCGCTGTTCCTCGGTGCCCGCCGCCAGCAGCGTGGACGCGGCGTGGTGGATGCCGACGAAGGCCAGCACCAGCCGCGGCGCGTCGTGGCGGGCCAGCTCCTGATACAGCACGACCTGATCGGCGACCGACATGCCGCCGCCCCATTCTTGCGGCCAGTGCGGCACGGCGAACCCCGCGCGGTGCAGCTCGGCGAACCAGGCTTTCTGGAAGGCGACGAACTCCTCGTCGGTGGCGCCCGTCTGGCTCGCACGCCAATCGGCTGGGACATGCTCGGCGCACCACTGCCGCACCCGCCGCCGAAACTCAGCTTGTGCAGGCGTATCCCGCGATATTCCGTGCATAAGTTCAGATTCGGCGGTCATGAGGCGTTGGCCTTGAGCTGATCCATGACGCGCGCGACGGCCACGCCGTCGTCGAACGACGGGGCGATCGGGGCACCGGTGCGCAGCGCCTCGGCGACCTTGCCGAAGTAGGTGGACAGCGCCGGGGGTGGGGTGCGCCGCGGCGGCGGGTCGAACTCGGTGGTCTGGGGATCCTCGCCGGGGCGTCGGACCACGAGCGTGGTGTCGCCGGTCAGCTCGACGGTGCCCTCGCTGCCGATCAGCGTGACGCGCGGCGTCGACGGCACGGCGGCGGCGAACCCGGTGTCGTGGGTGGCGGTGGCCCCGTCGGCGGTCCGGAACCAGGCCGAGTACCCGTCTTCGGCTGTGGCGCCGGGGATGTCGGTGCGGGTGACGCCGCCGCAGTCGACGATGTCGCAGCCGAACAGCCAGCGGGTGAAGTCGATCAGATGCGAGCCGTAGGCACCGATCCAGCCGCCACCGAGCTCGCGGTCGTTGATCCAGCCGAGCTTGCGGCCGCGCAGCCCGCTGCCGAAGAAGCTCCAGTGCAGATGCGTGGGGGCGCCGATGGTTCCGTCGTCGGCGAGCTTCTTGAGCATCGACCATGACTCGTTGAAGCGGAACTCGAAGTTCAGGAAGTTGGCGACGCCGGCGCGCCGAGCCTGGTCGCGCATCGCGATCGCCTCGTCGGCGTTGCGTCCGAACGGCTTGTCGCACAACACGGCACGCCCGTGCTCGACCGCGGCCGTGACGTGTTGCAGGTGCAGAAACGGTGGCGAGTGCACGGAGACCAGATCGACGTCGGCCGCCAGCGCCGCCTTCACCGCGGCCTCGTCGCGGGGGCTGACCACCTCGACGTCGAAGCCCACGCTCTGATAGGCCGGGGCCGCGGCGTGCTTGCCGAAGCCCGTGCCGATCACGACGACCTTCATGCGTACAGCCCCGTCAGTCCGGCCCGGCCCGCGCTGCGGGTCAGCTCGTCACGTGTTGCCGACAGGCCCAATGGCAGCCGCCGCAACGGCTGGCTGTGCCGCGACAGCCACGACAGCGTGGTCTCGTCGCAGAAGCCGACCGCGCCGTGCAGCTGGTGGCAGACCCGGAACACCACCTCGGCGGCTTCCAGCGCCGACATCCTCAGTGCCAGGGCGTCGTTCACCACCTCGGGCCGGGCATCTTGAATGCTCCACAGAGCGTACTTGGCCAGGATGTCGAGCCCGCTGCGTTCGACTTCGGCGTCGGTGAGCTGAAACTGCACACCCTGGAAGCTCGAGAGGGTCTGCCCGAACTGCTTGCGCAGGCTGATGTGGGCGACGGTCAGCTCGATCGCCCGGTCGAGCATGCCCAGCAGCGTCCAGCACGGCAGCACCAGCCCGAGGGCGAGGTCGGCCGCGCCGCCGTCGTCCTCGCGGACCAACTCCAGCTCGCTGACGAACCCCGGTCCGGCCGGGCCCAATCCGCTTACCCGGTGCCGGACACCGTCCAGAGTCACTGCGATCCAGCGGGATTGGAGTTCGGCCACCGGCCCCGCCGGGCGTGGCCCGGCCACCACGATCAACCCGTCGGCATCGAGGTCGGTCGGCTTGGCCAGCCGCTCCGCGAGCGGGTACGGCAGCCCCCAGTAGCCGGCGCTGCGGCACAGCGCCGCGGCGGCCTCGAGCCCGTCGGCGTCGGTGCGGGGATCGAGGTCCCAGGCGCCGAGTTCGTCGAGGACGGCGCTCACGAGTGCCTCACGGGTATCCGGTTTGGCCTCGGCCCGCTGCAGCAACTCGTCGCCGCCCGCTGCCTCGAAGGCCCGCTGCGCTTGACGCCCGAATTCGTTGGCGTCGTCGGACAGGTCGAGGATCATCTCGCTCATTTCGCCGCCGCCAACAACGCACGGGACAGCAGGATGCGCTGCATCTCGATGCTTCCCGATGAGACCGTCGACGCCTGCGAGTAGCGCCAGTGATCGTCGACCTCGCCGAGGAACCAGGTGGCGCGCGGGGCATCGCGCGGCACCTCGGCGGCGATGTCCATCAGCACCTCGGCGCTGTCCTGGTCGAGCTTGGTGACCGCGATCCGGTACGCCGCGGCGTCGCCGGGTCGGATCCGACCGCTGCTCTGCAGCGACACCACGCGATACGCCATCAGCCGCGCGCGGCGGCAGTGCGTCAGCATCCGCACCCATCTGCCTCGCAGCTCGGCGGGCAGGTCTTCCCAGCCGTCGCCGAGCACGACGGGCGCGGCGGCCAGCAGCCGTTCACATCGCGCGTACCGCGCGATCCCGACCCGTTCGAAAGCCATCACGTCCTGCACCACCGACCAGCCCTGGTCCACCGTGCCGAGCACGGCGTCCTCGGTGACCCGCAGATCGTCGAAGAACACCTCGTTGAGATGATGCGGACCCAACATGGTGCGGATCGGCCGGACCTGAATCCCCGGAGCATCCATGGGGACAAGGAAGATCGTGAGCCCCTGCTGTTTACGTTCGCCGTGCGAGGTGCGCGCCAACAGGAAGCACCACTGCGCCATCGTCGCGTACGACGTCCAGATCTTCTGCCCGTTGACCAGCCAGCCGTCGTCATCTCGGCGTGCGCTGGTGCGCAGCGACGCCAGATCCGAACCCGCCTCCGGTTCCGAGAAGCCCTGGCACCAGATCACCTCTCCGCGGGCGATCGGCGGCAGATGCTTGCGCTGCTGCTCTTCGGTGCCGTGGCGCATGATGATCGGACCCACCCAGTTGACACCCATGTACTGTGCGCCCCTGGGCTCGTGGTGCGCCCACATCTCCTCGCGGACCACGGTCTGTTCCCACACCGATGCTCCGCCGCCGCCGAACTCCTTCGGCCATGCCAGACACAGCAGTTCGCGCTCGGCAAGCAGCCTGCAGAACCGCTGCGCGACCTCCAGATCCTCCGGGTCGTCGGTGAACGCGCCCAGATAGTGTTCCGGCACATTGTCCGTCACCAGCGAACGCAGCTCGGCGCGCAGCGCCGCGGCCTTCTCGCCCATGTCAAAGCGCATGGTCGGCACCTGCCAAACCCAGTTCCTCGAGCACCTCCGCGGTGTCCGCGCCGAGTTCGGGGGCCGGGCCCGCGACGGCGCCCGGCGTGCGCGAAAACCACGTCGGCACACCGGGAAAGCGCACCGGACCGTGCGGCGTGTCGACGGTCTCGAACAACCCCACCTCGTTCAAGTGCGCATTGTCGAACAACGCGTCGGGCGAGTTCAGCGGTGCCGCCGGAATCTCCAGCTCACCGAACAACTTCAACCATTCGGCGGTGGTGCGTTCCTTCATCGTCTCGGCCAGCAACCCGTACACGGTGTCGATGTCGCGGGCCCGTGACTCCAGGGTCGCGTAAGAATCGTTGACCCATGCGGGCTTCACCGCGTCGACGAACGCATCCCAATGCTTGTCGTTGTAGATCAGCGCGGCGATGTAGCCGTCCCGGGTGCGGTAGGGCCTGCGGTTGGGCGCCACCGTGCGGGGATACACCGCCGGCCCGAGGGGTGGGTCGAACATGGCGCCGTTGGCATGTTCGACCAGCATGAACGCCGCCATGGTCTCGAACATGGCGACCTCGACCTCCTGCCCCTCTCCCGTGCGCTCGCGATGAAACAGCGCCATGGTCGTCGCGTACAGCGCGGTCAGGCCGGCCACCTTGTCGGCCATGATGGTGCCGACATAGTCGGCTTCGCCGGTGAGTTGTTGTTGCACGGCGGGGATTCCGCACTCGGCCTGGATGGTGTCGTCGTAGGCGGGCCGGTCGCGTTCCGGCCCGCGCCTGCTGTAGCCGTAGCAGTTGGTGTAGACGATCGAGGGGTTGATCTCGGCGACGCTCTGATAGTCGAGCCCCAGCTTGGTGATGGCCTTCGACCGCATCGAGTGGATGAACACGTCGGCCGTTTGGATCAGGGCACGCATCGCGGTCCTGCCCGCGTCGGTCTGCAGGTCGATGACGACGCTGCGCTTGCCGCGGTTGACGTTGACGAACACACCACTCATCCCGGGTGCCGGGCCCACCGAGATGTATCGGGTGTTATCGCCTTGCGGCGGCTCGACTTTGATCACGTCGGCACCCATGTCGGCCATGATCTGGGTGCAGTAGGGACCCATCACCATCGCGGTGAGGTCGACGACACGGATACCTTTGAGCGGACCGCTAGCCATGAAGCGCTCCCTGGGTGGCCATCGCGAAGCTGTACCGGATGTGATCCCCGTGCCCGTCGGGCACCACGGGGAAGGTCAGCGGGTTGGAGGTGTCGCGGATGGTCGCGATCTGCTCGGCGACATCCTCGACGGACCACGACGCCCGGTATACGCCGGGGGTTTCGGCGATGAACGCCCTGGCGACCCGTCCGGCCAACGCGATGAACACCTCGCCGGTGACCGAGCACGTCTCGTGCGCGAGCCAGCCCACCGCCGGGGCGACCAGCTCCGGTCCCATCGGCGGATATGCCGACGTGTCAATGCCTTCGGCCATACGGGTCACGGCGGCGGGCACGATGACATTGCTGGTGACGCCGTCGGCGGCGCCTTCCATCGCGGCGACGTTGGACAGCCCGATGACCCCGGCCTTGGCCGCCGCGTAGTTGGCAACCTGATGGTTGCCGTACAAGCCGCCGATGGACGAGGTCAACACGATACGGCCGTAGCCGGCGTCGCACATGTGTGGGAACGCAGGCCGCACCACATGGAACGCACCACGCAGGTGGACGTCCACGACGGCGTCGAAGTCGTCGTAGCTCATCTGTCGCAACGCCGCGCGACGGACGTTGCCGGCGTTGTGGATGAGGATGTCGACACGGCCGTAGCGTTCGAGTGCGGCGTCGATGATCGCCTTGCCGCCGTCCGGCGTGGCGACGGAGTCGGTGTTGGCCACCGCTTCCCCGCCGGACGCGGCGATTTCGCGCACCACGTCCTCGGCGGGCCCCGCGTCGGAACCGCTGCCGGTGATGCTGCCGCCGGGATCGTTGACGACGACCTTGGCGCCGCGCTCGGCCAGCAGCATGGCGTAGGAGCGACCCAGTCCGCGACCGGCTCCGGTGACGACGGCGACGCGGCCGTCGAATCTCAACCTGCGATTTGGGTGCGAAGACGAGGGCTCAGCGCGCTCAGACGCACACAAATCGCTAGGTTCCGAGGACGAGCCCATCTAGGTCACCCTTGTCGCGCCACTCTTTGAGCAGGTCGCCGAACGCATAGAAGCCCGGGCCGTAGGGCTCGCCGAGATGGGACCGCAGCCCCTCCCCGCCGCCACCGCCTTCGTTGTTGTAGTAGCCGGGCGTGCAGGACGCGTCGAAGGCCGAGGTGTCGACGGCGGTGTCGCGGATCGTCTGGCACCACTGGTCCTGAGCCTCTTGCGTCGGCTCCACCGTGGTGGCGCCGCGCTTCAGCGCCTCGGCGATGATGTGGGCGATGTGCTCACCCTGCAGTTCGTAGTTCGACGCGATGTTCGCCGAGATGCCGACTTGCGTGAAACCGGTGTAGAACTGGTTGGGGAAGCCACGGCTGGTCATGCCGTGCAGGGTCTTGTACCCGTCGCGCCAGTAGTCGTAGAGCGACAGCCCGTCGCGGCCCTCGATGGCCTCGATCGAATACCGCCTGCTGATGTCGGTGGTGATCTCGAAGCCGCTGGCGTAGATGATGCAGTCGACCTCGTACTCCTGGCCGTTGGCGACCAGGCCCTTCTCCGTGATCCGTTCGACGCCTTTGGATTCCGACACGTCGACCAGGGTGACGTTGGGCCGGTTGAAGGTGGGTAAATACTCGTCGTTGGACAGCGGTCGCTTGCACAGGAAGCGGTAGTAGGGCTTGAGCGCCTCCGCGGTGTCGGGGTCCTTCACGATCTCGGCGATCCGGCGGCGTAGCCGCTCCATGATCTTGTAGTCCTCTTCCTCACGGATCGCCATGAACTGCTCGGGGGTCAGCGACGCCGGATCCTCGAGCGCCATCACCCGTGCGGCGGTGTTGCGGCCCAGCTCAGTCCAGAAGTCGCACACCAGATCCGGCTGGCCCAACGCCATGCCCTCGAAGGTCCAGGCGTGGAAGTTGCGCTGCCGCTCCTTCTGCCAGCCGGGCTTCAGCGACTTCACCCACTCCGGATCCGTCGGCGCGTTGTTGCGTTCGTCGACCGTGGACGGGGTGCGTTGAAACACATACAGGTGCTGGCAGTCCTTGGCCAGATACGGGACGATCTGGATGGCGGTGGCGCCGGTGCCGACGACCGCGACCCGCTTGTCGGCCAGCTTGTGCAGGTTTCCGGTGCTGTCACCGCCGGTGTAGTCGTAGTCCCACCGCGACGAGTGGAAGCTGTGCCCCTTGAAGTCCTTGATGCCTGGGATGCCAGGCAGTTTCGGCCGGTGGAACGGACCGGAGGCCATGACGACGAAGCGGGCGCGGATGTCGTCGTCGCGGTTGGTGCTGATCCGCCACCGGTTGATCTCCTCGTCCCAGCTCAGGTTGCGCACCTGGGTGGAGAAGATCGCGCCGTCGTAGAGCCCGAAGTGCTTTCCGATGCGCCGGCAGTGCTCGTAGATCTCGGTGCCGTCGGCGAACTTCTTCGACGGCATGAAGTCGAGCTCTTCGAGCATCGGGATGTAGCAATAGGATTCGTTGTCGCACTGGATCCCCGGATAGCGGTTCCAGTACCAGACCCCGCCGAAGTCGCCGCCGAGTTCGATGATGCGGACGTCGTCCACCCCGGCCTTCTTCAGGTACGCCGCGGACAGCAGTCCGCCGAAGCCACCGCCCAGCACCGCGACGTCGATGTCCTCGGTGATCGGGTCACGCGGCGTGACCGGCGTGTAGGGGTCGACTTCGTAGTAGCCCGCGAAGTCGTCGGTCAGCTCGACGTACTGCTTGGAGCCTTCCGGACGCAGTCGCTTGGCGCGCTCCTGGGCGTACTTCTCCCGCAGCGCATCGATGTCGACGTCGTCGGGGGTGTCCGTCGGACCGCACGGCTGTGCGGAGGTACCAAGTGTCTCGGTCATCAGTCTGAAAGCTCCTGTGGTTCGCCGGTGCCCATGTATCTGGACAGTTGGTAGTGGAGGTTGACGGTGCTGCGTTCGCGATAGGGGTTGGGCCTGGTGCCGGGAAAGCCGAGCGACTTCATGCCCTGCTGCACCGCGGCCATGTTGGAGAAGTCCTGCGGCAGCACAGAGAGCCAGTTCGGGCTGTCCTTGGGCGTGTACTCCCACTCGGTCTGCGGTTCTTGGCCTTTAGGGAACAGCTCGAACGTGGCGACTTCGAAGATGCACTTGTTGGGATCGTAGCTGGGATGCGGTTTCGCGCTGTAGCACAGCGCGGTGGTCAGACCCTGGCCGATCTGGAAGTTCGGGAAGATCTGCCACGCGGTGCCCGCCTGCCCGAGGATGTCGGCCGGGATGGTCGGCCAGATCACCCCGCGAGCCTCGTCGTCGCGACGGGCCGAGGCCAGCCAGTGCTCGAGGACCTTGTCCGGCGGGGTGCCCTCGGGCAGTTCGTCCACCAGACGCTTGGCGGCGTTGACCAGAGTCTCGGTGGTGGTGGCGTTGGTCTGCTCCCAGGTGTACATCTGCATCTCGGCGGTGGAGACGCGGGGATCGTCACCGGTGCCCAACCGGATCTTGGACTTGGTGGCCTCCATGTCTTTCGGCGCGTCGTAGCCGATGTTGCTGTGCTTGCCCTGCGCCTTGGCCCAGCCCCTGAACTCACCGAACTTGTTGAACTCCGGGTGGGTGGTGAACACGTGGTAGGTCTCGTTGAAGGCCTCCAGCGCGACCTTCCAGTTGCAGTCGAAGTACAGCCACTTGCGCCAGCGGTAGCGCATCTTCTCCAGCCCGAACGGGTCGAGGATCTTGGCCGCGGGGAACAGGTAGTCGGCCAACGGTTCGCAGTCGGGGTCCATGTTGATGAACAGCCACCCGCCCCAGGTGTCCACCTGAACGGGAACGAGGTGGGTGTTCTGCGGTGTCAGTGCGCCCTTCCAGTCGTCCTGTTCGCGGATGTGGGTGCAGGCGCCGTCGAGACCGTATGTCCAGCCGTGGAATCCGCACACGAAGGACTTGCGGGCCCGCCCGCAGGCGTTCTTCGCGCCCTCCGGGGTGTCGACGAGCCGGCGGCCGCGGTGCATGCACACGTTGTGGTGCGCCCGAAACTCGTTGGGCCCGGTGCGCACGATGATGATCGAGTCGTCGAGGATGTCGTAGGTCAGATAGCTGCCCACCTCGGGAAGCTCCTCGACCCGGCCGACCTGCTGCCAGACCCTGCGCCATAGCCTGTCGCGTTCCGCGCGGGCGTACTCCTCGGATATGTAGGCCTCCACGGGAATCGTCATCGGCTCGGAAAGCTCGTCGGCGACTTGTGTTTCCAGATCGGTCATGGGTTCTCCTAAAACCGCTTGATCTCGGTGCGGAAGGATTCGTCTTTGAGGAACAACGAGGTGTTGTCGGCGTCCAGATGCGTCCACTTGAGGTTCAGCCCACCGTCGACGAGCAATGTCTGACCGGTGATGTAGCTCGACAGGTCGGACAGCAGAAACAGGATCGCGCCCGCCTGTTCCTCCGGCCGGCCGCGACGGCCCATCGCGATCGCGCGACGGTCACGGTCTGGGTCCTCGTCGACGTAGGTGCGCGACGCGGCCGTTTCGGTCACTCCCGGCGCCACGGCGTTGACGCGGATGTTGTCGAGCGCCAGCTCGACGGCCATCGTGCGCGTCATCGCGGCGACGGCGGCCTTGGCGGTGCCGTAGGCGATATGGAAGGGCGCCGTGTTCATGCCGCTGATCGACGACACCGACACGATCGACCCGGGGTTGCCCTGTTGTCGGATCTCGGCGGCGACGGCCCGGCCCATGAAGAACGCCGTTTCGAGGTTGGCGGCGAACAACGCCCGCCAGTCGTCGCGGGTCACCCGGGTGGCGGGCATCCACGTCGCGGGCGCCGCGCCGCCCGCGATGTTGACAAGGCCGTACAGGGTGCCCTCGGTGCGGCGCACCTGATCCAGCACGGTGTCGATGCCCTCGTCGGTCGACGCGTCGGCGGCCACCGGCACCACCGCCAGCCCCTGCGCGGCCAGCGGCGCGACGTGTTCGTCGAGGTTCTCCTTGGACCGGCTGACCGCCACCACCGTGGCGCCGGCCTGCGCGGCCATCCGGGTCACGGTGGTGCCGATGCCGCCGCCACCGGCCCCCGACACCACGACGATGCGGCCGTCCAGCCTCAGAAGCTCGGTCACGCTATTTGTCCGGACAAGATACGGTGCTCTGCATATTGCAGAACACTATTCCGCAGGGCCGATCTGTCAGTCAAGAGTGGCTGAGCTGGTAATGAAGGCTATTGTCTGGACTAATAGAGCTTGATAACGTCCGAGGTCATGACGCCATCCGCGACGGGGTCGCTCCCACAGGCCCGCTACACCGGGCCGAATCCGACCGTCACCGAGGGCTGGCAGCTGCAGCGCCTCACCGCCCCGAGCCGATTGTTCGGCGCCAACGGTCTGCGCACCGGACCCGACGGACGCGTCTACGTCGCTCAGGTGACCGGAAGCCAGATCAGCGCCCTAGATCTGGGCACCGGCCAACTGGCCACCATCAGCGCCAAGGGCGGCGACATCGTGGCACCCGACGACGTCGCCTTCGACACCAGCGGCAACCTATACGCCACCGAGGTGATGGACGGACGGGTCAGCGTGCGCGATCCCCGCGGCCAGACCCGCGTGCTGCGCGACGACCTGCCCTGCGCCAACGGCATCACCGTGTATCAGGACCGGCTGTTCATCAACGAGTGCCGTGACGGCGGGCGGTTGATGGAACTCGATCGCGCCACCGGCGCCGCACAGATTCTGCTGACCGATCTCGCCTCGCCCAACGCGATGGAGGTCGGCCCAGACGGCTGGCTGTACTACCCGCTGATGACAGCCAACGAGATCTGGCGCGTCGACCCGAACGCCGGTGAACATGCTGAGCCGCAACGGGTTACCGCGGATCTGGGCGTTCCGGATGCGGTGAAGTTCGACCCGCAGGGCTTTATCGTGTCGACCCAGGTGGCCAGCGGGCAGGTGCTGCGCATCGACCCGCGCACGGGTGACAAGACGCTGCTGGCGCAGCTCACCCCGGGGCTGGACAACCTCACGTTGGTCGGCGATCGGGTGGTGGTCTCCAACTTCACCGGTGAGCTCACCGAGATCTCCAGCACCGGCCAGACCCGTACGGTGCTGCCCGGTGGCCTGAACTGGCCGCTGGATCTGGCGGTCGGCGACGACGGCACCCTCTACGTCGCCGACGGCACCTACTTCTATGCCGTCGAATCCCACGGGTCGCTACGGACCGTCGGAATGCTGTTCACGCCGGGCTATCCCGGCTTCCTGCGCGGATTGGCACCCGTTGGGGCGGGCGCCTTCGTAGTCGCCACCTCCGGCGGCCAGATCGGCCGGTACCGCCCCGCCGACGGCGAGACCGATTATCTCGCTGATGGATTCGACCAGCTCTACGGCGTCGCGGTCGGGCCCGACGGCGACATCGTGTTCGCCGAACTCGGCACCGGCCGGGTGCACTCGCTGCGGTCAGGCAGCACCGAGGTGCTGGCGTCGGGGCTACAGGATCCGGTGGGGGTCGTGTTCGACGGCGACGGGCGCCCGCTGGTCGCCGAATCCGGCGCCGGCCGGGTGGTGCGGCTGACCGATTCGTCCGAAACGGTCGTCGACGGGCTGCAGCGGCCGCAGGGAATCCATGTCGCTGACGGCGTCCTCTACATCGTCGACGCCGGAGCCAAAGAGCTCGTCGCGTTCGACCTGGGCAGCAAGGTGCGCACCACGATCGCCTCGGGCCTTCCGGTCGGCGCTCCGCCCGGCGTGGAGCCCAAGCCGCTCAAGGGAATGCCGCCGTTCTCGGGACCTCAGGGTCCGTTCGCGGGCATCACCATGGGAGCCGACGGCACGCTGTACGTCGCGGCCGACGGCGACGGAAGTGTGCTGGCGCTGCGCCGGACCGGGACATGACCGTCAACCCCGCCGACCACCGGTACCTGCAGGTGGCACGCACCCTGCGGAAGGAGATCGTCGACGGGGTGTATCCGGTGGGATCACAACTTCCCACCGAGCAGCAGCTGTGCGAGCGGTTCGAGGTCAGCCGCTACACCATCCGCGAGGCGCTGCGCAGGCTGCGCGACGACAACCTGGTCGCATCCCGGCCGCGCGCGGGCACGCTCGTGGTGCCGCGTCCCGCGGCGAATTCCTATGCCCAGGACGTGATGTCGATCGACGACCTGCTCGCGTTCGCCGCGGGTGCGCAGCTGGAGATCGAGTTCAACGCGATGGTCACCATCGACGACGAACTCGCCGACAAGACCGGGTTGGCGGCCGGCTCGCAGTGGCTCGCCGTGCGCGGGCACCGGCGGGCCGACGCGAGCAGCACCCCGGTCTGCGTGACCGAGTACTACATCAACCGCGCGTTCGCCGCGGTGGGCCGACTGCTGCAACGCCATTCCGGACCGATCTTCCCCCTGATCGAGGACCTGTTCGGGGTGAGCATCGTCGAGGTGCACCAGGAGATCTCGGCCGTCGCCGCCACCGACACCCTGGCCGACGCGCTGCGGATGCGAGCAGGCACCGCCGCTTTGGAGATGCGGCGCACGTACAAGACGTCGGACGGGGAGATCGCGCAGGTCACCATCAACACCCATCCGTCATCGCGCTACCGGCACACGATGACCATGCGCCGCATCAAGGGGCAGGCCGCCCCGTGAGGGTCGACGAGGCCCGCGCGGCCGACGCCTATCGGCGTGGGCTGTGGGTGCACGAGACCCTGGCCGACTCCCTTCGGAACGCGGCCAAGACCACACCGCAGCGAACGGTGTTGGTGGACGGCGATATTCGGCTGGACTGTCAGGGCCTGCACGAGCAGGCCACCGCGCTGGCGCATGCGCTCACCTCGCGCATGCCCGCGGGCAGCGTGGTGTCGTTCATGCTGCCGAACTGGCACGAGGCGGCCGTCGTCTACCTGGGCGCGACCTTGGCCGGCATGGTGGTGAACCCGATCCTGCCCTCGCTGCGCGACCGGGAACTGCAGTTCATCCTCTCCGACGCCGACACCAGGGCGATCTTCATACCCTCGGTATTCGGCAACCACGATTACGCCGCCATGCTGGAGCGGGTCACCGCGGCGATGGCCGCACCGCCGGAAGTGGTTGTGGTGCGGGATGGGGGCGCTGGTGGGGGCGCCGAACGTTCCTTACCGCTCGAAGAATCGCCGGAACTTCGAGCGGTAAGGAACGTTCGCGGGCACACACCGTACACCTCGCTGCTCGAAGAGCCGGGCACGACGGTGTTACCGGTGCTCAACCCCGACGCCGTGCGCATGATCCTCTACACGTCGGGCACCACCGGCCGGCCCAAAGGGGTTCTGCACACCCACAACTCGATTCACGCGCTGATCCGCCAGATCGGCGACAACTGGCGCGTCGAGCCCGGTGACACCTTCCTCGTGCCGTCGCCGATCGCGCATATCGGCGGGTCGATCTATGCGTTCGAATGCCCGCTGCTGCTGGGCAGCACGGCGGTGTTGATGGATCGCTGGAACCCCGATCAAGCCGTGTCGTTGATGCACAAGGAGCGCATCACGCACATGGCCGGGGCCACACCGTTTCTCGTCGGGCTGTTGGCCGCGGCGGAGAAGGCCGACACGCGGCTGCCCGACCTGAAGGTGTTCATCTGCGGAGGCGCCTCCGTGCCGCCGTCGTTGATCCGGCGAGCCACCGACTACCTCGAGAGCGCCGCGGTGTCACGGGTTTACGGCTCCACCGAGGTGCCGGTCACGACCGTGGGCTCGCTGAACAGCGTCGAGCACGCGGCCGACACCGACGGCCGACCCGGCATCGCCGACGTCAAGCTGGTCGACGGCGAGATCCGCGCGCGCGGCCCGCAGATGCTCGTCGGCTATCTGCATGCCGACGACGAGGTCGCAGCGTTCGACGACGAAGGCTATTTCCGCACAGGGGATCTGGGTCGCTGGGTCGACGATCACGTGGTGGTCACCGGCCGCGCGAAGGACATCATCATCCGCAACGGCGAGAACATCTCCCCCAAGGAGGTCGAGGACCTCCTCGCCACGCATCCCGGCATCGCCGAGATCGCCGTGGTCGGTGTGCCCGACGAGCGCACCGGCGAGCGGGCGTGCGCGGTGATCGTCGCATCGGATCAGCCGCCGCCGGACCTGGATGGGCTGCGCGACCTGCTGCTGCGTGAAGGGCTGGCGAAGTTCAAGATTCCCGAGCAGGTCGTGGTGTGGGACAACCTGCCGAAGAACGACGCGGGCAAGATTCTCAAACATCAAATTCAGGCAACGCTCACGAGCGGGGGTGGATCGACATGCAGGTAGCGATCGTGACGGGGGCAAGTAGCGGCATCGGCTTCGGCTGCGCGACCAAGCTCGCCGAGGCGGGCATCGCCGTCGTCGGCACCGGCCGCGACGAGAGCAGGCTCGCCGAACTGCAAGCCGCGATCGGGGATCCGGACCGGGTGGCCACCGTCGCCGTCGACCTGACCACCGATGACGCGCCGCAGCGGATCGTGCAGACCGCCCTGGACCGGTGGGGCCGCATCGACTTCCTCGTCAACAATGCCGGGGTCGGCAGCCCCAAGCCGCTGCACGAGACCGACGACGAAACACTGGACTATTTCCTGGGTTTGATGCTGCGGGCGCCGTTCCGGCTGGCGCGCGACGCGATCGTGCACATGAAACCCGGCTCGGCGATCGTCAACGTGACGTCGACGTTCGCGGTCGTCGGTGGGTTGCGCGGCGGGGCGTACTCGGCGGCCAAGGGCGGGCTGACGTCGCTGACCCAGCACATCGCCTGTCAGTACGGCCCGCAGGGCATCCGCTGTAACGCCGTCGCGCCCGGGGTGACGCTGACCCCGATGGTGGCCAGCCGTCTCGAGGACGAGCGGTTCCGCAAGATCAACACCGAGATGACGCCGTATCCGCGGCTCGGCGAGGTCGATGACGTGGCGAGCACCGTGGCGTTCCTGTGTTCGGACGGCGCGAGTTTCATCAACGGGCAGACCATCGTTGTCGACGGCGGATGGAGTTCGACCAAGTACCTGTCGGACTTCGCGCTGAATTCCGAGTGGGTGGCGAGGTGAGGCCGTGAACCTGTTCGGACTGCTCGACCAGGCCGCCAGCCGGCACGCTGACCGCGGTGCGGTGTATTGCGGTGAGCGCCAACTGCATACCTGGAAGGAGTTGAGGGACCGGGCGCTGCGCCTGGCCACGACGCTGGGGCCGCCCGGCACCCGCGTCGCCGTCGCCAGCGAGAACCGCCCGGAGATCATCGAGTTGATGTTCGCCGTCTGGGCGGCGGAGTGTGTCTACGTGCCGCTGAACTACAAGCTGCACCCGCGCGAGATGGAGCAGATCCTCGAGGACTCCGGGGCAGCGCTCGTGTTCGCCTCGCCCAAGCTTTCCGAAGGGCTGTCAGACGTCGAAGTCATCGGCGGCACAAGCTATTCGCAGCGCCTGGACGCGTCGCCCATCGCCGCGCCGACCGACACCGACCCGGCGGCGCTGGCGTGGCTCTTCTACACCAGCGGGACCACCGGGCGGTCCAAAGGCGCGATGCTGTCGCACCGCAACCTGATGGCGATGACCGTCGCGCATCTGGCCGATTTCGACTCCCCGGATGCCGATTGCAGCCTGGTGCACGGTGCGCCGATGTCGCACGGGTCGGGACTCTACATCCCGCCGTACGTGCTGCGCGGCGCCCGGCAGGTGCTGCCGGAGTCCGCGGCGTTCGAACCCGACGAGTTCCTCGACCTCTGCGAGCACCATCCCGGCTGCAGCGCGTTCCTGGCGCCCACCATGGTCCAGCGGCTGGTGCAGACGGGCCGCGCCTGCCCGCGCAACCTGCGCACCGTGGTCTACGGCGGCGGACCGATGTACGTCGACAGCCTCAAGAAGGCGATGGCCGCGTTCGGCCCGATCTTCGTGCAACTCTACGGGCAGGGCGAGGCCCCGATGACGATCACCGGCCTGCGCCGCGAAGACCACATCGACGCCGACGACGCGATCCTCGGCTCCGTCGGCTATCCGCGCTCCGGCGTCGACGTCGCGGTGCTGCGCGCCGACGGCACCCGGGCCGACACCGGTGAGATCGGCGAGATCGTCTGCCGCGGTGACGTTGTCATGTCGGGCTACTGGAACAACCCGGAGGCCACCGGGGCGACGCTGAAGAACGGGTGGCTGCACACCGGCGACATGGGCTCATTCGACGAGCGGGGCTACCTCACGCTGCGGGACCGCTCCAAGGACGTGGTGATCAGCGGCGGCAGCAACATCTATCCGCGCGAGGTGGAAGAGGCGCTGCTCGAACACCCCGGGGTCACCGAGGCCGGGGTCGTCGGAGCCCCGGACGAGGAGTGGGGCGAGGTCGTGGTCGCATTCATCGTCGGGTCGGCCTCGGCGGGCGAGTTGGACGCGCACCTGCTCGAGCGCATCGCCCGGTTCAAGCGGCCCAAACGCTACGAGTTCATCGACGAGCTGCCGAAGAACAGCTACGGCAAGGTGCTCAAGCGCGAGCTGCGCGCCCGGCTGGCCACCTAGGATCGCCGGTATGCACGTCATCGTCGCCGGCGGCCACGGCAAGATCGCCCGAATCCTGGAACGCATGCTCACCCAGCGCGGCGACTCGGTCGCGGGCATCATCCGCAACCCGGATCATTCCGCGGCGCTGGAACAGCTCGGCGCGCAACCGGTGGTGCTGGACTTGGAGCACGCCTCGGTCGACGACGTCGCGGCACAGCTGCGCGGCGCCGACGCGGTGGTGTTCGCCGCCGGTGCGGGCCCCGGGAGCGGAGCCGCGCGCAAGGACACCGTCGACCGGGCTGCGGCGATCCTGTTGGCCGATGCGGCCGAGGCCGCCGGAGTGCGTCGCTACGTGATGATTTCGGCGATGGGCGCCGACGCCGAGGCCCCCGACGATGCCGGCGATCCGGTGTTCGTGGCCTATCTGCGCGCCAAGGGCGCCGCCGACGACAATGTGCGCGCCCGCACCAACCTGGACACCACGGTGGTGCGGCCCGGGTTGCTGACCGACGACCCCGGCACCGGGACGGTGACGATCGCCGAGCGCACCGGCCGGGGGCGCATCCCCCGTGAGGATGTGGCCGCGGTGCTGCTGGCGGTGCTCGACACGCCGGGCACGGCTTGCCGGACTTTCGAAGTGATTTCGGGTGATACGCCGATCCGCGAAGCCGTGCAACAAGCCTGTGGCCTGAGTGGGTGACGATGGTTGCCTACAAGCTCGATCCCGACGTGCTCGCCAAGGTCGCCAAGGAGGTCGTCGGCCTGCCGCTGGACGGCGGTGAGCTGATCAACCGCGCCATCGAACTGCTGGCCGCCGAATACCCCGACCTGATCGATCCGACGCCGAGCCGCTGGGTGGGCAGCCGGGCCGGCGGGATACTCGGCAAGGTCCGCTTCCTGTACTTCAGCCCGCGCGAGTACATCGTCATCTTCGGGTCGCCCACAGGCACACAAGGCTTTTCGGGCCGCTACAAGCGGGTGCAGATCCACAAGTTCCTGCTGGCAGGCCAGATCGACTCCTACGACCTGGAGTCCGACGACCTCGTCGGGACGACGCTGCGCCCCGGTGAGCACGCGTGCCTGGAGAAAGGGCACGCCAGGGGGCTGACCATTCATCCCGGCTCCTGGCACCTCGAATACGGCCGCGGAGCCGTGGCCACCACGCTGCCGTTCGCGATGGTGGACACGCTGTTGGTGTCGTTGGAGTTCGAGTCGGTGCGCCGGTCGGCGGTCGAGTTCACCAAGTTGGTCCGCCGCCGGCTGCACCGCTGAAAGCAGTTCGGCCCGCGAGCTGAGCCCACACCGCAGGTAGGGGAACGCGAAAACCCCTGAAATCCGCGGTCTCGGGGGGTATACGCGTCTTCTCGCCGGGGAGATGGTTACGCGGCGAACACCAGCTTGAACCGCTCGAGCGACTCGCGGATGTCGCCGCGCAGCGCGCCGGCCACCACCATGCCGATCGGGCCGAACAGCGCAGGCCCGCCCAGGTGCACGTCGAACGTCACCGTCGACGCCTCCGTACCGTTCGGCGCGGGTTTGACCTTGCCGATCAGCTTGACCTTGACGCCGCCCTTGCCGTCGCCGTTGAGCGTCATCGCCTCCGGCGGCTTGAAGTGGACGATGGTCCACTTGATCCGGTTGGGCATGCCCTTGACCTCGACGATGGATTCCAGCGTGGTGCCCTTCTCCAACGTCTCGGGCAGCTTGCTGCGCCACACCCGGTGAATGCTCAACCATTCCCGGTAGCGGGACAGATCAGATGCGCACTGCCAAGCCTGCTCCGGTGGCAGCGGAACGTCCACGGAAACAGAAAGTTTCGCCATACGTCAATTCTGCGGGTTCTGCGGATTGCTCTTGTTGACGTACTTCCTGGCGGTGTCCTGCGCCTTGTCAACGTGCTGAGCGTACTTGCCCTGCGTCTTCTGGTCGACGATGTCACCGGCCTTGTCGATCGCGGTGTCCACCTTGTCCGCGTTGCGGGCCAGCAGATTCTTCACCTTGTCGAGAAATGCCATGGACTCCACCCTACTCCGAGAGCCACAACCGTCGGCGTTCTCCGAGCACCGCACCCTGCACCCACCAGATCACCTCGATCGCGGCCGCCCCGAGCAGACCGATCACCAGCCCGATCGACGTCGTCTTGACGTTCGAGGGGTCCAGCATGAACAACTCCCGGGCCAGCGGGATCGCGAAGATCACCACATACGCCGCACCCGACACCACAACCAGTGCGACCCGCCACCACTGGTAGGGCCGGGCCACCACGGCGAGCACCCACACCGCCGACACCAGCAGCGTGATCAGCGCCGCCGTCGACGCCTGGGTCTGTTCCGCCGGGGTGGCCTCCCGACCCTGGTAGGCAGCCAGATACGAGCTGAACGTCGCGATGCCGACCACCAGACCCGACGGCAGCGCCGCCGTCATCACCCGGCGCACGAAACCGGGTTGTGCGCGCTCGTTGTTGGGCGCCAGCGACAGGATGAACGCCGGGATGCCGATGGTGAACCAGGCCGCGATCGTGACGTGGATGGGCTGGAACGGGTACAGCAGCGGATCGGAACCGAAGAACCTCGACGACAGCCCGGCCAGGCCCACCAGGATGGCCAGCAGCACCGAGTACACCGTCTTGGTCAGGAACAGGTTGGAGACGCGTTCGATGTTGCCGATCACCCGCCTGCCTTCGCCGACGACGTACGGCAGCGTGGCGAACTTGTTGTCCAACAGCACGATCTGGGCCACCGCCCGCGTCGCTGAACTGCCCGAACCCATCGCCACGCCGATGTCGGCGTCCTTGAGCGCCAACACGTCGTTGACCCCGTCGCCCGTCATCGCGACCGTGTGACCCCGCGACTGCAGGGCGTGCACCATCGCGCGCTTCTGATCGGGCCGCACCCGGCCGAACGTCGTGTATTCCTGGAGGCTGTCCGCCAGCCGCTCGGGTTCGTCGGGCAGCTCGCGGGCGTCGATGGCCTGCCCGTGCAGGCCGAGCGACTCTGCCACCGCGCCGACCGACACCGCGTTGTCACCCGAGATGACCTTGATCGAAACCTTCTGCGACGCAAAGTATTCGAGCGTGTCGCGGGCGTCGGGGCGGATCCGCTGTTCGAGCACCACCAACGCCACGGGCGTGACACATCCGGGTGCCTCGGGGTGGTCGACGGGCAGGTCGCTGGACCCCAGCAGCAGCACCCGCAGTCCGCGCGCACCGATCTCTTCGGCCTGCTCGGCCGCCGGTGAGCCCGGTTCGAGCAGCACGTCGGGCGCGCCGATCACCCAGTTGCCGTGCTCGCCGTAGGACACCCCGCTCCATTTGGTGGACGATTTGAACGGCGCGATGGCCGTGGCGGTCCACCCCGGCGGCATCCGGTAGGCCTCCACGATCGCCTGCATGCTGGCGTTGGGCCTGGGGTCGTCCGCGGCCAATTGGGCCAGCACGTCGGCGGCCGCGCGTTCGTCGAACTTCTTGAGATCGGCTACCCGCATACCGTTTTCGGTCAGGGTGCCGGTCTTGTCGGCGCACACCACGTCCACGCGGGCCAGTCCCTCGATGGCAGGCAGCTCGTTGACCAGGCACTGCCGGCGCCCCAGCCGGATCACCCCCACCGCGAACGCTATCGATGTCATGAGCACCAGGCCCTCGGGCACCATCGGCACCAGCGCGCCCACCATCCGCAGCACCGCCTGGTTCCACCCCGCACCGGTGGTGAACAGCTGCGTGTAGATGATCAGCAGGCCCGCGGGAATCAGCAGATACGTGATGAACTGCAGGATCTTGTTGATGCCGGTGCGCAGTTCGGAATTGACCAGCGTGAACTTGCTGGCCTCCTCGGCGAGTTTGGCCGCGTAGGCCTCGCGGCCGACCTTGGTGGCCCGGTACGCGCCGGTGCCGGCGATCACGAAGCTGCCCGACATCACCGGGTCGCCGGGGTCTTTGGCGATCGGGTCGGCTTCACCGGTGAGCAGCGACTCGTCGACTTCGAGGTTGGACTCCTCGACGACTTCGCCGTCGACGACGATCTGGTCGCCGGGCCCGAGTTCGATGATGTCGTCGAGAACCACCTCGTTGGGCGGCAAGGGTTTCGCGGCGGAGACCCCGCCGGACCGCCTGCGCACCAGCGGCTTGGTCTGCCCGACGATGGCCAGCTTGTCCAGTGTCTGTTTGGCCCGCAGTTCCTGGATCATGCCGATGGCGCTGTTGGCGATGATCAGCAGCCCGAACGCACCGTTGATCACCGATCCGGTGGACAGCACGATGATCAGCAGCACACTGAGGATCGCGTTGATGCGGGTGAACACGTTGGCGCGCACGATGTCGGCCACGCTGCGCGCGGCCCTGGTCGGGACGTCGTTGGTCTTCCCGTCCGCAATGCGCTGGGCGACTTCGGCTTCGGTCAGCCCTGCGGCGATCACAGCGGTCACCGGAGGAATGCTCCCATGCCGAACTCGTCGTAGTCCGCGATGGTGAGCGTGTCGCCGTCGAAGGTGACCTCGCCGACGGAACCCGGCGGGAAGTTCTCCGACACCCAGGTGTAGGTGAAGGTGTTGCCGTCCCAATGTGACAGTCGCGCATCGAACTTGGTGCCGAGGGTGAGCTGCAGGCCGCCGTCGACCTCGGTGACCGTGGCCGGACCCCAGTAGTCGTTGTGGTAGGTGCCGACGTACGACGACAGCGGCGCGGCAGGTGCGGGATCGGCGGGTGGTTGCTTACCCGCCAACGAGCCCTCCGGGTTGATCATCTCGGCGAAAACCTTGCTGTAGAGCCCGTACCAGTCCTCGCGGACCTCGCCGAACTGGACGAGGTCGGCGAACTCGGCGGTCAGCGCCTCCGGCACGCCGGAGGGTGTGCCGTTGGTGAGCGCGACGATGGCCACGTCTGCCGACGGCAGGATCAGGAAGTTGGTGGCCGCCCCGAGCAGGAACGCGCCGGAATGGCTCAGCTCCGTCCGCGCGCCCGACGTCGTGCCGACGTTGAAGCCGTACCCGTAGAAGCCCGACCGCATCGCGGGCTCGGTCGCCCGGCTCGAGACGATCTGCGGTGTCAGCGCGGGCAGCAGTGCCTCGGCGGCGACGAGCTGCTTGCCGGCGTGGGATCCGTTGGCCAGCACCATCGCCAGCCAGCGCGTCATGTCGTTGGCCGACGCGCTGGCCCCGCCCGCGGGCGCTTCCGGATCGGCGTCGCGGACGTAGGTCGGTTGGTAGCGCCCGTCGGCGTGGATGTGGCCGACGGCCCGGTTCGGGCGGTCGGCGTAGTCGGCGAACCGGTAGCTCGTCGACGCCATGCCCAGCGGCTCGAACAGCACCTCGTCGGCGAGCTGCTCCCACGGCTTGCCAGCACCTTCGGCCACCGCCTCGGCCCCCGCGGTGAACCCGAAGTTGGTGTAGGCGTAAGAGATCCGGAACGGGTCCAGCGGAAGATGCCGCAGCCGCTCGAGCACCTGCCTGCGGTCGTACCCGATGTCCTCGAGCTGGTCGCCCGCGTGATCGGGCAGGCCGGAGCGGTGCGCGAGCATGTCGCCGATGGTGACCATCTGCGTGACGACCGGATCCGAGAGCGCGAACCACGGCAGCTCGGTCACGATCGGGGTGTCCCAGCCGATCGCGCCGACACCGACCTGGTGGGCCACCACCGTCGCCGCCAGCGGTTTGGACAGCGACGCCAGCTGAAACACGGTGTCGGCGTCGACCTGGTTCTGCGCGCCGTCCTCCCCTACCTTCTTGACGCCGAAGCCCTTCGCGTACACGGTTTCTCCGGCGTGCACCACAGCCACCGCCATGCCAGGGACCCCGGACTCGGACAGCAACCGCTCGGCGATGCCGTCGAGTTTCGCGACGGCATCCTCGACGGCGTTCTCCGGCAATGCCATCGCCGGGACCAGCGGTGGCGGCACGTCGGCCTGCGCGGGAGCCGACGGCGCCTGCGGAGTCGATTCCGACGCGCAGCCCACCCCCAGCGTCAACAGCAACACCGCGACCACGGCTCTGACCAGTGAACTCATGACGTGAACCGTAACGGGTGCCTTCCCGCTGGGCCCGTCATACGCGCCAGCGGGCGTCCGCCGCATCGATTTCTGCAGCAGGGTCGTGGGTAGCCGACGAACAACAGCCCTGAGGCAGAAATCGCGGCGCAGACCGACGCCGGGCAGCGCGGATCAGAGCCGCCACCACGGCTCGAAGGACGTCGTCGCGGGATCGACGCGTTGGCCCGGCTTGGGCACGGCGATCCGGACGCGCTCGCTGCCCGCCGCTTGGACCAGCCGTTCGACCGGCTCCGCCCAGGGGTGGGGGGCCAGCCGAAACGTCGCCCAGTGGATGGGCACCAGCAGGCCGGAGTCGGCCTCGGCGACGTCGAGGTGGGCGCGGACGGCCTCCTCGGGGTTCATGTGGATGTCGGGCCAGGCCGGGTGGTAGGCGCCGATCGGCAGCAGGGTCAGGTCGAAGGGCCCGTGGTCCACCCCGATTTCGGGGAAGCTCTTGGTGTAGCCGGTGTCGCCGCCGAAGAACGCGCGATGTTGCGGGCCGGTGATCACCCAGGACGCCCACAGCGTGGTGTCGCGGGCGAACAGCCGGCCCGAGAAGTGCCGCGCCGGGGTGCACACCAACCGCAGCTCACCGATCTGGTGGCTGTCGTACCAGTCCAGCTCGACGATGCGGCTCTGCGGGATGCCCCACTTGCGCAGGTGAGCGCCGACGCCCAGCGGCACCACGAACGGTGCCCGCTGGGTGCGGGCCAACCCGACGATGGTCTCGATGTCGAGGTGGTCGTAATGGTCGTGGCTGATCAGCACCGCGTCGACGGACGGCAGCGCTTCCAGCGGGGCAGGGACTTCGTGCAGCCGCTCCGGCCCCACTCGCCGCGACGGCGAGCAGCGTCGGCTCCACACCGGATCGGTGAGCACCCGGTAGCCGTCGATGTCGATCAGCGCCGAGGAGTGGCCGAACCAGGACACCGCCAGCGCGAGCGGCTCGTCGCCGGCGGCGGCGGGCTCCACCACCGGCACGGGGCGGGCGGGCTTCCCGGTGTCGCGGGAGCCGAGCAGTTCGCGCAGCAGCAGCTGTTGCTGCTCGCGGTCGAGGTTGATCGTCGAGGCGGGATCGAGGTTGACGAAGACGCCGTCGCGGTAGTTCGGCGAGCGCCTGGCCACGGCCTCGATCTCGGTGGGTGAGGCGCCCAGCGCGACGGGTGCACCGTTCAGCGCGCGCAACACCCAGCTCCCGGCCAGCAGCGAGGCCGTCCCGAGCCCGAAGCGCAACGCCGTGCGGATCATTCAGGCTCCCTGGAACCTCGGTGGCCGCTTCTCGATCCGCGCGACCTGGGCCTCGATGACGTCCTGGCTCGCCCAGGCGCGATCGAACAGCTCCTGATGTTCCGGCCACGGGTCCTCGTACGCGCCATCGTCGTTGAGTACCCGTTTGGCGTGCTGCAACGCGAGCGGGGCGTAGCCCGCGATCTCCGCGGCCCATTCCTGCGCATCGGCCAGTGTGCCAATGCGATTGGCCATCCCGGTGTGCAGCGCGGCGTCGGCGGTGAGCCGCTCGGCGGCCAGCAGCATGCCCCGTGCCCGGCCGGCACCGACCAGCGATGTCAACCGCCTGATGCTCCAGTTATCCAGTGCCAGACCGTATTTCGCGACTGGAAACTGGAAGTACGCCTCGGGCGCCACGACCCGAAGATCGCAGATCATCGAGAGAATGACACCGGCGCCGATCGCGGGCCCGTTGATCGCGCCGATGACCGGAACCGGGGCCTTGTCGATGGCGAGGTTGAGGGCCTTGGCCTTGTCGGGCAGCTCGTCGGCTACCCCGGAGGGGTCGGACAGGTCGGCGCCCGAGCTGAATACCGCGCCCTGCCCGGTCAACACGATCGCGCGGACTTCCTCGGTTGCGGCCTTCTCGATCGCTTCACGCAGGCCGTCGACGAGCTCGCCGTTCAGCGCGTTGCGGCTTTCGGCGCGCTGCATCTCCAGCGTCAACACCTGGCCGTCGCGGGTCACACCAATCATGTCGCCACCCTAGCGAGCGGAGTGGTCAACCCTGCGGGGTGACCACGTCCCAGCCGTCGGGCACGCCGCTGACCTTGACCTCGTCGCCCTGGGCTTCGATGTTCACGGTCGCCTCGCCCAGCGTCAGCTCGGTCAGCGAGATGCGGCCCCAGGACTCCGGGAGCTTCGGGGTCACCACGATCCGCCGGTCCGGCACGTGCGGGTCCAGCCCGAGGAATGCCCGCACCAGCAGCAGCGGTGCGGCGCTGGCCCAGGCCTGAGGTGAGCACGACGTCGGATAGGGCACCGGTGAGCGGAACTCCGAACGCGAGAAACCGCAATACAATTCGGGTAGTCGGCCGCCGAACGCGGCGGCCGCGTCGAGCAGCCCGGTCGCCAATCGTTCGGCGAGATCCACCGCGCCGGGCACGTGCCGATAGCGCATCAGGCCCGCGACGACGATCGCGGTGTCGTGCGGCCACACCGAACCGTTGTGGTAGCTCATGGGGTTGTAGGCGCCCATCGAGGTGGCCAGGGTGCGCAGGCCGAAGCCGGAGTCCATCTCGTCGGTCCCCAGCTGTTTCACGATCGACTCCACGTGCTCGTCCGCGGCGATGCCCGTCCACAGGCAGTGACCGATGTTGCTGGTCAGCGAGTCGACGGGCCGCTTGTCGCCGTCCAGCGCGAGCGCGTACCAACCGCGGTCGGGCAGCCAGAACGCGTCGAGGAACTTGGCCCGCAGCGTCTGCGCCCGAGTGCGCAACCGCTTGGCGGTCGCCGCCTCACCGAACGCCTCGGCCAGCTCGGCACGGGCCAGCAGGGCGGCGTACTGGTAGCCCTGGACCTCACAAAGCGCGATCGGCGGTTCGGCGATTCGCCCGTTCGCGTAGTTGATCCCGTCGAAGCTGTCCTTCCAGCCCTGGTTGACCAGCCCGCGGTCGGTCGCCCGTTGGTACTCGATGAAGCCGTCACCGTCGCGGTCGCCGTACCGCGCGGCCCAGTCCAGCGCCGCGTCGGCGGCCGGCACCAGCAACCGGATCACGTGCTCGTCGGCACCCCAGCGCCAGCTTTCGGTGAGCAGCATGACGAACAGCGGCGTCGCGTCCACCGCGCCGTAGTAGACGGGGCCGCCGAGTACCGCGGCGCTGAGCGGTCCGCGGCGCAACTCGTGCATGATCCGCCCGGGCTGCTCCTCGGTGACCGGATCGACGTCACGGCCCTGGGTCTCGGCCAG
Source organism: Mycolicibacterium pulveris (assembly GCF_010725725.1). Lineage (NCBI taxonomy): Bacteria > Bacillati > Actinomycetota > Actinomycetes > Mycobacteriales > Mycobacteriaceae > Mycobacterium > Mycolicibacterium pulveris. The sequence continues at coordinate 3,203,166 of NZ_AP022599.1, read as the reverse complement.
CTGCTCCAAAGTGCCCAGCGACAACCCGTAGTCCACCGGCAACGACATCCACGCCGTGAGGATGCTGTCGCGGCCGAACAGCGTCATGTACCAGGGGGCACCCGCCGCGACGAACGGTCTCTTCTCGCCGGCTTCGTCGTGGATCAACAGCGCGCCGAGGTCGCTTTCGGTGCGCCGCAACACTTCTGCGAGCACCCTGTGGTCGGGGTCGACCTTGGTGGCGGTGCCGCGCCATGCCTGCAGCTTTTGTGCGGGCGCGCTGGACTCGAGAAGCTCGCCCGACCGGAAGCGGCTCTTGACGCTCTGGTTGGACCACGTCGGCTGTGCGACGACCTCGGTCTGCCACCGCTGGCGCGGCGGAATGACGATGCGCCAGCTGAACGTCCCCGGTACCACGGTCGGGTCCCCCGACGCCGACACGACCAGACCGCGCACGTGGTCGGTGCGGTCCCGAAGGACGAGTTCGCCGCTGACGACGGTCATCTCGGCGCTGCTGGGGGCCGGGCGGCCCTCCTTGACCGCGAACAGGTCGGCGAAGTCGGCGTCCGCGTGCAGTTCCACGGCCACCACGGTGGGTTCGGTGCCGAGGTTCTGCAGCGAGATCGTCTCCCGCATCCCGTCGGCCACCAACCGTTCGCGCACCACCAGCAGCGTGCTGTCGGCCAGCCCGGCCAGCGGTGCCCGACGCGAAACGAAATGCGCGGCGAACGCCTCGGGCATTTCGACGGATAACGGCTCGGGCGGCCGGCCGTCGACGCGCAGTTCCCACCGGGACAGCACCCGGGAGTCGCGGAAGAACAGCCCGTGTGAGCGGCCCTCCTGCACGTCGCCGTCGTAGTCGGACCGGCAGAAGGTGGCGCCCTCCACCAGGGTCACCGCGTCGCCGCCGAACCCCAGACTGGCCGGTTCGCCTGCGTTGAGAGCGGACGGGGCGGTCATATGCGTCCGCGCCTCGACCTGGTCGGCGTGACGATCTGACGCATCGCGAGCGGTTGCTGACCGCGCGCCGCGTCGACCACCTCGCGGTAGATGCGTTCGTAACCCGAACCGAAGTGGCCGAACCCGAAGTGCGCGGCGACATGTCGGCGGCAGGCGGCCGGATCCAGCGTGTCGACCTCTGCGATGGCCTGCGCAAGCTCGTCGGGCCGATCACACACGAACCCGGTCACACCGTCGGCGATCACCTCCGGCACCGCGCCGCCGCGCAGCGCCACCACCGGGGTGCCGCACGCCATGGCCTCGATCATCACCATCCCGAACGGTTCCTCCCATTGGATCGGGAACAGCACGCAGCGCGCGCCTGCCAACAGTTTGCGCTTGTCGTCGGCGTCGGCCTGGCCGAATACGTGGTCGTTCTCGGTCAGCCGTGGGCGCACGTATTCGTCGAAGTACGCCTGCTCGGCGGGCTCGTCGCACTTGGCCGCCAGCACCAGTGGGATCCGGGCCGCGTGTGCGGCGTCCAGCGCCAGGTGGGCGCCCTTGTACGGGGCGTACCGCCCGAGGAACAACGCGTAGTCGCCCTTGTCGCTTCGGAACGGCCAATCGTCGATGCGCAGTGAATTATGGACGCGGCCAACCCAGTTCAGATCGGGGGCCAGCTCACGCTGTCGGTCACTGATCGCGATGAGGCCGACGTCTTCGCCGAGCTCACGATAGAACGGATACAGATCCTCGTCGATCGGCCCGTGCATGGTGACCACGGTCGGCAACCCGAGCGTCCGGTACAGCGCGGCGTTGAGCGGACCGGCGAACGTGTGCTCGTGGATGATGTCGATGCCGTCGTTCTTGACGATCTGCTCGATCGCGCGCCGCGTCTTGAGCGCGTGCATGATCTCCGGGTACGGCTGGCCGAGACGGTCGGGAAGCGTGCGGTCCCACAGCGGAACGAACTCGGCCGCGGTGCCCGGCTCGCCTGCACCCAGCAGCGTCACGTCGTGTCCGCGTTTCACCAGGGCGTCAGCCAGGTCGGCGACGACGGCCTCGGTGCCCCCGTAGCTTTTCGGTGGAACGTCGAAGTAAGGCGGTGCGACGAGCACGATGCGCATCGGCTCGATGGCTGACTCGATGGCCGGTTCGTCGACTTGACGCTCGTTGACGAAATTGGTGGGGCTCACTGTTCCTCCTCTAGTCTCTCTGCCCTCCCCGCGGCGTTAGCACTCTTGCCTCACGAGTGCTAATTATGGCTCGTCGCCGCGTAGTTCGCGAATCGGTTGATCTGGGACGGCGGTGGCCCGCGTCAGCCTCATCGGGTGAGCCGTATCGGCGCCACTGCCTTGCGTGATGCCGTCCTCGACGACGGATCGCTTCACAGCTGGGACACCCAGCCTCCGCAGATCGCGACCACCGACTCGTATCGTCGCGACCTGATCGCCGCGTGGCATTGGTGACGTGCGGGTTTTCGCCCGGCTCGATCGCAGTGGCGGCCGCTGAGCGCATCACCATGGCATCACCATGGCGGTGCGACGGGCCACGGCCGAGCGACTGCCGTTGGTGGCATCGCCGATTTCGGGTGGCATCCGCATGCAGGAAGGAACGGTCGCGTTTCTGCAGATGGTCAAGATCGCGGCCGCCGTCGAGCTGCACAAAAAGCGCACCTGCCGTACTTAGTATAGCTTCGCAACCCGACGACCGGCGATCGCTGCGCGCGGGCCGGCCAGCACGCAATCAGTGCAAACGCAAAAAAGTCGCCGTACCGGTGCCAAAATTGCGCCATGATCGGGGACATCACCGTCGTCGTCGCCGATGACCACCCGGTGTATCGGACCGGCGTTGTGCGGGCGTTGAAAGAGAGCGGCCGGATACAGGTCGTTGCCGAGGTCAGCGACGGCCGTGGCGCGCTTGCCGCCATCCGGGAGCACCGGCCGGCGGTCGCGCTGCTCGACTTCCAGATGCCGGAGCTCGACGGCCTCGACGTCGCGAACGCGGTGGCACGCGACGATCTGCCGACCCAAGTCGTCCTGCTCAGCGCATTCGATGACGCCCCGCTGGTGTACAAGGCCCTGTCCGCCGGCGCCAGCGGCTATCTCACCAAGGAGTCGGACAGCAGCGAGATCGTTGCGGCGATCGTCAGCTGCGCCAAGGGCGACGGATACGTTCCGACGCAGTTGGCCAGCGGGCTCGCGAACGAAATCAAGCAGCGGGCCAAGGGGGATGCCGCCCTGCTGTCGCCCCGGGAACTCGAAACCGTCCGGATGATGGCGGACGGGCTGTCGGTACCTCAGATCGCCACCAAACTGCACCTCGCACCGACCACGGTCCGTACCCACGTGCAGCACCTATACGAGAAGCTGGGAGTGTCGGACCGCGCCGCCGCCGTCGCGGAGGCGATGCGGCGCCGACTACTGGAGTAACGGCACTTCGACCCGCACGTGGGTGCCCACCGCTGTCGGTATGAATGTCATTCTGCCGCCTGCGGCTTCGACGCGCGTCCGGTGCGATGCGATGCCGATGTGCCCTTCGGCCAGCCGGCGGCTCAACGTCTCCGGCGAGACTCCCCCGCCGTCGTCCACCACATCGAGGCGACACATGCGGTCGACCGCGCGGAGCTCGATGCGGGCCTTGGCCGCACCAGAATGTCGCTCCACGTTGGAGACCAGCTCGCGCATCACGGCAAAGACCAGGGGGTCGATCGAGGAGCGGACCGGGTAGTCAACCACTGCCGAGATGTCAATGCCGGAGCGGTTTTCGGTGATCGACGCCAGTTTCTGGGTGGCTTCGGCGAGACCGGCCCGGTCGAGCACCGCCGGATGGAGCAGAAACGTCGCCTCGCGCATGTGGCCGATGACCTCACGCAGGCTGCTCAACGCGCGGTGCAAACGGTCGTCGGTGGATGCTTTCGCCGCTTCGCTGATGTCGAACCGCGCGGCCATCACCAGTTGCAGCGGTCCGTCGTGCAGGGTCTCCGAGAGCTGCCGCCGCTCACTGTCATAGGCCGTCATGGTGTCGGCGAGCAGCGCCCGACGTGACGCGCTGAGCCGCTCGATTTCACCTAGGTGGCGCTGCTGGGTGGCGACGACGGCAAGAACGGTGCAGCACAGAAACGCGAACAGCGCGCAGACGAAAAGGGTCTTGGCCCAACCGAGATCCGGCAACATCACCGGGTCGAAGACCACGACGGCGGCGAAAGCCACCGCGCTGACAGCGAGGATGACCGCGGCCCGGCGTGCCGACACCTCCAGCACCACCAGCAGCGCCAGCAAGACCATCACCGCCAGCGGGGTGTATCCACCGTCCGACAGCAGCTCGAAGATGCAGATCGCGGCGACGTCGACGACCGCGACGACCGTCTGGGTGGTGGGATGGGCTGCCGACGTTCCCTTCCGGAACGCCAACACCGCCACCCAGATGGCGCCGGCACCGTAGGTGACGAGCAGGACCGATTGCGCCCACCATTCGTGCGCGTGGGTGCCGAGCACCATGGCGCCGGCCATGAGCCCGACCACCGCCAGCCGAAGCAACGCGGCGGCCCGCACCGATAGCAGTTGATGGTTCTCCCGGATTTCGCGCACGTCACTGCCATCGACGTCAGCGCTGATAGCCGTCATCGCGTCACCCTCGCAAAACTCGACCGCCTTTACCGGGGTTCTACGGTATCGCCGACCGTCACGCCGCGGGGTCGACCGCGATACGGCACGCCCGCTGAGCATGTTTGGCGAGGTCTTCGGCCTCCTGCGCGTTTTCGCCGACACAGAAGATGTAGGCGGCGTGAAACATCGCGCCGGATGTCAGGCCCTTGGTGGAATCCCCCGGCCGCATGACGATTTCGGCATCGATGACTCCCGGCAGGCTGAGCAGCTGTGCCTCATCGGGCATGTCGGTGATCACGCCGGATTCGACGGGTATGGCGAGCCACGCAATCGCGCCGGGAACACGCCTTGGCGGTGTCTGGTTGCGGGGCCTGCGCCCGGAGAGCTGATCGGCCAGCAGCGCCAGGTTGTCGATCCCGTAACTCAGCTTCAGGGAGCGGGGAATCATCGATCCGCCGGGGCGAGAGCCGAACTCACCGACAAACCACCGGCCGCTTCGGTCGCGCAAGACTTCGCAGTGCCCGAAACCGTGTGTCACGCCCAACGCCGTAGCCGCCGCGCGGGTGAGCTTGCGCACCTCGGCGGCCTCGTCGGAGCGGTGATGCAGCCACACCGATCCGACCGCGTGGTCCGCCAGGACCGGGTTGGCGTAGCGGGCCGCCAGGCAGTGCACTTCCTCGCCCTCGTGCAGCATCAGCTCGCAGTGGTACTCGGCGACCACGTCGACGTAACGCTCGACCAGGTAGCTGACCGAGCCGAGGTCTGAGGTCATGGACGTGGACCAGAAGTACGCCGGCAGGTCGCGCGGCGGTGCGAACGCGCCCGCCGCGGCGAGGTCGTCGAAATCGTGCGGACCGACCCGGTGGGTGTTGATCGTGCCGAAACCACTCCGAGGTTTGACGACGATGGCGTCGCCGATCTCGTCGAGGAATTCACGGATCTCGGCGACGCTGTGCACGATGCGGTGCTCGGCAACCGGGATGCCGGCGGCGGCCAGGCGCCGCTTCATCACCGACTTGTCGGTGCATGCGACCGCGCTTTGGTGGTCCTGACCGGGCAGCCCCAACAGGTCTCTCAGAAAGGCGGCGGCGCGGATACACGGCTCGTCGATGGTGGCGACGGCCGTCACCCCGAGGCTTTCGAATTCTCCTGCGAGGCGGGTGAGCTCGTTGTAGTTATCCCATTGGTCGATAGTCCTGATGGGATAGCCCGGGTCGCCGGCTTCGCGCGCGGTGCGCATGGAATCCGGAATCAGGGCGAGGATCTTTTCGCCTTGGGCGTCGAGAAAATTCTCCAACCGCGGACGGTACAGGGACAGGACGACGATCATGATGCGTTTCCTTTCAGTTCGTAGAAGTGCTCACCGTCGATGTAGCGCAGCGTCCAGAGGTCACGAAGCAGGATGTCGTCCACCTCGTGCATCAGCGTCACCGTGACGGGGTAGGTGCTGTCGTCGACGGTTCGTTGCAGTTGTTGTCCGGGGTGAACCTGAAACGCGATGTCGCGGAAGCTCTCCAGCTCCTTGATGGCTTGCAGACCGCGATAGGAAACCAACGTTCCACTGCGCGGGGCGACCATCTTGGCCCAGGCGAAGCTTCGCTGCAGGTGATACGGGCGCCCGCAGCGTTGCCTGAACCGTTGTGGGCGTACATAGGCGTCCACCATCCAGTCGACCTGCGACTCGCCGATCGCGAGAGCCGCGAACCCGGGGATGTCCTGCCCGGCCATCCGCGCCCCCACTTCGACGAGGGAGGGGCCGGCGGGCGTGGTCTTGATCTCGACGTGTCCTGCGCCATGGCGGATGCCGAGCGCATCGAGCACGTCGAACGCGTACGGGATGAGCTTGTCCTGCACTTCGCCGGTGGCGGGCATGATCTGGCAGGCCACCATGAGGTCGCACGCGCCGTTCGCACTGATGCGATGGGTCCGCCAGATGTCGGTGACGTGGTGCCGGCCGTCGTGGCTCATCGTGTTGACCAGGTATTCAGCACCGACGAGGTATTCCTGTGCGACGACACCGTCGGCGGCCTCCGAGTTGATGTTCTCCCGCCCGTTGAGCCTGCGGAACGCCCGTACGGAGTCGTCCGGGGTGGCGCACCAGGTGACGCCGTCATTGGACGAGCTGCGCAGCGGCTTGAGAATCGCCATGCCGCCGAGCTGGGTGTGCCATTTGCGTAGCTGTTCCTCGCTCTCGACGAGGATCTGGCGAGCTCCTTGCAGCCCTTGCGATTTGATCCGCTCGATCATCTCGAACTTGTTGCGCCGCGCCGAGCTCAGCGCCGTGCCGTTGGTCGGCGCGCCGGTCAGCGGGTTCAGCGCCTCGCTCAGCGCATCGGCCAATTCCACGCCCGGTTCGCAGCCGGGAATGACGGCGACGGGTTCGAACGGCAGCAGCGCGTTCACCGTGTCGGCGAGGTCGCCGCGGTGGACGATGTCGGCGACGAACGGGAACCGGTCGGGACGGCCGCGGTAAACCGTGGGGACCTCGGCAGTGCTCTGCACCCGGATGGGGGTGTACCCCACGGCCTGGAAGGCCGGCGCAAGGCGCGACGCCGCCCCATAGGTGTCGACCAGCACGATGTGTCGAGAGCGGTTGTGGTTCATCGGGATTGTTGTGTTCGGTGTCATCATTGGGCTGTCCATCCTCCGTCTACGGCCAATGCCTGGCCTGTCACGTAGGCCGCTTCGGTTGAAGCGAGCCACACCACTGCATGGGCGACCTCTTCCGGTCGGCCGAGTCGTCCCATCGGAATGTGGGATAGGTAGAAGTCGTCGGCCGCCGGTCCCCGTGCGGCCTTGGCTTCGATCAGCATCGGGGTCGAGATCGGCCCCGGGCAGACGGCATTCACGCGGATCCCCTCCGTGGCGTGATCGATGGCGGCTGCCCGGCTGAGCCCCACCACGCCGTGCTTGCTGGCGGTGTAGGGGGCCGAGTGGTAATAGCCGACGATGCCGGCAATCGAGGCCACGTTGACGATGGCACCCCCGGCATTGGCGCGCATATGGGCGATTTCGTGCTTCATCGACAGCCAAACGCCTTGCAGGTTGGTGTCCACGATCCGCCGCCAGTGGTCCAGGTCGTAGCGGTCGGACGCCTTCCCCGACCCCGGTACTCCGGCGTTGTTGCAGGCGGCATCCAACCCGCCGTTGCGGATGACGATTGTGTCGATGAGGCGAGCGACATCGTCTTCGCGGGTCACGTCGACCTGAAAAGCCTGGGCCTTTCCGCCGTCAGACTCGATGAGCGACACCGTTTCCCGCAGAGGTTCGAGCCGTCGGCCGGCGACGACCACCGTCGCGCCCTCTTGCGCGAAGCGGCATGCGGTTGCCCGTCCTATCCCGGTGCCTGCACCGGTGACCAGGACGACTTTGTCTGCGAAGCGACCGGTCATGCGCTGCGCCTCAATTCGGCTCGGTGGGTGCGCATCATGCGAGTCGTCAAGAGGGTGTGGGCGGCGCGCACGATGTCGTCGGCACCGCCGAGCACCGCGGGCTCGAGGGCGGGACTCGCCGGATACGGCACCGCCGCCGCACCGACACGGGCGACGGGCGCGCGCAGTTCCTCGAACGCCTCCGCCATGATGACGGCGGCGATCTCCGCGGTAGGCCCGTACCGCAGCCAGGTCTCGGCGGCCACCACGACATGGCCGGTCTTGCGCGCCGAGGCGACGAGCGTGGCGGTGTCGAGAGGCCGCAGCGAGCGGACGTCCACCACCTCGGCGCTCACGCCGCGCGTCGACAGCTCGGCCGCCGCGTCCAGTGCGTGCCGCACCATGCCGGAGACCGCGACGATGGTGACGTCGGTCCCCTCCTGCACGACGGCCGCCGTTCCCAGGGGCGTGACGTGCTCCCCCTCGGGGACCAAACCCTCAGTGCCGTACAGCTTCTTGTGTTCGAACAGAATGACCGGGTCCGGCGACCGCAGCGCCGAGGTGAGCAGGCCCTTGGCGTCGGCGGGGCTGCTGGGCAGGACGGTGTGAATTCCCGGCAGGTGCGCCGTCCACTGCTCGAGGGACTTCGAGTGCTGAGGTCCCGCGTTCCCGCCGGGACCGCCCTGCGTGCGCACCACGAGCGGCACGGTGACACGACCCTGGGTGACGAAGGGGAAAACCGACGCTCCGTTGGCGAGGCTGTCCATGGCCAGGCAGAGAAAATCGCTGTACATGATCTCGACGACCGGTCGCAGGCCCGACATCGCCATGCCGATCGCGGCGCCGACGATGCCGTTCTCGGAAATCGGGGTGTCCACCACGCGGGTGGGGCCGAACTCGTCGAGCAGACCCTGGGTGGCGCCGAAGATTCCGCCGTACACCGCCACGTCCTGGCCGAGCACGATGACACGCTCGTCGCGTCGCATCTCCAGGCGCAGCGCATCGTTCAGCGCTTGCGCGTATGTCATGCGGTTCATGACCGGGGCTCCCTTCCGTCCCATTTCGTTGCGATGTCGCTGAGTTCTGCGGGGTCTGGCCACGGGCTGGCCTTGGCGAACGCGACGGCGTCGTCGACCTCTCGGCGAGCCGCGCGTTCGGTGGCGTCGACGCGATCAGGGCTGGTGCCTTCATCGATCAGCCGGCCGCGTGCCAGGCGCAGCGGATCGGTGAACCCGGCCCCCTCGGCGGGGTCCCGGTACCCGCCACGGTCGGCCCCGGAGAACACCGCGGCGCGGTAGGTGACGGCTTCGACCAGCGTGGGTCCTTGACCGGCGCGGGCTCGTGCCACGGCCCTGGCCACGCAACGGTGCACGGCTTCGACGTCGTTGCCGTCGACCCGAACCCCGGGTATGCCGTATCCCCAACCGCGGCGGTACAACTCGGTCTCCCGCACGTGCCGGTCGAGGCGCACGCTCAACGCGTATTGGTTGTTCTCGACGAAGATCACGACGGGCAGCCGCCAGAGCGCGGCCATGTTCACCGCCTCGTTGAAAGCGCCGGAGTTCACGGCCCCATCCCCGGTGACGCAGAGCGTGACGCGGCCGTCGCCGGCCAGCCGCTGCGCGTATCCATGACCGACGGCCAACAGCAGCGAATGGCCGATGATGCCCGAGGGAGCGAGCAGCCCGTAGTCCGGATCGGCGATGAGCATGTGTCCCCCGCGGCCGCCGCACTGGCCGTCGGCGCGGCCCATCATCTCGGCGACCGTCGGACCGAGCGGAAGGCCGAGGCCGACATACTGGGCGTGGGGCCGATGCGTCGCTGTGGTGATATCGCCGTCACGTAGCGCGGCGGTGGCGCCGATACCCGCGGCCTCCTGGCCGAATCCCACATGCATCGGCCCCTTGACCAGGCCCTCGGCGCGCAGTTCCTCCAGCACGATGTCGAGCTCGCGCAGGACGCACATGCGGCGATAGAGTTCGAGCAGGTCGGTTTTCTCATCGATGAATCGTGTTGTGGTGCCGATCATTTCGCATGACTCCTTAATTCCAGTGCTTGAGCGAGCGGCGCGCACAGTGCCGCGCCGGTCACACCGACGACCAGGACGGCGATCGCCATGAGGGACGGTCCACCGCGGCTCAGGCTGTACGACGCCAGGATCGGTGCGGTGACCGCTGCGACGGCCAACGCCATTCCCCACAGGCCGTGGTAGCACCCGCGCAGCGCCGGCGGGGCGATGCGGTGCACGATGCCGGCGCCGACGACGAACCAGGCGATTTCCCCGGGGGCACAGGCCGCCGCGGCCACACTGAACTCGGTGGACGTGTGGGCGAAGCTCGCCATCGCCATGCACACGGTCACCCACAGCGTCGCGACCGCCAAGATGTCCAGTCGCGGACGCGAGGCCACGCGCGCACTCAGCCACGGCGTGATGAGCGGGGTGAGCACGACGACGGCCAGCGCGTTGGCCAGCTGGGCGAGACCGTAGGAACCGACGTCGAGCCCGGCGGCGGTCATCAGCATCGGCATCGCGGCGTACAGGCCCCAGAGCGCGGTCAGCGTCCCCACACTCGACGCCAGCAGCAGGAGCAGTCGCGAGTCGGAGAACGCGTCACGGTACGTGGACTTCGTCGGCGGCGCGGGGCGGCGCACATCGGGCGCAATGTAGGCCAGCGCCACCAGAGCGAAAGCCGCGCACGCGGCCGCGTTGACCAGATAGAGCGTCGGGGTGCCGATCCGGTCGGCAAGGAGCCCGCCCAGCCCGCCGGTGATGGCGGCCCCGGCGTTCATCACGCATCCGTACCGCAAGGCGTCGACCTTCGCGCGCTTCTCGGGATCGGAAATCAGCTCCGTGATCGCGGCGGAGACGACCGGACGTGGGGCGTCGTACACCACGCCGGCCAGTACGGCCCCGACCAGCAGCGCGAACACGCTGTGGGCCCCCGCAAGCAACGTCAGCAGCACCGCCGTGACCAGCATCGAGGCGATCAGGGTGGTGCGTCCGCCGATGCGGTCGACCAGCGAGCCGCACACGAGCTGCCCGACCACCCAGCCCACGCCGAAGGCCGCCAGGACCGCGCCGACCGCGGTGGCCCCATGCCCGCGATGAGCGACGTGGTACGCCATGAACGGGTACGCGAACCCCAGGGCGCGCACCAGGAAATTGCCTCCCAGGAGCACCCAGATCGCCGGCGGGTAGCCTTCGTCCGCCGTGATCTCCGGCGCCGGGCCCTGGTTCGTGGTGGCGAGTGTTGTGGTCACGCAATGACCGTAAAAAGCGCTCACCTGCGCGAACATCCTGTGATCACGCCCAGTAGGTGATGAGGCGCCCTCCTACAATCGGAGGACCCGCTGGGCGCGAGCGGCCCGCGTTAGCCTCATCGGGTGAGCCGTATCGGCGCCCTTGCCCTGCGCGATGCCGTCCTCGACGACGGCTCGTTTCACAGCTGGGACACCCAGCCTCTGCAGATCGCGACCACCGACTCCTACCGTCGCGAACTGGCCGCCGCCGCGGCGAAGACCGGCCTCGACGAGTCGGTGGTCACCGGCGAGGGCACGATCTTCGGCCGCCGTGTCGCGTTGGTGATGTGCGAGTTCGACTTTCTCGCCGGCTCGATCGGAGTGGCGGCCGCTGAGCGCATCACCACGGCGGTGCAACGGGCCACGGCCGAGCGGCTGCCGTTGGTGGCATCGCCGAGTTCGGGGGGCACCCGCATGCAGGAAGGAACGGTCGCGTTTCTGCAGATGGTCAAGATCGCGGCCGCCGTCGAGCTGCACAAGAAAGCGCACCTGCCGTACCTGGTATACCTACGCAACCCGACGACCGGCGGCGTGTTCGCGTCGTGGGGGTCGCTGGGCCACGTCACCGCCGCAGAGCCCGAAGCGCTGATCGGCTTCCTCGGCCCGCGGGTCTACGAACATCTCTATGGCGAACCGTTCCCGCCGGGCATCCAGACCGCCGAGAACCTCGAACGGCACGGGGTCGTCGACGCCGTGGTCCCGCTGGACGCGCTGCGCGCGACGCTCGACCGCACGCTGCGGGTGGTCGCCGATCCGGCGGAACCGCCACCGCCCGCACCCGAGCCTGAACGGCTGCCCGACGTGCCGGCGTGGGAGTCGGTGCAGGCCTCGCGGCGGCCCGACCGGCCCGGCGTCGGATATCTGTTGCGGCACGGGACCACCGACCAGGTGCTGCTGTCGGGGACCGGTCACGGCGAGGCGGCCACGACGCTGCTGGCGCTGGCCCGCTTCGCCGGCCAGCCCGCCGTCGTCCTCGGCCAGCAGCGGGTGGTCGGCGGCATGGTCGGACCCGCGGCATTGCGGGAGGCCCGCCGGGGCATGGCGTTGGCCGCCGGCCTGAAGCTTCCCCTGGTGCTGGTCATCGACACCGCGGGGCCCGCGCTCACCGTCGAAGCCGAACAGGGCGGGCTGGCCGGCGAAATCGCACGGTGTCTGGCCGAACTCGTCACGCTGGACACCCCGACGGTGTCGGTGTTGCTGGGCCAGGGCAGCGGCGGGCCGGCGTTGGCGATGGTGCCCGCCGACCGGGTGCTGGCCGCGTTGCACGGCTGGTTGGCGCCGCTGCCGCCGGAGGGAGCCAGCGCGATCGTGTTCCGCGACATCGCCCATGCACCGGAGCTGGCTGCGGCACAAGGGATTCGCTCGGCAGACTTGCTGCGCCACGGGATCGTCGACGCGATCGTGCCCGAACGCATGGATGCCGCCGACGAGCCGGTGGAGTTCACCCAACGGCTGTCGGCCACCATCGCCAACGAACTTCACACGCTGCGATCGATCCCCGACGCCGAAAGGCTGAACACCCGGTTGCGGCGGTACCGGAACATCGGGCTGTAAGGCGTCGCGATTTGGCCGATGCTGGCAGTCGGCGACAAGTGGCATGCTGGCGTTTGTGGAATCTCTGCTTCATTTCGCGGGGAACTTCTGGTGGCTGATCTTTCCGCTCGGCGGGGCGATCGGGGGCAGCGTGCGGGCGATCGCCGCAGCCAACGAGCGCCGTGCGGAGCGCCGGCTCGAGCGCTACCGCATCAAACAGCAGGCCAAGATCGCGCTGGCCGAGGCGGCCGGAAGGACACGGGAGAACGAAGGAATCAACCGTCGCGAGATGACGAAGGTGCTGCAGCGCCACGACCGCACCGACGCCCGCTGGCTGGACTACGAGATCGACATCGCCAAGCTGTTGGACTTCCCGCTGATGACCGATCTGCGTGATCCGTTGACCATCGCCTTCCACAAGGCCCGCAGCCGCGCCGACCTGCTGCGACCCGACACCGTCGACGACATCCTCGGTGACCGCGCCGCCCAGCTCGAGTACCGGGACGCGGTGCATGACTACGTGGCAGCGTTCGACGTGGCCGAAGCCGAGGCGATACGCCGGCGGCGCAGCGACTTCTCCGCCGAGGACCAGGACCGGCTGGACCGGGCCCAGCACCTGCTGCGGCTGGCGACCGACCGCGGGGCCACCCAGGAGGAACGCAAGAGCGCCTATGCCCGGGCCCAGAAGGAACTCGACGGCCTGGTCGTGCTGCCGGCGGTGACCAGGGCCAGCATCGAGCGCCGGATCGCAGGCGAGATCGAGGCGTAGGCGGGTTCAGCCGCCCAGCTCGGAGACCGCGGAGTCCAGGATGGCGGCCTGCTCGCTCAGCTCGCGCTCGGAGGCCTCCGCGCTGACCCGGCCCAGCAGGTCCTCACGCGAGATCACCTCCAACGCGCCGCGGTATTTCTCCGATGCCAGCTGCCCCGCGCCGATCACCTCGGTGCGGCCCTCCACCAACACCAAGACGGCGTTCTTGTCCTCGGCGTGCAGCAATCGGCGCACATCGTCGGTCGAGATGGTCATGGCACAGGGATACCCGGGCCGGGAAACGGCGACACCACACAGCCGTATTCGTGGGAGCATGCGGCATGGCCGCAATCACTCCGTTTCGCATCGCCGTGCCCGACTCCGACCTCGATGACCTGCGCGAGCGGTTGACCCGCACGCGGTGGCCGGAGGCCGAAACTGTCGACGACTGGAGCCAAGGGATTCCGCTGGCCTACACCCGCGAGCTGGCCGACTACTGGGCGCACACCTATGACTGGCGGGCCCGCGAAGCCGCGCTGAACCGCTTCGACCACTTCACCACCGAGATCGACGGGCTCACAATCCATTTCATTCACCAGCGGTCGGGCCGCGACGACGCGTTCCCGCTGCTGATCACCCACGGCTGGCCCGGTTCGGTCGTCGAGTTCCACAAGGTGATCGAGCCGCTCACCGAGCGCGGGTTCGACGTCGTGTGCCCGTCGCTGCCCGGCTACGGCTTCTCCGGAAAGCCGTCACGAACCGGGTGGGGCGTCGAGAAGATCGCCGCGGCGTGGGCCACGCTGATGGGCCGGCTCGGCTACGAGCGGTACGGCGCCCAGGGCGGCGACTGGGGAGCGGCCGTCACCACCCAGCTCGGCCGCGACGCCGCCGGCGGCAACGGGTGCGTCGCGATCCACCTCAACATGCCGCTCGGGCAGCCCGGTGATCTCTCCAACCCGACCGAGGACGAGCTGGCCGCGCTCGAGCGGCTGGACTATTACCAGAAGTGGGATTCGGGCTACTCCAAGCAACAGATGACCCGGCCGCAGACGCTGGGCTACGGGCTGGTCGACTCGCCCGTGGGGCAACTGGCGTGGATCGTCGAGAAGTTCTGGTCGTGGATGGACTGCGACGGCCATCCGGAGAACGTGCTGAGCCGAGACGAGCTGCTCGACAACGTGATGCTCTACTGGGCGACCGCGTCGGGCGCCTCGTCCGCGCGGCTGTACTGGGAGAGCTTCGCCAGCTTCGGCGACAGCGAGCCGGTACAGGTGCCCACCGGTGTCGCGGCGTTCCCCAAGGAGATCCTGCGCTCCCCGCGTAGCTGGTGTGAGAACAACTACAACGTCACGCACTGGACGACGATGCCGCGCGGCGGCCATTTCGGCGCGTTCGAACAGCCCGAGCTCTTCGTCGACGACGTCGCGACGTTCTTCGACGGCTTCCGGCATTGAGGTCAGGCCAGTGACTGCACCCACGCCCGGTGCAGCGCGGCGTAGCGGCCGTCGTCGCGGGCGATGAGGTCCGCGGGAGCGCCGTCTTCGACGATGCGGCCGTGTTGGAGCACCAGCACCCGGTCGGCGATCTGCACGGTCGACAACCGGTGCGCGATCACCAGCGCCGTGCGATCGGCGAGCACCGTCTCCAGGGCACGCTGCACCATCCGCTCGCTGGGAATGTCCAGCGACGACGTCGCCTCGTCGAGGATCAGCACCGCGGGGTCGGCCAGGAACGCCCGCGCGAACGCGACGAGCTGACGCTGCCCCGCCGAGAGCCGGCCGCCGCGCGTGGCGACATCGGTGTCGTAGCCGTCGGGCAGCGATTCGATGAACCCGTCGACGCCCACCGCCGCGGCCGCGGCCGCCACCTCCGCGTCGCTGGCGTCGGGCCTGCCGAACCGGATGTTGTCGGCGATGGTGCCGTCGAACATGAAGTTCTCCTGGGTGACCATCACGACGTGGCGGCGCAGCTGCGACTGCGAGACGTCGCGCAGATCGATACCGTCCAGCTTCACCGCGCCAGATGTCGGGTCATAGAACCGGGCGATCAGCTTGGCGATCGTCGTCTTGCCCGCGCCCGTGGTGCCGACCAGCGCGACCGTCTGCCCGGCGGGCACGTCGAGGCTCAGGCCGGGCAGCACCGGGCGGCCCGGCACGTACTCGAATCGCACGTCGACCAAGGAGATCTCGCCGCGCACGTGATCGATCGGGACGGGGTGCTCGGGGTCCTTGATGCCGGGCCGCTGCGCGAGCACACCGGCGAGCTTCTCCAGCGCGGAGGCGGCGGATTGGAAGGTGTTGAAGAACTGGCTGATCTCCTGCATCGGCTCGAAGAACATCCGCAGGTACAGCAGGAACGCGGTCAGGGTACCGATCGTCATCTGGCCGCCCAGCACCCGGTAGCCGCCATAGAGCAGGACGACGCCGGTGGTGATGTTGCCGACCAGTTTGACGCCGGGCATGAAGATCGCCAGCAGACGGAAGGTCTTTTCGTTGTCGTCCTTGTAGCGATCGGCGATGTCTTCGAAGATCTGCTGGTTGCGCGGTTCGCGACGGTACGCCTGCACGGCCTTGATGCCGGTCATGGTCTCGACGAACTGCACGATCACCAGCGCGGCGCTCTCGCGGACCTTGCGGTAGGTCTTGGCCGACTCCTCGCGGAACCACCACACCAACGCGACCAGGACGGGGAAGGCGCCCAGGCACATCAGGCCCAGGCGCCAGTCCAGCGTCACGAGCAGGATCGCGGTGCCGAAGAGGGTGAGCACGGCGGTGACGAGGCTGTCGAAACCGGTTTCCAGCATGTCCTGGATGGCCTCGACGTCGTTGGTGGAGCGGCTGACCACCCGCCCCGACGTGTAGCGCTCGTGAAAGGCGATATCGAGACGCTGGAAGTGCCGAAACACCCGGCGCCGCAACTCCAGCAGCACCCTCTGCCCGATGCGACCCGACCGGCGCAGAAAGAACATCCGGCTGGTGGCCTGGATCAGTACCACCACCCCGAGAGCCGCGACGATCGTCAGCAGCGTGTGCGCGGGTCCGCCCTCGACGATCGGCGGGATGCCGTGGTCGATGCCGCGCTGCACCAGCAGCGGAACCAGAAGGCGGGCAACGTTTTCCACCACGACGACCACCGCGAGCAGCGCGACGGTCACGCGGTAGGGCCGCAACAGCGACCAGAGCAGCAGCCGGGCCTCGCGGCGCCGCGGCACGCTCTCGTCGATCGGCAGGTCGTCGGGTTGCTCCTCGTCGAACGTGCCGCGCCATCCGGGGTCGGCCCGGCCCGCCACGGCGGTCATCGGCCCTCGGATTCCGTGGTGACGAACCGCTGCGTGACGCGGTCGCGGTCCAGCGCCTCCTGCTCCTCGTAGGCCAGGCCGAGCCGGCTGCGGTCCTCGTCGTCCTGCCAGGCGCCGACGCGTTCGGCGCCGTCGTCGAGCTCGTCGTCGGCGGCCAGCAGGTAGCGGTACTCCGGGACGGTGGCGAGCAGCTGAGCGTGCGTGCCGATGTGGGTGATGGTGCCGTAGCCGTCGACCTTCTGCAGCAGCGCGACCTTGTCGGCGATCAGTACCGTCGACGCGCGGTGCGCGACGACGATGGCGGTCACGTCGTGCAGCACCCGGGTCAGCGCCTCCTCGACGACGGCCTCGGTGTGCACGTCCAGCGCCGAAAGGGTGTCGTCGAGCACGAGGATCTTGGGCTTCGCGAGGATCGCCCGGGCCAGCGACAGCCGTTGCCGCTGCCCGCCCGACAGGCTCATGCCCTGCTCGCCGATGCGGGTGTCCAGGCCGAACGGCAGGTCGTAGACGAACTGCGCCGCGGCGACCTCGACGGCCTCGGCGATCTCCTCGTCAGTGGCCGGGTTGTCCACGGACCGGCCCAGCGTCAGGTTCTCCGCCACCGACATCGAGAACAGCGTCGGGTCCTCGAACGCGGTGGCCACGGTGCGGCGCAGCGCCGACAGCGAAAAGTCGCGGATGTCGCGGCCGTCGATGCGGATCTCGCCCTCGGTGACGTCGTAGAGCCGCGACAGCAGCGCGGTGAGCACCGACTTGCCCGACCCGGTGGCGCCGACCAGCGCCATCGTCTCGCCGGGTTCGACGACGGCGTTGACGTGCCGCAGCGCCCAGTCGTCGGGGGTAGCGGGCGTATCGGGAAACCGGAAGCCCACGTCGATGAGCTCCAAGCGTGCTCCGCGGGGCGGCTCGCGGTGCGGGCCGTCGGTGATTTCTATTGGTGCGTCGAAGATCTCGGCGATCCGATTGGCCGCGGTGAACGACTCCTGCGTCATCGACAGCAGAAAGCCCAGCGACGCGATCGGCCACACCAGCGACAGCATCATCGTGATGAACGCGACCAGCGTGCCCATCGTCACGTAGCCGTGGCCGGCGGCGTAGGCGCCGAACCCGAGCACCACGATCAGCGTCAGGTTCGGGATGACCTCCAGCAGGGTCCAGAACTTCGCCGACACCACCACCCGGTTGACCTGCGTGTCGTAGAGGCTGGTGAGCTGCTCGTCGAACCGGTCGTAGACGTAGTCCTCGCGGCCGAACGACTTCACCACCCGCACCCCGAGCGCGGACTCCTCGACATGGGTTGCGACGTGGCCGGACTGGTCCTGCGCCAGCCGCGACAGCCGGGTGTATTCGCGCTGGAAGTGCAGCACGGTGCCGGCGATCGGGACGATCGACAGCATCACGACCACGCCCAGCGGCCAGTACATCACCAGCAGGATCGCGGTCACCACGGTGATCTGCAGCGTGTTCAGCAGCAGAAACAGCAGACCGAACGACATGAACCGACGAATTGTGCCGAGGTCGTTCATGATTCGCGAGAGCAGCTGGCCGGACTGCCACCGGCCGTGAAAGCTCATCGGCAGGATCTGCAGCCGGGCGTAGAGGTCCTTGCGGATGTCGGCCTCCACCCCCATCGTGGCGCGGGCCGCCAGCCAGCGGCGGATGAACCACAGCACGGCCTCGCACACGCCGATGCCCATGGCCGCGCTGCCGAGCAGCCACAGCCCCTGCGGGTCCTGCTCGCGGACCGGCCCGTCGATGACGGCCTTGGTCATCAGCGGAACGGCGATCGTCGCCGAAAGGCTGGCGATCGCGACGGTGACCATCGCGATCCAGCGCGCCCGGTACGGCAGCAGGTACGGCAGCAGCCGCCACAGGTCCGAGCTGGTGCGTCGGCGCTGCGGCGGCGGGGCGATAGCGGGCGCAGAGCGCAGGGTTACGGCGTCAACCACTTAGTAGATCTTCCCATGGGCGGCAACCGGTTAACCCTTCCTCGCCGAAAGGGACAAACGGGCGGGAAAAGTCGAGTAGAAACGTGCCGAACGTCGATCTCGGCGCAACACGGTGGGGTCATGCAGCGGGCCACTCCCGCGCGGCCTGCTCGCCGAACTGGGTCTCGTACAGCTCGGCGTAGCGTCCACCCCGCGCCAGCAGCTGGTCGTGGCTGCCCTGCTCGACGATGCGGCCGTCCTCGACGACCAGGATCACATCGGCCGCGCGCACCGTGGACAGCCGATGGGCGATCACGATCGATGTGCGCCCGGCCAGCGCCGCGTCGAGTGCTTGCTGGACGGCCGCCTCCGACGACGAGTCCAGCGATGCGGTGGCCTCGTCGAGCACCACCACCCGCGGCGAGCCCAGCAGCAGGCGCGCGATGGTGAGCCGTTGCCGCTGCCCGCCGGAGAGCCGGTAACCGCGCTCGCCCACCACGGTGTCGAGCCCATCGGGCATGGCGGCGACGACGTCGGCCAGCCGGGCGCGTTCGAGCGCGTCCCACAGCTGGACGTCGGTGGCGTCGGCTGCGGCGAGCCGCAGATTCGACCGGATGGACTCGTGGAACAGGTGCCCGTCCTGGGTGACCACGCCGACGGTGTCCTGCAGCGACGCGAACCTCACGTCGCGCACATCGACGCCGTTCAGCGTGATCGCACCGGAGTCGACGTCGTAAAGGCGCGCGATCAGCGACGCCATCGTCGACTTGCCCGCACCCGAGGAGCCGACCAAAGCCACCACCTGTCCAGGGTGCGCGGTGAACGAAACACCGTGCAGCACTTCGTCTCCGCCGCGGGTGTCCAGCACCGCGACCTCCTCCAGCGAGGCCAGCGACACCTTGTCGGCCGATGGGTAGGAGAACCGCACGTCACGGAACTCCACGGTGACCGGGCCGTCGGGCACGTCGACGGCGTCGCGCCGCTCCTGAATCAGCGGAACGACATCGAGCACCTCGAAGACCCGCTCGAAAGACACCAGCGCACTGGCGATTTCGACGTGCGCGTTGGCCAGCGCCGTCAACGGCGCGTACAGCCGTGTCAACAGCAGCGCCAGCGCGACGATCGCGCCCGCCTGCAGATGCCCACCGATAGCCAGCCACCCGCCGAGCCCGTACACCAGCGCCAACGCCAACGCCGACATCAGGGTCAGCGAGTTCATGAACACCGACTGCAGCATCGTGGTTTTCACCCCGATGTCGCGCACCCGCCCGGCACGGACACCGAACTCGTACGATTCGGTCGCCGGGCTGCCGAACAGCTTCACCAACGTGGCGCCCGGTGCGGAAAACCGTTCTGTCATTTGGGTGTTCATCGTCGCGTTGTGAATTGTCTTCTCACGCGACAAATCCGCCATCTTGGCGCCGATGCGTCGCGCGGGCACCGTGAAGAGCGGCATCAACAGCAGCGACAGCAACGTGACCTGCCACGAGATCGACAGCATCACCGCCAGCGTCAACGTCAACGTCACGACGTTGGACACGATGCCCGAAAGGGTGTCGGAGAACGCCCGCTGCGCACCGATCACGTCGTTGCCCAACCGGCTGACCAGTGCGCCGGTGCGGGTGCGGGTGAAAAACGCGATCGGCATCTTCTGCACGTGGTCGAACACCGCGGTGCGCAGGTCGAAGATCAGTCCTTCGCCGATGTTCGACGACAACCAGCGCGTCCCCAACGTCACCGCCGCCTCGGCGACAGCGACCAGCGCGATCACGGCCGCCAGAAGCACCACGACGCGCGGCGCGGCCCCGGCGACGATCGCGTCGACCACCTTGCCGGCCAGCAGCGGTGTCGCCACGGTGAGCAGCGCGCTCACCACGCTGGCGGCGACGAACACCCACAGTTTGCGGTGATGGCGCTGCGCGAACCGCCAGATCCGGCGCAGCAGCGCCCGGTTGGCCAGCGAGCGCAGGTCGCCACCGCGAGCGTGCGTCTGCCGGTACAGCGTTTGCCGGGCGACCGTCTCGATAGTCATGAATTCACCGTAGAACCTCAACAAAAGATGAGGTCAAATGTTCCGGCGGGCGGCGTGGCGGGCCGCATCTGAGCAGATCAGCAGGGCCGAATGCGCAGCTTCCCGCGGTTCGCCCGCCATTTCAGGCAAGATTGTGGATATGGAAAGTGCTGCTGCATCGCCCCGGGTGCTCGTCGTCGACGACGACCCCGACGTGCTGGCCTCGCTCGAGCGTGGCCTGCGGCTGTCCGGGTTCGACGTGGCGACCGCCGTCGACGGCGCGGAAGCGCTGCGCAGCGCGACGGAGACCAGACCGGACGCGATCGTGCTCGACATCAACATGCCGGTGCTGGACGGCGTCAGCGTCGTCACCGCGTTGCGCGCGATGGACAACGACGTCCCGGTCTGCGTGCTGTCGGCGCGCAGTTCGGTCGACGACCGGGTCGCCGGGCTGGAGGCCGGGGCGGACGACTACCTGGTCAAACCGTTCGTGCTGGCCGAGCTGGTCGCGCGGGTCAAGGCGCTGCTGCGCCGGCGCGGGTCAACGGCGACGTTCTCCTCCGAGACCATCCAGGTCGGCCCGCTGGAGGTCGACATCCCCGGCCGCAGGGCGCGCGTCAACGGTGTCGACGTCGACCTGACCAAGCGTGAATTCGACCTGCTGGCCGTGCTGGCCGAGCACAAGACCGCGGTGCTGTCGCGGGCACAGCTGCTCGAGCTGGTGTGGGGCTATGACTTCGCCGCTGACACCAACGTCGTCGACGTGTTCATCGGCTACCTGCGCCGCAAGCTCGAGGCCGGCGGCGCACCTCGGCTTCTGCACACCGTGCGCGGCGTGGGGTTTGTGCTGCGGACACAGTGATGGACCTGCTGTCCCGGATCTTCCGGCGGACCCCGTCACTGCGCCAGCGCGTGGCATTGACCAGTGCGATCGCCGGCGCGATCGTCGTCGTCATCGCCGGAACCGTGGTGTGGTTCGGCATCACCGATGCGTGGAACGAACGGCTGGACCGCCGCCTGGATGAGGCCGCCGGGTTCGTGATTCCGCTGCTGCCGCAGGGCCTCGAGGAGATCCCCAAGTCGCCGAACAACCAGGATGTCGTGATCACCGTGCGCCGCGGCGACCAGGTGGCGTCCAACTCCAACGTCGTGCTGCCGCCGCTGGACTCCGGCTACGCCGACACCTACGTCGACGGGGTGCGCTACCGGGTGCGCACGGTCGACATCCCCTACTACCCCGGCCCCATGTCAGTGGCCGTCGGCGCCACCTACGACGCGACCATCGCCGACATCAACAACCTGCATCGGCGGGTGATCATCATCTGCACGCTGGCGATCGGCGCGGCGACGCTCGGCGGGTGGGTGCTGGCCGCGTTCGCGGTGCGGCCGTTCAAACGGCTGGCCCAGCAGACCCGGGCCATCGACGCCGGAGACGCCGACCCGGACATCGACGTCCGGGGCGCCACCGAGGCCGTCGAGATCGCCGACGCCATGAAGGGCATGCTGCAACGCATCTGGAACGAGCAGGACCGAACGAAGGCGGCGCTGGCGTCGGCGCGGGATTTCGCGTCGGTGTCCGCGCACGAACTCCGCACCCCGTTGACCGCGATGCGCACCAACCTCGAGGTGCTCGCCACGCTGGATCTGCCCGAGGAGCAACGCAAGGAGGTCGTCAACGACGTCATCCGCACCCAGTCGCGTATCGAGGCCACGCTCAGCGCCCTGGAGCGGCTGGCGCAGGGCGAGCTGTCGACGTCGGATGACCACGTGCCTGTCGACATCACCGAACTGCTCGACCGCGCCGCCCACGACGCGATGCGGGTGTATCCCGACCTCGACGTGTCGCTGGTGCCGGCGCCGACGGTGATCATCGTCGGGCTGCCCGCCGGGCTGCGGCTCGCGGTGGACAACGCGATCGCCAACGCGGTCAAGCACGGCGGCGCGACACGGGTACAGCTTTCGGCGGTCAGCTCGCGCGAGGGTGTGGAGATCGCCATCGACGACGACGGGGTCGGCGTTCCGGAGGAAGAGCGCGACGTCGTGTTCGACCGATTCTCCCGCGGGTCTACGGCGTCGCACTCCGGCTCGGGGCTCGGCCTGGCGCTCGTCGCCCAGCAGGCCGAATTGCACGGTGGTACAGCGACATTGACCGAGAGCCCGCTCGGTGGGGCTCGGTTGCTGTTGAAGCTGCCCGGCGTGCGGGACTGAATCACTTTTGCGCGAACGTTCCTTACCGCTCGAAATTTCGACGGATATTCGAGCGGTAAGGAACGTTCGGCGGGGACCTAGCGGGTGGCCAGCAGGTCGATGACGAAGATCAGCGTCTTGCCCGACAGCCGGTGCCCACCGCCGGCGGGACCGTAGGCCTGCTCAGGCGGGATGACGAGTTGGCGGCGGCCGCCGACCCGCATGCCGGGGATGCCGTCCTGCCAGCCCTGGATCAGTCCGCGCAACGGAAACTCGATCGACTCGCCGCGGTTCCACGAGCTGTCGAACTCTTCGCCGGTGTCGAACTCGACGCCGACGTAATGCACTTCGACGGTGCCGCCGGGCACCGCCTCCGCGCCGTCGCCGACGACCAGGTCGGTGACGACCAGGTCGGCGGGCGGTGGTCCGTCGGGAAACTCGATCTCGGGCTTCTGCCCTGAAGTTGCACTCACCGCGTCCAAGCTAGTCGGGCAGACTGGACGAGTGACGACGGACCAAGACATTCTCGCTCAGGTCAACAAGCTGGTCGCCGAGGAGCAAGAGCTGCGCAGCAAGCTTCAGCACCGCGAGATCGACGAGTCCGAGGAGCACCGGCGGCTGCGCGCCGTGGAGATCGCGCTCGACCAGTGCTGGGATCTGCTGCGGCAACGACGCGCGCTGCGCGACGCCGGCGGCGATCCTCGCGAAGCCCAGGTCCGGCCTCCGGACGAGGTCGAGGGCTACCTCGGCTGAGCTGTGACATACGATGCCGTCGTCGTCGGGGGCGGGCACAACGGCCTGGTGGCCGCGGCGTATCTGGCACGGGCCGGGCGGCGAGTACAGGTGTTGGAGCGGCTCGACCACGTTGGCGGCGCGGCGGTATCCGCGCATGCCTTCGACGGCGTCGACGCCCGGTTGTCGCGCTACTCGTATCTGGTCAGCCTGCTGCCCCGCCGCATCATCGAGGACCTTTCCGCGCGGGTGCGTCTGGTGCGTCGCCGCTATTTGTCCTACACGCCCGACCCGGCGACCGGCGGGCGGACGGGCCTGCTGGTCGGGCCGGCGTCGACGTTCGACGCGGTCGACGCGGCGGCCGACGAGGCGGGGTTCGCGGAGTTCTACCGCCGCTGCGGCGCCGTCACGTCACGGTTGTGGCCGACGCTGTTGCAGCCGATGATGACGCGCGGACAGGCCCGCACGCTCGTCGGCGACGAGGGTGCCTGGCAGATGATGGTCGACGAGCCGATCGGGCATGCGATCAGCGGGGCGGTCTCTCACGATCTGGTGCGCGGGGTCATCGCCACCGACGCGCTGATCGGCACGTTCGCCCGCACCGACGATCCGTCGTTGATCCAGAACATCTGCTTCCTTTATCACCTGCTGGGCGGCGGCACCGGCGACTGGGATGTGCCCGTCGGCGGGATGGGCGCCGTCAGCGGCGCGTTAGCTGCTGCCGCAGCGGGTCACGGTGCGGAAATCATCTGCGGCGCAGATGTTTACACGATAGACCCCGACGGGCAGGTGCGCTACCGGCGCAACGGCGACGAGCATGTGGCCCATGCCGATGTGGTGTTGGCCAACGTGACACCGGCGGTACTGGCACGGCTGCTCGGCGAGCCCGAGCCGGACATGACGCCGGGATCTCAGGTCAAGGTCAACCTGATGTTGCACAGGCTGCCCCGGCTGCGGGACGACGCCGTCTCTGCCGAGCAGGCGTTCGGCGGGACGTTCCACATCAACGAGACTCTGCGCCAACTGGATTCGGCGTACCTGCGCGCCAGCCACGGGCTGGTTCCCGATCCGCTGCCGTGCGAGATCTATTGCCATTCGCTGACCGACCCGACGATCCTGTCCGACGAGCTGCGCGCTTCGGGTGCGCAGACGATGACGGTGTTTGGGCTGCACACCCCGCACAGCCTGATCGCCTCCGGTGGGCCCGACCGGATGCGCGACGCGCTGACCTCTGCCGCCCTGAACTCGTTGAATTCCGTTTTGGCCGAACCTATTCAGGATGTGCTGATGGAGGATTCGGCGGGTCGGCTGTGCATCGAGACCAAGACGACGGCCGACTTGGAGCGGTCACTGGGAATGACCGCTGGCAACATCTTCCACGGTGCATTGTCCTGGCCGTTCGCCGAGGACGACGAACCTCTGGACAGCCCGGCGCGACGTTGGGGTGTGGCGACAGCGCACGAACGGATCCTGTTGTGCGGGTCGGGGGCCCGTCGGGGCGGTGCGGTGTCGGGCATCGGCGGACACAACGCCGCGATGGCGGTGCTCGAACTCCCGCCCAAATAGCAGCCAGGGCTGCGAAATCCGGTGATCAACGGCCCGGAATGCTATTTCGCGGCATCGGGTTCGGCGATCAGCGGGGCGAGCCGCTCGGCCGAACACAACGCCCGTTCGGACGTCGAATACAGGCCCAGTGCCACGATGACTAACCCGAAGGCCGTGCAGATGTACCACAACGGGCGGGCCGCCATGGCGAAGTCCGCGCCCACACCCGCCAGTGCGGGCCCCGCGACCGAACCGCACAGGGCCACACCGACACTCACCCCGACTTGCCGGCTGGTCGACGCGATCGCCGACGCCGCGCCTGCCCGGTCGGTCGGCATCCCGCTGACCGCGGCGTTGGTGATCGGCGCGTTGACCATCGCGAAGCCGATACCGAACACGGCGAAGACGACCAGCATGTGCCACACCGGGGTGGTCGCGCTGAGCCGGGTCAGCATCAGCACCGACAGCGTGATCAGCGCGCCCGAGACAAGCAGCGACGGTCGGCTCCCGAATCGCCCCACCAGCCGGCCGGACAGCGGTGAAAACACCAACGCGCCAATGGCGATCGGCAGGTAGATCAACCCCGTGTGCAGGGCGGAGAAACCGCGCTCGCCCTGCAGGTACAGCGACATCATGAACAGGAACGCCCCCCACGCGGCGAAGGAGCACACCGCGATCACGGTGGCCGATGTGAACGGGACGCTGCGGAAGAACCGCAGGTCGATGAACGGGTCGCGGCGGCGGCCCTCCCACATCAGAAAGCCGATGAACGCCAGCGTCGCCGCGGCCAGTACCGCGATGGTGCGGCCGTCGGTCCACCCCATCACCGGCCCTTCGATGAGCACGTAGACGATGCCGAACAGGAAGGCCATGCCCAAGCCTTGACCGACCGGGTCGACGTCGCGCATCATCATCGACTTCGACTCGGGCACAAAGATTGCCGTCAACACGATGGCCACCGCGCAGATCGGCAGGTTGATCCAGAACACCGAACGCCAGCCGACGTATTCGATCAGCGCACCACCGACGATCGGACCCAGCGCCATCGAGATGCCGACCACACCGCCCCAGATTCCGATCGCGCGGGCCCGCTCCACGCGGCCGGTGAACACCTGCGTGATGATCGACATCGCCACCGGGTTCAGCATCGAACCGCCGATGGCCTGCAACAGCCGAGCGGCGATCAACGTCTCGATGTTCGGCGCGACGCTGCACAGCAGCGATGCCAGCGCGAACACCGTCAAGCCGAGCTGGAAGGTGCGCTTGCGGCCGAAGCGGTCCGCGGCGGCACCGGAGAGCAACAGCAGCGACGCCAGCACCAAGGTGTAGATGTCGATGATCCACTGCAACTGCGCCGCCGACGCGTTGAGGTCAGCGCGGATGCTGGGGATCGCGACGTTGACGATCGTCGCGTCCATCGACACGATCAACAGGCTCAGGCAGCAGGACATCAAGATGATGGCCTTGCGCCGTGCGGTCACGATGTCGTCCAGCAGACGCGTAAACCCCCTGAAACGCCCGGAAAAGGGGGGCTAAGTGTCTGCTCGCGAAGGGATGTCAGCGGTTGTCGAGGCCGACGTAGTCGCGTTCGGTGTAGCCGGTGTAGATCTGGCGCGGACGGCCGATCTTGCCGCTGCCCTCGTCGTGCATCTCGCGCCAGTGCGCGATCCAGCCCGGCAGCCGGCCCAGCGCGAACAGCACGGTGAACATCCGCGTCGGGAAGCCCATCGCCCGGTAGATCACGCCGGTGTAGAAGTCGACGTTCGGATAGAGCTTCCGCTCGATGAAGAAGTCGTCGGTGAGCGCGACCTCCTCCAGCGACTTGGCGATGTGCAGCAGTTCGTCGTCGCCGCCGATCTTGCCGAGGATCTTGTCGGCCTGCTCCTTGACGATGCGTGCCCGCGGGTCGTAGTTCTTGTAGACCCGGTGCCCGAAGCCCATCAGCTTCACACCGTCCTCTCGGTTCTTGACCTTCTTGACGAAGTCGTGCACGTCGCCGTCGGCAAGACGGATCTTCTCCAGCATCTCGAGCACGGCCTGGTTGGCGCCGCCGTGCAGCGGGCCCCACAGCGCGTTGATACCGCCGGAGATCGAGGTGAACAGGTTGGCCTGCGAGGAGCCCACCAGCCGCACCGTCGACGTCGAGCAGTTCTGCTCATGATCGGCGTGCAGGATGAACAACATGTCCAGGGCCCGCACCAGTTCCGGATCGACCTCGTAGGGCTCGGCGGGCAGGCCGAACGTCATCCGCAGGAAGTTCTCGACCAAGCTCATCGAGTTGTCCGGATACAGGAACGGCTGGCCGACCGACTTCTTGTAGGCGTAGGCCGCGATGGTCGGCAGCTTGGCCAGCAGCCGGATGGTGGACAGCTGGACCTGCTCGTCGTCGAACGGATCCAACGAATCCTGGTAGTAGGCGCTGAGCGCGTTGACCGCGCTGGAGACCACCGGCATCGGGTGTGCGTTGCGCGGGAAGCCGTCGAAGAACCGTTTGAGGTCCTCGTGCAGCAGGGTGTGCCGCTGGATGTGGCCGGTGAATTTGTCGAGCTGCTCGGGTGTCGGCAACTCGCCGTAGATCAGCAGGTAGCTAACCTCGATGAAGTTCGACTTCTCCGCGAGTTGCTCGATCGGGTAGCCGCGGTACCGCAGGATCCCGGCCTCGCCGTCGATGTAGGTGATGGAGCTCTTGGTGGACGCGGTGTTGACGAAGCCCTCGTCGTAGGTGGTGTAGCCCGTCTTCGCCAGCAGCGAGCCCAGTGCGACGCCGTCCGCCCCCTCGGTTGCAGAAACGATGTCGAGGTCAATCTCGCCGCCGGGGTAGGAGAGGGCGGCTTTCTGGCCTCCACTACTTGGGTTATCGGCCACGGGGATCCCTTCTTCGCTGCGGGGCATGAACGACAGACAGTATGTCCTACAAAAGGTAGTCCCATCCGAGCTGTCCTGCCCGGGCGGGGGCGGCAACACTCACACGAGTTCCACAACCTCAGACATCAGGCCGGTGAACTCGGCGAACGTGTCTTCGAGGCGGACGACGATGTCGTCGATGCCGAGCTGCTCCCAGTCGAGTTGCTCGTCGGCGAGGTCGGCCAGCGCGGTCATGACGATCGCTCCCCATACCGAGGACAGCAACCGCAGGGTGCGGTCCTCGGTGTCCACGCCCATGCGTTTGGCCAGTTCGACGTTGACGGCAT
Source organism: Mycolicibacterium pulveris (assembly GCF_010725725.1). Classification (NCBI taxonomy): domain Bacteria; kingdom Bacillati; phylum Actinomycetota; class Actinomycetes; order Mycobacteriales; family Mycobacteriaceae; genus Mycobacterium; species Mycolicibacterium pulveris. The sequence continues at coordinate 3,174,796 of NZ_AP022599.1, read as the reverse complement.
GGGGGCGGTACTCCAGCGCGGCCTGGCGCAGGGCCGGCGACGTCATGATGATCCGCACGCTGCAGAGCAGCCGGTCCGCGGACAATCCACCCGGCCCGGCGCTCGCGGCGTTCTTGTACATCCCCACGTATGCCCTGTGCAGGGCCTCGAGGTGGCTGATGGTCGTGGGCTGGCCGGCCAGTTCGACAGCGGCGACGTCGATCGCCTCGTCGATCAACGCGAACGCGATGGCGTCCTTGGTGGCGAAGTATCGGCTGAAGGTGCGCGGTGAGACATCGGCGATCGCAGCGATCTGATCGACGGTTGTTCGCTCGAAGCCCTGCCGCCGGCACAGCTCGATGGCGGCGTCCAACAACATCGCGCGGGTCCGTTGCTTCTTGCGCTCACGCAGGCCGAGCCGCGGTTCCCCCGTCCCATCAGCCACGAAAGGCATGCTATCCGGCAAAGATATGAGCGCCCTTAGAAAGTTGGCGCCGCCCGAAGTTCGACCCCGGAAACCGTTTGGCAGTGTCGGCCATCTGATAGCGGCGGCGGTGTCAGGGCTGCAGCCGCTCGACGCGTGCCTGGGCACCCAAGATGACCCGAATCCGGTTATGCAACCGGTCTTCACGCCCTTGCCAGAACTCCACCACCTCGGGAGCGATCAGGTATCCGCCCCAGTTCGGCGGGACCGGAATCTCGGCCTGGTCAGTAAACCGCGCTGTGATCTCGGCCATCTGTTCCAGCAACTCCGCACGCGAGGCGATCGGCCTGGACTGCTGTGACGCCCATGCACCCAGCTGTGAGCCCCGGGGCCGCAGGGCCCAGTAGGCGATCGTCTGCTCGGTCGAGACCTTGCGCACCGGGCCGCGGATGTGGACCTGGCGGCCGAGCAGAAACCACGGAAAGGTGGCCGACGCATACGGGGTGGCGGCCAAGTGTTCGCCCTTGGCCGAGTCGTAGTTGGTGAAGAACGTGATGCCGGTCTCGTCGATGCTCTTGCACAGCACCGCCCGGGTCACCGGCCTGCCGTCGCCGTCGACCGTGCCGAGGACCATGGCGTTGGGTTCCGCAACGCCTGCGCGTTCGGCGTCGGCCAACCAGTTGCGCAGCAGTTCGACCCATCCGGTCGTCGGATCGGCACCGAGCCAGTCGCTGTCCAGGTCCGGGCTGCCGTCTTTCTCCACTGAGCCGTACTCCACCCGCATCCTCGCCAAGTGCTCGTCGTCCTGCTGTGTCACGCGATCACGCTACGCCGCGCGGGTTCGCCGAGGTGCGCTGAACCGGTAGACGACGGGGGCGACGCGAGTGCGAGAATCGCCCCATGACTAGCCAGTCCCCTCTGGTGCCCGAGGACTTCGTACCTGGACTCGAAGGCGTCGTGGCCTTCACCACCGAGATCGCCGAGCCGGACAAAGACGGTGGTGCGCTGCGGTACCGCGGGGTGGACATCGAGGATCTGGTGGGCCACCGGGTGACGTTCGGCGACGTGTGGGGGCTGCTGGTCGACGGCAAGTTCGGTTCGGGTCTGCCGCCCGCAGAGCCGTTTCCGTTGCCGATCCACAGCGGCGACGTGCGCGTGGACGTGCAGGCCGGGCTGGCGATGCTCGCCCCGATCTGGGGGTATTCCCCGCTGTTGGACATCGACGACGCGACCGCGCGCGACCAACTGGCCCGCGCGTCGGTGATGGCGCTGTCCTACGTCGCGCAGTCGGCGCGCGGCATCTACCAGCCCGCCGTTCCGCAGCGCACGATCGACGAATGCGCCACGGTGACAGCGCGTTTCATGACCCGTTGGCAGGGTGAGCCCGACCCCAGACACGTCGAGGCCATTGACGCCTACTGGGTGTCGGCCGCCGAGCACGGGATGAACGCGTCGACGTTTACTGCGCGGGTGATCGCGTCGACCGGCGCGGATGTGGCCGCCGCGCTGTCCGGGGCGATCGGTGCGATGAGCGGTCCGCTGCACGGCGGTGCGCCGGCGCGGGTGATCCCGATGATCGAGGAAGCCGAGAAGACCGGTGACGCGCGGGCGGTGGTCAAAGGCATCCTGGACCGCAACGAGAAGCTGATGGGCTTCGGTCACCGCGTGTACCGGGCCGAGGATCCGCGGGCGCGGGTGCTGCGGGCCACCGCCAAACGGCTGGAGGCGCCGCGCTACGAGGTGGCCGCCGCGCTGGAGCAGGCCGCGCTGGCCGAGCTGCGGGAGCGCCGACCCGACCGGGCCATCGAGACCAACGTCGAGTTCTGGGCGGCGGTGATCCTGGACTTCGCGCAGGTGCCGACCAAGATGATGCCCGCCATGTTCACCTGCGGACGCACCGCGGGCTGGTGTGCGCACATCCTCGAGCAGAAGCGGCTCGGCAAGCTGGTGCGGCCGTCGGCGATCTACGTCGGGCCCCCACCGCGGTCCCCGGAGTCGGTGGAGGGGTGGGACCAAGTCGTGACGCCGTGAGGACAGCGGTCTTCGCCTCGGCGGCAAGGTGTTTCGTGGATCTGGTCCGGGAGATCCCGCCCGACGCATGGGACACGCTGGGCCTGGGCGACTGGGATGTCCGCGCGCTCGTCGGACACGCCTCGCGTTCGCTGAGCACCGTCAGCAGCTACCTGAAGACCACCGCGAAATCCGAGGACGTCACCACCGCCGCGGAGTACTACGTGCGGGTCAGCGCGTCGGCGCTGGGCATCGACCCGGCCGCGGTCGCCGAACGGGGACGGCAGGCCGGCAGGGCCCTCGGGGACGACCCGGCCGGTGCGGTCGACGCGTTGATGACACAGGCCCTGCGCGACCTGCAGACCGTCGACGACCCGCTGATCGAGGTGATCGGCGGATTGGGCATCCGGCTGTACACCTATCTGCCGACCCGGGTATTCGAGCTGGCCGTGCACGGGTTGGATATCGCTCGCGCCGTTGACATTCCGCTGGTGCTGCCGCCCGAGGTGCTCACCGAGGCGGCGGAGTTGGCGACGCAGGTGGCCGTCGCGACCGGGCACGGTGAGGCGGTGCTGCTGGCGCTGACGGGCCGCGCGGGCCTGCCGCCGTCGTTCTCGGTGGTGTGACCCGGCGACACTTGGGCGCGGCGAAATTCCGCAAAACCCCTGCCCGGGCTTCTAAGGTGGTCGGATGCCGCAGATTGACCGCCGCAAGATGATGCTGATGACCGGATTCGGCCTGTTGGCGACGGCTGTGCCCCTGCCCAGAGTCCACGCGCAACCGGCGCCGGCCGGCCAGACCGGGGCGTTCCTGTTCGTCGACGAGTTCGATGGACCTGCGGGTTCAGCCCCCGACCCGTCGAAGTGGTCGATCGCCAAGGCCCGCGAAACGATCAAGAACCCGGTGTTCTGGGACCGGCCGGAGAACATGGGGCAGTACCGCGACAGCCGCGAGCACGTCTTTCTCGACGGCAACTCCAACCTCGTCATCCGCGCGACGCGCAACGACGACGGCAAGTACGTGTCGGGCAAGGTCCAGGGCCGGTGGTGGGGACCGATCAACACCACCTGGGAAGCCCGCATCAAGTTCAACTGCCTGACCAACGGCTGTTGGCCGGCGTGGTGGCTGATGAACGACCATCCGGCGGTCGGCGGGGAGGTCGACCTGGTCGAGTGGTACGGCAACCAGGACTGGCCCTCGGGGTCCACGGTGCACGCGCTGCTGGACGGCACCTCGTTCGCCACCCAGCCCTATCCGGTGGACAGCAATTGGCACACCTGGCGGATGAGCTGGACCGACGCGGGGATGTACTTCTGGCAGGACTACGCCCCGGGCAAAGAGCCGTACTTCGAGGTGCCCGCCTACTCGATCGAACACTGGCCGTTCAATCATCCGGGGTACTCGATGTTCCCGGTGCTCAACCTCGCGGTCGCCGGCTCCGGCGGCGGTGACCCCGCAGGTGGCAACTACCCCGCCGAGATGCTCGTGGACTGGGTGCGCGTCTTCGCCGGCTGAATTTGTCGGTGCCCGGTGATTGCATGGGCCGGGGCGCGATGAGATCCGCCGGCGCGGCGGGTCTGCACATCGTCGCCCGCACGAAATCACACACCTAGGAGTGCCCATGGCAATTGAAGTTCAGCCCGCCGTATCCCCGATGCTCACAGTCAGCGACGGCGCGGCGGCGATCGATTTCTACGTCAAGGCGTTCGACGCCGAGGAACTGGGCCGGGTGCCCGCGCCCGACGGCAAGCGGTTGTTCCACGCCGCGCTGCGGATCAACGGGACGATGGTCATGCTCAACGACGACTTCCCCGACATGAACGACGGCAAGTCGGTGACGCCGGAGGCGTTGGGCGGCTCGCCGGTCACCATCCACCTCACCGTCACGGATGTGGACGCCAAGTTCCAGCAGGCCGTCGACGCCGGCGCCACCGTCGTCATGCCGCTCGACGACATGTTCTGGGGCGACCGGTACGGCGAGGTGCGCGACCCGTTCGGTCACATGTGGTCGCTGGGTCAGCCGGTGCGCGAAGTCAGCCAGGAGGAGATCGACCAAGCGGTCAAGCAGATGCAGTAGCCGCGGCCCCGCCGGGCACGTACATCTCCAGCAGCCCGATCGGCAGCGCGTTGGTGCCGGTGATGGCGCTGATGGCCGCGATGCTGTCGGGTTTCGGCGTGCGTTCGAGCTCGGGCGTGGTCGGATCGGATCCGTAGAGCCCGAAGTGCAGGTCGTAGCCGTGCGCCCACTCGAGGTTGTCGACGAACGACCAGTACGTGTAGCCGCGGATGTCCGTGCCGTGCGCGACGAGGTCCTGCACGACCGCGATGTGGTTGGTCAGATACGGCGGTCGTTTCGAGTCACCCGCGTCGGCGATGCCGTTCTCGGTGATCCAGAGCGGCTTGCCGTAGGACGCCGCGACCTCGAGCACCTCGCGGAACCCACCCGGGTCGGTGGGCTGGTTGAAGTCGCTGCACGAGGGCGAGCTCGGCGAGCACTGGACGGGAATGCCTTGCAGGAACGGGATTCCCGGGATCGGCGCCAGCCCGAAGCCCTGCATCGGTGAGGAGCCGTAGTACTGCACGCCCAGGAAGTCGACCTTGTCCATGAACCCGGGGTGGATTTCGTCAGGTGTCTTGATGCCGTCGAAGTTGGCGTCCACCCACCCGTCGATCACGGCGTTGGGGAACCAGTGGTTGTAGTACTGGTTCCACGCGTCGGCGGCCTGCACGTCGAGCGGGTTGTTCGGGTTGGCCGGGCGCGCGGGAATCATGTTGTTGCTGAACCCGACGAACGCCGCGGGCTGCCCATCGGTCGCCGAGGTGGTGTCCCAACTGTGGATCGCGTCGTAGGCCGCCACGTGCCCCGTGGCCTGGTTGACCAGGAAGGTGGCGGCCAGGTCGGGCCGCACGATCCCCGGTGGCCAGTACGGGATCGGGCTGCCGGGGATCGGCGGCGACAGGTACTGGGTGAGGATCGGCGGGAACGGTTCGTTCAGCGTCACCCAGTGGTCGACCTGATCGCCGTACTTCCAAGCCAGATAGGCCGCGTACTTCTCGAACTCGACGGGGGTGGACGGCGACAGCCAGCCGGCCGAGTGCGCGGGCAACCCGAACTGGACCAGTAGCCGCGTCGTGGCCGGGTCGTGCACCCACACCGGCATGGTGAAGTGGGTGACGGTGACCATGGGCTCGAGGTCGTGCGCGCGCAGTGACGCCAGCACGTTGCGGTAATGCTCGACCTCGTCCTGGTTGGCCAGCGCGTCGAGCGCCTCCAGATCGGCCAGGCTGATCGTGCCACCTTCATCCGAAATATCCACCGATGCAGTGGAATTCGGGAAAATGCGGCTCCACTCGATACCCATCCGGAAAGTGTTCATGCCGAGCTCTTCGCGAGCCAGCTCGGCGTCGTCGTCGTACTTGAGGTAGGCACCCGGCCCGTCTTCCGGCACCCCTCTGGTCAACCCCAACAGCTGGTTGAACGGGTCGTGCGTCCACCGGTACCAGTCGGAGTTCACGTCCATCGGAACCCCGGGCCCTCCTTCAGCCTGGAACCCCGAATGTGCGACGCCCCAATGGAATTCGTCAGGGAAGGACAGATCGACTCCCTCGACGCGGGTGACGTTGACGGTGATGGTTCGGGTCGCGCGGTGCCCGCCACCGGGGTACACCAGGTTGCCCACGATCGGCACGAACTGCAACAGCCCGCCGAGACCGTGGACGTGCAGGCCCGCCGCCTGATCGTCGGCCACCACCGTGAACGAGTCCCAGCCGCCGACCGCGGCCATCGCGTTCATCGGCCGGTAGGTGAAGTTGCCCTCGGCGTCGACGTCGACCACACCGCCGTTGAGCGGCCTGCCGACGACGGTGAAGGTCATCGGGTCGCCGTCGGGATCGGTGATGCCGACGTTGCCGGTGATGATCACCTCGCCGTCGACGAGACTCTGTGTGTAGGGCGGCAGTTCGGCCGAGATATTGGGCGTGGTGTTGAAGAGTTCGCGCCGCACCCACGCCAGCAGCGTCCACACGGTCGGCGGGCCGCTGGGCGGTGCGGGCAGGCCGGCGGTGAACGGCGCCAGCACGGCGTTGACGAGGCTGACCGCGATGCCCGTCACATAGGTGATGGCGGTGGCCGGGTCGAACGCGGTGGGCCACAGCCGAAGCGAGGGAAACGCGGGTGCGTTCAGCGGGTTGGTCGTCGCTGCGCTCGGCGACTCGGTCGGGGCGGCAGACGACGTGATCGACACTTCGGCGGTGGCGGGCATCGAGACGTCGGCGGGCTCATCGACCGACACCTCGTCGGCGATGTCGTCGTCGACGTCGAGCCGGCCGGTGTTGTTCATCGCGGCCGGGTGCGCTTCGTCGGGCTCTTCGGGGACCGTCCCGTCGCTGCCGTCGGATTGCTCGATCGCGGGCTCGACGTCGCTCTCCGGCTCGGGCTCAGCTTCGACCTCGTCGTCGATGCCCGACTCGGGTTCGGGCTCGTCATCGAGCTCCGGCTCGAATGCGTCCTCGGGGTCCGGCTCAGGCTCGTCTTCGGCCTCCGGCTCGGCGTCTGCGTCGACGTCCTCCGTCGCGGCCGGTTCCGCCGCTTCCGCATTGCCGGCATTCGACACTTCCGACGCCGCCGACTCTGCGCTCGACGCGCCCGGCTCGGACGGATCGGCCCACGCGGTTCCCGAGCCGTACCCGGTGGCCACCGCGAGACCGACCCCCAGCGCCACTGCCAGACTTCCGACCCGACCGACGTATGCCGAAGCGTTCATGCTGTTTGCTATACCGCCGAACGTACGGTTTATGACGAGAATCGGCGGAATTCCGTCACGAACCGAACTTTCGGCGCCAGATAAGCGCCAAATAAGCGCCGTGTCAGCGCCGCAAACCGGCCAGCACGCGCTCGCGCAACGGCGGTGGCGGCGCGTCGGCCGCGACCGCGACCATGTCGGCGGCGTCGGTGAACTTCCGGCGCGGACGCTGCTCGCCACCGCGCGCGATCTCCGCGGCGTCGATCGCCTTCCACCCCGCCGCGTCCACCACGTCGGGCCGTCGGCTTCGGACCAGCCGGTCCAGCGCGGCGGGTTTGGCCCGGGCGGGATCGGGCAACAGGCCGTCGTTGTAGTCGGCGACCAGGTGGTGCACGGTCTCGGCGGCGCAGGACTTGTTGGTGCCGATGAACCCGGTCGGCCCGCGTTTGATCCAGCCGGCCACGTAGCTGCCGCGCACCGGCGCACCCGTCGACGGGTCGAGCACCCGGCCGCCGTCGTTGGGCACCACACCCTTGGCATCATCGAACGGGAGATCGCGAATCGGCCTGCCGCGGTAGCCGATTGAGGTCAGCACCAACCCGGCGTCGAGCCGGCGGACGTCGTCGCTGCCCGTCACGGTGAACTCGACACCTTCAGAGCGCCGCTCGCCGAGCACCCGTCGCGGCGTCAACTGGTAGGCCAACCGAATCCGCGGCCGGGTGGCCGCGGCGGCGGCGTCACCGAGCCGGCTCAAGACCTCCAACTTGTTGCGCGTCAACGAATCGGTCGCCGCGGCCAGATCCTTGGCGACACGTTCGTGGTCCGCGGCGTCGAGCACCACATCGCAGGTCGCCGACAGCCCGATCAACTCCGGCAGCGTGAACGCCGAATCCGCGGGACCGCGCCGGGCGGCGACCACCACCTCGGCGACCTTCGAGTCGCGCAGCGCGGCCAGCGCGTGATCGGCGATGTCGGTACGCGCAAGCCTTTCGGGGTCCGTGGTGAGGATTCGGGCGACGTCGAGCGCGACGTTGCCGTTGCCGATGAGGACCACCCGCTCGTGTCCGAGATCGACTGGCAACCCGGCGAATTCGGGATGCCCGTTGTACCACGCGACGATCTCGGTGGCGGTGCCGGTGCCGGGCAATCCCATCCCGTGGATGTCGAGGCGGCGGTCGTTCGGTGCGCCGACAGCGTAGAGCACCGCGTGGTGGTGAGCCAGCAACTCGGCGTGGGTGAGGTCCGATCCCACCTCGACGTTGAGGTAGAAGGTGAACCCGCGGCGGTCGGCGATCTTGTCGAACAACCGCGTCACCCGTTTGGTGCTCTGGTGATCGGGCGCCACGCCCGCGCGCACCAGGCCGTACGGGGCGGGCAGCCGCTCGAAGACGTTGACCCGCACACCGCGCTGGCTGAGCAGCTCGTCGGCGGCATACATCGCCGCGGGCCCGGAACCGACGATCGCGACCGTCAGCGGCCCACCGGGCCGCGGATCGATCCTCGGCGCGTCCGGCACGGGCGCCAGCTTGGACGTCGGGGGTACCTTGCCCTCGCGCTCGGGATAGAACGCGGCGTTGAGCGCGACGAACGGCAGCTGCTCGGGTGTCAATCGGGTGTGCGGCACGATCGCTCCGACCGGGCAGGCCGACACACATGCGCCGCAGTCGACGCACGCCGCCGGATCGATGTAGAGCATCTCGGCGGTGGCGAAGCCGGGTTCGTCCGGTGTCGGGTGGATGCAGTTCACCGGGCAGGCGAAGACACACGACCCGTCGCCACAACACGACTGGGTGATCACATGGGGCACGAAAGTCTCCCGCGTCCTTGGGGTTACGCGGCGGCGACGACGTGCTGGCGGGCCGGCTCGCTGCGGTAGCGGCTTGGCGGGCCGTCGATCTTGCAGATCCGCCACATCAGCTTCGCGACCGGGTTCATCAACCCGGTGTCGTGGCACAGCATCCGAACGTCACCGAACATGTCGCGCAGCATCTGGCGCGACTCCGGCGAGCGGAAGAACACTTCCTTACGCACCGAGCGCGGAATGTCGAACTCCTTCCAGAACGCCCGCGGCGGAACGATGATCGCCGAGCACAGGATCCGCATGACCAGCGGAACATACAGCGACAACCAGAACCGCTTGCGGCGCGGCAGGTGCGGGACCCGCTTGCGCAGGTACTCGTGGGCGAACGAGATGTGGCGGGCCTCCTCGGCGACGTGGATCGCCATCACCCGTTCCATGATCGGGTGCAGCTTGCGGCCCTCCCGCAGCACATTCTTCTGCGTGTGGTCGATCGGTTCTTCCCCGGCGAGGATGCCGAACCAGAACGGGATCGGCAGCGGCCCGGCGACCAACGGGATCACCGGCTGAACCCACTTGAGCAGCCGCGGCATACCGGGCACGTCGGCGCCGATGCGGTTCACCATCTCCTGAAACATCATGGTGTGGTTGCACTCTTCGACCGCCTCGTGCAGGCAGTACCGGTATTCCGGCGATCCGTTGGGCGTCCAGAACGCGTACTCCATCAGCCCACGGATCAGGATCGACTCGAAGTGCAGCCCCACCTTGGCGACGTTGGCCTGCCGCCACATCCCGATCTCGATCTGCCGCTCGATCGGCTGTGACCGATACCAGGGATGGCGCCCGAACGGGTCGGTGGCCGGCAGGATCCAGCGCGGGTCGTTGTCGATGACCTCGAACTCCGGGGAATCCCAGTCGATGTCGGTGTACGGGTTGAAGTTGCGTCGCACCGACCCCTCGGAGAGCGTGTTGAGCAACTCGGCGTACGCCTTGTCTTCGGGGCTGTCGCCGATCTCCATGTTGCGACGCCAACGCCTGACGATCCGTGTCCGGGCCATACGAAGCCTCCTGTGCGGTTTACATCAACCGGGCAGATGTACACAGTACCGCAGGTATCGCATATTTGATAGGCCCGCTCGCGCGAAGTGACCCGGCCAGCAGGCACCGCCACAACGTGACGTGGGTCACAAGGAAAGCGTGTCTACCGCTTACCGAAATCGCCTGCCGCCGACATCTTGCGGCCGTTGCTCACCGCCGAGAACCCGGCCTCGGTGAAGCCGCAGTCGGTGATGATCGCGCGATGGCCCGGGCTGTTCATCCACCACTGCACCGCGGCGGCCGGGTTACGCGCCGCGCCGGTACCCCAGAAGACGACCTCGCCGACCGAGCCGTTCGTGGCGTAGCCGGCGTCGCGCACCCGCTGCGAGATCGACGACCCGTCCGTGCCGACATGGCCTTCGGCGCCGTTGTGCAGAACGTCGAGAGCGTGCCGCGCGGCGGCGGCCGTCAGCTGCGGGTTTAGCGCGAGCGGGCCGCAGCCGTTGGCGGCCCGGGTGGCGTTGATCAGGTCCAGCACCGCGTCGCCCTCGTCGCCGCTGGCCTGAGCCGGCGATCCCACGGCGAGCGTCGCGACACAAAGCATCGCGGCCGCCACACAGGTCGGCGGGGAACCGAAAATCTTCCGCGTCATCAGGTGCCCCCCAGAACGGGCTTGAAATTGTGGTCCCCCGACCCGCGTCCAAGTATGACCGATCGGACACCGATGCATAACGGTTTGGCTACATTTTCTAACTTCTCGGCGTTTCTACCCGGGCCCCTCCCTCGGGCGAACCCCGCAGGACCGGTCATTACTCTTGACCGCATGGCCGAACTGACGATTCCCGACGACCTCAAGCCCGGCGATGGACGGTTCGGCTGTGGTCCCTCCAAGGTTCGCCCCGAACAGTTGCGCGCGCTGGCCGACGCCGGCGATCTGTTCGGCACCTCGCACCGGCAGGCCCCGGTCAAAAACCTCGTCGGCCGGGTCCGCGACGGACTGCGTGCGCTGTTCTCGCTGCCCGACGGCTACGAGGTCGTCCTCGGCAACGGCGGCACCACCGCGTTCTGGGACGCCGCCGCGTTCGGCCTGATCGACAAACGCTCGCTACACCTGACCTACGGCGAGTTCAGCAGCAAGTTCGCCTCGGCGGTGGCCAAGAACCCGTTCGTCGGCGACCCCGTCGTCGTCAAGGCCGACCCCGGCAGCGCCCCCCAGCCCCAGGCTGACCCGTCCGTCGACGTCATCGCCTGGGCGCACAACGAAACCTCAACGGGCGTCGCGGTTCCCGTGCAGCGACCGGGCGGCTCCGGGGACGCGTTGGTCGCGATCGACGCCACATCGGCGGCGGGTGGGCTGCCCGTGGACATCCGCGAGGTCGACGCCTACTACTTCGCGCCGCAGAAAAACTTCGCCAGCGACGGCGGCCTGTGGGTGGCGATCCTGTCACCGGCCGCGCTGGCCCGCGTCGAGGCCATCGCCTCCTCGGGACGCTGGGTGCCCGAGTTCCTGTCGCTGCCGATCGCGATCGACAACAGCAGCAAGAACCAGACCTACAACACCCCGGCGATCGGCACCCTGATCATGTTCGCCGAGCAGCTCGACTGGATGCTGGGCAACGGCGGCCTGGACTGGGCGGTCAAGCGCACCGCGGACTCCTCGCAGAGGCTGTACAGCTGGGCCGAGGCCTCGCAGTTCGCCACGCCGTTCGTCACCGATCCGCAGCTGCGCTCGCAGGTGGTGGGCACCGTGGACTTCTCCGACGACATCGATGCCGGCGCTGTGGCGGCCACATTGCGCGCCAACGGGATCGTCGACACCGAGCCCTACCGCAAACTCGGCCGCAACCAGCTGCGCATCGGGATGTTCCCCGCCGTCGAGCCCGACGACGTGAGCGCGCTGACCGCCTGCGTCGACTGGGTGGTGGAACGGCTCTGACCTCACCGCGTGTCTACGCGGTAACGGGGAGATAACGCAGTAGGGTCCGGTTGATCGGGCTTGGCGCTAGCCCTGAGGAGGTCGGCATGCGAGAACTCAAAGTCGTTGGGCTTGACGTCGACGGCAAACACATCGTCTGCGAGGCCGACTCCGGCGAGAAGTTCGCCCTTTTGTCAGACGACCGGCTGCGGGCCGCCGTGCGCGGCGACAAGGCCGCGTCGAGCCAACCACGAAGCGATTCAGAGGTTCCGAACGTGCTGCGTCCCAAAGAGATTCAATCCAGGATTCGAGCGGGCGCATCCGTCGAACAGGTCGCGGCCGCCGCCGGCGTCGACGTCGAACGCGTCGAACGGTTCGCGCACCCCGTCCTGCTGGAACGTGCGCGCGCCGCCGAGTTGGCCACCGCGGCCCATCCGGTGCTGGCCGACGGCCCCTCGGTGCTGACTCTTCTCGAGACGGTGACGACGGCCCTGATCGCCAGGGGCCTGGATCCGGACGCGACCAACTGGGACGCGTGGCGCAACGAGGACGGCCGCTGGACCGTGCAGCTGGCGTGGAAGGCCGGCATGTCCGACAACGTGGCGCACTTCCGGTTCACTCCCGGCGCCCACGGCGGCACGGTGACCGCGTTCGACGACGCCGCCTGTGAGCTCATCGATCCGGACTTCGCCCGGCCGCTGCGGCCCGTCGCGCCCGTCGCCGAGCTCGACCACGAGGAGCCGACGCCGCCCGAGCAGCAGGCCCCGGTGTCGCAGGCCGCGCCCGAACCCGAGCCGCCTGCCCCCACCAAGTCGGCCCGGCCCCGCAAGGGCAAGCCGCCGGTGCCGGCGTGGGAGGACGTGTTGTTGGGCGTGCGCTCCAACAGCCGGTAGCACGGCCGCTCGGCGAGGGAAACCGTCACCCGCCGACGGCGATGGCCAGCAGCGCCAGCCACGCCCCGGCCACTCCGACACCCGAACCCAGCACGAACCAGCGCCAGACCGGCAGCCTGCGCCAGCCCCACACCGTCGGCGCCAGCCCGCCGACCGCGACCAGGTTCAGACCGACGGCCAACAGCGGATGGACCCGCATCAACCCCAGGCTGAGCACCACCACCGCCGCCGCGGTGACCGCCGCGACGAACGCGGCGACGGTCAACCCCATCGCCCACGGCGTCGACTCGTCGGTCACGGGTTCAACCTAGCCCGCTCGTAGAACGCCAGGGCGGCAGCCGTGGCGACGTTGAGCGAGTCGGTGCCCCGCGACATCGGGATCCGCAGCCGCAGATCGCTGGCCGCCATCGCGCGTTTGGTGAGCCCCGGGCCCTCCGCCCCGACGAGGATGGCCACCCTCTCGTGCGCGACGGCGGTCATCGCGTCGGCCACTGTGCGTGCCGCCGGATCGGGCGTCATGGCCAGTAGTCGAAACCCGTTGTCGCGCAACAGATACAGATCGCACGGCCAGTCGGAAGCCCAGGCGTACGGCACCAGCAGCGCATGACCCATCGACACCCGCACCGCGCGCCGGTAGAGCGGGTCGGCGCATCCGGCACCGAACACCACCGCGTCGACGTCGAGGCCCGCGGCGTTGCGGAAGATCGACCCGAGGTTCTCGTGGTCGTTGACGCCCTCGAGCACGGCGATGGTGCGGGCGCCGGCAAGCACCTGTGTGAGCGTCAACTCGCCGGGACGCGACGCCGACGCCAGCACGCCGCGGTTGAGATGGAACCCGACGACGTCGGCCATCACCTCGGCGGAGACCCGGTAGTACGGGGCGTCGACGCCGTCGAGGTCGGCGGCGAGTTCGGCGAGGCGCCGGTCGGTGCCCATCATCGCGCGCGGAGTGAAGCGTGACGCCAACATCCGCTGGACCACCAGTACCCCTTCGGCGATGACCAGCCCCTTGCCGGTGGGCAGATCGGGTCTGCGATCCACGCTGTTGAGATCGCGAAAGTCGTCGAGCCGCGGGTCGGCGGGGTCGGCGACGTCAACGACGTTCACGTGCAGCAGACTAGCGATCGGCTAGGTTGAGCAGCGATGTCACCCAAGGTTCCGCCACCCCCGCTGTTACCGCCCGCCCTGCTCAACCCGTGGCCGGTCATCGTGGTGATCGGGGCGGGCTGGGTGATCGCCGCGGTGCTGTCGTTCACCATGCCCGAGTTGGCGCAGTGGCGGCCGTACGCGGTGGCCGGGCTCGGGGTCGGCGCCCTTGGCACATCGATATTTCTGTGGCAGCGTCACGCTGTGCGCCGCGGTGCTCGTGGCGCACAGCACGGACTGGACTGAATTCCGAAACCAGACAAGGGGATCGCCATGGCAGCTCCGGTGCTACAGGCCGAGATCGACATCAACGCTCCGGTCTCGAAGGTCTGGGAGGTGATCTCGGATCTGCGTCGGATGCCGGAGTGGAGCCCGCAGTGCCGGCGCATGATCGTCCTGGGCGGTGCACCGCGGGTAGGCAGCCGCACCATCAACTTCAACCGCCGCGGCTTTCAGTTCTGGCCCACCACGAGCCGTATCACGGAGTTCGTTCCGGAGAAGAAGCTCGCGTTCCGGGTGAACGAGAACGGAACGGTGTGGAGCTACGAGCTCGAACCCACCGACACCGGCACCCGGCTGGTGGAGACCCGGCACGCCCAGAACGGCGTCAAACCCATCTCCACCAAGCTCACCAACGCGTTCATGGGCGGCGTGGAGAGTTTCGAACGTGAACTCGTCGACGGCATGAACCAGACCCTGGCCCGGATCAAGGCCGTCGCCGAACGCTAGTCGGCCGGCTCGGTCAGATCCAGCACACCGTCGTCGTACGGCGCGAACTGCGGAGAGCCGCTGCCCGGCGGCTGCGGGGTGTCCGAGTGGGCGCCACAGCCGTATTCGGAGTCGACGACGTGTCCGTCGGCGGAGAATTCGTTGGCGCACACCCCGAACATCACGCCCAGCGATCCCGACAGCGGAACATAAAAGCCGCAGTCCCGACACACCCGCCGCGTCGACCGGGCCATCGCCGAGTTGGGGCCGAAGTCGCCGTCGTGCCAGCGCTGCGCGGCCGCCCGGCGTCCCCACGGGCTCAGCGCATGCCGTCGGCCCAGGCCGATCTCCGCGGCGACCTCGTCGACCTGCGGGTCACCGCTGGACATGTAGCCGGGCACCAGGCGGGGGTCGTCGGTCGCCGGGGCGAGCAGGTCCCCGGGGCTCAGGTCACCCGGTTTGATGCGTTCCTCCCAGGGCACCCACTTGGGTGCCAGCAACGCCGTCGGCCCCGGTACCAGGACGACTTCGCTGATCGTGGCCTGCTCGGCGCCCGGCGCGGCCGCGACGACGACGGCCCACTGCCAGCCCCGGTAACCGGGCATGTCCGCGAGGAACCGGTGGGTCGCCGCGGTGGGGTCCTCAAAGCCGGCCCCGAGATACTCCCCGACGGTGTCTTCGCCGCTGTGCTCGACGATCGCCGCGCGCGCCAGATCGACGGCACCCATCAGCACCGTCTCCAGGTCCGGGCGTTCGGCCGGTGCCGCCGCGCCGTGCCCGGGCGATTCGGTCACGCTGTCCATCGCCATTCATACTGCCTGACCGGGACACCGGTAGCCACACCGGTCGGCTACCCGGCCACTGTCGCACCGATGGTGGACAATCGACTTCGTGACCGGACCGCGGCGTGACCACCGGGACCCGGCGGGTCGGCGTGACCCTCGCTATTACCCGCCGCGCCCGCCCGCGGCGGAAGACGACTGGGCCGATCCGCGCGCGGGCGAGCACCCGGGGATGGCCAACTATCCCAGCGACGGCGGCTATCGCCGGGCGCGGCGGGCCGACGCCACCCCGAGCGCGAATCGGTGGTTGCCGCCGCTGGACGAGTCGGAGCGCCGGTACCGCTACTCGACCCCGCCGCCGGGAACGGGTGCCGCGGCCGGCGAGAAGATCACCGTGACGCGAGCGGCCGCCGCGCGCAGCCGCGAAGTCGGGTCCAAGATGTATGGCCTGGTGCACCGGGCCGCGACAGCCGACGGCGCCGACAAGTCCGGGCTGACCGCGCTGACCTGGCCGGTGGTCGCGAACTTCGCCGTCGACGCCGCGATGGCCGTCGCGTTGGCCAACACCTTGTTCTTCGCGGCGGCCACCGCGGAGAGCAAGAGCAGGGTCGCGCTCTACCTGCTGATCACCATCGCACCGTTCGCGGTCGTCGCTCCCCTGATCGGTCCTGCCCTCGACCGGCTGCAGCACGGCCGCCGTGTCGCGCTGGCGATGTCGTTTCTGTTGCGCACCGTGTTGGCGCTGGTGTTGATCATGAACTACGACGGGGCGACCGGCAGCTTCCCGTCGTGGGTGCTGTACCCGTGCGCGCTGGGAATGATGGTGCTGTCCAAGTCATTCAGCGTGCTGCGCGGCGCGGTGGCACCGCGGGTGCTGCCGCCGACGATCGATCTGGTGCGGGTGAACTCGCGGCTGACGATCTTCGGGCTGCTCGGCGGGACCATGGCCGGCGGGTTGATCGCCGCGGGTGCGGAGTATCTGTTCAACCTGTTCGACGCGCCCGGAGCGCTGTACATCGTGGTCGTGGCGACGGTGGCCGGTGCGGTGCTGGCGATGCGGATACCGAAGTGGGTCGAGGTCACCGAGGGTGAGGTGCCCGCGACGCTGAGCTACCACGGCCGCACCGGCGAGCTGCGCCGCGACTCTGAGGCGCAGCCCGCGAGCGGCGCGGCGCGGCAGCCGTTGGGCCGCAACTCGATCACCGCGCTGTGGGGCAACTGCACGGTCAAGGTGATGGTCGGCTTCCTGTTCCTGTATCCGGCGTTCGTCGCCAAGTCGCACGACGCCAGCGGATGGGAGCAGCTACAGATCCTCGGGTTGATCGGGGCCGCCGCGGCGATCGGCAACTTCGCGGGGAACTTCACCAGCGCCCGGCTCAGGCTCGGCCACCCGGCGCAGTTGGTGGTGCGCTGCGCGACCGCGGTCACCGTCGGCGCCCTGCTCACCGCGGTCAGCGGCAACCTGCTGGTGGCGGCGGCCGCCACGCTGATCACATCGGGCGCCAGCGCGATCGCCAAAGCCTCCCTGGACGCGTCGCTGCAGGACGACCTGCCCGAGCGCTCCCGCGCGTCGGCGTTCGGGCGTTCGGAATCGTTGCTGCAGTTGGCCTGGGTCGCCGGTGGCGCGATGGGCGTGTTGATCTACACCGAACTGTGGGCCGGGTTCACCGCGATCACCGCGCTGTTGATTCTCGGCCTGGCCCAGACGGTGGTCAGCTACCGCGGCGACTCGCTGATCCCGGGCTTCGGCGGCAACCGTCCCGTGCTGGCCGAGCAGGAGGGAGGCCGACCGGATCCCGCGGCGGTGAGGCGTCGGTGAAACGCGTCGTCGCCGGGTTGGCGGTCGTGGCGGTGTTGGCTGCGATCGGGACCGGGGTGCTGATCTGGCGGCTGGGCCAGGACCCGCGGCCCGCACATCCGGAGATCAGCGCCTACACCGACGGTCAGCTCACCAGGGTCGGCCCGTACCAGTACTGCCAGGTGCTCAACCCGACCGATTGCGAAATCCCGCGCGCCGGAGGCGAACTGACCGTCGACGCGGAACACACCGTGCAGCTGTCGGTGCCGCCGGCGATCTCCCGCGCCCCGTGGGTGCTGGTGCGCACCTACGAGGGCGAGGACGTCGTCGACGAGTTCCGGCCCGGCAGCCGCAACGCGGTCACCATCCCCACCGTCGACCCGCACCGCGGTAAGCTGTTCGGCTTCGTCGTGCAGTTGCCGACGCTGGTGCGCGACGAGGACGGCAACGAGTTCCCGGTGCCGCACGCCGAGTGGTCGGTGCGCACGGTCTGGCCGTAATCCCCACGCCGAGATCGACGTATTGGCGCGTTCTACTCGCACTTTCTCGCCCGTTTGTCCCTTTGGGCGAAGAGGTGCGCAGCTCAACCGGCGGTGTGGGCCTCGGGGACGCGTTCGCTCTGCGGCGTCGGGCCCGGCGGGGTGCCATCGCCGAACGGACTGCCGCCCAACGCTTCCCGACCGTGCGGCGTCAACCAGTTCGACAGGTCGGGCCCGTTGGGCACCACCTGCGTCGGGTTGATGTCCGTGTGCACGATGTAGTAGTGCTGCTTGATCTGCACGAAGTCGATGGTGTCGCCGAAGCCCGGTGTCTGGAAGAGATCGCGTGCGTAGGCCCACAGCACCGGCAGCTCGGAAAGCTTCTGCCGGTTGCACTTGAAATGCCCGTGATACACCGGGTCGAAGCGGGCCAGCGTGGTGAACAGCCGCACGTCGGCCTCGGTGATGGTGTCGCCGACCAGATACCGCTGGTCCTTCAGCCGGTCCGACAGCCAGTCCAGCGCGGCGAACAACCGGTCGTAGGCCTTGTCGTAGGCCTGCTGGGACCCGGCGAACCCGCAGCGGTACACGCCGTTGTTGACCTCGGTGTAGATGCGTTGGGCCACCTCGTCGATCTCGTCGCGCAGCGGTTCGGGATACAGCTGCGGCGCGCCGTCGCGATGGTACTGCGTCCACTCGGTGGAGAAGTCCAGCGTCATCTGCGCGAAGTCGTTGGTGACCACCTGCCCGGTCGGCACGTCGACGATCGCGGGCACCGTGATGCCCTTCGGGTAGCCGGGAAACCGCTTGAAATAGGCGTCCTGCAGGCGAGGGATCTTCAGCACCGGGTCCACCCCGTCGGGGTCGAGGTCGAAGGTCCAGCTGCGCTCGTCGTGGGTGGGGCCGCAAAAACCAATGGACAGCACGTCTTCCAGGCCCAGCAGCCTGCGCACGATGATGGTGCGGTTGGCCCACGGGCAGGCCCGCGCCACGATCAGCCGGTAGCGGCCGGGCTCGACGGGATAGCCGTCGCGGCCGTCGGCGGTGATGCGGGTCGTGATGTAGTCGGTGTCGCGGTTGAACTCGCCTGCTGACTTGGACTTGTCGGCGACATAGCTCACCCCTCGGTTCTACCCGTCGATCCTGAACTTATGCACCGGAATCCCAGGGCGCTTCGTGCACAAGCTCAGATTCGGCGCCCGGGGGGCTCAGCGCTCCAGTTCGCGGGCCACGGCGCGCACCACCTCGGACACCCGCCGCGCGGTCTTGCGGTCCGGGTAGCGGCCCTTGCGCAAGTCGGGCTGCACCGCGCTCTCCAGCAGCGTGATCATGTCTTCGATCATCCCGTGCAGTTCGTCGGGGCTGTGCTTGCGCTCCGCGGCGGCCGCCTCGCGACGGGTGCGGGTCAGGCTCGGCGGCGGGTCGATGATCGTCACGCTCAGCGCCTGCGGGCCCCGACGGCCCGAGGCGATGCCGAACTCCACCCGCTGGCCGGCCTTGAGGGTCTCGACGCCGGCGGGCAGCGCGGAGGACCGGACGTAGACGTCCTCGCCGTCCTCCTGCGACAGGAACCCGAAGCCCTTCTCGGCGTCGTACCATTTCACGCGGCCGGTCGGCACTGGTCTCACCTACTGTCTTTCGGAAGCTCTCACATGACGAACGCGTCCCGCCTGCATCGGGACGCGATGGAGTGATCTTACTCGGCGGCCTTGCGCCCCAGCATCCTCATTAGCCCTCACTGGTCGGTGAAATGCGCCTCGGTCGTCACGGGTACACCGGCGCGCAATGTGTTCATCACGATGCAGCAGTTCTCTGCCGAGGCGACCATGGCTTCCGTCAGGTTCGCCGGTGTGCCCTCGGCCGTCGCCAAATCGACGGTGCACCGCATCGCGCTGAATCCGACCGGAACGTCGCGGTCGACCATGAGCGCGCCGCGGACGTCGACGTCGGCGGCCACCTCCACGTCGAGCCGGGTCAGCCGCACGCCAAGCCGGTTGGCGATCATTCGCAACGTGGAATCGAAACAGGCCGCCAGCGCCGCGCAGAGCATGTCCCCAGGGTTGGGGTCGTCGTGGTAGCCGCCGACGGCCGCATGCGCCCCGATGCTCAGCACGGATTCGCCGCCGCGGGTGCCCGCAACGACGCGGCCGTGGAACGGGTCGAGTTCGGCACCGCGCACGGCCCTGGCCCGATCGGTGATCTGCGCGGGCCCGGGTTCGGTTTGATAGCGAACCCGCAGCGGATCCTGCCGATCACCGACCAATGTCCTTGACTGGGATGCCATTGCGATCACCTACTCCAGGGCAACCGTACTCCCGACTGGGTAGGCTGGAACGACCGCTGGAGGTGAAATGCGCCTGATCCTGAACGTCATCTGGTTGATCTTCGGCGGCCTGTGGCTGGCGCTGGGTTATCTGCTGGCGGCCCTGCTCTGCTTCGTCCTGATCATCACGATTCCGTTCGGGTTCGCCGCCCTGCGGATCGCCTCCTATGCGTTGTGGCCGTTCGGCCGCACCATCGTCGAGAAGCCGGGCACCCGGCCGGGCGCGCTGATCGGCAACGTCATCTGGGTGATCCTGTTCGGGATCTGGCTGGCCATCGGTCATATCGTCAGCGCGGCGGCCATGGCGGTCACCATCATCGGCATCCCGCTGGCGCTGGCCAACCTCAAGATGGTTCCGGTCTCGCTGGTGCCGCTCGGTAAGGAGATCGTGCCCGTCGACCAGGTGCACTCGGCCTTCAACGCAACGCGAGCGCCCGCATGACCCTCATCGATCTGGGCGTGCCGTCGCTGGGACCGGCTCGACCCGCGCCCACCTCCGGTCCGCTGATCGACACCTTCGGCCGGGTGGCCACCGATCTGCGAGTGTCGCTGACCGACCGATGCAACCTGCGCTGCACCTACTGCATGCCCGCCGACGGCATGGACTGGCTGCCCACCGACGCGCTGCTGTCCCCCGACGAGCTGATCCGGCTGTTAATTGTCGCCGTGACGCGGCTCGGTATCACCAACGTGCGCTTCACCGGCGGCGAGCCGTTGGTGGCCAAAGGCCTGGAAGACATCGTCGCCGCGACGGCTGCGTTGCGGCCCCGCCCGGAGATCACATTGACCACCAACGGAATCGGGCTCGACAAGCGGGCGGCGAAGTTGAAGCGGGCCGGCCTGGACCGGATCAACATATCGCTGGACACCGTCGACGCGGCGCGCTTCGCCCGCATCACCCGCCGCGACCGGCTGCCCGACGTGCTCGCCGGGCTGCAGGCCGCCAAGGCCGCCGGGCTGAACCCGGTCAAGGTCAACGCGGTGCTCGACCCCGTCACCGGCCTCGACGACGCGGTCGCGCTGCTGCGGTTCTGCCTCGAGCACGGATACCAGCTGCGCATCATCGAGCAGATGCCGTTGGACGCCGAACACCAGTGGCAACGCGACCGGGCGATCAGCGCCGACGAGGTACTCGACGTCTTGGGGCGGCACTTCGAGCTGACACCGGATCCCGCACCGCGGGGTTCGGCTCCGGCGCAACTGTGGCAGGTCACCGGCGACACCGGGGTAGTGGGCAAGGTCGGCGTCATCGCCTCGGTGTCGCACGCCTTCTGTTCGGCCTGTGACCGCACCCGGTTGACCGCCGACGGCCAGGTCCGCAACTGCCTGTTCGCGCGGGAGGAGACCGACCTGCGCCGGCTGCTCCGTACCGGCGCCGACGACGACGCGATCGAGGCCGCGTGGCGCGCCGCGATGTGGGTCAAGGCCGCCGGCCACGGCATCAACGATCCCGGTTTCATACAGCCGGACCGGCCGATGAGCGCGATCGGCGGGTAGCGCGATGACGTCGACCACGACGGTGCAGGTGACCGTGCGCTATTTCGCGGCCGCACGGGCCGCGGCAGGTAACGATGCGGAGACAATCCGGATCGGACCCGGAACGACGGTCGCCGAACTGGTCGACCGGCTCGGTACGCGCGATGCGAAATTGGCAAAAGTGTTGTTGCGCTGCACCTTTCTGTGCGACGGGATCGCCGTGCGGGATACGTCGACGGTGCTGCGCGACGCGCAAACCGTCGACGTCCTTCCCCCGTTCGCCGGCGGTTAGCCGTGATTTACCTCACATAACGAAATGGTCACAGGCTGGCTACGGCCGGATGTATCGCCGTACAGTCCTGCGAAAACGGGCTACTTTGCTGGGCCTTTAGAGCCCTTTTAATATTTGCCGCCTCCGGAAACGCCGTTATCGACAAAAGATGACGGGTCCGCGGCGAGCCGTTACGGTTCAGCCCAAGCCGTCGACCACGAAATCGATCGGCCCGCCGTGCTCAGCCGCGCCGAACTCCATCCGCTGGCGCACGGCACCACGACCGACCAACTCGGATGGAGGCGGGGGACCCAACCGGTCCGCCGAACAGCAGCGGACTCGGAGCCTTTCGGCTCCTTGGGGTGAAGCCGTCGTCGTCATCACCGACGATGCCGGCCGGGCGACCTCTCCAGCCCGAACCCGACAGCTGACCTCGCGGGCGCCGACGAGAGGACCTAGCGCACGCATGAGTGGACGACACCGCAAGCCCACTGCATCAGCCGTAAACGTCGCGAAAGTCGCCTTCACCGGCGCAGTCATCGGCGGCGGAAGCATTGTTCTCGCCGGGCACGCGAACGCAGCCACCGACCACGAATGGGATCAGGTCGCCAGGTGTGAATCCGGCGGCAACTGGGCCATCAACACCGGCAACGGATATCACGGCGGTCTGCAGTTCGCGCCCGGTACGTGGGCCGGCCACGGCGGCAAGGAGTTCGCGCCGGCTGCGCACCTGGCCACCAAGGAAGAGCAGATCGCGGTCGCAGAGCGCGTGCTGGCGACCCAGGGCAAGGGCGCCTGGCCGTCCTGCGGGGGACCGCTTTCCGGGCATACGCCCCGCAACGTCGTCAAGGACGAGCCACAACCGCTCGACGCGCCGGCTCTCAACGGCGTGCTGCCGCCTCCGCCGCCGGTCGACCCGCTGGCACCACCGCCACCCCCGGCGCCGGTCGACATGCTGTCGGCCCCGCTGCCCGAGGCCCCACCACCGCCGCCGGTCGACCCGCTGGCACCACCGCCACCCCCGGCGCCGGTCGACATGCTGTCGGCCCCGCTGCCCGAGGCCCCACCACCGCCGCCGGTCGACCCGCTGGCACCACCGCCACCCCCGGCGCCGGTCGACATGCTGTCGGCCCCGCTGCCCGAGGCCCCACCACCGCCGCCGCCGGTCGACCCGCTGGCACCACCGCCACCCCCGGTTGACGCGCTCGCGGCACCCCTGCCCGAGGCCCCACCACCGCCACCACCGGCGCCCGCGCCTCCGGCCCCACCGATCGAGGACACGGTCACGCAGACCGTCGGGGACTGGGACGTCATCGCCGAGGGCGTCGACGAGGGCTTGGTGCCTGCGGAACAGCCACAGCTGTGGTCGCTGAATGCCCCGCAGAGCCCGGCGTCGGTCGACCCGGCGCTGCAACCGGCGCCCGCGCCGGCCCCCGTCGACCCGATGGCTCCGCTCAACGCCGTGGACATCCCCGCCCCGGCGGTCAACGCGGCCAACCAGGTCGTCAGCGGCGAGGTTCCGGTGCCGCCGGAAGGGGTGCCGCACCTGGCCAGCCCGGAGAATCTGCCCCCCGGCACGACGACGGATCGTTCTGAGCTGCCGACGCAGAGCCCGAACGTCAGCTATCTCAAGGAGATCTGGCACGCGATCCAGACCCAGGAGATCACCGGCACGGATGCATTGCTGGCACTGACCCAACGTCCGCTGACCACGCCCGACACCCCGGGCGGGCCGGCGCCGAACCTTCCGGTCGCCCCGCCGGCGCCCGCGCCGGCTCCGCCGCTGCCGCCGGCCTGACCGGTGGGCAGCCGCTAAGCCGAGTTCACCCACTCCTCGGAGCCGTCGGCGAAGAACTGGTGCTTCCAGACCGGAAGCCGTTCCTTGACCATGTCGACGAGCCGCGCACACGTCTCGAATGCGGCCGCGCGATGGTCGGCGGCCACCGCCGCGACCAGGGCCGCGTCGCCGATGTGCAGCGTTCCGATGCGATGGCTGACCGCGATCGCCCGCACACCGTGACAGTCCGCGGCGATCTCGGCGGCCACGTCGGCCAGCGTCTGCTGCGCGGACGGATGCGCGGAGTACTCCAACCGGGTCACCGTGCGTCCGCCGTCGTGGTCGCGGACCACCCCGGCGAACCCGACAACCGCGCCTGCCGACGCGTGGGCGACCAGCGCCTCGTGGTCAGCCAGCTCGATGACGTGTTCGGTCACCTCTGCGCGTAACACGTCGGTCATCGTTGGTGGTCTCCGCCCGCCAGTTGATCCAGGGCGTGCTCGAGGACGTCGTCGAGCACGCCGAGGCCGTCCTTCACCCCGCCGGGCGAGCCCGGCAGGTTGATGATCAGGGTACGGCCCCGCACCCCGCAGACGCCCCGCGACAGAATCGACGTCGGCACCTTCGGAAGCCCGGAGCGCCGGATCGCGTCGGCCAGCCCCGGGATCTGGTAGTCGACGATGTCGGCGGTGGTGTCGGCGGTCCGGTCGGTAGGCGAGATGCCGGTGCCGCCGGAAGTGATTACCACGTCGGCGTTTTCGTCGATCGCGCCGAGCAGCGCCTCGGCCACCGCCGGCCCGTCGGCGACGACGACCGGTGGCGGGGTGGCGATGTCGCGTTGGTTGAGCCAGTCGACGACGATTGGGCCGCAGCGGTCTTCGTACACCCCGGTCGCCGCCCGCGTCGACGCGATGACCACTCGCCCGGATTTCACGGCCGCGTCCATGTCCCGGTTTTGCCGCCCTCTTTGCGCAGCACCCGCACGTTGTCGATGCGGGCGGCGGGGTCGACGGCCTTGATCATGTCGTAGAGCGTCAGCGCGGCCAGGCTGACGGCGGTCAACGCCTCCATCTCGACGCCGGTGCGGTCGGTGGTGCGCACGGTCGCGGTGATGGTCACCTCGGTGTCGCCGATCTCGAAGTCCACGTCGACGCCGGTGAGGGCCAGCTGGTGGCAGAGCGGAATGAGGTCGCTGGTCCGTTTGGCGGCCATGATGCCCGCGACGCGGGCGGTGGCCAGCGCGTCGCCCTTGGGCAACCCGCCCGCCGCGATCAGCGCGACGACGTCGGCGGTGGTGATCAGGCGGCCCGCCGCGACCGCGGTGCGCTTGGTGGCCTCTTTGGGGGTCACGTCGACCATGTGCGCCGCGCCCGTTTCGTCGACGTGGGAGAGGCGACGCCCGGCCGAGCCGGGTAGACGACCCTCAACGCCGTTGGACACCGCTACCTGTTGACGACGGTGACCGGATGTAGGTAGGGCAGGTCGTCGGACGGCAGCGGGAACTCCAGGTCCCCGAACGGCGACAGCGCGCCGGTGCGGTCGGCCGCGAGCTCACTCACCGCATGGTCGTCCTCACCGTCGATCGCCGGCCAGCCTGGGTCGACGTACTGCTTCTTCTGCCGCTTGTTGTCTGCCACGCTCACATTGTGGCAAATGCGGTGGCCAGTAGCGACACCGGCGTGCTGGCTTACCCTTGTCGGCAATGACCGAAAACGCGGCGGAGGGCAGCGGCGAAGCGGCCGGCGCGCCGGCACGGGTGGTGCCGCTGGGTGCCTGGTTGGCCGACCTGCCCGACGAGCGGCTCATCCGGCTGCTGGAGCTGCGGCCCGACCTGACCCAACCGCCGCCGGGCACCATCGCCGCCCTGGCCGCCCGCGCGCAGGCGCGGCAATCGGTCAAAGCCGCCACCGATGACCTCGACTACCTGCACTTGGCGGTGCTCGACGCCCTGCTGGTGCTGCATGCGGACACCGCGGGTGTCCCGCTGACCAAGCTGCTGGAGCTGATCGGCGACCGGGCACCGCAGGAGGCCGTCGTCGCGGCGGTCGACGGCCTGCGTGAGCGTGCGCTGGTGTGGGGTGACACCACAGTGCGGGTGACCGCCGAAGCCGCAGGCGGATTGCCCTGGTTCCCCGGCCAGGCCAGCGTCGAGGACACCGACCCCGCCGATCTCGCCGATCGGCTGGCCGCGTTGGACGAGGCCCAAGACGAGCTGCTGCGCAAGCTGTTGGACGGCTCACCGGTCGGGCGCACCCGCGACGCCGCGCCGGGCACCCCGCCGGACCGTCCGGTCCAGCGCCTGCTGGCGGCCGGATTGCTGCGCCAGCTGGACGCCGAGACGGTGATCCTGCCGCGGCTGGTCGGCCAGGCGCTGCGCGTGGAGCTGCCCGGCCCGGTCACGCTGACCCCGCCCGACCCGGTGGTGTCGACCACCACCGCCGCGGACGTCGACGCGGTCGCGGCCGGAGCGGTGATCGACTTGCTGCGCGAAGTCGAGCTGGTACTCGACACGCTTTCCGCGAATCCGGTTCCCGAGCTGCGCAGCGGCGGGCTCGGGGTGCGCGACCTCAAGCGGCTGGCGAAACACACCGGCATCGAGGACCGCAGGCTCGCCCTGATCCTCGAGCTGTCGGCGGCGGCCGGGCTGATCGCGGCGGGCATGCCCGAGCCCGAGCCGCCCGACGACGCCGGCCCGTACTGGACCCCCACGGTGGCCTCCGACCGGTTCGTGGAATCCCCGACCGCGGCCAAGTGGCATCTGCTGGCGTCGACCTGGCTCGATCTGCCGGGCAGACCCGGGCTCATCGGCAACCGCGGCCCAGACGGCAAACCGTATGCGGCGCTGTCTGATTCGCTGTTCTCGACCGCGGCGCCGCTGGATCGGCGACTGCTGCTCGACGTGTTGGCTGAGCTGCCGCCCGGTGCGGGGGTCGAGGCGAAAGAGGCGTCGCTGGCGATGATCTGGCGCAGACCGCGGTGGGCCGCGCGGCTGCAGCCCGCACCGGTGGGTGACCTGCTGGTCGAGGCTCATGCGCTCGGCGTGATGGGACGCGGCGCGATCGCCACCCCGTTCCGGTCACTGCTGGCGGGGGATTCCCCCGAGGACGTCGTCCAGGCGATGGAGAAGGCGCTGCCCAAGCCGATCGATCACTTCCTGCTTCAAGCCGACCTCACCGTGGTCGTCCCCGGTCCGCTGGAACGCGGCCTGGCCGAGCAGCTGGCGGCGGTGGCCGACGTGGAGTCGGCCGGCGCGGCGATGGTGTACCGCATCAGCGAGGGGTCGGTCCGGCGCGCCCTGGACACCGGCCGGACCGCCGGCGAGCTGCACTCGCTGTTCAGCAGGCACTCCAAAACCCCGGTGCCGCAGGGGTTGACGTATCTCATCGACGATGTGGCCCGCAGGCACGGCCAGCTGCGGGTCGGCATGGCCGCCTCGTTCGTGCGGTGCGAGGACGCCACGCTGCTGGCACAGGCGGTCGCCGCGCCGGCCACCGACGCTGTGGAGCTGCGGTTGCTCGCGCCGACGGTCGCGGTGTCGCAGGCGCCGATCGCCGAGGTGCTCGCCGCGCTGCGGGCCGCCGGGTTCGCGCCCGCCGCCGAGGACTCCACCGGCGCCATCGTCGACATCCGCGCCCGCGGTGCGCGGGTCCCGGCGCCGTCGGGCCGCCGCCGCGCGTACCGCCCACCCACGCCCACCACCCAGACGCTCAGCGCGATCGTCGCCGTGCTGCGCAAGGTCGCCGCCAGCCCCGCGGGCAGCATGCGCCTCGACCCGGCCGTGGCGATCTCGCAGCTGCAGGAGGCCGCGCACCGGCAGACCTCGGTGGTGATCGGTTATGTCGACCCCGCGGGGGTGGCCACCCAGCGGGTGGTGGCCCCGGTCAATGTGCGCGGCGGCCAGCTGACCGCCTACGACCCGGCCACCGGCCGGATGCGCGAGTTCGCCATCCACCGCGTCACCTCGGTGGTCTCCGCCTAGCCCCTGGCGGCGAGCGTGCGTGTTTGAGGGCGACACGCCGCGACAAAGCCGCAGTTCACGCACGCTCGTGACGGCCGGTGTCCGGGGCATCCGGATAATGGACGGGATGACCAGGCAGCCAGAATCGGGGAATCGCGCATGACCGACGGCCCCTTGATCGTGCAGTCCGACAAAACGGTGCTGCTCGAAGTCGACCACGCCCAGGCCGGGGAGGCACGCGCGGCGATCGCTCCGTTCGCCGAGCTGGAGCGCGCACCCGAGCACATCCACACCTACCGCATCACGCCGCTGGCGCTGTGGAACGCCCGCGCGGCCGGCCACGACGCCGAGCAGGTGGTCGACGCGTTGGTCAGCTTCTCCCGCTACGCGGTGCCGCAACCGCTGCTCGTCGACATCGTCGACACCATGGCGCGCTACGGGCGCCTGCAGCTGGTCAAGCATCCGGCGCACGGGCTCACGCTGGTCAGCCTCGACCGCGCGGTGCTCGAGGAGGTGCTGCGCAACAAGAAGATCGCGCCGATGCTGGGCGCGCGCATCGACGACGACACCGTCGCCGTGCACAACAGCGAACGCGGCCGGGTCAAGCAGATGCTGCTCAAGATCGGTTGGCCCGCCGAGGATCTCGCCGGATACGTCGACGGCGAGAAGCACCCGATCAGCCTGGCCCAGAACGGCTGGCAGCTGCGCGACTACCAGCAGATGGCCACCGACTCGTTCTGGGACGGCGGCTCCGGTGTCGTGGTGTTGCCGTGCGGGGCGGGCAAAACGCTGGTCGGCGCGGCCGCGATGGCCAAAGCCTCGGCGACCACCCTGATCCTGGTGACCAACACGGTCGCGGGCAGGCAGTGGAAGCGCGAGCTGCTCAACCGGACGTCGCTCACCGAGAACGAGATCGGCGAGTACTCCGGCGAGCGCAAGGAGATCCGGCCCGTCACCATCGCCACCTATCAGGTGATCACCCGGCGCACCAAAGGTGAGTACCGCCACCTGGAGCTGTTCGACAGCCGCGACTGGGGGCTGATCATCTACGACGAGGTGCACCTGTTGCCCGCCCCGGTGTTTCGAATGACCGCGGACCTGCAATCGCGGCGGCGGCTGGGGCTGACCGCGACGCTGATCCGCGAGGACGGCCGCGAGGGCGACGTGTTCAGCCTGATCGGGCCGAAACGCTACGACGCCCCGTGGAAGGACATCGAGGCCCAGGGCTGGATCGCGCCCGCCGAGTGCATCGAGGTCCGGGTGACGATGACCGACAACGAGCGAATGCTCTACGCGGTCGCCGAGCCCGACGAACGCTACAAGCTGTGCTCGACGGTGCACACCAAGATCGCGGTGGTGAAGTCGATCCTCGACAAGCATCAAGGCGAACAGACCCTGGTGATCGGCGCGTATCTCGACCAGCTCGAGGAGCTCGGGGCGGAGTTGAACGCCCCGGTGATCCAAGGATCGACCAAGACCTCGGAGCGTGAAGCGCTGTTCGACGCGTTTCGCCGCGGCGAGATCTCCACCCTGGTGGTGTCGAAAGTGGCCAACTTCTCCATCGACCTACCCGAAGCCAGTGTGGCGGTCCAGGTTTCGGGAACCTTCGGCTCGCGTCAAGAGGAGGCCCAGCGGCTGGGCCGGCTACTGCGCCCCAAGGCCGACGGTGGCGGGGCGATCTTCTACTCGGTGGTGTCGCGTGACAGCCTGGACGCCGAGTACGCCGCGCACCGGCAGCGCTTCCTCGCCGAGCAGGGCTACGGCTACGTGATCAAGGACGCCGACGACCTACTCGGCCCGGCCATATAGGCCGCGACGATCAGGTGTGTTGCCCAACGTCTTTCGCGACGGTCAGCAGCACAACGGAGTCCTCAAGGGCGTCCAGGCCGTGGCGAGTGCGCGGGATGACGATCTGGTCACCCGTCGAACCCTCCCAGCTGTTCTTCGGATCGGTCACCTTGACCCGGCCCTGGATCACATACAGCGTGGCCTCACCGGGGCTCTCGTGCTCGTCAAGGCTCACACCCGCGGTCAGCGCGATCAACGTCTGACGCAGCGAATGCTCGTGTCCGCCGTAGACGGTGTGCGCGGCGCGGCCACTCTTGGCGGCGCGGGCCTTGTCCAGCTGCTCGCGAGCGAGCGCGGTGAGTGACATCTTCTCCATGCCGTGAATCCTGCCACCTCACATAAGGGAAGTCCCGCCGGGTCGGCGCGGGCAGGGTGACGAAAGCGCGCGCCGATGTCAATACTCGACGAAGACGCGATCCGAAAAAGGGGGATTGATGACGTCGCCACTGACGGGTCTGGGCCTGACCAGCCCGGTCCTCGCCGCGCCGATGTCGGGCGGGCCGACCACCCCTGCGATGGTGATTGCCGCCGCCCGCGCAGGAGGGCTGGGGTTCGTCGCCGCAGGCTACAAGACGCCGGAAGCGCTCGCCGCCGAGATATCGGCCGTCCGCGCCGCGGGGGTCCCGTTCGGCGTCAACCTGTTTGCCCCGAACCCTGTCCCGGTGTCGGTCGACGCGTACCGGCGGTACGCGCAGGCGCTGACCTCGGTGGCCGACCGGTTGGGGGTGACGCTGCCCCGCGAGCCGGTCGAGAACGACGATGAGTTCCGCGCCAAGGTCGACCTGCTGCTCGCCGAGCCCGTGCCGGTGGCCAGTTTCACGTTCGGCATCCCCGGCGCGGCCGTGATCGCCGACCTGAAGCGCGCCGGCACCGCCGTCGTGCAGACGGTCACCTCGGTGCCAGAGGCCCGCGCGGCCGCGGATGCGGGGGTCGACATGCTCGTCGTCCAATCCCACCTCGCCGGAGGGCATTCGGCGACGCTACACCCGCAGCGGGCTCCCGAACCACTCGCCGTCGGCGAGCTGGTGCGCGCGGTGAGCGACACGGTCGGCCTGCCGGTGATCGGGGCGGGCGGCTTGTCGACGGCGGCCGACGTCTCCGGTGTCCTTGGTGCCGGCGCGGCCGCGGCGATGGTGGGCACCGTCCTGTTGCTCGCCGACGAGAGCGGTGCCTCACCAACCCATCAGCGGGCGCTCACCGATCCGGGCCGCACCGAAACCGTCGTCACCCGCGCGTTCACCGGTCGGCCGGCCCGCGGTCTGCGCAACGCGTTCATCGACACCTATGAGTCTCAGGCGCCGCTGGGCTATCCGGCGATCCACCACCTCACCAGCCCGCTGAGAAAGGCGGCCGCCGCCGCCGATGAGCCTGAGTTGCTGCATCTGTGGGCCGGTACCGGATACCGCAACACGCGACGGGCACCGACCGAGCAGATCCTCACCGAGCTCGCTGCGGCTAGCTCAGCGCCGGAATGACCTCGCGTTCGAACAGCTCGATGCCGGAGCGGTCGTAGGCGGCCTCGGGAAAGTAAAGGATCGCGTACTCACAGCCGAGCTCGCGCATGCGCGTGAGCTTTTCGACGACCTGCTCCGGTGTGCCGCTGGCGGATTCGGGTGCGGTGACCGATCCCAACATGGCGTCCACCGCAGCCGGGTCGGCCTTGGCGACCTGGCGGGCACGCAGCCGCTCCACCCGGGACTTGACGTCGGCCTCCGACTCCCCGATCACCGAGTTGAAGTTGGCCGAACGCACGATCGCGTCGTAATCGGTGCCGACATCGCGGCAGTGTTCCGCCAGCACCTGAGACTTGTGCATGAACCCTTCGGGTTCCGAGGTGAAGTTCGTGTACTGCGCGTATTTCGCGGCGATGCGCAACGTCACCTTCTCGCCGCCGCCGGCGATCCACAGCGGGATACCGCCGTCCTGCAACGGTTTTGGCGCCACGATCGCGCCGTCGACCTGGTAGTGCTTGCCGTGGAAGGTGACCATGCCGTCGCGCCAGGCGTCGCGCATGATCTGAACGCCCTCGTCCAGGCGGCCCAGACGCTCGCCCGCGGAGGGGAAGCCGTAACCGTAGGCGCGCCATTCGTGTTCATACCAGCCGGCGCCGATGCCCATCTGCACGCGGCCGCCGGAGATGATGTCGGTGGTGGCGGCGACCTTGGCCAGATAGACCGGGTTGCGGTAACTCATCGCCGTGCACATCTGCCCCAACTTGATGCGTGAGGTGGTCGCCGCGTAGGCGGCCATCAGCGTCCACGCCTCGTGGGTGGCCTCGGAGGTGGGCACCGGCACGGTGTGGAAATGGTCGTAGACCCACAGCGAGTCCCAGGACGCGGTGTCGTCGGCGTGTGCGGCGAGGCCACGCATCACCGGCCAATGCTCTTCGGTGGGGATATCCACCAGATCCAGTCGCCAGCCCTGCGGGATGAACAGTCCGAAGCGCATGGCATTCGACTCTAGGCGACCGAACTCACCATCGGCGGGGAACGCCACCCTCCGAAAACCTTCTCCAGATGGGCCGCCACCGCAAGCGCTGTCGCGTCCTGCCACGGCCTGGCGACGACCTGCACTCCGATGGGCAGCCCCTCTTTGGATGTGCCGCAGCGGACGACGGCGGCCGGCCAGCCGGTCAGGTTATGGACCATCAGGTGGGAGAAGTCGGAGACCTCGACCAGGCCGTGATGATGCGGTTTGGCCGGGGTCGGCATCGCGGGCCCGACGATGACGTCGTAGTCGGCCATGAAGGTGAGCATCTTGATGCGGTACGTGTCGATGTCGGCCCATCGCCTCCTCGCCTCCGACAACGAGAAGTCGACGTCGCGGGCCTGTGCGAGAAACTCCGCGAGCTCTTCGGACGGGTCGGTCGCGCCCATCGCCGCCAGGTCGGCCTCGAAGCCGAGCCCGCGGTCACCGCCCAGGAAGACCGACTCCCACAGCAACGTCATCGTGCGTCCGAGGCACGCGGGGGCGTCGTGCTCGACGGATCGCGCGACGTCGGCCAGCGCCCGAACCGCATCGGTGACCACGGTGGCGACATCGTCGTCGGGTGGTGAGATGCCGTCGTCCAGGTAGGTGGCGATCCGCAGGTCCGCCACGTCGACGTCGTCCGGGTCCGCGAGCGGGGCGGGCACGGCGTAAGGGTCGCGCAGATCGGGGCCGTTCATGATCGACAACCCCAGATACAGGTCTCGCACCGACCGGGCGAGCGGCCCGTAGCAGTTGAACTGGCCGAAGACGCCCAGCGCGTCGCCGAAGACGCTGCCGGTCCTCGGGATCCGGCCGTGGGTGGGCTTGAGCCCGGCGAGCCCGGTGTTGTGGCACGGCTGACGGATGCTGCCGCCGCCGTCGGAGCCGACGCTCAGCGCGGCGCCACCGGCGGCGACCAGCGCGGCCGACCCACCGCTGCTGCCGCCGGGTGTCCTCGTCAGGTCATACGGATTGTTGGTGCGGCCGTAGAGGTTGTTGTTGGATTCACCGCCTCGCCCCATCTCGGGGACGTTGGTGAGGCCCAGCACGATCGCGCCCTCGTCGCGGAGCCTCGCCACCGCCGTCGCGTCGCGGCTGGACCGGGCACGCAGCACCGGGCTTCCGCCGGAGCATTCGAGTCCGGCAACCAGCATGACGTCCTTGACGACCACCGGCAGCCCGTGTGCCCGGCCCAGCGCAGCCCCGCGCGCGGCTCGGTCATCGGCGGCCGCCGCGGCTCGCAGGCACGTCTGCGGATCGGCCGCACTGACAAGCGCGTTGAGCGCCGGATCGACGGCGTCGATGCGGGCCAGGTGGGCCTGCACGACGTCCCGGCACGAGACGGCGCCCTCTGACATCAGCCGCACAAGCTGGTGGCCCGGTAACTCGCAGAGGTCCGTCATGTTGGCTCATCTCGCATCGGACACAGGGTCGCAGTTGCAACGCGGCGACGGCGGTTGGCTCGTCAGGAACACTTTGGTGGTATATGGTGTGGCTCACATGAAGGATTTCATGTGATTTGTGTCACATAGGAGGCGGTCGTGGGCCGTGAATTTGAGACGCATCCCGTACGAGCAGGCGGCGCCGCCGGCGTTCGCTGGTTCTATGTCCTTCTTCTCGTCGTCATCGCCATCGCGGCCGTGGCCGGCATCGTGAGTACCGCGGCGATGGGGCAGACGCAGGTCGCCATCATCATCGGCCTGGTCACCATGGCGTTCTTCTCGCGGGTGGCGGCCTGACGGGCATCGTCGCTGTTTGGTGGGCCCCGCGGTTAGCCTGGCGGGATGGCCCTTTCCAAGGAAGAACGCGAACAGTTCCTCGCCGAACCGCATATCGCCGCGCTGTCGGTGGGCGCGGGCGACAGGCGCGGTCCGCTGACCGTGCCGATCTGGTATCAGTACAGCCCCGGCGGCGAACCGTGGGTGATCACCGGGGCCGGTTCGCGCAAACATCGCCTCATCGAGGCGCAGGGTGAGTTCACGCTGATGGCGCAGCGCCTGGAACCGTCGGTGCGCTACGTGGCGGTGGACGGTCCGGTCAGCCGCATCGAGCCCAGCACCGACGACCAGCTGGTCGAGATGACCAAGCGTTATCTTCCGCCCGACAAAGTGGATGCCTACCTCGAGGCCGCCCGCCGCGAGCACGGAGAGACGGTGGCGATCTATCTGCGGCCGCAGCACTGGTTGTCCGCTGATCTCGGAACAATCTGAGCCGTTCTCAACGCGGCTTGTACAGCGCGGCGACGGCGGGCAGGCTGACCTTCAACGCCGGGTTGCGCGGCAGTTGGTCGACGACGGCGAAGGCCACCGGCACGTTGTAGACGGGCAGGCGGGCGCGGATCAACTCGGAGAGTTCTTCTTCGGAGGGCGCAGCGGTTCCGTCGGCGACTTCGATGGCCGCGAACGGCACCTGACCCAACCGCGTGTCGGGCACCCCCACGACGCACGCGTCCTTGACGGCTGGGTGTGAGACCAGCACGCGCCGAACGGTTTCCGGCAGTATCTTGAAACCCCCGCGGTTGATCGCGCCGTCGGCCCTACCGTGCAGGGTCACGAACCCGTCGGCGTCGATCGAGGCGATGTCGGTGGTGCGGATCCAATCGGCGCCGATCGGGGCGACTTTCGCTTCCAACAGCCCCTGCTCACCCCGCGCCAGTTCGGCACCCGTTTCGGGGTCGACGACGCGCAGTTCGGTGTCCGGCAGCGCCCTGCCGACGCTGTGGCGTTTGGACGCGCCGAACTCGGCTTGCAGCTCCGGGGTCCACGCGCACAGTGATCCAGCGAATTCCGTTGCGCCGTAGGCCAACACGATGGGGATGCCGTAGCGTCCCTCGAACTCGTCGCGGGTTTCGGGGTCCAGCGGGCCCGACGCGCTGATCAGGAAGTCCAGCGACGCCAGGTCCTCCTTGGCGACGTCGGCGTCGAGCAGCATGCGGATCACCGCCGGTTGCACGCCCGAGCGGGGGATGCGGTGCTCCTTGATCGCCGCCACGTAGCCGTCGACGCTGAACCGCTCCAGCACAACGATTCGCCTGCCGTTGTAGACGCCTGCGATCAGCTGGCATACCCCGATGCCGCCGAACTGCCAGTAGGCCAGTTCCGGTGGCGCATCCGCCGCCGCTTTCTCCCCGCTGGTGACGCTGAAGACCGTGCGCCGTAACACGTCGGTTTTGATCGACTGCCGTTTCGGCGGGCCGGTGGTTCCGCTGGTCAGGATCTGCAGTGCCACATCGGGTTCGGCGTCGGCATGCGTGCGGGTGGCGTCGCGTCGGGTCAGCCCCGCCACCGCCGTCACGGTGGGTTGCCGCAGCGAGATCGCCACGCCCGCACTGCCGGCCCGTTCCGCGGCGGTGATGACGGGTTCGGTCCAGTCCTCGACATCGGCGACGACGGCCGACAAACGCAGCGCGTCGATGTCGCGGCCGATGGACTCGGGCGACTGAAACGAATAGATCATGGACACCGGCCGACCGGCGGCCAGAAAGCCGATGATCGCCGCTGCGTGCGGTAATCGGTTGCGCACCACCAAGCCGACCGGCGCACCGTCGGCCACGCCGGCGTCGTGCAACACATCGGCGATCGCGCGCCCGTAGGCGGTGACCTCCTTACCGGAATACCAGCGGCCCTCGAACTGGATGCACGGTCGGTCGCCGTAGCCGGCCAGCCCGGCCGCGAAGGTCTCGGTGAAGCTCTCGGCCACGCCACGACCATAGTCACCGCGTGGTCTAGGCCGGCTCGGGAGTTGTCCTACAGCAGGGAGTCCGGCGGGGTGAACCGCTCGCCGTAGCGGGCGGCCAACTCCTTGGCCCGCGCGACGAACGCCTCCTTACCGCGGCCGGCCGGGCCCTCATAGCCGACGATGAACTGGGCACTGCCGCCCGTCCACGGCGGGTAGCCGATGCCCATGATCGAGCCGATGTTGGCGTCGGCGGTCGAGGTGATCACGCCTTCGTCGAGACACTTCTGGGTCTCCAGGGCCTCGGCGAACAGCATCCGGTCGATCATGTCCTGCAGCGGGACGTCGGCGCTGCCGGACGTGAACGTCTCCCGCAGCCCCGGCCACAGGCCGACCCGCTTGCCGTCGGCGTACTCGTAGAAGCCGGCGCCCTTGGCGCGGCCGGGCCGGCCGAGCTCGATCATCTTGTTGACGACGGCCTCGGCCGGGTGTGGCTCGTAGGTGCCGCCCGCGGCCTCCACACCCTTTCGGGTCTCGGTGGCGATCTTGGCCATCAGCTCGAGGTTGAGCTCGTCGGACAGCTGCAGCGGCGGCGCCGGATACCCGGCCTGCGAACCGGCCTGCTCGATGGACGCCGGCTGCACGCCCTCGCCGAGCATGGCGAGCGCCTCGTTGACGAACGTGCCGATGACGCGGCTGGTGAAGAAGCCGCGGCTGTCGTTGACGACGATCGGCGTCTTGCCGATGGCCAGGGTGTAGTCGAACACCCGGGCCAGCGCCTCGTCAGAGGTCTTCTCGCCCTTGATGATTTCCACCAGCGGCATCTTGTCGACCGGGCTGAAGAAGTGGATCCCGATGAAGTCCTCCTGACGCTTGACCCCGGTGGCCAGACCGGTGATCGGCAGGGTGGAGGTGTTGGAACCCAACAGTGCGTTCGGCTCGACGATGCCCTCGATCTCCTGAAACACCTTGTGTTTCAGTTCCTGGTTCTCGAAGACGGCCTCGATGACGAAGTCGACGCCCTTCAGGTCGGCGGCGTCGCCGGTCGGCTTGATCCGGTCGAGTAGCGCCTTGGACTTCTCTTCGGTGGTCTTGCCCCGCTCGAGCGCCTTGGCCTCGAGCTTCTCCGAGTAGCCCTTGCCCTTCTGGGCGGCCTCCAGGCTGACGTCTTTGAGCACCACGTCGAAGCCGGCCTTGGCCGAGACATAGGCGATGCCTGCGCCCATCATGCCCGCGCCGAGCACGCCGATCTTGGTCGGCCGCGTCTTGTCGATGCCGTCGGGCCGTGAGCCGCCGCCGTTGATGGTCTGCAGGTCGAAGAAGAACGCCTGGATCATGTTCTTGGCGACCTGGCCGGTGACCAGCGACGTGAAGTAGCGGCTCTCGATGCGGCTGGCGGTGTCGAAGTCGACCTGCGCGCCCTCGACGGCCGCGTTCAGGATCGCCCGCGGCGCCGGCATCGGCGCGCCCTTGAGCTGCTTTTTCAGCAGCGCCGGAAACGACGGCAGGATGCTGGCCAGGCCGGGGCTGCTCGGCGTGCCGCCGGGCATCTTGTAACCCTTGGCGTCCCACGGCTGGGTATGGGCGTCCGGGTTGGCCTTGATCCAGGCCTTGGCCGCGGGCACCAGGTCCTCGACGCTGTCGACGAGTTCATCGACCAGCCCGATCTCCTTGGCCTTGCCCGGCTTGAACCGGGTGCCCTGGCTCAGCACCTCCATGAAGGCCTTCTGGATGCCGAACATCCGCACGGTGCGCGTCACCCCGCCACCGCCGGGCAGCAGGCCGAGGGTCACCTCGGGCAGCCCGATGACCGAGCCCTTGACGTCGGCGGCGATGCGGTGATGGCACGCCAGCGCGATCTCCAGTCCGCCGCCGAGGGCGGCGCCGTTGATCGCCGCGACGACGGGCACACCGAGGGTCTCCAGCTTGCGCAGGTCGGCCTTGATGAACTCGACCTCGTCGAACGCGTCCTTGGCGTTCTCCGGGCCGATCTGCATCATGCCCTTGAGGTCACCGCCGGCGAAGAAGGTCTTCTTGGCGCTGGTGATCACCACGCCGGTGATCGAATCCTTCTCGGCAACAAGGCGTTTCACGACCTCGTGCATAGATTGCTTGTAATGCTCGTTCATCACGTTGGCCGAGCCGGTGGGGTCGTCCAGCGTCAGGGTGACGATGCCGTCGTCGTCCTTGTCCCACTTGATGGTGTTCTCGGTGCTCATTGGGGATGTCTCCTAAACCCGCTCGATGATGGTGGCCACGCCCATGCCGCCGCCCACGCACAGCGTGATCAGCGCGCGTCGCGCACTGCGACGCTCGAGCTCGTCGACCATGGTTCCGGTGATCATCGCGCCGGTGGCGCCCAGCGGGTGGCCCATCGCGATGGCGCCGCCGTTGACGTTGAGTTTCTCGTCGGGGATGTTGAGTTCCTTCTGGAACTTCAGCACCACCGAGGCGAACGCCTCGTTGAGCTCGAACAGGTCGATGTCATCGACGGTCAGACCGGCGCGGTCGAGCACCTTGCGGGTCGCAGGGGTCGGGCCGGTGAGCATGATGACCGGATCGGCACCGCTGGTCGCGGTGGCCACGACGCGGGCGCGCGGCGTCAGATTTTGAGCCTTTCCCGCGCTTTCACTGCCGACGAGCACCAGTGCGGCGCCGTCGACGATGCCGGAGCTGTTGCCGCCGGTGTGCACGTGGTTGATCTTTTCGACCCAGTGGTACTTCTGCAGCGCCACGTCGTCGAAACCGCCCATCGCGCCGACGCCTTCGAACGCGGGCTTGAGCTTGGCCAGCCCCTCCAGCGTGGTGTCGGGCCGCATGTGCTCGTCGTGATCGAGGATGACCAGGCCGTTCTGGTCGCGCACCGGGACGACGGACTTGGCGAAGTAGCCGCCCGACCACGCCGCGGCGGCGCGCTCCTGGCTGCGCAGCGCGAAGCGATCGACGTCCTCGCGGGAGAAGCCCTCGATGGTGGCGATCAGGTCGGCGCCGATGCCCTGCGGCACGAAGCCGACGGTGTAGTTGGTCTCGGGGTCGGTGGCCCAGGCGCCGCCGTCGGAGCCCATCGGCACGCGGCTCATCGACTCGACGCCGCCGGCGAGCACCAGGTCGTCCCAGCCGGAACGCACCTTCTGGGCGGCCATGTTGACGGCCTCAAGGCCCGACGCGCAGAACCGGTTGATCTGGACCCCGCCGGTGGTGTCCGGCATGCCGGCGGCGAGCACTGCGGTGCGGGCGATGACCGCACCCTGGTCGCCGACCGGGGAGACCACGCCGAGGATGACGTCGCTGATCAGGTTCTCGTCGAGGTCGGGATGGCGGCGACGGATCTCATCGATGAGGCCTGTGACCAGGCTGATCGGCTTGACCTCGGTGAGCGAGCCGTTCTTCTGCTTGCCGCGAGGCGTGCGGATGGCCTCGTAGATGAACGCTTCTTCGGACATGGGGATATTTCCTGTTCAGGTTGGCGGACGGGATGCCTGTCCTCTGGACTCCTGTCGACGGTAGTCCTGTGTTTGGCAGCGTAACAGCCTCGGCCAACCTGTTGGTTGGGCAGGCCTAGGTCGCCCGCATCCGGCCGAACGTGGGTTACCGGCACACGAATCGCGGGGAATGCGTGTCGGTAACCCACGTTCGCCGCAGCACCTACGCTCGACGGCTATGACAGTCAGCCGGCTGCAGCCCTACGCGGTCACGATCTTCGCCGAGATGTCGGCGCTGGCCGCGCGCATCGGCGCGGTGAACCTGGGCCAGGGCTTTCCCGACGAGGACGGTCCGCCGCGGATGCTCGAGATCGCCAGGGACGCGATCGCCGACGGCGCCAACCAGTACCCGCCCGGGCTGGGTATCGCGCCGCTGCGCGAGGCGATCGCCGCCCAGCGCCACCGATATTTCGGCACCGCGTACGACCCCGACACCGAGGTGCTCGTCACCGTCGGCGCGACGGAGGCCATCGCCGCCGCGGTCCTGGGCCTCGTCGAACCCGGCTCCGAGGTGCTGCTGATCGAACCGTTCTACGACTCCTACTCCCCTGTCATCGCGATGGCCGGCTGCCAGCGGCGCGCGGTGCCGCTGATGCAGGACGACGGGATCTTCCGGATCGACACCGACGGCCTGCGCCGCGCAATCACCCCGAAAACCAAGGCGATGATCGTCAACTCGCCGCACAACCCGACCGGCATGGTCGCCGGCGACGACGAGTTGCGTGCGCTGGCCCAAATCGCCGTCGACGCCGACCTGCTGGTGATCACCGACGAGGTCTACGAACACCTGGTGTTCGACGGTCGGCGCCATGTTCCGCTGGCCACCTATCCGGGCATGGCCGAACGCACGGTGACGATCTCCAGTGCGGCCAAGATGTTTAATGTCACCGGCTGGAAGATCGGGTGGGCTTGCGGCGCAGCGGATCTCATCGCAGGCGTGCGCGCGGCCAAGCAGTATCTTTCGTATGTCGGCGGTGCGCCGTTTCAACCCGCGGTGGCGCATGCCCTCAACGCCGAAGAGGCCTGGGTCGCCGCGCTGCGGGAATCCCTACAGGCCAGGCGTGACAAGCTCGGCGCCGCGTTGACCGACATCGGCTTCGACGTCGCCGAAAGTTCCGGAACCTACTTCCTGTGCGCCGATCCGCGACCGCTCGGCTACGACGACAGCGCGGCGTTCTGCGCGGAGCTGCCGCACAAGGCTGGCGTCGCGGCCATCCCGATGTCGGCGTTCTGCAACCCCGGCGCCGAGCACGCCGGCGCATGGAATCACTGGGTGCGCTTCGCGTTCTGCAAACGCAACGACACGTTGGACGAGGCCATTCGACGGCTACAGGTGATGCGCACCTCCTGACCGCGTGCCGAAATCGACGTTTTGGCGCGATCTACTCGTACTTTTCCGCCGAAATGTCCCTTTGGGCGCGTACTCGTTGGTGCAGGTTCTCGGTTGCGACGTCGAGCACCATCTTCTTCGCCCGGCGCAGCAGAAACTCGGGAATCGGCGCGGACAGATCGATGATGATGTCGAAGCGCACCCGCGTCCGGTCCTCCCCGACCGGGGTCAGGTTGTACTCGCCGTGCTGGCCACGCTGCTGCAACGTGGCCTTGGCATCCCAGACCACCCAGTCGTCGCCCCAGTGGTACTCGAGCAGCTCTTTGTCGGTGATCCCCATGATCTTGAACGTCGCCTTGACGTGGTGCGGGCGCCCATCGGGATGGCGGTCGAGCACCTCGGCGTGCTTGTGCACCGTCGACCACGACGGCGCCGCTTCGATGTCGGCAAGCGCATCAAGAATCGCGTCTTTGGGTGCCTCAAAGACGACTTCTCGCGATGCGCGGACCGCCATGGGACAAAGCGTAGCTAACACATCGACGGCGTGTGCCGGGTTTCACAGCAAATTAACGCTACCAGCAAATCTCGTCGAAGAGAGTGGCCGCCTGAGGCGGTGCGCCGACCGCAGGCGCCGGGGTGCGGGAGAACCGCGGCGCCGGTGCGGCCTGGTCGACGCCGTTGGCCTGCACCAGGGTTGACCGAGCGCGCAGATGCTCGTTCTGCGCGGCTTCGGTCCAGGTGAGCACGGGCGTGACGCACGCATCGGTGCCTGCGAAGATGTCGGCCCACTCGTCGCGAGTTTTGCTCGCAAACCGCTCCGCGAAGAGCTTGTGCATGTCGGGAAACGCGGCAGCGTCCAGTTGGTTGGGCACGTCGTCGGGGGTCAGGCCGAGGCCCTCCAGGAGTTGGGCGAAGAACTGCGGTTCGATCGCCCGACCGCCATGTACTTGCCGTCGGCGGTCTCGTAAGTGCGGTAGAACGGGGCGCCCCCGTCGAGCAGAAACGACTCACGCTCGTCGCGAAGCGTGCCCGTCGACTTCATCGTCCACGCCATCTGGGCCATGAGCGACACCCCGTCGACCATCGCCGCGTCGATCACCTGGCCCTCGCCCGAGCGTTCCCGCTCATACAGAGCCGACACGATGCCGAGCAGCACCAGCATCGATCCGCCGCCGAAGTCGGCGACCAGGTTGAGCGGCGCGACCGGCGGCCGGTCCCAGAACCCGATGGCCGACAGCACCCCGGTCTGCGACAGGTAATTGATGTCATGGCCCGCGGTGTGCGCCAGCGGCCCGTGCTGTCCCCACCCGGTGATGCGCGCGAAGATCAGCCGCGGATTGACCGCGGTGCACTCCTCAGGCCCGATGCCGAGCCGCTCACAGGTGCCCGGGCGGAAGGCGTCGATCAGCACGTCGGCCTTGGCGGCCAGGGCCAGCAGCCTGCCCGGGTCCGTCTTCACATCCAGGTCGATGACCCGCTTCCCCCGGTGCAACAGATCGACGTTCTCCGCCGGCATCTGCAAACCGCCGGGCCGGCGCACGCGCACCACGTCGGCCCCCAGATCCGCCAGCACCATCGCCGCATGCGGGCCCGGCCCGATTCCGCCGAGTTCGATCACCTTCACCCCGGCCAGAGGTCCGCTGTTCGTCACGGCCCGTCACGTTACTCGGAGCGTCGGCGGGCCCGTCAATATCGTCGTTTCGGTCCGTCTGCAGCCGCGTCGGGTCCTACCCTTGCCGCATCGGGCGGCCCGGTCGGAGCCGTCGGATCGGCGGTGAGGCGGTGACGTCGACGGCAGCGGTGTGCAGATCGTGCGGCACCGGACTACGGCAGAACGCCAAGTTCTGCCACGAGTGCGGTGCCGCGACGCCCGGCGCCCGGCGTGCCGCCGAGTACAAGCAGGTCACCGTGGTGTTCGCCGACGTGGTGCGCTCGATGGACATTGCCGCCACGCTCGATCCTGAGCGGTTGCGCGAGGTCATGACCTCGGTGGTGGAGCGGTCCGCAGCGATGGTCCGGCGCTTCGGCGGCGGGGTCGTGGAGTACACCGGCGACGGCGTGATGGCACTCTTCGGCGCCCCGGTTGCCTTGGAGGATCACGCTTTTCGGGCATGTCTGGCCGCGTCGGCCATCCAGGACGAGGCGGATCGACTCGCACGGGAGGTGGCAAAGCACGACGGGGTGACGCTGCGATTGCGAGTGGGTTTGAACTCCGGTCGCGTGATCGTCGGTGAAATCGGCTCGTGCTCAACACGATACGCCGCGACCGGAGAGACGATCGGATTGGCCCAACGCATGGAATCGGCGGCTTTACCGGGCGCGGTGTTGCTGTCGGAGTCCACCGCCCATCTGGTCGAGAGCACGGTGACGCTGGCCGACCCCGAGTGGGTGCGGGTCCGGGGATCCGACACACCGGTACGGGCGCGACGGCTGGTATCGGTGGGCGGCGGCGACGGTCTCGTGGGGCGTGCTGATGCGAGCCTGGTCGGGCGAGGCTGGGAGATGGCGGCACTGGACGGCCTGCTCGACCGTGCCGCAGGTGGCCGCGGCGGCGTCGTGAACGTGGTCGGTCCCGCGGGCATCGGCAAGAGCCGCGTGGCGCGCGAAGTGGCGACGACGGCGGCCGCCCGCGGAGTCGAGGTGTTTTGGACCTTCTGTGAATCGCACGCGCGTGACATCCCGTTCCACGCCGTGACGCGGTTGCTGCGGGCGGGCAGCGGCGTGACGGACGTCGCCGGCGACGCTGCGCGCGCACGCCTGCGCACCACGGTGCCCGCGGATGCCGACCCGCAGGACTTGCTGTTGCTCGACGATCTGCTGGGTGTCGGCGATCCCGAGGTTCGGCAGCCCCAGATCGATCCCGATGCGCGGCGGCGCCGACTGACGGCTTTGATCAACTCGGTGACCCTCGCCCGAACGAAGCCGGCGCTGTTCGTCATCGAGGACGCGCACTGGATCGACTCGGTCAGCGAGTCGCTGCTGGGCGACCTGTTGGCCGTGATCCCGCGAAGCCCGTCGTTGGTGTTGATCACCTCGCGTCCCGAATACGGCGGCGCGCTGGTGCGGGCGCAACACGCTCAGACCATAGCGCTGGCTCCCCTCGGCGACTCGGAGATGGCAGCGCTGCTCAGCGAGCTGCTGGGTGATGATTCCTCGGTTCGCGAGTTGACGACGATCATCGCCGAACGCGCCTGTGGCAACCCGTTTTTCGCTGAGGAGATGGTACGTGAACTGGTGCAGCGCGGTGAGTTGGCCGGCGACCGCGGACATCACGTGTGCCGCACCGCCGCCGCGGACGTGGCAGTGCCGGCCACGGTGCAGGCGGCCATCGAAGCGCGCATCGACCGGATGAGCCCGTCGTCGCGGCGCACGCTGAGCGCGGCCTCGGTGATCGGCGCTCGCTTCGGGCTGGATCTGCTCACGGCGTTGCAGGTCGACGCGGCAGTCGACGAACTACTGGCGGCCGAACTGATCGACCGGGTCCGGTTCGCGGCCAGCCCCGAATACACCTTTCGCCATCCGCTTATCCGCGCGGTGGCCTACGAATCTCAGCTCAAAACCACTCGCGCCGAACTGCACCGGCGGGTCGCGGCCGTGATCGAAGCATCTGCTCCGGCAGCGGCCGACGAAAACGCCGCCTTGATCGCCGAACACCTGGAGG
This sequence comes from Mycolicibacterium pulveris, assembly GCF_010725725.1. NCBI lineage: Bacteria > Bacillati > Actinomycetota > Actinomycetes > Mycobacteriales > Mycobacteriaceae > Mycobacterium > Mycolicibacterium pulveris. The sequence continues at coordinate 3,130,814 of NZ_AP022599.1, read as the reverse complement.
CAGCTGACGAACTACACGCCGCGTATCAGTGGCATATGCGTGCCGCGACGTGGGCCGTTCCCCGCGACATCGCTGCGGCGCGCCAGAGCTGGGAGCGCGCCGGAGCGATCGCTGACGCACTGCCGGCCGACGAGCCCGACCGGACAGCGATGCGTATCGCACCCCGAACCATGTTGTGTGGCATCGCATGGCGGCTCCACGCGAACGTCGCCGAGGAACACATCGAAGAATTGCGCGAGCTGTGCGCCGACGCCGGCGACAAGGCGTCGCTGGCGATCGGCACGGCGGGGTTGGTGTTGGATCGGGCGTTTCAAGGCCGGATCAAGGAGGCGTCGCGGTTGGCGTCGGAAGCCTGGGCCCTCATCGACTCGCTCCACGACGCGACGCTGACGGTGGGATTGTCGTTTCCCGTCATCTATCCGAAGGGGCACGGGGGCGCGTGGCTCGAGGTGCTGCAGTGGTCGCAGCGGGCCATCGACCTGGCCGACGGCGACCCGTCCATGGGCAACTTCCTGTTTGGATCGCCGCTGGCAATCGCCTTCACGACGCGGGCCTTCAGTCGGTACTGCATGGGTCTTCCCGGATGGTTCGAAGACTTGCGCCAGGGCCTGGCCCTGGCCAGGAGCGCCGACCCGTTCGCCTACGCCACCACCGTCGCCTACGTGTATTTTCCGGGCATACCCCTCGGCGTGCTGGCGGCCCATGACCGCGCGATGGGTGAAGTCGAAGAAGCGTTGCGGATCGCCGAACGAACGGGCGACAACATGGCTTTGGCGTTCGACCGGGTGATCCTGGGATTAGCGCTGGCGCATCGTGATACGGACGCCGAGCGTAACCGCGGCCAGGAATTGCTGGCGGAGATCGGCAAGGTTTTCCAGCGCGACGAACACAGCCTGAGCGAGCTTCGTCTCCTCAACGCTTACTTGGCGCGGGAACGGGCTCGGTGCGGTGATCACGATGCGGCGCTGGCGCTGGTGCGCGCCGCCATCGACGAGCTGGTCCGCGAGGGCCAGCTGCTGTCGTGGGGCATCCCCGCGACGGGTGTTTTGGTGGAGACCCTGCTGGACCGAGCCGGCGAAGGGGATTTCACCGAAGCGGAAAGCGCGGTCGAGCGACTCGCCTCCGCACCGGACGACGGCGGGCAGGCGATGCGCGACATCTGGTTGATGAAGCTGCGAGCCCTCCTGGCCCGGGCCCGAGGTGACGACGCGACCTTCCGTGAGCTGGCGGGGCGCTATCAGGTGATGGCGCAGACGCTTGGCTTCGAAGGACACATCGGTTGGGCGGAGGCGATGGTGAAGGGGCGGCAGTAGCTTTACCCGGAGTTCAACGCCAACCTGTCCCCTCCGCAGGCCGGCGCCGAACGGGTCATGGGCTATTCGGAAGCCGGGTCATCACCGGTTGAATCATCGTCCGAGGGCGCGGAGCCGGTTGCCGCGTCGTCGGCCGGGACCGACCCGATCGCCTCATCGACCTCGTTGTCGACAGACCCATCCGTTTCCGTGGCCGCGGGTTCGTCAACATCCTCATCTGTGGCCACCTCCTCAGCGGCCTCTGATTCCGTTGTCTCTGCGGACAATTCATCGGCAGTCTCTTCATCCGCAACGTTTTCGGTCGCGCTCGCCTCCTCCTCCGTGGACGCGGCTTTCGCTTCTTCCTGGGTCGATGTGCTGGATTCCGTTGCGAGAGCGGAAGGCTCGTCAACCGGATCAGACACCGTTGGTTCCGTCACGTTCATCTCGGCAGCCGCTGGCTCCACACCGGCGAGGTCCTCCCCTGTCGGCGCGGCAGCGGCGGACCCCAGGGGCGGCGCACCCGTGAAGAAGGTCACGACAAGGTTCAACACCGACTGGTAAATCGGCGTGCACACGGGACACACCGTGATCGCAAACGCCGCGGTCCCGACAAGGAAGAAGAAGCCACCGAGGGCTACCCCAACGACGAGAGGCGCGGTGATCGGATTGGTGGCCAGCGGCCCGACCACGGCCCAGATCACCTCTATCGGTGTCGGCAACGAGAAGGTCGGCAACGCCGGACTGACCGGCGCCGCGGCGGGGGCCTCCGTCGAACCGTTGCCGGGTGGGTTTTCAGTCACCGGTCCCGCTGCCCCGGCCCCGGCAGCACCAGGGCCGGCGAGTTGTCGCAACGCAGCCATCGCCGCCGCCGGCGAAACCGTCAGCACCGTCGACGGCACCGCGCGCGGGCCGGCAGCCACGGCGGCGGGGGTGGGTGGGGCGATCACCAGCGCCAGCGCGAGAGCACCGGCCCCAACGAGCGCTACTGCGCTCCTGACCCGCGATCGAAGTTGGGTTGCAATCATTTCCAGACCTTCCGTAGGCGGGGTTTACGGATTATTCGGACGACTCGTCCGGGCCGGTGGTGTCGGGGGCATCGGTGTCGCCGACGGCATCGGCCGCCCCGGTGTCTGCCGGGGCCGACCCGAGGGTTTCATCGACCTCGTCGTCGGCCGACTCGACCGTCTCGGTGGCCGACGGATCGGCGGTTACCTCGTCGCTGGTAACCTCGTCTACAGTCTCGAAGTCCGCTGTGTCGGAGTCCGTTGTCGCCGAGGGCAGTTCATCGACGAGGTCTTCATCGGCAACGCTTTCGGTCGTGATCGCCGTTTCGGCGATAACCGGAGTTTGGGGCTCTTCCTGGGTCGATGTGCTGAATTCGGCTGCGAGAGCGGCAGGGTCGCCCGCCGGGACATTCACTGGGTCAGACGCTTCTGGTTCCGCCTCGTCCATCTCGTCGCCCGTTGCCTCCGCGGTGGCCGCGGTGGCCGCCGGTTGCAGGCTGACGAGGATGCTGCGGATGATCCCGACGGTGACGTTGAACAGCGCGCAGGGTGGACAGGCGAGGATGACGATCGCGATGATCGGGCCGAACAGCAGGACCGGACCGAGGATCGGGCCGATCGCTGGATTTGTGAGCAACTGCGTCAGCAGCGAGGCGAAAACCTCGTTCGGGGGCGGTAACGACAGCGGCGGCAACGCGGATGCAGCCGCCGTGGCCGGCCCCGCGTCGAGATGCCCCGTCGAGCGGTGACCGGGCGGGTCTGCGGCCAGTGGTCCCGTTCCCCCGCCTTCGGCTGCGTCGGCCAGTCGTTGCAGCGCAGCCATCGCCGCCGCCGGCGAAACCGTCAGCACCGCCGACGGCACCGCGCGCGGGCCGGGATCCGCGGCGGCGGGCACCGGCGGAGCGATCACCAGCGCCAGCGCGAGAACGATGCCCCCGAGGACCGCAACGGCACATCTGGTCCTCGACCGGGTCCGGGCCGCCGCGGACATCGTCATCCGTGATGGCGGGGCGGCGGGCGCTTCTCGACCGGCTCCGTGGTGAGCGCGCACTAGCGGTGATCTGGACATCTGCGTTCCTCGCTACGGTGACCCATCAAGGGTCACCCGCAGCAAAGGTGAGGGATGCAGTAGTCCACTACTGCAATACCGCGCGTGAAGTCGTCGGCATTACTGAGTCCGGGCAGGACGCGCCAGCAGGGCAGCCAACTCGTCGCGGCAACTCGTGCCGGTCTTCGACATCGCCCGGTAGATGTGGCTCTCGACGGTACGGACCGACAGCGTCAGCCGCTCGGCGACCTCACGGTTGGACAGGCCCTCGGCGATCAGCATCACGATCTCGGCTTCGCGATCGGTCAACGGCAACGGCTCGCTGGCCTGCCGCAGCGCCGGGGTGGCGGCTGCGCATCTGTCGGCCAATGCGGCCGCCCGCGCGACGCAGCGAAGCGCTGACCCACGCAAGTCCTGCCGCCGGTAGGCCAGGGCGGCATGACAGCACGCGTCCAGGGCGGCGACCAGGTCCCCGATCGACTCGAAATCTTGCGACACGGTGCTCAACGCGGCGGCGTCGCCCTCGGCCATCGCGCGAGCGAACCGCGCTGCCACACCGGCGCGAGGCCCTTCGGTCACTGCGCTGAGCTCCTGCAGGCGGGTCACGCCGCTGCGATCGCCGAATTGGGTCGCGGTCTGCAGGCAGAGCACTTCCGCGGCGAACTGCCCTTTGACGCGGCATCGTTCACCGGCGTCGCGGACCGTCGCGATCGCCTCGCTGATCGCGCCCTGGCCGGCCGCCAGCCACGCCCGCGCAAGGCTGTGCTCATGGTCGAGCATCCGGAATCGGCGGCGAATCTTGGTCAAATCGCCGAGCACGACGGCCGCCTCGTCGGTCCGCCCGCTGATGGCCAGCGCCGTGGCCTGCGGAATCCGGTAGCGGTATCCCCAGCCGTCGGGGTGCGAATCGGACAGCCCGTCGGCGGCGCGTGAGAGCAGCGAGCAGGCGCTCGACAGGTCACCGGACCCGAGCGCGGCGCGGCCTGCGACCGCATCGCCGAGAAGTCGAGCCGTGCCGGGCAGATCGGCGGCCTGGCGACGGGTGTCCGCGGCGACACCGAGCGCATCGGCGGTCCGCCCCGCCAGCAGCAGGGCGCTGACCTCGGCGTCGGCGATGTTGAACCTCATTTGCGGCGCGTCGAGTGTGCGGGTCGCGACCGCATGACCGACCGCGGCGTCAGCGACGGCGTCGGCGGTGCGCCCGACGTCCGCCGCGATCTGGGCGAGCGCCCACGCGATCTCCACACCTACCACCGGAATATCCTGCAAGGTAAGGGTTTCCGACGCCTGCACCGCGGCTTGGGGCTGGTCCGTCGCGAACCAGTAGACGGTGAGAAAGGCGTTGCGGTAGGCACGGCCCACCGATGTCGTGAATTCGGGCTGCGCGTCCATCAGCGCCTTGGCGTGTTCGGGTGCACCGAGCGCCCACAACGCGTTGCTGGACCGCAGGAACGCGAACCGGGCGCGCTCCTCGTCGGACAACGCGGCCGTGTCGATGTCGGCGAACACCGCCTCCGCCTCGGCGCCGCGCCCCGACCACGACAGCGCGTGCGCACGGATGAAGCGGGGTTCGGGCCCGGCACCGGACCCGGCGGCCGCCTCGGCCAGCCGGTCCGCGAGGGTCAACTCGCCGAGCCAGACCGCGCCGTAGGCCGCCCGGATGAGCAGGTCGGCATCCGGGTCGAGATCGGATTCCAGGCTCAGCGCCGCCCTGCGGACCACCATGCGGACGTCGTCGGGCGCCGAGCAAGCCCCTAGCTCGGTGGCGACGACGCCGCGCAGGCGACGCAACCGACTACGCGGGGCCCGCCTGCGACGCACTTCGCCGTAGAGCGGATGCGCCAACCGGACCTCGACACCGGCCCCAGACGGTTCGAGGCTGATCAACCCCCGGGTCTCGGCCTCCTCGATGGCCTCCGGATCGCAGATCCGCCTCAGCACGCCCAGTTGCAGCGGCTCACCGACGGCGAGGACGTCGATCACCTCCCCGACCGGCGGCGGCAGCGCCCCGATGCGGGATTCGACGAGCCCGACCACCCCCGGCGGCACGACCAATTCGCCGACCCAACGCCAGCACCGGTCCTGGCGGACGAGCCGCCCGTCTGCGACTTCGCGCTCGACGATGTTCTGCAGATAAAGTCCGTTACCGCCGGTGATCTTCCAGAGTCGTTGTGCCGCAATTGGATCTACGGGACCGGAGAGCACTTCCGTCAACAACTGCGCGGTGTCGTCGAGAGACAGTGGGGCGATGTCGATCCGCTCGAAACGGGTCTTGGCCCAGATATCCCCGACAGCGGCGGGAGTCGGTTCACCGTCACGGACGGTGAGGATCACCGTTGCCGCGCCGCGCACCACGATCTGGTGGACGACGAACGCCGACAGGTCGTCGAGCAGGTGGGCGTCGTCGACGCACAGCACCACCCGCGCGCTCGACTCGGCGGGCACCAGCGCATCGATCACCCCGCGCAGCAGCGTGAGGGTGTCGGTGACACCCGTCGGCGCCCAGGAGGTGAAGGCGCCGAGCGGGATGTTCCTGGCCGAGGTGGTGCCCGCCGTCCAGCGCGTCACACATCCGCGTTCGGCGGCCGCTTCCAGCGCCGCGCGGGCGGTGCAGGTCTTGCCGACGCCTTGGGACCCGCAGATGAGGACGCCGGGCGTCGCCGCGGTGATCGCCGCCTCGATCGCCTGTATCTCCTGCGCACGGCCAATTAACGGCCACGCAAAACGCACGTCTTGAGGTTAGGAGCCACGCGCGGGCGGCGTGGCGAAACGCTCAACCCTTCTTGAGCTTGAGGACCTGTTTACGCAGCCCCTCGGTGGCGGCTTCGAGGCCGCCTTTCATCGCACGCTTGAGCACGAAACCGGGGATCGGCACCGCGGGGTCCACGGTGATCTCGAACCGCACCCTTGTCTTGTCACCGTCGGGGGTCAGCGTGTACGACGCGCTCTGTGTCTTGAGCTGGCTGGACTCCAGCAGCGTCCAGCTGGCGCTGTGGTCGGTCCAGGAGTACTGGACGACCTGCTCGTCGGAGATGCCCATGGTCTTCAGTTTCAGGCGCACCCTGCCCGGCCGGCCGTCGGCGTCGCGGTCGAGCACCTCGGCGCCCTGGTGCTGCGACGACCATTCGGGCGCGGACTCGACATCGGCGATCACGTCGAGGATCTCCGCGGGGCTCGCCTCGATCACGACCTCACGGGAATCGTTGGTAGCCATGACGCGACCCTATTCCCGTTAAGTTGACGGCATGGAGCTTTGGGAGCTTTGCGCCCGCGAGCGCATCAGAGACACCCTCGCCCGGTACAACTGGTCGGGCGATGCGCTGCGGCTCGACGAGCTCGCCGGCACGTTCTGCGAGGACGGCGAACTCGAGGTGCGGGGCAGCACGCCGGCGCGGGGCCGGGCCGGGATCGTCGAGTTTCTCGGCGGCGCCGTCGCCGCGCCGAACGCCGCCGCGTCCGCGTCGAACGTCAAGCGCATCGTGCGGCACAACGTGACGAACATCCGCTTCACCGAGGTGACGCCGCAGCAGGCGCGGGTCGCGTGCTATTTCACCGTTCTCACCGAGATCGGCCTGGATCACTACGGCCGCTATCGGGATGTGTTCGTGCCCGTCGGGGACGACTGGCTGATCAAGCATCGGTTCGTCTCGACCGACTGGAGCGCACCGGATTCGACGATGGCGCGGTGACACCGGCGCCTCGCGAGTGCTACGCGTGGTCGCCCCGCTCGGTAGGCTCAACACCCGTGGACGCCGCAGTGGACCCGACCGTTCCGCCCAGCGGTACCGGGTGCGTCGAGTGCGACGCCGGGGGTGGCTGGTGGGTGCATCTGCGTCGCTGCGCGGCATGCGGTCACATCGGCTGCTGCGATGACTCGTCAGCACGCCACGGCGCACTGGCGCGACACCGGTCATCCCATCATCCGGTCGTTCGAGCCCGGCGAGGACTGGTTCTGGAACTACGCCACCAACGACTACTACGACGGCCCGCGGCTCGCTGCACCCGAGAGCCGCCCGGCGAAACAGCCCGTTCCCGGACCGCGCGGCAGGGTGCCCAAAGACTGGATGAACCGGCTTCGCAATCGCGGGCACTGACTTTGGGTACTCCGCGTGTCATGAAGAAGGAAAGCCCCGACACCGTGGAATCCAACAAAGGCCCGGCGGACGCCGACGACGACGTGCTCAGCGATCCCGCGAAGGGTTCCGAGGATCGGTCCGACTGGTCCGATGAAGGCGGTGCCACCCCGAGCGGGCCCGCCGCGGACACCGAAAGCTAGAGCGAGGCCGCCAGCGCCGACAACGTCTCGGCGGCAGTGTATTTCGGTGCCCAGCCGAGCTGCGACTTCGCCTTGTTGGTATCCATCACCACCGAGGTGCGGCCGACGTGCAGCCACTCGAGCGCCGACGGGACGAACGGCAACCGGGTCACGATGCCCGAGGCCACGACCGCGGCGACCTCGGGCACGCGCACCGGCCGCGCACCGAGTTCACGGACCACGTCGCCCACCGACACCACCCCGTCACCGGCGATGTTGTACGCGCCCGGCGGCGCGGATGTGGTGACCGACAACGCGATTGCCGAGGCCACGTCGTCATGATGCACCAGCTGAAGCGGTATGCCCGGATCGGGGATCGGCGGCTTCAACAGCGGCAGGATCTGGTTGATGCGCTTGATAGGTCCGGGCAGGTGGGTCCACGGCATCGCGTCGGCCAGCGCGGGCGCCTTCGGCCCCGCGACGATGCACGGCCGCAGCACATAGACCTCGAGATCCGATCCGCCGGTGATCTCGGCCAGCGCGGCTTCACACGCGGCCTTCTGCTCGGAGTAATAGTGCTCAGGTGACCCGCGCGCCGGCACCTCCTCGGTGAGGGGCACCGGGTTGTCGGAGTGGTAGCCGTACGCCGCCACCGACGAGGTGTAGACCAGGCGCCTCGGGCGTGCGGCGGCCACCGTTGCCTCGAACACGTTGCGGGTGCCTTCGAGGTTGACGCGGGCGCTTTCCTCGCGCGAGCCCATGATGATGAACGCCAGGTGGACCACGACGTCGGCGTCTGCGACCAGCGCGTCGACCGCCGCGCGGTCCAGGATGTCGCCCTGCTGATAGGTGGTCTTGGACCAGCCGTGCTCGGCGGGGTCGAACGGTCGGCGCGCCATCCCAACGATCTGGTCCACGTCGGCGAGGCGCTCGAGGGCCTGCACCGTCGACTTGCCGATCTCGCCGGTGGGCCCGGTGACCGCCACCGTGATCCCCATGCCTGACGCTATTCCCGGCGGGGCACGTCAGGAAACCAGGTCAGGACATGTCGGCCAGCGCCTGTTTGGCCGCGTTGTAGCCGGGAATGAACGTGATGCCGGGCCCGCCGTGGCAGCCGGCACTGCCCAAGTAAAGCCCGTCGATCGGAATAGGTTGGTCTGCATAGCCTTTCGGACCGGGCCGGTTGGGCCCGATCTGATCGGGGTGGATCAGGCCGTGGCAGTAGTCGCCGCCGGGCGCGCCGAACATGGTGCCCATGTGCTTGGGGGTGAAGGTGGTGTGCCGCATGATGAGGCTTTGGAAGTTCGGCGCCAACCGGGTGATCTTCTCGATGACGCGCCGACCCATCTCGACCTTCATCTCGCCGTAGCTGGACTGGGTCTCCTCGATCGGGAACCACAGCGAGAACGCCGAGGCGGCGTGTTTACCCGGCGGCGCCAGCCCGGGGTCGTTGACCGACGGGATCTGCAGCGCGATCGCGGGGTCAGCGGGCACGATGCCGCGGCGGCAGTCCTCCCACTGCTGCTGCAGTTCCTCGGGTGTGCTGAAGATGCCGATGTTCGACTGCATCGCCGGGTCGTTGAGCAGTTCGTAGGGCGCCGCGAACTCAGGGACACCGTCGAGCGCGAAGTGCATCTGCAGATAGCTGCCCCGGTGGTCGATGCGGGAAAACCGTTGGCGCACATCGTCGGGCACCGCGGCGGGGGCGATCAGCTCGGTGACCGTGAAATCCGGTGCGATGCCGGAGACGACGACGGACGCGGTCAGCGTCGAGCCGTCCTCGAGGCGCACACCGCTCACCCGGCCGTCGGCCACGGTGATCTCCTCGACCTTGCTGCGCAACCGCAACTCGCCGCCGCAGGCGGTAAAGATCGAGCACAGGTGTTGCGTGAGCGCGCCGATGCCACCGCGCACCTTCTTGACGAGCAGGGCGTTCTCGTCCGGCACGGCGAACCCGTACGCCAGTGCCGCAGCGGTGCCGGGGGTGGCGGGTCCGCGGTAGGTGGTGTTGCACGCCAGCAGTGCCAGCATGCCGCGCAGCGCGCCGTGCTTCTCGCGGTCGGGCAGATAGCGGTCCACCACATCGGTGACCGACCCGAACAGCAGATCGGTGATGGCTGATCGTTCGAATTCATTTGTGGCACAGGCATACATCTCGTCAAGCGTCTTGGGCGGCTGACCGGCGTCGAAGCGGCCCAACGCCCGCGTCGGCGCCTGACACCACGCCATCAGCCCGGCCATCCCGTTGACCGCCTCCGCGCCGTGCACCTCGTTGACGTGCGTCATCAGCTTCATCGGGTCGGTGTAGTAGACGAACGGCTCGTCGCCGACGCCGCGCAGCGACACCGACATCACGTCGAGGTCGACGGTCGGCAGTTCGTCCAGCCCCAGTTCCCGGCTCACCGTCGCCGATGTGGGGATCTGCACCGAGCCGGCGATCTCGAACTTGAAGCCGTCGAACAGCTCGACGGTGGACGCCATTCCGCCGGCATAGAGCTTGGCGTCCACACACAGCGTGCGCATGCCTGACTTCTGCAGCAGGGTCGCCGCGGTCAGACCGTTGTGGCCGGCGCCGATGACAATCGCGTCGAAGTCCGTCATTGGCCGAGGCTGGCACGCACGCCCATGTTTTGTCAATATTGACAAAACATCCTCTAGATCGTGTCGCCGATCCCTTTCCTCAGGGTTTCCAGCGCCTCCCGGCACAGCCGCGCGAGCTCCGGTAGGGAGTCCTCGCTGCCGCTGTATCCGAGCATCCAGACCTCCATCGCGCCGAAGACCGCGGCCGCGATGCACCGGGCGGTGACGGTGATGTGCATACGCTCGTCGGTGGCGGGCGCCGGCGCGCCGGTCCGGGTGAGGTGATCCTCGATGGCGTCGGCGAACTCCGCCTCGACCTGGCGCATGTGCCGCACGATGCGGCCGGAGTCGAGTTCTTGGGCGCGCAGGGCCGCGGCGCGCACCACCGCCCAGTCGTCGTACGGCGACGCCATGATCGCGGCGAGAACGGATTCGATGAGCGGTTCATCGGCCGAGCGTTCCGCCAGCGCGGCCCGAAACCATTGCAGCCCTGCGTCGTAGTCGGCGAACAGCAGATCGTGTTTGGACGCGAAGTGGCGGTAGAAGGTGCGCAGCGACACCCCGGCGTCGGCGGCGATCTGTTCGGCGGAGGTGTCCTCGACGCCCTGGGCGAGGAAGCGGACGAGGGCGGCCTTGCGCAGCGCTTCGCGGGTGCGCTCACTGCGCGCGGTCTGGGCGGCCCGGGCCATTCGGGTAAGTTACCCCAGCCGGACTTATGTCAATATTGACAAAACTTCGGGATTTGGTGAGAGACTGCCCGTCATGGTCTCGCTTCTTGTGCACGCCGTGCTCGGGGTGGCGGTGGTCTGGTTCACCATCGCCTCCAACCCCAAGATCTTCAGCAGGCCCGCCGACGGGCCGCGGTTCTCCGCGGTCGAGATCGTCTTCTGGGCGGTCGGCCTCGCGTCGCTTCCGCTGTTGTGGTACCACAACATCCAGTTCGTCAACGAATACGCGAGCGCGTCGTCGAATCCCTTCTGGGGTCCGGGAAGTTGGCAGGAGTTCATCGCGCTCGGCTACACCAACCCGGCGTCCAGTTCGGCCAGCGCGGACTACACGATCATCAACGTGATCCTGCTGCCGCTGTTCACCATCATCGACGGGCGGCGCCGCGGCATCCGTCATCCGTGGCTGTACTTCGTGTCCAGCCTGTTCACCAGCTGCGTGTTCGCCTACGCGTTCTACTTCGCCACGATGGAGCGCCAGCGCCGCCACCAGCTGGCCACCGCCGAGCTCAAGTCCCCCGCCTGAGCGCCGCCACGGTCGTAGGGTGCGACCATGACCGACGACCTACGGCAGCGCCGCCTCGAGGTGATCCGCGAGCACATGGACACCGAGGTGACCAAGGAGTTCGACCGGACGCTGGCGACGTTCAAGGCCGGTTCCGAAGGACGCCCGCATTACGAGATCATGGCCACCGGCCAGGTCTTCGACGGCGACGACGAGGTGATGGGCTATTACCGGACGACGCGCACCGCGTTTCCCGACCAGCGCCACGACAACGTCCGCTACCACGTCGCCGACGACACGGTAGTGGTCGAATTCGACTTGCTGGGAACCAATCTCGGCGAGTTCTACGGCCTGCCGCCGACCGGAAAGGCGTTCCGGGTGCCGGTCGCGGCAGTCTTCTTCTTCGACGGTGACCGCATCGTCAACGAACGGATCTACTTCGACTCGGCCAGCTTGGTCACCCAGATCGGACGAAGCGAGTTGCTGTCCCTGGTCGGTACGGGCGAGCTGTGAAGGTCCACCACCTCAACTGCGGGACGATGCGTCCCGTGGGCGGCCCTGAACTGGTCTGCCACGTGCTGCTGGTGGAGACCGACAACGCGTTGGTGCTCGTCGACACCGGATACGGGTTGTCGGACTGCAACGATCCGGCCCGCCGCCTCGGCCTGCCGCGCCGAATCCTTCGGCCCGCGTTGGACCCCGCCGAAACCGCCGTCCGCCAGCTCGAACGGCTGGGTTTCGCCCGTGACGACGTCCGCCACATCGTCGTGACCCATTTCGACGTCGACCACATCGGCGGGATCGCCGACTTTCCCGATGCCCAAATCCACTGCACCGCAGCCGAAGCCGCTGGGGCACTGCATCGTCCGTCGCGCCGCGAGCGGATCCGGTTCCGGTCGGCCCAGTGGAGCCACGGTCCCAAGATCGTCGAGCACGATCCCGACGGCGAGGCGTGGCGCGGGTTCGCCGCGGCCAAGCCGCTCACCGATGTCTCACCGGGCATCGTGTTGGTGTCACTGCCGGGCCACACCCGCGGGCACGCGTGCGTCGCCGTGGACGCCGGTAGCCGCTGGCTGTTGCACTGCGGTGACGCGTTCTACCACCACAGCACACTCACCGGCGTCTCAGCGGGGCCGCGGGCGCTGCTGGCCTCCGAGAAGACGATTGCCTACGACCGGAAACGTGTGCGAGACAACCATTTTCGTCTGGCCGAACTCTACCGCCGTCACGAACCGGATCTGCTGCTGCTCTGCGCGCACGATCCCACGCTGTTGAGGCACGCGCGGGCCACCGCGGCGTGACCCGTCACGAGGACGAGCGGCGCCGCTGATAGGACTCGATCCACTTCAGCACGTCGTAGTAGCGGGTCGGCGCCACCCGTCCGAGCAGATCGAAGATTCGGGCGTCGGGTCCGACGAGGATCCGCGACTTTCCCGCCTCCACTCCGCGGTGGATGATTTCGGCCGCCTTGTCGGGCTTGGTCATGGTGATCGCCGCGAAGTCGTCGGCGACCTGTTGCTGCGTACGGCCACGGCCGGTTGGATCCTCCCGATAGCGCGCGTTGCGCACGATGTTGGTGTCGACGCCGCCCGGATGCACGGTGACGGCGCGGACCCCCGTCCCCCGCAACTCCTGTCGTAGCGCGTCGGTGAACCCGCGGACGGCGAATTTCGATGAGCAGTAAGCGCTTTGACCAGGCATGCCGACGAGACCGAAGACGCTGGAGGTGTTGACTATCACGCCGTCGTTCTGCTCGAGAAGAATCGGCAGGAACGCCCGCGTGCCGTTGACCACGCCGCCGAAATTGATGTCCCACACCCACTGGTCGTCCTCGGGTGCCGCGTTGAGTACACGCGAGCCCACCGTGACGCCGGCGTTGTTGAACACCGCGCCGAGCGGTTGTGGCGCCCACTGGCGCACCTGGTCGGCGAAGTCGTGTTGCGCCGCCGCGTCACGCACGTCGAGCACCCGCAGCAGCGTCGGTCCGCGCAGCGACGCCTCGGTCTCCTTCAGGCCGTGTTCGTCGACGTCGGCGATGGCCACCGGGCAGTCGTGCGCGGCCAGTCGCTGCGCCAGGGCGCGTCCGATTCCCGACGCCGCGCCCGTGATCACCGCGGTGCGGCCACTAATCGTTGTGCGCCGTTTGCCCATGAGCCCCTCGCGTGCGGTTGCAGGTAGCGCCCACGGTACGGGCCAGTACCGCCGTTGACAAGGTCAGCTGGCCGGCAGGGCGGGGGTGAGGAGCGCGATCGACGCCTCGACGGCCTCGTCGGCGATATCGGTCATGCGCCCGCCCTCCTCGACCGTGATGGCAACCAGCTCGCGCAGACCGCCCAGCAGCATGATGATGCGCTGACGCGACACCGGGCCGATGCCCGCGGCGCGGAACTCACTGGTGTCACCGAGAGCGTGCACCATCGCGATGAAGTTCTCCATCGCCTCGCGCTGAAGTCCGCGGGCCGCGCTGCCCAGGGCAGGCACGTCGCGAATCCAGCTGAGCATCAGCGCCGCCCGGGATTCGCCGGAGGCGATCCACGCCTCGATGGCCTGGCGCACCTGGGTGCGCCAGGGCGCTTCGGCGTCCACCGCGGCCGTGATCTTGGCGACCTGATCGGCGTTGGCCTCGGTCAGCAGCGCGATGAAGCAGGCGTCTCTGCTGTCGAAGTGCTCGTAGAAGGTGCGCCGCGAGGTCTTGGCCCGCCGGACGATGTCGGCCACCGTGGTCTTCGGGTAGCCGACCTCGGCGATGGACTCTTCGAGGGCGTCGAGCAATCGCTGGCGGAAATCGGCCGTCGTCACGCTATTCATCCTGGTGGCCAGGGCCGGGATCGAACCGGCGACCTTCCGCTTTTCAGGCGGACGCTCGTACCAACTGAGCTACCTGGCCGGACGGCACCGGTTGTCGAAAAACCGACATGCCCGCCGTACTGGCGACCCTGACGGGACTCGAACCCGCGACCTCCGCCGTGACAGGGCGGCGCGCTAACCAACTGCGCCACAGGGCCTTACTGTGCGACTTCCATCGTACGTGCGTCGCGTGTACCCCCTACGGGATTCGAACCCGCGCTACCGCCTTGAAAGGGCGGCGTCCTAGGCCGCTAGACGAAGGGGGCCAGCCGAATCTCTCCGGGGTACTCACAACGCCATGTCGTTGGGAGCCTCGATAGCTTAGGGTACCTGCACCCCAATCCTCAAACGAGCGGGCTGTCCGGTTACCAGTATCCTGTTGCTCGCGCCCCTATAGCTCAGTTGGTAGAGCTACGGACTTTTAATCCGCAGGTCCCAGGTTCGAGTCCTGGTGGGGGCACTTGGTCAGGCCCGTTGCCGCAGATGACTGGTGGTGTGTGGCGTCGGTCTTCCCCACCGTGCGGTGGCGCTGGGTTCCGCGCGGGCGCCTTCGGTGATGCCGGGTCACCAGGCCCAATCCGAGTCTGCGGTTTCCTCCATACGGCCGATGACGTAGGCGCTACCGCTGCCCGAGAAGAAGTCGTGCGTTTCGAGGCTGCCGGGGTCGAGCTGGGCCATGATCTCCGGCGCGACCTCGCAGTCGTCGGCCGGGAACAGCGGATCGTAGCCGAGGTTGCGCAGCGCCTTGTTCGCGTTGTAGCGCATGAACGCCTTGACGGCCTCGGTGACGCCCATCCCGTCGTAGAGATCCTGGGCGTATTCGACCTCGTTGTCGTAGAGATCCATCAGCAGCGAATAGGCATACTCATGGAGTTCCGCCCGTCGCTCCGGCGATTCGGCTTCCAGGGCGCGCTTGAACTTGTGGCCGATGTAATACCCGTGGACCGCCTCGTCGCGGATGATCAGCCGGATGATGTCGGCGGTGTTGGTCAGCTTCGCCCGGGCCGCCCAGTACAGCGGCAGATAGAAGCCGGAATAGAACAGAAAACTCTCCAGCATGACCGAGACGATCTTCTTCTTGAGCGGGTCGTCGCCCCGGTAGTAGTTCACGAGGATCTCGGCCTTGCGCTGTAGGTGCGGGTTCTCTTCCGACCAGCGAAACGCCTCGTCGATCTCCTTGGTAGAGCACAGCGTGGAGAAGATCGAGCTGTAGCTCTTGGCGTGCACAGCTTCCATGAAGATGAAGTTGCCCAGCACCGCCTCTTCGTGCGGGGTGACGGCGTCCTCGATCATCTCGACGTCGCCGACGGTGCCCTGAATGGTGTCGAGCAGCGTCAGCCCGGTGAACACGCGGATGACGACCTGCTGCTCGTTCGGCGTCAGCGTGTGCCACGCCGGAACGTCGTTGGACAGCGGAATCTTTTCGGGCAGCCAGAAGTTGGTGGTGACACGGTTCCAGACCTGAAGGTCGACCTCGTCCTGGATGTCATTCCAGTTGACAGCACGGACGCGGTCAATCACCTTGGTGCTCAATATGTTTCCTCCTACCCCCACGTGAAGCGGTGCTGCGGTCTCGGGGCCGCGCCGGGTCCAACTGTATCCGCTGCCCTGCCGCGCCGGGGTGAGATCATCGCCGTGTCTGCAGATCTAACCCACCCCCGCGGGTGAGCCCGAAATCGGGTAACTTTCTTCGTATTCCGGTGTCAGTGCCGTTCGACCCGCCGGCTCGGCCGCCGACGCCCTGATCTCCTGCTTACTTGCCCTTGACGTTGAGGATCTGGCGAAGCTCGGCGTCGATAGTCACCATCGACTCGGCGTCGCGCATCACGACGTCGATCGGCTTGTAGGCGTCGGGGATCTCGTCGACCCAATCGTTGCCGGGCCGGTACTCGATGCCCTTCATACGCTTGTCGAGGTCGGCGGCGGTGAACAGCTTGCGCGCCTTGGTACGCGAGTAGCGCCGCCCGGCGCCGTGGGGTGCGCTGCACAGCGCGTCGGGGTTGCCCTTGCCGGTCACGACATAGGACCGGGTGCCCATCGAGCCCGGGATCAGGCCGCGCACGCCCTCGTGTGCGTCGATGGCGCCCTTGCGGGTCAGCCAGACCTCGCGGCCCCCGTAGACCTCGCGCCGAGTGTAGTTGTGGTGCGTGTTGATGCGCTCAACCTCGAAGTCGGCATGCCACAGCGCCATCGGGTCATCGGCGCTGGCGATGTCGTTTCTGGTCCAGCGGGCGAAGGCCTGAGCGAAACGGTCCATCATCTCGCCGCGGTTCAACAGCGCGAAGTGCTGCGCCCAGCGCAGCTCGCGGATGTACTCGTCGAAGGCTTCGGTGCCCTCGGTCAGGTACGCGAGGTCACGATGCGGCAGTGCGACCGAGTTCTTCGCGCAGATGTCCTGGGCCTTGCGAATGTGCTTCTGCGCGATCCTGTTGCCGACGCCACGCGAGCCGCTGTGCAGGAAGAGCCACACCCGGTCGCGATCGTCGAGACACAGCTCGATGAAGTGGTTGCCGCCGCCGAGGGTGCCGAGCTGTTCCCGCCACTTCGGCGAGTGCGACAGGTCGACGTTCTCGCGCCGGGCCTTGTCCTCGAGCTCGCTGATGCGCTGCTGTGTGAACTTGTACCGGCCGAGGCGGCGGTTGTAATTGCCCGCGCTCATCGGGATTGCCGACTCTAGCGAGCTTCGCAGCTTGGACAGGCCCAACCCGGCGATGCTTCCAGCGTCGAACGTGGTGCGCACGGCGATCATCCCGCAGCCGATGTCGACGCCGACGGCGGCCGGGATCACGGTACCGTCGGTCGGGATGACCGTGCCGACGCTGCTGCCCTTCCCAAAGTGCGCATCGGGCATCAGCGCAACGTGCGGATAGACGAACGGCATCGTGGCCGTCTGCTCGGCCTGCTCGATGGTCTGGTCATCGACCTCGCTGGCGAAGTTGACGAGCCGGTCGGTAACGATTGCTGTCACAAAGTCCTCCTGGTGCTATCGCTTGCCCAGCCACCGGCGCAGCGCCATGCGGTCGACGCCGACCTCACGGGCCGTCGCGGCCTCGGCAGCGCCGTCGCCGACGGCCAGCTTGGCGACGACCTTCGCCGCCACCCACTGGGCGGCGACCCGGCTGCGCGCACGAGCCAGCGTCTTGCCGACACTGGCCGGCGTCGCCTCGCCGGCCAAATACCTCGCCGCCGCCAGCAGCGCTGTGTCGCGGATGTGGTCGTCGACTCCAGCGACGTCGCGCCAGACGTTGGCGAAGCGCTTCGTCGCAGCCGGATCGAGCTCGATATCGTGCTCGACGAGCCAGACTTTCGCTTCACCGTTCATGTACCCACCCCAGCGACGGGTTGTTGTCAGTGCGATCGCGCCCGGTCGGTGCAGGGCGTTCATGTTCATACCAGTCCACCGCTCGCTTGGTAGCGCTGACTACAGGGGCTGTAGTCCTGTCTACATCAGAGTGTTCAGTCGTCGTCGCCGCCCCTCGGGCCCCTCGGCCCGTCCGGGCCTTTTGGTCCCTTCGGTCCTTTGGGGCCCCTCCCGTTCTCGCCGCGGCTGTTCCACGGCGGACCCTGCTCGACCTGGGCCGGCGCGGGCGGCGGAGGTGGCGGCAGCAGCGACGGCGGCGGAGGCGTCGTGGGCACCGTTGTGCTGGTGCTGGCCGGGGCCGGCGGCGGGCGCGACGCGGACTCGGCGATCACCGCCGCCAACGTGACCACCACGGCGACCAACGCCGCGGCCACCCCTAGCAGTACCCGGGTGCGGTTTTTGGGAGCCGGCGGTCGCACCGCCATCGTCGTCGGCGCAGGCAACGGGGCAGCCAATACCTTGGTCGGCGGGCGATGCCCCGCGGGCGGCTCGAAGCGCCCCGCCAGGGCGGCGCTCATCGACTGCGCACTGCCGAACCTCCAGCGCGGGTCAGGTGCCATCGCCCGCTCCACCGTCGCCGCCAGCACCGGGTCCGCATCCGGGCGCAGCGCCGCCACCGGCGCCGGCGCACCGTCGGTGATCGCTCGCGCCAGCTCCGCGAGGTTCTCTTGCGGGAAAGCCCGCCGACCGGTCAACGCCTCGTAGCCGACGACGCCGAGCGCGTAGAGGTCGTCGCACGCCGTGGCCGGCGCCCCGGCGATCCGCTGCGGGCTGAGATAGGCCATCGTGCCGACGATCTGACCGGTCACCGTGTCGGGTGTGGCAGCGCTTTTCGCGATCCCGAAGTCGGCGACCTTGGTATGCCCGGAGTCGCTGAACAAGATGTTCGCCGGTTTGATGTCGCGGTGCACGATTCCGGCGGTGTGCGCGGTGGCCAGGGCCGACAACACATCGTCGAGAATGAAGCGCAACTGCGGTTGCCGAAGCGGTCCGCCAGCGATCAGGTCGGCAAGGGTGTGCCCCGACAGCCGCTCCATCACGATGAACGGTGTGCCGTTGTGCTCGCCGCTGTCGTGCACGGCGACGATGTTCGGATGGCTCAACGCGGCGGCTGCCCGGGCCTCGCGCTCAAACCGGCCCCGGGTCACCGGATCGGCGAGAAGCATCGGATGCAGCAGCTTGATCGCCACCGGCCGGTCGAGTCTGGTGTCCCAACCGTCGCGTACTTCCGACATGCCGCCCCGACCCAGGACGCTGCGCAGTTCGTACCGGCCGCCAAGAATCTCTGGCGCCTGCATACCGGTAAAGCTAGCCCCCGCGAGCGGAGTGCAAACCTCTGCGGGGTCAGACCTTCGGGCTGTAGTAGTGCGGGTTGTCGCGGTACTCCACCGGCGGCAGGTTGCGCGCAGGCGTCTCGACCAGCGGCGCGTCCGCCGACAGCCGGCCGTGTGCCCGATCCCACGCCGAGCGTTTCCGCGGGTGCATCAGCATGCGCTTGGGCAACAGCTTGGTGATCCGATAGACCAGGTTGCCGAACTGCCGATGCAGCCATTCTTGGCGAGGTGACCAGGAGTAGCCCATCAGCTCGCGCACCGGCGGGTCGTAGAGACCCACCGCGAAGAACGTCAGCACACGCTGCATGACCTTCAGGTTCAGCCGCCACGCCCAGTCCGGCACCCACTCCAGCGAGGGGTGTTTGGGCATCGTGGAAAGGTCCATGACTTCCCTTGCCGCCCAGGTGTTTTCCAGAACATTGCGGCACATGTGATCCCAGTACTCCTGGAATTCCTCCCAGGTCTCGGGCACCGAGCGCATGCTCATCCCGTACATCCGGTACCAGGCGATGTGTTCGTCGAACAGCTGGCGCTTCTGGGCTTCGGTGAGCCCGCCGCCGAGCCATTCGGCGGCCAGCAAGGTCGACTTGAAGAACGTCGCGTGCGCCCAGTAGAAGACCTCGGGGTTCAGCGCGTTGTATCGGCGCCCCTGCTCATCGACGCCTTTGATGCCGATGTGATAGTCGCGCACCTCCGCTCCGGTACGGGGCGCGCGATCACCGTCGAACACCACGCCACCGATGGGATAGACCGAGCGGAACAGTCGCGGCATCCGCTCCAGGAAGAAGATCGAGTGATCTTTCACGGCCGCGCCCAGCTGCGGGTGCATGTTCTGCATCGAACCGGCCCACGGCCCCTGCAGCATGCCGGTCCACTGACCGAAGTACTTCCAGGTCAGCGAGTCCGGCCCGAGCGGCTCCGGCAGCGTGCCGTATCCCCCGCCGGAAACCGGGCATCCGGCGGCCATCTCCGATGACTCGTCCCCCTGCCCTGCGGGCGGGCGGTGGTGCCCCCAGGACACCGGGCATGCATCGGACGTATCTTGAGTCACTGATGAGCTTCCCATCCAGCCAGACGGTAGATTCTGACTACAGACGTTGTCATAGTCGAGCTTAGGAGCGATGTGCCTTCGGGTCAACGACGCGGCCGGTGGTCCGGCGTCCCACTACGGGACCGTCAGGCGCTGCGCCGCGACGAACTCGTCGCCGCCGGGGTGGCGCTGCTGGGCAGCGAGGAGGGGCCGGCGCTCACCGTGCGTGCGGTCTGCCGGGCGGCGGGGCTGACCGAGCGCTACTTCTATGAGAGCTTCGCCGATCGTGACGAGTTCGTTCGCGCGGTCTACGACGACGTGTGCGCGCGGGCGATGGCCACGTTGACGACGGCGGAGACGCCGCGCGAGGCGGTCGAGCGCTTCGTCGAGTTGATGGTCGACGATCCGGCAGGCGGTCGGGTTCTGCTGTTGGCGCCGGAGGTCGAGCCCGTGTTGGTCCGCTCCGGTGCCGAATGGATGCCGAACTTCATCGAGTTGCTGCAGCAGAAGCTCACCCGCATCACCGAACCCGCGCTGGCGGCCATGGTGGCCACCGGGCTGATCGGCGCGCTCACCGCCTTGTTCACCGCCTACCTGGACGGTCGCCTGACGGTCACCCGCGAGCAGTTCATCGATTATTGCGTCGGCATGCTGCTCGGCCGGGCGCCCAGCCGTTGACCGCTACTCCTCTTCGGAGCTCTCCCCCTCGGCAGCTTCCTCTTCGGCCTCGGACTTGGCCGCACGTCCCAGCGGATGCTGCACGGAGGCACCGGGATTCGTCTCCGACGCATACGCGCCCGCGCAGTTCAACGACACCATGATCTCGTCTTCGGAGTACTCGAAGCCGTCTCCGACGCCCCGCAGGAGCGACGGCTCCCAAGCGCCGGTGACGATGCACTCGTCCTCTGCCAACTGGTCGCCCACCCGGGTGACGACAATCGGGTTCAGCCCGGCCTCGTTCATCTCAGCGGAGGCATCGGCGTAGCTCTGCCCCACGTAATCGGCTGCGGCAGTGGGTATTCCGATCAGCAAGAGCGCTGCGGTCCCGAACGTCACCGCCCCGACCCGAAGCGAAATTCGTCTCATCATCGCCGACTACTTTGGCGCCGCGATGTGAACGCCGTCGGACGGCTACGTTGACATTGTGTTAATTATGTTGTGGCGACGGGCCATTGAGCGCCATCGACGGTCAGGAACTCGGGGCTTCCTCGGCGGCTTCTTCTTCATCCGCGGCCATGGCGTCCCGGCCCAGCGGGTGTTGCACGGAGGCGCCGGGTTCGGTTGCCGTCGCGTAGTCACCGTTGCAGTTCAGCGACAGCATCACCTCGCCGCTGTCGGCGCTGCCGTCGCGCACGAATGACGCCTCCCAGGCGTTGGTGACGATGCAGTCGTCCTCCGAAAGCCGGTCACCCACCCGGGAGGCGACGACGGCGGTGCCCCCGCTGTTCTTGATCGCCGTCGTCGCATCCGAATATTTCTGGCCCACCACATCTGGCTCGGCGCTCGCCACGTCGGCGCCCACCATGACCGCGCACCCCATCGCGGCGACGAACATGGGTCCTGTTCCGAAAGCTATGAGCTTGTTCACGTCTGCCGGCCTCCAAACGCCCAGGCAACACCGCCGGACCGATACTGGAAATCGTATGGCGGTAAGGAGTGAGCCGCCACTCGAGCGGCCGGTCCATCGGCGGAAATCAGACGCTGACGTGCGCCGGGCGACCCGAGCCTATTGCTGAGCCTGCCGGGCGGCGGCGGC
Organism: Mycolicibacterium pulveris; assembly: GCF_010725725.1. NCBI lineage: Bacteria > Bacillati > Actinomycetota > Actinomycetes > Mycobacteriales > Mycobacteriaceae > Mycobacterium > Mycolicibacterium pulveris. The sequence goes on along the minus strand of NZ_AP022599.1, from coordinate 3,109,074 downwards.
CTGCCGCGCGGCCCTGTCCCTGGCGGCCTTCTCCGCCTTGCGCTGCTGCTCTTCCTTTGCCGCCCGCCCGGCGGGGCTGGCTGCCGAGTTTCCTGCCGTGCCCGCCGCGGCCAGCTCGCCGTTACAGTTCAGCGCGACCATGATGTCTTTGTTGGCCACCGGACGGCCGCGCCGGTTGGGCCGGCGAACCGCGGCCTCCCACGCGTTGGTGACCAAGCACCTCGACTCGGCCAGTGCATTGCCGGTACGGGTCGCCACTACGGCTTTTCCGCCTGACCGCTGGATAATCCTCTTGGCGTCCTGATAGGTGCGGTTGACCACATCGGGCGGATTGGCCTCGGCGACCCCCGCCCCTGCGAAAAGGGCGCTGCCGGCCACCGATGCTGCGGCGACAGCGCTCGCCACAACCCTGACCATCTTCAAGCTCGAGAACCTCCGCGTCGTCGCGTGTGCTGCCGTCGCGCCGAGCGATTTGCTCGCTGGGCGTTGAGACGCATCGTACCGCCTGCAGAAGAGCCTTGTGATGCAGATGTGACAGGGCCGCTGCGTAACTTGAATGTCACCGGGGTACACAGATACTCTGACTGCTACTTACAGGTACAGATAACTGGAGGGGCCATGCACGAGAACCTGACCGACCTCCACCTCCTGCGTGAACTCGAGCCCGTCGTGGAGAAGAATCTCAACCGGCACCTGTCGATGCAGAAGGATTGGAACCCGCACGATTACATCCCGTGGTCCGACGGGAAGAACTACTACGCCCTCGGCGGCAAGGACTGGGACCCCGAGGAGGCGAAGCTTTCTGAGCTCGCTCAGGTCGCGATGGTTCAGAACCTGCTCACCGAGGACAACCTCCCCTCCTATCACCGCGAGATCGCGATGAACTTCGGCATGGACGGGGCCTGGGGCCAGTGGGTCAACCGCTGGACCGCTGAGGAGAACCGCCACGGCATCGCGCTGCGCGACTATCTGGTCGTCACCCGCGCTGTCGACCCGGTGCAGCTCGAGCAGTTGCGTCTCGAGCAGGTCACCCGCGGCTTCTCCCCTGGCCAGAACCAACAGGGCGACCTGTTCGCCGAGAGCCTCTTCGACTCGGTCATCTACGTGACGTTCCAGGAGCTGGCCACCCGCGTATCGCATCGCAACACCGGCAAGGCCTGCAACGAGACCGTCGCCGACCAGCTGCTGGCCCGGGTCTCCGCCGATGAGAACCTGCACATGATCTTCTACCGCGACGTCTCCGAGGCCGGCTTCGAGATCGCCCCCGACCAGGCGATGCACTCGCTGCACCGGGTGCTGCGCAACTTCAAGATGCCAGGGTTCACGGTGCCGGAGTTCCGCCGCAAGGCCGTGATCATCGCGGTCGGCGGCGTCTACGACCCGCGCATCCACCTGGATGACGTCGTGATGCCGGTGCTGAAGAGGTGGCGCATCTTCGAACGCGAGGACTTCACCGGCGAGGCCGCGCGGATGCGTGACGACCTCGGCAAGCTGGTCGAGGAACTCGAGGAGGCCTGCGACAAGTTCGAGATCTCCAAGCAGCGCCGCCTCGAACGCGAGGCCCGCAAGGCCGAGAAGCTCACCGCGCAGAGGGTGCTCGCAAGGTCGTCGTGACCGCATGACCGTTGCAGCCGAAACCCGCTCGCTGAGCATCGGCGACATCCGGCTGGCCAGCCCGGTCGTGCTGGCCCCGATGGCCGGCGTGACGAACGTGGCCTTCCGCACCCTGTGCCGCGAGCTCGAGATCGCGCGCGCCGGGACGGTCAGCGGGCTCTACGTCTGCGAGATGGTCACCGCGCGGGCGCTCGTCGAGCGTCACCCGGCCACCATGCACATGGTGACGTTCGGCCCCGACGAGTCGCCGCGGTCGCTGCAGCTGTACTCCGTGGATCCGAAGTACACATACGACGCGGCCAAGATGATCGCCGACGAAGGCCTGGCCGACCACATCGACATGAACTTCGGCTGCCCGGTGCCCAAGGTCACCCGGCGCGGCGGAGGGGCCGCGCTGCCGTTCAAGCGCAAGCTGTTCGGCCAGATCATCAAGGCCGCCGTGGCCGCGACGAACAACACCGACATCCCGGTCACCGTGAAGTTCCGCGTCGGCATCGATGACGAACATCACACCTTTCTCGACGCCGGGCGCATCGCCGCCGAGGAAGGCGCGGCCGCCGTCGCGCTGCACGCCCGCACCGCGGCCCAGCGGTACTCCGGCAAAGCGGACTGGCAGCACATCACCGCGCTGAAAGAGCACGTCACCGACGTTCCCGTGCTGGGCAACGGCGACATCTTCGAGGCCGAGGACGCGCTGGCCATGATGGCTTCGACCGGGTGCGACGGGGTCGTCATCGGGCGCGGCTGCCTGGGCCGCCCGTGGCTGTTCGCCGAGTTGTCGGCGGCCTTCAGCGGCAAACCGCTGCCGACCCCGCCGAACCTGGGTGAGGTCGCCGAGATCCTGCTGCGCCACGGCGACTTGTTGGCCGCCCACTTCGGCGAGGACAAGGGGATGCGCGACATCCGCAAGCACGTGGCGTGGTACCTGCACGGATTTCCGGCCGGTGCCGAGCTTCGGCGAGCGTTGGCGCTGGTCAAGACGGTTGCAGAGCTCGAAGATCTGCTCGGCCAGCTCGATGCGGACGTGCCTTTCCCCGCCGCGGCGCAGGGCCCCCGTGGCCGTCAGGGTTCCTCGGCATCCGTGGCGTTACCCGAGGGCTGGCTGGCCGATCCCGACGACTGCACGGTTCCCGCCGGTGCCGAGGTCATGCATTCGGGGGGCTGAGCCGGCTCGGGCGTCTCGAAGTTGTCTCGATACTGAGACGACTCCGACATCACAACTCTCAGGATGTCTCAGTACGATATGGAACTTGTTCGGTATGGGCTCCGATCGGAGCCCCGCGAGTGCTGGCACACGGCATGCGGCACCGCGGACGTTCATGCGCAAAGTGTGCGGCGACTATGGGTCGGAGGCCGGTGGGATCATGAGTGACGGCGACAGCCCTGGTGCTGATGCCACTCCTGGCCCCCGTGGTTCGTCGGAGTCCGGCCATCCCGCCGACGACAACCGATGGCTTACCCGAAGCGCCCGCCCGAAACCAGGCGCCGCGCCGTGGGAACGCAGAAGCCGAGCTGGACGCGGCGATGGCGCCGGGCCGGGCCCCGGAAGCCACACGGACGGCATCACCGTCGCCGACCTGATCGCCCGCGTCCGGGGCGACACCGCCGTGCCCGAAAAGTTGCGGCGCCGCCGCGCCGAACCCGACGAACCGGCACCGGTCACCGAGATCATCGCAGCGGTACCCGACACCGAAGAGCCGCGGCCGCTGCCGGACGACGAGCACGACACCGAAATCATTCCGGCCGTCCAGTTGCGCTCACCGGACCTGCCGGATCTGTCCGCGGTCCGCAGGCACCGCCGGGTGGCGCCAGCGCACGTCGTCGCCCGGCGCGGCAGCGACCGGCCCGACCGGCCGAATCGTCGCCGGGCCCTGCGCTCCACGATGATGGCGGGTCGGGTGGCCGCAGCGGCGATGGCGGTGCTGGCGCTGGTCCTCACCGGCGGGGCGTGGCAGTGGCAGACCACGAAGAACAACATGCTCAACCGGATCTCGGCGCTGGATCCCGATTCCCGCGACATCGTCGACCCGAACGCGCAGTTCGGCGACGAGAACTTTTTGATCGTCGGGGTGGACAGCCGGCTGGGAGAGAACAGCGAAATCGGCGCGGGCACCCCCGAAGACGCCGCCGGCGCCCGCTCGGACACCGTGATGCTGGTGAACATCCCCGCCAACCGCGAACGCGTCGTCGGGGTGTCGTTTCCCCGTGACCTCGAGATCGAACCGATGCAGTGCGAACCGTGGGATCCGCACACCCGCGAGTACGGACCGATCACCGACCCGGACTCACCCATGTACGGGGCCGAGAAGGTCTACACCGAGTACAAGCTGAACTCGGCCTACGCCGTCGGCGGGCCCAAGTGCCTGGTGAAGGTCATCCAGAAGATCTCCGGGCTGTCGATAAACCGGTTCATGGCAGTGGATTTCGCCGGTTTCTCCAAGATGGTCGACGCGCTCGGCGGCGTCGAGGTATGCAGCACCACCCCGCTTGAGGACTACGAGGTCGGCACGGTGCTACCGCGGGCGGGGCGTCAGATCGTCGACGGTCAAACCGCGCTGCAGTACGTACGCGCCCGGCAGATCACCACCGAAGGCAACGGTGACTACGGGCGGATCAAGCGTCAACAGCTGTTCTTGTCCTCGTTGTTGCGCTCGCTGATCTCCAAGGAAGTGTTCTTCTCGCTGTCCAAGCTCAACAACGTGGTCAACATGTTCATCAACGACAGTTACGTCGACAACATGGACACCAAGGACCTTGTCACGCTCGGGCAGTCGATCCAGGGCATCGCGGCCGGTCGCATCACATTTCTGACCGTGCCGACCACCGGTTACATGGACGAGTGGGGCAACGAGCACCTGCGCGAGGAAGACACCAGGGCGATCTTCGACGCGATCATCAACGACGAACCACTGCCCAAGGAGCGCAACGCCGACAACACCCCGGTGCCGGGCGCACCCGAGTCGTCGACCGACTTGATGAGCCAGACACCGGGCCAGGGCGCCTTCGAATCCAGCGAGCTGGTCAATGCGGTCACCACCAATCCGCAGGACATCACCGTGCAGGTGTCGAACTCCACGGGCCGCAGCGGTCTGGCCGCCAGCGCCGCCAGCGCGCTGCAGACCCACGGCTTCAACGTCACGACGCCCGACGACTACCCGGGCCCGCTGGACGAGACGACGGTGTTCTTCTCACCGGGGAACGAGGAAGCCGCCGCGACGGTGGCCTCGGCGTTCGCCAACCCGACCATCGAGCGGGTGACGGGCAAGGGCGACATCGTCCAGGTGGTGCTCGGCAACGACTTCAACTCGGTGCACACACCATCGCCGAGCGGCTCCCCCGTGCAGGTCCATGTCGTGCGCGGCACCAACAGCACACCGACCGCGCTGCCAGACGACCTGGCCGTCACCAACGCGGCCGACACCACCTGCGATTAGCTGTTTGCCAGGTCGGATTCACCTGTCGTTCACCGCTTCGCGCGTGACGCCCGGGCCGAAAAGACCGTAGGGTGGCGGGTATGCGTACCGCGTACCACGAGCAACTGGATGCCTTGACGGCGCAGCTCGGCGAGATGTGCGGGCTGGCAGGCGCTGCGATGGAACGCGCGACCCAGGCCCTGCTGCAAGCCGATCTGGTGCTGGCCGAGCAGGTGATCACCGACCACGAACAGATCGCCGCGATGAGCGCGCGGGCAGAGGAAGCGGCGTTCGTGCTGCTTGCTCTGCAGGCGCCGGTTGCCGGTGATCTGCGCGCCATCGTCGGCTCCATTCAGATCGTCGCCGACGTCGACCGGATGGGCGCGCTGGCCCTGCACGTCGCCAAGATCGCGCGGCGCCGCCACCCGCAGCACGCGCTGCCCGAGGAGGTCAACGGCTACTTCGCCGAAATGGGCCGGGTGGCAGTCGAACTGGGTAACAGCGCGCAAGAGGTGCTGGTCACGCGTGATCCGGAGAAGGCCGCCCGCATCCAAGAAGAAGACGACGCGATGGACGACCTGCACCGGCATCTGTTCACGGTGCTGATGGATCGCGAGTGGAAGCACGGCGTGGCCGCGGCCGTCGACGTGACGCTGCTCGGCCGGTTCTACGAGCGCTTCGCCGACCACGCGGTCGAGGTGGCCCGCCGGGTGATCTTCCAGGTCACCGGCAAACACCCCGACGAGGAAGACCTGCCGGCGTCGCGCTGATCGTCGTCGGGTCTCCCGCCGACTGTGCGGTTTCATCCGCGACGCGCCGCGCTCAGCGGATGAGGACGCACCCTCGCGGCGGGATCAGCCGAAGCGGCCGGAGATGTAGTCCTCGGTGGCCTTCTTGCTCGGGTTGGAGAAGATCTTCTCGGTGTCGTCGATCTCGATCAGCCGGCCCGGTTTACCGGTGGCCTCGAGGTTGAAGAACGCGGTCTGATCGCTCACCCGGGCGGCCTGCTGCATGTTGTGCGTGACGATGACGATGGTGAATTCCTGTTTCAGCGTTGCGATCAGCTCCTCGATCGCCAGCGTGGAAATCGGATCGAGGGCCGAGCACGGTTCGTCCATCAGCAGCACGTCGGGTTGCACCGCGATGGCGCGGGCGATGCACAGCCGCTGCTGCTGGCCGCCCGAAAGGCCGCCACCGGGCTTGTCGAGCCGGTCCTTCACCTCGGTCCACAGGTTCGCCCCGCGCAGCGAGCGTTCGGCGACCTCGTCGAGCGTCTTCTTGTTGCGCACGCCCTGCAACTTGAGGCCGGCCACCACGTTGTCACGAATCGACATGGTGGGGAACGGATTCGGCCGTTGGAACACCATCCCGATGGTCTTGCGGACCCCGACCGGGTCGACGCCCGCGCCGTAGATGTTCTCCCCGTCGAGCAGCACGGATCCTTCGACGCGGGCGCCGGGGATCACCTCGTGCATCCGGTTGAGCGTCCGCAGCACAGTGGACTTGCCGCAGCCCGACGGGCCGATGAACGCGGTCACGTTGCGCGGCGGAACGGCCAGCGACACGTCGGCGACGGCGTGGAAGGCACCGTAGTAGATGTTGACGTCTTTGAGGTCCAACCGCTTTGCCATGTCAGGCTCCTAAACCTTCTTGGGCGCGAACAGCTTTGCCAGCAGGCGCGCGCCCACGTTGAGAACGGCGATCAGCAGGATCAGCGTCAGGGCGGCACCCCAGAGCCGGTCGGTGGGCACCGGGTTGGCGCCTGCGCCCGCCGAGGTCTGGTCATACATCATGCCGGGTAGCGACCCCATGAACCCGCTGAACATGTCGAAGTTGATGGCCTGGCTGTAGCCGACGAGGATCAGCAGCGGTGCGGTCTCGCCCATCACCCGCGCCAGCGCCAGCATGATGCCGGTGACGATGCCCGACAGTGCCGTCGGAACGACAATGCGCACAATGGTTTTCCACTTCGGAACACCGAGCGCGTAGCTGGCCTCGCGCAGATCCATCGGCACGATGCGCAGCATCTCCTCGGTGGCGCGCACGATCACCGGAATCATCAGCAGCACAAGGGAAAGCGACACCGCTAAGCCGGACCGCTCGAATCCGAGCGTGGCAACCCACAGCGCGTAGATGAACAGCGCCGCCACGATCGAGGGGACGCCGGTGAGGATGTCCACCATGAACGTGGTGAGCTTGCCCATCCGGGTGCCGCCACCGTACTCGACCAGGTAGATGGCGACGAAGATACCGATCGGAATCGAGATGGCCGCGCACACCAGGCCCTGCAGCAGCGTGCCCACGATCGCGTGGTAGGCCCCGCCGCCGGCCATGAACGCCGTCATGCCCGCCTGCGAATTCCACCACCACTCCGCCGACGCGATCACCTTGATGCCCTTGGCGATCACCGAGTACAGCACCCACAGCAGCGGGATCAACGCGATCAGCACCGACAGCGTCACCAACACCGTCGCGATGTTGTTGGTGATCTTGCGCCGCAGGCTCACACCCTGGAACGTGGTGGCCTTCACCGGCCGATCGAGCGTTGTCGTCACTTGGCACCTTTTCCTGCGACCGCGGCCCGGGCCAGCGAGTTCACCACGAACGTCAGCACGAACAGCACCAGACCGGCGGAGATGTAGGCGCCCGCCTTGAACTGGTCGTTGAATTCCGAAGCGGCGGAAGCGATCAGGCTGGCGAAGGTGAAGCCACCGTCGAACAGCGACCAGCCGAACGCCTCCTGGGTGCCGCGCAGGATGATCAGCAGCGCGATCGTCTCGCCCAGCGCACGGCCCAGGCCGAGCATGCCGCCGCTGATGTAGCCCGACATGCCGAACGGCAGCACCGTGGTGCGCACCACTTCCCAGCGGGTCGCGCCCAGCGCCAGCGCGGCCTCGATCTGGCCGCGCGGCGTCTGAACGAACACCTCCCGGGTGACCGCGGTGATGATCGGCAGGATCATCACCGCCAGCACGATGCCCGCGGTGAAGATCGTCCCGCCGCCGATCACCGAGGCGGTGCCCGTCTTGAACAGGAACAACCAACCCAGGTTGACGTTGAGCCACTGCGCGGCCGGCGCAAGCACCGGAGCCAACACGTAGAGGCCCCACACGCCGTAGATGATCGACGGCACCGCGGCCAGCAGGTCGACCATGTAGGCCAGCGGACCCGCCAACCGTCGCCGCGCGTACTGCGTCAAAAAGATCGCGATACCCAGCGCCACCGGCATCGCCAGCACCAGCGCGAACACCGATACGAACACCGTCACCTGCAGCAGGTCCAGCACCCCGAAGTGCATGGCCGAGGTGTCGGTGGTGATCCAATTGCCGCCGTAGAGAAAGAAGTTCTCCTCGTTGCGGGCCAGCGCCGGGACAGCCCGCCACAGCAGGAAGAAGCCGATCGCCGCGATGAGGGCGACGATGAAGACGCCCGAACCTTCCGCGAGCCCGCGGAAAATCCGATCTCCCAACCGGACCTTCGCGTTTCGCGACGGATCGAGGGGGACGGGTTCCGGCTCGCCGAACGGCTGGGCCATCGCCTCGCCGGAACCTGCGTCCGACGGATTCGGCGTTGTCACATCGACCCCATCAATCATCGATCTGGTGTCCATCCTCGCCGCTCCGTTATCGGTTGCAGCCCGACTACTGTATTGCGTCCACGGCCGTCAGCAACCGCTCCTTGAACCGGTCGGGCAGCGGGACGTAGCCGGCGGCGGGCAGCCCTGATTGGCCCTGCCCGGATGCGGCCGCGGTGAGAAAGGACTTGACCGCGGCCGACGTGTCGGCGTCGTAGCCACCCGAGCAGACGATCTCGTAGGTGGCCAGCACCAGCGGGTAGGCACCGGGCTCCTGGGTGCCGTACAGCGAGTTCAGGTCCAGCACCAGATCGTTGCCCTCCGAGGCGAACGTCGCAGCGTCGATGGCCTTACCGGCCGACTCGTCGGTCAGCTCCACCGCGCCCGCGCCGCTGTCGATCGCCGCGAACGGCACCCCGGCCTGCTCGGCGAAGCCCTTCTCCACGTAGCCGATGGATCCGGGGGTGGCCTGGACGGCCTGCACGACGCCCGCCGACTTCTGGGCGCCCTCACCGGCGCCGCCCTGGAATTCGCTGCCGGCGCCCTTGGTCCAGCTCTGCGGCGCCGCGGCGGCCAGGTACTTCTGGAAGTTGTCGGTGGTGCCCGACGAATCCGACCGGTAGATCGGCGTGATCGGGGCGTCGGGCAGCGTGGCGCCGCCGTTGACCGCGGCGATCGCCGGGTCGTTCCAGTTGGTGATCTGGCCCTGGAAGATCCTGGCCAGCACGTCCGCGTTGAGCACGAGACCGTCGACGCCCTCGAGGTTGTAGGCCATCGCGACCGGCCCGAACACCAGCGGGAGGTGCCACGCCGGGTTTCCGTCGCAGCGCTCGGCGGCCGGCTGCACCTGCTCCTCGGACAGCGGGGAGTCCGAGCCGGCGAAGTCGACCTGACCCGCGATGAATTGCTGGCGTCCGGCACCCGACCCGGTCGGGTTGTACGACATGTTCTTGCCCCCGCACATCTGGCCCCACACCTGGTTGAAGACCGCGACGGCGTTCTGCTGCGCCGTCGAACCCTCGCCCGTGATCTCGTTCTTGCCACCGCATTGCGCCGACGCGTTGTCGGTTCCGGTCTCACCGGGCTGCGTCGTGGCGACATTGTCGTCGCTGCCGCACGCGGACAGGGTCAGCGCGGCGATCGCCGTGGCGGACAGAACCTTGCCGAGCGGCGCGCCCGTGCCCATGCTGAAGAGCTTCACGAATCCCACTTTCGGTCGAGGCTGGTTAACGGCTTGAGTCCTCCGGCAACGTATGCGGCCGTGGTGGACGCCACGGGGATGGGAGGTTAACGGAAGGTGAACAGGTGCCGTGGGTCACTGGTCGGCCGCGTAGGCGGCGTCGACGGCGAAAATCTCGAAACCCAGTCTCTGGTAGGTCTTTACCGCCGCGGAGTTATCCGCCTCGACGTAAAGCATCACCGTCGGTTGTGAGCTGTCCGACAGCCGTTCGGCAAGGTGGTGTAGGCCGATCAGGGTGAGCGCGCCGCCGAGGCCGCGGCCCTGGGCGGCGGGGTCGACGCCGACGACGTAGACCTCGCCCAGATCGGCGGTGTGAATTTTCGTCCAGTGGAAGCCGAGCAGCGCACCGGTCTGGTCGTCGAACGCCAGAAACAACCCGGCCGGGTCGAACCACGCTTCGTCGCGGCGCTCGGCGAAGTCGGATTCGGTCCAGCCGCCCTGTTCGGGATGCCAGTCGAAGGCGGCGTTGTTCACCCGTATCAGCTCGGCGTCGTCGGCAGGTCCGGAGTAGGTGGCGATGCGCACACCCTCAGGGCGGGTGACGGGCGGCAGATCGGTGAGCGGCCTGCGCATCTGCAGCAGTTCCCGCACCACCACCAGGCCCAGCGCGGCGGCGGTGGCGCGGGCGGGCGCCAGGTTGCCGTGGGCCCAGATGCGGGTGCCCACGCCGCCTGCGGCGAGGCCGGTGCGTGCCAGCGCCGACCCGATCCCGCGCCGGCGGGCCTCGGGGTGCACGACGAGCTCGGCCATGGCCGGCTCGGGGGTCAGGTTGAGGTAGCCGACGATCGCGCCGTCCGCGACGGCCAGCAGATGCCGGGTGCGGTCGTGCCCCAGCTCCCGCAGCACCTGATCACCGACCGGGGCGACACCGTCGGCGGCGGTGGCCGCGTCGACCAGCTCGCGAATCGCGCGCTGGTCGTCAGCCGACAGACCAGCACGCCACTGAAGCGCCGTCACTGGCTGCGCAGCGGGTCAGCCAGCGAGTCGGGCACCGCGTCGGGCATGGATTCGTGGGGTTCGTCGTCGTCGACGTCGTCGACCAGCTCGGCCGCGGCAGGCGGGCGGCTGCTGCGGGCGGGACGCACGGCCTTGTAGCCGACGTTGCGGACGGTGCCGATCAGCGACTCGTATTCGGGGCCGAGCTTGGCGCGCAGCCGCCGCACGTGCACGTCGACGGTGCGGGTGCCGCCGAAGAAGTCGTATCCCCAGACCTCCTGAAGCAGCTGCGCGCGGGTGAACACCCGGCCCGCGTGCTGGGCCAGATACTTCAGCAGCTCGAATTCCTTGTAGGTGAGGTCCAGTGGCCGGCCCCGCAGCCGCGCGGTGTAGGTGCCCTCGTCGATCACCAGCTCACCGAGCGTGATCTTGCCCGCGTTTTCCTGATTGGCGACCCCGCCGCGACGGCCGACCAGCAGCCGCAGGCGGGCGTCGATCTCGGCGGGCCCGGTACTCGGCAGCAGGATTTCGTCGAGCCCCCACTCCACGTTGACAGCAACCAGGCCGCCCTCGTTGACCACGGCCACCACAGGGACCGAGGTGCCGGTGGTGCCGAGGAGGCGGCACAGCCCGCGGGCGGCGGCCAGATCGGTGCGCGCGTCGACGATGGCCACGTCCGCGCTGCCCGCCTCGAGCAGCGACGAGACCTCGGTCGGTGCGGTGCGCACGGTGTGCGGCAGCAGGGCCAACGACGGCAGCACCGACTCAGGCCGTGGGTCGACGGTCAATAGCAGTAGATCCAACTGGCCCTCCAGCAGCCATTGGGGACCTCGCCGATGACAACGGTGTCGCTGGTGACTTCCCGGATTCATGCTTGACATGCGGCCGTTACCCGACCGTTAGTCATCTAACGATAGCGTGACACCTGGCCTTTGGCCGCGCCGAACCGGTCGATAAAGCGCGGTGGGCCAGAATGTGCGGGTGCGCAAGCTGCTGATCGGGGTGCTGGCAACCGTGGTCGCCGTGGTCGTCGGCGCGGCCGGAGCGGATTTCGGTGCGGCCATCTACGCCGAATATCACCTGGCCAGAAGCGTGCGCACGGCCGCGAACCTGCAGCACGACCCGTCGGCGGCGATCCTGGGGTTCCCGTTCATCACCCAGGCGGCCGACCGTCATTACGACGAGATCGAGATCCGGGCGGCCAGCGTCGATCACCCGGTGGTCGGCAAGGCGTCGCTGGAGGCGACGCTGCATGACATCGACCTCACCGAGGCGTCGTGGCTGATCGGCCCGGACGCCCGGCTGCCCGTCGGCAAGGCCGAAAGCCGCATCATCATCGACTCCACGCATATCGGCCGGTTCATGGGCATCACCGACCTGTTGGTCGAGGCGCCGACGCGGGAAAGCAACGACTCCACCGGCGGCACCACCGAATCGGGTATTTCCAGCAATCGGGGGCTGGTGTTCACCGGAACGCCGGCCAAGGCCGGGTATCACGAGAAGGTGAGCATCGCGGTGGACCTCGAGGTCGTCGGCCCCGACCAGACCACGCTGGTGATGACGGCCACCCACGTGCTGACCGGCCCGGGCACCGCTGACCAGGAGGTTCCCGAGGACAAGCAGGCTGCGGTGCTGGCGGCGTTCTCGACGAGCGTGCCGGGCCAGAAGCTGCCGTTCGGGCTGGCGCCGACGGCGCAGGGGGCGCGCGGCTCCGACGTCATCATCGAGGGCATCGCCGAGGGAGTAACCGTGGCGCTCGACGAGTTCAATTTGTCATGAGCTCTTCCTGGGTGCTGGTGATCGCGGTGCTGGTGGCCGCCTTCGGGGTCGCCTACGTGATCAGCCGGTTGATCGCGCTGCGCGCTCAGCTGCGCGTAGCGGGAGAAAAAGCCGCCAATATCGACACCAGCGGGCTGGGCTTGTCGACCAGCGGGCCGACCGTGCTGCACTTCAGCGCACCCTGGTGCGGGCCGTGCGCGGGGGTGCGCCGGGTCGTCGACCAGGTGTGCGACGAGCTGCCGCGGGTTTCGCACGTCGAGATCGACATGGACACCAACCCCGAGGCGGCCCAACGGCTTTCGGTGCTCTCGCTGCCGACGACGATCATCTTCGATGCCGATGGGCGGCCTCGGTACCGCACGTCGGGGGTGCCGACGGCGGCCGACCTGCGCAAGGTGCTGACACCGCTGTTGGCCTGAGCGCTGGGTCATTGGGTAAGCTGTGCGGCGTGTCCGCCCGCCTTGAGCCGATGCTCACCAAGCGCCGCGCAGTAGATCTGTGCCGCGTCGCGGGTTCTTTCTGTTGTTGTTGTAGCTGCTGAGCGCAGCTGCGCGATCTGGCGCGCTCGCTCTGGGCAGCCGTTCTGGTCTGCCCGCCATCAGCCCGGCCCAACTGCAACAGGAGTGTGACTTGATGCCGACCGACACCCGACCCGCCGTCCCCCAGGTGGATGTGCGCGGCCCCAGGTTCACCGCGTGGGTGACCACGGCGGTGCTGGTGCTCGCCCTTCTGGTGTCGACGGTCAGCCACCTCGGCGCCGCGGCGGTGCTGGGTGCGCAGGCCGCGGTGTTCGCTGTCGGCGCCGCATTCGGACCGCGTCGTCACCCCTACGGTCGGGTGTTCGCCCACCTGATCGCACCGCGGCTGGGCCCGGTCACCGAACGCGAGCCGGTACCGCCGCTGGGGTTCGCGCAGCTGGTCGGCCTGGTGTTCGCCGCCGTCGGCGCGGTCGGCTTCGCCGCCGGCCTGTCGGCGCTGGGACTGCTCGCCACCGGCCTGGCGTTGGTGGCGGCGTTGCTCAACGCAGCTTTCGGCATCTGCCTTGGCTGTCAGCTCTATCCGCTCGTCGCACGGGTTCGCAGGAACCCGGGCGTTCCCTCACCCGTATAGGGATTCAAAGCCCAAGCAAGCGAAAGGATTTCATACATGGCACGCTCCGACGTCCTGGTCTCGGCCGACTGGGTCCAGAGCAACCTCAACGCTCCGAACATCGTGTTGGTCGAGGTCGATGAAGACACCAGCGCCTACGACGACGGCCACATCGAGGGCGCCGTCAAGATCGACTGGAAGACCGACCTTCAGGATCCGGTGCGTCGCGACTTCGTCGATCAGCAGCAGTTCTCCAAGCTGCTGTCCGAGCGGGGAATCTCCAACGACGACACCGTGATCCTCTACGGCGGCAACAACAACTGGTTCGCCGCCTACGCCTACTGGTACTTCAAGCTGTACGGCCACGAGAACGTCAAGCTGCTCGACGGCGGTCGCAAGAAGTGGGAGCTCGACGGTCGTCCGCTCGTGAAGGATGTGCCGAACCGGCCCGCCACCACCTACACCGCCAAGGCGCCGGACAACAGCATCCGCGCGTTCCGCGACGAGGTGATCGACGCGATCGGCCAGAAGAACCTCGTCGACGTGCGCTCCCCCGATGAGTTCTCCGGCAAGATCCTCGCTCCCGCGCACCTGCCGCAGGAGCAAAGCCAGCGGCCCGGGCATATCCCCGGCGCCATCAACGTTCCGTGGAGCAAGGCCGCCAACGACGACGGCACATTCAAGTCCGACGAGGAACTGGCCAAGCTGTACGCCGAAGCCGGCCTCGACGGCCAGAAGGAGACCATCGCCTACTGCCGCATCGGTGAGCGCTCGTCGCACACCTGGTTCGTGCTGCAGGAGCTCCTCGGACACAAGAACGTCAAGAACTACGACGGCAGTTGGACGGAATACGGCTCCCTGGTGGGGGCCCCGATCGAGTTGGGAAGTTGATATGTGCTCTGCACCCAGACAAGGACTGACGTTGCCCGCCAGCGTCGATCTCGAGAAGGAGACGGTGATCACCGGCCGTGTCGTGGACGGCTCGGGTCAGGCCGTCGGCGGTGCGTTCGTGCGGTTGCTCGACAGCTCCGATGAGTTCACCGCCGAGGTCGTCGCGTCGGCCACCGGCGACTTCCGGTTCTTCGCCGCGCCCGGCACCTGGACGCTGCGTGCGCTGTCGCCGGCAGGCAATGGCGATGCCAGCGTCGCGCCGACCGGCGCGGGCATCCACGAGGTCGACGTCAAGGTCGCCTAGGCCCTCTGTTCGCTCGAACGTGAGGTTGTGTCCGAAGGATCCGCCGAGATCTCGCACACAACCTCACGTTCGGCGGCCGGGCCCGTGTGCTTGGCCGCGCGCCGCTGACTAGACTCGACGGCGTGGTGTTGTTCTTCGAGATACTGCTGGTGACAGCGGTTGTGGTGATTACTTGGTTCGCGCTGTACGCGCTGTACCGGCTGGTCACCGACGAGTCGTGACCTCCGGCGACGAAGCCATCGCAGCGGCGGCCGAGCGGGCCAAAGCGACCGCCTCACGCAACATCCCGGTATTCGCCGACCTGCCCGGCCCACCCGACACGGCCAACCTGCGTGAGGGCGCCGACCTCAGCGACGCGCTGCTGGCGCTGCTGCCCCTCGTCGGGGTGTGGCGCGGTGAGGGCGAAGGCCGCGACGCCGACGGTGACTACCGGTTCGGCCAACAGATCGTGGTCTCCCACAGCGGTGCCGACTATCTGATTTGGGAAGCCCGGTCCTGGCGGCTGACCGAGTCCGGCCAGTACGACCGGCCGTGGCTGCGCGAATCGGGCTTTTGGCGCTTCGTCAACGACCCGGCGGATGCGTCGGAGTCCCAGGCCATCGAACTGCTTCTGGCGCACTCCTCGGGCTACGTCGAACTGTTCTACGGCCGTCCGCTCTCCCAGTCGTCGTGGGAACTGGCGACCGACGCCCTGGCCCGCACGAAGTCCGGAGTGCTGGTCGGCGGCGCCAAGCGGCTCTACGGCATCATCGAGGGCGGCGACCTGGGCTACGTCGAGGAACGGGTCGACGCCGACGGCGGTCTGGTGCCGCATCTGTCGGCGCGGCTGTCGCGTTTCGCCGGATAGCCCCTCAGGTCAGCATCGGCGCTTTACCGGCATCGGCCAGCCAGGTGTTCTGCAGCTGTGCCAGGGTGCCGTCGGCGCGCAGTTCGTCGACGACAAGGGACACACAGCGCGTCAGCGGGCTGTCCTTGTGCAGGACGATCCCGAACTGCTCGACATCGTCTTCGGTGGCGGGAAGTTGACCGACCATCACGCCGTCCCGGATCTCGTCGGCCACCGCGAACGCGGTCGGAAGGTCGGCGACGATGGCGTCGATCTCCCCTTCGCGCAGCGCCAGCTTCGCATCGCTCGTGGTGTGATAGACCTCGACCAGGCTGGCGCTGCCCATCGACATGGCCGCGGTGTAACTGGTGGTGCCGACCTGGGTGCCCAGCCGCAGTGATTTCAGGTCCTCGAGGCTGGTCGCCTGCGCGGCGGGCGACGACTTCACGGTGACCACGGCCTGGGTCACGTCGAAGTACGGCGAGGAGAAGTCGACAAGGGCCCTGCGCTGATCGGTGATGGAGAACTGAGAAAGGTTGGCGTCAAAGGACTTCGGGCCGGCGGCGAGCGCCTCGCTGAACGGCACCCGAACCCAGCGGACCTCCTCGCCGCTGTAGCCCATCCTGGCCGCGACCGCGTACGCCAGCGCCGACTCGAACCCTTCCCCGTTGCTCGGGTCGTCGCCGATGTACCACGGGGGATAGACCGGCTGGTCGGTGCCGAACGTGAACACGCCCTTGTAGAGGGTGGCCAAGCGGTCCGTGCGGCAGTCCTCTGCGCGCGGGGCCGGGTCACGGGAGATCGGGGCACACGAGACGAGCGCGACGAGCACGGCGAGCAACGCGCCGAGCCTCCATGCGATGCGCATGGCCGCATCATCGCCCAGCGCGCGATGCAAGCCAAGCTCGATGCGGCAACGTTTTCCTACCGGTCCGGGTCCGGAGATGGGTCGGCCCCCGAGCCGTTGGTTCCTGGTTGGACAACACCGAGGGGCTCGGGGGCCGGGTGACTGCGGGGAATTCGCCAGCGCGCGCAGAATGCGAAGAGCCGTCAGCTCATTCCCCTGGCGCTGCTAGCTCGCAGCCACCTCACAAGTCCATAAGTCACTCAATTTGTCGGACCACCTCCTTCCCTGTGTACGGCCGAAGCTACCCGTGCACCGCGGCAGCGACAAGCGGTTTTCGGACCGTGACGCGGTCAGCGATCGCTGACGACGGCGGCGTCGATCAGCTCGGCGAACTCACCGGCCAACGGCGACGGGGCCAACGCCTTGCCGTCCAGGGTGTGCACGCGCGCGGCGAGGGTGATGCTGGACACCAACCAAATCCCTTGTGCGGTAAGCAGATCCGCTGGTCGCAGCGCCCGGTACTCACACTCGTAGCCCTTGTCGCGGGCCACGTCGAACATGGCCTGCTGGGTGGTGCCCCGCAGGATCGGGAACTCCGGCGGCGGCGTGAGCAGGGTGGGCCGCGCACCGCCGCGCTCGGATTCGGTGGCGAGCACCACCGTCGAGCGCGGCCCTTCCAGGAGGTAGCCGTCGGAGCCGACGAAGATGACGTCGTCGGCGCCGTGCCGTTCGGCGTGCCGCAACGCCGCCATGTTCACCGCATACGACAGCGTCTTCGCGCCGGCCAGCAGCCACGGCATCTCGGCGGTGCCCTCGGCCGACAGCCCGCGCGGCAGGCTGATCGCGGCCACGCCGTGCGCACGGGCGGACGCCACGCGGGCGGGCAGCCCGCCGACCGTCGCGTACCCGGTGGGCGCCGTGCCCGCTTCCCGGCCGCGGCTGTACACCAGCCGCAGCACGCCCTCCTCGGAGGAGCCGGCAAGCCAGCGTTCGACCGCGACGCCCACGGCGTGGCGCCACTTCGGCAGCTGCGGGGCGGGCAGATCGCACAGCCGCGCGGACTGGGTCAGCCGGGCCAGGTGCGCCTCCAGCAGGCACGGGCGGCCGTCGCGCACGAGCAGCGTCTCGAAGATCCCGTCGCCGCGCACCGCGGCGAGGTCGTCGGCGTACAGCAGCGGTTCGGCCGGGTCGTGCAGCTCACCGTCCAGCGTCACGACGACGGCGGCGTTTTGGCTCGCCATGGCCAAGAAGCGTAGCGCCGTAAAGTTGAGGACATGGCAGCCGTTTCCGCACCCGACACCGGACCCGACGCAGGCGCCGTCTGGCACTACGGCGATCCGCTGGGCGAGCAACGCGCCGCGGGCACCGACGCCGTCGTCATCGACCGCTCGCACCGGGCGGTGATCACCCTCACCGGAGCGGAGCGCCAGACCTGGCTGCACAGCCTGTCCACCCAGCACGTCAGCGAACTGCCGGACGGCGCGGTCACCGACAACCTGAGCCTCGACGGCCAGGGCCGGGTGGAAGATCACTGGGTCCAGACCGAGCTCGGCGGCGTCACCTACCTGGACACCGAGCCCGCACGCGGCGAACCGCTGCTGACCTACCTGCGCAGGATGGTGTTCTGGGCCGACGTCACCGTCGAGACCGCCGACCTCGCGGTGCTGTCCCTGCTGGGGCCCCGGCTGGCCGATCCCACGGTGCTGGCCGCGCTCGGCGTCGGTTCGCTACCGGCTGAAGCCACCGCGACGGCCCTTCCCGACGGCGGCTTTCTGCGCAGGCTGCGCGGGCCCGGCCTGGAGCTCGACCTGGTGGTGCCGCGTGAGCAGGCCGCCGCGTGGCGGCAGCGGCTCGTCGACGCCGGCGTACGGCAGGCCGGGGTGTGGGCTTTCGAGGCGCACCGGGTGGCCGCGCGCCGGCCCCGGCTCGGCGTGGACACCGACGAGCGGACCATCCCCCACGAGGTGGGTTGGATCGGGTCGGCGGTGCACCTGGACAAGGGCTGCTACCGCGGGCAGGAGACCGTCGCGCGGGTCCACAACCTGGGCAAACCGCCGCGCATGCTGGTGTTGCTGCACCTCGACGGCGCCACGGACCGGCCCGCGACCGGTGATCCGGTGCTGGCCGGCGGGCGCCCGGTCGGGCGTATCGGCACCGTGGTCGATCATGTCGACGAAGGCCCGATCGCACTCGCCCTGCTGAAGCGCGGCCTGCCAGCCGACACCGAGCTGGTCACCGGAGGCGAGGTGGCCGCCGCGGCCGTGATCGACCCGGATTCGATGCCGCCCGCCGATACCGTCGGGGCGGGCCGACGCGCCGTCGAGCGGTTACGCAGCGGGAACCGTTGACCGGGTGACACCCTGCCAGCACGTCGCAGCCAGGCACGGTAAGCTGTGCGCAGGACGATAAACGACATTCAGACCGGAGCCGCCTCAAAATTGGGCCGCTCCGTTATTGCGCGAGGGGGTTCCCCCATGGGCCGCGGCCGGGCTAAGGCAAAGCAGACCAAGGTTGCTCGTGAGCTCAAGTACAGCTCTCCACAAACCGACTTCGAACGGCTTCAGCGAGAGCTGTCGGGAGCACCCGACGACGACCACCTCAACGGCGACGATTGGGCCGACGAGGACGAATGGCGCCCCTAGCCGCCTAGAAGCGCGGGTGACGCCCGACGAGTTTGGCTCGAGGAGCGTCCTTTCCACCCTTCTTGATGGTGCCTAGCGTCCAGCAGGTCAGGTGGCGTGCGGTCAGCACCGCCAGCGCGCGGTCGGTGTCCTCCGGCGCGACGATGGCGGCCATGCCGACACCCATGTTGAACGTCTTCTCCATCTCGGCCCGCTCGATGCGGCCGCGCTGAGCGATCATCCCGAACACCGGTGCGGGTGTCCAAGTGCCCCGGTCGATCTCGGCGACCAGGCCGTGCGGGATGACGCGCTCCAGGTTCCCCGCCAGCCCACCACCGGTGACGTGGCAGAACGTGCGGACCTGGGTTTCGGCGGCCAGCGCCAGGCAGTCCTTGGCGTAGATGCGGGTCGGCTCGAGCAGTTCCTCGCCGAGCGTGCGGCCGAACTCCTCGACGTGGCCGGCCAGGTTCATCCGGTCGATCTCCAGCAGCACCTTGCGCGCCAGCGAGTAGCCGTTGGAGTGCAGCCCGGTGGACGCCATCGCGATGATCACATCGCCCGGCTTGACCCGATCGGGGCCCAGCACGTCGTCGGCCTCCACCACGCCGACCCCGGTGGCCGAGACGTCGTAGTGATCGGGCGCCATCAACCCGGGATGTTCGGCGGTCTCGCCGCCGAGCAGCGCGCAACCGGCCATCACACAGCCGTTGGCGATGCCGCTGACGAGCTCGCTGATCCGCTCGGGCACCGTGCGACCGACCGCGATGTAATCCTGCAGGAACAGCGGTTCCGCGCCGCACACCACCAGGTCGTCGACCACCATCGCGACCAGGTCGATGCCCACGGTGTCGTGCTTGTCCATCGCCTGTGCGACGGCGAGCTTGGTACCGACCCCGTCGGTCGAGCAGGCCAGCACCGGTTCGCGGTAGCCACCGCGCAACGCGAAGAGCCCGGCGAACCCGCCCAGCCCACCCCGGACCTCTGGTCTGGTGGCCTTTTTGGCCAAGGGCTTGAGAAGTTCGACGGCGCGCTCCCCGGCTTCGATATCCACCCCGGCAGACGCGTAGGAGATGCCGACAGGTTCGGCGCGTTCGGTCATCGAGAGCAAGGCTACCGTCGCGGCGCCCGGCGCGGTAACCGCCTTCACAGATACCCTGCACGCGTCCAACCGGCGAAACCGCCGTCGATGTGCCAATCTGACCGGTTATGACACGAGTTCGCTCGGGCGTGATGCCCGCGGTTGCCCTCACGACGGTCGTGGCGGCGTTCAGCGGCGCCCCCTCGGCCGTCGCCACCCCGTCGGTCGGCGTCGAGGCGGTGACCATCTCCGAGGCCACCGTCGACGGCGTCGAATACATCACCCGCGAGATCACCATCGCCCCCGGCGGCAGCACCGGCTGGCACTACCACGACGGCCAGGTCTTCGGCGTCATCCAGGACGGCACGCTGACCCACGACACGGCGAACTGTACGGTCGACGGCATCTATCCGCCGGGTGCGCCGATCAGCGAGGCCAGCGGCCCCGACCACGTCCACATCGGGCGCAACCTCGGGCCGGTTCCGCTGGTGATGGTGGTGGTCTACATCCAGCCGCCAGGCACTCCGCTGTCGGAGGACGCGCCCGATCCGGGCTGCGGGTTTGCCTGACGCCGAAAACGGCGATCCCGCAGGGGTGTCTGACGCGATTCGCTGCCTGGTGACCGGGGCCACCGGCTACATCGGTGGCCGCCTGGTCCCCCTGTTGCTCCACCGCGGACGTGCCGTACGGGCCTTGGCCCGCGACCCCGCCAAACTCGGCGATGTCGGCTGGCGCGGCGACGTCGAGGTGGCGCGTGGAGACCTCGGTGACACCGAGTCGCTGAGCGCGGCATTCGACGGCATGGACGTCGTGTACTACCTCGTGCACTCGATGGGCACCTCGTCGGATTTCGTGGCCGAAGAAGCCCGCTCGGCCCGCAACGTGGTCGAGGCCGCGCGGCGCGCGGGGGTGCGACGCCTGGTCTACCTCGGCGGGCTGCATCCGTCCGGCGTGGAACTCTCCCCGCACCTGCGCTCGCGCACCGCGGTCGGCGACATCCTCATCGAGTCCGGGGTCGAGACGGTGGTGTTGCAGGCCGGCGTCGTGATCGGTTCCGGCTCGGCGTCCTTCGAGCTGATCCGGCATCTGACCAACCGCCTGCCCGCGATGACCGCACCGAAGTGGGTGCACAACAAGGTGCAGCCGATCGCGATCGACGACGTGCTGCACTACCTGGCCGAGGCGGCCGACACCGCGGTGCCGACGTCGCGCACCTGGGACATCGGCGGCCCGGACGTACTCGAGTACGGCGAGGCGATGCAGGTGTACGCCGAGGTGGCCGGGTTGCGGCGGCGGCTGATCGTGGTGCTGCCCTGGCTGACGCCGTCGATCGCGAGCTGGTGGATCGGGCTGGTCACCCCGATGCCCGCCGGGCTGGCGCGTCCGCTCGTCGAATCGCTCGAGTGCGACGCCACCGCGTCCGAGCACGACATCGACAGCGTGATCGCACCTCCGCCTGGCGGCCTGACCGGATATCGGGACGCGGTGGCACGCGCGTTGGAAATCGGTCCGCTACCAAGCGATCCGCGCTGGGCGCACGTCGGCAGGCCCTGACGTCAGGGCCTGCGCAGCGCGGAGACGTTGTCGTTTTCCGCTTGCACCGGAACACCGGTGCGCGCCGCGGTGGCCAGCATGTGCTCGATCACGTTCTTGCCCAACGCCGTCTCACCGGGCAGCTCGATCGGATAGTTGCCGTCGAAGCACGCGCTGCACAGCCGCGAGGCCGGTTGTTCGGTGGCGGCGATCATGCCGTGCTGGGAGATGTAGCCGAGCGTGTCGGCGCCGATCGCGTGGCGCACCGCCTCGAGCATCTCGCCCCCGTTCTCGACCGCGTTGGCGATCAGCTCGGCCGGGGTGGCGAAGTCGATGCCGTAGAAGCACGGCCACTTCACCGGCGGCGAGGCGATGCGCACGTGCACCTCGACGGCGCCGGCCTCGCGCAGCATCCGGACCAGCGCCCGCTGGGTGTTGCCACGCACGATCGAGTCGTCGACGACCACCAACCGCTTGCCGCGGATCACTTCCTTCAGCGGGTTCAGCTTGAGCCGGATGCCCAGCTGACGAATGGTCTGCGACGGCTGGATGAACGTGCGGCCGACGTAGGCGTTCTTGGTCAGCCCCTGCCCGAACGGGATGCCGGATTCCTGCGCGTAGCCGACCGCGGCCGGCGTGCCTGACTCCGGCACACCGATCACCAGGTCGGCGTCCACGGGATGCTCGCGGGCCAGCGCACGGCCGATGTCGACCCTGGTCTTGTGCACCGAGCGGCCGACCAGCGTGCTGTCCGGGCGGGCCAGGTAGACGTACTCGAAGACGCAGCCCTTGGGTTCGGGATTGGCGAACCGGGTGGAGCGCACCCCGTCGGCGTCGATGGCCAGCAGCTCACCGGGTTCGATGTCGCGGACGAACGACGCGCCGACAATGTCGAGCGCCGCCGTCTCCGACGCGACCACCCAGCCGCGGTCCAGCCGGCCCAGCACCAGCGGGCGCACCCCGTACGGGTCGCGCGCCGCGTACAACGTGTTCTCGTCGAGGAACGTCAGGCAGAACGCCCCGCGCACCGTCGGCAGCAGCTCGAGCGCGGCCTGCTCCAGCGTCGCGTCGGCCGCGCCGTGGGCCAGCAGCGCGCCGAGGATGTCGGAGTCGGTGGTGGCGGCGGGTGCGCCGCGGGTGTCCAGCAGCCCGGCCTCGCGGGCCCGGCCCGCCAGCTCGGTGGCGTTGACCAGGTTGCCGTTGTGGCCGAGCGCGACACCGGTGCCCGCCGAGGTGTTACGGAACACCGGCTGGGCGTTCTCCCAGGTCGTGGAGCCGGTCGTGGAGTAGCGGCAGTGCCCGATCGCGACGTGGCCCTCCATGGCGGCCAGCGTCTGCTCGTCGAAAACCTGGCTGACCAGCCCGAGATCCTTGAACACCAGCACCTGCGAACCGTCGGCGACGGCGATACCCGCGGCTTCCTGGCCGCGGTGCTGCAGCGCGTAGAGCCCGTAGTAGGTGAGTTTGGCGACCTCTTCACCCGGCGCCCAGACACCGAAGACGCCGCATTCTTCTCTTGGCTCGGGCTCTGGGCCAGTCACGATAGGGCTGCTCCATCGGGGCGTTGGTGACGTCACCAGCTTACGGGCTCCTGCGCCGAAAGTCGGCATCGCGGCCGAGTGTCACCGGACACATCCGCTCACGTGACCGGCAGCCACTGCTCGATCTCGCCGGCCCGCGCCCCCGACAGTTTCAGCGTGCCGCCTGCGACGGCGTCGGCCAC
The DNA here is from genome assembly GCF_010725725.1 of Mycolicibacterium pulveris. Classification (NCBI taxonomy): domain Bacteria; kingdom Bacillati; phylum Actinomycetota; class Actinomycetes; order Mycobacteriales; family Mycobacteriaceae; genus Mycobacterium; species Mycolicibacterium pulveris. Next base: position 3,085,606 of record NZ_AP022599.1, on the reverse strand, counting down.
GGTGAGCATCCCGGTGGCCAACAGCAGCCAGGTGCGCGGGTCGGTCTCCACGACGTTGGGTGGGTTGCCCCGCCGGTGGGCGGGACCCGCAACGCACTGCACCGCAACGAAAGGCGGCACCCGGACCTCCACGCTCGACCCGGGCGCCGTCGCCGCCAACGTGCGGGCGGTCAACCGCACCGCCTCCGCCAACTCGCCGCGCGTCGGCGCCGGTCGGGACTCGTTGCGCAGCCACTCCAGCACCGCGGTCACAGCGGTACGCGTCTTCGCTGGATCGACACCACGACGGCCGGCCATACCCTAGATTCTCAAAGTGTCCATCGACCGCCACAATCCGCCGTACAAGGTGGCGGGTGCAAGCCTGGTCATCATTGCCGCGATCGCGGCAAGCCTCATCTACCTGCAGTTTCGTGGCGACCTGACGCCGAAGGCCGAGTTGACCGTCGTGTCGAACCGGGCGGGTCTGGTGGTCGAGCGCGGCGCGAAGGTGACCTACAACGGCGTGGAGATCGGCCGGGTCGTCCGCATCGGCTTGGTCGACGACGGCACTGCGACGGCCGGTCTCACCCTTGACGTCGACCCGCGCTACCTCGCGGTGATTCCGGCCAACGTGCACGCCGACATCCGCGCGACGACGGTGTTCGGCAACAAGTACGTGTCGTTGGCCGCGCCAAAAGACCCTTCCCGCGAACGGATTTCGGAGCACGGCGTGATCACGGCCACCGCGGTGACCACCGAGTTCAACACGCTGTTCGAGACGGTGACCGAGATCGCCGAGCAGGTCGACCCGGTCAAGCTGAACCAGACACTGGCCGCGACGGCCGAGGCGCTGACCGGGCTTGGCCACCGGTTCGGCGAGTCCCTCATCGACGGCAACGACATCTTGGCCGACCTCAACGCCCGGATGCCGCACATCCGCGACGACACCCGCCTGCTCGCTGACCTCGGCGAGGTGTACGCCGACGCGTCGCCGGATCTGTGGGACGGGCTCGAGCACGCGGCGACGTCGGCGGCCACGGTCAACGAGCACCGCAACGAACTGGACGCGGCGCTGATGGCGGCGTTGGGGTTCGGCGACGTCGGCGCCGACACCTTCGAACGCAGCGGGCCGTACCTCGTGCGTGGCACCGCCGACCTGCTGCCGACCAGCAAGCTCCTCGACGACTACCGCGGCATGCTGCTGTGCAGCATCCGCACCGCCTACGAGATGGAGGAGGTGGTGGCGCGTACGCTCGGCGGCAACGGCTACTCGTTGGCCACCTCGTCGGGCACCATCGCCGGCGCAGCCAACCCCTACATTTATCCCGACAACCTGCCGCGGGTGAACGCCCGCGGCGGGCCGGAAGGCCGGCCCGGCTGCTGGCAGAAGATCACCCGGGAGCTGTGGCCGGCACCGTATCTGGTGATGGACACCGGCGCCAGCATCGCCCCCTACAACCACCTCGAGCTCGGCCAGCCGATGTACATCGAGTACGTGTGGGGCCGCCAGGTCGGCGAGCTCACGATCAACCCGTAACGGTTATTCCGGCGACCAGACGTGAAAACCCCCTTTTTCACCCGCTTTTGGGGGTGTTGGCGTCTGCTCGCGCCCATAGGGCCGCCACCGCGCCGGCTTCGTTGATAGCCAGATGCGCGAGCATCGGCGCGAGCAGGCTGCCCGCGCGGTCGTGCAGCCACCCGAACAGCCAGCCGGCCGCGCCGGTGATCAGCACGGTGGGCAGCACGGGCATGCTGGTGCCGCGCGCGTCAGCGATGTGGGACAGCCCGAACGCCGCCGACTGAAGCAGCCTCCCGCCGCCCGGCCCAAACGCCTCGGCGGCAACGGTGCCGAGCGCGCCGCGATAGGCCGCCTCCTCCGACCACACCGTGCCCAGCGGTATCCCGACCAGCAGCCAGCGCAGCACCCCGTCGGGCAGGGCACGGCCGCTGAGTTCCGTACGCGCCCGCGGCAACGCGGTCGTGGCGGCGACGCCGGCGGACACCGAAGCGGCCGTGGCCGCCCCGAGCCGCAGCCCCGACCACAGTTGCGGCGGCTTCAGTCCCAGCGGGGCCCCGCTGAGCATTGCGAGCGTCGTCGCGACGACGGTGTGCGGCACGGGATGCCAGCGCGACGGGAACCGGGGCACCACCAGACCCCACCCGACCAGCCCGGCCGCCAGGCCCAGCGCCGCGGCACGCTTGCCGGCACTCACTTCACGAGGTCCTCTGCCGCCGCGATGGCCTTGCGCATCGCGACGCGGAGTCGTTCGGTGTCCTCGGGTGTCCAGCCCTCGGGCGGGGCGACAGCCACCCAGCCGTCGAGGATGTACTCGCCGTAGTTGTGGCCGTGCCCGTCCGGCACCGAGCTCGCGTTGGTCATATCCGCGGCGACCTGCCAGAACGTCACGATCGGGTACCACCGCATCGACGGGCTGCGGTCGAGCCCCGGCGGCTCCTTGAGCCAGTCGGGCCGGGTGAACAACAGATCCTCGGACCACCACACGATCGGATCGGAAGGATGCTGCAAGAACAGCACCCTGGTGCCCTCCCACGGCTCCTCGGTGACCTTGGCGATCTGGGCGGTGTCGATGGCCTGCGAGAACCGCACCGTGCGGCCGTTGTCGTAGCGCGGCTGCACCTCGGGTGTGCCGGGGTCGCGCCCTGCGATCAACGCCTTCCACAGCGGGCTGGCGTTCGGCGGGCCCACCCACAGCACCGAGGAGAAACCCATCCGCGAGATGTCGGGCAGCCAGCCGAACGCGCCCTGACCGGCCATCGAGCCGAGGCTTTCGCCGTACAGCATGAGTTTCGGTCGCCGGTCCGGCGGCAGCTGCGCCCACCGCTTGTGCACGGCGTCGATCATCATGCGCCCGGATTTCATCGACTTTTCCTGGTCACCGAGAAACGAGATCCAGCTCGGCAGAAAGGAATACTGCGACGCGACCAGCGCGGTGTCGCCGTTGTACATCATCTCCACCGCGCGTGCGGAGATGGGGTTGACCCACCCCGTGCCGGTGGTGGGGATGATCACCAGCACTTCGCGGTCGAACGCGCCGGTGCGTTCGAGTTCGCTCATCAGCACGGCTATCCGCTGCTCGTCGGTGTCGGCGGTCTGCAGGCCGACGTAGACGCGGATCGGCACCTGGGCCGGGGCGCCGTTGAGCCGCGTCAACTCGTCGACGTCCGGGCCGGTGCCGACGAAGTTGCGGCCCTGATACCCCAACGTGTCCCACGCGGCGAAAGACTCCGGGCTGCCTGATCTTTCGGGTTCCAGCGGCTGGGTGATGCCCGCTCGGGTGGTGGTGTTCTGCGGCTGGAACACCCGGTTGGCGCCGGCCAGGAAGCCGCGGATGAGCACGCCGTTGACCAGCAGGATGACCAGCACGACGACGATCGCCGTCCCGATGAACAGGGCCACTTCGTCGTTGAGGCGCCAGCGCCGGATGAAGAACCGCGCCATGGTCTTGATCACGTCGAGCACCACGCGGGACGCGGCCACCAGCGCGGCGCTGGCGAGGACCGCCGCGGTCAGCGTGCGCAGATAGGCCGGTGTCTCGGGTCCCTCGATGCCCATGACCGCCGAAATCTGTCGCTGCCAGGCCGCCGCGGGAATCAGCATCAGCAGGCAGGCCCCCGCCGACCCGACGACGACCACGGTCTTGAGCACCCACAGCACCCGCTTCGGCGGCGGCCACCACGACCGGCCCCGTAACACGAAGCGGCGCACCATGCTTCCGACGAACACCCCGATGCCGTAGCCGATCGCGGCGTTGAGACCACCGGTCAGCCCCTGAAACAGCCAGTCGCGCGGCAGCAACGACGGGGTCAGCGACAGGCAGAAGAACAGCGCGCCGAACGCGATGCCGACGAAGTCGAGCCGAATCAGGCGCCAAGCCCAGATGTACAGCGGATGTCGTTCGCGATCGGTGCGCTGTGTCACCCGAACAACCTGGGAAGCACACTTTCCGACGTGCTCCGCAGGTCCTCCAGGCTGACCGTGAACAGGCCCTGCACCTGAACGTCTTGGCTGCCCTGGTCCACGACCCCGATCCGGGTCGCGGGCAACCCGCGCGCCTCACACATCGCCCGGAACCGGCTCTCCTCGGTGCGCGGTACCGCGACGAGCACCCGCCCCGCCGACTCGGAGAACAGCGTGACGAAAGGATCGGCACCCTCGGGAAGTACGATGCGGCAACCGGTTTCCCCGGCCAGCGCCGACTCGACCACGGCCTGGATCAAGCCGCCTTCGGACAGGTCGTGGGCCGCCGACACCAACCCGTCGCGTGATGCGGCGGCGAGCACCTCGGCGAGCAGCTTCTCGCGCTCCAGATCCACGCGCGGCGGCACCCCGCCGAGGTGGTCGGCGGTGACCTGCGCCCAGATCGAGCCGTCGAACTCGTCGTGGGTGTCGCCGAGCAGGATCAGCGTTTCACCGGGCTCGGCGCCGAAGCCGGTCGGGATCCGGCGCTGGACGTCATCGATCACGCCGAGCACGCCGACCACCGGCGTCGGCAGGATCGCCGTCGACCCGGTCTGGTTGTAGAAGCTGACGTTGCCGCCGGTGACCGGAATACCAAGCGCGACACAGCCGTCGGCCAGGCCGCGCACCGCCTCGCTGAACTGCCACATCACCCCGGGATCTTCCGGCGAACCGAAGTTGAGGCAGTTGGTCACCGCCACCGGGGTGGCGCCGGTGACGGCGACGTTGCGGTAGGCCTCGGCCAGCGCCAGCTGCGCGCCGGTGTAAGGGTCGAGCGCGGTGTAGCGGCCCGACGCGTCGGTCGACACCGCGATGCCGCGACCGGTCGCCTCGTCGACGCGCAACACACCGCCGTCGGCGTTCTCGGCGAGCACGGTGTTGCCCCGCACATAGCGGTCGTACTGCTCGGTGATGAACGCGCGGCTGCACAGATGCGGACTGCCCAGCACCGCAAGCAAAGTCGCCTTCAGCTCCTCGCCCGTGGCCGGGCGCGGCAGCTTCGCGGTGGTGTCGGCGTTCAACGCGTCCTGGGTGTCGGGGCGCTGTACCGGGCGCTCGTAGACCGGGCCCTGGTGCGCCACCGTGCGCGGGGGCACGTCGACGACGGTGTGACCGTGCCAGGTGATCTTGAGCCGGTCCCCCTCGGTCACCTCGCCGATGACGGTGGCCAGCACGTCCCATTTGCGGCAGACCTCGAGGAACTTCTCCACGTTCTCCGGCGCCACGACAGCGCACATGCGTTCCTGCGACTCGCTGGACAGGATCTCCGCCGGGGTCATGTTGGGGGTGCGCAGCGGCACCTTTTCCAACTCGATCGTCATCCCGCCGTCGCCGGCCGACGCGAGCTCAGAAGTGGCACAGGACAATCCGGCGCCACCGAGGTCCTGGATGCCGACCACCAGGTCGTTGGCGTACAGCTCCAGGCAGCACTCGATGAGCACCTTCTCCATGAACGGGTCGCCCACCTGCACGCTCGGCAGCTTCTTGCGGCCGGGCCCGCTCTCGTCGCCGCCGAAGGTCTCGGAGGCCAGCACCGACACGCCGCCGATACCGTCGAGGCCGGTGCGCGCGCCGAACAGGATGATCTTGTTGCCCGTACCCGAGGCGAACGCCAGGTGCAGGTCCTCCTTGCGCAGCACCCCGACGCACAGCGCGTTGACCAACGGGTTGCCGGCATAGGAGGCGTCGAACACCGTTTCGCCGCCGATGTTGGGCAGGCCCAGCGAATTTCCGTACCCCCCGATGCCGCGCACGACGCCGTCCAGCACGCGGCGGGTGTCGGGCGCGTCAGCAGGGCCGAACCGGAGCTGGTCCATCACCGCGACCGGTCGCGCGCCCATCGCCATGATGTCGCGGACGATGCCGCCGACGCCGGTGGCCGCACCCTGGTACGGCTCGATGTAGGACGGGTGGTTGTGCGATTCGACCTTGAAGGTGGCCGCCCAGCCGTCGCCGATGTCCACCACGCCTGCGTTCTCACCGATACCGGCCAGCATCGACGCGCGCATCTCCTCGGTGGTGGTCTCGCCGAAGTAGCGCAGGTGCACCTTGGAGGACTTGTAGGAGCAGTGTTCGCTCCACATCACCGAGTACATCGCCAGCTCGGCGTCGGTCGGCCGACGGCCCAAAATCTCGCGGATCCGCTGATATTCGTCGTCTTTGAGGCCGAGTTCGCGGAACGGCTGCGGGTGTTCTGGGGTGGCGGCGGCGTGGTCGACGGTGTCGACCTCAGAAGAGAGCCCGGACGTCACGCCACCAGTCTAGTTTGGGGCGCCACCGGCAGCCTTCCGACATGTGTTTCCGCGCGGGCTCGGCGGGTAGCCCCCACTACGTCACGCAAAAGAAAGGAAGGTGACACATGACCACGATGTCGGAGTCCGGCCACGTGACCGGCACCAAAGACAAGGATTACAACCTCATCTGGTTCACCGAGCAGTGCCTCAGCAACGCGCTGAAGATGGAGACGTTCATCGAAGACGCCAAGCGTGACGGCGACAACGCGGTGGTGGAGCTGTTCTTGAAGGCTCAAGCCGACAGCCGCAAGGGCGCCGAGATGGCCAAGGAACTGCTCGCGCAGCGGCTCGGCTGACCTGGGTCAGCCTGTCGCACCGATACAGAACGCGTTGCCCGCGGGATCGGCGAGCACCACCCAGCTGAAGTCCGCACCGAAGCTGTGCCTGCCGGTTTCGCGGGCACCCAACCCGACCAGCCGCTTCACCTCCGCCTCCACGTCGTCCGCGGTCAAGTCGAGGTGCATCTTGTTCTTGCCCGGCGTCGGATCGGGCACCCGCTGAAAGCCCAGCGTCGGCGCGCCCGCGCGGGTGACCGTCACGAATTCCCCTGGCGCGAAGGCCGTTACTTCGCCCTGCACCGCCTGCGCCCACCACCGGGCCAGCTCGTCGGGATCGTCGCAGTCCAGCGTGACCATCTCCACGTTGAGAGCCATACGCGAAACCCTACGGATTACCTGCCGGGTAATTGAAACGACCCCGGCGGGCCCGCAGGCTGATGCCATGACAGCTACCCACACTCCACCGAAGTTCAGCGCCGACATCTGGGCGGCCTTCTGGGCCGCACCGGACCCGTCGCTGATCCAGGACATCCTCGCCGACGACGTCGTCGGGTACTGGCAGGGCGACCCGACACCGGTGCGCGGGCGGGAGGCCTACGTCGGCAAGATCACCGAGCTCGTGGCCACCATTCCCGATCTGCGGCTGCAGCTGGTCGACAGCGCGACCGTGCCGGGCAGCGCCGCCGGCGAACAGCTGGTGTTCCTGCACTACACCGGCCAGGGCACCGGGCCCGACGGCCGGTTCGTGATCCGGGGGCTGGACCGGGTCCGCACCCGCGACGGCGTCGTGGTGGAAAACGTGATCCGCTACGACGAGGTCGACGCCGCCTGAGCCGGAATCAGGCCGGCGCCAGAAACGCCTGCAGCGCCGCGGAGTAGGCCGCGACGTCCCCGGCGCCCATCACCTCGCGCGCCGAATGCATGGCCAGCTGGGGCGCGCCCACGTCGACGGTCGGGATGCCGGTGCGCGCCGAGGTCATCGGCCCGATCGTCGATCCGCACGGCAGATCCGCGCGGTGTTCGTACCGCTGCAGCGGCACCCCGGCCTGCGCGCAGGCCAGCGCGAACGCCGCGGCCGTGCGTCCGTCGGTGGCGTAGCGCAGGTTCGGCTGCACCTTGAGCACCGGCCCGGCGTTGACCTCGATGAGGTGGCCGGGTTCGTGGCGTTCGGGGTAGTTGGGGTGGGTGGCGTGGGCCATGTCGCCGGAGGCCACCATCGAGCCCGGCAGCCGCCGCAGGAACTCCTCGCGTCCGCCGCCCTCGCTGAGCGTGATGCGCTCCAGCACGGTGAGCAGCAGATCGGACTGGGCACCGTGCGCGGACTGCGAGCCGACCTCCTCGTGGTCGAACAACACCAGCACCGGCAGATACCCGCGCGACCCCGACTCCGCAGCCGCCAGAAACGCCTCGAGCCCGGCGTAGCAGGAGGCCTGGTTGTCCAGCCGCGGCGCACTGAGCAGCTCGCCGTCGGCCCCGATCAGCCGTGCCGGCGTCAGATCGTGGGTCATCAGGTCCGCGCCGAGCACGTCGGCCGGGTCGATGCCGGCGCGCTGCGCGACGTAGCCCAGAAACGACCGCGTCTCGCCGCCCACCCCCCAGACCGCGTTGACGTGCCGCTGCGGGTCCAGCGCGACGGCCTTGCGGTCTTCGGCCAGGTGGATGGCCAACTGCGGCACCCGCAGGATCGGCTCGTCGATCCGGACCAGCGAGTGCACCAGCCGGTCCCCCTCGTACACCGACAGCCGGCCGCTGATGCCAAGGTCGCGGTCCAGCCAGGAGTTCAGCCACGCCCCGCCGTAGGGTTGCAGCGCGACCACCCGCCAACCGGCGACGACCCGGTCGGGGTGCTGTTTGACGCGCAGGTTGGGGCTGTCGGTGTGGGCGCCGACGATGCGGAACGGCAGCCCGGGCGCGCCGGTCTGCCACGCGATCAACGAGCCGGCCCGCACGCTGAAGAAGCGCCCCTCGGTCGGCCAGGCGTCCTCTTCGGAGAGTTCGCGAAACCCCGCCGCGCGCAACCGCTCGGCCACCGTCGCGCAGACGTGGTACGGCGACGGTGACGCGTCGATGAACTCGCACAGGCCCTGCGGACTTGCAGACATAGTTATCCATCTTTGCCGACGCGACCACGTTAAGGTCAAACACGTGCCCGATCCCCTACCGCAACCCGTACTGGCGCCGCTGACACCCGCGGCCATTTTTCTGGTGGCGACCATCGAGGAAGGTGGCGAGCAATCGGTGCACGACGCGCTGCCCGACATCTCGGGTCTGGTGCGCGCGATCGGATTTCGCGACCCGACCAAGAACCTGTCGGTGGTGACGTCGATCGGCTCCGACGCCTGGGACCGGCTGTTCTCCGGTCCCAGGCCCGCCGAACTGCATCCGTTCAAAGAGCTCGACGGCCCCCGCCACCGCGCCCCGTCCACCCCCGGAGACCTGTTGTTTCACATCAGGGCCGAGTCGATGGATGTGTGCTTCGAGTTGGCGAGCCGGCTCATCGACGCGGCCGACGGTGCGCTGCATGTCGTCGACGAAGTGCACGGTTTCCGGTTTTTCGACAACCGCGACCTGCTGGGGTTCGTCGACGGCACCGAGAACCCCGACGGCCCGCTGGCCCGCAGCGCAACGCAGATCGGTGACGAGGACCCCGATTTCGCGGGCGGCTGCTATGTGCATGTGCAGAAGTACGTGCACGACATGGAAGCCTGGAACGCGCTGCCCACGTCCGAGCAGGAACGGGTCATCGGCCGCACCAAACAGGACGACATCGAGCTCAGCGACGCGATGAAGCCCGCGAATTCCCATGTGGCCCTGAACGTCGTCGAGGACGACGAGGGCAACGAGCTCAAGATCGTGCGGCACAACATGCCGTTCGGCGAGGTCGGCAAGGGCGAGTTCGGCACCTATTTCATCGGTTACTCCCGCACGCCCGAGGTCACCGAGCGGATGCTGGAGAACATGTTTCTCGGCGATCCACCGGGCAACACCGACCGCATCCTGGACTTCTCCACCGCGGTCACCGGCACGCTGTTCTTCACCCCGATCGTCGATTTCCTCAACGACCCACCGCCGCTTCCGGATTCACCGGCGACCGAGGAGGCCCCGCCTCCTGAGGTGGTAAGCCCGGTCGACTATGACGGCTCACTAGGCATCGGCAGCCTGAAAGGAACCCCATGAACAACCTGTATCGCGACCTCGCTCCGATCACCGAGTTGGCCTGGGCCGAAATCGAACTGGAGGCAAGCCGGACGTTCCGCCGGCACATCGCCGGACGGCGCGTCGTCGACGTCAGCGAGCCGGGCGGCCCCGTGGTGGCCGCGGTCAGCACCGGGCATCTGCGCGACGTGGCGCCGCCCGGGGAGGGTGTGGTGGCCCACTTGCGTGAGAGCCAGCCGCTGGTGCGGCTGCGGGTGCCGTTCACGGTGACGCGGTCGGCGATCGACGACGTCGAGCGCGGCTCGCAGGACTCCGACTGGGATCCGGTCAAGGAGGCCGCCCAGAAGCTGGCGTTCGTCGAGGACCGGGCGATCTTCGAGGGTTACGAGGCCGCGTCCATCGAGGGCATCCGCAGGTGCAGCTCCAACCCGGCGCTCGCGCTGCCCGACGATCCCCGCGACTTCGCCGACGTCATCGCCCAGGCCCTCTCGGAGCTGCGGTTGGCCGGCGTCGGGGGGCCGTATTCGGTGCTGCTGTCGGCAGAGGCCTACACCAAGGTCAGCGAGACCACCGAACACGGCTATCCGATCCGCGAGCACCTCAACCGGCTGATCGGCGGCGGCGACATCATCTGGGCGCCCGCCATCGACGGCGCGTTCGTGCTGTCCACGCGCGGGGGCGATTTCGACCTGCAGATCGGCACCGACGTGTCGATCGGGTATCTGTCGCACGACGCCGGGACCGTGCAGCTCTACCTCGAGGAGACGCTGACGTTCCTGTGCTACACCTCGGAGGCCTCGGTCGCCCTGAGCGCCGACTGACCTCCCTATTCGCCGCGAGCGTGCGTGTCAGAGGGCGACACGCCGACAAAAAGTGCGAGTTTACGCACGCTCGCGCGCCGGGGTCAGGCGGCCAGCACCGCGTCCAGCGCGGAGTAGAAGATGCCAAGCCCGTCGTCTGACGGGCCGGTCAACGGTTCGGTGGCGTGCTCGGGGTGCGGCATCAACCCGACCACCCGCCGGTTGGCCGAGCAGATCCCCGCGATGTCGCGCTGCGAGCCGTTGGGGTTGTCGCGGTAGCGAAACACCACGCGGTCCTCGGCCTCGAGCTCATCGAGCACCTTCTCGCTGGCCACATAGCGACCCTCGCCCGACTTCAGCGGAACCAGGATGTCGGCCCCGCGCTCGTAGCGCGACGTCCACGCCGTCGAGTTCGACACCACCTGCAGCCACAAATCACGGCAAACGAAATGCAGACCCGCGTTTCGGGTCAGCGCGCCAGGCAGCAGGCCCGCCTCACAGAGGACCTGAAACCCGTTGCAAATCCCCAACACTGGCATACCGCGCTCCGCCGCGGTGATCACCTCACCCATCACCGGCGCGAACTTCGCGATGGCGCCCGCGCGCAGATAGTCACCGTAGGAGAACCCACCGGGAACCACGACGGCGTCGACGTTCTTGAGATCGGTGTCGGCGTGCCAGAGGCTCACCGCCTCACCGCCTGCGAGCCGCACCGCCCGCGCGGCGTCGACGTCGTCGAGCGTGCCGGGGAATGTGATGACGCCCACACGCGCGCTCATGACTGCTCCCTGGTCACCGACCAGTCCTCGATGACGGTGTTCGCCAACAGCGATTCGGCGATCTGCGCCAACGTGTCATCGTCGATGTTGTCATCGACATCGAGTTCAAATCGCTTGCCCTGCCGCACATCTGAGACGCCCTTGAAACCCAGACGGCCAAGCGCGCCGACAATCGCCTGCCCTTGCGGGTCCAGAATCTCCGCCTTGGGCATCACGTGCACCACCACCCTTGCCACGGCGACAATTGTACCGGCGAGTTCAGCCCCTGCGCGTCACCGGCACGATCCGACGTACGCCTGGCACAGCGGGGCCGCCATGGCATCGAAGACCTGCGCGTCCGCCACCGGTGACCAAGGCACCCGCGGTGGCACCGAAGCCCACAGGGCCAGCTCGACGACGCTGCTGCTGTCCGGGTGCGCCAGCAGGTACTGGTGCATCACCCGCTGACCGCCCACGCTGATCACCGCGGCGACCCGATCGGGCCCGTCGGTGATGATCGACGGCGACACGGACGGCGCCGTCAGCTGGCAGCTGCGTAACCGGGTCTTGGCGACTTCGAGGGTCTGCGCCGCCGTCGGGCCGCCCTGCGACGTGGGTCCGCGCCAGTGCACCACCTGTGCCTGCAGCTGCCACTCGCCCGGCGGGTTGGGCACCGTCGCCCGCGCGGCGACGGCGTAGTCGCGGGGGTCGGCGACGACGGGCGGGCTGGCGCAGGCCTCCTCGAAAGCGAACCGCGGCGCGGTCGCGGTGACGGCGAGACCGGCCAGTCCCGGCCAGCGATACACCGGATACAGCGGGATCGCGGTGGACACCATCCAGGCCGAATCGGGGATCGTGTCGCAGGCAGGCGGGCAGATCCCCGGAGCGGCTGGCGCCGTCGGACCTGGTATGACGGCCAGACCGCAGGCCGCGAGCACCACCGCGAGCATCATCCGCACGCTTCCACCACCCCCTGACAGCCGTGCGCCGCCACAATATAGGTATGGAATTGACCCATTTCGGACATTCATGCTTACTCGCGAAGTTCACAAACGATTCCGGGGATTCCGGGTCCGACACCACCGTTCTCTTCGATCCCGGCGTCTTCTCACACGGTTTCGAGGGCATCACCGGGCTCTCGGCGATCCTGATCACCCATCAGCATCCCGACCACGCCGACACCCAGCGCCTTCCCGCGCTGCTCGACGCGAACCCGCAGGCCGCGCTGTACGCCGACCCGCAGACCGCCGCGCAACTCGGCGCGCCGTGGCAGGCCGTCCATGTCGGCGACGAGCTGCGGATCGGGCATCTGACCGTGCGCGGGGCCGGAGGTCGGCACGCGGTGATCCATCCCGAGATCCCCGTCATCGACAACATCTCCTATCTGATCGGCGATGGCACCCACGCGGCGCGCCTGATGCACCCCGGCGACGCGCTGTTCACCCCGGGCGAGCCGGTCGACGTGCTGGCGACTCCCGCGGCGGCGCCGTGGATGAAGATCTCCGAGGCGGTGGACTATCTGCGTGCGGTGGGGCCGACGCACGCGGTGCCGATCCACCAGGCGATCATCGACCCGAGCGCCCGCGGCATCTTCTACGACCGGCTCTCGGAGATGACCGACACCGATTTCCGGGTGCTTCCCGAGGAGGACGGGGTCGCCTTCTAAGGGGCGGCGGCGCGGGCCTCCTGACCGCGAGCAGTCGTGTACACCCCCTTTTCGGGGCCCAACAGGGGGTGTACACGTCTGCTCGCCCGTTGAGAGCCCGTCAAAGCGGTGTCCCCCTAGGAGCTCGCGGCGCGGCCCGCGGCCCGGCCGGAGAACACGCAGCCGCCGAGGAAGGTGCCCTCCAGCGAGCGGTAGCCGTGCACCCCGCCGCCCCCGAACCCGGCGGCCTCCCCCGCGGCATACAGCCCATCGAACACACTGCCGTCGGGCTTGAGGACCCGCGAGTCCAGGTCGGTTTCCAAGCCGCCCAACGATTTTCGTGTCAGGATGTGCAGCTTCACCGCGATCAGCGGGCCCGCCTTCGGGTCGGTGAGCCGGTGCGGGGCGACGACGCGGCTGACCCGGTCGCCCAGGTAGTTGCGCGCCACCCGGATCGAGGCGATCTGCATGTCCTTGGTGAACGTGTTGGCCACCTCGCGGTCACGGGCGGTGACCTCGGCTTCCACCGTTGAGTAATCCAGCGGTAGCACATCGGGCACGTCGTTCATCGCGGAAACCAAGTCGCGCAACGTGTTCGCGCTGACGAAGTCCACCCCGCGGTCGACGAAGGCCTGCACCGGTGCCGGCGCCCCTCTTCGCACCCGGCGCAGGACTTCGCGGATGCTGCGACCGGTCAGGTCGGGGTTCTGCTCCTGGCCCGACAGCGCGAACTCCTTGGCGATGATGCGGGCGTTGAGGATGAACCACGTGTAGTCCTGGCCCGTCTGCGCGATGTGTTCCAGCGTGCCGAGCGTGTCGAAGCCGGGATACAGCGGTGCGGGCAGGCGGTTTCCGTGTGCATCCAACCACAGCGACGACGGGCCTGGCAGGATGCGGATGCCGTGCCTGGGCCAGATCGGATCGTAGTTGGTGATGCCCTCGGTGTAGTGCCACATGCGGTCGCTGTTGATGACCCGCGCGCCCGCCGTCTCGGCGATGCCGATCATCCGCCCGTCGACGTGCGCGGGCACACCCGACAGCAGTTGGCCGGGTACCCGGCCCATCCGCTTGGGCCAGTTCTGCCGCACCAGGTCGTGGTTGCCACCGATGCCGCCGCTGGCGACGACGACGGCGCCGGCGCGGAACTCGAAGTCGCCGACGGTGTTTCGCGACGACGCCACACCGCGGGCCGAGTTCGACGGTTCCAGCACCGCGCCGCGCACCCCGACCACCGCGCCGTTCTCGACGATCAGCTCGTCGACGCGGTGGCGGTGCTTGAACGTCACCGCGGGCGATCCGAGCAGCCGGCGCGCGAAGATGTCGACGAGCGCCGGCCCGGTGCCCCAGGTGATGTGGAACCGCGGCACCGAGTTGCCGTGCCCGCGTGCGTCGTAGCCGCCGCGTTCCGCCCACCCGACGAGCGGGAAGATCCGCAATCCGCGCTCGCGCAACCAGCTGCGCTTCTCGCCGGCCGCGAAGTCGACGTAGGCGTGCGCCCACCGCCGCGGCCAGTGGTCCTCGGGCCGGTCGAATCCCGCCGTGCCGAGCCAGTCCTGCAGCGCCAGCTCGTGGCTGTCCCGGATGCCGAGCCTGCGCTGTTCGGGGCTGTCGACGAAGAACAGCCCCCCGAACGACCAGTACGCCTGGCCGCCGAGATTGTTGGCGTTCTCCTGGTCCACGATCAGCACGCGACGGCCGCGGTCGAGGACTTCGCACGCCGCGACCAGCCCGGCGAGCCCGGCTCCTACGACGATGACGTCAGCATCTGCCATGGCCGCCACGTTAGCGGGCCGGGGCTATGCCGCGGCCGGCAACGCGGGGTGCGGCCGCCACCGGTAGACGGTGGCTTCACATCCGTGCAGGAGCGCGAGGTCGACGGCGTCGAGCATCGCCTGCCGCGGTCCGGGCTTGCGCAGATGTCGGGCGGCGACCGCGATCCGCACGACGCCGTCGCGACGCGCGGTGCGTTGCGCGGACAGCACCAGCGTTCGGCACCACCAGGGTTCGGACAGGAAGCCCTCGCCGACGCCGAGCACCCGGGCGCGCACCGTCGTCCGGCGGACCAGGTCGGTGATTCCGCTCAACCCGGCGACAAGGCGAAACCCGTTGCGCGGCAACGCCGTCATGGTGCCCTGCGATACCGTCCAGCCCGGTGCGACGAAGAGCCGGGTGCGCAGGCCGACGTGCTCCAGCACGCGGTCGGCGCCGAGCAGCCGCAGGCTCGCCTCGTGCGCGGGCAGCGTCGCGAATTCGCTGCGGCGCTTCTTGGTCGCGGCCTCATCGAAGCCGTGCAACACGACGGCGTCACCGCCGTCACGGCGCGCCGTCAGCCAGTCCACGGTGGGCGCGTCGGCCTCAATCCGGTAGCCGCCCTTGAGCCGGGGCGCCACCAGGAACGACGCCGGCACCCCGCGCGCGTCCAGTTGCGCACAGAACGCGTCGACGTCGGGCAGCGTACGGTCGCGGATCCCGGAGAGCGAGACGATCAGTTGCCCGGCCACGCCTGCAGTATGGCGACGTCAGGTGTCGCGATGGTGACCGACACCCGGACGGCAATTGGCCGCAGGCTTACCGCGGCAAGACCTCTTCGATGGCGGCGATCACCTCGGGCGCGTCGGGCTCGGTGCGGGGCCGGAACCTCTTGGCCACCTTGCCACCCGGACCGAGCAGGAACTTCTCGAAGTTCCACTGGATGTCGCCGGCTTCACCGTCGGCGTCGGGCGTCTTGGTCAACTGCTCATAGAGCGGATGGCGCTGGGGCCCGTTGACGTCGGTCTTGGCCAGCAGCGGAAACGTCACGCCGTAGGTGGTCGAGCAGAACTCCTGGATCTCCTCGGCAGTGCCGGGTTCCTGGCCCATGAACTGGTTGCACGGCACCCCGATCACGGTGAACCCACGATCGCGATAGTCCTTCGCCAACTGCTCCAGCGCCGTGTATTGCGGGGTCAGGCCGCACTTGGAGGCGACGTTGACGACCAGCGCGGCGCCGTCGGCCAGTTGCCCGAGCGTGGTGGCCTTGCCGTCGAGGGTGGTCAGCGGGATGTCGGTCAACGGTGTGTCGGTCATGACTGGCACGCTACTCGTTCTTGAACAACATGCCCGCGACGCGGTGCACCAGTGCGATCGGATCGTCGTCGGTGGCGATGGTCTTGTTCAGCCACAGCAGCGAAAACCCGTGCACCAGAGACCATGCCGCCAGCGCCGCGGCCTGCGGGTCGGCGATCGCCCTGTCGTCGGCGAGGGTGCCGACGCCCTGGGCCAGTTCACTTCCCGCCGCACCAACGGCCGCGATCAGCTCGGGGTCCTCGGGGTTGACCAGCGACCGGTCGAACATCACCGCATAGTGACCGGGATGGTCGAGTGCGAACCGCACGTAGGCCAGCGCGGCGTCGATGAACTCCGGTGTCGCCTCGGCGAGCTCGGCCGCCAGCAACCGCCAGCCCTCGGCCGCCAGCGCGGTGAACAGCCCGCGGCGGTCGGTGAAGTGATGCGCGGGTGCGGCATGGGAGACGCCGGCCGCGCGGGCCAGCTCGCGCAGCGAGACGCCGTCGGCGCCGCGCTCGGCAACGAGCTCGGCGGCGCGCGCCAGGATGGCGGCCCTCAGGTCGCCGTGGTGGTAGGACGCCTTGGTCACGGCACCATGGTAACGCCGCAATCTTGACAATGGCTAGATTGCCTCCTATCGTGAACTTGTCACTGTCAAGATTGGAGTTCGTCATGATCGTCGTCGTCACCCTCGTCCTGAGCACGCTCGCCGCCCGGCTGGCCGGTCGGCTGGGTGTCGGCTTCGTCGACAGTTGGCCCTCGGCGATCGCCGTGGGCCTGGCCGCGATGTTCGTGCTCACCGGTGTCGCGCACTTCGTCAACCCGCTGCGCCGCGACATGATCGCGATCGTCCCGCCGCGGCTGCCCGCGCCCGCGCTGCTGGTGACGGTCACCGGCGTGCTCGAGCTGGTCGGGGCCGCCGGGCTGCTGTATCCACCGACCCGGGTGGCCGCGGCGGTGGGCCTGTTCGTGCTTCTGCTGGTGATGTTCCCCGCGAACGTCTATGCCGCGCGGATGCCCAACGCGCCGAAGTCGATGACGACCCGGCTGGACCTGCGCACCGCCGAGCAGGTGCTGTTCTTAGGCGCCGCCGCCGTGGTCGGCCTTGGCGGCATCTAGCAGCCAGGCGTACTGGAAGGCGGTTTCCTTCCAGCGTTCGTAGCGCCCGCTGATTCCGCCGTGGCCCGCGTTCATCTCGGTCTTCAACAGCACCGGCTCGTTGTCGGTCTTGGTATACCGAAGGGCGGCCACCCATTTGGCCGGCTCGACGTAGTAGACCCTGGTGTCGTGGAGCGATGTCATCGCCAGGATCTTCGGATACCGTTTGGCTTCGACGTTCTCGTAGGGCGAGTAGGACTTCATGTACTCGTAGACGTCCCTGTCCTCCAAGGGATTTCCCCACTCGTCCCATTCGGTGACCGTCAACGGCAGCGACGGGTCGAGTATCGTGGTGAGCGGGTCCACGAAGGGCACCACGGCCAGGACGCCTGCGAACAGCTCGGGTGCCATGTTGGCCACCGCACCCACCAGAAGCCCGCCCGCGCTGCCGCCGTGCGCCACCAGGTTCTCCGGGCGCGTGACGTCGGTCTGCACCAGATGCTCTGCGACGGCGATGAAGTCAGTGAAGCTGTTCTTCTTGTTCAGCATCTTGCCGTCTTCGTACCAGTGCCTGCCGAGCTCGCCACCGCCGCGAACATGCGCGGCCGCGAACACCATTCCGCGGTCGAGCAACGACAGCCGCGCGATGGAGAACCGGGGGTCTTCGCACATCTCGTAGGCTCCGTAGCCGTACAGCAGCGTCGGCGCCGGGAACTGCAGGCCGATGCGGTGCACGATCGAGATCGGCACACGGACGCCGTCCGGCGCCACGGCCCAATCCCGGCGCTCCACGTAATCCTCCGGGCGGTAGTCGCCGAGCACCGGCTGCTCGCGCAGCAGCGTGCGTTCGCCGGTCTGCAGGTCCAGATCGTAGATCCGCACGGGGGTGACGAAGGAGGTGGCGCCGATCCGTAGCTTCGGTGAGCTCCAGTTCGGGTTGCCGGCAAGGCCCGCCGACGTCAGCTCGGAGTCGAAGGTGATGTCCTGCGGACGCCCGTAGCTGCCGTCGGCGTGCACGGCCCACAGCTGGATCTTCGGCAACGCCTCGCCGCGGTACCCGACGACCAGGTGTGCTTCGAAGGCGTCCACCGAGTCCAGCCGCACATCGTCGCGGTGCTCGATCAGCGTGCGCGTCGAGGTGGGGTCTGCCACCGGCGCCTCGACGAGCGTGAAGTTCTCCGCGCCGTCGTTGTGCAGGATCAGGAACCGGTCCTCGCCGCCGACGACGGCGTGTTCGACGGAGTACTCGACGAGTTCGCGGCGCGGCCACACCGTGGTGAACTCGGCCTGCGGATCGTGCGCGTCGGCGTAGCGAATCTCCGTGGTGACGGCGCTGCCCGCGGCGATGAGGATGTACTTGTCGCTTCGGGTACGGCCCACCGCAAGCCAGAACCGTTCGTCGGGTTCGTGATAGGCGCGTTCGGCGGGCAGCCCGGATCCGAGGCGGTGGCGCCAGACGGTGTCGGGACGCCATGCGTCGTCGACGGTCGTGTAGTAGACCGTGCGGTTGTCGGCCGCCCACGTCACACCGGCGGCGATGTTCTCGATCTCGTCGTCGAACAGCTCCCCGGTGCGTAAGTCCTTGAACCGCAACGTGTAGCGCTCGTCGCCCTTGACGTCCACCGAATACGCCAGCACGTGCCCGTCAAGGCTCACCGACGCGGCGCCCAGCGCGAAAAAGTCGTGCCCGTCGGCTTCGAGGTTCTCGTCGAGAAGCACCTGCTCGCCGGGAATCTCGGTGTTCTCGTCGAGCACCGGCGGGGTCCAGTCGTCGGGGTCTTCGACCGGGCAGCGGCAGTGCACGCTGTACTGCTTGCCTTCGAAGCTGCGGGCGTAGTACCACCAGTTCAGGCGCCGGGTCGGCACGGACAGGTCGGTCTCTTTGGTGCGGGCCTTGATTTCCTCGAAGATCGTCTGGCGCAACGGGGCCAGATGCGCGGTGACGTGTTCGGTGTAGGCGTTCTCCGCGTTGAGGTGCTCGATGACTTCGGGATTGGACTTGTCGCGCAGCCATTCGTAGGGATCGATGAAGACGTCGCCGTGATGCTCGCGCCGGTGTTCGATGCGTTTGGCTTCTGGTGGATTCACGCGGCAGACCCGATCCAATCGTCGAACTTGCGACCCGAGATACGTTCGTAGGCCTCGATATAGCGGGCCCGCGTCGCATCGACGATGTGCTGCGGCAGGGCCGGCGGCGGGGTGTCGCCGTGGCGGTCCCATCCGGACTCGGGGCTGGTGAGCCAATTGCGGACGAACTGTTTGTCGAAGCTCTGCTGCACAACACCCTCTTGCCAGTCGTCGGCGCGCCAGTACCTGCTCGAGTCGGGGGTGAACACTTCGTCGGCCAACCGTAGGGTGCCGTCGGCGTCCACGCCGAATTCGAACTTCGTGTCGGCAATGATGATGCCTTTGGTGAGCGCGTAATCGGCGCCCTGCCGGTAGGTCTGCAGCGTGCGTTCGCGCACCTGATGGGCTCGCTCGGCACCGATCAGGTCCACCACCGCCTCGAAGGAGATGTTCTCATCGTGCTCCCCCAGTTCGGCTTTCGTCGCGGGGGTGAACAGCGGCTCGGGGAACCTGCTGGCCTCGCTCAGGCCGGGGGGCAGCGGGATGCCGCACAGCATCCCGGTCTTCTGATAGTCGATCAGACCCGATCCGGTCAGATAGCCGCGGGCCACCGCCTCAACCGGCAGCATCTGCAGCTTCTGCACCACCAACGCGCGGCCGAGCACGTCCTCGGGGATGCGCTCGTCGTCGGGCGGCCCGGCCAGGTGGTTGGGCGCGTCACCCGACCGGCTCAAGAGGTCGAAGAAGAACACGCTCATCGCGGTCAGAATGCGGCCCTTGTCGGGGATCTGCGAGTCCAGGATGTAGTCGTAGGCGGAGATGCGGTCGGTGGCGACGAACAGCAGCGTCTCGTCGTCGACGCGATACAGCTCGCGGACCTTGCCGCTGGCCAGATGTTGGTAGTCGGACAGAGCGGGGCGCACCCGGCCAGCCTATCGGGCAGCATCAACCCCATGAGTTCGCGGTTTCTTCCCTACGCCACGACGCCCTCCCGCTTCGTCGGCCAGTTCGTCAGCGACATCGTCGTGCTCGGCTGGACCATCGTGTGGTTATCGGTCGGCGCGGCCGTCCACTCCGCGGTGTCCACGATCGCCACGGTCGGCCGCGAGGTCGAGGCCGGGGCGAACGGCATCGCCGGCAACCTCGACGCCGCGGGCGGCCAAGCCGACGACGTGCCCCTGATCGGCCAGGCCCTGGCCGCGCCACTGCGGGCGGCCAGCGAGGCGGCGCTGCAAATCGCGGGTGCGGGGCACAACCTCGACACCACCGCGTCGTGGCTGGCGTGGGTGCTGGCGATCGCCGTCGCGGCTCCGCCGATCCTGTTCGTCGCGATGCCGTGGCTGATGCTGCGGGTGCGGTTCGCCCGCCGCAAGTGGACGGCGATCACGCTGGCCCGCACCCCTGCGGGCGAACAGTTGTTGGCGCTGCGGGCGCTGGCCAACCGGCCGCTGGTGCAGCTGGCGCAGATACACGCGGACCCGGTGGGCGCCTGGCGCAACTACGACGCGGTGGCGATCCAGGGCCTGGCCGCGCTGGAGTTGCGCGCCGCGGGCGTGCAGCGGCTACGCCGCCGGTGATTTCGGCGTGTTTTGTCACGCTCACCGTGACAAAACGCACCGACATCGCTGCTAGCCGAAGATGCGCCGCCACACCCGCCCATAGGAGTACCGGGCCGTCACCGACCCGAACCGCACCCGACCCCGCGCGACGAGGTGCAACTGCGGCGATCGCGGACCGTAGGGCACCTTCAAGGTGGCGCTGCCCGCAAGCATGTCGACGCCGTTGAGATCCGCCGTGGCGCCATCGGGCAGGATCAGTTCGGTCGAGCTGAAGTAGTCGTCGATGTCGAGCACGACGGTCGGGCTCTGCAGGGTCGCGTTGGTGAAATCCAGGGTGGTGTCGCACATCCGGGTGTTCAACCGCAACTGCGGCGGCACGGTCCACTGGCCGCGCCGCGTGATCGTCGACATCCGGCCGCGCACCGGCTCGTCGCCGCCGGGCGTCACCGCAGGCGGGTGCGAGTGCGGCAGGTCGGCGAGCACCGCTCGGAGATCCCCGCGGGTCCTGGCGGTCAGCACCGCGTCGAAGCGCTCACCGAACTCGTCGAGCGTGAGCAGGCCCTGACCGACCGCGTTCTCGAGCAGTTGGCGGACGTGGGCGCGGTCGCTGTCGGACACCCGCAAATTCGCGTCATTTGAGTCCATGCCTCGAGGGTAGGTGCAGCCGCGTCTGGCTTCCCAGCCGCGACAGCCCGGCGGCCGCCACGATGGCCCAGCTGCCGAACGCGATCCAGAAGACCACGTGCGAGATCGTCGTCAGCGCAGCCCAACCGGTTTCGGCCGACGTGGTGTCCGTGGCCACCGAGTACATGCCGAGCGGGAACACCATCGCCCACCAGACCCCGGCGAAGCGCAGCGCATCCGGGCGCCGAGCGTGGCGCACACCGAAGTACAGCAGCGGCGGAATCCACGCCGTGGCCACCACCCAGGTTCCGACGGTGACCAGCCACGCCGCTTCGGCCAGCCGTCCGGTGGCGTCGTGGTGGATGTGGTCGCCGGCCAGTGTCGCGATGGCCAGCCCGCCCATCAGGATCCACGCGTCGGGCTCGAACCCGTTGGGATCCAGCCTGGCCGCGAACGCGCGGGCCAGGATCAGCCAGGTCATCGCGGCGTACACCGCCATCGCGAGCACCCACATCGCCACGGCAGCGATCAGTAACGCATACCAATCCGTGTGACGCGCCAGCATGACCATGACGATCGCCAGACCGGATGTCCCGACACTGGGCAACTCCCAAGCGCCGCGCGCACTTTCACGAAGTTCGTGCCAACGGCTCCTGACGAGGTTGCGCACCAGCAGCATGCCGAGCACCAGCCACGTGGTGGCCGCCAGCAGGCCGAGCGTCCACAGCACACCGCGGATCGAGATGAACCTGCTGTCGAGCACCGCGCACGCGGCCACAAACGTGAACAACCGCACTGTCACGTCGACATCGGTCACGTCCGGTGACTGTTTCGACCACGAGATCGCCGCCACCGCAACCAGTATCACCAGACCAGCGGCGGCGAGCACTCCGAGCCCGTCGCTGATCACGTGGTGGCCGTGGTCGGCCGCGGCGATCGACACGATGCCGGTCGCCATGACGGCGGCAAACGCGTCCGGTTTCACGCGCGCAGCTCGACCACCAAATGCCGAATACCCGTGTGCCGGTTGCTGCGTGTCCACTCCACCGGCTTGACCAGGCGCGCCGACGAGAACCGGGTCAGCAGTTCCTCGAACAGCACGCGAAGCTCCAGCCGAGCCAGGTTGGCGCCGAGACAGTAATGCACACCGTGTCCGAACCCCAAGTGCGGGTTAGGCTTACGGGTGATATCGAATGTGTCTGGCGACGTGAACACCGCCGGGTCCCGGTTGGCCGAGCCCTCCCAGACCTGCACCTTCTGGCCGGCGCTGATCTGCCTGCCCGCCAGTTCGGTGTCACGGGTCGCGGTGCGCCGCTTCGACGGCGACGGCGACGTCCAGCGCACCATCTCTTCGACCGCCGTGGGCAGCTGATCCAGATCGGCGCGCAGCGCTGCGAATTGGTCGGGGTGCTCGATCAACGCGAGCAGCCCGCCCGCCACCGCGTTGCGGGTGGTCTCGGCTCCCGCGCTGAACAGCAGGCTGAAGAACAGATACAGTTCGATCTCCGAAAGGGGAACAGACAAGCCCTCGTCGAGCGTGGCGTTGGCGACGACGGACAGCATGTCGTCGGTGGGTTGGGCGCGCTTGGACGCGATCAGCTCCTGGCCGTAGGTGTACATCCGGGAGCCGGCTTCCTCGGCCGACATCTGGCCGACCTGTCCCAGTTCGGCCCGGCGGGCCTGACCGAAGTCGAACTGCGGTTCGATGGCGTGAAACAGCCAATGCCGTTCGGATTCAGGCACTCCCAGCAGAATGCAGATCATCTGCATCGGCAGTTCGGCGGCGATGTCGACCAGGAAGTCGAGCGGCTCACCCGGCGCCACCGCGTCCAGCAGCCGTCGGGCCCTGGCCCGCAGATCGTCCTCGACACGGCGGATCATCCGCGGGGTGAGACCGGAACTGACCAGCCGCCGGACCTCGGCATGTCGCGGGTCGTCCATCATATTGAGGACCTGCCCGGCGATCGACAGATCCTGCAGCAGCGTGCCCCCGTACGGCCGGTCACCGCCGGTCACCGACGAATATGTCGCCGGATCACGAAGCACGGCAAGGGTTTCAGCGTGGGTGGCCACCGACCAGAAGCCCTCACCGTCAGGGGTGTGCTCGGTGGGTTCGTGCCAGTACACCGGGGCCTCACGCCGGTGCACGGTGAACAAGTCGTGCGGAAAGCCGTTGGCGAAGTTGTCCAGATCGGTGAAGTCGATCCGGTCCAACCCCGGACTCGACGTCACAGGATGGCACCGGAGGTGTACTTGGCCGCCTCGGGGTAGCGGCTGACCAACTCGTCGACCGCCTCGACGACCCGGTCGACCTGGTCGCCGGCCGCACCGGTGAAGGCCTGCTTGTCGGCCAGCGCGGCGTCCAGGGCGGGCCGGTCCAGCGGCAGCCGCGGATCGGCGGCGAGCCGGTCGAGCAGGTCGGGCTCGGCGCCCTTCTCCCGCATGGCGAGTGCGACGGCCACGGCGTGTTCTTTGATCACCTCGTGCGCTGCCTCACGGCCCATTCCGGCGCGCACCGCGGCGATCAGGATCCGGGTGGTGGCCAGGAACGGCAGATAGCGGTTGAGCTCGCGCTGGATCACGGCCGGATAGGCGCCGAACTCGTCGAGCACGGTCAGGAACGTCTCGATCTGCCCGTCGACGGCGAAGAACGCGTCGGGCAGCGCCACCCGGCGCACCACCGAGCAGAACACGTCGCCCTCATTCCATTGGGCGCCTGCGAGTTCGGCCGCCATCGAGGCGTAGCCGCGCAGCACCACCTGCAGCCCGTTCACCCGCTCACACGACCGGGTGTTCATCTTGTGCGGCATGGCCGAGGAGCCAACCTGGCCCGGCGCGAACCCCTCGGTCACCAGCTCATGGCCCGCCATCAATCGGATGGTGTGCGCCAGCGAGGATGGCGCCGCTCCGAGCTGCACCAGCGCCGAGATCACATCGTGGTCCAGCGACCGCGGATACACCTGCCCGACGCTGCTGAAAAGCTCGGTGAAGCCCAGGAATTCGGCGACCCGACGCTCCAGGTCGGCCAGCCGGGAGGTGTCCCCGTCGAACAGGTCGAGCATGTCCTGTGCGGTGCCCATCGGGCCCTTGATCCCGCGCAGCGGATAGCGGTCGATCAACGCGCGCAGCCGCTGCAGCGCGAGCAGCATCTCCTCGGCGGCCGAGGCGAACCGCTTGCCGAGCGTGGTGGCCTGCGCCGCGACGTTGTGGCTGCGCCCGGCCATCACCAGGTCGCGGTAGCTGATCGCCCGCTCGGCCAGCCGGGCCACCACGGCGACGCCGTGTGCATGCGCCAACTCCAGGGACCGGCGGATCTGAAGCTGCTCGACGTTCTCGGTGAGGTCGCGGCTCGTCATGCCCTTGTGCACGTGCTCGTGGCCGGCCAGCGCGTTGAACTCCTCGATGCGTGCCTTGACGTCGTGGCGCAGCACCCGTTCCCGCGCCGCGATCGACGCGAGGTCGACCTCCTCGAGCACCCGCTCGTAGTCGGACAGAACAGCGGAAGGCACCTCGACCCCCAGTTCCATCTGCGCCCGCAGCACCGCCAGCCAGAGCCGACGCTCCGCGACGATCTTGGCCTCCGGCGACCAGATGGCCACCATCTCCTCGCTGGCGTACCTGCTGGCCAGCACGTTCGGGATCGTCACAAGCACACAGCTTACGGTCCGGCCGAGGTGAGCAGCAGCTAGTCCGGCGCGTCGGCCAGGTGCGTCTCGTTGAACAGCCCCGCGTTCTTCACACTGATGCGGCGGTTGATCACCATGGTGACGAAGAACAGCACGATGCCGACCCCGACCAGGACCAACGCCAGGATGTACTGCTGGGCCGGCCGGCCCGACAGCGGCGTCACCAGGTACAGCGACGTGACAAAGCCGACCACCGGCAGCACGGTCGGGGTCCGGAAATGCTCACCGTCGCGGCGCTCGTCGCGCCGCAGCACCAGCACCGCCACGTTGACCATCGCGAACACCGCGAGCAACAACAGCGACGTGGTGCCGCCCAACACGGAGATCGCGGTCGAACTGGCGAACACCGACACGTAGAAGATCAGCCCGAACGCGATCGACGTGGTGAACACGATCGCCACCCAGGGTGTGCGGGTGCGCGGATGCACCACCCCGAGCACCGGCGGCAGCACGCGCTGACGCGCCATGCCGTAAATCAACCGGCTGGCCATCAGCATGTTGATCAGCGCGGTGTTGGACACCGCGAACATCGAGATGAACGGAAAGATCTCCTCGATCGGCAGGTTCGGGGCACCGGCCCGGACCACGTCCACCAGCGGGGTGTCACTGGCGGCCAGCGTGCCCACCGGCACCAGCGTCACCGCGACGATCGACACCAGGATGTAGACGACGCCGGCGATCGTCAGACCCGAAAGCAGCACCTTGGGAAAGACGTTCACCGGATCCTTGGTCTCCTCGGCCATGTTCACCGAGTCCTCGAAACCCACCATCGCGAAGAACGCCAGCGACGTCGCGGCGGTGACGGCCATGAACGCGTTCTTGTCGGTCGCGGTCTCGAACGCGACCACCCTGGCGAAGTCGACGTCGAGCCCTCGGGTGAGCGCCCACAACCCGACGAAGAGCACCAGCATCAGGCCGGTCGCCTCGACAATCGTCAGCGCCACATTGAGTTTCACGCTCTCGCCGACACCACGCAGGTTGACCATCGCCAGCAGCGCCATGAACAGCAGTGCGATGACGGCGATCCCGAGTTTGCCCCAGCCCAGCCCGAACCCGGTGTCGAAGTTGGCGGCGAAGAACCGCGAGGCGGTGGACGCCGAGGTGATGCCGGAACACATCACCACGAACGCCACCAGGAACGTGACGAACTGGATGCCAAATGCCTTGTGCACGTACAGCGCAGCGCCCGCCGCCTGTGGATACTTGGTCACCAACTCCAGGTAGCTGAACGCGGTGACGGTCGCGATGAGGAACGCGACGAGAAACGGAAGCCACGCCGCCCCACCGACTTCGCCCGCGACGTCACCCGTCAGCGCGTAGACGCCCGTGCCCAGGATGTCGCCGACGACGAAGATCAGCAACAGGCCGGGGCCCATCACTCGTCGTAGTTCCGGTTGCTGTTCGGTGGTGTGCGGTGCGCCCATCGCCGCTGGGCCCGCCGCTACGCGATCCGCTCGTCGACAGGCGCCAGCACGTCGATCACATCGATGAGCGTGGCGCGCGCCGATGCGCGAGGACCCTCGCCGTCGCCGACGAGAGCCGCCACCACCGCCCCGTCGACGGCGTTGACCAACGCCGTCAGGTATTCGGCGCGAACCGACCGGCCGGACCGTTCGATGACCTCGATGACGGCGTCGGTGCGTTGCCGCAGAATCTGCCGTTGGATGTCGCGCAGCATCGGCTGGCGAGCGCAGGCGATGTAGCGCTCGTAACGGGAGATCAGCCGCTCGCTCACCGGCTGCCCGACGGCGTCGTCGACCAGCAGATCGACCAGGATCGCGGCCGTCGACTCCGCACCGCGACGGCGCCGCGGCAGCATCGCTACCCTGGCCCGCAACTGCTCGGTTTCGCGCTCCCCCACGTGCTCGACGGCCTTGGCGATCAGATCGTCGAGCGAGGAGAAGTAGTACGTCGTCGACGCCAACGGCAACCCGGCGCGACGGGCCACCGCGCGGTGCCGCACCGCGTCGAAGCCGCCCTCGCACAGCAGATCGGCAGCGGCGCTGACCAGCGCGCACCGCCGACGTTCTCCCTTGGGAGTGACTGCTGCCGTCACCATTAGCATGCTGCCAGCCCGGGCCGGTCTCCCAGTGCGCTTTCGGCCAATCAACAGGCTTTACTCAGACAACTCGCTCGAATTCCGCCCCTGCGCCGGTGGCATGATGTCGGCCATGTCCGAACTGAGCCGCCGCGCGCTTCTGCGTCTCGGTGTCGGTGTGGCGGGCGTGGCCGCTGGGGTGGCCGCGTTTTCGCGCTCGCCCGCCGCGAACGCCGCCCCGACCTATGCCGAAGGGTCGTTCGTCTCGGCGGCCCGCGGCGGTGTGACCACCAGTTGGGCGATCGCCCGCCCACCGGGACAGACCGGCGCGCTGCGGCCGGTCATCGCCCTGCACGGAAAGGGCAGCGACGCCGCGACCGTGATGGCAGGCGGCGTGGAGCAGGGGCTGGCCCAGGCCGTGGCGGCAGGCCTGCCGCCGGTTGCGGTGGTGGCGGTCGACGGGGGCGGAAGCTACTGGCACAAGCGCGCATCCGGTGAGGACTCCGGCGCGATGGTGCTCGACGAACTCATCCCGATGCTGGGCGAGCACGGGATCGACACCTCGCGGGTCGCGTTCCTCGGCTGGTCGATGGGCGGCTATGGCGCGCTTCTGCTCGGCGCCCGCCTGGGGCCGGCCCGCACCGCGGCCATCTGCGCGGTGAGCCCGGCGCTGTGGACCTCCGCCGGTGCGGCGGCTCCTGGAGCGTTCGACAGCGCCGCCGACTACGCCGCCAACAGCGTGTGGGGCTTACCGGAACTCGGCCGGATTCCGATCCGGATCGACTGCGGCAACAGCGATCCGTTCTATTCGGCGACCAAGCAGTTCATCGCCCAGCTGCCCACCCCGCCTGCGGGTGGGTTCTCCCCTGGCGGGCACGACGCCGGGTTCTGGAGTGCGCAGCTTCCGGCCGAGCTGACGTGGATCGCGCCGCTACTGGCCGGCTGACCCGCACCCCCTCAACCGCGAGCAGACGCCAACACCCCCAAAACCAGGCCCGTTAGGGGGTGTACGCGTCTGCTCGCGCGGGTGGGTGGTGCCTAAATGGCGATCCGGCCGTCGGCCGCCGCCAGCCCGATGTCGGTACGAAAGTGACTGCCAGGCAACCGGATCGATTCGATCAACTGGTATGCGGCGGCGCGGGCGGCGGTCAGGTCGGGGCCGGTGCCCACCACCGACAACACCCTGCCGCCGCAGGACACGATCGCGCCGTCGTCGCGGCGGGCGGTGCCCGCGTGCAGCACCCCGTCGGCCTCGGACCCGACGATGACGTCGCCCACCCGGGGCCGGCTCGGATAGTTCTCCGCGGCAAGCACGACCGTCACCGCGGCGCCGTCGCGCCACTTCAGCGGCGGCACCTCGGCAAGCGAGCCCGTGGCGGCGGCGCGCAGCAGCTGACCCAGCGGGCTCTCCAGCAGAGCCAGCACCGACTGCGTCTCGGGATCGCCGAAGCGGCAGTTGAATTCGACGACCGCCGGGCCCTGCGATGTGATCGCCAGCCCGGCGTAGAGCAGTCCGGAGAAGGGACAGCCCCGACGAACCAGCTCCGCGGCAACGGGTTTCACGATGCCGTTGACGATCTGGTCGACGACCTCGGCGGGCAGCCACGGCAGCGGCGCGTAGGCGCCCATGCCGCCCGTGTTGGGCCCGGTGTCGTTGTCGCCGACGCGTTTGAAGTCCTGGGCCGCCAGCAGCGGCACCACCGTCTCGCCGTCGACGACGCAGAACAGCGACACCTCGGGGCCGTCGAGAAACGATTCGAGCAGCACCGGGTGTCCGGCCTCCAGCAGGCCGGCCGCGTGCGCGCGGGCCACGTCGCGGTCGGTGGTCACCACGACGCCCTTGCCCGCGGCGAGCCCGTCGTCCTTGACCACCCAGGCCGCGTCGCCGCCCGGCGGCCCGAAGCGGTCCAGCGCCGCGTCCAGCCGGGCCGGGTTGTCCACGATCTCGCTGCGCGCGGTGCGCACCCCGGCCGCGGACATCACGTCCTTGGCGAACGCCTTGGAGCCCTCGATGCGTGCGGCATCCTTGGTCGGCCCGAAGCAAGCGATACCCGCTTCGCGCACGGCGTCGGCCACGCCGAGCACCAGCGGCACCTCGGGGCCGATGACCACCAGGTCGGCCCCGATCTGCCGGGCCAGTTGGGCGACGGCCTCACCCGAGGTGATGTCGACGTCGTGCTGTTCGGCGATCGCCGCCGTGCCGGCGTTGCCGGGAGCGATGGCCAGCGCCTCGACCTCCGGGTCTCGACGCAGGGCGAGCAGCAACGCATGTTCACGGGCTCCGGACCCGATCACCAGGACACGCACAAGCGCCAACTCTAAACGCTCCCCTCGGCCATACACTTGACGCTAGGGTGTATGGTCGGAACATGACGCGGAGCACATGCCCGTTCTCGCCGGGCTGGGATTTCACCGACCCCGACATCCTTCTCAAGGGCATCCCCGTCGCCGAGTTCGCCGAGCTGCGCAAGACCGCCCCGGTGTGGTGGAACGAGCAGCCCGAGTCGATCTTCGACGACGGCGGGTACTGGGTGGTCAGCCGCCATGAGGACATCAAGGCGATTTCACGCGACAGCGACCGGTGGTCGACCAACCGCAAGGGCGTCGTCATGCGGCTGCCCGACGGCACCACGCCCGATCAGCTGGAGTTGACCAAGGCGCTGCTGATCAACCACGACCCGCCCGAGCACACCCGGCTGCGCAAGATCATTTCGCGGTTGTTCACCCCGCGTGCGGTGGCGACCCTGGAGGAGAAGCTCGCCGTCGCGGCGCGCAAGATCGTGGCTGCCGCCAAGGAAAAGGAAACCGGCAACTTCGTCGACGACATCGCGATGGGCCTGCCGCTGCAGGCGATCGCCGACCTGATCGGCGTTCCCGAGGCCGACCGTCAGAAGTTGTTCCACTGGACCAACTCGATCATGAACACCGACGATCCGGACTACGAAACCGATTACGCGGCCGCCAATGCCGAGCTGATGGGTTACGCCTACGCGATGGCCGAGGAACGCCGCCGCTGCCCGGCCGACGACATCGTCACCCGGCTCGTCGAGGCCGACATCGAGGGCGAGGGCCTCCAGGACGTCGAGTTCGCCTTCTTCGTCATCCTGTTGGCGGTGGCGGGCAACGAGACGACGCGCAACGCGATGACCCACGGGATGAACGCGTTCTTCGAAAACCCCGACCAGTGGGAGCTGTTCAAGCGGGAACGGCCGGAGACCACCGCCGACGAGATCGTGCGCTGGGCCACGCCGGTGCACTGCTTCCAGCGAACCGCGTTGGTGGACACCGAAATCGGTGGCGTCACGGTCCGCGAGGGTCAGCGCGCCGGGATGTTCTACAGCTCGGCCAACTACGACGAGGCCGTATTCGAGTCGCCCTTCCGGTTCGACATCAGCCGTGACCCCAACCCCCATCTGGGGTTCGGCGGCCACGGCGCGCACTACTGCATCGGGGCGAACCTGGCCCGCATGGAGATCAAGCTGATCTTCAACGAGATCGCCGAACAGATTCCCGACATCGCCAAACTGTCTGAACCACAACGTCTTCGGTCGGGATGGATCAACGGCGTCAAGGATCTGCAGGTGTCGTACCGCGGCTGAGTAAGATTTCGACGTGCGCACCCACGGTTGGTCCGGTTCGACGCCCGCGACCGACGACGAGGCCATCAACCGGATCCTCGACGCCGCGGGCAAGGCGATCGACGCACGTGGCGCGGAGTTCTCCATCGCCGACGTGGCCCGCACCCTGGGGGTGACCCGGCAGACGGTGTACCGCTATTTCCCCAGCACCGACGCCTTGCTGCAGGCCTCGGCGCAACGCGCGGCCACCGACTTCCTCGACCGGCTGGCCGAGCACCTGCAGGGGATCACCGATCCGCGGGAGGCGGTCGCCGAGGGCATCGCCACCGCACTGGAGTGGATCCCCAAGGACAAACACATCGGCCTGCTGCTCATGCCGGGCAGGGCCAGCGACTTCAGCCAGACGGTGACGTCCGACGTGGCGCTGCGGTTCGCCGACGCGATGCTGCGCCGGTTCGACGTCGACTGGGCCGCGCTGGGGTTCGACGACGACGATCTCGACGACCTGGCCGAGCACCTGCTGCGGATCATCCAGTCCTTCGTCATCGACCCCGGCCGGCCACCGCGGCAGGGCGTCGAGCTGCGCGATTACCTGCGACGGTGGGTTGGTGCGGCACTACCAACGCAGTAATTTGGCGTTCGGTGCGGTACTCGGGCCGCCATAGACTGATGATCGTGGACGCCTTGGAGGGTTTCTTGACGACGTGGTCGCGTGCGCGCGCCACGTTCGGCGAGGACGATCCGCACACCGGCGCCGAGCTCGATCGAAGCGCGCAGCTGCGGTCGCTGCAAGCCGACGTGGAGTCCGCCGCGCCCGCCGCCGACTGGACCGGCACCTCGGCGGACACGTACGCGGATGCCAACCTGCGCCACGGCCGGACACTCGGCGCGATGGCCGACCTGGATCGGCGGCTGGCCGCCGAGCTGGATCGCTCCGCGGCCGTGGTCGCGGCCGGCCGTCGCGACCTGGATGCCGTCAAGCAGTGGGTGCTCGACGCGACGGCAAGCACGTCCCCGCCGGATGCCCGCGAGCCGACGATCTGGCCCGTGGTCAGCAAGGGGGCCGGCGACGTCGCGGACATCGTTCGACGTTCGCACGAGGATCTGTGTGCCATCGCCGAGCGGATGCGCGCGCTGGCGGGCGAGTATCAGGAGCTGGCCAACGGCAACCGCGATGCCTAGAGCACGGTGAGCGGCAGCGACTTGCGCGGCTGGAACGCGAACGTCGCCCCGCCGCTCACCTTGGCCACCGACACCTCCGAGAACTCCTTGGCGGCGGTGTCGGTTTCGACGACGCGCGCGGTCCAATCCTGCGCTCCCCCGGCGATTTCCACGTCGAGGTGGGGATCGACGGCCGCGACGATCGCCTGCAGCGGGCGCTTCTCGTCCGGCGTCACCAACGCGGCCCACGCGCCGTCCTCGTGCGCGGACGAGCGGCGCAGGTGCGCGACGTCCGGCCCGAGCTCGGCGTCGACGTAGGCGGCCGGGTTCAGCAGCGGATGCAAGCGCAGCACCCGCATCGCACCCTCGATACCGCCGGGCAGGTCCAGTGCGCGGTGGATGCGCTCGGCGCCCAATCCCGCGACGCCGATGAGCTGTTTGGTGCAGATGTCGGTGGCCAGCTCGGTGTCGGTGCCCGCGCGCTTGCCGACGGCGATGACGAACGAGAGGTTCAGCAGGTGCATCTGCAGGCAGACCTCGTCGGCCATGCGCACCAGCGCCGAGCGGGAGAACGCGGCGAAGTCCAGGTCCGACACCAGCGGCCCCGAGTAGTCCGCCTGGCCCTCGTCATCGGGGTCGATCGGGTCGAGTTCAATTCGCGCGGCGCGGGTTCGGCGGACCACGTCGAGCACGGGGTGGTCCTCGACGGGCGGATAGGACTCGTCGATGATCACCGTCCACGCGCAATGCGGTTCACGGTCGGCGGGCTCGCGCGGCGGACGGTGGATGGGACGGATCTGCGCCTTGCGGTTGGTGGCGACGGCGGTGGCGTCGAAGGTGGGGTCCTCGATGTCGTGGCACATGCCGCGCACGTAGTCCTCACCCATCGGTTCGACGTCGAGCAGCGCGCCGCAGTGGTCGAGCTGGAACTCACCGTGCCAGCGGTCGTGCACGGTGTAGCGGAAATCCATGAACTGCGGCGGGGCGCCGATGTCGAGCTGCAGGCCCTTGAAGATGGTGATGACGTCGTCGCCCTCGTAGCGCAGCGCCTTCTGCATCCGCCTGGTGTAGATCGGGCTGGAGCCCATCCATTCCTCGATCGCGATCTGCAGCATCTCCTCGCGACCGAAATTGCTGATGCACCAGGCCATTCCGGACCGGTCGATCATCTGGCCGATCAGCAGCAGTTCCGGAACCAGCTTGGCCAACTGGTCCCGCGACAGCTCGGCGTACCTACTTGTCATGTTCGTCGTGCACCGTCCCGCCGGAGTGCATCTTCACCGCGGCGTTGACATTCGCTTTCTTGTCCTCGCTTTGTCCTTTTGCGGCCGCCTTCCTGCGTGTCTTGATCACCTTGCTGACGGCCCCGTCCAGCTTCGAGCCCAGCGGGAACCCGAGGTAGTGGGTCAGAAAGACCGCCATCTCCTTGAGCTCGTCCTCGGTCATCTCTCCGTTGGCCAGCGCCGCGTTGGCCTGGATCTCGGCGAGCTCGGAGTTCCCGACGGCGGTCACCGCGGTCAGCGTCATGATCCGCTTGTCGCGCATCGACAGGCCCGGACGCGTCCAGATGGTCCCGAAGAGATGGTCGACGGTGAGGTCGAAGTACGGGTCGCCCTCGATGTCGGGCATCTCCCAGCCGTAGACCTCGTTCATCTTCTCGAGGCCCTTTCGGCGCAGCTCGTCCATCTCACTCACTCCTTCGTGTGCGGCACGCCGAGTCCGGCGGCAAGATTCTTCAGCGCGAGTTCGGCCAGCGGCAGGTCGACGCGGGTCTGCTCGCCGAGCGCCAGTGCCAGGCTCAGGTCCTTCTCGCCCAGTCCCCGCGTGTGGGTGAACGCGTCGTAGAGCCAGTGGTCGGGCGTCAGGTTCTTCATGTCCTCGCGCACGATGATCGCGCCAGGCCCGCCGCTCTGCGCGTCGCTGTGACGCACCACCCGCCCGAGCGCCTGCAGGCTCAGCCCCGCGGCCTCGGCCAGCTTCATCGCCTCGCAGGCCGCGACGTAGCTGGTGAACGTCAACATATTGCGCGCCAACTTCATTCGGGTGCCGGCACCCGGCTCTCCGGCGTGCACCACCAGCGAGGCGAACTGCTTGAATGCCGGTTTGATGCGCTCGTAGACCTCGCGGTCGGCGCCGACCATCACCGCGAGCTCACCCTTGTCGGCCGCACCGCCGCCGCCGCTGACCGGGGCGTCGGCGATGTGGATGCGTTGCGGCCTCAGCTGTTCGGCGAGTTCGACGGCGGTCTCGGGGCTGATCGTGGAGTGGATCGCGATCACGGTGTCCGGCTTGGCATGTGCGGCCAACTCGCCGACCACCCCGCGCACCTGCTCGTCGTTGAGCACCGTGACGCTGATGATGTCGGCGGCGGCGACGTCGGCGACACTGTCGGCCAGCGTCGCACCGAGTTCGGCAAGCGGGGTCATCGCCTCGGTGCGCACGTCGAAGACGACCAGCCCGCCCGGCCACTCGACCAGCCGCTTGGCCATCGGGGCCCCCATGTTGCCGAGGCCGATGTACCCGAGCTTGAGATCGTCGCTCATGACCGGATTATCTGCCCGCCGTCGACGTTGAAGATCTGGCCGGTGACCCACTTGGCCTGGTCCGACAGCAAGAACAGACACATGCCGACCAGATCGTCGGTCTGACCCATGCGCGACAACGGAATTCCCTTCACGATGTCGGCGACCATCTCCTGCGGCGTGGTGGTGCGGTTGGCCTCGGTGTCGATCGGCCCAGGGGCGATCGCGTTGATGCGGATGTTCATCCCGCCCAGTTCCCGCGACAGCTGCTGGGTCAGGCCGTTGACCCCGACCTTGGCCAGGCCGTAGAAGTTCGCGTACAGCCATGCGGCCGTGGACGACTGGTTGACGATCGCACCGCCGCCGCGCTTGGCCATCTTCTTGTACACCGCGCGGGTGCACACCAACGCGCCGTCCATGTTCACGCTCATGAACTTCTTGTAGTAGTCCCAGTCGACGGTGAGCAGCAGGTCGAGCTTCATGCCGCCGAAGATCGCGGCGTTGTTGACCAGGTAGTCGATGCCGCCGAACTCCGAAAGCGTCTGCGCGGCCATCTCCTTGGCCGACTCCGGGTCGGACACGTCGACGCGCACCGCGAGCGCGGTGCCGCCTTCGCCCTTGATGCCGTCGGCGACCTTCTGCGCGCCCTCGGTGTTGATGTCGGCCACCACCACCGCGGCGCCTTCACGGGCGAGCGCCTCGGCGTAGGCCTGGCCGATCCCGCCACCGGCTCCGGTGACGATGGCGACCTTGTCGTCGAACTGCCCCATCCTGTTCCTTCCTCGCTGCCGAGTGTGGGATTGATGCACGTATTTCGCTCTTTCACGTGCTGGTAATCCACGTTCGGCGGGTGAAAAGTCAGACCGCTGTCGCGATCGCCTTGATTTCCAGGTATTCCTCGAAGCCGGCCAGCCCCATCTCCCGGCCGACGCCGGACTGCTTGTACCCGCCGAACGGCACGTCGGCCGAATACCACACCCCGCCGTTGACGTTCACCGTGCCGACCCGCAACCGGGCTGCGACGCCCGCGGCGCGTTCGGGGTCGGCGGAGAACACGGTGCCCGACAGGCCGTAGGGCGAGTCGTTGGCGATGCGCACCGCGTCGTCGTCGCCGTCGTGGGCGATCACGGTCAGCACCGGGCCGAAGATCTCCTCGCGCGCCGCCTTGGCGTTGTTGTCCAGGTCCGCGATCACGGTGGGCTCGATGAAGAACCCCTTGTCGCGGTCGGCGGGTCGGCCACCGCCGGCGGCGAACCTGCCGCCGTCGGCGATCGCCGAGTCGAGATAACCCTGCACGCGGTCGCGCTGGCGCGCCGAGATCAGCGGTCCGCAAACGGTTCCGGCGTCGTTGGGATCACCCGGCTTGATCCCGGCCATCGTCGCCGCGGCGGCGTCGACGGCCTCGTCGTACCGGGCCCGGGGCACCAGCAACCGGGTGGTGATCGCACATCCCTGGCCCGCGTGCATCGACGCGGTGAACGCCGACATCGAGCAGGCGCCGGCCAGATCGGCGTCGTCGAGCACCACGAACGCCGACTTGCCACCGAGTTCCAGGAACACCTTCTTGAGCGTGGCCGAACCGTCAGCCATCACGCTGCGACCCGTGGCCGTGGACCCGGTGAACGAAACCATGTCCACCCGTGGATCTTTGGACAGCAGCGCGCCGACACCGTGGTCGCTGGAGGTGACGATGTTGACCACACCGGCCGGGATATCGGTGTGCTCGGCGATGAGTTCGCCGAGCACGGCCGCGCACCACGGGGTGTCCGGCGCCGGCTTGAGCACGACGGTGTTACCCGCGGCCAGCGCGGGCCCGAGTTTGGCCAGGTTGATCTGGTGCGGAAAGTTCCACGGTGTGATGGCCCCGACGACCCCCACGGCCTCGCGGGCCAGCGTGCGGTGCGTCTTGATCCCCATCGGCTCGGCGACCCCGAGATCGGTTGTCCACTGGTAGTTGTCGGCGGTGTCGGCGCAGAAGCTCAGGTCGGCGACCGGTCCTTCGAGCTGTGCGGCCGATGTGAGCATCCGCGGCGCTCCCACCTCGGCGATCGTGATCTCCCGAAGTTCCTCGACGCGCTCGGTCATCGCCTGCTGCAGCTGACGCACGCAGCGCACCCGCAGCTCGGTGTTCGTCGACCAGTCGGTCTCGTCGAACGCGCGCCGCGCCGCCTCGATCGCGCGGCCCATGTCCTCGGCGCTCCCGTCGGCCGCGACGCCGAGCACCTCCTCGGTGGCCGGGTTGATCGTGGGGAACGTGCCTGCACTACCCGCGACGAGCTTGCCGTCGATGAACAACTGACTCTCGCGATTGGCTAGCAGTGCCATCCGGCCTCCGATCGAACGCTGCTGGACAACTGTCCGGAACACATCAGTCGAACCATAGTCCCCCGTGATCGGGCCTGGCAAGCGTGGCATCTTCTACCTGCGTGCTTGCCCGCCGATGCCCTCATCGGATAACTTGGACACGTGTCCAGCGATCCAGCGGTTGCGATCAGCGGCCCAGCCACCGAGGCGGCCGGGGGGACGACGCGCAACCGGCGTCAGGAGGAAACCTTCCGCAGGGTGCTCGCCGCGGGTATGGAGATGCTGCGCGAGTCCTCGTACGCCGACCTGACGGTGCGCGGGGTCGCCGCTCGCGCCAAGGTCGCCCCGGCCACGGCCTACACCTACTTCTCGTCGAAGAACCATCTGATCGCCGAGGTCTACCTGGACCTGATGCGTCAGGTGCCGTACTTCACCGACGTCAACGAAAGCCGGTTGACCCGTGTGGAGAAGACGCTGCGCAGCATGGCGCTGATGGTCGCCGACGAACCCGAAGTCGCGGCCGCCTGCACGACGGCCCTGCTGAGCAGCAACGACCCGGCGGTGCGCGGCGTCCGTGAGCGCATCGGCGCTGAGATCCATCGCCGCATCCGCTCGGCCATGGGCCCCGACGCCGACCCACGCGCGTTGTCCGCGCTGGAGATGACGTTCTTCGGCGCGCTGGTCAACGCGGGCAGCGGCGCCTTCACCTATCGCCAGATCGCCGACCGTCTCAGCTATGTGGTCGGCCTGATCCTCGGAGAGGATCCATAGATGAAGCCTGGGAGAAGAACAGTGACAGTGCCGGCCAGCGACCTGGTGCTGGACCCCTACGACTACGACTTCCACGAAGACCCCTACCCCTATTACAAGCGGCTGCGCGACGAGGCGCCGCTGTACCGCAACGACGAGCTCGGGTTCTGGGCGCTGTCGCGGCACGCCGATGTGTTGGCCGGCTTCCGCAACAGCACGACGCTGTCCAACAAGTACGGCGTGTCACTGGATCCGGCCTCGCGCGGCCCGCACGCGTCGAAGACGATGTCGTTTCTGGCCATGGACGACCCCGCACACCTGCGGTTGCGCACCCTGGTCTCCAAGGGCTTCACCCCGCGTCGCATCCGTGAACTCGAGCCCAGGGTCACCGAGATCGCGGTGCGGCACCTCGACGCCATGTTGGAGAAGGCCGGCTCCGGAACCGTCGACTATGTCGACGAATTCGCGGGCAAGCTGCCCATGGACGTCATCTCCGAGCTGATGGGGGTGCCCGAAGCCGACCGCCCCCGGGTGCGGGCGTGGGCCGACGGTGTCATGCACCGCGAAGAGGGTGTCACCGACGTGCCCCCGGCGGCCGTGGAAGCCTCGATCAACCTGATCGTCTACTACCAGGAGATGGTGGCCGAGCGCCGCAAGAAGCCGACCGACGACCTCACCACCGCCCTTCTCGAGGCCGAGATCGACGGTGACCGGCTCACCGACGACGAAATCCTCGGGTTCATGTTCCTGATGGTCATCGCCGGCAACGAGACCACCACCAAACTGCTTGCCAACGCGGCATTCTGGGGCCACCGGAACCCCGACCAGCTGACCCCCGTCTACGCCGATCTGGACCGCGTGCCGCTGTGGGTCGAGGAGACGTTGCGCTACGACACCTCCAGCCAGATCCTCGCGCGCACCGTGGTCGGCGATCTCACCCTGTACGACACCAAGATTCCCGACGGCGACGTCGTGTTGCTGCTGCCGGGGTCCGCGCACCGTGACGAGCGGGTGTTCGACGATCCCGACACGTACCTCATCGGTCGCGACATCGGGTCCAAGCTCATGAGCTTCGGCAGCGGCGCCCACTTCTGCCTGGGCGCACACCTGGCCCGCATGGAGGCGCGGGTCGCGCTGACCGAACTGTTCAAACGAATCCGTGGCTACGAGGTCGACGAGGCCAACGCCGTGCGCGTGCACTCGAGCAACGTCCGCGGGTTCGCTCACCTGCCCATCACCGTCGAAACCAAATAAGGGGTACGCGTAAATGCCGCGCTTCGAACCACTTCCGAAACGACGCCCCGCCATCGTGGCGGGCGCGTCGTCGGGGATCGGAGAGGCCACCGCGCTGCAACTGGCGGCACGCGGGTTTCCGGTCGCCGTCGGGGCACGTCGGGTCGAGAAGCTCGACGAGCTGGTGGCCAAGATCCGGGCCGAGGGCGGTGAAGCCGTCGGGTTCCACCTCGACGTCACCGACGCCGACTCGGTCAAATCCTTTGTCGCCCAATCGGTCGAGGCACTCGGGGAGATCGAGGTGCTGGTCGCCGGCGCCGGTGACACCTTCTTCGGCAAGCTCTACGAGATCAGCACCGACGAGTTCGAGTCACAGCTGCAGATCCACCTCGTCGGCGCCAACCGCCTGGCCACCGCGGTGTTGCCGGGGATGATCGAGCGCCGGCGCGGTGACCTGATCTTCGTCGGCTCCGATGTCGCGCTGCGCCAGCGCCCACACATGGGGGCCTACGGCGCGGCCAAGGCCGGTCTGGTGGCGATGGTCAACAACCTGCAGATGGAACTCGAGGGCACTGGCGTGCGCGCATCGCTCGTGCACCCCGGCCCCACCAAGACCGCCATGGGCTGGAGCCTGCCCGCCGAGAAGATCGGTCCGGCCCTTGAGGATTGGGCCAAGTGGGGGCAGGCCCGGCACGACTATTTCCTGCGGGCCTCGGACCTGGCCCGCGCCATCACGTTCGTGGCCGAGACGCCACGCGGCGGGTTCGTCGCGAACATGGAGCTTCAGCCCGAAGCCCCGTTGACCACCGCACCCGCCGAACGCCAACAGCTGAAGCTGAACGAGGAGAACCTAAAGCCATGACGACCGCGATCGTGCCCCGGGTATCCGGCGGTGAGGAAGAGCACGGCCACCTCGAGGAGTTCCGCACCGACCCGATCGGGTTGATGCAGCGCGTGCGCGACGAGTGCGGCGACGTGGGGTACTTCCAGCTCGTCGACAAACCCGTCATCCTGCTGTCGGGCGCGGAGGCCAACGAGTTCTTCTTCCGGTCCGCCGACGAGGACCTCGACCAAGCCGAGGCGTATCCGTTCATGACGCCGATCTTCGGCAAGGGCGTGGTGTTCGACGCCAGCCCCGAGCGGCGCAGGGAGATGCTGCACAACTCCGCGCTGCGCGGCGAGCACATGAAGAGCCACGCCACCACCATCGAGGGCGAAGTCCGCAAGATGATCGCCGACTGGGGCGACGAGGGTGAGATCGAACTGCTGGACTTCTTCGCCGAGTTGACGATCTACACCTCGACGGCCTGTCTGATCGGGTTGAAGTTCCGCAACCAACTCGACCACCGGTTCGCCGAGTACTACCACGACCTCGAGCGCGGCACCGACCCGCTGTGCTACGTCGACCCGTACCTGCCGATCGAGAGTTTCCGGCGCCGCGATGAAGCGCGTGTGAAACTCGTCGGGCTGGTGCAGGAGATCATGAACCAGCGGCTGGCCAACCCGCCGAAGGACAAGTCCGACCGCGACATGCTCGACGTGCTGGTGTCGATCAACGACGAGGACGGCAACCCCCGATTCTCCGCCGACGAGATCACCGGCATGTTCATCTCGCTGATGTTCGCCGGTCATCACACCAGCTCGGGGACCTCGGCGTGGACGCTGATCGAGCTGATCCGCCACCCCGAGATCTACGCCGAGGTGCAGGCCGAGCTCGACGAGCTCTACGCCGACGGCCAGGAGGTCAGCTTCCACGCGCTGCGTCAGATCCCCAAGCTCGACAACGTGCTCAAGGAGACGCTGCGGCTGCATCCGCCGCTGATCATCCTGATGCGGGTGGCCCAGGGCGAGTTCGAGGTGGCCGGTTTCCCCATCCACAAGGGTGATTTCGTCGCCGCCTCGCCCGCCATCAGCAACCGGATCCCCGAGGACTTCCCCGACCCCGACGCGTTCCGCCCCGAGCGCTACAACAAACCCGAGCAGGCCGACATCGTCAACCGCTGGACCTGGATCCCGTTCGGGGCGGGACGGCACCGCTGCGTCGGCGCGGCGTTCGCGCAGATGCAGATCAAGGCGATCTTCTCGGTTCTTTTGCGCGAGTATGAGTTCGAGATGGCGCAGCCGCCCGACACGTACCGCAACGACCACTCCAA
This sequence comes from Mycolicibacterium pulveris, assembly GCF_010725725.1. Taxonomy (NCBI): domain Bacteria; kingdom Bacillati; phylum Actinomycetota; class Actinomycetes; order Mycobacteriales; family Mycobacteriaceae; genus Mycobacterium; species Mycolicibacterium pulveris. Next base: position 3,044,899 of record NZ_AP022599.1, on the reverse strand, counting down.
GATGGTCGTGCAGCTACAGCGTCCCGCCAAGGCTCGCTACCGCCGACGCAAGAAGTAGGCACCGAAATGGGTTGCTACCGAGTCGAAGTCGACCTGGACCTGTGCCAGGGCCACGCGATGTGCGAGCTGGAGGCACCGGACTACTTCCGGGTGCCCAAACGCGGCAAGGTGGAGATCCTCGACCCCGAGCCGCCCGACGAAGCCCGCGCGCAGGTCGAGGAGGCCGTCGCGCAGTGTCCCACCCAAGCCTTGTCCATCAGAGAAAAAGGAGACTGACAGTGCCGTCATTGCCGCGTGAACAGCTCGAGAAATGGGTCGAGCAGTGGCTGGAAGCCAACCGGGAGGCCGAACGCAACGGCGATTGGAAGCCGTTGGCGGAGTTCTACACCGACGACGCCACCTACGGCTGGAACATCGGTCCCAAAGAGGACGTGATGTGCGTGGGCCGCGACGAGATCCGCGAGGTGGCCCTGGGCCTGGAGATGGAGGGCCTGGAGAACTGGGTCTACGAGTACCAGCGGGTGCTGATCGACGACAAGATCGGTGAGATCGTCGGCTTCTGGAAGCAGATCGTCAACAAGTCCGACGGCACCCAGGACGAGATCTACGGCATCGGCGGCAGCTGGTTCCGGCTGAATGCCGACCTCAAGATCGAATGGCAGCGCGACTGGTTCGACTTCGGGCACGTGGCCAAGGGGTACGCGAAGCTGATCGAGTCCGGTGACCTCTCGGAAGGGATGCAGAAGCGCATCGAGCGGTCGCTGGCCGGCGAGAAGCTGCCGGGCTACTACCCGCTCGGACAGGCGCCCGCGCCGCTGTGGTGAACCCGGCCAAGCAGTTGCTTGGGGGTGCCCGTGACGGGCCTAACTAATGGCTCTAGTCTGTGGACACAAGCTCAAACGGAAGGCACGTACGAATGAAGACAAAGGGCGCGCTCATCTGGGACTTCAATCAACCGTGGTCGGTCGAGGAGATCGAGATCGGCGACCCCGTCAAGGACGAGGTCAAGATCCAGATGGAAGCGTCGGGGATGTGCCACTCCGACCACCACCTGGTGACCGGCGGCATCCCGATGGGCGGGTTTCCCGTGCTCGGCGGCCATGAGGGCGCCGGCATCGTCACCGAGGTCGGGCCGGGCGTGGAAAACCTCGCTCCGGGCGACCACGTGGTGCTGTCGTTCATCCCGTCCTGTGGCACCTGTCCGTCCTGTCAGGCGGGGATGCGCAACCTGTGCGACCTGGGGGCCGGCCTGCTCAACGGCGCGGCGGTCTCCGACAACACCTTCCGGATTCAGGCCAAGGGCCAGAACGTGTTCCCGATGACGCTGCTGGGCACCTTCTCGCCGTACATGGTCGTGCACAAGAGCTCGGTCGTGAAGATCGACCCGTCGATTCCGTTCGAGGTGGCCTGCCTGGTCGGTTGCGGGGTCACGACCGGCTACGGCTCGGCCACCCGCACCGCCGACATCCGGCCCGGCCAGGACGTCGCGGTGGTCGGCGTCGGCGGGGTGGGGATGGCAGCGCTGCAGGGCGCCGTCAATGCGGGCGCCCGCTACATCTTCGTCATCGAGCCGGTCGAGTGGAAGCGTGATCAGGCACTGAAATTCGGTGCGACGCACGTCTATCCGGATATCGAGACGGCGATGATGGGGATCGCCGAGGTCACCATGGGCCTGATGGCGCACAAGGTGATCGTCACGGTCGGCGAGCTGCACGGCGCCGACATCGAGAACTACATGAACATCACCGCCAAGGGCGGCACGTGTGTGGCCACCGCGATCGGCAGCCTGCTGGACACCCAGGTCACGCTCAACCTGGCGATGCTCACGCTCATGCAGAAGAACCTGCAGGGCACCATCTTCGGCGGCGGCAACCCGCACTACGACATTCCGCAGCTGCTGACGATGTACAAGGCGGGCAAGCTCAACCTCGATGACATGATCACCCGCCAGTACAAGCTGGAGCAGATCAACGAGGGCTACCAGGACATGTTGGAGGGGCGCAACATTCGCGGCGTCATCCGCTACACCGACGACGACCGGTAACCGCCATGACCGACACCGTCGCAACGACACCGGCGTTGGCCGCGTCGCAGAACTCGTGGCGCTGCGTGCACGCCCACGACAAAGAAGGCTGGCTGGCCCTGATGGCAGACGACGTCGTCATCGAGGATCCGATCGGCCAGGCCATCACGAACCCGGACGGAACCGGGATCCGCGGTAAGGAGGCCGTCGCGGCGTTCTTCGACGCCAACATCGCCTCCAACGACCTGCGCATCACCTGCGAGGAGACGTTCCCGTCGAGTTCACCGACCGAGATCGCGCATATCCTGGTGCTGCGCAGCAAGTTCGAGAACGGGATGACCAGCACCGTGCGCGGGGTGTTCACCTACAAGGTCAACGACGACGGCTTGCTGTCCAATCTGCGCGGCTACTGGAACATGGACGCCATGCAGTTCGGCCAGGTGGACCAGAGCAATTAGCACGCCGTTGACCGGGCGCGGCGCCGTCGTCGTCGGCGGCTCGCGCGGTATCGGGCTCGCGGTGGCCGAACTGCTCGCAGCGCAAGGCGCAGGCGTGGTGGTCAACGGACGCGCCGCCGACGCGGTATCGGAAGCGGCCCAACGTATTCCGAATGCAGTAGGGATGGCCGGCTCCCCCGCCGAGTCGCAGGTGGCCGACGCACTGATCGACAAGTGCGTAGACGAGTTCGGCCGCGTCGACATCCTCGTCAACTGCGCGGGCACCGCGGGGCTGGCCGCCGAATCGATCCTGAAGGTCACCAGCGCTCAGTTTCGTGAACTGCTCGACGCGCATCTCGGCACGGTGTTCGAGACCTGCCGCGCCGCGGCGCCGCGGATGGTCGCGCAGGGCGGCGGGGCCATCGTCAACACCAGCTCCTTCGCGTTTCTCGGCGACTACGGCGGGACCGGCTATCCGGCGGGCAAGGGCGGTGTCAACGCGCTGACGATGGCGCTCGCGGCCGAGCTGAAGGAGCACGGCGTCCGCGCGAACGTCGTCTGCCCGGGCGCCAAGACCAGGTTGTCGACCGGGCAGGAGTACCGGGCGCACATCGAGGCGCTCAATGCGCGTGGGCTGCTGGACGACGCCAGCACGCAGGCCGCGCTCGACGCCCCGCCGCCGGAGTTTGCGGCACCCGTGTACGCCTATCTGGCCGGTGATCTGGCCAAGGATGTGACGGGACAGATCTTCATCGCCGCGGGTGGTTTCGTCGGCCGGTTCGACCGGCCGACCCCGGCCGTCATCGCCTACCGCGACCATCGCGACTCGCCGCCGTGGTCGGTCGACGACCTGCACGAGCTCATCCATCAGGGCTAGCCGCGATCACTATGCTCTGACCCATGGCAACGGTCTTCACCAAGATCATCAACGGGGAGCTTCCCGGCAGGTTCGTGTACGAGGACGACGAGATCGTCGCGTTCCTGACGATCGAACCGATGACGCAGGGCCACACGTTGGTGGTGCCGCGGGCCGAAATCGACCATTGGCAGGAGATCGAGCCGGCGATGTTCGGCCGTGTCATGGAGGTCTGCCAGCTCATCGGCAAAGCCGTGTGCAAGGCGTTCGGCGCCGAGCGGGCCGGGGTGATCATCGCCGGACTCGAAGTGCCGCACCTGCACGTGCATGTCTTTCCGGCCTACAACCTGACCGATTTCGGGTTCGCCCACGTCGATCGCAACCCCTCACCGGAATCGCTTGACGAGGCGCAGGCCAAGATCAAGGCCGCCCTGGCCGAACTGACCTGATTCGGCGATTTGTGTGCGTTTGAGCGCGCTTCAGCGCAGCAAAACGCACACAAGTCGCAGTCTCTAGACTGGGGCGATGAACCTCGGCAAAGCCGTGACGGATCTGGCGACGGCCCCGGTACGCGTCGGGCTAGCCATGGCCGACGCGGGGATCTCCATGGCCAGCGGCGCGCTCGGGATGGCGCAGCGATCGCTCGGTGACGCGAACACCGCCGCGCGCAACGCCTCGGTGGCCCACATGCTGGGCCTCGACGACGCGGTCGAACGCGCGAATCGGCTGGCCAGGCTGCTGGACGACGACGCACCGCTGGGCCGGGCGTTACGGCCCAACGGTCCGATCGACCGACTGCTGCAGCCCGGCGGCATCGTGGATCAGCTCACCGAGGAGGGCGGCCTGCTGGACCGGGTGACCGCGGAGAACGGGCCCGTCGCCCGGGCGTTGGCGCCCGGCGGGCTGGTGGACCAGGTCGCGTCGGAAGGCGGCTTGATCGACCGGATGACCACCGAGGACGGCGCGCTGTCGCGGGTCATCGCGCCGGGCGGGCTGGCCGATCAGCTGCTGGCCAACGACGGCCTGATCGAGCGGGTGCTGCGCGAGGACGGGGTCGCCGACCGGCTGCTCGCCGAAGGGGGCCTGCTCGACACGTTGACCGACCCGGACGGGCCGCTGCTGAAGCTGGCCGACGTCGCCGACACCCTCAACCGGTTGGCCCCGGGGTTGGAGGCGCTGGGGCCGACGATCGACGCCCTGCACGAAGCCGTCGTCACGCTGGCCCAGGTGGTCAATCCGCTGAGCAACATCGCCGACCGGATCCCGCTACCGGGGCGCCGACCGCGCGCGCGGACGACGTCGCGGACGGTGACGTCCCAGCGCATCATCGAAGCCGAGGAGTGACCCGATAAGCTTGGGTCTCGCAGGCCTCCTTAGCTCAGTTGGTAGAGCGTTCGCCTTGTAAGCGGAATGTCATCGGTTCGATTCCGATAGGAGGCTCCAACCGGCCGCCGCGTTTTTGTCGGTACCCGCTCGTAGCTTCAAATCATGAGACAGTGTCGCGGTTGCGGTTCCCCACTCTTGAAGCGCAGCCAGAAGGTCTACTGCAGCAATGCATGTCAGGTGTCGGCCCGGCGCGACACGCAGACGAAGCGTTGGCTCGAATCCGGCGAGGCGTCGATCTGCGGCCGCCGCCAGCACTACATTCGGCAATATCTCGTCGACGCTCAGGGAGGTTGCTGCGGTGGGCCTGCCCCTCACCTTGGTGTTGGATCACGGCGACCCGACCAACAATCGACGGGAAAATTTGCGGCTGGTCTGTCCGGACTGTGACTCGCAGCTACCGACATACAAGAGCCGGAACCGCGGCAAGGGGCGCCACTTTCGCCGGCAGCGGTACGCCAACGGGCAGTCGTACTGAACCCGCCTCGCTAGTTCGTCACCGTCGGGCTGTGGCCGACGATCGCCTGCGGCTTCTTGGGCACGGGCTGGTTCTGCGCGAACGAGAAGCACACCCCGTAGTGTCCGCCCACGCAGGGGATGCCGTTCATCGTCGGCACGGGTCCACCTGACCTGTTCATCGGAACGCCGTTGGCGTCGGTGTCCGGATACGTCACAGGATCCGCAGCCGCGACGGGCGCGGCAACGATCGCTACGGCACACATCGCGCCCACGATCAATGCGCGTGACCACACGAACCCCAGGCTACGCCGTCCGTGTCGTCACGACGCCGATTCCAGGAGTGCTTGGCCCAGGTACTGGCCGTCCTCGACACCCGGCAGGATCGCGAACACCGAGGAGCCGATCGTGGTGATCCACTCGTTGAGCGCGTCACCGTCGGCCAGGCGCTGCTGCACCGGAACGAACTGTCTGGCCGGGTCTCGTTGGTAGGTGACGAAGATCAGGCCGCTGTCGGTGGTCTGCCCGCCGGACGGCGGGTCATCGTAGTTGTAGGGCCGACGCAGGAACTGCTCGTCCTCGCTGCGCGGCCTGGCCAGCGCGACATGGGAGTTCGGTGGAATCACCGGGATGCCGTTGACGCTCGCGGTGAGATCGGGCTCGTCGAACTCCTGCTCCCCGGTCAGCGGGGCCCCGTTGTCGAGCCGGCGACCGACCGCGAGTTCCTTACTCTCGCGGTCGATCTGATCCCATGTGTCCATTTCAGCGCGGATTCGTCGTACCACCGCGACCGTGCCGCCGGCGAACCACCGCTGCTGTGCGCCGTGGTCCCACACGTGCCGGTCGAACGCCGCCGCGTCGGTCAGGTTCACGGTGCCGTCGACCTGTCCCATCATGTTGCGCATCGTCGCGCCCGACGGGTCCGAGCCGCGCGCGCCGCGAAACCCGCTCTGACGCCACCGCTGCGTCGCCATGGTGCGGACGTTCTTGAGCAGGACTCGGCCGGCGTGCGCGACGACGACGGGGTCGTCGGCGCAGATCTGCAACAGCAGATCACCGCCGCACCACTGGGGTTCTAGCCGGTCGGTGCCGAACTCCGGCAGGTCGGTCGCCGTCGCCGGTCGCAGGTGCGCCAAACCGATGCGGTCGAACACCGCGGGGCCCAGGCCGACGGTGACCGTGAGCCGTGCCGGCCGGTGCGCCAGTTCGGGCTCGGTGTCGGCCAGCGCGGGCCGGCCCTGGGTGAGCCGGGAGGCGTCTGCCGTCCACAGCCGCAGGATCGCCGCGACGGTGTCCCGCGGCGTGCGCCCGGTCTGTGGTTTCAGATCAAGCGCGACGAGCAGCGCGTGCGCCTGCGGCGGCGTGGCGATGCCCCCTTGATGCGTTCCGTAAAACGGCTCGGCCTCGGCGCCGAATCCGCCTCGTGCCTCGTCGGGTTGACCCCGTGCGCACTGAGTGAGGGCGGCACTGCCTGCCAACGCGGCGGCGCCTCCGACGAGCAGGCGGCGCCTGTTGACGGTGAACCGGCCGCGCGGGGACCGCTCAACCATGGTGATGCGGGGCAGCCGGTTCGGCGGGCTGGTAATCCTCGTCGGCGCCCGCGAACTCGCGGACCTGTGCGGTGACGGGCAGGGTCGAACCGTCCTCGAACACCACGGTCACCGCGACATCCGCACCGGGATGCAACGGCTCGTGCAGGTCCATCAGCATCACGTGGTCGCCACCGGGCACCAGCTCGCGTGCGCCGCCCGCCGGAACGACGAACCCATCGTCCTTGGGGCGCATCGTCTTCGTGCCGGAGGCGTCGGGTGTCACCTCGTGCAGTTCGACGTGGCCCGCCACCGATGACTCGGCGGACACGATGTGCGCGTCGTGGTGACCGGTGTTGGTCAACGTGCCGAAGACCGCGGCCATCCCTTCGTCGGCCGCGCTGGCCCACGGGTCTTCGACGGTGACCGTCTCGGCCATCGGCGGCTCCTCGTGTGTCTGCGACGTGCAGCCCGCCGTCAGCAGTGCGGCCACGGCCAGCGTGGCACCGAACGCCCCGATTCCTGAGTTACGCATCCGAGAACTCCTTCTCCTTGTCGGCGGCAGCGCGCCGTTGTTTGACCGCGCCGATCAGCAGATCGACGATGACGAAAGCCGCCAGGCTCAGCCCGAACAGCGGCAGAAACCACCCGAGTGCCCCCGCGGCGACGACGGCTGCGACGACCGACGGCGTCGGCAGGCGGCGGATCGCTCCGCGCAGCGGCGGACGGCCGACCGCCCACGCAGACCCTCGCGTCGGGCGGCGCTGCCACCACATCTGGTAGCCACGGATGACGATCGCGATGAGCCCGATCGCGGTGAGCGCCAGGAGAATCTGGTTGGGCCAACCGAAAAGGACACCCATGTGCGCGTCGATGGCCCAATCGGTGAGCTTGGCCAGAGCCGGCCAGTCGGCGAAGTTCACCCGGTCGGTGACGGCGCCGCTGTCGGGGTCCACCGAGATGGCGTCGTGGCGGGTGGGCCAGTCGCGCTTGTTCTCCTCGACGCGCCAGCCCTGTCCGTGCTCGACGGGCGGGTACATCCAGATCGGCCCTTTCAGGCCCGCCCGTTCGGCGGCACGCATCGCCGTGTCGGCGCCGTACAGCAAGGTGTCACCAGTGCCTCCATGTCGGTGCGTCGCCGTTGTGATGTCCGGGTCGCCGCGCTGACCCAGTGCGGTGTTCACGGTGGGCGCGGTGGTGTTCAGGCTCCGCTGGATGAGGTCGACGGATTCGCCGGCGTGGCGCGACCACGTGATCCCGGTGACCGACAGCCCGAGCAGCGCGACGAGGATCCACACCCCGGCCGCACCGTGCCAGGAAAGCGTTCGGCGACGGCCCTTCTTGTCGCGGTCGGGCAGTGCCAGGCGTCGCAGCTTTCCGCTGTCCCGGCGGTGGAGGTACCAGAGTGCCAGCCCGGCAAGCGAAATCACCCACAACCAGCTGGCGGCCAGTTCGCTGTAGTTTCGCCCGAGGGCATCCAGGTGCAGGGTGCGGTGCAGTTCGTCGAACCATGCCCGCAGCGGCAGCCACTGCCCGTAGGTGGTCAACGCGCCGCGGACCTCTCCGGTGTAAGGGTCGACGAACACGGTGCGCGCGTAGTCCGGTGGTACGTCGTCGACCCGCAACCTGACCTGCGTGGTCTCGTCGACGGTGTTCGGGGGCCGGATGTTTTCGACGGTGCCGGCGGGATACGCGGTGCGCGCGGCAGCGATCTGGTCGGCGAGCGCCAGGGGTTGGTCACCGACGCGGTCGACGGTCAGCGCGTGGCGATACACCGCGTTGTCGATCTGCGGGATCAGCGCGTAGAGCAGTCCGGTCACCGCCGCGATCAGGATGAAAGGGCCGACGAACACGCCCGCGTAGAAGTGCAGGCGCATCAGCAGGGCACGCCCGCCGCTGCTGGGCTTGGGAATTGTCATGGGTGGAAGAAGCTTTCGCAGATAAGGCTGCGTCTCGACGCAGCAACGGGTGCAACACGGATACGGCTCGCAAGGCAGCCATCGGCGCGATGGCGAAGAAACGAGGTTTCGTCTAGAACGAAGAAGCGACACCGACCGGCGGAGCACGCATGCCCAACCCGGAGCGCAGCAGGTCAGGCTGCGCGACAACGTTATTGGTGGCCCAGTGTCGGGCACGCGATGTGGCGCGCACGGCACCGAGCGTGAACAGCCGCAACCAGCACAGCACCGACTCGCAAACGACGTAGAGGTACTCGACCGCGGCGATCGCCGCTCCGAGCACGAGTGCCGCGGCGGCGTGGGCGACCGCCATCGACGGCGACATCCCCAACCCGGCGAGGCCATGGTGATGCCCGCCGAACAGCGCCAGTGCCCAGTGTCCGAGCAGCTGGGCGCCGCCCAGCGCGGCGATCACGCCGAGGAGCGCGCCGTGCCCACGAGGCGCCGCCACGGTGCCCGCCACAGCGCCCGCGGTGGCGCACAGCAGCAGGACAACCATCAGCGCAGCGCCGTGGGGCACACGATCGTCGACGGCGGTGTGCGCACCGACGGTCAACAACGCCGAACACCCGCCGACCAGGCCACCGCGCAACAGGCGGGCGCGTGCTCTCGGGGTGCTCACAGAACGAACCATACCGCGCGCCTACTACAGCGATTAGTAGAGCTTGGACCGCGGCGCTCAATCCCCGTGCATTCTCGGCCGCATTCCCGGGCGAACGATGTGCATGCCGCCATTTCGCAATTAGCGAGTCTCATATGAAGATGCGGATTTTGCGTGTTCAACCATTGGGACGCCGGTTGTTTGCTGGCAATCGGCAGTCGGCGCGCTGATCTGCCCTTGCGGATCCGACGTGCTTTACGGCGATTCATTGCGATCGACGCTCGCGTCAATTTTTTTGGCAAACCCACCCTCACGTGCGGCCGTGCCGGGGTACTTTGCCCCTAACTGCACTCGCGCTCGCCATACGTGGAAATGCGCAAATGCAGCCAGCGCTTCGAAATGCGACGAGGGGTGTAGCGCTGGCAATGCGCGCACTCTCCTTTTGGTGGGCTGCGGTTCGTCGGCGCGAACGCTGCACTAGACGCTGCAGTAAAGGGGGGATGACAGTGACAGCCGAGGTCGTGTTCGTCGACGAATTCGACCGCATCAGCACCGCTGAGGAGATAGTCGTTTTCGAATTGGACGGCGTCCGATATGAGATCTATCTCTCCCGGGAAAATGCCGCGAAACTGCGCGAAGCCTTCGCTCCGTGGATAAGTACGGCCCGTCAAACAGCGGCCCGCCAACGTCGACACCTTTTCAGTACGACGCTGAACTCGGCAGAGGCCGCCGCGATGCGCCGCGCGGCGATTCGCCAGTGGGCCTGGACGCACGGCCACGGCGTGGCCGTGCACGGCCGGATCCCGCGCGACGTCCTCGAGGCGTACGAGGCAGCCCACGCCAGGAAGGTGCGGCAGCCGCTCAGCTAGGCCGCGGGCAGCTCACAGCCGTTCGACGGTGAACGCCGCTGCTTCGCCGACCATTCCGTTGATGCCGTAAACGTTGTGCGCAAATGACGGCCCGCCCGCGGGCACGCCGTTACAGATGGTGTCGTCGGTGGCGCACAGCTCCAGGGTCTTTTCCACATAGGACGGGCCGATCACGACGGGCGGGGCGCCGATGTCGCGCATGAACTGATCCGACGGCATGCCGATCAGCACCACCGCGGCGACATGGTCAGCGACCTCCTCGGGCATCGGCTCCGGAATGAACTCGCGGTACTCCGCGGGAATCTGCTCGGGGATCTCGGCCGCCGTCACATAGCCGGCAACCACCGCGCCCTGCGAGAAGCCGCCGAGCACGACCCGAGTGTCCGGGCAGTTCGCCGCGGTGTCCTGGACCTTGATCGCCGCATCGCGAATGCCGTCGATCACCGTGCGTGCGAACTGAATTCGGTCTCCGAACGCGCTACTGGCGGGGTAGTTGACCGGGTAGACGTCCAACGTCCTGGGGCCGAGTTGTGCCCGCAGGGCGTCGACGTAGGTCTGCCCGATACCGCCGACACCGGGCAGCTCAGCGGTCCCCCTCGCGAAGACCAACTGCACATCGGGACACGGCGCGGGCGCCGGGGCGGGACCGGGCGGCGGCTGCGCGGCCGCCAACGGGACAGGACCTGCGAGCAGCGCCGTGAACGCAGCCGCCGCGGTAGCGAGCAGTCGAGCGGTTCGCCGAACGTCCATAGTCAACTCCTACACGTCACATCGACATCGTCAATCAGAGGCACGACGGCCGTCGCCCCGTGACCCAATACCCCGTAACGTTTGCTGGTCAAACCACGGCCGGCGCCGAACTCATCCGGCGACGCTGGGTTCGCTGACCTTCACCAGCATCTTGCCGATGTTAGCCCCGGTGAACAGCCCGTTCAACGCGTCTACACAGGACTCGATGCCCTCGAAGATCGTCTGGCGGTGAACGAGTCGGCCCTCCTGCGCCCACTGACGAAGCGGGCCGAACGCCTCGTCGAAACGCCCCCATTCGTCGAGCGCATTGAACCCCTGCATCGACGCCGTCTTCGACAGCAGGTTGACGTAGTTCGCCGGCCCCGGGTGCTCACCGGTCAGATAGCTCGAGATGACGCCGCACAGCACGACGCGGGCCTTGGGGGCGAGCCGTCCCAGCACCGCATCGAGGATCGGACCCCCGACATTGTCGAAATAGACGTCGACGCCTTTGGGGCAGTGCTGCTTGAGCGCGGCCTTGAGGTTGTCCTCGCGGTAGTCGATGCACGCGTCGAAGCCGAAGTCCTCGACCACCGCCCGGCACTTCTGGGGACCACCCGCGATGCCGACCACCCGTGCTCCCGCGATCTTGGCGATCTGCCCGGCGATGGACCCGGTCGCCCCGGCGGCCGCGGACACCACAACCGTCTCCCCCGGCTGCGGTTTACCGATGTCATTCACGCCGAAATACGCTGTGGCACCGGTCGGGCCGTACACGCTCATCACCGCGAGCTGATCGACGGCGGGACCGGGCACCGGTGTGGTGAACAGGTCGTCACGGCTGATCACATACTCCTGGAATCCCGTCAGCGTGGTGACGACGTCTCCGACCGCATACGCGTCGCAGCGGGAGGCGACCACCTCCCCGATCCCCGCAGCCCGAACGACCTCGCCGAGTTGCACCGGCGGAAGGTAGCCCGGCTGATCGTTGAGCCAGGTACGCGCGGCGGCGTCGATGCCGATGTATGTGGTGCGCACCAGCGCCTCACCCTCGGCAGGTTCGGGCGCCGGTGTGGTGATCAACTCGGTGTCATCGGGTTGCACCAGCCCGCTGGGCCGGCGCCGCAACACGATCTGGCGATTCATCAACTCGGCCACGACCGCGAAACTACCGGGTTCGACCGGTCTTCGGGTCTGCCGCGCCGCTAGGGTCGTGTCACGCCGAAATCGTCGGCGGTTTGGGGCAGCTTCGCGTTGTCGGGGCCGACGACGACCGGCGGAACGGTCAGGTACAGGTGCAGTCCGCCGAAGACGGCTCCGGCCAGCAGCACAGTCGCCACCCATGGGATGCCTGCGATGAACAGGATCACCGAAGCGGCCAGCAGTATCTGCGCGGCGACCACCCACGCGACGCGATGGGGCATCTCACGAATGTCGCTGCGGAGGGCCTGCATTCGCCACTCGCGGACAAAGTCGGCGTAGTCGAACGGCGCGCCTCGCTCCAATGCGTGCGATGCCGCTTCGCACCATTCGATGTAGGCCAGCGCGCGCTTACGCTGCGTCGCCAGGTCGTCGGCATTCCTGCGGAAATGGCGGCGAACAAGCCATTCCGTGGCGACCGCCGCGTCGCGGCCCAGCAGCTCCTGCAACCGCGCAGGGGTGATGTCTTCGCCACTCGGCCCGCGGCGGTTGGGGGGTCGCACGGCACCGGCGTTCACGCCGAATCAACATCCCGAAGTAGGTCCGCGCAGGAGCCACGTTCGAAGTCGCTCGACAGATGGCTCAGCCGATCGGCTTCGTTGCACGCGTCGGCCAGCGTCCAGATCAGCTCGTGGACGTCGGCGATATCGAGCTCCACCTGCTCGTGCCCCACGCGGATCATCCGCGTGACAACGGCGCCGTTGACGTCCTGGATTCCGACGATCTGGACGGGCACCTGTTCGCCACGGCGCGTGCCGAAAAAATGCCGGCCGATCTGGCCGTTGTGGTTCTCCCACGGGCCGACGCCGGTGGCGTCGAGCGGAGGCGGCACGCTGTACTCATCCGGGTTCATCAGAAATGGCTCCGTTCTAGCCCTTGAACGAACACAGCGTTGTCCAGGGTGTCGCCGCGCGGGCACCTGACGTTTCCTGCCGTCGGGTGGTATGTGCCAACGCAACCTCCCCCTGGTCGTGGCTGACCCGAAAATACCGAAAAAGCGCAGGCCATAGGCCATATTTCGGCTCCGATTCAAAGACTGATCAGCCCAATGACGAGACGGGCAATTGGGGGGGCCGACGAAACTGCAGCGCAGTCGAGCGGCCGCTAAGGCAGGCAAAATAACGGCAGCGTTAGACAGTTTCAAGCCGAAAGTACTTACCAAAAGCAGTTTGAAATACGGCCATGCAACAGCCCAATCGCCCCCGCGGCCTTCGCAGGAGGTCATGTGGCGAAACCCCGACGGCGGCGCGCACGACGCCAATTGCCCGCCTCCCGCGCCGCTTGGTTTCACTGCAGCGACGACGGAGAACGGCAACATCGACGGGCTAATTGCGCGCAGGCCCAACCGTGCCGTGCCGATCGCGCAACGGTGCGCTGATTCGTCGGCAGCTGTCCCCGAGGCTCGTCATCTGTTGGCGGGTCAGCGCATTGAGGTACAGAGCGCGAACACCTTTGGCGTATGTCACGAGCGACGGACCCAGTTTGGCCCGCCCCTCGGCGGTGATGCTGGCGAGCACCACCCGGCGGTCGTGCCGGCTCTTGGACCGGCGCACCAGCGTTCGCGCTTCCAGTCGGCGCGTCTGTTGGCTGACCCGGCTGGGTGTCACGGCGAGGGCGTCGGCGAGCTCGCCCATGCGTGCGGAACCGTCGGGCGTGTTGGCGAGAAAGCGCAGCAGCATGACATCCCACAAGGTGAGCCCGTGCGCCTCGACCAGTTGCCGGTTCAACGCCATGCCGAGCGCCGTCGCTGTGTCGCTGAACATCTCCCAGCACCGGTGCTCGGTTTCATCGAGCCCTGGCAAATAATCGGTCCGCGGCTCGGGACCTGGCTGCTTCGGGACGGGCAATGCCATGGACGGCGGTCGTTCGTCGTCGGAGCCGTGCACGGCGAATCCAGCAATCGTCATCGCCTGGTTCGTCCAGCCTGCATCCCGGCAATGGGCGAAGTCGCCTCCAGTGCCTGTGCGTCGTTTTGTCGGCGAAACCTCAGAAAACCCCCTCGAGCACGTCAAAGTCACAGGCCATTGCACGTCGTCGATTGCAACGTGTTCCCCACATTACTCGGAGTTGTCTAGGAAAACGTTTCTTTCGCTAAATCTGCAGCCTATTCAATGACTGCACGCTATTCAAACTTTGCTGAGTATCGGGATCAACGAACGCCTCTACCCAATTCACGACCCCGCCGCGTGGCGCCGATCGTGAGCCTTGAGCGAATTCATCTGCGGAGCCCTGAGGCACGTGGCGCTAGGCCATCGAGTTTGCCCAATGGCCACAGAAGTTCTCGGGCGCCGACGACCTTGAAGGCCATTGTTTGCGCTGCGGTCACGACGGCGCCAGGTCGCGCTCAGCGCGCGATCGACCACTGCGGTTGCGCCGTCTTTCGGCGCGCCGTTGCGCCATGGACATCGCGTTACAGCAAACAGCGAAGGCCCATGCGCGCGGCCAGGTGCGCGGCGCCTGCCACGGCGGTCAATTCGCCGTTGCCAGTTCCGGCGCGTCGACGATTTCGCGCGTGAACCGCCCACTGGCCGCCAGGTAGCAGCCGATCGCGGCGATCTGCGCCACCGGAACGACCAGCAGCGCGCGCCCAAGCGCCATCACCCCCATCTCCGCCGTCAGCGCATCGCTGATGAGACCGGTCAGAAACGGGCCGGCCGAGCCGACGATGGCGCCGAAGAACAGGAAGATCGCGGAGGCGGTCGCGCGCTGCTCCACCCGGACCAGCCGTTGAATCGCCGCGATCGACGGAGCCATGTATGCCGTGCCGATCACGTAGCTCATCGCGATGAACCAGATGCACAGCGCCCGGCCCTCGACCAGGAACGCCAGTGCCGAAAAGGGCAGCAGCGCCGCGATCATCACGCCGACCAGCCAGAGCAGCCAGCGGGGATCCCTGGCCGACAGGCGGTCTGCGATCCTGCCGACGACGAGGAGACCCACGATCCCGGTCAGACCGCTTGCCACCCCGTACTGCACGCCGACCTCACCCAGCGACATTCCGCGGGTACGAACCAGATACGCAGGCGCGAACGCCGTCAGCGCGTAGCCCGCGAACGAGACACACGCCCCTCCGCCGACGATCATCAGAAACGCCGGCTTGCTCAGCAGGTCCCACGGGTTACCCGACGGCGCCGCGCTTGTCGCCGGCGCGGCCGGCATGGTCTGGCGCCGCCCCAGAACGAGCAGCACCAGCGGGGCGAACACCACGCTGACGGCACCCATCACCACGAAAGCCGTTCGCCAGCCCAGTGACTGGGCCAGTAGGCCACCGCCAATCAGGCTCGCGGCACTTGCGAACGGGATGGCCAGCGTGATGACGGCCAACGGCGCCGCCCGTCGTTCCGGCACGAAATTCCGCGCCACGTAGGCATGTGCGGCCGGGGTGCTGCCCGCTTCCCCGATCGCGACCCCGACACGGGTGAGCACCAGCTGAAATCCGGACTGCACCGCCCCGCCCAGCATCGTCATCGCGCCCCAGAGGCTCAGACAGATCGAGATCACCAGACCGAACGCGCCCCGGTCGGCGACCCGTGCGATCGCGATACCGACCACGGCATACACGACCAGGAATCCGAACCCGTTGATGACGCCGATCATCGTGTCCGACAGCGCCAGCTCTTGTTTGATCGGTTCGGCCAGCACCGCGGGCAGAAATCGGTCGGCGTAGTTCAGCGTGCCGACGATCGCGAGCAGTACGACCGCGGCCCATGCGCGCCCCGGCGGGTGGCGTTCCAGCATCCAAGGAGCGTCGCACGATTGGCCGACCGCCACATGTGGTGTAGAAGGAACCAATGGCTGAAGCAGGATTCTGGGTCGCATGGGGACTTCCCACTCCCGGGCGCGAACCGCAGGCGCTCGCACTCCTGCGGGAGACGCGGGACTACCTCGGGCGTCTGGTCGACGACGGCGCGATCGAGCGCTTCGACATCGCCATCCTCAAACCGCAGAGCATCGAGCTGGGGGGCTTCGTCCTCATCCAGGGATCGACGGCGCAGATCGACGCGCTGCGCCGCGACGACGCATTTCAGGTCTGGCTGAACCGGGGCCAGCTGGTCGCCGACCGCGTCGGCGTGGTGGACACCTGGGTCGACGAGGGCCTCACCGAGGCCACCGACCTCTATGAGCAGGCGCTGCGCGAGGCCGGTATCACGCCCTGACGCCCGGCGGCCGCTATCGCCGCCGGCCCGGACCAACCGATTACCCCGACATTGCTCGATGTTCTCGGTGCCGTTCAAAAGCCCATCAAGATCAACACCACAGAGTCGCCTGTGGTTTCTGAGACATTTGACCCTTTTGCTGTGATCATCTTCGAGGTTCGCTTTAATTGCCCGTAGGCAAATTGACGGGGGAGAAGTACTTGGAGGGTGAACACCATGGGAGCCGCAGCTCATATCGGCCGCGTCGGGGGACTCGCTGTCGCATTGGGGGTCGGCACGGCAATCGCCACCGGACACGGGGTGGCGTTGGCCGACGACAGCACCGATTCAGCCGCGTCGACGTCATCGGCGGAGAGCTCGTCGTCCCCCTCGGCCGGCGCGAAGTCGCAGGGCACTGAGACACCGCCGACGACCGATTCGAGCACCGACGACGAATCCACCGGCACAACCGGTGTCGTGACGGCCCAGACCAACACCGGCACCTCGCCTGCCGACGAGACGACCGACGAGACAACCGAGGACTCCGACGTCGAAGACGACGGCGCCACCCAAGAAGAACCAGCCGAGGAAGAACCCGCTGTCGTCCCCGAGACGCCGGAGCCCGAGCCGGTCGAGTCGGAGGGGTCGACGGCCCCACCCGCTGAAGACGCTGGAGACGATGCGGCGACGACGCACCCGTCGCCGAGCTCGTCGAAGTCCCGCAGCGCGGACTCGACCACCGAGACGGCAGCCGACCAGCAGATCGGGACCACGTCTGCGGGCACCGCAGACTCCCTCGACGACCCGGCCACCCCGGTGCGGCGCAACCAGCCGGTGGCGCAGTTCGTCGATGCGCGTGTGCTGGCGGCGGCCTCCCTGAGGCTGATGTCCCCCAAGATGGCCGCGACCTCGGCGACTGCCGACGTCACCGAGGTCGCTCCGGCGTCACCGCCGACCCCGCCGCAGGACCTGTTCTCGGCGGTGACGACGCTGGTGTCCAACGTGGTCAACTGGGTGCTGAACCCGCTGGCGGGCACCGCGCCGACGACGCCGACCCAGCCGGCGCTCATGTGGGGCCTGCTCGCGTTCGCCCGCCGCGAGTTCGAGAGCTTCCTCACCGGCCTGAGCGGCCAAGACACTGCGGAATCCACCGCAGCCCAGACCACCACCAGCCTTGCGTTGGCCGCCGCGGCCGCCAATCCGAGACCGGGCTTCCCGACGCCCGGCCAGCAGCTCAGCCCGTCCACGATGTTCATCGACTGGGTGACCGGTAACTACCCGACGAACAACACCGCCGAGCGGTTCGGCGTGTGGGGCACCGACGTCGGTGTCATGTGGGACAACGGCATGACAGACGATCCGTCGACCCCGTGGAACGAACACCAGGTCCTCATCGCGGTCGGGGACACCTTCAGCGGCCCCAACATGTCCGGGATCTGGCGGCTCAACACGCTGTTCCGCAGCTCCGACTACAACCTCGCGGACGGAATGACGATCCCAGCCGGGGAATGGTTCAACGGCAACATGTTCGGTGGAGCACCGCTGTCGAGCCCGACATTCGCCAGGCAGATCATCCACCCCGCGCCGGGGCTGCCGACCGGGGTGACGCTGATTCCCACGGCGGGCATCTCCGTCCCGACGCCCGACACCCAGTTCGGCGCCACCCAGTACGTCAGCTTCATGTCGGTCTCCCAATGGGGTGCGCCCGGCCACTGGACCACCAACTACTCCGCGATCGCATACTCGACCGACAACGGCGAGAACTGGACCGTCGCACCCACTTCCGTGCGCTACAACAACCCGTGGAGCGGTCACCAGAACTTCCAGCAGTCGGCGTTCGTCCGGGGTGACGACGGCTACGTCTACGTGTACGGCACCCCGAACGGGCGCCAGGGCGCCGCGCATCTGGCCCGCGTTCCCGAGAAGGACATCCTCGATCTCAGCAAGTACGAGTACTACAACGGCGGATCAAGAGGCTGGTTCTGGAGCACTCCGGCCGGCTGGTACCGAAACGACCCCGGCAAGGCCACGCCGGTATTCGGCGTCGATCGAGGCGCCTGCGGCGTCGCCAGGACCGGCAACCAGGTCAGCGAGATGTCGGTCCAGTACAACGAGCATCTCGGCAAATACGTTGTGCTGCACGCCGATCAGTTCAACAACATCGTGATGCGCACCGCCGACAGGCCGGAGGGCGCGTGGTCAGGCGCGAAGGTGTTGATGACCCAGCAGAACGGCGGCATCTACGCCCCGATGATGCATCCCTGGTCGCCGTCCACGTTGGGCACCGGCTCCGAACTGTACTGGAACCTGTCGCTGTGGTCGGAGTACAACGTGATGCTGATGAGCACAGATCTCGACAAGGTGTGAGCATGCGCCGCAACATCATCGCGCTCGTCACGGCGGCGGCACTGGTGTCCGCACCCGCGGTTGCCGCCGCTGATCCTGCTGCACCACAACCGAATACGCCGTGCCCGGCCGATCTGTCCGATGCGGCAACCGTGCTCCCGGACGCGATGATGCCGCTGATCTGCCGGGACGGCCGGTGGCAACCGGTGACCACGCCGCAACCGCCGAACGACCGGTGGTTGAGCTACGGGCCGGAGATCACGCTTCGCGGACAGGGCAAGCGCAACCCCGAAGTCGCCGAGGGCGCTTGGACCGCCACTCCACGGAACCCGGAAAGCAGCTGTCGCGCAGCACTGTCGGAGGTCGTCAGCGCCGGGGTGGTCGGTCCACCTCAGGTGACGGAGGGCCAGCCCGGTCAACCACTCTCGATCACCGTGCCGCCCAGGATGTTCGAGGCGGTGCTCAGCGGTGACTGCCTGTGGCAGAAAGCCGGCTAGTTCACCGGCACGTCGAGAATCGGATGGTCGCCATAGGCGTTCGGGCCGTCGAAGTGCCACCACTCGCCCGAATACACCGTCAGCCCACCGAGTTTCATCGCGTCGCGCAACCGCGCCCGGTTCTGTTGCTCGGCCGTGCTGACGCCTTCGATGGCATAGGCGTTGGCGCGGGGCACGAACTCGTCGAAGCCGGTGCCCATGTCGAGCGGTTCGCCGTCGCGCGCCAACGTCACGTCCACCGAGAGCCCTGCTTCGTGGCTGCGCGCGTAGCGCCCCGGCCGCGCCACCCAGCCGGGGTCCGACACCGCCTCGTACATCCGCACCTGCACGGCGTGCGGACGGTAGCAGTCCCAGAACACCAGCACGTCCGGGCGCAGCGCATCAGCGGCCGTCGCAAGGCCCGCGGCCATCGACTCGTGCACCAGACACCGCGCGTCGGACGGATACAGCTGTTCGCCGACGAAGTTGTCGGGCGTCGCGTAGCGCAGGTCGACGAGCGCATCCGGCACCACCGTCCGCACGTCGACGAGGCCGGCGGCGCGTGCCGCGTCGGACACCGGCGGCACCGGTTGCGCCGGCGACGCGCCGGCCACCGCGGGCGTCGTGCACGCCGCAATCGCGACGATCGCAGCCGCCATCACCTGTCGCATCGTGGCCTCGTTTCCCCGCCGAGATGACCTCCCACCCTAACTCGCTGAGCATTCGCCCAGCGGAGAGCGCTTCCGGCCTACACTGCGAGCGTGCGCGACGTACTCGATCAGCTGCTTTCGGTCTGGCGGGCCGGCGGCACCGCGGGCGTCGCCACCGTCGTGCGCACCATCCGGTCGGCGCCGCGCCAACCCGGCGCCACCATGGTCGTCTCCCCCGACGGCACGGTCGCCGGCTCGGTGTCCGGCGGCTGCGTCGAGTCCGCGGTATACGAACTGGCCAACGAGGTGGTCGCGTCGGGCAGGCCGGAATTGCAGCGCTACGGCTTCAGCGACGACGACGCGTTCGCCGTCGGGCTCACCTGCGGCGGCATCATCGACATCTTCGCCGAACCGATGTCGCGCGAGAACTTCCCGCAGTTGCAGGCCATCGCCGACGACATCGCCGCGCATCGCCCCACCGCCGTCGCGACGGTCATCGCCCACCCCGACCCCCAGGTCATCGGTCGCAGGCTGGTCATCGGGCCGGACTCGGCCGACGGCACGCTCGGCTCGGTGCGCCTCGACGCGGCGGTCACCGACGACGCCAGAGGGCTGCTCGCCGCGGGGCGCACGACCGTGTTGTCATACGGCCCCGACGGCCAGCGCCAGGAAACCGGCATGGAGGTGTTCGTCGCCAGCCATGCTCCGCGGCCTCGGATGCTGATCTTCGGGGCGATCGACTTCGCCGGTGCGCTCGCCCGGCAGGCCGCGCTGCTGGGTTATCGGGTGACGGTCTGCGACGCACGGCCGGTGTTCGCGACGCCCGAACGCTTTCCCGGCGCCGACGAGGTCGTCGTCAAGTGGCCCGACAAATATCTGGCGGAACAGGCCGAGCACGGCGCCATCGACGCGCGGACGGCGATCTGCGTGCTCACCCACGACCCCAAGTTCGACGTCCCGGTGCTACAGGTCGCGCTGCGGCTGCCCGAGGTCGGCTACATCGGGGTGATGGGGTCGCGGCGCACGCATGACGATCGGATGGCCCGGTTGCGCGAGGTGGGCCTGACGGACGCGGACCTGGACCGGTTGGCGAGCCCGATCGGGTTGGATCTGGGGGCCCGCACACCGGAGGAGACCGCGGTGTCGATCGCCGCGGAGATCATCGCCCGGCGGTGGGGCGGCGGAGGGCGGCCGCTGACGGAGACCAGCGGCCGGATCCATCACGACGGATGAGACAGACCATCCGATAATGTCATTCTCCACTTCCGGCATTTTGTTTACCGAAGTAGGATAACGAGACTCTTCAAGTCTTCGGATTGGAGCGATACCCGTGGCTTCCCCTCTCGGTGGAACAGTCGCAACACGTTATGCGGGCACCCGCGTCGCGCGCGTCGAGGACAGTCGGCTTCTCACCGGTCACGGCACGTTCGTCGACGACGTGATCCGGCCGGGCATGCTGCACGCGTGCTTCGTGCGCAGCCCGTTCGCCCGGGCGCGGATCAACGGCATCAATGCCTCGGCCGCGCTGGCCATGCCGGGTGTGCACGCGGTGTTCACCGCCGCGGACCTCAACCCGGACGTCCAGGAGGCCTGGCACGCCGTGGCGGGCAAGGACGTGCCCGACACCCCGCGCCCACCGCTGGCAGAGGGCGAGGCGAAGTTCGTCGGCGATCCCGTCGCGCTCGTGGTCGCCGACAGCCGGTACCTCGCCGAGGACGCCGTCGAGCGGGTGGAGGTCGACTACGAGCCGCTGCCCGCGGTGGCGGACTTCACCAAGGCGGTCGGGGGTGCGGAGGCCGGTGTTCCGGTCGTGCACGAGGCCTACCCCGACAACGTCGCGGGCGGAATGGCCGGCGCACCGCCGGACGAGGAGACCTTCGCCAACGCCGCCTATGTGGCCGAGGCCCCCATCTACCAGCAGATCCATTCGCCGGTGCCGATCGAGACGCGCGGCATGGTCGTCGAATGGGCGGCGTCCGCCGGTGAGTTGACGGTGTGGGCGTCCACGCAGACCCCGCATGAGCTGAGGGCCTTCTGCGCTCGGCTGCTCGGCATCCCGGCGCAGAACGTCAGGGTGATCATGCGCGACACCGGCGGCGGCTTCGGACAGAAGGTCGTGCCGATGCGCGAGGACATGTGCATCATGCTCGCGGCCCGCAAGGTTCCTTCCGCGACGTCGAACGCGCAATCGGGCGTGGCGCTCAAGTGGATCGAGGACCGGCGCGAGAACCTGATGTCGGCCGGCCAAGCCCGCCACGTCGACGGCAAGGCGCGCATGGCGTTCGACGAGGAGGGCAATATCCTCGCCGCCGACATCGACTTCACCTACGACATCGGTGCCTATCCCACCCCGTATCCGGTGCTGACCACCGCGGCGGTCGGGATGTTCTTCCCCGGGCCGTACCGCGTCCCGAAGGCCAGCTTCAATTACAAGACGGTGTTCTCCAACACCGCCGGGCTTGCCGCCTACCGCGGACCGTGGCAGTACGAAACCCTGGCCCGGGAAATGCTTTTCGACATCGCAGCCCGCAAGATGAACATGGATCCGGTCGAGCTGCGCCGCCGCAACATCCTTCGCGGCGACGAGATGCCGTACTTCAACCCCAACGGCATGCCCTACGACCACGTCGCGCCGGCGGACACCTTCGAGCAGGCCGTGAAAATCCTCGACCACGAGGGCTTCCGCAAGGAGCAGGCCGACGCGTTGGCCCAGGGCCGCTACATCGGCCTTGGCTTCTCCGCGTACATCGAGCCGACGGGCGCGGCGACGGGGCACCTGGCCACCGAGGGCGCGACCATCCGAATGGAGCCGACCGGCAAGATCAACGTCTACGTCAACGGCGGGTCGACGGGTAACAGCCTGGAGACCACGGTCGTCCAGCTGACGGCCGATGCGCTGGGCGCCGACATCAACGATGTGTCGACGATCCAGGGCGATACCGCGGTGACCCCGTACGGTGCGGGCACCCAGGGCAGCCGCAGCGCGCCGATGACCGCCGGCGCCGTCAACGAGGCCGGCGCGATGTTGCGCAGTCAGATCCTGGCCATGGCCGCGCATCGCCTCGAAGTCGACGAAACCGAAGTGGAACTGGTCGGCTCGCGTGCGATCGTGCGCGACAACCCCGACAAGAGCGTCAGTTTCGCAGACCTCGCCTACCGGGCGTACTACGAGCCACAGCAGTTGCCACCGAATGTGTCCGCGTCGTTGGAGGCGACGGCGCGGTTCACCTCGGAGGCCCCCATCCACTGGGCCAACGCCACACACGTGTGCACGTGCGAGGTCGACGTGCAGACCGGCCGGGTCACGTTGACGCGCTACATCGTCAGCGAGGACGTCGGCCCGATGATCAACCCCACCGTCGTGGAGGGCCAGATCGCCGGCGGCACCGTGCAGGGCATCGGCGGTGCGCTGTTGGAGCACATGGTCTACGACGACGACGGAAACCCGTTGTCGTCAACGTTTGTCGACTACCTGTTGCCGACAACCACCGAGGTGCCGGTGATCGAGTACGGCCACGTCGAGATTCCCGGGCCGGGCGTCGGCGGATACAAAGGCTGTGGTGAGGGCGGCGCGATCGGCTCGACGCCCGCGGTGATCAACGCCATCAACGACGCGCTGGCGCCGCTGGGGGTGACGCTGACCAAGCTGCCTGCCAGCCCGGCCGCGATCCTGGATTTGATCGAACAAGCCACGAAGTAAGGAAGAGAATGGAACTGAACAACGAGTTCCGCGTCGCGGTACCCGCTGCCGACACGTGGGAGTTCCTCACCGACGTCGAGCGCGTGGCGCCGTGCCTGCCGGGAGCGACCCTGATGTCCGTCGACGGCGACGAGTTCACGGGCACAGTCAAGGTCAAGGTCGGCCCGATCACGGTGTCGTACCAGGGTGAAGCGGGGTTCGCGGAGAAAGACGCCGCGGCGCAACGGATGGTGTTGAAGGCCACCGGGAAGGAAACCCGGGGCAACGGCAACGTCGCGGCCGTCATCACCGCACAGCTCAAGGACGAGGGCTCCGGCGGTCAGCCCGCCACTCGGGTGCTGATTCACACCGACTTGACGGTCTCGGGCAAGGCCGCGCAGTTCGGGCGGGGCGTGCTCGCCGATGTGGCCGCCCACCTGATCGGCCAGTTCGCCGCCAGCCTGGAGTCCGAACTGCTCGGCGATGCCGCCCCCACCGCGACCGAAACACCCAGTGCCGCAGCGGGTGCCGGGAAGAGTGATGTCATCGATTCGGTCGCCCTGGTCAAGGCCGTCGCGCCGTCGGTGGCCAAGCGGTACGCACCGATTGCCTGCGGTCTGGCGGCGGGTGTGGTGATCGGGGTCCTCATCGGTCGTCGACGCAAGCGCGCCAACCCCGCCGCTGTGCTGGCCGAGGACCTGCAGGCCGCCCTGACCCGGCTGTTGTCATGAAGCCCGCCCCGTTCGCCTACCACCGCGCCGACTCGGTGAAGGAGGCGGTGGACATGCTCGCCGAGTTCGGCGACGACGCCAAAGTGCTTGCGGGGGGCCAGAGTCTGGTGCCGATGCTGGCGATGCGGCTCACCCACTTCGAGAACCTCATCGACATCTCCCGGATCGACGAGCTGCGCAGCATCGATCTGGTCGACGGCGCGGTGCGGATCGCCGCGGGCACACCGCATGCCTATGTCGGCATGGATGACGAGGTGGCCGAATCGGTTCCACTGCTGTCGCTGGCCACACCGCACATCGGTCACTTCCAGATCCGGACCAGGGGGACGCTCGGCGGCGCGATCGCGCACGCCGATCCCGCCGCCGAGTACGCGGCGGTGGCGCTGGCGCTCGACGCCAAAATGGACGCGGTGTCGTCGCGCGGATCCCGCAAGATCGTCGCGAAGGACTTCTTCACCGGGCTGTGGGAGACGTCGCTGCAGCCCGACGAGATCCTGACCGCCGTGCACTTCCCCGTCTGGGGCACCCGGTCCGGTTTCGCCGTGGAGGAGTTCGTGCGCAGGCACGGCGATTTCGCGATCGCCGGCGCAACCGTCGCAGTCGAACTGGACGACGATGACCGGGTGACCCGCTGCGGCATCGGGCTTTTGGGCCTCGGCTCCACCCCGCTGCGCGGCACGCCCGCCGAACAGGCCGTCACCGGCCGCCCGGTCGGTGAGGTCAGCGCCGAGGAGGTCGGCGAGCTCGCCCTGTCCGGGCTCGAGGACATCCCGTCGGACCTGCAGGGGACGGCGGCATACCGAGCCAAAGTCGGCGCCACGATGGTGGCGCGCGCCTGGTCGAAAGCCACTACGGAGGCAACCAACGATGCATGAGCTGCCGGTCGAGATGACCGTCAACGGCCGCCCCTACCGCGCGGTGGTCGAACCACGCCTGACGCTCGCGGACTTCCTCCGTGAGAAGTGCGGCCTGACAGGGACGCATCTCGGCTGCGAGCACGGCGCGTGCGGGGCGTGCACGGTGCTTGTCGATGGCGCGGCGGTGCGCTCGTGCCTGATGTTCGCGGTCCAGGCCGAGGACACCGAGGTGACCACCGTCGAGGGCATCGCTGGCCCCGACGGTGAGCTGTCGCCCGTACAGGCGGCCCTGCGCGAATGCCATGGGCTGCAATGTGGTTTCTGCACTCCGGGATTCGTCACGAGCATCACCGCGCTGCTGCGGGACAACCCCAAGCCCACCGACGAGGAGATCCGCGAAGGGTTGTCGGGCAACTTCTGTCGCTGCACCGGCTACCAGGGCATCATCAACGCCGTGCACCGCGCGGCGGAGATGAGCTGAGTTCGTCTTTCCGCCGCGACTTCTGCACCAGGGCTGTGATCCCGGAAAGAATCACGACCCTGCTGCAGAAATGGGTGAAGTTCAGGCCGAGGTCGGCGGGTCAGGAGACCACGCCGCGCAGGCCGTCGGCGCCGAAGACCGGCTCCAGCATTGCCGACATGTTCGGCCCGCGGCGCAGGCCGTGACCGCCGTCGACGTTGATCACCTGCCCGGTGATCCAGCCGGCGGCATCGCTGAGCAAAAACACCGCGGCGTTGGCGATGTCCTCGACCTCACCGACGCGCGGCAACGGCGTGCACGACGCGTAGTCGGCGCTGATCTCCGGTGAGCTCATGATCGGCTCCACCAACTCGGTGCGGATCAGGCCGGGACGGATGCAGTTGACCCGCACCCACGACGGCCCGAGCTCGTCGGCCGCCAGCATCATCAGGTGGTCCACGGCCGACTTGCTCACCCCGTAGGCGCCGAACCACCGGTGGGTGTTGCTGGCCGCGATCGACGAGATGCCGATGAACGACCCGCCACCACCGCGCACCATCTCGCGCGCCGCGTGTTTGAGCATGTACATGCTGCCGTTGACGTTGAGGTCCACGGTGCGCCGCCACGCCTCGGAGTCGATCTGGGTGATGGGACCGATCGTTTCGCTGCCGCCCGCGCAGTGCACGACGCCGTTCAGCCGGCCGGTCCATGCCGTGGTGGCCGCCACGACGCGGGCCACCTCGTCCTCGTTGGTGACGTCAGCGGGCTCGTAACGCACCGCTCCCGGGCCGTCGCCGCCCGAAAGTTCCTCGGCCGCGGCGGCCAACCGGTCCGCATTGCGGCCGACGAGCATCGCGTTGCCGCCGGCGGCAACCACCCCGGCCGCCACACCCTTGCCGATCCCGCTGCCACCACCGGTGACCAGTACCGTTCGCCCCGCCAATGACACCGCAGACTCCTTCGCTGATCTAACTAGAACAAGTTATACGTCACGGCTCGTCGCGGCGGGCGGGCTTCGGCGCCCCCAGCGTGCGCCAGTCCGGGACGTTGGGCGGCAGCCCGACCGGATAGCGGTTCTCGTTGTGCGCCGCCCAGTGGGCGTGCCCGAGTTCGTGGATGTGGAATGCATGCCGCAGGGCTTCGGTGAACCCCATCGCGTCGGCTGCCGCGTTGACCGAATCCTTGACCAGCAGCGCCGCCATCGTCGGCCGCTCGGCGATACGCCGCGCGAACTGCAGGGTCTTGTCCTCTAGCTCGCCCCGTGGGAACACCTTCGACACCATGCCCAGCCGATAGGCTTCGTCGGCATCGAGCGAATCACCGGTGAGGAGAAGCTCTTTGGCCTTACGCGCTCCGAACTCCCAAGGGTGGGCATAGTATTCGACACCGGGCATGCCCATCCGAACAGCCACCACATCGCTGAACTTCGCGTCGTCGGCGGCCACGATCAGATCGCACGCCCACACCAGCATCAGACCCGCCGAGATCGCATTGCCTTGCACCTGCGCGATGGTGATCTTGCGCAAATCCCGCCAGCGGCGGGTGTTTTCGAAGAAGAAGTGCCACTCCTGCAGATACGTCCGTTCGGCGATCGCCGGGCGGGTGGCACCGAGCTCCCGAAAAGTCGGATGCTGATCGGGTCCCGGTTGGCGCTCGAGCATCGCCTCCTCAGAGCCGAGATCGTGGCCGGCGGAGAAGTTCTTGCCGCGCGCGGCCAAGATCACGACCCGCACCTGGTCATCGGCCTCTGCGCGGCCGAAAGCCTCGTCCAGCTGCACCAACAGGGTGCGCGACTGGGCGTTCTGCGCGTCGGGCCGGTTCAGCCAGATGCGGGCGATCTGGCCGTCGTCCAGGGTTTCGTACTCGACCTGGCGGGGCGCGTCGCCCCCGGCCGATTGCGTGCTTGTCAGATCAGGGCTTGCCACCGCGGACCACCTCGCTCGGATTCGTTCATCAACGTGCACATTACGGTGCCCGTTCGCGGCGTCTGCCAGCGGTGCCGGGGCAACCAGATACGCCCGCGATCAACTCAAATCCCGTGCAGCGGCGACAGTTCGGGTGGCCATCAGGCCGCATACCTCGGCAGGACCTGTGAAGAACCACCTGACGTGCCGCGAACTCTCTAGACTCACTGGCATGGCTTCATCGTTCGCTGTCCGGCGACAGCTTGTCATCGGCGCTTTCATCGTCGCGGCGGCGGCCGCCCCAGTGGTAGCGGCCTACCACACGCCGGAATCCGGTAACCCGCTGGCCGAGTGCTCGTCAGGCGAGGAGAGCGACACCTTCACCACGACGTGCGTGCCGTTCATGGTGCCCACCTCACCGCCGATCTTCACCACCACCGCGGCCAATCCCGACGTGCCCGAGGTCGACGGCATCCCCTGCATCGGCCACAACGCCGGTGGCTGCATCGGATTGGCCGAGGACGCACAGATGGAGGGCCCGCCCGCGCAGCCTCGCGTCACCATCAGTTCCAGCCCTTAGCGCGCTCTCAGGTAACTCTCGGAAGTTGTGCAGAAAACCGGCGGCTTCCATAGAATCTTGCCGACAACATGGTTGACAAACAGAAAGCGTGACGATGGCGACCTTTCAGCTTTCAGCTCGAATGCTTCGCGCCGGTGGTTTCGCGGTCGCTATTGCCGCTGCACCCTTCACGGCCCTCGTTGCAGGTCCCGACCCCGATGTCGTTCGGACGGCCCAGGATTGTCCCTCCGGCGAAGAGGCCGACCAGTTCACCGGCGTCTGCGTACCGCATACGGTGCCCAACGCCGGTTCGCCGTTCACCACCCAGCCGGGCAACCCGGACGTCCCCGAGGTGTTGGGTATCCCCTGCATCGGCCACAACTCCGGCGGGTGCATCGGCTTGGCCGAGGAGGCGCAGGCCATGACGGTGACCCCACCGCCGGCCCCCGTCATCGGCCACAGCCCGACGGTGACCGGCCATAGCCCCTGAGCAGCGGTGACGGTCTCGCAGCTAGAGTTGTCGTATGGCTGCTAAATCTGATTCCTCCGAGCTCGGCGACGTCGAGCCGCTGGCCGACAGCACCGCCCGCCAAGCGCGGCGTGTCGTCGCCGCGTATGCCACCGACGCCGACGAGTGCCGGGTGTTCCTGTCGATGCTTGGTATTGGACCGTCGAAGCTCGAGGCGTAAGTGAGCCAGGGGGCCGACGCGGGGAATTCTGACTTCGTCGTGGTGGCCAATCGGCTGCCGATCGACATGGAACGGCTGCCGGACGGCAGCACGACGTTCAAACGGAGTCCCGGCGGCCTGGTCACGGCCCTGGAGCCGTTGCTGCGCCGCCGCCGCGGTGCGTGGATCGGCTGGCCGGGCATCCCCGACGCCGGCGAGGAGCCGATCGAGCAGGACGACATGGTCCTGTATCCGGTCAACCTCTCCGCCCACGAGGTCGCCGAGTACTACGAGGGCTTTTCCAACGCGACGCTGTGGCCGCTCTACCACGACGTCATCGTCAAGCCCATCTACCACCGCAAATGGTGGGATGCCTACGTCGAGGTGAACAGGCGTTTCGCCGAGGCCGCCGCGAAGGCCGCCGCACAGAACGCGACCGTGTGGGTGCAGGACTACCAGCTGCAGCTGGTGCCGAAAATGCTGCGTTCGCTGCGTCCCGACCTCACCATCGGCTTCTTCCTGCACATTCCGTTCCCGCCGGTGGAGCTGTTCATGCAGATGCCGTGGCGGACCCAGATCGTCGAGGGCCTGCTCGGCGCCGACCTGGTCGGGTTCCATCTGGCCGGCGGCGCGCAGAACTTCTTGATCCTGGCCCGGCGTCTGGCCGGGGCGAACACATCACGCGGCTCGGTGGGCGTGCGGGCCCGTTTCGGTGAGGCCGAACTCGAGGACCGCATCGTGCGTGTCGGTGCATTTCCCATCTCGATCGATTCGACGTCGCTGGACAAGCAGGCCCGGTCCAAGGCCATCCGCAGGCGGGCCCGCGAA
Source organism: Mycolicibacterium pulveris (assembly GCF_010725725.1). Lineage (NCBI taxonomy): Bacteria > Bacillati > Actinomycetota > Actinomycetes > Mycobacteriales > Mycobacteriaceae > Mycobacterium > Mycolicibacterium pulveris. The sequence continues at coordinate 3,015,564 of NZ_AP022599.1, read as the reverse complement.
CTGCGCGCCGAGCTGGGTAACCCGCGCAAGATCCTGCTGGGTGTCGATCGGCTGGACTACACCAAGGGCATCGATGTTCGGCTGCGGGCGTTTTCGGAGCTGCTCGCCGAGAACCGCGTCAACCGTGAGGACACCGTGCTGGTGCAGCTCGCGACGCCGAGCCGGGAGCGCGTCGAGAGCTACATCGAGATGCGCGAGGACATCGAGCGCCAGGTGGGGCACATCAACGGCGAATACGGTGAGGTCGGCCATCCGATCGTGCACTACGTGCACCGGCCGGTGCCCCGCGAGGAGCTGATCGCGTTCTTCGTCGTGGCCGATGTCATGTTGGTGACCCCGCTGCGTGACGGGATGAACCTGGTGGCCAAGGAGTATGTCGCGTGTCGCAGCGATCTGGGCGGGGCGCTGGTGCTGAGCGAATTCACCGGCGCCGCAGCCGAACTGCGTCAGGCCTATCTGGTCAATCCGCACCATCTCGAGGGTGTCAAGGACGCGATCGAAGCCGCGCTGAAACAGACTCCCGAGGAGGGTAGACGGCGGATGCGGGCGCTGCGCAGGCAGGTGCTTGCCCACGACGTCGACCGGTGGGCGCGGTCGTTCCTCGACGCGCTGGCCGCCACGAAGACCACCGCCCCGCAGCGGTCTGACGAGGCTAAATCGGGGTCTAAATCGGGGTGATGTACTCGATCAGCCACTTACCGTCGATCTTCTGGTAATCGACGCGTAACCGGCTGCCGTCGTACATCGGTTCCTTGGACTTGTCGGTGATCGTGCGGTTCATGAACACCATCACCGACGCCGAAGTCCGTTGTGCCGTCATGACTCCCACCCCGACCACGTTGGCCTGGCTGACCAGTTGCCGTTCCCGGGCCTGCGGAATGATGTCGTTGGTGGCCCGGTCCTGGAACTCCTGGCGGTAGGCCGGGGTCAGCATCGGGTAGACCTCGTTGAGGCTGCGCTCCACGGTCTGATAGTCATAGCCGAAGACCTGCGGAATCTGCTTCTCCGCCAACGGCGCCAGTTCGGCGCGGGCGGCTTGTTCACCGCGCAACTGCACCCGGTTCCAGTACATCGCCGCCCCCACCCCGGCGAGCGTCACGAACGCGACCGCCAACAGCGCACACAGCGCACCGACGAGCCTGCGCATCAGTTCCCCCCGTCGGGGTACTTGAGGTCGTAGGCCGTCATGTGGCCGCTACCGTCTTCGTGGACGATCACCCGCAACCGATACGGCTGCGACGGCTGGTTGTTTCCGTCGATATCGGTCACCGTCACCCGCGCGGAGACGAGCACAGAGGCGTTGTCGGCGATCTCGTCGATCTTCTCCAGCGCCGCGCCGTTGATCACCGCCTCGGCGCTGGCGTTGGTCTCCCGAAAGAGCATCTTCAGGTTCTCGGTGTTGTTTCCCTCGGTCATCATCGCCCGCAGCGGTCCGCTGGTGCTGTTGACGAACCGGTCGACGCTTTCGTCGATGGTCTCCTGGTCATAGCTGAACATGTTGACGACCAACTGCGTCGCGGTGTCGACGAACCGCTGTTCTCGCGCGAACGTCTCTTCGGTGTCGCGTTGCTGGACGTGCAGGACGGCGGCCAACCCGATCAGTACCGCCACCGCCACGCCGGCCGTGGCGGCGAAGATGGTGGCCACCAACAGGCGGTTGGGTGGCCGCTTGGGCGGCGGACCGGGCTGCCGGGCCAACCGCACCTTGATCGTCGGTGGCGCCTCGACCCGCACGGCCGTCGTCGTGGCGGCGCCGCTGGCCGGGCCCGCGGCGCGAGACGCGCGCCGACGCCTGGCGGGCCTCGGCGAGCGTTCCGTCGAAGCCGTTTCTTCCGTCATTTACGCCTGCCTTGGAGCCAACATCAGATCAACCCAGTTCTCTGCTGGCGCCAGTTTGTCAGTTGCGTCCGCGAGCACGCCAGTTCCCCCGGCCGGGTCGACGAACTTGCCGTCGGCGTCGTAGGTGGTGAACTGCGCACCGGAGGCCATCGGCACCTCCGCGGGCAGCGGCGGCCCGTCGGGAGCGGGCGGGGTGTACACATCCCCGGCCGGCGGCGGGGGCGCGGGTGGCGCCGCCGGCGGCGGCGTCCTGCCGTAGGGCGGCACGACGTGATCCGGCGGGGCGAAGAACGGCCACGCCGGCGGCAGCGTGGGTTGCACCTCGTTCGGCGGTATCGGCAGCGGGAACGGCGCGTGGGGCGCGGGTCCCGGGCCGGGCGGAACACCGGGCGGCAGCTGCACCGCCGGCGGACCCGGATCCGGATCGACCTGCGGCGGGATGTACGGGAACTTGTTGGGCGGCAGAATGTTTCGCCCGATTTCGGTGGTGTCGTCCTCGCGCGTGTCCATCGGTGTGCCGAGCGGAACCGGCGGCCCCCGCCACGGGTTGTTGCCGATCGGGACGTACCCCTGCGGGTCGCGGCACAGCTGGACCGTGGGCGCGCGTTTGCCCGGGAACTCCTGGCAGGGGTAGTTGCGCGCGCCCCGCACCACGGCCGGATCGTTGTGCGGGGTCTTGCAGTACAGGTCCTTCGGCAGCTCGCGCAGCGTATCGTCGGCCGGTGAACGCATCTGCGACGGTGGGATGAACCCGGTCAGGCACGGCGGCGGGTCCTGCAGGTGGATCTTGAAGTCGAGCTTGCCGCCCTCGTCGGCGGGCACCCCGCCGCCGACGGTCAGCAGGGCCGCCATCAGCGCGGGAAACACCACAAGGGCGTGCTCGATCGAGTCGCGGTAGATCACCCCGATGCGGCCGAAGTTCGCGAGGTTGGCCGCCAGAATCGGGAACGACGGCCGAATGCCGCTGAACAGTTCGTTGGCCTCGGCGGTGGCGCCGGGCACCGTCTGCAGCGTGCTGCGCAGCTGCGGATCGGCGTTGGCGAGCTCGGTGGTGAGCCGGGCCAGCCCGTCGGCGAGCGAGCGGATGTCGTCGCCGCTGCGGATCTGCGCGTCGAGGAACGGTCCGGCTTGGTCGATGAGCTGGTTGACCTGCCCGTAGTTGGCGTTGGCCTCGTCGATCAGCAGCCGCGACGACTGGATCAGCCTGGCCAGTTCCGGCCCGGACCCGTTGAACGCCTTGAAGGTTTCGCGCAGCAGGTCCTGCACCCTGCTGTCGTCGATGCTGGCGACCAGGTTCTGGGCTTCCTCCAGCAGTCCGGCGATGTCCTGGCCGACGGCGGTGCGCGAGACGTCGATGTTGGCGCCGTCGCGCAGCTTCTCCGGCGACGCGTCGTCGGGAGGCACCAGGTCGACATACTGCTCGCCGACGGCCGAGACACTCTTGACGGTCGCGGTGACGTTGTCGGGCACCGGTGTGTTGCTGTTGAGCCGCATGTGGGCCACGACGCTGTCGTCAGACAGCCCGACCGACTCCACCCGGCCGATGGTCACGCCTCGGTAGGTGACGTTGGCGTTTTCGTAAAGCCCGCCCGCCGCAACGAAATCCGCGGTCACCCTGTAGGTGCCGAATCCGAGTGCGGCCGGTACCTTCAGGTAGAAGATCGATATCGCGCTGACCGTCAGCACCGTGACGATCACGAAGATCCCGAGTTGGATTCGGGTCAGCCTGTCGATCATCTACGGCGCCCCCTCGTGCTGGGTGGCCGTCCCCGGCGGGATCTTGAACGGGTCAGCGGCTTGGCCGGACAGGTTCGCCAACGCCCCGGTGAGAAACTCCGGCGGGGTGATCAGCTCGTGCATCCGTTTCATGTTCGGGTCCAGCCCCCACGAGGTGGTGAACACCGATTCTCCGACGCGCCGCAACGTGAGGTCGAAGGTGGTGTAGACGTTGAGGTAGTCCCCACGGACCGCGTTGCGCAGGTACTTGTAGTGGAACGGGAACGTCGGCAGAAACTCCAGATCCTTGATGAGGAAGTCGACGTTGTCGTTGAGCACCTTGATGATCGGGTACAGATCCTTGAAGTTGGCGGCGAAATCGTCCTTGGTCTGCTGCAGGATGCGCGCGGCGACGGTCGCGAAACTCCGCAGCGCACCGAACGCGTCGACGATGTTGGCGCGGTTGTTGTTCAGTACCGTCAGCGCCTCGGGAAGGCTGTCGAGGGTGCGGCCGAGGCTGTCCTTGCTGCGCGCCAGAATGCCCGCGAATCGGTCGAGCCCCTCGGCGGCGGCGATGATGTCGGCGGTCTGGCGGTCCAAGAAGCCGGTCAACTCGGCCAGCCGCGGTACCAGATGCTCGAAGCTGCCCTGCCGGTTGGCCACCGCGGCATAGGTCTCCTCGGTGATGTCTTGCAGCGCACCGAGATTGCCCTTGTTCACCACGACGCCCAGCGAGGACAGCACTTCTTCGGTGGTGGGATAGCGACCGGCGCGGTCGATCGGGATGTTGTCGCCGTTGGCCAACTTGCCGACCGGGGGTTCGTCGACCGGTTCGGCCAACTCGATGTGCTGTGAGCCCAGCAGCGAGGTCTGCGCCACCCGCACGGTCGCGTTGGCGGGCAGGTCGACGTTGCGGTCCAGGGACAGCTGCACGGCGGCGAAGAACGTGCCGTCGGAGCGCTGCACGGCGTCGATGCCCGACACGCTGCCCACGGTGACGTCGTCGACCATCACCGGGGAGTTCTGCGGCAGCGTCGCCACGTCCGGCAACTCGACGGTGACCTTGTAGGAACCCGCGCCGTGGCCCGCGGTCCCCGGCATGTTCAGCGAGTTCAGCCCGCCGAACTGACAGCCGGCCACCAACGCGGCCAGCGAGGAGACTGCCAACACCCTGCGGATCATCAGCCACCTGCCTGCGCGGGTTGTGCGGCTTGGGGTGCGGGCGCTGCCGGACCGGCGGGCGCGGCCTCGGGTCCGCCCGCGTGCGACGACGACGGTGCTGAGCCCTCAGGAGCCGGTGGCACGATCAGCGAGCTCAGGTCCATGTCGGCCGAGATCTGCGGCGGGTTCACGCCCGGCGCCGGTTGCCATTGCAGATACGGCACCGGGGTCTTGGCCTTGGCCTCGGTTTCCGGTGTGTCGTAGATGATTTGGCCCTTGTAGGCGGTGATGCTGTTGATCGGGTGGAACAACAACGGCGGGAAGTTCATCGCGATGCGCTTGAACACCGGCCCCATGCGCTGGCGGCAGATCTCGGTGCGCTTGTAGTTGTCGGTCGAGGCGCCGGCCTCGAACGTGCCGCCGCAGATGAACTGCACCGGGTTGGCGAAGTTCGGCAGGGTGAGCAGACCACCGACGGTGCCCTGGGCGGGGTTGTAGATGTTGTAGAAGTTCGAAAGGCCGTTGGGCGTGATGTGCAGGATCTGCTCGATGTCCTCACTGCGCTCGGTCAGGATGCTGGTGAAGTCGGTCAGTTTGGTCACCTGATCGATCAACGCCTGGTTGGAGTCGTCGAGGAATCCGCGCACATCGCCCAGCGCCTGGTTGAGCGTGCCGAGCGTGTTGTCCAGATCGGCCGAACTGTCCGCCAGCACCTGCGACACCGAGGCGACGTGGTTGGAGAACTGCACGATCTGCTCGTTGCTGTTGGACAGCGCATCGACGAGCACCTGCAGGTTGCGGATCGTGCCGAACAGGTCGGTGCGCGAGTCACCGAGCCGGCCCGCCGTCTGCGAGAGCTCCCGCAGCGCTTGGCGGAACGAGTCACCGTTGCCGTCGAAGGTGTCGGCCGCCTGGTTCACGAACGCGGTCAGCGGGCCCTGCACCGACCCCGGTTGCGGCCCCAGCTGCGAACTGAGCGCGGTGAGCTGCTCTTTGACCTCGTCCCATTCCACCGGCACCGCGGTGCGATCCAAGCCGATCTCGGCGTCGTCACCGAGTTCGGGGCCGTCGGTGTAGGCGGGTGTGAGCTGAATGAACCTGGCGGCCACCAGGTTCGGCGAGATGATGAGCGCTTTGGCGTCGGCGGGCACCTTGATGCCGTGGTCGAGGGTCATCGTGATCTTCACGTCCTCGGCACGCGGTTCGATCGAGTCGATCGTGCCCACCGGCACCCCGACGATGCGCACGTCGTCGCCGGGATACAGGCCGACCGCGGAGCTGAAGTACGCGGTCAGCTTGTCGCCGGTGCGCGACGGCCAGACCAGATACACGCCGGCGGCCAGCGACACCACCAAAAGGGCCGCCAGCGTCACCCGCAGCCAGCGGCTACGCTCGGAGATCGGGTTCGCGGACGTCATGGTGACTTCGGCCTGATGATCATTCGTTCGGAGATGTAGCCGCGCAGCATGTCGGACAGGCTGTCGGGCAGCTTGCCCGGCTGGAAGTAGACGTCCAACAGCACCTCGGCGATCGGGGCGGGCGGCAACCCGTACAGGTTGATCTGGAAGCCGGGGCCGGAACCGACCACCTCACCCAACGCGGTGGCGTAGGGCGGAAGCCGCTTGAGGGCCTCGCTGATGTGTTCCCGACGCTCGAGAAGGTTGTCCATCACCAGGTTGAGGTTCTCCAGCGCGGGCTTGAACTCACGGCGGTTGTCGGCGACGAACCCCGAAAGTTGTTGGGAGACATCGTCGATACCAGCGATCAGGTTGCTCAGTGCCTGACGTCGCTCGTCGAGCGCGGCGAACAGCATGTTGCCGTCGACGATGAGTTGGTTCACCTGGCCGGCCCGCTCGGCCAGCGTGTCCGACACCCGCTTGGCGTGGCCGAGCAGTTGGCCCAGGGCCTCGTCGCGCTTGTTGAGGGCGCGTGACAGGTTGGCGATACCGTCCAAAGCGCCGCGTAATTGCGGGGTGGCTTCCTGCAGCGAGTCGGTCAGCGTCTGCAGTGCCTGCTCGAAACGCGGCTTGTCCAGCTCGCTGACGTTCTGGCCGAGGTCCTGCAGCGCGGTGTTGAGGGTGTAGGGAGTCGTGGTGCGTCCCAACGGGATCACCGTGGAATCGCCGCTGCCCTTCGGTGTTACGGCCAGCGACTTCTCGCCGAGCACGGTGTCGGTCTTGATGGCGACCAGCGACTGGTCGCCGACCTTGACGTCGCGGTCGACGGTGAAGGTCACCTTGGCGGCGTCACCGGCAAGTTCGACACCGGTGACCTGGCCCACCTTGATCCCCGACACGTTGACGTCGTTGCCCGGCGAAATGCCACCCGCATCGGTGAAATACGCCTCGTAGGGCTTTCCCTGCGGCCAGAACGGCAGGCTGGTGTAACCGAAGGCCACCAGCACCAGGCAGGCTATGAGGAAGATGCCGAAAATCCCGGTTCGTAAGGGATTCGACTCGTCAGGTCTACTCATCGACCGGTGCACACCTCCCCTTGGACGGATCCGGTGGCCCACCGAACGGAATCAGGATGTCGCTACCCGCAGGGCCGCTGATCTTGATCCGGGTAGCGCAGTAGAAGATGTTGAAGAACGAGCCGTAGGCGCCGAGCGCGTTGAGCCGCAAGTAGTTCTCGGCGAGCGGCTCGATGACCTTGTTGACATCGGCCTTGCGCTCGTCGAAACGCTGAGCGAACGGGCGGGCGTTCTCGATCACACCCTGCACCGGCCGGCGCGACTGCTGGAGCATGTCGGTCAGGTCGTTCTCCGCAGACGCCAGCGGGCCGATCGCACCGGCAATCGGGTCGCGGCCCTCGGCAAGGCCGGTGATCAGCTTCTGCAGCTGGTCGACGCTGGCGTTGAACTGCGCGCCCTTCTCGTCGACGGTGGCGAGCACGGTGTTGAGATTGGTGATGACGTCGCCGATGAGTTGATCTCTGGCGGCAAGGTTCTGGGTGAACGCGCTGGTGCTCGACAGCAGGCTCGACAACGCACCGCCTTGGCCCTGCAACAGTTCGACGACCGCGTTGCTCACCTCGTTGACCTTTTGGCCGTCGAGCCCCTTGAGCACGGGACGCAGACCTCCGAGCAGGGCGTCCAGATCCAGCGCCGGCTGGGTGTTCTTCTGTGGGATGGTCGCGCCCGCAGGAAGTTTACGCAACTCGCCCGGCCCGGAGGTGATCTCGAGATAGCGGTCGCCGACGAGGTTCTCGTAGCGCACCACCGCGCGTGTCGAGGTGTAGAGCTGGTAGCGGTCGTCGACGTCGAACGCGACGTCGACGGTGTTGTCGGGGTTGAGCGTGACGTTGTTGACGGTGCCCACGGGAACACCGGCGATGCGCACATCCTGACCGGCCTTCAGCCGCGACGCGTCGGTGAACGTCGCGTGATAGCCGCTTTCCGGAGCGAACCGGAACTCGCCGAACACCACCACGAGCCCGCCGGCGACCAGCAGCATCACCACCGTGAAGACGCTGACGTTGAGCAGCGTGCGATCGCGCTTTGCCATCAGAAGTCGTCCCTCTCGGCGAACGCACCATTGAACAGCCACTGCAGCGTCGACGGCGCGTCGAACTGCAACTCGGTGTTCGGCTGATAAGGCACGTACGCGTTGTCGGTGACCAGGAACGGCGAGCGGTACCACGATCCGCCGAACTGCTTGCTCGGAACATTGGGCAGGCCACGGCAATTCGGGCCGCCCTTCGCGTTCACGATCGGCAGGCTCTCCGGGTAGGTGTAGCTCGGCGAGCCGGGCAGGAAGTTCGACGAGACGAACAGACCCGGCCGGATACCACCGATGACAGGGGCGAACCGGTCTACCGCCAACGCGGTGCCCTCCAGGATGCAGCCGTACTCGGGCGAATACTCGGCCGCCACGCTCAGCGGGGCCCGCAGCCGCTGCATCGCGGCGATGTAGTCGTCCGCTCCCGGCTCCAGCGTGGCGGTGCCGTTGTTGGCCAACCCCGTTGCGGCGAGCAGCGCCGCGTTGAGGTTGTCCTGCTCGTCGACGATCGTGTCGCTGATCGCCGGCGCGTTGTCGAAGATGCGCGCCACGTCGGGACCGGCGTCGCCGTAGATGTTGGCCACCACCGCCGTCTTCTGCAGATCCTCCCCCAACGTCGGCAACTTCGGATTCAGTTGCTCCAGATAGTAATTCAGGCCGGCCAGGGTGGCGCCGAGGTCATCGCCGTTACCGCGCAGACCCTCCGCCAACGCGCTCAACGTGGCGTTCAGGTTGATCGGGTCGACCTTCTGCAGCACGTCGTTCAGCGTCTGGAACAGCGTGTTGACCTCGAGCTGAACATCCTTCGCGGCCACCGTCGCACCGGGTTTGAGCTGTCCGACCGGTTCCTCGGGAGGCAGGAACTCCACCGCCTTCGCACCGAAAACTGTTGTGCTGCCGATGCGCACCACGGCGTTGGACGGGATGTAGCGCATCTCAGCGCTGTCGATCGCCAGCGTCAGCCTGGCTTCGTCCCCGGCGTACTCGATCGTCTTGACCTTGCCGATCTGCACACCCCGGTACTTGACCTTGGCGTCGCGTTCCATCACCAGGCCGGCCCGCGGCGCGGTGACGCTGACGGTGTCGGTGGCGGTGAACGCCGCGGTGTAGGCCAGATAGGTGAAGACGGTGGCGCCCAGCAGGATTGCAGCCAGGATCGCCGCAGCGATCCGTACGTGGCTGCGCTTGGCGTCACCGTCGGACATCGATTCCCGCCTAACCCGAGAGGTTGAAGTTGCCGGACGCGCCGTAGACGGCGAGTGAGATGAACAGGGTGATGGTCACGACGACGATCAGCGAGGTCCGCACGGCCTGACCGACGGCGATGCCGACGCCAACGGGACCGCCGGTCGCGTTGTAGCCGTAGTAGGTGTGCACCAGCATCACCGCGACCGCCATCACGATGGCCTGCAGAAACGACCACAACAGATCGGTGGGCACCAGAAAGGTGTTGAAGTAGTGGTCGTAGAGGCCCGCCGACTGGTTGTTGACGAAGACCGTGGTGAACCGCGCCGCGAAGAACGCCGCGAGCACCGAAAGCGAGTACAGCGGGATGATCGCGATCAGCCCGGCCATCAGCCGCGTGGACACCAGGTAGGACACCGAGTGCACGGCCATCGACTCGACCGCATCGATCTCCTCGGCCACGCGCATGGCGCCCAGCTGCGCGGTGGTGCCCGCGCCGATGGTCGCCGCCAGCGCGATGCCCGCGATCACCGGAGCCACGATGCGCACGTTGAGGAACGCCGAGAGGAACCCGGTCAGTGCCTCGATGCCGATGTTGCCCAGCGACGAGTAGCCCTGCACGGCGATGACGCCGCCGGAGGCCAGGGTCAAGAACGCCGCGACGCCGACGGTGCCGCCGATCATCACCAGCGCGCCGGTGCCCATGGTCATCTCGGCCACCAGCCGGATGGTCTCCTTGCGGTAGCGGGTGAGCGCGTTGGGGATGTAGCGCATCGTCTGGCCGTAGAACAGCGCCTGCTCGCCGACGGTGTCGACAACCCTTGGCACGCCGCGGAAAAGCCTGCGGAAGCGAAGCGTTACGTCATAGCTCATGACGGTCTGTTCTTCCCGCGAGCGCTCGGCAGCCCTCTGTTCTTCGCGCGAGCGCTCATCACCGCTCCAGCACCCGGACGCCGATGGCCGTCATGATCACGTTGATCACGAACAGGCAGATGAACGCGTACACGACGGTTTCGTTGACCGCGACGCCCACTCCCTTCGGCCCGCCCTTGACCGTTAATCCCCGGTAGCAGCCGACCAGCCCGGCCACCACGCCGAACAGCAACGCCTTGATCTCGGCCATGACGAGCTCACCCAAGCCGGTCAGCACCGTCAGGCCGTTGATGAACGCGCCCGGGTTGACTCCCTGCAGAAAGACCGAGAACACATAGCCGCCGGACAACCCGATGAGGCAGACCAGGCCGTTGAGCAACAGCGCGACGAACGTCGACGCCAACACGCGCGGCACCACCAGCCGCTGGATCGGGTCGATGCCTAGCACGCGCATCGCGTCGATCTCCTCGCGGATGGTGCGCGCACCGAGGTCGGCGCAGATCGCGGTGGCGCCCGCACCCGCGACCACCAACACCGTCACGACCGGGCCGAGCTGGGTGATCGTGCCGAACGCGGTGCCGGCCCCCGACAGGTCGGCGGCGCCGATCTCGCGCAGCAGGATGTTCAGGGTGAACGCGACGAGCACCGTGAATGGAATCGCCACCAACAGCGTCGGCACCAGCGACACCCGCGCGATCATCCACGTCTGGTCGAGAAACTCACGGAACTGGAATGGCCGCCGGAAGATCTTGGCGAAAGTGTCGAACGACATCTCGACGAACCCGCCCACGGCCCGTGCCGGCGCCGCGAGCTGTTCGATCAACCTAGGCTCCATTCTCGGATAGGGGCGATCCGAGCTCTTTGGCGAAGAGTTCCAAACTGCTTGCCGCCGAGGTCTTCCCGCCCCTGGTCTAAGCGATATTCTTGGTGAGCCGGCTCATCCTAACTAGAACAAGTTCGCAGTGTCAAAGAACGGCAAGAACGGACCAAATTGTTATAAATATGCTGGTCAGGGACACTGTGACCTGGGTCATTGTAGAACGTGTTCTAGTGCTCCGGGCCCGTTCGCCAACAGACCGTCAGCGCTAGTCACCCATCAGCGCGGTGGCCGAGAAATTCCGTTCGGGATCCCTGCCAGCAAAGTACTTCTGTAGCGTCGCCGACAATTCCGTCGGGTCCCACGCGTCGGACTGGGCCGTGAACTGGGCTTCGACCGTGGGCGCGGCCACCAGTGTCACCGTGGGGCCGTAGACGATGAACAGCTGTCCGTTGACCCCTTCCGAGGCCGGCGACGCGAGAAACCGCACGAGTTTCACGACGTGCTCGGGCGACAGCGGGTCGACCTGTCCTTCGGCGAGATCGGGCGCCTCGCCGAACACATCGGCCGTCATCGCCGTGCGAGCGCGCGGGGCGATCGCGTTGGCGCGAACCCCGTAGCGCCCCAGCGCCCGGGACATCGACAGCGTCAACGCCGTGATGCCTGCCTTGGCCGCGCCGTAGTTGGCCTGACCGACCGGACCCACCAGCCCCGCCTCCGAGGAGGTGTTGACGACCCGGCCATAGACCTTGCCGTCCCCGGCCTTGGCCTTGCCGCGCCAGTAGGTGGCCGCGTTGCGGGTCAGCAGGAAATGGCCCCGCAGGTGTACGGCGATCACCGCGTCCCAGTCCTCGTCGGACATGTTGAACAGCATCCGGTCCCGGGTGATGCCGGCATTGTTGACGACGATGCCCAGGCCGCCCAGCCCGTCGGCGGTCTCGACCAGCTCGTCGGCCGTCGACCGCTGCGAGATGTCACCGGCCACCGCGACCGCCTTGGCGCCTGCGGCGGCGATCTCGTCCAGGACGTCGGACTTGTCCAGTGCGGACGCGATGTCGTTGACCACCACCGTCGCGCCGGCCTGGGCGAGGCCGATGGCCTCCGCACGGCCCAGCCCGGCGGCCGCACCAGTCACCACCGCAACACGTCCGGACAGGTCGGTTGCGGACTGCTCTGTCGTCACGTTATGAATACCTCTAGTCTCGGCGGTTCAGGGCGGCGCGAGGGCACTCCTCGATCGCCCGCTGGGCGAGCTCCTCCTTGTCGGCGGGAATCGGATCGGCCTTCACCACCGCGTAGTCATCGTCGTCGAGCTCGAACAGCTCAGGCGCAAGTCCGACGCATACCGCATTGCCCTCACAACGGTCGCGGTCCACTTCCACTCGCATAACTACCTCCTCGCAGTTGGAGCTGCATGAGCAGCCGGGCAACACCGGCCTAGACCCACAAGACTAGAACGTGTTACAACCGGGGGTGAACTCCGGGTCAGGCGGGTTGTCACACTGTTGTCACAGTAGAGAAGTTAGGACAAGGCGATGCGGATCGGCTACACCCCAGAGCAGGAGGAGTTGCGTCGCGAACTGCGGGCTTACTTCTCCAAGCTGATGACGCCCGAGCGCGCCGAGGCGCTGGCCTCCAACGACGGCGAGATGGGCCGCGGCAATGTCTACCGCGAAACGGTCGCCCAGATGGGCAAGGACGGCTGGCTCACGCTGAGCTGGCCCAAGGAGTACGGCGGCCAGGAACGCCCGCCCATGGACGGGCTGATCTTCAACGACGAGGCCGCGATCGCCAACGTCCCGGTTCCGTTCCTGACCATCAACAGCGTCGCGCCCACGATCATGGCGTTCGGCACCGACGAGCAGAAGAAGTTCTACCTGCCCAAGATCGCCTCGGGCGATCTGCACTTCTCGATCGGCTATTCCGAGCCGGGTGCGGGCACCGACCTGGCCGCGCTGCGGACCACCGCGGTTCGTGACGGCGACGAGTATGTGATCAACGGCCAGAAGATGTGGACCAGCCTGATCGCCTACGCCGACTACGTGTGGCTGGCGGTGCGGACCAACCAGGAGGCCAAGAAGCACCGCGGCATCTCGGTGCTGATCGTGCCCACCACCGCCGAGGGCTTCTCCTGGACCCCGGTGCACACCATGGCCGGCGTGGACACCAGCGCCACCTACTACCAGGACGTGCGGGTTCCCGTCGCGAACCTGGTCGGCGAGGAGAACGCCGGCTGGAAGCTGGTCACCAACCAGCTCAACCACGAGCGGGTCGCCCTGGTCTCCGCCCAGCCGATCTTCGTGGCGCTCAACGGGGTTCGCGAGTGGGCGCAGAACACCAAGGACGTGCACGGCAAGCGCCTGATCGATTCGGAGTGGGTGCAGCTCAACCTGGCCCGGGTGCACGCCAAGGCCGAGGTGCTCAAGCTCATCAACTGGGAGCTGGCGTCCGCCGAAGACGCCGCGCCGTCACCCGCCGACGCGTCGGCGGCCAAGGTCTACGGCACCGAGTTGGCCACCGAGGCCTACCGGCTGTTGATGGAGGTACTCGGCACCGCGGCCACCCTGCGGCCGGGTTCGCCCGGCGCGCTGCTGCGCGGCCGGGTCGAGCGCATGCACCGCAGCTGTCTGATTTTGACTTTCGGCGGCGGAACCAACGAGATCCAGCGCGACATCATCGGAATGGTCGCCCTGGGCCTGCCACGAGCGAACCGGTAAGGACGGCACCCAATGGATTTCAGAACAACCGAAGCCGCCGAGGACCTCGGCGGGCTGGTCCGCACCATCGTCGATTCGGTGTGCACACCCGAACATCAACGGGATCTGGACGGCCTCGAGGAAAGGTTCGACCGTGACCTGTGGGCCAAGCTGATCGAAGCCGACGTGCTCTCGGCAGCAGCGTCAGAAGCGTTGGGCGGCGGCGGGTTCGGTGTGCTCGAGCAGGTCGCCGTGCTCGCCGCGCTGGGCAGGCAGATGGCCGCGGTGCCCTACCTGGAGTCGGCGGTGCTCGGCGCGGGCGCGCTGGCGACGTTCGGGGCCGAGACCATTCAGCAGCAGTGGGCGGTGCCCACCGTCAAGGGCGACAAGATCGTCACCGTGGCGCTGGACGGGGAGATGGGCGACGGCCCGGTGCGGGCCCAATCGTCGGGGACCGGCGGATATCGGCTCACCGGCTCGCGGACCCAGGTGCCGTTCGGGCCCGTCGCCGACGCGTTCCTCGTTCCGGCCGAAACCGATTCCGGAACCAGGGTGTTCCTGGTGGCGGCCGACGACGCCGGGGTGAACATCACCTCGCTGGACACCACGGGCCACGGCAGCGTGGGCCAGCTCCAGCTCCAGGACGTGGAACTGGACAGCGCCAGGATGCTCGGAGAGCAGGGCGACGCCGTCGTCGCGTGGCTGAGCACACGGGCCACACTGGGCCGCAGCGCATTTCAGCTCGGGGTGGTGGAGCGCGCCTTGGAGCTGACCGCCGCGTACGCCCGCGAACGCGAGCAGTTCGACCGCCCGATCGGTAGCTTCCAGGCGGTGTCGTCGCGGCTGGCCGACGGCTACATCGACGTCAAGGCACTGCGGCTGACCCTGACACAGGCGACGTGGCGGCTCTCCGAGGACCTTCCCGCCGACATCGACGTCAACACCGCGGCGTTCTGGGCCGCCGAGGCCGGGCACCGCGTGGCACACACCGCGGTGCACGTGCACGGCGGCGTCGGCATCGACATCGACCACCCGGTGCACCGGTACTTCCTGGCCGCCAAGCAGATCGAATTCGCGATCGGCACCGCGACCGGGCAATTGCTCCGCATCGGCCGGGAGTTGGCGGAGTCCCCGGCTTCGTCGTGAGCGAGCTGCCCACCGTCGCGGCCCTGTTGACGCCGCTGGCCGACGTCGACGACCGCGGGGTGTACTTCGAAGACACGTTCGTCAGCTGGCGAGACCACCTCAAACACGGTGCGGCCGTGGCCGCCACACTACGGGCCCGCATGGACCCCGACCGGCCACCTCACGTCGGAGTGCTGCTGCAGAACACCCCGGAGTTCTCGGCGGTGCTGGTGGCGGCCGGCCTGACGGGCCTCGTCCCGGTGGGGCTGAACCCGGTGCGCCGCGGTGCGGCGCTGCAGCGGGACATAACACACGCAGATTGCCAAGTGGTGCTGGCTGATTCGGCACACAGCGAGATTCTCGGCAATGTCGAGCACGTCAACGTCGACTCGCCGCAGTGGGCGCAGGAAGTGGCCGCGCACGCCGACGCGGCGGTAGTCGCCCATGAGGCCAAGCCCAGCGATCTGTTCATGCTGATCTACACGTCGGGCACCAGCGGCGATCCCAAGGCCGTCAAATGCAGCCAGGGCAAGGTCGCCATCGCCGGGGTGACCATGACGGGTCGTTTCGACCTGGGTCCGGGGGACGTCTGCTATGTCTCGATGCCGCTGTTCCACTCCAACGCGGTGCTGGTGGGCTGGGCCGTCGCGCTGGCATCCCAAAGCTCACTTGCCTTGCGGCGCAAGTTCTCCGCCTCGCAGTTCCTGCCCGACGTGCGCCGATACGGCGCGACGTACGCCAACTATGTCGGCAAGCCGCTGTCCTACATCCTGGCCACCCCCGAACGACCCGACGACGCGGACAACCCGCTGCGGGCGGTGTACGGCAACGAGGGGGCACCCGCCGACGTGGAGCGGTTCGCGCGGCGGTTCGCCACGGTCGTCATGGACGGCTTCGGATCGACCGAGGGCGGCATCGCGATCGCCAGTACACCCGACACCCCGCCCGGCGCGCTCGGGCCGCTGCCACCGGGCACCGAGATCATCGACGTCGACACCGGCGAACCATGCCCGCCGGGAGTGACCGGTGAGCTCGTGAACGTCTCGGACGCAGGGCGTTTCGAGGGCTACTACAACGACCCGGAGGCCGACGCCGAACGGATGCGCGGCGGCGTGTACCACAGCGGCGACCTGGCCTACCGCGACGAGAACGGCTATGCGTACTTCGCGGGCAGGCTCGGCGACTGGATGCGGGTGGACGGGGAGAACCTCGGCGCGGCGCCGATCGAGCGGGTGCTGCTGCGCCATCCCGACGTGGTCGAGGCGGCGGTCTACGGCGTCCCGGCACCCGACGTCGGCGATCAGGTCATGGCGGCGCTGACGTTGACCGAAGGCGCGGTTTTCGATCCCGAGGCGTTCGCGGCGTTTCTGGCCGGGCAACCCGACTTGGGGCCGAAGCAGTGGCCGTCGTTCGTCCGGGTCAGCGCCGTGCTTCCGCGCACCGAGACGTTCAAGGTGATCAAACGTCACCTGGCCGCGGAGGGCACCGACTGCGCCGACCCGGTGTACCCGGTGCCCCGGCCGCAGTCCACCCGCCGATGACCGACACGCCCTTGAGGGTCGATACATTTGCCGTCGCCCCGAGGGCGGGATGAATATACTCTGTTGAGCTTGATCGGCCGTTGGCTTGCGCTTTGCTGACGCTGACCTGGGCAGACGGGAGCCGCGTGATGAGAGCCACGGCGATCTCGGCGGCCGTCGTGATGGTCACGGCGTCGGTGCTCGTGTTGGCCGGCTGCGGCTCGGACAGCGACACCGCGACCGAGCCCACCACCACGTCGGACACCACCAGCACCACGACGACCGAACAGGCAGCGCCGACGACGGCCCGTATCGCACCGCGCGAGGAGGACGCGCCGGGGCCCCATCCGACGATCGCGAGCTACATCGCCGAGAACGACATCGCCGAAACCCCGGTCCAGCGGGGCGATCCCGGTGCGCCCGTCCTCGATCTGCCGGTGCCCGAGGGATGGGAGCCCGCGGGCGACAGCACGCCGGAGTGGGCGTACGGCGCCATCGTCTACACGGGTCCGGAGGCCGGCGAGTACACCCCCAGCATCGTCGCGCTGATGTCGAAGCTGACCGGCGACGTCGACCCGCAGGCCATCATCGACTTGGCGCCCGGCGAACTGCAGAACCTGCCGGGCTGGGCCCCGCTGAACGAGGGTGAGGTCAGCTCGCTGGGAGACTACCCGGCCTACCAACTCGGTGGTACCTGGGAGTCGGAGGGGCGGACCAAGATCGTCGCGCAGAAGACGGTGGTGATCCCCGGCAACGACGGGCTCTACGTGTTGCAGCTCAACGCCGACGGGCTCGACAGTCAGGCCGAAATCGTCGGCGCTGCAACCAAAGTGATCGACGAGCAGACCACGATCGGCTTCTGAGCCACGCCATCCTTCCGCCGAGCAGACGTGAAAACCCCCAAATTCACTGTATTTTGGGGGTTTTCACGTCTGCTCGCGGATGTCGTCGAGGCGGCGGGTGGCGTCCGTGAAACCCTGGACCAGTTCGGCGATGATGTCGGCGACCGGGCGGATCTCGTTCATCCGCCCGACGATCTGACCGACCGGCATCGCCACGGTGTCGGGGTTGTCCGAGGCGTTCATCCGCTGATGGGCCTCGCTGACCAAGATGTTCTGCAACGGCATCGGCAACGGCTCCGGCGCGTCGGGCGCGTCCCAGGCGTCGGTCCACTTACTCTTCAGCAGCCGAGCGGGCTTACCGGTGTAGATGCGCCGGCGCACGGTGTCACTGGACTCCGCGCGCAGCAGCGCCTCCTGAATCGTCGAGGTGCCACTGGGGTTGCGATGGCCGAGGTCGTATTCGGCCGAGGTCAGAAACGCCGAACCCATCCACACCCCGGACGCGCCGAGCGCGAGCGCGGCGGCAACCTGTCGGCCGGTGCCGATTCCACCCGCCGCCAACACGGGCGCCCGCTCGGAGACGGCGTCGACGATCTCGGGCCACAGCACCATCGAACCAATCTCACCGGTGTGCCCACCCGCCTCATGACCTTGGGCGACGACGATGTCGACCCCGTTCTCGACGTGGCGCAGTGCGTGTTTGGCGCTACCCGCCAGCGCCGCCACCGGCACACCGGCGTCGTGAGCCTGGTCGATGACGTCTTTCGGCGGTGAACCGAGCGCGTTGGCGATCAGCTTGATCGGATGCCGCAGCGCGACCTCCACATGGGAGCGGGCCACCGAATGCAGCCAGCCGAGCACCCCTTCGCTGCGCGAGCCGTCCTCGGGCAGCGGCGGAACACCAAGGTCGGCAAGGGTCTTCGCGACGAAGTCGCGGTGGCCCTGCGGGATGAGCTTGTCGATGTCGACCGCGGTGCCCTCCTGCGGCACCTTGGCGGGCATCACCACGTCCACGCCGTAAGGCTTGCCGTCGGTGTTCTCGTCCATCCACCGCAGCACGTTCTCGAGGTCATCAGGGTCGTTGAACCGCACGCAGCCGAGCACGCCGAGGCCCCCGGCCCTGCTCACCGCCGCCGCCACCTTCTCCGACGGCGTGAAGACGAAGATCGGGTAGTCGATGCCGAAGCGGTCACACAGCTCGGTGCGCATCAAGTAGCGGTTCCCACGTGGTTGGCGTTCACTTCGTCGGCGGGGCGCTGCTCGGTCTGCTCCTTGGCCCACCGGTAGTCTGGCTTGCCCGCGGGCGAACGCTTCACCTCGTCGACGAACCAGATGCTGCGCGGCACTTTGTATCCCGCGATCTCGTTGCGGACGAACGCGTCGAGTTCGGCCAGCGTCGGCCGCGCACCTTCGCGCGGCTGGATCACCGCGGCGACGTGCTGGCCGAACCGCGGATCGGGCACGCCGACGACGAGCGCGTCGAACACGTCCGGGTGGCCCTTGAGCGCGGCCTCCACCTCTTCGGGATAGATCTTCTCGCCGCCGCTGTTGATCGACACCGAGCCGCGGCCGAGCATCGTCACGGTGCCGTCGGCCTCGACCGTCGCATAGTCGCCCGGGATGGCGTAGCGAATCCCGTTGAAGGTCTTGAAGGTTTCCGCGGTCTTCTTCTCGTCCTTGTAGTAGCCGAGCGGGATGTTGCCCTTTTTGGCGATCAGGCCGCGCACACCGGAGCCGGGCTTGACCTCGTTGCCGTCCTCGTCGAGCACGACGGTGCGGTGGTCGATGGTCACCCGCGGCCCGCCGGCGTTCTGCTGTCCCTTGGCCACGACGCTGGTGCCGCCGAACCCGGTCTCGGATGACCCGATCGAGTCGGTGATGATCCGGTTGGGCAGCAGCTCGAGGAACTTCTCCTTGATGCTGGAGGAGAACAGCGCGGCGGTGCTGGCCAGCAGGAACAACGACGACAGGTCGTAGTCCTTGCCCTTGGCCTGTTGCGCGAGCAGCGCGTCGAGCAGCGGTCGGGCCATCGCATCGCCGGTGAAGAACAGCAGGTTCACCTTGTGTTTCTCGACCGTGCGCCACACCTCGTCGGGCTCGAATTCCGGTGCCAACACCGTGGTTTGGCCGGAGAACAGCGACATCCAGGTGGCCGACTGGGTGGCGCCGTGGATCATCGGCGGAATCGGGTAGCGGATCATCGGCGGGTTCTCGGTGGCCGCCTTGGCCAGGTCGTACTCGTCCTTGACGAACTCGCCCGTCGCAAAGTCGGTGCCGCCGAACAACACTCGGTAGATGTCTTCGTGGCGCCACATCACGCCCTTGGGGAAGCCGGTGGTGCCGCCGGTGTAGAGCAGGTAGATGTCGTCGGCGCTGCGTTCGCCGAAGTCGCGATCCGGCGACCCCTGGCTCAGCGCTTCGTTGATCTCCACCCCGCCGTAGCGCTTGAAGTCCTCGCTACTGCCATCCTCGACCACCAGCACCGTCTTCAGGCCGGGCGTCTCCGGCAGCACGTTGGCGACCCGGTCGGCGTAGCGGCGCTCGTGCACCAACGCGACCATGTCGGAGTTCTCGAACAGGTACTTCAGCTCGCCCTCGACATAGCGGTAGTTGACGTTGACCAGGATGGCGCCGGCCTTTACGATGCCGAGCATCGCGATCACGATCTCGTTGCGGTTGCGGCAGTACAGGCCGACCTTGTCGTCCTTCTTGACGCCCTTGTCGATGAGGTAGTGGGCCAGCCGGTTGGCCTTCTCCTCCAATTGCGCGTAGGTCAGTTGGTCTTCGCCGCAGATCAGGGCGACACGGTCAGGCACCGCGTCGATCGCGTGCTCGGCAAGATCAGCAATGTTCAGGGCCACGGAACCTAAACTAGAACGTGTTACATTTTCATTCAAGTCTGTGCCATCGACGCTGGAAAGAGAACCGTACGTGAGCGACACAGAAGCCTCTGAGAAGAGCCCCGACGCCCTCATTGAGCAGCGCGGACACACTCTGATCCTGACCTTGAACCGGCCGGAGGCGCGCAACGCGCTTTCGACCGAGATGCTCTCGATCATGGTCGAGGCCTGGGACCGCGTCGACAACGATCCCGAGATCCGCACCGCCATCCTCACCGGCGCAGGCGGCTACTTCTGCGCGGGCATGGACCTCAAGGCCGCGACCGCCAAGCCACCGGGCGATTCGTTCAAGGACGGCAGCTACGACCCGTCGCGCATCGACGCGCTACTGAAGGGCAGGCGGCTCACCAAGCCGCTGATCGCCGCGGTCGAGGGGCCCGCGATCGCAGGCGGCACGGAGATCCTGCAGGGCACCGACATCCGTATCGCCGGTGAGAGCGCGAAGTTCGGCATCTCCGAGGCGAAGTGGAGCCTGTACCCGATGGGTGGTTCCGCGGTGCGCCTGGTGCGCCAGATCCCCTACACCGTGGCCTGCGACCTGCTGCTGACCGGACGGCACATCACCGCCGCCGAGGCGCGGGACATGGGGTTGATCGGCTACGTGGTGCCCGACGGGTCGGCGCTGGACAAGGCGCTGGAGATCGCCGAGGTGATCAACAATAACGGCCCGCTGGCGGTGCAGGCCATCCTCAAGACGATCCGCGAAACCGAGGGCATGCACGAGAACGACGCCTTCAAGATCGACACCCAGATCGGCATCAAGGTGTTTCTGTCCGAGGACGCCAAGGAAGGACCGCTGGCGTTCAAGGAGAAACGCGCCCCCAACTTCAAGATGAAATAGCGACTTCGGCGCGCTCATGCCCCCTGGTGGGACATGAGCGCGCCGAATGCTCGGTGTTGTCGTTACGCTAGTTGCCGATGACCGAAAGCTCGGCCCGCGTAACCGGCGAAATCCCTTGGCACGCCAGAACCGTCGCCGACGTCGAAGAGTCATTGGCGACCTCACCGCATGGTCTGACGGCCGAAGAGGCAGAAGCACGGTTGAAGCGGTACGGCCCGAACCGCATCCGCGAGCAACCGCCGCCGCGCGCGATCGTGGTGTTCCTGCGCCAGTTCTCCAGCACGTTCATCCTCATCCTCGTCGTCGCCGCCGTGGTGACCCTGGCACTGGGTGAGCTGCTCGACACCGCCCTGATCGCGGTCGCGCTGCTGCTCAACGCGGTGATCGGGTTCCACGAGGAACGCCGCGCCGCCGACGCCGTGCAGGCACTGATGCAGCTTCAGGTGCCGCACTGCCGGGTGGTGCGCGACGGACAGGAATGGGAGATCGACAGCCGCGACGTCGTACCCGGCGATGTGGTTCTGCTGGAGTCGGGCAGCCGGGTGCCCGCCGACATCCGGCTCAGCGCAGTGAACAGCCTGACCATCGACGAGTCGCTGCTCACCGGCGAGTCGCTGCCGGTCACCAAGGCGACCGCGCCGGTGCAGGAGAACGCGGGCGCGGCCGATCGCCACTCGATGGCGTTCACCGGCACCATCGTCGCCAGCGGCCGCGGCCGCGGGTACGTGGTGGCCACCGGGGACGACACCGAGCTCGGATCGATCGCCGGGAGCATCCGCACCGAAGAGGCCGGCGAGTTGCCCCTGCAGGCGCGGATGGCCAAGTTCGCGCAGATCATCGGCGTCTCGGTCTTCATCGCGGCGATCATCGCGTTCGTATCCGGTGTGCTGCTCGGCGAGTCGGTCGGCCAGATGCTCCGCGTCGCCGTCGCGATGGCGGTGTCGGCCGTGCCCGAAGGCCTTCCGGTGGCGATGACCGTCACCTTCGCCATCGGGGTGACCCGTATGGCACGGCGAAACGCGGTGCTGCGCCGGCTGCCGGCACTGGAGACGCTGGGCAGCACGACGGTGGTGGGCTCGGACAAGACCGGCACCCTCACCGAGAACCGCATGACGGTGCAGGCGGTGTGGGCCGGCGGGCGCAGCTACGACGCCCCCGAGCTGCGGGGCGCGGGTCCGACCGTGGAAATGGTGTTGACCACCGGTGTGCTCACCAACGAAGCCGATCTGGTCAAGACCGCCCAGGGCCCCGTCACCACCGGTGATCCCACCGAGGTCGCACTGCTGGTGGCCGCGGACCGGGCGGGCATCGACCCCGGTGAACTCCGCGCCCGCCACCGGGTCGTGGCCGAGATCCCGTTCGAGTCGCACCGCCGATACTCGGCCACGATCCGCGAGTACGACGGCGGGCACGCGGTGTTCGTCAAAGGCGCACCCGAGCGGATCATCTCGATGTGCACGACGATGAACACCGATCGGGGGCCGGTCCCCTTCGATCCGGAGACGCTGCACACCGCGGTGCGCGAACTCGCGGCCCGCGGGATGCGGGTGCTGGGGATGGCGTACCGCAGGCTCGGCCCCGAGTCCGTACGGTCGCTGACCGGCGACGACGCCCCGCCGGGCGACTACACCGATCCGGACGACCTCGTGCTCGTCGGGTTCCAGGCGATGATGGATCCGCCGCGTGAGGGCGTGCGCGAGGCGATCGCGCAGTGTCACTCCGCGGGGGTGCGGGTCGTGATGATCACCGGTGATCACTCGATCACCGCGCGGGCCATCGCGCGCATGCTCGGCATCCTCGACGACCACGACGGCCGGGTCCTGACCGGCGCCGAGATGCGCCACCTCGACGATGATGACCTGCGCGACCTCGTCGACGAGATCTCGGTGTATGCACGGGTTTCGCCCAATGACAAGCTCCGAATCGTGCGCGCCCTGCAGGACCGAGACCACGTCGTCGCGGTCACCGGCGACGGCGTCAACGACGCCCCGGCGCTGCGTGCGGCCGCCATCGGCGTGTCGATGGGCCGATCGGGCACCGACGTGGCACGCGAAGCCTCTGACATGGTGCTGTCCGACGACAACTTCGTCAGCATCGTGAGCGCTGTCGAGGAGGGCCGCATCGCCTTCGCCAACATCCGCAAGGTCGCGTTCTTCCTCATCTCCACGGCCGTGGCGGAAACCGCGGCCATCCTGGTGTCGGTGTGGCTCGGTTGGCCGCTGCTGCTGATCCCGGCCCAGATCCTGTGGCTGAACCTGGTCACCAACGGGGTGCAGGACCTGGCGCTGGCGTTCGAGCCGGGCAGCCGCGACGTGCTCAAGCGCCCACCCCGGCCGCGGCGCGAAGGCGTCCTGTCGGCGATGATGTGGGAACGCACGTTGCTCGTCGGCATCGTGATGGCCGCCGGTGCGCTGTACATGTTCCATTGGCAGCTCGGCCGCGACGACTCGCTGGTCGCGGCGCAGAGCGTGGCGTTGACAACCCTGGTGATCTACAACATCTTTCAGGCCGGAAACGCCCGCGCGGAGAACCGGTCGCTGTTCACCATCACCCCGTGGGGCAACCCGTTCCTGTTCTGGGCCACGCTCGGCGCGATCACGCTACACGTGTCCGCGCTGTACTTTCCGCCCACGCAGTTCGTGCTCGGCGTCGAACCGATCAGCGCGGAGGCCTGGGTGCGGGCCGTCGTCGTGGCGGTGTCGGTCCTGGTCACCGTCGAGGCGCACAAGTGGGTGCGCCGCCGGTGGCCGCTGGGCACCAGCCACGTGCACTGGGACTAGTTCACCGGCTTCGACGGCGTGAACACCACGGGCATCCGCTCCAGCCCGGACACGAAATTAGCGGGGCGCAACGGCAATTCGTCGTCGGAGGCCAGCCGCAGGTCGGGCAGCCGCTGCAGCAGCTTGGTCTGCATGATCGACAGCTCCAGCCGGGCCAGCTGGTTGCCCAGACAGAAATGCGTACCGAAGCCGAACGCCAGGTGGTTGTTGGGGTAGCGCTCGATGTCGAAGACCTCGGGATTCTCGAACACCTTTTCGTCGAAGTTCGCCGACTCGAACAGCAGGATCATCTTCTCGCCCTCTTTGAGTGCGGTGCCGTGGAATTCGGTGTCGGCGGTGACGGTGCGCGCCATGTTCTTCACCGGCGCCGTCCAGCGCAGCATCTCCTCGATCGCGTTGGGCAGCAACGACAGGTCATTGCGCAGCCGCTGATGCTGGTCGGGGTGCAGGATCAGCTGGCGGGTGCCGCCGGAGAGGGTATGGCGGGTGGTTTCGTCGCCGCCGATCAACAGCAGCAGCACCTCGGTGACGATCTGATGGTCTTCGAGCTTGCTGCCCTCGACCTCGGCGTGCACCAGCACGCTCACCAGATCGTCGGTCGGCGTTTCCTTACGTTCCGCGATCATGCCCATCATGTACTCGCTGTAGGCGGCGAAGGCGTCCATCGTCAGCTGGAATTTTTCCGGGTCGGCGGTGCTGCTCAGGAAGCTGACCAGATCGTCGGACCACTTCAGGAACATCTCGCGTTCCTCGGGGCGCACGCCGAGCATGTCGCCGATGACCGCCATCGGCAGGGGCGCGGCGATGTCCCAGACGAAGTCGCATTTGCCGCGCTCACACACGTTGTCGATCAACGTGTCGCACAGGTTCCCGATCGAGCCCTCGAGGTCCTTGACGCGCTTGCGGGTGAAGCCGGCGTTGACGAGCTTGCGGCGCAGCAGGTGCTGCGGGTCATCCATCTCGATCATCATCTCGACGCCGGGCTGGTCGGGCCGGATCCCGCCGGCGTTGGAGAACAACTCCGGTTTGCGTTCCGCCTCGATCACCGCGGCATAGGTTGAGGCAGCGGCCAATCCGTTGCGGTCGCGGAAGACCGGTTCGTTTTCGCGCATCCACTTGTAGACCGATCGCGAGTCCCCGGCATAGAAGTTGCCGTCGGTCAGGTCGACGTCGGGTTTGGTCGGCTGTGTGATTGCGGTCATGGGTGAACCTCCTGCGCGTCTGCGAACGTCATCTCCACGTTGCCTGCCGAACTCGAGAGGAGCGCGCGTTTCGGAAAGCCAAGGGACGCGAGCTCTTTGGCGTACGGATGATCACCGAGGCGCACCCGGGCGCCGCCAAGCCGGTAACGCACGTCGGAAAGCGTCATCTCGCCGAGCGTGCGGCGCACCACCCCGTCGCGGTAGGAGTACGTGGGATGGGCCTGCGGCTTGGACGTGAACCGCGACGGCACGGCCAACCCGCGCCGGAAGTCCATGCCGACGGCGAACCGGCCGTCGATGGTCACGTCGAACGAGTACGTGTGCCCGTCACGGATGGTGAAGTCCGCCATGACTTTCGGATAGCCCCAGATCTTGGTGCCCGCCTCCAGGGTGAACGCCTGGTCGACGGGAAGGTGGTGGACGAACGCGCCCGCCGACTGCAGCGCGCGCGGGCTCCAGCTGCCCGGCGGACGGGTGTCCTCCGGCGGGTTCACCATGATGTTCGTGCCGTACTCGTAGTACTGGCCCAAGTCGCCGTCCTCGTATCGCATCAGCATCAACACGACGATCGCGCGGCCCGGCAGGTAGCGGCAGACCGTCAGGCCGCTGTAATCGATCAACCGCTGGGCGGCGTCGGCGTCCACCGAGAACATCGCCATGTGCTGGTGCGCCTTGCGGATCTTCACCGGCATCGTCAGAACGGTGCCTGCGATGGTGTGCTGGGTCATCGCGTCAATCTAAGACGCCGAGTAGACACCTGGCAAGGAAGTGTCTACTCGGTGAGCGCTCACGCAGCGAGGACCCGCTTTACACCAGCGCGGCGAGGTCGCGGATCTGCTCGACCGAGCGGGCGCCGACGACCATCATCGTCACGCCGGCGGCCTCCCACGCCTTGATCTGCTCGCGCACGTAGTCGAGGTTGCCGACGATCGCGGAGTCGTCGACCAGCTCGTCGGGAACGGCCTTGGCGGCCTCGTCCTTGCGGTCGTTGCGGAACAGCCGGGTGACGTCGTCGACGACCTCGGAGTAGCCCATCCGGCGGTACACGTCGGCGTGGAAGTTGGTGTCCTCGGCACCCATTCCGCCGATGTAGAGCGCCAGGTGCGGCTTCATCAGCTCCATCATCTCGGCGCGGTCGTCGGTGACCACCACCTGCGCCGTCGCGCAGATCTCGAAGTCCTCGCGGCTGCGGCGGGCGCCCGGGCGGGCGAAGCCCTCGTCGAGCCACTCGTTGTACATGCCCGCGATGCGCGGCGAGTAGAAGATCGGCAGCCAGCCGTCGCAGATTTCCGCGGCCAGCGCCACGTTCTTGGGTCCCTCGGCGCCCAGCATCACCGGAATGTCCGCGCGCAACGGATGCGTGATCGGCTTGAGGTTCTTACCCAGCCCGGTGGTGCCCTCACCGGTCAGCGGCAGCGGATAGTGCGGGCCGTCGCTGCGCACCGGCGCCTCGCGGGCCCACACCTGACGCAGGATGTCGATGTACTCGCGGGTGCGGGCCAACGGTTTGGGGAACCGCTGCCCGTACCAGCCCTCCACGACCTGCGGCCCGGACACCCCGAGGCCGAGGATGTGGCGGCCGCCGGAGAGGTGATCCAGTGTCAGCGCCGCCATCGCACAGGCGGTCGGGGTCCGCGCGGACAACTGCACCACCGAGGTGCCCAGCCGCATCCGCTTGGTTTCGCGGCCCCACCAGGCCAGCGGGGTGTAGGCGTCCGACCCCCAGGCCTCGGCGGTGAACACGGTGTCGAAACCGGCGTCCTCGGCGGCGGCGACCAGTTCCGCGTGGTTGTCGGGCGGTTGCGCGCCCCAATACCCCAGCTGAAGTCCGAGCTTCATTCCCACCACCCCGCCCGTACTTTCATCAGCTCCGCCTCTCCACCTGTCCTTGAAACCATTGTTAGAACCTGTTCTACTCGATGCCGTGACCACCAGCCATAGCAGCCCGGTGCAGATCGATCCGCATGAGCCACCGCTTTCAGCACCGCTGAAGCTCTCATTCGACTACACCCGTTCAGTAGGGCCAATCCTGTCCCAGTTCTTCACCGCCCTGCGCGAGCGACGCATCGTCGGCGTGCGCGGTTCCGACGGGCGAGTGCACGTGCCGCCTGCGGAGTTCGACCCCGTCACCTACGAACGATTGACGGAAATCGTACCGGTGCGCCCCGTCGGCACCGTCCAGTCCTGGACGTGGCAGCCCGCGCCACTGGAGAGTCAACCGCTGGACCGCCCGTTCGCGTGGGCGCTGATCAAACTCGACGGCGCGGACACCGCGCTCTTGCACGCGGTCGACGCCGGTTCACCCGATGCGATCAGCACCGGCGCCCGGGTCTCTGCGCACTGGGTCGACGAACCGGTCGGCGCGATCACCGACATCGCGTACTTCACGCTCGGCGACCAGCCGGAGCCCGAAGGCCAGCCCGACGACCGGGAACCCGTCACCGTGCAGGTGAGCCCGTCGACAATCGAGATCCAGCACACCGCGTCGCTGCCCGAGAGCGTGTTCCTGCGCGCGCTCGAGGAGGGCAAGCTGCTGGGCGCGCGGACCAAGCGCGGCCGCGACGGCAAGCCGGGCAAGGTGTACTTCCCGCCCAAGGAGGCCGATCCGGCCACCGGCCTGGCGCTCGACGAGTTTGTCGAGCTGCCGGACAAGGGCACCGTCACCACGTTCGCCGTGATCAACATCCCGTTCGCCGGGCAGCGCATCAAGCCGCCCTACGTCGCGGCCTACGTGCTGCTCGACGGCGCAGACATCCCGTTCCTGCACCTGGTCACCGAGATCGACGCCGCCGAGGTGCGGATGGGGATGCGGGTGCAGGCCGTGTGGAAGCCCCGCGAAGAGTGGGGCCTGGGCATCGACAACATCGACTACTTCCGGCCGACGGGCGAGCCCGACGCCGATTACGACTCCTACAAGCACCACCTGTGAAGGCCTGACATGACTTTGGCGAGAGATGTAGCGGTCGTCGGCTTCGCGCATGCGCCGCATGTGCGTCGCACCGACGGCACCACCAACGGTGTCGAAATGCTGATGCCGTGCTTCCACCAGCTCTACGAGGAACTCGGCCTGCAGCAGACCGACATCGGGTTCTGGTGCTCCGGATCCTCGGATTACCTTGCCGGGCGCGCGTTCTCGTTCATCTCGGCGATCGACTCGATCGGCGCGGTGCCGCCGATCAACGAGTCGCATGTGGAGATGGATGGGGCATGGGCGCTGTATGAGGCCTACATCAAGGTGCTGACCGGTGAGGTCGACACCGCGCTGGTGTACGGCTTCGGCAAGTCCAGCGCGGGCGTGCTGCGCCGGATCCTCGCACTGCAGACCGATCCGTACAGCATGGCGCCGCTGTGGCCGGATTCGGTGTCGATCGCCGGGCTGCAGGCGCGGCTCGGCCTCGACGCCGGCAAGTGGACGGCTGAGCAGATGGCGCAGGTGGCGTTGGACTCGATGGCCGCCGCCGGCCGCACCGACAGCGAGAAACCGGCGACGTCCATCGAGGAGCTGCTCGAGCGGCCCTACTTCGCGGATCCGTTGCGCCGCCACGACATCGCGCCGATCACCGACGGTGCGTCGGCGATCGTGCTCGCGGCGGGTGACCGGGCCCGCGAGCTGCGCGAAAACCCCGCATGGATCGCCGGCATCGAGCACCGGATCGAGACGCCGGTGCTGGGCGGCCGCGACCTCACCACCTCGCCGTCCACGGCCACCTCGGCCCAGGCCGCCACCGGTGGTGACGTCGATTCCGTTGAGGTGGCCGAGATCTACGCGCCGTTCACGCACCAGCACCTGATCCTGACCGAGGCGATCGGGCTGCCGTCGTCGACGAAGGTGAACCCGTCGGGCGGTGCGCTGGCCGCCAACCCGATGTTCTCGGCCGGGCTGGAGCGCATCGGTTTCGCCGCGCAGCACATCTTCGACGGATCCGCGCAGCGGGTCCTCGCGCACGCCACCAGTGGTCCTGCGCTGCAACAGAATCTGGTATGCACCTTGGAGGGGCGATGAGCGCCTGCGCGAAGAGCAAAGGATCGAGCTGATGGCCAAGAATCTCGCCGCTGTGCTGGGCACCGGGCAGACGAAGTACGTCTCCAAGCGTCACGACGTGTCGATGAGCGGCCTTGTCCGCGAGGCCATCGACAGGGCGCTGGCCGATTCGGGCGCCACGATGGACGACATCGACGCCGTGGTGGTCGGTAAGGCACCGGACTTCTTCGAGGGCGTGATGATGCCCGAGCTGTTCATGGCCGACGCCGTGGGCGCCACCGGTAAACCGTTGATCCGGGTGCACACCGCGGGCTCGGTGGGCGGGTCGACCGCGATCGTGGCGGCCAGCCTGGTCCAGTCGGGCAAGTACCGCCGGGTGTTGGCGATGGCGTGGGAGAAGCAGTCCGAGTCGAACGCCATGTGGGCGTTGAGCATTCCGGTGCCCTTCACCAAGCCCGTCGGCGCGGGTGCGGGCGGATACTTCGCGCCGCACGTGCGCGCCTACATCCGTCGCTCAGGGGCGCCGACGCACATCGGTGCCATGGTGGCGGTCAAGGACAGGCTCAACGGGGCCAAGAACCCGCTGGCGCATCTGCATCAGCCCGACATCACGTTGGAGAAGGTGCTGTCGTCCCAGATGCTGTGGGACCCGATCCGGTTCGACGAGACCTGCCCGTCCTCGGACGGGGCCTGCGCGATGGTGATCGGCGCCGAGGAGATCGCCGACAATCGGGTCGCCGAAGGCCATCCCGTTGCGTGGATCCACGCCACCGCGCTGCGCACCGAACCGCTGGCCTACTCGGGTCGCGACCAGGTCAACCCGCAGGCCGGCCGCGACGCCGCCAAGGCGCTGTGGCAGGCGGCCGGGATCACCAACCCCATCGACGAGATCGACGCCGCCGAGATCTACGTGCCGTTCTCCTGGTTCGAGCCGATGTGGTTGGAGAACCTCGGTTTCGCACCGGAGGGCGAGGGATGGAAGCTCACCGAGGCCGGCGAGACCGCGATCGGCGGCCGCATACCCGTCAACGCGTCGGGCGGGGTGCTGTCGTCGAACCCGATCGGCGCGTCGGGCATGATCCGGTTCGCCGAATCGGCGATCCAGGTGATGGGCAAGGCGGGTGACCATCAGGTGCCGAATGCGCGCAAGGCGCTGGGGCACGCGTACGGCGGCGGGTCGCAGTACTTCTCGATGTGGGTCGTGGGAGCCGATAAGCCATGAAGTACACCTGCGCGGTGCCGATGTGCCAGATCGACCAGCTGATCGAGATCGCCAAGACCGGCGAGGAAGTCGGTTTCGCCTCGATCGCGCTGCCGGACTCGATCTTCTACATGGAGAAGCAGTCGGCGGACTACCCGTACACGCCGGACGGCTCGCGGATGTGGAACGCCGACACGCCCTGGGTCGATCCGCTGATCGCTGCCGGCGCGATGGGGGCGGTGACCTCGACGCTGCGGTTCTACACCAACGTGATGAAGCTGGGCTCACGCAACCCGTTGCTGCTGGCACGTCAGGTCGGCTCGGTCGCCAACCTCACCGGCAACCGGTTCGGTTTCGGGGTCGGGATCGGCTGGGCGCCCGAGGAATTCGAATGGTGCGGCCAGCCCTACACCAAACGCGGCAAACGCGTCGACGAGATGATCGAGGTGATCAAGCTCGTGCTCGCCGGCGGCATGGTGGAGTTCCACGGCGAGTTCTACGACTTCGACAGGCTGCAGATGAGCCCGGCGCCCAGCAAGCCGGTGCCGTTCTATGTCGGCGGCCACACCGACGTGGCGCTCAAGCGAGCAGCCCGTATCGGCGACGGCTGGACCAGCGCGATGATGACGTGTGCCGAACTGGCCGAGACCATCGGCAAGCTCAAAGCGCTGCTCGCCGAATTCGGGCGGCAGGACGAGCCGTTCGAGTTCCAGGCGGTGTGCATCGACAAGTTCGACGTCGACGGGCACCGTGAGCTTGCCGAGGCGGGCGTCACCGACAACATCGTGATGCCGTGGGTGATGGAGGGCCTGGGCTTCGACGCGCCGCTGGACAAGAAGCAGGACGCGATGAAGCGGTTCGCCGACACGTTCATCCACGCGGGCTGGCAGGACTGACCCACCGGGGGTGTGCTCCCTTCCCTTTTGGCGCGAGCGTGCGTGTTTGAGGGCGACACGCCGCGTTCGAGCGCGAGTTTGCGCACGCTCGCGGGTCATCGCGGACCGTCCGTCACCCAGCTGAGTCCAGAATTCCCAGCGCGCGTGCGCGGCGGACGGCGTCGCGCCGGTTTCCAACCTGCAGTTTGTCGAGGATCGCGGCCACGTGCTTGTCGATTGTCCTGACCGACAGGAACAAGCGCTCGGCGAGTTCGGCGTTGGTCAACCCCTGACCCATCAACCGGAGGACGTCGAGTTGTCGCGTGGTGAGGCCGCACGCGTTGGCCAGTGTGGTCGGACGGCGACGGGCGGGCACCGCGGTAACCCCGCGCGCCCGAAGGTCGCGCCGGATCTTGGCGGTGACGGCAGCGGCGCCGAGCAGGTCGAGCATGTCGAGCCCGCGGCGGGTCCGGGCGGGCTCACCGGTGTCGGTCAGGGCGAGCGCCGCCTCGTACGGCATCGAAAGCCGTTGGAACTCATCGGCCGCCGCTTCGAACTCCCCGTCCAGGAAGAACCGATACGGCTGCGCGACACCGACAGCATTGATATCGAAATCCATCCGCCGCAACCACATCGCCAGTTCGCCGCGGGCATATTCGAGGCCCTCGGCGTGACCGCGATCGAGGATCGCGCGGCACTCGGCGAGACGGTCGTCGGAGGTTTCGGTGAGCCAAGCCGATTCGGCGATCACCGTCGCGGGAAACGCGGCGAGGGTATCTCCGCAGTGGCGCAGAACTCGCCACGCCTCGTCGATACCCGCGACTTCCGTCTTCCCTTCCCTACGAAGGGCGATCAGCGTTTGAACGAGACGAGCCCACGAACGGGCCAACGGCACGCCGGGGATGTCGAGGACCGCCTTGGCATCGACGATCGCGTCATCCCACTCCCCCACCATCTGTTTGAGCCGGGCGCGGTGGATGTGTTGGTAGGAGCGGGCCAGCGGCACGTCGCGGTCCACGCTCAGCGAGAATCTACTGTCGATGACCTCTTCGGCCTGATGGAGTCTGCGCTGCTCGAGGTCGACCAGGCCCAGGTGGCTGCACCCGAACGCGTAGATTTCGTCCAGATACTCGGGCGCCGATCTGACCGCCGACCACAGCGCGTCGCGACCGGTGCTTTCCCCGGCCAACGACGCGCAGAGACCCTTGATGATCGCGACGCGGGCGGTCAATGCGGGGTCATCGACCTTCTCCGCGCATCCAGCGGCCTCGGCGAGCAGATCGTTCGCGGCGATGAAATCCCGTGTCATCGCGGCGAAATATCCCTGTGAGGTGAGCGCGTGACCGAAGAGGGCAAGCCCTGGCTTGTTTTCCGGGTCGAGGTGTCCGTCGAGCACCTGCACACCTCGGGCGGCGTGGTGTTCGGCCGCGACGCGATTTCCGTTGCTCCACTCCAGAATTGACAAGGCCTGGTGGTTGAGGCTCACCGCGGCCTTGTCAGCCGCCTGTTCGCGTAGCCGCAGGGCGCGGTGGCGCGCGGTGATCGCGTCGTCGAGCCGGGCGGTCAAGAACGACTCCTCGGCGAGGAGTTCGAGCAACTCGGCCTCGCTGTCGGGCGACATCGGAGCGCCGCCGCGGTCCAGTGCGATCCCGTAGAACTCGACCGCTTGCGTGTGCGCACCGGATCGCGCGGCGGCCCGTCCGGCTTCGGTGGCAGCGCGGCGAATGCGATCGGCGTCGCCCGCGCCGAGCGCGTGATGGGTCAGCACCGCGGGATCGGCCGGAGGTACGGCTTCATCGTCGTAGGCGTGGATCATCCGACGGTGCAGGCCGGCGTCGATCCCTGCCGGAATGACGCTGACGACCGCGAGCCGGCACAGGTCGTGGCGAAAGGCGATGCCGCGCTCCGTACGTCGGATGAGGTTGGCATCGCCGAGTGCGCCCAGTGCAGCCCGCGTCACACCCAGATCGGCGAGCAGGTAGTCCGGGATCGCCCCCGGTGCAACCGCCAGCAGGTACAGCAGATCCCATGCCGCATCGTCAAGCCCGACGGTACGGGCCAGGATCGCGTCGCGCACCGTGGTCGGCAGATCACCGCTACGGTGGTCGAGCATCTCGACGACGAAGAACGCGTTACCGCCCGAGATGCGGTGCAGCCAAACGGGATCGACGGGGCGATCACCGACAAGGTCGGTGACCGCGCGCAGGCTCAGCGGTGGCAGCGTGATCGACGTCGCGCACGGGGAACGGGCGACGTCACCGAGCAACGAACGCACCGGGTGGGCGGTGGGGACCTCGTCGTCTCGAACCGTGCCGACCACCAGCAGCTGGGTGCGGTTGACGCGTCCTAGCAGGAAGCGCAGCAGGTCGACCGTGGCCTCATCGGCCCACTGCAGATCGTCGACCACGACCACCGTGGGCTGCCTGCTCAGCTCTTCGAAGACGGCCGAGAAGATCTCATGGGGCCGGTCGCCGCCGCGCAGCAAGTTTCCAGTGCGCTGATCCAGGTGCTCCGCGAGGTCGTGGAAAGGCCCCAGGGGCCGCGGAGTAGCCAGTGCATCGCACCCGGCGACCAGAACGCGCTCGTCGGCGAGCGAGCGAGAGACGAAAGCCTCGACCAGCGTCGTCTTGCCGGCGCCGGATTCACCGCAGACGATGACCGCGCCGCCCGAACCGGCTCGCGCTCGGTCGGCGCTGGCGACGAGTTCGGCCAGCTCGCGCTCACGCTCGGTGAGCTTCACGAAGCGATGCTACCGAGATTTGACCGCCTAACCTGCGAAAACGCGATTCTGCGCATGATGACGGCGGCGCAAGATGGGCAATTTCTGCCGATGTCGATCCCCAGTCGGTGCCCGATCGTGGAATCCGCCCGCCGGGGACGGGCGACACCCGCGGCGGCTCATCCCGGGCCGCACCCAACGGAAGGAAATGCGATGACCACCTACCTGACGCGCATCCCCAGCGGGCGCAAGCACATGTCGGCCACCGTGTTCGGCGCGGCGGCGATCGCGCTGGCGATCGGCGGCCTCGCACAACCCGCGATCTCACAGGCCGCGTGGGATATCGAAGTCTACGACGAATGCCTCAAGCTCAACGGGGTGAAACGCGGCTGCTGTGTTGGTAGTGGCGGCGAATGGGACGAGAGTGCCGGAAAGTGCGTGGCGCCGTTGACCGCGCAGACCCCGCCGCAATCGCCCGGCGAGCTTCACCAGATACCCGGAACGGGGATATTCGAACAAACCCAGTCCACGCCGCAGAGCCCCGGACAGGCGCCGGACCCGGCCACGCAACCGCCCGCGCAGCCCCCGGTGCTGCACCCCTGGCTGCGTTGACCGTGGCGACCTACCCATTCGAGGAAAACACATGAAGCGCTTCACGATTGAGCCGCCGAGGCATGCAGCGGTCGTCGGTCGAGTTGGAACCCTCGCGGTGGTGCTCGGCGTCGGGCTGACATTCCCACCTGCACCGGAGATTTCGGTGAGACCCTCCGCGGCACCCAGCGTGGCACCGGTCGTGGCAGTGTCGGCACCGCCCGTCATACATCCGGCCCCCGCAGCGCCGGAAGCTGCGGGCCGCACAAGCGGCAAGACCCAGGGAGAGGCGTGGCTGCCGACCGCACAGGCCGGTGCGGTCGGTTTCGTCGGCCCAGGCGGACATGTCGCCGTTGACGGATCAGGCCACAAAGACGACGTGCCCACGATGGAGCCCGTCGGCCGCAGCGCCGCGCTTTTCGGCACGTTGTCGCTGGCCACCCCGGCCAGCACGCGAAGCGGTCGCGGCGCGGACCCGATGACGATCACGCCGACGGGCATCACGGGGTTCGCGACGAATCTGCCCCCGATCGTCGGACCAGGGGGCTGGCTGATCGGCGACGGCATCGAGCCGGGCCAGAGCGGCGGGTGGCTGATCGGCAATGGCGCTGACGGCGGACCCGACCAGGACGGCGGTAACGGCGGTCTGCTGTGGGGCAACGGCGGCAACGGCGGAAACGGCACCGCCCTCGGATCGGGAGGCAACGGCGGAAACGCTGGATTGTTCGGCAACGGCGGCAACGGCGGGACCGGCAGCGGAGGCCAGGCCGGCGGCGACGGCGGCAACGGCGGGTCGCTGATGGGCGACGGCGGCGCGGGCGGAGCCGGTTCCGGAGGTGGCCGTGGCGGCGACGGCGGCAACGCCGGTTTGTCCGGAAACGGTGGCGCAGGCGGCGCAGGCGGCAGTGTCGTCGCCGCGGGCACGCCGATCGGGGGTCGGGGCGGCGACGGCGGCAACGGCGGCGCTCTCTCCGGTGACGGCGGCACCGGCGGCGAGGGCGGCGAGGCGCAGACACCGGTGACAAATGCCGGCACGGCCACCGGTGGCCGCGGCGGCGACGGCGGCAGTGCCGGTGTCTTCGGCCGGGGCGGCGAGGCCGGCCGGGGCGGACCGGCGATAAGCCTCGATGGCACCGCCATCGGCGGCGACGGCGGTTCGGGTGGCGATGCTCGGGGCTTTGGCGCCGCAGGCGCCGGCGGTGGCGGCGGCAATTCGCAGACCGGTAAGGGCACCACCCGCGGCGGCAACGGCGGACGGGGCGGAAGCAGTGTCGGTGGACAGGGTGGTGCCGGCGGGCCGGGCGGCCGCGGGTTCGCGACCACCGGCACCGGTTTCGGCGGGAACGGCGGGAACGGCGGCGCCCCGGGCGGACCCGGAGGCCCCGGAGGCCCTGGGACGAGCGTCGGCGGCAACAACGGCAACGACGGTTAGACAGAGGGTTAGGGCGACGCGCTTAGCGGGAAAACCGTTCGGCCGCAGCGGCGGCCAGGCCGAACGTGAACCGCTTCGCGCGCCGGCCCGCGTCGGCGAAGAGTCGTCGCGGAAAGGCGACGGAGCCGACCGTCACGGAATCACCGACGCGCACGGAGCCGGGGGTGTCGACCCAGCAGTACACGCCGAGGCAGCGTCCGGCCCGCTGCGCGACCGCCCCGGTGATCCTGCGGTCGACCTTGAGGCCCGGCTGCGCCCGGCTGGGCACCACGCAGCGGATCGTCGGCGTCGTGACGTCCAGCACCGCTGTGCCGAGCGTGAGCCGCCCGCCCAGCCACCGCGCCTCCGGCAAATCGTCCTCTGGATTGTCCAGGGCCAGAAGCACATTCGGCCGAAACCTGCGCACATCCAGATCGGCGTCGAGCTCCGCGCTGACCGTGCTGATGCTCGTCGCACTCAGCACGTGGACGGGGGCGGAGTCGACGAAGCTACCCGGCGGTCGAGTAGCGCGCCTGGGTGACGGGATCGGTCAGCCGCATCATCGAGAGGTCCGGCAGCTTCTCGTCGTCGCTGACACCGAGGTCTGTGCGCACCGACGCGACCGACATGTTGGCCCGCTCGGCGCGGCTCAGCCGGTGCAGGCTGGTGTCGTCGACGGGCGGCAGCGCGGTCAACCGGACCTCGCGGCCGGCGAGCTCGGACAGCTTGGCGTGTACGTCGCCGTCGCCGCTGGTCAGCACGGTGCCGTCGGGGAAGGTGATTTCGACGTCGGGCACGTTGCCCGGGCCGGCGTCGGCAGGCACCGGGTCCACGTACCGGGCCGTGGCGGTCAGCAGCGTCGGTATCCGTCGCGCCGACGCGGTGACATCGCGTGCGACGTCGCGCAC
This sequence comes from Mycolicibacterium pulveris, assembly GCF_010725725.1. Classification (NCBI taxonomy): domain Bacteria; kingdom Bacillati; phylum Actinomycetota; class Actinomycetes; order Mycobacteriales; family Mycobacteriaceae; genus Mycobacterium; species Mycolicibacterium pulveris. The sequence continues at coordinate 2,978,880 of NZ_AP022599.1, read as the reverse complement.
CGCCCAGAGCCGATCGCCGAGCACACCGCGGGCGCCGATGTCGAAGTGCTCGACCGGCCCGCCGCCCAGCGACTTGACCGGATAGCGCCACAGCTGGGCGACCCGTCCGATCGTCATCCCGACACGCTACCGCTGCCCGACCGCCGCCCTCGGCCCCGACCAGCGGCAACGCCGTGTTCAGTACGTTGTGTGGTGACCGACCAGCCGAAGCACGCACACGAAGCCCAGACGAAGCCAAGCCGATCACAATGCTCGATCTTCTAAGACTCAGACGTTTGATATCCGCCGCCGCGGTGGCGGCGCTGATCTGTGCTGCCGCGGTCGGCTGTGAAGCCTCCGGCGCCGACCGGTCCGAAGGGTTGGCGCTCCCGGCCCCGGTACCGACCACCTCGTCGGCGCAGGCCACGCCCACAACCGAGGAAACCGATCCGACCGAGGACTACAGTCGCCTGCTGCTTGAGCCTTCGGACCTCAGCATCGGTGAGGACACCTTCAAGGTCCAGTCGACGAACCCCGGCCCGGATGGGCTGCCGGGGGCCAGTGCCCTCTTCGTCAACCAGGACGACACCCGGGCCGTCGCCGACACGATCGTGATCTATCCGGACGCGCGGACGGCGACCAAAACGCTGCGCGACGCCCTCCCCCAGCTCGACACCTTGGTCGTGGGGGCGACGCCACGCCCCGCTCCGGTCGGTACCGACGGCACCATGACCGTCGGGACGTCGCGCGACGGCACCAAGGCGGCCACGCTGCTGCTGTTCACGCAGGGCCCGGCCCTGGTGCGGCTGGAGTTCCAGAGCGCGCCTGGCGACGCCACCACCGACCAATTCGTCATCGGCGTCGGCAAGATGCAGGAGATCGCCCTGCGTGTCGGCCTGCAGCGGTCGCGGTGACCGTGCGCCCGGTTTCCTGCGGCGGGCGCGCGAACTTCGATGAGTACAACGCTGTCGTTCGGCCATACCGCAGGTAGAAGGGTTTAGATTGCGCCCCGGATGGTAAAAACTGTAACGTGTTCTAGTTAGAGGACACAGAACCGGGAGGCCACCGTGAGTACGGAAACCGCAGGAGTCCGTGAGATAGATACCGGCACCTTGCCGGACCGGTACGCGCGCGGCTGGCACTGCCTTGGACCGGTGAAGAACTTCCTGGACGGCAAGCCGCACGGGATCGAGATCTTCGGGACCATGCTCGTGGTGTTCGCCGACTCCAAGGGTGAGCTGCATGTGCTCGACGGCTACTGCAGGCACATGGGCGGCAACCTGGCGCAGGGCACCATCAAGGGCGACGAGGTGGCGTGCCCGTTCCACGACTGGCGCTGGGGCGGCGACGGCAAGTGCAAGCTCGTGCCCTACGCCAAGCGCACCCCGCGACTGGCCCGCACCCGAAGCTGGCACACCGATGTGCGCGGCGGCCTGCTGTTCGTCTGGCACGACCACGAGGGCAATCCGCCGCAGCCCGAGGTGCGCATCCCGGAAATCCCTCAGTACGAGGACCCGAAATGGACGGACTGGAAGTGGAACTCGATTTTGATCGAGGGCGCCAACTGTCGCGACATCATCGACAACGTCACCGACATGGCCCACTTCTTCTACATCCACTTCGGCCTGCCGACGTACTTCAAGAACGTCTTCGAGGGTCACATCGCCTCGCAATACCTGCACAACGTCGGGCGCCCCGACGTCACCGATATGGGCACGAGTTACGGTGAGGCGCACCTGGACTCGGAGGCGTCGTACTTCGGGCCGTCGTTCATGATCAACTGGCTGCACAACACCTACGGTGACTACAAGGCCGAGTCGATCCTGATCAACTGCCACTACCCCGTCACGCAGACGTCGTTCGTGCTGCAGTGGGGCGTCACCGTCGAGAAGCCCAAGGGCCTGGACGATGAGACCACCGAGAAGCTGGCGGCGGCGTTCACCGAAGGCGTCAGCAAGGGCTTCCTGCAGGATGTCGAGATCTGGAAGCACAAGACCCGCATCGAAAACCCGCTCCTGGTCGAGGAGGACGGTGCGGTGTACCAGATGCGCCGGTGGTATCAGCAGTTCTATGTCGACGTCGCCGATGTCACACCGGACATGACGGACCGCTTCGAGATCGAGGTGGACACCACGGTGGCCAACGAGAAGTGGCACCTTGAGGTCGAGGAGAACCTCAAGCGGCAAGCCGAAGAGGAACAGAAGGCCGACCAGAAGTCGTGAGCGACGACCGCCCGGCACCCGACGTCGACCGGCTGGCCCGGGCGATGTTGTTGCTGCACGGCGCGCACGACGATCACGATCATCCCCCCACCGAGGGCGGCGGAACCTGGCCCAAGGCACGGGTTTTCGATGCTGAGCGGGCCGCGGCGCTGCGGGAGGCCACCGCGCGGGACCGCGACCGGTACCTCACCGCGGGGCTGGTATCGATCGATTGCCGGTTCTGCCATGTCACGGTTGACGTGAAGAAACTCGGCCCGGCGCACACCGCGGTGCAGTGGAACACCGAGGCCACGCAACGGTGCGCGTACTTCGCCGAGATCCGGGAGTCCGGCGGTGACCCGGCCCGGGTGCCGTCCTGTCCGAGGCTGGCCGACAGCATCAAACACGCCGTCGCCGAGGGGTGTTTGGAGGAGGTCTCGTCGGCCCCTCCCCCCGGCGACGGCTGAGCGCCCAAAAGGGGCAAGCGGGCGGGAAAGTGCGAGTAGATCGCGCCGAAACGTTGATCTCGGCGCGAGGCGACTCCGGTCTCAACACGAGGCGTGGCCGGCACAGCGTCCTTAGACTGCGGCATATGGGTGCACGGACCGTGGTGCTACTGGCGGGCTTGGCCCTCGCCGCCTGCACGCGGGTCACCGACACACCGCAGCCGCAGCCGGTCGCGCCGGTCGCGCCGATCACCGCGGGTCAAGTCCGCGACTTGCTGAGCAAGAAGGTCGACGACACCGACGGCAACCTGTTCACCACTGTCGATCCCGACCGGTGCAGCGGTGTTGCCCGAGAGGTGGACCCGCCGTTCCTCGTCGAGTTCGACCCGGCGGCGATCGACGGCGGGCACTGGACGGTGCATGACGGCAGCCCCGTGTATGTCGAGGAACTGGTCGCCGTCTACCGTGCCGACTACTCCGCGCCAGATGCGCTGTCGCGGGCCAAACGCACCCTCGAGGGGTGCCGCGACACCCCCTTCACTGTCACCGACATGAACGGCCGCACATATCATTTCGGGTTGCTTCCCGAGAAGCCGTCCGGCTCACCGGACATCGTGCTGTGGTCTTTCGAAGCCGCCGACTGGGCGTGCGACAACGCGTTGGTGGCCGCCCATAACGCCGCTGTCGTGATCGCCACCTGCGGGCCGGCCGGTGGACTCGACGTGGCGGGGCTGGCCCAGGATGCGTTGCAACGCATCGAAACGCTGGCCAACACCACCGCCTGACCCGCGAGCAGACGTTAACACCCCCAAACTAAGGCCCGGGAGGGGGTTTTGGCGTCTGCTCGGCAAGAAGTTACAGGCCCTCGAACTGTTCCTTGACCTGCTCGGCGGTCAACCCGTAGTCGGCCAGCGAGTACGTGTGCTTGGGGGCGCGCGGGCCCTCTTGGCTTTCGGCGTGGCGCCGCTGCACCGCCTCGCGCGCCGCGGCGGTGAACTCGATGCCGAAGTGCCGGTAGATACCCTCGACGGTGCCGACCGGGTCGTTGACGAACTCGATGTAGTCCAGGTCGTAGAACTGTGCGGGATCATGCTCGGCACGAACGGTGCTGAACCGCCGCAACCCTCGCGACCAGGTTTCCATCGCGTCTTCGCCGATCCGGGCGCCGACAAACGAGTTCGACCAACCCGCCGTGGTGTGCTGCGACAGCGAGCACATCGACGCCATGATGGTCTCGGCAGGCCGGTGACACTGCACGATCAGCGCGTCGGGGTAGGTCTCGAACAACGCGTCGAGCGCGAACAGGTGGCTGGGATTCTTGAGCACCCAGCGCTTTTCGGGATCGTTGAGGCCGATCAGCTGCAGGTTGCGCCGATGCCGCTGATAGGGCTTGGTCCAATCCTGCTTTGCCAGCCACTGCGAGTACGTCGGCACATGCGCCAACGTCTCATACGACACCGAGTGCAGCGACTGCCGCAGCAGCTGCCAGCACTCCTCGACCTCGTCGGCGGTCATGTAGTGCAGCCCGGTGTAATCGGGGTTCTCGTCGTGGGCCTTCTTGAATCGGGCATCCAACTCGGCGAATGCCGGGTTGTCCGGCCATGTTTCGCGGGGCGGACGAGGTTGCGGGAACTCCGCGAGCCAGAGTTCCAGGCCCTGGTGCGCCGGGTCGGCGGTGAGTAGCCGGTGGATGGCGGTGGTACCGGTGCGTGGCAGGCCGGTCACGAAGATGGGTCGCTCGATGACGACGTCGGTGTGCTGCGGGTACTGCTTCCATGCCGCCTCCGAGAGCAGCCGCGCGACGAGCGCGTTGCGGACGAAGAACCGCTGCATCTTGCTGCCGAATTCGGTCAGGTCGGCGTCGCGCCGGAACGACTCCAGCAGCACGGCCAGCGCCTCACGGTAGTTGTCGTCATCGGTGCCGAAATCGTCTAGGCCGCACGCCTTGGTCGCCGATGCGTGCAGGTCCTCGACGGTACCAACGTCGGTGCGTGCCATCAGGCTTTGTACTCCCCGCAGTTGACGTCCAGTGCCTGGCCGGTGATACCGCTGGCCAGGTCGCTGGCCATGAACAGGATCGCCGAGGCCACCTCGTCCTCGGTCGGCAGCCGTTTGAGGTCCGATGCGGCAGCGGTCGCGTTGTAGATCTCCTCGACCGTGGTGCCGTATTTGCCTGCCTGGTGGTTGAAGTAAGCCTCCAGCGTGCCGCCCCAGATATAGCCGGGCAGAACCGAGTTGACACGGATACCTTGCTCACCGAGCTCGGTGGCCAGCGACTGCGACATCGCCAGGAGCGCGGATTTCGCCATCTTGTACGCGCCGTACTTGGCCTGAGAGTGCCGCACCACCATCGAGTTCACGTTCACCACCGACCCGTTGGCCTCCGCCAGCGCCGGAGTGAATCCCTGGATCAGCCGCAGCGCACCGAACACGGTCAGCTCGATCGCGTCGCGCATGTGCTCGAAGGTGGTGTCGGCCAGCGGTTTCATCGACGGCACCCGAAACGCGTTGTTGATCAGCACGTCGACCTTGCCGTAGGCCTTCATCGTCTCCTCGACGAGGTTGTTCACCTGTGCCTCGTCGGTGATGTCGGTGCCGATCGTCACGGCGCGACGACCGATGTCGGCGACCTGCTTGGCGACGTCCTCCAGGCGTTCGACGGTCCTGGCGGCCAGCACCAGGTCGGCGCCGGCCTCGGCGCACCGCCGCGCCAACGTGGTGCCCAACGCGGGTCCCACACCGCTGATGACCACAACCCGGTCCTTCAGGAGTCCTGCCACACTCATCCCACCATCCTGTCGCCGATCTGTTTCTGGCGCAGCGCGATCCGTGCGCGCCAGTCCTCGTCGGAAATCTTGTTCGACTCGTAGAACGGCAGCGCGGCCGCCACCTTGTCGAGGTCGACCACTTCGGCCGTCGGCCCGTCGGCCTCGGTCAGCGCCCGCGACAACCGCTGCCACCGGAACTGCAGATACCCCTTGCGGTGCCCCAACGTCTCACACCAGTTCGTCACGCCCGGATTGCCGTCGGAGACCACGATGCGGACCTTACCGTCGGGATCTGCCTGTGCCTGAGTGCCGTTCAGCGAGGTCTGATGGTTGATGTAGTCCAGCGAGATGTACCACAGGCTGCCCAGCTGGAAGCCGACGTACGGCGCGTCGGAGACCGGCAGCGTGATGACCATCGCCTGATCCGGTGTCAGCTCGAAATGGCCCACCGACGAGTACTGCGTGGCCAGGCCACCCGGCGTGAGCCTCGGCTCGGTCAACGTGTTGACCGGAAGGTTGTTGTAGAACCACTGTGGAAACTGCAGCCACGTCTTGACCCGCTGCACCAACTGCTTGCCCGCGACGGCATAACGCTTTTCGATGGTCTCGCGGGTCAGCGGCGGCGGTGCGGTGCCCACGGTGTCGGTGCGCGCGATGCTGATGTACCCGCGCTGCGCCGACCAGTCGTTGTAGACCTCGCGGATCACCAACTGCGACGGGCTGTTCGGGACCACCCGCCACTCGAAGGTGCCGTCCTCGGCGATGTCGAGTTCGCGGTCGTCGAACGCGGCCTGGCTGGGCGGGACGTTGTCGTCGGTGTACTCTCCGCCGAGCATCTGGAACGCCAGATCGGTTGTGGTGCCGCGCTTTCCGGTCACGATGTACTCGTGATTGGCCTGCACGCGGGTGCCGAAGTACAGCGCGTCGGGATTGTCGAGGCCCATCTTGGTGAACGGCCCCGTGCCCGAATGCAGGAACGGGTGGTCGCGTTCGTAGTCGAACGCCAGGTGCGTGCAGGCGGCGACGCACCCGGCGAGGTATTGCAGGCCCTCGAGGAGGTCGGCTTCGGATTCGATGAAGTGCGCGTCGGCGACCAGCCGCTCGGCCTCGGCGATCGCGTCGATCAGTGGCTGCGAGTACACGCCTCGAAACTAGAACTCGTTCTAACAAGAGTCAATATATCGACCGTCACGGTACAAATATGGAACACGAGGTACGCTGCTGACGTGCCCGCACTTGAGCCGTCCGGCCGCGTATCCCCGCCCACCGACCGGGTGATACGCATCCTGGACTACCTGGCGGATCGCCCCGGCGAGCGCTTCGGCGTCTCGGAGCTGGCGCGTCGGGTGGGGCTTAGCAAGCCGACCTGCCTGGGCATCGTCACCTCGTTGTGCGACGCCGGCTATCTGGTGCGTGACACCGACAAGACCTACCGGCTGGGCCCGTCGCTGATCACGCTGGGGCACCGGGCGCAGGAGTCGATGCGGGTCAGCCCGGCGGCCAGGGACGAGCTACGTCGGCTCTCGGCGCGGTTCGGCGTCACCGCGGCGCTGTCTGGCGTCGTCGACGACCGGATCACCGTGCTGGACCTGGTGGCGCCGGCCGGTGCCCGGCCCGGCGTGGAGGTCGGCCAGAGCTACCCGTTCGCGCCGCCGGTCGGCCTGATGTTCGTGCTGTGGGACGACGAGGCCGCACGCGAGTGGTTGGCCAAGGAGCCGACGCTGTTGTTGCGGAAGCCGTTGCGGACAAACACCGAGCGGCTCGATCGGGTGATCGCGGAGTGCCGCGCCGACGGGTATCTGGTCGAGCGGCTGACCCCCGCGGGACGCCGCCTGTACTCGTTGATGGCGGGCATGTCCGCCGAGCTGCCGGACGAATTGCGGGCACTGCTCGGCGAATTGGTCTCCGACATCGGTGAGCGGGTGTACCTACGCGACGACGACTCCGGGCCTCGCAAGCGCCACGACATCAGCGTGATCTCGGCACCGGTGTACGACCACTACCAACGTCAGGTGATGGTCGCGTCGATGCACATCGGGTCGGCGCTGACCGTCGCCGAGATCACGGCGCGGGCGCGCGCTGTGGTCGCCACCGCGGACGCGGTGACCGCGCAGCTGGGTGGCGTGAAGCCACAGCGACCGAAATCGATTCCTTAGACACGCTTGTGGCGCCGGCTCATCACCGGCGCCACAAGGTCGTCATCGGCTAAGCGTCAGCCAGCGCCTCGGAGATCGGCGTCGGGTTCACCTCGATGCCGCACTGGTTCGAGATTTCCGCCGCCGGCTGGTTGATCGCCTTCAGCTCGGACTCGACCTGCGGGTTCTGCGCGAAATACGCGCGGAACGCCTCGGTCGGCTCGGCCGGCGACTGCGTCGTGATGCGTGTCAACTCGTCATCGGCCTCGGGGTTCGAGGCGAGGTACGTACCGGTCGTCGCCGACACCGTGCTCGAGGTCTCGGCGATTGCGCTCACACTGCAGGTGTGGTCCTGCGCCGGCGCCGGTTGAGCGTTGGCGACCGGTGTGATGATCGCGGCTGACCCGAACGCGAGCAGGCCGCCTGCGAACATGCCGTACAGGCCGCGTCGAACGGTCGTTGCGGACATCTTCATAAACACTCCTTCGGTCTGCGACCTGATGGCCGCTCCCGGAAGGCGTAACCGCTGCCCCGCACGCGCTAAACAACCCCCAGCGCAGGGCGGCGTGTCGGCTTCTCAGTTCGTGCTGGCCAGCGCAAACGGCAGGATCTCGGCCGCCCCGGCCGCTCTGACCAGCCGCGATGCCATCGTCAGCGTCCAGCCCGTATCGGTGACGTCGTCCACCAGCAGCACCGGACCGTCGACCGCAATCGCCGCGGGCGCCGTCCACGCGCCGTGCAGCGCGGCGACGCGGTAGGCGGAGTTGGCGGCCGTCACCGGCCTGCGCTGCGGGACGTATCGCAGCACGCCCAGGTCGGTCAGCCGGCCGAGCCGGGCGAGCTCGCGCGCCAGCGAGGTGATCAGCAGCGGATGGGTGTCCGAATCCAGCGCCAGCACCGCCGTCGGCCGGGTCTCCCAGTCCCACGCGGCCAGCACCGCCACCGCGGCCGAAACCACGTCGTCGGGCACCGTCGCGTCCGGGTCGTCGAGCACCCGTCGCAACCGAGCGCCCCACCCGAGGTCGGTCAGCCGGCCGACGACCCGGCCCGCGGCAGGCCCGTCAGCGATTCGGCCTTTCAGGTCCAACCCGAGCTTGTCCAGCCCGGACGGCCACTGCTTACGCGGCGCCAGCTCGACGCCCGGGCGCATGAGGCGGCGCCTGGTGTCCTCTTCTGCGGTCGTGTCGACGGCGGCCTCGTATCGCGCCCCCGTGCAGTTGTCGCAGCGGCCGCACCGCTCGCCCTCTTTCAACAGCGGGTCGTCGAGTTGCGCGCGCAGGAACGCCATCCGGCACCGGTCGGTGTCCAGATAGTCCAGCATCGCCTGCTGCTCACGCTTGCGCGCCTCGTCGAGCCTGCGGTAGCGCGCTTCGTCGTAGGTCCACTCCTGCCCGGTGCTCACCCAGCCGCCCCTGACGCGTCGCACCGCGCCGTCGACGTCGAGCACCTTGAGCACCATCTCCAGCCGGGTCCGGTTGAGGTCGACGAGCGGCTCCAGCGCCGCCGTTGACTGCGGACGATCCGGGTCTAGCTCACGAATAACCTTGCGCACCAACGTCTCCGGTGGAAAGGCGACCGATGCGAAGTAGCGCCAGACGTCCCGGTCCTCGCGGCCGGGCAAGAGGACGACCTCCGCGTTGGGCGTGGACCGACCGGCGCGCCCCACCTGTTGGTAGTACGCGATCGGCGACGACGGGGCACCCAAGTGGACGACGAACCCGAGATCGGGTTTGTCAAAGCCCATGCCGAGCGCCGACGTGGCGATCAGCGCCTTGACCCGGTTGGCCAGCAGGTCGGTCTCGAGTTGTTCGCGTTCAGCCGCTTCCGTCGAGCCGGTGTAGGCCGCCACCGGATGTCCTTGTTCGGCGAGCAGCGCGGCGATGTCGTGCGCCTGCGCGACGGTGAGCGTATACACGATTCCCGAGCCGGGCAGCGAATCCAGGTGTGCGGCAAGCCAAGCCGCGCGTTGCGCCGGGCTGCCCGCCTTGACCACCGACAGCCGCAGCGACTCGCGGTCCAGCCCGCCGCGCAGCACCACGGTCTCGCCGCCGCCCACACCGAGCTGCGCGGCGACGTCCTCGACCACACGGTTGTTGGCGGTGGCGGTGGTGGCCAGCACCGGGATGTCGGCGCCCAGTTCGGCGATCAAGGTACGGATGCGCCGATAGTCGGGCCGGAAATCATGACCCCAGTCCGACACGCAGTGGGCCTCGTCGACGACAACCAGCCCGGCGTCGTGCGCAAGCGCGGGCAGCACCGCATCGCGAAAGTCGGGATTGTTCAACCGTTCTGGGCTGACCAGCATTACATCGAGCTCACCGCGGGTGACCCGGCGATGGATGTCGTCCCACTCGGCGACGTTGCTCGAGTTGATCGTCGCGGCGTGCACGCCGGCCCGGTCGGCCGCGGCCACCTGGTTGCGCATCAACGCCAGCAGCGGGGACACGATCACCGTCGGGCCGTGCCCGGCACCCCGCAGCAGCTTGGCGGCGATGAAGTAGACGGCGGACTTGCCCCAGCCGGTGCGCTGCACGACGAGCGCCCTCCGCCGGTCCACCACCAGCGCCTCGATCGCGGTCCATTGATCGTCGCGCAGCACCGCTTGCGGACCGGCCAACTGTTCGAGGATCGCCTGGGCCTGGTCGCGGGTCATCATCCAATCAACGCCGAACGTGGGTTACCCGCACGCAAGAGCGGTGTTTGGCGTGACGGTAACCCACGTTCGCGAGGCTACTTGGCGGCGGCCTTCGCCGCCTCTTGTTCGCGCTTGATCTCCAGCGCAATGTCGATGAGCTGGTCTTCCTGCCCGCCGATCAGCTTGCGCTGGCCCGCCCGATGCAGCAGCTGATGCGCGGGCACGCCGTAGCGCTCGGACTGGCGGATGGCGTGCTTGAGGAAGCTGGAGTACACCCCGGAGTAACCCATGATCAGCGCGTTGCGGTCCAGCAGGCACTCGGCGGGCATCGCGGGCGCGACCACCTCCTCGGCGGCATCGGCGATGTCGAAGAAGTCGATGCCGGTCTTGACGCCGATCTTGTCGAACACCCCGATCAGCGCCTCGACGGGCGCGTTGCCCGCGCCGGCGCCGAACCGGCGGCACGAGCCGTCGATCTGCTTGGCACCCGCACGCACGGCCTCGATCGAGTTGGCCACACCGAGGCCGAGGTTCTCGTGGCCGTGAAAACCGACCTGCGCGTCGTCACCGAGCTCGGCGACCAAGGCCTGCACCCGGTCACGCACGCCCTCGAGCACCAGCGCACCGGCGGAGTCGACGACGTAGACGCACTGGCAGCCGGCGTCGGCCATGATCCGGGCCTGCTCGGCCAGCTTCTCCGGCGGGATGGTGTGGCTCATCATCAGGAAGCCGACCGTCTCGAGCCCGAGTTCGCGGGCCAGCCCGAAGTGCTGTATCGACACGTCGGCCTCGGTGCAGTGGGTGGCGATGCGGCAGATCGAGCCGCCGTTGTTCTGCGCCTCCTTGATGTCCTCCTTGGTGCCCACCCCCGGCAGCATCAGGAACGCGATCTTGGATTCCTTGGCCGTCTCGGCGGCGAGCTTGATCAGCTCCTGCTCGGGCGTCTTGGAGAAGCCGTAGTTGAAGCTGGATCCGCCGAGCCCGTCGCCGTGGGTCACCTCGATGACGGGCACCCCGGCAGCGTCCAGCGCGGAGACGATCGCGTGCACTTCGTCCTTGGTGAACTGGTGGCGTTTGTGGTGGCTGCCGTCGCGCAGGGACGTGTCGGTCATCCGGACGTCCCAGATCGAGTTGAAGTAGATCTCGTCGGTGACGCTCATGCTTGGCCTCCCTTTGATGAGGCGAGGGATGCCCCGGCCTTTTCCTTGGCGATCTCCTCGCCCACCTTGGCCGCCGCCGCGGTCATGATGTCCAGGTTTCCAGCGTAGGGCGGCAGATAGTCGCCCGCACCCTCCACCTCGATGAACGTCGTGACGACGTGGTTGCCGCCGTTGACCACCGACGGTTCGTCGAACTGCGGCTCGTTGAGCAGCCGATATCCGGGCACGTAGGTCTGCACCTCGGCGACGACGTCCTTGATCGACTGGGTGATCGCGGCGTGGTCGGCGTCCTCCGGAATCGCACAGAAGATGGTGTCGCGCATGATCATCGGCGGCTCGGCCGGGTTGAGGATGATGATGGCCTTGCCCCGCTTCGCGCCGCCGATCACCTCCACCCCGGCGCTGGTGGTCTTGGTGAACTCATCGATGTTGGCGCGGGTTCCCGGGCCGGCCGAGGCCGACGACACCGACGCGACGATCTCGGCGTAGGGCACTCCGCCTTTGTCGACGAGCGCGCGGGAGACCGCGTACACGATCGGGATCGTCGCCTGCCCCCCGCAGGTGACCATGTTGACGTTGGGCGCGTCGAGGTGTTCGTGCAGGTTGGCCGGTGGGATGACGCCGGGTCCGATCGCCGCGGGCGTGAGGTCGATCGCGCGGATGCCGGCCTCCGCATACTTCGGCGCCGCGTCGCGGTGCACGTAGGCGCTGGTGGCCTCGAAGACCATGTCGGGCTTCTCGCTCTGCGCCAGCAGCCAGTCCACGCCTTCGTGCGACGTTTCCAGCCCGAGCTTGCGGGCGCGCGCCAGGCCCTCACTCTCCGGGTCGATGCCGATCATCCACCGCGGCTCCAACCACTCCGAGCGCAACAGCTTGTAGAGCAGGTCGGTGCTGATGTTGCCCGACCCGACGATCGCGACCGAAACCTTGTTCGGCATAACTAGCTCCTCGACTATTCGAAATTCAAACGCACCGAGCCCAGCCCGGCGAAATCGGCGACATATTCGGCACCCGGCGTGGCGTCGAACGCCTTGGTACACGACCCGGGCAACACGATGTCGCCCGCCTTGAGCCGGACACCGAAGCTCTCCACCTTGCGCGCCAACCACGCCACCGCCGTCACCGGGTTGCCCAGCACCGCGTCGCTGCGGCCCTTGGCCACCACCTCGCCGTTGCGGGTCAGCACGGCGTCGATCGCGGTGATGTCGATGTCCTTGGGTGAGACCCGGTTCTCCCCGAGCACCCAGCCCGCCGAGGACGCGTTGTCGGCGATGGTGTCGCAGAGCTTGATCTTCCAGTCCCTGATCCGGGTGTCGATCAACTCGATGGCGGGCGCGAACGCCTCCGTGGCGGCCAGCACGTCGGCCTCTGTGCAGTCGGCGCCGGGCAGGTCGTCGGCCAGGATGAAACCCACCTCGACCTCGACCCGCGGATAGAGATAGTCGGCGGACCTCACCGGCTTGTCCTCGAACACCTGCATCACATCGAGGAGGTGCCCGTAATCGGGTTCATCGACGTTCATCATCTGCTGCATCGCCTTCGACGACAGCCCGACCTTGTGGCCGATGACCTTGGCGCCTTCGGCGACCTTCTGCCGAATGTTGATCAGCTGGATCTCGTAGGCATCAACGACGTCGATGTCGGGATGGCCGTCGGTCAGCGGGGAGATCGGAACTCGGCTGCGCTCGGCCTGGGCCAGATCGGCGGCCAGCCGTTCGCGGACCTCGGAACTGAGCATCTGGGTGAAGTCCCCTCGTTTCGTCGACCGGCGCAGTTGTAGGTCGGCCGGGCAATTCTATAACGTGTTCTACATGACCGGACAGGAGTATGACGTCGTCGTGGTGGGCAGCGGCGCCGCCGGCATGGTCGCCGCCCTCACCGCAGCTCACCAGGGACTCTCGACGATAGTCGTTGAGAAGGCCGCACACTACGGCGGTTCCACTGCGCGGTCAGGCGGCGGTGTGTGGATCCCGAACAACGAGGTGCTCAAGCGCGACGGCGTCAAGGACACTGCCGACGCCGCGCGCAAGTATCTGCACACGATCATCGGTGACGTCGTACCCGCCGAGAAGATCGACACCTATCTCGAGCGCGGCCCGGAAATGCTGTCCTTCGTGCTCAAGCACTCGCCGCTGAAGCTGTGCTGGGTACCCGGCTACTCCGACTACTATCCCGAGGTTCCCGGCGGCAAGCCCACCGGACGCTCCGTGGAACCCAAGCCGTTCAACGCCAACAAGCTGGGACCCGACCTGCCCGGTCTGGAGCCGCCCTACGGCAAGGTTCCGATGAACATGGTCGTCATGCAGCAGGACTACGTCCGGCTCAACCAACTCAAGCGCCACCCGCGCGGACTGCTACGCAGCCTGAAGGTCGGTGTCCGCGCCACCTGGGGCAAGGTCACCGGCAAGAACCTGGTCGGCATGGGACGCGCGCTGATCGGGCCGCTGCGCATCGGGTTGCGAGAGGCAGGAGTTCCGGTCCGTCTCAACACCGCGTTGACCGACCTCTACGTCGAGGACGGCGTGGTGCGCGGAATCTACGTGGTTGATGCACGGAACACCGCTGCGTCGGAATCCACTGAGCCAGAACTGATCCGGGCTCGGCGCGCCGTGATCCTCGGCTCGGGCGGTTTCGAGCACAACGAGCAGATGCGGGTGAAGTACCAGCGTGCGCCGATCAGCACCGAGTGGACGGTGGGCGCGAAGGCCAACACCGGCGACGGCATCCTCGCCGCCGAGAAGCTCGGCGCCGCACTCGACATCATGGAGGACGCCTGGTGGGGCCCGACCGTGCCGCTGGTCGGAGCGCCGTGGTTCGCGCTGTCGGAGCGCAATTCGCCGGGTTCGATCATCGTGAACATGGCCGGCAAACGGTTCATGAACGAATCCATGCCGTATGTGGAGGCCTGCCACCACATGTACGGCGGAAAGTACGGACAGGGACCAGGGCCGGGTGAGAACATCCCGGCCTGGCTGGTGTTCGACCAGCAGTACCGCGACCGCTACATCTTCGCCGGATTGCAGCCCGGACAACGTATCCCGAAGAAGTGGCTGGAGTCCGGCGTCATCATCGCGGCCGACACCCTCGACGAGCTCGCGGCGAAAGCGGGCCTGCCCGTCGATACGTTCAAGGCGACGGTCGAGCGGTTCAACGGCTTCGCCCGCACCGGGGTCGACGAGGACTTCCACCGCGGCGAGAGCGCCTACGACCGCTACTACGGCGACCCGACAAACAAGCCCAACCCCAACCTCGGCGAAATCAGCCATGCGCCGTATTACGCGGCCAAGCTGGTGCCCGGGGATCTGGGCACCAAGGGCGGAATTCGCACCGACGTGCACGGCCGTGCGCTGCGCGACGACGGCTCGGTGATCGAAGGGCTATATGCTGCAGGCAATGTCAGCGCACCGGTGATGGGGCACACCTATCCCGGTCCGGGCGGGACCATCGGCCCGGCGATGACGTTCGGTTACCTTGCAGCACTACATATCGCCGGAGCCGCAAAGCCGGCGACATAGAACACGGGGAAGAACTGATGCCGATCAATCTCGACGAAGCCCTCGGCGCGGAGTTGCCGGCCGCCGAATTCTCCTGGTCCAGCAGCGATGTCCAGCTCTACCAGCTCGCACTCGGCGCGGGAATGGACCCGATGGACAAGCGCGAGTTGCGGTATCTGGTCGACGACACGCCGCAGGTGCTTCCGACGTTCGGCAACGTCGCGCAGAGCTTCCACATGACCGAGCCTCCGGCGGTGCAGTTCCCCGGTATCGACATCGAGCTGTCCAAGGTGCTGCACGCGAGCGAGGCGGTATCGGTGCCCGGCCCGATCCCCCCGTCGGGTACCGGCCGTGCCGTCACGAGGTTCACCGACATCTGGGACAAGGGCAAGGCCGCGGTGATCTGGTCGGAGACGACGGTCACCGCGCCGGATGGCACGTTGCTGTGGACCCAGAAGCGCTCGATCTTCGCCCGCGGCGAGGGCGGCTTCGGCGGCGAGCGGGGACCGTCGACGTCCTCGGAGCCTCCGCAGCGCGCACCCGACTTCGAGCTGACTATTCCGGTGTCGCCGCAGCAGGCTTTGCTTTACCGCATGTGCGGGGATCGCAACCCGCTGCACTCCGATCCGGATTTCGCTGCGGCCGCGGGCTTTCCGAAGCCGATCCTGCACGGCTTGTGCACCTACGGCATGACGTGCAAGGCGATGGTGGACGCGCTGCTCGACGGCGACACCGCCCGGGTGGCACGTTACGGTGCGCGTTTCGCCGGGGTGGTCTTTCCCGGCGAAACGCTGAAGGCGCGCATCTGGAAAGAGGGTGACGGTTTCGTCGGGACGGTCACCGCGCCCCAGCGTGACGATGCGGTGGCACTGGCCGGCGTCGAATTGATCCCGGGCTGACAAGCTCCCGAAATCAGCTTTGCCACTAAGGTTCGAATCCCAAGTCGGCATAGGTGACGCCGATGCCGATGCGGCGTCGAACGTTGCTGAACCTTAGTTCTCCGAACATATCTCGCGTTCGGGCATGCCAGCGGCAGTCCACAAATACCACGCGACCTGCTACTTTCGGTTTGGAAAGACCGTCCCCGCAGGAAGGGGATGCCGAAAATCGGACGACCAGGAGCATCACCTTGACGAAGATGAGCAAGATCACGATCTCGGCAACCGCGACATTCGCTGCGGCCGGAGTCATCGGCTTCCTCGCCGTGCCGGTTGCGGGTGCGGACCCGGAGGCCGAAGCCACCACACAGACACAGACACAGATCCAGGTTCAGACGCTGAACCTGGGCGATCAGGGAAAGTTGGTTGACGGAAACGTCATTCAGGGCTGGACCGTCGACAACCTTCAGCCGAGCAGCGACGCGATTCCCTATGCCGTGCAGGGCACGCTGTGGGAAGCCACCGCCAACGATCAAGCTATCCAAGGCGCGGTGACCCCCATCGTCTCGAATTTCAACGCGCGTTCCAGCGACGGTCAGACGTATCGGGCCCTGTTCGGTGTGGCGACTCCGCAAGGGGTCAACCCGGCCACCCTGCCGCAGGGCGAACAGACCACCGGCAAGGTGTATTTCGACGTCACCGGCGCTGAGCCGAACAGCGTGGTGTACAACTCCGGCGGCCAGGATCTGATCGTCTGGGTCCAGGCACCGGAGTCGGCGTCCAGCGGCGCGACCTCGACGTCGTATCCGTCGTCGGGCGCACAGAGCCCGGCCGAGGCCGCACCGGTGCCCGAGGGCACACCCGCCGCACCCGCCGCGATGGGCACCGAGGCGCCCCAGGGCAGCCAGGGCACGCCGCTGCCGGAGGGTACTGAGCCGGTGCCCGCGGAAGGCACGCCGCGGCCCGCGGGCAGCCACGGAACCCCGGTGCCCGCTGGCGACCAGGCGCCGACGCCGGCCACCTACACGCCGGCTCCGACGCCCTGACCTGGACGGCCACCGGCTGTCACGAGTGAGATGACCACCACGCGTACAGCTGCGGGAAGGTCGGTCCCTGCGGGCCGCTGTCGACGGCGCTGACCAGCAGCCGCTCCTCGTCGGTCCAGATCACGGTCGGCTGACCTTCCCGAAGGCCGCAGAACAGCGTGCCGCTGACCTTCTCCGGGGTGGCGTTGCGCCGCCACGGCCCCGGTGACTGGATGTTGCCGGGACAGACCACCTGGGTCGCGGCCTGCATCGCGGTGGTGAACGCGGCGTCGAGCGCCGCCCTGTCGCCGACCAGCGTGTAGACCGCCGACAGCGGACCGTCCGGATCAACGTTATTGGCGCAATTGGCCTGTACCAGAACGCTTTCCGGCGGATCCGCCGGTTCGCACGAGCCGGGCGGGTAGCCGGGTGGAAGCATCTGCATCAGCCGCGCCTCGTCCTCGGCGCGCGGTGACGGCGACGGCGACGACGCCGGCGGTGGTGTCGTCGAGGCCGGTGCCGGCGGCGGCACTGGAGTGGGCGCGGGTTCCGGCGTCGGCCGCATCAGCCAGTACGCCAGCCCGCCCACGACGGCGACGACGATGACGGCTGCCCCCGCGGTCAGCACCGACCTGGGTACCGAGCGTGGCTGCACCGGCCGTGGCGTCACGGTGACCGGGACGTCGTACCGGCGCGTCCCGCTGTCGTGCTCGTCGCGCTCCGGGTCAGACGACGGGCCCGGCGGCTGAGACGAACTCACGGGTTCCGAGAGTAATGGCCCGTGGCGTGTCAGCCCAGGATCAGCCCCGATGTCGGCACCCCGGTGCCCGCGGTGACCAGCACGTGCTCGACGTTCGGCACGGGGTTGACCGACGTTCCGCGCAGCTGCCGGACGGCTTCGGCGATTCCGTTCATGCCGTGGATGTAGGCCTCACCCAGCTGCCCGCCGTGGGTGTTGATCGGCAGCCGTCCGCCGATCTCGATGGCGCCGTCGGCGACGAAGTCCTTCGCGTCGCCCTTGTCGCAGAAACCCAGCTCCTCCAGCTGAATCAGCGTGAACGGCGTGAAATGGTCGTAGAGGACGGCGGTTTGGATGTCGGCCGGCGTCAGGCCCGACTGCGCCCACAACTGCCTGCCCACCAACCCCATTTCGGGCAGCCCGAGCTCAGGGCGGTAATAGCTGACCATCGAGTACTGATCCGGGCTGGACCCCTGCGACGCCGCCTCGATGATCGCCGGCCGGTGCTTGAGGTCCTTGGCCCGCTCGGCGGACGTGACCACCAGCGCCACCCCGCCGTCGGTTTCCTGACAGCAGTCCAGCAGCCGCAGAGGTTCGGCGATCCACCGCGAGTTCTGGTGATCCTCAATGGTGATCGGTTTCTGGTAGAAGTACGCCTTCGGGTTGTTGGCCGCGTGCCTGCGGTCGGCCACCGAAACCGCGCCGAAGTCCCTGCTGGTGGCGCCCGACAAGTGCATGTACCGCCTGGCGATCATCGCCACCTGCGCGGCCGGCGTGGACAAGCCGTGCGGATACGAGAACGAGTTGTCCACACCGGTCGAGTCGGCATTCTCGACCAACCGCATCTGCACCTGACCGAACCGGGTGCCGGAGCGCTCGTTGAAAGCACGGTATGCCACAACGCATTCCGCAACACCGGTCGCCACCGCGATCGCGGCTTGCTGGATCGTCGCGCAGGCAGCACCGCCGCCGTGGTGGATCTTGGAGAAGAACGTCAAATCGCCGATGCCGATGGCGCGCGCGATGGCCACCTCGGTGTTGGAGTCCATCGTGAACGTGACCATGCCGTCGACGTCGGCCGGTGTCAGCCCGGCGTCGTCGAGCGCATCCAGCACAGCCTCAGACGCGAGCCGAAGCTCGCTGCGGCCCGAGTTCTTGGAGAAGTCGGTGGCGCCGATCCCGACGATCGCCGCCTTGCCGGACAACTCGCCGGGCATCAGTTACCCCCTCCGATGGTTAGCGTCGCGGTCGCGATCACATGGTCACCCAGGCTGTTGCTTCCGGTGATCTTCAACGTGATCAGCCCGTCGTCGATCGCGGTGACCTCACCCCGGAACGTCACGGTGTCGTAGGCATACCACGGCACCCCGAGGCGCAGGCCGATCGACTTGATGACCGCGGTGGGGCCGGCCCAGTCGGTGATGTAGCGCTGCACCAGACCCGTGTCGGTGAGGATGTTGACGAAGATGTCCTTGGATCCCTTGGCCTGCGCCTTGTCACGGTCGTGGTGGACATCCTGATAGTCGCGCGTGGCGATCGCCGTCGCCACGATGAACGTCGGATCGCCGTACAGCGACAGCTCGGGCAGCTTGGTGCCCACCTCAACGGTCGGGGTGCTCACGTGTCCGGCTCCCATGCGTACAGTGTCCAGGCCGGGCCTGAAGATCCTTCGGGGAAGTCGATAAACGTTGCGCGGACAGGCATTCCGATCTGCACGGCGGATGGGTCGACATTGCGCAGCTCGCCGAGCATGCGGACGCCTTCTTCGAGTTCGACGAGCGCGATCACGAACGGCAGGGTGCGACCCGGGACCTTCGGCGCATGGTGCACCACGAAGCTGAACACGGTGCCCTTGCCGCTGGCCACCACGTACTCGGTCGGCTTCTCCTTGTCCTGCCACAACGCGGGCACCGGCGGATGCTGCAGCGTGCCGTCGGGACGCTTCTGGATGCGCAGTTCGTGCGCATTGACGCCGTCCCAGAAGAACTTGGTGTCCCGCGACGACGCCGGCCGCATCATCGCGTCGGCGTCCAGGTCGTCCGGCACCCGGGCGGCCGCAGGCGCTGAATCGTCGGCGGCGGGCCGGAACTTCATGATGCGCCACATCATCTCGGCGACAGGTTCGTCACCGACCTGCCAGGTGATCTTCTGCGTGATGAAGAATCCCTCGCCGAGTGCGGTGTTCTTGGGGCCGACGACGTCGGTCAGCTCCGCGGTGACGCTGACCTCCTCGCCGACCCGCAGATACCGGTGATATGTCTGTTCACAGTTGGTTGCGACCACACCGATATAGCCTGCGTCATCGAACAATTCGATGATCTTGCCGAGCGGGTCGTCGTCGGGCCGCACGCCGCCGAGGCCCATCATGGTCCACACCTGGATCATCGCCGGCGGCGCGACCTTGCCGGGGTGGCCGGCGGCCTTGGCCGCAGCGTCGTCGACGTAGATGGGGTTCTTGTCGCCCATCGCGTCGAGCCAATGGTCGATCATCGGCTGGTTGACCGGATGACGGCCGAGCCGTGGCTTGCTCTTACCTTCGGCCTTGACCCGGTCGGCCGCGGCCTTGATGTCCTCGACCGTGCTCACCGCGGCACCCTCGGCACCTTCAGCCCTGCCGCCGCGATCATCTCCCGCATCACCTCGTTGACACCTCCGCCGAACGTGATCACCAAGTTCCGTTTGGTCTGGCTGTCGAGCCATCTCAGCAGCTCCGCGGTGTCCGGATCGGCCGGATCTCCGTACCTGCCGACGATCTCCTCGGCGAGCCGGCCCGCGTACTGGATGCGTTCGGTGCCAAACACTTTGGTGGCAGCCGCATCGGCGACGTCGATGGTCTCACCGGACGCGGCGACCTGCCAATTGAGCAGCTCGTTGATGCGCCACATGGCTTTGAGCTCGCCCAGCGAGCGCTTCACGTCGTCATACTCGAGCGGGGCGACCCCGTTGCTGCCCGGCTTGGACGCCCACGCGTGCACGTGGTCGTAGAGCGAGGCGACCCGGCCGGCGGGCCCCAGCATCACGCGTTCGTTGTTGAGCTGGGTGGTGATGAGCTTCCAGCCGCCGTTCTCCTCGCCGACGAGCATGTCGGCCGGCACCCGAACATCGTTGTAATAGGTGGCGTTGGTGTGGTGCGCACCGTCGGACAGGATCATCGGCGTCCAGGAGTAACCGGGATCCTTGGTGTCGACGATCAGGATCGAAATGCCCTTGTGCTTCACCGCTTCTGGATCCGTACGGCAAGCCAGCCAAATGTAGTCCGCGTCGTGCCCGCCGGTGGTGAAGACCTTCTGCCCGTTGACGATGTACTCGTCGCCCTGCCGCACCGCGCTGGTGCGCAGCGACGCCAGGTCGGTGCCGGCCTCCGGCTCGGTGTAGCCGATCGCGAAGTGCACCTCGCCGGCGAGGATCGCGGGCAGGAACTTCTTCTTCTGCGCCGCCGTGCCGTACTGCTGCAGCGTGGGCCCGACGGTCTGCAGCGTGACCGCGGGCAACGGCACATCGGCGCGCTGGGCCTCGTTGACGAAGATCGACTGCTCGATCGGCCCAAAGCCCAGGCCCCCGAATTCCTTTGGCCAGCCGACGCCGAGCTTGCCATCGGCTCCCATCCGCTTGATGACCGCGCGGTACGCCTTGCCGTGGCGATCCTTCTCCATCTCCTTGGTCTCTTCGGGGGAGATGAGGTTCGCAAAGTACTCGCGCAGTTCGGCCTGCAGCTTCTTCTGTTCGGGTGTCAGGTCGATGTACATGCCTAGCTCCCGTCGCTTCGCTCGCCCAGTGCCGCTCCCACCAAATCGAGCCGGTGCGACGGACCGCCCACCAAGCGCGTGAGGTCTTTGATCGTGGAGTAGTAGCGGTCCATCGGATAGGTGATGTCCATGCCCATGCCGCCGTGCAGGTGGTGACAGAGCTGCATCACCGGCGGCGCCTGAGACGCCAGCCAGTAGCCGAGGACATCGAGATCCTCGTCCGCGTCACGTCCTTCGGCCAGCCGCCACGCCACCGACGTCGCCACCAACGTCAAAGTGCGCGAAGCGATATAGACCTCGGCCAGCTGTGCTGCCACCGTCTGAAACGTTGACAGCGGTTTTCCGAACTGCTCGCGGTTCGCGACGTAGTCCGCGGTCAGCCGCAGCGCACCGGCGACCAGGCCAGAGGCGAACGCGCCGATCGCGGCCAGCGCCAACTGATCGACGCGGCGGGGCTGTGCGCCGTCCAGCACCCCGTCGACCGGCGCATCGGTGAACGTGACGGTGTACTCGTCGCTCCCGTTCGAGGTCGGGGTCTTGGTCACCTCGACGCCCGCGGCCTTCGGCGACACGACGACGACACCGGTGCCGGCGGTCACGATCATCCATTCCGCCTGTCCCGCATAGGGAACGGCGATTTTGGTGCCGTTGAGCCGGTGACCGTCAGCTGATTGCGACAGCACCGTGGCGGGCTGGTCGGGCAGCGGCGCACCGGGTTCGTTGAGCGCCGCCGTCAGCACCGCCCCCTTGGCCACCCCGGCCAGATACCGGTCCTGCTGCTCGTCGGTGGCCAGCTCACGCAGCGGCAGCAGCCCGAAGCCCAGCGTGGCCAATGCGGGGCTGACCGTGCCGTGTCGGCCGATCTCGGTCAGCGCCGTGGCCACCTCGGACAACCCGACACCGTCACCACCGAGGCGCTCGGGCACCGCCAGCGCGGTCACCCCGCCGGCGACCAGGGCATCCCAGCTGTTGTCCCGGTCGAGCACGGAGGTCACCACATCGGCGACAGCCTGCTGCTCCGGGTTGGGCGTGAAATCCACCCGTCCTCCTTATCCGAACGACGCGCAGCGCGCAGGTGATCCGGTTCCGTGCCGATCAGTGCTTGACGGGGCACTCACCGGTGTAGTCAACCTGCCAGTGCTTGATGCCGTTGAGCCACCCCGACTTCAGCCGCTCGGGCTCCCCGATCGGCGTCAGATCGGGCATGTGGTCGGCGATGGCGTTGAAGATCAGGTAGATCGTCATCCGGGCCAGGTTGGCGCCGATGCAGTAATGGGCACCCGTGCCGCCGAAGCCGACGTGCGGGTTCGGGTCGCGCAGGATATTGAACGTGTAGGGATCCTCGAACACGTCTTCGTCGAAGTTCGCCGAGCGGTAGGACATCACCACGCGCTCGCCCTTCTTGATCTTCACCCCGCCCAGTTCGACGTCTTCCAGCGCGGTGCGCTGGAAGGCCGACACCGGGGTGGCCCAGCGCACGATCTCGTCGACGGCGGACTGCGGACGCTCCTTCTTGAACAGCTCCCACTGGTCGGGGTTCTGCGAGAACGCGATCATGCCGTGGGTGATCGAGTTGCGCGTCGTTTCGTTGCCTGCGACCGCCAACATCACCACGAAGAAGCCGAACTCGTCGTCGGTGAGCTTCTCGCCGTCGATGTCGGCCTCGATCAGCTTGGTGACGATGTCCTCGGTCGGGTTCTTGGCACGGTCCTCGGCCATCTTCATCGCGTACTGGATCAACTCGACCGACGACATCGCCGGATCGACGTCGGCGTACTCGGGGTCCTCGCCTGCGGTCATCTCGTTGGACCAGCGGAAGATCTTGTCGCGGTCGTCCTGCGGCACGCCAAGCAACTCGGCGATGGCCTGCAGCGGCAGCTCGCAGGCCACCTGCTCGACGAAGTCACCGCTCTCCAAGGCGGCGGCGGCCTCGGCGATCTTCTGCGCGCGGGCCCGCAGTTCGTCCTCGAGCCGTCCGACCGCGCGGGGCGTGAACCCGCGCGAGATGATCTTGCGCAGCCGGGTGTGCTGCGGCGCGTCCATGTTCAGCAACACGTTGCGCTGCAGGTCGATGGCTTCGCGGGTCATGTCCTTCGGCCACACCGGGATGGCGCCGTTCGGCGAGCTGCCGAAGACGTCGCTGCGCCGCGATACCTCTTTCACCTCGGCGTGCTTGGTGACGATCCAGTAGCCTTTGTCGCCGAACCCGCCGGTGCCCTCCGGCACGTCGACCCAGTGGACGGGCTCGGACTTGCGCAGTTCGGCGAGTTCAGCGACTGGCAGACCCTTGAGGTTCAGCTCTGCGTCGAGGGGATCGAATCCCTTGGGCAGGTTCGGACAAGGCATCCTCGCGCTCCTTCTGCAACGTGTTCTAGTGCCAGTAAAACATGCCTTCTGCGCAGATAAAAGGCAGGTCGGCATCCCCGCTTGTCAGGGTAATGAAACGTGTTCTAACCTGACGGAATGGGTACACCTGTCATCGTTGAAGCCACTCGCAGCCCCATCGGAAAGCGAAACGGGTGGCTATCCGGCTTGCATGCCACGGAACTGCTGGGCGCCACCCAGAAGGCGCTTGTCGAGAAGGCCGGCATCGACGCCGGTGACGTGGAACAGGTCATCGGCGGCTGCGTCACCCAGTTCGGGGAGCAGTCCAACAACATCACCCGGGTGAGTTGGCTGGTGGCCGGGCTGCCCGAGCACGTCGGCGCGGCGACCGTGGACTGCCAGTGCGGCAGCGGTCAGCAGGCCAACGGGCTGATCGCGGGCCTGATCGCCGCCGACGCCATCGACATCGGCATCGCCTGCGGGATCGAGGCGATGAGCCGGGTCGGGCTGGGCGCGAACGCGGGGCCTGACCGCAGCATCCTGCGCCCGGCGTCGTGGGACATCGACCTGCCCGATCAGTTCACCGCGGCCGAGCGGATCGCCAAACGCCGCGGCATCACCCGCGAGGAACTCGATGAGTTCGGTTTCTACTCGCAGGCCAAGGCCAAGCAGGCCTGGGCCGAGGGCCGGTTCGATCGCGAGATCAGCGGCATCGAGGCGCCGGTGCTCGACGAACAGAACCAACCCACGAGCGAGCGCCACGTCGTCACCCGGGACCAGGGTCTTCGCGACACCACGATGGAGGGTCTCGCCGGGCTCAAGACGGTGATCGAGGGCGGTCTGCACACGGCGGGCACGTCGTCGCAGATCTCCGACGGCGCGGCCGCGGTGCTGTGGATGGACGAGACGAAGGCACGCGCGCTCGGGCTGAAGCCCCGCGCGCGCATCGTCAGCCAGGCGTTGGTGGGCGCCGAGCCGTACTACCACCTCGACGGCCCCGTGCAGTCGACCGCCAAGGTGCTGGAAAAGGCCGGGATGAAGATGGGTGACATCGACATCACCGAGATCAACGAGGCCTTCGCGTCGGTCGTGTTGTCCTGGGCGCGGGTGCACAACCCCGACATGGACAAGGTGAACGTCAACGGCGGCGCGATCGCGCTGGGTCACCCGGTGGGCAGCACCGGTAGCCGGCTGATCACCACCGCGCTGCACGAGCTCGAACGCACCGACAAGACCACGGCGCTGATCACGATGTGCGCGGGCGGCGCGCTGTCCACCGGCACGATCATCGAGCGGATCTAGCCTGCCGCTTGGTCGGCGAGCAGACGCCAAAACCCCCAAAAGCCAGTAAAAATGGGGGTTTTCACGTCTGCTCGCGCCGGATGCGCGGGCGGATCCGGGCCCGGATGTGGTGGATCCGGCCGTCGGCGGCCGGAATCAGAAAGGTTTCGTCGACGTCAGCGACGACGCGACGACCCGCCACCCTCGCCTTGGTGACGACGGTGAACGTCGCGTGCACCTGGTCGCCGTCGACACGGAACCGCCGGTCGGTTGTCGCTTCGATGACGCGGTACTGCGGGCCACGGTTGAGGCTGCGGCGCAGATGATTTCCGGAGAAGCCGGTCTTCAGACCGACCTCGATGCGGACGCAGTCCGGCGCGAACGGCACGTGGTCGGCCCGGTGGCTGGCGAGTGCGTCGATATACGAGTCAGCCGCCGCGATCCGGTCCGTGTCCGACACGATGTCCATTGACCGAGCATAGGATGACCGTCATGCCGAAATCTCGCCCCCGGTTCATGGACACCAAACCCGCGGACGTCTTCATCAAGTGGATGTCGCGGGTCAACACCTTCATGTACCGCCGCAGCGACGGCGAGGGCTTCGGCAGCAACTTCCAAGGCATTCCGGTGGCGCTGCTGACCACCACGGGTCGCAAGACCGGTCAGCCGCGGGTCACGCCGCTGTATTTTCACCGCGACGGCGACGTTGTCGTGGTCGCGGCGTCCAAAGGCGGCAGCGACAAGAACCCGATGTGGTACCTCAACCTGAAAGCCGATCCGAAGGTCAGGGTCCAGATCAAGAAGGAAGTGCTCGAGCTGACCGCACGCGACGCCACCGAGGAGGAACGCGTGCGGTACTGGCCGAGGCTGGTCGAGATGTACCCCACCTACGAGGACTACCAGTCCTGGACCGACCGGGTCATCCCGCTCGTGGTTTGCGAACCCTAGGTTCCGGTGAGCCCACCGGCATGGCCGGCCGGATCCGCAATTCGCGATTGCTCGCGCGCTGGCGCTCAAATACTTTGCGCGGGCCCACGGCTGACCGGCCCACCCGGTGACGGATTCGTCATTTCCGGGTTCGTCGACGGCCAACCGACGTACTGTGAGCCCGACGATCGGGTTACCTACGGGGGTCGATATGCACGCGTCTTCTTCCACACGGCGGGTCCTCCACGTCGTATTCACCGCGATCACGGTCGCGGTGCTGTTCTTCGTCTCGGGGCTGCCGGCGTGGGCCGCGGAGTCGATGACGCTGACCTTCGTCCGACACGGCCAATCGGAGGCCAACGCCGCCGACCGCATCGACACCTCGGTGCCCGGGCCGGGGCTGACTCAACTGGGTCAGGACCAGGCAGAGGAAGTGGCAGTCATCTTGGCCGACAGGGGCTTCGACGGCATTTACGCCTCCAACATGGTGCGCACCCAGCTCACGGCGGCGCCGCTGGCAGCCGACATGGGCCAGACCGCGGTGGTCCTGCCCGGCCTGCGGGAGATCAGCGCGGGAATCTTCGAGGGATCGCCCGAGTCGCAGGGCTTGGGCCGCCTCGGGTACGGGCTGGCCCCGGTGTTGTGGACGCTGGGTGCGCGGTTCGTGCCGGTGCTGGGCGCCCCGGACGGAAACGCGTTCGACGCCAGGGTGGACGGCGCGATCCAGGAGATCTACGACAACGGTGACCGCAACGCCGTGGCGTTCTCCCACGGCGCCACGATCATGTTCTGGGTGATGATGAACGTCGACAACCCCGACCTGACGCTTCTGCTCTCGCATCCGTTGGGTAACACGGGAATCGTCGTCATCGAAGGCAACCCGGAAGACGGATGGCTGTTGAAGGAGTGGGACGGCGTCGCGGTCTCCGCCAATCCGCCGTTGCTGACCAAGCTGTTCGTCGATGTCCGCGATGTCGTCACGGCACCCCAGACCGCGCTCTACAACGTCGTCCAAGCCTTCACCACCGGGGACATCGCGGCGTTGGCCAACGCGGTCCGAGACGGAGTGACCGATGTCGTCAGGGCGGTAGTCGAGTTCGTGCCCAACGTGGTTCGCGACATCGTCGACGAGTTCAACCGCTCCGCCGCACCCGCGGAGGACGAGCCGGTGACCATCAATGCCGCGCCGGACCACTCGTCGGTGGTATCGGCCGCCTCGGCGACAGTCGAGCCCGAGCCGGCGCCTCAGGCAACCGAGGAGGTCGATGAAGCCGACGCGACGCCGCTGCTCACCAAGATCAAGAAGCGGGCGGGCGCAACCGATTTGACCAGCGGCAACAAGGTGAAGCCGGGCGACACCATCGAGTCGACCGACACGGATACCGACACCGAGGCGGCCGACGCCGAGCTCGACGCTGAGGTCGGTGAGCTCGAGGGCTCGGTGACGGCGCTACCCGACCGAGCCGTCACACCCGATGACAGCGAAACCGATTCGGTGGACCCGGCCGATACCGATTCCGACACCGATGCCGGATCGGGGCAGGCCGCCGCCTGAGTTGATCAGGCGCCGTAGACCGGAACCGGCGGGCGCGCCTTGGCCAGCAGGTCCTTGACAACCGGCCCCAGCTCGGCGGGATCCCACCGGGCGCCCTTGTCGGCCTGCGGTCCGTGCGCCCAGCCCTCGGCCACCCGGACGATGCCGCCCTCGACCTCGAACATCTTGCCGGTGACGTCCTTGGACTCGGCGCTGCCGAGCCAAACCACCAGCGGGGACACGTTTTCGGGCGCCATCGCGTCGAATGCCTTGTCCTGCGTCGCCATCATCTCGGCGAACACCTTTTCGGTCATCCGGGTGCGTGCCGACGGGGCGATCGCGTTGACGGTGACGCCGTAGCGACCCAGCTCCGCGGACGCCACCAACGTCAAAGCCGCGATGCCCGCCTTGGCGGCGCTGTAGTTCGCCTGCCCCACGCTGCCCTGCAGCCCGGCACCGGAGCTGGTGTTGATGATGCGGGCGTCGACGGTGTCGCCCGCCTTGGACTTGTTCCGCCAGTACGCCGCCGCGTGCCTCATGGTCGCGAAGTGACCCTTGAGGTGAACGGCGACGACGGCGTCGAACTCCTCTTCGCTGGTGTTGGCCAGCATCCGGTCCCGCACGATTCCGGCGTTGTTGACCAGCACATCGAGACCACCGAAGGTGTCGACCGCCGCTTGGATCAGCCCCTCGGCCTGTCCCCAGTCCGCCACGTTGGCGCCGTTGGCAACGGCTTCGCCTCCGGCAGCGGTGATTTCGTCGACGACGCCCTGTGCGGCGCTACCACCGCCCGCGGGCGAGCCGTCCAGGCCGACGCCGATGTCGTTGACCACAACCCGCGCCCCCTCCGCGGCGAACGCCAGCGCGTGGGCCCGTCCGATACCGCCACCTGCGCCCGTCACGATGACCACACGGCCGTCGAGCAGTCCCATATCCGTTGTCTCCTTTATCTTTTGATGTCAGCTGTCGTGGTGGCCAGATAGTGCGGCGGCTCGCCACCACCGTGTACCTCCAGCGAGGCGCCGCTGATGTAGGACGCGGCGTCGCACGCCAGGAACGCCGCGGCCCACCCGACGTCGGCCGGGGTGGCCAGCCTGCCCAGCGGCACGTTCTTGGAGATCGCCGCGATGGAATCCGCGTCGCCGTAGAACAATTCGGATTGCTCGGTTTCGACCATGCCGACGACCACGGAGTTGACCCGCACCTTCGGCGCCCATTCCACGGCCAGCGTGCTGGTGATGCTTTCGACGCCCGCTTTGGCCGCGCCGTAGGCGACGGTGCCAGGTGTCGGCCGTCTGCCACTGACGCTTGCCACATTGACGATCGAGCCGCCCCGGTCCTGGCCTTGCATGACAGCGTTCGCGTGTGTCGAAACCGATAACGGCCCAAGCAGATTCAGCTCCACGATCTTACGGCTGAACTTCGCCGACGCCTCGGCGGCGGGCACGTAAGGCGACCCACCCGCGTTGTTGACCACCACATCGAGGCGGCCGTGACGGTCGGTGATCGCCTTGATCATGGTGGCCACCGAGTCGTCGTCGCGCACATCGCAGCTGTGGAACTCGTAGGGCGAACCCTCGACGGGCCTACGCGCGCAGGTGACGACCGTGGCGCCCTGGGCGGCGAAGACCGCGCTGATCCCCGCGCCAACGCCGCGGACGCCGCCGGTCACCAGCACAACCCTGTCGTCGAGTCCGAGGTTCATCTCTGGGCGGTCGGTCACTGTGCTAGCGTACCAAGCAAGTGCTTGCTTTCCTACTTGACCAGGAAGTGCCATGACCATCACCTCCACGACCACCGAACCCGGCATCGTCTCGGTCACCGTCGACTATCCGCCGGTCAACGCGATCCCGTCGCAAGGCTGGTTCGAGCTCGCCGACGCGATCACGAAGGCCGGCAGGGACCCGGCGACCCACGTGGTGATCCTGCGCGCCGAGGGCCGCGGGTTCAACGCCGGTGTGGACATCAAGGAGATGCAGCGCACCGAAGGGTTCACCGCGCTGATCGACGCCAACCGCGGCTGTTTCGAGGCGTTCAAGGCCGTCTACGAATGTGCGGTGCCCGTCGTGGCCGCGGTCAACGGCTTCTGCGTCGGCGGCGGCATCGGACTGGTCGGCAACGCCGACGTCATCGTCGCCTCCGACGACGCGACGTTCGGGCTGCCCGAGGTGGAGCGGGGCGCGTTGGGCGCCGCCACGCACCTGTCGCGGCTGGTGCCCCAGCACATGATGCGCCGCCTGTTCTTCACCGCCGCCACCGTCGACGCCGCGACCCTGCAGCATTTCGGCTCGGTGCACGAGGTGGTCCCCCGCGCCGAACTCGACGAGGCCGCGCTGCGGGTGGCCCGCGACATCGCGGCCAAGGACACCCGGGTGATCCGCGCGGCCAAGGAGGCGCTGAACTTCATCGACGTGCAGCGCGTCAACTCCAGTTACCGCATGGAGCAGGGATTCACCTTCGAGCTCAACCTCTCCGGTGTGTCCGACGAACACCGTGACGCGTTCGCCGGCACCGACAAAGGATCGCAATGACCGACAAGAGAACAACTCTCGACGAGGCGGTGTCCTCGATCGAAAGCGGCATGACCATCGGTATCGGCGGCTGGGGATCCCGGCGCAAACCGATGGCGTTCGTGCGGGCACTGCTACGCACCGACGTCACCGACCTGAGCGTGGTGACCTACGGCGGCCCCGATCTGGGGCTGCTGTGCTCCGCGGGCAAGGTGCGGCGCGCCTACTACGGCTTCGTGTCGCTGGATTCGCCGCCATTCTACGACCCATGGTTCGCCAAGGCCCGTAAGGCCGGTGCGATCCAGGCGCGCGAGATGGACGAGGGCATGCTGCGGTGCGGTCTGCAGGCGGCCGCGCAACGCCTGCCGTTCCTGCCGATCCGGGCGGGCCTGGGCAGTGACGTCCGCGCGTTCTGGGGTGACGAGCTCAAGACCGTGAAATCGCCCTACCCCACCGGTGACGGCTACGAAGAGCTCATCGCGATGCCGGCGCTTACGCTGGACGCCGCGTTCGTGCACATGAATCTCGGTGATGCACAAGGCAATGCCGCCTACACCGGCATCGACCCGTATTTCGACGACCTGTACCTGATGGCCGCCGAAAAGCGGTTCCTCTCGGTCGAACGGGTGGTGTCCACCGAGGAACTGGTCAAAGCCGTGCCACCCCAGGCGCTGCTGGTCAACCGGATGATGGTAGACACCGTCGTCGAAGCCCCCAACGGGGCACACTTCACCACCGCCGAACCCGATTACCGCCGCGACGAGAAGTTTCAGCGTCACTACGCCGAGGCCGCCGCGGACGACGAGTCGTGGCAACGGTTCAGGCAGACGTACCTGGCCGGCACAGAGGCGGATTATCAAGCGGCCGTTCGCAAGTTTGGAGAGCAGCAGTGATGTCGGTGAGCCGTCCCGAAGTGTGTGCGGTGGCGTGCGCGGAACTGTTCCGCGACGCCGGCGAGATCATGGTGAGCCCGATGACCACGATGGTGTCGATCGGCGCGCGACTGGCGAGGCTGACGTTCTCCCCCGATATTCTGCTCACCGACGGCGAGGCCCGCCTGCTGGCCGACACCCCGGCAATCGGCGGCGTCGGCGCCATCGAAGGCTGGATGCCGTTCGCCCGCGTCTTCGAGACCCTGGCCTGGGGTCGTCGACATGTGGTCATGGGCGCCAATCAGATCGACCGCTACGGTAACCAGAACCTGTCGGCGTTCGGGCCGCTGCAGCAGCCGACCCGGCAGATGTTCGGCGTGCGTGGCGCCCCCGGCAACACCATCAACCACGCCACCAGCTACTGGGTGGGCAACCACTCCAAGCGGGTGTTCTGCGAATCGGTCGACGTGGTGTCGGGCATCGGTTGGGACAAGGTGGATCCGGACAACCCGGCATTCCGGTTCGTCGACGTGTACCGCGTGGTGACCAACCTCGGCGTGTTCGACTTCAACGGACCCGACCATCAGATGCGGGCGGTGTCGCTGCATCCCGGTATCGCTCCCGACGAGGTGGCCGAGAACACCTCTTTCGAGGTGCACGACCTGGACAAAGCCGAGCACACCCGGCTGCCGACCGAACGCGAACTCGAGCTTCTCCGCACGGTGATCGATCCGAAAGGCCTGCGGGACAAGGAGATAAGGTGAGCACACCATCGAGCAGGCTGCGTACGCCGCTGACCGAGCTCATCGGCATCGAGCACCCGGTGGTTCAGACCGGCATGGGCTGGGTCGCCGGTGCGCGGCTGGTGTCGGCGACCTCCAATGCGGGCGGCCTCGGCATTCTGGCATCGGCGACCATGACGCTGGAGGAGCTGCAGACCGCCGTCACCAAGGTCAAGAGCGCCACCGACAAGCCGTTCGGCATCAACATCCGCGCCGACGCGGGCGACGCCAACGAGCGCATCGACCTGCTGATCCGCGAGGGCGTCAAGGTCGCGTCGTTCGCGCTGGCACCGAAACCGGACCTGATCGCCAAGCTCAAAGAGGCCGGCGTGGTGGTGATTCCGTCGGTCGGCCTGGCCAAGCACGCCAAGAAGGTCGCCGGCTGGGGCGCCGACGCGGTGATCGTGCAGGGCGGCGAAGGCGGCGGTCATACCGGCCCGATCGCGACGACGCTGCTGCTGCCGTCCGTGCTCGACGCGGTCGATATTCCGGTCGTCGCGGCCGGCGGGTTCTTCGACGGTCGCGGCCTCGCGGCGGCGCTGTCCTACGGTGCGGCGGGCGTGGCAATGGGCACCCGGTTCCTGCTGACGTCGGACTCGACGGTGCCCGATGCAGTCAAGCGGCGCTATCTGGAGGCCGGGCTGGACGGCACCGTCGTCTCGACCCGCGTCGACGGCATGCCGCACCGCGTGCTGCGCACCGGGCTGGTCGAAAAGCTCGAAAGCGGCTCCCGGCTTCGGGGCTTCTCCGCGGCGGTGCTCAACGCCCAGAAGTTCAAGAAGATGTCCGGCATGACGTGGCGGTCGATGATCAAAGACGGGCTGGAGATGCGCCGCGGCAAGGAGTTGACGTGGTCGCAGGTCGTGATGGCCGCCAACACGCCGATGCTGCTGAAGGCCGGCCTGGTCGAAGGCAACACCGATGCGGGCGTGTTGGCCTCGGGCCAGGTCGCAGGCATCCTCGACGATCTACCCTCGTGCGCCGAGCTGATCGAGACGATCGTCGACGACGCGGTCAAGCACCTTCGGGCCGCGGCGGCCTTCGTCGAATAGCAGCTGGATGAAGTAAATACCTTCATACCTCAAAAATGAAGCTATAGTCTTCATATGACGAGGCTGAAGCCTGGCGCTTCAACAGGCGTTCGCGCGACCCTGATCGGCGACGTCGTCGGCTCCCGCGGCGTGGCCGACCGCGCGGCCGCGCACCGCGCCCTCGACAGCGCGTTGGCCGGCGCGGTGACCGATGCGATCGATGCGCCCGCCTTCACCGTCGGCGACGAGTTCCAGGGCAGCTACCGGACCGTCGGCGCGGCGATCGAAGCGGCGCTGGCCATCCGGATGGCCGTCGCACCCGACATCGACGTGCGGTTCGGCATCGGCTGGGGCGCCGTCACGGTGCTCGACGCCACCACGGGCATCCAGGACGGACCGGGATGGTGGACCGCCCGTGAGGCCATCACCTGGACCGCCGCCGCCCAGCGGCAACCGGGTTTGGCGCTGGTGCGCACCTCGTTCCGCGCCGGGGAGGCCCGCAGCGACACCGACGCGGTCAACGCCGCCCTGATCTGTCGGGACCACCTGCTTGGATCACTCGATGACCGATCACTACGGATTGTCAAAGGACTGTTGAGCGACCACACCAAGAAGGACATCGCGGCAGCCGAGGGCATCAGCGCCTCGGCGGTGTCGCAGCGCGCCGGCCGCGACGGGCTCGACTTGATCGTGGTGGCTTCCCGATACCTGAGGAACATCCCGTGAGCGCGCTGGCGATCATGTTCATCGCAATGGGCGTCGCCGACATCACCCGGCGACTGACTCAGCGGCTCTGGTTGTCGGTGGTGACCGCGCCGACGGTCATCGTCGGCTGCGCGGCGCTGGCCGCACTGTCCCGTTTCGGCGACCTCATGCTGTTGGCCATCGCGGCGGCGGCCAGCGTGGCCTGGGTGGTGCTGGGTGCCCGCGCCGAGCGGACCGGCGAGCATGAGCTGACCCCGCTCGTGGTGTTCGGGGTGGCCGTCGCGCTGCTGCTGGTGTTGTCGGGCTTGGGTTCCGACGTGGGCGGGTTGGCGCAGCGCTGGTTCACGTGGGTCGGCCTGGACGGCATCGATGGTGTGGACGCCGACCGGCTGCTGATGATCATCGGCGTGGTGCTGCTGCAGGTGGTCACCGGAAACCAGCTGGTGCGTCTGGTCCTCGGCGCGGTCGGCGCGGTGAAACCGGTCGGCGAGCCGCAACCGTCGGACCGGTTGAAGGGTGGCCGACTGCTCGGCCCGATGGAGCGGCTGCTGATCCTCGGGCTCGGGCTGGCCGGTCAGATCATGGCGGTCACGGCCGTCATCGCCGCCAAGAGCATCATCCGGTTCCCTGAGATCAGCGCCCAGAAGGCCCGGGAGAACGGGCACATGAGCATCGACATCGGCATCGGGGATGTCGTCGAGTACTTTCTCGTGGGCAGCTTCGCCAGCTGGATCGTCGCCCTGGGCGGGCTGGCGCTCGCGCAGTAGCGCGATTCCCCGGTTTCTGCCGCCACCCGTTCCTAGACTCGGCGCATGAAGACCAAGGCAGCGGTTTTGTGGGAGTTCGGCGCCGACTGGAGCGTCGAGGAGATCGACCTGGATCCGCCACAGGCGGGCGAGGTACTGGTGTCGTGGGAAGCCACGGGGCTGTGCCATTCCGACGAGCACGTGCATCGGGGCGATCTGCCCGCGCCGCTTCCGCTCATCGGCGGCCACGAGGGCGCCGGCGTCGTGCAGGAGGTCGGGCCGAACGTGCCGGGCTTGGCGCCGGGCGACCACGTGGTGGCGTCGTTCCTGCCGGCCTGCGGTCGCTGCCGGTGGTGTTCGACGGGCCAGCAGAACCTCTGCGACCTCGGCGCGATGATCATGACCGGCACCCAGTTGGACGGCACGTACCGTCGTCATCTCGACGGCAAGGACATCGGTGCGATGGCGCTGGTCGGCACCTTCTCCCAGTACGGAACGGTGCCGGAGGCCTCGGTGGTCAAGATCGACGACGACATTCCGTTGTCGCGGGCCTGCCTGCTGGGCTGCGGGGTCACCACCGGCTGGGGGTCGGCGGTCAACACCGCCGAGGTGCGGCCCGGCGACACCGTCGTGGTCATCGGATGCGGCGGCATCGGCAGCGGCGCGATCCAGGGCGCGCGGCTTGCCGGCGCGGAGAAGATCGTCGTCGTCGAGCCCGTGGAAACCAAGCGGGACAAGGCAATCCAGTTCGGCGCCACCCATTTCGTGACGTCGGCAGCCGAAGCGATGGAGCTCGTCGGCGACCTCACCCGCGGGGTGATGGCCGACTCGGTGCTGCTGACCGTGGGCCTGCTGGAAGGCCCGATGATCGAGGAGGCGCTCAACCTCGTCCGCAAGGGCGGCGCGGTGGTGATGACCGCGATCGCGGCGATGACCGATGTGACACCGACGCTGCCGATGATGATGTTCACGCTGTTCCAGAAGCGGCTGCTGGGCAGCCTCTACGGCGAGGCCAACCCCCGCGCCGACATTCCGCGGCTGCTCAACCTCTACCGCGACGGCCAGTTGCTGCTCGACGAGACCGTGACCGCCGAGTACAAACTCGACGACGTCAACCAGGCGTACGCTGACATGCTCGACGGCCGCAACATCCGGGGCGTCGTCATCCACGATCATCCTTGAGCGGTTCGGGGACGGGGCGCTGGCGCTGGCTGTCGCATGTGCGATCGGCGCTGCGCCTCGAGATCGACACGGTCCGCCGTGGCGAGCTGGACCTCAACCCGGCCGACCTGACGCGGTTCACCTTTCCGCTGCTGCTGCGGCTGGTGGGGGTGCTCGCGTTCGGTGCCGTACCGCTGGTGGTCGTCCGCAGCGGGGTGGAGGCCGACGACGCGCTCGTTCCGCTGCTGGGATCGGTGGCGCTGACGGCGGTGGCCACGGCGGTGGTCGCCTGGGTGATCGCCACCGCCGTGTCGGGCCTGGTGCTGGTGGTGTTCTACCGGGCCAGCCCGGCGAAAACGTCGCGGCTGGTGGTGCGCACCGTCGTCACGTCGTTCGAGCGCGTCAGCGACGTCACCGCCAGGCTGGCGACGCTTGCGCTGCTGGCGGGTGTGGTCGCGTTGGCGATCGGGCTGCCCGCGCGTCGTGACACGGATTCTGCGCATTCGGTGCTCGATGACCTGCTCGCCGCGCAGCTCGGGATGCTGTTGGCCGCGTTGGGTTTTGCCTTTCTGACCGAGACGACGCGCTGCGCAGCCGATGTGGTGGACAAGCAGTCGCTGCTGCTGGCCTGGCCGTGGTCGCTGGCGATCGCGTGGTCCAGTTGGATCATCGCGACCACCATCGGCCCGTTCGAGACCACCCGGCTGCTGAAGACGCTGCTCAACGACTGGCTACCCGCCACGGTGGACGGCGCTCCGCGCGCAGAGGTGATCGCCGACCTGGTTCCGGCCAGCGCGAACTGGTGGGCCGCGCTGGCACCGCTACCGGTGATCGCCGTGATCTGGGCGCTGGAGGCCCACCGGCACAACGCGTTCGCACACCTGCGAGGTGCCGTTCACGCGAGCCGGGGAGAAGATTGCCTCAGAGGCGCTCGATGATGGTGACGTTCGCGGTGCCGCCGCCCTCGCACATGGTCTGCAGACCGTAGCGACCGCCGGTGCGCTCCAACGTGTTCAGCATCGTGGCGAACAACTTGGCGCCGGTGGCACCGAGCGGATGACCGAGCGCGATCGCGCCACCACTGGGATTGACCTTTGCCGGGTCGGCGCCGGTCTCCTTCAGCCACGCCATCACGACCGGCGCGAACGCCTCGTTGATCTCGACGGTGTCGATGTCGTCGATCGACAGGCCGGTCTTCTTCAGCGCGTACTCGGTGGCGGGGATCGGCCCGGTCAACATGAACACCGGGTCGGCGCCGCGGGCGCTGATGTGGTGGATGCGGGCGCGGGGCTTGAGCCCGTGATCCTTGACGGCCTGCTCCGAGGCCAGCAGCACCGCGCTGGCGCCGTCGGAGATCTGGCTGGCCATCGCGGCGGTCAACCGGCCGCCCTCCACCAGGGTCTTGAGCCCGGCCATCTTCTCCAGCGAGGTATCGCGGGGACCCTCGTCGGTGACGAAACCGTCGACGGGGATGATCTCGTTCTCGAAATGGCCCGCGCGGATCGCCTCCTGCGCGCGCTGGTGGCTGGTCAGCGCGAACTGCTCCATCTCCTCGCGCGAGAGTTCCCACTTCTCCGCGATCAGCTCGGCACCGCGGAACTGGGAGATCTCCTGGTCGCCGTAGCGATGTAGCCAGCTCTTGGATTCGTTTGTGGGCGAGGTGAATCCGAACTGCTCGGCGACGGTCATCGCCGACGAGATCGGGATCTGGCTCATGTTCTGCATGCCGCCGGCGACGATGAGGTCGGCCGTTCCGGACATGATCGCCTGCGCGCCAAAGGAAATCGCCTGTTGGCTGGATCCGCACTGGCGGTCGACGGTGACGCCGGGCACTTCCTCGGGGAAGCCGGCGGCCAGCCACGACAGCCGGCCGATGTTGCCGGCCTGCGGACCGATCGCGTCGACGCAGCCGGCGATGACGTCGTCGACGGCGCCGGGATCGACGTCATTGCGGTCGAACAGCCCGCGCCACCCGATCGCGCCGAGGTCGACCGGGTGCACTCCGGCCAGTGATCCGTTGCGCTTGCCGGCCGCGGTGCGGACAGCGTCGATGACATAGGCCTCAGGCATTGTCAGTCCTTCTCTCTTGTGATGCCACCAAGAACGATAGCGAGATATTGACGGCCGACTTCCTCGGCCGTGAGCGGTCCACCGGGCTGATACCAGCGGACCGAGACCCAGGTGGTGTCCCGGATGAACCGGTACACCAGGTCGACGTCGATGTCGGGCCGGAAGTAGCCCTCCTCGACGCCCTGGTTGAGCAGGTCCAGCCACATCTTGCGCTGCTCTTGATTGCGCTGCTCGACGTAGGCGAACCGGTCCTGCGCCGAGAGCCGTTTGGCCTCGTCCTGGTAGATGACGACTTGGGCATGCCGGTGCTCGATCGCCTCGAACGACGCCATGAACAGACCTTTGAGCCGCTCGAGCGGGTTGGGCTCGGTGTCGACGATCTCCTGGTAGCGGGCGAACAGCCAGTCCAGGAAGTTGCGTAGCACCTCGTCGACCATCTCCTCCTTGGAGGAGAAGTGGTGATACAAGCTGCCGGACAAGATGCCCGCGCTGTCGGCGATGTCGCGGACCGTCGTCGCCTTGAGACCGCGCTCGGCGAACATCGTCGCGGCGAGCTCGAGAAGCTCGTCGCGGCGGGTGGGTGGCTGACCGACCGGCTGGCTATTCATGGGTGCTGGCTCGACACCGCGATCACTTCTCCAGTGAGGTAACTGGAGTAGTCGCTGGCCAGGAACGCGATCGTCGCGGCGACCTCCCACGGCTCGGCGGCACGGCCGAACGCTTCACCTTCCGACAACCGGTCCAACAGGTCGGCGCTGCTGGTCTTCTCCAGGAACTTGTGCCGCGCGATGCTCGGCGACACCGCGTTGATCCGCACGCCGTGTTCGACGGCCTCGATCGCGCTGCACCGTGTCAGCGCCATGACACCGGCCTTGGCCGCCGCATAGTGCGACTGCGAATGCTGGGCGCGCCAACCCAATACGCTGGCATTGTTGACGATCACGCCGCCGTGGTCGGCGTCGCGGAAGTAACGCAGCGCCGCGCGGGTCGCGCGCATCACCGACGTCAGGGTCACGTCGAGGACGCGGTCCCACTCCTCGTCGGTCATGTCGACCACCGGCGTCTGCCCGCCGAGACCGGCGTTGTTGACCAGCACGTCCAACCGGCCCATCCGCGCGGTCGTCGAGGCGATCAGCGCGTCGACCTGGGCGGTGGAGGTGACGTCACACACCACGCTCTCCACCCGGCCGAGGTTGAGTTCCGTCAGCTGATCGCGGGTTTCGCCGAGCCGGCGTTCGTGGTGGTCGGAGATGACGACGTCCGCACCTTCGGCCAACGCCCGCCGCGCCACCGCCGACCCGATGC
Organism: Mycolicibacterium pulveris; assembly: GCF_010725725.1. NCBI lineage: Bacteria > Bacillati > Actinomycetota > Actinomycetes > Mycobacteriales > Mycobacteriaceae > Mycobacterium > Mycolicibacterium pulveris. Next base: position 2,940,425 of record NZ_AP022599.1, on the reverse strand, counting down.
CGGTGCCCGCGGCCGCCGTCACGACGACCACTTTGCCGGCGAGAAGACCGTGTCCCTCAATCTCGTTCGGAGCTACAGAAAGATTCTTCGTCACCCTTTTGGTTCCCTCGGTAGTCCGAGCACCCGCTCGGCGATGATGTTGCGCTGGATTTCGTTGGAGCCGCCGTAGATGGTGTCGGCGCGCGAGAACAGGTACAGCCGCTGCCATTCGTCGAAATCGCCGTCGCTCAGCGTCAGCCCTTCGCGGCCGAGCACGTCCATCGCGATCTCACCGAGCTCGCGATGCCAGTTGGCCCACAACAACTTCGACACGTTGTCTTGACCGGGCTGCTCCACATCCATGGTCGCCAGCGCGTACGACCGCATCGTGCGCAGGCCGACCCATGATCGGGTCAGCCGCTCCCGGATCAGCGGATCATCGGCTGCGCCAGTGCGTTTGGCCAGTTCCGCGACTCCGGACAGCTCGCGGGCGTACTCGATCTGTTGACCGAGTGTCGACACTCCGCGCTCGAACGTCAGCGTGCCCATCGCCACCCGCCAGCCGTCGCCGGGTTCGCCGACCACCAACGAGGCGTCCGTGCGGGCGTCGTCGAAGAACACCTCGTTGAACTCCGAGTCGCCGGTGAGTTGCACGATCGGGCGGATCTGCACGCCGGGCTGGTCCAGTGGTACCAGCAGATACGACAGGCCCGCATGCCGCTTGGAGCCCTTCTCGGTGCGGGCGACGACGAAGCACCACTGCGCCCAGTGCGCCAGCGACGTCCACACCTTCTGCCCGTTGATCACCCACTGGTCGCCGTCGAGCTCGGCGGTCGTCGACACGTTGGCGAGGTCACTGCCAGCACCCGGCTCCGAATAGCCCTGGCACCACAGCTCGGTCACGTCGAGAATCTCCGGCAGAAACCGCTGCTGCTGCTCGGGGGTGCCGTAGGCGATCAGCGTCGGCCCGAGCAGCTCCTCACCGAAGTGGTTGACCTTCGCGGGCGCATTGGCGATCGCGTACTCCTCGTAGAACGCCACCCGGTGCGCCACCGACAGCCCGCGCCCGCCGTGCTCCTCCGGCCAGCCCAGACAGGTCAGCCCGGCGGCGGCCAGGTGCTGGTTCCACGCCCGGCGCTCCTCGAAGGCCTCGTGCTCGCGCCCCGGGCCGCCGAGGCCCTTGAGCGCGGCGAACTCGCCGACCAGGTTCTCGGCCAGCCAGTCGCGGACCTCGGCCCGGAACTCCTCGACCCCAATCACCCCTGTAGGCTAACCTACCAAGCACTTGCTTTGTTGAGGGAGCGTCGATGAGTTCGGATCCAAGGACCATTCCCCAGGTCTTGGACCTCACCGCCGACCGATTCCGGGACCACCCCGCCCTGGTCACCGACGTCCGCACGTTCACGTTCGCCGAACTGCGCGACGAGGTCCGCACGGCCGCCGCGGCGATGATCGACCTGGGCATCGAGGCCGGCGACCGGGTCGCGATCTGGTCGCCCAACACCTGGCACTGGGTGGTGGCCTGCCTGGCCACCCACTACGCGGGCGGGGTCGTGGTGCCGTTGAACACCCGCTACACCGCCGGTGAGGCAGCCGACGTGATCGCCCGCACCGGGGCACCGCTGCTGTTCGCCTCCGGGGAGTTCCTCGGCGCGGACAAGGCCGCCTCGATCGACCGGGACGCGCTGGCGCAACTGCGCCACGTCGTGCGCGTGCCGATCGAGAAGGACGACGGCACCTGGGACGAGTTCATCGCGCGCGGGGCCGGCCGGACCGGCGACGTGGACGCCCGCGCCGCCGCGGTGAAGCCCGACGACGTGTCCGACATCTTGTTCACCTCGGGAACCACCGGCCGTAGCAAGGGCGCGCTGTGCGCACACCGGCAGTCGCTGGACGCGCCCGCCGCGTGGGCGGAATGCGGGCGGCTCACCAGCGCCGACCGCTACCTGTGCATCAACCCGTTCTTCCACAACTTCGGCTACAAGGCAGGCATCCTCGCCTGCCTGCAGACCGGCGCGACGCTGTTCCCTCAGCTCACCTTCGACCCCGAGAAGGCGATGCAGGCCGTGGCCGAGCACCGCATCACCGTGTTGCCCGGTCCCCCAACGATTTACCAGACGCTGCTGGATCACCCCCGCCGCGGCGATTACGACCTGTCGTCGCTGCGGTTCGCGGTCACCGGCGCCGCGACGATCCCGGTGGTGCTGATCGAGCGCATGCAGAACGAGTTGGATATCGACATCGTGCTGACCGCGTACGGGCTGACCGAGGCCAGCGGCTTCGGCACCATGTGCCGGCCGGACGACGACGCGGTGACCGTCGCGACCACATGCGGGCGCCCGATCGCCGGCTTCGAACTGCGCATCGACAACCCCGACGACGACGGCGCCGGCGAGGTGCTGCTGCGCGGCCCCAATGTGATGCTCGGCTACCTCGACGACCCCGAGGCCACTGCGGAGGCCATCGACGCCGACGGTTGGCTGCACACCGGCGACGTGGGCCGCGTCGACGACAGGGGCAACCTGCAGATCACCGACCGCCTCAAAGACATGTACATCTGCGGCGGGTTCAACGTGTATCCGGCCGAGGTCGAGCAGGTGCTGGCCCGACTCGACGGGGTCGCCGAATCTGCGGTGATCGGTGTGCCCGACGAGCGACTCGGCGAGGTCGGCAAGGCGTTTCTGGTCACCAAACCCGGGGTCGAGCTGGACGAGGAGACCGTGATCGCTTACACGCGAGAGCATTTGGCGAACTTCAAGGTGCCGCGATCGGTGGAGTTCCTCGACGCGCTGCCGCGCAATCCTGGCGGCAAGGTCGTCAAGCCACTGCTGAGGGAAAGAGCCTGATGGATCTGAGTTTCGACGACGCCACCCTCGAGTTCCAGGCCGAGGTGCGCGAGTTCCTCGCGGCGAACCGCGATTCGTTCCCGACGAAGTCCTACGACACCGCAGAGGGATTCGAGCAGCACCGCCGGTGGGACCGGGTGCTGTACGACGCCGGCCTGTCGGTGATCACCTGGCCCGAGAAGTACGGCGGCCGCGACGCTTCCCTGCTGCAGTGGGTGGTGTACGAGGAGGAGTACTTCCGTGCCGGCGCACCGGGGCGGGCCAGCGCGAACGGCACGTCGATGTTGGCGCCGACGTTGTTCGCGCACGGCACCGAGGAGCAGCTGGACCGGGTGCTGCCGAAAATGGCCACCGGTGAGGAGATCTGGGCCCAGGCTTGGTCGGAGCCGGAGTCCGGGAGCGATCTGGCGTCGCTGCGTTCGACGGCGACGCGCACCGACGGCGGCTGGCTGCTCAACGGTCAGAAGATCTGGAGTTCGCGGGCTCCGTTCGGGGACCGCGCGTTCGGGCTCTTCCGCTCCGATCCGGAGGCCGAACGCCACCGGGGTCTCACGTACTTCATGTTCGACCTGAAGGCCGAGGGCATCACTGTCCGGCCCATCGCCCAACTCGGTGGTGACACCGGGTTCGGGGAGATCTTCCTCGATGACGTGTTCGTCCCCGACAACGACGTCATCGGCGGCGTCCACGACGGATGGCGCGCGGCGATGAGCACGTCGAGTAACGAACGCGGAATGTCCCTGCGCAGCCCCGCACGCTTTCTGGCCCCGGCGGAACGGCTTGTGGCGCAGTGGAAAGACAACCCCGACCCGGCATACGCCGACCGGGTGGCCGACGCCTGGATCAAGGCGCAGGCGTACCGGCTGCACACCTTCGGCACGGTCACCAGGCTGGCCGCGGGCGGCGAGTTGGGCGCCGAGTCCAGCGTGACCAAGGTGTTCTGGTCCGACCTCGACGTCGCACTGCATCAGACCGCGCTGGACATGCGCGGCCCGGACGCCGAGCTCGCCGACGCATGGACCGACGGGTTGCTGTTCGCCCTTGGTGGGCCGATTTACGCCGGTACCAACGAGATTCAGCGCAACATCATCGCCGAGCGGCTTCTGGGTCTCCCCCGAAAGTAGACAGATGAAATTCGATCTAGACGAACAGCAGCGCGATTTCGCCGCGAGCATCGACGCCGCGCTCGGTGCTGCCGACCTACCCGGTGCGGTGCGGGCGTGGGCGGCCGGTGACACCACACCGGGCCGCAAGATCTGGTCGCAGCTGGCCGACCTCGGGATCACGGCGCTGAACGTGGCCGAGAAGTACGACGGAATCGAAGCGCATCCCGTCGACCTGGTGGTCGCCGCCGAACGGTTGGGCCGCTGGTGCGTGCCCGGCCCGGTCACCGAATCCATCGCGGTGGCACCGGTTCTGCTCGCCGACGACGAACGCAGCGGTGCCCTCGCGTCCGGTGAGCTGATCGTGACCGTCGCCATGCCCCCACAGGTCCCGCGTGCCCTGGATGGGAATGTCGCCGACGCCATCTTGGTAGCCACCGACGGCGAGGTGCGCGACGGCACCGCCGGTGCGCACCACGAGTCCGTCGACCCCAGCCGAAAGTTGTTCGACGTCACAGCAACCGGGGAAGCCCAGCCGGCCGACGTGGCGCAGGCCTACGAGTTCGGGGCGCTGGCCACGGCCGCGCAACTGGTCGGAGCGGGGCAGGCGATGCTGGACATGTCGGTCGAGTACGCCAAGCAGCGCAGTCAGTTCGGCAAGGTGATCGGCACCTATCAGGCCATCAAGCACAAGCTGGCCGACGTGCACATCGCCGTCGAGCTGGCCCGGCCGCTGGTGTACGGCGCGGCGCTATCTCTGGCCGACGGATCACCGGACACCGCGCGTGACGTCAGCGCCGCCAAGGCCGCCGCCTCCGATGCCGCGCTGCTGGCGGCGCGTTCGGCGCTGCAGACCCACGGCGCGATCGGCTTCACCCAGGAACACGATCTGTCGCTGTGGCTGCTGCGGGTACAGGCGCTGCGCTCGGCGTGGGGTGACCCGACCGTGCACAGGCGACGGGTATTGGAGGCGTTGTGACCGAGGAACGTCAGCTACTGCGCGACACCGTTGCGGCGCTGATCGACAAGCACGCCCCGCCGGCGGCCGTGCGTGCGGCGATGGATTCCGAGCGCGGTTACGACGAGGCGCTGTGGCAGCTGTTGTGCGAGCAGGTCGGGGCCGCGGCGCTGGTGGTGCCCGAGGAGATGGGCGGGGCGGGCGGTGAACTGGCCGACGCGGCCGTCGTCCTCGAGGAACTCGGCAAGGCGTTGGTGCCCACGCCGCTGCTCGGCACCACGCTCGCCGAACTGGCGCTGCTGGCCGCCGATGAGCCCGACGCCGACGCCGTCGGGGGCCTGGCCGAAGGCGCGCGGCTGGGCGCGGTCGTGTTCGACCCCGGCTATGTGGTCAACGGCGACGTCGCCGATGTCGTGATCGCCGCCGACGGTGCCCGGCTGACCCGCTGGACCAGCTTCACCGCGACCCGCGTCGACACCATGGATCCGACGCGCCCGCTGGCACGGGTCGACCCGCAGGAGACCACCGACATCGGCGCCGACCCCGGCCTTGCCGACAGCGCGGCGATCCTGCTGGCCGCCGAGCAGATCGGGGCCGCGTCACGCTGCCTGGATTTGACGGTGCAGTACACCAAGGACCGGGTGCAGTTCGGCCGCCCGATCGGCAGCTTTCAGGCGCTCAAGCACCGGATGGCCGACCTGTACGTGCTTGTCCAGTCCGCGAGGGCCGTGGTCGATGACGCGATCAGCGCGCCGTCACCCACCTCGGCGGCACTGGCCCGGGTGTCGGCGAGCGAGGCGTTCGCCAAGGTCGCCGCGGAGGCGGTACAGATGCACGGCGGCATCGCGATCACCTGGGAGCACGACATCCAGCTGTACTTCAAGCGTGCGCACGGCAGCGCGCAGCTGCTCGGGTCGCCGCGGGAGCATCTACGGCGGCTCGAAGCCGAAGTGCTCTAACGTTACGCTGATGAACGTCTCGCTGCGTGCGGGAATTCCGCCGTTTTACGTGATGGACGTGTGGCTGGCGGCCGCTGAGCGTCAGCGCGGCCATGGCGACCTGGTCAACCTGTCGGCCGGCCAGCCGAGCGCGGGGGCACCCGCGGCGGTTCGGGCAGCTGCCAAGGACGCGCTGGACAACACCGTGCTGGGATACACTGTGGCCCTTGGCATCCCGGAGCTGCGGGAAGCCATCGCGGGCGCCTACCGCAGCCGGTACGGGCTCACCGTGGATCCCGACGACGTGGTGATCACCACCGGTTCGTCGGGCGGCTTCCTGTTGGCCTTCCTGGCCTGCTTCGACGTCGGTGACCGGGTGGCGATCGCGAGCCCGGGTTATCCCTGCTATCGCAACATCCTTTCGGCGTTGGGCTGTGAAGTCGTCGAGCTGGCGTGCGGACCGGAGACCCGGTTCCAGCCCACCGCGCAGATGCTCGCCGCGCTGGATCCACCGGTGCAGGGCGTCATCGTCGCCAGCCCCGCCAACCCGACCGGAACGGTGATCCCGCCCGAAGAGCTCGCCGCGATCGCGTCGTGGTGTGCGTCGTCTGGGGTGCGGCTCATCAGCGACGAGGTGTACCACGGGTTGGTCTACGAGGGCGCGCCCGCGACCAGCTGCGCCTGGGAGACGTCACGGGATGCCGTCGTGGTGAACAGCTTTTCGAAGTACTTCGCGATGACCGGATGGCGGCTCGGCTGGCTGCTGGTGCCCAAGGAACTGCAGCGCGCGGTCGACTGTTTGACCGGCAACTTCACCATCTGCCCGCCGGCGCTGGCTCAGGTGGCCGCCGTCGCGGCGTTCACGCCGGAGTCGATCGCCGAAGCCGATGCGCTGCTGGACCACTACGCCGCCAACCGGCGCCTGCTGCTCGACGGGCTACGAAGCCTCGGTATCGACCGGCTGGCCCCGACCGACGGCGCGTTCTATGTATACGCCGACGTCTCGCATCTGACCACCGACTCGCTGTCGTTCTGCTCGAAGTTGTTGAACGACACCGGTGTTGCCATCGCTCCAGGAATTGACTTCGACCCGGCACGCGGCGGCTCGTTCGTCCGGCTGTCGTTCGCCGGCCCGACGAGTGATATCGAAGAGGCATTGCGGCGCATCGGCGCTTGGCTGAAGTAGCACCCCGCCCCCAGGTCAATCGGTGGATTCTGCTCCGCGCCGATCCCCTGAAGCACATGGCCGAGCGTTAGAAATCCTCCGAACTCAGACTTCGCGCTGGGATGAGCTACCTCGTCGCCGGGGCTGTGAGTGCGTCGTTTAGCCACGTGCACAACTTATGACCGCGCCGATGCATAGCCGTTATGGCGGCTTGCTGGAGTCGCGTAACGGCATTCATAGGACAGCCCAATTCAGGAGAGGCCCTACAGTCGAAGCTGACCAACTATTTCTATCCCCAGCAGAAACTCGCTTGCAAAGTCCGCACGGGCGCCAGAGTCTCCAAGCAACACGACCGGCCAGGACCCCGTTTCATCGTGTGATCGATCACCCCACCGTGGCCGTTGAACGCATCGTCGCGATGACCCGGACCTACTTGTTGATCAATCCCGCCGCCACCCAGCGCCAGATCCGAGCCCTAAGCGCCCAGTTGGTCACCATCACCACCAGCAAGGCTGCACCCGGCACCACAATTCGGTCAACAAGCGCGCACGCTTACGTAAGGCAACAAATACCCCTGCGCGCGCATCTTGACATCAGGCAACAGGCCGACACGAACGCCCGTGCGCGGCGTAGGAGCGTTAGCGCTTGATGCCCGCGTACCAGTCCAGCAGTGCGGGGTCGTCGACGGCGCTGCGCTCGACCACCTTCGCCGGGTCGGCCCCGCCGAACAGCTTCTTGATCGGCACCTCGAGCTTCTTGCCGGTGCGGGTGTGCGGCACCCCGGGGGCGGCGATGATCTCGTCGGGGACATGCCGCGGCGACACCTCGGTGCGGATCGCGGTGTTGATCCGGTCACGCAACTCGTCGGTGAGTTCCGCGCCGTCGGCCAGCACCACGAACAACGGCATCCAGTACCCGCCGTCGGATTGCTCGACCCCGATCACCAACGCCTCGGCGACCTCCGGAATCCGCTCGACCACCTGGTAGATGTCGGCACTGCCCATCCTGATGCCATGCCGGTTCAGCGTGGAGTCCGACCGGCCGTGCACGATGATGCTGCCGCGCTCGGTGATGGTGATCCAGTCGCCGTGCCGCCACACACCGGGGAACATGTCGAAATACGCGCTGCGGTACCGCGATCCGTCGGGATCGTTCCAGAACCCGACCGGCATCGACGGCATCGGTTTGGTGATCACCAGCTCGCCGACCTCGCCGCGCACCGGGTTGCCCGACTCGTCCCAGGCGTCCAGCGCACACCCGAGGTACGGCGCGGACAACTCCCCCGGCCAGACCGGCACGGTGGGCACCCCGCCGATGAACGCCGAGACCACGTCGGTGCCGCCGCTTATCGAGGACACCTGGACGCGCTCACCGACGTTGTCGCGCAACCACAACGACGTCGACGGCGGCAGTGACGACCCCGTGATCCCGACGGTGCGCAGCGCCGAGAGGTCGTGGTCCGTGCGCGGCACCGCACCCGCCTTCGCGCAGCCGAGCACGTAGCCGGGGCTGGTGCCCAATAGGGTGGCCCGCACCTGCGCGGCGATCTCCCACAGCCGATCCGGGCGCGGCGAGTTGGGGCTGCCGGCGTAGCAGACGGTCGTCGTACCCACCAGCAGCCCGGCGACCAGGAAGTTCCACATCATCCAGCTTGGGCTGGTGTACCAGAAGAAGGTGTCTTCTGCTCCCAGATCACACTGCAGTGCAACGGCTTTCAAATGCTCCAGCACGACCCCGCCGTGACCGTGCACAATGCCCTTCGGCAGCCCGGTCGTCCCCGACGAGAACAGGATCCACAGCGGGTGATCGAAGTCCACAGCCGTGGTGGCCAGTGCGTTCGCGTCGGCCGAGCGGTCCAACTCGCCGGCCATCACGGTGGCCCGCAGCGAGGGCAGGCCCGCCTGCATGGTCGCGATGTCGGCGCTCTTGTCGTGAAACTTCCCGCCGTAGTGATATCCGTCGGCGGTCACCAGCACGATGGGTTCGAGCTGGCCGAGCCGGTCCAGCGCGGCCTTGGCCGAGTAGTCCTGCCCGCACGCACTCCAGACCGCGCCGATGCTGGCGGTGGCCAGAAACGCGATGATCGCCTCGGGGATGTTCGGCAGGTATCCGACGACCCGGTCGCCGCTGTTGACTCCCAGCTCGCGCAGCCGCTGCGCGAAAGCCGCAGTGCGGCCGAGGAGTTCGGCCCAGCTCACTTCGGTGGTCGAGCCGTCCTCGGTCACATGAAGAATGGCCGGTCGATCGGTGCGCGCGCTGCGGATCACCTGGTCGACATAGTTCAGCTTGGCGCCGGGAAACCACTGCGCCCCAGGCATCGTTTCGGCGGCGAGAACCACCTCGGGTCGGTCGCCGAGCTCGAAGTAGTCCCACAATGCCGCCCAGAACGCGGCCGGGTCGTCGACCGACCACTGCCACAGCGACCGGTAGTCCTCATGGAGCGTTCCGGTGCGGGTCTTCACGAACCGGGCGAAGTCGGTGACCCGCGCCGCGGCGATGTCGTCCTCGGTCGGCGTCCACTGCGCCGTAACGGTGTCGGTCATCGGGCGCTCCACCCCCCGTCCATCGTGTAGGACGCGCCCGTCACCATCGCCGCGTCCGGCGAGGCAAGCCAACCCACCAGCGACGCAACGTCTTCCGGTTCGACCAGCCGTTTGATCGCGCTCTCCTTGAGAAGAATCTCCTCCACCACCTTATCTTCAGGGACCTCGTGTCGACGCGCCTGGTCGGCGATCTGTTTGGTGACCAGCGGCGTGCGCACGTAGCCGGGATCGACACAGTTGCTTGTGACATTTCGCGAGCCGCCTTCCAGGGCAGTTACTTTCGAAAGGCCCTCGAGCCCGTGTTTGGCGGTGACGTAACCGCTCTTGTACTCCGAGGCCCGCAGTCCGTGCACCGACGAGATGTTGATGATCCGCCCGAACTGCTGGCCGTACATGTGCGGCAGCGCGGCGCGGATCAACAGGAACGGCGCCTCGACCATGAGCGCCAGGATGAACCGGAAACGTTCGGGCGGAAAGTCCTCGATCGGGCTGACGTGCTGCACTCCGGCGTTGTTGACCAGGATGTCGGTTTGCAGCCGCAGCCCCTCGAGGGCGGCGACGTCGGAAAGGTCGACGGCCCAGGGTTTTCCGCTGATTTCGTCCGCGACGCTCCGCGCGCCGTCGGCGTCGACGTCGGCGACGGTGACCTGCGCGCCGCGCGCGGCGAGCTCACGTGCGCAGGCGGCGCCGATGCCGCTCGCGCCGCCGGTGACCAGCGCGGTGCGCCCGGCCAGGTCGGTCACAGCCGACCCGCTTTCGCGAGGGCGTCACGGTCGGCCTGATCGAGGGCCTCGAGATCGATGCCGTTGGTTTCCCTGGTGACCAGCGCGGCCACCAGGGTGATCACCGCCGCGCCCGCCAGATACAGGGCGATCGGTACCGCGGAGTCGAACCTGTCCAGCAGCCACGTCGCGATCGCGGGCGCCAGTGAACCGGCGACGATCGCGGTGACCTGATATCCCAGGGAGACGCCGGAGTACCGCATGCGGGTGGGGAACATTTCGGCCATCAGCGCCGGCTGCGGTGAGTACATCAACGCGTGGATCACCAGCCCGGCGATGATGGCGCCCATGATCAGCAGGTAGTTGGCGCTGTTCATCATCGGGAATGCGAAGAAGCCCCAGCAGCCCGCGGCGACGGCGCCGACGATGTACACCGGTCGGCGCCCGAAGCGGTCGGCCAACCGCCCCACTTGCGGGATGACCACGAAGTGCACCGCGTGGGCGGCCAACAGCCACCACAGGATGTCGCTGGTGTCGGCGTGGACGTGGGTCTTGAGGTAGACGATCGAGAACGTGACGACGAGGTAGTACATGATGTTCTCGGCGAAGCGCAGCCCCATCGCGGTGAAAACCCCACGGGGATAACGCTTCAACACCTCGACCACGCCGTAGGACACCGCTTTGGCGCGCTCGACCTCCTGTTGTGCGGCCACGAAGATCGGGGCGTCGGAGACCTTGGTGCGAATGTAGTAGCCGATCCCCACGACGACCGCCGACAGCCAGAACGCGATCCGCCAGCCCCACGACAAGAAGGACGCCTCCGACAGTGCCTGCGTCAGGATCAGCAGCACGACGGTGGCCAGCATGTTGCCGACGGGCACCGCGGCCTGCGGCCAGCTGGCCCAGAACGCGCGCTTGTCGTTGGGGCTGTGCTCGGCGACCAGCAGCACCGCGCCGCCCCACTCGCCGCCGACCGCGAAGCCCTGAAGGAACCGCAGGACGACGAGAAGGATCGGCGCCCACACCCCGATCTGCTCGTAGGTCGGCAGGGACCCCATCAGGAAGGTGACCGCACCGACGAGCAGGATCGCGAACTGGAGCAGCTTCTTGCGGCCGTACTTGTCGCCGAAGTGCCCGAACACCACGCCGCCGAGGGGTCGCGCGACGAACCCGACGGCGTAGGTCAGCAGCGCGGCGATGAGCCCGCTGGCCTCGCTGGTGCCCTCGGCGAAGAACACCTTGTTGAAGACCAGCGTGGCCGCGGTGGCATACAGGAAGAACTCGTACCACTCGACGACGGTGCCCGCCATCGAGGCGACCACGACCCGTTTCAGCCCGGTCGGTATCGGACCGGCCCCGCCGGGTTGCGGCTTCGGTTCGTCCGTGATGCTCATCCGGCGCTCCTCTGATTGTGGCCATGGGCACAGGCCCGCTGTGAGTATTCATGCAGGTTCGTTCCCCCGCAATAGCCAAACCTGCAGTGCCGATCTGCAAAAATGCAGATCATGACGGTGTCGACGGGACGTCCCAGCGCCGACGATTTGCTGGTCTTGCTGGCGGTCGGCCGCTCGGGCCGCTACACCACCGCGGCCGAGGAACTCGGGCTCAACCACACGACCATTTCTCGGCGCATCGCCGCGCTCGAGCAGGCAATCGGCGGGCGGGTGCTGACCCGCGGCGCGGGCGGCTGGGAGCTGACCGACCTCGGCCGCGAGGCGCTGGCGGCGGCCGAGGCGGTCGAATCCGCCGTGCGGTCGCTGAGCGTCGACAGCGGCGGCGAGCGCGCGCTGGAGGGCGTCGTGCGGATCTCGGCGACCGACGGATTTTCGGCGTACATCGCCGCGCCCGCTGCGGCCCGCGTGCAGCGTGAGCACCCCAAGATCGCCGTCGAGATCGTCGCCACCACCCGGCCGGCCACCCAGCAGCGCTCCGGGCTGGACGTCGAGGTGGTGGTCGGGGAACCGAAGGTGCACCGCGCCAAGGCGATTCAACTCGGCGACTACTGCCTCGGCCTGTACGGGGCACGGGACTACCTGCGTGAGCACGGCACCCCGACGAGCATCGCCGACATGTCCCGTTTTCCGCTGGTGTACTTCATCGACGCCATGCTGCAGGTCGACGACCTCGACGTCGCCACCAGCTTCGCCCCCGATATGCGCGAATCCGTCACGTCGACAAACGTTTTCGTGCACGTCGAGGCGACGAGAGCCTCAGCCGGGCTGGGATTGTTGCCGTGCTTCATGGCCGACCGCCACGACGACCTGATCCGGGTGTTGCCCGACGCGGTGGCCGTCCGGTTGACGTACTGGCTGGTCGCCCGTGCCGAGACGTTGCGCAGACCCGAGGTCGCGGCCGTCGTCGACGCCATCCGCTTGCAGATGGCCACGAGCCGCGACGTGCTGCTCGGCCGAGGTTGACCAGCCGAGGGGCTTGCGCTTCGCGGCGCGACTTGCTGCAGTCAATCCATGCCGTTCATCGACCATCCGAAGGGCCGGGCCTACTACCGTCATTGGGACGCGGCCGCGCCTCGTGCCGTCGTGATCTTTCTGCACGGGTTCGGCGAACACACCGGGCTCTACCACCGGTACGGTTTCGCCCTGAACGCGGCGGGAATCGACCTGTGGGCGGTCGACCAATTCGGCCACGGCCTCAGCCCCGGCGAGCGCGGTGACTTCGGCTCGATCGAGGACAGCTCGGCGCTGGCCGACGCGTTGAGCGGGCTGGCCGAGAACCGCCGACCTGGGCTGCCGTTGATCGCGCAGGGCCACTCGTTCGGGTCGGTCGTCACGTTGTTCCGCCTGCTGAACCAGCCCGACCGCTATCGGGCCGGCGTCGTCTCCGGTGCGCCGCTGGTGCCGATCCCCGAGATGCTGGACAGCGACACCTCCGTCGAGCTCGATCCGGCCTGGCTGTCCTCGGACCCCTTCTATCTCGATGCGTTGGAGAACGATCCGCTGGCGTTCGTCGACGCCGACGGCGCGACGCTGACCCGGGAGCTCGACTGGGCATGGGATCGGTTCGGTTCCGAACTGCCGAAACTCGCGGTGCCGACGCTGGCGCTGCACGGTGTCAACGATCCGATCGCCCCGATCGAGCCGGTGCGCGCCTACGCCGAGCAGATCGAGGCGCTGCGGATCGCGGAGTTCGTGGGCGCCCGCCACGACGTCCTCAACGAAACCATGCACGCCGAGGTGGCCGCGACGGTCATCGACTTCATCGGCGAACAGGCGCTAGAGTGACCCGGTGTTCACCAAGGCGTTGATCACCGCGGCGGCGATGGCGGCCGCGGCAGCGCTGTCGGCGGCTCCGGCCGGTGCGCAGCCCGGGCCTCCGCCGTGCGAATTGGCGCTGAGCTTCCTGTGCAACGTGATTCCGATGGCGCCGAACCTCGACCACGACGTCGACCTCACCGAGCAGCTGCCGCCGGCAGACCCGAGCGCGCCACCGCCCGAGTCGTTGCCCGTTGCGGACCCCTGTGCCGCGGGCTGTATTTAGAGCCAGGTGTCGTCGGTGGTGGCGGTGAGAAACGCCTCCAGGTCGTCGCGCCACTGTGCCGGCGTGGTCTTGTCGGGCTCGATGCCGGTGTATTGGCCCCGGTAGAACAGCAGCGGCCGCGGCGTGCGGTGCTGCGCGTCCGACAGCGAGTGCACGGCTCCGAACACGACGTAGTGGTCGCCGCCGTCGTGCACCGAGTGCACCGAACAGTCGATGTGGGCCAGCGAGCCCTTGATCATCGGTGAGCCGAGTTCGGAGAGATGCCAGTCGAATCCGGCGAACTTGTCGGGTTCTTTGGAGCCGAACGTCGCCGAGACTTCCTTCTGGTTCTCGTGCAGCACGTTCACGCAGAAGTGACCGCTGGCCTCGATCGCCTGCCACGACCGCGACATCTTGGTCGGACAGAACAGCACCAGCGGCGGGTCGAGCGACAACGCCGCGAACGACTGGCAGGCGAAGCCTACCGGGGTGTCCTCGTGCATGGTGGTGATCACGGTGATGCCCGTGCAGAACTGACCGAGCACACTGCGGAAGGTGCGCGGGTCCAACGACTCTGCGGACACTAGTTCTTGAAGCCGACGCTGAAGTCGTGACCCCACAGGCTGACCGCGGTGCTCTCCCGTGCGATCCAGTCTTGGTCGTCGACTTGCAGTCCTTCACAACCGAATTCGACGTCGAATCCGCCCGGAGTCTTCATGTAGAACGACAGCATCTTGTCGTTGACATGCCGACCTAGCGTCGCCGACATCGGCACCTTACGCCGCAGCGCCCGGTCCAGGCACAGCCCGACGTCGTCGCTGTTTTCCACCTCGACCATCAGATGCACGATGCCGCTTGGTGTTTCGCCAGGCATGAAGGCAAGGCTGTGATGGCGCGGGTTGACACCGAAGAACCGCAGCCAGGCCGGTGGCCCGTCGGCCGGCCGTCCGACCAGCTGCGGCGGCAACCGCATCGAGTCGCGCAGCTTGAACCCGAGCACGTCGCGGTAGAAGTGCAGCGACTCCGCGTCGTCGCGGGTGGTCAGCACCACGTGGCCGAGGCCCTGTTCCTTGGTGACGAACCTGTGGCCGTAGGGGCTCACGACCCGGCGGTGCTCGAGCGCGGCCCCGTGGAACACCTCCAGCGTGTTGCCGGACGGGTCGTCGAAGATGATCATCTCGTCGACGCGGCGATCCGCCAACTGGGCGGCGGTGGCCTCCTTGTACGGGGTGCCTTCGAGGTCGAGGCGGTTGCGGATCTCCTGCAGCCCTGCGGCGTTCGCGGTTTCCCAGCCCGAGCTCTGTAACCGGTCGTGTTCGCCGGGGATGATGACCAGCCGCGCCGGGAAGTCGTCCATCCGCAGGTAAAGCGCGCCCTCTACCTGGCCGCTGCCCTCGACCATGCCGAGCACCTTCAGCCCGTACTCGCGCCACGCGGCGACGTCGGTGGCCTCGATTCGCAGATAGCCCAGTGACCGGATGCTCACGACCCGCCTCCTAGAAAATCCACTGTGAGCTTGTTGAACTCGTCGAACTTCTCCAGCTGGGCCCAGTGTCCGCACTGCCCGAAGACGTGCAACTGCACCCGCGGAATCTGTTTGAGGGCGACCAACGCGCCGTCCAGCGGGTTGACCCGGTCCTCACGACCCCAGATCAGCAGTACCCGCTGACGCAGCTTGTACACCTCGCGCCACATCATGCCGAGCTCGAAATCAGCTCCGGCAAAGGACTTACCCATCGCGCGCGCGGCGGCCAGCGACTCCGGCTGGCTGGCGATGGCGAACCGTTCGTCGACCAGTTCCGGGGTGATGAGGCTCTGGTCGTAGACCATGATGCGAAGAAACTTCTCCATGTTCTCGCGCGTGGGCTCCGCGGTGAACTTGCCGAGCAGTTTGACTCCCTCGGTGGGGTCGGGTGCGAACAGGTTCACGCTCAACCCGCCGGGACCCATCAGCACCAGCCGGCCCGCCCGCTTGGGGTTGTCGAGCGCGAACCGCACCGCGGTGCCACCGCCGAGCGAATTACCCACCAGCGCAGCACGTTCGATGCCGAGGTGGTCGAACAGATCTAACAGCGCGGTGGCGCTGTAGCGGTTGTACTGCTCGTGTTCGGTGTGCTTGTCGGAGTGACCGTAGCCGGGCTGATCGACGGCCAGCACGTGGAAGTGCTTGGCGAGCACGGCGATGTTCCGTCCGAAGTTCGACCAACTCGACGCGCCGGGCCCACCGCCGTGCAGCATCACGACCGTCTGGTCGTTACCGACGCCGGCTTCGTGGTAGTGCAGCCGCATGGGCCGGCCCTTGCCACTCACGTCGGCGAACCGCGACGTCGACTCGAACGTGATCTCCTGCTGTTGGGCAGCTTCGGCCGCGAACGAAGTCATCAGACCATCGTGTCCTGCGGCGGCAGACCGAACTCGTTGTTTCCGAAAATCAGGTACGCCCGTTCCGGGTCGTTGGCCGCGTGCACCCGGCCGGCGTGCGCGTCTCGCCAGAACCGCTGCACCGGGGCGTCGAGGTTCAGCGCGGTAGCACCGGAGGCCTCGAAGAGCCGGTCGATCGAGGCGATCGCGCGCCCGGTCGCCCGCACCTGGTCGCGGCGGGCGCGGGCGCGCAACTCGAACGGGATCGCCCGGCCCGCCTTCAGCAGCTCGTACTCCTCGCCGACGTTGCCGATCAACTGGCGCCACGCGGCGTCGATGTCGCTGGCCGCCTCCGCGATGCGGATCTTGGCGAACGGATCGTCCTTGGCCTTCTCCCCGGCGAACGCCGCGCGCACCCGCTTGCCCTGATGCTCGACGTGCGCGGCGTAGGCACCGTAGGCCATGCCGACGATCGGTGCCGAGATGGTGGTCGGATGCATTGTGCCCCAGGGCATCTTGTACACCGGCGCGGTGTTGGTCTGCAGGCCGCCCGCGGTGTGGTCGTTCATCGCCTTGTAGGACAGGAAGCGGTGCCGCGGCACGAACACGTCTTTGATCTTGAGCGTGTTGCTGCCGGTGCCCTTGAGCCCGACGACATGCCACACGTCGTCGATCTCGTACTCGGTGCGCGGGATCAGGAAGCTGCCGAAGTCGACGGGCTTGCCGTCCTTGATCACCGGGCCGCCGACGAAGGTCCACGTCGCGTGGTCACAGCCAGAGGACCAGTTCCACGACCCGTTGACGATGTAGCCGCCGTCGACCACGGTGCCCGCCCCCATCGGCGCGTACGACGATGAGACCCGGACGCTGGGGTCGTCGCCCCAGACATCCTCCTGGGCCTTCTGGTCGAACAACGAGAGGTGCCAGTTGTGCACGCCGATGATCGATGCGACCCAGCCGGTGGAGCCGCAGGCGCTGGCCAGCCGGCGCACCGCCTCGAAGAACAGCGTCGGGTCGCACTGCGTGCCGCCCCACTGCTCGGGCTGCAGCAGCTTGAAGAAGCCGAGCTCGTCGAGCTCGTCGACCGTCTCGTCGGGTAGCCGACGCAGGTCTTCGGTCTGCTGAGCGCGCTTGGTGATCAACGGCAGCAGGTCGTCGATGCCGGCTAGGACGGCCTCCACGTCACGCTGTTCAATGGATGTCACTGGTTACCTCCCGAGGTAAGGACCTGGCGTTGGGCGTTTGCGCGAGACCAGACCGCTAGAAAGAGATTAGAACACGTTACGATTCATGTCGAGTACGGGGGGTTATCAGCAGGCTGGACCTGCACACATGCATTTCTGTAACCTGTTCTAGTTATGGGCAGTTTTGAGCCTGAGAAGGGTAGAGCGTCGTGACCGATGAGCCGCTCGGTAGCCACGTGCTCGAGCTCGAAGTGGGCGAGGTGGTCGAGGAGACCGCCGACGCGCGGTCGCTGGTGTTCCGGGTTCCCGACGGATCCGAGATTCCCGCCGAGCGGTTGCGCTACGCGCCCGGGCAGTTCCTGACGCTGCGGGTGCCGAGCGAGCGCACCGGCTCGGTGGCGCGCTGCTACTCGCTGTGCAGCTCGCCTTTCACCGGTGACCCGATGACGGTGACCGTCAAACGCACCGCGGACGGCTATGCGTCCAACTGGTTGTGCGACCACGCCCACGCCGGCATGAAGATCCACGTGCTCGCCCCCTCGGGCACCTTCGTGCCCAAGACACTCGACAGCGACTTCCTGCTGCTGGCCGCGGGCAGCGGGATCACCCCGATGCTGTCCATCTGTAAGTCCGCGTTGGCCGAGGGCGGTGGCCGGGTGGTCCTGATCTATGCGAACGAGGACGAGAACTCGGTCATCTTCGGCAAGGTGCTGCGCGAGTTGGTGGCCAAGTATCCCGACCGGCTCACCGTCGTGCACTGGCTGGTCAGCGTGCAGGGGCTGCCGACCGCGTCGGCGCTCGCAGGCCTGGTCGCCCCGTACAAAGCCCACGACACCTACATCTGCGGGCCCGCACCGTTCATGGCCGCGGCCGAGGAAGCGCTCAAGAACGTCGGCGCCGACGACAATCGGATCCACATCGAGGTGTTCAAGTCGTTGGAGTCCGACCCGTTCAAAGCGGTAGTCGTCGACTACTCAGAGGACGACGACAGCGCCGAGGGTCCGGCCACCGCGATCGTCACGCTCGACGGTGAGAAGCACGAGATCACCTGGCCACGCAACGCCAAGCTGCTCGACGTGCTGCTGGACAAGGGCCTTGACGCACCGTTCTCCTGCCGCGAAGGTCATTGCGGCGCCTGCGCGGTGCTCAAGAAGAGCGGTGAGGTCGAAATGGAGGTCAACGACGTGCTCGAGCAGTCCGACCTCGACGAGGGCCTGATCCTGGGCTGCCAGGCCAAGCCGCGGTCGGATTCGGTGGAACTCACCTACGACGAGTAGCCGGCGGGCTAGCATTCGCCGCACCGAAGGGAGAATCGTGAAGCGGTTGCGCGGCTTACTCGGGGCGTTCCCGGCGGCATGGTTGGCGCTCGCGCTCGTCGCACCCGTCCCGACGTCGACGGCAGCGGTCGACACCGCCACCGCATCGATACCCGTCGATGCGGCGACCTCGCTGGAGATGGAAGTCAGCGCCAATTGCATTGCGGCCGAAGGCACATGCTTCTTCGACACCCGCGCCCATCTACGCACGCCGCAAGGCATCATCGGTTTCCCCGGCGACCTGTGGGCGCGCCAGACCACCACGCTGCGCACCATGGATCGCAACGTTTACGTGGACGCGAAATCCGATGCGCCCAACACCCGGATGTTCAAGTCGCTGACCGACATGGAGTTCACCACCATCTACTTCGGCGGTGGACCACCGGAGAAGTTCCGCTTCCACGGGCAGACCTGGCCGGTGGACGCGCGCACCGGCACACCGCGCACCGACGTGCCGCTGATCGTCTGCGCGCACATCCAGGTGGTCTACGCGGGCGTGAACCTCACCTCGCCGGACGCCTGCGCGCAGGCCGCTTTCAGCTGACGTCACCCCCAGGACCCAGGCGGTTTCGAACCGCGGTCCGAGCCCGCTCGAAGGCGGCCGCGTCGCCGTGGAGGATGAACGCCGTATTGGCCGCGACGAGCACCGCGTTGAGCTCGAAGCTCAGTTGAACCGGGTCCACGTCCGGTGGGAGTTCGCCGAGGTCGACCGCCTTGCGGGCGAGCCGCACCAGTAGCTCGATCCAGTCACGGTGCTGGGTGGCGACCGCATCGCGCACCGCGCCGGGCCGGGTGCCGAACTCGGCCGCCGCGGCGGCGAAGAAGCATCCGCCGGGAAACACCCGACGTTCGATGTGTGAGAGAAACGCCTCGCAGGCGGCGCGCAATCGCTGGACCCCCGCCGGCGCTTCGAGGGCCGGGAGCAGCACCTCGGCGATGAAAGTTTCCCGCGCGGATTCGATGGTCGCCAGCTGCAGGTCCACCTTCGAGCCGAAGTGCGCGTACAGGCCGCTCTTGCTCATGCCGATCGCGTCCGCCAGCCCACCGATCGAAAGGCCCTCCAGCCCCTCGACCGTGGCCAGGCGCGCCGCCTCGGCCAGGATCGCCGCCCGCGTCCGCTGTCCCTTCGGCCCCCGCATGTCGGTATTCGCCACGCCCTTGAGCATAAAAGAACGATCGTGCTATAGTCATCTGGCTAAAAGCACGACCGTGCTTTTTTGGTAAAGGCGCTGGTCAGCGGATGGCCACACCGGACGGCATCGTCAAGGGAGACGAGCAAATGACAGCGCAAACCAGGAACTCGATCGTCGGCGAGCGGCAGGAGCCCGTGCGGCGACTCTATGCGGACAGCCCACTCGAGGCGCTCACCCGTAAGGCAGCACGAACCTCGGCCGCGCGAATCCCGCCGAGCGACCCGTTCCACGGCGAGGTCGAGATCGGGACGGGCTATGGCGTATCGCTGCGCTTCGGGCTCGACCGCCACGTGGGAGGGCTGCACGACGCGCCCAACCCGGGCGACCTCCTGTGCGCAGCGCTCGCAGCATGCGCGGACGGATCGATCCGGATGGTCGCCGACCTACTCGGGGTCAGGCTCACCGCGCTCGAGGTGGAGGTCAGTGGTGAACTCGACGTTCGGGGATGTCTCAACATCGACCGCAGCGTCCGGGTCGGCTTCGAGTCGCTAACGTGCACAGTACATCTGGCGGCGGATGAAGCGACCGATCAGAAGCGGCTCGACGCCCTGGTCGCCGCCGCCGAGCGCGCCTGTGTCAACCTCGACACCCTCCGCGGCGGGCTCACGGTCACGATCACCACGGAACAATCCCTGCAGTCCGCGGGCACCGTGGTCAAAACGCACCACGGCGCGGACGCAGAGTTGGTCAGTCCGGTCGAAGCGGCCGCGCGGACGGAGTTCATACCGTGACCGCCATGGCTTACCACACCAGGACGCGCTATATCGCCAGCGGCGCAACGGCAGTCGCGATCTGCGGGCTCGGCGCGCTGTTCAGCTCGGCCTCGGTCGTGGCCGAGGTGCGGCTGACCTCGGCCACGTCGACGGTTCCGCTGTCGCCGACGGAAGACCTGTGGCCGTGGTGGCTGACCGACACACTGGTCGGGCCGAGCGGCGCTGCACCCGCCGCCCTCCCCACGGCGCCGCAGCAGTTCCGCCCGCTCATCGGGCCCGGCGGGTGGTTGATCGGCAACGGGCTGGATGCGCTGGCGATCGACCCGACGTGCACGGCCGACTGCCGCGGCGGCGACGGTGGCCTGCTGTGGGGCGACGGCGGCGACGGGGCGCTCGGCGGTGACGGCGGCAACGCCGGTTTCTTCTTCGGCAACGGTGGCGACGGCGGCGACGGTGAACTCGTCTTTCTGGCTGGTGGCGGGATAGCCGAGGACGCCCTCGACGGCGGAAACGGCGGCAACGCCGGTCTTTTCGGCGATGGCGGTAGCGGCGGCGACGGCAAGGAGACCTTCTACAACACGGCCGGCGACATCATCAACCGCGCCGGCGAAGGAGGCGACGGCGGCGACGCCGGCCTGATCGGCACCGGCGGCAACGGCGGCGCCGGCGGAGCGGACCGCCAGGATCTGCCCGTCGCGATCGACGCTGACGCCGTCGGCGGCGACGGCGGCAATGGTGGCCGAGGTGGCTTCCTGGACGGCGCCGGCGGCTTCGGCGGTGCCGGCGGTCTCGCAGTGTCGCAGGAACGCGACGCCTTAGGCGGCGACGGCGGGGTCGGCGGCGCCGGTGTGGTCGCGCGCCAGGGCGGCACCGGCGGCAACGCGGTCACTTACGGCGACGGAGATGCCACCGGCGGTGACGGCGGCGACGGCGGCACCGGCTTCCTCGACGGGAATGGCGGTAACGGCGGTTTCGGCGGCGACACGGGCGCCATCGGGGACGGAGGTGCCACCGGCGGTAACGGCGGCGACGGCGGCACCGGTGGTGTTTTCGGAGGCACCGGCGGCCGGGGCCGCAATGGCGGCGAGGCGGTTGCCGACCGGGGAAATGTCACCGGCGGCGACGGCGGTGCGGGCGGCAGCGGTGGCACGTTCGGAGGCACGGGCGGCGGGGGCGGTAACGGCGGCGACGCGAGAGGGTTCTTCGGAGCCGCCACCGGCGGCGACGGCGGCGACGGTGGTAACGGCGGCACGTTCGGCGGCGACGGCGGCAACGGCGGTAACGGGGGCAGCGCCTCCGGTAACGCCGCCACCGACAACGGTGCGGGCGGCGCGGGCGGCCAGGGCGGTCAGGGCGGCTCCGACGGCGCCGGCGGAATCGGCGGTCCGTAGCCAAGCAGCCATCGTCTGCCTCCTATCCACCTTCAACCGAAAGGTCGTAGATCATGAACGCACCATTCGCGGTCGGCTCGTCCGTCGCGGCCCTGCTGGTGGCAGGCCTCGTCGTGACGCCTGCGCCGGGTTCCGCGGAACCCAGGCAGGACGACGATGTGACCGAGACGCGCGTCTTCTCGGGCTTCATTCTCCGTTCCCTCTGCCAAGAGGGTGTGGCGAGCGGCAGCGCCGGGTTCTCCTGCACGCTGCCGGACGGCTCGGTCTGGACATGCGTCGCACACGGACCCCATGGCCCCGACCAGTACCTGTGCAAGAGGGAGGGCGCCGCCACCGGCCCGAGCGGACCGGTCGCTCAGCTTCCGAACGTTCCGCCGCCTGTGCAAACCCGTTGAACCCAGCCCCGCGAGCAGACGCGAAATCGCCCAATTCGGCGGGGAATCAGGGGAGTTCGCGTCTGCTCGGCGTAACGAACTAGCGGGGTAGGCCCAGCAGCCGCTCCCCTGCCAAGGTGAGCAGGATCTGCTCGGTGCCCCCGGCGATGGTCAGGCAGCGTGTGTTGAGGAAGTCGTGCACGGTGTTGTTCTCGACGACGCCGCCGCCGTCGGACAGCTCCATCCGCAGCTCGGCCAGCGCCTGGCGGTAGCGCACACCGATCAGCTTGCGTGTGCTGGCCTGGGGGCCCTGGTCCTGACCGCTCACCGCGAGCTCGGCGATCCGCTGGTCCAGCAGCGCGCCCACCTGCGCGGCCACGATCAACGCCCCGAGCCGATCCTGTTCGGCGACATCGAGATTCAGCGTGGCCACCGTCTCGAGCAGTTCCTCCATCGGGTTGTCCAACGCGGTGCCGGCCGCCATCGCGACCCGCTCGTTGGCCAGCGTCGTGCGGGCCAACCGCCAACCGTCGTTCACCTGGCCGACGACCATCTCGTCGGGCACGAAGACCTCGTCGAAGAACACCTCGTTGAACAGCTCGTCGCCGGTGATCTCGCGCAGCGGCCGGATGACGATGCCCGGCGATGTCATGTCGACAAGGAAGTAGGTGATGCCCTTGTGTTTTGGCGCGTCCGGGTCGGTGCGGGCCAGGCAGACTCCCCAGTGCGCCTTCTGCGCCGCCGAGGTCCACACCTTCTGGCCGGTCAACTTCCACCCGGAGCCTTTTGCGCCGCTCGCGGTCGCGCCGTCGGCCCGAACGGCCTTGGTGCGCAACGCAGCCAGGTCGGAGCCGGCGCCCGGCTCGCTGAACAGCTGGCACCAGATCAGTTCTCCGCGCAGCGTGGGAGGCACGAACCGTTCGATCTGCTCCGGGCTGCCGTACTCGAGAATGGTTGGCACGGCCCACCATCCGATCACCAGATCGGGCCGCGCGACGCCGGCCGCCGCGAGCTCCCGGTCGATCAGCAGCTGCTCGGCGGGACCGGCCTCCCGCCCGTAGGGGCGTGGCCAGTGCGGCGCCTGCAGGCCCGCCTCGGCCAGCGCCACCTGACGCTTCTCGACGGGAAGCTTCGCGATTTCGGCGACCGCGGAAGCGATTTCGGGCCGCAGATGGGCCACCGAATCCAGGTCGATGTCCAGCTCGCGGCGCACGCCCGACTGGGTGAGCTCGGTGATGCGCCGCAACCAGCGCTGCGCGCCGCCGAGGAAATGTTCGATGCCGTAGGCGCGGCGCAGATACAGGTGCGCGTCGTGCTCCCAGGTGATGCCGATGCCGCCGAGCACCTGGATGCAGTCCTTGGCGTTGGCCTTGGCCGCGTCGATGCCTGCGGCCGCGGCGACTGCGGCGGCGATCGACAGCTGTTGCCCCTCGGAGTCGGCTGCGGCGGCCCGCGCGGCGTCGCGCGCCGCCACCGATGCCTGCTCGGAACGTAGCAGCATCTCAGCGCACATGTGCTTGACGGCCTGGAAGCTGCCGATCGGCTTGCCGAACTGCTCACGCACCTTCGCGTACTCGGTCGCGGTCTGCAGCGTCCAGCGCGCGATCCCGGCGGCCTCGGCGGCCAGCACCGTCGCGGCCAGATCCGTGACGCGTTGCCGGGACGCGGAGAGCGCCTCGGCCGGGGCCGAGTCCAGCACGACGCGTGCCAGCGGCCGGGAGAAGTCGGTGGCCTTCAGCGGTTCGACCGACACCCCCTGGGCGGTGGCGTCGACCAGAACGAACGCCTCCCCCGCCGGCAGCACCAGCGCGCCGGAGGCGTCGGCGCCCAACACGTACTCGGCGGTGCCCGACACTCGGCCGTCGTCGATCCTCAGGTCGGCCGTCAACGCGACCCCGGCGACCTGCTCACCGGAGGCAAGCGCCTGCAACACATCCGGGTGTTCGGCCACCAGGGTGGCCAACGCGGTGGTGGCGAGCGGGCCGGGCACCAGCGCGGCGGCGGCCTCGTCGACCATCGCGCACAAGTCCTCGACCGTTCCGTCGGCGCCTCCGTGTTCCTCCGGGAGCGCCACGCCGAATATCCCTAGCTGGGCCACGCCGTCGTACACGGGTCGCCAGGCGTCGGCGTTGCCGCGTTCGACGTCGCGCGCGGCCTGGATGGCACCCGACCCCGCAGCCCAGCTCTGGACCAGTTCACGCACGGCAAGCTGCTCGTCAGCAACGGGCTGTTTGGACGACACCGACACCGAGACTCCTAGCGTTTGGGCGAGAAGGCGGTGCTCCTCACTAGAACGTGTTCTAATAGTGCCAGCGGTCGACCGTCAAGTCGACCGCCATTACAGCAGGACCACGTCGGTGTCACTCCGGTGCCGAGGTGAGAAAATGAGGATCGGCATGCGTATCGTTTTTGGCGAGCGCGAAAGATGAAGGAGCTGACCACCGCATGTCCGGCCCGCCGCAGCCCGCACGAACCAGTCCGGATACAGGGTCGGGTTCGCGGCCGCGGCAGGTGATGAACGTGGCCGTGCTCACCGAGTCCGAACTCGGTTCCGAAGCCCAACGGGAGCGCCGCAAGCGCATCCTCGACGCCACCCTGGCCATCGCGTCCAAGGGCGGCTACGAGGCGGTTCAGATGCGTGCGGTCGCCGAACGCGCCGACGTCGCGGTCGGAACCCTCTACCGCTACTTCCCGTCGAAGGTGCATCTGCTGGTGTCGGCGCTTGGCCGCGAGTTCGAGCGCATCGACGCCAAGACCGACCGCGCAGCGATGTCCGGGGGCACGCCGTATCAGCGGCTGAATTTCATGGTGAGCAAGCTCAACCGCGCGATGCAGCGCAACCCGCTGCTGACCGAGGCGATGACACGGGCCTTCGTGTTCGCCGACGCGTCGGCAGCCGGTGAGGTCGATCACGTCGGCAAGCTGATGGATTCGATGTTCGCGCGTGCCATGGCCGACGGCGAACCAACCGAGGACCAGTACCACATCGCGCGGGTGATCTCGGATGTGTGGCTGTCGAACCTGTTGGCCTGGCTGACCCGGCGGGCGTCGGCCACCGACGTCAGCAAGCGTCTGGACCTCGCCGTGCGACTGCTCATCGGCGACGGCGAGCACCCTAAGATCTAGGGGTGCTTCCGGCCGATCTGCAGCGTGCGCTCACCTCGGTCGCCGCGGTGCCGCGACTGCTGGTCGCATCCGACTTCGACGGCACCATGGCACCGATCGTGGCCAATCCGGCCGACGCCCGCCCGCTGGCCGCGGCCACCGACGCCCTGGCCCAACTCGCCGACCTGCCCGACACCGCCGCGGCGGTGATCTCCGGCCGTGCGCTGGAGGTGCTGCGTTCATTGTCGGGGTTTTCGCAGGCGCCGCCGCGATTGCATCTGGTCGGCAGCCACGGCGCGGAGTTCACGTCCGGCTTCGCCCACGACATCGACCGCGATCTGTTGGAGCGCATCACCGCCGAACTGCGGGCGATCGCCGCCGATCGGCCCGGTGTCACCGTGGAAACCAAACCGGCCAGCGTCGCGCTGCATGTCCGCAACGCCTCAGCGGCGGACGGGGAGGCGGCGTTGGCGGAGGCGCGCGCGGCCGCCGACTCGTGGGACGCGCAGCTTACCGAGGGTAAGGCGGTGCTGGAGTTCGCGGTGATCCAGACCGACAAGGGGCTGGCCCTCGACATCCTGCGTCAGCAGGAAAACGCTTCGGCGGTGGTATTTTTCGGCGATGACGTGACCGACGAGAAGGTGTTTCGGCGGCTGCGGGGCGGCTCTGATGTGACCGTGAAGGTCGGGCCCGGGGAGTCGCTCGCGGAGTATCGCGTCGATACGCCGGAGGATGTCGCCGAAGCGCTGCAGTACCTCCTCGACGCCCGCCGCGCCGCGTAATTTTCGCCCAAAGGGACAAACGGGCGGGAAAGTTCGAGTAAAACTCGCCATTTCGTCGACCTCGGCGCTCGGCACCGTCGATCTCGGCACCGAGAAAAGGGGTCGACGCCGGCCCGCGCCGCCGCAATACTGACGCGAATGCTCACCCCCGACGACCTCTCCGCACGCACCGCTCGGGCGGTGTCGGCCGCCACAGCGGCCGGCGCCGAGTTGGGACTGCAAGTCGACGACGCCCGCGTGCTGCACGACATGTTCTCCGTCGTCGTGCACCTGGCGCCGGCGCCGGTGGTGGCACGGGTGCCGACCGTGCTGCCGCCGTCGTACCAGAACACACCGGACGTCCAGGCGGCCCAGCAGCGCGCCGAACTCGCGGTGGCGAGCCGGCTCGCCGAACAAGGTCATCCGGTGGTCCCGCCCAGCCCGCTCCTGCCCGCCGAACCCGTTCGCCGCGACGGCTTTTCGATGACGTTCTGGCAGTTCGTCGAAACGGTGTCCGACGCCGAACCGAGCATGTCCGAACGCCTCGAACAGACCGCCCGGCTGCACGCGGCGCTGCGCGACTACGACAGCAGCGACCTCCGATTCTGGGCCCCCTTCGCCAACATCCCCGACGGGCTGGCGGCGCTGCAGGGCCGCGACGACCTGCTGCCGGCGTCGGATCTGGCTCGCGCCCAACGGGAATGGACGGTGATCGCGCCGGTGCTCACGTCACGCGGGGCATTCGAAGCCCATTTTCCCGACGTCGAGCTACAGGTCATCCACGGTGACGCGCCCTACTACAACATGCTCACCACCAGCCGCGGCGAGCTGTGGTCGGACTTCGAGATGGTCACGGTGGGCGCCGTCGAATCCGATCTGGCGCTGCTCGGACCCGACGACGTCGCCACCTACAACGAGGCCGTCACCGCGCTCGGCTTGCGCCCGGTCGACCAGCGGGTGTTTCGGGTCACCGAGGCGGGAGCGCGGTTGGCCGTCGTCGCCGCCCTGGCGATGGCGCCGGAACTGCCGCCGCTGCAGGACGCCGTGGCGCCGATGATCGAGACGCTGCGCACCACCCCGGAACTGCACGAACTTTAGGCGGGCGGTCCGCTGGTGCGGCCCCGCACCACCTCGGTGTCGAGCAGCTCGACGACCGGCAGCCCCGACCGCGGCGGACGGTGTAGCAGCTGCCCGGCACGCCGGCCCTTCTCGAGGCTGGGCTGCACCACGGTCGTCAGGCCCCGCCGCAGCGCCTCCGGCACCCCGTCGAAACCGGTCACGGTCATCTGGCCCGGCACGTAGACGCCGTTGGCCCGCAAGTAGTCCATCGCCGAAAGCGCCAGCACATCGGCCGTGCACATCAGCGCGGTCACCCGCGGGTTGGCCTCCAGCGCCACCTCCGCGGCCGCCCCGCCCGACGTCGGCAGGTGCTCATAGCTCTCCACCACCGTCAGCGACGCCGGGTCCAGCCCGGCCGCGGCCATCGCGTCGTACACCCCCTGGATGCGCTCCCGCTGGACGTGGAAGTGCGGCATCCCCAGCCGCGCCGGGTCGGCCACCGTCGGCCGTGGGCCGGCATACGGCCAGTCCCGGTCCAGCCGCATCGTCAACAACGCGATCTCGGTATGGCCAAGGCCCACAATGTATTCGGCGAGCCGACGCATTGCGTCGCGGTCGTCGATACCGACCCGCGACAAGCCGGGCACATCCTTGGGCTGATCCACCACCACCACCGGCAGGTGCCGTTGCTGCACGACGGGCAAGTACGGGTCGTCGTCGGACGCCGAGTACACCACGAAGCCGTCGACGCCCGCGGCCAGCACCCCCGCCGACCCTTCGCTGACGGTGCGATTCGGTCCGATCGCCACCAACAGCAAACCCTGCCCGGCCTCCTCGCAGGACTCCGCGAGCCCCGCGACGAAGTCCAGCGCGGCGGGATCGCTGAACGAGTAGTTGAGCGGCTCGGTGATCATCAGGCCGACGGCGCCGGCCTTGCGGGTCCGCAAGGACCGCGCCACCGGGTCCGGGCCGGGATAGCCCATCCGCTTGGCCGTGGCGAGCACCCGCTCGCGCAGGTCCGCCGACAGCTGGTCAGGGCGGTTGTAGGCGTTGGAGATCGTGGTGCGCGAGACCTTGAGCTCGGCGGCCAGCGAGGCCAGGGTCGCACGCCGCCTGGGCGTGGGACTCCTCGACATCTTCTGGACGTTAGCCCATCGACTTGCGCGTACCGGGCTACCGTGCATTAGAGTTTTTGGAAACGGTTTTCATTGTTATCTAGCTGCAAGGGGAGTGCGCATGCGTGCAGGTTGGGCCGCCGTCGTGGCGGTGGCGGCGACGGCCGGGCTGGTCGGATGCAGCCAGCAAAGCGCATCTCCCCATGAGCACGACGGCGCCGTGACCGTCGTGGCCTCCACCGACGTGTGGGGCAGCGTCGCCGACGCCGTCGTCGGCGACCACGCGTCGGTCACCTCCATCGTCAACGGCACCGTCGCCGACCCGCACTCGTTTCAGGCCACCCCCGCCGACGCCGCCGCGATCACCGATGCATCGCTGGTGGTCTACAACGGCGGCCACTACGACCAGTGGGTGCAGGACGTGCTGGCCAACCATCCCGACGTGGCGGCCGTCGACGCGTACTCGCTGCGCCCCGATCCGCAGGGCTCGGCGAACGAACACGTCTTCTACGATCCCGCCACCGCCAAGGCCGTCGCCGCGGAGATCGCCGACCGGTTGGCCGAGGCCGACCCCGACCACGCCGATGCCTACCGCGCCAACGCCGCCACGTTCGGCGCCGGCGCCGACGAAGTCCTTGCGATCGAGCGAGCCATCGCCCAGGCCCACCCGGGAGCGGCAGTGGTGGCCACCGAGCCCGTCGCGCATTACCTGCTCGCCAACGCGGGCATCACCGACAACACCCCCGGGGGGTTCACCAACGCGGTCGAGGAGGACGCCGACCCGTCACCGGCCGACCTGGCGATGATGCTCGACCTGATCGAGGACCGCGAAGTCTCGGCGGTGCTGTTCAATCCGCAGACCGAGACCGGGGTGACCAGGCAGCTGCGCGAGGCGGCGACCCGCGCCGGGGTTCCTGTCGTCACGGTCACCGAAACCCTCCCCGAGGGCACCGACTACCTGAGCTGGCAGCGTCAGACCGCCGAACAGCTCGCCGCCCAACTGGATACCGCCGCAAAGGCGGGCCGATAGCCCGTGGCCGTGGACGTCGTCGCCGAACTCACCGGCGCACGCCTGGCGTTCGGCGACCGCGTGCTGTGGGATCAGCTCGATCTCACCGTGCGCGCCGGTGAATTCCTCGCCGTCCTCGGACCCAACGGCACCGGGAAGACATCGCTGCTCAAGGTGTTGCTGGGGCAGCTGCCGCTGACCGCCGGATCGGTGAAGGTCTGCGGAAGCGCGGTCGAAAAGGGCAGCGCCCGAATCGGTTACGTGCCCCAACACCGATCGGTCGACCAGGGGCTCACGTTACGAGGCTACGATCTGGTCGGGCTCGGATACGACGGGCACCGCTGGGGGATCACGACACTGCGGCACCGCGCCGCCAAACGCGCGGCCGTCGAAAAAGCCCTCGGACAGGTCAACGGGCAGGCGCTGGCCCGGGCGCCGGTCGGGGTGATGTCCGGCGGCGAGCTACAGCGGCTGCGGATCGCCCAGGCGCTGACGACCGATCCGGAACTGCTGCTGTGCGACGAGCCGTTGCTCAACCTGGACCCGGCCAACGCCCGGTTGGTGTCGAGGCTGATCGACACCAGGCGACGTGAAGCCGACACCGCCGTACTTTTCGTCACCCACGAAGTCAATCCCGTTGTGCCGTATGTGGACAGGGTGCTCTACCTGGTCGGCGGCAGATTTCGCATCGGCACCGTGGAAGAGGTGATGACCTCGGCCACGCTGTCGGAGTTGTACCGGGCCGACATCGACGTGGTGAAGGTGCGTAACCGCTACGTCGTGCTCGGCGAGCACATCGACCACTCCGGCCATGCGAGCGGACACGTCCATGACTGACCGGCTCCGCGATCTGCTCAACAACCTGCTGTCCTTCGAGGTGACCGCGGACCTGCTGCACCGCGACTTCGTTCAGCAGGCGCTGCTCGCCGCCGCGTTGCTGGCACTGGTGTCGGGGCTGATCGGACCGTTCATCGTGATGCGGCAGATGTCGTTCGCGGTGCACGGCTCCAGCGAGTTGTCGCTCACCGGAGCGGCTTTCGCGCTGCTGGCGGGATTCAACGTCGGAGTGGGGGCGCTGGTCGGGTGCGCGCTGGCCGCCGTGCTGTTCGGCTTCTTGGGTCAGCGTGCCCGCGAACGGGATTCGGCGATCGGGGTGGTGCTGGCGTTCGGACTCGGCCTGGCGGTGCTGTTCATCCACCTGTATCCGGGCCGCACCGGCACCAGCTTCGCGCTGCTGACCGGCCAGATCGTCGGCGTCGGGTACTCGGGACTGACGCTGCTGGCCGCGGTTTCGGTGGCCGTAGTCGCGGTGCTCGTGGTGTCCTACCGGCCGCTGCTGTTCGCCACCGTCGATCCCGAAGTAGCCGCTGGGCGCGGAGTTCCGGTGCGCGCGTTGGGGATTGTATTCGCCGCGCTGGTCGGAGTGACGGCCGCGCAAGGTGTACAGATCGTCGGCGCCCTGCTGGTGATGTCGTTGTTGATCACCCCGGCGGCCGCCGCCGCGCGGGTGTTCGTCTCCCCCGGCGCGACCATCGCGGCGTCGGTGGTCTTCGCCGAGATCTCCGCGGTGGGCGGCATTCTGCTGTCCCTCGCCCCAGGTGTGCCGGTGTCGGTGTTCGTCACCACGATCTCGTTCGCCATCTTCCTGGTGTGCTGGGTGGCGGGCCGCCGCCGGACCCGTCCGTCGTCGGCCGGCTAGCCGCGTTCGACGGGACGTGCCGGGTCACAACACCATTGCGACCACGAGCCTGGATACAGCGCGATGTCGCGGCCTGCCGCGGCAAGCGCGGCGACGACCACCGACGCGGTGATGCCGGATCCGCAGTACGCGCCGGCGACGTCGTCACCAGCCAGCCGCACGAGTTGCGCGTCGGGCAGAAACGTGCCGTCGTCGGCCAGCAGGCTGGTGCTGGGCAGGTTTCGTGCCCCCGGAATATGCCCTGCGACAGGGTCGATCGGTTCGACGTCGCCGCGGAACCGTTCGGGTGCCCGCGCGTCCAGCAGCGGCACGCGCGCTGCCTGCTCGGCGGTCAGCGTGCGGCGGGCACCGGAGTACAGGTCGTCATGTGCGACGGCGACGTCGCCCGGTTCGGGTGCGACGACGCCGGTTTCCAGCGCCCCGCCTGCCGCCGTCCACGCCGCGAGACCGCCGTCGAGAATGCGCACGTCGGCGATGCCCGCCGCGGTCAGCACCCACCACGCCCGCGCCGAGCCCGCCCGGTTCCAGTCGTCGTACACCACCACCGGCGTCGCCGCCCGCACGCCCCAGCGTCGCGCCGCGGCCTCCACGGAACGGCCCGAAGGCAGCGGATGTCGGCCCTGCCCGGTCACCGCGTGATCGGACAGTTCGTCTTCCAGCGACACGTAGACGGCGCCGGGAATGTGGCCGCGCTCGTATGCGCCGCGCCCGTCGGGTTCGCCCAGCTGCCAACGGACGTCGAGGATCGTCGGCCGCTCACCCGCGTCGAGGCGGCGGGCGAGCGTGCGCGCGCTGATCAGCACATGGTCACGGGTCACCCGACGATCGTGCCACTTAAGCTGGGCCGGTGAGCAGACACGCGTTCAGTTCCGCCGAGCGGCGCGCTGTCTACCGCGCCATCGCCGAGCGCCGCGACATGCGCCGCTTCGTGCCCAACAGCACCGTCGGCGAGGACGTGCTGGCCCGGCTGCTGCGGGCCGCGCACGCCGCGCCCAGCGTCGGCCTCATGCAGCCGTGGCGGTTCATCCGCATCACCGATCCGCGGCTGCGCAAGCAGATTCACAGCCTGGTCGACGAGGAGAGGTTGCGCACCGCGCGTGCGTTGGGGCCGCGCGGCGAGGAATTCCTGGCCCTCAAGGTCGAGGGAATCCTGGAATGCGCCGAGCTTTTCGTGGTGGCCCTCGGCGACGGCCGCGAGGCGCACGTGTTCGGCAGGCGCACGCTGCCGCAGATGGACCTGGCTTCGGTGTCGTGCGCGATCCAGAACATGTGGCTGGCGGCGCGCGCCGAAGGGCTCGGCATGGGCTGGGTGTCGATCTTCGAGCCCGCGTCGCTGGCCGAACTGCTCGGCATCCCGGAAGGCGCCGAACCGGTGGCGATCCTGTGCCTGGGCCCGGTCCCGGAGTTTCCGGACCGGCCCGCGCTCGAACTCGATGACTGGGCGCATGCTCGGCCGCTGGCCGAGTTCGTCTCCGAGAACCGGTGGCGACCAGTCGCACTAGGCTGGGGGCATGGCTGACGCCGGTGCTTCGCACATCGATCTGAACGCCGACCTGGGCGAGAGTTTCGGCCCGTGGCAGTTCGGTGACGACACCGCCATGCTCGACACGGTCACCAGCGCCAACGTCGCGTGCGGCTTTCATGCCGGGGACGCGGCGACGCTGGCGCGCACCTGCCGGGCGGCCGTGGAGCGCGGCGTGGCCATCGGCGCGCAAGTCGGCTACCAGGACCTCGCGGGGTTCGGTCGCCGCTTCATCGACGTGCCACCCGATGAGCTGACCGCCGACATCATCTACCAGATCGGCGCCCTGCAGGCGCTGGCACAGGCCGCGGGATCGACGGTCCGCTACGTCAAGCCGCACGGCGCCCTGTACAACGCGATCGTCACCAACCGGGCCCAGGCGCGGGCGGTCGCGCAGGCCGTCTACACCGTGGACCGTGAGCTGCCGGTGCTCGGGCTGGCCGGTTCGGCGTTCTTCGCCGAGGCGCAGCAGCTGGGACTGCGAACGGTGTCCGAGGCGTTCGCCGACCGCGCGTATCGCCCTGACGGACAACTCGTCTCGCGGCGGGAACGCAACGCGGTGCTGCACGACGTGGACGAGATCGCCGAGCGGGTGGTGACGATGGTGGCGACGGGCCGGGTGCACGCCGTCGACGGGTCGAGGATCCCGGTCACGGTGGAATCGGTGTGTATCCACGGCGATTCGCCGGGCGCGGTGCACATCGCGAACGCGGTCCGGACCCGGTTGCTCAAAGAGGGTGTCGAGCTTCGACCGTTCGTGTGAACCGGTCCCGCTCCGTGGGGGTCGTCGCACCCCAGACACCGTGGGGTTCCTCGGCAGCCACGGCATATCGCAGACAGTCCCGACGAACCAGGCATGCCCGGCAGATGCGCTTCGCGTATTCCTCGCGTGCGGTCTTGCGCTTACCCCGCTCGCCGTCGCCGACGAAGAAGATCTCGGTGGGCATCCCGCGACAGCGGGCACGAAGCTGCCACTGAAGATCCTGCGCTGTGCATACATGAGAGCGCGCGGCCATCCGCCTCCTTCGGTGATGCAAATGATTATCGTTTTCATTAAAGCATGGCCGCGTGATCCGTGGGCGGCGCATAGAGTGCACTCGTGCGGTTGAAGCCCGGACGCCCGAAATTGGCGGACTACCAGTCCTACTTCGACGCGCCGGTCGCGTGCGCCGACTCCGCGTTGACCGTCACCTGGGCGGGAGTCGCCACCCTGCTCGTCGACGACGGCCGGTCCGCGGTGATGACCGACGGCTTCTTCTCCCGGCCCGGGCTGGTCGAGTTGGGCCTGCGTACGTTGTCGCCGTCGACGTCGCGCATCGCCGGGTACCTGGCGCGCCTGGGTGTCGACCGGCTCGACGCCGTCCTGCCCGTGCACACCCACTACGACCACGCCATGGACAGCGCGGTGGTGGCCGAGCGCACCGGCGCCAGGCTGGTCGGCGGCACGTCGGCGGCCCACGTCGGCCGCGGTGGCGGCCTACCGGAGGACCGCCTGATGGTGGTGAATTCCGGTCAGACGGTGACCGCCGGCGGCTACGACGTCACCCTGATCGAGAGCCGACACAGCCCGCCCGACCGGTTCCCCGGCGTCATCTCCGAACCGGTCGTGCCGCCGGCGAGGGTGTCGGCGTACCGGTGCGGCGAAGCGTGGTCGACGCTGCTGCACCACCGTGCCTCGGGACGACGCCTGCTGATCCAGGGCAGCGCCGGCTACGTACGGGGAGCGCTGGCGGGACAGCGGGCCGAGGTGGCGTGCCTGGGCGTCGGACAACTGGGCCTGCAGCCGGAGAGCTACCTCGTCGAGTACTGGACCGAGACCGTGCGTGCGGTCGGCGCCCGACGCGTGCTGCTCATCCACTGGGACGACTTCTTCCGCCCGCTGCACAAGCCGCTGCGGGCCCTGCCGTACGCGACCGACGATCTGGACGTCTCGATGCGGGTGCTGTCCCGGCTGGCCGTCGAAGACGGCGTGGCGTTGCATCTGCCCACGCTCTGGCAGCGCACCGATCCGTGGGCCTGACGCTGGCGCTGGTCGCGCTGGCCGTCGTGGTGTTCTTCGCCGCCGTTCGCCCCCACCGGTGGCCAGAGGCCGTCGTCGCGGTGCCGGCCGCGGGCATGCTCATCGGTTTCGGGGTGATCTCCGTGCCCGACGCCATGGCCGAGGTCAACCGGTTGTCACCGGTGGTCGGCTTTCTCGCGGCAGTCCTGGTACTTGCCCGGTTGTGCGACGACGAAGGGGTGTTCCGCGCCGTCGGGGCGGCCATGGCCCGCACGAGTGTCGGTAGTCAAAGTAGGTTCTACTCAAGGGTTTTCCTCGCAGCAGCCGTGACAACCGCGGTATTGAGCCTGGACGCGACCGTGGTCCTGCTCACGCCGGTGGTGTTGGCGACGGCAAGGATGCTTGCCGTTCCACCCAAGGCACACGCCTACGCCACGGTGCACCTGGCCAACAGCGCCTCACTGCTTCTTCCGGTGTCGAATCTGACGAACCTCTTGGCCTTCACCGCGGCCGGAATCTCGTTTTTCCACTTCACCGCCGTCATGGCCTTGCCCTGGATGGCCGCGATCGCCGTCGAATTCGTGGTGTTGCGTTGGGTTTTCGCCGGCGAGCTTTCGGCCGCTGCGCCACCTCGACCGTCCGGCGAACCCGTGCACATACCTGTGGTGCCACTGGTGGTGTTGGGGCTGACGCTGCTTGGCTTCGGTGTGGTGTCGATGCTGGGGTTCTCCCCGGCGTGGGCAGCGCTCGCCGGGGTGGTCGTGCTCGGGGCCCGCGGACTGGTGCGGCGCACCAGCAGCGTGCGCGGCATGGTGGCGGCCGCGGATGTTCCGTTCCTGGTGTTTGTGCTGTGCCTTGGGGTGGTGGTCGCCGCCGTGATCACCAACGGCCTCGGTGCCGCGGTGCGCGATGTGCTGCCCACCGGTCACGGCCTGGCTGCCCTGTTGGGGCTTGCCGTGGTGGCAGCCGTGTTGTCCAACGTGGTCAACAACCTGCCTGCCGTGCTCGTGCTGCTGCCGCTGGTGTCGTCGCCCGGGGCCGTGCTGGCCGTGTTGATCGGCGTGAACATCGGCCCCAACCTCACCTACATCGGATCGCTGGCCAACTTGTTGTGGCGAGGGGTGGTCCGTCGCGAGATCTCGGTGCGCGCCGGGGAGTTCAGCCGCGTCGGGCTGTGCACGGTTCCACTCACCCTCGTGGTCGCGGTGCTCGCCTTGTGGCTGAGCATGAAGCTGTTCGGCGTCTGATCGCCGCTCAGCAGACTCAGCCGCGGCGCTGACGGGCGATCTCGGCCAGCACCACGCCCGCGGCCACCGACGCGTTCAGCGACTCGGTCGGCCCCGCCATCGGAATGGACACCACCATGTCGCAGTTCTCCCGCACCAGCCGCGACAACCCCTTGCCCTCGGAGCCGACCACGACGACGATCGGCCCGGAGCCGTCGAGCTCGTCGAGCGGGGTGTCTCCCCCCGCGTCCAGACCGACCACCTGGAGCCCGGCGTCGGCCCAACTCTTCAGCGTCCGCGTCAGATTCGTCGCCCTGGCCACCGGCAGGCGGGCGGCGGCCCCGGCGCTGGTGCGCCACGCCACCGCGGTCACCGAGGCCGACCGTCGCTGCGGGATCAGCACGCCGTGGCCGCCGAACGCGGCGACCGAACGCACGATCGCACCGAGGTTGCGGGGATCGGAGATGTTGTCCAACGCCACCAGCAGCGCCGGCGAGCCCGAGGCGGTGGCGGCCGCCAGCAGATCGTCGGGGTGCGCGTAGGTGTAGGGCGGCACCTGCAGCGCCACACCCTGATGCAGGCCGTTGGCGGCGATGCGGTCGAGGTCGTGACGGGGCACCTCGAGGATGGAGATGCCCGAATCTGCCGCAATGCGAACGGATTCGGTCAACCGCTCGTCGGCCTCCGCGCCGAGCGCCACGTACAACGCGGTGGCCGGGACCCCGGCGCGCAGGCACTCCAGCACCGGGTTGCGACCCAGCACGATCTCGGTGTCGTCGGTCTTGCGGGCAGGGCGCCGCTGACCCTTGGCGGCGCGCTTGGCGGCGGGATGGTTCGGTCGCATGTGTGCGGGCGGGGTCGGGCCGCGGCCTTCCAGGCCGCGCCTGCGCACCCCACCCGAGCCGACCTTCGGGCCCTTCTTGGTCCCCGGCTTGCGCACCGCGCCCCGGCGTCGTGAATTGCCAGCCATCTACTTCGTATACCCGTCGAGCAGCGTCCACTGTGGCCCGTCGGCGGTGTCGGTGACCTCGATTCCGGCCTCCTTGAGCCGATCACGGATCGCGTCGGCCTCCGCCCAGTCCCGCCGGGCCCTGGCGTCCTCCCGGCGCTGCAGCTCGGCGGTGACCAACACCTCGACGGCCCGCAGCGCGGCCCGCGTCTCGTCCCTGGACTCCCAGCGCTCGTCGAGCGGGTCGGCGCCGAGGATGCCCATCATCGCCCGGATCGACATCGCCTGCGCGAGGGCGGTTTCGTGATCGCCCGCGTCCAGCGCCCGGTTACCTTCGGCGCGCGCGGCGTGCACTTCGGCCAACGCCGCGGGCACCGCCAGATCGTCATCGAGCGCCGCGGCGAACTTCGGTGTCCACTGTCCGGGCACGACCGCGCCGACGCGGCTGCGCACCCGGTGCAGGAAGTCCTCGATACCGCTGTAGGCCCGCGCGGCGT
This sequence comes from Mycolicibacterium pulveris, assembly GCF_010725725.1. Taxonomy (NCBI): domain Bacteria; kingdom Bacillati; phylum Actinomycetota; class Actinomycetes; order Mycobacteriales; family Mycobacteriaceae; genus Mycobacterium; species Mycolicibacterium pulveris. The sequence goes on along the minus strand of NZ_AP022599.1, from coordinate 2,903,224 downwards.
CGGCCAACGCGGTCTCGGTGAACTCGAGCATCGAGCGGTAATGGGCGCTGCCCAGGTAGTACCGCAGCTCGGCCGCCCGGACCCGTTGCAGCACAGCCGGAATCGCCAACACATTGCCCAGCGATTTGCTCATCTTCTCGCCGCCCATGGTGACCCAGCCGTTGTGCAGCCAGAACCGCGCGAAGCGGTCGCCTGCGCCCTCGGCCTGCGCGATCTCGTTCTCGTGATGCGGGAACACCAGATCCATGCCGCCGGCGTGGATGTCGAACTCGGCGCCGAGGTAGCCCTCGCACATCGCCACGCACTCGGTGTGCCAGCCGGGCCTGCCCCGCCCCCACGGCGTCGGCCAGGACGGTTCGCCGGGTTTGGCGCCTTTCCACAGCGTGAAGTCGCGCTGGTCGCGCTTGCCGGTGGCCACTCCCTCGCCCTGGTGCACGTCGGCGATCTTGTGGCCGGACAACTTGCCGTAGCCGGGCAGGCTGAGCACGTCGAAGTACACGTCGCCGCCGCTGGCGTAGGCGTGGCCGCGTTCGATCAGCCGCTCGATCAGCTCGACCATCTGGGTGATGTGGCCGGTGGCCCGCGGCTCAGCGGACGGCGGAAGCACGCCCAGCGCGTTGTAGGCGTCCGTGAACGCGCGTTCGTAGGTGGCGGCCCACTCCCACCATGGCCGGCCGGCGTCGGCGGCCTTGGCGAGGATCTTGTCGTCGATGTCGGTGACGTTGCGGATGAACGCGACGTCGTAGCCCTTGGCCATCAGCCACCGCCGCAGCACGTCGAACGCCACCCCGCTGCGGACATGGCCGATGTGCGGCAGCCCCTGAACGGTCGCCCCGCACAGGTAGATCGACACATGCCCGGGTTTGACCGGCACGAAATCGCGTACGGCACCGCTCATGGTGTCGTGGAGCCGCATGGCGGGAGCTCCGTCGCGATTGGTCACGACGCGCCAGCTTACCGGCCTATTTGTGCATATCCCGCACCGGCTGCGCCGGCCCGTCGGCGGCGGCGACAACCAGGGCGGTGGCGATCGCGGCCAAGCCCTCACCGCGGCCGGTGAGCCCGAGGCCGTCGGTCGTCGTCGCCGACACCGAAACCGGGGCGTCCAGCAGCTCCGAGAGCAGCTTCTGGGCCTCCGTGCGCCGCGGCCCAACCCTGGGTTGGTTTCCGATCACCTGGACCGCCGCATTGCCGATCCGCAAGCCCGCGGCCTCAACCAGCTCGCGCACATGGCGCAGCATGTCCGCGCCGCTCGCGTCGCGCCATTCGGGCCTGCCGGTGCCGAACACCTCACCGAGATCGCCGAGTCCGGCGGCCGACAGCAGCGCGTCGCACAATGCATGCGCAGCCACATCCCCGTCGGAGTGGCCTGCGCAGCCGTCGGCGTCGTCGAACAACAGGCACAGCAGCCAGCACGGCCGTCCGGCCTCAATGGGGTGAACGTCGGTGCCGAGCCCGATCCGTGGCAGGCCCGTCATGGCCGTCAGGAGGCGGCGGCCAGCACCTCGTCGAGGATGCTCGAAGCCTTGGCGTCGTCGGTGTTCTCGGCCAGCGCGAGCTCACCGACCAGAATCTGCCGAGCCTTGGCCAGCATCCGCTTCTCGCCTGCAGACAGACCGCGTTCCTGGTCCCGACGCCACAGGTCGCGAACCACCTCGGCGACCTTGTTGACGTCACCGGAGGCCAGCTTCTCGAGATTGGCCTTGTACCGGCGCGACCAGTTGGTCGGTTCCTCGGTATGCGGAGCACGGAGCACCTGGAAGACTTTGTCCAGACCCTCCTGGCCGACCACGTCGCGCACCCCGACATACTCTGCGTTCTCGGCAGGCACTCGAACCGTGAGGTCCCCTTGGGCAACCTTCAAGACGAGATATTCCTTCTGTTCGCCTTTGATGGTTCGGGTTTCAATCGCCTCGATCAACGCAGCACCGTGGTGGGGGTAAACAACGGTGTCTCCGACCTTAAAAATCATCAGTTTCGAGCCCCTTTCACATCCCAATGTTAGCACGGGGCCAAGACACGCGGGCACCAACTGTGCAGGTCAGGGGCACCGCAGCAGATGAACGGGGCTTGACAGAGCGATGAATACGTGCAAGGCGCGGACCCGGAACAGCTGCCCGACAGACCTTCTCGGCGCGGGCTTTGCAGTGGCTGGGCAGGTTTGGGTGCCACCTCTGCTACCGCCTGCGCGACGCACCTACTACTGTGCATAGTCGAAATCCCGCGACCGCGTCCGGTCGCTGACGGTCGAGCAGGAGGCACGTGTGGACCGCTTCAAAATGGCCGCTTGCGGGCTGGCCGCCGCCGTCCTAGTCGGTGGAGCGTTGAGTGGCTGCGGAGCGGGGCAGGTGTCCCAGACCGCGATGCAGGAGCCCGGAGTCAACGGCACCAGCGCAAACATCGGCGACGTTGCCCTGCGCAACATCCACCTGCAGGTCATCCAGTCATCGGACTTCGTCCAGCCCGGCACCGACGTCGAGCTGATGTTCCAGGCGTCCAACCAGTCGCGGGAGAACGACGACAAGCTGGTGTCGATCGACTCCGAGGTCGGCTCGGTGACCCTGACCGGTGACACCACGCTGCCCGCCGGTGGGGTCCTGATCGTCGGCGCTCCCGACGGCCAGATCACGCCGCTGGAGAGCGTGGAGGCCGCCGAGGCCGCCGAGGCCAAGGTTTCGCTGACCAAGCCGATCACCAACGGCCTGACCTACGAGTTCACCTTCACCTTCGAGAAGGCCGGCGAAGGCAAGGTGCAGGTGCCGCTGTCGGCCGGTGAGGCCCCGCGCCGCGAAGCCGTGCAGAACACCGGCGGGGCGGGCGGTCACTCGGGCGGTCACTGACCGCTGATCGGCGACACGGCAGCTCGCCGCGGCGGTTCTGTCGGTCTACGGGACTACGGTCACAGCGTGGCCAAAGCTCAGCGTTCGCAGTACCGCTGCTCGGAATGCCACCACCTCACCCCCAAGTGGGTCGGCCGCTGCCCGGACTGCGGAACCTGGGGCACCGTCGACGAGGTGACGATGCTGGCCGCCGTCCACGGCGCACCCGCAAGGCGCGCCGTCGCACCCGCATCGCCGGCCGTGCCCATCAGCTCGATCGACCCAGGCCGCACCAAGCACTTCCGCACCGGCGTCGACGAGCTCGACCGGGTGCTCGGCGGCGGGCTGGTGCCGGGCTCGGTGACGTTGTTGGCGGGCGATCCCGGCGTCGGCAAGTCGACGCTGCTGCTCGAGGTCGCGCACCAGTGGGCCAAGGCGGGTAAGCGGGCGCTGTACCTGTCGGGCGAAGAGTCGGCGGGCCAGATCCGGATGCGGGCCGAACGCACCGGATGCACGCACGACGAGGTGTACCTCGCCGCCGAATCGGATCTGTCCACGGCGCTCGGCCACATCGAGGAAGTGCAGCCCAGCCTCGTGGTCGTCGACTCCGTGCAGACCATGTCGACCTCCGAGGCCGACGGCGTCACCGGCGGCGTCACCCAGGTGCGCGCGGTCACCACCGCCCTCACGATGGCCGCCAAGACCTCGGGCGTCGCGCTGATCCTCGTCGGCCACGTCACCAAGGACGGCGCCATCGCGGGTCCGCGGTCACTGGAGCATCTGGTCGACGTCGTCTTGCACTTCGAGGGTGACCGCGCGTCGTCGCTGCGGATGGTCCGCGGCGTCAAGAACCGGTTCGGCGCGGCCGACGAGGTCGGTTGTTTCCTGTTGCACGACAACGGAATCGAAGGCGTCGCCGATCCGTCGGGATTGTTCCGCGACCTGCGGCCCAAACCGGTGGCGGGCACCGCGATCACCGTGACGCTGGACGGCAAGCGACCGCTGATCGGCGAAGTGCAGGCGCTCATCGGCCCGGCAGCAAACGGTCCGGCGCGGCGCGCGGTCAGCGGCATCGACTCGGCCCGGGCCGCGATGATCACGGCCGTGCTCGACAAGCACGCGCAGCTTGGCATCAGCGGTCACGACATCTACTTGTCCACCGTCGGCGGCATGCGGTTGACCGACCCGTCGGCGGACTTGGCGGTGGCGGTCGCCATCGCGTCGTCCCGGATGAACCTGCCGGTACCGGCCGCCGTCGTCGCGATCGGGGAGGTCGGGCTGGCCGGTGATCTGCGGCGCGTCACCGGGATGGATCGGCGTCTCGCCGAGGCCGCGCGGCTGGGCTTCAGCCGTGCCGTGGTGCCGCCGGGCGTGGCATCGGTGCCTGCGGGTCTGCGCGCGATCGCGGCCGACAACATCGGCGCGGCATTGCGGGTTCTGCAAGAGATCAGCAAAGATGACCGATAACTCCGACCGATCTTAGGAGGGGGCGATGGCCGTGAAGGCGGGCGGCCGAGCCGGGCGCAAAGTGGTGCAGTTGGCCCGGCCCACGATGCGCGAGACGCTTGCACGCCTCGCCCCGGGCACCGCCTTGCGCGACGGTCTGGAGCGCATCCTGCGCGGCCGCACCGGGGCGCTGATCGTGATCGGGTACGACGACAGCGTCGAAGCCATCTGCGACGGTGGTTTCGAACTCGACATCCGCTACGCGCCGACCCGGCTGCGCGAACTTTCGAAGATGGACGGCGCGGTGGTGCTCTCCAGCGACGGCAGCCGCATCCTGCGGGCCAATGTGCAGCTGGTGCCCGACCCGTCGATCCCGACCGAGGAATCCGGTACCCGGCACCGGTCAGCCGAGCGCACCGCGATCCAGACCGGTTATCCGGTGATCTCGGTGAGCCATTCGATGAGCATCGTGACGGTCTATGTCGCCGGCGAGCGCCACGTGGTTCCCGATTCGGCGACCATCCTGTCGCGGGCCAACCAGACCATCGACACCCTTGAGCGCTACAAGACCCGCCTCGACGAGGTGAGCAGGCAGCTGTCGACGGCCGAGATCGAGGACTTCGTGACGTTGCGCGACGTGATGACCGTGGTGCAGCGACTCGAGATGGTGCGCCGGATCAGTCTGGAGATCGACGCCGACGTGGTCGAACTGGGTACGGACGGACGGCAGCTCAAGCTTCAGGTCGAGGAACTGGTCGGCGACAACGACACCGCCCGCGAGCTGATCGTGCGCGACTATCACGCCAACCCTGATCCGCCCACCGCTGAACAGGTGAGGACCACGCTTGACGAGCTCGATGCGCTGTCTGACAACGAGCTGCTCGACTTCACCGCGCTGGCAAGGGTTTTCGGGTATCCGTCCACGATGGAGGCGCAGGATTCGGCGATGAGTTCGCGTGGCTACCGCGCGATGGCCGGCATTCCGCGGCTGCAGTTCGCCCACGTCGACCTGTTGGTGCGCTCGTTCGGGTCGCTGCAGGGGTTGCTGGCGGCCAGCGCGGGCGATCTGCAGTCGGTGGAAGGCATCGGTTCGATGTGGGCGCGCCATATCCGTGAGGGCCTCTCGCAGCTGGCCGAATCCACGATCGCCGACCGGCTGGCCTGACCGCGTTTTCGCACCCCGTCGAGATCGACGTTTTGGCGGGATTTACTCGCACTTTCCCGCCCAAATGTCCCTTTGGGCGAAGTTCGAGAGCGGGGTGTCAGCCCGCGGCGGGGGCGGGACCCGGCAGCGGCGCCCCCTCGGCATGGGGCACCTGCGCCTGCTCGGCCAGGATGAACGGCACCGTCGCCGAACGTAGATTGCCCAGCTGCACCACGAGGTTGTACGTACCGGGACCGATGGGCTCACGCGGCAGCGGACATCCCGGCGCCGAACCCATCCCCGTCCAGGTCACCTCCGTGGTCACCTGCTCGCCCGGCTGGAACGTCTTGACCAGCGTCTCGTTCGACGGTGCGCAGTCCAGGTTCGACCACAACCGGTTGTTGTCCAACCCGTACACGTAGGCGGCCAGCACGGCGGCTCCGACGTCACGCTTGCACGAGACCAGGCCGATGTTGGTGACCACCATGGTGAACTTCGGCTGATCGCCCACCACGTACTGCGGTTGGTTGGTGATGCCCTTGACCGCGAGCGTCGAGTCCGGGCAGTCGTCGCCCTCCTTGAGCACCGGCGGCGGGGTGACCGCCGCGGTCGGGGTCGGCGTCGCCGGCGGGGCCGCCTCCGGCGGCGGCATGACGGGCGACTTGACCTCGGGGTTTTCTCCGGGCAGTGGTGTCGGCGCGGCTTCCGGGCTCGGGACCGCCTGCTCGGCGTTGGTGGTTTCGGCCGACCCGGTGTTGGCCACGATCGCGACCACGATCGCCGAAATCACGCCGATGACCAGTACCGCCAAGCCCAGCGCCAGTGCCCTGCGCCGCCAGTAAATCTGCGGAGGTAGCGGGCCTTGCGGTTCCAGATCCAGCACAGGGCCACGATAAGCCCAGGTCACGCCCAGTTGTCCGAGGCGCCTCGGCGTGTCGCGTGTCAGGCTTCGCCGATGTCGCCCAGGTGGGCCCGCAACCCTACGCGGCCGTCGGCCAGGTGGTAGGTGGCGCCGACGATCGCCAGCGTGCCCGCCTCCACCCCGTCGGAGATGGTCGTCGAGCGCGCCATCAGTTGCACGCCGGTCTCGATGACGTGGCGGGCCTCGAACTCGTCGACCCTGGTCAGGCCGTCGCGGCGACCCAGCAGGATCGACGGGATGACCCGTTCGACGATGTCGCGCACATAGCCGCCGGGCACCACGCCCTCGTCGAGCGCCGACAGCGTCGCCTTGACCGCCCCGCAACTGTCGTGGCCCAGCACCACGATCAGCGGCACGTCGAGCACCGCGACGGCGTACTCGACCGAGCCGAGCACCGCGGCGTCGATGACGTGTCCGGCGGTGCGCACCACGAACATGTCGCCGAGCCCCTGGTCGAAGATCAACTCGGCGGCCACCCGGCTGTCGCCACATCCGAACACCACCGCCGTCGGCGTCTGGGACTCGGCGAGGCCGGCCCGGTGCTCGACTCCCTGGCTTGGATGCAGCGGTTTGCCCGCGACGAACCGCTCGTTACCTTCTTTGAGTGCTTTCCAAGCGGTTACCGGGCTGGTATGCGGCATGACTGACATTGTGCCCCAGCTGCTCGACTGGTACGACGGCGCACGCCGCGACCTGCCGTGGCGGCGCCCCGGTGTGACGCCGTGGCAGGTCGTGGTCAGCGAGTTCATGCTGCAACAGACGCCTGTCGCGCGGGTGCAGCCGATATGGGAAGCGTGGGTGGCGCGCTGGCCGACGCCGTCTGCCACCGCCGCGGCCGGCGCCGCCGACGTGCTGCGCGCCTGGGGCAAGCTCGGCTATCCGCGTCGCGCCAAACGGCTGCACGAGTGCGCGACGGTGATCGCCACCCGGTACGACGACGTGGTGCCCGCCGATGTCGACACGCTGTTGACACTGCCCGGAATCGGGGCCTACACCGCGCGTGCCGTGGCCTGCTTCGCCTTCCAGCAGCGGGTTCCCGTCGTCGACACCAACGTCCGCCGCGTCGTGGCGAGGGTGGTCCACGGCCGCGCGGACGCCGCCCCCTCGGCACGCGATCTCACCGACGTGGCAGCGTTGCTTCCGGAAAGCGATGACGCGCCGAGGTTTTCGGTTGCGCTCATGGAGCTCGGCGCCACGGTGTGCACCGCCCGTGCGCCACGCTGCGGCGGGTGCCCGCTCAGCGTGTGCGCATGGCGTGCACGCGGATATCCGGCCTCGGCCACCCCTGCGCGACGGCCGCAGCGCTACGCGGGAACCGACCGGCAGGCCCGTGGCCGGCTGCTGGATGTGTTGCGCGGCAAAGACTCTCCCGTCACCCGGGCGGAGCTCGACGTCGCGTGGCAGACCGACACCGCACAGCGCGACCGCGCCCTGGATTCGCTTCTGGTCGACGGGCTGGTGGAGCAGACCGACGACGGTCGTTACGCGCTCGCCGGTGAGGGCAACCCGTGACCGCCGAGTGTGGGGTTGCGTCACGCGGATCCGCGTCTGGGCGTGCGGGTAACCCACGTTCGCGCCCGGAGAGTTCAGGCGGTGGCCGCGGCCCCGTCTGAGGCGCAGGCGAACCGGCGCCGGTAGTCCGACGGCGTCACGCCGATGATCCGGCGGAAGTGATGGCGCAGCAGCGTCGCGGTGCCGAAACCCGAACGCTCGGCGATCCGGTCGACGTCGAGGTCGGTCTCCTCGAGCAGGCGGCGCGCATACAACACCCGCTGGTCGGTCACCCACTGCATGGGGGTGCGCCCGGTCTCCTCGACGAAGCGGCGGGCGAACGTGCGAACGGACATGTGCGCGCGGGCCGCCAACGTGGCGACCGTGTGTGGCTGGTCGAGGTTGCCCAGAATCCAATCAAGGTGCGGCGCGAAGCGTTCCGAACACCGCACCGGGATCGGCTGGTCGATGTACTGCCGCTGACCACCGTCGCGCTGGGGCGCCACCACCATGCGGCGGGCGATCTTGTTGGTCACCTCGCTGCCGAGCTCGCGTCGCACCAGGTGCAGGCAGGCGTCGATGCCGGCCGCGGTACCGGCGCTGGTGATCAAGTTGCCGTCGTCGACGAACAACACGTTGCGGTCGACCTTGGCCGTCGGATACCGGCGGGCGAGTTCGTCGGCGTGCATCCAGTGAGTGGTGCACGGCCTGCCGTCGAGCAGGCCGGCCGCGCCGGCGACGAACGCGCCCGAGCACACCGTGAGGATGATCGAGCCGGAGTCGGCGGCCGCCTCGACCGCCGCCAGCGCCTCGGGCAGATACTCCGAGGTTCCGATCGCCGGAATGGCCACCAGGTCGGCCCCGACCAGATCGTCGAGACCGTGATCGGGTGTCAGCGCCGCACCGACAGAGGTGGAAAGCGGCTGCCCGGGCTGGGGCCCACACACCTTGAAGTCGAAGTTCGGCACGCCGTCCGAGGAACGGTCGATGCCGAACACCTCGCAGATCACGCCGAACTCGAAAATCGCTAGACCATCCAGCACCAGCGCAGATACGCTTTTCAATGCCATGGCAGCATTTTATCTGAACGTGTCTTTCCTGCCACTGTTGGCGGGATCTTTACTAGCGAATGATTACTGCCATGAGTACTGCACTGACCCGCCTGCTGTCACAACTGCGCCTGCATGAGTTGTGGATGGCCATGTTGACCGCCGGCCGCGCCTACGGGTCCGATCCGGCCGACGACCGCGACGCGCTGCGCGTGCAACACGACCTGGACGCCGTGCGCACCCGCTTCGAACAGCAACCGGTGTGGCCGGGCTCAGGAGCGCTCGGCGAGCGACGCTAGAAACGACTCCACCGCCTGTCGGTAGGCGCGCGGCGCGTCGTCGTGCACCAGGTGGCCGGCGTCATGAACGGCCAGATATGTGGTGCGCCAACCGGTTTCGGCCATCCGGCGCATCTGCCCCGGCGGCGTGACGGAGTTGCCCGCCTCGATGAGCAACGCGGGCGCACGGACGGCGGTCCACTCACGCCAGTAGTCGCGGGTGCCCCATTCGGCGGCGATCTCGATCCACACCTTCGGGTACCCGTGCAGCCGCCAGCCGGTCGCGGTGCGGTCGAACGCCTCGAGGAAGTACTGCCCGGCGACGGGCCCGAACTCGTCGTAAACCTGTTGCGCGGAGTCGAATTCCACCGGAAGAGCGTGCAGCCACGGCTCCCACGGACCGGTGGTGCGACCGCGGAAGTCGGGGGCCATGTCCTCGATCACCAGGGCCTCGACCAGGTCGGGGTGGGTGGCGGCCAGACACCACGAGTGCAGCGCCCCCATCGAATGCCCGATCATGACCGCCGGCCTGCCGATGTCGGCCACCGCGTCACCGAGGTCGGAGACGAACCGCTCGGTGCTGATCGGATGCGCATCGTCGACGTCGCGTCCCCGGTGCCACGGCGCGTCGTAGGTGTACACCTCGCCGAGCCGGGTCAGCCACGGCAGCTGACGCGACCAGGTGCTGCCCCGCCCCATCAGGCCGTGCACCAGCACCAGCGGGCGGCCCTTGCCGCCGCGGCGGGTCAGGGCGCCGTGACCGCGTCCCGAGGTGTGTTGCATGCCGACATCATCACGCCTCGAAGCGCCGGGCGGCGATTCGGTAGCCTGATGCGCATGTCGAGCCAGAACCCCGTGGTGAAAATCAACGCAATCGAGGTCCCTCCGAACGCGGGTCCAGAACTGGAGAAACGATTCGCTCACCGCGCCCACGCCGTCGACAACCAGCCCGGCTTCCTCGGCTTTCAGCTGCTGCGGCCCGTCAAGGGCGAGAACCGCTACTTCGTGGTGACCCAGTGGGAGTCCGAAGAGGCGTTTCAGGCGTGGGCGACCGGCCCCGCCATCGAGGCGCACAAGGGCCAGCAGGCCAACCCGGTGGCCACCGGCGCGTCCCTACTGGAGTTCGAGGTCGTCCTTGACGTTGCGGGTGGCAGTAAATAGCGGCAGGCCCGACCCGCGCCAGGCGACCGGCCTGGCAGTCGCGCTCGTCGTGGCGTTGGCCGGATGCACGCAACCCGCGCTCGAGCCGACCGCGTCCGAACCGGCCGACGCGGCGTACGGCGTGCCGATCGAGATCAACACCCCACCCGGTCTGCGGGCCAAGCAGACGATGGACATGCTGAACTCGGACTGGCCGATCGGCGAGGTCGGCGTGCGCACCCTCGCCGCGCCCGACGAGGTCGAGGACATCGTGGCGCAGCTCGACAAGATCTGGTGGGACCGGCCGTTCACCGTGACGGGCGTCGACGTCGGCGCGGGGCAGGCGACGCTGGATGTCGTGACGTCCTACGGCGTCGAGCAGGAAATCTCCCTGCGCACCGACGACGCAGGCATGGTCGACCGACTCGACGTGTCGCTGCAGCCACCGGCGATCGGCAGCTGGTCAGACGTCGACGCCGAGTTGACGAAATCCGGTGCCCGCTACTCCTACCAGGCGTCCAAAGTGGATCTCGGCGCCCGTGACTGCACCGTGGTCGCCGGAACCAACACCGACCTGTCGCTGCCGCTGGCCTCGATCTTCAAACTGTATGTGCTGCTTGCCGTCGCCGAGGCGGTCAAGGACGGCACGCTGGACTGGGACGAATCGATGACCGTCACGAAACGGGCCAAGGACGTCGGCTCGTCCAACCTGGAGCAGCTGCCGGCCGGTGCTCGGATATCGGTGAGAACCGCAGCCCAGCAGATGATTTCGGCAAGCGACAACATGGCGACCGACCTGCTCATCGCTCGGGTGGGTACCGGCGCCGTGGAGCGGGCGCTGGTCACCGCAGGCCATCACGACCCGGCGAGCATGACCCCGTTCCCCACGATGCACGAGCTGTTCTCGGTCGGCTGGGGCAAACCCGATCTGCGCGAGCAGTGGAAAAGCGCATCCCGGGAGGGCCGGGCCGCCCTGCTGAAGCAGACGAATTCGCGTCCGTACCAACCGGATCCGGAGCGCACCCACACACCGGCGTCGGAGTTCGGCGCGGAGTGGTACGGCAGCGCCGAGGACATCTGCCGGGTGCACGCCGCGCTGCAAGCCGGTGCGGTGGGCGAGGCGGCGCCGGTCAAGGAGATTCTCTCGGCCATCCCCGGCATCGAGCTCGACGAGTCGAAATGGACCTACGTCGGCGCGAAGGGCGGAAACCTGCCGGGGGACTTGACGTTCAGCTGGTACGCAATGGACCACACCGGGCAGCCGTGGGTCGTCAGCTTTCAGCTCAACTGGCCGCGCTTCCGCAGCCCGACCGCGGCGGGCTGGCTGTTGTCGATCGCCCATCAGGCCTTCGAGCTGGTGCCGACCGGCTGACCTACGGCCGCGCAAGTGCGTGGTCGACGTCAGTCGACGCGCAACGCCTGCGCCGGACACATGGCGGCGGCCCGCACGACGGCGTCGCGCTGACTTTCCGGTGGGTTGGGATCGAGAACGACGACCTGATCGGATCCATCGGGTAGGTCGAAGACCTCGGGGGCGGCCATCAGGCATTGGCCATGCCCCTCGCACAAGTTGAAGTCGACGGTGATGCGCACGGCTCCTCCAATTCGGTTGCCGCCTTTAAGTATCGACCGGCGCAACGATGCCGGGCGGGCCCGAACGCGCCAACCTTGGCCTCAGCGTGCCATTGCGGCATCACCGATCGGTGAGATCGTCCAGCAGGCCGCATCGCCCGGCGAGCGCGGCCGCCGCGATCCGGTTGCCGACGCCGAGTTTCTTCAACAGTGACGCGATCATCCGCTTGGCGGTGCGCTCCGACACCACCATCCGGGCGGCGATGTCCGCGGTCTCCATGCCCGTCGACAACAGCGACCAGAGCTTCAGATCCGCCGGAGTCAACGCGGCCAAGACGTCCGCGGCGGGCCTGCGCGTGTTGGACAGCAGCGCGTCCAGCAAAGCCGGGTCGAGCACCCGCAGCCCCGACGCGATGGTCTGCAACGGTCCGACAAGCGCTTCCGGGCGTACGGTCTTGGACAGGAAGCCGTCCGCGCCGGCGCGCAGCGCCTCCTCCGCCAGTTGAAAGTCGTCGGTGCCGCTCAAAGCGAGGATCCGGGTTCTCGGGTGACGGGACTTGATGTGGCGGATCGCGGCCACCCCGCCCAGTGGCGGCATGGACAAGTCCACGATCGCGAGGTCCGCGTCGCGGGAACTGGCGAGTTCGGCCGCTTCCTCGATGAACGTCGTGCGGCCGCCGATGACGAACAGCTCACCCCAGTCGCGGGTCAACAACAGTTCCAAGCCCTCGGCGAAAAGTTCGTGGTCGTCCACGATCACGACGACGTAGGGCTTGCGGGTCATCGGCCGGATGGTAGCTGCGAGTTCTCGGGCGCGTCGCCGAATTCCGTCGAGAGAGGGTCAGACGGTGCCTAAGGTCGGGATCGTGGGAACCACGCGTCGCCTCCGGTCGCTGGTGGGGCCCTCCGGTGACCAGTACTGGCTGGCGCGCGTGGTGGTCGCGGTCCGGGTCGCGGTCGTGGTGTCCATCGTGGTGCTGGTCGCGGTCGGCCCGGAGTGGCTGCGCCGATACCCCTTGGTGCTCGGGCTTGTGTTGGCCGCGGCGTTGGGCTATTCGGCGGTGCTGATGGCGCGGCCCAGCCTCGAGTTGCGCCGCACCCGCTACGCCTGGCTGGTGTCGACCTTGGACGCGACGCTCACGCTTGCGCTGATCTGGCTGACGGGCGGAACGTCGAGCCCGGTGGTGGTGGTGCTTGTCCTGGTGGTCGTGGCGTCGGCGGCGCGGCTGACCTTGCCCGAATGCCTGGTGCTGGCCGGTCTTGTCGGCGTGGGCTACCTGGCGGTCGTGCTGGTGTCGGGTCCCAGGGACAGCGCTGGTCTGCCCGCCGCGACGCAGGGGCTGTGGTGGGCGCTGTATCTGGTGTTCATCGCCGTGCTCACCGGTGGCCTTTCGGTACTGGTCGAACGAGAACACCGGTCGCGGGTCCGCGCGTTGGTGGAGGCCGAGGCAGAGCACGCCGCCGCCGAAGAGGAGCGCGACCTGCGGGCCCGGCTGCTGCGTTCTTATGAAGCCCAGCAGGAGGGACTGCAAGTGCTTCTGCACGAGTTCCGCACTCCGGTGGCCTCGCTGGGCGCACTCGTGGACTCGGCCCAGCTGGAACCGGTGGAGCGGGAGACGACGATACGACTTGCCGGCCGGCACGCCCGCCACCTCTCGGACATGCTCGACGCGCTGTCGGACGTGAATCTGAGTCGGCAGCCGGCGTTCTCGTCCGGGCGGATCCGTCGGATCGATCTGGTCGAGCTGGTCAACGAAGCCGGTGACGCGGCAGGCGTCAGACCGCCGCGACTGCATGTGACGACAAGCGGCGACGTGTCCGCGATCCAGGTGGATGCTCAAGGGCTGCGCCGAATCTTGACCAACCTTCTCGAGAACGCCGCCCGGCATGGCCGCGGCCGCCCGATCGACGTCGAGTGCGAACGCCGCGGTGATCAACTGAGCGTCGCCATCGTCGACCGGGGACCCGGTGTGCCGCAGGAGAATCTGGGTGAGCTGACCACGAAGTTCGTCAGCCTGTCTGATCGTCGTGGCACGGCCGGGCTGGGGCTGTGGATCGTCGCGCAGATCGTTGACGCACTCGGCGGCACGCTGCAGTTCAGCACCCGGGGCGAAGGCGGACTGACGGCCTCGTTCACGGTCCCGGTCGGCTGAGGCCCGCGCGGACCGAAGAACTGGCCCGCGCGGACCGTGGGTTGGCCCACGGGTCGGCGGTTTTCGGCCGTCCCCTGTCCAAGACTGGCCTCAACCGGTGACGTGAGCTGCACCACACACGTCGCGGAGACGCCGGAAAGGACACCCTTGATGACCACCGCCATCCCCACCCACCGCGATATCGACCTGAGCGACAAGAATTTTTGGGCCAAGTCGCCCGAGGAACGCGACGCCGCGTTCGCGGTGCTGCGCCGCGAGAACCCGGTGCCGTGGAGTCGGCCCGCCGATTCGGACCTGCTGCCACCCGAACAGAACACCAAGGGCTTCTGGTCGCTGACCAAATACGAGGACATCCGGTTCGCCAGCCGCCATCCCGAGATCTTCTCCTCGGCGCAAGGCATCACGATGGAGGACTTTCCGCCCGAGATGATCCATATCGCGCAGTCATTCATCGCAATGGATGCGCCGCGCCACACCCAGCTGCGCGGGATCACCCAGGACGCGTTCAAGCCCCGGAACATGCGCCGGCTGCAGTCCTGGGTGCAGGGCCACGCCCGCGATCTGGTCTCCGAGATGGCGCACCTCGGCGAAGGCGACTTCGTCGAGCTGGTGTCGGTGCAACTGCCCGGGCGGATCTTCGGCAGCTTCTTCGGATTGCCCCCGGGTGAGATCCACGACAAGACGATCAACGCCGCGCAGCGGCTGCTCGGCTGGACCGACCCCCAGGTACGCGGCGACCAGACTGCCCTCGAACTGTTCGCGGGCGCCGTGATGGACCTGCATGAGACGGCCGGGTTGCTCATCCCCGAACGCCGCGCGAACCCCGGCGACGACCTGCTGACCTGGATGGTGCAGGCCGAGTTCGACGGCAAGAAGATGACCGATGACGAGCTGAAGGGCTTCTTCGTGCTGCTCGCGGTCGCCGCCAACGACACCACCCGGCACGCGTCCGCGCACGCGATCCACACGTTCTCCAAGTTCCCGCAGCAGCGTGAGCTGCTGGTGGCCGATGTGCCCGGCCGAGTGGACTCCGCAGTCGAGGAAGTGTTGCGGTGGTCTTCGGTGCTCGCGCACATGCGCCGCACCGCCACCCAGGACGTCACCGTGCGCGGATCCGAGATCAAGGCCGGCGACAAGGTGGTGCTGTGGTACATGTCGGCCAACCGCGACGAGGAGATTTTCGACGATCCGTTCACGTTCGACATCACCCGTAACCCCAACCCGCACTTGGCCTTCGGCGGTGGTGGTCCCCACTTCTGTCTGGGCGCGGCGCTGGCCCGCACCATGTTGCGGTCACTGCTGACCGAGGTCTACACCCGCATCCCCGACATCCACGCGCCCGACCCGAACTTCCAGGTCGCCAACTTCATCAACGGCATCAACAACCTGCCGGCCACCTGGACCCCCGAACAGAGCTGACCACCGAAGGATCAACACACATGAAGACCAAAGCCGCCGTCCTGTGGGGCCTGCACCAGAAGTGGGAGGTCGAAGAACTCGACCTCGACGGTCCCAAAGAACATGAAGTGCTGGTGAAACTCACCGCGAGCGGACTGTGCCACTCCGATGACCACCTGGTCACCGGGGACATGCCGATGAACCTGCCGGTGGTCGGCGGGCACGAGGGCGCTGGCGTGGTTGCCGACGTGGGGCCCGGGGTGTCCGAGGTCGAGGTCGGCGACCATGTGGTGCTGAGTTTCATTCCCGCGTGCGGTCGCTGCGCCGAATGCGCGCGCGGGCGCAGCAACCTGTGTGTGTACGGGGCCGCCATCATGGCCGGACCGCAACTCGACGGCACGTTCCGGTTCCACGGCCGCGGCCAGGACATCGGCCAAATGTGTGTCCTGGGCACGTTCTCCGAGTACACGGTGGTTCCGATCGCCTCGGTGGTCAAGGTGGACAACACCATTCCGCTGGACAAGGCAGCCCTGGTCGGTTGCGGCGTGACCACCGGATACGGTGCCGCGGTGCGCACCGGCGAGACCCGCGACGGCGACACCGTGGTGGTGATGGGCGTCGGCGGGCTCGGCATCAACGCCGTGCAGGGTGCCAAGCTCGCCGGGGCGCGATACGTGGTCGCTCTCGATCCCGTCGCCTACAAGCGCGAGCGCGCAACGGAATTCGGCGCCACCCACGCCGCCGCGACGGTCGAGGAGGCACACGGCCTGATCACCGACCTGACCCGCGGCGGGATGGCGGACGTCTGTGTCGTCACCACCGACAGCGCCGAAGGCGCCTACGTCGCGCAGGCGCTGAGCCTGGTCGGCAAGCGTGGCCGGGTGGTGATGACCGCGATTCCCCACCCCACCGACACGGCCGTGGACATGTCGCTGTTCGATCTCACGCTGTACGAAAAGCAGGTCCGCGGTTGCCTGTTCGGTTCATCGAACCCGCGCAGCGACATTCACCGCATACTCGACCTGTACCAGGCGGGCCGGCTCAAGCTCGACGAGCTCATCACCCGCGAGTACGACCTCGACGACGTCAACCAGGGTTACGCGGACATGCACAACGGCCTGAACCTGCGTGGCCTGATCCGGTTCTGACAAAAGCGATCAACCGGAGGTTTGATGTACCCGGGCACTCACGCTCAGCAGGCGCCCGACCGTCCTGCCGTCATCGTCGCCGAGACCGGGGCGACAATGACGTACCGACAACTCGATGACGACTCCGCAGCACTGGCGCGAGTACTGCACGACGCCGGTCTCCGCCGCGGCGACGTGGTGGCGCTGCTGTCCGACAACAGCCCCGAAGCGCTGGTCGTGCTCTGGGCAACCCAGCGCTCGGGACTGTACGTCACCGCCATCAACCACCATCTGACGGCGCAGGAGGCCGCCTACATCGTCCGCGATTCGGGTGCGCGGGCATTGATTGCCTCCGCGGCCCTCGACGAGTTGGCGGCATCCGTCGTCACCCAGATCGACGGTCCCGAACTGCGAATGGCTTTCGGCGGGCCGATCGAGGGGTTCGACTCGCTGGAGATGGCGTTGGCCGCGGCGGGCCCGCGGCTGAAGCGACAGCCGTGCGGGGCGATCATGCTGTACTCGTCGGGAACCACGGGGTTTCCCAAGGGAATTCGGCCTGCACTGCCCGACCGCGGTGTCGAGGAGCCCGGTGACCCGACCGTCGCGATCGCGAGCCGGCTGTACGGCATCACGGCCGCCGACGTCTACCTCTCCCCCGCGCCGATCTATCACGCCGCCCCGTTGCGGTGGTGCGCCATGGTGCACGCGCTCGGTGGAACCGTGGTGCTGGCAAAGAGATTCGATGCGGAACAAGCCCTGGCGCACATCGAGCGATATCAGGTCACGGTCACCCAGCTGGTGCCGACGATGTTCGTGCGGATGCTCAAACTGGACCCGCAGGTTCGCAGCCGCTATGACCTGTCGAGCCTGCGGTCGGTCATCCACGCCGCCGCACCCTGCCCCGTGGACGTCAAGCAGGCGATGATCGACTGGCTGGGCCCGGTGCTCTACGAGTATTACAGCGCCACCGAAGTGCACGGAATGACGTTCGTCGACACCGCGCAATGGCTGACCCACCCGGGATCCGTGGGCCGAAGCGTGCTGGGAATCCTGCACATCTGCGACGACTACGGCCGTGAGCTCCCACCGGGTTCGGTCGGAACGGTGTACTTCGAACGGGACTGTATGCCGTTTGACTACCATAACGATCCGGACCGGACCGCCGCCGCCCAGCACCCGCAGCATCCGTTCTGGACCACCGTGGGTGATCTCGGCTACGTCGACGACGAGGGTTATCTGTACCTGGTGGACCGCAAGTCGTTCATGATCATCTCGGGGGGAGTGAACATCTATCCCCAAGAGGTCGAGAACGCCCTCACGTTGCACCCCGCCGTGCACGATGTGGCCGTCATCGGCGTCCCCGACGCCGAAATGGGGGAGCAGGTCAAGGCGGTCGTCCAGCTCGCCTCGGGCGTCGAGCGCTCCGAGGAACTCGCGCAGGAGCTGATCGACTATGCGCGGGCGCGCATCGCACACTACAAAGCCCCCCGATCCGTGGACTTCGTCGACGACCTACCGCGTACCCCGACAGGCAAACTCGTCAAAGGCAAACTTCGGGACCGTTACGTGGCGGTCGCGCAGTGACCGGACCGACGTCCGCGCTGTCGGGGCTGTTGTCCCCTGGGTTGCCGGCAGGCACGGCGGCATTCGTCACCGGTGGCGGCAGCGGAATCAACCTGGCCATCGCGCACGGGTTGGCCTCGGTGGGAGCCGACGTCGCGATCTGTGGCCGCTCGCAGGAGAAACTGGACGCCGCAGCGTCTCAGCTGCGAGACCACGGCGTGCGGGTGGCGCCGGTCGCCGCCGACGTCCGCGACGACAAGTCGCTGGCCCAGGCGATCGACACGGCCGCCGAGACATTCGGGCGCCTGGACACCGTGGTGGCCGGGGCCGCAGGTAACTTCTTCGCCTCCGCGGAGACAATCAGCGCCAACGGGTTTCGCACCGTCGTCGACATCGATCTTCTCGGCAGTTTCAACACCGCCCGGGCCGCCTTCGACACCTGCGAACCACTCGCGGCAGCATCCTTTTCATCTCGGCCGGTCAGGCATATCTGCCCTTCGCCAACCAATCTCAGGTCGGTGCGGCGAAGGCCGGTGTCGACAACCTGATGGCCAACCTGGCGTTCGGGGGGCCGCTTCGGTATCCGGTCGAACTCGCTTGTGCCCGGCCCGATCAGGGAGACCGAGGGCATGCGTCGACTGACGGAGCCGGTCGGATCGGCGGTGTGGACGGAGGCCGTGCCACTGAGCCGGTTCGGTGACGCGCACGAGGTCGCCGCGATGGCCGTCGTGCTGTCCTCGCCGCTGGCGTCCTACGTCACCGGCGCGCGCATCGTCGTCGACGGCGGCCTCGGACTGTCCGGGCTGGGATCGATCAGCCGCGCGCTCGACAGCACCCGCAGTGCCGCGCGGGCCGACGTTATCGATTGATCGCCGGGCGGGAAGGAAAGTCAGCATCATGTCGCAGTACGGGCCGCATCTGGCGGTGCTCGCCATGGTCCCGTCCCCGCTGTACGTCCCGATCGCGACCACTGTTTGGCATTGGATGAGGACCCGAAAGCGATGATCCTACGGCGCTGACCGCAGCGTCCAGGCGTGCCCGCGGTAGTGCATCACCGTACGGCTCACCGGCGCAACGTCGATGCGCCAGAACGATTCCGGCGGTGCATCCAGCGCGACCAGGATGGCGGCGCGCACCACCGCGGGGTGGGTCACCGCGATCAGCCGGCCGCGGCGCTCGGCCAGCCCGTCCATCCAGTCCCGCACCCGATCGACCAGCTCGACGACCGTCTCACCGCCATGCGGCGCGCGCGTCGGGTCGGTCAACCAGATCGCCAGATCGTCCGGAGGCAGCCGGCCCAGCACATCGCCTCGCCAACGACCGCAGTCGAGGTCGGCCAACCGCGGTTCGACCGACGCCGCCAAGCCGAGCAGATCCGCGGTCTGGCGGGTCCGCTTCTCGGGCGCGCACAACGCGACGTCGGCCACACCCAGTTCGGTGCACACGCCGATCTGACGATGCCCGACCGAGTTGAGCGCCTCGTCGGTGGGAAACCGGCCGGCCGCCATCGCATCGGTCATGGCGTGGGACACCAACGTCAGCCGGACCACTTCGGTCATGCCGCGATGGCGTTCTCCCGCTTGGACTCCAGCAGCCGGGCCGCCATCGCACCGAACACCAACGCGATCGTCGCGTACATCACGACCTGGGTGCCCAGCGAGTACAGCCGGAACTCGTAGAGGACGTCGGCGGGGAAACCTTCGTACACCATGTTGCCCGCCTCGTCGCGCAGCGGCCCCGGCGTCTCGTCGATGGTCGGCAGGATCAGCATCACCACGGCGACGGCCACCACGTAGCCGCCCGCGGCCACCAGCGCCGCGTTCCAGGCGCCCAGCCGCGCGGCGAGCCGGCGCCCCAGAACCACCGCGCCCACCAACAACGCGGCGGAGAGCGCCACCATCAGCAGGTACAGCAGCGTGCGCTGGCGGATGGTCTCGTCCAGGCTCAACGCGGGCGGGCTGGGCGGATACTTCAGCGCGGGAACGACGAACAGGCTCAACAACATTCCGCCGGCCACATACAACGACAGCACGCGCGCCGAGACGTTGCCGATCCGCCCGTAGGTCACCGCGAAGACGACGGCGAACAGCGCGCCGATCGCGACGCCGAACGCCAGCACCCCGAAGCCCATGCCGATGTTGGCCTGTACGCCGCGGGTGAACCCTTCGAACGCGTCACCGCCATGGTGGTGATGTCCGCCGTGGCCACCGAGCGCCTCATGCGCGGCGCCGACGCCCTCCTCGTAACCGATCGCCCGCTCGATCACCGGCTCGACGAAGAGCCGGGCGAACAGGAACGCGACCACCCCGGCCAGGGCGCCGGCCAGCACGCCGCGCCCGATTATCTGCTTCTCCATCGGTCAGTGGCAGGGGAAGCCGAGCAGGTGGCGGGCGTCGTGCACGAACTCGTGAATGACGGTGTTGCTGCCGAACACCGAAGTCGCGCCCTGATCCATCCCCACGAAATAGATCACCAGGAGCGCGAAGAACGCGGTCAGCGTCAGCCAGGCGACTGCCTTGGCTGCGGAGAAGTCGATTGCAGGAGCGATCGACCTGCGGGCCTCAGGAGAGGTCATTTCGGTGTCCTTTCGGGGAGTTCGCGTCCCGGTTGGAGGCGGACGACAGGCATCGGGTCTGACTTGACACAGTGGCGCGACCGTTCTGGATTCTCACCAGATTCCTCTGCCTGCCGATTACACCGCACATCGTAAGCAATCGCCTGCCGAACCGGGACACCGGCAACGCAAAAGCCCCCGAACCGAGGTTCGGGGGCTTTGCGTGATGGAGCTATTCGACCGCGCTGGTCGCGCCTGCCGCGCCGGCTTGAGCCAGGTCCGGCTCTTCCACCTTGGCCGGCTTCTTGGTGCCGGTGAAGGTGAACACCGCGTCCTCGCCAGCGCCCTCGCCGTCCCAGTTGTCGACGTCGACGGTGACGAGCTGGCCGGGTCCGATCTCCTCGAACAGGATCTTCTCCGACAGCTGGTCCTCGATCTCGCGCTGGATGGTGCGGCGCAGCGGCCGGGCGCCGAGCACCGGGTCGAACCCGCGCTTGGCAAGCAGCTGCTTGGCCTTGTCGGTCAGCTCCAGAGCCATGTCCTTGCTCTTGAGCTGCTCGCCCACCCGACCGATCATCAGGTCCACCATCCGCACGATCTCGTCCTCGGTCAGCTGATGGAAGACGATGATGTCGTCGATGCGGTTGAGGAACTCCGGGCGGAAGTGCTTCTTGAGTTCGTCGTGAACCTTCTGCTTCATCCGCTCGTAGTCATTCTCGCCGCCGCCCTGGGTGAAGCCCAGGCCGACCGCCTTGGAGATGTCCTTGGTGCCGAGGTTCGACGTGAAGATCAGCACGGTGTTCTTGAAGTCGACCGTGCGACCCTGACCGTCGGTCAGCCGGCCGTCCTCCAGGACCTGCAACAGGCTGTTGTAGATCTCCTGGTGGGCCTTCTCGATCTCGTCGAACAGCACCACGGAGAACGGCTTGCGGCGCACCTTCTCGGTGAGCTGGCCGCCCTCCTCGTAGCCGACATACCCCGGCGGCGCGCCGAACAGCCGCGACGCGGTGAACCGGTCGTGGAACTCGCCCATGTCGATCTGGATGAGCGCGTCGTCGTCGCCGAACAGGAACTCGGCCAGCGCCTTGGACAGCTCGGTCTTCCCGACGCCGGACGGCCCGGCGAAGATGAACGAGCCCGACGGCCGCTTGGGGTCCTTCAGCCCGGCACGGGTGCGCCGGATCGCCTTGGAGACGGCCCTGACGGCGTCCTCCTGGCCGATGATCCGCTTGTGCAGCTCGTCCTCCATGCGCAGCAGCCGAGTGGTCTCCTCCTCGGTCAGCTTGAACACGGGGATACCGGTCCAGTTGCCCAGCACCTCGGCGATCTGCTCGTCGTCGACCTCGGCGACCACGTCGAGATCACCCGAACGCCACTGCTTCTCGCGCTCGGCGCGCTGAGCAACCAGCTGCTTCTCCTGATCTCGCAGACGCGCGGCCTTCTCGAAGTCCTGCGCGTCGATCGCGGACTCCTTCTCGCGGCGGGCGTCGGCGATCTTCTCGTCGAACTCCCGCAGATCAGGCGGTGCGGTCATCCGACGGATCCGCATCCGGGCGCCGGCCTCGTCGATCAGGTCGATCGCCTTGTCCGGCAGGTAGCGGTCGTTGATGTAGCGGTCGGCCAACGTGGCCGCCGCGACCACCGCGCCGTCGGTGATCGAGACCCGGTGGTGGGCCTCGTAGCGGTCGCGCAGCCCCTTGAGGATCTCGATGGTGTGCTCCACCGTCGGCTCCCCGACCTGCACCGGCTGGAAGCGGCGCTCCAACGCGGCGTCCTTCTCGATGTACTTGCGGTACTCGTCGAGCGTGGTGGCGCCGATGGTCTGCAGCTCGCCGCGGGCCAGCTTCGGCTTGAGGATGCTGGCGGCGTCGATGGCACCTTCGGCCGCGCCCGCACCGACCAGCGTGTGCAGCTCGTCGATGAACAGGATGATGTCGCCGCGAGTGTTGATCTCCTTGAGCACCTTCTTCAGGCGTTCCTCGAAGTCACCGCGGTAACGGCTGCCGGCCACCAGTGAGCCGAGGTCCAGCGTGTAGAGCTGCTTGTCCTTCAGCGTCTCCGGGACCTCGCCGTGCACGATGGCCTGTGCCAGCCCCTCGACGACGGCGGTCTTGCCGACGCCGGGCTCGCCGATCAGCACCGGGTTGTTCTTGGTGCGCCGGCTCAGCACCTGCATCACCCGCTCGATTTCCTTCTCGCGGCCGATGACCGGGTCGAGCTTGCCTTCCATCGCGGCGGCGGTCAGGTTGCGGCCGAACTGGTCGAGCACCAGCGACGTCGACGGTGAGCCGGACTCTCCTCCGCGGCCACCGGTACCGGCCTCGGCGGTCTCCTTGCCCTGGTATCCGCTCAGCAGCTGGATGACCTGCTGGCGCACCCGGGTCAGCTCGGCGCCCAGTTTGACCAACACCTGGGCGGCCACGCCTTCGCCCTCACGGATCAGCCCGAGCAGGATGTGCTCGGTGCCGATGTAGTTGTGCCCGAGTTGCAGCGCCTCGCGCAGGCTCAGCTCCAGCACCTTCTTGGCGCGTGGGGTGAACGGGATGTGACCGGACGGCGCCTGCTGGCCCTGGCCGATGATCTCCTCGACCTGGCTGCGCACGCCTTCCAGCGAGATGCCCAGCGACTCCAGCGACTTGGCCGCTACACCCTCGCCCTCGTGAATAAGTCCCAACAGGATGTGCTCGGTGCCGATGTAGTTGTGGTTGAGCATCCGGGCCTCTTCTTGAGCCAGGACGACGACCCTGCGGGCGCGGTCGGTGAATCTCTCAAACATCGGTGGTTACCTGCTCTCCATCAAATAGGTACGGTGCCGCCCGCCCCGAAAGGCTCCGGAAACGCACTGCACCTGCCGTCCACTCTAATGGGCGGTGCTCCCCGCCGCCCCGTCCGGCGGTCTGCTGTGAGCGGACAACCGGGAGGCCCGTGCCACATCGGGTGATTACCCGGTGGCTACCGATTAGCAACGCGTCGGGAGGCGGATTCGTTTCCGGGGTAGACACCGTGGCGGGTTCGCGTGCGGCGAACAAGCCCACCGAGGGCTACCGACAGGGTTCATCGGCGAACACAGGGCGTTCGGGCAACTAGCCGTTATGTTGCCGCATGGAAGGCGTCGATGATGTCGGCGGGGATGCGTCCGCGGGTCGACACGTTGTGGCCGTTGCGGCGCGCCCACTCCCGGATCGCGGCGCTCTGCTCGCGGTCGATCGCCGCGCGGCCGCGGCCCGATCCAGCCGAGCGGCCCCGCCGGCGACCGCCCACCCGGCGACCGGCTTCCACCCATTGCTTCAAGTCGTTACGCAGCTTCGCGGCATTCTTAGAAGAAAGGTCGATCTCGTAAGTCACACCATCGAGGCCGAATTCGACGGTCTCGTCGGCGGAGCCTTCGCCGTCGAAATCGTCGATCAACGTGACAGTCACTTTCTTCGCCATTTGCTCACGCCCTTCTACTTGAGAACTAGATCCAGACTTTAGTTCTCGAACCCTCGCACCAATCTGCCATATGTATGGGCGCCATTCAACATGTTTGGAAATAGTCCAGGTTAGGAGCCGTGACGTCGAACAATCGGGAACAAAACAGTCTCCCGAATCATCAAGCCCGTCAAAGCCATCATCAACCTATCGATGCCCATTCCGGTGCCTGTGGTCGGCGGCATCGCATACTCCAACGCGGTGAGGAAATCCTCATCGAGGGCCATTGCCTCGTCGTCACCGGCGGCCGCTGCTCGGGCCTGGGCTTCAAACCTTTCGCGTTGGATTATCGGGTCGATGAGTTCAGAGTAGCCGGTGGCGAGTTCTGTCCGGCGAACGTAAAGGTCCCACTTTTCCGTGACACCCTCGATCTCGCGGTGCGGGCGGGTCAACGGCGTCGTTTCGACTGGAAAATCGCGTACGAAGGTCGGTGCCCACAGCGTGTTACCGACCGTGTGCTCCCAAAGTTCCTCGACTAATTTGCCGTGACCGTAGCCGCGGTCGCGGGGAATCTCCACGCCGAGTCGGTCCGCGATCTTCCATAACTTGTCGGCCGGAGTTTGAGGGGTGATCTCTTCTCCGAGAGCATCCGACAGCGATGGATACATTTGAATGCTTTCCCATTCACCATCCAGGTCATAGATGGTGCCATCCGGCAATGGCACCTTTCTGGTGCCGATCGCTTCGTCGGCGACCTCCTGAATAAGCTCACGGGTGACAGTGGCCGAATCGTCGTAGGTGCCATACGCCTGATATGTCTCGAGCATCGCGAATTCGGGGGAATGCGTGGAATCGGCGCCCTCGTTTCGGAACACCCGATTCAACTCGAAAACCTTCTCGAAACCGCCGACCACGGCACGCTTGAGGAACAGTTCCGGGGCGATACGCAGATACAGGTCGGCATCGAGGGCATTGGAATGGGTGACGAACGGCCGCGCCGCCGCGCCACCGGCCAAGGTCTGCAGCATCGGCGTCTCGATCTCCAGAAAACCGCGCCGCTCCAGCGCTGATCGCAACGCCCTCACCACCGCCACCCGCTGCCGGGCGACCCGGCGCGCTTCTGGCCGCACGATCAGGTCGACGTAGCGCTGCCGCACCCGCGCCTCTTCGCTCATCTCCTTGTGCGCGACGGGAAGCGGCCGCAACGCCTTGGAGACTATTTGCCAGGAATCAGCCAGCACAGACAATTCGCCGCGCTTGGAGCTGATCACCTCGCCGTGGACGTAGACGACGTCGCCGAGGTCGGCGTCGGCCTTCCAGTCGTCCAGCGACTCCTGGCCGATGCGGTCGAGGCTGAACATCGCCTGCAGCTGGGTGCCGTCGCCTTCTTGCAGTGTCGCAAAGCACAGCTTTCCCGCGTTGCGCGCGAACATCACCCGCCCGGCGACGCCGACGATCTCACCCGTCGCGGTGTCGGCGGGCAGATCGGGATGGGCCTGGCGAATTTCGGCAAGCGTGTGGGTGCGGGGAACCTCGACCGGGTACGGGTCCCTCCCCTCGGCCAGCAGCCGCGCACGTTTGGCCTGACGGATCCGGTACTGCTCGGGAATGTCGGTGGCGTCGGGCGTATCAGCTGAGGTCACGTCGTGCCAGCCTATCGGGCTTGCTTGAGACGCCCCCGCTGGCTGTCGCGGTTGCGTTCGAAGACCAGCCGCAATCCACTCAGCGTCAGGTACTGGTCGTAGTGGTCGACGGTGCGCATATCGGGCAGCAGCAGCGGTGCGGTGTGGCCCGTCGCCACCACGGACACGTCCGATCCCGAGAAGCCGTCGACGTCGTCGCGGACGCGCTGCACCAGACCGTCGACCAGCCCGGCGAACCCGAAAATCGCACCGGCCTGCATACATTCGACGGTGTTCTTGCCGACCACCGAGCGCGGCCGGGTCAGCTCGACCCGACGCAGCGCGGCCGACCTGGCGGCCGAGGCGTCCGAGGAAACCTCGACGCCCGGCGCGATCGCCCCGCCAAGGAACTCTCCCTTGGCCGAGACCACGTCGACACAGATCGAGGAACCGAAATCCACCACGATCGAGGCGGTGCCGAACTTGTGGAAGGCGGCCAGACAGTTGACGATGCGGTCGGCTCCGACCTCCTTCGGGTTGTCGACGAGCAGCGGAATCCCGGTGCGCACACCCGGTTCGATCAGCACGTGCGGCACCGCGGGCCAGTACTGGTCGAGCATCTCGCGCAGCTCGTGCATCACCGACGGCACGGTGGACAGCGCGACCGCGCCGGTCAGCCGTTCGGAGTCGTCGCCGATCAGGCCGTCGATGGTCAGCGCGAGCTCATCGGCGGTGACCTCCGGCTCGGTGCGGATGCGCCAGTCGTGCACCACCTTTGCGTGGTCACCGGAACCGGTTATCAGGCCGACGACGGTGTGGGTGTTGCGGACGTCGATCGCGAGCAGCACACGATCACCGCGACGACATCAGCTCGGCCGCGTCGGCCGGCACATGGGCGGGATCGTGCCCGAGGTCCACCTGCTTGTTGTCGGCGTCGACGAACACGATCCTGGGTTGATAGCTGCGCGCTTCGGCATCGTCCATCGTGCCGTAGGCGATCAGGATGACCAGATCGCCGGGATGCACCAGATGCGCCGCGGCACCGTTGATCCCGATCACACCGCTACCGCGCTCACCGGTGATCGCATAGGTCACCAACCGAGCGCCGTTGTCGATGTCGACGATCGTGACCTGTTCGCCTTCCAGTAGGTCCGCGGCATCCATCAGGTCGGCGTCGATGGTGACCGACCCGACGTAGTGAAGATCCGCCTGCGTGACCGTGGCGCGGTGGATCTTCGACTTCAGCATGGTCCGAAACATCAATTCCTCCAAGGAAGTTCGTGTTCGTCGTATTCAACGTGCGGGCCGGGGCCGGACGGCACCCCGATGTCGATGGCGATGTTGTCCAGCAGCCGGGTGCCACCAAGCCGGGCGGCGACGAGCATGCGGCCCGCGCCGGTGGTCGGCGCCGGACCGAGCGTGGGGTCACGCACCTGCAGGTAGTCGATCTCGATGGCAGGCACCTCGTCGAGCACCGCATGCGCGGCGTCCAACGCCGCGGCGGTTCCCTCCCCCGCCGCGTACATGCCCGCCAGCAGCGCAGCTGAGAGCGCGCCGGCCTGCTCGCGTTCGGTCGGGTTGAGGTAGCGGTTCCGCGACGACATCGCCAGCCCGTCGGCCTCCCGCACGATCGGCACCCCGACGATCGAAACAGCCAGGTTGAAGTCGGCGACCATCTGGCGGATCAGGACGAGCTGCTGGTAGTCCTTCTCGCCGAAGAACGCGCGGTCCGGGTTGACGATGTTGAGCAGCTTGAGAACGACGGTCAGCACGCCGGCGAAATGCGTTGGCCGCACGGCGCCTTCGAGCTCGTTGCCGAGCGGGCCCGGCTGCACACAGGTGCGAACGCCGTCGGGATACATGTCGGCCGCGGTCGGGGTGAACGCGATCTCGACGCCTTCGTTGCGAAGCGCGCCCAGATCGTCGTCCAGCGTGCGCGGATAGGCGTCGAGGTCTTCGTTCGCGCCGAACTGCAGCGGGTTGACGAAAATCGACACCACCACGACCGCGCCCTGGACCCGTTTGGCCGCCCGGATCAGGGTCAGGTGCCCTTCGTGCAGGGCGCCCATCGTCGGCACCAGCATCACCCGGCGCCCGGTGGCGCGCAACGCCTTGGTGACGCCGGAGACGTCGCGGGGACTGGTGTAGACGTTCAACTCGCCCGCGGCGAACTGTGGTTGGTGGTCGATCATGGCCGCCCGGCTTCCTGGAGCACCGTGAACACTTCGTCGGGGGCGTGTGCACGCTGCGCGGTGCGCAGCGAATTGGTCCGATAAGCCTGCGCCAGTTGCGGGTCCACTTCGGCCAGCGCGTGCAGATGGTTCGCGACCGCGGGTGCGTCGCCGCGGGCGACCGGGCCGGTCAGCGCGGCCTGTCCCCGCTGCAGCGCGTTCTCCAGCGCCGCTCGTGCCAGCGGCCCGACGACCCGTTCCGCCAGCCCGCCCGGCGCGTCTCCGACCAGTTCCTGGCCGAGCAGCTCCTGGCCCCACAACGCCGAGCGCAGCGCCTCGACCGCGTCCAGAAGGACGGTGACGAGGTGGTTGCTGGCATGGGCCAACGCCGCGTGGTAGAGGGTGCGGGCGTCTTCGCGCACCCGGAACGGTTCACCGCCGATCTCCAGCACCAGGGACTGGGCGATCGCGTACCCCACCTCGTCGGCGGCGGTGATGCCGAAGCAGGCGTCGGGCAGCCGTTCGATGTCCTCATCGGCGCCGGTGAACGTCATGGCCGGATGGATCGCAAGGGGGATGCAGCCGTTGTCGGCCAGCGGGGCCAGCACGGCCACCCCGTTGGCGCCCGAGGTGTGCGCGACGATGGTGCCCGGGCGCACCGCCCCGGTGGCGGCCAGGCCCGACACCAACCCCGCGAGCTCGGTGTCGGGCACCGACAACAACAACAGCTCGGCGCGGGCGGCGACCTCGTCCAGTGGCAGTACGAGCGTGTCAGGCAGCCGGCGCCGCGCGCGCTCGCGCGACGCCTGCGAGACCGCGCTGCAGGCCACCACGACGTGCTGCGCGCGCTCCAACGCCACGCCCAGCGCGGAACCCACCCGACCAGCGGAAATGATGCCGACCGAGAGCCGCGCGGGGCGGAATACGTCGGGCGTCCCCATGCAGCGACCTCGCTGAGTGTCAGTAGTGTGTACGTTCCAGTCCCGCGGTGCGGGTACCGGACGGTCGGAAAAAGATTAACTCACTCCTCGCGGCGGCGACGACGCCCGCCCCCCGTCGGGCTGGCTTGCAGCCGGGCCAGCAGCTCGGCCACCGATTGCCCGCCGGTCTGTTCGCCATCCTCCATGCGCCGCCGCCGTCGCGGCACGGGCTGCTCTGGCGGCTCTGGCTCGGCGGCCGTGGGCTGCTCGGCGGCCGGACGGCCGGGGTCGGCGGCCTCGGCGGGCACCGAGTGCCTGCCACGCCGCGGCGGTTCGTACTGCGACGGCGGGGGCGGCGGCACGGGCGGCGGTGGTGGCGGCGACGGCTCGGGTGCGCGGCGCCTGCCCACGTACTCCTCGGCGGCCTCCTCGGCAGCGGGGGGCTCTTCGACGGGGGCCACCCAGTTGCTGCCCGGTGTCCCCGGCGGCAGCCACTGTCCGTCGGCCGGTGCGGGCTGCCACTCGGTCGCGCGGACGTGCCGGGCCGGCTCCGGCTGCTGCGGCGCGGACTCTTCGGGTGGGACCCAACCGAAGTGGGTGCCGCTCGGTGCGGGTTCGGGTTCCGGCGCCGGTGCCGGCGGCGGTGGCGGTGGCGGCGGCGGTGGCGGCGGCGGAGGCGTCCACGCCCTGGGCTCCTCGGCGAAGTGCCGCGGACGCTCGGGTTCGGGCTCGGGCTCGGGCTCTGGGGCCCTGCGGTGCACGCCCTCGGCGCTCGGCGTCGGAGGGCCCCAATCGAACTCGGGCGGATGGGGTTCGGCCGCGACGTCGATGATCGGGCTTTCGTCGGTCTGGGCGGTGAGGTCGTCCTGGTAGCCGGTGTCGACGCGGCTGGCGCCGAGCTGACCGGAAGGTTGTTCGTCACGCGCCCAGTCGCTGTAGGCCCGCACCGTCGTGCGTTCGGTTTCCAACGCGGGCCGCTCCGACAGCTCGGCGTCGAACAGCACCTCCAAATGGCTGCGCAAGGCCGCCAGTTCGGCCCGCAACGCGGCCACCTCGTCGGCGGCCTGGGCGCGCATCTCGGATGCGAGTTCGCGACGCAGATGGGTCTCCACCGACAGCTCGTACTCACGGCGGGCGGAGATCTCGCGCTCCAGCTGCAAGTCGTAGACCAACTTGAGGTCACGCACCTTGGCCTGGTCGGCGTCGCTTTGCCTGCGGTAGATCACGGAAACGAACGCCGCCACCACGGCGGCCCACAACGCCAGAATGACCGCGAGCTTGAGCAGTTCGACCCGGTTGGTGAAAACCAAAGCGGAGCTGGCCGCGATCGCAAGGACCAGCAACACACTCAGCAGCACCCAACTCGGCCTGCGGCCGCTGCGCCGCGGCCGGGCGCTGCGGGGCAGATCGGTCATGGGCCGACTGTACCCGGCACAGGTCACCTCGCGTGTCGACCGCAGCGGCGATTCGGCGCGCCGGCGCCGGGGCGGCGTTAATCGGTTGCGGCGTCGGCGTTGTCCTCGGGCTCGTTCGGCGACTTGCAGCAATGCTGTAGCCACAACGCGGCGATCACCAACGCCAACGCGCACCCGGCGGCGACGACGGTGCCCACGGTGTCCTCGCCCGCGACCCGCAATGCCGAACGCCGTGGTAGCAGGTATAGCAGCACGCCCAACCACCAGCCGAGCACCAGCGCACCCACCCACGCCGAGGCCTTGGCGATCACCACCGACCGGGCTACCGCCAGCGGGTGCAGCCAACCCGGGCCGTCGCCGATCTGCCCGTCGCGGATCTTGGCGCGGATGTAGAAGGCCCACACCGCCTCCGCGATCGCCACCGCGAGCAGCGACAACCCCGTCCACACGGTGATCGGCGGAAACCACTTGTAGAGCAGCAGCACCAGCAGATAGCCGAGGACCACCATGACCGCCGTCGCGGCGGTCAGGTCACGCGTGCGGGTGGGTCCCATCAGCTCAGCGTCAGCTCGGTCAGTCGCACCCCGGCACGGTCGTCGGGGTCCAGCGCGGCGAGCAGGTCTCGCACCGGGTGGGTGACCCCGTCGACGGTCAGCGTCGCGTCGGGTTGCACGGCGAGCCACGGGACGAGCACGAACGCGCGCTGATGAGCACGCGGGTGCGGCAACGTCAGATCGTCGTCGCTACAGACCACCTCGCGGTCTTCCTCACGGCAGGTGATCAGATCCACGTCGAGCGTGCGGGGTCCCCAGCGTTCGGCGCGCACCCGCTCGGCGGCGCGCTCCAACTCCTGGGCGCGGCGCAACCATCCGGGTGCGTCGCGGCCCGGATCCTCGGCGATCACCACCGCGTTGAGGAACGGGTCCTGTGCCACCCCGCCCCACGGCTCGGTCTCGTAGACCGGCGACACCACCCGCACCGCGCCGGCGAGGCCGTCGACGACCGACTGCAGCCTCGCGCGCCGATCACCTATGTTCGAGCCGATCGACAGCACCACCCGGGTCACGCGTTGCCGCCTGCACCTTCGCGCCGGGACCGTCGCGCCACCACCGCGACGTCGGCGAAGTCCAACGGAATGGGTGCGCCGGGTTTGTGCACCGCGACCTCGGCCGCATGCACGCGGCCGTCGGCCATGACCGCGTCGGCGATCTCGCCTGCCACCGTCTCGATCAGGTTGCGCGCCGGCCCGGCGACGATATCGGCGGCCAACTTGGCCAGCGCGCCGTAGTCGATGGTGTCGGCCAGGTCGTCGCTGGCCGCGGCCGGTGCCAGGTCCGCCCACACAGTGATGTCGACGACGAAGTCCTGACCGTCGCGGCGTTCATGCTCGAAGACGCCATGGTGACCGCGAACAGTCAAGCCGTGCAACTCGATTCGGTCAGCCACCGGGTTCGCCCCCCGTCTCCGATGACCACGCTTGCAACACCTTGAGGGCGTCGACCGAGGCCCGCACGTCGTGCACCCGCACCCCCCACGCGCCGTGCAGTCCGGCCAGCGCCGAGATCACCGCGGTCGCGGTTTCCCGCCCGTCGGGCGGGCGCGGTTGCCCGGCGGCATCGGCCAGCAGCGTGCCGAGGAAACGCTTGCGCGAGGCGCCAACGAGGACCGGGATTCCGGTGGCGACGAACTCGGGCAGCGCGCGCAACAGCGTCCAATTGTGTTGTCCGGTCTTGGCGAAACCCAGGCCGGGGTCGATGATCAGGTGTCCAGGGTCGACGCCGGCCGCCACGGCGGTGTCGACGTTGGCGAGCAGTTCGGCCCGCACGTCGGCGACCACGTCGCGGTAGGCGGGCACCTCGTGCGGTCGTTCGGCGTTGACCGAACGCCAGTGCATCAGCACCCAGGGCACCTTGGCGTCGGCCAGCAACGGCGCCATGTTCGGGTCTGCGCGGCCGCCGGAGACGTCGTTGACGATCTTGGCGCCGTTCTCCAGCGCAGCGCGGGCGACCTCGGCGTGCATGGTGTCGATGCTGATCGTGAGTCCCTGTGCAGCAAGCTCTTTGATCACCGGTAGCACGCGCGATGTTTCGATCTTGGGATCGATGCGGGTGGCGCCTGGCCGCGTCGACTCGCCGCCGACGTCGATGATCTGGGCGCCGTCGGCGGCCATCGCCAGCCCATGTTCGACCGCGCGGTCGCGGTCGAGGAACAACCCCCCGTCGGAGAACGAGTCGTCGGTGACGTTCACGACCCCCATGACCTGCACGTGCGTTTCCGGACGGACCATGAGGCTGGGCGGGCTCACTTCCGAAGGATCAGATCCAGCGCCTCGGCGCGCGATGCCGCATCGCATTTGAACTGTCCGCGTACCGCGGATGTGGTGGTGATGGCGCCCGGCTTTCGAACGCCGCGCATCGCCATGCACAGATGCTCGGCCTCGATCACGACGATCACGCCGCGCGGATCGAGCTTGCGCATCAACGCATCTGCGATCTGTCCAGTCAACCGTTCCTGCACCTGCGGACGTTTGGCGTACAGGTCGACGAGGCGCGCGATCTTGGACAGACCGGTCACCCGGCCGTCGGCGCCCGGGATATAGCCGACGTGTGCGGCGCCGTGAAACGACACCAGGTGATGTTCGCACGTGGAGTACAACGGGATCTGTTTGACCAGCACCAGTTCGTCGTGCTGTTCGTCGAACGTGGTGTCCAGCACGGTATCCGGGTCGGTGTACAGACCGGCGAACAACTCCCGATACGCGCGCGCCACCCGGGCCGGGGTCTGCTCGAGCCCATGCCGGTCGGGGTCCTCGCCCACAGCGATCAGCAGCTCGCGAACCGCCGCCTCCGCGCGCACCTGATCGAATGTCGCGGGCGAGAACGTACCGGGTGAGATGGTGACCGAATTGCGGTGCGACCGCGTCATTTACGCCTCCTGTAGCGCCGGATGTCAGCCGTGCGTCGGCGGGTTGGGCCGCCCGCCCGACCGTTCGCTGTCCTGGCCCTGATCGTCGTTGGGATTCGGCGCCGACGGCTGCGGGTAGGGCTGCTGGTACGGCGGATACGGCGCAGGTGCACCGCCTGGGTGCTGCCATCCCGGATGCTGCGGCGGCGGATACCAGTAGCCGTGCGGCTGCTGGTGCTGCGGCTGCTGCTGGTGCTGCTGCGGCGGCCATCCGGGCGCGTGCCAGCCGGCCGGAGCGCCGTAGTCCGGCTGCGTCGGGCCGGCAGCGGGAGCGCCGTTGCCGCCGTGCCCGTTCGCGCCGTTCTGGGCCTGCCGCGCGGCGGCTTCCCTGCTGGCCTGCGCGATGGCGGCCTTGAACGCCGGCTCGGGCACCGGTTTGGGCCATTCCTCGCCGCGTTCCATCGCCAGCTCGCCTGGCGTCTTGATCGGCGGCTTGTCCGACGGCACCCGGCCGCCGAAGTCGTCGAACATGGTCAGCCTCGGCCGCTTCTTGACCTCGCTGAAGATGGCTTCCAGCTCGCGGCGGTGCAGTGTCTCCTTCTCCAGCAGTTCGCCGGCCAGGACGTCGAGCACGTCGCGGTATTCGGTGAGGATCTCCCACGCCTCGGTGTGGGCGGCCTCGATGAGCTTGCGGACCTCGTCGTCGATGTCGCGGGCCACCTCGTGGCTGTAATCGGCCTGGGTGCCCATGGTGCGCCCGAGGAACGGGTCGCCGTGTTCGGTGCCGTAGCGCACCGCGCCGAGCTTGGAGCTCATGCCGTACTCGGTGACCATCGCGCGGGCGATCTTGGTGGCCTGCTCGATGTCGGAGACCGCGCCGGTGGTCGGCTCGCGGAACACCAGCTCCTCGGCGGCACGTCCGCCCATGGCGAACACCAGCCGCGCGATCATCTCCGAGCGGGTCATCAAACCCTTGTCGTCCTCGGGCACCGACATCGCGTGCCCGCCGGTGCGGCCCCGCGCCAAGATCGTGACCTTGTAGATCGGGTCGATGTCGGGCATCGCCCACGCGGCCAGGGTGTGCCCGCCCTCGTGGTAGGCGGTGATCTTCTTCTCGTGCTCGCTGATGATGCGGCTCTTGCGGCGCGGCCCGCCCACGACGCGGTCGACGGCCTCCTCCAGCGCGGGCCCGGTGATGACGGTGCCGTTCTCGCGGGCGGTGAGCAGGGCGGCCTCGTTGATGACGTTGGCCAGGTCGGCGCCGGACATGCCGACGGTCCGCTTGGCCAGGCCCTCGAGGTCGGCGTCGGGCGCCATCGGCTTGCCCTGCGAATGCACCTTGAGCACGGCCCGCCGGCCCGCCAGGTCGGGGCTGGTGACCGGGATCTGCCGGTCGAAGCGGCCTGGCCGCAGCAGCGCGGGGTCGAGGATGTCCGGCCGGTTGGTGGCGGCGATCAGGATGACGCCCTGGCGGTCGCCGAACCCGTCCATCTCCACCAGCAGCTGGTTCAGCGTCTGCTCACGTTCGTCGTGGCCGCCGCCCAGCCCGGCGCCGCGCTGACGGCCCACGGCGTCGATCTCGTCGACGAAGATGATGCACGGACTGTTCTGCTTGGCCTGCTCGAACAGGTCGCGCACCCGGGAGGCGCCGACGCCGACGAACATCTCGACGAAGTCCGAGCCCGAGATCGTGAAGAACGGAACGCCTGCCTCGCCGGCCACGGCGCGGGCCAGCAGCGTCTTACCGGTGCCGGGCGGGCCGTAGAGCAGCACACCCTTGGGGATCTTGGCGCCCAACGCCTGATACCTGCTGGGGTTCTGCAGGAAATCCTTGATCTCGTAGAGCTCCTCGACCGCCTCGTCGACGCCCGCGACGTCGGCGAACGTGGTCTTGGGCATGTCCTTGGACAGCTGCTTGGCCCGCGACTTGCCGAATCCGAAGCCCATCCGGCCGCCGGTCTGCATCCGCGAGAACATCACGAACAGACCGACCAGCAGCAGCAGCGGCAGCAGGTAGATCAACAGTGAACCGAGCATCGAGCCCTGGTTGACGACCGTGTTGACCTTGGCGCCCTTGCTCTGCAGCGCCTCGAACACCGTCACTCCGTAGCCGGTGGGGTATTTGGTGATGATCTTGTCGCTGTCGGAGGTGTCGGCGTTGCCGTTCTTGAGGTCCAGGCGCAGCTGCTGCTCGCGGTCGTCGATCTGCGCGCTCTCGACGTTGTCGCTGTTGATCTGCGCCATCGCCACCGTGGTGTCGACGGGCTTGAACTCGCGGGTGTCGTCGCTGAAGTAGAAAAACGACCAACCCAGCAGCAACAGGACCGCGATGACGGTCAGCGTGCGGATCACATTTTTGCGGTTCATCAAGCCTCGGCCTTCGTCGGCGTCATGTGTTTCGGCCGCCCGCGGCCGGTCTCCTTCCGATACGTGCAGCTAGGAACTTCCAGGCTACCGCTAGACCAACGAATCAAGGTTCCCGACGGGTGCCGACCCCGGCTGCCGCCGAACGTGGGTTACCCGCACGCCCCAAGCGCTCGCGGCGTGCGACAACCTCACACTCGGCCTCACACTCGGCGAGCGGACTGTGCTTTGGTAGTGACCGTGCTCACCCCGACCGAGCGGTTAGTCGAAACCAACGGCGTGCAACTGCGGGTGGTCGAGGCCGGCGAACGCGGCGCTCCGCTGGTGGTGCTGGCCCACGGCTTCCCCGAACTGGCCTACTCATGGCGGCACCAGATCCCGGCGCTGGCCGAAGCCGGCTTTCACGTGCTGGCGCCCGACCAGCGCGGTTACGGCGGATCGTCGAAGCCCGACGCGATCGACGCCTACACCGTCGTCGAGCTCAGCGCCGACATCGTGGGCCTGCTCGACGACGTCGGCGCCGAACGCGCGGCGATCGTCGGCCACGACTTCGGCGGCGTGGTGGCCTGGGCGGCGCCGCTGCTGCATCCGGACCGGTTCGCCGGGGTGGCCGGGCTGAGCGTGCCGCCGGTGCCTCGGTCGCGGGTGCCGACCACCCAGGCGTTCCGCAAGATGTTCGGCGACAACTTCTTCTACATCCTGTACTTCCAGCAACCCGGCCCCGCCGACGAGGACCTCAACCGCGACCCGGCCACCACGATGCGCAAGCTGTTCGGCTCGTTGACGACCTCCTCCGATGAGGCCGCGGCGCTGCGCATGATCCAACCGGGCCCGGAAGGCTTCATCGAGCGCATCCCCGAGCCGGGCGGCCTGCCCGACTGGCTGAGCCAGGACGAGTTCGACCACTACGTCGCCGAGTTCACCAAGCACGGGTTCACCGCGCCGTTGAACTGGTATCGCTGTTTCGACCGCAACTGGGAGCTGACCGCGCCCAACCCGTCCGGGGTTCCGGCCGCCACCATCACCGTGCCCGCGTTGTTCATCGGCGGCACCGCCGACCCGACCTTGGCCTACACGCCCCGTCACCGCGTCCGCGACATGGTGTCCGGCGACTACCGCGAGGTGATGATCGAGGGCGCGGGTCACTGGATCCAGCAGGAGCGTGCCGCCGAGGTGAACGTCGAACTCATCGAGTTTGTGAAGCGATTGGAGCTGTAGATGACGCGTCCGTTGAACTTCGGGGTGTTCATCACGCCGTTTCATCCCGTCGGCCAATCCCCCACGGTCGCTTTGGAATACGACCTTGACCGCACGGTGGCCCTGGACCGGCTCGGATACGACGAGGTCTGGTTCGGCGAGCACCACTCCGGCGGGTACGAGCTGATCGCCTGCCCGGAGGTGTTCATCGCCGCAGCCGCCGAGCGCACCAAGCACATTCGGCTCGGCACCGGTGTGGTGTCGCTGCCCTACCACCACCCGCTGATGGTGGCCGACCGCTGGGTGTTGCTCGACCACATCACCCGCGGGCGCGTGATGTTCGGCACCGGACCGGGCGCGCTGCCGTCGGACGCCTACATGATGGGCATCGATCCGGTCGATCAGCGCCGCATGATGCAGGAGTCGCTGGAGGCGATCCTGGCCCTGTTCCGCGCGACACCCGACGAACGGATCACCAGGACGTCGGACTGGTTCACCCTGCGTGACGCCGCACTTCACATCCGGCCATACACCTGGCCTTATCCCGAAATATCCACAGCGGCAATGATTTCACCGTCCGGTCCGCGCCTGGCCGGTGCGCTCGGCACGTCGCTGCTCTCGTTGTCGATGTCGGTGCCGGGCGGGTACGCCGCCTTGGAGAACACCTGGCAGGTCGTCGTCGACCAGGCCGAGAAGTCGGGTCGGCCAGAACCCGACCGCAGCAACTGGCGGGTGTTGTCGATCATGCACCTGGCCGACACCCGCGAGCAGGCCATCGAGGACTGCACCTACGGGCTGCAGGATTTCGCGAACTACTTCGGCGCCGCCGGGTTCGTCCCGCTGTCCAACAGCGTCGAGGGCGAGCAGCAGTCCCCGCGCGAGTTCGTCGCAGAGTATGCGGCCAAAGGCAACTGCTGCATCGGCACACCCGGTGACGCGGTCACCTACATCCACGACCTGCTCGAGCAGTCGGGTGGCTTCGGCACGCTGCTGCTGCTCGGCCATGACTGGGCGTCGCCGCAGGCGACCTACCACTCCTATGAACTGTTCGCCCGAGAGGTCATCCCGCACTTCAAGGGGCAGTTGACCGCGCCGCGGGCGTCGCACGACTGGGCCAAGGACATGCGTGATCAGCTGCTGGGCCGGGCAGGCGAAGCGATCGTCAACGCGATCACCGAGCACACCGACGAGCTCAAGAACCAGGAAAGCTGATGCGGGCCGCGGTTTTACGGAACGGGCGCATGGTGCTGCGCGACGACGTCCCCGAACCCGTGCCCGGGCCCGGACAGGTGCTGGTGGGCGTCAAGGCGTGCGGCATCTGCGGATCGGATCTGCACTTCGCCAAGCACGGCAACGACATGGTGAAGCTCAGCGCCGAGATGACGGGGCTGCCCGGCGGTGACGGCGCAATGCGGCTGGACCTCTCGCGTGACGTGTACCTCGGGCACGAGTTCAGCGCCGAAGTGCTCGAGGCCGGACCCGACACCGAAGCCCCCGCACCGGGCACGATCATCACCTCGGTTCCGGCGCTGCTGACCTCGACCGGCGTGGAGCCGATCGTGTACTCCAACACCACGATCGGCGGCTATGCCGAGCGGATGCTGTTGTCGGCGCCGCTGCTGCTCACGGTGCCCAACGGTCTGGATCCGCGCCACGCCGCGTTTACCGAGCCGATGGCCGTCGGGCTGCACGCGGTGAACAAGTCGGCCATCTCGCGCGGCGAAACGGCGCTGGTGCTCGGCTGCGGGCCGGTCGGCATAGCCATCATCGCCGCGCTGCGCCACCGTGGGGTGGAACACATTGTGGCCGCGGACTTCTCGCTCAAGCGCCGGGAGCTGTCCCAGACGATGGGCGCTCACGAAACCCTCGACCCCGCGCAGGGTTCCCCGTTTGAGGTCGCGACGCCCGCGGTGGTGTTCGAGGCGGTCGGGATGCCGGGCATCCTCAACGACGTGCTGCGACGGGCGCCCGCGGGCGCTCGGGTGGTGGTGGCGGGCGTGTGCATGGAGCCCGACACCGTGGTGCCGTTCTTCGGCACCGCCAAGGAGATCAGCGTGCAGTTCGTATTCGCCTACGACTTCGACGAGTTCGGCGAGTCGCTGCGGGCCATCGCGGAGGGTGAGATCGACGTCGCACCGCTGATCACCGGCGAGGTCGACCTGGCCGGGGTGAGCGCGGCGTTCGACGACCTGGCGCATCCCGACCAGCATTGCAAGGTCCTGGTGACCCCCTGACGGTATCGTGCCTGGCATGCCGATCGCTGCACGCGCGAAGACACCGACCAGACTGCTCGTCCTCGCCGCGGCGGGGCTCACCGTCGCCGTCGCGGGCTGCGACGCGACGTCGGGACCGGTTTCCAGCGAGCAGGGCGAGGCGCGGCACGTTACCGTGCAGGGTTCCGGTGAGGTGCAGGGCGAGCCGGACACCCTCAACGTCAACGCCTCCATCGAGTCCATCGCGCCCGATGTGACCGGCGCGATGAACCAGACCAGCGAGCGCCAGCAGGCGGTGATCGACGCGCTGGTCGACGCCGGCGTCGACCGCAAGGACATCAGCACCTCGCAGGTCAGCCTGCAGCCGCAGTTCGCGGGCGGCGGCGCGAATCCGCAGACCATCGTCGGTTACCGGGCCACCAATTCGATCGACATCAAGATCCGCCAGCTCGACGCCGCGTCGCAGGCGCTGGCGCTGATCGTCAGCAGCGGCGGCGACGCGACCCGGATCAATTCGGTCAACTACTCGCTCGAGGACGATTCCCAGTTGGTCCGCGACGCCAGAAGCCGGGCGTTCGAGGACGCCAGGGACCGCGCCGAGCAGTACGCCGAGTTGTCGGGACTGGATCTGGGCCAGGTCATCTCGATCTCGGAGGCCACCGGTCAGCAACAGCCGCCGACCCCGTTGCCGACCCCACGCGGTGCCGAAATGGCCGCCGTGCCACTGGAACCCGGCGAGCAGACGGTCGGGTTCACCGTGACGGTGGTGTGGGAACTCACCTGACGGGGTTGCCTACCCAGGCGCGAGCAGTCGCGTAGACCCCCTTATTTCGCCGCATTTGGGGGTTTTCACGTCTGCTCGCGCTGGAAGGCTCAGCGCTGGGCGGCTCAGCGCTGGAAGGCTCAGCCTGCGGGCGCAATGTCCACCGGAACGCCGTTGAGCACAGCGGTTCCCGACAGCGGATCGAGCCGGTTTCCGTCGTTGAGCTGGTTGACGTTGACGCCCGGGCGGCTTGATGCGACCTTCTGTCCGGTGCCGCCGCGGTCGTGCCCCCAGCCGTGCGGCAGCGACACCACGCCACGGCGCATGCCCGGCTCCAACTCGATCGGCGCCAAAAGCTCGCCGCCGGGGCCCTTGATGACGGCGACGTCGGTGTCGGTCAGCCCGAGTTCGGCGGCGTCGTCGGGATGAATGCGCAGCGTGCACCGGTTGGTGCCGCCGTTCAGCGCGGGCAGGTTGTGCATCCAGCTGTTGTTGGAGCGCAGGTGCCGCCGTCCGACGAGCAGGTAGCCGTCGGCGCGTTCGCGAAGCGCCGCTCGCAGCCGCGGCACATCGGCGGTCAACGCGCGCGGGGCGAGTTCGATTCGGCCCGTTGAGGTCCGCAGCACCTGGGCCAGCCGCGGTCGCAGCGGGCCGAGGTCGATGCCGTGCGGGGCGGCCTTGAGCCGGGCCAGCGTCAGCCCGTCGGGTTTGGCGCCGAACGCATCACCGTAGGGGCCGAGGCGCAGCATCATGTCGAGACGCCGCTCGTAACCCGGACCGTCCTCGAGCATCGCGGTCAGTTCGTCGACGGGGCGCCCGGCCACGGGTGAGTGCGGGTCCGCGGTCTGGGCGGTCAGCGTCGTGGCGATCACCTGCTCGTCGACCAGTGCGGGATCACGATCGGCACCAATTCCATACAGGATCAACGCGATACGTGCCAGGATCTCGGCTTCGTCGGGACGCTCGCCCAGCGGCAGTGCCGGCGGTGAGTACCTCGCGTTGTTGCGCACCGCGAGGTTGTTGAGCGCGAAGTCGAAGTGCGCGCTGCGCGACGGCGGCGGGGGCGGCAGGATGACGTCGGCGTGGCGTGTGGTCTCATTGAGGTACGGGTCGACAGCGAGCATGAAGTCGAGGCCGTCGAGCGCACGGTCGAGGCGTTCGCCGTCGGGCGCGGACAGCACCGGGTTGCCCGCGATGGTGATCAGCGCCTTGATCTGCCCCTTGCCGGGGGTCTCGATCTCCTCGGCCAGCGCGGCGGCCGGAAACTCCGAGAGCACTTCGGGGTGTCCCGAGACGCGGCTGTGCCATCGGCCGGTGCGGAATTCGCGGCCGGCCTTGGGCGGTCGCGGCGCGGGAGCGACGGGCGACAGCGGGAACATCGCCCCGCCGGGCCGGTCGAGGTTGCCGGTCAGAACGTTGACGACGTCGACGAGCCAGCTGCCGATCGTTCCGAATTCGACTGTGGACGTTCCGATTCGGCCGTATACCGCCGCTGACGGCGCCGCCGCGACCTCGCGGGCCAGCAGGCGGATGTCGTCGGCGGCCACACCGCAGTACGCCGCGACGGCCTCCGGGGCGAAGTCGGCGGCCAGCGCACGCACGTCGTCGACGCCGTTGACGGAGCCCGCCAGCGCGCCCAGGTCGACCAGGTCCTCGTCGAACAGGGTGTGCACGACGGCGAACAGCAGCGCCGCGTCGGTGCCCGGTCGGGGGGCGAGGTGGCGGTCGGCGAGTTCTGCGGTGCGGGTGCGGGCCGGGTCGATGACGACGAGGCGGCCGCCGCGTTTGCGCAGCGCCCGCAGCTTGCCGCCGAAGTCGGCGGCGGTGGCCAAACTGCCGTTGGAGACAAGGGGATTCGCGCCGATGACGACGAGGTAGTCGGTGCGGTCGAGGTCGGGGACGGTGAACGCGACGGGGCTGCCGAACATCAGGCCCAGCGCGACGTGTTTGGGCATCTGGTCCAGGGTGCTCGCCGAGTAGACCTGACGCGTGCCCAGCGCCCGCACGAGCAGCGGCGGGTAGAGGGCGCCGGCGATGGTGTGGGCGTTCGGGTTGCCCAGGTACACGCCGACCGACGGCCCGCCGTGCTCGGATACGACCGTGCCTAGCCGATTGGCAACCGTCTCGAACGCGTCTTCCCAACTGGTTTCGGTCAGCTCGCCGTCGCGCCGCACCAGCGGGCGGCTCAGCCGGTCGGGGTCATTGTCGAGTTCGGCGAAACTCGCCCCTTTCGGGCAGATGAACCCCTTGCTGAAGACGTCCTCGCGGTCCCCGCGCGCGCCGGTGACCCGGCCGTCCTCGATCGTCAACGTCAGGCCGCAGGTGGCCTCGCACAACGGGCAGATCCGCAGAGCCATGTCCTCATCTTGCGCCGAAATCGAGGTTTTGCACGATTCTTCTCGCACTTTGACGCCCGTTTGTCCGTTTGGGCGCTTTTGGAGCCCTAGCTTTGTTCGTAGATCTTGGGATCCAGCGTGCCGATGTAGTTCAGATCGCGGTAGCGCTCGGCGTAGTCCAGGCCGTAGCCGACGACGAACTCCTTGGGAATGTCGAAACCCACATAGGCGATGTCGACGTCGGCGCGCACCG
Organism: Mycolicibacterium pulveris; assembly: GCF_010725725.1. Lineage (NCBI taxonomy): Bacteria > Bacillati > Actinomycetota > Actinomycetes > Mycobacteriales > Mycobacteriaceae > Mycobacterium > Mycolicibacterium pulveris. The sequence continues at coordinate 2,860,999 of NZ_AP022599.1, read as the reverse complement.
CGTCGGGCTTGCGCAGCAGCGCGCACACCCGCAGCGAGCGCGGCCGCCGCGACGCCAGGTTGCGCAGCAGCCACGACAGCGTCAGCCCGGAGTCCACGACGTCCTCGACGATCAGCACGTCACGGTCGTGGATGTCGCGGTCGAGGTCCTTGAGGATGCGCACCACCCCCGACGACGACGTCGACGAGCCGTACGAGCTGACCGCCATGAACTCCAGCTGCGTGGGCAGCGGGATCGCGCGCGCCAGGTCGGTGACGAAGAACACCGCGCCCTTGAGCACGGTGACCAGCAGCAGATCCTGCCCGCCCGGAGCGACGACTGCGCGGTAGTCGTCGCCGATGCGGGCGCCGAGCTCGGCGACCTTTGCCTGGATCTCGTTGGACGGAAGAAGCACAGACTTGATGTCGCCGGAGTACAGCTCGGTGGATTGCTCAGCCACGCCCACAGAGTGCCATGCGATCGATCCGGCGACCAAGGCGCGGTGCCCTAGACCGGTTCGACGTGCAGCCGCAGCACGCCGTCGCGACGCGTCGCGATCAGCCGCTGGTTGCGCAGCGGCGACCCCACCGCGACACCGCCCTGCCCGCGCCACGCCATGACCAGGGTGTCCACCCCGCGAATGTGCTTGGCGGTCAGGCCGCCGGCGCCGCCGGTGAGTAGCCAGCCGCGGATGACCCGCAGCCGGATCGCCTCCGGCAGCGCGGCCAGCCGCGACGTGTCGAGCCCCGCGTCGACGCTGGCCTCCGTCAGCGCCTGGCGCGCCAGCTCGTCGAGCGCGTCGGTGTCGGCGCGCAACGCCGCGGCGGTGCGCGCCAGCGCCTCGGCCACACCACCGCCGAGGACGTCCTCGAGCAGCGGCAACACCTCGGTGCGCAGCCGCACCCGGGTGAACCGCGGGTCGCGGTTGTGCGGGTCCTGCCACGGCGTCACGCCGAGCTCCGTGCACGCCTGTCGCGTCACGCTGCGGCGCACCTCCAGCAGCGGGCGGCCCCACGGCGGGTCGTTGGGCCGCATTCCGGCGATCGAGCGCGGACCGGAGCCCCGGCCGAACCCCAGCAGCACGGTTTCGGCCTGATCGTCGAGCGTGTGGCCCAGCAACACCGGTGCGCCGTCGCGGGCGTCGTCCAGCGCCCGGTAGCGCGCGGTGCGTGCGGCGGCCTCCGGGCCGCCCTCGGTACCGACGTCGACGCGGATCACCTCGGCACCAACGCATCCCAGCATCAGCGCCTGGTCGCGTGCGGTTGCGGCCACCACGGCGGAGTCCGGCTGCAGCTGGTGGTCGACGATCAACGCGGTGGTCGGTTTCACCTTCGCCGCCGCCGCTGTCAGCGCCAGCGAGTCGGCGCCGCCCGACAGCGCCACGCACCAGCGCTCGTCGGCTGCGCAGAAGTCACGGGCGAACACGGTGACCGCCTTGTGCAGCGCGGCTAGAGCACCCTGTCGATCCATCGTTGCGGCTCATCGATTTCGGTTGGCAGCGGCAGGGTTTCGGGCCCCGACCACACGGCGTTGAACCGGTCCATCCCCACAGTGGACACGACGTGGTCGACGAACGCCTTGCCGCGGGTGTACTGGCTGAGCTTCGCGTCGAACCCCAGCAGCGCACGCACCAGCCGTTGCAGCGGCGGTTGTTTGCGGCGGCGGCGCTCGTCGAAGCGGCGCCGGATGGCGGCCACCGACGGCACCACCGCGGGGCCCACGGCGTCCATCACATGGTCGGCGTGCCCCTCCAGCAGCGTGCCCAGCACCAGCAACTGGTCCAGCGCCTCGCGCTGGGGCTCCGATTGCACCGCGCGCAGCAACCCGAGCACACCGGCCGAATTCGGTTCGGCGGCATTGCCTTCGGGATCCGCACGTTTGCCACGGACGAATTCGGCGAGCCTGCCGATCACCTCGGTGACGTCGTTCTGCGTCTCGTCGGTGAGCACCGCGAGCGCGCGTGACATGTGGTCGGCCAGCCACGGGTTGGCCCGGAACTGCACCCGGTGGGTGACTTCGTGCAGGCATACCCAGAGCCTAAAGTCGTAGGGCTGCACCCGCAGTTGGCGTTCCACCGCGATCACGTTGGGGTATACCAACAAAAGCTCGCCGCCGTTCGCGCCGAACGGATCGTACTGGCCGAGGATGCCCGAGGACACGAACGCCAGCACGGCACCGGTCTGCGCGCCCGTGATCCGGCCGGTGAGAAACCCTGGGCGCCCGTCGTCGTCGCGCCCGCCGGTCATCACTCGCATCGAGTCGGTGGCGGCGCGCACCCATTGTGCGCGGTCGACGATGCGCGCGTCGGGGATGTCGCCGCCCTCGGTGAGCCCGGTGACCTCGCGCACGGGCACTTCGGCCGACCGCGACGCCTCGCTGAGTTGCTCGATGGCCTGGTGACGCGTGTAGTCGGTGGTGACCGGCCCGGGCCTGGCCAGCCTGGCGCCGACGGTGGCGGCGAATTCCCAGTCGACGGCGCGCCCGACGGTGACCTTGGTTTCGGTGGCCGGGCTCATGCGCTGCACCCGCACGACCGCAGGGTCGCGGCGAGGGTGTCCAGCGCGACGAGCCCCATCGGGCCTGCTTCGTTGGAGATGAAGGCGAACGTCAACACCCGCCCGCTCGCGTCGGTGAGAAAGCCCGCCAGTGTGTTGGTTCCCGTCAACGACCCGGTCTTGGCGCGCAGGAAACCCGCTGCCTCCCTGCCGGATTCGGTGTTGAGGAAGCGGTTGGACAAGGTTCCGCTGCCGCCGGCGATCGGCATCAGGTCCACCAGCGGCCGCAACCGCGGCTGCTGGTCGCCGACCGCGACACCGACCACCTCATCGAGTGTCTTGGCGGTGAGCCGGTCGTCGACGGACAGCCCGCTGGAGTCGAACAGGCGCGCTCCGGTGGTGTCGATCCCCGCGGCCTTCAGCTGTCCGAGCACCGCGGCCGCGGCGCCGTCGAAACTCTGGGGTTCACCGACGGCGGCGGCCACCTCGCGGCCGATCGCCTCGGCCATCACGTTGTCGGAGGCGTTCATCATCTCCCGCAACCGGTTGATCAGGGGAGGCGACTGCACCGCGGCGATCTCCTTGCCGCCGCGCGCGGGGCCGGGCAACACGGTGACCTTCGCCGGGTCGACTTCCAGCGCCACCGCCAGCGCGCGGCCCGCGTCCAGGGCGGGCGTTCTCGACCGTGTCGAGTCGACACTGACCGGCTGGGTGCGGCCGGCATCCAGCATCACCGGCTCGATCGGCGCGATGTCGCCGCCCTCGATGTCGGCGGGATCCCAGCCGTGCGCCATGGTCGGCCCGGTGTAGGCGCTGACGTCGACCTCGACGGCGGTCGCGTCGACCCCGGCCCGGCGCACCTGCTCGGCCAGGTCGCTGATGCGCGCGGCATCCCGGTACCAGGTGTCCTGGCCTTTGGGCGCTGCCGACAATGTCGGGTCACCGCCGCCCTTGAGCACCACGACGCCCGGTTTGTCACCAGTGAACACCCGGGTGGTCAGCCGGGCGTTGCGGTCGAGGGCCAGCAGGGCGGCGGCCGCGGTGAGGCTCTTGTTGGTCGACGCGGGCTGCATCGGCACGTCGGCGCCCTGCTCCCACAGCTGCGCGCCGGTGATCGCGTCGGCGATCCGGCCGGTGAAGCGGCCGAGGTTGGGGTCGGCCAGCGCCGGGGCCAGCACGGTCGCCAGCAGGTCGGGCCGGGGTTTGGGCGCGGAGTCCGACACCGGGACGACGCCCGGGGCGGCGGTGGCCGCGGGTGGCGTCGGCTTGATCGCCGCCGCGTCGGTATGTCCCGTCGTCAGCACGGCCGCCGCGGCAACCACCACCGCGACCAGCACCAGCACCGCCACCCCGACCAGCACATGGGTCGATGGCCCCCACCTCGTGGGCCGCATAGCTCTCCTGATCTGTCGACCGCCCCGTACAGCAGGGTATCGCTCCATTAGGGTGTTCCCCGACCGCAAGACCGTTTGCACAGGGCAAGGAGCCGCCGGTGGAGTTCGACGTAGTCATCGAGATCCCGAAGGGTTCACGCAACAAGTACGAGGTGGACCACGACACCGGACGCGTGAAGCTGGACCGCTACCTCTACACCTCGATGGGCTATCCGACCGACTACGGATTCATCGACGACACCCTCGGCGAGGACGGGGACCCGCTGGACGCCCTCGTACTGCTGCCCGAGCCGCTGTTCCCCGGCTGCCTGGTGGAGGTGCGCCCGGTGGCGATGTTCCAGATGACCGACGAGGCCGGCGGCGACGACAAGGTGCTTTGTGTGCCGGCGGGCGACAAGCGCTGGGACCACATCCAGGACCTCGCCGACGTGCCCGAGCAGGTGCTCGAGGAGATCAAGCACTTCTTCGTGCACTACAAGGACCTCGAGCCGAACAAGTACGTCAAGGCCGCCGACTGGGTCGGCCGCGACAAGGCCGAGGCCGAGGTCAAAGCCTCGATCGATCGGTTCAAGACCCAGGCGCACTGAGCGGCTCAGCCGCCGCGTGCGCTGGGCGTCAACGGGTGGCCCGCACCGACCTGGCGTAGTTCATCGCCGGTTTCTCGATGAGGTAGTAGGTCACGCTCGCGGCCAGCACCGTCACGCCGAGCAGGACGGCGATGTTGTAGAGCATGCCCGGCAACGTGTCGCCGGCCATCCAGCCGAGTTGGCCGAGCAACAGCAGCAGCGGGAAGTGCCACAGATACGCCGACAGCGAGATCTCGCCGACGTAGCGGATCGGCCGCACATCGAGGGCGCGTGCCAGCTTGGACTTCTGCCCGCGCGCCAGCGGAACGACGACGACGAGGATCATCAGCGCGGCGACCACGCCGACCACCGCGGTGACGAACGACGCCGCGACCGCGAACAGCGCGGCGCCCACGATCAGGACGGGAAGGATCGCCGCCGCGCTGAGCACCCGGACCCGTCGAGCCACCCGGTCGGCCAGCGCGCCGTGCTCGATCGCGACGAACACCACCGCCGCGAACATGCCCATCGCGAAGTTGTCGGCGTTGGCCAACAGGCTCCTGGTGAACACCGCGGCGATGTTCGGGCCCCAGTTGAGCAGGATGAAGTCGGAGGCGCCCGCGTACCGGTTGACCAGGGGTGTCAACGCGCGGCCGAGCACCCCGACGCCCAGCAGGATGGCGGGCGCCACCAGGGCCACCAGGTACGGGTCGCGCCCTGCGCGGCGGCGCATCCGAAAGATCACCCAGCCCAGCAGCGGAAGCGTGAGGTAGAACGCGTACTCCAGGGTCAGCGACCATGACGGGCCGATGCCGGTCTGGATGTAGGCCGGAAAGTAGGTCTGCACCAGCGCCAGATTGGCCAGCAACTCGCCCGGATCGGTGATCATGCCGATTCCCGTGCGTGCGTCGTCGGGCATCAATGCCGCGTTCTCGCGATAGGACAGCCGCAATACAAAATTGACGATCAAGAAAATCACGAGGTACGCCGGCATGATTCGGGCGAGACGGTGGATCGTGTAATCCCGCACGTTCGGCATGCGAACCCGCCGATCTACGGCGACGAGATTTCGCACGTACGGCAAGAACAGCAGAAAACCGCTGAGCACGAAGAAATACACCAGGGAAAAGCCGAACAAGTTGGTCTTCCAGGTGTCGGCGGTGTTCTTCGTGTAGTAGCCGGTGACGTGGGTGATCGCGATGCTCAGGCACAGCAGACCCCGGACGCCGTCGAGGCCGATTATCCGTGCTCTCTTGGCTTTTCGATCGAGGTCAGGGCTTGTCGATGGCGCTGACGGCGCGGCGCCCTTGGTCGCCTCGGTCGTCATCGCCGTCGACGCTCGGCGCCAGAAGCGACGTCACACACGAAGGCCCCCACTTTCTTCGACGATGATCGGGAGTACCCGGACAGCAAACGCGCCGTAATAGTAAGACCAACGCCCCGAATCCGCGAACCAAATTTCCCAAACAACCGCCGCCAAAGAATGGCCGTGAAACGCCTCGGCGGGCGCAGATTTTGCTGCGCTAATCACCAGTTATATTTCGCACGCGAAAATCGGATCGACCAACAGCATTTTTAGCCGCGCTACCTAGTCGCAGCTAACCCTGGCGGGGATGCGGCTCCGGTTCGGGTTCGTCCGCGCTCGCCTCGGCGACGTTCTTCTTTACGTCGTGCATCCGGGTCTTGTACAGGCTGGCCACGGTGGTGACGATCAGCGTCACCACGATGACGCCGAGGCTGGCCAGCGTCGGGATCTCCGGCACCGCCACATGCTCGCCGCCGTTGATGAACGGCACCTCGTTCTCGTGCAACGCGTGCAGCACCAGTTTCACGCCGATGAACGCGAGGATGAACGCCAGCCCCTGCGACAGGTAGACCAGCCGCTTGAGCAGATCGCCCAGCAGGAAGTACAGCTGCCGCAGCCCCATCAGCGCAAACACGTTCGCGGTGAACACCAGGTACGGCTCCTGGGTCAGGCCGTAGATGGCCGGGATCGAGTCCAGCGCGAAGATGAGGTCGGTGGTGCCCAGCGCGACGATGACGAGGAACATCGGCGTCATCACCCGCTTGCCGTTCTCCCGCACCCACAGCCGCAGGCCGTCCCAGGTGTCGGTGAACTTCATGTGCTTGCGGGCGAAGCGCACCACACGGTTCTCCGCGTCGTCGTCGTGATCGGTGTCGCGCACCAGGCCCACCGCGGTGTAGAGCAGGAACGCCCCGAAAATGTAGAAGACCCAAGAGAACTGGTTGATCGCGACGGCGCCGAGCGCGATGAAGATGCCGCGGAAGATCAGGGCCAGGATGATGCCGACGAGCAGTGCCTGCTGCTGATAGATCCTCGGCACATTGAAGCTGGCCATGATGATCAAGAAGATGAACAGGTTGTCCACCGAGAGGCTGTATTCGGTGAGCCACCCGGCGAAGAACTCCAACCCGAACTGGCTGCCGTGAAAGAACCAGGTCCACAGCCCGAACGCCACCGCGAGGCCGATGTAGATCGACAGGTACGTTCCGGTTTCGCGCCGGGTCGGTTCGTGCGGGCGCCGGCCGATGACAACCACGTCGAACAGCAAGACGGCGATGGTCACGCTCAGCGTGATCGCCCACTCGAGTCCGCTTACGTTCACATAACCTCCGGTCGTCAAAGCGCCGGAGGTCTCTTCCACCGCCACGACCCGTCGTGTCGGCCCGCGGTACCGGTCGCCCGATGACGGGCGACGTGATGACGATACCGCGACGAAGGAATACTCCCCTCCGACGGCGAGTCTGCCAGGCAGTGGCCCCGACGCGAAATTCGAACCGACGAGTACCCACGGCACCAGCGGTTACACCCCCCGCCGACGGGCGGTCGCGGCCCCGTCGGCGCCGTGATCACAATTGTGCTCAGCCACCGTGCGGCACCGGGGCACGGCCGGGTCGGCTTAGTACTTTGTAGGCGTGACTGGGGATTATGTTCCGGAGGTGCCCCCTCAGTACGCGCTGTCGTCGTACGCCCCCGCACCACGCACGCTCATCGACATCCTCTACGAGACCGCAGACCGTTACCCCGATGCGCCCGCGCTCGACGACGGCACCGTGCAGCTGACCTACGCCGAACTGATCGCCGACATCGAGGAAACCGTCGAATGGCTGGCCGCCCGCGGAATCGGCCGCGGCGACCGCATCGGCATCCGGATGCCGTCGGGCAGCTACGCGCTGTACGTGGCGATCCTGGCGACGCTGGCCACCGGCGCCGCCTACGTGCCGGTGGACGCCGACGATCCGGTGGAGCGCGCCGAGCTGGTGTTCACCGAGGCCGACGTGGTCGCCATCATCACCGAACAGGGCCTGGTCCGCGGGCCCGGCTCGTCACGGGGCTGGCGCGCGGTACGGCCGCTGGCCCGAGACGACGCCTGGATCATCTTCACGTCGGGGTCCACCGGCACACCGAAAGGTGTTGCGGTGACACACCGCAGCGCGGCGGCCTTCGTCGACGCCGAAGCGCAGCTCTTCCTGCGGGACAACCCGATCGGTCCCGGCGACCGGGTCCTGGCCGGGCTGTCCGTGGCGTTCGACGCGTCCTGCGAGGAGATGTGGCTGGCCTGGCGCCACGGCGCCTGCCTGGTGCCCGCGCCCCGCTCGCTGGTGCGCAGCGGGGTGGATCTGGGGCCGTGGCTGGTCTCCCGCGACATCACCGTGGTCTCGACCGTGCCGACGCTGGCGGCGCTCTGGCCCGCCGAGGCGCTGGAGGCGGTGCGGCTGCTGATCTTCGGCGGTGAAGCCTGCCCGCCGGAGTTGGCCGAGCGGCTCGCGGTCGACGGGCGTGAGGTGTGGAACACCTACGGCCCGACGGAGACCACCGTCGTCGCCTGCGCGGCCAAACTGGACGGGCGCGGCCCGGTGAGCATCGGCATGCCGCTGCCCGGGTGGGATCTGGCCGTGGTGGACGCCCGAGGTGAGCCGGTGTCCTACGGCGAGGTGGGCGAGCTGGTGATCGGCGGGGTTGGCCTGGCCCGCTACCTCGACCCCGACAAGGACCGCGACAAGTACGCGCCGATGCCGACGCTGGTGTGGTCGCGCGCCTACCGCAGCGGGGATCTGGTGCGGTTGGAATCCGACGGCCTGTACTTCGTGGGCCGGGCCGACGAGCAGGTCAAGATCGGCGGCCGCCGGATCGAGCTCGGCGAGGTGGACGCCGCGCTGGTCAACCTGCCGGGGGTCAGCGGCGGCGCGGCCGCAGTGCGTCAAACCGCAAGCGGCACAACGGTTCTAGTTGGATACGTTGTCAGCACCGATCCGTCGTTCGATCTCGCCGCTGCCCGCTCGAGTCTGGCCCAGACGCTGCCTGCCGCGCTGGTGCCGCGGCTGGTGCGCGTCGACGAACTGCCGACGCGCACGTCGGGCAAGGTGGACCGCGACGCGCTGCCCTGGCCGCTGCCCGGCGGCACCGGTGAGGAGACGACGGACCTGACCGGTGCGGCGCGCTGGGTGGCCGAATTGTGGCAGGAGGTGCTGGCGGCGCCGGTCACAGATCCCGACGCCGACTTCTTCGCGCTCGGCGGCGGTTCGCTGGCCGCGGCGCAGTTGGTGTCGGCGCTGCGCGAACGCTATCCGCAGGTGACCGTCGGTGACCTCTACGACCGACCCCGGCTGGGGTCGTTCGCGGGTTACCTCGACGAGCTCGAGCCGCCCCCGGCGGCCGAGCGGCGCACGGTCCAACCCGTGTCGGCTCCGACCCGGGCGGCTCAGCTGGCGCTGTCGTTGCCGCTGGCGACGCTGACCGGGCTGCAGTGGGTGGTCTGGTTGGCGCTCGCGAACAACATCGCGGCCGGTGCGGTGCCGTGGGTCAGACCGATCGACTGGTGGTGGGTGGCAGCGGGTTTCGTGCTGTTCGTCACCCCGCTGGGCCGGATGGGCATCGCGGCGCTCGGCGCCAGGATGCTGATCGGCGGGCTGCAACCCGGCACATACCGACGCGGCGGATCCGTGCATCTGCGGGTGTGGCTTGCCGAACGGCTGGCGCAGGCCAGCGGCGCGGAAAACCTCGCGGGCGCACCATGGTTGGTGTACTACGCGCGCGCACTCGGCAACCGGGTGGGCAAGGGCGTCGATCTGCACTCCACCCCGCCGGTGACCGGGATGCTCAAACTCGGCCACCGCAGCGCGGTCGAACCCGAGGTGGACTTGTCCGGGCACTGGATCGACGGGGACGACTTCCACGTCGGCCCGATCACGGTCGGCAACGATGCCAGCGTCGGCGCGCGCACCACGCTGATGGCCGGGGCCGTCGTCGGCAAGAACGCCGATGTGGCACCGGGTTCCGGCGTGCACGGCAAGGTCAAGAACGGTCAGTACTGGAAGGGCTCGCCCGCGACGAAGTCGGGCAAGGTCCGTCATCCGTGGCCCGAGCACCGCCCGCCCGCGGCGCCGCTGTGGGCCGCGGTCTACGGCGTGACGTCGATGCTGTTGGGCGGGCTGCCGCTGCTGGCGCTCGGCGCCGGGCTGGCCGTGATCGGGTGGGCCGTGCGCGACACCGACTCGGTGACCGCGGCGATCGCGCCCGCGCTGCTGTGGGCGCCGCCGGCGACGCTGGTCGCGGTGCTCACCTACGCGCTGCTGACGCTCATCGGGGTGCGGGTGCTATCGGTCGGGCTGCGCGAGGGATATCACCCGGTGCGCAGCCGCGTGGGTTGGCAGATGTGGGCCACCCAGCGGCTCATGGACGCCGCCCGCACCTACCTCTTCCCGCTGTACGCGAGCCTGCTGACACCGTGGTGGTTGCGCGCGCTCGGCGCCAAAGTCGGGCGCGGAACCGAGATTTCGACCGCGCTGCTGACGCCGAAGTTCACGGTGATCGAGGACGGGGCGTTCCTGGCCGACGACGCCATGGTGGCGTCCTACGAGCTGCGAGGCGGTTGGTTGCACGTGGCGAAGGCCAGGGTCGGCAGGCGCGGGTTCCTCGGTAACTCCGCGATCGCCCGGCCGGGACGCAAGGTGCCCGACGACGGCCTGGTCGCGGTGTTGTCCGCTGCACCGCCCAAGGCCAAGGCCGGGTCGTCGTGGTTGGGCAGCCCGCCGGTTCGGTTGCGGCGCAGGCCCGCCCAGGCGGACACACATCGCACGTTCGATCCGCCGCCGCGCCTGAAGGCACTGCGCGCGATGGTGGAGGCATGCCGGATCGTTCCGGTGATCGTGACGTTCGCGATCGGTGTCGCGGTGCTGCTCGGGCTGCAGTGGCTGGTCACCGAGTTCGGTTGGCTGTGGGCGGCGTTGGCCGGCGGCGTGGTGTTACTGGCCGCCGGAGCGGTCGCAGGCACCGCAGCCGTCGCCGCGAAATGGGCGGCGGTGGGCCGGGTCGACGCCGGGGTGCATCCGCTGTGGTCCTCGTTCGTGTGGCGAAACGAGCTGTCGGACAGCTTCATCGAGACCGTCGCCGCGCCATGGTTCGTCCGGTCGGCCAGCGGCACACCGATGATGAACTGGTGGCTGCGCGCGCTGGGCGCAACCATCGGGCGTGGGGTGTGGTGCGAGACGTACTGGTTGCCCGAACCCGATCTGGTCACGATCGAGGACGCGGCGACCGTCAACCGAGGCTGTGTGGTGCAGACGCACCTGTTTCACGACCGGATCATGGCGCTGGACACCGTCGCGCTCGAGGAAGGTTCGACGCTGGGGCCGCACTGCGTCGCGCTGCCCGCGTCGCGCATCGGGGCCGGCGCCACCGTCGGCCCCGCCTCCCTGGTCATGCGCGGTGACAAGGTGCCCGCCTTCACCCGGTGGCTGGGCAACCCGATCGCGCCGTGGAATGCTGCGCGCGCCAAACGTGAAGGCAAATCGCGGGCCAAGGCCAAGAAGTCAGAAGACACCGCAGCGTGACGGAGACCATCGATCTTTACCTGCCTGGCGGCGGAAATTCCGGCTATCGGGTCTCACGCTACGACCTCGACCTCGAATACAAGGTCGCGACGAACCGGTTGTCGGGAACGGCCACCATCACCGCGGTGACCTCGACGGCACTGCGCACCTTGACGCTCGATCTGTCCGAGGCGCTGAGGGTGTCGAAGGTGGCCGTCAACGATGCGCGCCCGGCCAAATTCCGTACGAAGGGGGGCAAACTGCACATCACGTTGGCGCAGAGCCTGCCCGCAGGGACCGCGATCACGATCGTCGTGCGCTACGGCGGTCACCCGCGGCCGATCCGATCCCATTGGGGCGACGTCGGATTCGAGGAGCTCACCGACGGCGCACTGGTCGCGGGCCAACCCAACGGGGCGCCGACATGGTTTCCGTGCGACGACAAGCCCAGCGCCAAGGCCGGCGTCGGCGTCCGAATCCGCACCGAGAGCCCATACTACGTCGTCGCCAACGGCGAGCTGGTCAGTCGGCGGGCGCACGCCGGGATGACCACCTGGACCTACGAACAGCCCGAGCCGACCTCCACGTACCTGGTGACGCTGCAGATCGGACGGTATGACCGGCATGCGGTGTCCGACAACGGCGTTTCGATCGACGCGGTGCTGCCCGAGCGGCTGCGCGGGAACTTCGCGTCCGACTTCGCCCGCCAGCCGCAGATGATGGAGTTGTTCTGCGAGCTGTTCGGGCCGTATCCGCTCGCCAACGGATACACTGTCGTCGTCACCGACGACGACCTCGAGATACCCCTTGAAGCACAAGGTATCTCCATCTTCGGAGCCAACCACTGCACCGGGCGGGGCCGTGCCGAGCGGCTGATCGCCCACGAGTTGGCCCATCAATGGTTCGGCAACTCGGTGACCGTCGAACGCTGGCAACACATCTGGCTGCACGAGGGGTTCGCCTGCTACGCCGAGTGGTTGTGGTCGGAGCACTCCGGGGGCCGAAGCGCCGACGAGTGGGCGCGTCACTACCACCACCGGCTGGCCGAAGCTCCGCAGGATCTGGTGCTGGCCGATCCGGGGGTCACCGACCTGTTCGACGACCGGGTGTACAAGCGCGGCGCGCTGACGCTGCACACGCTGCGGCGCCGCATCGGCGACGGCAACTTCTTTGCGCTGCTTCGGGATTGGACCCAGCGCTACCGGCACGGCACCGTCGTCACCGACGACTTCACCGCGCTGGCGTCGCGTTACACCGACGCGTCGCTGCGCCCCCTGTTCGAGGCCTGGTTGTACGCGCAGGCACTGCCCGCCCTGGAACCGTCGTCGTGACCGACGCCGCCACGCCCACCGGGCCCGTCACGCGAGGCAGCGTCGCCCGGGTCGGCGTGGCCACCGCGGCGTCGGCGCTGTGCGGATACGCGGTGCTATACCTGGCCGCGCGCGATCTGGAGCCCTCCGGTTTCGCGGTGTTCGGGGTGTTCTGGGGTGCGTTCGGCTTGGTCACCGGCGCCGCGTTCGGCCTGCTGCAGGAAGCCACCCGGGAAGTGCGCTCGGCCGGCTACGTCGAGGTCGTCGAGGGTCCGCGCACCCATCCGATGCGGGTGGCGGCCCTGGTCGGGGTCGCGGCGGCCGCGCTGATCGTCGCCAGTTCGCCGCTGTGGTCGGCGCAGGTGTTCGTCGAGTCGCGGTGGCTCAGCGTCGCGCTGCTGGCCGTCGGGCTCGCCGGATTCTGCCTGCACGCCGCGTTGCTGGGCATGCTCGCCGGGCTGAATCGGTGGACCGCCTACGGAGCGCTGATGGTCACTGACGCCGGGCTGCGGGTGATCGTGGCCGCGGCGACGTTCGTCGTCGGCTGGGCCCTGGTCGGCTATCTGTGGGCCACGGTGGCCGGTGCGGTGGCCTGGCTGATCATGCTGGCCGTTTCGCCGGCCACCCGGGAAGCCGCCGCCCTGCGCACCCCCGGCGGCACGGCGACGTTTCTGCGCGGCGCGGCGCATTCGATCGCCGCGGCGGGGGCGAGCGCGATCCTGGTCATGGGCTTTCCGGTGCTGCTCAAGGCCACCACGGGCGAGCTGGGTGCCGCCGGCGGCGTGGTGATCCTGGCGGTGACGCTGACCCGCGCGCCACTTCTGGTTCCGCTCACCGCGATGCAGGGCAACCTGATCGCGCACTTCGTCGATCAGCGCACCGAACGGATGCGCGCGCTGGCGGCACCGGCGGCCGTGGTGACCGGCGTGGGCGTGGTGGGTGTGCTGGCCGCCGGAGTGTTCGGGCCGTGGCTGCTGCGCACCGCGTTCGGACCCGAATACCTGGCCGACGGCGCCCTGTTGGCCTGGCTGACCGCCGCGGCGGTGGCGATCGCGTTGTTGACGTTGACCGGTGCGGCGGCGGTCGCGGCGGCCCTGCACCGGGCGTACTCGCTGGGCTGGGTGTCGGCGACGGTCGCCTCGACGCTGTTGCTGCTGCTTCCGCTTCCGCTGGGAACCCGCACGGTGATCGCGCTGCTGTGCGGGCCGCTCGTGGGCATCGCCGTGCACCTGGTTGCGCTGGCCAAGAGCACCCGGTGACGGCGGCCGCACCTATGCTGCCGGGGTGCGAGTTGCATCGAGCGCGAGGGAGAACCGATGACGTGGCTGGTGACCGGCGGAGCCGGGTACATCGGCTCCCACGTGGTGCGTGCGCTGCGCGACGCCGACCTGGCGGTGGTGGTGATCGACGACCTGTCCACCGGGCTGGAGGCATTCGTCCCGGCGGGTGTGCCGCTGGTGCGCGGTAGCCTGCTCGACACCGAACTCGTCACGCAGACGCTGCACGACCACCACGTCTCCGGCGTCATCCACATCGCGGGGTTCAAGTACGCGGGCGTCTCGGTGCGCGAACCGCTGCGCACCTACGAACAGAACGTCACGGCGATGGTCAACCTGCTCACCGCGATGACGTCGACCGGCACCGACAAGCTGGTGTTCTCCTCCAGCGCCGCCACCTACGGCACCCCCGACGTCGACATCGTCACCGAGCAGACGCCGACCGCACCCGAATCACCCTACGGGGTAAGCAAATTGGTCGGCGAGTGGATTGTGCGCGACGTCGCGCGGGCCACCGATCTGCGGCACACCAGCCTGCGCTACTTCAACGTGGTGGGCTCCGGTTCGCCGGAGTTGTTCGACATCAGCCCGCACAACCTGTTCCCCGTCGTCTTCGACATGCTCTACCGCGGCGAGACACCCAGGATCAACGGCGACGACTACCCCACCCCCGACGGCACCTGCGTGCGCGACTACGTCCACGTGTCGGATCTGGCGCTCGCGCATGTCGCCGCGGCCAAGCGCCTGGCCGCCGGTGAGCCCGTCGAGGTTGTGTACAACCTCGGCAGCGGCAGCGGCACCTCCGTGCGCGAGATCATGACCGCGATCCGCGAGGTCACCGGCGTCGACTTCGAGCCGACGATCGGGCCGCGCCGGCCCGGCGATCCGGCCCGCATCGTGGCGTCGAAGGACCTGGCGGCCCGCGACCTGGATTGGCGGATGCGGCATTCGCTCGAAGAGATGGTGCGGTCGGCGTGGGTCGCCCGTCAGCAGGCGGGAGAGGCCTATCCGGGGTAGGTATCTGCTGCGCAACCGGGTGGCCTGCGCTGCGGTGGCGTTGATCGTGGTGCAGCTGGCCATCCGGGCGACGCTGGCGTTCGGCGGCTACTTCTACTGGGACGACCTGATCCTGATCGGCCGGGCCGGCACACACAACCTGCTGTCGCCGCGGTTTCTGTTCGACGACCACGACGGCCACGTCATGCCCGCGGCGTTCCTGCTGGCCGGCGGGATCACCCGCTTGGCCCCGTTGAATTGGATCGGGCCTGCGATCAGCATGGTGATGCTGCAGCTGCTGGCCTCGCTGGCGTTGCTGCGCACGTTGCATGTCATCCTCGGCTGGCGCCCAGTGCTGCTGGCGCCGTTGACGTTCGCGTTGTTCACCCCGCTGGCCGTGCCCGGGTTCGCGTGGTGGGCGGCGGCGCTGAACTCGCTGCCGATGCTGGCGGCGCTGGCCTGGGTGTGCGGGGACGCGATCCTACTGGTGCGCACCGGAAATCGGCGGTATGCGGTGACGGGAACGCTGGTGTTCCTCGGCGGTCTGCTGTTCTTCGAGAAGGCCGCGGTCATCCCGTTCGTCGCGTTCACGATCGCCGCGCTGTTGGCCCACGTCACCGCCACCGGATCGGTAACCACGGTGTGGCGGCGCGGGATTCGGCTGTGGGTGCCGAGCCTGGCGGTGACGGCGGGCTGGGTCGTGGTGTACCTCGTCGTGGTGGACCAGAAGCGGTGGAGCGGTGACGTGGCGATGACGTGGGATCTGCTGAGCCGCTCGGTGACGCACGGAATCGTTCCGGGCCTGGTTGGGGGGCCGTGGAATTGGCAGCGGTGGGCGCCGGCCTCGCCGTGGGGAACGCCGCCGGTGACGGTGATGGTGTTGGGCTGGGTGGCGTTGGCCGCGGTGGTGGCGGTGAGCGTCGTCCGCAAGCAGCGCATCGCCCCGGTGTGGCTGGTGGCCGTCGGCTATGCGGCGGCCTGTCAGATCCCGATCTATCTGATGCGCTCGTCACAGTTCACCGCGCTGGAGTTGGCGCAGACATTGCGGTATCTGCCCGACCTCGTTGTGGTGCTGGCGCTGCTGGCCGCCGTCGGGCTGTGCGCACCGAACCGGGCCGGCTCGGGCTGGCTGGACGCCTCGCGCGCCCGCACGGTCACGGTGTGCGCGCTGGCGGTGGCGTTCGTGGCCAGCAGCCTGTACTCGACCTCGACGTTTCTGACCAGCTGGCGCGACAACCCGGCGCGTCCGTACCTGCGCAACGCGACGGCGGGGCTGGCCGAAGCCGCCCGGACGTCGAGCGCACCGATGCTCGACCAGGAGGTCGATCCGCTCGTGCTGCAGCGGGTCGTCGGCCCGGAGAACCGGGCCAGCCGCATGTTCGCCCTGCTGCGCGACCGACCTGAATTCGCTTCGGCGACAACAGAACTGCGTATGCTGGACAGCAGCGGGCATGTCGTCGACGCGAAGGTCACCTGGGTGCGCAGCATCACCGAAGGCCCCGAGCCCAACTGCGGGTATCTGGTGCAGCCCGATGCGCCGGTCCGGATGCCGTTGGACGGCCCGCTGCTGCCCGCGGACTGGACGGCCGAGATCAACTACCTCGCCAACAGCGACGGCTCGATGACGATGGCGCTGTCGGACGGCGGCGAGGTCAAGGTGCCGGTGCGGCCCGGCTTGAACCGGGTGTACGTCCGGCTCGCCGGGGCGGGCGACGCGATCGACGTGCGCGCGACCACGGCCGCGCTGTCGGTGTGCATCGCCTCGGGACCGGTCGGGTTCGTCGCACCGAGGTAGCCGACCGGCCGGAGAGCCTGACCGATTGTCGGGTGCTATTCGCTTCCGCCCGAACCACCGTCGGAGCCCGAGCCTCCGCCCGAACCGCCGTCGGCGCTGCCGGTATCGCTGTCATCCGAGCCGGACTGCTTGTCGCCAGCATCGGTGCCGGCCGGGTCATCGGACGCCTCCGAGTCGTCGTCCTGGCCGGCATCGCCGTCGAGTTCGCCGACATCCGCGTCGTCTTCGGGGTCCGTGGATTCCTCCTCGGAGGTGTTCTCCTCGGAAGGACCTTCCTCGGCGGAGTCCTCGTCGGCGAGGTCGACTGCGGCCCCGCCGTTTTCGGTCGGATCCGTGCCCGCTTCACCGTCGTCACCGGCGGGTTCCGCTGCGTCGGAACCATCGTCGCCCGACGTTTCGAGTCCGGCTTGCGCGGAGGCGTTCATCATCGCCGGCTCCTCCGATGTGGTGGACCCTGCCAGCGTGGCGGCGGCGGACGCGGGCACAGTGGCGACTTCCGTCAGACCCCCGGTGGCCGCGGCCGACGTGATCGCATCGGCAATCATGTCGCGGATCTGCAGAAGGGTGCTGATCGTGCCCAGGCCGGCACTGATCAGCCCGCCATCCACTCCCCATCCGTTCAGGAAGCCGTCGAGCACGATCGCCGGGGCGGCGACGATCGCGCCCAACGCGCCGAGCACATCGCCGCTCGACGCCGCGTCATAGACGTTCTGAATAACTGAATGTGCCGCCTTCGGGAGGTCTGACGTGCCTCGACCGCCTGCCGACTCGAGCGCCGAATTTGCTATGCCGCCACGTTTGCTGGAGGCGTCTGTCGTGGATCGGTATCGCGGAGCAAAAGAGGTTTGCATTCAAATTGGTGCTCCTGGGATATGCCGAGCCGCCCGCCGGTCCATAGATCCGTGCCGCACTCTCGCGCAGGTCCACTGCCAGATCGCCCGCCACGGCCTCACCGACGAGGAGATCGCCGAGGGCATCGCTCACGGCGCCGGCCCCGCCGGGGTGTCCGGCGGCCAACTCGGCGATGGAGCCACCTAGGAGAATCGAACTCCTGACCTGCTCATTACGAGTGAGCCGCTCTGCCGACTGAGCTAAGGTGGCGTGCCGTTTACGGCGGCACGAGTCTACGGCAGGCCCGGCCGCGGACCCAACTCAGTCGCGCAGCGCCTGGCCGACGGTGGCGACCATCGCATCGACGGCGAACTTGGGCTTGACGTTGACGGCCAACGCCTCGCGGCAGTCCAGCACCGCTTCGATGCAGCGCAGCAGCTTCTCCGGGGACGCGTGCGCGGCCATCGCGGCGACGCGGTCGGCCATGTCCGGGTGGTTGGGCTGGACGTCCCCCGCCTCGGTGGCCACCAGCAGCGCGTCACGAAAATAGGTGGCCAAATCGATCAGCGCACGGTCCAGCGCGTCCCGCGACGCCCGGGTCTGCCGTGACTTCTGGCGTCGCTCAAGGTCTTTGATCGCACCCGCCGTCCCGCGCAGTGTGCCCGCGGTGCCCTTGCCCGAGCCGCCGGCGCCGAGCGCCGTGCGCAACTCCTCGGTCTCGGACTCGTTGCGGTCGACCGTCAGCGCCAAGGCCTCGGCCTCCGCGGCCGCCACCAGCTCCTCGGCCGCCGCGTATGCCCGCGTCGGCGTTGCGGCGTCACGCGCCAACCCCAGCGCCCGCTGCCTGCGCGTCCGGGCGTCCTCGTCGGTGGCCAGCCGTCGCGCCCGGCCGACGTGGCCGCCGCTGACCGACGCCGCCCACCGGGCCTGCTGCTCGGGCAGCCCGTCGGTCTCGATCAGCACGCGGGCGATGGCATCCACCGGCGGCGTCACCAGCGCCACGTGCCTGCATCGCGAGCGCAGCGTGATCGCGATGTCCTCGGGATCCACCGACGGGGCGCACAGCAGGAACACCGTCGACGGCGGCGGCTCCTCGACCACCTTGAGCAGCGCGTTCGCCGCACCTTCGGTGAGCCGGTCGGCGTCCTCGATCAGCACGATCTGCCAACGTCCGGTCGACGGGCGGCGCGCGGCGATCTGCACGATCGCGCGCATGTCGTCCACGCCGATGGACAGCCCCTCGGGGATGATCCGCCGCACGTCGGCATGGGTGCCCGCCATCGTCGTCGTGCAGGCGCGGCAGGTGCCGCAGCCGGGCACCCCGTCCGAGGTGCACTGCAACGCCGCCGCGAAGCACAACGCGGCCACCGAGCGGCCCGATCCGGGCGGGCCGGTGATCAGCCACGCGTGGGTCATGGTGTGTGGCGTGGCTGTGCCGGCCACCCGGCTGTGAGGTGTATCACCGCGCGCGGCCTGCGCAGCGGCCACGAGCTCGGCTTCCACGGCGTGCTGGCCGACCAGACGCGAAAACACACCCGTCATCGCCGATAACAGTAGTGCTGCGAACCGACACGTGCGTCGCACAGCCCGCGTCTGCGTCGCCGTTGCCGGATACGGTTGACGCGTGGCCTCGGAAGCAATACCGATCGGGCGGATCAGTGCGTTCGTCCGCTGGGTGGCGCGTACGCCGTGGCCGGTGTTCACGCTGGGCATGCTGCAGGCCGACATCATCGGCGCGCTGCTGGTGGTCAGCTTTCTGCGCTTCGGCCTGCCGCCCGAGGACCGGCTGCAGCTGCAGGATCTGCCGGTCTTCAACCTCGCGGTGTTCTTGGGCTTTCTGTTCGTCTCGTTTACCGTCGCGTCGTATCTGAGCTTGCGGCTGCTGATCCCGGTGATGCGCTGGCAGCGCCGCGACATGCTGCTCGGCGACCGGGATCCGGCCGAGACCGAGCTGGCCCGCACCAGGGCGCTGAAAATGCCGTACTACCGGTCGCTGATCAACGTGATGAACTGGTTCCTCGGTTCGATCGTGTTCATCGTCGCCAGCTGGCCGGTGGCCAGCCGGTCGGCGCCGGTGATCGCGGTGGCCAGCGGCCTGGGCGCCACCGCGACGGCGATCATCGGCTACCTGCAGTCCGAGCGGATTCTGCGCCCGGTGGCGGTGGCCGCGCTGCGCGGCGGTGTTCCGGAGAACTTCCGCGCGCCGGGCGTGATCCTGCGCCAGGTGATGACGTGGGTGCTGTCCACCGCCGTGCCGATCCTCGCGATCGTGCTGGCGGTGGTGGCCAGCAAGTTCGGGATCCTCACCGCACCCGCCAGCAGCCTCACCACGCCGATCCTGATCCTGGCCATCACCGCGCTGGTGGTCGGGTTGGCGGGCACGGTGCTGGTGGCGATGTCGATCGCCGACCCGCTGCGGCAGTTGCGGTGGGCGCTGGGCGAAGTGCAGCGCGGCAATTACAACGCCCACATGCAGATCTACGACGCCAGCGAACTGGGTTTGCTGCAGGCCGGATTCAACGACATGGTGCGCGATCTGGCCGAGCGGCAGCGGCTGCGGGACCTGTTCGGTCGCTACGTCGGCGAGGACGTGGCCCGTCGCGCGCTCGAACGCGGCACCGAGCTGGGCGGCCAGGAACGGGACGTGGCAGTGCTTTTCGTCGACCTCGTCGGTTCTACGCAGCTGGCCGCGACCATTCCCGCCGCCGACGTCGTCAACCTGCTCAACGACTTCTTCCGCGTTGTCGTCGACACGGTGAACCGCCACGGCGGATTCGTCAACAAGTTCCAGGGCGACGCCGCGCTGGCGATCTTCGGCGCGCCGATCGAGCATCCCGACGCGTGCGGAGCGGCGCTGGCGGCGTCGCGGGAGCTGCACGACGAGCTGGTCGAGGTGTTGGGGCAGGCCGAGTTCGGCATCGGGGTGTCCGCGGGACGCGCGATCGCCGGCCATATCGGCGCCAAGGCCCGCTTCGAGTACACGGTGATCGGTGACCCCGTCAACGAGGCCGCCCGGTTGACCGAGCTTGCCAAGCTCGAGGAAGGCCACGTGCTGGCGTCGGCGGTCGCGGTCAGCGGGGCGCTCGACGCGGAGGCGTTGTGCTGGGACGTCGGCGAGGTCGTGGAGCTTCGGGGTCGCACTGTGCCGACGCAGTTGGCCCGGCCGGTGAATCGGTCACCGGAGACGGTCGACGCCGACGTGCGCACCTGACCACCCGCGCCCGAGCCCCATTACCTGCGCCGACTACCTGCGCCGAGATCGACGTTTTGGTGGTTCTCACTCGCACTTTCCCGCCCGAATGTCCCTTTGGGCGGCAAGTATCGCTAGCTCTTCTTCGCGGCCTTCTTCGCGGTGGCCTTCTTCTTGGCGGCCTTCTTCGTCCGCTTCACCGGGCCCCGCGCCCGGCGGTCGGCGAGCAGTTCGGCGGCGCGCTCGTCGGTGAGCGACAGCACGTCGTCGCCCTTGCGTAGGCTCGCGTTGGTCTCACCGTCGGTGACGTAGGGGCCGAACCGGCCGTCCTTGATCACCATCGGCTTACCGGTCGCAGGATCGTTGCCCAGCTCGCGCAGCGGCGGGGCCGATGCCCGTTGTCCACCACGACGTTTCGGTTCGGCGTAGATCTTCAGCGCTTCCTCGAGCGTGATGTCGAACAGCTGCTCTTCGGTGGCCAGCGAGCGAGAGTCCGTGCCACGCTTGAGATACGGGCCGTAGCGGCCGTTCTGCGCGGTGATCTCCTCACCGGTGTTGGGGTCGACGCCGACGACGCGGGGCAACGACAACAGCTTCAATGCGTCGTCCAGCGTGACCGTCTCGATGTCCATCGACCGCAACAGCGAACCGGTCCGCGGCTTGGGTCCGGTCGGCTTCTTGCCCTTCTTGGCCGGTGTGCCCGCCGAACCGTCGTCTCCGCCTTCGGATTCGGGTGGCGGAGGCAGCACCTCGGTGACGTACGGGCCGTATCGGCCGTCCTTGACGACGATCTCGTGTCCGGTCTGCGGGTCGATGCCCAGCGGTCGGCCCTCTTGCGGTGTGGCGAACAGCTTCTCGGCGAGCTCCAGGGTCAGCTCGTCGGGAGTCAGTTCGTCCTTGAGGTTGGCCCGCTGCGGGGTCGGCTCGCCGTCCTCGCCGGTGACCATCCGCTCCAGGTACGCGCCGTTCTTGCCGACGCGCACATAGATCGGGCGGCCCTGGTCGTCGTCGAACAGCTTGATGGAGTTGATCTGTCGAGCGTCGATCTCCTCGAGGTTGACCCCGACGAGCTTCTTGAGCCCGCCCGAGCGCGCGATCGAGTCCTCGACCCCGTGGTCACCGCCGAAGTAGAAGTTCGTCAGCCAGTTGGTGCGCTGCTCGTTACCGGCGGCGATCTCGTCGAGCTCGTCTTCCATCGCGGCCGTGAACCCGTAGTCGACCAGGCGGCTGAAGTGCTGTTCGAGCAGCCCGATGACGGCGAACGCCACCCACGAGGGCACCAGCGCGCTGCCCTTCTTGTGCACGTAACCGCGGTCTTGGATGGTCTTGATGATCGAGCTGTACGTTGACGGCCGCCCGATGCCGAGCTCTTCGAGCGCCTTGATCAGCGACGCCTCGGTGTAGCGCGCCGGCGGGCTGGTGGTGTGGCCGTCGGCCGTCAGCTCCTTGGCGTCAACGCGCTGGCCCTGCTCGAGCCGCGGCAGCCGGCTCTCGGCGTCGTCGGCCTCGCCGCCGGCCTGCTCGTCGATGCTCTCGACGTAGGCCTTCAAGAAGCCCGGGAACGTGATGGTGCGCCCGCTGGCGTTGAACACCACCTGCTGTCCGTCGCTTGATGACCCCGAGATGCGCAGCGAAAGCGTGGTGCCGCGCGCGTCAGCCATCTGCGAGGCCACCGTGCGCTGCCAGATCAGCTCGTAGAGCCGGAACTCGTCGGTGTCGAGCTGGCTGTGCAGCTGGCCCGGGGTCTGGAAGACGTCGCCGGCGGGCCGGATGGCCTCGTGGGCCTCCTGGGCGTTCTTGACCTTGCGGGTGTACTGCCGCGGCGACGGGTGCAGGTATTCCTCGCCGTAGAGCTGCCGCGCCTGGTTGCGCGCGGCGGTGATGGCCGACTGCGACAGCGTGGTCGAGTCGGTGCGCATATAGGTGATGTAGCCGTTCTCGTAGAGCCGCTGGGCGATGCTCATCGTGCGCTCGGAGGAGAAGCGCAGCTTGCGGCCGGCCTCCTGCTGCAGCGTCGAGGTCATGAACGGCGCGTACGGCCGCCGCGTGTAGGGCTTCTGTTCGACGGAGGACACCGTGAGCTGGGCGCCGCGCAGGCCGCCGGCCAGCGCGGTGGCCGCGGCCTCGTCGAGCACCAGCACCTCGTCGGGCTTCTTGACCTGGCCCAGCGAGTCGAAGTCGCGCCCGGTGGCCACCCGGCGCCCGTCCACGGAGTTGAGCTTGGCGGTGAACGTCGCCGGTGACGCCTGCGGGTCGGACACGCTGGCGTCCAATTCGGCGGTGACGTCCCAGTAGCCGGCGCTGCGGAACGCCATCCGTTCCCGTTCGCGCTGCACGATGATGCGGGTCGCCACCGACTGCACCCGGCCGGCCGACAGCTTCGGCGCCACCTTCTTCCACAGCACCGGGCTGACCTCGTAGCCGTAGAGCCGGTCCAGGATGCGGCGGGTCTCCTGCGCGTCGACCAGGTCGTTGTCCAGATCGCGCGGATCCTCGGCGGCGGCGCGGATGGCGGGCTCGGTGATCTCGTGGAACACCATCCGCTTGACGGGGACGCGGGGTTTGAGGGTCTCCAGCAGGTGCCAGGCGATGGCCTCGCCCTCGCGGTCACCGTCCGTGGCCAGGTAGAGCTCGTCGACGTCCTTGAGCAGGTCCTTCAGCTCGTTGACCGTGCTCTTCTTCTCCGGGCTGATGATGTAGAGCGGCTCGAAGTTCTGTTCGACGTTGACCCCGAGGCGCGCCCACGGCTCGGACTTGTACTTCGCCGGCACGTCGGCGGCGTTTCTGGGCAGGTCGCGGATGTGGCCGCGGGAGGACTCCACGATGTAGTCGGAGCCGAGATAACTGGCGATTTTGCGTGCTTTGGTAGGCGACTCGACTATGACGAGCCGCCGCACGCTTCCATTGCGGCCGCTGCCGCGGCCCTCGTCAACCACCTGTTCCTACGCTCCACTTCTCGGTTGCCCACCAGCGGCGATATCCATGCATCTCACGGATCCTCGCCGGGAAAGGCAACTGACAATTTGGCACCCCACGCGAGCCGACGCAAACTCGCCCCCTGTCTACCACCGTCAGACGCGTGGCCACTCATGGAACGCCTCGACGTGGCCGGGCGGTTCCCCCACGTTCTCTACCAGGCGCGATAGCCGTCGGCGCCCACTGATCCGCAACGCTGGACGAGATCCCCTCGTGCCGATCAGGGTCGGGGCGATGCCGACCCGCATCATCGCCGACGCCAGCGGGGCGTGCGTGTCCGGGGCGTGCGGATCAAGCCCGAGCAGGTACCGGTCGGCTTCGGGGGTGCCCGCGGCCAGCGTCCAGGCGCGCAGTTCCCTGGGGCCGGGCAGCCACTGCGGTGGCACCGTCTTGACCGCGCCACGGGTCCAGGCCACCGCCATCGGGACCAGCCGGGGGTCCAACGCGGTGCGCACCAGCGGCGTGTTCTCGTCGGTGCGGGTGATCTCGGGCTGCAGGCCCGCCTCGATCACCATCTCGGCGAGCCCCTCGGCCCGCCACATCGCGTCGACGACCACCGAAAGGCGTGCAGCCTGGTCCTTCCCGGACCCGACCAGCACCACCTGGCCGGGTGCAGCCAGCAGCCCCGTCAGGTCAGAGACCGCGGGCGGCACCGACTCTGCGGAGAAGAACGACAACTGGCTCACATGCCGACAGTAAGCCAGTTTTCGGTCACAACCGTGTCGCCCGGGCCGCAGCGGGGCGCAAAAGCAAACACCCCGCGCCGTCCGGATTTCTGGATTCGCGCGGGGTGCTGCCTGGTTTGAGTTGGTCTTTCTAGATGGCCCGAACACCCGTGGCCTGCGGCCCCTTGGGGCTTTGGCCGACCTCGAACTCGACCTTCTGGTTCTCCTCCAGGGTGCGGAAGCCGCTACCCTGAATTTCCGTGTAGTGGACGAAGACGTCAGCGGAGCCGTCCTCCGGCGCAATGAAGCCGAAGCCCTTCTCCGCGTTGAACCACTTCACAGTTCCCTGTGGCATTTCCTGTTGTTCCTTCTCTTATTCACCGGGTGCGGTCCACCGTGGTTCGGTACACCGGGCCGGTTCCGACCGCCATCCTTCGTGGAGTGCTCGGAACTCGACCCGACCTACAACCCTCGCAGGAACCGCGATCGCAACGTCGATCCTGCGAGTGCAAATACACGAACACAGAAGCTGCGACCGCCGTTAGTCAACCACGTTCCGCGCTGCTGCGACAGTTCTCGGCACAAGCAAGTCGGCACAATTGCGCTAGAAGACTCTCAGGAGGGGCACAAAATGGCGGATTTCGGCCGCGAGCTACTCGCCGGCGTGGTCGAGGACATCGCCGCTGACGGGCCCAATCCGTTGCGCCATGTCGCGGATCTGCCCGCGCGCCAGGGCCGGCCTCAGACGTGGCCGCCGTGGGCCGACCCAGATGTGGTGCGCGCGTTCCATGATCGCGGTATCGAGGCCCCGTGGTCGCACCAGCGCATCGCCGCCGACCTCGCCTATGACGGCCGGCACGTCGTGCTGAGCACCGGAACAGCGTCGGGCAAGTCGCTGGCATACCAGTTGCCGATACTGACGGTTCTGCGGTCTGATTCGCGGGCGCGGGCACTGTATCTGTCGCCGACGAAGGCTCTGGGGCACGATCAACTGCGGGCCGCGGTGTCGCTCACCGAGGCGGTGCCGATACCGGATGTCGCACCCAGTTCCTATGACGGGGACAGCCCTTCCGATGTCCGGCGCTTCGCCAGGGAGCGATCGCGGTGGATCTTCTCCAACCCCGACATGATCCATCTGTCGCTGTTGCGCAACCACGCCCGCTGGGCGGTGTTCCTGCGCAACCTGCGTTACATCGTCGTGGACGAATGCCATTACTACCGCGGCATTTTCGGCTCCAACGTGGCGATGGTGCTGCGCCGGTTGCTGCGGCTGTGCGCACGCTACTCGCCCACGAGTTCGATGCCCACCGTTATCTTCGCCAGCGCCACCACATCCGAGCCCGCCGCCACCGCGTCCGAGCTGATCGGGCAGACCGTCGCGGAGGTCGTCGACGACGGCTCCCCGCAGGGGGCGCGCACGGTCGCGCTGTGGGAGCCGCCGCTGCTCGCCGAACTCGTCGGTGAGAACGGCGCGCCCGTGCGACGTTCCGCGGGTGCTGAGGCCGCTCAGGTGATGGCGCGTCTGGTCGCCGAGGGCGCCCGCATGCTGACGTTCGTGCGATCGCGCCGCGGTGCCGAACTCACCGCGCTTGGCGCCAGGGCCCGGCTGGAGGAACTGGCGCCCGATCTGACCGACCGGGTGGCCTCGTATCGGGCCGGCTATCTGGCCGAGGACCGGCGCGCGCTGGAGCAGGCGCTGGCCGACGGCGAGCTGCGCGGCCTGGCGACGACCAACGCGTTGGAGCTGGGTGTGGACATCGCCGGCCTGGACGCCGTGGTGCTGGCGGGGTTTCCCGGTACCGTGACGTCGTTCTGGCAGCAGGCCGGCCGCTCCGGGCGCCGGGGGCAGGGGGCGCTGATCGTGCTGATCGCCCGCGACGACCCGCTGGACACCTACCTCGTGCACCACCCGGCGGCGCTGCTGGACAAGCCGATTGAACGGGTCGTGATCGACCCGACCAACCCGTATGTGCTCGGTCCTCAACTGCTCTGCGCGGCAACCGAACTCCCACTCACCGAAGCGGAGGTGCGGATGTGGGACGCCGAGGCGGTGGCGGAGACGCTCGTCGATGACGGGTTGCTGCGTCGGCGCGCCAACGGCTACTTCCCCGCTCCCGGCGTCGATCCGCATCCGGCCGTGGACATTCGGGGCGCCACCGGTGGCCAGATCGCCATCCTGGAGGCCGGAACGGGACGGATGCTGGGCAGCACGGGGGCGGGTCAGGCGTACGCGTCGGTGCATCCCGGCGCGGTCTATCTGCATCAGGGTGAGAGCTACGTGGTGGACTCGTTGAACCTCGAGGACGGCGTGGCGTTCGTCCACGCCGACGACCCGGGATACACGACGTTCGCCCGTGAACTGACCGACATCGTGGTCACCGGCGACGGGGAGCGAGAGACTCACGGAGAAGTCACTGTTGGGCTCGTGCCCGTCGCGGTCACCAACACGGTGATCGGTTATCTGCGTCGCCGGATGAGCGGCGAGGTGATCGATTTCGTCGAACTGGATCTGCCGACGCGCACACTGGACACCACCGCGGTGATGTGCACGATCACCCCCGAGGCCCTGCAGCTCAACGGGTTAGATCCGCTGCGTGTGCCGGGTGCGCTGCACGCCGCCGAGCATGCGGCCATCGGCCTGCTGCCCTTG
Organism: Mycolicibacterium pulveris; assembly: GCF_010725725.1. Classification (NCBI taxonomy): domain Bacteria; kingdom Bacillati; phylum Actinomycetota; class Actinomycetes; order Mycobacteriales; family Mycobacteriaceae; genus Mycobacterium; species Mycolicibacterium pulveris. Next base: position 2,834,041 of record NZ_AP022599.1, on the reverse strand, counting down.
GTCGCCAGCTGCGACCGCGGTGACATCGGCGGGGTGTCGACGGCCGTCGGCCCGGTGCACGGATTACCAACGATTTTTGTCTACGACGGCTATCCCGGCGGCGCCGGTTTCGCCGACCGCGGTTTCCGGCGCATCGACCCCTGGTGGTCGGCGACCGCGGCGGCCATCGAAGCGTGTGAATGCCCGTCAGGCTGCCCGTCGTGTGTGCAATCGCCCAAGTGCGGCAACGGAAATGATCCGCTGGACAAGGACGGTGCGATACGGGTGCTGCGGCTGGTGCTGGCCGAACTACGCGGTGCGCGTTGATGAGTCAGCGTAAGGGCCGGGCGGGCGGTTCGAGGCAGCGCAGCGGCGGTAAAGTGGCCCCCATGAACCACGACTGGTTGCTCGTGGAAACCCTTGGCACCGAACCCGTGGTGGTCGCCCAGGGCCGTAGCACCCACAAACTGGTTCCCATCGGCACGTTCCTGCGGCGAAACCCCCACCTGATGGCCATCCAGACCGCGATCGGCGAGACCGTGCGCGCCGGCCAGGGCCTGTCCAGCATCACCCCGAAGAACGACCGGGTGATCCGCACCGAGGTCGTGCAGATGACCGACGGGCGCATCCACGGCGTCCAGTTGTGGGTGGGGCCACCCGATATGGAGCCGCCGGAACGGCCCGTCGTCGGCCCGCTGGTGTGGGATCTGGACAGTGGGGTCGCCACCGCCACCCCCGAGTCGTTGGCCAACAGCGGGTGGGATCCCGAGCGGGAGCCCACGCAGGGCCGCACGTTCGCCGACGACCTCCCCAAGCGCGACCTGAACCCGAGCGAGGCCAAGGTGCTGTCGATGGTGATCCGGCGCGAGCCGGGCGCGGCGTTCTGCAGCACCTGGGACATCACCGATTACCGCGGCGAGCGCATCACCGTCGGCTTCGTGGTCCGCGCGGTGCGTGAACCCGACGACGACGGCGGCGACCGGCTGCTGTCGCGGGCGATGAACTGGCGCGCCGAGCGCGACGAGGACGCGGGCCCGCAGGACGATCTGGCCCAGCGCATCCTGGCCGGGCTGGCCCAGCCCGGTGTGCACCGCGCGCTCGTCGACCTGACGGATTGGACCCTGCTCAAGTGGCTCGACGATCCGGCGCCGTTCTTCGACTGGCGCGCCAGCATGGCCGGCGAGCACTCCGTGCACCCCGACGATCGTTCCCGTTTGGAGGAGATGGCCGAGCAGTTCGCGTCAGGCACCGCCTCCGGGGTGCTGCGGATGGCCGCGATCGACGGCGGATGGACGCCGGTGCACGTCACGGTCAACCGGATCGAGCTCGACGACGGCACCTACGCCGGGCTGGCGATGCTGCGTCAACCCAGTCCCGACGAGATTCCCGCGGCCTAGTTCGCCGCGTCACCGCGCCTGGATCGGTCCTGCCCGCGCGACGGCACGCGCCGGGCCCACCGTCAGCCGTCCGAGCGCGACGTCGATCTCGACGGCCACCACGACATCCAGATTCTCTACCGCGCAATCGGTGACCGCCGCGTGCATCGCATCCGCGGTCTCGGCGGCCCGGGTGCACGCCACGGCCGCACCGTCGACCAGGTACGTAGCCGCCGCCAACGCCGCCAGATCGGCGGCCGCCTGGGCGCGGTGACGCCCGATCACCGCCGCCCCGACGTACACCGCGCCGACCGTGATGGTCAGCAGCACCACCATCGCCCCGACAGCGACCAGGGTCGCCGAGCCGTCCTCACCGCGTGCCGGGTTCCACGGCGGCCACCGCGCGCGCCGCGACGGTGACACCCGGCAGCAGCGCCGACCGGGCGGTGACCGTCGCGACCACCCAGCCGCCCTCGCGCTGCACATCCAGCATCGCGCCGTCGGGCGCGACGCTGCGTGCAGCCGCGGCACCGTCGTCGCCGCGCGCCGCCAGCCGGGCGGCTTCACGGGCCGCGTCGACGCATCGGATGTGGGTGGACACCGCGGTGAGCCCGGCCGCGCACAGGATGAGGACCGCGACCAGAGCCGCGAGCGCGAACGCCGCCTCCACCGTCGCACCGCCGGCCTCCCCGCCTAGGCGTTGGTGCTCAGCGCGCGGTTGATGATGTTGGTCAGCGCGCTGACGATCGAGTCGCCGGTGACCACCGTGTACAAGATGGCGCCGAACGCCGCGGCGGCCACGGTGCCGATCGCGTACTCCACGGTGGACATGCCGTCCTCGTCGACCAGCAGCATCGCCAGCCGCCCCTGGGCGGCCCGAATCGTTCTCGCCAGCATCGGGTTTCCTTTCCTTCGTCGAATCCTTCGTCGAATTCACACGACCCCTGACCGCAATACGTCGCCGGCCAACCCGGCGACCACCGGCACAATGCCCAGGCACAGAAACGCCGGCAGGTAGCACAACCCCAACGGGCCGGCGATCAACACCGACGCCCGTTCGGCCGCCGCGCGGGCCGCGGCCGCGGCGTCATCGCGGGTTCGGGTAGCTAGATCCGTGACGCCGTCGGCCAGCGCCGCACCCGATACCGCCGATCGGCGCGTCAGCCGCAGCAGCGCCTCGAGGTGGCGGTTTCCGTGCCCCCCGGGGGCCGACCAGGCCAGCGCGGGATCGGCGCCCAACGCCAACAGATGCGCGGCCCGGGTCAGCAGCCCGCCGAGTGCCGGCGGGGCGAGCGGCGCCGACGCCGCGGCCGCCGGCGACACCGCCATCCCGGACCGCAGGCAGGCGGCGAACACGTCGAGCGCGGACGCGACGGCCAGCGGATCCGGTCCGTCCTGATTCGGCTGCGCTACCGCAGGTTTCGATGCGTTGACGGCCGGAAGAGCACGGCACGCACCCGGGCCGACCAGGATGGCCGCCGCGAGAAGCAGTGCCGCCGCGGTCATGTCAGGACTCGATCGGTGATCCGGTCCGACCACGCCAAGCCGGCACATGCCAGCGCGATCCCGATCGCCGCCAGCCACTGCCCCGCACCGCCGGAGCACAGAAAGCCCAACGGGTCGGCGCCGATCATCTGCCCGAGCCCGACGCCGAGCACCGGCAGCCCGGCCAGCACCGCGGCCGTCGTGCGCGCACCCGCCATGGCGGCGCTGACCTGGCTCGAGAACCGTTCGCGCTCAACGATGTCGCGTTGCGCGGTCCGCATCAGGGTTGCGATCGCCAGACCGTGCGTCTGCGCCAACTGCCAACACACCGCCAGCCGGTCCCAGTGCGCCGAGAGCGCCGATCGCGCCGCGACGCTGCGTAACCCCGCCGCGACGTCGGCACCCATCCGGGCCCGGGCGGCGACAGTGCGCAACGACGCGGCAACGCCGCCGTCCATGCTTCCGTCGACCTCCCGGGCGGCGGTATCGAAGGCGGCGGCCGGGTGCGCGCCCACCCGTAGTTCGCCGACAAGGACGTCGAGCGCGCCCTGCAGTGCGGCGGCTTCCGCCCCAGCGCGCCTATGGTGGGTTCGACGCCGACGACGGACTTCCGCGGTGGCCCCGACCGTGGCAGCGGCCACCACAAGACCCGGCGGCGCAATGACCGCGAGCAGCACCGCCAGACACAGCAGCGCCATGAGCCGGGCCCGGGTCGAGTGCGCAGCCGACGGACCCTCTTGCCTGCGCTGCAGCGCGAGGTGACGGGTGGGTGCGGGTGCGACCAACAACGCAAGGGCCAGCGCCACTGCCGCGCCGCTCATGAACGTCGTCGATTCTCGAGGAGGCTTCGCAATTGGTCTGCGCCGCGGCATGATCCGGTAACCAGCTGCCATGCCGGCACGCCGCACACGGCGCCGTCCGGCCCGCGCTCGAGCACCGAGATCTCCGTGAGCCTGCGGCGCCCGGCACGGTCGCGGCTGACGTGCACGACGACCTGGACCGCGGCGGCGAGTTGGCTGTGCAGTGCCGCACGGTCGAGCCCGCCGACGGCCGCCAGCGCCTCGAGCCGGGCCGGCACCTCCGCGGGGCTGTTGGCGTGGACCGTGCCCGCGCCGCCGTCGTGGCCGGTGTTGAGCGCCGCGAGCAGGTCGACCACTTCGGCGCCGCGGACCTCACCGACCACGATGCGGTCCGGACGCATCCGCAACGCCTGCCGCACCAGCTCGCGCACGCTCACCGCGCCGACACCCTCGACGTTGGGACAGCGGGCCACGAGCTTGACCAGATGCGGGTGGACGGGGGCGAGCTCGGCGGCGTCCTCCACGCAGACGATGCGTTCGTGCGCAGGCACCGAGCCCAGCACCGCAGCCAACAGCGTCGTCTTTCCCGCGCCCGTACCGCCGGAGATCAACATGGCCAGCCGCGCGCGGATGATGTCGTCGAGCAGCACCGCGGCCGACGGATCGATGGCGCCCGCACCCACCAGCGCCGAGAGATCCTGGGTCGCCGGGCGCAACACCCGCAGCGAAATGCAGGTGCCACCGACGGCCACCGGCGGCAGCACCGCATGCAACCGGACGGTGAACTCCCCGGTGCCCAGCCCGCTCAGGTGGCCGTCGACCCACGGTTGGGCCTCATCGAGGCGGCGGCCCGCCGCCAAGGCGAGGCGCTGCGCCAGCCGGCGCACCGCGTCCTCGTCGGGAAAGCGGATCTCGCTGCGGCGCAACCGGACTCCGTCGTCGACCCATACCGCATCCGGGGCGGTCACCAGGACATCGGTGATGCCGTCGGCGCACAGCAGCGGCTCGAGCACCCCGGCACCGGTGAGCTCGGTCTGCATCACCTGCAGACCGCGCAGCACCTCGCTGTCCCCGAGCAGACCACCGGATTCGGCCCGGATCGCCTCGGCGACGACGTTCGGGCGCAGCGCCGCCGAGCTCAGCGCCTCGGCGGCGAGCCGCTCGCGAACCCGGTCGATCAGCGACGCGGTCATGCCGCCTCCACCACGGGATGCTCACGCACGATGGCGAGCACCCGACCGGCGGCGTCGACCAAGGGAGACTGCCGTCGCAGTCGCAGCCCATCGCGCTCGAGCACGCGGGCCACCGCGGGCTGCGCCCGCATCGCGGCCAACAACGGCAACTCGACGATCTCGGCCACCCGACGGGACCGCAGGCCGCCCGGCGCGGGCCCGCGCACCACCACGCCCGCGTTCGGGTTGACCGTCGTGACCCACCGCGCCACCGCTGCCGCCGCCGCGCACGAGCGCACATCGGCAGGCACGACGACAGCGACCAGATCAGCGGAGGCCAGCGCCGTTTCGGCGGCCGTGGTCGACCGCCGGGCCACGTCGCAGACCACCGTCGCGCCACCGCGGCTGCCGGCCTCGATCACCGCGCCCAGCGGCACGGGGTCGATGTCGCCGCCGGTGCGGTTGCACGACAGGACGGTCACGCCGTGGCGTCGTGGTAGCGCGTCGCGCAGCGCGGGATAGGCGACCCTGCCCCCTTGCAGCATCAGATCCGGCCAGCGCAGCCCGGAATCGGCCTCGCTGCCCAACACCAGGTCGATGCCCCCGCCCCACGGGTCGACATCGATGAGTAGGGCCTCGCCCGCATTCGCTGAAGCTGTGCGGGCGAGCGCGGTGGCGAACACCGACGCACCGGCGCCGCCGCGCCCGGCGATCACCGCGAGCACCGTTCCGCGCGGCGCATCGTCGCGCACCGACTCGCTGGCGTCGGCCAGCTCGGCCATCAGCTCGGCGTCCTGGCCGGGCAGCGTGAGGACCCGTTGCGCGCCGACCGCGATCGCGGCCTCCCATTCGGCGACGCCCGGTTGGCACCGGCCCACCAACACCACGCGGGCCCGCCGGGGCAGGGCCCGCTGGGCACAGCGGTGGGCGGCCCGGGCATCGAGCAGCACGGCCGCCGCGCCAGCCCACACCCTGCGGCTCGACGGCTCGTAGGCGTGCACGGCGGGCAGGCCGGCGGCGGCGCAGACCCGGTCGACGTCGCCGCGCAGCGCGGGGTCTTCGATCAGTGCGAGGACGCCTCGGGTGGTGGCCATGGACCCACCCTGCGGGCAAACCCGGCCGCGCGCCATCGGCCCATCCGAATATGTGGATGAGTTCGCAGATGTGGATAGACCGCGGCTCCGGACGCCGAGCGAAAATCGCGTTCCGCAACGTCGCCACGCATCGCTACTTATCCGCGAGGCGAACCGTCTCGGAAAAAGAGACGACCCCCGCCAGGGGGGGAGGAGGCGGAGGTCGTCGTGTATCAGCCCCGGGGGGTCGGGCTGATGCACACCCGACATAGGCCGGGTAAGGCTCACTATACACACGCCAGTGCGGATCAACGCAAGGGTTGCTTGCTGAAGAAAGCACAGAAAAGACGAAAGGGACGTGTCACCGACACCTGTCGTGAACTGCCACTTTGTACGGACGCTCGGGTTGTGTCACGCGGCGGCACCTATGCTGGCGCCGTGACCGCATCGCAACCGCCGGCCGAACGGGTGGCCGGTCCGCACGCGGCGGCACCGGCCGGGCAGCCCGTCAGGACCGCGGCGTTCTTCGACCTCGACAAGACGGTGATCGCGAAATCGAGCACGCTGGCCTTCAGCAAACCCTTCTTCGAGCAGGGGCTAATCAACCGCCGGGCCGTTCTGAAGTCGGCCTACGCGCAGTTTCTGTTCCTGATGTCCGGCGCCGACCACGACCAGATGGACCGGATGCGTAGCTACCTGACCAACATGTGCACCGGCTGGGACGTCGAGCAGGTGAAGTCGATCGTCGGCGAGACGCTGCACGACGTCGTCAACCCGTTGGTGTTCGCCGAAGCCGCCGACTTGATCGCCGATCACAAGTTGTGCGGCCGCGACGTGGTCGTTGTCTCGGCATCCGGGGAAGAGATCGTCGCGCCGATCGCCCGCGCGCTTGGCGCCACCCACGCGATGGCGACGCGGATGGTCGTCGAGGACGGCCGCTACACCGGCGAGATCGCGTTCTACTGCTACGGAGAGGGCAAAGCCGAGGCGATTCGCCAGCTTGCCGCCCGCGAAGGCTACGCGCTGGAGCACTGCTACGCCTATTCGGACTCGATCACCGATCTGCCGATGCTGGAGATCGTCGGCCACCCGACCGTGGTGAACCCGGACCGCGCGTTGCGCAAAGAGGCCGCGGCACGCGGCTGGCCGGTGCTCACGTTCTCTCGGCCGGTGTCGCTGCGCGACCGCATTCCCGCCCCGTCGGGCGCCGCGATGGCCACCACCGCAGCGGTCGGCTTCAGCGCACTGGCGGCCGGCGCGCTGACCTATTCACTGCTGCGTCGCTTCGCCTTCTGACGCCCTTTTTCACCCGCCCGCGAGCGCCCCGTAACGATCCGGGACCACCCCGGCAGTTGGCCCTTGATGTGACCGCGGTCACGGGGTACAAAGGAAGCACGGAAGCTTGGCGAGGCCAAGGCCGAGCCGGAAGAGAAGGCTCGGACTCCCGAACCAAGCTCCCCAGCACGGGTCCCGAGTACCCACGCGGAGCACATGCCGCGAAATAGGCAGAAGTGTTGCGGGCCTGCGTATTTGCGATAAGCGGACGGCCTCGACAACCCTTTGGGTGGGGTTGCAGTCGTAGCGCATCGACAAGACGCCGAGGCCAACCCACGCAACCCACATTGCACGCTTGGTAACCGGGCTCCGTGCTAGCGGGCGGCGAGCCGAACTCCCTCGGAGCGCCGCCCGCATCGCGCTGTCTCGCGCTGGCCCCGCCGGGCAGCCTTAGTTCTGCTGCGAACCCGTCTGCGAACCCATGTTGTGCGCGATCGACAGCGCTTCGCGCGCACCGGCGTGCAGCGCCCGGCAACTCAGCAACAGCCACGCCGTCAACCCGTCGGGCGTCCCCGACGCGAAGCCGCGCGCCGCGGCCTTGTAGTCACCGGACTGTCGCATCAGGTAGACCTCCGGCACCCCGAGGCCGTGCGGATCCAGCCCGCTGGACATCGTCACCAACCGCGACACCGCCCTGGCCACCACGCCGTCGGCGCTGCCGAACGGCGCCAGCGTGAGCAGTTCACCGTGCGCGACGGCGGCAAGCACCGCCGCGGGCACTGCCTGCCCGGCGCTGCCCGTGACGATGTCGGCGAGCAACGCGAGCCGTTGCCCGACCTCGGCGTCGACGCGGGGACGGCCCAACCGGTCGTCGTCGACGAGGTCGGCGGCCGCCAACGCATGCAGCCGCGCGAGTGCCTGCAACGGCGCCCGCCGCCACACGCCGACCAGCGACGTCTCGCCGCCTTCGAGCGCCTCGGCCACCCGCAACGCCCCCGCGAGCACCGGGTCGAGCTCGTCGCCCTCGGCCAACTGCAACGAGCCGCCGTCCAGCACCGACGACGCCCGCGCACCGCGCAGCGCGGACTCCGCGGCGGTCGCGGGCCAACCGCGCAGATTGGTGCGGTGCCGGTGCGCACGGCCCAGCGCCTCACGTGCTTCCTCGCAGGCCTCGGCCACCCCGGGCAGCTCGATCAGCGGGGCCAACGGGCTTGCGGAAGCGGTCACGGCAGCCACGCTAGTCCAGCCGGCTCACCCGTCCCGCACCACGTTTCGCGCGCCCGCCGACAGCTTGTGACATGCCGCCGTGCGCGAGGCCTCGGGTGACTACCCTCACAGGTATGACAGAGACATCGGCGAAGCCCAACCACGCACCGTCCGTCTATCCGCCCTCCCCCGAGTTCGCCGCGCAAGCCAACGCGACAGAGGAGCTCTACCGCGAGGCCGAGCGGGACCGGCTGGCGTTCTGGGCGAAGCAAGCCGAGCGGCTGTCCTGGGACACCCCGTTCACCGATGTCCTGGACTGGTCGGACGCGCCGTTCGCGAAATGGTTTGTCGGCGGCAAGCTCAACGTGGCCTACAACTGCGTGGACCGCCACGTTGAGGCCGGCCACGGGGACAGGGTGGCCCTGTACTGGGAGGGCGAACCCGTCGGTGACTCGCACGCCCTGACATACGCACAGCTGAAGGAAGAAGTCTGCAAGGCCGCCAACGCGTTCACCGCGCTTGGGCTGACCGCCGGTGACCGGGTCGCCATCTATATGCCGATGATCCCGGAGGCCATCATCGCGATGCTGGCCTGCGCGCGACTTGGGGTGCTGCATTCGGTCGTGTTCGCCGGCTTCTCGGCCTCGGCGCTGGCCGCCCGCATCCAGGACGCCGAGGCCAAGTTGGTCATCACCTCGGACGGGCAGTACCGCCGTGGGAAGGCGGTGTCGCTGAAGGAGGGCGCCGATCAGGCGGTGCAGGGGCAACCGTCGGTCCAGCACGTCGTCGTGGTGGAACGCACGGGCATCGACATCCCGTGGACCGAGGGCCGCGACGTGTGGTGGCACGACATCGTCGACCGCGCCTCCGCCGAGCACACCCCCGAGGCCTTCGACTCCGAGCATCCGCTGTTTCTGCTGTACACCTCGGGCACCACCGGCAAGCCCAAGGGCATCATCCACACCACCGGCGGCTTTTTGACCCAGGCGGCCTACACCCACTACTACGTGTTCGACTCCAAACCCGAGACCGACGTGTACTGGTGCACCGCCGACATCGGCTGGGTCACCGGGCACAGCTACATCGTGTTCGGGCCGTTGGCCAACGGCGCGACCCAGGTGGTCTACGAGGGGACACCGAACTCCCCCAACGAGCACCGGCACTTCGAGATCATCGAAAAGTACGGCGTCACCGTCTATTACACGGCGCCCACGTTGATCCGAACCTTCATGAAGTGGGGCCGGGAGATTCCCGACGCCCACAACCTGTCCAGCCTGCGGCTGCTGGGCTCGGTCGGCGAGCCGATCAACCCCGAGGCGTGGCGCTGGTATCGCCACGTGATCGGCGGGGACCGGACGCCGGTGGTGGACACCTGGTGGCAGACCGAGACCGGTGCCATCATGATCTCCCCGCTGCCCGGTGTGACGGCGGCCAAGCCGGGCGCGGCGATGGCACCGCTGCCGGGGATCTGCGCCCAGATCGTCGACGAGGACGGCCACCGCATTCCGCCCAGCCCGCCCGATGCCGAACCGGTCACCGGATATCTGGTGCTCGACCAGCCGTGGCCGTCGATGCTGCGCGGCATCTGGAAGGACCCCGAGCGCTACAAGGACACCTACTGGAAGCGGTTCGAAGAGCAGGGTTGGTACTTCGCCGGTGACGGCGCCCGCTACGACGCCGACGGCGACATCTGGGTGCTGGGCCGCATCGACGACGTGATGAACGTGTCCGGACACCGCATTTCGACCGCGGAGGTGGAGTCCGCGCTCGTCGGGCACCAACACGTCGCCGAGGCGGCGGTGGTCGGGGCCAGCGATGCGCAGACCGGACAAGCGATCTGCGCGTTCGTCATCCTCGAGGCGCACGCCAAATCCAGCGGCGAGGAGATGGTCGAGGTTCTGCGCGAGCAGGTCGCCAAGGAGATCGGAAAGATCGCCCGGCCGCGCGAAATCCATGTCGTGCCCGAACTTCCCAAGACCCGCAGCGGCAAGATCATGCGCCGGCTGTTGCGTGACGTCGCCGAGGGACGCGAACTCGGTGACACCTCAACGCTGGTGGACCCCAGCGTTTTCGAGAACATCCGGACGGCCAGGTAACGTCATGAAGCGCCGACCGGGACGAAACCCGTTCCCGGTCGGTTCTTCGCGGTGATGTCGGCCAGCTGGGTGTTGAACGACATCGTCACCGCGGGCGTGTGCAGCGGGATGTACTTGATGATGCAGGTCGGCAGTTTCTCCGAGAACGCGCCGTGAATCATGCCCACGAGACGGTTGTTGACGGTGACCGGGGCCCCGGAGTCGCCCGGCTGTCCGCACACCTGGTTGACGAAGGTGCCGGGCTCGGTGCCCGGGCCCCATGTCACCCCGCAGGAGTAGCCGGTGGTGCGCCCCAGCTTGCAGGCGATGTCGCCGACGACGGGGTCCGGGCCCAGCCCGTCGATCTGAAACCCGTTGACGTTGTTGACCGGATGCACCTTGGCCGGGTCGAACTGGATCACCGCGTAGTCCAGCGCGTCGTTGCCGGCGACCATCGTGCCCACCACGCCGGCCTCGGGGGCGTCTTCCACGGCGACCTGCGCCCCCGGCCCCCCGCAGTGAGCGGAGGTGAAGCCGACCAGGTTGCCGCGATTGTCATGACCGATCGCGGTCAGCGTGCACATCGTCTCGCCGTTGACGACCAGTCCGGACCCGCCGCCCAGCGCCACCGGCTCGGCGGCGTGGGCCACCGGCGCCGGTCCCGCGAGGGCCACCAGCCCGGCAAGGGTGACGAGGGTGGTTCGCAGACGACGCAGGCAGCGGCCGCTGATCCTCAAAGATGTCTCCTCAATCGCGAGCCCGACCTGCCTTGCTGGAACGCAGCCAGTTTAACTTCGGTCGCCCGTGGTTGGCCGCACGCCACATGGCCACCGCCGACATGGCAACATGAACCGCGACCGATAGCCGAGGCGGGAGGAACTGTTCGTGAGCGATCGCAGGAATGGCGCGCCGACCACCGTGACGTCGATACCCCTGGTCGACCCGCACGCCCCCAAGGCCGACCCGTCGATCGGTGATCTGGTCAAAGACGTCACCACGCAGGTGTCGACGCTGGTGCGCGCGGAGGTGGAACTGGCCAAGGCCGAGATCACCCGCGACGTCAAGAAGGGGCTCACCGGCAGCGTCTACTTCGTCCTGGCGCTGGTGGTGCTGTTCTACTCCACGTTCTTCTTCTTCTTTTTCGTCGCCGAGCTGCTCGACACCTGGATCTGGCGCTGGGCGGCGTTCCTGATCGTGTTCGGCATCATGGTCGTGTTCACGGCGATCTTCGGACTGCTCGGTTACCTCAAGGTACGTCGCATCCGCGGCCCGCAGCAGACCATCGAATCGGTCAAGGAGATCCCCGAGGCGCTGACCCCCGGCCACGACAAGACCAAGGCGCTCGCGGCGGGCGACGGCAAGCCGGCGTCGACCACCGACCCGTCCGGCTGGTAATGCCCCGCGGGCACCCGCCCGACCCGTCGGTGGTTCGCATCGACGGTCCCTGGCGTCATCTTGGTGTGCACGCCAACGGAATTCGCTTCCACGTGGTCGAGGCCGACGCCACCGGCACGCTCAGTTCTGACGCCGACACGGTGCCGGCCACCGACCGGCCACTGGTCATCCTGCTGCACGGCTTCGGATCGTTCTGGTGGTCGTGGCGCCACCAGCTGCGGGCGTTGACCGGCGCCCGGGTGGTGGCCGTCGACCTGCGCGGCTACGGAGACAGCGACAAACCGCCCCGCGGCTATGACGGCTGGACCCTGGCCGGCGACACCGCGGGGCTGGTGCGGGCGTTGGGCCACAACGAGGCCACGTTGGTGGGCCACGCCGACGGCGGCCTGGTCTGTTGGGCCACGGCGGTGCTGCACCCGCGCGCGGTGCGGGCGATCGCCGTGGTCAGCTCGCCCCACCCGGTGGCCCTTCGTGCCTCTGCGCTCGGACACCGCGACCAGCGCTCGGCGCTGCTGCCCTCGCTGCTGCGCTACCAGGTGCCGATGTGGCCCGAGCACGCGTTAACCCGCCGCAACGCCCAGGAACTGGAGCGGTTGGTGCGCAGCCGAGCCAGCGCGAAATGGCTTGCCTCCGAAGACTTCACCGAAACCATCGGGCATCTGCGGCGGGCTTGTCAGATCCCGTCGGCCGCACACTCGGCGCTGGAGTATCAGCGCTGGGCGGTGCGCAGCCAACTGCGCGGCGAGGGACGGCGGTTCATGCGGTCGATGCAACGACCGATCAACGTTCCGGTCCTGCATCTGCGCGGCGATGCCGACCCCTACGTGTTGGCCGACCCGGTGTACCGCACCCAGCGCTACGCACCGCACGGCCGCTACGTATCTATCACGGGCGCAGGCCATTTCGCGCACGAGGAGGCGCCGGAAGCGGTCAACGAGCAGCTGTCGCGCTTCTTGGCTCAGGTGTACGGCTGACAGCTAGGAGATACAGGTGCCGGTGGGGACGCGCTCGGAATTGCCCACCTTGGCCATTTGACGCGACACCTCGTTGGCGGTCAGCACGAACCCGGTGTCGGCGTCGTCCACCGCGGCACCGAACACCACCCCGAGCACATTGCCGTCACGGTCGATCATCGGCCCACCCGAGTTACCTTGGCGCACAGTGCCTCTGATGGTGTACACCTCACGTTCCACCGTGCTGGTGCGGTAGATGTCGGGCCCGCTGAGCTCGATGATCTCTCGGACCCGGGCCGGTGTGGCGACGAAATCCCCGCCACCGGGATATCCCATCACGACAGCGTCGGTTCCCGTCGACGCCGGGGCCCCGGCGAATTGCAGCGGCTGCGACGCCAGGTTCGGCACGTCGAGGATCGAGATGTCGGCCTCGGGGTCATAGGACACCACGTAGGCCTCATACGTCTGGCCGTCGGCTTCGATGGTGACGCTATCGGAGCCCGCCACCACGTGCGCGTTCGACATCACCCGGTCGGGGCCCACCACAAACCCGCTGCCCTCCAACACCTTCTGGCAGCCCGGCGCGACCCCGCGGATCTTCACGACGCTGGGCCGGGTGGCAGCCACGACGGGGTCGACGGCCAACGAGGCGTCGGGGGCGTCGACGGCCACGATCGGGGTGCGCCCGAACGGCTGCAGCACGTCGGGCAGACCGGAGGTGTCCAGCAGTGCCGACAACCGGGTCGGCACCGACCGCAACCAGTCCGGCGCGAGGTCGTTGACCTCCTTGAGCACCTGGCTGCCGCGCACCGCGGCGGCCAGGTTCGGCTGATCGGACGATTGCAGCGGATAGGTCAGCATCCACGCGGCCACCAACACCGCGACGATCTGCAGCGCCACCCCGACCAGGGAGTCGATCGCCCGCAGCCCCCCGTTGCGGATAGCGCCGCGCACCGCGCGGCCCAGTACCACGCCCGCGATCTCCCCGACCACCACCAACGCGAGGATCAGGAACAACGTCACGAACAGCTTGGTGCGCGGGCCGTCGATGTTGGCCACCACGTGCGGGGCCAGCAGCACCCCGGCCACCGCGCCGAGCACCACACCGAGAAACGACAGCAGCGACCCCAGCGCGCCAGAACGCCAGCCCGAAAGCCCGGCGATGAAGGCGACGGCGAGAACAACGAGGTCGAGCCACTGCGACGAAGTCATGGTTGTGTTTCACCGTAACCGGCCTCGCGCCCGACGAGCGCCATTGCCTCGTCGAGTTCACGGACGTCCTCGGTGTCCCACGGCTGCGCCCACCCCGCGACGTCGAGCATCGCCGAGATGACGTGCCCGGTGAACCCCCACACCAGCATCTCGTTGAGCAGAAACGCCGGGCCCGCGAAACGCCGGGTATTTTCCTTGCGGTACACCATGATTCGGTTTTCGGGGTTGATGAACGCCCGCAGCGGAACCCGGGCGACGATCGCGGTTTCGGCTTCGTCGACGACGGCGACTGGGCCGGGGTCCGGGGAGTAGGCCAGCACCGGCACGACGTGGAAACCCGACGGCGGAATGAACAGCCGTTCCAGCGTGGCCACCGGGTGCAACCGACGGGTGTCGATGCCGATTTCCTCGTTGGCCTCGCGCAGCGCGGTGTGCACCGGGGTGAGGTCGCCGGGGTCGGCCGCCCCGCCGGGAAACGCGGCCTGCCCGGCGTGATGCCGCAGCGTCGCGGCGCGCACGGTGACCAGCAGGTCGACGTCCTCGGGGACGCCGCCGGTGTGCGTCTGCGGCGGCCCGGAGAACAGCACCAGCACCGCGGCGTCACGACCGGCGCCGGGCGTGGCCGCCGTCGCGCTGGCCGTCATCGCCATGCCCAGCAATTCGGGCGGCACCCGGCGGCGATAGACCCGTTTGACCTGGTCGGTGTTGTCGAGCAGGGACTTGAGCCACGGCGGCGCAGCGTCCGGGGCCAGCGGACTGTGCTCGCTGACCCAGCTCACCCCGGAACTCCTATCGACGGGTCGACCGCCGCGGCGATGTCGTCGGCGTTGTCAAACGAGCGCGGCAGGACGTCGGCAACGGTACCGTCCGCGCGAAGAACCACGGTTGCGGGCATGACGTTCGGTACCCGCAACGCGGCGGCGATCAACCGGCGCCCGTCCTGCAGGGTGGGCAACCGCACGCCCAGTTCGGCCAGTCGCAGCAGGGCCGCGGTCTCGTTCTCGTCCTGGTGCACCGTCAGCACGGTGACCTGGGGTCCGGCGCGGCGCTGGTACTCGGCCATCGCGGGCAGTTCGGCCGCGCACGGTGCGCACCAGTAGGCCCACAGGTTGAGCACCACCGTCCGGCCGGCCAGCGCTTGGGCGACGTCGACCATGGCGCCGTCCCCCGCGCATTCCAGGGTGATGCCGCGCAGGGCTTCGGGCCCCTCGCCGACCCCCGGCGTCGGGCACGGCGCAAGGTCCGCGCGCGCTCGGGGGCCGGCCAGGGCTTCCGGAGTGTCGACGTCGCGGCGGTCGCGGGCGGTGCCCGGGTCTTTCGGGCCGGTGCCGGCGTCGCCGTCGTCGCCCAGTTCTGCCCACAGCGCCACGCCCAGCGCGACCAGGACGACCATCACCGCGACGGTCCAGCGGGTCGAGCTGCGCATGGTTGTCCACCCCGGGCGGGCTACAGCCCGGCCAGCGCCAGCAGGTGCTCGGTTTCGGGGCCCTTGACCAGGGGCGCAGCGACCAGGGGGTCGGTCGGCCCGAGGCCGTACGAGGGGCAGTCGTCGGCCAGCACGCACACCCCGCAGGCCGGTTTACGCGCGTGGCAGACCCGGCGTCCGTGGAAGATGACGCGGTGGCTCAGGTCGGTCCACTCCTTGCGGGGGATCAGCTCGCCGACCGCGTGCTCGACCTTGACCGGGTCTGTCTCGTCGGTCCACCGCCACCGCCGCACCAGCCTGCCGAAATGGGTGTCGACGGTGATGCCGGGAATGCCGAACGCGTTGCCGAGGATGACGTTGGCGGTCTTGCGCCCGACGCCGGGCAGCGTGACCAGCTCCTCCATGGTGGCGGGCACCTGACCGTCGAACCGCTCCTCGAGTTCCTGGCCCAGCCGGATCAGCGCGCTGGCCTTGTTGCGGAAGAAGCCGGTGGGGCGGATCAGCTCCTCGAGTTCGGCGCGGTCGGCCTGTGCGTAGTCGCGGGCGGTGCGGTAGCGCTTGAACAGCGCGGGCGTGGTGAGGTTGACCCGTTTGTCGGTGCTCTGCGCGGAAAGAATGGTCGCGACCGTGAGCTCGAGCGGGTTGGTGAAGTCCAGTTCGCAGTACACGTGTGGAAATGCCTGCGCGAGTTTCCGATTCATTCGCCGCGCTCGACGGACGAGGCCGATGCGGGTTTCGCTGTCCCATTTCCGGGCGCGTTTTGCCGCGGCCGGCTTGTCCGTTGATGTCTCGCCCACCGTCACGAAGGCCAGCCTACTGACGACGTCAGACATCGCCGAACGACGCTACGGCGGACCGGTGACAATTCGTGATCCCGCTGAGACCTTGGCCGTGTTTACTTCAGCCTTGTGTCCTGGTTGCTGGTCGGATTGATTCCGGGGTTGCTGATGCTGGCGACGTTGGGCCTCGATCGTCTCGAGGCGGGTCTCAACCGCGACACGGTGTCGGCCACCGACGTGGCCACTTTCCTCGCCCACGCCGGGGCCGCGGACGTCGACACGCTGGCCCGGGACGGGATGGGCACCGCGCTGGACCGGGCGCGGCAACGCCAGCACACCCACGATTCGCCAAGTAGCAGGCTGACCAGCAACGGAGCGACATCGGATTTGCCAACGCGGTATTACGGTCATCGGAGCGCCAATCCGGGATTTCAGCCGACTCGACATGCGAATCGTGTGTAGCGTGGGCTGGTCGCGAATTGGGGTACCTCTAGACTGATTTCGCTAACCGGCTAGAGGTCGGCTTGCGCATGTCATATCACCCAACAGGCTAAGAGGGGCAACGTGGACGAGATCCTGGCGAGGGCCGGAATCTTCCAGGGGGTCGAACCCAGCGCCGTGGCGGCGCTGACAAAGCAACTGCAGCCCGTCGACTTCCCCCGGGGGCATACCGTGTTCGCCGAAGGGGAGCCAGGCGACCGGTTGTACATCATCGTGTCCGGAAAGATCAAGATCGGGCGACGATCGCCGGACGGCCGCGAGAATCTGCTCACCATCATGGGCCCGTCGGACATGTTCGGCGAGCTGTCGATCTTCGACCCCGGGCCGCGGACGTCGAGCGCCACCACGATCACCGAGGTGCGCGCCGTCACGATGGACCGCGACGCGCTGCGATCGTGGATCGCCGATCGCCCCGAGATCGCCGAGCAGCTGCTGCGGGTGCTGGCCCGCCGCCTGCGCCGCACCAACAACAACCTGGCCGACCTGATCTTCACCGACGTGCCCGGCCGCGTGGCCAAGCAACTGCTTCAGTTGGCCCAGCGCTTCGGCACCCAGGAGGGCGGCGCGCTGCGCGTGACGCACGACCTGACCCAGGAGGAGATCGCTCAGCTCGTCGGGGCCTCGCGCGAGACCGTCAACAAGGCGCTCGCCGACTTCGCACATCGCGGCTGGATTCGACTGGAGGGCAAGAGCGTACTGATCTCTGACTCCGAGCGGCTGGCCCGCCGCGCCCGCTAATCATCTGCGCCGTTTCGTTCGCCGAGATCGACGAAATGGCGGGATTTACTCACACTTTCCCGCCCGTTTGTCCCTTTGGGCGAGAATTGGGGCGAGAATTGGGGCGCCCCAGGGGTCAGGCTCGCAGGTAGTCCAGCTGGGCCTGCACGGACCATTCGGCGACGTCCCAGAGTTCTTCATCGACGTCGGTGTACACGTGCTCGACGATCTGGCGGGTGGTTGCGTCGTCGCCGAGCTCCCGTAACGCCGCGCGCACCTGCTCGAGCCGCTCTGCGCGGTGGGCCAGATACATGTCGCTGACGGCCTGAAGATCGGCGAGCTCGGGCCCGTGGCCGGGCAGCACCGTGCGCCCGCCCAGGCCGCGCAGCCGGCGCAACGACTCCAGGTACTCCTGCAGGCTGCCGTTCTCCTTGTCGATCACGGTGGTGCCGCGGCCCAGCACCGTGTCGGCGGTCAACACCGCGTCGTCGAGGACGAACGACACCGAGTCCGCGGTGTGCCCCGGGGTGGCCATCACGGTGATCCGCAGCCCCGCCGCCTCGATGACCTCGCCGTCGGTGAGCGGTCCGCCCAGCCCGCGAAGGAATCCGCTGCCCATCGAGCGGACCACCGCGCCGGTGCGCTCGACGATGCGGTCGATGGCGCCGGTGTGGTCCTCGTGGCGGTGGCTGATCAGGATCAGCGGGATGTCGCCGAGTTCGGCGAGCCGCGCGACGTGCTCGTCGTCCTCATCAGGCCCGGGGTCGACGAGCACCATCTCGTCGCTGCCCGGTCCGCGCAGCACCCAGGTGTTGGTGCCGTCGAGCGTCATCTTGCCGGGGTTGTCGCACAGCAGCACCGACGCGGTCTGGGTCACCGGCCGCAGCTGCCCGTAGGCGGGATGCTCGAGGGTCACCGCTGGCTCACGCCACCTCGACGATGATCTCGACTTCCACCGGGGCGTCCAGCGGCAACGCCGACACCCCGAGCGCCGACCGGGCGTGCGCGCCCGCGTCGCCGAAAACCTCGCCGAACAGCTCCGAGGCGCCGTTGACCACCCCGGGCTGGCCGTAGAACCCCGGCGCCGACGCGACGAACCCGACCACCTTTACCACCCGGGTGATCGCGTCGATGCCGGTCAGCGAATGCACCGCGGCCAGCGCGTTGAGCGCGCACACCCGCGCCAGCGCCTTGCCCTCCTCGGGGCTCACCTCGGCGCCCACCTTGCCGGTCTGCGCCAGCGCGCCGTCTTTCATCGGCAGCTGCCCGGCGGTGTAGACCAGGTTGCCGGTGCGCACCGCGGGCACATAGGCCGCCAGCGGGGGCACCAACGCGGGCAGTTCGATGCCCAACTCGGCCAACCGGCCGGCCGGGGTCTGATGTCGCCGGCCCTCCGGCTCCGGAGTCTGATGTCGCCGGCCCTCCGGCTCCGGAGTCATTTCGGTCGTTTGAGGTAGGCGACGTGTTGTTCACCGGTGGGCCCCGGCAGCACCGCCACCAGTTCCCAGCCATCCTCGCCCCACTGGTCGAGGATCTGCTTGGTCGCGTGGGTGAGCAACGGGACGGTGGAGTACTCCCAACGGGTCGGTTCGGTCATATGCCGAGCTTATCCGGCGGTCAAATGCGGCTGCGGGCGTCATGAGCCCGCAAACCACTTCGTTAGCATGCACTGGTGGCTTCCACTATCAACGGCAAGCATTCCGTCGGCTGGCCGTCTCGCCTCACCAAGGCGCGCCTGCATTTCGTCACCGGCAAGGGCGGTACCGGCAAGTCGACAATCGCCGCGGCTTTGGCGTTAGCACTAGCCGCCGGCGGGCGCAAGGTGCTGCTGGTGGAAGTCGAAGGGCGCCAAGGCATTGCGCAGCTTTTCGACGTTCCGCCGCTGCCGTATGAAGAGGTCAAGATCGCCACCGCCGAGGGCGGCGGCCAGGTCAACGCGCTGGCGATCGACACCGAGGCGGCGTTCCTGGAATACCTCGACATGTTCTACAACCTCGGGCTGGCCGGGCGCGCGATGCGCAGGATCGGCGCGGTGGAGTTCGCGACGACGATCGCCCCCGGGCTGCGAGATGTGCTGCTCACCGGAAAGATCCGCGAGGTCGTGACCCGCGCCGAAAAGGGCAAGCACCCGGTGTACGACGCCGTCGTGGTGGACTCGCCGCCGACCGGGCGCATCGCCCGGTTCCTCGACGTCACCAAGGCCGTTTCCGATCTGGCCAAGGGCGGGCCGGTGCACGGGCAGGCCGAAAGCGTCGTCAAGGTGCTGCATTCCGATCTCACCGCGATTCATCTCGTCACGCTGTTGGAGGCGCTGCCGATCCAGGAGACGCTGGAGGCCATCGACGAGCTCAAGGCGCTCGGTCTGCCGATCGGCAGCGTCATCGTCAACCGCAACATCCCGGCGTACCTGTCACCGGAAGATCTGGCGAAGGCCGCCGAGGGCGACATCGACGCCGACGAGGTGCGATCCACTCTTGCCGAGGTCGGGATCACACTGTCCGACAAGGATTTCGCTGGACTGCTCACCGAGGCGATCCAGCACGCCACCCGAATCAAGGCTCGCGCGGAGAGCGCTGAACAACTCGACGCGCTCGATGTGGCGCGCCTTGCGCTGCCGCAGATCGCCGACGGCGTTGATCTGGGCAGCCTGTATGAGCTCGCCGAAGAGCTTGCGCAGCAGGGCGTCCGGTAGGCCCATCAGACCGTTGAGGAGATGTAGATGAGTACCACCCCACCGGCGCTCGACATGCGCTCGATCATCAAGGACACCTCCAACCGTGTCGTGGTGTGCTGCGGCGCAGGCGGTGTCGGCAAGACCACGACGGCGGCCGCGATGGCGCTGCGGGCGGCCGAATACGGCCGCACCGTGGTGGTGTTGACGATCGACCCGGCCCGGCGCCTGGCCCAGGCGCTCGGCATCGCCGATCTCGGCAACACCCCCCAGCGTGTTCCGTTGGCTCCGGAGGTACCCGGCGGGCTGCACGCGATGATGCTCGACATGCGCCGCACCTTCGACGAGATGGTGATCCAGTACTCCGGCGCCGATCGGGCCGACGCGATTCTGGACAACCAGTTCTACCAGACGGTCGCCACATCGCTGGCGGGCACACAGGAGTACATGGCGATGGAGAAGCTGGGACAGCTTCTCGCGCAAGATAAATGGGATCTGGTCGTGGTGGATACTCCGCCGTCGCGCAACGCCTTGGACTTTCTCGACGCGCCAAAACGGTTGGGCAGCTTCATGGACAGCCGACTGTGGCGGCTGCTGTTGGCGCCCAGTCGAGGATTCGGCCGCCTCGTGACCGGTGCGGTCGGGCTGGCGATGAAGGCCTTGTCGACTGTGTTGGGCTCTCAAATGCTTGCCGACGCAGCCGGTTTCGTTCAGTCTCTGGATGCCACGTTCGGCGGGTTCCGGGAGAAAGCGGACCGCACGTATGAGTTGCTCAAGCGACGCGGCACCCAGTTCGTCGTGGTCTCCGCGCCCGAACCTGACGCGCTACGCGAAGCCTCGTTCTTCGTCGACCGGCTCTCCGAGGAGCACATGCCGCTGGCCGGGTTGATCCTCAACCGCACCCATCCCACGCTGTGCGACCTGCACGCGGACAAGGCCGAGGAGACCGCCGAGGAGCTCGAGAAGAAGGACCCGAACTCGTTGACCGCGGCCGTGCTCAGGATCCACGCCGATCGCGCGATGACGGCAAAACGCGAGGTCCGACTGCTGTCGCGGTTCACAGGAGCGAACCCGCACGTGCCGATCGTCGGCGTGCCGTCGCTGCCGTTCGACGTGTCGGATCTGGAGGCGCTGCGCGCGATCGCCGATCAGATCACCGGCGAGGCGGCGTCCTAGCGGCCGATCAGGCTAGAGCCGCGTAGCGGCCTAGCCGGCGCTGCGGTGCTTGCGTTGGGCGGCGAAGAAGTCGGCCCAGGAAACGACCTCGGGGTGCTGCTTGAGCAAGGCGCGCCGCTGGCGTTCGGTCATGCCGCCCCACACGCCGAACTCGACGCGGTTGTCGAGGGCGTCGGCGCCGCATTCGAGGATCACGGGGCAGTGCCGGCAGATCACCGCGGCTTTGCGCTGCGCGGCTCCGCGTACGAACAGTTCGTCGGGATCGGTCTGACGGCAGCGAGCCTGAGACACCCAAGCGATACGCGCTTCGGCTTCGGCGCCGTGGACAACAGTGTGGGCGGAAGAAGTCATGCTTGTCCTGCGAGCCGCGGGCCTAGTTGCTGACACCCGAGAAATCCCTTCTTTCCCTGCCGCCTGCCAACGCCGTGGCGGCCATGTCGTCCGGTGTAGAACGCGATTGCGATCTACGCCACAGTGCAGGGTCCTAATGTGACCTGCATCGCACTGTTAGCTCAACTTAGGTGGTCAGGGGGTTTTGCGCAATGGGTAGTTAGCCACTTTTTTGGGACGACCGTGCCGTCAGCGCCCAAAATTGACGGCGGCGACCATATGTGTGCTGCTCGGAGGTTCTTTTGCCTGCCGATCGACGCAGCCCGTTTTGCGGCCGAATCCGCGTAGCTACTCTGTAGCCATGCCAGAGAGTCAGCCGCCGCGACCGCCGACAACGGTCACGGTCGTCAAGCTGGCCTGGTGTTGCCTGCTGGCCAGTGTGCTGGCCGCGGCGTTGATGTTTCCCTTGGTGGGTGGTGCCGGCCTGATCTCCAACCGGGCCTCCGATGTGGTCGCCAACGGGTCCGCGCAGTTGGTCGAGGGCGAGGTGCCGCAGGTCTCGACGATGGTAGACGCCAAGGGCAACGTCATCGCGTGGCTGTATTCCCAGCGTCGGTTCGAGGTGCCCAGCGAGGACATCGCCAACACGATGAAGCTGGCGATCGTGTCCATCGAGGACAAGCGGTTTGCCGAGCACAATGGCGTGGACTGGCAGGGCACGCTGACGGGCCTTTCCGGCTACCTGTCCGGCAACCTCGACACCCGCGGTGGCTCCACCATCGAGCAGCAGTACGTCAAGAACTACCAGTTGCTGGTCATCGCGCAGACCGAGGCCGAACGGCGCGCGGCCGTCGAGACCACGCCGGCGCGCAAGCTGCGCGAGATCCGGATGGCGCTGACCCTGGACAAGACGTTCACCAAGCCCGAGATCTTGACCCGCTACCTGAACCTGGTGTCGTTCGGCAACGGCGCGTTCGGGGTGCAGGACGCCGCGCAGACCTACTTCGGCGTCGACGCCTCCGAACTCAACTGGGAGCAGGCGGCGCTGCTGGCCGGGCTGGTGCAGTCCACCAGCACCCTGAACCCCTACACCAACCCCGACGGTGCGCTGGCGCGCCGCAACGTCGTGCTCGACACGATGATCGAGAACCTGCCCGAGGAGGCCGCCGCGCTGCGCGCAGCCAAGGAGAAACCCCTCGGGATCCTGCCCCAGCCCAAAGAACTGCCGCGCGGCTGCATCGCCGCCGGTGACCGGGCTTTTTTCTGCGACTACGCCCTGGAGTACCTGGCCCGCGCGGGCATCAGCAAGGAACAGGTCGCCAAGGGCGGCTACCTGATCAAGACCACCCTGGATCCCGACGTGCAGGCGTCGGTCAAGTCGGCGGTCAACCAGTTCGCCGACGCCGAGCGCGACGGTGTGGCCAGCGTGATGAGCGTGATAAGGCCGGGCAAGGAGTCCCATCCGGTGCTGGCGATGGCCAGCAGCCGCACCTATGGCCTGAACTCCGATGCCGAAGAGACCATGCAGCCGCAGCCGTTCTCGCTCGTCGGCGACGGCGCCGGGTCGATCTTCAAGGTCTTCACCGTCGCCGCCGCGATGGAGATGGGCATGGGCATCAACGCGCAGCTGGACGCCCCGGCCCGGTTCCAGGCCAAGGGTTTGGGCAGCGGCGGCGCGAGGGGCTGCCCGCCCGCGACGTGGTGCGTGGAGAACGCGGGCAACTACCGCGGCAGCATGAACGTGACCGACGCCTTGGCAACCTCCCCCAACACCGCGTTCGCCAAGCTGATTTCGCAGATCGGCGTGCCGCGCGCGGTCGACATGGCCGTCAAGCTGGGCCTGCGGTCCTACGCGTTGCCCGGCACCGCGCGTGATTATGACCCCGAGAGCAACGAGAGCCTCGCCGACTTCGTCAAGCGCCAGAACATCGGCTCGTTCACGCTGGGACCCATCGAGGTCAACCCGCTCGAGCTGGCCAACGTCGCCGCCACCCTGGGCTCCGGCGGGATGTGGTGTCCGCCCAACCCGATCGCCGAGGTCATCGACCGGCACGGCGAGCAGGTGTCGGTGACCACCGAGACGTGTGAGCAGGTGGTGCCCGAGGGGCTGGCCAACACGCTGGCCAACGCGCTGAGCAAGGACGACAAGGGGGCTGGCACCGCCGCGGGTGCAGCGGGCTCGGTGGGCTGGGACCTGCCGATGTCGGGTAAGACCGGCACCACCGAGGCGCACCGCTCGTCGGGCTTCCTCGGCTTCACCAACCAGCTGGCTGGCGCCAGCTACATCTACGACGACTCGGCGTCGCCGGGATCGCTGTGTTCGTTCCCGCTCCGCAAGTGCGGCGGCAACGGCAACCTGTACGGCGGCAACGAGCCCGCCAGGACCTGGTTCGCGGCGATGAAGCCGATCGCCACCGCCTTCGGCGAGGTCAACCTGCCGCCGACCGATCCGCGTTTCGTCGACGGCGCGCCCGGTTCGAAGGTGCCGAGCGTGGCCGGGCTGACGCAGGAGACCGCTCGGCAGCGGCTGCGCGACGCGGGCTTTCAGGTCGCCAACGACGCCACGCCGGTGAACAGCTCGTCGTCGTACGGCACGGTGGTCGGTACGTCGCCGAGCGGGCAGACGGTGCCGGGCTCGATCATCACGTTGCAGATCTCCAACGGCATTCCTCCGGCCCCGCCGCCCCCGCCGGAGGCTCCGCCGGGGGTTCCGGGGCTGCCGGTCCCGGTCGGCGAGACTGTCGTGCAGATCCCGGGCCTGCCGCCGATCACGGTTCCGGTGCTCGGGCCGCCGCCTCCGCCGCCCCCGCCGCCGGGCTGATCGGGGTTGTGGGGTTGCCCACGCCGACCTGTGCAAAGAGGTAACCGTCGGCGAGTGGCAGTAGGCTCACTGACATGCCTGCGCGTTCATCCCGTTCGACGACCCGGTCGTCGCCGTCGACCCTGAAAAGCGCCGCCGCGGTCAGCGCGGGTGCGCTGGCCGCCGGCATCGCCTACGGCTCGATCATCGAGCGCAACGCCTTCGTGCTGCGCGAGGTCACGATGCCGGTGCTGTCCCCGGGGACCTCGCCGCTGAGGGTGCTGCACATCAGCGACATTCACATGCGGCCCGGTCAGCGGCGCAAGCAGGCGTGGCTGCGTGAGCTGGTGGCGCTCGAACCCGACCTGGTGGTCAACACCGGCGACAACCTGGCCCACCCGAAGGCCGTGCCCGCCGTGGTGCAGTCGTTGACGGAACTGCTCGCGATTCCGGGCGTGTTCATCTTCGGCAGCAACGACTACTTCGGTCCGCGCCCGAAGAACCCGCTGAACTACCTGGCCAATCCCGGCCACCGCGTGCACGGCGAACCGCTGCCGTGGCAGGACCTGCGGGCGGCGTTCACCGAGCGCGGTTGGCTGGACCTGACTCACAACCGTCGCGAGTTCACCGTCAACGGGTTGCGGATCGCGGCCGCCGGTGTGGATGACCCGCACCTGTCCCGGGACCGCTACGACACCATCGCCGGCCCGGCGCCCGCCGCGGCCGATCTCAAGCTCGGGCTGACACATTCACCCGAGCCGCGCGTGCTGGACCGCTTCGCTGCCGACGGCTACCAGCTGGTGATGGCCGGCCACACCCACGGCGGCCAGCTGTGCCTGCCGTTCTACGGCGCGCTGGTCACCAACTGCGGCCTGGACCGATCGCGGGCCAAGGGCCCGTCGCGGTGGGGCGCCCACATGCAGCTGCACGTGTCGGCAGGCATCGGCACGTCGCCGTATGCGCCGCTGCGGTTCTGCTGCCGCCCGGACGCCACGCTGTTGACGCTGGTGCCCGCGCCGACGGGCGGGCGCGACGTTGGCACCCGGGTGGGTCAGTCTCATCCGAGCGTGTCCGTGCGGTAAGCCTTGCGCAGCGCCGTCGCCACCCGGGGCCATTCACGCGCGTGGGTCGACAACGCGGTGCGGCTAATCGAGGCCGACGCCCGGCGCAGCGCCGACACCCATTTGCTGCGCTATCCGCTGCCGTCGTCGTGGGCGGACCGCTGCGACGTGCAGCTGTACCTCAAGGACGAGTCCACCCACATCACCGGGAGCCTCAAACACCGGCTGGCGCGGTCGTTGTTCCTCTACGGGCTGTGCAACGGCTGGATCCACGAGAACACCACGGTCATCGAGGCGTCCTCGGGTTCGACGGCGGTGTCGGAGGCCTACTTCGCGGCGCTGCTGGGGCTGCCGTTCATCGCGGTGATGCCGCAGACCACCAGCGCCAGCAAGATCGCGCTCATCGAATCACAAGGCGGCCGTTGCCATTTCGTGGCCGAATCGTCCCAGATGTATGAGGAGGCCGAGCGGCTCGCCGCGGAGACGGGCGGTCATTTCATCGACCAGTTCACCAACGCCGAGCGGGCCACCGACTGGCGCGGCAACAACAACATCGCCGAGTCGATCTTCGAGCAGATGCGCGACGAAGCGCATCCGATCCCGGACTGGATCGTCGTCGGCGCGGGCACCGGCGGCACCAGCGCGACGATCGGCCGGTTCATCCGTTACCGCCGGCACGCCACCAGGCTGTGCGTGGTGGACCCGGAGAACTCGGCGTTCTATCCGTCGTACGTGCAGCGCCGCGACGTGGTGACCGGGATGTCGTCACGCATCGAGGGCATCGGCAGGCCGCGGGTGGAGCCGTCGTTTCTGCCCGACGTGGTCGATCGGATGGTCCAGGTTCCCGACGCCGCATCGGTGGCCGCCGCGCGCCACGCCAGCGCCGTGCTGGGCCGGCGGGTGGGCCCGTCGACGGGCACGAATCTGTGGGGCGCGTTCGGGTTGCTGGCGGAGATGCTGGCCGACGGCCGTCGCGGTTCGGTGGTGACGTTGCTGGCCGACAGCGGCGACCGCTATGCCGACACCTACTTCTGCGACGAGTGGCTCACCAGCCAGGGGCTGGAGTCCGCTGAGGCCGCGTCGGTGCTTTCCGAGTTCGAGCGCTCGGGTCGCTGGCCCTGATCGTCGGGCTCGCCGAGAAGGGGGCCGTCGGAGGTCAGGAACAGCCACAGCGCGGCCATGACGAAGAACCCCACGTAGATGGATGCGCCTAGGACGGTCATCTCACGCCTCGCTTCGTTGGTCTCTGTGCGTCAGTGTGCATAACGCCACCGACATCGCCATCCATCCCTCGGCGTGTCGCAGCCCACATTCGCCGGTCGTTGTCGCTCGCGAGTTCTACACCAGGGTCGTGGGCGGGACGGTTTCCACAGCCCTGCGGTAGAAATCGCGAGGCGTAGGCGGCGCCGGAGCGTTTGGCTTCGCCCCCCGCCGGTGCGATAGGCTGTCGTGGCTTCACGCGGGGTGTGGCGCAGCTTGGTAGCGCGCTTCGTTCGGGACGAAGAGGTCGTGGGTTCAAATCCCGCCACCCCGACTCAGTGAGCGCAGGACTTCCTGCGAACTCGATTCGTTTCACCTTCTGGACAACCGCCCACCGCTACTGTCTGCGGCATCTGACTTCGGGACGCTGAACGGGCACTGAACAGGAGTAGCCATGGGCAAACTGGACGGCAAGGTCGCTTTCATCACGGGGGCCGCGCGTGGCCAGGGCCGCGCGCACGCGGTCCGCCTCGCCGAGGAGGGCGCCGACGTCATCGCCGTCGACGTATGCGCGCAATACCCCACGGTGGCCTATCCGATGTCGACGCCGGAGGACCTGGACGAGACCGTGGGGCAGGTCGAGTCCCTGGGCCGACGCATCGTGGCTCATGTGGTTGACGTCAGTGACGTCGCGGCGCTTCAGAAGGCCTTCGACGACGGCGTGGCCGCACTGGGCGGGGTGGACATCGTGGTGGCCAACGCCGGTATCGGCCCGGGCAGCATGGCCTCCGACGACGAGCAGTGGGACGACGTCGTCAACGTCAACCTCAAGGGGGTGTGGAACACGCTGCGGGTCGCCGTGCCGACGCTGCTCGCGCAGGACCGCGGCGGCTCGATCATCCTGACCAGCTCGACCGGCGGCCTCATCGGCGCCCCGGTGGTCTCCGGCGGGATGCTCGGTTACACCGCCGCCAAGCACGGCGTCGTCGGCCTGATGCGCGCATACGCCAATTACCTTGCCCCGCACTACATCCGCGTCAACAGCGTGGCACCGACCACCGTCGCGACACCGATGTCGAACAACGGTGATCTCAGCGTGCTCAAGAAGTACGAGCCCGCCTTCGCCCGCGTGCTGGAGAACGCGATGCCGGTCGACTGTGTCGAGGCGCGCGACGTCGCCAATGCGGTTGCGTGGCTGGCCTCCGACGACGCCCGCTACGTGACCGGCACCGTCGTGCCCGTCGACGCCGGCATGCTCAACAAGCGCTGACCTCCTCGGCCGACTTCGGCTGCAGTTTGGTCAGCACCACGATGGAGCTCGCCTCGACCACGCCGACGAGCAGCAGCGGCCACACCGCCCCGCCGAGGACGCTGACCCCGAACGTGTGCGGCGCGGCGTCGTCCGCGAACCGCCTACCCGCGACATACAGGCCTATCGAGACGACGACCCAGCCACAGAAGTAAAGCGCCAGAAGCACGTCCAGCTCCAACATTGCGATCCCCTCGACCCATGTTGCCTGCCGGCTACCCGCGAGAGCGGACGTCTAAACGGTTTGACCGGCACCGATGCGGGGAATGAACAAGGCCGTGACCCTGTCTTCTACGTCTTCTACGTCTTCTACGCCCTCGGCTCTCGTCGAACCCGCTTTGCCCCAGGCCGTCGGGCCGCTGTCCGCCACCATCATCGACCTGCTGCGCCGGGATCGCCCCGCGCTGCACGCCCACCCGATCGATGTTCCGGTGGCCGAGGCAGACCCCTACGGGCTGGACATGCAGCTGGCGCTCTACATCTGCTACGAGCTGCACTATCGCGGGTTCGCCGGGGTCAGCCCCCGCTGGGAGTGGAATCCCTCGCTGTTGCATCTGCGGGGCCGTCTCGAGGAGATCTTCCTCAGCGCGGTGCGCCACGATGTCGGTCCGATCTCCGCCGAGGACACCGCCGCAGCAGAGATGGACAAGCTGTCGGTCGAACCCGTCGACGGCGAGGGTCCGTCCTACTATCTGCGCGACAAGGGCACCTGGGAGCAGATGCAGGAGTACTTCGTGCATCGCTCGGTGTATCACCTCAAGGAAGCCGATCCGCACGCCTGGGCGATCCCCCGATTGGCGGGACACGCCAAGGCCGCGTTCGTCGCGGTCGAGTTCGACGAATTCGGTGGCGGCCGTGGCGAACACGTGCACCAGCAGCTGTACGCCGACCTCATGGACGCCGCGGGGCTGGATTCGTCCTACCTCGGCTACCTCGACTCGGTGTCGGCCGATGCGCTGGCCTCGGTCAACCTGATGTCGCTGTTCGGGTTGCACCGGGAGCTTCGCGGTGCCACGATCGGGCACTTCGCGTCGACGGAGATCACCTCCTCACCCGGTTCCCGCCGCCTGGTGCAGGCCCTCGAACGGATGGGCGCGCCGGAACCGTGCGTGGCGTTCTACCAGGAGCACGTCGTCGCCGACGCCGTCCACGAACAGGTCGTGCGCACCGACGTCGTCGGGGATCTGGTCGCGCGTGAACCGCAGTTGGAACGCGATGTGGTGTTCGGAATCCGGGCCCGCGACGTCGTGGAGGAGCGGCTGGCCAAGCACCTGATGGACTGCTGGACCGACAACCGCTCGTCGCTACGCCGACCGCTTGTCTGACGCCTTGGCGGTCGCCTCGGCGCGCCGTTTGCACCGATGGCTGGTATCGCAGAACGGGTAATCCTTGCTGCGCTTGCACGCGCAGATCGCGACCATGAACCGGTCGGACTCCACGATGCTGCCGTCGGGCATCTCGATCCGCACCGGACCCTGCACCATGACCGGTCCGGACGGGACGATCCGCACCGTGCGCGGCTGATTGTCGCTCATGGCTTGTCGGCCCGAATCACGACGAGCTCCTCTTCGCGGCGCCCCGGCTCGAGGCGACCGGTGTGCTCCAGCCAGTCGGCCCGCGCGGTCAATACCGGACCGAACGGAATCCATTGGTAAGCAACGATTTCCGCGTCCATGCCGGCGGCTGCCAGGGCACCCAGCGTCTGGCGCGGGCTGGCGAACTCCGACTGCACCACCAGAAACGAACCGCCGTCGGCAAGCAGCGCGGGCACCGCCGCGCACAGCGGGTCCAGGACCAGGCGGCCGTCGTATCCCGCATCCCATGCCCGGGCAGGTCCGATGTGCGACAGCAGCGCGTCGTCGAGGCTGGGATCGTGCGGCACGTACGGGGGGTTGCAGATCACCAGGTCATAGGGTCCGAACTCCACGGCCCGCGCCCACGAACCCAGATGCACGGCGACGTCGACCCCCGCGGTCGCCACGTTGTTGCGTGCGCAGTACACCGCTCGTGGACAGATGTCGAACGCGGTGACCTGCTTGGCGTCCTGCTCGCCGGCCGCGATGGCGGCCACTCCGGAGCCGGTGCACAGGTCGGCGACCCGGTTACCCTGTGCCAGACCGGTTTTCTCCATGGCATCGATGAGGAGCTGGGAGTCTTCTTGCGGGGCATACACACCCTCGACTGCGACCGGGCTACTCAGGTCGGTGTAGGCAGTAGTCACATCGGCCCTTTCGACAAAGTTCGCTGCGGGATCGCAGCACTAGCCGTGAATTAATGCCCTATATCGGGGTGGTTGAAACCCGGTTTTGTTCCACCGGCACGCGGGCACACCACCACCGTGGGTACATCTGACATCGCTGCGCTGCCGGTCCGGCTCGGCGCGGCCCTTCGCGGTCGCCGGTTGTTTCACCCCAGCGGCGTGCGCGCCGAGGGGTTGCTCGAGCGGGTCGCGCCGGACGGCGAAGGGCTGCCGATGGAGTCGTGTGACGTGATCGGCCGGGTGTCGAAGGGCGTCGGTTCGCCGGGCTCGCTGCCGGATGTCGCCGGGCTGGCGTGGCGCATGCCGCCCCCGCAGGATCTGCACGGATGCACGCCATGGGACGTGCTGTTGGCGTCGACGCTCGCTGGCAGCCGCGTGGCGCTCGCCCCCATCCTCGGGTGGCAGGGCGCGACGTTCTCCAGCCTGATGCCGCTGCAATACCGCGGAGCCGCCTGGTGGGTGCGGGCCAAGCTGGCCACCCCGCTCGAATCCGGCGGCCTGTCGCTGCAGACCGTTCGCGACCAAATCGATTCCGATGGAATGGTTTTCGATATCGATCAGGCGCCGCGCTCCGGGCAGTTTCAACCGCTGGCGCGGCTGACGCTTCGCCATCTCGATCCGAGCAGCGATGACATCGCGTTCGACCCCACGATGCACAGCGACCCCGACGTCACGCTGCTTCCGCGATGGCTCGGTGAGTTTCGGCGCGCGGCCTATCGACGCAGCCGTGAAGGCCGCGACGCGCAGTGACACGCCACGGCCTTCAGGCGGTCGGCTCCCCACCGGATTCCGCGACGTCGGGAGCGACCTCCCGGGTCGCCATTCCGCCTTCGTTGCCTTCGTCTTTGGGACCTGGCCGCCCGCCCTTGGGCTCGTCGGCCTTTTCGTCGTCGTAGATACCTTTTCCGCGCGTCATGGGAGTCGAACTACCCGCCGCGGGGCTGTTTCAACCACCGGGCCCCGGGTATGCCGCAGCGGACTATGACTCTTGAAAGGCAGCGATATGGACGCACTGAAGTTTCTGCGTGAAGACCACAAGAGCGTGCTCGGCATGCTGGAGGTGCTCGACGGGGCGCCCACCGGTGACGGCGCCCAGCGCAGCGGGCTGCAAACCATGGTGACCAACCTGGTGATCGCCGAGTCCCAGCACGAGGCGATCGAGGAGCAGTTCTTCTGGCCGGCGGTCCGCGACGCGCTCGAGGACGGCGACGAACTGGCCGACGAGGCGATCAGCCAGGAACAGGCCGGCAAGGAACTTCTGCAGCGTCTCGAAGACGGCAACCCCGGTGAGGCCGACTATCACGACGCGCTGCAGGAGTTCGTCAAGATCGGCCGCGAGCACATCCTGTTCGAGCAGGAGGTGGTGTGGCCGAAGTTCGAGGCCGCGGTCAGCCGCAAGGACCGCGAGAAGCTCGGTGACAAACTCGAGGCGGCCAAGAAGGTGGCGCCGACACGGCCCCACCCCGACACCCCGTCCAACCCGCTGGTGCAGAAGACCATGGGGATGGGCGCCGCGATCGTCGATCACATCCGTGACGCCGCCAGCGGCCGCGAAGCCGAGAATCCGCCCGACCCCCAGATGAAGTAGGCGCGTGAAAAGGCCGGTGCCGCTGGGGCACCGGCCTTTTCGAGGGTCGATCAGCTGGTGGCACTGTGCTGTTCGTGGGTGAACGGCTTTTCGCCCTGCACCGCGGGTTGGCCGTCGGGACACCGCTGGTCGCCCTTGTTCTCCCGCTTCTTGGTGCCAAGCCACTGCTGCTCGGGCTTTTCGACGTAATCCCACTTCATGCCCTCGGGCCACGGGCCCTGGCCCTCGTTCCACGGTCCCCGCACCGATCCGGCACCGTTGGACATGTTGAACGCCACGTTCTGGAACCGGTCGTCACCGGGCAGCTGCCCGGGCGGGAAGTTCACCGGCAACTCGTTGAGCGCCGCGGTGAACTGCTGGAAGTGAGCGACCTCCCTGCTCATCAGGAACGTCAGGGTGTCCTGCACGCCCGGGTCGTCGGTGAACTGCTTGAGGTACTCGTAGACGATCTTCGCGCGCGATTCGGCCGCCAGGTTGCTGCGCAGGTCGACGGTCGGGTCGCCGTTGGCGTTGACGAAGGTGCCTTGCCACGGCACGCCCGCGGAGTCCTTCACGTCCGGGCCACCCCCGGACAGCGTGAAGAACAGCGGGTTGACCGCGACGCTGTGGATGATCTCGTCGCGGCCGTCGCGGCTGGCCACCGCGGGCATCCAGTCGCACCGCTCGTTGGCCATCTTGAGGTCGTCGTTGAGGCCGTCGAGCAGCATCGTGATCATCGACCCGACCATCTCCAGGTGGCTGAACTCCTCGGTGGCGATGTCCATGAACAGGTCGTACATCTTCGGGTTCTTCTGGCGCAGCACGAACGCCTGCGTGAAGTACTGCATCGCGGCCTTGAGTTCGCCGTTGGCGCCGCCGAACTGCTCCTGAAGCAGGGTCGCGAACCGAGGGTCGGGCTTCTCGACCCGCACCTCGAATTGGAGATCTTTGTTGTGCACGAACATTGGCGCCTCCCGGCTGTTGGACTGTTCAGGTCGGGGCGGGATACCCGGGGTGAACAGCCCCAAACGGGTTCACCCCGATGCGGATCGCACTTTTTCCAGCAGCGGGCCGGCGGCCTCCTTGAGGAACAGATCCTGGTTCTCGTCGCCGATCTGCACCATCGCGATGTCGGTGAACCCGGCCTGCCAGTACTTGCTTACCGCGTCGACGATCGCGTCCAGATCCGGTCCGCACGGGATCGATTCGGCGACGTCCTCGGGGCGCACGAACTGCGTTGCCCCGTCGAACCCGGCCGTCGTCGGCAGGTCGGAGTTGACCGCCCACCCCCCGCCGAACCACCGGAACTGGTCGTGGGCACGCCGCACGGCGGCGTCGCGGTCGGGATCCCAGCAGATCGGGATCTGTCCGACGACGCGCACATCGCCGGGCAGCCCGGTGGCGCGGCGCGCCTCGTGCCAAGCGCCGACGAGGTCCTTGTTCGGTTCGACGGCGATCAGATGGTCGGCCAGCGGCGCGAACGTCTCCACCGACCGTTCACCGGAGACGGCGGCGGCGATGGCCACCGGGATGTCCGGCAGATCCCACAGCCGGGCGGAGTCGACCTCGAAGTACTCGCCCTTCCAGTCGACCAGTTCACCGGTGAACAGCTCACGGATGATCTGAATGGCTTCGCGCAGCATCTCCTGGCGTCGGGCCACCGTCGGCCAGCGTTGGCCGACCACGTGCTCGTTGAGGTTCTCGCCGGTGCCGAGGCCGAGGGTGAACCGCCCGTCGGCGAGAAGCTGCAGCGTGGCGGCCTTCTGCGCGACGATCGCCGGGTGGTAGCGCATGGTGGGGCAGGTGACGTAGGTGAACAGCTCGACCCGCTCGGTGGCGTGGGCGACGGCACCGAGCACCGACCAGGCGTAGGGCGCGTGGCCTTGCGAGGCCAGCCACGGAAAGTAGTGGTCGGAGCTCACTTCGAAGTCGAAGCCGGCGCGTTCTGCCGAAACGGCGTAGTGGACAAGCTCTTTGGGGCCGCTTTGTTCTGTCAACAGGGTGTATCCGAACCGCGTCATGGCTTCGGGGTACCCCGGCGGGCTGCCCGAAAACCGGCTACAGCCTGGCTTTGACGGCCGCGGCGAGGCGTGCGCCGTCGGCCTTACCTGCGGCGATGGCCCTCGCGGCGGTCATCACCTGGCCCATCTGCTTCATGCCGGGCCGCTCCCCGATCGCCTCGGCGACCTGCGCGATCGCGGTGTCGACCACGTCGGCGAGTTCGGCGTCGGTGAGCGGCGTCGGCAGATACTCGTCGATGACCCGCGCCTCGGCGTGTTCGGTGGCGGCCAGCTCACCACGGCCGTGCTGGGTATAGATTTCGGCGGCTTCGCCACGCTTCTTGGACTCCCTGGCGAGCACCTTGAGCACCTCCTCGTCGGTCAACTCCCGCGAGGTCTTCCCCGCCACCTCCTCGTTTGCGATCGCGGTGAGCAGCATCCGCAGCGTCGCCGTGCGCAGTTTGTCCTGGGCCTTCATCGCGGCCGTCAGGTCCGCGCGCAACCGATCCTTGAGTGCAGGGGTTTCGGACATGGCGCCAACCTACGCCGCGGCGCCGTCCGACGGCCCGACGACGTTGTCAATTCGCGTCGCGGCCGACAGGATGGTGGCCATGAGCAACCCTGCCGGTGGATCCGCCGTGCCCGGCCCACCGACACCGGGTTACCCACAGCCCGGGTATCCGCCCCCGGGATACGGGGCGCCGCCCGGATATCCGCCCCCGTCGGGTTATCCGCCGCCGGGCTATGCCCCGCAGGGGTATCCCCCGTCGCCGTACGGTGGCCCGCCCGGCTATCCGCCGCCCGGCTACGGTGCGCCGCCACCGGGTTACGGCGCGCCGCCACCGGGTTACGGCGCGCCGCCACCGCTTCGGCCCGGCGTCATCCCGCTGCGGCCACTGACCCTGGCCGACATCTTCAACGGCGCCATCACCTACATCCGCGCCAACCCCAAAGCGACCCTAGGCCTGACCACGGTGGTCGTGGTCGCGACCCAACTGCTCGCGCTCGTGTTGTCGGTCGGCCCGCTCGCCGTCGCGGGTCGCCTCGATCCGACGCTGAGCGGCGAGCAGATGTCGACGGACCTGCTGATCGGTTCGTCGCTGTCGAGCATGGCCGGGGCCGTCGCCACCGGCTTGTCGGCGATCCTTCTGAGCGGCATGCTCACCGTCGTCGTGGGCCGTGCGGTCTTCGGCGCCGGAATCACCATCAGCCAAGCCTGGCAACGTCTTCGGGGACGGTTGTGGGCGTTGATCGGTTTCTCCGTGCTCGAAGTGCTCGGCGCCGTCCTGTTGGTCGCCGCGGTGGTGGGCATGATCGCGTGGATCGGGGTCGCCGCAGGCGCAGCGGCCGCGGTCGTGCTGGGCGTTCCCTTGGTGTTCGCGCTCATCGCGGCGCTGATCTATCTCGGCACCATGCTGACGTTCGTGCCGGCGATCATCGTGCTGGAGCGCCACGGCATCATCGAGGCCGTCCTCCGGTCATTCCGCTTGGTCAAGCCGAATTTCTGGCGGGTACTGGGCATTCGGCTGCTGGCCACCATCGTCGCCCAGTTCATTGCCGTGGCGGTCGCGGTCCCGTTCAGCTTCAGCGGCCAGATGCTCGTGATGGCTGCCTCGTCAACCGCGATGACCTTGATCGCGCTGGTCCTGCTGTCCGTGGGCAGCGCGATCGGCCAGATCATCACCGCGCCGTTCAACGCCGGCGTGGTGGTGCTGCAGTACACCGACGCCAGGATCCGCACCGAGGCCTTCGATCTGGTGTTGCAGACCGGCGCCGGCTACGGACCCGGCATGCCCGAATCGACCGACCATCTGTGGCTGACCCGCCAGAACTGACGTGCCGACAATAGACATCGACCGCGACACCGCCCACGAAGCCGCGCAGCGCGAACTCGCAAAGCCCATCTACCCCAAGGCGTCGCTGTCCGACCGGATCGAAGACTGGTTCAACGATCTGATGTATCGACTGCTCAGCGAGGCTTCCTCGATGCCGGGCGGTTGGCTGACCATCACTGTCCTCGCGATCCTGGTGGCGGTGGCGGTAATCGTCGCGGTGCGGGTGCTTCGCCGCACCATGCGCACCGCGCGGGGCGGCGAGCACGCGTTGCTCTCCGAGCACGACCTGAGTGCGGCCCGACATCGCGCGACCGCGGAACAGTTTGCCGCCGCCCGGGATTGGGCCGCGGCGATTCGTCACCGGTTGCGCGCCGTCGCCCGCCAGCTCGAGGAGTCGGCGATCCTCGAGCCCGTCCCCGGCAGGACGGCCACCGAGCTGGCCCGCGATGCGGGGCGGGCACTGCCGGATCTTGCCGACGAACTGCGTAAGGCCGCAACGGCTTTCAACGACGTCACCTATGGCGAGCGACCGGGAACCGAAGCCGCCTACCGAATGATCGTCGACCTCGATGACCGGCTGAGGCGCACTCACGCGGCGAGCGGCGCCGACGGGCTGGCCGCACCGGTCGCCACCGACGGCTGGGCGGAGGTGCGATGACCGCCGGCGCCGACCGAACCGAGGCCGATACCGCTGTGACGCCGACGGTGCGGCGACGGTGGCGCAGCGCATCGTGGGTGCTGTTGGCGCTCATCGTCATCGTCGGTCTGGCGCTGTTGACCACGTACCTGACGGCGCCGACGCCGGGCGGGCGGATGGACGCCACCTCCACGTCGGCCGACGGTGCGCGGGCGTTGGTCACCCTGGTGCGCGACCACGGCGTCGAGGTGGTCGAGGCGCCCGACATCGCCGCGGTCGAGGCGGCGGCCGGACCGGACACGCTGATCGTGGTGGTGCAGACATATTCCCTGGTCGACAAGGACATCCTGCAGCGGCTGGCCGCACTTCCCGGTGATCGGCTCGTCGTGCAACCGATATCGCGTACCCGTGAGGCTTTGGCTCCGGAAGTCGAACGCAGCGGATCGACCACCTACGGCGACGACACGCCCGACTGCGATCTGCGTGAAGCCGTTCGCGCCGGCACCGTGCAGTTC
The DNA here is from genome assembly GCF_010725725.1 of Mycolicibacterium pulveris. Taxonomy (NCBI): domain Bacteria; kingdom Bacillati; phylum Actinomycetota; class Actinomycetes; order Mycobacteriales; family Mycobacteriaceae; genus Mycobacterium; species Mycolicibacterium pulveris. The sequence continues at coordinate 2,797,256 of NZ_AP022599.1, read as the reverse complement.
GGCATCAGCGACGCCTACGACGCCGCCGGTGACGTCCCAGTGACCCGATGCTACGGCGGCGCGCTGGTGCGCTACACCGACGACGGCCGAAACATCACCGTCGTGGGCAGCGCCGACTTCATGACCAACGGCGGGCTGCTCAAGCAGGGCAACGCGGCGTTGGCGATGAACCTCGTGGGCACCAATCCCCGGATGATCTGGTACGCACCCCAGCGCCTCGAAGGGGAAACCGACGGCGCGGCAAGCATTTTCGACCTCATCCCGGACCGAGTCGGCTGGATCGTGTGGCAGCTGTGCCTCGTCGTGGTCCTGCTCGCCTTCTGGAAGGGCCGTCGCCTCGGGCCCTTGGTCGCGGAGAAGATCCCGGTGGTGGTGCGCGCGTCGGAGACCGTCGAAGGCCTCGGCAGACTGTACCGGTCCACCCGCTCGCGCGATCGCGCCGCCGAGGCGTTGCGGACGGCCACCTTGCAACGGATGGTGCCCCGGCTCGGCCTCGGCCAGGGCGCCGACCAGGCCGCGATCGTGCAGTCGGTCGCCGAACGCTGCGGGCTGCCACCGCAAGCCGTGGCGCACACCCTGTTCGGGCCCCCACCGGCCGACGACGCCCATCTGGTAAACCTCGCCCGTGAACTCGACAACATCGAAAGGCAGGTCGCACAGTCGTGACTCAGCCAACTAGCCCGACCGCCGCGTCGGAACAAGCGCGAAACGCCCTGTTGGCCCTGCGCACGGAGATCGCCAAGGCCGTCGTCGGGCAGGACGCCGTCGTCAGCGGACTGGTGATCGCGCTGCTGTGCCGCGGACACGTGCTGCTCGAAGGCGTACCCGGGGTGGCCAAGACACTGTTGGTGCGGGCCCTGGCGGCGGCCTTGCAGCTCGACTTCAAACGCCTGCAGTTCACCCCGGACCTGATGCCCGGCGACGTGACCGGGTCGCTGGTATATGACGCCCGCACAGCCGAGTTCGAATTTCACGCCGGACCGGTGTTCACCAACCTGTTGTTGGCCGACGAGATCAACCGGACCCCACCGAAGACCCAGGCCGCGCTGTTGGAGGCCATGGAGGAACGTCAGGTCAGCGTCGAGGGCGAGCCCCGGCCGCTGCCCGATCCGTTCATCGTCGCGGCCACCCAGAACCCGATCGAGTACGAGGGCACCTATCAGCTGCCCGAGGCCCAACTCGACCGGTTCCTGCTCAAGCTCAACGTTCCGCTGCCCAGCCGCGAGCAGGAGATCGCGATCCTGGACCGGCACGCCCGCGGCTTCGACCCGCGGGATCTGTCGGCGGTGCGGCCCGTCGCCGGCGCGGCCGACCTGCGGGCCGGGCGCGAAGCCGTGCAGCAGGTGTTGGTCGCCGACGAGGTGCTCGGCTACATCGTCGACATCGCCGCGGCGACAAGGCATTCGCCTGCGCTTTCGCTCGGAGTGTCTCCGCGCGGCGCGACGGCGCTGTTGGCGACCGCCCGATCGTGGGCCTGGTTGTCGGGGCGAAACTACGTGACCCCCGACGACGTCAAGGCGATGTCGCGATCCACGCTGCGACACCGGATCCAGCTGCGGCCGGAGGCCGAGCTCGAGGGCGCCGATCCCGACCTCGTGCTGGACGGCATCCTGGCGGCCGTTCCGGTCCCGCGCTAGTGGTTCTCACCGGCCGTTCCGGCCTGGTAGCACTTCTTCTGGTGCTGCCGATCGCGATTTCTCCTTGGCCGGCAGCGACATTCGCTGTGCTGCTGGCGACGCTGGTCGCGGCGGTCACCATCGATGTCGCGTTGGCGGCGAGCCCGCGCCGGTTGCGGTTCGAGCGGTCCGGTGATACCGCCGCGAGGCTGGGGCAATCCGTGGGGGCCACATTGGTGGTGGAGAATCTGGGCCGCCGGCGGCTGCGCGGCGTCGTCCGTGATGCGTGGTCCCCCAGCGGCCGGGCGCAGCCTCGCGAACATCGTGTCGATCTGGCTGCGGGGCAACGGGTTCGGCTGGTGACGACCCTGTCCCCGGTGCGCCGCGGCGATCAGAGCTCAGACCTGATCACGGCACGCGCGCTGGGGCCGCTGGGCCTGGCCGGACGCCAGAGCTCGCATCGGGTGCCGTGGCGGATCCGGATCCTGCCGCCGTTCCTGTCGCGCAAACACCTGCCGTCGCGGCTGGCCAGGCTGCGCGAGCTGGAAGGCAACACGCCGGTGCTGATCCGCGGACAGGGCACCGAGTTCGATTCGCTGCGCGAGTACGTCGTCGGCGACGACGTCCGCTCGATCGACTGGCGTGCCACGGCACGGCGCGGGGACGTGGCGGTGCGCACCTGGCGCCCGGAACGCGACCAGCGGGTGGTCATCGTCCTCGACACCGGGCGCACGTCGGCCGGTCGCGTCGGGGTGGACCCGACCGCCAACGACCCCGCGGGCTGGCCCCGGCTGGACTGGTTCATGGACGCCGCGCTTCTGCTGGCAGCACTGGCCTCCAGGGCGGGTGACCATGTCGACTTCCTGGCCCACGACCGGGTGACCCGCGCAGCCGTGTTCAACGCATCGCGCACCGACCTGCTCGCCCAGTTGGTCGAGGCGATGGCTCCGCTGGAGCCCGCCCTGGTCGAATCCGACGCCCGGGCAATGGTTTCGGCGGTGCAGCGGCGGGTACGCCGACGCGCGTTCGTGGTGCTGCTCACCGACCTGAACGCGTCGGCTCTCGACGAGGGATTGATGGGCGTCTTGCCGCAGCTGTCGGCCAAACACAAGGTCCTTGTCGCGGCCGTGTCCGATCCTCGGGTGGAGAAGCTGGCGGCCGGGCGCGCCGATGCCGCGCAGGTGTACGACGCGGCCGCGGCCGAACGCGCCCGCAACGACCGGCGATCCATCGCCGCTCGGCTGCGTCGCTCCGGCGTCGACGTCGTCGACGCGCCCCCCGAGGACCTCGCGCCGGCACTGGCGGACCACTATCTGGCGATGAAGGCCGCGGGCCGGCTCTGACGCCCTTTCGGCGAGCAGGCGCGAAAACCCCTAAAAGTCCCGGCTTTCGGGGGTGTTCACGTCTGCTCGCGGGGGGAGGGCGTGCGCGCTAGCCGGTGGGTACGACGTCCGGAGCGTCCTCGACATCGCCGGTCTCGCCGGCCCGCGCGGCCTTGCGGCCGAAGTGCACGACGTAGGCCAGAAACGCCACTTCGACGGCCACGCCGATGGCCACGCGGACGAACGTCGGCAACGGCGAGGGCGTCACCAGCGCCTCGACCAGCCCGGCGACCAGCAGCACGGCCACCAGCCCGATGGCGACCGCGCCGACCGCACGGCCCTGCTCGGCCAGTACCTGCGATCGCGGCCGGTTGCCAGGGGCCACCACCGACCAGCCCAGCCGCATCCCCACGGCGGCCGCCAGGAACACCGCGGTGAGTTCGATCAACCCGTGCGGCGTGATCAGCCCAAGGAAGATGTCCCCCTTACCGGCTCCGAACATCAGGCCCGCGGCCACCCCGAGGTTGGCGGCGTTCTGAAACAGGATGTACGGGATCGGGATTCCGAGCAGGATCGCAAACGCTATGCACTGCACCGCAATCCATGCATTGTTCACCCACACCTGCAGCGCAAATGATGCCGCAGGGTGCTCGCTGTAATACGACGCGAAATCGTTGTTGACCATCTGCTCGATCTCGCTCGGGGTTCCGATGGTGGCCCGCACCTCGGGGTTACCGGCCACCCAGACGGCGATCAACGCGGCGACGAAGAAGAAGGCCACCGCGGTGGCCAGCCACCACCGCCACGAGCGGTATGCCACAACGGGAAAAGACACCGTCCAAAACCGGGCGAACTCCCGCCAGATCGGCGCGTGTGCGCCGGTGACCACGGACCGCGCCCGCGCCACCAAGCTCGACAGCCGCCCGATCAGCACCGCATCGGTGGAGGCGCTGCGCACCATCGACAGATGCGTCGACACCCGCTGGTAGAGGTCGACCAGTTCGTCGACCTCGGCGCCGGTCAGCTTCCGACGCCGCTTGACCAGCTGCTCCAGCCGGTTCCACGTCGGGCGGTGCGTCTGGACGAACGCGTCGACATCCACACCGCGAATCCTAGTAGTAGCGTGCAAAATATGACCTGCCCGCAACAACCCGCCGTCGTCACCGGCGACGCCGTGGTGCTCGACGTGCAGATCGCCCAGCTTCCGGTTCGGGTGGTCTCGGCGCTCATCGACCTGACGGTGGTGATGATCCTCTACATCAGCGGTCTGGTGTTGTGGGTATCGACGGTGGGCCGGTTCGACCCGGCGCTGTCGGGCGCGGTCCTGATCATCTTCACGGTGGTCACCTTGGTGGGCTACCCGCTGGCCTGGGAAACGGCCACGCGGGGTCGCTCATTGGGCAAGCTGGCGATGGGGCTGCGGGTGGTGTCCGACGACGGCGGCCCGGAACGTTTCCGGCAGGCTCTGTTTCGCGCGTTGGCCGGGGTGATCGAGATCTGGATGTTCACCGGCGGGCCCGCGGTGATCTCGAGCCTGTTGTCGGCCAAGGGCAAGCGGATCGGCGACATCTTCGCCGGCACCGTGGTGATCAACGAGCGCGCACCGCGGCTGTCCCCGCCGCCGGCGATGCCGCCGCAGCTGGCGTGGTGGGCGTCGTCGCTGCAGCTGTCCGGTCTTCGCCCCGAGCAGGCGGAGCTGGCACGTCAGTTTCTCAGCCGGGCAACGCAATTGAATCCTGCGGTGCGTGACCAGATGGCCTACCGGATCGCCACCGACGTCGTCGCCCAGATTTCGCCTCCGCCGCCGCCCGGCACTCCCCCGCAGCTGGTGTTGGCCGCCGTGCTGGCCGAGCGGCACCGTCGGGAGCTGGCGCGATTGCAGCCGACCCCCGCCGCCCCACAACCGCAGTGGCCGGCCTACCAACCGCCGCCCGCGCCGCCGCCATCGTCGCCAGGCCCCGGCGGCTTCGCACCACCGAGTTAGCGCCCGCGGGAGGAACCTCAGCCGGCGCTGATCCAGTTTCCGTGAAAGCCGAACGGAACCCGCTGTGGCAGCTTGATTCTGGCGACCGGCGGACCGGCGAAGTCGGACGCGTCGAGGACGACGAGGTCGCTGCCGTCGCGCGCCGGGTCGTAGACGTAGCAGATGTACCAGCCGCTGCTCTCATCGGCAGGCCCTGATGTCGACGGGACGAAGACCGCCTCGCCGGGGGCGCCGGGTGAATGGGCGGTGCCGAAGACGTGTTCGACGGCGGCACCGGTGTCCAGGTCGTAGCGCACCAGCCGTCCGTCCCCCACCGCGACCGAGTATCGGGCGGGCAGGGTGGCCAGCCGGTCGTCGATCCGGGGAAACTCCACGGCCCGGTCGTCGAGCTGGCGCTCGGTGACCGCGCCGGCTCGCAGGTCGATGCTCCAGCTCCACAACACGCCGTCGACGTCCAAACCGCCGCTGTCACGCCATAATTCGCGATAGCGCACGGCCTGTACCTCGATGCGGTCACCGCCGGTGTCGTAGGCATTGGCGACGTGGAACACATAGCACGGGTCAACGTCGAACCAGCGCACCTCACCGAACGGGTCGTCGCGCCGCAACACGCCGAAGCGGGCGCCGTAGTTGTCGTCCCAGCGATACGGCATGTCGGCTTCGGGCTTCATCGCGATATCGAGGTCGAACACGATCGGCAGATCCAGGAACACGACATGGTTGGCGGTGACCGCGAAGTCGTGCATCATCGTCAGCGCCGGGACGTCCAGCGGTCGGTTGATGCTGAGCTCACCGTTGGCCTCGACGCGGTGGTAGGTGACGTGCGGCGCGAAGATGCTTCCGTAGCCGAAAAAGTGCATCTCCCCGGTCGTCGGGCAGATTTTCGGGTGCGCGGTCATCGAGTTGGCCAGCTTGCCGCCGAAGTCGTAGGCGCCCAACGTTTCCAGGTCGTTGGTGATCTCGTAGGGCAGCGAGGACTCCACCAGCGCGAGCGTTTTTCCTGCATGGTTGACCACATGGGTGTTGGCGACGCTGGAGCGCAGGTTGCGGGTGCCGTCGGGGTTGTAGAGCGGGAAGTCGTTCTCGAAGCTGTCGGTGCGCACCCAGCGGTTGCGGTACCAGGCGGCGCGGCCGTTCTCGATCCGGACGCCGTGGATCATGCCGTCGCCGACGAACCAGTGCGCGGTGGCCTGCCGGGGGTTGGGTCCGTTACGCAGATACCAGCCGTCCAAGTCGGGCGGGATTGCCCCTTCGACGGGTAGGTCGTTTTCGGTGAGTTCGTCGGTGACCGGGGCGTAGTTGCCCCGCAGGAAGAACTGGTCGGCACCGAACAGGGTCGAGGATTTTGAGGTGTCGGTCATCTGCATCTCCTAACGCGCGACGGGTCCACACTGACATGTCACTAATGACATGTCAATAGTGGAGGTAATATTGCGGCGTGAGCCTTCGCATCGCGGCGCTGGGACTGCTCGCCCAGCAGCCGGGCAGTGGATATGACCTGCTTCGACGCTTCGAGGAGTCGATGGCCAACGTGTGGCCCGCCACCCAGAGCCAGCTCTATGGCGAGCTCAACAAGCTCGCGGCCGGCGGGCTCATCGAGGTGTCGAACATCGGCGCGCGGGGGCGCAAGGAGTACCGCATCACCGACGCCGGCCGCGAGGAGTTGCGTCGGTGGATGACCACCCCGCAGGACGATCCGCCCTTTCGCAGCGCCGCTCTACTTCGGGTGTTCCTGCTCGGCGAGATCCCCCGCGACCAGGCACGTGAGCATTTGACCGCGATGGCCGAGCACGGCGCCGCCGAGCGCAAGCGGCTGGAGGAGCTGCGCGACTCCATCGAGTGGGGCGACGACGACGGCTCGTTCTTCGCACACGCGGCCCTGGACTTCGGCCTGCGCTCCAACGAGATGCACACCCAATGGGCGCGATCGGTCATCGAGGCCCTGGATAGGCGCGGGCGCCGCAAGTAAGCGTTGCATCACGATAAGTCTCGATATATCGTCAACGTATCGAGAGCACCTCGGTGTGTCCAGACCACAGATCCAAGGAGTGCCCATGTCCATTCCATTTGCCTCCCCGCCCGGGGGCTTCGGATTCGGCGCCGGCGACTGGCGAGGCCTTCACCAGTTGCGCCGTCAGGCCCGCCGCGATTTCCGCGAGCATCTGCGAGAGCATGTCCGCCAGCACGACGCCCCCGGCTTCCAGAGTCCTCCCGGCTTCGGACCGGGGTGGCGCGGCCCGGCGTTCGGGTTCGGCTTCGGTCCGGGCCCGCGTGGCGGTCGCCGCGGAGGACGGGGCCGTGGTCGCCGCGGCGACGTCCGCGCCGCCATCCTCAAGTTGCTTGTCGAGCGGCCGATGCACGGCTACGAGATGATCCAGGAGATCGCCGAGCGCAGCCAGAACCTGTGGCGGCCAAGCCCAGGGTCGGTGTATCCGACACTGCAGCTGCTCGTCGACGAGGGCTTGATCACGGCCTCCGAATCAGACGGCAGCAGAAAGCTTTTCGAGTTGACTGAGGAGGGCCGCGCCGCCGCCGAGAAGGTGGAGACGCCTCCGTGGGAGGCGATCGCCGACGGCGTGGATCCCGGCCACGTCGACCTGCACAACGCGGTGACGCAGTTGATGGGCGCGGTCGCGCAGTCGGCATTCGCCGCCGACGAGGAACAGCAGCAACGCATTCTCGACATCGTCAACAATGCCCGGCGCCAGATCTACGGGATCCTCGGCGAGTCGGAATAGCGGAATAAGCCCGGCGGGAGCGGTGTAGGTATGGACGATGCAGACCTTCCCGCTGGGCTCGATTCATGTCGGACGCGTCGGCTTCGGCGCCATGCAGCTGCCGGGGCCGGGAGTGCTGGGCCCGCCCCGCGACCACGACGCGGCGATTTCGGTGCTGCGCCGGGCCATCGAGCTGGGCATCAACCACATCGATACCGCCCAGTTCTACGGGCCCGACGTCGCCAACGAGTTGATTCGTGAGGCACTGCACCCGTATCCGGACGGGCTCGCGCTGGTCAGCAAGGTCGGGGCCCGACGCGACGAGGCCGGCGCCTGGCTGCCCGCGCAGGAACCCGACGACCTGCGGGCGGGCATCGAGGAGAACCTGCGCACGCTCGACACCGATCGGCTGGCGGCGGTCAATCTGCGGCTGCATTCCGGCGACCCCGCCGCGGCGCCGCCGGTGGACCGCGATCTGTTCGACCGTCAGCTCACCGCAATGATCGCCGCCCGCGACGAGGGCCTCATCGGCGGCATCGGGTTGTCCGGCGTCAGCGCCGAGCACCTGCGAATCGCGTTGGGCCGCACCGAAATCGTCTGTGTGCAGAACGCCTGCAACCTTGTCGACCGGTCATCGCAGCCGGTGCTCGACGCCTGCATCGAGCACGGCGTCGCGTTCGTCCCGTTCTTCCCGCTCGGCTCGGCGTTCGCGCCCGACAACCCGGTGCTCGGGCATCCGGCTGTCAGGCGGGAGGCCGAGCGGCTCGGTCGCACGCCCGCGCAGGTCGCGTTGGCGTGGACGCTGTCGCTCGCCCCCAACGTGCTGCTGATCCCGGGCACGTCGTCGGTGACTCACCTCGAGGAGAACACCGCCGTCGCCGACATCGAACTCGACGACGAGACCAAACGCGAACTCGACGCCGCTGCCTGAGTACCAGCGATTTGTGTGCGTCCTGTTGCGCTGTTGCGGTCAGCGCGCGCAGACGCACACAAATCACTCACTCGACGTCGACCCAGTCCAGCGTGCGTTGCACCGCCTTCTGCCACCCGGCATAGCCCTCGGCGCGCTGGCGCTCGCTCCATTTGGGCGTCCAGCGCTTGTCCTCCTGCCAGTTGGTCCGCAGGTCGTCGGGGTCCGCCCAGAAGCCCACGCCCAACCCGGCCGCGTAGGCGGCGCCCAGCGCGGTCGTCTCGGCGACCACGGGCTTGACGACGTCGACGCCGAGCACGTCGGCCTGGATCTGCATGCACAAGGCGTTGGCGGTGATGCCGCCGTCGACCTTGAGCACCTCCATGTGCACGCCGGAGTCGGCTTCCATCGCGTCGACGACATCGCGGCTCTGATAGCAGATCGCCTCGAGCGTCGCGCGGGCCAGATGCGCGCTGGTGATGTACCGCGAAAGCCCGACGATCGCGCCGCGGGCATCGGAGCGCCAGTACGGCGCGAACAACCCGGAGAAGGCCGGTACGAAGTACACGCCGCCGTTGTCGGCGACCTCCCGCGCCAGCGACTCGCTGTGTGCGGCGTCGGGGATGATGCCCAGCTGGTCGCGCAGCCACTGCACCGCCGAGCCGGTCACCGCGATCGAACCCTCAAGGGCATAAACGGGTTTGGCATCCCTGAACTGGTAACACAGCGTGGTCAGCAGGCCGTTCTCGGAGCGCACGATCTTTTCGCCGGTGTTGAGCAGCAGGAAATTACCTGTGCCGTAGGTGTTCTTGGCCTCACCGGCGGACAAACACACCTGCCCCACCATCGCGGCCTGTTGGTCGCCGAGAATCCCGGTCAGCGGCACCTCGCCGCCGACCGGCCCGTCGTCACGGGTAACACCGAAGGCCTCCGGATACGACGACGGGCGGATCTGCGGCAGCATCTGGCGCGGAATCCCGAAGAACGACAACAGTTCGTCGTCCCAGTCGAGCGTTTCCAGGTTCATCAGCATGGTGCGGCTGGCGTTGGTCACGTCGGTGGCGTGCACCCCGCCGCGGGTTCCGCCCGTGAAGTTCCACAGCACCCAGGTGTCGGCGGTGCCGAAGATCGCGTCGCCGTTCTCGGCGTCGCGGCGTACCCCGTCGACGTTGTCGAGAATCCACTGCAGCTTGCCGCCGGAGAAGTAGGTGGCGGGCGGCAGGCCCGCCTTGCGACGGATCACGTCACCGCGCCCGTCGCGCTCCAGCGCCGAGGCGATGCGGTCGGTGCGGGTGTCCTGCCACACGATCGCGTTGTAGTACGGGCGTCCGGTGCGCCGATTCCACACCAGCGTGGTCTCGCGCTGGTTGGTGATGCCCAGGGCGGCCAGATCGGTCGCCGACAGCTCGGTGTTGTTGAGCGCCGACTGGATCACCGCTGCGGTGCGCTCCCAGATCTCGACCGGGTTGTGCTCGACCCAACCGGCCTTCGGCAGGATCTGCTCGTGCTCGAGCTGGTGACGGCCGATCTCGGCGCCGCCGTGGTCGAAGATCATGCAGCGGGTGCTGGTGGTGCCCTGGTCGATCGCGGCGACGAACTCGGCCAATGTCATGCTCCTCTCGCTTCAGCTGGTTGAGGGCGCTCGCAATCGTCCATCATGGTCTACATGACCCGTTCAGTCGCCGACATCGCGCGCATGCCTCGCGGCGGCCCGGACGCGTCGTGCGTGGATCGGCTCCTGCAGACCGACCGGCTGGAGTACCTCGACCGCGACACCGACGCCGACGCCGCCGGTCAGGCGCGCAAGCGCGCTGTCTTGCAGGCTCTGGAATGGACGGGCCAATTCTTCGGCGAGACCGAGCGTTTCGCGAAACTTGTGCTCGACGAGCTGGCCGAAATACCCGATCCGAAGGTCCTCGAACTCGGCGCCGGGCACGGCGGATTGTCCCGCAAACTGCTCGAGTGGCATCCCACGGCCGAACTGACCGTGACCGATGTGGACCCGGCGTCGGTGGCCGCGCTGGCCGCCAGCGACCTCGGTGCACATCCGCGGGCGACGGTGCGCCGAATGGACGCCACCGACATCGACGCGCCGGATCACCATTTCGATCTGGCGGTGTTCGCGCTGTCGTTTCACCACCTGACACCGCCGCAGGCAGCGCGGGCCTTCGCCGAGGGTACCCGGGTCGCGGACACGCTGCTGATCATCGATCTGCCCCGCCCGCCGTCGCCGCTGCATCTGGCCCGGCTCGCGGTGATGCTGCCGTTCGCGCCGCTGGTCCCGTTCGTGCACGACGGGGTGATCAGCTCGTTGCGCTCCTACAGTCCGTCGGCGCTACGAGCACTTGCGGCCCATGCCGACCCGGCCATCGAGGTGGATCTGCGCAGCGGGCTGATGAGCCCGCAGGTGGTGGTAGCGCGTCGCTGACCGGTTGGCGCGCTCGACGTAGATTCCCACGATCGCATGCAAGATGTCGTAGACCTGCGGATGTCCCGCAAGGTAGGTCAGCACTGCCCGTCGCACGATGGTCACAGACCGTGAGTTCCCGGCGCGCGGCGGTTTAAACGGTCACCGACGGACCCGGGGCCTGGTCAGCCGGTGCAGCACCCATGCGACCGGAATGGTGAACGCAAGTGTCGCGGTGAACAACACGCTCACCGACCCGGTGTAAACCGGCCAACGCAACACCGACACGAGCACGATCTCCATCACGATGACGTGCACCAGGAAGATCTCGTAGGAGATCTCGCCCAACCACACCATCGGCCCGCTGCCCAGCAGCCGCGCATACCACCCACGGTTGCCCAGTGGCAGCGGTGCGACCACCAGGGTGGCGATCACAGCGTAAAACAGCACCTTTGCAACATCCTCACTCAAATCCAGTGCGGGAGCATCGGTTCGGCCGGCGATCGGGGTGGACACCACCAGGTAGGCGACCACAGCCACCGGCAGCGCCGCGATCGCGTAGCAGCGAATCCCGTTGACCGCCAATACCGCAAGGACCATGCCGCCGACGAACCAGATCAGGTAGTGCGGCAGCCACAGGCCCGCCCCGTTGGGCAGCCAGTCGGTGGTGTGGATGACGACCAGCCACAGCGGGCTCAGCGAACCCAGCCCGGCCAGGGCTGCCAACAGCAGTCCGGGTCGCCACCGGCGCCGGCACAGCGCCACCAGCAACAGATAGGCAAGCGCGGGCAGCACCGCGTAGAACGCCACTTCCACGGCCAGGCTCCACATCTGGGTCAGCCCCTGATGCATGTAGGCGGTCACGTAGTTGCCGCTGTAGATCTGCGTGAGGGTGAGGTTGCGGACCAGGCCGTGCCAGGTGTGGCCGGGATTGGGTGCGATCTCCCGAAATTCGTAGACGACGTAGGCGATCAGCACCGTCACCACGTAGGCCGGCATGATGCGCCGCACCCGGTTGCGGGCGTACCGCGTCACCGACGGCGCGCGGGTGCCCGCGGCGGCCGCGCGCACCCAACCGCCGAACAACAGGAAGCCCGAAAGCACGAAGAAGATCGCGACGCCGATCTCCATCCGCGCGTACACCAGCCCGACGTACCCGCGGTTGTATGTGCCGGTGCCGTAAGCGGCGTGGGTGCCCATGACGAGCAGCGCCGCGACGGCCCGTACTCCGGTGAGCGAGGCGACCCGGTCGACGGTGGCGACCTGCTCCAGGCCGCCCTGGTCGACGTCGTCGGCTGCCGGCCTGCTCACCCGCCCAGTATGCGGCCTCGGCCCAACGCCCGGGGGACGGTCACGCCCTGTTCACGCCGATTGTCGGCGTTTTACTTGCGCAAGCGTCACCGACACTGAACCATCGGCGGTGTGGGCGAAGACGTGAAGCAGACCGAATACAGCCGCGCGCACCGGCGCGAGTATCGGCGCAAGGTGCAGCAGTGCCTCGACGTCTTCGAAACCATGCTCAACCAATCCAGTTTCGAGTTCGAACGGCCCTTGACCGGGATGGAGATCGAGTGCAACCTCGTTGACTCCGCGTATCAGCCCGCCATGACCAACCAGGAAGTCCTCGAGGCGATCGCCGACCCCGCCTACCAGACCGAATTGGGCGCGTACAACATCGAATTCAACGTTCCGCCGCGGCGGCTGCCCGGCCGGGCGGCGCTGGAGCTGGAGAACGACGTGCGCGCCAGCCTCAACGCCGCCGAGCGAAAAGCCAACGACCACGACGCGCACATCGTGATGATCGGCATCCTGCCGACGCTGATGCCCCAACACCTGACCGGCCGGTGGATGAGCGAGTCGACCCGCTATCAGGCGCTCAACGACTCCATCTTCACCGCCCGCGGCGAGGACATCCTCATCGACATCGCCGGGCCCGAACGGCTGAGCCTGCAGACCGAGTCGATCGCGCCGGAATCGGCGTGCACGAGCATGCAGCTGCATCTTCAGGTCTCCCCCGCCGAGTTCGCCCACAACTGGAACGCCGCGCAGGTGCTGGCAGGCCCGCAGCTGGCGCTGGGCGCCAACTCCCCGTACTTCTTCGGGCACCACCTGTGGGCCGAAACCCGCATCGAGCTGTTCGCGCAGGCCACCGACACCCGCCCCGACGAGCTCAAGGCGCAGGGGGTGCGACCGCGGGTGTGGTTCGGCGAGCGCTGGATCACCTCGATCTTCGACCTGTTCGAGGAGAACGTGCGCTACTTTCCGTCGCTTCTTCCCGAGCTGACCGACGAGGACCCGGCCTTTGAACTCGCGCAGGGCCGCACCCCGCGGCTGGCCGAACTGCGGTTGCACAACGGCACCATCTACCGCTGGAACCGTCCGGTGTACGACGTGGTGGAACAGGATGGGGCAGGCCGTCCGCACCTGCGCGTGGAGAACCGGGTGCTGCCCGCCGGACCGACCGTCGTCGACATGATGGCCAACGCCGCGTTCTACTACGGCACGCTGCGCACGCTGTCCGAAGAGGACCGCCCGCTGTGGACAAAGATGAGTTTTGCTGCGGCACAACATAACTTCATCGAATCGGCGCGCGACGGCATGGATGCACGACTGTACTGGCCCGGGCTGGGCGAGGTGACCCCCGACGAACTGGTGCTGCGGCAGCTCTTACCGATGGCCGATGAGGGGCTGCGCCGCTGGGAGGTGGCCAGCGAGGTGCGGGACCGCTATCTCGGCGTGATCGAAGGCCGCGCCAAGACCGGCCGCAACGGGTCGGCCTGGCAGGTGGCCACCGTCACGGCCCTGCAGGAGGGCGGGCGCAGCCGGCCCGACGCGCTGGCCGAGATGCTGCGGCTGTACTGCGAGCGGATGCACAGCAACGAGCCGGTGCACACCTGGGACCAGCCCTAGACGTCGGCGGTGTGCGGCCCGAACTCCGCGATCACGACGGCCAAGGTGGTGGCTTTGAAGCCGCACCGCCGCGCGTGTTCGCGCACCACCGTCTCGTCGTCGGCTTCGTGGATGCAGTAGATCTTGTCGCCGGTGACGTAGCTGGTGACCCACCGGTACGGAACACCCATCGACGCCGCGGCGATGTTGCATTTCCTTGACATCTCGGCGAGTTCGGCCGTCGTGAGCTCACTGGCTCCCGGTACCTCGCGCTCGATGATGAACGTCTTCATCGGTTGATTCCTTCTGTCGTGCGGGGTGCCCCCGGGCCGACGGTGGGGGCGACCGCCGGCCCGGGGTGGGCTCATCCGTTGTTGCCGTTGTTGCCGTTGTTGGTGCTGCCGGTGCCTCCGGTACCGCCCGCGCCGCCGGGGCTGCCGCCGTCGCCGCCCGTGCCGCCGAACCCGAGCCCACCGCCCTCGCTGGTTCCGGCGCCGCCGCTGCCGCCCGCACCGCCGGTGCCGGAGAGGTTGCCGTTACCGCCAGTGCCGCCGCTGCCACCCATGGCGCTGCCGCGCCCGTTCTGGCCGTCGCCGCCGGCCCCGCCCGCACCGCCGTTGCCGTTCAGGCCGCCGCGACCGCCGTTGCCGCCATTGCCGCCACCGCCGAAGTTCCCGGTGATGCTCGTGCCGCGACCGCCCGCACCGCCTTCGCCGCCGTCGCCGCCGAGCAGACCGCCGTTACCGCCGGCGCCGCCGTTACCGCCATTGGCACCCAGTGCCGTGCCGGATCCGGTGGTGGCATCGCCTCCGAGGCCGCCCCTGCCGCCGTCGCCCAGCAGCCCGCCGTCGCCGCCGGCGCCGCCCCTACCGCCGAGCGCATCCTCGGTGGTACTGCTGGCATTGCCGCCGTTGCCGCCGTTACCACCGTTGCCGAGGAAGCCGCTGTTGCCGCCGTCACCGCCGCGGCCCCCGTCGGCGTATGAGTCATTCTCGGCCGTGCCGCCGTTGCCGCCTGCGCCGCCGTTGCCCATCAGCAGGCCGCCGTTGCCGCCGCGGCCGCCGTTGCCCGCCTTGCCTTCGGCATCGCCGACCCCGCCGAGACCGCCGTTACCGCCGTTGCCGAACAGCCCCGCGTCCCCGCCGTTGCCGCCGTCTTGTCCGGGCAGACCGGCCCCGCCGTTGCCGCCGTTGCCCATCAACAGCCCACCGCGCCCACCGTCCTGACCGGGCCCCCCGTCGGCGCCGTTGCCGATCAACAACCCGCCGTTCTGCCCCGGCAACACACCGTCGCCGATCAGCCAACCGCCCGGACCCACCGCACCGAGAAACGCGCCCGTCGGGCTGAACAGGCTGGTGCTCACCGCCGCCGTCGGTGCCGCCTCCGAAGTGGTGCGGTGTGCCGCGTGGGCAGCCAAAGTGGTTGGGGCGAAGAAGAACCGGCTCAACTCAAAGTCAGCCGCGAGGTCACCGGCTGAAGCCGTCGACGCGGGCTCAATTTCGCCGGTGCTGCCGTTGCGCACCGGTCGCTGCGCCGTCCGGTGTGCGGGTGCGGTCGCCACCGGCGACGACGCCTGCACTCGCGGCGCCTCGGTAGCAGCAGCGACAGGCTCGAACCATTCAGCAAGCGAAGGTTTTTCGACCGCGGCGTGCGTACCGACCCCCGCCTGCGGCGACGCGTCCGGGTCCGCGGCCGCAGGAGCCACGCACACCCCGACGCCGAGAATCACCGCCAGAACACCGATTCGCCCGATATACGTGCCGGTCCTCGTCGCTGCGCCGTTCATCGCTCTGCTCCTGTCGTATGTCGGGGCCCGCAATTCGCCGGGCCTCGACAACACGTTCGCTCACCAAACCGGCGCCCACATCAGGAGAAATTCCCCATATTCAACCGTGGGCCCGCTGGCCATCTCGTCGTTACCGCTGGTCAGAGGCTTCGGGTCTGGGTAGCCTCAGACGACGTGAGGCTGATCGAGCGCGATCGCGAGCTCGCCGAGCTCGCCGCTACGGCCGATCAGGCGCGCGCCGGGGCCGGTGGCGTCGCGATCATTTGCGGCGAATCCGGCGCCGGCAAGACATCGTTCGTCGATGAATTCATCCGGTCCTGGCCGGCCGACGAGAAAGTGCTTCTCGCCGGATGCGATCCGCTGTCGACGCCGCGGCCGTTCGGCCCGATCCACGACCTTGCCGACCAGTTCGAGCCGCGGACTCGAGAACTGCTGCGTGATGGCGATCGGCCCTATGACATCTACTCGGCGGTGTTCGAAGAACTCGTCACGAGACCGTCGGTGCTGGTAATCGACGACCTGCACTGGGCCGATCAGGCGACCATCGACTTTCTGCGTTTCGTGCTTCGCCGTGTCCGGCGGACACATTCGGTCGTCGTCGGCACCGTCCGCGACGACGAAATCGACAACACCCATCCGATGCGTGCGCTGCTCGGCGACGTCGCGCGCGCGACCAATGCCAGATCGCTGGCGCTGCCGCCGTTGAGCCTGGCTGCCGTCACCGACCTGGTGGGCGATCGTCCCCTGGACCCGGTTTGGCTGCACCGGATCACCGGGGGGAACGCGTTCTTCGTCGTCGAGATGCTCGACCAGGCCGACACCGACCTACCGACCACGGTGCGGGACGCCATCTTGTCGCGCACCGTGGGCCTCGACGTTCCCGAATGGGACCTGCTGTACCTGTTGGCATGCGCGACGGGCCCGATTCCCGACGCGCTGCTGGCCCATCTGGGCGTCACCATGGAGGCGTTGCGCTCACTGGATCAGGGCAAGCTCATCAAGCGGACCGAGCGCGGAATCACGTTCAGCCACGACCTCTGTCGGCTGGCAGTCAGCAGCGTCATTCCCCCGGGCGCCGAGCCGAACCTGCACCGCCGCATGATCCGCGCCTATGAGGCGACCGCGTTGGGCGATCCCGCGGTGCTCACGCATCACGCCCTGGGTGTCGGTGAACCAGAACGGATCCGGGCTGCCGCATCCGATGCCGGGCGCGCCGCGGCGCGATCGGGCGCTCATACGCAGGCCGCCGAGTTCTACCGCACCGCGATGGAACACGGGGGGCCGATGCCCGCCGAAGACGAAGTCGAGCTGCTGGAACTGCTTGCCGACGAGAGTTTCCTGACCGACCGCCTGGCCGACGCCATCGCGGTGCGCCAGCGCGCCTTACAGCTGCGCCAGCGGCTCGGCCCGCCCGCGGCGGTGAGCGCGAACCACAACGCGCTGGCGACCTATCACTGGTGCGACGGAAACCGCTCTGCCGCAGATCATTACGCCCAACAAGCGATCGCGGCCCTGGCGGGCGAGCTGGCCCCGGGGTGCCACACCGAGCGCGCGCTGGCCGGCCGTGCGCTGGTGACGCAGGCGCTCATCGCCGTCATGTCGGGCGACCTGGAGCGCACAGCCCAGCTCGTATCGCAGGCCACCGAATTCAGCGCCGACGACGACCATCCGGCGCTGGCGGTCTGGCTGCGGATCGTCGACGGCTACCGTTCGGCGTTCTCCGGAGACAGCGACGGTCGGGCTGCGGTGCTGACGGCGATCGAATCGGCTTCCGAGGACATGGACGACATCCGGGCCCACACCTATGCCGGTCTGTTGTATCTCGACGTGGAGCATCGCAGGCTGGATCAGGCGGCCGAGTTGCTCGAGGTCAGCCTTTCGCTGAGCGTCGAGCGGGACGTTCCGCTCGCCAGGTCATGGCAGCTGGGCGAACGCGCCAGGCTCGAACTGCTGACGGGAGACTGGGACGACGCGCTGACCGACGCCGACAACGCGTTGGCCACCCAAAGCGGCGAGCTGGCTCGGGCCTGGCCGGTTTCGGTGCGTGCACTGATATCGCTGCGCCGCGATGCGTCCGGCGCCGAAGACGTCGACGAGCAGTGGCGGCTCGCGCAGCGGCTCTCCGAACCGATACGGCTGTTGGCGGCGGCCGCGGTGATCGCCGAATGGGCTTGGGTGACAGGCACGGCCGACGAACGACTGGCGGCGTGTAGGGCGCTGCTGGACGACGGCCCGCAGGTGGGTGTGGAGTGGTCACGCGGGGAGCTGGCGATGTGGCTGCACCGCCTCGGTCTCGGCGTGAAGCCCGATGGGATCGCCAGTCCTTACCGACTGCTGCTAGCCGGTGCACACGAAGCCGCGGCCGAAGAGTTCTCGAGCAGGTCGATGCCGTACGAGGCCGCGCTGGCGCTCACCGACTCCGACGATCCCGACCTGGCGCGCCGTGGGCTCGACGCTCTCGACCGGCTCGGCGCTGACGCGGTGGCCGCCAAGATCCGGGGCCGGCTGCGGGCGCGAGGCGTGGCCGTGGTGCCCGCCCGCCGCCGCTCGACGACATTGGCCAACACCGCCGGTCTCACCACCCGGCAGGTCGACGTGCTGCGACTGCTGGGCGACGGGCTGACCAATGCCGAGCTCGCCGAGCGGCTTTACTTGTCGGTCAAGACGATCGACAAACATGTGTCGGCGATCCTCGACAAGCTTGCGGTCACCAACCGGCGCGACGCCGTGCGGCGCGCCCGCGAGGCGGGGATCCTCGACTAACCTGCCTCGGCGGTCGCGTCGGCCAGCGCCTCGGCGAACTGGGCCAGCTCGTCGCGGGTGACGTCGATATGCGGTGACGCCCGCAGCACCGGAGCGGTCAGCTCGAACGGCGCCCGCTGCACCTCGGCACAGGTGGTGACCACCCCCCGCTCGTCGATCAGCCATGCCCGCACCTTCTGCGGGTCGGCGCCGCCGGTAGGGGTCAGGGTGGTGATCGCGGTCGGCTCGTCGAGCGGTTCGACCACCCGCCACCCGGGCACGTCGTTGAGCGCTTCCCTGGTCCACCGGCCGATTTCGGCGAGCCGGGCGCGCATCTGCTCGGCTCCGGCAGCCAGGTGCTCGCCGACAGCGACCGAAAAGCCCACGCGGCCAGCCACATTGGCCTCGCCGTGCTGGAGGCGCTCGATCACCGTCAGCGACAGGTTCCATTCCGGGGGCGGCAGCCGTGGCCGCAGACGCGACGCGAGGTCCGGGTGAAGAGCGAGCACCCCGACGCCGCGCGGCCCGGCAAGCCACTTGCGTGAGGAGCTGTAGATGGCCGCGGGGCGCACCGCGCAGTCAAGGTGGCCGAGGGCTTGAGCGGCGTCGACGACCAACGCAGCGCCGAGATCTCGGCACACGTCGGCCAGCGCGGCCAGCGGCTGCTTCAGGCCGCGGTGGCTGGCCAGCGCGGTGAGATGCACGACGGCTGGCGGGCCGACACCCAGCTGGCGCGCGGCGGTGTCGACGTCGAGCCGGCCGTGGCCGTCGACGGGCAGGGCCCGCACGTCAAAGCCGTTGGCGGCCATGATCGCCAGGTTGGGCCCGTACTCACCGGGCAGGCAGGCCACGGTGCGCTCCCCCGGCCAGCTGGACAGCAGCAGATCCAGAGCGTGGTTGGCGCCGGTGGTGAACACGACATGGTCGGCGGGCAGGCCGGTCAGGGCGGCGACGGCGGCGCGGCCGGCGTCCAGCACCGGCGCCGCCGCCTCGGCGGCGACGTATCCGCCGACCTCGGCCTCGTGCCGCGCGTGCCGCGCGGTGGCGTCGAGGACCGCGAAGCTCTGCCGTGAGCACGCCGCGCTGTCCAGATGCAGGCCGGCGACCTTTGGCCGCGCCGACCGCCACTGCTCGCCGAGGCTCATTTGGTCGACAGCGACAGGCCGAAGTCGCCCGCGGGGTCGGTCCACCAATGGGTGCGCCGCAGACCGGCCGCGGCCAGCTCCGCGGCGATCCCGTCGGGACGGAACTTGCACGACACCTCGGTGAGCATCTCCTCGTCGTCGGTGAAGTCCACCGTCAAGTCCAGTTCGCGCACATACACCCGCTGCGCACCGCGGGCGCGCAGCCACATCTCGATGCGTTCCTCCTCGGCGTTGAACCGCGCGACGTGGTCGAACGCCTGCAGGTCGAAGTCGGCGTCGAGTTCGCGGTTGATCACCGCGAGCACGTTGCGGTTGAACCGGGCCGTCACGCCGGCGCTGTCGTCGTAGGCGCGCACCAGGCGTTCGGTGTCCTTCACCAGATCGGTACCCAGCAGCAGGCTGTCACCGGGCCGCATCGTCTGCGCCAACGTGGTCAGGAACCGCGCGCGCGGTTGCGGTGTCAGGTTGCCGATGGTCGAGCCGAGGAAGGCGATCAGGCGCCGCCCGACCCGGGGTATCTCGCCGAGGTGCTCCTCGAAGTCGCCGCACACCGCGTCGACCTCGACGCCCGGATACTCCTTCTGGATCGCCGCCCCAGCGGCGTTCAGCACGCCGGCGTCTACGTCGAAAGGAACGAACCGCCGCAGAGTTCCCCCGTCGCGCAACGCATCCAAAAGCATGCGGGTCTTTTCGGAGGTGCCGCTGCCCAGCTCCACCAGGGTGTCTGCGCCCGAGGCCTCGGCGATCTCGGCGGACCGGGCCCGCAGGATCTGCGCTTCGGTGCGTGTCGGGTAGTACTCCGGCAGCCGCGTGATCTGGTCGAACAGCTCACTGCCGATCGAATCGTAGAACAATTTGGGAGGCAACGCTTTCGGCGTCTGAGTCAGCCCGTCGAGCACATCCCGGCGCAGCGCTCGCGCGGCCGAGTTCGCCGGCAGGTGGTTGGACAGCGAGAGGGTCACGACGATCCTTTCAGCGGAATCAGTTCGATGTCAGCGCCGGCGACGACCGAGATCAGGTGCCGATCCGGCAGTTCCTGCCAGCGCGGGTCGTCATCGTAGGGTTCGCTGGCCAGCACGGTGCCGTCGTCTCGGCGTAACACCGACAACGTGTCACCCCATGTGGTGGCGATCAGGCGAGAACCGTTGCCCGCCAAGATGTTCAGCCGTGCGTTGGGGTCCGCCGCGGCGACCTTCGCCAGGGTGTCGGTGAGCCGGTCGAGGCCGCGCTCGAAGATCAGCGCCGCCAGCAGCGCGCTGTCGTTGGTGGACTCGGCGTGCCGCGACAACGGCAGCACGTCGCGGGCGACCAGCCCGTTGTGCGACAGCAGCCATGTCCCGTCGGTGAACGGCGCGGACGCCGTCGCTTCGATCGGCATGCCGATGCTGGCCGACCGGACGGCCGCCACGATGCAGCCGCCACGCAACGCGGGTGCCATCGACGCGAACGACGCGTCGCCCCACAGCGGGGTGGCGCTGCGCCACCGGCGGGGCGTGCCGTCGGGCACATCCGATGAGAAGAACCCGACGCCCCACCCGTCGGCGTTCATCAAGCCGTGCTTCTGGCGGCGCGGCGCATACGACTGCACCAGCAGGCCGTTGGCGGGATCCAGCACCAGCGAGGCCACCGACACCGGGTCGCCGAGCCAGCCCAGGTGCCGGCACATCAGGCTTGACCCTCCTCAACGGACCACGCCAGGCGCACGCCGGCGAAGATCTGGCGCCGGATCGGATGATCCCAATTGCGGAAGCTGGGGCGCAGGATGTTGGCCGCCACCGCCCACGACCCGCCGCGCAGCACCTTGTAGTCGCCGTCGAAGAACGGCTGCGAGTAGCGCTCGTAGATCATCGGTGTGAAGCCGGGCCAGGCCCGCAGCGGGGAGGTGGTCCACTCCCACACGTCGCCGAGCATCTGTTCGGCGCCGTAGGCCGATGCGCCGGCGGGATACGCCCCGACCGGCGCGGGTCGCAGCGCGTCGCCGCCGAGGTTGGCCAGGTGCGCGGTCGGCTCCGAGGCGCCCCACGGGTAGCGCCGCCGTGCGCCCAGCGCGGGATCCCAGGCGCAGGCCTTCTCCCACTCCACCTCGGTCGGCAGCCGCGCGCCCGCCCACGCCGCGTACGCCTCGGCCTCGAAGTACGTGACGTGCTGGACGGGCTCGTCGGCGGGGATGGCCTCGACGTGGCCGAATCGGATGCGGGTGCCGTCGGGGTTCCAGAACTGCGGTGCCCGCAGCCCGGCCTGCACGCGGTGTGCCCAGCCGGCCCGCGACCACCACCGGGGTTCGTCGTAGCCGCCGTCGTCGAGGAACTGTTGCCACTCGCCGTTGGTGACCGGCACCCGCCCGATCCGGAAGGACGGCACGTCGACGACGTGCGCGGGGCGTTCGTTGTCCAGTGAGTGCGGTTCGGTGGCGGCGTCGACGCCGAGCACAAACGCACCGCCGGGCACCAGCACCGAGGTGCCCGCGACACCGGCACGGCCGGCGGGCAGCGGTGCGCCCGCGTCCAGCAGTGGCGCCCCGACCCGCAGGTTCAGCGCCTGCAACATCGTCTCGTCGTGCTGGTTCTCGTGGCTGATCACCAGGCCGAAGTTGAACGCCGCCCCCGGATCGGAACCGTCGTCGGGCAGCGCGTCGAGCACGTCGAGCGCCTTGTCGCGCACCGTGCGGCAGTAGGCGCGGGCGTCGGTCGGCGGCAGCAGCGGGAGGTCGGCGCGGCCGGCGCGGGGATGCACGAACGCGTCGTAGAGACGTTCCACCTCGGGGGCCAACATGCCGGGCCGGTCGGGGTTGCCGTCGCGCAACAGCCACAGCTCTTCCTGCTGACCGATGTGCGCGAGGTCCCACACCAGCGGGCTCATCAACGGGTGGTACTGGCGGCCGAGTTCGGCGTCGTCGAAGTCGACCAGCCGCAGCGTGCGGTCCCTGGCCGCCGTCAGCTCGCGCGCGAGTTGTTCTCGACCGGTCACATCTCCCCTTGCGCCAGTTCCGCGACCGCGGGAGCGATCCCGTGTTCGACGGCCGCATCGGCGAAGTCGTCTGCCGGGGACCGTCCCTGTTCGACCGAACGCACCAACCGGTGCATCGATTCCGCGAGTTCGGCCGGTGCCCGTTCGGCGGCGGCCGTCACGCACCGCAGCGCGGCCTGCTGTAACCGACGATCGCCGAGGCCGAGTTGCGCGGCCCGATCCCAGGCGGTGGCGACCGGCTTGGTGGCCTCGGTCGCCACGGCCGCCGCCGCCGGATCGTCGAGCAGCGTGACGAGCGTGAACACCACGGCGGGCCAGACCGCGTCGGGCACGCTGTCGAGGTAGCGGATCTCCAGCCACTGCCGCGGACGCACCGGCGGGAACAGCGTGGTCAGGTGGTAGTCGAGGTCGGCTTCGGTGGGCCTGCGGTCGCCGAGCAGCACCCGGCCGTCGGCCCAGTCGGCGAACGGCACCCACTGGGTCACCGGAACGATCTGCGGGGTGTGCAGCAGCATCACCGGCGCCTTGAGCGCATACCGCGCCCAGTCGCTGGCCGGGTCGTCGCCGTTGACGCCGAGCACCGGGCCGCAGCGTGCGGAGTCCAGTTGGCTCCACACGTGCTGGCGCGCCGAGCGCCACCCGGAGAACCTGCCGGCGAGCAGCGGGGAGTTGGCGGCGACGGCGACCATCGTCGGGCCCAGCGCATGGGCCAGCCGCACCCGTTCGGCCCAGCCGTCCCGTGGTCCGGCGTCGAGGTTGACCTGCACCGACGCCGTCGACGTCATCATCGCCGCGCCGGCCGCGCCGGTCCGGCTGGCATCGAAGAACGTCTCCATGGCCGCGTAGCGGGCACCGGGGTTGACCCGCTGGGCGGGCCGCAGCGGATCGGCACCCAGCAGGATCAGCCCGAGCCCGGCATCAGCGAAGGCCTCGAGCAGCACGGCGCGGTCGGCCGCCATCGCGGTGATGGCCGCAGGCGCGCCGTCGATCGGCGGGCCGGACAGTTCGACGGCGCCGCCGGGTTCCACGGTCACCGTGCTGCCGCCGGGCAGCGCCGGAAGGTCGGCGATGACGTCGGTGAGTTCGGCCCAACTCGGCCGTCGCATCGGATCGGCCGGGTCAAAGCAGTGCGCCTCGACCTCCAGCCCGACCCGGCCCACGTCGCCGTCGCGCAGACAGCTCGGCCCGACGTGCAGCGCCGCGCCGGCGGCGCTGGTGAGCTCGGGGGATCCGGTGCGCGCGTCGCCCACCTCGGATGTGATGGTCAAGGTCATGTCCCATCCCCTTCCGGGTCCGGCGCGATCGCGGCCTTCAGACCATCTTGGGTGAGCCCTCCGACAAAACCCGAGCCCATTTTTGTGAACGGTCGGTTAGGCGAGCACCGGGATTATTGGCCGAGCGTGTTCTGCATCGCTCCGGCCAGCACGTTCACGGCGGGGCCGGCGTTGCCGGACTGGCACACTTTCGCTTGCAGCAAAACATTTTCCCGCTTGCGCGTGGTGTTGAAGCAGCGCCGGTCGGTGCCGGCCTCCTGCTTGACCCAGTCCGCCTCGGTGGCGGTGGCCGGCCCGCCGGTGAAGGTCCACACCTGCGTGGTGAGGTTGTCGAGGTGCATCGCGGTGGTCTGCCCGTTGCAGCCGACGGTGCGGTCGACGACCCGGCGGAAGGCACGCTCGGCGGCGTCGTTCGTGGCGTACACCCCGACCGCCTGCTTGACGAAGTGGCTCTGGTCGTCCGGCGCCGTCTGGGTCACCGCCCCGTTGAACGACGCCAGGTCGGGGTCGGCGTAGACGTCGGGCAGCCCGATGTCGGCCCAGTTGTTGCAGGCGGGGTTGTCGACGTAGAAGGACTGGAACGGATCGGAGTAGGTCCATTCGAACCGCATCGTCGTGCCGACGATGTTGCCGACCGAGCCCTTGGGCAGCACCGCATAGTTGACCACGCCGGGGTCGGACGGACGCGCGCCGACCGGCGCCGCCAACGACAGCCCCACGAGGCCGATGCCGACCGCGGCGGCCACCGTCGTTCCCCGGCCGCTGCGCGTCCGCCGGGACAGCATCAGACCTTGGCCGACAGCTTGACGTCGATGTTGTTGCGGGTGGCCTTCGAGTAGGGGCACACCTCATGCGCCTTCTTCATCAGATCGTCGGCGGCGGCCTGGTCCATTCCGGGCAGGTAGCCGATCAGATGGGCGTTGATCGCGAAGCCGCCGTCGGGATCCTTGCCGAACCCGACCTGTGCGGTGATCGCGCTGGCATCGTCGACCTTGATGTCGTTGTTCTTGGCCACCAACCGCAGCGCACCGAGGAAGCAGGCGGCGTAACCGGCCGAGAACAACTCCTCGGGATTGGTGCCCTCACCGCTGCCGCCCATTTCCTTCGGGTGGTTGGTGTTCAGGTCGATCTTGCCGGTCGATGACTTCACGTGGCCTTCGCGCCCGCCACCGGTTGCGGTTGATTCCTGGGTGAAAACGACTTCGATGCTCATGGGTCTGATCATGCCAGCCCACGTTCATACGGCAAGACCACCCTCGTTCTAGCCGCCGCCGTTCAGCTTGGCCCGCACGCCCTCTTCGACCCGCTTCCCAAGATCGGCATCGACGTTCGTAAAGTACTCGAACACCCGCGACAGCACCGGCTCGCGCACATCCTGCGACACGTGCCCGATGATGTTGTGGGCCAAGCGTTCCCGAGCTTGGTCGTCGAGTACCTCGCGCACCAGCGTCCCGGCCTGACCCCAGTCGTCGTCATCGGGGCGCAAGGTGTAAGCCGTGCGCACCATTTCGCCGTCGGACGCCCAGTGCACCTCGGCGGCGCGCTTCGGGTCGACCTCGGGACCGCCCATCGAGTTCGGCGCGTACACCGGGTCGGTGACGTTGCGGATGCGCATCGCGCCGTCCTTCGAATACGCCCGCACGTCGTTCTTGGGTTCGTTGACCGGTATCTGCTTGTAGTTGACGCCGAGCCGGGCGCGGTGGGCGTCGGCGTAGGAGAACCCCCGCGCCAGCAGCATCTTGTCGGGGCTGAGGCCGGTGCCGGGCACGATGTTGTTCGGCTCGAACGCCAACTGCTCCATCTCGGTGTGGTAGTCGATGACGTTGCGGTTCAGCGTCATCTTGCCGACCTCGTGCAGCGGGTAGTCACCGTGCGGCCACACCTTGGTCAGATCGAACGGGTTGAACCGGTAGGTCTTGGCCTCCTCGAACGGCATGATCTGCACGTGCAGCGTCCAGCTGGGGAAGTTGCCGTCCTGAATGGACGTGTACAGGTCGCGCTGGTGGTAGTCGCCGTCCTCGCCGGCCAGCCGGTCGCCTTCCTCCTGGGTGAGGAACTCGATGCCCTGGTCGGTCTTGAAGTGGTACTTGACCCAGAACAACTCGTCGGCGGCGTTGAGCCAGCTGTAGGTGTGGCTGGAGTAGCCGTTCATGTGCCGCCAGGTCTTCGGGATGCCGCGGTCGCCCATCAACCAGGTGACCTGGTGGGCAGATTCCGGTGACAGCGTCCAGAAATCCCACTGCATGTGGTGGTCGCGCAGGTTGGTGGCCTGCATCCGCTTCTGACTGCGGATGAAGTTCTGAAACTTCATCGGGTCACGCATGAAGAACACCGGGGTGTTGTTGCAGACGAGGTCGAGAACCCCCTCCGGCGTGTAGAACTTCAGCGCGAAACCCCGTGGGTCCCGCCACGTGTCGGGGCTGCCGCGCTCGCCGGCGACGGTGGAGAACCTCGCGATCATCTCGGTCTTGGCGCCGGGCTGGAACATCGCGGCCTTGGTGAACTTGCTGACGTCCTGCGTCACCTCGAACTGACCGAACGCGCCGCCACCTTTGGCGTGCGGTTGGCGTTCGGGAATTCGCTCCCGGTTGAAGTTGGCCATCTGCTCGATCAGGTAGTGGTCCTGCAGCAGAATCGGGCCGTCCGGGCCGACCGTGAGTGAATGCTCAAGGCTGGGGGCCGGGTTGCCTGCGTCGTTCGTCGTGTAGTTCTCGGTCATCGGTGGTGATCTCCTCGGGTCGACGGCATCGGGGCTGAGCCGCCTCCTAGAGCCCCTGCCCATTTCGTCCCGACTTCAAACCTGACCTGGGTCGGACCCGCGTTTCGCCCACTCGAGCGGAACGCGGGCCCGACGTGACGTCAGGGGCGCGCAGGTGGCGTCGTCGGCGCGGGCGACGCCGGGGATTGCTCAGGGGATTGCGGCGCCATGGGGCCGCCCGGGCCCATCGGCGGGCGCCCGAACTCACCGCGCGGTCCCATCGGGAACATCGGCGGCGGGCCGCGATGAAACATCCCGAAGTCGCGGTCGCCGTGGTGGCTGCGGTGGCCGTCGTGGTGCCTGCCGGAGTGTGCGCCGAGGAAGAAACCGGTGAAGAAGATCACCGCGACGATGAAGACGACGCCGGCGACGATGCCGACCCAGGCGGCCGCCGACGTGACCCGGGAGCGCCGCGCCGGCTCGGGCGTCAGGGACGGCGGTGCGACGGGCGTGGTGGTCGGTTCGGATGTTGGTTCGCTCATGGCGTCGATCATCTCCCTGTCGGCTCTGTGCCACACATGAGATGGCTATGAATCAGCTGTGAAAGGTGCCTTTTGACAACCGGTGCGGGCGCCGCATAGCTTTTGACTATAGGCGTTGTCAAAATGTGGTCGAAGGGATACCAACGCGATGAACAGGCCCATCCCCGCGCGTCATCCGCAGCGACCGCGCCCGGTGCCCGCGGCCATCCGGCTGATGGCGACTGCGCTGGCCATCGGCGCACCGACGCCCGAGCAGTGGTGCAGGCTCGGTGAGCGACTGACCGTCGGCGACGCGTCGATGGACCACCTCGTCGCGTGGATGTCGGATGCGGGCTTGAAGGAGACCCGGCCGCTTTTCGACCGGGCGCTGGCCCAAGGCATCGACTCCGTGCCCGAGGCACCTGCGCCGTTGCGGGAGTTCTTCGAACAGGTCGAGACGGTGCCCGCGTGGGTGGACCGCGCAACCCTGCAGCGCGGGCAGCGGGCGCTGCGCCGCGGGGGCGCCGACGGCATGTACATCGCCCGTGACGTGTCGCTGCTGGGCGGCTACCAGTTCTCCGGCTTCAACAAGACGCTGCTGCGCACCGGTGCGCTGGAGAAAGGGTCCAACAAGCGCTTCGCCGAGACCATGCAGTGGGCGATGGACGTCATCGCCGAGGGCGGCCTCGAGGTGTTCGGTTCGGGATATCAGGCCACGCTTCGCGTTCGGTTCATCCACTCGCTGGTGCGCCGACACGTGGGCGCGATGCCGGACTGGCGTGCTGACGAGTGGGGTGTTCCGGTGAACCAGACCGACATGGCCGCGACGCTGGTCGGCGCGCTGGTCGCCCCCGCCGTCGGTGTCGCCGGGATGGGAATCCTGTTGCGGCCCAAGGACTACGAGGCGATAGCACACCTGACGCGCTATGTCGGGTGGCTGATGGGGGTCGAAGACGAGTGGCTGCCCCGAGACTTCCGCGACAGCATCCGGGTGCTTTACCACACGCTGGGGGCTCTCGCCGAACCCGACGAGTCGTCCAAGCAGTTGGCGATGCCGATGGTCGATGACCCGTTGGGCTGGCATTTCGACACGCTGCCGAGCGTGCGGCGCCGCATCGCCCGCGCGCAACACCTTTCGGTCGCCAGCGGGTTCCTCGGCCCCCGCACCATGAAGGCGCTGGGTCTGCCCCGTTACGTGCCGCCGTGGTATCCGCTGCTGCGTCTACCGGTGAACCTGGCCCGCAGCGCGGCCGCGGCGGTGTCGCCCGGCGGCCGAGTACGCGCCACCGACCGCGGTGACCGCGAGCAGAAGGCGTTGATGCGCACCATCATCGGCGAGCGCGGGGCCACGATCGGCGAATCCGCCGGGCACGTCAGCGTCGCGTGAGCAGGCAGGGCTGCCCGCCATGCACGCCCAGATCGACGACATGGCGAAAACTGCTCGCACTTTCCCACCCAAATGTCCCGTTGGGCCGGGAGAGGCGCGCGCTTTCGCGGGATCGGCTCAGCGACAGACTTGTGAGCGGTTGATCCTGCTGCCCCAGTACTTGAAGCGCTGCACCGAGGGTCCGGTGAACCACGCCGGTTGGCGCCCGCGGATTCCTGCGCTGACATTGGACAGGTGTTGCCACATCAGGTAGAAGCTTTCGCCCTGATACAGCGGAAAGTAGTTGTCACCGGCGAACGTTCGGGTCTGGGTCAGCGCTTGTGCGCGGGGTGTGAGGAAGGCCACCGACTGGTCGATGTTGGCGGTGACGGCATCGGCGTGGGCCATCACGTCGTCGGCGGCCCAGTTGCCGTGGCGGCTGATCAGCTTGATGTTGAAGCGGTCGATCTGTTGCAGCAACTCGCCGTACTGTTCGGTGAACCACTGACACATCTCGCGCTGGGCGGCGATGTCGGCGTCGGTGACATGGCGGCGCGACTGGTCATACGGGGGCGGGAACTTGGGTTCCCAGTCCGAGGCCGTCGGCACCACCATGGGCAACCGTGGCGGCGGAGGCTCGTGGCCAACCGGATCCGGTGGCGGATCGGCGACCGCGACCGCCACCGTCCCGGCCACCGCCAGCACGGCGCTCATCAACAGGCTCGCCGTCACCGCGGCGACACCCCGAAACACCTTGCCCATCACCAAATTCACTATCGCGAACCGAGCACGGCGTCGATTCCACCGACATCGGTGATCAACCAGTCCTGGTTGCTGTCGATCGTGACGCTGTAGGTCGCGGTCGACTGCAGCCCCTCCGGCGCCTGGGTCGTCTTGGTCAGCACGCTGACGAACGCGTCGACGACGTACGCGCCACCGGCGGTGGAGCGCACGATCGCGGCCAACGGTTTGGCCGTCGACTCCCACTGCAGCGGGGTCAGGATCTGCTCCATCGAGTCGGCTGCCTCGCTGAGGCGCTTGTTCAGCTCCGGGGAAGTGCCGGCCACCAAGCGTGCCTTCCACGCGGTCAGGTCGCGGAAATCCATCTGAGCCGCCTCGACGGCGTAGTTCAGCGCGATCTCCTGCGCGCGCTGGTTGTCCGCGGCCTGACGGGCCTGCGCGTCGAGTTCGCTTCGAGCGTTGAGATATAACCATCCCAGCACGGCAACGCCGACCGCCAACGCCAGCACCACGACGCTCAGCGCCAAAGTGCGCAGCGAGATCGATATCTGGCGCCCGCCCACCGGCTCGCCTTGCGGCGTCGGGGAATCCGTCGCCGCGGTGTCGTCGGTCTCGTCAGTGTTCTCGTCGACCATGTGCATGCCCTTCCTGCTGAGTGCTCACGGCTGTTGTGGTGGAAGCATTGTGACGCGCAGATCGATCGCACCGTCTTCGGGGACGCCGCGCAGCATGTTGTCCAGTAACCGGCCGGTGTCGAAGTTGGTCAACGCCGACCCGATCGAGCGGATGTTGGGTAACAGCGTCTCGGCCAGCACCTTGATGTCGGGGGCCCGGGTGTCGAGGAACTTCTGGATCCGCGTCAGGTAGGCGTGCAGCCGCTCGATGGCTTCCGGCGATCCGGCGAGCACGAGGTCCATGGCGCCGGCGAAGATGCCGTGCATGTTGGGGCCGAGGAGCCGCAGCTGGGGCGCCAGACGCGCGAGCGTGGGGCCGACGAAGCCGGCGTTGCGCAGCAGGGTCTGCACGTTGGTCAACAGTTCCTGGCCGTGGCCGTTCATGCTCTTCGCCTCGTTGCGCAGCAGCGTTCCGGCGCGGCTCAGGTTGGGCAGCACCACATCCGGGTCGGCCAGAGCGACGTCGGCTTCTGCGACAATCCGCTTCAGCTGATCCGGTTCGGCCTGTTGCAGGATCCGTCCCACGCTGACCGCGAGGTCGGAGATCGTCGGCGGAGTCGTGACGGCCTCGGCGGCGATGCGTTGGCCCTCGACGAGCATCGGACCGTCGGAGCTGAGCGGGAAGAACCCGATGTAGGCCTCCCCGAGCGCGGACAGGTTGTCCAGCCGCACCATGCTGTCGGCCGGAATCTGGTGGGCGCCATCGATGTAGAAGTCGATGGTGGCCTGGTCGACGGACGCCTCGATACCGGTCACCTTGCCCACCGGGACGCCCCGCAACAGCACGTTGGATCCGACGACCAGACCGTTGATGTTCGCCACGGCCATCGACAGATTGGTCCGATGCTCCGGCGGGCCGAGCCGCACCCCCAGCCCGGCGATGTGGCCGATCGCGAACACGACGATGATCACCGACGCGGTGAGCGAGAGCAGGTTACGCATGGTTCGTGCGGTCACGGCGCGGCTCCCAGGATGCGTAGCACATCGGCGACGTCGCCGGACAGCTCGCGGCCGTCGGGTCCGACGATCGAGGTGATGTTGATCGCCGGATACTTGTCCTGGGGCAGGAAGTAGTCGGTGAACAGGCTTCTCCACCGCGGTAGCTCATCCTCCACGGCCCATTTCGTCGCCTGCACGGAGCCCCATGCGTCGCCCAACGTGGTGAGCATCGGCACCAGCCAGAACCCGCCGCTGTAGACGCTGCCGATCGACGGGATCATCACACCCAGCCGCGAAGTCACCTGGGTGGCACGGTCGAAGCCGAGCATGCCGGCCGGGGAGAACCAGTGCCCGATGGCCGCCCGCCTGCTGCTCAACACCGTTGCGGTGTCGGTCAATCCGTCGAGCGTGAGGGCGACCGACTCCAGGTTGTCGGCCAGTTCGGAGAGGTTGGTGCTCACCTGGGTCATCACCGCGCCGAGTTCGATGTCGCTGGTCTGGGCGACGCGGTTCAAGCCGATCATGGCGTCCTGGGCGCGCTGGATCGAGCCGCTGGCGACGAAGTTGGCGAGGGTCGCGATGGTGTCTTCGATCTGCGGCGGCGAGGTGGTGTGGGCCAGCGGGACAGTGTCGCCGGGCCGCAACGGCGGTGCGGAGTTCGCAGTGTCCGGACTGCGTTGCAGCGCCACGTAGATGTCGCCGAGCACGGTGGGCTGTTGCAGGATTCCGCGGATGTCCGACGGGATGACGACCCCGGAGTCGATGCGCGACATGACATCGACCCGATCGCCGACGACTTCGACATCGGTGACCACGCCGACGGTGACGCCGTCCATCACCACCCGTGCCCGGTCTGGCAGGTTGAGCACGTTGGCGAACTCGAGCCGCACGTCATAGCCGTCGCGGTCCCCGCCGGGTTGCGGCAGCGAATCGACGGTCAACGCCGAACAGGAGGAGACCAGCACCAGACTTGCGAGGGCGCCGAGCACGCGGGTGAGCCGCCGGGTCATCGGCTCGCCTCCGTGATCGCGTACTGCAGCAGGGCCACATCGACGGCGTACGGGGTGCCGGCGACGTCGGCGCAGCTGCCGGGCACCCGCGAGTTCATGATGCCGCACAGCAGAAGCCCGTCCTGAGTGCGGATCCTGAACATCGGGGGACGCCACTTGAGTTGCAGGCCTTGCTCGTTGAACCGGTCCGAGGCCGTCATGATCCAGCCCGGGACCGGGTTGAGCAGGTCGGACAACGCCCTCGCGTGTGGGCTGGCCTTGCGCAGCGGCACCGATACCGTGTCCAGCACCAGCTGGGTCTGCTCGCCGAGTTCGCGTTCGAGATCGGCGACCGCCGTGACCAACAGCGGCAGTGTTCGGGTCATGCGTCTGACCCCGTCGGTGGCCACCACCAGATCCGGTGTGGTCGCTTCGGCGTCGAGCATCACCTGTTTGAGGGTGCCCCGCACCGCGCTCAATTCGCCGGTCAGATGAGCCATGTTCGTCAGGATGGAGCCGATGTCGCTGATGGCCTGGTCGGGGGTCTCCAGCACGTTCGAAAGGCGGGTGAGGAACTCGCGGGTGCGGGCACCTTGACCGGCGAAGGCCCGGTCGAGACCGGCGATGGTGCCGGCCACATCGGTCGAGTCCTCGGGGCTCAACGTGTCGGTGAAGGTGGCGATCGAACCGACGATCTCCGAAAGGGTCTTGGGGGTTGCGGTGCGCTCCAGCGGGATACAGCTGTCGTTCGCCAGTTCGGGGCCGTGGGTGTAATTGCCGACCAGTTCCAGGGATCGGTCGGCCAGGATCGACATCGACCGGATGACCGCCTTGACGTCGGCGGGGATCTGGCGCGGGGAGCTCAGGATGAAGCCGACCCGGACGTCGTGCAACCCCGGCTCGACCGAGGTGACGGTGCCGATCCGAAAACCCATCTGGGTCACCGCGTTACCGGCGTACAGGCCGATGCCGTCGGCCATGAGCGCGCAGTAGGTGCGCTCGGCGGCGTGTTCGCCCGCACCGCATCCGGCCACCGCCGCGGCGACGGTGACGATCGCGACAACCAGGGCTGCCAGTCTGCGTGTGCAAGTGCGCATCAGCACGCACTCCCCGGAACCGGGATGCACAGGTCGGTGGCCAGCAGCTGCGGCCGGGCGTTCTGCGCGTCGAGGACACGTTCGAGCTTGTCCCGCACCCGACGCAGCCCGCGCACCACCAAACCGCTGCGGTCGGCCCAGGTCTGGACGATCTGCTGCCAGTTGCGGACCTTCTCGATGAACTTGTCGCGGTGGTCGGCGTAGAACCGGCCGACCGGGTTGAGGGAGTCGAGGATGTCGCCCATCCCCGCCAACGCCTGCCCGAACCCCTGCGAGTACAGCACCAGGGTCTGCTCGATGATCGAGACCTTCGACAACATCGCCTTGAGCTGACCGGTGTAGCCGGCCAGGGACTGGATGTACTCGTCGGACAGGTTGAGGATCGCCGAGATCTGGCCGCGCTGCTGGTCGATGGCCGCGGTCAAGCTGTCTCCGGCATCCATGATGGCCGAAAGGGTTTCGACGTTGTTGCCGGTCAGGCCACGCTGCAGGTTGGCCAGCGATTCCCGGATCGGCTTCGCGTCCACCTCGTCGGTGATCCTGGTGGCTTCGGTGACCGTGCGGACCAGGTTGTAGGGCATCGTGACGCGGTCGAGGGGGATAGCGTTGTCGCCCAACGGTTCATCACCCAGTGACACGATCGCGGTGTAGTAGCCGCCGACCACGGTGCGCATGCGCACCTCGATCTGGGACTGATCGCCGACGAACACGTCTTTGGCGACCGTGGCGCGGACCCTGACCTGTTGCGGCTCGATCGACAGGTCCTTGATCTTGCCGACGTTGACCCCCGCGATCCGCACCGCGTCACCAGGACGGATGGCCGCGGAGTCGTCGGTGTAGAAAACCACGGTCTGTTGCCCGGGCGGGCTGACGTAGAGGATGCCCGCGGTCAGCACGACAACACCGGCCATGATCAACGCGGCGATACCCAGCACGTTCGGATGACCGAGCGCCCGTAGGGGTTTCATGGGTTGCACAGCACCACCCGCTGTCCGTTGATCAGGACGTCCATGGTCTCCGGTAGCTGGGCGCGCCCCCGCGAACACGGCACGATGTCGGCCCCGTTCGCCGAGGGCGGACCGATGTTCTCCCACACCACCGGGACCATCTTGAAGCTGTCGATGGCGTCGTTGAAGTTGGTCAGCGCCCTGTCGAGACCGTCGCTGATGTCGGCGCCGTACTCCAAGCCCAGGCTTTTGAGCAGCCGTACGACCGCCTGGGTGAACTGGGGCCCGTACAGGTCGGATTTGCGGAACTCGTCGAGCACGCTCATGGCCGCGTCGATGGGGCGGTTCGCCCACTCCAGCAGCTGGATCATCTCGCTGGACTGGCCGCCGACGGCCTCCGAGAGGGCGCTGAGGTTGTGCATCAGCGTCGAGATCACCGATTGCCGATCGGAGACGAATCCGGTGAGCTGACGGATGCTGTCCAGCATCGGGCCCACCCCGTCGCCGTCACCGGACAGGAATGTCGCGACGTTGTCGGTGAACGTGTTGATCTGCTCGGGGCTCAGCGTCGCGAGCACCGGCTGCAACCCGTTGAACAGGGTCGTGATGTCCAGCGATGGCCGCGTCATCGTGGTGGGTATGACGGTGACGAGTCGGGCCGCTTCACCAGTAGCGCCTTCGAGCGGGTCGATGACCTCGAGGTAGCGCAGACCGGTCAGCGCCTGGAACTTGATGGCCAATCGGGACGCGGGCACGACGGCGAACCGGTCCTCCATGGTGAAACCGACCTTGGCGACGCTCTGGCCGGCCCGGCGGGTCAGCTCGACCGACTCGACCTTGCCGACCCGTACGCCACGCACCCGGACGTCGGCGTCTGTGTGCAGGCCGGAGGCGTCGGTGAACTCCGCGGAATACGACCGTGTTTGGCCGTCGACCGGTTGACGCAGCACGTTGATGACCACGACCCCCAACGTGATCGCGACGACCGCACTCAACACCAGGCGCCACACCGCACCCGTCGGCGTGATGATCCGGGGCCGGTCCCTCATCGAGGGGCCCCCATCGCATCCAGCGGCGCGGCCACGCCGGGCAGGGTGTCGAGAGTGATGTGCACCTGCAGCGCACGCTGCTCCGGCGAACCCTGATACATGAGCTCGAACCGGCGCCGCAGTTCGACCAGGGTTCCCGAGATGTTCCGTGCGCGAGCGATTCCGGGTACTGGGGTGGCAAGGGTACGCACCACCTGCGTCGCCGGAAGAAGGTCATCGACGTGCGACGACAGCAGCTGCCCGACCGCGCCGAACAATCCGGTCGAGGCAAGCTGCACGGTCGCCAGGAAGCGGTCCTGGAAGAACTCCTCGTCGCCGACCAAGCCGTTGTCGTTGAGCCGCTGCGCCAGATCGGCGGCACCGTCGACGAAAGACGGTGCAGCGACGGCTATTCCGGCGGTATTGCGGACCAGCCGCCCGGCGCTCACGGTCTGGACCTTGGTGACCGCGTTGGCGACCAGCAGCATCGTTTCCATCAACGGGTTGAGGCCGTCGACGTAGCGGGTGGCCCGGTCGATGACCGAGACCAGCTCCGGTGTCACGACACCGTTGGTGAGCTCACCGACCCGAGAGATCAACGACTGCATGGTGTAGTTGCCCCGAGGGACCAGGTCGAGTTGGGCGCCGTCACGCAGTAAATTCCCGCCGGCCGCTCCACGAATCAGGTTCACGCCGGTGACGCCGAAGTAGTTCGACGGCCGAAAGTCGATGGCCAGCGTGTCGGTGAGCCCCTCGGTCGGGCCCGGCGCAAGCGCGAGGTGCAGACGGACGCCGCCCTGTGGTCGGCTGCTGACCGAGGCCACCTCGCCCACCCGGATGCCGTGCATGATCACCGGGGCTCCGCGCGCCACGCCCTGACCGACGTAGGGCGTGTCGACGGTGATCGAGGTGCGCGGTTCGGCACGGCTGAACGGGTTGAGAACGATCAGTGCGGCCACCATCGCGACGGCGGCCACGAGCGCAAGCCCGATGCGCGCCAGGAGGCGCGCTTCCTGTTCGGCGGTGGTCCGAAAGAGCATTCCCCGTTACCCCCGGAACACGAATTCTGGTTGTAGGCCCCACATCGAGACCGTCAGCGTGAAGTTCACCACCACGATCGTCACCAGGCTGGCCCGCACCGCGCGGCCCGACGCCTCGCCCACCCCTACCGGGCCACCGGAGGCGAAATAGCCGTAATAGCAATGGATCAGCGTCACCAGCACGCAAAAGATGACGGCCTTGGTCGCCGAGTAGCCGATGTCAACGGGTGAGAGAAATTGGACGAAGTAGTGGTTGTAGGTC
This sequence comes from Mycolicibacterium pulveris, assembly GCF_010725725.1. Classification (NCBI taxonomy): domain Bacteria; kingdom Bacillati; phylum Actinomycetota; class Actinomycetes; order Mycobacteriales; family Mycobacteriaceae; genus Mycobacterium; species Mycolicibacterium pulveris. The sequence goes on along the minus strand of NZ_AP022599.1, from coordinate 2,761,195 downwards.
CCGCCGGGTTGGTCGCGGAACACCTCGACGACGGTGTTGGCGACGTAGAAGCTGGTGATCAGCACGACGAAGTAGCCGGGTATCACGCACAGCATCCCGCCGACCAGCCGCGTGCCCACCACGAACGGGATGGGCCGCAGCCCCATCGCCTCGGTGATGTCGATCTCCTCGGAGATCCGCATGGACCCGATCTCGGCCGTCATGCGGCAACCCGCCTGGATCGCGAACGCGATACCCGTTACCAGCGGCGCCATCTCACGGACGTTGGCGACGCCGCCGACGATGCCCGACAGCGCGCCGAAACCCATCAGGTTCAGGATGGAGAACGCCTCGATCGCGACCGAGGCGCCCATCGCCGCGCCCATGATGAGCAGCACGCTCAGCACGCCGCCGTCGACGATGATCGAGCCGCGCCCCCACGCCAATCCGTTCATGGCCTGCCACGTCTGACGGCGGTACCGCAGCACCGTCAGCGGCAGATACCACAGCGTCTGCGCGATGAACACCACCCATCGGCCGGCGTTGCGTAGCGCCCCGTGTGTGCCGTCCCGCGCCGGGAGCACGACCGCGGAGGCCACTACGAGACCTCCGCGGGGAAGAACATCGACGTCAGCTGGGTGATCGTGACGTTGGCGATGACGATGCACACCACGTTGAGCACCACCGCGGAGCTCACCGCGTCGGCGACGCCGCGCGGTCCACGCCTGGCCTCGATGCCGCGCAGCGCCGACACGATCCCGACGATGGCGCTGAACACCAGCGTCTTGCCCAACGCGAACCAGACATCGATCACCCGGGCGAACGAGCCGAACGACATCCAGAAGCTGCCCACGGTGACGCCGTTCACGCCGACGGCGATCAGATAGGACGCCGACACCGCGGAGGCGATGATCACGAAGCAGAGCAGCGGCGAGATCAGCACCAACGCCAGGAACCGCGGCACGACCAGGCGGCGCACCGGATCCACACCCATGGCCCGCAGCGCGTCGAGTTCCTCGCGGATCTGCCGGGCCCCCAGGTCCGAGGCAATGGCTGCGGCGGCCACCCCGCCCATCAGGAACCCGGCCGCCATCGGTGCGCCCTGCCGGATTACGCCGAACCCGCTGGCCGCGCCGACCATCGACGTCGCGCCGAGCTGATTGACCAGCCCGCCGACCTGCACCGACACCAGCGCCCCGATCGGGATCGCCATCAACAGTGCCGGCGTGGCCGTCACCCGAAGCAGGACCCAGGCCTGGACGAGCAGTTCGGCGACCGGCAACCGAAGCCTGACGGTGTCTTTGATCGAGAACTTCAGGATCGCGCCGGCCAGCAGCACCCCACGCCCGATGGTCCCGACACTGCGGACCGGTATGTCGGCGAGTCGAGAGGCGATGCCGCGCGTGAAGGGTGCTGCTACCGCCACGGCGCGAACCCGATGACCGCCAACGTCGCCGGCCCGCATCGACGCTCGCGGGTGAGTGACCGGAAGCCGGGTTTCATGCTTGGCATCCTCGCTGGTGAGACTTTTGATGTGAGGTTAGCCTGTCCTCCTTAGCGAGCGTTAATTACGTGTGCACGATCACGGCTTGAACGGGTTGACCGCGAACTGGATCACCCGGTACGGCGTGCCCCCGCGCGGCCCGGTGTTCCACTGGCTGACGAACACCCTGAGCTCATCGAGCGTGGAGCCCGGAGAGATGTAGCCGCCGTACGGCTGGGCCAGCCGGTTGTTCTCGGGCGGGCCGAGGTGTTCCACCGGCGTCGGCCAGTCGGTGGCGACCACCACCGTCGTGACCGGTGCGGTGCCCAATTGCGTCGGGTCGTTGGCGACGCGCACCTCCATGTTGCCGGTGGCGGCGTTGAAGTACGACAGCACCGTCTTGCCGTCGATCATGCGGATGCTCATCTCACCGATGTGGTCGGGCCACAGCGGTGTCGGCGGATGTCCCCAGCCCAGTGTCGATGACCATCCCTGCCAGCCGTCGCGGTCGGTGAAGCTCTGCGGGGGCACCCGGTACAGCACGACCGGCGAGGTGCGGTCGAAGTTGTTGGCCACGATGTAGACGAAGCCGCTCGGTGAGTCCGGCTTGGGGATCGGGTCGTAGTAGCCGCTGATCTGCGACTGCCGCCACTGCTGATACTCGGCCGGTCGCTCCGATCCCGGTACCGTCTGCCAGTTGCCTTGTCCTGGTTCGGCTTTTACCAGCCGCGAGCTTTGCGGATCCAGGTCGCGGACCGTGGTGACCATCATGTAGTTCTCGCGGTTGATCTGCACGACGCCGGCCGGCAATTGGGATGCGCCCGGCGGCGTCGGATCCGCCAGCAGCGGCTTGTCGATGCCGGTGACACCGACGTACTGCACGCCGCGGCCGTCGTTGATGGACTCGGTGTCAACGTGCAACGCGATCGGCGAGTACCAGCCGCCGTAGCCGACGCCTTGGCCCGCGAAGCTGTCCCCACACACCTGCAGGATGCCGCTGGGAAACTCCATGAACTCGCACAGGTCGGTGGCGCCGATGCCGTAATCCCTTGTCGGCGTGCCTGTTCCGGCGGTCGGTCCGATGCGGATCACCTGGCCGGGAGTCAGCGGTGGCAGCACCGGGCCGGGAATGGGCGCGGGCTGTGCGTGCGAAACCGCGCATGACGATGCGGCCACCAAGCCAACCAAAGCGAATAGTGCCGAGCCGACTCGGCGGCGCACGCCCATCTCCATTCCGATCGACAGCGTAACCACGTCCGGCAGGAGATTGGCCCCGAGTCACGAACTCGACAGGTGGCCGGGCCACAGCCCGCCGTGAGCGAGCGCCGAGATCGACGAAATGGCGAAAACTACTCGCACTTTTCCGCCCGAATGTCCCTTTGGGCGGATTGCCTGGGCGAATTACAGCTCGGCGGCCACCAGTTCGGCGATCTGGATCGTGTTGAGCGCCGCGCCTTTTCGCAGGTTGTCGCCCGACACGAACAGCGCCAGCCCTCGACCGTCGGGCACGCCCGGGTCCTGGCGGATGCGCCCGACCAACGTGTCGTCGACACCGGCAGCGGCCAACGGCGTCGGCACGTCGACCAGCTTGACCCCCGGCGCGCCGGACAGCAGCTCCGAGGCGCGCTCGACCGAGAGCGGCCGGGTGAACTCGGCGTTGATCGACAACGAGTGCCCGGTGTACACCGGCACCCGCACACAGGTGCCGCTCACCGCGAGGTCGGGAATGCCGAGGATCTTGCGGCTCTCGTTGCGCAGCTTCTGGTCCTCGTCGGTCTCCCCGGAGCCGTCGTCGACATAGGAACCCGCCAACGGCACCACGTTGAAGGCGATCGGCGCGACGTACGTGTCCGGCGCCGGGAAGTCCACCGCGCCGCCGTCGTGCACCAGGTCGCGGCTGCCGGAGACGACCGCCTGCGCCTGAGAATAGAGCTCGTCGACACCGGCCAGTCCGCTTCCCGAGACCGCCTGGTAGGTCGAGGCGATCATCCGCACCAGCCCGGCTTCGTCGTGCAACGGCTTGAGCACCGGCATCGCGGCCATCGTGGTGCAGTTCGGGTTGGCGATGATGTTCTTCGCCAGCTTCACGCCCCGCACGTCACGGTCGAAGTTGACCTCGCTGACCACCAGCGGCACGTCGGGATCCTTGCGCCAGGCCGAGGAGTTGTCGATGACCACCGCGCCCGCCTGCGCGAACCGCGGCGCCTGCACCCGCGACATCGTCGCGCCCGCGGAGAACAGCGCGATGTCCAGGCCGGACGGATCCGCCGTCGCGGCGTCCTCGACCTCGATCTCCTGGCCGCGGAACGGCAGCTTCTTGCCCTGTGAGCGCGCCGAGGCGAAGAACCGCACGCTGGTCGCGGGGAATTCACGCTGCTCGAGCAGGGTGCGCATGACCTGGCCGACCTGGCCCGTCGCGCCGACCACACCGATCGACACCATGGTTACCGCCCCGTTCCCGCGTAGACCATGGCCTGCTCGTCGCCGCCCAGGCCGAACGCCTCGTGCAGCGCCGACACCGCCTTGTCCAGCTCGGTGTCCTTGATCAGCACCGAGATGCGGATCTCGGAGGTGGAGATCAGGTCGATGTTGACCCCGACCTTGGCCAGCGTCTCGCAGAACTTCGCGGTGACCCCGGGATGGCTCTTCATCCCCGCCCCGACCAGCGACACCTTGCCGATGTGGTCGTCATAGAGCACCTTGGTGAAACCGATCTCCTTCTGCAGCGCGGCCAGCGTCTCCACCGCGAGCGGGCCGTAATCGCGCGGGCAGGTGAACGTGATGTCGGTTTTGCCGTCCTCGACCTTGGAGATGTTCTGCAGCACCATGTCGATGTTGATGTCGGCGTCGGCGACGGCGCGGAACACCTTGGCGGCGTAACCGGGCACGTCGGGGATGCCGACCACGGTGACCTTGGCCTCGCTGCGGTCGTGGGCGACTCCGGTCAGGATGGCGTCTTCCATGGGAATGTCCTCTATCGATCCGGTCACCAGCGTGCCGGGTTTGTCCGAGTACGACGATCGGACGTGGATGGGAACGTTGTAGCGGCGGGCGTATTCCACGCAGCGCAGCATCAGCACCTTGGCCCCGCACGCGGCCATCTCGAGCATCTCCTCGAAGCTGACCTGGTCGAGGTGGCGCGCGTTGGGCACGATGCGCGGATCGGCGGTGAAGATGCCGTCAACGTCGCTGTAGATCTCGCAGACGTCGGCGTCGAGCGCGGCGGCCAGCGCGACGGCGGTGGTGTCCGAGCCGCCGCGGCCCAGCGTGGTGACGTCCTTGCTGTCCTGGCTGACGCCCTGGAACCCGGCGACCAGCACGATCTGCCCCTCGTCCAGCGCGGAGCGCAGCCGGCCGGGTGTGACGTCGATGATCTTGGCTTTGCCGTGCACGCTGGTGGTGATCACCCCGGCCTGCGACCCGGTGAACGAGCGGGCCTGCGCGCCCAGCGAGTCGATGGCCATCGCGACCAGCGCGTTGGAGATCCGCTCCCCGGCGGTCAACAGCATGTCCATCTCGCGGGCCGGCGGCGCCGGACACACCTGCATGGCCAGATCCAGCAGGTCGTCAGTGGTGTCGCCCATGGCCGAGCACACCACGACGACGTCGTTGCCGGCCTTCTTGGTCTCCACGATGCGCTCGGCGACGCGACGGATCCGCTCGGCGTCCGACAGCGAGGATCCGCCGTATTTCTGCACGACGAGCGCCACTGAGCAAACCTTTCGAAGTTCGGGGGGAGAATCTCACCCAGGATATCGGTTGATCGAAACCGGATTTTCCCGCCGGTAGCGGCGCCGACCCTAGCCCGGATACCGGTGCCTACGCCACCGACAGAAACGCGAACGGCTCGGCCGGCTCGAATTTCGCGCTGGCGTCCCCGGCGTACACGGTCTTCTCGCCGTCGCCGAGGTTCAGCCGTTGCGCCGGGGCGCCCTCGGAGAAGTCGAGATTGGCCAGCTCGACCCAGAACGTGTTGGGCGAGAGCGCCGACTCGAAGAAGTAGCGCAGCGCCTGGTGGTCGACGGCCGTGCGCCACCGGGTCGAGGAGATGTTGGGCTCGTCGGCGGTGGTGATGCCGTACGGCACGGAGACGTTGCGCACCACGCTCATCACCACCGCGACCGCCTCGAGCGGGTCGGCCGTCTTGGGCACCGCGTCGATGTAGAACGACGCCCGCACGAACCGGTCGGCGGCGCGGTTGGTGCCGGGCAGCATCACGGTTCCGCCGATCTGCTGCCAGTACTCGGTGATCGCGAGCTGTTTGGCGAAGATGGGCGAGTTCGTCATCACCTGGTACTGGCGGCCGTGGTGGATGACCTGCTCGCCGTCGATGTACTCGACGATCGCGCTGTCTCCGGTGGCGTCGGACATGGCCAGGTGCAGGGTGGCCAACCGGTGCTGACCGGGCACCTCGGCCGTCACCACCCGCAGCGGCGTGGCGGTCAGCGCGGCGACGGCCTCGGCGACGGTGGCGAAGTTGTCCAGCACGTACTGCGCCCACAACGACAGCGCGACGGCCGGCCGGTCCCCGGTGTTGGACGGGTACTCGGACTCGGCCAGCCACAGCAGGTTGGCGGCCAGGCCGGCCTCGTTGACGCCGTCGGTGGTGCAGATGTCGTATCCGCTCGCGACCACGCTGCCGTACTTGGCCGTCCACGTCGCCGAATCGGGCCCGGCCTGCCCGGTGCGCGTCACCCCGCGGGGCAGCGCCCACAGATTGGTCCCGATCTCGAACTTCCAATCCATCGACCGGCCGGTGACGATCCGTTCGCCGGTACCGAGATAAACCACTCGAGTGCACACACCGGTCACCTTATGGGCGGCGTCAGCCGGCGCACGCCTCGGATAGGTGGGCGAGTTTCTGGCTGATCTGCGCGTTGATCGCGGTCATCTCGTAGTACGTCGGCGGGGCGGGCGCGCCCGGCGCCCGGGATTCGGCTTCGGCACGCACCTTGGACATCTTGCGGACGAATTCGTCGGCGAGGTTGGCCAACTGTGAGCTGGTCCACTCCAGATCGGGTGCGCTTCGGCTGACCTTCTGGGCGCGTTCGGCCAGCCCGTCGGCCCACGCCCGGTACGCCGTCTCTTCGGCCAGGGTCGGCAGACCCTCGCCCTCGCTGGACTTCGACTCGATGAGGGCGGCCTGAGATTGGTTGAACTGCAACAACTCTCGCACCGCGTCGCACTCGGCCGGCGGACGGTTGAACATGCTGTAGACCAACGCGACGATCACCGCCACCACCACCCCGATGGCGATCCACCACCGTCGATCAAGCCTCACCGCCTGAACTCTAACGATCGCCGTCGGCCGGTGGCAGCACCAGGGGTTTCTCAGCGCCCGCCGGCTTGATAGAGTGGCCCGGTGCAGCGGGTGCTCCTCCTCGGCAGCCGCGACGGGGTCTGATCCAGACCGGCTTCCCGTCGCGGGTGTTCGCGCTGCGCCGGTCGATTGTCGATTTTCCCCTCAATCCCGGAGCACCTCATCGTGACTACTTTCTCGAAAACTTCTTTCGATTCACCTGACGCCTTCACGTCGGCACGCGCCATCACCAAACCCGCCGGCCCGCCCAATCCCGGCCAGCCGCCGTGGAACACCCAGCGCGGCTCGTCGATGCCCGTTCATCGCTACCGCAGCTTCGCCGACGAGGTCGAGAAGATCACGCTGCCCGACCGCAGCTGGCCCGACCGGGTCATCGACACGGCGCCGTTGTGGTGCGCGGTGGATCTGCGCGACGGCAACCAGGCGCTGATCGACCCGATGAGCCCGGCCCGCAAGCGGCGCATGTTCGACCTGCTGGTGCGGATGGGCTACAAGGAGATCGAGGTCGGTTTCCCCTCGGCCAGCCAGACCGACTTCGACTTCGTGCGCGAGATCATCGAGCAGGGCGCGATCCCCGACGACGTCACCATCCAGGTGTTGACGCAATGCCGCCCGGAGCTGATCGAGCGCACGTTCGAGGCCTGCGAGGGCGCCCCGCGGGTGATCGTGCACTTCTACAACTCGACGTCGATCCTGCAGCGCCGGGTGGTGTTCAAGGCCGACCGCGAGGCCGTCAAGGCCATCGCCGTCGACGGGGCGCGCAAGTGCGTCGAGGAGGCCAAGAAGTATCCCGGCACGCTGTGGCGCTACGAGTACTCCCCGGAGTCCTACACCGGCACCGAGCTGGTGTACGCCAAGGAGGTCTGCGACGCGGTCGGCGACGTGCTGGAGCCCACCCCGGACTGGCCGCTGATCGTCAACCTGCCCGCCACGGTCGAGATGGCCACCCCGAACGTCTATGCCGACTCGATCGAGTGGATGAGCCGCAACCTGAAGCGGCGTGACAGCATCGTGTTGTCGCTGCATCCGCACAACGACCGCGGAACCGCCGTCGCCGCAGCGGAATTGGGCTACCAGGCGGGCGCCGACCGGATCGAGGGCTGCCTGTTCGGGAACGGTGAGCGCACCGGCAACGTCTGCCTGGTGACGCTGGGCATGAACCTGTTCTCCCGTGGCGTCGACCCGCAGATCGACTTCTCGAACATCGACGAGATCCGCCGCACCGTCGAGTACTGCAACCAGCTGCCGGTACACGAACGTCACCCCTACGGCGGCGACCTGGTCTACACCGCGTTCTCCGGAAGCCATCAGGACGCCATCAACAAGGGCCTGGACGCGATGAAGGTGACCGCCGACGAGCAGGACGCCGATGTGGATGACCTGCTGTGGCAGGTCCCCTACCTGCCGATCGATCCGCGCGACGTCGGGCGCACCTACGAGGCCGTCATCCGGGTGAACTCGCAGTCCGGCAAGGGCGGGGTGGCCTACATCATGAAAGCCGACCACGGCCTGGCGCTGCCGCGGCGGCTGCAGGTGGAGTTCTCCCAGGCGATCCAGAAGATCACCGACGGCGAGGGCGGCGAGGTGTCGCCGAAGGAGATGTGGGACGTCTTCTTCGAGGAGTACCTGGCGCCGACGCGGCCGCTGGAACGGATCCGGCAGAAGGTGACGGCCGCCGAGGTCGACGGCGGCACCGACACCGTCGAGGCGGTCGTCACGGTCGACGGCGTCGAGCACGAGATCGTCGGCACGGGCAACGGTCCGCTCGCGGCGTTCGTCGACGCGCTGGCCACGATCGGCATCCACGTCAACGTGCTGGACTACTCCGAACACGCCATGTCCTCCGGCGAAGAGGCCAAGGCCGCCGCCTACGTCGAGGCGTCGATCGGCGACACCACGGTGTGGGGCGTGGGGATCGCGACCTCGATCACCACGGCGTCGCTGCGCGCGGTGGTGTCGGCGGTCAACCGGGCCGCGCGCTGACCTGGGGCCTCGGCTAGAACAGCGCGAACTGCTCCCCGGCGGCCCGGGTGTCGGTGAACTCCTCGATGCCGGTGCCGGCAACGACGGCGTCGAGGTGGCTCAGGAAGTCGGCGTCGGTGACCAGCGGCACCCCGAGCTGTTTGGCCTGGTAGCCCTTGCCCTGTTCGGGTTCGGGCTCGTTGCAGATCATCAGCGAAGTCTCGAGGTCGACGGTGTCGGTGTAGGCCAGCCCGGCGTGCAGGATCCGCTCGATGAGCTCCTCGTGGGTGCGCTGCACCTCGGCCGACACCGCGACGCGCATGCCTTGCACCAGCGGCCTGCCGCGCACGTACCGGCCGGGGTTGAGGTACGGGCACGGCAGCCGCGCGGCCAGCATCTTCAGCGGGCGCAGTTCGTCGTGGGTGACCAGGCCGTTGGGCCAGCGGCGCCGCGTCACCGGATGCACGGGCAGCCACACCTTGCGTTCCCGTGCGCGCAGCAGCACCGGCTTGAGGATCTGGGCCAGCACCAGCGCGTCGTCCAGCGCGTCGTGCGGCTTCATCTGGGTGACGCCCCAGTGCGCGGCCAGGGTCTCCAGCCGCAGGTTCTCGGTGCCCAGATCCAGGCGGCGGGCCAACTCCACGGTGCACATCACGGTGTCAATCGGCAGCTCCTCGCTCACCAGCTCGGCCTCGGCGGCCAGAAACGAGTAGTCGAAACCGACGTTGTGGGCAACCAGGGTGCGCCCGTCGAGCAGTTCGATCAGCGCGCCGACGATGTCGCCGAAACACGGCTGGCCGTCCAGCATTTCGGTGGTCAGCCCATGCACATGGGTGGGGCCGGGATCGACGCCGGGGTTGAGCAGGCTGTAGAGGCTCTGCTCGACGTTGCCGTCGTCGCCGAGGGCGAGCGCGGCGATGCTGACGATGCGAGCCTGGCCGGGGCGGAAACCCGTGGTCTCCACGTCGACGACAGCCCAGCCGGCACCGGCTTCGTGTGCCGGGCGGCCCCATAAGTGGCTCACAATTCGAGGATGGCACGGTAGTCCGACAATCCAGGGACCTCGCGATATCGGTGTGCAGCGTGTCGGGACCCTTTTCGAGCCCTCATAGACTGCCGGGAATGGTCACGATTCGAGGGCGGGTCGCGCTGGCGACCGGCGCCGCGGCGCGATGGGCGTCGCGGGTCACCGGGCGCGGTGCCGGCGCGATGATCGGTGGCCTCGTCGCGCTGGCGCTGGACAAGTCGCTGCTGCGCCAGCTCGGCCGAGGCCGTCGCACCGTGGTGGTCACCGGAACGAACGGCAAGTCCACCACCACCCGGATGATCGCCGCGGCGTTGCGCACACTCGGCGACGTCGCCACCAACGACACCGGCGCGAACATGGACGCCGGTTTGGTCGCCGCGTTGGCCGCCGCCCGCGAGGCACCGCTGGCCGCGCTGGAAGTCGACGAGATGCACGTGCCGCATGTCTTGGACGCGGTGGAAGCCGGCGACCCCGATGTCATCGTCCTGCTGAACCTGTCGCGCGACCAACTGGATCGGGTCGGGGAGATCAACCACATCGAACGCACGCTGCGGGCGGGCTTGGCGCGGCATCCGTCGGCGGTCGTGGTGGCCAACTGCGACGACGTGCTGATGACGTCGGCGGCCTACGACAGCCCGCACGTGGTGTGGGTGGCCGCGGGCGGCGGCTGGGCCAACGACTCGGTGAGCTGCCCGCGCTCGGGTGAGATGATCGTGCGCGACGGTGCCCACTGGTATTCCAGCGGCACCGATTTCAAGCGACCCACCCCGCACTGGTGGTTCGACGATACGAACATCTATGGCCCAGACGGCATTACGCTGCCGATGACGCTGGCGCTGCCCGGGTCGGTCAACCGCGGTAACGCGACGCAGGCGGTGGCCGCGGCGGTGACGATGGGCGCCGACGCCACCGCGACGGTGAAGGCGGTGTCGGCCGTCGACGAGGTCGCGGGACGGTACCGCACCGTGCGCCTGGGTGCGCACACCGTGCGGGTGCTGCTGGCCAAGAACCCCGCCGGATGGCAGGAAGCGCTGTCGATGGTCGACAAACACGGTGCGGGCGTGGTGATTTCGGTCAACGGTCAGGTGCCCGACGGCGAAGACCTGTCGTGGCTGTGGGATGTGCGCTTCGAGCACTTCGAGGACACCCAGGTGGTGGCGGCCGGGGAACGGGGCACCGATCTGGCGGTGCGGCTCGGATACGCGCGCGTAGAGCACACGTTGGTGCATGACACCGTCGCGGCGATCGCATCGTGTCCGCCCGGGCACGTCGAGGTGATCGCGAACTACACCGCGTTTCTGCAGTTGAACCGGGAGCTGGAGCGTCGTGGCCCCAGGGGGCAGGAGCGTTGGGCCCACGTCCGTAGGACAGGGGACGACCGGGGAGAACATGGCTGAGTCGACGGTGCGGATCGGGCTGGTGCTGCCCGACGTGATGGGCACCTACGGGGACGGCGGCAATGCGGTGGTGCTCCGGGAGCGGTTGCGGCTGCGGGGTTTCGCCGCCGAAATCGTCGAAATCACCCTGGCGGATCCGGTACCCGCCGAACTGGATCTGTACACGCTCGGCGGAGCCGAGGACTACGCCCAGCGACTGGCCACCCGGCACCTGTTGCGCTATCCCGGCCTGCAGCAGGCGGTTTCGCGGGGAGCACCGGTGCTGGCGATCTGCGCGGCGATCCAGGTGCTGGGCCACTGGTATGAGACGTCGTCGGGTGAGCGGGTCGAGGGTGTCGGGCTGCTGGATGTGACGACGTCGCCGCAGGAGATCAGGACGATCGGCGAGGTGGTGTCGCAACCGCTGCTGCCTGAGCTGTCCGAGCAGCTCACCGGGTTCGAGAACCACCGCGGTGGAACGGTTTTGGGCGCGTCTGCGCAGCCACTCGCGCGGGTGATCAGCGGCGCGGGCAACCGGGCCGGTGACGGGTTCGACGGTGCGGTGCAGGGCAGCGTCGTCGCGACCTACCTGCACGGGCCGTGCCTGGCGCGTAACCCGCAGCTGGCCGACCACCTGCTGTCACGCGTGGTCGGCGAGCTGGCGCCGTTGGAGCTTCGCGAGGTGGAGCAGCTGCGCCGCGAGCGGCTGGCCGCCCCCCGCCGCGTCTAGGCCCATACACCCTGCGCCGAGATCGACGAATTGGCGGGTTCCGCTCGTGTTTTTCCGCCAAAGCGTCGGTCTCGGCGAAGGATAGTCACGCCATCGCGCGGCGGCCCGCCAGGGCCCGGCCCAGCGTCAACTCGTCGGCGAACTCCAGGTCGCCACCCATCGGCAGGCCCGAGGCGATCCGCGTCACCGTCAGCCCCGGGATGTCGCGCAGCATCCGCACCAGATACGTCGCGGTGGCCTCCCCCTCGGTGTTCGGGTCGGTCGCGATGATCACCTCGGTGATGTCCACGCCGTCGATGCGTTCCCCGATCCTGTTGAGCAGCTCACGAATCCGCAGCTGCTCGGGGCCCACCCCCGACAACGGGTCCAACGCCCCGCCCAGCACGTGGTAGCGGCCGCGGAACTCACGGGTGCGTTCGACCGCCTGCACGTCCTTGGGCTCCTCGACCACACACACCACCGATGCGTCGCGGCGGGTGTCGGAGCAGATGCGGCATCGATCGTCGTCGGAGACGTTGCCGCACACCGCGCAGTGCTTCACGCCGTCACGCACCTTCGACAACGCCGCGGTCAACCGGTCGATGTCGGGCGGCTCGACCGACAGCAGATGAAACGCGATCCGCTGCGCGCTCTTCGGCCCGATCCCGGGCAGCTTGCCGAGCTCGTCGATCAGATCTTGGACGGGGCCCTCGAACAATTACATCCCCGGCAGGCCGAGGTCACCCATGCCGCTGGCCAACGGCCCCAGCCGATCGTGCGCCAGGATCGTCACCTGTTTGGCCGCGTCGCTGATCGCGCCGACGATGAGGTCCTGCAGCGTTTCGGGATCCTCGGGATCGATCACCTTCGGATCGATCGACACCGCGACCACCTCGCCGCTGCCCTTCATCGTGACCTGCACCAGCCCGCCGCCGGCCTGGCCGTGCACCTGCGCATTGGCCAGCGCTTCCTGCGCCTCCATCAGCTGCTGCTGCACCTGCTGTGCCTGCGCGAGGAGCGCCGACATATCGGGCTGGCCTCCGGGCGGTGTGCCTCCGGGTTGCATGACGGTCCCCTTGCGTATTGGTATCGACTTGGTCTCTGTCGCCCGCATGGGGCGGTTTGGCCTTTCAGCGTAGTCGCGCTCGAGGCTACGGTGACGCCCGTGCCTGCCCGCCTGCGTGTCGGCGCCGCCATGGCTGCCGGTCTCATCGTCGCCGCGTCGACGCTCATCGTCCCTGCCGGTGACGTCCGCGCCGCCCCGTCCAACATTGCCGGCAAGATCGTGTTCCTCGATCCCGGACACAACGGCGCCAACGACGACTCGATCAGCCGTCAGGTGCCGACGGGCCGCGGCGGCACCAAGGACTGCCAGGCCAGCGGCACCTCGACCGACGACGGCTATCCCGAGCACACCTTCGCCTGGGACACCACGCTGCGGATCCGCCAGGCGCTCACCAAGCTCGGCGTGCGCACCGCGATGTCGCGCGGCAACGACAACGCGCTCGGCCCCTGCGTCGACGAACGCGCGGCGATGGCCAACTCGCTGAAACCGAACGCGATCGTGAGCATCCACGCCGACGGCGGGCCCCCGACGGGCCGCGGTTTTCACGTGCTGTACTCCTCGCCGCCGCTCAACGAGGCGCAGGCCGGCCCGTCGCCGCGGTTCGCCCAGATCATGCGCGACCAGCTGAAGGCCTCCGGGTTCGTGCCGTCCACCTACATTGGCACCGGTGGGCTCAATCCGCGCTCGGACATCGCCGGGCTGAACCTCGCCCAATACCCGTCCATCCTCGTCGAGTTGGGCAACATGAAGAACCCCGCGGACTCGGCGCTGATGAAGACCCCCGAGGGACGGCAGAAGTACGCCGACGCCGTGGTGCGCGGCATCGCGGGCTTCCTGGCCACCAACTAGCCGCTTTGCGCTCTAAGGGGTTGATTGCTCGCACCAGGTGCTTGTAATCGACCCCTTAACGAGATTCCCGCTCGACGTGGGACTTGAGGTTGGCCAGCACTTCGTCCTGGATCTTGCGCAACCCCAGCGGTGCGAAGATCTTTTCGAAGAAGCCGCCGACGCCGCCGGCGCCCTGCCAGGTGGTCTTGACCGTGACGGTGGCACCCTCGCCCGCGGGGGCGACGGTCCAGTTGGTGATCATCGACGAGTTGGCGTCCTTCTCGATGACGGTGTGCCCGGCGACGTCGACGGTGGCCTTGACGTCACGCACCCGCGACTTGGTGGCCTGCAGTTTCCACGACGCGACCGTGCCCGCGCCCTGCCCGCCCTCGAGCACCTTGTAGTCGCGGTAGTGCGGGGACAGGATCTTCGGGCGCACGGTCGAATAGTCCGCGATCGCCGCCAAGACCTTCTCCGGCGGCGCCTCGACCAAGACCGTGCTGGCTGCGCTGACCTGTGCCATCGGACATCTCCTGGTTTGACTGTGCGGTCGCATCGGCCGCGGACGCCGACTAGCGTATATCTGTGTCTGCTGAGAAAACCGACGCACGTGCTGCTGACGCGGCGGGGGTCCAGCGGCTCCTGGACAGCTACCGGGCGATCCCGCCGAACGCCACCGTTCGTCTTGCCAAACCGACCTCGAACCTGTTCCGCGCCCGCGCCAGGACCAAGAGCAAGGGCCTCGACGTCTCGGGCCTGACCGGGGTCATCGCCGTCGACCCCGACGCCCGCACCGCTGATGTCGCCGGCATGTGCACCTACGAGACGCTGGTCGCGGCCACGCTGCCGTACGCGCTCTCGCCGCTGGTGGTGCCGCAGCTCAAGACGATCACCCTCGGCGGGGCGGTCACCGGGCTGGGCATCGAGTCGGCGTCGTTCCGCAACGGGCTGCCCCACGAGTCGGTGTTGGAGATGGACATCCTGACCGGCGCGGGTGAGATTCTCACCGCCTCACCGGAACAGCACGACGACCTGTATCGCGCGTTTCCCAACTCCTATGGCACGCTCGGGTATTCGGTGCGACTCAAGATCGAGCTGGAACCCGTCAAGCCGTTCGTCGCGCTGCGGCACCTGCGATTTCACACGCTCGAGGACATGGTCGCCGCGATGGACCGCATCGTCGAGACCCGCGACCACGACGGCACCCCGGTGGACTACCTCGACGGCGTGGTGTTCTCCGCCGAGGAGAGCTACCTGACGCTGGGCACGCAGACCGCGACACCGGGACCGGTCAGCGACTACACCGGCCAGCAGATCTACTACCGCTCCATCCAGCACCCCGGCCAGGACGGCGAAAAGCACGACCGGCTCACCATTCACGACTACCTGTGGCGGTGGGACACCGACTGGTTCTGGTGTTCGCGGGCCTTCGGCGCGCAGAACCCGCGGATTCGCCGGCTTTGGCCCCGGCGCTACCGGCGCAGCAGCTTCTACTGGAAGCTCATCGCCTACGACCAGCGCTTCAACATCGCCGACCGCATCGAGATGCGCAACGGCCGCCCACCCCGGGAACGGGTCGTCCAGGACATCGAGGTGCCGATCACGCGGACCGCCGAGTTCCTGCACTGGTTTCTCGACAACGTTCCGATCGAACCGATCTGGTTGTGCCCGCTGCGACTTCGCGGCGACCAGAGCTGGCCGCTGTACCCGATCCAGCCCCACCGCACCTACGTCAACGTCGGCTTCTGGTCGTCGGTGCCGGTCGGACCGGAAGAGGGCCACACCAACCGGCTGATCGAACGCAAGGTCAGCGAACTCGACGGGCACAAGTCGCTGTACTCCGATGCGTATTACAGCCGCGAGGAGTTTGACGAACTGTACGGCGGAGAAACCTACAAGACGGTCAAAAAAAGCTACGATCCCGACTCACGTCTACTCGACCTGTATGCGAAGGCGGTGCAAAGACGATGACGACGTTCAAAGCACACCCGGCCCGGACGTCGAGCAGGAAGCTCACGCTCGCCGAGATCCTGGAGATCCTCGCCGGTGGCACGCTGCCGCTGCGGTTCACCGCCTACGACGGCAGCACCGCGGGCCCCGAAGACGCCCCGTTGGGCCTCGATCTGCTGACCCCCCGCGGCACAACCTATCTCGCGACCGCTCCGGGTGACCTGGGCCTGGCGCGGGCGTACGTCTCGGGTGACCTCGAGGCCCGCGGTGTGAATCCGGGCGACCCCTACGAACTGCTCAAGGCGTTCGCCGACAAGATGGACTTCAAGAGGCCGTCGCCGCGGGTGCTGGCCAACATCGTGCGGTCGCTGGGCTTCGAGCACCTCAAGCCGATCGCGCCGCCGCCGCAGGAGGCGCTGCCGCGGTGGCGCCGCATCGCGGAGGGGTTGCGGCACAGCAGAACCCGTGACGCCGAGGCGATCCATCACCACTACGACGTGTCGAACCGGTTCTACGAATGGGTGCTCGGGCCCTCGATGACCTACACCTGCGCGTGCTACCCGCACGCCGACGCGACGCTGGAGGAGGCGCAGGACAACAAGTACCGGCTGGTGTTCGAAAAGCTGCACCTGAAGCCGGGTGACCGGCTGCTCGACGTGGGCTGCGGCTGGGGCGGCATGGTGCGCTATGCGGCGCGACACGGTGTGAAAGCGATCGGTGTCACGCTCTCGAAGGAGCAGGCCACGTGGGCGCAGAAGGCCATCGCCGAGGACGGCCTGACCGATCTCGCCGAGGTGCGCCACGGTGACTACCGCGACGTGCGCGAATCCGGTTTCGACGCGGTGTCCTCGATCGGGCTGACCGAGCACATCGGCGTGCACAACTACCCGGCGTACTTCCGGTTCCTGCGGTCCAAGCTGCGCACCGGCGGCCTGTTGCTCAACCACTGCATCACCCGCCCGGACAACAGGTCCGCGCCGACCGCGGGCGGTTTTATCGACCGCTACGTCTTCCCCGACGGTGAGCTCACCGGCTCCGGGCGCATCATCACCGAGGCCCAGGACGTCGGCCTGGAGGTGCTGCACGAGGAGAACCTGCGCCACCACTACGCGCTCACGCTGCGCGACTGGTGCCGCAACCTCGTCGAGCACTGGGACGAGGCCGTCGCCGAGGTCGGCCTGCCCACCGCCAAGGTGTGGGGGCTGTACATGGCGGGCTCGCGGCTGGGCTTCGAGACCAACGTGGTGCAGTTGCACCAGGTGCTGGCGGTCAAGCTCGACAGCCACGGCAACGACGGCGGTCTTCCGCTGCGGCCGTGGTGGGCGCCCTAGCTGTAACTCTCAGACAGGTTGTGAACGGCGTGGCTAGCGGGAAGTAGGTGAAGACCTCCGGTATCGGTGTGGTAACCACACACTCCCCGATTCCGAGAGGTCCTCATGGTCCACGCTAACGCTTCATTGACTTCGCGCGGCCGGTTGCGGCTTGCGCAGGCTGTTGTTGATCAGGGTTGGAGCCTGCGGCGCGCGGCTGAGCGGTTCCAATGTTCACCGGCCACGGCCAAGAAGTGGGCTGATCGTTATCGGGCTGGCGGTGCGGCGGCCATGGTGGATCGTTCCAGCCGACGCTGGCCGCCACTGCGGAGGCCGAGTTCCTCAAGCACAAGAAGATCGGGGCGCACGGCGCCGAGATCGCCATCAGCCCTTCCGATATCTACGATCTGACTCAGTTGTCGTCGCGCACCGACCGGGTGCTGCCCAACGGGGTCTGTCTGCTGCCGCCGCTGAAGACCTGCGACAAAGGCAACGCCTGCCTGTCGTGCGGACACTTCGCCACCGACGCCACCCACATTGATGAACTGGTCGATCAGCGCACCGGAACACAGTCGCTGATCACGACACGCCGATCCCAGTACCGCGCCCGTACCGGGCGCGAACTGACCGACGACAATGTGTGGATTCACCAGCGCCGACGCGAAATCGCTTCCCTCGATGCCATTATCGAACGCCTCCGCGGTGACTCTGCAATCACCGCGGACGGTAAGACCGTCGCTGGGGCCGGCACCGCCCACCGGCTGCCACTGCTGCAGATCAAGACCCGCGGCAGCCACGAATCCGTGCTGCGTAAAGCCGACCCCGGTTCACCTCGATGAGCCGACGCCCCCCACCACCCACCGAAAAAGCTCAACAGGCGCTCAAGAAGTACCGCGACGCCCGGAGCAACGACAAACGCCGCGACATCGAAAAAGCCATCGCCACCTACGTAAAACCAACGCCGAAATCGCCGTCGCTGCCGTCGCCCGTCGAGCAGGAGTGCAACGCAAAACCGTCTACAAGCATCCCGACCTGATCGCCGTCATCGACCAATATCGTCACCAACCCAGGGCCGAGCCCGCAACGACCGGCGCCGAAAACAGCATCATCACCGCTCTACGGCGCCGGTTGGCCGCCAAAGACGAGGAAATCACGCAGCTGCGGGCGACCCTGGCCCAGCAGAAAGCCACCATCGAACTGCTCTACGGACACCTCGATGACTCCACACCCTAAACGCAGTGCCGTGGAATCGATTTCCCACCACAGGGCCGACACAATCTGGAACCGCCAGTGAGCCAACGAAATCTGCCAGTCCCTGTCCGTTGGGTTGTTCGTCAGCACGCAGGACTCTGCAGACCTGCTCCATCACCACCAATCAATCAGCTGCGCCCCATAACGCAGCTTGGGTGACCATGGCCGGAGGGACATTCAGCGGCACAGCGGAATGCACGTCCTAAAGCCCGTTCGATGACGTCGAAAAGGGAATGCGCAACATCTCAGCGACCGAGACAACGCCCCATCCAGTGGCGCCGTTACAGATTGCGTTGTCGCATTGGTGGCGCGTGAGCGACGCGGGAAACCTTCCTTATGCCACCGGACGCCGAGTTGCCCAGTCCTTTCGATCCCCCGGCGCGTTCTGCGCCACCTCACCGACGAGCAACTGCTGCGCCACCCGGGCGCGCTGTCGGGTTCGTTGGCGTCTATCGCCGACCGTCTGCGCCAGCGCTACGGCATCAGTTACATGATCGTCCAGGCCGCCCATACCGAAACGCTCGCGAACATGCTCGCCGAACTTCGCTGGCGGGTTCACGCCTCCCGCTCGTCGAGTGAGTACCAACGGCCCTAGCACCCGGCCGGAAAGCCGATAGCGTCGACATGGCACCTGTCAACGCGAATGCCTCGATCGCAAGGAGCACCGGTACATGACCACTTCCTCCGAGACTTCTTTCCGATTCGGTGTCACGATGACGACGCCGTCGGGACGGGAAGCCTGGATCAGCAAGTGCCGCAAAGCAGAAGAGTATGGCTACGACGTCATCGGAGTCGCCGATCACCTAGGTAAACCGGCACCGTTCCCCGCGGTCGTGCTCGCCGCCGCCGCGACCGAGCGGGTACGCGTGTGCACCTTCGTGTTGAACACCAGTTTCTACAATCCGGTCCTGCTCGCCAGGGACGTCGCGACGACCGATCAGCTGACGGACGGCAGGCTGGACCTCGGTCTGGGAACCGGATACGTCAAGGCCGAATTCGCCGCCGCCGGGTTAGCCTTCTCTGGTCCCAGCAAGCGGCTCAACCACCTCGAGGCCACGATATCTGGACTGCGAACATGCTTTGCCAACGCCGAGCCGCGGCCGGTGCAGCAGCCCGGTCCTCCGTTGCTGCTGGGCGGCGAGCGGGACCGCATGTTGACCCTCGCCGCGCGCGAAGCCGACATCGTCGGACTCGTCGGCATGACGTCAACACCCGAGGGCCGGTTGGCGCGAATCGCGACGCCCTCCGAGCTGAAGGAGCGCGTCGACTTCGTGCGGACACACGCCGGTGAGCGGATGGACCGGATCGAGCTCAACCTGCTTGTGCAGAAGGTGATCGTCACGAATGATCGGAAGGGTGCGTTCGAACAGTTGCTGCCGCACACCCCCGGAAACATGATCGACGAACTCGCCGAAGCTCCCATACTGCTGGTCGGGTCCGTCGAACAGATCGCCGATCAGGTGCTCGGGCTGCGCGAGCAGTTCGGATTCAGCTACATCATGGTGCTCGAACCGGAGATGGACGATTTCGCGGCCGTCATAGAGCGGCTGCGCTGACGCCACAGCCTTCTCACGTCGCGCCCAGTTGGCTGGCGATCATGTGCTGCAATTGTTCTCGGCCCGTGTCGCCAAGCGCATCTGCTCATCATGGTGACGTGCCAACCTGCACCGGGAGAGTCACCGAAGGTCAATACGTGGGGGGCTTTGGTCCCTGCTCGCGATTGCTCTCGAGTTCGGGTATTGCACTGATGACGTAGTTGGCTTCGTGCAGTGGTAGTGCGTCGAGCACGTGAATGTCTTCAGCACTGCCGAACATCGCGCTGACTCCCTGGCGGGCGTTGGATCTGACCTGGTGCGGGTCGAAGTCCACTGCGAGAACTCGGTATCCGCCGTCGGCGAGCTTCAGTGCGGTTGAGCAGCAACCCCAACAGTCCTTTTCCGGCTGGTAGATAACCGATCAAGGCGGCGGTCTCGGGTTTCATGCCTTCGTGCAGGAATCGGCGCAGCGAAAGACACGCGGTGAGCATTGGGCGTCTAACCGAATGACCACCGTCACAAACAGACTTCAACAACGCTGACGACAGACCGACTGGTCTGGTACGCGGCGCCGGCTGCATTGCATCCACGCCTGATGAGACGCGACCCAGCGTTCGCCGAATTGGACACAGCCACCTCCTCTGCGGGAACGCTCTTGACTCTAACCGTTCCCTCAAAGACAATTTCGGTCACGTTTGTCTCTGCGGGAACAGCAGTACACACCAAAATCTGACCCCAGATAAAGCGTGCAGAAGTTCAGTTTCGAGCGGGGTGAGGGCTAACCGTCGATACGGCGCGCGCCCAGTTCGTTCTGCAGCAGTTCCAGCGCGGCTTCCTCGGGGTCGCGACGGGGGGTCTCGGCGGTGTCGCTGCCGGCCTCGGCCAGCATGCTCTCCTCGTCGTCGTTCGGTGGCGGCGGCGACGACGGCGACGCGGGATCGGGCTGGGCCGCGGCCGGCGCGGGAGCCGCGGCGCCCGCTTCGCAGCGGATCCTCCAGTCCACGCCGAGGACGTCTTTGAGGGCTTCCCGAATGATCTCGGAATTGCGTTGCTCGACAAGGCGTTTCGCCAGCGGCGCGGACGGGTGGCCGAGGACCAGGGTGTCGCCTTCGACGGCGAGCACCGTGGCGCCGTCGAGCATGACGTCGGTCGGGCGCCGAAGGTTGCGCACCTTCTCCCGCACCGTCGTCCACACCCGACGCACCGCGGCGGCGTCCAGGCCGCCTGCCGCGGGCGGCGGGGCCTCCACGACCGGGTCTGACGGCGGCCGCACCGGCGGCGGCGACGCGGGCTCGGCGGTGGGCTCGGGCGCGGGCTCCGGCGTCGGCGGGGGCGGGGGCGCGGCGGCGCGCTCCGGCGCGGGTTCGGGCGTCGACGCGGGCGGTGTCGCGTGGCTCTTGCGCACGAACTGCTTGGGCGCCGCCGAACTCGCCGCGTCCGATGCCGGTACCGAGACGTCCAGCCGCTTCTCGATGCGCTCGACGCGTTGCAGCAGAGCCGATTCCGTGTCGCTGGCCGACGGCAGCAGCAGCCGCGCGCACACCACCTCCAGCAGCAGCCGCGGGGCGGTGGCACCGCGCATCTCCCCCAGCCCGGCATGCACCACCTCGGCGTAGCGGGTCAGTGTCGCGGTGCCGATGCGCTCGGCCTGCTCGCGCATCCGGTCCAGCACATCCTCGGGCCCGTCGACCACCCCGCGGGCCACCGCGTCGGGTACGGCCTGCAACACGATCAGATCGCGGAAGCGTTCCAGCAGATCGCTGGCGAAGCGGCGCGGATCGTGGCCCGCGTCGATCACCCCTTCGACGGCGCCGAACAGCGCCGCGGCGTCCCCGGCCGCCAACGCGTCGACCGCGACGTCGATGAGCGCCACGTCCGTCGCGCCCAGCAGCGCCAGCGCCCGCGAGTAGGTGATGTGGCTGCCCGACTCACCCGACGCGGACCCGGCCAGCAGCTGGTCCAGCACCGAGAGGGTGTCGCGCGGTGAGCCGCCGCCGGCCCTGATGACCAGCGGATAGACCGCGTCGTCGACCTCGACCTGCTCTTGTTCGCAGATGCGCTCGATCAACCCGCGCATGATCCGCGGCGCCAACAGGCGGAACGGATAATGGTGGGTGCGCGACCGGATGGTCGGCAGCACCTTCTCCGGCTCGGTGGTGGCGAACACGAAGATCAGGTGCTCGGGCGGCTCTTCGACGATCTTCAGCAGCGCGTTGAAGCCCGCGGTGGTGACCATGTGCGCCTCGTCGACGATGAAGATGCGAAAGCGCGACTGGGCCGGGGCGTAGAACGCGCGGTCGCGTAGCTCGCGGGTGTCGTCGACGCCGCCGTGGCTGGCCGCGTCGAGTTCGACGACGTCGACGCTGCCGGGTCCGTTCGGCGCCAGCGCCACGCACGAGTCGCACACCCCGCACGGGGTCGGCGTCGGTCCCTGCTCGCAGTTCAGCGAGCGGGCCAGGATGCGCGCCGAAGACGTCTTGCCGCAGCCCCGCGGCCCGGAGAAGAGATAGGCGTGGTTGATCCGGCCGGCCGCCAGCGCGGTGCACAGCGGCTCGGTGACGTGCTCCTGGCCGACGACCTCGGCGAAGGTCGCGGGCCGGTACTTGCGGTAGAGCGCCACGCTTCGCAGGCTACCGAGGCGCGCCGACAAGCGTCTCGGTGGCCGCCAACAGCGCGCAGGTGGCCAGGCCGTCGATCGCCTCGCGCAGCTCGCGCTCGCGGGGGAACGTCGGCGCGATCCGAATGTTCTTGTCGTCCGGGTCTTTTCGATACGGGAACGTCGCACCGGCCTCGGTCACCGCGATGCCGGCATCCTTGGCCAGCGCCACCGTGCGACGCGCGGTGCCGGGCAACACGTCCAGGCTGATGAAGTAGCCACCCTTCGGTTCGGTCCACGACGCGATCTTCGACTCACCGAGTCGGTCTTCGAGGATCTGCAGCACGGCGGCGAACTTCGGGGCCAGCAGCTGCTGATGACGCTGCATCTGCAACCGCACCCCGTCGGCGTCGCGGAAGAACCGCAGGTGCCGAAGCTGGTTCACCTTGTCCGGGCCGATGGACTTCTTACCCGCGTACTGCAGGTACCAGGCGATGTTGCCCAGTGAACCGCCGAAGAAGCTGACCCCGGCGCCGGCGAAGGTGATCTTGCTGGTCGAGGCGAACACCAGGGGGCGGTTCGGGTTACCCGCGGCCTCGGCCAGGCCCAACACATCGACGTTGCGCTCGAAGTCGTGGGTCAACGTGTGCACCGCGTACGCGTTGTCCCACATCAACCGGAAATCGTTTGCCGCCGTGCGCATTTGAACCAGCCGACGCGCGGTCTCCCAGGAGAAGGTCACGCCGGTGGGGTTGGAGTACACCGGAATGCACCACATGCCTTTGATCGCGGGGTCGGCGGCCACGAGCTCCTCGATCAGGTCGACGTCGGGGCCGTCCTCACGCATCGGCACGGTGATCATCTCGATGCCGAGGGTCTCGCAGATCGCGAAGTGCCGGTCGTAGCCGGGGGCCGGGCACAGGAACTTGACCACGGGCTCCTTGCCCCACGGCCGCGGCGAGTCCACGCCGCCGTGCAGCATCGAGAACACCACGACGTCGTGCATCAACTCCAGGCTGGAGTTGTTGCCCGCGATCAGGTTGGGCACGCCGATGCCGAGCAGCTCACCGAAGATCGCGCGCAGTTCCGGCAGGCCGTGCGGGCCGCCGTAGTTGCGGGTGTCGGTGCCGTCGCCGTCCCGGAAGGCGTCGGGCCCCGACCCGGGCAGCTCGAGCAGGGCGTTCGACAGATCGAGCTGCTCGGGGGAGGGTTTGCCACGGGTCAGGTCCAGCTTGAGGCCCTTGGCCTGCAGCTCGGCATAGGCGCGCTGCTGCTGTTCATGCTGTGCGACGAGTTCATCCCGGCCGAGCGACTGAAACGACACAGTGCGCCTTTCACTTCGAGCCGTGCAGAAGAGGGGGACCCCGCGCACCCGCCAGAGCCCATTGACCCTTGCTGCCTTCCGGCCCTGGGGGAGTTCACAGGATGGACGCCACGCGGGGTCCGGCAGCGAGTCTAATACCACCGCCGGCCGAACAACTTGACGGCCACATGGGCCGGTTCGGCTACCATGGCCCGCGGAGGATTCGCCTAGTGGCCTATGGCGCTCGCCTGGAACGCGGGTTGGGTTAATAGCCCTCGCGGGTTCAAATCCCGCATCCTCCGCAGCGGCTCGGGGTGCGACCGGCTCGGTCGCACCCCGGCCAAGAAAACACCGACCAGCGTTCATGCCGAAAGAGCACTTGGAGCGCGTAGGAGGGGCATGAGCCGCAACATCGCGGTGATTTGGCACGCGTCGTTCTCGCTCATTGCCGGTGCCTTGTATTTCTTCTTCGTCCTGCCGCGGTGGTGGGAGCTGATGGGCGCCACCCCGCACACGCTGGGCGTCGTGCTGCGCATCGTGGTCGGTGTGCTCATCGGCCTGGCGGCGCTGCCGGTGGTGCTCGAGTGGACGCGCACCAGGAAGCCGGAATTGCGCACGCCGGAGATGGCGCTGAGGCTGCGGCTGTGGTCGACGGCCCTGCACGTGGTCGCCGGCGTGCTGATCCTGGGCGCGGCGATCAGCGAGATCTGGCTTTCGCTCGATACCGCGGGTCAGTGGCTGTTCGGCAGCTACGGCGCCGCCGCGGCGATCGCGCTGCTCGGCGTCTTCGCCTTCTACCTGGCCTATGTGGCCGAACTGCCGCCGCCACCGCCGAAACCGCTGAAGCCCAAGAAGGAGCGGCGGCGACGCGGCCGCAAGGCTGATGCGGATGAGGCCGACGATGCAGTTGAGGACACCGGGGACACCGGGGACACCGGGGACGTCGAGGACGTCGAGGACGTCGAGGACACCACCGAGGACACCGCCGAGGCCGAGACCGACCAGGGCGACGAACCTTCGGGCAACGAGGACGAGCGCGCCGAGGACGCACCCACCAACGGCAAACTGCGCAACCGACGCCCTTCCGGCAAATCCGAACCGAGTCGACGGCGACGCCGGCGGTTGCGCGGCGGCGTCGCGCTGGACGATTAACAGGCCACTTTTCGGGCAATATGGGCGCATGCGCAAATACGACGTCCGCCGCCCGCTGCCGGCGCTGCTGATCGCGCTCGCCGCCATCGTGGCGCTGGTAGCGCCGTTCGGCGCGGCGACGTCCACGGCCGCGCCCGCCGACCCCCTGGCCGCCGCGGCCCAGGTCGAGCCCGCCGTGGTGCGTATCAACACCGAGATCGACTACCAGCGTGCCGTCGGGAACGGCGCGGGCATCGTGCTGGACCCCAACGGCCAGGTGCTGACCAACTTCCACGTGGTCTCGGGGGCAGACCGCATCCACGCCTCCGTCGGCGGTCGCACCTACCCGGCCGAGCTGGTCGGCTATGACCGCCGCCACGACATCGCGGTGCTGCAGCTGATCGGCGCGACGGGTCTGCCCACCGCGCCGATCGGCGACTCCGCGGCCCTGGCCACCGGCGAGCCGGTCGTCGCGCTGGGCAACGCCGCAGGCACAAACCGGCCGTTGACCCGCGAGGTCGGCACCATCACCGGGTTCGGCCGCACCGTCAACGCCGAGGACACCCTCACCGGAAGCAAGGACGAGCTGACCGGGCTGATCGAGTTCGCGGCGCCCGTCGTCGCCGGCGATTCCGGCGGCCCGGTGGTCAACTCGGCCGGGCAGGTGGTGGGCGTCACCACCGCGGCGTCGGTGAACTTCGTGCTCGGACCCGGCGGCGAGGGCTATGCGATCCCGATCAACGACGCGATGGCGATCGCCGACCAGATCCGGGCGCGGATCCCCTCCGAGACCGTGCACATCGGGCCGCCGGTGCTGCTCGGCGTCGGCGTGCGCACCGCCCAACGCGGCCCCGGCGTGCTCATCGCCGAGGTGCTGCGGGGCGGTCCGGCCGAGCGCGCGGGCCTGTACGCCGGCGACGTTCTGCTCGAGATCGACGGCGTCCGGTTGAACTCGGCCACCACCCTCACCTACGTGCTCGACCGGCACTACCCCGGCGATGTCATCGACCTCGTCTGGCTCGATCGCAGCGGCCAGCAACACACCGGCAAGGCCGCGCTCACCCCGATCGTCTGAGCTAGCCGTTCGCGGCTTCGAGCATCCGTTCCACCCCGGCGATCAACAAACCGAGCTCGAACTCGAACTGGATTTCGGCGTCGCGCCCGTTCGTCGGCGCCGATTCGAGCACCCGGCGCAGGGCCGGATAAGTGCCTTCCGGTTCGTGTTGCAGCGCCGCTGCGGTCTCAGCGCGGTGGTGATGAACGCCCGAATCCGTCTGCGCCGCAAGGCTTTGCGCTGCGGACTGCGCGATATTGGAAGCCGCCGTCAGCGCCAGGCGCGCACCGTCGGGGTTCAGGCCGGCGTTGAGCAGCATGTCCAGCAGCCGGTCGGCCAGCGCCAGCGCCGCTGCGGCGCTCAGCCCGCCCAACCGCGTGAAATCGGTGGCGATCCCGACCTGGATCAGCCCGTCCCGAAACGCGACGGCGTAGGCCCGCAGCGCCGCGCGCCAGTCGTCGTCGACCGGTAACTCGACACGCTCGAGCTCGCGCTCGAACAGATCCAGCAGCACCAGCGCGAGCAGACCCTCGCGATCACCGACGTAGTAGTGCAGCGCCTTGCGGGACACCCCGAGCTCGTCGGCGACGGCCTGCATGGTCAGGTTCTTGGTGGTCGCCAGCCGTCGCGCCGCCGACACGATCTTGCTGCGACTGATCCGCGGTGGACGCCCCCTGGCTCGACCGCTCATCCCCGCAGCCTAAGCGCCATGGCCACGCGTTTTCACCGGTCGGTAAAAAAGCCTGCGCAGCGCCACGCGACCACCTTATGCTGTGCAGGTGCCAAACACCTCATATCGCGTCGTTCAGTGGACCACCGGAAATGTCGGAAAAAGCTCGGTGGCGGCGATCGCCAAGAACCCCAACTACGAACTCGTCGGCCTCTACGCATGGTCGGACGACAAGGTCGGCAAGGACGCCGGCGAGGTTGCCGGTATCGCCCCGCTGGGCGTCAAGGCCACCAACGACGCCGACGCGCTGCTCGCGCTGAAGCCCGACGTCGTGGTCTACAACCCGATGTGGATCAACGTCGACGAGCTGGTGCGCATCCTGTCGTCGGGGATCAACGTGGTGTCGTCCGCGTCGTTCATCACCGGGCACAACCTCGGCGCCGACCGTGATCGGCTCGAAGAGGCGTGCAAGAAGGGCGGGGCGACGCTGTTCGGTTCCGGGGTCAGCCCGGGCTTCGCCGAGCTGCTGGCCATCGTCGCGGCCACCGCGTGCGACCGCGTCGACAAGATCACCATCGCCGAGTCCGCCGACACCACCCTCTACGACTCCCCCGACACCGAACGGCCCGTCGGCTTCGGCACCGCGATCGACGACCCGAACCTGGCGCCGATGGCCTCAACCGGAACCGCGGTGTTCGCCGAGGCGGTGCAACTGCTTGCCGACTCGCTGGGCGTCACGCTCGACGAGATCAAGTGCGTCGCCGAGTACGCCCAGACCACCGAGGATCTGGTGATGGCGTCGTGGACGATTCCGGCCGGCCACGTCGCGGGGGTCTACATCCGCTGGCTCGGCCTGGTCGGCGGCGAACCCCTGATCGAGGTCAGCGTGCGGTGGAAGAAGGGCCAGACGCTGGACCCCGACTGGCAGCTCGACGGCGACGGCTGGAAGATCACCATCGACGGGCGCCCCACGGTGAACATGGCGGTCGGGTTCCTGCCGCCGCAGGACATGATCGAGCAGGCCAAGTCGATCGAGGACTTCTTCGAGCTCGGCCACATCATGACGGCCATGCCGCCGATCCACGCGATCCCGGCCGTCGTCGCCGCCGCGCCGGGCATCGCCACCTACAACGACCTGCCGCTGCCTCAGGCCCGCGGCATCGTCCCGACCAAGTAGCGCCGTCAGCGCCGGCCCGCCCGCTTCTTTGTCATCGGATCGCGGTAGCGCGCACCGTATTTGGGCACCGCGGCGGGCCCGGCGCGGCGGGCGGCGTTGATCGCGTTGCGCAGCGGGCCGGCCAGGCCCGCGAACGACGCCATGTCGAACACCATCGGCGTCAACAGCCGGTTGTGCACGAACGCGAACGCGCTGCCGGTGTCCGGGTCGGCCCAGCCGAGCGTTCCGCCCAGGCCGATATGGCCGAATCCCTTGAGCAGACCGGGAATCGGGGATTCGTGGTAGCCGAGGTGAAACGGCATCGGCACGCCGATGTTCAGATCCGGCCACGGTCGGGGCTTGCCGATCAGCCCGCGGGCCAGCTCCTCGGACAGGAACTGCGTGCCGTCGATATGTCCCCGGTTGGCGATCGCCGCGTACATCTTGGCCAACGCGCGGGCGGTCACCACCCCGTTGGCGGCCGGTACTTCGGCGTCGAGGAACGGAATCTCGCCCTGGACAAGGGATTTGACACCAGGAAAGAACATCGCTCCGAAGGCTCCCGACAGCGGTAGCCCGGCCACCCTTGGTGCGACGAAGTTGAACACCGGGTTGGCCCGGCTGCTCTGCGGCGCCAGGATCTGCGCCACCTTGGTGGGGGCGTCGGCAGGCGGGCGGCCCAGATGCAGCCCGTCGGTGTTGAGCGGCCGCGCCACCTCCTCGCGGATCAGTTCGCGCATCCCGTGCCCGGTCACCGAGCGGGCCAGACCGGAGAGCAGCCAACCATAGGTCAGCGCGTGGTAGGCGGGCCTGCCCCGCAGATGACCGGGGGCGGCGGCGGCCATCCTGGCCTCCATCACCTCGTGATCCAACAGCTCGGCCTTGGTGACGCCGTTGGGCAGGTGCGACAGCCCCGCGCGGTGGCGCAGCACGTCGCGCACGGTGATGTCGCCCTTGTTCTTGGCCGCGAACGCCGGCCAATACGTCGCGACGGGCTCGTCGTAGTCCAGCAGGCCCCGGTCGGCGAGCCGGTGGATGACGGTGGCGGTCACCCCCTTGGTCGCGGAGAACACCATCGCGCCGGTGTCGGCGGTCCACAGCCGCTCACCGCGGCGGTCGGACCAGCCCGTCCAGACGTCGACTACGGGCCTGCCCTCGATGAACACGGCCAGCGCGCCGCCCCCGAACCGGCGGCCGGGAAACATCCGGACGAAGAGCCGCACGACGGTGCCGAACCGCGGGTCCGCGGCGCCCTGCACCCCCCGCGGCAACCCCTCTCCGGTCCGCAGCAATGACGCCTTTGCCATAGCGCTAACCATGCGTCGAAGACGGCACCGTCGGCGCCGAACCGCGAAAATTCAGCCCGCCACCTCCAGCACGTTGGCGTTGAGGCGCGCCGCCGGAGGCCCCTCCAACATGACGTCCTTGAGGATCTTGGCCTGATCCTTGTGCACGGTGAACTCGCCCTTCTGCGGCTCGTTTCCACCGACCACCTCGTAGAACACCGTGAACGGGGTGTCCGGCAGCGGATGCAGGCCAATGTATTTCGGTTGGATCGTGTACTTGTAGGTGCAGCCGCCGCCGGGTTCGCACTGTTGGTCGGTGACGACGACGTCGACGTTGAACTCCGTCGGCGTGGGCACCTTCGGCGGCGGCGGGGCAAGCGTGGTGCGGGGGGTGGCCTGCGGCGCCGGGGTCGACGACAGGCCTCCGGTGATCACCACCGCCGCGATGCCGATGCCGCCGGCGACCATCGCGACCAGGGCCAGCGCGGCGAGCAGCTTGCGAATCACCGAAACCTTCATGTGCATAGCAAACCTTGTGCCGAGGCGTCGCGTCTAGCGACCCGTGATCGGGTTGCCCTCCTCGTCCCAGTTGGCGGCGACCTTCTTGCTGGGCTGCACCCGCGGCGGTTCGCCCGGCATCTTCGGATAGCTCGGCGGATAGGGCAGGTCGCCGAGACCGCGTTCCTCGTCGGCCTCGACCATCTCCAGCAGCGGTTTCAGCGACTGGGCGGTGGCGTCGATGTCCGCCCACGGGTCGTCGCGATCGGCGACCAACTTCGGCACCGTCACCATGGTGTAGTCGTCGGGATCCGCGTCGCGCAGGTCCTCCCACGACAACGGGGTCGACACGGTCGCGATCGGGGTCTTGCGCACCGAGTACGCCGACGCGAACGTGCGGTCGCGGGCATTCTGGTTGTAGTCGATGAAGATTCGTTTGCCGCGTTCCTCCTTCCACCACGACGTGGTGACCGCCTCGGGCGCGCGCCGCTCGACCTCGCGCGCCAACGCGATGCCCGCCCGGCGCACCGCGATGAAATCCCAGTCCGGTTTGATCCGCAGGAACACGTGCACGCCCCGGCCGCCCGACGTCTTGGGATAGCCGATCAGCCCGAGGTCGTCGAGCAGCGGCTTGAGCACGTCGACGGCCACCGCCGCGGCTTCGGCGAAACCGGTGCCGGGCTGCGGATCCAGGTCGACGCGCAGCTCGTCGGGATGCTCGGTGTCGGGGCAGCGCACCTGCCACGGGTGAAACGTGATCGTACTCATCTGCGCGGCCCAAATGATCGCCGAGGGGTGGGTGACCTTCAGCGCGTCGGCGGTGCGACCGGACGGAAACGTCACCTGGCAGGTCTCCAGATAGTCGGGGCGGCGCTGCGGCACCCGTTTCTGGTAGATCTCCTCACCCTCGATGCCGTCGGGGAAGCGCTGCAGATGCGTCGGTCGGTCCTTGAGCGCGGCCAGCATCGGGCCGCCGGCGACGGTCAGGTAGTAATCGACGAGGTCGCGTTTGGTCCCCTTCTTACCGAGCTTCGGGAAGTACACCTTGTCCGGGCTGGTGAGCCGCACCTTCACCCCGTCGACGTCGAGTTCTTCTGCGGTGCTGCCCTTTGCGGCCATCTCAGGACTCCAGTACGTCGTAGAGGTCGTAGTTGATCGGCACGTCGAGCTGGTCGAACGTGCAGCTGCGCGGATCCCGGTCGGGACGCCAGCGGCGGAACTTCACGGCGTGCCGAAACCGCCTGCCGTGCACGGTGTTTCCTTCCATCTGGTCGTAGGCGACCTCGCACACCTTCTCCGGCCGCACCGGAATCCAACGCTTGTCGGCCGCGGAGTTCCACCGGCTCGGGTCGCCTTCGCGCATCTTGTCGCCCACCCGCAGCGGCTCCAGGTCGGCCAGCAGCTTGAGCCTGTCCTTGGTGGTGAACGACGCTGCGCCGCCGACCATCTGGAGTTCGCCGTCGTCGCGGTAGAGCCCGAGCAGGATCGACCCGATGCCCTCCCCGCTCTTGTGGATGCGGTAACCCATCGCCACGCAGTCGGCGTCGCGGGCGTGTTTGACCTTGACCATCTCGCGCTTGCCGGGCAGGTACGGGCCGTCCAACCGTTTGGCGATCACGCCGTCGAGACCGGCGCCCTCGAACTCCGCGAGCCAGCGCGCGGCGAGGTCCGGATCCTCGGTGGTGCCGGTGACGTGGCACCACCGCTTGGAGCGCACCGCGTCCGACAGCGCCTCGCGGCGCACCCGGAACGGCTCCTTCATCAGCGACGTGTCGCCGGTGGCCAGCGCGTCGAAACCGATGAAGTGTGCGGGAGTCTGCTCGGCGAGCATCTTGATGCGGCTGGCCGCCGGATGCACGCGTTGCGACAACGACTCCCAGTCCAGCCGGGTCCGTCCGTCGATCTCGCGGGGCACGACGACCTCGCCGTCGACCACGCACCGCTTGACCAGTTCGTCGCGCAGGGCCTCGACCAGTTCCGGAAAGTAGCGGCCGAGGTCCTTGCCGTTGCGCGAGTGCAGCACCACGTCGTCGCCGTCCCGAAAGACCAGTGCCCGAAACCCGTCCCACTTGGGTTCATAGGACCAGACCCCGGCCTCGTCGGGAACTTTGGCCTGCGCCTTGGCCAGCATCGGCTCGATCGGCGGCAGCACGGGGAGGTCCACCTGCTCCATTATTGCGTCCACACCCCTTCAGACCGCCGGCGCCGAGCAATGTCATCGCGCGCGATGAAGGAGGCTGTCGGCGAGCGTCTGGGTGAGCCAGCGCTCGTACCGCTTCGTTGACCAGCCCCGTTCGACGACGAGCAGGCGGTAGACGTCGGGAGACATCAGGGTGTAGACGATGTCGGCGGCCTCGCTCCGGCGCAGGCCGGGCCGCAGCGCGTCGACCCGATCCAGCGCGCGGACCAGTTGCCCCTGACCGGCGCGGCGCTGGCGGTTCAGGTCGTCCAGCAGGGCGGCGGCGTCGGGATCCGAGCCCGCCGCGCTGACGAGGATCCCGTAGATCGGCGCTGTTCTCGCGTTCACGTCGGCAGCGACCGCGACGAACCCCGCGACCTGGTTTTTTGGGTCCGACTCGGCGACCGCGGTTTGAACCTGCGGGCGTTGCGGCAACGCCATGGGTTGGTCGTCGCCGGCGATCGACACGTCCAGGATCGCCTTCAGGATGCCGCGCTTGGAGGAGAACAACCGGTACACGGTGGCCTGCGGAACGTCGGCGGCAGCGCTGATGGCCTCGATCGTGGTGGCCCCGTAGCCGCGTTCCACGAATAGGGTGCGGGCGGCGTCGATGACCGCGGCCCGCGCCAGGCGGGTCCTGGCCTGACCGGGTCTGTCGGCGGGTCGGGTCGGCACAGATTGAGTCTATTACTCTCGAATTGATAGTGCTACTCTCAATTTGCGTACGGCGGTCACCAACCGGAAGGACTTCAGAACATGACAGGCATCGAAGCGGTCACGCTCGAAACCCCTGACCCCGCAGCGCTCGACGTCTTCCACGAGGCGGCCTTCGGCCCCGACCTGCCGGTGCGCGCACGCCCCGGAGACGCGCCGACCAGCGGCTTTCGCGGGTTCACGCTCTCGCTGGTAGTGCCGCAACCGTCCGCCGTCGACGCGTTCGTCGACGCCGCCCTGCGGGCCGGCGCCACCGCGCTCAAGGTGCCCAAGAAGTCACTGTGGGGCTACGGCGGCAGCGTCACCGCCCCCGACGGGACGATCTGGACGGTCGCGTCGTCGTCGAAGAAGGACCGTGACCCGGTCGACCACCGGATCGACGAGTTCATCCTGCAGCTCGGCGTGGACGACGTCGCCGCCGGCAAGCGCTGCTACGTCGAGCGCGGTCTGGCGGTCGCAAAGAGCTTCGGCCGCAAGTACGTGTCGTTCACCTCGGGCCCGGTCACCTTGGCGCTGCTGAACCGGCGCGCACTGGCCAAGAACGCCGGCGTGGCCCCGGACGGCGCCGGATCGCACCGTATCGTCGTCAACAGCCCGGCGGGCGACTTCACCGATCCCGACGGGTTCACCTGGGAGGCCGGCCGATGACCGAACGCAACAAGCCGAAGCTGCTCTCCGGTGGCAACCCGCAGATCCCCAAGGGGGAGGGCGACGGGCCGGTGCAGGACTACATCGCGGCGATGCCCGGCTGGAAACGCGACATCGGGCAACGCCTCGACGCGCTCATCGCGCGGGCGGTCCCCGACGTGCACAAGGCCGTGAAATGGAACCAGCCGTTCTACGGCCACAAAGACGAGGGCTGGTTCCTGTCGTTTCGCTGCTACACCCACTACGTGCAGGTCGCGTTCTTCAAGGGCGCGTCGTTGGATCCGGTGCCGCCGAAGGCCTCCAAACACGCCGAGGTGCGCTACCTCGACATCCGCGAGGACGACGACCTCGACGAGGACCAACTGCGGTCGTGGATCGAGCAGGCGGCCAAGTTGCCCGGCGAGAAGATGTGACACGCCGACAACCGGGACAATGGCGGCGATGAAGCTGCCCGTGATGCCGCCGGTGCGGCCGATGCTGGCCAAGTCGGTGGACACGATCCCGCCCGACGCGTCCTACGAGCCGAAGTGGGACGGGTTCCGGTCCATCTGTTTTCGCGACGGCGACGAGATCGAGTTCGGCAGCCGCAACGAGCGGCCGATGACCCGCTACTTTCCCGAACTGGTCGCCGCGGCCATCGCGGAACTGCCGCCGCGGTGTGTGGTCGACGGCGAGATCGTTTTGCCCATCAGAACCGCGACCGACCATGGCCTGGACTTCGAGGCGCTGCAGCAGCGCATCCACCCCGCGGCCAGCCGCGTCAACATGCTCGCCGAACAGACGCCGGCGTCGTTCATCGCGTTCGATCTGCTCACGCTGGGCGAAACCGATTACACGCAAAGGCCGTTCACCGAACGCCGCGCCGCCCTCGCCGAGGCGCTCGCCGGCTCGGGTCCGTCGTTTCACCTCACCCCGGTGACCACCGACCTGGCCACCGCCCACCGGTGGTTCGACGAGTTCGAAGGCGCCGGGCTCGACGGGGTCATCGCCAAACCGCTTGACCTGACGTATCAGCCCGACAAGCGGGTGATGTTCAAGATCAAGCACCAGCGCACCGCCGACTGTGTGCTGGCCGGCTACCGCGTGCACAAGTCGGGCACCGATGCGATCGGCTCGCTGCTGCTGGGCCTGTACCGCGCCGACGGCACCCTGGCCTCCGTCGGCGTCATCGGCGCGTTCCCGATGGCCACCCGACGGCAGCTGCTCACCGAATTGCGGCCGCTGGTAACCACATTCGAGGAACACCCGTGGAACTGGGCCGCGCACCTGGCCGGCGAGCGCACCCCGCGCCGCAACGAGGGCTCGCGCTGGAGCGCCGGCAAGGACCTGTCGTTCGTGCCGCTGCGACCCGAGCGGGTGGTGGAGGTGCGCTACGACCACATGGAGGGCGAACGGTTTCGCCACACCGCGCAGTTCAACCGCTGGCGCCCCGACCGCGACCCGCGTTCCTGCACCTACGACCAGCTCGACGTCCCGGTGAAGTTCCGCCTCGGCGACATCGTGCCCGGGCTCGGCTGAGGCTAAGCAGTTTCGTCAACTCGGCGATCGCGCAAGAGGCTGTGATGACGTGACGACCGTGACGGCAGCAATCTGACGTACTCGTTCGATCCGGCGACCCGGGCAGCCGCCACGTCTGCCGATCCCGGCCCCGGTGAGCCTGCAGCAGGGTTGTGCGAACCGATACGCGCCGCGTACCGAACGCATCACGCACGGAGCGTCGCACGAGGTCCGACACGCCGTCGATGGTGCCCGGTGCCGGTGGCGTTCTCGTAGCCGTAGGCGGGGTTGCCGAGCTGGTCGGAGTCGAACGAGAACCAGCACAGGTCGCCGGGAATCGGCGTCACCGTGGTGTTCTCCTTACCCGGGTCTGTGGCGAAAGCCGGTAGCAGCGTGTAGATCTCGTTGCGGGCGTACTTTCCGTGAAACACCTGAGCCGAGAGCGGCAGCGCGTCCCACACCGCCGCGCAGGTGCGTGGCGCCGCGTCGTCGAGCAGCCGGGCCACGCAGCTGACGCCGCGCTTGTCCAGGGACACGGTGATCAGCCTGCTCATCGGGCTCCTTGTGCGATCAGTTCCGGTGTGCGCCGGTGCCATTCGGTGGCCACCTCGTATGCGCGGCCCACCCGCAGCACCGTCGCATCGGCGTGGCGGGGACCCACGATCTGCAGCCCGATCGGCAGGCCGGCCGAGGTGAAGCCGCACGGCACGCTCACCGCGGGCTGCTGGGTCATGTTGAACGGGTAGGTGTACGGCGTCCAGCTCGCCCAGTCCGGCGACGGCCAACCCTCGGGCACGTCGCGGCCTGCGGCGAACGCTGGCAGCGGCAGGGTCGGCGTGACCAGCACGTCGTAGCGCTGGTGGAACCGGCCCATCAGCTCGCCCAGTCGCATGCGCACGGCCGTCGCGTCGAGGTAATCCGACGCCGAGAACGACGCACCCGTCGCCGCGACCCGACGCAACCCCGGATCGACCCGGCCATCGACCGCCTCGCCGTAGGCCTCCAGCACCTTCGCCGCCCCCGAGAACCACAGGATGTGAAAGGCCTCCAGCGGGTCGGCGAACCCGGGGTCGACCTCCTCGACCCGCGCGCCGGCATCGGCCAGCACGGTCACCGCGGCGCGGACGGCGGCATCGACCTCGGGGTCGTTGCGCACGAAGCCCAGCGTCGGGGAGAACGCGACCCGCAGGCCCGCGACGCCGTCGTCGAGGGCGGTGAGAAATGACGCCGACGGGGTCGGCATCGCCGCCCAGTCGCGGGCGTCGAACCCGGTGATCACGTCCATCAGCGCCGCGGTGTCGGCCACGGTGCGCGTCATCGGGCCCGGGTGGGCCAGCGTGCCGAACGGGCTGGGCGGAAAGGCGGGGATCAGCCCGTAGGTCGGCTTGAGCGCGACGGTCCCGGTGAACCCCGCCGGGATGCGCACCGATCCGCCGGCGTCGGTGCCGACCGACCACACCCCCATGCCAAGCGCGACGGCCGCCGCGCTGCCGCCGCTCGAGCCGCCAGCCGTCGTGGCGGGGTCCCAAGGGTTGCGGGTCACCCCGTACCGGGGCGAGTCGGTGACGCCCTTCCACGAGTACTCCGGCGTGGTCGTCTTGCCGAGCAGCACCGCGCCCGTCTCGCGCAACCGCGCGACGGCCGGCGCGTCCTCCTCCCACGGACCGGCCTCGTCGATGAGCCAGCTGCCGCGCAGCGTCGGCCAACCGCGGGTCCACAACGCGTCCTTGATCGACGTCGGCACCCCGTCGCCGGGGCCAAGCGGCTGCCCGGCATGCCAACGTGCCTCCGACGCCTTGGCCGCCGCCAGCGCGCCTTCGGCGTCGACGAGCACGAACGCGTTCGCCGCGCCCTCGTGAGATTCGATGGCGGCCAACGCCTCTCGGGTCGCCTCCACCGGCGAGATCGTCTTCGCCCGATAACCCTGCACCAGCTCGAGCGCGGTTGGAATCATCGCGAGCCCCCCGGCACGTAGCCGAGTTTCTTGTCCACCACGTTGCGCAGCGGTTCGCCGGCCAGCCAGCGGCGCAGGTTCTCCAGGAACTGCTCGGCCAGCGTGTCGCGCCAGCCGACCACGTCACCGGACATGTGCGGGGTGATGGTGACGTTGGGGGCGTCCCACAGCGGATGATCGGCGGGCAGCGGCTCGGTGTCGAACACGTCCAGCGTCGCGCCGCCGATTCGGCCCTGGGCCAGCGCGTCCAGCAGCGCGGACTCGACGACCATCGGTCCGCGGGCGATGTTCACCAGGTGCGCGTCGGATTTCATCGCGTCGAGCACCGCGGCGTCGACCAGGCCGCGCGTCGCGTCGGTGAGCGGCGCCGCGAGCACCAGGTGATCGCACCAGCCGACCTCGGCGGCCAGGTCGGCGCTGGCCACCACGTCGCCGAAGTCGGGATCGGAGGCGGCCGCGACCCGGCCCGCGCCGCGCACCCGCATGCCCGCCGCGCGCAGCAGCCTCGCGATTTCCCGCCCGATCGAGCCGGTGCCGACGACGAGCGCGCGGGTGCCTGCGATGCCGCGGGTCTCGCGGTGGCGCCACTGCCGGTCGCGCTGCAGCGCGAAGCTGGTGCGGCTGTCCTTGGCGTGCGCGAGCACCGCGCCGAGCACGTACTCGGCGATCGGACGGTCGAAGACGCCACGCGCGTTGGTGACCACCACGTCGGAGTCGCGAAGATCGTCAAACAGCAGCGTGTCGACCCCGGCCGCGGTGACGTGAAGCCACTCCAAACTGTCCGCCTGTGCCCAGACGTCGCGCACCGCGGTGGAGAAGTAGTCCCACAGCAGCAGCGCCCGCGCCCCGCGGATCGCGTCGGGAAGGTCGGCGGCGGTGCAGAACCGGAACTCGGCGCCCACATCGGGCAGCGCGGGCCGGTCGGCGTCGTCGACGCACAAGACCGCGACCACGGGCACCTCAGAAGGGGATCTGACCTGGTCGAATGATTCGTACCGTCCCGCGGTCGGGACGCTCTCGCGGGGGCTCGGCACGCCCCGAGGCTAAGGACACGCCGTATGATTGTCAACAATCTGTTGCTGGATGAGCGTTCTGGCCTCACACTGTGGAAATGACGCTCGGGGAAGTGCTGCCGCCCCCACCGTTGCAGCAGGTCGGCATAGGTGTTGTGACGCCATATGACTTCGCCCTGGACCGCGAATTGTGGCGCTGGGTTCCGGACGATGTCAGCCTCTACGTGACCCGGCTTCGATACGCCCCGCTGCCCGTGACCGTCGATATGGCGGTGCACGTCTCGGACGCGGACAACGTCGTCGCCGGCGCCGCCAACGTGCTCGCGGTCTCGCCGATGGTGACCGCCTACGCGTGCACGGCCGGCAGCTTCGTCAGGGGCATGGCCGGTGAGGCCGCGCTGGTCGCGGCCATGCAGGCGGCCGGCGCCCCGGCCGCGGTGACCACGAGCGGATCCATGCTGGCCGCGCTCAAGCACCTCGGCGTGCACCGCGTCGCGACGGTCACCCCCTATACCGCGGATTTGACCGTCGGGCTCACGAGCTACCTCATGGAGGCCGGGCTCGAGGTGGTCGCCACCTCCGGGCTCGGGCTGACCGCCAGGATCTGGTCGGTGCCCTATGAGAAGACCGCCGAGCTCGTCCGCAGCACCGACGTGCCCGAGGCCGAGGCCATCGTCATCAGTTGCACCAACCTACCGACGTACGACCTGATCGCTTCGTTGGAGGCCGAACTGCACAAGCCGGTCGTCACCGCCAACCAGGTGACCATGTGGGCCGCGCTGCGGGTGGCCGGGCGCAAAGCCGTCGGCCCGGGCCAGCGCCTGCTTGAGGCGTAACGAATCCGCTTCGACCCGCTAGCGGGCAAAGCACGCCAGGGTCCGGTTGTTAACATTGTCGACAATCCGCCGATCGACCGAAGGGCCTGTATGGCGACCGTAGGACTGCTCTACCCGGGCCACAGCGCCGAAGACGACTTCGCGACGCTGGAGGCTCGGGCCGCAGGCAATGTGCGCCTTCCGGTGGTCATCACCTCCGTCGGCGAGGACGCCCACCGGGTGGACGCGCTGCTGGACCTCGGCAGCGCCGAACGCCTCGCCGACGGTGTCCGACAGCTCGCCGAAGCCCGCCCGCAGTCGGTCATGTGGGCCTGCACCTCGGGCAGCTTCGTCTTCGGCCCGGCAGGCGCACGGCAGCAGGCGGCGAAAGTCGCTGCGGCGGCGGGTGTTCCGGCGTCGTCGACGTCGATCGCGTTCGTCGACGCGCTGCGTCACCTCAACATCCGGCGGGTCGCCGTCGCCGCCTCGTACCCGCACGACGTCGCCGAGCACTTCGTCGAGTTCCTGTCCGCCGGCGGCGTCGAGGTGGTGGCGATGGGCAGCCACGGCATCATCACCGCCGCAGAGGTCGGCACGCTGGCGCCCGAGCAGGTGGAGCAGATGGTCACCGCCGCCGATCACCCCGACGCCGAAGCCGTGTTGGTGCCCGACACCGCGATGCACACGCTGGCGATCGTCGACCGCCTCGAGGCCGCCGTCGGCAAGCCGGTGCTCACCGCCAACCAGGTCACGGCCTGGAAGGGACTGCAACTCGTGGGCGGGACGCCGGTGATCGCCGGCATGGGCCGGCTGTTCGGGGAGGCCCGGTGACCGAGTTCATCGCCCCCGTCGAACAGGAGTCCACGCCCAGCATCGTCGCCGACAAGCTGCGCCAGGCCATCGCGCACGGAGAACTGGCGCCGGGCACCCAGCTGGGTGAGGCGGACCTGGCCCGCAAGCTCGGCGTAAGCCGCGGGCCGCTGCGCGAGGGCATGCAGCGGTTGACCCAGGAGGGGCTGCTCATCGCGATCCGCAACCGCGGTGTGTTCGTCATCGAGATGACCCCCGAAGAGGCCTCCGACATGTATCTGGCGCGCGAGGCGATCGAACGCGCGGCCGCCCGCCGGATCCTCCAGCGCGACTACGCCGCCGCCGGGGACGAGCTGTTGGCCATTGTCGAGGAGATGGCCGAGGCCACCGATGTCGAGGAGGGCAGCGAGGCCGACATCCGGTTCCACGAGCGGCTGGTCGAGCTGGCCGACAGCCCCCGGCTGTCGCGGATGCACCAGACCTACCTCGTCGAGACGAGGATGTGCGTGCACGCGCTGGCCGACACCTACGACAACCCCAACGACCGGGTGGTGGAGCATCAGGCGCTGGCCAGCGCGATCAGGTCGGGCGACGTGCAACTGTCCGACAAGCTCCTGATCGCCCACATGGAGGACGCGGTCGACCGCCTGATCGAACGGCTGGCCCGCTAGCGCCCGGTCACTTCAGGGCCACGCCGATGTACTTGATCTCCAGGAACTCGTCGATCCCGACGGCCCCGCCCTCGCGGCCGAGCCCGGACTGCTTGACGCCGCCGAACGGCGCGGCCGGGTTGGACACCACCCCCTGATTCAGGCCGACCATCCCGGTCTCGAGCGCCTCGGCGACCCGCAGCGCGCGCCGCAGGTCGTTGGTGAACACGTAGGCCACCAGGCCGTATTCGGTGTCGTTGGCGGCGGCGATCACCTCGTCCTCGGACTCGAACGGGGTGAGCGGGGCGACCGGGCCGAAGATCTCCTCACGGGCCATCTTCGCGTCCCGCGGAACGTCGGTGAGCACCGTCGGCGCGTAGAAGTAGCCGTCGCCGCCCAGCACCGAGCCGCCGGTCAGCACCCGCGCGCCGCGCCCGACCGCGTCGTCGACCAGAGAGATCACCTTGCGCAGTGCGGCCGCGTCGATCAGCGGGCCGACCCGTACGCCCTCCTCGGTGCCGCGCCCCACGGTCAGCGACTCCATGCGGTCGGCCAGCCGGCGGCCGAACTCGTCGATCACCGACGCGTGCACGTAGATCCGGTTGGCCGCCGTGCACGCCTCCCCCATGTTGCGCATCTTGGCCGCGATCGCGCCGTCGACAGCTTCGTCGAGGTCCGCGTCGGCGAACACGATGAACGGGGCGTTGCCGCCCAGTTCCATCGAGGTCCGCAACACCTTCTGCGCGCACTGCTCCAGCAGCACCCGGCCCACCCGCGTCGATCCGGTGAACGACAGCTTGCGGGCCAGCCCGGAGCGGATCAACGGCTCCATGACGCCGCCGGCGTCCGTCGTCGTCACGCAGTTGACCACGCCCGGGGGCACGCCCGCCTCCTCGAGGATGCCCATCAGCGCCAGCATCGACAGCGGCGTCTGGTGGGCGGGCTTGACGACGCTGGTGCAGCCGGCGGCGATCGCGGGGCCCAGCTTGCGGGTTCCCATCGCCATGGGGAAGTTCCACGGCGTGATCAGCAGGCACGGGCCGACCGGTTGGCGGGCGATCAGGAACCGGGCGCCCCCGGCGGGCGCGGTCTGGTAGCCGCCGTCGATGCGGGTGGCCTCCTCGGCGAAGTGGCGGAAAAACTCTGCAGCATAAGCGATTTCACCGCGCGCCTCGGCCAATGGTTTGCCCATCTCCAGCGTCATCAGCAACGCCAGGTCGTCGGCGCGCGCGTGCAACAGGTCGAAGGCGGCCATCAGCATGTCGGCGCGCGCCCGCGGCGGTGTCGCGGCGAACTCCGCCTGCGCGTCGACGGCGGCCTGCAGCGCGGCCATCCCGTCGGCCCGGTTGGCGTCGGCGACCGCGCACAGGGTCTGGCCCGTGGCGGGGTCGACGACGTCGAAGGTGGCGCGTTCGGCGGCTTCGACCCATTTACCGTCGATGAACAATCGCTTGTCGACGGCGTCGATGACGGTCTGCGGCACGGTCACTCCAATTCCCTTCGCCCCGGCGGCCCGACGGATAGTCTGATTGTCGACAATCTACGGCAATCTAGGCTCTAGGGGACGTGGCGTGGCAGAACTCTCGCAAATTCTCAAGCAGGCCACCGGCGTGCTCGCCGCACGCGGCGAGGGCGTGCAGCTGTTCGACGAGCAGGGCCGCCGCTATCTGGACTTCACCGCGGGTATCGGCGTGACCAGCACCGGTCACTGTCACCCCCGCGTGGTGCAGGCTGCCCAACGCCAGGTCGCCACGCTGATCCACGGCCAGTACACCACCGTGATGCACCGGCCCCTGCTCACGCTCGTCGAACGGTTGGGTGAGGTCCTGCCCGCGGGCCTGGACCGCGTGTTCTTCGCGAACTCGGGCAGCGAGGCCGTCGAGGCGGCGCTGCGGCTGGCGCGGCAGGCCACCGGCCGCCCCAACGTCATCGTGTTCCACGGCGGCTTCCACGGACGCACCGTGGCCGCGGCGTCGATGACGACGTCGGGCACCAGGTTTCGGTCCGGGTTCGCGCCGTTGATGGCCGGGGTGCACGTCGCACCGTTCCCCGACCCGGCCCATTTCGGCTGGCCCGTCGAGCAGGCGACCGACTTCGCGCTGGCCCAACTCGACTACGTGCTGCAGACGTTGAGCGCACCGGCCGACACGGCCGCGTTCGTCGTCGAACCGGTCCTCGGTGAGGGCGGCTACGTCCCGGCCAACGAACGGTTCTTCGCCGGTCTGCGCGAAC
Organism: Mycolicibacterium pulveris; assembly: GCF_010725725.1. NCBI lineage: Bacteria > Bacillati > Actinomycetota > Actinomycetes > Mycobacteriales > Mycobacteriaceae > Mycobacterium > Mycolicibacterium pulveris. Next base: position 2,719,193 of record NZ_AP022599.1, on the reverse strand, counting down.
GCGCGGACGCGCACGGCATCCTGCTGGTGGTCGACGAGGTGCAGACCGGGTTCGGCCGCACCGGCCGGTTCTGGGGCGGGGAGCACTTCGACGCACGGCCCGACATCCTCGTCACCGCCAAGGGCTTGGCGTCGGGCTTTCCGCTGTCGGGCATCGCGGCGTCGTCGACGCTGATGGAGAAGGCCTGGCCCGGCTCACAGGGCGGCACCTACGGCGCCAACGCCGTGGCCTGCGCCGCGGCGGTGGCCACCCTCGACGTGATTCAAGACGAGCAGCTGGTGCGCAATACCGCCGAGCGGGGCGCGCAGTTGCGCGAGGCGCTGCGCACCGTCGCCGACAAGTACGACGCGATCACCGACGTGCGCGGCCTGGGGCTGATGATCGGTGTCGAATTCCGTGACGCCGCAGGCAGACCCGACGGGGCGAAGGCGCTGGCCGTGCAGCAGGAAGCCGCCCGACGCGGCCTGCTGCTGTTGACGTGCGGCGCGTGGGGCCAGGTGGTGCGGTTCATTCCGGCGCTGGTGGTGTCGTCCGACGAGGTCGACGAGGCCGCCGGGATATGGTCCGACGCGGTGAGTGCCGTCCTGTAGCTCAGGTGGGCGTGAGCTCGCGGTCGTAGTCGACGGGCGGGGGTGCGTCCTCGGTGCCGGGGATCTCGGTGCCGTGCAGCGGACAGCGGGCGGTTTCGGGGCACTTGAGCAGCGCCACCATCCCGACCACACAGGCGAGCATCATGTAGAACGCCGGCATCAGGTTGTTTCCGGTCACGCCGACCATCCAATCGTTGAGCGCGGGTGCGGTGCCGCCGAAGATGGCCGTCGAGACGTTGTAGGCGATCGCGAACCCCGCATACCGCACGTGGGTCGGGAACATAGCGGGGAACGTCGCCGAGATCGTCGCCAGCTGCGGCACGTACAGCAGGCCCAGCACGGCGAAGCCGATGATGGCGCCAAGGACACCCGTCGACATCAGCATGAACATCGGCACGACGGCGACCAGCAGGCCGATCAGCGATATCCACCACAGCGGTTTGCGGCCGAACCGGTCCGAGGCCAGCCCGGCGAACGGCAGGAACACCATCATCGAAAGCATGCCGATGATCGGCACGACCAGCGACATGTCGGTGGACAGCCCGATCGAGGTCTCCAGGTAGGTCGGCATGTAGGTCAGCAGCGTGTAATTGACGACGTTGAGCGCCACCACCAGTCCGCCCAGCCGCAGGATCGGACCCCAGTACTCGACGAGAAGGTCCTTGAACTCGGCGCCGATTCCCTTCTCTGTTCGGTCTTCTTGCTCCAGGTCCTTGAACACCGGGGTTTCGTCCAGCCGGGTGCGCAGGTACAGGCCGATGAGGCCCAGCGGAGCCGCGATCAGGAACGGCAGCCGCCAACCCCACGTGGCCATCTGCTCGTCGCCGAGCACCAGCGAGAAGCCCAGCATCATCAGCGCGCCCGCCGAGAAACCCGCCAGGGTGCCGAACTCGAGGAAGCTGCCGAGCATTCCGCGGCGACGCGCGGGCGCGTACTCGGCCATGAAGGTGGCCGCGCCGCCGTACTCACCACCGGTGGAGAAGCCCTGAATCATCCTCAGCACCACCATGAGTGCCGGCGCCCACATCCCGATCGCGGCGTACGACGGCACCAGGCCGACGCACAGCGTCGCACCCGCCATCAACAGGATGGTGATCGCCAGCACCTGCTTGCGGCCGAAGCGGTCGCCCAGCGGTCCCCAGAAGAACCCGCCGAGGGGCCGCACGAGGAAGGACACCGCGAACGTCATCAGCGCCAGCAGCGTCGCGGTGGCGCCGTCGCCGGGGAAGATCGCCGCCGAGATGTAGGTGACGCCGTAGGCGTAGAGGCCGTAGTCGAACCATTCGGTGGCGTTGCCGATGGCAGAGGCCGCGATGGCCTTTCGCACAACGCCGGGTGGTTCGTCCTTGCGGGCTGCCGGGTGCGGCGTTTGCGCGGAGGATCCGGAGTCGCCGACGTCCATGAGTTCTCTCGTCTCCGTGTCACGGTTCCCGGCCGGTTGGCGATCGACACCTCTGGCCACGCCGTTGTTCTGTTGGGTGGTACTCGTCGTTCATACCCCAATAGCCCGCGCGCCACGCCTGTTACACCGCGACGCGCAACAATTGCTTCCTTGCATGGGGTTCGTCGTCGCTCTGGATAGATTGCACCGATGAACACCGGCAGGTTCGCCCCCAGCCCATCGGCTGACCTGCATATCGGCAATCTGCGCACCGCGGTCCTGGCGTGGCTGTTCGCGCGATCGACGCAGCGGCGCTTCGTGATGCGGGTGGAGGACCTCGACGACCGGACCTTCGCCGACATCGCCGCGCGGCAACTCAAGGACCTGGCCGCAATCGGGGTGACCTGGGACGGCCCGGTCGAGTGGCAATCCGCGCACGCACAGCGGTACGACGCCGTCGTCGCCGACCTCAACGCTCGCGGCCTGCTGTACGAATGTTTCTGCAGCAGAAGGGATATCGCGCAGGCCCCGCGCGCGCCACACGCACCGCAGGGGGCGTACCCGGGTACCTGCCGCGACCTCACCGACGCGGATCGGCAGCGACGCCGCGAGGAGACGGGCCGCCCACCCGCGCTGCGGCTGCGCACCGACGAGATCACCTACACCGTCGAGGATGTGCTGCACGGGCGCTATACCGGCATCGTCGACGACTTCGTGGTGCGCCGCGGTGACGGCGTCGCCGCCTACAACCTCGCCGTGGTGGTCGACGACGCCGCGCAGGGTATCGACCAGGTGGTGCGCGGCGACGACCTGTTGCCGTCCGCGCCGCGCCAGGCGTATCTGGCCCGGCTGCTCGGCTATCCCGAGCCGACGTACGCCCATGTGCCGCTGGTGCTCAACGAGGACGGCGCGCGGCTGGCCAAGCGCGACGGCGCGGTGACGCTGGCCGAGATCGGGGTGGAGCCGGCGCTGGCGCAGATCGCGGGATCGTTGGGTTGGCCGACGGCGACCGACCTCGAGTCGCTGTTAGAGGTGTTCGACCCGGTGCGGCTGCCGCGGCACCCGTGGATCTACCGCCCGAAGTGACCCCTTTCTGGCGCGAACGTGGGTTACCCGCACGCGATCGTCGCTTTAGGCGTGCGGGTAACCCACGTTCGCCGCGTCAGCTTCGCGGCGGCAATTCGGCCTGTCCCCACGGGGAGCCGTACGCGGTCAGCAACTCCAGAAACGGCACCGCGTCGAACGCCTCGGGCCCCAGCACCCCGGCGCCGCTCCAGGTGCCGTCGGCCAGAAGTTCCAGCGCGACAACGGGGTTGATCGCGGTCTGCCAGACCACGCACTGGTGGCCGTACTCGGCCATCGACCACTCGTTGTCGACGACGTGATACAGGTACGTCGATCGCGGGTTGCCGTCCTTACCGGTGCCGGTGACCCACACCCCCGCGCAGGTCTTGCCGCGCATCTTCGGTCCGAGGTGGGCCGGGTCGGGCAGGCAGGCCGCGACCACGTCGCGGGGGCTCACCTCGACGGGACCCACCCTCACCTTCTCGGTGCGGTCCAGGCCGAGCTTGTGCAGCGTCTTGAGCACGCCGATGAACTCCTCGCCGAGGCCGTACTTGAACGTCGCGCGTCGGCAGTTGATCCAACGCGGCATCAGCAGCACCTCTTCGTGCTCGACGTTGACGCACTCGACGGGGCCGATGCCGTCGGGGAAGTCGAAAACCTCCGGCTCGCTGAAGGGCTCGGTGGTGAACCAGCCGCGATCGGCCTCCCAGATCACGGGCGGGTTCAGGCACTCCTCGATGGTGGTCCAGATCGAGAACGACGGGGCGAAGTCGTAGCCGTCGACCGTGAGGTTCGCCCCGTCGCGGGTACCGAGTTCGTCGATGTCGGAGAACAGGTGGTCGGCCGCGTAGCGCGCGAACACGTCGGACAGCCCCGGCTCCACGCCGATGCCGACCAGGGCCAGCCGGCCCGCGTCGCGCCACCGGGCGTCTTGTGCGAACTGTTCGTCGCCGAGCTTGACGCCGGTCTTTTCGAACGGCCGCTCGGGATGGCGCTGCGACAGGCTCATGGCCATATCGAGGTAGTCCGCGCCGCCTGCCAGCGCGCCGGTGAAGATCGGCATGACGAAACGCGGGTCGACGGCGTTCATCACATGCGTGATGTCATGGCGCGCGGCGAGATCGGCCACGGCCTCGGAACTCGAGGCGTCGATCCGTTCGGCGGTGAACCGGAAGTCGGCGACCGCGTCGACGGCCTGCCGGGCGCGGGCCTCGTCGTAGTCGCAGACGACGACCCGGTCGAAGAAGTCGCGCCGCGTCGCGATCGAACAGAACGCCGCGCCCACCCCGCCCGCGCCGATCAGCAGGATTCGCATGCGCTGACGCTACCGGCGCGCCGAGACCGACGAAATGGCGGAAATTACTCGCACTTTTCCGCCCGTTCGTCCCTTTGGGCGGAAGAACGCGCGTAGTAGCGGCCGAGGACGTGGGCGCGCAGCTCGTCGAACTCCCCCGCCCGGATCGCCGCGCGGATCTGGTCGACGAGCCGCACGATGAACCGCTCGTTGTGGATGGTGCACAACGTCGCCGACAGCAGCTCCTTGGCCTTGAACAGGTGATGCAGATACGCCCTGGTGTAGTGCGCGCAGGTGTAGCAGCCGCACTCGGCGTCGATCGGGTTGAAGTCGCGGCGGTAGCGGGCGTTGGTGATGTTGTAGCGGCCGGTGGCCGAGTACACCGCGGCGTTGCGCGCCACCCGCGACGGCGACACGCAGTCGAAGGTGTCCGCGCCCGCGGCGACGGCGGCGAACAAATCGTCGGGCTCGCTGATGCCCAGCATGTGGCGGGGTTTGTCGGCGGGCAGCTCGCTGCACACCCAGCCGACGATGGTGGCCAGGTTCTGCTTCTCCAACGCCCCGCCGATGCCGAACCCGTCGAAGTCGAGCTCCGCGAGCCCACGCGCGGCCTGACGCCGCAGATCCTCGTACTGCGCACCCTGCACGACGCCGAACAACGCCTGCCGCGGCTTGTCCGCAGCGGCCGCGTCGGCCAGCCTGCGGTGCTCGGCCAGGCACCGCAGCGCCCACGCATGCGTGCGCCGCACCGACTGCTCCTGGTAGCCGCGGGTGTTGACCAGCGTGGTCAGCTCGTCGAACGCGAAGATGATGTCGGCGCCCAGCCGGTGCTGAATCCCGATCGACACCTCGGGGGTGAACCGGTGGGTGGACCCGTCCAGATGCGACCGGAACGTCACACCGTCGTCGTCGACGGCGGCCAGCCGCTCCTTGCCCTCGGCGATGATGTCGTCGGCCTGCACCCGTTCGGTGTCCATCGCGAGCACCTTGCGGAACCCGGCGCCCAGCGAGAGCACCTGGAACCCGCCGCTGTCGGTGAACGTCGGGCCCGGCCAGTTCATGAACGCGCCCAGCCCGCCCGCTTCGGCGACGATGTCGGGGCCCGGCTGCAGGTACAGGTGGTAGGCGTTGGCCAGGATGGCCTGCGCCCCCAGCTCTCTCATGGCTTCGGGCAGCACCGCCTTGACCGTGGCCTGGGTGCCGACGGGGATGAACGCCGGGGTGTGGATGTCGCCGTGCGGGGTGCGGATCGTTCCCGCGCGGCCCAGCCGCCCCGGCAGTTCGGCCTCGACGGTGAAGAAGGGCGCCGACGAGTCGCTCGGACGGGCAGTATTCGGCGCGATCACGCCGTAGATTCTGCACTGTGAAAATTCTGTGGCTTGCCGGCGCGGCCCTGCTGCTCGCCGGATGTTCCTCGAACCCGCCGGAGTATGAGCCCGGACCGGGTGAATTGGTCGCGGGCACAGCCGAGGTCGCGGTGAACGGCCAGCAGCCCGAAACCACCACCGCCGTGCAGTGCTCCTCGACCGGACCGTTGACCACGATCACCACCGGCGACCAGACGTCGGGCGTCACGGTGATGGTCTCCAACGAAAACGAGCTCACGGCCGAGAGCGTGAACATCAACGATGTCGGCGGCTTCACCGGCAGCTACAACGCCGGGCTCGGCGATGCCGCCGAGGTCAACATGACCGGGCGCACCTACGACATCACCGGGACCGCCGACGGCTTCGAGACCGCCAACCCCAGTTTCCGGGTATCCGGGACGTTCGACATCAAGGTGTCCTGTTAGCGACACCCGGGGCGTATCTGCAGGTCAACCGTCGCGATCCGGCGCTTTTTTCGGCAAAACCCAGTAATCACGCTGGGACGGCCAACCATACTGACCGAGATGATCCGCCGATCTTGACGGGTCACGACAACACAAAGGAGAACTGTCGTGAAGGTTGGGTACCTGGTTGCCGTCAGTGGCGCGGCGCTTGTCATCGCGGGGCTTTCCGGCTGTGGTTCGGGCGACAACAAGTCCGAGACCACGGGTGAGACGTCGACCGCCGCGGCGGCCGAGGGCAAGACGACCGTCACCATCGACGGCCAGGACCAAGAGGTCCAGGGCACCGTCGTGTGCAGTTCGATGGGCGGCAACACCAACATCGCGATCGGTGATGCGACCACCGGCATCGGCGCGGTGGTCAGCGAAGGCGATTCGCCGACGGTTCAGTCGGTGGGGCTGGGCAACGTCAACGGTGTGACGCTCGGTTACCAGTCGGGCACCGGCCAGGGTGAAGCCAACGTCGAAAAGGACGGCGACACCTACAAGATCACCGGTACCGCCACGGGTGTGGACATGGCCAACCCGCTGCAGCCGGTGAACAAGCCGTTCGAGATCGAGGTCACCTGCCCGTAGGCGGGTGCGACGAAGGCGGCGGCGTCCCGAGCGGGGCGCCGCCGTTCGTCGTTATGCGGGCAGGGTGTAGCCGGCCGCGGACTGGCGCAGCTGCCAGATCTGCGCGGGGCACAGTTCGTTGACCGCCTGGTTGATCAGGTAGGCGCCCTGGTAGTAGTCCGTCGTGTGAAAGTCGGCCTTGACCTGGTCGACCAGTTCCGCGTAGCCCATCTGGGCGGCGACCCGGTCGCAGATGCTGTTGCCGTACCCGATCGCGGCTTCGGCGTTGGGGAAGTTGTAACCCGGCCGCACGTGCACGTTGACGAGATAGGCGACGACGTCGGCGTTGGCGGTGGGCGCGACGACCGCCGCGGCGGTGGCTCCCGCGGTGGCGACGGCGGCGATGGCGAGCTTCATGGCTAGCTAGCCTATTCCGATCCCGCGGTCGGTGTCCTGCACATACGCTAAGCCCATGAGGCTGATGGCTGCAGTGGCGATGGCGTGCGCGTTCGTGGCGGCACCGTTGACGGCCGCGCCGACGGCACCGGCGTTACCCCAGGTCTGCGACGGCGCCGGGTGCGTGCCATACGTCGATCACACCGCGGTGAAGGGCGAGCACTGCGTGCAGAACACCCGGTACAACTTCGGCATGGACGCCGCGGGCAACACGCTGGCGTGCAGTTCACGAAGCGTCTGGATCGAGTCACCGCCGCTGGTGGGCGTGCGGCCCATCCGGCTGCCCTGCGGCGAGGACACGGGCGTCGCTCAATCACCCGACGGGGTTCCGCTCAGCTGCATCGGCGGCGCGTGGACCTCCGATTACAGCGTCCCGTTCTACCGCTGAACCTCGTTTAGGCGAGCGCGCGTCCCGGCCAGTGCCGAAACCGCGTGGCCTACGTGAGTTATCGGCCAAAGGCGGGTACAACCACGGGCGTGGATATCGATGCGCAGCGCCGACGGGTGCGTCCACTGCGGATGAGGGTGCCGGCGACCGCGGATCAACTGACCGACATCCGGCACCGCCTGTTCGACTGGCTCGAACCGCTCGGGGTGTCCAGCACCGTCGCCGCCGACATCGTGCTCGCCGTCAACGAAGCCTGCACCAACTGCATCGAACACGCCTATCGCGGTCTCAAACCCGGCCTGATCGAGGTCGAGGCGGTCGTGGACCATGATTCCCGCGGTGAGCAGATCGCGGTCTGCATCGCCGACTTCGGGACGTGGCGCTCCCCGCCCGCCGAGCCGACCACCAGGGGCCGCGGGCTGCCGATCATGTCCGCGATCAGCGACGGCGTTGACCTCGAACGCACGTCGGCGGGCACCACCGTGCGCATCGCCTTCGCGCTGGCCGGGGAGGTTCAGCGGCCGGGCAACCGGACCACCTGAACGAAGAACTGGTCGATCTGGCGCACCGCCTTCATGAACTGATCGAGGTCGACCGGCTTGGTGACGTAGGCGTTGGCGTGCAGCTTGTAGCTGCGCAGGATGTCCTCTTCCGCGGCGGATGTGGTCAGGACGACCACCGGGATGTGCCTGGGGTCGGGGTCGGACTTGACCGTCTCAAGCAGTTGGCGCCCGTCGTATTTGGGCAGGTTCAAGTCCGGCAGGATCAGGTCCGGTCGCGGCGCGTCCTGATAGGCGCCGCGTCGGTGGAGGAAGTCGAGCCCCTCCTCGCCGTCGCGCGCGACGTGCAGGGTGTTTTTGATCTTGTTGTGTTCGAACGCTTCGCGGGTGATCAGTTCGTCGCCCGGATCGTCTTCGACGAGCAGCACGTCGATGGCCCGACCTTCGTCGGTCGTCATTCGGTGGTTCCTTCCGTGGTGGCGGCGACGGGCTCGTCGGCGGTGATGGGAGTGGTGAAGCGAATTCTCGCTCCGCCGGTGAAGGAGGTGTCGATCCAGATGCTGCCACCATGGTGCTCGACGATCTTCTTGCACAACGCGAGGCCGATGCCGGTGCCGGTGTAGGCGTCGCGGCCGTGAAGGCGCTGAAAGATCACGAAAACCTTGTCCACGAACTCCTCTGGGATACCGATCCCGTTGTCGGACACCGTGATCAGCCATGTGCCGTCGCGCTCGTGGGTGCCCTTCTCACAGTCGACGACGATGTGGGGGGTGAGCCCCTCACGCTGAAACTTCACCGCGTTGCCGATCAGGTTCTGCCACAACATGGTGAGCAGTGTCGGGTCCCCGGTGACGCGTGGGAGCGGCTCACCGCGGCGTTCGATCTGGGCGCCGGACTCCTCGATGACGGTGGACAGGTTGCCGAGCGCGTCGTCCAACGTGTTGCCCAAGTCCACCTCGTCGGAAGCCGCGTTGAGCCGGCCCACCCGGGAGAAGGCGAGCAGATCGTTGATCAACACCTGCATCCGCTTGGCGCCGTCGACAGCGAACTCGATGTACTCCATGCCGCGCGCGTCGAGCTTGCCTCGGTAGCGCTTCTCCAAGAGCTGACAGAACGCGGCCACCTTGCGCAGCGGCTCCTGTAGGTCATGGGACGCGACGTAGGCGAACTGCTCGAGTTCGGCGTTGGACCGTTGCAGATCCAGCGCCTGCTCTGCCAGCTGCGCCTGCGCCGACCGGGTGCTCTCCAGTTCGGTGATGATCCGCTGGCGCATGTCTTCGACATCGGAGGCGATGGCGCGAATGTCCCTGGGGCCGCGCGGCACGATCTTCTCGTCGAAGTTGCCGCTGGTGATCACCCGGCACGAGCGCGCAAGCGCGTCCAGCGGGCGGGTGACCGCCGCGCGCACCAACAGGGCCAGCACGATCGTCGTCGCGAAGATCACCGCCACCACGGCGACCAGGATCGTGTCCCGCCATGTCCGCATCCGCTCGATCGCCTCGACGGCTTCCTCGCGGGTCTGCGACAGGTGCTGGTTCTGCGTTTCGAACAGCCCTCGAATCGCGTCGAACTGTGCCTTGCCACGCTCGGCCAGCACGGCGTCCGGCACGTTCTGCGCCCCGGGTCGCACGCCGGTGATCAGCGGCTCGGCATAGGACGAACGCCAGGCCGCCGCGGCGTGCTCGACGGCGTCGAGGTCGGCGACCAGCTCGGTGCGGTTACCCAGATATCTGCGAATCTCTTGTGCCGCAGCATGTTCAGCGTTCTGCCCGGCGTAGTAGGGGTCGAGGAACCGGGGGTCGCCGGCGATCGCGTATCCGCGCACCGCGGTCTCTTGATCCCGCAGCGCCGCCTGCAGCTGGTACGCCGCGATGCGGGCGGGCTGAATCTCGGCGGTCAGTCGGCGGGAGGCGTCATCGGTCCGGTCCAGCAGCAGCACGACGCCGATCGCGCCGGCGAGCACCACGATGCCCAGAATTGACAGCACCAGGTTTTGCCAGCCCTGAACCGTAGGCTGCCATCGCATCACATCACCGTTCGGGCGACCCGCACGACCGCGATGTCGTCGCTGATGCCGCCGACGGACTGCGCGCGCCGCTCCACGTCGTCGATCAGCGCGCCGACGAACTCCGCGGGCGGCAGCTTCGCGTAGGACCGCGCCAGCTCGAGCAGGCCTGCCTCGCCGAGGCGCTCTCTGCCGCGCCCGGAGCGGCCCTCGAAGAGCCCGTCGGTGAGCAGCACCAGCCCGTGGCCGTCGGGCAGCTCGAACCGGTTCAACGGCCATTCGTAGCCGTTGAGGCCCAGCGCGGGCCCGCACGCGGGTTCGAGCCAGTCGACGGTGTCCGCTCCGTGCAACAACATGCCGGGGTGGCCGGCCGACACCACGTCGAACCCCAGCCCGTCGGGCTCGATCGCGACCGACAGCACGGTCGCGAAGATGCTGGCGCCGGGCCGTTCGGTGGTCAGAATCCGTTCGAGCTGGCGCATCCGCTCGTTGCCGCGCAGCCCGGCGAACGTCAACGCGCGCCACCCGATCCGCAGCGCCACGCCCAGCGCGGCCTCGTCGGGGCCGTGGCCCGCCACGTCGCCGACCATGACGTGCACGGTGCGGTCCGGCGTCTGGATGAAGTCGTAGAAGTCACCGCCCAGCAGCGCGTGCTGACGGCTGGGCCGGTACTGCGCGACGATGTCGACGCCGGGCTGGTCCAGCAGCAGCGGCGAGGGCAGCAGCCCGCGTTCCAGGCGGGCGTTCTCCATCGCCCGCAGTTCGCTGGCGTGCAGCTCGACGGCGGTGAGCTCGGCGCGTTTGCGTTCGATCGCGTAGAGCAGGGCGCGGTGCAGCGCCTCGGGTTCGACGCGGCCCTTGACCAGGTAGTCCTGGGCGCCGGCCGCCAGCGCCGACACCCCGAAGTGTTCGTCGTTCAGCCCGGTCAGCACGACGATCGGCACCGTGACGTCGCACTTGGCGATCTGGTCCAGCGCCTTGATGCCGTCGGCGTCGGGCAGGTCGAGGTCGAGCAGCACGCAGTCGGGCCGGTGCACGGCGATTTCCTGTTCGGCCTGCTCGATCGATTTGGCCCAGGTCAGCTCGATGGCGGCGGCGGCGTCGTCGACCAGTTCCTCGACCAGCACCGCGTCGGCGCGGTCGTCCTCGACCAGCAGCACCGAGAACGGCCGGCTGCTACCGCTTCTTGGCATCACACCGCCACCCGCTGGCTCGGGTTCATACAGCGCACGCATCGGTAACCAGGCCTCCCACGTAGGTCACCGTGGTCGTCCTGACCCTTCTTTAGTGACGTTTCAGACAATAGCGGGCATATCCACCGCACGCCGAAGTTACGAATGTTGACACTTCTTTCTCGACGTGAGCGTCAAAACCGTGCGCTTCGGTGCGGTGGGAAGAAGTTGGCGGTGGCGGAGGGATTTGAACCCTCGGACGGGGGTTACCCGTCACACGCTTTCGAGGCGTGCTCCTTAGGCCGCTCGGACACGCCACCGTGTGGCAGCTTACCGGGCACCCGCCCTGCTGTTCCAATCGCTACTGCGATCGCTGCCTGGCGAAGAACTCCTCCAGCGGCGCCGCACACTCCTCGGCCAGCACACCCCCGCGCACCTGCGGCCGATGCGTCAGCCGCCGGTCGCGGACCACGTCCCACAGCGAGCCCACCGCCCCGGTCTTGGGTTCCCACGCCCCGAACACCAGCCGCGCCACCCGCGCCATGACCAACGCCCCCGCGCACATCGTGCAGGGTTCGACGGTGACCGCCAGCGTGGTGCCTTCCAGCCGCCACCCGCCGCCGAGCGCTTGGGCCGCCGCCCGCATCGCGAGGATCTCGGCGTGCGCGCTGGGGTCGCCCAGCGCCTCGCGGGCGTTGGCCGCGCGCGCCAATTCGGTGCCGTCGGCCGCGACGATCACCGCGCCGACCGGCACATCGCGGGGTCCGGCGCCGCGGGCGGCATCCAGCGCGTCGCGGATGAGCTGCTCGTCCGTCCTCATGATTTGTGTGCGTTCACGAGCTGTGGGCGCAACAAAACGCGCACAAATCGCCTATCGGCCAAGGCGCTCGAGCACCTTCGACAGCTCATCGGCGAACCCCATCTCCCGCGCGATCCGGCCCAGCTGTTCGTCGGCGTAGAGGTCGGTCTCGTCGAGGATCACGCTGAGCACCGCGTCGGGCAGGCCGACGTCGGACAGCAGGCCCAGGTCGCCTTCCTCGAACGGTTCGGCCTCGTCGAGGTCCTCCGGCCCGATGTCGGCGTCCAGTTCCTCCAACACCTCGGCGGCGATGTCGTAGTCCAGCGCCGCGGTCGCGTCCGACAACAGCAGCCGGGTGCCGGCCGGGGCGGGCCGCACGATCACGAAGAACTCGTCGTCGATGTCCAACAACCCGAAGACCGCTCCGGCACTGCGGATCTCGCGCAGTTCGGTTTCGGCAGCGGCCAAACTCGTCAATGCCGCACGGCGCATCGGTGCGCAACGCCACTTGCCGTCCTCGCGCACCACCGCCACCCCGAAGCCGTCGGGCATGTCGGGCTGCTCTTGCGCCGGCGCACGCTGTGCTCCCATGTCGGCCTACGGTAGTCGCCGACCAGGCCATTTACCAGGACATCAGCCGGAGCCTGACGTCGGCCGACGCCGCAGGATGTGGAAACCTGAAGGGGTGACGAAGACGCCCGTTTGCGTGGTCGGCCTGGGATTGATCGGCGGCTCGGTGATGCGCGCCGCCGCGGCCGCCGGGCGGGAGGTCTTCGGCTACAACCGGTCCCTGGAGTCCGTTTCGGCGGCCAGGGCCGACGGGTACGACGCCACCGACGACATCGACGAGGCGCTGTTACGGGCCGCCGACCGCAACGCGCTGGTCGTGCTGGCCGTCCCGGTCCCGGCGCTGCCGCTGATGTTGGGGCACGTCCGCGAACTGGCTGCCGAGTGCCCGCTGACCGACGTCACCAGCGTGAAAAGCGCTGTGCTGCAAGAGGTCCGAAACTTCGGGCTGCTGGAACGCTTCGTCGGCGGACATCCGATGGCGGGCACCGCGCACTCCGGATGGGACGCGGGCGACGCCCGGATGTTCGTCGACGCGCCATGGGTGGTCAGCGTGGACGACCATGTCCAGCCCGGCATCTGGGCCGAGGTGACGGCGTTGGCGCTGGACTGCGGCGCGTTCGTCGTGCCCGCACGCTCCGACGAGCACGACGCCGCGGCCGCCACCATCTCGCATCTGCCCCACCTGCTCGCCGAGGCGCTGGCCCTCACCGCGGGCGAGGTTCCGCTGGCGTTCGCACTGGCCGCGGGGTCGTTTCGGGACGGTACCCGCGTCGCGGCCACCGCGCCCGATCTGGTGCGGGCGATGTGTGAGGCCAATGCCGATCAGCTCGTCCCGGTGCTTGAGCGCTCGCTTGAGCTGCTGAACCACGCGCGCGACGCGCTGGTGGCGCAGCGCCCGCTGAGCGATCTGATCGACGCAGGCCACGCCGCCCGCGTGCGCTACGACAGCTTCAGCCGACCCGAGATCGTCACGATCGCCGTCGGGGAGGAGAACTGGCGTGAGGAACTCGCCGCCGCGGGACGTGCGGGCGGGGTGATCAGATCCGCTCTGCCAGTCCTGGGTAGTCGAGGGGAAAGCCCTCGGCGTCGACGGTGATCGTGGTGTCGGCGACCGGTGAGTGCAGCTTGATGCCGTCGGCGGCGCTGCTGTAGCTGATCACCGCCGAGTCCACGGACACCTCCGGCAGCCGCACGTAGACCACCGGGCAGGTGATCGAGTCCGAGCGCTGGTGCAGCCCGGTGCGACGGATGGGCAGGGCGTTGAAGAACGGGCTGTAGACCACGTCGACGTCGAGGGCGCCGTCGAACGCCGAGCGGGTCGATTGGCCGGTGTGGTCCTGCACCAGCCACATGTTCTCTTCGTCGCGGGCGATCGACAGCTGGCGTTCCCGCTCGGCGAGGGTGACGGTCAGCGAGAGCCGGTTGGTGGCCCCTGCCTCGTCGGTGACCAGGTTGTAGGAGGCCGAGAACGCCGGGTGCGACGACGTCGCGGCGGCGACGATCCGGCCGTAGGCCTTGATCCGGTTGCCTGCCAACTGCACCCGCACCGATTCCATGCGAGCCACATCGTGCGCCCGCCACGTCAAAATCGCCGGCCATGCGCTCGGGGTGCCTGCGTCGCTCACCCCTCTACGGTAAGCGACGGGTCTCCGCGCCCGTACCGCGACTCCGACGTGCCGGCCGCGGTGGCCTGGGAGGCCCTGCACCCCTGGGAATCGAGCAGCACCTCGTCGTCGAGCAGGGGCTGCGGCATGCGCCCGAACCGGCGCAGCCGACCGGTCCCCGGCACCGACGCCCATACCGCGAACGCCAGCGCGGCGTCGAGGATCAGCGCCAGCGCGGTCACCATCAACGCCCCGACCAGCGCGATGTGGAACTGGCGCACCTTGATGCCGTCGATCAGGTAGCGGCCCAGGCCGCCGAGGCTGGCGTAGGCGGCGACGGTCGCGGTCGCGACGATCTGCAGGGTGGCGGTGCGCAGCCCGCCCAGGATCAGCGGCAGCGCGTTGGGCACCTCGACGCGCAGCAGCACCCGTGTCTCGGTCATGCCCATCGAGCGCGCGGCGTCGACCACCGTGCGGTCCACGTTGGCGATACCGGCGTAGGTCCCGGCCAGCAGCGGCGGGATGCCCAGCAGCATCAGCGCCACCGTCGGCCCGACCAGGCCGAGGCCCCACAGCAGCACGCCGAGCAGCAGCACACCCAGCGTCGGCAGTGCGCGCAAGGCGTTGACCCCGGTGACGATGACGAACGTGCCCCGCCCGGTGTGCCCGATGAGCATCCCGATCGGGACCGCGATCAGCGCCGAGAAGACCACCGCCAGCACGGTGTACTGGAGATGCTCACCGATGCGGGCGGCCAGGCCCGCGGGCCCACCCCAGTTGGCGGCCGTGAAGATGTACGCCAGCGCGTCGGTGAGAAACGTCATCGGGCTCATCCGGCGACCACCTTGATGGCGTCCGCCCGGCTGACACGCGCGGCGCGCGTCCAGGGCGTCATCGCGCGGCCCGCCAGCAGGATCAGGGTGTCGACAACGACCGCCAGAACGAAGATCGCGATGATGCCCGCGATGATCTGATCGCTCTTGTTGGCTTGATAGCCCTCGGTGAACCAGGTGCCCAACCCTCCGATGCCGATCACCGAGCCCACCGACACCATCGAGATGTTCGTGACCGCGATGACGCGAAGGCTGGCGACCAGCACCGGGACCGACAGCGGCAGTTCGACTTTGAGCATCCGGGTCAGCGGACGGTAGCCGACCGCGGTGGCGGCGTCGCGCACCGGTTCGGGTACCGCGTCGAGCGCCTCGGGCACCGCGCGCACCAACAGCGCGCACGTGTATAGCGTCAGCGCGACGATGACGTTGGCCTCGTCGAGGATCCGGGTCGGAATGATCAACGGCAACACCACGAACAGCGCCAGCGAGGGAATGGTGAAGACGATGCTCGCCGTCACGGTGGTCAGCCTGCGCAGAAACGTGGTGCGCTGCACCAGCGCACCGAGCGGCACCGCGATCAACAGGCCCAGCACGATCGGGATCAACGACAGCCGTACGTGGATGACCGTCAGCGCCCACGCCGTGTCGAGGTGCGTCAGCAAATAACGCATCAAGCGTTCCTCTGCTGCCTCAGCGCGGCGAGCACGTCGGAGGCCAGCACCCCGCCGATCGGTCTGCCATCGGCGTCGACGGCCACCCCGATCCCCGACGGCGCCGACAGCGCGGCGTCGAGCGCTTGGCGCAGTGAGCCGTTGGGCGGAAACAGCGATCCGCCCGCGGTGGTGCTGTCGTAGAGCGAGCCGCCGTTGCGGTGCTGCTCGACGCCGTCGGCGTCGATCCACGCATGCGGGGTACCGTCGGGCTTTCGTACCAGCACCCAGTCGTCCGGACCGAGGGCAAGAGCGTCGATCTCGGCTTCGGCGACGGATCTGATGTCGTGCAGCGGAAGCCCACTGGAGTGGCGGAACTGCAGGCCGCGGTAGCCGCGGTCGGCGCCGATGAACCCGGCGACGAAATCGTTGGCCGGGTTGGACAGCAGCCGCGCCGGCGCGTCGAACTGCTGCAGCACACCGCCGCGACCGAACACCGCGACCTTCTCGCCGATCTTGACAGCCTCGTCGATGTCATGGGTGACGAACACGATCGTCTTGTGCAATTCGCTTTGCAGGCGCAGAATTTCGGTCTGCAGCTCCTCACGCACCACGGGGTCGACAGCGCTGAACGGCTCGTCCATCAACAGGATCGGCGGGTCCGCGGCCAGCGCCCGCGCCACCCCGACACGCTGTTGTTGCCCGCCGGACAGCTGGGCGGGATACCGGTTGGCCAGCGCGGGGTCCAAGCCGACGCGTTCCAGCACATTCAGCGCGGCTTTGCGTGCGGAGCGCCGGGATTCGCCTTTGAGCACCGGCACCGTCGCAACGTTGTCGATGACGCGCTGATGCGGCATCAGGCCCGCGTTCTGAATGACGTAGCCGATGCCGAGGCGCAGCTTCACCGGGTCGACGGTGCTGACGTCGTTGCCGTTCACGGTCAAAGTGCCCGACGTCGGCTCGATCATGCGGTTGATCATCCGCATGGACGTGGTCTTGCCGCAGCCCGACGGCCCGACGAACACCGCGAGCGTGCCCGTCGGCACCTGCAGGCTCAGCTCGTCGACGGCGACAGTGCCGTCGGGATACCGTTTGGTGACGGCGTCGAAGACAATCATCGGGTCACCGGCTTGTCGAACCCGTTGTCCTGTACCCACTTTCGCGCCGCCTCGTCGGGGTCGACTCCTCTGTTGCCCTCCACCGCGCTGTTCATCTCGATGAGCCCCTCGGTGGTCAGCGCGGCCGATACGGCGTCGAGCACGATCTTGAGCTCGTCGGACATCTTCTGCGAGGCGACGAGCGGCATGACGTTGGCGGCCGGGAAGTTGTTCTTCGGATCCTCAAGCACCACAAGGTCATTCTGCGGTATCGCCGGTGAGGTGCTGAAGATGTTGGCGGCCGTCACGGTGCCGTCGACCAGCGCGCGCACCGTCGCCGGCCCGCCGCCGTCGCTGATCGAGACGAAGTTGCCCGGCGGGATATCGACCCCGTAGTTCTGCCGCAGCCCCGGCAACCCCTCGGCGCGGTCGAGGAACTCCGAGGGGCCACCGAACTTGACCTCGGCCGAGTGCGGGGCGAGATCGCCGATGGTGGTGAGGTTCCACTTCTCGGCGGTCTCGCGGGTGACGGCGACGGTGTCTTTGTCCTCGGCCCGCGACGGCGGCAGCATCGACAGGTCGCCCGGTAACGCCCGCAACAGCGCCAATTCGATTGCGTCGGGCGCGGTCACGGTCGACGTCGGGTCGAAGTAGTTCAGGAGGTTGCCGGTGTATTCGGGGATCAGGTCGATGGAGTGGTCCCGCACCGCGGGGATGTAGGTTTCGCGGCTGCCGATGCCGAACTGGCGGGACACCGTGAAACCGTTGGCTTCCAACGCCTGCGCGTAGATCTCGGCGAGGATCTTGCTCTCGGGGAAGTCCGCGGACCCGACGGTGATCGTCTTGAGATCGCCGGACACGGTTCCGCCGCCGAGCGGGTTCGAGCTGCCGCAGCCGGCGCACACCAACCCGAACAGCAGCACCGTCACGGCCACACTCCACCTGCCGGCCCGGCCCTTGCCGCCCATAACTCGAGTCCTTTCGGCGCGCTCGTGTGGCCGACACTATCGACTGGTGGTTTCATTCGCCGCAGGAAAGGGTCAAGATGGACCCATGACCAGCGATCCCGCGCAGCCGCCCGGCCCTGCCGAGCAACCCTCGAGGGGAACTCCGCCCGAGCCGACCGGCACCGCCGGCGAGTACCTTCTGCAGCCGGAGTCTGCGGTCAAGTTCACCCGGGCGGCGGCGCTGTGGTCGGCGCTGATCGCCGGGTTCGTGATCCTGATCGTGCTGCTGGTGTTCATCATGCAGAACACCGACTCGACCACCATCAACTTCTTTGTGTGGGAGTGGAATCTGCCTGTGGGCGTGGCGATTCTGCTGGCCGCCGTGTGCGGCGGGCTGTTGGCCGTCGCGATCGGCACCGCCCGGATGGTGCAGTTGCGCCGAGCCGCGAAGAGGAACCTAGGCTCCCGCAGCTGATCTGCGGACTTGATCTGCCAGCACATCCGGGTGGCTGTACGGGACCATGTGGCCGCCGTCGACCGTGATCAGCTCGGAGTTGGGCAGGTCAGCGGCCAGCCGCCGGGCATGGTCGAAGTCGACGAGTTGGTCACCCTGTGCGCCGATAATCACCGAGGGCACCTCGATCTGCGGCACGTTCTCGTCGACCCAGCGCGCGGTGTCGTCGAACTCCAGTTGGTCGGACGCCAGCGCCGCGAGGTTGCCCGGCGCCATCGTCACCGACAGCAGCCGCTGCTCGTAACCGGGATCGAGAGGCTCCGGATCGAACGCGTGGCCCGCCCCGGCGGTTGCCGACACCTTCCTGATCACGTTGCCCGCGGTGGCGTCGAGCACGGGGCGGATGACGGGCAGTTGGCTGAACCGGATGAAGCGGGCCTGCATCAGGTCTGGAGTGGACGAGCGGAGCCCTCCGGCGCCAGGCGCCACGAGCACCATGCCGGCGACGTCCTGCGGATACCGGCGCGCGACGCCCAGCGCGAGCGTGCCCCCGAACGAGTGCCCGACCAGAATCGCCGGGGCGAGGTCGAGCCGCGTCAACATCTCGTGCACCAGATCGATCTGCTCCTGGTAGGGCAGCCAACCGCCCTGAGACCAGCCGAAACCCGGCCGGTCGAACGAAACCACATGCAGGCCTTGCAGTTTCGGCATCACCGGGTCGAAGTCCTTGTGGGTGCCGGGCAGCCCGTGGATCAGCACCACCGGAACACCCTGGCCGGGCTGCTCGATGTAGTGAATGTCCTTGCCGCGCAAGCTGAGATACTCGCCGTCGGCCGCGGGCATCGCCGGCATCCGGCCCCAGGTGTGGTTGAGCACCGTCACCGCGACGAGCAGAACCACCAGCGACAAGACGCAGGAGCGGGCAGTCCGACGCCCCTTAGCCTTCTTCTGCGTCTGCTCGACCATCAGGGGTTCAGCGTCTTGAGGCCCTCGGCGATCAGCGGGCCCACCGCCTGGTCCACCTGCTCGGCGTCGTCGGCCACACCGCCGCCCATCCGGGCGCGGAAGGCGATGCCCGCGGCGATGATCGCCACCTTGAAGAACCCCAGCGCCAGGTAGAAGTCCCAGTTGTCCAGCGACTGGCCCGAGGCCACCGCGTACCGGTTGGCCAGGTCGTCAACCTCCGGCATCAGCGCCGACGCCCACGCCGAGCTCGCGTGGATGACGTTGAACATCGGATGGCGGTACACGCACATCAGCGCCGCGTCGCTGATCGGGTCACCGAGGGTCGACATCTCCCAATCCAGCACGGCCAGCACCCTGGTGGGGTCGTCGGCGTCGAGCATCGTGTTGTCGATGCGGTAGTCGCCGTGCACGATCGCGCTGCGGCTCTGCGGCGGGATCGCCTCGGCGAGCGCACCGTGCAGGCGTCGCACGTCGGCGTCGCTCGGATCGTTCTCCCGGCGCACGAGCTCCCATTGGCCGCCCCACCGCCGGACCTGGCGTTCGAGGTATCCGCTGGGCTTGCCGAAATCGCCGAGGCCCACCGCGTCCGGGTCGACGGCGTGCAGGTCGGCGAGCACCTTGATCAGCGCGTCCACGCAGTCGCTGATCGTGCCCTTGTCGCCGAGCGCCTCGAGCTCCTCAAGCTCGCTGGCGTAGCGCACCACCCGGCCCTCGACGTACTCGACCATCTGGAACGGCGCGCCGAGCACGGCGTCGTCGTCGCTCATCGTCACCGCGGGCGCCACCGGCACCGGGGTGTCGGCCAGCGCGGCGACCACCCGGTATTCGCGGGCCATGTCGTGCGCCGACGGGGTCAGGCCGTGCAGCGGCGGGCGGCGCAGCACCCACTTCGACGCGTCGTCGCGCACCAGGAACGTCAGGTTGGACCGGCCGCCGGCGATCAGTTCGGCGCGCAGGTCACCGCTGCGCGGGACGCCGACAGCACGAAGATGGCGGTCGAGGGCGTCGAGATCCAGCCCCTCCGGGGACGCGGGTGGTGTAGTCACGGCATTTGTCTACCACCTGCCCGAATGGGCGGTGCGCGCAAGCGCTCACCACCGCTGGTTTCGCGGCAGCAGATCCCATACGTGTTCGGTGCCGTTGACCGAGGCCACATACATCGGGCCCGAGCGGGAGGACAACAGCCGGGTGACCCCCGCATAGTCGACGCTGACGCACAGCACCTTCTCGGTGCGCAGGATGGTGTGCACCAGCCCGTTGATCACCCCGCCGTGGCTGAACACCGCGACGGTGTCCTCGTGGTCGCCCGCGGCCACCACGTCCCCGATGGCCTCGTTGATGCGCTTGAGGAACGCCGTCTCGTCGACGCTGCTGGGCAGGTGCCCGCTGGCCAGCCGGGCCATCTCCTCGGGGTACTCGGCGGCGATCTGCTCGATCGGGATGTAGTGCGGCAGGTCGCGGTCGTATTCGGCCAGCCGCGCGTCGATCTCGACGGGCAGGCCGAGCGTGTCGGCGACCGGTTGCGCGGTCTGGATGGCCCGTCGCTGCGGGCTGCTGACCAGCCGGGTGATCGGGAATCGGGTGAGCGCGTCGGGCAGCCTGGCCGCCTGTTTGATCCCCTCCTCGCACAGGTCGGGATCGGAGCCCTGGCCCGGTTCACTGCGGTGCGGCAATGCATGCCGGATGAGTAGCAACTGCACCGTGACACCATATGGTCATGACTTCTCGGGAGTACGCCGACGAACTTTTCGACCTGACGGATCGGGTGGTGTTGATCACCGGCGGCAGCCGGGGGCTGGGCCGGGAGATGGCGTTCGCGGCGGCGCACTGCGGCGCCGACGTCATCATCGCCAGCCGCAAGTACGACGCGTGCGCGGCCACCGCGGAGGAGATCACCGCGGCGACGGGCCGCCGGGCGTTCCCGTATCAGGTGCACGTCGGGCGCTGGGATGAGCTCGACGGGCTGGTCGACGCGTCCTATGAGCAGTTCGGCAAGGTCGACGTGCTGATCAACAACGCGGGCATGTCGCCGCTGTACGAATCGCTGACCTCGGTCAGCGAGAAGCTGTTCGACTCGGTGATCAACCTCAACCTCAAGGGGCCGTTCCGGTTGTCGGCTCTGGTCGGCGAACGGATGGTGGCCGACGGCGGCGGGTCGATCATCAACGTCAGCTCCAGCGGATCGCGCCGCCCGCAGCCGGCGCAGTTGCCCTACTCGGCCGCCAAGGCCGGCCTCAACGCGTTGACCGAAGGGCTCGCGCTGGCGTTCGGGCCGACGGTGCGGGTCAACACGTTGATGCCCGGGCCGTTCCTCACCGACATCAGCAAGGCCTGGGACATCCCGGCGATGGAGAAGGGCGCGCAGCACTTTGCGTTGCAGCGTCTCGGTAAACCCCACGAAATCGTCGGCGCTGCCCTGTATCTGGCGTCCGACGCGTCGAGCTACACCTCGGGGTCGATCATCCGCGTCGACGGCGGCATCCCCTAGTCCTTTGGCGCCGCGAAATAGCATTCCGGGTCGTGATTCGCCGCCGACCGCAGCCTGGAATGCTATTTCGCGCGCAACTCGGCTACGGGGTGACGATGTTGAAGGCCGGGTCGGGCCGGTCGACGACGGCCAGCAGCGACGTCAGCACCGCGGTGTCACCGGTGACGTCCAGGCCGGGTGAGTCGTTGTCGCCGGCGGCTAGCGCCAACAGCCGCAACGTGTCGGCGACCTGAACGCCGGCCTGCGCGGTGGCTTCGTCGGCGGGCACCTGCCGGTGCACCAGCACCCCGTTGCGCAGGCTCAGCCGGTAGTTGGTGCCGGTGTCGAGGAACGTCACGTCGACGGCGATGTCCAGATCCCATGCGCCCGGCCCGTTCACGCTGATCGCGAGGATGTCGAAGATCTGCTCCGGAGTCAGCTGCGCCAGCAGCGTCGGTGCCGACGGCTGGGTGGCGGTGCCGAAGTTGCCGTCACGCAACTCGGCGGCGCCGGACAGAAAGAAGTTGCGCCACACGGCGTTCTCCGCGCCGTAGGCCAGTTGTTCCAGCGTGTCGGCGTAGAGTCCGCGGGCTTGAGCGTGGTTCTCGTCGGTGAAGATCACGTGGTCGAGAAGCGTTGCAGCCCAGCGGAAGTCACCGTTATCGAAGGCGGCACGGGCGAGCTCGACGACGCGGTCGACACCGCCCATCGCCTCGACGTAGCGCGGCCCGATCGCCTCAGGCGGATGCGGCCACAGCCGGGCGGGGTTGCCGTCGAACCAGCCCATGTAGCGCTGGTAGACGGCCTTGACGTTGTGGCTGACCGACCCGTAGTAGCCGTGGGTGTGCCAGGCCTTGTGCAGCGCGGGCGGCAGCTGGAACTGCTCGGCGATCTCCACGCCGGTGTAGCCCTGGTTGAGCAGCCGTAGCGTCTGATCGTGCAGGTAGGCGTACAGATCGCGTTGCACCGACAGGTAGTCGACGATGCGGTCGCGTCCCCACGTCGGCCAGTGGTGCGAAGCGAACACGACGTCGGTGCGGTCGGCGAACCTGTCGATCGCCTCGGTGAGGTAGCCGGCCCACACGTGCGGGTCGCGCACCAGCGCACCGCGCAGGGTCAGCAGGTTGTGCAGGTTGTGCGTTGCGTTTTCGGCCATGCACAGCGCGCGGTAACGCGGGAAGTAGAAGTGCATCTCGGCGGGCGCCTCGGTGCCCGGCGCCATCTGGAACTCGATCTCGACGCCGTCGAAGGTGTGCGTCTCGCCGGTGCGGGTGATGTCGATCGTCGGCACGATCAACGCCACCTCACCGGTCGAGGTGCGTTGGCCCAGTCCGCAGCCCACCTGGCCCTGCACGCCGATCGGTAGTCGGGTGCCGTACATGTAGGTGGCGCGCCGGGCCATCGCCGTTCCGGCGTACACGTTTTCCTGCACGGCGTGTTCGGTGAAGTGTTCGGGCGCGATGACCGCGACCCTGCCCGCGTCGACGTCGGCCTGTGTGGTCACGCCGAGCACGCCGCCGAAATGGTCGACGTGGCTGTGCGTGTAAATGACCGCGACGACGGGCCGCTCGCCGCGGTGCGCGCGGTACAGCGCGAGCGCGGCGGCCGCGGTTTCGGTGCTGATCAACGGGTCGATGACAATGACGCCGGTGTCGCCCTCGATGAAGCTGATGTTGGACAGATCGAACCCGCGCACCTGATAGATGCCCTCGACGACCTCGTAAAGCCCTTGCTTGGCGCACAACTGGCTTTGCCGCCACAGGCTGGGATGCACCGACGGCGGCGCATCACCGCCCAGGAACCCATAAGCGTCGTTGTCCCACACCACCCTGCCGTCGGCCGCCTTGATGACGCACGGGCTCAGCGCGGTGAGAAATCCGCGGTCGGCGTCGTCGAAATCCGCGGTGTCGTCGAAGGGCAGCTCGGCGAAGTGCTCGCGGTGCGCGGATTCGATGACGGCGGTCGGCGGCTTCTGTTCCATGCCGCCACGATATGCACCCGCGGATGGACACGGAGGTGGTTCACTGCACCCATGGAGATACGTCGAGTGGTGACCGGTCACGACGCGGCCGGAAAGTCGGTGCTTGTCAGCGACGAAACCGTGCGACCCGACCGACCTTCGTTGATGCCGGGGGCCGAGTTTCACCAGTTGTGGGGCGGTGATGCGGCACCGGAATTTCCTGATGACGGCTCGATGCCGCAGTGGCACAGCTACTTTCCGCCGATCGGCGGGTTCCGGTTCGCGATGCTGACCCTTCCGCCGTCGCGCGAGGCCCGCGACACGGGCCCGCTCGATCTGGAGAAGGGCATGGCGGAGATCGAGGACATGCTGCCGGGGATGCTCGGCTACATGGACCCGACGGATCCCGGCATGCACACCACCGACACGATCGACTTCGAAGTGGTGCTGGAAGGCACCGTCGTCCTCGAACTCGACGACGGCGCCGAGGTGACGTTGCGTGCGGGCGACACCGTCGTGCAGAACGGCACCAGGCATCGCTGGAAGAACCCCGGTGACACGCCGGCGCGGATGGCCGTGTTCATCTGCGGCGCCGCGCACGCCGACGTGACCCGCCCCTAGTGTTCGGCCAACCAGCGGTCGGCGCGCCGCTTGGAGGCCCGCGACAACCAGGCATCCTGGACGAGCTCGGTCAGCTCGACGCGGCCGATCTCGCCTAACCGGCTGGCGCGCACCAGGACCGAGAGATGCCCGTCGAACCGGTCGGTGGTGAAGAACGGCGAGTTCGGGTCCTGGATCAGCGCCAGCTTGTCGGCCTCGGACTCGACCCAGATCATGATCACGTCGGGGTAGCGCTCGCCGGTCTCCGGATCCGCGGCGTCGGGTTGCGGGGTGCGGAAGAACACGAACGACTTGCCGCCGACCTGATAGATCGGGTTGCCCTTCGGCCCTTCGATGCGGGTGGTGTACGGCATTCCCGCGGCGATCTCGTGGACGTCGGCGACCCGCGCGGGCCGGTCACGCATGGCGGTCGAGCGGGTGCAGCACCACGTCGGACAGCGCGCCGTTGCCCACGGTCGCGGTCATGTAGGTGCAGAACGGTTGGCGGCGACGGTCGGTGGGTGAGCCCGGGTTGAGCAGGCGCAGACCGGTTTTCGCGGTGGTGTCCCAGGGGATGTGGCTGTGGCCGAACACCAGCACGTCGGTGTAGGGGTACTGCTTCGCCATCCTGGCCTCGCGGCCGGTGGCCGCGCCGGTCTCGTGCACGACGGTGAAACGCAGCCCGCCGAGGTGGGCGTCGGCGCGTTCGGGGAGGCGCCTGCGCAACTCGGCGTCGTCGTTGTTGCCCCAGCACGCGACCAGTCGCTTGGCGCGGGCCTCGAGCGTGTCGAGCAGCGAGACGTCCACCCAATCGCCCGCGTGCACCACGACGTCGGCTTTCGACACTGCCTCCCACACGCGCTCGGGCAGGTCGCGGGCCCGCTTCGGAACATGGGTATCTGCAATCAGCAGGAGCCGCACGCCTCCAAGTTAGACGACCCGCAGCACGGCGCCGATCGCCAGGCCGAGGACGAGCAGCGCGCCGGCCAACCGGACGTGCACCCAGGCCAGCGCGGCGTACCACAGCGGCCACACCGGGAAGTTGGGCGGCGGCTCCTCAGGCGGCGGGCGACGGAAGTAGGGCCACAGCTTGACCAGTCGCGGCAGGGCGAGCACGACCAGCAGCGCCGGCCAGGGCATCGCGCCGACGGCGACCGCGGCGCCGACCAGGACGTAGAAACCGACCAGCATGACGAGGGTGGCGGTGCGGGCGCGGGCCGCGCCGAGGATCACCGGCAGCGTGCGGATGCCGCGGGGTTCGTCGTAGGGGATCTTGTCGATGTGCTTGCCCATCAGCACGGTCGTGCACAGCAGGCCGTAGGGGATCGAGGCCAGCACGATATCCCAACCCACGGAGCCGACGGCGGAGTAGTAGGTGCCGCACACCATCAGCGGGCCCCACACGATGAGCACGTCGGGCTCGCCGAGGCCGCGCTTTTTCAGCCGCAGGGGCGGCGCGGTGTAGGCGACGCTGAGTACGAAGCCGGCCAGCCCGAACGCGAGCACCGGCCAGCCGCGCGCCCAGGTGAGCACGACGAGGATCGCGAGGTCGGCGAGGTTGACCGCGAGGATCGCCGCCACCAGGGTGCGCTTGCTGACCAGACCGGACAGCACCGGATGCGGCGCGTACAGCGCGCGCGGATAGCTGGCTTCGTCCAGGCCGGTGCTGGTGTCGTAGAGGTCGTTCATCAAGTTGTTGGCGATGTGCGCCAGCACGATGCCGACGATGGCGAGGTTGAGCCAGCGCCAGTCCAGCCCGGGTTCGCCGACGGCGAGCAGCGCGGCGACAAGCCCGGCGAACAACGTCATCGGCAGCACGGCCGCGCGGGTGACGACGAGCCAGCGGGTGACGAAGTCGATGCGCCCGTCCGGCGGCGGGTTAATGGTGCGCAGCGCGTACATCCAGGAACTCAGCCGGGAACGCGACCTGACCTCGGTCATTTGTCGATGGTAACGCGCACCGAGATAGCACCCCGGGTTGCCGAGAGGACACTGCAACAGCCTTGGCTGCTATCCCGCGCCAAAAGAAAAAGCGCGCCCGAAGGGATTCGAACCCCTAACCTTCTGATCCGTAGTCAGATGCTCTATCCGTTGAGCTACGGGCGCATGTGTTCAGTTGTTCAGCGGAGGCGAGAGGATTTGAACCTCCGGTCCGCTGTTAGGCGGACAACTCATTAGCAGTGAGCCCCATTCGGCCGCTCTGGCACGCCTCCTGACGTTTACCGCCGATCCGACAGAGTACACAGCCGTGACAGCGGGAGGCAAAGTGCAGGTGAGTGCCCCATAGACTGGTCCGGTGACTGTCCGGCTGCGTCCCGAGCTCGCTGACCTTCCCGCGTACACCCCGGGCAAGACGGTACCGGGCGCGATCAAGATCGCCAGCAACGAGACGGTGCACGGGCCGCTGCCGAGGGTTCGCGCCGCCATCGAGAAGGCCATCGACACGATCAACCGCTACCCCGACAACGGCTACGTCGCGCTCAGGGAGCGGCTCGCCGAGCACGTCGGCTTCTCGCCCGAGCACATCTCCGTCGGCTGCGGGTCGGTGAGCCTGTGCCAGCAGCTGATCCAGATCACGTCGTCCGTCGGCGACGAGGTGCTCTACGGCTGGCGCAGCTTCGAGATCTATCCGCTGCAGGTGCGCACGGCAAGGGCCACCCCGGTGCAGGTGCCGCTGACCGAGCACACCTTCGACCTCGACGCGATGCTGGCCGCGATCACCGACCGCACCCGGCTGATCTTCGTGTGCAACCCGAACAACCCGACCAGCACGGTCGTCGACCCCGACAAGCTGGCCCGCTTCGTCGCGGCGGTGCCGCCGCACATCCTGATCGCCATCGACGAGGCCTACGTCGAGTACATCCGCGAGCCGATGCTGCCCGACAGCTTCGGGCTGGTCCGCGCGCACCGCAATGTCGTTGTGCTGCGGACGTTTTCGAAGGCCTACGGGCTGGCGGGGTTGCGCGTCGGATACGCCGTCGGCGATCCGGACATCATCACCGCGCTGGGCAAGGTGTATGTCCCGTTCACCGCGACCTCCGTCTCGCAGGCCGCGGCCATCGCCTCGCTGGACGCCGCCGAGGAGCTGCTGGCCCGCACCGACGCCGTCGTCGCCGAACGTGCCCGGGTGACGCAGACGCTGCGCGACGCCGGCTACGAGGTGCCACCGTCGCAAGCCAACTTCGTGTGGCTGCCGCTGCCCGGACGGGCCCAGGAGTTCGCGGTGGCGTCGGCCGACAACCGCATCATCGTGCGGCCCTACGGCGAGGACGGGGTACGCGTCACCGTCGCATCTCCGCAGGAAAACGACGCGTTCCTGGATTTCGCCCACCGTTGGCGGGCATCGACCTGACCGCGATTTCTGCCGCAGGGTCGCCGCGGCGCGCGGTTTCCGACCGTGGCGCAGAAATCGACGACGTCTAGGCCGGCCGCCTGCCGGTGAACGCGATCAATCGATCCAACGCGGGTGCGTCGGCGGGTATTTCCACCGGGTCGTCGAAGCCGGCCCGGGTGCGGCCCTGCGGCGTGATGGTCCGTTGCGCTAGGCCCAGCACGTAGTCCGCCAGCGACTCCGGTGCGCTGACCTCGCGGCCGACGGCCATCGCGAAATCCCAGGCGTGGACCAGGAATTCCAGCGACAGTATGCCCGCCATCATCGACGCCGGTACCTCGTTGGGACCGAACGGCACGGTGCCCTCCAGCCCGCGGCGCTGCCACGCATCCAGCGCGCACCGGGTGGCTTGCACGACCTGCTGCTCCACCGAGTCGTCGCGGTTGCGCTCGGGGAACTCCGCACCGGCCGCGGCGCCGATCATGGTGATCGAGTTCAACAGGTGGTCGGTCAGCGCGGCCACGTCGAACTCCCGGCACGGGGTCTGCTTGTGCACGTCGTCGGCGGCGATGCCGTGAAGCACGTGCTGCAACACCGCAAACGTCTTCTCGGCGCTGCGCAGTTCGTCGGGGGGTGGCGAATCGGGTCCTGGGCGCAGGTCCTCGGGCATGTGTTTCACGCTACGTCGCGAGTGCGCATATCGTTGCGCAGATGAAGACGCACGTGCGGTTGACGGCCGCGGCGCTGATCCTGATCGGCGTGACGACGGCATGCCAGCGCACCACCGAAGGCACCGTCGCGCAGACCACCGAACCGGGTCCGCCGATCAACTCCCCCACGCGCCCACCGTCGGCGATGCCCGGGCTACCCGGCCTGCCGGGTCTTCCGATCCCCAAGATCCCGCTGCCGGGCCGCAGCACCGACGTCCCCGAGGTCCCGCCGCCGCCGAACGCGCTGACGATGACGTGCAAGGAGTTCAACGGCCTCGACGAGGCCACCCGGCTTGCGGTGATCCGCGAGATCCTCAACCAGAAGAACAACCCGCTGGGACCCGACGGCGAGGCGATCGGTCAGATCCTCGTCGAGGCGGCCTGTCAGTTCCTGCCCTCGGCGACGGTGAACGACGTCCTGCTGGGCGGCGGACCTCCGTAGTCGGGTCTTCGCGCAAGCGCTCATCCGCATTAGTCGGGTCTTCGCGCAACCGCGCATGTGCGAGCCGCTAGCCTTCTGCCCATGGGCCAGACATATGAATCCCTCACTGTCGACATCAAGGATCACGTCGCGACGGTGACGCTGATCGGTCCCGGCAAGGGCAACGCCATGGGGCCGGCGTTCTGGGCGGAGATGCCGGAGGTGTTCGGCAAGCTCGACGCCGACCGTGACGTGCGGGCGATCGTGCTGACCGGGTCGGGCAAGAACTTCAGCTACGGGCTCGACGTGCCCGCCATGGGCGGCACGATGGCCGGGGTGATGACCGAAGGCGCACTGGCCCGGGCCCGAGCGGACTTTCACGCCACGGTGCTGCGGATGCAGGGCTCGATCAACGCGGTCGCGGACTGCCGCACCCCGACGATCGCCTCCGTGCACGGCTGGTGCATCGGCGGGGGCGTGGACCTGATCTCGGCCGTCGACATCCGCTACGCCAGCGCGGACGCGAAGTTCTCGGTGCGGGAGATCAAGCTGGCGATGGTCGCCGACGTGGGCAGCCTGGCCCGGCTGCCGTTCATTCTCAACGACGGCCACCTGCGCGAATTGGCGTTGACGGGCAAGGACATCGATGCCGCTCGGGCCGAGAGGATCGGCTTGGTCAACGACGTTTACGAGGACGCGGAGGCGACGCTGGCGGCCGCGCATGCGACCGCGGCCGAGATCGCCGCCAACCCGCCGCTGACAGCGGCCGGGATCAAGGACGTGCTCGATCAGCAGCGCTACGCCCGCGTCACGGAAAGCCTGCGCTACGTGGCGGCCTGGAACGCCGCCTTCCTGCCGTCGAAGGACCTCTCCGAGGGCATCAGCGCGACGTTCGAGAAGCGCCCGCCGAAGTTCACGGGGGAATAGTCAGCCGTTTCGGACGAACGTTCCTTACCGCTCGAAATTCCGGTGATTTTTCGAGCGGTAAGGAACGTTCGCGCCGATTCCGGCACCGGCAACGACGCTGGCGCGCAACGCAAGTGCCAGGATCACCGTGGTGGCCGCCAGGCCGCCGGCCTCCAGCCATCCGATCCAGTCGCCCGCGCCGTGGTGCGGGTCGACGACGTGACTGATGGTGTGCAGCGCCCAATGCAGGGTCGCGAACGCAAGCGCAGGCACCCGCCACGTCCGCCAGCGCACCGCCGCCAACAGCATCAGGCCCTGCGGCACTTCGAACGTCGCGTTGTCGAAGATGTAGTGGTCGTTGCGAATTCCGAAGTTGCCGAGCGTGTCGAAGAACGTTCCGGGGGCGAACATCATGAACAGTCCGATGCCCAACGCGTAGATGCCGAACACCACGAGGGTCACCTCGACGAACCCGACCGTGGTGCGTGTCGACGACGTCGTCATGGGTCCACGCTAGTTCGCAACGTGCCTGTGCGGTACCGCGGTGGCGGAGGGATTTGAACCCCCGGACGGTGTTAGCCGTCTCTCGCTTTCAAGGCGAGTGCATTAGGCCGCTCTGCCACGCCACCGCCGACAAGCGTACGGGGTGGGCCGCGCCCGCTACACCCGGCCGAGCTTGACCGACGACCCGGCCTTGAGTGCCACGCTGATGCGCCGGCAGTTCTCCCCCATCGCCGCGACCTGCGGTCGGGTCAGCCTGCCGAGGAAATGCGCGCGGACGCCGTCGCCGTAGGTTTTCAGCGCCTCCCGCACAGCCGCGCGACCTTCGTCGGTGATGGTGGCCAGCACCCCGCGGCCGTCGTCCGGGCTGGCGCCGCGGCGCACCAGACCCTGCAACTCCAAACGCCGGATCTGCCGGGTCACCCGGCTCGGAAGCGACATCAGGTTCTCCGCCAGATCCCCCATCCGGGCCGATCCGGTCGCGGATTTGTCCAGGATGTCGAGCAACCGCACGTCGTTCAGCGTCAGATGGTGCGCGTCGACCAGTGACCGGTTCAGGGTTGCGTACAACCTCAGCGCCGAATCGAGAAAATTTTGCCAGGACCGCTGTTCGGCGATGTCCAGGCCCGGCATGTCGCTGGCCGTACGTCCAGCGATGATCCCCTCCATGCAGTAATAGTAAACACTTGCGATATTGCTGGGAAGGTGTCGGCGTTACTGTTTTCCCAGCGTAGTAGCGTTATTTGAATGCATGCTGTCTTGGCCGGGGCCGAAGGTGGACTGACCTGGCAAGAAATACCCGACATTCAGGCTGGTGAGGGCCAGGTCCTGGTGAAGGTCGACACCGCCGGGGTAAACCGCGCCGACCTTCTACAGGCCGCCGGTAAGTATCCGCCCCCGCCGGGTGCCAGCGAGATCCTCGGCCTCGAAGTCTCCGGAACGATCACCGCAGTCGGCGCCGGCGTCACCGAATGGTCGGTCGGACAACAGGTCTGCGCTTTGCTGGCAGGAGGCGGGTACGCGGAGTTCGTCGCGGTGCCCGCCGGGCAGGTCATGCCGGTTCCCGCCGGGGTGAGCCTGCACCACGCCGCCGCGCTGCCCGAAGTCGCCTGCACGGTGTGGTCCAACCTGGTGATGACGGCCGGTCTGCAGTCTGGCCAGCTGGTGCTCGTGCACGGCGGCGGCAGCGGGATCGGTACCCACGCCATCCAGGTGTGCCGCGCGCTCGGCTGCCGGGTCGCGGTCACGGCGGGCTCGCGCAACAAATTGGACCTCTGTGCCGAACTGGGCGCCGAGATCACCATCAACTACCGCGACGAGGATTTCGTGGAGCGGATCCGCGCCGACTCCGACGGCGCCGACGTGATCCTCGACATCATGGGCGCGGCCTACCTCGGCCGCAACGTCGACGCGCTCGCGCCTGACGGCCGGCTGGTGATCATCGGGCTGCAGGGCGGCGCCAAGGGCGAGCTGAACATCGGCAAGCTGCTGGCCAAACGCGGCGGCGTGTTCGCCACCGCGCTGCGGGCCCGCCCCGTCAGCGGCCGGGGCGGCAAGAGCGAGATCGTCGCCGAAGTGGTCGAAAACGTCTGGCCGATGGTCGAAAGCGGGCAGGTGCGCCCGATAATCGGCGCCGAGTTCCCGATTCAGCAGGCCGGCGCCGCGCACGAGATGCTGGCATCCGGGGATGTCGCGGGCAAGATCCTGCTGCGCGTCGACGGCGGATCAGCCTAGGGAGGCCAGCGCCCGCACCAGCTGGTCGACTTCGGCCATCGTGGTGTAGTGCGCCAGCCCGATGGTGACCGCACCACCGATGTCGTTGACCCCGATGACATCCAGCACCCGGGAGCTGGCATTGGCGATGGCCAGGATGCCGTTGTCGGCCAGTCGTTGCACCACCTTCTCGGCGGGCACGTCGTTGACCACGAAACTGAGCACTGGGATCCGGACCTCAGGGCGGCCGATGACCATGACCGCCGACAGCGACCGCAGCGACGCCAGCAGGTAGTCGAACAGCCGGTCCATGTACAGTGCGGCGGATTGCATTGACACAGCGAGTCTTTCGTGGCGGGTACCGCTCGCCGACTCGTCGAGGGTGGCGAGATAGTCGATGCTGGCGACGACGCCGGCGAGCAGGCCGAACTGGTGGGTGCCGATCTCGAGCCGCGCCGGCCCGGTGGCGTAGGGGTTCAACGACACCGGATGGAACGAGTCGATCATCGACGGGTCGCGGAACACCAAGGCGCCGATCGGTGGCCCGCCCCACGCGACCGCGTTGACCGCCACCACGTCGGCGTCGATCTCGTCGATGTCGATCAGCCGGTACGGCGCGGCGGCCGAGTGGTCGACAACCACGAGCGCGTCGAGATCGTGGGCGAGCTTGGTCACCGCCCGCAGATCGGTCACCGTGCCCAGCGTCGAGGACGCGGAGGTGATCGCGACCAGCCGAGTCGGGCGGGTGATCAGGCTCTCCCACTGCCAGCTCGGCAGTTCCCCGGTCTCGATGTCGACCTCGGCCCACTTGGCCTTGGCTCCGTAGCGGTTCGCTGCGCGCAGCCACGGCGCGATGTTGGCCTCGTCGTCCAGGCGGGTCACCACGATCT
This sequence comes from Mycolicibacterium pulveris, assembly GCF_010725725.1. Classification (NCBI taxonomy): domain Bacteria; kingdom Bacillati; phylum Actinomycetota; class Actinomycetes; order Mycobacteriales; family Mycobacteriaceae; genus Mycobacterium; species Mycolicibacterium pulveris. Next base: position 2,686,540 of record NZ_AP022599.1, on the reverse strand, counting down.
CGTAGCCCAGCCCGACGCGCGACGACGACGCGTCGGCCAGCGATGTCATCAGCACCGCGCGATCAGGACCCAGCACCACCCCGCGGGGATCGGCGTTGACGAGGTCCGCCACCGCCTGGCGCGCCGCGTTGAGCACCGCGGCGCTGCGCTGAGCGGCCGGGTGCGGGCCCAGCGGCGTCGGCATCGAGCCGCGAAAAGCGGTGGATACGGCTCGGCCCACGGTGTCGGGCAGCAGCATGCCGTGTTGGGCGTTGAGGTGCACCCACCCGTCGCCCAGGGACGGATGCAGGCCCCGCACCCGGGCGACGTCGTATGCCATGCCAGCCCACCTTTGAGCGTGTGTGAATCAACATCCGACACGAATTTCGGCCGATGCCGGCCCGACCCGCCCTGCCGGGCCGGGTCGCCTGCGTCGCCATAGTAGTCCAGTCAGCTTCCGGTGCGGAGTGCTAATTGTGTTGTTGTTGCCCATATCTCACACGCTGGTCGCCGTCTCGCAACCTCAAGCTGCTCACGGGTGCATTTTGGCGACAGCGACGTCTGCAATCCCGTTTGCTGCAGTGGTCAAGGTCGGCGCTGCGCTCGGCGCAAACGCGCTCTGCGCGGGCGCACCGTGGCCGAAGGGCTAGTGTCGCCAGATAAGTTACGAACGGCGCGAACCGCCCAGCAACCAATACGACGGCCATTACAGGGAACTTCACGGAGATGACCACCAGTAGCGACGACGACAACATCGAAATCATCCGCCGCGAGTCCGAGGGTGAAGAGCAGGAGTCCGACGGCAAACCGCTGGCCGACCTCGTCGAGCAGCCGGCGAAGGTGATGCGGATCGGCACCATGATCAAGCAGCTGCTCGAAGAGGTGCGGGCCGCTCCGCTGGACGAGGCCAGCCGCAACCGGCTGCGCGAGATTCACCGGACCAGCATCATCGAGCTCGAGGACGGCCTGGCGCCGGAGCTGCGGGAAGAGCTCGAGCGGCTGACGCTGCCGTTCACCGATGAGGCGGTGCCCTCCGACGCCGAGCTGCGGGTCGCGCAGGCGCAGCTGGTCGGCTGGCTGGAGGGCTTGTTCCACGGCATTCAGACCGCGCTGTTCGCCCAGCAGATGGCGGCGCGTCACCAGCTCGAGCAGATGCGTCAGGGCGCGCTGCCACCCGGAGTGGCCGGCCCGGCTGGACCGCGCGGCGGGCACGGCACCGGGCAGTACCTATAGGAGCCGTATTGGTCCCGCGTATCGAGACCCGCAATGCGTGGGTGGAGTTTCCCATCTTCGACGCCAAGTCGCGCTCGCTGAAGAAGACGTTTCTCGGCAAGGCGGGCGGCGCGATCGGGCGCAACGACTCCAATGTCGTCGTCATCGAGGCGCTGCGCGACATCACGATGTCGCTGGAACTGGGTGACCGCGTCGGGTTGGTGGGACACAACGGCGCGGGCAAGTCGACGCTGCTGCGGCTGCTGTCGGGAATCTATGAACCCACCCGCGGTATCGCGAGGGTGAGCGGCCGGGTGGCCCCGGTGTTCGACCTCGGCGTCGGGATGGACCCGGAGATCTCGGGGTTCGAGAACATCATCATCCGCGGTTTGTTCCTAGGGCAGACCCGCAAGCAGATGCTGGCCAAGGTCGACGAGATCGCCGAGTTCACCGAGTTGGGCGATTACCTGTCCATGCCGTTGCGGACCTATTCCACCGGTATGCGGGTGCGGCTGGCGATGGGCGTGGTGACCAGCATCGACCCCGAGATCCTGCTGCTCGACGAAGGCATCGGCGCGGTGGACGCCGAGTTCTTGAAGAAGGCCCAGACACGGCTGGCGGACCTCGTCGCCCGCTCCGGCATCCTGGTTTTCGCCAGCCACTCCAACGAGTTTCTGGCCCGGCTGTGCAGCACCGCGATGTGGATCGACCACGGCAGCATCAAGATGACGGGCGGCATCGAGGATGTGGTGCGCGCCTACGAGGGCGAGGACGCCGCCCGGCATGTACGCGAAGTGCTCGAAGAGACGCGCCAAGGATGACCGGCACCGTCTGCGCGGTGGTGGTCACGCACCGGCGGCCCGACGAGCTGGCCAAGTCGCTGGAGACGGTGACGGCCCAGACCCGCGCGCCCGACCACCTGATCGTCGTCGACAACGACAACGACACCCGGGTGGCCGAGCTGGTGGCCGGCCAGCCGGTGCCGACGACCTACCTGGGATCGCGTCGAAACCTCGGTGGCGCAGGTGGTTTCGCGTTGGGGATGCTACATGCGCTGGCGCTCGGCGCCGACTGGGTGTGGCTGGCCGACGACGACGGCCGGCCCGCCGACTCCGAGGTGCTGGGCACGCTGCTGGCGTGCGCCGCCAGGCACGGGCTGGCCGAGGTGTCGCCGATGGTGTGCGACCTCGATGACCCTGCGCGCCTGGCCTTTCCGTTGCGCCGCGGCGTGGCGTGGCGACGCCGGGTGGAGGAGTTGCGCACCCACCCCGGCCAGGACCTGCTGCCCGGCTACGCCTCGTTGTTCAACGGTGCGTTGTTCGCCGCGTCGACGCTGGAAGCCGTCGGGGTACCGGATCTGCGGTTGTTCGTCCGCGGCGACGAAACCGAACTGCACCGCAGGCTGGTCCGTTCCGGCCTGCCGTTCGGCACCTGCCTTGACGCGGTGTATTTGCATCCGCAGGGCGGTGACGAGTTCAAACCCATCCTCGGAGGCCGGATGCACACCCAGTATCCCGACGATGCGGGCAAACGGTTCTACACCTACCGGAACCGCGGTTATCTGCTGTCGCAGCCTGGGCTTCGCCGCCTGCTGTTCCAGGAGTGGGCCCGGTTCGGCTGGTACTTTTTGGTGTCGCGACGCGATCCGGCGGGGCTGTGGGAGTGGATTCGGTTGCGGCGCTTGGGCCGTAGGGAAAGGTTCCAGAGACCGTGACGTTCACCGACGCCGCCGCGCAGTCGAAGACTTTCGGCCGCGCATGGGGCGACCTTGTCGCCGGCTTCGCCAAACACGAGTTATGGCTGCACCTGGGCTGGCAGGACATCAAACAGCGGTACCGCCGTTCGGTGCTGGGCCCGTTCTGGATCACGATCGCCACCGGCGCCACCGCGGTGGCCATGGGCCTGTTGTACTCGAAGCTGTTCAAACTCGAACTGTCCGAACATCTTCCGTACGTCACCCTCGGGCTGATCATCTGGAACATGATCAACGCGTCGATCCTCGAGGGCGCGGAGGTGTTCATTGCCAACGAGGGCCTGATCAAACAGCTGCCGACCCCGTTGTCGGTGCACGTCTATCGGCTGGTGTGGCGGCAGATGATTCTGTTCGGCCACAACATGATCATCTTCGTGATCATCGCGATCATCTACCCCAAGCCGTGGTCGTGGACGGCGCTGGCGGTGATTCCGGCGATGGTGCTGATCGTGGCGAACTGCGTGTGGGTTTCGTTGTGCTTCGGCATCCTGGCCACCCGCTACCGCGACATCAGCCCCCTGCTGGTCAGCCTGGTGCAGCTGCTGTTCTTCATGACGCCGATCATCTGGAATGAGTCGACCCTGCAGCAGCAGGGCGCCGCGGACTACCTCAGGATCGTCGAGCTCAACCCGCTGCTGCACTACCTCGACATCGTCCGCGCGCCGCTGCTCGGCGCCGACCAGGAGCTGCACCACTGGGTGGTGGTGATCGTGCTGACGGTGATCGGCTGGATCCTTGCCGCCTTCGCGATGCGCCAATACCGGGCCCGCGTCGCGTACTGGGTATAACTTCGCCCGGTAGCGGATGACCGGCTCGCTCGCGGAACCAGACCGCTGAGCGCGCCGTTGTGCACCTATGAGTATTCCGCCATACGAACCGCCGCAGGCCCCGCCGCCCGCCAGCGGTGCCACCACGCTGCGTTGCCCTAAGTGCGCGGGCATGATGAAGACCTACGAGCGCAACGGCATCCACCTGGAACAATGCGACACCTGTCGCGGCATCTTCCTCGACTTCGGCGAGCTCGAGGCGCTCACTCAGTTGGAGAACCGGTTCGTGCAGGCTCCGCCGCCGCCACCGCCGCCGCAGCCCGGTTACGGCTACGGCCCGGGCTGGGGGCATCGCGGCAACAAGTACTACCGCAGGCAGGGCTTCGGCAGGCTGTTCTTCTCGAGCTAGCGCATCCGCGAGCACGCCTCGCGCAGCAGTTCGTCCTCTGGATGATGCGCGGCGGCGCAGATGACCGCGGCGCGTGCGACCGGTTCGAGCACCGGCCACGGATCACCCTGTGGCACCGCGGGCCCGTCCGCGCCGCGGTAGGCGTCCAGAAACGTCGCCCAGTCGTCGTCGGGGATCAGCCCCGCCGCCCAGAAGCCGGCGGGCCGGGCCAGATCCCACGCGGGGTCGCCGACGCCCATGTCGTCGATGTCGAGCAGCAGCCACGGCCGGCCGGGCGCGCGACGGCCGAGTTGGCCGAGATGCCAGTCGCCGTGCACCAGCGTCGCGGGCCGATCGGCCGATCCGGCGCGCCAGACCACGTCGGGCAGCCCGGCCGCGGCGTGGCGCACGGTGACATCGGCGGTGTGGCGCAGCATTCGACGCAGCCGCTGCGGCCATCCGTGAGGCGGCTGGCGACGAGGCACGGTTTCGCGATGCAGCCGCGCCAGCAGCCGACCGGCCGCCGCCCACGGGAGGCAATCCGGTTCTGGCGCAACGGTTTGCACGCGGGGCCATCGGGTGCGCCAGCGGGTGCCGACGGGCTCGGGCACGGCGTCCAGCGGCGAGAGTACCGAGTCCGACTGCACGGCGACGGCCAGCCGCGCGGTCAACTGCCGCGGGTTGGTTTCCGGCCGGTGCAGCTTGTAGACCACGTCACCGTCGACGACGATCTGCGCACCGGAGCGGGTCTGCACCCCTCGACGGTATTACCGCAGCGGCACCCGTCGAGCACGCGACGGCGCGGTTTCATCCGCGACACGCCGGGCCGGGCGTATGAGACCGCACAATCGCGGCTCCCCGCGGCGCTGACACCCGCGAGCACGACCGCGCCGTAAGCTGCTGCGGTGGCCGAGCCCCCTATGCAGCCGACCCTGACGCTGGGCACCCAGGTGTGGCGGTTCATCGTCACCGGTGGTTTCTCGGCGGTCGTCGACTTCGGTCTGTACGTGGTTCTGCTCATGGTCGGGCTGCACGTGAACGTGGCCAAGACCATCGGCTTCATCGCGGGCACGACGACCGCGTACCTGATCAACCGGCGCTGGACGTTTCAGGCGCCGCCCAGCACCGCGCGCTTCATCGCGGTGTGCGTGCTCTACACGGTGACCTACGCCGCACAGGTGGGCATCAACTACCTGCTCTACATGGCGTGGGACGACAAACCGTGGCGGGTGCCGGTCGCGTTCGTCATCGCCCAGGGCACCGCGACGGTGATCAACTTCGTCGTCCAGCGGGCGGTGATCTTCCGGCTGCGCTGAGGCGGCGCCCCACCTGCGGATCGAGACTGCGCACAGATCGCGATTTCGCGTGATTTCGCGATCTGTGCGCAGTCTCGGCGCCGGCACTTTCGGCTGAGCAGGGCCGCGCGGGCCGCACGGTACCCTCGTCACGATGTTCGAGACCACCACGCAGCGCCTGACGGGCTGGGGACGCACCGCTCCGTCGGTGGCCCAGGTGTTGTCGACGCCGGAGGTCGAGGTCATCGCGCGGGCGGTGGCGACGACGGGCCAGCGCGGGGTCATCGCCCGGGGCCTAGGCCGCTCCTACGGCGACAACGCCCAGAACGGCGGCGGCCTGGTGATCGACATGACCGCGCTGAACCGGATCCACTCCATCGTCGCCGAAACCCGCATGGTCGACGTCGACGCGGGCGTGAGTTTGGACACGCTGATGAAGGCGGCGTTGCCGTTCGGGCTGTGGGTGCCGGTGCTGCCGGGCACCAGGCAGGTCACCGTCGGCGGGGCGATCGCCTGCGACATCCACGGCAAGAACCATCACAGCGCCGGAAGCTTCGGCAACCACGTCCGCTCGATCGATCTGTTGACGGCCGACGGTGAGATCCGGTCGCTGACCCCCGACGGCCCGGACAGCGAGCTGTTCTGGGCAACCGTCGGCGGAAACGGCCTGACCGGCATCATCCTGCGCGCCACGATCGAGATGACGCCGACGGAGACCGCGTATTTCATCGCCGACGGCGACGTCACCGCGAACCTGGACGAAACGATCGAGTTCCACAGCGACGGCAGCGAAGCCAACTACACCTACTCCAGCGCCTGGTTCGACGCGATCAGCGCGCCACCCAAGCTCGGCCGCGCCGCGATATCCCGTGGCTCACTGGCCCGGCTGGACCAGCTGCCTGCTAAGCTTCAGCGCAACCCACTGAAATTCGATGCGCCGCAACTACTTACCTTCCCCGACATCTTCCCCAACGGCCTGGCCAACAAGTACACGTTCGGGCCCATCGGGGAGCTGTGGTACCGCAAGTCGGGCACCTACCGCGGCAAGATCCAGAACCTCACGCAGTTCTATCACCCGCTGGACATGCTCGGTGAATGGAACCGCGCATACGGGCGCGCGGGTTTCACCCAGTACCAGTTCGTCGTGCCGACCGAGGCGGTCGACGAGTTCAAGAAGATCATCGTCGACATCCAGCGTTCGGGGAACTATTCGTTCCTCAACGTGTTCAAGCTGTTCGGCCCGGGAAACCAAGCACCGCTGAGCTTCCCGATTCCCGGCTGGAACGTCTGCGTGGACTTTCCGGTCAAGCCGGGGCTGGGCGAGTTCCTGACTAGCCTCGACCGGCGGGTGCTGGAGTTCGGCGGCCGGCTCTACACCGCCAAGGATTCCCGCACGACCGCCGAGACCTTCCACGCCATGTACCCGCGAATCGACGAGTGGATCGCCATGCGCCGCAAGGTCGATCCCAACGCGGTGTTCGCGTCCGACATGGCCCGACGTTTGGAGCTGCTGTAAATGGTGCGCACACATGGTCATTGATGCCGTGGGGAACCCCCAGACCATCCTGTTGCTCGGCGGCACGTCCGAGATCGGCCTGGCCATCTGCGAGCGTTATCTGCGCGACGCGCCTGCTCGCATCATCCTGGCCGAGCTGCCCGGCCATCCGCGCATCGAGGCCGCCGTCGCACAGCTCGAGGCCGCGGGCGCCAAGTCCGTCGAGGTGCTCGACTTCGACGCCCTCGACACCGCGAGCCATCCGAAGGTGGTCGAGGCGGCGTGGCGCGGCGGTGACATCGACGTCGCGATCGTGGCGTTCGGCCTGCTCGGCGACGCCGAAGAGCTGTGGCAGAACCAGCGCAAGGCCGTGCAGATCGCCGGAATCAACTACACCGCAGCGGTTTCGGTGGGTGTGCTGCTCGGTGAGAAGATGCGCGCGCAGGGCTTCGGCCGCATCATCGCGATGAGTTCGGCGGCCGGGGAACGGGTGCGACGGTCCAACTTCGTGTACGGCTCCACCAAGGCCGGCCTCGACGGGTTCTACCTCGGGCTCGGCGAGGCGTTGCGCGAGTATGGCGTTCAGGTGTTGGTCATCCGGCCCGGCCAGGTGCGCACCCGCACCACCATCGAGCACTGGAAGGCCACCGGCACCAAAGAAGCACCGTTCACCGTCGACAAGGAAGACGTTGCCGAACTGGCGGTCACCGCCTCGGCCAAGGGCAAGGAACTGGTATGGGCACCGGGGGTGTTCAGGTACGTGATGATGGTGTTGCGGCATATCCCGCGCCCCATCTTCCGCAAGCTCCCCATCTGATGCGCGGCGCCACGCCGGTCAAGGTCGTCGGCCAGCTGGCGGCCGTGGCGGCCGTGGCGGCCGTCGTCGCGGTGATCTCGCTGATCGCGATATCGCAGGTGGACTGGCCGGCGTACAACTCGTCCAACCAGCTGCACGCACTGACCACCGTCGGCCAGGTCGGTTGTCTGGCAGGGCTGTTCGGGTCGGGCTGGGTGTGGCGGCGCGGCAGGCGCCTGCTCGCGTGGGCCGGCGCGACGGTGTTCCTTTCGGCGTTCTCGGTGGTCACCCTGGCGATGCCGCTGGGCGCCACCAAGCTTTACCTGCACGGTATTTCGGTCGACCAGCAGTTCCGCACCGAGTACCTGACCCGGTTCACCGACACCGCCGCGCTGCACGACATGACCTACTACGGTCTGCCGCCGTTCTATCCGCCGGGCTGGTTCTGGATCGGCGGCCGGCTCGCCGATCTGACCGGCATGCCCGGCTGGGAGATGTTCAAACCGTGGGCGATCATCTCCATCACGGTCGCGATCACCGCCGCATTCGTGTTGTGGGCCGAGATGATTCGCTTCGAGTACGCGTTGATCGTCGCGACGGCCACCGCCGCGGCGACGCTCGCCTACGCACCGGCCGAGCCGTACGCCGCGATGATCACCGCGCTGCTGCCGCCGGTGTTCGTGCTGGCCTGGTCGGGACTGCGGGGCGGCACCCGCAACGGCGGGTGGGCCGCGGTGATCGGCGTCGGCATCTTCCTCGGCGTCACCGCGCTGTTCTACACCCTGCTGTTCGTGTTCGCCGCGTTCACGTTGGCGATCATGGCTTTCGTCCTGGCGGTCGCGCGCCGCCGCCTTGAGCCGCTGCTGCGGCTTGTCGCCATCGGAGCCCTCTCCGGGGCGATCGCGCTGATCGGCTGGGGCCCGTGGCTGGCCGCCGCGATCAAGGACGAGCCCGCCGATTCGGGCACCGCCCAGCACTATCTGCCTTCGGTGGGCGCCGAGCTCGAGTTCCCGATGCTGCACTTCACCCTGCTCGGCGCGCTGTGCATGCTCGGCACGCTGTGGCTGGTGTGGCGGGCACGTTCGTCCACCCGCGCCGGCGCGCTGGCGATCGCGGTGCTGGCCGTCTACGCGTGGTCGCTGCTGTCGATGCTGACCACGCTGGCCGGCACGACGCTGCTGTCGTTCCGGCTCAACCCGACGCTGACCGTGCTGCTGGCCGCCGCGGGCGCGTTCGGCTTCCTGGAGGTGACCCGTGCGGTGGCGGCCCGGGCGAAACCCGAGAACGCCAAGCGCGTCGTCGCCGCGGCCGCCACCATCGGCGCCATCGGCGCGGTGACCTACAGCCAGGACATCCCCGACGTGCTGCGCCCCGACATCGCCGTCGCCTACACCGACACCGACGGCTACGGCCAACGCGCCGACCGGCGCCCGCCCGGCTCGGAGCGCTACTACCGCGAGCTCGACGTGAAGATCCGCGAGACGACGGGCCTGCCGCGCAACGAAACCGTGGTGATGACCGCCGACTACAGCTTCCTGTCCTACTACCCCTACTACGGGTTTCAGGGGCTGACGTCGCACTACGCCAACCCGCTTGCGCAGTTCGAGAAGCGCGCCGAGGCGATCGAGAGCTGGGCCAAGCTGACCGACGCCGACGCGTTCATCGAGGCCCTCGACGCGCTGCCGTGGAAGCCGCCGACGGTGTTTCTCATGCGCCGCGGCGGCCCAGCTAGTTCGACTGACACCTACACGCTGCGGCTGGCCTCCGACGTCTACCCCAACCAGCCCAACGTGCGCCGCTACCACGTCGCCCTCGACGAAGCCCTGTTCGACGACCCGCGCTTCGACGTCTCCGAGATCGGACCGTTCGTGCTGGCCATCCGCCTGCCCAATTACGATCAAGCCCCGTGACTGGCCAAGTCGGGGCGAACCATCGGACCGCGCGGCTGGTCGCCATCGTCGCCGGTCTGCTCGGCGCGGCGCTGGCGATCGCGACCCCGCTGCTGCCGGTCAAGCAGACCACCGCAGAGCTGAACTGGCCCCAGGACGGCGTGCTGCAGAGCGTCAACGCGCCGCTGATCGGCTACGTGGCCACCGATCTGACGATCAGCGTGCCGTGCCGGGTGGCCGCCGGGCTGGTCGGTGCGGACGGCGAAGAATACGCGGGCCGCACGGTGCTGTTGTCGACGGTGCCCAAGCAGGCACCCAAGGCCGTCGACCGCGGCCTGCTCATCGAGCGGGTCAACAGCGACCTGCTCGTCATCGTGCGCAACACCCCGGTGGTCAGCGCGCCCCTGGACCAGGTGCTCAGCCCGCAGTGCGAACGCCTGGTCTTCACCGCGCACGCCGACAAGGTCACCGGCGAGTTCGTGGGCTTGGTCAAGGGACCCGACAGCGACGACCCCGGCGCGCCGCTGAGCGGGGAACGCGGCGGCTACGACTTCCGCCCGCAGATCGTCGGCGTCTTCACCGACCTTTCCGGGCCCGCGCCGCCCGGCCTGGAGTTCTCGGCCACCGTCGACTCGCGCTACAGCAGTTCACCGACGCTGCTGAAGCTGCTGGTGATGATCCTCGGCGTCGCGATGACGATCATCGCGCTCGGCGCCCTGCACGTGCTCGACACCGCCGACGGCCGAAAGGTCAAGCGCTTCCTGCCGCCGCGCTGGTGGTCGTTCCGGCCGCTGGACGGGGTGGTCACCGCGGCGCTGGTGTGGTGGCACTTCGTCGGGGCCAACACCGCCGACGACGGCTACATCCTCACCATGGCCAGGGTGTCGGAGCACGCCGGCTACATGGCCAATTACTACCGGTGGTTCGGCACCCCCGAGGCCCCGTTCGGCTGGTACTACGACCTGCTGGCGCTGTGGGCCCACGTCAGCACCCACAGCGTGTGGATGCGGCTGCCGACGCTGGTGATGGCCTTGGTCTGCTGGTGGTTGATCAGCCGCGAGGTGATCCCGCGCCTCGGCAACGCCGTCAAGACCAGCGGCGCCGCGGCGTGGACGGCGGCCGGCCTGTTCCTGGCGTTCTGGCTGCCCCTGAACAACGGGCTGCGCCCGGAGCCGATCATCGCGCTCGGCATCCTGCTCACCTGGTGCTCGGTGGAACGCGGGGTGGCCACCAGCCGGCTGCTGCCGGTGGCGGTCGCGATCATCATCGGCGCGCTGACGCTGTTCTCCGGGCCGACGGGCATCGCCGCGGTCGGCGCCCTGCTGGTGGCCGTCGGGCCGCTGAAGACGATCGTCGCCGCCCACACGTCGCGGTTCGGCTATCTAGCGCTGCTGGCGCCGATCCTGGCCGCGGCCACGGTGACGATCATCTTGATCTTCCGGGATCAGACGCTGGTCGGCGAGATGCAGGCCAGCGCGTTCAAATCGGCTGTAGGACCCAGCCTTTCGTGGTTCGACGAGCACATCCGCTACTCGCGGCTGTTCACAACCAGCCCCGACGGTTCGGTCGCGCGCCGGTTCGCGGTGTTGACGCTGCTGCTGGCGCTGGCCGTCTCGGTGGCGATGGCGTTGCGCAAGTTCAGGATTCCCGGCACCGCGCTCGGCCCCAGCCGACGCATCGTGGGTATCACGATCATCTCGTTCCTGGCGTTGATGTTCACCCCGACCAAGTGGACCCATCACTTCGGGGTGTTCGCCGGGCTGGCCGGATCGCTCGGCGCGCTGGCGGCCGTCGCGGTCGGCGCCGCGGCGATGCGGTCGCGGCGCAACCGGTCGGTGTTCACCGCGGCCGTGTTGTTCGTCACCGCGCTGTCGTTCGCCACCGTCAACGGGTGGTGGTACGTCTCCAATTTCGGTGTGCCGTGGTCGAATGCGTTCCCGGAGTGGAAATTCGGCTTCACCACCATCCTGCTGGGGTTCTCGGTGATCGCGCTGCTGGCGGCGGCGTGGTTCCACTTCTCCGGCCGTGACCAGTCGCCGCCCGGCCAGCCGCGTCGCTGGCAACGAATCGTCCAGGCGCCGTTGGCCATCGCCACCTGGGCGTTGGTGGCGTTCGAGGTGCTGTCGCTGACGCTGGCGATGATCGGCCAGTATCCGGCGTGGAGTGTGGGCCGCTCCAACCTCGAGGCGCTGACCGGCAAGACGTGCGGGTTGGCCGAAGACGTGCTCGTCGAACAGGACGCCAACGCAGGCATGCTGGCGCCGATCGACAGCGCGCTCGGTGACGCGCTGGGCGCGGAAGCATCAGAGGGCTTCGGCCCCAACGGAATTCCGTCCGATCTTTCCGCCGACGAGGTGATGGGCGGCCCCGGCACCGCGACCAACTTCGCCGACAGCCCCGAAAGCGACGACGCCGGCGGCGAGGCCGGCACCGAAGGCGGCACCACCGCCGCGGCCGGGATCAACGGCTCGCGCGCGCGGCTGCCGTTCGAGCTGGATCCGGCCACCACCCCGGTGATGGGCAGCTGGCGCAGCGGCACGCAACAGCCGGCGTCGCTGCGCTCGGCGTGGTACCGGCTGCCGTCCCGGGACCAGGCCGGCCCCCTGCTGGTGGTGTCGGCGGCCGGGCGCTTCGATCCGGGCGAGGTCGTCGTGCAGTACGCCACCGAGGGCAGCAACGAGGCGGCCGGCAGCGTCGAGATGGGCGACGTCGGTGCCTCCCCGGCCTGGCGCAACCTGCGGGTCCCGCTGGACGCCATACCCGACGACGCCACCCGGGTGCGGCTGGTCGCCACCGATGACGACCTCAATCCCGAGCACTGGATCGCGCTCACCCCGCCGCGCATCCCCGACCTGCGCACCCTGCAGGACGTGGTGGGTTCCACCGACCCGGTCCTGCTGGACTGGCTGGTCGGCATGGCGTTCCCATGCCAGCGGCCGTTCGACCACCAGTACGGCGTCATCGAGGTGCCGAAGTGGCGGATCATGCCGGACCGATTCGGCGCGGAGGCCAACTCGCCGGTGATGGACAACCTGGGCGGCGGCCCGCTGGGCATCACCGAGCTGCTGGTGCGCGCCACCACGGTGCCGTCGTATCTGGCCAACGACTGGATGCGCGACTGGGGCGCCCTGCAGCGGCTGACCCCCTACTACCCGGACGCGGAGCCGGCCCGCATCGACCTCGGTTCGGCGACGCGTAGCGGGCTGTGGAGCCCGGCGCCGCTGCGTCATTAGTTTCGTCGCCTACCATCGACCCTCGTGCCCAGCGACCCCGCCCACCGCCTCGCGCGCCTGATCGCGGCCGTCGCAGGCATCGCGGGAGTGCTGCTATGCGGGCTGGTGCCGCTGCTGCCGGTGAACCAGACCACGGCCACCATTCTGTGGCCGCAGGGCACCGATCCCGACGGGTTCGTCGGCGACATCACCGCCCCGCTGGTGTCGGGTGCGCCGCTGGCGCTCGACGTCTCGATCCCCTGCCAGGCCGTCACGACCCTGCCCGACGACGGCGGGCTGGTCATCTCCACCGTGCCGCCCGGAGGCATCGAGGCCACCCGTAACGGGCTGTTCGTCCGGGCCACCGCCGACGTGGTCGTCGTCGCGGTGCGCGACTCGGTTGCCGCGGTGGCGCCTCGGCCCGCGGTGGAGGCCGGGGCGTGCAGCGCGTTACACATCTGGGCCGGCCCCGGCGGGGTCGGCGCCGACTTCGTCGGCATCCCCGGGGCCGCGGGCACGCTGGAGGCCGACAAGAAACCGCAGGTCGCCGGGGTTTTCACGGATCTCGAGATCCCGGCGCAGGACGGGTTGGCCGCGCGGATCGACGTCGACACCCGGTTCATCAGCTCGCCGACCACCCTCAAGCTCGCCGTGATGGTGCTCGGCGTGGCGTGCGTGATCGGGTCGATCGTGGCGCTGGCGATGCTGGACCGGCGCTCGGGTCGGCGGGTGCCCCGTGGATGGCGACGGTTCTGGCGGGTCGGGTTCTGGCATTGGCTGGCCGACGTGGGGGTGATCGGCACGCTGCTGCTGTGGCACCTGATCGGGGCGATCAGCTCGGACGACGGCTACAACCTGACCATCGCGCGCGTGGCGGACGAGGCGGGTTACACCGTGAACTACTTCCGCTTCTTCGGCGCCACGGAGGCCCCGTTCGACTGGTATCAGTCGGTGCTGGCACAGCTGGCCGCGGTCAGCACGGCGGGGGTGTGGATGCGGCTGCCCGCGACGGCCGCGGCGGTGGCCACCTGGGTGCTCCTCAGCCGCTGCGTGCTGCCGCGGCTGGGCCCCGGCGCGGCAGGGCTGGCGGGCAACCGGGTGGCGGTGTGGACGGCCGGTGCGGTGTTCCTGGCCGCGTGGCTGCCGTTCAACAACGGGCTGCGCCCCGAACCGCTCATCGCGTTCGGTGTGGTCGCGACCTGGATGCTGGTCGAGAACGCCATCGGCACCCGGCGGCTGTGGCCTGCGGCGCTTGCCGTCGTCGTCGCGGTGTTCAGCGTGACGCTGGCGCCGCAGGGCCTGATCGCGCTGGCGCCGCTGCTCGTCGGCGCCCGCGCCATCGCCCGAGCCATTCAGGCACGGCGCCCCGTCGACGGTGTGGCGGCCCCGCTGGCCGCGTTGGCGGCGTCGGCCGCGCTGATCTTCGTGGTCGTGTTCCGGGACCAGACGCTGGCCACCGTCGCCGAGGCGGCCCGCATTAAATACAAGGTCGGCCCCACCATCGCGTGGTACCAGGAGTTCCTGCGCTACTACTTCCTCACCGTGGAGGACAGCGTCGACTCTTCGCTGACCCGCCGCTTCGCCGTGCTGGTGATGCTGCTGTGTCTGTTCGGCATGCTCGCCGTGCTGCTGCGCCGCAGCCGCGTGCCCGGAATGGCGAGGGGCCCGCTGTGGCGGTTGATCGGGGTGACGGCGGTCGGGCTGCTGCTGCTGACCTTCACCCCGACGAAATGGGCGGTGCAGTTCGGGGCGTTCGCGGGCCTTGCCGGCGCGCTCGGGGCCGTCACCGCGTTCGCGTTCGCCCGGGTCGGGCTGCACAGCCGCCGCAACCTGGCGCTGTATGTCACCGCGCTGCTGTTCGTATTGGCTTGGGCCACATCGGGTATCAACGGTTGGTTCTATGTCGGCAACTACGGGGTGCCGTGGTTCGACAAGCAGCCGGTGCTGGCGGGCATTCCGGTGATGATCATCTTCCTCGTGTTGGCGATCGCGACGGGCCTGCTGGCGGCGTGGCTGCACTTCCGCATCGACTACGCCGGGCACACCGAGGTGGCCGACACCCGCCGCAACCGGGTGCTGGCCTCCACGCCGCTGCTGGTGGTGGCGGCCATCATGGTGGTGCTCGAGGTCGGCTCGATGGCCAAGGGGGCAGTGCAGCGCTATCCCGTCTACACCACCGCCAAGGCGAACCTGGCGGCGTTGCAGTCCGGGCTTTCGGAGACCAGCTGCGCGATGGCCGACGACGTGCTGGTCGAACGCGACACCAATGCCGGTCTGCTGGAGCCGGTTCCGGGTCAGCGGTTCGGTCGCTACGGGCCGCTCGGCGGCGAGGATCCCGTCGGGTTCCACCCCAACGGCGTCAGCGACACCCTCGAGCCCGCGGAACCCGTCACCGCCAACCCCGGGTTGGTCAACTCCGACGGCTCGCCGAACGAACCCAACGTCGGCATCGGCTACGCGGCGGGCACCGGCGGCGGATACGGGCCCGAGGGCGTCAACGGGTCGCGGGTGTTCCTGCCGTTCGGGCTCGACCCGGCCCGAACCCCGGTGATGGGCAGCTACGACGAGAACGACGTCGCGGCCGAGGTCACCTCGGCCTGGTACCAGCTGCCGCCACGCACCCCCGA
Source organism: Mycolicibacterium pulveris (assembly GCF_010725725.1). Taxonomy (NCBI): domain Bacteria; kingdom Bacillati; phylum Actinomycetota; class Actinomycetes; order Mycobacteriales; family Mycobacteriaceae; genus Mycobacterium; species Mycolicibacterium pulveris. The sequence goes on along the minus strand of NZ_AP022599.1, from coordinate 2,671,127 downwards.
GCGGCCGCTGGTGACCGTCGCGGCTGCCGGTGCCATCTGGTACTACGAGGAGGACGGGTCGTTCAACTACGGGCAGTCGCTGAAGCTGCAGTGGGGCATCCACCGCCCCGACGGCAGCTTCGAGGCACTCAACGAGGTGCAGCCCATCGACATCTTCCCCCAAAAGGCGTGGCGCAACTTGCGATTCCCGCTGTCATGGGCACCGCCGGAGGCCAACGTCGCGCGCATCGTCGCCGACGACCCGAACCTGTCCGAGGACCAGTGGTTCGCGTTCACGCCGCCGCGGGTCCCGGTGCTCGAGACCGCTCAGCAGTTCCTCGGCTCGCAGACCCCGGTGCTGATGGACATCGCGACGGCCGCGAACTTCCCGTGCCAGCGCCCGTTCGCCCAGCACCTCGGGATCGCCGAACTGCCCGAGTACCGCATCCTGCCCAACTTCAAGCAGGTGGTGTCCTCGTCGAACATGTGGCAGTCGGCGCAGGACGGCGGCCCGTTCCTGTTCATCCAGGCGCTGCTGCGGACCTCGACGATTCCGACGTATCTGCGCGATGACTGGTACCGCGACTGGGGTTCGATCGAACGCTACGACCGGGTGGTGCCCGCCGCGCAGGCACCCAACGCCGCCGTCGAACAGGGCACCCAACGCGTCTTCGGCTGGACCCGCAACGGACCGATCAGGGCGCTGCCATGACCGCGATCCTCGCCCGTGACGCCGGCCGCGACGTCAAGATCGCCCGCTGGGTGGCGACCATCGCCGGCCTGCTCGGCTTCGTGCTGTCGCTCGCCACCCCGCTGCTGCCGGTGGTGCAGACCACGGCGACCCTGAACTGGCCGCAGCAGGGTCAGCTCAACAATGTGACGGCGCCGCTGATCTCGCTGACCCCGGTGTCGATGACCGCGACGGTGCCGTGCGAGGTGATCCGTGCGATGCCGCCGTCGGGCGGCCTGGTGTTCGGTACCGCACCCCCCGACGGTAAGCAGGCCAGGCTGCAGTCGCTGTTCGTCGACGTGACCGAGGACCGGGTCGACATCACCGACCGCAACGTGGTGGTGGCCAGTGTGCCTCGCGCACAGGCGGAATCGGATGCCTGTGAGCGCATCGAGATCACCTCGACCGAAGAGGGCACGTTCGCGACGTTCGTCGGGCTCACCAAGGCCGACGGGTCCGAACAGCGCAGCGGGTTCGCCGACCCGAACCTGCGCCCGCAGATCGTCGGTGTCTTCACCGAGTTGACCGGACCCGCGCCGCCGGGGTTGACCGTTTCGGCGACCATCGACACCCGGTTCTCCTCGAAGCCGACACCTTTGAAGCTCACCGCGATGGTGCTGGCGATCCTTTCCACCGTGATCGCGCTGCTGGCGTTGTGGCGGCTGGACCGCCTCGACGGGCGGCGGATGCACCGGTTGATCCCGGCACGGTGGCGCACATTCACCGCCACCGACGTCACCGTCGTCGGCGGGTTCCTGGTGTGGCACGTCATCGGGGCCAACTCGTCGGACGACGGCTACATCCTCGGCATGGCCCGCGTGGCCGGGCACGCCGGCTACATGTCGAACTACTTCCGCTGGTTCGGCAGCCCCGAGGACCCGTTCGGCTGGTACTACAACCTGCTGGCGATGATGACCAGCGTCAGCGACGCCAGCATCTGGATCCGGCTGCCCGACCTGGTCTGCGGAATCGTCTGCTGGCTCTTGCTGTCTCGTGAGGTACTCCCCAGGCTCGGCCCGGCGGTGGCGGCCAGCAAGCCCGCGCTGTGGGCGGCCGGCCTTGTGCTGCTGGCGGCGTGGATGCCGTTCAACAACGGGCTGCGCCCCGAGGGCCAGATCGCCACCGGCGCGCTGATCACCTACGTGCTGATCGAACGCGCCATCATCTCCGGACGACTGACGCCCGCCGCGTTGGCAACGCTTTCCGCGGCGTTCACGCTGGGCATCCAGCCGACGGGGCTGATCGCGGTCGCCGCGTTGCTCGCGGGTGGCCGCCCGATCCTGCGAATCCTGGTGCGCCGCCGCCGTCTCGTCGGCACCTGGCCGCTGGTCGCGCCGATTCTGGCCGCGGGCACCATCATCCTGACGGTCGTCTTCTTCGACCAGACCTTCGCGACCGTGCTCGAGGCGACCAGGATCCGCACCGACGTCGGGCCGAACCAGGAGTGGTACACCGAGAACCTGCGGTACTACTACCTGATCCTGCCGACCGTCGACGGGTCGCTGTCGCGGCGGTTCGGGTTCCTGATCACCGCGCTGTCGCTGTTCGTGTCGATGTTCATCATGATGCGCCGCAAGCGAATTCCCGGGGTCGCCCGCGGTCCGGCATGGCGGCTGATGGGTGTCATCTTCGGCACGATCTTCTTCCTGATGTTCACCCCCACCAAGTGGGTACACCACTTCGGGCTGTTCGCCGCGGTGGGCGCGGCCATGGCGGCGTTGGCGACGGTGCTGGTGTCGCCCGCCGTGCTGCGCTGGTCGCGCAACCGGATGGCGGTGCTGGCCGCGGTGTTCTTCCTGCTGGCGCTGTGCTTCGCCACCACCAACGGCTGGTGGTACGTGTCGAGCTTCGGGGTGCCGTTCAACAACGACATGCCCGCGATCGGCGGCGTCACGGTCAGCACCATCTTCTTCGCGCTGTTCGCGATCACCGCGCTGTACGCGATGTGGCTGCACTTCGCGCCCCGCGACCGCGGCGAGGGCCGCATCGCCCGGGCGTTGACCGCCGCGCCGATCCCCGTCACCGCCGGGTTCATGGTCGTGGTGTTCGTCGGTTCGATGCTGGTGGGCGCGATCCGCCAATACCCGACCTACTCCAACGCGTGGGCGAACCTGCGCGCGTTCGTCGGTGGCTGCGGGCTGGCCGACGACGTGCTCGTCGAACCCGATCCCAACGAGGGCTTTCTGACGCCGCTGCCCGGCAACTACGGGCCGCTCGGTCCGCTCGGCGGCGTCGACCCGGTCGGGTTCACTCCGAACGGGGTACCGGAAAAGATTGTCGCGGAAGCGATCCGAGTCAACCTGCCGATGCCCGGCACCGACTACGACTGGGATCATCCCACCGAACTCGACGCCCCCGGCGTCAACGGCTCCACGGTGCCGCTGCCCTATCAGCTCGACCCGGGCCGGGTGCCGCTCGCCGGGAGTTACGTCACCGGCCCGCAGCAGGAAAGCAGGCTCGCGTCGGCGTGGTACGAGCTGCCGCCACCGGACGACGCGCATCCGCTGGTGGTCGTCACCGCCGCGGGCACCATCACCGGCGACAGCGTGTTCAACGCGCGCACCGAAGGCCAGACCGTCGAACTCGAGTACGCGGTCGCGGGGCCGGACGGCGCGCCGGTGCCCGCGGGCAGGCTGGTACCCTACGACCTCGGGCCGATCCCGTCGTGGCGCAATCTGCGGTTCCCCCGGGCCGACATTCCGGACGACGCGGTCGCGGTCCGCATTGTCGCCGAGGATGTTTCGTTGACGCCAGGTGACTGGGTGGCCGTCACCCCGCCGCGGGTGCCGGAGCTGCGCTCGGTCCAGGAGTACGTCGGCTCCGAGCAGCCGGTGCTGATGGACTGGGCGGTCGGGCTGGCGTTCCCGTGTCAGCAGCCGATGCTGCACGCCAACGGCGTCACCGACATTCCCAAGTTCCGGATCACGCCGGATTACAACGCCAAACGCAAGGACACCGACACCTGGCAGGACGGCCTCAACGGCGGGCTGCTCGGCATCAGTGACCTGTTGTTGCGCGCGCATGTGATGGCGACTTACCTGTCGAACGACTGGGGCCGCGACTGGGGCTCGCTGCGCAAGTTCGAGCCGACCCCCGATGCGCGCGCGGCTGTCCCCGCCGAACTCGAACTCGGCACCACCACCCACAGCGGGTTGTATTCGCCGGGTCACATCCGAATCAAGCCGTAATCTCGCCGAGCCCTTGCTTGCCCGTCCCCTTTTCCCGCGAACGTGCGTGTCTGAGGGCGACACGCCGTCGTTTTGCCGAAGTTTGCGCACGCTCGGCGTGATCTAACCTGGGGCCGTGGATCAGCTACGGCTCGGCGCCGCGACGCTCACCCGCGTCATCGAGTGGCAGGTCGACGATCTTCCCACCAAGGTGTTCCCGCACACCCCCGCCGGGGCCTGGCAAGAACACGCCGACGAGTTCTCGCCGACGTTCTGGACCGACACCGGATGGCGCATCGCGCTGCAGGTGTGGGTGATCGAGGTCGACGGGCTGACGGTGCTCGTCGACACCGGCGCGGGCAACGGCAAGTCCCGGCCGCGGATGGCGGCGCTGGACAACCTGCAGACCGACTTCTTGCAGACGCTTTCGGCCGCGGGGTTCGACCCCGGCGACGTCGACGTGGTCGTCAACACCCATCTACACTTCGACCATGTCGGCTGGAACACGATGCGCGACGGCGATGCGTGGGTGCCGACGTTCCCGAACGCCCGGTACCTGATGCCGGAGGCCGACTATCGGCATTTCGCGCCGGACGGGCCGGCGCAGACGTCGACGCCGCGCACCGAGGACGAGCAGTCGGCACAGGAGCATGTCCGAACAGTGTTCGCGGACAGCGTTTCTCCCGTCGAGAACCAGATCGAGCTGTGGTCTGACGACCACCGGCTCAGCGAGTCGTTGTGGCTGCGCCCGGCGCCGGGCCATACCCCGGGATCGTCGGTGGTGTGGCTGGACGCCGGCAAGCCCGCGGTGTTCGTCGGAGACCTGACCCACTGCCCCGTCCAGCTCGCCCGGCCCGGCGATCCCTGCGCGTGGGACGAGGATTTCGAGGCGGCGGCAGCCACGCGCCGACGGATCCTCACCGAAGCGTCCCGGCGTCGCGCTGCGGTCGTTCCCGCGCACTACCCGGGGCACGGCGGTGCGACGGTCGTCGCGCGCGGGGACGCGTTCATGGTCGACGACTGGCTCGGGCTGCCGCCGATCTGAGCCCGCCGCCCCGGCGCGAGCGTGCGTAAACTCGGGCAAAACCTCGGCGTGTCGCCCTCAGACACGCACGCTCGCGGCAAGAAGGTGCTTAGATCGGGGTCAGGCCGTGCTTGCGCTGCACCCGCGTGATCTGCTTGTCGCGCAACAGGTTCAGTGACTTACGCAGCAACAGCCGGGTCTCGTGCGGCTGGATCACCGCGTCGATGAACCCGCGCTCGGCCGCGATCCACGGCGTGGCCATGTTGAGGTTGTAGCCCTCGATGAAGTCGGCCCGAATCTTCTGCGCCTCCGGCGTGTTCGGGTCCGGGAACCGCTTCATGATCAGCTGCGCGGCACCCTCGGCGCCGATCACCGCGATGCGCGCGGTCGGCCACGCGAAGTTCAGGTCGGCGGAGAGCTGCTTGGAGCCCATCACCGCATACGCGCCGCCGTAGGACTTGCGGATCGTGATCGTCACCTTCGGCACGTCGGCCTCGACGACGGCGTTGAGGAACCGGCCGCCGCGCTTGATGATGCCGCCCTTCTCCTGCGCGACACCGGGCAGAAAGCCGGGGGTGTCCACCACGAAAACCAGTGGCAGGTTGTAGGAGTCGCAGAACCGGATGAACCGTGCGGCCTTGTCCGACGCCTCGTTGTCGATCGCGCCGGACATGTGCATCGGCTGGTTGGCGATCACGCCGACCGGGCGCCCGTCGACACGGGCGAACGCGGTGATGATCGCCGGGCCCTGCTGCTCTGCGACGTCGAACACGTCGCCGTCGTCGAAGATCCGCAGCAGGATCTCGTGCATGTCGTAGGCCATGTTGTCGCTGTCCGGCACGATCGAGTCGAGCTCGTAGTCGTGCGGGGTGATTTCGGGCTCCAGGCCGGGGTTGACGATCGGTGGGTCGTCAAAGGTGTTGGGCGGCAGGAAGCTCAGGTAGTCGCGGACGTACTGGAACGCTGCGGCCTCGTCCTCGACCACCTGGTGGATGTTGCCGTACCGGGCCTGCGCGTCGGCCCCGCCGAGCTCATCGAGCGACACGTCCTCGCCGGTGACGTCCTTGATCACGTCCGGGCCGGTGACGAACATGTAGCCCTGATCGCGCACCGCCACCACGAGGTCGGTCTGGATCGGCGAATACACGGCGCCCCCAGCACATTTGCCGAGGATGATGGAGATCTCGGGAACCAGACCGCGCAGCAGCTCGTGGCGACGCCCCAGCTCGGCGTACCACGCCAGCGAGGTCACCGCGTCCTGGATGCGGGCCCCCGCCGAGTCGTTGATCCCGATGATCGGGCAGCCGACCATCGCCACCCACTCCATCAGCTTGGCGACCTTGCGGCCGAACATCTCGCCGACCGAACCCTGAAAGACCGTCTGGTCGTGACTGAACACCCCGACCGGCCTGCCGTTGATCCGGCCGTGCCCCGTCACAACGCCGTCGCCGAACAACGCGTTCGGATCGCCCGGCGTCTTGCACAGCGCGCCGATCTCGAGGAAGCTCCCGGGATCGAGCAGCGCGTGGATGCGCTCGCGGGCGCTCGGAATGCCCTTCTTCGCCCGCTTGGCGATCGCCTTCTCCCCGGCGGGTTCCTTGGCCTGCTCCAGCTTTTCGCGCAGCTCGGCCAGCAGTTCGGCGGTCGTTTTGGTGCGAGGGGGTGGAAGAGATTCCGTGGTCACTTGGCCTGCTTCTCCTCAGACTCGATGCGGCTGATCGCCTCGCTCATGTGTGCGCCGACCTTCGCAATGTACGGCTCGTCGATCGCCTGGATGTGCTCGCCCCCGATGGGCACGACCTCCAGGTCGGAAACGAACTCGCCCCAGCCGCCGTCGGGCTGCCGGGTCGCGTAGCGCGGCTCGAAGTAGATGGCGTCGTCGTGGTAGCGGTCGGCCATGTACAGCGTCACCTTGCCGTCGTAGGGCCGGATCTCGGCGGTGTCGATGGCCCGCTGATCCAGGTACGACGTGCGCTGATGCTCGATGATGCCGCCGGGGATCTGCACCCCGCTCTGCCTGACCGCCTCCAGGACGAACCGCACCTGGCCCTCGTCGTCGAGCTTCTCGAGTTCCTCGTAGGGGATCTCGGGGATCTCGACGTTGAAGGTGCGCTCGGCGAAGCGGGCGTAGCGATCCCAGCGGGCGCGGGTCTCTTCCTTGGTCTGCGGGATCTCCTCGCCCGGGCGCACCGCGTCGATCAGCCCGACGAAGCGGACGTCGGCGCCGGCCTCCTTGAGCCCGATCGCACACGCGTAAGCCAGCACCCCGCCCAGCGACCAGCCGGCCAGCATGAACGGTTTGTCCCCGTTGAGCTCCAACAGTTTCGGCACGTATTCGCGGGCGCGTTCCTCGATCGAGCCCTCCACCCGCTCTATGCCGTACATCGGGGTGTCCGGCGGCAGCCGCTTCAGCAGCGGCTCGTAGACCACCGTAGATCCGCCCGCGGCGTGGAACACGAACACCGGGACGCGGTCCGAACCCTCCTTCGGCGCGCGCAGGGTCCGCACGAACCCGTCGACCTTGCCGCCCTCGAGGTACTCCCGGACGGTGGTGGACAGCTCCTCGATGGTCTTGGCGGCGCGGACGTCGTCGACGGTGATCGTGCCTTCGTCGACGCGTTCGGTCAGCCGCTCGGCGATCTTGGTCGCGGTCGCGTCGTCGATGGCGGGCAGCTCGTTGAAGATGCCGCCCGGCGACTTGCCCGTGACGATCGCCCACGTCGCGAACGTGACGCGTTCGGCGGCGTCGCGGGGCGGCACGTCGGCGCCCAGCGCTTCGGTGACCGCCTCCTGGGTGAGCACCTTGGTGGCGGCCGCGACGGCCGACTGCGACGGGCCGTCACCCTGGGGTCCGCTGGGGTCCGTCGGCGGCGGCGGGACCGCCGGACCGGACGGATCCGTCGGTGGCGGCGGGATGTTCGGGCCGCTCGGATCGGTTGGCGGCGCCGGGATATCCGATTCCGTCGCCGTGCCCGCGCTGGTCACCTCCGAGGCGACGCCGGTCTTCTCGGCCAGCACCTGCTCGAGCTCGGCGACGGTCGTCGCGCCGCCCATCAACTCGGCCTGCTCGGCGGCGATCTCCTCGGCGGTCTGGGCCTTCTGGTGCTCGGCGAGCTGGTCGACCTCGTCGCGGTGTTCGATCGCGTACTGGATCAGCTTCTCGACCGCGTACAGGTTGGCGTCGCGCACCGCGGTCAGCTGGATCGGCGGCAGGTCGAAGTCGTACTCGACGCGGTTCTTGATCCGCACGGCCATCAGCGAGTCCAGCCCGAGCTCGATCAGCGGCACCTCCCAGGGCAGGTCCTCGGGCTCGTAGCCCATGGCGCCGCCGACGATCGCGCCCAGCCGGTCGTGGATGGTCTCACCGGAGTCCGGCGACCACTTGGCGAAGCCGGCGGCCAGTCCCGCGCCCGCGGTCAGGTTGTCCTGCAGGATCGCCGGAGCCGCGTCAGCGGCGACGTCGGGTGAAGCAGTCTCTTCCGCAAGGACCTGGCCGGCACCAACAGTCGCACCCGTGGCCACCGCCACCGGCAGCGCGCCGACCGCGCCGTCGCGGCTGACCACCGCGTCGTACACCAGCGTGAACGACTCGTCGATGCGCGCGTGCACCTGCACGCTGGCCCCTCCGGGATGGCGGGTCAGCGTGGTCACCAGCCGGGCGCCCTCCCCGGGCACCGCACGCTGTTCGGACGCGACCAGTTTGGCGTCCGGAAGAACCTGCGCGGCAGCGGCTTTCACCAGCGCCGCCAGATCCGCCTCGCCCTTGGGCGAGAACTCCCAGACGTGGCGTCCGTCGGGCATCGCGACGTGGTTGCCCGGCATGATCATCGAGCTGTCGCCGGTGAACCGCGCCTCCAGCCAGTGCGGCTTGCGCCGGAACCGGGTGGGCGGAATGTTGGCGTACTCAGCCCCGGTGGACCGCCGGGGAAACAGGGTCCAGATGTCCAGGTCGTGACCGTGCACGTACAGCTGGGCCATCGCGGCGACCATTGAGTCGACCTCGTCCTGCTTGCGCGCCAGCGTCGCGATCAGCTGGGCGTCGTGCAGACCGGCCGCCGCCGTCGTGAGGCCGACCTGCATGAGCGCGACCGGGTTCGGCGCGAGCTCGAGGAACGTGGTGTGGCCGTTGTCGACGGCGTTGCGGATGCCGTGGGTGAAGTAGACGCTGTGCCGCAGCCCCTTCTTCCAGTAGTCCACATCGTGAAGCACCTCGCCGGGCCGGAAGTACTTGCCCTCGTGCACCGTCGAGAAGTAACCGATCTGGATCGGATGCGGCTGGATGCCGACGAGTTCGGCGGCCAACTCACCGAGCAGCGGATCCATCTGCGAGGTGTGGCTGGCGCCCTTGGTCTGAAACTTGCGGGCGAACTTGCCCTCGGACTCGGCGCGGGCGATGATCGCGTCGACCTGCTCGGGCGGACCGCCGATCACGGTCTGGGTGGGCGCGGCGTACACGCACACCTCGAGGTCGGAGAAATCGGCGAACACCGTCTCGATCTCCTCCGCCGAGTACTCGACCAGGGCCATCAACCGGATCCACTCGCCGAACAGCATGGCCTCGCCCTCGCCCATCAGATGCGAGCGCGAGCAGATGGTGCGGGTGGCGTCCTCGAGCGAGAGACCGCCGGCGAAGTACGCCGCGGCGGCCTCACCGAGCGACTGGCCCACCACCGCAGCGGGTTTCGCACCGTGATGCTTGAGCAACTCGCCGAGCGCGATCTGGATCGCGAAGATGGTGATCTGCGTGGTCTCGATGCCGTAGTCCTGTGAATCGTCGAGGATCAGCTCCACGATCGAGTAGCCACGCTCGTCCTGCACGTAGGCGTCGACCTTGTTGATCCACTCGGCGAACACGTCGTTGCGCAGGTACAGGCTCTTGGCCATCTTGCGGTGCTGGGCACCGAATCCGGCCAGCACCCAGACCGGTCCGTTGGTGACGGGCCCGTCGGCGCTGTACACGTTGGGGTTCTGCTTGCCCTCGGCCACGGCGCGCAGCCCCTTGACGGCCTCGTCGTGGTCGCGGGCCAGCACCACCGCGCGCGACCGGCCGTGGTTGCGCCGCGACAGCGCGCGGCCGATCGACTCCAGGGACGACGCGCGTCCTTCCGGGCTGTCGATCCAGTCGGCCAGTTCCGCGGCGGTGGCCTTCTTCCGCGAGGTCAAAAAGCCCGAGACAGCCAGTGGCACAATCGGGGTCGGCTGCTCGCCGGACTCGAGTTCTTCGCGCGCGACCGCGAGCAACCGCAGCGCCTCGTCGGTCAGCCCGGGCAGTTCCGGCTCGTCATCGGCGGCCTGCGCCGGTCGGTCCAGAGCGTCATCGTCGTCATCATCGATGAACTCTCCGTACTCGTCCATCCGGACCCCGCCCACATAGACGGCGTTGGCCTCCGACGGCTTCGGCTTCTCGGGTTCGGGTTCCGGCTTGGGTTCGGGCTCAACGAGATCGGACGGCAGCACCTCGCGCAGCACCAGGTGCGCGTTGGCGCCGCCGAAGCCGAACCCGGACACCCCGGTGATGGCGCGCCCACTGTAGCGGGGCCAGTCGGTGACGGTGTCGGCCACCTTCAGGTGCACCCCGTCGAAGTCGATGTAGGGGTTGGGCCCGGCGTAGTTGATCGACGGCGGAATCTTGTTGTTGCGCAACGCCAGCGCCATCTTGGCCAGGCTGGCCGCGCCCGCGGCGGACTCCAGGTGTCCCACATTGGATTTCACCGCGCCCAGCAGTGCGGGCTTGTCGGCGGTGCGACCCCGGCCGACGACACGTCCCAGCGCGTCGGCCTCGATCGGGTCGCCGAGGATGGTGCCGGTGCCGTGCGCCTCGATGTAGTCGACGTCGCGCGGGTTGATCCCCGCGTCCTTGTACGCCTTGCGCAGCACCTCGGCCTGGGCGTCCGGGTTCGGCGCGAGCAGGCCGTTGGACCGCCCGTCGTGGTTGACGGCGCTGCCCGCGATGACGGCGATGATGTCGTCGCCGTCGCGGCGCGCGTCGCCGAGCCGCTTGAGCACCAGCATGCCGCCGCCCTCGGAGCGGGCGTAGCCGTCGGCATCGGCGGAGAACGACTTGATCCGGCCGTCCGGCGCCAGCACCCCGCCGACCTCGTCGAAACCGACGGTGACCAGCGGCGTGATCAACGCGTTCACGCCGCCGACGATCGCGACGTCGGCCTCGCCCGAGCGCAGCGCCTGCACCCCCTGGTGCGCGGCGACCAGCGAGCTCGAGCACGCCGTGTCGACGGCCACCGACGGGCCGCGGAAGTCGTAGAAGTACGACACCCGGTTGGCGATGATCGAGCTGGCCGTGCCGGTGATCGCGTACGGGTGCGCGACCGACGGGTCCGACATCGCCAGGAAGCTGTAGTCGTTCAGCGAGCTGCCAATGTAGACGCCGACATTCGCCCCGCGCAGGCTCGACGCCGGGATGCGGGCGTGTTCGAGTGCCTCCCAGGTCAATTCGAGCGCCATCCGCTGCTGCGGATCGATGTTGTCGGCCTCCATCTTCGACAGCGCGAAGAACTCGGCGTCAAAGCCCTTGATGTCGGACAGGTAGCCGCCGCGGGTGCGCGCCTTGGCCACGCGTTCGGCGATGCGCGGTTCGCCGAGGAACTCCTCCCAGCGGCCCTCGGGCAGGTCGGTGATCGCGTCGCGGCCCTCCAGCAGCGCCTGCCACGTCTCCTCCGGGGTGTTCATATCGCCGGGGAACCGGGTGGCGATGCCGACGATGGCGATGTTGGCGACGTCCTCGTCGACATCGCGGGTCCAGTCCTCGTCGTCGGAGCCCTCGGCCGGCTCGGGCTCGCCCTCGATGATCACCGTCGCCAACGACTCGATCGTCGGATGCCGGAACGCCACCGTCGCGGTCAGCGTGACACCGGTGAGATCCTCGATGTCGCTGGCCATCGCGACCGCGTCGCGCGACGACAACCCCAGCTCCACCATCGGGGTGGAGTCGTTGATCGCGTCCGGCGACTGGCCGGTGGCGTTGGCGATCCAGTTGCGCAGCCAGGTGCGCATCTCGGCCACCGTCATGTCGGTTTTTGGTGCGTTCAGCGGCTTCTCGGGCGCGAGTTGGATGTCGTCGCCGGACGGCATCTCGGGTTGCTGCGAGTCGTCTTGTGTATCAGCCATGTTCAGCGGAAGTCAGCCGTCAGTCGGTTTCGTCGGGGAAGGCGTTGGGGATCTTGCCGCTGCGCAGGCTGCCGTCCAGATAGGCGGCGCGGCAGGCGCGCCTGCCGATCTTGCCGCTGGAGGTGCGCGGAATGGCGCCCGCCGCCGTCAGCAGCACGTCGCGCACCGTGACACCGTGGCGCACGGCGATCGCGGCGCGGATGTCGTCGGCGATCGGGCCCATGTCGAGCTTGTGCGCACCCGGGGCGCGCTCGCCGACGATCACCAACTGCTCCGAGGTGTCGTCGGGGTCGCGCTTGAGACCGGAGTGGGCGTTCTCGAACACCTCGTCGGGCAGCTGGTTCGCCGGCACCGAGAACGCGGCGACGAACCCGGTGCGCAGCGCCTTGGTCGCTTCCTGCGCCGAGTACTCGAGGTCCTGCGGGTAGTGGTTGCGCCCGTCGATGATCACCAGATCCTTTGTGCGCCCGGTGATGTAGAGCTCACCGTTGTAGTAGGCACCGAGGTCGCCGGTGCGCACCCAGGTGGCGTCGTCGGGGGCCCCTTCGGCATGCGACGGGTTGGTGCGCGACTTCAGGATGTTCTGGAACGTGGCCACCGTCTCCTCGGGCTTGCCCCAATACCCGGTGCCCATGTTCTGGCCGCTGATCCACACCTCGCCGATCTGACCGTCGGGAAGTTCGGTGGCGGTGTCGTTGTCGACGATGACAGCCCATTCGGCCAGGCCGATCTTGCCCGCGCCGGCCTGTGCCACGGCCTTCGGCGAGTCCGCGGGCACCTCGACGAAGCGGTGGTTGTTCAGCTCGTCGCGGTCGACATGGGTGATGGTCGGTTCGGCGTCCATCGGCGTGGTTGACACGAACAGGGTCGCCTCGGCCAGGCCGTAGGAGGGCTTGATCGCCTTGGGCTGGAACCCGAACGGGCCGAACGCCTCGTTGAACCGCCGCACGGTGGCGGCCGAGATCGGCTCGCTGCCGTTGAGGATGCACTTGACGTTGGACAGGTCCAGCGGCGGCTCGCCCTCTTTCGGCACCCCGCGGGCCGCGGCGTGGTCGAACGCGAAGTTCGGCGCCACCGAGATGGTGCCGCCGGTGTCGCCCTCCTTGCGGGCGAGTTCGCGGATCCAGCGGCCGGGGCGGCGCACGAACGCGGCCGGCGTCATGAACGTGACGTAGTGGCCGATCATCGGCGACAGCAGCACGGTGATCAGCCCCATGTCGTGGAAGAACGGCAGCCAGGAGACGCCGCGGTCGCCCTCCTCACCTTCCAGCGCCTCGATCACCTGAACCACGTTGGTGGCCAGGTTCAGGTGGGTGATCTGCACCCCGGTCGGGATGCGTGTCGAGCCCGAGGTGTACTGCAGGTAGGCGATCGTGTGCTCGTCGACGGGGGTGACCTCCCAGGTGGCGCCGACCTCGTCGGGCACCGCGTCGACGGCGATGACGCGCGGACGTTGGTTGGCGGGCCGGGTGCGGAAGAACTTACGTACCCCCTCGGCGGCCTCGGTGGTGGTCAGGATCGCCGACGGCTCGCAGTCGTCGAGCACGGCGTGCAGGCGGCCCACGTGACCCGGCTCGTTCGGGTCGAACAGCGGCACGGCGATGCGGCCCGAGTACAGCGTGCCGAAGAACGCGACGAGATATTCCAGATTCTGCGGGCACAGAATCGCGACCCGGTCACCGGGCTGGGTGACCTGCTGGAGTCGCGCGCCGACGGCGCGGTTACGGGCGCCGAAGTCGGCCCAGTGCAGATCGCGCGCGACACCGTCGCGCTCGACGGAGAAGTCCAGGAACCGGTAGGCGAGCTTGTCCCCACGCACCTTCGCCCATCGTTCGACGTGCTTGACCAAGCTGCCGTTGTCCGGAAACTTGATCAGTCCGTCTTTGATGAACGGGTTGTGGAAGGCCATCTCTTACTCCTGTCAAGAACCACTCGCATCGGCGCCTTGATCACGCCCGCCCACGCGACCCCAAACCCTCAGATCGTAGCGGGTGCTGGCCCGCGTCACGTGGGCGCTCTGAGGTGCGTGTTCCGGCGTGCCGACGCTTGCTGGTCTTAGTTATTTCTTAATGTTAGGCGTTCGCCTGTCCCTCGCCAAATCCGTCCGGTCACAGGTCAGCCATGTTTCGGGTGCGGAGCGTTATCGATCACATCCCGCGCCCAATTCAGGGTCCACTGCGTGGAGGACATGCCGTTGACGTTCCAATACTCCGGTGAGGCGTACATCGCGTGGATGGGCTGCCCGGCCCCGCCGCTGAGCACTTCCAGCGTCTTGGGCAGCTGGGTGATGTTGAACGCCGACTTCGGTGCCGAGCAGATCAGGTCGCCGTGCGCGCAGATCTCGTAGGTGCGGTCGTTGAGCAGACCGAACCCGCCGGGGCGAGGTCCCGTCATGTCCAGGCCGAACTCGTTGAGCAACGGGATCTCGTCGAGGGTGATCTCGGCGCCTACCCCTCCAGGACTGGGGCCGACGTCCTGGCCGACGCCGGTCTGGCGGCGGCCGTCGGCGATCAAGGCCACCCCGAGCACCAGGTCCTCGTCGACCGGCCCGCGGCCGTTGCCGACGTCGCTGGCGATGTCACCGGCGATCACCGCGCCCTGCGAGAACCCGATCAGCACGTAGCTGGTCAGCGGGCAGCGCTCGTTCATGTCGGCCATGGCCTTCACGGTGTTGTGAAAACCCTCGGCGCGGCTGTCGTTGTAGGACATCTGGTTGTCCGACGAGAACGGGTTGTGGAACTGCGCCGTGTAGGGCACGGTGTACACCTCGACGCGGCCCGGGTCGAACTCGGCGCGGATCGGGTTGGTCACGTTGAGCAGCAACGCCATCGGGAACTGCGCCGGGTTGAAGGGGTCCATCTGCGGTGAGGACTCCCAGGTGCCGGGAATCGAGATCAGCTGGACGTCCGGGCAGCTGGCGTCCTGAAACTCCGGGCGCGGCTTCTTCGGCGGCACCACCACACCCGGCGGCGCCGTGGTGGGCGGCACGGCGCCCGGCGGTATCTCCGGCGCGCGCTGCCATACCCACACCAGGACGGCGACCAGCACCACCACAAGCGCCACCGCCCCGGCCGCGACGAGCGCGAGGATGCGATGGCGTTTCCGCCGATTGGTCTTGGCCATGGATGTTTCGGGCTCCCGCTAGCAGAGTCGTTGTGTCGCGATGCGAATGTAGTCGGCGGTGGCCGCGTCGATCTCCGCGGCCGACGGTGGTGTCGCGGCCAACTGGTCGCTGCCGGCGTCGCTGCGCACCAGCGGATGGACGATGTCCCACACCGCCTGCTCGCCGTGCTTGGCCGCGCGCGCCTGGCACACATAGGAGCCGATGTTCAACGCCATCAGGTCGCTGGAGGGTTTCACCCCCGCGGCGGTCAGCGCGTCGAGGTAGGCGCGTTGCCGTTCGGTCACGACCAGGGCGTTGGATTTGCCACCCGCGGCGGGCGGGCCGGGCGCTGCGGTACCGGCGTGGCCGTGCACCGTCGCGGTCTCCGGGTCCGGCTGGCTGAGAGCGAGCACGCCGTCACCCGAACATCCGGTCATCAACACGGTCGCGGACGCCAGAAGCACCTGGGCTGCGCCCACTGTCCGCCATCCCGCTTGCTGCACGCCTCCAAGGTACCGGCTGATTCGGGCGGCACCCGGCAGCCGCGGCAACGTTCGGCTACCTGATCGTGGTGACCAATTCGCCGGTCATCGCGGCCAGCTGTGCGCTCCAGTTGCCCCAGTCGTGGTTGCCGGAGGTCGGGAAGTCGAAGTGCCCGTTCTTGCCGCCCACCGAGCGATAGTGCTGGTAGAACTCGCGGTTGGTGCCCTGCGCGATGTCGCAGTAGCCGATCATCGCGGCCGGATCGGTGCATCCACCGGCAGGTGGGCTGAACACCCACAGCCGGGTGTTGTTGTCGGCGAGCAGCTGCACGTGCGCGTTTGGCGAATGCCACTTCCACCGGCCCAACTGTGGCAAGCCCCACATGTTGCGGGTTTCGACGCCGCCGTACTGCGCCAGGCCGGCGGTGATCGCGCCGTCGACGCCGGTCCGTTCCGGGGTCAGAAAGCCCGACAAGGAACCGGCGAAGCGGTAACGGTCCGGATGGAACGTGGCCATCGCCATCGCGCCGTAGCCCCCTTGGGCGGCGCCGACGATGCCGTGTCCGCTTGGCGCGAGGCCCTTGTTGGCGGCCAGCCAGTTCGGTAGCTCATCGGCCAGGAACGTCTCCCACTGCTTGCTGCCGTCCAGCTCCCAGTTGGTGTACATGCTCCACGCGCCGCCGGCCGGAGCGACCACCGAGATGCCCTGGCCCGCCAGGGTGTTCATGGCGTTGCCTGCCGTCACCCAGTTGCTCACGTCGGGCGCGGCGTTGAAGGCGTCGAGCAGGACCACGGCGTGCGGGCCGCCTGCCAGGAACGAGACCGGGATATCGCGACCCATCGCCGCCGACGGCACCATCAGCATCTCGACATCGGCTCTGGCGTCCGGTGCCGCGGAGGTACCGGCGGTCCACATGCCCAGTGTCAGCGCCGCCGTCAGGAGTCCTCGGAACAATCCACGCATCAACTACGCCACCTCACGATCGTCTGATGTCCCCGCGCGAGGTAGTCAATCACACCAACCCGGCGGACCCGCCCGAAATGGCTGACGGCGGCGACCCGCCCGGGATCGCCGCCGTCAACTGCGTGTTGCCGAAGCCGCCGCGTTAGTTGCCGGTCTCCGCGGCAGCCGCCTCAGGCGCGGCCTCGGTGGCGACCGGGGTGGTCGGCTGCGGGGTGGCACCCAGCACCCGCTGGATGTCCGGCTTCATCTGCTGCACCTGCTGGCCCCAGTACGGCCAGTCATGGGTGCCGCCCGACGGGAAGTTGAACACGCCGTTCTTTCCGCCGGCAGCCAGATATTCCTCTTGGAACGTCTCGTTGGTCCGCAGCGTGAAGCTCTCCAGGAACTTCGCGTTGAAGTTGTCGCCGGCCAGCCGACCGTTGATCTCGGCGGGCTTGCCGTTACCGCAGAACACCCAGATGCGGGTGTTGTTGGCGACCAGCTTGTCGATGTTGACCATCGGGTCGTTGCGCTCCCACGCGTTGTTCGGGTCTTCGGTGCGACCCCACATGTCATTGGCGTCGTAGCCGCCCGCATCCCCCATCGACATGTTGACCAGCATCGGCCACCAGCCCTCGGAGAGGTTCAGGAAGCCCGAAAGCGACGCCGCGTACTGGAACTGCTGCGGGTAGTAGATCGCCAGCGTCAGCGCCGCCGAGCCGGCCATCGACAGGCCCACCGCCGCGTTGCGGTTGGGGTCCACGCTCTTGTTGGCGGCCAGATAGGCGGGCAGCTCCTGGGTCAGGAACGTCTCCCACTTGTAGGTCTGGCAACCGTTGTCGCCGCAAGCCGGCTTGTACCAGTCGCTGTAGAAGCTGGACTGGCCACCGACGGGCATGATCACCGCCAGGCCCGAGTCCAGGTACCACTCGAACGCGGCGGTCTCGATGTCCCAGCCGTTGAAGTCGTCGCGGGCGCGCAGCCCGTCGAGCAGGTAGACCCCCGGCGCGTTGGGGCCGCCGTTTTGGAACTGCACCTTGATGTCGCGTCCCATCCCCGCGGACGGAACCATCAGGTACTCGACCGGCAACCCCGGACGAGAGAAGGCCTCGGCGGTCGCCGAGCCTCCGACGGCGCTGACGAAACCGGGCAACACGGCCGCCGCGAGTGCTGCAACCGTGAGCCGGCGCGGCAGGGTCCTCGCCGCACGCCGGATCTTGCCAACGAACTTCATGCTTGTTCTATCCCATCTGTCGTATGCCGCACGCGGATGATGCCCCTCAGGCCGTGCCGCGTTGCTCGTGCAGTCAACCACACCTTGCTGTGATCCTTCTATTTAGCAGGTATCGTGCCTGGTCACTCCTTAACCGTTGAGGGTCGCGATCAGGTCAGGCTTCAACGCCTGAAGCTGTTCACCCCAGTACGGCCACGCGTGATTTCCGGCCGCCGGGAAATGGAAGGTCGCGTTGGTGCCGCCCGCCCCCAGATAGGCCGCCTGGAAGTCCTTGTTGCTCTTCCACGCCATCGCTTCCAGGCTGTGAGCAGCGAACACCTGGTTGGGGTCGGCGTTCACGTCGACGGGCGTGACACCGCCGGGCGCACAGTAGATCCACAGCCTGGTGTTGTTGGCGACCAGCTTGCCGACCTGCGCAATCGGGTCGTTGCGCCGCCATGCCCCATCCCAGGGTGCGCCCCACATGTTGTCCACGTTGTAGCCGCCCGCGTCGAGCATCGCCACCCGGATGGCCTGCTGCATGAACGGCGCCGACGGGTTCAGAAAGCCGGACAGCGATGCGGCGTAACGGAATTGCGCCGGATGGAAGGCCGCCAGGATCAATGCCGCGCTGCCCGACATCGACACCCCGACCACGCCGTTACCGACGGTGGAGATCTGTTTGTGCGCCGCCAGCCACTGGGGCAGCTCACTGGTCAGGAACGTCTCCCATTTATAGGTATAGGGCTGGTTGTTGAAGCTCGACGGGGAGTACCAGTCGGTGTAGAAGCTGGACTGGCCGCCGACGGGCATCACAGTGGCGATCCCGGAGTCCAGAAACCACTCGAACGCAGGGGTTTCGATGTCCCAGCCGTTGTAGTCGTCGCGGGCCCGAAGACCGTCGAGCAGATAGACCGCCTTGTCCCCGCCGCCTCCGGGCTGGAATGTCGGCGCCGCCGCGCCTCCGGGCTGGAACTGGACACGCACGTTGCGCCCCATCGCCGTCGAGTACACGTCGAGGTACTCGACGGGCAGGCCGGGCCGAGAGAACGCGTTCGCGCTCGGCACCGCCTCGACCGCGGCGGTGAGGCCGGGCAGCACGACGGCGGCCGCCGTGGCCGCCAACGCGCGGCGAAGCCAGGTTCGCACAGCTCTTACCATCCGTTTCGTGATTTCGGCGCCGCACGAAAGGCGCTCTGCGACAGATGTATCGCGCCGCCACGGTGCGGTGTTACCAGGAACTTCCCGACGGCGGGCAGATCGCCGACGGCTAGGGCCCGGTTGCCGGCATGCCAGTGTAAGGGGGCGCAGTGGATTCGGGCACCTCCAGCCCACATCGGACCAGCTCATAGAGCGGCACCCGATCGATCCGGTACTGCGTGAACTCGTAGGCGTGCAGCAAGTTCGACAGGAAGCGCCGCGGCCCCATCGGCCCGCGGACCGAGTTCAGCATCGCGTCGGTGGCGGGACATTTCAGCGCCGCCTCGGCCTGGGCCACCCAGTCCTCGTCGAGGTAAGCCGGAATCCACGGCGACGTCTTCAGGAACGGCCCCTCGGCCACCGCCCAATCCGGGAACAGGTTCTTGTCGTGGCCGATGCGACCGTCTTCGAGCCGGTCAGAGTGCGCGGCCAGCGGATTCGCCAGACCGATTTGGTCGATGACGCGCACATCGAGGCCGACATTCATGCCGAGCATGCCGAGGTTGGTGAAAAAGACTGTGTGGGGCGGCTTTTGGTCCTTCACCTCGGGTGGGGCATCCGGCGGCGGCGGTATCGCGGGCACCACATCCCACTGGTCGTAGTTACCGGCGGGCAGCAGCAGAGCACCGTCGGGCGTGTTGTTCAGCGCCCGCAGCACCGCCCGCATTCGCGGATAGTCGAGATAGTCGGCGGCGGTGAGCGGATGCGCATGGCCGGTGGCCTGGCTGTAGAACCGCCGCTCGTCGACGATGCCGGAGTAGGTGACCCGGGTCGCGTCGGCGCCCATCCCGCTGGAGTTGGCCGCCCACAGTGCCCAACCGGCGACCGCGGCCCACAGCATCCCGGTGGCGCCAACGAACAGATACCCTGCGCCGCGGGCCATTCGGGTCGTGTCGGGCAACACGACCGGGATCACCGCCAGCGGCAGCAGCATGCAGAACACGGGTGCGAGCAACACCCGGCCGTGCATGAAGTCGCCGCCCTGGCGGATCCAGTACAGCGCCTGCAGCAGACCGCTGACGAGGAAGAAGATCACCACCGCTGCGGGGCTTTGCACCATCCGGGCCAGCCGACCGTAGCCGGGCGCGGGGGCGCGATGTGTCCACCACGGCCGCCCGCGGGTCACCAGGACCACCGCCGCCAGTCCGGCGAGCAGGATCGCAGGCGCCCACAGCAGATAGGGGCGGTTGAAGTTGGCCAGATACGTGAACCCTTGCGCCCATTTCGATCCCGACGCCTCTTTGGCCAGCGCGGTACCCGGGAAGATCAACCCGTAGTAGCCCATTCGGAAGATCTGGTAGAGCACCGGGACAAGGCCGCCTGCGAGCACGATCAGCCCGCGGCGGCGCCGGTCGCGGGCAGCGATCAGCATCATCACCAGCGCGCCGCCGCCGATCAGCGCCAACTCGGGCCGCACCAGCACGCTCAGCCCCGCGACGAAAGCCAGTGCGCCGTCGAAGAACCCGCTGACCACATGCTGTTGCTGCGGGTCGGGAGGTGCCGCACCGACCGGTTTTCTGCGAATGCTCGGTGTCCCGTCACGCGGCGGCCGCTGCGCCGGCCGGTTGGTGTGCAAGGCCTGCGACCAGCACACCATCATCCACCACAGCAGGCCCAGATAAGCCAGCACCAAACCGTTCTCGAGACCGGAGGTGGCGAAGTCGCGGGCGGGCGGTAGCGCGATGTAGACGAGCACACCGGCGGGCAGCATCAGCGCGCGCCGCCCCTGCAGGCTCGGTGCGTACAGCCGCCCGGCGCCCAGCATCGCCAGTACCACCCCAGCCACGCTGAGCACGAAAGCGAGAACGAGCACCACATACTCCAGCCGCACCGGCCCGCCGATCAGCGCGCCGAGATAGACCAGATACGTCCACAGAGTGGAGGTGTTCGCCTCCACCCGCTCGCCGGCGTTGAACACCGGACCGTTGCCCGCCAACAGGTTTCGTACCGTGCGCAGCACGATGAGGCCGTCGTCGGCGATCCAGCGGCGCTCCCAGGCCCCCCAGGTGAACAAGGCGGCGACGACGAGCACGCTCGCCCACAGGCTGAACCGGACGGTCTTGTCGTAGACAAACCGCGGTCCGCGCGCCACCGCACGCGCGACCGTCAGGGTGAGCTGGTCAACTGAGGAAAACGGCGGCACCGAGGGTTCCGATCCACGCGACGGCCAGCAGCTGCAACACCCGGTCCTTCAACGCGATCTCCTCTGGCTCACCGGCAAGACCGCCGTCGACGTCGACGGCATAGCGCAGGATCGCGATCGTGAACGGAATCATCGACACGACGAACCACGATGTTCCGCCGGTGCCGTCCCGCTCGAAGGCCCACAACCCGTAACACAACACCAGCGCGGTCGCCGACAAGGTCCACACGAACCGCAGATAGGAACTGGTGTAGCTTTCCAGTGACTTCCGGATCTTGGCGCCGGTGCGCTCGGCGAGCTGCAGCTCGGCGTAGCGCTTGCCGGCCGCCATGAACAGCGAGCCGAACGCCATCATCAGCAAGAACCATTGCGATAACGGCACATCCGCGGCGACACCGCCTGCGATGGCCCGGATCAGAAAGCCGGACGACACGATGCAGATGTCGATGACCGGCTGGTGCTTGAGACCGAAGCAGTAGGCCAGCTGGATGCCGACGTAGATCGCCATCACCAGCGCCAGATTGGGCGTCACCATCCAGGAGATGGCCAGCGACCCCGCGACCAGTGCCACCGCGAGCGCGTAGGCCAACCATTCGGGCACCACGCCTGCCGCGATCGGGCGGTACCGCTTGGTCGGATGCGCCCGGTCGGCTTCCACGTCGCGGGCGTCGTTGATGAGATAGACCGCGGACGCGGCCAGGCTGAAGACCGCGAACGCCAACAGGACCCGGATCAGGACTTCGCGGTAGTCGTATGCGTACCGGTCGTCGCCGAGAGCCGCGATCGGCGCGGCGAAAACCAGAACGTTCTTCACCCACTGCCGAGGCCGGGTGGCCTTGACGAGGCCGGTGACGACGTTGCGCGGCGGGCCCTTGCCCGGGGTGGGGTCGTCGCTGTACTGCGGTGCGCCCCCTGCGCTGCTTTCCTTCGAGATGCTCATCGGTCCCCTTCCATTCGGTCGGCGACCGTGCTGACCGCCTCCGCGACGGCCGCACCGACGACGATGCCGGTGAGCACGTCGGTCGGGTAATGCACGCCGAGCACCAACCGCGACAACGCCATCGGCGGCACCAGAACCGCAGGCAGCGGCAGCCCGGTGGCCCGGGCCAGCAGCAGTGACGCCGCAGTGGTGGACGTCGCGTGCGCCGACGGGAAGCTCAACCTGCTCGGCGTGGCGACGTTCACCGCGATCGACGGGTGGTGCGGTCGTTCGCGCCGCACCACGCGTTTGATCAACACCGCCGCCGCGTGCGCGACGAATGCACCGGCCCCCGCGACCAGCCAGGACCGCCGGCGGCGCGGCGACAGCAGCGCACCCAGCCCGGCGACGGCCAGCCAACCCAGGCTGTGCTCCCCGAAGTGGCTCAGCGCCCGCGCGCCGGTCACCGCGGCGGGACGCTGGGCCAGCACGCGCTGAACCGCCACCAGCACGGCCTCCTCGCCGCGCGGCGGTGCCACGGTGTCGCCGCCCAGGAGGTCAGGCATGCGGCGACGTCTCGAGCAGCACCGACTCCCACTTCTCCTTGCTTGTGAGCATCGGCAGGGCGTCGCGGTAAACCTTGCGCATGCGGTCGAACTTGCGGGCGATCTGAAGTTGGCGCCGCAGCGACTGACGAAGCAGGGCAAACATTTTCGCGCGGTCACGCTGGCGATACACCACGCCGCGGCCGTCGGCGGTGGTCACGGTGACCCCGTCGACCACACACAGCGAGAACCACCTGGCGTCCTGCGTGGCGACGTTGATCTGCGGGCGCCGGTGGTGTTCTGGATCGTGCGGTTTGAGCTGGTGAACCACGCCCCGAGCCAGCCGCGTGGAGATCGCCACCGGGTTGGTGGGGATCTTCACTTTCTTGCGCAGCTTGTCCGACGGCGGCGGAAGCGCGGTGGCGCCGGGCAGCACCACCGCATCGGGGAAATGCTGACGCATCTTGCGCACGTCCGGCAGCGCCGACTCCAGGATCGAGAAGAGGTGCTCGGGGCCGGCCAGAAAATCGTCCATCGCCTTGTTCTGGATGGCAACGGTCGAGTATTCAAGGCACAGAAGGTGTTTCATGGTCGCCTTGAAGTGGCTGGCCAGCAGGCCGCGGATGTTGCCGTCCCAGTGCAGGGCCGCGACCACCAGCCGGTTGCGCAGGTGGAAGTACGCCTGCCAGTCGATGGCGTCGTCCTTGTCGCTCCACGCCATGTGCCAGATCGCCGCCCCGGGCAGGGTCACGGTGCCGTAGCCGTGCTCGGCCGCGCGCAACCCGTAGTCGGCGTCGTCCCACTTGATGAACAACGGCAGCGGCTGACCGAGTTCCTCGGCGACCTGGCGCGGGATCATGCACATCCACCAGCCGTTGTAGTCGACGTCGATGCGGCGGTGCAGCAGCTTGCTTCGCGGCTCCTCTTCGTCGCTGAGCGGGAACTTCGCGAAGTTGTGGTCGTACTCGGTGTTGACGGCGTTGGTCCACATGAAGTTCTCTTGGGCGACCATCTCCCCCATCACATGCAGATGGGAGGGCTCCTGCAGGTTGAGCATCTGGCCACCGACCAGGGTGGGCGCCTTGGCGAACCGGTTCATCGCCAAGGCCCGCAGGATCGAGTCCGGCTCGATGCGGATGTCGTCGTCCATGAACAGGATCTGTTCGCAGTCGGTGTTTTTCAGCGCCTCATACATCACCCGGCTGTAGCCCCCGGAGCCGCCGAGGTTCGGCTGGTTGTGGATCGAGAGCCGGTTGCCAAGCGCCGCGGCCGCAGCTTCGAACCCCGGATGGTCCTTGGCCTTCTTGGTGCCCTGGTCGGAGACGATGACTGCGCCGATCACCTCGTCCACCAACGGATCCGCCGTCAGCGCGGCCAGCGCGTTGACGCAGTCGGCGGGCCGGTTGAACGTCGGGATGCCGACCGCGATGTTGGCGCGGCCCGGCGCGGGCTTCGAGGCATACCACCCCGCGCTGTGCAACGTGGTGTTGCTGTTGGTGGTGATGTCGAACCAGATCCAGCCGCCGTCCTCGAACGGGGACAGGTCGATCTCGAACTCGACGGCGGCGGGTTCGCCGCTGAACGGCGCACCGCCCACGGTGATCCGGGCGCCGGTGGCCTTCGAGCGATACACGTCCACCCGCCCGCTACCGGTCAACTCGAGGCGCAACACCACCGTGTCCAGCGTCGACCACCGCCGCCAGTAACTGGCCGGAAACGCGTTGAAGTACGTCGCGAACGACACCTCCGATTCGGCACCGATCTCCAGACTGGTGCGACTCGGCGCGTGTGCGCGACGCGAATTCGTGGTCGATTCCTCTATATAGAGCTTGCGGACGTCGAGCGGTTCACCCGAGCGCGGCGAGATGATGCGCGCCAGCAGGCTGACGGCCCTGGATTCTCCGGACTCGAGCGCGCCGGACGGAATGTCACTCATGCGCTGCTACTTTCTGTGCCGTTGCTTAGTGGGGCGCCGTCCCGCAGGTGCGGCGCGAGGATGTTGTCGTACATGCTCAGCGCGCTGGCGATGGCCATGTGCATGTCGAGATACTGATAGGTGCCCAGCCGACCGCCGAACAACACCTTCGCAGAAGCGGTTTCGGCCTTGGCCCGAGCCCGGTACGCGGCCAGCAGGGCGCGGTCGGCCTCGGTGTTGATCGGGTAGTAGGGCTCGTCATCGTCGTCGGCGAACCGGGAGAACTCGCGCATGATGACGGTCTTGTCGGTGGGATAGTCCCGCTCGGGGTGGAAGTGCCGGAACTCGTGGATCCGGGTGTAGGGCACGTCGATGTCGTTGTAGTTCATCACCGGGGTGCCCTGGAAATCGCCGGTGTCGAGCACCTCCAACTCGAAGTCGAGGGTGCGCCATCCCAGCCGCCCCTCGACGTAGTCGAAGTACCGGTCCAGCGGCCCGGTGTAAACGACCGGCGCCTCCGGGTTCTCGGCGCGCAGCTGATCCCGGACGTCGAACCAATCGGTGTCCAGCCGGACCTCGATGCGGTCGTCGGCGGCCATGTTCTCCAACCACTTCGTGTAGCCGTCGACCGGCAGCCCCTCGTAGGTGTCGTTGAAGTAGCGGTTGTTGAACGTGTAACGGACCGGCAACCGGGTGATGTTGGAGGCCGGCAGCTCCTTGGGGTCGGTCTGCCACTGCTTGGCGGTGTAGCCCTTGAAGAACGCCTCGTAGAGCGGGCGGCCGATCAGGCTGATCGCCTTTTCCTCGAAGTTCTGCGCGTCCTCGGTCTTGATTTCGGCGGCCTGTTCGGCGATCAGCGCACGGGCCTCGTCGGGCGTGAAGTAGCGGCCGAAGAACTGGCAGACCAGGCCCAGGCCCATGGGCAGCGGGTACGCCTGCCCGTCATACAGGCCGAACACGCGGTGCTGATAGCCGGTGAACTCGGTGAACTGGCGCACGTACTCCCACACCCTCTTGTTGGAGGTGTGGAACAGGTGCGCCCCGTACTTGTGCACCTCGATCCCGGTCTGCGGCTCGGGCTCCGAGTAGGCGTTACCGCCGATGTGCGGGCGACGCTCGACGACGAGAACGCGTTTGTCCAGCTGAGTCGCCACGCGCTCGGCAATCGTCAGACCGAAGAATCCGGAACCGACGACAAAGAGGTCATAACGAGCTGTCATCGGCAGCAAGGGTATCCGAACACGCTTGGCCCGCCCGAATCCGACAAGGCGGTGGCGGGCGGCAAAAGGTTGCGATCGGCTCACGATTACGCATCGTCACTTTTGCCTCAGTAATCACATCAGTAACGTCGTTCACGTCGGTTCTCCGCCGACAGCGCGAGACCTGGGTTGTTCACAAGATCACCTACCCGACGTAGTCCATATATTGAGGAGACTTCCGTGCCGAACCGCCGCCGACGCAGGCTTTCCACAGCCACGAGCGCAGTCGTGGCCCTGGCAGTCGCGAGTCCAGCCGCAGTAATCGCCGTGACCGACCTGGCCGCGAGCACCGAGCCCGCGGCCCAGCATCGCGAGTTCGTGCAGGCCGCATTGATCACCGACCTGCCCGGCGAGCTGATGTCGGCCCTGTCACAGGGGCTGTCGCAGTTCGGCATCAACCTGCCGCCGATGCCGACGGGGCTGCTCACCGGCACGGGGTCCACCACGCCGCCGTCGCTGACCTCACCCGGGCTCACCTCACCGGCGCTGACGTCTCCGGCGCTGACCACGCCCGGCCTCACCACGCCGGGGCTGACGGGGCCGAGCCTGGATGTCCCCGGAGCCACCGTTCCCGGCGCGAGCCTGCCAGGGGCGACCGCCCCGGCCCTCACCGACCCGGCGCTGGCCGACCCGTCGTTGACCAATCCCGCGCTCACCACGCCGGGGCTGACCGACCCGGGCGCACCGACCAGCCCGACGGCCACCACGCCCGGACTCACCACGCCCGGCCTCACCACGCCGGATCTGACCGCGCCCGGGCTGTCGACCCCGCCCGCCCTGACCGACCCCGCGCTGGCCGTGCCGGCCTCGACCGGGCTGACCAGCGAGGTGCCGATCTCGGCGCCGATCGGGCTGGACCCCGCCACGGGCACCTACCCGATCCTGGGCGACCCGTCGCTGGCGATGCCTGCGACCACCGCTCCCGCCAGCGGCGGAATCATCGGCGACCTGACCAGCATGGCCAATCAGCTGGGCGCCGGAGAGGCGATCGATCTGCTCAAGGGCATGGTGATGCCCGCGATCATGTCGGCCGTCAAGCCGCCGGCCCCCGCGGCCGCCCCACCGGCCCCCGCGCCCTGACCCTGTCCCGAACGGCACCGCAGAAGCCCATTGGCGGCTCTGCGGTGCCGTTGCAGGACGGTCACTTTCCGGCCAATCACGCCGTGTCGAAACATTAGTAACAACTGACACTTACGTAACATCGGTCTGTGCCGTGCCGTCGTCCCGCGCCGTCGTTGCTGTTCACCGCTGTCGCGGCGACGGCTGTGATGCTGCCGATGGCGCTCTGCGGCCTGCCCGGCGGCGATGAGGAGCGTGCGCCCGCCCTCGAAGCGCCCAAGATGGCCGAGCAGCCGCTGACCGATCTCGGCGGCGGCGAGACCATCAGGGAGATCCACCAGGACACGCCGTTCGCGATGGTCGCGCTCACCGCATCCGATCTCACCGGCACGTCGGCGCGGGTGCGGGCCAAGAAGGCCGACGGTTCGTGGGGGCCGTGGTACGACGTCGAGCCCCTGGAGGGGGTCGGTCCCGACGGACCCGAAGCCGCGGGTCCGCGGGGCACCGAACCGGTGTTCGTCGGGCGCACCACCACGGTGCAGATCGCGGTGAGGCGGCCCGAAGGCGCCGCGCCCACCCCGCCCCGGCAGGAGGCCGGCGACGACGGGCCGGAGCTGGGTTACGTGCCCGCCAACGTCGAGCAACCGTTCGTGCAGAACCTCAACGCGGTGCTGATCAGCCCGCCGCAGGCACCGGTGGACAACCTGCCGCTGCCCTCGGCGGTGAACAGCCCCGGCGTGCCGCCGGTGGTCATCGGCCGCGCGCAGTGGGGCGCCGACGAATCGATGCGGTGCGGAGAACCGCGGTACGACAACGGAATCCGAGCCGGCATCGTCCATCACACCGCGGGCAGCAACGAGTACGCGCCGGAGGACTCCGCCGGTATCGTGCGCTCGATCTACGAGTACCACACCCGGACGTTGGGCTGGTGCGACATCGCATACAACGCGCTGGTCGACAAGTACGGCCAGGTGTTCGAAGGTCGTGCGGGCGGCATCACCAGACCCGTCGAGGGCGCCCACACCGGCGGTTTCAACCGCGACACCTGGGGCGTGGCGATGATGGGCAACTTCGACGCCGTGCCGCCCACCCCGATCCAGTTGGGCACCACCGGCCGGCTGCTGGGCTGGCGGCTGGGCATGGATCGCATCGATCCCAGGGGCACCGTGGTGCTGGCCTCGGCGGGCAGCTCGTTCTCCAAGTTCCCGTTCGGGTCCGCCCCGACGCTGCCCGCGATCTTCACCCACCGCGACGTCGGGATCACCGAGTGCCCCGGCAATGCGGCCTATGCGCTGATGGATCAGATCCGGGAGATCGCGGCGCGATTCAACAGCCCGCCGGGCCCTGCCGATCTGGTGGACATGCTGCGCGGCGGTGCGATCTTCGCCCGCTGGGAGGCGATGGGCGGGGCGAACAGCCCGCTGGGCAATCCGACGTCTCCGGAGGCGTCCGGTCAGGACGGCATCCGGTATGCGACGTTCGAGCGCGGCGCGATGTACTGGTCGCCCGCGACCGGGGCCCAGCCGCTGACCGGGGAGATCTACAAGGCGTGGGGATCGCTGGGTTTCGAGCGCGGTGCGTTGGGCCTGCCGACCAGCGGCGAGATCCACGAGTCGCTGTGGATCGTGCAGAACTTCCAGCACGGCACGCTCAACTTCGACCGCGAGACGGGCGGCGTGACACGGGTGGTCGACGCCATCGCGGTCGACCTTCCGCCGACGTACGTCGACGAAGAACCGATCCAGCTGGAGCGCTTCACCCCTCCGATCAGCCCCACGTAGAAATACCCGGGCGTGGGCCGAAACCTACTGCGCCCACCAGCGTTCCAGCACGCGGGCCACACCCTCCTCGTTGTTGGTCGAGGTGATTTCGTCGGCGGCGGCCAGCGCCTCGGGGTGGGCGTGGGCCATGGCCACCCCCAACCCGGCCCACTCCAGCATCGGAATGTCGTTGGGCATGTCACCGAACGTCACCACCTCGTCGGCGGCGATCCCCAGCGGCCGGGCCACCTCGTCGATCCCCGACGCCTTGCTGATGCCTACCGGCATGACCTCGATCAGGCCGTTGTTGGTGGAGTAGGTGATGTCGGCGAGCCCGGCGAGCGCGTCAGCCAGCACTGCGGCCATGTCAGCGCTGTCGGCGCCGGCCTTGCGGACGAGCAGCTTGATCGCCGGCGCGCTGAGCAGGTCCTCGACGGACACCTCGGTGTTGTCCGGATTGAGCCAGGCGTGCTCATAGCCCGGCGAGCTGACGAACTGTGGCGTCGCCGCGTCGTGCGCGCTGTTTCCCACGCGTTCGACCGCCAGCCCCGCTCCCGGAATGGCCCTGGTGGCGATATCGGCGAGTTCGGCGAGCAAGTCGGCGGACAACGTGCGCGCGGAGACGATCCGGTCGGTGGCGGGGTCGTAGATCACCGCCCCGTTGGCGCACACCGTCATCGGCGCGAACCCAAGTGCGTCGACGACCGGCTGCACCCAGCGCGGCGGACGGCCGGTGGCCAGCACGAACTGCGCCCCGTCCTCGACGGCCGCGTGCACCACGGCTCGGGTGCGGGGGGCGATCTTCTCGTCGTCGTCCAGCAATGTGCCGTCCACGTCGGAAGCGATCAATGCGGGCCGGTTCATCGGCGGCCCTTGGCTTCTCGCTCCGCGCGCCGCTTGGCGCGCTCCGCGAGTTCGGCTTCGTCGAGCAGCCTGGCTTCGGCAGGCGTCGGCGCGCTGCCGCCGAGCCGTCGCGGCACCCAGAACGCGCCTGGGGGATGCGGGTAGTCCCGCTGTGCCTTGTCCAACAGCGCGCTCATCGCCGCCCGTAACTCTGTCAAAGTCTGCTTCATGCTCTCCGCGGCGCGCAGGGGCGCGCCGACCTCGACGACGATCGGAAACTTGCTGCGGCCCAACTGTCTTGGATGATCCTTGGTCCACATGCGCTGGGTTCCCCAGACGATGAGCGGAATCAGCGGGACGTCGGCATCGCGGGCCATCCGCGCGGCGCCGGTCTTGAACTCCTTGAGCTCGAAGCTGCGGCTGATGGTGGCCTCGGGATAGACCCCGACGACTTCGCCCGCGCGGAGCCGGTCCACGGCGACCGCGTAGGCGCCCGCGCCGGCACGGCGGTCCACCGGGATCGTGCCGGTGTTCTTGATGAGGAAGCTGACCACCTTCACTTCCAGCATCTCTTCTTTGATCATGAACCGCAGTCGCCTGCCGCGGTAGTGCGCGGCCAAAGCGGCGGGCAGCCAGTCGATGTAGCTGGTGTGGTTGATGGCGATCACCGCGCCGCCAGAAGTGGGGATGTGCTCGAGCCCGTTGAAGGTGATCCGGATCCCGTGGACCCTGACTGCCGCCTTGACGAGAACCTCAAGCGTCCGGAATACGGGTTCCATCGACGCTATCCCGGCGCGCCCGTCGTGTCCGGACCGCTCTGGCGTCGAGCGGCCTTCTCGGCGGCCTCCTCGGCATCCATCCGACTGGCCTCGGCCAACGAGGGCGCCCCGCCGCCCAGTCGATGCGGTACCCAGTACTCGCCAGGGGGATGCGGGCCGTAGTCGTCCTGCACGCGTTCCAGCAGGTGCTGCATCCGCGATCGCAGCAGCGCGGTCAGCTCGGCGGCGGGCAACGTCGGGTAGATCGGCTCTGCGACCGCAACCGCGATCGGCACCTTGGGCCGCCACAGGTTCTTGGGGTGGCCCTTGGTCCAGATCCGCTGGGCGCCCCAGACGATGTGCGGCACGATCGGCACGTCGCAGGCGATCGCCATGCGGGCCGCCCCGGACTTGAGTTCCTTGATCTCGAAGCTGCGGCTGATGGTGGCCTCCGGATAGACCCCGACCAGCTCGCCGTCCTTCAGCTTCTGACAGGCCATGTCGAACGACTCGGCGCCGCTGTTGCGGTCCACCTCGATGTGGCCGAGCTTGCGCATCAGGGGCCCGCTGATCTTGTGGTCGAACACCTCTTTCTTGGCCATGAAGCGCACCTTGCGGCCCAGACCCTGGCGATAGGCGGGCAGCCCGGCGAAGGTGAAATCGAAGTAGCTGGTGTGGTTGACGGCCACCACCGCCCCGCCGGTGGCGGGCAGGTTCTCCACTCCGGTGACGGTGAACGTCAACCCCTGCGCGCGCCAGGCCAGGCGTGCGAGTTGGATGACTGTGCCGTAGACCGGTTCCACAGCCGCTAGCGTAGTGCGCCCGCGCGGATGCGACTTCCGCCGTCTGCTCCCGTTAAGCTCGAAGGGTCACCATCATCGAGGGGAAAGGTCGTTGGTGCAGGTCACAAGCGTCGGGCATGCGGGTTTTCGCATTGACACCAAGGCCGGAAGCATCCTGTGTGACCCCTGGTTGAACCCGGCGTACTTCGGATCGTGGTTTCCGTTTCCCGACAACAGCGCGCTGGACTGGGACGCCATCGGCGACTGCGACTACCTCTACGTCTCGCATCTGCACGCCGACCACTTCGACCCGAAGAATCTGCGCGAGCACGTGAACAAGGACGCGGTGGTGTTGTTGCCGGACTTTCCGGTGCCGGATCTGCGCCGCGAACTCGAGAAGGTCGGCTTTCACCGGTTCTTCGAGACCACCGACTCGGTCAAGCACCGTGTCGGCGGCCCCAAAGGCGATCTCGATGTGATGATCATCGCGCTGCGGGCCCCGGCGGATGGACCGATCGGTGACTCCGGCCTGGTGGTCGACGACGGCGAAACGGTCTGTTTCAACATGAACGACGCCCGCCCGGTCGACCTCGACGTGGTGCACGCCGACTTCGACCAGGTCGACGTGCACATGCTGCAGTACTCCGGGGCGATCTGGTACCCGATGGTCTACGACATGCCGGCGCGGGCGAAAGAAGCGTTCGGCGTCCAGAAGCGCCAACGGCAGATGGACCGCTGCAGGCAGTACATCGCGCAGGTCGGGGCGCGATGGGTGATTCCGTCCGCGGGCCCGCCGTGCTTTCTGGATCCCGAGCTGCGCCACCTCAACGACGATTCAGGCGATCCGGCCAACATCTTTCCCGACCAGGTCGTGTTCCTCGAGCAGATGCGCGCGCACGGCCACGACGGCGGGTTGCTGATGATTCCCGGGTCGACGGCGCAATTCACCGGCTCGCAACTGAATTCGCTGCGCCATCCGCTGCCGGATGACGAAGTGCAGGCGATCTTCACCACCGGCAAGGCGGACTACATCGCCGACTACGCCGAGCGGATGGCACCGGTGCTGGCCGCCGAGAAGGCGAGCTGGGCACTTGCGGCCGGCGAGTCGCTGCTGGAACCGCTGCGCGCGGTGTTCGAACCGATCATGATTCAGAGCGACCAGATCTGCGACGGGATCGGCTACCCCGTCGAGCTTCGGCTGAATGGCCGCGACCACTCCGAGACCGTCGTGCTGGACTTCCCTAAACGTACAGTGCGCGAGCCGATTTCGGATGAGAAGTTCCGCTACGGCTTCGAGATCGCCCCGGAACTGGTGCGCACGGTGCTGCGCGACAACGAGCCGGACTGGGTCAACACGATCTTT
The DNA here is from genome assembly GCF_010725725.1 of Mycolicibacterium pulveris. Lineage (NCBI taxonomy): Bacteria > Bacillati > Actinomycetota > Actinomycetes > Mycobacteriales > Mycobacteriaceae > Mycobacterium > Mycolicibacterium pulveris. Next base: position 2,638,815 of record NZ_AP022599.1, on the reverse strand, counting down.
TTGTCGACGCGGTTCAAAGCCTGGCGGGTCGGTGGCTACAACGAGTACCTGTACACGTTCTTCAAGTGCCTGACCGACGAGCGCATCGCCTACGCCGACGGCTGGTTCGCCGAAGCCCACGATGACACCGCGACGATCACGTTGGACGGCTGGGAGATTCAGCGCCGTTGCCCCCACCTGAAGGCCGACCTGTCGAAGTTCGGCGTGGTGGAGGGCTCGACGCTGACCTGCAACCTGCACGGCTGGCAGTGGAACCTCCAGAACGGTCGCTGCCTGACCAGCAAGGGTCACGAGCTGCGGTGCAAGAAGCTGTGAGCGCGCCGCGGCAGTACTACGACGACGGACTGATCCAGTTGGATCGTGAGGCGATCACGTTGCGCCGCTACCACTTTCCGTCTGGCACGTCGAAGGTCATTCCGCTGTCGTCGATCCGTCGCTACACCGCGACACCGCTGAACTGGCTCCACCGGTTCCGCATCTGGGGCAGCTCGGACCTGCGCCGCTGGCTCCCGCTGGACGTCGGCAGGCCGTTGAAGAAGACCCTGATCACCCTCGACGTCGCCGACAACCGGTGGCGGCCCGCCTTCACGCCTGCTGACCCCGAGCAGTTCACCGCGATGCTCGACGAACTGCTCGGCGACTAGCTACCGCTTGGGCTCGAGCACCTCGGTGCCGACGAACGGCACCAGCGACTCGGGAACGCGGACGCTGCCGTCGGGTTGCTGATGGTTCTCCAGGATCGCCACCAGCCAGCGGGTGGTGGCCAGCGTCCCGTTGAGCGTGGCGGCGATCTGCGGTTTGCCGTTCTCGTCGCGGTAGCGCACCGCCAGCCGACGCGCCTGAAAGGTCGTGCAGTTCGACGTCGAGGTCAGCTCGCGATAGGTCTGCTGGGTGGGAAGCCATGCCTCACAGTCGAACTTGCGCGCCGCCGACATTCCCAGATCCCCCGCGGCGATGTCGATCACCCGATACGGCACGTCGATCTTGGCCAGCATTTCGCGCTGCCAGCCCAACAGCCGGTCGTGTTCGGCCTCGGCCTGATCCGGGGTGCAGTAGACGAACCCCTCGACCTTGTCGAACTGATGCACGCGGATGATGCCGCGGGTGTCCTTGCCGTGGCTGCCTGCCTCTCGGCGGAAGCACGACGACCAGCCGGCGTAGCGCAGCGGTCCGCCGGACAGGTCGAGGATCTCGTCGGCGTGGTAGCCGGCCAGCGGCACCTCGGAGGTGCCGACCAGATACAGGTCGTCGGATTCGATCCGGTACACCTCTTCGCTGTGCGCGCCGAGGAACCCGGTGCCTGCCATCACCTCGGGCCGCACCAGCACCGGCGGGATCATCAGCGTGAACCCGTTGTCGGTCGCCAGCCGCGCCGCGAGCTGCATGAGCCCGAGCTGCAGTTGGGCACCCGCACCGGTGAGGAAGTAGAACCGCGCCCCGGACACCTTGGCGCCGCGCTCCAGGTCGATCAACCCCAGTGCTTCACCGAGCTCGACGTGGTCCTTGGGGCTGTCGATGGCCCGCGGTTCGCCGACGGTCTCGAGCACGACGAAGTCGTCTTCGCCGCCGGCAGGCACGCCGTCGATGATCACGTTGGCGATCGCCATATGCGCTGCGGTGAAAGCCTTTTCGGCTTCCGCCTGGGCGGCTTCGGCGGCCTTGACCTTCTCGGCGAGGCTCTTGGCCTCGTCGAGAAGCGCCGGCCGTTCCTCGGGCGAGGCCTTGCCCACCTTCTTGCTGGCGGCTTTCTGCTCGGCGCGCAGGTTGTCGGCGGCGGTCACCGCGGCCCGCCGCGCGGCGTCGGACTCGAGCAGCGCGTCGACGAGGCCCGGATCTTCGCCGCGAGCGCGCTGCGAGGCGCGGACGACGTCTGGATTTTCGCGCAGCAGCTTGAGGTCGATCACGGGCGTCACACTACTTTCGGCGCGCAGGATCGGACATCTCGAGGTCGGCCCGACGGCTCGGTGCCTCGATTTCTGCCGCAGGGGCTGTGATCCGAGTGCGGCAACGACCCTGGTGCAGAAGTCGCGGCGCAACCGGCCCAGCCACAACCCCATAACTTTACAAACGCATCACTTGTCGCATGGCCCGACACGCCTGTCACAATGGAGCAGATGTTGGACGAACCCGAGCGCGACGAGCGGCCGCAGCGGGTGGCGTGGTGGCACAGCCTGCATGCCACGCCGACGCGCCGCGGGCTGCTGCTGACCGCGCTGGGTGCGTTGCTCGTCGCGGGTTTGATCATCGCGGTGCCGCAGCGCGACGGCACCGCAGGCCTGACCGCCAGCACGATCTCGCTGGGCCCGCGCGGCAACGAAACGTTCGAGCACGCCAAGGCCGGTGACTGCCTGAACTGGCCGGATCGCACGCCGGACGCCGCCGAGATCGTCGACTGCAAGGACGAACACCGCTTCGAGGTCGCCCAGTCGGTGGACATGCGCACCTATCCGGGCAGCGAGTACGGGCCCGATGCCGAGCCGCCGTCGCCGACGCGGATCCAGCAGATCAGCCAGGAGCAGTGCGCGACCTCGGTGCGCCGCTACCTCGGCGCGGACTACGACCCCAACAGCCGGTTCACCGTGAGCATGCTGTGGTCCGGCGACCGGGCCTGGCGCAACCAGGGCGAACGCCGCATGCTGTGCGGTCTGCAACTGCCCGGCCCGAACAACCAGCAGCTGCCGTTCAAGGGCAAGGTCGCCGACAACGACCAGTCCAAGGTCTGGCCCGCGGGCACCTGCCTGGGGATCGAGCCGTCGACCAACCAGCCGACCGACGTTCCCGTCGACTGCGCCGCACCGCACGCCATGGAGGTGACCGGCGCGGTCAACCTGGCCGAGAGGTTCCCCGACGCGCTTCCGCCCGAACCCGAGCAGGACGCCTTCATCAAGGACGCCTGCACCCGGATGACCGACGACTACCTGGCGCCGATCGAGTTGCGCAGCACCACGCTGACGTTGATCTACAGCACGATTTCGCTGCCGAGTTGGACGGCAGGCAGCAAGCAGGTGTCGTGCAGCATCGGGGCGACGCTCGGCAACGGCGGCTGGTCGACGCTGCTCAACAGCGCCAAGGGTCCGCTGCTGATCAACGGTCAGCCCCCGATCCCGCCGCCCGACATTCCCCAGGAACGGCTCAATTTCCCGCCGATCCCGATGCCCGAGATCAGCTCGTCGGCGGCGACCAGCGACCAGTCCTACAGCGGCGGAAGCAGTAGCAGCGGCAGCAGCAGCGGGACCACGCACGGCGGCGGCAGCAGCAGCGCCACCACCGATTCGACCCAACACGGCCAGCAGGTGGGCGCCGAGGAGAGCTCAGAGCCCACCGAGCCCGAGCAACCGGGCAACACCTTCCTCAACGGCCCGCCGCCGCCACCGGGAGTCCCGCCGCCGCCCGGTGCCCCGCCGCCACCGCCGGGCGTGCCGCCGCCACCACCGCCGCCGGGGATCCTTCCCCCGCCACCCGCACCGGCGCCTCCGCCACCCGCACCGGCACCGGTGCCGCCGCCACCGGGGCAGTAGCGGCGTGGCCGTGCGGATGAGCCCGCAACGGTTCGAGGAGTTGGTCTCCGAGGCGCTTGATCTCATTCCTCCGAAGCTTGCGGATGCGATCGACAACGTCGTCGTTCTCGTCGAGGCCCGCAACGACGAGGAGCGCGATCTCCTCGGCCTGTATCAGGGCATCGCGCTGACCGAGCGCGACTCGTGGTACGCCGGCTCGCTGCCGGACACCATCACGATCTATCGCGAGGCGCTGCTGGACAGCTGCGAGACCGAGGAACAGGTGGTCGAGGAGGTGGCGATCACGGTGATCCACGAGATCGCCCACCATTTCGGCATCGACGACGAGCGCCTGCACGAACTGGGTTGGGGATGACGGGCGCGGCATCCCCGAATTGTCGTCGCGCGGTGCTATGAACGGGCCATGAGCAGTGACTGTCGCGACTGTCGCGCCGGCCTGGACCACTGCCACGGCACCGTCATCCATCACGCGTCCGCGCGCGCCGAATGCACCGAACCCGACTGCGCGATGCCGGAGGTGGTGCACACGTTTCGGATCGACTGCGAGACGGTCGGCTGCACCTGCGCCGTGGTGGTGTCAGCCCATCGGGTCAGCTGACTGCAGCGCGTCCCGGACCGGCTGCACATCGGGCTCCGGATAGAACGGCGGCGTGCGTGCGCCCCACTGCACACAACTCCAGCGGCCGTCGGTGATCGGCGCCAACACGATCGATTCGGCGTTGCCGAGATGGTGGTCCAACGCAAAGCTGCTTTCCACGCCTGCCAGCACCTTTGACACCAGCCGGATCGCCGCGCCGTGGCTGACGACGACGATGTCGTGCTGCCAGGAGGCGTCGTCGAGATGGCGCAGCCGCAGCTCGTTGATCGTCGGCAGATACCGGTCCAGCACGTCGCGGCCGGACTCGCCGTTGGGCATCGCCACGTTCAGATCGCCCTGATGCCACCGCTGATAGATCGTCTCGAACTCCGTGATGGCGTCGTCGTCGTTGCAATTCTCGAGGTCACCGACCTGAACCTCATGGATGCCCTCGAATTCGTAGGCGTCCAGCCGGAGTTCGGCGGCGATCTCGTGCGCCGTCTGGCTCGCCCGCACCGCCTGGGAGTGCGCGAGCAACCCGGGCCGGTGCGTCGAGACGGAGCGTCGCGCGAAGGTGCGCGCCTGGTCACGTCCCAGGTCGGTCAGCGCGGCTCCCGGCGGGCGGGTGTCCAGCCGCCGTTCGACATTGGCATGCGACTGCCCATGCCGGACCAACACCAACCGCCCACTCACTGCTTGCCCTCCCGAAGTCGCGTCAGCCAGCGCGTTGCCTCGTCCAGTTCCGGCGGCACCGCGCCGACGGCCGATTCCGTCGGCCAGGAACCCAGATAACGCACATCCGCACAACGTCTGTGCAACGCCTTTAGTGCCTCGGCGACCGCCATGTCGTCGATGTGTCCGACGCAGTCCAGGAAGAACATGTAGCTGCCCAACTCCGTTCGGGTGGGCCGGGATTCGATGCGGGTCAGGTCGATATCGCGCACGGCGAACTCGGTCAGCGCCGAGACCAGCGCGCCGGGCACGTTGTCGAGCCGAAGCACCACCGAGGTGCGGTCGGCGCCCGTGCGCTCCGGCGGCGGCGCGGGCGATCCGACCAGGACGAACCGCGTGCGGGCGCTGGCCTCGTCGACGACGTCGGTGGCCAATGCCGCCAACCCGCAGCGTTCGGCGGCCAGCGCCGTGCTCACCCCGGCGTCGGCACGCTTCTCGGCGACGTCGTGCGCGGCCGCGGCGTTCGAATAGGCGGGCACCAGCGTGGCGCCGGGCAGGTTGGCCGCCAGCCACTGGCGCACCTGCGCCGCGGCCACGGGAAACGCGGCAACGGTGGCCACGTCCGCCGCCTTGGTGCCGCGCCGGACGACGATGGTGAACGCCACGTCGAGGGTGAGTTCGGCGAAGATCTGCAGCGGGGTGCCCGCGGCCAGGCTGTCGAGGGTCGGCAACACCGCGCCCTCGATCGAGTTCTCCAGCGGCACGCACGCGAACTCGGCGTCCCCGGCGCGGACCGCGGCCAGTGCGGCGGCCGCGCTTTCGAACGCCACCGGCGTCACGTCCAGCGACGACGGGTCGCCGGGAACCATGCCGGTGGCTGCCATCTTGCGCAGCGCCACCTCGGTGAAGGTCCCCTGGGGTCCGAGATAGGCGATGCGTGGCACGGCTCAACCCTATCGGTTCACCCCGGTAATCCCGTTCCGCTGCACGTAAGCCTTGCGCGAGGCGGCCGGGCCTAGTTAAGTTAGGCTCACCTAACCATAGGAGGGACATGGCGACCACCACGATGGCACCGACGACGGCCGAGCGGATCCGCAGCGCATGCGCCAAGGCAGGAGGGGCGATGCTCGCGGTCGAGGGCATGGACCCCGCCGAATCTCCCGTACATCACCTGCTGGACGACGGCAGCTTCGCGGTCACCGTCCCGCACGGCGCCTTGCTGGCAGGCCAGGTGGCCACCGCCGGCCCCGCCGGGGTGCCCGCTTTCATGGAGATGACCGACTACGCGCCGCTACCGCTGCGCGAACCGGTGCGCTCGCTGGTGTGGATCCGCGGCCGCCTGCACCACATTCCCGATTCGGCCGTCGCGCCGCTGCTCGACCTGGTCGCATCGGAGGACCCCAACCCGGCGCTGCTGCAGGTGAACTCCGGTCCGCTCCGCGATGCCGACGATCTGCGGTACGCACTGCTGCGGCTGGAGGTCGACTCGGTGGTGGCCGCGGACTCGACCGGCGCCGAATCGATCGGCGTGAGCGAACTGCTGGCGGCCCGGCCGGATCCGTTCTGCGCCATGGAGTCCGGCTGGCTTTTGCACCTGGAGTCCGCGCACCGCGATCTGGTGGACCGGCTGGCCAGCCGGCTGCCCATGTCGATGCGGCGCGGTCGGGTGCGCCCGCTGGGGCTGGACCGCTACGGCGTGCGGCTGCGGGTGGAGAACGACGAGGGCGACCACGACGTGCGGCTGCCGTTCGCCAAACCGGTCGACGACGTCACCGGGCTGAGCCAGGCGATCAGGATCCTGCTCGGCTGCCCCTTCCTCAACGGGCTGCGCGCGCGCCGGGCCTGACGCGAACCCCCGCCCGCTACCGTAGCTGCGGTGACCGGCGGCGCGAACGACCTGAGCGAACCGCAGCGACGCGCGCTGCGCATCGAAGTCGGCGTCGTGCTGGCCGTGACGTTCGCGTTGTCGGCGTATACCGCGCTGCTGCGCCTCACCGAATCGGTCCTGCTCGGCCTCGCCGGTCAGGTCGTCGCGCTCAACCCGCGCCGCTCGCAGTTCGACCTGATCGACCTCGGGTTGAACCTGGCCGGGCTGTTTCAACTGTTGGCATGGGGCGCGCTGGGCGTATATCTGTTGTGGCGCAGCGGCTTGGGCCCCGACCGGATCGGCCTCGGCCTGCCGCGGTGGCGCCCAGACGTGCTCGGCGGCGTCGGCCTCGCCGCGCTGATCGGGATCCCGGGCCTGGCGCTCTATCAGATCGCCCGCGTCCTCGGGCTCAACGCTTCGGTCGAACCCGCCGAACTGTACGACACGTGGTGGCGCATTCCGGTGCTGCTGCTGATGTCCTTCGCCAACGGCTGGGCCGAGGAAGTGATCGTGGTCGGCTTCCTGCTCACCCGGCTGCGCCAACTACGGGTCAACCCGGTGGTCGCCGTGCTCGCTTCGAGCGCACTGCGCGGCCTGTATCACCTGTACCAGGGCTTCGGCGCCGGCCTCGGCAACCTCGCGATGGGCCTGGTCTTCGGTTACGTCTATCTGCGCACCGGGCGGCTGTGGCCGCTGATCATCGCGCACACGCTGATCGACGCGGTGGCGTTCGTCGGCTACACGATTGCCGCAGGGCACCTGAGCTGGCTGCAGTGAAAACCGGCGGCCGCCACGTAGATTTCTTTCTGTGACCGACGCGCCGCGACCACCCAGGGGCCGGGACCCCCGGGTTCGTCGAGAGCCGTCACAGGTGATCCGCCGAGATCTCACCTACCGACCGCCGCCGCCCCCGCGCCAGCCACCGCCACCGGGGCCACCCCACCCGCCGACCCCGCAACACAGGCCCCCACCGCCTCCGCCTCCCCCGCGCCAGCCACCGCCCCGCAGGCCGCCACCGCCGCGCAAGCCTCCTGCCCCGCGTCAGCCGCCTCCGCCGCCTGCCCCAAAGAAATCGAAAAAGCCACGCCGCCAACGACATTGGGGCCGAGTTCTGCTCGCGTGCCTGCTGGTGATGGTGGTCGCGACAGTGGCCACCGGGATTTGGCTGGACCGTTCGCTGCAGCGCATACCCGCGCTGACCAACTACCCGGGCCGACCGGCCGCCGGGTCGGGCACCACCTGGCTGCTCGTCGGGTCCGACAGCCGCCAGAACCTGACGCCCGAACAACAGGCCGACCTGGCCACCGGCGGCGACCTCGGCGACGGCCGCACCGACACGATCCTGCTCCTCCACATCCCCGCGCTCTGGTCGAGCACCGAGACCACGTTGGTGTCCATTCCGCGCGACTCCTACGTCGAGGTTCCCGGCTACGGCAGCGACAAGATCAACGCGGCGTTCACGCTCGGCGGCGCGCCGCTGCTGGCCCAGACCGTCGAACAGGCCACCGGGCTGCGCCTCGACCACTACGCCGAGATCGGGTTCGACGGGTTCGCGGTGATGGTCGACGCCGTCGGCGGCGTCACGATGTGCCTCGACGAGCCCGTCAACGACCCGTTGGCCGGTATCGACCTGCCCGCGGGGTGTCAGCAGCTCGACGGGCGCAGCGCGCTCGGGTACGTGCGTACGCGCGCCACGCCGCGCGCCGATCTGGACCGGATGTTGCGCCAGCGCGCCTTCATGGCCGCGCTGCTGCACCGCGCGGCCAGCCCCGTGGTGCTGCTCAACCCGCTGCGCTGGCAACCGATGGCCGAGGCGCTGAGTAAGGCCGTCGCCGTCGACGAGGGCGCGCACATCTGGGACCTGGCGCGGCTGGCGTGGGCGATGCGTGGCGACGTCACCACGGTGACCGTGCCGATCGGCGAATTCACCGGCAGCGCTGCGGGCTCGGTGGTGGTCTGGGACAGCGACGCCGCCGAGCAACTGTTCGACGCCATGCGCTCGGATGCACCGGTGCCCCAAGACGTCCTAGACGCCCAACCATGAGCCGTCACAGCAAACCCAATCCGGGAAATGTCAGCGGCGTCACACTGGGCAGGCTTAGTTAGGGAAAGCTGGCCTGTCTTAGGCGCACCTTCGCTGACAACCCGGTCTGACCTGCTATATCGTCGCTCCCATGACCACAGTTGAGGCTCACGACACGAAATTCCACGGCTTGCTCCAAGAGCAAATCCGGAGCGAATTGAGCGCCTCACAGCAATACCTTGCCATCGCGGTCTACTTCGACGGCGCCGACCTGCCCCAGCTGGCCAAGCTGTTCTACGGCCAGTCGGTCGAGGAGCGCAACCACGCGATGATGCTGGTGCAGTACCTGCTCGACCGGGGGATTGACGTGGAGATCCCCGGGGTGGACGCTGTGCGCAACGCGTTCGGAACGGTGCGCGAAGCGCTCACGCTGGCGCTGGAGTTGGAACGCACCGTCACCGAGCAGGTCGGCAGACTGGCCAGCGTCGCCCGCGACGAGGGCGACTACCTCGGCGAGCAGTTCATGCAGTGGTTCCTGGCCGAACAGGTCGAGGAGATGTCGCTGATGACGACATTGGTGCGCGTCGCCGACCGGGCCGGCACCAACCTGTTCCATCTCGAGGACTTTGTCGCACGCGAAATCCCTTCGCGAGCAACGGATTCTGCGGCTCCCAAGGCCGCGGGCGGCCGCTTGTAAGCTGCGGTGCGCTAGCGGCCGGCGCCGGTCAGCCCGTCCTGCAGCCAGCTCTTGGTGCGGCCCGGATGGTTGGTGGCCACCCATCCCACCCCGAGGTCGCGGCAGTAGCCGACGTCCTCGAAATGGTCGACGGTCCAGCAGTACATCGCCCTGCCCTGCGCGGCGGCGCGATCGACGAGCTCCGGATGCTGGCGCAACGTCATGATCGACGGCCCGACGGCGGTGGCCCCGACCGTGGTCGCGGCGCTGCCGCCCAACAGCCGCGACGTGTCGCCGAGCAGCACCGTCGGCAGCATCGGTGCCGCACGCCTGATCCGCCACACCGCGGCCGCCGAGAACGACATCACCACCGCCCTGGCCAGACGGGCCGATGCCGGTGACGCGATACCGAACCGGTGCAACAGGGCGAGCACTTTGCTCTCCACCAGCGCGCCGTAGCGGACGGGGTGTTTGGTCTCGATGAAAAGCTTCACCGGGCGGTTCCAGTCCAGCACCAGCGTCACCAGCTCCTCGAGGGTCAACAGGCCGGTGTCGCCGTGCCCCGAGTTCGAGCGCCAGCTGGGATGCCATGAGCCGTAATCGAGTTCACGCAACTGCGCCAACGTCATCTCGCTGACCACCCCGGTGCCGTTGGACGTGCGGTCGACCTTGCGGTCATGCAGGCACACGAGGTGACCATCGCGGGTCAGCCGCACGTCGCACTCGACGCCGTCGGCGCCTTCCTCCAGCGCCAGCTGGTAGGCGGCCAGGGTGTGCTCGGGCCGGTCGGCCGAGGCGCCGCGGTGCGCGACGACAAACGGGTGGCCGCCGGGTTCTGGTGCCGAATCCGCCGATTCGGCGGCTCCGCCTTCGGCCGAGATCATACGGATACGGTAGCCGGGTTCTGTCCCGAAGCCTCTACCGCGGCAACGCTTTCGGGGGTTTCGGGGGTTTCGGGGGTTTCGGCCTCCGACACCATCACCCAGCGTTTGGTCGGACGCTGTATCGGTTGTCGTTCGAAACCTTCGAAGACCTTGTACGCCAGCAGGAATGCGGCCAGGGCCAGCAGGTAGGCAACGATCGTCGTGACCGTGTTGTCGGCGATGCCCTGGGCGTCCTGGGCGAAGCTCGTCGCGATGGACCAGATCGATACCACGTAGCTGGCCACCCACACCAGCCACCACATCACCACCGGCCTGCGCAGCCAGGTCAACCGCTCCTCGACCCCCGCGAGCTCGAGCACGAACACCGGTGCCCACGCCAGGTTGACCAGCGGCACCAGGCACCCGGCGCGCAGCGCCCAGCCCGGCCGGGGGTCGACGTGCCCGCGGTGGGCGAATGCGGCGGCGCGCCGGGCCACCAGCCAGTTGGCCAGGACCACGAAGCTGGCGAAGACCATGAACATCGCGATCACGCTGATGCCGACTCCCAGCCACGTCGCCGACCCGGCGATCCACGGGTTGAGCAGCATGCTGCGGTTGATGATCAGCAGGGCGTAGCGCACCAGGTGGATGAACGCCGCGGCACCCAGCACGATCATCGTCGCGACGAGCAGGCTGCGCACGGTCGCGAGCGCGGGGCCGGTCGTCGGTGCCGACTGCTGCTCGTCGGTGTGGTCGAAGTGCTCGGTCAACCCCCACCGCGGGATGACCGTGTAGCGGGGGGTGGGCCCGAGCGGTCTACGCCCGCGTCGCGGCGGCGGCGGGGCTCCGGGGCGCACGGCGATCCAGCGGTAGCCCGGCGGCAGGCGCGGCGGTGTCGCGCCCCGCGCGGACGGCCGCGCAGGCGCAGCCACGGCGGCCGCGCTCCACTCGGTGCCCGGTTCGGGCCCTGCGGGCGCCAGAAGGGTGCCGTTGCAGCGCGGGCACCAGACCCGGCGCCGGTCGCGCACGTTCCACCGCGTTCCGCACTGGGAACACACCTGGATCATCCGACCAGCCTAGCGACGACGCGGGGGCACCCCGCACGTGCGGCCCCGCCCTGCGAGATCAGCAATTCCGGACTATCCACAGTTTCCACAGGTTCATCCACAGGCCATGATCAGCCGGTAACCGCTGTGAGCCGCCCAATCCGTGCGGCCACTGAAGATCACTGTGGATAATGTGACCGCGTTCACGCAACCCGTCCACCGGCACGAGCGAAATCCATAGCTGAGCTAACCCTAACCGGGTCGGCGAACATCGAGCTCGGCGTGCCGATGGTTGATTTCGCGCCGTGGATCCCACCCGCTATGATCGGCGTCACAACGTGGCGTTTGTGACACGGCTCACTGAGGAGAACTAGCGAACGTGCAGGTCAGGAGTACTTGATGGGGTCATATCCGATGGGTCCGGGATCTGCGGTACCGCCGTCTGAGTGGCAGGCCTCCTCGAACGTCTACACCCGCGCGCAGATGGTGGCCTGTGTGCGCGCCGGCGTGATCGCGCTGGTGCTGCTGGGCATCCTCGCCCTGATCGTGTTGTTCTGAGCCCGCACGAAAGAGCCGCCGGAAGATTTCCGGCGGCTCTGTTTATTGAGTGGGATGGACGGGCTCAGGCGGGCGGATAGACACCCATCTGCTTGCCCTTGTCGGTCTGCCAGAAGATGTCGGCGATCTCGTCGATCGTCTTGAGCAGCTTCTCGGCCACGGCGACATCGAGCGACTTCTTCACGTCACCGGCGCCGTGCACACCGTCCCAGAACAACTGGTGCAGGTTCGGGAACTGCTCGAAGTGCTCCTTGGCGAAGAAGTCGGCCCACAGCACCATCAGGTGATGCTTGACCTCCTCGGCCTGGCGCTCCTTGATGATGACGCAGCGGGCGCGGAAGTGCTCGTCGTCTGAGTCGTGGTACTTCTGAATCGTCTTCAGACACGAGAGCGCTTCGATCTTGGCCTGGGCGGGGTCGTAGACGCCGCAGTACAAGTCGCAGTGGGCATGGGCAGGGGTTGCGTTGGCGAACAGTCGATGCAGCATGGCTCCTAACTTACCCTTCGGGGATGGGCCGCAACCATCGACGGTGTAGTTGGCCGCTACGACGATTCGCTGTCGTCGAGGATTCGATGCTGCCCACGCTGTCCCCCGGCGATGGGCTCCTCGGGCTGCGCTGCCGAACTCCGCGGCCGGGCCAGCTGCGGGTGTTTCGCGATCCGACGCTGTCCTCCCGCTGGCTCGTCAAGCGGGTCGGCGAGGTGCGCGGCGCCGGTCGTGACGCGACATTCGAGGCCCTGTCCGACAATCCCGGTGTGCCTGGCGCCATGGACTCGCGCGAGTTCGGCTGGGTGCCTGCCGACGGGTCTTACCGTGTGGTGTGGACGGTCCGGCGCCACAAAGTCGACGGTTAGCACCCGTGTCGTCTTGTGTGCCAAGCGTTTGCACCGCATCCTGAGCCAATAACGAAGGCGCGGAGGCAGGATGGAAAAGAGCTCCGGTCGGGCGATCGAGATCGCCCCGTTTCACTCACGAGGCGCGCTCAAGGGCTTCGTCATCTCGGGTCGTTGGCCGGACTCCACCAAAGAGTGGGCGCAGCTCCTGACGCTGGCGGTGCGGGTCGCGTCACTGCCCGGCTTGCTGGCCACTACAACGATTTTCGGGGCCCGTGAAGAGTTGCCCGACGAACCCGAGCCCGACACCGTCGGCCTTGTGGTCGCAGAAGGCACGGTGATCGGCGAGTCAGCGGTCGCCCCAGGCCATTTCGCGCATCAGCAGCCCCCGGCACTGCTGATGCTGCATCCACCTTCGGAGACCACGCCGTCGCTGCCGGAGTGCACGGGCGCCGCGTCGGGTTGCGTTCTGCTGCCCGGGCTTCCGCATCTGGGCCTCGAACACCGGGCCGCGTGGGTCGAGGCCGAAGCAGACGGCACGGTGACGTCGATGGTCAGCCGCGTCGGCGTCGACCCGATCAGCCATCCCGACACCGCCATTCTTGCGATGCTGCTTGCGGCGTAAGGCATTTCGAAGCATTCGATTCAGCCTCCTGAACAATTGTTTCGGGTGCCCGAAATCTCCGTGGCGGTGGCGCGCCGTGCCGAAGGCCGCTATGGTCGGTCACGTCAGCGAAGGGGAGTAGCCCCCAATCGTCGGGTCGACATACTGGCGCAAGCCCGGCCCACGAACCGCGACTCGACCGAGTGGCGGTGGGCGAGACCTTCGACCGAAGCTGACGGACCGCTGAACATGTGGCCCGTCGGCGACGCGTCGAAAGGTCTTTCTCATGCTCACCGCGATAGTCATCAGCCTGGCCGTGGTGTTCGTCGCCGAACTGGGCGACAAGTCGCAGCTGATCGCAATCACCTACGCGCTGCGCCACCGGTGGTGGGTGGTGCTGTCGGGGGTGGGCCTGGCGGCGATGCTGGTGCACGGCCTGTCGGTCACCATCGGCCATTTCCTCGGGTTGACGCTGCCCGATCGGCCGATCGCGTTCGCCGCGGCCATCGCCTTCCTGCTGTTCGCCGCGTGGACATGGCGTTCCGGACACAGCGGGGACGACGGCGACATCCGGGTGGCCGAAGCGCGGTTCGTCGTTCCCGCGATCGTCTCGTCGTTCGTCCTCGCCGAACTGGGCGACAAGACAATGCTCGCCACGGTGGCTCTGGCCAGCGATCACCACTGGGCCGGGGTGTGGATCGGGGCGACGGTCGGCATGGTGGCGGCCGACGGGGTGGCGATCGCGGCCGGCGCGGTTCTGCACCGCCGGTTGCCGGTGCGGTTCCTGCACAACCTCGCGAGTGTGCTGTTCTTGTCGTTCGGCGTGTGGATCCTCTTCGACGCGGCCCTCGGGATGAGGTGGGCCGCGGTGGCCGCGACCGGGTCCGTGGCCACGATCGCCGCGCTCGCCATGGCGGTCGGGGCGGTCCGACGACGGCCCGTGCCGAACGTGCTGGTACGCCGATAGCGAAACTTTACTAAGCTCGCCTTACTAGCAAACGGTCTCGGCTTGTGACATGCGCGTGATGGGCGTTGCCAGTGTTGTTTGGCGCCATTGGTGAGGTTCCGGCGCCGTATGTGCTGGCAAATCAAATACGACGCGAGCGTTATTATTTGCCAGAACGCCCCACAGGCCCGCGCGGTCGGCCTACTCTAGAGGGGTCGCCACCGCCCGTGGCGGCTATCTACAACGACAAGGCGGGTCAATTTTTGAGTGGTTTGCACTTGGTTGTCAGCACAACACTGGCTACGATGATCAGCAAATACGCCGCCAATAAACCCGCTCGTCTACGCATGTGGAGGTCATATCGATGAGCACGACGTTCGCCGCCCGGCTAAACCGCCTGTTCGACACGGTTTATCCGCCGGGCCGGGGCCCGCACACGTCGGCTGAAGTGATTGCTGCGCTCAAGGCAGAGGGCATCACCATGTCAGCCCCCTACCTGTCTCAGCTTCGTTCGGGCAACCGCACCAACCCGTCCGCAGCGACGATGGCAGCCCTTGCCAACTTCTTCCGTATCAAGCCGGCGTACTTCACCGACGACGAGTACTACGAGAAGCTGGACAAGGAACTGACCTGGCTCGCCAACATGCGCGACGAGGGTGTCCGCCGTATTGCGGCGCGCACGGTCGGTCTGTCCACCGAAGCCCAGCAGGACCTCGTGCAGAAGGCAGACGAGCTGCGCCGCCGGGAGCACCTGGACGATTAGCCCTCGCTCGCGGGGCGCTATCGCCCGGCGAAGTGCTGTGCTGAGGGTCAGCGGCTTTCCAGCCGTGCCGGCTGAGGCTGCGTGTTTCCGGACGCGTTACCCGAGCCGTCCTGGGCTCGGGTAAGCGTGCGGTACTGCTGCGCGATCTCGAGGATCCATTCGCGGTCTGAATGTGTCTCCGGTTGGCGCAGCCAGCCCGGCCCGGGAAAGGCCACCTTCTTGCCGTTCGGGGCGTCTTCGCGACCGCTGTGGACCCACCGCGCGATCGCCCGCGCCTGTTCGCTCGGCGGCACGTCCGGCGTCTCGATCTCCTCGCCGTCGTCGTCGATCGCGGAACCGTTGCCTTTGTGGTCGGCGGCGGTGGCCTCCAAGAACAGCGCATCAGAGATCAACGACATCCGTTCGGCCACCCGGAAGGCCAGCGGGCCGCGCGGGCGCACACCGATCCCGATGTCGGGATGCCGGCGCCCCAACTCGGTCAGCAGCGGTTGGATCACCCGCAGTTCGCGACGCGCCCCGAACCAGTCCTCGATGCTGGGTAGTAGCGATCCCGCCGCGACGACGAGCATGGCGCAGCCCAGTAGCGTCGCCGCGGTGCGCACCCCCACCGGGCCGGTGTCGCCAACCACCTGCAGGAAGAAGAACCCCGAGGCCGCCACGATCAGCACGATCCCGACGGTGAAGACGAACAGGGCGCGGCCCCGCCGGCTGCGGTTGGAATAACGCATCCCCGCCCACGACACCAGCGACAGCGCGAGCAGCACGTACAGCAGCGGCAACAGCCACGGGAGCGAGTTGCCGGAGTTGAGGTTCTGGCGCAAGTATTCGTCGGGCGCCATCTCCGGCTGTTTCCCCGCGCTGAAGAACGCCGCCAGGCTCACCACGGCGATCACGGAGGCGATGCCGTACTGCACCATGGCGATCTTGCGAATGGTGGCGGGTTTACGTCCGGAGGAGACGGTGGTGATCATCACGCAGCTGCCCGCCGCGCAGCCGATCAGTGCCAGCTGGGTCAGCCCCATCGACATGTTGGGCCACCGCAGCGCGGTGTCGATCAGAAGCGTCAACGGCGGCCAGTTCAGCGCGGCGACCAGCCCGAGGCTGCCCAACGCCAGGATCATCGCGGTGCTCACCAGGGACTGCTTGTTGACCAACGCCCACCCGATGCGCAGTCCGGTGGCCAATCCGAGCAGACCGGCGATCACCCAGACGATCAACCAAATGCCTCTCCGAGCCGTACTTGGACGATCGAGGACCGGTCCGACGGCAACCGGCCCAGCCGGTAGAGCAGCAGGGCCGCGAAGTCCTCGGCCTCCTGCTCGGCGTCCTCACCGCCGGGTCCCATGCAGCCGGTCCGCTGGTTGAGCATGTATCCGATCAGATCAAGGCTGGCCACCTCGGCGTTCTCGCGCGCCGCTTCCACCACCGGCGTGCCCTCGTGACCGAGCACCAGGTGACCGAGTTCGTGGGCCAGGGTCCGGTCCCAGGCGGGCAGCCCCTTCTGGATCACGAACACGTCGCGGTCGGTGTACTGCCGCCACTGCCCGCACACACCGGGCGGCAGTTCGGCCATCTTGAGCTCGATCGGTCGGCCACGGTCCTCGCTGACCGCTTCGACGAGTCGGGTCAGTGACACCTCTCCATGCCGCGGCGCGAGGTCTAGCACCGCACCCACGGCACGGGTGACACGGCGGCTGGCAGGCATACATACCCCCTTCAACGAGTCCACTATGCGCGCTTCGCTCCGTCGGGGCGGGCATTTCTGTTCAGTTGACCCAACCTCGCGGCCCCCGGTGGGTCCAGCATGCCCGCATCCGACGATGGTGCCAAGCCCACCACCGTCGCCGCGGCTGCGCCGGACGATAGTGTTGGGCTGCACCGCAACCAGAACCCACAGCCGGGAGGCACTCGGGATGAGCCCGTTCAAGCGACGCAAGACTCGCGCCACCCGTCGAGCCGAGGCGCGCGCCATCAAGGCCAAGGCCAAGCTCGAGGCAAAGCTGGCGGCGAAGAACGAGAGGCGTCGCTTCAAGGCCGAGCGTAAGGCCGAGGCCAAAGCGCTCAAGGCCCAGCTCAACGCGCAACGCGAAAGCGACAGGGCGGCGCTGAAGGTGGCCGAGACCCAGCTGAAGGCCGCCCGCGAAGGCAAGATCTTCGCCCCCGGCCGGATCCGCAGGATGCTCACCGTGACCCGACTGCTCGCCCCGGTCGTGGTGCCGGTCGCGTACCGCGCGGCCACCTCGGTACGGGGCGTGCTCGACGAACGGCGCGCCGAACGGCTAGGTGTTCCGCTCACCCAGCTCGGCCAGTTCTCCGGACACGGCGCCGAACTTTCGGCCCGCATCGCGGGCGCGGAGAACTCGTTGCGTGTGGTCGCCGAGAAGAAGCCGAAGGACGCCGAGACCAAACAGTTCGTCGCGGCCATGACGGAGCGGCTCAGCGACCTGTCGGCCGCCGTCACCGCCGCCGAGCACATGCCGACGCCGCAGCGGCGCTCCTCACACGCCGCGATCGCCCGCCAGCTCGATGGCATCGACGCCGATCTGATGGCACGGCTCGGCGTGAGCTGAGATGTCGATCTCGCCGTCCCGCGTCGCGGTCCGCATCCGGGGGTGGTCCTGCGGTCTGCTGACCGCTGCGCTCGCGGTGGCCGCGCACGGGACGGGTGCCGGCACGCCACCGACCGGAGCGTCGGCCATTCAGCTGATCGTGCTGGCCGCGACCGTGGGTGCGGCGGCCGCGGCGGTGCCGCGCGCCGGTGAGCTCCGGATCCTGATCGCGCTGCTTGCGGCCGGACAACTTCTCGGGCATCTGATCCTTTCCGCCGGCCACGACCACGCGCTAGGCGCCGCCCCGTCCGCGTGGGTGATGCTGGCCGCCCATGTGATTGCCGTCGGGGTCGGTGCAGTTCTCATCGTCACCGGTGAACGGTTGTGTCGGGCCGCGTCGCACGTGGCGCGCACGGTGGCGCGCGCCCGATTCGCGCCGGTGGCCGCGACGACGGTCACCGCGGTTCGCCGCGCCGAGCAGCCGCTACGGTCTGCTCTGTTGCTTGCCGCTTCGGTGTCACATCGGGGCCCACCGGTCGGTGCCGTCCGCTGACCTGACCCTTACTCGACACCAGAAAGCATCAACCAATGAGTTCCATTGCAAGGGCGTCCTCGCGCGCCCTCATCACCGCGGCCGCGGCGGCCTCGACCGTGCTGGTCGGTGGGTTGGCGACCGCCGGCGCGGCGTCGGCGCACGTGCATGCCGAGGCCGACCATCCCACCCCCGGCAGCACCGCAACCGTGACGTTCCGGGTGCCCGGTGAGTCCGACACCGGGGCGCTGACAACCGAATTGAGCGTCGAGTTGCCCGAGGTGACGTCGGTGCGCACCGAGATGATGCCGGGTTGGACGGCTCGCCTGGATCGCGACGTCGCCGCGGGCACCGTCCGATCCGTCACCTGGACGGCGGCGCCCGGCACTGGCATCTCGCCCGAACAGTTCGCGCTGTTTCGGATCTCGGTCAAGTTGCCTGACGCCGAATCGGTGAGCTTCCCAACCACCCAGACCTACTCGGACGGCACTGTGGTGCGCTGGGACCAGCCACCGCTGTCCGACGGCGGCGAACCCGAATACCCGGTCCCTGCGCTGGAATTCGCCCAGCCCGCGCCCGCCCAGCCGACGGCGGCCGACACCACGGCCCGCTGGCTGGCCGGCGGCGCGCTGGCGGTGGCGGCAGCGGCGGTGACGGTCGCACTGACAAGGAGGCGGTCATGAAACACGTTCTCGCGGCGGCTCTTTTGCTGTTCGGGCTGACGACGGGCGCGCTGGTGGGCGCCCAGGACGCGTCCGCGCACGCCACCCGCATCGCCACCGACCCCGCCGAGAACGCCGAGCTGACGGAAGCGCCGACCACGGTCAGCGCGACGTTCAACGAAGCGATGCAGCCGCAGTTCGCGGCGATGACGGTGGTGGGACCCGACGGCAACCTGTGGTCGACCGGGGAGCCCACGGTCGAGGGCGCGGTCCTCAGCGTCGGGGTGCGCCCGCTGGGTCCGGCAGGCACCTACACCGTGAACTACCGGGCGACCTCGGCTGACGGGCACGTCGTCTCCGGTTCGTGGAGCTTCGAGCTGACGGTGGCGGGCACCGGGACGCCCGGGCCGTCGGCGACCACGGCGGACGAACCGGCCGGCAACGGCTTCCCGATGTGGCCGCTTTACGTCGGCGTCGTCCTCATCGTGGGCGCAGGCGTGCTGTGGGCGGTGCGGCGCCGCACGTGACGCGGTGCAGGGCGGTGGCCGGCGGGGCGCTGGTCGTGGCGGCCGCGGCGGCGCTGGCGTGGGCCCTGGCCTACCCGCAGGCCTCGCTGACCGAAACGCTGGTGCGCGCGGTGTCCGACTGTGCGGCGGTCGTCGCGCTGGGGCTGGCGGCGGTGCCGATGCTCGATGGGGATCGGTACCGCGCTGAGCTGGTATCCCGGGCCGCACCGCCGCTGGCCGCCAGTGCCGGGGTCTGGCTGCTGTCCGAGCTGACCAGGTTGGTGGTGGCCGCCGCGCAGACCGCGGGCATCCGGGTGTTGCGGCTCGACATGGGCACGGTGGCCGATTTCGTGGTCGCGACGACGGCGGGGCGGGCCGGGCTGGTGGCGCTGGCCGCGGCGGCGGTGGTGTGCGTCGCGGCGCTCGCCGCGCCCCGTGCGATCTCGACGGTCGTGATGCTGACCGGGGTGGCCGCCATCGGCGTGGTGGCGCGGCCGCTGACGGGACACTTCTCCGACAGCGCGCTGGGTGGGTTCGCGGTGGCGGTACACATGTTGGCGGCGGCGCTGTGGTGTGGCGTGCTGGCCGCGCTGCTGCTCACGGTCGAGCATCGCGGCCAGTGGGCCCGGCTGCTGCCGCGCTTCTCGACGTTGTCGCTGTGGTGTGTGGTGGCGCTGCTGGCCGGAGGGGTGCTCGGAGCCGCGGTGCGACTGGATTCGGCCGCGGACCTGTACGCCACCGGATACGGGCGGGTGTTGTCGGCGAAGATCGCGATGACGGCCGCGTTGGTGGTGCTGGGCTGGCGCAACAGGACGATGTGGCTGCCCGCCGCGCGCGCCCACCGGGCCACCGCGGTGGTGTCGCGGTCACGGTCGGTGGTCGAATTGTCGATGATGGCCGTCGCGCTGGCCCTGGCCGCCGGACTGGCCGTCACCGGTTAGCACGTGGCCGACCTGGCATGATGGAACCGTTGCCGGCCGAGACACAGAAACTGCAAAGGAGCAGCCCGATGGCAGACCAGCAGGGCCGACCCGACGAGAAGCCGGAAGGCACGCCGCCGGCCTCCGAGTCGGGACCGCCGGTGCCGGACGCGCAGTCCGAACCGCCGGCCAAGGCAGCCAAGAAGGCAGCGAAGAAGACGCCGGCCAAGAAAGCCCCCGCGAAGGCGGCGAAAAAGACGCCCGCGAAGAAGGCGGCCCCCGCCAAGAAGGCTCCGGCCAAGAACGGCGCGGCGAAGAAGGCCCCGGTCAAGAAAGCGCCCGCCAAAAAAGCGCCGACCCCCGACGAGAGCTTGACGTCGGCCGCCAAGGTCGCCGCGGCACAGGCGAAGGCAACCGTGGCCAGCGCGAGCAACCCGGTCTCGGGACCCGAACCGCTTCCACCGCCCGGCCCGGAATCGTCGCGGCTGCCCATCGCAGCCGCCGTCGCGGCCGGTCTGCTGGCCATCCTCGTCGTGCTGCTGGTGCGCCGTAGAACTTGACCCTCACGCGACGTCAGGGTCGATAGTGGCGACATGGACGCCAGAACCGTCGGCGCGGTAGCCGCCCTCACCGGGGTTTCGGTGCGGACCCTGCACCACTACGACCACATCGGCCTGGTGGTGCCGAGCATCCGCACCTCGGCGGGCCACCGCGGCTACACCGATGCCGATATCGAACGACTGCATCTGGTGCTGGTGTACCGAGCGGTCGGGCTGCCGCTCGGACAGATCCGCGCCCTGCTCGACGGGGACGCGGACGTGCTCGAGCGGCCTCCAGCGACAGCACCGGCTGCTGCTGGAGCAGGCCGACCGGCTACAGCACACGATCAAAGCAGTGGAGGAACTGATGAGCGCACACCGCCGTGGGGTTCAACTCACCGCCGAGGAACAGGTCGAGATCTTCGGCACCGAGGCGTTCACCGACGAGTACGCCGCCGAAGCCGAAGAACGCTGGGGCGGCACCGAGGCGTGGCGGCAATCGCAGCAGCGGACCGCGCAGATGACGAAGCAGGACTGGATCGAGTTCAAGGCGGAGAACGATGCGCTTCTGGCGGCGCTCGCGGCCGCCAAGCGCGACGGCGTCGAACCCGGTTCGGCAGCGGCCGACGAACTGGCTGCGCGCCACCGGGCCAACATCGAGCGGTTCTACGACTGCACCGACGACATGCACCGCAGCCTCGGTGACCTGTATGTCGAGGACGAGCGCTACGGCAGCTTCTACAACGACGCCGAACCCGGCCTGGCTCAGTGGGTCCGCGACATCATCGTCGCTAGCATCGAGCGGTGAGCATCGAACCCCGCCCGACCGCAGACCTGGTCGACGAGATCGGACCCGACGTCCGCAGCTGTGATTTGCAGCTGCGCCAGTTCGGGGGTCGCGCGCAGTTCGCCGGGACGATCACGACGGTGAAGTGCTTTCAGGACAATGCGCTGCTCAAATCGGTGCTGTCCGAACCCGGTCACGGCGGGGTGCTGGTGATCGACGGCGACGGCTCGCTGCGCACCGCGTTGGTCGGCGACCTCATCGCCGGCCTGGGTGTGCAGAACGGCTGGGCCGGGCTGATCATCAACGGTGCCGTGCGGGACGCCGCGACGCTGCGCACGCTCGACATCGGCGTCAAGGCGCTCGGCACCAACCCACGCAAGAGCACCAAAACCGGTGCCGGGCAACGGGATATCCCCGTCGGGTTCGGGGGCGTGGTGTTCACGCCGGGCGACATCGCCTACAGCGACGACGACGGCATCGTCGTGATCAACTTTTGAGCGCGCTCGCTGAAGGACTAGACCGTCACCGGCGCACGGTGCCTGCTGAACTTCAGCGCGGCGTCGTCGACCTTGCCGTGGCGGATGAGGCGCAGGTCCAGGAAGTAGTTCTGCTTGAGCCGCCACGGCGTGACGTGGCCGGCCTTGGGCAGATAGTCCAGGGCACGCAGCACATAGCCGGGGGTGAAGTCCATCAGCGGGCGTTCGTCGACGCTGTTACCGGGATGCTGCGGTTCGACCGTGTCATATCCCTTGGCATCCATGTAATTGAGCAGGCGACAGACGAATTCGGACACCAGATCTGCCTTCAGCGTCCACGAAGCGTTGGTGTAGCCGATGGTGAACGCCAGGTTCGGCATGTGGGTCAACATCATGCCCTTGTAGGCCATGGTGTTGTTGAGCTCGATCGGCTCGCCGTTCCGTGAGATCGTCGCACCGCCGAACAGCTGCAGGTTCAAACCCGTTGCGGTGACGATGATATCGGCCTCGAGTTCCTGGCCCGAGGTCAACTTGATCCCGGTCTTGGTGAACCGCTCGATGGTGTCGGTGACGACGTCGGCCTTGCCGTCGCGGATCGTCTTGAACAGATCCCCGTTGGGTGCCAAGCACAGCCGCTCATCCCACGGGTTGTACCGCGGGCCAAAGTGCTTCTCGACGTCGTAGCCTTCGGGCAGCCTGCGCTGCGCCATCGTCATCAGCGTTTTGCGCATGAAGTTCGGGAACCGCCTGCTGAGACGGTACTGCACCCACTGGAAGAGGATGCTCTTCCACCGGTTCACGACGTAGGCGGCCTTGGCGGGCAGGGTCTTGTTCATCCGCACGGTGAACGGGTCCACGTCCGGCAGGGTGCCGATGTAGGTCGGCGAACGCTGCAGCATCGTCACATGGCCCGCGCCCGAATCGGCCAGTGCGGGAATGAGTGTCACGGCGGTGGCGCCACTGCCGATGACGACGATCTTCTTGCCCTGGTAGTCGAGGTCCTCGGGCCAGTGCTGCGGATGGACCAAAGCGCCTTCGAAGTCGTCATAGCCTTCGAACTTCGGCAGATAGCCCTCGTCGTAGTTGTAGTAGCCGCTGCAGGCGAACAGGAAGGAGCACTTGATCTCGACTTCCTGCCGGTCGCGCGCGACGCGCAAGGTCCACTTGTTCTCGTCGTCGGACCAGTCCGCCGACAACACGTTGTGGTTGAAACGGATGTGCTTGTCGATGCCGTACTCGGTGACGGTCTCCTTCAGGTAGGCCATGATCGACGGGCCGTCGGCGATGGCCTTCTCCGAGGTCCACGGCTTGAACCGGAAACCCAGAGTGAACATGTCGGAGTCCGAGCGGATGCCCGGGTACTTGAACAGGTCCCAGGTGCCACCCAGGTTCTCGCGACGCTCCAGCATCACGTAGCTCTTGTCCGGGCAGCGGTCCTGCAGATGCCAGGCGGCGCTGATGCCGGAGATGCCCGCACCCACGATTACGACGTCGACAAATTCGGTCATGCTGTCAAGTTATCAACACAGTGTCGATAGAGTCAACAGTATGTTGAAAGTTTCGACATCGTGTAAAGTTTCGTAGGTGACCACCGGCAGCCAGCCCCGCGCCGTCCGAGCCCGCCGCAACAGCAGGCCGTCGGGCGACGAACGTGAGCAGGCGATTCTGGAAACCGCCGAGCGCCTGCTCGAGCAGCGTGGCTTGGCGGACATCTCGGTCGACGACCTCGCCAAAGGTGCCGGTATCTCGCGGCCGACCTTCTACTTCTACTTCCCGTCCAAGGACGCGGTCGTGCTGGCGCTCGTCCGGCAGGTGATCGACGAGGCGGACCGCAACGCCGACCAAGCCATGGGCGGCAGGGACGCCGCCGTCGACCCGGCCGGGGTGTGGAAGGCGATCAACGCGCTGTTCGAGACGTTCGGCTCGCATCGGGCCGTGACCCTCGCAGGCGCCGCAGCCCGGCCGTCGAACCCCGAGATCCGGGAGGTGTGGTCGCACTTCATGCAGAAGTGGATCGACCACACCGCCGAGTCCATCGACGCCGAACGCGCCCGCGGCGCGGCTCCCGAGACCATCCCCTCGGCCGACCTGGCCGTCGCGCTCAACCTGATGAACGAGCGGACGATGCTGGCGGCGTTCGCCGAGCAGCAACCAGCGGTCAGCTCCGAGAACCTCGTCGACACACTGGCCCACATCTGGGTCACCAGCATCTACGGCAAATCCCCGCACTGACCGCGGATTGTCGTCCCGCGATGCGAACATATGTTCGTGTCAAAGTCGGCTGCGGCGATCCTGCACGCGGACCTCGATTCGTTCTACGCGTCCGTCGAGCAGCGTGACGACCCCGCGCTGCGCGGCAGACCGGTGATCGTCGGCGGCGGGGTCGTGCTGGCAGCGAGTTACGAGGCCAAGGCCTACGGCGTGCGCACCGCGATGGGCGGCCGTCAGGCACGGCAGCTGTGTCCCCACGCCGTGGTCGTGCCCCCGCGCATGTCGGCGTACACCGAGGCCAGCCGGGCGGTGTTCGAGGTCTTCGACGACACCACGCCGGTGGTCGAACCGCTCAGCGTGGACGAGGCCTTCCTCGACGTCTCCGGGCTGGCGCGGGTCTCGGGTACCCCGGTGGAGATCGCGGCACGGCTGCGGGCACAGGTCCGCAGCCGGGTCGGGCTGCCCATCACGGTCGGCATCGCCCGCACCAAGTTCCTGGCGAAGGTGGCCAGCCAGGAGGCCAAGCCCGACGGGTTGCTGCTCGTTCCGCCCGACCGGGAACTGGCGTTCCTGCACCCGCTGCCGGTGCGCCGGCTGTGGGGCGTGGGCGCCAAGACCGCCGAGAAGCTCCACAACTACGGCATCGAGACGGTGGCCGACGTCGCCGAGCTCAGCGAGTCGACGCTGGGCTCGCTGGTCGGCGGGGCGATGGGCAGCAGGCTGTTCGCGTTGTCCCGCAACATCGACCGGCGCCGGGTGGTGACCGGCGTGCGCCGCCGCTCGGTTGGTGCCCAACGCGCGCTCGGCCGGGCCGGCAACGCGATGTCGGCGGTCGAGGTCGACGCCGTCGTCGTCAACCTCGTCGACCGGATCACCCGCCGAATGCGCAAGGCCGGTCGCACCGGACGAACGGTGGTGTTACGGCTGCGGTTTGACGATTTCAGCCGGGCCACCCGATCCCACACGATGCCGCGCGCGACGGCGTCGACGGACGCGATCCTGGCCACCGTGCGGTCGCTGGTGGCGGCCGCCGCTCCGCTGATCGCCGAGCGGGGTCTCACGTTGATCGGCTTCGCGGTGTCAGGCATCGACCGCGATGGCGCACAACAGCTGGAGTTGCCGTTCGAAGTGGGCCCACACGTGAGTTGGGGACACGCGGACCCGCTCGCGCTCGACGCCGCCGTCGACCAGGTGCGGCAGCGCTACGGAAACGCCGCACTCACTCGCGGGGTGCTGCTCGGTCGCGACCCGGGCCTGGAGATGCCGCAGCTGCCGGACTAGAAGAACTGCGCGGCAACAAATCCCGCGAAAAGCACCGCAAAACCGCCGATCTCACCGATGATCAGCGCCACCATCCCGGCGTGCAACGCCGCGGTGGGGCGCGCGAACTGGTTGGTGGTGTCGCGGCGGGCGCCGTGGTTGATGTAGCTCGCGATCGCGACGACGAAGAAGAAAACCGCCACCATCGCCGCGGTCAGGTTAACCCACGTCGGCCAGCGGCTGAGTTCGACGAACACCGCGATCAGCAGCGTGGCGAACGAGTACAGCAGCGCCGCGCGGTGCGCGATGTCCACATACGGGTGCGCGAGGTGGTTCTCCGCCGTGGCCATCTGCCGGTACTTCCACACGCCGAGCACCAGCGCCAGCAGGAAGATCAGCCCCGCAGCGAGCAGGGTGACGGTGGTGTCGACACCGAGATCAGCGCCCATGCGTGGAGTCTAAGCCGAAGCGGTACGCGGCTCGGCCGCGGCCGGCCAGGCAGGCGCTCACAGCTGGTCCGTTCGGAAAAGATAATAGATGTCCGCGGTCCGAATTCTCGAAATACCTTCGCGCGTCGTGACATAAGCGTCGTCCTGGAAGGTGTCCGCGAAATCGATGTCAATGAGATCGCCACCGACCTCGAACGCGCCGAGCACGCCGAGTTCCAGGCTGATGACCGCGATCTTGTTCTCGGCACGGGACGCGACGAGTACGACCCCGCCGTAGCGCGATGCGATCACGCCCGTGGGACTGTCCCAGACGTCGTAGACGGCGTAGGTCTCGTTGGTAGAGGTGTCGATGACGGCCACCCTCTTGTTGAGCCCATCGGCCACATATACGAAATTGCGCACCGCGGTGACGCTCAGGTCCGCGACGGTCGTCTCATCCCAGGCACCGCTGTACACAAGCTCTTTCGATCCGGTCTCACCGTTGACCGCCCACACTTCGTTGTTGATACTCCCGACGTACAGGGTCTCGCCGAACTCGCTGACCGCGATGGAATTGCTCCGCAGACCTATATCCAGGATCTGCTGTTCCCCTGTCTGCGTGTCGATCACCGAGACGGTGGCGTCCTGATAGTTCGCGACGTATAGCTTGCGCTCAGAACGGTTCAGTGCCATGGCCGTTGGTTGGGCGACTTCGCCGATCGCCGTCGAGGCGCCCGTGCGGAGGTCGATCTTTGCGACGGCCGTGACATCAGCGCCATCCGACGTGCCGACATAGGCGTAATCACCGCGGGAAGTCACCGTGACGCTCGATGGCGTCGCGCCGAGTTCGATGATGTCCCACCTGCCGGTCCCGCGGTGGACGATCCGCAGTTCGTCATCTGTCAGCACATGAATCAGGTTGGCATGCATATCAAGGAAGGTTTGCGACGGCACCACTTCGTCGTCGAAGGTGATGGGCTCAGCGTCCTTGACGGTCACCGCCACGGTCGCAGTCGCCGCTACGCCGAAGCTGTTGGCGACGGTGTAGGTGAACGAGTCGACACCATCGAAGCCGGTGTTCGGCCGGTAGGTGATCACACCGTCGTTCACCGTGACAGTGCCGTTTCGGGCGCCGCTCACGTGGACCACCGTCAGTTCTTGCCGGTCAACGTCGAAATCGTTGGCCAGCACATCGATCTCAACGGCATCGGAGTCTTGGTCAACGACGACGGTGTCATCGAGCGCCCGCGGACCGCCGGTGACGGGGTTGACCGTGACGGTCACGGTATAGGGGTGGCTGACCCGGCCATCGGCCCCCACCAATTGGTAGGTGAAGCTGTCGGTTCCGACGAATTGCGGTTGCGGGGTATACGCCAGCCTGAACACCTCGCCGTTGCGTTCCACGAACCGAACAACGCCGTTGCCGGGATTGTCGACTCTGATAGAGATGTCCGTGCCTTCGCCGGGGAGGTTGTCATGAAAGATGATGTGAATATTCTGCGGACTGTTCTCGTCGATGTCCACGGCGACGTCACGGGCGACAAGCGTTCGCTCACGCACCTCGACATTGACGAATGCCTGGGAGCGGGCACCGGTGCCGTCTTCGATCTCGTACCCGATGCGGGTGAGGCCGAGGAAGCCGGCGGTCGGCGTGTAGGTGATCGTGCCATCGTCGTTCAGTTCAGCGGTGCCCATACTGGGTTGCTGGAAAAGCCGCACCGAAAGGTGTTCTCCCCCACTGGGGTCGAAGTCGTTGCCCAGCACGTCGATAACGACCGGCATGCCCTCCTCTGTCGACGCAAAATCGTCGTTGGCGACCGGAGGATTGTGCACCCACACACGCACCGTCGCCGTGGCGACCCCGTCGTTGCCGTCGGTGATGGTGTACGTGAACGAGTCCGCACCAGCGAAATCCGGGTCCGGCGTATAGGTGATCACACCATCGGACAGGCTGACGGTGCCGTTGGTCGCGGTCCCCACGTCGGTCACCGAAAGATCATCCCCGTCGACATCGGAGTCGTTGCCCAGCACGTCGACGACAGTGGGTCCGGAATTCGTCCTGACCGTGACGTTGTCATCGACGGCCTCGGGTGCATCGTTGACGGGATTGACCGTGATGGTGACGGTGGCCGTGGCGTCGCGACCATAGACGTCCATCACCGTGTACGTGAAGCTGTCGACGCCGAAGAAGTCCGGTCCAGGGACGTACCTCAGCGTGGGTCGCACTGTACCGAGCACGTGGACAGTACCGTTGGTCGGTGAGTTGATGAAGACATGCGTGATGGTTTCGCCGCTGGGATCGGAGTCGTTGGCGAGAATGTCGATGACAACGGAAGCGTCCTCGTCGGTGACCATATCGTCGTCGTTGGCGACAAGGGGCGCCCGATGAACCGTGATCGTCACCCTGGCGATGCTGCTTGTATCGGTGCCGTCGTCGAGCTGGTAGGTGAACGTGTCGATACCACGGTAGCCGGTGTCCGGCGTGTAGGTGACCGTGCCGTTCTCGTTGACCACAGCGATGCCGTGGGCTGGCGGCCAGAGCAGCGAGACCGCCAGCTCGTCTTCCGTATCGACGTCGTAATCGTTGCCCAGCACATCGATAACGATTGGCGTGTTCTCGTTCGTTGACACATCGTCGTCGTTGGCGACCGGAGCCTCATTGACGGAATTGACCGTCACATGCACAGTGGCACTGGCCGTTCCACCGTTACCGTCAGAAACGGTATAGGTGAACGAATCGGTACCGTGGAAATCGGCGTCCGGCGTGTAGGTGATGACACCGTCGACCAACGTGACCGTGCCGCCGCTTGCGGTGCCGACGGCGGTCACCGAGAGCGCGTCCCCGTCGACATCGGAATCGTTCCCCAACACGTCGATGACCGTCGCACCGGAATCCTCGTCGACCGCCACGAAGTCATCAACCGCCACCGGGGCGTCATTGACCGAGTCGACGGTCACATACACAGTGGCACTGCCCGTTCCACCATTACCGTCAGAAACGGTATAGGTGAACGAATCGATACCGTGGAAGTCAGCGTTCGGGCTGTAGGTGAACGACCCGTCGGCTTCGAGTGAGACGATCCCTTCACCGGGCGGGTCGGCGAGTTCCACCAACATGAAGTCCCCGTCGGCGTCGAAATCATTGCCCAACACCCCAGGTGCGGGAATGGTAATCGGGGTGTCCTCTTGGGTGGTGTAGGTGTCGTCTCCCGCGACCGGCGGATCCTGCTCGGGGGTCACGGTGACGGTCACGGTGGCGGTGGCGGTGGCGCCCATGCCGTCGGAGATGGTGTAGGAGAACGTATCGGTGCCGTGGAAGTCCGCATCCGGGGCATAGGTGACCACCCCGTCGGTCAACGACGCGATGCCGTTCGCCGCAGCCCCGACGCCGATGACCGATAGGGCGTCACCGTCGACGTCGGTGTCGTTACCCAACACATCGATTGCGGTCACCCCGGAATCCTCGACGACGGTCACGAAGTCGTCGACCGCCTCGGGTGCGTCGTTGACCGGGGCGACCGTCACGGTGACGGTGGCGGTGCTGGCATGACCTGCGTCGCCGCCGAGCAGGGCGGCCCACAGACCCCGCAGCAGCCCATGAACGTGGAAGGGGCTGGCTTCATCGGAGATGGTGTAGGTGAGGGTGTCGGTGCCGTGGAAGTCGGCATTCGGGGTGTATGTCAGCACGCCGCCGTCGTAGGTCACCGTCCCGTTCTGCGGCGGGGTCACCTTGGTCAGGGTCACCACATCACCGACGACCGCATCGGGATCGGTGCCGCTGACGACGTCGACGGTGATCGGGGTGTCCTCCGAAGTGGTGATGTCATCGACCACCGGGGTCGGGGTGTGGTTCAGAAACGTGCGCTGGAATTCGCGACGTACCCAGCCCAGCAGTGCCCATATCAACGGCGGTTCGGCAGGCGCCTTCGGCCCCGGCGCCACGAAGGGCGCCAGCAGCGCGGCCACCCATGTGCCCGCAATCCCGAAGACGTCGCTCGAGGTCGTCGTCGGCGTCGGCGTCGGGGTGGGCTCGTCGTCCGCCAAGACCGTCGACAGCTGAGAAGCAGGTTCATCCAGCAGGGTGTCCACACGCACCCGGCTCGTCAACGACTCTGCCGGCTGTTGTACTTCTTCGGTCAGCTCGTCGGCGTAGCGGTCATCGGCGGGTTCGGCGACAGACACCGTATCGCCGATACGTTCCGAACCCCCATCAAGATCGACCTGCAGGCCGGAATCACGTTGAGTAACCAAGGATTCCGGCTCGACAGTTTCAACCGCATCTTCCTGGTCGTCGACGTCTGTTTCCGGTTCGTCGACGTTGTCGGCATCGTCGTAGTCTTCGTACTCTTCATCGTCGATGGCCACGGCGGCGTCGGCGGACAGCTCGGCGTCAGCGACATCATCGACATCGGGGTCGACGCCGTCGCCGTCGTCGTCACCATCAGCCTCATCGTCGACGCTCGCGCTCTCCGTCTGCGTGCCGTCACTCGACGATGTCCCGGAACTCGGCGAATCGCCCGCTGAACCCGTGTCGGCCAGGGCCAATCCCGAGCCACCCGTCGCGACGGCGACGCCGACGCCCAACGCCACCGCCAGGGCACCAACTCGGCCCACATAACGCGCGTAGGTAGCTGAATTTACCGCTTCCAGGCCGCGGAAATTTGGCCATTGGACATTGCTAGGAACACCTTCGATGTTTCTTGAAGCGACCATCGAGTTACCCCTTTCCCCGATCGCGCACTACACCGGTACGCCAGCCCATCCTCAGATGCATTCAACGTGCGACGGTAGCAAGGGTTTGTGAGCAGGTATAACGATTTGGATTAATTGCTTCAGGAATTAGTGAAAATGCTCCATGAACATGCAGATTCCTGCGGCCGAGCATATTCTGACGCCATTATCGACAAAGTATTTTCCGCACATTTCGATTAGCTATCGACGCCGCTTGTGATAGCCGCGGAGCGAATCGACGCGAACGCGGTTTACGTTAGCGTCGTTTTATGATTCCGTCCAGGCCAACAATTTCTCGGCCGGCCAGGTGTTGACGATCCGCTCCAGCGGCACGTCCGCGTCGAGCGCGCGCTGGGCACCGTATCCGAGGAACTCCAGCTGTCCCGGGGCATGCGAATCGGTATCGATGGAGAACACGCAGCCGATGTCCAGCGCCAGGCTCAGCAACCGGGTGGGCGGATCGCGGCGCTCGGGCCGGGAGTTGATCTCGACGGCGGTGCCGTGGTCACGGCATGCAGTGAACACCTTCTCGGCGTCGAACTTCGACTCCGGCCGGACACCGCGCCCACCGGTGACCAGGCGGCCGGTGCAATGGCCGAGCACATCGGTGTGCGGATTGGCCACGGCCCGAAGCATGCGGCGCGTCATCGATGCTTCGTCCATCGCCAGCTTGGAATGCACGCTGGCCACCACCACGTCGAGGCGCTCGAGCAGGTCCTCCTCCTGGTCGAGCGAGCCATCCTCGAGGATGTCGACCTCGATACCGGTGAGGATACGCATCGGCGACACAGCCTCACGCAGTTCGTCGATCACGTCGAGTTGCTTGCGCAACCGGTCGGCCGACAGCCCGTTGGCCACCCGCAACCGCGGCGAGTGATCGGTCAGGGCACAGTACTCGTGACCCAAATCCCTTGCCGCCAGCATCATCTCCTCGATCCGCGCGGAGCCGTCAGACCAGTTCGAGTGCACGTGCAGGTCACCGCGCAGCGCCGTGCGCACGTCACCGCCGCCGAGATCTGCTGCATTGGAACGCAGTTCGACGAGCACGTCGGGTTCACGCCCGACCCATGCCTGCGCGATCACCTTTGCCGTCTTGGGCCCGATACCGGGCAGCGACTGCCAGGAGTTCGCCGCGCCGTGGCGTTCGCGCTGCGCCTCGGACAAGCCCTCCACGATGTCGGCGGCGTTGCGGTAGGCCATCACCCGGCGGGGATCTTCTCGCGCTCGGTCCTTGTAGTAGGCGATCTGGCGCAGGGCGATGACGGGGTCCATGTCTCCAGTGTGCCCGCTCAGCGGGTGGGCCACCCCGGGTCGCGTCCGGTCAGCCCGACGATCCGGTCCAGCACCGGCGCGTCGTCGCTCACCGGCACCGCGGGCCCGAACAGGCCCTCGACCGGCCCCTCCGCGGCGCTCTGGGTGACGTGCGGCAACACCGCGGCCGCCGTCGCGGCGTCGACGTCATAGGGCTGCCCGGTGGCGCGCGCCACGTCCCATCCGTGCACGACGACCTCGGTGAGCGCGATCAGCCCGCCCACCTCGCCGGGGAAGTCGACGCCGCCCGCCCGCGTCATCCCCTGCCAGGCCGACGGGTCAGCGTAGGAGTCGGCGAGTGCGGCGAGCCGGGCCGGATACGACGCGCGCCAGTCGTCGTCGAGCGCCTGGACGCCCACCTGGGGAGGCGTGTCGGTCAACGGGCCGAACTCCTTGCGCGCCGCGGCGGTGAACGCCAGGCACAGGCCGCCGATGTGAACCAACAGCTCGTCGAGGCGCATCTCCTCGCACGGGGTCGGCGCGCTGAGCTGGTCGTCGGTCACGGCGGCCAACACGTCGGCGGTGCGTCGGCAGGCCCTGGTCAAGTCGATCATGTGGATACCGACCACCGCAGCGTCCCTAACTCATCGCGACGTCACAGATCGTTGCCCGCATACGACAGGTTGAAGCTCTTGTTGGTCAACGGGAAGTCGGGAACGATCGTGTCGGCCATCGCCACCGGAAGGGCGGGCCAGTTGAACCAGGACGGGTCGACGACCTTGGCGCGGGTGAGCTTCCCGTCGGTGTCCACCTCGACGCGGTGCACGATGGTGCCGCGCCAGCCCTCGACGATGCCGACACCACTGGACGACCCACCGCGGCCGTCGACCGGTTCCTGGTGTACGAGCGGTCCGCGGTGTGACTCGATCAGCGCGCACGCCAATTCGACCGATGCGGCGAACTCGTCGCGTCGCACCGTGTACCGGGCGAGCACGTCGCCGGTGGTCGCGCCGGCCTCGGTGACCGGGAGTTCGGTGGTCGGGTGGTCGACGCGGGCATCGGTGCGGACCCCGCTGGCCCTGGCGGCGTAGCCGAGACATCCCAGAGCCCGCGCGTCGTCCTTGGCGAGCACCGAGGTCCCGGCGAACCGGTCGTAGACGACGTTGTTGCGCAGGGTCAGCTCGGCCACCTCTGCCAGGTCGGCCGCGATTTCCCGCAGCACGACGCGGTCGGGCAGCGTGCGCAACACCACTCCGCCGGGGCGGATGGCGCCCCGCAGCAGACGGTGGCCCGTCACCTCGGCGTTGAGGCGCAGCAGGCGTTCCTTGATCCGCAGCGCGTGGGTGTTGGCGATCCCGAGTGAGACGTCGTTGGCCAGCGCGCCGAGGTCGGTGGCGTGGTTGTAGAGCCGCTCCAGTTCGACGACGAGGGCTCGAAGCCGGTGTGCGGCGTCGGGAAGCGTGATGCCGAGGGCGTCCTCGACGGCGAGGCTGTGGGCCAGCGCGTGGCCGGCCGAGGTGTCGCCGCTGACCCGTTCGGCCAGCGCCACTCCCCCGTCGGCGGGTGTGCCCTCGAACAGCTTCTCCACGCCGCGGTGCACGAACCACAGCCGGGCCTTGAGCCGCAGCACCGTCTCGCCGACCACCGAGAACCGGAAGTGGCCCGGCTCGATCAGTCCGGCGTGCACCGGCCCCACCGGGATCTCGTACACGCCCGTACCCTCCACGGTGACGAACGGAAAACGCCCCCTCGGCTCGAATTCCGGTGGCGGGCCGGCGTCTTGGCGCATGGGATGCCAATCCTGCGGCCAGTGCGCGTGCCGGACCAACCGGCGGGGGCGCGGATGTCCAACCGGGCGGATCCCGTACAGGTCGGCCATTTCCCGCTCGAACCGGCTGGCCGGAAACGACAGGTATGCCAGCGACGGCACTTCGGGATCGCCTGGCGGCAGGACGCATTCGAGTTCCACCCGACGGTCGGGATGACCGGCGAGGAACAAGTACACCGCCCGTAGCGCACCGTCGCCGTCGTCGTGGCCGGCCACCAGCGCGAGCCGGAATCCCGACCCGAAGAGCTCCTCGGCCCTATCCCGCAGGAGCTCTCGCGAGATGCGATGGCGTACATAGCTTCTCATCGCAACCCTCCGAGCAGGGTTGCGGCGTCGGCGAACAGCTCCGTGAGCGGACCCGCCGTGATACCAAGGACGATCGATACCGCCACGCCCACCACCAGCGCCGCCGCCACCGAGCCGGGCACGGCGATCGCGGGCGCGCCGGCGGGTGCCGTCCCGAGCAGCATGCGCCCCGAATTGCGCACGAGCGCCGTGAACGCGACCGCGACCAAGAGCATCGCCGCGGCAAGTGCCCAGCCCAAGCCGGCGTCGGCGAGCGAGCGCGCGATGGCGA
Source organism: Mycolicibacterium pulveris (assembly GCF_010725725.1). Classification (NCBI taxonomy): domain Bacteria; kingdom Bacillati; phylum Actinomycetota; class Actinomycetes; order Mycobacteriales; family Mycobacteriaceae; genus Mycobacterium; species Mycolicibacterium pulveris. Next base: position 2,604,611 of record NZ_AP022599.1, on the reverse strand, counting down.
GTTCACTGGCGAACATCGCGAACGGTGGCAGTCCGAGCAGCACAATCAATCCGACCGAGAACGACCCGCCGATTATCCGGGAGCGGCGCACCACACCGCTGATGTCGCGGATCGCGGTGGAGTCGTGCGCCATCTGCAGCTGACCGCCGGCCAGGAACAGCACGGTCTTGCCGACACCGTGGGCGAAAACGTGCAGCAGCAGGCCCGCGATCGCCAGCGGTGTGCCTGCCGCGGCGGCGATCGCGATCAGCCCCATGTTCTCCATCGACGAGTAGGCGAGCATGCGCTTGACGTCGCCGGTGACCACCAGCATCAGCGCGGAGATGAGCAGCGTCATCAGGCCGAGCACGATCAGCCCGGTGCGCAGGAAGCCGGGCCCGGTCGCGGCATCGATGACCGGTTTGATGCGCAACAGCACCGAGAACGCCACGGCCAGAAGCACACCGCTCATCAACGCCGACACCGGTGCCGGGGCCTGGCTGTGCGCGTCGGCGAGCCAGGTGTGGAACGGGAACAGGCCGGCTTTGGCACCGTAACCGATGAGCAGCAGCCCGCCCGCGAGCCGCGCCACACCGGGATCGAGTCCGGCCGCGTACGCCGCGAGCACGTCTAGGTTGAGCGCCTGCGCCTCCGGTGCGCCCGCGTGCTGAGCGGCGAAGTACATCAGGACGGTGCCCAGCAGCGCCACCGCGATGCCCACGGAGCAGATCATCACGTACTTCCACGTCGCCTCCAGCGCGGCGCGGGTGCGGCGGTGCCCGACAAGGAACGCGGTGACGACGGTGGTGGCCTCCACAGCGACCCAGATCACCCCGATGTTGTTGGCGCTCACCGCAAGTGCCATCGACGCGATGAACGCCGGGGTGAGCACGCCGTAGAGCCGGGCGCCGCCGGCGTCGGTGTGACCGTGTCCGAGTTCGGCGCCGATGTAGCCGATGCTGGCCCATGTCGACAGGGTGGCCACCACTCCGATGACGATCAGCATGGTGACCGACAGCGCGTCGGCGCGCAGCAGGCCGCCCAGCGCCAAGTGCGGGGCCGAACCGACCCGGGTGGCGAGCACGATGCCGCAGACCAGCACCGTGGCGGCCGAGACCAACGACAGCGCCGCGGTCCAACGCCGCCATCCGGCAAGGAGATTCACCACCGCCGCGGCGGCAGGCACGAGGACGGGCGCGAGCAGAAGTGTGGTCATCAGTCCCGCAGCTCCTGCAGGCGGTCGAGGTCGGCACCGCCGAATGCCCGCCGCAACCGGCCGGTCAGAACCCCGATGATCAACACCACGAACAGCACGTCCAGCGACGCGCCGAGTTCCACGATCAGCGGTACACCAGCGGTCAGCAGGAAGGCCACAGCAGTTATCCCGTTGTCCAGCATGAGAAAACCGGCCGCCTGGGACACGGCGTGTCGCCTCGTTGCCATCACGAACAACGCGATGAGGATCACCGCGAACGCCGCGGGAACAGCGTTGACTACGGGGTCGGGCGCCAGGTCGACCAGCGGGCGGGTGATCGCGAACGCCACGATGGTCAACACCCCCGCGATCAGCAGCGAGGTGGCCGTGTTCACCAGCGGGGTCGCCTCACGCTGCGCCTCCTGCTCGGCGGCCAGCGCACGGGCGAGCAGCCAGGGCAGCACCCCGGCGCGCAGCACCAGCACCGCGGCGCCGACCACCACCATCGCGAGCTCGGCGTCGTGCAGACCGCGCACCACCGGAATCGCGGCCAGCGCCACGCCCTGCCATGCCAACAGGCGGACGATGGCACGCAGGTCACGCCGCCACACGATGAGCACCGCGGCCAGCGTGAGCCCGCCCGCGGCGAACCCTATGAGCGTGATGAAGTTCGAGTCGATCATGCGGCCCCCACCATGAAGAAGCTGGCCGCGGTCACCGCGAGCAACGCAAGCAGGAAAGAGCCGGCCAGCAGTTCGGGCACCCGGAACAGCCGCAACTTGGCGATGAACACCTCGACGCTGGCCAGCAGCAGCGCCAGCACCCCGACCTTCACCGCGACGGCGACCACCCCGACTGCCACCGCAAGTGCGGTTGGCTGGTCACCGGCAATTCCCCACGGCAGGAACAGGTTCGCCAACAGCGCCAGCAACACGGTCAGCCGCATCGCCGATGCCCACTCCACCAGGGCCAGTTTCGGCCCGGCGTATTCGAGGACCATCGCCTCGTGCACCATCGTCAGCTCGAGGTGGGTGGCGGGGTTGTCCACCGGCAACCGGCCCGTTTCCGCGATGATCACCACCACCAGCGCGGCGAACGCCAACACACCGGACAGCGACACCACCTGGCCCGGGTTGTCCAACGTATTGGCCACCAGTGCACCCAGATTCGCCGATCCGGCCGGGATCGACAATGCGAAGACCGCCAGCAGGATCGTCGGCTCCACCAGAGCGGCGATGGTGGTCTCGCGGCTGGCGCCCATGCCGCCGAACGAGGTACCGGTGTCGATGCCTGCGAGGGTGAGCGCGACCGTGCCCAGGAACAACAGCCCGACGACGGCGAACAGATCGGCGCTGGAATCAAGCGGCGACCCGGTGGCCACCACCGGGGCGATCGCTGCGATCAGGAGCGTGGTGCCGGCGAGCACGAACGGCGCGGCGGCGAAGATCAGCGTGGTGCCCTCGGGCGTGATCTGTTGTTTGCCAAGCTGTTTGCGCAGATCCCGCCACGGCTGCAGCACCCCGGCGCCTGCGCGGCCTTCCCAGCGTGCGCGGACCTGGCGCATCAACCCGATCACCAACGGCGCACCCAGGGCGACGGTGGCGAGTTGGGCGACGCCCGCAAGATATGACATCAGGCTCATTTGGCCACCACCAGGATTATCAGCACACCCAGCGCGCCGTAGGCGAGGTAGAGGTGGACGCTGCCGGTGTGTGCGCGACGGACCACCGCGGCGACGGCCGCCACCGCGCGCACGACCGGTGTGTAGAGCCGCTCCTCGATCGCGTCGCCGATCCGGTTCCGGTACGTGACGCGGTCGGCCATGTACCGCGACTCAGCGGTCGGGGTGACCTCGATGGCGGTGTCGGGCCGAAGGACGTCGTCGAACACCCGCTGCAGCGGTTCGGCGAACGACGTTGCGGTGTATTGCATTCGGGCGGTCAGATCGCCCGCGCCGCACGCCCACAACGGTAGCCGTTCGGCGGCGGGTCGGCGGCGGGATCGCCACTGGCTGGCCACCACCACGGCCAGGATTGCGAGCACGAGCGCGCCGGCGATCACCGCGGGCGCAAGCGATCCCGGAACACCAGGAAGTTGGATCAGAATGCCGAAATCGGTGAAGTCGACACTCTTCGCGGCCGGCAGCGTCTCGAGCACACGTCTCAGTGCGGGCGCGACCAACCCCGGCAGTACGGCGATCATCGCGCAGCCGACGGCCGCGATGGTCATGGCGACGACCATCGTGCGCGGGGATTCCTTTGCCGCGGACGCTGGTTCGGAACGCGGCCGGGCCAGGAAGCCGATGCCGAACGCCTTGACCATGGTGGCCACCCCGAGGCCCGCCGTCAACGCGACCGCCCCCATGGCCAGCGGGCCCATCAGCGAGACCACCACGTCGTTGCCCGGTGCGCGGATCAGCGACTGCAGCAGCAGCCACTCGCTGACGAACCCGGCGCCGAGCGGCAACCCGGACGCCCCGAGGGCCGCCACGCCGAAAAGCGCGGTCGTCGCAGGCATCCGCCGCGCCAACCCGCCGAGCCGGTCGAGATCACGCAGCCCGGTCACGGACAGCACCGACCCCGCGGCCAAGAACGCCAGGCACTTGAACGCCGCGTGCGCGAGCAGATGCAGCACGGCCGCGGTCATCGCGATCGTCGCAGGCGCGCCCGCACCGGCGTCGGCGAACAACGTCGCCGCACCCAGCCCCAAGGTGATCAGACCCATGTTTTCGGTCGTCGAATACGCAAGCAGCCGTTTGAGATCCGTCGCCACCGAAGCCTGCAGCACGCCGTAGAGCGCCGACGCCGCCCCGACGGCCAGCAGCGTCAGCGCCCACCAGCGGGGTCCAGGTCCGAGCAGCTGCAGGTCGATGCGCACGATGCCGTAAATGCCGAGGCTCACCATCGCCGCGCTCATCAACGCCGACACCGGGCTCGGCGCTTCGGGGTGGGCCCGCGGCAACCAGGCGTGCAGCGGTACCAGACCGGCCTTCGAGCCGAAGCCGGCGAGCGTGAGCAGGAAGACCGTCGTCCGCGTGCCTTCGGACATACCGCCCAGGTCCGCGAAGCGGTCCGCGCCGCCCGCCGCGGACAGCACCATGAGGCCGACCAGGATCGCGACGAACCCGAGTTGGGTCATCACCGCGTAAACCAGTGCCGCCGAACGCACCCGGGGCCGGGTGTGGTCGGTGAGCACCAGGACCAGCGAGGCGATGGCCATCAGCTCCCAGGCGAACAAGAACGTCGTCACCGAACCCGCCGCGGGCACCAGCAGCATGGCGGCCACGAACAGGGGAAGCACGGTCATCGCGGTGCGGCTCAGCTCGTGTGCGTATCCGATCGCGTAGATTCCGACCGGCACCGCGACCGCGCCGGTCAACGCCATGAAGAACCCGCCGAGCGGATCAAGGTGCAGCTGCACCCCGGCCAACGGCAGCAACCAGCCGATGCGCACGTCACGGGCGGGGCCGAACACGGCGATCAGGCCCAGCCACACCCCGATGGCGCCGACGGCCGAGGTGCTCAGTCCTGTGGTGACACTGAAGCCGCTGCGGGACACCGATTTTCGCATGCTCCCTGATGGAGCCGCCAGCGTAGCGGTCACTTGCCGGTCACCGATCGCAGAGCGGCGACGATCTGATCGGGGGTGGGCGGACAGCCCGGTATCTCGACGTCGACAGGCACCACGTCGCCGACCGCACCGACCACCCCGTAGGCGTCAGCGAAGACGCCCCGGTTCAGGGCGCAGTCACCACACGCGATGACAACCCGCGGTTTGGGGGTGGCCTCGACGGTGTTGCGAAGTGGTTCGGCCATGTTGCGGGTGACGACGCCGGTGACCAGCAGGGCGTCGGCGTGCCGAGGGGAGGCCACCAGGCGTGCCCCGTACTGCTCGGCGTCGTAGAGCGGGCCGAACGCTCCGCCGATCTCCACCTCACAGCCGTTGCAGGAACCCGCGTCGACGTGGCGGATCTGCACCGAACCCCGCACGCCCGCAGGCGGTTCGACCGTCTGCTCCGGTGCCGGCGGTTTCGGCGCGACGATGCGCCCGATGCGAAATATCTTGCGCAGCCAGCTCATTACTCACCCCCGGTGTCGGCACGAAGGTCCTCCAGGACGGCGACACGGTCACTGAGCACCGTGGTCAGCACCTTGCGTGCGACCGCGAGCAGCTCGGCGATGTCCGGTGAGGCGATGGAGTAGATGACGCTGTTGCCCTCCTTGCGGGCCGTCACGACCCCGGCCCGACGTAACACGCCCAGCTGTTGCGACAGGTTCGAGGGTTCCAAGCCGACCTCCGGCTGCAGTTCACCCACGGAGCGGTCCTTTTCGACCAGCAGCTCCAGAATCAGGACACGGGCCGGATGACCGAGGGTCTTGAAAAAATCACCCTTGAGCTTGTAGAGCGGCTCCACCCTGGACTCCTGAAAAAATGACGTTTCGACAAATTTATTAGTTGAAAACTTTATCAGATAGTTCGGAGGCCGGAAAATCGATCAGCCGGCGGGGTGAGCCTGGTCGCCGAGGGGTTCGATGGCGCCCTGAACAAGCGCGGAGACCTGGTTCGCCAGGCCGCCGCCGACGACAAAGAGCATCTCGTCGCCGGCTTCCAGGACATCGTCGGGCGTCGGGACAACAATCCCGCTTTCCCGGATGACGACCGCCAGCGCGCTGTTCTCCAACATCGGCAACTCCGCCATCCGCCGACCCACCAACGGATCCCCTTCGGGCAGCGTCAGTTTGGCCAAGCTGACCTGACCCTGCCGCAGTTCCATCAACCGAATCACATGCCCGATGTCGATCGCGCCCTCAATCGCACCGACCAGGGCCGCCGGTGCGGATACCGCGAGATCGACGCCCCACGCCTCGGTAAACAACCACTGGTTGCGCATGTCGTTGACGCGCGCGATCACCCGGGCCACCCCGAACTCGGTCTTGGCCAGCAGCGACGTGGTCAGGTTCGCTTTGTCGTCGCCCGTCGCGGCGATCACCACATCGCAGGTCTGGATCCCCGCCTCTTGCAGCACCGCCAGCTCGCAGGCGTCGGCCAGCATCCAGTCGGCGTCGGGCACCGTGTGCGGCTCGTAGTGCCCGACTCGGTGCTCGATCAGCAAGACCTTGTGCCCGTAGTCGATCAGCTCCTGGGCGACGGAGCGGCCGACCGCTCCCGCACCCGTGATGCCGATGCGCATCGACCGGCGTTCCTCGGCGCCACTTGACGCTTCGGCGGCGCGCTTCCAGGGGCGGAACACCAGTTCATACTGACTTATCCAACTGCCGTGGTAGGTGTTGACTGCACATCGCACCAGCCACCCGGTCCCGAACGGGGAAGAGATGACGCTGCATCAGCTGTACCTGGTGCTGCTCGCGGGTGGACTCGTGCTGTTGGCCAGTATCGTCGCCACGCGGGCGGCCAGCCGCATCGGCTTACCGAGCCTGCTGCTGTTCTTGGCCGTCGGCGTCATCGTCGGCGAGGACGGGCTGGGACTGCAGTTCGACAACTACCTGCTCGCCGACCATCTGGGCACTGTGGCGCTGGCGATCATCCTCATCGAGGGTGGCCTGACCACCCATTTCGCCGACATCCGCAAGGTTTTGGCGCCCGCGGGCGTGCTGGCCACCGTCGGCGTCGGCGTCACCATGATCGTCACTGCGGCGGGCGCCCATCTCCTGCTGGACATGGACTGGCAACTGGCGTTGCTGCTGGGCGCGATCGTCTCGTCGACCGATGCGGCCGCGGTGTTCTCGGTCCTGCGGGTCGTGCCCCTGCCGCGCCGCGTCGCGGGATTGCTCGAAGCCGAGTCGGGCTTCAACGACGCCCCGGCCGTCATCCTGGTGCTGTTGTTCAGCGCCGCACCGCTGGAACTGTCTCCGGTGCACACGCTCGTGGAGGTGGCCTACGAGTTGGCCGCAGGGGGCGTGATCGGCGTGGTCGCCGGCGTGGTGGGTGCTTTCGGTCTGCGCCGGATCGCGCTTCCCGCTTCCGGGTTGTATCCGCTCGCGGCGTTCGGCCTCGGCATGGTGGCCTTTGCGACGGCGGGCGCGGCACACGCCAGCGGGTTCCTCGCCGCGTACGTGGCTGGACTGGTGCTCGCCAATTCGGGGCTCCCGCACCGCTCGGCTACCCGTTCGTTCGCCGAGGGACTCGCCTGGCTCGCGCAGATCGGCCTGTTCGTGTTGCTCGGTCTGCTGGTGGACCCGGGCGATCTGGCCGCCGAGGTGCTGCCCGCGATCGCCATCGGGCTTGTCCTGTTGTTGATCGCGCGGCCGTTGTCCGTCGCGATCTCACTCGCCGGTTTCCGAATACCTTGGCGCGAACAGCTTTTCGTGTCCTGGGCGGGCCTGCGGGGCGCGGTACCCATCGTGTTGGCGACGTTTCCGATCGTCGGCGGAGTTCCCGACAGCCTTCGGCTGCTCAACATCGTGTTCATCCTCGTCGTGGTGTTCACCCTGGTGCAGGGGCCCAGCCTGGGGCTGGTGGCCCGACGGTTGGGGCTGATTTCGAAGGAGGCCACCCGCGAGATTCAGGTGGAATCGGCTCCGCTAGACGTGCTCGAGGCCGAACTGCTCACGATGACGGTGCACGCACCGTCGCGCCTGCACAATGTCACCGTGCGCGAACTGCGGTTACCCGATCCCAGCGTGATCACGTTGATCATCCGCGACGGACACACGTTCGTGCCACAGCCCGACACCCGGCTCGCGATCGGCGATGAACTGCTCATCGTCACCACGAGCAAGACACGGGAGGCCACCGAACGGAGGCTGCGGGCAGTCAGCCGTCGCGGAAAGCTCGCCCACTGGTTCGACGAGTACGGTGAAGCCGGATAACTGCCACTACGCTCGACGAGGTGCGCTTCGCATTCAAAACCTCCCCGCAGAACACCACTTGGGCGGACATGCTGGCAGTCTGGCAGGCCGCCGACGACATCGAGATCTTTGAGTCCGGTTGGACTTTCGACCACTTCTACCCGATCTTCTCCGACTCGACCGGCCCGTGCATGGAAGGCTGGATCACGCTGACGGCGCTGGCGCAGGCAACCAAGCGCCTGCGGCTCGGGACGCTGGCGACCGGTATTCACTACCGCCATCCGGCGGTCCTCGCCAATATGGCCGCGTCGCTGGACATCATTTCCAACGGCCGACTGGAACTCGGCATCGGGGCAGGCTGGAACGAAGAGGAGTCCGGTGCCTACGGCATCGAGTTGGGCACCATCAAGGAGCGCTTCGATCGTTTCGAGGAAGCCTGCGAGGTGCTCCCCGGGCTGCTGAGCCAGGAGACCACGACGTTCGACGGCAAGTTCTACCAACGCAAAGATGCGCGCAACGAACCGAAGGGGCCGCAGCAGCCGCACCCGCCGATCTGCATCGGCGGCAACGGGGAGAAGCGCACGCTCAAGATCACGGCCAAGTACGCGCAGCACTGGAATTTCGTTGGCGGGCCCCCGGATGTGTTCGCACGCAAACGCGATGTGTTGGCCGCGCACTGCGCGGACATCGGTCGCGATCCCAGCGAGATCATGCTGTCGGCCCATGTCCGGCTGAACCCGGACCACAACTACGGCGAGGTCATCGAGGAGGCCGCGGAGCTGGGGAAAGAGGGCCTGGACCTCGCGATCGTCTACCTGCCACCGCCGCACGATTCCCGGGTTCTGGAGCCGTTGGCGCAAGAGATCAGGACCTCAGGCCTACTCGACGGGCAATGATCACAATCAGGTAACGGCCGGCAAACGAGCGATTCACGACCGGCCGCCACCAAAGGGCCGTGACTGGCGAGTTCGCTAGAAGCCGTACCGAAGGAGTTCGTCGCGGGTGATCAGGCGCTCAGCCTTCGCGGGAAAACCACGGCTCTTCAAGGGATGACGGAAAAGTGACCAGGCGATTCGACTCACCCGTGACCGAGAAAGCGGGTTGAGGTACACGGAACTGACTCCTGTGTCGATATAGGTTGCTGATCAGGGCTCCACCATAACGCAGTGCCCTCTACGAAGCCATTAAATACCGGAGGTCAGGCAAACGGTCCGAGGCGCGCCGAGATATCATCTGATGTTTTTTCTGAGGCAGTTGTGGCTGGTGTGACTACCTGTTGGTTGGATTTTGTCACCTTCGGCGCGCCGCGGCCCACTACTGCCCCATCGCGCTTTAAGCCGTCACATTGTTTGCTGGTGCGCGGGCCTGTGGACGCTATTACTGGCACAGTCCGGGCGTGGGAACGGCTGGACTAGTAACTCTTCTACGTGGCAGTTCACAAGTTCTAGCTGGTAGACCACGGTGTTGTGGGTTGGCGTGGACCGCGCTTCGGGCCTCAAAATTCGTGCAATTGAAGGGGTTGCTGTTCCGGTAGCATTTCCGAGGTGACGCCTGACGGGCTTGCCAATCAACTCGGCGCCGAGATGGCGGCTGTGCGGGGTATCGATGACTGAGACTTTGCGGATCGATGCGCAGCTGGTGCTTGAGGCTGGCAACAGGCTGCAGGCGCTGGCGGCGGCGATCCCGCCTCCGCCGGCCTCGTTCAGTCCATCGGGTGGCGACGCGCTGTCGGTCGCGATTGCGGGCAAGGTGGCCGAAGTGGTGGACCCGGTGCTGGCTCAGTTGCCGGTGACCAAAGAGGAGCTGATGCGCTACGCGCAGAATGTATTGACCGCGGCGGGTATGTACGACGCGGCCGACCGGCAGCTTGCCGAAGAGATTCTGAAGCGCGTGGGCGAGTTGGACGGCGCGCAGACTCAAGCAGGATCCACGAGTGGTGGGGTGGGCGGCGGCTCAGGTGCTGGTGCGGCTGAGCAGGCCGGCCAGATGGGCCAGATGGGCCAGATGATGCAGATGCCAATGCAATTGGCGCAGCAGGCGGCTCAGATTCCGATGCAATTGGCCGGTATGGCAGGCGCGATTCCGGCGGCGATGATGCAGGGGCTGCAGAGTGCCGTGCAGCAGGTCGGTCAGGTGTCGGAGATGGCGGGCACGGAGGATGACCTGAAATACGAAGGGCGCGAGTCGGTTTCGGAGTCGACGACGGACGAAGAGCTGCCAGAGGCAGAGGAACCCCGGGTCGAGGTAGCGGCGCCGGGCACCGGTGGTGAGCGGACGCCGGGGGCGCCGGTACAGGAGGTGGAACCGCAGGCGCCGGAGGTGCCACCGAAGCCAGCGCCGACGCGCCCGGCTGAGGCGGCGCCGGAGATTGCACTGTGAGTCATCCGCCGCCCGGGGGTCCGCCGTATCCTCCGCAGCAGCCGCCGTGGCCACCGCAGCAGCAATGGGCACCGGGCCCGCCGCCAAAGAAGCGGGGCAACGGCTGGAAGTGGGCACTGGGAGCCGTAGCATTGCTAGCGGTCATCGGAGTGACCGTGGCAGTGACGATTTCGGTGACGAAGGACGACGGCAGCGACGACTCGAATTCGTCGGCCAACACATTTAGCCTAGCGAGCGCCGACGACAAAGGCCCCGCCAACGTCATCACCGAAGACCCGACGTGCGCAGCGTGGACACCGATCAACAGCACGCTTGCTCAGGCGCAACATAACGGATGGGACAGCATCGACCGTTCCATCTCCGCCGAGCAATGGACAACCGAACAGCGCACGCAGTACGACGCGGTGGGGCGGGCCATGATCGCAGCAGCAGACCAATCGACACGGCTGGTCGAGATCACACCTCATCGCGTGATCCGCAAACTCTACGAGCAGTTCATTGCATATGCGCGCGCTTACGGAAACGCCATTCCCACTTACGAGCCCGTCGACAATTATCTAGCCATCGTCGCTGCTGACACATCGTCGGCTTTGGCGAACTTGTGTGCCGCGATCACCTACGGCACTGCTCAAGCGTGGGCGCCTCTGCTTCCAGCTCCCGATCCACCATCTCGAATTGCAGCGATTCAGAATCCCAACAACCCGGAACAGTTCTTAACAGCGCCGGATCCAACATGCGGGGAGTGGGAAGGCTTACTACGTCGGTTCCAAGCTGACACCACCGCTTGGGGCACAATCGACGCGAGTAAACCTTTTGCTGAATGGAATCCGGAGCAGCGCTCGGTTGCCGATTCACTTAAGACAGTGATTAGCACATTCGCCGATGACGTAGAGGATCTGGGTCGCCGTAGCGAGAGCGCAACACTGGAGGATTTCGCAGTCCTCGCTGCGCAGTACCGCCGTGCGTTTGTCGAAGCGCTGCCTACTTACACGTCAGCCGATTCTTACCTCTCTGGAGTGGCTGTCGACCTCACCAACGCGATATTCGATGCATGCAAGGCGGCGGGTGCGTAATGGAGCAAAGGACGGTTGAGCCATCCAGTCTTACTGCCCCTAAACGTGCACGGCGGCTGGTTGGCTGGCCATGGCGCACAACGACATCGCGATGGTCGCCGCACAGTCTTAACGATCCCTTCATCGAGTGCGCGTGACTTAACGATGGGTATCTCGCGACCAAACGATCCGTACGGGATGGCAGCGCCACCGGCATGGCCTGACGTAGACGAAGATGTACTGCACGCATGCGCAGATGCAATCGGCATAGTCTCGAATACTCTTGGCGCACAGCTTGATGCCGCAAGACAAGAACGCAGTGCAATGTTCGGCGGAGTCGGCCTCTGGTCAGGGGGAGGGGCGATATCCGCTAACGCTGCGCTCGATAAGCGGATCGCCGATATACAGGCGGTCAAGGGCAAGCTCGACGCCTCCGAACAGCTCTATCGTGACAGCGTCATCTCTGTGACGAGTGCGAAGAACGGCATCATCGATAACGTCGATCTCGCACACGAATTGATTGACATCATTCTGCGTGGAGATGGCTTGGAGTCGGAGAAGAAGTCGGCAGTCGATGCGGTCGTGGAATCAACCCGTAACGAGAACCTCGACATCGTCGCTTTGGCGGCTTCGCTCGTCTCGGGGAAGGCATCGCCATCTATCGACAGCATAAATGGCACAGCAGGCAACGAGTCCCAACTTGGCGCTGCAGCCGACACTTCAGGCACTCGAGTCGTTCTCGTTAGCCATTTGTCCGGTGTCGGCGGAGATGAGTTGAAAACCACGCCACCGGTATTGACGCGTACACCACCACCTAACGCTCTGCCGGCAGATGGCGCCCTGGCGGGCGTCGGCGGGAAGGAAGTGCACACAAACCTGCCGCCCAAAGTGCCGGCCGAAGACTCTGGCCCCGTACCTTCCCGTAGTGGTTTGTCGGGTGTGGGTGGCGACGAAGTTGTGGCTGATCCGTCGCCGCCCATCCCACCGGAAGCCGGCCCAGGCGCTCCTATTGAAGTGGCCCCTGTAGCACCCGTAATCCCCAGCACCCCAGGCGCTTCCGTCGCACCATCCGCGCCCAGCGTCGGCACATCGGCGAGTCCGTTGTCGAGCACATCGGCACCATCGACGTCCACCTCCAGCCCGCCGATCACCTCGAATCCTGCTGCAGCAGCGGCTAATCAACAGACACAGCTCGTGGAGTTTCAACGCTCGATGGCGGATGCCGCGGCGAAAACCGCAGCGCAGACGTCGATTCCACCTCCACAGCCAGCCGCAGCTCCGATGGGGGCCGCGCCCACCGCTCAACCGCTCAATGCACCCCTGGTAGCCGATACTCCGACGGCAACCCCTCCACCCGCACCAACCTCGCCTGCCAGCGCCGGCGCTGGCGTCACCGCCCCGGCGCCCCTCACACCCGCGCCCGGCAGCGGTGCCGCGCCGGGAGGTGCTGTCCCGTTGGGTCCACCGCCGACGCCTCCACCGGCGGCACCCGCTACTCCGGCAACTGCCGGGCCCAGCGTCGCTCCGGCTGCGGCCGCAGCGGGTTCGAGCACTGTCGGTGCGCCCGCACCGGTACCGGTATCGGCGGCACGTGCACAGCGTGAGGCCATCGCTGCCGCGACACTACGGCGACCCTCGGCAACTGATCCGGTCCAAGTCGCCCATCGCATCGCCGCAGCTCTCAACCTGGGGATCAACGATATCGGGTTCTTTTGGATCACCGGCCTCGCCAAGGATGGCACCATCGTCGTCGCCAACAACTACGGACTGGGCTACATACCCGAGGGCGTCAACCTGCCGGACCCGGTGAAAATGGCGTCAGCAGATGAGTCCATCCCGGCTACCATCCGCGGCACCTGGGCTACGTATCCGATTCTGGCGCTGCATGGTTGGGCACAGCACCACAACACTGAACTGCGAGCGGTCATCGCCACCGAGGACCAGTTCAAGGGCTTCGATCCCGGCGCACCCAAAATTGTTCTGCGGCCCGACGACATACCGCAGAGCGGCGAAATGAAAGGCCGTCGCCGCTTGCAGGTGATCGCCGCCGATGCCGCAACTAGGCTCGCCGCCATTAGCGGCGGTGGCCTGTCCGACGTATTGCCTCCAGCGCCCACAGACACCGAAGCGCCCCAAGATCAACGCGCGGAGTTGTGGTTCGAAGTATTTCGACCGCTCCTTAGCAATGCGCCCGACCGCGGACAGGTTCAGCTGGCAGCCTTTGTCACCTACGCGGAGCATGCCCAGGAGTTGGCGCTCCACGACGCGCACATCGCAACCGATGAAGCCAGCCAACGTGCCGCGATCGCCGATTGGATCTATTGGCAACACCTGAGCGTCCTGTCGGCGGACGCGATCGCTGCAAGTGCCAGCGTCTGAAACGAACCCTGTACGACGGCGCGCCCATTTTGTCGGACCTCTCTGGCAGTATCGAACGTATGTTCGGTTCGGAGTTTCGGTCGGTCGAGGAGGCCGATCTGGTAGCTGAGATCCAGGCCTGCACCCGTGCGGAGGCCCAGGCCGCGGCGCGGCGGCTGGCCGCGGTCGGGGAGCTGGCCGCGCGTGCCACCGAACCCGAAGACGACGAACGCCAACAGTGGTTGGTGGATCTGTGGGCGTGCGCGGCCGCCGAAGTGTCCGCGGCCATGGGCATCAGCCATCACCGCGCCAAACAACAACTGGCCATCGGGCTGAGCCTGCGCGACCGGCTACCCAAGGTCGCCGCCCTGTTCAGCGCCGGGGCCATCAGCGCGGCGTTGGTGTCCACCATCACCTGGCGCACCCACCTGGTGATCAGCGCCGAGTTGGCCGCCCGTATCGATGCCGCGATCGCCCAGCACGCCCGCGGGTGGGGCGCGCTATCCCAGCAGCGCCTGGACTTGGCCATCGACGCCATCGTGGAAACCCATGACCCCGATGCCCGGCGACGCTTTCATGAAGCCGCGCGCAACTGCGATGTGCAGATCGGCAAGCCCGATGACGCCACCGGCACCGCCTCCGTCTACGGCCGGCTGACCGCCCCCGACGCCGCGCTGCTACAACAACGCATCCGCGAGCTGAGCACCAGCGTGTGCGAGGCGGATCCGCGCAGCGCCGGCCAACGCCGCGCCGCCGCCCTCGGCGCGATCGCCGCCGGCGCCGACCAACTAGCCTGCCACTGCAACAGCCCACAGTGCCCACGCGCCGGGGCCCCCGACCCCCGCGCCACCGCCATCGTCATCCACGCCATCACCACCACCCCCACCAAGACCACCGCCAGCTCCCGCACCGCTACCAACACCGAAGACGTCGATGGGTCTGAGAACACCACCGCCAAGCCCGAATCGCGCAGACCCGATCCACCCACCCCCACCGACGAACCCACACCACCGGCCAACGACGAGCCGCCGGTCAACGACGAGCCACCACCACGGCCGGTCGACGACGAGCCGCCACCCTCGGTGGACTATGAGCCGCCACCTCCGGTGGATGATGAGCCCACCGCGGATGCGTCGGCGACACCAAATCCACCGGCCGGCGGGTCGGTCGATGAGCCCGAACCGGGCGCTGCGGCGGCGATCATCCTCGGCGGTGGCGGGGTGATCCCCCCAGCATTGTTGGCCGAACTAGTCGCCAACGGCGCCACCGTGCGCAACGTGTATCGCCCCGAGGACATCGCCGACCCCGGCTATCGACCCCCGCGGGCCTGCCAACGCTTCATCCGCATGCGCGATCTGACCTGTCGCTTCCCCGGCTGTGACCGCCCCGCCCAACACTGCGACATCGACCACACCATCCCCTACCCGACCGGGCGCACCCACCCCTCCAACACCAAATGCTTATGCCGCCTACATCACTTGCTCAAAACGTTCTGCGGCTGGCAAGACACACAGCTTGCTGACGGCACCATCGTGTGGAGAGCCCCCAGCGGACACACCTACACCACCCGCCCGCTCAGCCGCATGCTGTTCCCACACTGGGACACCACCACCGCCGACCTACCCCCACCCGCACACCCACCCCCACCATCTTCAGCCCAACGCCACCTGAAGATGCCCCGCCGACGACGCACCCGCGCCGCCGACACCACCACACGCATCAACACCGAACGCAAGCTCAACGCGGCGACTCCACCGTCGTACCCCTGAGTTCCACGGATGCCCTTCTCCTGACGGCGATTCCCCGAGCATCGCGTTCGCGGAGGCAAGTGCACCACTCACCATGAGGGCGATTCCACAGTCGCACCGCGTCGCACATCCCGCCGCGAAATCTGCGCCACGGTCGCGATCGCCCCGCCGCCACAACCCTGCGGTAGAAATCGACGCCGGACAGGCAACCGAAACGCCTCGCCGGCCGTCAGGTGTTTGGCTTCCGCCTCAACGGGCACGCCTCTAGCACGACTTCGAGGAGGACGCCCATGCGCGCAGTGACCTGGCAAGGCCGACGGAAGGTCTCCGTCGATAACGTGCCCGACCCGACGATCAAGGAACCCAACGACGCGATCATCCGCGTCACCAGCACCAATATCTGCGGGTCGGACCTGCATCTGTACGAAGTGCTCGGCGCGTTCATGAGCGAGGGCGACATCCTCGGGCACGAGGCGATGGGCGTGGTCGAGGAGGTCGGCCGCGATGTCGACGGCTTGAAAGTCGGCGACCGCGTGGTCATCCCGTTCAACATCTCCTGCGGCCACTGCTTCATGTGCGACCAAGGACTGCAGAGCCAATGCGAGACCACCCAGAACCGCGACCAGGGCACCGGCGCCGCCCTCTTCGGCTACTCCAAGCTCTACGGCGAGGTCGCCGGCGGCCAAGCCGAATACCTACGCGTTCCGCAAGCCCAGTACACCCACATCAAGGTGCCCGTCGACGGGCCTGACGAACGCTACGTCTACCTCTCTGATGTGCTGCCCACCGCCTGGCAGGCCGTCGAGTACGCCGCGGTGCCCGACGGCGGCACTCTGGTGGTCCTCGGCCTCGGCCCGATCGGATCCATGGCTTGCCGCATCGCCTCACATCGCAACCGCTGCAAGGTGATCGGCGTGGACTTGGTCGATGAGCGCCTCGACCGGGCCCGCGACTACTGCGAGGAGATCATCGATCTGCGCCACGACGACGCCGACGAGATCGTCAAGAGTCACACCCAGGGCCGCGGTGCCGACTCGGTCATCGATGCCGTCGGGATGGAAGCCCACGGCTCCCCGATCGCCGAAGCCGCGCAGACCGCCAGCGGTTTCCTGCCGTCCCCGGTGGGGCGGGTCGTCATGAAGCACGCCGGCGTCGACCGCCTCGCCGCACTCAACTCCGCGATCTCGCTGGTACGCCGCGGCGGCACCATCTCACTGTCCGGCGTCTACGGCGGCGCAGCCGACCCCATCAACATGATGACGTTGTTCGACAAGCAGATTCAGCTCCGCATGGGCCAGGCCAACGTCAAACGGTGGGTGCCCGACATCATGCCGCTGCTCACCGCCGAGGATCCGCTCGGCGTCGAACAGTTCGCCACCCACCGGCTGCCGCTCGAGGCCGCACCCGGCGCGTACGAAACCTTCCAGAAGAAGGAGGACGGCATGGTCAAGGTGGTGCTCACCCCGTAACTGGGTAACCGGCCGATATGGACCAATCCGAAGCGCCCCTCTTGGATGCTCTGGTCGACTACCGCAAGCGCGACCGCTACGGCTTCACCCCACCCGGTCACCGCCAGGGCCGCGGCGTCGACGACCGCGTGCTCGGCGTGCTCGGCCCCGAAGCCTTCCGGGACGACTTGCTCGCCAACGGCGGCCTCGATGACCGCCGCTCGAGCAACAAGTACCTCCAGCACGCCGAGGAACTGATGGCCGAGGCCGTCGGCGCCGAGGTGGCCTGGTTTTCCACCTGCGGCAGTTCGCTGTCGGTGAAAGCGGCGATGATGGCCGTCGCCGGCGGCCCGGACCAATCCACCGGGTCTTCCGGCGGAAGCCTGATCGTCCCCCGTGACAGTCACAAGTCGATCGTCGCGGGGCTGATCTTCTCCGGCGTGCAACCACGCTGGGTCACCCCGCGCTGGGACGCCCACCAACACATCTCCCATCCGCCGTCACCCGAGGAGTTCGAACGGGCCTGGGACGCCCACCCCGACGCCGCCGGCGCCCTCGTCGTCAGCCCCAGCCCTTACGGCACCTGCGCCGACATCGCCGCGATCGCCCGCGTATGCCACGACCGCGGTAAGCCGCTCATCGTCGACGAGGCATGGGGCGCTCACCTGCCGTTCCACGAGGATCTGCCCACCTGGGCGATGGACGCCGGCGCCGACGTCTGCGTCGTGAGCGTGCACAAGATGGGTGCCGGGTTCGAACAGGGATCGGTCTTCCACCTGCAGGGCGATCTGATCGACCAGACGCGCCTGTCCGCATGCGCCGACCTGCTCATGACCACCAGCCCCAGCGTGCCGATCTACGCCGCCATGGACGGCTGGCGCAGGCAGATGGTCGAGCACGGCCACGATCTCCTCGGCGCCGCAATCGAATTGGTCGGCGGCCTGCGCGACGACATCGAACTCATCCCCGACATCGAGGTCCTCGACGCCGAACTTCTCGGCGTCGAAGCCTCGCACGACCTCGACCGCCTACAAGTGCTGATCGACGTGTCCGGCGCAGGAACATCGGGCTACCAGGCCGCCGACTGGCTACGTGAACACCGTCAGATCGACCTCGGCATGAGCGACCATCGACGCATCCTGGCCACCATGTCGTTCGCCGACGCCAAACCAACCTGCGAACGGCTGCTGGACTCGCTGTGGGCGTGGCGCAAGGCCGCCAACGACCTCGACAAGCCGCCACAGGTGCGCCTGCCCTCGCCCGAGGAGATCGAGTTGGAGACCGTCGAGTTGCCCCGCGACGCGTTCTTCGGCCGCACCGAAGCCGTACCCGCCGACAAGGCAGAGGGCCGCATCGCCGCCGAGCAGATCACCCCCTACCCGCCCGGCATACCCGCCGTCGTCCCGGGTGAGCGGCTCAACATGGCTGTCATCGACTACCTGCGTACCGGCCTGCGGGCCGGGATGAACCTTCCGGACGCCGCCGATCCGTCACTTCAGACCTTCCGGGTGGTGGCCTGATGGAGCCGGGTTTGGCCGTACGGAATTCTGGCAACATTACTGCGGAGTAAGAAGTTTCCTCCGACATCCACCGGGTAGGGCACATGACGGACATGACGGAAATTTCCCTCGTCGCGCAGGACGAGGGCGGCGGTGCCGCACTCAACGAAGTCATCGGCTTGTCGATCTTCGCGGCCGTGGTGACGGCATTGCTGCTGTGGATCGGCTGGCTGCATCGCAGCCGCAAGATCACCTGGCTCACCCGCCTCGCCGACTGGTCGGGACGCCGCTTCAAACGCCCGCCGTGGGTGGCGCTGCCCATCGCGCTGTTCATCACCGCGATCATCTGCGCGCTGTTCGGCTTCATCTGGGACGTCAGCCTGCACATCGGCGCGGGCCGCGACGAGGGCCCGCTGGCCAACCCCGCGCACTACTTCATCCTGGCCGGCCTGTTCTTCATCTTCGTCGCCGGCTGCCTGGCGATGGTGCTGCCCCTCGGCGGACCTGAAGACAAACCCGGCCCGTCGGCGGTCCGGATCACCGATACCTGGTACGCGCCGGTCGGCGGCATCGTGATGGCCGGCTGCGGCTTGTATGCGCTTCTGGGGTTCCCGCTCGACGACGTCTGGCATCGGATCTTCGGTCAGGACGTAACCCTTTGGGGGCCGACACATTTGATGATGATCGGCGGTGCCGGCTTCTCCACCCTTGCGGCCCTGTACCTCGAGCACGAGGGTCGACACGCGATGGGCGACGAAAAGCCCCGCGACGGCATCGGGCTGAAGTTCGTGCAGTACCTGGCCTTCGCCGGGGTCCTCATCGGCATGTCGGTGTACCAGATCGAGTTCGACTTCGGCGTACAACAGTTCCGCCAGGTGTTCCAACCCATGCTGATCGCCGCGGCCGCCGCCTTCGCGCTGGTCGCCGCACGGCTGTTCATGGGGCGCGGGGCGGCCATCCTGGCCGCGCTGCTCGCCATCGGGCTACGCGGCCTGGTCTCCTTTGCGGTCGGGCCGGTGCTCGACGCGCCCAACAGCTGGTTCCCGCTCTACCTCGGTGCGGCCGTCCTCGTGGAGTTGATCGCGCTGACCCCGCTGCTCAAGCGGCCGGTCGTCTTCGGGCTCGTCGGCGGTCTGGCGATCGGCACGGTCGGACTCTGGCTGGAATCGCTGTGGATCAACGCCGTCTATCCGTACCCGTGGCAGACGAGCCTGTGGCCCGAGGCCCTGGTGATGGCGGTGCCCGTGGCGGTGCTCACCGGCGCCTGCGGCGCGCTGCTCGGCATGGTGCTGTGTGATCAGCCGTTGCCTGCACGCGCAATCGGGGTCGGGCTGGTCGCGCTCACAGTCGTCGTCATCGGCGCCGCCACCGCCAACGGGCTACGCTACGACGTGCCCGAAAGCGCAACCGCCACAATCACTCTCACCGAGGCACCGAGCTTGGGTGAGCAGCGGCAGGTGACCGCCGACATTCAGCTCACGCCCGCGAATCTGCTCAGCGACAACCCCAACTGGGTGTCTGTACTGGGCTGGCAGGGCGGCATCGCCAACCAACGCGGCCTGTTCATCGACCACCTGGAAACGGTGGGCCCCGGTCACTTCCGCTCGACCGAGCCGATGCCGGCGTCGGGCTCGTGGAAGACGCTGCTGCGCGTGCACGACGGCAAGACGTTGGCCGCTGTGCCGATCTATCTGGCCGCCGACCCGGGCATCGGTGCGCCGGAGGTGCCCGCCGAGGCGACGACGACGCGCCCGTTCGTCGCCGAGATCACGATCCTGCAGCGCGAGCGCAGCCCCGACATCCCCGAAGCGCTGTGGCTCATCGGCTGCCTGATCGTGCTGTTCTGCACGCTGGTCATGATCGCCGGGGTCACTTGGGGTGCCGGCCGGCTCAACAAGTCCGAACCGAGCGGCAGCGAGGCGGAGTTGCGACCAACGGCCCAGGCGTGACGGTGTCCAACGACCCGAACGTCGTCATCCTCGCCGATCACCCGATCTGGCTCGCCGTGCCGGCCTTCGCCCCGGCGATCGTGGTCGCCGCCGTCGTTGCTTACATAGCGGTGAAGAACCGCCGCAAGCCGCAAACGAAGATGGAGGATCGTGATCAGTCGTAAGGCACTTCTCGTCCTGGCCACCGCCGCTCTCGTCGCCGCCGGATGCAGTTCCGAAGGCAGCGACACCGCGGAGGGCACGTCGCCGCCCGAGTCGACGATCAGCCCGTCGGACATGACCGACCAACAGCGCCCGCCCGACCGCGTCACCCTGGACATCACCATCGAGGGCGGACAGGTCGATCCCACAAACGAACAGCTCGAGGCGAAGGTCGGCCAGCCGATCGTGGTCAGGGTCAACAGCGACGCCCCCGACGAACTGCACGTGCACTCCACCCCCGAGCACACCTTCCAGATCAAGCCCGAACCGGGCCAGCAGTTCCAGTTCACCGTCGACATTCCCGGCCGGGTCGAAGTGGAGCTGCACGACGCGAACAAGATCGTCGCGACCATCCAGGTGCGGTGAGCACCGGCCCGCCGCTGGTCGTGCTCGCGCACGGCCTTGGCGGCTCGACCGATCTGCCGATCCCGTTCACCTACGCACTGATCGGTGCGGCGTGGACGTTGACGTTCACGTTCGCGGTCGTCGCGTTCGCATGGCGCCGATCCCGATTCGATCCCGACAAGCCGGCGCGTCCGTTGCCGCGCTGGGTGACGACGGTGATCGACGCCCCGGTCACTCGGTGGGCCGTCGCGCTGGCCGGGCTGCTGTTCGCCGTATGGGTGGCGGTGGCGTCGATCATCGGGCCGCAGGACGCGGTCAATCCGCTGCCCGGTGTGTTCTACGTGCTGCTGTGGGTGGGTCTGGTGGCGCTGTCGCTGGTGGCCGGGCCGGTGTGGCGGGCGATCTCACCGGTTCGGGCAGTGCACCGGCTGCTGGGCTGGCGCTCGCTGGGCCGCGCCTATCCGGCGGCGCTGGGCTACTGGCCTGCAGCGCTGGGCCTGTTCGCGTTCGTGTGGCTCGAGCTCGCCAGCCCCGACCCCGGATCGCTTGGCGCCATCAGGATTTGGCTACTGATCTATCTGGTCGTCACCTTGGCCGGTGGGCTGCTGTTCGGTCCGCGCTGGTACGGCCGCGCCGACCCGTTCGAGGTGTACAGCATCACTGTGTCGCGGCTGTCGCCGTGGCGGCGCGATCCCCGCACCGGCCTGGTCGCGCTGGGCAACCCGTTCGACAATCTGCCGTCGCTGCCGATCCGGCCCGGCGTCGTCGCGATCTTGGCGGTGCTGCTGGGATCGACGGCGTTCGACAGCTTTTCGGCGCAGCCACGCTGGCGCAACCTCGTCGACGAGTACGCCACGTCCGCCCTGACCGCCACCGCGATCCAGACTGCGGGCCTGCTGCTGTTCATCGGGGTGGTCGCCGCGACGTTCTGGTCGGCGGCCGTCGCGACGGGAGGCGTCGACCGCCCGCAACGCCGTGCGCTGCCCGGGCAGATGGCGCATTCGCTGATCCCGATCGTGATCGGCTACGTGTTCGCGCACTACCTGACCTATCTGGTGGAACGCGGCCAGCAGACGATCATCCTGCTGTTCGGCCTGGATGCTGAGGTCAACTACGTACTGTCCCTTCATCCTTCGCTGCTGGCCACCATCAAGGTCGGCTGCGTGCTGGCCGGCCACGTCGCAGGCGTGATCGCCGCCCACGACCGCGCGCTGCGCCTGCTGCCCGCGGGCCATCAGCTGACCGGTCAGCTGGCGATGATGCTGGTGATGGTCGGCTACACCTTCACCGGGCTGTATCTGCTCTTCGGCGGCTGAATCGGCGCTACGGTTGAAGTATGAAAGCGCTGATCATCGTCGATGTGCAGAACGACTTCTGCGAGGGCGGCTCGCTGGCCGTGACCGGGGGTGCCGAGGTGGCACGCAAGGTGACCCAATTGCTTGCCGACCGGTCCGACTACGCGCACATCGTGGCCACCAAGGACTTTCACATCGACCCGGGCGAGCACTTCTCCGACAACCCCGACTACAAGGTGTCCTGGCCGCGCCACTGCGTCGCCGACACGCCGGGCGCGCAATTCCATCCGGGCTTCGACGCCGGCCCCGTGGAAGCCGTGTTCCGCAAGGGCCACTACTCGGCGGCCTACAGCGGCTTCGAGGGGACCGACGACGACGGCACTCCGCTCGCCGACTGGCTCCGGCAACGCGGTGTCGACGAGGTCGACGTGGTCGGAATCGCCACCGACCACTGTGTGCGGGCCACCGCCGCCGACGCGGCCGAGGCCGGTTTCACCACGCGGGTACTGCTGGACTACACCGCCGGTGTGGCACCGGAAACGACCGAACAAGCCGTCGGGGACCTGCGCGCCGCGGGCGTACAGATCAGCTGATCTCGGCGCGCACCTGGTGTGCGGCCGCCACCATGTTGCGCAGCGACGCGGTCACCTCGTCCGGCTGGCGGGTCTTGAGCCCACAATCCGGGTTGACCCAAAGCCGTTCTGCGGGAACCGCACGCAACGCCTCGCGCAGCTTGTCGGCGATCTCCTCGGTGCTGGGCACCCGCGGTGAGTGGATGTCGTATACGCCGGGCCCGACGCTGTTGGCGAACCCGGCGGCGTTCAGGTCGTCCAACACCTCCATGTGCGACCGTGCCGCTTCGATCGAGGTGACATCGGCGTCGAGATCGGCTATCGCGCCGATGATCTCGCCGAACTCCGAGTAGCACAGGTGAGTGTGGATCTGGGTGGTGTCGCTGACGCCCGAGGTGGCGAGCCGGAACGCGTCCACGGCCCACTTCAGGTAGGCGTCCTGGTCCTTGCTGCGCAGCGGCAACAGCTCCCGGAGCGCGGGCTCGTCCACCTGGATGATCGTGATGCCCGCGGTCTGCAGGTCCACCGTCTCGTCGCGGATCGCCAGCGCCACCTGCGCGGCGGTGTCGGCCAGCGGCTGGTCGTCCCGCACGAACGACCACGCGAGGATGGTCACCGGGCCGGTGAGCATTCCCTTGACCGGCTTGTCGGTCAGCGACTGCGCGTAAATGATCCAGTCCACGGTCATCGGTTTCGGCCGCGCCACGTCGCCGAACAGAATCGGCGGGCGCACGCACCGGCTGCCGTAGGACTGCACCCACCCGTTCTGGGTCGCCAGGAAGCCGTCGAGCTGCTCGGCGAAATACTGCACCATGTCGTTGCGCTCAGGCTCGCCGTGCACCAGCACATCGATGCCTAGTTCTTCCTGAAGCCGGATCACATCGGCGATCTCGGCCTTCATCCGCCGCTCGTATTCGGTGCGGTCGATCTTGCCGGAGCGCAGCTGGGCACGGGCCCCGCGGATGGCCGGCGTCTGCGGATAGGACCCGATGGTCGTCGTCGGCAGAAGCGGCAGGTTCAGCCGCTCGTTCTGCGCGGCCCGCCGCGCCTGGGCGGGTCCCCGCTGGGACCCCGACGCGGTGATCGACGAGATCCGTGACCGCACAGGCTTGTTGGTCAAGCGCGGGTCCGAGCGCCGAGATGCGATCGCTGCGTTGGAGGCGGCGACTTCGGCCTCGATCGCGTCGCGGCCGTCGCGGAGCCCCCGCGCCAGCGTCACCACCTCGGTGACCTTCTCGGCGCCGAACGCCAGCCAGCCGCGCACCGCGGGGTCGATGTCGTCCTCGGCGTCCAGCGAGTAGGGTACGTGCAGCGTCGAGCATGACGTCGAAACCGCCACGCTGCCAGCCGATCCCGACAGCTTGGCCAGTGCAGCCAGCGCGTTCTCCAGATCGGTGCGCCACACGTTGCGGCCGTCGACGACGCCGGCCACCAGTGTCTTGCCTGCCAACTCGGGAACCGCGGCCACCGCGGACACTCCCCCGGCTACCAGGTCGACGCCGATCGCCTCCACCGGGGTGCGGGCCAGCGCGGGCAGTGCGTCGGTGAATTCGCCGAAGTAGGTCGCCACGAACAGCGACGGCCGCCTGGCCACGCGGCCGAGCGTTGCGTACGTGCGGTCCGCCAACTCCGCGACGTTATCCAGAATGTCGGTCACCAACACGGGCTCGTCGAGCTGCACCCAGCCGACACCCTCATCGGCGAGCAGCTGCAGCAGTTCGGCGTAGACGGCGACGAGCTCGTCGAGGCGCTCGATAGGTGCGATCATGTTACTGGGGCCGTCCACCGCTTTCGACAATGCCAGGAACGTGATCGGGCCGACGACGACCGGCCGGGCCGGAACATCAAGCGCGCTGGCTTCTTTCAGCTCGGCCAGCACTTTGGCGGGGTTGAGCGAGAACCGGGTGCCGGGCGCCAGCTCGGGAACGATGTAGTGGTAGTTGGTGTCGAACCACTTGGTCATCTCGAGCGGGGCGATCTCGTCGGTGCCACGGGCCGCCGCGAAGTAGCGGTCGAGATCGTCGGCGATGTCGGCGACGCGTGCCGGAAGCGCACCCAGCATCGCCGCGGTGTCGAGCACGTGGTCGTAGTAGGAGAACGTGTTCACCGGAATGGAGTCCAACCCCGCTGCGGCAAGCGATTCGGCGGTCTGGCGGCGCAGCGTCGCGGCCACGGCTTCGAGTTCGGCCCGCTCGATGCTGCCCGCCCAGTATTTCTCCAGGGCACGCTTGAGTTCCCGGTTCGGGCCGATGCGGGGCGATCCGAGAATGGTGGCGGTGAAAGGTGTTGCGGTCATGCTTCGTCCTCTTTACGGCGTGATGGTCATCGCCGGGGGACGCGTACCGAACGCGGCTACACCGCTTCGGCCACTGCCCATTCCGCGAGGCGATGAACCACCGGACGCGGCGCGTCCGGTACAGCTGGCAGGTCTTCGGACTCACAGGCGCGCACCGAAGTGCCCCTACTGACCGTCGCTTCCCAGCCCGATGGGCCAGTGCCGTTGACGGCGGTCGTTCCTGTACACCGCTGCGGGACAGTCCCGGATTCCCACCGGGTTCCCTCTCGCCACCCATCTCGTCGAGGCGGGTGGCTCGATGCCGCCGCCAAACCTCGGCGTCGGCAGACCAGCTGCATGGTCCAGCCTATCCGACGGTGGGGTCCACCGGCCTTCCCGTCCACCGCGGCGGCCGCCCGGCCAGGTGCGCGCGCACCCCTTCACGCGCGTCGTCGTGCGCCATCAGCCGCAGGTGGATCTCGGTTTCGCGGCGACCGACGGCGGCGCGGTCCAGATCGAACGAGTCCCACAGCAGCCGCTTGCTGGCGGCCACCGACATCGGTGCGGTGTTGTCGGCGATGTCGTGCGCCATTTCGAGCGCGGCGGCGAGGACGTCGTCGGCGTCCAGGACCCGGCTGCCCAGCCCCAGCTCGACCGCGCGTCGACCGTCGAAAGTGGCTCCGGTCAACAGGATCTCGGCGGCGTTGGCGATGCCGACCAGCCGCGGCAGCACCCAGTGGGAGTAGGCGTCACCGACCACGCCGCGTCGCACCTGAACCACCCCGTAACGGGCGTCGGCGGCGAAGAACCGGATGTCGCACTGCAACGCCAGGGTCAACCCCAGCCCGATGGCGTGTCCGTTCACGGCGGCGATCACCGGCTTGCTCAGCGTCCATGCGGGCACGTCGATGCCCGCCGCGCTGAAGCCCTCGCCGGGCCGGGCGAACGTGTCTTCGCCCGACGACAGGTCCGCGCCCGCGCAGAACGCCGGCGGGGTGCCGGTCAGCACCACCGCCCGGATCCGGTCGTCACGCTCGCAGCTGCGATACGCGTCGGCGAGTTCCTCCCGCATGCCGTCGCCGACCGCGTTCCGCTGCCGCGGCCGGTTCAGGGTGATGGTCGCCACGCCGCCGTCCACAGCGGTCAGCAACGTCCGATACGTGCGCATCGTCTCAGCATTCCTCACGGTCGAGCACGTTCGAGCTTTCGCGATTGCGATGCGGCCCGATTGGGCATTCCCCGTATCGTCTCGTCAACTGATCACTGGAGCGTGCAATTTTGGAAGTCTGGCCCGGTAAGGCATATCCCTTCGGCGCCACCTACGACGGAACCGGCACCAACTTCGGGCTGTTCAGCGAGGTCGCCGACAAGGTGGAGCTGTGCCTCTTCAGCGACAATGGAGCCGGACGGCTCGAAGAGTCGCGGGTGATGCTGCCCGAGGTCGACGAGTTCGTCTGGCACGGCTTCATCCCGAACATCGAGCCGGGGCAACGCTACGGCTACCGGGTGCACGGCCCCTACGACCCGGCCGAGGGGCTGCGCTGCAACCCGAACAAGCTGCTGCTGGATCCGTACTCCAAGGCCATCGACGGCAACTTCGACTGGAACCAGTCGCTGTTCGGCTACACCTTCGGCGACCCCGACAGCCGCAACGACGACGACTCGGCGGCCAGCATGCCCAAGTCCGTCGTCATCAACCCGTTCTTCGACTGGGGTAACGACCGCTCGCCGGGCTACGAGTACGCCGACAGCGTGATCTACGAAGCCCACGTCAAGGGGCTGACCCAGACGCACCCCGACATCCCCGAGCAGATTCGCGGCACGTATGCCGCCGTCGCGCATCCGGCGATCATCGAACACCTGACCGAGCTGGGGGTCACCGCGCTCGAGTTGATGCCGGTACACCACTTCGCCAACGACTCCACGCTGCTGGAGCGGGGCCTCACCAACTACTGGGGCTACAACACCATCGGCTTCTTCGCCCCCGACTCCAAGTACAGCTCCAGCCCCAACCCGGGCGGGCAGGTGCAGGAGTTCAAGGCGATGGTGCGCGCGCTGCACGAAGCCGGCATCGAGGTGCTGCTCGACGTCGTCTACAACCACACCGCCGAGGGCAACCACCTGGGGCCGACGGCCAGTTTCCGCGGCATCGACAACCCCGCCTACTACCGGCTGGTGGAGGACGACAAGCGCTACTACATGGACTACACCGGCACCGGCAACAGCCTCAACGTCGGGCACCCGCATTCGTTGCAGCTGATCATGGATTCGCTGCGGTACTGGGTCACCGAGATGCACGTCGACGGGTTCCGGTTCGACCTGGCCTCGACGCTGGCGCGCGAGTTCTACGACGTGGATCGGCTGTCGACGTTCTTCGAACTCGTGCAACAGGATCCGACGGTCAGCCAGGTCAAGCTGATCGCCGAGCCCTGGGACGTCGGGCCGGGCGGCTATCAGGTCGGCAACTTCCCGCCGCAGTGGACCGAGTGGAACGGCAAGTACCGCGACACCGTCCGCGACTACTGGCGCGGTGAACCGGCCACGCTCGACGAGTTCGCCTATCGGCTGACCGGCTCGTCCGACCTCTACGAGCACACCGGACGCAGGCCCGTCGCGTCCATCAACTTCGTCACCGCACACGACGGCTTCACGCTTCGGGACCTGGTGTCCTACAACGAAAAGCACAACGAGGCCAACGCCGAGGACAACAACGACGGCGAGAGCCACAACCGGTCCTGGAACTGCGGCGTCGAGGGTTCGACCGACGACCAGGAGGTCAACGCGCTGCGGGCCCGCCAGCAGCGCAACTTCCTGACCACGCTGCTGCTGTCGCAGGGCGTGCCGATGATCAGCCACGGCGACGAGCTCGGCCGCACCCAGCAGGGCAACAACAACGTGTACTGCCAGGACAACGAGCTGTCGTGGATCGACTGGCCGAACGCCGACACCGAGCTGTTGGAGTTCACCCGCACGGTCTCGGCGCTGCGCGCCGCGCACCCGGTGTTTCGGCGCCGACGGTTCTTCTCCGGGGACACCGTGCGCGGCCGCGGGGGCGGCGAGGGGCTACCCGACATCGCCTGGTTCGCGCCGGACGGCTCGGACATGAGCGACGAGGATTGGGACAGCGGGTTCGCCAAGTCGATCGCGGTGTTCCTCAACGGCCACGGCATCCCTTATCTGGACATGCGCGGTCAGCGGGTGATCGACGACTCGTTTCTGCTGTGCTTCAACGCCCACTACGAGCCGATCGAGTTCGCGGCGCCGCCAAGCAATTTCGCACCAGCGTGGCTTCGGGTCATCGACACCGCCGCCGAGGGCGAGGTCGAGCAGTCAGAAGTCGCGGCGGGTGAGAAGGTCAGCGTCGAGGCACGCTCGGTGCTGGTGCTGCACGCACCGCTGGAATGACGCGGGCGTTACTCGACCACGGGGAAGATCGAGCCGTCGTCCTCGGAGCTGCCGTCCTCGGGTCGCTCGGCGGCCAACTTCTCGTCGAGCGACTCACCTTCGGGCTCGGCAGCGATGTGGTCGGCGGCGGCCCACTGCTCCGGTGGATCGACGACCTCGTCGCCGTCCTCGTTTCGGACGTCGTCTGAATCCGTCGCCTCCATCGGGCGCAGAGTGTCCTCGACCCCGCCGGTGTCGTTGGGTGACGCGTCGAATTCCATGTTCTCGGGGTTCTCGGGCTCCACGCCCCTCCGGTTGCCCCACTGCCGCCACGGTTAAACTCCGTATCCGAAGCGTGCGTCAGAAACGTTGCGCGCCAGCGGACTTCCGGATCGAACTTTCACTTTCCATACCAGCCTGTATGGTATGGTCGCGCTCATAGCAACCGTGGCCGCCGCGCTGGCACGGGCCTTGATCACATGTGCCTCCGGTCGGGCGGGCCGGAGTAGGAGCCGACGGGCGGCGGCGCCTACCAGGCGGCCGCGGTTGCCTCAAAACAAAATCATCGCTGGTGTCAATTAGCGGCGTATGCTGCCCCCATGACGGCGCCGACCGGTGCTGGCCGGCGAGTGACGGCCGACGACTGGATTCAGGCCGGATTCGCGGTTCTGGCGGAGGGGGGACCGGCCGCGCTGCGCATCGGCCGGCTGTGCGATCGGCTCTCGGTCACCAAGGGCAGTTTCTACTGGCATTTCACCGATATGCGGGAGTATCGGGCCTCGCTCGCGCAGGCCTGGGGGGACCTGCACGACGAACAACGACGCCGGTTCGAGGAAAGCGCCGAACCCGATCCACGGAAGCGGCTGGCCACGATGTTGCGGACGCTGATGCGGCCCGAGCACTGGGCGCTCGAACGCGCGATGCGGATCTGGGCGTTGACCGACGAGTCCGTGCTGGCAAGCGTTCAGCACAGCGACCGGCGCGTGCGGTGCGCGGTGCGGCAGGCGTTCATCGACTACGGGTTCGAACCGGACGAGGCCGACCTGCGCTCGACGGTGTTGTTCGCCGCCGGTGTCGGCCTGCTGCACGGGTCGGGGTCCAGGCGGGACGTGCCGGCGCCGCTGGGCGAGCGCGTTCTCGACCTCATGCTCCGCAGATAGGAGTTTGCCTCCGCGCCCGGAAATCTGCGGGCCCGTCAATCGCATCTGCATCGTCGTCCGCCCGAATCCCGGCGGCGGGGTTTTGGTTAACTTTTTGCTGGGCAATCCCGATACATCACCAAGACCGGGCCGGAGATAGGGGAATCGTGCGCAAACTCTTCAAGGCGGTCGTCGCGCTGGCGGCCGTGGTGCTGGTGTCCGCGAGCCTCACCCACATGCTCCGTCCCGACTCGGGCCACAGCCGCAGCATTCCCGTCACCGAGACGGCGGCCGTATCCTCGCTGGGGTTTGCTGACTCGTGGCTGTGGTTCCTGTCGCCCGACGACGTGAACCGCCAGCTGGATCTGATGGTCGACACCGGCGTGCGCAGCGCGCGCATCATGATGCCGTGGGCGGGCATCGAGCCGAACCCCGGCGAGTGGAACTGGGGCCAGGCCGACCTCATCGTCAACGCCGCCAACGCGCGGGGCATCGCCGTCGTCGCGCTGCTGAACTCCACGCCCGGTTGGGCCACCGGCGGCGGGCCCGCCATCGCCGCGCCGCCGGCGGCGGCCGAGGCGTACGGGGCCTTCGCGGGCGCGATGGCGTCGCACTTCGCCGGGCGGATCGCCGCGTACGAGCTGTGGAACGAGCAGAACGCCGTGCAGTTCTGGGCGGGTCCGCAGGGCCCGCAGCCCGACCGGTTCGCCGACCTGCTCAAGGCCGCCTATCCGGCGATCAAGGCGGCCGACCCCAACGCCACCGTCGTCGCGGGCGGGCTCAGCCCGACCATCAACTTCTTCTCGGTCACGATGAACCCGGTGACCTACGTCGAGCGGATGTACGCCGCGGGGGCGAAGGGCTTCTTCGATGCGCTGGCGTTTCACCCGTACCTGTTCACCAACAACGCCGCGTCCCGGTTCTCGACCGGTCAGGCCAACTCGCCGCGCGGCCTGTACAACGCGCTGCGCCAGCAGATGGCCGCCAACGGTGACGGGGGCAAGCAGATCTGGGCCACGGAGTTCGGTGAGGCGACGTCGAAGGTCGACGAGGCCACCCAGGCCGAGCGTATCCGCGACTTCATCGTCACGTGGCGCACGCTCGACGGCGCCGGGCCCGCGTTCATCTACACCACCAGGGACCGCGCCACCGGCAGCCCCAACCCGCAGGACAACTACGGCGTCTACCGCACGGACTGGACGCCCAAGCCGGCCGCCGACGTGATGCGCAGCCTGGCTTAACCCACGATCCGGGCGATCGACTTGAGCGGTATCGGAAGCCAGCTCGGGCGATGCCGCACCTCGTAGGTGGCTTCGTAGACGGCCTTGTCCAGCTCGTAGGCGGCGAGCAGCGCCGCCGATTCGCGCGGATCCGCCCCGGCGACCTCGGCGTACCCGGCGCAGAACGACGCGGCGTTGCGGTCCACCCACTCGCGCGCGCGGGCGGCCAGCTGGCGGTCCCGGTCCTCGGCGCCTGAGCTCGACGTCTGATCCATCAGCCGGTGGTAGGCGGCGTATTCGAAGGATCGCAGGATTCCGGCGACGTCACGCAGCGGCGAGTCGGCGCGGCGGCGCTCCTCGAGCGGCTGGCCGGGCTCCCCCTCGAAGTCGATGAGCAACCAGCGTTCCGGGGTGCGCAGCACCTGACCGAGATGCAGGTCGCCGTGGATGCGCTGCACGGTGACGGGTTCGTCGGTGAGCTTGTGGTAGCGCTCTTCGATCAACGACACGTACTGCTGCAGCTCGGGAACCGCCTCCGCCGCCGAGCGCAGCCGCTTGACCATGGTGTCCGTCGGGAAGGGAACGGTCGACGTGCCCAGTTCCGCGGCCAGCGTCGCGTGCACCGACGCCACCGCCTCGCCGAGCCGGTAGGACTCGGCGGCGAAGTCGCCGCCGACCTCGTCGGCGTACAGGTCGCCTTCGGCGAACAGGTCGCGGGTGCTGGTCATCGCCATGTCCCAGCCCTCGGCGGAGTTGGCCGCGAACTCGGCGACCATGCCGAGCGCGTACGGTTCGCCGTCCCAGCGGGTTTCGTACGCGCCGAGCAGCCGGGCCACGTGCGGGTTGCCCGCGGTGGCCAGCACCCGGTTCAGCTCGATGTCGGGGTTGACGCCCGGGGTGATGCGCCGAAACACCTTGAGGATGGCGTGCTCTTCGAACACCACGCTGGTGTTGCTCTGTTCGGCGCTCGACAGCCGCGGCGCCGCCGCCAGCGGCAGCTCGACGCCGGGCTCCTTGCTGAACCGCACATCGCCCACCGTGGCCGAGCTGTCGATGAGCGCCAGCAGTGCCCGAGCGGCGACCGGGTCGTACAGCGCGTCGTACGCGGTGCGTTCGCCGTCGCGGCCGATCCGCGCCTGATCGGCGTACTCCTCGATCGGGTTGGCGTTCCAGTGGACCAGCACCTGGTATCGCTCGGTCGGGCCGTCGGTGTAGGCGACCTCGAGCAGCATGAGCTCGAGGTCCAGCTGGGAGCCCGACTCGACACGGCTGGGCAGTGCCACCACCACGGCGGGTTCGGCGGACGCCAACTCGCGGTTGCGTCCGGCGTACCACCGTTGCTGCGGTAGCCACTCGTCGAACGGCAGGGTCATGGCTGGTCTTTCGGTTCGGGTTCGGGCGCACGCAACGAGAACCAGTAGAACCCATGGCCGGGCAGGGTCAGCAGATATGGCAGCTGACCGATCGACGGGAACTCGACGTATCCGGTCATCTCGATGGGGGTGTACCCACTGTAGGCCTGCAGATTCAGCTCGATGGGCTGCGGAAACCGAGACAGGTTGTTCACGCAGAGCACCGTGTCGGTGCCGTCATCGCGGTTGATCTCCCGGACATAGGTCAGCACCGACGGGTTCGAGCCGCCGAGTTCGTGGAAGGTGCCGATGGCGAACGCCTCGTGGCGACGACGCACGGCCAGCATGGTGCGCGTCCAGTTCAGCAGCGAGTTCGAGACATCCCGCTGGGCTTCGACGTTGACCGCCTGGTATCCGTAGATCGCGTCCTGGTTCGGCGGCAGATACAGCCGTCCCGGCGTGGCGGTGGAGAAACCGGCGTTGCGGTCCGGTGTCCACTGCATCGGGGTGCGCACCCCGTCGCGGTCGCCGAGCCAGATGATGTCGCCCATGCCGATCTCGTCGCCGTAATACAGCATCGGCGAGCCCGGCAGGCTCAACAGCAGCGCGGTGAACAGCTCGATCTGGTTGCGGTCGTTCTCCAGCAACGGCGCCAGGCGCCGGCGGATGCCGACGTTGGCTTTCATCCGCGGATCCTTGGCGTACTCGGTGTACATGTAGTCGCGTTCTTCGTCGGTGACCATCTCCAGCGTCAGCTCGTCGTGGTTGCGCAGGAAGATGGCCCACTGCGCCATCTCCGGGATGTCGGGTGTCTGCGCGAGGATCTCGCTGATCGGAAAGCGTGATTCGCGCCGCACCGCCATGAAAATCCTTGGCATCAGCGGGAAGTGGAACGCCATGTGGCACTCGTCGCCGCCGGTTGCGGGGTCGCCGAAGTACTCGACCACGTCGGCGGGCCATTGATTGGCCTCGGCCAGCAGCACCCGGCCGGGATACTCGTCGTCGATCACCTTGCGGCAGCGCTTCAGGAAGGCGTGCGTCTCGGGGAGGTTCTCGCAGTTGGTGTTTTCGCGCTCGAACAGATAAGGCACCGCGTCCAGCCGGAAACCGTCGATGCCGAGGTCGAGCCAGAACCGCAGGACGTCGAGCATCGCCTCCTGCACGGCCGGGTTGTCGTAGTTCAGGTCGGGCTGGTGCGAGAAGAACCGGTGCCAGTAGAACTGCCTGCGCACCGGGTCGAACGTCCAGTTGGACTCCTCGGTGTCGACGAAGATGATCCGGGCGTCCTTGTACTTCTCGCTGGTGTCGCTCCACACGTAGTAGTCGCCGTAGGGGCCGTCGGGATCCCTGCGCGATTCCTGAAACCACGCGTGCGAGTCCGAGGTGTGGTTCATCACGAGGTCGGTGATGACCCGGATGCCGCGGCGGTGCGCGGCGTCCAGCAGGTCGACGAAGTCGTCGACGGTGCCGAACTCGGGAAGCACCTTGTAGAAGTCGCGGATGTCGTAGCCGCCGTCGCGCAGCGGCGAGTCGTAGAACGGCGGCAGCCAAAGGCAGTCCACGCCAAGCCACTTCACATAGTCGAGCTGTTCGGTCAGCCCGCGAAGATCCCCGATGCCGTCGGCGTTGGAGTCGTAGAAGGCACGCACCAACACCTCGTAGAAGACCGCGCGCTTGAACCACGTGCGGTCCTCGGGCAGCACCCGGGCGTGGCCAAAGTCCTCGGCGGTGGGGTGCTCGACGGTCCTGCCGTCCGGACCCTCCTCGACATGGCTGCCTTCGGACGGGTCGTGTTCGTTGACACCGCTGCGCTGATCCATACCGAGTTCAAACGTACCCAGTCCGCCGGGATTGAACCTGTTGGGCGGTAAGGTGCCGACGTGGCCCTCCGTGATCACGGCGACCCGGGCGACGCGCCCTCGGTTCCTCCCCCGCTGACAGACGTGGTGAACGCCGCTCGCCCGTCCGCGGCCGAGGAGGCCCGCACGATCGCCGCCTCCACCAACGTCGGCACGCTGGCGACCCTGACAGTCGACGGCGACCCGTGGGCGTCGTTCGTGACCTACGGGCTGCTCGGCGGCGCTCCGGTGCTGTGTGTCTCCAACCTCGCCGAGCACGGCCGCAACCTGGGCCACGACCCGAGGGCCAGCATCGCGATCGTCGCACCCGACGCCGAACCCGACCCGCTGGCCAGCGGCAGGGTCACCCTGGCGGGAGTCGCCGAGATCCCCACGGGCGACGAACTGGCCGCGGCCCGCCAGGCGCACCTGTCGGCCGTCGCGTCGGCCAAGTACTACATCGACTACAGCGACTTCACGCTGTGGGTGCTGCGGGTCAACCGGGTCCGCTGGGTCGGCGGATACGGGCGGATGGACTCGGCGACGGGTGAGGCCTACGCCGCGGCCGAACCGGATCCCGTCGCACCCCATGCCGCAGGCGCCGTCGCTCACCTCAACGCCGACCACGCCGACACGCTGGTCGCGATGGCCAAGGTGCTGGGCGGCTACCCCGACACCGTCGCCGCGACCTGCACCGGCGCCGACCGCTACGGGTTGGACCTGCGCGTCACCACCGACCGGGGGGTCGCCTACACCCGGGTCGGCTACGCCGCCCCCATCGATTCGGCCGACGAATTGCGTTCGGCCGCCGTCGAGCTGGCCCGCCGGGCCCGGCAGCCCTGAAATACCATCACCCCATGTCCCGGCGCCCCGACACCTGGCAAGCGGCTTTCGACCTCATCCGCACCCGCGGCTACGAGCACCGCGCCGAGCCGTTCAAACTGGCCAGCGGCCAGCTCAGCCACGATTACATCGACGGCAAGTACGCGATCGACACCGGCGAACGGCTCACGATCGTCAGCCGCGCGGTCGCCGACCTGGCCGCCGGCCACGGCATCGAGTTCGACGCGGTGGGCGGGCTGACGATGGGCGCCGACCCGCTCGCACACGGTGTGGCGATGGTGACCGGCAAGGCGTGGTTCTCGGTGCGCAAGGAACAGAAGAAGCGGGGCCGGGAGCAGTGGATCGAAGGGACCCGGCTACAGCCGGGCACCCGGGTGCTGCTGGTCGACGACGTGATCAGCACCGGCGGCTCAACCGAGATCGCGTTCGACCGGGTGACCGCCGCAGGGGCCGTCGTCACCGGGGTCATCCCGATGGTGGACCGCGGCGACGTCGCCTCGGCCCGCTTCGCCAAGCGCGGGGTGCCGTTCGTCGCGCTGGTCACCTATCGCGACCTGGGCATCGAACCGGTCAAGGACGTCTAGCTCAGCGCACCAGCGCGATAATCACCGACCAGTACCGCTGCTGCTCGGGTTTCGGCATATGCGGTGGGAACGAAACCGTCACCGGGCCAATGTGTTTGAGCCCGCGCGGCACGGCGAACTGTGCCGCCAACGCCGGGGACGCGAACGACTTGACCCGCAGCGTGTCGGTGACCACGGACTGTTCACACTGCGCGGCGCCGCACTCCTGCGCGGTGGTGTCCACCGGATGCGGAGCGGGCAACCCGGCGCGGCTGAGCGCGCGGAGCACATCGTCGACGGTCAGCGTCGGAGCGGGGGCCTGACCGCTGGTGGACGCGCCCAGCGGCCGGCTGTCGGCGGAACTGGTCGCAGGCGGCGTGCCGGTGGGCGGCGCCGGTTCGGCGCACGCCCCGAGCCCCAGCAGCAGCACTGCTGCGCCCGCCGCGGTGATCGTGCCAGTCGACCGTGTCATTTCCCGCCAGTTCGGGTCAGCATCGTCACCCGCACATCTTGCCCACTTCCAGTTGCGTCGGCGCAACCCTTGTCGGCAGGATCCTCGGTATGACTTCAGTACCCGACACCCCGACCGACAGCGGCGAGGACGCGTTGGCCGGCCAGGTCGACGAGGTGCTGCGGGCGTCTCGGGCGATCGTCGGCATGGTCGCAGCCTCGCTCGCCGGTGTCGAGGAACTCGTCACCGTGCCGCAGCTGCGGGTGCTGGTGATGGTGCACACCCGGGGCCCGTTGAACCTCGGGGCGGTCGCCGCCGGGCTGGCGGTCAACCCGTCCAATGCCAGCCGAACCTGTGAACGGCTCATCCAGGCGGGCCTGCTCAACCGGCGGGAATCGGCCATCGACCGGCGCAACATCACGTTGACGCTGACCCCGGCCGGGCAGCGGCTGGTCGACAAGCTGACCCAGCGGCGGCGCGAGGAGATCGAACGGGTGCTTCGCACGATGACGCCCGCCGAACGCAGCGCGGTCGGCGCGGCGATGGGGGCGTTCGCCTCGGCGGCAGGCGAACCCGAGGACGAGGCCCGGCTTCTCGCCTTGATGTGGCCCCGCACGACCTGATCAGGCGGGCACCACCAGCACCCCGCCGGATTCGACGCCGATGCTCACCGCGTCACCGGGCGTCAACGCCCGCGCCTGCGCGCTGGCCATCTGCGCGCTGAGCACCAGGCCGTCGGGCAGCGTGAGATATACCCGCGAGATCGGCCCGAGGAAGGCCACCGAGGTGACGGTCGCCGTGCCCGCGGGGTCGGCGACGACGGTGATCGCCTCGGGACGCACCATCGCCAGCCCGGGCCCGGAGGTCACCGAGCCCGGCAGGGTGGGCACCGAGACGCCGAGCACGTGCGCGTGTCCGCCCGACACCTGTGCGGGCACCTTGTTGGTGAGCCCGACGAACTCGGCGACGAACGGTGTCGCCGGGCGGGCGTACACCTCGGCAGGCGGTGCCAGTTGTTCGAGCCTGCCCTGGCTCATCACGCCGACCCGGTCGGCGACGGCCAGCGCCTCCTCCTGATCGTGCGTGACGAACACCGTCGTCGTGCCGACCTCGAGTTGCACTCGCCGGATCTCGTCGCGCAGCGCGGCACGCACCTTGGCGTCCAGCGCCGAGAGCGGTTCGTCGAGCAACAGCACGCGCGGCGCGATCGCCAGCGCGCGGGCCAGCGCGACCCGCTGCTGCTGACCGCCCGACAGTTCGCTGGTGAACTTGTCGCGGTGCTCGGCCAACCCGACCATGTCGAGCATGTCGGCGGCCCGAGAAAGCCGTTGTCTCTTGGAGTTTCCGCGCATCGTGAGCCCGAACGCGACGTTGTCGAGCACGGTCAGGTGCGGGAACAGGCTATAGGCCTGAAACACCATGCCCATGTCGCGCTTGTTCGCCGGAACGTCGCTGATGTCGCGCCCGTCGACGGCAACGGAACCCGACGTGGCGTCGTCCAGGCCGGCCAGGATGCGGAGCGCGGTGGTCTTGCCGCAGCCCGAGGGCCCCAGCAGGGCGATGAGTTCCCCGGGTGCGATGTGCAGCGTGAAACCGTCGAGTGCCTTGACGGCGCCGTAGCTGCGGGTGACGTCGGTGAAGTCGACCGAGACGCTCACGGCAGCACACCCTCGACGCGCCGCCGCCCGCGGGTCAGCAGCGAAAGCGCGAGCAGCAGAACGAAACCCAACAAGAGCACGGCCAGTGACGCGGCCACCGAGGTCGGGCCGTCGTTCTTGCCGATCGCCACGATCTGCACCTGCAACGTCTCAAAGCCGGACAGCGACGCGATGGTGTACTCGCCCAGCACCACCGCGATCGAGATGAACGCCGCGGACAGGATCCCCGACCAGATGTTCGGCACCACGACGCGAAGGATCGTGGCGGTCCACCCGGCACCCAGCGACCGGGCGGCCTCGGTGAGCGTCTGCAGGTCGATCGCCGACAGCGCCGCGTCCAGCGCGCGGTAGGCGAACGGCAACACCAGCACGACGTAGACGAACGTCAGCGTCAGGGCGGATTCGCCGAGAAGATAGGTCACCCACAGATACACGTTGCGCAGGCCCACGACGATCACCAGCGCCGGGATGGTCAACGGCAACAGGCACAGGAATTCCACCATGCCCTTGGCCCACGGTGCGCGTAGCCGCACCCAGATCATCGTCGGCACCAGCAGCACCAGCATCGCCGTGACGGTGAACACCGCCAGCAGCAGGGATATCACGATCGCCGAGTACAGCGCGTCGTCGGTGATCAGGTTGGCCCATGCGCGCAAGGTTCGCCCGCCCGCGACGAGATCGCGGGTGGAGAAGTCGGCCATCGCGTAGAGCGGGAACAGGAAGAACGTCCCGAACAGCAGCCACAGCAGCGCCCGAATGAGCTTGCGGCCCAGCGTCGTCCGGCTCATCGCAGCCACCGCGCGCTGCGTCGCACCAGCATGTTGTAGGCCACCATCACCACCGCCACGACCACCACCATCTCGAGCGCCAGCGCGTAGGCGAACCCCGACTGGCCGAGCACCACCTCACTGGTCAGCGCCGCCCGGATCAGCAGCGGCACGATCGGGCTGCCCTGGCTGACCAGCGCGGCCGCCGTCGCGTACGCGGCAAAGGCGTTGGCGAACAACAACAGCGTCGCGCCGAGGAACGCGGGCGTCAACAGCGGCACCGCGACCCAACGGAAGTACTGCCACCGCGTTGCGCCGAGGCTGACCGCCGCTTCCCGCCACTGCACCCGCAGCCCGTCGAGCGCAGGCAGGAAAACCAGCACCATCAACGGGATCTGGAAGTAGGAGTACACCAGGATCAGCCCGGTCAGGCTGTACAGCCAGCCCGAGCCCGCCAGGTTCCAGCCGAACGCCTGCTGCAGCCACAGCGTCAGCACACCGTTGAGGCCCACCGTCGCCAGAAACGCGAAAGCCAGCGCCACGCCGCCGAATTGAGCCAGCACACTGCACACCGAGAGCACACCGCGACGCACCATCGAGGTGGGTGGGCTGCTGGCGATCAACCAGGCCAGCACCGTGCCGAACACCGCGCCGATGATCGCCGTGCTACCCGACAGCAGCAGGCTCTTGGACAGCGCCGCCAGCGCCGCCCCCGAGAACAGCGCCTGGATCTGGCCAAGCGAGAACGCCCCGTCGGCGAAGAACGCGTTGACGATCACCGTCACGGTCGGGACGAGAAGAAACGTCACCACGATCGCCAGAAACGGCAACAGCGGCAGCGCCTCGCCGAATCGCCTGCGCATCGCTGGTCCCGGCATGGGACGGTCAGCCGACCGCGCCGGCCCAGTGCTCGGCCAGATAAGCGGTCGCCTTCTCGGTCTCCTCCGGGCTGGGCACCGTGACCGGTCCGTCGATGATGGGCAGGGTCGCGGCCGCGGCCGAATCGAGGGTGCCGTCGGTCATCATGTTGTCGGCGCGCGCGGGCCGGACCCCGCCGGCGGCGAACAGGTTCTGGCCCTCGTCGCTGAAGAGGAACTCCTGCCAGAGCCGGGCCGCGGCCGGGTGCGGGGCGTCCTTGTTGATCGCCTGGTAGTAGTAGCCCGCGACGGGGTACTACGGCGGCACGAACACCCGCCAGGACGGCAACTTCTGGCTCTGCGCGGCGTTGAGGTAGTTCCAGTCGATCACCACCGGCGTCTGGCCCGATTCGATGGTGGCCGGCGTCGGGTCGACCGGCAGGAAGTTGCCCGCCTGGTTCAGCTTGCGGAAGAACTCGACGCCCGGAGCGATGTCGTCGACCGAACCGCCCTGCGACAGCGCCACCATCAGCACCCCGGAGTAGGCCGCGCCGGCCTGGGTGGGATCGCCGTTGAGCGCGACCTTGCCCCGGAACTCCGGCTTGAGCAGGTCGTCGACGCTGGTCACCTCGGGCACCTTGGCCGAGTCATACCCGATCGACATGTAGCCGCCGTAGTCGTTGACCCAGGTGCCCTCGCGGTCCTTGAAGGCCGCCGGGACGTCGTCGAAGGTGGTGACCCGATAGGGCGCGAACATCGAGGTGTTGGCCAGCGCGACCGCCTGACCGAGGTCGAAGACGTCGGGCGCGGTCGATCTGCCCTTCTGCTGGGTGGCCGCGTTGATCTCCTCCTGGCTGGAGGCGTTGGGCTGCAACGAGTTCACCTTGATGCCGTACTTGTCCTCGAAGGTCGAGATGATGGTGCCGTAGTTAGCCCAATCCGGCGGCAGCGCAATGACGTTGAGCTCACCTTCCTTCTTGGCCGCCTCGATGAGCCCGTCCATGCCGCCGAAATCGGCCGCCGAGGTGGCCTCGCCGGCCTTGACCCCGGACTGCGTCTGCTCCCCTCCGCTGTCCTTCTCCGGTGGGGCGCAGGCCGCCGAGCCGACGAGCAGGAGCGCGGACGCGGTGACGGCCGCCAGGCGTGATTTCATCGTTGCCAACCTTCCGAGTCGGGTGAGCGCGCTCGCACCCTATCGCGGTCGCGGATGCTGCGCGACGGCCGTCGACGGTGCTCATACCGGCGATAGCATCGGTGGATGGCTGAGCGCGAGGTCGCGTCGTTCGACGCCTTCGACCCGAGCACCTGGCGCTTCGAACCCGTTCCCACGCCGTGGTATCGAGGCAGGCAGGCGATGGCGGCGCTGTTCGCGGTGGCCGCCGCGGCGGTGGCCATCGTCGTGTCGGGGGCGTTGCTGCTGTTCGACGGGTCCGACGCCGACGTCGTCGTCGAGCAGGGTCCGACCGCGACGTCCGCGCCGCGCCCCGCCCCGTCGTCGGCGCCCGTCGCCACCAGCGCCGGACCGTCCGCGCCGCCGCCCCCGGTCGCGCCGCCCCCTGCGCCCGCCGAGGTGACCGCCCAGCCCGTCGTACCGCCGCCGGCGCGCACCGCCGAGGTGGCGTCGCCGACGCGGGTCACCAAGGAACCCGAGTTCGGGGTGACGCGCACCAAGGAGACGCGCAGGCCGATCAGCGTCGCACCGCGACGGCCCTAGCGCTTGGCGCAGCCTGGAATAGGCTGGGCCCATGGCCGAATTCGAGGACGCCGCGGCCATGTTCGGGGAGTCGCCGGTGGCGATGCTGGCCACCGTCGGGGCCAACGGCGCGCCACACCTGGTGCCCGTGGTGTTCGGCGTGCACAACGGCGTCGTCTACACGGCCGTCGACGCCAAGCGGAAGTCCACCCAACGGCTGCGGCGACTGACCAACATCGAGGCCAACCCCCGGGTGAGCATGCTGGTCGATCATTACGACGAGGACTGGACGCAGCTGTGGTGGGTGCGCGCCGACGGACTGGCCGAGGTGCACTACAGCGGCGAGGCTCTTGCCGTCGGCTATGCGCTGCTGCGCAGCAAATACCCTCAGTACCAACGGATTGCGTTGGACGGGCCGGTGGTGACCGTGGCCGTCGACCGGTGGACGTCCTGGCGCGCCTGAAGCCTCACGCCTGCCCACTCGGGCGCCGACTTCTGCGTGAGGGCTGCCCGACGGCCCTTGAGCACGACCCTGGTGAAGAAATCGACGCGCTGAACCTGTCGACGGCACAGCGGTAAACGCCCCACGCCGCAAAAGTCGCCGGATCCCTTGTGCTCGGTGTCGGTTCGGGGAATGGTGGGGTACACACCACCGTCAGGAGGCACTGCCATGGCTGACAAGACGACAACTTCCGGTGGTGCCGGAGCCGCCCCCACCGCGGACAGTCCGGCCGCCATCCGAAACGTGGTGCTGGTGGGCCCATCGGGTGGCGGCAAGACC
The DNA here is from genome assembly GCF_010725725.1 of Mycolicibacterium pulveris. Taxonomy (NCBI): domain Bacteria; kingdom Bacillati; phylum Actinomycetota; class Actinomycetes; order Mycobacteriales; family Mycobacteriaceae; genus Mycobacterium; species Mycolicibacterium pulveris. The sequence continues at coordinate 2,562,961 of NZ_AP022599.1, read as the reverse complement.
ACACTCGTCGAAGCCCTGCTCGTCGCTTCCGGAGTACTCAACCGGGCCGGCTCGGTCGTGGAAGGCACCACGGTGTGCGACTTCGACGAGGCCGAGATCGCCCAGCAGCGCTCGGTCGGGCTGGCGCTGGCGTCGCTGAAGCACGACGGCATCAAGGTCAACCTCATCGACACCCCCGGCTACGCCGACTTCGTCGGTGAACTGCGCGCCGGCCTGCGCGCCGCGGACTGTGCGCTGTTCGTGATCGCGGCCAACGAACACGTCGACGAGCCGACCAAAGCGCTGTGGCAGGAGTGCAGCCAGGTCGGCATGCCGCGCGCGGTGGTGATCACCAAGCTCGATCACGCCCGCGCCGACTACGACACCGCGCTGGCCGGCATCCAGCAGGCGTTCGGGGACAAGGTGCTGCCGCTGTATCTGCCCGCGAATTCGCCGTGCACGGGCCTGATCGGGTTGCTGACGCAGACGCACTACGAGTATTCCGACGGCGAGCGCACCGATACCCACGAGCCCGACGCCTCTTACGCCGACGCGATCGAGGAGATGCGGGGCACCCTGATCGAGGGGATCATCGAGGAGTCCGAGGACGAGACGCTCATGGAGCGCTATCTCGGCGGCGAGCAGATTGACCAGTCGGTGTTGATCGACGATCTGGAGAAGGCCGTCGCGCGCGGCTCCTTCTTCCCCGTGATCCCGGCGTGCAGCGGCACCGGCGTCGGCACCCAGGAGCTGCTGGAGATCATCACCAGCGCCTTCCCGCCGCCGCCCGAACACAAACTGCCCGAGGTGTTCACGCCGCAGGGCAAGCCGCGGGAGGGGCTGGCCTGTGACCCGAAGGGCCCGCTGCTGGCCGAGGTCGTCAAGACGACGTCGGACCCGTACGTGGGCCGGGTCAGCCTGGTGCGGGTGTTCTCGGGCACCATCAATCCGGACGCGACCGTGCACGTGTCGGGCCACTTCACGTCGTTCTTCGGCGAGCCGGGCCACAACGGCTCGGCCGTCAGCCACGAAGATCACGACGAGGACGAGCGCATCGGGACGCTGTCCTTCCCGCTGGGCAAGCAGCAGCGTCCCGCGGCGTCGGTGATCGCGGGCGACATCTGCGCGATCGGACGACTGAGCCGCGCCGAAACCGGTGACACGCTGTCGGACAAGTCGGACCCGCTGGTGCTCAAGCCGTGGATCATGCCCGAGCCGCTGCTGCCGATCGCGGTGCAGCCGCGCGCCAAGACCGACGAGGACAAGCTGTCGGTCGGGTTGCAGCGGCTCGCCGCCGAGGATCCCACGCTGCGCATCGAGCAGAACCGCGAGACCCACCAGATCGTGCTGTGGACGATGGGTGAGGCCCACGCCGGCGTGGTGCTCGACGGGCTGCAGCGCCGCTACGGGGTCGCCGTCGACACCGTCGAGCTGCGGGTGCCGCTGCGAGAAACGTTCGCCGGCAAGGTCAAAGGGCACGGCAGGCATGTCAAGCAGTCCGGCGGGCACGGCCAGTACGCGGTGTGCGACATCGAGGTGGAGCCGCTGCCGGAGGGGTCGGGGTTCGAGTTCGTCGACAAGGTGGTCGGCGGCGCGGTGCCGCGACAGTTCATTCCCAGCGTCGAGAAGGGGATCCGGGCGCAGATGGAGAAGGGGGTGGGCGCCGGCTATCCGGTCGTCGACATCCGGGTCACCCTGTTCGACGGCAAGGCGCACAGCGTGGACTCGTCGGACTTCGCGTTTCAGACGGCCGGCGCATTGGCGCTGCGTGAGGCCGCCGCGGCCACCAAGGTGAACCTGCTCGAACCGGTCGACGAGGTGTCGGTGCTGGTGCCCGACGACCTGGTGGGCACCGTGATGGGCGATCTGGCGGGCCGTCGCGGCCGGGTGCTGGGCACCGAGAAGGTCGACGACGACCGCACGCTGGTCAGGGCCGAGATCCCCGAGGTGGAACTCACCAGGTACGCCATCGACCTGCGCTCGATGGCCCACGGCGCCGGGTCGTTCACCAGGTCTTTCGCCCGCTATGAGCCGATGCCCGAGCACGCCGCCGCCAAGGTCCTGGCGTCGGCCTGAGAACAGCGGATTCTGCGGCGGCTGTCAGGACATTCTCAGGCGGCGTTCCTACCGTCGGGCGCTGTGCAAGACCGGACTCATCTGCTTCGCCATTTCGTCGTGACCATCCTGCTCGGGCTCTTCGCGCTGGTGGTCACCTGGCTGTGCCTGTTCAACGGCGCCGTCTAGAAGCTCGCCGAGACCGACGTTTTGGTCGGTTCTCTCTCCCCCACGAATCGACCATTTCGTCCGTTTCGGCGACATCTACCGTGGCGGGTCGCCGCGCCAGCTGAAGCTGTTGACGTATTTGCCCATATCCAAAGCGATCTGGAGATTGGCCCCCGACGGTTTGCCGAATCCGAAGTCCGGCCCGAACTCGTGATAGGGCCCCACCGCGGCGGCCACCAGCGCAAGATCGTTCTTCACCGCGGCCATCACCATCACCCGCATCCTCGCGTAGCTGGTGTTGGCGCCCTGCGGCCAACAGTCGGCGACCTCGCCGTAGCCGGGCTGATAGCCCACCATCGCGTTGGGAATCTCGTACGCGGTGCGGGTGTCGGGAAAGGTGGCCTTCACCAATGCTTTCGCGATCTCCTGTGCCGATCGGCCGGCCGCCGGCTCGCTGAACAACCGCATCACGCCGCCGTCGCCCGCCAAGAACTCCGCCGTCACCCCACTGGGTTCGGTCGTGATGCGATACGCCGAACTCTCCACCGGGTGGCTCACCGAGAACGCGCCGTCGGGTGCGGTGAAGCGCGGGTTGACCTCCACCGGGGTGCCGGTGGGCGGTCGTCCGCAGTCCGGCGGGCACACATACCGTGCGGCGGGCTTGTCGATCGCCGCGGACAGCGCCACCAGGCCCGCGGCCACGACGACGATGGCCAGCAACCACGTCACCACCAGCCGTCTGCGCGACGTGCGCCGCGGCGCGGGGGCCGCGTAGGTGCCGGCCGGAACCGCGTATCCGGGAAAGAGATCCGTCGGCGCGCTCACGGGGCGTCCGGCTCTGCCGCGCGAACCGGGCGTGCCGCACGCCGGGACCGGCGCGACGACCGTGACGACGCGCGGGTCGCCACGCCGCAGGCCGGGCAGAACGCCATATCGGGCACCACATGACCGCAATGTGGGCACAGCAGCGGCTCATCGGCCTGGATCTCGTCGTGCGCCTCATGCAGCAACGCCAGGTGAATTCCGATGCGCAGCAACAGCAACGCGACCGCGGCCAACAGCAGATGCAACCCCAACATCAGCAGCTGCGTGGGCGCGGCGGCATCGATCACCCCGAGCGCAAGGCACACCGTCAGCACCGCGACCGCGAACCCGACGAGCACCGCGCGCACCAGAACGGGCCGCTGGTTCTGCTTGCTCGGGGGACGCCGAAACCACAGTGCCGCACCGATCAACCCGCCCGCGGTGGCCGCCGTCACCGGTTCGGCCACGCCCCGGATCCCGGCCTCCACCAACAGGCTCTCCATCGGCTGCCCGCTCACCACCCCCGTCCCGAACTGCGGCGCCAGATGCGCCAACGTGGACGCGGCAGTGAACGTGAGCGCGCCGAGCGCACCGACGATGAAGCCGTCCAACGCTTCTCGGGTCGGCGGCCGCGCCAGCCGCACGATCACCGCGGGCAGCAGCATGAGCAGCACACCGCCGAGCGGTACCGCGATGCCGTCGCGCAGGATGCGGTCCCAGTCCGGGCCACCGGTCAGCCCCAGTTCGTAGGAGCGGGCGATGGTCGCCTCGGTCAGCAGCACCCATCCCAAACCCAGCCCGACCCCCAGCACCGTCGTGACGGCCAGGGTACGAACACCGAAGTCGCGGAACGCATCCGACTCCCGCAGATAGAGCAGGAACAACACCGGAAGGCCCAGCGCCGCGACGGTCACCAACGCGGCGGGCAGGCGAAGCAGCGTGAACGCGACCAACGTGGCCAGCACCGCCGCGAGGCCCAACCGGAATGCACTGCGCGAGCGCTGCGGCAGATGCGGAAACAGCGAGCTGGTCAGCGCCGGCTGGAGCAGATGCTCGTCTCTGGCGGCGCCGAAGTCGCGCACCCGCAGCCAGTCGGGCCCCTCGGCGCGGCGCGGGGTCAGATGACATCCGCACAGCCCGCAGTACCGGCCCGCGGGGACGTCGGTCTGACATATCCGACACTCCGTGGTGGGCACCTGCTCCGGATCGCTCATGCCCCAGACTCCTGCAACGCCAACAGGTTACGCACCAGGTTGGCGATATCGGGGGTGCCCAGCCCGGTCGCCAGGTCGTAGCCCGGCGCCGCGTCGGCCACCACGTTGCCGCCGAGCGTCACGTCGCGGAACGCCGGCAGCGCCGCGCCCGCCGCGATGCGATACAGCTTGGGGTTGAGCTCACCGATGGCCTGCCCGCCGTTGGCGAGCAGGTACTGGTTCATCACCGCGGCGAAGCCCGCCCAGATGGGCGCCGACTGCGAGGTGCCGCCGCCGACGAGCGGGGTCTGCTGGAACACGATGCGCACGCCGGTGAACGGGTCCGCCACCGCGGCGACATCCGGTGTCAGCCTGCGGTCGGGGCTCTCGTCGGGCAGCACACCGCGCTGCCATTCGGGCCGGTCGAACAACGCCGACACCCCGCCGCCGGTGCCCACCGACAGCGGCACGTCGAACCAGGCCTGCTCGGCCAGCCACCGGCCGTCGGCGTCGGTGGACAGCGTCGTGCCGCCGACATCGGTGATCTCCGGCAACGACGCCACCGAGTCCAGGCCGATGTCGTCCTCCCCGGGCGGTGCGGACCACTCGTCGCCGCCCTTGCACTCCAGCCCGGCGAGGTCGCCGCTGGCGTTGAACGCCGTGGTGCCGTTGGCCTGCGCGGCCGCCAACGCCGACCGCACCGGCGCGAGGTCGGCGGCGGTGATCAGCTTGTCGCAACCCCAGCCGATCGACAGGCTCCACACCGCGCCGGGGTATCGCCGGTCGGCGTCGGCGAACATCTCCCCGACCTTGACGAACGTGCCGTCTCCGGCCACGGTCGGGCGGGCGCTGACGACGACCTTGCGCGCGTCGGGCGCGACGGCGTGGGCGACCTGCAGATCCATGGTGGTCTCCCCGCGCGGGGCGTCGAGTTCGCCGCCGATTACCTCCGGGGTGAACCGGGGCAGCCCGAACGTGTCGGCGAAGAGGTCGAGGTCGGCCTGCTCGAAGCCGTCGAACGCGAAGAACACGATCGTGATGCCCTTGCCGGTGTAGCCCTCGGCGGTCAGCGGGTCGACGTTGTAGGTGTGCCTCAGCGCGGCCGGTGACAACCCCTTGTCGGGCACGTCCAACGGCACCATCGGCAGGTGCGAGGTGTGGTGCGGGATATAGCCGAGAATCCTGCCGAGCCCGTCGACGTCGCTGCGCAGCGCGTCGGGAACCCGCGGCTGCTGCGGGGACGCGTAGAACACCTGCCCGCGCCTGCCGCGGTAGTCGTGCACCTCGACGTCGAACGCGTGCGCCAGGTGCTGTGCCGGTCCCTTCACGACCGCCCAGTTGTGCCCCGGCTGCCACGCGACGGACAGGTCGTGGCGGTCGGCCCAGTCGAACACCGCGGCCGGCCGGTCGCGGCGATGCAGGGCCAGGGTCAGTTGGGCGTCGCCGTCACGGGACGGCCCCAGATCGGTCGAGCTCGCCAACAGGTAGGCGTACGGCCCGGTGATGGTGCCCGCGCGCGGGCCGGTCGAACTCAGGTCGGAGGCGAACACCAACACGCTCGCCGCCACAAGGGCGAGCACGCCGAACCGCCGCACCCCCACGGACCTCGGTCCGAGCCGATCAGACCGGCGCTCAGTGATCGCCGGGGATGGCCGTCGGCGCGGGTGGTGCTTTCACCGTCGGCGAGAACGGGTTGGGGCCCGGATCGATGCGCGGCGCCTTCTCCGTCGGCTCACCGGGCTCGCCGGGAGCGGGCGGCGGGCTGTCCGGCGGTGTCGTGGTGGTGGTCGTGGTTGTCGTGGTGGTGTCGTCCGGCGTCGACTCCTCTTCGCCGGCGCACGACGCGGTCAGCAGCACCATCGCCGCGACCGCGGTTCCGCCGGCAAACGCCGCGACACGACGCCTCAGCAGACCTGGCCTCATAGTTCGTCCCATCTGTCCCGACCCAGCGCCAGGGGCGTACCAAGATCACCACCCGACGTTCGAAACTTTACGGGAATGTGCTGGTGAGCGCGCGTCGGCTAGTTCTGCGATCCGGCGCCCACCGCGGCGAGCGCTTCGGCCCGCGTCGGATACAGCGCGAAGACCTGGTCCAGGCCCGTCAGCTGGATGGGTCTGCTGGTGGCGGAACCGTGGGCGACGACCGCGAACGCGGTGGTTTTGTTGACGGCTTCGTTGGTGGCCACCAGGGTCTGCAGGCCCGCCGATGCGAGGAAGTCGACGTCGGACAGATCGATGATCAGCGCGGTGGGCTTGGCGGCCAACGCCTCGTTGATCGACGCTTCGAGAGCGGCGACCGTGGCTACGTCGACATCGCCGCTCACCGACACGACGGCGACCCCATCCTGGTGGGTCACCGACGTGGTGATCGGGTCATTACCTGGCAACGGCGGTCCTTCGTCTCGTGGGCGCCGCCTCTGGCGACGGCAGTGCGCAGAGCTTAACGCTTGGCCACCAAACGTAGATCAATGCTTCACCGGTTGCGTCAGCTGGCCGCAGGCTAGTGTCGCGGTAGGGCGCGCGCCCGTTAGTGCTGAGCTGGGAGGTTGGATGCCCGATCCGTCCGTTGACCTGGACCGCGCGGGGCCGGACGAATTCCGCGGACGGCGAGTCCGCCGGCTGACACCGAGTGACAGTGGCGGCTGACTTCGTCGTTGCCATCGGCGACCCCGACGACATCGTCGCTGCCCGCCAGGCGGGGCACGAGCTGGCCAGGAAACTCGGGTTCTCGCTGACCGACGTCACGATGATCGCCACCGCGATATCCGAGATCGCCCGCAACATAATCAGTTACACGGGCCGCGGTGAGATCCGTATCGGCGTGCAGATCCGCGACGGCAGGCAGGCGCTGGTGGTGCATGCCGAGGACAACGGACCCGGGATCCCCGATGTGGAACGCGCGATGGAGGACGGCTACTCCACCGGGCGCGGGCTGGGGCTGGGGCTGCCGGGCGCACGCAGGCTGATGGACCGCGTACACGTTGAATCCAAGCCCGGCAAGGGAACCTTGATCGAGATGTGGAAGTGGGTTCCCGACGCACCTCACCGAGGCTCGCCATGACCGAACCCGACACCTTTTACGCGTGCTACGCCGAAGCGCTCGACACCTACCTGCGCACCGGCGAGGAAGCAGCGCTGGCGCTCGGGCACGACCTCGGCCGCCAGGCGCTGCGCGACCGGATGAGCGTGCTCGAGATCATCGAGAACCACTCGCGACTGGTCAGCGACATCGGCCGTGACACCGACGCGGCCACCGGTCGCGCGCTGCAGTTCCTGCTGCAGACGCTGGCGGCGATCGACATGGCGACCCGCGGATTCCTCGACGGCACAAGACGTTATGCCCAGCAGCGGGCCCGCGCCGACGACCTGGCCGATCGTGACGAGTTCCGCACCGCGCTGGTGAACTCGCTTCAGGAAGGCTTCTTCGTCGCCGACCACACCGGCACCATCGTGGAGATCAACGACGCGTTCGCCGACATCACCGGTTACAACGCCGAAGACCTGCCCTACCCGATGCCCCATCCCTGGGTGCAGGACCCGGTCACGGCGAACGAACACCTGATGGAGGTGGTCCGGCAGGGTGCCGGCACTGCCGAGATCGCGATCCGGCACCGCGACGGCCGACACCGGTGGGTGGCGCTCAGCATGAACATGGTCGCCGAGCACGCATCGGAGCGCACCGCCTACGTCGGCACGATCCGTGACATCACCGCGCCGCGCGCGGCGGCCGAACGGGACGCCGCGATGGCCCGGCTGGCCACCGCGGTCAGCGTCGCCAAGAACGTCGACGAAGTGCTGCTGATCACGTTGGCGCAGTGCGCTTCTGCGCTGGACGTCGCTCGGGTGATCGCCGTCGTCTGGCCCCAGACCGAAGGCGACCCGGCGGTGCACGTGGCCGGCGACCCGGCCGTGTCGAGTTGGGAGGAACTGGATTCCGACTGGCGCCGCACGTTCGACGACGCCCGCAACTGGGTGCCGCTGACCGTCAGCCCCGTCGGCGCCGCGCCCAGCGCCGGAACCACGCGCGGCTTCGCCGCGGTCCTCTCCAGCACACGTGACGTCGTCGTCTGCCTCGAGCACCGACATCCGCGTGTCGTCAGCACCGAGGACCGGCGGCTGGTCAGCGCCCTGGTCGGCCACCTCGGTCTCGCGATGCAGCACGTCCGTCAGTTCGAGAGCGCCAGGGAGACCTCGCTGACGCTGCAGCGTTCTATGCTGGCGCCCACCGCGCTTCCGGCCGGTTTCGCCGTGCGTTACGAACCGGCGGTCCCACCGCTGGAGATCGGCGGCGACTTCTACGACGTGCTGCCCGTCGCCGAGCACCGGATCGGCGTGGTCGTCGGCGACTGCGTCGGCCGTGGCCTGTCGGCCGCGGCGGTGATGGGCCAGCTTCGGGCCTCCACGAGGGCACTGTTGCTGACCGGTGCGGAGCCGTCGACGGTGCTCGAACACCTCGACTCGGTGGCCGAGCTGATCCCGGATGCGTTCTGCACGACGGTGTTCGTCGCGGTCATCGACACCGAAACCCAGTCGGTGCACTACAGCAGCGCGGGGCACGTGCCGCCGGTGCTGGTCGCGGGCTCGTCGTCGCCTGAGCTGCTGACCGACGGTCGGTCGGTGCCGCTGGCGGTGCAGTGCGACGAGCCGCGTCCCCAGGCGACCCGTACGCTGACGCCGGGGTCAACGCTGATGCTCTACACCGACGGGCTGGTCGAACGGCGCGACGAGGCGATCGACCACCAGATCGACCGCCTCGCACAGGTGCTCGCCGAAACCACCGAGCAACCCATCGAAACCGTCGCGGACACGTTGCTGGCTAAGTTGGTGCCCGACAACGGCTTCGACGACGACGTCGCGATGGTGTTGTACCGCTGCGACCCCGCAGCGCTACGCATCGACATCGAAGCGGTGGCGACCCGGCTCAGCGAGGTGCGGCACCGGCTGGCCGCATGGCTGGGCAGCAACCGCGTGCCCGCCCAGCTCGCCGACGACATCGTGCTGGTGGTCAACGAGGCATGCTCGAACTGCGTCGAACACGCCTACCGCGGCCGCGATCCCGGCCGGATGCGGGTGGAAGCCGACATCCGCGCCAACGCGGTCCATATCAGCGTCATCGACGGGGGTTCATGGAAGACCCCGCCCGAAGATCCAGGCACCAGGGGCCGGGGTTTGCTGTTGATGCGCGCGGTCAGCGACGGGGTGGATCTGGCAGGCACACCGGCGGGCACGACGGTCGAGATGTCGTTTCGGCTACCCGGATGAATGAAAATCAGAATGCCCAGCGCACCACCGCCGTCGGCGTGGTATTACTTCATTTCGGCGATCAGTGACTTCGGTCTGCGGGAGGTGCGATGACCCGACCAGCGTTCGGCACTGGCCAACACCTGAGCGGTTCCGCCTCGCATCCGACACCATGACCAAAGCGCAGTTTCAGCTGACCGCCGCCGAAGCCGAGCAGGCTCCGGTCGTCACGGCAGCCGGTGAGATCGATCTGGCCAACATCGACGAGTTCGGCGCCGCACTGTCGCGCGCGGCCACCCACCAGGCCGCGATCACCGTCGACCTGGTGCGGGTCAGCTATTGCGACAGTGCGGCTCTGCGGGAACTGTTCTCGGTCGCGGTCGGCACCAAACTCACGCTGGTGGTGCCCGCGCAGGGCCCGATCACAACGCTGCTCAAGATCTCCGGTCTGGATCAGGTCGCGACGGTTCAAGTTGTCGACTGATCGGCTCAATTCTATTGTCCGCACCACGATTTCATCCCCGGCAACACCCTCAGTTGATCGCACTCCTGCAGCGCATCCTCGAGCGCATGCAGGCGGATCTGTCCGACGCGCTCGGCATCAGCGTGTGCGTGCACGACAAACACGGCGATGAGGGCCCGTCGGTGATCACCGCGCTGGGGGTCGGCGAGGAACTCGTGGGCGCCCAGCTGTCCGGGCTCGGGGGGCCGGTCGCCGACGCGCTCTCCTACCAGGTTCCGGTGCTGTCGCTGGACCTGTGGACCGACGAGCGGTGGCCCGATCTGACGCTGGACGCGATGACCGCCCGCGAGCCGCAACTTCGAGCCAGCTGGGAGCGCATCCACGGCGCCGCCGCCGCGCCCGGCGTCTGGCAGGACGACGCCACCGTCGTGGTGGCCTGCACGCTGACAGAACCGGCCACCGCCGCGACCATGACGACGCTGATCAACTACGAGCAGTTGGTGTCCGCCGCGTTCGTCTCGACCGCCGCCAAGCACGCCGCCGTGTTCTCCGATTTGCTGTCGGTGCTGCAGTCGCGCGGCGCGATCGAACAGGCCAAGGGCGCGCTGATGGGCCGGGTCGGCTGCGACGCCGAACAGGCGTGGAACATCCTGCGCCGGGCCAGCCAGCAGTTCAACGTCAAGCTGCGCGAGCTGGCGGTGGCGCTGATCGAGCACATCAGCGGCGCACCGGCCGAGCAGCCGCGCACGCCGACGCGGATCGCTCCCGACCAGCCCGCGCGCACCGCGGCCCGGCTGCTGTGGTCGGCGATGACGGAGTCCGTGCGCCCACAGGATCGCGACGACTAGTTCGGGCGGCCGACCGCTGCGGCGGCCTCGAGTTCCTCCTCGATCGCGCCCTCGTCGCGGCCGAGTGCGATGGTCGACGCCGTCATCGCCACGACCGCGATGGTGATCGCCACGGCCTTGACGCCGTCCACGGTCATGTGCTCACCGAGTACCACCGCGCCGAGTACCACGGCGATGACGGGTTCGAGCACCAGCATCGTCGGCACCGAGGTCTGCAAGGAGCCGGCATGGAAGGCGGACTGCTGCAGGAACACCGCGATAACCCCCAGCAGCACAAGCAGATACGGTATCGGCGTGCTGAGCACGGCCCATAGCCCGTTGTGGGTGAGGATGTGCATGACCACCTTGGTGAGCACCGCGACGACGCCGAACAGCACGCCGACCGCGACGGCCAGCAGCACCGCGCGTCGCCAACCGGGGTTGCGGACCGCGACCACCACGCATGCCGTCACGGCGGCGACGCACACCACCGCGACGACCGCCGTCAGCGGCGCGGAGGCCTCGTAGTCACCGGGGCGGGTCTTGGCCAGCACGACGAACACGGCCAGGGAGACGGTCAGCATCGACGCCCACAGCCATTCGCTGCGGGTGACGCGGCGATCGGCGAGCCGGGCGCTCAGCGGCAGGGCGAACAGCAGCGCGGACACCAGGATGGGCTGGACCAGCAACAACGAGCCGAACACCAGCGCGAACGCCTGAAAGCAGAACCCGGTGACCGCCGCTGCGGTGCCCGCCCACCACAGCGGCCTGCGCAGCAGGGTGAGCACCATCACGCTGCTCACGCTGTGCTCGGGGGCGACGTCCATGGTGGCGCGCTGGCGGACCACGATGCCGATCGCGAGGAACACCGCGGCCAGCAGGGCCAGGAGCACGGCCAGACCATGGCTTACCAAGGCGTTCCACTCCCTTCAGACCACGGTCGGCGCACTGAACAAGCAGACCATATTCGCCGCTGGGCCGTGCGGGCGGTGTGACCGCGTCGACGGCCGGAAAGTTTCGGCCGCGGCCCGAGTGGGCATTGATCGATCATGAACATGCGACGGTTGGTGTTGCTGGTAGGTGCGATCGTGTTGGTCGTGGGTGTCATCGGTCTTCTGGTACCCGTATCGACCGCGGGACCCGACAATCAGAAGGTCGGTTGCGGCAACGCGATCGTCGCGGACTACTCCGAGGCCCGCAACATCGACGAGCGCAACCCGGTCAACCTGCCGGTGATCAACGAACTGGTTCCGCACACCGACTACGTCGAGCAGTGCGAGGCGGCGGTGTCCCAGCGGCGAACCTGGGCCATTCCGGTGGCGATCATCGGGCTCGTGATCCTCGTCGGCGGGTTCTTCGTCGGCAGCCGCACCGGCGGCGCGCGAACCGGCTAACTGGCTTCCCGACCGCCGACCACGCGCAGGTGTGGCGGCGACTCGGGTGTCGGGGCGATCTTGTCGTTGACCGAGGCGACGACCGTGTCCACCCGGGTGACCGCGCGGTCGCACAACCCGCGGACCCGGTCGCTGGCCTCATCGACGTCGTCGGCCGCGCTGCGCAGGTAGGCCCGGATACTGATCCGGAATCGGTCGCCGGCGGCGCGCAGCCGGTGGCGGAGACGGTCGTCGATCTCCACCGAGACGTAAGGCAACACCCGAACCTTCATGGCCACAACCCTAAGGCAGTGCAGCGGGCATCGGCTGATCGGTGGTCTGCGGGAGCGGGCGAGCGGCCGTCTCGCGCATCGTGGACACCGCGGCCAGCGACACGACCGCCGCGACGATCAGATAGAAGGCGGGTGCGATGTCGTTGCCGGTCTCGGCGGTCAACCAGGTGACCACGTATGGCGTGGTGCCGCCGAACGCGGCGACGCAGATGTTGTAGCCGATGGAGAAGCCGCTGTAGCGCACGGTGGTGGCGAACAGTTCGACACCGGCCGAGACCGCGGCCGACACGTAGACGGACTCGATCGCGGCCAGGCAGCAGTGCGCGATCACCGCGGCCACCAGCGACCCCGAGTTCAGCAGCAGAAACAGCGGATAGCCCAGCACCGCGAAGGCCACCGAGGCGCCGGCGAGCATGGGTTTGCGGCCGATCCGGTCGGACAGCGCCGCCAGCGGCAGGATGAGGATCAGCGCCACCAGGCTGGCCAACGTCATCGAGACGAACGCGCTGGTCTTGGAGAACTCCAACGTCTTGATGAAGTAGGTGGGCAGGAACGTGAACACCACGTAATAGCCCACGTTGAACACGATGAACAACCCGATCACCTGAAGGATCGGCCGCCACGCGGTGGTGACGGCCTCACGCAGCGGCGACTTGGCCACCCGGTCGGTCTTGCTCAGTTCGGCGAACTGCGGGGTGTCGTCGAGGCGCAGCCGGATGTACAGACCGACCAGGCCGAGCGGCCCGGCGATCAGGAACGGGATACGCCACCCGTAGCTCTCCATCGCGGCGGTCGGCAGCAGCGCCTGCAGCAGCGTCACGGTCGCCGAGCCGAGCAGAAAGCCCAGCACCCCGGACCACGCCATGAACGTGACCGTCAGCCCGCGGCGCTTCTCGGACGCGAACTCGGCCAGGTACACCGCACCGCCGCCGTACTCGCCGCCGGCCGAGAACCCCTGCAGGCAGCGCAGCACCAGCAGCAGCAGCGGGGCCGCGACACCGATCGAGGCATACGTCGGCAGCAGCCCGATGGTCACCGTGGCGGCCGACATCAGCAGGATCACGATGGCCAGCACGCGCTGGCGCCCGATCCGGTCGCCGAGCGGACCGAACACGAACCCGCCGAGCGGCCGCATGAAGAAGGCGGCGGCGAAGATCGCGAATGTGTTGAGCAGAGCGGCGGTTTCGTTGCCTTCGGGAAAGAAGTTGGCCGCGATGAACGTCGCCAGGAAGCCGTAGATCGCGAAGTCGAACCATTCGACGGCGTTGCCGATCGACGCCCCGGTGATGGCCTTACGCACATCGGACGGCATGTCGCTGCTCCCTGAATTTAAGCGTCCCGCTGATCATCTCGCTTACGCGGCCGCCACTGCCACCTCGTAAGCACCTTAGAAAGATAGCGGGCCGGGCGGGTTCACGGGCGTCGTGTGCTGCCGCGAACCCGGGCCAACCCGTCGACCCAGAACGGGCGGGTGGCCAGCACCACCAGCGCCAGCATCGCGACCGGGGCCAGCAGCGGCACCCACGGCAACTCCACGGGAATCGAGACGGCGGCCAAACCGACGGTGGTAAACCCCAACGCCCCAACGACCGTGGGTGCTGTCACGTTGTCCGCGTGCCGCAGCACCAGGTAGCCGGCCGCCGCCAATCCGCACAGCGACGCCAGCATCGGCGCGGCGTCCGAGAGCACCAGCACCGCACCCGCCAACAGCGCCGCCAGTGTCGCGCAGGGCCGAAACACGCTGCCCACCAACACAGCCAGCACGGCGATCCCGGCCACCATCAACGCGGCGTCGTCGGCCTGCACCGCCGAGGCCGCGACCATCACCAACCCGAACCCCGCCGAGACGGCGCGGGACTGCACGACCCCGGTCATGTCACCACCGCCCCCGCACCGGGCGTCGATGGTCGGGCACCAGCTGCATCGCCTGGTCCAGCGTGTCGACCGCGCGCCAGGAGACCACGTCGACACCGACGGTGCCCATGTCCCGATACATGAACGAACGTTGTAGCGCCCACATTCGCGCGACCAGACGGTCGGTGTCGTCGGCGAAGGGCGCGCTCTCCAGCACGTCCACGGCAACGACGGTGTGTCCACGCTTGCGTAAGTCGATGAGCGCCAAGGCGAATTCGGTGTCGAGCATCGTCGAGAACGCGACGACGATCGCGCCGGGCGGAACCGCCGCGCGCGGTGCCAGCGTGCCGGGGGTGGTCTCGAAACCGTCGTCGACGGCCAGCATGGCGTCGAGCACGCGGTAGAACTGGCGACGCCCGATGTCGGCGCCGAGCCAGCGCGGCTGCTTGTCCCCCAACGCGACGACCCCGGCGCGGTCCCCGCCGCGCAGCGCGCTCTGCACCACCTGGACCGCGCCCCGCGCGGTGCGGTCGGTGGCTTCGGTCGCGGGCCCCGCCGGCTGCGGATAGTTGTCGATGAGCACCACCACGTCGGCGGCGCGGTCGGTCAGCCGCTGGGTGACATGAAGGCTGCCGCGCCGGGCACTGACCGGCCAGTTGACCGTGCGCAGCTGGTCGCCGGGCACGTAGCGACGCACGTCGGCGTACTCGACGCCAGGCCCGATGTGGCGGGTCAGGTGCGTGCCCAGCCGGTCGAGCAGTTCGGTGCGCGGTATCGCCGTCGACTGCGGCGGGGCCTGGGGGAAGACGTAGACGTGGGCGGCGTCAGCGACGCCGCGGCCCTCGAGCAGGCCCCCGCGGGCGGTGACCCGCAGGTGCGCCCGGATCGGGTAGCGCCCCCACCGGTCCGCGGTCACCTCGACGGTCTGCCGCTGCCCGGCGCCGACTTCGACGACGTCGCACTGCATTCCGTCGGGTGCGGATACCACGAACTTCACCGGGTCGGGTTCGGCGTCGGCCCACACCGTGACGCGCGCCCGTTCGGTCTCAAAACACCGCTGGGATCCGGGCCTGCCGTGCACCCGCGCCGACGGTACCGGGCGCTGCCAGCCGATCGAGCACAACACCCCGACGAGCGGCGCCGCGAACGCGACCAGCTGCCAGTACCCGCCGAGGACCGCCACCACGAATGCCACCACCGCGCACGTCAACAGTGCCTGCGTGAGAGGTGATGCGCGCCAGGTCAATTCGGCTTCGGTACTGCGGCATTCGGGCATGGCGCGTCACGCCTCGGCCCGCGGCACCGGCAGGCGTCGCAGCAGTTCCTGCACCAGGTCGCTGCCGTGCACCCGGCGCACCCACATCTCCGGCCGCAGGCTGATGCGGTGCGCGATCGCCGGAACCGCAAGGGATTTCACGTCTTCGGGGATGACATAGTCACGGCCGAACAGCAGTGCGCGGGCGCGAGCCAGCTGGACCAGGTCGAGTTCGGCGCGGGGGCTGGCGCCGACGGCGATCTGCGGATGCTGGCGGGTGGCGGCGGCCAGCGACACCACGTAGCGCAGCACGTCGTCGTGTACGGTCACCTCTTCGACCGACTCGCGCATGGCGATCAGTTCGTCGGCGTCGACGACCTGCCGCACGGTCGGCTCCGTCGAGCCCCGGTCGATGCGGCGGCGCAGCATCGAAACCTCTTCCGGCTCAGAGAGATAGTTCAGCTCGAGGCGAATCGTGAACCGGTCGAGTTGCGCCTCGGGCAGCGGATAGGTGCCCTCGTACTCGATGGGGTTGTCGGTCGCCAGCACGATGAACGGGGCGGGAAGTTTGTGCGTGACGCCGTCGATGCTCACCTGGCGTTCGGCCATCGCCTCCAGAAGCGCCGCCTGGGTCTTGGGTGGGGTGCGGTTGATCTCGTCGGCCAGCAAGAGGTTGGTGAAGATGGGTCCGGGGCGGAACTCGAACCGGCCCGACTGCATGTCGTAGACGGTGGAGCCGAGCAGGTCGGCGGGCAGCAGGTCCGGGGTGAACTGAACGCGCTTGAACTGCAGGCCCAACGCGGCGGCGAACGACCGCGCGATCAGGGTCTTGCCGAGCCCGGGCAGGTCCTCGACGAGCACGTGCCCGCCGGCCAGCACGGTGGTGAGGATGAGGGTGAGCGCGCCACGCTTGCCGACGACGACGCGCCCGATCTCGTCGAGCACCGTCTCGCAGTTGGCTGTGGTGGTCGCCGCCGGGAGGCCCATGGTCATATCCGCTCCAGCCGTTGCAGGATCTCGTCGAGCGCCGCGCGCCCGGGGGCGGGTTCGTTGGCATCGTTGCGCGCGATGTTCTCCGGATCCACCCATGCCCACAGTTGCGCGCCGAAGAGCATCTGCCCGGTGGCGTGATATGCCGCGCGGTCCTTGAGTCGCTTTTGCCCCGTTGCCATCTCGAACTGGCGTGCAAGCATGGGCCGCAGGTGGCGATCCCAGTCCCTCCGGGTCGAGTCCGCCCTGCTGATCAGCGTCTCGGTACGAGACATCCAGCGCCGCAGCGCCTCGGCGGCATCGTCGATGGGTTCCTCGTCCGCGCCGGAGACCGCTTCACGGGTCAGGTACCACCGCAACCCAAGCAGCGCCACCGCCAACGCGATTCCCGAGATGACGAGCGCCATGCTGCGGTCGGGCGCGGCCAACACCATCAGCTCGGCGCCGACGACCAACAGAAACCCCGCTGCGGCAAGCTTTTTCATGCCGGTACCTCCGGAACGCGCTCAGCCAACTCGGCAAGCACCCGGTGCAGCACCCGCACCGCCGCGTCCCGGTGCGCCTCGGTCATCACATGCGGGGAGAACCGGGCCTCCTCGAACAGCTCCACCAGTTCGGTTGCGCTGTCTGCGGGCAACGCGTGGCGGTCGACCGCGCGGGCCAGCACCTCGGTGGGGGTGTCGCAGTCCTGCGGGACGGCGCCGGGCACCCGGGTCAGCTCGCGCTCCATCGCGGCGTAGCAGGCGATGATCGCCTCGCGCGGCTCGCGGCTGAGGTCACCGATCTCGGCCAGCCCGATCTCGGCGGCGCGGGCGAGTGAATCGGTGGCTTTCCGCGCGGCGGGAGCCGAAAGGTACTCGTCGGCGAACGCGTCGGGTTGCCCGCCGCGTCGTTGGCGCCGCGCCGCGATCGCCGTGCCGAGCATCACCAGGCCCATCAGGATCAGCATCGGCGGGATCAGGTACTCGACCACACCCGAGCCGCCCGAGCCGTCGCCGTCGACCTCGTCGGGCAGCCGCGCTGGTGAGCTGGTCACGCCCGGGGCCGGATCGGTGTCTGGCCCGGCATGCGGTGGCGGTTCGATCGGCTCCGGGCCCGCGACCCGGCTCAACACCACGATCAGCAGCAGCCACGCGATGACGGCGGCCAGCGCGATCAACGAGAACCGCCACGTCGGCCGACCCATCGTGCCAGGGCTTCGCGGCAGCGCCCCCGCCGACGGCGGCCTCGGTCGCCGGTCGCGCAACCGCACGATGATCGCGAAACCGATGATCGCCACCGCCGCGGTCAGCATCGCGACGACCGCGGCCAGCGCGGCGGGGTTGCTCTCCGGTGGTCCGCGCTCGACGGAGCGCTCGGCGGCGCCGGGGACGTATCCGCGCAGCGACCACGCGGCAAGGATCATGAGCGCGATGACCGCGATCACGCGCTGTGTCGCCTTGTCGAAACCGGCCATGACCCTGCCCCCATCCTGGCAGCAGTCTCGCGATTTCGGCGCGGTAACCGCCGCTCAGCGCCGATTGGCGCGCCGAACCCGCTGAGCGGCCTCGCGGCTGGCCTGTTTGCCCTTGTCGTAGGCGTCTTCGGCGGCCGCCAGCGCCGCCTCGGCCTCATCCAGCCGTCGACGCGCATCGTGGTGCCGCAGCCGCGCGGTCGCCAGGTCGGACTGCAGTTCGGCCAGCGCTTCGTCGGCCTCGGCCTTGGCGCGTTCGGCGGCCGCCAACTCGGCGCGGGCCTCGTCGCGCTCGCGCCGATCCTCCGTGGCGGCGGGCTTGTCGCGCTTGGCGGGTTTGGGTTCGGTCTTCGGCGTGAAGACCGCAGCGCTGTCGCCGAACCCGCCGAAGCCCGACCACTGTTCGGCCTTGGTCAGTCGGCCGATCCTGGCCGCGACATCGGGGTCGGCGACGGCGGCCTGCAGGGTCGCGGTGACGTCGTCGCGCAGCGACGCCGACGGCTTGGGCAGCTCGGCCTCCTCGAACGCCGCGCGGGTCAGGTCGTCGATGAGCCGGCGTTGTTCGGCGGTGAGTTCGCGGATGCGGGCGCCGTCCGTCTCTGCGTGCGCCTCGCGCAACCGTGCGCCGAGATCGGTGAGGCGCCGTGGCACGGCGTCGTCGGCGTGTGCGAGCCGGTTGACCACCCAGGCCGCGGTGGTGGGTTTGCGCGCGGCCGAGATCCGCTTGGCCTCGTCGGTGGCGCCGCGTTTCTTGGCGGCCGCGACGAGTTCGGCACGCACGGCGGTGAAGTCCTCGAGCGGGGCGGCGTAGAGCTCGTCGAGCGGGTCCATGCGTCCTCCCTACCGGTTCGCGGGTCAGGGCCCCTGTCCATGGTCGCGCAGCCAGCGCGCGGTCAGCTGCCGGTAGGCCTGTTGGCCGAGGCTGCCGGGCCGGGCGTCGAACACGTGGTCGGCGTACGGGACGGTGACGAGGTCGACGTCGACGCCGGCCGCCGTGGCCTGCTCGGCGAAGCGGTAGGTCCCGGCAACCGGGACCAGATGGTCGGCGGCGGGCAGGATGATCCGCGTCGGCGGTGCGGCGGGGGTGATGTGGCTGGCCGACAAAATGCGTTGGTAGCGTTCGGGAAACTGCTCGGGTGACCCTCCGGTGTAGGCGGTCACCATGTCGCGCGCGTAGCTGCCCGTCACCGGGTCGGGGTTGTGGTACATGCCGGCCGGGTCGACGGCGGGATACATCACCGACACCGCGTGTACCGCCGGTATCCGCCCCCCGCACGACGACGACAGGGTGCCCGCGGCCGCCAGGTAGGCGGTGTTGATCGCCAGGTTTCCGCCCGCGGAATGGCCGGACAGCGACAGCCGCGCCGGGTCGCCGCCGTAGTTGTGCGCGTTGGCCGCCACCCAGGCCAGCGCACAGCCGAGCCGGCTCTGGGTGACGTCGGCGAGGTGGCGGTCGTCGGATGACAGCGGGTATTCGACGCTGATGGTCAGCCAGCCCTGGTCGGCGAGCCACCGCAGATCGGTGCCGCGCGAGTGCCGGTCACCTGCGACCCACCCGCCGCCGTGAATGTAGACCAGCACCGGCGCGCGCGACGTCCGCGTCGACCCGGCCGGACGGTAGATGCTGACCCGCAGCGGCTCGCCGTCGAACGTCGCATAGGTCGCCTCGTCGTCGGGTGGTGCCGAATTGGCCGACCCGATGCCGAACATGTCGACCAGGTCGATGTCGGCGCCCGCGGCCTCGACGGCGGCGGTCATCCGCGCGGTGATGACCGATGCGCCCGCCAGCGCGAGCACGGCCGCCACCGTCAGCGCCGCGTCGAACCAGCCGCGCCCGCGCCACCAGCGGTAGCCCGCCAACACCGCGCCGACGGCGGCCGCCACGATCAACCACATGACGAACCAGGGCACGTACGCGGTCGCCAAGCCGACGTACGGGACGTCGCTTAGCAGGGTGCCCGCGACGGCGAGCGCGGCGACCACGGTCAGCGGCACCGCCAGCACGTACGCGATCACCGGCCCATCTTGCCGGTTACCGCCGGAAGATCAGCCACCGCATCGCGCTGTACATGTACACCGCCTCGCCGCCGCCTGCCGCGATCCGCGCCAGGTGGTACTCCACACCCAGCGCCGTCAGGGCGCTGGTCAGCCCGAGGATGAACGCCAGGTAGTTGACCACCACGACCACGACGTAACCGGCGAACTGCGGGCCCACCGGGGCGTGCGACCGGAAGTTGAACACCCGGTTCAGGGCGTAGCTCAGCGCGAAGGCGCCGGCGTAGGCGACCGGCAGCGCGACCCCCAGGCCGCCGTGCAGCCCGGTCAACAACGCCAAATCGACCCCGAATGTGAAGCCGTTGATCAGGCAGAAACCCAGAAAAGTCGGCGCGACAACAGAATTCAACCCGAACGGCAGACAGGCGACCACTCGCACGCAGAACCGGTGAAACCGCTCGACCGCCCCGAGAACACGGGGCGTCGGTTCGGCCCACACGGGTCAACGCTGACAGGTCGCGGTGACGACGCGGTGATCCTCCGGGAAACGCCGGGCGACGGTTCCGCGGTCAGGCCACCCCGAACAACTGCAGCAGGGATTCGGTGCGCCACCAGATCAGCGCCGCGAACAAGAGCAGCAGCGCGGCGGTGACCGAGGCCTGCACCACGTTGCGCGTCTTCGGTGGCGCATAGGCGTAGGCCCCGGCGACCACCGCGCCGGTGATCAACCCGCCCAGGTGGCCCTGCCAGCTGATGTTGACCGAGGTGAACAGCGGAATGATGAACGTGAACACCAGGTTGAGCACGATGATCGCGACCACCCAGCGGACGTCGAGGTTGAGCCGTTTGCCCACCACGAACGTGGCGCCGAACAGCCCGAATATCGCCCCGGACGCGCCGGCGGTGGCCGCGGTCACCGGGGACAACAGATACACGAGCACCGATCCACCCAGCGCGCTGAGGAAGTAGAGCCCGCTGAACCGCAGCCTGCCGAGCGCGGCTTCCAGCGGCGGGCCCACCACATACAGCGCCCACATGTTGAACAGCAGGTGCGTGAGGCCATAGTGCAGAAACGCCGAGGTCAACAACCGGTACAGGTCACCGCCCGCGACGGCGCCCGAGTGCATCACCAGCGCCCGCTGCAGGTCCGGCGACACGTTCTGCAGCACGAACATCACCACGTTGACGGCGATCAACACATACGTGACGACCGGCCCGGCCGACGGGCGCCCGCCGAACTGGGTCCGCGGCTGCCGGACCGTCTTGGCGCCGATGTTCACGCAGTCCACGCACTGATGACCCACCGCGGCGTTGCGCATGCACTCCGGGCAGATGTAGCGGTTGCACCGAGAGCAGCGGACATAGGTCACCCGGTCGGGGTGCCGGTAGCAGGTCTGCGTCTCCGCGGGGATCGACATGGCCCCACCTTAAAGAGGTCCTGGGGCGCCGAGGACGGACCGCGTTCGATAACGATTCGGTCACCGTCGACATCACGATCATTTAAGACCCGTGGGCAAATTCTGAGAATGCGCGCCTGTTCTGGTCGCTCACTTATCGAAATCGGCTCGTTTTGCGGTATAGATCACGCCGATTCGGTGTAACGCCGACGGCTGTCCGATAAACGAACGAACGACGCCGATTTGCACTGTTCACGTTCGGCTACCTTGGTTTTCGGGGCCGGGGGAATCAGCGACGAATACGTATCCAAAGGAAGAAACACATGAAGTTCAGTGGTATCAGCACGCGCCGGGGAATCGCCGGCGCATGCGCAGCAAGCGTGCTCGGCGGCCTGGCCGCAGCAACCATCGCCGCGCCGTCGGCGGCGGCCACGCCGGAATGCAACGCCAGCGCGGTGTCCGGCACGGTCAGCTCCGTAACGGGCTCGGCACGGGCGTACCTGGACAGCCATCCCGGCGCCAACCAGGCCGTCACGACCGCGTTCAACCAGCCGCGTCCCGACGCGTCCGCGACGTTGCGCGGATACTTCACCGACAACCCGCAGGAGTACTACGACCTGCGCGGCATCCTCGCGCCGATCGGTGAGGTGCAGAGCAAGTGCAACGTCGCGGTGCTGCCGCCGGACCTGGCCTCGGCCTACAACGAGTTCATGGCCGGCTGAGGCCAGCGTCCGCTTTGTTGGAGACCCGCCGTCGCAGCCCCGCTGTGGCGGCGGGTTTTCCCATCTCCCGCCGACACCTAGACTGGCTACCCATGAGCCCGACCCGATTCACCGCCCTCGCCGCGGCAATCCTCATCGCCGCCGGCTCAGTGGTCACCGGCGTCGCGCATGCCCAGCCGGAGCCGGCTCCCACGCCGACGCCGACGGAGGCTCCCGAGGAATCGTCGGACGCCGAGGCGCCTGCCGACCCGCAATCGTCCATCGAGGCCGACGGCACGTACACCGTCGGCGTCGACATCGTGCCGGGCACCTACTCCTCGGCCGGCCCCATCACCGACGGCGTCTGCTACTGGAAGCGCACCAGCGACGGAAAGCTCGTCGACAACGCGCTGACCAAGAAGCCGCAGGTGGTGCAGATCAAGCCCGAGGACACCACGTTCACCACGAACGACTGCCAGACCTGGCAACTCACCGACGCCGCACCGCCGCCGACGCCCGCGCCGCACGACCTGCTCGGCCAGCTCGGGTCGTTCATCGGCTCGGGCATTCTCAGCGGCCCACCCCCCTCCTGACGTCGCCGTACCCTGGCCACGTGGCCGACCTGCATCCGGACCTCGTCGTGCTCGCCCCGCTGCTGGGTACCTGGGCGGGCCACGGCGCGGGCGAGTATCCCACCATCGAGCCGTTCGGCTACACCGAAGAGATCACCTTCGATCACGTCGGCAAGCCGTTTCTCACTTATCGTCAGCGCACCGCGGCAGACACCGACGGGCGGCCGCTGCACTCCGAGGTCGGGTACCTGCGGGCACCGTCATCCGGGCGCGCCGAATGGGTGCTCGCCCACCCCACGGGAATCACCGAGATCCAGGAGGGCACCATCGTCAGGTCCGGCGCCGACGATCTCGAGATCGAGCTTGCCTCGACGACTGTCGGGCTCACCTCGACCGCAAAGGAGGTCACCGCGCTGACCCGGTCCCTGCGCGTCCGCGGTGACGAACTCACCTACACGCTGCAGATGGCCGCGGTCGGACAGCCTCTGCAACATCATCTGAGCGCCACCCTGCACCGGAGCCGCCGATGACCGCAAACGGCATGGTCCAGATCCCGGCCGACCTCGACGCCATCACGACCGTCGGCGAGGAAGAACCTTCAGACCTCGACCCCGGTGCGGTCGAACGGATCTGGCAGACCGCGCGGCACTGGTATGAGGCCGGCATGCATCCGGCGATCCAACTGTGTCTGCGCCACAAGGGCAGGGTGGTGCTCAACCGCGCGATCGGGCACGGCTGGGGCAACGGTCCCTCCGATCCGCCCGACACCGAAAAGATCCCCGTCACAACGGAAACGCCGTTCTGCGCGTACTCGGCGGCCAAGGCGATCACCTCCACGGTCGTGCACATGCTCGTCGAACGCGGCTACTTCTCGCTCGACGACCGGGTCTGCGACTACCTGCCCGGCTACACCAGCCACGGCAAGCACCGCACCACCATCCGGCACGTGATGACGCACAGCGCGGGTATTCCCATTCATCGGGGGCCGCGGCCGGACCTGAACCGCATGGACGACAGCGAGTACACCGTCGCCCAGCTCAGCGAGCTCAAGCCGCTGTACCGGCCCGGGCTGGTGCACGTGTACCACGGCCTGACGTGGGGTCCGCTGATCCGCGAGATCGTCGGCGCCGCGGCGGGCCGAAACATCCGCGACATCCTGGCCACCGAGATTCTCGAGCCGCTCGGCTTCCGGTGGACGAATTACGGTGTGGCACCGGAGGATGTGGCGAAGGTGGCGCCCAGCCACGCCACCGGTAAGCCGCTACCCGAGCCGGGCGCCACGGTGTTCCGGTGGGCGGTCGGCGGTTCGCTGGACAAGATCATCCCGTTCTCGAATTCGCCGCGCTATCTGACCAGCGTGCTGCCGTCGTCGAACACGGTGTCGACGGCGTTCGAGCTGTCGCGGTTCGCCGAATTACTGCGGCGCGGTGGGGAACTCGACGGGGTCCGGGTGATGCGGCCGGAGACGTTGCGGGCGGCGACGGCCGAGTGCCGGCGATTGCGGCCCGATGTCGCGGTCGGCCTGGCCCCGCTGCGGTGGGGGACGGGGTACATGCTGGGGTCGAAGCGGTTCGGACCGTTCGGGCGGAATGCGCCCGCGGCGTTCGGCCATACCGGGTTGACCAACATCGCGGTGTGGGCCGATCCGCAGCGCGGCTTGGCCGCGGGGCTGATCAGCAGCGGAAAGCCCGGGCCGCACCGCGAGGCCAAACGCTATGGCGCACTGTTGGATCGGATCACCACCGAGATCCCGCGTCGCTGACACGGCAGGCTCACCGTGCCTCGAGGCGCACCCGGTACATCGACGGCCATTTCTTGCCGGTCAGCAGGTACTCGTCGGCGCCCAGGTGGGCGATGCCGTTGAGCACCCGGACGCTGTCGCCTGCCTGCCCCGGCCAGAGCCCCGCGGCGTCGACCACCGTGTTGACCTTGCCCGACGACGGATCGATGCGCACGATCGTGTCGGTCTTCCAGACGTTGGCCCAGACCTGCCCGTCGACGCACTCCAACTCGTTGAGAGCGGCCTGAGGGATCCCGTCGCGCGTGACGGTGACCGAACCGGTTTCGGCGAACGTCACCGGGTCGTGAAACCGCAGCCGGTCGGTTCCGTCGCTGCGGACGAAGCGTTCGCCGTCGTGGCACAGCCCCCACCCTTCGCCGTCGACGGGCGCCTCCCGAACCGGCGTCAGCGTGGCCTTGTCCCATTCGACCGCCACACCGTCACGCCAGGTCAGTTCCCAGATGCGGTCGCCGACGACGGTGATGCCCTCGCCGTAGTAGTCGTGGGGCGCGGGCGCCGCGCGTAGCAGCGCGCCGGTGGCGGGGTCGAGCTGGCGGAGCTGTGACTTGCCCGCGATCCCGGTGCCCTCCCACAGCGCGGACCCGTCGAACTCCAGGCCCTGGGTCCACGCCTCGGGATCGTGCGGTATCTCCGCGAGCACGACGGGGGTGATCACCGGGGCGGGGGCGCTGTCGGGCGCGGGTTGGCTGTCGGCGTGCGGCAGCGGGCCGCACCCGGCCGCAACGAGAAGCACGAGCGTGGCCAGCCGGGTGACGAGCCGGCGTGCGGTGTCGGATGCGCGCATAGGAGCTAATACCTACCGCAGCGGTGGCTGTCGCGTACGGGAAAGGTCGGTCTCATGGCCGCACCTCGTCGATCGCGCGGTAGATGCGCTGCTCGCTCACCGGGCGCGGGGTGCCGAGTTGCTGCGCCCACAGGCTCACGCGCAGTTCCTCGATCTGGCGGCCGATGTCGCGGACGTCGGCGGCGGCGCGCGCCGGTGACAGCGCGGCGACGAGGTCGTCGTAGGCGTCCTGCACGGCGTGTACCCGGGCCATCTTTTCCCGGTCGGCGCCGATCGCGTGCGGCAGCCGCTCCAACCGCCTGCCGATCGCGGTGAGGTAGCGGGTGAGGTCGGCCAGGTGGGCGGCGCCGGTGGCGGTGACGAACCGCTCGGGCAGCAGGGTGTCCAGCTGGGTGCGAATGTCGGCGATCGCGTCGGCCTGCGCGGGCGTCGGCGCGGTGGGCAGTGCCCGTTCGACGTCGTGCGCGGCGGAGAGCACCTTGTGCACGCGGGCGACGATGTCGCGTGTGGTGGGCGTCAAGTCGCGGGCGACCCGGTCACGCAGGGCGCTGAACTCCGCGCGGGTCCACACCGGTGCCGGTGCGATGACATCGATCGCGGCGTCGGCGCAGTCCTCGAGCAGCGCTGGCAGCGAGCCGTCGGGATTGGTGCTGAGCACCAAGCGGGTGCGTGGATCGAGTTGGCGCTCCACAGTTTTGACGGGAGTGGGCACGGTGAGCCGCAGCAGCCGACGAATACCCGGGCCCATCGCGCTCGCCTGCTCGGCCGGGGATGCGAACACGTGCACGTCGACGGCCGCGCCCGCGTCCACCAACGCGGGGTAGCCCCGCACGGTGTGGCCGCCGATGCTGCGTTCGACGGTTCGGGGCAGCTCGTCGAGGTCGTTGGGCCATCCGCGCAGCCCGCTGCGTTCGAGTTCCCCGGCGACCGCGTCGGCGACGGCACGGCGCGCCGGCCCGGCGAGTTCGTGCTGCAGCACTTCGAGGTCCTTGCCGCGGGACAGTTCGGTGCCGTCGGGGGATTCGACGGCGAACGTCACCCGCAGGTGCGACGGCAGCTTGTCGAGGTCGAACGCGTCGATCGGCACCAGCACTCCGGTGCGGCGGTGCAGTTCGCGCTGCACCGACTCCAGCAGCGCGCCGTCGTCTGGGCTGATCGCGGCAAGCACCGCGCGGGCGGTGTCCGGGGCGGGAACGAAGTTGCGGCGCAGCGGTTTCGGCAGGCTGCGGATGAGCGCGGTGACCAGCTCCTCCCGGAATGCCGGTACTTGCCAGGCGAATTCGTCGCCGCCGAGACGGGCCAGCACCTCGACCGGAACGTGCACGGTGACGCCGTCGTCCTCGGCACCGGGCTCGAAGCGGTAGGTCAGCGGCAGCGCCAGGTCGCCCGCGCGCCAGGCGTCGGGTTGCTCGTCGGTGTCGTCGGTGCGCAGCAGGTCGTCGCGGGTAAAGGTGAGCAGGTCGGGTGTCTTGTGCCGTTGTCTTCGCCACCATGCGTCAAAGTGCCTCGCCGACAACACGTCTGCGGGAACACGGGCGTCGTAGAAGGCGAAGATCTCGTCGTCGCCGACCAGCAGGTCGCGCCGTCGCGCCTTCTCCTCGAGTTCCTCGAGCTCTTCTCGCAGCCGCGCGTTGTCGCGGAAGAAGTGGTGGCGGGTCTGCCAGTCCCCTTCGACCAGCGCGTGGCGGATGAACAGCTCACGCGAAAGTTCCGGTTCCACCTGTGAATATCCGACGCGTCTGCGCGCCGCGAGTGGCAGGCCGTAGAGCGTCACCCGCTCGTAGGCCATGACGGCGCCGCGCTGGGTGTCCCAGTGCGGCTCGCTGTAGCTGCGCTGCACCAGATCCGCGGCGACCCGTTCGACGACCTCGGGCTGGATCCGCGCGGCGATACGTCCGAAGAGCCTGCTGGTTTCGACGAGGTCGGCGACGACGACCCAGCGCGGCGGGCGTTTGGTGAGCACCGAACCCGGTGCGAGCACGAACCGCGAGTTGCGCGCACCCTGAAACTCGCGGGACTCGCGGCCTTTCGTGTCGTCGCGCAGGCCGACGTGCGACAACAACCCGGCCAGCAGCGCAGCGTGCACCTGCGCGGGGTCGGCGGGTTCGCCGGACTCCCTGATTCCCATGTCGCGGGCGATGGCGCGCAGCTGCCCCACCAGGTCCTGCCACTCCCGGATCCGCAGGTAGTGCAGGAACTCGTCGCGACACATCCGGCGAAACGCGTTGCCGGACAGTGCCTGTCGCTGCTCGCGCAGATACCGCCACAGGTTGAGGTAGGACACGAAATCCGAGTGCTCGTCGGCGAAGCGGGCGTGCTTCTGCCGCGCGGCGTCCTCGCGGTCGGCCGGGCGCTCGCGCGGGTCGGGGATCGACAGCGCCGCGGCCAGCACCAGGATCTCGGCCACGCAACCCTCGGCGTCGGCCTGCAGGATCATCCGGCCCAGCCGCGGATCGACCGGCAACTGCGCCAGGCGACGGCCGATCTCGGTGATCCTGCCGTCCCTGTCGAAGGCGCCGAGTTCCTGCAGCAGCAGCACACCGTCGCGGATGCTGCGGCTCTCGGGTGGGTCGAGGAACGGAAAGGTCTGGATGTCACCGAGATTCAGTGCGGCCATCTGCAGGATCACCGCGGCGAGGTTGGTGCGCAGGATCTCCGGATCGGTGTAGCGCGGCCGCGTCGCGAAGTCCTGCTCGGAGTACAGCCGGATGCACACGCCGGGCGCGGTGCGGCCCGACCGGCCGGCGCGCTGGGCGGCCGAGGCCTGTGAGATCGGCTCGATGGGCAACCGCTGCACCTTGGTGCGTCGGCTGTAGCGCGAGATCCGCGCCGTGCCAGGGTCGACGACGTAGCGGATCCCGGGCACGGTCAGCGAGGTTTCGGCGACGTTGGTCGCGAGCACCACGCGGCGACGCTCGCGGCTGGGCTGAAACACCCGCTGCTGTTCGGCCGTCGGCAACCGGGCGTACAGCGGCAGCACCTCGGTGTTGTTCAACGCCCCGCGCAGAACCTCCGCAGTGTCACGGATTTCACGCTCACCGGAGAGGAAGACCAGCACGTCGCCCGGCGATTCGCTCTCCAGCTCCTTGATCGCGTCGACGATCGCGTCGGTCTGGTCACGGATCTCGGTGCGCACGATCTCGTGGTCTGGATCGTCGGGGTCATCCGAATCGTCAACCGCCACTGTAACTTCCAGCGGACGGAAGCGGATCTCGACCGGGTAGGTGCGGCCTGACACCTCCACGATCGGGGCACCACCGAAATGCTCAGCGAAGCGTTCGGGCTCGATCGTCGCGGAGGTGACGATCACCTTGAGGTCCGGTCGCCGCGGCAGGAGTTCACGCAGGTAGCCGAGCAGGAAGTCGATGTTGAGGCTGCGCTCGTGGGCCTCGTCGAGGATGAGCGTGTCGTAGCGCAGCAGGCGGCGGTCCCGCTGGATCTCGGCGAGCAGGATGCCGTCGGTCATCAGCTTCACCAGCGTGCGGTCGCTGATCTGGTCGGTGAAACGGACCGTGTAACCGATCGCGTCGCCGAGCGGGCTGCCCAGTTCGTCGGCGATGCGCTGGGCGACGGTGCGCGCGGCCAGCCGCCGCGGCTGGGTGTGCCCGATCGTGCCGCGCACCCCGCGGCCCAGCTCCAGGCAGATCTTGGGCAGCTGGGTGGTCTTGCCGGAGCCGGTCTCCCCCGCGACGACGACCACCTGGTTGGCGGTGATGGCCTCGGCGATCTCGGCGCGGCGCTCGCTGACCGGAAGGTCGGGGTAGGTGATCGCGGGCACCGCCGCCGCCCGGGTGGCCACCAGCGCTTCGGCGGCGGCGATCTGTTCGGCGAGTTTGGCGATCTTCTCCGGGCTCGCCCCACGTAGCTGCCGCAGGCGACGCCCGAACCGGGCGGCGTCGCGAACGGTCAGCCCATCCAGGCGCCTGCGCAGCTCACCCGCCGAGATCGACGAAACGGCGGGATCTACTCGCACTTTGTCGCCCATGTGTCCCCTTGGGCACAAATCACAACATGCGTTAAGCGTCGGGGGACCAGTACGCGAGCATCTCCGCGAACGTATCGAACGCCGGGCCGGACACCCCGTAGGTGGCCTCCAGGTGGATGGAAAGCGGAAAACCGAGGTCGGCGACGCCGTCGATGACCCGCTTGTACAGGTCGACCATCAGCTTGCGTTTCTCGGTCGGCTCGGTGGCGGCCAACCGCTTGACGAACTCCTGCTCCTCGGCCACCGCGGCGTTGCCCGGGTCCTGGATCAACCAGTGGATCAACCCGACCTTGCTCTCGATCTTCGGGACGAACCCGAACGACAGCAGGATCTCGGGCCGATGCTCGGTCGTCGCGGCGAACTCGCGCAGGAACCCGACGATCGCGTCGGAGTAGAGCAGCTGGGTCATGCCGTACGTGGCGCCGCGGTCGCACTTGAACTTGAACCGGCCCTGCTCCCCCTCGCGGGTCGGGATCAGGATCGCGCCGCGGTTGGGGACCAGGTCCTCGAACAACGCCAGCGCGTCGGTCGGTGCGACGCCGGAGCCTTCGCCGTCGGCCATCGTGCGCGGCACCCCCACGAACGCGATGCCCTCGAATCCGGCGGCCGACAGCTCGGTCAGGCGGCGACGCAGCGTCGGTTCGTCCATGAACGAGGTGACCTGCGTGCACAGCCCCCGGACACCGGGCAGCTCGGGCTGGATGACCTGCCAGAAGTCGAGCACGTCCATCTTCGGTTTCATCTCGACGGGCCGGTCGTCGTCCTCTTCGATCATCCCGGGGATCATCACGTGCCCGATGCGCCCGGCCAGACCGCTCTGCGCCGAGTACCGCAACACCTTCTGCGCGTCCTCGCGCGCCTGCTCCGCGCCGCGGTCCACATTGGGCGCCACCAGCTCGAGCGCGATGGTGTTCAGCGTCACCGGGCTGCTCCTCGATCCGACGATTACTTCCCGCTGCGCGGCAGGTCGCGACGACCACCGTCCGCACTTATCTAGAAAGCCTCACCATACAGACACCCGCGGTCTCCGTACCCTTGGTGTAGTGAGCGCCGCACCCAGCACCATTTCCGTCGGGGACCGCTTCGCCCGTGAACTGCCGGAGCTGGCCGTCGGGTGGCGGGCCGAGGAGGCACCCGATCCGCGCCTGCTCGTGCTCAACGAGGCGGTGGCGGCCGATCTCGGCCTCGACGCCGACTGGCTGCGCGGCCCGGACGGCCTGCGGTTCCTCACCGGCACCCTGGTGCCCGACGGCGCGGCGCCGGTGGCCCAGGCCTACGCCGGGCACCAGTTCGGCGGGTTCGTGCCCCGCCTCGGCGACGGCCGCGCGCTGCTGGTCGGCGAG
Source organism: Mycolicibacterium pulveris (assembly GCF_010725725.1). Classification (NCBI taxonomy): domain Bacteria; kingdom Bacillati; phylum Actinomycetota; class Actinomycetes; order Mycobacteriales; family Mycobacteriaceae; genus Mycobacterium; species Mycolicibacterium pulveris. The sequence continues at coordinate 2,532,435 of NZ_AP022599.1, read as the reverse complement.
CTGACCACCGCCGAAGGCGAGCTGCGCGACCTGCACCTCAAGGGCTCGGGGGCCACCCCGTTCGCCCGCGGCGGTGACGGGCTGGCCGCCGTCGGCCCGATGCTGCGGGAATACGTGATCAGCGAGGCCATGCACGCCCTCGGCATCCCGACCACGCGGTCGCTGGCCGTCGTCGGCACCGGGCGCACGGTCACCCGGGAGACGTTGTTGCCGGGCGCTGTGCTGGCCCGGGTCGCGCGAAGTCACCTGCGGGTGGGCACCTTTCAGTACGCGGCGACGACGGGCGATTCGGCGTTGCTGCGCCGTCTCGCCGACCACGCCATCGCCCGCCACCATCCCGGCGCGGCGGAGGCCGACAACCCCTACGTCGCTCTGTTCGACGCGGTGATCAGGGTGCAGACGTCGCTGGTCGCGAAGTGGATGCTGGTCGGGTTCGTGCACGGGGTGATGAACACCGACAACACCACGATCTCCGGCGAAACCATCGACTACGGTCCGTGCGCGTTCATGGAGGCCTACGACCCCGAGACGGTGTTCAGCTCGATCGACTCCTGGGGTCGCTACGCCTACGGCAACCAGCCGTCGATCGCGGGCTGGAACCTCGCCCGCTTCGCCGAGGCGCTGCTGCCGCTGTTCGCCGACGATCAGGATCAGGCGATCGCGATCGCACAGGACCGGCTCGAGGGCTTCAGCGTGCGGTTCCAGCAGGAGTTGACCGGCGGCATGCAGGCCAAGCTCGGGCTCACGGGCGAGCCGGCCGAGCAGGCGCCGCTGATGAACGAGCTGCTCCAGCAGCTTGCCGACAGCCACGTCGACTTCACGTCGTTCTTCCGGCATCTGGGCGCCGCGGCGCGCGGCGACACCGAACCGGCACGGGGGCTGTTCCTCGATCTCGCGGCCTTCGACGCGTGGCTGAGCCGGTGGCGCGCGCTGCAGCCCGACCCCGAACTGATGGACCGCGTCAACCCGGTCTACATCCCGCGCAACCACCTCGTCGAGGAGGCGTTGGCCGCGGCGACCGACGGCGATCTGGGCCCCGTCGAGCAACTGCTCGTCGCTGTGACCGCGCCGTACGACCAACGGCCCGGCCTGGAGCGCTACGCCGAGCCCGCACCGGAGGACTTCGGGCGGTATCAGACCTTCTGCGGGACCTGACCGGCGGCCTAGACTGCCGGTCATGGTTTCCCTGCGACGGGCGATGATGGCGGCGCTTTTCGCGGTCGCCCTGGCGGCTGCTCCGTGCTCTGCGGCCGCCTCGGTGGCCCAGCCCGGCAACGTCGGCTGCGCGCCGGGTGAGACCGGCGTGATCTACGGGTGCGCGCCGTTCTGCGTGCCGGGCAAGGCGCTCGACGTCAACACCGGGTTGTGTGTGCCCGCGCCTCCGCCGTTCCCGCACCCGCCGATCCAGTAGGGACCGGCGGTTACCCCGGGGCTGCTTCGGTAACTCCTCGGCTGTGACCGATCAATATCAGTTGCGCCGCGACCTGTTGCAGGAGTTGCTGTGGGCGTACGGGCCGTGCGGCCAGGAACAGGCGGTGCGCGAGGTGTGCCGTCGAGAACTCGAACCGCACGTCGACGAGGCGTGGGTGGATCCGGCCGGAAACCTGGTCGGCCTGATCCGCGGGCAGAGCCGCGACGACGACCGGGCCATTCGGGTGATGGCACACATGGACGAACTGTCGATGCTGGTCAAGCGGATCGAACCCGACGGCAGCCTGCACCTGACGCCGTTGGGCACGATGTATCCGGCCAACTTCGGGCTCGGCCCGGTCGCGGTGCTCGGGAACCGCCGGCCGGTGTGCGCCGTGCTGACGCTGGGCTCCGAGCACACCACCAAGGAAAGCCGGCGGATCTGGGAAACCAAGCCCGACCAGGGCGACAAGTCGCTGGACTGGATGCACGTCTACGTCTTCACCGGGCACACCCCGGAGGAGTTGGCCGACGCCGGCGTGCAGGCGGGCACCCGGGTGTGCATCGACCGCAGCAAGCGCACCCTCGTCGATGCCGGCGACGGCTACCTCGGCGGCTACTTTCTGGACGATCGGGCCCCGGTGACCGCCCTGCTGCAAGCGGCGCGGGTGCTGCCCGAGCGGCGACCCGCCCACGATGTCTATCTGGTGTGCACCACCAGCGAGGAGATCGGCGGGGTGGGCGGTTCCTATGCCAGCCGGGTGCTGCCCGGCGACCTCACCCTCGCACTCGAGGTGGGCCCGACGGAGGCCGAGTACGGCACCACGGTCGGCGGTGGCCCGATCGTCGGCTACAGCGACGCGGAATGCGTCTACGACAAGGATGTCGCGGACACGCTGATGGGGATCGGCGCGGACCTGGGAATGTCGCCTCAGGCCGCGGTGCTGGGCGCATTCGAATCCGACGCCTCACACGCCAAGGGCAGCGGGCTCACCCCACGGGCCGGGTTGCTGTGCCTGCCGACGTTGAGCACCCACGGCTACGAAGTCATTGCCCGCCAGGCGATCCCGGACATGGCGCGGCTGCTCGTCGAATTTCTGCGGCGTTCGGGATCAGCGGGCCCACCCTGAGCCGACTGCGCAGTTTCATCCGCGACACGCCGCGGCGAGCGTATGAGACCGCACACTCGCGCCCGTCGCGACGGGCCGTCAGCCGGATCCGTACGCCCGGGCGATGTCGGGTGAGTCCAGCCACCCGGCGTACGTCGGGCCCTGCGGCCAGCCGGGCGGCGAGTCCTGCCACTCCTCCTGGCGGCCCCACGGCAACAGGTCGATGAGCGCGAACGTGTGGCTGAGTTGTTCGGTGCCGCGGCCGTTGGTGTGCCAGGTGCGGTACACCGCGTCTCCTCCCGACGGCGCCGTCGCTTTCAGAAACACGTTGACCGCGAAGCCCCCGCCGGGCGGGGCGTCGACATCGGCGCCGAACGAACTCAGCGACGACGAGTACCAGTCCATCCGGTTGCCGACCTTGGCGCGGTAGGCCAGCGCGTCCTCGATGGGGCCGTTGGTGACGACGACGAAGCGGGCGTCGTAGCTGTCGAGGAACTCCAACCGGGTGAACTGCGAGGTGAACCCGGTGCAGCCGCCGCACTGCCACTCGGCGCCGTCGGTCCACATGTGGTGGTACACGATCAGCTGAGAGCGCCCCTCGAACACGTCGGCCAGCCGCACCGGTCCGTGCTCACCGATCAAGGTGTAGTCGGGCATCTGCACCATGGGCAGCCGCCGGCGCTGCGCGGCGATCGCGTCCAGCTCGCGGGTGGCTGCCTTCTCGCGCTGCCGCAGCTGGTCGAGCGCCGCACGCCAGGTCCGCTGGTCGACGACGGGTGGCAGCGCATTCGCCGAGACGGGGTTCGTCGTCATCGGTCTCCTTACCTTTCTTGGAGGGTGTTCGGGGCCGCTGGCCTTAGTTAGGCTTCGATTCACCCAGGGACAGCGGGTATGGCTTTCATTGGTCAGCCCTTGATGGCCGAGGAGGATTGGCCGCCCGCTGTCCCGCGACGACTCGACCGCTAATTGAGAGATGCGATTCGATCGCTGTGTAAGGACACGACGGCGTGGTCGTCTGCCGGGCTGGTGGAAATGGTGATGAGCACGGAGGCGGTAGTGACACAAGCTGTTTGGGCGGGTATCGATGCTGGGAAATCGGACCACTTCTGCGTGGTCATCGATGCTGAGGGAAAGCGACTGCTGTCGCAGCGGGTAGCCAACGACGAAGCGACTCTGTTGAAGTTGATCAGCACTGTCGCAACCATGGCTGACGGCGGTGAGGTCACCTGGGCCATCGATCTCAACGCTGGCGGTGCGGCCCTGCTGATCACGCTGCTGATCGCCGCTGACCAGCGGCTGCTCTACATCCCCGGCCGCACCGTGCACCACGCCTCGGGCAGCTACCGCGGGAGGGTAAGACCGACGCCAAAGATGCCGCCGTCATTGCCGATCAGGCCCGGATGCGCCGCGATCTGCAACCACTGCGCCCCGGAGATGACATCGCAGTGGAGCTGCGCATTCTCACCAGCCGGCGCACCGATCTGGTGGCTGATCGCACCCGCACGATCAACCGACTGCGTGCCCAGCTGCTCGAATACTTCCCAGCCCTGGAACGCGCGTTCGACTACAGCACCAGCAAGGCCGCGTTGCTGCTGCTCACCGGCTATCAAACTCCCGATGGGCTGCGACGAGCCGGTGCTGCTCGACTGGCAGCCTGGTTGGGTAAACGCAAGGCCCGCAACGCCGACGCCGTCGCGGCCAAAGCCCTGCAGGCCGCTCACGCTCAACACACCGTCATACCCGGACAACAACTCGCTGCGGCCATGGTTGCCCGCTTGGCCAAGGAGGTGATGGCCCTCGACACCGAAATCGGCGACACCGATGCGATGATCGAGGAGCGATTTCGCCGCCACCGCCACGCCGAAATCATCGTGAGCATGTCGGGCTTCGGCGTCACGCTCGGCGCCGAATTCCTCGCTGCCACCGGCGGAGACATGAGTGCCTTCGACTCCGTTGACCGCCTCGCCGGCGTCGCCGGCCTGGCTCCGGTACCGCGTGACTCCGGCCGCATCAGCGGCAACCTTCAACGACCCCGCCGCTACAACCGGCGCCTGCTGCGCGCCTGCTACCTGTCGGCGCTGTCCAGCATTCGATCCGACCCCGTCTCGCGCACGTATTACAACCGCAAACGCGCCGAAGGCAAACGCCACAGCCAAGCCGTCCTGGCCCTGGCACGTCGGCGTCTCAATGTTCTGTGGGCAATGCTGCGCGACCACACGACCTATCAACCCACCACGCCTACTGCCGCAGCGGCTTGACAACCTCATTGAGAATCCTCCTGCGTTTCGGGTGCAGGTTATGACCGGCTCAGCGACCGAAACTCATCGTCGGCTTCCGCGGCCGCCACCGCCGCCGGATGCAGCCAACTCGCGAGGTTGCGAACGTAGTCGGTGAAGACGGCCAGCCGCGACGGATCGGCCTTGATCTGGCCGCCGGGGGGCTCGGCCACGAACGACGGCGCACCGCGGTCGACGTCCCAGTTGTAGTCGGCGAAGTGGTGAAACGTCGACTCGGCGAGCGCGCGCCCCATCGGACGCCCGTCGGGGCCGGTTTCACCGTCCATCGCGACGGCGAGGTTGAACCGGCGGCCTGTCGCGGTGCTGCGGCCTTGGGCGAGCACGGACGCGAACGGCACCGTGGCGGACACCGCGCCTTCGTGCGGGTGCGCCGGAAACCATTCGATGCGCCCGCTTTCCGTGCGGCTGGTGCGCAGCAGTTCGTGCGGGGGTTCCTCGGCGAAGACAGGTTGGTAGTCGCCGTTGGCGCCCGAGTGGTAGTTGGGCCAGCAGATGGAAGGGGTGTCCTTGTCGTCACACAGAAGGCGCTGGTCGACGGTCGGGTCGTGGAACTGGTTGACCCGGCCGAGCGAACCCAACCGCAGCACGCAGCACCCGAGGTCCTGGTGGTCGCGGGCGGTGAGCACCCCGCCACCGTTGCACCGAAACCTCAGGATCGCTTCGGCGTCGGCGGCGGTCAGGCCGTCGCCCGAATCAACAGCCATCAGCCACAGCTGGTCGAAACCGAGTTCGTCGAGACGGCTCAGTATTGGGTCGTCACCGCTCTTGTCCGAGCGGTTGCGCGCCACGACCTCATGGCCCGCAGTCCGCAACTTCCCGGCCAACAGCGCGAACCGGTCGATGCCCCAATCGTCGAAGCAGTCCGAAATCGTGGTCTGCAGAAGTATTTTCGACATCGCGATCAGTTCCGGCCGATGCGCAGGTGCTTGCGGGCCACGAGTTCGTCGTCCTCGACGAGAACCAGCATCGGCTGATCGGGCATGCACAGCATGGTGACCACGAACCGGCTGCCGATGTCGTCGCGGTTGTTGGCATCCGAGTAGTGGATGACGTCGCCACCGGGTTCCCAGAACGCTTCGCCGGCCTTGATCACCCGAGGCGGCTCGCCCTCGAGCTCGAACAGCATCTCGCCTTCGAGCATGTAGCCGAAGGCGGGGCCACCCGGGTGGCGGTGCGGCGGGGCGCCCGCACTGCCCGGCGGGTACTCGACGACGACGGTCATGGCGTGCGCGCCTTGTGGGATGAACGGCGGCGTGGCCTCCTGCACCACGGTCAGCGCGTTCTGCCACGACGCGTCGTATTGCTTGGACATCGGTACTACCTCCTTGGTTCAAATAGCGCTGCCGCCGCCGTCGGCGTGCAGGGTGGAGCCGGTGATGAAACTGGCGCGCGGCGAGGCGAGAAAGAGCACCGCGTCGGCGATCTCCTCCGGATCTGCGGTGCGGCCCAACGGCAGGGCGCGGCCGAGTTCCTCGTTGGTCTCGCCCCACTCCGCCGCTACGCCTTCGGTTTTGGTGGGTCCGGGCGCCACACTGTTGACGCGGATGCCGTGGCTGCCGAACTCGGCGGCCCACGTGCGGGTCAGTGACTCCACGGCGGCTTTTGACGCGCTGTAGGTGGATGCGCCGGGCACACCTTTGGACGCGACCATGCTGGTGACGTTGACGATGCAGCCGTGGCCCCGTTCGAGCATGCCCGGCACCAGACCGGCGGCGAGAAAGTACGCTCCGCGGACGTTGGTGTCGAACGTCTTCTGGAATGCGGCGACATCTTGTTCGAGGGTCGGTGCGCCGGGAAAGCTGGCGGCGTTGTTGACCAGGATGTCGACAACACCTGCTTGGCGCACAAGGCTTTTCACGGAGTCCAGATCCGAGAGGTCGGCCTGGATGAAGCGCGCTCCGGTCGCCTCCGCGGCCGCCTGTCCGCGGTTGTGGTCTCGGCCGGTGATGATCACCGAGGCGCCTTCACCGGCGAACAAGCGTGCGCAGGCAAAGCCGATGCCGCCGGTGCCGCCGGTGATCAACACGGTGTGGTTTGTCAGTTCCATTTCCATTGCCTCCTCAGGCGATACACGCGGGTTGGGTCAAGGCGGTGCGCAGCCGGTTGCGGGCCCGCGAGGCCCGCGACATCACCGTGCCCATCGGGATGTTCATCAGCTCGGCGGTTTCGGCGTAGGTGTAGCCCTGGATGTCGGCGTAGTAGACCACTTCGCGGAACCCTTCGGGCAAGGCAGCCATGGCGGTCTCGATGTCGATGTCCGGCAACGCATCGAGGACTTCGGTCTCCGCGGACCGTTGGCTGTGGGGCAGCCGAACGGCCTGGTAGGCCAGTTCGTGCTCGGTGAGCGCATCGACCGAAATCTCTGGGGGGCGACGCTGTTTGGCCCGGTGCGCGCTGACCCATCGGTTGTAGAGGATGCGAAACAGCCACGCCTTGAGGTTGCTGCCCTCCCGGAAGGTGTGAAACCCGGCGTATGCGTGCAACAGGGTGTCCTGAAGCAGGTCGTCGGCGTCGGCGTCGCTGCGGGCCAGCCGCCGCGCGCCTCGCGCCAGCGCCTCGTAGAGCGGTTCGGTTTCCCGGGTGAAGCGCGCGCCCAGGTCTTGATCCGTCATGGGGAGCCTCCCGTGTCTCGTGTGTCAAGATCAGACTCGTCCTGATGAAGGCGAACCGAACCCTTGGAAGTCCGTAGTCAGTCGCTGATGAACGTGACCGTCTCGGCCGGCGACGCCCGACCGGTGCGGACGTATTCGACGGCGGGATCCTCATAGCCGATCGACATGCCGCAGAACAGCATCAGGTGCTGCGGGGGTGACACGATTTCCTCGACCGTCTTGCGGACCTGCGACCAGGCCATCTGTGGGCAACTGTGCAGTCCTTCGGCGCGCAGCAGCAGCATGACGGTCTGGAGGTACATGCCGACGTCGGCCCACTGGGGCCGGCCGAGGTCGCGGTCGATGTAGCAGAACAGGGCGGCGGGGGCACCGAAGCAGTCCCAGTTGGCGATCGCCGCGCGTTGGCGCGCTTCCCAGTCCTCGCGCTCGATACCCAGCGCGCTGTAGCGCTCCCGGCCGAACGCCGATCGCCGCTCTGCGTAAGGCGACTTCAATTCGGGCGGGTACATCTCGAATTCCCGCTCGTCCCAAGGGTCTCCGGCAGCCACCCGCTCGGTGGCCAGCTTCTTGAGCTGACGCAACGGCGCGCCGGTGACCACGTAGATGTGCCACGGCTGAAGGTTGGAGCCCGACGGCGCCCAGGCAGCGGCGGCCAGCACACGCTGCAGAACCTCCGCCGGCACGGGCCGATCGAGGAAGCCGCGCACCGCCCGCCTGCTTTGCACTGCTCGGTAAACGTCCATGCTTTTCAGCATGGTGACTGCGGCCCGAAATCGAGCCCTTGAATTCTCGTGGTCTGCCCGGGCCCTAGCTGGCCCAGGAGATCTTGCGAAGCTGTCGTCGTGACGTGACGCCGAGTTTGACGAACACCTTGCGCAGGTGCCATTCGACGGTGTGCGTGCTGATGAACAGCTGTGCGCCGATCTCCTGGTTCGTCAGGCCTTCACTGGCCAGCCGCGCGATCTGGGCTTCTTGTGCGGTCAGGTCGTCACCGGTCTTGCCCGCCTTCTTGCGGGTCTTCTCGCCGGTGGCGGTGAGCTCCCTGCGGGCGCGTTCGGCGAAGGCCTCGGCGCCCATCCGGGTGAACATCTCATGTGCCTCGTTGAGATGGATGCGGGCGTCGACGCGGCGGTTCATTCGGCGCAGCCATTCGCCGTAGCGCAGGTGCGCACGGGCCAGGAACACCGCGATGTGCGTGCACTCCAGATGTTCGATGGCCTCGGTGAACAGTCGGTCGGCCGAAGCGTCGTCGGCCAGCAGTGCCTGCGCGCTCGCCAAAGCGCCCAACCCCCAGTGGGTTCCGCTGGATTCGGTGCGCTTACGCACTTGGTCCAGCGCTGCTGTGGCGACCTCTTGGGCTCCGGTGTGCACCGCGGCTTCGATGAGCTCCATCAGACACCAGCCGAAGAACCCGAGATCCTCGAACTCACACGCCCGCTGCGCGCTGGCGAACGCTTCGTCGTACCGGCCCAGACCGTTGTACAGGATCGCGGCGAGGTAACCGGTCAGCCCCAGCACCCGCCCCTCTCCCCTGGCGGTCGCTTCCGCGGCGGCCGACTCGAGCACACCGGCAGCCGACGGATCTCCCCGCCACGCCACCAGGGACAACGCGTGGTATCGCAGCGGGGCGTAACCCGTCGACGCGGTGATCGACGCGGCCTCCTCGATAAGCGTTGCCGCCGTCGTGAATTCGCCTGCCAGCACGTGGACTCCAGCACGGTAGGCAAGGGCCGGCGGAAGAACCGCCAGCGCGCCTGCGTCGCGAGCTTGCCGAACGACGTCGCTGGCCAGCTGGAGGTAGAGCTCGTCGTCCCACAGTTCGCCGGTCGCCGACTCCTGAACGATGGCCAGCCCCAACGTCATCCATCGCAACGACTGGCCGTGGTTCTGCTGTTCGTGTGCGCACATCAGCTCCAGCGCGGCGCGCATCGGGTCGGTGCCGGCAGCTACGCCGCCGGCGATCCGATTCGCCATGCCGCTCAGCAGCAGATCGGTCGGGCGGTCGAGCTTCGGCGCCCGGCGCAGCGCGACACATGCCGCGTCGGCCACCGCGGTCATCACGTCCGGCTCGCCGAGGCGCGCGGCGTACATGGCGGCGGCGAGCGCCTCGAGATAGGCGTCTCGGGCCAGTTCGTCGTCCAGGTCTTCGATTCGTCGCGCGGCGTCGAGCAGCTGCCTGGCGGGCTCAACCAGGGGCGGGGCTGCTGGCTCGCCTCCGCGACTGCGGGCGAATTCCATCTGTGCCCGCAGCCGGGCTACCTGCGCCCGTTGCAGTTCTGACAGCGAACCGAGCTCGGCGACCGCGAGCAGCTCATGAGCGGCCTCCGGCGCTGCCGCATCCCACTTCGCCCGTGCGGCGGCGATCGCCCGTCCCGCCCGGCGCGCCGGGTCCGACGTCAGCCCCACTGCACGCTCGAGAAACGCCGCGGCCGCTGCGACGCCGCCACGGGTTTGCGCCCGGCCTGCCGACGCCTCCAACTCGGCGGCCACCGCGTCGTCGGGTCCGGCGGCGGCGTTGGCGGCGTGCCAGGCCCGCCGGTCCGGGTCGAGCTGCGGATCCGTGGCCTCGGCCAGGGCAGCGTGGATGGCGCGGCGGTCGGCCAGGTCGGCGGCGCGGTATGCGGCCGACCGCACCAGCGGGTGATGGAACCGCATCCGCGGCCCGAACTCGATCACTCCCGCGGCCTCGGCAGGAGCCAATGCGTCGACGGGAATGCCGAGTTGCGCGGCCACTCGTAAGAACAGCGCCGCGTCACCGACGGGCTCTGCGGCCGCGACCAACAGCAGCCGGCGGGTCTGCGCCGGCAGCGCCTGGATTCGGCGGACGAACCCCTCTTCGATCTGTCCGGCCGACGGGCGCAGTCCGGGGTTCCAGAAACCGCCGGCGAGTTCGCTTGCGGGAACGTTGCGCGGCACCTCCAGCAGAGCCAGTGGGATGCCTCTGGTCTCGGCGACGACGCGGTCGCGCACACGTTCGTCGATCGGCGCCCTGAGAACGGAATCGAGCAAGGCATGCGCGTCGCTGCTCGACAGGGCGTTGATGGGCAGCTCGTCAAGTCCGGCCAGCGCTTCGGCGGTGCCGTGCCGGGCGGCGAAGATCAGCGCGACCGGTTCGGCCATCAGCCGTCGCGCAACAAAAGCCAATGTCTGGATCGAGACTTCGTCGAGCCACTGCGCATCGTCGATGAGACACAACAACGGTCGAGCGTTCGCGGCGGCCGCGAGCAGGCTCAGCACCGCCAGCCCTACCAGGAAGCGGTCCGGCGTCGGCCCCACCCCGCGGCCGAACGCCACGGCCAGCGCATCGCTCTGGGGCTTCGGTAACTCGTCGGCGTGGGTCATCAGCGGTGCGCACAGCTGCTGCAAGCCGGCGAACGCGAGTTCCATGTCGGATTCCACGCCCGCCACCTGGACGCGGTGAAGGTCCGCCGCCTGCGAAACCACGTACTCGAGCAGGGCGGACTTGCCCACCCCCGCCTCGCCGCGTAGCAGCAGGACGCGGCTGGTGCCGGAGGCGACGTCAGCGAGCAGGTTGCGTAGCGTGGCGCACTCAGCGGCGCGACCGAGCAGGCCGTGTTCCCGACCCAGGTCCGCCATAGTCTCCACCGCACATGTCTTCAGTGGACCCTACGACTCGCCGTCCGTCTACAGGCCCGGTGCGATCTTGATAGTAGCGGCGCCGGGTAGGTCAGGCCTTGGCGGCCGTTCGCAACAGCCAATCCTCGAAACGGGTGTCGAACAGGGTCGCACCGGCCGCGGGCACCAGGGTGCGCTCGTCGAGGTCGACGCCCCAGTACCGCGCGGCCGGGTCGGTGACGATCTCGCGTCCGTCACCGCGTGCGGTGAGCGCGGTGCGGATGAGGTCGGGTAGCCGGAACGGCTCGGGGCCGGCCACTTCGGCGATGCCGTTGCGCGGCGCGTTGACCGCGGTGATGGCGACCGCCTCGGCGACGTCGACCGCTGCCATCGGTTGGATGAGCTTGTCGGGCAGCCGAACGGTGCCCTCGACCGTCGCCGAATCGGCGATGGACCCGAGGAACTCGAAGAACTGCGTTGCGCGCACAATCGAGTACGGAATCGGTCCTGCGGCGACGAGGTTCTCCTGCGTGAGCTTCGCGCGGAAGTATCCACTCTGGCGGGCCAGGAGTTCGGTGCCCACGACCGACAGCACGACATGATGTCCTACCCCGGCGGGTGTCTCCGCGCGCAACAGGTTCGCCGTCGACGTGGTGAAGAACTCGGTGGCCGCGGCCTCCTCGAAGGACGGCGAGTTGGACACGTCGACGACGACGTGGGCACCGTGCAGCACGTCGGTAACGCCTTCGCCGTTGACGGCGTTCACCCCGGTCGACGGCGCCGCGGCCACGACGTCGTGGCCGTGCTCGGTCAACATCTGCACCAATCCTGTTCCGATGCGGCCGGTGCCTCCGATGACGACGATGTTCATGACGACCAGAACGGATGGCAGCTCGTGAACTCATCCCGGCTCCACGGACGGCCGCGCCACCATACGGACGTACAGCGCGAGAGGTGTCAGAATGTGCGCAGCCGATCGAACGAGGAGACCATGGCCTCATCTGCACGCCGCGTGGGTGCCGAGACGTCCAAGACGCGGGATGCGCTGCTGGACTGCGTCGAGAAGATGATGCTCGACGAGGGCTACGCCAGCGTCACATACCGCGCGCTGGCTGCCAAGGCGGGCGTCACCCCGAGCCTGGTGCAGTACTACTTTCCCACCCTCGACGACATCTTCATCGCCGCGATCCGCCGCTACTCGGCGCGCAACCTCGAGTTTCTGAACAAGACGTTGGAGAAGCGCGCCGACGATCCGCTGCGGGCGCTGTGGGAGTACAGCTGGGACGAGGCCTCCGGCGCACTGATGACGGAGTTCATGGCGCTGGGCAACCATCGCAAGTCCATCAGGGCCGAGATCGCCGCGGCGACCGAGAGTGTCCGCAAGGTGCAGCTGAAGGCGCTCACCGCGAAGTTCGGCAAGAACGCGCGGCTGGGCGGTGATCTGTCGCTACCCGCGCTGCTGCTGTTGATTTCGGGGCTTCCCAAGTTCCTCAACCTGGAGGAGGGCATCGGCGTCAAGACCGCGCACGCGGAGGTCACCAAGGCGTTCGAACGCTATCTGGACTCGGTGGAACCGCCTGCGGCAGAGACGAAGCGCACGTCGGCATCGCGCAGGCGCACCAAGTCGTCCGACCGCTAGGGAGCGTGCTGTACAGTCGTACAAACGACACGCCCTCGAATGCACCTCGGAAGGACCGATGACGATGCCCGATGAACTCGATCAGTTGCGGCAGCGCCTGCAGTACCTCGAAGACCGGGCCGCGATCCTGGACTGCGTGATGAACCAGGCGCGCGGCCACGACCGCCACGACGCCGACCTGATGGGCAGCGTGTACTGGGAAGACGGGGTCGATGAGCACGGCCCGACCGTCAAGCCCGGTCCTGAGTACGGCGAATGGGCCAACGCCGCGCACAGCGCCGTGTTCGAGGATCATCTGCACAACATCACCACCCACACCTGTGAGATCGACGGCGATGTGGCCCACGCCGAGAGCTACGTGATGGGCGCCATGCGGTCCAAGGGCGGCAAGGTGGTGTCGCTGATGGGTGGTCGCTACCTGGACCGGCTCGAGCGCCGCGACGGTGTGTGGAAGATCGCGCTGCGGCGATGCACCATCGAGTGGATGATGAGCGGCGACTCTTCCGTGCTGAATTCCGGTGCGGTAAAAGGCTTTATCAAGGGCAAGTGGGACAAGACCGACGCCTCCTACCTGCGCCCGCTGACACTGGAGAGCGAACCGGTCGAGCGGTGGTGACCCCGTGAAGTTGGCCGGCCGTGTCGCGTTGATCACCGGCGGAGGTTCCGGCATCGGCCGCGCCGCCGCGCAGCGGTTCGCCGCCGAGGGTATGCGGGTGTGTGTGGTCGACGTCGACGGCGACGCCGCCGAGACCGTCGCCGCGTCTCTCGGCGGATTGGGTCTACGGTGCGACGTCTCTGATCCCGAGCAGGTCGACGCGGCGTTCGCGGCGTGCGTCGCAGAGTTCGGCAGCATGGATCTGGCATTCCTCAACGCGGGCATCACCATTGGATGGTCCGGCGACATCGGCGCGCTCGATCTGGCCGAGTATCGAAGATCGGTCGGCGTGAACCTCGACGGGGTGGTGTTCGGCGCCGTCACGGCCGTGCGCACCCTGCGAGCTCGCAAGGATGCGGCCGAGGGAGCGATCCTGGCCACCGCGTCGCTCGCCGGGCTCGTGCCCTGGCATCCCGACGCGGTCTACGCACTCGGCAAGCACGGTGTGGTGGGCTTCATGCGCTCGATCGCCCCCAACCTCGCGCCGGAGAACATTGCCGTCCACACCATCTGTCCGGGCATCACCGACACCGGCGTGCTCGGCGACCGGCGTCGACTCGTGGAGCGGATCGGGGTTCCCGTGATGGAGCCCGACGCCGTCGCCGACGCGGTACTGACCGCCGCCACCGCACCATTGGCCGACACCGGGACCTGCTGGGTCGTCCAGCACGCAAAGCCACCCTGGCCCATGGCTTTTGCCGATGTGCCATCCGCCGACCACCGGCTCAACATGCCGGTGTCGGCGACCAGGACCTAGGGGGTCAGCCGACGATCGCGGGCATGCTGTCCCAACCGCGCACGGTCGCGGTCGGCGCACGGACGGCGTTGTCGATGTCGATGGTCCAGTCGGGCCAGCGCTTGATGATCTCCTCGAGCGCCACTCGGCCTTCAAGCCGCGCCAGCGAGGCGCCCAGGCAAAAGTGCGTTCCCCTGCCGAACGACAGATGGTTGGCGTTGCGGTGGATGTCGAAGGCGTCAGGCGTGTCGAACTTCCGCTCGTCGCGGTTGGCCGATCCCGCCATGAGCAGAAGCGCACTGCCCGCCGGAATCACCTGCCCGTGATACTCGACGTCGTTGGCGACATATCGGGCGATGTTGTGCACGGGGGGTTCGTAGCGCAGCACCTCCTCGACGGCACCGGCGATCAATTCCGGTTTCTCGACCAATTCCCGTCGCTCCGTGGGGTGCTCGCCGAGAACCTTGCCCAGCCAGCCGAACAGGCGCCCCACCGTCTCGGTTCCAGCGTTGGCGATCACCCCGAGCAGGACCAGGAGTTCGTCGGTGCTCAACTTCCGCGCTTCTCCGGAGACGTCCTCGAACTCGACGTTGAGCAGTTCGGTGACGAGGTCGTCGGACGGGTTGTGCGCACGCCACTGGACGTAGTCGCGGAACATGTCGCCGTCGAAGTAGTTGTCCTTGCTGACCGGAAGCGGCTCCCCCGGCTTGTTTCGCAACCTGCGGCCGGCCACCTTGCGGACGCTGCGCTGCAGTTCGTCCGGCATACCGACCAGCATCCCGATGACCCGCATCGGCATCTCGGCCCCCAGGTCGAGCGTGAAGTCGAATCGGTCGCCGTCGGTCAGCGGGTCCAGACAGGCCGCACAGAACGCACGCACCTGATCCTCGATGGCCTGCATCTTGCGCGGCGTGAACGCGCGGGAAACGAGCAGCCGGTGCACGGTGTGCAGCGGTGGATCCTCGTTGATGAAAACGCCCAACGGCATGACCGGTTCGGCCTTCACCACCTCGAGAATGTCACCCTTGGCCGAGCTGAGGTTCTCGACGTCACGCAGCGTCGACTCGACGTCGGCGAACCGGCTCAGCGCCCAGAAGTCGAACTTCTCGTCGTAATACACCGGCGCCTCGTCCCGCAGCCGCTTGTACACCGGATACGGGTCCGCGTCGATCGCCACGTCGTAGGGGTCGTAGGACAGGTCAGCCACCTGTACGATCGTACAGCACGCGTGCTCGGCCGAAGGAGAGTCAATGGATCTGGGATTCGTCTCGCTCAACACCCTGCGGGACCTCGCACCGGCCGTGCTGGCCGTCGAGCTCGAAACGCGCGGCTTCGAGTCGATTTGGGTGGGAGAGCATCCGCAGATCCCGGTGGCGGCCGCCGACCGGTTCCCCCGCGGCCTTCTCGACGTGCAGAAGCAGATGTGGGACCCGTTCCTGTCGCTGCTCGCGGCGGCTACGACGACGACCACGCTGCGCCTGGGCACCGCGGTCACCCTTCCGCTCGAGCGTGAGTTGTTCACGATGGCAAAGCAAGTCGCGACGTTGGACCAGATGAGCCAGGGCCGTCTCCTGCTGGGGGTCGGTGTGGGGGCCCGCCCCGAGTTCGAGGTCTCCCGGCCCATCGCCTGGTCGGACCGGTACCGTGCGCTGGCCGACATGGTGGCCGCGCTCGATGCGCTGTGGACCGCCGACGAGCCCGCGCACCACGGTCCGTTCTTCGAGTTCGACCCGGTGTGGTCGTATCCCAAACCGCATCAGCGACCGCGACCGCCCCTGCTGGCCGCCGCCACCGGCCCCAAGGCGGTCAGCGAGTGCGTCGCGTGGGCCGACGGCTGGCTTCCCGGCGACGCCGCGTTCCCCGACGTGGCGGGCGCCCTGAACGACTTCCGTCGAAAGGCCGAGGACGCCGGTCGTGACCCCGCCACGCTCGATCTCACGATCATGGCGTGGGGCGATCCCAAGCTCGAGAAGCTGCTGTCGTACCGCGACATGGGGTTCAACCGTGCCGTGCTGGGCGGTGGACGCCGCGACGGCAGCGACCCGTCGGCCACGGTGTCGTTTCTCGACCGCTACGCCGCGATGGTCGACGAACTCCGAGCCTGAGTTCAGCCCCGCGGCACTGGGCGCACCCGCGAGTGCACCAGCTCGAGCAGTTGACCGTCGGGATCGCGCACCATGCACGCATATCCTCCGCCGGGATCGGCGACGACGGTGCCGCCGGCTCCCTGCACCGCCGCCTGCGCCTCGGCGATGTCGTCGACGGCGATGGACACGTGCGTCAGGCCCGCGGAGACCATGTCGCGCTCGGCTTCGTTCGGCGCCGGGTAGCCCGAGAACGTCAACAACTGCAGCACGACACCGGCGTTCTGCAGGTAGACCGCCTCGAACCCGATCGGCGGCGCCAGTCCGAGCAACCCCGCCGCCATCTCGTCGGGCACAGTCAGCCGTTTCACCTCGGCGAAACCGAGTGCCTCGTAGAAGGATTTGGACTTGTCGAGATCGCGTACCCGTAGACCGAAGTGGCTGACGTCCATGTCAGACCCCCGCCGGGCCGGGGCCGCCGTGCATGTAGAGAGTCTGCCCCGAACAGTAGCTCGAGGCGTCAGAGGCGAAGAACAGCACGCCGTATCCGATCTCCTCGGGCTCGGCGATGCGGCCGGACGCGTTGGTCTGTCCGATCATGTCGATGTCGAACCCCTGTCGCTGCGCGTCGGCTTCCAAGCCCGGTGTGCGAATGGCGCCGCACGCGATGCAGTTGACACGCACGCCTTTTCGGGTCCACGCCGCCGCCATCGATCCGGTCAGGTTGTTCAGGCCGGCCTTGGCCGCGCCATAGGCCGCCGCCTGCGGCATCGCCAGCAGGCTCGCGCCGGACGAGATGTTGACGATCGCGCCCCTGCCCTGCTCGATCATCGGCTTGACCGCGGCGCGCGACAGATACCAGGCACTGGACAGGTTCAGGTTCAGCACCTGGTGCCACTCGTCGTCGGTCCACTTCATCAGCGACTTGGTCTCACCGCCGCCGGCGTTGTTGAGCAACACGTCGAGCCGGCCGAACTCGGCGACCGTCGCGTCGACCAGCGCGCGGCACTGCTCGGCGTCGGTGACGTCGGTGGGCACCGCCAACGCGCGTCGCCCGCGGGCTTCGATCTCTGCCGCCGTGGATTTCAACGGCTCGGCGCGACGACCGGCGAGCACGACGTCGGCGCCGTGCTCGGCCAGCACGAGCGCCGAGGCGCGTCCGATTCCGGTTCCCCCACCGGTGATGACGGCGACGCGGCCGTCCATCGAGAACCTGTCGTTCACAGCACCACTTCCTATCCCGCTCGGGTTGCAGTACGACTGTACAGCATGATGGATGGCACTCGACAACTTCGCGGTCGTCGAGTACACCAATGGAATGCCGCATCCGACCACCGACGTCTGGGAAGTGCTTTCCACCGCGCGCTCGATCCGCCGGTTCACCGACGAGCCGGTGGACGACGAGACGCTGTACCGCTGCCTGGAGGCGGCGACGTGGGCGCCGAACGGCGCGAACGCACAACTGTGGCGCTTCATCGTGCTGGATGCACCGCCACAGCGCGCAGCGGTCGCCGAGGCGGCCCGAATCGCCCTGGAGACAATCGAATCCGTGTACGGGATGAGCCGACCCGCGGCCGACGACGACAGCCGCGCCGCCCGGAACAACCGCGCCACCTACGAATTGCACGATCGCGCCGGTGAACACACGTCGGTGTTGTTCACCGCATTCAAGAACGAGTTCGCATCGGAGTACCTGCAGGGCGGGTCGATCTACCCCGCGATGCAGAACTTCTACCTCGCCGCCCGCGCACAGGGTCTGGGTGCCTGCTTCACCAGTTGGGCGTCCTATGAGGGCGAGACGGTGCTGCGCGAGGCGGTCGGTGTGCCCGACGAGTGGTTTCTGGCCGGACATGTCGTGGTCGGCTGGCCGCGCGGGAAACACGGCCCCGTGCGACGACGGCCGGTGGTCGACGTCGTCTTTCGTGACCGGTGGGATCCCGAGCGCGCCGACATCACCTACGGCCGTGGTGCCCGGCCGGGACGCTAGCGCATGACGTGCGCCTGCTGCTGGTGCGGGTGCACACCGAAAAGCTGGCGGTACGAGGGTGGTTGACGGCCGTCCTCGTCTTTGATGCCGTACTTGACCGCCAGTTCGGCCCCGATCAGCGTCTGCCCACTGACGTCCATCCGGCGCGGATCCATGTAGAGGGCCCAGACGACGTGACCGGTGAGCTCGGGAGTCTCTGCGGTTTCGAGGATGTGGCCGAACTTGTCCGGATTGCCGGCGATGATCGTTCGGACCCGGTCGGTGAGCAGCGATCCCATCCAGATCGAGACCGCGGTGATGCCGACGTCTTTGAAGTCCACGGCCATGTCGGCGGCCATTTTGTCTGTACCGGCCTTGGGCACGCCGTAGGCGGGCCCGAACGCGTAGTGCACCCCGCCCGACGACGAGGTGAACACGACGAGGCCGTCACGGTGGGGCAGCATCAGCGGCGTGGCGTACACCGTGGCGACGTAGCTGCTGCGCAACCCGAAGGGTGTCCATGACAGCGAGGGGTTCCTCCCAGAACTTCGTCCGGCCCATCATCTCGTCGCGGATGATCGCGGCGTTGTTCACCAGGATGTCCACCCGCCCTTGTTCGCGTTCGATCCGCTCGAACAAGGCCTTGACCTGATCGTCGTCGGCATGGTCGACACGGACGGCGATGCCCTTGCCTCCGGCCGCTGTCACGCGTGCGGCGGTTTCGTGGATCGTTCCGGGAAGCCCGGCCGTGTCGCCCTTTTCGGTGCGGCCCGTGACATACACCGTGCAGCCGTGGCTGCCCAGCGCGTGTGCGATGCCCGCCCCGGCACCGCGACTGGCCCCGGTGACTACGGCAACTGGTCTGGCCACTAGATCACCGCCCCGCCGTTGACGCCGATCACTTGACCCGTGACGTAGCCTGCGGCCTCCGAACACAGAAACGAGCACACCGCGGCGACGTCCTCGCCCGCCCCCAATCGTCCGGCCGGAATGACCTGGGTGAGGTATTCGGCGGCAGGAAGTTTCCCCTCCTCCTGTTGCCGTCGCAGCATCGGGGAGTCGACGACGAACGGTGGGACCGTGTTGGCCGTGATGCCCTTGTTCGCATAGTCCAGCGCGACGGTCTTGGTCAGCGCGATCACGCCGCCTTTGGTCGCCGCGTAGTGGCCCTGCCGCCGGGCGCCCTGCTGGCCTGCGGCCGAGGAGATCGTCACGATCCGCCCCCATTTCGCGGCCACCATGTCGGGCAGTGCGGCGCGGAGGCACAGGAAAGTGCCGGTGAGGTTGACGGCGAGGTAGCGGTTCCACTCGTCCAGCGTGATCCGATCGAACCGGGTGAATCCGGCGATCGCGGCGCTGGTGACAAGGATTTCGACCGCGCCCAATTGGGTTCGCACGCTGTCGAACGCCGCCTGGACGGCGTGCTCGTCGGAGACGTCCACGCCGACAGCGACAGCCGCGGTCCCGTTGGCCTGCAGCTGGGCCGCGGCCTTATCGGCGGCTTCGGCGTCGATGTCGAGGACGGCGACCCGGTGACCGTCGTTGCTCAACCCGGTGCAGATCGCGTGCCCGAGCCCGGACGCTCCGCCTGTCACCACCGCTACTCGGCTCACACCACCGTCTCCTCGCTCGAACCGACTATCGCTGTACGAGCGTACAGCATCTGCGATAGGCTGGTGCGCATCGGTGGCAAGGAGGCGCGGTGGACGACCTGTACTACGACCCGTGGAATGTCGACATCGACATCGATCCGTACCCGGCGTACCGCCGACTGCGCGACGAGCGTCCGCTGTATTACAACGAACGCCACGACTTCTGGGGGTTGAGCCGCTACGCCGACGTCGACGCGGCCCTGCGTGACCCGCAGCGCCTGAGTTCGGCCAAGGGCGACATCCTCGAGGTGGTCAAGACCGACCCGGTCATGCCGCCCGGGGTCTTCATCAACGAGGACCCGCCGCTGCATACCATCCACCGCGCGTTGGTGGCGCGCGCTTTCACGCCGAAGAAGATGCGCGCGCTGGAGGACAAGGTCCGTGCCTTCTGCGCGGCCTGCCTGGATCCGCTCATCGGGGGTGACCGCTTCGACTTCGTACAGGACCTCGGCGCCGAACTGCCCATGCGCACAATCGGAATGCTGGTCGGAATACCCGACGCCGATCAGCCGTCGGTGCGTGCGCGGGCCCACGCCGTGCTGCGCAACAAGCCGGGCGAACCGCTGCCGGTGAAAAAGGACCACTACTTCGACGGCGACATGTTCAGCGACTACGTCACCTGGCGAAAGAACAACCCCTCCGACGATTTGATCACCGAACTCCTCAACGTCGAGTTCGAGGACGAGACGGGTACGACGCGGCATCTGAGAACCGAGGAGCTGCTGATCTTTCTGGCCGTCATCGCCGGTGCCGGGGTGGAAACCACCGGACGGCTGTTCGGCTGGATGGGCAAGGTGCTCGCCGAGCACCCCGACCAACGCCAGGTACTCGTCGAGGATCCGTCGTTGATTCCGGCGGCGATCGAGGAATTGCTGCGCTACGAACCGCCGGGTCCCCACGTCGCCCGGTTCGTCGCCGAGGCTGACGTCGAATTCCACGGCCAGACGTTGCCCACGGGTTCGGCGGTGTTGCTCATGCTCGCGTCGGCCAACCGCGACGAACGCCACTTCGACGATCCCGACACGTTCAACATCCACCGCAAACCCGGCGGGCACTTGACGTTCGGCCGTGGCACACACTTCTGCCTCGGTGCGCCCCTGGCCCGGCTGGAAGGCCGGGTGGCGCTCGAGGAAGTGCTCAAGCGGTTTCCGAAGTGGGAAATCGACATGAGCGGTGCGCGACGGTCGCGGACATCGACGGTGCGCGGCTGGGACACCATGCCCGCCGTCGTCGCCTGAACGCGGGGGCGCTACAGATCCTGCAGGATGAAATCGGCGGCGCGCCAGGCCATCGCCATGATCGGCCCGTTGAGATTGCCCGCAACCATCGTGGGCATCACCGAGCAGTCCACCACCCGCAGGCCGTCGATCCCGCGCACGCGCAGCTGATGGTCCACCACGTGGTCGTCGCTGGGACCCATCGCGCAGCTGCCCGCGGCGTGGTAACCGCAGTAGCCGCCGTCGAGCACCGAATCCACCAGCTCATCGTCACTTTGGACGTCCGGTCCCGGAAAGGTTTCGTGGGTGACGCGCTCCGCGATCGGCGACTGCTCGAAGATGGCGCGCATCTTACGCAGCAGGTTGGCGGTCGCCTGCCGGTCGTAGTCGGTGCCAAGGTAGTTCGGATCGATCCGTATCGGCGCATCGGGATCGCCGGAGGTGATCTCGATCGATCCTTGTGCCGTCGGACGGAGCACCATGCCGAGACAGGAGACCCCGGCCTGGCGGGGGATCGCGACGGGTTC
Source organism: Mycolicibacterium pulveris (assembly GCF_010725725.1). NCBI lineage: Bacteria > Bacillati > Actinomycetota > Actinomycetes > Mycobacteriales > Mycobacteriaceae > Mycobacterium > Mycolicibacterium pulveris. The sequence continues at coordinate 2,510,955 of NZ_AP022599.1, read as the reverse complement.
ACCGGTGTTGTACGGCGGTATCGTCCACGGCCCGAGCATGACCTGTCCGTCCGGGCGTTCGGCGTCGGGTTGGGCCTTGACGAACCCGACGATGTCGAACGACGGAGCGGCGAGCGGCCCTTTGCGCGTGGCGAGGTACTTGACGCCGGTGACGGCCTGGGCCAGGTTGCCGGCAAGCTGACGGTTGTAGCCGAGGTCTTCCTTGAGCTGGTATCGCAGGGTGGCGCAGCGGTGTTCGTGAAGTCCCCGGCCGACGTTGTCGCGCTCGAGGTAGACGGCGACGTTCGCCGCTGTGAGCACGTCACGGGGTCCGACGCCCGAGAGCTGCAGCAACTTCGGGCTGTTGAGGCTGCCCAGCGACACGATCACTTCACGGCTCACCTTGATCTGCTCCGTGGCGCCCTTGGCGTCGACCTCCACGCCGACGGCCCTGCCGCCGTCGAAGAGCAGCCTGCGCACCGTCGTGCGGGTCCGAACGGTGAGGTTCGGGCGTCGCAGTGCGGGTTTGAGGAACGCCGTGGCGGCGCTGACCCGGCGCCCGTCCTTGATGGTGGCGGTGGCGTATCCGATCCGCTCGTCATCGGATTCGTTGATGTCCTGCACCCGCCGCAGCCCGGTTGCCGCTGCGGCGTCGAGCATCTCGGCGCAGAGCGGATCGGGATCACGGGGCACCGAGATGTGCAGCGGCCCACCGACGCCGCGCGTCGGAGACGGCCCGAAGGCGTTGTCCTCGAACTGCTTGAAGATCGGCAGGATGTCGTCCCAGCCCCAGCCCTTGTTGCCGAGCCGCTCGATACCGTCGTAGTCGGCGCGGTTGCCGCGGTTGTAGATCATGCCGTTGATCGAGCTCGACCCGCCCAGCACCTTTCCGCGCAGCCACTGCTCGGTGTGCGGATTGGGTCCGAACGGCGTGGTTTCGTAATGCCACATGTGCTTTTCGCTCTCGAACAACATTCCCGACCCCTTGGGAATGCGGTAGAGGGGATTGCGGTCGGCGCCGCCTGCCTCGATCAGCAGGACGTTGACCTTCGGGTCGGCCGACAAGCGGTTGGCCAGCACACACCCTGCCGAGCCCGCACCCGCGATGATGTAGTCGTATTTCGTCATGCCGTGACCCTTCTGCCCACCCGCGACGCTATACGAGCGTACAGGAGTGCTCAGCCGGCCAGGCGTCGACGTGCGCGGCGGGCGACCTCCTCGGCCAGGGCGTCGGCGACCAAAATGTCGGGCAGCAGTTCGGGTTCGGTCATGATGGCCCGAAAGACGTAGCCGATGGTGATGCCGTGGTCGGGGCGGTCGGTGACGGTCACACCGTCTCCGGCGCGCAGCTGACCGGGCGTGATCACCCGCAGGTATGCGCCCGGTTTCCCGGCGCGGGTGAACGCGCCCATCCAGCCTCGGATGCCGAGAAACCGGGTGAAGGTGCGGCACGGCGTGCGAGGCCGCGACACCTCCAGGACCAGACCGTCCGATCCCACCGCCCACCGTTCGCCGATCACCGCGCCGGTGACGTCGACCCCTGCGGTGGTGAGGTTCTCGCCGAACATGCCGTTGGTCAACGGTCGCTGCAGGCTGATCTCCCAGTCGTCCAGATCCTCACGCGCATAGGCGTACACGGCTTGGTCGTCGCCGCCGTGATACCTGCGGTTGCCGATCAGGTCGCCGGCCAGGCCGCTGCCGAGCCCGGTGCGCCGGTGTCCGGGTGCCCGCACCGCGACGGGTTCGGTCGTCGGGCGCTTGTCGAAGCCGGTCTTGCCCGACGGTCCGTCCGAGTAGCCGTGAGCGATGTTCACCGAGAGCACGCGTGCCACGGCGTAGAGCTTACGGAGTGCCTCAGAACAGGTAGATCACGAACACGGCGGCGAACAGCACGCCCAGCCAGGCGTCGGTGGAGCGCTTGAGCCACCGCGGCGCCGTGCGCACCTCCATGAAGTACCGGATGATCAGCCTCGACTTGACCAGGGCGAGGACGAGCACCAACGCGGTGACCGGGGTGCTGGCGTGCACGGTTTCGGTGAAGTGTGCGGGCGCCAGCCACCACGATCCGATGGTGATCGCGGTCAACAGCACCCAGGCCCACGTCATCGCGCGCGCCGTGGTGGTGCGGGAACGGGTGTCGGCGGTGTCGGTCACGGTCACCTCATCACGTAGAGCAGGCCGAAGATGATGACCCACAGCAGATCGACCATGTGCCAGTAGACGGCACCGGACTCCACCATCGAAACCCTGCGGCGGGCGGGATTGCGCAGTTCACGGACGACGACCCCCAGCACGATGAGGCCGATCAGCACGTGCACCAGGTGGACGCCGGTGAGCACGTAGTAGAACGAGTAGAACATCTCCGAGTTGGTGTGGCCGGCACTGATCTTGGCGCCCCACTCATAGGTCTTGAAGACGATGAAAAGCACCCCGCCGAAGCCGCCGGCGACGGTGAGCCGGATCGCGTCGCGGTGGCGGCCCTCGCGCGCCGCGAGCACGCTGCGGGCCACCACCCAGGAGCTGGTCAACAAGATCAGCGTGTTGACGACGCCGATGTTGATGTCGAGGTGTTGCTGAGCTTGGAGGAACTCCTCGGGGTTCAGGGTGCGGTAGACCATGAAGATGACGAAGTATCCGGCGAAGATGACCAGATCGCCGAGCACCATCACCCACATGTGGATGTCGCCGGGCAGGTGGGCCGGTGGCCCGGTGCTCGTCTCGGGTGTGGTCTGAAGCGAATCCGATTGCGTCATGGCGTTGTTCCTCAGTCCACGGGCGGGGCGTCGAGGGGTTCACGCAGGGTCGCCCGCCGCAGCAGCATGATCAGCACCGCCAGCCAGACCGAGAAGACGACGACCGACCACCAGAACGCAAGCGACCCGTTCCAGGCGAACGGTCCGGAGTAGAAGACGAACATCTGGGTCGCGATGACCTCGGTGATGATCTGCCAGATGCTCACGTAGGCAAACCATTTCGGGAAGATGTCGTTTCTGTCGTAGAGGATCGCCAGCGCCAGCACCAGGTAGGCCACCGAGAAGCAGCCCAGCGACCCGTTGTAGCTCAGCATTCCGAGGTCATAGAGCAGGCTGACCATCTCGGGGTCGCGGTCGGCGCGAAACGCGGCGGTCAAGAAGCAGACCGCCACCAGAAGGAAACCCGGCAGCGCGCCGACCCCCATGCCACCGATGTATGCGTAGGCGAAGACCGAGCCGACCGACATCCGCTTCATCTGATAGGCCACCAGCCCGTTGGTGATCGCCGCGCCGCCGAGCAGGATCAGCAGCACGCAGAACCCGATCCGGATGGTGGTGCCGTTGGCGGCGAAGAACGCCACCTTGTCGGCGGCGGACACGTCGGGCCGCGGCGGTGGTGTCACCCGCGCCAGCACGCAGATGATGACGCCGAAGACCGCGTACCAGATCGGGAAGAACCAGCACACCAGCCGCACATCCGGCTTGCCGCCGGGAGCGTGATCCGGTGCCTCGGCGGGCCGGTCGGGGGTCAGGGTGCTCACTGCAGCGCGCCCTGCCGGCCGCCCTCGACGACACCTTCTATCACGCCTTCCTCGATGGCTTGGCGATACACCGCCCGGCGCAGCACGAAGAACATGACGATGACGAACAGCGCGAAGGCGCCGTTGCGAACCCAGAACGACAGGAAGCCGTCCCAGGCCAGCGGCCCGGTGTGGAAGACCGCGGCGCCGGCCGCGGGGATCATGGCCACGGCGGTGGCCGCCGAGTAGTAGCCCACCCAGCGGGGAAAGACCGGGTGCGGTCCGTTGTCGAAGTAGACCGCGACGGCCAGAAGCACGAACTGCGCCACCACCATGCCGACCGGCGCGATGAACACGATCCACGCGAGATCGTTGAGGACCTGGATGATTTCGGGACTGCGGTCGGGCCGGAACGCGGCGACGAGAAAGAAGATGTTGGACAGCGCGAAGATGGTCGCGCCGCTGACCACCGCCGTCAGATAGCAGTACGCCAAGACGTGGCTCTGGGTTTTCATCCGCTTCATCTGGACCACGATCACCATGAAGAACGGAAGGACCATGATGCCGCACAGGTTGAACGTCACCTGGCTGAAGCGGATCCAGGCGGTGTTCTCGGCGTAGAACGACGCCACCTGGCCGGCCGTCATCGTCGGCGACATCGGCGGCCAGAAACCGGGGAATGCCAGCAGCGCGACGAGTAGGACGAAACCGACCGCGGGCCCGGTCCACAGGCTCACCCACTGGGCCTTGATGTTCCCGGCTTTCGGCAGGTCTTGCACCTGCTCGAGGATCTGCACCGCGCCTCCAAGTTGACTTCAGTCAGGTTTCACGAGCGGTAGCCGGCATTTCACGCGGGCGTGGATAAGCCCCTGTGATGCGGTGTTTCTACCGAAATACCAACTGAAATCGCTCCTGCAGCACGGTAGCGGCTGAGCGATGCGAACGGAAGACCCATTCTGACTTCAGTCGGTTTCTGGCGTAGGCTCTGTTCGGGCGCGCCGGTGCACGGCGGCGGAACGGATGACAGTGCGCAGCGACAAGCCTCAGGAGCGCGGGACCAAGGGCCGCCAGACGCGTGAACGGCTACTCGGGGCGGCGGTGGCCGAGTTCAAGCGAGACGGCATGGCCGCGGCCGACATCGGGGCGATCGTGTCGGCGGCCGGGGTGGCGCACGGCACCTTCTTCTTTCACTTCCCGACCAAAGAGCACGTCCTGGTGGAGCTGGAGCGGCGCGAGGAAGAGCGGATGGCCGCCGAGCTGAACCGGTTCTTCGCCAAGCCACACGGGGTGCGGGACACGCTCGCCGAGTCGGTGCGGGTGCTCGAGGCGCTGGAGCGTCGCCTCGGCAATCGGCTGTTCAAAGATTTTCTGGCCCTGCACTTTTCGACGACACGACCACCATCGGAGGAATGGACCAACCACCCGGTCATCGTCGCGGTCGTCGAGGAGTTGCAGCGGGCACAGGAGCGCGGCGAGATACCCGCCGAGGTCGACGTCATGCTCAACGGGGTGTCGTTTCTGGTCGGCCTCTATGCGCTGCTGATCACGATGCCGGAGTCCAAGCAGATTCGGACCCCGGTGATCGACGAGTACCTCACCACCTACATGTACGGCCTGCGGGCCGAGCCTGCCTAACCCCGCACCTGCGGGCCTGGCCCCTCAGCAGCGGATTCGCCCCATAAATATCTATGTGCTATGCATATATTCGTGCTGCAGTCCCGCTACGACCAACTCGACGAGCTGCTGACGCGGATCGCGATCGCCCGTCAGCGGCCCAGCTGGCGCGGCCGCGTGCTCGACGGCAGCGCCCCGGTGACGAACCCCTCGACGCTGCGGACGCTGCGGGCGGTTCAAGAGTGCCAGCAGGCCGGCGGCGGCGCGTCGGTGCGCGACGTCGCCGATTTTCTGGCCGTCGAACACTCCACCGCGAGCCGGGCGGTCACCGCGGGCGTCGCGGCGGGGCTGCTGACGAAGACGTTCGCCGCCGACGATCAGCGGCGCTGCGCGCTCATGCTCACCGATGAGGGCCGAAAGGCCTTGGCGACGGTGGCCGAGCGGCGCCGTGATCTGGTCGCCGAGATGGTCGAAGACTGGTCCGACACCGACGTGGACACCCTGGTCTCCCTGTTGGCCCGGCTCACCGAACGTTTCGAAACCGCGGGTTCCCGGTGACGGCAGAGACCACCGCACCCGTTTCCCGACCGCAGGCGCGCGGCGCGCTCGGGTTGATGTTCGACCCGGTGTTCGGTGCGTTGTTCTGGGGCAAGATGTTCTCGGTCGTCGCGGTGTGGACACACGGCATCGTCGCGGCGATCGTGATGTTCGAGGCGACGCATTCGGCGCTGATGGTCGGTCTGGTCGGCGTCGTCCAGTTCGGGCCGCAGCTCATCTTGAGCCCCACCAGCGGAAAGTGGGCCGACACAGGCGATCCGGCTCGCCAGATTCTGCTCGGCCGGGTGCTGTGCGTGGCCGGTTCGGGCTTCACCGCGGTGTGGCTGATCCTCGATCCGGACCAGCAGGGCGTGGCGGTCGCCGGTCCGGTGCTCATCGGGACCCTGCTGGTGGGCTTCGGGTTCGTCGTCGGCGGACCGGCGATGCAGTCGATCGTGCCCAACCTCATTCGCGACGGTGAGCTGTCAACGGCCATGGCGCTCAACAGCATTCCGATGACCCTCGGTCGAATACTCGGGCCGGCCACCGGCGCCTACCTGGCCGCGCATTTCGGCTCGGGCGCCGCGTTCGCGGTCAGCGCCGTCCTGCACCTGGTGTTCGCGTTCTTCCTGATCGCCGTGCGCTTCCCCGCGCCGCCGGCGCGCCAGGCAGACGCCGACTACCGGGTCCGCGCCGCGCTTCGGTACGTCTGGCGTGACCGCCCGTTGCTGTTGGCGTTGCTCGCGGTGAGCGCGGTTGGTTTCGCGTCCGACTCGTCGATCACCCTGGCCCCGTCGATGGCCGACGAACTCGGCGGCAGCGCTCAATTGGTCGGGACGCTGTCGGCGGTATTCGGCATCGGTGCGGCGGCGGGCATGGCGATGTTGGCGCTGATGCGCGGGCGGATGGCCTCGGCGAAGGTCTCGGCGATCGGGTTGGCCGGGCTCGGCGCCGGATGCGCGATTCTGGTCGTCACGCCGGTGACCGCGGTGGCGATGATCGGGTTCGCGCTGGCCGGCCTCGGTTTCGGCTGGGCGATGACCGGGCTGAGCACCGTCGTGCAGGAACGCGCTCCCGAGGAGTTGCGCGGCCGGATCATGGCGCTGTGGCTGGTCGGGTTCCTCGGATCACGGCCGCTGGCCGCGGCGTTGCTCGGCGGAACCGCCGACGCGTTCAACGTGCAGGCGGCCTTCGCCGTCGCGGCGGTGCTGTGCATCGTGGTGACGTTGTGCTGCCGGCCGTCGAAGCTGACCGGCGACCTGCCCGCCCGCATCTGACGCGGGCTAGCGGTTCTTGTCGGGCTCCGGGTTGATGGTCAGCGTGACACGCTGGCCGTCGCGGATCACCTCCATCGGCGCGTCCTGACCGACCGACAGGCGCCGAACCGCCACCACGAACTCGTCGACGCCGTCGATCGGACGGTCACCGATCTTGACGACGACGTCGTTCTCCTTGACCCCGGCCCGGTCGGCCGGGCCGCCCGAGACGACGCGGGTCACCCGCGCCCCGGTGGGGTCGGGGTCACTGACCGATTCCGCGGTCAGCCCGAGGGTCGGGTGCCTGATCTCGCCGGTGCGGATCAGGTTCTCGACGACGTGCTTCATCTCGTTGGCCGGGATCGCGAAGCCCAGGCCGCTGGCGCTGTCTGAGAGCGACTTGCCCGCGGTGTTGATACCGATCACCTCGGCGTTCATGTTGATCAACGGACCGCCGGAGTTGCCGTGATTGATCGGCGCGTCCGTCTGCACGGCCGCGATCACGATCTCGTCGGAGCCCTCACCCGGGATCCGCACCGCGCGGTCGAGCGCGCTGATGATGCCCTGGGTGTCGGTGCTGCGCAGGCCCAGAGGGGCGCCCGCGGCGATCACCTCGTCGCCCACCCGCAGCTTGTCGGAGTCGCCGAGCCGCGCGACGGTCAGGTTGTCGACGTCGTCGACCTTGAGGACGGCCAGGTCGGTCTTCGGGTCGGCGCCGACGAGGTTGGCCACCACCTCTTTGCCGTCGTTGAAGATCACCGAGATCTGGTACCGGTCGGGAGCCGAGGCGGCGTCGGCGATCACGTGGTTGTTGGTGACGATGTATCCGCGCCCGTCGACCACCACCCCCGAGCCCTGGGAGCCCTCCGTGTCACTGACGGCTTCCACGGTGACAACGGAATCGGCCACGGCAGCAGCCACTTTGGCGAACCGGCCCTCGGGCAGGTCACCTCTGTCACCGGTCGAGAGCGTGACCTTCGACGTGGTGAACGCCTCGATGACCTCGGCGGTCTTGCGGCCCACCCAGCCGCCGACCAGGCCGAGAACCAACGCGATGACCGCGAGGGTGACCAGCGCCGTCAGCTTCAGTCGCGTGCCGAACAGGACGTCGCGAACACCGAGTTTCTCGGCGGGCGTGGGCGGCGGGGCGGCAGGGGCGGGCGCGGGAGCCGGGGCGGCCTCACCGTCGAAGTCGATCGCGTCGTCACCGGAATCGCCGAAATCGTCGGAGTCGGCTGGCGCACCGAACGCGGCGGCGAGCACCGGGCCGGGTTCCTGGTTCGTCGGGGTGTACGCGCCCTGATCACGGTCGGCAGTGGGGTCGGCAGCGCCGTCACCGTCGGGTCGGCCGAAGGCCCGCTCGGTGGCCGCATCGACCGTCGGACGCCGGATCGCACGCGGCGCCGAGGCGTCACGGCCGGGTTGGCGTTCGTCGGTCACGCGGGTTCACCCTTCCTCGGCGGCCTTCCTCGCGCGCTCCTTCATGGAGGCGATCACTCCGCCATCGTTCAAGATATCCGTCCCGGTGAGGTAGCCGGCTTTGTCGCTGGCACAGAAGGCGAGCAGCGCCGCCATCTCCTCCGGTCGGCCCCAGCGGGGCACCGCGGCGTCGGCGACCATGGCGCCGGCGCCGGCATGTTCCTCCAACCTACCCATCTCGGTGTCGATGGACCCCGGGGAAACCGAGACGACCCGCAACCCTCGGCCGTTGAACCGTTCGGCCTGAGCTGTGGAGTACCACCTGACGAAGCTCTTGCTCAGCGCGTAGGAGATGCCGGAACGTGCCTCCTCCGGAACGATCTCGCAGGCCGAGAGCATGTCCGCCATGAAGGCGTCCTCGTCCTTGAGCGCCAACGGAAACTTCGAGGTGGGGATCATCTCGTCCGGCAGCATGTGGGCGGCCATCGAGGCGACGTTGACGATCGCCGAACCCTCGCCGGCCACCTGGTAGAACACCTCGTTGACGTTGACCGTGCCCAACGCGTTGGTCCTCATCACGTACTCGGCGTCGCCCATGCTCGGGCTCACCCCCGCGGTGTGGATGACTGAGGCCAGGACGCCGAGCCCGCCGGCGGTCTCGAACAGGCGGGTGACCGCCTGCCGGTCGGTGACGTCGCAGTGCACGGTGGTCGGCTCGATACCCAGTTCGCCCAGCGCTGCGGCCACGCTGTCGAGGCGGTCGGCCCGCACATCGCAGAGCACCACCGTGTGGTCGCGTCCGACGACCTCCGCCGTCGCCCGACCCATGCCACCCGCGCCGCCCGTGATCACCGCAACTCGATTCATATCTGGACCGTATACGCCTGACTGCGCCCGCTGCTGTGCACCTGCCCAGGTAGGTTTGATGTGGTGGAACCCGCCGAACCCGTCGACGCCGACGCCAGCATCTTGACCGAGGTCTCGGAGACAGCGCTGCTGACCCTCAACGGGCGCGCGCACCAGGCCCGCCACCCGAAGGCCATCATCGACGACCCCATGGCGATCCGCCTCGTCGAGGCCATCGACTTCGACTTCGACAAGTTCGGCCGCAAGGGCCAGGAGATGGCGCTGCGCTCGTTGGCGTTCGACCGGGCCGCGATCGAATACCTGTCGGCGCACCCGTCGGCCACCGTGGTCGCCCTCGCCGAGGGACTGCAGACCACTTTCTGGCGGTTGAGCAAGGCGCTACCCGACGCGGACTTCCGCTGGATCACAGTCGATTTCGAGCCGATCATCGCTCTGCGCAAGAAGCTGTTACCGTCGTCGCCGCGGATCACCAACATCGCGCAGTCGGCGCTGGACTACGGCTGGATGGATGCGGTGGACACCAGCGCCGGCGTCTTCATCACCGCCGAGGGTCTGCTGATGTACCTGCAGCCCGAGGAGGCCATGGACCTGATCACCGAGTGCCCCACCCGGTTTCCCGGTGGGCAGATGATCTTCGACCTGCCGCCGGTGCTGGTGAAGAAGTTCGCGCCGAAAGGGATGCGGTCCTCCCGTCGGTACCGTGTCCCGCCGATGCCGTTCAGCCTGTCGGCGTCACAGCTGGCCGATCTGGCCGACACCGTGCCCGGCATTCGCGCCGTGCACGACCTCCCGATGCCGCGGGGCCGCGGCTTCTTCTTCGAGAAGGTGTTCCCCGCCCTCTGGCGGCTGCGGCTGACCAAGAACTTCCGCGGCGCCTACACGCTGTTGGAATTCGGTTGAGCGAGCGGCGGTGTCGCCGTCATGCGCGCACGGCGCGCTCGAGGTCTTTCAACGACGTCTCGAGGTGACCGAGCAGCCGCTGCAGGTGCGGAACGCTGCGCCGGCACCCGACCAGGCCGAAGTCGAGCTGGTCGGCGTTGGTGGCCATCGTGATGTTGAGCGCCTGGCCGTCGAGCGGGATCGACAGCGGATAGTTGCCGTCGAGGCGGGCTCCGTTCCAGTACAACGGTTCCCGCGCGCCGGGCACGTTGGAGATGACGATGTTGAACGGCGGCGGCGCAGTCTGCACGAAGCCCGGCAGCAGCGCGAACGCCAGGCCGCTGATCAGAAACGCCGACACCGCGAGCTGTTGCACGCGCGGCAGCTCCGAGTACACCCTCTTGTTGTCGCGCATCGACGCGGCGATGGCTTCGACGCGGCGCGCCGGGTCCTCGACGTCGGTGGCGAGGTTGCACAGGATCGCGCCGACCAGGTTCCCGCCGCCGTCGGCATCGTTGGCGGTGCGCAGGTTGACCGGGACCATCGCCACCAGCGGGGTAGCGGGAAGCGCGTCCTCCTCGGCCAGATAGGCCCGCAGCGCGCCCGCGCACATCGCGAGCACGACGTCGTTGACGGTCACCCCGGCCGCGGCCTTGACGTTTCTGATGCGCTCCAGCGCCCAGGACTGTGCGGCGACGCGCCGGGCCCCGCCGATGCGGACGTTCAGCATCGTCTTGGGCGCCCGGAACGGCAGCGTGAGCTCCTGCTCGAGCAGTGCCGCCCGCGCCAGCGAGAGCGTGTTGGGGGCAAGGCCCGCAACCGAACTGGCGACCTGGCCCAGCGTGCGCAACAGCGACGGCCCGGAGTCGGCCGGCTTGCGCCTGGGCGGCAGGCTCCACGGTGCGCGCACCTCGCTGTCGGCGGGATCGGTCGACAGCACCCGCTGCATCAGCTTCATCGCCGAGACGCCGTCGATCAACGAGTGGTGGAACTTGGTGTAAACCGCGAACCGGCCGTCGTCGAGCCCCTCGATGAGATGCGCCTCCCACAGCGGACGGTGCCGGTCGAGCAGCGTGCCGTGTAGCCGCGAGGTCAGCTCCAACAGCTCGCGGACCCGGCCCGGCGCAGGCAGCGCGGACCGGCGCAGGTGGTAGTCGAGTTCGACGTTCTTGTCGGAGGACCACATCACGTTGGTCAGCCCGCCCAAGAACGCCGGGTGCTTACGGAACGTCGGCGTCAGGTCGGTCTGGGTCAGCAGGGCGTCGGAGAGCGCGCGCAGAAACTCCGGCCCGCTGCCCTGGGGTGGCTCGAACAACTGCAGGCCGCCGACATGCATTGGGTGCTCGCGGGATTCACCGAGCAGGAACAACGCGTCGGTCGGGAGAATCGGCTGCATGGGGGCCTCCAACGTCGATACTTGCCAGCTTGCCCCTTATCCCCCGCAACGCAAGACGAAAAACTTCTGACGTGTGCTCAGCCGCCGTCGTGCGGGTCGAACAGGCAGTCCAACACCTCGCGCAATGCTGGCGTCCGATCGGCACGCCGCCACGCGGCGCGCAGATCCACATCGAGGTCAGGCACGGCGGTGGTGTCGATCGGGACGAAGACCACGCGCGGGTCGACGGCGTTGCGCGCCACCGAGGCGAAGGTGAGATGGCACCCCACCTCGGCGCTGACCAGCGCCAGCGCGGTCTGGGTGTCCGGCGCGACCTGGACCACGTCGGCCACGAAGCCGCTGGCCTGAGCGAGTAGGCGTAACCGGTCGGGAAGCACCGAGCCCTGGTATGCGGGCAACGACACGAAACCCTCGTCGGCCAGCTGGTGGGCCGAGATCCGGTCCACTCCGGCCAGCGGGTGGGTGTCGGGTAGCGCGATGACCAGCTCGTCGGCCATCACGACCCTCGAGTCGATGTCGGCGGGAATCACATCCCAGCGGCCCAGCGCGATGTCGGTCTCGTTGCGGACGAGCTTCTGCATCGCCGGCTGCGCGAAGTTCTGGCTGGACAACTCGAGGCGGATGCCCGGGCGCCGGGAGCGCACGACGCGTGCCAGCCGGGCGACGTGCGGGTGCGTCGACATGCCGGCGAAGGCGATCCGCACCACCCCGGCCGCTCCGCCACCGGCGTTGCGTACTGCGATCTCGGCACGGCGCACCGCGGCCAGAACCTCCCGCGCCGGCGTCACAAGGGCTTCGCCGCTGGCGGTCAGCCGCACCGTGCGGGTGTTGCGGTCGAACAGGCGGGTGCCCAGCTGATGCTCCAGCTGCCTGATGGTGCGGCTCAGCGGCGGCTGGGCCATGTGCAGCCGATCGGCAGCGCGGCCGTCGAAGCAGTGGCCATCTGCGCGTCGGTGCTGGTCGGTGTCGTCAGCGCGATGGCAGCCGTTGTCGTCATCACAAGGGGGCTGTGCAACCGGATCCGCTCCGCCCAATGGCAGCACGCCTTGGACAGCCTGGTCGACCATGGCGACGGTCAACCGCGCCGGCAGCCGTAGTCGCCGTCGACAGGGTCGAGCCACGCCTCGTAGTGCTCTTCCGTTCTACCTCGTCGCCGACGTGCGCTCGTTCGTCAAGGCTCGGGCGGCACCGTAGCGCTCGGCGCATCACCGGCTCGAAAGACGTTGGCGCAGAGTGGCCGCCCGCAATGTGAGGTGGTTGCGCTCGGCGAGAGTCTGCGCCTGCGAAGCCGCCTCGCTGTAGAGGCGCGCGGCCTCGGCGAGGTCGCCTGCGCGCTCCCGGAGATAGGCGACGGCCGCGGTGTAGCGCGGAAGCGACGCGTCGAGCCCGGCCAGCGCGGCCAGGCCGGCGTGCGGTCCGTCGGCCTCCCCTACGGCGACAGCGCGGTTGAGCCGCACGACCGGGCTATCGGTCAGCTTCACGAGCTCGTCATACCACTCGACAATCTGCACCCAATCGGTCTGATCGGCGGTTTGCGCGTCGGCGTGCAACGCGGCGATCGCGGCCTGCGCCTGATATTCGCCGAGCCGGTCGCGGGCCAGCGCGGCCTGCAGCACGGCCACTCCCTCGGCGATCAGGTCGCGCCGCCACAGGCTGCGGTCCTGTTCGGCCAGGGGCACCAGGCTGCCGTCGGCGCGGGTGCGGGCCGGACGCCTGGCGTGGTGAAGCAGGAAGAGCGCCAACAGGCCGGCGACCTCGGGGTCATCGGCGGCCGCGGCGAGCTGACGGGCCAGCCGGATCGCCTCGGCGGCGAGGTCGACATCGCCGGTGTACCCCTCGTTGAACACCAGGTACAGCACGCGCAGCACGGTGCTCAAATTCCCCGGACGATCGAGCCGTACCTGGCTCACGGTGCGCTTGGCCCGGCTGATCCGCTGCGCCATCGTCGATTCGGGGACGAGACAGGCCTGTGCGATCTGCCTGGTGGTCAGCCCGCCTACGGCACGCAGCGTGAGCGCCACCGCCGACGCCGGGGTCAGGCTCGGGTGCGCACACAGGAAGTACAGCTGCAGGGTGTCGTCGGTGCGGGGCGCGGGCCCGGGCGGCGGATCCGCCGACACCCGGGCCTCGCGGCGACGACGGGCCACATCGGCCCGGCTCAGGTCGACGAACCGGCGCCATGCCGTGATGATCAGCCAGGCCTTGGGATCGTCGGGGCGCTGGTCCGGCCAGGTCTCGATGGCCCGGACCAGCGCCTCCTGCACCGCATCCTCGGCGGTGGCGAAGTCGGCCCCGCGGCGGACGAGCGTCGCCAGCACACCGGGGATCACGTCCCGCAGCTGCGCCTCGTCCGCTGAGTCCATGCCGGCGACCGCCACCTACTCGGTGATCGTCGGCGACGCGCCCAGAAACGGCCGCACCTCGAGCCACTCGTGGATCGGCTTGCCGCCCGCGCCCGGCGCCGCCGACAGCTCACCTGCCAATTCGAGCGCCCGTTGGTAGGAGTCGACGTCGATGATCATCCAGCCCGCGATCAGGTCCTTGGTCTCGGCGAACGGGCCGTCGGTCACCGGTGGCTTCCCTTCGCCGTCGTAGCGCACCCAGGTTCCTTCGGGCGCCAGGGCCTGGCTGTCGACGTATTCGCCGCTGGCCTCCAAACGGGCCGCGAAGTCGTTCATGTACTTCAGATGCGCCTCGACCTCGGCCGGTGTCCACTGATCCATCGGCAGGTCGTTGACGGCGGCGGGCGCACCCCGGTAGTGCTTGAGCAGCAGGTACTTGGCCATGAGGTTCTCCCTTCGCAAGTGGCGACCCTAGTTGGTCGCTCATCTGTGAGACGGAGCCGTCTCGTCGTTTTCGACATGCCCGGCCACCCGAGGTTCTCGTGGGCCTTTCGGCCCTATTTCGACGTCTTTCGGCCCTACGTCGACGCGCTGTGCCGACGTAATTTCGACATATGTCCCAGTTGTTCACGGCTGTGGGAGGTTCGACGATGACAACACGGTTCCGCCGGCGCCAATCGTCGGCTTCGTTTCTCGCCTGGGACGGTCCGAGCGAACGTGGCGTGGACATCGGCGTCACCAGCATCGATCTGCCGATTCGGTATTGGCGCACCGACTGCTTCATGGGGGTGTTCACCGCCGACCAGGACGCGGTTCGCGCGCTTCTGCCGTCTGACCGGTTGCGGCCGGTGCGACTCCCTCGCGGCCGCGCCGCGGTCGCCGTGGTGGCGTACAACTACCTCGAGACCAGCGTAGGCCCCTACGGGGAGATCGGGATCAGCCCGCTGTGCACGATGGACCGTGACGCACCGCCGGTATTGGGTCTGGCGAGCGGCTATCTGCACGGGTTCGGCGGCTTCGTCGCGCACCTGCCGGTGACCTCGGCCATCGCTTGCGAAGCCGGGCGACGTATCTGGGGTTATCCGAAGTTCGTGGCCGACATGGCATTTGAGAGCTTCCCCGAACGTCAATCGGTCACGCTGCGCGAAAGCGGCGAGGAAATCCTGCACCTCGAGGTTCGTCGGTCCGGTCGAGTCGCACTGGAACGCACGCCGCTGACGACCTTCACGGTGAAGGACAACCGGCTGATCCGCACCATCGTGCCCACCCGGGCATACGTGGCGACCGGACTGCGCGGCGGCGAACTGGCGCTGGGCACCCATTCGGTGGCCCGCGGCCTTGCCGATCTCGACCTCGACACCACGCCGCTCGTCACTCGGACCTACCTGACCCACACCGCCATCCTCCCGGCCGGCGAAGACCTGGGCCCGTCCGATCGCCCGTATGCCGGCTATCCGGGTGCCGATCGCGAATTCGGTGAGCACACAGTGCGTTACGACCACGATACGGAACGGTTGATCAGCGCGGCGAGCCCGGATCGGGTGGTGAGCGAAACGGCGAATCGATGACCGCCGTCGACGACACCGACCTCCTGCTGGACACGGTGGAGCGGTTCGGCGCGAAAGCGCGGCAGCGGTTGTTCGCCGAAGAATCGCCCGACGGCGACTTAGCCGCCGTCGAACCACTGTTGGCCGATGCCGCAGCGCTCGGGCTTCTCGCCGACACCGAACCGGACACCGGCCGCTGGGGAGTGTGGGGCCAACACATCGAAACCGACGGTGCCGCAACATCGCTGGACATGCTGCGCCGCCTCGGCCACGTGTGCGCGGGGCTGGCCACCGCGATCCACGCACAGGGCGTGGCGGTGGTGCTGCTCGGCGGCGCCACGCCGCCCTCTGGCATCGCGGGCGATGCCCGGCTGGCCGCGGCGTTCGGCCCGCCCGTCGGGATCGCGCTGGACGCCCGGACGTTCGGTGACGGCCTGATGCTGCGCGATCAAGTGCTCTCCGGCACAGCCCGTTTCGCACTTGTACCCCAGCGGGCCGACGCGCTGGTGCTCGCCGCGCGCACCGGCCCCGCGACCGACGACACCTGGGCCGTCGTCGTCGTGCCCACCGACCTGGGCGGTGTTCGTCTGCTGCCCACCGGCACGCGGATCGGGTTGCGGGCCTGCGGCGTCGCCGACGTGCACGCCGAGCAGGTACGCCTCGACGATGCCCACGTGCGCGCCACGGGCCCAGCAGCCGAACGACAACTACGGCGCGCCGTCGCATGCGACTGGCTCGGTCAGGCGGCGATCGCGCTCGGCGCCGCCGAACACGCCGTCACGGACGCGACCCAGTACGCCCTCACCCGGATACAGGGCGGCGCACCGATCATCGAACACGCCGCGGTCAAACTGCTTCTCGGCAAGGCCGAACACGACACCGCGGTGCTGGCGGACGTGCTGCGCCGCCACGCCGCCACGCCGGTCACCGACCTCGATCCGACCGAACTGCTGCGCTGGGCCGCGGATGCGCGGCTGGCGGCGGGCGAGCACGCGACGCGGGCCGTCACCGACGCGCTGCAGACCCTCGGCGGCTACGGCTACATGGACGAGTACGGCCTTTCGAAGCGGCTGCGCGATCTCACCGCGCTGCGGGCGATGCACGGCGGACCCGACCAGCTGCTGCTCCTGCGCCACAGCCTGGGAGGTGCCCGATGACTTCGACCGAACTGCGGCGCTCGGCAGCACTGCTCAAGCCCGTCGGTCGCGTGCTGATCGACCTTGACGACGTGAGCCTGTGGGAGCGTGAGACCAAGACGCTGCCGCGCCGGCTGGCGCGCCGCCGCCGGGCCTATCGCGACTTCGCCCGCCGGGAACTGACACCGTTGCTCGAACGGGCCGACGCCGACCCGGCCGGATACGACCCGCGCCCGCTGCTCACCGCCGCGGCCAGGGCCGGGTTGCAGTCCGAACAGCTGCCCCCGCCCTGGGGCACGATGCCGTTGGGCGCGTTCCTCGGTGACGGGACGCTGTTCCACGAGGTACTCAAGGCGGAGGAGCTGTCCAGCGTGTGCGCCGGGCTCGGGCTGAGCGTGCTGGCACACGGTCTCGGCCTGGCGCCGCTGCAGCTCAGCGGCGACCTGGCAAGCGTGCGTCGCTGGCTGGTGCCGATCACCCGCGACAACCGCGCCGGCCGAGCCCGGCTGGCCGCCTTCGCCATCACCGAACCCGCGGCCGGGTCCGACGTCGAAGACTCCGCGGGCGCGCCGGCGGCCAGGTTCGGCACCACCGCGCGTCGCGCCGCGGGCGGCTACGTGCTCAACGGGCAGAAGGTGTTCATCACCGGTGGCGCGCACGCGGACCTGGTCACCGTGTTCGCGACGCTGGAACCCGAGGACGGCGGGCACGCCCGGGTGGACCGGGACTGGACCTGCTTCGTCGTGAAACGCGGCACCCCAGGCTTTCGCACCGGCCGCAGCGAACACAAACTCGGCCAGCGCGCCGCGGACGCGACGGAGTTGTTCTTCGACGACGTGTTCGTTCCGACCGAGAACCGCGTCGGCGCCGAGCGGTCGGGCTGGGCGCTGAACCGCAACGTGCTCAACTACTCCCGGCTACCGGTCGCGGCGATCGCGGTCGGCATCGCCCGCGGCGCAACCGAAGCGGCGACCGCCTACTGTCGACAGACCCGGCTCGGGGGCAAACCGCTGCTCTCCTACCAGGAGGTCCAGCTGGCGCTGGCCGACCTGTGGCTGGAAACGATGGCCATGCGGGCCATGGTCTGGCAGGGCGTGCGCCACGTCCCGCCGACGCAGGCGGTGTCGAGCGCGGCCAAGACCTACTGCGGTGACCGGGCGGTCGCCGTCTGTGCGCGCGCCGTGGAGTTGCTGGGCGACGACGGCGCCCATGCCGCCGGCGGCGTCGAGAAGCGATTGCGTGACGCGCGGCTGAACCAGATCTACGAAGGCACCAACCAACTCAACCGGCTCGCGATCGTCGAGGCGCTCTGGGAGGCCGATCTTGTCACCTCGATTCCGGCTGCCGGCCCGCCGGGGTAACGGATACTCGACTGCGATGGGACCTGCGGTTTCTCCATCCCGCCCGCGGATCCCGGGTCAACCACGAAAGGAGCCATGGTGAAGGCAACGGTACGGCTGGGACGGCTAGCCGGTGTGTCCGTCGGGGTGCACTGGAGCGTGTTGGGCATTGTGCTGTTGCTCGTCATCGGCCTGTCGGTACAGTTCCGGGTGCTCGCCGAGGGCTATGCGACCTGGGAGTACGTGCTCGCCGCGGTCGTGACCGCCACGCTGTTCGTGTTGTCGCTGCTGGCGCACGAGTTGGCGCATGCGGTGTGGGCGCGACGCAACGGCGTCGGCGTCGAGGACATCACGCTGTGGCTGCTCGGCGGTGTGGCGCGGCTGCGCGGCGACGCGTTGACGCCGGGCGCGGCGTTCCGTATCGCGGTGGTGGGCCCGCTCACCAGTTTCCTGCTCGCCGCGGTGTTCGGCGTCGCGGCGATGCTCGCCGACGGCGCGGGGCTCAGTTCGCTGACCGTGGCGGTGTTGTCCTACCTGGCGTTGATCAACGTGGTGCTGGGCGTGTTCAACCTCATTCCGGCTGCGCCGCTGGACGGTGGCCGCATCCTGCGGGCGGCGATCTGGGCGTGGCGCGGCGACCAGTTCGAGGCGACGGTCTGGGCCGCCCGCGCGGGACGGCTGTTCGGCTTCGTGATGATCGGCCTGGGTCTGCTTCGGGTCATCTACGGCACGGGCGGATTGTGGTGGATTCTGTTGGGGCTGTTCATCGTGACGATGGCCAGCGCGGAAGAGCACCAGGCCCGCACCACCTCGATGCTGTCCGGGGTGCGGGTCCGCGACGTGATGACCGCCGACCCCGAGACGGTTTCCGGTGACCGCACCGTCGCCGACTTTCTGCGCGACGTGGTGTTGCTGCGCCGCCACTCCGCCTTTCCGTTGGTCGACGGTTTCGGCCGGGTCGAGGGGTTGGTCACCTTCAACCGGTTGCGCGGCGTTCCGGTCCGCGACCACGCTGTGGTTCGGCTGCGCGATGTGGCCTGCCCGCCGCAGGACATCCCGTCGGCCACACCAGATGAACCGCTCAGCGACCTGCTGCCGCGGCTCAGCGGGTGCACCGACGGCCGCGCCCTGGTGTTCGACCACGGACGCCTCGTCGGCATCGTCTCGCCGTCCGACATCAGCCGCGCGGTCGCACTGCACGGCATGGGGGTGTGGGCAGGCAGCGGCGGTTCGGACATCTCGATCGACCTGCGCCACCGACGTCACTGAACAAGTGATATGGAGTACAACGAGGAGGAAATGTGAGCGACCATGACGTCCGGATGATCATCCTGTCGACCGACGATCTCGACGAGTCGATTCGGTTCTACACCGAGACGCTCGGGATGTCGTTGAAGTTCCGCGACGGTGCGCATTTCGCCGCGCTGGACGGCGGCTCCGTCACCCTGGCGCTGGCCACCGCGGTCGACCACCCGATCCCCGGCCAGGTTGTCGTCGGGATCAAGACCGCTGACGTCGACGGCGCCGCGAAGGCGATCGAGGCCAGCGGCGGCGGCATCGTCAAGGGCCCCTACGACGACGCGCACGAACGCCGCGCGGTCGTGTACGACAACAAGGGCAACGGGCTGGTGTTCTACAAACCGCTGGCGCGCTGAGGCTTGCGCCTACGCCCTCCGTAGCAGCGCGACCAGGAAGTCGGAGTCTTCGGTGAACGGCCGCAGATCCCAGGTGGACAACAGCAGGTCGGGCGCCAGCCCGGCCTCGGCCACGTCGGAGAAGAACCGGTCGAACGGGTAGTCGCGGCCCGCGCCGAACCCGATCACCGCGCGGCCGTCTGCGGCCAGGTGGGCGCGCAATCGGCTCAGCACCAGGACCCGGGTGCTCGGTGCCAAGAACGTCATGACGTTGCCCGCCGAGACGATGACGTCGAACGGCTCGGGGATGCCGCGTGCCGGCAGGTCGAGCTCGGCGAGGTCGCCGACAAGGTAGCGCGGGCCCGGATAGTCCTGCTCGGCGGCCTCGATGAGCACCGGGTCGACGTCGACCCCGACCACCTGGTGCCCGGCCGCGGACAGATACCCGCACAACCGGCCGGGCCCGCAGCCGGCGTCGAGGATGCGCGCGCCGCGCGGCGCCATCGCGTCCACCAGCCGCGCTTCGCCGACCAGGTCCTCGCCTGCGCGCGCCATGGACCGGAAACGCTCGATATACCAGTGCGAATGTCCGGGATCGGCCGTGACCTTCTGCATCCAGATGCTCTGCTCGACCATGTCCGCATTGTCCCAGCCGGTGATCTGTGCCCGGAATGCCCGTCGGGGCCGCGGCGTTGAGGCGTGCATGGCCCTCGACGATCTGTTCACACCGCTTGCGGTTCGCTCGATGACAGTTCCCAACCGCTTCGCGATGGCGCCGATGACCCGGCAGGCCTCCCCTGACGGCGTTCCGGGCGCCGACGTGGCCGAGTACTACCGCCGGCGTGCAGCCGGCGGCGTCGGGCTGGTCATCACCGAGGGAATTCGGCTGCCCGACCCCACCGCGGGTTACCCGTCCAGCATTCCGACCCTCGCCGGCGAGAACGTGCTCGACGGCTGGCGACGTGTCGTCGCGGCGGTCCATGCCGAGGGCGCCACCATCGCCGCACAGCTGTGGCATCAGGGCGCCGAACGCGGCGACGCCGACGGCGTGGCGCCGGTCAGCCCGTCGGGGGTGGACGGGCACGGCCGGCCGAAGGGGCGTGCGCTGCGGGCCGACGAACTGAGCCGGTTCGCGCAGCTGTACGCGCGAAGCGCGGCCACCGCGCGCGAGATCGGCTTCGACGCCGTCGAACTGCACGGCGCGCACGGCTATCTGTTGGACCAATTCTTCTGGGAACGGACGAATCTGCGAACCGACGGTTACGGTGGCTCGCTGATCGAGCGGACCCGGTTCCCCGCCGAGGTGGTGGCCGCGGTGCGTCGGGCGGTCGGCCCCGACTATCCGATCATCTTCCGGTTCTCGCAGTGGAAGGGCACCGACTACACCGCCTCCATCGCCGGGGACCCGACGCAGTTACAGCAACTGCTGACACCGCTGGTCGAGGCGGGCGTCGACGTCCTGCACCCCTCGACGCGCAGGCATTACCTGCCCGCGTTTCCCGACCACGACAGCGAACTCAGCCTCGCCGGGTGGACCAAGAAGGCGGCGGGAGTGCCTGTCATCGCGGTCGGCTCGGTCGGGTTGGAGACACAGTTTCGCAGTGAACGGCGCGGGCAGGTCATTCAGCCCGCGCCGGTCGACCGCCTCGTCGAGCAGTTCGACGCCGGGGAGTTCGACATCGTCGCGATCGGACGTGCGCTGCTGGCCGACCCGGCGTGGGTGAATCGCCTGCGCGCCAACGAACTCCACAAGTTCGGCGGGTATGACCCGCAGACGGCGCTGGCGTCGTTGGCCTAGGACTTCGATAGCGCGTCGATCGCCGCCTGCAGCTTGGTGGTGACCTCGTTGGCGACCGGTTTCAGCCCGGACTCGCCGGTGACGTCGACGAGGATCTCGGGGTTCATCGCCTCGACGAGCGTCGTCTCCTGGTCGTCGGGGTCGCTGCGGACCACGACGTTGCACGGCAGCAGCAGCCCGATCTGGCGTTGCACGCCGAGCGCCTGGTGCGCCAGCGGCGGGTTACACGCGCCGAGGATCAGGTAGTTCTCCATGTCCTCGTCGAGTTTGGTCTTCAACGTGGCCTTCACGTCGATCTCGGTGAGCACGCCGAAACCCTGGTCGGCGAGCGCCTCCCGGGTCCGCGTCACCGCTTCATCGAACGGGGCCTTCAAACTGGTGGATAGCGCGATTCCCATGATGACTTCCTTCCCTCGGTCGTTTTGTCTCAGGCCAGTGCGAGGAAGAGCTTCTCGAGTTCCGCCTCGGTCATCGGCTTCTCGTTACCGTTCTGGTCGCCGGTCATACATTCCCGAAGCCCGGTCGCCACGATTTTGAACCCGGCGCGGTCCAATGCCCGCGACACCGCGGCGAGCTGAGTCACCACGTCCTTGCATTCGCGGCCCTGCTCGATCATCGCGATCACCCCCGCGAGCTGGCCTTGAGCCCGACGCAGCCGGTTGAGCACCGCGTCGATGGCTTCCTGGTCACCAACCATGGTCGTCCTTCTTTCTCTCACCGCCCACTATACCGGCGGGGTATTTGTGGATTATATACCCCCTGGGGTATTGTCTTTCATACCCGCCGGGGTATCAGCATCGATGTCCCGACGACTGGGAAGGAGTCCGGGGATGATCCTCGAGCAGTACTACATCGAGTGCCTCTCGCACGCGTCATACTTGATCGGTGACGAGTCGACCGGACGCGCGGTCGTCGTCGATCCGCGCCGCGACATCACCGAGTACCTCGCCGACGCGCGGAAGTTCAACCTCACGATCGAAGGCGTCATCAACACGCATTTCCACGCCGACTTCGTCTCCGGGCACCTGGAGCTGGTCGACGCGACCGGCGCTTGGATCGGCTTCGGCGAGGCCGCCGAGACCGACTACCCGATCCGCAGGCTGGCCGACGGTGAACGCCTCTCGCTCGGCACCGTGGAGCTGGAGATCATGTCCACTCCCGGGCACACCTGGGAGTCGATCAGCGTGCTCGTCCGTGAACGTGCCGACGCCGAGCCTGTAGCCGTGCTGACCGGCGACTCACTGTTCATCGGTGACGTCGGCCGGCCGGATCTGGTCAACATCGGGGAGAGCTCGACGACCGATCTGGCCCGGGCGATGTATCGCACGATCCACGCCAAGCTGCTGACGTTGCCTGATCATGTGAAGGTGCTGCCCGCCCACGGCGCCGGTTCGGCCTGCGGCAAGAACCTGTCCGCCGAGCTCACCTCGACCATCGGCGAACAGCGTTTGACCAACCCCTCGGTGCAGCCGATGAGCGAGGACGCGTTCGTCGAGCTGATCACCGATGGCCAGCCCGCCGCGCCCGCCTACTTCGCGTCCGACGCCGCGATGAACAAGCGGGTGCATCCGCTGCTGCGCCAGGACCGCACGGTCCCGGAGATGACGCCGGCGCAGATCCGGGCGGCACTGGCCGCCGACGTGCGCGTGCTGGACGCCCGCAGCGTCGAGGACTTCGCCGCCGGCCACTTGCGCGGGTCGGTCAACGTCGGGTTCGACGGCCGGTTCGCCGAGACGGGCGGGATGGTGGCCGAGGTCGGTGCGCAGATCGTCCTGATCACCTACCCCGGCGAGGAGCAGCAGGCCGCGCTGCGGCTGGCCCGGATCGGCTCGGACAACACCGTCGGTTACCTCAACGTCGGCCGCGACGGGCACTTCCCCGCCGAACTGGCCGACCTCGTGCAGTCGGCTCCGCGGACGACGGCCGCCGAGCTCGACGACCTGTTGGCGCGGGATGCGGTGACGCTGATCGACATCCGCAACGCCGGTGAGCGGGCAAGCGGCGCCATTCCGGGCTCCGTGCACATCCCGCTCGCGCAGTTGCGTGTCCGGATGGGCGACGTGCCGAATGGCAAGCCGATCGTCGTGCACTGCGCGGGCGGCTGGCGGTCGAGTGTCGCGGCATCCTTGCTGCGCGCCAACGGGTTCCAACAGGTGACCGACCTGCTGGGAGGATACGACGAGTGGGCAACCGCCCGCGCCATGGTCTGAGCGATCGGGCCGAGGAGAACCGAAAAGAAAGGTGTGACAATGTGTTACCCGGTTCGATGTCCGTCCTGCGGTAAGACGACGTGGGAGGGCTGCGGCCAGCACGTGGACGAGGTGATGGCGTCGGTGCCCGCCGCGCAGCAGTGCCGCTGCGAAAAGGTGACCGAGCCGCCGCGGCGCACTCTCGGCAGGTTCTGGCGCCGGTAGACCGAACGACGGCGATCCATGACTGTGGCGATGGGCCTGGGGCTCGGTGCGCTGATCGGCGTGCTGCTGGGCCTGCTCGGCGGCGGCGGCTCGATCCTCGCCGTCCCCGCACTGGTCTACGGGATGAACCTCGGTGTGCAAGAGGCGATTCCGATGTCGTTGGTCGTCGTCGCCACGGCCTCGGCCGTCGGGGCGCTGCCGAAGATCCGCGCGCGACAGATCCGCTGGCGGATGGCCGCCATCTTCGCGGCGGCGGGCATCCCGGGCAGCATCGTCGGCAGCACGCTCAGCAGGCACCTGCCCGATTCGGCGCTGCTGATCGGGTTCGCGGTGGTGATGGTGGTCGCGGGCATCCGCATGCTGGCCGACCAGAGCAACACCGGCACCGCCTGTGAAGTCAGGGAGGGCCGGGTCAACTGGCGCCGCTGCGCACCGCGGTCTCTCGGCGCCGGGCTGGCAGTCGGCTTGCTGACCGGTCTGTTCGGCGTCGGCGGCGGGTTCCTCATCATTCCGGCGCTCGTCGTGGTGCTCGGCGTCGAGATGTCCACGGCGATCGGCACTTCGCTGCTGATCATCGTCGCCAACTCGATAGCCGGGCTCTTCTCGCATCTCAACGGCGTCAGCCTGGACTGGTCGATCACCGCAGCATTCGTCGGCGCCGCCATGCTCGCCTCGCTGGTCGCCGGTTACTTCGGCACCAAAATCGACACCGCACGCCTGCAGCGCTGGTTCGCCTACCTGGTCTTCGCCGTCGCCGCCTATGTGCTCGTCGACACGATCGTCTTACGCTGATCGAAGGAGAATCTCATGGACGTCTCGATCATCGAAACCTCCGGACTCGGTGACCGCAGCTATCTGGTCACCAACGGCGGCGTCGCCGTGGCGATCGATCCGCAGCGCGACATCGACCGGGTGCTCATGCTGGCCGGTGCCCACGGGGCCCGTATCACCCATGTGCTCGAGACGCACCTGCACAACGACTATGTGACCGGCGGGCTCGAGCTGTCCCGCATCGTCGGCGCCCGATACGTGGTGCCCGCCGGCGATGAGGTGAACTATCCGCGGCACCCCGCCACCGAGGGCGACGTCATCGACGCGGGACCCATCCGGCTGGAGGTGATGCACACCCCCGGCCACACCCACCACCACGTCAGCTATGTGCTGCGCGATGAGAACGACGCGATCCACGGCGTGTTCACCGGCGGCTCAATGCTGTTCGGCACCACCGGACGCACCGATCTGATCAGCGCGCAGGACACCGAGGAGCTCACCCGCGCCCAGTATCGCTCGGTGCGAAAGCTCGCTGACCGGCTGCCCGCGGATGTCCCGATCTACCCCACCCACGGCTTCGGCAGCTTCTGTTCGGCCACCCCGGCCTCCGGTGATGCGTCGACGATCGGTGAAGAGCGGCAACGTAATCCGGCGCTGACCCAGGATGAACAGAGCTTCGTCGATGAACTGATCGCGGGCCTGTCGGCGTACCCGGCCTACTACGCGCACATGGGCGTCATCAATCGCGAAGGCCCGGCTCCGGTGGATCTCACGCCGCCCGAGCCCGTCGACCCGAAGGAGCTTCGCCGTCGGCTCGAGGCCGGTGAGTGGGTGGTCGATCTGCGCAACCGGACGGCGTTCGCGGCCGGACATCTGCAGGGAGCGTTGGGTTTCGAGCTGTCCGGCTCGTTCGTCACCTATTTCGGCTGGCTCTACGATTGGGGCGCGCCGTTGACGCTGATCGGTGAATCTCCCGAGCAGATCGCCGAAGCCAGGCGGCAACTGGTACGGATCGGTGTGGACCGGTTGGCGGGGGCAGCCGCCGGTGACATCGACGAGTTGCGGGACGGGCGTCCGCTCGGCTCCTATCCGGTGGCCGACTTCGCGGCGCTGGCCGGCGAGCGCCGCGCCGGTGCCGTGACGGTGCTCGACGTGCGGCAGCGCAACGAGTACGAGGAGGACCACATCCCCGAGGCGGTCAACATTCCCCTGCACGAACTGCCGGAGCGGTTCGGCGAGGTTCCCGCCTCGACGGTTTGGGTGCACTGCGAGTCGGGCTATCGGTCGTCGATCGCGGCCTCGCTTCTCGACCGCGCGGGTCACGAGGTCGTTCTCATCGACGACGACTTCGACAACGCGACGCGTCTCGGTCTCACGTCGCCCGGCGCCGCGAAGGGTTAGAATTCCCGGTGAACGGGCACGTATCGCGTATCAGGCACGAAGGAGCCCCCGTGGTGAGCAGGTCCGTCGGTAGCCGTTCGATCACGACGCTGCTCCTGCCGCTCGTCGTCACCCTGGCGACGGTGGCCACCCTCGTGGTCAACTACCTGGCCAACGCGCTGCCGATCAACGGCCAGACCACCGGCGACGTCACCCGCCGCAGCGAGGTGTACTTCGCGCCGGCCGGCTACGTGTTCTCCATCTGGAGCCTCATCTATTTCGGGGTGATCGCCTACAGCGTCTACCTGAGCCTCACTTTGGCCCAGGGCCGCACCGACAGTGGCGCCGCGCGGGCCATCGCGCCCTGGTACGTGCTGACCGCGGCGGCGAACTGCTGCTGGCTTTTCGCGTGGCACCACAATCGGTTCCCGCTGAGCATGCTGCTGATGGTCGTGCTGCTGGGCGCGCTGATCGTCATCTACCGCATCCAGGCTGCCCATCCACCGGCCTCGACCGTGGAACGGTGGACGGTGCACATCCCGTTCCGGGTCTACCTGGGCTGGATCTCGGTCGCCACGATCGCCAACGCGACGATCACCCTCGACGACGCCGGCTGGTCGGGCTTCGGTCTTTCCGAGCCGACCTGGGGCGTGATCATGGTCGCGGTGGCGGGCGCGCTGGGCCTGGTGATGTGCCTGCGCCACCGGGACATCGCCTACGCGCTGGTGATCGTCTGGGCGCTGGTCGGCATCGCGGTGCGGCTGCACGAGACCACGTCGGTGTTAATCGCCGCCTCGGTCACCGCGGCGGTGCTGGGGCTGGCGGTGCTCGTCACGGCCAGGCGGCACGCAGTCTGACCCACAGGGGCGGTACAACAGAGCCATGCCCGAACCCTCGCCGCGACCGCCGGGGGCGCCGACCGCCTTCCGCTATCCGGAGTGCAACGGCCGGCGCGTGGGGCTGCGCAACCTGGTCAAGCGGCTCACCGGCGTCGACCTCTTTCCCACCGACGCCGTCGCGCGGGCCTTCATCGCCGGCTTGACCGAGGGCGATCCCGTCGCGGAGCGGTTCGTCGCCGAGACCTACCACGGTGAGCTCGGCGCCAGAAAAGCCCGTGAGCTCGTCGAGCGGGCGCAGCGCGACAGCATCGACAGCGTGCCCGAGGCGCCCGAGTCGATGCGGGCGCTGTTCGCGGAGTTCGAGCAACTACCCGGGTGGGTCGACCCGGAGCTGGTCGAGGAAGGCGCCGCGGTGTGGCGGCGCTGGGCGTACGCGCTCGGAGCGCTGGGCAACGCCGGCACCAACGACACCTACACCGAGGGCTGGTTGGCGGTGCCGCTGTCGCTCTCGGGCGGCTATGCAGGCCAGCGGGCACTGCACCGCTACCTGGAGACGTCGCGGTGGTGGATCGAGGTCTGCCGACCGGGCGCCGTCCTCACACCCGGCTCGCTGGGCCGCAACATCTCCATGCATGTGCGGATCATGCATGTCAGCGTCCGTGAACGGGTCAAGCAGCACCCCGAGTGGGACGCCGAACGCTGGGGGCTGCCGATCAGCCAGTCCGCCATGCTGCTGACGCTGCTCGGCGGCAGCGTCGCGCCGGCGTTGGGCCTGTATCTGCTGGGCCACCTCACCTCCGCGCGGGAAGTGCGCGCGGTGCTGCACTTCAACCGTTACTGCGGCCATCTGGTCGGCGTGCGCTGCGACGGCTACTTTCCCGAGACCGTCGCCGACGCGTGGCGCATCCTGTTCATGGCCGACGCCGCGCGCAGCTACGACAGCGCCGACAGCGGCACAGAACTCGTCGAATCATTCGTTCCCGCCTTCGCGCCCGCACCCGCGCAGCGCGGCCTCGCGCGACTGCGCGCCGAGTACCACTACCGGGTGCAGGCCGGCTATCTCGGGTTGTACATGCTGCCGTGGAACCGGCGCCGCTACCGCCTGCCGTCGGCGGTGCCGGGAATCCTGTTGCTGCTGTTGCGGTCTCCGCTCATCCTGGCGCTCGAGCTGGCGCGGCGTGCTTCGGGTTGGGTGGACCGCCGATGGCAGCAGGCCAACCTCAGCCGGTGGGAGAACTGGCTGCGGTGGCAGTCCGACGGCAAGGCGGCGGCGTTCGAGGCCGCCGCACCCCTGCGTCGCTGACTTCTCGCGACGCGGCCCCGGCACACCTTCGGTGCTGTCGGGCCCGGCCTGTAGAGTCGCCGCGTGCCACAGAGCTTTAGCCTGAAGTCTGTAAATGCCCGTCTTGCTGAGGAATTGGCCGTCGACGAGGCGCAGGTCGCCGCGGCCGTCCGGCTGCTCGACGACGGCGCGACCGTGCCGTTCATCGCCCGGTACCGCAAGGAGGCGACCGGCAGCCTGGACGACACCGCGCTGCGCACGCTCGAGGAACGCCTGCAGTACCTGCGCGAACTGGATGAGCGTCGCGCCGCCGTGCTGGCCTCCATCGAGGAGCAGGGCAAGCTCACCGACGAGCTGAAGGCCGCGCTGATGACGGCCGAGACCAAATCGCGGGTCGAGGACATCTACCTGCCGTACAAGCCCAAGCGGCGCACCAAGGCGCAGATCGCCCGTGAGGCGGGCCTGGAGCCGCTGGCCGTTCGGCTGCTCGCCGATCCGGCCCTCGACCCGCAGAAGGCCGCCGCGGAGTTCGTCGGCGCCGACGTTCCCGACGCCGCGGCGGCGCTCGACGGCGCCCGCCACATCCTCGCCGAACGCGCCGCCGAGGATGCCGAGCTGGTGGGCGCCGTGCGGGAGCAGTTCTGGAAGGCGGGTTCGCTGCACACCGCGCCCTGGTCCGCCGAGGTGGCCAAAAGCGCGGCAGCACAGAAGTATCGGGACTACTTCGACTACCGCGAGGCGCTGGAGACCATGCCGTCGCACCGGGTGCTCGCCGCGATGCGCGGCGAGAAGGAGGAGATCCTGGCGCTGAGCTTCGACGGCGGCGACGACGCGCAGTACCACGCCATGATCGCCAAGGCCCTCGGCATCGACATGACGGCGAACGCCGCCGCGACCACGTGGCTGGTCGGCACCGTCGAATGGGCATGGCGGACCAAGCTGATGATCTCGGCGAAGGTCGACGCCCGCATACGGCTGCGCAACCGCGCCGAAGAACAGGCGGTCGCGGTGTTCGCGACCAACCTCAAGGACCTGCTGCTGGCTGCGCCGGCGGGAAACCGCACGACGCTCGGCCTGGACCCCGGTTACCGCACGGGCGTCAAGGTGGCTGTCGTCGACGGCACCGGCAAGGTGATCGACACCGCGACGATCTTTCCGCATCAGCCTCAGCGCCAATGGGATACGGCCAAGGCCACTCTGGCCGCGCTCGTCGCGCGTCACCGTGTCGAGCTGATCGCCGTCGGCAATGGCACCGCGTCGCGGGAGACCGACGCGCTGGCCGCGGAGCTCATCGCCGACATCCGCGCGGCCGGTGCCGACGCGCCGACGAAGGCGATGGTGAGCGAGGCCGGCGCCTCGGTGTACTCGGCATCCGCGTATGCCGCGCGCGAACTGCCCACGCTCGACGTGACGTTGCGGGGCGCCGTCTCGATCGCGCGACGGTTGCAGGACCCGCTGGCCGAACTGGTGAAGATCGACCCGAAGTCGATCGGCGTCGGGCAGTACCAGCACGACGTGACGCCCGGCACGCTGGCCCGCAGCCTCGACGCAGTCGTCGAGGACGCGGTCAACGCGGTCGGCGTCGACTTGAACACCGCGTCGGTGCCGCTGCTCGCCCGCGTGTCGGGTGTGTCGGAGTCGCTGGCCGAGGCCATCGTCACCCACCGCGACACGACCGGGCCGTTCCGCGACCGCAAGGCGCTCCTCGACGTTCCGCGGCTGGGGCCCAAGGCATTCGAGCAGTGCGCCGGCTTCCTGCGGATCCGCGGCGGCGACGATCCCATCGACGCCTCCGGTGTACACCCCGAGTCGTATCCGGTGGTGCGCCGCATCCTGGATCGCTCGGGGATCACGCTGGCTGAGCTCATCGGCAACGAGCGGGCGCTGAAGTCGCTGAAACCCGCCGACTTCGCCGACGACCGGTTCGGCATCCCCACCGTCACCGACATTCTCGCCGAGTTGGAGAAGCCGGGGCGCGACCCGCGGCCGGCGTTCTCCACGGCGACGTTCGCCGCGGGGGTCGAGAAGGTGGCCGACCTGAAGCTCGGCATGGTGCTCGAGGGTGTGGTCACCAACGTCGCGGCGTTCGGGGCGTTCGTCGACGTCGGCGTGCACCAGGACGGTTTGGTGCACGTCTCGGCGATGGCCGACCGGTTCGTGTCAGACCCGCACGAGGTGGTGCGCTCCGGGCAGGTGGTGCGGGTGAAGGTCATCGACGTCGACGTCGAGCGTCAGCGGATCGGGTTGAGCCTGCGGCTCGACGACGAACCGGCCGACAAGGGTGAGCGGCCCGACCGCAGCTTCCGGCGCAAAGGCCGCCCGCAGCGACGCCCACCGGCCGATGCGCCCACCGGTTCGATGGCAGACGCGTTACGCAAGGCCGGCTTCGGGCGCTGACGGCTCCGTCAGCCCCCGACGACGGCGTGAATGCGCCCGCGCGGGTAGGGCAGGTCGATGCCGTTCTCGTCGAACGCACGCAGGATCTCGGCGCGCAGTTGGCGTTGGACGCTCCACTGCTCGTTCGGGCGCGTCTTCAACAGGATCCGCAGCGTGTACAGGTCCGGCGCGACCTCCTGGACTCCGTACATCTCCGGTTCACCGAGCACCTTGGCGGCCATCGACGGCTGGGCGACCGCCTCCGCCGCGGCCTCGAGGGCGACCTCTTTGGCCTTTTCGACATCGGCGGACAGGGAGACCGGCAGCTCGAGCCGCGCGTAGGCCCACTCCTGGCTCATGTTGCCGACGCGCACGATCTCGCCGTTGCGCACGTACCAGAGGGTGCCGTCGATGTCTCGGAGCCTCGTGATCCGCAGCCCGACGCTTTCCACCTCGCCGATCACCTCGCCGACGTCGACGATGTCACCGACCCCGTACTGGTCCTCCAACAGCATGAACATGCCGCTGACGAAGTCGCGGACCAGGTTCTGGGCGCCGAAGCCGATCGCCAAACCCACCACACCGGCGGAAGCGATGAACGGCGCGATGTTCACCCCGAGCACACTCAGGATCGCCAGGATCACCCAGGTGAGCAAGACGATCGACACGATCGACTTGAGCACCGACCCGATGGTCTTCGCACGCTGTTGTCGCCGTTCGGCGATCTGCTGGCTGCTGGCGACCTTCGGCACCTTGTCGCGCAGGTGGCGCAGCAGCGGCGGCTTTGCCTGTTCTTGCGGCCGTGTCTGCTCCTGCGGCCGTTCCTCGTCACGACTCTTGTTACGGCGCCTACCGGTGGTGGCCCGGTCGATCATCCGATGCAGCAGGTAGCGGACGAGCAGCGCAACCACCAGATAGATGGCGATTCGCACCGGAACCTCGATGAGCCAGTGCCGGTTCGTGTCCGTCCATTCGAAAGCGAGGGCGTAAACGTCCATGAGCCCGACCGTACGGATCATCTCCGTCTGAGAACAGTCGGGGGCTGGGGGCGGACCGCCTCAGGCGTCGTACTGTGCGACGGGTTTCGCCTCCACCGGAGGTTCCTTCAGGGCGAGCTGCCGCGCGATCGCCGGAATGTCAGGATCGGCGAGAAACCCCTCGTAATCTTCGATGTCCCAATCGAAGACCACCCACACTTTGTCGGGATCGTCGGGATCCCGGAACACCCGTGAGCCCCGGCAGCCGTGCTCTCGGCGCTTTTCGACGCCGGCCGTGGCGAAGGTCTTCAGGAACTGGTCGAAGTCCTCCACCTTGGCGACGGTGACGATCACGGGTCGTCTCAGACGGGTAGGCCGTCGGCGACCCGCGGCACCCGGGCCGGTTCGGCGCCGTCCAGCACCATCGACGCGACCCGGTCGCGGTGCTGCTCGGCGCTGCCCAGCAGCGCGGCGTCGGTGGTGGCGCGCTTGTAATACAGGTGCGCCTGGTGCTCCCAGGTGAACCCGATGCCGCCGTGCACCTGGATGGTGTCGGCGGCGACGTGGGTCAGTGCCGCCGAACACACCGCCTGCGCGATGCTGGTCGCAAGCGCCGGCTCGTCGGACCCGTCGGTTAACGCCCAAACCGCGTGATAGGCAGCCGATCTCGCATGCTCGACATCGACAAGCAGGTTGGCAAGGCGGTGCTTGACCGCCTGGAACGACCCGATCGGCCTGCCGAACTGCAGCCGCGACTTCGCGTACTCGACCGACAGGTCGAGCAGGTGCTGGGCGGCGCCGACCTGCTCGACGGCCAGCAGCGCGGCACCGACCTGCAGCGCGTGGTTCAGCACCCGCTCGGTCTCGTCGGGCCCGGCGATTCTTTGCGCGGGCGCGTCGGTGAGCGTGACGTTGGCCGCGGACCGGGTCAGGTCCAGGGTCGCCAACGGGGTGCGCTGCACTGCGGTCGCGGAGGTGTCGACCGTGTACAAGCCCACCCCGTCGGCGCCGTTCGCGGCGACCAGCAGCACATCGGCGATGCCTGCGTCGATCACCTGAGACACGTTGCCCGACAAAGTATCTCCGGATGCGGCCACCGTCACAGCGGCCGGATCGAAGACGCCGGCCCGATCCGTGACGGCGAACGCGGCGGTGCGGGTGCCCTCGATCAAGTCGCCCAACAGCTCATCCCGTGCGGCGCCGGAACCGGCGGCCACCAGCGCCGGGATCGCCAGGTAGACCGTGCCGAACAGCGGCCCGCACGCCAGCCGCGCGCCGAGCTCTTCGATCGCAACGGCCTGGTCTACCAGCGTGCCGCCGACTCCGCCGTCGGCCTCGGGCACCGACAGGCCGAGCACGCCGAGCTCGCCGCCCAGCCGCGCCCACGTTTTCGGGTCGAAGGCCGGGTCGGACTCCATGACCTCGCGCACCTTCTCCTCGGAGAAGTGCTCGATGCTGAATTTCCTTACCGCGTCGCGTAACTGGTTCTGTTCGTCGGTGAACCTGTACTCGGTGCCCGATACGTTCTCAGCCACGGGGGATCTCCTTCCACGGCATCCCGGCGTCGGCGCGCAGATCACCGGGCAGCCCGAGGATGCGTTCGCCGAGGATGTTGCGCATCACTTCGGAAGTGCCGCCTTCGATGGTGTTGGCGCGGCTGCGCAGGTACCGCTGCTGAATCGGGCCCTGCCAGTCTTCGTCCCCGGTACGCGGGCCCTGCTGATATCCGTGGTACAGAAGCCCCTCGGGCCCAAGGAAATCCATGCACCACTGGTAGATGTCCTGGTTGAGTTCGGCCCCGACCAGCTTGCCGATCGACCCCTCTGGGCCGGGACCACCGACGGTGGCGGTGGCCCGCGAGCGCTCCGCGGTCAGGCGCTGCGCCTCCGAGCGCAACCACAGCTGTGTGAGCCGGTCACGCAGCACCGGGGTGTGCCGTTCGGGCCGCGAGGCCCACAGGCCGGTGGCATCGGAGATGGTGCCCGCGCCGCGCCTGCTGCCGCTGCCGCCCAGCGCGGTGCGCTCGTTCATCAGCGTCGTCATCGCGACGGCCCAGCCGTTGTCGACCTCACCGAGGCGGTGCTTGTCGGGAATCCGCGCGTCGGAGAAATAGACCTCGTTGAACTCGGCCTGGCCGGTCATCTGGCGCAGCGGGCGGGTCTCCACCCCTTCGCCGTGCATGTCGATGACGAAGTAGGTCAGGCCCTTGTG
This sequence comes from Mycolicibacterium pulveris, assembly GCF_010725725.1. Classification (NCBI taxonomy): domain Bacteria; kingdom Bacillati; phylum Actinomycetota; class Actinomycetes; order Mycobacteriales; family Mycobacteriaceae; genus Mycobacterium; species Mycolicibacterium pulveris. The sequence continues at coordinate 2,477,468 of NZ_AP022599.1, read as the reverse complement.
CTTGGGCACGTCGGGGTTGGTGCGCGCGAGCAGCAGGCCCCAGCGCGCGCGGTGGGCGAGGCTGGTCCACACCTTCTGCCCGTTGATCACCCACTCCCCTTCTCCCGAGCCGTCGCGCACCGCGGAGGTGGCCAGCCCGGCCAGATCGGACCCGGCGCCGGGCTCGGAGAACAGCTGGCACCACAGGTCCTCGGTGGTGGCCAGCGGTCGCAGCCACTGCCGCTTCACGTCCTCGGTCTGGGCGTGCTCGCGGATCGTCGGCGCCGCCATGCCGTAGCCCATCGGGTTGAGCCCCAGCGGCACCGGCCCGCCGGCACCCTGCAGGATCCGGTCGGCCACCGCCTGCAACCCGCGGGACACCCCAAGCCCGCCGAGGCCCTCGGGGAAGTGCACCCAGGACAGGCCGGCGTCGTAGCAGGCGCCGAGGAACTCCGGGATGGGCACCTTCTTCGGGTCGGCCTCGGCGACAACTTTGCGCGCCAGTTCGGCGACCCGCTCGGCATCAGCGTCATTGCTCATGCAGCCAGAATAGGAACTCGACAGGTGTCGAGACGCGGCGGGGCTAGCCGCGGTACTTCGCGACCGCCGCGGCGTACTCGTCGAGCAGCCGCAGCGATGCGTCCAGCGGCTTCGTCGGCAACAGCAGGTTCGCCTGCCGGTACCCCAGCAATTCCATGGCCTGCCAGTAGTCCGGGTCGATCGGGGTGCCGAACGTCGTCAGCGGCACATCGTGGCCTGCGCCCGCGCGCATCTGCTCGATGCGCCGGGTCAGCCGCGGCACCGGTAGCGGGTTGGAGATCCACCCGGCCTGGTGGCGGATGACGCGTTTGACGGTGGCGTCGGAGTCGCCGCCGATCAGGATGGGCGGGTGCGGTTTCTGCACCGGCTTGGGCCGCAGGTAGGACGCGTCGAAGTCCACGTAGCGGCCGTGGTACTCGGCGGGTTCGGTGGTCCACAGCGCCTTGACGGCCTCGATGCGCTCGTCGAGCAGCGCGCCGCGAGTCCTCGGGTCGGTGCCGTGGTGGCGCATCTCCTCGAGGTTCCAGCCCGCGCCGACGCCGAACACGAACCGCCCGCCCGAGATCAGGTCGATGCTGGCGGCCTCCTTGGCGGTGATGATCGGATCGCGCTGGATGAGCAGGGCGATGCCGGTGACCAGCTCGATCTTCGAGGTCACGGCCGCCGCGGCCGCGAGCGTGACGAAGGGGTCCAGCGTGCGGTAGTAGACGTCGGGCAACTCCCCACCGCCCGGATACGGCGACTGCCTGCTCGCGGGGATGTGGGTGTGTTCGGCGACCGCCAACGCGGTGAACCCGCGCTCCTCGATCGCCCGCGCCAGCGACACCGGGTCGATGGTGTCGTCGTTGACGAAGGTGGAGATCCCGAATTCCATGCGCTCCCCTACCTGCCGTCCGGGCGCGGTAACGCCGCTTGATGCGAGGCTATTCCTCAAATTCCTCAGGCCAGTGGCCTGCCGTTTTTGGCAAGCACGTGCCATTGGCCGCCGAACATGTCCAGGCCCTGGGCATGGGCGACCTTGTCGCCGCTGTCGCCGGCGTACCGGTAGAGCGGAATCCCCTTGTAGGTAACTTGGTTTCCGCCGTCGCGCCGCGGCACGGTCTGGGCGGCGGCCACGTCGATGCCGGTGCCGCTCGCCGGATTGCCGTCGGCCAGGAGCGGCACGAAGGTCTCGGCACAGGTGTCGTAGCAGGTGGGCTGGTTGGGTCGGTCAGCTGAGAAGGCGTACAGCGCCCGTCCGGAGCTGTCGACGACGATCTCGCCCAGATCGCCACGGTCGTCGATCGCCAGCGAGACGTCGCCGGTCGGCGGCACCCCGGTGGTCGACGGCGGCGGGGTGGGCGCCGGCGTGACCGCCTCGGTGCGCGGTGCCGCCGCCGAACCCTGCGTGGTCGACGTCTCCGAGCTGGTCGCGGCCTTGTTCGTGAACGCCGCGCACCCGGTCAGGGCGAGCGCGCTGACCGCGAGGATCGACGTCGCAACTCGTGGCGTGGGCATGATCGAGCCATTTCCAGCCGCGCCGCCTCTCAAACCCACCGGTGGACGCCCGCGGCGTGCAGGGCATGCTCTGTGGTGAACGCAGCGGGCCAAGAGAGGCGGTTGGCGATGACGATCAGTGTGGCCGAGCGCGCGCAACTTCGCGCCGCGGTCGGCGAGCTGCTGCGCGAGAAGTGCACGGAGGCTGACGTGCGACGGGTGATGGGCACCGAGGAGGGCTTCGACCGTGAGCTGTGGCGCCGGCTCGCCGAGCAGGGTCTGCTCGGCATGCTCGTCGACGACGAGCACGGTGGGCTGGGTTTCGGTGCCCTGGAGCTGGAGGCGGTCGCCGAGGAGACCGGTGCCGCACTGCTGCCCGCGCCGTTCATCGCCAGTGCGGTGCTGACCGCCGCGCTCGTGCGGGCCGCCGGCTCCGACGACGACAAACAGCGGTTGCTGCCCGGGCTCGCCGACGGCACGTCGATCGGCACGGTCGCAATCACCGGCCCGTCGGGGTCCTGGACGGCAGACAGCGTCGACGTCCGAGTCGGTGCCGACAGCGCGTTGACCGGCGCCGCGCACTACGTCACGTGGGGCCAGGTGGCCGACGTGGTGCTCGTCGTCGCCCGCAGCGACGACGGCATCGGTGTCTTCGAGGTCGCACCCGACGCCGAGGGGTTCGACCGCACGGCCGTAACGGTTTTCGACCCGACCGTACGGCTGTCGACGTTCACGTTCGCCGACACGCCCGCGCGTCGGCTCGGCACCGCGGGGTGGGACGCCGTGCAGCAGGCGCTGGATTACGCCGTGATCGCCTGCGCCGGTGAACAGGTCGGCGGTGCCCGCGCGATCTTCGACATGACCGTTGACTACCTCAAGACGCGGGTGCAGTTCGGCCGCGCGATCGGCAGCTTCCAGGCGCTCAAACACATGGCCGCCGACCTGCTGCTCGAACTCGAGAACGCGACGTCGGCCGCCCAGCACGCCGCCGCGGAGATGGCCGCGGGCAGCGAAACCGTCAGCGGGGCAATCGCGTTGGCGGGTTTCACCTGCGCCGAGGCCTACGAGACCGTCGCGATGAACGCGATCCAGATGCACGGCGGTATCGCGTTCACCTGGGAACATCCCGCCCACCTGTATCTGCGGCGGGCGCGCACCGGGCTGCAGTTGTTCGGCGACCCGCGCCTTCACCGCGAACGCTACCTCGTCGCGAAAGGTGCCTGACATGGCGACGAAATTGCCCAGCCCCGAGGAGTTGCGTGCCGAGGTTCGAGAATGGTTGCGCGACAACTGGTCTCCGCTTCCGAAATCCGATGACCCGTGGGTGTCGTCACCGGAGCGGATCGCGTGGTTGGAGAGGGTGCTCGACGCCGGCTATGCGGTGCCGACCTATCCGACCGAGTGGTTCGGTCGCGGATATCCGAGCGACCTGGCGGCCGTCATCGGTCAGGAGTTCTCGGCGATCAAGGCGCCGGGCTCCCGGCAGGACAAGTACAACATCCCGGCCAACACCGCGCTCAAACTCGGCAGCGAGAAGCTCAAGACCGACCTGCTGCGCGATTTCCTGGTCGAGCGGTCCCGCACCTGCCTGCTCTACAGCGAACCGGGCGCGGGCTCGGATCTGGCGGCCGTGCGCACCACCGCGGTCAAAGACGGTGACCAGTGGGTGGTCAACGGGCAGAAGGTGTGGACGTCGGGCGCGTTGAGCGCGGACTACGCGCTGCTGCTGGCCCGCACCGACTGGGATGTGCCCAAGCACAAAGGGCTGAGCCTGTTCATCATGCCGATGAAGCAGCCCGGCATCGATGTCCGTCCGCTGGTGCAGATCACCGGCGAGTCGCACTTCAACGAGGTGTTCATCACCGATGCGCGGGTGTCCGACGACTACCTGCTGGGTGGTGCGGGCAACGGCTGGCGGGCGCTGCAGACCGCGCTGGCCTACGAGCGCTCGATCATGGGCGACAGCGCCCGCGGTTCCCGAAGCCGCAAGGCCGACAGCCTGATCGACCTCGCCCGCGAACACGGCGTGCTCGACGACCCTGCGGTGCGCTACCGGTTGGCGAAGGTGCTGGCGTTGCGGGAGCTCAACAGGCTCAACAACGCCCGCGCGAAAGCCGCCACGACACAGGGGACCTCGAGTTCGATCATGTCGCTCGGCAAGCTCGCGATGTCGAAGATCCTGCACACCGAGGCCGCGATGAAGACACAGATCATCGGCGCGCAGGCGCTGCTGGCCGGCCCCGAGAACCCGGTGGCCGACGACGTCAACTTCCTGACGCTCAACGCGTTCTTCACCTCGATCGGCGGTGGCACCGACCAGATTCAGCGCAACATCATCGGCGAACGGGTCCTCGGTCTGCCCAAGGAACCCGAGACCGACCGCGACATCCCGTTCCGACAGGCCCGTCGGAGCTGACCGCATGCCCCGTTCGGCGCCATGACCGACAGCGCACCCCTGCTGGACGATCCGGACGATCTGTCGGCGCTGCGCGCCAAGGGCGCCGACCCCGACGAGCTGTTCGCGTCGTTCGCGGCCTGGGCCGAGGCCAACGGCACCGCGCTGTACCCAGCGCAGGAGGAGGCGCTGATCGAGTTGGTCAGCGGCGCCAACGTCATCCTCGCGACACCCACCGGTTCCGGAAAGTCGTTGGTGGCCACCGGCGCGCTCTACGCGGCGCTGGCCGGCGGGCGGCGCAGCTACTACACCGCGCCGATCAAGGCGCTGGTCAGTGAGAAGTTCTTCGCGCTTTGCGAAGTTTTCGGCGCGGTCAACGTCGGCATGCTGACCGGCGACGCCGCGGTCAACGCCGACGCGCCGATCATCACCTGCACCGCGGAGGTGCTGGCCAACATCGCACTGCGCGAGGGCGCGAATGCCGACATCGGGTTGGTCGTGATGGACGAGTTCCACTTCTACGGCGATCCCGACCGCGGCTGGGCCTGGCAGGTGCCGCTGCTGGAGTTGCCCAACGCCCAGTTCCTGCTGATGTCGGCCACGCTGGGCGACGTCACGTTCCTGCGGAACGACCTCACCCGGCGCACCGGGCGGCCCACCGCACTGGTTGCCAACGCCGAACGCCCGGTGCCGCTGTTCTTTTCGTACGCCACCACGCCGATGCACGAGACGATCGGCGACCTGCTGGACACCAACCAGGCCCCGATCTACGTCGTGCACTTCACCCAGGCATCGGCGCTGGAGCGCGCGCAGGCGTTGATGAGCGTCAACGTCAGCACCAAACAGGAGAAGGCCGAAATCCGGGAGATGATCGGCGCGTTCCAGTTCTCCACGGCCTTCGGGTCGACGTTGTCGCGGCTGGTGCGGCACGGGATCGGGGTGCACCACGCCGGGATGTTGCCCAAGTACCGGCGGCTGGTCGAACAATTGGCGCAGGCCGGGCTGCTCAAGGTGATCTGCGGCACCGACACGCTCGGCGTCGGCATCAACGTGCCGATCCGCACCGTGGTGTTCTCGGCGTTGTCAAAGTACGACGGTGTGCGCACCCGACTACTCAACGCGCGGGAGTTTCATCAGATCGCGGGCCGGGCGGGCCGGGCCGGCTTCGACACCGCGGGCACCGTCGTCGTGCAGGCACCCGACCACGAGGTGGAGAACCTCAAGCAGTTCGCCAAGGTCGCCGATGACCCGAAGAAGCGGCGGAAGCTGGTGCGCCGCAAGGTGCCCGAGGGCATGGTGCCGTGGAGCGAGTCGACCATGAAGCGGCTGATCGGGGCCGCCCCCGAGCCACTGACCAGCAACATGAGGGTGTCGACGGCGATGATCCTGGACGTCGTGGCCCGTCCCGGTGACCCGTTCGAGGCGATGCGGCGGCTGCTCACCGACAACCACGAGCCGCGCAAACGGCAGCTGCAGTACATCCGCGAAGCCGTCGGCATCGCGCGGTCGCTGCTGCAGGCCGGGGTGATCGAACGACTCGACCAACCCGATCCCGACGGGCGCCGCTACCGGCTGACCGTCGATCTGCCCCCGAACTTCGCGTTGTATCAACCGCTGTCGACATTCGCGCTGGCCGCCGTCGACGTGCTCGATCCGGCGTCGGAAACCTTTGCCCTGGACGTGGTCTCGGTGATCGAGGCGACGCTGGAGGACCCGCGTCAGATCCTGGCCGCGCAACTGAACAAGGCCCGCGGTGAGGCGGTGGCGGCGATGAAGGCCGAGGGCATCGAGTACGACGAACGCATCGAACTGCTCGACGACGTCACCTACCCCAAACCGCTGGAAGAACTGCTCGAGCACACCTTCGAGGTGTATCTGCAGAGCAACCCGTGGGCCGCCGACGCGCAGCTGTCACCGAAGTCGGTGGTGCGCGAAATGTGGGAACGCGCAATGACGTTCCGCGAGTATGTCAGCGATTACGGGCTGACCCGCGCCGAGGGTGCGGTGCTGCGCTACCTGTCCGACGCGTACAAGGCGCTGCGTTCCGGGGTGCCCGCCCCGGCCAGGACCGAGGAGCTCACCGATATCGTGGAATGGCTCGGCGAGCTTGTCCGCCAGGTGGATTCGAGCCTGCTCGACGAATGGGAACAGCTGACCAGCCCGGACAAGCCGCACGACACGCCTGTGGCGGTGCCGGCCCGGCCGCGCCCGGTGACCGGAAACGACCGCGCGTTCACCGCGATGGTGCGCAACGCGTTGTTCCGTCGGGTCGAGTTGTTCGCCCGTCGGCGTTGGGACGAACTCGGGGCGCTCGATACCCATTCGGGCTGGACGGCGCAGCGCTGGGCGCAGGTCGGCGACGAGTACTTCGACGAGCACGATGACGTCGGCACCGGCGCCGACGCGCGGGGCCCGGCGCTGCTGATCATCGACCGCGCAGCCGAGACGTGGCGGATGCGGCAGATCTTCGACGATCCCGCTGCCCACCACGACTGGGGTTTCACCGCCGAGGTGGACCTGGCGGCCTCCGACGAGGTAGGCGCCGCGGTGCTGCGCGTCGTCGCCGTGGGCCGGCTCGACTAGGTCGTCATCCGAACAGGCCGCCGCGAAAGTTCGCTGGATTTTGCGCTCCGTTCCCGGATTTCCCTCGATCCAGCGGAACGAGCGGCCGTTAAACAGCTTAAATTGTTTGCCACCGCACAACAATTGCGCATTTCCCGGCGGCCAGCCGACCGTCGCCGGTGGCGGTAGGAGCCCGGCCTAACCGTGCGAGGCTGACGCCGCCTTGCGTGCGGCGATCTTGGCGTGGACCTCCGCCATGTCGAGCGCCTTCACCCGGGTGATCAGATCCTCGAGCGCCGCCGGATGCATCGCTCCGGGCTGGCTGTACACCAGGACACCGTCGCGGAACGCCATGACCGTCGGAATCGAGCGGATCTCCAACGTGGCGGCCAGATCTCGCTCGGCTTGCGTGTCAACCTTGGCGTGCACCACGTCCGGATGTGCTGCCGAGGAACGTTCGAAGATCGGAGCGAAGGCACGGCACGGGCCGCACCACGATGCCCAGAAGTCCACCAGCACAATCGGATTGTCGACGATGGTGGACTCGAAGTCGTCGAAGGTCAGGTTTCTGGTTGCCATGATCGTTTCCTTTCGTTCTCCTATGCAAGGCCCTTGAGCATCAGGTTCCAGTACATGAACGGAAGCCCGTATTTCTTGAGGTACCAGTAGCTGCGGTGCGGTTTAGTCGGGTCGAGCAACGGAAATGACGGCGTGATGTTCAGGTCATAGTCGAACTCCGCGAGCAGCATCGCGTGCGAGGACGTGACGATCGGACACGACGCGTACCCGTTGTAGGAGGCCGGCAGCGGCCGGCCCGCCAGAAACGCCTCGACGTTGGCGACGACGACCGGGGCCTGCTTGCGGATCGCGGCACCGGTCTTGGAGTTCGGTGAGGATCCAGCGTCTCCGAGGCTGAACACGTTGGGGTAGCGCACGTGCTGCATGGTGTGCTTGTCGATCTCGACGTAACCGCCCGTGTCACCGGTTGACAGCGGGCCGGACTTGATCCAGTCCGGTGCCGACTGGTGTGGTACGGCGTGCAACACGTCGTAGGACAGCATGGTGTCGGATCCCCCACCGCCGGTCGCTGTCACGCCCACTTTGTGGGCGTCGGCGTCGACGGAGGTCACCTCGGCGTTGGTGTGCACCGTGATGCCGTAGTCCGCCGCGATCGCGTCGAGACTGTCGGCGATCGCCGGGATTCCGAACAACCGCGGTGTCGGCACCACCAGATGTACGTCGATGTCAGACAGCACGCCCTGTGACCGCCAGTAGTCGCTGGCCAGGTAGGCGATCTTCTGCGGCGCCCCGGCACACTTGATCGGTCCCGAGGGCATCGTGAACACCGCTGTGCCCGAACGCAGATTCTTGATGAAATCCCATGTCCGCGGGGCGAGGTCGAAACGGTAGTTCGACGACACCCCGCCGGAGCCGAGCGCGTCCGCCAACCCCTCGACACGGTCCCAGTCCAGCTGGATGCCCGGGCTGACCACCAACACGTCGTACTCGTATACGGCACCGTCGACGCAGGTGACCGTGTTGTTGTCGGGATCGACTGCCGCCGCCGCGTTCCTGATCCAGGTCGCGCCCCTGGGCATCACCGACGCCTCGGGCCGTGCCGTCGTCGACGCCTTGGCGTGCCCGCCGCCGACCAGGGTCCACAGCGGTTGGTAGTAGTGCGTGTCCGACGGTTCGATGACGGCGACGTCGGAGTGGCCACGCCGAAGAAGGCGGGCTGCCACCGAGATTCCGGCGGTGCCGCCGCCGACGATCACGATTCGGTGCTTCGCGGTAACCATAAGCGTTCTGTTCCTTTCTGATTCGTCGGCTCAGGCGTTCTGCCGGGCTTCTTCCCAGGCGCCGAAGCCACCCAGGATGTCGCTGACATCAGCGAACCCGCGTTGCCGCAACAGGCTTGCCGCCACCGACGACCGGTAGCCGCCCGCGCAGTAAACGACGGTCGGTTTGGCGGGATCGAGCTCGCCGAGACGGCTCGTCAGCTGAGCCACCGGGATCTCGACCGCATTCGGGATCGTCCCCGCGGCGGTCTCACCCGGGTTGCGCACGTCGACGATCTGCAGGTCGGCCAGTTCCATGGCACGCTGGTCGAACGCCTTGGCCGTCAGCCGCGAGGCCACCTGCACGTCGTCACGGTGTGCGAACATCGCCTCGTACGGACGCTCGAGGTAGCCGATCACCCGGTCGAAGCCGATGCGCGCCAGCCGGGTCTTTGCCTCCAGTTCCTGTCCGGGTTCGGTGAACAACACGATGTCGACGTCGGTGGGCACCACCGATCCGGCGTACTCGGCGTAGCGGCCGTCGAGCCCGATGTTGATCGCCCCGCGCAGGTGCCCCAAGGCGAACTCCTCCGGTCCACGCCCGTCGACCAGGATCGCGCCGGCGTTCATCGCGTCGCGCACCTGCTCATAGGTCATCGCCATCGGCATCTTGGTCTCGTCCAGCAGTTCACGGTCTTTGCGGTTGAGGATCGCGTCGTAGACGAAGTAGCCCGGTGCAGGCGGTTGCCCTTCGGTGACCAACGCCATGAAGGTCTCCTTGTCGGGTGCGCGCAGGGCGTAGTTCGTCTCCTTCTGCTCGCCGATGGTCGACCACAGATCGGTCGACAGGTTCTTGCCACAGGCCGAACCCGCGCCGTGGGCCGGATACACCCGGGTGGCGTCGGGCAGGGTCATCAGCTTGGTGTGCAGCGAGTCGTAGAGCTTGTCGGCCAGCTCTTCGCGGGTGAACCCGATCGAGGCCAACAGGTCCGGGCGGCCCACGTCACCGATGAACAGCGCGTCGCCGGTGAGCACCCCGTAGGGCACCTCGTCGTCGGGCTGTTCGTAGACGACGATGCTCAGCGACTCGGGGGTATGGCCGGGGGTGTGCAGGAACTCCAGCCTCACCTCGCCCAGCGAGTAGCGCTGCCCGTCGGCCACGCCCATCGACTCGAACTCGGTCTCGGCGACCGACGAGTACACGATCTTCGCGCCGGTGGCCTCGGCCAGCTCCAAGTGGCCGGACAGGAAGTCGGCGTGGAAGTGCGTTTCGATGACGAGCTCGATGGTCAAACCGAGCTCCTCGGCATCGGAGAGGTATTCGGAAACATCCCGTTGCGGATCGACAACCACTGCGCGCCCGGTGGTTTCGTCGGCAATCAGGTACGACGCGTGGGACAGGCAGTCCAGGTAGTACTGGATGAATTTCACGGCGGCGGTCCTTTCTTCGGTTCGGGTCATGCGACGGCACATATACCCCTACGGGTATGTCAAGGGTTCTGCGGGTCGGGATATTCCGTCCTTGCATTTACCCCCGGGGGTATGTGTACGATGGCGACCAATATACCCCATGGGGTATCAAACTCAACACCCTGCTGAACGCGAGAGGACACCGACATGACCGCACCCGCCACGATCGACTGCGACAACCTCGAATGCCTGCTCAACTCGCCCACCCCGCCGCGGGTGCTCGATGTCCGGACACCGGGCGAGTTTGAGACGGCCCACATCGCCGGCGCTTACAACGTGCCGCTGGATCTGTTGCGCGAACACCGCGACGAGATCGTCCGACACCTCGACCAAGACGTCGTCCTTGTCTGCCGGTCAGGTCAGCGCGCCGCCCAGGCGGAGGAGACACTGCGCAACGCGGGGCTGACCAATGTGCACATCCTCGCCGGCGGGATCACCGCCTGGGAGGCCAAGGGATTCGCGGTGACGCGCGGGGCCGAACGCTGGGATCTCGAACGGCAGGTCCGCCTGGTCGCCGGTGGCCTCGTGTTCGCCAGCGTCTTGGGCAGCATCGCCGTGCCCAAGCTCAAGTGGGTCGCCGCTGCCATCGGCGGCGGCCTGACATTCGCGGCGCTGTCCAACACCTGCGCAATGGGCATGATGCTGTCGAAGCTGCCCTACAACCGCGGCGTCACCTGCGATGCCCAGACGATCGTGGCCCAGCTCGTCGACGCAACCTCCGCAACCGAAGAGCCGGACGGCCGATCATGATCGGGCTCACGATCGGTCTCGCCGTATTCGTCGGTGTCGCACTGGGTTTGCTCGGCGGCGGAGGTTCCATCCTGACCGTGCCACTGTTGGCCTACGTGGCCGGGATGGACGCCAAACAAGCCATCGCGACGTCGCTCTTGGTCGTCGGCGTCACCAGTGCGATAGGCGCGATCTCGCACGCACGGGCCGGGCGGGTGCAATGGCGCACCGGTCTGATCTTCGGCGGCGCGGGTATGGCCGGTGCGTACGCGGGCGGACTGCTGGCCCGGTACATTCCGGGCCCGGTACTGCTCATCGGCTTTGCCGTCATGATGATCGGCACCGCTGTCGCCATGCTGCGCGGGCGCAGGAACGTCGAAACCGCAAGCGACGGCGACTTTTCCCTGCCGATACCGAAGATCGTGACGGAGGGGCTGGTGGTGGGTTTGGTCACCGGTCTGGTCGGGGCCGGGGGCGGGTTCCTCGTGGTGCCCGCCCTCGCGCTGCTCGGCGGCCTACCGATGCCGGTCGCGGTGGCCACCTCGCTCATCGTGATCGCGATGAAGTCGTTCGCCGGGTTGGGCGGTTATCTGTCCAGCGTTCAAATCGACTGGCCGGTGGCGCTGGCGGTGACGGCCGCGGCCGTGGTGGGCGCCTTGATCGGAGCCCGAGCGACCGCGATGGTCAACCCCGAGTCGCTGAGGCAGGCCTTCGGCTGGTTCGTGCTCGCGATGTCCTCGGTCATCCTGGCCCAGGAGATCCACCTGAGCGTGGGAATCGCGGCCGCGGTGCTCACCGTGATCGCCGCGGGCGCGACGCTGGCCTGTACCCGCCTCGACGTCTGTCCGCTACGACGGTTCACAGCCGCGGCCGCCGCGCGCAGGGCGGTCGTCTGACCGCCACTCAAGACGCCTTCGCGTCCTGCCGTTCCTCCCGGATCCGCTCCTTGCTGCGCAACACCCGCAGCAGCGTCACGAGCAGCAACCCGCCGACCACATTGCCGACCGCGGTGTAGCCGAACCAGCCGAGCCAGTCGAGGTAGCCGAACGGCGCCTGCCCCGTGATGAGCGCCCCGAAGATCAGCAGCGAGTCGAGGATCGAATGGAACATCTGCAGCCCGGCGAGCAGGAACCCGCCCGCGACGGCCGCGGCGATCTTGCCGAACGTCGAATCGGTGCCGTGATGCATGCGCGTCATCAACGTGATCGTCATCCCGCCGAGCAGCGCCAGCGCGACCGTCTCGGCCGACAGCGGCGCGGTGGCGAAGTGGGTGCCCGACTCGATCGTCTGCGCGTGCAGCTTCGGGTAGGCCGTCATGATCAGCCACATGATCACCCAGCCTCCGGCGAGGTTGGCGATCAGCGTTCCGCTCCACAGCTTGAGCAGCTGACCCACGCTGGCGCGCTTGGCGGCCACCGTGGTGACCGGCACCAGAAACCCCTCGGTGAACAGTTCGGAGCGGCCGAGCAGCAACGCCAGGAAGCCGATCGAGAAGGCGAGCCCGGCGATCAAGTGGTTGTGCGTGACCGCCAGCACCGAGAGATAGGCGAGGACGCCGACCGCCACCTCGGTGCCGCCGAAGAACCCGGTGACCAGCACTTCTCGCCAGCTGCGGTGCAGGCGCTGGGTACCCTCCCCGATCATCCTCTGGAAGGCGCCCTCCAACTCGTCCTCGATGGGACTGTCCGACTCGCCTAGCTCGCGTTGACTCGTCTTGCTCACGTGGGTCCTCGGCTCTCGGTGGCAGGGGCAATCGCGAGTACCCACCGCCGCGCCGCTCATGCACTGGTTGCGCGTTAGTGTGCTTGGGTCGGTCTTCAGCAACGAGCCGACAGAAGAGTTGGGCAACACATGACCGCATCAGCAGAGACGTCCGCGCTCGAAGCGCGGGTCGGCCACTGGTACCAGATGGACGGCACCTACCTGGTCGGCCGCGAGAAGCTACGCGAGTACGCCCGCGCGGTGCAGGACTATCACCCCGCACACTGGGACGTCGCCGCCGCCGCCGGGCTGGGCTATCCGGACGTGGTGGCGCCGCTGACGTTCACGTCGGCCCCGGGCATGCAGTGCAACCGGCGGATGTTCGAAGAGATCGTCGTCGGTTACGACACCTATCTGCAGACCGAGGAGGTCTTCGAGCAGCACCGCCCGATCGTGGCAGGCGACGAACTGGTGATCGACGTGGAGCTCACCTCGGTGCGCAGAACGGCGGGCCGTGACTTCATCACCGTGACCAACACGTTCACCGACACCGCGGGCGAGCGGGTGCACACCCTGCACACCACCGTCGTCGGCGTCACCGCCGAGGACGTCGATGCCGCGGTGAAGACCGCCGTGCAGAACGCGATGATGCACGACGTCGACTTCTCCGGGGTCGGCACCTTGGATTCCGAGTACCAGAAGACGGTCCGCCCCGAGGGCGAGATCCGGATCGCCGACGGGGGCTCGACCCGAGTGCCCGGCACGCCGTCCTTCGATGACCTGTCGGTGGGTGACGCGCTGCCGGTGCGCCACACCCGGCTGTCCCGCGGCGACCTGGTGAACTACGCCGGGGTGGCCGGCGACGCCAACCCGATCCACTGGGACGAGGGCATCGCAAAGCTGGCCGGGCTGCCCGATGTGATCGCCCACGGCATGCTCACCATGGGGCTGGGCGCCGGGTTCGTCTCCGCATGGTCGGGGGATCCCGGCGCGGTCACCCGCTACGCGGTGCGCTTGTCGGCGCCCGCGGTCGTCTCGGCCGCGGAGGGAGCCGACATCGAGTTCAGCGGCCGGATCAAGTCGCTGGATTCGGCGACGCGTTCGGGGGTTGTCGTGGTCGCGGCGAAATCCGGCGGCAAGAAGATCTTCGGCCTGGCGACCATGAACATCCGGTTCCGCTGAGCGCTGTCACCCGGTCAGCACAAGTCCAGCAAGGCGCTGGTCACGATCTTCAACGCCGCGTCCGTCGACACCCCGAGGTCGTCTCGCACCATGACGACCGCATCGGGGGCGAGTACCCCGCCGCGCGTGGCTGAGCACACCCGCCGGCCTTCCGAAAGCAGCTGATCGTCGCTCAGAAAGGTGTACCGATCCCGTAGGCCGTCGAGGAATTCGTCCTCGGTGGCTGAGGCAGGAGGCGCAAGGAGAACCGTGAGCGCTGCTGTCGCAACTCCCAGACTCAACGCAAACGTCCGAGCCGCCATCCCAGAACCGGATGGTAGGCGCGCGGGCCCCGGCTCGCGCCGCTTTCAGCAAACCAGCCAGATCGTCAGCCCGGGGCAGCGCGTACCCCTGGGGGTAGCCTGCGGGTATGGCTGGTTGGGTAGCACGACCGCTTGCCGCGTTCCTGCTGGCAATGAGTGTCATCGTGTCGAGTGCGTGCGCCCAGAAGGAGGCTCTGCCAGCGAGCGCCGCACGGTTGGTCGACCCCGGCGAGTTCGCCGCGGCCATCGCCGAACCCGATCGCTTGGCCGTAAACGTCCACGTGCCTTTCGAGGGGGACATTCCGGGTACCGACCTGTCGATCCCGTTCGACCAGATCGCGGCGCAGGCCGACCGTCTCCCAGCCGATCGCGACACCCCGCTGGCCATCTACTGCCGCTCCGGGCCGATGAGTACCGTTGCGGCCCAAGCGCTCCGCGATCTCGGCTACACCGATGTCGTCGAACTACGCGGCGGCATGCGCGCGTGGCAGGCCGAAGGCCGTGCGCTCACCGGCATCTGACGGTCAGCTGTGCCGCGCGTCCTTGTGCGCGCTGAGCAGGAATCCCGGCATCATCAGCAGGCCGTCGGCGCTGCGCTCGGCGTTGCGCGGCAGCGCTGTGCCGTCGGGAGGCTGAAAGTCCCTGCCGTACAACGTCGCCGGCCGCACCTCGTCGACGGTCCACCGGGTCGCGACGGTGTCGCGCAGGTCCTCGGCGGTGAAGCCGTTGGGGCCGGGGACATCCTCGCCGAACGGCCGTTCGGCGAAAGCCAGGATGAACAGCGAGGCGCCGGGCGCGGCCGCCCGATAGACCGCCTCGACGTAGGCCTGCCTGCGCTCGACCGGCAGCGCGTGTAGGCAGCCGCTGTCCATCACGGTGTTGAACCGGCCGTCGTAGCCGCTGAATTCGGTGATGTCGGCTTGGGCGAACGTGACCGAGTTCAGGCCGCGGTCGTTCGCCGCGGCGGTGGCGGCGGCCACCGCCGTCGGGCTGGCATCGAGCCCGACGACCCGATAACCCCGCGCCGCCAGCGCCAGCGACAGCTCGGCATGGCCGCAGCCGGCGTCGAGCACCTCGCCGCGCACCTTGCCCTGCTTGCTGCCCTGCTCGATCAGCGCGGCCAGTTCGGGCTGCGGCGCACCGATGCTCCACGGCGGCAGCGTGTCCTGGCGGTACATGTCGTCCCAGTCCATCGGCGGTTGAGCCATCGGGGCGCCCTCGTCGTCCGGAGTCATAATCCGCTGCGTGCCTTCATCTCCTCCGCGTACTCCTCGCCGCGGAAGTAGGCGCGGGTCTCGCGGTAGACCATGGGCGCCAAGATGATCAGGCCGATGAGGTTGGGCAGGGCCATCAAGCCGTTCATCACGTCCGAGAAGGTCCACACCGTCTGTAGCGCGGTGGTCGCGCCGATGTAGATCACGATGATGAACAGGATCCGATAGGGGACCACGAGCTTTCGTCCGAAGAGGTACTCCACGCAGCGCTCGCCGTAGTACGACCAGCCGAGCAGGGTCGAGAACGCGAAGAAGATCACGCTGAGCGTGACGATCACGCTGCCCCACGACCCGGGCAGGCCCTCGGCAAAGGCGCGTGCGGTGAAACTGGCGGCCTCGTCCGGGCCCGCCTCCTTCCACACGCCGGTGACGATGATCGTCAACGCGGTGAAGCTCACCACCACCAGCGTGTCGATGAACGTCTGGGTCATCGAGACCAGCGCCTGCCGGACCGGGTGGGTGGTCTTGGCGGCGGCCGCGGCGATGCCGCCGGTGCCCAGACCGGACTCGTTGGAGAAGATGCCACGGGCGACGCCGTACCGGATCGCCGCGGCGACGGCGGCTCCCGCGAACCCGCCGGTGGCCGAGGTGCCGGTGAACGCGTCGGTGAAGATGAGGCCCAGCGCGGCGGGCACTTCGCCGATGTTGAAGGCGAGCAGGGCCGCCGCCCCGACGATGTAGATGACGATCATCACCGGCACGAAGAGGCTGGTGACCCGGCCGATGCTCTTGATGCCGCCCAGGATGACCGCGGCCGCCAGCACCACCATGACCACACCGCTGATCGGCGCGGCCACCCCCCACTCCTCGGTGACGTTGGCCGCGACGGTGTTGGCCTGGGTCATGTTGCCGATGCCGAACGCGGCGATCGCACCGGCGACCGCGAAGAACCCGCCGAGGAAGACGCCGAGTGGACCTTTGATGCCGCGCCGCAGGTAATGCATCGGGCCGCCGGACTGCTCGCCGGCGGCGTCGGTGCGGCGGAACTTCACGCCGAGGAACGCTTCGGTGTACTTGGTCGCCATGCCGACCATGCCGGTGAACCACATCCAGAACACGGCGCCGGGACCGCCGAGCGCGATCGCGGTCGCGACACCGGCGATGTTCCCGACGCCGACCGTGGCGGCTAGCGCGGTCGAAAGTGCCTGGTAGTGCGAGATGTCGCCGTCGGCCCCGAGGTCCTTACGTTTGACGAACGCCAGCCAGAACGCGAGCCGGAACCGACGCACCTGGATCCCGCGCAGCAGCACCGTCAGGTACAGGCCGGTCAGCAGGAGTAACGGGATCAGCAGCCACGGTCCCCAGATAAAGCTGCTGGCCTCACCGAGGATCTTGTCGAGAGTCGTCATCGCACCGCCGCAATCGCATCGGACATCGGACATCGGACTGGTGAAACGGTAGTGCACCGCGGCCGGGCACTCCCGGTGATTCGCGGTGGCGGATGCGGGTACCCCTGCGTGAATACCTGACATCGAAGGGGAGCCATGACTTCACCAGAACCGAAAGACACTGAAGGACAGCAGGATTCGTCGTTCGTCGATGTCCCGCCTGCGACCCCCGCTTACTCGACCCCGCCGCCGGAGGGACAACCCGACGCAGAGACCTAGTGGCAAAGCCCGCTCCGGTGGGTATCCGTCGGCCATGACCGACACGCAGTCCCGAGCGGACCGCCCCGACGGGGCCGTCGTCGTCTTCGCCCCGCTGCCCATGCTCACCGTGACCGTCGAGGACCGTTCCGGGGAGTCCGACATCCACGTCCACGCCGGCGGCCAGGGGGTGTGGCAGTCACGCATGATGTCCTCGCTCGGGGTGCCGGTGGTGCTGTGCGCCGCGCTCGGCGGGGAGACCGGCGACGTCCTCGGCCATCTGCTGCCCGCGCGCGACGTCACCGTGCGGACCGTCCCCATCAACGCGCGCAACGGTGCGTATGTGCACGATCGTCGCAGCGGCAGCAGGGAAGTCGTCGCCGAGACCGCAGGCACCCCCCTGGACCGCCACGAACTCGACTCGCTGTACGAGCTCACCCTGACTGAGGGCCTGACGCACGGCCGGGTGCTGCTGTCCGGGCCGCAGGGCGACCAGGTGGTGCCCGCCGACCTCTACCGGCGGCTGGCCAGCGACCTCGGCGCCAACGGATGCAAGGTGGCCGCCGACCTCGCCGGTGAGCGGCTGGAGGCGGTGCTGGCCGGCGAACCGGATTTCATCAAGGTCAGCCACGAGGAGTTGCTCGACGACGGGCGGGCGAAGTCCGATGACGCCGAGGACCTGGTGAAGGCCATGCGTGCCATGCGTGACGAGGGTGCCTGCACGATCGTGGTGTCGCGGGCAGGCGCGGCACCGACCCTGGCCTTGGTCGAGGACGACGTCATCGAGGTCTGTATGCCGACGCTGGAGCCCGCCGATTCCGCGGGCGCCGGTGACTCCATGACGGCCGGCATCGTCGCCGCGCTGGCGAGCGGTCGCTCGCTGCGCGAGGCGCTGCAGGTCGGCGCGGCCTGCGGGGCGCTCAACGTCGTGCGGCACGGGTTGGGCACCGGCGGTGCGAGGGCGGTGGAGACGCTGGCCGAACGGGTGCAACTGCGGCCGTGGGGATAGGGGGAGGATGCGGCGCGCATTGGTGACCAACGACGACGGGATCGACTCGCCCGGCCTGCACGCGCTGGTGAACGCGGCGCGGGCGGCGGGACTGGACGTCGTCGTGGCGGCCCCGGTCGAACAGGCCAGCGGCGCGAGCGCGGCGCTGAGCGCGGTGCGCCGCGATGGCCGCACCCTCGTCGAACGCCGAGAGTTGCCCGGCCTGAACGGTGTCGAGGCGTGGGCGGTGCACGCCCAACCCGGACACATCGTCGCCGCCGCGCTCAACGGCTGGTTCGATCCGCGACCGGAGCTCGTGTTGTCCGGGATCAACCACGGCGCCAACGTCGGGCGGGCCATCCTGCATTCAGGGACGGTCGGCGCGGCGCTCACCGCGAAGATCAGCGACACCCGCGCGCTGGCGGTGTCGCTGGACGTCGCGCTGCGGCCCACCGGCGAGCGGCACTGGAACACGGCAGCCGGGCTGCTGACGCCGGTGCTGGAGCTGCTGCTCGCCGCCCCCGACGGCACCGTCCTCTCCCTCAACGTGCCGGACCGGCCCGCCACCGAGGTGGGCCCGCTCCGGCATGCGCGGCTGGCCCGCGGCGGAGCCGTGCAGACCCGCGTCGAGGAGGTCCGCGACGGCAACGTGCGCCTGAGCGAGGTCGAGGTCACCGACCGGCCGGAGGCCGACACCGACAGCGCCCTGCTCGATGCCGGGCACCCGACGCTGACGGAGCTGCGGTCGGTCGAGGCGGACGACGGCCATCTCGTGCGGGAATGGCTGACGTCGCGCGGGGGCTGAGATGCGATGACGACTCCGGAAGAGATCCAACGTCTTTTGTCGCTGCCGCAGAAATTTAATGCGCAGTAAACCTGCGAATGCCGGTCGTAAGACCACGCCGAAACGGACAGGCGTTGGCGTGCCCGACCTTCTGCGCGCACTAGCATCTGACTATGGCCCGTGGCAGCCGCAGCGCTCAGATCCCCGACGAAGCAGACTCGAAGTCCCAGCGCACCCGCGCACGCATTCTCGACGCCGCCGCACATGTCCTGAGCGTCAAGGGCTATGCCGGGACCAGGTTGTCTGACGTCGCGGACTATGCGGGGTTGCAGGCCCCCGCGATCTACTACTACTTCCCGTCCCGCGAGGACCTGATCGAGGAGGTCATGTTCGCGGGCATCGCCGATATGCGTCGCCATCTTCAGGAGGCGCTCGACGAGCTGCCCGACGGGACCGAGCCCATCGACAAGATCCTGGCGGCGGTGGACGCACATCTTCGCCACGAACTCGAGCTGTCCGATTACGCCACGGCCTCAATCCGCAACTCCGGTCAGATCCCCGAACGCCTGCGCACCCGCCAGCAGAAGGAAACCAACGCCTACAACGCCTTGTGGTTGCGGTTGTTCAGTGAGGCCGCCGACGCAGGGCAGCTCAGGTCCGACCTCGAGATCCGTGTCGCGCTCGGGCTGGTTCTCGGCGCGCTCAACTGGACCGCGGAGTGGTGGAATCCCCGACGCACCTCGGTCGACACCGTGGTCGCCAACGCCCAAAGCTTTGTGCGCGCAGGCCTGAGTCCGGCCAGCGCACCGGCTCGCCGTAGGCGCGGCAGCGGTTCACGACGCTGACGGCCCCAGCCGTAGCTCGTAGTTTTGATTCTATGTTAAATTAAGCGAGTGAACGAAGCTTATATCGTCGACGCTGTCCGCACCCCCGTCGGTAAGCGCGGCGGGGGGCTGTCCGGCGCACATCCTGCCGATATGGCCGCGCACGTCATTCGAACGGTGGTGGGCCGCCACGCCATCGATCCCGCCGCCATCGACGACGTCATTCTCGGATGTCTGGACAACATCGGCTCTCAGGCAGGCGACATCGCGCGTACCGCGGCGTTGGCCGCGGGGCTACCCGAATCGGTTCCTGGTGTCACCATCGATCGCCAATGCGGATCAGCCCAGCAGGCAGTGCATTTCGCCGCCCAGGGCGTGATGAGCGGCACCGCCGATCTGATCGTTGCCGGCGGCGTGCAGAAGATGAGCCAGTACCCGATCCTCTCGGCGTTCGGGGCCGGAGAGCCGTTCGGCGCGAGCGATCCGTGGACCGGGTGTGAAGGTTGGCAGACCCGGTACGGGGACCAGGAGATCTCCCAGTTCCGAGGTGCGGAAATGATTGCTGCACAATGGAAGCTGTCACGCGAAGACAACGAACGTTTCGCGCTGGAGAGTCACCGGCGGGCGGTGTCGGCCATCGCGGACGGTCGCTTCGAGCGGGAGATCACCCCATTCGCAGACGCGACTGTCGATGAGGGCCCCCGCGCCGACACCTCCTTGGAGAAGATGGCGTCGCTGCCGACCCTCATCGACGGCGGAGTTCTCACCGCAGCGGTCGCCAGCCAGATCTCGGACGGCGCAGCGGCATTGCTGATCGCCTCTGCCGGGGCTGTGAAACGCTTCAACCTCACTCCCCGCGCCCGGATCCATCACATGTCGGTCCGCGGTGCGGATCCCGTGATGATGCTGACCGCCCCGATCCCCGCCACCCAGCACGCACTCAAGCGTGCCGGCATGTCCATCGACGACGCCGACGTCATCGAGATCAACGAGGCGTTCGCGCCGGTGGTCCTGGCCTGGCTCGCCGAGCTCGGTGCCGACCCCGCCAAGGTCAATCCCAACGGCGGCGCCATTGCGCTCGGGCATCCGATCGGCTGCACCGGCGCCCGGCTGATGACGTCGATGCTGTACGAGTTGGAACGGACGAATGGCCGCTTCGGCCTGCAGACCATGTGCGAGGGCGGCGGTCAGGCGAACGTCACCATCATCGAACGGATCTGACACGATGCATCGCAGTCTGTACGGTCCCGATCACGAGGCCTACCGGGAAACCGTCCGCGAGTTTCTCGCCCGCGAGGTCGCGCCGCATCAGGATGAGTGGGACAGGGCGCGGTGGATCGACCGCACGGTGTTCGGCCGCGCGGCCAAAGCGGGCATCTACGGGCTGCAGATCGGCGAGGAGTACGGCGGCTCCGCCGAATCCGACTACCGCTACCGCATGGTGGTGTGCGAGGAGGTCGCGCGAATCAACGCGCTCTCCTTCGGTCTGACGGTCAGCTTGCAGGATGATCTGGTCCTGCACTATCTGCTCGACCTGACCAATGACGAACAGCGCCGACGCTGGCTACCCGGCTTCGCGACCGGGGAGACCATCGGGGCGCTGGCGATGACCGAGCCCGGAACGGGCAGCGACCTGCGCGGCATCCGCACCACTGCGAAACGCGACGGTGACCGCTGGATACTCAACGGGCAGAAGACCTTCATCTCCAGCGGGATCATGGCCGACGTGGTGGTGGTCGCCGCCAGGACCGGCACCACCGGCGGGTCACGTGACCTGAGCCTGTTTGTCGTGGAACGTGACACGCCAGGCTTCGAGCGCGGACGAAAGCTGGACAAGATCGGGCTGCCCGCTCAGGACACCGCGGAACTGTACTTCCGTGACGCCGAGGTTCCGGGCGCCAACCTGATCGGTGAGGAGGGTTACGGCCTCCAATATCTGATGAGCCATCTGCCCCGCGAACGTCTCGGGGTGTCCGCCATGGCGATCGCCACCGCGCGGGCCATCTTCGACGAGACCGTCGAGTACTGCAAGCAACGCCATGCCTTCGGTGCGCCGCTGACGGACAAGCAGCACGTGCGGTTCGAACTGGCGGAGATGGCGACCGAGATCGACATCGCGCAGTCCTATGTCGATCAGTCGGTGCTCGCGTACAACGCGGGCCAGCTCACCGCGGTTGATGCCGCCAAGGGCAAATGGTCGGTCAGCGAGCTGCAGAAGCGGGTTCTCGACCGGTGCTTGCAGCTGCACGGCGGCTACGGGTACATGACCGAGTATCCGGTGGCCCGAGCGTATCTGGATACCCGCGTGCAGACGATCTACGGCGGGACAACAGAAATCATGAAGGAGATCATCGGCCGCGACGTGGTGGCCTGATCAGTCGGCGAAGTACAGCGCACCCGTCGGACAGTTGGCGACCGCCTTCTCGACGAGATCGCGATCTGACTCCGGCGGGTTCTCGTTGATGACGACGGACACCCCGTCCTCGCCGACCTCGAAGACCGTCGGCGCCGTCATCTCGCACATCCCGATGCCCTGACACTTGGTGCGGTCCACACGAACCTTCATCACATCAACCTCCGCATGATGCTCAGTGCTCGATCGGTGTACGGCGGATACATCAACGACGGGTCGGGTTTCGCGGGTTTGGCGAGCACCGCGCGGCGGTGGCTGAGCGTTTCGAATCCCCACCGGCCGTGGTAGGCGCCCATCCCGCTGGCCCCGACTCCGCCGAACGGCAACTGGGGGACCAGACAGTGCATGGCGATGTGGTTGATCACCGCACCGCCAGACGGTGCAGCGTCGATGATTTTCCGGCCTCGTCGCTGGGAGCCGGTGAACACGTACAACGCCAGGGGTTTCGGACGGGAGTTCACGAAGCGAATCGCTGCTTCGGGTGAATCCACCCGCAGCACCGGCAGGATCGGACCGAAGATCTCCTCGCCCATCACCGGGTCGGTCGGCGCGGGATCGACGACGACCGTCGGCTCGATGCGCAGTCGGCCGGTGTCCCACTTGCCGCCTGCGACAACATGTCCCGTTGTGCTCGAGAGCAGTGAGACGAGCCGATCGAACTGCCGTTGGTTGACGATCGGCAAAGACGTGTCGGGCTCCCCCGCGCGAAACCTGCCGATCGCATCGACGATCTTTGCGACCAGCTCGTCGGCGATCGCCGCGTCGGCCAACACATAATCCGGTGCGATGCATGTCTGGCCGGAGTTGAGCATCTTGACCCACGCCAACCGGCGTGCCGCCACGTCCAGGTCGGCATCGGCCGTCACGATCACCGGACTCTTGCCCCCCAGCTCGAGCGTGACCGGCGTGAGCGTCGGGGCCGCGGCAGCCATGATCTTGCGGCCCACCTCCGTACCGCCGGTGAACAGCGCATGGTCGAACCCCTGAGCCAGCAGATCCTGGGTGGTCTGCGCATCGCCCTCGACAACGCGGATGGCGTCACTGTCCAGATACCGCGGAACCAGCCGGGCCAGCAGCGCCGACGTCGCCGGCGCCAGTTCGGAGGGCTTGATGACCGCGCAGTTGCCCGCCGCGACAGCAGCCACAAGGGGAGCCAGGCTCAGATAGACCGGGTAATTCCACGGTCCGATGATCAGGACCACCCCGAGCGGGTCGTACTGCACCCAGCCTCGGCCGGGCAGCTGGGCCAGTGGCAAGGATTGACGTGGGCGACGCATCCACTTACGAACGTGCCTACGCGCGTAGGCCGCTTCGCCTTTCGTCGACGTGATGTCGCCGAGCCACGCCTCTGCCGCCGACCGGCCCAAGTCCTCGGCCAGTGCGGCCGCGATCGCCGGTTCTTGTTCGTCACAAAGTCGTTCGATGGCCGCCAGCTGGTCGAGGCGCCACCGGAGCGGGCGGGTTCTGGCGGTTTCGAACACCTCGCGCAGCCCCGTCACCACGGTGTCGGCCGTCTGCGCCGCCGCGTGAACAGTCATGGCATTCCTCAGATTTCGGGTGCGGGAACCACACCGGACGCGACGGCGCCGCTGATCCCGCCGTCGACGATGAGCGGATGGCCGTTGATCCACCGCGCCGCGTCGGAGGCCAGAAAGAGAATCCCGTCGGCGATGTCGTCGGGTTGTGCGTGCCTGCCCAGCAGTTCTTTCACACCGTCGAGGGTGTCTTTGCCCATCGAGGCTTCGAAGTCCGCCAGGATGGGTGTCTCCACAGGGCCCGGCAGCACCGCGTTGATCCGGAAGCCCATCTGCGCCAACGCAAGTCCCATGGTCATGGTGTAGACCGTGGTCACCTCCTTCGAGAAGTTGTAGGCGTTGCCCTGCTGCGGGTTGGCCTTGAACCACGCCTGGGCTTCCTCGAACGTGTCGGTGGCCAAGAGATCACGGATCGCCTCGAGCCGCAGCGGCCAGCCGAAGCCGGCGGTGGAGGACACGATCGTCACCGTTCCGCCCGGTGCCAGGCGCTCGAAGAAGGCCTCGGTGAGGTGTCGCACCGCGAACGTGTTGACCGCCATCACGAGATCGGCGGGAGCCGTCCCCGGGATGCCCGCGATGTTCATCAGGCCGTCGAACTGGCCGTCCAGCTGTTCGAGTGCGGCGTCGATGTTGCGGGGATTGGCCAGATCGACACCGATGTGCGCGGTGACCGGCGCCGAGGGCGCGTTTCGGTCCAGGGAGTACACCGACGCCCCCGCGTCGAGCAGCTTGCGCGCGGTCGCATCGCCGATCCCGGACGCGGCACCTGTGACGACATAACGCTTTCCGGCGAATTCGGACATGTGGGGCGGCTCCTTAGTCGAGGGTGTAGGGCAGCGACTTCACCGCGGTGATGAAGTTGCCGGTCAGGTACTCTGGTTCGCCGACTCGCAGGTTCGGTGCGCGGAGGATCAGCTCCCGGAAGATGGCTTCCAGCTGGATCTTCGCCAGGAACGCGCCCATGCAGTAGTGCGGGCCGCCGCCGCCGAATCCGACGTGCGGGTTCGGTGTGCGGGTGATGTCGAACTCGTGGGGATTGCGGAACACCCGTTCGTCACGGTTCGCCGACGAGTAGACCATCGCGACCCAGTCGCCCTCGCGGATGTGCCTGCCGTGCAACTCGGTGTCCTGCGTCGCGGTGCGCCGGAACGTCATGACCGGGGTGGCCCACCGAACGAATTCCTCGATGGCGACGTTGATATGCTTGTCGAAGTCCTTCTGCAACAACGCCTTCTGCTCGGGGAACCGGTCCAGCGCGATCGTGGTGAAGGTGGTTGTGGTCTTGGTGGTGTCGTTGCCGGCCACCGACAGCAGGACGAAGTACGGGCCGAGTTCGTCGTCGGTGAGCCGGCGTCCTTCCACCTCGGCCTGCACCAACGACGTCATCAGGTCGTTCTCCGGTTTCTCCCGCCGGGCCTGGGCGAGGCTGATACCGATGTCGAGCAGGCCGACGAGGGAATCGGTGAGCACCTGACTGGGTTCACGGCCGGCGGCGACGTCGGGGTCAGCCCAGGCCACCATGCCCTCGGCCAGCTTCGCGGCTTCGTCGCGCTGTTCCTCGGGGAGGCCCAGCATTTCGTAGATGGTCCACATCGGCAGCCGCTTGGACACCTGCTCGACGAAGTCGCCCTCCTTCGTCTCCAGCAGGCCGTCGATGATGAGGCGAGCCTGACGCTCGATCTGGTCCTTGATCTTGGCGACCCGCCGAGGCGTGAACACCGAACTCACGAGCCGGCGCAGGCTCGCGTGTTCGGCACCGTCCATGCCGAGGAAGGACTGGGTTGCGGCCAGTAGCTCCTCGGGTACCGCCTCGAACGTGATGCCCTGCCCCGAGCAGAACAGTTCGGGGTTCTTGCTGACGTAGGCGACGTCCTCGTGGCGGGTGACCACCCAGACCCCGTCGATCTCGGGCTCCATCATCGAGCCCTCGAGCGGCGCGTGCCAGCTGACCGGGCGCTCGTCGCGCAGGATCTTGAACGCCTTCTCGCGTTCGTCGAAGCTCTTGGCCCAGAACTCCACCGACGAGATGCTGACCGGATCGTATGGCGGGCGCTCGGTCGTGGCCTGTACTGCAGTCATTGTGCGACCTCCAGATATCTGTTGACGAGGAGCCGTTTGGCCAGCTTTCCCGTGGGTGTGCGCGGCAGTTCGTCCGTGAAGTCCACCGAGCGCGGCGCCTTGTAGTGCGCAATCCGTTGGCGCACATAGTCGATGATCTCCTGGGCGAGGTCTTCGGAGCCGGTGATCCCCTCGCGCAGTTGGACGACGGCCTTGACCTGCTCCCCCATCTCGGGGTCGGGGAGCCCGATCACCGCCACGTCGGCGACGCACGGGTGCAACGCCAACACGTTCTCGATCTCCTGCGGGTAGATGTTGACGCCGCCGGAGATGATCATGAACGCCTTGCGGTCGGTCAGGAACAGGTATCCCTCGTCGTCGACGTATCCCATATCGCCCACCGTGGACCAGTTGTCGTGCTGGGGATGCCGCGACTCGGCCGTCTTGGCGGGATCGTTGTGGTACTCGAACGGGGTGGTGTCGCGTTCGAAGTAGACGGTGCCGACTTCACCGTTGGGCAACTCGACGCCGCCGTCATCGCAGATGTGGATGACGCCCAGCGCTGCCCTGCCGACCGAGCCCCGTTTGCGCTGCCACTCCGGTGTGGTGATCAGCGTCGTGCCGTGCTGCTCGGTGGCCCCGTAGTACTCCACGAGAATCGGCCCCCACCAGGCGATCATGGCGTCCTTGACGTCGGGCGGGCAGGGCGCCGCGGCGTGCACCGCCAGCCGCAGCGAGGAGACGTCGAAGGCCGCGCGCGCCTCGTCGGGTAGCTGCAACATCCGGATGAACATGGTCGGGACCATCTGGGTCACCGTCACGCGGTACCGCTCGATCGCCGCCAACGCCGCCCCGGCGTCGAAGCGCTCCATCAGCACGACCGTGCCGCCGAGCGCGAGAACGCCGCCACACCACTTCAGCGGCGCGGTGTGATAGATCGGCGCAGGCGACAAATAGACGTCGCCGGGCGTTATCCCGAACGCATGTCCCAGCATGCCGACGATCGGATCGCCGGGCTCATCGACCTGAATGTCCAACAGGCGCGGTTTGATCCCCTTGGGGCGCCCGGTGGTCCCCGACGAGTACAGCATCTCCGCTCCGCGCGGCTGAGCGGGAAGCGGCGGCCAGTCCCGGTCGAGCAGGCCCGCGTAGGCGTCGTGGCCGACGATCGACCCGCCGAACGCATAACGTCGCCGCACCGACGGGGTGAGCGCCACGAGGTCGGCGGCGAGATCGCCGATACCCGCCGAGGCGAACAACACCTGCGCGCCACTGTCGTTGACGATGTACGCGGCTTCCTCGGGTGCAAGGTGCCAATTGACCGCGGTGATGTAAAGGCCCGAGCGAAGCGCGGCCCAGTAGATTTCGAGAGCAGGCGCGGCGTTGTCGGAGAGCAGCGCGATGACATCGCCGCGTCGCAATCCCATGTCGTACAACGCCGATGCCACCGCGGCTGACCGCTTGTCGAGCTCCGCGTAGGTGGTGACCGCCCCGGAACCGGCCATGACGATCGCCGGGTGGTCGGGCCTGGTGGACGCGTGCGTACCGGGGAACACGTCGGTTCAGACCAGCAGGTCGTCGCGACCGTCGCTCTTGAGCCGCTCGATGTAGACCGGATAGAGCTTCTTTCCCAGCGGGGCCAGCTTCAGCAGGCTGCCCACGTCGCCCTCGACCTTGATCTTCCGCTTCGCCATCGCGAGGGGCAGGTTGACCTTGCCCTGCCAGTAAGCGTTACCGGTTTCTGCCGCCATGGACATGGTCGCGGTCGGTGCCGCGCCGCCCTCCACGCCTTCCCGGACGGACTTGTCGGCCATGTCGACGACCACCACCGCCTCCGGATCGGTGAAGTCGAACGCGATCACCAGACCGGTGTCGACGAGCTTGGGCCCGATCTCGGGATCAGCGAACGCCGACTCGAAGATCCCGCCGATATACCGGGTGACCTCGGCAGAGTTGGTGAACCCCATCACTCTCCTTAATTTATTCTATATTCAAAACAAGGTATGACCATGGTCACACCGACGCCGCCATAAGTCAACTTACGCTAGCACCGTGATGGCAGGCGATCAGCGCAATGACGCCGGTTGGTACGTCGCGACGATCTTGTCCACCACCAGCTTTGCCGTCTCAGCGCATGCGGTGGTCCCGCCGTTGGCGTATTCCTTGACGCCGTCGCCGACGTTCCACAGCCCGGTGATGGGTGTGTCGTGGGGTAGGTCGAAGCCGGCCACCGCGCGCTGTGGTGGCCAGCCGTCCCGGGTCACCGCGACGTTGAGAATGCGGGCCCGCGCGTCGAAGTTCTCGATGTTGTCCCGAAGGTCCTGCAGCAGAGTCTCCGTCTCGGCCTGTTCGTCGAAGTCCCCCAGTGGATTCGCGGGCACCGCGGTTCCGACGTAGAGGTTCCAACCCTCCGGAGCCATCTCCGGGCAGACATCGGTGAAGTTCGCGATGTAGGCCAGCCGACGCGATCTGGCGAAGCTCAGCATCCCGGGGACGTCCACCAGTCGCTCCCGGCTGGCGAAGTTGACCGAGATCATCGAGGTGGGTCGGTCCCCGCGCTGCACCCGGTCCAGGTAGTCGGCCGGCACCTTCTCGGGACCCAACAACGCGACCGTGGCGGCCGGTCCGATATCGCTGACGACCACCGGCGCATCAACCCGTACGGTCTGCCCGTCCCGGATCACCTCGACGCCGGTGACCCTGCCCGCGTCGGTGATGATCTCGGTGGCCGGGCTGGAGAGCCAGATGGTTCCACCGTGCCGCTCGAACGCGGCCGCGAGAGATCGCCACAGCCCGATGGTGCCGTCCGGGTGGAATCCGAAGCGCTTGAACGCGCTCTTGCGGGTGAAGTAGGTGAGGAACACCCGTGCCGGCAGATCCTCGGATCCGACCGCGAAGACCGACGCGCACATGTTGCGGAAGATGCCGTGCACGCCTTCGTTTTTGGTGTACTTCGACACCCAGTCGGTGGTCGACAGCTCGTCCTCGGGCAGTCCGGAATCGTTGCGGGCGGCCCCGATGCCCTTGACCAGCTTCGCCCCCTGCCGCGTCAGCTTGCCCAGCAGAAGCCCCCATCCTCCTCCGGTGACGTCGACGTCCTTGCCTGCGATGCGGTAGAGGATCGGCGGCTTGGGTTCGCGAATGTCGAAGGCCGCACCCACCTCTTCGCACGTCTGCTGGGTGATACCGCCGACCTCGATCACGATGGCGCCGTTGTTGACCTTGAAGCCGTCGATGTCGTCGGTGGAGGCGCGGCCGCCGATCTTGTCGAGACGTTCGACGACCAGGGTGCGCAATCCCTGGTGTGCCAGTCGTGCCGCGGTGAACAGCCCGCCGGCGCCCGCACCGACTACCACCACATCGAAGTTGTTGTCTGACATAGCTTCTCCTAGTAGGACCGGGGCAAGCCCAGTGAAGTCTGAGCAACGAAGTTGAGCACCATTTCCCTGCTGACCGGCGCGGTGCGCATCAGCCGGGTGACGAACCAGAGTTCGGACAGTCCGTACTCGTGGGACAACCCGTTGCCTCCGTGGGTTTGGATCGCCTGGTCGAGTGCCTTGAGCGCAGCCTCGGATGCGGCGAACTTGGCGATGTTGGCGGCCTCGCCGGCGGCCTCTTCCGCGTCGAACTGGCGAGCGCTCTCGGCGGTCGCCATTCGGCTCAGCTCCACGGCGATGTGCGACTCGGCCAGCGGATGCGCAATGCCCTGGTGGGCTCCGATCGGCGTCGACCACACCTGCCGCTCGTTGGCGTATGCGGCCGCCTTGGCGATCGCGTACCGCCCGATACCCCCGCACAGGGCGCCGACGAGGATGCGTTCGGGGTTGAGGCCGTCGAACACCTGGCGCAGGCCGTTTCCCGCCGCGCCGATCAGGGCGTCGTCGCCGACCTGGACGTCATCGAGGAAGACCGTGAACTGCTTGTCGGGAGACACGATCGAGGTGTCGATCTGCTGGAACGTCAACCCCGGCGCATCGGTGGGCACGACGAACAGCGACAGCCTGGATTTCTCCGGCGTCGAATGCTCCGCGTCGCGGGTGACCAGCAGGATCGCGTCACACTGGTCCACCGCCGAGATGTAGTACTTGGATCCCGAGATCGACCATCCGGTGTCGGTACGGGTGGCGGTCGTCTTCACGTTGTGGCTGTTGGACCCCGCGTCGGGTTCGGTGATGGCGAACGCCATCTTGCGGGTGCCGTCGGCGATCACGGGCAAC
Organism: Mycolicibacterium pulveris; assembly: GCF_010725725.1. Taxonomy (NCBI): domain Bacteria; kingdom Bacillati; phylum Actinomycetota; class Actinomycetes; order Mycobacteriales; family Mycobacteriaceae; genus Mycobacterium; species Mycolicibacterium pulveris. The sequence goes on along the minus strand of NZ_AP022599.1, from coordinate 2,447,675 downwards.
CAGGTCTGCTTCATCTCGTGCGAACCGTGGCGGGCCAGGATGCTGCCGCAGATCGCCGGCGAGATCACCCAGATCAGCAGCGGCATGCCGTGGGCCGCCAGTTCCTCGACGACCACAACGGCCTCGGTCATCCCGCCGCCTCCGCCGCCGTACTCCTCGGGCAGATGCACGCCCAGCAGGCCGGTGGCTCCCAGGTCCTTCCAGAGCTCGTCGATGTCCCGGCCACTGCGACCGCGCTCGACGAAATATTGGACGCCGTAGCGTTCGGCGATCTTCGCGACGCTGTCACGGATTGCCTTGTGCTCGTCGGATTCTCGTAGAAGTCCCATGCTTACCCTCCCGTGAAGTGGGGCTTCTGCGGAAACGCGGTGATCGCCTCCGCTGCGTCGGCACTGTTTGCGGTGAACTTGATGACGCGCGTCTCGGCGGCGAGTTGGCTCGGCAGATCGTTGCCCCAACTCTCGCGCAGGAGTTGCCGCATGGCGCCGTACGCCTTGGTGGGCCCATTGGCCAATTCGGTGGCCACCGCCAGGGCCCGATCCCGCAGTTCGTCGGCAGGCACGATCTCGTTGATCAGGCCCCAGTCCAGTGCCTCGGTATCGGTGATCGGGGTGTTGCGAAGGTAGGCCTGCGCGGCGCGACGCACACCGATGAGCCGCGGCAGATGCCACGTTCCACCGCCGTCACCGGATACCCCGAGGCCGGCGAAGGCGGTGAGGAAGCGGGTGCCTTCGGCTGCGAGCACAAGGTCGGCCGCGTAGACATAGCCCAACCCACCGCCGGCGACGGCGCCGTGCGCGGCCGTCACGATGGGGACGTTGAGCCGGCTGAGCACATCGAAGCCCTGATGGAACGGCACGGTCATCGACTGGATGAGATCCCCGAAGGCCTCCGATCGCCCCTCCTGGAAGAAGTCGATGTCACCGCCGACCGTCAGCGACGGGCCGTTGCCGCAGATCAGCACCGAACGAACGCTGTCGTCGGCGGCGATACGCCGAGCCACCTCGAAGGTCTCCCGCGCCATCGTCATATTGATCGCGTTGCGCGCGTCGGGCCTGTTGAGACAGATCGTCGCGACGCCGTCGGTGACCGAGTAGTCGATCGTCTGAAGACGCTCGGGGCCGTCGAGCGCCGCATGCCAGGCGGCTGTGTCGGTGAACTGTCGCAGCGAGGTGATGCGGCCATCGGGGGCAAAGCCGATGATGTGTACGAACTCCGCGTCCAAGGCGTTGCCCGTGCGACGAGACGTCCCGACGTAGCTGCCGCTGACCAGAAGCCGCCCGTCCTCGAGCGACGCGAACTGCCGGGCATCCGCACGCACCCGGAAGTGTTCGCCGATGCGCCACCACAGCTTGGACTGCATGGCCTCGGCGCCGACGTGCTCGCCACCCATGCCGAGCGGCAGCCCCTCGGCGGCATGGCCGATGAAGTCGGGATGCAGAAGGGCGCTCAACGCGTCGCGGTCACCCGCGGCAAGCGCCGCATAGAGGCGACGCGCCGCGAGCGCCCTGGCGTCGTCGAGCACCTCACGCGACATGGCGCATCACCGCGGCCGTGCCCATTCCCGCGCGGACGTGATCCCCTGTGACCACAAGACGAGATTCCCATCGATTGATCTTGTTATCGAATTTGAGATTTGGCCGCCACCGCGGCTGACAATGACCACGCTAGCACATTTTCTAGTCTGCATTAAATTGATGTGAGCGTGCCCTGACCTGGTGGGACACACCAGGCGTTTTGCGCTTCAGATCCCAGCAAAACAGCGGTGCGACACCGCAATTGATCACTGCGGGGAAACGGCGGCTTCACAGTTGGCTGAGCCGCTCGACGAGCCGGAACTTCTGCACCTTGCCGGTCGGCGTGGTCGGTAGCGCATCGGCGTCGTAGAACACCACCCGCTTGGGAACCTTGAACCGCGCGAGGTTGGCCCGGCAATGGTCCAGTACCTCCGCCTCGGACAGGGCAGCGCCCGGGGCAGGAACAACCACGACACACCCGATTTCACCCCAGCGCTCGTCGGTCAGCCCGACTGCGAACGCCTGACTGATCGCGGGGTGGCCCTCGAGGAGTTCTTCGATCTCCCTGGGCATCACCAGCTCACCGCCGCTCTTGTACAACTCCTTGCTGCGGCCGGTCAACTCCAGATAGCCGTCTTCTCGTATCACGCCGAGGTCACCGGAGAACAGCCATCCGTCCCGCAGCGCCGCAGCTGTCTCCGCCGGCCGCTTCCAGTAGCCGATCATCGTGGCCGGCCCGTGTGATACCAGTTCGCCGTCCACGGTCTTGTAGACGACCAACGCGTCGGTACCAGGGACCGACGCGGCACCCGCGAGCTTCGGACGGCCCACCGTCTCCGACGTCAGGAGCAGCGGGTCCTCGGGCAGCGTCAGCGTCATCGCGCCACCGCATTCGGTCATCCCGTAGCCGGTGACGATCTCGCCCACCCCGAACTCGCGCTCAACCTGCTGCCACAACCAGACCGGCGCCGGTGCCGAACCACAGAGGATTGCTGTCAGGGAACTCAGGTCGTAGTCGTGTCGAACCGGCGCCTGCACCATCGCGACCGCCATGGTCGGCACGCACAAGATGTCGTCGGCGCGGTGTCGTTGGATTCCGGCGAAGTAGCCCTCGACGGAGAACGACGGCTGCGGGACGATGGCGCCGCCGACGAACATCACCGAAAGGATGCCCTCGACGTAGCCGAACATGTGGTAGCAGGGCAGCGAGAACAGAATCCGGCGCCCGTCCTGATAGCCGCGGGTGAGCGCGGATGCGTAGGCGGTACGAAGAACGCTGTCGTGGGCGACCAACACGCCTTTCGGCGAGCCGGTCGTCCCCGAGGTGTAGAGCATGTCTCCCGGCCCGGCGGGCGCGACATCGAGTTCGGGCGCCGGCTCGCCACTCGCCATCAGGTCGCCGACGGTGAGCACGCCCGGTCGGGCGGCTCCATCGGTGTCGAGCAACACCACATACCGCAATGCGAAATCGGGGTCCGGTGCGCGCCGGCTGAAGCCCGGCGAATCCCATTGCGGTGCAATCTCGTCCAACATGTCCTGATAGTTCAGGCCCTCGAAGCCGGTCATGGTCACCAGGACGCGGCAGCCGGAGTCGGCCAACACGAAACCGAGCTCGTTGGCTCGATACAGGTAGTTGAACGGAACCGCGATCGCCCCCGCGCGGGCGATGGCGAACTTGACAGTGACGAACTCCGAATAGTTCGCCATCACCATTCCGACCCGGTCGCCCGGTTCGACACCGAGCGCTACCAGACCCGCGGCCATGCGCCGCGACTGATCGGCGACGTCGGCGTAGCTGAGTGTCACGTCGTCGGTGACGACGAAGGGCCGGGCCCCGTACCGTTGTGCGCACTCATCGAGCCAACCGGCGAGGGTGCGAGGCTGCCAGACGGGCAACCGGTCACGCAGTTCCTGCCTGCAGGCGTCGATTTCCGCTGTGGTTCTCACAGGTTTAGACGCTCGACGGGCACCGCTACACCGGGTTGCGGCCCAGCTTGGCGTTGGCCATATCGCTGATCTCACCCCACCGGCCGGAGATCTCCTCCAGCGTCGGCGGTGTGGAGAAGGTGACGCCGTCGTTCTGGAACAGCGCGTGCCGTTGCACCAGTCCGCCGCCGACGACGAACACCGACCCAGTGTCGCCGTTCTCCTCCGACACCAGATGGCCAACGGCCGGTGCGACGTGTTCGGGGTCGAGCTTGTCGAGCATCTCCTGCGGCGCGATGTCGGCGGTCATCCGGGTGGCGGCCAGCGGGGCGATCGCGTTCGCGGTGATGTTGTACTTGGCGCCCTCGATCGCCAGGGTGTTGATCAGGCCGACCAGTCCGGCTTTCGCGGCGCCGTAGTTCGCCTGCCCGAAGTTGCCGTACAGCCCGCTGGTCGAGGTGGCCACCACCACCCGGCCGAACGTCTGCTCGCGCATGTGCGGCCACGCGGCGCGGATCACGTGAAATCCGCCGTAGAGGTGCACTTTCAGCACCGCGTCCCAGTTCTCGTCGGACATTTTGTGGAAGGCGCCGTCACGCAGGATTCCAGCGTTGCTGACGACGGCGTGCACGGCGCCGAACTCGCCCAGCGCGGTGTCGACGATCTCGGCGGCGCCGTCAGCGGTTGCCACCGACGAGTAGTTCGCTACGGCGCGCCCACCGGCACCGCGGATCTCGTCGACGACCGAATCCGCCATGTTGGTGCCCGATCCTGTACCGTCCCGGGCACCGCCGAGATCGTTGACCACCACCAGCGCACCGTTGGCGGCAAGGAACCGTGCGTAGGAACGCCCGAGTCCACCACCGGCTCCCGTGACGATGACGACTTTGTCTGCTACTCCGGGCACTGCTGAACTCCCTTGTCTGTGAATGGGTCTAGTGGTTGCGTTCGCGGGTGACGATCGAGACGAAGGACACGCAGCCGCCAGGGCGGCCGCCGAGGTTGTGGGTCAACGCGGTGTGCGGGTCGGGCAGCTGGCGTTCCCCGGCCTGCCCGCGGAACTGCAGCCAGACCTCGTAGAGCATGCGCAGCCCGCTGGCCCCGACCGGATGGCCGAAGCTCTTCAACCCGCCGTCAGGGTTGACCGGCAGCCGCCCGTCGGCGTCGAATTCGCCTGCCAGCACGTCCTTGACGGCTTGGCCGGGATCGGTGAAGCCGAGATCCTCCATCAGCACGATCTCGGTCGGGGTGAAACAGTCATGCACCTCGGCCAGCGATAATTGAGTGCGGGGATCATCGATACCGGCCTGGGCGTAGGCATCTTTGGCGGACCGGATCACTTCAGGAAAGCTGGTGTAGTCGTATTCGGGATCCATCGCCCCAAGGCCCGACGCCGCGATCAACGACAGTGCCGAGATGTACACCGGGGTATCGGTGTATTCGTGGGCCCGTTCGGCCGGCACGATCAGGGCGCATGCCGCACCGTCGGACACACCCGAGCAGTCGAACACGCCCAGCCGTCCCGCGACCTTCGGCGCGTTGGTGATCGTGTCCTTGTCGACCGGTGAGCGAAACTGCGCCTTCGGGTTCCGCGAGCCGTTGTCGTGGTTCTTCCACGCCACGTGGGTCATCGCCTCGCGCATCGCGTCGGGGTGGGTTCCGTACTTGGCGCAATAAGCGGGATCCAGCAGCGAGAACGCCGCGGGGGCGGTCATCGAGATCTCCGGTGCCGTGCCGTCGCCGGGCGGATCCTGGCGCAGCAGGCCGGAGAACCCGGAATCCTTGAGTTTCTCCACGCCCACCGCCATGGCGACGTCGTACGCCCCGGCCGCCACCGCGTAGCACGCGTTGCGGAATGCCTCCGAACCGCTGGCGCACATGTTCTCCACGCGGGTGACCGGTCGGTCGTCGGAGCCGAGCGCACGGCTCAGGGTGAGCCCGGACATTCCCGAACTCAGTGTGCCCAGCCAATAGGCATCCACGTCGTCGCGGGTGATGCCGGCCGCCGTGAGGCACTCGGTGTGGGCCTCCAGGATCAGGTCCTCGGTCGATGCGTCCCACCGTTCTCCGAACCGGCTGCAGCCCATGCCGATTACCGCGACCCGCCCGGCGATGCCGTTACTGGCCATCGGGTACCGCCTTCCAGAAGTAGTCGTGGACGTCGCATGCGGTGTAGAGGCGGCGCAGGCTGAATCTCACCCGGGCACCGACGTGCAGCGCGTCCGGTTCGGTGTCGGCGACCTCCACCGTGCACCGGCCGCCGCCGTCAACATCGATGACCGCCTGGACCATCGGCGGCGACGGCGAGTAGGCAAGCCGGTCCACCGTATAGGTGACGACGGTTCCGCTCAGTCCCGCCACCGGAGTGGGGCTCATCCGGTCGACGACGGCGCACCTGCGGCACACCCTGGCCGGCGGAAGGTGCACGAAACCGCACTGGCCGCACCGTGTTCCGGTCAGGCCGAACTTCCACGACACGGACCGCGACGACGGCGGCGCGGCCACCCGGTCGGGTTCCGGGCGGCGTGGAGGCTCGAGTTCGACGAGGCCGCGCCAGGACAAGTACGTCAGCGCGGATACCGCCAGCCCGCCGTCGCGCTGCTGCGCAACCGGTGCCGGCTGGCGCGCCCCCGGCAGACGATCGGAAGCCCGTAGCGTCATGGCGTCACATCCGTCGGTGGCCGAGAGGACAAGGATCGTGTCGCCGGGTTCGGCGGTGTCGAGGACAGCGCACAGCGCGATCGCGGCATCGGCCGCGCCGCTGAAGCCGATCGGCGAGGTGACCACCGACTTCTGCCCCTTGACCAAGGTGGCGGCGCGCTTCACGATCGCCGTGTTCGGGCAGGCCAGCACAACGTGGTCGGCGTCGGCGAGCCCGGCGGCATTCAGCGCGTCCGAAGCGGTCGCCCGAATCAGCCGCGAGTAGCGCTGCGCCCCGAACCGCTCCTCCCACTGCTGTCCCGTCACCGAATGCGGTGAGCGCCAACGGTCGAGGAACTCCTCGGTACGCGATGCGGTGCCCAATACCTCGGCGATGGGTTCACCGTCACCGAACAGCAACCCCGCGGCCCCGTCGCCGCCGAGCTTCTCGTCGGCCGACCCCGGCCGGCCGACCCGCACGTCAGCACAGAGCGCCAACCCACCCGCCTCCGCGGCCCACCGGATCGCGGCGAAACCGCTGCGGCCGGTGCCGCAGAGGTCTGCGGCCAGCACCTGCTCGGGCAGTCCGAGCGCGGCGTGGATGGCGGTGGCGTTGGTCTTGTCCGCGTAGGCCGGACTGCTCGTCGCGAAGAGCACCGTCGTCGGAGAGGTCCGATTCATCAGCGCCGTCGAAGCGGCGGCCACGGCCATCGTGGTGGAGTCCTCGTCATAGCCGGCCACCACCCGACGGCCCAGCCGGTGGCGGGGTAGGTAGCTGGCATAGCTCAGCAGCCCGACGCTCATGCCACACCCCGAAACAGTGCCGCGATACCTTGCCCGCCGCCGATGCACATCGTTTCCAAGGCCAGTCCGCCGCCGCGCCGACGCAGCTCATGCAGCATCGTGGTGAGTATCCGCACACCGGTGGCGCCGATCGGGTGCCCGAGCGAGATCCCGGACCCGTTGACGTTGAGACGGTCGTCGACCTCGTCGAGTTTGACGCCCCACCCGGACAGCACGGCCAGCACCTGCACGGCGAAGGCTTCGTTGATCTCGATCAGGTTCAGGTCGTCGAACCCGAACCCGATTCTGCTGAAGAGCTTTTCGACCGCACCAACCGGCCCGATCCCCATGCGGGAAGGTTCGCAGCCGGTAGCGGCCCACCCTTCCAGAAACCCGATCGGCTCCAGCCCCAATTCGGTGAGGCGGTCTTCGGCGACCACCAAGCAGGCCGCGGCCGCGTCGTTCTGCTGGCTGGAGTTGCCCGCCGTGACGGTGCCGCCGGGAACCACCGTGCGCAACCGCGACAGCGTCTCGACGTCGGTGTCCGGGCGGATCCCTTCATCGGTGCCGAAGATGATCGGCTCTGCGCGCCGCTGGGGTACCTCCACCGCCACGACCTCGTCGGCGAACGCCCCGGAGCGTTGCGCGGCACTGGCGCGCCGATGACTGCGGACCGCGAATTCGTCGGCCGCGTCACGGCTGATCCGGTAATCGTTCGCCAGATTCTCCGCGGTTTCGATCATTCCGCTGATCGGTCCGAAACGCCATGCCGGTTGCGACATCTCACGGCCGCGATCGAGCCGATCGAAGAGAATCTGATTGCCGGACCGGGCGCCCCACCGCATGCTGGTGGTGTAGTGCTCGATATTGCTCATCGATTCGACACCGCCCGCAAGCACCACGTCGGCGGCGCCCGTCTGCACCGTCATGGCCGCCGTGATGACGGCCTGGAGGCCGCCTCCGCAGCGCCGGTCGATCTGCAGGCCCGGCACGCTCACCGGCAGTCCGGCGTGCAGTGCCACCCAGCGGCCGATGCACGGCGCCTCGGAGTTGGCGTACGACTGGGCGAACACCACGTCCTCGATGCGCTGCGGATCGATACTGCTCTGCTCGACAACGGCTTTGACGACCGCGGCAGCCAGGTCCTCTGCGCGTAGCGGACGCAGCGTGCCACCGAAGGTCCCGACAGCGGTCCGTAACGGCGTGACGATCGCGGCGCGTCTCATGCGTCTCCTCGCCAACGTTCGGCCGACGGATCCATCAAACTTTCCAGCCGCTGGTCGGACAGCCAGATGATGCTCTCCAACTCGAGCGCGTCCAGGAACCGCACGCGGCCGGTGCGCAGGTCCTCCAGGCGTAACCGTGTCGAGTTGCCTGCGACATCGAAGGTCACCGCGACCTCGGCGAACTCGCTGCCGATCACCGGCCCGTGTGACGGATCGTGATGAATGCCCATGTCGAGCCTCAGATCAAAAAGCCCATGGTCGGGATCGGCTTGTCGTTGTCGACGAGCACCACCTTCTTGTACGCCAGCCTCAGGTGCGCACCGTCGCGCCGGAGCCGGTAGGTGGTGCGTCCGCCCCACAACTGATTTCCGCGAGCGCGCGACTCGAGGACCAGAAAGTTGGCCGCGACCTCCAGGTCGACCCCGCCGAAGGTGTTGGGGCGCCCACCGAGGAACTCGATATTGGAGAGGAGTCGCCGCAGATTGGACGGCGGAGCCGCCGCGTAACGCCTGCCGGTGCGTACCTGCTTCAGCCGCGTGGCGATACGGCTGCGGTTGTCGTAGATGATCGACACCTGGCGGGCCGGATCGATCTCCGCGCCACCCGCCGGGACCCAGTACAGCGCATCGTCGGTCCACAGCGCTTCCCAGGCATCGTAGTCACATTCGTCCGCGAAGCGGGCCTCGCGGTAGAGGAATTGCTCGACCTCGTGGCGGTCGAATCCTTCCGGGACTGCGCCCAATTCGGTTACCAATGCGGTACTCACGGCTTCTCCATCATGGTCTTGTAGTGCGACCAGAATCCCCGGATTCCGGTCTCATCGGTGGCGGCGCCGACGGGATGCCCCCGTTCGTCGATGGTTTCGCGGTTCAGTCCCCGCCGGACGTCCAGCCATTCGGGCGTAAGCGCCTCGAGGCCCTTCTGGTTCCGCTCGTACATCTCGGTGTCGTCGGCCAACAGCATCCCGGCCGGCCCCACCGAGCCGATGCACTGAGAGACCATGCGCCGGTTCAGTTCCGGCGCGCCCGCCAGTTGTACCGCGGTGGAATATTGGACGCATTCGTTCACCGAAACCGGTTGGATGTTGAACACCTGAATCTCGGCGATGAACAGGTTCGGGAAGATCATCACGTGCGGTGCGCCCTCGATGAGGATCCGCTCGGCGTCTGCACCATGCTTCGCCCGGATGGCGGCGACATAGTCGGGCACCCGGGCCTCGGTGGTGCCGAACCAGCGCATCGGCTGCGCGAACTTGCGGAACTCCGGGCGCAGATCGTTCTCGCTGTGCCCGTTTCCGAGATCGCGGGTGACCGCTGTCGACGAGTCGCTGTACAGCGGGCCGATGGTGCTGCCGGTCACCCCGAAGATGGAGCCGTGCACGAACTGCGGGTGATAGCCGTCGGTTTCGTTCTCGGCCAGTAACTTCCAATTCGCTCGTGAGATGTGCTGCAACCAACCGGCGTTCAGCTCGATGCGGCCTTCAGGGGCGAGCCGGGTCAACCGGTCGATCTCGCCCGCCGCGTCGCCGAGATGCTCGATGAGGCTGGGCCCGTCGGCGGCGAAGCTGCCGAAGACGAAACCCGCATAGGAGTCCACCCTGGGCACCCGGCCGAGAGGAAGGTCAAGCTTGCGTATGCCGTAACCCTTGAAGAAGGGGAATCCGACGAGCTCCCCGTCGTTGCGGAACGTCCAGCCGTGATAGGGGCAGCGGAACGTTCCGGAGTTGCCCTTCGCGTCGTCGCACACCTGACTGCCCCGATGCGAGCACCGGTTGAGCAGCAGATGGATCTGCCCCTCCTTGTCGCGCGTCATGATGACGTCCTGCAACGCGAGCCTCTTGCGCACGTAGTCGTTGGGTTGCGCGACTTCGCTCTCGTGACCGACGAAAACCCAGCTGCGGTACCAGATCTTCTCGAGCTCCTCGGCGAAGACCGAGGGGTCGGTGTACAGCGACCCGTGTACCCGGTCGCGTTGGATCAGTTGGTCGTACCGGCTCCCGATTACCGATGTCATGAGCCCTCTCCTTGAGTTTGCCCGAAGATGGGACGACGCTTCTCCCGGAAAGCTGCGACGCCTTCTGCGAAGTCGTCGCTGCCGAACAGCCGCGCCTGGTGCTCGACCTCCCGGGGCAGGACGTCGAGGGGGTTCAGGGAGGGGGCCTCGGCGAGCATCGCCTTGATCACCCCGAGCGCCGCGGCGGGCTTTTCGGCCAGCTGCCGGGCGTCGGCCAGCGCCGCGTCGAGGACCCCACCGGGTTCGGCCACCGCGTCGACCAGACCCCAGTCCATTGCCTGCCGCGCATCGACAGGCGTTCCCAGCGTGAGCATTTGACGCGCCCTCGGTATACCGATGCGCCGGGGCAATGAGGCGAACACCCCCATGTCGCCGGCCAGGCCGACGTTGGTGAACGTGGTGGCGAACCGGGCGTCGGTGGCGGCGACGACGCGATCACACGCGGCGGCCAGGGATGCGCCGGCGCCGTAGGCCGCACCTTCAACGGCGGCCAGGACCGGTTTGGGGGTGGTCCAGATCGCACGGATCACCGCCTGTGCGAGCTCGGCGCGCTCGGTGGCGGCCTCGACGCCCATCCGCTCCATGGTCGAGATGTCCCCGCCGGAACAGAACACCGGCCCCGCGCCGGTGAGCACGATGGCCCGCACCGATGGGTCGGCGTCTGCCGCCCGGAGAGCCTCACGCAGTGCGATCCGCAGCGGTATGTCGATGGCATTGCGAACCTCGGGGCGGTTGATCGTGAGGATCCTGACCGCGCCCCGGTCCTCGATGAGCACGCTCATTTCCCGGTGTACCTCGGCTGCCTGCGCTCGATCACAGCGCGCAGACCTTCCAATGCGTCTGCGGTGCCGGACAGCTCCGACACGGTGCGGGACTCCTCGGCCAACCGCGCTTCCACCGGCGCGCCAAGGCCCGTCCACACCAGGCGTTTGGTCGCCGAAAGTGCCAGCGGGGGCTGACCGGCCAGGGAAGTGGCCAGTTCGTCGGCGCGTTCGGCGAAGAGTTCGTCGTCCACGACCTCGGTGACGAGCCCGATGGCCGCAGCCTCCTCGGCGTCCAGGGTCGGGTTGGTCAGCAGGATGCGAAGCGCCTGGCGCAGCCCGACAAGTTGGGTGAGGGTCACCGAGGAGCCGCCGTCGGGCGCCATGCCGACGCGCACCGCGCCGGAGAAGAACTTGGCTGAGCGGGCCGCGACGACGATGTCGGAGGCACACACCAGGCCGAGCCCGCCTCCGCCTGCGGCGAACCCCTGCACCGAGGTGACGACCGGAACCCGCAGTTGAATGAGCGCAGCGGTGGCAAGTTGCAGCCACGTGGTCGCCTCCCGCAGATAGTCGGGGAGCGCGGCGCCCTTGGACTCGAAGGTGTGAATGTCACCGCCGGCGCAGAAGTTCCGGCCGGCGCCGCTGAACCGGACCACGCGTACCGACGGGTCGGCATGGCACCGCAGCACGGCATCATGCAGCGCTTTGAGGACTTCCACGTTGAGCCCGTTGGAGATGTCGGGCCGGTTGAGGCGCAACCGGGCGATGCCGGTGTCGTCGACGTCGAGCAGAACGTGCGTTTCGGCGCTGGTGGTCACGAACTCGCCTTTCTGGAATCGAATGCCGCGGCACTGGTTGCGCCGTCGTCGATGATGTGGTCGACGACCGCCTCCAATTCGCGGTTCAGAGCCTGCTCGAGGGTGCCGCGCAGTCCGCTGTCGACGAGGTGTTTGATGGTGGTGACGGCGCGCCGACTGCGGCCGGCGAGCGCTGTCAAGAAGGCCTCGACCCGCTCGTCGAAGACGTTCTGCGGGTATGCGCGATAGGCCAGGCCATGGGTGACGGCGTCGCTGCCGGTGAGTCGGTCTCCGGACAGCAGGGTGGCGATTGCCTGTTGGCGACCGATGAGCCTGGGCAGCCTGGCAGTGCTGCCGCCACCGGGGATCATCCCGAAGCGGATGTGGTTGTCGCTGATCCGCGCGCTTTCGCTCACCAGCACGATGTCCGCCGTCTGCATCAACTCGAACCCGCCCGCCGCCGCAACCCCCTCAACTGCGGCGACGACGGGCACGGCGATGTCGGCGATGGTGGCGCAGGCACGACGAAACGCGACGAACAGCGCCTCGAGAGCCTCGGCACCTGCGGCACGCAGCCGGGTAACCTCGTCGAAATCACCTCCCGCACAGAAGTTTCCACCGGCACCGCGGAGCACCACGACGTTGACATCGTCACGACGGCCCAGCTCACGCAGAGCGTCTTCGAGTTCGGTGGCCAACGTGACGGTGACCGAGTTCATCCGCTCTGGCCGATTGAGGGTGATCCGGCCGATCGGCCCGTCGACCGCGAGCGCAACGGCATTCACCTGTGCCTCCCGCCGCCGAGCAATGCCATCTGGGCTCCCTGCACCGTAGTGGACAAATTTAATCCAAATTTCTAATCTAGGTTAAACCAACGATGGTGGTTCACTCAACCACGCCGGTGAGGAGCAGCGGATATGGACCTGGGACTGAAGGACGCACGCGTTGTCGTAACCGGCGGGGCATCGAACATCGGGCGCGGGATCGTCCATGAGTTCGCCGCCGAAGGTGCCCGGATCGTCCTCAACGACATCGACGAACCGCAGGCCGAAAAGGTGCGCAGCGAAGCACTGGAACTTGGTGCGGCCGACGTGCAGGTGGTCGTCGCCGACCTGACCGTACCGGGTTCCGCCGAAACGGTGGTCCAGGCATCGGTCGAGGAGTGGGGCGGCATCGACGTCCTGGTGAACAACGCCGGATGGAGCGTGCCCGGTTTCGTCGCGTCGGACACCGACCGCGACAAGTGGCAACGCACCATCGAGATCAACTTCTTCAGCGCGCTGGCCGCCACCCAGGCGGCCATCGGGCCGATGAAGGACGCCGGCGAGGGCGCGCTGGTCTTCATCGCCAGCGATGCCGCGTTCGGTCAGATCCGTCAGGGTGTGTACGGCGCGTCGAAGGCGGCGATGGTGGCGCTGGCCCGCACCACCGCGCGCGAGCACGGCCGGCACGGGATCCGCTCCAACATCGTGTGCCCGGGACTGGTGATCCCGGAGGGCCCGGACGCCGTGGGAGCCAAGAGCCTGTGGTCGGTCGGGCAGGACAACGTCTTCAACGAGAAGCAGATCGACTTCATGCTCAAGGACACCCCGATGCGCCGGCTCACCATCGCCGAGGACATCGGCCGGGCGGTATTGTGGTTCGCCTCGCCGCGGGCGGCACGGCAGGTGACCGGTCAGATGATCTCGGTCAGCGGCGGCTACACCATGCCGTGATCGGGCTGCCGAAGGTGTGCACCGCCGGGTTTGGGCCCCTCTAATTTCTGCAGGGGCACCACGAGGAGCTTGCCCAACAGCGCGACTGTGCCGGCGATGCCGACCACAACGGTCAGCGCGGCGACATGCACCAGCAGCATCGGCGGATCCTCGATGCCGTGTCGCACCGACAGGTACAGGATCCCCGTGCCGAATAGCCCGGCCGCGAACGCCATGGGCACGATCGGGATCAGCGACAGGTATTCGACGCCCTTCAGCAGCGGCACCACGCGGAACACGATGATGCCGCTGACGAGTGCCGACATCGCGTTGGTGAAGCCGAGAAAGATCGGGTAACCGAACACCACAAAGGGCTGGCTGTCCTGATAGGTGTAGACGCCGAGGATGCTGACGTAGGTCATCTCGGCCGCGATCGCCATCACCACGATGAAGGCGTACATCCGCCAGACGGAGCGCATGCTCGGATGGCGCTGCAGGTATCGCGCGATGAACACCGTGGCCCCACCGTAGAACGTCAGGTAGGCGGCCGGAACCCAAATCGGTTGTGAGCTACCGAAGGTGGTGTACAGATTCCACTGCCCCTCCTCCAGGAACCACAGCCCGTAGACGTGGTCGAACAACGGCTCCATCAGGCAGGCCAAAGTGCCACTGACCGCCACACACAGCGGCCAGATGGACCGTTCCCGCCGGGCGACGGTGATCACCCAGACCGCGACCACCGCCGCCAGTCCCCAGGTCAGCGCGGTGGCGACCCACTGGCCGATCTCGCTGACCGGCGAATCGATTCCCTCGGTGACTACCGGTGCCATCCAAGCCATGGCTTCACCTTAATCTATTCTTAGTTAAATTCCTCGGGTCTTGAAGATACGCCACTTTCGCTGTCCGGGTGAGCGTCCGCTTCATGCGTGCGCGGTTCGCGCGGCTCGGCGCAGCATCGCGTGGTGGTACGCATCAAACCAGATCTCCTGGTAGGTCGAATACGTGGTGCGACCATGCGGGTCCTCCCACCGGAACACGCTGTCGCGGAACGAGCAGTTCGGCCACGCCGGAATCGAAGCCGCGGCAACAGCTTCGCCTCGGAAGAAGTACTCTTCGCCGGTCTCGTCCACCGCGCTGATCTCCTGCCGCAGCGCCATGTGCAGTCGCGGATGGTATTCGAGCACATTGCGGCGGACCTTGGTGATCCCCCGGGTTTCCTCGCCGCGCTGGACCCAGGCGAAGTGGTGCGACGGGCGGTCCCCGACGTCGTACAAACCCCGCCAGGCCGGTTCGGTATCCAAGGGCTCGAAGCTGATCTGGTTGAAGATCAGGTCGGGCCCGAAGTACATCGGTGACCACCCCACCGGCGGAACCGGCACGGCGCCTCGCTTTTCCACCCGCACCTGCCGCCACGACCTGTCGCGCGGTGCATAGCAGTCGACGGGGTAGGTCGTGCCGTCCAGCACCAGTTGCCCGGTCATGTGCACGAACTGTTCACTGCCGCCGGGCTGAGTGCCTGCGTGATGATGGTCCTCCTCCCCTGGCATTACGTGGCCGCGGGCCAAAAGGGGCGTGACGGCTTCGGCCACCAGGTCGAACGACATCCGGTTCTCACAGGCGCGGTAGCGCAGGGCGGCGGTCTTGCCGGGTTCGGTGAAGTCGATGGTGAGCCCGTTGGCGGTGGTGATGGCGCCGTCCTCGATCGTGGGCCACGGCATGGTCATCTCGTAGTCGAGGAAGGCCATGTCGGCGTGTTCGACGTTATCGGTGCCCTGAAACACGCATACCCCGCCCTGTGTGAGCGGGAACGCGGGCATGTACCGCACATAGATGAACGCGCCGATGGCGGTCTCGGGCACGGAGAAGCCGAAGTAGTGCGTGTGGATCGTGTGCGGATCCCAGCTCTCGCCGGCGGATGGCAACGGAAGCAACAGATCGGTGCTACCGGGATGAGTATGAACAGCCATGTCGCACAGCCCCTTTCAACAAGATCCGCTGTTTCACGATCGCGGGTCGCTCGATCGGCGCGAGCGCTCTCCCGCCGCAAGCGCTCGTGAACGTAATATCGGTGCTGAACAGGTGCTCAACCGACAAGAATGTGACCATGGCCTCCGAGAAGTCCCCTTCCGGCCTGACCCGCACCCAACGTCAGCAGCAGCGCACCCGTCGGCGACTGCTCGACGCAGGCCGGGACCTGATCGCCGCCAATGGTGTCGTCGGCCTTCGTGTGCAGGACGTCACCGAACGCGCCGACGTCGCGCTCGGGTCCTTCTACAACTACTTTTCCTCCAAAGATGTTCTGGTGGAAGCTGTTATCAGCGAGACACTGTCTGATCTGGCTGCCGAGACGGTAACCGGTCTGGACGACGACGCCGACCCTGCGGAGACAGTGGCCGTCGCCACCTTGCGGGTGGTGGGCCTGGCGCGTCGCGAGCCCGACCTGGCCCGGTTGATCGTCAACATCGCGCATTCGGAAACCTTGTTCAGTGATGCGGTGCACCCCCCGGCCAGGATGGCCGTGGAACGCGGCATCGTGTCCGGCCGGTTCATGGTGGCCAACGTCGAGGTCCTGCTGACCGCGGTGATCGGCGGGGCGTTCGCGCTGATCCGCGAGATCCTCGACGGCCGCCACGGCCCGTACGCCGAAGCCGCGTTCGCCCGCCACGTGCTGTGCTCTCTGGGCCTCCGCCCAGACGAAGCCCTCACGCTGGTCACCCGCGTGGCCGAAACACTCAACGACTGACATCGGCCACCGGTTTATGTCGCGCCGCAACATGATTGACTCCGGCAGTGGCCGGTCGACGGTCGTCGGGAACCCCGAAGATCGCCGCCTTCAGTAGCGCCGCCTTGGAGGTGGTGAATACCTCGTCGTCGGGCCGGCTTACCACGAACGACAGGATCCACACCGCGGTCAACGCGAGTCCCAGCGTGACCAACCACGCCAAGTGGGTCACGACCAACGGCGCGTCGAGGTTGAGTGCGGTCCACATAGGCCAGGCGGTCGCACCGTTCGCGATGCCGTCGGCCATCGGTATGAATGCGATGACCAGTGCCATCCGCCAGCCCGGCAGGTATGGCGTCAGTCGATAGATGAGCGCGCCGGCGGTCATCGGCATGATCGGGTTCACGCACACCCACCAAAGCGGCAACCCCCAGAAGTTCAACGGCTGCGGGCCGTAGTACTCGTAGGCCCCCATCAGCACGCCGGGGCTCTCCAGGAAGATATTGATGAAGACGTCGATCAGGTAGAGCTGGAACAACCCTTTCCTCGTCACGCCGGTGCTGTAGACCCGGTAGGCCAAGTAAGCCAGCCCACCGACGTACCAGATGTAAACGAAGTTGATGTACAGCGGAAAGTCGCGCCCCATCGATGAGAACGTGGTGAGCGTCGCGCCCTCGCGGATGTAGCACAGGCCCAGGGTGTCGACGATCGGCTCGAACAGGCACGCGAACCCGCCACCGATGAGGCAGAAGGCCAGCAGTGGTCCGCGCCCGGTGACCAGGTGCTTGATCGCGAAGAAGACGCCGACCACCACCGGAAGCCCCAGGAAGATCGTGAACAGGATCTCGGCCATGAACGGCACCTGAGTGGTGGGGTGCGCGGGCACCGGCGGCGCGGCCAACACGGTCTCGTAGATCGTCTGCGAAGTCATCCGAGGAGATCCTCTATCTGATCTGGCGCCTGCTCACGGATGCATTACCCGGCGCGCGAACTGAAGGTGACGCGCACACACTATCGCTGTTCGATTCAACTATCAATGATGAATGTTAATTCAGTACGCGGGCGCCGGCCCCGACGGTGTGATGGCTCCGTGCGACGATGGTCGGGTGACTGCGGAACCAATCGGTGTCGGCCGACGCGAGCGTCGCAAGGCCCGCGCTCGAGAGAAGTTGCTTACCGCGGGGCGACAGCTGATCGCCGAGAGCGGGGTCAGTGGGTTGCGCATCGGCGACGTCACCGACCGTGCCGATCTGGGATTCGGCACGTTCTACACGTACTTCGAGTCCAAGGAAGCGCTTGTGGAGGCCGTGGTCGCCGACACGTTGGCCGGACTCGCCAGCTCTATCGGTGCCACCGCTGTGGCGGCCCCGGATGCAGCCCGGGCGGCGGCGGAGGCGTACCGCCGGTTCCTCCGGTTCGCCACCGCAGAGCCCGAATTGGCGCGCGTGGTCGTCGAACTCGATCGCGCCGATGCCGCGTTCGAAGAGGCCGTCCGACCATGGGCACGCGAGACCCTTGAACACGGCTGCGCCAGCGGCCAATTCAAGATCGAGGATGTCGAGCTTGCGCTGGTGTCGATCAGCGCTGCGGCGCTGGCCGCCATCCGCGCCATCCTGTCCGGGCTCATCACACCGGGCCCGACGACGGAATCTCGGGGTGCGGAGATGATGCTGCGCGGGTTCGGCGTCGACGCCACGGCCGCACGTGAGATCGCCTGGGACGAACTGCCGGACATCGACGCCCCCCGGTAACACCTTCAAGATCGTTTGCGCCGCGACATCCCCCGGGGCTGACCCCTGCCCGCGGACGACCGGCGCTTAACTGAGCTTGAGCCTAAACTCGATTTACCAATCGTTATTGATTTTCGAATCGTGTTGGTGTCAGATTGCGTTATGCCCCCCACCACACCTCCCGCGCCCGCGGTGCCCCGTGAGGTCGACTTCGTCATCATCGGCGCAGGTCACAACGGGCTGACCGCCGGCTGTTACCTGGCCCGGGCCGGTCACCAGGTGATCGTTGTCGAAGCCTCGCCGTCGATCGGCGGCATGACGACCACCAACGCCCTCCTCGAGAAGGCGCCCAACCACCTGTTCAATGAGGGCGCCATCCAAGCGACGGGAATCTTCGGGCTGTCCGGTATCGCCGAGGAACTGCAGCTGCACAAGTACGACCTGCGGATGATCTCGGTCGACCCGGCCCACGTCCAACTCGCGCCCGACGGCAGCTCGTTGGCCATCTGGAAAGACGCCGGCAAGACCGCCGACGAACTGCGGCGCTTCTCCGCCAAGGACGCCCGGGCCTGGCTGGACCTGGCCAACGCGCTGGCTCCGGCGATGAAAATCGTAGTGGCCTACATGAAGACCCACCCGCTGCGCCCGTTCACCAAGGAGATGTCCGCCGCCATCGCCGGCGCGGCGCGCCATCCCAAGCGGTTGTGGTCGCTGCGGCACTTAGCCACCGCGTCACACACCGAGTTCCTGGAAGAAACCTTCGAGTCGGAGCTGCCCAAAGGCGCGCTGGCCGCGATGGCGGCGTTCTCGCAGATGCGGTTGGACATGACGGCGTGGGCGATGATCTACCTGGGCGTCGTGCAGCAGGTGCCCAACATGATGCCAGTGGGTGGAACCGGCTCTCTCCCAGCCGCTTTGCACCGCTGCCTGACCGCCCACGGCGGCGCGGTACACACCAGCTGCCGGGTGCAGGAGATCGTGGTCGCAGGCAACCGGGTCACCGGTGTGCGTTTGGACAACGATCAACTCATCCGTCCGCGTAAGGGGGTGCTGAGCACCTGCAACCCGGTCATCACCCTCAACGAACTCCTGCCCGACGGGGCATTGGAGCGCAAACTTGCCGTGCGTGCCAAGGACATCCCGCTTCGCAAGACGCACGCCACATCGCTGAAGATCAACGTCGCCCTCGACGGTCACGTGTCGATGAAACGTCACGAGAAATGGCGCGGCAACGATCTCGATCTGCGTCGCCATCTCGCCGCGTGGCACACCCTCGAGGAGCAGGACGCCGCCTGGAACGCGGTGGTCCGCGGCGACTGGCCGGACCCGGTTCCGGTGAGCTGCTCCATGATTCCGTCCGCGGTCGACCCCTCCCAAGCGCCCGAGGACGGCAGCACGTTCTATCTGTGGTCCGGGGTGATTCCGGTGACGCCGAGGGAGCCGTGGGAGGACGTCCGAGACAAGATCGGTGATTCGGTGTTGCGCGACTGCGCCCAGTACTACGAGGGGCTCGACACCCTGGAGATCGATCGCGCGGTGCTCGGTGGTCCCGATATCGAAGAGCGGTTCAACGCGCCCGCCGGCAACGTCTATCACGTCGATCCGCTGATCACCCGGTTCGGCCCTCTCAAGCCTGCGCCGGGGCTCGGCGCCTACCGCATGCCGATCGCCGGTCTCTACCTCAGCGGCGCAGGCACCCATCCGGTCGGTGGCGTGTGTGGGCTGCCGGGCAAGCTCGCCGCGCAGACGGCCCTGCGGGACCAGGGGAAGTAGAGAGATGCGACCGGCTTCGGGTGCGACGGACGTGATCGGTGCCGATCACGACGGTCGCGAACACGGCCTTGTCACGGCTGTGGCGAAGTCCTTTATCGGGATCTCGCGGCCACAGTTCTTGCCTGGAGCCGGCGCCTCGACCGCTGACCCCGGCCGCGGTGGCGCGGTCACCGTATGGGCCTGCCTCGGCGTGCTGTGGCTGGTCTTCATCGGCCAGGTGTTCGTCCGGTGGATGACCAGTACGGATGGATCGTTCGGTCCCGCAACGATTCCGGGCCCCGACGAGTACGACTTGTGGCGGCTGATCGCGATGCGGGTGGTCGAAGGACTCAGCATCGCCATCATGGTCTCGATGGCCTGGTACTGCCTGGTCCGGCCATGGCTACGGCATCGTCGGATTGGCCTCGACGGCATGCTTTTCATCGCCGCAACGCTGGCGGCGCCCATCGACCCGCTGATCAACTATTTTCATTGGACCTTCGCCTGGAACGCCCATGCCGTCAATTGGGGGTCGTGGGGCCATCTGTTCCCGCTGTCGAGTACACCCCACTATGCCGAGGGGTTCGTGTGGTTCGTCCCCCAATACGTCTACCTCGGCTTGGGTTTCGCGATCATCGAATGTGGGGTGATCCTTACCCTGCGCCAACGCTTTCCGACAATCTCGAATGTCAAAGCCTTCGGTATCGCTGGAGCGCTGACATTCCTGGTGGATATCTGTATTGAGTACCTGTTCATCCTGGCCGAGATATACGCTTACCCGCGAACGATTCAGGCTTTCACCCTTTTCGCAGGCAGCCAGTACCAGTTCCCGATCTACGAAAGCGTGTTCGTCACCGCCTACGCCATGGGCTTCACCTTGCTGCGCATGTCGGCTTACGACGACCCGCACGGTCTTTGCTTCGTAGAGCGGGGCCTCCACCGCGTCCGTCCACGTGCTCGGTTCCTGATTCGACAGCTTGCCCTCATCGGCTTCTGCGCCTTCTGGGCCGCGGTCACCTACTTTCTGCCATGGAGTTGGCTGTCGGTGTCGGTCGACTCCGACGTCACCAGCCTACTTCCGTCCTACCTTCTGCCGTCGCGGTGGTGACGGCCTCGAAACCGAACACGCAACCGAGCCCTACTAGTCCGAGGAGCGTTATGGCGCTGCAGAATCAGACCGACCCGCAGTGGGCGGCAGGTCAACTCACCGAGGCCATCACTCGACATGTGTCCCCCACCTCTGCGGTCGAGGTCACCGGTGTGACCATCCCCCGGTCTAACGGGATGTCCGGCGAAACGGTGCTTTTCGACGCGACGTGGGATGGTGACCAACATGCCCTGGTGGCCCGCGTCCAGCCATCGGGACCGGCCGTATTCCCGCGCTATGACCTGCAGTTGGAGTTCGACGTGATGCGCGCGGTCGGCGAGCACAGCTCCGTACCGGTGCCGCGGATGCTGTTCAGCGAACCGGATGCTGCGCTGCTCGGCGCTCCTTTCATCGTGATGGAGCGCGTCAGCGGCCGGGTACCGTCCGACGATCCGCCGCATACCACGGAAGGCTGGGTCCTCCGGTTGACACCCGAACGGCAGGCGACACTGTACGAGAACGCGCTGTCGCAGGTCGCGGCCATCCACGCCGTCGATATCGACGCGGCGGGACTGGCCAAGTTGCGCGACCACCCCGAGGCTGGCTTCGACGGACAGCTTCGGTTCTGGGAAAACACCTTTGCATGGGCGGCCAACGGCGAGTCCAATCCGACTGTCGAGCAGGCGCTGGCCTGGATCCGCGAACACCGGCCCACGAGTTCCGGGTCCGAAGTGCTCAACTGGGGCGACGCGCGGATCGGCAACATCATCTTCGACGACCAGCTTCGGGCTGCCGCGGTGCTGGACTGGGAGATGCTCTCGGTGAGCCCGCGTGAACTCGACCTGGGCTGGTGGCAGTTTCTGCAGCGGTACTACACGGAGGGGATCGGCGCACCGCCGCTGCCGGGATTCCCCACAGCGCAACAGACTCTCGCTCGCTACAGCGAGCTTGCGGGCGTCGCCGTCGACCACGGCCTGGTGGCGTTCTACGAAGTGTTCGCCGCGACCCGGTTGTCCATCCTGATGCACAGGGCCGGCAACATGATGGTGGAGGCCGGCCTTCTTCCACCGGGTGCGCCGATGCGGATTTCCAACCCCGCGAGCCAGACCCTGGCGCGGTTGCTCGATCTGCCCGCGCCCGAAGGGGAAACGCAGAGCTTCGTGGGCAACCGGTGAAAGAGCGTCGGTTGCGTTGTGTGATGGCGCAATTCGCCGGGTACTTTCGGTCAGCTGTAGCAGGGTCCGCCACCGGGTGGACTGCACGACGAGGGTCCCAGCACCTGCCAGCTGAGGTCCATCCACGGCGGTGACAGCCAGGTTCTGGTGGGCTCGATGAGAAAGCGCAGCGGGCCGCGCTCGCAGTAGGTGTAGCTGTCGGGCGTCACGGCGCAGGTGGTCCCCTGATGGGTGACGGAACTGCGCGGCGGCAACGGCCGCTGGGCTTGTGTCGGCGGAAACCGCACGGCCATCGACCAGTCGTAGTGCACCGCGCGGTCCCCGTCGATCCAGCCGATGTGGGTGGTCCCGGCCGGGGCGCCGGGAATCGGTCCTGCACAGCCGAAGCTGCCCAGGCCCCAGATGCCGCACGACTGCCCCGTCGGCGCCCTGAACCATATCCCGCCGGGGAGCACGAACGCGTTGGCCTCGAGCCGGTCGTAGTATCGGATGTCCGGCCACGGATCTGCCTGGGGCACAGGTTCTTCCGGCCCGGCCAGCGCAGGGCCCACCGGTACCAGAGCCGCCGCGAGCGCACCGGCGATGGCCAATACCAGCTTCACAGCTGAACACCTCCGCAATCTGTCGAGTTCGTGATCATGTGACCCGCCGCGTGGCGCCGTAGCAGGCGGCGTTGCCGAGATCGAGTGTGCTCTGGCAGATCACCTCGCCCCGGTAGATGATCCGGACCGTCACCCAATTGGCGGGATAGGCGTTCGGCCGCCAGTCGGCGCGCACCTGGCTACCGCCCGGCGGCGGTGACAGCGGTTCCCGCATCCGCACGTCCGCGCGCCACGGCAGCGATGCCCATGACGCGAATCGCCGCCCGGTGTTGTCCTGCCACTGGATGTTCGCCGCGCCGATCCGATCGGACACGACCTCGTAGGTGATCAACTCGTCAGTGGCCGTGTCGTCGGCCCAGCAAGTAGCGGATGCGCCGATGCTACTGGCGCACAGTGCTAGTGCGCTCATGAGCCACGACACGGCCCGCAACCCTGGTCGGCTCATGGGCCGACCATCACGACAACGGCGAGACTGTAACCCGATTGCGGCTCGTGGAGCATGCTGACCCCGTAGTCGGTATATCCGCAGTCGGACAGCGCCTGATGTCCCTGGAGCAGCAGACCCTTGATGGCGTCGATCTCGGTCTTGGCCGCACCCTGAAGCGACATCACCTTGGTGCCCTCGATTCCCACGTCCTTGGCGATCGCAGTCGGATGCGGGTCGTCCGCGGGCACGTATTCCGCGGTGAAATTCACATAGTCGCGCGTCGATCGGTTGACAATCTCTGCGGCCAGCTCGGCCTTCGGGCTGTACTGCAGGGTGTCGCATGCCGTACCGGCCCGCGCCGACTTGATCGCTTGGGCCAGCGCCGGGTGTGGCTCGGCCACCGCAGCCGGCACTCCCAGCCAACCCGCGACGGCCAACATGACGGCGATGGCGACCGGCCACCGAGCGTTAGTCGCAGACATTCGACCTACTGATCTTGTTACCCATGCGTTGCGCGTGCAGAAACGACGGCCCCGTGAACCATGTCGGTTGGCGGGCCTTCAATCCGTTGCTCACGTTCGACAACTGCTGCCACAGGGCGTAGAAGGCATCGCCCTGGTAGATGGGGAAGTACATGTCTCCCGCCGAGTCGTAGGCCTGGGTCAGCGCCTGGGCCCGAGGCCCGAGGAATGCCAGCGACTGGTCGAGGTTGGCCGTGACGACGTCGAAGCGCTGCCGCACCTCGGGGGCATCGAAACTGCCGTTGTGCCGGATGATGGCGTTGTTCAGGGCCTCGATCTGGTCTTTGAGTTCGAAGAACTGCGCATTGAACCACTGGCACATCTCCCGTTCGGCCGTGACGTCCCGCTCGGTGACGAAGTGCCGAAACTGGTCGTACGGGAATGGGTACTTGGGCTCCCACTCGCTGGGAGCGGGTACCACCACTGGAAGGGGCTGAGGCATGCCGTCGTGGTCCGGAAGCGGCTGGGCCCCGACCGTGACGGCAGGGACGAACGCTCCCGTCAGGACGAAAGCCACCGTCGCGCGCCGGAAACGCCCACCCACCGCAGCTACTTTCCGAGGGCGGCGTCGACACCGCCCACATCGGTGATCTGCCAATCGTTGTTGCTGTCCAACGTCACGCTGTAAGTGGCAGTGGACTGCAGACCGTCTGGTGCCTGCATGGTCTTGGTCAGCACGCTGACGAACGCGTCGACCACGTAGATACCCCCGGATTCCGAACGCACCTTCGCGGCGAGCGGACGGGCGCTCGACTTCCACTGCAGCGGTGTGAGGATCTCCTGGATCGACCCCGCGGCGGTGGTCAGTTTGTCGTTCAACTCCGGCGAGGTCCCGTTGACCAGCTCGATCTTCCACTGCTCGAGGTCCTGGTAGTCCATCTGTGCGGCGTTGACCGCGTAGTCCAGCGCCGCATCTTCGGCCTGCGTGCGCTTCTCGTCCGCGCGGGCCTCGGCGCTCACCTTGTTCGATTCGCCGATGTACAACCACGTCAGCACGCCGACCACCGCCACAAGGACCGCGATCACCGCCCCGACGGCGAGGCTTTTCAGCGAAATCGCGATTTGCGGCGTTTGCTTCGCCTTGTCCGGGGCGTCACCCGGGGCATGCCCGGATTCGGGCTCCACTCTTTCGGCTGGCGCCGGGGCGGTGTGCTCGGGCTTCTCAGTTTCGTTGCTCGACATTGGCTCTCCTGCGGGCTGGTGGGTCTGTCGGTTTGCTTCAGCGGTCGGGGATGGTGACGCGGAGCGTGATCGCCCCCTCTTCCGGTATGCCGGACAGCGCGTTGGCCAACAGCCGGCCGGTGTCGATATTCATCAGGGCGCCCCCGATTCCGGTGAACTGTGGGGTCAACGCCTGCGCCAGGACCTTCACGTCGGGTCCGCGCGAATCCAGAAACGCCTGGATCCGTGCAAGAAAGTTGCCGAACAGATCCATGTTCTCCGGGTTGTTCCACGCGATGGTGTTCATCATCCCGAAGAATGTGCCCGCGATACCGTCACCTGCCGCCCGGACATCGGGACCGATGTCGGCCAGCGCCGGGCCCACCCAGTCCGCGTTCTGAAGCAGGGTCTGGAAATTGGCGAGCACCTCCTGCCCCCTGCCGTTCATGCTCACCGTCATGTTTCTGAGCAGCTGGCTGGCTCGAACCAGATTCGGCAGCACCCGATCCGGATCGGGAAGTGCCACATCGGCCTCCTCCACAGTGCGTTTGAGGCTGCCCGGGTCGAGTTGGTTGAGGACACGGACCACGCTGGTGGACAGCTCGGAGATCGACGGTGGAACCACGACCGACTCCGTGGAGATGTGCTGTCCGTCCTTGAGCACTGGACCATCGTCGGTCCGGGGCACCAATCCGATGTAGGCCTCTCCGAGCGCAGACAGATTGTCCAGCCGGACTTGGCTGTCGACGGGTACGCGGTGTCGCCCGTCGACGTAGAAGTGGACGGTGGCGGCGTCGACGGAGGTCTCGACGGCGGTGACCTTGCCTACCGGGACGCCGCGCAACAGCACGCGCGAGCCGACGACCAGTCCCTTGACGTCCGGCACGTCCATGGAGATGTCGAGCCGGTTGTCCGGGGCCGCCGCATGAACTCTGAAGCTGGCGATGTAGCCGACCGTGACCACGATGATCACCGCGAACGCGGCGAACGAGAGTGCGTTTTTCACCGTCCTCATGGCATTGCCCCCAGGATCCGCAGGACGTCTTCGACGTTTCCGATCAGTTCGCGACCATCCGGCGTCTTTATCGAGGTGATGTCGATCGCCGGGTTCTTGTCCTGGGGAAGCCAGTACTCGAGGAACAGCTTCCGCCATGCGGGCACTTCGGATTCGACGTTCCATTTCGTCTGCTGAACCGCGCCCATCGCGTCGGCGAGCGAGTTCAACAACGGAACCAGCCAGTAGCCCCCGCTGTAGATGCTGCCGATCGAGGGCAGCACGGTCCCGATGTAGCCCGCCGTCTGGGTGGCCCGGTCGAAACCGACCATGCCCGATGGAGACAGCCAATAGTCGTACACCGACTGGTTCCGGTGCATGACCTCTGTGGTGCCCGCCACGCCGTCGAGCCAGAGATCGACCGTCTCGATGTTGTTCGAGAGGTCGGACAAGTCCACCGCTACGCGTTCGACCATCGCGCGCAGTTCCTCGGTGCGGGCGGGAGTCACCTTGTTGACCTCGAGGATGGAATTCTGAATCCGCTGAATCGAGCCGCTACCGACGAAATTGGCCAGGTTGGCGATCGTGTCCTCGAGCTGGGGTGGTGAAGTGGTCTGCGTCAACGGAATTCGCTCCCCGGCGTGCAGGGCCGCAACGGTAGCGTCTCCGGACGATGTGCGCTCGAGAGCCACATAGGTGTCGCCAAGCACCGTCGACTGCTGAAGTGTCGCACGAATATCCGCGGGCACGACGACGTTCTCGTCGATGCGTGAGACGACGTCGACCCGGTTGCCTGCAAGCTGCACACGGTCGACGGTCCCCACCACCGTCCCGTCGAGCACCACCTTGGCCCGGTCCGGCAGGTTCAACACGTTGTCGAACTCGATCACGACCTCATAGCCGTTCGACCCCTTGGCCCCCGGCTGTGGCAACGAGTTCACGCTGATGGACGCGCACGACGACAGCAGCACGGCCAGCGCCGCAGCGACGACCGTTGTCCACATCCGCTGCGTCATCGTTGGTTCGCCTGCATCAGGACGTACTGCAGCAGTGCGACATCGACGGCATACGGTATGCCGTTGACATCGGCACAACTCCCCGGCATCGAGCTGTTCAAGAAGCCGCAGAGCGCCAACCCGTTGTGCGCTCGGACCCGGAACATCGGTGGCCGATAGGCGATGTTGAAGATGTTCAGGTGGCGGTCGTTGTAATGGTTGGCGACGGAATTGATCCACCAGGGCACCGGATCCAGAAGCGCCGCGAAGGCATTGGCGTGCGGGCTGGCCTTGCGAACGGTCGCACTCAGCGTGTCCAGTGTCAGCTGCGTTTCGTCGCCGAGGCGAGTCTCGATCACGGCAACCGCCTCGATCAACGGTCCCAGGTTGCCGATGTCGGTCAGCCCCGCCAGTCGCGCCGTTCCGTCCAACGCCGTGGCGATGTCGCCAGTGGTGGTTCGCGCGTCCAGCAGGATCTGCTTCAACGGTCCCCTCATGTCCTTCAACGCCGTCGTCAACTCGGCGAGGTTCTGGATGATCGAGCCGATGTCGCTGATCGACTGGTCCGGGCTGTCCAGAAGGGCCGACGTCCTCGTGACCAACTCGCCCGCGTCGGCGCCGTTGTCGTGCGCGAGCTGATCGAGACCGCGCACGGTGTCGGCGATGTTCGTCGACCCGTCGGGATTGATCGCGTCGATGAACGTGTCGGCCGAACCGATGACCTCCGAAAGCGTTTTCGGCGACATCGAGCGGTCCAGCGGCACACAGTGGCCGTGCTCGAGCCGCGTGCCGCCGGTGTAATTGCCGACCAGTTCCAGGGAACGGTCGGCGAGAATCGACGGGGATCGGATCACTGCCTTGACGTCGCCGGGCAGCGGCCGTTCCTCGGTGACCGAGAAGTCGACGCGAACACTTTCCGGCCCGGCCGACACGGCGGTGACTTCTCCGATCTGGTAGCCCATCTGGGTGACGGGGTTGCCGACATACAGCCCGATACTGTCCGGCATCATCGCGCAGTATGCGACGTGCGCGGGACCGCCGACGGCACATGATGTTCCGGCGGCGGCGAGCGTCACGGCCGCGATCAGTGTCGACGCGGCGCGTGCCCCGTGGCGTTTCCGTGCGCTGTCCATCAGCAGGGACTTCCTGGCATCGGGATGCACAGATCCGTAGCAAGCAGTTCCGGTCTGGCGTTCTGCGCGTCGAGGACCCGCTCGATCTTGTCCCTGATGCGCCGCAGCCGCGGAATGATTCGGCTGTTGTGGTCCGCCCATCGTCTGAACCTGTCCTGCCACTCGCGGACCTTCTCGATGAATTCCTCGCGGTGGTTCACCCAGAAGCGCCCGAACGGTTCCAGAAAGGCGTCTCCGATGTCGCCCATACCGCTGAGCGCCCCGCCGAAGCCCTTGCCGTAGACCACCAGGGTCTGCTCGAGGATGGCGATCTTGGACACGAGTTCTTGCAGCCTCCCTTTGAACTGGCTGAGCTCGCGGATGTACTCGTCGGATATGGCGAGGATCTCGGCGATCTGGCCGCGCTGCTTGTCGATCGTGGTCGTCAGGGCGTTGCCGGCGTCGATGATCGCGGAGAGGGTGTCGACGTTGGTTCCGGTCAGGCCCGCTTGAATCTGGTTCAGTGACTCGTTGATGGGCTTCGGGTCGACGCGGTCGGTGACCTTCGTGGCGTCGGTCAGTGCCTGCATGAGGTTGTAGGGCGCGGCGGCGCGCTCAGCGGGTATTGGCCTGTCCCCCAACGGTTGGTCGCCGAGTGAGATGAGGTTGACGTAGTAGCCGCCGACGATCGTGAGCATGCGCACCTGAACTTGCGACTGGTCCCCCACGAACGCATTTCGATCGACCGAGGCGCGGACCTTGATCTGTTCGGGCTCGATCGCGAGGTCCTTGACTTTGCCGACAGTGATGCCGGCGATGCGTACGTCGTCGCCGGGGCGGATGGCGGCAGCGTCGGTGGTGTAGAAGGTTATCGTCTGTTGTCCGGGTGGGCTGATGTACACAACCGCCGCGGCGACCGCCACCGCCGCCACCGTCATCAGTGCGGTGATGCCCCAGAACATCTGGCTGGAGAGGATTTTCAGGGATTGCACAAGATCACCCGCTGTCCGTTGAGCAGGATGTCGAGCGATTCCGGCAACTGCGCCTGACCCCGTGAGCATGGCAGCGGCGTATCCGGCGCGGCCGCGGGTTGCACGTTGTCCCACATCACCGGGATGCGTTTGAAGGCGTCGCTGTAGTCATCGAAGACGGTGATCGCGCGGTCAATGCCCTCGTCGATGTCGGCCTGCCCCGGTTGGAATCCCATGTTGTGCAGTAGCCGGACCGCAGCGGAGGTGAACGGCGGTCCGTACAGTTCGGATTTGCGGAACTCGTCCAGTACGGTCAACGCCGCGTCTATCGGGCGGTTGAGCCACTCCAACACCTGAACGAAATCCGCGGAGTGCCCGCCGAACGTTTCAGCCAGGGTCGACAGGTTGCGCATCAGCGTGGCCACCACCTCCTGCCGGTTGGAGACGAACTGGGTCAACTTCCGGACGCTGTCGAGCATCGGCCCCAGGCCGCTGCCGTCACCGGACAGGAAGGACGCGACATTCTCGGTGAAGATGTCGATATCCTCCGGGCTCAGGGTGGCGAGCGCGGGCTGCAGCCCGTTGAACAGGGTGGTGATGTCGAACGACGGTTGGGTCTGGGTCAGCGGCACGTGGCTCACGGCCCCCGCGGGCGAATCCCCCTCGGCCGGATCGATCACGTCGATGTAGCGCAGGCCGGTCAAGGCCTGATACTTCACGGCCAGTCGGGTCGATTCCACCACGGCGTAATTGCTGTCGAGGCTGATCTTGACCAGGGCGATGCTTTGACCGGCCTTGCGTTCGAGGTCGATTCCCTGCACCTTGCCCACGCGCACTCCACGCACGCGCACGTCAGAGTCGACATGCAGCCCCGATACGTCGGTGAATTCCGCGGTATAGGAGTGGGTCTCGCTGGCGACGGGTTGCCGCAGCACGTTCACTATCACGATGAAGATGAGTCCGGCCACGGCGGCGCTCAGCAGAAAGCGCCACAGCGCGCCCCATGGTTTCATCACGGTCCTCCCATCGCGTTGACGGGGGCCTGTACCGCTGGAAGGCCGTCGAGCAGGATGTGCACCTGCAGTGCGCGCTGTTCCGGCGAGCCGGCGTAGAGCTTTTCGAACCGCGTTCGCAACTCCACCATCGCGTCGCCGATTCCGGCCGGCGCTACCAGGCCCGGGACGGTGTCGCTGATCGTCTTGACCAAACCCACGGCGGGCAACAGATCGTTGGGATGTGAGGACAAGACCTTGCCCACCGCACCGAAGAACGAACTGGCCAGCAGGTCGAGCGTCGTGCGTGATCGTGTCTGCCAGAACTCCTCCGACTGTGGCTGTCCGGGAACCGGGACCTCCCCGTTGCCCGGAAGGGCCGGAGCGCCGGACACATTGAACGTCACGAACCCGCTGCGCTGGTTGAAGCCGTAACCGGCCGCGGTCGCGGCGTCGACAAAGCCGGGGAACACCACGCTGATCCCGGTCGCGTTGCGCAACAGTCGCTCGGTGCTCACCGTTTGCACCTTGGTGACCGCCTCCGCGGTGGTCACCATCGTCTCCAGGAGCGGGTTGAGTGCGTCGGTGTAGCGGGTGGCCTTGTGGATGACGTTGATCAACTGTGGTGTCACCACACCGTCGGTGACCTCCCCAAGACGGGCCAGTAGGGTCTGCAACGTGAAGTTGCCCTTCGGGGCAGTGGTGATCCGACTGGCGTCCCGAAGCGGTGTACCCCCTTGTCCGGCAGACAGATTGATACCTGTCACCCCAAAGTAGTTGGCCGGCCGAAAGTCCACGACCAGCGAGTCCGTCAGCCCTGCGGTCGGTGCCGACTGCAGTGCGGTGTCCAGGCGAACGGCGCCGCCGGGCAGGTTCGACACCCCGGTCACGCGTCCTACTTCGACGCCGTGCAGCAGCAGGGCGGTTCCCGGCGAGACCCCTTGGCCCACATACGGCAGCACCAACTCCACATCGATCTGCCCGGCCGGGCGGCCGGCGAAGGGGTTGAGCACGGCGAACAGGACCCCCACCGTCACGCACAGCGTCAGTGCCGTGCCGATGATGGCCAGCCGCCGCTTCTCGGCCTCCGCGGACATTCGAAACAGCACCGTGGCTACCCTCTACCCCTTGAACACGAATTCCGGGCGCAGGCCCCACAGCAGGATGGTCGTCGCGAGATCCAAGACCATGATGGTGACCAGGCTGGTCCGGATCGCGCGACCGGATGCCTCGCCGACGCCCACGGGTCCGCCTGCGGCGAAAAAGCCGTAGTAGCAATGGATGACGGTCACCGCCGTGCAGTACACGACGGCCTTCAACAGTGAGTAGCCCAAGTCGGTGACCGTGAGGAACTGCACGAAGTAGTGGTCATACGTGCCACCCGGTTGACCGTAGAAGACCTTGATCATGGTGCTCGAGGTGACGAAACTGATCGCGAGGGTGAGCAGGAATCCGGGGATGACACACAACAGGCCGCCGACGACCCGGGTGCCGACGACGAACGGGATGGCTCGCAGCCCCATCGCTTCGGTGGCATCGATCTCGTCGGCGATCCGCATCGAACCGATCTCTGCGGTCATTCGGCATCCGGCCTGCGATGCGAACGCCACCCCCGCCACCAGGGGCGCCATTTCGCGCACGTTGCCCCAACCGCCGATCACACCGGCGAGGGCACCGAGTCCGATCAGGTTGAGCGTGGCGTAGGCCTCGATCGCCACGATGGCGCCGACCGTGACCCCCAAAATCGCCAGCACACTGACCACGCCCCCGTCGACGATGATCGATCCGCGACCCCACGCGAGATTGTTCATCACCGCCATCGTTTCGCGGCGGTACTTGCGAACCGTGATCGGCAGTAACCAGAACGTCTGGACCACGAACGTCAGCCACTGCCCCGCGTTCTCCATGGCCCGCACCAGCGCGTTCACGGGTGCACGCAGCAGGCGCAGCGGCTTCGACGGCGCCGCGGCCGCGTGACTGGTGGACGTGGCCATCACGCGACCGCCATCGGAAAGAACATCGTCTGCAACTGCGTGATGGCGAGGTTCACGATCACGATCAAGAGGACGTTCAGCACCACCGACGCGTTGACCGCGTCGGCCACGCCACGCGGCCCGCCCTTGGCCTCCATCCCGCGCTGCGACGAGATCACGGCGACGATGGCCGCGAACGCGAACCCCTTGGCCAGGGTGAACCAGACGTCGACCATCTTCGCGAATGCCCCGAACGACAGCCAGAAGCTACCCGGCGTCACGTCGTTGACGACTGTTGCGATGAGGAACGCGGCTCCGACCCCCATCGCGATGACGATCACGACCAGGATCGGCGTGATGAGCATCAACGCCAGGAACCGCGGTACCACAAGTCGCCGCACCGGATCGACGCCGAGACTGCGCAGTGCATCGAGTTCCTCGCGGATCGCGCGCGCCCCGAAGTCGGACGCGATGGCCGCCGCCGCTGCGCCTCCCATCAACAGACCCGCCGTCACCGGTGCGCCCTGACGAAGGACCGCGACGCCGGTGGCAGAGCCGACCAAGGAGTTGGCACCGACCTCGTTGACGAGGCCGGACAGTTGTACCGCCACCATGGCCCCGAACGGGATGGCCATCAGAACCGCCGGTAGCGCAGTGACTTTCAACAGCGTCCAGGCCTGGATGATGAGCTCACCGAACGGCAACCTGAGCGTGAGCGTGTCGGTGACGGCGTACCGCAGCACCTTGGCCGCCAGGAGTACACCGCGTCCCGTCGTGGCGACGCTCGTCGTCGGGATCGAGCCCGCTTTCGCCGCGGCCTTGCCGAGCCCGGCCCGCACCGCGCGGGTCGAGGCGTGCAGCCGGCCGCCGGCCGCGCCACCCTCGCCAGGTTTCGCGTCGGCGCCTGGACGCTCGAGGACGGCGACGGACCTCGAATGCGCCCCGGCGCGGTCCATGCCGTCAACCGGAGGTTGGTCGCGATCGGTCAACGATCGCCCCCTGAATCCGGCACCAACACCATCGACGGTCTCCTACTTACTTCTAATTAGAATTAAAATTACCACCGAAAATTTTTTCCGGAGCCCAAAAGCTCCCGTCAACCCGAAGGCACTGGCAGCTACCCCGCCGGCCATGCGGGTCCCCTGTCGTTCCATGAGCCCTTGTGACGCTCAGCGCACCCCCGGTAAGCGACGTCCCGCCTGAGTTGGGGGTTGATGGTATGACCTCGGTCATAGTGCGTCAACCCATTCGCCGGGGGCCGGCCGAATCGGGGCGATCGGTGCGCGGTGGGAAGTCGACGCTCGAACTGTGTTGCAGTGCTTGATGTCTGCTGGGGATACCGCATCGTCGGTGCTCCGGGTCAGCCCGGCAACAGATAAGTGGGTAGGTCGGCATACGACGTACCGATGATCCCCAACCAGTTGAACGGGAGGTGGTACACGAACACCAGCGTCACCATGCAGAAGCCGAGCACCGCGAAGTTGCGGACGTGCGGCTGCAGCGACGGTCGCCACCGCTCGACACCGACTTCGATGGGTGAGAACCCGACGGGTCGGTCGTCGGCCTCGATTCGAGCCCAGGTGAACACGCAGCCCACGAAGGCCACCAGAACGGACTCGTAGATCGGGAACTGGTGCACTTCGCCAGCCCAGAGCGTCAGCGGCTCATACGTTTTCGCAAAAGCATAGGCATGGGTGGTCCTGATGACGATGTTCTCGACGATGAAGTCGAAGAGGAACTCGAAGATGAAGATGAACACGAACAGGCGGAACTTGGTGATGTTCGGCCACCGTCGACGTACCCGCTTGGCCTCATGACAGGCCACGATCGCCACGCCCGCGCAGAAGTAGATGTACATCGGCGGGCCCCAGACGAGGGACTCCGCATACCGGGTGGGGGCATCGGGATTGTGAAAGGGCAGGAACCGCACCCACACCCCGCGGTTGACGTTGGCGCTGTTCCACGCGAACAGATACTGCTGCACGTTGAGGAAGGCGTCGGCGACAAAGCAGATGATGCCGCCGATCACGAACTTTCCGTCGAGGCTCAGCCGTCCCGTCTCCCGCAGGGGTTTGACGACGCAGTACCAGACGAACGCGGCCATCACCGCGAGGCTGATCGCCTCGAACACCCGCAGGGCGATCAGCCGCCAGTCCTCCATGACATCGGGGCCGATACGGGGCGCAGGGGTGAAGTCCTCCGAGGTCACCCAGCGTGCGATGACGTAGACGCACAAGACGAACCACACGGCGCCGATCAGCGCCAGGAAAGTGGCCGGCCCCTGCCTGCCCAGCGGCGGCGGTTCGGACCGAGGATGCGGTTCGTGGAGGCTTCCCCCTGGTCGCACGGTCAGAGACATCTGTGCCCCTTTGATTACAAAATAGCTCTGATGTATATGCTAGGGGGATAATGTCTACATCGCTGTTGTTTGTCAATAGACGACCGACGTCGGGGTAATCTGCCGAGGTGACGCGATCGACCCGCGCGGAAGTGCGCCGCCGCATTCTGGATGCGGCACGCAACCTTCTGCGCACCAAGGGAATTCGCAGCGTGACGATGACGGAGGTCGGGCGCGTCGCCGGCTGTAGCCGGCAGATGGTCTACAAGGTGTTCTTCGACCGCCGGGAGCTGCTCCTGGCTGCCGTCAACGACCGCATCCTCGAGATCGCAGATGACGCCGCAGCTGACGCCACCGTACCGGGCGGAAAGTTTCACGAGTCCTTCATCGAACTGTCGGTGACCATCATCGAAGCGCTGCGGAACGACGCCGAGCTGACCGCATTGTGGGGAGAGGGCAGCCCGATCACCGCCCACGAAGCGCTGTGGACACCCGAACTGACCGACCGCGCGCTGCAGTTCTGGCGCCCGTGGCTGGACTACGGCCGCAGTCACGGCCTGCTGCGTGACGACTTGTCCAACCAGGATCTCGCCGACTGGCTTCACACGGTTTACGCCTCCATCATCCTGCGGCACAACATCCCTCAGCAGCAGGAGCGAGATCTCATCGAGCGTTTCGTGATGACCTCCCTGACGATGGCCACCGCCCCTGTCGGCTCTTGACACGACGCGACAGGGCACCGAGGATGAGCTTTAATCTAGAATAAAAATTCTATCGAAGGGTTGCCATGCCGGAAGAGGCCCGTTCGAACATTGCCGCCAAGACACCACGCGAGGCGGACGTCATCGTTGTCGGCTCCGGCCACAACGGACTGGTTGCCGCCGCGTATCTGGCGAAGGCCGGGCTCGACGTGCTCGTCGTCGAGGCGGCCGCCACCCCCGGCGGCATGACGTCGACGAGCTCCTTCGCGCCGGAGGCCCCGGAATACACCATCAACGAGGCGTCGATTCAGGCGTCGCTGTTTCGCACCACGACCATCAACGAAGACCTCGAGCTGTCGAGCCGTTACGGGTTGCGGCAGACCGTGATTGACCCGGCTCACTTCCAACTGGCAGCCGACGGCAGCTCACTGGGTCTCTGGCGAGATCCCCGCAAAACCGCAGCCGAACTGGAGTACTTCTCCAAGAAGGACGCGCGCGCGCTCCTCGAGCTCTACGAGGTGATCGATGCCGCGGTCGCGATGGGTCTGCCGATGATGCAGACCAACGTCATGCAGCCCGACATCAAGGCGATACTCACGGCCGCCAAGGGGGTGGTCAAGAATCGCAGGCACCTCATCGCACTTGGGCGTTGGATGTCGAGTTCACAGGTCGAGGCGGTCGAGGAGAGCTTCGAGCACGACATGATCCGCGCGCCGCTGTTGACCTCGCTGCCGTTCATGCCGTTCGATGCGGATCTGTCGGGGTGGTCGCTGATCTATCTCGGCGTGCTCTCCAAGTACGGCGTCGCCATGTTCCACGGCGGCACCGGGTCGTTGCCCAATGCGTTGATCGCGGTGCTCAAGGACAACGGGGGCGACATCATCACCAGTTCCCCCGTGGAGCAACTCCTCATCGAGAACGCGCGATGCACGGGCGTTCGGGTCCGCGGTGGCGAGGAGATCCGGGCTCGCCGCGGGGTCCTGACCGCGTGCAGCCCGAAAACCACCTTGACCCGCCTGCTGCCCCGCGGCGTTCTCGAGCACAAGAAACAGGTTGCCGCCGACCATATCCCGACCCGGAAGCGCGGCATTGCCGACGCCAAGATCAACGTGGCCCTGTCCGGACGCATCGACATGTCCAAGCACGAGAAGTGGCGCGGCGACGGGATCGACCTGCGCATCGCCTGCAACTGCTACCACACCTACGAGCAGGCCAAGGCCGCCGCGCGCGCTTGCGTCAGGGGGAAGGTACCCGACGCCATTCCCGGCCTCGCACAGGTGACGAACGCGTTCGACCCGTCGATGTCACCGCAGGGCAAGGATCTTTGGTGGTTCTGGACCGGCCTGACCCCCTCGTTTCCCGAGGACGGGTGGGACGTCGCGCGCAAGCAGATCACCGACAGCATCATCAAGGACGCCGACGAGTACTACAAAGGCGTGGAGGATCTGCAGGTGGCAGTGCGGCCGCTGGTCCTGCCCGACATCGAGGAGCGGTTCTGGGCCATCGACGGTTCGGTCTACCACGTCGATCCCACGATCAGCCGCTTCGGGCCGAACAAACCCGTTGCCGGTTTCGCCGGCTACCGCACCCCCGTCGAGGGACTGTTCCTCACCGGGTCGGGCACACACCCCGTCGCGGGCATCAGCGGCATGCCCGGCCAGAACGCCGCCAGGACGATGCTCAAGCAATTCCGGCTGGAGGACAAGGGCGGACGCCTGGGCGCCCTCAAGGATCGACTCCGGCGCGAGCGCAGGCGGGCGGCACTGGTCGACGACCCCTATTCGTCCGGGCCGAACGATCCTTTCCCGGGCCAAGAGTGACGCAGCGTCGCTTCGGCCCTTACGCCCACGACGTGTGATCGGGTGATGGCCAAGAAGTTCAGCGCATTCTCCGCGAACGGCGAGAGCGGTGATTCGAAGTCACACCGCACCCGTGTTCGGATCCTGGACGCCGCCGCACATGTGCTCAGCGTCAAGGGTTTTGCAGGTACCCGGTTGACGGATGTCGCCGAGTACGCGCAACTACAGGCACCGGCGATCTATTACTACTTTCCGTCGCGGGAAGACCTCATCGAGGAGGTCATGTACAGCGGTATCAGCGATATGCGACGACGCCTGGAGCAGAAGCTCGACGAGCTGCCGCCTGATGCCACGGCCATGGACAGGATCATGGCCGCGGTGGATTCGCATCTGCGGCACGAACTGGAGCTGTCCGATTACACCACCGCGTCGATCCGCAACTCCGGTCAGATTCCCGAACACCTGGGCGCCCGGCAGAAGAGGGAGGAAGCGGTCTATGGCCGTATCTGGCAGCGCCTGTTCGCCGATGCGATCGCCGACGGCGAGCTCCGAGCCGACGTGGATCCTCGGATAACCCGGCTGCTCGTGATCGGCGCCCTCAACTGGGCCGCCGAGTGGTGGGATCCGAGTCGAGGCACGGTAGACAGCGTCGTGAGAACGGCTCAGATACTGGTACGGACCGGCCTCGGTGCCGATCGGTCCGAATAGGCGGTTGCCACAACGGTTTTCGATAGCCGGTTGCTCACCTGTAGAGAGTACCGTGCCACATGGCCACCAGCGGCCCGACGGCGCCCTCTTCGTCGACCAGCGACGGCTCCACACCAAGACCCGCCGCGTACAGGACCCGCTCGGTGCCCCAGAAGAGCACCGCGGCCAACGCCCGACTCGAC
This sequence comes from Mycolicibacterium pulveris, assembly GCF_010725725.1. Lineage (NCBI taxonomy): Bacteria > Bacillati > Actinomycetota > Actinomycetes > Mycobacteriales > Mycobacteriaceae > Mycobacterium > Mycolicibacterium pulveris. Next base: position 2,410,373 of record NZ_AP022599.1, on the reverse strand, counting down.
TCCGAGGAGGCGATCTTGCCCGCCGCGCGCTCGCGCTCGATCTCCTCGGCGCCGGCACTGATGAAACGTTCCGCGATCTGTAGCCAGAGCGCATTCAGCTCCGGGTTCGAGTGCCAATGATGAGCCGCGGCCTGCAGGACGCTGCGATGGCGGTGCCACGCCGAGGTGACTGCCCGGATGCTGCGTTCGAGGGCCTCCTCGGGCGAGTCCTCCTCCGCGCGGCTGAGAAAGGGTTGAACCGTCTCGAAGATGTCGCTCATCGCGCGCTCGAGCAATGCGCTCAGGACCGAGAACTTGGAGGCGAAATAGAAATAGAAGGTCGTTCTTGAGACCTTCGACTCGGCCAGGATGTCGGCCACGCTGATCTCGTCGAAGGTCTTCTGGCCGAGCAGCCCCAGCGTGGCGGTAAGGATCTGATCTACCGGCCGCACGCCCTCTGTTTCCACCGACCTGAACCGCTTGGCGTAGCGGCGAGAGGTCTCGGTCATGTCCCCGACCATACTTCCCGGGCGGTCCACACCCGCCGGGCCGGTACCGCGTTTAATCTGAATTCGAATTGGGTGTACACAGTGTACGGACACTGTGTTAATGTGAGCCAGTCCACACGTGGTCGTGATTGACAGATCGCGCCACCGACGCGCGTTTGCGCAGGTGATGCCCGGCCACTGTTTCTCTGAGGAGGTCAGACGCGATGGATCGGATACTCGCCACCAGTTGGTGGCCGTTGGTCAGCGACGAGCAGGGGTGGCCGCCCCAGATGCAGCCGGCGCCCGGCCACTTCGAGGCCAGCCTCACCGCCGAGATCGTGTTCTTCTTCATAGCCGGCGCCGCGGTGGTCATCTTCGCCACCCCGTGGGCGATCCGGGCCGCGGTGCGCGCCAAGAACTACATTCCGCTGATCGTGCTCGGCAGCGGCCTGATCTGCAGCCTGCTGGAACCGATGCTGGACCTGCTCGGCCATCTGCACTGGGCCAGCAACCTCACGCCCGCGTTCACCAACTTCGGTATCACGGTGCCTGCACTGATCCCGCTGTGTTACGTGGCCTTCCTCGGGTTGGAGGCCTACTTCTGTTACTTCGTCATCCGCAACGGCGCTCACCGCAATGTGTTCTTCATGCTGCTCGGCCTGGGTATCGCCACCGACGCGTTGATGGAGACCATCGGCATCAACCTCGGCGTGTACCTCTATTACGGCGTGCAGCCCTACGAGTTCCTCGGCTTCCCGTATTGGTGGGGCTTCATCAACGGCGGTTCGTTCGTCACGGTCGGCGCGGTCTTGGCGTTCGCGGTGCCGCGTCTGCACGGCTGGAGCAAGCTGCTCCTGCTGCTGGCCGCACCGTTCGGCATGATGGTGGCCTACTTCGGGGTCGGATCCATCCACATCCTGGCCCTCAACTCGACCATGCCCGTGTGGATGCGCTGGGTGGCGACCACGATCATGATGGCGATGATGGTCGGTTGGATGGTCGTCCTGCACCGCCTCGTCGGGCGACCCGACCATCTGCCCGCGCCGCGCTGGACGCTGTGGCGGGTCTTCCTCTACGGCAAGTTCACGCCCAGCCGTACCACTCGAATGAATATGTGGCAGAAGATGTGTGAAGAGGGCGGCGTCAAGCCCGGTGATGGTATTCCGACCAATCCCGAGGATCCGTCGCAGGCGCTCATCGTCGGGCCGACCTTCATCGGCAACGCGGCCAACCAGGCCCGTACCCCACAACCGGTTACGGTCTAGGTCGCACGCAATCGGGCCGACGGCAACGTCTCTGGCGTTGTCGTCGGCCCGATTTGCGTCGCCTCAGGCCTCGCTACCCGGGTGGTACCGCTTGACGAGGTGCAGGGTGTTCTCGTCGGTGTGGTGCATCTCGCCGCCGATGGCGCTCAGCCGCAACTGCAGATCGGACTTGTAGCTGAAGGTGCCGTCGTCGTTGAACGTGAAACTGCTGGTGAAGCCCTTGATCTCAGCGCGGTCGAGCAGGTAGCGATTCTGTAGCACCCCGTAACAAGGGTCGCCGGGTGTCGCGTTGAAATGCAGGGTGCGGTCGCCGACCGCGGCGTCGCTGCCGGCCAGGATCGCGATGCCCCGGCCGAACACCACGTTGCGAATCACCTGTCCGTTGGCCTTGTCCCAGAGCAGGAAACCGATTTCGTCGTGGAAGGGGTCCATGGCCTCCTCGCCGTGCCGCCAGGCCGTCATCGAGTAGTTGAGCCCCCAGAGCACCTGTTGGCCGTTCTCCTGGATCGGGATCGGTTTGAAGACGGCCGTCTCGAAATAGGTTGTCTCGCCGGTGACGTCGTCGTTGTTGTGATAGCTCAGGTCGACGCCACCGTTGCCCTCCCACTCGCCTACCAGCGGGGTCAGCGGCCCGAGTTTCTGCGGGCCCCGGACGGCGGTGCGGTCGAGAATTTGTGTCATCTGCGATGCTCCGTTCAATTGGTGGTTTCGGTTGACACAGCTCGGCATGCCGGGCAGAGGCCCCAATACGTCACCTCGGCCTCGTCGATGCTGAAGTTTCGGTCGTCGCTGGCCTGCAGGCACGGCGCTTCGCCTGTCGCACAAGCAACGTCGACGATCACGCCGCAGCTGCGACAGACCAAATGGTGGTGGTTGTCGCCGGTCTCGATCTCGAAGAGGGTCCGGCTGCCCGCCGGTTCGACGCGACGTAACAGCCCGGCCCTGGTGAGCGCGTGCACGACGTCGTAGATCGCCTGGGTCGACACGGCGCCCAGGCGCGCCCGGGCGCCGGTGGCGATTGTCTCGACGTCGGCGTGGGGATGGTTCTCGAGTTCGGCAAGAACTGCGAGGCGCGGCCGGGTCACCCGGAGGCCGGCGGCGCGAAGCTTGTCCTTGGCGCTCTGCATCGCTTCCTCGTTTCTGGAGTGCGCCAAGATTACCGCTGATTATTGTCTTGCGCAAGACAAGTCTTGCATTCGGCAATTCGGTGGGTGTTCGGACGGCCCTGTGTCAGTACGGGATCCGCGGGTCCTCTGGTGCTTCCAGCACCTCGTGCAACCGCTCCAGCGCCGCAATGCACTGGGCTCGCTCGTCGGGTTCGAGCCGAGCCAGCGCATTACCGAGCTCGCGCCGCCGACGCGCCTCGACCCTGTTGACCAGCCGCCGGCCCTCGTCGGTCAAAGCCAGCACGACTGCGCTGCGGTTACCGGCATCCGGCCGACGAACCAGATGTCCCGACGCGTCGAGCCGATCCACCAACCGGGTGATCGACGACCCCCCGACACCCAGCACCTGCGCACATTGCGTGGCGCTGGCCGCACCCAACTCGTCAAGAACGCGCAACAGCCGAAACTGCGGAAGCGAGACTTCGAGGCCCTCGACGCTGCGCAGGGCCACCCCGACCAGATCGCTGGTGGCGCGTTGAATGATCGCTAGCTCCCGCGCTGTCGAGTCGGTCGACCTCTTGCGCACCACGCCCGCGAGTATCGCACGCGCGCCAGCGGTCGCCGGGTGTCAGTTCGCGAGCAGTGCGTCGATCTGGTTGATCGCCTCCCTCGAACCTTCCTCGACGCCCATCTCGAGGACCTTCTGCAGGCCTTCGGCCGACTCGTACTTGCTGACGTAGGTGACCCTGGTGGCGTCGTCGCCGACCGGCTCGAACGTGTAGGTGCTGTGCGCGACCGGCATGTCGCCCGCCGGTTTGAGCTCGTCGTCGGCGAAGCCGTCTTCGAAACTGAAGCTGCGCGGCTCGTCGACGGCGGTGACCTTCCAGTAGCCGCCGTACTTCGCGCCGTCGGGCCCGGTCATGTAGTACGTGACGGTGCCGCCCGGGGTGAGGGAGTGCTCCACCACGGTCGCCGGAAAGCCCGGCGGACCCCAGATCTTCTCGAGCTGGCGCGGGTCGGCGTAGATCTGCCAGACCCGCTCGACGGGCGCCGCGAACTCCGCGGTGATCGTCAGGGTGCGGTCGTCGATGTTCTTGCGGATATCGGTGACAGGCATGGTTATTCCTCGCTGAGTAGGTCGTCGATGCGGGCAATGCGGCCACGCCAGACGTCTTCGAGCTCGGTGAGCATGGAGGCGACTGATCGCACCGCATCCACATCGCCGCTCGCCAGTTGCTCTCGCCCCTCGCGACGCTTGGAGATCAGGCCTGCCTTCTCCAGCACGGCGACGTGTTTCTGCACCGCGGCGAAGCTCATGTCGTACTTCGCCGCGAGCGCGGTGACCGAGTGCTCTCCGGCCAACACCCGGCGCAGGATGTCCCGCCGAGTCCGGTCGGCCAGGGCGTGGAAGAACGCGTCCGCTCGGTCCTCGTCCTGCTCGGCCACAGGCCCAACATACAACCGATTGGTTGTACGTTGTCAACCCCCTGCCGACACGACGAAGCTGACCGTGGTGGCGGTGCTGCCGCCGATGTTGAGCGTGCCGAACCGGCGCGCACCCTCGACCTGATAGTCCCCCGCCGCGCCGCTGACCTGCCTGGCAGCGTCGACGAGCATGCGAATACCCGTGGCGCCCACCGGATGTCCACCCCCGATCAGCCCGCCGCTGGGGTTCACCGGCAGCCGGCCGTCGATCTCGATCTCGCCGTTCTCGACGGCCTTCCACGATTCCCCCGGCCCGGTCAGCCCGATGTGGTCGATGGCCAGGTACTCGCTGGGCGTGAAGCAGTCGTGGACCTCGAAGCCGTCGACGCCGTCCAGCGTGACCTCGGCCCGGCGGAACGCGTCGTGCACCGCGTCGCGCACGTGGGGCATCACGTACGGCGAGTCGGCGTCGCGATCCAGTTTCTGCTTTAGCCCCAGACCGACGGTGCGATGCCCCCAGCCGTCGATGCGCCCGATCGGCCGGGCGCCGGGGTGATCGCGCAGGTAGCGGTCGGAGACCAGCACCAGGCCGGCCCCTCCGTCGGTGAGCTGACTGCAGTCGTAGCGGCGCAGCTTACCGTCGACGCGCGGCTTGACCTCGTCGTCGTCTCCGTCGGCGGCGAGGTCGGGAATTTGCCAATTGCGGGTCTGCGCATGGGGATTGCGACGGGCGTTGGCGTAGTTGAGCGTGGCGATCGCGCGCAGATGCGCGTCGTCGATGCCGTAGCGGCGGTCGTACTCGTCGGCCACCCGGGAGAAGGTGTCCGCCCACATGTTCGTGGCGCCGGGGTCGTCGTGCCCGGTCCACCCGGCCGCGGCCAGATGGGCCGCCCCGACGTCGCCGGGCACGGTCTTCTCCAGTTCCAGACCCACCACCAACGCCACGTCGTAGGCCCCCGACCGCAGATCCGCCATGGCGGCCAGCGCCGCGATGCTGCCGGACGCGCACGCCGCCTCGTGGCGCGCCGCAGGCACTCCCCACAGCGCGCTGTCGACGGTGGCGGGCATCGCACCGAGATGTCCTTGGGCAGCGAATAATTCACCGAAGGCGTTGCCGACGTGGATGACCTGGACAGCGGACGCGTCCACCCTGGCGGAGGTCAGCGTGCCGTGCACCACCTCGTCGGTCAGGTCGGCGAATGCGCCGCCCTCCCGGGTGAGATTGCGGGCGAAATCGGTCCGGTAGCCGCCGAGGATCCACACGTACGTCATACGACGTATAGTTCAGTTGACAGAGTCACTCTGTCAACTGTAGCTTCCGCGGTATGCGGGTACGGCTGCTGGACACGTGGACATCGACGCTGCCGAGCGATGACGACCATCCCTATCGGACCGGTCCGTGGCGGCCCCAGGTGAACGAGTGGCGTGCCGACGACCTCGACGTCGTCGACGGTGAGGTACCCGCCGACCTGGACGGCATGTATCTGCGCAACACCGAGAACCCGCTGCATCCGGCGATCACGAACTACCACCCGTTCGACGGCGACGGGATGATCCACATCGTCGAGTTCGGCGACGGAAAAGCCCACTACCGCAACCGGTTCGTGCGCACCGACGGCCTGCTCGCCGAACAGGAGGCCGGCGGTTCGCTGTGGGCAGGGTTCATCGAGATGCCCGCCACCGCCAAACGCGACGACGGCTGGGGCGCGCGCACCCGGATGAAGGACGCGTCGAGCACCGACGTCATCGTGCACCGCGGGATGGCGCTGACCAGCTTCTACCTGTGCGGCGACCTCTACCAGGTCGACCCCTACACCGCCGACACGATCGGCAAGGAGACCTGGCACGGACAGTTCCCGGCCTGGGGTGTGTCGGCGCACCCCAAAGTCGATCCCGTCACCGGCGAACTGCTGTTCTTCAGCTACAGCAAGGAAGCGCCCTACTTGCGTTACGGCGTGGTCGACAAGGACGCCAACCTGGTGCACCAGACCGACGTCCCGCTGCCGGGGCCGCGGATGCCCCACGACATGGCGTTCACCGAGAATTACGTGATCCTCAACGACTTTCCGCTGTTCTGGGAACCCTCGTTGCTCAAGCGGGATATTCACGCGCCGGTCTTTCACCCCGACCTGCCGTCACGCTTCGCCGTACTGCCCCGGCGGGGCGATCAGTCGCAGGTGCGGTGGTTCGAGGCCGCGCCGACCTACGCCCTGCACTTCGTCAACGCGTTCGAGGACGGCGACGAGATCGTCCTCGACGGGTTCTTCCAGGCGAACCCGTCGCCGTCGACGGAGGGCGCTCGGTCGTTGGAGGAGGCGGCCTTTCGCTACCTGGCGCTCGACGGCTTCGAGTCCCATCTGCACCGTTGGCGTTTCAACCTCGCCACCGGTGCCGCATCCGAACAGCGGCTCAGTGATGACTTCACCGAATTCGGCATGCTCAACGGGGATTTCCAGACCCGGCCCTACCGCTACGTCTACGCCGCCACCGGCAAGCCCGGGTGGTTCTTGTTCGACGGTCTGGTCAAACACGACCTGCACACTGGCATCGAGGAACGGTACTCGCTCGGCGACGGCGTGTTCGGCAGTGAAACCGCGATGGCGCCGCGCCCCGGGGGCAGCGCCGAGGACGACGGATATCTCGTCACCCTCACCACGGACATGAACGACGACGCCTCCTACTGCCTGGTGTTCGATGCCGCCCGGGTCGTCGACGGACCGGTGTGCAAACTGCGCCTGCCCGAACGGATCTGCAGCGGAACGCATTCCACCTGGGTCTCCGGCGAGGAGCTGCGCCGCTGGCCCCGGCCCCAGTGACGGGACCCGACGACGCCAATGCCGTAGGGCGGATGCTCGCGCTGCTCGGCGACGAGTGGACCCTGTTGATCGTGCGCGAATCTCTGCTGGGCGCACGCCGTTTCACCGACTTCGCCGCGCTGCCCATCTCCAACGCCGTGCTCAGCAATCGGTTGCGGTCGCTGGTGGATGACGGTCTGCTCGAGCGCCGCGTCTACCAGGACCAGCCTCCGCGCGCCGACTACCACCCGACCGAGCCCTGCCGGGCGCTGTGGCCGGTGCTGGTGTCGATATGGCATTGGGAACGCACCTGGGTCGAGGGTCACATCCGGTCGTTGCCGGCCATGCGCCACCAGGGATGCGGCCAGGACTTCTCGCCGGTTCTGCGGTGCGGGCACTGCCGGCAACCGGTCCACGTCGTTCACATCGACGCCTCCTGGGGACCCAGCGGCGGCTGGCGTCGCTCGGTCCCACGCGCCGTCACCCGTCGCCGCGTCCGCACTGACGCGCCGCCCGACGCGGGTTTGTTCCCCGAAACCATGGCGATCTTCGGCAACCGGTGGGCGTCGGCGATCATGGGGGCCGCCTTTCTCGGGACCCGCCGATTCACCGACTTCCAGACCCGGCTGTCGGCCCCCGCGGCGGTGGTCGCCGACCGCCTACGACTGTTCTGCGACATCGGCGTCCTACAGGCCGCCGCGCATCCCGGTCGCGCGGACTGGTCCGAATACCACCTCACGCCAAAGGGTCTGGCGTTCTATCCCGTCATCGCGACCGCGATCCACTGGGGTGAGACCTATCTCGGCGCCCCGGACGGACCGGCGTTGTTGTTCACCCACACCGCGTGCGGGCACCCGTTCGTTCCCGAGTTGGGCTGCGATCAGTGCGCAGAGGCGTTGGCGGGCAGTGCGATCGGGGTGGTCGCCTAGCCGGTGAACCCCTCACCTTTTGTCGAGCGGTCGTGGCTGGTGTAGGTCAATGGAATCTGGCGATTCTTGGCGATCTTGTCCAGCATCGCGATCCGCTCGCGCGCGGCCGCGCCGGTCTTCTTTCTCTGCTCGCGGATCGGGTTGGACCACGGCAGCTTGTCGGCCACCATCGCGATGCGGACGTTGAGCTTGGCAATCTCCTTGAAGATCCGGATTCGGCGCTCGTAGTTGTAGCCCAGCGGCTCGAAGAAGCTACCGGCGACCATCGCCTCGATCTGCTGGTATCCGAACACCGCGCCCGCCGGGACGAGCGCGAGGGTTGCGGTGAGCTGGTTGGCGTGCCGGGCCACCAACTTCTTGACGACGCCGGGAAGGGCGTCGGTCAGGGTCGTCAGGTGCGCGGGACCGGCGATGGCGTCGACGAGTTCGGCGCGCCACGGCGACGGGTTACCGCCCCTGGCCAGGACGTAGTTCAACGACTTGATCAGCTCCAGGCCGGTCGGGGAGTAGAGCCGCTCGGGCGCGCCCCACAGCCGTCCCGAGTACGACGAGTACTCGGCGAGGTCCTCGAGTTCCTGGTGGGTCAGCTTGCGTCCGAACGCGTGGTCGACGAGCCGGCCGAGCAGCATCCCGCTGCCGAACCCGAGCAGCGACGTGACCGGGATGGGCTCGCCGAACTTGAGATAGACGTCGTCGCCCCATTTGCGGCGCAAGCCGCGGCTGGCCAGCCCGTGCATCAACCGCACCCGAATCACATCCTGGAAGGCTTCCGAATGCCGGTCGAAGATGTCGGGCAGCGTGAACTCCGCGAAGACCCGTGCGGTCTCGATGAAGCGACGCGGGCCGTCGTCGGCGAAGCGACCGGTGGCACCGGTGGATGCGGAGATATCTCCGGTCATCGCGGTCTCGTAGAACGCCCACCCCTGGATGATCATGGTGGCGGTCTTGGTGGCCGACATCGCCAGCATGCGGCCGCGTTCAGCGGCCTCGAGATCGAACTGGCTCGGTAGCTGATCGAGGTGTTCGAAGAACTCGACGAACTCACGGGGCGGATCGTCGAGAGAGTCGATGCCCTGGGTCAGCGCCTGTTCGTAGAGTGCGCGGCCCTTCTCGTAGCCGAGGCGCTCGAATGCGTCGACCACGCCGATGATGTACTCGTCGCCCTGCCAGAAGTAGTCGTCGCGCAGCCGGGTGAGGGCGTTGGGTTCGACCTCTTTGTCGATGTCGATCCACTGGCCGAACATGAACTCGCGCATCTGCCGCCACTGGGCGGCGAAATGGTCGCGACCCGGCGGGATGGGGCGCAGCGGCTTGTCGGGATGAGCGCGGCGGTTGAACTCGACATCCTCCAGGAGGATTTCTGGACGCTCACCGGTGACAGTCATACGGCAATCCCATCGTCGAAGTAAAGGGCACTCATTTCGACGTTAGCTTAAGCGCCGCCCGTATGTGAATGGCCGTTCCGGCGCGCAGCGGCCCGTCTCACGGGCCCGGCTTGAGGGCCGCATCGAAGAACGCCAGCTCCAGCCGCATTGCCCGGCGGTAGGCCATCCGCGCGGCCGTGAGGTCGTCGACGTGTTGGTCGAGCAGCTTTTCCAGCAGCGCGGCCACTTCGTCGAAGCCAGGGTCGGCGTAGGTTTCCACCCATTGGCGGTACGGCCCGGCGGTGTCGGCGTCCAGCGCGGTGCCGACGTGGGCGTAGAGCCGCATACACGGCGTCATCGCGGCGCACACCACCCCCACACTGCCGGTCGCGGCGGTGGCCAAGAGGAACTCGGTGTAGGCCAAGGTCGCCGGGGCGGGCTCGACGTTGGCCATGTCGATGCCCCACGACGACGCGTACGACTCGTGCAACCGCAGTTCCTCACGGACCCCGGCGAGAAGGTCGGCGAAGGTCAGCAGCGTCGCCGTGTCGGGGCTGCGTGCCAGCGCCAACGCGTAGGCACGGGCGAACGATTCGAGGAAGTACGCGTCCTGAGCGACGTAGCCGGCGAACAGTTTTCGGTCCAGTGAGCCGTCTCCGATGCCGCGCACGAACGGGTTGTCCAGCACCTCGGCCACCACGTCAGCGTTCTCTGACCACAGTTGCTCCGCCAGCGTCATGCTGCCTCCTTCACCCTCTGCAGTTCGAGCTCATCACTCTAGGCAAGAGCGAAATCATCGGCCTCGAAGCCCGAGAACCGGTTGGCGGCGACGACCGTGCCGCCAACTGGGGTCCCACGGCCAGCGCCCGCGCTCATCGGCCCACACCAGTTGCAGGGCGCGAACCCGCGGGCCGAACAGTCTGATCGCGAACTTCAGGTGCACATCGGGGTGCTCGACCTCGACGACTTCGATGAGAGGACCGTCCCGGCAGTCGATCCGCATCGCCGGGGCCACTATGGTGCCCTCACCAATCATCCCGCGCGCCACGGAGTTCAACACGTGGCTCGCGCCTTGAGGTGACACGCCGCTGATCAACAGTTCCGGCGCACCCGGGCCGTGCAGGCCGACCGTGTACGCGAAAGGCCGTTTCTCGTCTTCGACACACTGGACCGCCCAGCCGTGGTCTCTGATGATGGCCCTGAGCTCGTCCAGATAGTCCTCGATGGGGCTGTGGGGGTTGTCGCATCGCCAGCACATGGTGCGTCCTTTTGTCGTGGTGCGATCAGCATGCGCGCGGCCACCGACAAGCTCAGATGGTCATCCGCATCTGCGCACCGGGGTGGGTACTGAGCGTGACGACGACCGTCCCGGTCCCGGTGGTGAATGTGGTGTTGGCGTAGCCGATGAACCCGTAGTGGCCGTCGATGATCGAGACCGCGGTGACGTCGTCGCGTCCCGATGCGCCGGTGTCGAGGTTCGCCCATGAGGCGGTCACCGTGAGTGCACACGAACCGTCGTAGACGCCGGCGTCGTAGTGGATCGCGACGCGGACGCCGTTCTCCACTCGGTCGTCGACCTGCACCGGTGTCACCTGGGCGTCGGCGCTGACGGTTCCCGCGCACGACGGCGATGCCATCACCGAAACCGCGCCGAACTGCGCGAACGCGTCGGCCCGGGCGGTCGCCACCGACGCCCAGGGCGCCGTCAAGGCGACCGCGAGGGCCCCGGCAACACGGAGCGAGGTCATGCCCTGTCATCGGCGCTGGCGACGACGGCGTTAGCCACCCGCGCGATATATGCAACGAATCTAATACAAACGGCGTCGTCCGCGCGTCGACACGCCCGTCACGACAGTCACTTTGGTAACTTCGCGCGGTGCCCGTATCCCGGCGTGACGTGCTGCGCTGCGCCGCCGCGGTGTCGGCTTCGGCTGCCCTGGGTGCCGCAGCGGGGAAGCAGGCGCCTGCGGCGGCGGCCGCCTCTCCGACACTGATCGACTTCGCGATGCGCCAGATTCCGGCGGAGGCCATCCGGGCCGCGGGTCACGCCGGGGTGATCAACTACGTCTCGACGTCACGGCCCGGCTCGTCGTTCGGCGCCAAGCCGATCACGTTGCCCTACGCCAAGTCGCTGACCGCGGCCGGTCTGGTGATCGTCAGCAACTACCAGTACGGCAAGCCGGGCGGGACGGCCCCGTCGGACTTCACCCGCGGATATCCCGGCGGCGTCGCCGACGCGAAAGCCGCTTGGCACCTGCACACCGCCGCCGGTGGTGGCCGCACCGCCCCGATCTATTTCAGCGTCGACGACGACATCGACCGCCAAACCTGGAATGACCTGGCACTGCCGTGGTTTCGCGGCATCAACTCCGTCATCGGGGTGATGCGCACCGGCATCTACGCCGGCATCCGGCCATGTCAGTGGGCCACCGCCGACGGCGTCATCGGCAGATCACAAACGCCGGGCCGGGTCTGGGCCTGGCAGACCCGGTCCTGGTCGAACGGGCAGATCTTTCCGCACGCGGTGCTCTACCAGCGCATCATCGACACGGCGTCGAATCCGGGACCGGTGGTCGGCGGCATCCGCGTCGACGTCAACGATGTGCTGGCCCAGGATTGCGGCCAGTGGAACTTTCATCCCTGACGGGCGGGATCAGCGCGGCAACGTGGTGATGTGCACGTGGTCGAAATGGCCGTAACCCGACGCTTGCGGACCGGCCGGCGTGTAGTAGGTGCCGCGCCAGATCACATCCTGCAACCCGAACCGGCCGGCATTGGCCATCGCGAACGCGAGGATCTCGTTGCCCAGCGCGATGCCCTCGGGACTGTTGTGGTTCGGGATCATGATGTCGATCGCCAGGCCGCGTGGATGCCACGGCTTCGAGTCCGGTCGGACCCCGTCGATGGTCGAGACCTGGGGGAAGCGGGCGCTGACGGCCCGGGCGACCAGGACGGAGTTTCGCTGCAGACCGGCCTCGTTCGCGACGCCGACGGGCAGCGCCTCGGGGATGTCGATCTGGGCGGCGACCAGCGAGGGGACCGGGTCGGCGGCCGGCGGGCCGGGCATCGCGACGATCGCGGGGTCTGCTGGTGGCGGCGCACTCGGGGGCGGCGGGGCGGCGTTGTCGACCGCCGCCTGCTGTTGGGGTGTCAACGCCGCGTACTGCGCCTCGGCGGCGGCGATCTGGCGCAGCAGTTCCTTCCATTTGGCCTGCACGTCCGCGCGCACCGCGGCAGCCTTCTCGGTCGCGGCGCGGGCGTCGGCGGCGGACTTCTCCGAGGCCTGGGCGGCGGCGGCCGCGCGCTCGGATGCTGCCCTGAAGTTCTTCATCTGCTCGGCCGTCGTGGCGGCCACCACCCGCTGCACCGACAGCCGGTCGATCAGTTGTTGCGGCGAGGCCGCGGTCAACACCGTGGCCATCGCACCGTCGCGGCCACCCATGTAGTTCATCGCCGCAAGCCGGTCGACCGCCTCCTGATAGGGGGCGAGCTGGGCGTTCGCGGCGGCAAGGGCCTCGAGGTCGGCGCGGTGGCGGTCTTCGGCCGCTTCTTGGGCAGCGACGCGTTCGTCGAGGTCGCGTTGTGCGGCCGTGACCGCCTCGCGCGCCTCGATCGCCTGGCGCGACAACTCGTTGAGCTTGGATAGTGCGTCAGCCGCCGGGTCGGCGGCGACGTGGGTCATCGACACCGCGAGCACTAGGACAGCCGTCGCCAAACCGAACACCGCTCGCCGCAGTGCACGCCGCGCCCCGACCATCTGGATTGCCACGATCCTTCGCTGCAAGGACCGACTCCGGTCCAGCTTCTACGACCCCGGACAGGTTACGAAGTGGTCTTGATGATGTCCACTCCTCCCTGTCCACTCCTCCCTCTCGGATCGGCGCGCGTTCCCGGATGGCAACGCTCAACGCGCACCGGCGCGCGGACGCAATGAGAGGTGCAGCGGAGGTGCGTACTGCCGGACTATTTCATCATGGGTCATCGAACAGGCCGGTTCGAGCTTCAGTATGTAGCGCGACACGATCAGGCCCACGATCTGTGCGCAGAACATGCCGGCACGCTTGCGGGCGTCTGCTCCGCCGATCCTGGTGGCAAGCTTGTCGACGATCTCTCGATCCACCATCTCCTTCACCAGGCTTGCCAGGGCCTCATCGTGGGCGGCACCGGAAATCAGCGCGCGAAGCGGTGCGCCACTTTCCGGCTCCTCCCACAGCGCAAGCAGCCCTGACAAGACACGCTGCGGAAATGTGGCGGGGTCGGCCTCGGCGGCGGCGCCCTCGATGACATCGGCGGGGTTGGCGGCCAGGGCGAGGGCTTCACTGATCAAGCCCCGCTTGGCGCCGAAGTAATAGCTGATGAGAGCGATGTCGACGCCCGCATCGGCGGCGACGGATCGCAGGGTCACGGCCTGATACCCGCCGTCGAGAAAGCGTCGTCGAGCGACGTCGAGGATCTTCGTCCGGGTATCGGGCTTTCCCACCCTGCGCCCGCGCCGCCGGGCCGAATAATTCATCACAGTTGATATTTTACGTTTGCCCGGGTCACGGTGTTGGAGTTCTCTCACGCGAAAGGATCCAGCCGTCGTGCCCAGCACCATGACGCCGCCCCGGCCGGCCGTCGACTGTCGAAAGTCACACGGGTGACGCAGGTTTCGGTCCGCGGGCTGATCATGCGCGGATGGCTGCTGCTGGTCGCCGTGATCGTCGTAGCGGTTGCCGGGTTCAGCGTGTATCGATTGCACGGGATGTTCGGCTCGCACCACGACGAATCGATCGACAGCGACATTTCCAGCGAGATCACCCCTTTCAACCCGAAGGAAGTGGTCCTCGAGGTTTTCGGCACACCCGGAGCCGTGGCGACGATCAACTACCTGGACGTCAACGCCGCGCCCCACCAAGTCGTCGACGCAACCCTGCCGTGGTCGTACACGATCAGGACGACGCAGCCCGCGGTCATCGCCAACGTGGTGGCCCAGGGCGACAACGCATTCATCGGTTGCCGCATCAACGTCAACGGTGTCGTCACCGACGAAAGAGTGGTCAACAGAGTGGCCGCTTACACCTTCTGCTTGGACAAATCCTCGTGAGCAGCGGAATGCGCTCTCGGACAACGTCATCGAGAATGATCCGGCGACTGTCGGTGCCGATCCTTCTCTTCTGGGTGACCATCGCCGCCACAACCAACATCGCCGTTCCACGGTTGGAAGCGGTTGCCGAAGAACGGAATGTGGCATTGAGTCCAGCAGATGCACCGTCGCTGCAGGCGATGAAGCGCATCGGCCGGGTGTTCGACGAGTTCGAGTCCGACAGTGCGGCCATGATCGTCTTGGAGGGCGATGAGCCCCTCGGCGACGACGCCCACCACTTCTACGACTTGTTGATCGAGAAACTGTGGAAGGACACCACACACGTCGAGCACATCCAGGACTTCTGGGGGGATCCGCTCACCGCTGCGGGGGTGCAAAGCGCCGACGGCAAGGCCGCGTTCGTTCAGGTGTACCTTGCCGGTAGCCAAGGCGAAGCATTGGCGAACGAGTCGGTGGCTGCGGTCCGCGACATCGTGGCTCATACCCCCGCCCCCGACGGGGTCACGGCCTATGTGACAGGTCCAGCGCCCCTGCTGGCCGATCAGTTCGGAGTGGGCAGCAAAGGTGCCCTACACGTCACGCTGATCACGCTTCTCGTGATCGCCGTGATGCTGTTTTTCGTCTACCGCTCGGTCACCACCGTGCTTTTGGTGCTTTTCATTGTCCTTGTTCAGGCCGCTGCCGCCCGCGGAATCATCGCGCTGCTGGCCGACTCGGGAGTCATCGGCCTGTCGATCTACGCGACGAACCTGCTCACGTTGCTGATCATCGCAGCCGGTACCGACTACGCCATCTTTTTCGTCGGCCGTTATCAGGAAGCCCGCCTGGCCGGCCAGGACCGGGACACCGCCTACTACACCATGTTTCACCGGACCGCGCACGTTGTCCTGGGCTCCGGCTTGACCATCGCCGGTGCCGTGTACTGCCTCAGCTTCACCCGATTGCCGTATTTTCACAGCCTCGGAGCACCGGTCGCGATCGGCATTCTCGTTGCGTTGGCCGCAGCTCTCACCCTGATACCCGCGGTGGTCACCGTGGGCAGTTGTGTCGGTCGTTTCGAACCCAAGCGGATGATGCGCGTTCGCGGATGGCGGCGGATCGGTACCGCGATCGTGCGCTGGCCGGGCCCCATCCTGACAGTCGCCCTCGCGCTGGCCCTCGTCGGTCTGCTTGCCCTTCCCGGTTACGAAACGAGCTACGATGTGCGGCACTACATTCCAGCCAGTGCGCCGGCCAATATCGGCCACGCCGCCGCAGAGCGTCACTTCTCGCCCGCTCGGTTGAATCCCGATCTCCTGATGCTCGAAGCCGACCATGACATGCGCAATCCAGCGGACATGCTCATCTTGGATCGGGTCGCCCGGAGCATCTTTCATCTGCCGGGCATCGCTGGGGTGCAGTCCATCACTCGGCCGCTCGGAGCACCGATCGACCACGCGTCGATACCTTTTCAAATCAGCATGCAGAACACCGGTCAGGTAATGAACCTGAAGTACCAGCAAGACCGCGCGGCCGACATGCTGACGCAAGCCGACGAGCTTGCGAAGTCAATCGAGAGGTTGAAACGCCAGTACGAGTTGCAGCAAGAGCTCGCGGCGACAACCCGCGACCAAGCAGAGAGTTTTCAGGAGACGATCGCCACGTTGAATGAGCTGCGCGACAACATCGCAAACGTCGACGACTTCTTGAGGCCGATCCGCAACTACTTCTACTGGGAAGAACACTGCTACGACATTCCGGCCTGCTCTGCGTTCAGGTCCGTGTTTGATTCACTCGACAGCATCGACAAACTCAGCGGACAGTTGGAGAGCGTCCGTCATACTTTGGATCGACTGGCCGCGATCCAGCCGGAGCTGGTGGCATTGATTCCCGACCAGATCGCCGGCCAGGAAGCGAACTACGGGCTGGCGCTGTCGAATTACTCCACCCTGTCCGGAATCTACGACCAACTTGCGGCAATGACCGAGAACCCCACTGCCATGGGCCGGGCGTTCGACACAGCCAAGATCGACGACTTCTTCTACCTGCCGCCGGAGGCTTTCGACAACCGCGACTTCCAGCGTGGACTGAAGATGTTTCTGTCCGCGGACGGCAAAGCAGCCCGGATGATCATCACCCACACCCGTGATCCCGCCACGCCTGAAGGCATTTCGAATATCGATCCGATCAGACAGGCAGCGATCGACGCTCTGAAGGGCACCCCGTTACAGGGGTCGCAGATTTATCTGGCCGGCACCGCTTCGACGTACCGGGACATCCAGGAGGGCGCCAAATACGACTTGATGATCGCCGCAATAGCCGCCCTCACCCTGGTCTTGCTGGTCATGCTGTTCATCATCCGGAGTCTGGTCGCCGCACTGGTCACCGTCGGCACCGTAGCGCTTTCCCTTGGCGCCTCCTTCGGCCTGTCAGTTCTTGTCTGGCAACATATCTTCGGCATCCAGTTGTACTGGATCGTGCTTGCGATCGCCGTCGTCGTACTCCTGGGCGTGGGCTCCGATTACAACCTGTTGCTGATCTCGCGGCTCAAAGAAGAAATTGGTGCCGGGTTGAACACCGGCATGATTCGCGCGATGGGCGGTTCAGGTTCGGTGGTAACCGCCGCAGGGTTGGTGTTCGCCGCCACCATGTCTTCCTTTGTGTTCAGCGACTTGCGCGTGCTGGGCCAGATCGGAACAACCATCGGCCTCGGGTTGCTTTTCGACACGTTGGTCGTGCGCGCCTTCATGACCCCGTCCATCGCGACACTGCTCGGGCGCTGGTTCTGGTGGCCGCATCGAGTACGAGCGCGGCCAACGCCCTCCCCGTGGCCGACCCCCGGCAGTCCTCGGGCGGCGCGCGAAGTCGCCTAATCCGCTAAGGCAGGTGAGGCCGAAAGACCCTAGTGGGACGGTGCCATTCGATGCGAGAGTGCAATCACAGCTCTGGAGCTGACTGGATACGTAAAGGGTGATGAGCATGTTCACCAGGCGCGCACTGCTTGCTGGTTTGGCGGCGGTGGCTTTGGCTTCAGCGGTCACCCTTGGCGGGTTCGGGGTCGACGCCCCTGCGAGCACCGCCCAACCGTGGGGGCCGCACTGCTGGTGGCCCGATAGCACGTGGAACCCCGCGTGTGGCCAGATGCACCCCGATGGGCCGTGGATGGGCGAAGGGCATCACGGCCCCGGCATGGGCCACGGGCACGGCCCGGGCATGGGCCACGGACCATGGGGACCCGCCGGTTGGTAGGGGCACCGCGCCGCAGGGATTTCGCCGCAGGCAACTTTGGTGGGGCTCAGTCGTAGATGACGTCCAGCCCTCGTCGTTTTAGATCCTCAAGGCCTTCACGCATCGCCTGAATCTGCTCGTCGGTATGTCCGGTCCAGTCGGTGATCTCACCGACGACGCGCACGGGTTCGCGGGTGCGGTACGAGCGGGTCGGGTTGCCCGGCAGCTTCTTGTCCGTCACGTTCGGATCGTCTTCCAGAGCGCCCAGCGGTTCGACGATGTAGACGCGGCCTCGACCGTCGCCCTTGGCCAGCTCGGCTCCCCACACAGCCGCGTCCAATGTCTGCGTCACGTAGACGTGGTTCATCACGCGGCCTTCCTCGTAGTTCGAGAAGCGGCCGGGTACGAGCAGATCGCCCACGGAGAGGTCTGCATTGGTGCCGTGCAGGTATGCGCCGGACTCGTGCACTTCGAAGGGCGTCGGCGGACTCGACACGTGGACCTCCATCCCTCGGGTTGGTTGGCCGCAAGATTGTGCCGCGCCAAGGGGGTCTTGCCGCAAGCCCCCCACCTATCCATATAGTGAGGTGGGGAAGGGTGTCTGGTCTCCGCTGTCCTCGCCCTCGGCTCGGTCGTGCCGCTACCTGGGCAGGCAGACCGACTAGGATCGGAGTCATGCCGGAACCGAAGCCCGGCGCGGATGGCGATGCTGTTCTGCTTGGCGATCGCCGACAGCCAAGTAAGGGTGAGCGCCAACGCCGCGCCATCCTGGACTGCCTACCCGAGCTTCTGGCGAAGCGTCCCATCAGCGAGCTCAGCGTCAGTGAGATCGCGTCGGCGGCCGGTGTGCTGCGCTCGGGCTTCTACTTCTACTTCGAGTCGAAGTACACGGCACTGGCGGTGGTCACCTCTGAGATCTGGTCTGAGTTCATGGACCGCGCGCGTTTCTTCGCGCGCGCCGCCGACGAGTCTCCGGCCGAGTTCATCGCCAGGACGGCCGGCATCGCGCTCGACCTGTGGCGCGATCACGAGGGTGTGCTGATGGCGTCGGTACAGGCCATCCCCCTCGACGAGCAGTTGGCCGATCTTTGGCAGGAATGGATTCTGCGACTCGCCGAGGTCCTGACCAAGCAGGTGTTGAAAGACCAGGATGAGGGCTTGGCCCGTCCGGTCTCCCCTGATGTGCCTGCGCTCATCTCGACGCTTCTCGAGATGACCATGCACATCTTCTACATGAACCGCCTGCGGCGGCGAAACACGCAGCAGATCGCGAAGATTCGCGAAATGGTGCAATCGATCTGGCTTGCGTCCGCGTGGGGAATCACCGATCCGCCATCTGCGGCTCTGGAACGGTGGTACGTCGTCGTCCTCGATGATCAGCACCAGCACCGCTGTGCCATCGGGGCACCGCACCAGCGCAACCTACAAACTTCATCCGGTGTAGGTACTCAAATTCCGTCTCGTATCGGGGGTTCTCTGACCTACCCCTCTTCGGTTGCCTCACGTGGTTCTGTCTCACGAACCGATCATTTTCTAGCGACCCTGGTGTGCCTGGCTGCTGCTTGAACAACTTGCACGCGGGAGGAAAGGCCCAGCTTGCTGTACACGTGGGTGAGGTGGGTTTGCGCGGTGCGCGGTGAGATGAAGAGCCGCGCGGCGATCTCCTTGTTCGACAGCCCCTCGGTGAGGAGTCGGACGACGTCGAGTTCGGCGGGGGTCAGCGATTCCCAGCCGGAGGTGGGACGCTTACGCTCGCCGCGGCCGCGTTGGGCGTAGGCGATCGCCTCATGGGAGCTCAGCGACTCACCGTCGGACCATGCTTGATCAAAAACGTTCTCCCCCAACGTGTCACGTAGATACGCGGCGGTCTGGTCATAGGAGTCGTTGAACACCGGACAGCGAGCTTCGTGGGTTTGGCGCCGGATGCCGTGTGCGGCTCCGAGCAGGCGCGCCGCCCGCTGCGGGTCATCGTCGGCCGTCGCCGCAAGGCATTCCAGTGCTTCTGGCACCGCCAGAACCGAGCCGCACGCGGCGGCGACTGCGAGCGCCTCATGGGCGTCGCGTTCGGCTTGGGCGGGCTCACCCTGTGCGATCGCCACCCGCGCGCGTGTGGCCAACGCCATCACTCGGGGTGCACCGACGGTATCGGTGACGGTCTGATCGGCCCAGCGCCGCGCAGCGGCCAGGTCGCCGCAGCCGAGGGCCGCCTGCGACATCGGAATGATGGCGCGCAGCACC
Organism: Mycolicibacterium pulveris; assembly: GCF_010725725.1. Taxonomy (NCBI): domain Bacteria; kingdom Bacillati; phylum Actinomycetota; class Actinomycetes; order Mycobacteriales; family Mycobacteriaceae; genus Mycobacterium; species Mycolicibacterium pulveris. Next base: position 2,390,491 of record NZ_AP022599.1, on the reverse strand, counting down.
GCAGAGTTGCGCATCTGGCTGCGCGGATGGTTTCTCGTGGTGGTTGCAGCGTCTTCGCAGTGCCGGCGCGCTGCGGCCGGGTCGCCGTGCCCGAGTGCCGCATGGGCTAATGTCGCGCAGCTGAACGGCTGCACACTAGCTACGTCGGAGACGACGCCCATCGAGACGGATGCAGCCGAATGACCGGCATCGAAATCCCCCGTGTAAATGCACCCCATGCAGATGTCGCTCCAGCCGAGAGCCTCCATGACGAAGTCATCATCGCCACGAGCCTCGTCGACCACATCCTGTCCCATGCCGATGGTCTCGTCCGGCCGTCCAAGCCACGCGATCGCCGCGCCCAGGAACACGCGGCAGAAGCGTGACATGAAGCGGTCGCCGAGTTGATCTGCCAATCGCCAGCCTTCCTCGGCGGCGGCCCGTGACTGCTCGGGAAGTCCTGTGAAATGGAGCAGGGTGTAACTGAGATAGCTCAGCAGTTCCATCAGCCAGACGGGATCTCCGCAGTCCCGCGCGAGGGCGAGCGCCTCCTCGAAATATCGCGCCGCGGCCTCACGGTCCGCTGAGAAGGTGATTCCGCAGGTGTACAGAATCCGCGAAGTAAGGCGGTCATCACCGAGGATGCGTGCGGCCGCGAGCGCCTCCTCGGCTCGGGAAGCGCTGGCCGGGACATCCCGCCACGCCGCCAGCTGAGCCTGGTCAACGACAGCTTCAATCCAGATCTCCGCCGGCACCTCCCCGGTCTGGAAGCGGTGGTCGCTGAAGACAGCCTCAAACCCTGCGATCCCTTCGCCGGAGCGACCACGGCGTCCCCAGAATTGCTGCAACGTCGATACCATCGTCAACGCGGTGGCGAAGTCGGCGTTCTCGCAACTCCACGCGAACGCCGCACGCAGGTTATCCAACTCTGTTTGTGCCCAGGGAACCAACGGCAAGCCGTCGCCATCCATCTCGGCGTGCAGGCGCTTCGCCGTGGTCGCGTAGTGATCGCGTTGGCGGTTGCGCACCGTGTCGGCTTCGCCGGAGGCGGCGAGCTTTTCCATGCTGTATTGGCGCACGGTTTCCAGTAGGCGATAGCGCATCCTCTCGCCAGAGTCGTCGGCCACGACCAGTGACTTCTCCACCAGCAGGCCCAGTACATCAATCAGCTGGGCGCGTTCGGCGTCGGTGTCGGCACATACCGCCTCAGCAGCATCGAGATCGAAGCCATCGGCGAATACAGCCAAGCGACGCAATAGGATTCGCTCGGTCTCGGTGAGCAACGAGTGCGACCAGTCGATGGAGGCGGACAGGGTCTGCTGGCGACGCACCGCGGTGCGGGCTCCTCCGGTCAGCAGCCGAAAGCTGCTGCGCAGGCTGTCGAGAATCTGGTTGATCGACAGTGTCCGAGTGCGCGCGGCAGCGAGCTCGATCGCCAACGGCATCCCGTCCAGGCGCCGGCAGATCTCAATGACCGTCCTGCGCTGTTCCGGTGTTGGGGAAAGGCCCGGCCGCACACGTTGGGCGCGGTCGACGAACAATGCGACGGCATCGTCGTCGATCGACAGCGACGGGACCGACCACGTCAGCTCCCCGGCGATACCCAAGGGCTCGCGGCTCGTTGCGAAGACCGTGACCCGACGGCCGGCCTGCAGGATGTCCATCACCAGCTGGCTGCACGCCTCAAGCAGATGCTCGCAATTGTCCAGCAGGACCAGCACTTTGCGGTCCCTCACAAATTCCTGGATCGTCTCCCTCGTCGTACGGCCCGGCTGTTCGGTCAGCTCCAGCGCACAGGCGACCGTGACCGGCACGAGCGCGGGATTGTTGATGGGCGCCAGGTCGACGAAGAACACGTTCCCGTCGTACTCGGGTTCAGTAGCCGCCGCGACGCGGATCGCCAGCCGGGTCTTGCCAGCCCCGCCCGCCCCGGTCAAGGTCACCATTCTGTTGTCCCGCAACAACTCTGCGACAAGGGCGACCTGTTCGGCGCGTCCGACGAAACTGGTCAGCTCGGCCGGAAGCCGTGACTGACGGGGCGCGGTCGCCACCCGCAACGGCGGAAAGTCGCCACGCAGATCGGGGTGATTGAGTTGCAGCACCCGCTCGGGGCGCGGCAGATCGCGTAGCGAATGCGAACCCAGATCGGCCAGCCAGGCGCCGTCGGGTAGCCGGTCGAGCACCATCGCTTCGGCCGCCCCCGACAGTACGGTCTGCCCGCCGTGGGCCAGATCGCGCAGCCGCGCCGTGCGGTTGATCGTCGGTCCGGCGTAGTTGGCGTCGTCGCGCAACTGGATCTCGCCGGTGTGGACACCGATCCGCAGCTTGATCGGGCCCAGATCGGCCCGCTGCAGCGCCAGGGCGCATGCCACCGCGTCACTGGCTTTGGCGAAGGCCGCCACGAAGCTGTCGCCTTCGCCCTGCTCCAGCGGCCGTACCCCGCCGTGGCGAGGCACGACCTCCGAAACCACCGTGTTCAGCCGGGCGAGCGACGCAGCCATCACCTGCGGCTGAGTCTCCCACAACCGGGTCGAGCCCTCGACGTCAGCCAGCAGCAGCGTCACCGTGCCGGTCGGCAACTCGCTCACGGCCAGATCACCCCAGTTCAGCGCACAATCTCCGCGTGGTTGTTCATGCTAGCCAGCATTCCGACCATCAGTAGGCACAACATCAGCACAACCGCGTAGATCCGTCGGCCAGCGGTACGTAGCCGCCCAGAGGTACGACCTTGCGGGCTGGCGATCTACGCGGTCCGGCGGATCTTCTTCCTGCCTGCCGGGGCGCAGAGTCGAAAGCAGCCAACTTCAAGGGAGGACCTCATGACCACCGCCACCACACGGCCGGCAAGCGTGTTCGACGCCGACCTGCCAGTGCTGGACTACCGCGACCTCAGCGACCCAACCGAGGCCCATGCCCGTCTGGCCAGCGCACGCACCCAGTCGGTTTTCGGGCTGGGCCCCTACGGCCCGGAGATCCTCCGCTATGCCGAGGTCCGCGCCGTCTTGCGCGATTCCCGGTTCATCAACCCGCCGGCCTTGGGTTTGGACACCCAGGGCATGACGTCTGGGCCGTTATGGGAGCGCGCCACGGCCAGCATCCTCGCCATCGACGGGGCCGCCCATACCCGGTTGCGTCGACTGGTCGCCAAGGCCTTTTCTCCCCGAGCGGTCGCCCGCATGCAAGGCTTGGTTCAGCAGACCGCCGTCGGGCTGGTCGAGGCCTTAGCGGCCGCTGGATCCGGGGACATCGTCACCGACCTCTCCCATCCCTACCCCACCCCGATCATCTGCGCGCTGCTCGGAGCCCCGCCCCGGGACTGGCACCTTTTCTCCGGCTGGGCTGACGCGATCATGAAGATCTTCGACTGGAATATCGAGCACGACGGCCCGGTAATCAAAGCTGCTTGGGAAGAACTCGACGACTACCTCGACGCCATGGTCGGCGAACGCCGCTCCACGTTGACCGACGATCTCATCTCCGAATTGATCCGCGCCGAAGACGATGGCGATCGCCTCACCCACAGCGAACTGTTGATGCTCGCGGGATCGTTGTTGGCCGCCGGCACCGACACCACCCGCAACCAACTCGCCGCCGCCGTCGAAGCCCTAGTCGACCGACCTGACCAATGGGAACTCTTGGCCAGCCGACCCGACCTTTCCGGGCGGGCCGTTGAGGAATTGGTGCGCTACGCTCCGGCGGTGTTCGGGGCGATGCGCTACGCCACCGAAGACGTAGACATCGCTGGAGTCACCATCCCCGCCGGCACCCTGGTGTTCGCCAACACCGCTGCCGCCAACCGCGACCCCGTCATCTTCGATCACCCCGAGCGCCTCGACATCACCCGCCACAACCCCAGTCCCATACTGACTTTCGGCGGCGGCACCCACTACTGCCTCGGGGCGCATCTGGCCCGCCTGGAACTCACCGAAGCCCTCCACGCCCTCACCACGCGCTGTCCTCGGCTGCACCGCACCGGAGCATCACCGTGGAAGAAACTCACCGGCGTCACAGGACCCACCACGCTGCCGGTCACCGCGGCACCGGGGGCACGACCGCGAGAACGTTAGGCTTGCCCGACCCATACCCACTCCCGCGATCCCAATCGGCACGAGGAAATTAGGTGTGGTGACGAAACCAGAAGTGGGAACCTGCGGGTGTCATTGCCGCCGCGGTCGTGTAGGTTCTCACGTTCGGCTGCATCTGCCCACGCCGCTGACCTGGAGGTATTCAGTTTGTCTCACGACGGAGGCGGCGCCGTTTGTCTCACGAAACGCTTCATTTCCTACGAGAGTGCGGCAACTGCGGACTTACGCCTGGTCAGCGCGCTTCATTGAGGTCGTACCGCCACGCGCGCAGCGACCTGATCGCGGACTTGGCTGTAGACGTCGACGTTGATAGTTGGGGCCACCCACAGTGAGACTGCTACGGCGAAGTCCACAGCGCGTCCACCGAGTCCGCCAGCTTGTTCATAGCACTTCACCCGAATGTTCATATCGCTTCCTTGCCCCGAAGCGAATGTCTTTTCCAGTTCCCACGTTTGGTGCTGTACGGTAGCTGCGCCGCGAGTGGTAACTGCCGATGGATGGCCAGCTGGCTTACCAAGCGTCGGTATGGCACCGCCTGGTGTGACGAAAGATAAACTTGCGCAACGGTACTGGCGGCTGCGCCAGTTGACTGGCGTAAGCCAGGCAAGGGTCGCATCGATCCGTTTTGTCTCACGAACATTAAGCCCGTCAGGCAATGGAAACAACAGCTCTTGCTCCTCTGCTGCGCCAATCGAGCCAAGGTAGAGGATCACTGCCTCGTTACTCGCACATCCGTCAGCATAGTCCCGTGATACGACGCCATTTCCGATGGCGATCTCCGGGGATAGAGGGTCATAGGCCAGATCGGGCGGCCACGCAGTGCCATGCACCAGCAATGCCTTTATCGCCGCCGCTCGCTGGCGGCGAGTTAGGGGGGTTCTCGCCGTGATTTCCTCGACGACATCGTGAAGGCGTGCGGCCTGCCGCGATACTAATGCTGCGGCAAAACTTGTTCCTGCTACGTGTGTTTCATTGAGCCCCGGTGGAGTCGCCACCTTGAGCCCAGGGCCGAGAGCCGAGAGGCCACGTAGCGTGATCACTTCTTGGGCTGTTGCACCGTCAACATAAAACGCACGACCACCCCGGGCCAGTACGTCCGGCTTGACGCTGCGCCGGTATCCGCTTCCCGTCGCGGTCACGGGGCTGATACTCGGGTATCCGTCCGTCGGGTCGACGAGGTAACCCTGCGCGACTGCGTTCGAATCATCGTCGTGAGTGGCTCCCACAGTGATTGCGTTGACAGATTCCGCCGGAGCAAGCAGTCTCCGCTCATTCTGTCGACGATCGATCGCTTCCAGCAGTACCTGACGTCGGTTAGTTCCCGCCGCTCCCGTGAGATCGGCTGACACCATTGGACTTAGTGTCAGCTTGCCATGGTTTCCTGCGGAAATTACGACGAGAACACCGTACTCGTAGCTCAGCCAGTCGAGAATGCGTGCCCAGGAAGACAGGACGGTCTCGAAGGGCACTGCGGGGTCACCTACTGAGATGTTGACGATAGCAACGGCGGGTGCCGCGGCGGGACCGCTCGGGCCGTCCTCGAACAACTCCCGGAATACCCGCCACATCAGATCTGGTACCAGCTCGTTGGATGGCAATTCCTCTGTCCGATCGGCTGTTTCGTCCGATGGAACCAGCACCGGGCGAACTAACACAGGCCGAGCCGCCGGGACCTGCTTCGAGCCACGGTCGCCCCACACAGCGATAGAAGCTGTCCAAGTTCCGTGGCGGCGTTCGCCGACCGTCGCCAACTGGGTGAGATCGTCTGGGTCATAGACAGTTACACGATCACGTAGCAGGACGTGATTCGCCATGGGCACGCCGTCAAGAAGGCAAAGAACGGGATCACCACCAGGCAGCGGATCGTCGATCTCCTCAGATATCTCGATCGAGGGACCGACTATCGGCAGCGCCTGCCCCGTGATTCGCAGGTACATCACGTTGGCGGAACGAACTAAGCGGACACCATCAAAGTTGCCTGCTGCCAGTTCGCGCAACAGCGCGGTCGGGACCTCGCACTTGAGCCCATGAAATCCAATCTGATCGATGACCGCAACTGCGGCGACTCGCCCACCCGCCTGCTCGACCAGAGCCACGACCTCCCGCTGGCTCTTGTCGCGTGCAGCGGGACTGCGGCGATACCAAAGCTCGATCTCGACTGAGTGGAGGCGGTCGTCGATTCGGCCTTCGAAGTATAAGTGGCTCGCTCAGGTCGATCAACAGCTCTTGACACCAGAGAAGGTGCAGCACAGCAGATTTAACCTGCTGGATTGGCTCCCCTGGCAGACACTTGAGCGCGTCAGCGAGTGGTGAGCCGTCGAGATTCTTCTCCCGTACTTGTGCGAGGAGTTCCCGGCGGAATAGCCAGTCGCGGCGGTATCCTGCCAGGAAGCGGATGTTCTCCAATTCAACCGCGTCGGGCTCGGTCGCGACTTCGTAGCGCCAACCGCGCGCCTCAACGAGTTCGCGAGTCCACGCGAATGTGAAAGCCACTTTCGGATCTGCCAGGCGGCGAGCGGGTTTCACATCTACGACCACGGGGCCGGTGTCCGTGATTAGTAAGAAGTCCGGTATGTGCTTGCGCGGCTTACGTTCAACCGAAGCTCGAAGCAGGAATGGTTGGGCAACGATCTCTCGCACACTTACGTCGAAATCGGCAAAATTAAGCGCGCCAACTCCAGTCGCGATTCGTAGACGACGTGACTTCCGAGAGTGCTCGACCAGTAGGTCCCGAGTAATGCTTCTGCCCGCGGTACCACCTGAAGGTTCGCCACGGCGTCGCGCTTGCAAGTTCGTCGACCCCCGCCGCAGCCCACTCTCGTGCCACATCACACAGGTCGTCGGCACGCCGGTATGAGACGGAGACACCTGACGCCTTGAGTCCAGTGTGGCCCACGGCAATCACCTCGGCCCTGCAATCGGATCAGACTGCTTCGGTGACCTGATCGTCACATGGCCATCTACGCACGCTCGGGATTGAACAACCCGCGTGTCTCACGAACTTGGCGGATTCGCCAACACTCCGCCATCACTCGTGAGATTCCGCCACGATCCGTGAGAACCTACAGGTCGCGTTATGCCTTGGCCATGTTGGTGAATCGTGACAAATGCAGTTGGTGCGCAACAGTAATCGTCTTCGTCGGACCATTACGGTGTTTGCCGATAATCAGGTCCGCTTCGCCGCCTCGCGGGTCGTCGCGCTCGAACGCGTCCGGACGGTGCAAAAGGATGACCATATCCGCATCTTGTTCGAGGCTATTATGCACGCTGATTAGATTGGCGACGAAGTTGTGTGTGCCGCTTACGGTTCCGTCGTACACGTCGTGCTCACCAATGCTCGTGATCTCAACGATGGAATCCCAGAACACGTCATTGGTTGCGAGATCGTGTAACTCACGGTGGTCCAGCAATGCGGGCGCTCGATGTAACCGGCCGCGGCTCGGTGCATGCTTCCACATCGTCGACCCGCAGAACTTCGTGCCCATTGCCGCCGCGAAGGCTCGGTGTGACATCGTCTGATCCGCCAATCCGGCCCTCACGACATCCCACACCTCCTTGGGCACCGTATCTAGATTGGTATTGCGGCTGATTCCTTCGAGGTTAGCGAGCACTTCGCGTGCTGTGAGCCACTTTTCGCCGTTGACGTCGACGTTGCGGAGGAACCGCATCTGGTTTTCAGCGCCGTAGATGTAGAGGTGCCAGGAGTCGCGATAGCCGGCCTTCTTGGTACGTTTGATGCGGCCGAAGACGCCGACCCGCAGCAGAAGTTGGCTTACATCATCGACGAGTCGTCGGCTTGTCGATGCATAGTAGATCCGCGCCTGCTTGTGTTTCGCGTCCCAGTGAACACATCCGTCAGTCGCCCACAGATGGTGCAGAAACAGTGCCACCTGATCATTCGGTGCCGCGAAAATCGCCTGCGGCACCAACTTTTCGTGGCTCCGCTTGCTGAACAACCCGAGTCCGTCCAGCCATGCGGCGATCGGATTTCGCTTGCCGTGGGTCACGTGGTATGGCGCCGGCAACCGAAGCGTGGTCACCCGCGCCGCAGGGTATTCGTTGCGAATGGCCGTCACTCCGAAGTGCCGTGCCGCCTTCGTCACCGCAAGAAGGTTTTCCTCGTCGATGCTTGCGTAGCGGATCGGCTGATTCTTCACGCACGAACCGTCGCCGATCATGTGCGCCAGCAGGATCACTTCGGAGTCGTCCATCCGCTGCGTCTGCACCGGTTCGGGCACCCGTCGCGGCACCGCCACGCGGTCACCGGCTTTCAGCTCACCCAACGGCATCCAGCCATCCAACGTCATGAACGGGTGGTTCGCCGTCGCCTCGACCTCGCGTCCCGACGCGAGCCGCACCTTGAACACTTCTTTGTGCCCGCTGTAGAACACGTTGGTCATCGGCCGTGCGACCATGCGCTTGCGCTCATCCAGCGACCACACCAACGGCCGCTCGCCCGTGCGCATCAACTCCCCGAAGGTCACCTCGGCACCGGTGTCCGCCCGCAGGATTCGCGTGTTGGCCGTCAGACATCCCGACTCGCGAAGATCCGAGATCATCGGCTTCTTGTCAGTGCGCTGTTCCGGGCCGCGGTTCAGCTGGCTGATCGCGACCACCGGGACGTCGAGCTCTTTGGCCATCAGCTTCAGGCTTCGCGAGAAGTCCGACACTTCTTGCTGTCGGGACTCGTACTTCTTGCCCGACGTCATCAGCTGCATGTAATCGACGACGATCAGCTTCAGCCCGGCCCGCTGCGAGAGCCGACGCGCCTTGGCGCGGATCTCCATCATGGTCAGGTTCGGCGAATCGTCGATATATAAAGGCGCTTCGCTGATTTCGCTCATCCGCCGCGCGAGCCGAGTCCAGTCATCGTCGCTCATCCGGCCCGACCGCATGTCGGCCAGTTTGATCTTCGCCTCCGCCGACAGCAGCCGCATCACGATTTCTGACCGACTCATTTCCAGGCTGAAGATGATGCTGGCCATTTGGTTCTTGATCGAACACGATCGCAGGAAGTCCAGGCCCAGCGTCGATTTCCCCACGCCCGGCCTGGCCGCGATGATGATCATCTGGCCCGGATGCAGACCGTTGGTGACCTCGTCGAGTTCGAAGAAGCCCGTCGGCACCCCGCGGGCCAGACCGCCCTGCGAGGCGATCGCGTCGATCTCGTCCATCGTCGGCTGCAGCAGGTCCTCGAGCGGCACGAAGTCCTCGGCCATTCGCCGTTCGGTGACGTCGTAGATCTCGGACTGGGCGCGGTCCACGATCTCGGCGACGTCGGCGCCCTCCGCGCCGGCATAGCCGTACTGCACCACCCGCGTGCCGGCCTCCACGAGGCGACGCAGCAGCGCCTTCTCCGCCACGATGCCCGCGTAGTAGCCCGCGTTGGCCGCCGTCGGCACCGTCGATATCAACGTGTGCAGATACGGCGCTCCGCCGATCCGGCGCAACAACCCGCGCCGATCCAGCTCCGCGGCCACCGTCACCGCATCGGCGGGCTCACCGCGGCCGTAGAGGTCCAGGACCGCGTCGTAGATGTTCTGGTGGGCGGGCCGGTAGAAGTCGCCCGGACGCAGCCGCTCCAGCACGTCGGCGATGGCGTCCTTGCTCAGCAGCATGCCCCCGAGCACTGCCTGTTCGGCAGCTGCGTCCTGGGGAGGTTGACGGCCGAAGTCTTCGCTCGGCGGCGGCACATCCATGCCCGAATGTCCGAGGTCGTCTACAACAGCCACCTAGCGCTGCACCTCCCCTCGCCCGACGCTCGAACTCACATTCGATACCTGGTACCGCAACCGTAGGACCGCCCTCCGACAAAATTTCGCCGTGTCCCCGCCGGGACTGCCCCGCGACGGCTCACGCTAGACGTTGCTGGAGGGAAGGCAAAGGGGGGCTGTTCATAGACCTGTGCATGGCGTGTGGATAGCTCGCTTTCCCCATGTTGACGCGCTGGGGAGAACCTGTGGAGTAACGCCTTCGTTGAATACATTTCCGCAGGCAAGCGCACCACAGCAGGGCTGTGAATCTGTGGATGACAATTCCTTCGGCGTGTCGTGCCGGGTTGCGGTTTCGGGCGTGTTGTGTGTCGAGCCGAAGACGGCCCGGTTAACTGCCGGTTGTCTTCGCTGTCAAACAATCGCCCCGCAAAGTTCGCCAGCACAGACAGCAACGGCCGGGTGGCGGCTGATCAAGCCTCCACCCGGCGATATTGACGCTGGTGCTAGTGCGCCGCGACGACGTTCAGCGACACCGAGGCCTCGACCTCAGGGTGCAGACGCACCTCGATCTCGTGGGTGCCCGTCGTCTTGATGTGCGCCTTGGGCATCCGGACCGTCCGCTTGTCCAGGTTCGGCCCGCCCGCGCTCTTGATGGCGGTGACGACGGCGGCCGGCGTCACTGACCCGAACAGCTTGCCGGTGTCCGGTGCCGCCTTGACCGACAGCTCCACCGGGCCCAGGTTCTCGATGGCGGCCTTCAACTCGCCCGCGTGCTCGAGGCTCTTGATGCTTTTGGCTTCGCGGGCACGCCGGATCGCCTCGGCCTGCTTCTCGGCGCCCCGGGTGGCCACGATGGCCAGCTTGCGGGGCAGCAGGAAGTTACGGCCGTAGCCGTCCTTGACCTCCACGATGTCGCCCGTCGAGCCGAGGTGGTCCACATCGGTGGTAAGAATCAGTTTCATTCTGTCGTCCTCTTTATCGCGCCGACGAGGTGAACGGCAGCAGCGCCACCTCGCGGGCGTTCTTGACTGCGACGGCGATGTCGCGCTGGTGCTGTACACAGTTGCCCGTCACGCGGCGGGCGCGGATCTTGCCGCGCTCACTGATGTAGGTGCGCAGCAGCGCGGTGTCCTTGTAGTCGATGACCTGCCCCTTCTTGGAGCAGAACACGCACTTGCGGGTCTTGACCGGCTTCTCGGGTGCCGGCCGCCGCTTGTTCGACTTGGCCATGTCTATCTCTTTCTTGCTATTGCTTGATCAGTTGTGTGTCAGAAGGGCGGCTCGTCGTCGGCGCCGGCGAAGGAGCCGGTCGCGGGCGCGCTGCCCCACGGGTCGTCCTTGGGCTGCTCGGCCGGGCGTGAACCTCCGCCGCCGCCACCGCCGCCGAAGCCTCCGCCGCCACCGCCGCTGCGGCTGGCCTTGTTCACCTTGGCCGTCGCGTACCGCAGCGAGGGGCCGATCTCGTCGACCTCGAGCTCGACGACCGTGCGCTTCTCGCCCTCGCGGGTCTCGAACGACCGCTGCTTGAGGCGGCCCTGCACGACGACCCGCGTACCGCGGGTCAAGCTCTCAGCCACGTTCTCGGCTGCCTCCCGCCAGATGTTGCACCGCAGGAACAGCGCCTCGCCGTCTCTCCACTCCCCGCTCTGGCGGTCGTAGATGCGCGGCGTCGACGCCACGGTGAAGTTGGCGACCGCGGCACCGGACGGCGTGAAGCGCAGTTCGGGATCGGCGGTCAGGTTTCCCACGACGGTGATGATGGTGTCACCAGCCACGATGTCCTCCTGGATTGGCGCTGTAAGTCTGCGAGCGGTCGCAGGCGAGCCTACGGAAGCACTCCGACGCGTACAGCCTGTTCTTCGGGACTAGTGCTTGTCCGTCCGCATGACCTTGGTCCGCAGCACGGACTCGTTCAGGTTGAGCTGGCGATCCAGCTCGGACACGGTCGCGGGTTCAGCCTTCACGTCGATGACGGCATAGATGCCCTCGGCGTGCTTGGCGATCTCGTACGCGAGACGGCGCCGGCCCCAGATGTCGACCTTGTCGACGGCGCCACCGTCCTTGCGCACCACGTTGAGGAATGTTTCCAACGACGGAGCCACGGTGCGCTCGTCGAGGGTGGGGTCGAGAATGACCATGATTTCGTATGGACGCATGAAGACCTCATCACCTCCTACGGTCTAGTCGGCCACGGACGCTCCGCGGCAGGAGGGTCGCCTGCGTCGGCAACCGAGCCAGGCTACAGGAAACCGCGCTGATCTGCGAAATCGGCGACGACTGGACCCGTTATTTCGCCCATTTCTGCGCCAGGGCTGCGCCCGAGCCGACTGGCACGACCCTCACGCAGAATTCGCGGGCTCAGGGCGCCGGCGCGGGTGAAACGCTCACCTTCAACCGATCGCGGTCCGGGCGTAGCCAGTCCGGCAGCCACCGCGGCGGATCGTCCGGCGCGCGATCGAACACCCCACCGGCGGGATCGTCCACCTCGCCGCGGGCCCGGACCAGGTCCAGCTCGGGCCGATAGATCTGGCGAATCACCAGCGCGCACAAGGCGATCACCGCGATGTCGCGCAGCAACACGGTTGCGGTGAACCACTGTTCGGGCAGTCCGCGGTTCTCCTCGCCGTAGAGGTACAGCATCCGGGGCACCCATACCAGCGCGTCGATCGTCATCCATGCCAACAGAATGCGTCGGTGCGGCAACGCCAGCACCGCCAGCGGCACCAGCCACAACGAGAACTGCGGACTCCACACCTTGTTCGTCAGCAGGAACGCGGCCACCACCAGGAACGCCAACTGCATCACCCGCGGCCGGTGTCGGGCGGTCAACGCGATGTAAGCGATTGCGACACAACACGATAGGAACAGAATCGCCGAGACCGTGTTGGTCACCGTCGGCGGCTGCCAGAAGCCGAGGTCGGGGTCGAAACCGCGCCAGCCGGTGAACGACTTCACCACGTTGTACAGCGAGTCCATGTCGTCGCCGCGGCGGGTGTTGAGCCGGAAGAACTCCGACCAGCCCCGCGGGAACAACACCATGATCGGCAGGTTCACCAACAGCCACGCCACGAAGGCGGACAGCGCGGTCTTGCCGACTTCGCGCAGCTTGCCGGCGCGCACCGCGAGCACAACCAGCGGCCCGAGCAGCAGCAGCGGATACAGCTTGGCCGCCACCCCCAAACCGATCAGCACTCCGGCCAGCACCGGTCTTCGCCGGGCCCACGCCAAGAGCGCTCCGGTTGCGAAAGCCGTTGCCAGCGCATCGAAATTCGTGAAGACCTGAAAGATGAGCAACGGTGACGCCGCCACCAGCGCGGCGTCCCAGACCCGGCGCGGACCGGCCAGCTGCGACGCCGCCCACACCGTCACCAGCCACGCCAGCGCCAGCCCGAACGCCGCGATGTTGAAGAACATCACCACTTCGGCGATGACCGGTACCGACACCAGCTTGGTCAACGCGGTGTAGGTCTTGGCCAACGACATCGACACGTACTGGTAGAGCCCGGTGAGCACCGGATACTCCATGTAGCGCACGGCGGTGTTGCCGTCGTACTGGATATGGGGCTGGCCGGTGGCGTCCTTCTCTATCCAGCTCGACTTGTACGGGAACTTCCCGAGGTTCAACAGTTCCGCGGTGTAGAGCGGGACGGTGTCCGAGTAGCACAGCTGGTAGTAGGCGCGCTGGTTCTCCCAGTTGCCGACGCGCTGATCGGCGGTGCCGGTGCCCGTGGTCTGCAGGCACGCGGCCTTGGTCGAATACCCCAGCGCCAGAAACACCAGCGCGATGATCAGCATCACCCGCAGCGGTGTGAGGAACCGTTGCCTGCCGATCAGCGCATGCTTGCCAACGGGCCCGCCGATCACATCGGACAGCGCAGCACCGATGGTGTCGGTGCGGCTGGGCAGATCACGTTGGTCGAGGCTCCGCCGGTCTTCTGCCGGCGGAGCCGGCGATTCGAGGTCGGGCTCGGTCACGGGGGCGGAAGCGGACCGGGCGGGGGCCCTTGCGGCCCCGGCGGCGGCGGTGCGGGACCGACGGGCGCGGGCTGGCCGACGGGCGCGGGCTGGCCGACGGGCGCGGGCGGAGCAGGAGCGGGCGCATCGGCGGGCGGGGGCGGCCCGACGGGCACGGTGGTGGGCGGTCCCCACGGGATCGTGATGCCCGGCGCCAGTTCAAGAGTCGGCTGAATGACCGTCTGCGACGGCGGCGCGGACGGCGAGGGCTCCGAGGGCGCGGTGGTGCGCGGCGCCGGCGCCTGCGGCACACCCGCATAGCCGCCGATCTCCTCGGGCTTGGGGAACGTCTCGATGTCGGTGTCCTCCAGCGCCCCGTCCATCGTGGCCTTCCAGATGTCGGACGGAATACCCGAGCCGTAAACCGGTGAGCCCCACTTGTTTTCCAGCGGTTTGGTGCCGTCGACGGTGCCCACCCAGACCGCCGTCGACAACGACGGTGTGAACCCGACCATCCAGGCGTCGCGGTTGTCGCCGGTGTCACCCAGCTGGTTGGTGCCCGTCTTCGCCGCGGAGGGACGCCCGCCGGCCAGCGCATGACCGTTGGAGTACGCGGCGATCGGCTGCATCGCCGCGGTGACGTTGTCGGCGACCTTCTTCTCGATGCGCTGTTCGCCCTCGGTGTCCTGCTGCGACGCGTCGAACAGCACCTCACCCTGGGCGTTGACCACTTTCTGTACGAAGTGCGGCTTGTGGTAGACGCCGGATGCAGCCAGTGTGGCGTACGCCGAGGCCATGTCGATCACTCGACTCTGATACTGACCCAACACGATTCCGTTGTTCGGGGGGCCGCCCTGGCCGTCCTCGGACAGGGTGTGTTCCACCCCGGGGAAGCTTTCGGCGATGCCGGCCTGGTGTGCCGCCTCGGCGACGTCCTCCGGGCCGTTCTTCAGTTTCAGCATCAGCCGGTAGTAGCTGGTGTTCAGCGACCGCTTCAGCGCCTCGGCGATGTTGCAGGTGCCGCAGCTGTTGCCCTCGACGTTGGTGATCTTGATGCCATTGACCTCCAACGGGGAGCTGTCGACCTGATAACCCAGGCCCATCCCCTGTTGCAGCGCCGCGACCAACGCGAACACCTTGAACGCCGACCCCGTCGGCAGACCCGCTTGAGCGAAGTCGAAACCGTTGGCGTCGTCGCCGCCGTAGTAGGCCTTCACGCCGCCGGTACGCGGATCGATCGACACGATCGCGGTGCGCATATCCGGGTCTTGACCCTCGAGGTACGTTTCCGCAGCGTCTTCGGCGGCGTTCTGCGCCTTGGGATCGATGGTCGTGGTGATCTGCAGACCCTCGGTGTTGAGCGTCTTCTCCGAGATGTCGAACAGGTCGAGCAATTCCTGTTTGACCTGGCGCTCGATCAGCCCGTTGGGGCCGGTCGTCAGGTTCTGCGTCTGCGCCAACTCCGGCGGCACCGTTTCCGGGAACACCTGAGCGGCACGCTCACTGGGTGTCAGCGCGCCGATCTCCACCATGCCGTCGAGCACCCAGTTCCACCGGTTCTTGGCGCCGTCGAAGTTCACCGCCGGGTCAAGGCCGGACGGCCGCTGGATGAGCGCCGCGAGCAGGGCGCCCTCGGCAACCGTGAGCTGCTCGACCGGCTTGTTGAAGTACGCCTTGGACGCCGCGGCCACCCCGTAGGAGCCGCGACCGAAGTAGATGATGTTCAGATACGACTGCAACACTTGATCTTTGGACCATTCGCCCGACATCTTCGTCGAGATGACCAGTTCCTTGGCCTTGCGGATCAAACCACCCACGCCGGCGCGTTCGGAGCCCACCAGTGCGTTCTTGACGTACTGCTGGGTGATCGTGGACCCACCCTGCAGGTTCTCGCCCGAGAGGTTGTTCTTGACCGCGCGGGCGAACCCGGTGAACGAGAACCCGGGGTTGGAGTAGAAGTTGCGGTCCTCGGCGGCCATCACTGCGTTGCGCACGTGCACCGGGATCTGGTCGATGTTCACGTCGACCCGGTTGCCTTCGGGCGGAACGATTTTCGCCAGCTCACTGCCATCGCTGGCAAGGATGGTCGACACCTGGTTGGTCCGGATGTCGCCCGGTTTGGGGACCTCCACGATCAGGTACGCCATCGCGAACGTCACCGTCGGCAGCACCAGGAACAGCACCGCTGCCGCCAACAGACCGCGACGCACCCACATCCAGTTGACCGGCTTGCGCTGGCTCGACCACGGCGGCGGCCCCGGCGGCGGCGCACCGCCCGGTGGACGACGCGGCGGCGGGGGAGGCGGCGGCGCGGGTTTGGGTGCCGGATTGCCGTCGAGCGCCGCCTTGACCACGTCGATCGGATCCCGCAGGTGCGGCGGGGGCTGGTGCACCGGCGGCAGCACGGAGGTGTGCCGGTCGTCCGGCGCAACCGGTCGGGTGCGGTTGGCAGACGGCGCGTCCTGCGGCGGGCGGTGCCGTCCGCCGCCGTCAGCCGGTCGTGATCCGGGCTCGCTCACGCCATCAGTTTCGCGTCCCCTACGGGGATCGTTGCCTGACCGGTCGTGGCGCCCTTCGCTATTCACTGGCCGTGCGCGCACGACTGCGCGCCGTCTGGGTACTCCGCGAGGCCCGCCTGCCCCGAGACGGGCCGGTCGGCGGGACAGCGCCAAGTACGTACGACTTGACCAGGTGATTCCAACTGCAGGTGCGGCATACCTCCACCACGTGTACCGAAAACTCGTCGTATCGGGACGCCAACAGGACCAGCTCCTCGGCGGAACGCGCCGAACCAGACACGGCGCCCAGATGGTCACCGAATACCCACGACACCAAGGTGAGCTGTTCCTTGCGACAGATCGGGCACATCACCGAACTGGGCTTCCCATGGAACTTCGCGGCGCGCAGCAGATAGGGGTTGGCGTCACACACCTCCGAGACGCCGGTGCGCCCCGAGTAGACCTCCGCCAGCAGGGACCGTCGCCGAAGGGCGTAGTCCACCACCTGTCGCTGCATTCGCACGAGGACCAGAGTACGTCGGTGCGGCGAAGACCGATGCGCGACGTGCTTCGCCCCGCGCCATCGAAAACCATCTTTTACGATTCTCGTCGTGGCTTCGGGCAGCTCAGCGTGGCGAACATCGGGGATGCGGGCCAAAGACAGCGACCGCGCCGAGATCTGCCAGATTCTCGACACCGCCCTGGCTGACGGCCAGTTGTCGATGACCGAGCATGGCGAACGCGTGAAATCGGCCACTGCCGCCACGACGCTGGGTCAGCTGCAGGATCTGGTGGCCGACCTGCAGAACGCCAAGACCCCGGTGGTCCCGATGATCACCAAGGTGGTCAACCGGCAGGTGACACAACCGGTCAACTGGGGCATTCGGCTCGCGGTGGCGGGTGTGCTGGTGGTCGTGGGCATCGCGATCGGCTGGGGTCTGTTCGAGGGCAGCTCCGCCCCCCTGGGCGCTTCCGCCGACCCCGGCGCCAAGCCGGACGGGATCGCGCCCGTCGTGCTCACCCCGCCCCGGCAGCTGCATTCCCTTGGCGGTCTCACCGGTTTGCTCCAGCAGATGAACGACCGGTTCGGCGACACCACCGGTTACCGGCTGACCGTGTATCCGGAGTACGCGGTGCTGAGCCGGCCGGACCCGACCGAGGACCGACGCGAGCTCAACTACACCTACCGCGGCGGCTGGGACGACCCGTCGACCTCCTCCAAGAGCAGCAGCGCCAGGGTGGTGGACCTGGGCCGGTTCGACATCAAGACGGTCGTCGGCGTGCTGCGCGGGGCGCCGGAAACGCTGGGAATCAAGCCGACGGACGTCACCAGCACCTATCTGACCGTCGATCCCGGCACCGACCCGACCACCCCGGACGACGTGTCGATCTCGGTGTACGTCTCCAGCGACTTCGGCGGCGGCCACATCCAGTTGGCGCCGGACGGCAGGGTCAAGCGGATCAGCTATCCGTCCGGGTAGGGACGGCCCCGCGGTTCAGACCCTGGCGGCGTTTGCGTGCGGGTCACCCGCAGTTCGCGTCGAATATATCGGCGCGATACTATGGGCCGAGGTGTCGAGCCGCCGTAACGGACGAGCAAAGGAGGTGTCCCCGGTGCTTGAACTGGCCATCCTGGGACTCCTGCTGGAGTCTCCGATGCACGGCTACGAACTCCGCAAGAGGTTGACCGGGCTGCTCGGGGCGTTCCGCGCGTTCTCCTACGGTTCCCTGTACCCGGCGCTGCGCCGGATGCAGGCCGACGGGCTGATCGTGGAAGATCCGGCGCCGGACGGCACCCAGAAGATGCGTCGCGCCCGGCGCGTCTACCGGCTTACCGACGCCGGTAAGCAACGGTTCGCCGAACTGGTGGCCGATACCGGCCCGCAGAACTACTCCGACGACGGGTTCGGCGTCCACCTCGCGTTCTTCAACCGGACGCCGGCCGAGGCGAGGATGCGGATCCTCGAGGGACGCCGTCGTCAGGTGGAGGAACGTCGCGAAGGCCTGCGTGAAGCCGTCGCGCGGGCGAGCAGCTCGATCGACAGGTACACCCGCCAGCTTCACCAGCTCGGGTTGGAATCCAGTGAGCGCGAAGTCAAGTGGCTCAACGAGTTGATCGCGGCCGAACAGCTGGCGCAGAGGCGCGCCGAGCAGCCGTAAGGCATTTACGAGTTAGTACGAAGGGAAGAGTTCGTGTCATGAGTGAGCACATCGGAGCCGGCGCGCCGGCGACACCAAACGCGGAAGTGCGGGTCGCGATTGTCGGTGTGGGTAACTGTGCCGCCTCGCTGGTCCAGGGCGTGCAGTACTACCAGGACGCCGATGAGACGGCCACCGTACCCGGGCTCATGCATGTGCGACTCGGCCCGTACCACGTCCGCGACGTGAAGTTCGTCGCGGCCTTCGACGTGGACGCCAAGAAGGTCGGCTTCGACCTGTCCGAGGCGATCTTCGCGTCGGAGAACAACACCATCAAGATCGCAGACGTGCCGCCGACCAACGTGACGGTGCAGCGCGGCCCGACGCTCGACGGCATCGGCAAGTACTACGCCGACACCATCGAGGTGTCCGACGTCGATCCCGTCGACGTGGTGGCTGTACTCAAGGAGAACAACGTCGACGTGCTGGTGTCCTACCTGCCGGTGGGCAGCGAGGAGGCCGACAAGTTCTACGCGCAGTGCGCGATCGACGCCGGGGTGGCGTTCGTCAACGCGCTGCCGGTGTTCATCGCCAGCGACCCGGTGTGGGCCAAGAAGTTCGCCGACGCCGGCGTGCCGATCGTGGGCGACGACATCAAGAGCCAGATCGGCGCGACGATCACCCACCGGGTGATGGCCAAGCTGTTCGAGGACCGCGGTGTGCAGCTGGACCGCACCATGCAGCTCAACGTCGGCGGCAACATGGACTTCCTCAACATGCTCGAGCGCGAGCGGCTGGAGTCCAAGAAGATCTCCAAGACCCAGGCCGTCACGAGCAACCTGCAGCGTGAGTTCAAGACCAAGGACGTCCACATCGGCCCGTCCGATCACGTCGGCTGGCTCGACGACCGCAAGTGGGCCTATGTGCGCCTGGAGGGCCGCGCGTTCGGCGATGTGCCGCTGAACCTGGAGTACAAGCTCGAGGTGTGGGACTCGCCGAACTCGGCGGGTGTGATCATCGACGCGGTGCGTGCGGCCAAGATCGCCAAGGACCGCGGCATCGGCGGCCCGGTCGAGGCGGCGTCGGCCTACCTGATGAAGAGCCCGCCGAAGCAGTTGCCCGATGATGTCGCCCGCGCGCAGCTGGAGACCTTCATCGAGGGCTGACTTTCCCTTTCCGATTCGGTAGAGCCCTGACCCGCGTTGAGCGCGGCTGGGGCTCCACCGATCGCGTTTTGTACTGTTTCGCTGTGACCGACATAAGCGCCGACGACGAACTGGCCTCCCTCGACGAGTTCACCTTCCTCAAGGAGAACGCGCGCCAGGCCGGTGTTGAAACCGTGCCGCCGGTGGCGCGGATCGACGCCGGGCCGATCAGCGCGCTGAAGTTCGGGGACGCCGCGCCGCGGGTGGTGTACCTGCACGGCGGCGGGCAGAACGCCCACACCTGGGACACCGTCGCCCTCGGTCTCGGCGCGCCCGCGCTGGCGCTGGATTTGCCCGGTCACGGCCGCTCGGCGTGGCGCGACGACGGCGACTACGGCCCGAAGCTCAACGCGGCCACCATCGAACCGGTGCTGCGTGAGCTCGCGCCCGACGCCGACCTCGTCGTCGGGATGTCGCTGGGCGGGTTGACGGCGCTGCGGCTGGCGGTCTCAGTCCCGGCGCTGGTGTCGCGGCTGGTGCTCGTCGACGTGACCCCGTCGGCGCCGGAACGCCACACCGAGATGAGCGACGCGCAGAAGGGCACCGTCGCCCTGGTGCAGGGCCCGCGGACGTTCGAAAGCTTCGACGCGATGCTCGAGCTGACCGTCGCCGCCGCCCCCCACCGGGACCGGGAATCGTTGCGGCGCGGGGTTTTCCACAACGCCAAGCGGCTCGAGGACGGCACCTGGACGTGGCGTTACGACGAGATCCGCAAGGGCGAGGGTTTCGAAGGACTATGGGACGACGTGCCGCGTCTGGAAGTGCCCACCACCCTGGTGCGCGGCGCCAGGTCGTTCTTCGTCAACGACGACGACGCGGCCGAGTTCGCCCGTAGGGCACCGGGTTTCCGCGATGTCCACATCGTCGAAGACGCCGGCCACTCGGTCCAGAGCGACCAGCCGGGCAAGCTGATCGAGATCCTGCGCGAGGTGCTCGCCGAGTAGCGCTCTCGCCGTAGCGCGTTGGTCTGATGTTCACCGCCTGCTAACCGGGCTCTCGTAAGTTCCTCCGCCGTGGCCCTCATTCCGTTGAACCTGTTCGTTTCCCACAACGGCAAGTCCAAGCGTCAGCATGTGACATGCCTCTACAAGTGCGGCGATGCCTGCTCCAAGCCGGTACCCAACACCAGCGACAACGAGTACTTCGGCGACGTCGTCAAAGCCGTCTCGCGGCGCTCCGTACTGCGGGCGAGCGGCATCGCGGTGCTGGCGGTCGGCGCGGGCTCGGCATTGGCCGCGTGCGGCACCGACGATCCGCCCGCTGCCGCGCCGACGTCGTCGGCGGCGCCCCCCGATCCGCCGGTCGGTATGCGGTTCGCGTCGGTCCCCCCTAACAGCGAAGACGTCGTCGTCATCCCTGAGGGCTACGAGCAGTCCGTGGTGATCAGCTGGGGCGACCCGATCCTCGACGGCGCACCGCAATTCGACGTCAACAACCAGACGGGTGCCGCGCAACGCGGCCAATTCGGCTTCAACAACGACTTCGCCGGGTTGCTCCCGATCCCGGCTGATTTGGCTGGTCAGCCCAACCGCTTCCTACTGGTGACCAACTTCGAGTACGTCGACCCGATCTTCATGTTCCCCGGCTTCGACAAGCCCACTCGCGAGCAATTCGACGTCGAGATCGCCGCAGTCGGCATGGGCGTCGTCGAGGTCGAGCGCACACCGCAAGGTCTGAAGCCCGTCATGGGCCGCTACAACCGGCGCATCACCACCGACACCCCGCACACGCTGACGGGTCCCGCAGCGGGCACCGACTTCGTCAAGACCGCCGCGGACCCGACCGGGCGCACGGTGGCGGGCACGTTCGCCAACTGCGCCGGTGGTGTAACCCCTTGGGGCACAGTGCTGTCGGGCGAAGAGAATTTCCAGGACTACTTCGGCGCCGCCGAAGGCTCCCCGAAGCCGGGTCCCGTCGACACCGACCGGTTGGACCGGTACGGCATCTCTCTGGAGCCGACCGCGTTGCTGTGGGAGACCTTCGACCCCCGTTTCGATCTGACCAAGACACCCAACGAGCCCAACCGGTTCGGCTACGTCGTCGAACTCAACCCGTGGGATCCGACGTCGACGCCGGTCAAGCATTCCGCGATGGGCCGACTCAAGCACGAGGGCGCAAACGTCTACGTCACCGACGACGGTTCCGTCGTCGCCTACACCGGAGACGACGAGCGCTTCGATTACATGTACAAGTTCGTCTCCAGCCGCAAGGTGCAGCCGGGAACCGAACCGGCGGCGATGGCCAACAACATGGCGATCCTCGACGAGGGCACGCTGTATGTGGCCAAGCTGTCCAGCGACGTGCCCGCCGATGAGATCGACGGCTCCGGTAGGCCGCCATCGGGCGGTTCCTTCCGCGGCACGGGCACCTGGTTGCCGCTGCTGCGATCCGGCCCGGAAGGTCGCGCCGAGTCGCTGGTCGACGGCTTCTCGCCGGTGGAGGTCGCCGTCTTCACCCGAATGGCCGCCGACAAGGTCGGCGCCACCAAGATGGACCGGCCGGAAGACGTCGAGGCCAACCCGAGGACCGGCAAGGTCTACGTTGCGCTGACCAACAACGACGAGCGCGGCGCCGACGGCGAACCAGGGCCCGATGCGGCCAATCCGCGCAACGACAACAAGAGCGGGCAGATCCTCGAGATCACCGACGACCACGCCGGTACGAACTTCACCTGGGAACTGCTGCTGGTGTGCGGGGATCCGGCGGCCGCCGACACCTACTACGGCGGGTTCGACAAGACCAAGGTCAGCCCGATCTCCTGCCCGGACAATCTGGCCTTCGACAGTCACGGCAACCTGTGGATCTCCACCGACGGCAACGCGCTGGACTCCAACGACGGGTTGTTCGCCGTCGCGCTGAACGGGCCGAACCGCGGCGAGACCAAGCAGTTCCTCACCGTTCCGCTCGGTGCGGAGACGTGCGGTCCCGTAGTCACCGACGACCTTGTCACCGTGTGCGTCCAGCATCCGGGTGAGCACGACGACAACAGCATCGACGCCCCGCTGTCGCGCTGGCCCGAGGGCGGCAACGGCACGGCGCGGCCGTCGGTGGTCGCGGTGTGGAAGTCGAACGGGAATATCGGTGTCTAGCGTGCACTAGCTAGCGACGAAAGCGGCGGCGCTAGAAGCGCCGCCGCTGCTCGCCGCCGTAAACTCAGCTGTCCCAGTAACTTCCGCTGTCGACGCTGTCGTAGAGGCCGTGGAACTCCTGCGGGATGTTCAGCTGCACCGGGCCCTCGATCTGCGGAACGTCCACGGACAGTTGAATGTTCGCCGGGTGCGCGGCCAACGCGGTTGGTTCGACGTCGGCGTGCGCGGCACCCGCTCCGGCGACCCCGAGCCCGGTCAGCGCGGCGCCCACGGTCAGCACCTTCCAAGTGGACTTGCGATTCATTGTGTGCTCCTTTTCTCGCGTTCTCGTTTCCCCGACATGTCCAATGTCTCGCCCCGCGGTGAAGGCAGGAGGAGACGAAGATGAGCGCCTTCTCATCCGGCGCTCGCCAGCCATTTCTTCGCCAGCTCCAGGCGCGCGACGGTGTGCTCGGGCCAGTGCGGATGCTGGATCCGGAATGGACCGGTGGCCAGGCCGAGCAGCGCCGCGGCGGTGCGCTGCCGTAGCTGCCGCGGCGGAACCCGTCGATCGGCGTGGGCGAGCACCTCGGCCGC
This sequence comes from Mycolicibacterium pulveris, assembly GCF_010725725.1. Taxonomy (NCBI): domain Bacteria; kingdom Bacillati; phylum Actinomycetota; class Actinomycetes; order Mycobacteriales; family Mycobacteriaceae; genus Mycobacterium; species Mycolicibacterium pulveris. The sequence goes on along the minus strand of NZ_AP022599.1, from coordinate 2,367,252 downwards.
GTACCGTCCCGCCGTCGGATGCCATTGGTCGTCGAGATCCAGCCCCGACAGGTGCGCGAGCAGCATCGCCCACTCGTCGATACGCTCGCCGGGTCCTGCGGTGTCCAGATCGACCAACCCGGTGATCCGTTCACCGCGGGTCAGCAGCTGACCCTCGTAGAAGTCACCGTGCACCGGCACCACCGGCCCCGGCACCTCCTCGACGGTGTGCAGCGCGTCGACGAGGTCGTCCAGCTCGGCCAGCACCACCGGCTCGTCGGCCGCGGCCCACCGCAGCGCCGCCGCGTTGTCGTCGACGAGCTGCAGGTGCGAGCGTCGTCGCGGCATCGCCGTCAGCTCGGCGGGCAGCGCGTCCAACAGCGCTTCCAGCGCCTCGGGCAGCGGCGCAACGGCACCGTCGGCCAGCACGCTGCGCAGCGGCGTTCCCGGCGCTTCGGGCAGCACGATCATCCCGTCCGCGCTGAACCCAGCCACTGGCGGAACCGGCAGGTGCGCGCTGGCCAGGTCATGGCGGGCACGCACCTGCGTCGCCGCCGAGGGCCGCAGCACCTTGAGAAACCATGTGCGTTCGCCGTCGCACACCTGAAGCACCGCGCGTTGCGCAGGCCGGTACGCACGCACCTTGACATCGGTGACTTCCGTTGTGCCCAACCCGAGTTCGCGAAGCACCCCCGGGTCGGTGGCGGCTTCGAGCGCCGGCAACGCCGGATCCTGCGGCCACCGCCAGATGCCGATCTGCACCGGTTCACCGAGATGCTCGCCGGCGATCACGGCGGCGCCATGCGGGATGTGCCTACCGGTGGTGGCGGCAAGAATCTCCGTGGTGCGGCTGCCGTCGGCGCGACGCACGGCCGCCCAGTACATGACGGTGCCCGCGCCGCTCGGCCGAACGTTGACGTGACCGGGCTGCAGGTGTTCGAGCTCGCCGCCGTACTGCGCGAGGGCAGCGGCCAGCACGTCGGGTGCGTGCGGGCCGAGTAGCAGGTTCAGCGCAGGCGAAGCCATGCCACCAAGGGTGGTCGCCGACGCGGAATCGCAGATGAACCTCAGATGAGAGTGCTCTCATCTCAGCGCGCACGTACGTTGAAACGGTGAGCTTCCCCATTCGCATCGGTGTGCAGCTGCAGCCGCAACATTCCCCGCAATATCACTACATCCGCGACGCCGTGCGTCGCTGTGAGGACCTGGGCGTCGACATCGCGTTCAACTGGGACCACTTCTTCCCCCTGTACGGCGATCCCGACGGACCGCACTTCGAATGCTGGACGATGCTGGGCGCCTGGGCCGAACAGACCTCGCGCATCGAGATCGGCGCGCTGGTGTCCTGCAACTCCTACCGCAACCCTGAACTGCTGGCCGACATGGCCCGCGCCGTCGACCACATCAGCGACGGCCGACTGATCCTTGGCGTCGGCTCGGGCTGGAAGCAGAAGGACTACGACGAATACGGCTACGAGTTCGGCACCGCGGGCAGCCGCCTCGACGACCTGGCCGCCGGCCTGCCCCGGATCACGTCGCGGCTGGCCAAGCTGAACCCGCCGCCGACCCGGCAGATCCCGGTGCTGATCGGCGGCGAAGGAGAACGGAAAACGCTGCGGCTGGTGGCGCGTCACGCCGACATTTGGCACACGTTCAGCGGCAGCGCCGGATATCCGCGCAAGGCCGAGATCCTCGCCCGGCACTGTTCGGACGTCAGCCGCGACCCCGCTGCGATCGAGCGGTCGGCGGGCGTGTCCGGCAAGACCATCGACGCGTTGCTCGCCGAAGCCGACGCGCTGGCCGATCTCGGGGTCACCCTTCTCACCGTCGGCGCCAACGGACCCGACTACGACCTCACCGAGGCCGAGGCGCTGTGCCGCTGGCGTGACCGGCGCCAGGGCTGACCACGCCGAACCGGCGTATCGGCTTCATGCATACAAAAAGCGTGAGACACTGTCGCCGCGATGCCCAAAAAGTATGGGGTCAAAGAAAAAGACCTCGTGGTTTCGTATGTGGTCAACCTGATACTGACGGGCAAACTCCGCTCGGGCGACCGGATCGACCGCAACGAGATCTCCCGCGCGCTCGGCCTGTCCCGAGTGCCCATCCAAGAGGCCGTGGTGCAACTCGAGCACGACGGCATCTTGTCCACGCTCTATCACCGCGGCGCATACGTCGAACCGTTCGACGAGTCGGTGGTGCGGGAACATCACGAGGTGTACGGCGTTCTCAACGGCATCGTGTCCGCACGCGCGGCGGTCGACCAGAATCCTGAGATCCTGAAAGAGCTCGAACGGCTGGTCGACGTCATGCGCAACAACCCGGAGTCGCGCGCCTTCAACGAAGCCGGCTGGGAATTCCGGCGGCTCGTCAACGACACCTACGCCGGGCCGCGGCTGCTGGCCCTGATCAGGGCGTCCCAGGCGCTGGTACCGCGCGCGTTCTGGGGCGCCTACCAGGGCAGTCACGACGAGATGCTGCCGTTCTACGAAGACGAGGCCGACGCGATCCGACGCGGCGACCCCGACGCGGCGCGCGCGACCTGCGCCGCGCGGTCCGAGGTGATGGCCCGGATCATGCTCGCCGAGCTGGTGCGCCGTGGCGTGTTCACTCCGTCGGCGCACCCGGCGTTGCGTTCCAATTGAGTTGAAGACAGCGCCGCGGCGCCGACGCTCGCTACGTTGCAGGAATGAAGGCAACCGTCTTAGCGCTGATCGCGTTGTTGATCGGCGGCATGGGTTTGGCTTCGCCGGCTCGGGCGCAGGTCGACCAGTGCGCGCCGCCGGGGATCGCCAGCGCCAGCGCGCTGCCCACCAACCTGGCCGCGGCGGCCAAAGGCCCTGACGAGGACCGCTATACGACTGCCACCGTCGTACCGCTGGACACCGTCGATGTCGGCGCGCTCGGTCTGAGCACCCCGGGCACGTTGACCGTCGGCACCCTTTCCGACGCGCCACCGAGCATCTGCATCGACTCCGCGGGCCAGTTCACCGGGTTCGACAACGAGCTGCTGCGGGCGATCGCCGAGAGGCTGGGCCTGCGGATCAACTTCGTCGGTACCGAGTTCTCCGGGCTGTTGGCCCAGGTGGCCTCGCGGCGCTTCGACGTCGGCTCCTCCTCGATCACGACGACCGAGGCGCGGCGCCGCACGGTCGGGTTCACCAACGGCTACGACTTCGGCTACTTCTCGCTGGTGGTGCCCGCCGGCTCGCCCATCACCGGGTTCGGCGACCTCGCCTCCGGGCAGCGCATCGGCGTCGTGCAGGGCACCGTGCAGGAGTCCTACGTGGTCGACACCTTGGGCCTGCAGCCGGTGATCTATCCCGACTACAACACCGTCTACGCCAGCCTGAAGTCCCGCCAACTGGACGCGTGGGTGGCGCCGTCGCAGCAGGCCGAGGGCACGGTGCAGCCCGGCGATCCCGCCGAGATCGTCGAAAACACGTTCAGCTTGGACAATTTCATCGCCTACGCGGTCGCCAAGGAGAACCAGCCGCTCATCGACGCGTTGAACGCAGGCCTGGACGCGGTGATCGCCGACGGCACCTGGGCGCGGCTGTATTCCGACTGGGTGCCGCGTGCGCTGCCGCCGGGCTGGAAGCCGGGTTCGAAGGCGGCTCCGCTGCCGCAGCTGCCCGACTTCGACGCGATCGCCGCGCAGCAGCAGGAGTCCGACAGCACCGGACCCGCGCAACAGAAATCGACGCTGTCCCAACTGAAGGACTCGTTTCTGGACTGGGGCCTGTACAAGCAGGCGATCCCGGTCCTGTTCACCACCGGCCTGCCCAACACGCTGATCCTCACGATCTGCGCGTCGGTGATCGGGCTGGCGCTCGGCATGGCGCTGGCCGTCGCCGGGATCTCGCGACACCGCCTGCTGCGATGGCCGGCGCGGGTGTACACCGACATCTTCCGCGGCCTGCCCGAAGTGGTGATCATCCTGCTGATCGGTCTCGGGCTCGGGCCGGTGGTCGGCGATCTGACCGGCAACAACCCGTTTCCGCTCGGCATCGCCGCGCTGGGGCTGATGGCCGCCGCCTACGTCGGGGAGATCTTCCGCTCCGGCATCCAGAGCGTGGAGGCCGGCCAATTGGAAGCCTCGCGCGCGCTTGGCTTTTCCTATTCCGCATCGATGCGTCTGGTGGTGGTGCCGCAGGGCATCCGGCGGGTGTTGCCTGCCCTGATGAACCAGTTCATCTCGTTGCTCAAGGCGTCGTCGCTGGTGTACTTCCTGGGTCTGGTCGCCGATCAGCGCGAGCTGTTTCAGGTCGGGCGCGACCTCAACGCGCAGACCGGGAACCTGTCCCCGCTCGTCGCGGCGGGCCTGTTCTATCTGGCGTTGACCGTGCCCCTGACCCATCTGGTGAACTACATCGACGCCCGGCTGCGGCGCGGCCGGGCGCCGACAGAGGAGGACCCGCTTGAGCTGTCCACGTCGCAAGAGATGATCTGATGGCCCAGTTTACGCCGGTGTCGTTGACCGCCAAGGATATTCACCTGTCGTTCGGGCCGAACCCGGTGCTGCGCGGAGTGCACCTCGACGTGCCGGCGGGCACCACCGCGGCGGTGATCGGGCCGTCGGGGTCGGGCAAGTCCACACTGCTGCGGACGTTGAACCGGCTCTACGAGCCCGACCGCGGCGACATCCTGCTCGACGGGCGCTCGGTGCTCAAGGACAACCCCGACCGGCTGCGTCAGCGCATCGGGATGGTGTTTCAGAGCTTCAACCTGTTTCCGCACCGCAGCGTGCTGGACAACGTGACGTTGGCGCCGCGCAAGCTCAAACGCCTCGGCGCCGACGAGGCCCGCGAGCTCGGGCTGGCGCAGCTGGAGCGCGTCGGGCTGCGTCACAAGGCCAACGTGCGGCCCACGACGCTGTCGGGTGGCCAACAGCAGCGCGTCGCGATCGCCAGAGCGTTGGCGATGGCGCCACAGGTGATGTTCTTCGACGAGGCCACCTCGGCGCTGGATCCCGAGCTGGTCAAGGGCATCCTGGCCCTGATCGCCGACCTGGGGACGGACGGGATGACGATGGTGGTGGTCACCCACGAGATGGGCTTTGCCCGCTCGACGTCGGACTCCGTGGTGTTCATGGATCACGGGCAGGTGGTCGAATCGGGCCGGCCCGAGCAGATCTTCGAGGCCGCCGAGACCGACCGCCTGCGGCGATTCCTGTCTCAAGTTCTGTGAAGTGAAATCCGCCGTCATCGAACTTGGCAGGCTCAGACAGGTTAGACTGCCGAATTATGGCCGAGGTGGAACCGCAGGTCACGGAGTTGGCGGGGGAGCTGCAGCGGGTGCTGTCCCGGGTCTTCTCCGTGCTGCGGCGCAGCGATACCAACCGCGCGGAAGCCGGTGACCTCACCTTGGCGCAGCTGTCGATCCTGCTGACACTGCTCGATCAGGGGCCGCTGCGGATGACCGATCTGGCCGCCCACGAGCGCGTCCGCACCCCGACCACCACGGTCGCGATCCGTCGGCTGGAGAAGCTCGGGCTGGTCAAACGCTCACGCGACCCGTCCGACCTGCGGGCGGTGCTGGTCGACATCACCCCGGAGGGGCGGTCGCAGCATCAGGAGGCGTTGAGGGCGCGGCGGGCGCACCTGGCCACGCTGCTGGCCAAGCTCAGCCCCGAAGATCTGGAGATGCTGACCAAGGCGATCGCCCCGCTCGAGCGGCTGGCCGAGTAGCCAGCCGTCATCCCAGCCAGTCCAGTACCGCCGCCGCGGTCCACGACTGCTGCATGCTGCCCAACGGCTCGCCGGTGAACGGTTCGTAGTACTCGGCGAAGCTGCCGTCGCTGGCCTGCCGCAGACCTTCCTTGCGCAGCAACCGGGCGCGTTCGGCCCAGCCGCGCCGGCCGAAGCACCACGAGAACAGCCACGTCATCACCGGCCACACCGGCCCGCGCCAATACTCGCGGGGACGAAAGTCGCGCGACACCGGTGACGTCGACGGGATGCAGGCGTACTTGAGGTCGGGGTGCCCGCAGAAACGTGGGCCCTCCAGCAGCTTCACCAGCGTGCGTTCCTTGTCGTGGGGAAGCCCCCCGCACAACAACGGGGCGAACTGCGCGACCGTTTCGGTGGCCACCCACTTGCCGGTCCTCACATCGAAATCCCGTGCCGCGCCGGTTCTTTCGTCAGTGGCGTCGATGACTCCGGCGCGGAACCGCTGGCCCCACGTATAGAGGTCGCGCACGTCGGCGTGGGGACGGCCGTAGTCCTCGCCGATCTCGGCGAGCACGTCGCACGCGACCGCCAGGATCGCCGAGACGAACACGTCCTCGACGGCGAAGCTCATCACCTTGGGCAGCAGTTCATCGTCGTAGCGGGCCAGCTTCATCTCCTCGAGTAGCCACAGATACCGGTCGTACTCGATGTCGGTGGGGCGCTGGCTGGCGTCGGTGACGATGGCGATGTCGGCGCGTTGGTACTCGGGCAGCGCGCCCGGTACGACGTTGGCGTAGGCGCTGTCCCAGCGCGGGGAGTTGTCCATGCCGGATTCCCAGCCGTGATACAGCGTCACCCGGCCGCGCGATCGCGGGTCGCGGGCTTCGGCCAGCCAGCGGTGCCACCGCACCAGGTTGTCCCAGCGGCGGTCGAGGAACGCCTCGGCGACGGCGCGGGTGGACCGGCCGCGGGTGCGGGCGTGATCGAGGATGCGTTGCACGGCGATGGCGTGCACCGGCGGCTGGGTGATGCCCGAGGTGAGCCGGTTGCGCGGGGCGTGCGCGGCCAGCGTCCTGGTGGCCCAGCGGGCCGGCCCGGGAAAGTAGCCGTCGACCCCGTTGGCGAACACGATGTGCGGGATCATCCCGTTGCTCCACTGCGCCGAGAGCAGCGTGTCCAGCTCGACCACGGCGCGTTCCACACTCAGCGGCGCCAGCCCGATCGCCACGAACGCCGCGTCCCAGCTCCACATGTGCGGGTAGAGCAGCGGGGCGGCCGTGGTCATCGTGCCCAGGTCGTTGCCACGCAGCAGGTACGCCGCGCGGGCGGAGAGCTGCGTCGGAGCGAAGCTGTGATCGGCGGGCATCCGTTCCATGATGCGACGGTCGACGGCGGTTTGCAGGTCGGTAGCGTTGACGACATGCCGACCGCAATGATCACGGGGGCCTCGCGCGGTCTCGGTGCGGCCGTCGCCGCCGCGTTGGCGCCCACCCACACCCTGGTCCTGGCGGGCCGGCCGTCGTCGCGGCTGGACGCGGTCGCCGAACGGCACGGCGCCAGCACGCTGACCGTCGATCTGGCCGACGCCGACGCGATCCCCGCGGCCGTCGAGTCCGTCGACGAGCTGGACGTGTTGGTGCACAACGCCGGCGTGGCGTTTCCGGCCCGGGTCGCCGAATCGACGGTCGAGGAGTGGCGAACCACCATGGAAGTCAACGTGATCGGCGCGGTGGCGCTCACGTTGGCGCTGCTGCCCGCGCTGCGGGCGGTCGGTGGGCACGTCGTTTTCGTGAACTCCGGCTCGGGGATCAACGCCTCGCCGGGTTTGGCCTCCTACTCGGGGAGCAAGTTCGCGCTGCGCTCGTTCGCCGATTCGCTGCGCAACGACGAACCGGCGCTGCGGGTGACGTCGGTGCATCCCGGCCGGATCGCCACCGAGATGCAGGAGGGGCTGGTCGCCTACGAAGGCGGAACCTACGACCCGTCGCGGTTCCTGTCGCCCGAGACGGTCGCGCGCGTCATCGCCGACGCGGTCCACTCACCGCCCGACGGCCACATCCACGAGGTGATCGTGCGCCCGCGCGGCCACTCGTGATTTCGGCGTAGTTTGTCATGCTCAGCGTGACGTTCTACGCCCGAATCGCATGGTTGATGATGGCGATCACCCGGTCGGGATACTCGGTCAGATCCAGCCAGGTGAACCGGAGCACCTGCCAGCCGAGCAGCATGATGTCGTTCTGCCGCACGCGGTCATGATGGAAATCGTCGGTTGAACTGTGGAATGCCAGGCCGTCTATCTCGATGACGACTTTGGCTGCCAGGAAGGCGAAGTCGACCTTGTACCTTCCCACCGGGTAGTTGGTTTTCCATCCGGTGATGCCGGCAGTTCGAAGATGCTTGACCAGCAAACGTTCCGCGGCTGACCGTGTACCGTCCGACGCGGCTTGCAACAGTCGCCGTGCGGCCGGCGAGCCGTAGCGGCCTTTGTTCCGCAGGTGCGCCCGCCACAGGTCACGCACGTCGAGGTCGCCGAACAGCGCGGTGTCCATGATCTTCGGGCCGCCGCCTCGCCGGACGGCCGCCTCGACAGCGGTCAATGCGGGAGCCGTCATCGCAAGACCGTCCTGCTCCACGACATCGGCTGGCGCCAGGTCGCGGCGGCGAAGCCGTGACCCCGCCCGGCACCGGCCGCTGCTGCTGCGGGGCACGGTGACCTCGACGTCCGCCGGGGCGAACCGGGTGAACCCGTGCCACCATGCCGCGGCCAGGCCGCTGGCCACCGCGCGGGGACCATAGCCCCATACCGCGGCGCGGATGCGGGCCGCCTCGGTGAGCGGCCGGTCGTCGACGAAGAAGACACCGCGCGACAGCTGCCGCCACTGCCCCGACCGCACCCTTCGATTCACCGCTTGCCGTGTCATGCCGAGTTCCCTGGCATGTTCCAGCGTCAGCACGCCGTCGTGTCGACGCAGATAATCGTTCAGCACGAAGAGTAGGACGCGGCCAACGGCCTATCCGGTTCCCCACGTCGCGATTCGGGCGTGGTTTGTCACGGTGAGCGTGACAAAATACGCCGAAATCGCTAGATGACGATGTTGACCAGACGGCCGGCCACCACGATCACCTTTTTCGGCGTGGCACCGTCGAGGAAGGCCTGCACCTTCTCGTCGGCCAGGGCCGCGGCCTCCATCGTGTCGGCGTCGGCGTCGGCGGGAACGGTGATGTGCCCACGCACCTTTCCGTTGACCTGAACCGGATACTCCACGGTGTCCTCGACCAGGTACTGCGGGTCGGCGACCGGGAACGGTCCGTGCGCCAACGAGGTGTCGTGGCCCATCCGCCGCCACAGCTCCTCGGCCAAGTGCGGGGCCAGCGGCGCGAGCATCAGCACCAGCGGCTCGACCGCCGCGCGGGCGGTCACCCCCTGTTTGGTCAGGTGGTTGGTGTATTCGATCAGCTTGGCCGCGGCGGTGTTGTTGCGCAGGTTCGTGTAGTCGTCGATCACCCCGGCGATGGTGCGGTGCAACAACCGCAGCGTGTCGGTGTCGAGTTCTTGGTCGTCGACGGTCTGCGTCCGCCCGCTCTGCTCGTCGACCACCAGCCGCCAGACCCGCTGCAGGAACCGGTGCGCCCCGACGACGTCTTTGGGGGCCCACGGCCGCGACGCCTCGATCGGGCCCATCGACATCTCGTACACGCGCAGCGTGTCCGCGCCGTAGTCGTCGCAGATCTCGTCGGGGGAGACGGAGTTCTTCAGGCTCTTGCCGATCTTGCCGAACTCCTGGAACACCTCGATCTCCCCGTCGGGACCCGGAACCGACCCGTCGGCGACATCGGACGGACGCCAGTAGAACTTCCCGTCGCGCTCGACGACCTCGGCGGCGGGCACGTATGCGCCGCGCGAGTCGGTGTAGGCGTAGGCCTGGATGTAGCCCTGGTTCACCAGCCGCCGGTACGGCTCGCGGGAGCTGATGTGGCCGAGGTCGTAGAGCACCTTGTGCCAGAACCGCGCGTACAGCAGGTGCAAAACGGCGTGCTCCACACCGCCGACGTACAGGTCCACCCCGCCCGGGTCGTCCGGCCCGCGCTCCGCCGGTCGCGGACCCATCCAATACGCCTCGTTCTCCTTGGCGCACATGGCTTCTGAATTGTCCGGGTCGGTGTAGCGCAGCTCGTACCATGAGCTGCCCGCCCACTGCGGCATGACGTTGGTGTCGCGGGTGTACGGCTTGAGACCGTCACCCAGATCCAGTTCGACCTTCACCCAGTCGGTCGCCTTGCCCAGCGGCGGTGACGGCTCACTGTCCGCGTCCTCGGGATCGAACAACACCGGCGAATAGTCCGGTATGTCGGGCAGTTCCACCGGCAGCATCGACTCGGGCAGCGGGTGCGGACGGCCGTCGGCGTCGTACACGATCGGAAACGGCTCACCCCAGTACCTTTGGCGCGCGAACAACCAGTCTCGCAGCTTGTACTCGACGCGGGCGCGGCCGCGACCCTCGGCCTCCAGCCGTTTGGTCATCGCCTCCTTGGCGGCCGCGACGCTGAGCCCGTTGAGGTAGTCGGAGTTGACGACCTCGCCGTCGCCGGTGTAGGCGCCCTGCGAGATATCGCCGCCGGCAACGGTTTCCACGATCGGCAGGCCGAGCTGCGTGGCGAAGTCCCAGTCGCGCTGGTCGCCGCCGGGCACGGCCATGATCGCTCCGGTGCCGTAGCCGACCAGCACGTAGTCGGCGATGAACACCGGAATGCGTTGACCGTTGGCCGGGTTGGTCGCGTACGCACCCAAGAACACGCCCGTCTTGTCCTTGTTCTCCTGGCGCTCGAGGTCGGACTTCGCCGCGATGGTCGCCCGATACGCGGCGACGGCCTCCGGCGGGGTGGCCGCACCGAACGTCCAGCGCTCGTCGACGTCGGCCGGCCACTCCGCTGCCACCAGCGCGTCGACCATCTCGTGCTCGGGCGCCAGCACCATGTATGTCGCGCCGAACAGGGTGTCCGGTCGCGTGGTGAACACCTCGATATCGCCCGCGTCGGTGGCGAAGAGCACCGACGCGCCGGTCGAACGCCCGATCCAGTTGCGCTGCATGGTCTTGACCTTGTCCGGCCAATCCAGCAGTTCCAGATCGTCGAGCAACCGGTCGGAGTAGGCGGTGATGCGCATCATCCACTGCCGCAACCGCTTCCGGAATACCGGGAAGTTGCCGCGCTCACTGCGTCCGTCGGAGGTGACCTCTTCGTTGGCCAGCACCGTGCCCAGCCCCGGGCACCAGTTGACCAGCGAATCGGCGCGGTACACCAGCCGGTGGGAGTCGATGACGTCGGCGCGCTCACCGGCGCTCAGCTGCGACCATTCCCGTCCGTCGTCGAGCTTCCTTGCTCCGGAATCGAATTCAGTGATCAGCTCGTCGATCGGGCGGGCCTTGTCGGCGGCGGAGTCGAACCAGGCGTTGTAGATCTGCAGAAAGATCCACTGGGTCCACTTGTAGTAGTCGACGTCGGTGGTGGAGAAGCTGCGCCGCGGGTCGTGGCCGAAGCCCAGCCTGCCGAGCTGACGGCGGAAGTTGGCGATATTGGCCTCGGTGCGCTCCCGCGGATGCGTGCCGGTCTGGATCGCGTACTGCTCGGCCGGAAGACCAAAGGCATCAAACCCCAACGCGTGCAACACATTGTGTCCGGTCATCCGGTAGAAGCGGGCGTAGACGTCGGTGGCGATGTAGCCGAGGGGATGCCCGACGTGCAGGCCCTCACCCGAGGGGTAGGGGAACATGTCCTGCACGAACATCTTGTCCTCGGGCAGCGGGGTGCCGTCGGGGGGCGCCAGTGAACCGACCGGGTTCGGCACGTGAAATGTGCCAGCGTCGGCCCACCGCCGCTGCCAGGCGCGCTCGATCTCCCCGGCCAGCTCCGCGGTGTAGCGGTGCTGCGGGGTTTCAGCGGCGGCGGCCGCAGGCTGAGCGGTCGGCGGTTGGGTCACGTGAACAGGGTATAAGCCCCCGGATTCGGGGCGCGTCGGCCACGGCTTGGTATCGGTTGCATTGCGGAGAAGTCAGAACAAGGTTGCAGGTCGGTTCCGGCTCTGGTGGCTAACGACGTCGGCTGGATACAGTCGGCGCCTGACGTGCACCGCGCTGTCTGAAAGGACCGACGTCGATGATCGAGATCGCCCGCCGCTGGCGGGTTCTGGCTTCAGGAGCCGCCGTCGCGGCGGCTGGGGTGGTGGGCTTCGCGGGCCCCACCGCCTCGGCTGAACCTGTGCTTCCGCAACCTCCGATGCCGGCTCCGGCCACCGTGACACAGACGGTGACGGTGACGCCCAACGCCGCGCCGCAGGCGCTCGGTCAACCCGGTGTGAGCTCGGCCACTGGCGTCGCGCAGGCAGGCGTCGCCTCACCCGGATCGGTCCCCGCCGCCCCTGCCGCCCCCGCGGCCGCCCCCGTCGCGGCGCCCGTCGACGCACCGCCTCCGGTGGCCATCACCCCGGCCGCCTCGGGCACCCTGCGGGAGTTCCTGGAATCGAAGGGCGTCACGCTCGAGCCGCAGACCAGCCAGGGCTTCACCGCGCTCAACATCGTGTTGCCCATGCCGCGCGGCTGGTCCTACGTTCCGGACCCCAACGTGCCCGACGCCTTCGCCGTGATCGCCGACCGGGTCGGCGGCAACGGGATATACACCTCGAACGCGGCGGTGACCGTCTACAAGCTGGTCGGCGACTTCGACCCGGTCGAGGCCATCAGCCACGGCTTCGTCGACAGCCAGCAGCTGCCCGCGTGGCGCTCCACCGACGCGTCGTTCGCCAGCTTCGGCGGCATGCCGTCGGCGTTGATCGAGGGCACGTACCGGGAGAACTCGATGACGCTGAACACGTCGCGCCGCCACGTCATCGCGACCGCAGGCCCGGACAAGTACCTGGTCTCGCTGGCGGTGACCACCAGCCTCGACCAGGTCGTCCCGGCCGCCGAGGCCACCGAGGCCATCGTCCGGGGCTTCCGGGTGAGCGTGCCCACCCCCGCCGCTCCCCCGGCTCCGGACGCGCCACCGGCTCCCGCGCCGCCCGGGGCGGTGCCACCGCCTGTCGCGCCGGCGCTGCCCAGCCTGCCCTCGACGACGGCGGCCGCCTCGCAGGCGCTTGCGAACTCGGGGCCCAGCTAGGGCCCCCGCGATGGACATGTCCCCCGGGCGAAGCCTGGCGCCCGGGGGACACCATCACGTCGGGTGGATGTGCGGCTCGTATTGTGTGACCCATGCTCGTCGTCGGAGTGCTGTGCTTCTGCGCCGCGGTGGCGGCCGGGGTCGCCGCGCTGTGGCTGCTGAGCCGGCCGGCCTCCGAGGATCCCGTGCAGAAGGTGATGCGCTCGCTGGTGCCCACGCAGCTGGCGGCCGCCGTGATGCTTGCGGTGGGCGGGGCGGTCGCGGTGTTCACCGAACCCGGCACGGCGATGCTCGTGGTGATCGTGTGCGTGATCGGCGCGGTCGGCACCGTCGGCGCCGGGAGTTGGCAGAGCGCCAAGAGCCTGGCCCGCATCGGCGCGCGGTCCGCGGAGTCGACGGCCGCGTGCGGACGCACGTGTGCGACCTGCACGCTGTCGTGCAGTGAAAGTGAATCGGTCGCCGGCTAGTTGCGGCTGATGTCGATCGGGTGAGTCGCCAGCAGTGACAGCGGCAGCGGCTGCCGCCGCAACACCCGCGCCCACAGATCGACCCTGGGTCCGACCAGCACGTCGGATGGCAACGCGGACAGCACAATCCAGTCGTCGCGCTCGATCTCGCCTTCCAGCTGGCCGATGGTCCAACCCGAGTAGCCCGCGAAGATCCGCACTCCCTCGACAGCGGGCGCGACCGAGTCCGGGTCGGCGTCGAGGTCGACCATCGCCATCCTGCCCTGCACGTGCCGCAGCCCCGGCAGCCCGTCGGGATCGACACCGACGCGCATCGTCGCCAGGCACAACGCCGCATCGCGCTTGACCGGTCCGCCGAGGAACATCGTTTTGGGCTTGGCGGCCAGCTTCGCCCACTGCGGCAGCACGTTGTACACCGCGGTTTCGCTCGGCCGGTTCAGCACCACCCCGAGGGTGCCGCCGTCGTTGTGCTCGACGATGTAGATGACGCTGCGCCGAAACGTCGGCTCCAGCAAATCGGTGTTGGCCAACAGCAGCGTGCCGGCCCGCACGCGGTGCGCTGCGGGCGCGATGCCCTCCCTGCGGTCCTCCGGCTCCTCCGACTGCGACACGTATCCATCATGTCACCAGCAACGGAACAACGTGGAGAACAAGCGCGGCCCGCCGCAAGATTTGTACTGTGGGTCGGGTTCGGCACCGCCCGACCCGCAATACCGGCACAACCAGGACGTGATACCGCTGGCCGACCTTCGCGCACCCATTGCACTGTGGCGGTCGGTGCGCGGCATGCCCGAGTTCTGGCGGCTGCTGCAGCTGCGCTTGGTCAGCCAGTTCGGCGACGGGTTGTTCGCCGCCGGTCTCGCGGGTGCGATCCTGTTCAACCCCGAACGGGCCGCCGAGCCGTGGGCCATCGCAGGCGCTTTCGCGGTGCTGTTCCTGCCGTACTCGGTGCTCGGCCCGTTCGCCGGTGCGCTGCTGGACCGTTGGGATCGGCGCCTGGTCCTGGTCGGCGCCAACAGTGGGCGGCTGCTGATGGTGCTGTCCGTCGCCGCGCTGCTCGAGTCGGGTGCCGGTGATCTGGTGATCCTGTGCGGTGCGCTGATCGTCAACGGCCTCACCCGATTCGTCTCGTCTGGTCTGTCGGCCGCGCTGCCGCACGTCGTGCCCAGGCCCGAGGTGGTCGCGATGAACTCCGTTGCCGCCGCGACCGGAGCGGCCTCGGCGTTTCTCGGCGCCAACTTCATGTTGTTGCCCCGCTGGCTGTTCGGCGCCGACGACGCGGGCGCCGCAGCAATCATGTTGATCGTGGCGGTGCCGGTCGGCACGGCGCTGTGGTTGGCGTGGCGTTTCGCGCCCGGCGCGCTCGGTCCGGACGACAGGTCGCGCGGGGTTCGCGGCTCGGTGGTCTACGCGGTGGCCACCGGCTGGATGCACGGCGTGCGCACCGTCGCGACGGTTCCGACGGTGGCCGCCACGCTCACCGGGCTGGCGGCGCACCGAATGGTGTTCGGCGTCAACAGCTTGCTGGTGTTGGTGATGGTGCGCCACAGCGACACTGATGAGGTGGCGGGCCTCGGCGCGGCGGTGTTGTTCGTCGCGGCCACCGGGGCGGGAGCGTTTCTCGCCGCGCCGGTCACGCCGATGGCCGTGCGCCGCTGGGGCCGATACGCGACCGCCAACGGGGCGTTGTTGTCGGCGGTGCTGGTCCAGCTGGCCGGTTCGGGGCTGCGGCTGCCGGTGATGGTGGCGTGCGGCTTCCTGCTCGGCCTGGCGGGTCAGGTGGTCAAGCTGTGCGCCGACAACGCCATGCAGCTCGACGTGGCCGACGCGCTGCGCGGGCACGTGTTCACCGTGCAGGACGCGATGTTCTGGATGTCGTTCATCTCCGCGATCGCGTTGGCGGCCATGGTGATTCCGCCTGATGGGCGGGAACCGGCGCTGGCGCTCGCCGGCGCGGGCGTCTACCTGGCCGGGCTGGCCGCGCATGCCGTCATCGGCCGCAGGGACCGGCCGGTGGCGATAGGGTGACCGCCATGTCCGGTGCCGCGCCGATAGTGGCCGACCTGCGTGCCGAGAGCGACGAGCTCGACGCGCTGGTCGCCGATCTCACACCGGAGCAGTGGGCGACGGCCACGCCCGCGCCGGGCTGGACCGTCGCCCATCAGATCGCCCACCTGCTGTGGACCGACCGGCTGGCGCTGACCGCGGTCACCGACGAAGACGGGTTCGCGGCAGTGCTGGAGGAAGCCGCCAAGAACCCGACCGGCTTCGTCGATGCGGGCGCCGAGGAGCTGGCCGCCACGCCGCCGGATCAACTGCTGCGCGATTGGCGCGACACCCGCACCCGGTTGCACGCCGAGCTGTTGGCGGTGGCCGACGACCGCAAGCTGCCGTGGTTCGGTCCGCCGATGAGCGCCGCGTCGATGGCGACCGCGCGCCTGATGGAGACCTGGGCGCACGGCCTCGACGTCGCCGACGCGCTCGGGGTGCGGCGCCCACCGACCGCGCGGTTGCGTTCGATCGCGCACATCGGCGTGCGCACCCGCGATTTCGCGTTCACGATCAACGGGCTCGCGCCGCCGACGGATCCGTTCCGGGTGGAGTTGCGCGCGCCCGACGGGTCGACGTGGACGTGGGGCCCCGAGGACGCGGCGCAACGGGTCACGGGGTCGGCCGAGGATTTCTGTCTGCTGGTCACCCAGCGACGGCCCCGCCCCGAATTGGACGTCACCGCCACCGGCGACGACGCGGCAACCTGGCTGGGCATCGCGCAGGCGTTCGCCGGCCCGCCCGGCCCGGGCCGCGGATGACGGGACTCTTGGCGCCCAAAGGGACAAACGGGCGGGAAAGTGCGAGTAGAAATCGCGAAAACGTCGGTCTCGGCGCAGGGTGGCACCCAAAGCGTCGGTCTCGGCGGCTGAAAGGGGGCTACAGCTCGTCGGCGCCGTCGGCCTTGCCGTCCCCGTCGGTGTCGCTGAGCTTGACATCCCAGCGGCCGTCGCCGTCGGCGTCGACGTAGGCGTCTTCCGAACCCAGCGCACGGTCGGCCAACCCGTCACCGTCGACATCCACCAGCCGGTCGTCGAGCCGGCCGTCGCCGTCGAGGTCGACCATCGGCCCGCCGAACTGCTCAACCCCGTCGAGGCGGAACCACCGCAGGCCCCGGTCCACCGCGACCGCCCAGGTACCGGAGCCGTCATCGGTGAAGTACGCCGCGTCACCGTCGCGGTCCACCACGAGGTGCTCGGCCAGCCCGTCACCGTCGAGGTCGGCCATCGCGTCGTCGAGCAACCCGTCCCCATCGAAGTCCAATCCGACCGCGTCGAACGCCCCGTCGCCGTCCACGTCGACATCCGGTGGCCCGCTCCAGATCGTCGCCGACCCGTCCCCGTCGCCAAGGCAGTAGTCCATACCCCTTCAGACGCGCCGCTACTGCCTGGCGTTCCACCACTTCCACAACTCGTCGACGGCCTCCTCGCGCGACAGCGGGCCGCGGTCCAGCCGCAGCTCCTTGAGATGGCGCCACGCCTCGCCGACCTCCGGGCCCGGCGGAATCCCGAGGATCTCCATGATCTCGTTGCCGTCGAGGTCGGGCCGCACCCTGGCCAGATCCTCCTTCTCGGCCAGCTCGGCGATCCGCGCCTCGAGGTCGTCGTAGTTGGCCTGCAACCGCGCGGCGCGACGCTTGTTGCGGGTGGTGCAGTCCGCCCGCACCAGCTTGTGCAGCCGCGGCAGCAGATGCCCGGCGTCGGTGACGTAGCGGCGCACCGCAGAGTCGGTCCACCGGCCGCCGCCGTAGCCGTGAAACCGCAGATGCAGATACACCAGCTGGGACACGTCGTCGATCATCTGCTTGGAGTACTTCAGCGCCCGCATGCGTTTGCGCACCATCTTCGCGCCGACGACCTCGTGGTGGTGAAAGCTCACCCCGCCGCCGGGTTCCAGCTTGCGGGTGGCCGGCTTGCCGATGTCGTGCAGCAGCGCCGCCCACCGCAGCACCAGGTCGGGTTCGCCGTCCTCCAGCGCGATCGCCTGCCGCAACACGGTCAGCGAATGCCAGTAGACGTCCTTGTGCTGGTGGTGTTCGTCAATGGCCATCCGCATCGCCCCGACCTCCGGCAGCACCACGTCGCCGAGCCCGGTCTGCACCATCAGGTCGATGCCGACGACCGGGTCGGCGCCGAGCAGCAGCTTGTCCAGTTCGGCGGCCACCCGCTCGGCGGTGATCCGGCCCAGCTGCGGCGCCATCTCCACCAGCGCCTGCATCACCCGCGGCGCGACGGTGAACTGCAGCTGGGAGACGAACCGCGCCGCCCGCAACATCCGCAGCGGGTCGTCGCCGAACGAGATCTCCGGCGCGGACGGGGTGTCCAGAGTCTTGGCGCGCAGCGCCGCCAGCCCGCCGAGCGGGTCGTGGAAATCGGCCGGGCCGTCGGCGGTGATCCGCACCGCCATCGCGTTGACGGTGAAGTCCCGGCGCACCAGATCGTCCTCGAGGCAGTCGCCGAAGCGCACCTCCGGATTGCGCGACACCTGGTCGTAGGTGTCGGCGCGAAACGTGGTGATCTCCAGCCGGTACCCGTGCTTGCCGACGCCGAGGGTGCCGAACTCGATGCCGGTGTCCCACAGTGCGTCGGCCCACGGCCGCAGGAACTTCTGCATCTGCTCGGGGCGCGCGTCGGTGGTGAAGTCCAGATCGCCGCGGACGTCGCCCAGCAACGCGTCGCGCACGCTGCCGCCGACGAGGTAGAGCTCGTGTCCGGCGTCAGCAAACACCTTGCCGATGTCGGCGAGCAGCTCGCGGTGGCGGTTCAGCGCAACCTGCGCGGTGGCAAGGAGTTCGGCGTCGGAAGCTGATTCGGGCACGTTCGGACAGCTTAATCGGCAACGGCTCTGTCACGACCGGTGAGTGTGGCCGGAGCGAATCTCCATGGCAGCTACTATCGCTTGGGTGTCGGACGGCGAACAGGCCAAACCACGACGGCGCCGCAGGCGGCGTCGTGGTCGTCGTGCTGCCGGCCCACCCGACGCCATCTCCCCCGCCGCCGACATCACCCCGGTGCGCCACAACAACACCGGCCTGCCCCAGGGGCAACAGCAGCCCAACGGGCAACGCAAAGCGCAGAAGTCGCGGCCGCGGCGGCCGCCGGACCGGCTGCGCACCGTGCACGAGACCTCGGCCGGTGGCCTGGTCATCGACGGCATCGACGGGCCGAAGGAGCTACAGGTCGCCGCGCTGATCGGGCGCATCGACCGGCGGGGCCGGATGCTGTGGTCCCTGCCCAAGGGCCACATCGAGCTCGGCGAAACCGCCGAACAGACCGCGATCCGTGAGGTCGCCGAGGAAACCGGCGTCCAGGGCAGCGTGCTGGCCGCCCTGGGCAGCATCGACTACTGGTTCGTCACCGAGGGCCGCCGCGTGCACAAGACGGTGCACCACTATTTGATGCGGTTCCTCGGCGGCGAACTGTCCGACGAGGACGTCGAGGTCACCGAGGTGGCGTGGGTGCCGTTCAAGGAGCTGCCGTCGCGGCTGGCCTACGCCGACGAACGCCGACTGGCCGAGGTGGCCGGGGAGTTGATCGACCGGCTGCACGCCGACGGGCCCGCCGCGCTGCCGCCGCTGCCGCGCACGGCTCCGCGACGACGCGCCCAGACGCACTCGCATACCCGCAACCGTCGCCCCGACGAGCGTGCCCAACCTCAACCCGGCCGGCGGACGAACGGCTGCGGACAGGGGCCGTGACACAGACCGCCGCGACGCCGCGCGAGCGCAGGCCGGCGGTGCTCCGCCGGTGGACCGCGGTGCTGCCGCGCGTCGCCGGCGCCGTGCTGCTGCTGGTCCTGATCGCCGCCCCGGTCGCCCTGCCCCGCGCCGCGGCCGGCGAACCCGGCTCGACGCGGTTCCTCGAAGTACGGCTCGACCGGATCACCCCCGAGGTGGTGACCACCACCAGCGAGCCGACGGTCACGGTGACGGGAAAGGTGCTCAACGTCGGCGACCGCCCCGTGCGCGACGTCGTCGTGCGGCTCGAGGACGGCGCCGCGGTGACGTCGTCGCCCGGGTTGCGCACCAACCTGGCAGGCAATGTCGACCAGTTCGAGCCCGTCGGTGACTTCGTCACGTTGACACCGGAACTGCAACGGGGCCAAGAGGTCCCGTTCGAGCTGTCCTACCCGTTGCGGTCGTCGCAGCGGCCGTCGCTGAGCATCGACGAGCCCGGCGTGTATCCGGTGATGGTCAACGTCAACGGCACCCCCGATTACGGGGCGCCCGCGCGGCTGGACGACTCCCGCTTCCTGTTGCCGGTGCTCGGGGTGCCGCCCGACGACGGCGCCGACTCCGCGGCCGAGACGTTGACGTCGGTGGTGCCGCCCGACACCTCCGACCCGGTGCGGTTGACGCTGATGTGGCCGATCGCCGACGAACCGCGGCTGGCCGCCGGCGCGCCGGGCGGCACCACCCCGGTCCGGCTGGTCGACGACGACCTGGCGACGTCGCTGGCACCCGGCGGGCGGCTGGACACGCTGTTGTCGGCGATCGAGTTCGCGACCACCCCCGAGGTCGACCCGGAGGGACAGCTGCGCGCCGCGACGTGCCTGGCCGTGGACCCCGACCTGCTGGTCACCGTCAACGCGATGACCGGCGGCTACGTCGTCAACACCGGGCCCGACTCCGGCCCGGGCACCCCGACCCGGCCCGGCACCGGCCAGGAGGCCGCGGTGGCCTGGCTCAACCGGCTCAAGGCGCTGGCCCAGCGGGTGTGCGTCGCGCCGACCACCTACGCTCAGGCCGACCTGGACGCCCTGCACCGGGTCGGCGATCCCGGGCTCAGCGCGATTGCGACCGTCACCGCGGGCGACATCGTCGACCAGATCCTCGGCACCGCCTCCGTGCGGGGCGCCACCCTGATCGCCGACGGGCCGCTCACCGGGGCTGCGGTGCAACTGCTGTCGGCCCAAGGCCGCACGGTCGCCGTCGCCGCCGCGGACTCCCCCACCACCGAGGACGGCTCGGACACCGGCCTGGCCTCGCCCGCGGACCTGACTCCGCGGCGCTACACGCCGCAGCTGGTCTCGGCGCCGTTCGAGCCGGCCGTCGGCGCCGCGCTGGCAGCGGCGGGCACCGATCCGGTGTCGCCGTCGTATCTCGATCCGGCCCTTGACATTTCACTGCAGAACGAGTCGGAGGTGGCCCGGCGGCAGTCCGCGCTCGGCGCGCTGCTGTGGCGCGGGCTGAACCCCGAGCTCACGCCCCGCACCGAGATCCTGATGCCGCCGCTGAACTGGAGCCTGCGGCCGGCGGACGCGCAGGCGGTGCTCACCGCGGTGGCCACCGCCATCAATGCCGGGCTGGCCGAGCCGCGGCCGCTGCCCGCGGTGATCGCCGACGGCGACGGGGTCCCGCCGCAGCCCCAAGCCGCGCTGCCCGAGGCCGACCTCGGTAACCCCGACGCCCGCTTCGGCGACGCCGTGGTGTCGGGCATCGCCGCGGTCACCGGACGGCTGTGGGGGCTGACGGCGGCGCTGACCACCGATGTGCGCACCGGCCTCACCGGGATGGCCTACACCGCCCCGCTGCGCGAAGACATGCTGCGCGCCTTGAGCCAGTCGGTGCCGCCCGCCGCGCGAAACGGCCTGGCCCAGCAACGGCTGACCACGGTCGGGCGCACGGTCGAGGACATGTTCCGCTCGGTCACCATCGTCAACCCCGGTGGCTCCTACACCCTGGCCACCGAGCGCAGCCCGCTGCCGCTGGCGCTGCGCAACGACCTGCCGGTGCCGATCCGCGTCCAGCTCGACATCGACCCCCCACCCGGGATGACGGTCACCGACATGGGAATCATCGAGCTGCCGCCGGGTTACCTGCCGATCCGGGTGCCGATCGAGGTGCACTTCACCCAGCGCGTCGCCGTCGACGTCGCGCTGCGCACCGCCGACGGGCTGCCCCTCGGCGAGCAGGTGCGGTTGTCGGTGCACTCCAACGCCTACGGCCAGGTGCTGTTCATCATCACGCTGTCGGCCGGCGCCGTGCTGGTGCTGTTGGCCGGGCGCCGGCTTTGGCACCGCTTCCGTGGCCAACCCGACCGGGCTGATCTGGACCGCCCCGATCCGCTCGAGGTGGCGCTGAGCTACGACGACGACCGCCCGGCCACGGCGCGCAGCCGCGCGAGCGAGGAGCTGTGAACACCGCAGGCCCGCAACGGCCGCGAGTCGGCATCGGGGCGCCTCGGCCACGGCATGCGCCCGCAGGCCCGCACCCGCCGGGCAGGCCGCCCAGACAACCCCCACCCCGGCTGCCGCGCGGGCCCGCACCCCGTCGCGGCGCGGGCCGCCCCGAGCTGACCGACGCCGCGGTGGTGTCGCGCTCATGGGGAATGGCGGTGGCCACGCTCGTCAGTCGGTTGACCGGGTTCGCCCGCATCGTGTTGCTGGCCACCACCCTGGGCGCCGCGCTCTCCAGCGCCTTCTCGGTGGCCTACCAGCTGCCCAACCTGATCGCAGCCCTGGTGCTGGAGGCCACCTTCACCGCCATCTTCGTGCCCGTGCTCGCCCGCGCCGAGCGCGACGACCCCGACGGCGGCACCGCGTTCGTGCGCCGCCTCGTCACCCTGGCCACCGTCCTGCTGCTGATCACCACCGCCGCGTCGGTTACGGCCGCACCGCTGTTGGTAGACCTCATGCTGGGCAGCCACCCCGAGGTGAACCGCGATCTCACAACGGCTTTCGCCTACCTGCTGCTACCGCAGGTGCTGTTCTACGGGCTGTCGTCGGTGTTCATGGCAATTCTGAACACCCGCAACGTATTCGGACCGCCCGCCTGGGCGCCGGTGTGCAACAACCTGGTGGCGTTGGCCACGCTCGGCCTGTATGTACTTGTGCCCGGCGAGCTTTCGCTCGACCCGGTTCGGATGGGCAGCGCCAAGCTGCTGGTGCTCGGCCTCGGCATGACGATGGGCACGGTCACCCAGGTCGCGGTGCTGCTGGTGGCCATCCGCCGCGAACGGATCAGCCTGCGCCCGCTGTGGGGCATCGACAACCGGATGAAGCAGTTCGGCGCGATGGCCGTGGCGATGCTGCTCTATGTGCTGATCAGCCAGATCGGCCTGATCGTCGGCAACCGGATCGCCGCGGGCGCAGCGGCTTCCGGGCCCGCCATCTACAACTACACCTGGTTGGTACTGCAGCTGCCGTTCGGCATCATCGGCGTGACCGTGCTGACGGTGGTGATGCCGCGGCTGAGCCGCAACGCGGCCGCCAACGACGACGCCGCGGTGCTGGCCGACCTGTCGCTGGCCACCCGGCTGACAATGGTGACGCTCATCCCGATCGTCGCGATGACGACGGTGGGCGGCCCGGCCATCGGCTCCGCGCTGTTCGCATACGGCAACTTCGGCGACGTCGACGCCGGCTACCTCGGCATGGCACTGAGCCTGTCGGCGTTCACGTTGATCCCGTATGCCCTTGTGCTGCTGCAGCTTCGGGTGTTCTACGCCCGCCAGCAGCCGTGGATACCGATCGTGTTGATCGTGGTCATCACCACGGTCAAGATCATCGGCTCGCTCCTCGCGCCGCACCTGACCAACGACCCCGACCTGGTCGCCGGTTATCTCGGCACCGCCAACGGTCTGGGCTTCCTGGCCGGGGCGATCGTCGGCTACTTTCTGCTGCGCGCCGCGCTCGACCCGCCGGGTGGGCGGCTGATCAGCCTGGAGGTGGTGCGCAGCATCCTGGTGACGATCGCGGCCTCGCTGCTGGCCGGGCTCGTCGCGCACGTCGCCGACCAGTTGCTCGGCCTGGAAGGCTTCACCCGCAACTGGGGCGGCGCCGGCTCGTTGCTGCGGTTGCTCGCGCTCGGCCTGATCATGGTCCCGATCATCGTCGGGGTGCTGTTGGCGGCCCGGGTGCCCGACGCGCTGGCCGCGCTGGCGGTCGTGCGTCGCCGCCTCGGACGGGCCGCGTCGGCGCCACCGGCCCCGGCGGCCCCCGAGAGGCCGCGGGCGGCGCGCCCGCTCACGTACCCTGATCAGACGAATTCGTACGCGTCGGAGCGTCGACCCAGCCGGTCAGCGGTCCGCCGCGAGCCCCCGGCCGCACTTGCCGGGGACGGGATGCCGAAAGGACCAGCGGTGAGCGACGAACCCGCAGGCGGCGCCAAGCCCATTCCCGACAGCACCGCCACCACCCAGATTCCGCAGAAGCGTCCGGAGGACTTCCAGCCCGACGTGGCCAGAGGCGGCGCCGGGCCCGGCGCGTCCGCCCGCCAGGAGACCACCGAGTTTGCCCCCGAGCCCGCCAACGGCACCACGCCGGTACCGGTGTCCGGCAGGCCGCCGTCGGACTACGGCGGCGACCCGACCCGCGAGCCGATCGCGTTCGACCCGCCGCGCGAGCCCGCCATCGAGGCCGCAACCTCCGACGAGGACGTGCACCTGGTGCCCGGCGCGGTCATCGCCGGTGGCCGCTATCGGCTGCTGGTGTTTCACGGCGGCCCACCCAACCTGCAGTTCTGGCAGGCCCTCGACACCGCCCTGGACCGGCAGGTCGCGCTGACGTTCGTCGACCCCGACGCGACGCTGCCCGACGCGCAGGTGCAGGAGATCCTGTCGCGCACGTCGAGGCTGAGCCGGCTCGACATGCCCGGTGTGGCCCGGGTGCTCGACGTCGTCAACACGGGTTCGGGTGGTCTGGTGGTCGCGGAGTGGATCCGGGGCGGCTCGCTGGCCGAGGTCGCCGACACGTCGCCGTCGCCGATCGGCGGCGCCAGGGCCATCCAATCGCTGGCAGCGGCCGCCGAGGCCGCTCACCGTTCCGGGGTCGCGCTGTCGATCGACCATCCCAGCCGCGTACGGGTGAGCATCGAGGGCGACGTGGCGCTGGCCTTCCCCGCGACGATGCCCGACGCCGATCCCGAGGACGACATCCGCGGAATCGGGGCGGCGCTGTACGCGCTGCTGATCAACCGCTGGCCGCTGCCCGAGGCCGGGGTGCGCAGCGGCCTGGCCCCCGCCGACCGCGACCCCGCGGGCGAGCCCGTCGAGCCCCGCGCTGTCGACCGCAACATCCCGTTCCAGATCTCGGCCGCCGCCGCGCGGGCCGTGCAGGAGGGCGGCGGCATCCGCAGCGCCCCCACCCTGCTGAACCTGCTCCAGCAGGCCACCGCCATCGCCGACCGCACCGAGGTGATCTCCCCGGCCGACGAACCGGAGCCGCCGGCGCCCTCGATAAGCGGTATCCGGCCCGACGAGGATCCGGAGACCATCGCGCGCCGCCGCAAGGGGCTGATGATCGGGTTGGCCGTCGGCGCGGTCATCATCGTGGTGGCGCTGGTGGTGTTGGGCTCGGTGCTCAGCCGGATCTTCGGTGACGTCGGCGGCGGGCTCGGCGGTGACCGGCTGGGCCTCAACGCACCGACAACAGCCCAGGACGACGACACCGCGACGGCCGGTGAGACCGTGAAACCCGTTTCCGCAACGGTCTTTTCACCCGAGGGCGAGGCTGACGCGCCCGCCCTGGCCCGGCTCGCCATCGACGGCGACGACAGCACGGTGTGGCCGATCGACACCTACACCGATCCGGTGCCGTTCCCGAACTTCAAGAACGGTGTGGGGTTGATGCTGCAGCTGCCGCGGCCCACCACCGTCGGCGAGGTCACCATCGAATTGAACAGCACCGGCACCGAGGTCGAGATCCGCTCGGCGTCGACGCCGACGCCGTCGTCGCTGGCGGACACCACGGTGCTCAAGTCGGCCACCCCGGTCAAGCCGGGCTCCAACACCATCACGGTGGACGCCGCCTCGCCGACGTCGAACCTGCTGGTCTGGGTGTCCAAGCTGGGCCAAGTCAACGGGAAGAGCCGCTCGGACATCGCCGAGATCACGGTCAAGGCCGCCGACTGATCGCGGCTATCCCCAGCCGGGCAAAGATGTGTCAGGGGCCGCCCCCGGCGCCGTTTAGTGTTCGGCTGTGGGGACCTTCGGGGAGCAGGCCGGGCGCCATCGCAGCGACGCTGACCTGCTGGCCGCCCACGTCGCCGGTGACCGCTACGCCTTCGAGGAGCTGTTCTACCGCCATCGCCGCCAGCTGTACCGGCTCGCGCGGCTGACCAGCCGCAACCCCGACGACGCGGCCGACGCGCTGCAGGACGCGATGCTGTCCGCGCACCGCAGGGCGCACACGTTTCGCCACGACAGCTCGGTGAGCAGCTGGCTGTACCGGATCGTGGTCAACGCGTGCCTGGATCGGCTGCGCCGCAACAAGTCTCACGTCACCACCCCGCTGCCCGACGACGCACTCTTGGTCGGCGATGCGACCTCGTTGGTGGACACCGCGATCGTCGTGGAACGGGCCTTGATGCGGTTGCCCGTCGAGCAGCGCGCCGCGGTGGTTGCGGTGGACATGCAGGGTTACTCGATCGCCGAGACCGCCGACATGCTCGGCGTCCCGCAGGGCACGATCAAGAGCCGCTGCGCCCGCGCACGCAGCAAGCTGGCCGAGGCGCTGGAATGCTTCGACAGCCGCGCGGGCGCACGCTGAATCGACGCATCCCCGCCGCGGTGGTGGAGACTGACGGCGATGGACCACGACGATCGGGACCCGGCGGCGGCGCGGGTGCGCGACGAGCTCGCCCGGCTCGGCCGCGACCAGGCCTCGGCGCCCGAGGTGCACGACAGCGTCACCGCGCGGGTTGTCGCCGCGCTGCGGGCCGCCGGGGCGGGCCCGGCCCACTCGGTGCGACGGCCGCGGCTGCGGCGGCTGCAGGTGCTCGGCCTCGTCGTGGGCATCGGCGCGGCGCTGGTCGGCGTCGTCGTCGGGGTGGCGATGCTGGCCGACACGCCCCCCACCAGCCGCGACCCCGGCCCGACCGCGCGCAGCATGACGGTGTCGCCGTCGACACCACCCATCCCGCTTTCCGACGCCGAGATCCTGGCCCTGCTGGACCGACCCGCCGACTACGGGCCGTTGGCCGACCCGAAGCCGCTGGCCTCCTGCCTGGACGGGCTGGGGTACTCGGCGGTCACGCCGCTGGGCGCGGGCCCGGTCGACGTCGGCGGCCGCGCCGGGGTGCTGCTGTTGCTGCCCGGCGAGACGGACCGGGCCGTCGTCGCGGTGGTCGTGCCACCCACCTGCACCGCGGCTCACACCGGGTTGTTGGCCAGCACCACGCTGCACCGCCCGTAATTCCCCGGGAACACCTGGGCTTAGGCTGGTGTTGGTACTCGTGCCGTCCGTCCTCGGCAGAAAGGCGCCCATGACCTCGACATCCACGGTGCATGACGTGATCGTCATCGGATCCGGCCCGGCCGGCTACACCGCCGCCATCTACGCGGCCCGCGCGCAGCTGTCGCCGCTGGTGTTCGAAGGCACCCAGTTCGGCGGCGCGCTGATGACCACCACCGAGGTGGAGAACTACCCCGGCTTCAAGGACGGCATCACCGGTCCGGAACTCATGGATCAGATGCGTGAGCAGGCCCTGCGCTTCGGCGCCGACCTGCGCATGGAGGACGTGGAGGCGGTGTCGCTGGACGGGCCGATCAAGACGGTCACCGTCGGCGACGAAACCCACCGGGCCCGCGCGGTGATCCTCGCGATGGGCGCCGCGGCGCGCCACCTCGGCGTGCCCGGGGAGGAAGCACTGATCGGCATGGGCGTGAGCACCTGCGCCACCTGTGACGGCTTCTTCTTCCGCGACGAGGACATCATCGTGGTCGGCGGCGGCGACTCGGCAATGGAGGAGGCCACCTTCCTCACCCGGTTCGCCCGCAGCGTCACGATCGTGCACCGCCGCGACGAGTTCCGCGCCTCGCGGATCATGCTGGAGCGCGCCAGGGCAAACGACAAGATCACCTTCGTGACGAACACCGAAGTCGTCGAGATCGAGGGCAGCCCCAAGGTCAGCGGCGTGCGGTTGCGCAACAAGCTCACCGGCGAGGAGTCCAAGCTGGCGGTCACCGGGGTGTTCGTCGCGATCGGGCACGACCCGCGTTCGGAGCTGGTGCGCGGCCAGATCCACCTCGACGAGGACGGCTACGTGTTGACCCAGGGCCGCACGACGCACACGTCGCTCGAGGGCGTGTTCGCTGCGGGCGACCTCGTCGACCGCGTCTACCGGCAGGCGATCACCGCGGCGGGCAGCGGCTGCGCGGCGGCCATCGATGCCGAACGCTGGCTCGCCGAAATCGGTTCTGCCCCAGCCGATGAAGAGACATCCACCCCCGCCTGATTGGAGTACCACCCGATGGCTGAGACCACCCCCTCCGCTACCGTCGCCGTGACCGACGACTCGTTCTCCGAGGACGTGTTGTCAAGCAGCACCCCGGTGCTCGTCGACTTCTGGGCGACGTGGTGCGGCCCGTGCAAGATGGTCGCCCCGGTACTCGAGGAGATCGCCGCCGAGAAGGCCGGCCAGCTCACCGTCGCCAAGATCGACGTCGACGCCAACCCGGCAACCGCCCGCGACTTTCAGGTCGTGTCGATCCCGACGCTGATCCTGTTCAAGGACGGCGAACCGGTCAAGCGCATCGTCGGAGCAAAAGGCAAGGCCGCGCTGCTGCGCGAACTCGACGACGTGGTGTAACGCCGCAACCCGACGGCCGAACACCCGCCTGGCGTTTTCTCGAATCACGCGGGTGTCTGAGACAATGCTGGCTAAGTCACTGATGCCTGGTCAGCGCGCGAGCAACCGCTGACACCCGTGATCGAAAGGTCGCCCATGTCGAGTCTGCGTCGCGGTGACCGCGAAGCCGCGGTCGCCGAGATACGGGCTGCGCTGGCTGCGTTGGGCATGATCGAAAACCCCGACGACGAGATCACCACCGGCAAGCACGTCGCGGCCGACATGTTCGACGACGACCTGGATCATGCGGTCCGCGCCTTTCAGCAGCACCGGGGGCTGTTGGTCGACGGCATCGTCGGAGAAGCCACTTACCGTGCGCTCAAAGAAGCTTCGTACCGGCTCGGCGCCCGCACGCTCAACCACCAGTTCGGCGCCCCGATGTACGGCGACGACGTGGCCACGCTGCAGGCCCGGTTGCAGGATCTGGGTTTCTACACCGGCCTGGTCGACGGCTATTTCGGGTTGAGTACGCACAACGCACTGATGTCGTATCAGCGTGAGTACGGGCTGTACCCGGACGGGATTTGCGGCCCGGAAACGTTGCGGTCCTTGTACTTTCTGGGTTCTCGCGTCACCGGCGGCTCGCCGCACGCGATCCGCGAGGAGGAGCTGGTGCGCCAGTCCGGGCCGCGGCTGTCGGGTAAGCGCATCATCATCGACCCGGGCCGCGGCGGCGCCGACCACGGGCTGATCATCGACGGCCCGAACGGACCGATCAGCGAAGCAGACATCCTGTGGGACTTGGCCAGTCGGCTGGAGGGCCGGATGACCGCGATCGGGATGGAGACCTTTCTGTCGCGTCCGCCCAACGCGTCGCCCTCCGACGCCGAACGGGCCGCCACCGCCAACACCGTAGGCGCCGACCTGATGATCAGCCTGCGCTGCGCCACCCAACCCACGCCCGCGGCGAACGGGGTCGCCTCGTTCCACTTCGGCAACTCGCACGGCTCGGTGTCCACGATCGGCCGCAACCTGGCCGACTTCATTCAGCGAGAAGTGGTGGCGCGCACCGGTTTACGGGACTGCCGCACGCACGGCCGAACATGGGATCTGCTGCGGTTGACCAGGATGCCCACCGTGCAGGTCGACGTCGGCTATGTCACCAACCCCCGTGACCGCGACATGCTGGTGTCCACCCAGACCCGTGACTCCATCGCCGAGGGTATTCTCGCCGCGGTCAAACGGCTCTACCTGCTCGGTAAAAACGACCGTCCCACAGGGACATTCACGTTCGCCGAGCTGCTGGCACACGAATTGTCCGTCGAAAAGGCCGGCCGGGTCGGCCGGTCCTGACCCGGGCCTACTCAGACCAGCGGGCGCCCGCGCCGACGGGTTGTTGCAGCGCCGCGTTCTCCAGCAGCCGTTCCAGCGCCGCCTCCACGTCGGCCTTCCAGCCGAGGCCCTGTTCGAGTTCGAGCCGCAGCCGCGGGAAGTACGGGTGCGCAGCGACGACGACGAAGCCCGCGTCCTGCAACATGTCCACGGACATCACGCACTGGTCCACCGAACAATCGCCGAGCACGTCCATCACCGCGCGCAACGACGGTGTCACCGCGTCGGAGTCAGCGAGTTCACTGACGGCGGCGGTGTGACCGAACGCCTCCAACGCGCGCGCGCCGCGGCGCACCAGGTCGCCGACGACCGCGGCGATCAGGCTGCGCGGCAAGGTGTCGGCGTCGTCGCACGGCTCAACCCCCAGCGACGTCAAGAGCACCGCGTCGGCGCTGACCGGTCCGGTCGGGAAACGACGGGCGCGGGGCACCGCGGTCGGCGGAGCGTAAAACGCATAGCCCAGGCACTGCTCGTCACCGCGCAGGATAACCGGTTCGTCCTCGGCTCCGTCGGGGCACTGCACCGCGATCTGCCCGCACGGCCCCCATTGCAGCATGACCATCGACAGCCAGGCTTCCTTCTCGAATTCGGGGTCCGACAAGTGGGCGCTTTTGGCGGGGACGGCGTCAGCACCCGTCTCGAGAGTCGACGGATCGACCTCCCAGTACACGCAGCGACGGGCGTGCTTGGGTAGCTGCTCGAAGGCGTCGAGCCGAAGCGGCGCGATTCGTGCTGACACTAAACTCCCCGGGTTCCATGCGGTGCCGAGAGGTACTGCTGCCCTTCCAGGATAGAAGGCTCCGGCGGCGGCGGTTCCGTTTCCTCAGCACACCGTGCCGATGACCGGCGTAGGCACGAAATCGGTTGAGCCACAGCGGGATTGGCTACCCACCGGGCTTCATGCGGGCCGGTATCCGGGGTCAGCGTCACAGTGACGTAATTACCGCGGGTGGCTGGTCAGCGCTCTGCGGCGGTCATCAACTCGACGATGCGTTGCAGATCGTCGACCGACCCGAACTCGACCACGATCTTGCCCTTGCGTTTGCCCAGGCTGACCGTGACCCGGGTGTCGAACGCCGTGGAGAGGCGTTCAGCAACATCTTGAAGGCCGGGCATGTGGATGGGCTTGCGCCGCTGGGGCGACGGTGCGGCGCCTTCGGCGCGGTTGGCCAGCGTGACCGCTTCCTCGGTGGCGCGCACGGACAACCCCTCGGCCACGATGCGCGCGGCGAGCTCCTCCTGCTTCTCCGGGCCGCCCTCGAGGGAGAGCAGCGCGCGGGCGTGGCCGGCCGACAGCACACCGGCGGCGACCCGCCGCTGTACCGCGATCGGCAGCCGCAGCAGCCGGATCATGTTGGTGATCAAGGGCCGCGACCGTCCGATGCGCGCGGCCAGTTCATCGTGGGTGACCCCGAACTCGTCGAGCAGCTGCTGATAGGCGGCCGCCTCCTCCAGCGGGTTCAGCTGCACCCGGTGGATGTTCTCCAGCAGGGCGTCGCGCAGCATGCCGTCGTCGGCGGTCTCGCGCACGATCGCCGGGATGGTGTCGAGCCCGGCCTGCTGGACGGCCCGCCAGCGGCGCTCCCCCATCACGAGTTGATAACGCTGCCTCTCGCCGGGCGCGACGGGCAGGGTACGCACGACGATCGGCTGCATGAGGCCGAACTCGCGGATTGAGTGGACGAGTTCGGAGAGCGCTTCCTCGTCGAAGACCTGACGGGGCTGGCGCGGGTTGGGCTCGATGGCGCCGGGGTCGATCTCGCGGTAGACCGCGCCGACATCGGTCGCGGCGGAAGCGCCGTTGCCGTCCGCCGATCCGCCGATGACCACGTCGGCGGCGGCGTCGCCCATTCGAGGCCCGTACGACGAGCCGTCGCCGTCACCGGGCCCGGTGGGGATGAGCGAGGCCAGCCCGCGACCGAGGCCGCTGCGCTTGCGTGATGGCGACTGGGTCATTGCACTCTCTCCCCTGTTCTCCGGGTGTGGTCCCCTGCGGGCACCCGCCTACCGGTCCTGCCCGGGCTGGCCGCGCTCGGCGATCTCGCGGCTGGCGTCCAGATAGCTCATCGCCCCCCGCGAGCCCGGGTCGTAATCCAGGATCGTCATGCCGTAGCCGGGCGCCTCGGAGACCTTGACGCTGCGCGGGATGACGGTCCGCAATACCTTATCGCCGAAGTGTGACCGAACATCGGCAGCGACTTGATCGGCGAGTTTGGTGCGCCCGTCATACATCGTCAGCACCACGGTAGTCACCTCCAGTTGCGGGTTGAGGTGCGCCTTGACCATCTCGATGTTGCGCAGCAGCTGCCCCACCCCTTCCAGGGCGTAGTACTCGCACTGGATGGGGATCAGCACCTCCGGTGCGGCGACCAGCGCGTTGATGGTCAGCAGTCCCAGCGAGGGCGGGCAGTCGATGAAGACGTAGTCGAAGTTGTAGTCCTTGAGCCCGGCCAGTGCGGTACGCAGCCGGCCTTCCCGGGCGACCATGCTGACGAGTTCGATCTCCGCGCCGGCGAGGTCGATGGTCGCCGGGACGCAGTACAACCGCTCACTGTGCGGGCTGCGCTGCAGCGCCTCCTGCAGTGGGATCTCGCCGATCAGTACCTCGTATGAGGACGGCGTGCCCGGGCGGTGTTCGATGCCCAGCGCGGTGCTGGCATTGCCCTGCGGGTCGAGGTCGATGACCAACGTGTTCAGCCCCTGCAGCGCCAGCGCCGCGGCGAGGTTGACGGCGGTGGTCGTCTTGCCCACCCCGCCCTTCTGGTTGGCGATCGTGAAGACGCGCTGCCGCGCCGGACGGGGCAGGCCCCCTTTGGCCGCCGCATGCAACAACCGCACGGCGCGCTCGGCCTCGGCGCCGATCGGGGTGTCCACCGCGGTCGAGTCCTTCCAGTCCTCGGCGGGCGGTGCGGACGGATCCCAGGTTTCACGTGAAACATGTCCGGTGCCCCCGCCGGCGTCGGCGCCGCCCGGCGCGGGGCCGCCGCGCTCAGGAACCGCGGTCATGGTCTTCTCCTGCCCGTCGTTGAGCGCTGTGGTGGCTGTGGATCCGGAGCGCGACGCCGTGCCACGACGACGGTCGCGGGTGGATCCAAGAAATCCGCGCCACATTTCATCACCCTTACATCGGCCGCCCCGAGCGTGGTCATCACACGCCGGTGTTCTCGGACCTCCTCCTCGGCCCGCTCCCCCTTGACCGCCAACATCAGCCCGTCCACACGCAGCAGCGGCATGCTCCACTTCGTCAGCTTGTCCAGCGATGCCACCGCGCGCGAGACCACGGCGTCCTGCTTGCCGACCTGGCGGCGAACGGCTGGCTCCTCGGCCCTGCCCCGAACCACCGTCACCTCGACCGCCAACTCCTCGATCACCTCGCGCAAAAACTCGCTCCGGCGCAGCAGCGGCTCGATGAGGGTCAAGCGCAGGTCCGGTCGCGCCAACGCCAACGGTATCCCGGGCAGCCCGGCCCCACTGCCGATGTCGGCGACCTCGGATCCCTGCTCCAAAAGCTCACCCACCGCCGCGCTGTTGAGCAGGTGGCGCTCCCACAGCCGGTCGACCTCGCGCGGGCCGATCAGGCCCCGCTCCACCCCGGCATCCGCCAGCAACTCCACATACCGCCGCGCGCGGTCGAGCCGCCCCCCGAACAAGGCCTCGGCGGCCGGAGGGGCCGGCGACACCTCGTCATGTTTCACGTGAAACATCCTCCGGATCCCGCTCCGCCGCTGCCGCCTAAACTACATCGATGTAACTCGCCGGTCAGTCCAGCAGCACGACGACGCGGCGCGACGGCTCCACGCCCTCGCTCTCGCTGTGCACACCATCGACCGCGGCGACCGCGTCGTGCACGATCTTGCGCTCGAACGGTGTCATCGGTGCCAGCTCCTCACGCTCACCGGTCTCCAGCACCCGGCGCGCGACCTTCTCGCCCAGCGCCGTGAGCTCGTCTCGCCGACGGCGCCGCCACCGCGCGATGTCGAGCATCAGCCGGCTGCGCTCACCGGTCTTCTGGTGCACCGCGAGCCGGGTCAACTCCTGCAGCGCGTCGAGCACCTCGCCCTTGCGTCCCACCAACTTGTTCAGGTCCCCGCCGCCGTCGATGCTGACGACGGCCCGGTCCCCCTCGACGTCCAGATCGATGTCGCCGTCGAAGTCGAGCAGATCCAGAAGCTCCTCGAGGTAGTCGCCGGCGATCTCGCCCTCGGCGACCAAGCGCTCCTCCAGATCGTCGTCGACGGGCGTCGCCGCGGCCTCGGTGGCGTCCCTCTCGTCGGTGATGTCGTCGTCGCGCTCGGTCGTCTCAGCGTCCGTCATGACTGTGTCTCCTCATTCCACCGGCGTAGACCGGTCAACGTTTCCGCTTCTTTGGGCGCGCACCCGGCCGTGGTGTGGCCCCTGGCCGTGGCGCGCGGTTGTTGGGGCCCGATGTGGGCTTGCGTGGGCTGGTGCCGGCCGCGGTGTCGGTGTCGTCCTCCGCTTTGGCGCTCTCCGTCTTCGCGGTCGCGGTCGTCTGCGCGGACGCGGCCTGGCCCTTGCGCGCCCGCTTCGGCTTGGCCCCCGGCGGCGGCGCGTTCTGGGCGCGGCGCTCCAGCGCCTCCTGCTTCTTGGCTTCTTCTTCCTTGGCGATCTTGCCGAACACGTAGTGCTGCTGGCCGAACGTCCAGATGTTGTTCGCCAGCCAGTACATCAGGATCGCCAGCGGCAGGAACGGTCCGCCGACCACGACGCCGAGCGGGAACACGTACAGCGCCAGCTTGTTCATCAGCGCCGTCTGCGGATTCGCGGCGGCCTCGGGGCTCTGCCGCGCCACCGACGCCCGGCTGTTGAAGTACGTCGCGACGCCGGCCAGCACCATGATCGGCACACCGACGGCGATCACCGCTGCGCGGTCGAAGACGGTGAACGCCGCCGTGCTCGCCTCGGGCTGGGTCATCCACGCCCCGATCGGCGCGCCGAACAGGTGCGCATCGAGGAAGTGCCCGACGTCGGTGGCGCTGAAGACGTAGTTGGGCAGCGTGCGGTTCACCGCGGGGTCGAGGTGCTGCGCCCCGATCCCGTAGCCGCCGGTCCGGTTGAACGAGCGCAGCACGTGGAACAGACCGATGAACACCGGGATCTGCGCCAGCATCGGCAGGCAGCCCAGGATCGGGTTGAAGCCGTGCTCCTTCTGCAGCTTCTGCATCTCCAGCGCCATCCGCTGCCGGTCCTTGCCGTACTTCTTCTGCAGCGCCTTGATCTGGGGCTGCAGCTCCTGCATCTGGCGTG
Source organism: Mycolicibacterium pulveris (assembly GCF_010725725.1). Classification (NCBI taxonomy): domain Bacteria; kingdom Bacillati; phylum Actinomycetota; class Actinomycetes; order Mycobacteriales; family Mycobacteriaceae; genus Mycobacterium; species Mycolicibacterium pulveris. The sequence goes on along the minus strand of NZ_AP022599.1, from coordinate 2,332,768 downwards.
TGGTGCGGATCTGCTTGACGAACGGCTTGTAGAGGATCGCACGCAGGGTGAACACGAGGAACATCACCGACAGCGCCCAGGCGAAGAAGTTCGATGGCCCCAACAGGAAGGCGAACAGCTTGTACCAGACCCACATGATCGCCGACACCGGGTAGTAGATGATGTCGAGGCTGAACCAGTTAAACACGCGTCTCGCTTCCTGATCGCACTGCCGGGGCTTCACGGCGGTGGGTGTCTGTGGCCCCGTCGGAGCCGTACTCGCTTGCGTGCGCACAACTTTGGTGCGACTCACCCTCGCGGTCCGGTATCGGGTCCCATCCTCCCCTATGCCACGGTCCGCATTTCAGCAGCCGCACCACCGCGAGCCAGCCGCCCTTGACGAGCCCGTACTCGCTCAACGCGTCGACGGCGTACTGGCTGCAGGTCGGCATGAAGCGGCACGTCGGCAACCGCAGAGGCGAGACCATGTTGCGGTACAGCTGGATGACGAAGATGACCCCGCGCGCGGCGGTACCCGCCCTCACCGCCGGGCTCCGCTGGTGGACCGGCGCCGTTTCAGAGCCGAGCGAAGTTCTTGCTCCAGCCGCGCCGAGATCGCATGCCTGCTGCTCGGCATCGCGCGGATCACCACCCGGTCGGCCGGGTTGAGTTCATCGATCACCGCGCGGGCCACGTGCCGCAACCGGCGCGCCACTCGATGTCGTTGCACTGCGGTACCAACCGATTTCGAAACCACCAGCCCGATTTTCGGACCGTCTTCTGCCCCATTGTCCGCACGCAAGGTGTGCACGACCAGATCGGGCTGCACCGAGCGCACCCCTCGGCTCACCGTCGCCCCGAAGTCGCTCGACCGCGTCATCCGGTACCGCGCCGGAAGCACCGCGCTAGCTCCTGAGTCGGGCTACGCAGACAATGCGCGACGGCCCTTGCGGCGCCGGTTCGACACAATGGCCCGGCCGGCCCGGGTCCGCATCCGCAGCCGGAACCCATGCACGCGCGCCCGGCGCCGGTTGTTCGGCTGGAAAGTCCGCTTGCCCTTGGCCACGGCTCTATCTCCTTGTTGCGTCTTGCATCCGCAGCCCACACCGATCGACGATCGTGGTGCTGGACGCGGTTGCCGTTGGTAAGCTCGTCCGTCCCGCTTGACCGGCGCGGTCCCCACTTGATCCGGGTCGCAGCCGTGCCGCCACGTGCGGGCGACTGTTCGAGGGTACTGACGAGTTTTGCCTGGGTCAAACCTCGCCGGCGCCCCGGGCAAATCGTCACATCCGTCACAACTGCCCCGCCTCGGTGCAGGGCGAAAATCCGCTTCCGTCAATGTCGCGGAACGGTTGGCACTCGGCCAGAAAACTGTTAGCTTCTGCCAAGGCCGATTCGATAACGAAACGGCGACAGACAACGAAATGAGGATGGCCGAAAAGTCGCGAGCCCACGGGGGCACTACCAGCACTGTGACGCGCCCCGGCCCGTGCCCTCCTCACCGGCAGACAGGCAGACAACAGAGCGACGACGGTTGTCCGTTATCCACAATCTGTGGATAACCATGTGGACAGTTCGTCATCGTTCATTTGGTCGTCCCAGCGTCGGCCTAAAAGGGGGTACTAGTCATTGACAGCGGACCCCGACCCCCCGTTCGTTTCGGTGTGGAACGCCGTCGTCGCTGAACTCAACGGCGAATCCCGCCCGACCGACGCCCCCAACGGGGACCCGACCATCCCCACCCTCACCCCTCAGCAAAGGGCGTGGCTGAAGCTGGTCAAACCGCTTGTCATCACCGAAGGCTTTGCTCTGCTGTCGGTACCCACCCCGTTCGTGCAGAACGAGATCGAACGACACCTGCGCGAACCGATCATCACCGCGCTCAGCCGCCAACTCGGTCAGCGCGTCGAACTCGGCGTGCGCATCGCCGCTCCGTCCTCAGACGACACCGACGACAGTTCCGCCGGGTACCAACCCACCTCGTCCCAGGCCGTCGAGCCCGATGAGGTCGACGAAGTCTCCGAAGCCCTGGCCAGCGCCGAAGAGAGTTGGCCGCGCTACTTCGCCAATCGGCAACTCAATCCCACCACCGACGAGGACACCGCGGTCAACCTCAACCGCCGCTACACCTTCGAGACCTTCGTCATCGGCGCATCGAACCGATTCGCTCACGCCGCCACCCTCGCGATCGCGGAGGCACCGGCACGCGCCTACAACCCCCTGTTCATCTGGGGTGAATCCGGGCTCGGCAAGACCCATCTACTCCATGCCGCGGGCAATTACGCCCAGCGCCTGTTCCCCGGGATGCGGGTCAAATACGTCTCGACCGAGGAATTCACCAACGACTTCATCAACTCGCTGCGCGACGACCGCAAGGCCTCCTTCAAACGCAGTTACCGCGACATCGACGTCCTGCTGGTCGACGACATCCAGTTCATCGAGGGTAAGGAAGGCATCCAGGAGGAGTTCTTCCACACCTTCAACACGCTGCACAACGCCAACAAGCAGATCGTCATCTCCTCGGACCGGCCGCCCAAACAGCTCGCCACCCTCGAGGACCGGTTGCGGACGCGGTTCGAATGGGGCCTGATCACCGACGTCCAGCCCCCCGAACTGGAGACCCGTATCGCGATCCTGCGCAAGAAAGCGCAGATGGACCGCCTCGACGTGCCAGACGATGTGCTCGAGCTCATCGCCAGCAGCATCGAGCGCAACATCCGCGAACTCGAGGGTGCGCTCATTCGAGTCACCGCCTTCGCCTCGCTGAACAAGACCCCGATCGACCGGTCGCTGGCCGAGATCGTCTTGCGCGATCTCATCTCCGACGCCAGCACCATGCAGATCAGCACGGCCGCGATCATGGCCACCACCGCCGAGTACTTCGAAACCACCGTCGAGGAACTCCGTGGCCCCGGAAAGACCCGCGCACTGGCCCAGTCCCGACAGATCGCGATGTATCTGTGCCGAGAGCTCACCGACCTCTCCCTACCCAAGATCGGGCAGGCATTCGGCCGTGATCACACCACAGTGATGTACGCGGAGAAGAAGATTCGCGCCGAGATGGCCGAGCGCCGCGAAGTGTTCGATCACGTCAAGGAACTCACCACCAGGATCCGGCAGCGCGCCAAGCGCTGAACCCACCCCCGGCGTCCCCCGACGTCCGTTGCCGCCAAGAATTCGCAAAAATCTTTGGCATCTTCAGCACCAGTCGTCACACCGGCAGGCTGTGCACATCGGTGTGGACAGCCTGGGGTCAACCGTTGAATCACCGGCCTGGTCCTACACAGCCCGGCCGTATTCCACAGCGGCTGTCATTTCATCAACGACCCATCCACAGGTCATTCACAGCACCGAATCGCGTTGTGCTGGGGACAACACCGGGTTATCCCCAATGTGCACAGGACCTAATACTGTTGCTTGGTTATCTCAAGAGACTGTCCTCAGAAGAAGGCGGCTGGGGAGATACCCTTTCGTCCAGGTTTCAAACCGGTCGCCGACCTGCATGTCAGCCCGATCGATTAGCTTTCAAGTTGACGCGGAAAGCTCTACGGTGGTTCAGCGGCAGCCGTTACGGTCGTTGCGACGCAGTCGGTCGAATGCGGGTGAAACACCGGTGAACCGCTGCGTAATGCTTGTTGTGTTCATGATCGAAGGGACCCAATGGACGTGGCGACGACAACGGTCGGTCTCACCGATTTGAAGTTCCGGCTGGTACGCGAAGACTTCGCCGACGCGGTGGCCTGGGTAGCCCGAAACCTCCCCACCCGGCCGACGGTTCCGGTACTGGCCGGCGTGTTGCTCACCGGCACCGACGACGGTCTGACGATCTCGGGCTTCGACTACGAAGTGTCGGCCGAGGTGCAGGTTCCCGCCGAAATAGCCTCTCCGGGAAGCGTTTTGGTTTCAGGCCGGTTGTTGTCCGATATCACCAGGGCACTGCCGGCCAAACCGATCGATGTCAGCGTCGAGGGCACCAGGGTGTCGCTGACCTGCGGCAGCGCCCGGTTCTCGCTGCCGACGATGGCGGTGGAGGACTACCCCACCCTGCCCACCCTCCCCGAGGAGACAGGCGTGCTGTCCTCGGAGCTGTTCGCCGAGGCGATCGGCCAGGTCGCCGTGGCTGCCGGCCGCGACGACACGCTGCCGATGCTCACCGGCATCAGGGTGGAAATCGCCGGGGAGAAGGTGGTTTTGGCGGCCACTGACCGGTTCCGCCTGGCCGTTCGGGAGTTGACCTGGTCCACGGCGGCGGCAGATCTGGAAGCCGCGGTTCTGGTCCCGGCCAAGACGTTGGCCGAGGCGGCGAAGGCGGCCACCGACGGCGGCGAGGTCCACCTGTCGTTGGGTGCCGGGTCCGCCGTCGGGCAGGAGGGTCTGCTGGGGATCCGCAGCCAAGGTAAGCGCAGCACCACCCGCCTGCTGGACGCCGAGTTCCCCAAGTTCCGCCAGCTGTTGCCCACCGAGCACACCTCGGTGGCGACCATCGGCGTCGCCGAGCTCTCCGAGGCCATCAAACGGGTCGCGCTGGTCGCCGACCGTGGTGCACAGGTGCGGATGGAGTTCGCCGACGATGTGTTGCGGCTGTCGGCAGGCGCCGACGACGTCGGGCGCGCGGAAGAGGATCTGCCGGTCACGTTCGCCGGCGATCCGCTGACCATTGCGTTCAACCCCACATACCTGACCGACGGCTTGGGGTCATTGCACTCGGATCGGGTGACGTTCGGGTTCACCACCCCCAGTCGGCCCGCCGTGTTGCGCCCGGCCGGCGACGAGGACGTCGAGGTCGGGGCGACGGGCCCGTTCCCTGCCGCGCAGACGGACTACGTCTACCTGTTGATGCCGGTGCGGCTTCCCGGCTGACCGGCCCGATCGCCAGAGAGGGGCGGATATGCAACTGGGTCTGGTCGGTCTGGGCAAGATGGGCTTCAACATGCGCGAGCGCCTGCGCAAGGCCGGGCATGAGGTCATCGGCTTCGACCCGAGGCCCGAAGTCAGTGACGTGCCGTCGCTCGGTGCCCTTGCTGCCGCGCTCCAGCCACCGCGGGTGGTGTGGGTGATGGTCCCATCGGGCGCGGTCACCCGCGAAACGATCACCAGTTTGGCGGAGGAACTCGGCGCGGGCGACCTGGTCATCGACGGCGGCAATTCGCGCTACACCGAGGATGTGCCACACGCGAAGATGTTGGGCGACAGGGGAATCGCCTTCATCGACGCGGGCGTATCGGGTGGCGTCTGGGGACTGAAGGAAGGGTACGGCCTGATGATCGGCGGCGCCGACGTCGATGTCGAGCGCGCGATGCCGATCTTCGACGCGTTGCGCCCGGGCGGGCCGCGGGAGGACGGGTTCGTGCACGCCGGACCGGTGGGCGCGGGTCACTTCGCGAAGATGGTGCACAACGGCGTCGAATACGCCTTGATGACCGCCTACGCCGAAGGCTACGAAATGCTGGAGGCCGAAGATCTCATCCGGGACCCCCAAGCCGTCTATCAGGCCTGGACCAACGGCACCGTGGTCCGGTCCTGGTTGCAGCAGTTGCTGGCGAAGGCGTTGAAAGAGGATCCGGGTTTCGCCGAGATCAGCGGCTACACCGAGGATTCCGGTGAAGGACGCTGGACGGTGGAGGAGGCGATCCGGTTGCGGGTGCCCGTGCCCAGCATCGCGGCGGCGCTGTTCGCGCGGTTCCTGTCGCGCCAAGACGAGTCACCCACGATGAAGGCGGTCGCGGCGCTGCGCAACCAGTTCGGCGGGCACGCGGTCAAACGGATCAGCGAGTCGGGCTAGTGGCTGCATACGCGAGGAGCGATTAGCGTGCATGTCCGTCGTCTCGGGTTGACCGATTTCCGGTCCTGGCCGCGGATCGACATGGACCTCGAGCCGGGACGCACCGTCTTCGTCGGCCCGAACGGCTTCGGCAAGACGAATATCATTGAGGCACTGTGGTATTCGGCGACCCTGGGATCACATCGGGTGGCGACCGACGCGCCGCTGATCCGCACCGGCGCGGCGCGCGCGGTGGTGTCGACCATCGTGGTCAACGACGGCCGTGAACTCGCGGTGGATCTGGAGATCACCGCCGGCCGGGCCAACAAGGCCCGGCTCAACCGCTCACCGGTACGCGCGGCACGCGAGATTCTCGGGGTGTTGCGCGCGGTGTTGTTCGCGCCGGAGGATCTGGCGCTGGTGCGCGGGGACCCCGGGGAACGCCGGCGCTACCTGGACGAGCTCGCCACCACCCGCCGTCCGCAGATCGCGGCCGTGCGCGCGGACTACGACAAGGTGCTCCGGCAGCGGACCGCGCTGTTGAAGACCGCGGCGGCCGCGCGGTATCGCGGCGATCGCGGGGTGTTGGACACCCTCGACGTGTGGGACGGGCACCTGGCCGAAAAGGGGGCGCGGCTCATCGCGGCCCGCGTCGACCTCGTCAACCAGCTCGCCCCGGAGGTGGAGAAGGCCTACCAACTGCTGGCGCCGTCATCGCGGCCCGCGTCGATCCGGTACCGCAGCGGGGTCGAGCTGGTCGAACAGGAAAGCGCCGCAGGCACCGGGAACGTGGAACTGTTCGAGACGGCGCTGCTGGATGCGGTGGCGCGGCGCCGCGACGCCGAGCTCGAGCGGGGGGTGTGCCTGGTCGGCCCGCACCGCGACGATCTGGAGCTGCGGTTGGGTGATCAAGTCGCGAAAGGCTTTGCCAGCCATGGGGAGTCGTGGTCGGTGGCGTTGGCGTTGCGGTTGGCGGCCTATGAGTTGTTGCGGGCGGAGGCCGGCGACCCGGTGCTGTTGCTCGACGATGTGTTCGCCGAACTGGACAGCTCGCGCCGTCAGGCGCTGGCCAACGTCGCGGCCGACGCCGAACAGGTGTTGGTCACCGCCGCGGTCGCCGACGACATCCCCGCTGACTGGGATGCGCGCCGGATCGAGGTGTCGATGCGCGACGGCGATGACGGCCGGATCTCCGAGGTGAGGGGGGTCGCCGATGAGCGATGACGAGTTGCGCCCGCCCGAGCATCTGGCGGGTCTCGCCGGGATGGACCTGGTTCGGCGCACCTTGGAGGAGGCGCGCGGTGCCGCGCGGCGCCAAGGTAAGGACGTGGGCCGTGGCCGGCAACCGCGGCCGCGGCGGGTGGCGGGGACCAGCCGGCGCCGCTGGTCGGGCCCGGGACCGGATTCGCGCGATCCGCAGCCGCTGGGCTCGGCGGCGCGCGAGGTCGCCCGCACCCGCGGCTGGTCCGGGCGGGTGGCACAAGGTGCGGTGTTCGGACGGTGGACCGCGGTCGTCGGCGAGCAGATCGCCGCGCACGCCACACCCACCACGCTGCACGACGGCGTGCTGACGGTCTCGGCGGAATCCACGGCATGGGCCACCCAGCTGCGGATGGTGCAGGCGCAACTTCTGGCCAAGATCGCCGCCGCGGTCGGCGACGGGGTGGTCACGTCACTGAAGATCGTTGGTCCGGTGGCCCCGTCGTGGCGGAAGGGGCCCTATCACATCGCGGGCCGCGGGCCTCGCGACACCTACGGTTAGGGGCGGTCCGAGAAGTTCCTGAATCGCACTAGAACGCTTCGATCCGCGTTCCCGAGCGTCATCAGGCACCTTGAGGCGAAAAATTCCACAGGCGACGCAAATAGGTGTGTAGAAACGCCCCCTGAGAATCGGTCCTGACGGTACTTGCCGGTAGACTGGTGTCAGATCCGCGGGCGGTGGTCGACCGCTCAGCATGCCTCCCCCGGCAAGAGACTTAAGGAGACCCGTCCACGTGGCTGCCCAGAAGAAGAGTGCTCCCAAGGAGTACGGCGCCGATGCAATCACCATTCTCGAGGGGCTGGAGGCTGTCCGCAAACGTCCGGGCATGTACATCGGCTCCACGGGTGAGCGTGGTCTGCACCACCTCATTTGGGAGGTGGTGGACAACTCGATCGACGAGGCGATGGCGGGCTATGCCACCAGGGTCGACGTCAAACTTCTGGCCGACGGCAGTGTCGAGGTCACCGACGACGGCCGCGGCATCCCGGTGGCCAAGCACAAGCAGGCCGGCATCCCCACCGTCGACGTGGTCATGACCCAGCTGCACGCCGGCGGCAAGTTCGGCGGGGAGAACAGCGGCTACGCAGTCAGCGGTGGTCTGCACGGCGTGGGTGTGTCGGTGGTCAACGCGCTGTCCTCGCGTGTCGAGGTGACCATCATGCGGGACGGCTACGAGTGGTTCCAGTACTACGACCGATCCGTGCCCGGCGAGCTCAAGCAGGGAGGCAAGACTAAGAAGACCGGGACGACGGTGCGGTTCTGGCCCGATCCCGACATCTTCGAGACCACCGAGTACGACTTCGAGACCGTCGCGCGCCGCCTGCAGGAGCAGGCGTTCCTGAACAAGGGTCTGACCATCTCGTTGATCGACGAGCGGGTCCGGGCCGAAGAGGTCACCGACGAGGTCGTCAGCGACGTCGCCGAGGCGCCGAAGTCCGCCGAGGAGAAGGCCGCCGAGGCGGCCGAGCCCTTCAAGGTCAAGCACCGCACGTTCCACTACCCCGGTGGCCTGGTCGACTTCGTCAAGCACATCAACCGGACCAAGACCCCGATCCACCAGAGCATCATCGACTTCTCCGGTAAGGGCGACGGCCACGAAGTCGAGGTCGCGCTGCAGTGGAACGCCGGCTACTCCGAGTCGGTTCACACCTTCGCCAACACCATCAACACCCACGAGGGCGGCACCCACGAGGAGGGCTTCCGGGCGGCGCTGACCAGCGTGGTCAACAAGTACGCCAAAGACAAGAAGCTGCTCAAGGACAAGGACCCCAACCTCACCGGCGACGACATCCGCGAGGGCCTGGCCGCGGTCATCTCGGTGAAGGTGGCCGAACCGCAGTTCGAGGGTCAGACCAAGACCAAACTCGGCAACACCGAGGTGAAGTCGTTCGTGCAGAAGATCTGCAACGAACAGCTGGGCCACTGGTTCGAGGCCAACCCCGCCGAGGCGAAAACCGTTGTGAACAAGGCGGTCTCATCCGCACAGGCGCGCATCGCCGCGCGCAAGGCGCGTGAGTTGGTGCGTCGCAAGAGTGCCACCGACATCGGCGGACTGCCGGGCAAGCTGGCCGACTGCCGCTCCACCGATCCGCGCAAGTCCGAACTCTATATCGTGGAGGGCGACTCGGCGGGCGGCTCGGCCAAGAGCGGGCGCGACTCGATGTTCCAGGCGATCCTGCCGTTGCGCGGCAAGATCATCAACGTCGAGAAGGCCCGCATCGACCGGGTGCTGAAAAACACCGAGGTGCAGGCGATCATCACCGCGCTGGGCACCGGCATCCACGACGAATTCGACATCTCCAAGCTGCGCTATCACAAGATCGTGCTGATGGCCGACGCCGACGTGGACGGCCAGCACATCGCCACGCTGCTGTTGACGCTGCTGTTCCGGTTCATGAAGCCGCTCATCGAGAACGGCCACGTGTACCTGGCACAGCCGCCGCTGTACAAGCTGAAATGGCAACGCAGCGAACCGGAATTCGCCTACTCGGACCGCGAGCGCGACGCGCTGCTGGAAGCGGGCCTGGCTGCCGGCAAGAAGATCAACAAGGACGACGGCATCCAGCGGTACAAGGGCCTCGGCGAGATGGACGCCAAGGAACTGTGGGAAACCACGATGGACCCGTCCACCAGGATTCTGCGCCAGGTCACCCTGGACGACGCGGCCGCCGCCGATGAGCTGTTCTCGGTGCTGATGGGCGAGGACGTGGAAGCACGCCGCAGCTTCATCACACGAAACGCCAAAGACGTGCGCTTCCTTGACGTTTAGAACATTTGAAATCAACCAGTAGGACTCATTAAATGACTGACACCACGTTGCCACCCGGCGACGAAGCAGGCGACCGCATCGAACCGGTCGACATCCAGCAGGAGATGCAGCGCAGCTACATCGATTACGCGATGAGCGTCATCGTCGGCCGCGCGTTGCCCGAGGTCCGCGACGGTCTCAAGCCGGTGCACCGCCGGGTGCTCTACGCCATGTACGACTCGGGTTTCCGACCCGATCGCAGCCACGCGAAATCCGCGCGCTCCGTCGCCGAAACGATGGGCAACTACCACCCGCACGGCGACGCGTCGATCTACGACACCCTGGTCCGGATGGCCCAGCCGTGGTCGCTGCGCTACCCACTGGTCGACGGGCAGGGCAACTTCGGCTCACCGGGCAACGACCCGCCTGCGGCCATGAGGTACACCGAGGCGCGGCTGACCCCGTTGGCGATGGAGATGCTGCGCGAAATCGACGAGGAGACCGTCGATTTCGTTCCCAATTATGACGGCCGGGTGCAGGAACCCACCGTGCTACCGAGCCGGTTCCCGAACCTGTTGGCCAACGGCTCGGGCGGCATCGCGGTTGGCATGGCCACCAACATCCCGCCGCACAACCTGCGCGAGCTCGCCGAAGCGGTGTACTGGTGCCTGGAGAACTTCGATGCCGACGAGGAGAAGACACTCAAGGCCGTCTCTAAACGCGTCAAGGGACCGGACTTCCCCACAGCCGGGATGATCGTTGGCTCACAAGGTATTACGGACGCCTACACCACCGGTCGCGGCTCCATCAAGATGCGCGGCGTCGCCGAGATCGAAGAAGACAGCCGTGGCCGCACCGGCCTCGTCATCACCGAGCTGCCGTATCAGGTCAACCACGACAACTTCATCACGTCGATCGCCGAACAGGTACGCGACGGCAAGATCGCCGGTATCGCCAACATCGAAGACCAGTCCAGCGACCGGGTCGGGCTGCGCATCGTCATCGAGCTCAAGCGCGATGCGGTGGCCAAGGTGGTGCTGAACAACCTCTACAAGCACACCCAGCTGCAGACCAGCTTCGGCGCCAACATGCTCGCGATCGTCGACGGGGTCCCCCGCACCCTGCGGCTGGACCAGATGATCCGGCACTACGTCAACCATCAGCTCGACGTCATCGTGCGGCGCACCACCTACCGGCTGCGCAAGGCCAACGAACGGGCCCACATCCTGCGCGGTCTGGTCAAGGCGCTCGACGCCCTCGACGAGGTGATCGCGTTGATCCGGGCCTCGGAGACCGTGGACATCGCGCGCCAGGGCCTGATCGAGCTGCTCGACATCGACGACATCCAGGCCCAGGCCATCCTGGACATGCAGTTGCGTCGGCTGGCAGCCCTGGAACGGCAGCGGATCGTCGACGACCTGGCCAAGATCGAGGCCGAGATCGCCGATCTGGAAGACATCCTGGCCAAGCCCGAGCGGCAGCGCGGGATCGTGCGCGACGAACTCAAGGAGATCGTCGACAAGTACGGCGATGACCGTCGCACCCGGATCGTGGCCGCCGACGGCGACGTCAGCGACGAGGACCTGATCGCCCGCGAGGACGTCGTCGTCACGATCACCGAGACCGGCTACGCCAAGCGCACCAAGACCGACCTCTACCGCAGCCAGAAGCGGGGCGGCAAGGGCGTGCAGGGCGCCGGGCTCAAGCAGGACGACATCGTCAACCACTTCTTCGTCTGCTCGACGCACGACTGGATCCTGTTCTTCACCACGCAGGGCCGGGTGTACCGGGCCAAGGCCTACGACCTGCCGGAGGCGTCGCGCACCGCGCGCGGCCAGCACGTGGCCAACCTGCTGGCGTTCCAGCCCGAGGAGCGCATCGCCCAGGTCATTCAGATCAAGACCTACGAGGACGCGCCCTATCTGGTGCTGGCCACCCGAAACGGGCTGGTGAAGAAGTCGCGGCTGACCGAGTTCGACTCCAACCGCTCCGGCGGCATCGTGGCGATCAACCTGCGCGAGGGCGACGAGCTGGTCGGCGCCGTGTTGTGCTCGGCCGAGGACGACCTGCTGCTGGTGTCGGCCAAGGGCCAGTCCATCCGGTTCTCGGCAACCGACGAGGCGCTGCGCCCGATGGGCCGGGCCACCTCGGGTGTGCAGGGCATGCGGTTCAACGCCGACGACGAGCTGCTGTCGCTGAACGTCGTGCGCGAAGGCACGTATCTGCTGGTCGCCACGTCCGGCGGCTACGCCAAGCGCACCGCGATCGAGGAATACCCGGTGCAGGGCCGCGGCGGCAAAGGGGTGCTGACGATCCAGTACGACAAACGTCGTGGCACGCTAGTCGGTGCGTTGATCGTCGATGACGACACGGAGCTGTACGCCATCACCTCGGGTGGGGGCGTCATCCGGACGGCGGCTCGCCAGGTCCGCAAGGCCGGGCGGCAAACCAAGGGCGTCCGGTTGATGAACCTGGGTGAGGGCGACACACTGGTTGCCATCGCGCGCAACGCCGAGCATGGTGACAGCACCGACGAGGTCAACACCGACCCCGGCGCCTGAGCAGCCGGTCACCAGTGAGGAGCGGTAGGTGAGTTCACCGAACGAGCCGGGAAACCCGCGCGCGGTCGATGGTCCCACCGGCGCCAACGGCGCGGGTGGTGGGCCCGAGCACGACGGTGGCGCGCTGGGGGCCGCAGCGTCGCGTCCGGGTGTCTCCGAGCGCGGTGACGCTCCGCCCTGGCAGCGGGGCGCAGGGGCGCGCAACGTCGGCGCGGCGCACCGGCCGCAGGAGGCTCCGCCGCGGCGGCGCCCGGTGGCGGGACGCGGGCCCAGCACCCGGGGTGAGGAGCCGCGCTCGCCGGAGCAACCGCGTCCGCCAGAACAGCCGCGTCCGCCCGAGAAGCAAACCGAGGAGGCGGCCCGCGGCGGCGGCCCCTCCCCCGCCCCCGACGCTCGACCGGCTGCCGGCGCCGAGACCCGGCAGGGTCGGCCGGAGGCCTACAGCAGCGAGCTGCCGGACCTGTCCGGACCGATGCCGCGCCCCGCGCAGCGCAAGCCCGCGCCCGAGCGGCCCACCGCGGAACCGACGACCCGCCCGGTCGGTCCCGCCGGCCGCATCCAGGTCGGCGCCCGGCACCACGGCCCGGTTCGGGCCAGCATGCAGATCCGCCGGATCGACCCGTGGAGCACGCTGAAGGTGTCGCTGGTGTTGTCGGTGGCGTTGTTCTTCGTGTGGATGATCGCGGTCGCGTTCTTGTACCTGGCGCTCGGCGGGATGGGTGTGTGGAGCAAGCTCAACAGCAACGTCGGCGATCTGCTCACCAGCGCCAGCGGCGCGTCCGGCGGCGAATTGGTGTCCAGCGGCACCATCTTCGGCAGCGCGGCGTTGATCGGGTTGGTCAACATCGTGTTGCTGACCGCGATGGCCACCGTGGGCGCGTTCGTCTACAACCTCACCACCGATTTGGTCGGCGGCATCGAAGTCACCCTTGCCGATCGGGATTGAGTTTGGGCGGCGGCTTATCCTTGCGGTAATCTCGTCGCTCGGCCGAAGGGCGTACGGGGCTATAGCTCAGGCGGTTAGAGCGCTTCGCTGATAACGAAGAGGTCGGAGGTTCGAGTCCTCCTAGCCCCACGGGAAGGTTTCGACCAATGAGGCTGGCGCTGCTGCTCGCCACGGGAGTCGCCGCGGTGGTGGCCGTCACGGTGTGGCGGTCGCGGCACGGGCCCGAGGTGTGGCACGTCGCCTAGCCGCCGCATCGGCCGGACCCGGCACGGGGCCTTAGCTCAGTTGGTAGAGCGCTACCTTTGCAAGGTAGATGTCAGGAGTTCGATTCTCCTAGGCTCCACAAGCTACGAAATGTGCTGCACCGCTTGCGGTCAGGGCTTGGGTGTCACCTCGACGCTCGGCGGCAGCGGCGAGGGCTCCGGCTGCGTCGACCGGCGCACGATCGAGAACGCCACCGCTCCCCCGGCCAGCACCACCACGCCGAGCGCGGCCAGCAGCAGCGGCCGCCGTCGCCGCCGCGCGCGGGCCTTCGTCAACGCCTGCGGCAGGCCCGACACCACCTCCTGAGCCGCGGCGAGCTCGGTGCCGATCACCTCCTGAGCGGCGGCCAGGTCCTTGCTCAACTGCTCCTTCAGCCGGCCCTGGCGGTAGCGCTCCCCCACCCAGGCGGCCGACGACTGCGCGCCGCTGAGCCCGAGACCCAGCGCGCCTCGGGTGACGTCGACCGGGCCGACCGCCGAATACTTCAGCCCGCGGCTCAACCGCTGCCCCGGGGTCAACCGCTCGTCCGTCGTCGTGCGCATCCGACACCTCTTTCAGCCGCTCGCCAGTTGCTACCAGACTGCCATCATCGGTTACCCGGCGGTGCCCGTTAGGCGCGGTGCGCGGGCGTGGCACACTGGCTTCCCGTGACGAGCCCTATTCAGACAGCGACCGCGACGCTGCACACCAACCGCGGTGACATCAAGATCGCACTCTTCGGAAACCACGCGCCCAAAACCGTCGCCAACTTCGTCGGCCTGGCGCAGGGCAGCAAGGAGTACCGCGGTGAGAACGCATCCGGCGGCTCGTCGGGCCCGTTCTACGACGGCAGCATCTTCCACCGCGTCATCGCCGGGTTCATGATCCAGGGCGGCGACCCGACGGGCACCGGCCGGGGCGGGCCGGGCTACGAGTTCTCCGACGAGTTCCATCCCGAGCTGCAGTTCGACAAGCCCTACCTGCTGGCGATGGCCAACCGCGGCCCCGGCACCAACGGCTCGCAGTTCTTCATCACCGTCGGCAAGACGCCCCACCTCAACCGCAAGCACACCATCTTCGGGGAGGTCGTCGACCCCGAGTCGCAGAAGGTCGTGGACGCGATCGCCACCACCGCCACCGACCGCAACGATCGGCCCACCGATCCGGTGGTCATCGACTCGATCACGATCAGCTGACCGAGATCATCGGGTGCCGGCGTAACCGGCTTTCGTGAGCGCGTCGAGCACGTTCAGGGGGTCGGTGCCCAGATCCCACCGGGTGAGGACCAGGAGCTGATCGTCGGCGGTGTCGATCTCCAGCAAGCGCTGCTTACGGGCGAGCCGGTTGAATTCGGTGATCCGGATGCGCCGGATATCAGCGGGGCGCAGATGTCGTGTGCCGGCCCAGCCGCGGAACACCAGGCCGTCGTCGGCAATCGCCAGCTTGGGCCGCGCACGCCACGACATCGTTGCGAATGCCAATAATCCGACGGCGGCAACGCCCCCCAGAATGCGCCCCGGCGGGTCTGTGATTATGGTCACAACGAGGGTAGCCAAGATAAGTCCCGCTATGCCGCAAGCTGCGATTCCGAGCGTAGGCGGGCTCCATTCAGTTTGCTGCACGTTTGGCTCACACCCTCTCACCGCCGGGAACGGGGTTATCCACAAGTGCTATCCCCAATGGGGATGAATCACACCCGTGTGATCTGGTGACAGCGAAGTTGCGAAACGGGTAACGCGGGGTGACCGAGATGAATTCATCTATGTGACGGGTGGGCTCAGCGCCACCGCATCGTGAGCAACAATCCCGTGATCATGAACGCGAACGCGATCGCGTAGTTCCACGGGCCGAGGTCGGCCATGAACGGGATGGCCGACGCGGCCAGCTGGAAGACCAGCAGCCACACCAGGCCGATCAGCATCAGGCTCACGAACAACACCACAAACCAGGTGCTCGACGGTCCGGCCTTGACCTTGACCGGGGTCCGGCTCACCGGATTGATGGTGAAGTCGTTCTTCTTACGAACCTTGGACTTGGGCATGGGTACCTTCGCGAGCAATCGGGGTCACACGGTGCGACGATGTAGCTAGCCTATCGCAGCCACCACCTCGCAGGAGACCAGCCGATGGACCCGACCGCCCCTCAGCAGGCGCGCAAGCGCACCGCGTGGCGGTTCGGGGTGCCCGCGGTCTGTCTGCTGGCCGGGATGCTGCTCGCTGCCACCCACGGCGTGTCCGGCGGTGACGAGATCCGGCGCAGCGACGCTCCCCGGCTCGTCGACCTGGTCCGTGAGACCCAGCAGTCGGTGGACCGGCTCAGCGCCGAACGCGACGCGCTGGCCGCGACCCTCGACAGCCACCACGGCGGCACCCCCGCCGCCGACGCCGCCCTCGCGGCCATCACCGCCCGCGCCGACCGGCTCGCCGTCGAGGCCGGGCTGGACCCGATGCGCGGGCCCGGTCTCGTCGTCACCCTCACCGACGCCCAGCGTGACGCCGAGGGCCGCTTCCCTCGCGACGCCTCCCCCGACGACCTCGTCGTGCACCAGCAGGACATCGACGCCGTGCTCAACGCGCTGTGGAGCGCGGGCGCCGAGGGCATCCAGATGCAGGACCAGCGCATCATCGGCACGTCGGCGCCGAGATGCGTAGGAAATACCCTGCTGCTCAACGGGCGCACCTACAGCCCGCCCTACGTGATCACCGCGATCGGGGACGCACAGGCCATGCAGGCCGCCCTGGGCGCCGCGCCCTTGGTCAAGCTGTATCGGCAGTACGTCGTGCGGTTCGGGCTGGGCTACTCCGAGGAACCGCGGTCCGCGGTCGAGATCGTCGGGCACAAGCAACCCGTGCGGATGGAGTTCGCCAAGCCGGCGGGCCCGGTGGGTTACTGAGTGATTCGGGCGCGGTTCGTCACGGTGGGCGTGACGAAATACGCCGAAATCGCGGTAGGTAGCCTTGCCTGGTGCAGGTCTTGGTCGTCGACAACTACGACAGCTTCGTGTTCAACCTGGTCCAGTATCTGGGCCAGCTCGGTGTGGACGCGCAGGTCTGGCGCAACGACGACGCCCGTCTGGGCACCGACGCCGACGTCGCACGCGCGGCCGAGGGCTTCGACGGCGTCCTGCTGAGCCCCGGTCCCGGCACCCCGGAGCGGGCAGGCGCGTCCATTTCGCTCGTTCAGGCCTGCGCGGCAGCGAGGACCCCGCTGCTCGGGGTGTGCCTGGGCCACCAGGCCATCGGCGTCGCCTTCGGCGGGACGGTCGATCGCGCACCCGAACTGCTGCACGGTAAGACCAGCACCGTTCATCACACGAATACCGGTGTGCTGCAAGGACTTCCGAACCCGTTCACCGCGACGCGATATCACTCGCTGACCATCCTGCCCGAGACGATGCCTGCCGATCTCGAAGTCATCGCGCGCACCGACGGCGGTGTCGTCATGGGGGTGCGGCACGTCGAACTACCGATCCACGGCGTGCAGTTCCACCCCGAGTCGATCCTCACCGAGGGCGGACACCGGATGCTCGCCAACTGGCTGGGCTACTGCGGCGACGCACCGGACGAAGGGCTGGTGCACCGGCTCGAGGTCGAGGTCGCAGATGCCGTGGCCGCGGCTACGACGCAAAGCTCAGTGTGATCGTCGCGCCGAAGTTGACCCCGGCGCCCGGCGCCGGGCTCTGACGCACGACGGCGTTGGTCCGCTGCCCGCTATCGGGGATGTCGGCGCCCTTGTCCAGCACGCCGGTCCACCCCAGCGCGCGCAGCCGGGGTTCGGCGTCGGTCCAGAACTGGCCGGTCAGATCGGGCATGACGAACTGATTACCCCGCGACACCTGCAGCTGGATCACCGAGTCCACCGGGACGGTCTGCCCGGCCGAGGGGACCGTCCCCACCAGTTGGCCCTGAGGCGCGGTGTTGTCGACCTCGACGGGAACGGTGTTGGTGAAACCCGCCGCGTTGAGGATCTGGCGCGCGCTATCCGGGGTTTGGCCGGACACGTCCGGCACGGCCCTGCTCTCCGGGCCGGAACCGAGCACGATCGTGATCTCGTTGGTGATCGCCGAGGTCTGATTGGCCGGCGGGTTGGTGCCGAGCACCTTGTCCTTCATCTCCGGGGTGGACGGCGACGTGGACGACTTGAACTTCTCGAAGCCCGCCTCGGTGAGGCGTTCCACCGCGTCGGCATAGGACAGGCTGCGCACGTCGGGCACCTCGCGCTGCTCGGGGCCGGTGGACACGTTGATGAGGACCTCGTCTCCGGCGGCGACCGAGCTGTTCGCGCCGGGTTCGGTGTCGATCACGTGGTCGGGCGGCACGTTCGAGTCCGGTTGCTGCTGCGTGCGGATCTTGAAGCCGCGATTCTGCAGTTCGGCGATGGCGTCGGCGCTGGCCTGCCCGCTGACGTCGGGCACCTGCACCTCGCGGGTCTCCCCGCCGAACATGTTGATCGCGACCGTCACCACCACGGTGAGCACCGCCAGCACGGCCACCGCGACGAGCCAGCGGCCCACCGAGCCGCGGCGGTCGCGGTCGACGTCCTCCGGGGGCAGCGGGCGGGCCACCTCGTCGATGGGCTCGGTGCGTTGATGGACAGGCGACGGCGACGCCAGCAGCGACGTGCGCTCGGCGTCGGTGAGCACCTTCGGGGCCTCGGGCTGTTCACCGCTGTGCACCCGCACCAGATCGGCGCGCATCTCCGCGGCCGTCTGGTACCGGTTGTCGGGGTTCTTCGCCAGCGCCTTGAGCACCACCGCGTCCAGTTCCGGCGGCACGTCGGGGTTGCGTTGCGACGGCGGCACCGGGTCCTCGCGGACATGCTGGTAGGCCACCGCGACCGGGGTGTCACCGACGAAAGGTGGCTCGCCGGTGAGGATTTCGTACAGCACACAACCCAGCGAGTACACGTCGGAGCGGGCGTCGACCGCGTTGCCGCTGGCCTGCTCGGGCGAGAGGTACTGGGCGGTGCCGATCACCGCAGCGGTCTGGGTGACGCTGCTCGAGTCGGCCAACGCGCGGGCGATGCCGAAGTCCATCACCTTCACCGCGCCGGTCTTGCTGATCATGATGTTGGCGGGTTTGACGTCGCGGTGGATGATGCCGTGCTGGTGGCTGAAGTTCAGCGCCTGGCAGGCGTCGGCGATCACCTCGATCGCGCGTTTGGGTTCCATCGGGCCGTCGTTGTGCACGATGTCGCGCAGCGTCACCCCGTCCACGTACTCCATCACGATGTAGGGCAGTGGCCCGGTCGGCGTCTCGGCCTCGCCGGTGTCGTAGACGGCGACGATCGCGGGGTGGTTCAGCGCGGCGGCGTTCTGCGCCTCCCGGCGGAACCGCAGGTAGAAGCTCGGATCGCGGGCCAGATCGGCGCGCAGCACCTTGATCGCGACGTCGCGGTGCAGCCGCGTGTCCCGGGCGAGGTGAACCTCCGACATCCCGCCGAAGCCGAGGATCTCGCCCAGTTCGTACCGGTCGGACAGATACTGAGGGGTCGTCATTGCGGTGTCTGTTCTGAAGCGGTCAGTTGCCGGAATCCCGGCTCCCACGCGGAGAGGGCGGACGCGAGCACATCGTGTCGGGTTACCCGCAATTGTTCTTCAGCATGACCGTCGCTTCCCGGCGAGGTCGGCTGCGGCGCCATCGCGGTGGGCGAATAGGGCGTTGTCTCGGTGATCGTGGTGGTGATGGTCGGTGGCGGCTGGTTCTCCCGGTCGCGGCGGTCCTGCGCGTTGAGCACGATCAGAATGGCGATGACGATGGCCAGCGCGCCGAGCACCCCGGCTGCCCACAGCAGCGCGCGCTGCCCGGACGAGAAGCTGCTTCGCGGCGGGGGAGTGCGGTGGCTGCCGGTCGCCGGGCGGGGCCGGGCCGCGGTCGCCGGGGCTCGGCCGGTCAGCTCCGCCGCGGCGCGGGCCTGGGCGGCCGACGGCACCGCGGTGGGCGCCGCGCGGCCGATGGTCGGAGCCTGGTTGGGCCGCGGCGGGCGCCGGCCCGACCGCACCGCCGCGACGGCGTCGGCGAACGCGCCGCCGGAGCGGTACCGCATGCCCGGGTTCTTGACCAGGGTGATCTCGATCAGCTCGCGCACATTGGGCGGCAGATCGGCGGGCAGCGGCGGCGGCGTCTCCTTGATGTGCTTCATCGCGACGGTCAGCGCGCCGTCGCCGGTGAACGGCCGCTTGCCCGACAGCGACTCGTAACCGACCACCCCCAGCGAGTACACGTCGCTGGCGGCCGTCGCGTCGTGGCCGAGCGCCTGCTCGGGCGCGATGTACTGCGCGGTGCCCATCACCATCCCGGTCTGGGTGACCGGGGCGGCGTCGACGGCCTTGGCGATGCCGAAGTCGGTGAGCTTCACCTGCCCGGTCGGGGTGATCAGGATGTTGCCGGGCTTGACGTCGCGGTGCACCAGGCCCGCGGTGTGGGCGACCTGCAGCGCGCGACCGGTCTGCTCGAGCATGTCCAGGGCGTGCCGCAGCGACAGCCGCCCGGTGCGTTTGAGCACGGAGTTCAACGGTTCGCCGTTGACCAGCTCCATCACCAGATACGCGGTGCGGCCCTCCCCGTCCATCTCGGTCTCGCCGTAGTCGTAGACGCCCGCGATGCCCGGATGGTTGAGCATCGCGACGGTGCGCGCCTCGGCGCGGAAGCGTTCGACGAACTCGGCGTCGGTGGAGTACTCGGCCTTGAGCACCTTGACCGCGACCCGGCGGCCCAGCCGGGAGTCGACGCCCTCCCACACCTGGCCCATGCCGCCGGTGGCGATGAGCCGCTGCAGCCGGTAGCGCCCCGACAATGTCACGCCCACGCGCGGGCTCATGGCTCGACTCCCACGCGCTCCGGTCCTCGCTCGTGCCTCGCTGCGATCCTCACTCGTGCTCGTCTTCGCGGGCTCATGTGCCCTCCCGCAGCGCCGCGGCGATCGTCGCGCGCCCGATCGGGGCGGCCAGCTCACCGCCGGTGGCCGACATTCGGTTGCCGCCGCCTTCGACAAGCACCGCAACCGCCACTTTGGGAGCCTGAGCAGGGGCGAAGGCGATGTACCAGGCATGCGGCGGGGTGTTGCGCGGATCGGTACCGTGCTCCGCTGTGCCGGTCTTCGATGCGATCTGCACGCCGGCGATGGCTCCCTTCTGCTGCGTCACCTGCTCGGCGGCGACCATCAGATCCGTAAGTGTATCGGCGACCTGCTGCGACACCGCCCGCCGCTCTTCGGTTGGAGCCGTGGTGGCGATGTTGGACAGGTCGGGTCCTTTCAGGCTATCGACCAGATACGGCCGCATCGGAACCCCGTGGTTGGCGATCGTGGCGGCCACCATCGCGTTCTGCAGGGGAGTGAGGGCGACGTCCTTCTGACCGATGCTCGACATACCCAGCGCGGCGGCGTCGACGATCGGGCCGACGGTGGATTCGGCGACCTGCAGCGGGATCATCGGGGGCGGGACGCCGATGCCGAACCCGCGCGCGGCGGAGCGCAGCGCGTCGGCACCGGTGTCGATGCCGAGTTCGACGAACGCGGTGTTGCACGATTTCGCGAACGCCTCGCGCAGGGTGACGGTCGGACCGCCGCCGCACGCCGTCCCGCCGAAGTTCTCCAGGGTGGCGGTGCTGTCGGGCAGCGGAATCTCGGGCTGGGCGGTGAGCCGGGTGTCTTTGTTCGCACCGTGTTCCAGCGCGGCCGCGGTGGTGACGACCTTGAACGTCGAACCCGGCGGATAGGTCTCCGAGATCGCCCGGTTCAGCAGCGGGGACGCGGGATCGTCGCGCAGCCGCTGCCAGACCGCGGCCTGCTTGTCCATGTCGTGGGTGGCCAGCAGGTTGGGGTCATACGACGGAGACGAGACCATCGCCAGGATCTTGCCGGTCGACGGCTCGATCGCCACGACTGAACCCCTGCACCCGCCGTCGCAGCCGTCTTCCATTGCGTCCCAAGCGGCTTGCTGCACCCTCGGGTTGATGGTGGTGTCGACGTTGCCGCCGCGCGGGTCGCGGCCGGTGAAGAAGTCCGCCAGTCGGCGAGCGAACAGCCGCTGGTCGGAACCGTTGAGGATCTGGTCCTCGGCGCGCTCGAGGCCGGTGCTGGAATACCGCAGCGAATAGAAGCCGGTGACCGGCGCGTACACGAACGGCTCGGGATAGACCCGGAGGAACCGGAACCGGCCGTTGGTCGACACCGAATAGGCGAGCAGCTGGCCGCCGGCCGATATCTGCCCGCGCTGCCGGGAGTACTCATCGAGCAGCACCCGCTGGTTGCGCGGATCGGAGCGCAGCCCGTCGGCCGTGAAGACCTGGGTGACAGTGGCATTGGCCAGCAGCACCACCACCAGCGCCATGACGGCGACAGCGATGCGGCGCAGCGAGGTGTTCATACTTTCTCGATCACCTCGGTGCTGGCAGCGGCGATCGGCGTCGCGCCGTGCGGGCTGGACACGATCGGTCGGCGCGCGGAGTGGCTGATCCGCACCAGGATGGCCAGCAGCACATAGTTGGCGACCAGCGACGAGCCGCCGTAGGACAGCCACGGCGTCGTCAGACCGGTCAGCGGGATCAGCTTGGTGACACCGCCGACCACGATGAACAATTGGATCGCCAGCGTGGAGGCCAGACCCGCGGCCAGCAGCTTGCCGAAGCTGTCCCGCACGGCGATCGCGGTGCGCAGCCCCCGAATGATGACGATCGTGTACAGCATCAACACCGCGGCCAGACCGACCAGCCCCAGTTCTTCGCCGACCGCCGCGATGATGAAGTCGGTCGACGCGGCGGGCACGGTGCCCGGCTGCCCGTTGCCCAGGCCGGTGCCGAAGATTCCGCCGGTGGCGAAGCTGAACATCGACTGCACCATTTGGTAGCCGGCGCCCTCGGGATCGGAGAACGGATCCAGCCAGTTCTGCACACGCACCTGAACGTGATCGAAAACGTAATACGCCGCAACGCTTCCCGCGGCGAACAGGGCCAGCCCGATGACCAGCCAGCTGAGCCGGTCAGTGGCCACATACACCAGCACCAGGAACGACGCGTACAGCAAAAGCGAAGTGCCGAGGTCCTTTTCGAAGATCATCACGCCGACCGACGCGATCCACGCGGCCAGCAGCGGGGCGAGGTCGCGCGGCCGGGGCAGGTCCATGCCGAGGAAATGCTTACCCGCGCTGGTGAACACGCTCCGTTTGTTCACCAGCACCGCCGCGAAGAACACCAGCAACAGGATCTTGGAGAACTCGGCCGGCTGAATCGAGAAGCCCGGCAGTTCAATCCAGATCTTCGCGCCATTCTGCTCGGATATCGAGCGGGGCAGCACCGCCGGGATCGCCAGCAGGATCAGCCCGGTCACCCCGCTGAGGTAGCCGTAGCGGGCCAGCATGCGGTGGTCGCGCAGAAAGACCACGACGAGCGAGAAACCCAGCACCCCGACCAGCGTCCACAGCATCTGTTGGTTGGCCGTCCCGCCCAACCCGTTCTGGATGAGCTCACCCTCGGCGAGGTCGAGCCGGTGAATCATCACCAGCCCCAACCCATTCAGCAACGCGACCACGGGAAGCAGCAGCGGATCGGCGTACGGGGCGAACCGCCGCACCGCGAGATGTGCGGCGGTGAACAACGCGAGGTAGGCGACCGAGTACTGCACCAACTCCCAGCGCAGGCTCTGCTCCTGGTTGGCCTCGACCAGCAGCAGCGCGAGCGTCGTGATGAGCGCGGCGAACCCGAGGAGGAACAGTTCGGCGTTGCGGCGGTTGGGCAGTGGGGGCACCACGGCGACGGGGGACTGCGGCTGTGTGGTCATGCCACTTCCCGGCAGGTTATCCCCGGCTCCGGCGGCGGGGGTGGCAGCGCCGTGACGGTCGGAGGTGCCGGCGTCGGCGACGGCGGCGGTGTGCCGGGTGGGGGCGGTGCGGGAGACGGCGTGCCGGGTGCCGGTGGCGCGGGTGACGGCGTCCCGGTCGGGGACGGCGGCGGCGACGGCGACGGACGCGGGGTCTCAGGCGCGGGTGTCCGCGGAACGTTGGGCAGCCCAGGCGAATTCGTCGCGCCCGGCGAGTGCGGTGACGTGGTGGTGGGCCGTGCCGGGGCCGGTGGCGGGCAGACGGGCAGCAGCGAATCACGGGCCAACTGGGTGATCTGGCTGATGGCCTGGTCTTCAGAGCCGGTGGGCAGGCCGGCTTCGACCTGGTAGCGCTCGGAGGGTTTCAGGTCCTCGACGCGGAAGAGTTGACAGTTCTCGGGTGTCTGCCCGGGGCTGACGAGGTTGAGCCCGTTGTGCGGGGTCAGACAGCCCTGCCGGTACACTTCCTGCAGGGAGTAGCCGAGAAACGACCCCGGCACGCCCCGCATGATCGACACGACGCCGTCGTGGCCGCTGACGTAGTAGTTGCTGCGCACGACCTCCCGGCCGATGGCCAACCCGGCCAGCACCACCAACACCACCAGGACCGCGGCGATGACGATGCGGCGTCGTGACTGTGGCGGAGCGATGGGCTCTTCGGCTTGCGGCAGAGCACGTTTGACCTCGTTGCGGCGCGGGTTGATCGCCGACGCCCGACCGGCCGAGGTGTCGGGCGGGGCGCCCTGGTCGTCGTTGCCGGACACCGCGCCCGCCAGGATGGGTTGGGTCTGGCCGTAGTCGTAGTCGACAACGTCGGCCACCACCACGGTGACGTTGTCGGGCCCGCCCCCGCGCAACGCCAATTCGATGAGGCGGTCGGCACTTTCGGCCACATCGGGGATCTGCAGGGCTTCCAGGATGGTCTCCTGGCTGACCGGGTCGGACAGCCCGTCGGAGCACAGCAGGTAGCGGTCGCCGGCGCGGGCCTCCCGCATGATGAGGGTCGGTTCGACCTCGTGACCGGTCAGTGCGCGCATGATCAGCGACCGTTGCGGGTGGCTGTGTGCCTCCTCGGCGGTGATACGGCCCTCGTCGACCAGCGTCTGAACGAACGTGTCGTCCTTGGTGATCTGGGTGAGTTCGCCGTCGCGCAGCAGATAACCGCGTGAGTCGCCGATGTGCACCAGACCAAGTCGGTTGTCCGCGAACAAGAGTGCGGTCAGCGTGGTGCCCATGCCCTCGAGCTCGGGATCGGCCTCGACGTGAGCGGCGATGGCCGCGTTGCCTTCCCGGACCGCGGCATCGAGCTTGGCCAGCAGGTCACCGCCCGGCTCGTCGTCGTCGAGATGGGCCAGCGCGGCGATCACCAGCTGGGAGGCCACCTCACCGGCGGCGTGCCCACCCATCCCGTCGGCCAGCGCGAGCAGACGCGCACCCGCGTACACCGAGTCTTCGTTGTTCGCTCGGACCAGGCCGCGGTCGCTGCGCGCGGCGTATCGAAGCACCAGTGTCACGGGCGCAGCTCGATTACCGTCTTGCCGATCCGAATCGGTGTGGCCATCGGAACCCGTACCGCCGTCGTCACCTTCGCCCTGTCAAGGTATGTGCCGTTGGTCGATCCTAGGTCTTCGACGTACCACTCCGAGCCGCGAGGCGACAGCCGGGCATGCCGGGTCGAGGCGTAGTCGTCGGTGAGCACCAGCGTGGAGTCGTCGGCCCGGCCGATGAGCACCGGCTGGCTGCCCAGCGTGATCCGGGTACCGGTCAGCGCGCCCTCGGTGACCACCAGCTGCCGGGGCACGTTGCGGCGGCCGCGGGCGGGCAGCAGGGACCTGCGCAACGGCAGGCCGCGGCGCACCATGACCGCGCCGGTCGGCGCGTAGATGTCGGTGCGCAGGATCCGCAGCACCGACCAGATGAACAACCACAGCAGTAGAAGAAAACCGACGCGCGTCAGTTGCAGAACCAACCCCTGCATCTGACGTCCTCTCCGTCTCCATCCCGTGCTGGCCGTCCCGGCGCAACGTCACGATACTTGGACGGCCATCCACGTGAGGGTGAAGCGAGCAGCTTCCCCCCGTCGACGGCCGCTCGGTCAGTGCACGCGGACGATGATCTCGGAGTGGCCCAGCCGGATCACGTCGCCGTCGGCCAGCTGCCATTCCTGCACCGGCGCATTGTTCACGGTGGTGCCGTTGGTGGAGTTGAGGTCCGACAGCAGCGCCACCTGACCGTCCCACCGGATTTCCAGGTGGCGGCGCGACACCCCGGTGTCCGGCAGCCGGAACTGCGCGTCCTGGCCGCGGCCGATGACGTTCGAGCCCTCCCGCAACTGGTACGTGCGGCCGCTGCCGTCGTCGAGCTGCAGCGTGACCTGGGTGCCCGTGGCCGGATAGTCGGGCTGGCCGTAGCCGCCGCCGTAGCCGGCGGGCTGACCGTAGTCGTAACCGCCGCCCGCGGGCTCGCCGTAGCCGGGTTCGGCGTAGCCACCCGCGGTCTCGCCGTAGCGACCGTAGTCGGGCGGGGCGCCGTAGCCCTGGTCCTGGCGTGGATAGCCGCCATAGCCGCCCTGGTCCGGATAGCCGCCCTGATCGGGGTAACCGCCCTGATCGGGGTAGGCCGGACGCGGTTCGGGCCTGCCGTAGCCGCCCTCGTCGGGACGGCCGTGGCCGGGTTGGCGGCCGTAGTCGTAGTCCGCGCCGGGCGCGCCGTAGCCGGGCTGGCCCCCCGGCGGCGGGCCGTAACCCGCGGGCGCCTGGCGGTAGCCCTGATCGGGGTAGCCGCCACCGGCCGGTGGGCCGTAGCCGGCGGGCGGGCGCTGCTCATACGACGGCGGCGGGTAACCCTGCTCGGCGTAACCGCCCTGATCGGGATAGCCGCCCTGCTCCGGGTAGCCCTGGTCGGGATAACCGCCGTGGTCGGGGTAGGCGCCCTGGCGCGGTGGATAGCCTTGGTCGCCCGGCGGCGGGGGAGGCGGATAGCCGGCCTGGTCCTGCGGCGGATACTGACCGCGCGGATCCGGCGGCCGGTCGTACCGGTCGTCGTAGGGCTCGTCGGTGGGGCGCCCCGGACCCTGACCGCCGCGGTAGCTTGGGTTGTCGCTCATCGGTGGTACTCCTGATTCTGCGTTAGAAGAGAGTTCGTGAGGTGGTGGGGCGGGCTCGCCAGTGGTCGAGTCGGGATTGACCGCACCACGCGCGCGAAACTGTCCGGTGTGCAGGCTGGAAGATTGTTCGAACCTGACGACGACATCAGCATAGGTTTGCCATCCCTGTTCACGGATGTAGCCCTCCAAGTGCTTGGCGAAAGTCGCTGATGTCAGGTCGGGGTCGGCGCTCACCTTCTGATAGTCAGGCACACTGAGCGTAATGACGTAGTCGTTGGGAGCCAAAACCCGGCCGCCGAGCACCTCACGTGCCCCGGCGTCGGCTTCCCGGCGCAGCATCGCCTCGACTTCCTGCGGGACGATCGCCCCGCCGAAGACCCGCGCGAATGCGTCGCCAACGGTCGACTCGAGCTTGCGCTCGATGCGGTCGACCAGGCCCATGTCACCGCCCGCCCTCACTTGTTGGTATCTGTCGATTCTGCTCACGACTTGGCACACCAGCGTGTCGCTGGCACATCGCTCCATTGCATGGTATCGGCCCAGCACAGGGCTGCGGGACCAACAGAACTGTGAGAATTGAATTCACGCAGTTCAGAGGCCCGAGTCCGGTCGGCGTCGGCGCAGGTGGCGGCATATGTGCGAGCATCGGTACGGTTGAAGAGACGGGGTGCCTGCGTGATAGGCTCCCCCGGTTGTTGGGGCGAGTGGCGGAATGGCAGACGCGCTGGCTTCAGGTGCCAGTGTCCTTCGGGACGTGGGGGTTCAAGTCCCCCTTCGCCCACACAGAATCGCAGGGGCCGCGGACTTCGTGTCCGCGGCCTTTGTGCTAGGTGGGGCAGGCGACCGGCTCAGAACAAGAACCCTTCGCACTGTTTCGACCAGGAATCCTTCGCGCTCTGCCCGAAGCGCTCGATGTCGTTCTGTCCGATCGTCTGGCCCAACTTCGCGATAGCGGCGTACGCCCAGTCGGCTGGGACCATGGCCTTGCCCGCTCGACAAAGCGCGCGGACCGCCTCTTCGGGGTCGTCTTCCACGAGGGCGCATATCTGGTGAGCCGTTTCTTCGGTGCCGCGCTTACCCAACAGGGCGAGGGCGTTGTCGAGGACGCCGCCTCCGATGTTGTTGCGTTCATACGTCGCCTTGATGCCGTCGCTACAACTGGACCCGACGTTGTTCGCGAAGTTGGAGTCGATGTCGACGAACGCCGGGGGAAGAGGTGGCAAGGGGCCCGGATTGAATTCGGGAAGAGGTTCGGGATTGAACTCGATCTGGCCGTATGGGTGCATCGGGCTGCCGTCGATGACCACCGTGGCGCGGTCAGCGAAAGCGGCGCTCGGGTGGTTTGGCGTACCGATGATCGAGCCGTCTGCGCGCCGGTCATAACAGTGCACCGAAACGGTATAGGTTCCGTTGCCAAGCGGGCCGATTCGGGCCTGGCCGTTGCCGGCCGCGTCGATGGCCAGCTTGGCTGATGTCATCGGTCCCTTGGGCTGCAGCCACGCGCCGGTGTTGCAAGAACTCATCTCCGGGCGTGTGTTGTCGCTCATGAGCGTGAAGTTCGAGGCGTTGACCACCACGTAGGTGCCGGGCTCAGTAAAGATGTCGAACGAGCCATAGTTGAAGGCACCCGGATCCACCGAGTCGGCGCCCGCCGCTGGGGCACCAGCGATCATCGCCAGGGCAAGCACGATGCCCGCCGTCACACTGAATCGCGCCCGGACTTTGCGCATCGCTTCCCCCTCAGCCGTGGTGCCTAGCAAACCGTACTGCGGATGCTGATCACAGCGGCGCCGAACGACGAACAACTCACGTGTCGGTAGACACGGGACCTTGCCTTGCCGGCAGGGTAGGTTTCGAATGATGCGCCACCCAGTTCTTCTCGTCCTCTTCGTCATCGTCATGGCGTCCGCGGCGTGCAGCACGACCGTCGCCGGAACCCCGGTGAAAGCCACAGGCGCGCAAGGGGCACTCGACTTCGACCAACTCGACGTCGGCCCGTTCCCGACCACGCCCAGCAAGCCGCTCGGCGTCGCGGGGGATCCGCTGCGCGGCATGGTGATCGAGGCGCAGCGCATGGCCAACCACGTCATCGGCCCCTGGGAGGTCGACCCCGCCCTGACCGACTGGTTCGGCTTCGGCGCCATGGTGCTGCCGAAGGCCCAGGCGCTCGGGCTGATCGGTCCCGGCGAGCTCGGCATGGTGGTCAGCCGGCACAACTTCATCAACGGGTTCGCCACCGCGCGCACCGAAGCGAACAAGAAGCTGTTGTTGAACGCGGTGCTGCGGTTCCCCGACGACGACGCCGCCGAAGCGGCGGCCACCGCGCTGGGCGAGGCGGCGATGCAGCAGGAGGGCGCCGACGGTCCCGCGCAGACGACGAGCGTTCCCCGCCACCCCGACGCCAAGGCCAACACCTACACCACGGTCGATCGGCAGGCGGGCAAGCGTTATGCGGTGCGCTCGTTCGCTGCCCACGGGCCCTACGTGCTGATGCAGCTCGCGCAGGCTCCCGACAGCGCGGAGCAGGCGGCTGAGCTGGTCGCCAAGACCCTGGATCTGCAGGGCCCCGAGATCGACCGCTTCCGCGCCACCGCACCGTCGGAGTTCGCCGACATCAGCATCGATCCGACCGGGTTGTTGGCCCGGGTGATTCCGGTCGAGGCGCCCGACCCGATGCTGACGAAGAACACCACCTATGAGCGCCGCGGCGCGCTGCACTTCCAGAGCGATCCCACCCGCTCGGCCAAGCTGTTCGCCGACACCGGGACCGACCTGGTGGCCATGGCCAAGGCCAGCGTTTATGAGGCCGAAGACCCAGCGGGCGCGAAGGCCGTCGTTGACGAGTTCTACGCCGAGGTGTCGCCGACGTCGAAACCGGCCAACCCGGTGCGCAACATGCCGGAAAGCCGCTGTATGCAGTTGAAGGACAACAGTTTCTACTGCCTGGTGACCGCCGACGAGTACGCGATCGAGGCCGCCGGGCCGACGCTGCTCACCGCTCAGCAGTTGGCGGCGGCGCAGTACATCATGCTGTTGAGCTGAGCAGGCCGTTCAGCAGCAGGTCGCCGAGTTCGGCGGCCGCGGCGTCGACGTTCTTGATCCGTCGCACGCAGACCGCGTACCAGGCGCCGCCGGCGATCGCGTCCATCACGGTGTCGGCGCTGATGCCGTCGCGCGCCGTCCCGTCGATGACCGCCGCGCTCAGCCGGTGGGCCAGCTGGCTGCGCGCGGTGGCCTCCAACCGGTCGCTGAGCAGCCGCCGCATCCGGCGGTCTGACCGTAAGTCGTTGAGCAGACCGGGAATTGCCTCCCGCACGGCGGGGTCGGCGTACATGTCCAGCGCGCCGCGGCACAGCCGGCGGATCTCGGCCGCGAAGTCGTCGGCCGGTCGCTCGGGGCCGAGGTCGGGAAACAGCGTCTCGTGCACCAGATGCGCCTTGGAGCGCCACCGGCGATAGACGGCGGGCCGGCTCACCCCCGCGGTGCTGGCGATGAGGTCGATGGTGGTGGCCGCGTAGCCGCGCTCGACCAGCAGCCGCCGCGTCGCCGCCAGCACCGCCGCGTCGATCGCCGGGTCTCGGCGCGACCCCTGGCGACGATGCCGCGGCGCATTGGTGTCGACCAATTTCGCCCCTCCACCCCGATTTGTCGTTACAGTCTGTCACAACAAACTGCCCCTGCCGCGAAATAGCATTCCGGGCTGTTCAGAGGCCGGAATCGCGACCCGGAATGCTATTTCGCGCCCCCGGAGCGAGGAGGCCGCCGTGACCGCTGAACTCAGCAGGCCCGTAGCGGGCGTCGGCGAAGACGGGCGCCATCTGTACACCTGCCCGCTGTGCGAAGCGATGTGCGGGCTGGAGATCCAGGTCGAGGGCGGGCGGGTGGCCGGCATCCGCGGCAACCGCGACGACACCTGGAGCCGCGGCCACCTCTGCCCCAAAGGCGTCAACACCAACGTGCTGTCGCCGCCGACGTTCTTCGACGAACCGTCGGGCAACGGCGCGCTCAACGGCATCCCGGTGACCGTCAGCGCCGCGGCGACCTGAAAGTATCTGGGGCGTGGGCAAGAACGAACGCGCGAAGATCGTCATGACCGACGACGAGATCGCCGAATACATCGAACGCAGTAGAACCGCCACCCTCGCCACGCTGCTACCCGACGGCCGACCGCACCTGGTCGCGATGTGGTACGGCGTGCTCGACGGGGAGATCTGGTTCGAGACCAAGGCCAAGTCGCAGAAGGCCGTCAACCTGCGGCGCAACCCGACGGTGACCGTGCTGATCGAGGACGGCCACACCTACGACACCCTGCGCGGGGTCTCGATCGAGGGCCGCGCAGAGATCGTCGACGACCCGGAAACCGCTCTGCGCGTGGGGATCAGCGTGTGGGAACGCTACACCGGACCGTATTCGGAGGAGATGCGCCCGTTCGTCGACCAGATGATGCACAACCGCATCTGTGTGCGCGTGGTGCCCAGCCGCACCCGCAGCTGGGATCACCGCAAGCTCGGCATGCCGGAGATGCCGCTCGGCGGCAGCACCGCCCAGTATCTAGGTTGAGCGCATGGACCCGACGAACAAACCGAAACAGCTCAACTCGCCGATCGTCACCACGGTGATGAAGTACGCGGGCAAGGCCCACGTGTGGGTGTACCGCCGCACCGGCGGACGGGTCGGCGCCAACTGGCGGGTGGGCGCGGGGTTCAAGAAGCCGGTGCCGACGCTGCTGCTCGAGCACATCGGGCGCAAGACTGGTAGGCGGTTGGTGTCACCGCTGGTGTTCATCCGCGACGGCGACGACGTGATCGTGGTGGCCTCCCAGGGCGGGCGCGACACCGATCCGCAGTGGTACCGCAACCTGGTCGCCAATCCGGACGCATACATCGAGATCGGTTCGGAGCGCCGCCCGGTGCGCGCGGTGACCGCCGACCCCGAGCAGCGGGCCCGGCTGTGGCCGAAGCTGGTCGAGGCGTACGCCGACTTCGACACCTATCAGGCCTGGGCCGATCGCGAGATCCCGGTGGTCATCCTGCAGCCGCGCTGACGCGACTGCGATTTATCTCACATCGCCCCGTGTTCGGCTTTCCCGACGACCGGGTAGCCAACGAGCAAGGTGCACCCCAGCGCCGACCGATTTCGTCAACGCATAAGGGGCCAATATCAATGACTACCGCTACTGAAACCACCTTGCTCAGGCAACTGCGCACGATGCTCGACCTGACCCACACCGAGATCCAGGTCGCCGAGACCCGGATCACGCAGGCCAGGACCGACGCCGTCCGCCGTGAGCTGACCGAGAACGCCGAGAATGGCCGCATCCGCGCCGAGGCGATCAAGAAGGCGATCCGCGACCTCGGCGGATTCCCCGACACCGTCGGCCCGTTCTTCGGCCGCGCCGCCGCAGCGGTGAAGGCGCTGACCGAGCAGGCGCAACCGTTCGACGAGGCGCTGCTCGGCGACCTGGCGCTGGAGAACCAGCTGCTCGACCGCGCCCGTTACATCAAGGCGCTTGCCGTCTCGGCCAAGCATCCGGAGATCCAGGACCTCGCCGACCGGTTGATCACCGCGCACTCGGCGACCGTGCACTGGCTGACCACGGTGTTGGCTGAGGATGCGCTGGGTGGGCCGGCCGCGCTGCAGCGCACCCCGATGCAGGCCGCGGCCGGCACCGCGGTGAAGCTGGTGAACCTGCCGGGCCAGTGGTCGGCTCAGTCGGTCGAGCGGGTCGCCGACCTGGTGCGCTCCGCGGGCCCGGCCGTCGAAGACCTGCGTGAGCGGGCGCGACGGGCCAGCGAGATCACGCTCAAGGCGTTGGGCGCCTCGCGCGACGGCGCGCTGAAGCGGGCCGAGGACGTGGTGCGCCGCGAGGGTGCCGGCGACGCGGCCGACGCGCTGCACAAGGCCCGCGCGGCCGGTGGTGTCGTCGACGCCGACGAGCTGCCGATCGAGGACTACGACGAGCTGAACCTGAACGACGCCGTGGCCGCGGTCAAGGAGCTCGACGATCCGAGCGACATCCGCATGATCATTGCCTACGAGGAGATGAACAAGAACCGCCAGCGGTTGGTGTCGGCCGCGCAGACGCGCCTGGCCGCCATCGCCCAGGAGGTCGTCGGCCTCAGCTGACCCGAATCGACGGAAGCACCTCGCGGACATTCCGTGGGGTGTTTCTGTTTGCGCCGATTTCTGCACCAGGGCTGTGGATCGGCGAAAACCACGACCCTGGTGTAGATTTCGCGCGGCGTGACGGGTCGGCCCGCGACGGTTTACATGCGCGGCGGGGAGAAGCCGGGGTTGGACACGGCGTTGGCCACTCCGCTTCCGATCGGGCCGTGCTCGTCGACGATCGTCGCGCTGCCGGTGGCCACCCCCGCATCGCTGTAATGCGACAGCGCCGTCAGCCCCAGGTACGGTCCCTTCGGCAGGCGCGCCAGCGTCAGCGTGTAGTCGGCGTTGATCCACTGCAGTCCGCTGGGCCCGAAGTGTGTCAGCGAGCTGACCATGTCCCCGGCCATCGCAGCGCGGGTGAACGGCGTGAGCTCTTCGCCGGCGATCAAGGGACGGAAGTCGTGCACCCAGACGTGTTTGGGTCCCGAGTGCTGCCAGTTCGCCAGCCCTTCGCCGGGACCGGGCACGTGGTCGTCTTTGCCGTAGGTCCACACCAGCGTGGACAGCCCACGCGGGATCGGGTTCGGTATGGCAGGCGGCGGAGGCAAGGTGACCGGCGACGTCCAGATCTCGTCGGACGGTTGGTCCCCGCGGCGCAGGAACAGGGCGGTGCCCCGCGCGACGGCGGTGTCGTTCTGCCGCATCAGCGCGTCGACCAGCTTCAGGCGACGGCCCGCGCGGATGACCGCGGTCTCGACGCTCACCGGGGCCAGCGGTGCGGGTCGGAACAGGTCGACGGTCAGCCGGGTGGGCTGGAAGTCGGGTTCGCCGGCGTCGCGCTCGAGCACATGGCCCAGCAGTCCGCCGACATAGTTACCGCTGATCGTCTGCCCCCACGGGCCCTGCGCGAGCGGGCCGGGGACGAACGCATTTCCATCCGGGGTGAAAATCGCCGTCGTCACCGCGAAGACGATAGCGGGCGTTACCTGTCGGCCAGCCAGCGCTCCACGTCGGGGGACACCGTGTCGACGACGTCGGCGAACTCCTGGTGCTTGTCGACGTAGGCGGCCACCATCTCGCAGATCGGCACGATCCGCAGCCCGGAGTCGCGGGTCTGCTGCAGCGCATCGCCGATGAGGATCGTCGCCAGGCCGCGGCCCTGATAGGCGTCGTCGACCTCGGTGTGCGGGAAGACGCGTTGGCCGTCACGGTCCGCGATCTCGGTGAAGCCGGCGGTCTGCCCCTCCACCTTGATGCTGAAGCGGTCGGATTCCTTGACGACCTCGGTAGGTGCGCCGGTCTTGTCGGTGGTCATGCCGTATCTATACCCCGGGATTGCGGCGCGGACGCAGGGTGGCGTTGGGGAGCGCGGGGGCGGGCAGCCGCTGGACCGCGCCCCGGTAGCCCTGTACCGCGCCAAACCTTTCGTGGTGGTCTTGCCACTGCGCGCGGTAGGTCGCGATGTCGTCGTGGCTGCGGCCGACGAAGTTCCACCACATCACCAGGTCTTCGGGAAACGGCGGCCCACCGAGGACGACGACGCGGGCGGGGCGCGCACCGCGGTTCGTCACGGTCAACTCGGGATTGCCGGTGGCTTGGAAGGCCAGGTCGGCCACTTCCAGCGGAGTGCCGCCGACGGCGACGTCACCCTGGTCGAGCAGCACCCCGTGCTCGAAGCTCGGGTCGACCTCCATCGTCAGCTCGGCGCCGGGGTCCAGGTCGAGCTGCGCGCCGAGCAGCGGGGTGAACGTGTGCACGGGGGAGCGCTGGCCCGCGAGCTCACCAAGGAAGACCCGCAGCGTCGCGCCACCGACAGAATGCGGGGCCGGCACGAAATGCGCGAAGTCGCGGTCGGTGTCACGGTCGGCGTCGGGCAGCGCCACCCACAGCTGAACGCCGTGCAGCACCGTGGTCGCCGTGGTGGACACCTCGGAGTGGCAGATGCCCGCACCGGCGGTCATCAGGTTCAGCTCGCCGGGGCGCACTATCGCGTGCACGCCTGCGCTGTCGCGGTGCTCGACCTCGCCGCTGAACAGCCAGCTGACGGTCTGCAGCCCGGTGTGCGGGTGCGGCGGCACGTCCATGCCCGGACCGCTGCGCACATCCTGTGGGCCGTAGTGGTCGGCGAAACACCACGCCCCGATCAGCGAGCGTTCCCGCTGCGGCAGCGTGCGCCGCACCCGGATCGCCCGCGGCCCGCCCAGCGGCACCTCCCGCGGGTGCAGCACACCCGCGAACGGCGATGCGACACAAGCGACTTCGGCGGGCTCCGGTTCGGTGTTGCTCACCACCCCACCGTAGGCCTACTTCGCACCCGTCATCGCCGAACGGATCACCTCCAGGTCGCCGTCGCCGATCTTGAAGACGCCGAACCGGAACTTGTATCCCCACCGGGACTTGTCCTCGACGAACTCAAGCTGTTCCAACAGCGGACGGATGGGCGTTTCCGCACAGTCGAGGAAGTCGACGTTGCGTCGCCACCGCCCATCGGGCGCGGCCTCGTCCTGATAAGGCTCGTCGTCGACGACCTGCCCGATCGCGGTGAAGGCCTGCAGCGGTGGGCCGTCGGGATGGACGGTGCGCGGCGAATAGAACACGATCCAGTCGCCACGCGCCATCCGGCGCAACATGTGAGGCTTGCCGTGAGTGGCTTGGGTGAAGCGGCCACGCACCCCACGTTCGACGTGGTCACGGCTGACGGTGTTGATCCAATTGCTCATGTCCGCACGCTAAGCCGAAGCGCCGACAGAAACGCCCACGCCGACAGCCGCCTGTGGATAACTTCCCGGGCATTAGCATCAGCGCGATGACCGAGTCGGAGGAGCCCGTCCGCGACGATCACGCCGAACTGCTGCGCCGGCGCGCGCTGACCGAGGACGCCGCACGCCCCGACGCCGTCGAGCGCAGGCACGCCGCGAACGGGCGCACCGCGCGCGAGAACCTCGACGACCTCGTCGACCCGGGCTCGTTCGTCGAGTACGGACGCTTCGCGATCGCCGCCCAGCGCCACCGCCGCGACCTCGACGACCTGATCGCCCGCACCCCCGCCGACGGATTGATCGCCGGCACCGCGCGCATCAACGGCGATCTGTTCGGAGAGCAGCGCAGCGCGTGCGCGGTGCTGTCCTACGACTACACGGTGCTCGCCGGTACCCAAGGCGCGCTGGGGCACCGCAAGAAGGACCGGCTGTTCGAGTTGATCGAGCGGATGCGCCTGCCGACCGTGTTCTTCGCCGAAGGTGGCGGCGGCCGGCCCGGCGACACCGACTATCCCGTGGTGTCCGCGCTCGATGCGCGCGCGTTCAAGCTGTGGGCGGCGCTGTCGGGAGTGGTGCCGCGCATCGCGATCGTCAAGGGCCGCTGCTTCGCGGGAAATGCGGTGATCGCCGGGTGCGCGGATCTGATCGTGGCCAGCGAGGACGCGTCGATCGGCATGGGCGGCCCGGCGATGATCGCCGGCGGCGGGCTGGGCGACGTGGCGCCCGACGACGTGGGCCCGATCGAGGTGCAGGCCCCCAACGGGGTGGTCGACGTCGTGGTGGCCGACGAAGCCGAGGCCGTCGCGGTGACGAAACGTCTGCTCGGCTACTTCCAGGGCGTAACGGCGCCAGGCGCGGTGGCAGACCAAACTCGTTTGCGCACAATCGTTCCCGAGCGTGCCCGGCGTGCGTACCAGGTGGCACCGATCATCGAGACGCTGGCGGACGAGGGATCGGTGACGTTCCTGCGGCCCAAGTTCGCCCCGGAGATGGTGACCGCGCTGGCCCGCATCGACGGCCGACCGGTCGGCGTCCTGGCGAACAACACCATGGTGATGGCCGGGGCGATCACCGCGACCGCCGCCGACAAGGCCGCCCGGTTCCTGCAGCTGTGCGACGCGTTCGGGCTGCCGGTGGTCTCACTGGTCGACTGCCCCGGCTACATGGTGGGCCCGGCTGCGGAGGCCGAGGCGCTGGTGCGCCGCGGCTCGCGAATGCTGGTCGCCGGTGCGGCGCTTGAGGTTCCGCTGATCGCGGTGGTCCTTCGCCGCGGCTACGGGCTCGGCGCACAGGCGATGACCGGCGGCAGCCTGCATGAGCCGCTGCTCACCGTCGCATGGCCGGGCGCGCACCTGGGCCCGATGGGGCTGGAAGGCGCGGTGCGGCTGGGACTGCGCAAGGAGCTCGAGGCGATCGAGGACGACGACGAGCGTGAAGAGCGGGTCCGCCAGGCCACGACCGCCGCGCAGGAAAACGCCAAGGCGCTCAACGCCGCTGCGCTTTTCGAGATCGACGATGTCGTTGACCCCGCGGAAACCCGCAAGCTCATCATCGACACCCTGACCGCGGCCACGGCGCACGCGCCGCGGCGCGCCGCCCGCCGCTTCGTCGACACCTGGTGACCGCGAACGTTCCTTACCACTCGAAAAATTGTCGAAATGTCGAGCGGTAAGGAACGTTCGGCGGCGGATCTGAGCAGCCAGCCCCGCCGCCCGCCGCCGACCCCCCGAAAACCGGCGGCGGACGTTCAATCAAGCGGGTTCGGCGTACAGACGGCGGTTGCGAACCGGAAACCCGTTGCGTTCCGCCAGCGACCGCAGCTGCCTTAGAGCAAACGTGCGACCACGACCGCCCTCGGGCACGACGATGCCGGCCCACAAGCCTTCCGCGCGGGGCAGTTCGCATGCTTCCCGGGCGCACAACCACCGACGGGGACATGCCCGACAGATCGCCTTGGCCGCCGCGTCGGCCGACGTCGTCCACCGTTCGGGATCGTGGGTACAGGCACCGACGGGCATCTCGTCCCAGTCCGTTGCGTTCATTGCTGTCGCTCCTCTGCCGGTCTGCGGCAGGTGCGCCGCAATAACCGACAACGTAGCGAACCAAACCGTAGCGATGCAACAGTTACAGCGGCGAAATTTGCCCGCCGGATCATCCGAGTAACTGGATAAGGACGCAAGCGGTAACCAAAAACTAGCCGATGAACTGCGGCGACCTTGCCGTTGGCTACGCCTGTAGAAGTTGATGCGGTGCTTCAGTTCGATCGGAAGCGGCAGCCGTAGCTTCGCCACAGAAACATACCGTCGACACGGGCCCAAGACGTAGCGGTGGACCGCAGCACGGATAGGATTACGGGGCCGTTCGTCCTGCGTGATTCGAGGAATTGCCGCCCCATGACACAGCCCGATTCGACCGATGAGTCGGCCGAGACGCCGGATGCGGGCATGGTGCGTGCGGGGGCGGCCGCAGCCGCACGGCGACGCGAGCTGAACATCTCTCAGCGTCGGCTGGCCGCCGACGGCATCATCAACGCCGGGGCGCTGATCGCGTTCGAAAAGGGCCGCAGCTGGCCTCGTGCACGTACTCGAGCAAAGCTCGAGGAGGTCCTGCGGTGGCCGCCGGGAACGATCGCTCGGCTCCGTTACGGCGAGAGTGCGCCGATGCGTGCCGAGCCGGCCGCGGCGACCGGCGGCGACGAGATCCCGCTGATCGCTCAGGCGGTCGTCACCGCAGTGGGTACGTTTCGCTCGGCGATCGAGGCCTTGCCGTCCCCGGAGGCTCCCGAATTCACACCCCGGGTGACCAAGATCCTCGCCGACCTTCGCCAGCTTGAATCCGTCGCGGCGCGCGCGGCCCAGATCAGCCGCGTCACCCCGGCGCTGATCAAAGCGTTGAGCGCGGTGCGAGGCCGCTACGACGAGCTCATGCAGCGCGCCGCGCGGTCCCCGCACGCCACACTCGGACAGCGGCTGTACGCCGCGCGCCGCGGCGCCAACCTCACCATCGCCGAAACCGCCCAAGCCGCAGGGGTTTCCGAAGACGACATCGTTCACGCCGAAGCCGAAGAACCGGTGTCCTCCGCAGCCGTCCGTGCGATCGAGGAGTTGGTGGCACAACTCGACTGGCGCTGATCAAGCGCTCAGTACCGCTCCCGAGCGCGGTCGTCGTGGCTCGGAAAATGCTCGGCGAGCGCGGCGGCGATCTCCAAGAACCGCCGTCGGGTCGCCGCCGACATCTCCTCGGTGCGATCGATCACACCGCCGGGCCGTAGATGTCCGTCGAACGGCACCTCGACGACCACCTGCCCCTGACCTGAAAACTGTTGTCGCAGAATCGAACGCGTCCGTTTGTCGGCGTGCCCGTCGGAATCGTTGAGCACGATGACCGTGCGCTGCAACAGCGAAGCCAGCCCGCGGGCGGCCAACCAGTCCAGCGTCTGGCCCGCGGCGGCGGCGCCGTCGACCCACGGCGAGGACACCACGATCAATGCGTCCAGATCCCGCAGCACCTCCTGGGTGACCGGGGAGTCCATGGTGGAGCTGCAATCGATGATCGAGATCGTGAAGTGCCGGTCCAGCCGTGACGTGGCCTCGCGATAGATCGCGGGATCGAGCACCCGACGGCGGGCCGGGGTCGCCTCGCCGGCCAGCACGAACAACCCCGCGGCGTTGCTGCCCACCCGGCTGCGCACGTCGGCGAACGTTTCCAGGTGCTGGTCGGACGCCAGCTCCCAGTACGAACCCTGTGCGCGAGGGTCGATGCGGCTGCCCAACTTGCCGAACGCGGTGTCCGCGTCGATCGCGACCACGCGGTCGTCCTGGCGCAGCTCGGCCAGCACCGAACCGATGCTGGCCGAGACCGTCGTCTTCCCGACGCCGCCCTTGCCCATCACACCGATCTTGAAGTGGCCCCGTAGTGGCGCCTTGACCTTGGCCTCGAGCTGGGCCTGCCGCACCTCGTCGGGTCCGGGACCGAGATTGATCAGCCCGAAGGTGGCCTTGTACAGGGCCGCCCGCCAGCCGCGGGTCGGTGGCACCCTGCGCGCCGGCACCAGCTCGTCGGCGCGGATGCGTTCGGCATAGGACCCGCTCGGTGGCCCCTGCACGGCCGGTGCATCGCCGGGATAGCCAGGCCATTGCGGTCCGGCGGGGGGAGGCGGCGCCGACGGCCGCGGCGGGCGCGGGCCTCTGGTGGGCGGGCCGGGCCACGGTCCGGCGTCCGGGCGAGGGCCGGCGGGCGGCGGACCGTAGCGTGGCGGTGGGAAGTCGACTGGCGGCCGCGGCGGCGCCGGCGGTGTCGGCTGGGGTTCGGCAGCGGATGGCTCGACGTCGGCCCCCTCGGCGCCCGTCCAGCCGGATTCTCTCCGCAATGCGTCATCGCGGTCGGTCACTACACGTCTCCTCACCGAACTCGGGTGCGATACAGGTGTCGGCCCGTCCCAAGTATCGACTACAGCGATTCAGCAAACGTTTGTGCATCCGGACACAGGCTGAACCGTTCGGCACCGACCCGGCATGCGGTGGGGATCTCGTGACTGCTCGGGACGGGGCTGCACCGGGTCGCCGATTTCAGCGAAAAAGATAGGTCACCCACATACCGCAAGGTAGCTGGTGGTCTGATTGCCGCAGGACAGCATTGCTGATCATCGAAAATAGTGGTTGCTATCAGTTAAATGTCCTCGGCGGAGGACCCTTGCCGCCGTCTCGAAAAATTGGCGGGCTGCGCAGGTCCGGGGCGCTGGTACCCTGTCGTTCGTCGAGGCGTTCGCAGACCCGGTGACGGGGTGTGCCTGCGCGGACCGGCAAAGCGTCGTCGGCGATCTGGATCGCGGTCTGACCGGAATTACATATCACCGGGGTTGATACCGCGGGACGACTAACAGGAAGACGAGGACCTCATGGCCGGCCGCGATCTGCGCGAAACGCGGACACCTCAGCGATGAGCGTTTCGCAGTCCGCGCACCGCGACGCCGCGCACATCGACGATGTTGTCGGCGTCGAGGTCACCATCGACGGCATGCTGGTCATCGCTGACCGGTTGGGGTTGATGGAGTTTCCGACGGGGCTCGGCATCCGCCTCAACATCCCGCAGCCGGAATTGCGCGACATCGTGTGGGATCAGGTCAGGCGGGATCTGACGGCCCAAGGCGTGCTGGATGTTTTCGGCGAACCCCACCCCGAGGTGGCCGCGATGGTCGACACGCTCAGCCGGTCCGATCGGACCCTGGAGGCCCGCTGGTGGCGACGTGACGTCGGCGGCAAGATGATCCGTTTCGTAGTCAGCCGGAAAGGGGATCGACACGTCATCGCCGCGCGCGACGGCGACATGCTGGCGTTGCAACGGGTGGCACCGCAGGTCGGCCTCGCGGGCATGGTGACGACGGTGCTGGGCGCTGCGACGCCCGCCGACGTGGAACCGCTGACCGGGCCGGCCGCTCAGCTGGCCGAGTGCACAAGCGCGAACCAGATCGCCGGTTACGGAGTCGCTCCCGCGTCGGCGCGTGCATATGCCGACATCGTCGCCGACCCCGCCGGCTGGGTGGAGCTCACTGCCATAGAGCGCCATCCCGGCGGCACCTTCACCCAAACCAGCGTCGCCGCAGGAGTTTTGGATTCGGCGCAGGGCCGGATCGTGTCGATCCCTCGGCGGGTGAGCGGTGATCTCTACGGCAGCTTCCTGCCGGGCAGCCCCGAAAACCTACAGCGGGCACTCGACGGGTTGATCGAGTTCCTACCCTCGAGAACGTGGTTCGACCACGCCGCCGCCAACACGGTTGACGCGGAAGGGGACTGAGCGCCAGTGACAGACAATCACCCGCACGGCGCCGACGACCTGGCGGCCGCGCTGGACTTCTCCGTCCCCGACGAAGCCTCGACAGGGTCGGATCGCGATGCTCGAGACGAGCAGGTGTTCACCGCCGCCAACCCCGACCGTTCCGTCACCGTGACGGCGCTTTCGGACAGCCGTGTGAAGCACATCGAGTTGTCGCCGAAGGTGGCCGCCATGACCGAAGCGGTTCTCGCCGAGGAGATCGTCGTCGTCGCCGGCCTGGCCGCCCAGGAGGCCAAGGCCGCACAGTACGTCTACATCCTCGAAGAAATGCGCACGCGTGGCCATGATGACGCGGCCACGCGAGACTTCCTCACCCGCGATCTCGAATTGCCGACACCGCAGCAAGTTCGGGCGGAACGGGAGCGCATCTTCGCGACCAGATACGCGGGTGGCCATGGCTGAGCACCTGGCCGGCTTGTTCGGAAGTGCGGTGGGCATGCTGCCGAGTGCTCCGGCGCGCTCCTTCGAGACCTTCACCGAGATCACTACGATGGACGACGCCGCCTGCGATGCCTGGGTGGGGCGTATCCGCTGCGGCGACACCGACCGAGTCACGCTGTTTCGGGCGTGGTACTCGCGAGCGAACTTCGGACAGCTTGCGGGCGCAGCCGAAATCTCCATGAACAGCCTCGGTGCCCGGGTGCCGATCGGTGGCCAGTTCGGGGACATCACCTACCCGGTCAACTCGCCGTTGGCCATCACCCTGGGCTTCGCCGTGCACGAAGCCTCCTTCGGCAATTTCGCCGATGCGATGGACGCCCTCGAGGAGTTACCGGTCTCGGGCGCTGAGCATTTGATCTCCTGGGCCAGGGCCGTCATCTACGGCGCGGCGGAACGCTGGACCGACGTCATCGACCAAGTCCGCGGC
The DNA here is from genome assembly GCF_010725725.1 of Mycolicibacterium pulveris. Lineage (NCBI taxonomy): Bacteria > Bacillati > Actinomycetota > Actinomycetes > Mycobacteriales > Mycobacteriaceae > Mycobacterium > Mycolicibacterium pulveris. The sequence continues at coordinate 2,290,779 of NZ_AP022599.1, read as the reverse complement.
GCCGGGGGATGGCCAGACAAGTTCCTGGCTGCGGCGGCCGGCGTAGCGCACGGCGTCGCGGCGGCAAACCTGGGCCTGTTCACCGAGGCGGAACGACGGCTGACGGAATCGAATTCGTCGCCGGCGGGGGAGGCATGCGCACCGGCCATCGCGTGGTTCCTGGCGATGACGCGACGGGGCCAAGGCAATGAGGATGCCGCGGTGGCGCTGCTGGAATGGCTGCAGGCCACCCATCCCGCGCCCAAAGTGACCGCAGCGCTGAATGATCCGACCTATCGGCTGACCACCACCACCGCCGAGCAAATCGCGTCCCGCAAGGACCCGTGGGATCCGGCCAGCGTCGAGGCGGACACCTCGCGACGCGACATGCTGCTGGCCGAGGCGCAGGCCGAACTGGACCGCCAGATCGGGCTGACCCGGGTCAAGGAGCAGGTGGAGGCCTACCGGGCGGCGACGCAGATGGCCAAGATCCGCGCGGCCAAGGGCATGAAGGTCACCCAGGCCTCCAAGCACATGATCTTCGCCGGGCCGCCGGGCACCGGTAAGACGACGATCGCCCGCGTGGTGGCAAACATCCTGACCGGCCTCGGCGTGATCAGCGAGCCCAAACTCGTTGAAACGTCCCGAAGGGACTTCGTCGCCGAGTACGAAGGGCAGTCCGCGGTGAAGACCAGCCGCACCATCGACCGTGCGATCGGCGGGGTGTTGTTCATCGACGAGGCCTACACGTTGGTGCAGGAACGCGACGGGCGTGCGGATCCCTTCGGCACCGAGGCGCTGGATACCTTGCTCGCCCGGATGGAGAACGATCGGGACCGGCTGGTGGTCATCATCGCCGGATACAGTGCGGACATCGACCGCCTGCTCGAGTCCAACGACGGTCTGCGTTCACGCTTCGCCACCCGCATCGAATTCGACTCCTATTCGGCCGATGAGATCGCGGAGATCGCGAAAGTCATTGCCACATCTACGGATTCAATCCTCGACGAAGATGCCGCCAAACGGGTTCTCGAAGCCGCCACCCTGTTGAGCGAGCGCCGACTGAACGGCAAACCGGCGCTGGACATCGCGGGCAACGGACGCTATGCGCGGCAACTGGTGGAGGCAGGTGAACAGAACCGGGACATGAGGTTGGCTCGCTCCCTGGACCTCGACAGCCTCGGCGTTGAACAACTCAGTGAGATCAACGGCGACGACATGGCTGCCGCCATCGCCGCCGTGCATGCCCGATTGAACGTGAACGAGTAAGCCATGGCGGGTTTCCGGCTCACCACCAAGGTTCAGGTCAGCGGATGGCGGTTTCTGCTGCGCCGTGTCGAGCATGCGATCGTGCGTCGCGACACCCGCATGTTCGACGATCCGCTGCAGTTTTACAGCCGCGCGGTTTCCACCGGCGTCATCATCGCGGTACTGGTCTGTCTCGGTGCCGGCTTGCTGGCCTACTTCAAGCCCCTCGGAAAGCGCGGCAGCGACACGCTTCTCGTCGATCGCACCACCAACCAGCTGTATGTGGTGATCCCGGGAACCGGGCAGCTTCGGCCGGTCTACAACCTGACGTCGGCACGCCTGGTGCTGGGCAACGCGGGATCGCCCGTCGCGGTGAAATCCGACGAGTTGAACCGGATTGCCAAGGGCCAGCCGATCGGAATCCCGGGCGCGCCGTATGCCACCCCGATCGGTGGCGTCGATTCCACATGGACGTTATGCGACACCGTCATCAAGCCGGAGAGCGTGACCCCGAATGTGGCGACCTCGGTGATCATCCGGCCGCTGCTCACCGATTCCTCGGTCGGGCCGATACGCGCCGATCAGGGTGTGCTGGTGTCCTATGAGAACGACAACTGGCTGGTCACCGAGGACGGCCGCCACGACATCGACCTCGCTGATCGCGCCGTCACATCGGCCGTGGGCCTACCTGTGACCGCCAGGGCGACACCGATCTCGGAGGGTCTGTTCAACGCGCTGCCGAACGCGGGACCGTGGCGACTGCCCCAGATACCGCGCGCCGGTGAACCCAACACCGTTGGGCTGCCCCCGAATCTGGTGATCGGCGCTGTCTTCATGGCGTTGACCGAAGACGGTGAGCAGTACTTCGTGGTGCTTCCCGACGGCGTGGCGAGGGTGAACGACACGACGGCGGCGGCGTTGCGGGCCACCAACTCCTACGGGTTGGTGGCACCGCCGTCGGTGGAGGCCAGCGCTGTCGCTAAGATTCCCGAACACGTCTTCGCCTCACCACTGGCGGACAAGCCACTGGATATTCTGTCGCGCGAGGATTCTCCGACACTGTGCTGGGCGTGGCGGCGCGAGCCCGGCGACCAAGCCCCGAAGACGACGGTGATCGCCGGACGCCATCTGCCGATCCCGTCGTCGGCGATGAACAGTGGCATCGACCAGATCGGCGGGGACGCAACCGTTTATCTCGACGGCGGCAAGTACATCCGGCTGCAGTCACCGGATCCACGGTATGGCGAAAGCCTGTACTACATCGATCCTCAGGGCGTGCGTTACGGGCTGCCCGACGAGGAGGTCGGCAACGCGCTGGGGCTGTCGGGGCCGACCACCGCCCCCTGGCAGGTGGTGAGCATGCTGGTCGACGGCCCCGTGCTGACCAAACAGGCTGCTCTGCTCGAGCACGACACGCTGCCGCCGGATCCCAACCCACGCCGGGTCGATGGCGGCAACCCGGGCGGTGCGCAACCGGCGTCGAACACCGGAGGCGGTGGATGACAACCAAGAAATTCACCCCCACCATCAAGCGTGGCCCGCGGTTGACGCCGGGCGAAATCAGCGTCACCGCACCGGATGACCTCGGCGTCGACATCCCGCCGTCGGGCATCCAGAAGGCGCTGCCCTGGGTGATGGGCGGCGGGATGCTCGGGATGATCGCCATCATGATCTTCACCGGCATCCGCCAGCTGTCGCCGTACATGCTGATGATGCCGCTGATGATGGTGATGGCCACGGTCGGCTTCATGGCCGGCGGTGGACCCGGCGGCAAGCGGGTGCCCGAGATCAACGCCGACCGCAAGGAGTACCTGCGCTATCTGGCGGGCCTGCGCACCAGGGTGACCTCGTCGGCGGCCGCACAGGTCACGTTCTTCAACTACCACGCGCCGCATCCCGAGGATCTGCTGTCGATCGTCGGCACCCACCGGCAGTGGTCGCGCACCGTCAACGCGGATTTCTACGCCGCGACCCGGATCGGTGTCGGCGCCGAGCCCGCTGTCGACCGGTTGCTCAAGCCCGCGGTCGGCGGTGAGCTCGCCGGACCGCAGGGCGCCCCGCAGCCGCACCTCGAACCTGTCAGCCACATGTGGGTGACCAAGTTCTTGCGCACCCACGGGCTGATCCATGACTGCCCAAAGCTGTTGCAGCTGCGGACCTTCCCGACGATCGCCATCGGTGGCGACCCAGAAGGCGCTGCCCGGCTGCTGACCGCGATGATCTGCCATCTCACTGTGTTCCATCCGCCGGACCTGCTGCAGATCCGGGTGCTCATCGACAACCCCGAAGACCCGAACTGGGCGTGGCTCAAGTGGTTACCGCATGTCCAGCATCACAGCGACACCGATGCGGCGGGGCCGACCCGAATGGTGTTCACCCGCCCGGACGGGCTCAGTGACCTGACCGCACGCGGGCCGCATACCGCCGACGCAATGCCGAGCGGCCCCTACGTCGTCGTCGTCGACCTCACGGGCGGTAAGGCTGGCTTCCCCGTCGACGGGCGTGCCGGCGTCACAGTCATCACGCTCGGCAACCACCGCGGCTCGGGTTATCGCATCCGAGTGGCCGAGGACGGCAGCGCCGACGATCGGCTGCCGAACCAGACGTTTCGGTTGGTGACCTCGGCGGCCGACAGGCTGAGTCCAGAACAGGCCACCCGCGTGGCACGCAAGCTGGCGGGCTGGTCGATCACCGGCACGATCATCGACAAGAGCGTGCGTGTGCAGAAGAAGGTGGCCACCGAGTGGCATCAAATCGTCGGTGCGCAGACGGTGGAGGAAGTGACGCCCAGACGGTGGAGGATGTACAGCGATACAGATCGCGACCGGCTGCGTATTCCGTTCGGTCACGAGCTCAAGACCGGCGACATCATGCACCTCGACATCAAGGAGGGTGCCGAGTTCGGTGCCGGGCCACACGGGATGCTCATCGGCACAACAGGTTCAGGAAAGTCGGAGTTTCTGCGCACACTCATCCTGTCGTTGGCGGCCACCCACCATCCGGACCAGGTGAACTTGCTGCTGACCGACTTCAAGGGCGGCTCGACGTTCCTCGGTATGGAGAAGCTGCCCCACACGGCCGCGGTGGTGACCAACATGGAGGAGGAAGCCGAGCTGGTCAGCCGCATGGGGGAGGTACTCACCGGCGAACTCGACCGGCGCCAGTCGATCCTGCGTCAGGCAGGCATGCAGGTAGGCGCCGCCGGCGCGCTGTCCGGGGTCGCCGAATACGAAAAGCACCGTGAGCGGGGTGCCGAACTACCCCCGCTGCCGACACTTTTCGTCGTGGTCGATGAGTTCGCCGAGCTGTTGCAGAATCACCCCGACTTCATCGGCCTTTTCGATCGGATCTGCCGGGTGGGTCGGTCACTGCGGGTGCACCTGCTGCTGGCGACCCAGTCGCTGAACACCGGCGGTGTCCGCATCGACAAACTCGAGCCCAACCTCACCTACCGGATCGCGCTGCGCACCACCAGCTCGGCCGAATCCAAGGCGGTGATCGGAACGCCGGAGGCGCAATACATCACGAACAAGGAAAGCGGTGTCGGGTTCCTGCGCGTCGGCATGGAGGATCCGGTGAAGTTCCACAGCGTCTACACGGGCGTGCCGTATGTGCCGTCGTCACCGGAACAGGACGACGCACCGGCCACGCCGCGCGTTCACACCTCGAGCCGGCCCCGAATCCACCGGTTCTCCACTGCGCCGATCTTCGACTCGGCAGGCACCTGATGACCATCCAACCCGACCAGCGGGTGCTGCGTGAGGTGGTACTCGACCAGTTGGCCACCGGCGAGACTCGCGCATACCGAATGTGGTTGCCGCCGTTGGCCCATCCGACACCGGTGAACGAACTCCTCGAACGCGACCGCGAGCGCCGGCCGCTGCGCTTCGGCCTCGGGATCATGGACGAGCCCCGGCGCCACCGCCAGGAAGTCTGGGGCATCGACGTGTCAGCCGCGGGTGGCAACATCGCCGTCGGCGGTGCCCCGCAGACCGGCAAGTCGACCTTTCTGCAGACGCTGGTCCTGTCTGCGGCCGCGTCTCACACCGCGAGGCAGGTGCAGTTCTACTGCGTGGACCTCGGCGGTGGCGGCCTGATGTATCTGGAAGACCTGCCGCACGTCGGCGGCGTCGCCACCCGGTCAGAACCGGACCGGGTCAACCGGGTGGTCGCAGAGATGAAAGCCGTACTGCGGCAACGGGAGAAGATGTTCAAGCAATACCGTGTCGGCTCCATGGCGGCCTACCGGGAGATGCGTGACGATCCCGGCCATCCCGCCGCCGCCGACCCGTTCGGTGACGTGTTTCTGGTCATCGACGGCTGGCCCGCGTTCGTCGCGGAGTTCGGTGACCTCGAGCCCATCGTCCAGGACATCGCCGGGCAGGGCCTGGCGTACGGGGTGCACACGGTGATCTCCACCCCGCGCTGGACCGAGCTGAAGGCCCGTGTCCGTGACTACCTCGGGACCAAGGTGGAGTTTCGGCTCGGCGACGTCAACGAAACCCAAATCGACCGGATCACCCGTGAGATCCCGACCGACCGCCCCGGCCGGGCGGTGTCGATGGAAAAGCACCACCTGATGATGGGCGTGCCCCGTCTCGACGGGGTGCACAGCGCCGACAACCTGGTGGCCGCCATGTCGGACGCGGTACAGCACATCAAGGCGCGGACAACCGAGCAGGCTCCGCGGGTGCGGGTGCTGCCGGAACGGATCTACCTCCATGAGCTCGACCCGAATCCGCCAGGGCCCGACGCCGACTACCGCACCCGGTGGACGGTGCCGCTGGGCATTCGGGAAGCGGATCTGTCGGTGGCATACAACAACATGAACATGACGCCGCACCTGCTGATCTTCGGGGCGCCGAAGTCGGGAAAGACGCGCATCGCGCATGCCGTCGCGCAGGCGATCTGCGCGCGCAACAGCCCACAGCAGGTGCGGTTCATGCTCGCTGACTATCGGTCAGGACTACTCGACGCGGTGCCCGACAGCCATCTACTCGACGCCGGTGCGGTCAACCGCAACAACGCGACGCTGGACGAGGCGATCAAGGCGCTGGCCATCAACCTCAAGAAGAGGTTGCCTCCGCCGGACTTGACCACGTCCCAACTGCGGGCAAGGTCGTGGTGGAGCGGTCCCGACGTGGTGCTGCTGGTCGACGACTGGCACATGATCGTGGCCGCCAGCGGTGTGGTGCCGCCGATGGCGCCGTTGTTTCCGTTGCTGCCGGCGGCCGCCGATATCGGCCTGCACCTCATCGTGACCTGTCAGATGAGCCAGGCGCACCGCGCCACCATGGACAAGTTCGTCGGGGCCGCCTACGGCGCCGGTACCCCCACGATTTTTCTCTCCGGTGAGAAGCAGGAGTTCCCGTCGAGTGAGATCAGGCTCAAGAAGCGGCCTCCTGGGCAGGCGTTTCTCGTCAGCCCGGACGGCAAAGAGGTGATCCAGGCAGCCTATGTGGATCCCCCGGAAGAAGAGGTGTCATGAGCACCCCGCGGGCGCGGTTAGTATGTTCCCATACGGTTCCAGCAAACTTCATTCTTGGTGCTGGCAAAGGGGTCGGGGATGGGTTCCCTGGTGCTGTGGCCACCATCGATCGCGGTCACTCAAATCAATATTCTGCGTATTTCATCCAGGTGAGGAGACATCGCAAATGCAACCAATGACGCATAATCCCGGGGCCGTGGGAATCGGCGCGCAGGTCGTTGCCAACGGAGCGCGCGGCCTTGCCGCCGGTACGACGGCCTCGGCCGAGGTCACGGCGCTGGTGCCGGCGGGAGCCGACGAGGTGTCCGCGCAGGCGGCGCTGGCGTTCGCCGCCGAGGGCGTCGAGACGCTCGCGATGAATACATTTGCGCAGGAAGAGATGGCTCGTGCCGGCGCGGCCTACATGGAGATCGCCGGCATCTACACCGCGGTCGACGGCACCAACGCCGCGAATTTCTGACGGCTGACCCCACTTGGTGAGGACGCACTAGACGATGTTCTGGCATGGAATGCCGCCAGAGCTGAACACTGCGCGGCTGATGGCCGGCGCCGGTCCGGCGCCGATGCTGCAGGCCGCCGCGGGCTGGGAAGCGCTGGCGGTGTTCCTGGAAACCCAGGCCGACGAATTGGCAGCGAGCCTGGCCGCGTTGGCGTCCGTGTGGAGCGGTTCGGCGTGCGACCGTGCCGTTGCCGCAACCATGCCGATGGTCACCTGGCTAAGAACGGTTTCGGCGCAGGCGCAAAAGCGTGCGTTACAGGCGACGGCACAGGCCAACTCGTACAGCCTCGCGATGGCGACCACGCCGCCGCTCGTGGAGATCGAACAGAACCACATCACCCACGCAGTGCTGGAGGCAACCAACTTCTTCGGCGTCAACACGGTTCCGATCGCGGTGAACGAGTTCGACTACTTCGTCCGGATGTGGAACCAGGCGGCCGGTGCCATGGACATGTACCAGGCCGAGACGGCGCTGAACATCTTGTTCGAGCCGATCCTGCCGATGAAGCCGATCGTCATCCCCGGGGTCGGTGAGGGCGCGGCCTCCGCAGCGCTCGGGCAGGCCTCCGCCATGGCTCCTGCGGCCGCCGTCCGCAATGCAGCGATTGCGCACGTCGGTGCCCAGGCCACGGTTGAGTCCGCGGGCCTGCAGACCGGTCGCGCTGTGGCGCAGGTCAATCAGGCTGCGGTACACGCCGAAGGTCAAGCGCAGCGGACGCAGAACGCCCATCAGCTCGGGCCGCGGGATGCGATGCAGCAGGGCATGCAGACGGGCATGCAGATGGGAGCTCAACTGGGTTCGACGCTGGCCCAGGTGCCGCAGCAGGCCGGCCAGATGGTCATGCAGCCCATGCAGCAGCTCACCCAGCCGCTGCAGCAGGTGACGTCGATGTTCAGCCAGTTCGGCAGCGCGGGTAGCAGCGACAAGGCCCAGATGGGGCTGATCGGCGCGGGTCCGCTGTCCAACCATCCGTTGGCGGGTGGGTCCGGCGCGAGCGCAGGTGCGGGCTTGGTTCGCGCCGCATCGCTACCGGGGACCGGCGGCACCTCGGCGCGAACCCCGTTGCTGGCCAACCTGATCGGGGAGACCAAACCGGTTGCGGTGTCACCTGGCGCAGCGGCCGGAGCGGGCGTCGCTGGGGTGGCACCAGTCGGCGCAGGGGGTGGCATGGGGCCGATCGGCGCCATGGGCCAACGCGGCACCAGCGGCGGCTCCAAGCAGGGTTTGAAAGCACCGTCGGTGCTGCCCCAAGACCTCGGTGAAGAAGAAGACGACGACTGGTAGTCGTCCACATGTACTTCCCGGCCGTCCGGTCGGAAAGACTCGCCATCTGTTGGTGAGGACACGCAGAAAACAGAAAGAGTATCCAGCATGGCACAGATGAATACCGATGCCGCTGTCCTCGCCAAGGAGGCAGCCAACTTCGAGCGGATTTCCGGTGAGCTGAAAGCGGTTATCTCGCATGTCGAATCCACCGCAGGTGCGTTGGCCGCGCAGATGGTGGGCCAGGCAGGCACCGCCGCACAAGCCGCCCTGGCGCGCTACAACGAGGCTGCCGCGCGTCAAATCCAAGAGCTGAACGACATTTCGGCCAACATCCACACATCCGGCATGCAGTACACGGCCACCGACGAAGACCAGGCCGGCATCGTCGCGGGCGCAATGGGCATCTGACCGGGTATCTGACCTTCCACTCACGAGAAAACGGAGCACGACATGACAGAACAGGTATGGAACTTCGCCGGTATCGAAGGCGGAGCAAGCGAGATCCAGGGCGCCGTCGGCCAGACCGCGGGCCTGCTTGACGAAGGCAAGGGCTCGCTCGCCGCGCTGGCTGCGGTGTGGGGTGGCTCGGGTTCGGAGGCCTATCAGGCCGTGCAGATGCGTTGGGACAGCACATCTGCCGAGCTCAACGCGGCGCTGCAGAACCTGGCGCAGACGATCAGCGAGGCCGGCGCGACCATGGCCCAGACCGAAGCCGGCGTTACCGGGATGTTCGCCTAACACGACGGTGCGCGGGGTGGGCAGGCTCATCCCCGGGGGAGGTCCGCCCGCCACGCGCGTTCCGTCGTTCTGAAACGATAAGAGGTACCCATGTCGGCCGACTATGACCGGCTTTTCCGCGCTCAGAACGACGCTGTGCAGACAGTTGACCAAGCAGCCGAGCGCGACGCAACTTCCGCGGATGCGACGTTCAACAGCGGTCCTGGCCGCAGTGAAGTGACACCGCCCGCGTTACCCATCTCGACCCTGACGCACGCCGCGCCCAGCCCGCCCGTGCGCGACACCGAGATCACCACCCAGATGCCACCCACGCGGTCGGCGGCCCCGCAGGGCCAGGCCAACGGGATGATGCGGACACCGAACGCCGAGGCCAATGCCGGTGCTCGCCACGAACAGCCCAGGACCGCCCCGGCGCCACCACCGCGTCCCGCGCAGGCGCCCGCCCCGACACAGCATTTCGCCGAACCGCATTCGGATCCCGTCGGCGCAGGCCGGTTAGGCCAGCCGACGCCGACTTCCGCGGCGAGCATCGGCAACCATCGGGCCATCGACGCGCTGTCGCACGTCGGGGTGAAGTCGGCGGTCAAGATGCCGCCGCAACGGGGCTGGCGACATCTGCTGTACGTGTTGACCCGTATCAATCTGGGTCTTTCCCCCGACGAGCTCTATGAGATGGAGCTACACCACCGAATCCGCCGAAATGCCAGGGACTCCTACCAGATCGGCATCTTCGGTCTCAAGGGCGGCGTCGGCAAGACCGCCGTCACCGTGGCGCTCGGTTCGGCGCTGAGCAGGGTGCGTGGGGACCGGATTCTGGCGATCGACGCGGATCCGGACGCCGGGAACCTGGCTGACCGGGCCGGCCGGCAATCGGCAGCGACCATCGCAGACCTGCTTGCGGACAAGGAGTTGGCGCGCTACAACGACATTCGCGCGTACACGAGCATGAACGCGGCGAACCTGGAGGTGCTGTCGTCGGAGGACTACAGCGGTGCGCGCCGTGAGTTCAACGACGAGGACTGGAAAGGCGTGACCAACATTGTGTCGCGCTACTACAACCTCGTACTGGCTGACTGCGGGGCCGGGCTCTTCCAGCCCGCGGCTCGTGGTGTGTTGTCGACGGTGTCGGGCCTGATCATCATCGCGAGCGCATCGATCGACGGTGCCCGGCAGGCCGCGGTGACGATGGATTGGTTGCGGCAGAACGGATATCAGGATCTGCTGGGCCGGTCCTGCGTTGTGATCAACCATGTGGTCCCCGGTAGGCCCAACATCGACGTGGACGATCTGGTGGCACAGTTCGAGCGGCATGTTCCACCGGGTCGCGTCATGGTGCTGCCCTGGGACAGGCACATCGCCGCGGGCACCGAGATCCAACTGGAACTGCTGGGCAAGACGTTCCAGCGGCGCATCGTCGAGTTGGCGGCGGCGTTGTCGGACGACTTCGACAGGCTCGAACGGCGTTGACCGCCACCGGCACCGCAGCATCGACCTCGGGCGTCACACCGGGGCGGCCGGCGACCACGCGTGTGACGATTCTGACCGGCCGTCGGATGACCGACCTCGTTCTACCCGCGACGGCACCGATCGAGACGTACATCGACGAGACGGTGGCAGTCTTGGCAGAGCTTCTCGAGGACACTCCCAAGGACGTGCTGGCCGGGTTCGACTTCACGGCCCAGGGCGTGTGGGCATTCGCCCGGCCGGGCGCTCCGCCACTGAAGTTCAACGAATCGCTCGATGACGCGGGAGTGGTCGACGGGTCACTTCTGACGCTGGTCTCGGTCAGTCGCACGGAGCGCTACCGGCCACTGGTCGAGGATGTCATCGATGCGATCGCGGTGCTGGACGAGTCGCCGGAGTTCGACCGCGCCGCGTTGAATCGCTTCGTCGGCTTGACGATTCCATTGGTGACGCTGGCGGTGGCCGTGATGGCGCTGGTGACTTGGCGCCAGACGGGGCACGGCTGGGGGTGGGCGGCGGCGCTGACCATGCTGGGCCTGGGGCTGTTGGGGGGCAACGTGATCGCGACCAACCGGTACGGGAATCTGGACGCGGCCGAGAGCTTGTTGGTCGCCGCGTTGCCCGCGTTGGCTGGTGCGGCGATGTTGGCGGTTCCGTTGCCCCGCGGCTTCGATTCGTGGGGTGCGCCGCAAGCGGCGGGTGCTGCGGCCGTCGTGCTGTTGGTGACGTTGGTGTCACGCGGTGGGCCGCGCCGAAGAGCCGAACTGGCGGCGTTTCTGGCGGTCACGTCACTGGCAGCGGTCGCGGCGGCGATCGCATTCGGGTACGGATGGCAGTACTGGGTGGCGTCCGGCGCCGTCGCGTTCGGGTTGATCATCGTGACGAACGCGGCGAAGCTGACGGTGGCGGTGGCGCGGATCGCGCTGCCGCCGATCCCTGCGCCCGGGGAGACGGTGACCAACGACGAGTTGCTCGACCCGGTGGCGACCTTCGACCTGACCGATGAGGAGTCACCGACGTGGCAGGCCATCATCGCCTCGGTTCCAGACTCCGCTGCGCGCCTGCACGAACGGAGCGAGCTGGCGAAGCGCCTGCTGATCGGGTTCGTGACAGCGGGCGCTTTGGTGCTGTCGGCCGGCGCGATCGGCGTTGTGGTGCAAGGACACTTTTTCGTGCACAGCATGATCGTCGCCGGGTTGGTCACCACGATCTGCGCGTTCCGGTCGCGACTGTACGCCGAGCGCTGGTGCGCATGGGCGTTGCTGGCCGCGGCGGTGCTCATTCCGACCGGGGTGATGGTCAGGCTGGTTCTCTGGCACCCCGACAAGGCGTGGCTGGTGCTGGGCCTTTACACCGCGGCGGGGATCGTCGCGCTGATCGCGATCGGCGCGACAGCGGGGGTGCGGCGGATCTCTCCGGTGACCAAGCGGATCCTCGAGCTGGTGGACGGGGCAGCGATCGCGGCGGTGATACCGCTGCTGTTGTGGATCGCCAGCGTGTACGACGTGCTGCGCAACCTGCGGTTCTAGCTCCGCGCGCCACAACGATTTCTGCAGGAGGGTCGTTACTCACGGCGGATTCACAACCCTGCTGCAGAAGTCGGCGAGACGACGAAGCCGATGACACATCGCCGGTCACTTGCGCGGCGGGCGCAGCACCTTCATCGCCAGGCGCATGACCGGCGCGGGCACCCGGTCCTTGGCGGCCAACGCGGCATCGGCTGCCCGGCCGCGCAGCGGTGTGCCGCGGCCGAACATCTTGTTGATCCGTCCGCCGGTGGGTTCGAGGTCGAAGTGCAGCGGCGGCTTGCCGTCGGCAGCGCCGAGCGCGTTGGAGATGACGATCCGCTGAATCTCGCTGGTGCCCTCGAAGATGGTGTACAGCTTGGCATCCCGGTACCACTTCTCGACCGGGTGGTCTTTGATGTAGCCCCAGCCGCCCATCGTCTGGATCGCGCGTTCGGTGGCGCGGACGGCGACCTCGCTGGCGGCCATCTTGCACATCGACCCCTCACCGCGCTCGAACGCCACCCCGCTGGCCGCCATCCAGGAGGCGCGCCAGGTGAGCAGTCGGGCCCCGTCGATCGCGGTGGCCAGCTCCGCCAGCGGAAACGCGATGCCCTGGTTGTCGATGATCGGCGCGCCGAACGCCTCGCGCCGGTTGGCGTACTCGGTGGCGTATTCTAAAGCGGCCCTGGCGATCCCGAGCGCCTGCGCGGCGACCATCGGGCGGGTCTGCTCGAAGGTGCCCAACGTCGCCGAGCCGGAGTGCTTGGCACCCTCGACGGCTTCGCGGGCCTTGGCCAGCTTGTAGTCGAGCTTCTCCTGCCCGCCGAGCAGGTTCTCGGCGGGGACACGCACGCCGTCGAACCTCAACTCGGCTGTGTGCGACGCGCGGCAGCCGAGCTTGTCGAGCTTGCGCACCATCTGCAGGCCCGGGGTGCCGCCGGGGACGATGAACAGCGCCTGGCCCTTGTGGCCGAGTTCCTCGTCGACGACGGCGTTGACCACATGCACGTTGGCGATGCCGCCGTTGCCGATCCACATCTTGTGCCCGTCGATGATCCAGTCGTCGCCGTCGCGGTGGGCGCGGGTGCGCAGGTTGCGCACGTCGCTGCCGCCCTCGGGCTCCGAGATCGCCAGTGCGGCCAGCTTGAGATCGCCAGGGGTGCCGAAACATTCGGGCGCCCACTGCAGCATCTGCTCGGGGGATGCGGCCTGACCGATGGCCGACAGCGCCAACGCAGGCATCACCACCGCCAGCCCGATGCCGGCGCAGCCCCAGAACAACTCCTCCATGAACATCGGCAGCGAGAGCCCGGTCGGATCGCCGATCAGGTCGCGGTAGAACAGCGGGCTGTAGAAGCCGCGGGTCGCCGCCTCCTCCAGGACCGGCCAGGGGAACTCCTGGCGCGCGTCGTAGTCGGCGGCCACCGGGCGCACCACCTCGGCGGCGAACTCGTGCGTTCGTCGCGCCAGGTCGTGCTGCGCCTCGGTCGGGGCGATGTCGAAGCCCATCGACGGCTGGATTAGCCGCCCGGCGCCGTGGCGAAACCCGTCGGCGCAATGACCGCGATGACAAAGCCCCCGGATGCCAGGGGGACGCATCCGGGGGCTTGTCGTGGGGGATGGTCACTTCACGTCGACGTACACCGTCTTGTTGAGCACCCGGGTGTTGAGGTCATGGCCCACGCCCTGGCTGTTGGTCTGGGTGTAGGTCTGACCGGTCCGCACCGCGAGCACGTTGGCCTCTTCGAGCGGGGCGTTGCCGATCCGGTTGACGATCACGTTGTAGCCCTCCGACTCGAGCTGGCTGATCGTCTCCTGGGCGTTTCCGGTACCCGACGGCGCGGCCTGAGCCGGGGCGGACAATCCGATAAGTGCGGCCGTCAATGCGCTGGCGGCGACGGTGGCGGCGGTGGTGACAGTGCCGAACTTCTTCATGATTTCCAGCCTTCTTTTCTTCTCACCCTTCGTTTCCGAGCCGTGGCGGATGTCGCGGTTCGAGTTGCAGCTGCACTGTTCAACCTCAAGAGCAAGGGTTTAATCCCGATGGCAGAAATTGATTGCTAGTTGGCAGCAATTGTGCTGCGGGACAGGCGATGGCCCATGTTTCGACCGCCGGATTGGACCAACTCGGCAGACTGGAGCCGATGAAGCTCGCCGGCATGCGGCTGCGCCAGCGCGACGGGGTGACATGCGGCCCGACCGTCGCGGTGGTGGCGGGCGCGCTGATCGACCCCGAGCGCCGCGCGGCGATGACCCGGCCGCTCTCGGGCGCCGAGTGGTTCTCGGCCGAGCAGGCTCGGGTGCACGCCGAGATCAACCGGATCTGGCCGCGCCGGCTGGGCACCACCCCGTCGGGCATGGCCCGCGCGCTCACCACACCCAGAGCCCGGTACCGCTGGCGGATCTTGCGCGGACGCTGTGACCCGCTGACCGATGTGCTGCGGGCGGTGGCCGACGGGTGGCCGGTCGCGATGCTCATCGGACGGTTCATCCCGCGCCACTGGGTGCTGATCGTCGAGGCGGACGGGTCGCGGCTGCAGTGCTACGAGCCGTCGTCGGGGCAGGTGCGCACGGTCCCCGTCACCGACGTACGTCGCGGCCGTCTCACCGGGCTCGGCTACCCGCGACCGTTCGCGTTCGCCCTCCCGTATTCGAACGTATGATCGAGCAGTGGGCGAGTTGCAGTCGATCGGCTACAACGGGCAGCCGGTGCAACAGGCTTTCCGTCGGGTCGACCCGCCCGTCACAGTCCTCGTCGACCTGGCCGTTGTCTTTCCGCGCGAGCCCCACCGCGCCGGCGGCTACAACCCGGCCGGACTGCAGATGCACTCGATCGTCGAGGGCCGGCTGACCTGCTGGGGCATGTGCGAGCAGGGCTACTGGTGGGGCCTGGTCACCTACGAGATTGCCTACGGCGCACGCCGTAAAGCCGTCACACACTGGATTCCCGCGTGGACGTTGAAACGCAAGGCCGACTAGGGCCTTGGCCCCCGCGCTGGCTACGGTCCTTCGTCGTCCTCGGGCAGCAGGTACTTCTCCGGGTGGTGGTAGTTGTTGACGCGCGACTGGCCCGTATCGAGGTCGGGCGGCGGCAGCCACTCGATGCGCCCGTCGGCGCGCCGGCGGGTGGTCCAGCCGTCCCGTCTGTCGATCAGCCGGTTGTGCGGCGGGCAGGCGAGGGTGAGGTCGTCGACATTGGTCAGTCCGCCGGCGACCCAGTCGGCCACGGCGTGGTGTACCTCGCACCGGTAGCCGGGGGCGGTGCACCCCGGCTTGGTGCAGCCACGATCGCGCGAGTGCAGCACGATCCGCTGTCCCGGGGTGGCGAAGCGCTTGGCCCGCCCGACATACAGCGGCAGCTCGGTGTGGCCCTCATAGACGACCAGATAGTGGTGGGCTTGTGAGGCCATCCGGATGACGTCGCTCATCGGCAGCAGGCTGCCGCCGCCGGTGACCGCCATGCCCGTCGCCGACTCCAACTCCTTCAGCGTGGTCGACACGATGATCGAGGCCGGCAACCCCTTGTGCTGCCCCAACTGTCCGGACGCCAGCACCGCGCGGCCCATCGCCTTGAGGGCGTCGTGGTTGCGCTGACCGGTGCTGCGCAGATCGCTGTACCGCTGGTCGAACGTGGGTTCGCCGTCGACACAAGGGCTTTCGTCGTTCGGGTTGCACATGCCCGGCGCCGCCATCTTGGCCCACACCGCGTCCAGCGTCGCGCGGGTCTCCGGGTCCAGCCAGCCGCTGATCCTGCTCATCCCGTCACGGCACTGCTTGCCGATGTGCACCGAGCGTTTGCGGGCGCGTTCCCTGTCGTCGGGTTCCGGCCCGTCCTGATCCAGCAGCACCGCCAGCCGCTCGGCGGCTTTACGCAGTTCCTCCGGCCGCAGCCCGGTCGCGATGTGTGCCAGGGTGACCTCGGCCTCCTCGCGGGACTGATAGTCCACGTACACGGGCAGCTTCTTGAAGAACTTCTCGATGATGCCCACCTGCTCGATGCCCACCGCGCCTTCGGCCTGGGCGGCCGCGGTGGTGGGCAGCAGCGGCGCCAACCGTTCGCCGGTCATCGCCGTGCGCGGACCGAGCGCCTCCGCGGACTTGATCCGGCGTCTGGCCTCCTCGTTGGAGATCAGCAACGCCGTACACATCACCTCGGCCAACGACGACGCCCCCAGCGTCTTCGGATCCTCGAGCGCCAGCCGTGAGATCAGCGCGTGGTCGATGACCGCGTCGCAGCGGCGCACCCGTTCCAGCCGGTTCTGCACGGCCACCAACTCGCGACCCGTCAAGGTCTCCAGCGACAGACGAAGCAGTTTCTGGTGGGCGGCCTCCACCTCCTCGACGGCGGCGAAGACCGCCTCAGAGGAGATGACGCCGCCCATCGTCATGGCTGGCCGACCGCCTCGCGGATGCGCCGTTGCGCTTCTCCAGGGGAGATGCGCAGCCGCCTGGCCAAGTCCTTCGCAGAGCACGCTGCGGCGGGTCGGGCGGCGCCGCCTTCGGCGACCAGCCGGCCGATGAGCTTGCGGTTCAGCGTGACGCGCTGCTGCTCCAGCCTGTCCAGCCCGGCCACCAAGGCATAGAGATCGGTACGCGAGAGCCGGTCCAGAGGCAGCGCCGCCAGCTCCTTGTAGGCGCTTTCGATCGACGTGAGCACGTCGACCGCGGACACCGTATTCGAACGCATGTGCGAAAGCCTACCGCCGCCCGCCGACAAGCATCCGAAGTTATCCACAGGCACGGAATAATTGGACCGTAGTCCGGTTAACCAGAGTATGCCTGCCATCACCGCTGACACCCTGACCCTTCCCAGGATCACGCCGCCGTCGCCGTCGGACACCGAACGGCCAGTCCGCTCCATCACCACCGGCCCACGCGGCTACGAGGGTGAGGGCTTTCCGGTCGTTCGGGCGTTCGCCGGCGTCAGCGCCGCAGACCTCGACCCGTTCGTGCACATGGACCAGATGGGCGAGGTCGAGTACGAGCCCGGTGAGCCCAGGGGCACCGACTGGCATCCGCACCGCGGGTTCGAGACCGTCACGTACATGATCGACGGCCGATTCGCCCACCAGGATTCACACGGCGGCGGCGGATTGATCACCGACGGCGCCACCCAGTGGATGACGGCCGGATCCGGGATCCTGCACATCGAGACCCCGCCCGCCGAACTCGTCGAGAGCGGTGGCCTGTTCCACGGCGTCCAACTGTGGGTCAACCTGCCGCGCCGTGACAAGTTCGCGCCGCCGCGCTACCAGGCCATCGAGGGCAACGAGGTCAAGCTGCTGGCATCGGCCGACGGCGGCGCGCTGGTGCGCGTCATCGCGGGTGAGATCGACGGGCAGCAGGGCCCCGGCATCACCCACACACCGATCACGTTGGCGCACACCACGATCCAACCCGGTGCTCGCCTCGACATCCCGTGGCACCGCCAGTTCAACGCGTTGGCCTATGTGCTCTCCGGCCGCGGTACTGTCGGCCCGGCGCGGCATCCGATCCGGCAGGGCCAACTCGCCGTGCTCGGAGCCGGTGACCGCATCAGCGTGGCCGCCGACACCACGCAAGACTCACACCGCCCCGCACTCGAGGTACTTCTGCTCGGCGGCAAGCCGATCCGCGAACCGGTGGTCCAGTACGGCCCGTTCGTGATGAACACCAAAGAGGAGCTGATCCAGGCGCTCGAGGACTACCAGGCCGGCAGGTTCGGCACCATCCCGCCCAATGCGTTGATGCCGCACCGGATCTGACGGCCGTCGTATCAGGAACGCCTGGGGTAGAACAACTCCAGCCCGCCCAGATGCGCGGCGACGGTCACCAACGGCAGCGCCGCCGCGACCGCCAGGTCACCGTTGCCGGGGCGGTCGGCCTTGAACTGCAACGTCTCGACCTGCGCCGCCTCGGCGCGCAGCGTCATCACGAAGTCGTCGCTGATCGGCGGCAGCGACTCTTGGCTGCTGCCGGTGATCCGTTCAGTGACCACCTTCGCATGGGTTTCCAGCACCGCCTTGGTCTGGTCGTAGACGCCCAGCGGCGGTGGGACGACGTCGGCGATCAGCTCCGCGGCGGCCCGCAGCCGGACTGCCCGGTTGGCCGCGCGCACCGTGGGTGCGCGGATGTCGGTGACGCCGCCGTTCTCCGAAAGGAACTGGCGCACAGCGTCGTCGGCGGTGCGCGTCGCGACCAGCGCCTCGTGGCTCAGCGTGTGCACACGGTTGCTGGCTTCTTCGGAGGCACCGCGGGTGACGCGCTGCACCGCCGCCTTGAGGAACTTCGCGCTGACGGCGAACGCCTGGTCGATCGCGGTGTTCACCCGCGCCGCGGCGCCGCGCGGCCACAGCAGCACCGACACCATGACGCCCACCAGCGCGCCGACCGCCACGTCCTCGACGCGCGCCAGCCCGACACTCCAGCCGGTCGGCGCGATCAGGTTGAACGTGATCAGCACCATCATGGTGAACGCCGCCTGCCCGGCGATGAACGACGCGACCTCGGGCACGAACGCCGACCCGAACGCCACGATCGGCAGCAGCGTCCACATCACGACCGGATCGACGCCGACGAGTTCGATGACGATCACACCCAACACGAAACCGATTCCGGTGCCGAGGACCGCGCGCACGACGCGCGTCCCGGTGGTCAGCGCGCTGCTGCGCAGCACCGACATCGCGCCGAGCACCACCCAGAAGCCGTGTTCGAGCGGCAGCAGGTGCGTGACGGCGACCGCAAGCGCGAGGCCGAGGCCGGTGCGCACGGCGTTGCGGAACGCCACGGCCCTGGTGGCCAGAAACCCCCGGGTGATCTGTGCGACGGCGGTGGTCTCGGGCATCACCCAGTCGGCCGTGCCGGTCGGCGGCAGGCCGCGGCCCAGCACCCGGTCCCAGACCGGGCGGCCGTCGGCGGCGGCCGCGTTGCGGATGACACGGCCGGTCACCCCGACCGTCGCCGAAAAAGTGCGTCGCCCCAACAGGTTCCGGCCGACCTTCGTCGCCGTCTCGTCGTCCGGCGACTCGAGAATCGCGACGATGTCCTCGCGGTAGTTGCCCTGCGCGACGGCGCGCAACTCGCTCAGCGCGAGGTTCAGGTCGGCGCCGCGGACGCCTCGGGCCGCGGGATCGGAAATCTGCAGCACGTCGGCGCAGTTGCGCAGGACCCGCACCAACGGCTGCCTCATCTCGCCGAGCTGGCGACCGGTGTCCTCAGTGAGGCGGTCCGACAGGTAGCCGAGGTCGTCGACGACGCGCACCAGCGCGCGGCTACCCGCGCTCAGCGCGACGGGCCGGAAGTCGGCGTACAGGAACGTCTCCCACAACGCGTTCATCGCCCGCGTCACCTCTTTGACCGTCGCGGCGCCCTCCAGCGCGTCGGCGAGCTTGGTGCACACCGCCGCCGCGTCGGCGCGCAGCTCGTCGTGATGGCGCGGGGGAAGCAGGAACAGCGCCGCGGGCACGCACACCGCCAGCGCGATGAGCCAGCCGAGCAGCCGTTCGGGGATGGGTCCCACCGGGGTGCACACCGGCAGCACGAAAGTCAGCAGCGTCGCGCGCTGGCCCGCCGCGATGATCTCGCTGAGCACCCCGGAGAACGTCACCACCACGCCGAGCACGAACATCACCGCGACCGCCAGCCACGGATGCGGCGCGACCAGCGTGCCGAGCGTGATGAGCACGACGCCGTTGACGCCGAGCCCGCCGTACGCCAGCGCGCGGGCCGGCCGGTTGCCGGGGAAGTCCAACACGATCAGCAGCGCCACCGAACCGAAGATGGTGAACAACGGCGTCTGCGAGTCGCTGGCCACCAGAAAGCTGATGGCCGCGGCAATCGGCAGCACCACCGCCGCCCGCGTCGCACGGCGCAGCGCGTCGTGCTCGGGGTCGCGCTGCCGGCTCCGGTCGAACACGCGACGCCGCAACCGCCTCATGACAGGCGGTCAGCCGGGTGCGTCCTGGTGCCGCGTGCGCTATTCACCGTCGGAAACCGACGCGAAGCGCCCGGAATCGAGGAAGGCGATCATCTGCGCCGCGATCCACTCCAGCGTGGCGGCATCGCGCGGCAAGGTGGCCTGTTCGTAGCCGACCAGCAAATAGACCGCCCACGCCGCGAACACGTGCGCCTGGCGCTCGTCTTGCACGATCTGCAACGCCGACTCGTACATGATCTCGTAGCGTTGCTGGTCCACCGTGCGCTGAACCGCGTGCACATCGGGATCGACCGCGCTCCACACCCGGATCGCCGCCTCCGCACCGTGGGGCAGGCCCAAGCCGATCTGCACCAGCATGTCGATGCGGCGACGCGGATCGGGCTCGGCGCGCACGGCGTCGATGAGGAGCACAGTGCGGTCCTGCATCCAGTGCGCGACGAGCTCCTTGGTGTATTCGGCCCAGTTCGGAAAGTAGTGGTAGAAGGATCCGGTGGTGACGCCGAGACGGTTGCACACTTCGGCCAGCTTCAACCCGCCGTAACCGAGGTCGGACAGGACGTCGAGGCCGGTGTCGAAGTAGGCCGCGCGCGATACGACACTCGCCATGGGAGGCGACACTAGTTCGTCCACCCCGATTCTCTCTATGCGAATTCGTCCGCGTCGGGATGGAGTATTTGCTGGTCGTGCCCGTCAGGCCGGCCCCAACCAGGCTGTTGCGGTTATCGCACGTGAGGTGTGGCACAATTTGACCGTGCCGCATACCGCGAGTAGAGGCCCAGGCCGTCCCCCCGCAGCGAAGGCCGCCGAGACGCGGGAACGCATCATAAAGGCGGCTCGCGAGGTCTTCAGCGAACTCGGGTACGACGCCGCGACTTTTCAGGCGATCGCGATTCGCGCCGACCTCACCCGGCCGGCCATCAACCACTATTTCGCCAGCAAGCAGGTGCTGTGGCGGGAAGTCGTCGAGCAGACCAACGCGATGATCGCCCGCGAGGGCAGGGCCAAGGCCGAGAACGAGACGAACCTGCTCAACCGGCTCAGCGCCTATTTCACCGCGGCGATGCAGGCCGACTCCGAGGACCGCTCCGCGGCGGCCTTCCTGGTCACGTCGGTGCTGGAGTCCCAGCGGCACCCCGAGCTGGGCGGCGACGAGCACGACGCGCTGAAGAACTCACGCGAGTTCATCTCGTGGGCCATCAACGACGCGATCAAGCGCGGTGAGCTCAGCACCGACACCGACGTCAAGCACCTGGTCGAGATGCTGGTCGCGGTGATGTGGGGCATGGGTTTCTACGCCGGGTTCGTCGGCACGCACGAGGAGCTGACCGCGGTGATGCACAAGTTCGAGCTGCTGATGGCCAACAAGCTGTGGCAGCTGAACCAGTGACGTCGCGCACAGCTCGCATAGCCTGACTAAGTTCTTCGATTACCATGGCGCCCGATGAGTTCTCTGCGCAC
This sequence comes from Mycolicibacterium pulveris, assembly GCF_010725725.1. Lineage (NCBI taxonomy): Bacteria > Bacillati > Actinomycetota > Actinomycetes > Mycobacteriales > Mycobacteriaceae > Mycobacterium > Mycolicibacterium pulveris. The sequence goes on along the minus strand of NZ_AP022599.1, from coordinate 2,269,215 downwards.
AGACGATGACACCTGGGACATCGCGACCAGCGTCGGCTCGACCGCGGTGATGGTGGCCGCTGCCCGCGCCGCCGAGACCGCGCGCGACGAACCGCTGATCCGCGACCCGTTCGCCAAGGTGCTCGTGCAGGGCGCGGGGACCGGCGTCTGGGAACTGATCCTCGACGACGAGTTCGACGCCAAGGTCGCCGAGGTCGACCCCGAGGTCGCCGCCATCTTCGAGCACATGGGCAACTACCAGGCGGTGCGCACCCACTTCTTCGACGAGTTCTTCACCGATGCCACCGCCGCGGGCATCCGGCAGGTCGTCATCCTGGCCTCCGGTCTGGACTCGCGGGCCTACCGGCTGTCCTGGCCGAACGGCACCGTCGTGTTCGAGATCGATCAACCCAAGGTGCTCGAGTACAAGGCCGCCCGGCTCGCCGAGCACGGCACGCTGCCGTCGGCGCGGCGCCACGCCGTGGCCGTCGACCTGCGCGCGGACTGGCCGCAGGCGCTGCGGGAGGCCGGCTTCGACCCCGACGCGCCGACCGCCTGGCTGGCCGAGGGACTGCTGATGTATTTGCCCGCCGACGCGCAGGACCGGCTGTTCGAACAGATCACCGCGCTCAGCGCGCCCGGAAGCCGGGTCGCGGTCGAGACCGTCGGCACGCAGGCCGACGAGCGTCGCGCGGAGATGCGGGCGCGGTTCGAACGGATCGCGGCGCAGTTCGGCATGGAGCAGACGCTCGACGTCGCCGAGCTGATGTACAACGACCCCGACCGCGCCGACGTCCACCAGTGGCTCGACGCGCACGGCTGGCGGGCCGCGGCCGTCAGCGCCCAGGAGGAGATGAGCCGCCTGGGCCGGTGGGTGCTGCCCGCCGACGAGTACGGCGACGACGCGTTCTCCTCCTTCGTCACCGCCGAACGGATCGGCTGACCGCCCGAACGGGCGACATGAGGGGCACGAACTTGCCCCTGACGGGGGCCCCAACCGGTTGGTTAGGATCGGGTTATTCCTAAGGTCAGGAAGGACACCCACCATGACCACTGAATTCGCCGCGCCCGCGCAATCCACCACCGACATCCCGGCCGTCGTCCGTCGGCTCCGCGAGACGTTCAACACCGGCCGCACCAAGGACCTGGACTGGCGCAAGCAGCAGCTCCAAGCCATGGAGCGGCTGGTCACCGAGAACGAGGACGCCATCGCCGAGGCGCTGCACCAAGACCTCGGCCGCAACCGATTCGAGGCATGGCTGGCCGACATCGCCAGCACCGCGGGGGAGGCCAAGGACGCCGCCAAGAACGTCCGTAAGTGGGCCCGCCGCCGCTACCGGCTGCTGGAGCTCTCGCAGCTGCCCGGACGCGGCTGGGTCGAATACGAGCCCTACGGCACGGTGCTGATCATCGGCGCCTGGAACTTCCCGTTCGTGTTGACGCTCGGGCCGGCCATCGGGGCGATCGCGGCGGGCAACACCGTCGTGCTCAAACCGTCCGAGGTGTGCCCGGCGTCGTCGGCGCTGATGGCCGAGTTGGTGCCCAAGTACCTCGACAACGACGCGATCGTGGTGGTCGAGGGCGACGGCGCGGTCAGCCAGGAGCTCATCGCGCAGGGCTTCGACCACATCTGCTTCACCGGCGGCACCGAGATCGGCCGCAAGGTCTACGAAGGTGCCGCACCGCACCTGACGCCCGTCACGCTGGAGCTGGGCGGCAAGAGCCCGGTGATCGTGTCCGCCGACGCCGACATCGACGTGGCGGCCAAGCGGATCGCGTGGACCAAGCTGATCAACTCCGGACAGATCTGCATCGCGCCCGACTACGTGCTGGCCGACGCGAGGATCCGGGACCAGCTCGTCGACAAGATCAAGGACGCGGTGACGAAGTTCGAGTCCGACAATCCCGACGGCAAGCGCATCGTCAACGAGCGCCACTTCAACAGGCTCACCTCCGCGCTGGCCGCGACCAAGGGCGACGTCGTCGTCGGCGGCGGATCAGACCCGGCGAAGGTCAGCATCCAGCCCACCGTCGTCGTCGACCCCGACCCGGCCGAACCGCTGATGACCGACGAGATCTTCGGACCGATCCTGCCGATCGTCACCGTCGAATCCCTCGACGACGCAATCGGTTTCGTCAACTCCCGGCCGAAGCCACTGGCGGCCTACCTGTTCACCAAGACCAAGAGCATCCGCGAGCGGGTCATCAAGGAGGTGTCGGCGGGCGGCATGGTGATCAACCACCTGCTGTTCCACTTCGCCACCAACAAACTGCCGTTCGGCGGGGTCGGACCGTCGGGCATGGGCGCTTATCACGGCAAGTACGGTTTCGAGCAGTTCAGCCACAAGAAGACCGTGATGACCAAGCCGACCCGACCCGATGTCGGAGCCTTCATCTATCCCCCGTATACAGAGAAGGCGCTTAAGCTCGCCAAACGTCTGTTCTAGCGATTTCGGCGTAGTTGGTCACGCTCAGGTTGACCAACTACGCCGAAATCTGAATCTGAGAAGGGAAACACATGCCAGGAGTGCAGGACCGCGTCATCGTCGTCACCGGGGCCGGGGGCGGTCTCGGCCGCGAATACGCCTTGACGCTCGCCAAGGAGGGCGCCAGCGTCGTCGTCAACGACCTCGGCGGCGCCCGCGACGGCACCGGCGCCGGGTCGGCGATGGCCGACCAGGTGGTCGCCGAGATCAAGGAAGCCGGCGGCCGCGCGGTGGCCAACTACGATTCAGTGGCCGAGTCCGAGGGCGCCGAGAACATCATCAAGACCGCGCTCGACGAGTTCGGCAAGATCGACGGCGTCGTCTCCAACGCGGGCATCCTGCGCGACGGCACCTTCCACAAGATGTCCTTCGAGAACTGGGACGCGGTGCTCAAGGTGCACCTGTACGGCGGGTACAACGTGATCCGTGCGGCGTGGCCGCACTTCCGGGAGAACAGCTTCGGCCGCGTCGTGGTCGCCACCTCGACCAGCGGGCTGTTCGGCAACTTCGGGCAGGCCAACTACGGCGCCGCGAAGCTGGGTCTGGTCGGGCTGATCAACACGCTGGCGCAGGAAGGTGCGAAGTACAACATCAAGACCAACGCCGTCGCGCCCATCGCGGCCACCCGGATGACGCAGGACATCCTTCCGCCGGAGGTCTTCGAGAAGCTGACGCCGGAGTACGTGGCGCCGGTGGTGTCCTACCTGATGACGGAGGAAGTCCCCGACACCGCTTCGGTGTTCATCGTCGGCGGTGGCAAGGTGCAGCGCGCCGCGCTGTTCCAGAACGAGGGCGTGACGTTCACCGAGGTGCCGTCGGTCGACGACATCGCCGCCAAGTGGGGCGAGATCACCGACCTGTCGGCCGCGCAACGCGCGACGTTCAGCCTCGGCTGAGCGTCACCGCATGAAAGCGCTTGTCGCGCGGGAGCTTTCCGGTCCGGCGGGTCTGGACTTCGCCGATGTCGACGACCCCGTTGCGGGCGACGACACGGTGATCATCGATGTCCGGGCCGCCGGGGTCAGCTTTCCCGACCTGCTGTTGCTGCGCGGTGAATACCAGCTGAGGCTGGAGCCGCCGTTCGTTCCCGGCATGGAGGTCGCCGGGGTGGTGCGGTCGGCGCCGTACGAGTCCGAGTTCACGCCGGGCCAACGGGTCACGGCGATGGCGATGCTCGGCGGGTGGGCCGAGCAGGTGGCCGTGCCGATCGCCCACGTCACGCCCACACACGACGACCTCGACGACGCCGAATCCGTCGCGCTGATGGGCAATTACCAGACGATGTACTTCGCGCTGGCCAAGCGCGGGGCGCTGCGCCCGGGCGAGACGGTGCTGGTGCTGGGCTCGGCGGGCGGCATCGGCGTCGCCGCCATCCAGATCGCAAAGGCGCTGGGCGCCAAGGTGATCGCGCTGGTGCACCGTCCGCACGCCATGGAGTTCGTGAAATCGCTTGGCGCCGACGTGGTTCTGCCGCTGGCCGACGGGTGGCTGCAGGCGGTCAAGGACGCGACAGGCGGCGAGGGTGTCGATCTGGTGGTCGACCCGATCGGCGGGGAGGCGTTCGACGACGCGGTGCGGGCGCTGGCCATCGAGGGCAGGCTGCTGGTGATCGGCTTCGCCTCCGGCGGCGGCATTCCCACCGTCAAGGTGAACCGGCTGCTGCTGCGCAATGTCGCGGTGATCGGCGTCGGCTACGGCGAATACGTCAACCGCAAACCGGGGTCGCAGTCGGTCTTCGCGTTCGGTGTCGGCGAGCTGGTCAAGGCGGGGCTGCGTCCGCCGCCGCCGGTGCGCTACGGCCTTTCCGAGGGTGCCGCCGCGCTGCAGGCCCTCGCCGACGGCGGGGTGCTGGGCAAGGTCGTGCTGGAGCCCTCTCGGTGAGCCCGAAGAGCATCGGGTGATGCGTCCGCGGGCACTTGCCTTCGACGTCTTCGGCACGGTCGTCGACTGGCGGTCGTCAGTCATCGCCGAACTCAAGGCGTTCGGCCGCCGTCACGACGCGCACCGCGACTGGGCGGCCGTCGCCGACAGCTGGCGAGCCGGCTATGTCCCGGCGATGGACCAGGTGCGTCGCGGCGAGCTGCCGTGGATGACGATCGACGACCTGCACCGGATGATCCTCGTCGAACTGCTCGAGGCGGTCGGCCTGGATTCGGTCGGTGATGACGAGGTCGACCACCTCAACCGCGCATGGCATCGCCTCGACCCGTGGCCCGACTCCATCGCCGGGCTGGAACGGCTCAAGCAGCAGTACCTGATCACCACGTTGTCCAACGGCAACGTCTCGCTGCTGACCAACATGGCCAAGCGTGCCGGGCTGCCGTGGGACTGCGTCATCTCCGCGGAGCTGTTCCGGCATTACAAGCCCGACCCCGAGGCCTATCTCGGCTGCGCCGAGCTGCTCGACGTGGCGCCGGCGGAGCTGATGCTGGTGGCCGCCCATCCGGCCGACCTGCGGGCGGCACGCAGCGCGGGCCTGTTGACCGCGTACGTGCCGCGTCCGCTTGAGCGTGGTCCGCGCCGCTTACCGCATCGGGTCGACGGCGACGAGTTCGACCTCACCGCAACCGATTTCCTGGACCTCGCCGACAAGCTGGGCGGGCGTAGCGTGGGTTCGTGACCACCACGCTGCCGCCCGCCCTGAGCCGGGCGATCGACCTGTTCATCGAACCGCCGTCGGATCCCGACGTCAGCAGGGGCTACCTCGACCTGCTCAGCGGCCAGTCGAGCGCGGCACCGCCGCGGAACACCGGGTTCATCCAGGCCGTGTGGGCGTCGGGCATCGGGTCGCTGCTATACGACAACGCGCAGGCCTTCGCCCGCCGGTTTCTCGGTGCCTGGCGAACGCCGATCGACTGGCTCGCCATCCCGCAGGGCGGTGTCGCGCTCGACATCGGAAGCGGCCCCGGCAATGTGACAGCGGCGCTCGGCAGCGCGGCCGGACCGGACGGGCTGGCGATCGGCGTCGACATCTCCGAACCCATGCTGGCCCGAGCGGTCCGCGCCCACGCCGGTCCCAACGTGGCCTTCTTGCGCGGCGACGCCCAACGGCTGCCGTTTCGCGACGAGACCGTCGACGCGGTGACGTCACTGGCCGTGCTGCAGCTGGTACCCGAGCCTGCGGCCGCGGTCGCCGAGATGCTCCGGGTGTTGCGGGCCGGCCGCCGTATCGCGGTGATGGTGCCGACCGTCGGCACGATGCCGCCGCCACTGCGGCTGCTGCCGAGCAGCGGCGCGCACTTCTTCGGCGAGGATGAGCTCGGCGACCTGTTCGAACAGGTCGGGTTCGAGCGAGTTCGAACCAAGACCTTCGGCAACATCCAGTGGGTGCGCGGGCGACGACCGTGAGCGCCGGCGGGATCATCTTGGTCGCACTGGTGATCGCGGTGGGGCTGGTCGGCATCGTGGTGCCGGTGCTGCCCGGAACGCTGCTGGTGTTCGGCGCGATCCTGGTATGGGCCGTCATCGAGGGCCGCGAATACCCCGTCACCGCGTGGGTGACGTTCGCCGCGGCCAGCGCGCTGTTGGCGGCCGCCATGGCGGTCAAGTACCTGTGGCCCGTCAAACGGATGCGGGCCGCCGAGGTGCGGACCCGGATCCTGGTCGTCGGCGCGGTGTTCGGCATCATCGGGTTCTTCGTCATCCCGGTGCTGGGTCTGGTGCTCGGTTTCGTGCTCGGCGTGTACCTGGCCGAGCTCGCCGACCGCCGCGATCAACGGCTGGCGTGGACGTCGACCAAGGAGGCGGTCAAAGGCGTCGCGCTTTCGGTCGGGGTGGAGCTGGCCGGCGCGGTGCTGGCGACCGCCGTTTGGGTCATCGGGGTATATGTGACGCATTAGCTTGCAGGAATGGCCAAGCTCCGTTTCGGATACTTCATCGCACCGTTTCACCGCCCCGGCACCAACCCCACCCTGGCGTTGCAGCGCGACCTCGAGTTCGTCGAGCACCTCGACGCGCTCGGCTACGACGAGGCGTCGATCGGTGAACACCACTCGGCGGGAAGCGAGATCATCAGCTCGCCGGAGGTGTTCATCGCGGCGGCCGCCCAGCGGGCCAAGCGGATCCGGTTCGGCACCGGCGTCATCTCGCTGGCCTACCACAACCCGCTGTGGGTGGCGGACCGGCTGATGCTGCTGGATCACCTCACCCACGGCCGCATCATCGGCGGCATGGGACCGGGCTCGCTGCCCACCGACGCCGCGATGATCGGGCTGACGCCCACCGATACCCGCGAGCTGCTGGAGACCAACCTCGACATCGTCGTGCGGTTGCTAAAGGGCGAGACCGTCACCACCAAGACCGCCACCCACGAACTGCACGACGCGCGGCTGCAGCTGGCGCCCTACGCCGAGGACGGCATCCCGTTGGCGGTCGCCGCCGTGGCGTCACCGACGGGCGCCCGGTTGGCCGGCAAGCACGGCATCGGCCTGCTGTCGATCGGCGCCACCCTGGTCGTGGAGGGCTTCGACGCGCTGGCCTACCACTGGGGCATCGCCGAGGAGCGTGCGGCGACCTTCGGCACGACGGTGGACCGCAGGAACTGGTCGCTGGTGGGCCCGTTCCACATCGCCGAGACGGACGAGCAGGCCCGCGCCGACGTCCGGTTCGGGATCGAGCCGTGGTTCCACTACTTCCAGAAGGTCGCGGCGTTCCCGCAGATGACCATGCCGGGCGATCACATCGACGAGATGATCGACATCATCAACGAAGCAGGCGCAGGCGTCATCGGCACTCCCGAGCGGGCGCGCGCGCAGGTGCAGCGGCTGTGGGACCAGTCCGGCGGGTTCGGCTGCCTGCTGCAGATGGGCCACGAGTGGGCCAACCCCGCCGCCACCCGACGCTCTGCCGAACTCTTTGCCGCCGAGGTGATTCCGCACTTCCAGGGTCAGGCTCAGCCGACGCTGGAGGCCGCCGCCCGCGCCAGCGACGTGCGGGAGAACCTGGCGGCCACGCAGATGAGCGCGATCGAGCACATGACCAAGAAGTACGAGGCGGAAAAGGGCGGCTAGCCGCTAGTCCAGCAGGGTGGCGCGCACCTTGGTGAGGTCCTCGTCGGTGACGCCCGCGGCCTCGAGATAGGCGCGCAGCGTGCCGAACTCCCGCTCGATCGTCTGCCAGGCGGAACCCAGGTAGTCCTCGCGTACCCCGAGCACTTCGTCGGTCAGCCGGGCCTCGGCGAAGGTGACGACTTCGGGCGTCTCCGAACGCTCGCGCACCGACTCCAGGATGCGCTCCCGCAGCAGCGGCACCGCTTCGTTGCTGCGCAGAAAGTCGGTGAGCACCGCGTCACGCTCGACGCCGACCGCTTCCAACACGGTGGCGACGGTGAACCCCGTGCGGTCCTTACCCGCGAAACAGTGCGTGATCACCGGACGGCCGTCGGTGAGCAACGTAATCACCTGTCGCACAGCGCGTCGCGCCCCACCAAGCGTCGGGAACCGACGGTACTCCTCGGTCATGAACCGCCGGGCGGCCACCGCGACGTCTTCGTCGTCGGGCTTCTCGCTCATCATCTTCTGGAAGGTGGCCTCGTGTGGTGCCTCTCCGTCGACCGCCGAGACATCGGGAAACGGCAGCAGATGCACCGCGATCCCCGGCGGCACCGCGCCGGGCCCCCGACGCTCGACCTCCCGAGGGGAACGCAGATCCGCCACATCGGAGATGCCGAGCTCGACCAGCCGGCGTCGGCCCTCCTCGGAGAGCCTGCTCAGCTCACTGGACCGGAACAGGCGGCCGGGACGCACACCGGCCGTCGTCGCGACGTCACGAAAGTTCCACGCCCCGGACAGTTCCCCGATCTCGACGGCCACTACGACGTCACCGCCGCCGATGCGAACGCGCTCTGCTCCCTGCCGATTTCGGCGCGGGCGATGGTGCGCATGTGCACCTCGTCGGGGCCGTCGAACAGCCGCATCGCCCGATGCCAGCCGTACATCCTGGCGAGCGGCACGTCGTCGCTGACCCCGGCGCCGCCGTGCACCTGGATGGCGCGGTCGATCACGTCGCACGCCACCTGAGGAGCGACCGCCTTGATCTGGGCCACCTGCACCTGGGCGTCCTTGCTCTTGTTGCCGTGCTGGTCGATGGTCCACGCGGCCTTGTGGCACAGCAGCCGGGCCTGATCGATCTCGTTGCGCGACTTGGCGATCGACTCGCGCACCACTCCCTGTTCGGCGAGCGGTTTACCGAAGGCCACCCGCTTCTTGGCCCGGTCGACCATCAGTGCCAACGCCCGCTCGGCGGCGCCGAGGGCGCGCATGCAGTGGTGGATGCGGCCGGGGCCGAGGCGGGCTTGCGCGATCGCGAACCCGCTGCCCTCTTCGTGCAGCAGGTTCGCCGCGGGCACCCGCACGTTGTCGAAGACGATCTCGCAGTGCCCGTGCTGGTCCTGCCAACCGAACACCGGCAGCGAGCGGCGGATGTCGACGCCAGGGGTGTCGGTGGGCACCAGGATCATCGACTGCTGTTGATGGCTGGCCGCGTCGGGGTTGGTGCGGCCCATCACGATCATGATCTTGCAGCGCGGGTCGGCGGCGCCGGTGATCCACCACTTGCGGCCGTTGATGACGTAGTCGTCCCCGTCGGGCAGCATGGTGGTCTCGATGTTGCGGGCGTCCGAGGACGCCACGGCGGGTTCGGTCATCGCGAAGGCGCTGCGGATCTCACCGGCGAGCAGGGGCTCGAGCCACTGCGTGCGCTGCTGTTCGTTGGCGAACAGATGCAGGGTCTCCATGTTGCCGGTGTCGGGCGCGGCGCAGTTGGTCACCTCCGGGGCGATCTCCATGCTCCACCCCGTCAGCTCGGCCAGCGGCGCGTACTCGAGGTTGGTCAGCCCCGAGACCGGCGGCAAGAACAGGTTCCACAACCCCTGCTCTTTGGCCAGCGCCTTGAGTTCCTCGACCACGGGCGGAACGGTGTGGTCGTTGGGGCCGGCTTCTTCGCGATAGCGGTGGTATTCCGCCTCGGCGGGAAAGACATGCTCGATCATGAAAGCGGTCAGGCGGTTGTGGTAGTCCTGCGCCTTGGCCGACATCGCGAAGTCCATGCCCGCCACGATATGACACCCGCTAATCAGGCTTGTGCGCCGTCGGGCTCTGTTCGGATTCCCATTTCGCCTCCAGCGAACGGGTGACCCGGGCACCGGCGGCATATTCCACCTGGAACGTCGTGCCGTCGCCGGCCTGATAGGTGACGACGACGGCGCCGTCGGTGGTGGCGTCCTTGTGGACCACCTGGTACGGGGCGGGCTCGGCATCGGTGCGGGCAACGAGCACGATGTCGCCGGGTGCGACGTCGTCGATGGGGTCGTTTTCGGAGATGTTGGCCACCCTTTCGACGGTAGCAACAGCCGGGCGAAGCCGCCGTCGTCGGCAATCACACCGAAATCGGCTGAAACCGAACCTATTTCAGGTGTGAGTGTGGCCACAATCACGTTCGTAGCCCTTGTCTTTGGTCGGAGAAGCCAACAGAATCGAATAGGTAATCTGGACTGACTCCAAACTAGACCAAGGATGGTGTGTAAACCCATGGCATTGCTGACGATCGGTGACCAGTTCCCCCGTTACGACATGGCGGCGGTTATCGGTGGTGATCTCTCCCAGGTAGATGCCAAGCAGCCCGACGACTACTTCACCCGCGTGACCAGCGACGATCACGAAGGCAAGTGGCGGATCATCTTCTTCTGGCCGAAGGACTTCACCTTCGTGTGCCCGACGGAGATCGCGGCGTTCGGCAAGCTCAACGACGAGTTCGAGGACCGCGACGCCAAGGTGATCGGCGTGTCGGTGGACAACGAGTTCGTGCACTTCCAGTGGCGTGCCCAGCACGAGGACCTCAAGAAGCTGCCGTTCCCGATGGCATCGGACCTCAACCGCGAGCTGAGCCTGGCCACCGGTGTGCTCAACGCGGACGGCGTCGCTGACCGGGCCACGTTCATCGTCGACCCCAACAACGAGATCCAGTTCGTGTCGGTGACCGCTGGCTCGGTGGGCCGCAACGTCGACGAGGTGCTGCGCGTGCTCGACGCGCTGCAGTCCGACGAGCTGTGCGCCTGCAACTGGAAGAAGGGCGACCCGACCATCAAGCCGGCCGAGCTGCTGGCCGAGGCGGTGTGATTCGTGAGCATCGAGAACATCCGGGAAGCGCTTCCCGAGTACGCCAAGGACCTCAAGCTCAACCTCGGCAGCATCGTGCGGACCACCGAGCTGTCCGAACAACAGCTGTGGGGTGCGCTGGTGGCGACGGCCGCGGCGACCAAGTCCGAGCGGCTGATTCGTGAGGTCGCCGAGGACGCGCTGGACATCCTCAGCGAAGAGGCCTACAACGCGGCACTCGGCGCCGCGGCCATCATGGGGATGAACAACGTGTTCTACCGCACCAAGGGGCAGCTCGACGGCGCCTACGACGACCTGCGCGCGGGTCTGCGGATGAACATCATCGGCAACCCCGGGGTCGCCAAGGAGGACTTCGAGCTGTGGTCGCTGGCGGTCTCGGCGATCAACGGCTGCGGGCACTGCGTGGCCGCGCACGAGAAGACGCTGCGCGACGCGGACGTCTCGCGCAGCGTGATCTTCGAGGCGATCCGGCTGGCGTCGATCGTCTCCGGCGTCGCACAGGCGCTGCAGACGGCCGACGTGCTGACCGCCGTCTAGATCGCACAGGACACCGCACAAGACGACGAAAGCGGGGCACCTCAGTGGTGCCCCGCTTTTGTCGTTCGGCTCAGGGGTGGTAGCCGGGCTGCAGGTTCATGATGTGCTCGGTGCGGTGGTGATGCGAGCCCGGGAGGGCCTCCGGGGCCGGATGCGCGGTGTGCGTCGGCGTGGCGACGATGCCCGGCCGCGGGGTGTGATCCTGGGAGTAGGTCCCCGCGCTGGCGGCACCGGCGAAGCCGAGCGCCCCGGCGATGATCCCCGCCGAGATGACCGGCAGCGCGAAGTAGCGGGCGAAGCGGCGAGTGGTGTTGGTGTTCATTTTCGAAATCTCCTGTGTTCGTGTTGCTTTTCGGTCTGTCCGCCGGTCGTTCCCGGCGATGACTCAAGAGTGCTGCACGGCGAACGCGTTGTATGTCGGGCGGCCGGGGGATACATCGGATGAACCGGTTGTCCCCCAATCGGTGGAACCGGCGGCCAAGCCCGGAGCGAATCGAGACGGCGGATCGGACTGGTCATCCGGGCCGAGGACAATCCCCTAGGCGGTGGTCAGGGGCTGTATTGACGTAAAAGTAAATATTCCGTGGGAATCATCTCGCGCGCCGAACGGCTGGGGTACATTCCCGTCCAGGGGGATTGATCTTGTTCGGGCAACCTCACCCATATCGCGTCAGCGCCTCGCGGTCCCGGCGGTCTGTCGGGCGGGTAGCGGCCTCAGCTGAGTCCGCCCGTCCGTCGTTCGTTCTCCACCTGGCGTTACAAGGGGCGTTGCGCGGCCGCAACGTCGAGTACGGCGTGACCGCCGACACCGGTGGCCACATCCGATACCTCATGGGACTGGTCGGGGCGTCAGAACAGGACCCGACGGTCGAGCGAATCACCATCGCCACCCGCGCATTTCGCGGATTCCTCGGCGACGAATACTGGCAGACCCGCGAGACCGTCACCCCCAAGATCGAAATCGTTCGGTTCCCCACCGCGCAGCCCGGCTATCTTCCCAAAGAGGAACTCTGGCGCGAGGTTCCGTCGTTCGCCGACGCGGTGATCGAATGGATCGAGAACCAGCCAAAACGTCCGGACATCCTGCACGCACACTATGCGGATGCCGGCGTGGTGGCCGCCATTGTGCGTGAGCGCCTTGGCATTCCGTTCGTCTTCACCTCACACTCCCTCGGCCGGGTGAAACTCGACGCGTTCACACGAAGCAGCGGTGAAGCGATGACCGATGCCGCCGAAAGCCTCGAGCACCGCTTGGCGGCTGAGGAACGCGCACTGGCCGATGCGGCCTTGGTGATCGCGAGCTCTCGCGACGAAGCCGAAATTCAATACGCGGGCTATGACAGCTACGCGCCGGGCAAGATCCGTGTGGTCCCGCCCGGCAGCGATCTGACCATGTTCACCAGCGCTCGGTCATCGATAGCGGTGGACCGCATGATCAACCGCTTTCTCGACGATCCCGACAAGCCGCCGATCCTTGCGATCGCGCGCCCGGTGACGAAGAAGAATCTGATCGCGATGGTCGAGGCATTCGGCGAAAGCCCCGAACTGCAGAACCGGGCGAACCTGGTACTCATCGCGGGCAGCCGCACGGACATCGACGATCTCGAGCCCGAGCTTGCCGACAACCTGACCAGGATTCTCAAGACGATCGACCGCTACGACCTGTACGGCAAGGTGGCCTACCCCAAGGGCCACCGGCCCGAAGACCTTCCGGGACTCTACGCCTATGCCCGGGAACGTCGCGGCATCTTCGTCAACCCGGCGTTCAACGAACCGTTCGGACTGACGCTGTTGGAGGCGGCCGCGGTCGGCATACCCGTCATCGCGACCGACTCGGGCGGCCCGAACGACATCGTCGAAGTCTGCGGTAACGGCGTGCTGGTCGATGCCACGGTGCCCCGGTCGATCGCCGACGCCGCATTGGACATCCTGAGAAGCCCTGCGCTGTGGCACAAGTACGCCGCCTCCGGGGCGGCTGCGGTGAAAGCCTACGACTGGAAGGCCCACGCCAAGCGCTACCACGGCCTCATGCGGTCCATTCTCTCGACACCGAGCACGGAGCCGGCGAGACCGGCGCAACTGCTCATCACCGATATCGACAACACCCTGGTCGGCGACGAGGCCGCGCACGCTCAGTTCTGCCGCTGGCTGGCGCGTCAGAACGGCGTCGGTTTCGGTATAGCCTCCGGCCGGAGTTTCCACAGCGCGATGATGGTGCTCGAGCAAGAAGGCTCGCCGCGCCCCGAGGTGATGATCACATCGGTCGGCGCCGAAATCTACTACTTGACAGGCGATTCCACCACCTACGTCGGTGACGACGAGTGGGCGAAGATCATCGACGTCAACTGGGATCCCGATGCCGTGAACGAAATCCTGGGCACCGAGCCGGGGGTTCACCCTCAGGCGGAGCTCGAGCAACGTAGGTTCAAGGTCAGCTACCTGACCGACGGCGACAAGGGCCTCCGTCGGCGGCTGCAAGAGAAGTTCGCAGCCGAAGGGCTGCAGTGCACAGTCACCCACAGCCACGGCCGCTATCTGGACATCCTGCCCGTCCGCGCCTCCAAAGGTGCGGCGGTGATCCACGTACGCCGCCGGTACGGCTTGAGCGAGGACCAGGTGTTCGTCTCGGGCGACTCGGCCAACGACACGGAGATGCTGCGCACATTGCCGCAAGCCATCGTCGTGCAGAACTTCACCGACGACATGGCGAACTTGCCCGAGTTGGCGCACGCCTACTTCGCCTCCACCGGGTATGCGGCCGGAATCATCGAGGGCGTCGAGCATTTCAAGAACCGTGCCGTTACGCCGGCGGTGTAGGGGTGCGCAACGTCCTGGTCGGCATCGCCTCACTCGGCGGTCTGCTGTTCGGCTATGAAACCGGGGTGGCGGCCGGCGCGTTGCAGAATGCCGAGTTCTCGTGGACGGGGACGTCCGACGGCCAGCTGCTGCTGAGCACCGCGACGCTCCTCGGCGCGTTGGTGGGTGCGCTGGCCGGCGGCCGGATCGCCGACGTGGTCGGACGGCGCGACGTGATCATGGCGACGACGGCCTTGTTCACGCTGGGTGCTTTCGTCAGCGCGATCGCGCCGTCCAGCCTGGTTCTGCTGGCCGGCCGGCTGGTCGTCGGCCTCGGGGTGGGAGCGATTTCCGTTGCGGCACCCCTGTATATCGCCGAGATCGCACCGGCACGCCGCCGAGGTTCCCTGCTGTGCGTGTTTCAGCTGATGATCACGATCGGCATCCTCGCGGCCTACGTCGGCAACGAGGTGTTCGCCGACCGGCCCGATGGCTGGCGATACCTTCTGGCCGGCGGTGTGATTCCGGCGCTGCTGCTGAGCGGGCTGGCGTTGGTCCTGGTCGAATCGCCAGTGTGGTTGGCGCTGAAGGAAGATCGGCAGTCGGCCGTAGCGGTGCTCAAGCGGATAGATGCGGACAGTTCCACCGAGGAGGTCGAAGCGATCGCCCGCACGCCGCGCGAAGATCGCGGCGACGACCTGGCCGAGGTGTTCTCGCTCGCGGGTCGCGGTGCTGTGCTCCTCGCGATCGGGCTGTTCTTCGTTCAGCAGTTCGTCGGCATCAACGCGATGATCTACTACTCGACGTCGAGTCTGGCCGTGCTGTACGAATCGCTGCACTTCGGCGGGCAGGACTGGGCGGGCCTGTCGCTGGCGGCGCTCGGAGTGCTCGCGGCGCTCGTCGCCGTCGCGCTGATCGATCGCGTCGGCCGCCGCCCCCTGCTGCTCCTCAGCCTCACCGGAGTGGCGGTAGGGCTGGCCACGATGGCGGTCGGAGCGGGCCTCAACGCGAGCTTCACCCACGCCTACGTCGTCTCTGCCGCGGGCCTGTACCTGTTCGTGGCCTCCTTCGGCGTCGGGCTTGGCCCGATTCCCTGGGTCGCGGCGGCCGAGATGGTGCCCCTGCGGGTGCGGGGCCTGGCGATGAGCATCGTCGTCGGCTCACATTGGCTGTTCGACAGCCTGGCCTCGCCCGCCGGCCTGCTGTTGCGCAGGGAGTTCGGTGGGCCGCTGCTGCTGGTGCTCTTCTCCGGCGTGGCGCTGCTGGGCTGGCTGGTCTTCCGCCGGGCCATGCCGGAGACCAACGGACTCTCACTTGTGGCGATCGACCGCCACTTCACCGAGCGGGCCGCACGGATCACCGACAGCCGCCTCGTCCACTACATGGCGACCGGGGTGGCCACCATGGGTGGACTGCTCACCGGCTACAGCTTCGCGATCACCGCCGTCACGCTGGTGCTCATCGAAGAGGATTGGCGCCTCGGGCCTCTTCAGCAGGGAATCTTGGCCAGTGTGTTGGTGGCCGGCCTGGCGGCGGGCTCGTTTCTGGCTGGGCCGCTGTCAGACCGGTTCGGTCGCCGTTACGTGCTGATGTCCATGGCGGCACTGTTTGTCACCAGCGCGTTCGGCGCGGCGCTCGCCCCGTCGTTCGGGTGGTTGGTGATCGCCCGGACCGCCGCGGGTATCGCGATCGGCATCACCTCGCCGACCGCCGGACTCTACGTGGCCGAAGTGGCGCCGGCGGCGATCCGCGGCCGGTTGCTGTCTTTCGAAGCCGTGGCCTACGGGCTCGGCGCCATCCTGGCCTACTGCGTCGGCTTGGGGCTGGAGGATCAGCCCGCGGGGTGGCGCACCATGTTCGGATTTCTTGCGGTGCCCAGCGCCATCTATGGGGTGGCGCTGCTGACGTTGCCCGAGTCGCCGCGCTGGCTGGCGGCCGCCGGGCAACTCAGCGCCGCGCGACGCTCGCTTGTGCGGCTGTATGGTCCGGCCGCCGATGCCGAGTTGGCGGCCATCACCGATCTGAAACGCGTCCGGGACGCGGAAAGCAAATCCGCGCCCGGCGGTCGTGTGCGCCTGTGGCAGCCGACCTATCGGCCGGCCATCCTGGTGGGGCTGGCCGTGATGTTCCTGATCGTGTTCTCCGGTTGGGACATGGTGCTGTTCTATGCGCCGACGATTCTCAAGGAGATCGGGCTCAACGACACCACGGTGTCTTTCGCGGCGACACTCGGCCTGGGTGTCGTGTTCCTCGTCATGACCGTCATCTCCCTCACCATCATCGACCGGGTCGGGCGTAAACCGATGGTCGTCGTCGGCTTGTTCGTGATGGCCGCATGCCTGCTTGTCATGGCGGGGCTGACCACGTTCACGTCCGGCGTTGCGCAGTGGGGCCAGGTCGCGAGCCTGGCGGTGTTCGTGGGTGCTTTCGCGCTGACGCTCGGTGTGGTGGGTGAAATCGTGATCTCCGAGCTCTACCCGCAGGCGATCCGCGGGCCGGCGGCCAGCCTGTCGCACGGCATGCGAAGCGTTTTCGCGATCGTCTTCACGCTGACGTTCCCGCTGCTGCTTGACTTCCCAGGTCTCACCGTGACACTGGTCGCGTATGCGGCGATCAGCATCGTCGGTGCGCTGTATCTCATGCGTGCGCTTCCCGAAACCAAGGGCCGCAGCTTGGAAGAGATCGGCGCGTATTGGGAGAGCCGGCGCAGCGCGGTCACACCCGTCGAGGTGCCGATGTCGTGAACGGCCTCGACACGGTGTTCGAAAGTCGCATCGCGGATATCGCGCGTGACTCCGACGCGATCGACTGTCTGGTCATCGGCAGCGGAACCTCCGGCGTGACGACGGCTCTTGGCTTGGCAGAGCGTGGATTACGGGTGGTGATTCTGGAGGCCGGCCCCCTGAAGCTGATCTCGCACATCGGCAACGCGTCGCTGGCCGACAGCACCGGCCTGGCGACCAAGCTCAGCGACTCGACGACCGTCCCGACGACCTGGGTCAGCGCCGGGGGGCACGCGGAGCCGATCCCTGCCTGGCTTGTGGTCGGTGGGCGCACCCTGTTCTGGACCGGTACGGCGCCGCGCTACAAGCCGTGGGACTTCGACGACTGGCCGATCGACGCCGCGGACATGTCGCACTATTACGACCGGGCCGAATCGCTGATGAAGGTGAGCGGCAATGAGCGTCGACCGCCGTTTTATCAATCCGCCGGGCAGCGCACCGCGATCGAGCAGCTGACCGCGGCCGGATTGCCCGCACGTCCGACACCCGTGGGGATCGACACCGGTTCGGACCGTCGCCCGGGTGCCGGGTTCGACAGCGCCGCGGCGCGCCTGTTGACCAGCCCGCATCTGGGCGACTTCGCCTCCGGCGCACCGGTTTCGCTGGCCGCTCAGACAATTGCGGTGCGGATGTCGTTCGATGGCGAGCGCATCGACGGGGTCGAGGTGCTCGATCGACGCAGCGGCGAGCACCTGACGCTGCGGCCACGCCACGTGGTCCTCGCAGGTGGGGCGGTGCAATCGGCACGGCTTGCGCTGACCTCCGGCCTTGACGCGGTGAGCCCACTGGTCGGCCGGTATCTCAACGACCACCTGTTCGTGCAGAGCACCGCGGAGTTACCCGCGGCCCGCACGGACGCCAACATGAACGTGATGGTCGACGCCACCCGTGAGCGGGCGTTTCACCTACAGATCCAGGGCCCCTTCGAGGGCACCTGGTATCACCAGAGCAATTCGACGATGTGGGTGAACTGCAGCCCCGCAGGTACCCACATGATGCTGGCGGCTTTCGGTGTCGGGACTGTCGAGAAAGACAACCGCGTGGTACTCACCGACCGCGGCGACTCCCGGTACGGCGGCATCCTGAACTGCCGGGTCCTGTACACGCGCAGCGAACAGGACGAAAAGCGGTTGGCCGCCATGGAACACGCCTTGGGGCAGGCCGCGATCGCGCTCGGGGCGACACCGGGCAGGACCCAGGTCAATCCGCCCGGCGGTGCCCTGCACGAAATCGGCGGTCTCCGGATGGGTGAGGATGCCGAATCCGGTGTCACGGATTGCCGCGGCCGGTTCTGGCGCGTCGAAAACCTCTCCGCGGCCGACGCAAGCCCGTTTCCCTCGCAGGGCTCGGCGAACCCCTACTTGACGATCACCGCATGGTCTTTGCGTCATGCGGACGGGGTGGCCGAGTCACTCGGGCACCAATGCTGAACCCAGACAGCGGTATGCGCACAACGGAGAGCACATGACATCGACCACCACCGCCCATGACGAGGCGAGCGCCCTCGCGATCGACGGCGGCCCACCAGTACGGTCGCGGCCGCTGCCGTGGGAGTTTCCCGGCGGAAACCGCATCGGTACCGAAGAGCTTGAGCTGATCAATCGAGTAGTCAAGGCACAGAGCCCGTTTCGCTTCTACGGTCCAGACCTGCAGCACATGGTCGACACCTTCGAACGGGAATGGTGCGAGAAGTTCGGTCACCGACATGCACTCGGCGTCTCTTCGGGCACCGCCGCGTTGTCCATCGTGATGGGCGCGCTCGGTGTCGGCCCCGGCGATGAAGTCTTGGTGCCGGGGCTGTTGTGGGTCAGCTGCATTTCGGCGGTGGTCCGCGCCGGGGCGATTCCGCGTCTTGTCGACATAGACGAAACCTTCTGCATAAACCCGGACGATCTGGAACGCAAGATCGGCCCGCGGACCCGAGCGGTGCTGTGCGTGCACATCAGCGGCGCACCAGGCGATCTGACCAGGATCTCCGGGATTTGTCGGTCCCGCGGTGTGGCGTTGATCGAGGATTGCGCTCAGGCCGCCGGAGCCAGCCAATATGGCCGAGCCGTTGGAACGTTCGGCGACATCGGCATTTTCAGCATGCAACTCAACAAGACCATCACGTCGGGGGAGGGGGGTGTCGTCGTCACACAGCGTGACGATCTGTTCCGGCGTGCGGTCGCCATGCACGATCTCGGCTACGCCCGAGACGACGACGGCCGAATCGACACGTCCGATGAGAGCTGTCAACTGTGGGGCATCGGAGCGCGGATGTCGGAGCTGGCGGGTGCGCTGGGGTTGGCGCAGCTGCGCAAGATCCCCGACATCGTGTCGTCGATGCGGGACGCGAAATGGCGTATCCGCCGCGCCTTGGAAGGGACCGACGGCCTTGAGTTCCGCGACATCATCGACCCGTCGGGTGACTCTGGGCTCGTCCTGATCTTCACTCTTCCCGACGAGCCGACGTGTCGGCGCTTCATCGATGCCCTTCGGGCCGAGGGGATCTCAGGGCCGTCAGGAAGCCTTGCCGTCGTGACGATGCAGGAGTGGGGCCTGCACTGGTATTGCAACATCCCCAGCCTGGTTCACAAGCGGTCCAACAGCCGCGACGGCGCACCGTGGACTCATCCGGCCAACGCTTTTGCCGCTGACTACGAGTACGCCGCCGGCGCGCTGCCGGGCTGCGACGACCTGCGGTCGCGCGGTGCGCTGCTCTCGATCGGTTCGACCTACGCCGAAGCCGACATCGACGACATTGTCGCGGCGTTCCGGAAAGTGGCGCGAGAACTGTTGTGAGATTTGCCGAGCAAACGTGCCTCGGCGTGCGAATTCTTTGCGTCATGACGAGCGAGAAGGTGCGCGTGGTGGTGGGCGATGACCACCCGATGTTTCGCGACGGCGTCGTCCGCGCGCTCGTATCAAGTGGCTCGATCGAAGTCGTGGCCGAAGCCGACGACGGCGCGATGGCACTCGCGGCCATCCGCGCGCACCAGCCGCAAGTCGCCCTGTTGGACTACCGGATGCCGAATATGGACGGCGCCGAGGTCGCCGCCGCGGTGCTACGCGACCAGCTGCCCACCCGGGTGCTGCTGGTGTCGGCACACGACGAGTCGGCGATCGTCTACCAGGCGCTGCAGAACGGGGCGGCCGGCTTCTTGCCCAAGGAGTCCACGCGGTCGGAGCTGGTGCAGGCCGTCCTCGACTGCGCCAACGGGCGCGACGTGGTGGCGCCCAGCCTGGCCGCCGGGCTGGCAGGCGAGATCCGCAGGCGCGCCGACAACGACGGCCCGGTGCTGAGCCCCCGCGAACGCGATGTGCTCAGGCTCATCGCCGCCGGCAGCAGCATTCCCGCCATGGCCAAGGAGCTGTTCTTGGCGCCGTCGACGGTGAAGACCCACGTGCAGCGGCTCTACGACAAGCTCGGCGTGAACGACCGGGCCGCCGCTGTGGCGGAGGCGATGCGACGCAAGTTGTTGGACTGACGTGCGACGGCTGCTGGACCGCGGCGCGGACTTCTTCACGGCGGAGCCGGTCCGTGTCACCGCCGTGCTGCGCCTGCCGCTGATCGGGCTGATCGCACTGCTGGTGTGGCTCTGGGAAGTCGACCACTGGCTGCCCGGTGTCTACCTGGTGGTGCTCGGGATCTACGCAGGCGCCGCGCTGGTGTGGCTGGGGGTGGTGCTGAGCGGGCCGGTACCGCGCTGGGCGGGGTGGTCGTCGACGGCGGTGGACGTTCTGGTGGTCGTGGTGTTGTGCCTGGTGTCCGGCGGCGCCACGGCGGCGTTGTTGCCGGTGTTCTTCGTGCTGCCGATCGTCGTGGCGTTCCAGGACCGCCCGATGCTGACCGCGGTGTTGGGGACCAGCACGGCGCTGGGATATCTGGCCGCGTGGATCGTCTACTCCAAGCGCGACGACACCGTCGGCCTGCCCGAAATCGTCTACCTCCACGTCGGGTTCCTGCTCTGGTCCGCGGTCGCCGCCGCCGGGCTGTGTCTGGTGCTGGTGCGTAGGCAGGCGCGGGTCAACAAGTTGCAGGAGACGCGCCGCCAACTGATCTCGGAAGCGATGCACGCCGACGAGCGGCACAACCGCGAAGTCGCCGAGCATCTGCACGACGGGCCGCTGCAGACGCTGCTGGCGGCGCGGCTGGATCTCGACGTGGCCAGGGAACGCCTCGACGACGCGGCGCTGGACTCGGTGCACGCCGCGCTGCAGCAGACGGCGACGGAGTTGCGCCTCACCGTGACCCAGCTGCATCCGCAGGTGCTGGCCCAGCTGGGGTTGACGCCGGCGGTGCGAGAACTGGTGCGGCAGTTCGAGACTCGCGGCCCTTACACCGTGCAGGCCGATCTCGAGGATGTCGGCAAGCCGGAGTCCGAGCAGCTGTTGTACCGGGCCGCCCGCGAACTGCTGGCCAACGTGCACAAGCACGCCGGCGCGAAGACGGTGCGGGTCGGGCTGTCGCGTCGAGGCGACCGGATCGTGCTGACCGTTGCCGACGACGGCAAGGGGTTCGATCCCGACGTCGTGGAGAAGTACGTGGCCGACGGGCATATCGGCATCGGCTCGCTGCTGGCCCGCTTCGACGCGATGGGCGGGTCGATGCGGATCACCTCGTCGCCGGGTGGCGGAACGCGAGTGACGGCCACCTCGCCGCCGGAGCCGACCCTCTCTTCCGGCGAGCAGACGTGAACACCCCCTTTTCGAGCCGGGTTTGGGGGTATTGGCGTCTGTTCGCGCGCTAGGAGGTGAGCCCGCGCGCGATGACCAGACGCTGAATCTGGTTGGTGCCCTCGAAGATCTGGGTGATCTTGGCCTCGCGCATGTAGCGCTCCACCCGGAAGTCGCGCGTGTAGCCGACGCCGCCGAACACTTGCACCGCGTCGGTGGTCACCTTCATCGCGGCGTCGGTGGCGACCAGCTTCGCGACGCTGGCCTGCTGGGAGTAGGGCTGGTTGAGATCGCGACGCCGCGCGGCATCCAGGTAGGTGGCGCGGGCGCTGGCCACTGCGGCAGCCATGTCGGCAAGCAGGAACCCCAGGCCCTGGTGGTCGATGATCTTGCGGCCGAACGTGGTTCGCTCGTTCGCGTACTTCACGGCTTCGTCGAGGGCGGCCTGCGCCAACCCCGTCGCGACGGCGGCGATGCCCAGCCGCCCGGAATCCAGTGCCGAGAACGCGATCTGCAGGCCCTGGCCTTCGTCACCGATGAGACGGTCGTCGTCGATGCGGGCGTTGTCGTAGAACGCCGACGTCGTCGGGACCGCGTGCAGGCCCATCTTCTCCTCGGGCTTGCCGAAGCTCAGCCCCGGCAGGTCACCGGGCACCAGAAAACATGAGATCCCGCGCGAGCCGTCGCCGGTGCGGGCGAACAGCGTGTAGAAGTCGGCCCGCCCACCGTGGGTGATCCACGATTTGGCCCCGTTGAGGATGTATCCGCCGTCGGTCCTGGTGGCCGCGCACCGCAACGCCGCGGCGTCCGACCCGGCCTGGGGCTCCGAGAGGCTGTAGGCGCCGATCTGCTCCCCCGACAACATCTGCGGCAGCCACCGCTGCTTCTGCTCCTCGGTACCGAACACCAACAACGGATGCGACGAGAGGCTGTGCACGCTCACCGCGACCGCCACCGCCGCCCACCGCGCCGCGATCTCCTCGAGCACCTGCAGGTAGACCTCGTAGGGCTGGCCGCCGCCGCCCCACTCCTCGGGCTGCGGCAGGCTCAGCAACCCGGCCTCGCCCAGTTGGGCGAACACCCCTTCGGGGTAGGTCTCCGCCTTCTCGTGCTCGTCGACGATCGGGTCGAGCACCTTGTCGGCGATGTCGCGGGTCAGCGCGATCAGGTCGTGCGCTTCTTCGGTGGGTAACAGTCTGTCGACCGGCATGGCTACCGACCCTAGTGACCGGCGTGGACCGCTTCGGAGAGCGCGGCGTTGATGGCGTCGACTCGGTCCCTGGCGTCGCCGAACAGCATCTGGGTGTTCTCCCGGAAGAACAGCGGGTTCTGCACGCCGGCGTAGCCCGACGCCATGGACCGCTTGAAAACGACGACGTTGTCGGCCTGCCACACCTTCAGCACCGGCATGCCCGCGATCGGGCTGCCCGGGTCCTCGGACGCGGCCGGGTTGACGGTGTCGTTGGCGCCGATCACCAAAACCACTGAGGTGCCGTCGAAGTCGTCGTTGATCTCATCCATCTCGAGCACGATGTCGTAAGGCACCTTGGCCTCGGCCAGCAGCACGTTCATGTGCCCGGGCAGGCGTCCCGCCACCGGGTGGATGCCGAAGCGGACGTCGACGCCGCGGTCACGCAGCCGGCGGGTCAGGTCTGCCACCCCGTACTGGGCTTGGGCCACGGCCATCCCGTAGCCGGGCGTGATGATCACCGAGTCGGCCGAGGCCAGCAGTTCGGCGGCGCCCTCGGCGGTGATCTCGCGGTGCTCGCCGTAGTCGGTGTCGTCGGCAGGTCCGGCCTCGATCCCGAAGCCACCCGCGATGACGGAGATGAACGACCGGTTCATCGCCTTGCACATGATGTAGGACAGGTAGGCACCCGAAGAGCCGACCAGCGCGCCGGTGACGATGAGCAGGTCGTTGCCCAGCAGGAAGCCGGCGGCGGCCGCGGCCCATCCCGAATAGCTGTTGAGCATCGACACCACCACCGGCATGTCGCCGCCGCCGATCGAGGCGACCAGGTGCCAGCCCAGCAGCAGCGCCAGCACGGTGACCACCGCGAGCACCCACAGCTGCGGGTCGATGACGAACCAGACGGTGAGCGCGACGAACACCACGAGCGCGCCGACGTTGAGGACGTTCTTGCCGGGCAGCATCAGTGGGGCGGACTTCATCCGGGCCGACAGTTTCAGGTTGGCCACGATCGAACCGGTGAATGTGACGGCGCCGATGAACACGCCGATGACGACCTCGGCGGAGTGGATGCCGAGCATTCCCTCCCGAGCCAACTGGACGGCTTCGGCCCCGGCAGGGTCGCCCTCGACGTGCAGGTAGCCGTTCCAGCCGACCAGCACGGCGGCCAGACCGACGAACGAGTGCAGCAACGCGATCAACTCGGGCATGCCGGTCATCTCGACGACCCGCGCGCGCCACAACCCGATCACCGCGCCGATGGCCATGGCCACCACCAGCAGACCCAGGCCCAGCGGTTCGATCTGCTGGTTCACGGCCAGCGCGATGGTCGCGATCAGCGCGATCGCCATGCCGACGATGCCGAAACTGATTCCGGCGCGGGACGTCTCGTGCTTGGACAGCCCGGCCAAAGAGAGCACGAAGAGCAGCGCCGCGACGACGTAGGCCGCGGTGGCGGTGGTCTCGAGATCGAACATGGGCTAGCTCCTCGTGAACATGGACAGCATGCGGCGGGTCACCGCGAAACCGCCGAAGATGTTGATGCTGGCGATCAGGATCGCGACGAAGGCCAGCGTGGTGATCACGACATCGCCGTGGCCGATCTGCAACAGCGCGCCGACGACGATGATGCCGGAGATGGCGTTGGTCACCGACATCAGCGGCGTGTGCAGGGCGTGGTGCACGTTGCCGATCACGTAGTAGCCGATCACGATCGCCAGCGCGAAGACGGTCAGGTGCACCTGCAGCGCCGCCGGGGACAGGGCGATCAGCGCGAAGACCGCCGCGGCCGCCGCGAACGTCAGGCCGAGCCGGCGAGCGTTCGACATCGGCTCCTTGGCCGGTGCGGCCTCGACCGCCGCGGCGGGGGCCGCCGCAGGCGCCGCCGACACCTGCACCGGTGGGGGCGGCCAGGTGACCTCGCCGTCGCGCACCACGGTCATCGAGCGTTGGACGACGTCGTCCCAGTCCAGGGCCACCTGCCCGTCCTTCTCCGGCGTGAGCAGCTTGAGCAGGTTGACCAGGTTGGTGCCGTACAGCTGGGAGGCGGTGGCGGGCAGCCGGCCGGCCAAGTCGGTGTAGCCGATGATCGTCACGTTGTTGTCGGTGACGACGGCCTGGTCCTTGACCGTGCCCTCGACGTTGCCGCCGTTGGCCGCGGCCATGTCGACGATCACGCTGCCCGGCTTCATCGCGGCCACCATGTCGGCGGTGATGATGCGGGGCGCGGGCTTACCGGGGATCAGCGCGGTGGTGATGAGGATGTCGATGTCGGGTACCAACTCGGCGTAGAGCGCGGCCTCGCGGGCCTTGTAGTCATCGCCCATCTCCTTGGCGTAACCGGTCGCCGAGATTTCGGCCTCCGCCGATTCGATCGACACGTACTCCCCGCCCAGCGAGCGGACCTGGTCGGCGACCTCGGGTCGCGGGTCGGTGGCCTTCACGACCGCGCCGAGGCTGCCTGCCGCGCCGATGGCGGCCAACCCGGCCACGCCCGCGCCGACGATGAGCACCTTGGCCGGCGGTACTTTGCCCGCCGCGGTCACCTGTCCGGTGAAGAACCGTCCGAAGCTGTGCGCCGCCTCGACGACCGCGCGGTATCCCGCGATGTTCGCCATCGACGACAACACGTCCAGCGACTGCGCCCGCGAAATGCGGGGCACGGCGTCCATCGCCAGCACCGTGATGCGGCGTGCGGACAGCTTCTCCAGCAGGTCCGGCTGCAGTGCCGGAGAGATCAGGCTGACCAGCGTCGCGCCGTCCTTCAAGGCCGCGATTTCGGCGTCCGTGGGTGCGTTGACCTTGAGGACGACGTCGGCTCGCAGGGCCTCTTCGTGGTCACCGATCTCGGCGCCGGCGTCGATGTAGGCGGCATCGGCGAAGCTGGAGGCAGCACCGGCACCGGACTCGACGACGACGGAATAGCCCAGCTTGAGGAGCTGTCCGACGGTATGCGGCGTCGCGGCGACGCGCGTCTCACCGTCATGCGATTCGCGCGGTATCCCGATGATCATCCGGAAAGTGTGCCATCTATCTCTGGGCGACCTACGCACCCCTCCAGCGCTGCCGGTTCGCCCCAGCCGAGTGCGCACTCACTCCGGCGCCGAGATCGACGTTTCGGCGCGATCTAGTCGCACTTTCCCGCCCGTTTGTCCCTTTGGGCGTACTTACGGCGTACTAGACCGGGGGGTAGGCCGGGGGTGGGTAGACGCCGCGGAGAATCCAGGCGAACCAGTTGATTCCGTACTCCAGCTCGTCGCTCGCGTCATAGTCCGGGTTCGGATCCACGTCATCACCTCTCGAGTACGGCCGGCTGTGGCCAAAGTCTAGACCCGTCATCTGCGTCGGCGATAGCCCTGGCCGCATAAACTAGCCAACCAGTTGATTGACGCCCCGAACGCCTTCCGGGCCTGCATATAGTGAGTCGCCATGTCCATTACGTCCGCCGATAGCGGCAACGGGAAGTCCCGCCGCGAAGAACTGCTGGCCGTCGCCACCAAGCTGTTCGCCGCCCGCGGTTACCACGGCACCCGGATGGACGACATCGCCGACGCGGTCGGGCTCAACAAGGCGACGGTGTATCACTACTACGCCAGCAAGTCACTGATCCTCTACGACATCTACAAGGGCGCCGCCGACTTCACCGTCGACGCCGTGCACGACGACCCGACGGCATCGGCGCGCGAGACGATCTATCACTTCACCCACCGGCTGCTGGTCGGCATCGCCGGCAACATCGAACGCGCCGCGGTGTACTTCCAGGAGGGGCCCTACATCACCGAGTGGTTCACCGAGGACCAGGTGGCCTACATCCGGCAGGCCGAGGCGCAGGTGTATGAACACATCCGCGACGTGATCGACCGCGGCATCGCAAGCGGCGAGTTCTACGACTGCGACTCGCATGTGCTGGCACTCGGCTACATCGGGATGACGCTCGGGGCGTACCGCTGGCTGCGGCCGCAGGGCCGACGCACCGCCCAGGAGATCGCCGTCGAATTCAGCACGGCGCTGCTGCGCGGCCTGATCCGCGACGAGACCGTGCGCGTGGAGTCCCCCTTGGGGATCGAGTTACCGAGCACCGAGAACGCCGGGCAGGTCTGACCATGAACTCGAACCTGTTGTCCCGCCGCGACCTCGACTTCCTGTTGTTCGAATGGCTGCGCGTGGACGAACTCACCGAGCGTGCGCGGTTCGCCGAGCACTCCCGCGAGACGCTGAAGGGCGCGCTGGAGCTGTGCGAGCAGTTGGCCGCCAGGTACTTCGCGAACCACAACAAGAAGAGCGACGCCGACGAGCCCAGCTTCGACGGCGAGAAGGTCACCGTCATCGACGAGGTCAAGCAGGCCTGGGACGCGTTCGCCGACGCCGATCTGCTCGGGATGTCGATGGACAACGAGCTCGGCGGCGCGCAGCTGCCCTTCACCGTGGCCGAGGCGTGCTTCGCGTGGTTCGCCGCCGCCAACATCGCCACCACCGGCTACCTCATGCTCACCATCGCCAACGCCAACCTGCTGAGCCGGTTCGGCACCGCCGAGCAGCTCGACAACTTCTTCAAACCCATGCTGGCAGGCCGGTTCTCGGGCACGATGGCGCTCTCGGAGCCGCAGGCCGGGTCCTCGCTGGCCGACATTCTCACCCGGGC
Source organism: Mycolicibacterium pulveris (assembly GCF_010725725.1). Lineage (NCBI taxonomy): Bacteria > Bacillati > Actinomycetota > Actinomycetes > Mycobacteriales > Mycobacteriaceae > Mycobacterium > Mycolicibacterium pulveris. Next base: position 2,242,030 of record NZ_AP022599.1, on the reverse strand, counting down.
GGAACCGCAGGACGACGGCACCTACCGGCTGTTCGGATCCAAGATGTGGATCTCCGGCGGCGATCACGAATTCACCGACAACATCGTGCATCTGGTGCTGGCCAAGATTCCCGGCGGCCCGCCCGGCACCAAAGGGATCTCGCTGTTCATCGTGCCCAAGTTCCTCGTCGACGCCGACGGCTCCGTCGGCGAGCGCAACGACGTGGTGCTGGCCGGGCTCAACCACAAGATGGGCCAGCGGGGCATCACCAACACGCTGCTCAACTTCGGTGAGGGCAAGTTCACCCCCGGCGGAAAGCCCGGCGCGGTGGGCTATCTGGTGGGCGAACCGCACCGCGGCATCGTCTACATGTTCACGATGATGAACGAGGCACGCCTGCTCGTCGGGATGGCCGCCGTGGCCCTTGGCTACACCGGATATCTCAAGTCGCTGCAGTACGCGCGGGAGCGCCCGCAGGGCCGCCCCCTGACGGCCGGCGATCCGACCGCGCCGCAGATCGCCATCGTCGAGCATGCCGACGTCAAGCGAATGCTGTTGGCGCAGAAGGCCTATGTGGAAGGCGGGATGGCGCTGCAGCTGTACTGCGCCAGGCTCATCGACCTGACGAACAGCGCCGAGTCCGACGAGGAGCGTGACACCAGCGCGATGTTGCTCGACCTGCTGACCCCGGTCGGCAAGAGCTGGCCCTCGCAGTGGTGCGTGGAGGCCAACAACCTGGCGATCCAGGTGCACGGCGGCTACGGCTACACCCGCGAGTACGACGTCGAGCAGCACTACCGGGACAACCGGCTCAACCCCATCCACGAGGGCACCCATGGCATCCAGAGCCTGGATCTGTTGGGCCGCAAGGTCCCTGCCCGCGGCGGCGCCGCGCTGACGGCGCTGGGCGAGGCTGTGGGCCGGTCGGTGGCCACCGCAACCGAGCACGGCGGCGAGCTCGCCGAGCAGGCGGCCGCGCTGGACGCCACCTGGCAACGGCTCGCCGCGGTCACCGCCGCGATGTTCGGCTCCGGCGACGTCGAAGCGGCGATGGCCAACAGCGTGATCTACCTCGAGGCGTTCGGTCACATCGTCGTGGCGTGGATCTGGCTGGAGCAGCTGATCGCCGCGCACGGCCGCGACGGCGACTTCTACGACGGCAAGCGCGCCGCGGGCCGCTACTTCTTCCGCTACGAGCTGCCGAAGACCGGGCCGCAACTCGACCTGCTGGAGAGCCTGGACCGCACCACCCTCGACATGCGGGAGGGCTGGTTCTAGTAGTCGATATGCTCGACGAATGCCGCTCGTGAGCAAGACCGTTGAGGTCGAGGCGCCCGCCGAGGCGATCATGGGGATCGTCGCCGACTTCGAGTCTTATCCGAAGTGGAACGCCGAGATCAAGGGCTGCTGGGTGTTGGCGCGATACAACGACGGCCGACCCAGCCAGCTGCGGCTCGACGTGGTCGTGCAGGGCCAGTCGGGCACGTTCATCACCGCGGTGTACTACCCGGGCGAGAACCAGATCTACACGGTGCTGCAGCAGGGCGACCACTTCAGCAAGCAGGAGCAGAGGTTCTCGGTGGTGCCGATCGGGGCGACGTCGTTGTTGACCGTCGACCTCGAGGTCGAGACCAAGCTGGCGATCCCCGGCACGATGGTGAAGAAGGCGATCGGCGACACCCTCGACTACCTGGCCGGCAACCTCAAAGCCCGCGCCGAGCAGCTGGCCGCCAAGTAGCCGACGTTCGGCGGACTTAACGGGTTGATTGCAGCCATCAGGTGCATGCGATCAACCCGTTAGTGCCACAGCGGCGGGCGCCAAGCGGGCATCAGCGCCACAACCCGGCCTCGTCGAGGCGTGCGATCAGCCGCTGCGCCCCGTCGGTGAACTCGGCACCGGTCAGCCCGATGACCGCGGCCGCGTCGCGCCTGCGCAACGCGGCGATCAGTTCGCGGTGCCGGGTCAACGCCGCCGCCCCCCAGTGCGGGTCGCCGGCATAGATCCGGCCCGGCAGATACCGCGCCACGTGCAGCAGGAACCAGGCCAGCTTGATGCGGCCGGTGGACAGGTTGAACGCCCGGTGAAACGCGAACTCGGCGGCCGCGATCGCTTCGGGGTCACCCCGCTCGATCGCCGCGGCCAGCGCCTCGTTGAGCTCCGCGAGCTCGTTGATCTCGGCGTCGGTGATCCGCTCGGTGGCCGTGGCCGCCAATTCCCTGGCGATCGTGCCCTGCAGCCAGAAGATGTCCTCGACGTCGGTGCGGGTCAGGGGGACGACGACATGCCCGCGGTGCGGTTCGAGTTGCACCATGCCCTCGCCGCGCAGCGTGCGCAGCGCTTCGCGCACCGGGGTGATGCTGACCCCCAGCGCCGCGGCGGTCTCGTCGAGCCGAATGTAGGTGCCGGGCCGCAGGATCCCGGTCATGATGTCGGCGCGCAACCGGCTGGCGACCTCATCGGAGAGCTGTTCACGCCGCATCCCGCGACGTGGTCCCGGGAGGGGTCTGGCCGGTGCGTTCACGGTCTTCTCCGGTCATCTGGCGAGGGCTTGTCCCTGAGCCGCCGAGGCCATAGTGTGACCGGGGCGACAACAATGTTTGATCAAATATCAACGTTGTGCAACCCCTAAGAACGGGAGTACACCTGTTGACCGACCCCACCGAACAGCCCTATCTGGCCCGTCGGCAGAACTGGACCAACCAGCTGACCCGTCACGCGCTGATGCAACCCGACGGAGTGGCGCTGCGCTTCCTGGGGCAGACCACGACCTGGCGCGAACTCGACGAGCGCGTCGCCAACCTGGCGGGCGCGCTGAACCGGCGCGGGGTGGAGTTCGGCGACCGGGTGCTGATCCTGATGCTCAACCGCACCGAGTTCATCGAGGCGTTTCTGGCGGTCAACAAGCTCGGCGCGATCGCGGTCCCGGTGAACTTCCGCATGACCCCGCCGGAGATCGCATACCTGGTCGGCGACTGCCAGGCCAAGGTGATCATCACCGAGGCGGTGCTGGCGGGCGTGGCCGCCGCGGTTCGTGACATCGACTCGACCCTGACTACCGTGATCGTCGCCGGTGGCGCGACGGACCAGACCACGATCGGTTACGACGACCTGATCGAGGAAGCCGGGGAACCCGCCCCCACGGTGGACATCCCCAACGACTCCCCGGCGCTGATCATGTACACCTCGGGCACCACCGGCAGGCCGAAGGGCGCGGTGCTCACCCACACCAACCTCGCAGGCCAGGCGCTGACCTTTCTGTTCACCAACGGCGCCGACATCAACAACGACGTCGGCTTCATCGGGGTCCCGCTGTTCCACATCGCAGGCATCGGCAACATGATCCCCGGCCTGCTGCTCGGCCGGCCGACGGTGCTCTATCCGCTGGGCGCGTTCGATCCCGGTGCGCTGCTCGACGTGCTCGAGGCGGAGAAGGTCACCGGCATCTTCCTGGTGCCCGCGCAGTGGCAGGCGGTGTGCGCCGAGCAGAGCGCGCGCCCGCGCCGGCTGCACCTGCGGGTGCTGTCGTGGGGCGCGGCACCCGCCTCAGATACGTTGCTGCGCACCATGTCTGACACTTTCCCGGGGACACAGATCCTGGCTGCGTTCGGTCAGACGGAGATGTCGCCGGTGACGTGCATGTTGTTGGGCGACGACGCAATTCGCAAGCTGGGCTCGGTCGGCAAGGTCATCCCGACGGTCGCCGCGCGCATCGTCGACGACGACATGAACGACGTACCGATCGGTGAGGTGGGCGAGATCGTCTACCGCGCACCGACCCTGATGGCCGGCTACTGGAACAACCCGCAGGCCACCGCTGAGGCCTTCGCAGGCGGTTGGTTTCACTCCGGCGACCTGGTCCGCCAGGACGAGGAGGGCTACATCTGGGTCGTCGACCGCAAGAAGGACATGATCATCTCCGGCGGCGAGAACATCTACTGCGCCGAGGTCGAGAACGCCCTGGCAGCCCATCCGGCCATCGCCGAGGTGGCGGTGATCGGCCGCCACGACGAGAAGTGGGGTGAGGTGCCCGTCGCGGTCGTCGCGCTCGGCCAGGACGCCGGTACCGAACCTGACCTGCGCGATCTCGAGGACTTCCTGTCCGAGCGGCTCGCCAGGTACAAACATCCGAAGGCCGTCGAGGTGGTCGACGCGCTGCCGCGAAACCCCGCGGGCAAGGTCCTCAAGACCGAACTGCGGGAGCGCTTTGCCGCGGGCAAACCTTCTTCTGACGCCCGCGAAAGTGCCACTCCGCCAACAGTTTCTGGAGCAGCGCAAGAGGACTGACAGATGAGCGGGCGAGCGCTGCGGGCTACGCCGCGAATACTGCCGATGCGGTGCAGAGCGGCGATCGGATCGGGTACAGTCCGGTGGTCTGCCTTACTACCGGCGAGTAAGGAGATGTTGGTCACAGACACCAGGCTCGGGCAAGGAGGGTGCGTGCGACAGGCGCAGCTGTTGCGCCACGACACTCGCGATTTCGTCGTGGGAGTGCACTGGTGACGGCGACGACCGGCATGACCGGCTACGTGCGTGACCAGGTCAAACCGGGTCTCGAAGCGGTCGGCGGCTTCGTGCGCATGTGCGTGCTCACCGGAAAAGCGCTGTTCAAGCCGCCGTTCCAGTGGCGCGAGTTCATCCTGCAGAGCTGGTTTCTGATGCGGGTGGCGTTCCTGCCGACGCTGGCCGTGTCGATCCCGCTGACCGTGCTGCTGATCTTCACGCTGAACATCCTGCTCGCGGAGTTCGGCGCCGCCGACGTCTCCGGTGCCGGCGCCGCCATCGGCGCCGTCACCCAGCTGGGTCCCCTGGTGACCGTGCTCGTCGTCGCCGGGGCCGGTTCGACGGCCATCTGCGCCGACCTCGGTGCCCGCACCATCCGCGAGGAGATCGACGCCCTGGAGGTGCTCGGTATCGACCCCATCCACCGGCTCGTGGTTCCGCGCGTGGTGGCCTCGACGTTCGTGGCGATCTTGCTCAACGGCGCGGTGATCACCGTCGGCCTGGTCGGTGGCTTCATCTTCGGGGTGTACCTGCAGAACGTCTCGGCGGGCGCGTACGTCTCGACGCTGACGTTGATCACCGGCCTGCCCGAGGTGGTCATCTCGATCGTCAAGGCGGCGACCTTCGGGCTGATCGCCGGCCTGGTCGGGTGCTACCGCGGTCTGACCGTTTCCGGCGGCGCCAAGGGTGTCGGCACCGCGGTCAACGAGACGCTGGTGCTCTGCGTCATCGCCCTGTTCGCGGTGAACGTGGTGCTCACCACGATCGGTGTCCGGTTCGGAACGGGGAGCTGACGTGTCGACGACAACGGTCCTGCGTTCACGCTTTCCGCGGGGATACTCCCGCGTCCAGAATGTGGTCAGCTCGCCGGCCCGCTTCCTGGACAGCGTCGGGCACGTCGCCTGGTTCGTCCTCACGGCGGTCGGTTCGATCGGCCACGCGCTGCGCTACTACCGCAGGGAGACCCTGCGGCTGATCGCCGAGATCGGCATGGGCACCGGTGCGATGGCCGTCATCGGCGGCACCGTGGCGATCGTCGGCTTCGTCACGCTGTCCGGGTCGTCGCTGGTCGCGATCCAGGGCTTCGCGTCCCTCGGCAACATCGGCGTCGAGGCGTTCACCGGCTTCTTCGCCGCGCTGATCAACGTCCGCATCGCCGCCCCGGTGGTCGCGGGCCAGGCACTGGCGGCCACCGTCGGCGCCGGCGCCACCGCCGAGCTCGGCGCGATGCGCATCAGCGAGGAGATCGACGCGCTGGAGGTGATGGGCATCAAGTCGATCTCGTATCTGGTGTCCACCCGGATCATGGCCGGCTTCATCGTGATCATCCCGCTGTACGCGATGGCGATCATCATGAGCTTCCTGTCCGCACAGGTGACCACGACATTCTTCTACGGCCAGTCGATCGGCACCTACGAGCACTACTTCCGCACGTTCCTGCGTCCCGACGACGTGTTCTGGTCGTTCATCCAGGCGGTGATCATCTCGGTCATCGTGATGCTCAACCACTGCTACTACGGCTACTACGCCAGCGGCGGTCCCGTCGGGGTCGGCGAGGCCGTCGGCCGGTCTATGCGCGCCTCGCTGGTCGCGATCGTGTGTGTGGTCCTGTTCGCCTCGTTGGCGCTCTACGGCGTCGACCCGAACTTCAACCTGACGGTGTAGCGCGATGACGGCACCGTTGAACGCTCCTCGCACCCCGCCCTACAAGTTGGCGGGGCTGGTGTTGACGCTGTTGACGATCATCGCGCTGGTGCTGGTGTACATGCAGTTCCGCGGCGACTTCATGCCGCGCACGCAGCTCACCTTGATCTCCACGCGCGCGGGCCTGTCGATGGATCCCGGCGCCAAGGTCACCTACAACGGGGTGGAGATCGGCCGGGTGGCCGCCGTCGACGGCGTCACCGTCGGTGACGAGCCGAAGGCGAAGATCGTCGTCGACGTCGACCCCAAGTACCTCGACCTGATCCCGCGCAACGTCGACGCCAGCATCGACGCCACCACCGTGTTCGGCAACAAGTACGTGAACTTCACCTCGCCGGAGGACCCCGACACGGCGCGGATCACCTCGTCGGACGTGATCGACGTGACGTCGGTGACCACCGAGTTCAACACGCTGTTCGAGACCGTGGTGTCGATCTCACAGCAGGTGGATCCGATCAAACTGAACCAGACGCTGGCCGCGACCGCCGAAGCCCTCGACGGGCTCGGTGACCGGTTCGGGCAGTCGATCATCCACGGCAACGAGATCCTGGCCGACATCAACCCGAAGATGCCGCGCATCGCCGAGGACAACAGGCTGCTCGCCGACCTCGGCGAGGTGTACGCCGACGCGGCGCCCGACCTGTTCGCCGGGTTGGAGAACGCGGTGACCACCGCGCAGACCCTCAACGAACAGCAGGGCAACATCGACCAGGCGCTGATGGCCGCCATCGGCTTCGGCAACATCGGCGGCGACATCTTCGAGCGCGGCGGCCCGTATCTGGTCCGCGGCGCCGAAGACCTCATCGTGCCGTCGGAGATCCTCGACGAGTACAGCCCGGCGCTGTACTGCATGATCCGCAACTACCACGACGTGGAACCGAAAGTCGCTGCGTCCCTGGGCGGTAACGGGTACTCGCTGCGGACGCTGTCGGAGCTCATGGGTGCCGCCAACCCGTATGTGTATCCGGACAACCTGCCGCGCGTGAACGCGCGTGGCGGTCCTGAGGGGCGGCCCGGCTGCTGGCAGCCGGTCACCCGTGACCTCTGGCCGGCGCCGTACCTCGTCATGGACACCGGTGCGTCGATCGCGCCGTACAACCACTTCGAGTTGGGCCAGCCGATCCTGATCGAATACGTCTGGGGTCGCCAAGTCGGGGAGAACACGATCAACCCATGAAAATCACCGGTACCGCCATCAAACTCGGCGCCTTCTCACTGGTGCTGCTGCTGTTCACCGCGATCATCGTCGTGGTGTTCGGTCAGATGCGGTTCGACCGAACCACCGGATATTCGGCGATTTTCTCCAACGCCAGCGGGTTGCGCGCCGGCCAGTTCGTTCGGGCCTCGGGTGTCGAGGTCGGCAAGGTCGAAGGCGTCACGCTGATCAACGGCGGCACCCAGGTGAAGGTCGACTTCAACGTCGACCGGTCGCTGCCGCTGTTCGAGGGCACCACGGCGTCGATCCGCTACCTGAACCTGATCGGTGACCGGTTCATGGAGCTCACGCGCGGCGACAGCGACGAGCGGATGCCCGCGGGCGGCACCATCCCGGTCGATCGCACCGAGCCCGCACTGGATCTCGACGCGTTGATCGGCGGCTTCCGCCCGGTGTTCCGGGCCCTGGACCCCGACAAGGTCAACAACATCGCCCAGTCGATCATCACGGTCTTCCAGGGACAGGGCGGCACCATCAACGACATCCTCGACCAGACCGCGTCGCTGACGTCGGCGCTGGCCGACCGCGACCAGGCGATCGGCGAGGTGATCCGCAACCTCAACACGGTGCTCGACACCACGGTGCGACATCAGCAGCAGTTCGACGAGACCGTGCAGGACTTCGAGAAGCTGATCACGGGCCTGAAGAATCGGGCGGACCCGATCGCCACGTCGGTCGCCGACATCAGCGACGCCGCGGGCACGGTCGCCGACCTGCTCGCCGACAACCGGCCGCTGCTGCAGAGCACGGTCGGTCACCTCGAAAACGTTCAGCAACCCCTCGTCGACCAGCGCGACCAACTGAACGACATCCTGGTCAGGCTGCCAACCGCGTTCAAGATCATCGGCCGTGCGGGCGGCATCTACGGCGACTTCTTCAACTTCTACGCCTGCGACATCTCGCTTCGGATGAACGGGCTGCAGCCCGGCGGGCCGGTGCGCACCATCAAACTCTTCAGCCAGCCGTCGGGTAGGTGTACGCCGCAATGAGAACTCTGGAGGGATCGAACCGGGCCCGCAACGGGGTGATGGGCATCATCATCCTGGTCCTCGTGATCGGGGTGGGGCAGAGTTTCGCCAGCGTGCCGATGCTGTTCGCGACGCCGACGTACTACGCCTACTTCTCCGACACCGGCGGACTCAACGAGGGCGACAAGGTCCGCATCGCCGGCGTCGACGTGGGGCAGGTGCGCTCGATGGCGATCGAAGGCGACAAGGTCAAGATCGGTTACTCGCTGGGCGGTACGCAGATCGGCAAGGACAGCCGGGTGGCCATCCGCACCGACACCATCCTGGGCCGGCGCAACATCGAGATCGAGCCCCGCGGATCTGATCCGTTGCGCGCCAACGGGATTCTGCCGCTGGGCCAGACCACCACGCCCTACCAGATCTACGACGCGTTCTTCGACGTGACGAAGGCGGCCTCGGAGTGGGACACCGAAACCGTCAAGCGCTCGCTGAACGTGTTGTCGGAGACCATCGACCAGACCTACCCGCATCTGAGCGCCGCGCTCGACGGGGTGGCCCGCTTCTCCGAGACGATCGGCAAGCGCGACGACGACGTCAAGAAGCTGTTGGCCAACGCCAACAAGATCGCCGGCGTGCTCGGCAGCCGCAGCGAGCAGATCAACCAGCTGCTCGTCAACGCCCAGACGCTGCTGGGCGCGATCAACGAGCGCAGCTACGCCGTCGGCGCCCTGCTCGAGCGGGTCGGGTCCTTCTCCGAACAGGTCAAGGGCCTCATCGACGACAACCCGAACCTCAACCGGGTGCTGGAGCAGCTGCGCGTGGTCAGCGATGTGCTGCGGGAACGCCAGTACGACCTGATGGACACGCTGACCACGATCGCCAGCTTCGTGGCCTCGCTGGGTGAGGCCGTCGCGTCCGGTCCGTACTTCAAGGTGATGTTGGTGAACCTGTTGCCGGGCCAGATCCTGCAGCCGTTCATCGACGCCGCGTTCAAGAAGCGCGGCATCGACCCGCAGAAGTTCTGGGGCGACGCGGGTCTGCCCGCGTGGCGGTTCCCGGACCCGAACGCGCAGGGCTTCGACAACGGCGCCCCGCCGCCGGGACCCGCAGTGTTGGAGGGCACGCCCGAGCATCCGGGACCCGGTGTGCTCAAGGGGCATCCGTGCTCGTACACGCCTGGGCCCGGCGGCCTGCCACGGCCGGACAACCCGCTGCCGTGTGCCGGGCTGTCCGTCGGACCGTTCGGCGGCCCGGCCTACGGTCCGATCGACGTGGTCACCTCCGACCCGAACGCGCACGGTCCGCAGCCGTCACCGGGTGTGCCCGCCGCGGCCATCCCCGGTCAGCTGCCACCGAACATGCCGGGCGTGCACGGTCAGTTGTCGCCCGACACGCCGCCGGGGGCGCGCACCGTGCCGGTGGGGCAGGATCCTTCGCAGCCACCGCTCCCCGCGGACTTCACCCCCGGCATCGCGCCGCTGCCGCCGGCCCTGCCCGCCCCGCCGGTACCGGGACCGGGCCAGCAGTTGGCGCCGGCCGGGCAGCCGCCGCTATTGGGCAATCCGCCGTTCCTCCCGCCGGGATCGCAGGGATAGGGGGGTAACAGATGTCAACGATCTTCAACATCCGAAGCCTGCGGCTACCCCAGGTTTCTCGTGCCACGCTGATCATCGGCACGCTGGTGGTGGTGCTGGCCGTGGTGGCCGCGTTCGTCGGGTACAACCTCTACAAGCGGCTGACCACCAACACCGTCGTCGCGTACTTCACCGACACGCTGGCGCTGTACCCGGGCGACAAGGTGCAGATCATGGGCGTCAAGGTCGGCTCGATCGACAGCATCGAACCGGCCGGCGACAAGATGAAGGTCACCTTCCACTACGACAACAAGTTCAAGGTGCCCGCGAACGCCACCGCGTCGATCCTGAACCCGAGCCTGGTGGCGTCGCGCACTATCCAGCTGGCCCCGCCCTACACCGGCGGACCGGTGATGGAGGACAACGCCGTCATCCCGCTGGAGCGCACCCAGGTGCCGGTGGAGTACGACGAGCTGCGTGACTCGATCAACCGGATCCTGACCGATCTCGGCCCGACCCCCGAACAGCCGTCCGGACCGTTCGGCGAGATCATCGAATCGGCCGCCGACGGTTTCGCGGGCAAGGGCGAGCAGCTCAACAGGACGCTCAACGGGCTGTCCGAGGCGCTGTTCGCGCTCAACGAGGGGCGCGACGACTTCTTCGGGGTGGTCAAGAGCCTGGCGTTGTTCGTCAACGCGCTGCACCAGAGCGATCAGCAGTTCGTCGCGCTGAACGACGACCTCGCCCAGTTCACCAACGCGTTCACCAACACCGACCGCGAGGTGTCCAAGGCGCTGCGCGACCTCAACGAACTGCTGACCACCACGCGTGGATTCCTCGACGAGAACGCCGAGGTGCTGACGCACGACATCAACAACCTGTCGTCGGCCACCACGGCGATCCTGCAGCCCGAACCGCGCGACGGGCTGGAGACCGCCCTGCACGTGTTCCCGAACCTGGGCGCGAACCTGATGAACATCATCTCGCCGGTGACCGGGGGCGTGATGGCCATCCCGGTGATCAACAACTTCGCCAACCCGCTGCAGTTCGTCTGCAGTTCGATCCAGGCGGCCAGCCGGTTGGGCTACCAGGAGTCGGCCGAGCTGTGCGCGCAGTACCTCGCGCCGATCCTGGACGCGATCAAGTTCAACTTCCCGCCGTTCGGCGTCAACCAGTTCAGCTCGGCGCTGACGCTGCCCAAGCAGGTCGCCTACTCGGAGCCGAGGCTGCAGCCGCCGCCCGGCTACAAGGACACCACCGTGCCCGGCATCTGGTCGCGGGACACGTTGTTCTCGCATGGCAACCACGAGCAGGGCTGGGTCGCCGCGCCCGGCATGCAGGGTGTCGAGGTGCAGCCGTTCACCGCGAACATGATGACGCCGGAATGCCTCGCCGAGCTGATGGGCGGACCCGACTGCCAGATTCCGCCTGCGCCACCAACGTTCGGTGGTCCGCATCAGGCGGGCCCGCCGAACGCCTACACGGAGAACACGCCGCTGCCGCCGCCGTGGTATCCGCAGCCCGGCCCGCCGCCTGCGCCCGCGCCGGGAGTGATCCCCGGTGACCCGGGTGGTGCCGCCATGGCCGGCCCCTTGCCGGCACCGGGCGGACCGCCGCCCGCGGCGCCGGCAGGACCCCCGCTACCAGCAGAGGCAGGTGGGTGATGGGCGCACGCGCGAAGATCGCGGGGCTCAGGATGAGGGCTCGCACGAACAGAGGACCAGGCATGGGTGCTCGCAGGCTGAGCAGGATCGCACGGCGCGGTGTGGCGCTGGGTGCGATCGCGCTCGTGGTGAGCTCGTGTGGATCGTGGAAGGGCATCGCGAACGTTCCGCTGCCCGGCGGGCCCGGCACCGGATCGGACGCCTGGACGGTGTACGTGCAGATGCCGGACACGTTGGCGCTCAACGTCAACAGCCGGGTGCGGGTGGCCGACGTGTACGTCGGCCGGGTGCGTGCGATCGAGCTGAAGAACTGGGTCGCCACGCTGACGCTGGACCTGCAGCCCAGCGTGGAGTTGCCGAAGAACGCCCTCGCGAAGATCGGCCAGACCAGCCTTCTCGGTTCGCAGCACGTGGAGTTGGAGCTGCCGCCGGATCCGTCGCCGGAGCCGTTGCGCGACGGCGACACGATCCCGCTGCAGAACTCGTCGGCGTATCCCACCACCGAACGGGTGCTGGCCAGCATCGCCACCATCCTGCGCGGCGGCGGGGTGCAGAACCTCGAGGTGATCCAGACCGAGATCAACAACCTGCTGACCGGACGGGCCGACCAGATCAGGGAGTTCCTGAACCAGCTGGACACCTTCACCGCCGAACTCAACCAGCAGCGCCAGGACATCACCCGGGCGATCGATTCCACCGACCGGTTGCTTTCGATCGTCGCCCAGCGCAACAACACCCTGGACCGGGTGCTCACCGAGTTCCCGCCGCTGATCAAGCATTTCGCCGAGACCCGTGACCTGTTCGCCGACGCGGTGCAGGCCGTCGGACGAATCAGCGCGGCCGCCGACGACGCGTTGGGTCCGGCCAGCGACGACCTGAACACCAACCTGGCCAACCTGCAGCGGCCGCTGCGGGAACTAGGCAAGGCGTCGCCGTACCTGATCGGGGCGCTCAAGCTGTTGCTCACCGCGCCGTTCTCGATCGAGAACGTGCCGAAGGTGGTCCGCGGCGACTACCTCAACGTGTCGCTGATGGTCGACCTCACGCTGTCCGCTCTGGACAACGGCATCCTGACGGGTACCGGCGTCTCCGGCATGCTGCGCGCGCTCGAGCAGGCCTGGGGGCGTGATCCGGCCACCATGATCCCGGACGTGCGGTTCACCCCGAACCCGCACAACGTGCCGGGCGGGCCCCTGGTGGAAAGGGGTGAGTGAGCGATGCTGACCAGGTTCATCAAGATCCAGCTGGTGTTGTTCACCGTCCTGACGATCATCGCGTTGGTGGTGCTGGGCTGGTACTACCTGCGGATTCCGTCGCTGGTCGGGATCGGCCAGTACACGTTGCACGCCGACCTGCCGCGCTCGGGAGGTCTGTACGCCACGGCGAACGTCACCTATCGCGGCACCCAGATCGGCAAGGTGACCGAGGTGGAGCCGACCGAAACCGGTGCGCGGGCCACGATGAGCATCGACAGCCGCTACAAGATCCCGATCGATGCGACCGCGAACGTGCACTCGGTGTCGGCGATCGGTGAGCAGTACCTGGACCTGGTGTCCACCGGCGACCCGGGACAGTATCTGCAGCCGGGCGCGACGATCACCGAGAGCACGGTGCCCAGCGAGGTCGGCCCGGCGCTGGACGCGGCCAACAAGGGTCTGGCCGTGCTGCCCAAGGAGAAGATCGACGCCCTGCTCACCGAGACGTCGAAGGCGGTCGGCGGGCTGGGGCCCGCGCTGCAGCGGCTGGTCGATTCGACGACCAACCTCGCGGAGGGCTTTCAGCAGAACCTGCCCCAGGTCAACGACATCATCCTCAACGCGACCCCGATCCTGGACAGCCAGGTGACCTCGGGCGACGACATCGAGCGGTGGTCACGCAACCTCAACGTGATCGCGGCGCAGGCCGCCCAGGAGGACGCGGCGCTGCGCAGCGGCCTGCAGCAGGCCCCGCCGACGCTGGACCAGGTCACCGCGGTGTTCGGTGGTGTGCAGGAGTCGCTGCCCCAGACGCTGGCCAACCTGTCGGTCGTCATCGACATGCTCAAGCGCTACCACAAGGGGCTGGAGCAGACGCTGGTGATCTGGCCGCAGGGCGGTGCCGCCAGCCAGGCGGGCACCCTGTTCGAGGATCTGGGCCAGCTGCCGTTGGCGCTGTCCATCAACCAGCCGCCGCCGTGCCTGACCGGCTTCCTGCCAGCATCGGAGTGGCGCTCACCCGCCGACACCAGCATGGCGCCGCTGCCCAAGGGCACCTACTGCAAGATCCCGAAGGACTATCAGGCCAACGTGGTGCGCGGGGCACGTAACTATCCCTGCGTCGACGTGCCCGGTAAGCGTGCGGCGACGCCGATGGAATGCCGCAGCGACGAGCCGTACCAGCCGCTGGGCACCAACCCGTGGTACGGCGACCCGAACCAGATCCTGTCGTGCCCGGCTCCCGGCGCGCGCTGCGATCAGGGCGTCAACCCCGGCTTCGTCGTTCCGGCACCGTCGGTGAACAGCGGCGTGAACCCGATGCCCGCCAGTGAGCTGCCGCCGGCGCTGTCGACGTCGCCGGTCAGCGACCCGCTCAGCCCGCCGGGGCAGGGCACCGTCCGCTGCAGTGGACAGCAGCCCAACCCGTGCATCTACACTCCGGCACCAGGGCCACCCGGCTCGACGGCGGTGTACAGCCCGACCAGCGGCCAAGTGGTCGGACCCGACGGCGTCAGGTACAACGTCAGCAACTCGAGTAACCCAGGAGACGACGGATGGAAGGAGATGCTGGCACCCGCCAGCTGAACCCCACCGATGCTGACCAAACGCCCGACGAAGCGCATCCCGAGCCCGACGAGTCGTTAGCAGTATCCACAGAAGAAGAGCCGACAGAACAGCCCACGGAGACACCCGAGCAGCAGTGCCGCGCGCCCCGGCTCGGTCGCGGCTGGGCCGTCGGCATCTGCGCCATCCTGCTGCTGCTCGCGGTCGCCGGCGGAGTCGGCGGATATCTGAGCCTGAGGGCGCACCAGCACAACGAGGCGACCGCGCGTGCGGAGGCCGCCGCGCTGCAGGCCGCGAAAGATTGCGTGACGGCCACCCATGCGCCCGATATCGCCGCGATGACCGCGGCGCAGGCCAAGATCATCGAGTGCTCGACGGGCGACTTCGCCGTGCAGGCCTCGCTGTACAGCGGGGTGCTCGTCGACGCGTACCAGGCCGCGAACGTTCAGGTGCAGGTGTCGGATATGCGCGCGGCGGTGGAAAAGCACAACGCCGACGGCTCGTTCGACGTTCTCGTCGCCGTGCGGGTCAAGGTGACCAACTCCGAGACCGCCGACCAGGAGCAGGGCTACCGGCTGCGCGTGCAGATGGCGCCCGACGAGGGCACCTACAAAGTGGCCAGGCTGGACCAGGTCACCTCGTGACGTCATCGACCATGACGCCTGACACCGATTCGGACACCACGACCACCGCCGAGGCGGCCCCGCAGACCCTGGCGTCGTGGCCGGCCCGCGCGGGCGCCTTCGCCATCGATGTGCTGGTCGGCTCGGCGGTGCTGGCGACGCTGGCGCTGGTGGCGTGGACGGCCCCGTTGCGGGGCTGGCTGTGGTGGGTGTTCACCGTCGCCGCCGCCCTGGTGGTGCTGGTGATGGCGGTGAATCGGCTGGTGCTGCCCGCAATCAGGGGGTTCAGCCTTGGCCGTGCGCTGTTCGGTGTCGAGGTGGTGCGCCGATCCGGTGGCCGTGCCGGGGTGTGGCGGTTGTTGGCGCGCGATCTGGCGCATCTGCTGGACACCGCGGCCCTGTCCGTCGGCTGGTTGTGGCCGCTGTGGGACCGGCGCAGGCGCACGTTCGCCGATCTGTTGCTGGGCACCGAGGCGCGCGAGAGCCGGTCCGGGCCGCGTGATGTCCGCCGGTTCACCGCCGGGGTGTTGATCGCCGCGGCGCTGCTGTGCGTGCTGGCGGTCACGCTGAGCTATGTGGTGGTGTACCGCCACGACCGCGCCATCGAGAACGCCCGTGCGCAGATCATCGAGCAGGGACCGCGAATTGTCGAGCAGATGCTGTCCTACCAGAGGGAAAGCCTGCAGCAGGACTTCTCTCACGCGCAGTCGCTGACCACCGATGAGTACCGCAAGCAGTTGATCGAGCAGCAGCAGGCCGTTCAGGACGCCGGGGTCACGTCCAACGAGTACTGGGCGGTCAGCAGCGCGGTGGTGCCGAACCCGCCCGTCACCCCCACCAGCGCGTCGATGTTGTTGGCGATGCAGGGGCAGCGCGGCAACGACCCCAACAACCTGAAGTTCATCACCGCGACCGTGCGGGTCGACTTCGAGAAGACGGGCGGGCAGTGGCGCGTTGCTGATCTGACGGTGCTCAAGAAGCCGTTGATGAACCAGGGGGGCCAGTGAGCCCGCGGCGCAGGATCGAGGCCGACGAGCCGGACTTCTTCGAGGCGACGCCGAGGCGCCCGCGCCGGTGGGGTCTGCCGGTCATCGCCACGGTGGCGTCGCTGGTGTTGATCGCCGCGGTCGCCGTCGGCACGCTGATGCTGGTCAACCATGAGATCGACCGGCGTGCGGCGGTGAAGGACGCGTTGGCGCTGGGCTATGTCCGACAGTTCATGACCGAATACACCTCGCTGGATCCGTTCCACGCCAACGACTATGTGGAGCGGATCCTCGCCGAGGGCACCGGCGAATTCGGCTCGATGTTCAACGAGAGAAAGAACGAGATCCTGGTCCAGGTGGCGCGCGCCGAGCCCACCACCGGCACCGTGGTGGAGGCCGGGGTGCAGCGCTGGAACGACGACGGCAGCGCCGATGTGCTGGTCGCGACGACGGTCACCTCGAAGTCCCCGGACGGCAAGCAGACCTATGAGAGCGGAAGCCGTTGGGTCGCAACGGCTATTCAGGAAGGACAGCAGTGGAAGATCAGCCAGCTGATCCAGGTGATCTGACCACCGACGCGGATACCGCAGCCGAGCCGACGGCGCCCGCGGGCCGTCGTCGCTGGTCCTTCCTGCGCCGTCGCACCAAAACCGCTGCGCCCGAGGAAGTCACCACGGAGGCACCGAGCACTGAGCAGGAGCAGGCCAAGCCGGTGCCGCGCGGTAAGGCCGCGCGGGCGGCGAAGCCGAAGATCGCGGGCGACAACGAGGAAGACAGCGAGGAAGTCGAGGCGCCCGACGCCGAGGCTGCAGAGCCCGCCGAGCCGGAACCCGAAGAGCCCACGGAAGATCAGGTGCTCGTTGCGCATCGGCCTGCCGGCAAGCGGCTGGCGATCGCGGCGATCGTCGCCGCGGTGTTGTTCGTCGGGGCGGCGGGTTTCGCAGGCGCGATGCTTCAGCCGTATCTGACCGACCGTGCCACTGTCCAGATCAAACTCGACGTGGCCCGCACGGCCACCGAAGCGATCACCACGCTGTGGAGCTACACGCCCGAGGATATGGAGACCCTCCCGGAGCGGTCGGCCGGCTTTCTCGGCGGCGACTTCGAGCACGAGTACCGCAAGTACATCGACGCGATCGTCGCGCCGAACAAGCAGGCCCAGGTCACCAACACAACCCAGGTGATGGGTGCGGCGGTGGAAACGCTCACCCCGACCGAGGCGACCGCGCTCGTCTACACCAACTCGGTGGCCACCAGCCCGATGACCAAGAACATCCCGTCGCTGCGCTATCTGTCGTATCGGCTGACGATGAAGCGTGACGACGCGAAGTGGTTGATCACCCGCATGTCCACGGTCACCTCGCTGGACCTGACACCTCAGCTGTAGGCCGGAAACCCCGACCCGTGGCCGTCGAATCGCCTGTCTCGCAGAAATTTACAGTACTGGCATTTTTTCTGCTCACGTTCGCGACCGGGCTGGTCGACGCGGTCAGCGTGCTGGTGCTGGGCCATGTGTTCGTGGCCAACATGACCGGTAACGTCATCTTCCTCGGCTTCTGGTTCGTGCCGCACTCCGGTGTGGACATGACGGCCGCGCTGGTGGCCTTCGTCGCGTTCGTGGCCGGCGCGGTGATCGGCGGCAGGCTGACCCGCCACCTCGGCGCGCAGGTTCGGCACTGGTTGGGGATCACCCTCGGCTTGGAAGTGGTGACGTTGTCGGTGCTCGCGATCCTCGCGGGCGCCGGCGTGCTCGACTACCACGACGACACCAAGCTGATCCTGATCGCGGGGTTGGCCGTCGTGTTCGGGATCCAGAACGTCACCGCGCGCCAGTTCGGCGTGCAGGAACTGTCCACCACCGTGCTGACGTCGACGATCTCCGGCCTGGGCTTTGACAGCAGGTTGGCCGGCGGCACGGGGGAACGGGAAAAGCTGCGCTACGGAGTCGTTTTCACGATGTGCGGTGGCGCCGTGGTGGGAGCGACGTTGACACGGGTCACGGTCGCCCCTGTCATCGCACTGGCCGCGGCGGTGATTGCGGCAGGGGCCGCCGTCTTCTGGTTCGGTCCCCGCCGCGAGACGACCTGGTCGGCGGGCGGACCCACACCGTAGGCTGACAACTGCCTGTGCCGGCCGACCGAGGAGAAGAGATGCCCTCTGTACTGGTCACTGGTGCCTCCCGCGGCATCGGCAGGGCGATCGCCGAGCACTTGGCCGCCCGCGGCTGGGACGTGATCGCGGGGGTGCGGACGCGCCACGACGCCGCGGCCGTCACCGCGACCAACCCGCAACGCATATCGGCCGTCATACTCGACGTCACCGACGCCGAACACATCGATGCGTTGGCGACCTCACTACCCGCCCGCCTCGATGCGGTGGTCAACAACGCGGGTATCGCGGTCGCGGGTGCGGTGGAGGCGGTGTCTGTCGACGACTGGCGAAAGCAGCTGGAGGTCAACGTCATCGGCCAGATCGCGGTCACCCAGGAGGTGCTTCCCCGGCTGCGGGGGTCGCGGGGCCGGATCGTGTTCATCTCCAGTACCAACGGCCGTCTGTCGACTCCCCTGATGGGCCCGTATGCGGCGAGCAAGTTCGCGTTGGAGGCCGCCGCGGACGCGTTGCGCGTGGAGCTGAAGCCGTGGCGCATCCCGGTGATCGTCGTCGAACCCGCGCAGACCGACACCGACATGTGGCGCACCGCCGACGACATGGTGGCCGAGGTCGAGGCCGGTCTGACACCGGAGCACCGTGACCTGTACGCGAAACACCTTGCCGGGATGAAGAAGTTCATCCCGGTCGCGCAGCGGGCCGCGGTGCCGCCGGCGCGGGTATCCGCCGTCGTCGAGCAGGCGCTGACCGCACGGCGGCCCCGCGCCCGCTACGTCGTCGGCCTGGCCCCCGCGCTCCAAGTGGCGCTGGTGTCAGCGTTGCCGACCAGAATCCGTGACCTCGCGATGCGGCGCGTGTTCGGCCAACCTTAGGTATGAGGGCGTTCGTCAAACGTCGCGCTGGGGCGCCGCCGGGACTCTTCGATTTCGAAGCCGCAGGCCTGCAATGGCTTTCAGCAGCAACCGGCGGGGTGCCGTGCGTTCGGGTACTCGATCACGCGGATGACCGCATCACCCTGGAACACTTGGAGACCACCGGGCCTACCCGCTCCGCCGCGTACGAGTTCGGTCAGCGGCTGGCGGTCACGCACGACGCGGGAGCGGACGGGTTCGGGGCACCACCTGACGGCTGGTCGGGGCCCGGCTACTTCGGTCCGCTGCACCGCCCGCTGCCCATGTCGTTGACGTCTCATGCCACCTGGGGCTGGTTCTATGCCCGAGAACGGTTGCGCCCCAACGCGAGCCGCGCCGCCACCGAACTCGACGCATCCACCCGCGCGGCCGTGGACGCGGTGATCGCGCGCTGTGAGGCCGGGGACTTCGACGACGACGATTCGCCCGCGCGGCTGCACGGTGACCTGTGGAGCGGCAACGTGATGTGGACGTCGAGCGGTGTGGTGCTCATCGACCCGGCCGCCTACGGCGGGCACCGGGAAACCGACCTGGCCATGCTGGCGCTGTTCGGCTGCCCGTTCTTCGACGCGGTCATCGACGGCTACCTGTCGCGGCGCCCGCTGCGCGAGGGGTGGCGCCAACGGGCGGCGCTGCACCAGCTCTATCCGTTGCTGGCACACGTCGTCATCTTCGGCGCCGGCTACGAGCGCCAGGTCGCGCAGGCCGCGGGCCGCACGCTGGAGCTCTGACAACGGTCGACGGCCGATGAATTAGCCAACCATAAACCGTCGGGAGCGTGACCTGCGGCGTTCGCGGGCTCCCGGAATTGCCGTATGTGGTCGGCCGGTTTCGTTTTCGTGCTAGTGTCGCGGCGACACCAACCGGGGGGGCCGGGAGGACAGGTCAAGTGGCTGGCAGGCATCGCGCCCACCGTCAGAATGTCAGGAAGTTCGCCAAGAAAGCCACCGCCTTCAGCGCCGCCACCGCGACGGCAACGGCGCTGATCGGTGCGGCGCCGGCGCCGGAGGCGAACGCCGCGAGTGTCCGGGCCGCCGATGCCCACCTCGTCGCGGCCGTCAACCAGTGGCCGTCGCCGGGGCAGCTCCCCGACGTGACGGCCGGGCTGGGCACGTTCGGTTCCGGCCTCACCCAGACCGTGCTGGACGCCATCGCTCGGGCAGTGGCCGAGAACCTCAGCCTCGCGGCGCTGGCCCGCGCGGCAGGCATGGACCCGGAAAGCCTCCTCGAGCGGCTCGTGGGCGACCCGAACTTCTTGGTGGACAGCGTTCTCGGCGGGCTGCTCGGTGAAGTTCCCATCGATCTGTCGCCGGTGCTCGAAGCGCTGGTCGGCGAGATCGTCACCGACCTGCTCCTCATTCCGGTGCTGCAGGCGCTCGGCATCACCGACGCCGAAGGGGTTACGGACCTGCTGAGCCTGTTGAACCTGGTCGGCCTGGACCTCAGCGATCCACTGAACGTGGGCAACCTCGATATCCCGGGGCTGAACGTTCTGACCGCCAGCCCGATATTCACGTTGTTGAAGCTGCTCGGGACCGACCTCGGCTGGGCCCCGTCGCTGCCCAACTCGGTCGCCGGCGAGATCAACGGGTCCGAGTACCTCGAAGTCGGCGCGGTCGGTCTGCTCACCACGGTGCTCGACAGGCTGACCGAGACGTTGCCGGGCAATCCGTTGATCCCGCAGCTGGGCCTCCTGATCGAGGCGCTGCTCGGTGACGTTCTGCCCGATGTCACGCACCTGCGGGTGCCGGTGTCGGTGGGCATCGGCATGGGCGCGTTCGCGATCGCCACCGGCTACGACCAGGTGCTCGCCGATCTGGTCAACCAACCCGGCGGGGTGAACGCCGGCGCAGGCCCGCTACTGGGCAGCATCACCGTGCTGCCGATGCTGCTGATGTTGAACCCCGCCCGGCCCAACGGCGGGGCGCTGGCGCGGTTCTATCCGCTGTTCGACTTGCTCGGCATCGATACCGTCAACCCGCAGACCCAGGTGAGCTCCAGCGGCGGTCTGATGCAGTTGCCGTTCGGGCTCTCCCTCGGCGGCGCGAACATCATCCCGGTCCTGATCGATGTCGGCGTGGCGTATCACCCGGCATCGGACCTCGCTGCGTGGCCGAACCCGTTCTCGCTGGCGAACAACCTGATGGCCTTGGTGTTGCCGACCTACATGCTCCGCGGTCTCACCCTCGACACCGTGCCGGAGCAACTCGGCGGGCAGATCGGTGACGCGCTGGAGAAGCTCATCGACGGGAAGCTGGCGCTGAACCTCTACGTGACGCTGCCGTCGAACACACAGCCGTTGCTCGAGCCGCTGTACCTGATCTCAGATGTCATCAGCATCGCGTCGCTTGGCCTGTTGGCGGTGAATCCCGTTGGCGCGCTGGCCAATGCGCTAGCACCGGCGGTCGAGGCCCTGAACAATCTCGGTTACACCGACGTGGTCCGCAACCCCGACGGCACCTACACCAGGACGCTGACCGAGGCCGGCGTTCCGACGCCGTTCATGTCCTTCCCCTCCGGAATCAACCCCGTCCAGGTGCCGTTCGACATCGTCAACCTGCTGATCCGCGGATTCACCAAGGAGTTCTTCAGCGGGAACCCGACCCCGGCCACCCCGAACGCGATTCTCAACCGCTCGAGACCTTCCCGCTTCTGACCGACGTCCGGCGGGGACAACCTGAACCTGCTCACGCCACTCTGCCGAACAGCTCTGCATTCTCGCAGATGCTGTCGACGTCGGCGCAGCTGGCGACGAACCGCTGTGTCGACGTGATCCGCAGGCGTGGCCGCGGAGACCGACGAAGACCGAAGGCTGACGCTGGCGACGACTATCTGAGTCCGGTGCGAGGAGTCGGACGACGGGGCGTCCGGCAAGGCCGCCTGAGGCTAGTTGAACGCGAGCCAGCTCGGCAGCGCGCGCTCGCGCGAGTCGCACAGCACCTGCCGGGTGTCACACGAACCGCGGGGCACGCCTGCACCGGCCCACATGCCGCCGGTATCGCGGCGCAACACGATCGCCGACGAGCCGCCGCCGTCAAGTAGCACCGCGGTGTCGCTGCCCAGCCCGCGGAACAGATCCTGGATCTGGTCGGGTGTGTAACTGCCGCCCTGGAACACGTACATCTCGTCCTTGGCCTTGGAGTACGCGATGGCCGTGCGGGCGGCGCTGGGCCCACCGTCGTTGAGCTGGCTGGTGTCGCCGGGGGACAACAGCCCGATGCCGGCGACCGCGACGAACCGGACACCTTTCTCCACCAGGTCCTCGATGACCGGTGACGCGGCGTCGTAGTCGTCGGGGTTCTTCGGCGCCACGACGAACGGGGCCCCGGCGACCGGAAGGATCATCGTGGACAACGCCTTCCAGTGCTCGTTACCGCCCGACAAACCCTGCTTGCCCGCGTAGGCGATGCGGCCGGTGACGGCGGCGTTGGTCCGGCCCAGGCCGCGGGTGTTGTCGACGTAGGCGCCGAGCGGGGAGCTGCAGCCGGTGGACTTCCACGAACCGCCCTTCTGGCCGCGCACGTCGAAGAAGTTGGCGTTGATCGCGATCGTGGGCTGGCCGAGCACCTGCCATGCCTGCAGGGGCGTGAAGATCTCCGATGCCTGTATCAGCCCTTCGCCGGTGCGTGCGCGCGGATCTCGTTCACACCGGGCCTGATAGCCCCGGTGGGTGTCGACAAGCAGCCGCGGTGCAAGCCGCTGCGAGGCCGCCTTGATGATCATCAGGTGACCGCCGTTGTTCATCTCGTAGGCGTGGCCGGCGGCGTTGACCATCGGCGCCGGGTGTCCGCTGCCGAAGTTGTAGACGAGGTAGGACCCTTTCGTGTTGGCGATGGCATCGGCGAGAAGCTCACGGGCACTGGCTGCGTGCGCGGTGGGTACGGCCGCCGTCACCGGCGCGACAGCGCACAGCACCAGCGCCGCCGCCGTCGCCGCGAATCGACGGACGTTTGCCAAAGGGGTCGACACGGTGGTCCCTTCTGGGAGAGCCTACAACAAAACAACTGTAATCACACGAGAAGCACAGTTAACTTGCGTTACAGCTGCATCACAATCCGATCGCGATTTCTCGCTTCGCGGGCTACGCCATGCCGCCCGGGGGTTCGATGAATGTGTCCAAGACCGATCGAGATTAGGAAGGGTCCGTGCCGGGCACTGTTATGACGGCGCACCCGCGCCGAGATCGAAGGAGTCAGATATGTGGACGATCATCGTTGCTCTCATCGTCGGGGCCATCCTCGGCGTGTTGGCGCGACTAATCCTGCCGGGTAAGCAGAACATCGGGATGCTGGTGACCATCCTGCTGGGCGCGGTCGGCGCTCTGCTGGGCGCGTGGATCTCCAACGCGGCGTTCGGTACCGGCGACAAGATGTTCTCGCCGATCCCGTTCGTCATCGGGTTGGTCGTCGCGGTCATCCTCATCGGGATCTACGTGGCGATCACCGGCCGCCGCGGAGCGGGTACTCCGCGAACCTGATCAACGCCCCGGCGGTGCCAGGCGATAGACGGCGTCCGCGTAGTCATCGGTGATGTACACGGCGCCGTCCGGTCCCGCCACCGCGGCGACCGGGCGGCCCCACCGTGAGCCGTCGTCGGCCTGAAAACCGCCGGCCAACGTCTGCCGATCCTTCAGATCCCCATCACGCCAACCGAAGAACGCCACCTCCGGCGGCTGCGGCGGCTCCCGGTTCCATGAACCGTGCACGCCGATCAGCGCGCCGCTGTCGAACGGAGCGGGCAGTACGCCCTCGGTGAAGCTCATACCGAGCGGCGCCGCGTGCGCGCCGAGGCTCTGCTCGACGGGCGGAAGCGCGGCGCAGTCGAGCCTGCTGCCGTCCGCGTTGGTCTGAACGTCCCGGATGAACGGCAGGTCGGCCGGGCCGCCGTCGGAATTGCAGTACGGCCAGCCCAGTTCGCGTCCCTCGGTCAACTTGGCGACCTGCTCCGGTGGATGGTCGTTGACGTACTCCTTCTCGACCTCACCGGTCGCCGGGTTGGCGACGTTGTCGCGGCCGTTGACCGCCGTCCACAACGCTCCGTCCGGCGCGACGGCCAGCCCGGTCCCGTTCCGCACCCCGGTGGCGAACGGAACGGCCGCACCCCCGCCGGGAGGCACCCGCATGATCGTGGCGCGCGGCGGATCGGCGTCGCGGTCTGCGGCCGAGATGTTGCCCGTCGACCCGATCGAGAAGTACACGGCGCCGTCCCGACCGACGGCAACGCTTTTCAGGGCATGCGCATAGGCCCCGCGCAGGTCGGCGCTTTCCGCGTCGGGTAGGTCGGCGACGACGGTGCGCCGATTGCTCGCGGTGCCGTCGGCGTAGTCGTAGACGTCGACCTGATCGCTTTCGGCGACATAGAGCCGGTCGCCGTCGAACGCCAGGCCGTGTGGCTGGTCGAGCCCGTCGAGCAGGACCGTCTCGCGCGGCTGCGTGTCGGTGGGTCGCAGATGAAGCACCTGCCCGGCGTTCGGGACCGAGATCAGCAGAGCGCCGTCGGGGGCCCACGCCGCCAGCCTGGCCGTTGGGACACGGGCCCAGACCGACAACGTCCATCCCTCGGGGACCAGCGCCTGGCGCGGCTCGTCGAACGGCTCCTGCGCGAGGCCCGGCTCGACCTGAACCGTCACCGGCACCAGGTCCGCGGCCGGCTGGGCGGGCGGCGGCGAGGCCGGCTGCGGTGCCGGCGCGGGTGTCGTCGAGCATGCGGCAAGCACCGAAACCGCACCCAGAATGACGCCGATCCGGTTACGCCGCGGCCAAACTCGCATGCATCTCCCAGACCAGGATCTCGGCGGGTTCCGTGGCGGTGACCCGCTGGCCACCGGAAGCGGTGAACCTGACGGCGTCGCCCTCGTGGATCGGTCCGGCGCCCTCCAACGTGACCTGCCCGCGGGCCACGAAGAGGTGCAGGTACTGCGCCTCGGGCAACTCGACGTTGTCGACGGGCTGCATCCGCGCGCCGTGCAGGGCCGCGTGCTTGTTGTGGATCGTGATCGCGGTGTGGTCGCTGTGCCGCGGCATCCCGGAGGCGATGGTGACCAGGCCGCCGCGCAACAGCTCGTCGTCGATCTCGAGTTGCTGGTAGCCGGGGGTGAGGCCGGCCTCGTCGGGCATCACCCACATCTGGATGAAACGCACCGGCTCGTCGTGTGTCTCGGATCCCGTCAGGGTCCAGGAGTCGTTCTTCTCGGAGTGCATGATGCCGCGACCGGCTGACATCCGTTGGGCCAGGCCGGGATAGATCACGCCGGAGTTCCCGGTGGAGTCCTGGTGCACCAGCGACCCGCGCAGCACCCACGTCACGATCTCCATGTCGCGATGCGGATGGGTGTCAAAGCCGGTGCCTGCCTTGACGATGTCATCGTTGTTCACCAACAGCAGGCCGTGGTGGGTGTTCTCGGGCTCGTAATGGCTGCCGAAGGAGAACGAGTGCCGCGAATCCAGCCAGTCGATCTTGGTGTGCGCGCGGTCGCCCGCTCGACGGATGTCGACGGTCATGTGCCTCACTCCTCGCGCAGTCAACGCCAGCCTAGGCGGCCGGCGCCTAGAGGTGGTCCGGGAGTCCCCACTTCTCGAACGAGGTGGCGTGAAACGCCACGACGTGGGTGATGCCGTCGGCGCCGACGTCGAGAACGTGCAGCTGAAAGGGTTCGTGCACGCCGGTTTCCGGGTTGCGCATGTACATCGCGCCTGCGGGTTGACCGTTGGCGGTCGTGGGGATCAACCGCATGTCGCCGGGCCCCTCCGCGGGGCAGTGGGTCTTCGACAGCAGCACGATCTCGTGGGGGCCCCGGTACCAGCCGTCGAACGGCGGCATCTCCCACACCGCGTCGGCGGTGAACAGCTCGACGAGCTTGTCGATGTCGTAGCTCTCGAACGCCGCGATGTACCGGGCCAGCAGATCCTGTGCCTCCGGTGACTCCGGCGGCACCAACACATCGTCCTCGCTGGGCCCGACCGCGTCGAGTTGCGCGCGAGCCCGCTGCAGCAGGCTGTTGACCGCTGCTGTCGAGGCGCCGATCGCCTCCGCCACCTCGGCGGCTTTCCACTGCAGCACCTCACGCAACACCAGCACCGCCCGTTGCCGCGGCGAGAGGTGTTGTAGCGCCGCGACGAACGCCAGCCGGACCGACTCGCGCGACCCGACGATGGCCGACGGGTCGGTGGCGTCGTCGGGAAACGGTTCCAGCCACGGCACCTCTTCGCGCGCCACGATGTCGTCGACCGGATCCGAGCTGGGTGCGCCCAGCCCCGTCGGCAGCGGCCGGCGCCGACGGCCTTCCAGCGCGGTCAGGCAGGTGTTGGTGGCGATGCGGTACAGCCAGGTGCGCACCGAGGATTTGCCCTGGAAATTCTTGTACGACTTCCACGCCCGCAAGTACGTTTCCTGCACCAGATCCTCGGCGTCGTGCACCGAGCCGGTCATCCGGTAGCAGTGCGCGAGAAGCTCGCGGCGGTATTGCTGGGCGTCCGCGAGAAAGGCGTCCTCGTGTTCTAGATCGTGGGCCAGAACCGTCACCTAGCCGAGCTTAATCGCCGTCACCGACAAGTGACGCGTCGAGCGCTAGTCTCCGGGGATGGCCACAACCCGCAGCGAACGAAGCTTCGACGGTGTCGGCGGTGTGCGCATCGTCTACGACGTGTGGACCCCCGACACCGAGCCCCGCGGTGTGGTGGTGATCTGTCACGGGTTCGGCGAGCACGCCCGCCGTTACGACCATGTCGCGCAACGCTTCGGCGCGGCCGGGCTGCTCACCTATGCGCTGGACCTGCGCGGGCACGGCCGCTCCGGCGGCAAACGGGTCTACCTGCGCAACATCGGCGAGTACACCACCGACTACCGCACCCTGGTCGGCATCGCGGCCCGCGAACACCCCGACCTCAACCGCGTGGTGCTCGGCCACAGCATGGGCGGCGGGATCGTGTTCGCCTACGGCGTCGAGCACCCCGACGAATACACCGCGATGGTGCTGTCCGGACCCGCCGTGTACGCCCACGACATGGTGTCGTCGCCGAGGATCGCGCTGGCCAAGGTCGTGGGCGCGATCCTGCCGGGTCTACCGGTCGAACAACTCGAGACCGAGGCGGTGTCCCGCGACCCCGAGGTGGTGGCCGCCTACATGGCCGATCCGCTGGTGCACCACGGCAAGGTGCCCGCCGGCGTCGCCAAGGCGCTGATCAAGGTCGGCGAAACCATGCCGCAACGCGCCGCGAAACTGACCTCGCCGCTGCTGGTCGTGCACGGCGAGCAGGACAAGCTGATCCCGGTCGCAGGCAGCTACCGTCTGCTCGAGTGCGTGGCGTCCGACGACGCACACCTCAAGGTCTATCCCGAGCTCTACCACGAGGTGTTCAACGAGCCGGAACGCGCGCTGGTGCTCGACGACGTCACCGCGTGGATCGAGGCCAGGATTTGAAAGCCGCTGTCGGCCTGCTTTTTTCGCTGATTCTGGTCCTCGCCGGCTGCGCCACGGACGATGCGGGCGGCTGGGTCGAGGACGACGTCAGCTTCGTCGACGCCGGGCTGACCATCCACGGCACCTACCGGCACCGGCCCGATGACGCACGGGGGCCGGCGGCGCTGTTGATTACGGAGAGCGGCAACACCGACCGAAACGGCGACAACGCCGTCGCCGGCCCGGTGGGCAACATGCGCCAACTCGCCGAGCTGCTGTCCGAGCGGGGCGTGGCAAGCCTGCGCTACGACAAGGTCGGCACCGGCAAGACCGGCCTCGGCCCGTATGCGCAGCGCCCCGCCGACGTCGTCAGCGCCGTGTACACCTCCGGCGCCAAGGCGGCCCTGCGGTTCCTGGCCGACCAGCCGGCCACCGACCAGGACCGCGTCTCGGTGTACGCCCTCGGCGAGGGCACCGTCCACGCGCTGTCGCTGGCCGCCGACACCGGCCCGGACGCGCCCGAAGTCCACGCGCTGGGGCTTTTCCAGCCGCTGTCGGGCCGCTACCTCGACATCATCACCAACCGGGTGCGCGCCAACGGCGATCCGGCCGTGCTCGCCGCATGGCTGGCCGCCGTCGACCAGGTTCGTGCCACCGGCACCGCGCCCGCGAACCTGCCGGAAGGTCTCGGTGCGCTGCTGAACGCTGGCAACGTGACGGCCGTCGTCGAGGCCGACAAGATCGACCCGGTGGCGCTGGCCGCCGCGGTGCCCGCGGACACCCGGGTGTTGCTGACGTGTTCGGACGCCGACGGCCAGGCCCGCTGCGAGGACGAGAAGGCGCTCGTCGCAGCGCTCGGCCACACCGAGCTGACGGTCATCGAGCTCACCGGCGTCAACCACGTGCTACGCGACGACGCGAGCGACAACGTCGCCAACTACGCCAACCAGGAGCCACTTTCTCCACAGGTTGTCGAGGCGCTGAATGGTTTTGTCGGCAAGTAGCCCTAGATTTGGCTCATGAGCGACGACAAGATGCTGGCTCGGATCGCCGCGCTGCTCCGCCAGGCCGAGGGCACCGACAACCCGCACGAAGCCGACGCGTTCATGGCCGCGGCGCAGCGGCTGGCCACGGCGACGTCGATCGATCTGGCGGTGGCGCGTGCGCATTCCGAGCAGCGGACCAAGGCGCAGATGCCGGTGCAGCGCACGATCACCATCGGCAACGCGGGCACCCGTGGCCTGCGCACCTTCGTGCAGTTGTTCACGGTCATCGCCCACGCCAACGACGTGAAGTGTGACGTCGCCTCCAACTCGACCTTCGTGCACGCCTATGGCTTTCCCGAGGACATCGACACCAGCCACGCGCTCTACGCCAGCCTGGTGATGCAGATGGTCAAGGCGTCGCAGGCCTACATCGCCTCGGGTGCGCACCGCCCGACACCCACCATCACCGCACGGATCAACTTTCAGCTGGCTTTCGGCGCCCGCATCGGCCAGCGCCTGGCGCAGGCCCGCGAGGAGGCCCGCAGGGAAGCCACCAAGAGCCGCGACAGCCGACCGAGCACCGCTCTTGCCCTGCGGGACAAGGACATCGAACTCCGCGACTTCTACCGGGAGACCTCCGAAGCCCGCGGCACCTGGCGAGCCACCAGCGCGACGGCGGGGTACTCGTCGGCGGCGCGGCGGGCCGGTGACCGTGCGGGCAGGCGGGCCCGCTTGGGCGCCAGCCCGGAACTCGCGGGTGCCCGCTCTGCGCTTGAGAAGTGACGCCCCGCGACTCTCAGCGCGCGAAGGTCTATGCCGCAGAGGATTTCGTGCGCACCCTGTTCGACCGGGCCAGCGAGCGCGGCAACCCGGTGGTGGAGTTCTTCGGCACACAGTTGACGCTTCCCCCCGAGGGGCGGTTCGGCTCGGTGTCGGCGGTGCAGCGCTATGTCGACGACGTGCTGAGCCTGCCCGCGGTTCGGGGTCGCTGGCCGGGCGGTCCGCCGTTGACGGTCCGCGCGCGACGCGGCCTGTCGGCGGCGCACTACGAACGCACCGACGCCGGGGCCGTCATCGCCGTTCCGGAGCGTCGCAGCAACTGGGCGTTGCGGGAACTCGTCGTGCTACACGAGATCGCGCACCACCTCTGCGACGCCCAGCCGCCGCACGGCCCGCAGTTCGTCGCGACCTTCTGCGACCTCGCTGAGGCGGTGATGGGTCCCGAGGTGGCCCATGTACTGCGGGTGGTCTACGTCAAAGAGGGTGTGCGTTAGGCGAACTCGGATGCGTTTCCGGCGACCTCGGCGACCATCGTGTCGATTCGCTCGCGATCGGCATCGAGGGAAGCGCTGGCCGCGGCGGCGGCATTCCGCAGCGCCTCGTTGAGCCTGTGCTCGAGCTCTTCGGCCCCAACCCCGATCAGCCCCTCGACGAAATGCACCGCCCTGAGCTGGTGGTGGCCGTCCAAGGTCACCTCAACGGTACCGGATTCATCTGTGGCCGTGAAGGTTTGGCTGTTCATCCGGTCGAGTTGATCATCCATGATCGACTGCAACCGCTGCGCCTGCGCCAAGACAGCGGCGACCTGCGGATGCATCTCGTCGGTCACTGACGTTCCTTGTTCTCCCCGCCGTCCCCCCGGCGCCGACGGTTCCCGATCACGGCCTCGGTCCAGGGCCGGTCCTCGGTGTAGAGCTCCTCGTCGGGCGCCAAGTCGGGGTTGCGACGCTTTTCCCTACCTTGCCCTGCGCCGACGCCACCGTGCATGGGTGCCATTCCCATGCCGCCCGCCATCGGTCCGGTCGCCGACGGCCCAGGAGCAGCGCCCGCCGCGGCCGACGTCACCGGAACCGGTGCGGGAGCCACGGTCTCGGCCGTCACCGCAGGTGACAGCGACTGCGCCCCAACACCTTTGCCACCACCTGCACCGCCACCTGCACCGGCTCCTCCGGAACCCCCGCCTGCGGTCGCGGCGGGGCGCAGGCTCGGGTCGGCCAGAGGTTTCGACGCGACCGTGGGCGTGGCGCCGGGCGCGCTGTCCGGCGCACCACCCGCAGCGCCGCCGTCCGACGGCGACCCGCCACCCGATGGGGTAGCGCCGCTCGCGGGCACGCCACGGCCGGGCTGGCCGGCTGCGGCGGGCGTCGGCCCCGCGAGCGAGTGCTCGGCCGTCGCATCGGGACCGCCGGTGGCCGCGCCGCCCGGCTGGGCCCCGCCCGCGCCCGCTGAGCCACCACCGCGACCGGCACCGGGCGGATCCTCGAGGCGCACCGGGTCCACCGTCGCGTTCCTGGCGTACTCCTCACGCACCTCGTCGGAGAGCCGCTGCAGCTCTCCCAGCTCGTCGACGATGGCGTCCACATCGGCGCCGGCGGCGGCCTGGGCCAGCTGTGCCTCCAGCGCAACGTATCTGGTGAAGATGGGGATGTGTTGATTGGTGGCGTTCCGGTGTGACGCCCCCACCTTGGCCGCCGCCTGCGCGAGCCGCTGCCAAGCCGCGGACAGGTCGTGCAGCCAGGCGCTGAACGCGGTCATCCTGGCGTGCGCCGTGTCCGCGGCGGCACCTTCCCAGTTTGTGACCTCGCGCGGTGCGGCGTGGCTCTCGACGAACGCCGATGCGAGCCCCCACTGCACCTCGGCCATCTGCAGCGACGCACCGTGATCACCGGCGTTCAGATCGCCGTGCGTCTTCTTGACGTCACTGTATTCACCTGCGCTCAGCTGACGCGGCGTCGTCGGACCATCGGGGAGCGCGGGAAGCGGGGTCGACGCTGTGGGCAGCGCGATCTCCTCGATCGCCGCCCGGCGGCCCGGGTCGTCGAGCCTGTCCCCGAAGGTGTCGTCGACCCGCGCGTAAGCCGCCGCGGCGTCGTCCAACATCTCTGCGATGTGGCGGTTTTCGGCTTCGGCCCAGTTCTGGTAACCGGTGAGCACCCGGGCGATCTCGTTGAGGTTGTCGACGGCGTCCTTGGCCAGCGGCAACGCGTCCGGCGGTACCGGATGCACCGTGGGGATCGACCATGTGAGCCGGCGCATCGTCGCCGCCTGCGCCCTGAGGCTCGCGGGGTCGACTCGCACTTCTGCTGACATGGCTACCCCTCCGTCCTCAGCGCCATCTGGTAGCGGCTTTCCTCACGCGGGTTGATCAATCGGATCGGCAGTTGGTGATGGCGCGGAGTACCGATGAAGCTGTCGCGCAACACGACTCGACCAACACCGGCGTGCGGCCCGAGATAGGTGGTCGCATTCGGCCACGCGACCTTGGCCACGTCGCCGATGCGGCCGTTGACGAACCCGGCGAACTCGCTGAACTGCGGCAACAGCGTGACCACCGCACCAGCCGCGGCCGAGCGCACGATGAACTGGGTCAACAGCCGAGCGTCACCGAGGTTGATGCTGGCGTCGACGTCGTCGAACGGCATGTATACCGGGTAGCGGTCCGCGGTCTCACCGACCAGCACGCCCGCCGAGCCGATCGGCAGCTCGTGATGGCGGTCGGTGACCGGGGTGATGCCGTGGAACGCGGCACGCTGGCCACCGTACAGACACGAAAACCCCCGTGGCGTGGCTGGATTGGCCAATGTCGTCAACAACACCGTAGTCCTCGGCGCGGAGCCCGGCCGTAACCGAACCCGGGTGATGGTGTGATCGGCGCGCGCCGACCACCACACATCCGGGCCGCCAGGAGCGCTGTAGGCCGCGGTGAACGCGCTGCGTCCCTTGATCGCCGACCAGGTTTCGCGCTCGAAGCTGATCTCGGTGGCGTGGTCGAACGCATCGAAGCTGCGCACGACGCGTGCATCGATTCCGTTGCCGGCCAACTGGTCTGCGATGCGGGTCGCCGAGGACACCAGGTAGCGGGCCAGTCCCGCCACTCCGGCCTCCCGCCGCTGCGAGGACTTGCGGGTGTGTTCCGGATCGGCGCGCAGCACCACCCAGGTGCGCCGGTTGGCGGGCGCCGGGTACGGCCCGACCACCTGTTCGTAGAGGGACACCAGCGTCGCCGGGGCCGTCTTGCCGACCCGGTAGCCGGCCGACACCACGTCGGCTTCGAGGTCGGGGCAGTGCGCGGCCAGCAGACGTTCGACGAGCAGGGTGTCGACCACATCGTCGGTCTTGGCCTCGCCGTTGACGATCACCGTCGGCGTGAACGGCCGGGGAACGAGTTCGATCGCCGCCATCAGCCGTTCGTCGTGCCAGCGCACGGCGACGTGATCACCGGGCAGCACGGTCGCGCCGACGGCCGGCTCCGACGGCCGGTCCGGCACGTTGCGGTGCCGTCGCCGCCACGCCACGACGGCCGCCACCCAGCCGGTGATGCGCCTGCCGCGGATCGTCACCACCGCGGCAAGCACGATGAGCACCGCCAGCGTGACGCCCAACCACAGCAGGTCGAGCTGGGCGAACAACACGACGGCGGCCGGCGCCAACACCGCGGCCCAGACGGCGTGTCCGGTCGTGACGCGCAGCCCGAAGAGGGTCCGGATCTTGTTCATCTGCGCCTCAACGCGCGTCGGGCAAGGGCGCCGAGCCCGATGGCAAGCGCCAGAGCCGCCCCCGCGACGACGACCGCGGTGATCGGTCCGCGATCCGGCGGCGGAACGTGCACCGGCGGCGGAATCTCCTTGACCCGGTAGGGCGCTCGCTCAGGCCCGGCGGGCACCTCCCAGGTCAGCGCCGCCACCGGGTCGATGACGCCGGCACCGACGTAGTTGTCCACCCCGCCGCCCGGATGCCGGGCGGTCGCGGTGATCCGGTTGATGATCTGGGCGGGCGTCAGCTCGGGGAAGCGTTGCCTGAGCAGGGCGGCCAGTCCCGAGACGTAGGCCGCCGCGAACGACGTGCCGCCGATCGGGATCAGGCCGTCCTCGCCGTGCAGCGCGTTGACCGGGTTGCCGTCGTAGCCGAGCGCGGTCAGGTTCTCCGCGGGTGCCGCGGCGCCCAGCCACGGCCCCGACATCGAGAAGCTGCTCGGTTGCCCGTTTTGGGCGATGCCACCGACCGTCAGCACCAGCGGCGAGTACCAGGCCGGGCTGACGATGGTCTGCACCCGCTCCCAACCGCGCGGATCGGCGGGCAGCGCCGGATCCGGCGGTGGGTTCTGTGTGCAGTCCTGGCCCGTGTTGCCTGCGGCGACGATGACGACCGCACCCTTGACATTGACCGCGTAGTTGATCGCGGCGCCGAGGCTCGCTTCGTCGATCGGGCGGGTGACCTTGTAGCAGGCGGCTTCGCTGATGTTGATGACCTGCGCGCCGAGGTTGGCCGCGTGCACGACGGCACGGGCCAGGCTGCGCAGCGACCCCGCGGTCTGCGTGGTGTTGGGGTCGTTGGGATCGGTGCGGGCCCCCACCGGCTGAAACGCCGCCGACGTCTGGCGCAGCGACAGGATGCGGGCATCGGGCGCCACCCCGATGAACCCGTCGGTGGGGGCCGGCCTGCCCGCCACGATCGAGGCGGTGAGCGTGCCGTGGGCGTCGCAGTCCGACATGCCGTTGCCCGCCTGGTCCACGAAATCCCCGCCGGGCTCGGCAGGCACCCGCGGCGAACCGTTCACTCCGGTGTCGATCACCGCGACAGTTACGCCCGCGCCCGTTGCGAATCTCTGCGCCTCGGCGAGCCGCAGGTAGTCGCTGGCCCACGGTTTGTCGGCGAAGTTGGAGTCTGGGAACACCGCGGGCGCGGTGCACGCGCGGCGCTGCTCGGTGGGCTGGTCGGGGCCCGTCTCGTCGGGCGGTAGGGCGGCCGGGTCGATCGTCGGCGGTTCGAGCGCCCCGGCGACGGGCGCGCCGGCCAGCGCCAGCAGCAGTGCTGCCGACAGCGCGACGAGGCGGTGCACCGGCTACGACCCTTCGGTGTCGGCGCGTCGGATGACAGTGTGCTGGCACATCGACAGCAAACGCCGCGCCGCTGCGTGGACAGGGCGAAGCCTCACGTCACGCCGATCGGCCGATAGCACGCAGCCAATCTTAAGGGCCCGCGGAGGTGCCCGGTTCCGCAATCTGACGCCGCCTGACGCCGGCAGGCTCCCGCCGAACGTGGGTTACCCGCACGCCGCAGCGCGTTTCTCGTGCGCAAACCCCACACTCGCGGGAAGGTTCAGGCCTCGTGACCGGGTTCCAGATCCCGCACGTCGGCGAAGGTGACGAGCTCGTCGAAGCGCTCCGGGGCGCTGCCCGCGACCGGCTCCAAGAGGTGCCCGACGTGGTCGCCCAGGTCATAGCGGTTGAGCACCTCACCCACGAACCAGCCCGCCGCGTCGTCGAGGACCGGCAGGTCATGGGGGCCGGGGTGCCACGAGCAGCGCGCGAACTTGTCGGTGTCGTCGCCGGTCTCGCTACCGAACAACCGGGCCAGGTCGCGGTGGCGTCGCGGCAGCAGGTGCACCGCCAGATGCGACGCATCCTGTGCGACGCGGAAGGTGTGGTTGCGCTTGGACAGCCCGACCAGGAACCGGGCCGGCTCGATGCTGACCTGGCTGCTGAACCCGATCAGGCAGCCCGCTCGCTGCTCACCGGCGCGGGTGGTCACGACGAACATCGGATAGTCCAGCATCGAGACCAGCTTCTCGAACGCCTCCATCGCCTTCCCCCCGTCGAACTCACCCGGTCACGACATCGTATGGTGCTCACGCCGTTTCGCGCGGCAGGTGAGCACGGCCGGGCGCCGGGGATCAGACGCGGTTTTCCCGCGAGCCCTCCGCGATCGCGGTGTCGAGACCGTCGAGGTCCAGCGTGATGGACCCGCCCGGATCGGCGCGGAAGCTGCCGGTGCCCGCCGCGTTGGCCAGTTCACCCGAGCCCGATGCGATGCGCAGTTCCGCGCTGGCCACCCCGTCGCGATAGGTGCCGTCGTGCAACAGCACCAGGCCGCCCGTCATGCCGCCGACGCTGCCGGTGAGATGTTCGATGCCGACGTAGAGCGCCGACTTGTCCGGCGCGTAGGCCAGCAGCCACTTGGTGGTGGACGTGCCCTTGATGTCGCCGTCGTAGCGTTTGGCCACCAGCGCCTCGGTGAGTTTGGTGCCCTCGTCGCCGTCCTCGAACGGCGTCTCGTCCCAGCTACCGATCTCGAAGGTGGCCTCGATATGCCTGCTCATTGTCGGCGGATACCCCGTGGCCAAGCGGTGGAATCGGGAGGCCGGAAATCGCCGTCCCCGACGGCTGTGATAGTCAGAGCAGTGCGGCCGCTTTGCGTCCGATAGCACGTCAAACTATAGTCTGGACACATGTCCAGAGGGTTCGGAGTTGTTGCGTGACACGTTTTGTCCTGGCCGCCGACCTCGGATATCTCCGCCGCAGCGCATCGTGAGTTGAGCATGCGCATCGCCTTGTTGTCGTACCGGAGCAAGACCCACTGTGGCGGGCAGGGGGTCTACGTGCGTTACCTCAGCCGCGGGCTGGTCGAGTTGGGCCACGACGTGGAGTTGTTCTCCGGCCAGCCCTATCCCGAGGGGCTGGACCCCCGCGTGCGGCTGACCAAGGTGCCCAGCCTGGACCTGTATCGCGAGCCCGACCCGTTCCGCATCCCGTGGCCGAACGAGATCAAGACCCGCATCGATCTGCTCGAGCTGCTCACAACGTGGACGGCCGGCTTCCCCGAACCGCGCACGTTCAGCCTGCGCGCCGCCCGGGCCCTGGCCGAACGCCTCGACGAGTTCGACGTGGTGCACGACAACCAGTGCCTCGGCACCGGGTTGCGAAAGATCGCCGAGATGGGCCTTCCCGTGGTGGCCACGGTGCACCACCCGATCACCCGGGATCGGGTTCTCGACGTCGCGGCCGCGCCGTGGTGGCGCAAGCCGCTGGTGCGGCGCTGGTACGGCTTCGCCGAGATGCAGAAGCAGATCGCCCGCGAGATCCCCGAGATCCTGACCGTGTCGTCCACGTCGGCGGCCGACATCGCCGAGGACTTCGGGGTGGCGCCGCGCCAGCTGAACGTGGTGCCGCTGGGCGTGGACACCGAGATGTTCAAACCGGCGCAGCGCCGGGTGCGCAACCGCATCATCGCGATCGCCAGCGCCGACGTGCCGCTCAAAGGCGTCAGCCATCTGCTGCATGCCGTCGCGCGGCTGCGCGTGGAACGCGACCTCGAACTGCAACTGGTGGCCAAGCTCGAACCCAACGGGCCGACCGAGAAGCTGATCGCCGAGCTGGGCATCTCCGACATCGTGCACAGCTCGAGCGGGCTGTCCGACGCGGAGCTGGCCGAACTGCTGGCTTCGGCCGAAGTCGCCTGTATCCCTTCGCTTTACGAGGGTTTCTCGCTGCCCGCGGTGGAGGCCATGGCCAGCGGCACGCCGATCGTCGCCAGCCGTGCCGGCGCGCTGCCCGAGGTCGTCGGCCCCGACGGCGAATGTGCCCGGTTGGTCCGGCCCGCCGACGTCGACGAGCTCACCAAGGTGCTCGGCGAACTGCTGGATTCACCGCAGGAACTGCGCCGTCTGGGCGAGGCCGGGCGGCGTCGCGCGTTGGACGTGTTCAGCTGGGAATCCGTTGCAGCACAGACCGTTGCGGTCTACGAGCGGGCGTGTGAGCGGGTCAGCGCATGCTGACCGTCGACTTCGACCGGCTCGGTGTCGGTCCGGGCACCAAGCTGATCGACGTCGGGTGCGGCGCGGGGCGCCACAGCTTCGAGGCGTACCGCCGCGGCGCCGACGTCATCGCGTTCGACCAGAACGCCTCCGACCTCAACGACGTCGACGAGATCCTGACCGCCATGCGCGAGCAGGGTGAGGTGCCCGCCACCGCCAAGGCCGAGGCGGTCAAGGGTGACGCGCTCGACTTGCCTTATGCGGACGGTACTTTCGACTGCGTCATCGCCTCGGAGATTCTCGAGCACGTGCCCGAGGACGACAGGGCGATCTCCGAACTGGTGCGCGTGCTGGCGCCGGGGGGCGCACTGGCGATCACCGTGCCGCGATGGCTGCCCGAGAAGATCTGCTGGATGCTGTCCGACGAGTACCACGCGAACGAGGGTGGGCACGTGCGGATCTACCACGCCGACAGGCTGCGTGACAAGGTGCTGGCCCACGGTCTTCGGCTCACCCACACCCACCACGCCCACGCGCTGCACTCCCCGTACTGGTGGCTGAAGTGCGCTGTGGGAACGGAGAATTCGAATCATCCCGCGGTGGCGGCCTATCATCGCCTGCTGGTGTGGGACATGGTCAGCCGGCCGTGGCTCACCCGCACCGCGGAGTCGGTGCTCAATCCGCTGATCGGCAAGAGCGTGGCGCTGTACTTCAGGAAGCCGGGGGTACCCGTTGCTGCGAGATGATCTCGCCGACGTCCCTGGCGTGCGCGGTGTCTTGACGCCTGCGCAGTGTCGACAGACTGCGGAGTCGATCGCCGCGATACAGGAACCGTCCGGCGCCCTCCCGTGGTTCGACGGCGGCCACACCGATCCGTGGGACCACGTCGAGAACGCGATGGCGCTGACGGCGGCGGGGCTGCTCGAGCCGGCCCGCGCCGCGTTCGAGTGGTGCCGGGTCCACCAACGCGCCGACGGCTCGTGGCCCCTTCAGGTGCGCAACGGCGTGGTCGAGGACGCCAACAGCGACAGCAACTTCTGCGCCTACATCGCCACCGGCGTGTGGCATCACGTGCTGATCACCCGGGACCGCCGGTTCGCCGAGACCATGTGGCCGGTGGTGCGCAAGGCCATCGACTTCGTCATCGACATGCAGCTCGACGGCGGCCAGATCTCTTGGGCCAGAAGCCCGTCCGGCCTTGAACCCGATGCGCTGCTCACCGGCTGCGCGAGCATCCACCACAGCATCCGGTGTGCGCTGGCGCTGGCGGACTACTTCGACGATCCGCAGCCGGAATGGGAGGTGGCCGTCGGGCGACTCGGTCACGCGATCGCCCACCACCCCGAGGCGTTCGTGCTGAAGGACCGGTGGTCGATGGAGTGGTACTACCCGGTGCTCGGTGGCGCCGTGCGCGGCGTACAGGCCAGCGCGCGCATCGCCGAGCGGTGGGACGACTTCGTGGTGCCCGGCCTCGGGATCCGCTGTGTCGAGGATCGGCCCTGGGTGACCGGCGCCGAAACCTGTGAGCTGGTCATGGCTTTGGACGGGATGGGGGATTCGGCCCGTGCGCACCAGCAGTTCGGCGCCATGCAGCATCTGCGCGACGACGACGGCTCCTACTGGACGGGCCTGGTCTACGCCGACGGCAAGCGGTGGCCGGTCGAACGCTCCACCTGGACCGGCGCCGCGGTGATCCTGGCCGCCGACGCGCTGTCGCGCACCACCGCCGCCAACGGCATCTTCCGCGGCACCGACCTGCCGCGCGGGTTGGAGGGCGAGTACGCCTGCGCCTGCGCTACCAGCGGCCGGTAGCGGGCACCTGGCCGGGAACGCCGGAGATGCGCTCCAGCACCCGCATCGACCCGGTGGCCGAGACCTCACGGAAGTCGCCGGTGTCCAACGCGCGACGGTAGACGTGGTATGGCGCCTGGCCGCCGTCGGCGGGATCGGGGAACACGTCGTGGATGACCAGCGCCCCGCCGACCTCGACCCACTTGGCCCAGCCGTCGAAGTCGCGTTGCGCGGCCTCCTCGGTGTGGCCGCCGTCGATGAACAACAGGCGTAGCGGTGTTCGCCAACCACGCGCTGCCACAGGTGATTTCGCGACGATCGCCACGACGTGGTCGTCCAGGCCGGCGGCGTCGAGCGTGTGACGCAGCGTCGGCAACGTGTCGAACAGCCCGGTGACCGGGTCGACCATCGACGCGTCGTGGTACTCCCAGCCCGGTTGGTGCTCCTCGGAGCCGTGGTGATGGTCGACGGTGTAGAGCAGCCCCCCGCTCTGCTGAGCCGCGGCGCCGAGCAGCAACGTCGACTTGCCGCAGTAGGTGCCGATCTCCACGCCGACGCCGTCGCCCAGAAACCGCAGCGCGGTGTCGTAGAGCGCGCGGCCCTCGTCGGCGGGCATGAAGCCGGTGACCTCCTCGGCGAGAGCGAAAAGGCGTGCGGCGGACGGTGGAAGCGCGGTGTCGGTGTTGCTCATCGGGGTCTAACCTATCGGGTCGGTTCGTTGCTGGTGCATGGGCGTTGTAGTAGCGTCCGGACATGTGTCTGACACGGCTCTTGAGGCGACTCGGCGCCGTCTGACCGCAAGGCAAGCCGAGACCGTCGACCGGCTGGGTCGGGCCGCACTCGAGCTGCTGTGCCGCGAGGGGTTCGCGGCCCTCACGGTGCGGCGGGTGGCCGCCGAGGCCGGGGTCGGGGCCGCCACCGCCTACACCTACTTCTCTTCGAAGGAACACCTTGTCGCCGAGGTGTTTTGGCGCCGGCTGGCCGCCTCGCCGCCGACGGCGCAGGAGTCGGCGGACCCGGCGTCCCGGGTCACTGAGGTGCTGCGTCACATCGCGTTGCTGGTCGCCGACGAGCCCGAGTTCGCCGGCGCGGTGACCACCGCGCTGCTCGGCAAGGACCCCGACGTGGAGGTGCTGCGCCAACGCATCGGCTTCGATATCCGCGAGCGGCTCGCCGCCGCCCTCGGACCGGACATCGACCCCGACGTCATCGACTCGCTGGAGATGCTGTGCTCGGGAGCGCTGGTGCGCGCCGGGATGGGCTATGCCTCCTACGCCGACATCGCCGCGCGGTTGGAGAAGTCCGCGCGGCTGATTCTGAAGTGATCCTCGTCGAAACTGAACTCATGCGCGGAATTCGTGCTGCCGATTCGCGTGCATATCTTCAGTATCGGCGGACAAAGCCGGACCGAGGATCGCCGTCGACGCGGTGATCGCCGGCTCGACGATGCCGCGCACGTCGCGGCCGTCCTCGACGAACAGCGCGGTCAGCTCCCGCAGCCCGCCGAGCAGGATGAGCGCAAGCGGGCGGGGGATCGGTGAAATCCCCGCGCGACGGAAGCCGGGACTGTCGCTGAGATCGACCAGCATCTCGGTGAGGTTCGCCATCGCCTGGCGGTGCAGCGGCGCGGCCACGTCGCCGAGCGCGGGCGCCTCCCTGATCCAGCTCAGCGTCACCGCGGGCCGGGCCGCGATGTGGTCGACGTACGCGGTGACCGCGCTGCGGATCTGCTCGCGCCAGTCGGCCGCGGGATCGACCGCGGCGCGGATGCTGGCGATCAGCATCTCGTTGTTTCGCCGCGCCAGTTCGATGAGGCACTCGGCCTTGCTGGAGAACTGCTCGTAGAACGTGCGTTTCGAGGTGTGCGCGTGCCGGACGATGTCCGCGACCGTGGTGTCGCGGTAACCGCGTTCGGCGATCGACTCGGCCATGCCGTCGAGCAGCCGGTCGCGGAACAGGACGGCAGGACGCGAGTCGGACGCACCCTCGTCGAGCGTCGTCGTCACATCGTCCCCCTGAGGTCTTGCGGTCGGTGGTACCAAGCGGTACCGTACTACACACACCTGCGGTACATGCTTGTACCAAACGAGGCGTCGACGTGACGACGCCGGCTGGGAGTGACATGAGCGAATCGTCGACCGTCGAAGCGCCGGCCCGCGCCGTGAAACTGCCGCCGGGTCCGCGGCTTCCCGTGACACTGCAGGGTCTGGCGTTCATCGCCAACCGCCGCTGGACCGTGCACCAGATGCACCGCCGCTACGGCGATGTGTTCAGCCTCAACATCCCGATCTTCGGGCAGACGGTGGTGGTCGCCGACCCGCAGCTGGCCAAGCAGGTGTTCACCGCCAACCCCGACGACCTCGGCAACGTGCAGCCCAACCTGTCGCGGGTGCTGGGGTCCGGATCGGTGTTCGCGCTCGACGGCGCCGAGCACCGCCGCCGGCGCCGACTGCTGACCCCGCCCTTTCACGGCAAGAGCATCAAGAACTACGAGAAGATCTTCGAAGAGGAGACGCTGCGCGAGTCGGTGAACTGGCCGGAGGGTCAGGCGTTCGAGACGCTCGAGCCGATGATGCGCATCACGCTCAACGCGATCCTGCGCGCGGTGTTCGGCGCCGACGGGGAACGCCTCCATGACCTGCGCCGCATCATCCCGCCCTGGGTCACCCTCGGTTCGCGCGTCGTGAGCCTGCCCACGCCGAAACGGACGTACGGGCGTTACAGCCCGTGGGGCCGGCTGGCCGAGTACCGGCGCCAGTACGACGTCGTCATCAACCGGCTGATCGACGAGGTGACGGCCGACCCCTGCTTCGATGACCGCAACGACGTCCTGGCGCTGCTGCTGCGCAGCACCTACGAGGACGGTTCGGCGATGTCGCGCCAGGAGATCGGCGACGAGCTGCTGACGCTGCTGGCTGCCGGACACGAGACGACGGCCGCCACCCTGGCTTGGGCGTTCGAGCGGATCACCCGCCACCCCGACGTGCTGACCAAGCTGGTCGGGGAAGTCGAGACCGACGTCAACGAGTACCGTCAGGCCACCATCCTGGAGGTTCAGCGCAACCGCACCATCATCGACTTCGCCGGACGTCACGTCTACTCGCCGACATTCGAGCTCGGGGAATGGGTTGTGCCGCGGGGTCATACGGTCCTGACCAGCATTCTGCTGATGCATGAGCGCGCCGACGAGTTCCCCGCACCGGAGCGGTTCGACCCGCAGCGGTTCCTCGGCAACCGACCGTCGATGTTCGCTTGGATCCCGTTCGGCGGCGGCACCCGCCGCTGTGTCGGTGCGGCGTTCGCCAACGTCGAGATGGATGTCGTGCTCCGGACCGTCCTGCGCCATTTCGTGCTCGAGACGACGACGGCGCCGGGCGCGAAATGGCACTCCCGCGGCGTGGCGTTCACCCCGAAGGACGGCGGGCGCATGATCGTGCACCGCCGCGGCTGACGAGCCCTACGGCGTCGCCTTCGCGCGCTTCGGGAGCTTCCAGTTGGGCCGCGGGAAGTGGCAGGTGTACCCGTTGGGGAACCGCTCCAGGTAGTCCTGGTGTTCGGGCTCGGCCTCCCAGAACTCGCCGGCCGCTGTCACCTCGGTGACGACCTTGCCGGGCCACAGCCCCGACGCGTCGACGTCGGCGATGGTGTCCAGCGCGATCTGCTTCTGCTCGTCATCGAGGTAGAAGATCGCCGACCGGTAGCTGGTCCCGATGTCGTTGCCCTGCCGGTCTTTGGTGGTCGGATCGTGGATCTGGAAGAAGAACTCCAACAGCGTGCGGTAGTCGGTCTGCGCCGGGTCGTAGATGATCTCGATGGCCTCGGCGTGTCCGGGGTGGTTGCGGTAGGTGGGGTTGGCGTTCTCGCCGCCGGTGTAGCCGACGCGGGTCGAGAGCACACCGGGCTGCTTGCGGATCAGGTCCTGCATGCCCCAGAAGCAGCCGCCGGCCAGGATGGCCTTCCGCGTTGTGGTCACGCTTTCTCCTTCACTGTCGTTTCAGCCTGTAACCATTGTGCTCGCCGACTTCATCCGCCGGCCATTACCGTGGGGGGATGCGCGCCCTCACCGTGGTGTACGCGGCGGCCCTGGCCATCTGCCTGGCGCCCGTGGCGACGGCCGAGCCGACAACGGTGCAACCGCCCGAGGTGCCTCCGCGACCAGGGGTGCTGTTCACCGACAACCCCGCGATCGTCGATCCGCACCCGATGCCCGTCGAGGCGTGGAGCCGTGCCGGCGCCGACACGCTGGCGCTGCACTTCACCACGGGCACCCCGCAGTGCTATGGCGTGACGGCGAAGACGCACGAAACCGCCGACACCGTCACCGTCGAGCTCAGCGGCGGAACCCTGCCCGAGGCCGTCGGCCGGGCATGCATCCAGATCGCGGTGTTCGGCACGCTCGAGGTGCCGTTGCAGGGCCCGATCGGCGACCGTCGGGTGCTCAGCGTCCACTGACGCTCGACAAACCCAGTAGAACGTGTTCTAGTTTTGGCGTGACAGGCAAGGTGTTCAGCCGGGAGGAAATGGCTGCAGCGTTCGAACAGTTCGAGGCGACCGTGGACCGCGCCGCGCAGACCCGCGACTGGGACCCGTGGGTCGCGCAGTACACCCCCGACGTCGAGTACGTCGAGCACGCCGCGGGCACGATGCGGGGCCGCGAAGAGGTGCGCGCCTGGATCTGGAAGACGATGGAGAGCTTCCCCGGCAACCACATGACGTCGTTCCCGTCGCTGTGGACGGTCTTCGACGAGCCGACCGGCCGCGTCATCTGCGAACTCGACAACCCGATGCGTGACCCGGGCGACGGCACCGTCATCAGCGCCACCAACATCTCGATCATCACCTACGCCGGCGACGGGTTGTGGCGCCGCCAGGAGGACATCTACAACCCGCTGCGGTTCGTCAAGGCCGCGGTGAAGTGGTGCCGCAAGGCCGAGGAACTCGGCACGCTGACCGACGAGGCGCGAAACTGGATGCGGCAGTACGGCGGTGCCGAATGAACTCAGCACCCAAGCTCGTCATCGGCGCCAACGGCTTCCTCGGCTCGCACGTCACCCGGTTGCTTGTCGGCGACGGCCACCAGGTGCGCGCGATGGTGCGCCCGACCGCCAACACGATCGGCATCGACGACCTGCCGGTGCAGAGATTCCTCGGCGACATCTGGGACAACGACACGTTGGCCGAGGCGATGGACGGCTGCGACGACGTCTACTACTGCGTCGTGGACACCCGGGGGTGGCTGCGCGACCCGGCGCCGCTGTTTCACACCAACGTCGACGGCACCCGAAACGTGTTGGAGGTGGCCAAGAACGCCAACCTGCGCCGGTTCGTCTACACCTCCAGCTATGCGACGGTGGGCCGGCGCCGCGGCCGCGTCGCCGACGAGAACGACGTCGTCTCCGACCGCGGGCTGACGCCGTATGTG
Organism: Mycolicibacterium pulveris; assembly: GCF_010725725.1. Classification (NCBI taxonomy): domain Bacteria; kingdom Bacillati; phylum Actinomycetota; class Actinomycetes; order Mycobacteriales; family Mycobacteriaceae; genus Mycobacterium; species Mycolicibacterium pulveris. The sequence goes on along the minus strand of NZ_AP022599.1, from coordinate 2,197,905 downwards.
CGGTCCCGGGTGCAGGCCGAGAACATGGTGCTGCGATATGCGCGCGAGCACGGGTTGCCCGCGGTGGCGATGTGCGTGTCGACGACGTACGGCGCCGGCGACTGGGGTCGCACCCCGCACGGCGCCATCATCGCCGGCGCGGCGTTCGGCAAGATCCCGTTCGTGTTGCGCGGCATCGAACTCGAAGCCGTCGGCGTGGACGACGCCGCCCGCGCGATGCTGTTGGCCGCCGAGCACGGCCGCGTCGGCGAGCGCTACCTGATCTCGGAGAAGATGATCACCAACGCCGAGGTGATCAGGATCGCCGCGGAGGCCGCGGGAATGGACCCGCCAACCAAATCGATTCCGTTGCCGATGGCCTACCTGCTGGCCACGCTCGGCAGCGTCAAGGCGCGGTTGCGCGGCACTGACGAGAAGCTGTCGCTGAACTCGTTGCGGCTGATGCGCGCGGAGGCGCCGGTCGACTGCAGCAAGGCCAGACGTGAATTGGGTTGGCAGCCAAGGCCGGTCGAGGAATCCATTCGGGAGGCCGCCAAGTTCTGGGCTGGTCTACGCGACGCGAGGCGGGCGAGCAAAGCGGGTTGACGCGCGGGCGCTAGCCTCGAACGGGTGGGTGAGAAGCTGCACGTCGATCTGTCCGGTGCCCCGCAGACCATGCTGGCCACGCTCTACGCCAAGGCGCTCGACGCCGACCTGCCGAAACCGATCCTCGGCGACCGGTTCGCCAGAGACATCGTCGACCGCATCGACTACGACTGGTCGAAAACGTCGATCACTACGACCAATTCGCCGTCGGTGACCACCCGCACGGCACACTTCGACCTCTGGGCGCGGCAGTGCCTCGCGGTGCATCCCGAGGCCGTCGTGCTGCACCTGGGCTGCGGACTGGATGCGCGGGCGTTCCGGCTGGACCCCGGCCCCGGCGTCGAGTGGTACGACGTCGACTACCCCGACGTCGCCGAGTTGCGCCGGGCGCTCTACCCGGCCCGCGACCACTACCACGTCGTGCCCGCCTCGGTCACCGACCCGGACTGGCTCGCCGCCATCCCCACCGACCGGCCGGCGCTGATGATCGCCGAGGGTCTCACCATGTATCTCGAACCGTCCGACGGCATCGCGCTGCTGCGCCGTATCGTGGACCGATTCCCTTCCGGAGAACTGCAATTCGACGCGTTCAGCCGGCTCGGTATCCGGGCGCAGTGGATGAACGCGGTGGTGCGCCGCGCGGGCGCGACGCTGCGCTGGGGCGTCGACAAACCCGACGACATCGTCGACGCGGTGCCGGGAGTGCGGCTGCTGGCGTGGGTTTCACCGTTCGACTCCCCGTCGTTCGACGGGGTGGCCTGGTACTACCGCGCGGTGTCCAACGCGATGCGGGCCGTGCCGTCATTGCGCTACATGGCGCAATACCACCGCTACGCGTTCTGAGCCTGGTTCGAAGCTGAAGTTGATGCACGGAAATCACAGAATTCGCGTGCACAAGTTCAGATTCGGCGCTTAATGTCTAGCCTGCCTTCAGTTCGGCGATCACCTCGCCGTAGAGCCGCGCCTTGATCGTGCCGAAGACCGCGCCCGCCTTGGCCGCGCGTTCCTCGGCCCGCGCGAGCGCGACGTCGAGCACCTCGTTCTCGCCCGCGGTGGCCGCGACGATGCCGGCCTCGCGGGCATCCTCGCCGCCGTAGCGACGCCCCGTCGTCATCGCTTCGTGCGCGGTGGCGATCGGCAACCGCGCCCGGATCAGGGCGTTCATCCCCGCGGTGAACGGGATGCCCAGATCGACCTCGGGCAGGCAGAAGAAGCCGCGATCACCGCGCATCACGATCAGATCGTGCGCCAGCGCCAGCATCGCGCCCGCGGCGAACGCGTGGCCCTGCACGGCGGCGACGATCGGTGCGGGAAAAGCCAACACCCGCGCGAACAACGCGTGCACCTCGGCCAGGTTCGCTTCGGCCGCGCCGGGATTGGCCGCCATGAAATCCAGGTCCAGGCCGTTGGAGTAGAACTTGCCGACGCCCGTGGTGACCACCGCCTTGGGCCCTTCGGCGGCCTCGATCTCGTCGAGCGCGGCGTTGATCCGGGTCAACAGGTCCGGATGAAAGCGGTTCTCGTCGGAGCCCAGGGTCAACACGAACACCGCGCCGCGGCGCTGCAACTCGGTCATCAGGCGGTGCGCACGCTTTCGGCCTTCTCTTTCAATCGCCGCAACGTCACGCGGATGTGCTCGGCGTTGGCCGCGTCGCGGTTTTTGACGCCGGTGGCCATGCTCGCCGGCTTGCGAAACCAGCCGGGCCTCTTGTCCCACGTCCGCTCGGTCACCGTGCAGCCGCCGTCGCCGGCGACGATGTCGTAGCGCCAGTGCGCGACGGGCACCGCCAGCGACCGGACGTCGAAGGCGAACGTCCGACCCGGTTCGGCCTCGGTGACCGTGCAGGTCGTGGTCCACGTCCTGGAACCGTTGCGGTTCTGTCCCTTGAACACCGCGCCGGGCTGCGCACGGTCGCCCTTCGACCACTCCATGGCGTGGGTCTCCTCGGCCAGCGACGCAAGCGTCGGCAGATCGGTGATCAGCGCGTACACCTCCGCGGGATCGGCGTTGATGGTGATCGAAGCCTGCGCGGACGGCGGCCCTTGTTGACTCATGTCGCGATCGTAGCCACCGTGGAAACATGAGCGATCGCCCTGTACTGGAACCCACCGCGTCGCATCCGATCACCATCGAGCCGACTGGCAGGCGGGTCACCGTTCGGGTCGCAGGCGAAGTCGTCGCCGAGACGGAGAACGCGCTGACGCTGCGGGAGTCGACGTACCCGCCGGTGCAGTACATCCCGCGGGTCGACGTCGTGTCCGAGCGGCTTGTGTCCAGCGGCACGCAGACGTACTGCCCGTACAAGGGTGAGGCCGGCTACTACCACGTCGTCACCGCGGCGGGCGACACCGTCGACGACGCGATCTGGACCTACCGGCAGCCCTATCCCGCCGTGGCGGCCATCGCCGGACACGTCGCGTTCTACCCCGACAAGGCCGACATCACCATCGCCTAGCCTGAAGCGGTGCACAGCTCGGTCAGCGTCGTGCGCCGGGTGGTCTTCGACGGGCCGGTCAGTCCCGACCTGACGCTGTCGCCGTTGCGCCGTGGCCGGTCGGACCCGTGCTATCACGACGCGCCCGACGGCGCGATCTGGCGCACCAGCCTGATGCGCAGCGGCCCGGTCACCGCCCGCATCACCAGATCCGCGCCCGACACCGTCGAGTGCGAGGCATGGGGAAGCGGCGCAACGGAATTCGCCGAAACTTTGCCTGCCCTGCTGGGCAGCCAGGACGACAGCTCGGGGTTCGCGCCCGAGGAGCCCACCATCGCCGCGGCGCACCGGAGGGTGCCACATCTGCGGCTGGGCCGCACCGACCGGGTGCTCGAAGCGCTGATCCCGGCGGTTCTCGAGCAGCGGGTGTACGGCAAGGACGCGCGCCGGGCCTGGCGGACGCTGGTCACCAGGTACGGCACGCCCGCACCGGGTCCCGCGCCCGCCCATCTACGGGTCCCGCCGCCCGCCGAGGTGTGGCGGCGCATCCCGTCGTGGGAGTTCCACAAGGCCAACGTGGACCCGCGCCGGGCCCGCACGATCGTGGGCTGCGCCCAGCGGGCGGACGCGCTGGAGCGGCTGGCCGCCCGCCCGCCCGAGCAGGCGCGCGCCGCGCTGATGTCGCTGCCCGGTGTCGGGGAGTGGACGGCAGCCGAGACCGTCCAGCGGGCGTTCGGCGACGCCGACGCGTTGTCGGTCGGGGACTTTCACCTCGCCAAGATGATCGGTTGGAGCCTGCTCGGCCATCCGATCGACGACGCCGCCATGGTCGAACTTCTCGCGCCGCTGCGGCCCCACCGCCACCGTGCCGTGCGGCTGCTGGAGGTCAGCGGCATGGCGGTGCTGCCGCGGTTCGGCCCGCGCCAGGCGATCCCGCGACTTCGCGCGATCTAGCTCGGCTCAGTCGGCGAACACGCGCTGCAGAAACGGCGTCGAGTCCGCCGTCGACGCCAGCACCGTGCTGCTGTGGTCGTCGTCGGGGTAGACCTTGAGGACGACGTCTTGACCGTTGCCGACCAACCGGCCGTAAAACCTCAGCGTCAGGTCCGGGGGCACGTCGTGGTCTTGCAGGCCCACCCCGAGGAAGATCGGCCGGTCGAATCCGGATTGCGGTGTGCCCATGTAGCCGTCGACGACCTCGTCGAAGCCGGGCAACGACGACATCGGGGCGGCGAAGAACCCGGGCACCGTCATATCGGCGAGCGCGTCCGCCAGGTCGCGCACGCACGCTGTCTCGGCTTGGTCGGCCGCGGCGCGCGCGGCCGGCGTCAGTGCGCTGTCGATGCCCAATCCCGGGTTCGCCTCCCGCAACGCCGCGATGATGTATGCGGCGTAGGCATTGGCGATCGGGTCGAGGTTGGGCGGCACGGTCATGTCGGGCCCGGCCTGCTTGACCAACGTCGAGACGTTGGCGGGGGTGCCGGTCGCCACGACCCCGCGGTAGTCCAGGCCCGAGCCCACGCTGAATTCGGATGCCCGGGCGGCGGTGTCGATGGCGGCGGCACCACCCTGCGACTGCCCGACCACCGCCCATTTCGGCGACAGCGGCAGGTTCATGTGGTGCGCGGCGATCACCGCGTCGACGATCCCGTGCGCGGTGCTCGCGCCGTTGAGGTAGCTCATCAGCCCGGGCGTGCCCAGGCCGACGTAGTCGGCGGCCACCACCGCATACCCCTGCTGCAGCCAGTGCGTCAGGTACTCGTCGTCGCGCGAGCTTCGTGGCCGGGCTGACGGTGTGCAGTCGTCGCCGAGGCCGACGGTGCCGTGGGCCCAGGCGATGACGGGCCATCCACCTTGTGGCGGGGCGGTTTTCGGTGTGAAGAGGGCGGCGGTGCCCACCGCCGGCTGGTCGTGCTGGTTGGTCGTCGAGTACAGGAACCGGTACGCCGTAGCCGCTCCGGCGACCGAGAGCGCCGGATCCAGCGGACGGAAATCGATCAGCCGGCCTGCGGGCGGTATCGGGGTCGCGTAGGCACGGGCGTCCAGTCCCGACCAGTTGGGTGTGGCGATGGCCGCCGCGTCCGCGGTGCCGGCCCACGTCATCGTCGTCGCCGTCACGACGGCCAGCACAAGGCGCAGCGTCTTCACGCCGGTGACCCTAGCCCGCTTCGGTTACCTGTTCTGCCGCGTGGGTACTCGGCGCACGACGACCGATGATGTGAAGGAGCGATATCGATGAGTGGATACACCATTCCGGGCATGAACGAGCGCGACGCCGACAAGGTGGCCGACCTGTTGCAGAAGCAGCTGAGCACCTACAACGATCTGCATCTGACGCTCAAGCACGTGCACTGGAACGTCGTCGGGCCGAACTTCATCGGCGTGCACGAGATGATCGACCCGCAGGTGGCGCTCGTACGCGCCTACGCCGACGAAGCGGCCGAGCGCATCGCCGCGCTGGGGAGGTCACCGCTGGGCACGCCCGGCGCGATCCTCAAGGACCGCACCTGGGACGACTACTCGGTGGAACGAGACACCGCGCAGGCCCACCTGGCGGCCCTCGACCTCGTCTACAGCGGGGTCATCGAGGACACCCGCAAGTGCATCGACATGCTGGAGGACCTCGACCTGGTGTCGCAGGACATGCTCATCGGGCACACCGGTGAGCTGGAGAAGTTCCAGTGGTTCATCCGGGCGCACCTGGAGAACTCCGGTGGCGAACTCGCCAACCGCGGGGCCCGCACCGAAAAGGGCGCGGCGCGGAGTGCGAAAAAGAAGTAGACAGACGAGATTGGCGACCGGGGTCCCCCATCCACATCCCCGGTCGCCAACCGTCGAGCGGCTATCGGCCGCTATTGTGCTGGCTACCCCCCGGCCCACCAGCGGCTGTACGTGACAAGCACCAATGTTAGGTGGAGTTCGCCAAGATCAATAGGCTTTTCAGAAATATTTTTCACCTGTGATTACGCAAGTACCTGGAGGTCTCCGCAAACTCAAATAGCGACGTCAGCAACCTATTCGGAGCGGCGTGGCGCGGCGGCGGCGTCGCGGTTGGAGCGTTGCGCCTGATAGATCGACACGTCGGTGCGCAGGATCAGCAGGTAGGAGATTCCGACGGCGACCATCGCGCACGGGATGACGGAGAAGGACCCGGTCATCTCGGCGACCATGATCATCACCGCCAGCGGCGCGTGCGCGACGCTGCCGAAGCAGGCCATCATCCCGACGATGACGAAAACGGCTGGGCTGTCGGGTATTCCGGGCAGCCCGAGGTCGTGCCCGAGGCGCCAGATCGCCGCGCCGACGAACGCACCGATGACGACACCGGGTCCGAAGATGCCGCCCGAGCCGCCCGTGCCGATCGACAGCGAGGTCGCCACGATCTTGGCCAACGGCAACAGCAGCACGATCCACAGCGGCATGGCCAGCAGGGTGTCGGCGGCCCCGGCCTTCTGCGCCCAGCCGTAGCCGCTGGCCAGGATCTGCGGGATCACCAACGCCAGCAGGCCGACCGCCAGGCCCCCGAGCGCGGGCTTGATCACCTTGTGGCCGGGCAGCTTCGCCGTCACCGCGACCGTTCCGTAGAACATCCGGGCGTACAGGTAACCGAAGAACGCCGCGACGACGCCGATTACCAGAAACCACGTCAGATCCAGCGGATGGTCGAAGCGAAAGTCGGGGGCCATGAACCCGAACAGCGGATCGAACCCGAGGATCGAACCGAGCACGGCGTAGGCCGTCGCCGAGGTGATGAACCCGGGGATCAACGCCTTGAAGTCAAAATCCTCGCGGTAGACGATCGACGCGGCCAGCACCGCACCGCCAAGCGGCGCACCGAATATCGCCCCGATGCCCGAGCCGATACCCAGCGACACCGCGATCCGGCCGTCCTCATACGGCAGGTTCAGCCACCGGGTGAGCAACGACCCGAAGCCCGCCGAGATCTGTGCGGCGGGGCCTTCCCGGCCGCCGGACCCGCCCGACCCGATGGTCAGCGCGCTGGCGATCGTTTTGACCACGATCGCCCGGCCCCGGATGGCGCGCGGGTCGGTGTGCACGGCCTCGATCGCGCTGTCGGTGCCGTGGCCTTCGGCCTCGGGCGCGAACTTCGCCACCAGCACCGCCGACACCAGCGCGCCGCCGAACGCCACCAAGGGGATCGCCCACGGCCGTTCGAACCCCGGTGAGCCGGGGTCGCCGCCGTCGCCGATCGGCTTGGGGATGTCGTAGCCGGCCAGGTAGCCGAGCAGGAATCGCCCCGCGTAGTCGAGGGCCAGATAGAACGTCACCGCACCGAGGCCGGCGATGACACCGATCGCGATTCCCAGGATCAGCCACTTGCGCAGATACCCCGACCGCCGGATGAATCCGCCTAGTCCACCGCCGGTTTCGGGGGGATCGGGCATGGTGCGGATGCTAGTCGAACCGGGCACCGAACACCGGCTTTCTAGCGGTAGGCGGTGACCCGCGCGATGATCGCCGGCGGACCGTCGGCGTGCAGCGCTTGCGCCTCGGCGACGCCGGTGCGGCGTCCGACCCGCAAAGTGGTTCCCACGTAACGAGATTGGGCACCACTGCGGAACTCGCGCAGGAAGTTGACCCGCAGCGACGCCGTGCGCAGCGGTTCGTGCGGGCGGCTGGCGTTGAGCGCCGCCGAGGCGACCATCTCGAGCGCCATGGCCGAAACGCCGCCGTGCACGATGCCGAGGCTGTTGTTGAGCACCGGATCGGATGCCTGCGCAAGCACTTGTCCGGCGCCGCCCCCTTCGGCCACGGTGACGGCCATCTTCTCGGCGAGTGGGACGGGCGGCGGCGGGCCTGTCGGACCGTCGGGGAATTTCGAGACCCGGCCGGCCGCGCGGATGAAGAAGGAGCGCACGGTCGCGGTGGCCAGGACGACGTCGCGGTGGGTGAACTCGCACAGACCCAGCGCGACCTCATCCTTGGGGCCGAACGGTCGGGCCGTCGCGACCACCGGCACATCGGGTGCCGACGCGACGACGTCCACCGCCTCGGGGATCAACTCCAACGACAACTCGCTGGTGACCGTCCACTCGTCGGCTTCGCGGCGGTGGTGGTTGACCAGGCCTCCGACGTGATCCACGAGCATCGCCAGCGGCGCGATGGTCGGCGCGGCGGTCAGCGGGTTGACGGCCCCGCCCACGGGGATCGAGGCCACGCAGCGGTGCGGCCCCTCTTCGCGCGTCACCACGCCGAACCGGCCGAGCGGGGTACACAGCGGGTATGACATCGCGAACCAGCCTGACCGCTCAGGTCTGGCCATATACCCCTAGGGGGTATAGAGTATCGCCATGACCCAACACGACACCCACGTCGGCCACGCCGCCTCCCAGCCGGCGAGGACCCAACACGGCGAACACGGCGGTCATGGCGGGCACGGTGGTCACGCGGATCACGTCGCGCAGTTCCGGCGGCTGTTCTGGATCATGCTGGTGCTTGCGATCCCGACGGCCGGGCTGTCGGAGATGTTCGCGATGATCCTCGGCTATTCGGTGCCCGACGTGGCCGGGGCGCGGTGGGTATCACCGGTGCTGGGCACGGTGATGTACCTCTGGGGTGGCCGTCCGTTCCTCACCGGTGCCATCAGTGAAATCCGTTCCCGCACACCGGGAATGATGTTGCTGATCGGCCTGGCGCTGACCGTCGCGTTCCTGTCGTCATGGGGTGCGAGCCTGGGCCTGCTGCACCACCAGCTCGACTTCTGGTGGGAGCTGGCGCTGCTGATCGTGATCATGCTGTTCGGCCACTGGATCGAGATGCGCTCGCTGGCGCAGACCACTTCCGCGCTCGATTCGCTGGCGGCGCTGCTGCCCGACGAGGCCGAACGGGTGGTGGGTGACGATGTCGAGCTCGTCGCGCCCGCCGACCTGCGCACCGGCGACGTCGTGATCGTGCGGCCCGGCGGCAGCGTGCCCGCCGACGGCGAGATCGTCGACGGCACCGCGGACGTCGACGAGTCGATGGTCACCGGCGAATCGCGGCCGGTGCGCCGCGGCGTCGGCGATCACGTGGTCGCGGGCACCGTCGCCACCGACTCGGGGCTGCGGGTGAAGGTGACCGCCGTGGGCGACGACACCGCGCTCGCAGGCATCCAGCGGCTGGTGACCGAGGCGCAGAACTCGTCGTCACGGGCGCAGCGAATCGCCGACGTCGCCGCGGGCTGGCTGTTCTGGTTCGCGCTGGGGGCGGCCGCGATCACCGCGGTGGTCTGGGGTTTCGTCGGTGTACCCCAGCTTGCGGTCATCCGCACGATCACGGTGCTGGTGATCGCCTGCCCGCACGCGCTGGGGCTGGCGATCCCCCTGGTGGTCTCGATCGCGACCGAACGCGCCGCGCGGGGCGGCGTGCTGGTCAAGGACAGGCTCGCGTTGGAGAGCATGCGCACGGTGGGCGCGGTGCTGTTCGACAAGACCGGCACGCTGACGAAGGGCGAGCCCACGGTGATCGCCGTTGTGACCGCGGCGGGCCATTCCGACGACGAGGTGGTTGCGCTCGCCGCCGCCGCCGAGGCCGATTCCGAGCACCCGCTGGCCAGGGCGATCGTGGAGACCGCCCGTCGGCGCGCGCTGAACCTGCCTGCCTGGTCGGACTTCACGTCCTCGCCCGCCGTCGGCGTCAGCGCGCGGGTGGACGGCCGCACGGTCCAGGTCGGGGGCCCACGGCTGCTATCCGAAGCCGATCAAGAAGAGCTGCCCGAGGTACAGCGGTGGCGCGAGCAGGGCGCGACGATCCTGCACGTGCTCGTCGACGGGACCCCCGTGGGCGCGTTGGCCTTGGCCGACGAGGTGCGCGAGGAGTCGCGGCAGGCCGTGGACGCGCTGCACCGGCTCGGCATCAAGGTGATGATGATCACCGGTGACGCGCAGGCGGTCGCCGACTCGGTGGCTGCCCAACTGGGCATCGACCGGGTCTTCGCCGGGGTCCGGCCCGAGGACAAGGCCGCCAAGGTGGCGTCGCTGCAAGCCGAAGGGCTCAAGGTCGCGATGGTCGGTGACGGGGTCAACGACGCACCGGCGCTGGCGCAGGCGGACGTCGGTATCGCGATCGGTGCGGGCACCGATGTGGCGATCGCCTCGGCAGGGGTGATCCTCGCCAGTTCCGATCCGCGGTCAGTGCTCTCGGTGATCGAGCTGTCCAAGGCGGCGTATCGCAAGATGAAGCAAAACCTTTGGTGGGCAGCCGGATACAACCTGATCGCGGTGCCGTTGGCGGCCGGTGTGCTGGCGCCGGTGGGCTTTGTGATGCCGATGTCGGTCGGCGCGCTGCTGATGTCGGCGTCCACCGTGGTGGTGGCAATCAACGCGCAACTGCTGCGAAGGCTGGATTTGTCGCCCGAAGCGAGCGTGCGCGCCGTTCTCTAAGAATCTGACTAGGCTTTGCGCAAAGGGTCTGTGATGAAGTTCACCCAGCCTGTAGGTGTGGGCTGAGTCTCACAGCAAATCAGAAGACCTGCGAAAAGTTAGGATTGTCCAGTCCCTTGACACGGCGGCCCTCGGCTTATCTAATCGAAAAGTACAGAGCTGCAACGGTATTCGCTGATACGACGGCGGCAGGCAGACGACGGGTCCAACGAGCGGCCACCGGGTGGTTAGGGTCCACTAAGTTGGCATGTCAGGCATGGTTTGTCATATCGTTTTCTCCACTTAAGCGAGTTGGGATAAGGCCGTCGTTCGGTGCAGCACGGAGGCGCCCCTCGCAGGCCGGCCGCAACGCCGCTGTACGGCCGCCGTGAAAACAGCTTCAAGGCGTGCGGAAAAGGGATAGGTGGGAATGACGCCCAGGATTCAAGGGCTCTACAACCCCGCGTTCGAGCACGATGCGTGCGGCGTGGCCATGGTGGCCGACATGCACGGTCGTCGCAGTCGCGACATCGTCGACAAGGCCATCACCGCGCTGTTGAACCTGGAGCACCGCGGTGCCCAGGGCGCAGAGCCGCACACCGGCGACGGGGCGGGCATCCTGCTGCAGGTGCCCGATGAGTTCCTGCGGGCTGTTCTGAAGGAACAGGGGGCTTTCGAACTGCCCCCCTACGGCAGCTACGCGACGGGCATCGCGTTCCTGCCGCAGTCGTCCAAGGACGCCGCGGCGGCCTGTGAGGCCGTCGAGAAGATCGCCGAGGCCGAAGGGCTTCAGGTGCTGGGCTGGCGCGAGGTGCCCACCGACGAGTCCTCGTTGGGGGCCCTGGCGCGCGACGCGATGCCGACGTTTCGCCAACTGTTCATCGCGGGCGCCTCCGGCATGGACTTGGAGCGTCGCGCCTACGTGGTGCGCAAGCGCGCCGAACACGAGTTGGGCACCCGCGGCCCCGGCCAGGACGGGCCCGGGCGCGAAACCGTCTACTTCCCAAGTCTTTCCGGGCAGACCTTCGTCTACAAGGGCATGCTGACCACGCCGCAGCTCAAGGCGTTCTACCTGGATCTGCAGGACGAGCGGCTCACCAGTGCGCTGGGCATCGTGCACTCGCGGTTCTCCACCAACACGTTTCCGTCGTGGCCGCTGGCGCACCCGTTCCGACGCATCGCCCACAACGGCGAGATCAACACCGTCACCGGCAACGAGAACTGGATGCGCGCCCGCGAGGCGCTGATCCGCACCGATCTGTTCGGGTCCGACCTGGAGAAGATCACCCCGGTCTGCACCCCCGGCGCGTCCGACACCGCGCGGTTCGACGAGGTGCTGGAGTTGCTGCACCTGGGGGGCCGCAGCCTTCCGCACGCGGTGCTGATGATGATCCCGGAGGCCTGGGAGCGTCACGAGTCGATGGATCCGGCTCGCCGGGCGTTCTACGAGTTCCACGACTCGTTGATGGAGCCGTGGGACGGCCCGGCGTCGGTGTGTTTCACCGACGGGACCGTGATCGGCGCGGTGCTGGACCGCAACGGCCTTCGGCCGTCACGGATCTGGGTGACCGCCGACGGCCTCGTCGTGATGGCGTCGGAGGCCGGCGTGCTCAACCTGGACCCGTCGACCGTGGTGCGCAAGATGCGGCTGCAGCCCGGCCGAATGTTCCTGGTCGACACCGCCCAGGGCCGCATCGTCGACGACGAGGAGATCAAGGCCGAACTCGCCGCCGAGCATCCCTATCAGGAATGGCTCGACCAAGGCCTGTTTCGTCTCGACGAGCTGCCGCAGGGCGACTATGTGCGGATGCCGCACCACCGAGTGGTGTTGCGCCAGCAGGCTTTCGGCTACACCTACGAGGAACTCAACCTGCTCGTCGCGCCGATGGCCCGCACCGGCGCCGAGCCGATCGGCTCGATGGGCACCGACACCCCGATCGCGGTGCTGTCCGCGCGGCCGCGGATGTTGTTCGACTACTTCCACCAGATGTTCGCCCAGGTCACCAACCCGCCGCTGGACGCGATCCGCGAAGAGGTGGTGACCAGCCTGCAGGGTGCGATGGGCCCGGAGGGCGACCTGCTGAACCCGGGACCGGAGTCGTGCCGCCAGATCGTGCTGTCGCAGCCGATCATCCGCAACCACGAGCTGGCCAAGCTGGTCAACCTCGACCCCGAGCAGGAGATCGACGGCCGCCGCCACGGCCTGTCCACCGCCGTGATCCGCTGCCTGTTCCCGGTGAACCGGGGCGGCCAGGGCCTCAAGGAAGCGCTCGACAACGTGCGCGCCAAGGTGTCGGCGGCCATCCGCGACGGCGCCCGAATCATCGTGCTGTCCGACCGCGAGTCCAACGAGCAGATGGCGCCGATCCCGTCGCTGTTGGCCGTGTCGGCCGTGCACCATCACCTGGTGCGCGACCGCACCCGCACCCAGGTCGGCTTGGTCGTCGAATGCGGCGACGCGCGCGAGGTGCACCACATGGCGTGCCTGGTCGGATTCGGTGCCGCCGCGATCAACCCGTACATGGTGTTCGAGTCGATCGAGGACATGGTCGACCGTGGTGTGCTGACCGAGCTCGACAGCGAGACGGCCAAGAAGAACTACGTCAAGGCCGCGGGCAAGGGTGTGCTGAAGGTGATGTCCAAGATGGGCATCTCGACGCTGGCCTCCTACACCGGGGCGCAGCTGTTCCAGGCCATCGGCATCAGCCAGCAGGTGCTCGACGAGTACTTCACGGGGCTGACGTGCCCGGTCGGCGGCATCGACCTCGACGACATCGCCGACGACGTGGCCGCCCGCCACCGGCTGGCCTACCTCGACCAGCCCACCGAGTGGGCGCACCGCGAACTCGAGGTCGGCGGCGAATACCAGTGGCGGCGTGAGGGTGAATACCACCTGTTCAATCCCGACACCGTGTTCAAGCTGCAGCACTCCACCCGCACCGGCCAGTACTCGATCTTCAAGGAGTACACCAAGCTGGTCGACGACCAGAGCGAACGGATGGCCTCGCTACGCGGGCTGCTCAAGTTCAAAGACGGCGTCCGCTCGCCGGTGCCGCTGGATGAGGTGGAGCCGGCCAGCGAGATCGTCAAGCGGTTCTCGACCGGTGCGATGAGCTACGGGTCGATCTCCGCCGAGGCGCACGAGACGCTGGCCATCGCCATGAACCGCCTTGGCGGCCGGTCGAATTCAGGTGAGGGCGGTGAGCACATCAGCCGGTTCGACCGCGACGAGAACGGCGACTGGCGGCGCAGCGCCATCAAGCAGGTGGCGTCCGGCCGGTTCGGTGTCACCAGCCACTACCTGACCAACTGCACCGACATCCAGATCAAGATGGCCCAGGGAGCCAAACCCGGTGAGGGCGGCCAGCTTCCGGGTAACAAGGTCTACCCGTGGGTGGCCGAGGTGCGGCACTCCACGCCCGGTGTGGGCCTGATCTCGCCCCCGCCGCACCACGACATCTACTCGATCGAGGATCTGGCCCAGCTGATCCACGACCTCAAGAACGCCAACCCGCAGGCTCGCGTGCATGTCAAGCTGGTCAGCGAGACGGGCGTCGGCACCGTCGCAGCGGGTGTCTCGAAGGCGCACGCCGACGTGGTGCTGATCTCCGGCCACGACGGCGGAACCGGAGCGACGCCGCTGACGTCGATGAAGCACGCGGGTGCGCCGTGGGAGCTCGGCTTGGCCGAGACGCAGCAGACGTTGCTGCTCAACGGTCTTCGCGACCGCATCGTGGTCCAGGTCGACGGCCAGCTCAAGACCGGGCGCGACGTGGTGATCGCAGCGTTGCTCGGCGCCGAGGAGTTCGGCTTCGCCACCGCGCCCCTGGTGGTGTCGGGCTGCATCATGATGCGGGTGTGTCACCTCGACACCTGCCCGGTCGGGGTGGCGACGCAGAACCCGATCCTGCGGCAACGCTTCACCGGCAAGCCGGAGTTCGTCGAGAACTTCTTCCTGTTCATCGCCGAGGAAGTGCGCGAGCTGATGGCGCAGTTGGGCTTCCGCACCGTCAACGAGATGGTCGGCCAGGTCGACGCACTGGATACCACCAAGGCCGCCGAGCACTGGAAGGCCCACAAACTGGACCTGACACCGGTGCTGCACCAGCCCGAGTCGGCGTTCATGAACCAGGACCTGTACTGCAGCTCACGTCAGGACCACGGCCTGGACAAGGCGCTCGACCAGCAGCTGATCGTGATGTGCCGCGAAGCCTTAGATGCCGCTTCGCCCGTTCGTTTTTCGACGACGATCGCCAACGTCAACCGCACCGTCGGCACCATGCTCGGCCACGAGGTCACCAAAGCCTACGGCGGGCAGGGGCTTCAGGACGGAACCATCGATATCACGTTCGACGGGTCGGCGGGCAACAGCTTCGGCGCGTTCGTTCCGAAGGGCATCACGCTGCGGGTGTACGGCGACGCCAACGACTATGTCGGCAAGGGGCTTTCGGGCGGCCGCATCGTCGTGCGGCCATCCGACAACGCGCCGGCCGACTACGTCGCCGAGGACAACATCATCGCAGGCAACGTGATCCTGTTCGGCGCCACCAACGGGCAGGTGTTTCTGCGCGGTCAGGTGGGGGAGCGGTTCGCGGTGCGTAACTCCGGCGCGCATGCGGTCGTCGAAGGCGTCGGCGACCACGGCTGCGAGTACATGACCGGCGGACGGGTGGTCGTCCTCGGCCCCACCGGCCGCAACTTCGCGGCCGGCATGTCCGGTGGCATCGCCTACGTCTACGACCCGGACAACAAGCTGCCGCAGAACCTCAACGCCGAGATGGTGGACCTCGAGGACCTCGACGACGAGGACCTGGAGTACCTGCAGGGCATGATCCAGGCCCACGTGGACGCCACCGATTCCGCTGTCGGGCAGCGCATCCTCGACGACTGGAGCGCCCACGTGAAGCACTTCACCAAGGTGATGCCCCGCGACTACCGGCGGGTGCTGGAAGCGATCGCCGACGCCGAACGGACCGGCGCTGACGAGAACGGAATTGCCGAAGCGATCATGGCGGCCGCAAGTGGCTGATCCGCGCGGCTTCCTCAAGCACACCCGACGCGAGACCCCGCCGCGCCGGCCGGTCCCGCTGCGCCTGCTCGACTGGAAAGAGGTGTACGAGGACTTCTCCCACGACGCGCTGCAGGAGCAGGCGGCGCGCTGCATGGACTGCGGGATTCCGTTCTGCCACAACGGTTGTCCGCTCGGGAACCTGATCCCCGAATGGAACGACCTGGTCCGCACCGGCCGCTGGCGCGACGCGATCGAGCGTCTGCACGCCACCAACAACTTCCCGGAGTTCACCGGACGGCTGTGTCCCGCGCCGTGCGAGGGCTCGTGTGTGCTCGGCATCAACCAGGATCCGGTCACCATCAAGCAGGTCGAGGTCGAGATCATCGACAAGGCCTTCGAGGAGGGTTGGGTGGTGCCGCTGCCGCCCGCTGTGCGTACCGGCAAGACCGTCGCCGTCGTCGGCTCGGGTCCGGCCGGCCTGGCCGCCGCCCAGCAGCTCACCCGCGCCGGTCACGCCGTGACGGTGTTCGAGCGCGACGACCGCATCGGCGGCCTGCTGCGCTACGGCATCCCGGAATTCAAGATGGAGAAGCGCCACATCGACCGTCGTCTGGAGCAGATGATCGCCGAGGGCACCGAGTTCTGTCCGAGGGTCAACGTCGGCGTGGACCTCACGGCCCAGCAGCTGCGCAAGGACTTCGACGCGGTGGTGCTGGCCGGCGGCGCGACAGCGTGGCGCGATCTGCCGATCCCGGGCCGCGAGCTCGACGGCATCCATCAGGCGATGGAGTACCTGCCGTGGGCCAACCGGGTCCAGCACGGCGATCCCGTGACGGGGCCGGACGGGGAACCGCCGATCACCGCCAAGGGCAAGAAGGTCGTCATCATCGGCGGCGGCGACACCGGCGCCGACTGCCTGGGCACCGCGCACCGGCAGGGCGCGACGAGCGTGCACCAGTTCGAGATCATGCCCCGCCCGCCGGACACCCGCGCCGAGTCGACGCCGTGGCCGGTCTACCCGCTGATGTACCGGGTGTCCTCGGCGCACGAGGAGGGCGGCGAGCGGGTGTACTCGGTCAACACCGAGGAATTCGTCGGCAACGGCGGAAAGGTCACCGGGCTGCGCGGCCACGAGGTCCGCATGGAAGACGGCAAGTTCGTCAAGGTCGACGGCACCGAGTTCACGCTGGAGGCCGATCTGGTGCTGCTGGCCATGGGGTTTGTCGGACCCGAACGGGCCGGCCTCCTGACCGATCTCGGCGTGGAGTTCACCGAACGCGGAAACGTCGCGCGCGACGCCAACTTCGCCACCTCGGTGCCCGGGGTGTTCGTGGCCGGCGACATGGGCCGTGGCCAGTCGCTGATCGTATGGGCGATCGCCGAGGGCCGCGCCGCCGCGGCCGGCGTCGACCAGTACCTGATGGGGCAGACCGCGCTGCCCGCACCGATCAAGCCCACCGCGGTCCCGCAGCGCTAGTTCCGCCACATTCCAGCGGCGAGCCGGGCCCAAGGTGGCGACACGCCGCGCAATGAGACGCTTCTGCGTCTGATCGCGGGACAGTAGTGGCGATGAGCGGCCGCTCCCGCATCCCCCGCGCCGGGACCGAGATCAACCGGCGCCACTTCATCGCGGGTCTGTCGGTGGCGACGCTGGGCGCGATCGGTCTGAGCAGGTGCGCCACGGACGGTCGCCCGCAGGTGGCGGGGGTGGCGGCCGAAGCGTCGAAACCGGCCCCGAGACTGTTGCCGCCCCCGCCGAAGACCGCCCGCATCGCACTGCCGCACGGGGTGCTCAGCATCCTGCCCGGGGACGGGGATCTGCTGGCGCTGACCGTCGACGACGGGGTCAGCAGCGAGGTGGTTCACGCCTACACCCAGTTCGCCAAGGACACCGGCGTGCGGCTGACGTACTTCGTCAACGGCATCTACCGGTCGTGGACCGACCACGTCGACCTGTTGCGGCCGTTGGTCGACGGCGGGCAGATCCAGCTGGCCAACCACACGTGGTCACATCCGGACCTGACCAAGCTGCCGCTGACCGATGTCGCCGAGCAGTTCCGCCACAACCACGACTTCCTCTGGAAGACATACGGAGTCGATGTCCGGCCCTACTATCGACCGCCGTACGGCGCGCACAACGAGCACGTCGACAAGGTGGCGGGTGAACTGGGCTACACCGCCACGACGCTGTGGTCGGGCGACCTGAAGGACCACGCGTGGATCCCTGCCGACGAAGTCCTCCGGATGGCCGAGCAATTCTTCACCCCGCAGACCATCGTGGTCGGCCACCTCAACCACGAACCCGTCACGCAGGTCTACGACCAACTCGTCGAACTCATCCGCGGGCGCCGGCTGCGCACCGTGACGCTGGACGACGTCTTCCTGAGGCCCTGACCCCGATGGGCTAACGTCGGTCGGGTGGCGGATCCGGATCCGAAAGCCCTCGACGAACTGTTCACTCGCGTGTTGCACACCGAAGACGCGGCGCTGACCGCGGCGCGCGAGTCGACCGCCGCGGCAGGCATGCCCGCGATCGAGGTGTCGGCCCAACACGGCAAGCTGCTGTCTCTGCTCGCGACGGCGACGCGGGCGTCCCGCGTGCTGGAGATCGGGACACTCGCCGGCTACAGCACCATCAACCTGGCGCGCGGCGTCGGGCCGGCCGGTCGCGTCGTCACGCTCGAGTACGAGCCCGCGCACGCCGAGGTGGCGCGCGAGAACCTGGCCCACGCGGGCGTGGCCGATCGGGTCGAGATCATCGTCGGTGCCGCGCTGGACACGCTGCCCACGCTGGCCGGCCGCGGCGAGAGGTTCGACATGGTGTTCATCGACGCCGACAAGGAGAACAACGTCGGCTACGTCGAGTGGGCGATCAAGCTTGCCAACCCCGGCGCAATCATCGTGGTGGACAACATCGCTCGCTTCGGCCGGGTGCTGGAACCCGCACCGGACGACCATCAGGCCAAGGCCGTGCGCGACATGCTGGAGATGATGGGCAAGCACCCACGGCTGGAGACGGCCGCGATCCAGACCGTCGGAACCAAGGGCTGGGACGGCTTCGCGATCGCGATCGTGACGTAGTGGGTACACCGCCGGAATGTGGACGGTGAGCAGAGACATCCCGGCGCCCGCGGACACCGTGTGGCAGATCCTCGTCGACCTCGACGCCTGGCCGCGCTGGGGTCCGACGGTGTCCGGCGCCGCGCTGGACGGGCCGGGCTTCGAACTCGGGGCCACCGGGCGGGTGTGGACGCCGGTCGGGGTTCCGTTGCCGTTCACCATCAGCGATTTGGATCCGGGACGGATGTGGGGGTGGCGGGTGGCCGGAGTGCCGGCCACCCGGCACGGAGTCGAACCCGGCGATCAGCGCTGCCGGGCCTGGATGAGCGCGCCGCTGTGGGCGCCGGCCTATCTGCCGGTGCTGGCCGAGGCGCTGCGGCGGATCGAACGCCTCGCCGTCGCGGCGGCCGGTCAGGACAGCGCGCCGTCGCCGCCCGCGGGTGGACGCCCGTGAGTGCGCGTTTCGACCCGCCGACGGCGGGCTAATCGCCGACATGGCCATCACCGAGTCCCGCGAGATCGTCATCGAGGCGACGCCGGAGGAGATCCTCGCCGTGCTCTACGACCTCGAGACGCTGCCGGATTGGTCCTCGGCCCACGAGCGGGTCGAAATCCTCGAACGCGACGAGCAGGGCCGGCCGAAGCGATCGCGCCAGGTGGTCAAGATCGTCGGCATCAGCGACGAACAGATACTCGACTATAAGGTGCACGACGACGGCGTCAGCTGGACGCTGGTCAGTGCCTCGCAACAGAAGGCGCAGGACGGTCGCTACACCCTGACCCCGGACGGAGACCGCACCCGCGTGCGACTGGAGCTGACGGTCGAGACGACGGTTCCGCTGCCCGGATTCCTGGTCCGCAAGGGGGCGCAGGGGTTGATGGACACCGCGACCAAGGGTCTGCGCAAGAGGGTGCTCGCGGTGCGCAGCCGCTGACGGGCTCAGTTCAGGTCGAAAGTCGTTGTCTCCGCGACGGATCGTCGGTCGACCGGCGGCAGTGGGTCATCGGCGGCGGACATACCGACCCGGATCAACGCCTGCGGGTGGGCCTCGGCGTCGAACACCTCGCAGGCCAGCGCCAGGCGGTTGCGCGTGTCGCGCAGGGGTTCGGTCAGTGGACACGAGGCCAGCCCCAGAGCGGCCGCCGCCAGCGTCAGATCGCTGAGCGCCTCGTCGGCACGCAGCCGCGCCGCGTCGCCGTCGGAATCGGTGGCCAGCACCAGCATCACGGCGTCGTCACCGGCATGCCCAGCAGCGTCGCCACCGTAGCGCAGCGCGAACTCGGCCTCGCCGAGTCGGGCCCACCGAATGCCGGGCACTGCGGCCACCCGCACGGCGAAGCGCTCCGCTCGCAGCGTCAGCAGTTCGAGCGTGCCGGCGGGCAACTCACCGCGGTAAGGCCGCCGGTCGGCGCGGCGGCGCCCGATTGCCTCGGCCAGCTCGAGGCTGCCGCTCCCCGGGGTCCGCTGTCCGAGCGCGAGGGTGGCAAGCAATCCGTCTTCGGGAAAACGGTGGATCCGGCTCGACCAGCCCGCGGCGGAGAACGCCACCGCGCAGTGGTGCAGGACGGCGCCGCAGCTGAGCACCACATCGCGTCGGTCGGCGTCGCTGGTGCCGAGACTGCGCTCCCAGTCGGCGAACAGCTGGACACCGTGGCGGTCGACGTGCCACCGCCACGGCTGCGTGTTTCGGACCGACGGGGCACGCGCGGCCAGGTCCAGCGCGTGCTCGAGCACCGCGGCGTCGGGGAACGCCGGGGACAAACCCCTCACCTCCTGCTGCCGCAATACGCCGGTACGGCGCCATTGTAGGAGGTGGGGGCGGTCAGGAAAGTGACGTCACGGGCGGGCCGAGGTCACCGGGGGCTCGGCGAGGTGACGCACCCCGCGGCGGTGCAACAGCCAGCCGACTCCGATCAGCAGGACCCCGGACAGCAGGAACCCGATGTCCCAGGACAGCGGGGCCCCGAGGTCGTCGCGGACGTGGTGCACGTTCAGCAGATGATGGTTGATCAGGCCCTCGACCAGATTGAAGATGCCCCAGCCCGCGAGAAGCAGCCCGACGTGGAACGACCAGTTCGGCGCCAGCTCACCGCGCCGCCAAGACCGCAGGGTCAGGAGCGAGCCGGTCATCACCAGCAGCCAGGTGCCGACATGGAAGAAGCCGTCCGCCACCACGTTGAGCTGCAGACCGGCCAGGGTGTCCGGTGACTCGGCGTGGCTGATCATGTGATGCCACTGCAGGATCTCGTGCAGCACGATCCCGTCGATGAAGCCGCCGAAGCCCAGTCCGAACAACAGACCCGGCCAGATGCCCGGTGTGCGATTTGCCATGCAGGTGCAATGCCCGGCGGCGGCCCGGTTAAACCTCGCCGCAGTTCCTAAGTGCAAACGGCGCCGACGGCGGCCGAACCGACCAGCTTGGTGTACTTGGCCAGCACGCCGGAGGTGTAGCGCGGCGGCAGCGGCTCGAAACCTGCGTTGCGCGCCTCGAATTCGGCAGGATCCACGAGCACGTCGAGCGTGCCCTTGGCGACGTCGAGCCGGACGCGGTCACCGTCCCGCAGGAACGCGATGGGTCCGCCGTCGACCGCCTCGGGGGCGATGTGGCCGACGCACAATCCGGTCGTGCCGCCGGAGAACCGGCCGTCGGTCATCAGCAGCACGTCCTTGCCGAGACCGGCGCCCTTGATCGCGCCGGTGATCGCGAGCATCTCACGCATGCCCGGTCCGCCCTTGGGACCCTCGTAGCGGATGACCACCACATCCCCCGGCTGAATCGTGCCGTCCTCCAACGCATCCAGCGCCGCGCGTTCGCGCTCGAACACGCGGGCGGTGCCCTCGAACACGTCGGAGTCGAAGCCCGCCGACTTCACCACCGCGCCCTCCGGCGCCAGCGAGCCGTGCAGGATCGTGATGCCCCCGGTGGGATGGATCGGATCACCCAGCGCCCGAAGCACTTTGCCGTCCGGGTCCGGCGGCGTGATGTGGGCGAGGTTCTGCGCCATCGTCTCACCGGTCACCGTCAGGCAATCGCCGTGCAGCAGACCGGCATCCAGCAGCGCCTTCATCACCACCGGGACCCCGCCGATGTTGTCGACGTCGGTCATCACGTGGCGGCCGAACGGTTTCACGTCGGCCAGGTGCGGCACCTTGTTGCCGATGCGGGTGAAGTCGTCCAGTGACAGCTTGACGTTGGCCTCATGGGCGATGGCCAGCAGGTGCAACACCGCGTTGGTCGACCCGCCGAAGGCCATCACCACCGCGATCGCGTTCTCGAACGCCTCCTTGGTGAGGATGTCGCGGGCGGTGATGCCTCGGCGCAGCATCTCCACGACCGCCTGACCGCTTTGCCTGGCGAACCCGTCGCGGCGACGGTCGGTGGCCGGCGGCGCCGCGCTGCCCGGCAGCGACATGCCCAGCGCCTCGGCGGCGCTGGCCATCGTGTTCGCGGTGTACATCCCGCCGCAGGCGCCTTCGCCCGGACAGATCGCGCGCTCGATCGCGTCGACGTCCTCGCGGGGCATCAGGCCACGCGCGCACGCGCCAACCGCCTCGAACGCGTCGATGATCGTGACCTCGCGCTCGGTGCCGTCCGACAGCTTGGCGCGGCCCGGCAGGATCGACCCGGCGTAGAGGAACACCGACGCCAGATCGAGCCGCGCGGCGGCCATCAGCATCCCGGGCAGCGACTTGTCGCAGCCGGCCAGCAGCACCGAGCCGTCGAGGCGTTCGGCCTGCATGACGGTCTCGACGCTGTCGGCGATCACCTCGCGGGACACCAGCGAAAAGTGCATGCCTTCATGGCCCATCGAAATGCCGTCGGACACCGAGATCGTGCCGAACTCGAGCGGATAGCCGCCCGCGGCGTGCACCCCGTCCTTGACGGCCTTGGCCAGCCGGTCCAGCGACAGGTTGCATGGCGTGATCTCGTTCCAAGACGACCCGACGCCGATCTGGGGTTTGGCGAAGTCGTCGTCGCCCATGCCCACCGCCCGCAACATGCCGCGGGCCGCCGCCTTCTCGAGTCCGTCGGTGACATCGCGACTGCGGGGCTTGATATCGGGCTCGGTGGCTTCGGTGACGTGGTCAGAACCTGTGGGCATGATCTTAAGTATGCCTTTGGTAGGCATCCTGCCAAAACCAATTTATACCCCGAGGGGGTATCAGGTACGCTGGCCGCATGACGTCTTTCGCCACCAGGATTGTCGCCGCTTTCGTCGCGCTCGCCACCGCGCTGCTCGTGTCCTCGTGTAGCCAGTCGGAGTCTTCCGAGGGGCACCCCGACCATCAGGCTCCCGACACCCCGGCCATCACGGGGCAGCCCGCGGGCTACAACGCCGACGACGTCGCGTTCGCCACCAACATGATTCCGCACCACGAACAGGCCGTCGAGATGTCGGCCTTGGTGCCCGAACGTTCGACCAACCCCGAAGTGATCGCGCTGGCCGAGCAGATCTCGGCCGCGCAGCAACCCGAGATCAACGCGCTGCGGGTCTTCTTGGTGCAGTGGAACGAAAACCCCGACACCGCCACCGGCGACGGTCACGCGCACCACGGTGACATGCAGGGGATGGTCGACGAGGCCACCATGGCCAAGCTGAGCGAGCTCACCGGCGAGGAGTTCGACACCCTGTGGCTGGAGTCGATGATCAGCCACCACGAAGGGGCGGTCGAGATGGCCAAGGCCGAGATTGCCAACGGCGAGAACGTCGACGCCAAGCGCATGGCCCAGACCATCATCGACACCCAGCAGGCCGAGATCGACCAGATGCAGCAGATGCTGAGGGGGCCAAATGGCTGACCAGACCACCCAAGTCGCTGCGCACGGCTACTCGGCGCAGAAAGACAACTACGCCAAGCGGCTGCGCCGCATCGAGGGCCAGATCCGCGGCATCGCCAAGATGATCGACGAGGACAAGTACTGCATCGACGTGCTGACCCAGATCAGCGCCGTCAACAGCGCCCTTCAGTCCGTGGCGCTGGCCCTGCTTGACGAGCACCTCGGGCACTGCGTCGCCCAGGCCGTCGCCGAGGGCGGCCAGGAGGCCGACGCCAAGCTGGCCGAGGCATCGGCGGCGATTGCCCGGCTGGTGCGGTCCTGACTACCGGGTCGTAACGTTTCCCGCAGTGAACCGATGAACACTGCAGGTCAGCGCGACGCATACGCGCATCGGCGCTGGTCTGACGACCCCCCGACGACCGGGGCGCGTCTCGGCGCTGTGCCACACTGGACGGAAGTTCTGCGACTGGGAGGTCACGTATGCCGCAGCCGATGTTGAATCGACTGCTCACCGCCGTTTTCGCGGCCGGGTTGGTCGGCGCAATGGTGCTCAGCAGCCCATCCGCGCTGGCCCAGCCCGATGTCCCACCACCGCCGCCGCCCGCGCCGGTGGACCCGGCCGCCGCGCCTGTTCCGCCGCCCCCGCCGCCACCCGCGGACCCGGCGGCCTTCCCGCCCCCTCCGCCCGGGCCGGCTTCGGTGCCCGCGGCCGAAGTGGCGCCGCCGGCAGAGCCGGCGCCGGCGCCGAACCCGTTCCTTCCCGCGAATCCGCTGGCCGCCCCGCAACAGATTCCCGAGGGCACCCCCGCGGGCCAGAACCCGCTGCCCTATACCGGCCAGCCGGTGTTCGCGCCGCCGAGCTTCAACCCGGTCAACGGCTCCATCGTCGGGGCCGCCAAGCCGATCTACATCAACTTCCAGCGGCCCATCGCCAACCGCAAGATGGCCGAGGACGCGATCCACATCTCGTCCAATCCGCCGGTGCCGGGGCGGTTCTACTGGACCAGCGACACCCAGGTGCGCTGGCGTCCGCAGGACTTCTGGCCGGCAGGCACCGTCGTCCACATCGACGCGGGCGGCACCAAGTCGAGCTTCAGTGTGCCCGAGCAGCTGGTGGCCACCATCGACGACAAGACCAAGCAGATGGAGATCATGCGCGACGGCGAGTTGGTGAAGACCTTCCCGGTGTCGATGGGCAAGAAGGGTTACGAGACTCGCAACGGCACGTACTACGTGCTGGAGAAGTTCAGCGAGATCGTGATGGACTCCTCCACCTACGGGGTGCCCACCGACGATCCCGAGGGCTACAAGCTCAAGGTCAAGGACGCCGTCCGCATCGACAACCAGGGCATCTTCGTGCACAGCGCGCCGTGGTCGGTCGGCGCGCAGGGCAACAGCAACGTCAGCCACGGGTGCATCAACCTGGCGCCGGCGGATGCCAAGTGGTTCTTCGACAACTTCGGCAGCGGCGACCCGGTCGTCATCAAGAACACCAGCGGCGGGTGGTATAACCAGCCCGACGGCGGATCCGACTGGCAGATGTTCTAACGGCCCTCACTGCCGAGCAGACGCGAAAACCCCCATTTCGGAACGGAAATGGGGGTTTTCGCGTCTTCTCGCGGGCTTAGTTCCAGATCCGCACCCGGTGTTCGGGCGCCAGGTACAGCTCGTCGTCCTCGGTGACGTCGAACGCCTCGTAGAACGCGTCCATGTTGCGGATCACGCCGTTGCAACGGAACTCCGGCGGTGAGTGCGGATCGATCGCGAGGCGCCGGATCGCTTCGGCGTCACGCGATTTCGTCCGCCACACCTGCGCCCAGCCGAAGAACACGCGCTGCTCGCCGGTCAGCCCGTCGATCACCGGCGCCTCCTCGCCCTTCAGCGACAGCCGGTAGGCCAGCAGCGCGATCGAGAGCCCGCCGAGGTCGCCAATGTTCTCGCCGACAGTGAACGCGCCTTGGACATGGGGTGAGCCCTGGTGTCCTTCCAGCTGGCGTGGCACGTACTCGTCGTACTGCTCGATCAGCTTCGTGGTGCGGGCGCCGAACTCGGTGCGGTCCTGGTCGGTCCACCAGTCCACCAGGTTGCCGTCGCCGTCGTACTTGGCGCCCTGATCGTCGAATCCGTGCCCGATCTCGTGGCCGATCACGGCGCCGATGCCGCCGTAGTTCGCCGCGTCGTCGGCATCGGCGTCGAAGAACGGCGGCTGCAGAATCGCTGCGGGAAACACGATCTCGTTCATGCCCGGGTTGTAGTAGGCGTTGACGGTCTGCGGGGTCATGAACCACTCGTCGCGGTCGACAGGCCCGCCCAGCTTGGCCAGCTCGCGGTCGTACTCGACGGCGTAGCCGTGCTGATAGTTTCCGTACAGATCGTCGCGGGTGATCACCAGCGCCGAATAGTCGCGCCACTTGGCCGGATAGCCGATCTTCGGGGTGAACTTGTCGAGTTTGGCCAGCGCCTTCTCGCGGGTCTGCGGCGTCATCCAGTCCAGCGAGTTGATGCTCACCCGGTAGGCCTCGCGGATGTTGGCCACCAGCTCGTCCATCCGCTCCTTGGCGTGCGGTGGGAAATGCCTTTGCACGTAGAGCTTTCCGACCGCGTCGCCCATCAGGCCCTCCACCACCGACACGGCGCGCTTCCACCGGTCGCGGATCTGCTCGGTGCCCGAGAGCCGGCGGCCGTAGAACGCGAAGTCCTCGGCGACGAGGTCGTCGGTCAGCAGGAACGCGCGGGCGTGGATGACCCGCCAGCGCAGCCAATCCTTCCAGTCGTCCAGGCCCGCGCTGCTCCAGGCTGACGCGAACGCGGTGAGGTAGTCCGGCTGGCGCACGACGACTTCGGCGGTCTTCTCCGGTGTGCTGCCTAGCGCGGTGAGCCAGCCGGCCCATTCGAAGCCGGGGGCCTCGGCGGGCAGGTCGGCGAACCGGCGCAGGTTGTAGGCCAGGTCGGCGTCACGCCGCTTGACGACGTCCCAGTGCGCGGCGGCCAGTTTGGTCTCCAGCGCCACGATCCGCGCGGCGGTGTCGTCGTGGTCGCCGTCGCCGTACACCAGCGCGAACATCGCGGCGATGTGCTCGGGATAGGCGGCCAGGATCTCGGCGTGCTGCTCCTCGCGGTAGTAGGACTCGTCGGGCAGGCCGAGCCCGGACTGGGTGAGGTGCACCAGGTATCGGGTGGAGTCCTTGGCGTCCGTGTTCACGTAGAGACCCGTGCCACCACCGACGCCGGTGCGCTGCAGCGCGCCGAGCACCCGGGCCAGCGCCTCGGGGCTGTCGGCGGCGTCGATCGCGGCCAGTTCGTCGAGCAGCGGCCGGACACCACGCGCGGCGATCGTCTCCTCGTCCATGAAGCTGGCGTAGAGGTCGCCGATACGCTGCTCGTCGGTGCCCGGGGCGGCGCCAGATGCGGCCGCTTCGGTGATCAGGTCGCGGACATGTTCTTCCGCGCGGTCGTAAAGCGAGCGGAACGCGCCGTCGGTCGCACGGTCGGCCGGCATCTCGTACTCGGCCAGCCAGCGGCCGTTCACATGGCCGAACAGGTCGTCTTGCGGGCGGGCGTCGGCGTCGACGTAGCTCAGGTCGATGCCCGATCGAATAGCTTCTACGGTCACCCCACCAGGGTGCCAGAACGCCCGCCCGGCACCGCCAGCCCTTCGTCGCGGCCCGCCCCCGGTACCCTCACGCGCATGCCCGAGGACCAGCCCACCGACACCGCCGACGGTCCCGTCTTCACCAGCTACGGCGTCGCGTCGGCCGTGCTGGGAGTGATCGCGGTGATCGCCGTCGTGCTCGGCGTACTGATCTGGACCCAGCACCGCGAGGACGTCGAGGAGTTGCAGTACCGCACCCGCGTGCTGGCGACCGCCGCCGACTGGACCACCACGTTGATCAACATGAACAAGGACACCGTGGAGACCAGCATGGTCAGGCTGCGCGAAGGCACCGTCGGGCAGCTCAACGCGGACTTCGATGCCGCGGTCAAGCCCTACCGCGAGCTGGTCCAGACGCTGCAGTCCAACACCCGCGGCCAGGTCGACTCGGTGGCGGTCGAGTCGCTCTACCGGCCGCCGGCCGGCTCCAGCGCGCCGCCGCGGCCGCAGCCCGAGCTGTCGGAGTTCGCGTCGCGCACCGACACCGTCCTGGTGGTGGCGACGTCGGTCAGCGAGAACGCCGGTGACGACAAGCCGCGCACCGTGCGCTGGACGCTGCGACTGGACGTCTCCGACGTGGACGGCAACCTGCTGATCTCACGGCTGGAACCGATCCGATGAGAAACGTGTTGCGGGTAGCGGCGTTCGACGTCGGCGCTCCGATCGCGGCGATCGTGGCGCTGCTCTACATCGGGGTGGCGCTGGGGTGGCCGCTGTGGTGGGTGTCGGTGTGCTCGATTCTGTGCCTGCTGATCGTCGAGGGCGTCGTGGTCAACGTGGTGCTCGCCCGCCGCGACGGGGTGACGCTCGGCACCGACGACGACGGGCCCGGCCTGCGGCTGGCGGTGGTCGCGGTCGCCACCGCCGCCGTGGTCGCCGGCGTCGCCGTCGGCTATTTCCGGTGGACGGTGCCCGACCGCGCCCTGCACGCGGACACCGACGAGGTGGTCGGCATCGCCACCAGCATCGCCGAAGCCTCCGCGACGTTCACCCCGCAGAACCCGGCCGCGTCGATCGACCGCGCGGCCGCCATGATGTCAGCTGAGAGCGCCGAAGCGCTCAAGAACCAATTCGCTACCGTCGCAAAGGAATTGACCAGCCGGAACGTCTCCGCCCAAGCCAGCACCGTCTCCGCTGGCGTGGAGGCGATCGGCCCCAGTGCGGCGAGCGTCGCGGTGATACTGCGCGGCACGCAGAACGCGCCGGGTAAGCCGCCCGAGAACGCGGTGCTCGCGTTGCGGGTGCAGCTGAGCAAGCACGACGGGCGCTGGCTGGTCGACGACCTGCGCCCGATCCATTCCCGCTGACCCCGCGATTTGTGTGCGTTCTGTTGCGCTCAGCACGCGTTAACGCACACAAACCGTCAGGACAGCAGGCGGGCGTGCTCGACCTTCAGGCAACGGTCCATCACCACCTGCAGACCGGCCGCCACCCCGTCGCGGGCCACCTGCTCGTCGCGCAGACCCAGTTGCAGCCACAGCACCTTGGCGCCCACAGCGACGGCGTCGTCGAGCACCGAGGCCAGATGCTCGCGGCGGCGGAACACGTCGACGAGATCGGGCACGACCGGCAGGTCGGCAAGCGACGGGTAGACCGGGGTGCCGTCGACCTGTGTGATCGTCGGGTTGACCAGATACAGCTCGTAGTCGCTGGCGGACTTCAGGTAAGTCCACACCTCATGGCTTGCCCTCGCCGGGTTGGCCGAGGCGCCGACGATCGCCACCGTGCGGGTGTTCCGCAGGATCTCCTCAAGGTCCATCGGCCCGCGCTGACCGCATCTTGGCGAAGCGCTCGGCGAGCTTGCTCATCCGCACCATCAGCGACGCCGTGGGGCTGACCTCGCCGCGCAGATACGCGTTGAAATCGGCGTTGGGCACACCGATCCGCGACGCGAACTCCTGCTGGCCCAGCCCGGACTTCTCCAGCAGCGCACGGATGTGGCGGGCCACCTCTGCGCGCTCGTTGGCCTCCATGTGCTCGCGGGTGCGGCTGAGCACCTCGGTGAGCGCCTTGGAAAGCCCGTACGGGCGAGCGGTTTCCAGCACCTCCTCGACCTGCCGTGCGGTACGGCCGAACGGGTCACGCTTGATCGCCGCCACGATGCGCTGCCAGACGGCGAGGTCGTCGGTCTCCAGCGCGGCGCGGATCGCGGCGGTGGGCCAGAACTCCACCGGCCGATCGTCGAACACCGGGCGCTGCGGGGCCTCGGAGGCGGTCTCGCGGCTGTCGTCCCGGATCTCGGATGTCACGGTCACCTCGCCTCCTCCAGCATCGCCACGGCCACCGACAGGCAACGCTGCCTGACCCTGGCCCAGTCAGCCTCCGCCTCAGGACTCGACGCCTCGGTGTCGTGCTCGTCGGAGGGTCGAGGGTCAGCCAGCCGGCGCACCAACTGGGTGGCCACCCATTGTTCGTTTTCCTGATCTCCAGCGTAGTACTGGTCCATCTCCGCCAGCACCCGTGCAGCCGTCCGAATCTCCAACGCATCGGCCAGTTCGGCGAACTCCGCGAAGTCACGCGCGTTGTTCCGGCACATGATCAGGTAGCCCTTCAACCGCAATGTCTCGGCCGCGGTAGGTATCTGGAGTCGATCACCGGTGGGCAGCTGAACGTTGGTGGTCTCCACGGGTCGGCGTCGTTTGAGCGCAGCGCCGTCATACTCCGATGCCGCTTCCAGCGCGTCGAGCGCGACCGCGAGCCGGCCCCGCCACACCGTCACCGGATGAACCGGCAACGTCGCGGTGGGCAGCGTCGTGGTTCCGGACTTGGTGCCCGCGCCGTTTCGATGACCGCCACCGTTGAGCCGTTCCGCGACGCGCAGTTTGGTGGTGACCGGCTCGCAGCCGCTGAGCGCCAGCGGGTCGGCGACGGTAACCGCCTGGGGTGCAAGGGTTTTGAGCCGGGCCGCGGACTTGACCACCATGCGCAGGTCCGATCCGGATGGGCCGAGCGAGGAGATGTCGTCGGGGATGATGACGAGATCGGGCGTCTCGACCTGCGGCAGCGGCTTCTCGAAGTCCACGGACGGCAGGATCCGGTCCAGCCAGCGGGGCAGCCACCAGTTCCACTCGTCGAACATCGCCATCAGCGCGGGAACCAGAACCAGCCGCACCACGGTCGCGTCGACGGCGATCGCCACCGCGCAGGCCACGCCGAGCTGCGCCACCAGCGGCATGCCCGCGAACGCGAAACCGATGAACACCGCGATCATGATCAGCGCGGCGCTGGTGATGGTTCGGGCGCTGGTGCTGACGCCGTATGCGACGGCGTCGCGGGTGTTGTGGGTCTGCAGGTAGCGCTCGCGGATGCGGGTCAGCAGGAAGATCTCGTAGTCCATCGAGAGGCCGAAGGCGATCGCCAGCACCAGCGGCGGAATGGTGCTGTCCAGCGACGAGATCGGCGCGAAGCCGAGCACCTCCAGCCACCCCCACTGGAACACCGCGACGAGGCTGCCGTAGGCCGCCGCCACCGACAGCACCGTCATCAGCACGCCCTTGATGGCCAGCACGGGGGAGCGGATCGCCACCAGCAACATCACGAACGCGATCAGCGCCACGAACACGAGCACCAGCGGCTGGGTCGCCGACACCCGGTCGTCGAAGTCCTTGATCAGCGCCGTGGGCCCGCCGACGTCGATGCGGGCGCCGTCGAGTCCCGGCGTCTGCGGCAGCTCCGCACGCATCCAGTCGACGGCGTCGCGGGCCGCCATGTCCTCGGGGTCGACGGAAAGCACCGCCGAGAGCAGCGCGTGCCGGTAGTCCTCACCGAACACCGGTGGAGACACCGATACGACGTTGGGGCCCTGCGCCATCCGCTGCCGGATCGAGTCGAGGAGCGGCTCCTTGGACGGCGCCGAAGCCGCGTTGCCGTCCGGGAAGCTCACCAGCACCCGCACCGGGCCCAGCGCACCGGGCCCCAACGCCTCCGCCGCCGCGTTGACGCCGCCGCGGATCTCGTGCGTCGGCTCGAACTGCCGCTGCATGCTGTTGCCCAGCAACATTGAGAATGCAGGGAACGCCAGAATAAGCAGCAGCGCCGAGGCCGCCAGCGCCGACAGCCATGGACGACGCATCACCGCGCCGGTCCAGCGGGTCCAGAACCGCGACTGGGTGGTCTCGGGTCTGCGGGACCAGTGCAGGTACGACGAACGCTTGGCCGCCGCCCGCCCGAACGTCGCCAGCACCGCAGGAGTCAGCGTCGTCGAGGTCAGCACGGCCACCGCGACCGCGAGGATCGCCCCGGTGGCCATCGAGACCAGCACGGGGGTGGCGATCAGGTAGATGCCCGTCACCGACGCGATCACCGTCAAACCCGACAGCACCACGGCCAGCCCGGAGGTGGCCATCGCGGCGTCGGCGGCCTGGTCGGGATCCCGGCCGGCGCGTAGTTCCTCCCGGAACCGCATGAGGATGAACAGCGAGTAGTCGATGGCCACGGCGATGCCGAACATCGACACCGTCGACGTGACGAACACCGACATCGTGGTGAACATCGACAGCAGATAGACCAGGCCCATCGTCACCACCACCGTGCAGATGCCCAGCAGCAGCGGCATCGCGGCCGCGGCCAGCGAGCCGAACACCGCGAGCAACACGATCAGGACGATCGGAAGGTTCCATCGCTCGGCCTGAGCGATGTCGTGTTTGGTCGCCTGTGACGCGGCCGCACCCAGTGCGCCTTGGCCGATGACGTACAGCCTGACCTTGCCGTCGGCCGTCTCGCCCGGCTCTTCGCCGTCGATGCCGACCTTCTGGCGAAGCTGTTTGGCGACGTCAACGGCACCGGTGTTCTCGAAGTCGAGCTGCAACGTGAGGACGTAGGGCCGGTCGGGTCGCGGTGGCGGCTGTTGGGGCGTGGGCGCGATCGTCACGCTGGGTACCTCGGCGGCCACCCGCTCCAGCTCGGCGACCGCCAGGTTCATGTCCTCGTAGGACGCATCGGCCCGCGGGGCCGCGACCAGCGCCAACGGTGAGGCGCCCTGGTCGGGGAAATGCTCTTCGAGCTCATGCTGCACGCGCAGCGACTGGGAGCCGTCGACCTCGAACCCGCCGCCGGTCAGCTGGCCGCCGTGGGTCATCCCGAGATAGATGGAGGGCACCAGCAGGAGCAGCCATGCCGCGAACACCGCCCAGCGATATCTGCGCAGGGTGCTGCTCAAGCGCATCATTAACTGCTGGATGTTGAACTCCCCATTTCCGCACGGCGTTTCGTAGCGTGAGCGTACAGCAGCTTGTGGTATTGCGCGGTCGGGCGAAGAACCTGCCAGCAACGTTTTAAGCGGCTCTAATCCTGCCCTTCGGGCCCCGCCGGCCGAGCGGATGGCAGTATGTGCGCTGGCAGGATCGCCGCTCTTTTCGTCGCCCTTTCGGTGGCCTTGTCGTCGGGGGACACCATCGCCGCCGATCGCAGGTTTATGCGAGGCAGCGCAAACGTTCGCAAAGCGTATAGGAGTGCCCATGAGACCGACCGACCGCACGCTGCGACGCAGCCTCGCCGCCGTGTTCGCTGCGGCCGCTGTCGGAGGCGCCGTGGTGGCCGGGTTGACGATGCCGTCGGCCCCGTCGGCGACAGCTGGCGCCGACCCGTGCGCCGCCAGCGAGGTGGCCAAGACCATCGGGTCGGTCGCCACCTCGATCGGCGACTACCTCGACGAGCACCCGAAGACCAACCAGACGTTGACCACGATCTCGCAGCAGCAGGCCGGGCCGGCGTCGCTGGGGGCGGTCAAGGCCTATTTCGACGCCAACCCGAAGGTCGCCAAGGAGCTGCAGCAGCTGCAGCAGCCGCTGGCTTCGCTGTCCAGCCGATGCAAGCTGCCGCTGACCCTGCCGCAGATGATGGGTCTGTTGCAGCAGGCGCAGCAGTCCGTGCAGCAGCCGCAGCCGAGTTTGCCCGGAGCACTGCCGACGGCGCACCATACCGGGCTGCCCGATACGTCCGCGGCGGTGCGGTCGCCGGCCGCGTCGTCGGTCACGCCGGGCTCGGGCCGGTTGCCGACGGCGCCGATCGCGGGCTTGCCGTAGCCGCAGGCGACGCGAGCGCCTGTGCAGGTGGGGCCCTGAACTGCGGGTTTGAGACTTTCTTGGGATTGGTTGAGCACAAGACAGGAAAGTCGGCCGACATTCTGCTTAGCTTTTTAGCGTTGGTCCATGTCGGTAACCGCTCACGGTTACGGCCACTCCACTTCCGATGAAGGAGCTTGCCCATGTTGCTCTCGGCCCGTTCTGCGCGACGTGCAGTAGCTGGCGCGGTCGGCACCGGCGCGATCGCCGGTGCGATGTTGTTCGGTGCTGCCACCGTGGCGCCGTCGGCTCTGGCCGACGCGCCGCCGAACTGCACCGCGGCCGATCTGGCCGGGGTGGCTTCCGGCGTCTCGGCCGCGACGTCGGCGTATCTGTTCACGCACCCCGACGTGAACTGGTTCTTCACCAGCCTCGAGGGCCTGCCGCGTGACGAGGTTCGCCCCAAGGTCCAGGAGTACCTGAACAACAACCCACAGGTGAAGGCAGAACTCACCCACATCCGCCAGCCGCTGGTCGACCTGAAGCACCGCTGCGGCGACATCGACGGTGACGGTATCGCCGACACTCCGTAATCCGCGTGCCGGCTGGGCCGCCCGCGCCGCAGCACGACGCGGGCCGCACCGTGCTGATGGTCGACGACGACCCGGATGTCCGGACGTCGGTGGCGCGCGGTCTGCGTCATTCCGGCTTCGACGTCCGGGTCGCGGCAAGCGGTAAAGAGGCGCTGCGGCTGTTGTCCGCCGAACCGCACGACGCGCTGGTGCTGGACGTGCAGATGCCGGAACTGGACGGCGTCGCGGTGGTGACCGCGCTGCGCGCGCTGGGCAACGACATCCCGATCTGTGTGCTGTCGGCGCGCGACACCGTCAACGACCGCATCGCCGGGTTGGAGGCCGGCGCCGACGATTACCTGACCAAACCGTTCGACCTGGGCGAGTTGGTGGCGCGTCTGCACGCCCTGCTGCGCCGGTCGAGTCACGCCGAGCAGGCGGCGCAGCCGAGGACCGTGGGCCCGTTGACGATCGACAGCGCACGCAGGCTGGTGTTCGTCGACGGCGGACGCGTCGACCTCACCAAGCGCGAGTTCGACCTGCTGGCCGTGCTGGCCGAGAACGCCGGCGTGGTGTTGAGCCGTCAGCGCCTGCTGGAGTTGGTCTGGGGCTACGACTTCGAGGTCGACACCAACGTCGCCGACGTGTTCATCTCCTATCTGCGGCGCAAGCTCGAACGCGAGGGGCTGCCGCGGGTCATCCACACCGTTCGCGGGATCGGGTACGTGCTGCGGGACGAGTCGTGAACTCGCGGAACGAGACCTGACGGGTGCGGGCACCGCGGCTTCTGCGCTCCGCGTCCCTGCGCACCAGGGTGGCGGTGGCCGCAGCGGCGGCGGCAGCCACCGTCGTCGCCGCGTTCACCGTCCTCACCTCGGTGGTACTGGCCAACAACGATGTGGACCAACTGGACCGGCGGCTCGACGCGATCATCGAAGCCAGCATGCGGCCGAGTCAGCTCGACGACCCGCGCCGCGGTGTGCTGACGACGGGCCGGTCGGCGTCCACCGGCCAGGTGGTGTTCCAGCGCGGCTTCCAGCTGCCGCGGCTGGCTCCGGGCACCGAGACGGTCGAAGTCAACGGCGTGGACTATCGGGTGCGGACCATCGCCGTCGAGCGGCAGGGCGGGCTTCTCATGTCGGTGGGTATCCGCGCCGACACCATCCTGCTGAGCCCCTCGCGGATTCCGTGGTACGTCGCGGTCGGGGCGATCACCGTATCGATCGCGGGCGGGCTGGGCTGGCTGCTCGCGGGACCGGCGATCCGCCCGCTGCGCAAGCTGACCGAGCACACCAAGCGCCTCGGCAAGGGCACGGAGAAGCTGCCCGAGGTGCACGGGGTGCGCGAAGCCGAGGAGCTGTCCGAGGCGATGTCGGGGATGCTGCGCCGGCTGGCAGCCGCCCAGGAGTCCACCAGCAACTCGTTGCAGGCCGCCCGGGACTTCGCCGCCAACGCCGCGCACGAACTGCGTACCCCGCTGACCGCGATGCGCGCTGATCTGGACACCCTGCGCATCCACGATCTGCCCGCCGAGGAGCGCCAGGAGGTGGTCGCCGATCTGGCCCGCGCCCAGCGCCGCGTGGAGGCGATCATCACCGCGCTCGGTCAGCTGGCCTCGGGCCAGCTGGCGCAGCCCAAGGACCGCGAGCTCATCGACGTCACCGACCTGCTCGACCGCGTCGCGCGCGAGAACACCCGACCGGGCAGCGCCGTGCAGATCGTGGTGGAGGCCGACGAGCGACTCGGCTCGGTCTGGGGCTGGCCGAGCGGCCTGCGGCTGGCGGTGGACAACCTGGTGCGCAACGCGATCCGACATGGCGAGGCGACGCGCATCGTGCTCACCGCGCACCGCGACGACACCGCGGTGACGATCGTCGTCGACGACAACGGGCGCGGTCTTCCCGCCGACGAGCACCGATCGGTGCTGGGCCGGTTCGCCCGCGGCAGCACCGCGGCGCCCGGCGGTTCCGGGCTCGGTTTGGCGCTCGTCGCGCAGCAGGCCGGGCTGCACGGCGGGCGAATCGAGCTGTCCGACAGCCCGCTCGGCGGGTTACGTGCCACCCTGACCGTGTCGGCGTCAGCGGCGGCTCACCATGACCGCGACCGCGACCCGCCAGCCGAGTAGCAGCACCGCGGTCGAAATCGAAGCCACCACAATGAAACTCGGCGCGATGCCGGACCCGGTAACCTTGCGCAGCAGCAGTCCCACCGCGATCGTGCACACCCACACCACCACGCCGGTGGGCACCAAGGCGACCGGTTTGCGCCAGCCGCGCGACAGCACCCAGCCCGCCGCGGCGCCGGACACGAACGGCCACGCCGTCTCGGCGATCCCGGCCAGGTTCAGGCCCTCGGCGTGGCTGCGCCTGCCGAGGATGCAGAACACGACGACGCAGGCGAGGTCGGTCGCCAGCGCGGTCAGCGCGGGGCGGGTCTGCTCATCGGCAAGCGGCGGCATGCGGGCTCCAATCAGGCCTGGGCGGCATCGGGGATGGCGTCGGGGTCGATCTCGGACTCGGTGCGGAACATGAAGAAGAACACCACCCAGCCGATGGCCGCGATGAACACCCAGCTGATCAACCGGTAGATCAGCATGGCCGAGATCGCCGAGGCCAACGTCATCCCGCTCGACACCAGCCCGGGCACCAGCACCGCCTCGACCATCAGCAGCCCGCCGGGCATCAGCGGTATCGAGCCGACCGCGCGGGCGGCGACGTAGGCCACCACCACCCCGAGCAGTGAGGGCCGGCCACCGGCGGCGTAGCAGGAGAACAGCAGCGTGGCCACGCCGGTCACCAGGGTGAACATCGACCACACGAACGCGACGCCCAGCTGCGGGCGGGTCAGCTTGACCGACTCGAGCTGGGCCAGCGTCTCGCGCCACTTCTTGACGCCGTTGTCCGACGGTTTGGTGCGCAGGTAGTTGACCCACGACAGCACGCGCACGCCGATACCGTCGAGCAGGTCCGGCCGTGAGGCGACCGCCTGGGCCAACACGATCAGCAGGACGAACCCGGCCAGCGTGAAGATCAGCGAGAACGGGTTCTGCCGCGCGCCGAGAAAGAACGCGCTGCCCAACCCGAGCAGGGTCAGGCTGATCACCTGCAGCGCACCGGACATCACCAACTGCCACGACGCGATGACCG
Source organism: Mycolicibacterium pulveris (assembly GCF_010725725.1). Taxonomy (NCBI): domain Bacteria; kingdom Bacillati; phylum Actinomycetota; class Actinomycetes; order Mycobacteriales; family Mycobacteriaceae; genus Mycobacterium; species Mycolicibacterium pulveris. The sequence goes on along the minus strand of NZ_AP022599.1, from coordinate 2,161,300 downwards.
GCGTCGCGCCCCAGATGCGTTGCTGCCGGTAGATGAACGTCGCCGACAGCACCGGACCGCCGGGCAGCGTGGTGCTCAGCGAGTTGCCCCCGTAGAACGCTGCCTGGGATCGCCACTGCCGCACCGGAACACCCGCCGATCGCAGCAGCTTGCGCTGGATGTCACCGAAGAAGTGCATCGAGGCCATCGCGGTGCCGACGGCCGCCGCGACCCACGCCCACTTGGCGGTGTACAGGCTGTGCCAGGCCTTGGCCAGCTGATCCCACACCAGCCCCAGTTCGACGGCGAGGACGACGACCAGGACGGCGATGACCGCCCAGCGCACCCACCAGTACTTACCGCGTGCGGGGCGCCCCTGGCTGCGCGCCTCGCTCGCCGTCGCGTCGTGAGACACGACCTACAGGGTAGATCGTGGCGGGCCGGATTCCGGGACCGATCGCCGTTCGGCGGGTGCCCGCCTGCGGCCGTTACGCTAGCGGGATGCCCGCGGGTCTATCTGTGGATGACGAGGCGGTCAGCCCGCTCGTCCGTAAAGCCGCGGCATGGTCGTGGCGACTGCTGGTGATAGCGGCTGCCGTCGTGGCCCTGCTCTGGGTGGTCAAGCAGCTCGAGATCATCGTCGTCCCCGTCGCGCTGGCGACGATCCTGGCCGCGCTGTTGCTGCCGGCCGTCGACTTCCTGCACCGGCGCGGTGCGCCCCGCGGCGGCGCGGTGGCGCTGATGCTGCTCGGCGGGTTCGCGGTCGTCGGCGGGATCATGACGTTCGTCGTCAGCCAGTTCATCGAGGGGGCGCCGGCGCTCGTCGAGCAGGTGACCCAGAGCATCGACGGCGTCGGCAACTGGTTGACCGACGGCCCGCTGGGGGTCAGCGACCAGCAGATCGACCAGATGCGCACCGCGGCGGTGGAAGCGCTGCGCAACAACCAGGAGCGGCTGACCAGCGGTGCGCTGTCGACGGCGACGACGGTGACCGAGATCGTCACCGGTGCGCTGCTCGTGCTGTTCACGCTGATCTTTCTGCTGCACGGCGGGCGCAACATCTTCGCGTTCGTCACCCAGATCTTTCCCGACCATGTCCGCGACCGGGTGCGTGACGCCGGCAAGGCCGGGTTCCGTTCGCTGATCGGGTATGTGCGGGCGACGTTTTTGGTCGCGCTGGTCGACGCGGTGGGGATCGGCACCGGCCTGGCGATCATGGGGGTGCCGCTGGCGCTGCCGTTGGCGTCGCTGGTGTTCCTCGGCGCGTTCATTCCGCTGGTCGGTGCCGTGATCACCGGCTTCCTGGCGGTGATCGTCGCGTTGATCGCGAAGGGCTGGATCTACGCGTTGATCACGCTGGGCCTGGTCATCGCCGTGCAGCAGCTGGAAGGCCATGTGCTGCAGCCGCTGGTGATGGGCCGCGCGGTCTCGATCCATCCGCTGGCCATCGTGCTCGCGATCGCCGCGGGCGGGGTGATGGCAGGCATCGTCGGGGCGTTGCTCGCTGTGCCGGTGATGGCGTTTCTCAACAGCGCCGTGCGGGTGTTGACGGCCAGTGACCCGGCGGCCGAAGAAGCCGCGCTGGCCGCCGAGGAAGGCACCCGGGTCGAAGCCGAACCCGACGACGTTCCCGCGCAGGAATAGCGCCCTCCGCGCTCGCGCCCTCGCCCCGCGCCGACACCGACGAAACGGCGAAATCTTCTCGCACTTTCCCGCCCCAATGTCCCTTTGGGCGGGAAAAGCGTAGATCTAGAGGCGGCCTTCGCGACGCAGGAGGTCCTGCGCGCTCACACCGCCGCCGCGGCGCTTGGGCGTCTCGTCGTCCCGCGTGTCGATTTTCTCCGTGGCCTCGGGATCTCCGTTGCCCTCCTGGGAGGTCTCCACCGGCGGAGTGCGAAGCGCCGTCGTGGCATCGTCGACGTCCTGTGACGCGTTGGGCGGCACCGGGATCGCGGTCGTGGGCTCGTTGCCGGGCTCCTGCCGCGGTGGCCGCGGCATGGCACGCGTGGCCTCGGCCGACGGCCGCCCACCGCCAGGAGGCGGGACCGGGCTCGGCGGCGGCGGGCCGGGAGGCGTTGCGGTGCCGCGTAATTCACCCAGCCACGACTCGATCTCGCGGTCCTCTCGCGGCGCCTGCGGGGCCGGCGGCCGCGGAGCCGGTGGTTTGGCGGCCTGCCGGGTGGCGGCGGCCGCGCTGTTCACCACGTTGCGTACGGCGTTGCGGGCCATCGCGATCCGCGTGGTCGGCGGCTCCTCGGCCTTCTGCGCGCCGGGAATCCGGGTGGTGCCCGCGCCCGACGGAGCGGAGCGCGGCGTGGCGATCCGCGTGGTCGCCCCCGGGCGTGACGGCCCCTCGGGCGCCGGATGCGTGGGGTCATGCGGTGGCCGCGGCCGCACCGGCGGGCGAGGCGGCACCGGCGCGCCGGCACCCACCAACGCCTCCGGGCTCTCCGCGGTCTCGCGGACGGCGGGCCGCTTCCGCTCGTCGGGCAGATCGGTTTCGCCCAACCCGAGACGCTCCTGGATCCGCTTCATCCAGCGCGGCGCCCACCAGCAGTCGTCGCCCAGCAGCTTCATCACCGAGGGCACCAGGAACATCCGGACCACGGTGGCGTCCAGCAGCAGCGCGATCAGCAGGCCGAACGCCAGGTACTTCATCATCACCAGGTCGGAGAACACGAACGCACCGGCGACGACGGCCAGCACCAGCGCGGCACCGGTGATCAACCGGCCGGTGGTCGCGGTGCCGATCCGAATCGCCTCGGCGGTGGACATGCCGCGTTCCCGGGCCTCCACCATGCGCGACACCAGGAACACCTCGTAGTCGGTGGACAGACCCCAGATCACGGCGATGATCAGGCCGATCATCGGCGCCATCAACGGCTGCGGGGTGTAGTTCATCAGCCCGGAGCCGTGCCCGTCGACGAACATCCAGGTGAGCACACCCATCGTCGAACCGAGCGTCAACGCGCTCATCACCGCGGCCTTGATCGGCAGCACCACCGATCCGAACGCCAGGAACATCAGGATCGTCGTGGTCACGATCAGCAGCGTCACCATCAGCGGCAGCTTGTCGAACAGGCTGTGAATGCTGTCCTGCTCCAAAGCCGGTGTGCCACCGATGGATACGGTGATGCCCCGCGGCGGTGACAGGGCCCGCAGCTCGGAGATCTTCTTCGCCGCGTCGTTGCGGTTCTCCAGGCCGTTCTGGATCACCCGCACCGACGGATCCTCGGATCCGCCCTCCTGGACGGCGCGCTCCTGCCACATCTTGGCGGTGTCGCCGTCGGGAGCGATGAACCCGGGCACCGTCATCGCCTTGTTGCGCACCTCGGCGATCTGCTGATCGGTGATCGGCTCGCCGTCCTGGCGTTCCATCACGATCGTCAACGGCTCGGTGCGGAACCCCGAGAAGTTGCTGTCGAACTCCTCCTGCGCCAGGCGCACCGAGTTGTCGGGCGGCAGGTATTTCTCGCTGATGCCGCCGAGCGACAGGCTGCCCAGCGGAATGATCAACAGGATCATCGCGATCACGATCGGCGCGGCGAACGCGATCGGCCGCTTCATCACCCGGTTGACCAGCTTGCCCCAGAAGCCCTTCTCGACCTCGGCGCGGGTCTTGGTCTTCTGCATCTTCTCCGCCAGCCACTCCAGGTAGACGCGCATCGGCTTCCAGTTGCGGAAGAACGGCACCCGCAGCAGCGTGCGCACCCCGAGCGCATCGACGTTGGGCCCGAGGATGCCCAGCGCGGCGGCCAGCACGGTGACCGACAGGATCGCCGCCAGCATCACCGAGGCGATGATCGCGTAGGTGATCGACTTGAGGAAGCCCTGCGGGAACAGCAGCAGCGGCACCGACGACGCCACCAGGATCACCGCGGAGAACATGACGGTGCGCCCGGAGGTCATCACCGTGCGGCGCACCGCGGCCTCGGTGTCGTAACCCTCGGCGATCTCCTCGCGGAAGCGGCTCACCATGAACAGCCCGTAGTCGACCGCGATGCCCAGGCCCATCAGCGTCACCACCGGCTGGGCGAAGAAGTGCACGGGCATGAACTCGGCGAGCAGGCGCACGATGCCGAGCGCGCCCGCGATCGTCAGGGCGCCGATCAGCCCGGGCAGCGCGGCGGCCACCACACCGCCGAACACAAAGAACAGCACGACGCACACCAGCGGGATGGCCGCGATCTCCGCGCGGCGCTGGTCCTTGCCGATGCTGCCGGTCAGCTCGCTGGCCAGCGGGTTGAGCCCGGCCAGCTTGATGCGGCCGTCGTTGACCTGCTGCAGGTCGGGTTCCACGACCTGATAGTTCTTCAGGATCTCGTCGTCGGTCTCGCCCTTGAGCGGGATGCTGATGAACGTCTTGGACAGATCGCTGGTCTTCATCTGCTGGACGGTCTCGCTGGCGGCGTCGGGCGCTTTCAGCCAGCCGACCCAGCCCACCACCTGATCCGAGTGGTCCTCGACGAAACTGTCGAGTTCACCGGTCACGTCGCGCTGCCACTCCGGGTTGTCGACCTTCTCCCCGTCGGGCGGGGTGAGGATCGCCACCACGTGGCTGGTGCGGTCGCGGCCATAGACCTCGTCGCCGACCACCGACGCGTGCACCGACTCGCTGCCGTCGTCGTAGAAGCCGCTCTGCGTGACGTGGTTGCCCAGGCTGATGCCGAACAGACCGCCACCGAGACACAGCGTGACCATGACGCCGATGACGATGTATCGGTATCGGTACACCGTTCGACCCCACCAGGCGAACACGTGAGCTCCTTACATTGACAAGTTCTGGTAGACGACGCCGCGCATTTCAGTTGTTTACGCGCGAGGTCAATAACGAGGACAGCGGCCGGAAAGGCTGCAGCCAAGCCCCCTGCTCGGGCAACGAATCAAGGCCGATTCGCGGTAGCGGCTCCCGGAACACACCAGGTATGTCCTCCAGGTCGACGAACTCCAAGGTATCCGACGCTAGCGCCCAGCTGGCATGTTCGCGAAATCCGAGCACCGTCACCGGTATGCCGTCGCGCGCGATCTCCTCCAACGGCTGTTTGAACGCCTGACCGTCGGCGGAGGCCACCAGAACACCGGCCAGACCCTCGCTGCGGCGCAGCGCGATGTGGCTGAGCATGTCCGAGTCGACGTCGCTGTCCTCGTCGATCTTCGGTTTGGCGAAGACCGCGAAGCCAACGTTACGCAACGCCTCCACCCACGGTCGAACGACGTCGGCGCTACCAGGGGCGATGTTGGTGAACACGGTGGCTTCCGGTTCCAGCGAGACCTCGGGGCGGCCTGCCGAGAGCTCGGCCGTCTGCGCCAGCAGCCACCGTCCGAGCGCGTCGAACCGAGGCCGGTGTGCGGCGGTCGGCCTGCCGCCGAGGATGGAGCCCAGCCCCATGTCCAGGTTGGGGGCATCCCAGACCAGCAGGACCCGCACGGTGCCCGGCGCCGGCTGGGTCGCGTCGGGCGGAGCGGCGGCTTGGATCTGCCGGAGGTCGTCGGTGAGGCTCATGACCTCTTCTCCCAGATCAGTTCGGCCACATCGCTTCCCGCGTGCTGCGCCTTGTTCTCGTACTTCGTGACCGGGCGCTCGACGGAGATGGGCAGGGCGCGGGTGTCGGTGACTCGGCGCAGCCTCGGTTCGGCGTCGCCCACCTCGGCGATGTGCTCGGCGTAGCCCGCGTGGTCGGTGGCGACGTGCAGCACCCCGCCGGGCCGCAGCCGGTCGGCGATCAGCGCGACGGTGGCCGGTTGCAGCAGTCGCCGCTTGTGGTGACGCGCCTTGGGCCAGGGATCGGGAAAGAACACGCGTATCCCGGTCAGGGAATCGGGGCCGAACATGTGCTTCAGGACGTCGACGCCGTCGCCGCGCACGAGCCGGATGTTGGTCACCCCCTCCCGGTCGATCGCCGACAGCAACTGCGCCAGCCCGCGCCGGTAGACCTCGACGGCCACCACGTCCAGGTCGGGCTCCGTCTTGGCCATCGCCAGCGTCGAGGTGCCCGCGCCGCAGCCGATCTCCACCACCACCGGTGCTCGGCGTTTGAACCAGGCCTCGGTGTCCAGGCGCGGGGCGGGCCCGTCCGCGTCGCGCGCGTGGGTGCCGAGTTCCGGCCAGAGCCGCTCCCAGGTCGCCTGCTGAGCTGGGGAAAGCGTCGTGCGCCGGGTCCGGAAGCTCGTGACCCGGGGATAGCGATGCTGCGGCATGTCGGCGACGTCGGGCGCCGGAGCTGACCCGGGGGCGACGTCGGGCGCCGGAGCTGACCCGGGGGCGACGTCGGGCGCCGGAGCCGACCCGGGGGCGACGTCGGGCGCCGGAGCCGACCCGTCGGCGACATCGGGCAGATGCATCCGTCCATGGTCGCTCATGTGCACCCGAGTACCCGCATCGTGGTACAGATTGATACCCAACAGTTGCCTTCGGCTGGTATGGGCCCGGCAATCCCCAGCCGTGGTAACTGCCGCTCACCCGCTGCCCGTGGCAGTGTCACGATCGTCAGTGGAGAGGGCCGCGCCGCAGCGGCGCCCGCCGACCGCAACAGGGAAGGCCGCCAGATTTTCGTCGACGCGCTGGCAGAGCTCGCCGAAGACAGCCGCAATCCGCGGCTGCGGTCGATCTTGAGGCAGCTCACCAGGGCGCCGAAAGTCGCGGTGCGGGGCCGCGCCGGGGCCGGCTGCACGACGGTGGCTGCGGCGCTGACGGCGGCGGGCGTCGCCGTCGCCCCCGACCCGTCGACCGCCGACCTCGACGCCGTGGTGATCGCCGAGACGCTCAAGCCCGAGGACACCGCGCTGATCGGCGCCTCGCAGCGGCCGACCGTGGTGATCCTCAACAAAGCCGACCTGTCCGGGTTCGGCGCGGGTGGACCGCTGCCGATCGCCCATCGCCGCGCCGCCGCCTACCGGGCGCTGAGCGGGGTGCCGACCGTTCCGATGGTGGCGCTGCTGGCCGCCGTCAGGCTCGACGACGAGCTGCTCGCCGCGCTGACGGCCCTCGTGGCTGAGCCGGCCGATCTGACCTCGACCGATGCGTTCGTGCAGTGCGCGCACCCGGTGCCGGCGGCGGTGCGACGACGGCTGCTCGCCGCGCTGGACCGGTTCGGTATCGCGCATGCGGTGCTGGCGCTCGCCGGCGGCGCCGCACCCGTCGCGCTGCCCGGCCTGCTGCGCAGGCACAGCCTGGTCGAGCGCGTCGTCGCGCACATCGACGCGGCCTGCGCCCCGCTTCGGTACCACCGCATCCGGTCGGCGATCATCGAGTTGCGTGCGCTGGCGGCCCAGTCCGGCGACGCGAGGTTGACCGCGTTTCTGGCCGGTGACGACGCGGTCGTCGGCGCGATGGCGGCCGCGGTCGACGTGGTCGAGGCCGCAGGCGTGCCCGTCGACAGGGCAGACGATGCGGGCGCGCATCTGCGCCGCGCCGTGCACTGGCGCCGGTACGGTCGCGGGCCGGTCGCTGCGCTGCACCGCGACTGCGCCTCCGACATCAGCCGCGGCTCGCTGCGTCTGCTGGAGCGGTCGCGGTGAGCCGGTCGCCCGACGCCGTGGTTGCCGAGATCGAACCCGGGCTGAGCCCGCCCGCGGTGCGGCGCCGCGACGTGGTGGCGGTGACCGGTCCGTGGCTGGCGGGCACCACCAGCCTGGTCGCGGCGCTGCGCGACCGTCTGCCCGATCACACGTTCGTCGAGGCCGACGAGTTGGGGCCGGGCCAGGCCCCCGCCGCGGTGGTGTTCGTGGTCTCGGCGGTGGCGCCACTGACCGAGTCCGACTGCGCGCTGCTCGAGCTGGCGACCCGCAACACCGATCTGGTGGTGGGCGTGGTGTCCAAGATCGACGCGCACCGCAATTGGCGTGACATTGTGGCCGCCGACCGCGCCGCGCTCGCCGAGCGGGCACCGCGCTACGCCGACGTGCCGTGGGTCGGCGCGGCCGCCGCACCCGGGCTCGGCGAGCCACGCGTCGACGAGCTGGTGGACCTGCTTCGTCAACAGCTGTCCCACCCCGATCTCGGGCGCCGAAACCGGTTGCGCGCGTGGGAGGCCCGGTTGCAGGCCGAAATCGACCGCTACCGGGCCGACGGCGACGGGCTGGACCGCCAGGCCCACGTCGAGGCGCTGCGCACCCAACGAGACGAGGTCGTGCGCGCTCGGCGGCTGGCCAAGTCCGAACACACCATCGCGCTGCGCAGCCAGCTGCAGCAGGCCCGCCTGCAACTCGGCTACTTCGCCCGCAACCGATGCACATCGGTGCGCGCCGAACTGGCCGAGGACGCGGCGCAGACCGGCAGGCGCCGGCTCGGCGAGTTCCAGTCCTACGTGCGCAGACGGGCCGACGACGTCGTCACCGAGGTCGACGAGGGGATCACGGCCCACCTGGGCGACATGGCCGCCGGGCTGAACCTGCCCGCGCCGCCGCCGCCGGGTCCGCCGTCGCCCCCCGACCTCCCGGGAGCGCCGCTGAAGTCGCGGCGGTCCGAGACGCAGCTGATGACGGTCCTCGGAGCCGGTTTCGGGCTGGGCGTGGCGCTGATGGTGACCCGCCTGTTCGCCGGGCTGGCGCCGGGCCTGACGGTCGCCGGGCTGGTAGTCGGCGGCCTGGTGGGGCTGGCGGTGACGGTGTGGGTGGTGGGGATTCGCGGGCTGCTGCAGGACCGCGCCGTGCTGGACCGCTGGGTCACCGATGCCACCAACACGCTGCGTTCAGCGGTCGAGCAACGGGTCGGCAGCCGCGTGCTGGCGGCCGAAACCGCATTGACGTCAGAGCTCAGCGCCCGCGAACAAGCCGAGAGCGCCGCCGCTGAGGATCGGATCGCCGAGATCAACGCCGAGCTGCGCGAGCACGCGATGCAGACCGCCCGCGCGGCCGCGCTGCGGGACCAGCGGTTGCCGACGCTGCAGGACGCCATCGATGCCGTGCGCGCCGAATTGGCGATGGACAACCGGCAAAAGCGGGCCGAGTGACTCGGTGAAAGCGCCGAACAAGCCTTTCTGAATCGTTCCTGTGAGTGAACGGACATAGTCCCGATTTACCACGGTTACGTCACGAGCGATAACCTCATATAGAGGGACAACCGATTTCCCGGCCCTTTCCTGTTGGCCGGCGCTCTCGGTGCCTGGGTCCTCGCAGAAACCGTACACAGGAGATTTTGATGACCGCAGCGACTATTCCGGGTCTGGATACCGCACCGACGAAGCATAAGGGGCTGCTCGCCTGGGTCCAGGAGGTCGCGGAGTTGACGCAGCCCGATCGGGTCGTCTTCACCGACGGCTCCGAAGAGGAGAACGCGCGGCTGTGCCAGCAACTCGTGGAGGCGGGCACCTTCACGCGCCTCGACGAGGAGAAGAAACCCAACTCCTACCTCGCGTTGTCAGACCCCTCCGATGTGGCGCGCGTGGAGTCGCGCACCTTCATCTGTACCGAGCGCGAAATCGACGCCGGTCCGACCAACAACTGGATGGACCCCGCCGAGATGCGCCGCATCATGACCGACCTGTACCGGGGCTGCATGCGGGGCCGCACCATGTATGTGGTGCCTTTCTGCATGGGCCCGCTCGGCGCCGAGGACCCCAAGTTGGGCGTTGAGATCACCGACTCCGAATACGTCGTGGTCTCCATGCGCACGATGACCCGGATGGGCGCGGCCGCGCTGGAGAAGATCGGCGACGACGGCTTCTTCGTCAAGGCGCTGCACTCCGTGGGCGCCCCGCTCGAGCCCGGCCAGAAGGACGTGCCGTGGCCCTGCAACGACACCAAGTACATCACCCACTTCCCCGAGACCCGCGAGATCTGGAGCTACGGCTCGGGTTACGGCGGCAACGCGCTGCTGGGCAAGAAGTGCTACGCGCTGCGGATCGCCTCGGCGATCGCCCACGACGAGGGCTGGCTCGCCGAGCACATGCTGATCCTCAAGCTGATCAGCCCGGAGGACAAGGCGTACTACATCGCGGCGGCGTTCCCGTCGGCGTGCGGCAAGACCAACCTCGCGATGATCCAGCCGACGATCCCGGGCTGGCGCGCGGAAACCCTCGGCGACGACATCGCCTGGATGCGGTTCGGCAAGGACGGCCGGCTGTACGCGGTCAACCCGGAGGCCGGTTTCTTCGGTGTGGCGCCCGGCACCAACTGGAAGACCAACCCGAACGCGATGAAGACCATCGAGGCCGGCAACACCGTGTTCACCAACGTTGCGCTCACCGACGACGGCGACGTGTGGTGGGAAGGCCTGGAGGGCGACCCGCAACACCTCATCGACTGGAAGGGCCGCGACTGGACGCCCGACTCCGAGGAGAACGCCGCCCACCCGAACTCGCGCTACTGCACGCCGATGTCGCAGTGCCCGATCCTGGCGCCCGAGTGGGACGACCCGCAAGGCGTGCCGATCTCGGCGATCCTGTTCGGCGCCCGGCGCAAGACGACGGTGCCGCTGGTGACGCAGGCCCGCGACTGGAAGCACGGCGTGTTCATCGGCGCGACGATGGGCTCCGAGCAGACCGCCGCCGCGGAGGGCAAGGTCGGCACCGTGCGGCGTGACCCGATGGCGATGCTGCCGTTCCTCGGCTACAACGTCGGCGACTACTTCGCCCACTGGATCGACATCGGCAAGCAGTCCGACGAGTCGAAGCTGCCGAAGATCTTCTTCGTCAACTGGTTCCGCAGGGACGCCGACGGCGGCTTCCTGTGGCCGGGCTTCGGCGAGAACAGCCGCGTGCTGAAGTGGGCCATCGACCGTATCGAGGGCCGCGCGGACGGCCGCACCACGCCGATCGGCATCGTGCCCAGCGCCACGGACCTGGACCTGACGGGTCTGGACGTCGACCCGGCCGACGTCGACGCCGCGCTGGCGATCAACGTCGACGAGTGGCGCGAAGAGATCCCGCTGATCGAGGAGTGGTTCGAGTTCGTCGGCGAGAAACTGCCCACGGGCATCAAGGACGAGTTCGAGGCCCTCAAGCAGCGGCTCTCCGAAGGGGAGTAGCTCACCCTCTGCTGCCGAGCTGGGCCCACACCGCAGGTAGGGAAACGCGAAACCTCCAAATCCTTGGTGATTTGGGGGTTTTCGCGTCTTTTCCGCGGGCTAGCTCCCGTCGAGGATGAACTCGGCGGCGCGGCCCGCCCACGCCATCGTGGGGCCCATCAGGTTGCCGGAGATCATGGTCGGCTGGCTGGCGCAGTCGACGATGCGCAGGCCTTCGATCCCGCGCACGCGGCAGCGGTCGTCGACGATGTCGTCGTCGTCGGGCCCCATCGCGCAGGTGGCGACGGCGTGGCTGCCGGTCGCGCCGGTCGCGGTGATGCCTGCCAGGATGTCGTCGTCGGACTGCAGGTCCGGGCCGGGTCTGCTCTCGGTCGTGACCTTCTCGGCGATGGGTGACTGCTCGAACCACTGCCGCATCCAGCGCAGCAGCGCGACGCTGGTCTTGCGATCGTATTCGGTGGCAAGGTAATTCGCGTCGACGGTCAACGGGGCGTCCGGGTCAGGCGAGGTGATCCACACGCTGCCCTCCGACGTCGACCGCAGCACCTCACCCATGCACGACACCCCGCCGACGTCTTCGACGCCCGCCGGGGCGTCGGGCCGGACCGAGCCCACCGACATCATCCGCACCAGCACCTGGGCGTCCACACGGTCCGCGTCGGGGGTGGTCTTGAAGATCGCCATCACGTCGCCGGTCGGGGTGGCCAGCGGGCCCTTGCGGTTGGCCAGATACTGCAGCGCGGTCAGGCCCTTGGCGGCGGTGTTGCGCAGCAACCGGTTGTAGCCGATGTCTTCGGTCAGCCGGTAGGTGTTGATGACGCAGAAATGCTCGAGCATGCGGCGGCCGACGTTGTCACGTTCGAGGTACACCGGGACGCCTGCGGCGTCGAGCACCTCGCGCGGGCCAACGCCGGAGAGCTGCAACAACTTCGGCGACTCCAACGCGCCCAGCGCCATGATCAGCTCGCGGCGCGGCCGCAGCTGGCTGGTGTTGCCGTCGGTGCGCACCTCCACGCCCGCTGCGCGGCCGTTCTCGAAAACCAGCCGAAGGGCCTTGGTGTTGAGCGCCAGGTGCAGGTTGGGCCGCTTGAGCGCGGGCCGCAGAAACGCCCTGGCGGCGGTGACACGGGCGCCCCGGGAGATCGTCGCCATGGCGGGCCCGACACGCTCGTCGTCGAACTCGTTGTAGTCCTGCACGCTGCGCAGCCCGCGTTTCACGCCCGCGTCGATCAGGTCGAACACCAACTCGTCGGGATCGCGAGGGGTGGTGATCGGCAGTTCGCCGCCGGCGCCGCGCGTCGGCGAGGCCCCGAATTGGTTGTCCTCGAAGGCCTTGTAGACGGGCAGGATGTCGTCCCAGCCCCAACCGGTGTTGCCGCGGCGCACCAGCTCGTCGTAGTCCTCGCGGTCGCCGCGGTTGTAGACCAGGCCGTTGATCGCGGTGGAGCCGCCGAGGACTTTGCCCCGCGGCCAGGTCTCGGTGCGGCCCTCGGGCCCGAACGGCTGCAGCTGGTAGCTCCACGAGTACTTGTCGTTGCCGAACAGCGCGGCGCTGATCATCGGCACGTGGATGTAGGGATTGCGGTCGCGCCCACCGGCTTCGACTAGCAGCACCTCGTTGTTGGGATCCGCCGACAGCCGGTTCGCCAGCACACAGCCTGCCGCGCCTGCCCCCAGGATCACGTAGTCGTACTCGGCCATGGGTGGGCTGTCCTCTCCTCGTTTGCTCCGCGCCAGCAAACAGGTTACGGCAGCGCTCCGGGGCGGGCGGCCGAGACCTCTTGACACCTGTCAAAATCGTTCGTCGTAAGGTCAGTACATGCAGATCCGCGAACATGCTGAGGCCACGCCAGACAAGCCCGCCGTCATCATGCACCCGGCAGGAACCGTGGTGACGTTCGGTGAGCTGGAGGCACGCGCGAACCGGTTGGCGCACCATTTCCGGCAAGCGGGGCTGGTGGAGGGCGACACCGTCGCGGTGCTGATGGAGAACAACGAGCACCTCCACGCCGTGATGTGGGCGGCCCGCCGCTGCGGGCTGTACTACGCGGTGATCAACACGCACCTCACCCCGGCCGAGGCGGCCTACATCATCGACAACAGCGGCGCCAAGGCGATCGTCGGCTCGCAGGCACTGCGAACGCTGTGCGAGGGTTTGGCGCCGCACCTGCCGGCGGGACTGCCCGGGCTGTTGATGATCGCCGACGGTGATCTCGAGGGCTGGCAGCGCTATCCCGAATGCGTGGTCGAGCATCCCACCGCGCCGATCGACGACGAGATCGAGGGTGACCTCCTTCAGTACTCGTCGGGAACCACGGGCCGGCCCAAGGGAATCCGGCGCGAGCTGCCCCACGTCCATCCGTCGGAGGCGCCGAACATGCTCTCCGCGCTCTTGATGGCGATTCAAATGGACAGCGACTCGGTGTATCTGAGCCCGGCGCCGCTGTACCACACCGCGCCGTGCCTGTGGACCATGGCCGCACAGGCGATGGGTGTGACCACCGTCGTGATGTCGAAATTCGATCCCGAGTCGGCACTGCAGGCCATCGAGAAGTACCGGGTCACGAGCGGACAGTTCGTCCCGGCGATGTTCGTCCGGATGCTCAAACTGCCCGAGTCGGTCCGCAATTCGTACGATGTGTCCAGCATCAAGCGGGTGGTGCACGCGGCGGCCCCGTGCCCGGTGGACATCAAGATGCAGATGATCGACTGGTGGGGCCCCGTCATCGACGAGTACTACTCGTCGTCCGAAGGTGCGGGCATCACGTTCATCACCGCGGAGGAGTGGCTCAAGCGGCCGGGTTCGGTCGGCAGGCCGCTGCTCGGCGAGGCCCATGTGCTCGATGAGAACGGCGACGAGCTGCCGCCAGGCCAGGAGGGCCAGATCTATTTCGCCATGAACGGCATGGAGTTCGTCTACCACAAGGATCCGGAGAAGACGGCCGAGTCCCGTGACCGGCACGGCTGGGTCACCGTCGGCGACGTCGGCTATGTCGACGAGGACGGGTACATGTTCCTCACCGACCGCAAGCACCACATGATCATCTCCGGCGGGGTGAACATCTACCCTCAGGAGGCGGAGAACCTCCTGGTGACCCACCCGAAGGTGTTGGATGCCGCGGTGTTCGGCATTCCCGACGAGGAGATGGGCCAGGCCGTCAAGGCGGTGGTGCAGACCGTCGACCCGGCCGACGCCACCGAGGAGTTCGGCGAAGAACTGCTCGCCTGGCTACGAGATCGCCTGGCGCACTACAAATGCCCACGGTCCATCTCGTTCGAGGCGCAGCTGCCGCGCACCGAGACCGGCAAGATGCTCAAGCGGGAGCTGGCCGAAAAGTACTTGTGACCCCCATCGAGCTCGCTGACGGTGTCGTCGTCGCGGTCGGATCACCCTGTGACGACGCGACTCTCACCCTGTCTGAGGAAGACGGTGATGACCGCCGGGTGATCACCGTGCCGTCGGTGTCCGCGGCGCTCGACGAGCTGCGGGACCGGTGTGCGCGGTGGCCGCAGGCCGCCGCCGTGTGCGTCGACGTGCTGCGCGCCCTCGACCCGTCCGCGCCCGTGTACGGCAGCGTCATCACCGAGTCGCTGGCCTACTCGACGCTGCAGTCGGGTCGGGAGTTCGCGCGATGGCTCGCCGAACGCGGACCCGCCGCACCGGTGGACATCCCCGAACCCGTCCAGGCCGAGCGCGTCGACGACATCCTGTACGTGCGGTTCAACCGCCCGCAACGGCACAACGCCTTCTCCACCGATGCCCGAGCCGCGCTGCTGGAGGCACTCGAGGTCGCCCGGCTCGACCCGTCGGTGCGCGAGGTGGTGCTCTCGGGCAACGGCCCGTCGTTCTGCAGCGGAGGCGACCTCGCCGAGTTCGGCACCTTCGATGACCCCGCCAGCGCGCATCTGGCGCGGACCCGTCACAGCCCGGCACTGGTGCTGGCCGAACTGACGGCGCGTCTCGGCAAGCGGTGCCGCGCCGAGGTGCACGGTCAAGTGCTCGGCAGCGGGCTGGAGATGGCCGCGTTCTGCGGGGAGGTGCGGTGTCGCGGCGACGCCGCTTTCGGGCTGCCAGAGCTCGGGCTCGGCCTGATCCCCGGCGCGGGCGGCACCGTGAGCGTCACCCGTCGTATCGGTCGGTGGCGCACCGCGTACCTGGTGTTGTCGGGTCGTCGCATCGACCCGCCGACCGCCCTGCGGTGGGGCCTCATCGACGCCATCGTGTGATTTCGGCGTACTTCGTCATGCTGAGCGTGACGAAACGCGCCGAAATCACTCAACCGGAACGGCGCAGCGTGACGCGGTAGGTGTACTGCTCGGGCAGGAAGTGGCTGACCGACAGCTCCACGGGTCTGCCGCCGGCATCGGAGTACAGCCGATCGACCCGCAGCATCGGATGCCCCGGCGCGCAATCCACCGCGGCGGCGACCGCGTCATCGGCGGGTGCGACGGTGATCCATTGCGCGGCTTCGGTAATCGGCTCGGCGAGATGCGGCTCCAGCAGGCCGATCACGGTCTGGGTGCCCACCGCGCCGTCGGCCAGCTCGGGTGCCCCCGTCAACGCGGCCGCGGCCGACGGCACCAGGTGCACGGTCGTCGACACGAACGGCACCGCGGGATCGGCCCCGTGCAACCGCCGGAACACCACCGAGAACACCACGTCGTCGTCGAGCCGCAACCGGCTGGCGGCGTCGACGTCAACCCGCCTGCGCAGCCCGGACAGCACCTCCATGGTGGTGTCGTCGGACAGGCTCATCAGGTCTTCGATCGATCCGAGCTGGCGCAGGTAGCGGCCACCGGGCTCGCTGGCGTACGTGCCCTTCCCGGGCACCCGGTACACCATCCCCTCGGCGACCAGGTCCTGAAACGCCCGTCGCACCGTCTGTCGCGACAAGCCGTGCGCAGCAACCAGTTCCGACTCTGTCGGCAGACGGGCGCCGTCTCGGTAGCGGCCCGCGGCGATCTCGTCGCGCAACTTCTCGCGCAGCGTCTGATACGCCGGGAGCGGCTTCACCTATATCCCACCCCGAGCGATGAGCTGCCCGGCGATCACGTTGCGCTGGATCTCGTTGGTGCCTTCACCGACGATCATCAGCGGCGCGTCGCGGAAGTACCGCTCGACGTCGAACTCGGTGGAATAGCCGTAGCCGCCGTGGATCCGCACCGCGTTCAGGGCGATCTCCATGGCCACCTCGGAGGCGAACAGCTTGGCCATGCCGGCCTCCATGTCGCAGCGATCGCCGCTGTCGTACCGTTCGGCGGCATAGCGGGTGAGCTGACGCGCGGCGGTGAGCTTGGTCGCCATGTCGGCCAGATAGTGACCGATGGCCTGGTGCTTCCAGATCGGTTGACCGAAACTCTCCCGTTCCTGCGCGTAGCGCAACGCGTCCTCCAGCGCCGCCGTCGCCACCCCGAGCGCGCGTGATGCCACCTGAATCCGGCCCGTCTCAAGGCCTTTCATCATCTGGGCGAAGCCCTTGCCCGGCTCGCCACCGAGGATGGCCGACGCGGGCACCCGGCAGTCCTCGAACGTCAGCTCGCATGACTCCACTCCCTTGTAGCCGAGCTTCGGCAGATCCCGCGAGACGATCAGGCCGGTCGTTCCCGATTCGACGAGCACGACCGAGATGCCCTTGTGTTTGGGCGTTGCCGCGGGATCGGTCTTGCACAGCAGCGCGATCAACCCGGACCGGCGGGCGTTGCTGATCCATGTCTTGGACCCGTTGATCGCCAACCCTTCGCCGGGTGAGGGTAGCGCCGTGGTCTTCATGTTCTGCAGGTCCGAGCCGCCGCCGGGTTCGGTCAGCGCCATCGTCGCCCGCAGTTCACCGGTGGCCATCGGGGGCAGGTAGCGCTGCTTCTGCTCCTCGGTGCCGAACAGCGTGAGCAGTTTGGCCACCACGGTGTGTCCGCCCATCGCGCCGGCCAGGCTCATCCAGCCGCGGGACAGCTCCTGTGTGACCTCGACGTAGCACGGCATCGACACCGGCGAACCGCCGTAGGACTCGGGGATCGCCAGCCCGTAGATGCCGATGCGCTTCATCTGTTCGATCCACGCCTCCGGATAGGCGTTGGCGTGCTCGACCTCGCGGACCTGGGGTTTGACGTCACGGTCGATGAATGTCCGCACGGTCTCGACCAGCATCGTTTCTTCGGCGTTCATGTACGGCCATATTGACACTTTGTGCGGCCCAATGCCAACATGTGCAGCCGTGAGCGGCCCTTTCTTTGACGACCTGCACGTCGGCCAGGTCTTCGACACCGCGCCGTCGATGACGTTGACGCCGGGTGCGGCGGCCGTACACCAGTCGATCGTCGGAGACCGGCTGCGGCTGGCCCTGGACGCCGACCTGGCGACGGCCGTCACCGGCGCGTCTGCCCCGCTGGCCCACCCGGCGCTGGTCTGTGACGTGGCGATCGGCCAGACGACGCTGGTCACCCAGCGGGTGAAGGCCAACCTCTTTTATCGCGGCCTGACGTTTCACCGATTCCCAGTAATCGGCGACACGTTGTTCACCCGCACCGAAGTCGTTGGGCTGAAACAGAACTCGGTGAAGCCCGGCCGCGCGCCAACGGGCCTGGCGGCGCTGCGGATGACCACTGTCGACCACGTCGGGCGCCTGGTGCTCGACTTCTACCGCTGCGCGATGCTCCCGCTGCGCGACGGCGCGCCCGACACCGGTCACGCCGACGACCTTTCGACGATCGGCTCCGTCGAACCGCAACTGCCCGACCCCACGGCCGACTGGGACGCCGACGCCTACCGCGCAAAGGTGCCCGGCGCCCACTTCGATCCCGGTATCGCGGGCACGGTGTTGCACAGCTCGGCCGACGTGGTCAGCAGCGCACCCGAACTCGCCCGGTTGACGTTGAACATCGCGGCCACCCACCACGATTCGCGAGTGGCGGGTGACCGGCTGGTGTACGGCGGGCACACCATCGGCCTTGCGCTGGCCCAGACCACCCGGCTGCTACCCAACCTCGTGACGGTGCTGGGCTGGGAGTCGTGCGATCACACCGGGCCGGTGCATGAGGGCGACACCCTCTACAGCGAGCTGCACATCGATGCCGCGGAACCATTGCCCGACGGTCGCGGCGGGGTGCTGAAACTTCGGTCGCTCGTCTACGCCGCCGGTGAGCCCGAACGCCAGGTGCTGGACTGGCGGTTCACTGCGCTGCAGTTTTAGCGCGAATCCGCCCCCCGGGTGGACGGCCGATGAGCCGGAACCACAATGGGCCTATGGCCTCTCTGGTCGTCCCGCTCGCCGTGCTGTCCCGCGCACGGCAGGCGGCCGACGCGCTCGGTGAGCTCACCGGTGTCGAAGTCGATGCCGGCGAGCTTGTCGCCGGGCGGGCCACGATGCTCGGGCTGTCCCCGAAGGGCCGGGTCTCCGCGGGCGGTGCGACGCATCTGATGCCCAGCCGCGACGGCTGGTGCGCGCTGACCCTGGCGCGCGCCGACGACATCGACGCCGTGCCCGCCCTGCTGCAGCGCGACACCGTCGACGAGGACCCGTGGCCGGCCGTGCACCGCTGGGTCGCGGCCAACGACGCCGTCGACGTCACCGACCGGGCGCGGCTGCTCGGCCTGCCGGTCGCCGCGCTCGGCGAGACACCGGCCGGGCCGCCGCGACGCTTTCCGTTCGGCGCGGCCACGACGCCCCGCGGCCCGGCAGGCCTGCTGGTCGCCGATCTGTCGTCGATGTGGGCGGGCCCGCTGTGCGGGCAGTTGCTGGCGCGGGCAGGCGCCACCGTCGTCAAGGTCGAAAGCGCCGCCCGGCCCGACGGCGCCCGGTCCGGCCCGCCCGCCTTCTTCGACTGGATGAACCACGGAAAGCTCTCCTACGTCGCCGATTTCGACCAACCGGCCACCTTGAAGTCGTTGCTGTCGGCCGCCGACATCGTGATCGAGTCGTCGCGCCCGGCCGCGTTGGCCCGCCGCGGGCTCGGGCCCACCGACGTGCAACCGCGCGACGGCCGGGTCTGGCTGCGGGTCACCGGTCACGGCACCGACGGTGACCGGGCGAACTGGGTCGCGTTCGGCGACGACGCCGCGGTGTCGGGATGCCTGATCGGGGGAACGCCTGCGGACCCGGTGTTCTGCGGTGATGCCATCGCCGACCCACTGACCGGGCTGCAGGCCGCGCTGGCCCTCGCCGAATCGCTGCGCGACGGCGGCGGTGAGCTGATCGAGATGTCCATGGCCGCCGTCGCCGCCGACTACGCCGAACTGCCCGATGAGGGCGAAACCGACTGCGCGGCAATGCCCCAGCTGGCCGGGCGTGCGGCGCCGCTCGGTGCGGACAACGCCGCCGTCGAGCAGATGCTGACCGACCGGGGGCTCGGCTCGTGCTGATCCGCCAGGCCTGTCTGCTGACCGGAGTAGTCGTCGACGTCCGCGTCACCGACCGCATCGTGGCCCTCGACCAGCGATTGGATCCCCGCCCGGGCGAGCAGGTCTATGACGCCGCGGGCGCGACCGTCATTCCGGGTCTGCACGATCATCACGTGCACCTTCGGTCGGCGGCCGCGGCGCTGACGTCGGTCCGCGTGGGCCCAGGCGACGTGCACGGCCGCGCGGACCTGGCCCGGGTGCTGGCCGCCGCCGACGTCGGCGCCGACGGCTGGATCCGGGCCGTTGGCTACCACGAGGCGGTCGCGGGGCCGCTGGACCGCACGGTGCTCGACGAGCTGTCGCCCGCGGTGCCGGTCCGCGTGCAACACCGCAGCGGGGTGCTGTGGACGCTGAACTCGGCAGGCCTCGCCCGGGTAGGGCAGCCCGACCACCCCGACGGCAGGCTGCGAAGCTCCGATTCGGCCTGGTCAGACACATTGCAGCGCAACGAAACCGGGCTGGCCGAGGTCAGCGCGACGCTGTGCGCGCGCGGCGTCACGGGGGTCACCGACGCCACCCCGGATCTCGACGCCGAGGACGTCGTGAAGCTGACGCTCGCGCACCGCCGCGGCGAGCTACGCCAGCGGGTGCACTGGCTGGCCCCCGGCAAGCGGATCCTGCACGACACCGAACTCGACCTCGAGGCGCTCACGGCTTGGATCGCCGCGCGGCACGCCGACGACGTCGCGGTCGCGGTGCACTGCGTGACCGCCGCGCAGTTGGTGGTCACCCTCTCGGCGCTACAGGCGGCGGGCACGCACCCGCGGGACCGCATCGAGCACGCGGCGGTGGTGCCCGACGACACCCTGGCGCAGCTCGCCGAATGCGGCGTCACGGTCGTCACGCAGCCGAACTTCGTCGTCGAGCGCGGCGACCAGTACCTCGAGGACGTGCCTGCCGCCGAGCATTGCGAGCTGTGGCGGGTGCGCTCGCTGATCGACGCCGGGGTGCCTGTGGCGCTGTCCACCGACATGCCGTTTGGGGACGGCGACCCGTGGCAGACGATGCGCGCCGCGGTACGCCGCACCACGGGCAGCGGGGCGGTGCTCGGCGCCGACGAACGCATTTCCGCCGACACCGCGCTGAGCATGTTCTTCGGCACGCCGGAGCGGCCGACCGTGCCCAGGACCGTCGATGTGGGCCGGCCCGCGGACCTGGTGGTGTTGTCCGCGCCGCCTGCCGAGGTGCGCGGCGAACTCGACGCCGACCTGGTGGCGGCGACGCTGATCGCCGGCGAGCTCGTGTTCGAGCGCGGCTGAGCCGCCGTCAGGTCAGAACGGCTTCGAAGGCCACCCGATCCCCGCGGAACAGGGCGCGCACCAACTCGATCGGGGCACCGCCGGTGTCGACAGATCGACGGTTCAACAGCAGCATCGGCATGGCGGTCGTCGTTTCGAGTAGCGCGGCCTCGCGCGGCGACGGCAGAACCGTCTCGATGCGCTCGACCGCCGAGCCGAAAACCACACCGGTGGCGTTGATGGCGGCATACAGCGAGGTGCCGGGGTCGAAGGTGTCGGCCAGCGCCGCGAACCGACTCTTCGGCAGACAGGTGCTTTCCAGGCCGATCGGCTTTCCGTCGGCCAGCAGCACCCGTTCCAGGTGCATCACCGCGGTGCCGGTCGAAATCCCCAGCGCGCCCGCCATCTCCGGAGTCGCAGCGACGTCCTCCCACGTCACCAGCAGCCTGCCGGGTGTGCGTCCACGTTCGGCGGCCCCTTCGGTGTAGGACCGCAACGAAAGGGGCTGAACGAGTTTGGGCTGCGCCACCACCGTGCCGCGACCGCGGCGTTCGATGCGCCCTTCCACCAACAGCTCGTGCAGCGCCTGGCGAACGGTCTCCCGGGACACCCCGAATCGCACGGCGAGTTCACGCTCGGACGGCACGGCATCGCCCTCGGCGAGTTCGGCGAGGATGGCATCGATGCCGGTGCGGACCAAGTACGGCTTCGGCAGCCGCTGAGGGGCGCTCACCGCGAAGAGCGTTGCGCCAGGACCCGTTCCGCGACACGGATCACCTCCCGGACCGACACGGCCTGACCATGGGGGTCTTTGGCCGCGTCGTCGTAGCCCCGCAGCCGCAACGCGTCGGCCCACCAGGGATGGTCGACGAAAGCCGGGTCGACACCGGCTCCGCCCTGGTGCTGCAGGGTGTCCACCGAAACCTGCGACAGCGTGGCCGCGTAGCCGGGCACCGTGGCGGCCAGATACCGCTTCGCCGCGACGTGCGCGCCTGCCAGCCAGCCGACGCGGACACCGAACCTCGGCGACAGCCAGTCCCGGGCGATGCGGTCATGATGTGCGGTGTCCACGGCGCCGCACAGGGGGCTGTGCGCCAGGTCGTGCAGCGCCGCCGCGAGCACCAGCTCGTCATCGGCGCCGTCGGCCAACGCCCGCGTCGCCGACTGCAGCGCGTGGTCGAGTTCGTCGACCGCCTCCTCGTCCCACACCCCACGCAGGGAACGCAGCAGTTCGTCCACCTCGTCGAGAACAGTCACGCCCAGAACCGTACCCGAAATTGGTCTATACCAATTCTTAACCTGTTGTTCTGTAAGGCAACACCTCGCCGTCGGACCCGGGTTCCCCGGAGTCGGAATGGTCGGCGCAATGCGGGTGATCATCGTCGGGGGCGGCATCGTCGGTACCACGCACGCTCTCGAGGCGATCCGCCGCGGTCACGACGTGGTGCAGTTGGAACGCGAGGTCGAGGCCCGTGGCGCGACCGTCCGCAACTTCGGCCTGATCTGGGTGTCCGGACGCGCCCGAGGCGAACTCAGCACCGCGCTGCGGTCCCGGCAACTGTGGGAGGAGTTGGCCGCCGACATCCCCGGCATCGGTTTTCGCCCAGCCGGATCGTTGACCTTGCTGCGCACCCCCGGTGAAGTCGCGGTGGCAGAGGAAGTGGTGGCCCGCGGTGACGCGGTCGATCGGGGCTTCGCCCTCCTGGATCCGGATCGGGTACGCGCGCTGAACCCGGCGCTGCGGGGGAAATACCTGGCGGGCCTGCACTGTTCGCGCGACGGCGTCGTCGAGTCGAGGCAGGCGCTGCCCGCGATACGCGAACACCTGGCGGCCACCGGCCGGTACCGGTTTCTTCCCGGAACCGAGGCGCGCTCGCTGGACGGCACAGGCATCCGCGACGATGACGGAACCCGTCATGACGGCGACCTGATCCTGATCTGTGCCGGGGCCGTGCACGGCGGCCTGGTTCGGGAGGTCGCCGGTGAGCTGCCCGTCCGTCGGGTCCGACTGCAGATGATGCAGACCGCCCCCCTGGGCGAGGAGCTGACCACGGCCATCGCCGACGGCGACAGCTTCCGGTACTACCCCGGATACGCCGGCGCGGCGCTGAACACGCTGCAGCACAGTGAATCCCAGGACCACGTGGCATCCGAACACCGCATGCAGCTGCTGTGCGCGCAGCGGTTGCACGGCGGCCTGACCATCGGCGACACCCACGAGTACGACGAGCCGTTCGGGTTCGACGTGACCGAGGCGCCCTACGAGTACCTTGTCGACCTCGTCGAGCAGTTCCTCGGTCGCCCGTTACCGCCGATCCACCGGCGGTGGGCCGGGGTCTACAGCCAGTGTGTGGATCCGGACCAGCTGATCTGCCGCACCTCGCCGGAGAAGAACACCTGGATCGTCACGGGCGCGGGCGGGCGCGGCATGACGATGGCGCCGGCGTTCGCCGAGCAGACCGCCGACCTCATCGGTCTCTGAGATCTCCGAGAAAGGAAACGCCATGCAACACCGAAGCATTCAATTGGCCGTACTCGACATGGCCGGAACCACGGTGGCCGACGACGGGTTGGTGCTTCGCGCGTTCGATGTCGCAGCCACCGCCGCCGGAGTTCCTGAGGACGGCCCCGAACGCGAGCAGGCGCGCACCTACGTCCTCGACACGATGGGGCAATCCAAGATCGACGTGTTCAGGACGCTGTTCGGAGCGGAACAACGGGCGCAAACCGCCAACCACGCGTTCGAGGAAGCCTACGCGCGTTACGTCGCCGACGGTGTATTGCCCATTCCCGGTGCCGCCGAGGCCATTTCCAAGCTGCGCGAGGAAGGCGTCAAGGTGGTGCTGACCACCGGATTCAGCCGGTCGACCCAGGACCAGATCCTCGAGGTGCTCGGGTGGAACGACATCGCCGATCTGTCGCTGTGCCCCGCCGACGCCGGGCGCGGACGCCCGTTTCCCGATCTCGTCCTGACCGCGGTGCTGCGTACCGGCATCGACGACGTCGCGAAGGTCGCGGTGGTCGGTGACACCACCAGCGACATCCTCGCGGGGCGTCGCGCCGGCGCCGCCGTCGTGGCAGGCGTGCTCACCGGGGCGCACGCGGAGAAGGACCTGCGGGCCGCCGGCGCGACGCACGTGCTGCACTCCGTCACCGAACTTCCCGAACTCATCCTGTCCAGCTGACTGTACTGATTGATACGAAAAGGACTATGCGTCATGAGCTTTCGTAATGTGCGAACCATCGCGGCGGCCGCCGCCGGCCTTGCGCTCGTCGCATCCGGATGTTCGAGCTCGGGCTCGGGATCTGATGCCACCACCGAGCAGGGCTTCCCCGCAACCTTGACGCTGGCCGCGGTTCCGGCCGAGAACTCGGCCGATCTCAAGGCCAGCTACGACCCGCTGATCCAGCTGCTCGAGAAGGAAACCGGAGCCACGGTCGAGTTCGTGCAGGCCTCCGACTACGCGGGGGTCGTCGAGGGGATGATCGCCGACAACGTCGACCTGGCGTTCTTCGGCCCGTTCTCCTACGTGGTCGCCATGATCAACGGCGCCAAGATCACCCCGTTGGGCGCGGTGGTCGGCGAAAAGGGCGAGGAGCCCGGTTACCAGTCCTACGGACTGGCCCGAGCCGACGATGCGGCCGTCAACGGGCTCGAAGACTTCGCAGGCAAGACGGTGTGCTTCGTCGACCCGAGCTCGACGTCGGGCTTCCTGTATCCCTCGGCCGGGCTGATCGAAGCCGGTGTGGTCAAGTCCGGCTCCGAGGCCGACATCTCGGCGGCGGTGACACCCGTCTACGCCGGAAGTCACGACGCCTCGGCGTTGGCCATCGCCTCCGGTGACTGTGACGCGGGGTTCGCTTTCGACACCATGGTGGACAAGACCATGATCGAGAAGGGCGATCTGCAACCGGGCCAGCTCAAGACGGTGTGGAAATCGGAGATGATCGCCGGTTCGGTCTTCGTCGCCAACGAGGCGCTCGGCACCGAGACCGTCGACAAGCTCAAGGCGCTGTTCACCGAGAAGGCCAACGCCGACGTGCTCGAGGCCGAGGGGTTCTGCGAAGGCGACGCCTGCCTGATCACCGACGAACGGGTCTGGGGGGTGGTCGAGGCCGCCGACTCCGACTATGACG
Source organism: Mycolicibacterium pulveris (assembly GCF_010725725.1). Classification (NCBI taxonomy): domain Bacteria; kingdom Bacillati; phylum Actinomycetota; class Actinomycetes; order Mycobacteriales; family Mycobacteriaceae; genus Mycobacterium; species Mycolicibacterium pulveris. The sequence continues at coordinate 2,136,585 of NZ_AP022599.1, read as the reverse complement.
GCGTGCGCAAGGTCTGTGAGGTCACCGGCTCGGACAAGTGCAAGGGCTGACGATGGCTGCCCCGGATCTGCAGCACCCCGCGGTCGCGGGTGACGACCTCGTCGTCTCGGTCCGCGACCTCACCAAGAAGTTCGGTGACACCACCGCGCTCGACGCCGTCTCCCTCGATGTGCGTCGCAGTGAAATGGTTGTGCTACTGGGGCTTTCCGGATCCGGCAAATCGACCCTGCTGCGTTGCCTCAACGGACTGCACGAGGTCACCAGCGGCAGCGTCGAGGTGGGTGGGGTGCGCGTCGATCAAGCCTCCCGAGCCCAAGTCCGAAAGCTGCGACGCAACGTCGGGTTCGTGTTCCAGCACTTCAACCTCGTCGGGCGGCTGAGCTGCCTGGAGAACGTGCTCATCGGCGGGCTCGGCAGGCTCACGTTTCCGCGATACGGCGCCTTGACCTTCCCCAGGGCCATGCGGCGGGACGCGATGACCCACCTCGACAGGGTCGGGTTGGCCGACTTCGCGCAGCGCCGTACCGACACGCTGTCGGGTGGGCAGCAACAGCGGGTCGCCATCGCCCGCACGCTGATGCAACGCCCGGGTCTGCTGCTCGCCGACGAACCGGTCGCGTCGCTGGACCCCGAAAACGCGGGCGTCGTCATGGATCTGCTGTTCCGGGTGTGCATCGAGGAAAAGCTCACCGTGGTGTGCACCCTGCATCAGGTCGACCTCGCGCTGGGCTGGGCGCACCGGCTGATCGGCCTGCGCGACGGCCATAAGATCCTCGACCGGCCCGCCGTGGGCATGACGCACGACGACGTGATGGAGGTCTATCGGCGCGTGCAACCGGACGTCACCGCGCCGGCCAGGGCTTCGGGTTGGCCTTGAGCAGCACCGTAAAGGACCGCCCGGTCGCCTCGCACACCGGAGGTCGACCGGCCGGCCCGCCGCGGCCGGGGCTGCTGCCGCTGCTCGCCGCGGCCGCCCTGGGTTGCACCGTGCTATCGGCCTGGTCGATCGACTTCGCGCCCGCCACCCTGCTCAACGGGCTCGACGAAATCTGGGCGCTGCTGGACCGGATGCTGCCGCCCCGGCTCGACGACCCGGGCCGGATCGGGGTGCTGGCGGTCGAGACGCTGTTGATGGCGGTGCTCGGCACCGTGCTCGCCGCGATCGCTTCGGTGCCGTTGGCGTTCCTGGCGGCGCGAAACACCACCCCGCACCCGGCGGTGTATGCGGTCGCAAGGGCGATCATCACGTTCTGCCGGGCCATGCCCGATCTACTGTTCGCGGTGCTGTTTGTCCGCGCGTTGGGGATCGGGGTGCTGCCCGGGATCCTCGCGCTGGCACTGCATTCCATCGGGATGCTCGGCAAGTTGTTTGCCGACGCGATCGAGCAGACCGACCCTGGACCGCGTGAAGCGGTGCGCAGCACCGGGGTCGGGTACCTGCGGGAGATGGTCAACGCCGTGGTGCCGCAGGCCATTCCGTCGTGGATCGGCACCTTCATCTATCGCGTCGACATCAACCTGCGGATGTCGGTGGTCCTCGGGTTCGTCGGCGCAGGCGGTATCGGCTTCGCGCTGCAGGACGCGCTGCGCGGCCTGATCTATCCCCGGGCACTGGGAATCGTGCTCGTCATCCTCGCCGTCATCGCGGCGATGGAACTGGTCGCGATCGCGGTGCGGCGCATGCTGCTCACGCCGGCGGTTTCCAACCCGCGCCGCGACCGCGCCATGCGGTTCGGGTTCTGCGGGCTACTCATCGGCCTGACCGTCGCGGCGCTGCTGGTCTTGAAGATCAACCCGCTGTCCCTGCTGACCTGGGTGGGACCGTCGATCGACGTCTTCGCCCGGATGATCCCGCCGAACTTCGCGACGCTCGGAGGCGCGCTGTTCGAAGCGACCGTCCAGACCGTCGCGATCGGCGTGGTGGCCACGGCGATCGGGATCGTGCTGTCCATCCCGGTCGGCATTCTGGCCGCGCGCAACATCACCCCGAACGCGGCCATGTACTGGGCCGCACGCGGGTGGATCCTGCTCGTGCGCGCGGTGCCCGAGCTGATTCTGGCGGTGATCTTCGTCGCCGCACTCGGCCTGGGACCGGTCGCGGGAACATGCGCCTTGGCCATCGGATCGATCGGCTTTCTGGCCAAGCTCGTCGCCGATTCCATCGAAGAGATCGATCCCGGGCCCATCGAGGCGGTCCACTCGGTCGGTGGCGGCTGGTGGAAGACGCTGTTCTCGGCCGTCATCCCTCAGGCCATGCCCGCGATGGTCGGTTCGAGCCTGTACATGTTCGACGTGAACATCCGCACCTCAACGATTTTGGGCATCGTCGGCGCGGGCGGCATCGGCTTTCTGTTGTTCGAGTCCATCCGCACATTGAACTTCGACGTGGCGGGCGCGATCGTGATCGTGATCTTCGTCGTCGTCTACGCGATCGAGAGGTTGTCGGGTTGGATCCGCTCTCGCCTCGTGTGACTCGGGCCGCGGTGTGGACCGGCACCGGGGTCGACATCAGGAGTGTGGCGATACCTGAACTGCGCGAGGGCGAAACGCTCGTGCGGGTCCGGTTGGCCACCGTGTGCGGCAGCGACCTGCACACGGTGCGTGGGCGGCGTACCGCGCCCTGCCCGTCGGTGCTGGGACACGAGGCCGTGGGCGACGTCCTCGCAGCGGGTCCTCACGCACCGGTGGCCGTGGGGCAACGCGTCGTCTGGTCGGTGACGGTCGGCTGCGGCGACTGCCCGCGGTGCCGGTCCGGACGGACCGCCAAGTGCCTGTCGGTGCGCAAGATCGGGCACGAACCGTTCGACGGTGACTGGCCGTTGTCCGGTGCCTACGCCGAACACGTCGTGCTACCGGCGGGTGGCTGTGTCGTCGCGGTGCCCGCGGGGCTTCCCGACGCCGTGGCGGCGCCCGCCGCGTGCGCCACCGCCACGGTGATGGCGGCACTGGAGCCTGCCGGGGACCTCGCCGGTCGTCGCGTGCTGGTCTGCGGGGCAGGCATGCTCGGGGTCACCGCCGCGGCCGCCTGCGCCGACGCCGGAGCAGCGGTGTCGATCACCGATGTCGACGCCCGGCGCGTGGAGTTGGCGCGCTGTTTCGGGGGTGCGCCCGACCACGGCGGCCCGGTCGACGTGGCCGTCGACTTCTCCGGCTCGTCGGCGGCGGTCGGCGACGCGCTGGCGCGCCTGGATGTCGGCGGGATCCTGGTCCTGGCCGGCTCGGTGATGCCGTCGCCTCCGGTCCCGGTGGACCCGGAAACCGTTGTGCGCCGCTGGCTGACGGTCACCGGGGTGCACAACTATGAACCGCGCCACCTTCACGCCGCGATCGACTTCCTGAACCGCACACGCCACACCTATCCGTGGGCTTCGGTGGTGGCAGACCCGATTCCGTTCGACGCTGTCGCCGACGCGCTCACATCCGCCCCGGCCGGCAAGCTACGCGCGTCGGTCGCCCCATGAACGTGCGCTGAGCGGCCGCAGGCGCGAGCGCTTGGCGCAGCATCGCACATTGGCTGTTGAAAAATGCCTGGGACACCGCGGCTTTGGGCGCGATGCCGTCAAAGCCGTGAAAGGCGCCGTCGACGACCTCGACCTCGCACGGCACCCCGGCGGCCGTCAACCGCTCGGCATAGGCCAGGTCTTCGTCGTGAAAGAGGTCCAGGGACCCGACGCCGATCCAGGCGGGCGGCAACCCGCTGAGGTCCTCGCGGCGCGCGGGCACCGCCACGTCGGGATCCGCGTCGCCCAGGTAGGCGGCCCAGCCGAACCTGTTGCTCGACTGGTTCCACAACCGATGGCCGGGGTGGTCCAGATCGTGGCGCTCGGCGGTGCGGTCGTCGAGCATCGGATACACCAGCAACTGCGCCGCCAACGCCACCTCGCCGCGGTCGCGGGCCAGCAGGGCCAGCGCCGCGGCCAACCCGCCGCCGGCGCTGGCCCCACCGATGGCCACCCGCGCCGGGTCCACCGCCGGCAGGGCCGCCAACCAGGTCAACGCCGAATAGCAGTCCTGTAGCGCGGCGGGGTACGGGTGCTCGGGCGCCAGCCGGTAGTCCACCGAGGCGACGGTGGCGCCCAGCTCGCGGGCGAATCGCCGGCACAACACGTCATCCTGGGCCGGATGACCGATGACGTATCCACCGCCGTGGATCCACAACAACGCCGGCCCCGTCGCGGACCCGCCGGCGGCCCGGAACAGCCGCACCCCGACCCCGGATGGCAGGGTCAGTGCCTCGATGTCGCGCGGAACCCGGCGCCACATCGCCCGCGTCGCCATCCGAATCATGGGCATCGTGATCGGGCTGATGAGATGTTTGGGAGCGAGCCGCGCGGCGCGGCGCAACTCGGGATGAAATTCCGGACGAGGACGGGAAGATCGGTTACGCGACACCAGATCAGTAAAGCTTCGCGCTGGCGCTCCGGTCGAGGATCGACCAAAATCGCGTGCCATCAGGCTACTTCAGCAGCGGGTCGCGCGGCAGGCCGAGAATGCGTTCGGCGATGGTGTTGCGGGTGATCTCGGAGGTGCCACCGGCGATCGTCATCGCCCGGTTTCCGAGGTATGCCAGGGTCAGCGTCGGTGCCTGCCCGACGACCGGTGCGGTGCCCGCCAGTTCCATGGCCAGTTCCGTCATCCGCTGACCGGATTCGGCGACCAGCAGCTTGGTGACGTTGCCCTCCGGGCCGGGTTCGGAGCCCGCGATCGCGCGGGTGATCCGGCGCAGGTTGAGCAACCGCAGCGTGTGGGTCTCCGCGATGACCTCTCCCGCCCGGTGCAGATAGTGCGCTGCGGTGTCGGCCGGTATGCCATCGAGCAGCTTGACGAGATCCTCGGTGGCGAAACCCGTTGAGCCGCCTGAGCCTCCACCGATCGATATCCGCTCGTTGCCCAGCGTGGCGCGGGCCACCAGCCAGCCCTTGTTGACGTCGCCGACCACGTCGGAGTCCGGAACGAAGACGTCGTCGAAGAAGACCTCGTTGAAGTGGGCGTGCCCGGTCAGGCCCTGTAGCGGGTTGACCGTCACGCCAGGGGCGTTCATGTCGATCGCCATCATCGTCACCCCCGCGTGCTTGGGCGCGTCGGGATCGGTGCGCACGGTGGCCAAGCCCCATTGGCACATGTGCGCCAGGCTGGTCCAGACCTTCTGTCCGGTGACACGCCAGCCGCCGTCGACCTTCTTGGCCGAGGTTTTCACCGCGGCCGCGTCCGAGCCGGCATTCGGTTCGGAGAACAGCTGGCACCACATCACCTGGCCGCGCAGCACCGGTTCCACCCAGCGCTCCCGCTGCTCGTCGGTGCCGGCCTGAGCGATGGTCAGCGTCACCCATCCGGTGATGCCCAGGTCCGGGCGTTCCACCCCGCGGAATTCCTCTTCGATGACCAGCTGTTCGAGTACATCCGCCCCGCGACCCCATGGCTTCGGCCAGTGGGGCACAAGGTATCCGGAGTCGACGAGGAAGTCGCGCTGCTGCTCGGCGGGTAGCGACTGCAGGGTTTGGACGGCTTCGCGGGCCTGCTCGCGGTACTGCTCCGCCTCGGCGGGAAGGGTGAACGACGCGCCCTGGGCGTGACCGCTGCGTTGGGCGTCGACGACGTCGAGAAGCGGGTCGCCGGCCTCGGCCATCAGCGCCGCCAGGGTGCGGGCCCTGCGCAGGTAGAGATGGGCGTCGTGCTCCCAGGTGAAACCGATACCGCCGTGCAGCTGAATATTGTTCTGCGCGTTGAAGATCTGGGTGCGGATGGCGTGGGAGGCAGCCACCGCGGCGGCGAACCAGGCACCGTCGAGGTCCTCGGCACGCGCCGCATCCCAAGTGGCCGCGGTGGTCACCTCTGCGTTCACCAGCATGTCGGCAGCGTGATGTTTGACGGCCTGGAAGGTGCCGATGGTGCGGCCGAACTGTTCACGCACCTTGGCGTACTCCACCGCCATGTTCAGGCTGGCCCAGCTGACCCCGACCGCCTCGGCCGAAGCCAGGGTGCGAAACACGGTGCGCGCCTTGCGCGCCGCACCGCGCAGCACCCGGTCCTCGGCCACCGTCACGTCGTGCAGAGCGACGGAGCCGATACTGCGAGTGGTGTCCAACGACTCCAGCGCGGTGACGGTGACCCCGTCGGCGGTCGCGTCGATCACGGCAACGTCCTCGCCCACGATCACCACCAGCAGATCCGCGTCGGGAGCGCCCAGCACCGCCCGACATTCGCCGGTCACCGCACGATCGGCACCGACCGCCACCGTCCCCGACACGGCAAGGGCGCCCACCCGTGAGCCGTCGACCAGGCCCGGAAGGACTTCAGCGCGAACAGAATCTGGCGCGCACCGGTCGATCACCACCGCCGCCGCCGCGCTCGGCAGGAACGGCCCCGGGCACAGCCCATGCCCCTGGGCCTCCAGCACGACGGCCAACTCGGCCAGACCGAATCCCGAGCCGCCGTGCTCCTCGGCGATCGCCAGGCCGAGCCAGCCGATCTCGGCCGCCGCCGACCAGACGTCGGCCGGGTGCGACGGGCCGTCCTCCAGCGTCGCGCGCGCGGTGGCCCGGCTGTTCAGGCGGTTGAGCTGCCCAAACGCCGAATCGGCCAGGTCGGTGTGTTCCTCGGTGATGGCAAGGGCTGATCTACTCACGGTGGACGTCCTCGTTCAGCTCGCGGTTTACATTCGACGCTCGTCGAGTAACGCTAACGCCATTGCCCAGCTCAGCGTGTGCCCAATGCGGATTACATCGAATTGTGACGGGAATGAGCAGGTCCGATCTTCGTCATGTCGTCGTTTACGGGCTGGGCTGCGGGGTACAGTTCCGCAATGGCGGTACGGCCGGGGACCCGGTATCCGGGAGCGACGATGTGGACACGTGCCAGGTGGATGCTGAACGCCGGGCCGTCGGACTACCTGCTCGCGATGAGCGTCGCGTCGGCGTCACTGCCCCTGATCGGGAAACAGCTTGAGCCGCTTGGGGCTGCCACCGCGATGGGGGTGTGGGGGTCGCGTCACCTGCCCGACTTTCTCGGTGCGACGGCCAAGTCGTGGCTTGGCCGCGGCAACGCGGAGCTGCGGCGCTCGGAGCGCGAGAGCACGACAGCGGTCGCCGTGGCCGCGTTGCGCGACGTCATCAACGCCTCCGACCTCGACATCGACTGGCCGGCGCCGCAGCGGGTGCCGCCGTTGTGGAACCTGCTCGAGCATCGGCGCAGCGTCTACCGCACCTCGGTGCGGTACGGGCCGAGGCCGTCGCAGTTGCTCGACGTGTGGCGGCCCAAGGAGCTGCCGACCGAGCCCGCGCCGGTGATGATCTTCGTGCCGGGCGGTGCGTGGGTGCATGGCAGCCGGATGCTGCAGGGCTATGCGTTGATGTCACATCTGGCCGAGAAGGGCTGGGTGTGCTTGTCCATCGACTACCGGGTGGCGCCCCACCACCGCTGGCCGGCGCACATCGTCGACGTGAAGACGGCGATCGCGTGGGCGCGCGCGAACGTCGACAAGTTCGGCGGCGACCGCAACTTCGTGATCATCGCCGGAACCTCGGCGGGCGGGCATCTGTCGGCGCTCGCCGGCCTGACCGCCAACGATCCCGAGCTGCAAGACGAGCTGCCCGAGGGCTCGGACACGTCGGTGGACGCGGTGGTCGGCATCTACGGCCGGTACGACTGGGAGGACCGTTCGACGGCGGAACGGGCGCGGTTCGTCGACTTCTTGGAGCGTGTCGTCGTCAAGCGCAAGATCACCAAACATCCCGACATCTTCCGCAAGGCGTCACCGATCGCGCGGGTGCATCCCGACGCACCGCCGTTCCTGGTGATCCACGGGACCGGCGACACGGTGATCCCCGTCGCGCAGGCCCGGGTGTTCGTCGAGCGGATGCGCGCCGTGTCACGGTCGCCGGTGAGTTATCTGGAACTGCCCGGCGCGGGTCACGGGTTCGACCTGACCGACGGTGCGAGGACCGGTTCGATGGCCACTGCAATCTCGTTGTTCCTCAACCATATTCACCGGAACCGGTCGCTGATCGGTGCGAAACAAGTCATCTAGCGTGCTGCTGCTCCGGAAAGGGGGTGGCTCTTGAAGAGGCTGAGCGGCTGGGACGCGGTACTGCTGTACAGCGAGACGCCTGCGGTGCATATGCACACCCTGAAGCTGGCCGTCATCGACCTTTCCGAACTCAGGGGCCGTGCGTTCGGGATCGAGGACTTCCGCAAGGTCATCCACGGCCGGCTCTACAAGCTCGACCCGTTCCGCTACGAGCTCGTCGACATTCCGTTCAAGTTCCACCACCCGATGTGGCGGGAGAACTGCGAGGTCGACCTCGAATACCACGTGCGCCCCTACCGGGTGGCCAGCCCCGGCGGCCGACGCGAACTCGACGACGCCGTCGGCGAGATCGCCAGCACACCGCTGGACCGCAGTAAACCGCTGTGGGAGATGTATTTCATCGAAGGGCTGGCCAACGGCCGGATCGCGATCCTCGGCAAGATCCACCACGCGCTGGCCGACGGCGTCGCGTCGGCCAACCTGCTGGCGCGGGGGATGGACCTGCAGGCCGGGCCGGACCGGGATTCGTATGCGACCGACCCGGCGCCGTCGCGCGCGGAACTGGTGCGCACCGCGTTCGGCGACCACCTGCGCCAGATCGGGCGGCTGCCCGGGGTGATGCGCTACACCGCACAGGGTTTGCGGCGAGTGCGCAAGAGCACCTACAAGTTGTCGCCGGAGCTGACCCGGCCCTTCACTCCGCCGCCGTCGTTCATGAACCATCGCGTCGACGCGCAGCGGAGGTTTGCGACCGCCACGCTGTCGCTGGCGGATGTCAAGGAGACCAGCAAGCACCTCGGCGTCACGATCAACGACATGGTGCTGGCCATCTCGGCGGGCGGGCTGCGCCGGCTCTCGCTGAAGTACGACGGGCACGCCGATCATCCGCTGTTGGCCTCGGTGCCAGTCAGTTTCGACTTCTCACCCGAGCGCATCTCGGGTAACCGGTTCACCGGCGTGATGATGACGGTGCCGATCCAGCTCGCCGACCCGCTCGAGCGGGTTCAGGCCGTGCACGACGCCGCGGTGAGCGCCAAGGAGACTCACTACCTGCTCGGCCCCGAGCTCGTCAGCAGATGGTCGGCCTATTTCCCACCCGCGCCCGCCGAGCGGCTGTTTCACTGGCTGGCCGAAAAGGACGGGCAGAACAAGGTTCTCAACATCCCGATCTCGAACGTGCCCGGTCCGCGTGAGCATGGTCGGGTCGGCGGCGCGCTGGTGACCGAGATCTACTCCGTCGGGCCGTTGACGACCGGCAGCGGTCTGAACATCACGGTGTGGAGTTACGTCGACCAGCTCAACATCTCGGTGCTGTCCGACGGAGCCACGCTGTCCGACGCGCATGAGCTCACCGACGCGATGGTCGAGGCCTTCGTCGAGATCCGCCGCGCGGCTGGGCTTCCCGAAGAGCTGACCGTCGTCGAATCCGCGATGGCCTGATCACCACCTTCCGCGAGCAGACGCCAACACCCCTAAAATACGGGGGTTCAGGGGGTTTTCGCGTCTGCTCGGCGTAAGGATGCCGTGTGTTTGGCGTGCACCCAGGACAGGAACGTCTCGACCGCCTGCGCGGTGTAGTGCGCCCGTGGCGACCCGTAGAAGTCGAACGCGTGTTGGGCGTGGGGGATCTCGGCGTAGGCAACGGTGGAGGTCGAGACGCTGCGCAGCACGTCGGCGAAATCGCGTCCCTCCTGCACCGGGATGATCGAGTCGTCCTGGCCGTGCAGGATGAAAAACGGTGGGGCATCGGGACGCACCCGCCGAATCGACGACGCGTCGACGTAGACCTGCTTGTGCTCGGTGATGCGTTTCTTCACCACGAACTTCTGCAGGAACGCGATGAACTCGCGTCGTCCCGGGCCGCGCGCGGACACCCAGTCGTAGCGGCCGTAGATCGGCACCGCCGCCACGACCGAAGTGTCGACGTGCTCGAAACCCGGCTGCCACTGCGGGTCATCGAAGGTGAGCGCCGCCAACGACGACAGGTGCCCGCCCGCCGAACCGCCGGTGATCGCCACGAAGTCCGGGTCGCCGCCGTAGTCGGCGATGTTCTCCTTGATCCAGGCCAGTGCGCGCTTGACGTCGACAATGTGGTCCGGCCAGGTGTGGCGCGGGCTCACGCGGTAGTCGATCGACACGCACACCCACCCGCGGTCGGCGAGGTGGCTCAGCAGCGGGTACGCCTGCGGGCGGCGCATGCCGATCGCCCATGCGCCGCCGGGCACCTGCAGCAGCACCGGCGCCTTGCCGTCGCGCGGCAGGTCGGCGCGCCGCCAGATGTCGGCGCGGTTCACCTTGGCGTGCGGGCCGTACTGCACCGTGCCTGCCCTCTCGACGTAGCGCCGGCGGATCAACTCGTTCGGCGGTACCCCGACGAGCGCACGCGGTCGCCGCGCCGGCTGTGACTGCGCCGCTATCGCCTCGTAGTCCTCGCCAAGGGTCTCGCGCAACGGTTCCTCGAAGTAGGGCCGCGATGTCGCGTTGCGGTACATGATCAGGCCGAGCAGTCCCCAGGCGAACGCCGTGAGCGCCAACGCGATCCGGCCCCGGGCGCCGCGGAAGTCACCGCGGATTCCGCGTCGGACCGCGTCCACGATCGAGCCGGCCAGATACAGCGGTGCCGCCTCGGTGGTCGGCCAGCCGAACGCGAACACCGGCAGCGTGATGTATCCCACGCGGCCCAGCGGGCGCACGCCGTTGGCGGCGTTGACGAGCTCGGCGACCGCGCGCAGCAGCGGGAAGCGTCGCCTAGCCACGGTCGACGAGAGCTTGCAGGTCGCGGCGCGCAATCTTGCCGGTACTGTTGCGGGGAAGTTCGGTCAAAATCGTAATCTCTCGGGGCACTTTGTAATTCGCCAGGCTATCCCGGACGTGCTGCTTCAGTGAGTCGGGAGTAGCCGTAGCGCGCTGATTCAAAACCACGAACGCGACCAGCCGCTGACCGAACTGCTCGTCGTCCACGCCGAGCACCGCGGCTTCCGCCACGTCGGGATGCGCGCTGAGCGTCTTCTCCACCTCGCTCGGGTAGACGTTCTCACCGCCGGAGACGATCATCTCGTCGTCACGGCCGACGACGAACAGCCGGCCCGCGTCGTCGAGGTAGCCGACGTCGCCCGACGACATGAAGCCGTCGTGGAAGTCCTTCGTGGTGCCCGACGTGTAGCCGTCGAACTGGGTCGAGTTTCGCACGTAGATGCTGCCGACCTCGCCGGCGGGAACCTCACGCAGCTCGCCGTCGAGGATGCGGATCTCGGTGCCCTCGGCGGGCCGACCCGCGGTGTCGGGCGCGGCACGCAGGTCCTGCGGCGTCGCGGTGGCGATCATCCCGGCCTCGGTGGCGTTGTAGTTGTTGTAGATGACGTCACCGAACTGATCCATGAAGGCGATCACGACGTCGGGTCGCATCCGGGAACCCGACGCGGCGGCGAACCGCAGTGAGCGTCCGCTGTAGCGGGCCCGGACGTCGTCGGGCAGTTCCATGATTCGGTCGAACATCACCGGAACCACACACAGCCCCGTGGCCCGGTGCCCGTCGATCAGCTCGAGCGTGGCCTCGGGGTCGAACTTGCGCCGCGTAATGATCGTGCATGCCATCGACGCGGCGAATGCCAACTGGGAGAAGCCCCAGGCGTGGAACATCGGTGCCACGATGACGACGGGTTCCTCGGCGCGCCACGGTGTGCGGTCCAGGATCGCCTTGAGAACTTCGGGGCCGCCGCCGGAATGCTTGGCACCCTTGGGTGTTCCGGTGGTGCCCGAGGTGAGCAGAATGACTTTGCTCTTGGTGCCCCGTCGTTCTGGATGACGCCCGGCGTGGGTGTTGACGATGCCCTCGACGGTGAGGCCTTCGACGGGGTTGTCGGACCACGCGACGATGCGTGTCGTGTCGGGTCTGCCGGTGAGAGCCCGGTCGACGGTGGCGGTGAACTCCTCGTCGTAGATGATCACGTCGACTTGTTCGCGTTCTACCACCTCGGCCAGCGCGGGTCCGGCGAACGACGTGTTGAGTAGCAGTACGTCGGCGCTGATGCGGTTCACCGCGATCAACGACTCGACGAAACCGCGGTGGTTTCGCGCCATGATGCCGATGACCTTCGGATTCGCCTCGGCCTGCAATCCGGCGGCAAGGGCGTCGGCGCGCTCGTCGATTTCCCGCCACGTCAGGGTGCCGAGTTCGTCGACGAGGCCGGGACGGTCCGGGCAGCGCTGTGCTGCACTGGCGAATCCCGAAGTGATGCTCATGTTTTCGCGCTGCATCGCGGCAGCGATGCGCAAATACTTGTCGGGGCGTAACGGGGCGATCAGCCGGGCCCGGCGCATGGTCGCAATCAGGCCCAGCGTGTCGGAGAGTCGCTCGACGATGGCCACGGTCGTCTCAGCCCAGCACAGGAAGTCGGCGTTCTGCGGCCAGTTCGTCCAGCGCGCGCTGCATCACCCGGCGCACGTGGGCGTCGACCTCGTCGATATCGGGGTCTGCCCCGAACTCGGCCTCGATGTCGATCGGAGACAGCACCTGCATGACGATCTTGGACGGCAGTGGGATGTTGGGCGGGATCACCAGGGACAGCCCGAACGGGAAGCCGAACGAGATCGGCACGATCTTGGTGCGGGCCAGGCGCGCAATCGGTCCGAGGCGCTCGGCCAGCCACGTGCCGCGGGAGAGGAAGATCTGGGTCTGCTGGCCGCCGATGCCCACCGTCGGCACGATCGGCACGCCGGCGTTGAGCGCCGCTTTCACGTAGCCGGTGCGGCCGCCGAAGTCGATCACGTTCTCCGAGAACGTCGGTCGGTACACGTCGTAGTCACCACCGGGGAAGACCACAACGAGTCCGCCCGAACGCAGTGCGGCGTCGGCGTTTTCACGGTTGGCGGTGATGTAGCCGATGCGCCGGAAGAAGTCGCCGGTCGGCCCGGTCATCAACATGTCGTGGCTCAACGTGTACAGCGGCCGGTGGTAGCCGTGTCGGTCGTAGAAATCGGCCGCCAGGATCGGCACGTCCATCGGGAACAAGCCGCCGGAGTGGTTGCTGACCACCAGCGCGCCACCCCTGGGGATGTTGTCGAGGCCGCGCACCTCCGAGCGGAAGTAGCGCTTGAGGAACGGGCGGGCGAGGCTCATGACCCGTTCGGTCAGGCCGGGGTCCCACTTGGCAAGCTCCGACGGCCTGGTCTTGGTCTCGGTCGCGGCCATGGGGCCCCCTTCGATGGAAAACTGAAACGTGTTCTAGTTTAGCCTGGCGTGTCCGGTGTGCCGAAATGACGAGTTCGGCGGTCGTTACGATCACCGCGTGAGCGACGAAACAAGTGGAACCAAAGAAGCAGTACTGGTCGAGCAGCGTGACCGGATCCTGATTATCACGATCAACCGGCCCGAGGCGAAGAACGCGGTGAACGCGGAGGTCAGCCGGGGCCTGGCCGCCGCGATGGACCGGCTCGACGACGACAAAGGCTTGTCGGTGGGAGTGCTGACGGGTGCAGGCGGCTCGTTCAGCGCCGGGATGGACCTCAAGGCCTTCGCCCGCGGCGAGAACGTGGTGGTGCAGGGCCGAGGCATGGGCTTCACCGAACGACCGCCGGTCAAGCCGCTGATCGCCGCGGTGGAGGGCTACGCGCTGGCAGGCGGCACCGAGCTGGCCTTGGCCACCGACCTCATCGTGGCATCGAAGGAGTCGGCGTTCGGCATTCCGGAGGTCAAGCGCGGGTTGGTGGCCGGCGGAGGTGGGCTGTTGCGGTTGCCGCAGCGCATTCCGTACGCGATCGCGATGGAGCTCGCGCTGACGGGGGACAACCTGCCCGCGGCGCGCGCACACGAACTCGGTTTGGTGAACGTGCTCGCCGAACCCGGGCAGGCGCTGGAGGCGGCGATCGCGCTCGCCGAGAAGATCACCGCCAACGGGCCGTTGGCGGTCGCGGCGACCAAGCGGATCATCGTGGAGTCGCGCAGCTGGAGCCCCGACGAGATGTGGCGCAAGCAGATGGAGATCCTCGGACCCGTCTTCGCGTCGAACGACGCCAAGGAGGGCGCGATCGCGTTCGCCGAGAAGCGGCCGCCGAAGTGGACCGGCTCCTGACGGTTTTCCGTTGCGCCGCGGCGGGCAACCGAGGGGCATGGAACTTCCGCTGACGGACTACGACCAATTACCCCTCACCGAACTGCGCCACCGCATCCGCGCGCTGGACGAACCACAGCTGCGCCTGTTGTTCGATCATGAAACCGCGCACGGCAATCGCATTCCGGTGCTCGAGCTGCTGAACGCTCGGCTCCGGGAACTGACCCACGGCGCCGAGCCGTCCGGCGGCGATCCGGGCAACGCGCCCGGTGTCAGCGGCACTGCGGGCGGTTCACCCGTCCAGGAGTCGACCGCGGCCGAGCCCGGAACGCCGTTGCGGCACGGAGTTGCTTCGCAGACCCCGACTCGAGGACGGCCGTAGGGCCGAGGTCGGCGTGCAGCGGGCACATGGGTAGTTGTCCGGCTGGACCGGGCGTTGCGGCTAACGTCGCGGTCGTGGGTACGACAACTGAACCCAAGAGCACAGGCGGTGTACGGGTCGAGAAGAACGGACCCGTGACCACTGTCATCATGAATCGGCCGGAGGCCCGTAACGCGGTCAACGGATCCGCTGCCGCCGCACTCCTCGCCGCGTTCGAGGAGTTCGACGGTGACGACACCGCGTCGGTGGCCGTGTTGTGGGGCGATCACGGCAATTTCTGTTCCGGGGCGGATCTGAAAGCGGCCGAAACAGGTGACTTCAACCGTGTAGAGCCGACAGGTCCGGGCCCTATGGGTCCCAGCCGGATGACCCTGTCCAAACCGGTGATCGCCGCCATCAGTGGCTATGCCGTAGCCGGCGGCCTAGAGCTCGCGGTTTGGTGCGATCTACGAGTAGTCGAGGAGGATGCGATCTTCGGGGTGTTCTGCCGCCGCTGGGGATTGCCTCTGATCGATGGCGGTACCGTCCGACTACCCCGGCTGATCGGGCACAGTCGGGCGATGGATCTGATCCTCACGGGGCGCCCGGTCGGCGCAAACGAGGCGCTGGCTATCGGGTTGGCGAATCGCGTCGTGCCGACTGGCACCGCCCGTGAGGCCGCCGAGGAGCTTGCCGCCGAACTCGCGGCATTACCGCAAGGGGCTTTGCGTTCCGACCGCCTCTCAACGCTCTACCAGTGGGGTCGGAGCGAGGCCGAGGCCATGGACTTCGAGTTCGCCAGTCTGTCGCGTTCAGCATCCGACTTGCAGTCAGGTGCGCAGCGGTTCGCCGACGGAGCGGGCCGACATGGCGCCAAAATGTGACAATCCGATCTTGCAGGCGGCAGAGGCATCCGGTGTTCGCCCACCGACAATATGGCACCGTGGAACGCAAGCTTGACCTCAACAGCCGTTGCGGTTTCAGGATGTGGTCATGACGACCGACGTGAGCCCCGGGCTCGATCTGGCTGCCTACCTCGACCGGATCGGGTACACGGGCCCGACCGCGGCGACCGTCGACACGCTGAGCGCGCTGGTCTCCGCGCACCTCCGCTCTATCCCGTTTGAAAACCTCGATCCGCTGATGGGCATACCGGTTGCCGATCTGAGCGCAGCAGCCCTCAGCGCCAAGCTCGTGCAACGCCGCCGCGGCGGGTACTGCTTCGAACAGAACGGCGTGATGGGGTACGTGCTCACGGAGCTTGGGTACGGAGTCGAGCGCCTCGGTGGCCGCGTGGTGTGGATGCGCGACTCCGACGAGTTGCCCGCGCAGACGCACGAGACGCTGTCGGTCACGGTTCCCGGGGACGACGGGCGCTGGCTGGTCGACGTCGGCTTGGGTGGTCAGACGCTGTCTTCGCCGATCTTGCTGGAAGCCGGGCTTGTACAGCAGACCCGCCACGAGCCCTACCGGCTGCGTGAGCACGCCGACGGCTACATGCTCGAGTCGCAGATCCGCGACGAGTGGCGCCCGCTCTACATGTTCGGCATCCGACCCCAACCGCTGATCGACCGCGAAGTCGCAAGTTGGTATGTGTCAACGCATCCCGACTCCGGCTTTGTTCAAGGCCTGACCGCCGCGCTCGTCACCGACGATGCCCGCTGCAACCTGCGCGGCCGACACCTCGCGATCCACAGCGCCGACGGAACCGAACGAGTCCGCTTCGAGGATGCGGCCGCCGTGATGACCGCGTTGACCGAGCGCTTCGGCATCGATCTGACGAACCTCGGCGACAGCACCGACATCGAGGCACGCATCACCGAAGTCCTCGACACCTGACCACTACCGCGCCCAAAGGGACATTTCGGCGGATTTGTGCGAGTAACGTCCGCCATTTTGTCGATTTTGGCGGGAGCGCAGACAGCAGGAATTGTCATGCCCTCGCGACGGGCACACGACCATACTCGGTGAACGTGGGCGACGGATCACGCCGGGACCGGCTGCGCGAACTGCTGGACGCGGTCATCGAGGCCGACAACACCGAGGTCGGCGACATGGCGCGCAGCAGCTACTCGTCCGAATTTCACTTCTCCCGAGAGGTACGCCGGCTGACGGGGGAGTCGCCCGCTGCGCTGCGGCGTCGCGTCATGCTCGAGCGGGCGGCGTGGCGGTTGCGCCGCGGCGAAGCCGTCTCGGCTGTGGCCGCCGACGAAGGGTGGTCATCGGCGGAGGTGTTCTCGCGCGCCTTCCGCCGCACTTTCGGTGTGCCGCCGTCGCGGGCCGCCGAACTACCATTCCGCGTCCCCGCGCCCAACGGCCTGCACTTCCATCCGCCCCACTCACTGTGGCTGGACAGCGACGGAAACACCAAGGAGCCCGACATTTCTCAACTGATGGTGGCGCACGACGTCGCCGACACCACGTATCTCATCGATCGGGCCGCCCAGCTGTCGAACTCTCAATGGAGAGCACCGATTTCGCCGGGACAGGTCGTCCTCGGCTGGGACGGCCCTGAACCCAGCGCAGGTGCTGTCCTCGGCGCCATCGTGTGGACCAAGCAGGTCTGGCTGGCCACGATCGAGGGCCGTGACTTCCCGGATCGCACACCGACACAACCGGACTCGACCACACCGGAGGAACTAGCGGCCCACCATGAGGAGATCGGCAATCGTTAGACCGCAATGGTGTCGGAGTACACCGCCGAGGGCAGGCTGGGCGACACCATCATCGACGCGCTGTGCGATCCGCCGGAATCCTTCCAGCTGTACGGCATCGTCGCCCATGTGCTCACCTATTCCGCGCACCGACGTGAACTGGCGCGTCGGATGCTGGCACACCACGGTGTCAGCACCGAACGCGGCGATCCGCTCGAATGGATGAGGAGCAACTGACATGGCGACCGTGTACTACACCGCTTCCAGCCTCGACGGCTACATCGTCGATGAGGCCGACAGCCTGGACTGGTTGACCTCGCGTGACATCGACCAGGCCGGGCCGTTCAACTACGACACCTTCATCGAGTCGATCGGCGCAATCGTGATGGGCGCGGCTACCTACGAGTGGATCGTGAAAAACCAACCAGGCCAATGGATGTACGAGCAGCCCAGCTGGGTGTTGACAAGCCGCCCACAGATCGTTGCCAAGGGACATCCGGTGCAGACGTTCGACGGCGACGTCACCGAGATGCACCCGACGCTGGTGTCCGCCGCCGACGGAAAGGACGTGTGGGTGGTCGGCGGCGGCAACGTCGCCGCGCAGTTCGTCGCCGAGGGCCTGGTCGACGAGATGATCGTCAGTTACGCCCCGTGCTCGCTCGGCGGCGGCTCGCGGGTTCTGCCCATCCCGTCGGAGTGGGTGCTGGCTGAGTCCGCCGTCAACAGGGACTTCGTCTGCGCGCGGTGGCGCAAGGCCTAGCGGTGCTCCGGAACCCCGTGGCGACGGATGAATTCCCTTGACTTGATCAGGAATTCGACCTGCCGCGCGACATCATCCAGCGAGTCGACGCTGCGCGTGGAGCGGCACAGCACCACAGCGCCCTCCAGCGAGGCGATGCACATGATCGCCAACGAAGCTGACTCGGCCTCGTCGAACCCGTCCGAAACGAACGCGCGGGTGAGCGCGTGGCGCCAATGGGTGAAGATTCCGCCGGCGATCGAGGTCAACTGCGGCTCGTCATCGACAGATCCGACCGCTGCCGCGGCAACCGGACAGCCTGCGGCGAAGTCACTCTTGACGAGCAGCTGTTCCCAGAACTCGACGAACTGCCGCACGAGATACATCCCGCCCTTGGCCGCGGCATCGTCCATCACCTCGGTGATCGCGTCACCGGCGTACTGCAGCGCTTCGGTCAGGATCTGGTTGCGGCCCCCGGGAAAGTGGTAGTAGACCGATCCGCGCGGTGCTCCGCTGCGGGCGAGCACCTCGTCGATCGTGACGCCCGCGACCCCGCGCTCACGCAGCACCGCGGCGGCGCTGACGAGCATGTTCGTCCGGGTCGAACCGCGCGTCTTGCGGCCTTTGGTCGAGGTGGCAGACAGCAGATACCTCCAGGCGGTCAGGCCGCCGGCGTCTGCCGCATCGGCGACGGACGCCAGCCGAAGCCGCGGGTGGCGAGGCGATAGATCGCCCGACGGCGATCAGGCACACGATGCGTGAACCGACGGCCGGCGAAGTTGACCTCAATGATCCACATCGGGCGCCTCCATTTCTATGACAAAGAGCATAGAACGGCCAACGTGTAATCGCAATTCTGGCCTTCCCTCAGCGTTGGATTCGATGAAAGCGCAGATCGAGCATGTGTGCATATATCGCCCACGACGTAATTATGGGAACAATCATAATTCCGTTTTGGGGCTACGCTCAGCTAAGGCCTACGGGGAAAGGCACTGGTCATGGGCCACTACATGAGCAATGTCCGCGACATCGAGTTCAACCTCTTCGAGGTCCTCGAACTCGAGAAAGCGCTGGCCAGCCGCGAGCTCGGTGGGCTGAGCCCCGACGACGTCCGCGCCTTGTTGCGCGACGCGGCTCGGGAGGCGGAAGGGCCGCTGGCAGACGCGTTCGCCGACGGTGACCGCCACCCCCCGACGTTTGATCCCGCCACCCACTCCGTCGCGCTCCCGGCGTCGTTCAAGGAATCCGTCCGGGCGTGGCAACGGGGACCGTGGCTGCGCCTCGGACTGCCAGAGGCCATCGGCGGCATCCGTGCACCGGCGAACGTGCGGTGGGCCATCAACGAGTTCCTCGTCGGCGGTCAGCCCGCCGCCTTCTTCTACCTGGGCGGCCCGTCGATGATGTCGGTACTGCACAGCGAAGGCAATGAGCAGCAACGGCGTTGGGCGAAGCTCGCCGTCGACCGCAATTGGGCGGCGACGATGGTGCTCACCGAACCCGATGCGGGTTCGGATGTCGGCGCCGGACGCACCAAGGCCGTGCCCCAGCCCGACGGCACCTGGCATCTCGAAGGCGTCAAGCGGTTCATCACCTCGGGTGACTGCGACGACCTGTTCGAGAACATCGCCCATCTGGTGCTGGCCCGTCCGGAGGGCGGGGGGCCGGGGAGCAAGGGGCTGAGCCTGTTCTTCGTGCCGAAATACCTGCCCGATCCCGAGTCCGCGGCGCCGGGGCCGAGGAACGGGGTGTTCGCGACGGGTTTGGAGCACAAGATGGGCCTGACCGCGTCGGCGACGTGCGAGCTGACGTTCGGCCAGCACGGCACGCCTGCGGTCGGCTGGTTGGTCGGTGACGTGCACAACGGCATCGCACAGATGTTCAAGATCATGGAATTTGCCCGAATGGCAGTGGGCGCCAAAGCGATTGCCACGCTGTCCACCGGCTACCTGAACGCGTTGGCGTACGCGAAGACGAAACCGGGTGGTCTCGAGGAC
This sequence comes from Mycolicibacterium pulveris, assembly GCF_010725725.1. Classification (NCBI taxonomy): domain Bacteria; kingdom Bacillati; phylum Actinomycetota; class Actinomycetes; order Mycobacteriales; family Mycobacteriaceae; genus Mycobacterium; species Mycolicibacterium pulveris. The sequence continues at coordinate 2,116,761 of NZ_AP022599.1, read as the reverse complement.
GCTGAGGTCCGCAGGTCGCTGATGACCCAGAAGTCCTACGCGGAGGGAATGCGCGCGCTGTATCTGTACACCGGTGCGCACCAGGACGCCGCCTCGGCCGCAGTGGTTTCCGGCGCCGACGCGACCATGGCGCAACGCGTCAACGACTTGTTGCTGCCCATCGTGAAGGGGATGGGATCGGAGCGGTCCTACGCGTGTCTGTCCGAGTCGCTGCAAATCCTCGGCACCGCAGGATATCTGCAGGACCAGCCGATCGAGCAGTACATCCGCGACGCCAAGATCGACTCGCTCTATGAGGGCACCACCGCCATCCAGGCGCAGGATCTGTTCTTCCGCAAGATCATCCGCGACCAGGGCGGGGCACTGGAGCACCTCTGCGCCCAGATCACCGGCTTCCTCGAAAACCCCTGCGCCCGGCCGGAGCTCACGCAGAGCCGCCGACTGCTCGCGACGGCTCTCGCCGACGTGCAGGCTATGGTCGCAACACTGACGGCATACTTCGCGAAGTCACACGACGAACCGCGCGAGGCCTACCGTGTCGGGCTGGGCTCGGTACCGTTCCTGCTGGCCTTGGGCGACCTGTTGGTCGGCTGGTTGCTGCTTCGCCAGGCCGAGATCGCGCTGATCGCCCTCGACCGCGATCCAGGCGACGACGACCGCGCGTTCTACCGAGGAAAGGTCGCCGCGGCAGTCTTTTTCGCCAAGAACGTGCTACCGCGGCTGTCCGCGGAACGCCGAGTCATCGAGGGCATCGACCTCGCAGTGATGAGCCTGCGGGAAGACGCCTTCTAACTCAGCGAGCAGACGCGAAATCCCCTAATTTCAGTGCAAAAGAGGGGTTTTCACGTCTGCTCGCGGCAAGAGGTCAGTCCTCCGGGGTGTAGCCGAACGGCAGCAGCACGCTCTTGGGCTCGACATAGGCCTCGATGCCCTCCGGCCCGTTCTCGCGGCCGATACCGGAGTTCTTGTATCCGCCGAACGGGGCGCCGGGATCGAAGGCATACATGTTCACCGCGTAGGTGCCGGTGCGGATCTTCGACGCGATCTCGAGGGCCTTCTTGTTGTCGGTGGTCCACACGCTGCCCGCCAGCCCGTACACCGAGTCGTTGGCGATGCGGATCGCGTCCTCCTCGGTCTCGTAGGGGATGATCGCCAGCACCGGGCCGAAGATCTCCTCCTGGGCGATCGTCATCGAGTTGTCGACGTCGGCGAACACGGTGGGCTCGACGAACCAGCCCTTGTCCAGGCCCTCGGGACGGCCGCCGCCGGTGACGAGTCGCGCCCCTTCCTCGACGCCCTTCTTGATGTAGCTCTCCACGCGATCGCGCTGTTTCTCCGAGATCAGCGGCCCGATCGCGGCGTTCGGGTCGTCGGGCAGCCCGACCGGCATCGCGGAGACGAAGTTGGCGACCTTCTCGACGACCTCGTCGTACCGCGACCGCGGCGCCAGGATGCGGGTCTGCGCGACGCACGCCTGCCCGCTGTTCATCACGCCCGAGAACCCGAGCATCGGCAGCGTCGCGTCGAGGTCGGCGTCCTCGAGGATGATCGCGGCGGACTTGCCGCCCAGCTCCAGCGTGCACGGCTTGAGCTTCTCGGCGGCGATCTTGGCGATCTCCCTGCCGACCGCGGAGCTGCCCGTGAACGTGTACTTGTCCAGCTCCGGGTTGGCCGTCAGCGCGCGCCCGGTCTCCGGGCCGCCCGGCACGATCGACAGCACCCCTTCGGGCAGGCCGGCCTCGGCGAACATCTCGGCCATCGCGAACACCGACAGCGGAGTCTCGGCGGCGGGCTTGAGGACCACGGTGCAGCCGGCCAGCAGCGCGGGCCCTAGCTTGTTGGCGGCCAGGAAGAACGGCACGTTCCACGCGGTGACGGCGCCGACGACGCCGATCGGCTCGCGCACCACCATCGTCTGGCCGTAGATGCCGTCGCGAATCTCTTTCCAGTGGAACTTGTCGGCCGCGCCCGCGTAGTACTGAAACGCCGAGATCGCGGCGCCGTACTGCATCATGTCGACGATCGTCTGTGGCTGCCCGGTCTCGGCGGCCAGCAGGTACTTCAGCTCGTCGGCGCGCTGCTCCATCAGCTTGACGGCGGCGCCCAGCACCGCGGCCCGCTCCTGCGGCGACTTGTGCGGCCACGGCCCCTCGTCGAACGCCTTACGGGCGGCCGCGCAGGCCGCGTTGACGTCGGCCTCGACGGCCAGCGGGACCTTGCCGACCAGCTCACCGGTTGCCGGCGAGCGCACCTCGATGACCTCGTCAGACGCCGGCTCGACCCACTTGCCGCCGATGAAGAGTTTGTCCCACTGGGTTCGATGCGCCGGCTCGCCGGCAGATGTCTTGGATGCCACGGTCTGCGTCATGCTCGTCACACTACCTACCCGGCGGGGAAAGTAGAACCTGTTCCAGTCGGCCTCGTGAGAACGAGCACCAGGTTGCTGACCAGGAATTCGCGCAGCACCGGGACCCGCGTCATCCACCAGCCCCATCGCGGGTGGTAACGAGGGAATGCGGTTAGCAGCGCACCGGTGCCTTCGGCCCATCGCAAACCGTCGGCCGCCGACACCGCGAACAACGACGAGCCGTAGTTGTTCTTCGGCGCATGCCCGTGCTTGCGGGTGTAGCGCGCGGCCGCGCGGGCCCCGCCCAGGTAGTGCCACAGCCCGGTCTCATGTCCGCCGAACGGACCCAGCCACACCGTGTAGGACAGCACCACCAGGCCGCCCGGCCGGGTGACGCGCAACATCTCGGCGCCCAGCCGCCACGGGTCGCGCACATGCTCGGCGACGTTGGACGACAGGCAGATGTCCACGCTGGCGTCGGCGAACGGCAGAGCCGTGCCGGAGGCGCGAAGATACGTCGCGGCGCCGCGGTCGGTCGCGGGGCCGGCGTGCATTTCGGCGGGGTCGGGCTCCACCCCGATGTAGTGCATCCCGGCGGCGGCGAAGGCGGCCGCGAAGTAGCCGGGCCCACCGCCGACGTCGACGAGCGTGCGGCCCGCCGGTGCCGTGCCGTGCACACCGCGCCACAGGTCGGCGACCATGACGGCGGTGTCGCGGGCCAGCGCCCCGTAGAACCGAGCGGGATCGCGCTGCTCGAACCGGAACTCGCTGAGCAGCCTGATCGACCGTGCCAGCGTCGCCCGCCGGGCCCAAACATCCGTGACGGCCATCCGACCGACGATATCCAGCCGCTACGCTGGCACGGATGTCCGACCGTCGCGTTCGCTCCGTGTTGCTGCTGTGTTGGCGTGACACCGGTCATCCGCAAGGCGGCGGCAGCGAGGCCTATCTGCAGCGCATCGGGGCCCAGCTGGCCGAGTCGGGTGTGGCGGTGACGCTGCGGACCGCGCGCTATCCCGGTGCACCGCGGCGCGAGACCCTCGACGGCGTGCGGGTCAGCCGCGGCGGTGGCCGCTACACCGTGTACATCTGGGCGGGACTGGCGATGGTGCTGGCCCGCATCGGGCTCGGACCGCTGCGCAGGGCCAGGCCCGACGTGGTGATCGACACCCAGAACGGCATCCCGTTCCTGGCGCGGCTGGCTTACGGTCGGCGCGTCGCGGTGCTTGTGCACCACTGCCACCGTGAGCAGTGGCCGGTTGCGGGCCCGGTGATGGGGCGGGTCGGCTGGTTCGTCGAATCGAAGCTTTCCCCGCGGATGCACCGCCGCAACCAGTACGTCACCGTCTCGCTGCCCTCGGCGCGGGACCTGACCCGCCTCGGGGTGGACCCCGACCGGATCGCGGTGGTGCGCAACGGTTTGGACGAGGCACCGCCGCATACGTTGAACGTGCCGCGCGCCGAGGCGCCTCGCATCGCGGTGCTGTCACGGCTGGTGCCGCACAAGCAGATCGAGGACGCGCTGGACGCGATCGCCGAACTGCGCAGGCGGATACCGGACGTGCACATGGACATCCTCGGCGGCGGCTGGTGGAAGCAGCGCCTCGTCGACCACGCCGCACTGCTGGGCATCTCCGATGCGGTGACGTTCCACGGTCACGTCGACGACGACACCAAACACCGTGTGCTGCAAAGGTGTTGGGTGCACGTGCTGCCGTCGCGCAAGGAGGGTTGGGCGCTGGCGGTCACCGAAGCGGGCCAGCACGCGGTGCCCACCATCGGCTACCGGTCCTCGGGCGGCCTGACCGATTCGATCATCGACGGCGTCACCGGGCTGCTGGTCGATGACCACGATGAACTGGTTGACGGTCTCGAGCAGCTGTTGTCGGACCAGGTGTTGCGCGAACAATTGGGCGCCAAGGCCCAGACCCGCAGCGGCGAGTTCTCCTGGCGGCAAAGCGCGGACGCCATGCGCACCGTGCTGGAGTCCGTGCACGCCCGCGAGTTCGTCAGCGGCGTGGTCTGACCCGGCGAGAACGTAAGCGGGTCACCGTCATACCCGCCAACCCCGCCAGCAGCGCCGCAAGCCAGCCGAGATGCGCGGCCAGCGCCCACCCTCGGCCCGGTGCCTTCTGGTGGTCGCCGCCGACCCGGTAGAGCGTGAGGTCATCGTCTTGGTGCACGACGGGAAGGTCCAATGACGCCGGCGCAGAGCCGGATTCGACGACGACCCAGCCGACGCCGGCCCGTGCCAACTCGTCGCGGGATGCGTCGCGTAGCAGCATGTCCTGCACCTGCCGGGCGCGTCGGCCCTCTCCGGGAACGGTCTGGCCGCCGATGTTCAGGTCCCCAGTCGACAACACGTCAGCGCGCACCCAGCGCGGCAGAGGGTCCAGCACCGGCGCCTCACCGGCCCAGTCGAACTGTCGCATGCTGTCGACGGGCAGCACCGCGACCGGACGGGGATCGGCGTTGATGATCGCCGCGACGGTGGCCCAGCCCGGTGGGTACTGCACCGCGACCACCTTGCCGCCGACACCCCACGCCAGATCCGGCTGGGTCGCGATCAAGGCCGCGCAGCACACCACCGCCGTCGCCGCCGCGGGCAGCCACCGCCGCAACGTGGTGACCGCTGCCGCCCCGGCGAGCACGTAGGCGGGCATCGCCAACGCCACCCACTTCTGCGCGTCGCGCACCACCCCGAGGCCTGGCAGCGCCCGGATCGTCGCCTCGACCGCCGCCAGCCCGGGCCCGGTCGCCATCAGCGCGGGCACCACGATCGCGACGGCGGCCAGCACCAGCAGCGGCACCGCGACCGGACGCCGGATCAGCACCGGAAGGCCCAGCGCCACGATCAACAGCAGCACCGCCGTCGCCACCGCCGCGAAAGCCGTTGTGCGCGAGTCGGGTACGGCCTGCCCGTTCCAGATGCCACCGAGCCCGGCGAGGCTGAGCAACGTCCCCAGCCCGGGTTCGGCGCGCACCGCGAACGCCTCGGCGCCCGCGGCCTGCGACGACGACAACGAACCGGCGACCGCCGCCGCCACCAGCCACGGCAGTGCGACCAGAACCGCAAAGCCCACGCTGATCGCCGCGCACAGCCACCGCGGCCGTCCCGCACCTGGTGCGAACACGCACGCCAGCGCGACCGTCGCCGCCAGCAGCAGCCCTGTCGGCGTCAGCCCCGCCAGCGCCATCCAGAACAACAGCGCCCACACCGCGCCTCGGGACGGCGACGAGCGCAGCCGCAGCATCGTCGTCGCCACCCACGGCAGGCAGCCGTACCCGACGAGCAGACTCCAGTGCCCCTGCAGAAGACGTTCGGCGACATACGGATTCCACACCGCCACCGTCACCGCGACGCACTGGCCCGAAGATCGCGAACCGAGCACATCAGCCGCCAACCGGGCCGCGCCCCACCCCGCGAGCCACAGCCCGGCCACCAACAGCACCTTGACGACCGCGCCGCCGTCGAACACCGACGAGGCAATCGCGACGAAGAAATCCTGCGGCAGCGCGCGGGGCGCTGCCTCGCCGAGGCCGAGCGCGAAATCCGACAGATAGGAACGCGGCGTCGACACCGCGTCGCGCAGCAGCAGATAGCCCGGCGCCAACAGCGGTGCGGTCAGCGCGACGGACAGCGCCAGCGCATATGCCGGGACCAGCAGCGCCCGCGCGGGCGCACCGAAACGCGGGGTCAGACCGATCTGTCCGGAGGTAGGTCGGTCGGGCGGGGCGCGGGCAGCTTCTCGGTCTGGGCTTCGGCGCCGGGAACGGGCTCACCGGAGGCGTCGCGCGTTCCGAAGAAGCGGTCGGACCCGTCGAGACCGGGGTCGATCAGCACGGACTCGGCACGCAGGCTGAACGAGCCCAGCAGCGCGCCGCCGACGAGGAACACCAACCCCATCGCGGTGAACGTGATCGGCAGGATGCGGCCCCACAGCGCCACCCGGTCGCGTTCATCCCGCGCGCTGGCGACCTGGGATTCGACCGTCTCCTCGTTGAAGGTGACCTCATAGTCCACGTACGTCACCTCGGGCTTGAGCGGCTCGCGCGCGTAGTACTGGTAGCCGTGCTCTTCGCGCTTGACGATGGTCCCCGACACCGGATCCACCCAGAAGGTGCGCTGGGCGGCGTAGAAGCGCGACATCGTGATCGATTCGTCGGGCTCGCCGGGGACTCCCCACATCGCCGCGGTGGCGGTGACCTCGGCGTCGGCCTCGTCGTCGAACAGCGACGCGTACCGGACCGGTTCGACGAGCTTGCCGTTGGCGTCGTAGCCGACGTTCTGGCTGAAGCGGTAGGTGGTCAGGCCGTTGACGTCTTCCTCGCCGTCGTAGTTGGCGTCGAAGGCCTTCTGGGCGATCGGATCAAAGACGGGGTAGGTCTTCTTCTCGGTGCTGAACGGGAACCGGTAGGCCAGCCCCTCGTGGGGCAGCGCGATATTGGTCGGCGGCTGCTCGTCCTCGATGGCGCGCGGCTTCTGCAGGGCGCCGCCGGGGTTGCTCTCGCTGGACACGGCCTCGGCGGTGTGCCGGTTGACGGTGACCGTGTCGACCATCGCCAGCAGCAGGCCGGTGTCTTGTTGTTTGTCGGTGCGGCGCAGCGTGGTGCCGACCTGCAGGGTGACGACGTCGGCGTTGGACGGGGACTCCACGGTCATCTGCTGTTGCTGCACCAGCGGCACGTCACGGTCGACGCGAAACGTGGGCTCGTTGAGGGAGGCCGGGTCGAATGCGGTCCCGGTACCGTCGCTGACCAGCGTGGCTTCCAGATCCAGCGGGATCTTTGCGATCTTGCCCTCGGTGTAGGTCGACAGCAACAGCGCGGCGATCAACAGGGCAGCGCCGAGCCCCATGATCCCGCATGCCGCGATTCGCAGCGCCACTGCGCGGTTCAAACCGTGCCTCCTTCACTGCGGCAACCCGCAAACCCGTTCGACATTAACAGCCCGGTTCAAGGTCGTCGCTTACTACGACCGCATCCGACGGCCACTGGTGACGCCTCATTTTCGACCAATTCCCGCCCGCACGGCACACTGGTCGCCGTGACGGAATCCTCCGGGGTCGGCGGAACCCGCAGCTTTCTGCCCGCGGTCGAGGGCATGCGGGCCTGCGCGGCCATGGGTGTGGTGGTCACCCACGTCGCCTTCCAGACCGGCCACACCGGCGGGATCGCCGGGCGGTTGTTCGGCCGGTTCGACCTCGCGGTGGCGGTGTTCTTCGCCATCTCGGGCTTCCTGCTGTGGCGCGGGCACGCCGCGGCGGCACGCGGGCTGCGGCCGACCCCGCCGACCGGGCACTACCTGCGGTCGCGGGTGGTCCGCATCATGCCGGGCTACCTGGTGGCCGTGGTGGTCATCCTGCTGCTGCTGCCCGACGCCAAGGCCGACCTCACGGTGTGGCTCGCGAACCTGAGCCTGACCCAGATCTATGTGCCGTTGACGCTGACGGCCGGGCTCACCCAGATGTGGAGCCTGTCGGTGGAGGTCGCCTTCTACTTGGTGCTGCCGCTGTTGGCGTTGACGGCTCGGTGGGTGCCGGTGCGCGCCCGCATCCCGGTGATCGCGACGGCGGCGGTGGCCAGCCTGGCGTGGGGGTTGATCCCGTTCGACGCGCCATATGGCGTCAACCCGCTGAACTGGCCGCCGGCGTTCTTCTCGTGGTTCGCCGCGGGCATGCTGCTGGCCGAGTTGGCCGTGTCACCGATCGGGTGGGCGCACCGGCTGGCGCGGCGCCGGGTGCTGATGGCCGTCGTCGCTTCGGCGGCCTTCCTGGTGGCGGCCTCACCGATCGCGGGTCCCGAGGGGCTCACCCCGGGCACCGTCGGGCAGTTCGTGGTGAAGATTGCGATGGGCGCGGTGGTGGGCGCCGCGTTGATGGCGCCGTTGGTGCTGGACCGGCCCGACACCTCACACCGGCTACTGGGCAGCGGGCCGATGGTGACCCTGGGCCGGTGGTCCTACGGGCTGTTCATCTGGCACCTGGCCGCGCTGGCGATGGTGTTCCCGGTGATCGGGGAGTTCGCGTTCAACGGGCACATGCCCGTGGTGCTGGTACTGACGCTGGTGTTCGGTTTCGCGATCGCCGCGGTCAGCTACGCACTGGTCGAGTCGCCGTGTCGAGAGGCGTTGCGGCGCTGGGAATTCCGTCGGCAGCGTCCGGTGCCGCCGCTGGATTCCTCGGTGGACAGCGTGCCGGAGCCGGTTTCGCGCTGATTGCGGTCCTGTAGCACTAAGGGGTTGATCGCACGCGCCTGATGCGAGTAGACAACCCGTTAAGCGTGCTCCGGCCCATCGCGCGCTAGCCGGCCTGCATGGCGCGCCGCTTGATCACCTCGTCGCGCACCGCGGAGCGGCGGGCCTTGCCCGCGTCGTCGCGCAGCGGGACATCGGTGAACTCGATGCTGCGGGGCAGCTTGTAGCGTTCGACGCGGTCCCGGAGGAAGGCGATGACGTCGGCTTCGTCGAGCCCGTCGGCCTGCACGATCGCATGCGGCACCTGCCCGAGATCGCCGGTGTCGTCGGGAACGCCGACCACCAAGCAGGACAACACCTTCGGGTGCGCCGACAACGCCGACTCGATCTCGGCCGGATAGACGTTGCGGCCGCCGACGGTGAACATGTCGACCCGACGGTCGTTGAGGTACAGGAAGCCGTCTTCGTCGAAGTAACCGAGGTCGCCCAGCGAGTCCCAGCCGTCGCGGCTCTTGGCCGTCGCGCCGATGTAGCGATAGGTCGGCGCGCTGCCGGGGAAGGGCCGCATGTAGATCTCACCGACCACGCCCGGTGGGCACTCGTTGCCGTCGTCGTCGAGCACCTTCATCTCCCCGGCCACGACGACCCCGACCGACCCGCGGTGCGTCAACCACTGCTCTCCGGAGATGAACGTCAACGCCTGAAGTTCGGTGCCGCCGTAGAGCTCCCAGACCACCTCGGGCCCGAGCAGATCGATCCATGCCTGCTTGACGGCCGGCGGGCACGGCGCACCCACATGCCAGAACCGCCGGATCGACGACAGCTCGTAGGCGCCGGGGTCGGCCCGGTACACCGGCAGCAGGCGCTGCATGATCGTCGGCACCGTTGCCAGATACGTCACGCGGTGCTCGGTGACCAGGCGCAGGAACTCGTGCGGCTCGAACCGCGGCATCAACACCAGGTGGTGTCCCTGCACGAGCCCGATGGCCAGCGTGGTGAAACCGGTGTTGTGGCTCAACGGCACCGAGAACAGGTTGACGTCCCCCTCCTGCGCGCCGAGCGGATAGCCGACCGCGGCTGGAAATCGGCTGTCACCGCCCGCCTCGATCAACTTCGGTCGGCCGGTGCTGCCGCCGGATGCCATGGCCTTCAGTACCGGCGACACCGCCTCGGGCAGCGGCGCATCCGAGAGTGCCGGGTTCGGCTCGAAAGCCGCGGGCACGCTGGGGATGTTCCCGGTCGGGTCGGCACGGCCGACGATCAGCGCCCGCGGCCGCAACGCGAGCAGCCCGGCCAGCTCCGCGTCGGGCAGCTGCGGGGACAACGGTTGCGGAACCGCGCCGAGTTTCCACGTCGCCACCACCGCCTGGACCCACTCGATCGAGTTGGGCAGTACGACGGTGACGTAATCACCTTGGCGCACACCGAGTTCGGCGTAGGCGCGGGACAGCCGGTTGGTCGAGAGGTCCAGTTCGCGCCGGGTGAGCGTGCGGCCTTCGCACGTGACCGCCGGGGCGTCGGGCTGCTGTTGGGCCAGCAGGGACGCCTGGGTGCTGATCGGTGGGATCTGGTCGGCCATCTCAGTAACCCCCGGTGGCCTCGAAGATCCGGCGCGGGTTGTCGACCAGCATCGTGGTGAGCTGCTCGTCGGTGACACCGCGCTGTTTCAACGCGGGGATGACGTCGCGGTGGATGTGCAGATAGTGCCAGTTCGGCATGACCGCGGGCACAACCTCTTCCGGCAGCCAGTCGATGAAGCAGGACGCGTCGTGGGAGAGCACCATCTTGTCGGCGTGGCCGCGCTCGCACATCTGGGCGACGGTGTTCACCCGGTCCTCGAACGGCAAGAAGACGTCGACGCCGAACCGGTCCATGCCGATGTAGGACCCGTTGCCGATCAGCTGCTCCAGGTAGTTCAGGTCGGTGGTGTCGCCGGAGTGGCCGATGACGACGCGCGACAAATCGACGCCCTCCTCGGCGAAGATGCGTTGCTGTTCGAGCCCGCGACGCGTCGCGGCGTGGGTGTGCGTCGAGATCGGCACCCCGGTCCGCCGGTGCGCCTTGGCCACGGCGCGCAGCACCCGCTCCACTCCCGGTGTCACGCCGGGTTCGTCGGTGGCGCACTTGAGGATCGCCGCTTTGACGCCGGTGTCGGCGATGCCGACCTCGATGTCGCGGACGAACATCTCGACCATCGGTTCGACGTCGCCGAGCAGACCGCCGGGCTCGGTGAAGTGGAAGTACATCGGGACGTCGTTGTAGGTGTACACGCCCGTCGCGACGACGATGTTGACCTCGGTGGCCGCGGCGATGCGCGCGATGCGGGGGATGTAGCGGCCCATCCCGATCACGGTGAGGTCGACGATGCTGTCGACGCCGTTGGCTTTCAGCTCGTTGAGCCGGGCGATCGCGTCGGCTTCGCGCTTGGCCTCGTCGCCCCAGACCTCCGGATAGTTCGCGGTGATGTCCGGGGACAGCACGAAGACGTGCTCGTGCATGAGCGTCACACCGAGGTCGGCGGTGTCGACGGCTCCCTTGGCTGTGTTGACCTGAGGCACCAAGCCGATGCTAGGTGGTTTTCCTGCCGAACGTTCCTTACCGCTCGAAAATCGGCGGGGATTTCGAGCGGTAAGGAACGTTCGGCGTCACGGGTGCAGCCTCGTGCTGAGCGACGGCCGAGGCCGCGACCATCGCCAGCGAGATCAACGCGAGAAGCTGCACGCCCGCCGAGTGGCCGACGTACCCGTCGACCGAGCGCCACGGGTTCTGGCTGAGCACCGCGCCCGCCAGGATCAGGCCACCCGCGGCCATCCCGACCGTCACGGCGTCGCAAAGCTTTTCGCGATTGCGTAGCAGGTGGCGCAGCAGCACCGCCGCGCCGACCACGATCGCCCCGGCCACCCCCGACACCACCGCGCCCACGCCCAGCACCGCGACGGTGGCGGTCACACGTCCGGGCTGCCATACCCGCGGCGGTTCATCCTGTGTCGGACGTCTACGCGCGGGCAGGAAGGCGAGCAGCGCCAACACGGGCAGCAACGCCAAGCCGCCGATCAGGCCGGCGCGGTAGAAGGCGTTGGAGCCGAACGAGAGCGTGACGACGCCGGCGGTGTCCGCGGGCAGTACCCAGCCCTGTTGCCAGCCGTTGACGGTCACCGGCGTCAGCACGGTGCCGTCGGCGCTGCGCGCGGTCCAGCCCGGGTTGACGCTTTCGGGAACCACCAGCACCCGCGGCTGCGGCGCCGAGGCCACGGTCACCTCGCGGTGATCGGCGCTCCACGCCCCCGTCTGCGCGGGCATCGCGGCCGCCGGACGCACCGCGGCGGCCAGTGGACCGGCCAGCTGCACGCCGTCGACGACGAACGCCTCGCCCGGGCTGATCACCAGCTCCTGCTGTCCCGCGGGCAAGTCGATGGGCGCGTCCTGGCAGGGCCGGGCGGCCACCGGCTCGCCGTCGAGCAGTGCGCCGACCGTCGTGGTGAGCGAGGTCTGCACGAACTGCCCGGCCACACCGATGATCGGCCCGCTGCCGCAAGCTAATTCGATGACGTGCAGGCGGTTGCCTGCGGCGTCGGCCGCGGCGATCGGAGTGCCGTCGGCGTCGAGTGCGACGACTTCGGCCAGCCCCGGAGGCTTGAGCTGATCGAAACCCAGTGCGGTGCGGTCGATGATGTCGTCCCAGTCCAGGATCGACACCGTGACGGTATCGGTTACCCGCGGCGTGAGCTCGAGTGTCTGCGCGCCTGCGTCACCGGCCAGTCGGCGCACCTGCGGACCGTCCCCGAGGTCGATGGCGACCAGCGTCGGGTTCGCGGGCAGCACGGACGAACTCGGCGTGACTGCAAGCGCCGCCACCTCGCTTGGCCCCGGCAGCTTCACCGTCAACGTGGGCGGGGTCTTGTTCTGAACCACCGATTGCGGTGCGCTCCACGCGGTTTCGGGGTCACCGTCGGTGGCAGCGTAGGCTGACCCGAGCACGTCGAGCACGTCGGCGTCGCCCATCGCGCGGGTGCTGGCGGGGGCGGCGATCAAGTCGGCGAGGTTCGGGCCCTGCCGGGCACGCACCCACACCGTCGGTGTCACCGAGATCGGCTCGGGCACAGTCAGTGTCCTGCTCAGGCTCACCGGCTCTTCGGGGGCCAGCGACATACTCGCCGCACACCGCACGCCGGTCGGGCTCTGTGCGCAGCCCGGCCTACCCAACAGCTCGGCACCCAGATCCCATTGGGCCACAGCAGAACCCGCGGGCGGCCCGGGCACCTCGACGGTGTGTCGCAGGTTGATGGGGTGGGCGAAACCGTTGGCGTCGTACTGGGTGACGGCGAAGTCGGTGATGCCGAACTGCACGCCGGCAGAACCGTCCTCGGTGCCCACCGCGGTGATCCGCACCCACGGCGACTCCCCGTAGGGCAGCGCCGCGGTGAGCGGCTTGCCGGGTTCCTCGACCCGCAGGGTGCTGGTGCCGTTGACGGTGGACACCTCGATGCGGTCGATCTGGGCGCCGACGGCCGTGGCGCTCGGCGTGATCGTGATGGTGGCGTTGGTCACCGGGTGGTCGAAATCGACCTGCAGCCACTGGCCGATCGCCGACTGCAGCGCGTTGGACACCCAGGCCGTCGACGAGTCGGCATCGATCGCGGAGGCGGGTCCGGTCGCGGGCGCGACGTGGGGCAGCGCGGTGGAGTCGGCGGCCGAACTCGACACCGAAATCCGCCCGCCGGTCCACTGGCCGTAGACGACGTCGGCGCCGGGAACGGGATAGTCGATCACGCGGTTGAAGGTGCGCCGCGGATCGTCTCGGGTGCGGATCGCCGAGGAATGGTCGTCGACGCGGCCGTAGTCGGTCTCACGCGCCAGGGGGGTGTCGGTGACCGTGACGACGGGAGCGGGCAGGCCGGCGCGTTCGGCGTCGGCGGTCAGCAGCATCGGGCCCAGCGGCGGTTGGCCGAGCAACCGGCGGCGTTCGTCGAGGCGCAACAACGCCTCCGGGGCGCCGTCCACCCGGGCCATCGCGTCGGCGTCGACCAGGTAGGGCACGACGGGCATGGCGGCGTCGACCCGGTAGATCTCCACGGCCGGATAGCGTGGGCGCAGCCCGCTGTCGGTGACGAACCCGGCCAGCATGCCCGGCCCCACCGGATCGCCGAACTGCGCGACCTTCGTCAGCCCCGGCGAACCCTCGACGGCGCGGTGCACCAACATCGGGCGCGCCGACCGGGACGTCTCCGGGTCCAGGTCGTTGCGCACCACCACATACGAAATCCCCTGCCGGGCAAGGGTGTCGGCGAGCCCGGCGGACGGGCGGCCGGCAGCGAAGAGGCGCTGCACCGAATCCAGCGCGCGGATGGTCTGCGGCGGGGTCAACGGAATCGAGTCGCGCACCCCCCACGGGCTCTCGCCGAGGACCTGCAGCGGTTCGTCGTGGCTGTTGCCCCACACCTGGGTGGCGAACGGGGCGCCAGGGGCGACCAGCACCCGGCCCTCGGTGTTGTGTTCGTCGAGCCACGCGGCGGTCTCGTGCCAGTACGACGGGATCGCGTCGAAGGCCCCCGGCGGAGCCAGCCGCCCGGTCCAGGCCAGCGACGTGGCAGCGGCCAGTGCGGTCAGGACCACGACGCCGACCGCGACCCGTTTGTCCCGTTCGGGATGGGCCAGCGCGGTCCTCCACTGCTCCCGCGGTGCGCTGCCCGGCAATGGGATACGGCCAAGCAGGTGAGCCAGGCCAAGCGCTAGCGGCAGGCGCAGCAGCGGCTCGAGCTTGTGCAGGTTGCGCAGCGGTGTCCCAGCGTCGTCGAGGAACGCCTGAACGTACTGCGCCACAGGAGATCCCAGACCGCCCGAGTAGCCGGCGGCCAGCAGCACCACCCCGACCAACAGCATGGTGATGAGCCGTCCCCGCACGGGCATCGTCCGCATCGCCAACCCGGCCAGCCCCGCCGCGGCCACCAACGTCGTCGCCAGCACCGCGACCGAACCGGTCACCAACGGCGCCCCGGCGGTCGCGTTCGGTGCGACGAACGGTGTCCACATGTCGGTACCGCGGAGCATCTCCGTCAGCGACATCCATCGGGTCGTGACACCGGAGGACTCGATGTAGTCCAGGAACGGCGGGCTGATCCGGCCGAGCAGCAGCAGCGCCACCGCCCACCACGTCACCGCCAGCGCGATGCCCACCGCCCACCATGCGGTGAAACGCCACCAGAGCCTGTTCGGCCGGTGGCACGCCAGCCAGATGACCGCCGCCAGGCAGCCCGTCAGCGTCGCGACCGCGTTGACGGCGCCCATCAGCGCAATCGCCACGGCCGATCGCGCGGCCAGCACCCGGACCCGCGGATCCCGCTGGACTTTTCCCACCCCTCCGGTCCCGCCCTGGAATGCCAGGATCACCGGCAGCAACACCCACGGCGCCAGCATCATCGGCAGCGTCTCCGAGGAGATCGCGCCCAGCGTGGTGAGCACCCGCGGCGACAGCGCGAACGCGACCGCGGCGATGACCCGCGAGGAGCGGCTGCCGATGCCGAGGGCCTCGGCGACGCGCAGCAACCCCCAGAACCCGGCCACCAGCAGCAGCGCCCACCACAGCCGTTGGGTCACCCAGGCCGGAACGGCGAGCAGGTCGCCGGCCAAGAAGAAGCTGCCGTGCGGAAAGAGGTAGCCGTACGCCTGGTTCTGCGCCTGCCCGAACGGCAGCTCGCTGTTCCACAGGTTGAACGCCCGGGCCAAAAACCGCAGCGGGTTGGCGGTGAGGTCCAGCTTGGTGTCGGGTGAAATCTGTCCGGGGGACTGGGCGAACGTCAGGATCAGCGCCGCCGCAGCGGCCACCCACAACCAGCGCCGCGGAAGCGGCGTGACCTCAGCTTCGGTCGCCGTATTCAACCCTGTTGAGCACCGACGACGCCGGATCGCCCGCCTGCAGCGGAGGCTTCGTGTCCTGCTGCACCATCAGCGTCACCCCGAACACGGCTGCCGCGCCGAGCAGCAGACCGACGACAATGCTGGCGCCGGCAGGCACGAGGAACCGATCCATGCGGCCAAAACTAGCACGGCACGCAGCGCGGACACGTCTGCTGCTGAGCTCGGCCGCCGCTGTCCGCTACTGTCGAGGCCCATGGCCGTGTCCCGCGCGTTGTGCGCTGCCGTGGCGATGTCGGGTCTGGTGCTGGCCTGCTCGCCCGCCGAACCGCCCGCCCCGCCGTCGAGCGCCGCCCCGTCCAGTGTGGTCACCCACCACAAGGGCGAGGTTCCCGCCGCGCCGCCGCCCCCGGCGTGCGGTGACGCGCAGGCGATGTTGGCCGCCATGTCGACGCGCGACAAGCTCGCGCAGCTGCTCATGGTGGGGGTCTCCAACGCCGCTGACGCCCGGGCCGTCGCCAACAATCACCACGTCGGCGGCATCATGATCGGCAGCTGGACCGACCTGTCGATGCTGAGCGACGGGTCGGTGGCCGACATCGCCGCGTCCGCGGGCCCCCTGCCGCTGGCGGTCAGCGTCGACGAGGAAGGCGGCCGGGTGTCCCGGCTCGCCCCGCTGATCGGCACGCAGCCGTCGGCGCGGGTGCTGGCGCAGACGCAGACTCCCGAGCAGGTGTACGAGATCGCCCGTAGCCGCGGGCAGGCCATGCGCAACCTGGGCATCACCGTGGACTTCGCGCCGGTTGTCGACGTCTCCGACGCCGCCGACAGCACCGTGATCGGCGACCGGTCCTTCGGGTCGGACCCGGCGGTCGTCACCGACTACGCCGGGGCCTACGCGCGGGGCCTGCGCGACGCGGGCGTGCTGCCGGTGCTCAAGCACTTCCCCGGGCACGGGCGCGGCTCAGGGGACTCGCACACCGGCAGCGTCACGTCCCCGCCGATCGCCGAGCTGCAGGAAGTCGATCTGGTGCCGTACCGCATCCTGGCCGGGCAGGCGCCCGTCGGCGTCATGGTGGGCCACCTGCAGGTGCCCGGGCTGACCGGAAGCGACCCGGCAAGCCTGAGCCCGGCCGTCTACGGGCTGCTGCGCTCCGGCGGCTACGGCGGCCTGCCGTTCAACGGGCCGGTGTTCACCGACGACCTGTCGGGGATGCAGGCGATCTCCAACCAGTTCGGGGTGGCCGAGGCGGTGCTGCGCGGCCTGCAGGCCGGCGCCGACGTGGCCCTCTGGGTGTCCAGCGCCGAGGTGCCCTCGGTGCTCGACCGGCTGGAGAAGGCCGTCGATGCCGGTGAGCTGTCGATGTCCGGGGTCGACGCCGCGGTGCTGCGGATCGCCGGGTTCAAGGGCCCGTCGCCACGCTGCGGCGGCTGACGCGCGCGTCATTGCTTACTCTTGACTAATGGCCGGAGGCACCAAACGTCTGCCTCGCGCAGTGCGCGAGCAGCAGATGCTGGACGCCGCCGTCCAGATTTTCTCGGTGAACGGCTACCACGAGACGTCGATGGACGCCATCGCCGCGGAGGCCAAGATCTCCAAACCGATGCTGTACCTGTACTACGGCTCCAAGGAGGAGCTTTTCGGCGCGTGCCTGGACCGTGAGCTGTCCCGGTTCATCGAGGAGGTGCGCAGCCAGATCGACTTCACGCAGAGTCCCAAGGACATGCTGCGCAACGCCGTGCTGGCGTTTTTGACCTACATCGACACCAACCGGGCCTCGTGGATGGTGCTCTACAACCAGGCGACCAGCAGCCAGGCGTTCGCCCACACCGTGCGCGAGGGACGCGAACGCATCATCGACCTCGTCGGGCGGCTGCTGAGGTCGGGAACCCGCCACCCCGACCCAGAAACCGACTTCGACATGATGGCCGTCGCGTTGGTGGGAGCCGGTGAGGCGGTGGCCAACCGGGTCAGCACCGGCGACGCCGACGTCGACGAGGCCGCCGAGCTGTTGATCAACCTGTTCTGGCGCGGCCTCAAGGGCGCTCCCGCCGAGCACTCAGCCGAGCACGGGCCGCCGGCCGGGACCGTCGAGACTGCGGCTGGATCGCAGAATTAGCCCGAATCGCGATCTGTGCGCAGTCTCGAATCGACGACGCGGCTACAGCGAGCGGACCGTGCCGGTCAGATGCGGGTCGCCCTTGGTCAGGTGCCGCAGCGTCAGATCCCAGCCGTCGGCCACCCGCTGGACGTAGAGACCCGCGCTGGCGGGCAGCACCACCGGCTTGGCGAAACGCACCGAGTACTTTACCGCATCCGGAAGCTGGCCTTCGATGTTCGCCAGAACCGCTGCGGCGGTGAACATTCCGTGCGCGATCACCGTCGGGAAGCCGAACAGCTTCGCCGCGATCGGATTGGTGTGGATCGGGTTGTGGTCCCCGCCGACCGACGCGTACTGCCGGATCTGGCCGGGCGTGATGCGCAGCACCGCGTTCGGCGGGCCCAGCTTCCGCTGCTTCTGCGGCGGCTTGGGCTCGTCGGACAGGCTCGTGCGCTGCTGATGCAGAAACGTCGTAACCTGATGCCACGCCTGCTCGTTGCCGACGTTGACGTCGGTCACGATGTCGACGAGCAACCCGCGCCGGTGCTCGCGCAGGTTCTCGGCGTGCACCCGAACCGACACCGTGTCGGTGACCGCGATCGGCCGATACTGCGTGATGTGGTTCTCGGTATGCACCGAACCCATTGCGGCGAACGGGAAATCGAAGCTGGTGACCAGCGCCATCACGGTCGGGAACGTCAACGTGAACGGATAGGTCAGCGGCACGTTGTCCCCGAACCGCAGCCCGGTGACGTTCGCGTACGCCGCCACGTTCGCAGCGTCGATGCTCACGTCCTCGACGGTCAGCGTGCGCTCGGGCAGCTTGTCCCCGCGCGGCACGAACGGCAGCGCACCCGCCGCCGCGCGCACCAGGTTCAGCACCCCAGACGGTTGCGTCACGTCAGGCCCCCAACCACGCTTGTCCGCACACCCGGATCGTATTGCCCGTAACGGCATTTGACGCCGGGCTCGCGAAGTATGCGATGGTCTCGGCGACGTCGACCGGCCGACCACCCTGATACAGCGCATTGAGCCGACGCGCCACCTCCCGGGTGGCCACCGGCATCGCTTCGGTCATCTTGGTCTCGATGAACCCGGGTGCGACGGCGTTGACGGTGATCGCCTTGTCGGCGTACGTGTCGGCCAGCGCGTCCGTCAGCCCGATCATGCCGGCCTTGGTGGCCGCATAGTTGGTCTGCCCGCGGTTGCCCGCGATGCCCGCCATTGACGAGAGGCCGACCACTCGGCCGCCCGCGCCGATCGTCCCGTTGCCCACGAGTCCCTCGGTAAGCCGGAGCGGCGCAAGAAGATTCACCGCGATGACGGAATCCCAGCGGGCCTCGTCCATGTTGGCCAGCAGCTTGTCGCGGGTGATACCGGCGTTGTTGACCAGGATGTCGGCGCGGCCCCCGAAGTCGGAGTAGTTCTCTCGCAGGTGCTCGGTGATCTTGTCGACGGCGTCGTCGGCGGTCACGTCGAGCGTGAGCGCGGTGCCGCCGACCTTCGTCGCGGTGATGCCGAGCGGCTCGGCCGCCGCCGCTGAGTCTCCTCCGACGTCGATGCACAACACCCGCGCACCGTCGCGGCTGAACACCTCGGCGATCGTCGCGCCGATGCCGCGCGCGGCCCCGGTGACGATCGCGACCTTGCCGTCCAGCGGCTTGTCCCAGTCGGCGGGCGGCGAGGAATCGGCCGCGCCGACCCGAAACACCTGCCCGCCCACATAGGCCGACTTGCCCGACAGGATGAACCGCAGCGTCGACTCCAGCCCGGTGGCACCCGGCTTGGCGGCCGGGGACAGATACACCAGGTTCACCGTCGCGCCTCGGCGCATCTCCTTACCCAGCGAGCGGGTGAACCCCTCCAGCGCGCGCTGCGCGATGCGTTCGTGGTCGCTGCCGGCCTCCTCGGGGGTGGTGCCGACAACGACGACGCGGCCCGAGGGGCCCACGTTGCGCAGCACCGGGGTGAAGAACTTGTACAGCTCCTTCAACCCGGTCGGATCGGTGATCCCGGTGGCGTCGAACACCAGCCCGCCGAACGAGTCGGCCCACCGGCCGCCCAAATTGTTCGACACCACCTCGTAGTCCTCGGCCAGGGCGGTGCGCATCGGCTCGACGACGCGCCCGTTCCCGCCGATCAGCAGCGTGCCCGCCAGCGGCGGCTTTCCCGGCTCGTACCGGCGCAACGTCTCGGGCTGGGGAATGCCGAGCTGCTTGGCGAGGAACGATCCGGGCCCGGAATGGACGATTTGCGAATACAGGTCGGTAGCCATGAAAACGAACTTACTCCAGAGTAAGAAGGGTGGGTACTATGGGTTCATGGCTAGTGATACCCACCGGCGGGTCGCCATTCTCGGCGGCAACCGAATTCCCTTCGCCCGATCGGACGGCGCGTACGCGAACGCCTCCAACCAGGACATGTTCACCGCGGCGCTGGGTGGGCTGATCGACCGGTTCAACCTCGCCGGCGAGAAACTCGGCGCTGTGATCGGTGGCGCCGTGCTCAAGCACAGCCGCGACTTCAACCTGATGCGGGAATGCGTGCTCGGCAGCGCGCTGTCGTCCTACACCCCCGCGTTCGACCTGCAACAGGCCTGCGGCACCGGGCTGCAGGCCGCGATCGCGGCGGCCGACGGCATCGCCGCCGGGCGCTACGACGTCGCCGCGGCCGGGGGCGTCGACACCACCTCCGACGCGCCGATCGCGTTCGGCAACGACCTGCGGCGGGTGCTGCTGGGGCTGCGCCGGTCCAAGTCCAACCTCGAGCGGCTCAAGCTGGTCGGCAAACTACCCGCCTCGATCGGCGTGGAAATCCCGGTCAACAGCGAACCGCGCACCGGCATGTCGATGGGCGAGCACGCCGCCGTCACCGCCAAGGAGATGGGGATCAAGCGCACCGACCAGGATGAGCTCGCCGCGGCCAGCCACCGCAACATGGCCGCCGCCTACGACCTCGGCTTCTTCGACGACCTGGTCACCCCGTTTCTGGGGCTGTACCGCGACAACAACCTCAGGCCCGATTCGTCTGCGGAAAAGCTCGCCAAGCTCAAACCGGTGTTCGGCGCCAAGGCGGGCGACGCGACGATGACCGCGGGCAACTCGACGCCGCTTACCGACGGCGCGTCGGTCGCGCTGCTCGCGACGCCGGAGTGGGCCGCCGAGCGCGGCATCGAGCCGCTGGCCTACTGGGTCGACGCTGAGACCGCGGCGGTCGACTACGTCAACGGTCGCGACGGCCTGTTGATGGCGCCGACCTATGCGGTGCCGCGGCTGTTGGCCCGAAACAACTTGTCGCTGCAAGACTTTGACTTCTACGAGATCCACGAGGCGTTCGCGTCAGTGGTGCTCGCGCACCTGCAGGCCTGGGAGTCCGAGGAGTACTGCAAGGAGCGGCTCGGCCTGGACAAGGCGCTGGGCAGCATCGATCGCTCGAAGCTCAACGTCAACGGCTCCTCGATCGCCGCGGGCCATCCCTTCGCCGCCACCGGCGGGCGCATCGTCGCGCAGATGGCCAAGCAGCTGAGCGAGAAGAAGAAGGAGACCGGCCAACCGGTGCGCGGGCTGATCTCGATCTGTGCCGCCGGTGGCCAGGGCGTCGCCGCCATCCTCGAGGCTTGACGGGCCAGAAGATTTTTTTCGTGGGGTTGTAACGGTCCGGTCGGGTCCATCGATAGTCCTGGTAGCTCCGTATTGCTGTCTGACCCCCCGACCCGATGGCAGTACGGAGCTCTTAATTTGACGCCCTGCTTCAGCGTGCACGACGGCCGGAAAAGACCTCTGGTGCGATGCCAGACGGAGGCGTACGATCGACCGCACGACGGGTTCGGGAGTGACTGATCCGAAGAGCCGGCAAGGGTTGAAAGCCGGTCGCGCGAGACTAAGAGCGGCGCACCTGAATGTCCTCCCGAACCCGCCCTTTTTTGTGCGACGGGTTTGTGCGGCGGTCTGTGCGACGGCGGTGCGACGGTGCGGCTGGCCACACCCCAGATCGGCCGGGCAGCACCATCGAACCGCCCGCCGACCTCGACCACCATGGTTCACGTGACAACGACAACCGCCGCCTCACCTGACTGGACACGCACGTTGCTCGCCCCACTACGAGCGCCTGCCTGGCGGGCCTACTTGTACTTCGTGCTGATCAGCGTGCTCGCGGTCATCGCGGTGGCGTTCCTCTTCGCCGCCGGTATGGCCTCGGGACTGCTGATCGTCACGCTGGTCGGAATACCGTTGCTCGCCGTCGTGGTGATGAGCGGGCGCGCGTGGAACCGGCTGTATCGCTCACTCGCCCGCATGATCGACGTCGACATCGACGTCCCGCCCCGGTTCCCCAGGCCCCGGGGCCGACTGCACACCGTCGTCGCGGCCCTCACGGACGCGGTGGGCTGGCGCAGCCTCGGCTTCCTCGCGGGGCAGGCCGTCCTCATGACGCCCCTCGGCTACGTCGTGATCCTCGGGGTGGTCGTCTCGGCGGCGCTGGTGGCTTCGCCGGTGGTGTGGCTGGTGCTCGGTGAACCGTTCGTCACGCTGGGACAGCCCGTCGATTCGCTGAACATCTACCTCTTGTTCTCGGTCGGGGGTGTGCTCGGGCTCTACGCGTTGGGCTGGGTCATGATCGGCCTCAGCCGCGCGCATGTGCTGCTCGCCCGTGCCCTGCTGGGACCGACCGACCGGGAGCGTCGGGTGCTGCAATTGGAGCGGAACCGCGCGGAGGTCGTCGACGACTCCGCCACCACCTTGCAGCGGGTCGAACGCGATCTGCACGACGGCACCCAAGCGCGGTTGATCACCGTCGCGATGGCCTTGGCCCGTGCGGACGAACACCTCGCGTCGGCTGACTTCAGCGGCGCTCGCGAACTGGTCGCCGACGCCCTGGCGAACACCAAGGACACGCTGACGGAACTTCGCGACCTGGTTCGCGGAATCCGCCCACCCGCTTTGGATCTGGGGCTGGGCCCGGCGGTGCAGACGCTGGCGGCACGCAACGTGATCCCCGTCGACGTCTCGGTGGACCTGCCGGTGCGGCCGTCCATCGGGGTGGAGACCATGGCGTACTTCTGCGTCGCGGAGCTGCTCGCCAATGTGTCGCGGCACTCGGGCGCCGACCGCGCCGCCGTGACGATGCACAGCGACGACAGCGACCTACGAATCACCGTAGAAGACAACGGCGCCGGCGGTGTGCAGGAGGGCAACGGGTCCGGGTTGACCGGCCTGAGGGCACGGCTGGCGATGCTGGACGGGACGCTGGACATCGACAGCCCGGCCGGCGGGCCGACGACCATCACCGTGGTGGTCCCCACCGGAGCCCGGCCGTGACGCGGCTCGTCATCGCCGAGGACAGCGTGATCCTGCGCGACGGCATGGCTCAACTGCTCACCGAGCGGGGCCACCAGGTGGTGGCCAGGGTGGGAACCGCCGACGATCTCACGCGGGCGGTGGCCACGCACCGGCCGGACGTTGCGATCATCGACATCCGGATGCCGCCCACCTTCACCGACGAGGGTCTGGTCGCCGCGGTGTCGCTGCGCCGGGCGAAGCCCGACGTCGGGTTGATGGTCTTCTCCCAATGGGTGGAGACGCGCTATGCGACCGAGCTGCTCGCCGGCAACCCGGCAGGCGTCGGGTATCTGCTCAAGGACCGTGTCACCGATGTCGGCGAGTTCGACGCCGCGCTGCGCCGGGTGGCCGACGGCGGCACCGCGCTCGACCCGGAGGTGGTACGTCAACTGATGGGCAGCAGCCGAGACAAGTCCGCGTTGGACCGCCTGACCCCGCGCGAGCACGAGGTGTTGGCGCTGATGGCCGAAGGACACTCCAACAGCGGTTTGGCACAACAGCTCTCGATCACCGAACGCGCCGTCGAAAAGCACGTCTCGGCGGTCTTCGCCAAGCTCGACCTGCCGCCCACCCCGACCCACCATCGGCGCGTGCTGGCCGTGGTGGCCTACCTCAACGCTTGACGGGCTGAGGCTATCCGGTGTCGCGGGCCCCGCCGGTGCGGCCGTTGCCGATCTTGACTCGCGGTGTCGAAGAGCTGCCCGCGTCGCTGCTCGTCGCGGAGCGGCTGGTTCCACTGCGAACACCGCCGGGTGAGCTGGTGGGCCGCGATTCGCTGGATTCGGTGAAGGAAGAATCCGATCGGCTGTTCGACGTGCCGGACAGGCGCCTCGGCGCGCGGTAGGTGGCCGGTTCGTCCGCCGTCTCCTCCACAGCGATCTGCGGCGCGGCCGAGCGGTTGTCGACCGCGCGGGTCACCGAGTTGGTGCCGCCGTAGGACCGTTTCGGCCCGGTGATCGGCGGCAGGTTCACCGGCGGGGTCCCGGTGGCGTACCCCTCGGCCCAGCCGAGCACGTTCAGGGTGTAGGCCATCGAGTTGTTGTAGCGCATCACCGCGGAAATCAATTGGGACCGATCGCGAAGGTTCAGGCCGCCGCTGCACAGATAGTTGGCCGCGGCCAGGGTGGAGTCGAAGAGGTTCTGCGGGTCGGCGTTGCCGTCGCCGTCCCCGTCGGAGGCGAAGAGCGTCCAGGTGCTGGGCAGGAACTGCATCGGTCCCATCGCGCGGGCGTAGACCGTGCGCCCGTTGGACCGGCCCGCGACGATGATCTCGTTGCCGGGCAGCGAGCCGTCGAGTGTCGGGCCGAAGATCGGGTCGACGGCCGTGCCGCGGTCGTCGGTCTTACCGCCGAATGCGTGCCGCGATTCGATCTGCCCGATGCCAGCCAGCAGGTTCCAGGAGACACCGCAGCCCGGCATGGCTCGAGCCATCACGCCGTCGGCGTTCTGATAGGCCTTCAGCGCGAGCGGGGGAATGTGCACGACGCCGGGCGCGCTGACGGCGGCGGGTGGCGGCGGCCCGACCACGTGCGACACACCGACCGGCGAGCCTGCCGACGGCACCGCGGCCAAGGAGCCGTCCGTGATCGTCGGCTGCGGCGCGACGGCAGCCAACGGCTGCACCCCCGGGTTGTCGTTGATCGCGACGATCAGGCTCGGCGCGGTGGCGACCGCACTGGTCAGCACCATCCGGGCGATCACATCCACCCCGGCGGCCGCCGGCGTGCGGGCGGCTTGACTGAGACGGCGGCGGACCCGTGCCATGACCGTGCGAGCCCTTGCGTTGCCCCCTGTCAGCACTGACCTCGTCCTCGTCGTCGCGGCAATGGACCGGCCGAGCGGCCCGCGCGCCGCTGCCGGCGGTACCAATCATAGGTTCCGGCGGTCCTCAGTGGTTCACGCGCAACGCAAATGGCCCCCGGGAAGAGACCGGGGGCCATTTGGTGCGAAGCGGCGCAGGAATTCTCTAGAAGGCCGCCTCGTCCAGTTCCATCACATCGTTGTCGAGGTTCTCGATGATGTGGCGGGTGCTGGTCAGCATCGGCAGGAAGTTCTTCGCGAAGAACGACGCCACCGCGACCTTACCCTCGTAGAAGGCACGATCGTCGCCCTCGGCGCCTGCGTCGAGCTTGTCGATCGCCACCGCCGCGTGCTGCTGCAGCAGCCAGCCGATGACCAGGTCGCCGACGCTCATCAGGAAGCGCACCGACCCCAGGCCGACCTTGTACAGCTCGGTCGGGTTCTCCTGTGCGGCCATCAGATAACCGGTGAGCGAGGCGGCCATTGCCTGGACGTCCTCGAGCGCGGTCGCCAGCAGCTTGCGCTCGGCCTTCAGCCGGCCGTTACCCGACTCGTTCTTGATGAACTGCTCGATCTGCCCGGAGATGTGGGTCAGGGCCACACCCTTGTCGCGGACGATCTTGCGGAAGAAGAAGTCCTGCGCCTGGATGGCCGTGGTGCCCTCATACAGCGAGTCGATCTTGGCGTCACGGATGTACTGCTCGATCGGGTAGTCCTGCAGGAAGCCCGAACCACCGAACGTCTGCAGGCTCTCGGTGAGCTTGGCGTAGGCCTGCTCGGAGCCGACACCCTTCACGATCGGCAGCATCAGGTCGTTGACCCGAACCGCCAGGTCCGCGTCGACGTCGTGTACGGCCTTGGCGACCGCCGCGTCCTGGAACGTCGCGGTGTACATGTACAGCGCGCGCAGACCCTCGGCGTAGGCCTTCTGGGTCATCAGCGAACGACGCACATCCGGGTGGTGCGTGATGGTCACGCGCGGCGCGGTCTTGTCCGTCATCTGTGTCATGTCCGCGCCCTGCACCCGCTCCTTGGCGTACTCGAGCGCGTTCAGGTAACCCGTCGACAGCGTGGCAATCGCCTTGGTACCGACCATCATTCGCGCCTGCTCGATCACCTCGAACATCTGCGCGATGCCGTCGTGCACCTCGCCGACCAGCCAGCCCTTGGCGGGCACGCCGTGCTGACCGAACGCCAACTCACAGGTGGCCGAGACCTTCAGGCCCATCTTGTGCTCGACGTTGGTGACGAAGACTCCGTTGCGCTCACCGAGCTCGCCGGTCTCCGGGTCGAAGTGGAACTTGGGGACGAAGAACAGCGACAGCCCCTTGGTGCCCGGGCCTGCGCCCTCGGGGCGGGCCAGCACCAGGTGCATGATGTTCTCGAACAGATCATCGGAGTCGCCCGAGGTGATGAACCGCTTCACACCGTCGATGTGCCAGGTGCCGTCGGGCTGCTGGACGGCCTTGGTGCGGCCGGCGCCGACGTCGGAGCCCGCATCGGGCTCGGTCAGCACCATGGTGGCGCCCCAGTTGCGCTCGGCGGCCAGCTGGGCCCACTTCTTCTGTTCCTCGGTGCCGAGGTTGTAGAAGATCTGGGCCATGCCCGGACCCATCGCGTACATGTACGCGGCGGGGTTGGCGCCGAGGATGTGCTCGACCAGCGCCCACTGCAGCGCACGGGGCATCGGCATACCGCCGAGCTCCTCGCTGATCCCGGCCTTGTCCCAGCCGGCCTCCATCAATGCGCGCATCGACTTCTTGAACGACTCCGGCAGCTTCACCGAATGGGTTTCGGGGTCGAACACCGGGGGATTGCGGTCCGCGTCGGCGAACGACTCGGCGATCGGCCCCTCGGCCAGTCGAGCCATCTCGGCCAGCATCTCGCGGGCGGTGTCGACGTCCAGCTCGGAGTAGTCGCCTTCACCGAAGGCCTTGTCCACGCCGTATACCTCGAACAGGTTGAACTCCTGATCGCGGACGTTGCTCTTGTAGTGGCTCACGGTTCCTCCTCATCGAGACGGCCACCCTGCGGTTGGGTACTCAATCGCTAA
This sequence comes from Mycolicibacterium pulveris, assembly GCF_010725725.1. Lineage (NCBI taxonomy): Bacteria > Bacillati > Actinomycetota > Actinomycetes > Mycobacteriales > Mycobacteriaceae > Mycobacterium > Mycolicibacterium pulveris. The sequence goes on along the minus strand of NZ_AP022599.1, from coordinate 2,090,075 downwards.
GTTACCCACCAGTAACTGGCCAAAACTATACCGCTCGGTAACTTCAACACAAAGCGGGTGTGAGCTATTTCAATCGGCTAGCCATCGCGGCCCGCGCCGCCGACCGTAAAAGCCCAGTTGACACGTGTCTTACCTGCGGCTTTTCGGATCTGTGACGATGATCACCGGCGTCTCGCTAGGGTGTCCGGGTGCAGCGTGTCGCGGTGTGGGGAACGGGAAACATGGGCTCGGCGGCGATCAGGTCCGCGGTGGCGTTTCCGGGGTTACAGCTCTCGGGCGTCATCACCTCGTCGCCGGACAAGCACGGGCGAGACGCGGCCACCTTCGCCGACCTCGACCACTCCACGGGCGTCACCGCCACGACCGACGTCGACACTGCGTTGGCGGCCTGCGACGCGGTCGCGTACATGGCTTCCGGCGATATCCGGCCCGAGGAGGCCGTCGCCGACATCGAACGGTGCCTGCGCGCGGGCAAGCACGTGGTGACGCCGTCGCTGTACTCGCTCTACGACCCGCGTTCGGCACCGCCGGACTGGGTCGAGCGGTTGACCAAGGCCGCGCAGGACGGCGGCTCGACGCTGTTGGTCAGCGGTGTCGACCCCGGCTGGGGCAACGACGCGCTGGCCGTGATCGCCGCCGGGCTGTGCACCCGGATTCGCACCATCCGCTGCCAGGAGATCTTCGACTACTCGACCTATGACCAGCCGCACGCGGTGAAGGTGCTCTGCGGTTTCGGCGGCCCCATGGACCAAGTGCCCATGATGCTGCTGCCGTCCATCCCGACGATGGTGTGGGGCGGCAACCTGCGGCTGATCGGACGGGGCCTCGGGCTGGAGATCGACGAGATCGAGGAAAACGTCGAACGGCGCCCGCTCGAGCGATCCGTCGACACCGTGATGGGCCGATTCGACGAGGGCACCCAGGGCGCGTTTCGGCTGGAGGTGATCGGAAAGGCGGGCGGCCGCGAGCGCGTCGTCATCGAGCACATCACCCGTATCCATCCCTCGTGCGCACCGGACTGGCCGCAACCCGATCAGGGCGCGGGCGATCACCGGGTGATCATCGACGGGGACCCGCAGCTGACGATCGTGACCCGCGCCGACGTGCCGGGCGGCTCCCGCGCCGACGGCGGCAACACCACCGCGGCCAACCGCCTGCTCGGCGCGCTCAACTGGCTGGCCGACCGGGAGCCCGGCATCTACGACGGGCTGGACGTCCCGATGCAGTCGTCGCTGCGGCCGGAGGTGGAGGCGCGGCGCTGGGCCGGCGCCTTTTCCGCGTCGGGCATCTGCGCGACCAGATATTCGGCCAACGCTCCGATCGTCGGGTAATCGAACACCGCGGTCACATCGATCGTGAACGCATCGCCGAACTGGCTGTGCAAGCGGTTGCGCAGTTCGATGGCCATCAGTGAATCCGTGCCGAGATCCAGGAACCGGCTGGTCGCCGCCGGTGGCTGCGCCAGGCGCAGGAAATTCTGCACCTCGCGCTGAAGGAACTCGGTGACGAAGCCGGCCCGCTGGCGCACCGGAATCTCCATCAGCTCCCGCAGCAACTCGCTGTCGGCGGGAGAGTCGCCGCTCGCGCTCGGCAACACCAGATCGAGCATCGGTGGCCGCAGCGCGCCCAGCATCTTCGCGGCCCGCTGCCAGTTGGCCTTGATGATTGCCGCCTGCCCGGTGCCGTTCGCGACGACTTCGGCCATCGCGCCCAGCGCGGCAGAGGGCTCCAGCGGTGTCAGGCCCTGCGCGGCGATGTTGGTGCGCGCGGCGTCCGAGGACGCCATGCCGCCCTTGCCCCATGGGCCGAAGTTGATGCCGGTGGCCGGCCGCCCTTGCGCGCGGCGTTGCGCGACCAGGCCGTCCAGCAGCGCATTGGCAGCCGCGTAGTTGGCCTGCCCCGGGGAACCGAACACGCTGGAGATCGACGACGACACGATGAAGAACTCCAAGTCGTCGTCTCTGGTCAGCCGATCCAGGTGAATGGCACCAAACGCTTTGGGTCGCAATGTCGTTCGGAAGCGCTCCACGCTTTGTTCCGACAACAACGCGTCATCGAGCACACCCGCCAGGTGGACGACCCCGCCGAGCGGCGGCAACTCCGCACGGATCCGCTCGAGCAACTCCCGCACCTGGGCCTCGTCGCCGACGTCGGACGGCAGCACGTGGACGCGGCACTTGTAGCGCTCGGTGAGCTGGCCGATCGCCTGCCGTGCTTGCGCGTCGGGTTCGCGCCTGCTGGTCAGCACGATGTCACCGGCACCGAGCTGCGCGAGGTAGGAAGCCGTGTGCAGGCCGATCGCGCCCAGCCCGCCGGTGATCAGGTAGCTCCGGTCCGGCCGCGGCTGCAGCGGCTGGGGGATCTGCAGCACGATCTTGCCGATGTGGCGCGCCTGCTGCATCCGGCGGAACGCGGCCCTGGCTTCGGTCAGCGGATAGATCTCGGCGGGCAGCGGGGTCCACTCGCCCGTGCCCAACCCCTCCGACACCTCGGCGAGCAGCCCGTGAATCCGTTGCGGGTCCTGGAAGGACACGGTGTCCAGCGCCACGATCTCGTAGGCGATGTCGGGTCGGGCCGCCGCCATCTGCTCAGGGGTCCAGATGTCGCGCTTGGCGATCTCGGCGAACCGGCCCCCCTGGGCGGTGGCGCGCACCGTCGCCTCGATGAAGCCCTCGTTGGTCAGGCTGTTGAGCACGACGTCTACGCCCGCACCGTCGGTGTCCGCCAGGATCTGGTCGGCGAAATCCGTGCTGCGCGAGTCGTAGACGTACTTGACGCCGAGCTTGCGCAGCGCCGCGCGTTTGAAGGTGCTTGCGGTCGCGAAAACGGTCGCGCCTCGTTGCTGGGCCAGCTGGATCGCGGCCAGCCCGACCCCGCCGCTGGCGGCGTGAATGAGCACCCGGTCACCGGGTTTCAGCTGCGCCCAGTCGAACGCGAGACGGGCGGTCAACGCCGCGGCGGGCAGGGTGGCGGCCTCGACCGCGCTGACCCCGTCCGGTATCGGCACGACCATCTGAGCCGGCACGTTGAATCGGCTGCAGAAGGCCCCCTGCATGAAGCCGTACACCCGCTGGCCGATCTCGAGCCCGGTGACGCCGTCGCCCACCTCGGTGACGACACCGGCGAAGTCGCCGCCGATCGGCCCGGGATCGCCCGGATAGAGGCCGAGCACGTTGAGCACGTCGCGGAAGTTCAGGCCGGCGGCCTCCACCCGCACCTGCGCGTAGCCGGCATCCGGTGGCGGCACCTCCGTCTCATGCAGCCGCAGGTTGTCGATCGAGCCGCGTTCGGTGGGCGCCAGCACGTAGTCGGTCGACGGCGGCACCGTCAGGTGCCCGCCGCGCGCCCACGGCAGCAACCGTGCGGCCTGCAGCTTTCCTTGCCGCACTGCGAGTTCGGGTTCGTTGATCGGACCGGCCAGCAGTGTGCCCAGCACCTGCACCGCCTCCGGTGATCCGTCGGTGTCGACCAGCCTGCACCGCAGCGTGGGTTCCTCGTTGAACGTGGTGCGGCCCAAGCCCCACGCCGCCGCCTGCACCGGGTCGACCGGCTCACCGGGATCGGTGGCCACCGCCCGCTCGGTGATGATCCACAGCCCGTTCGGAAGTTGTGCGCCGCGCTGCACGGCGTGCACGGCGCTGAGAAGGTTGGCGATCTCCTCCTCGACCCGCGCAGGATCGTCGGCGCCCGACTCGCCCGCAGGTGGCGGCGCGCAACGCCACACCACGCCGGAGAACGCCTCGCCCTGCTCGTAGGCCTGCGTCAGCAACTGTCCCAGGGTTGTTGGATCGGTGTCGCGGTCCAGCTCGACGCATCCGGGCAGCCCGTCGGCCAGTTCGTCGAAGCCGGCGACCAGCCAGGTCCCGTCCGGTGTCGCGCTGTCGTCGGCCGGTAGGGGTACCTCGTGCCAGCCGACGGTGTACAGCAGCCGTGACGTATCGCCGCCGAGCCCGCGCATCAGCGCCTCACGGGGCGCGCGTTTGACCGTGAACTCGCGAATTCCGCCCAGCCACCGGCCTTCTCGGTCGAGGAAATCGAGGTCGAAGACCTGAGTTTCGCCGTCAACGGCGCCCGGACGCCACTTCGAACGGCAGTAGAATCGCCGAGGCATCTTGTTCGGAAGCGTCACCTGCCCGTAGCGCAACGGCAGGAGCAGGTCGTGCATCCCCTGCTCCACCGCGAGGTGCGTGGGGAACGCCGGGAACGCGACACCTGTGCACAGGTCCAACAACACCGGGTGCATCGGCTCGGCACCGAGGTGCTGGGCCAGGTCCTCGCCGACGATGACGTCGCCGATCGCCTCACCGTCGCCGGCCCACAGCGCCTTCAGCGAGCCCGACCAGGTGGAACCCCATTCCAGTTCCATGTCGGCGAAGAAGTCGAACAGCTCCTGCGGTGGCATGCGGTTGTACCGTTCGAGCTCCTCGGTGACCGGCTGCGGTTCCTCGGTGACCGGCTCGACGCCGCTGACGACCGTGCCGTCGGCGTTCAGCGACCATTCGGCGCCGCGTTCCCCGAACGGGCGGCTGTGTACCTGGAATCGCCACTCGCTGCCGTCCTCACCCGGCTTGTCCACCGGGTGCAACGTGAGCTGCACTTCGCGGGAACTCTTCTCGGGCAGGATGATCGGCTCGTAGAAGAAGACGTTGCGTGCCCGCGCCGGCGAGCCGACCGCGGCCAGCGCCATCGCCGCATAGGTCGCGCCGGGCACGACAACGGTGCCGTAGATGACGTGGTCGGAAAGCCACGGCTGAGATTTGACCGACAGCCTGCTGGTGTAGACGGTGTCGCCGGAGGCGAGTTCTTGTGCGCTACCCAGGATTCCGGACGACGGGCCCACCGACCCGGGTACGGCGATGCTGGAGGCCTTGGGCCAGAAGCGGCGCCGCTGGAACGGATACGTAGGCAGTTCGAGGACGCGACGTGGGCCGTGATGCAGCGCGGTGAAATCGGGCACGTGGCCGGCGACGTAGGCCGAAGCCAGGGCGTCCGCGATCTGGCGGCGGTCGTCAACGCCCTTGCGCAGCGAGGCGATCGCCCGGGGCGCCGGCAGGTGTTCCGGCCAGACCTGCACCGCGGCCCCGGTCAACACCGGCTGCGGACCGATCTCCATCAACACCGAGCAGCCAAGCGCCGCCGCGGTCCGCACACTCTCGGCGAACTGCACCGGCTGGCGGGAATGCCGCCGCCAGTACTGCGCGTCGAGCGGGGTCTGACCCGTCAGCACGGCGCCGGTACGGTTGCACAGCAACGGTAGGGCCGGGGCAGCGAAGTCGAACTGCGCTGCGTACGACTCGAACTCGTCGAGCACCGGGTCGAGTAGCTCCGAGTGGAAGGCGTGGCTGGTTTCCAACCAGGTGCATCGGATCCCCTCCTCGGTGAACCGCGCGACGACCTGTTCCAGATCGTCACCGGGACCCGACAGCACGGTGTTGGGTCCGTTGTAGGCGGCGACCGAAATCCGCGGGAACTCGCGGGCGATCTCCTCGACCTGGGTGGGGTCGGCGAAGATCGCCACCATCCGTCCGCCTTCGGGAAGGCTGCCGAACATCCGGCCCCGTTCGGCGATCAGCCGTGCGCCGTCTTCGAGGCTGAACACTCCTGCGACACACGCCGCCGCATACTGGCCGACGCTGTGTCCCAGCACCACGTCCGGCTGAATGCCCCACGACTGCCACAGCCGCGCCAGGCCCATCTCCACGGCGAACAGCGCGGGTTGGGCATACGACGTGTGGCGCAACCTTTTTCCAGCTTCGCCGCCGGTCTCGCGATCGGTGGCGAACAGCACCTCGAGCAGTGGCTCCGGCAGGATCTCTTGAACCGCTTCCGCGCACCGAGTCACGGTTTCGGCGAAAACCGGTTCGGTGCGGAACAATTCGCGCGCCATCCCGGGATACTGGCTGCCTTGCCCAGTGAAGAACCACGCTGTCATCGGGCGCTCGGAGTGCTCGCCGCGCACCACACCGGGCCGGGTGCGGTTCTCGGCGACGTCGGCGAGGCAGTGGCGGGCATTCTCGATGGAATCCACCACCAGTGCGGCGCGATGCTCGAAATGTGAACGTCCCGTTCCGGCGGTCACGCACACGTCGGCGAGGTCCACATCCGGGTGGGTGCTCAGCCAGGTCTCGTATCGACGCGCCAACGCCTCCAAGGCTTCGGGTGTCCGCGCCGACAGCGGAAGCACGCGCAGGGACTTCTCGCTGTCAGGATCCGGTTCGTCGATGTCGGTACCCGGTTGGGTGGGCGCCTCTTCGATCAGCACGTGCGCGTTGGTGCCGGTGAACCCGAACGAACTCACCCCGGCGCGCCTGGCGCCGCCGTTGGTCTGCCACGGAATCGGCTCGTCCACCACCCGCACCGGCAGCGCTTCCCACGGAATGTGCGGTGACGGCTTGTCGAAGTGCAGGCTCTTCGGCAGCAACTCGTGCTGAAGGGACAACACGACTTTGATCAGACCCGCTGCCCCGGAAGCCGACTCGAGGTGGCCGATGTTGGTCTTCACCGAGCCCATGAGCAACGGCTTGTCCGGGTCACGTGATGCGCCATAGGCGGCTGCGGCGGCCTGCACCTCGATCGGGTCACCCAGCGGGGTGCCTGTTCCGTGCGCCTCGAGGTAGTCGACGTCGGCGCCTGACAAGCCGGCACGAGCCAGCGTCGTCTCGATGAGACGCTGCTGCGCGCCGCCGTTGGGCACTGTCAACCCGCTCGACGCGCCGTCCTGGTTAACCGCGCTCGCGGCGACGACGGCGCAGATCCGGTCGCCGTCGCGCACGGCGTCGCTGAGCCGCTTGAGCACCAGGATGCCGCAGCCCTCGCTGCGGACATAGCCGTCGGCGGAGGCGTCGAACGTCTTGCAACGCCCCGCGGGGGAGAGCATCCTGGCCCGCGATGCGGCGACGGAGGTGACCGGGCTCAGCAGGACGTTCACCCCGCCGGCCACGGCCAGATCGCAGTCACCGGCCTGCAATGCCTGGCGGGCCTGGTGCACGGCCACCAGCGCCGAGCTGCACGCGGTGTCCACCGCGACCGCGGGACCTTCGAATCCCAACGCGAAGGCGACCCGGCCGGGCACGGCATTGAGCGCGTTGCCGGTGATGAAGTGCGGTTCGATCTTGTCGATCGACTCGCCCGACAACAGGTGTGCGTACTCGTTGGCGGCCACCCCCGTGAAGATGCCGGTTCGGCTGCCGCGCAAGGCCGCTGGCGCGTACCCGGCTCGTTCGAGACCCTCCCACACCGTTTCGAGCATCAGCCGCTGCTGCGGCTCGATCCAGACGGCCTCCCGCGGGGAGATGCCGAAGAACTCGGGATCGAACTCGTCGACCGCGTCGAGGAACCCGCCGAACCGCGTGTAGGTCTTGCCCGGGGCATCCGGGTCCGGGTCGTAGAACTCGTCGACGTCGAACCGGTCCTCGGGGATCTCCTGGATCGCGTCGATTCCGCGGGAAAGCAGCTCCCAGAACGCTTCCGGGTTGGGTGCGCCGGGGAACCGGCAGGACACGGCGATGACCGCGATCGGTTCCTCGGTGCGCGTCGCCTGCGCGGACGCCCGCTGCGGCGTTGGGTCGGCGGCCTCGGCGAGGCCGAGCACGTCGCCGAGCAGGTAGTCGGCCGCGTCGGACAGCCGGGGATGATCCATCACCAGGGTGACCGGTATCTCCTTGCCGACGCCGTGTTCAATGCGGCGCCGCAACTCGACGGCCATCAGCGAATCCATGCCGAGGTCGAAAAACCCGGCGTCCTCCCGGATCTCGGCGGCATCCATCCGCGTCACCTCGGCGACGGCGTCACGCAGGTAGTTGGTGACCAGCCTCTTGCGCTGTTGCACGGGGGCCGCCGCGAGCTGCTCGACGAGCTGGGTCTGCTGCGAGGACGTGGCGCTCGCCGACACGGTCGACGGCTGGATGGGCACCTCGCGCTCCAGCTCGGCCAGGAAGGCGCGACGACCGGCCTGCTGATACAGCGGAAGGAAAGTGGCCCAGTCGATTCGGGCCACCACCGATTGGCCGGGGGCCGACGGCTGCCCGGCCACGACCTCGGCGAGGCCCGCCAGCGCGTCGGCGGGCGACAACGTCTTGACCCCGCGCTGATCCAGACGGGCCCGCGATTCCGCATCGGCCATGCCGGCGGCCCACGGGCCGAAGTTGAGGCTGGTCGCCGGCGCGCCCTGGGCGCGCATCCGCAAGGCCAGCCCGTCGAGGAAGGCGTTCGCCGCCGCGTAGGCGGTCTGACCGTAGCCACCCCACACCGAGGCGATCGAGGAGGTGCTGACGAAGAAGTCGAGCTGCAGATCTGCCGCCGCTTCGCTCAGATGCCAGGCGCCCCAGACCTTTCCGGCGAACACGCGATCGACCTCGGCGTCGCTCATGCTGCTCAGCGGAGTGGTGGCGAGCTCACCGGCGGCGTGCACGATGCCGGCCAACGACGGCAGTTCGGCACCCACCCGTGCCAACAACCGTGCGGTGTCGTGAGCGTCCGCGACGTCGGCGGTCATGACATGGATCTGGCAGCCGTGCTGCTTGGCCAGCACATCGATGCGCTGTTGGACAGGCTCGCCGGGCGCGCGCCGGCTGGTCAGCACCAGCTGCTTGGCTCCGTGTGCTGCCAGGTGTCCGGCGATCTCCAGCCCGAGCGAGCCCAGCCCGCCGGTCACCAGATAGGTGGCGTCGGCGCGAAGTCGCAGTGGGGTGGAGGTGAATGACGACTCCCGCCGAACGAGCCGTGGGACATAGACGCCTTGGTCGCGCAGCGCGAGCTGGTCTTCGACCGGGCCGGCGTCGCGCGGCGGGGCGATCCGGTCGATGAGCCGGGACCATTCGTCGGCGCTGCCGTCCGCCAGGTCGGCCAGCCCGCCCCACACCTGCGGAAGTTCCAGCGACGCGGCACGGCCGAAACCCCACAGGCAACTTTGATCCGGCGCGACGGTGTCCGCGTCGGTGACGCGTTGGGCGCCACGCGTGACCACCCAGATCGGCGCCCTGAGTTCGGCGGCGGCCACGGCGTTGAAGAGCCGCCGGGTTCCGCCGAGGACGCGGTGTTGCATCCGCAGCAGGGACCGCATCGAGGTGGTGGCGGCCGGGTCCGCGTCGAGGGCCGCGACGTGCACGATCCGCAGATCGGCTCCGGCTGCGGACTCGGCTCGGGTGGCACCGCGCAGCAGGTCGGTGAGCTCGGCCTCGTCCGCGTCGGACTTCGGCAGGCCGATGACTCGGTGCTGGTGGCCCCTGGCGGCCAAGGCGTCCACCAACGGCGTGACCGCGTCGGTGTGGTCGCCGACGAGGATCCAGGTCGGCGCGGTGCCGTCCTCCGCCGCGGAAGGTGGGCGTTCGACGGCTTTCTCCCAGCGGATCTCGTAGCGGTCGTCGGTGATGGACGGCGTCGTGACGGGTGCGTCGTGCTGGGCGGCCAGCTTGGCCAGCACGTCGAGGGTCTGCTGGTTGCCGCTGTCTCCGTCGAGGAGCGTGGCGAGCTCTTCTATCCGGCCGTCCTCCAGGAGGCGTAGCACTTGGCTGCGCGCGGTGGATCGCTGTGCTGCGGCCGCCTGGTCACGGTCGGCGGGAGAGTTGTCCGAGAACCAGTACCGCCGGTGCTCGAACGGATAGGTGGGCAGGTCGACCTTGCGGGCATCGGCGTCCTTGAACGCGCCGAAATCCGGCAGGTGGCCAAGGACGTAGGCCTCGGCGAGGGCCTCGGTGATCTGCCGGTGGTCGGCGGTGTTTCGGCGCAGCGATGCGATGGCCCGCGGTGCGTTGCCCGGATCGGGCCAGCTCGCCAGGGCGGCGGCGGTGAGCACCGGGCGGGGTCCGATCTCGAGTAGCAGCTTGCAGTTCAGGTCCGCGAGTGTCTGCACGCTCTTGGCGAACTCGACCGGTTGCCGCGCATGCCTGCGCCAGTAGGCACCGTCGAGCTGCACGCTCCTGCCGACCGTGGTGCCGGTGCGGTTGTCTATCAAGATCAGTTCCGGCCTGTTGAAGGCGAACCGATTCGCATATGACTCGAACTCGTCGAGGACCGGATCCAGCATCGCCGAGTGGAATGCGTGGCTGGTGTCCAGCCAGTCACACCGGACATTGTCGGCCTCGAGACCGGCTACCGCCTTCTCCAGATCCTCAACGGGTCCGGACAACACGGTGTTGGCGCCGTTGTAGGCGGCGACCGACAAACTCGGGAATTCGTCGGTCAGGCGCTCGACGCGCTCGGCCGCGGTGAAGACCGCGACCATTCGTCCGGCGTCCGCGGGCAGGCGGCCGAAGAGGCGACCACGTTCGGCCATCAGCAGCATGCCGTCCTCGAGCGCGAAAACCCCCGCGACGCAGGCCGCCGAATACTGCCCGACGCTGTGGCCCAGCACCACGTCGGGTTCGAAGCCCCACGACTGCCAGAGGTGGGCCAGACCGAGCTCCACGGCGAACAGCGCCGGCTGAGCATAAGAGGTCAGCCGAAGCACCTCTTCGCTCTCGGCGCTGTCCACGTCGAAGATGACGTCGAGCAGCGGCCGTTCGAGTACGTCGGCGACCACGGCCGCGCAGCGGTCCAGGGTCTCGGCGAACACCGGTTCGGTGTCATACAGCTCACGGGCCATGCCCGGGTACTGGCTGCCCTGACCAGAGAACAGCCACGCCGTCTTGGGCGCCTCGTGCGCTTCGCCGCGGATCAACCCTGGTCCCGGGCGGTCGTCGGCGAGCGCGCCGAGAAGCTCGGTGGCGGATTCGCGCGAATTGACCACCAAGGCCGCCCGGTACTCCAGGTGGGCTCGTCCGGTGCCCGCGGTCGCGCATACGTCGGCCACGGTGGCCTCCGGGTGGGCGGTCAACCAGCCGCGGTATCGATCCGCCAACTCAACCAGCGCGCTGGGGGTCTTCGCGGACAACGGAAGAAGGTGGCACCTGCGGTCTGGGCGGGCCGGATGCGGCGCGGCAGACACCGGAAGCGCCGGGGGGGCTTCCGCGAGGACGACGTGCGCGTTCGTCCCGGCGAAGCCGAAGGAGCTGACGCCCGCGATGCGGGGCCGCTCGCCGCGTTTCCAGGCGGTGGCCTCCCTGACCACCTCAACCGGAAGCCGGTCCCAGGGGATGTGCGGCGAGGGGGTTTCGAAGTTGAGATGTTTGGGCAGGGTCTCGTGTTCGAGCGCGAGGATGACCTTGATGATGCCCGCGATCCCGGCGGCGGCCTCCAGGTGACCGATGTTCGTCTTCGCCGAGCCGATCAGAAGGGGCCGGCCGGGGTCTCGACCGTCGCCCAGCACCGCACCAGCGGCCTGGACTTCGATCGGGTCACCCAGCGACGTCCCGGTGCCGTGTGCCTCCAGGTATGCGACGTCGCCGGGTCGCAGCCCGGCCCGCTTGAGCGCGTCGGCGATCACCCGCTGCTGGGCCACGCCGTTGGGCACCGTCAACCCGCCCGATGCACCGTCCTGGTTGACCGCGCTGCCGCGGATCACCGCGCGGATGTGATCCCCGTCGCGCAGCGCATCCGCGAGGCGCCTGACGACTATGACCCCGCAGCCCTCACCCCGCACGTAACCGTCCGCGGCGGCGTCGAATGTCTTGCACCGGCCATCGGGGGCGAGCATGTGCGCGCTGGAGAAGGTGATCATGGTCGCCGGGGTGAGTAGCACGTTCGCCCCGCCGGCGAGCGCGACGTCGCATTCGCCCATGCGCAGCGCTTGGCACGCCTGATGGATCGCCACCAGCGACGAGCTGCACGCGGTGTCGACGGCGAACGACGGCCCCTGCAGTCCCAGGCGGTAGCTGATCCGGCCCGCCGCGGCCGCGTTCGACGTCCCGATCGCCATATACGGTTCGATCTCGGGAAATGTCAGCTCGTCAGAAACCATTCCCAGGTAGTCGTGGGTGGCCAGCCCGACGAACACCCCGGCGTTGGTGTTGGCCAGCGCCGTCGGCGCGATGCCCGCATGCTCCAATGCCTGCCACGACGTCTCCAGCAACAGGCGGTGCTGGGGGTCCATCCACCTGGCTTCGCGCGTCGACATGCCGAAGAACGGCGCGTCGAACCCCGTCACGTCGTCGATGAAGCCGGCCCGCCGGGTCACGACCTTGCCGGGGGCTCCCGGTTCCCGGTCGTAGAATTCCTCGGCGTTCCAGCGGTCCTTCGGCACCTCCGAGATCGCCTCGCGACCCTCCCGAAGCAAACTCCAGAACTCGTCGGCGTCTCGGGCACCGGGAAAGCGTGCTGCGTAGCCGACGATCGCGAAGCGATCGCCCGCCTCGTCTGGATGTGCCACGGAAACCACCGTTGCTGTCCTCCCGTTGACATGGCCCAGACCCCCCCTGGACATATGCCGCATTCGTCAAAAACCCGTGCCCCCGCAGACTAGGGCATCTGGATGTGGGGCATGCTTGTATCCCCGACGACATCGATTCTGCTGGGCACGACGGTCTGCGCAAGTATGTTGTCCGGCAACGGCTGATGCCGGATCGGGTACTCGGCAGAAGCGGTATGGAGGAAACGCGTTTGCAAATCGGCAAGATCACGATCGGTGCGCTCGAAGAATGGTCGTTGAAGCCGGGCGTGGTGACCTCATGGCATCCGACGCCCGCGGCCGTCGAGACGGCGCGCCAGGCCCCGGTCAGCTCGGTCCCGGTCAGCTATATGCAGGGTCAGCATCTTCGCAATTACCACGAGCGAACCGCCGCCGGGCTGAGTTTCTCCCGGCAAATCATCGCGAGCTGCGAATTGGACGGCCAGTGCGATATTGCGGCCATGAACCACGCTGTCAACGCATATCTTCGTCGGCACGACACCTTCCGCAGCTGGTTCGAACACATCGGTGACGGCAAATTCGTCCGGCACACGCTTGAGGATCCGGCCGACATCGAATTCGTTCCGGTCGACCACGGAAGCATGACGATCGACGAGATTCGCGCCCATGTCGTCGCTATCCCAACTCCGTTGGAGTGGGGCTGCTTCACATTCGGAATCGTCCAAACCGAAGACAATTTCACGTTCTTCGCGGCCATGGACCACGTGCACGGGGACGCGACATTGATCGGCACCACGATGCTGGAGGCCAACGGAACGTATTCGGCGTTGAGTTCCGGGGGCGAGCCGCTTGCGCTTCCCGAAGCGGGTAGCTACGACGACTTCTGTATCCGTGAGCGCGAGCGCACGGCGCACTTGACCCTCGATGAACCCGAGGTCCAGGGATGGCTCGACTTCGCTGAAAGCAACGGCGGTGGCTTCCCGGAATTCCCGCTGCCGCTTGGCGACCCGCTCGAGGCGACCCGCAGCGAGATGACCACTCACGTCCTGATGAACGATGCGCAGACGGAGCGCTTCGAGTCCGCTTGCGCGGCGGCGGGCGCCCGATTCGTCGGGGGATTGTTCGCCTGCCTCGCCCAGGTCGAACACGAGCTGACCGGTGCGCTGACGTATCACGGGCTCACACCGCGGGACTCCCGTTCTGCCACCGACAATTTCATGACACAGGGCTGGTTCACCGGTTTGATTCCGATCACCGTGCCCATTGGGGCGTCTTCATTCGGCGACGCCGCGTGGACAGCTCAGAATTCATTCGATTCGAATCTGAATATGGCCAAGGTGCCGTACTACCGGGTGTTGGAGTTGGCGCCCTGGTTGAGTTGGCCGCGTCCGAATTTCCCGGTGTCGAATTTCTTTCACGCCGGTGCCGCGCCGCTGAACGCGGTGCTCGCGGCGGTGGAGATGGGGGCCACGGACAACATCGGGATCTATCCGGATGGCCGTTATTCGTATCAGCTGACCATTTACATATTCCGGTATGGCGAAGGCACGGTCATGGCGATCATGCATCCCGACAATCCGGTCGCCGCAAAGTCGGTCGGTCGGTATATGACGACCATGAAGTCCGTGTGCGGGTTGGTCGCCGACAGCGGGCACTGGGGGCGTGTCGCATAGCGTGGATCGAGGTAATGGCCTTGCGTTGGTGAGGGCCGTGGTGAGGACGATATGCGGCGACTAGCCGACATTGTGGTCCGCTGGCCGTGGGCGGTGATCGGGCTGTGGATCGCCATGGCGGTCGCGCTGCCGCTGACGTTTCCGTCTCTGGGCGAGATGGCCCAGAAGAACCCGCTGGCGATTCTGCCCAGCGACGCCCCGTCGAGCGTCACCGCCACCAAGATGGCCGAGGCGTTCCGCGAGCCGGCGTCGGACAACCTGCTGGTCGTTGCGTTCATCAACGAGACCGGGCTCACCCCTGCCGACGAGGGCGTCTACCGCGACGTGGTGGACGCGGTGCGCGACGACATCACCGACGTCGTGTCGGTGCAGGATTTCCTCAGCACGCCGCAGATGCGGCCGTTCTTGACCAGCGAGGACAAGACCACCTGGGTGCTGCCGATCAGCCTCGAAGGCGAGCTGGGCACACCACGCGGTTTCGAGTCGTTCAACCAGGTGGCCGAGATCATCCGGCACGAGATCCCCGACGGCCCCCTCGCCGTGCACATCACCGGCCCGGCGGCGACCGTCGCCGACCTCACCGTCGCCGGCGAACACGACCGGTTGCCGATCGAGATCGCGATCGCCGTGCTGGTGCTGGGCGTGCTGCTGCTGGTGTACCGCAACGTCGTCACGATGCTGCTGCCGCTGGTGACGATCGGGTCGTCGCTGCTGATCGCCCAGGCCGTGGTGGCCGGGTTGTCGGAACTGACCGGTGCGGGCGTCTCGAACCAGTCCATCGTGTTCCTGAGCGCGATCATGGCCGGTGCCGGTACCGACTACGCGGTGTTTCTCATCAGCCGCTACCACGACTATCTGCGGGCCGGCCGGGAGTACGACCACGCGGTCAGGGCGGCGATGATCTCGATCGGCAAGGTGATCGCCGCGTCCGCGGCCACCGTGGGCATCACCTTCCTGCTGCTGGGCTTCGCGCAAATGGGCGTCTTCAAGACGGTCGGGGTGTCGGCGGCGATCGGCATCGGCGTCGCCTTCCTCGCCGGCGTGACCCTGCTGCCGGCGATCCTGGTACTCGCGGGGCCGCGCGGCTGGATCAAGCCGCGGCGGGAACTGACCGCCCGGTTCTGGAGGCGCTCCGGCGTCCGCATTGTGCGCAGGCCGGTGGCACATCTGGTGGCCAGCGTGCTGGTCCTGGCGGTGCTGGCCGGGCTGGGAACCCTCGCGGACTACAACTACGACGACCGCAAGGTCCTGCCCGCGTCGGCGCCGAGTTCGGTCGGATACGCCGCGCTGGAACGGCACTTCCCGGTGAGCCAGTCGATTCCCGAATACATCCTGGTTCAGTCGCCGCACGACCTGCGCAACCCGCGGGCGTTGGCGGACCTGGAGCAGATGGCCGCGCGCGTCGCGCAACTCCCCGACGTCGGCCTGGTCAGCGGTGTCACCCGGCCCCTCGGCGACGTGCCGCAGGAGTTTCGGGCCACGTTCCAGGCCGGGATCGTCGGTAGCCGGTTGGCCGACGGCTCCGCGCAGATCAATGCGCACACCGACGATTTCCACCGGCTGACCGACGGGGCCGACACGCTGGCCGACAGCCTGGCCGACGTACGCGGTCAGATCAACACGATCGCGCCCAGCGTCGAAGACCTCGTGACCACGTTCTCCTCGGTGCGCACCGAGTACGGCGGCGACAAGCTGGTGCGTGACGTCGAGATCGCGGCCAAGCTCGTCGCAAGCGTCAACGAGCTGGGTAATTCCATGGGTTTCAACTTCGCCGCCGTCAGGGACATGTTCGCCTGGATCGGCCCGGTGCTGGCCGCGCTGCAGAACAACGCGGTCTGTGACGCCAACCCGTCCTGCCGGGACACCCGCATGCAGTTCGAGCGCCTCGTCGCGGCGCGTGAGGCCGGCGGTCTCGAGGAGATCAACCATCTCGCCCAGCAGCTCCAGGGCGTCGACGACCGGCAGACCCTCAACGAAGCGGTGACCAAGCTGAACGCCGCCATGGACGGCGTCGCCAAGGCGGTCAAGGCCATGGGACTGGACCGGCCCGGTGGCCCGGAGAAAGGCCTGGCCGAGTTGCAGCAGGGCGCCAACCGCCTGGCCGACGGAAGCCGCGAGGTGGCCGCCGGGGTGGACGAGCTCGTCAAGCAGGTCAAGGTGATCGCCGCCGGGCTCAACGAGGCCTCGACATTTCTGTTGTCGATGAGAACCAACGCCTCCGACCCGTCGCAGGCCGGGTTCAACGTCCCGCCCGAGGTGCTGGGGCTGCCGGATTTCCAGAAAGCCGCCGAGGCCTACGTCTCGCCGGATGGCCGCTCGGTGCGCTATCTCGTGCAGACCGAGCTCAACCCGTTCAGCCCGGAGGCGATGGACCAGGTCAACGAGATCCAGGACGTGGCCCGCGGCGCTCAGCCCAACACCACGCTGGCCGACGCGGAGGTGTCGATGGGCGGGTTTCCCGTCGCGCTGCGGGACACGCGGGACTACTACCAGCAGGACATCCGGTACATCATCGCCGCCACCCTCATCGTTGTCCTGCTGACCTTGATGGTGCTGCTGCGTGCGATCGTCGCGCCGCTGTACCTGGTCGGGTCGGTCGTGGTGTCGTACTTCGCTGCGATCGGGATCGGCGTTCTGACCTTTCAGCTGCTCTTCGGTCAGGAGTTGCACTGGAGTGTGCCGCCGTTGGCGTTCGTGGTGCTGGTCGCGGTGGGCGCCGACTACAACATGCTTTTCGTGTCGCGACTACGCGACGAATCACCGAGCAGCGTGCGTTACGGCGTCATTCGGACGCTGGGATCGACCGGCGGGGTGATCACGGCGGCGGGTCTGATCTTCGCCGCCTCGATGAGCGGTCTGCTGTTCTCGAGTATCGGCATCGTGGTGCAGGGCGGGTTCGTGATCGGCGTGGGAATCTTGTTGGATACCTTCGTGGTCCGCACCATCACCGTGCCGGCCATCGCTGCGCTGGTCGGGCGGGCGAACTGGTGGCCGTCGCGGATCGGGCCGCGGCAGACCGAGCGGGTACCTGTGGAGTCGACGAACTGATGGGCATGACGTGACAACTTCTGACGCATCGATTCTGTCGATACTGCACGGCCGCGCGAGCCTGCGTCCCGACGATGTCGCGTTCACGTTCACCGATTACGGTCGCGATCCGGCCGGCATCCGGGAGAGCCTGACGTGGTCGCAGCTGGCACGTCGAACACTGAGCCTCGCCACCGAGATCAGGCGGCACGGCACGACCGGAGACCGGGCGGTGATCCTCGCTCCGCAGGGTCTGGAGTATGTCCTAGCGTTCCTGGGAGCCATGCAGGCGGGCCTCGTGGCGGTGCCGCTCCCGTTACCTCACCCGGGGGCGGGCCAGGACCGGGCGAGCGCGGTGCTGGCCGACACGGAACCCTCGGTCGTCCTCACGACGACGGCCGAGGCGGCCGGTGTCGCCAACATGCTCGCCGCCGCGGGTGCGGACGGCACCCCGACGATCATCGAGGTCGATTCGCTGAACCTGGACGTCGAGGTGGGGCCGGGCGCGACGCCGACGGAGTGGCCGCGCATCGCCTATCTGCAGTACAGCTCGGGTTCCACCAGGCTGCCCGCCGGGGTGATGCTCTCGCACCGCAACCTCACGGTGAACTTCGACCAGCTGATGCGGAGCTTCTTCGCCGAATCCCCGCTTCCACCCGACGCCACGCTGGTGTCGTGGCTGCCCTTCTACCACGACATGGGTTTGGTGCTGGGAGTCTGCGCCCCGATCCTGTGCGGTCGTCGCGCCGAGCTGATGAGCCCGGTGGCGTTCCTGGAGAAACCGTCCCGGTGGATGCGTGCACTGGCGCAGCACCCGCATGCGTGGTCGTCGGCGCCGAACTTCGCCTTCGACCTGGCCGCCCGCAAGACGACCGACGAGGATCTCGACGGGCTGGACCTCGGCGGCGTGGTGGGCATCATCAGCGGCGCCGAGCGCGTCGAGGCGGGCACGCTGCATCGCTTCGTCGACCGGTTCGCGCACTTCAACTTCCGCGACCACATGATGCGCCCGGCGTACGGCTTGGCGGAGGCGACGGTCTTCGTGACCTCGGGGACGTGGAACGAGAACTCGCCCGCGGCATACTTCGACGCCGCGGAACTGGGCGCGGGCCGGGTTCGACCCGGCGCTGCCGGGAAGGGCACGGCGCTGGTCAGGTACCGGGTGCCGCAGTCGCCGTCGCTGCGGATCGTCGACAGCGAGACCCACCGCGAGTGCGCACCGCAGGCCGTCGGGGAGATCTGGGTGCACGGCGACAACGTCTCGGAGGGCTACTGGCGCAAACCCCCGGAAGAGCAAACCTGTTTCGGCGCAACGATTGTCGATCCGTCGCCCGGCACACCGGCAGGGCCCTGGCTGCGGACGGGCGACCTCGGATTCGTCCACGACGACGAGCTGTTCATCGTCGGGCGCATCAAGGACCTGCTGATCGTCCGCGGACGCAATCACTATCCCGAGGACATCGAGGCGACGGTCCAAGAGATCACGCGAGGCCGGGTCGCCGCGATCGCGGTCCCGGTGAACGGCACCGAGACGCTGGTCACCGTCATCGAAGTCAAGGAGCCCACCGAGTTCGACGACGACGCGATGCGTTGGTTCAGCGCGGTGAAAGGCGACGTGACCGCCGCGGTCTCCAACACGCACGGGCTCAACGTCGGCGATGTCGTGTTGGTACCGCCCGGGTCGATTCCCACGACGACCAGCGGCAAGATCCGCCGTGCCGCCTGCCTCGAGCAGTATCAGCAGGGCGAGCTCACCCGGCTGGACGCGCGGGAGGAGGTCCCGCAGTGACGAGCCGGGGTAGCTTTGAAGGCGTGAAGCGGCTTCTCGCGATCGGAACCGCGGTGACAACACTCGGTGCCGCAGGGCTTTTCGGGCTCGCGACCGCGACGGCCGACGACGCCGCCGCGCCGCCGCCCCCGCCGCCGAACCCGGCCGACGCTCCGCCGCCGCTGGGCACACCCGGCCGAGCGTATGCGTTAGGCGGCGCCCACGTGTCGGGCATTCCCTACGACGAGTACATCCTGCGCACCGGGGCGGACTGGTTCCCGGGCCTGGACCGGCAGATCGTCGACTATCCGGCCGGGCAGGTGCAGGGGCACACCCTGGAACGGTTCTTTCCCGGCATCGGCGCGTTCGGGGAGCGCCTGGTGCCCGGCATCGGCCTCGACGGGCCAAGCGTCGGCGAGTCGGTCGACATCGGCACCCCGAACGTCCTCAACGCCGTCCACGAGGGCGGCCAAGGCACCGTGATCGGTCTGTCCGAAGGCGCGATGGTGCTCAACGACGTGCAGGCCAAACTTGCCTACGATCCGGCCGCCCCGCCGCCGAACGAGTTGAGTTTCGCGATGTACGGCGACCCCGTGGCGCGGCACGCCTTCGGGGAGAGTTTCTTGACCCAGATGTTCCCGGTCGGCAGCGTCGTGCCCTCGCTCGACTACCGCATCCCGCCGCCGGTGGAGAGCCAGTACGACACCTACCAGTTCGTCTCCGCCTACGACTCCATCGCCGACTGGCCGGACCGGCCCGACAACTGGATCTCGGTCGCCAACGCGATCGTCGGCCTCGCGACCGGGCACACCGCGGTGGCGTTCACCAAACCGAGCATGGTGCCCCCGCAGAACATCCGGACGACCGTGAACTCCAGGGGCGCGAAGACCACGACGTTTCTGATTCCCGAGGAACACCTGCCGCTGGTGCTGCCGTTCAAGTACCTCGGCGTCGATCAGGAGACGCTGATCAAGCTCGACGCGGTGCTCAAGCCCTATGTGGACGCCGGATACTCCCGTCACGACGATCCGTTGACGGCGCCGATCACCGTGGATCCGGTCAACGGCTACGACCCGGCGGAGGTCACCGCGCCGGCCACCCAGGCCGCCTTCGGCGGGGAGGCAGACCCGGTGTCGCAGCTGCTCTCCGGGATGCAGTACGTGCTGAACAATCTGCCCGAGAACTGACGTCGGCTCAAAGACCGGCCCAGCCGATACCGAGCAGCACGCAGCCCACCACCGCGAGCAGCAAGGCCACCCCGCGGCGCCCCTGGGCCCGCAGCCAGTCGTACAGGCCCGCCAGTGCCGCGCGGGTCCGGTCGGGGGCCACCAGGTAGCACAGCAGCGGAATCTCGACGAGCGCGAACGCCACCACGTTGAACAGCGCCAGCGCACCGAGTTGAATCGCGGTCGACGCGCCGGAGGCCACGATCAGCGCCAGCGCCGCCAGGTAGTCGACCGACGGCAGCGCGATTCCCAGGCCCGCCACACCGGCCGTCCAGAGCGACCGGCCGGCGAGCAGTTGGCGGGCGCGGTCCGCGAGCGTTCCGAACAGCCGGCCCAGCCGGCCCGCCGGCTCGTCGGCCCCGCGTCCGGACCTGAACACTCCCGCGGCCACCAGCGCGGCGTAGGCCAGCAGCACCGCCCCCACCGCGATCTGCACGCGCGGCAGGCTGAAGTGAGCCGATCCCAGCGCCGGACGCAGCAAGAACAGCACGGTCACGCCCACCGCGAGGCCCATCGCGAAACCACCGGCGAGGAAGGCGGCCAACTGCAGCAACGGCCGGGGCCGGTTGAGCATCAGCACCGTCATGCCGATCCGGAAGGGCTCCAGACTGACGGCAACGGCCATCGCCAGGAGCGGTATCCACATGACGAGCGTCAGGTTACCCGGCCGCCGCCCCCGCCCGACGTGGCCTAGGACGCACGGACATGTGAAGATGGTGAACGTATGAGTTCAATTGATCTGAGCCCCACGTCGTTGCGAGAAGCGTTCGGGCACTTTCCGTCGGGCGTCATCGCGATCGCCGCCGAGGTCGACGGCACCAGGGTGGGCCTCGCCGCAAGCACCTTCGTCCCGGTCTCACTGGACCCACCGCTGGTGTCGTTCTGCGTACAGAACACCTCCGAGACGTGGCCCAAGCTCAAAGACCTGCCGTCACTTGGCATCAGCGTGCTCGGCGAGTCCCACGACGAGGCGGCACGCACGCTGGCGGCAAAGACCGGGGACCGGTTCGCCGGTCTGCAGACCGTGTCGCGGAAGTCGGGCGCGGTGTTCATCGACGGGACCAGCGTCTGGTTGGAAAGCTCGATCGAGCAACTGGTCCCGGCAGGCGATCACACCATCGTCATCCTGCGGGTCCGCGACATCACCGTGCACCCCGACGTAGCGCCGATCGTGTTCCACCGCAGCACATTTCGTCGGCTCGGCATCTAACGCGCACCCTCAGGTCAGGGTCGTGCGGCGAGCTCCTCGCGGTAGGACTGGATCCGCTGCTCGATCTCCTCGGCGTCGGCGATACGCCCTTCCTTGCGAGCAAGCGTTGCGCGCCTGCTGAGCTCGCGAATGGCTGTGCGAATCTCGCTGATGCTGTGTCGCTCTCGTAAGGGCATAGCGCTGCCTTTCGTCGTTGATTGGCTGCTTTCCCTCGAGGCTACCCCCGCACCGAATTAACTCAAGCCGGTTTGCTAGGGCCTCCGGAACAGCTTGTTGCCCAGCCATACCAACGGGTCGTACCGGTGGCCGGCCACGCGTTCCTTCATCGGAATGATCGCGTTGTCGGTGATCTTGATGTTCTCCGGGCACACCTCGGTACAGCACTTGGTGATGTTGCACAGCCCCAGACCGGCTTCGTCCTGAGCGAGATCGCGCCGATCCGCCTGATCGAGGGGGTGCATCTCCAGCTCCGCGGTCCGGATGAAGTACCGCGGACCCGCGAACGCCTTCTTGTTCTCCTCGTGGTCACGCATCACGTGGCAGACGTTCTGGCACAGGAAACACTCGATGCACTTGCGGAACTCCTGCGACCGGTTCACGTCGACCTGTTGCATCCGGTATTCGCCGGGCTGCAACTCCTTCGGCGGCGTGAAGGACGGGATTTCCCTGGCCTTCTCGTAGTTGAACGACACGTCGGTGACCAGGTCGCGGATCACCGGGAAGGTCCGCAGCGGTGTCACCGTGATGGTCTCGGACGGGTCGAACGTCGACATCCGGGTCATGCACATCAGCCGGGGCATGCCGTTGATCTCCGCCGAGCACGAGCCGCACTTGCCCGCCTTGCAGTTCCACCGCACGGCGAGGTCGCCGGCCTGTGTCTGCTGCAGTCGGTGGATGACGTCGAGGACGACCTCGCCCTCGTTGGCCTCGACGGTGAACTCCTGCAGCGCTCCGCCGTCGTCGTCACCGCGCCAAACCCGCAGGTTTGCCTGGTAGCTCATGCGCCTCTCCTAGCTGGGTGGTTGGCGAGCTCTTCTGGGGTGAAGTACTTCTCCAACTCGTCGATATCGATCAATTCGAGCAGGTCCTCGCGCATCGGGACCTGGTCCTCACGGGTGATGGTGACCTCTGGAACGACCCCGTCTCCCTGCGTCCGGCACACCAGCAACGTCTTGCGCCATGTCGTTTCCATCGACGGGTAGTCGTCGCGGGTGTGCCCGCCGCGGCTCTCGGTGCGCTCCAGCGCCGCCCGGGCGATGCACTCGCTGACCAGCAGCATGTTGCGCAGGTCGATGGCCAGATGCCAGCCCGGGTTGTAGTGCCGGTCGCCGTCCACCCGGACCCGCTTGTACCGCTCGCGCAGCTCCGTGAGCTTCTCGATCGCCTCGGCCACCTCGTCGGCCCTGCGGATGATCCCGACCAGGCTGTTCATCGTGTCCTGAAGGTCCAGCTGCAGCTTGTAGGGGTTCTCGGCCTGCTCCCCGCTGGTCGGACCGTCAAACGGGGAGAGCGCGAGCTTGGCCGCGTCGGTGACGGCTTGGTCAGACACCTTCGGCCGGTCTTTGAGCGCGCGCACGTAGTCTGCTGCGCCCAGCCCCGCACGCCTGCCGAACACCAGCAGGTCCGACAGCGAGTTGCCGCCCAGACGGTTGGAACCGTGCATGCCGCCCGAGCACTCGCCCGCGGCGAACAGGCCCGCCGTCTTGGCCGCCCCGGTGTCCGGGTCGACCTCGACCCCACCCATCACGTAGTGGCACGTCGGACCGACCTCCATGGGCTCCTTGGTGATGTCCACCTCGGCGAGCTCCATGAACTGGTGATACATCGACGGCAGCCGGCTCTTGATCTCCTCGGCGGGCAGCCGCGACGCGATGTCGAGGTAGACGCCGCCGTGCGGGCTGCCGCGCCCCGCCTTGACCTCGGAGTTGATGGCGCGGGCCACCTCGTCACGGGGCAGCAGGTCCGGGGTGCGCCGCGCGGAGTCGTTGTCCTTGAGCCATTGGTCGGCTTCCTCGATGGACTCGGCGTACTGGCCCTTGAACACCGCCGGGATGTAGTCGAACATGAACCGCTTGCCGTCGGAGTTCTTCAGCACACCGCCGTCGCCGCGGACACCCTCGGTGACCAGGATGCCTTTCACGCTGGGCGGCCACACCATCCCGGTCGGGTGGAACTGCACGAACTCCATGTTGATCAGCGTCGCCCCGGCGCGCAGGGCCAGCGCGTGCCCGTCACCGGTGTACTCCCACGAGTTCGACGTCACCTTGTAGGACTTGCCGATGCCGCCGGTGGCCAGCACCACCGCGGGGGTCTCGAACAAGACGAAGTTGCCGCTCTCGCGCCAGTACCCGAAGGCGCCCGCGATCCGGTCACCGTCTTTGATCAGGTCGGTGATGGTGCATTCGTGGAAGACCTTGACCCGGGCTTCGTAGTCGCCGAACTCGGCCTTGTCCTCCTGCTGCAGCGAGACGATCTTTTGCTGCAGCGTGCGGATGATCTCCAAGCCGGTGCGGTCACCGACGTGGGCCAGCCGCGGGTAGGTGTGGCCGCCGAAGTTGCGCTGGCTGATCTTGCCGTCCTTGGTGCGGTCGAACAGCGCGCCGTACGTCTCCAGCTCCCAGACCCGGTCGGGTGCCTCCTTGGCGTGCAGCTCGGCCATGCGCCAGTTGTTCAGGAACTTGCCGCCGCGCATGGTGTCCTTGAAGTGGACCTGCCAGTTGTCCTTCGGGTTGACGTTGCCCATCGCCGCCGCGCAGCCACCCTCGGCCATCACGGTGTGGGCCTTCCCGAACAACGACTTGGTGATCACCGCCACCTTCAGGCCGCGCTCCCGCGCCTCGATCACCGCGCGCAAACCAGCACCGCCGGCACCGATCACGATCACGTCGTAAGAGTGCCGTTCAACTTCCGATGAGCCGCTTGCGCGAAGCTCTCCAACTTCAGACATCAATCCTCGCTCGAATCTGTACTAGCCACGAATTACGTTGTCAGCCAATGAAACGCAGGTCTGTAATCGCTCCGCTGGCCACCAACATGACGTAGAAGTCGGTCACCATCAGCGAGCCCAGGGTGATCCAGGCGAACTGCATATGCCGGGTGTTGAGCTTACTGATCTGCGTCCAAAGCCAGTAGCGCACAGGGTGCTTGGAGAAATGCTTGAGCCGTCCGCCGGTGACGTGGCGGCACGAGTGACACGACACCGTGTAGCCCCACAGCAGGATGACGTTGGCGGTCAGAATCAGGTTGCCCAGACCGAGGCCGAAGCCCTCGGGTGACCGGAACGCGTTGAGCGCGTCGTACGTGTTGAGCAGGGTGATCGCCAACGCCACATAGAAGAAGTAGCGGTGGCTGTTCTGGATGATCAACGGCAGCCGGGTCTCGCCGGTGTAGGTCGAATGTGGTTCGGCCACAGCGCAAGCCGGCGGCGACTGCCACACCGACCGGTAGTAGGCCTTGCGGTAGTAGTAGCAGGTGAGCCGGAACAGCAACAGGAACGGCAGCGAGATGAACGCCATCGGGATGAACCAGGGCAGGTCGCCGACCCACTGACCCAGGTGGCTCGACCCCGGCACACACGCCGTGCTGATACACGGCGAGTAGAAGGGCGTCAGGTAGTGGTAATCCGGCACGTAATAGGCGCTGCCCCAGAACGCGCGGATCGTCGCATAGATGACGAACGCGGCCAACCCGAGGTTGGTCCATACCGTGGGCATCCACCAGCGGTCGGTGCGTAGCGTGCGCTGTGGAATCTGGGCACGGCTCGGCGAAAAGACGCCGGTCGCCCTGCGGTCGGCGGTTGGTGCGCTCACTGTTCCCTTTCGATCTCGATGTGTCCCGTTGGCCGCACGCGCTTATCGCGTGCCGCCGAGACCCTCGTCATCGACGCCGCGCCAAAATTCGGCGTCGTACTTGGTGTCCGGGATCGGAATTCGCTCGCCGGAGTGGGGTTGGTGGGTCACCCCGCGAGCCAGCTCCAGCTCGTCGATGTCAATGTCGAGACGGTCGATGTCGTTGAGCAGACGCCCCGCATCGTTGACGATGCGGCGCGTAGCGGGGGTGTCCCCGTATCTCGACGCCAGCGAAGTCGCGCACCGCCGCAGTCTGCCGATTAGCTCGTGCAGCTCGGCCAGTTCGGTAGTGCTGGACAATTGACCTCCTTGGGCTGAAGGTGTCAGGAATCACCGTACGACACCTGATGCTAGCCACATCATGCGGTTCGGCGTGAGACAGATCACGTTGAACTACCTGCGACGATGCCGAAAAACGGAGGTGGGCGATGCCCGATCAGATCCTGCGAGAGCGGGCCGACGCCCTGCTGGCCATGCACCAGCCCGGCAACCCCGTGATCCTGCCGACGGTATGGGATGCGTGGTCGGCGCGTCTCGCGGTCGACGCCGGGTTTGCTGCACTGACCGTCGGCAGCCACCCTCTTGCCGCATCGCTGGGACGAGACGACGGGGAGGGGATGACCTTCGCCGAGGTGCTCACCCGGGTGGAGCAGATCACGGCGGCGGTCGCCGTGCCGGTCTCGGTCGACGTCGAGTCGGGCTACGGCCAGCCGCCGACCCGCCTGGTCGAGGGGTTGCTCGGCGCGGGCGGTGTCGGGCTCAACATCGAGGACACCGTGCACGCTGAAGGCGGCAGGCTGCGGTCGGTGACCGAGCACGCCGAACTCGTCGGCGCCCTGCGCACGGCCGCCGACAGCGCGGGCGTGCACGTCGTCGTCAACGCCCGCACCGACCTGTTCCTGCGCCAAGACGGGGACGAATCCGACCGCGTGGACCGCGCCGTCGCACGGCTGACCGCCGCCGCGTCCGCAGGCGCGGACGTGCTGTACCCGGTGGGCCGTCACGACCCAGATACCTTGCGCCGGTTGGCAACCGAGCTTCCACTCCCGATCAACGCGATCGCGCTACCCGATCAGGACGATCCCGCATCGTTCGCTCCGCTCGGCGTCGGCCGGATCAGCTTCGGACCGTTTCTGCAGAACGCCTTGTCGAGCCGGGCCACCGAGATCCTGCAGCGCTGGACATAGGTTTACGCCGTGGCAGAAGACCCAGAAGACTCAGACGACGAACCGATCTGGTACCACCAGCAACCGGTGGTGGTGGCCGCCGGCGCGGTCGCGCTGATCCTGCTGGTGGTGCTCGTCTACGCGGTGATGCGGACCTCGGACGCGGCGAAGACACCCGAGACCATCCCGTCGCCTGCGCCGTCGTCGCCGGTCTCGACGTATACGACGTCACCGCCGTCGACCACCAGTTACTCGCGGCCCAGCGTGCAGACCAGCGAGGACAACGCGGGTTTGCCGGCACCCACCGACACCACGACGGAATCGACCACAACCACCACGACGACCACCACCACGACCACGAGGACGACGACAACCACGACCAGGACCACGACCAGAACGACGACCACCTACCCGTGATCCACCCCCGAGACGACGAATCCGGTGGAGCCTGAGCTCCACCGGATTCCGGACTCGTGCGGATTACTTGTTCTCGATCGCGATGCGCTTGGTCTCGGCGCCGCGGTAGGCGCCCGCGACCCGGACGGTCAGCACACCCGTCTCATACTCCGCGGAGATGGCGTCCTCGGTGACGTGCGCCGGAAGCTTGAACGACCGGCGGAACGATCCGTACCGCACCTCCCGAAGTGCGCGGCCATTGCGTTCCTCGGCACGCTCATCGCGCCGTTCGCCGTGGATCACCAGGTAACCGCGATCCAAGTCGACGTTGACGTCCTTCTCGACGTCCACGCCGGGCAACTCGACGCGGACCAACGCGTCATCGCCGTCTCGGAGGATCTCCGCGGCGGGGGTGAACGCGCCGCCGAACCACTCATCGGAGGTGGCCGGGCCGAAGAAGTCGCGTACCCAGCGATCGAGGTCCCAGGCGGGACGAGTCCTCAGTGCCAAAGTGCTCATCGTGATAACCCCTTTCTTTCCCTTTCCTTACGTTCTCCCAGTTGGCCGACCCTCTGACCGGCCTCTACCCAATAGAACTTGAGTCGATCACGCTCATATTCCACCTTGGGTGTATTTCGCTGTGGGGGAAGCTCACAGGTCCGCGCGCAACGGCGTGAGCACACCGTGATGGGCGCTTCACACAAGGCGACATCGCGGCAATATCGGCTCCTTAACGTCTGCGCCATGGCACCTAGAAGCGTCGTGGTCGTCGGCCACGGCATGGTCGGACACCGGTTCGTCGAGGCATTGCGCTCCCGTGACGCCGACGGCGCCTGGCGGGTGACAGTGCTGGCCGAGGAAGCCGACGCCGCCTACGACCGGGTCGGGCTCACCGGCTACACCGAGCACTGGGACCGTCGGCTGCTGGCGCTGCCGGGCAACGACTACGCAGGCGACGGCCTCGTCGACCTGCGGCTGGGCAGCCGCGTCACCGGGATCGACCGGACCACCAAGACCGTGGCGACCGCCGACGGGGCCCGGGTCGGCTACGACGCGTTGGTGCTGGCCACCGGCTCCTATGCGTTCGTTCCCCCGGTTCCCGGCCACGACCTGCCGTCGTGCCACGTCTACCGCACCCTCGACGACCTCGACGCGATCCGCGCCGACGCCGAGCGCGCCAAGGCGGCGGGGCGCGGGGCGGTGGGCGTGGTGATCGGCGGCGGGCTGCTCGGCCTGGAGGCGGCCAACGCGTTGCGCGGGTTCGGCCTGCAAGCCCACATCGTCGAGATGGCGCCGCGGCTGATGGCCCAACAACTCGACGAGGCCGGCGGAGCGCTGTTGAGCCGGATGATCACCGACCTGGGGATCCGCGTGCACGTCGGCGTCGGCACCGAGTCGATCCGGCCCGCCCAACGCAACCGGCCCGTGCGGCGGTCCGCCGACGACGACTCGATGCGGGTGAGTTTGAGCGACGGCACCTTCATCGACGCGGGTCTGGTGATCTTCGCCGCGGGCGTGCGTCCCCGCGACGAACTGGCCCGCGACGCCGGGCTGGACCTAGCCGAGCGCGGCGGTGTGCTGACCGACCGTTGTTGTGTCACAACAGATCCCGACATCTTCGCAATCGGCGAGGTGGCCGCCATCGACGGCCGCTGCTACGGCCTGGTCGGCCCCGGGTACACCAGCGCCGAGGTGGTCGCAGACCGGCTGCTCGGCGGGGCGGCGGAGTTCGGTGAGGCCGACATGTCGACCAAGCTCAAGCTGCTCGGCGTCGACGTCGCCAGCTTCGGCGACGCGCTTGGTACGACGCCGAACTGCCTCGAGGTGGTGGTCAACGACGCGGTCAGCCAGACCTACGCCAAGCTGGTGCTCTCCGACGACGCCAAGACGCTGCTCGGCGGCATCCTCGTCGGTGACGCCTCGGCGTACGGTCTGCTGCGGCCGATGGTCGGCGAGGCGCTGCCCGGCGACGCGCTGGCGCTGATCGCACCGTCCGGAAGCGACGGCGCCGGTGGCGGTTTCGGTGTCGGGGCGCTTCCGGCGTCGGCCCAGATCTGCTCCTGTAACAACGTCACGAAAGGCGATCTCACCGACGCGATCGCCGACGGCTGCTGTGACGTGCCCGCCTTGAAGAAGTGCACGCTGGCGGGCACGTCCTGCGGTTCGTGTGTACCGCTGCTCAAACAACTGTTGGAGGCAGAGGGCGTCGAACAGTCCAAGGCGCTGTGTGAACACTTCAGCCAATCGCGCGCCGAGCTGTTCGAGATCATCACGGCAGGACCGTCGGAGTCCACCAGGACGTTCTCGGCGCTGATCGAGCGCTTCGGCACCGGAAAGGGTTGCGACATCTGCAAACCCGTCGTCGCATCGATTCTGGCGTCGACGAGCTCCGACCACATCCTCGACGGCGAGCAGGCCTCGCTGCAGGACTCCAACGACCACTTCCTGGCCAATATCCAGAAGAACGGCAGCTACTCGGTGGTGCCGCGGGTGCCCGGTGGTGACATCACCCCCGAGCAGCTGATCCTGATCGGCGAGATCGCAAGGGATTTCAACCTCTACACCAAGATCACCGGCGGTCAGCGGATCGACATGTTCGGCGCGCGGGTGGATCAGCTGCCCGAGATCTGGCGGCGCCTGGTCGAGGGCGGCATGGAGTCCGGGCACGCGTACGGCAAGGCGCTGCGCACGGTGAAGAGCTGTGTCGGCAGCGACTGGTGCCGCTACGGGCAACAGGACTCGGTGCAGATGGCGATCGACCTGGAGCTGCGGTATCGAGGGCTGCGCGCCCCGCACAAGATCAAGATGGGGGTGTCGGGCTGTGCACGGGAGTGCGCGGAGGCCCAGAGCAAGGACGTCGGCGTCATCGCCACCGAAAAGGGTTGGAACCTCTACGTCGGCGGCAACGGCGGAATGTCGCCGCGGCACGCGCAGCTGCTGGCCGGCGACCTCGACGACGAAACGCTGATCCGCTACATCGACCGGTTCCTGATGTTCTACATCCGCACGGCGGACCGGCTGCAGCGCACCGCGTCATGGCTGGAAGCCCTCGACGGCGGGCTCGAGCATCTGCGGGATGTGGTCTGCAACG
Source organism: Mycolicibacterium pulveris (assembly GCF_010725725.1). Taxonomy (NCBI): domain Bacteria; kingdom Bacillati; phylum Actinomycetota; class Actinomycetes; order Mycobacteriales; family Mycobacteriaceae; genus Mycobacterium; species Mycolicibacterium pulveris. The sequence goes on along the minus strand of NZ_AP022599.1, from coordinate 2,060,447 downwards.
ACTCGCTGGGGCTTGCCGCCGAGTTCGAAGACGCGATCGCACGCCACGTCGAGGGTTACGCGTGCGAGTGGAAGGGCGTGCTGGAGGATCCCGACAAGCTGTCGCGGTTCGTCTCGTTCGTCAACGCTCCCGACGTGCCGGATCCGACGATCGACTTCACCGAAAGGTCGGGACGCAAGGTTCCGATCGGAATGCCGAAGGTACCGCAACGATGACGCTGCTCAACGAGATTCACGTCTGGACCACCGCCTGCCCGTACGACTTCTTGATCCCCAACCGCGGTGTCGGTGTGCTGCTGCACGACGGCTCGCAGGCGGCGCTGTTCCGGCTGGACGACGGGTCGCTGCACGCGGTCGGCAACATCGACCCGTTCTGCGGTGCGGCCGTGATGTCGCGCGGCATCGTCGGCGACCGCGGCGGCCGCCCGATCGTGCAATCACCGATCAAGAAGCAGGCCTTCGCGCTCGACGACGGGGTCTGCCTGGACGAGCCCGACGTCGCGTTGCCGGTGTATCCGACGCGCATCACGGCCGACGGCCAGGTCGAGATCGGCAGCTAGCCCCGACGTCAGTACGCCCAAAGGGACAAACGGGCGGGAAAGTGCGAGTAGTTTTCGCCATTTCGTCGATCTCGGGCGCAAGAATAGCGCGGGAATGGCGCGGGGCTAGGCCGCGGCCCGCAAGCGTGCATGGCGGAACCGGCTGGTGATCAACCGCACCATCCCCTCATGGGTGCCAAGGGGGTTCGTCACCACATCGGCGCCGCTGGCGCGTAGCCGGTCCTGAAACAGGCCATCGGACAACAGATACGACGCGACAACCACGCGGCGGGCGCCGCGCGCACGCAATTCGGCAACGGCATCCGCGACCGCAGGTTCCGCCGCCGCGAAGGCCAACTCCACCCGCGAGTTCGTCAGCGCCGACAGCCAGGTGGCCATCCTGCGCAGATCGGACTGTGCGCGCAGATCTGAAGTTCCTGCGGCGCCCAGCACCACTGAATCACCGCTACGCCAACCGGACTCGCTGAGCCGGTTCAAGAGCACGCGCGCCAGTTGCGGGCTGGGCCCCAGTGGGTCGGTGACCGTGACGTCGGGGTGACCGCTGGCCATCACGTGTGTGGGGATGTCGACGTTGACGTGATAGCCGCACGCGAGAAACGCGGGCACCACCACGGTCGGTCCGCTCAACCCGCGCAACACCTCGCTGGGCGTCGGACCCACGACGTCGACGAACGCCACCCGCACCGGTGAACGCAGCGCGGCGGAGACCCGCTGCGCCAACCGCTCGACCAGTGCGACACCGCTGGGTTTGCGGGTGCCGTGCGCGACCAACAGCGCGTTCACCGTGCCTCGCCCTCGTCGTCATCGACCGCGAGCCGATATCCGCGTTTGACCACCGTCGACACGATGTTCTTGTCGCCCAGTGCCGTTCGCAGCCGAAGCACCGCAGTCTCCACCGCGTGGGTGTCGGTGCCGCTGCCCGGCAGCGCACGCAACAGATCGTGGCGCGACACCACCGTGCCCGGCCGATGCGCCAGCGCCCGCATGGTCGCCATCCCCGCAGGCGACACCGCCTTGACTTCCCCGTCGACCAGCACGCAGGTGCCGCGGATCTCCAGCAGGTGACCGGCTACCCGCATCCTGCGGGTACACAGCATCGGCAGCTCATCGGTGATATGACGGGCCAACGCCCCCAACCGCATTCGTTCAGGTGCCGACGTGGGAACCCCGAGCCGCACCAACGGGCGCGCCGTCACCGGTCCGACGCACATGGCATGGACGTCGCCGCGCAGTGCGGCCAGCACACGGTCCTCGACGCCCATGTCGGCGGCACGCATCAGCAGCGCGGCCACGGCAGGCGCCGACGTGAAGGTCACCGCATCGAAGCTCTCCTCCGCGATATCGGCCACCAGCTGGTCGAAGGCTCCATTGCGTGGCGCGGGATGCCACCGGTACACCCGGATCGGCACGACTTCGGCTCCCGCAAGGCGTAATTGGTCGACGAACTCGGGAAACGGATCCCACTGGTCGGTGGCTCCGTGCAACTGCACGGCGATGCGCTGTCCGGCGATGCCGCCGTCGACCAGATAGTGCAGCAGCTCGCGAGACGACTCCGAGTCCGGCGACCATTCCTCGCGCAGACCGGCGGCACGTAACGCGCCGGTGGCCTTCGGGCCTCGAGACACCACACGCGCCTTGGCCAACGCGGTGGTCAGATCGGTGGCCAGACCCCAGCCGTCGGCGGCCTCGATCCAACCCCGCAGGCCGATCCCCGTCGTGGCGATCACGATGTCGGGCGGGGTGGCGATCAGGGCCTCGGTATTCGCCCGTAGCGCGTCGTCGTCGGGAAGCGGAACCATGGTGATCGCCGCCGCGCTGGTCACCACCGCACCGCGGCGTTCCAGCAGCGCAGCCAGTTCGTCAGCGCGGCGGGCGGAGGTCACCGCCACCCGGAAGCCGGTGAGGGGTGCCCAATCGGGCTCACTCATAGGACCTTGTGTATTCAGCCCATGTTTCCAAGTGATTAATCGACCATTGCCCCGACGTATCGACCGGCTGGCAAGCCCTAGTCGACCCGGTGAGCATGCACGACGGTGAACGGCAGGTGCACCAGCCCGTCGACGACAAGCCCCGCGATGGCCTCATAGCGGGCCGCCATGTCGCGCATGTGCTCGACCGCCTCGGGCGGCATGTGCTGCTCCATGGCGTCGCGGAACGCGTCGTCGCCGCCCTCGAAGCTGACCGCGTTGGCCAGATACGTGGTCGGGCCGAGGAAGTCGATGCGCCAGCCGCCGGCAGGCAGCGCGTCGCGAAGCTCGTCGACCGGAACCGAGCCGGGCGAGATGAGCCCGTTGACGTTGCCGTCGGAGAAGCAGGCCAGATGAAGTCGCGCGGCCGGGCGGGTCGCGCGGTGCAGTGCCGCCAGGTAGGCGTTGCGGCCGTCCTCGTCGAGGCAGTGGTAGAGCGCGCTGTCGACGACAGTGTCGAAACGACCGTCGTATCCGGTCAGCTTGGTGGCGTCGGCAACCTCGAACGTCACACCAGCCGAGCCGGCATCGGACTTCAGGACGCCGGCGCCCTCGGCGCGGCGGCGGGCTTCCTCGATAGCGGTGGGCGACCCGTCCAGTGCGGTCACCGAGTAACCACGGGAAGCCAGGTAGATCGCGTTGTCGCCCAGCCCGCAGCCGATGTCGAGGACCTCACCCGAAATTCCGCCCAGCGCTTCGAGTTCCATCAACCGCGGCTGCGGCTGACGCACATCCCACGGGATGACATTCGGGGTCGGCCCGCCCTCGACGGCAGGCTCGCCGCGGTAGAGCTTGTCGAACGATTCCAGGGTGGGCTGAAATGGTGAGGTCACATCACCAACGTACGCCCGTCACCAGACGTCGCCGTCGCGCCAATCGCAGGTGATCTCGGCCGTCGGATCGAGGTCGACGCTGATCGGCAGCACGAACAACGCATGGTCGTCGTCGGGGGTGCGGGTGACGCCCTCGGGTGCCAGCACCGACGTCGGACCCTGCCACGGCACCCAGCCGCGGGCCATGTAGATGCGCCTGCCTTCCTCGGTGACGCTCAGCGCGCCGAGCTGGTAGGCGCCGCGCAGCACCTGTTCGAGGGCGTCCATCACGGCCTGGGCGAGGCCTTGGCCGCGCCAGTCCTCGCGCACCGCGACGCCCTCGACGTAGCCGCAGCGCAGCGCGGTGTCGCGATACAGCAGGCTGCGCTGGACCACCGCCCCGTGGGCGATGACGGCGCCGTGGTCGGAGATCAGGGCGTGCATACCGCCGAGGGAGTGCTCCCAGTCGGCGTCGGTGAACTCACCGCCGAAGGCTTCCATGACCATTCGGCGTGCGTCCTCGCGGGTCTCGTTGTCGAGGTCGGCGGTGTGGATGAGGCGTGCGGTCGGTACGCCGCGCACGTGAGGAGCATTGAAGACCTGTGGGTGCACACTGCCGTTCTACCAGTACTCGGCGTCATTTGCGCCGAGTCCGCGCCAGCCGACGGGGATTACGCCGCGAACGGCTGCCGTGGGCGCGACCACCGCAGCCGCACGGTCTGCCCGGGGCGGATCTGGGCCATCTTGTCGATGTCCTCGTCGGTCAGCACGCCAATCACCGGATATCCACCCGTGACCGGGTGGTCGGGGCCCAGAATGACCGGAAATCCGTTCGGCGGCACCTGGATTGCGCCGCGGTTCGCCCCGTCGCTGGGTAGTTGTCGGCCGGGGCTGCGATACTCCAGCGGCATGCCCACCAGGCGGGTGCCGACCCGGTCGCTCTTGTTGGTGACCAGCCAGTTGGTGCGCATCAGCACGTCGGGGTCGACGAACCAGTCGTCGCGCGGGCCGGGAACCACCGACAACTCGAGCACGTCGTCCTCGATGGCGGCCACCGGGGCCTGGTCGAGTTCGGGGAACTCGTCGGACTGCGCACCGACCGGCAGCACGTCGCCGGGTTTGAGCGGCAGCGGGCCGATCGCCGAGAGCACGTCGTAGGAGCGCGAGCCCAGCACCGGCTCGACGTCGATGCCGCCACGCACCGCCAGGTACGTCCGCAGCCCGGACCGCGGCGCGCCGAGCGATATCACCTCACCGTCGCGGGCGTAGTGAATGCTGTTGGTGCCGAACGGGACCCCGTTCACCGCCGGATCGGTGTCGGCACCGGTGACGGCGATCGCGACGCCTTCTTTGCCGCCGCCGCGGACCCGCGCCGAGAAACCGCCGAACGTCACCTCGATGGTGGCGCACTCGACGGGGTTGGCGACCAGCCGGTTGGCCAGCATGTGGGAGCGGCGGTCAGCCGCACCCGAGCGGCCGACGCCCATGTGCGCCAGCCCGGGCCGGCCCAGGTCTTCGATCAGCGCCAGCGGTCCGGATCGCAGGACCTCCAGTGTCGCCATGGCTCCTCCTAACCGACGGCCCGGAACCGCACGGTCATCCCGGGGGTCAGCAGTGCCGGCCTCTCCCGGTCGAGGTCCCACAGCACCTCGCCGGTGCGGCCGATCAGCTGCCAGCCGCCGGGTGATTCGCGCGGGTAGATACCGCTGAACTCACCGGCCAAACCCACCGAGCCGACGGGCACCTTGGTGCGCGGTTCAGCGCGTCGGGGCACCTCCAGCCGTGGATCACCCCCGATGAGATATGCGAATCCCGGTGCGAAACCACCGAATCCGACCCGCCAGGGGATCGCGGTGTGAGCGACGACCACCTGGTCGGTGGTCAGCCCGGTCAGCTGGGCAACCTCGTCGAGGTCGGGTCCGTCGTAGATGACGTCGATCTCCACGTCGACATCACCACCGGCGGACGGGGCCAGGCCCGCCACGATGTCGGGACTGACCTGAATCTTGGCCAGCCGCTGCCGGGTCGGTGCCAGATAGCGGGGTCCGGCCAGTTTTATCAGCACGGTGCGCGACGCGGGAACGATGTCGATCACCCCGAGCAGGTCGGCTCGGCGGATGGCCTCGGCCCAGGCCAAGACGTCTGCGGTGCGGTTGAACTCCAGGAGCAGCGCTTGGTCACCGTAATCATGAACGGCGCCGAGAACGCTGGCTCCCATCATGTCGGCTGTCATGCTCATGCCCCGAACCTACCCGCGAGTAGCAACGAAAGCTCGTGCTTTATGAGCCTTGCCAGAGGAGCCTTACCGAAGCCTCAAACGGCGGGCCGATAAGTGGGCTCGCGGCGCTTGAGGAATCCGATCACGCGGTACGTCACGGGCAACACCAGCACTTCGACGGCGGTCTTGTACACCCAGCCCAGCGCGACGTAGGTGGCGAAGTCGCCCCAGGTGGATATCCCGATCGCTGCCGCGGCGATGCTGCAGAACACCAGCGTGTCAGCAAACTCACCGACGATCGTCGACCCGATGAGCCGCGCCCACAGGTGCTTCTCGCCGAAGCGGGTCTTGACCCGCACCACCACCCACGCGTTGAGGGTTTGACCGACGATGAACCCGGCCAGACCCGCGATGACCAGTTGGGTGAACGGTTTGACGACCGCCTCGAACGCGGCCTGGTTGGGGTAGAAGTCCGCGGCGGGCAGGTAGGCGGTGACCCAGAACGTGAACGCCGCGAGCGCTTCCATCACGAACGCGATGTAGATCGCCCGGCGGGTGGCCGCGAACCCGTAGACCTCCGACAGCACGTCGCCGATCACGTAGGTCAGCGGAAACACCACGAAGCCGCCGTCGGTGATCAGCGACCAGTCGCCGATGATCGGGCCGAACGCGATCCCCTTGGTGGCCGCGACGTTGGAGATCAGCACCAGCCCGGTGAAGACGGCAACGAGGGTCGGATAGTAGGCAGAGCCCGTCGTCGCGAAACCGCGGTGTTCGCTCTTCCCGGTGCCGGTCCTCACCCGGTCATCTTGTCAGGCCAGCGCCTGGGCCAGCCGCGGCGGCAGCTGCTCGGCCACCACGGGATAGGACAGCGGCGAGGCGAACGCGATCGCCCCCGCCAGCTCCTTGCCGGTGAACAGATTGCGCCTGCCGAGTCCGGCGATCTCGGGGTCGGCCAACAGCGTCGCCTGCTCTTCGTCGCTCTCGGTGCACCAGATCAGCAGATCGGCCGAACCCGGGTCCTCGGCGATCACGAACCCCATCTGGGTGAGGAACTCGGTGCGCCACCCCGGCGTCAGAGCCTGTGGTTCACCGCGGTCGAGACGCCCCTGCAGCAGCACCACCTTCTTGCCCGCGAACTGTGGGTTGTCGGTGCCCGCGGTGATGAACTTCTCGTCGACGCCGGCGATCAGCGTCTGCATCTCGTCGTACTTGAACACCGCCTGCCCGATGGTGGTGGCCTGGTCCTTCCACGGCTCGAAGAACGCGTCCTGGCCGTTCTGGGCGACGGTCGGCGCGATCTCGGACAGTTTCGTGTAGGTGTCGGAGTCCAGGCCGGCGTTGGTCGCGATGATCAGATCGGGGTTCAGCGACGCGATCTGGTCGATCTGGATGCCCTCGGCGAGGCTGAGCACCACCGGGTGCGCGCCGCCGAGTTTCGGCTGCGCCCAAGGCCATAACGCAAACGGTTCGCCGCCGAACCAGTCGGTGACGGCGATCGGCACGACGCCGAGCGCCAACAGGTCGTCCTGTCCGGTGAGGCCGGCGCTGACGACCCGGGTGGGTGGCGCGGGGATTCTGGTCTCACCGAATGCGTGCTTGACGGTCACCGAACCGTCCTTGGCGACGGCGCCCGGCTCCTCCGCGCCGCATGCGGCGACCAGTGCGGCCGCCCCGGCCGTCAGCGCCAGGAAACTCCGCCGGGACAACGCAGCAGGCACTCGGCGAGAGTAGCGGATGCTTGCTGCACTTCCGGGAAGCTGGCACGGTTACGTACGAGATCGACGAAGGGGTTCGGCCGATGATCAACCTCCTGGACGCCGTCGCGCCGCCGGCATCGCTGACCGAGGTGCGGCAGCAGCTCCAGGGATGGGTTCAGGGCTTCGGCGCGACGGTGGCTGAGCAGTGGCCCAGTCGGGACCGCCCGTTGGCCGAACCGCCGCCCGGTTCGGAGCTCGCGCCGGTGATGGGTGACTACGGTGTGCCCTACCTCGGCCACGTCCTTTCCGCCCTCGTCGACCCGCTGGAGTTCGCCCGGCGCAGATATGAGAAGTACGGCCCCGTGTCGTGGGCCGGCGGCGTGGGGTTTCGCGTCGTCGCGCTGATGGGCCCCGAGGCGCTGGAGGCGGCCTGGGTCAACCGGGACAAGGCGCTGTCGAGCACCAAAGGATGGCTGCCGGTGATCGGGCCCTTCTTCTACCGCGGCATCATGCTGCTGGACTTCGAGGAGCATCGCGACCACCGGCGCATCATGCAGCAGGCCTTTACCCGCACCGCGCTCAACACCTACCTCGCGAGCACCGCCGACGGTATCGACCGTGCGCTCACGACGTGGCGAGCGGCGCGACGGTTCCCGATGTATCCGTCGATCAAGTACCTGCTGCTGCAGCAGGCCGCCGAGGTGTTCGTCGGAACAACGCTGGGCGTGGAGTCAGACCAACTCATCGAGGACTTCCACCACACCGTGCATGGCGGTCAGGCCATCATCCGCGCGAACGTGCCCGGTGGGACGTGGGCGCGGGGTCTGCGCGCACGAAAGCGGTTGGAGCACTACTTCGGTCGGCAGATCGAGGACCGCCGCCGAGGCGACGGCACCGATCTGTTCTCCATGTTGTGCCGCAGTGCCTCCGACGACGGCCGGCGCTTCACCGATGCCGACATCGTCAACCACATGATCTTTCTGCTGATGGCCGCTCACGACACCACGGCCATCGCCTTGTCGATGCTGGTCTACGAGCTGGGCCGAAACCAGCACTGGCAGGACCTACTTCGCGAGGAGGCGGTCGATCAGCCGGTCGACACGCCTACTCTCGAGGACCTCGAGGCCTATCCGCTGCTGGATGCGGCGTTCAAGGAAGCGCTGCGCATGTATGCCCCCGCGGGAACCCTTTTCCGCCAGGCGATCCGCGACACCGAGATATGCGGCCATTACATTCCGCGCAACAGCCAGATCGCGATCAGCGTCCACGCCTCGATGCGGCTGCCGGACTGGTGGCCCGATCCCGACACGTTCGACCCGTCCCGGTTCACCGACGCGAGCAACCGGACAGCGGTCAACCGCTACGCCTTCGCGCCCTTCGGCGGCGGTGCCCATAAGTGCATCGGCCAGCATTTCGCCGACATGACGGTCAAGACCGTCATGCACAAGCTGTTGCGCCGGTTTCGATGGACCGTGCCCGGGAACTACCGCGTCCCGCTGACGTGGGGCACCGGCCCCACCCCCGCCGACGAGCTGCCGATCGATCTCGAAACCATCTGAGCATCAACTCATTTCGAAGCCGCCGAACAACACAGCGGCCAGGCCGAGTGCGACGACGATGTTGACGACGGTCGCCGAGGCGAACAGCGCGATCGGGCGCCAGCCCGCCTCCTTCAGTCCCTTCAGCGAGAACTCCAGGCCGATCGCCACGAACGCGAAGATCAGGAACCAGGTGCGCAGGTCGTTGACCGTCGAGATGGCCGCCTTGCCGTCCGAAACCCACTGCAGATACAGCGTTCCGATGATCGATGCGGCGATGAAGCCCAGCACGAACTTGGGGAAGCGTGCCCAGAACTGGCCGAGCGTCGGACGCGCCTGTTCGCTGGTTTTCCGTTCGACCTTCAAAGCGAAATAGGCCGTCAACGCGATCGCCACCACCCCGATCAACGCGTTCTGGGTGGTCTTCACGATCGTGGCGATCTGCAGCGCGTCCTCGCCCGCGATCGCGCCGGCCGCGGCGACGGCGGCGGTGGTGTCGATGTTGCCGCCGACCCAGGCGCCGGTGACCGCGTCCGAGAGGTTCAACACGTCGGCGAGCCAGGGCAGCAGGAAGATCGACGGCAGCGCGAACGCGATCACCAGCGACGCGGCATAGGCCAGCTGCTCACGCTTGGCCTGCACCGCGCCCGCGGCCGCGATCGCCGCGCTGACCCCGCAGATCGACACCGCCGACGCCAGCAGCGCCCGCAGCTTGTCTTCGAGCTTGAGCACGCCGCCCAGCCACCACGTGAAGGTGAACACGATCGAGATCAGCAGCAGCGCCTGCACGATCGCCGGACCGGCGGCGGTCAGGAGCACCTTCAAGTTGATGGACGCACCGAGCAGCACCAGCCCTGTCTTGATGAAGAACTCCGTGCGAAAGCCTTGCGCAAGCACGTCGCGCAGCGCCAGCCTGGAGAGCACGAAGTTGCCGATCAGACCCAAAGCGATTGCGTAAACCGGGAACTCGATCGATTTCGCCACTCGTTCGAACGCGGTGCCATCGGCCCACTGTGGAACACCGGCCTCCAGAAATCTGGTCGCGGCACCGAGAACGACGACCACGAGCACGCCGGCGACCGCGTACCCGATACCAGTGGAGCGGGTATCCGACTCGGTCTGGGTGTTCTGTTGCTGCTGCTGCGTCACGGGATCACGCCGCTCGGGATCGCGCCGACGAGCACGAGGGCCAGCAGCGTGAGGCCGACGATGACGGCGAGCCAATCCTCATTCATGGTCGGACAATATTGCCGCCGGTCGCCGCTCTCAACGGTTGCGATCAGCGCGAATCGAAACTCAGAGGATCACGTTGGTGCCGCCGAGCGGCGCGGCTTCGCCCGAGGAGGTGATGACATCGCCGCGCTTGATCTGGTCCTTGTCGATGGATTTCATCAGCACGCCGACGTTCTCGCCGGCGGTGGCCTCGTCGAGCCGTTTGCGGAACTTCTCGATCGCGTCCACGGTGACGGCGGGCCCGCCGTTGATGTGGATGGTGTCGCCGATCCGAAGCGTGCCGCTCTCCACCCGGCCGGTCGCGACGACTCCCCGGTTGCGGATGTGGAACACGTCCTCGACGGTCATCCGGAACGTCACTGGTGGGCCAACCGCTTGTTGATCAACCGCGTCAGCCAGGCGGGTGAGAACCGGGACCCCGTCGTAAGCACCTTGGTCTGGGTACCGACGGGGAAGTGCACCTGATGGAGGGCGCGGCGCAGCACGGAGGGTTCCACCGCCGCGGCGATGGCGTCGGCGACATCCTGCGCGCTGAGCCGGATGCCGAGCGAGTCGGTGGTCCCGGTCTTGATGCTGTCGGTCATCGCGGTCTGCACGTAGAGCGGCCACATCGCGATGACCCGGATGCCGTAGCGGTTCCATTCGATGTCCAGCGCCTCGGTGATGCCGCGAACGAAGAATTTGGTCGCGCTGTAGTTGGCGAGCTCGGCCTGCCCGTAGATCGCCGACGCGGAGGATAGGTTGACGACGATGGAGTTCGGCGTCTTGCGCAGATAGGGAAACGCCGCGTACAGCCCGTTGACCACCCCTTTGGCGTTGATGTCGATCTCCCGGTGATGGCCGGCGATGTCAAGTTCCTCGAACCGTCCGGCGCGCAGGATGCCCGCGTTGTTGATCATCACGTCGAGCCGGTCGCCCGCCGCCTTGGCGAAGTCGCCGACGCGCTGGGCCATTTCGTCGGCGTCGGTGACGTCGAGGTAGCCGGTGTGCGCGACGGCGCCGAGCCGCTCGATCTCGTCGGCCAGCGTCTTGAGGCCGACCTCGTCGATGTCGTAGCCGCCGACGGTGAAGCCCTTCCGAGCGAAGGTGAGCGCCGTCGCCCGGCCGATTCCTGCAGCAGCGCCGGTGATGAACACCGACTTTCCTGATGTGGTCATGACAGAGGGATACCCTTTTCGTGCAAGTCGACTGGGTGATTGTGTCAGCTCAACGCCAGCGCCACACCCAGTCCGATCATCGTCACCGCGATCAGCCCGTCAAGTGCGCGCCAGAGCGACGGGTTCGCGAACAGCCCGGCGAGTCGCCGCGCGCCCAGCCCGAGGCCGGCGAACCAGACCGCGCTCGCGGTGACCGCGCCGACTCCGAACAGCCAGCGGCCCTCGCGGTGCTCGTTGGCCAGCACGCCGAGCAGCACGACGGTGTCGAGGTAGACATGCGGGTTGAGCCAGGTCAGTGCCGCGCAGGTGAGCAGCACCTCGGCCAGCCTGGCTGGGGCCTGTTTCGACGGTGTCAGCGTCGACGGTCGCACGGCCCGACGCGCAGCGAGCAGCCCGTATCCGAACAGAAACACCGCGCCGCCGAACTTGACGACGTCCAGCACGCCGGGGTGGGCGCTGATCAGCATGCCGAAGCCGGCGATACCCGCCGCGATCAGCACGATGTCGGAGGCGGTGCACAGCGCCACCACCGCCAGCACGTGCTCACGGCGGATCCCCTGGCGCAGCACGAACGCGTTCTGGGCGCCGATCGCGGCGATCAGCGTGAAGCAGGCGACGAAGCCGACGACCAGAGGTGAACCCATGGCGTCGACGTTATGGATCGCGCGGGGCTGAGTACAGCTAATGATTCTGTAGGAACATTAGAAGAACTGATGCAGTCAGCTGGCGCGGTGAGTTGGGTGGGCCGCGGGAGTCCAACCACTAGTCGGCAACCAGACAGGAGTAACGCGTGGGTCAGCTGCTCAGAGTCCAGAACTTCAACGTGTCGCGGGACGGTTTTGGCGCCGGTGTCAACCAGACGTTCGAGCGCCCGTTCGGCCACGCCGACCCCGGTGAAATGTTCGCATGGGCCGGAGCGACGGCGAGCTGGCCCAACCGCACCGAGCCGGGCGGCAGCCGCGGACTCGACGACTACTTCACCCGCGACTTCGCCCATGACATCGGTGCAGAGATCATGGGACGCAACAAGTTCGGGCCGCAGCGCGGACCGTGGCAAGACTATGAATGGCAGGGCTGGTGGGGTGATGAGCCGCCGTTCCACACCCCGGTCTTCGTGATGACCCACCATGAGCGTCCGTCGTTCACCCTGTCGGATACCACCTTTCATTTCGTCAACGCCGATCCGGCCACCGTCCTCAAGCGGGCGCGAGCGGCTGCGCAAGGCAAGGACGTTCGGCTCGGTGGTGGCGCGGATGTCATCCGTCAGTTCCTCGCCGCAGACCTGGTCGACACCCTGCACGTGGCGGTGTCGCAGGTTGAGCTCGGCGCCGGATCACGCCTCTGGGAGTCACCCGACGAGCTGGACGACCGGTTCCACCACGAGGTGGTGCCCAGCGCGAGCGGCGTCGTGCACCACCTGTTCTGGCGGTGACGGCCTCACGTGTGTGACCGGCTATGCGGCGTCGGGTTCGGGCGGTGGGATGGGCCGTCGATGATGTCGGTTGGCGCGGGGTTGACGCCGGGGGTCGACGGTTTTCGGTGGATACCAAAGGGTTTGGCCTAGGGTCTCTTCGTCGTAGCGACGTCTGGCCTGCCACTCCTCGTCGGATGGCCCGCTGTTTTGGTGGTCGGCCCCGCACGCGAGGGTGAGGCGGTCGATGTCGGTGCTGCCCTGTTGGTTCCATTCGATGAGGTGATGCACATCGGCGTGGTAACCGGGTTGATCGCAGCCGGGCATGGTGCAGCCACCGTCGATGGCGTGTAGCACGATGCGCTGATCGGCCGACGCCAGGCGTTTGGAGCGGCCCAAGAACAGTGGTCGCCCACAGCTGGCGTCATAGATGTAGAGGTAGTGGTGGGCGTGGGCGGCCATCCGGATCGCGGTTTCCATCGGCACCGTCGATCCGCCGCCGGTCATCGCGATTCCGGCGGCGGCTTCCAGTTGTTGCAAGGTCATGGTGACGATCGCGGTGACCGGCAGCCCGCGATGTTGACCCAGCTGCCCGCTGGCAAGCAGCGCGCGCAGGGCCGCCTTGATCGCGTCGTGGTTGCGTTGGCCGGTGGTGCGGGTGTCGGTGGCGGCGGCCATCGGGTCCGGATCGCCGTCGACGATCGGGACCGGATCGGCGGAGTTACACATCCCGGGCCGGGCCAGTTTGGCCAGCAGGATCTCCAGGTAGGCGCGGGCTTCGGGATCCACGCAGAACCGGCCGCGGCTCATCCCGTCGGCGTCTTGCGGGCCCAGCACGAACTCGCTGCGCGCCTTTCGGCTGCGTTCGCGGGTGACCGGATCGTCGTGCGTGGCGTCGTAGTCGGCCAGCAGCAGCGCGGCGTCGCGGCGCAGCACTTCGGGCCGCTCGGTCACCGCGACCCCGGTCAACTCCAGGTCTAAGCGCGCCCGATCGTCGGCGGTGGCGGTGTCCGGCAGTTTGGCGATCGTCTCGCGGGTGATCCGCACGTGCTCGGCGCCGATCAGCCCGTGACGGGCCGCGGCGGCGGTCTCGACCAGCACCGGCTCGGCGGCGTGGAGATCGGCGGCCACCGCGACACGCGCACCGGCGTCATTGGCGGAGATGTGCAGCAGGTTGGCGAGATGATCACGCAGCCGACCCACCCGCACAGGCCACTGCTTGCGCAGCCCGTTGATGGCGTCGTAGCCGACGGCGGTGAGCCGGCGCTGCGCGGACTCCAGATCACACAGCACCGAATCGAGCACCTCGGGCGGCAGGTCGGCGAGCGGCAGCTCGGACAGTTCGGCCACCGCGGCGTGCAGGCGGGTCTGCACAACCGCCACACCGTCGACGTCGGCCGCCACCGCCACCACCTCCTGAATCGAAACTATGTTCGAAGATTAGTCGAGGGGTCCGACATTGATTCCGATAAGCGGGTTCGGGTGAGGATGGTCTTGCCCGTTCGCCGCCGGTGATGACTCGTCGTCCGACTGACGCCCTGCTGGGTTGTCTTCCAATTGATCTGTCTCACCGGCGACGTGCAGGCAAGCACTACCGACAGCCCTGGTAGGGCGGACATGACTTAATCAGGAGCCTGTCCGCTGCCTCATCAATGTCTTGTCTGCCCGCCCTACCGGGTTGTCACCCATCGCACGGTTGATTGCACGGAGAGGACATGACCATCGTGACATCCCCCCGTCGAGTCGTCATCGGCATCGACACCCACCTCGACACCATCCACCTCGGCGCGATTACCGACACCGGCCAGTTGCTCGGCGATGCCGAGTCGCCACCACCCCGACCGGCTACTGGGCCGCGATCTGTTGGGCCCGCAGTTTCGGCGACGTGGTGAGCGTCGGGGTGGAGGGCACCAGTTCTTACGGTGCGGGAATTACACACGCGTTGCAGGACAACGGCATCCACGCGGTTGAGGTCAACCGGCCTGATCGGTCCGCCCGACGCCGCCAAGGTAAATCCGACCCCCTCGATGCTTACAGCGCCGCCCGCGCGGTGTTGGCTGGGCACGGACTGGCCGTCCCCAAAGATGCTCACACCGGTGCGCTCAAAGCCCTGCTGATCGCCCGCCGCGGAGCGATCAAGGCCCGCACCGCAGCGATCAACCAGATCAAAGACCTGCTCGTGACCGCCCCGGCCGAGCTACGCGAGCGCCACCGCCGCTATCCCACCACCCTGCGGCTGGTCGAGGCGCTGGGCCGCTGCCGCCCGAGTGCGCACGATGATCCCACCGCGGTGTCGGTGTTGATCGCCTGCAAAGCGTTGGCGCAGCGCATCGAGTTCCTCGAACGCCAGGACCGCGAGTTGACCGCCGAGATCGACACCCTGACCACCACCCTTAACCCCGCGCTGCGCGCCGCTTACGGGGTCGGGCCCGACACCGCCGCCCAACTGCTCATCACCGCAGGCACCAACGCCCACCGGCTCCGTTCCGAGGCGGCGTTTGCGATGCTCGCCGGTGCCGCACCAATCCCGGCCTCGTCGGGTAAGACCAGCCGCCACCGACTCTCCCGTGGCGGGGACCGCGCCGCCAACAACGCTCTGCACCGCATCGCCGTGGTCCGTTGGTCCCACGACCCCCGCACCCGCGACTACGTCGCCCGCCAACTCACTGCCGGCCGGTCCAAAAAAGACATCCTGCGCCTGCTCAAACGCGCCATCGCCCGCGAAATGTTCAAACACCTCACCGCACCCTGCCCCATCGACGACTACAGCGACCTGCGCCCCACCCGCCAAGCCCGAAACATCACCCTCGCCACTGTCGCCGAACACTTCGGCGTCTGGCCCAACGACATCTCCCGACTCGAACGCGGTCTCAGACGCGACGACAACCTCGCAGCCGCCTACCGCACCTGGCTAAACACCCACTACATCGACGCCGCTTGACTCATAACAGAGATAGGAGCATCAAGAGGGATTCGTCAGATGCTCAGGTGCCGGTAGCGCTGCAGCTGACGCATACCCGCGGCGGGCACCGGCCCGTCCTGCCGGCGCAGCGCGGCGTCGATGGCTGCGCGCACGTCGTCGACGTCGATCGAGGTTCCGATCGCGACCAGGCTGTTAATTCGGGCCGGCTTGGGGGCGGTCGCGACGTGTATGGAGGTGCCGACGACGTTGACGACGTAGCTGCGCGCCCGTGTGCCAGAGCGAACGGTGACGACGCCCTTGAGCCGGTACACGCCGGCCGGCGGCTTTTCCAGCAGGTCGAGGAGCGCGCCGGGGTCGATGCATCCCTCGCTGGTTACGGTGACCGAATCGGCGTGAACGTGGTGGTGCGCGTCGGGGACCAGCAGCTCGCGAAACGACAACTGCCCGGTGTCCTCGTTGGTGTCTGCGACGTCGTACAGCAACGCTGGGTCTACCCGCCCGGTGACCGCGCCGACCAGATGCACCTCCGGATTGCGTTCGCGCACCCGGCTTTCGATCCGCTGGAGAACCTTGTCCCTGCTGTCCGAGGGGATCTGGTCGAGCTTGTTGACCACGACCAGCGAGGCCGCACCGTATCGCGCCGGGGCAGTGCTGCCGTCATCGACGGTGTCGAAGTGGGTGGCAGCGTCGATGACGTCGACGATGCCGCCCGGCCGGATCCGTTCGACCCCGCTGAACCGGATGATCCGCGATATCGCCACCGGGTCGGCCAGGCCGCTGGCCTCGACGATGATGGCGTCCAGGCCCAGCCGGGGATCGGCGAGCTTGGCCAATGCGTCGTCTAGCCCGCCGTCGTCGGGTAGACAGCAGATGCAGCCGCCCGCGATCGACGCCGGTTCGTCGACCTGGCCGGTCACCAGCGCGGCGTCGACGTTGAGCTCACCAAAGTCGTTGATGACGACGCCGATTCGCGCACCCGGCTGCCGAAGTACATGGTTGAGCAGCGTTGTCTTGCCCGCGCCGAGATAGCCGGTCAACGCGATGACGGGTATCGCTCCCACTGTGCTCCTTCCCTTCGGCCGACGTCAGTGTAGGGGGCCACGCGGGCACGGGACAGCGCTAAAGAAATCGCCACAACATTAGAATCGTTAATGTGCGCATCGACGGCCAGCAGCTCGCGGCGTACGCCGCGGTGATCGAGCACGGATCGTTCGACGCCGCCGCTGCGCGGTTGCATATCACCCCCTCGGCGGTCAGCCAGCGCATCAAGACCCTCGAGCAGCGGGTAGGGCAGGTGCTGGTGGTGCGCGAAAAGCCTTGCGTCGCCACCCCGGCTGGGGTGCCACTGTTGCGCCTGGCGGCGCAGACCGCGCTGTTGGAGGCCGAGGCGCTCGGCGAGATGGCGGGCGGAACGGGCAGTGCGCCGCGAATCGCGATGGCGGTCAACGCCGATTCGATGGCCACCTGGTTCACCGCGGTGTTCGACGCCCTCGACGACGTGTTGTTCGACATCCGCATCGAGGACCAGGACCACTCGGCGCGGCTGCTTCGCGAGGGCGTCGTGATGGGCGCGGTGACCACCGAACGCATACCGGTGTCGGGATGCCGGGTGCAACCCCTGGGGGTGATGCGCTACCTTCCGGTCGCCAGCCCGGGTTACCGCGACCGGTACCTGCCCGACGGGTTCACCGCCGCGGCGGCGGCCCAGGCTCCGTCCCTGGCGTGGAACCGCGACGACGCTCTGCAGGACATGCTGGTGCGCAAGGCGTTTCGTCGCGACATCGCCCGGCCGCAGCACTACGTGCCGACGGCGGAGGGCTTCGGCGCGGCGGTCCTGGCCGGCCTGGGCTGGGGCATGTTCCCCGAGGCGCTGGCCCAGCCACACCTGGACGATGGCTCGTTCGTACGGATCACGAAGGCGCACCTGGATGTTCCGCTGTTCTGGCAGTGCTGGAAACTGGACAGCCCGATCGTCGCCCGGATCACCCAGGCCGTCACCGCCGCGGCCGGCTGAACACTCCCGCGCGGACGCGGATCACCCGACGCGCACCTCGTCACCGGCGCTGACGGTACCGACGGCGACCACCTCGGCGTAAACCCCGGCGCAGGGCAGCTTCCCCGAGTCGGGAACCTCGATGCGATTGCGCTCCAGCAGGTACCGCACCGCGTCCGGAAGTCGTTCGGCGTCACCATGTCTGAGAGTGGGGACAGCGCAGCGGGAGGTTGGGCGGGTGACGCGCAACGTGACGTCTCCGAGACGCATCTCGGTTCCCACCCAGTCGTTCTCCCCGAATGGGGCGAACCCGTCGGACATGTCGATGACGACGTTCGGCCGGTATCGGATCGCCTCCGCGACGCCGACACCGATCGCGTCGAGTGTGGTCGTGGTGATCAAGTGCACCGGGGAATGGTCGACGAAGGCACCGCCCGGCGCCGCCTTGCCGAGTTCGAGCAGCACGGGATCGAACTCGGCGTCGATGCCGTGCGCCAGCACCTCGAGCGGGTCGGACCGCTCCAGCGTCGCGCCCGCAGTGCGCTCGCCGCCGAGATGCACCCGACGCCCGAGCAGTTGCGACAGCGGTTCGGCCGCTTCGGTGACCGGCACGCTGCGGCCGTCCGGCAGCGTCACCACGACAGCACCGCCGTCACTTGTCGCCGCCGCGCATTGCAGCAGCGCGCTCCACCGTCGGGGATGTTTGGCAGTGGCCACCCGCCCGGTTTCGTCGTCGATGACGGCGTACTGTCGGTCGCCGTCCACGCCCACGGGTCCGACGCGGATCGAGTCGCGTCGTTCACCGAGCATCGACTTGACCGGGTAGCGCTGCAGCATGGCCACATGTCCGACCATGGCGCTCAACGGACTTCGGTCTCTTCGCTACGGTTCGCCGTGAGGTAGTCCAGCAGCCCGGTGATCTCCAGGATCCGGTCGAGGTGCGCCGGCCGATTGTCCAGGTGCATCCGCGCCCCGAGTTCTGTTGTCTGCCGGTGTATCTGCAGCAGGGCCGACAGCCCCGTCGAGTCGAGAAACGTCAGCTTCGTGAAGTCGAGATGCAGCTCCTGCACGTCGGGATGGGCACTCAGCAAGTCGGAGACGGTGTCGATCAGATAGGCCGCCTGCCCGAAGTCGACGTCCCCGGAGACGGTTACGCGTATCGACCGGGTCGTCGTCTCGGTGGTCAGGATGAGTCTCATGCGATCGGCGAGGTGGTCTTCGCGGTCAAGGCCGTGCGCGCTGCCGTGAGCAGACGTTGGGTCCGGGGGAAGTCTCGCAGTTGATCGGACAACAAATCCAGCGCGTGAATCAGTGAGGTCGCTGGTACGCCTCGGGCTTCGAGCACCTCGGCGGTCCAGACGATGAACGTGGTGAACAGGTCGTCGTCGTCGACATACAGTGCGGTCGCGAGGAAGTCGATGATGTGCGCGATGTCCTCGGTGGTGTGTTCGCGTTGCGCCACGCTGTAGTCGCGCATCGCGGGGAATCGGTTCTCCAGCTCGGCGACAGTCGACTTGACCAGCTGCGCCTTCGTCCCGCTGACCATCGAATACTCCTGGTCCTCCAGATGCGGCAGCGCACCCGACGACGCGGTCGCGGTGAGGCGTAGCCGTGCCAGGTCGTCGCTCAGGCACTGCACGGCGGCGCGGGCGTCCGGGGCCCACGCGTCGGCACCGAGCAGGCGGGCATAGCGGCCGTCGGGGCCGAACGCGGCGCCACCTACGAGCACCGAGACACCCGCGGACTGGCAGGCGGTGATCGCCGCGTGCGCGGCGGGCAGCCGGGTCGGGATCGAACACGACAACGCGACGGCGTCGGGCGCGTGCTGGTGCAGATGCGCGATCAGATGGGGCGTCGGCACCTGAGCCCCGAGAAAATCCACCCGCCAGCCGCGCAGGCGCAGCACCTCGGCGAGCAGGCGGGCCGGCAGCGCGTGCCATTCGCCGTCGACGCAGGCAACGGTGACGCGGCCGGCGGCAGCGTGGGTCCTCGAGGCGGGGTGCTGGGACAGTGCGGCGATCACTCGGTCGTTGATCGCGGTGGCGGCGTGTTCCTGTGCGACGGTGATGCGGTTGGCCGCCCACTCCGTGCCGACCTTGCGCTGTACGGGCGCGACCACCTCCAGCAACGCGTCCTCGGGCGTGATTCCCGCGTCCACCGCCTCGAACACCACGCTGACGGCGGAGTACTCGTCCCCGTCGAGAACCGCCTCCCACAGCCGGTCGCGCGCCGCGCCGGTGTCTCTACTGCTCACGCTCTGTACCTACCCCCAGGGTGTCCGTCGACCTCGCCCCGACGTGTGCGGCGCGGAGCCGTGATGGCCACGACGGCCATATCGTCGTGTGTCCGCTCGGTTACCCACTCCGAGGTGAGCATCATCATCCGCTCGACGACTGCCTCTGCGGGCAGACCGGCACAGTGGGCCAACGCATCGATGAGCCGCTCGTCGCCGAACATCTCCGATCCGAGCGGGCCCCCTCGCGCCTCGCTGAGTCCGTCCGTGTAGAGCAGGCACGTCTCGCCGGGCGCCAGCACGACCTCCGTCGACTGGGCCTTGAACTGTGCCAACGCGCCGACCAGCATGCCTTTCGTGTCCGCCTGTTCCACGGTTCCGTCGTTCCGCAGGATCAAGGGAGGAGGATGCCCGGCGCAGGTGAGCCGCAGCGTCAACCGACCGTCACGGCGGGCGATGGACGCGAGCACCATCGTCGCGAAGCGGCTGTTGTTGGGCGACAACAGGGCGCTGTTGAGCAGCTTGAGCACGTCTTCGTGTTGATCGGTGAGCGGCGCCAGGGCCTGCACGGTGTTGCGGATCTTGCCGCTGAGCACCGCGGCCTCCAGGCCCTTTCCGCAGACGTCGCCGAGCACCACGAGTGTCTCGCCGTTCGGGCCCGCGCCGCGGTGGACGTCGTAGAAGTCACCGCCGACCAGCTGATGATCCTCGGAGGCGCGGTAGCCGCCGGCGAGTTCGAAGTCGTCGAGCCGATCCAGCTGCGGGGGCAGCAGATCGCGCATCAGGGTGCGGGTGATTGCCGATTGTTCGGCATACAGCTGGGCGGCGGACAGCGCCGCACCTGCGCGGGCCGCGAAAAGCCGGGCGAACAGCTCCTCGCCGTCGCTGAAGGCGGTGGCCGAGTCGCGGCGCAGCAGGACGAGGGCGCCCGCCGGAACGCCGTGACCCGGCAGCGGGGTGATGAGCACCGATCCCACCGGCTGCGTGAGGTGGCGGGGGATCAGCCAGTCGGGCATGGTCGACGGGTCGATCCAGCGCGACGGCACCGGAGGGAACCCGCGAAGCGCCTCGCTGAGGCCCGGCACGTCGGCGGGGTCCGCGTCGACCCTGCGGTGCTCCGCGACGTCGTCCGGTCCGCTGTAGACGACGGGCAGCCGGTTTTCGCGCTCGGGGGCGACGAGGACCGCCGCGTCCGCCAGGTGCCTGGCCGCCATCTGGACGACGGCCTCGGTGCAGCGGTCGAAGTTCAGCGACGCCATCAGCACCGCCGAGGCGTTGTCGAGGAAGGCCGCGCGGTCCCGTTCCCGTGCCAGCGCCTCGTGCGCGTCGCGCAGCGACCCGTCAGGTTCCGCGATCAACCACCAGGCTATTTCGTCCGCCGACAGCGGCGTGGGCCGAGCCGTGAACTCGCGACCGTCGAGTTCGCCCCTCGCAGGCGACAGGTCTTCACCGTCCGTCCTGTGCTCGTGGGCCTGTGCCAGCCACGACGGCGCGGCGTCGGCGAGCCGCGTGCCGATCTCGACGCCGGTCAACACGGCTTCGGTAGGGGCACTGAACGCGCGGACGATGCCGGATCGGTCGACGACGAGCACGGGATGCGGAACGAACCACCAGGCGACCGCATCGATCGGCCGCCCTGTCGCGGAGTTGTCCTTACTCAACCGTCAGCTCCATCACCAAAAGGGTACGTGCTGACGGGCACGAGCGGCCCCGATGTCCGTGACGGCGATCACCGATGGGTGTTTTCCGCCGTCACGGGACTGTCGCGCAACGGATTCGGATCAATCGCGTGGGGTGTCGCCGACCCCTGCCGCCGACGGCGTTGCGGCGCGCATCACGTGACGGCGATACCACCGCCGACCATGCCCGCGCTGATAGTGCCAAACCACAGTCGGCAGCGGTCCCCGCGGGTGCAGCCAGAACCTGTTCGGCGGATCGAGTAACGGTGCGCGGCGGCCGATTTCGATCTCGCCGAGGACGACGCCCTCGCCCTGCTCGGCGGGGCGCTCCGCGATCACCTTTCCACGCGCATCGGTGATGAGCGTCGCCCCCTCGAAATACCCCCGGTAGCGCATCGGCAACAACGGCATGGGGCACGTCAATGCGCCTGCGTGTGCGGCATGCACCACCGGTGCCCCGACGTACTTGGCGAACGATGCCGCCGCGAGGCGGGCCGTCGCGGCGTTGCCGCGTTCCCAGCGGTCGAACACGGACCGAGGCGGCCACGGCGGGATGGACCACCAGCCCGAGCCGGTCATCACCAGGTCGACGCGCGACCGCAGACGCTTGACCGTGCCGGTACGCATCAGCTCCCAGCACACCGCCGCGCCGACGTCGTGGTCGTTCACGTGAAACACGCCGTCGTCGTGGCCGCCGACGTAAAAGGCGTTCTCCCACATGGTGGGCAGATCTTTGTCGTGTCGGCCCACCACCCCGCCGGCGTCGGCGGCGATGTAGGCGTTACGCACGTGCCCGTCGGCGTCTCGGCACAGGAACGAACCGCCGACCAGCGCGCCGTGCCGGCGGGCCAGGGCGGTGAGCAACTCGGTCGCCTTGCCGTCCACGGGTAGGGCAGCGTCTTTCAACGCGTCGACGAACCCGATGCCGGTGGTGAAGAACTCGGGGAGCGCGATGACTCGAGCGCCGGCGCGACCCGCTTCGTCGGCGAGGCGTTCGCAGGCGGCGAGGTTGGCGTCCACGTCGCCCACAACCGCCTCGAGTTGAATCGCCGCTGCCAAAACCACACTTCAACGCTACCCGAGGCCCACTGCTGGTGCCCCAAGGTCCGGGCTCAGCTGCCTTTTCGACGTGCCCTGGCGCGGCGCTTGCCTTCGTGCATCGCGGCCACCCGAGCGACCGGGATCGTGCGGCCGTGCTCGATCAGCTCGTGCGGAAGCCGTTGCGGTGCCGGCATGGTCTCGGCCCACGGATCGCGGCCGGCAAGAGCATCGATGGCGGTGTGCACCGTGAAATCGGTTGGGGCGACACCGTCCAAGTCCGACCACGCCAGCGGAAACGACACCGGCGTGCCGGGCCGCAGCCGCGGACTGTACGCGGCGACGATGGTCGCCCCGCCTGCCCGCGTCGAATCCACGAAGACCTTTCCCGCCCGGTCCTCAACGATGAAAGCCGTTGTCGCCGTGGCAGGATCGAGAGCCTCTGCCCGTGCGGCAAGCGCGCGAGTGGCTGCGGCGACGTCGTCGACCGGCGCGCTGTCGTCGACCGGTACGAACACGTGCAGGCCTTTTGCGCCGCTGGTCTTGACGGTGCCGGTCAGACCGGCATCGGCCAGCGCCTGACGCACCAGGTGCGCGGTGGCGACGACCGCGGCGAAGTCGCCTCCTGGGGGTGGGTCGAGGTCCAGCACCAGATGCGTGGGGCGGTAGATGTCGTCGGCCAGACCGAGCGCCGGGTGGTACTCGACGGCGCGCTGGTTGGCCAGCCACAGCAGCGTGCGGCGATCGTCGCACACCGCATAACGGACCTGCCGTTGTGAGGATTCGGCCCAGATCGACACCGTGCGCACCCAGTCGGGGGTGTACTTGGGCACGTTCTTCTGCATGAACGGATCACGCCCCCGCAGGATGCGCAGCACGGTGAGCGGGCGCCCGGCCAGCCCGGGCAGCATCCGTGCGGCGACCGCGTCGAGGTAGTCGACCAGGTCCCGCTTCGTCGCCCCGGCGTCGGGGCTGAGCGGTTGATCGAGGTTGGTCAGATCCACTCCGGCGCGTTGCTCGCCAGCACTCATCTCCCGCACGTTACCCCGGCACGGCGGGCCCTGGATCGATCAGAACGCGATGACGCCGCGGATGTTGTTGCCCGCGCGCAGATCCTTCATCGCCTCGTTGATGTCGTCCAGCTTGTACTGCTTCGTGATCAGCTCGTCGAGTTTGATGATGCCCGCCTCGTACATCGACAGTAGTTTCGGCATCGCGTCGCGCGGGTTCATCTCGCCGTAGAGCACACCCTTCAGCGTCTTACACGAGCTGACCATGTCGGGCAAGCTCAGTGGGACCATCAGATCACTGACCTTCGCCATACCGGTCAGCACGCAGGTGCCGCCCTTGCGCAGAAGCAGCATCGCCGTCAGCACGAGGTCCGGCGGCACCACGCCCGGGGTCAGCACGACGCGGTCGGCCATGACACCCCAGGTGATGTCCTTGACCAGTTCCAGGGCGGCGCCCGCGTCGACGGCGGTGTGTGTCGCACCGAAGGTGGGTGCGATCTCGCGTTTGAACTCGTTCGGGTCGACGGCCACGATGTGCTTGGCGCCGGCCACCTTCGCCCCCTGGACGGCGTTCATGCCGATTCCGCCGACACCGACGACGACGACGGTGTCACCGGCCTGCGTGCCGGCGGCGACCGAGCCCGAGCCGAAACCCGTTGTCACACCGCAGGAAACCAACGAGGCGGCCTCCAGTGGAATCCAGTCGTGGATTTTGACGAGCGACCGCTCGGAGGCGACGACGTACTCGGAGAAGGTGCCGACCTGCATCATCGCCATCAGGTCTTCGTCGCCGTCGGGACCCGACACGTGCCGTCGGCAGGTGCCGTCGGTGGTCATCGCCTTGCTGTAGAGGTCGGCGCCGACGTCGCAGATATAGGTGTACCCGCTGGCGCACCAGCGGCAGCTCCCGCAGGCCGGCAGAAACGAGATGGCCACGTGGTCACCGGGTTTGAGCGCCTTGACCTCGGGACCGACGCTTTCGACGATGCCCGATCCCTCGTGTCCGCCGAGCATCGGGAACCACTCCGGCACCGGCACGCCGGAGGCCCGCATCATCTCCTCCATGTCGGGGCCGGGGACGCTGTCGCCGGTGTAGAAATGTTCGTCGGAGTGGCAGATGCCGGCGTAGGCCATCTTGACCAGCACCTCACCGGCGCGGGGCGGGTCCAGTTCGACGTCGGTGACTTCCCAGTCGACACCTACGCCGCGCAATACGGCCGCTCGTGATTTCATCAGGTCTCCTTTGGCCAGCCGACAGTCTTGGTTTCGGTGAAGATTTCGAGGCCCTCAATGCCGCACTGCCGTCCGACTCCGGATTGCTTGTAGCCGCCGAAGGGGGCGTCGGCGCCGTACCACAGACCGCCGTTGATTCCCAGGGTTCCCGTGCGGATCCGGCTGGCGACCGACTTGGCCCGATCGAGATCGTTGGCGAACACCACGCCGGACAACCCGTAGATCGAGTCGTTGGCGATGCGCACCGCATCGTCGTCGTCGTCGAATCCGATGACGGACAGCACCGGCCCGAAGATCTCCTCCTGGGCGATTGTCATCCGGTTGTCCACGTCTGCGAAAACCGTTGGCTCGACGAAGAACCCCTTCGGTAGGTGCGCGGGGATGTTGCCGCCGGTGACCAGCCGGGCGCCCTCCTGCTTGCCTTTCTCGATATAGCCCATCACCCGGTCCTGCTGGCGTCTCGACACCTGAGGACCTTGCAGCACCGACGGGTCGGTGGGGTCGCCGTACTTGTTCTTCTCCATCGCGACCTTGACGATCTCGACGGCCTCGGCATATCGGGAATTAGGCACCAGCAGCCGGGTCGGCATGGCGCAGCCCTGTCCGGCGTGCATCGAGATGAACGCACTGCCGCCCACCGACGCGCTGATGTCGCCGTCGTCGTCGAGCACGAGATATACCGACTTGCCGCCGAGTTCCAGAAAGGTCGGCTTGACGGTGTCCGCAGCGGCCTTCATGATGCGCCGCCCGGTCGCCGTCGACCCGGTGAAGGCCACCATGTCGACCAGGGGCGAGGTCGACAGAACCTCGCCGACGAGGTGGTCCGAGGAGGTGACGATGTTGATCACCCCGGGTGGGATGTCGGTCTGCTCGGCGATGATCCGGCCGATGCGGGTGGCGTTCCACGGGGTGTCGGGTGCCGGCTTGAGCACCATGGTGTTGCCCATGGCGAGGATCGGCCCGAGCTTGTTGAGGATGATCTCCAGCGGGAAGTTCCACGGTGTGATGACGCCGACGACACCGATGGGTTCCTTCCAGACTTCGCGTTCGGCGAGCGTGCCCATGCCAAACGCGTCTTTGTCGGGAAGCGTTCTCTTCCACTGGAACTGGCTGATCATGTCGGCCGGCCAGCTCAAGGCTTCCCTGAGCGGCACGTTGAGCTGTGGTCCGAAGGTGCTCAGGAGGGGGCAACCGGCTTCCGCGATGAGTTCGCCGCGGAGTTCCTCACGTTCGGCCTCGAGCGCCGCCTGCAGTTGACGAAGCCCGGCGGCCCTGGCCTCGCCGTCGCGCGACCAGTCGGTGTGGTCGAACGCGTGCCGGGCGGCCGCCACGGCACGTTCCATGTCGGCGCGGGTACCGTCGGCGGTACCACCGAGAACCTCCTCGGTCGCCGGGTTGATGTTGTCGAACTGGCGGCCCGTCTCGGATTCGACGAGCTTGCCGTCGATGAGCATGCGCGATTCGTGTGTCACCGAAAGTCCTTCACCACTGCCGAAGTTCGGCCACCGCACCGGAGGGCCGCGGAGCCATGGTCAGGTAAGGGATGAAACTGCTGTTGCCGCAACGAAGTACGGAGTCGACGACGTCGACGAGGTGATCGGCCTCGACAAGACCGCCTTGCATATAGCCGTTCTCCATCCAGAACCGGATGGCGTTCTCCAGTGCCTCGGGGTTCCACGCCTTGTTGAACTCGGTCTGCGAGTCCCCTTCACCGCCGAAGCAGTCGCCGACGGCCAGGCGGGTGAAGCCGATGTTCGGATGTTCGATGCGCCAGGCCTCGACCAGCTTGTCCAGGGCGGCCTTGGACACGGCGTAGGCTCCGAGGAGCGGCCACGGAGCGGAGTACGACGCGCTCAGCGACGACAAGTACACCGCCGACCCGGCGGCGGCCGCGAGGTGAGGTGCGGCCGCCGCGGTGATGAGCGATGCGCCGGTGACATTGGTGGCGAAC
The DNA here is from genome assembly GCF_010725725.1 of Mycolicibacterium pulveris. Classification (NCBI taxonomy): domain Bacteria; kingdom Bacillati; phylum Actinomycetota; class Actinomycetes; order Mycobacteriales; family Mycobacteriaceae; genus Mycobacterium; species Mycolicibacterium pulveris. The sequence goes on along the minus strand of NZ_AP022599.1, from coordinate 2,033,792 downwards.
AGGTTCGCCCATTGCTCGGCGGTCACCTGGGTCAGCGGTGCGAGGACGCCGACACCGGTGGTGTAGACGAGTGCGTCCAGGCCGCCGAAGTTCTCGACGACGGTCTCCATGGCGCTCTGGCAGGCGGCGCCGTCGGTGACGTCGCACGCAACCGCCGCCGACCCGTTGCCCGCCTCCTCGGCTGCCTTCTCGAGGCGGTCACGGCGTCGCGCGAGGAAGGCGACCTTGGCGCCCTTCTGCGCCAGCCCGATGCCGATGCAACGACCCAGACCGGCGGACGCCCCGACTACGGCAACGCGCAGTGGTGGCGCGTCTGACATCAGATCTCCTTGCGAGCGGGGTGAAGAAACATTATCAGTCCGGTAGAAGAACCATAATCAATAATGGAAATGCACATTTCCGGCTGAGGGCAGTGGTCATCGCTCATGAAACTCAGCCCTACTTCCGTACGACGTCGCGGGGCTCGGTCGCGAAGCTCAACAGGAGCCGGTCGAGTATCCGCGCCGCGCGGGCGCGGGCCCGCCCCGGACTCTTGGCATGTGCCACCAGAAGCGCGCCCTCCTCCAGCGACGCGACCAGCATGTGCGTCAACTCGGCAACGGGCAGGTCGTCGATGTTGCCTTCGGCGATGGCATTGCGCACCATCTCGTCGATCAGCGCGATGCTGTTTTCTTCCTGGATCGCGCGCAGTGTCCGCCAGCCCAGTACGACAGGGCCGTCGACCAGCATGATGCGCTGCACTTCGGGTTCGAGCGCCGACTCGAGGAAGCCGTGCAGGCCGGCGCAGAGCCGTTCCCACGAGTCGGCACCCGGCGGCGGGGACGCGAGCGACCGCAATGTGAGATCCCGCTCGACCTCCTCGAACACCGCGCGGAAAAGCTCGGCCTTGTCCTTGAAATGGTGGTAGAAGGCACCGCGGGTACCGACGCCGGAGGTCATGACCAAGTCGCCGATGCTGGTGTTGAAGAAGCCCTTCTCGACGAACAGCGTGCGGCCCGCGTCGATGAGGTCGCGGCGGGTCTGGTCTCCGCGCGCCCGTCGTTCGGAGTCTGTGCCGCCGCGCTTGGCCATGGCGAGCATGGTAGCAACCTGCATATTGTATGTTGCTGGAATGGCAGACGAAGGTGTTCGCGCGTACGGATCGGTGGCCCCGCTGAAAGTCGGCTTGCTCAACGACTATCCGACCAGGTCGGGGCTCGAGGACGACACGATGGACACGCTGCGCTTGGTGTTCGACGAAGCGGTCGCGGCCGGGGTGGTCGACCGGCCGATCGAGGTAATCAGGCGCGACGTCATCGGCCTGCCGAACGGCACCTACCACGCCGTCGAACGCGGGTACGACGAGCTGGTCGCCGAAGGCTGCCTGGCCATCTTCGGCCCCTACGTCTCCGACAACGCGGTGCCGCTGACCGCGCACGCCGACCGGGTGGCCAAGGTTGCGAACATCATCCTCTCGGGGTCGGAGGGGGCGCTGGGCGAGTGGACGTTCGCACTCAACAACGGGTCGATGCCCGAGGAGCCGGTGATGCTCGCCGCGGTGATGCTGGGTGACGGCCGGTCGCGCATCGCGATCGCCTACGAGGCGTCGCTGATCGGCAAGGAGTACCTGGCGTTTGCCGAAAAGGCGTACTCCGCCGCGGGTTTGAAGATCGTGACCACGGCCGCCATCCCCCAGGTCGAAGCCGACAAGGCAGCCGTCGTCGCCGAACTTCGTGCCGCCGACCCCGACGCCCTCGTACACGTGGGTTTCGGTCACGGGCTGTGGGGCTTCTCGGATGCGCTGGAGGCCGCGGGCTGGGATCCGCCGCGCTACACCACCACCGCCTTCGAGATGGCGCACATCAACGCCGAGTGGATGCGGCAGTTGCGCGGCTGGATCGGCTTGGACAGCTACGACGAACGCAACGTCGTCGGCCAGGCCTTCCTCGACCGGTTCGAGGCGCGCTACGGCCGTCGTCCCACGCATTCGATGCCGGGTCTGTGCCACGACGTCGCAACCGTGATCGCTCGAGGTTTGGCGGCGGCGCGTCCGTTGACCGGCGAGGGCGTCAAGGAGGGTATCGAGCAGGTGAAGCTCGTGCCGTCGGCCAGCGGAGCGCCGGGAACGTTCTTGCGGTTCGGTCGCTATATCAGGCAGGGTTGGCTGGGCTCCGATTACCTGATCGCGCGTCGGATACTGCCGGACGGAAGCCGGCACGTATTCCACGCGGCGCCGAGTGACAACATCGCACGCGCGGTCGGTGCGGGTGCCGTCCGCTAGCGACCTCCGACGGGAAACGTGGTTGAACCGCAGCCGATCCGTCCAGATTGAGGGAGTGTCGGGATGACTCGTGTGATTCAGTGGGCCACCGGTGTCACCGGAATGATGTCGCTGCGGCACGTTCTCGGCCGACCCGACCTCACGCTTGTCGGGGTGCGTGTCTACGACCCCGCGAAAGCCGGAGTCGATGCCGGTGCGCTGTGCGGCGTGGGGGAGACCGGAGTGCGCGCCACCGACGATCGCGATGCCGTCATCGCCACCGACGCCGACGTGGTGCTCTACATGGGCAAGGTGGAAACCGACACGCCCGGCTGCTTCGCCGACGTCTGCGACCTACTCGCGTCCGGAAAGAACGTCATCGCCACCGGCAGCAGGTTCATTCATCCACGCTCACTGCATGAATCGCTTGCAGAGAACCTCGAGAGCGCCTGCAAGGCAGGACAATCGTCGTTCCTCGGGCTGGGGCTGTATCCGGGTTTCGTGGCGGAGTCGATCGCGCCCGTTCTGTCGCGGTTGACGCAGCGGACGAGCAGGATCAACGTCCGCGAAGTGCTCAACTACTCGACATATGCAAGCCACGACCTGATCTTCAACGCCATGGGCTTCGGGCATGCACCCCAGGACACCACGCCGCTGCTGGCCAACCCCGACTACGCGGCCGGGGCATGGATCGGCAGCGCGACCGTGCTCGCTCAGGCGCTCGGACTCGAGATTCAATCGGTGCAGGGCTTCCGCGAGGTCGCGACGACACCGCGCGCCCTGACCGTCGCCGCGGGCGACATCCCGGCGGGCACCGTCGGTGCCATGCGATTCGGTGTCGTGGTCGACTGCGGCGAGACCACGATGTCCGTCGAGCATCTCACCCGCATGGCCGACGATCTGGCTCCGGACTGGCCGACCGAGATCGGCTACGAGGTCACCTTCGAAGGTGAGCCGAACCTGCGGATCCATCTCGAAATCGGCTCCGCCGGCGAAGATCACGCCGAACAGGGTTGCCTGGCCACCGCGATGCACGCGATCAACGCGATACCCGCCGTAGTTGCCGCCGAACCCGGGCTGTACGACCTGTCCACCATTGCGCCGTTTGTCGCGCACTGGACGAACCGGGTCGGTAACGTGGGTTCTCATATCCGATAAATGAAGTTCTCGGCAGGAGCGTGTCATGGAGGACGTGCTGGGGTATCGCGGCAAGTCGGTTGTCGTCACGGGCGCGGCGTCCGGCATGGGGCAGGCCACCGCGCAGATCCTCGTCGATCTCGGCGCGACGGTCACCGCCCTCGACATCAAACCCACGACCGTTCCCGTCGCGGGTGCGCTGCAGGTCGATCTGCGTGACCAGTCGAGTATCGAAGGGGTAGCGGCGGCCATCGACGGCCCGGTTGACGGGCTCTTCAGCTGTGCGGGGCTTCCCGGTCCGCCGTTCAGCGAGTGGGACACGATCCTGGTCAACTTCGTCGGGGCGCGTCACCTGGCCGAGTGCCTCGTACCGAAAATGCCCGACGGGTCGGCGATCAGCGTCATCTCGTCGTCGGCCGCAATCGGGTGGCAGGACCACATCAAGGTCATCACCGGGCTGCTCGAAACCAAAGGGTTCGAGGCGGCTGTCGAGTGGTTGTCGGCCAACGAGAAGTTGTGGTCGTGGAGCGGCTACGCCTATTCGAAGTACATCATCGACGCGTGGGTGGGGTGGTGGTACCCCGAGCTCGGTCGCCGCGGTATCCGGATCAACTGCATCAATCCGGGACCCACCGAGACTGCGATGATGCCGGCCTTCCAGGACCTGATGGGTAAGGACACCGTCGATCAGGCGGTCGGACCGATCGGGCGGTATTCGACGCCGGAGGAGCAGGCCTGGCCCCTGGTCTGCCTCGGGAGCCCGCGCTTCAGTTATGTCGGCGGTGAGGTGCTGTGGACCGACGGCGGCTGGAACGGCGCCATGACGATGGGCCGGCACCAGGCGCAGTGGGCCGACACGGCCGCCGCGGAGATGTCGAAGAACAGCTGAGCGAGCCAGGGCTCAGATGAAGTCCGAACCGCCGTCGACATTGACGGTGGCTCCGGTGACGTAGCCGTTCCGGCGTGACGCCAGATACGCCGTCGCCGAGGCGATCTCCTCGGGCAGCCCGGCCCGGCCGAGGTCACAGGGGTGACCGTAGGTGCGCTCCACCCACGTCATCACATCGTGCGGATCCGCGGAGTTCAGTCCGTCGGCGCCGAGCACGTCCCTGAGAATCTCGGTGAAACTCGCGGTCACAATGGTGCCCGGGCATACGCAGTTCACCAGAATGCCCTCTGGTCCAAGGCTCTTCGACAGATTCTTGGTGAAGCTCGACAACGCCGCTTTCGTTGCGGTGTAGGCGACAAGTCGCGGGCTCTGGCGCTGAATCGAGTGCGCGGACAGGGTGACGATTCGAGCCCAGTCGGCGGCACGCAGCATCGGGAGTGCTGCGCGCACGGATCGAACCGCGGACATGGTGCCCAGGTCGAAGGCAGCGTGCCAGTCGTCGTCGTCGAGATCTTCGAAGGCACCCGCGTCGGGTCCCACCGTGTGCACCAACACGTTCAGGTGTTTCCACGCTTCACCGACCGCGCTGTACCCTGCCGCGATCGAGCCGGCGTCGGCCATGTCGACGGTCAGTGCAAGCACCTCGGGCGCGCCGGTTTCACGGATCCGTTCGGCCGCGGCATCCAGGCCTCGCTGTCCACGCGCCATGATCGCCACCGATGCCCCTTCGGCGCCAAGCGTTTCGGCGATCGCCAGCCCCATGCCCTTACTGCCACCGGTGACGACGGCCGTCGCACCTTCGAAGCCCAAATCCATTGATCGGTCCCTTCTATCGGCCGCTCAAACCCTGCTTTGACTGCCTGATTCCGTTGTCGCTGCAGCGGAGTCGATGATCGAGCGGATCGTGCGCCGACACCTGCCGCAATCCGAACCGGCGCCGCACGCGGTGGACACCTGTCGTGAAGTGCAGGCGCCGGCGGCGACGGCATCGGAGACCGTCTCGACCGTGACGCCGAGACACAGGCAGACATACATCAGTGCAAGTCCGTCCCGGCCGTCTCGGCCAGTCGCATCGCATGGACGAACCGCCCGACGAAGACGGGCGGGTAGGCGCCGACCCCCGCGGATGCGAGCCATTCCGAGGCGATGTCGGAATGGGCGACCCACTGCAGCGCGTTTCGGGCCGTCGCAAGCTGGTGCAGGAACAGCACTTCACGGGGCGTGTCGAGGGCCCGGTAGACGAGGGTTCGGCGGATGCCCGACCGGGCGAAATCGGCCAGCGATTCGCGCACGCGATTCACGAAGACCTCGACATCCTCAACCCGGGTGACCGCGGCAACCACCACCTCGGTGCCCGGCGCCGGCGGTTCACCGAGGTCGAACCGTCTCACGGCTTCGCCTGCGAAGACGGCAGGAAGGTCTTCGACGCCGACGGCGTCGAACCATTCGAAGAGGTACGGCGAGCGAAGAATGTCCAGCAGCGGTTGCTCAGTGCGGACACCGATGACGACCAGTACTTTTCCGGCTTCGACTATCGACTCGTACACGAACGCATATCGCGCACCGAGGTCGCGGAGACTCTCCTCGTGACGCGCGAGTACCGATCCCACGCGCCGGGATTCGCCGATTCGGAACTCAACGGCGAAGATGAAGCTGCGAACGGCGGCTGGGGCCATTCTGCGCCTCCTTCGACACCGATATGCGCCGGCGAATCCGATCTCCGCGTGATACGAGAATTCATATTCTCACATGGGCAGTTGCGGCGATAGCCGACCGTATCGCGAGCGTCCTGGCCGCGCATGCAAAGAGCGGGCCGGGAGAAACGCGCCATAGCGAAGCCCGGTAAAGCCTATTCTCACGGAGTGACCTACAGGGTGAAGGTTGGGCCGTACTACGACCCGTTCGACTTCGACATCGACGACGATCCTTACCCCGTGTGGAAACGGCTGCGTGACGAAGCGCCGCTGTACCACAACGACAAGTACGGTTTCTACGCGTTGAGCAGGTACTCAGACGTCGCCCGCGAATTGGCCAACTGGGAGGATTACCGGTCGGGCAAGGGCACCACCATCGAGTTCATCCTCAACGGCGTCGAGGTACCGCCGGGCATCATCCTGTTCGAGGACCCGCCGATCCATGACTTTCACCGGCGGCTGTTGTCGGGTGTGTTCACGCCGCGGCGCATGGCTGCCATCGAACCACTGGCACGGGAGTTCTGTCGGCGCGCACTGGAACCCCTCGAGAAAGCGGAGACGTTTGACTTCATCGCCGACCTCGGCGCGTGGATGCCGATGCGCACCATCGGATACCTGCTGGGTATCCCCGAGGACAGGCAGATCGCGATCCGGCAGAACACCGACCGGCTTCTCGAGCTCAAAGACGGCGAACTCGTCGATGTGGCCGACGACGCGCTGACGCGTCAAGGCTCGATGCTGGAGGAGTTCATCGACTGGCGTTACGACCACCCATCAGACGACCTGATGACGGAGCTGGTGAACGCTGAGATCGAGGAACCCGACGGCAGTACCAGGCGGTTGACCCGCGGAGAGGTACTGACCTATACCGGCACCCTCGTCGGAGCGGGAAACGAGACGACGACGCGGCTGATCGGCTTCGCCGGACAACTGTTGTCCGACCATCCGGACCAGCGCCGTGAACTCGCGGCGGATTTCAGCCTGATCCCCGCGGCGATCGAGGAGGTGCTGCGCTACGAGGCGCCGTCGCCCGTGCAGGCCCGCTATGTCGCCCGTGATGTCGAACTCTACGGTGAGACAGTCGCTGAGGGCTCGGTGATGTTGCTTATCAACGGCTCGGCGAACCGCGACGAGCGACAGTACCCGGATGCGGACCGGTTCGACATCCATCGGCAGGCCGCCCACTTGTCATTCGGGCGTGGCATTCACTTCTGTCTCGGCGCCGCATTGGCACGCATGCAAGCGCGTGTGGCGCTCGAGGAGGTGCTGACGCGTTGGCCGGACTGGGAAGTCGACTATGGGGCGGCCAAGCGTGCGCACACCACCAGTGTGAGAGGTTGGTCGACTCTGCCAGTGAGCGTGTGACATGGCGAATACCGTTGAGCGCGGCTCAAGCTCCGGCATCGAATCATCCACCGTGACCCGATTCTCGCCGTGGCCCGCCAGGGTCGGATGGGGCCTGTTCTTCGCCGCCTATCTGGTGTTCGCGATCGTGACCATCGTGAACATCCAGTCGGGCCTGCACGGGCACCCGACAAAGACCAATCCGAATCCCGGTCCTGCTCCCTACCCACCGTTCCTCGGCTTCGACAACTGGCCGCTCGGCGTGGCCTTCAGTTCGATTCCGCTCGCCATCGGCCTGGTCGGTGTGCTGGGATGGCTGTCCTGGCGCCAACGCAAGGTGCACTGGGCGGTCGTCATCGCGTTCGCCGGGCTCATAACCGGGGCGCTGGATCCGCTCGCCAACTGGGCGACGTTCGCGATCTTCGATCCGCGGATGCTGCACTTCCCGTTTTCATGGCCGTATGTCAACATCGCACCGAATCTCGAACCCGCCCTGGCATTTCTGGGCGGCTATGCGGCCTACTATCTGCTCAACGGGCTGGGATTTCTGAAGTTGCACGACTTACTGCTGGACCCACTGATGCGGCGCACGCGTTGGCTGGCGGAGCGCAGGCTGATCAGGGTGTTCATCGGCGCGACGATCATCGCCATCCCGATCAACGGCGTCATCCAGTTCACCTGGATGCGGGCCGGGATCTTCTTCTACACCGAAGCCGTCGGGCCTGTGCTTCAGATCGGCCACATCCATTTTCCGCTGATCATGGCGCTCTACGATTCGGTGATCTTCGCGATGGTCGCGGTGATGTGTGTGCGTGATGAGAGCGGCGACATGGTGCTGATCAACCGCATCGCGCGGTGGTTGCCCGCGCGGTCAGGCCGCCCGAAGGTGACGCTGACACGGCAGCTGTTGATCTCGGTGGCCGTGGGCCTGGTGTCGTTCTCAGTGCCGTTGGCGGTGCTTGCCGGGCTGCGGGAAGCCGGCCTGTCGAGGCCCTCATTCGACCAGAATCCCTATCCCGAGATGAACCTGTACGACCCGTACGGGCATCTCGAAGGCGCCGGCAAACCGGGGCCGTTTTACCGGTGACATCAATGGCCACGTGCGAGGAGAGTGAGCAGATGGTGACAGATGGGCTCGGCAGACGATACCGAGTTGTCCACGCAGGCACCGGTTTCACCGGCCGTGAGGCATTACGCGCGGTGATCAATGATCCAGCGCTCGATCTCGTCGGGGTGAAGGTGTCGACGCCGGAAAAGGCCGGGCTGGACGCAGGCGAACTGTGCGGTGCACCATCTGTCGGCGTATCCGCGACCGACGACCTCGCAACCGTTCTCGCGTTGAAACCCGACTGTGTGACTTATTGCGCGACCGCCGTTCGACGCGAAGAAGAGGCGATCGCAGACATCGCCGCGTATCTCGACGCCGGCATCAACGTGGTGACGTTCTCGCTGATCCCCATGGTTTATCCCGCGGCGGCTCCCGCCGAATGGCGCGACACGCTGGAAAGCGCTGCAGCACGAGGCAACTCGACGTTCTATGCCACCAGCAGCGAGCCGGGGTTCATCAGCCTGAACATTCCCACGGCGCTGCTGGCAGGGGCCGGTCGCGTCGACTCGTACCGCATGGACGAATACGCGCTCGACCTCGACAAGTCCTACCCGATCTGGGATGTCCTGCACGAGTCGATGGGGTTCGGAAAGCCCGACGGCCATGTTCCGGTTCGGATCGCGTCGGGGAAGGTGGACAAGGACTGGGGCACGGTGGTGTCCTACATCGCCGACATCCTCGGCTTCGAACTCGAAGGAATCGAGCTGGACTGGGAGACGCTGCTCGCGCCGACCGATCTCCCCACCGCACTCGGTGTCATTCCCGAGGGCACGATCTGTGCGCACCGATGGCAGCTCTCCGGGATCGTCGGTGGCCGCCCTGCCGTCGCGGTTCAGTACTTCGCGACAGTCAGCAGCACGCCATGGCCTGACCGTTGGCCCAAGCCGGCCCGCGAGGGTCAAGGCGGAATGGTGTTTCGCGTCAAAGGAAATCCCAACATGGACCTCGAGCTTCACCTCGAGCAGTCGGAGACCGACCGGGTGAACCCGGGGGTCGCGGCCACGGCACTGGCGGCGGTGAACGCCATCCCCAGCGTCGTCGACGCGCCGCCAGGTGTGATCGCCAGGCCCTTGTCGGGGCCATCGGTCGTCACCCGGCAATCTGCGGGTTCGTCACCCGTCTGACAGAAGGTCGCTCAGCTGCTTGGCGAGGTCGGTCTTCTTGACCTTGCCCGTCGCCGTGAACGGCAGCTTCTCCTTCGGCGTGACCCAGATGAACTTCGGCACTTTGTATGCCGAGAGGCGGCTGCGCACCTGCGCCCGCAACTCCGCGGGGTCCAACTCGGCCTCACCGCGCGGCACCACCGCCGCCGCCACGATCGTGCCGTTGTGCCCGTCCTCGGCGCCGACGACGTACGCCTCGAGAACGCCGTCACAACCCGTCAGTGCCTGTTCCACCTCGCCAGGGGTGACGTTCGTCCCGCCGCCGGTCTTGATCAGATCGCCCAACCGGCCGGTGAACCTGATCCAGCCGTCGTCGTACTGCACTCCACAGTCGCCCGTGCGGTAATAGCCGTCCGGGGTGAACACGTCCTCGCGTTCGCGCTTGTACAACCGCTGCATCAGCGAGTAGCCGCGCACCCAGATTTCGCCGTCCGTGCCGGGGGGCACGGGGTCTCCCGTCGCGGGATCGACCAGCAGATGCGAGAGTCCCTCGATCGAATATCCACCCGTCTCCGCGCGCTCGGCCGGCTGGGCAGGATACGGATCGACACCGATGTGGTTGCCGCAGAGTTCGGTCATCCCCAGCGCGTTCGGACCTTTCGGTCGGCGTTCGGGCGGCACCATCGCGGGCATGCTGGTGCGCTGCACCGAGCTCAGGTCGCGTCGTGCGAAGTTCGGATGCTCCGCCAGCGACTTGCCCTGCTGTGGCCAACCCAGCGTGATGGTCGCGCGGTGCCGCTCGATCAACTCGAGCGCATCGGCCGCGTCGAACGCCGGTTGGGTGACCAGCGTTGCGCCGTGGTGGATCACGGCGTGAATGCCGGTGATCAAGCCGCCGACCCAGAAGAACGGCATCGAGGTGAACATCACCGTGTCGTTCGTGATGCCGTAGTCGAAGGTCAGGTTGTACGAGTGGCGTACCAGTGTGCCGTGGGTGTGCACCGGGCCTTTCGGGTCGCCGGTGCTTCCCGAGGTGTAGATGATCATCACGTCGTCGGCCGGCGTCACGCAGGACTCGACGTCGACCAGAAAGTCGAGCTCGAGTCCCGTCGCGCGGTCGGCCGAAAGCGCCGTCGTCCACGGGCGCTCACCCTCACCGAGCACCGCGATCATGCGCAGATATGGTGCGCCCCGGACGACCAGCCTGCCGGGGATGGCTTGGTCCGCGAGTCCTGGAAGTGCCTCCTCGAGCCGGTCGAGAAAGCTGTTGCCACGAAATTCCGGCCGGGCGATGATCGCCCGCAGGTCCGCGTGACGGGCTGTCCACGCCAGCTCCGGAGCCTTGTAGAACGTGTTCAGTGGCACCGCGACCGCGCCGATTCGGGTCGTTGCGAACCAGGTGACAGCCCAGTCGACGCTGTTGGGCATGAGTATGCCGACGTGATCGCCCTTGCCGAAGCCCTCGGCCAGCAGCGCCGTCGCCAACCGCGCCGACTCGAGGTCGAGGTCGGAATAGGTCAGCGTCTGCCCGTCGGCGATGAGGAACGGCTTCGCCCCGAAGCTCGCCGCGCACGACCGAACCAGCGCGGGGATCGTGGGCGTGATGCTCGGGAAAGGCACGACTGGAATCCTCCGCTCGGACGGGGTGGCCCACCCAGGATATCCACTCTGTCGAAAAGCGAGAATACTTGTTCTCGCTAGCCCTGCACGGCCATTACACTGCACGCATGTCGTCGTCGGACCGGCTGGAATCCCATCTTGAGATCGCGCAGTTGCCCAGCCGCTACGCCATGGCGCTGGATGCGCGCGATCTCGACGCCCTGGTGGCGTTGTTCGTCGACGACGTCGACGCCGGTGAGCACGGCAAGGGCAGAGCGGCGCTGAAAAGTTGGTACGACGAGGTGCTCCGCAGGTTCTATCGCAGCATCCATCTGATCTGCGGACACGTAATCGATTTCGTCGACGACGACCATGCGACCGGCTCGATCTACTGCCGTGCCGAGCATGAGGACGGCGACGGGTGGTTTGTCATCACGATGCGCTACGACGACGTTTACGAGCGCCGCGACGGGAACTGGTATTTCGTGAAGCGACGAGAACACCCCTGGTACTCGGTCGATGTGACCGAGCGCCCAGGGCCGGAGTTCATTCGATGGCCTACCGATGTGCCGCTGCGTGCGCCGATGCCCCATCGGATGCCCACCTGGCGCGCATTCTGGGAAAGTGGAGACCCGGCGCTTCCCGGCCGCCTGTCCAGGCGGCCCTAGTGCGTTTACAAACCGCTATGAAAGTGCGATTCTCACATTCGTAAATGCTCGTTACCGGTTGTAGGAGGCCGTCATCAGCGTCGACAACGTACTAAGCGGGGTCCGTGTGCTCGAGGTTGCCGCGTGGACATTCGTGCCATCGGCCGGCGCGGTGCTCGCCGAGTGGGGCGCCGAGGTGATCAAGGTCGAGCCACGTGCGGGTGGAGATCCGCAGCGCGGTCTGGTCACCATGGGCATCGTCGACGAGGGGGGTGGTGCGGTCAACTACATGATCGAGATTCCCAACCGCGGTAAGAAGTCGATCGGCGTGGACCTGAGCACTTCGGGTGGCCGCGACGTGGTCCGCGAGGTGGCCAAGACCTGCGACGTGTTTCTGACCAGTTATCTGCCGGACCGCCGTAAGAAGTTCGGCATCGATGTCGATGACATTCGGGAAGTGAATCCGAGCATCGTGTACGTCCGTGGGTCCGGGCACGGCCCCAAAGGTCCCGACGCGAACAAGCCCGGGTACGACGGGGTGTCCTATTGGGCGCGGGGCGGTATCGCCACCGTCCTCACTGAAGACGCCGAGGAACTCGTCCGTTCCCGGCCGGCGTTCGGCGACCTCCTCGGCGGCATGACCATCGCGGGCGGCATCGCCGCCGCACTGTACAAGAAGGCGACGACCGGTCAGGGGTCAGTTGTCGACGTGTCGCTGCTCGGGCTTGCCGCGTGGAACCTCAGTCCCGACGTCGCTGTGAGCCAAATCCACGGTGGCAGCGCCATTCCCAAGTTCGGCCACGCCGACGCGCCCAACCCGCTGGTGGGCACGTACCGCACGAAGGACGGGCGCTATGTCCAGTTGATGATGCTGCAACTCGACAAGTTCTACGCGGAGGCGATGCGGGTGATCGGCCTGCCCGAGTTGATCGATGATCCGCGGTTCGCCGACCCCGCATCGCGGTACGAGAATCGGGTGAGCCTGATCGCCCTGCTCGACGAGGCGTTCGCCAAACGCACGGTCGCCGAATGGCGCGAAATCCTGGCGCCGCTCTCGGGTGCGTGGGGAATCGTGCAGACACCGGCGGAAGTGTGTGAGGACCCCGCGGTCACCGCGAACGGATATGTCGCCCAGACCGAAACCGTCAACGGCGTTCCGTTCTCGATACCCACCAACCCCGTCCAGTTCGACGAGCGCTCGGTGGTGCCCACGGGTGCGCCCGAACACGGTCAGCACACCGAAGAAGTCCTGATGGACGCGGGACTCGACTGGGAAACCATCGAGAAACTGAAGGAGTCGGGGGCGATCCTGTGAGTGCGATGTCACCGGAAATAGGCAACGCATCCGTCGAATTCGACCCGTTCTCACAGGACTTCTTCGACGGCGCGTATGACACCTACCGGCGTCTGCGAGACGAGGCCCCCGTCTACTACAACGCGAAGTGGGACTTTTGGGCGCTGACGCGCTACGAGGACGTGACCCCCGCGACGAAGGATCACGAGACCTTCTCTTCGGCCAAGGGCGCGACGCTGGACATGGTCAAGGCGCACGACGACGCGATTCCTGTGCCGAAGGTGATCATCTCGATGGACCCGCCGGAGCACCAGAAGATGCGCCGGCTGGTGAGCAACGTCTTCACCCCGCGTGCGATCGCGGCGCTGGAAGACATGGTGCGCGACAAGGTCTACGAGCGCATCGAGGCGCTCAACCCGAAGAGTTTCGACGTCGTCGCGGACTTCTCCGCGCTGTTCCTGAACGAGGTCATCACGACCATGCTCGGAGTGCCCGAGGAGGATCGCGACCAGATCCGGCGCTGGCTGGACCTTCTGCTCGAGCGTCGCCCCGGTGAAATAGCGGTCCCCAGAGAGGGATACGAGGCCTCCATGAACACCGGCCTCTATTATTACGACCTCGTACAGCAACGCAGGGCAGCGCCCCGGGATGACATGATCAGCCGTCTTATCGAGACCGAGATCGAACGCGACGGTGTGGTGGAAAAGCTCACCGACGTCGACATCACGGGCTTTGCGACGATGCTCGGCGGCGCGGGCGCCGAAACGGTCACCAAACTGATCGGCAACGCGATGGTCGCGTTCGCCGACTTCCCCGACCAGTGGCGAAAGCTCCGCGACGACCGAAGCAAGATCCCGGCCGCGATCGAGGAACTACTTCGGTACGAGGCGCCGTCGCAGTATCAGGTCCGGACCGCGACGCGAGACGTCACCTACTACGGCACCACCATCCCGAAAGATGCGGCCGTGTTGCTCGTCACGGGCTCGGCGCTTCGCGACGAGCGGATGTTCGACGACCCCGACCGGTTGGACATCGATCGGGAACGCAAGATGGGCTTCAATCTCGCGTTCGGCTATGGCGTGCACAGTTGCCTGGGAGCCGCCTTGGCGCGGATGGAAAGCCGTATCGCGCTCAACGCGCTGCTCGACCTCATTCCAGAGTACGAGGTCGACCGGGACGGTTTGCGGCGCGTGGCGATGTCGAACGTCTGCGGTTATGCGAACGTCCCGGTGCGCAGCAGGTCCTGAGGCGGCCGTCAACTCGGCAGGGCCGAGATAGCCGCGGTAAGGGAACGGAAGTTTCCGTGGAACGTTTCAACGGATGATGTTGCCGCCGTGCCGATCGCCTTCATCGCGTGGTACTTGAACGCCCGCGCGGCAGAGCTGAGGCGATGTTGGACGTCGGATGCCGAAGCCGGTGCGGAGGGCCAACTTCCGCCCCACGCGGCGACGTCGACGCCGTGCCGTCGGGTGGCGTCGTTGACGGCGCGGCGCACCCCCTGAGGCCGCTCGTACATCACTGCGGCGAACGCGATCGCGGCGGGCCATTCCGGCCCGAAATCGAAACTCTGCGGCAGGATGTGAGCCTCGACGCCGAGGATCTGCAACGCTCGCGTATCGCCCATGGTTTCCAGATAGACCTCGACGCGCCACCCGACTCGCAGCGCGTCGGCGACGAGCCCACCGGCTGCCGACACCACATCCGCCGTATCAGGCGCCAGCACCAGCAGCTTGGGCGGTGCCGCGCGGCTCCGGTCCCGCCGGCTCCGGATCTGCCGCGAGGTCTGCGCCGCCGATGCCGCAGTCGGTTTCACCGGAACCTCCTCGAGTGTCCTGAAAATCAGGATATTCAATATGTGAGAATAGTCATATTCGCAGGACCACGCGTGACCACGTCGAGGCTCGCCGCGGTTAGCGTCGCCGGGTATTGCCGTCGACGAATCCGTTCACCACATAGGCCCGTACGAAGTCGGCCACGGCGTCGTCGTCGCGCATATCGATCATCGGAGAGGGAGTGGTGAACAGCGAGAACAACATTCGGGCGAACCACTCTGTCGCCGAGGGAACATCCAGGTCGGCACGGACCTCCCCGGTGAGCCTGGCCGCCGCGACATAGGGCGCCAGGAACTCGGCGCAGTCCTTCAACAGGGCAGCGGCGTTCTTCGTCATCATGAGGTTGACTTCCTCGGGGTCGAAGTACGCCTCCGGTTCGACGACCCGACGTGCCTGCGTGACGAAGACGGCCGCGCGCACCAGGCGGCCTTCCAGGGTGCTGCCACCGTGCCGATCGATGGCCTTGGCCATGTTGCGGTAGAACCGCTGCGACGCCGCCTCAGCGCAGGCCTCGACGATCGTCTCCTTGTCCCGGAAGTACTCGTAGAACGTGCTGCGCGACACCCCGGCCTCCCGGGCGATGTCCACGATGGTGGTCTTGGCCAGTCCACGGGTGCGGAAGCAGGCGAAGGCCGCCGAGATGATGACATCTCGGGTATCGACCGCCACCGACTGCGTCACGTCAGACACCACCGCACGACACTAACGGCTCACCGGTCGGGTGCGAGGATGAGGCCGCTGGTCGGAACGCCGGTGCCCGACGTGACCAGGACGTGCTCGACGTCGTCGACCTGGTTGTACGAGGTGCCGCGAATCTGGCGGACCCCTTCGGTGATGCCGTTCATGCCATGGATGTAGGCCTCGCCGAGCAGACCGCCGTTGGTGTTGATCGGCATTCGGCCGCCGAGCGAGAGCTCGTCGACCGACACGAAGTCCTTGGCTTCGCCTCGGCCGCAGAATCCGAGTTCCTCGAGCTGGGTGAACACGAACGGGGTGAAATGGTCGTAGAGAAATGCGGTCGAGATGTCGTCCGGTTTCAATCCAGAGTTGCGCCACAGCTTGTCGCCGACCACCCCCATCTCGGGCAGACCGGTGATGTCGTCGCGGTAGTAACTGGTCATCACCTCGCCGTCGTAGGCCGCGCCCTGGGCCGCCGCGGTGATCACGGCAGGCGGCTTGGCGAGATCGCGAGCGCGTTCGACGCTGGTGACCACCATCGCGACCCCACCGTCGCTCTCCTGGCAGCAGTCGAGCAGCCGCAGCACTGGTTCGATGATCCAGCGGGACTCCTGGTGCTGTTCGAGGGTGATCGGCTTCCGGTAGAACCAGGCATCGGGGTTGTTGGCCGCGTGCTTGCGGTCGATCACCGAGATCTTGCCGAAGTCGGCGTTGGTGACCCCGTAGGTGGTCATGTAACGCTGGGCGTGCAGGGCGACCCATGCCGCGGGCGTCATGAATCCGAACGGGGCATACGGCGCCATCCACAGCGGGGTCACGCCGGGTTGACGGCCGGCGCCGCCGAACCGGAACCCGGAGCGCTCGTTGAACGCCCGGTAGCAGACGACCGCTTCGGCGGCGCCCGTGGCGACCGCCATGGCGGCCTGCATCACGGTTCCCGCGGCGGCCCCGCCGCCGTGCGGAACGCGGGTGAAGAACGTGAGGTTCTCGATGCCGACGTTGCGGGCGACCTCGATCTCCTCGTTCTCGTCGACGGTGAAGGTCACCATGCCGTCGATGTCCTTGGGGCTCAGCCCAGCGTCCTCGATCGCGGCTTTGACTGCCTCGCAAGCGAGTTGCATCTCGGTCCGGCCCGACTCCTTGGAGAACTCGGTCTGGCCGATGCCGACGAGCGCGGCCTTACCGCCGATGCCATCTCTCATGCCTCGACCCCGTCGAGCAGACTGAGCACCGCGGTGCCGGTGACGTGATCGCCGAGGCTGTTGGTGCCCTTGAAGGCGACCTCGACAAAGCCTTCGCCGTTGGCCGACGACTTGCCGGTCACGCTGCCCTCGAACCGCAGCGAGTCGTTCGGATAGGCGGGCACCCCGAGTCGGATGGACAGCTTCTTGACCATGGCCTCGGGTCCCGCCCAGTCGTGCAGGAACCTGACACACAGCCCGTTGGTGGTCAGGATGTTGAGGAAGATGTCCTTGGACCCTTGGGAGTTGGCGAAGTCGCGGTCGTGGTGCACCGGCATGTAGTCGCGGGAAGCGATGGCGCCGGCCACGATCAGCGTGGTGGTGACGGGGATTTCCATCGGCGTCACCTCGTCGCCGACGCTGACGTCCTTCCACGCCAGCGTGGTGGTGCGGTTGAGAGTAGAGGTCATGGGGTCAGTCCTTCCGCGTACGTTCTGCCGAGCCGAGCCAACTGCTGGGAAGCAGATCCGAGTGCGAGTTCAATCTGCTTGGCCCACAGGAAGTATCGGGACAAGGGGTAGGTCACGTCGATGCCCATGCCGCCGTGCACCTGCTGGGCCGACGCGGTGACGCGCGCCCCGGCTTCGGCGGCCCAGAACTTGGCGATCGCCGCCTCCCGCTCGGCGGGTCGTCCCTCGGCGATCAGCCATGCCGCGTGCCAGGTGGTCCAACGGATCGCTTCGGTGTCGATGAACGCGTCGGCCAGACGTTGTTGGACAGCCTGGAACGATCCGATGGGGCGCCCGAACTGTTCGCGCTCGCTGGTGTAGGAGGCGGCCAGTTTCAGCGCCCGCTCGGTCACGCCGATCTGCATCGCGCACAGACCGACCAGCGCCCTGGTGTACAGCGCTTCGACAATGCCAGTGCCGATGTCGCCTTCAGCGTTTTCGCTGAGCCGCCGCCCGACGGCGTCCGTCAGCTCGACGTCGGCGAACGGTTCGCCGTTGGTGGTCGTCGCGGGCATCACCCGCACCCCGTCACCGGTTTCGACGACGAACAACCCCGGGCCGTCCTTTGTCCTGGCCGAGACGACGATGGCCGCGGCGAGTTGGGCGGCCGGCACCAACTCTTTGGTGCCGGTCAGCCGCCAGACGTCACCGTCGGGCCGTGCGGTGGTGCGCGGTGCGGTCGGATCGGAGCTTCCCGGTTCGGCCAGGGCCGCGGTCAACAGGGTACCGCCGTCGACAACGCCGGGTAGATAGCGTTTCTGCAGATCCGAATCACCGTGTCGGGCAATGGCGTCCGCGCCGAGGACGAGCGTCGCGTACACCGGAACCGGCGCGACGCTGTACCCGACCTCGCTGAGCAGCACGCCCAGCTCCAGGAACCCGCCGCCGGTTCCGCCGACGGACTCGGGCAGCGCGATCCCTAGCAGGTCGGCCGCCGCCAGCTCGGACCACAGCGCGGCGTCGTAGCGGACCTCGTCCGCCTCGAGCTCGGTCAGATGCTCTGGTGTGGCACGGTGCTCGAACAGCTGTCGGGCCACCTTGGCGACGGTCTCCTGCTCATCGGTGAAGGTGAAATCCATTGACTGTTCCCTTTACTCAGCGGGCCGGCCGGAACTGATGCAACACCAGCTCGTCCCCGCTCGGCAGGGCCTCGAAGGTCTCATAGAAGACCTCCACGGCCATTCCGACCTCGATCGCCTCCGGTTCGATGTCGCAGAGGTTCGACACGATGCGCACCCCCTCGTCGAGCTCGATGAGCGCGACGACATAGGGGTATTCGAGGAACGGCAGGGGCGGGTATTTCGGCATCACGAAGCTGTAGACCGTGCCGCGCCCGCTGGACACCACGTAGTCCCAGTTCAGCGACTGGCAGCTGCCGCACATCGGGCGGGGCGGTACCCGCAACGTCTTGCAGTCCGTGCAGCGCTGGATCCGTAGCTCGTGCTCTTTGAGTCCCGACCAGAAGAATTCCGTGTCCGGGCTGATCGAGGGGGCGAGTCTGCTGGCCATTCAGTTTCCCGTCTTGAATCGCAGGGTCCGGAACCATTGGCGTCCGATGACCTCGCCGTCCTGATCGCGGTAGGTGGTGACCCACGTGACGAAGAAACCGTTACCCATGGCCGTCTTCTTCTCATCCGAGATCGACTCGAAGACCGTCTCTGACGTGATCTGGTCGCCGACGCGGGGATACCGCTCGATCTCGAACTCGGAGTTGGTCGCGATGATGCCGGTGTAGCCGGCGTCGGAGAGGAACTGCAGGGGATTTTCGCCCTTCATCTCGATCGGCACACCGCCGCGCTCGTGAATGCCCTCCAGCTTCGGCGGCGGCATCGTCCAGCTCTGCAGCATCACCGGCGGCGAAACGATCGCGCCGTAGCGCGAGTTCTCGGCGAACTCGGGATCGAGGTAGGCCGGGTTCATGTCGCCGATGGCGTACGCCCAGTGCCGGATCATCGCCGTGTTCACCGGATCCGGCGCGTGCACGGGCTTGCCCACGCCGTCGGTGGGCTTGCCGATGAGTGCGTCGAGGCGTTCACGCAAGTCGTCTTTGGCTGTGTCGGTCACTGCTGCTGGGATTCCTTTCAGGACGCTCGCATGTCACGGGGTGCCCGCGGCATTCCGAGGCCGGCCATGGCGATGATGTCGCGTTGCAGTTCGTTCGCGCCCCCGCCGAAGGTGTTGATGACGGCCAGCCGGTAGGCGCTCTCGAGCTCGCCCCTCAGCGGCGCGTCGGAACCCTTACGTGTACCGGCCTGCCCGACGACGTCGAGCAGCTCGCGGGCCACCTGCTGGGTGAGTTCGGTGCCGAAAACCTTTGCCGCGGAGGCTTCTCCCATGCCGAGCGCGCCGGAGCTCATGCTCGTGTTGACCCGCAGGTTGAGCAGTCGGTAGGCGGCGACCTGCGCCTCGACGCGGGCGAGCGCCTGCTGGACCCATGGCTGGTCGATCACGCGTCCATCGTCCAGCGGTGTGGTCCTCGCCCATTCCAGGGTCTTGGCGAACAGCGGCTCGAGCGCGCCGAGATTGCCCAGCGCGGCGCGTTCGAGGTTCAGCTGGTTGGTCACCAGCTTCCAGCCTTGGTTCTCGCCGAGCACGATGGCGCTCTCGGGTACCCGCACGTCGTCGTAGAACGTGTAGTAGGTCGACACACCGGGCATGGTGTGTAGCGGCTTCCAGGAGAAGCCCGGCGAGTCGGTTGGCACGATGAACACCGTGATGCCCTTGTGTTTCTTGGCTTCTGGGTCGGTGCGTGCCGCCAACCAGATGTAGTCGGCGAATTCCGCTCCGCTGGTGAACATCTTGGAGCCGTTGATGACGAAGTCATCACCGTCGCGGACCGCAGTGGTGCGCAACGACGCCAGGTCGCTGCCCGCGCCGGGTTCGGAGTAGCCGATCGCGAAGTCGACGGTGCCCTGAAGGATCGCGGGCAGGAACTTCTGCTTCTGCTCCTCGGTGCCGTATTGGATCAGGGTGGGGCCGACGGTGTTGAGCGTGATCATCGGCAACGGTGCGTTCACCCGGCGCGCCTCTTCGTTGAAGATGTACTGCTCCAGCGCGGTCAGCCCGCGGCCGCCGTACTCCACCGGCCACGCGACGCCGAGCAGGCCGGCTTCGCCCAGCGCCCGCCTGCACTCCCGCACCGCGTCGCCGCCTTCCATCCGGCCTGCGACCGCTGCGCGCCGCTCCGGGGTCATCACGGCCGCCAGCCGCTCCCGGAACTCTTCTCGGAGTCGCTCCTGTTCGGGTGTGTAGTCGAAATCCATCAGCGGCTCGCCCCCAAGCGCACCGGCATGCGTTTGACGCCCGGCACCATCGTCGCGCGCAGGCGCGTCACGTCGCCGGTCAGCTCGATGCTCGGGTAGGTACCGAGGAGGACCTCGAACATGATCCGGGCCTCCAGTCGCGCCAGCTGAGCACCGAGGCAGGCATGTTCACCGGCACCGAAGGCGATGTGCGGGTTGGGGTTCCGGGTGATGTCGAACTCCTCGCTGGTGGGGCCGAAGATCTCCTCGTCCCGGTTAGCCGAGCCGTACAACATCACCACCGTGTCACCGGCGATGATCTTCTGTCCGCGGATTTCGACATCTTCGGTGGCCCTGCGCGCCATGTGCGTCACCGGGCTGGTGAATCGCAACATCTCCTCGACCGCGCACGTCAGCAGTGACGGATCCGAACGAAGCAGCGCGAACTGGTCGGGATGCTGCAGCAGCGCCACCGTGCCCAGCGCGATGAGGTTGCGGGTGGTCTCGTTACCCGCCACCAGAAGCAGGAACGAGAAGTTGAGCAGATCGGCGTCGCTGAGGCGCTCCCCGTCGACCTCGGCGGCGGCCAGGATGCTCAGCAGATCGTCCTGCCCGGAGACCTTGCCGGAGCGCCGGGCGTCGATCAGCTCGGTGAAGTACGCGTAGAGCTCGCCGAGTGCGACGAGGTGATTCATCTCGATGTCGGGGTCCGCGGTGCCGACGGCCGCGTCCGACCAGGTGCGGAACTTCTCCCAGTCCTCGGGCGGGGCGCCGAGCATCTCGGCGATCATCCTGGTGGGCAGGGGTGCGGCGATCTCCTCGGCGAACTCGTACTCCCGGGAGGGGTCGATGCCGCCGACGATGCCGTTGACGATGTTGCGGATCTTGGGTTCCAGCAACGACACCTGGCGGCGGGTGAACCCGGCGTTGATGAGCTTGCGCAGCTGCCGGTGCCGGGGCGGGTCCGTGAAGATCAGGTTGCCTTCCTGGACGGGTTCGGGCTGGCTGGGATCCGGAATGGTGATGCCGTGAGTCGACGAGAACAGCAGGGGATGACCGGAAACGAACCGCACGTCCTCGTACTTCGTCAACGCCCAGAAGTCGGTGACGTCGTTCCACACCACCGGTGCGCTGTTGCGCAGTTCGCGATAAGCCGGATACGGGTCGCCCGCGTAGAAGTCGGGGGAGTGCAGCGGGTGGGCGGAGGTGGGTCGGGACGTGGATTCTGTGGGCACCGCGGGCTCTCCTCGACGAATCGGACATCGGACACATCGCGCTGCAATGTCCGGCTGTTCTGTGTCTACTCTATGGGCGACACGCTGTCAATCGGCATTCTGCCAGGAAAATACGCGTGTTCGTTGACGAGCCACCATGAAGCGGTGTACACACATGTCACTGATGTCGGACAGCGTGTGCCTGACTGGGACGGTGGTCACCATCAGGCGGAGAACCGGGAAGGTCCAGTGATCTGATGGCCGCGTCCAGCCTTGTCGACAGCTATGACCTGTTCATCGATGGCGGTTGGGTGGCGCCGGACAGCGGCCGGTACGACGTGACGAATCCAGCCACCGAGACGGTCATCGCGGCCGCGCCGGACGCCGGCACCGCACAGGTCGAACAGGCCATCGCCGCCGCGCGGACCGCTTTCGACAGCGGCCCGTGGGCAACGGCGGCGCCGGAGGAACGGGCGCGCTGTTTGCGGCAGTTGAGCGATGCGCTGCTCGCCCGCGGCGACGAGATCTACGCGCTGGCCCAGACCGAATGGGGATGCACAGCAAACGAACGACTGATCCACGTCGACGGGCCCGCCTTCATGGTCGGCCACGCCGCCGAACTCGCGCTCGAGCCGGCCGAAGCGCCCATGGACGCATGGGGCGCGGCGGGCACGACGCTGTTGCGCTACGAGCCCCTTGGCGTCGTCGCGGCCATGACACCCTGGAACTTCCCGCACACCCTCAACGTGATGAAGCTGGGCGCAGCGCTGGCCGCGGGCAACACCCTCGTCCTCAAGCCTTCGCCTCTCACGCCGCTGGCCGGCCTGGCGCTTGCGCGAATCATCCTGGAGGACACCGACATTCCCCCCGGCGTCGTGAACGTCGTCACCCCGACCGGGCTTGACGCCAGCAGGATGCTGACCCTCGACCCACGCGTGGACATGGTGAGCTTCACCGGTAGCTCGTCGGTCGGTCGCGACGTGATGGCCGGCGCGGCGACAACGATGAAGCGGATCCTGCTGGAATGCGGTGGCAAGTCGGCCTGCGTGCTGCTCGACGATGTGGAGCTCACCGACGAGCTGCTCGAGCGGCTGCTGTTCGAGGGATGCACGCTGCACGCGGGGCAGGCGTGCATCCTCAACAGCCGGCTGGTGGTGCCCGACGCGCTGCACGACGAGGTCGTCGACCGGCTCGCCGAGCTCGCGCGCGCGGTGACGGTCGGCGACCCCACCGACGACGGGGTGACGATGGGACCGCTGATCACCAGGCAGCATCTGGAGCGTGTCGAGGGGTTCGTCCGGCGCGCCGAATCCGACGGCGCAAAGGTGGTCACCGGCGGTGTGCGTCACGAAAGCCCATCGGGTGGAAGCTATTTCGAGCCGACAATCCTGACCGACACCAGCGCCGACTCCTACATCGCGCAGGAGGAGGTCTTCGGTCCGGTGCTGACGGTGCTGCGCTACCGTGGCGACGACGAGGCCGTGGCCATCGCCAACGACTCCGCCTACGGTCTCGGCGGAGCGGTGTGGGGTACCGATGTCGATCGGGCGCTCGGGGTCGCGCGGCGCATCAGGACCGGGCAGGTGTCGATCAACGGCACCATTCCCGGTGACGCGCCCTTCGGCGGCTTCAAACAGAGCGGCATCGGGCGCGAGGGCGGGGTGATGGGCTTGCGGGCCTATATGGAGCCCAAGGCAATCGGGGTTCCGGCGTGAGTTCGGCGCTGGCGGGGCTACGGGTCGTCGAGCTGGGTAGCGAGATCGCGGCACCGTATTGCACCAAGCTGCTGAGCGACCTCGGTGCCGAGGTGTGCAAGATCGAGCCGCCGCAGGGTGATCCGCTACGCAGTTGGGGTCCGTTCCGTGACGGTGTACCGAAGCACGGCGGGCTCTACGAATACCTGAACGCTGGAAAGCGCGGTTTGACAATCGATCTCGAAACGTCGTCCGGACTGACGCGAGCGCACGAGCTGATCGCGCAGGCCGACGTGCTGGTCGAGGATCTTCCTGCCGGGTCGGCCGACCGGTTTGAATGGGGACTCGACCGTGAAGCCCTGCAACAGCGCAACCCCGGCCTCGTCGTCGTCAGGATCTCCGACTACGGCCAGGACGGCCCGCGGCGAGGACAACCGTCGACACCGCTGACGCTGCAGGCGGCGTCGGGATGGGTCAACATCCGTGAGTTCGGCCGACCGCCGGTGCAAGCCGGCGCGCGCATACCCGAGTACATCGTGGGAGGATACGCGGCGCTCGCGGCGCTGACCGCGCTGCGTGTCTCCAGCGCCGAACAGGACCGGGTGGTGGAAGCCGACGTCTCTGCATACGAATCGCTGTTGAGCACCTTGCCGTATCCGATGTTGCTTGCTGAGCGGCTGAAAAGCATGGGGTTACCGACGAATTCGAAGGCCGCGCCGATGCTCGGTATCGTGCGGGCCGCCGACGGCTGGATCGGAATCAACTGCCTGACCGGACAGCACTGGCTGGACGTGTGCGCGATGATGGGGTTGCCGGAGTTCGGCGAACATCAACTCGCCATCATGCTGGGCGGTCCGGAGCGTGACGAGTTCTTCGCGAAGGCACAGCCCTGGCTGGACTCGATGTCGGTGGCCGACCTGGTGGAACTCAGCCAGGCGATGCGGATTCCGGCCGCTCCGATCAACGACGGATCCTCGATCCTGGACTGCCCGCAGTACCGCGAGCGCGGCTTCTTCGTCGAGGCGGGCCCCGAAGGTGCGCGCTTCACGCGGCCCGGCGCGCCGTTCCGTCTGTCGAAGACGCCGGTGCCTGCGCCGGGGCGGGCACCGGTTTTCGGCGCGGCTGACACCGTGCAGTGGACGGCCCGCGGACAGCGCGACGCGGGGTTTCTGGGCGACGGGCCAGCCGACGCGGCGAACCCGTTCGCGGGCCTGAAGGTGTTCGACCTCAGCACATTCTGGGCCGGCGCCTATCTCACGTGCTACCTCGGCGCGTTCGGCGCCGACGTGATCAAGGTCGAGTCGATCCAGCGTCCCGACGGGCATCGCTACTCGGGCTCTCTGCTGCGCAGCAGCGATGACTGGTACGAGATCGGGCCGTTGTGGCAGGGCACCAACCTCAACAAGCGCGACGTCACGCTCGACCTCAGCAGCGACACCGGCCGGGAGTTGGCGCTGCGGCTGGCGGCCGATGCCGACGTGGTGGTCGAGAACTTCTCGCCCCGGGTGGTCGAACAGTTCGGGTTGGACTACGACTCGCTGACGAAGGTCAACCCCGGGGTGGTCATGGTCCGCATGCCCGGCTTCGGCCTGGATGGCCCGTGGCGTGATTACGTCGGCTGGGCCTTGAATATCGAACAGCTGGCCGGGATGTCGGCGGTCACCGGATATGCCGACGGTCCGCCGTGCAATCTGCAGGGCCCGGCCGATCCGATCGCGGGCGTGCACGCGACGGTGGCATTGCTCGCCGCGCTCGAACACCGACGCCGCACGGGTGAGGGGCAGTTGATCGAAGTGGCGCAGATCGAGGTCGGCGCCGCGGTGACGCCCGAACCCGTCATCGAGTACTCGATGACCAAGCGTGTGCGCAAACGCGAGGGCAACCGGCACCGCCAGTACGCACAGGGCGTCTACCGCGCACAAGGGGAAGACGATTGGGTCGCCCTCTCAGTGCGCGACGACACCGATTGGGCCGCGGTCACCGAGGTCATCGGTCGCCCCGAGCTGCGCGACGACCCCACGTTCGCCTCGACGGATTCCCGGTTGGCGCATCACGACGAGCTCGACGAGGTGATCGCCGAAGGAGTCGCGACGCGAACGGCCGAGGAGTTCGCCGAAGCGCTGCTGCAGCGCGGTGTGCCCGCACAGCGATTGATGACGGGCGATCGGATGTACGACGTGGACCAACTCGACGCGCGGGGATTCTACGAGGACCTCGACCATCGCATCGCGGGCCGACAACGCTTCCCCGGCTGGCCCTTTCGGATCACCCCGGGGCCGTCACGCCACCACCGCTCGGCGTCGCCGACGCTTGGCCAGCACAACGACGAGGTGCTCGCGGCGCTTGGCCTGACGCCGGCCGAGATATCGGCCCTGCGTGAGCGGCAGGTCATCGGCGAACGGCTGCTGAACCCCTGACGTCATCCTGTGGCGAGCAGACGCAAAAACCCCTAAAATGGCACCACTTTGGGGGTTTTGGCGTCTGCTCGCGGGAAGGGTGCTCGGTCGGGAGCGGGTCTACTCGACCATCGCGGCGATGGTGTCGACCACGCATGCCGGCCGCTCGGAGCCCTCGACCTCCACGGTGACCCGCACCGTGGCCCTGGCGCCGTTGTCGGTGCGGTCCACCTTGATCAGCTCGGCACCCGCGCGGATGCGTGAGTCGACCGGCACGGGCGCCGGGAACCGCAGCTTGTCCACGCCGTAGTTCACCTGCATGGACAAGCCGGTCACCTTGTAGATCTGTTGGACGAGAATGGGCACCAACGACAGCGTGAGATAGCCGTGGGCAATCGTCTTGCCGTAGGGCCCTTTCGCCGCCTTCTCGGCGTCGACGTGGATCCACTGGTGGTCACCGGTCGCCTCGGCGAACAGGTCGATCTCCTTCTGGGTGACCTTGCGCCATTCGCTGTACCCCAGGTGCTCGCCGACGTGCGCCTCGAAGCCGGCGATGCCGTCGTACTCCGTCGGCGAAGCGGTTGTCCGCGTCATGCCGGAACCCGTTGAAGCCCCAGTTGCTCGATGGCGTTGCCGCCCATGATCTTCGCCTCGACCGTCTCCGGCAACCCCTCCAGCCGGTCGACGAAGCTCAGCGGGTCGCCGATACCTTCTGGATGGGGGAAGTCGGAGCCGAACATCACGTGATCCTCACCCATGATGTCGACGATCCCCTTCACGTCGTCCTCGAGGAACGGGTGGATGTAGACGTTGCGCTTGAAGACGTCGACGGGGTGCTCGTCGAACTCTTTCGGCATCGTCCGGTACGCCTTGTCGAGCAGACGCAAAAGGTTGCGCACCCAACCGCTGCCGTTCTCCACGACGAGTACCTTGAGGTCCGGGAAGCGGGACAGGGCACCGTGGCAGATCAGCGCCGCCAGGGTGTCCTCCATGGCCCGGAACCCCATCACCACCTCGCGCAGTGCGCTGGGCTTGAAGGACAGGTACTCGTCACCGCCCTCCCATTCCATGAGGTGCTTCTGGTAGCCGCTGTCGGCGGCGTGAAAGGTCACCGGCACGCCCGCCTTGACCACTTCCTCCCAGAAGGGGTCGAATTCGGGCAGCCCCATGGATCGCGAGCCGCCGAACCGGCTCGGCACCGGTGCGGGTCGCACCAGGAAGGTCTTCATACCGCGCTCGAGACACCAGTGGAACTCCTTGATCGCCTCATCGACCAGTGGGAGGCAGATCACCGGGGTGGCGAAGATGCGGTCCTGGTAGTTGAAGGTCCAGTGTTCATGCATCCACTCGTTGAGGGCATGGATGATCGCGTGGGTCAGGACGACGTCGTCGGTGGTGCGCTCCTCGATGAGGCTGGCGAGGGTCGGGTACATCACGCACTGGTCGATACCCAGTTCGTCCATGAGTTCCAGTCGAGGTGCCGGTGATTGGTAGGCGGGAATGATATCCATGGGCTCACCGATGAATTCGCGAAAGTTCAACCCCTCGGGATTGTTTCCCAGGAAGTAGTCCTCTGCGCTGCCCGGCCGTGCCACCCGTTCGAACGTCGGGTTGGGGATCATGTGGCTGATGCGGTCCTTGACGACCAGCTTGGGCCGCCCGTTGACGTCGACGTAGCCGACCTTGCCCTTGTGTTCCCTCGGCAGGTACTTGGTGAGGGCGTCCGTCGTCTCGTACATGTGGTTGTCGATGTCGAAGACCGGATACGGCAGGGACCGGGTAGACATGTGGCCGACCTCCTAAGAGCAGCGAATATGACCGTTTGCGGTTATTGAGAATGACGTTATCACCAAAGCTCGGGCTACATCCAGAGCGGGGTTAGGTGGCGGCCAGTTCCTTCCACGCCTGCACCACCGCGTCGGTCGTGGTCACCGTCGCGAGCAGGGCCAACGTGTTGTCGATGACCGACTCCGCATACTCGCGGGGATATCCGCTCACCGCATCGCGCGGTAGCACGAACTGGTAACTCCGGTTGACGGCGTCCATGGCGAAGTTGGTGATCGCGACGTTGACCGAAACACCCACTCCCACAATCGTCTTGATGTTCATGTTGCGCAGCACGGAGTCGAGGTCCGTCCCGGTCATTGGTCCGACACCGTGTAGGCGGGTCAGCACGATGTCGCCGGGGTCCTCGCCGAGCTCGGGTAGCAGGGAGGCGCCGGGGCTTCCCGGCGTCAAGTCGGCGGGAAAAGACTTGCCCGCCATGAACAGCCTGGCGTTGGTGTTGGCCCCGCGGTTGTCGGGGCGCCTCTGAATCAGGCAGTGCACCACCGTGACGCCGGCCGCGCGCGCGGCGTCGAGCAGCCTGGCGATGTTCGGGATCGCTTCGCGACGCGCCTCTTCGGCGAGCATCGGCAGGCCCGCTTGGGGGCCGATCACCCCGCCCTGGCATTCCTGGGTGACCAGTGCGGTGGTGGCTGGATTGATCAGGTCGAGCAGGCTTGGTTGCGGCATGAGAACACACGTTATCGTGAGCCGACAATTTTTGTTTACAGGAGTGCAGATGGACAGCTGGGAGCTGGAGGTGCGGGAGTCTGTTCGCCAGACGCTATCCGACTACACCGCGGCCACTGATCGCTTCGACCTCCACTCGCTGGCGCAGTGTTTCGCGCCCGACGGTGTCCTGGAATTCAGCGGCGGTGCCGAACCGCTGACGGGGCCCGCGGCCATCGAAGCGGGTCTCGCTGCGGCGATGGCCCAGGAGCCGGGTGCGGCCAAGCGAGGTCCGTCGTACGTCCGCCATCACGTTTCGAGCATTCGCTTCGGCGCGGTCGTGCGGGATCGTGTCGAGGTCAGCAGCTACTTCGCGGTGCACACCGACGTCGGGCTCGACCACTGGGGCCGCTATCGCGATGTCCTGATACCGGTCGAGGGGCGGTGGTTGTTCGCACACCGGCGAATCGGTGTCGACGGGTTTACCGCCGACAGCCTCATGCGGTGATGAACTCCTCGGCGAACGCATGTGCGCGTTCGAGGACTTCGGCGCGGTTGGCGCCCTGGGGAGCGATGGTCAGCCAGGTCACGCCCATCGACTCGAGTTTCGTGATGGTGGCGTGGCGTTCGTCGGCCGATCTGCTGTCGTCGAGCATGGTGCCCGCCGAGAAGCAGATATCGAGCGGCTCGGTGCGACCGATCTCGGCCGCGTACTTCTTGGCCCATCCGATCGCCGCCTCCAGTTCCTCGAGTGTGGAGATTTCCGCGGTGCGCGACGCCGTCGCGTAGCCGAAGGTGTTGAACGGTGCCCAGCCCTGGGCGCGTGACACCGCGCGCCGCACGGCGGTTTTGCTGTTGCCGCCCACCCAGATCGGTGGAGGAGCCAAAGGAACCGGCCGCAGCCGGACTCCGCGCGCGTTGAACGACGTGCCTTCGTAGGCGGTGTCCTCACCGGTCATGACCTTGGCCAGCACGTCGAGCGCTTCGTCGAGCAGTGCCCCGCGATTGTCGAAATCGACTCCCAGCGCCCTGAATTCGGGCTTGAGATAGCCGGCCGCCGTGCCGAGGATGAGCCTGCCCCCGGACAGCACGGCAAGGCTGTGGATCGACTTCGCGCCCAAGAAGGGGTTGCGGTAGGCGGCGATGTAGACGTTGGTCAGCAGTTTCACGTCGGTGGTGGCCGCAGCGGCGAACGACAGCGCGACGAACGGGTCCAGCGCGTGGTGTCCGCCGTGGTCGAGCCACTTCGCGTCGGGTGCCGGGTGGTCGGTGACGTGCACCGCGGCGTATCCGTTGGCCTCGGCGACGCGGGCGATCTCCGCAATCGCTTCGGCGGTGACGAACTCCGGCACGGCCTCCACTCGTTGGGTGGGCAGTTCGAGCGAGTACGAAACGGGCATCGTCGTCCTTCCGGCTAGTGGCTTGATGTGGTGACCAGGGTGGCCAGGCGTTGGGCGTGGTAGTCGGGGCTGCCGAAGATCAACTGGGTGGCTTTCGCGCGACGGACGTAGAGGTGTGCGTCGTGCTCCCAGGTGAACCCGATGCCACCGTGGATGCGCATGTTGTCCAGTGCAACCTGGAGAAACGCCTCCGAGCAGGCCATCTTGGCCACCGAGACCGCCACGGCCCGCTGTTCACCGTCGGGAACCTCGGCGGCGTGCTGCAAAGCGGAGCGGGCGCCCTCCACCAGTACGAGCATGTCCGCGCAACGGTGCTTGACGGCCTGAAAGCTGCCGATGGCGCGTCCGAACTGGATCCGTTCTTTGGCGTAGTGCACGGCCATGTCGAGGCAGCGTTGCGCCGCACCCACCTGTTCGGCGGCGAGCGCGACGACCGCGAGGTGGTATGCCCGCTCCAGGCCGGCCGCCGCGCCGCCGTCGGCGCCGATGAGCCGGGCGGGGACGCCGTCGAAGCTCACCTTGGCCACCTTGCGTGTACGGTCGAGCGTTGCCAGTGGCTCGCGGGTTAGCCCGTCGGCGTCCGCGCTGACCGAGACCAGCGAGATGCCCGCGTCTGTATTCGCCGCGGCCAGAATGATATTCGCCGTGTGTCCGTCGATAACCCGTTCGGCGTCTCCGTAGAGCCGGTAGCCGTCGTCGTCGCTGCGCGCCGTCAACGTCACCGCGTCGGGATCCCAGGCATCCAGAGTTCCGTTGAGAACGACGGTGGCGGTCTTCGAACCGTCGGCGAGCGAGGGTAGGTACTCGCTCATCGCGGCCGCGTCTCCGCTGCCGAGCAGCGTCGGGATCGCCAAGGCGACCGTGGCGAAGAACGGCGCACACAGCAGCGCCGCGCCCATCTCCTCGAAGACGACCGCCAGCTCCCGCATGCCCGCCGCGGCGCCCCCGAACTCCTCGGGTACCGCGATCGCGGCCAGGCCGAGGTCGGCGGTGAGTTCGTGCCAGACCCGCTCGTCGTAGCCCGCCGGAGAATCCATCACGGCCCGCACGGCGCTGCTCGGCGAACGCGCGGCAAGGAAATCGCGAACCGTATCGCGGAGGTCGCCCAGATCAACCCCGTCAGCTGTAGACACGCCGACCGCCTACGCCCACCGCGGCCAATTTCGTTGGTGCAGCCATGTTTTCCTTCCACACGGGCGAGGCGGTGACCACCATCGAGGTGACCCGTCCGACAGCGACCGCACCGATTGGAGACATCCCGGGGATAGGCATTACCGATCGAGGATAGTATCTTTTCCTGAATGAGAGAATAAGCATTCTCGCAACTAAGGAGCGGCGCGGTGACCACCCTCGACTACGGCATCATTGACTGCGATACGCACTGCTACGAGACACGGGACGCGTTCACCCGGTATCTGCCCGAAGAGTTCAAGGACCGCGCGATCACGACCGTGCGGGGCGCCGACGGTGTGGAGGTGATTCTCGCGGGTCGCCGGGTGGCAACGTTCAACAGCGAAGGTGGCCTCGGCCTGGACGTGGCGTACCGCCCGGGTTCGCTCAAGGAGATGCTGCGCCAGATGGGTTCGGGCAACCCCGAGGAGTCCTACGAACCGCAGCCCATGCAACCCGAGTACATCGAACGTTCGGCCCGGCTGGCGGTGATGGCCAAGCAGAACGTCGAGCGGATGGTGATCTATCCCAGCGGGATGGCGCTGGCCGCCGAACACTACGTCGACGACACCGCTGCGCTGTACGCCAACCTGCGGTCGTTCAACCGCTGGATCGACGAGGAGTGGGGCTTCACCTTCGAGGACCGCATCTACGCGACCGCGCTGCTGTCGCTGCGCGACCTCGATTCCGCGGTGGCCGAGACGGAGGCGATCATCGCCGCGGGCGCCAAGTTCGTGATGCTGCCGACGGGCCCCGCCTACGGGCGGTCGCCGGGCGACCCGTACTTCGACCCGGTCTACGCGCGGCTCGAAGAGGCCGGCTGCGTGCTGGTGTACCACATCATGCCGTTCTGGTACTTCACCGCGATCTCACCCGCATGGGGACACAACCCCGACCCGGCGTCCTGGCACATGTCGGCGTGGCAGTGGATGAACATCTACGGGCAGCGGCCGATCGAGGACACGCTCTCGGCGCTGATCTTCGACAACCTGTTCGGCCGCTTCCCGAAGCTCAACGCGCTGGTCGCCGAGCACGGCGCCGAGTGGGTGCCGTACTTCGTCAAGCACATGGACAAGAGCAGGGGAATGGGCCGCAACGGCCCGTGGATCGGCGGCAAGCTCACCGAGCGGCCGTCGGCGATCTTCCGCAGGCACGTCCGCGTGGTGCCGTACCCGGAGGACGACATCCCCGGCATCGTCAACAGCCTCGGCTACGACGACGTCCTGGTGATGGGTTCGGATTTCCCGCACGCCGAAGGGCTGGCCGAACCGGCGGACTTCGTCAAACTGCTCGATCCGCTCGACGACGCGGCGAAGCGGCGCATCATGCGCGGCAACGCCGAAGAGCTGTTGCTGCGGAGCTGACCGGCGGTGGGCACTGAGGGAGATGCCGCCCTCGACGATGCAGTCGACATCGAACTGGTTCGTGGTGCGGCGCGAGCGTTCCTGACCGGATGCGACGCGCAGGATTCGCTCAAAGATCTTGCGGCGATGGACTGGACGGGTCTGCTGGTCGAGGAGGATGTCGGCGGCAGCGGGTGGCGGCCGGTCGAGGCGACGGTGATCGCCGAGGAACTCGGACGCGCGAACAACTCGACGCACTGGCTCGGTTGCGTCACGGCCGCGGCGGCGTTGAGTTCGGCGCCGGTCGACGTCCGTGACCGATGGTTGCCCCCGATGCTCGACGGAACCGGTACGGCGGCGTGTGCCCTGTTCGGGGATGTCACCCGTGTGGCGCGTGCGGATGTGGTCGACGTCATCGTCACGTTCGACGACAACGGGATTCGGCTGTTCGAGGCGGCGGGCACCCTGCCGCGCGAGCTCGACGACGAGCTGCTGGACGTCAACCGTCCGGTATGGCGGGTGGAGCTCGCCGGCGCGGAGAGCGTGCAGATCGGTGGACCCGAGCGTGCGCAGCAACTCCTCGCGCTGGCCAGGATCCTGCTCAGCGCGGACTCGCTGGGCGCGCTGTCGGCGACGTTCGAGCGGCTGGTCGCCTACCTCAAGGATCGGATCGCGTTCGGTGCGCCGATCGCGAGTTTCCAGGCGGTACAACACCGCCTGGTGGAGTTGCTGGTCTTCGAGGCCAAGGCGCGCGCGGTGCTCACCAAGGCGGCCCGCGCGCTGGCGTCCGACGCCGCGACGGGGGCGGGGTTGTCCGCCGTGGCGCACGCGTTCGTCGCGGCCCACGCCACCGCCGCCGTCGACGAGTGCATGCAACTCTCGGGCGGCATCGGGTTCACCTGGGAGTACCCGCTGCATCATGACCTGCGGCGGGTGTTCACCAACGGGTACCTGCTCGGCACGGCGCGCTCCAGTCGCGCGCTGTTCGCGGCGGGGGCCGGGTGGTGAGCGCCGCGACTGCCCGGCCGACCGAGGCCGAGCTGGCCGGGTTCCGCGACCGCGTCAAAGCGCACATCGCCGAGCATGCGCCGCCGTTCGAGGCCCGCGAGGGCCATCGCGCGCCCGTGACCGCCGAGCAGGAAGCGCGACTGCGCACCTGGTTCGCGTCGTTGTTCGATGCCGGTTTCGTCGGTGGGGACTGGCCGGTCGAGTACGGCGGACGTGCGGACCACCACCCGCTGCACGACCGGATCGTCTCCGAGGAGATTCTGCGGGCACGCGCGCCACGGCCCGTCGACCAGGTCAACCTGGCGGCGCACGTGCTGCTGCACTTCGGCTCCGATGAGCAGAAATCCGCGCTGCTGCCGCGGATCCGGAGCAGCGAGCATGTGTGGTGCCAGTTGCTCAGCGAGCCCGATGCGGGCAGCGACATCGCCGCCGTGCGCTGCAAGGGCACCCGGCAGCCCCACGGATCGTGGGTGATCGACGGGCAGAAGACGTGGATCACCGACGGGCACTGGGCCGACATGGGTTTGGCGCTGGTGCGCACCGATCCGTCGTCCTCGCGTCACCACGGGCTGTCGGCGTTCGTCGTGCCGTTGACCGCACCGGGGATCGAGGTCCGTCCGATCCGCACGATCAACGAGGCGATCGAGGTCAACGAGGTCTTCTTCGACGGCGTGACGCTGGCTGCCGACAGCTTGATCGGCGAGCCCGGGCAGGGCTGGTCGATCATCATGGCTGGCCTGGATTTCGAACGCTTCGGCATCGGAGGCAACGTCATCCTGCTCGAGCTGCTGATCGACGACCTGGTCACGGTGGCGCGGCACGGCCGCATCGACGGCATGCCAGCGCTGCAGCACGAAGACATCCGGCATCAGGTCGCCGAGTTGGCCGTCGAGGTCGAGGTGGCCAAGGCCTTCATCGACGACCATGTCGAACGGATGGTAGCCGGCGCCGAGCAGACGGGCGATGGTTCGATCGCCAAGCTCAGCTTCGCCGAGACGTACCACCGGGTTTCGGCATACGGCGCGCAGTTGTCGGCAACGGTGTGCACGGTCGCGGATCCGGATGTGGCGCAGGCCAAACAGCGTCTGAAAGAATGCTGGCTGTGGTCTCGTGCATACACCGTGTCCGGCGGCAGCTCTGAGATGATGCGCAACATTCTGGCCAAACGACGACTGCTGCTGCCGACGCGCTGATGGCGCAAACCTACTGGGGGCTGGTCGAGGCCGGGGCGCGGAGGCATCCCGACCGCGTCGTTCTCGTCGACGACTACGGTCGCAGCCTGACGAACAGTCAGTTGCGCGACGCGGCGGAGCGCACCGCTGCCGCTCTGTCCGAACGTGGGGTCACCGCGGGCACCGTGGTGACGTGGCAGTTGCCGACCACGCTGGAGACGATGGTCGTGATGGTGGCGCTGACCAGGCTCGGCGCGGTACAGAATCCTGTGTTGCCGATCTGGCGCCAGAGCGAAATCCGTTTCGTGACAGAGCAGCTCGGTACCGAGGTGTTCGTCGTTCCCGGGGTGTGGCGCGGATTCGACCACGTCGCGCTCGCCGAGGAGCTGACGCGAGAACGGCCGATGACGATCGTGGTGGTCGACCACGACACGCCGATCGCGGGGGACCTTCGGCTGCCATCGGCGGATCCTGCGCTGCTACCGCCGCCGCCGGCGTCGGGCGAGGAAGCGCGGTGGGTCTACTACTCCTCGGGCACGACCGCGGCGCCGAAAGGCATCCGGCACTGTGATCGCTCGGTGATCGCCGGATCGGCAGGGGTGGTCGGCATGTTCGGCGCGTCGAGCAGCGACATCAACCCGATCGCGTTTCCGGTCTCGCACATCGGCGGCGCCGCGATGCTGGCCGCCAGCCTGCTGACCGGTATGCGCCTGGTGCTGTTCGACGCCTTCGATCCGGTCCACACCCCGAAGGCGGTCGCCGCGCACCGCCCGACGATGCTCGGTTCGGCAACGCCCTTCTTCGTCGCCTACATGGCTGCGCAGCGCGAGCACGGCGCCGAACCACTGTTTCCCGATCTGCGCGGGTGTGTCGGAGGCGGCGCGCCGATCACGCCCGAGCTGGGACGACAAGTGCGCGAGACGCTTTCGGTGGCCGGGATCGCGAACTCGTGGGGGCTGACCGAGTTCCCGGTGGTGACCTCGCCGCCGCCGGACGGTAAACCGGAGGTTCTGGATCACACCGTCGGGCAACCCGTTCCCGGCGTAGCCATCCGGGTGGTCGACGACAACGAGCGCGAAGTGAGGGTAGGGGAGGAAGGCGAGCTGCGCCTCAAGGGACCCCAGTGTTTCCTCGGCTACGTCGATGCGTCGCTGGACGCCGATGCGTTCGACGCCGACGGCTGGTTTCGCAGCGGTGACCGGGGCCGTATCGACGCCGACGGCAACGTCGCGATCACCGGGCGCATCAAGGATGCCATCATCCGCAACGCCGAGAACATCTCCGCGCTGGAGATCGAGGGTGTTTTGGCCAGTCATCCGGCGGTTGCCGACGTCGCGGTCATCGGTGTACCGGATGCCCGTACCGGCGAACGGGTGTGCGCGGTCGTCGTGGCGACCTCCGACATCACGCTGTCCGATCTCGCCGAGCACTGCCAGGCTCAGGGGCTGAGCAAGCACAAGTCACCCGAGCGGCTCGAGCTGGTCGAAGCGCTGCCGCGCAACCTCACCGGAAAGGTACTCAAGAACCAACTGCGTGACCGGTTCGGCGGGCTCGGCTAGACGCCGATCAGCTCCTTGAGGTTGCGACCCATCACGCGGGCCGTGGTCTCGGCCGGCAGATCTTCGAGTTCCTTGACGAAGTCCGCGGGCTCCGCGAGGCCTTCGGGATGGGGGTAATCGGAGCCGAACATCACGCGATCGGCGCCGAGAAGCTCGACGAGCTGCGACATGTCCTCCTCGTGAAACGGATTGATCCAGACGTGCCTGCGAAAGACGTCAGCCGGATGCTCGTCGAAATCCTTGGGCCTCTTGCGATACACCCGGTCGAACACGTCCAGCAGGCGGTACGCCCACGAGCCGCCGTTCTCGACAACGCCGATGCGCACGCCGGGAAAGCGTTCGAACACCCCGTGCGCGATGAACGCCGCAAGGGTATCGAAGATGTTCCTGCTCTCCTCGTAGATGAACCCGCGCAACTTGCTCAACGCGAACCCGTTGAACTCCGCGGCGTCCTCCCAGTCGTCGACGTAGCGCTCGTACCCGGAGTCCGAATTGTGCATCTGCACCGAGATTCCCGACGACTCCACCAAACGCCAGAAGTCGTCGAACTCCGGCAGCGCTGGTGAGCGTGACGTGCCGTCCTCACGAGGCACGGCTGCCGGCCGGATCAGCACCGTCCGGGCGCCGTTTTCCAGACACCACTCAAGCTCTTGGACACCGAGTGCGGGATCGTTGAGCGAGATCGCCGGGACGGGGAAGATTCGGTTCTCGTAGTTGAACGTCCAGTCCTCGAGCAGCCAGCGGTTGAAGGCATGCGTCACCGCGTGGGTCAGTTCGGTATCCGACTTCGTGCGTTCTTCGAGCATCCCCGCCGTGGTCGGGAACATCACCGCGCCGTCGACGCCCTGGCGGTCCAGCAGTGCAAGCCGCAGGTCCGGCCGGCGGAACTCGTCGGGGCACCTGATCGGGTTGGCAAGCTCACGCAGCGACTTGCCGTCCGGGTTGATGCCTCGAAAGTAGTCGGACCAGGCACCCGGCGTCGGGATCACCTCATAGGTCGGATTCGGGATGCACTCGGTGACGGTGCCGAGGATCTGAAGCTTCTTGCGGCCGTTGATGTCGACGAACTTCAACGCCTCCGAGTACTTCTCCGGCAGATAGCGCGTGTAGGCGTCGATGGTCTCGTACATGTGGTTGTCGGCGTCCCACACCTCGAACGTCTTGGCCTCGGTCATCGTCGGTTCCTCTCAGTCGCTGTCTCCGGCACAGATGTGTCCGGCAACGGCTGCGCTACGACGCGGTAGCGTCATTATCCTAAAACGAGAGGATACATTCTCGGTCGGTATCGAGCGTACCCGGATCGGGTGCTTGCTTCACTGGCCGGCAACCGCCGCGACGTGCGGCAGGCAGTCGATGATGCGGCGCGGTTCGTCGCCCGGTATCACGATTTGCAGATGATCGATGCCGAGTCGACGGACGGCGCCGCAGGTCTCGGCGAATGAACGGGCGTCGTCATACGCGGTAGACGCGACCGTGTACAGAGTGTCGGGCGATCGGCCGTGTGTCTCCGCTGCCCGTCGCAGCGCCGTGACGAGGTCGGTCAGCCGGGTGACCGACGTCGGCGCGGCGATCCACCCGTCCCCGATGCGCGCCGCACGGTCGATCGCCTTGGCGGAGTGTCCGCCGACCAGGATCGGTATGGGACGTTGGACGGGCTGCGGACGCGGGTCCATGGGAGCAAAATCGTAGAATTCTCCGTGGAATTCGACGTAGGGCTCATGTGCGCACCACAGCTTGCGCAACAACGCGATGTGCTCCTCGGCGCGAGCGCCGCGACGGTCCCACGGCATACCCATCGCCGTGGCCTCCTCGCGCAGCCAGCCGATACCGGCCCCGTAGGTCAACCGCCCGCCCGACAAGGCATCCAGCGTCGCCAGTTGCCTGGCGTTGGCGACAGGGTTGCGCAACGGAAGCACCGCAACCGACGTGCCCAGCCCGATGGTCGTCGTCCGGCCCGCAACCCACGCCAGCGTCGTCATCATCTCGTAGTTCGGTGCGAGGTTCTCGGCGAGCCAACCATCGGCGACCGGGGTGGGTTCTCGGCCCAGCATGTACAGCGAGGTGACGTGCTCAGGCAGCACGAGGTGGTCGACGGCCCACAGCCGGCGGAACTTGTGGCCTTCCGCAGCCTGCGCGAAATCCTGAAGAAACGACGGGGATGCCGAGGGTCCTGTGTGTGGCAGGACAAGGCCCGTCTCCATGGCGCTGCCCCCTACGGATTCATGTAGTGGCCGCCGTCGATGCCCAGGGTCTGTCCGGTGACGTAGCGCGCCTGTGGGCCGACGAGGAAGGCGACAGCGGCGCCGATGTCGTGTTCCGGGTCCCCGATGCGGCCCAGCGGGATTCGGCGTGCGAGGCGCTCTTCCATGGCGGGCTCCGCCTTGATCGCGGCGGTCATGGCGGGTGAATATGCCAGGGGCGACACGATGTTGACCGTGATGCCGTGCGGCGCCCATTCCCGCGCCAGGCTTTTGCCGAAGCCGCGCAGCGCCCCCTTCATCGTGGCGTAGAGCGGCAGGGTCGCGCTGCCTTCGATACCCGCAGGCGAGGTCATCACGACGAACGTCCCCCCGCGCTCCTTGAGCGCGGGGAACGCCGATAAGGCGCAGTGGTGGGCTCCGCTCAGCGACACCGAGAAGTGGTCGGTCCACAGTGCGTGGTCGACGTCGGCCAGCTGGTGCGGTTGGCTGGACAGATTGCTTGTTGCGTTGTGCACGACGGCGTCGAGCCGCCCGGTGGTGGTCACGGCGAGGTCGACGGCCCCGTCCACCGCTTCGGGGTCGGTCACGTCGCAACGTGCCCAGGTGGCACGACGACCGCGTGCGCCGATCTCGTCCACCACGTCCCGTCCGTTGTCGGATCTGGTGGCGACGACGACGTGGGCTCCCTCGGCGGCGAGAGCCAGCGCGATGCCGCGTCCCACCCCGGCACCGGCACCGGTGACCAGCGCCGTCAACCCCTCCAGGCTCACGGCAGCATCACCGAACCTCCATCGGCGACGACGGTCTCGCCGGCGAGGTGGTCGAGGCCCGGCCGCAGCAGGAACTTCACCGACTCGGCGACCGTGCGCATCAAGGTCGAATCGTCGGTGACGGCTGCGACGGTGAGATGACCGGCGGCGGTCCCGTCGCCGAACAGTGACAGCGGCGTGGCCACGAGATTGACCCCAATTCCTGAGGAAGACCATTGCCGGGCAGCTGATTTCACCATCGCGCGGATCCCCTCGATCGCGGTGGTGTACGCGAGGAGCCCGGCGGCACCCGCCATTCCGATGGTCGGGACCACGACGACGATGCGGCCTCCGTCGGTGGCCAGGGCCGACCGCACGCGTTGCAGCGCGGTGAGCATGCGCCACATTGAGTCGTCGACGAGGCGACGCCAGTCGTTCCCGTCGACCATCACCGTTTCGACGGGCTGCGGGCAAGGGTCGGCGACGATGACCGCGCCCGTGATCCCGGGCGGCAGCTCGCCCTCGCGGGCGACGGTGATCGCGTCGAGCTCGCTCGCCAGCGTGCCGGACAGTCCGTCGTCCGGGCCCAGGACCACCGTCGACGGGGCCATGTCACCCACCCGGCTGCTGTGCCATCCGCGCTTCGCGGATGGTGATCAGCTCGCGAAACCCGACACTCTCGTACCTCGGCTTGGGCTGAATGCCCCACTCGTCGCGTGCCGTCTGTTGGCCGGCCGCTTCAGGTGCCCCACCGAAAGGTGGCCCCCCGATCGGGTAGGGCTGTTGGCATTCGAGGCTCTCGTCGGAGAAGCGCACCTTCAGGAGCTCGCTGCAGATCTCGGTCAGCGACAGCGTCGGCCACCCGTACCAGATCGCCATCACCGGCACGGTCAGCGACCCCTCGATGACGAGGCCGAACAGGCAGACGTAGAGCCCACGTTTGAGCCACTTGTGCATCCGCGCCCAGGTCGGGGTGGTGCCCAGCGGCAGCGATTCTGCCGAATCCTTTGGCTCCACAGCGGAGTTGGCCATGGTGGTCCTTTCTCGGCTGCCTTAGTCGGAGAAGATCTCGCGGTTGACGGTGTGGAGGTACGGAATGGCGAGGAACGGCGTGATGTAGAAGATGTTGAACGCCCACCATCCGAAAACCGGCAATCCGACCGCCGTGTAGCGGACGTCGGCGTACATCGTCATGTTGAGGATGTAGCCGGTCCAGACGATCACGCCGAACCAGCACGTCACGATCGTCCATTGGTGGCCCCAGCGTTTCATCTGCAGCAGGGCGATCGCGGCGGCGATCCGCATGGGAAACGCGATGAGCACGCAGACCATCACCCACGCCTTCTCGCCGGGGGCGCCGGCGCCGCCGATCCAGAGTTCGTTGTAGTGCCAGAAGTAGCCCGCGTCGATGAGGTTGCCCCATGCGGTGAAGACCGTGCGGGTGATCAGGGCGTGGTTGGCGAACAGGTCGAGGGCCCAACCGATGCTGTTCAGCGCGGCGTCGAGGATGATGACGTATCCGATCAGTGTCACCATCATCGGCCGGACCGACAAGCCTTCGCGCTGGGCCTTCCGCAACAGGTAGATGCCGCGACAGAACACCGGCAGACCGATGAGACCGAGGACGAGGGTGCCCATGAGCGCGGTGCCGGCGATACACCAGCGATCGGCGCGGCGCTGCGCAGCGCGTGTCTGCGCCTCGTGGTCGTCCATGGTAAGCGACCGGTTTGGGCTCGGCGACGTCATCGGCGTCACCAGTCTCTGGTGAAGTACATCTGGACCTGGATCGCGAACATCGCGATCAGCACGCCGTAGATGAAGATCTGAAACGCGATCAAGCCGCGCTTACGCCGTCGATCCTGATCCTGCATCGCTTTCCTACCTCTGCTCGATCAGAATGTGCCGATGTTGCCGAGCATCCAGTAGAAGAAGGCGACCAGTCCGCACATCACCACCCAGGTCACGGTCAGCCGTACAAGTTCCTGCCACATCGTGCGCCCCTCTGCCGGCGAAAACCCTGGATCCCGACGAGAATAACACTGTTCTCAGATATGAGAAGAACCGTTTTCAACCGGCAATCCGCGCGAGCAGACGCGAAAACCCCCAAAACGGCGCCCAAAAGGGGGTGCACGCGTCTGCTCGTCAGACGTCGGCGAGCGCGGCGAGCTCGCGCTTGACGACCTTGCCGACGTCGTTGCGCGGCAGTCGATCGACGAAGACCACACGCACCGGAACGCGGTACGGCGTCAGGTGCTCACGGCACCAGGCGATCAGCTCGTCCTCGCCGAGCGAAGCGTCGGCACGGACGACGAAGGCCCACGGCACTTCGCCGAGCCGCTCGTCGGGCACGCCCACCACCGCGGCCTCCCGCACGCGGTCGGCGCTCAGCAGCACATCCTCGACGGCGCCGGGGAACACCTTGAGCCCGCCGCGGTTGATCATGTCCGACACGCGTCCGTCGAGCCAGAGAAAACCGTCCTCGTCGAACCAGCCCAGGTCGCCGGTGTGAAACCACCCGTCGTCGGTGAGTCGGTCGAGGAACGCGGGGTCGATCTTGCGGGCCGCTGTCGTGGGTGTGCGGACCATGACCTCGTCGTCGACGATCTTCACGTCGATACCCGGCAGCGGACGCCCGACCGAACCGAGCTTCGTCTCGCCCCACTCGCGGGCATCGGCGGCCGACCATCCGACGACCTCTCCGCCGAGCTCGGTTTGTCCGTAGGAATTCAGCACGATCACGCCGAACTTGTCGCGGAACCTGCCGGCCTGCACGGGAGACAGGGGGGCGGTGATGGAGCGGACGATCCGCAGTGGCGACAGGTCCGTGACCGCTTCGTCGTGCAGGACCATGGTCAACGCCGCCGGAGGCAGGACTGTGGAGCGCAGCTGGTGGCGCTTGACCAGCGCCGCGAAGTCCGCGGGGGAGAACCGGTCCATGAGCACGACGCCGGAGCCCGCCCGGAAGGCGAACAGTACCTGGTAGATACCCGCCCACAGGGACAGCGACAGCGGCACCAGGTTCGGCATCGGCGCCCGATTGTCCTTGCGGCTGGCGCCTTTTGCGCCCCGCAGCTTGGCCAGCAACCGGTCGATCAGGTCGAGCACGGTGCTGTGGCGCAGCGGCACCGGCTTCGGCGGTCCGGTGGTCCCGGACGTGAACTGCAGCAGAGCGACGTCGGCGTCGTACCGACGTGTGTCTGCGGGCGGTTGGCAGGACGACGTCAGAGTCCACGCCAGGTTCGATCCGGTGATGACGGGCACCGAGAACGCCGTGAACCTCTCGGCCAGTTCGGGCGTCGTGATCACCGCGACCGGCGTGAGGGTCTCGAGCTGGATGGCCAGCTCCGCATCGGCGGCCCGCGGGTTGAGCGGTGTGTACACGGCACCGGCACGCCAGGCGCCGAACAGCGCCGCGACCGTCGTGGCCTCGTTGGGAAGCATCGCCGCGACCACCTGACCGCCGCTCAGGCCGGCGTCGGTGAGCAGGACGCCCAGCCGGTCGGCGCTCGCGGACAGCTCGGCGCGTGACACGTCGACCGCCAGCGTGTGCACCGCGGTGTCGGGAAGATCGGCCAGCAGGTCGGCGAGGCTCACGAATCCGCCTCCAGTGGCCGCCAATTTGGGGTCCGTTTGTCGGCGAATGCCTGTGGGCCCTCGTCCTGGTCGGGATGACCCCACATCGACGTGAGGTGTTTGGCGCCCTCGCGGCATGCGTCGGTCAGGCCGTGCTCGAGAGCGCCCCACAGCGCGCGTTTGGTGGCCCGCATCGCGGCGGGCGAGTTCCTGGCGATCTTCTCGGCCAGCTCCTGCGCGACGTCGCGCAACTTGTCGGGCGGATCGACGATCTGGCTGATCATGCCGAGTTGGTATGCGCGTTGAGCGCTCAGGCGTTCGTGGCTGCCGGCCAGCGCCATCCGTAACACCGCCTCGGCCGGCATCTTTCGCATCAACGCGATCGTCTCCAGGGCACTGACCTGGCCGATGGAGACGTGCGGGTCGACGAAGGTGGCGTCCGAGGCGGCGATGACGACGTCGGCATCGGCGACCCAGTGCAGCCCACCGCCCGCGCACACCCCGTTGACCGCGGTGATGACCGGCTTGCCCACATTGCAGTGCCAGCCCGTCAACTTCAGATCGAGGGTTTCCATGACCTCCCGATACTGCTGCACGCCTTCGCCGTCGAGGTCGTCGACGTCGGCGCCCACCTGAAAGGCCCTGCCGTTGCCGGTGTGGACGATGACCCGCACATCAGGGTCGGCGTCCAGTTCCGCCCATGCCTTGGGGAACTCCTCGCGCATCCGCGCGTCGTACGCGTTGAGCCGGTCGGGCCGGTTGTTGATGATCCAGCCGACCGGCCCGCGGCGCTCGACGATCAATCTCTGGTAGGTCACGAAACCTCCACCGGGTCAAGTGGGTGCCAGTGCGCCGGCCGCTTCTCTCGCCACGCCCGTGCGCCCTCGGCGTGGTCGGGGTGGTCGCGCAGACGCCGGATGGTCTCAGCCGCGGCATTTCTCGCTTCCGACAGCCCGACTTCCAGGGAGTGCCAGAGCGCCTTCTTGGTGGCGCGCATCGCGGTGGGTGAATTGGTCGCGACGGCAGCGGCCAGCCGGCCGGCCTCCGCGCGGAGCTGATCGGCAGGAACGACCTGTGAGATGATGCCCAACTCGTAGGCACGCTGCGCGGAGATCCGCTCACCCTTGCCGCTGAGCGTCGTTCGGGTGATCGCCTCCATCGGCGACTTGCGCAGCAAGGTGATGGCCTCATACGCCACCGCCTGCCCGACCGACACGTGCGGGTCGACGAACGATGCGTTTTCGGCGGCGATGACGATGTCGGCGTCGGCGACCAGGTGCAGCCCCCCGCCGGCGCACACCCCGTTCACCGCCGCGATCACCGGCTTCCACACGTCACAGTGCCACGACGAGATCTTCAGCTCGGCATCCCGGGTGCGGCGCGAGTGTTTGCGCATGGCCTGCTTGTCCCTGGCGACCTGCACCACGTCCATCCCGGTACAGAACGCCTTGCCGTTGGCGGTGTTGACGATGACGCGCACGTCCGGATCGGTGTCCAGCTGGGTCCAGGCGGCCTCGAGCTCGTCGAGCATCAGCGCGTCGAACGCGTTGCCGGCATCGGGACGGTCCAGGATCAGCCATCCGACACCGTCGGACTTGTCGACGACCAACCGCTCGTAGCCGCTCATGAGCGCGGAATCTCTTTCCAGGGCTTGCCCTTCCACGGGTCCGGCTCTTTGGGCAGGCCGAGTACGCGCTCACCGAGAATGTTCTTGTTGATGTCAGTGGTGCCGCCCTCGGTGCTGTTGGCGAGGCTGCGCATCATGCCCTGTACCTCGCGAGGCAGCTCGTCCGGATCGTCGGACGCCGGCCAGGCCACCGCGGCCGTGCCCAACAGATCCACCATGAGATCCTGGATCTGCTGGTTGAGCGTGGCCTGGTGGACCTTGCCGATGGAGGACGCCGCACCTGGCGATTGACCGGCCGAAAGCGCCGCGCGCACACGCGCGTTGGTCCAGCCGCGGATCTGCTCCTGGGCCCACAGGCGCATGATCTTGCCTCGTACCACGGGGTCGTCCCAGCGCCCGGTTTCGCGGGCGAGCGAGATCAGCCGTTCCGCACTGGAGCCGCCGAGGCGGCCCATGCCACCGGATCCCGAACCCGACACCATCTGGCGCTCACTGGACAGGGTCGAGGCGCTGACCCGCCAACCGTCGTTGACGTCTCCGACCCGATGGGCGTCGGGGACACGCGCACCGTCGAGGAAGACCTCGTTGAACTCGGCCTCACCGGTGATCTGCCGCAGCGGCCGCACTGAAACGCCGGGTTGGTGCATGTCGAGCAGGAAGTAGGTGATGCCCCGGTGTTTGGGCTGATCGGGGTCGGTACGGGCGAGCAGGATCGCGAAGTCCGCCTCGTCGGCCCAGGTGGTCCACACCTTCTGTCCGGAGATCACCCAATCGTCGCCGTCGCGCACCGCGCGGGTGGCCAGCGAGGCGAGGT
Source organism: Mycolicibacterium pulveris (assembly GCF_010725725.1). Lineage (NCBI taxonomy): Bacteria > Bacillati > Actinomycetota > Actinomycetes > Mycobacteriales > Mycobacteriaceae > Mycobacterium > Mycolicibacterium pulveris. The sequence goes on along the minus strand of NZ_AP022599.1, from coordinate 1,988,883 downwards.
CGGATCCTGCGCCGGGCTCGCTGAACAGCTGACACCATTTTTCCTCGTTGCGCACGATGGGCGGCAGGAAGCGCCGCCGCTGCTCCTCGGTGCCGTGGCTGAACAGCGCCGCGGCGGTGTTGTTGAGCCCCAACGGGTTCAGCCGGGTCAGCCGCAGCGGCGCGAGCACGTCCTCGATTGCGCGTGCGACGTCCTTGCCTACGGCGAGGCCGCCGTGTTCGGGCAGCCAGGTCGGCGCCACCAGGCCGGAGCGAGCGAAAACCGGATACCAGTCCCGGTAATCCTGCGGGGTGCGCACGGACCGCAGCGCGGCGGGGCCCTCGGCTGCGGCTGTGCGCCAGCCGGCGGGTACTTCGGCCTCGACCCACTTCTGCACGATGCTGACAGCCTCGGCAGCGGTGGTCTCTGAGGTGATCGGCAGTGAGCTCACTGTCTTCAACGGCCTTTGAACTGTGCGTTGCGTTTGTCCCGGAAGGCGGCCAGGCCTTCCTTGAAATCCTCACTGCGGCTAGACAGTTCGAGTGCCATCGCTTCGTTGTGTAGATGACGGTCGAGATCGAGTCCGTTGCCGCTCTGCAGCAGCCACTTGGTGAGGCCCAGCGCCACCGTGGGTGCCCCTGCCAGTCGGTCGACGAGTTCGGCTGCGGCGGAGTCGAGTTCAGCGTCGGGATGAGCGCCGTGGATGATCCCCCACTCGGCGGCGGTGGTTCCCGAGAGCTCCTCACCGAGCATCAGCAAGCGGCGGGTGTGCACCAGCCCGACGAGCCGGGGCAGCAGCCAGGCCGCGCCGCTGTCGGGGGTGAAGCCGCGCGCCATGAACGGTTCCCAGAACCGGGCATCCTCGGCGGCGACGCAGAAGTCCGATGCCAGTGCGATGTGGAAACCCAGGCCGGCCGCCCAGCCGCGGACCACGGCGACGATCGGGACCTGAGTTTCCAGTAGCAACGGGATCAGCCGGTTGGCCTTGTTGGGCAGCCGGCGCTGGGTGCTGCCAACCCGGGGCGTGCGCTCGGACTTCGCGTTGTTGGCGACCAGGTCGGAACCCGCGCAGAAATCCGGTCCTGCGGCGTCGATGCGGATGACGCGCACCGCTTCGTCGGTTCCGGCCGCGGCGAGGTGGCCGACCATCGCGTCGAGCATGGTGTCGTTGACGGCGTTGCGTCTTTCGGCCCGGTCCAACGTCAGGCGCAGGACGGGGCCGTCCAATTCGGCTTGGAGCCCTGGCACGCTCGAGTAGCTCACGGCGGAACTCACTGCCCGGCGAATCGGGCCGAGACGGCCGACAACAGTTCGGAGAGGTTCGTGGCCCCGCCCGGCGGATCGGGCAGCCGGACAGGACCGCGTTCCCTGCTCGGCAGCAGGATCGTGGCGTGACCCGGCGTGGTGACCTCGCCGCGGTGATTGGTCGCCGCGAGGTCCACGTCGACCGCCGGTCGGTCGCCCTCGGCGAGGTACTTGCGCGTCACGACGCCGGTGATGGTGTGCAGGTCGCCGACGTAGTTGAACAGCCGGAACTCGCAGTCCAGCTTCCACAGCCAGGCGTCATCGCCCATCCAGTCGGTGCACAGATGAATCAGCCAGGTCTCGCGCATCCGTCCGTAGTCGAACGTCGTTGGGTTACCGGCGTTTTGGGCGGCGCTGGGCTCCCAGTGCACGCGCTGCTGGACGTCGGGGACACCCTGCTCGTTGGGCGTGTAGAACCGGGGAATCCGTTGCCGGTTGCGCCAGGCCAGCCTCAGCGGCCGCACGCCATAGATGCCGGTGCCCATGCCGATGTGCCAGCACACCATGTCGGTGACGGTGAGCGGCCCCTTAGTGAGCGGACCCATCTCGTCGCCCTCGGTCACGTCCTCCCACCAGCGCGGCTCCGCGCCCCTGGGCGCCTCGCGGGCGTACCGCTCGTCGATCTCGGCGATCTCCTCGGCGGTCCACGTCTTGATGGCCACCGACTCGTACTTCTTGCGGCCCCTGGCCTTGCTGCGCTCGGTGCGGATCATGTTCCGGTACTGACCGCCGAGAAGGACGCCTTCGTCGTCGCGGAACACCTGCGCCGACCATTCGTGCACCGCGCGCGCGGCGAACTCGCTGCTCTTGTCGAGTGCGGCGACGAGGGCGTTGCGCCGGAAGACCCGACGGTTCGCACGCAGCGGCGCCCACCACTCTCGCGCTGACCCGCCGTAGAAGGCGTGCACGCCGCGCAGCGGATCACCCTTGGTGGCCGCGCGGTCCTCCGCGGACAGTTCGGTGATCTCGTCTTCACCGATGAGGGTGTCGCCGCCGATCAGCGGTGGCGGTGCGATCGCCTCACCCCACACCGATTTGGTCGCGTACTCCGGATCCGACCACAGCGGGTTGGCATCGCCGTAGCTTTCCGCGACGATCCGGAACGTGTCCTCGTTGGGGCGGCGGTAGTGCGGCGGTTGGGGATGCGGCACGGCGATGCCGATGGTGGCGCGCAACCTGGCCAGACCCTCATCGGTGATCTGGCCCGCTGTAGAGGGCTCGGTCACGCATGGCCTCCTCAGTTCGGCCGGAATGGTCGGTCGGGACGTCGGCGGAAATTAAGATACCCGAAAAACGGAAACGTCGTTAACGCAGGGGTGAGCCGGTTGACAGCAGAACAGACAGGGATCCAGGTCGCCGTCGGAACAGATGGCGTGTGCCGGATCACCATCGACCTGCCGGATGTCGGAAACTCGTTGTCGCCGTTGGATCGTGATGCGCTGACGGACGCGTTTCTCAGCGCCGCCGAAGACTCGTCGGTGCGGGCGGTGTTGTTGCGCGCGACCGGGGATCGGCACTTCTGCTCGGGTGCGGGATTGGGGCCGCATGCGAATCAGCCCGCGGCGGAGAAGAGGCCCGGCGACATCGCCCGGATGCTGCAGAAGGGTTACCAACGGCTGATTGCCGCGGTGCTCGATTGCGACAAGCCGGTCGTGGCGGCGGTCAAGGGCGCGGCGGCGGGTGCGGGTTTCAGCCTGGTGCTGGCCTGCGATCTGGTGGTGATGTCCACGGATGCGAAGCTGGTTCCGGCGTTCGTGCAGCGCGGCATACTGCCCGACTCGGGGGCGATATACCTGCTGACCAGGATCGTGGGGCTGCGTAAGGCCACCGAACTGCTCATGCTCGGCGATCCCGTCGACGCCCGGACATGTGAGCGACTCAGCCTGGTCAACCGCGTGGTCGCACCGGGCGAGGCCGACGCGGTCGCCGAGGAGCTGGTGGGACGGCTGGCCGCGGGTCCCACGGTGACGCTGGGGCTGACCAAACGCCTGTTGTCCGTGTCGTCGGAGTCCGGCCGCGACCGCGCCTTCGAGCAGGAGGCCTGGGCGCAGGAGGTGGTCTCACGCACCGCCGACCTGCAGGAGGGCTTGAGGTCCTTTGCCGAGCGTCGGCGTCCGAACTTTCAGGGCCGCTGACGTCAGCCTTTCGCGGGTCCGCCGCGGATCGTGAAGGCCGTGGCGTCGTCGATCTCGTCGATCGCTTCGGCGACGAATTCCGGTGTGAGTTCGCGATTCTCTATACCCTTGGTGACACCGATGAATACCCGCGACACCTTGCCCGCACCCACGGAGTAGATGTGGGCGGTACGGTCGCAATCGGGGTGCGACAGGTAGAGGACAACGGGGGTGACCAGTTCCGGGTCCATCGCCTTGCCGGCTTCGCCCATGATGTCCTCGGTCATCCGGGTACGTGCGATCGGTGCGACGGCGTTGATGGCGATGCCGTTGCGGGCGCCTTCGATCGCAAGGACGTGCATCATCCCGACCAGACCCATCTTGGCGGCGCCGTAGTTCGCCTGCCCGAAGTTACCGAACAGCCCCGTGCCAGAGGTCGTTTGGACTATTCGCCCGTAGTTCTGCTCACGCATGATCGGCCACGCGGCCCTGGTCACGTTGAAGGCGCCGGTCAGGTGGACGGTGAGCACCGCGTCGACCTGTTCGGCGGTCATGTTCTTGAACGCCGCGTCGCGCAGAATGCCCGCGTTGTTGATCAGGATGTCGACTCGACCGAAGGCGTCCATCGCCGCGGCGACGATCGCTGCGCCACCGTCCTCGGTAGCGACGGAGTCACCGTTGGCGATCGCCGTGCCACCGGCGGCGGTGATCTCGTCGACCACCGCTTGGGCGGCCGAGATCGAAGCACCGCTTCCGTCGACCGCGCTGCCGAGATCGTTGACCACAACACGGGCGCCCCGACGAGCGAGTTCGAGTGCGTGACACCGTCCTAGCCCTCCGCCCGCACCGGTGACGACGGCTACCTGGTCTTCGAAATTCATCTGCGACATGCGTGAGAGGTTACATTTACGTAGACGAGAATCTGCATTCGCATCGGAGGACACCATGAGTGGGGCCAGCGCGCTGCTGCACCATGCACAGCAGCGAGCGGACCGTCTGCGCTCCCGATATCGGGCCGGCGGCTTCTGGTCGGAACAGCCGCTCGATCTCGTGCGGCGTACCGCTGAGCGGTATCCGACGCGGTCGGCGCTGCTCACCCGTGGGGCGGAGTTGACCTACGCGGAACTCGACGAACGGGTCGATCGCGCGTCGCACGCACTGCGTGAGGCCGGCGTCGGCGCAGCGACCCCGCTGGTCGTGGTGGCAGGCAATGACATCGGCTCCGCCGTCGCGGTGCACGCCGCCGTCCGGGTCGACGCGGTGGTGCTGCTCGTGCCGCGCAGCGCGGGGCCGACGCAGATCGCCGACATCGTCGCGCGGACCGGGGCCCGATACGGGGTGGCTCCCGAGTGGCCACCCACGGGTGAGGCGGAGTTGCGCGACGCCTGCCGATGGATCGACATCTTGAGCGCGCGGGATGCTTCGCCGCCGGCCAGGCCGATGCGGCCCGCGGACGAACCGTCCTTCGTCCTCTACACGTCCGGCACGACGTCGCGGCCCAAGGGGGTCATCCATTCGTTGAGCACGTTGGCCAAGGCGTCGGCGAACTACATCGCCGCGGCCGGCCTCGGTGCCGACGACCGCATCTTTCTCATCAGCCCGCTCGCCTCGGTCACCGGTGTGCTGCAGGCGTTGTTCATCGGGCCGATGCTCGCCGTGCCCGTGGTGCTAGAAGACCGCTGGGATCCCGTCGCCACCTGTGATCTTCTGTTGGCGTCGGAGGCGACGTGGTACGGCGGACCGGACCGGCTTCTGGACCGGCTGCTCGACGAGGCGGTCGCCCGCGGGAAGGACGTGCCGCTGCGCGCGGTGTATCTCGGCGGAACCATGCTCGACCGGCGCATCGTCGAACGGGTCGAGGACGATTTCGGAATCGTCGTCATGCGAGCGTACGGATCCTCAGAGGTGCCGGTCAGCACGTCAGGGCTGCGAACCGAGAGCAGAGCGGTGCGTCACGCCGATGATGGTGTGGCACTGCAGGATGTCGACATCCGGGTCGGATCCGCGGGCGACCCGGCCGAGTGCTGCATCAAGGGTCCGCATGCGTTCCTGGGTTACACGGACAGCGAGGACGACGCCGACGCATTCGACGGGGACTGGTTCCGGACCGGCGATGTGGCCGAGATGACCGGGAACCGGGTGCGCATCATCGGGCGCATCAAGGACATCATCATCCGCAACGGCATGAAGATCCCGGCGGCGGAGGTCGAGGAGGCGGTGGCCGCCATCTCCGGTGTGCGGGACTGCGCGGCGTATTCCGTACCCGACGCGACCACCGGGGAGCGGCTCGCGGTGGCCATGGTGCTCGACGACGGTGTTCGACTGGCGCTGGCCGACGTCGCCGAGGTGCTGATGGCGGGGGGCCTGCCGAAGTACAAGCTGCCCGAGGAACTGGTGTTCTGGGACGAGCCGTTACCGCTCAACGCCAACGGCAAGGTGCAACGCAACTCGCTGGATGCAGGTTCGAAGGGGCGCCCGCGGGTCGTGGCCGATCGCCTCGCGTAGCGCGGCGGACCTCGTCATGCGAGCGGCCGGAAGACCGGTACGACGAATCCGTCGGTGTCCTCGCGGAAGGCGAGTTCGAGTTGCATTCCCGCGCACAGTTGTTCGACCGGGCAGTCGGTGACCACGGTCATCAGCCTGGGCCCTTCCTCGAGGTCGACCATCGCAACGATGTAGGGCAGGTCCGCGTCGAAAGGTGCGGCGTTCTGGCGGATCACGCTCCACGTGTAGAGGCGTGACCGTCCGCTCGCGGGCACCAGGTTCACATCCTCGCTCCAGCAGTGGGGGCAGAACGGGCGGACATACAAGGAGTTTCGCTCACATGAGCCGCAGCGGTTTACCATCAGCCTGCGGTCCTGGATCGCGGCCCACCAGGCCTCGCTGTCGATGTCGACGGTCGGCCGGTTCGGGCCAACGGGTGTGCCCATCACTGCCTCCCGAGGATCATCGTCGCGCTGTGGGTGAAGAAGCCGCCCATCGCGTGAACGCAGGCCAACCGTGCGCCGTCGACCTGACGCTCCCCGCATTCCCCACGCAGTTGCCGGACCGCCTCCACCATCAGGAACATCCCGCGCATACCCGGGTGACAGGACGCCAAGCCCCCGCCGTCGGTGTTGGTGGGCAGCGCACCGCCGGGCCGCAGCGCCCCGGAGGCGATGAACGGACCGCCCTCGCCCTTGGCGCAGAAGCCGAGATCCTCCACCGTGAGCAGGACCGTCGAGGTGAACGAGTCGTAGAGCTGGCAGACGTCGATGTCGGCCGGGCTGACCCCGGCTTGCGCGAACGCGCGTGGACCCGACAGTGCGGCAGCGGATGTCGTGAAGTCGGCCCACTCGCTCATGCTCACGTGCGATGCCGCGTCGGCGGCGCCGAGGATCCAGACCGGTTCCTTGGCGCAGTCCTTGGCCACCCGCTCGCCGGCCAGCACGACGGCGCCACCGCCGTCGGTTCGCAGGCACACGTGCTTGGCGGTGAACGGGTCGGCGAGCATCGGCGCCGAAGCGACATCCGCAGCGGTGATCCGGTCCCGCTCAAAGGCGTTCTCGTTCATGGCCGCCCACTCGTGCGCGGCGACGGCGACCTCGGCCAGCTGGTCTTCGGTGGTGCCGTATTCGATCATGTGGCGTCTGGCCGCCATGGCGTACTTGGCGATCAGCGTGGCGCCATAGGGCGCTTCGAACTGCATGGCGCCGCCGGTGCTCAGCGCCGCTGCCGAGGGCCGGACCCGGCGTTTGACGTCGGAGCGGGCGGTCGAACCGTATGTCAGCAGGGCGACGTCGATCTCGCCCGCGGCGATCGCGGCCGCCGCGTGCCCGGCCATGACCTCCCACGACGATCCGCCGACGTTGGTGGCGTCGACCCACGCCGGCCGCAGGCCCAGGTACTCGCTCACCTCGACCGGGGGCAGCAGCGTGCCGTGGGCGCCGAGGCCGTCGACGTCGTCCTTCGTCAGGCCCGCGTCCGCCAGGGCGCGTCGTGCGGCTTGGGCCATCAGCGCCACTGCGGTCTTGTCGGGCGTTCGTCCGCAATCTGACAGTGCGGCACCGACGACCGCGACCCGGTTTTGGGGCATACGTAATGGTTACCACAGGTGATAATGGCGTTAACGAGATAGTGGAATCCCCGTTCTCAGTCGGTTACCGTGAGTTGGTGCCGGTATCGCTGCGAGACGCCCTGAGCGGCGATCGTCTGGTGTTGTGTCTGGCGCTGCTCAACGCCCGTACCCCCGACGTTCCGGCGATCGCGGCCGCCTGTGGCTACGACGCCGTGTATGTCGACCTGGAGCACACTTCGTGCTCGCTCGAGACCGCGCAAATGCTGTGTGTCGCCGCCCTGGGTGCCGGCATCCCGGCGCTGGTTCGGGTGCCGTCGCACGACCCGAGTGTCATCGCCCGCGTCCTCGACGGTGGAGCGGTGGGAGTGATTGTGCCGCATGTTGACTCGAGTCGAGAAGCGCAGGCGATTGTCGACGCCGCGCGGTTTCCGCCCGTGGGTCACCGGTCCATCTCCGGATTCAACGCGGTGAGCGGCTATGCGCCGCGTCCTGCGACCGAGCTCACCGCTGACCTCGAACGCCGCACGGTGGTGGCGGTGATGATCGAAACGCCCGACGCGGTCGCGGCGTGCGACCAGATCGCGGCCGTGGACGGCGTGGACATGATTCTGCTGGGTCCCAGCGACCTGACCGCCGAGATGGGCATCCACGGGCAATATGAGAATGAGCATTTCCATCGTGCAGTAGACTCGGTCGCAGCGGCCTGTCGCGCACATGGTGTCGCGCTGGGAGTAGCCGGGATAAAGTCCCTTGACCTGCTGAAACGCTTCGCAGGGCTGGGGTTGCGCTTCATCTCGGCTGGAACCGACGTCGGGATGATGACCGAGGCGGCCACTGCCCGCGCGCACGCCCTGCGTGAGCTCGAGAGCGACACGGCGAGCCGATAACCGAAAGTCTCGGCACCACAACAGGAGGACGGATGCCCACCGCGATCTACACCGAGCAAGTCACCCACCCGATGGCGTGGACCGGCGCCGATTTCACGAGCAAGGAGGACTTCGCGTTCGACCTGTCGTCGCGCAACGTCGCCGCGCTGGAGTCCATCCTGGCCAAGACCGCGCACAAGGACCGCGACGACATCACACCCGAGGACGCCCGGCATCCCGATCTCGACGACGATCTCGCCCGGCTGTATCGGGAAGTGATGTTCGGCAAGGGCTTGGCGTGCGTGCGCGGATTCCCGGTCGAACAGCATTCGATCGACGAACTGGAGCGCATCTACTGGGCATTCTGCACGCACCTCGGTTACCTGGTGTCGAACAACTCCTTCGGGCACCGCATGGTGCGGGTCCAGGAGGAGGTGCTGCCCAACGGCGTGCAGCCCGCCCGAGGAACAAAGTCGAGTGCCGAGCTCGCGATGCACAACGACGCGGCGGACATCCTGTCGCTGCTGTGCGTCTACCCCGCCGCGCGGGGCGGTGAAAGCCAGTTCGCCAGCGGGCCCGCCGCGCACAACCGGATTCTCGACGAACGTCCCGACCTGCTGCCCGTGCTCTACCAGGGCTTCCCGCATCACCGGCGCAGCGAGCAACCCGACGACCAACCGGACGTGACTCCGTACGACGTGCCGGTGTTCTCCCAGATCGACGGACGGATCTGCATCAACTTCACCTACAGCAGCATCCTGCCCGCGATGTACACACTCGGTCGCGAGTTCACCCCGGAACAGAGCGAAGCCATCGAGTTGCTGCGCACCATCCTCGTCGAACAGCAGGTGGAGTTCCGCCTGGAGTCCGGTGAAGCGGCGGTCGCCAACAACTTTGCGATGTGCCACTCGCGGTCCGACTTCGTCAGCAGCACCGATCCGAAGAAGGCGCGCTGCTTCCTGCGGGCGTGGATGGAGGTGCCGCGCGAGGACCGCCGCCTGCCCATCGGGCGGGAGTACTTCCACATGGAGAACAAGGATCTGCGGCTCGGCTACGACCCCGTGCCGGGGCGCGACGGCACGATCGCGCGCAACGACTACAAGAACGTGAACGACGAGTTGGCCGATATGTTCAAGGCAGCGCAGGCGAAACCTAAAATCAAGCGATGAGAACCCGCCCCCGGCTGGTCTACGAGAGATGGACCGACCCGGTCGCCGCAGACATCCTGGCCGGAGGTGACATCGAGGTCGTCAAGCTCGATCTCAACGCGTCTGACGAGCAGGGTTGGGCGGCACTGGAATCCGCACACGGATATCAGGTCGCCACCCGAACCGACGTCGCCTCCGTTGCCGACGGTGCGCAGTGGCTGGCGGGACAGCCGCTGGTGGAGCGTTGCCGGCAACTGCTCGCCGTGTGCTCGGCGGGCGCCGGCTACGACGTGATTGATGTCGAAGCGTGCACACGCGCGGGAATCGCGGTGTGCAACAACTCGGGTCCCGGCGCCGAGGCGGTGGCCGAACACGCGCTCGGACTGATGCTCGACCTGGCCAAGAAGATCACCGCGGCTGATCGGGCGCTGCGCGGCGGCCCGCTCGGTGATCGACTGGCGCTGCGGGGCACACAGTTGCTCGGCAAGACGCTCGGTGTCGTCGGCCTCGGTGCCATTGGCGGCCGGCTCGTTCAGTTGTGCGCGCCGTTCGGCATGGAGGTCCTGGTCTTCGACCCCTACGTCGACGAAAAGACCGCCACCGCTAAGAAAGTGGCGCTCGTGGGGCTCACCGAGCTGGTCGAGCGGTCGGACTTCGTTCAGGTCACCTGCCCGTTGACCGAAGAGACACGCGGGCTGTTCGGGGTTCGTGAGTTCGCCGCGATGAAGCCGTCGGCGTACTTCATCACCACCGCACGTGGGCCCGTGCATGACGAGGCGGCCCTGTACGACGCGTTGGTCAACGGCGGGATCGCCGGCGCGGGGCTCGACGTGTTTCACGAGGAGCCGCCGCGACAGGACAATCCGCTGCTGCGGCTCGACAACGTCGTCGCCACCCCGCACGTCGCGGGCATCACCGAGGAGGCGGCCCGCGACATCGCGGTCGCCACCGCCACGCAGTGGCAGACGATCTTCGCCGGGCGCATGCCACCTCGGCTGCTCAATCCCGAGGTGTGGCCGCGCTACTGTGATCGCTTCCATGAGATTCTGGGCATCCGCCCGACCGCCCGTGACACCGCAGCTGTGGAGTGAGATGAGCAATTACGACACCGTCACGTTCGAGGTCTCCGGTCATACCGCGTGTGTGACGCTGAACCGCCCCGAAGTGCTCAACGCGATCAACGACGAGATGATCGCCGAGCTCGCCGAGGTGTACGCCGAGATCGAACGCTCGCAGGACATCTGGACCGTCATCGTCACGGGCGCAGGCAGGGCGTTGTGTGTGGGCGCCGACGTCAACAAGGCCGCCGACCACGACATGGAGAACGCGGCGGGGATCGACAACCAGGGCGAGTCCATCCTCAGCTCGATGCGCCAATGGGATGCCCCGCAGGAGGCGACACCCCCGTGGCTGCAGATGACCAAACCGATCATCTGCGCGGTCAACGGCATCGCGTGCGGTGCGGGCATGGACCTGGTCACCACGGCCGACATCACCATCGCGTCCGAGCGGGCGTCGCTGATGGACCCGCACGTGAGCATCGGCGTGACATCGGGCCGGGAAGGGGTCAGGCTCGCCCGGATCCTGCCGCTGCCCGTGGCCATGCGGCTGATCCTGATGGGCAGGCACGAACAACTCGACGCGCAGCGCTGTTACGACCTGGGCATCTTCACCGAGGTGGTCGCGCACGACACGCTCATGGACCGGGCGTGGGAGATCGCCGATATCGTCAATTCCAATGCGCCGCTTGCGGTGCGAGGATCGCGGATGGCCGTGCGCAAGGGTTTGACGCTGCCGATCTACGAAGCCGAACTGCTCGCCGAGAACTACCGGATGAAGGTGGCCTTGACCAAGGACGCCATCGAGGGCCCGCGGGCGTTCCTGGAGAAGCGCAAACCGAACTGGCAAGCGCTGTAAGGCCTGCCCACGATATCCGCGACTGTGCGCTCTGATACGCGCGCACCGGTGTGTCGCGTACGAAACCGCACAGTCGCCGAATCTGAGACGGCTACGTCAGCCCGAAGAAGTTCTTGGCGTTGGTGGACAAGACCTTTCGCTTGGTCTCCTCATCGAGACCCGCGGTCGCCTTGTTGGCGACCTCGAGGCTCTTCGGCCAGTTCGTGTCGTTGTGCGGGTAGTCGGTCTCGAACATGAGCTGATCCGGGCCGATCAGGTCGAGAATGCGAAACGCCACCGGGTCGCCGAAGGTGGAAAACCACACGCGTCCGGGCACCTGGGTGCTCGGGGGCTCGGTCAACAACGGGTGGATGCCACCCCATCCCCGCCGGTCCTCCCAGACCTCGTCGACGCGTTGCAGGTAGTAGGGGATCCAGCCCGCCTGGGCTTCGGCGAACGCCAGCTTGAGGTTCGGGAACTGCTTGAGCTTGCCGGAGAACAGCCAGTCCACCAGCGCGATGGTGCAGTTGACCGCCATCAGCGCGCTGGTGACGACGTGCGGCGAGTCGGGGGAGGACTTGGTCAGTGACGAACTCGAGCCGATATGCAGCATGATGCCGACGTCGTTGCGTTCGCATGCGGCGAAGAACGGATCCCAGTAGCCGCTGTGAATGGACGGTAGGTCCAGCCGCGACGGGAGTTCGGAGAAGCAAACCGCGGGCATCCCTTTCGCGGCGACCCGGTCGACCTCCTTGGCGGCCAGTTCGACGTCCCACAACGGAATGATGCCAAGGGGGATCAACCGGCCGTCGGAATCCGCCGCCCACTCGTCGATCTGGAAGTCGTTGTAGGCCTGCACGCACAGCAGGGCCAGATCCTTGTCCTTGCCGTAGAGAAAGCGCTGCCCGCAGAACCGGACGAGCGTGTTGGGGAAGCAGGCGGACGCTTCGATGCCCGCGATGTCCATGTCGGCGAGCCGGTCCTTGGGTCGGAAACAGCCGGGGCGCATTTCGTCGTAGGTGATCGGGTCGGTGGTCAGCTCGTCGATCTCGTATCCGGCCGCCGCGCTGATCAGCGGGATCGGGATGATCGCGTCCTCGTAGTGCCAGATGTCGGCGTCCCGACCGTTCTCGTCCTCGATGAACGACACATCGGAGGTGACCGTCGGATCCATGCGTCCCCGGTGCCGGACGATCCGCGGGCCGATGTCGCGATGGCGCTCAGGCAGCCGGCTGGTCCACAGATCGGCGGGCTCGACGAGGTGGTCGTCCGGCGACACGATCAGGATGTCTGCGGTCATGCGGCACTCCTTTGAACAGCGGCACGCGAAACTGCGATTCCCACAAGCGAGAATGGACGTTTCCAGGGTAGCGCATGGGGTCGCTCGACGGGTCGGGGCCGGGGGATGGGAACGCCCTGCGCAGAGTCGCAATCAACATACCCGTGTAGGTAGGTCGCCCCCGCCTCGGAAGAACGCGTATTCTCAGGGACATCATGACTTCCAAGAAGCGCGCCGGGCAGGAACCCGAACCAGATCTCGAGCTCGTCGACACCGACTCCGAAATGCCGGCCAGTTGGCAGGAACGAACGATCGAGAGGCGGCTGAGCCAGGCGCGGGCGCGCGCCCTGGCCCGCAGCTCTCGTTTCCTGGCGACGGCGCTGGAGCTGGTCGAGGAGTCCGGTCGAGCCGACTTCACCATCCAGACGCTGATCGACAGGTCCAACCTGAGCCTGCGGGCGTTCTATCAACACTTCGCGGGCAAGGAAGAGCTGTTGTTGGCGTTGTACGAGAACGCCACAAGTCAGTTCATCGAGGCGATCCGACATGAGGTCGCCGCGGCGGCGCCCGACGGCCCGATGGCGCAACTCGAGGCGTTCTGCCGCGGATTTCTGTCCCGCGCGGAATCGTCCGAGGCGATCGGTGGCCGCGTGATGACGATCTACAACCTCAGCCTCGAGATCGAGCGCCCCGCCGATTTCGCCAAGATCTGGGAACCGCACCAGAAGCTGCTGACCAAGATCCTCACGTCGTGTTCACGCGCCGGGTTGGTCCGCAACGACCTGACACCCGCACAGTTGACGACGCTGCTGAACTCGACGCTCATCGCGCTCGCCCAGATCGGGGTGTTCCATCTGGGTGGCAAGGGCGCCCAGCTCACCGAGGACCAGCTGTGGGCGTGGTGCCTGCAGGCGCTCACCCCGCCCGCGGGTTCGGCCAAACCGAAGGCGGTCGCCGCCAGGGCTGGGGCAAAGCGAACCAGTGCCCGCAAGCCCAAGAAGCTAACGGGGTAAACCCAGTCCGCGCTGGGCGATGATCGAGCGCTGCACCTCGCTGGTGCCCGCATAGATCGTGGTGCCCACGGAGAACCGCATCAGGTATTCGAACCGGCCCTGCTCCGGGGCGGACGGCTCGAAGTAGCTGCGCACGGCGTCCGGTCCGACGAGCTCGACGATGTCCTGGCTCGCGCGGACCAGGGCTTCGGTGCTGAACACTTTGGCCATCGGTCCTTCGGCAACCGGTATCTGACCCGCTTCGGCCATCCATGCGCAACGGCGTTGGAGCAGCATCGAGACTTCGTACTCCATGGCGACTCTCGCCAGCCGCCGCCGTACGTCGGGCTTGGCGATCTGCGTCACGCCGTCGTCAGTTATCGTTGTCTCGGCCCATCGCTCGGCGTGGGTCAGCAGGCGGGCGATATGTGGTCCCCATCCGGACGCATGTTCGTCCTGCAGCGACAGGCTCAGCACCTGCCATCCGGCGTCGACGTCCCCGACGCGCCACTCGTCACCGATTCGGACGTCGCTGTAGAAGGTGATGTTGGTGCGCTCACCGGACAGCGTCCAGACCGCCTGCGCCTCGATTCCCGGTGCGTCGAGCGGCACCAGAAACATGGTCAGCCCCTTGTGCTTCGGTTTGTCCGGGCTTGTGCGCGCCAGCAGGAAGACATAGTCGGCGATGTGCCCGTTGGTGGTGAACATCTTGGAGCCGTTGATGATCCATTCGTCACCGTCGCGAACGGCCTTGGTGGTGGCCGCCGCGACGTCGGACCCGCACTCCGGTTCGGTGAACCCCAGCGCGATCGTGAGATCTCCCTTGAGCGCACCGGCCAGGATGCGGTCCTTCATCGACTGCCGGCCCACCTGGCGGATGATCGAGGCCACCATCCGCGTCGTCTCCGACAGGTACACCGGCGCCTCGGCGTACATCAATTCTTCCTGAAGTACCTGTTCGTCCCATGCAGTGCGGTTCTGGCCGCCGTACTCGGGCGGCCAGGTGGGTGCGAAGAATCCGTTGTCGACAAGTCCCTTGGCGAATTCGTCGTCGTGCGCGACACCGCTGCGGTACAGCCGTTCCTCGAATTCGGCGGTCATCACGTCCTGCAGATGGGCGCGGATCTCCGCGCGATAGGCCTCTGTGTCGGTATCGAGCTGAAAATGCATGGACGGTAACCGATCCTGTCTCACGAGGCTGATGGGCGGCGTGGCCGATAATGTTACTCTCAATTCTGAGAGCATTCATATCCGCATGGAAACGGACCCAAACTTTGGACCTGAGTCTTTCCGACGAACAGCGGCAGCTTGTCGAGGTGTTCGCGGCCATCTACGGGCGGGAGTCGACGTCTGAGCGGGTCCGGGCCGCCGAACCACTCGGTTTCGACGACAAGTTGTGGAAGGCGCTGACGGAAACCGGCGCCGTCGACATGGCGGTCGACGAAGCCGCGGGTGGTGGCGGTGCGTCCGAACTCGATTTGGCGCTGATCGCCGAGCAATTCGGCCGCGCCGTCGCATCCGCGCCGGTGGTGGAGGCTCAGGTCGCCGCACGCCTGCTTGCCCGGTGCGGTGACGACGGCGCCGATCTGCTCGGCCGGGTGTTGGCCGGCGATCAACTCGTCACGTTCGCACCGCGTGCTGCGCGCGGCGGTGCGCTGAAGCTCGTGCCGGCCGGTGCGGTCGCCGACGCGGTCATCGCGTTGGCCGACGGGCGCCTTGTCGTTGCGCCAGTGGGCGCGACCCGTCGCCCCGTGCAGAATCTCGGATCGCTACCCCTCGCCGATGTGGACATCGACGACGACGCCGCCGTGCTCGCTGACGGCGGGGACGCGTCGCGGTTGCATTCGGAAGCCTTGGATCTGTGGCTCACGCTGACCGCGGCGGCGCTCGCCGGTGCGGCCAAGAAGGCGGTCGAGATCGGCGTCGAATACGCAAAGGAACGCCACGCGTTCCGAACGCCGATCGGCACCTTTCAAGCGGTGTCACATCCGTTGGCGGACAGCGCGACTGCGGCCGACGGAGCGCGGTTGTTGGCGCTGAAGGCGGCATGTGCGTTCGTCGACGAACCAGCGCGCACCAGTGAGCTCGCCGCGATGGCGTTCGCGTTCGCCTACGAGACGGCGCGCGACGCCACCTACCGCAGCCTGCACATCCACGGCGGTTACGGCTTCGGCATGGAATGCGACGCCCAGCTTTACTACCGGCGCGTGCGTGGATGGGCGATGGTGTACGGCGAGCCCGGCGTCGCCCTGGACCGGGTGGCCGACGCCCGCTACAAACCGGTGGCGGGCTGACCGGACCCGCCTGGCGCCATCACCGCGAAACTCAACGTCGCACGGGCAGCGAGCCGATCCTTGGCCACGTCGACGACATCGACCGCGACGACGATCAACCGCTTGCCTGCTCGCACCACCGTGGCCGTCGCTCGCGCCGGCCCGCCCACGATCGGCGCCACGAAGTGAATCGACATGTCTGCGGTGCCGACGCCTGCGCCGACGTCCGCATGCTTGACCGCCAGTCGGCCTCCGGCGATGTCGATGAGGGTGGCGACCAGACCGCCCTGCAAGGCCCCTCGGGTGTTCACCAGATCCGGCCGGTGGTGGAGGTCGACGACGACGGTGTTGTCGGTGTCGACGATGTCGTAGAACGGCAACCGGCCGAACAGGTGTCCCTCGATGGTCACCGGCATCGGTTCTCCGACGGCGGTCACCCGTCCGCCCGCACTTGATCCTTCACCGACATCACCACTGGGGGTGCGGTGCGCCAGTTCGGTACCCCTTGCTCCTCACCGGCGACGGCGCGCCTGTCGTCGCGCACCCCGACCCAGTGGGCGTGATTGAGCTGATGCAGGCTGAAGCAGGACTGCAGCGCGTTGTAGAAGCCCATGCTGTCCACGGACTGGTTGACCGACTCCTTGATCAGCAGGGCCGCCATCGTCGGCACGGTCGCGATGCGGCGGGCCATCTCGAGCGTCCGCTCGGCCAGCTCCTCGCGTTTGAAGATCTTGCTCACCATGCCCAGGCGGTACGCCTCCTCGATGTCGATCGCATCGCCGGTGAGCATCAACTCCTTCGTGCGACGCGGACCGAACTCCCATGGATGGCCGAAGTACTCCATCCCGCACATGCCCAACCGGGTGCCGACGACGTCGGCGAAGCGTACCTCTTCACTGCCGACGATCAGATCGCACGCCCAGATCAGCATCAGGCCCGCCGAGAAGACATCCCCGTGCACCTGTGCGATCGTGATCTTGCGCAGATTGCGCCACCGCAGGTTGTTCTGGAAGAAGTAGTGCCACTCCTGCAGCATGATCTTCTCGGCGCCCTCGCGGGTTCCCCCGTTGATCACCGCCGTCGGGTGCTGGCCCGGACCCGGCGAGAACTCGGCGCGGGCCTGCTTCGAACCGATGTCATGGCCGGAGGAGAACACCGGACCCTCACCGGCGAGGATGACAACGCGAACGCCGTCGTCGGCCTCGGCGCGGGCGAACGCCTCGTCGAGTTCCACCAGCATTCCGCGGTTCTGCGCGTTGCGCTGTTCGGGCCGGTTGAGCGAGATCCGCACGATCTGCCCGTCGTCGAACGTCTCCCACTTCAAGAACTCGTAATCGCTCATGGTGTCCTCCGGATTGGGCCATAGTGGCAATGGTCTTGTCGGTTATTGAGAAGGTATGTTCTCACGGCGGCTGGAAGGCGCAGCCGGGAAGGGTGGACATGTCAGATTCCCAACGGAACCCGCGGGTGATCCTGTGGGGTCCCGGTCAAGTCGGTGTCGGCGCGTTGCGCGCGCTCATCGCGCACCCCGGGCTGGATCTGGCGGGCGTCGTCGTGCACGCCGAGGCCAAGGACGGCATGGACGCAGGCGCATTGTGCGGGATGCCGGAAACCGGCGTGATCGCGACCCGCGACATCGAGGAGGCGTTCGCCCTGGACGCCGATGCCGTCGCCTACTTCGCCTCCGGCGACTATCGCTACCGCGAGGCCGCCGAGGACATCGCACGCTGCCTGCGAGCCGGCAAGAATGTGGTCACCACGTCACTGGTGCCGCTGTGCTACCCGCCCGCCGCGGACACCGAAACCGTCGAACTGATCGAGGCCGCCTGCGCCGAGGGTAAAACCACTTTCTTCAACAGCGGTGTCGACCCGGGCTGGGCCAACGACGTCATCGCACTGACGATGACGGGCTTCAGCAGCCGGGTCGACACGATCACGATGCTGGAGATCCTCGACTACGCCCCGATCAACCAGCCCGAGATCATGTTCGACTTCATGGGTTTCGGCCATCCCCCCGACCATCCCGCGCCGCTGTTCGACACCACGCGCCTGGCCGCGTTGTGGGCGCCGACGGTCCAGCTGGTCGCCGACGGGGTGGGTCTTCCGCTCGACGAGGTCAAGACGACGATCGAGAAGTGGCTGGCGACCGAGCGTTACGAGGTGGCGTCGGGCTGGATCGAACCGGGAACAATGGGTGGCATGCGGTTCAAGCTGGCCGGCGTCGTCGACGGTGAGGAGCGCGTCGTGCTCGAACACATCACCCGCATGGGTGAACCCGCCGCGCCGGACTGGCCGCGACATCCGTCACCACACGGCGGATACCGGGTGATCGTCGACGGCCTGCCCACCTACACCGTCGACGTCGAAATGCACGGCCGCGGAGACAATATGCGCGGTCTGACCTACGCCACGGTGATGCGTGAGCTCAACGCCATCCCCGCCGTCATCGCGGCGCCGCCCGGTCTGCTGTCGACGTTGGACCTGCCGCTGGTCACCGGTCCGGTGCGCGGCGGCCATTGGACAGGCACGCTGGCGCCGACCTATCCGCGATGACCGACGATCTGTGGACGGTGATGCGCACCGCGTCGGCGGTACGGCGCTACCGCAGCGAACCCGTCGACGATGCCGTCATCGAGAAGTGTCTGCAGGCCGCCACCTGGGCGCCGTCGGGCGGAAACCAGCAGCCGTGGCGCCTCGTCGTGGTGCGCTCGGCCGAAACGCGCGCGGTGATCTCGGCGGCCGCGCGGCAGACATGGCAGGCGATGACCGACTTCTACGGGTTCGACGCACCGCCCGCGGACGCGACCGATGCGAAGGCGCGGGTACTGCGCGCGATGTACGAACACATGCACGTCGGCGGCGACGCCCCGGTCTGCGTGCTGTTCTGCGTCGAGCCGCAGCCGGGTGCCAGCGACCTGCAGCAGGGTGGATCGATCTTCCCGGCCGTGCAGAACTTTCTGCTGGCCGCGCGGGCACAGGGTCTCGGCGCGGCGATCACGTTGTGGCAGGACGCATGCGATCGCGAGCTGCGCGAACTCGTCGGCATCCCGCCGCACTGGCGGATCGCCACGCTGATCACCGCGGGCTGGCCCGTCGGCCGGCACCACCCGGTGCGGCGTAAACCCGTCGCCGAGGTCGCCGCGATCGACTCCTGGACCAACCCCTGGCTCGCGAGGTAAGCCGAGCCTGAACCGCGAAATCTGCCGGAGGGTCGCGATACGGCGGAAATCGCAGCCCTGGCGCAGATTTCGGCGCGAGTCAGGGCGAGCGCGTTTACAGCTGGATCGCGCCGAACACGGGCGCTGTGACGATTCCCGGCGGCGCGGCCATCACGTAGGGGATCGCGCGCACCGCGCTCATCCCGATCATCAAATGTCCAGGGTTTGCGCCCTCGAACCCAGGCGGCACATCATCCCACCCGACATCGAGCTGCAGCTCGAAACTCGGCACACCTTTGATCACGGCGCGGATGAGCGGCGCCTTCTCACCGTCGGCCAGCGGGCGCAGACCCCACTGCGGCAGGTCGCGGGTCAACACCCACTCTTCGTGGATCGCCAGCAGGTCGCGGTCGTTCCATCGTCCGGTCCACGAGAACCGTTGGCCCACAACCAGGCCGGGCTCGATGGTGCCGACCGCGATCTCGATGGGCCGGTCGAGGGTGGTGCATTCGACGCTGACCGCGATGTCCGACAGCGTGATACCGAGAACATCGGCGGTGGCGTTGAGCGCTTGACGGTAGGCCATGTCGAGCTTGGCGATGATCGGCGAGTCGGCGCTCACGTCCTCGGGTGGACGGCCCATGCCCATCAGGTCGACGAGCATGGGCCGGCTGTCGATACTCGAGACGTCGACGGCTTCGTAGAGGTCGATGCGGTCGATGCTCTTGCTCAGCCCGGTGATCGTCGTGACAAGGCGTTCGAACATGAACCCGGGGTTCTCGCCCGCGGCGTGAAACCGCGAGTTGCCCTCTGCGCACGCACGGGCGAAGGCGGCCTCGGTGTCGGCGCCGTAGGTGGGCAGGTGGTTGTAGGAGGTCGTGGTGATCACGCTGGACCCGGCGGCCAGCAACCGGCAGATGTCCTCGGCGTTCGTCTCCACGGCGTGGGCCTTGCTCGCCGCGTGGACCACGACGTCGGCGCCCAGTGCGACGATCGCGTCCTTGTCCGTCGTCGCGACGACGCCGGTGGTGGCGGGCAGGCCACACAGGGCACCGGCGTCCAATCCCGCCTTGTCCGGGTCGTAAACCAGCACCCCCACCAGCTGGAAATCCGGGTTCTCGATGAGCTCGGCGAGCGCGGCCCGCCCGACGGCGCCGGTGGCCCACTGAACTACCCGAATAGCCAATCAAGTGCTCCTGGTTGCGCTTTGAAGAAGCGAGATTGCTCCACGGCCGATCAACCTACCCTATTCAAACCGCAACCAACAGGGTGTACGTTGAACTGCGTGGCAGAGCCGGTGACCGAGGACCTCGAGCAGCAGATCCGCGACGCGCAGGAGAAGTTCAACGCGGGCATGGGCGCCGACGGTGACGCGTCGCCGTATCCATTGCTCAAGGAACTGCGCGCACAGGGCCCCATCCATCCCGGCTGGCCCGAGATGGGCATCGCCGGAAACTCTGGAGACGGGCCGCCGACGTTCACCGCGTACACGTTCGACACGGTCAAGGCGGTCTTCACCGACAACATCACGTTCAGCACGCGCTGCTACGAAGACGTCGTGCGGCCGCTGCAGGGACCGACGATCCTCGAGATGCAGGAGCCCGAACACGCCGTCTACCGCAGGCTCCACGAGTTCGCGTTCGCACGGTCATCGATGAAGCGGTGGGATGTCGAGCTGGTCGGTCCGCTGGTGGATCGCACCATCGCGAAGTTCAAGGAAGCCAAGCGCGCAGACTTGGTCGATGCGGTGTTCTCGCCGATTCCCGTCCGGGTGATCGCTGCGCTGCTCGGCCTACCGGAGTCGGACGTTCTGCACTTTCACCGCCTCGCGATCGACCTGCTGGGCTTTCGCGCCGATATGGACTGTGCGATGCGCGCATCAGCGCAGATGAAGGAGTACTTCGTCGAAATCCTCGCCGACAAGCGCAGATCACCCAAGGACGACATGGTGTCGATCCTCGCGAAAGCCGAGGTCAACGGCGTCAAGATGTCCGACGAGCAGATCTACGGTTTCATGCGCAACCTGCTGCCGGCGGGCGCGGAGACCACCGCGCGGTCGACGGCGAGCCTGGCGTTCGGATTGCTCACCCATCCCGACCAGCTCGACGCGGTGCGCGCGGATCGCTCGCTGCTCCCGCAGGCCATTGAAGAGGGAATCCGTTGGGAGACACCGCTGCTCAACTTCATGCGTGAGGTCACCTGTGACACCGAGCTGGCCGGGGTGGCGCTGCCGAAGGGCGCGACGATGATGCTCAGCCTGGGCAGCGCCAACCACGACGAAACGCGCTGGAACGACCCTGAGAACTTCGACATTCACCGGGAACGCAAGCCCCACATCGGCTTCGGGCACGGTGCACACGTCTGCCTCGGCATGCATCTTGCGCGCCTGGAAACCACGAAGATCTTCAACGCGTTGTTCGACGAGCTGCCCAACCTGCGGCTGGATCCCGACGCGCAGGCGCCGTTCGTGGCCGGGATGATGTTCCGTTCGCCGCCACGTCTCGACGTGGTCTGGGATTGACGCGTAGCTGGACTAGTTCCCGAAACCCGTGTAGCTGCGGATCAACGGAAGATCGGCCATGGTCGCGAAGCCCGGTGGCGCGGCGCACACCGCCGGCACCGCGTTGACCACCTGCAGCGCCACGGCCACGAGCGCGGAGCGGACATGCTCTTCGATCGAGGCCGGTCGGCTGAAGCTGGCCAGGCAGAAGAAGTGCGTCTGCATTGACGGCTCGCCCTCGATGGTCATCGTCCACCCATCCCTGGGCGTCGGCCAGTGCGGCGGATAGTCGCCGCCGACCGTCCACAGCGTCTCGATCTCGACGAGCGGTTCACCGGCTCGCCTGCCCGCCCAGCTCCAGCGTTGCCCGGCCGTGGTGCCCGCCTGCACGAGGTGGTCGAAGATCTGATGATCACGGGTCGCCGGAACCGCCTCGACGCTGACGGTGACCTCGTCGATGCCGGCATTCAACGCGTCGGCGAGGAACCAGGTCTGCTCTGTGAACAGACCGGAGTTGAATGCCAGAAAGTCGTTACCCGTCGCGGTGATGTCCTCGACCGGGCGCCCGAACCACATGCCGTCGAATGTGATCTCGGTGCT
The DNA here is from genome assembly GCF_010725725.1 of Mycolicibacterium pulveris. Taxonomy (NCBI): domain Bacteria; kingdom Bacillati; phylum Actinomycetota; class Actinomycetes; order Mycobacteriales; family Mycobacteriaceae; genus Mycobacterium; species Mycolicibacterium pulveris. Next base: position 1,966,716 of record NZ_AP022599.1, on the reverse strand, counting down.
CTCCCACAACGACCAATCTGCGCGCTCCTGCAACGTGAGCTTCTCGATGGTGCGGCTCATCCCCGACAGGGCCAGCGGCAGCACGCCGGACAGGTTTCCCGGATTGAGCCCGCTGCCGTGCACGGTGGCGCCGCCCTTCTGGCAGGCGGCCAGCAGCCGGTCGCGGTCGTGCTCGGCGATGCGCCGCGGATGGAACAGGAAAGACGGTGTGGCGACGTTCTTTCCGCTTTCCAATAGTCGGCACACGTCGTCGATGTCGGTGAACTGTGGTGCGTAGAGCACACAGTCGGCGTCAAGTGCGAGGATCTCCTCGACGTCGGTGGTGGCCTCGACGCCGATCGGTTGCCTGCCTACCAGGGTGCCGACGTCCACGCCGCGCTTGGCATCCGAATACACCCGGGCGCCGACCAATTGGAGATCGGGCCGGTGGTCCAGGATCGTGGTGACCATCTCGGTGCCGACTCCACCGGTGGCCCACTGAATCACTCGTAGTACAGACATCGACAAATCCTCGCTGAAGAGTTGTGTATCCGAATGAGAGTAACCATTTCCGAGTGGTAAAAGGAGCGTTCTCGTCCATGGACCAGATGGTGGGATAGGGACCAGCCAGGGGCCCGCTGAGCTCAACGCCTGGTGATTCGCGGTGCGAGGTGGACGATCTCGGGTACCACGGTTGTTGCGCGACGGGCCGCGGCCACCAGCGACGCCAGACTTTCGGCGACATCCGAGACCGCCGACATCTGTTGGGGAATCTGACCGTGGTGTGCCCATGCTCGATACAGCTCGGCGAGCAGATCACGGTCGGCGCCGCGCAGGATCTCCGTGCCCTCGGTCGGCCCGACGCTGACCCTGATGATCGGCAAGTCGGGGTGCTCGTTGCGCCACGCGCGCAGAATCTCGTTGAGGGCGGCCTTGCTGGCGTTGTAGGCGGCGACGCCGGCACGCGGACGGCCGACGTCGTGGCTGGATGCCACCAGGATCACGGGATTCTCGGCGAGGTGGGGCAGCGCGGCGCGCAGCACGTGTGAGGCCCCGACGGCGTTGACGGTGTAGGCGTGCACCCACGTGGTGACGTCGGTCTCCTCGATATGGGCGAAAGGCACCACCGCGCTGGTGAACACGACCACGTCGATTCCGCCGAGGACATCGGCGACGTGGTCGACGACCTGCTCGATGGTCGAGGGTTTGGAGACGTCGAGTTCGTGCGCGGAGCCGTCCAGCATGGCGGCCGTCTTGCTCAGCACGTCGACGCGCCGCGCCGCCAGCGCCACCCGGGCGCCGCGGGCATGGGCGGCAACGGCGAAGGCCTGGCCGATGCCCGATGACGCGCCGACGACGAGTGTTCGCGCTCCATCGAGATCGACTGGTGGTCCACCCATCTGCCAGGTCCTTTTCCGGTACGGCCCGCGAGCCACTACGTCATATGAGAATAGATATTCTCATACCACCCCGCCGCCCGGGTCGGCGGTCTACCCTGGACGCGGTGATGGTGCGCTGATGCGGCTGAACGATCAAGTCTCCCCGGACAAACCGGCGATCATCCTGAACTCCCGCGGCACGGTGGTCACGTACGCCGAACTCGACCGACGAGCCAACCAGGTCGCCCATCTGCTGCACCGCCACGGGTTGGTCGCCGGCGACACCATCGCGATCCTGATGGACAACAACGAGCACGTCCACGCGATGATGTGGGCCGCCCGCCGAAGCGGCCTCTACTACACGTTGCTCAACACCCACCTCAACCCCGCCGAGGTGGCATACGTGGTGGCCGACTGCGCGGCGAAGGCGCTGATCGGCTCGGCGGGCACCCGAGACGTCTGCGCGACACTGGCCGATCACCTCCCGACCGGCCTGCCCGTCGTCACGCTGATCGCCGACACGCGCCTCGACGGGTGGTGGCGCTACCCGGAATGCGTTGCAGATCAACCGATCAGCCCTCATCGTTCCGACGAGGAAGGCGATCTGCTCCAGTATTCGTCCGGCAGCACCGGCCGGCCCAAAGGCATCAAACGTCCACGCAACAGCAGCGGTCCCGTGCGCGGCGCCAAACCGTCGACGCCGGTGTTCGAAAGGCTCGGCGTGGGCGCGGAATCGGTGTACCTCAGCCCCGCGCCGCTGTATCACACCGCCCCCGCGATGTGGACCATGTGCGCTCAGGCCACCGGCGCCACCACGGTGATCATGGAGCGGTTCGACGCCGAGGAGGCGTTGGCATGCATCCAGCGCCACCGGGTCACCCACGCCCAGTTCGTGCCGACCATGTTCGTGAAGATGCTGCGGCTGCCCGAGGAAACCCGCGCTGCCTACGACATCTCCAGCCTCGAGCGCGTCGTGCATGCCGCCGCGCCGTGTCCACCGCAGATCAAGCGTCAGATGATCGAGTGGTGGGGGCCGATCGTCGACGAGTACTACGGATCCTCAGAAGGCGCGGGCATCTCGTTCATCCGCGCCGAGGAATGGCTGCGCCATCCGGGATCGGTCGGTCGACCGCTGATGGGCACGCCCCACATCCTCGACGAGACCGGTGCCGAACTGCCCGCCGGACAAGTCGGCGAGATCTATTACGAGGGCGGATATGAATTCGCCTACCTCAACGACGAAGCCAAGACCGCCGCGGCGCGGACTCCGCAGGGCTGGGTCACGGTGGGCGACGTCGGCTACCTCGACCAGGACGGCTACCTGTATCTCACCGATCGGCGACATCACATGATCATCTCCGGTGGGGTGAACATCTATCCCCAGGAAACCGAGAACATGTTGATCAGCCATCCCCTCGTCGTCGACGCGGCGGTGTTCGGCGTTCCCGACGAGGTGATGGGGCAGCGCGTCATGGCCGTGGTGCAGTTGGCCGACCCGGACCTGGCCGGCGATGACCTCGCCGAAACGCTGATCGGTTGGCTCAAAGAGCGGATGGCCCATTACAAGTGCCCGCGGTCCATCGTCTTCGAAGCCCAACTGCCCCGCACCGATGCGGGAAAGTTGTACAAGCACAAGCTGATTGAGCGTTATTCGCCGTCGGGTGGATACGGTAGCTGAAACTCGTCGGCAAGAAGGCTCTGGACCACGATCATCGCGGTCTGCGAACCCGCGGCGATGGCCCCGGCCACATACGGTTGCTCGGCGCACAGGTCGCCGGCGGCGAACACGGCCGCGGTGCTGGTTCGGTGCAAATCGTCCACGGCGACGCTGTCGGGCGCGAGGCCGCTCTCGGCGCATGCGGCGCCCAGCTGTTCGGCCAGCGGCGAGCGCTGCCGCAGCGGTGCCTCCACCAGCAGCCCGTCCCGCGGCAGCCGGTCGCCGTCGGCGAATGCCACCGCCGACAGGCGCCCGTCATTGCCGATGAGTTCGACCACTCGGCGGTCATCGACGGCAACCCCGGCCGCCGACAACCGGCGTCGCGCATCGTCGTCAAGCTCGGCCGCCCCGTCGGTGAGAACCACGACGTCGTCACTCCAACCCCGCAACATCAACGCCGAATGGACGGCTTCCTCGCCGGCGGCCAGCGTGGCCAGCCGCTTGTCCCGCATCTCCCAGCCGTGACAGAAGGGGCATTGAAACACCGACTTGCCCCACAGCGTGGCCAGCCCGGGAAGATCGGGCGGGCAGTACTGCATTCCGGTGGCCAGCACCACCCGCTTGGCCGCTATCTGCTCGCCGTCGTCGAGTTCGAGCAGAAACCGGTCGCCGTCCGGCGTGCCGCTGACCACCTCGCCTTCGCGGTGGCGCACGCTCGGATACTCGGCGAGCTCGCGGCGCCCGATCTCATACAGCTCGGCGGGCGGGCGTCGGTCGTGTCCCAACAGCCCGCCGATCGCCGTCGCCACCGAATTGCTCGGCTGGCCCGCGTCGACCAGCAAGGTGCGTCGGCGCGCCCGTCCCAACACCAGCGCCGCGCTCAACCCCGCCGCGCCGCCGCCGACGACCACGCATTCCCACACCTCATCCATGGCGCGGAAGTTACCGATGCCGCGACCAGCCAAACCTCGGGTGTGGGTTTCAACAGCCCGTGATCGGCTATCCGGCGACCATGGCAACTCCAGGTACCCAAGGCAGCCCCGCGGCCGCGCCCACGGCGGGTAGGGCGCCGGTGCAGTGGGCCGCGATCGCGGTGGGCGCGGTTTTCCTGCTCGTGGGCGTCCTCGGCTTCATTCCGGGAGTCACCACCAACTACGACACGCTGACGTTCGCGGGTCACCATTCCGAGGCGGCGCTGTTGGGTGTGTTCAACGTCTCGGCGCTGCACAACATCGTGCACCTGCTGTTCGGCGTGCTGGGGCTGGCGCTGTCGGGCACCTTCAACGGCGCGCGCGGCTTCCTGCTCGGCGGGGGCGTCGTCTACGCGGTGCTGTGGCTGTACGGGCTGATCATCGACCTCGATTCCGCCGCCAACTTCGTGCCGCTCAACACCGCCGACAACTGGCTGCACCTCGGCTTGGCCGTCGGAATGCTCGCGTTGGGACTGGTTCTCGGCCGCACCCGCAACGCACCCGACGACAAACGCCACGTGTAGTGGCGCTTGGCACATCGCGTTTGACGACGGCGGGATCGGTGAAACCCGTCCGGTAGACATCTCAGGAGGAGTTTCAGTGTCCCAGCACAACAAGGCCGGCCAGGCACGTAAGGGGCTGATCGCGGCGGTGAAGGGCAAGGCGAAGGAGATCGCCGGTGCTGTCACCGGCAACGATTCGCTGACCGCCGAAGGCCAGCTCGAACAGACCGAAGCGCGCAAGCGCAAGGAAGCCAGCACCACCGAATCAGTGGCGGAAGCCCAGGCGCAGCAGGCCCGGACAGAGGCCGCGGAAGCACACCTGGAGGGCGCCGCGGAGCGCACCGAGGTCGAGCAGCAGGCCGCGGCCGATAAGCAGCGGGCGGAGCGGCAGCGGGCCGCGGACAAACGCGCGGTAACCGAGGCCGCGCACCAGGACCTGGCCGCCCAGCGGCGACAGGCCGAACTCGACGCGCAGCGCCAGGTCCAGGAGGCCAGGGCGAAGGAACGCGCCGAAACCTTGGGCGCCCAAGCAAAAACCGACGAGGCGCTCGACGATCAGTGGTCGTCGGTGCGGGCGTCCGCACACGACCGCGCCGACGCCGCCCGCGCCCGCCGGCGGGCCGAGGAACTGGCCGAGGACGCAGGCGTGCCGCGCGACCAGGAAGGAAGCTGACGATGAAGATCACCGACGTTCCGTTCGCGGTACTGCGCTTTCAGTACCAGCTCGCCCGGTTTCCGCTGCAGGTGATCGAGGATCGGGTGGTCGCCAAGATGGACGCCGAGGCTCCCGCGCGGCTGTTCTATGAGCGTTCGCTCGGCAAGCTCGACGTCACCGTGGGCAGCGTGCTCGACGCCCCGGAGGTCGAACAGCGGGGTACCGCGCTGCTCGAGCGCAGCGACGCGCTGCGCCGCGCGGTGCAGCTGGAGGAGACGGCCACCGAGCGGGTCAAGCAGTCCAACACCGAGCTCAAACAGACTCGCGAGCAGGCCGCCCACACCAAACGGCAGGCCCGCGCCGAAAAGGATCGACAGATCAGGCAGGCGCAGACCGGTGCTCAGCGGCGCAATCGGGCGGCGGTGGAGAACGCCGAGCAACGAATCGCCGGCGGCGGCAAGCGGGCAGATGAAACCGCTGCGCGCCGGAAGCAGTCGGTGGATTCGGCCAAGCAGCAACAACGCGCCGAGATCTCCAGGGCCGAGCAGCAGGCCGCCGCGGCCGCCAACGTGAAGCTCAGCGATTCGGCGGACAAGCGCGTCGCCGCCGCCAACAAGCGCGCCCAGGCCGACCAGATGGAGGGGCTGGCCGAGGCCGAGAAGCAGAAACGCAACGCCGACGCGGACGCCGACGGCTGAGCCCGCGGGTCACATCCCGATCAGCGACTCGACCCAGCCGCGGGCGAAGTAGAGGCCAAACCCCGCGGCGACGATCCACAGCAGCGGGCTGATCTCGCGGAATTTACCTGCGGCCGAACGTAATACGACCCAGGCGATGAAGCCGACCCCGATGCCGTTGGCGATCGAGTAGGAGAACGGCATCGTGACGACGGTGAGCACCACCGGAAGCGTCACCGAGAACTCCGTGAGGTCGATGTTGCGCAGGTGCGACGCCATCATCACCCCGACCACCACCAGCGCGGCGGCGGCGACCTCGGTCGGCACGATCGATGCGACCGGCGAGATGAACATCGCCAGAAGGAACAGCGCGCCGGTGACCAGGTTCGCCAGCCCGGTGCGCGCGCCCTCGCCGATTCCCGCGCCCGATTCGACGAAGACGGTGTTCGACGACGCCGACGTGGCACCGCCGACGACCGCGCCGGCCCCTTCCACGATCAGCGCCGAGCGCAGCCTCGGAAACGTGCCCTTCTCATCGGCGAGCCCGGCCTCACGGGACAAGCCGGTGAAGGTGCCCATCGCATCGAAGAAGTTCGCGAACACCAGGGTGAACACGAACATCACCGCGGCGATCGCGCCGATGCGCCCGAAGCTGTCCAGGCTGACCGCGCCGACCAGAGACAGGTCGGGTAGCGCGAACGGTGAACCCGAAAGCGTCGGCACCGACAACGACCACCCTCCGGGCTTTTCGGCCGCCGAGCCCAGGTGCCAGATCGCCTCGATGATCACGGCGGCCGCGGTGCCCGCGGCCAGCCCGATCAGGATGCCGCCCGGTATCCGCCGGGCGACCAGGATCGCGGTCAGCAGCAGCGTCCCGATGAACACCACCGTCGGCACCGTGCCGATCGAACCGCCGCCGTCGCTGCCCAGCCCCACCGGAGGCGAGGGCTCGCCGGTGGAGGCGATGAAACCGGCGTCGACCAAGCCGATGAACAGGATGAACAACCCGATGCCCGCCGTGATCGCGAGCTTGAGCGGCATCGGCACCGCGTCGAACACCAGCCTGCGCAGGCCGGTCGCGGCCAGCAGCACGATGATCAGGCCGTTGATGACGACAAGGCCCATGGCCTCGGCCCAGGTCAGCGAGTCGACCAGGGTGGTCGCGACGAACGAGTTGATGCCGAGCCCGGCGGCGAACGCGAACGGCAACCGAGCCACGACGCCGAACACGATGGTCATCGCCCCCGCGGCCAGCGCCGTCACGGCCGACACTTGAGCGAAGTCCAGGCTGTCGCCGCTGACGTCGTCGGTGCCGCCGAGGATGATCGGGTTCAACACGATGATGTAGGCCATCGCGATGAACGTGACCAATCCGCCTCGAAGCTCACGCGCGACCGTCGACCCCCGCCCCGAGACCTCGAAGAAGCGGTCGAGGCGGCTCATCCGTCGAGCCTAGGGGTCGCCGCCGACACGCGTCATCTTGGCGAGCGCGCGCAGGAACACCCTTCGCTCCTCGGGCGAGAGGACCGACAGCCACCGCTCCTCGCCGCGCTGGATGTCGGCCTGCGCGGCGTCCTTGACGGCCCGGCCCGCTTCGGTGATGGCGAGCAACCGCACCCGGCGGTCGTCCGGATCGGGCCGTCGCTCGATATAGCCCTTGGCCTGCAGCTCGTCGAGGGTCGGAATGATCCGCGTCTTGTCGGCGCCGATCGCGGCGGCCAGCGCGGCCTGCGTGCGCACCGGCGAGTTGTCGAGGGCGAGCAGCACGCTGTACCCCCACATCGAAAGCCCGTGCGCGGCCAAAACGGGCCGTTCGGCGACGATCAGCTCCCGGATCAGCGGAGCGAGCAGCACCCCCAGGTCGGGGCGACGGGCCTCGGACATCACCGAAATATTAAGCATTGACCAATCATCTACATACGCATATCGTAGGTGTATGCATACGAATGTTATCGATATCCGCCCGCTCCATCGCCACGCCGTGACCGCGTCCGTCGACGTCGTCGCCGCGGTGACGGTCGGCGACCTGCACCGCCCGACGCCGTGTGCGGGTTGGGACCTCGCCGACTTGTTGGCCCATATGACCGTCCAGCACCGCGGGTTCGCCGCGTCGGCCCGCGGCGGCGGCGCCGACCTGGCGGTGTGGGACCCCGCGACCGTGGTCGACGCCGTCCGTGCCGATCCCGCAGGCGCATACGCAGCGGCGGCCGCCGATGTGCTCACCGCGTTCGATGCCGACGGCGTGCTCGAAGCCGGCTTCGCGATGCCCGAATTCGGACCTGGCGCAACGTTTCCCGGCACGATGGCCATCGGATTTCACTTCGTCGACTACGTCGTGCACGGCTGGGACGTCGCCCGTTCGCTCGGCGTGGCGTTCACCCCCTCCGCCGACGTGCTGAGCGCCGTGTTGCCGCTGGCGCTGGCCGTGCCCGACGGCGAGATCCGCACAGCACCGAACTCGCCGTTCGCCTGCGCGCTTGATGCCGGGGTGGCGACAAGCGACCTCGACCGGTTGCTGCTGCACCTCGGCCGCTCACCCGACTGGGCGCCGGCCGGTCGCTAGCGCGGATCGACGAGGTCGCGCAGCCTTTCCGCCGGATAGGCGGACGCACCGGCCGCCCGGGCGCGTTCGGCCAGCGTGCGATCCGAGGTGGCGACGACGACGTCGGCCGGGTGCTCGTCGGCCAGCAGCAATCGCACGATCTCGTCGTCGGCGGAGTTCGCCGCGGCCCGCGGCGCGTGGGTGACGGTGATGACGGACGACTCGATCGGCGGCGACGGCGGGCGTTCGAACACCACGGTGACCTGGTCGCCTTCGGGTGCCCATCGCTCCAGGTGACCGACGAGGGTCGTCATCGCCTGAGCGCGGTCGCGCCACCAACCGTCGGGGCGCGACCCGATGACGTTCATGCCGTCAACGATCCAGCGCATGCTCCCGTTTGGCCGGCGCATGACGCCAGCCGACCAGGTATCCCAGCCAGCGAATATCGAGTAGCACGGTGATCGGCCTTTCCCGCTAGGCGGTCTTCTTGGTCAGCAACGGCAGCAGGCGGCGGCGCTCGTCGATACCCGCGGCGAATTGATGAAGGGCGTCGTGGACAGAGGCCGCGACGGGGAAGCCGGCGGCGACACCGCCCAGTGCGTTCTCCACGGCGGCGCTGGTCACCATCGACCATTCCACCTCGGCGTCGTAGCAGCTTTCGTCAAGGGCGTAGAGCAGTGAAACACACTGCGGCGTAAACGAAGTCACACCGCTGAGGTCGAGCAGGAAGGCCTTCTCGGCGAGCACGAAGCGCTTGGCGAACGCCGTCACCCGCTCAATGTTGTCGTTGTCGATGACACCGTCGATGGTGACCACTGTGGCCAGTTGCCGACAAACCGCGTGAATCTGGGCCCCAGCGCAGTCGAATGACGGATTTCCGTACACCACTGCCTCCTCTCGAGGTCCTCAACTTGAAGACCAAGGTAGGCGGCCAATTTAAGGCAACCGGGAGCGGTGGCTAATACTTTGGTAAGAAGCCGTTTTCGGCCGGAGCAGCAAATCGTCAGTCGCGGCGCAGCCACTGCGGGCCCGAGTAGTTCTCCCACGGGCTGTAGTCGGCGAGCAACGGTTCCTGCGACGGCCGCTGCTTTTCCGGTACATGTTGCAGGTTGATCCTGACCCGGTACCAGATCGAACTGGGCCCGCGCATACCGTCGACGAGAACATCTGCGGGCTGGAGCTTTTCGGCTACCGACGGGTAACGTCGGCGCCACTGTTCGAGCGCTGCCAGCGCTTCGTCCTTGGTTTTGGTCCGCGCGATCTCGATGAGGGGTTTCGAGGACACCCGCCGGCCCGTGCCCTTCTTTGCTCCGCGCGGCGCCTTCTCGGCGGGGCCGAGGCGGTCGGCCAGGTCGAGCAGCGGGTCCAGTGAACCGGGCGAATCGTCCATTCCCTCCCACGGGTCGCCGGACGCCTCGAACCGCTGCGGCACGGTCGCGATGGTGAACGCCGCCGGGTCGCAGTCGGGTACCTCGTCCCACCGCAGCGGGGTGGACACCCGCGCGTCCGGTGTGGCGCGTACCGAGTACGCCGAGGCGACCGTGCGGTCGAAGGCGTTCTGGTTGAAGTCGACGAACACCCCCTCGCGTTCCTCCTTCCACCAGCGGGCGGTCGCGAGTTCCGGCACCCGCCGTTCGACCTCACGCGCGACGGCCTGCGCGGCCAGGCGGACGAACTTGAACGGCCACCTCCGCTGGATGCGCGCGTAGATGTGGAAGCCGCGCGACCCCGAGGTCTTGGGCCACGCCGTCAGACCGTGGTCCTCGAGCACCTCGCGGGCGACCAGCGCCACGTCGACGATCTGCCGCCACGTCACCCCGGGCATCGGGTCCAGGTCGACGCGCAACTCGTCGGGGTGGGCCAGGTCGTCGGCACGTACCGGGTGCGGGTTGAAGTCGACGCAGCCGAGGTTCACCGCCCACACCAGCCCGGCCGCGTCGGAGATGACCGCTTCTACCGCCGAGGTCCCCGACGCGTACTTCAGCTCCGCCACGTCGACGAAATCGGGTCGGTTCGCGGGTGCGCGTTTCTGAAAGACCGCCTCCTCGGTGATGCCCTTGACGAACCGCTTGAGGATCATCGGCCGGCCGGCCACGCCGCGCAGGGCACCGTCGGCGACCGCGAGGTAGTAGTGGATCAGGTCGAGCTTGGTGACGCCGAGATCCGGGAAAATCACCTTGTCCGGATGGGTGACACGGACCTGCCGGCCGTCCACCTCGAGCGCGAGCGGACCGGCCATGCCGCCATGGTAGTTCCGCACAGCATTCCGGCCGCCGTGCGACGTAAGTCACATATTGTGGCGGTATGCCCAAGCTGACAGATGTCCCGATGCAGGCCGCCGCCAAAGCGCAGCAGCTTCTCGAACGCGGTTCGGCTGAATTGCACTACTTGATCAAGATGTTCGGTGCCGGAGCGTTCAGGCTCGAGCCGCCGCAGAACATCGCCGCGATGGTTGCCGACATCCGGCGCTGGGGGGAGTTCGGGATGATCCCGGCGCTCAACGCGCGCCGCACCCCGGACCGGGCGGCGGTGATCGACGACGACGGCGAGATCACCTTCGGCGAACTCGACAACGCGGCACACGCCGTGGCCAACGGACTGCTGGCGATGGGCGTCAAGGGCGGCGACGGGGTCGCCATCCTGGCGCGCAACCACCGCTGGTTCCTCATCGCGTTCTACGGCGCCGCCCGCGTCGGCGCGCGCGTCATCATGCTCAACAGCGAGTTCTCGGGCCCGCAGATCAAGGAGGTCTCCGAGCGCGAGGGCGCCAAGCTGATCATCTACGACGACGAGTACACCGCTGCGGTCGCCAAAGCCGAACCGCCCCTTGGGAAACTGCGGGCGCTCGGCAAGAACCCCGATAAACAGGAGCCGTCGGGAAGCACCGACGAGACGCTTGCCGACGTCATCGCCCGCAGCACCTCGCGGCCGGCGCCCAAGGCCACCAAGCACTCGTCGGTCATCATCTTGACCAGCGGCACCACCGGAACACCTAAGGGCGCCAACCGAAGCACACCGCCCACGCTGGCGCCGATCGGCGGGGTGCTCTCGCACGTGCCGTTCAAGGCCAACGAGGTGACGTCGCTCCCCGCGCCGATGTTTCACGCGCTCGGGTTCCTGCACGCCACCATCGCGATGATGCTGGGCACCACGCTGGTACTGCGGCGCCGTTTCAAACCCGCCACCGTGCTCGAGGACATCGAGAAGCACAAGGTGACGGCGATCGTGGTGGTGCCGGTCATGTTGTCGCGCATGCTCGACACCCTCGAGGGCATGGAGCGCAAACCGGACCTGTCGTCGCTGCGCATCGTGTTCGTGTCGGGTTCGCAGCTCGGCGCCGAGCTGGCCACCCGCGCCATGGAGGCACTCGGACCGGTCGTCTACAACCTGTACGGCTCCACCGAGATCGCGTTCGCGACGATCGCGCGGCCCCAGGATCTGCAGAAGAACCCGGCCACCGTCGGGCCCGTGGTCAAGGGGGTCAAGGTCAAGATCCTCGACGACGACGGCAAGGAACTGCCGCAGGGCGAGGTCGGCCGGATCTTCGTCGGCAACTTCTTCCCGTTCGAGGGCTACACCGGCGGCGGCCACAAGCAGATCGTCGACGGGCTGATGTCCTCCGGCGACGTCGGCTATTTCGACGAGGACGGCCTGCTCTACGTCAGCGGCCGCGACGACGAGATGATCGTGTCCGGCGGCGAGAACGTGTTCCCCGCCGAGGTCGAGGACCTCATCAGCGGTCACCCCGATGTCGTGGAGGCCACCGCGCTCGGCGTGGACGACAAGGAGTGGGGCCAGCGGCTGCGGGCCTTCGTGGTCAAGGCCGAGGGCGCCGACATCGGCGAGGACGACATCAAGCACTACGTACGCGATCACCTGGCGCGGTACAAGGTGCCGCGTGAGGTGGTCTTCCTCGATGAGCTGCCCCGCAACCCGACCGGCAAGATCCTCAAACGCGAGCTCCGGGAGATGCCCGTCGGCGGCGCCGACGATAAGACCTGAGTCGGCGGCGCCGACGACCCCGGCGAGCAGACGTGAGCACCCCCGAAAATGGGGTGTTTTAGGGGTTTTCGCGTCTTCTCGCGGTCAGCTCAATTGGACGACATCAACGCCGCGCCGGGAACGGACAGGCAGACCAGCATCAGGATGAGCAGGAACCAGCCGGCGCCCTGCCACGCCACCCAGCCGCCGGTCTTTTCCTTCCACAGTTTGTAGGTCCTGACGAACGCGCCGATACCGCCGACCAGCAGGATCGCGGGCACGGTCGAGGCTCCGACCACCGACGTCCGGTCGATGAACGCGTAGATCGCGAACGCGGCAGCCGCGATCACGACCACAACAGCGGCGTAGGTGGCGGCAGCTCGAAACGCACCTGGGCGGTCGAACCGCTTCTCAACGTCGTTGGTCATGTTCAAGGAGTTTCCGTAGCCGCCGTTGCTAAACGATCATCACGGGCCGTTGATGTACCAGGACAGGCAGCCGGGCCAGCCGCGGCAGGCGATCACCGCGGTCTGATCGGGCAGTCCGCCGCGCACTTTCGGCGGGCGCGGGCCGAAGTTGCACGACGTCGCCCACGGGTTTCCCGGCACGATGCCGTTGTAGCAGGGTGCGGCTTCGTGCTGCGCCGCGGGCTGATCGACCAGCATCGAGGGCGCCACGAGAACCCCGACCGCGGCCGCGGCGGCGGCCAATCGGGCTTTGAGGGCACTCATGACGTCAGGCTACCCCCGCAGCCAAGCCATTTTCGGCGCTGTTACGGATCCCGGGGCAGCCCGAGCAGCCGCTCGGCGATGATGTTGAGCTGCACCTCGGTGGTGCCGCCGTAGATCGTGGTGGCCCGGCTGCCGAGCAGGTACTCCAGCCACCTGCCCTGGATCTCACCGGGCTCGGCGATCGCGCCGTCGGTACCGAAGGACGCCACCGCGAACTCGGCGTAGCCCTGGCCCGTCTTCATCGACAACAGCTTGGAGATGGCCGCGGCGGGCATCGGGTCGCCGCCGGCGAGGGTGAGCAGCGTCGAGCGCATGTTGAGCACCTTGGCCGCGTAGCCCTCGGCGATCAGGTGACCGGCGTGGTTCTGCTCGATCTGGTCGAACTGGCCGTCCCTGATGAACTCCACGAACCCGTTGAGGTTGGCCAAGAACGGCGGCTCGCTGCTGCCGATCGAAACCCGCTCGGCGGTCAGCGTGTTGCGGCTGACCTCCCAGCCCCGGTTCACCTCGCCGAGGACCATGTCGTCGGGAACGAAGACGTCGTCGAGGAACACGGTGTTGAACATCGCGTTACCGGTCAGCTCCCGCAACGGCTTGACCTCCACGCCCTTGCTCTTCATGTCGAGCAGGAAGTAGGTGATGCCGTTGTGTTTCGGAGCGCTGGTGTCCGTGCGTGCCAGCAGCGCACCCCAGTGCGAGTGCTGCGCGCCTGTCGTCCAGATCTTCTGCCCGGTGATCCGCCAGCCGCCGTCGACCTTGATGGCCTTGGTGGTCAGACTGGCCAGGTCCGAGCCGGCCCCTGGCTCGGAAAACAGCTGGCACCAGATCGTTTCGCCGCGGAACGTCGGTGGCAGGAAGCGCTGCTTCTGCTCGTCGGTGCCGAACGCCACGATCGACGGGATGATCCAGGCCGCGATGCCCATGGCCGGGCGTCTGACCCGTCCGGTCTCGAACTCCTGGGCGATGATGATCTGCTCGACCGGCCCGGCCGAGCGCCCCCACGGTTTGGGCAGGTGCGGCTGCACCCAGCCGCCTTCCGCGATCGCGGTGTTGCGTTCTTCACGCGGAATTGCTTTCAGCGCAGCGACTTCCGCGCGGATCTCGTCGCGAAGCTTTTCCGTCTCCGGGTCGAGGTCGATGTTGAGCTCGCGCATCCCGGTGCTGGTCGCGACGTCGACCACCTGCTGCGGGTAGTCGGCCAGACGGCCGAAGGACGCCACCAGCACCAGCGCCCGCCGGTAGTAGACGTTGGTGTCGTGCTCCCAGGTGAAGCCGATGCCGCCGTGTACCTGGATGCAGTCCTGGGCGCAGGTCTGGGCGGCCACCGGGGCCAGCGTCGCGGCGACGGCCGCGGCGAACTCGAAAGCGCTTTCCTGCGCGCTGTTCTCGCCGCCCTCGCGCGCCTCGTCGATCGCGCGGGCCGCGTCCCAGACCGCTGCGGTGGCCCGCTCGGTCTCGGCGATCATGTTCGCGCACTTGTGCTTGACGGCCTGGAACTGCCCGATCGGGCGGCCGAACTGCTCGCGGATCTTGGCATACTCCGACGCGGTATCGGTGGCCCAGCGGGCCACCCCGATGCACTCGGCGGACAGCAGCGTCGTGATCAGCGCGCGGGCCAGCGTCGGGTTCAGGTTGTGCAGCACCCGGTCGTCGCCGACCTCGACCGCGTTGGCGCGCACGTGCGCCACCGGGCGCAGCGGATCGACGCTCTTGACGGGTTCGATCTCGAGCTGGTCGGCGTCGAGCACCACCCACTTGGAGCCGCTGGTGCCTTCCTCGAGCCCGGCCACGGGCAGCACCAGTACCGAGGCCTGCGCGGCGGTGGGCACCGCGCGGACCTCGCCGCGGATGACCAGGCTCGCCGAATCGTCCTCGCCGTGGCGGGTGGCGGTCAGCCCGGAGTCGATGGCGTAGGTCGCGATCGCGTTGCCCGACGCGAGGTCGTTCAGCAGCTTGGCGTCGGCGTCGTGCGCCGAGATGAGCGCGCTGGCGATCGCCGACGGCACGAAGGGCCCGGGCACCGCGCCGTAGCCGAACTCGGCCAACACGATGGCCAGCTCGAGGATGCCGAACCCTTGTCCGCCGACCGATTCCGCGAGGTGCACGCCCTGCAGGCCCTGCTCGGCCGCCGTCTTCCAGTAGGGCGGCGGGTTGGGAATGGGCGTCTCCAGAGCTTCGTGCAGCACCTCCGACGGCGCCACCCGCTCCACCAGGGACCGCACCGAGTCGGCGAGGTCGTTGTGCTCAGTCGTGATTGCGATCGGCATGGTTGCCTTCCCTCGTGTCTTCTGACCCCAAACTAACCGGTGGGTTGGGACCGAGGCTACCTTGCGGCCGTCGGTCACCGGCGGGCGTCGCGCGTAATGCGACCATCACCGTCGCGGACAGCACCATCACCGCGCCGACCGCCCACATTCCGGCCCGCTCGCTGCCGGTGAGGTCCACCAGCGCGCCGGTCACATACGGCGCGGCGAAGCCGCCGAGGTTGCCCAGGGAGTTGATCAACGCGATCGCGCCGGCGGCGGCCACGCCGGTCAGAAACCGCGACGGCAACGCCCAGAAACTGGGGATCGCGGCGAACACCCCGACCGCGACCACCGTGACCGCGATCATCACCGGCACCGGACCGTCCAGGTACAGCGCGACCGGGATGGTCAGTCCCCCGATCAGCACGGGGATTCCCACATGCCACACGTGTTCGGCGGTGCGATCGGCGTGCCGCGACCACACGTACATCCCGATCGCCGCGCACGCATAGGGGATCGCGGTGATCATCCCGACCTGCAGGATCGACAGCGTCAACCCGAAGCTCTGCTGGAATCCGGAGATGATCGACGGCAGGAAGAACGCCAGCGCGTACAGGCCGTAGGCGATGCCGAAATAGACCACCGCCAGCGCCCACACCGGTGGGCTGCCCAGCGCGCGTCGTAGCGAGAAGCCGAAGCGCTCGGTGACCTCATTCTCCTCGGCGGCCATCACCTCGACCAGCCAGCGGCGTTCCTCGCCGGTGAGCCAGTGCGCGTCGGTGGGGCGGTCGGTGAGGTAGAACCAGCACACCACCCCGAGCACCACCGCGGGGACGCCGCAGCAGATCATCATGAACTGCCAGCCCGCGCCGAACATGTCGTCGCCGACGTGGATCAACCAGGCCGCCAGGGGCGTGCCGACGGCGGCGGCGATCGGGGTGGCCAGCATGAACATCGCGACGACGCGGGCCCGGTACGCGGCGGGAAACCAGCGGCTCAGGTAGAAGATCACGCCGGGAAACAACCCGGCTTCGGCCACCCCGAGCAGAAAGCGCAGCACCAGCAGCGTCGCGGCGTTGGGCGCAAACCCGATGGCCACC
The DNA here is from genome assembly GCF_010725725.1 of Mycolicibacterium pulveris. NCBI lineage: Bacteria > Bacillati > Actinomycetota > Actinomycetes > Mycobacteriales > Mycobacteriaceae > Mycobacterium > Mycolicibacterium pulveris. The sequence goes on along the minus strand of NZ_AP022599.1, from coordinate 1,950,295 downwards.
ACGATGATTCCCCACGACACCGCGATGCGGGCCAGCCAGCGCCGGGCACCGATCCGATGCAGCGCGAGGTTCGACGGCACCTCCACCAGTACGTATCCGATGAAGAAGATGCCCGCCGCGAACCCGAACATGGTCGCCGACAGCTGCAGGTCCTCGCTGATGCTGGCCTTCGCGATGCCGAGGTTGGTTCGGTCCAGATAGTTGACGAAGTACAGCGCCATCAAGAACGGCACGAGGCGCACGCCGACCTTGCGCACGGTGCGCGGCTGCGGCGGCGGCGCGTTAATCGGTCACCCCCTCGACCGGGTTGACCACGTTGAGCAGTTCCTCCCCGTCGCGCAGCCGTCGACAGTTGTCCACGGCGTGGGTGAGATAGCGGCGCATCGTGTCGACGGTGTACCAGGTCACGTGGGGGGTGAGCACCACGTTGTCCAGCGCCAGCAGCGGGTTGTCCGGTGAGACCGGTTCGGTGGCGAAGACGTCCAGGCCGGCCGCGGCGATCCGGCGGGCCCGCAGCGCCTCGGTCAACGCGATCTCGTCGACGATCGCGCCGCGCGAGGTGTTCACCAGCACCGCTTCGGGTTTCATCCGCGCCAGCGCGGTCGCGTCGAGCAGGCCCAGCGACTGGTTGGTCAGCGGCAGGTGCAGCGAGACGATGTCGCTGGCGGCCAGCAGCTCGGGCAGCGGGCGCCAGTTGGGATGTCCGTCGTCTCGGGTGCTGGTGTGCAGCACCTCCGCCGGCGGGGTGCCCATCGCGACGACGATCCGCTCCACCCTCTTGGCGATGTTGCCGTAGCCGACGAGCCCGACCGTGCAGCCGCCGATGTCGCGTACCGTCTCGCCGAGGCCGGGGTCCGACGGCCAGCCCCGGCCTTCGCGGGTGGCCCGGTCCAGTTCGATCAGCCGGCGCAGCGCGGCCAGCATCAGCAGCACGGTGCCCTCGGCCACCGACGCCGCGTTGGCCCCCGGCATGTTGGCCACCGCGATACCCAGTCGGGTCGCGGTGTCGACGTCGATGGTGTTGACGCCGGCGCCCATCTTGTGCACCAGCCGCAGCCGCCTGCCCTTCTCGAGGTCGGCACCGGAGATCGGGCGCAGCACGTGCCAGATCACCTCGGCGTCGGGCAGCTCGCGGTAGAACGTGTCGTCGTCGTCCTCCGCGCAGTAGCGGATGTCGAGCCAATCGGTGTGCGGCGCGAGGAATTCGGTGACTTTGTCGCCCGGTGAGAAGTGGGCAAGGATTGTCAGCGATGAGCGCTCTCGCGAAGAGCCGACAGTCAGCGCCATCGCTTCGCGATCCATCGGGCGATCAGGTCGGCCTTCTCGCTGCGGGCCCCCGGCGTGGTGAAGTAATGGTCGGTGTCGACCGAACACAGTGTCTTGTCGGTGCTTGCCAACGCGTCATAGATACGCCGGGCGTCCGACGGGAACACGCCGGTGTCCTGTTCGGCGTTGATCACCAGTGCGGGGCAGTCGATGCGGGCGAGGTGCGGTTCGGCGCGCGTCTGCGCGTGGCGCAGGCTCCACATGCCGATCCAGTTGCGCAGCGTGCACGCCGCGGCGATGCCGTGCGCCGAGCGGTTGGCCTTCACAGGGAGACCGGCGTAGCACATGTTGGCCGGACGCTTGGTTGGTTCCAGGGTCGGGTCGACCATGCGCGGGTCCGCCCAGGTCCGCATCACCGTGAACGGGCGGTCCGAGAAGCCGGCCGCGCGCACCCGCTTGAGTTCGGTTTCGGCCCAGTCGGTGATCGCGTGGTTGCGGGCGATCTGGGCCGCGCGGAAACGCTCGACGAACTCCGGTGAGTACGGTGGCCCGTTGTCCTCGTTGAACAAGTCCAGGTCGGGATCGGTTGCGACAGGGTCGTTCTCGTCGACCACCGCGCCGTCCATCCAGGCGGTGAGCACGTCCGGCCTGCCGGGGTGTGCGGCGCTGGCGATGTAGCCGTCGGCCGGCGGTAGCTCGTTGAGGCCGGCCGCGGGCCGCATTCCGAGCAGGGGGGTGACATGCGGGTCGACCGCCTGCGCCTGGTAGGCCGCCATCAGCGACCCGCCGCCGGAATTGCCGAGCAGCACAATCGTTTCCACCCCAGCGACTTCGCGCAGCCAGCGGACCCCGACGCCGATGTCGACCAGTGCGTGATCGAGCAGGAAACTGCTCTCGAAGCCGCGGTAGCGGGTGTTCCAGCCCAGGAACCCGATGCCGCGGGTGGCCATGTAGTCGGCGAGATAGTGTTCGGAGAAATCGATCTGGTAATGCGTGGCGATCATCGCCACCTTGGGTTTGCGTCCCACCCCGCGGTGGTACAGGCCCTGGCAGGGATGTCCGCCCGCACCCGCCCGCCGGGCGGTCGAGGAATCGAGTCCGATGAACTCGCGGGTGACGCCCGGCGCGCCGGCGCTCGCCGTTCTGCTCATGTGAGCCCCTTGAAGTAGATCGTCCGGTAGAAGATGTTGGCCAGCGTGGTGATGCACGCCTCGTCGTCGGGGTCCTTCCCGTCGCCCGACAGCTGCGTGTAGCAGAACTGGTTGAGCATCGACACCAACGCCACCGCGGTCAGGTGGGGATCGTCGTTGCGGCAGAAGCCTTGCCGCTGAGCGTGTTTGATCATCTTGGTGATCAAGCCGATCGGCAGCGCGCAGATGTCCTGCCAGTACTGTGCGAAGTCGTCGTTGACCATTGCCAGCTGGGAGACGCTGATCATCTCGGCCAGCCGGTGGCGGTAGGTGGTCCAGTGCGCGGCGGCCGCCTGGTAGGACCGCTCCCAGTTGGTCAGCCCGGGTTGGGTCGCGGCGCGGGCGCGTTCCCTGGCTTCGTCGCGGAACCGCACGGCCCACTCGCGGACCATGGCCTCCTTGGAGTCGTAATAGTTGTAGAACGACGCCGTCGACCGGCCCGCCTCGGCGGCGATGTCCGAAATCGTCGTGGCCAGAATGCCTTTGCGCGCGATCACCGAACGGGCCGCGGCGTCGATGGCCGCCTTGGTCTGCCTGCCGCGCACGGTCGGTAGCGGCATGCGCGGCGTGATGGTCATTCGGGCGGACTCCTTCGCGGGCCATTGCTCGAAACTGAACCTGATGTTAGATTCAGTTTGCGTTCTTGGCCAGAGGTTCGCCCGAGGAGGCGCGGCATGATCAAGCCCGACAACCCCAACTCCGAATTCGAGCTCGGCGGCATCAACCATGTGGCGCTGGTCTGTTCGGACATGGAGAAGACCGTCGACTTCTACAGCAATGTGCTCGGCATGCCGCTGATCAAGTCGCTGGACCTGCCCGGCGGCATGGGGCAGCACTTCTTCTTCGACGCCGGCAACGGCGACTGTGTGGCGTTCTTCTGGTTCGCCGACGCGCCGGACCGGGTTCCGGGCATCTCCTCGCCTGCGGCCATTCCCGGCATCGGGGACATCGTCAGCGCGGTCAGCACGATGAACCACCTGGCGTTTCACGTGCCTGCCGAGAAGTTCGACGAGTATCGCCAGAAGCTCAAGGACAAGGGAGTGCGCGTCGGCCCGGTGCTCAACCACGACGAGAGCGAGATGCAGGTGTCGCCGACCGTGCATCCCGGCGTGTACGTGCGGTCGTTCTACTTCCACGACCCCGACGGCATCACCCTCGAGTTCGCCTGCTGGACCAAGGAATTCACCGAACAGGACACGACGACCGCCCCAAAGACCGCAGCCGACCGCCGCTTCTCGCCCAAAGGGACAAACGGGCGGGAAAGTGCGAGAGAAACTCGCCAGAACGTCGATCTCGGGGCGGGTTAGGTCAGGCCCGCGAGCACCTCGAGGGTCGCCGCCAGCTGCTCGACGAGTTGGTCGGGCTCGAGATCCACGTCGCCGGACAGCCACGCGCTGATCGTCTGACCGACCCCGCCGACCGCGAAATGCGCGCTGGCCCTGATGCGGTCGTCGTCTGCGGCGCCCAGCGCGCCGGCGTGCTGAAACAGCAGCCCCGCGAACAGCGCCGTCGACTCCGCGCGCTTGCGCACGATCACCGTGTTGGACAACTCGACGCTGAACAGCAGCCGGCCCACCCGGGCGTCGGCGGTGATGCTGCGCACGATGTTGGCCATGCCGGCACGGGCCTGTTCCTCGGGCGGTGCCGACGCGACGGCGGCCTGCGTGGTGGTGGCGAGGTCGGCGACCACGCTGTCGAACACCGCGCCGACGAAGTCGTCCTTGTCCGAGAAGCTCTCGTAGAAGTAGCGCACCCCCAGCCCGGCCTGCGCGCAGATGGCACGCACGGTCAGCTCGGCCGGGTCCTGATCGGCGGCGCCCAGCAGATCCAGGCCTGCGTCGAGCAGCCGGCGTCGGCGCCCGGCGAGGCGATCGGCGGCGTCGACGCCGCGGTAGGGCCTGACCGGTGCCATGCCCAACATCTTGACACCAGTCGAACGGTTGCGGCAATATTAGGAAACAGACGTTCTCACAATTGCCGAACAGGGGTGAGCATGACGGTCAGCGAGCCGATCCAGCACGTCGAGCGGGCGGTCAGCGATGCGCCCCGGCCGGCCCCGGTCGCCAAACCCAGGCGCGGAGCCGGTTTCGACGACGGGCTGATGGGCATCGCGCTGCTGGCGGGCCCGGCCAACGTGATCATGCAGCTCGCCCGCCCGGGCGTCGGCTACGGCGTGATGGAGAGCCGGGTCGAGAGCGGGCGGGTGGACCGCCATCCGATCAAGCGGGCGCGCACCACGTTCACCTATCTCGCGGTCGCGACCCAGGGCACCGACGAGCAGAAGGCCGCCTTCCGGCGTGCGGTCAACCGGGCCCACGCCCAGGTGTACTCGCTCGACGACAGCCCGGTGAAGTACAACGCCTTCGACAAAGACCTGCAGCTGTGGGTGGGGGCCTGCCTGTACAAGGGCGGCGTCGACGTCTACCGGCTCTTCGTCGGTGAGATGGACGAGGAGACGGCCGAGCATCACTACCAAGAGGGCATCACGCTGGGCACCACGCTGCAGGTCCCCGAGGACATGTGGCCGAAGGACCGCGCGGCCTTCGACAAGTACTGGCAGGAGTCGCTGGAGAAGGTGCACATCGACGACGCGGTGCGCGAGTACCTGTGGCCGATCGCCGCGGGCCGCATCCGCGGGGTCAAGCTGCCGGGCCCCATCCAGCGCCGGATCGACGAGTTCAACCTGCTGATCACCGGGGGCTTTCTGCCTCAGCGGTTCCGCGACGAGATGAAGATCGAGTGGAACGCCGACAAGCAGCGCCGCTTCCACCGGGTGATCGCGGTGCTGCGCACCGTCAACAACCTGCTGCCGCGGTTCGTCCGGCAGTTCCCGTTCAACGTGCTGCTCAAGGATTTGGACTGGCGCATCCGGACCGGCCGCCCGCTGGTGTGAGCCGCCGGGGGCGTATAACCGCAGTGTGCGCACCGACGACGACAGTTGGGACATTACGACCAGCGTCGGCTCCACCGCCCTGTTCGTGGCCGCGGCGCGGGCGCTGGAGGCGAAGAAGCCCGACCCGGTAGCCGTCGACCCGTTCGCCGAGATCTTCTGTCGCGCGGTGGGCGGGCAGTGGGCCGCCCTGCTCGACGGCGCCGCCCCCGGCCATCCGCTGAAGTCCGACTTCGGTGTCGACTTCGTGAACTTCCAGGGCGTTCGGACCAAGTACTTCGACGACTACTTCCGCGCCGCGGCCGCCGCCGGCGTGCGCCAGGTGGTGCTGCTGGCCGCCGGCCTGGACTCCCGCGCGTACCGGCTGGACTGGCCCGACGCCACGGCGGTGTACGAACTGGACCAACCCGAGGTGCTGAAGTTCAAGCGTGAGGTGCTCGCCGAGCACACGCCGAAGGCCGACCGCCGCGAAGTCGCGATGGATCTCCGAGAGGACTGGCCGCAGGCCCTGCGCGACAACGGATTCGACACATCGGCACCGTCGGCGTGGATCGCCGAGGGGCTGCTGATCTATCTGCCCGCCACAGCGCAGCGGCAACTGTTCAGCGGTATCGACGCGCTGTCGGCGGCGGGCAGCCACGTCGCCGTCGAAGAGGCCTCGCCGATGGACTCCGCCGCGTTCGAGGCCAAGCGGGAAGAGGAGCGCGCAGGCGGCGAGAACGCTTTCTTCACGCTGGTCTACAACGAACAACATGAACCCGCCGCCGAATGGTTCGGCGCGCGTGGCTGGCGCGCGCACCCGACGCCGCTACCCGAGGCGCTGCGCGCGAGCGGCAGGCCCGTTCCACCGCCCGACTCCGAAGCGGGTTTGATGACGAACACGATTTGCCTGGTCAGTGCGATAAAAGGGTGAGGTCTCTCACTGCGGCGGCCGGACCGTACGTCTCGACAAGTTAGCTTATGCAATGCTAACTTCAGCCGAAGTTTGCGTTGCCATATCGAGGCTTGAGGGAGACGACGGGGCATGCCCCTTTCGACGGGAATTGCCGCTGCGGCCCGGGTCGACCGCGATGTCGTCAGCCGGTTCGCCACGTGTTGCCGGGATCTGGGACTGTCCGTCCACGACCGGCGACGTCCGACCGACCTCGCCGCCGCGCGCGCGGGGTTCGCGGAACTCACCCGCATCGCCCACGAGCAGTGCGACGCCTGGACGGGACTGGCCGCCGCCGGGGACACCAGCATCAGGGTCATCGAGGCGGTGTGGCGGACCGTCGAGACGGCCGGGGTGCTGCAGCGTCAGATCGAGCTCGCCGAAGGCGATCTGGCGTTCACCTACGACACCGGGCTGTACCTCCAGTTCAGCGCGGCCACGGCGGACGACTTCGCGCTGGCCTACGCCGTCGCGCTGAGCGACGCAGGCGATTTCGCCGGCGCGGACGAGCTCGTCGAACCGCTCATCACCAAACGGCCCGACTGGCAACAGGCCCGCTGGGTGCGGGTCGCGATGTACTACCGCACCGAGCGCTGGTCAGACGTCGTGCGGCTGCTGAGCCCGATCGTCAACCACTCGACGCTGGACGAGACCTACGCCCACGCGGTGCGCACCGCCCTCGGCACATCGCTGGCCCGGCTGGGCATGTTCGCCCCCGCGCTGTCCTATCTCGAAGAGCCGGCCGGCCCCATCGACGTCGCCACGGTGGACGGCACCCTGGTCAAGGCGCTGTCGCTGCGCGCACAGGGCGAGGACCTCGACGCGGCCGACGTGCTGGCCGAGCTCTACGCCGCGAACCCCGAGAACGAACAGGTCGAGCTGGCCTTGTCGGACAGCTCGTATGGCATCGTGCCGACGACGGCGGCGCGCATCGAGGCGCGCACCGACCCGTGGGATCCGCAGACCGAGCCCGACGAAAGCGAATTCGTCGACCCCGGCGCCAAGGAACGCAAGGCACACCTGCTGGTCGAGGCCGAGGCCGAACTCGCCGAGTTCATCGGTCTCGAAGAGGTCAAGTATCAGGTGGCCCGGCTCAAGAGCTCGGTCGCCATGGCGATCCGCCGCCAGGAACGCGGGCTGACGGTCGCCAACCGCACCAACCACCTGGTGTTCGCCGGACCGCCCGGCACCGGTAAGACGACGATCGCGCGCGTCGTCGCCAAAATCTATTGCGGCCTGGGCATTCTCAGAAAAGAGACGGTACGCGAGGTCCATCGTGCCGACCTGATCGGTCAGCACATCGGCGAGACCGAGGCCAAGACCAACGCCATCATCGACAACGCGCTGGACGGCGTGCTGTTCCTCGACGAGGCGTACGCGCTGGTGTCGACCGGCGCCAAGAACGACTTCGGGCTGGTGGCCATCGACACGCTGCTGGCGCGCATGGAGAACGACCGTGAACGGCTGGTCGTGATCATCGCCGGCTACCGCAAGGATCTCGACGCGTTCCTCGACACCAACGAGGGGCTGCGGTCCCGATTCACCCGCAGCATCGACTTCCCTTCGTACACACCGCACGAGCTCGTCGAGATCGCGGTCCGCATGGCCGAGAAGCGCGACAGCATCTTCGAACCGGCCGCGCTCGCCCACATGGAGTCGCTGTTCGCGAAGCTCGCCGAGGGCACCACGCCGGACTCCAACGGCGTGGCCCGACGCAACCTGGACATCGCGGGCAACGGTCGCTTCGTCCGCAACCTGGTCGAGCGCTCCGAGGAGGAACGTGAATACCGGCTCGATCACTCCGATTCCGTCGAGTTCACCGATGAACAGTTGATGACGATCACCGACGAGGACGTGACCAGATCAGCGATGCCGTTGCTGCGTGGACTCGGCCTGACGGTGCCCGAATGAGCACTCCCGACAACCACGGCGCGGACCGCCGCGGATTCAGCTCGCGCACACCGACCAACCACAACCCGGACCATGTCGTCTACCGACGCGGCTTCGTCACCCGCCATCAGGTCTCGGGATGGCGATTTATCATGCGCCGCATCGCATCCGGTGTCGCGCTGCACGACACCCGCATGCTCGTCGATCCGCTGCGCACCCAGTCGCGTTCGGTATTGGTCGGTGCGCTGGTGCTGATCACCGGGCTGGCCGGCTGCTTCGTCTTCTCGCTCATCAGGCCTGGAGGCGAGCCCGGTAACGACGCGATCCTCGCCGACCGCACGACGTCCGCGCTTTACGTCCGCCTGGGCGACACCCTGCACCCGGTGCTGAACCTGACGTCCGCCCGGCTGATCGCGGGCCGTCCCGACAACCCCACGATGGTGAAGAGCGGCGAGCTCGACCAGTTCCCGCGCGGCAACTTGGTCGGCATTCCCGGTGCGCCGGAACGCATGGTGCAGAATGCCGCGCGCGACGCTGATTGGACTGTGTGCGACGGTATTTCGGGACCAGCCACAGGTGTGACGCTGATCGCGGGCCCGCTGACCGACGGCGGCGAACGGGCGGGTGTGCTGGCCGACGGCAAGGCCGTACTGGTCACCAACGCGAACGGGCCGAAGGCGGGCACCTGGCTGCTGTGGAACGGCAGGCGCAGCCCGATCGATCTGAACGACCGCGCCGTCACCAGCGCGCTCGGGTTCGGCGTCGCCACACCGGATGCCCGCCCCATCGCGCCCGGCCTGTTCAACGCGATACCCGAAGCCCCCATGCTGAGCGCGCCCGCGATCCCCGGGGCCGGTGAGCCGCCTCGCTTCGAGATGCCGGTCGCCGCGCCGGTCGGGGCCGTCGTCGCGTCCTACGACGCGGACAACACACTGCGCCACTACGCGGTGCTCAGCGAAGGGCTACAACCCATTTCGCCGGTGGTCGCCGCGATCCTGCGCAACACCAACTCATTCGGCCTAGATCAGCCGCCCCGGCTCGGCGCCGACCAGATCTCCCGTCTTCCGGTCGCCGGCGTCATCGACGACTCGACATACCCGCGCCAGCAGCTCACGCTGGTCGACGCCGACTCCGCACCGCTGACGTGTGCACAGTGGACCCGGCCCGCCGACGCCACCGGTGGCACGCTCGAACTACGTTCCGGTGTAACTCTTCCCGTTTCCGAAGAGCTGCACAGCGTACCTTTGGTGGGGGCCGGATCCGGCGGGACCGCCGACCGCGTCGTGATCACCCCGGGCAGCGGCTACCTCGTCGAGAGCGGCGGCGCGTACTTCTGGCTCGCCGACACCGGGGTGCGGTACGGCCTCGACACCGACGGTGACGAGGACACCCTCGCCGCGCTCGGGCTCAACCCGCCGGCGCTGCCGATACCTTGGTCGATGCTGAGCCAGTTCGCACCGGGCCCGACGCTGTCGTCCGCCGACGCGTTGCTGGCCCACGACGGGCTGGCCGCCGACCCCCGACCTGCCGTCGTGAGGGAGTCCCCGTGAGCGAAACCCGCAAGCACCGCGCCGAAGAGCGGGGGGAGGACGACGCGTGAGCCGGCTCATCTTCGAAGCGCGCCGCCGGATCCCACCGCCGCCGATGCGCAAGGGCACCATCACCATCGAGCCACCGCCGGAGCTGCCGCGGTTGGTGCCGCCGTCGCTGCTGCGCCGGGTGCTGCCCTATCTGATCGTCATCCTCATCGTCGGCATGATCGTGGCGCTGGTGGCCACCGGCATGCGGCTGATCTCGCCGACCACACTGTTCTTCCCGTTCGTCCTGCTGCTGGCGGCGACCGCGCTCTACCGCGGAACCGACAACAAGATGCGCACCGAGGAGGTCGACGCCGAGCGAGCCGACTACCTGCGCTACCTGTCCGTGGTGCGGGACAACGTGCGCGCGCACGCAGCGGAACAGCGCGCGGCCCTGGAGTGGTCGCATCCGGATCCCACCCTGCTCGCCGACATCCCCGGCACCCGGCGGCAATGGGAACGCGACCCCGGCGACCCCGATTTCCTGGTGGTACGGACCGGATTACACGATGCGCCGCTCAACGCGGCGCTGCGGGTGAAGGACATCGCGAACGAGATCGACCTCGAACCGGTTTCGCACACCACGTTGCGCGGCCTGCTCGACGTGCAGCGCACTGTGCGTGCGGTGCCGTCGGGTCTGGACCTGGCCAAGGTGTCGCGACTGAGCGTGCTCGGCGAACCCGATGACGTCCGGGCAGCGCTGCGCGCCTGGATCACCCAGGCGGTGACCTGGCACGACCCCGCTGTGCTCGGGGTGGCGCTGCTGTCACCGCACATCGAAGACCCGGAATGGTCGTGGCTGAAATGGTTGCCGCACAACGACGTTCCGGGAGCCGTCGACGGTGCCGGCCCGGCCCGCTATCTGAGCGGCGACGTGGCCGAACTGCGGTCGCTGCTCGCGCCGGCGCTCGAGGACCGGGCCCCGTTCGGCGCGACGGCGGAGACCGGCGTCAAACACCTGCTGATCGTCGTCGACGATGCCGATGTCGATCCCGCCGCGCTGGTGCCCCGCGGCGGGCTGTCAGGGGTGACTGTGGTGCACCGTTCCACGGAACCCCCGCACCGTGAGCAGTACGTCGACCCGGAGCGGCCGTTCCTGCGCCTGGTCGACGGCCGGCTCGAGCGCTGGCAGAGCGGTGGCTGGCAGCCCTGTGTCGATGCCGCGGACCGGCTCGACGTGGCGACCGCGCGCCACGTCGCGCGGCGGCTTTCGCGGTGGGACTCCAACCCCAACCACGCCCGCACGAGCAACGCCGGGGTGGCGACGTTCACCACGCTGCTCGGCATCCCCGACGCCGCCGCGCTGGACGTGGCCAGCCTGTGGGCGCCGCGGCCGCGTGACGAAGAGCTACGGGTGCCCATCGGCGTGACGGCGACCGGCGACCCGCTGATCTTCGACCTCAAGGACGAGGCCGAAGGCGGCATGGGCCCGCACGGGCTGATGATCGGCATGACCGGATCGGGCAAGTCGCAGACCCTGATGTCGATCCTGTTGTCGCTGTTGACCACCCACTCGGCCGACCGGCTGATCGTCATCTACGCCGACTTCAAGGGTGAGGCCGGCGCCGACATCTTCCGAAACTTCCCCCAGGTGGTCGCGGTCATCTCCAACATGGCCGAGAAACGTTCGCTGGCGGATCGTTTCGCCGACACCCTGCGCGGCGAGGTGGCGCGACGCGAACAGCTGCTGATGGAGGCCGGCCGCCGGGTGCAGGGCAGCGCGTTCAGCTCGGTGCTCGAATACGAGGCGGCGATAGCCGCGGGCCACGACCTGCCCCCGCTGCCCACACTGCTGGTGGTCGCCGACGAGTTCTCGCTGATGCTGGCCGACCACTCCGAGTACGCCGACCTTTTCGACTACGTGGCGCGCAAGGGTCGCTCGTTCCGCATCCACATCCTGTTCGCGTCCCAGACGCTGGATGTGGGGCGGATCAAAGACATCGACAAGAACACGTCGTACCGGATCGGCCTGAAGGTCGCCAGCCCCGCCGTCAGCCGCCAGATCATCGGCGTGGAGGACGCATTCCACATCGAGGCCGGTCCCGAGCACAAGGGCGAGGGTTACCTGGTGCCGAACCCCGGCGCAGCGCCGGTCAAGTTCCGCAGCACCTATGTCGACGGCATCTATGATCCACCCAGGGTCGAGAAATCGGTTGTGGTGCAGTCGGTTCCGACACCTCAGCTGTTCACCGCGGCGCACGTGGAGGCTCCTGGCGACACCGTGACCGTCGTAGAACCCGCCGCGCACGAGGATCGGCCGCCGCGCAAGCTCATCGCCACCATCGGCGATCAGCTCGAGCACTACGGCCCCAAGGCGCCCCAGCTGTGGCTGCCACCGCTGGACGAGCCCATCCCGCTCGACGGGCTGTTGGCTCGCGCGGGCGTGCCCGAAGGCCAATGGCGTTGGCCGCTGGGCGAAATCGACCGGCCGTTCGCGATGCGCCGCGACCAGCTGATCTTCGACGCGACGTCGGCAGCGGCCAACGTGCTGATCCACGGCGGGCCGAAATCCGGCAAGACGACCGCGCTGCAGACCTTCATCCTGTCGGCCGCCGCGCTGCACTCACCGCGTGAGGTCACGTTCTACTGCCTGGACTACGGCGGGGGCCAACTGCGTCCGTTGGAGGACCTGGCCCACGTCGGCAGCGTGGCGTCGCCGCTGGAACCCGAGCGGATCCGGCGCACCTTCGGCGAGCTGGAACAGCTGCTGCGGGCCCGCCAGGCACGCGGACACAACGGTTCGGGTGAGCGCGACGAGTACGGCGAGGTGTTTCTCGTCATCGACAACCTGTACGCCTTCAGCCGTGACAACACCGACATGTTCAACACGCGGAACCCGTTGCTGGCCAAGGTCACCGAGCTGGTCAACACCGGGATGGCCTACGGCATCCACGTCGTGGTAACGACGCCGAACTGGCTCGAGGTGCCGTTGGCCATGCGTGACGGGCTCGGTCTGCGGCTGGAACTCAAGCTGTCCGACCCGCGCGACAGCAACGTGCGCATCACCGGTGCGCTGCGTCGGCCCGCCGAGTCGGTGCCCGCCGATCAACCGGGCCGCGGCCTGACGATGGGGGCCGAACACTTCCTGTTCGCCGAACCGGATCTCGCCGACATCGCGGTGATCAACGCCCGCCACCCGGGCGTCACCGCGCCACCCGTGCGGCTGCTTCCGCACGATCTGGCCCCCGAGACGGTCGCGCCGCTGTATCCCGCGCCCGAGCGGGTGGTCATCGGCCAGCGCGAGGAGGACCTGGCGCCGGTGGCGGTGGACTTCGCCGGCAACCCGCTGCTGATGGTGTTCGGCGACAGCAAATCGGGCAAGACCACGCTGCTACGGCACCTCATCCGGACGATTCGCGAGCACTCCACCGCCGATCAGGTGGCGTTCACCGTGATCGACCGGCGCCTGCATCTGGTGGACGAACCGCTGTTCGCCGACAACGAATACACCCCGAACATCGACCGGGTCACCCCCGCCATGCTCGGTTTGGCCGGCCTCCTCGAAAAGCGGCGCCCGCCCTCGGGTTTGACGCCGCAGCAGCTCGCCGAGTGGAGCCATCGGTCAGGGGAGAACGGCCACACCCACTACCTGATCGTCGACGACGTCGACCAGATCCCCGACGCACCCGCCGTCAGCGGCCCGTTCGTCGGGCAACGGCCGTGGACGCCGCTGCTCGGATTGCTTTCGCAGGCCAGCGAACTGGGGCTGCGGGTCGTCGTCACCGCCCGCGCCACCGGCTCGGCGCACGCGTTGATGACCGCGCCGCTGCTGCGCCGGCTCAACGAGCTGCAGGCCGCCATCCTCATGCTGTCCGGCAACCCGCAGGACAGCGGCAAGATCAGGGGCCATCGGTTCCGCCGGCTGCCCGCCGGTCGGGCGATGCTGCTTGACGACGACGGTGACGACGCCACATTCCTGCAACTCGTCAACCCCCTCGCAGACGCGGTTGCCGGCAATCCGAGAGACACAGGAAGGGAGTTCAACCGATGACCCTGCGCGTTGTTCCCGAAGGCCTGACCGCGGCCAGCGCCGCCGTCGAGGGGCTGACCGCACGGCTGGCCGCCGCCCACGCCGCGGCCGCACCTCTTGTCACCGCCGTAGTGCCGCCCGCCGCCGACGCGGTCTCGCTGCAGACCGCCGCCGGCTTCAGCTCCCACGGAGCGGCCCACAACACGATGGCGGCCCAAGGGGTCGAGGAGCTCGGACGTGCCGGTGTCGGCGTCGGCGAGTCCGGGGCAAGCTACGCCGCCGGCGATGCGATGGCCGCCGCGTCGTATCTGGTGTCGGGTAGCTGACCATGACCGCCCCCATTTGGATGGCGCTTCCTCCGGAGGTGCATTCAGCGATGCTGAGCAGCGGCCCCGGACCGGGCTCGCTGTTGGCCGCCGCGGGGGCGTGGCAGTCGTTGGCCACCGAGTACTCCACTGCCGCAGCGGAACTGACCAGTCTGCTCGGTGCCGTGCAGAGCGGTGCCTGGGAGGGGCCCAGCGCCGAGCAGTACCTCGCGGCGCACGCCCCGTATCTGGCCTGGCTCGCCCAGGCCAGCGCCAACAGCGCGGCGAGCGCCGCTCAGCACGAGGCCGCCGCGGCCGCGTATTCGACGGCGTTGGTGACCATGCCCACGTTGGCTGAGCTGGCCATGAACCACGCCACCCACGCCGTGCTGGTCGCCACCAACTTCCTCGGTATCAACACGATTCCGATCGCGCTGAACGAAGCCGACTACGTCCGGATGTGGATTCAGGCCGCGACGACGATGAGCACGTATCAGGCGGTGGCGGGGGCAGCGGTGGCGGCCACGCCGACCACGCCGCCCGCCCCCTTCGTCCTCACCCCCGGGGTGGGGGAGGCCGGTGCCTCGGCGGCGACGGCGCAACAGTCCCTGGCGCAGCTGACCGCGGCCGATTCCGGTTCGGCGCTGGCCAACTCGGACATCATCGCGCAGCTGCTGCGGTTCGTCGGACAGATCTTCCAGGCCTACGGGCAGTACACCTATCAGCTGTTCGAACCGATCATCAACTTCATGGCCGACCCGATCGGCAACACCCAGCAGCTGATCGTCGGGCTGCTGACCAACCCGGGCCCGACCCTGGTGGCCTACGGTCCGTTCTTGTTCGCCGTTGCCTACCAAGCGGTTTCATGGGTGGGTGCGTCGGTGACCTATCCGAACCTGCTGCTGACGACGTGGATGGCGCCGTTGGCGCTGGGCATCGGCGGGTACTTCCTGCACCAGTACCTCAATTCGCCGGCGCCGCCCGTGCCCGAAGCCGCCCCCGCCCCGCAGCAGGCACCCGCGTCGGCGCCCGCCCCCGCGCAGCGCGCCGACCCGATGCCGGTGGCGGCGGTCGCGCCGACCGTGCCCGCCGCGCCTGCGGCTCCTGCCGCATCCGTGGCCGCGGGTGCGGCACCCGCCGGCGGGGCGGCCGCGGCGGCCACGGCCCCGGCGGTGCCCTACGCCGTGGCCGGCCCCGGCCCCGACGAGGGCTTCACCCCCACCCTGCGGGAAGGGACCGGAGCCAAGGCGCCCGCCTCTGACATCGCCGCGTCGGCGGCGGCCTCGGCTGCGGCGTCGTCGCTGGCGAAACGTAAGGCGCGGCGGCGCCGTGCGGCGCCGGTGCACGAACGCCAGTACGCCGACGCCTACATGGACTACGAACCCGACCCCGAGGACACACCGCCGGAGCCGGTTGCCAAGCCGCGGATGAGCGCCTCCGAGAAGGGCGCGGGTGCAGTCGGTTTCACGGGCGCGGCAACCAAACCCGAGACCGAACAAGCGACCGGCCTGACCGAACTGGCCGGGGACCCGTTCGGCGGCGGGCCGACCGAACCGCTGCTGCCCGGCGACTGGGATCCCGAAGGGGGGTCGCGAACCTGAGAAGACCGACCGAGCACAACCGTCCGACGACGACAAACCGAAAGGAAAAGCCATGAGCCTCTTGGATGCTCATATCCCGCAGCTGGTCTCATCGGAGGCCGCGTTCGCCGCCAAGGCGGCGCTGATGCGCAGCACGATGGCCCAGGCCGAACAGGCCGCCCAGTCGGCCCAGGCGTTCCACATGGGCGAATCGAGCGCCGCGTTCCAGGCCGCGCACGCCCGGTTCATCGAGGTCTCCGCGAAGATCAACTCGCTGCTCGACATCGCGCAGGTCAACCTCGGCGACGCCGCGGGCACCTACGTCGCCGAAGACGCCGCCGCGGCGAGCACCTACACCGCCATCTGATCGACGAACCGACGAGAGGCAGGATCTGATGTCCCAGATCATGTACAACTACCCCGCGATGCTGGCGCATGCGGGGGAGATGTCCGGCTACGCCGGCGCGATGCACGGCATCGGCGCCGACATCGCCAACGAGCAAGCCGCGCTGGCCGCCGCCTGGCAGGGCGACACCGGCATGACCTATCAGGCGTGGCAGGCGCAGTGGAACGCCGCGCTCGAGGAGCTGGTCCGCGCATATCGTGCGATGGCGGCCACCCACGAGACCAACACCATGTCGATGAGCGCCCGCGACGCGGCCGAAGGCGCCAAGTGGGGTGGCTGACCGTCGGTGTCCGCTAACGCCGCCGAACTGACCGCGGAGCAGGCCTGGTTCATCGCCGACCTGTTGAACGTCGGGAGCTTCCCCTGGGTGCTCGCCATCACGCCGCCCTACAGCGACCCCGCGGCACGTAGGGAGGTGGAGACCAGGCTGTCCGCGGAGCTGATGGAGCTGGGGCTGATGACCGGGGACGGGGTCGTCAATCCCGCTGTCCGGCAATGGATCACCGCGACATGTCGGCCGCGACGCTGGCTGGAGCTGCGGTTCGTCAGGGGAGCGGGAAACATGCTGCGCGGACACGTCGCGCGGGGTCACGACGATGCCACGATCGTGGCGCTGCGCAGTGAGGGGCTGGTCACCTTCACCGCGCTCGACGTCGACCATCCGCAGGCGTTGGTACCGGTGTTGACCGCGGGGCTTTCGGGGCGGTCGCCGGCCACCTTCGAGGAGTTCACCATCCCCGCGCGCATCGGTGCCCGCGCCGACGAGCAGGTGCGCAACGGCGCGACACTGGCCGAAGTCGTTGACTTCCTAGGCCTTCCGGCATCGGCCCTACCGGTGGTGGAGGCCGCCTACGCACCTGACCGCAGCTACGTCGAGATCGTGGCCGGTGACCATCGCGACGGGCACCGCGTCAGCACCGACGTCGGGGTTAGCGTCGTCGACACCAGCGCGGGCCGCGTGCTGGTGTACCCGTCGCGTGCCTTCGACGGCGAATGGGTGTCGACGTTCACCCCCGGCACTCCCTTTGCGATCGCGACCGCGATCGAGCGGCTGACCGCGACGCTGCCCGACGGCGCGTGGTTCCCGCAGTTGCAGTTGACCCGAGACTTCGATCTCGACCAGAGAACGGAACACCAGACATGGCGTCACCCAGTTCATTGAACGGCAGCACCGCGATGAAGGCGATGTCGATCGTTCGCGTCGCCGTACTCGCCGTCGGCGACGGCGACAGCGGCCGCATCACCGACATGGTGCTGCCCACCGAACTTCCGCTGCGCGAGATCCTGCCCGCGGTGCGGCGGATGGCGATGCCCGACGACGGCGACGCGAAACACGCACCTGCGCCGCTCTCGCTCGCGCCGATCGGCGGTGCACCGTTCAGCCTCGACGCGACACTGGACACCGTCGGCGTCGTGGACGGCGATCTGCTCGCCCTGCAGCCCATCCCGGCGGGCCCCGCGGCGCCGCGCATCGTCGAGGACATCGGCGACGCGTCGGTGATCTTCTCCGCGGCGCGCGAAAAGCCCTGGGGTGCGGCGCACATCGCCCGAGGCGCGGGCATCGCGGTGATCGGACTGACCCTGGTCGCCACCGGGCTGGCGACGCTGCATCGCATCGTCATCGGAGGCGACGCGGGCCTTTTCGCCGCCGCGGGCATCGCGATCGTGGCGGTTCTTGCCGCCCTTCTGACCAGGGCCTTGTTCCCCCGGTTCGCCACGGCCATGTCGGTGACGGCGTTGGCGCCGATCGCCGCGGCGCTCGCGCTGGCGGTGCCCGGGGAGTTCGGGCCGTCGCAGGTGCTGCTCGCCGCTGCCGGTGTCACGGCGTGGTCGATCGTGTCCATCACCGTCGCCGAGCGTCATATCGCGCTGTTCACCGCGACCGGCGTCGTCGGGCTGGGTGCGCTGATCACCGCGGCAGCCGCCTCGATCTGGTCGTTGAACTCGGTCGTGATCAGCTCGGTGCTGATCGTGCTGGCGCTGCTGGTGATCGTGCAGGCGCCGCAACTGTCGGCGCTGTGGGCGCGGCTGCCCGTGCCGGTGATCCCCGCCCCCGGGGACCCCGCCCCGTCGGCGCCGTCGATCGCCGTGCTTCGCGACCTGCCGCGGCGGGTGCGGATCAGCGACTCGCACCAGACCGGCTTCATCGCAGGCGGTGTCGTGCTGATCACCGCGGGCGCGGTGATACTGGCTGCACCGCAGGGCGTCTCGAACTGGGCGTGGTACGTCGTCGGGGCGGTCGCGCTGGGCACGGTGCTGAAGGCCAGGGTGTGGGACTCGGCCCCGTGCAAGGCGTGGTTGCTGAGCCAGCCGTTCCTCATGGCGGTCGCGTTCCTGGTCGTGTTCGTCGCCGACGGCCGCCACACCGCGGCGTGGTGGGCGCTCGCGGCGTTGGCCGCGTCCACGGCGGTGTTGGTGCTCGCCGCACTGGTCCCGCGGGTGGCTTCGCCGGACACCTACTCGCTGCCGATGCGGCGCCTGGTCGGGTTCCTGGCCTCGGCCGTGGACGCCTCGCTGATCCCGGTGTTGGCCTATCTGGTCGGGCTGTTCGCCTGGGTGCTGAACCGATGAGGCTTCGGTGATCGGTACCACGCTGCGGGCCGTCGTCGCCGCGACGGTCTCGCTGGCCGTCGCGGTGCTGAGTTGTCCTGCGGCGCTGGCGATCAGCCCACCGGAGATCGACCCCGCGCTGCCGGCGCCGTCCGGCAGCCCAGGGCCGGTGCAGCCGATGGCTCAGCGTGGCGCGTGCGTCGCCGGCGGGGTGTTGCCCGGCACCGACCCCGGCGCGGTCAGCCCGAACCAGGCGATGCTCGACCTCGACGACGCGTGGACGTTCAGCCGCGGGGAGGGCCAACTCGTCGCGGTCATCGACACCGGGGTGCAGCCCGGGCCGCGGCTGCCGAACGTCGAGCCGGGCGGCGACTTCGTCGAGTCCACCGACGGACGGTCCGACTGCGACGGACACGGGACACTGGTGGCCGGCATCATCGCCGGCCAACCCGGCCCCGACGGGTTCTCGGGTGTCGCGCCGGGTGCGCGGGTGCTGGCCATCCGTTCGACCTCGGCGCGGTTCGCGCCGCGCGACACCGGTGAGAACCCGGCCACCGCGCGCGTCGCTCACGACGTGGCGACGCTGGCCCGGGCCGTCGTCCGCGCGGCGGACCTGGGCGCCCGCGTCATCAACATCTCCGCGGTCACCTGCCTGCCTGCGAACGAGACCGTCGACCAGAACGACCTCGGTGCGGCGCTGCGCTACGCCGCGGTCGACAAGGACGCGGTGATCGTCGCCGCGGCGGGCAACAACCGGGCCGGATTGAATCCCGGCTCGGCATGTCCGTCCAATCCGCTTTCCGATCCCGGGCGTCCTGAGGACCCACGTAACTGGGCCGGTGTCACGTCGGTGTCGATCCCGTCCTGGTGGCAGCCGTTCGTGCTGTCGGTGGGATCGGTGAACACCGCGGGGCAGCCGTCCGATTTCACGATGGCCGGCCCGTGGGTGGGCATCGCGGCACCCGGCGAGAACATCGCCTCCGTCGGCAACGCCGAAGGCGGGGGCCTGGCCAACGCCCTGCCCAACGACCGCGGCGAACTGTTCGGCCTCAACAGTTCGAGCTTCGCCTCGGCCTACGTCGCAGGCGCTGCCGCGTTGGTGCGCAGCCGATTTCCCGAGCTGACCGCGCAACAGGTGATCGACCGGCTGACGGCCAGCGCCCAAGGCGCCGCTCGCGCGCCGTCGAACTTGACCGGCGCGGGCCTGGTCGACCCGGTCGCGGCGTTGACATGGGACGTCAGCGGTGCCGGTGACGGAGCGGCGGCCGAACCGAAACCCGTTGCCGCGCCGCCGCAGCCGCCGCCGGCCGATCCCACACCGCGCACGGTCGCGTTCGTCGGCACCGGTGTGCTGGCCGTGGCCGCCGCCGTCACCGCGGTGGTCGCCGCGCACCGTAAGCGAAACACCGTGGCACAGTCCATATCTGGGAGGACTTCGACGTGACCGTTCGACTGGCGTTGGCGCTGGTGGCGATTGTCGCCGCGGCGATGGCGTATCCATGGGAGTCGACCACCGAGCGCTGGGTACTCGGGGTGGCCGCGGGCGTGGTGATTGTGGTGTTCGCCAGGTGGCGTGGGCTTTTCCTGACGACCAGGATCGCGCGACGGCTTGGCATGTGGCGCCGAAACCACTCCACGCCCAAGCCGCAACCCTCCAACGAAGCCACGGTGCTGTTGCGGGTCGAGGATCCCGACGCTGTGGGACTGTCATTGCCGCTGGTGGCCGGATACGTCGAGCGGTTCGGGGTCCGCTGCCAGAAGGTGCGTGTCACCAGCCGGGACCAGGCCGGTGTCCGCACGACGTGGATCAGCATGACGCTCAACGCCGCCGACAACCTCACCGCGTTGATGGCCCGGTCGCCGGATCTGCCGCTGTTGGCCACCACCGAGGTCGTCGGCCGACGGTTGGCCGATCACCTGCGCGAGACCGGGCTGACCGCCAGCATCGTCGACGTGGCCGAACCGCCGGCGGGTCCGGGCCGGGAGAGGTGGCGCGGCGTGCACGACGAGCGCGGTGTGGTATCGGCCTACGGGATTCCGGTCGACGACCGGTTCGGCGACCGGCTCGGCGACGTGTGGTCACGGCCGACCGAAACCTGGACCGCGGTGGAGTTCAGCGGCACCGCAACACATCCCACCGTCACCGCGGTGTGTGCCTTCCGCACCCCAGAGGCGGTTCGCGGTGTACCGCTACCGGGCCTCGTCGCGCATCCGGGCATCCAGCGACCGTTGCTCAACGCGCTGGACCCGCGGACCGCGGAGCGGCTCGGCACCCCGGCCGGCCCGCTGCCGGAGGGGCTGCTGCAGCGAATCGACTGGCGGGTCGGCTCGTCCGGCGATCTCAGCCGAGCATGAACGGCCGCATGAAGCGGGTCATCCGCCGCAAGTAGTCCGGCTGGCTGACGTGCAACACGTGGTTGCCCGGAAACCAGTGAAACGCACAGCGATCCCAGTGTTTCCACAGCATCTCGGCCTGCTCGGGCGGAGCCAGCCGATCACCGAGACCGGTGATGATCAGACGGCGGTCCTTGGGCACCAACGGCGCGTAGTTCAACGGCGAGGAATACATCGTTGCGGCGCCAGACAGTTCGTCGTCGGTGCGGGCAAGTAGGTTGCGTAACCGCATGACCTGGTTGGCCGGAAACCACTCCTCGGCCGTGCGATCCGGGGTGACCACCGGGACATTCGGAATCACCGCCTGAAGACGGTCGTCGACGCAGGCGAGCAATGCCGCGGTGTAGCCGCCCAGCGACATGCCGGTCAGCGCGATGCGGTCCACCCCGGTGTACTCCAGATAGTCGACCAGAGAACGGAAGTCGTGCACGGCCTGGGCCATCGCCTCGGCGAAACCTGCGAAGCCGTGCGCGAAGTAGCCGTATCCGGAGAACGGCGAGAACCGCTCCGCGCGGCGGCCGTGGAACGGCAGCGTGAGCAGCAGCACGTCGTAGCCGGACCGGTAGAACCACGGCAGTGAGAAGAACAACCCGTTGAACAGGTAGGCCGATCCCATGAAACCGTGGATCAGGCACAGCGTCGGATGCGGCCCGTCGTCGTGGCGCCAGTGCTGAGCGTGCACCACGTTGTTGCGTTGATAGGCACGGCACTGCTCGCGCAAGGCGGGGTTGACCGCCTCGAAGCTGCTGTTGAACCGGATGTTGTGGACCTGGCCCTTGGCGATCCACTCCGCGACCGGATTGGCAGGTCGCGACGAGATCCGCGGGGTGACCGTCGGCGCGGGAAACGACAGCCGGGGGTCCTTTTCGCCGGCCAGCTCGCCGTAGAAGCGCAAGTGGTCGCGCTCCGCGCGGGAGTGAGACCCTAACGCGGCGCCGACGATCGTGGGCAGCATCGATGCGCCGATCATCGAGGCGATCCCCGTGCGCAACGCGAGGTCGGCCGCCGCCGAGGAGTCGACGATCAGGCGCTGACGCCACGTGAGGTCGACGCGGCGTGGCAAACCGCGTGCGCCGGCGTCGTCGCCGGGAACATCGGGAACAGGAATGGGCGGATCCACCGGGGCGGTATCCGAAGTGGTCACTTCCGCATGGTAACGCGGTCGGCGACACTGACGGCATGTGGAATCCCGACGCCTACCTGACCTTCGCCGATCAGCGCGGGCGCGCATTCTTCGACTTGATGGCCCGGGTGGGCGCCGCGGCGCCGCGCCGGGTGGTCGATCTCGGTTGCGGGCCAGGCAATCTCACGGCGACGCTGGCTCGGCGTTGGCCCTCGGCGGTCATCGAGGCGTGGGACAGCTCGCCGGAGATGGTGCAGGAGGCGCGTGGACGCGGGCTGGACGCGCATGTCGGCGACGTCGCGGACTGGGCACCGCAACCCGACACCGACGTGGTCGTGAGCAACGCGACATTGCACTGGGTTCCGCAGCACCGGGAGCTGTTGGTGCGGTGGGCTGGCTTGCTGGGAACCGGCTCGTGGCTGGCGTTGCAGGTGCCGGGAAATTTCGATGCGCCCTCGCACCGCGCGATCCGCGACCTGGCGCGCGGGCCGAGTTGGTCCGCGCTGTTGGGTGACGTGGCTTTTCCGGACGCGCCCGTCGACGATCCCGAGCGGTACGCGGGGCTGCTCACCGACGCGGGCTGTGCCGTCGACGCGTGGGAGACCACCTACCTGCACGAGCTGACGGGCCCACATCCGGTGTCGGAGTGGCTCACCGGCACCGCGTTGCGGCCGGTGCGAAGCCGGCTCACCGACGCGCAGTGGCAGCGGTTTCGCGAGGAGCTCATTCCCCTGCTCGATGCGGCGTATCCGATGCGCCCGGACGGCCGGACGTTCTTTCCGTTTCGGCGGATCTTCGTGGTGGCGCAAGTCGGATAGCGCCACGGCCGAGTGTGGGGTCGCGGCACGCCTCAGCGCGCTTTGGCGTGGCACAAGCCCACACTCGGCGCAATAGGTCAGGGGTGGTAGGGCACGCCGACCGCGCGGAAGACGTACTCGGGCGGCACATCGAACGCCAGGGACCGCCGCGGCAGGCGCAGCAACAGGTCCTCGGGAAACCGCTCCTTGTAGTGCATGGACAGCTGCCCCTCGCACCGGGAATCGACGGCGTGGATGTCGACCTCGATGAACAGGCCCGTCTCGGACAACTCGGCGGTGACGGTGCCCTCCTGCACCGCGTCCCAGCGCTGGTCGACCGTGCGGCCCGCGAGCTTGGGCACCGTCGACAACGTCGCCAGCACCCGCTCGTTGGTCAGCACCAGCGAGCCCACGTAGCTGGCGATGTCGCCACTGGCGCGCTTGCCGGGGATCTTTCCGCTGAAGCGGCGGGTCACCGGGACGTATTCGGCGAGGTGGAGGATGCCCTCGGCCTCGACCTCGGCGCGCATGTCGGCCGGCAGCCCACCGATGCGCAGCAGCCTGCGCAGAAACACGGCCATGTGCAGCCATGGTAGAGCTTGTTCTGTGACCCAGCACAGACGCTGGCTGATCGGCTCTGCCGTCGCAGCGACCGCGGTGTACGCCTTGCTGTGGATCGCCCAGCAGTGGCGGTGGCTCACTGCGCTCGACACCGCGCTTCTCGACGGCTTCTATCACTACGGCGACGCCCATCCCGGCTGGGTGCTGGGATGGCACGTGTTCTGCACCGTGTTGGGGCCGATGGCTTTTCGGGTGATCACCCTGGTCGTCATCGTGGTTGCGCTGCTGCGGCGCAACGTGCGCATCGCGATGTTTCTGCTCATCACCGTTGAGGTCAGCGGGCTCGTCACCGAAGCCGCCAAGCGGGCCGCCGACCGGCCCCGCCCCGACACCGCGCTGGTGCACGCGGTGGGCGCCTCGTTTCCATCGGGCCATGCGCTTGGCGTGATGGTGGCGGTGCTCGCGTTGCTGACCGTCGTGCTGCCTGTCGTGCGCGGGCCGCTTCGGGGGTGGCTCGTCGTCCTCGGTGCGGTGATCGTGGTCCTGATCGGCCTGGGCCGGGTGGTGCTGAACGTGCATCACCTGTCCGACGTGCTGGCCGGATGGGCGCTGGGTTACGCCTATTTCGCGGTCTGCCTCGCGATGGTGGCGCCGACGCGGCCGATCACGCAGCCGGACGAAATACCGGAAGCACCCGGTATCGCACGGTGAAGCTGGCCTCGGCGCACTCGGTTCCGACCTCGCCGTCGTGGGCCAGCACCGTCGAGCCGTCGACCACCGTGAACGTGAACTCGGGCACCCGAAGCTCGTGGTAGAGCGGGCTGCGTTCCAGCCGTCCCGTCGCCAGCGCTGCGAGGATGCGCAGCTTGGCCCACGGGCGGCCGGTCTCCAGGATCCGGATGTCGAGCAGCCCGTCGTCGATGCGGGTGCGTCGCGCCGGAGCGAACCCCGACGGCAGATAGGTCGAGTTGCCCAGGAAGAACAGCGACGTCTGCAGTGTCTTGTTGTCGTAGCGGATGCGGACGGGATCGTCGTGCCGCAGCGTGTGATACATGGCATACACGCTGGCCAGCGGCTTACCGATGCGGTGCTCGTATTTTTCGCGGGTCTCGACGAAAGACGGGTACGCGCCGATGCTCGCGGTGTTGATCACCATGCGGTCGTCGTTGAGGCACACCAGGTCGACGCACGCGACGGTGCCCCGCCGGATCGCCGCGACGGTCTTGGCCACGGTGTCGCAGCCGATGTCCTTGGCGAAGTGGTTGAAGGTTCCGCCGGGAAACACGGCCAGCGGGATGCCCGTGTCGACGGCGATGCCGGCCGCACACGACACCGTGCCGTCGCCGCCGGCCACCGCAAGCACCTCAGCCCGCTCGGCGGCTGACCGCAACGCTTCGGCGATGTCATCGTCATCGCCCAGCTCGACAATCTCGGTGCGGGGCAGGGCTTCTCGGACCTCTTCGATGACGTCCGCCCCGGTGCCGCCGCCCGATGCGGGGTTGACCACGAGCACGACGCCCGCACCGTCTGGGCGCTTGGCGGCCCCCACCCACAGGGGGTCGGCGGCCGGGACCTCGCTCTGAACCACCGGCGGCACCACCCGCGCGCCCAGCACAGCGACCGTGGCCCCCAGACCCAACCCGGCCAGGACGTCACCGGGATAGTGCGCACCCGTCGCGATCCGCGACATCCCGACCAGCCCCGCCAGCAGCGCCAGCACCAGCCCTAGCGGTGGGCTTTCCAACCCGACGCCGACGGCGAACGCCGCCGCGCTCGCCGAATGCCCCGACGGCAGCGAGTTGGACGTCGGCGTGCGTCGGGAGCGCCGCGCCAACGGCACCAGAGCCCAGTTCGGCCTCGGGCGTTTCCACACCCGTTTGGCGACCTGGTTGGTGAGCAGGCTCGTCACCGCGAGGCTGGCCACCCCGCGGACGGCCCCGCGCTTGACCGACGGCCCGCCGACGGCCGCGAGCACCGCCGCGATCGCCAACCACAGCCTGGAGTAGTCCGCGGCCCGGGTCAGCCTCGGCATCACCGCGTCGAGCAGCGGGCTGGGCGAGTCCGCGATCGCCTCGAACACCTCGCGGTCGAGCGTGCCGAGCCCCTGACCGATCTGCCGGATGCCGCGGTGCCGTCGTGCGGGCAGCAAGTTCATGGGGTTGAACCTATCCAGACCTATTGACAAATAATCCTGTCAATAACGAGGATGGCTTTCGTGCTCGATGTGGAGGTGATCGCCGACCCGGCCGCCGCGGTCAGCGCGCTGGACCCGGTGCGGGCCAGGTTGCTGGCCGAGTTGACCGAACCCGCCTCGGCGGCCGCGCTGGCGTCGCGGGTGGGGATCTCCCGGCAGAAGGTGAACTATCACCTGCGTGCGCTGGAGGGACACCGGCTGGTGCGGCAGGCGGGCGAACGACGGTGGGGTGGGCTCAAGGAACGCCTGCTGGTGGCCACCGCGATGTCGTATGTGGTCTCTCCGAGAGCGCTGGGGCCAGTGGCCACCGACCCCGGCCGCACCAACGACCGGTTGTCGGCGAGCTATCTCATCGCGCTGGCGGCCCGCGCGGTGCGCGAAGTGGGGGAGCTGTGGGCGACCGCTCGCAAGGCCGACAAGCGGTTGGCGACCCTGTCGATCGACACCGCGATCCGGTTCCGCTCGCCGGCCGACCGTGCCGCCTTCACGCAGGAGCTGTCCGACACCGTCACGTCCCTGGTGGCCCGCTACCACGACGAATCCGATACCCGTAGCCGCGGTTACCGCTTGCTGGTCGCGGCCTATCCGAAACCCGAGGAGGACGCGTAATGCCGTTGAAGAGGGACGATTCCGGGCGCCGCTGGGTCGAAATGGAGTTCCTGGTGCCCGGCACACCGGAGCAGGTATGGCAGGCCATCGCCACCGGCGCGGGCATGACCGCCTGGTTCACGCCGACCACCGTCGAGGAAAGAGTCGGAGGCGCAATCACATTCGACTTCGGTGAGGAGAACTGCGGTCAGGAGACCCAGCCGGGAACCGTCACCGGATGGGACCCGCCGACCAGGTTCGCCTACGAGGAGTACGGCTGGAGCGGTGACGCGCCGCCGGTGGCGACCGAGGTCACGATCACCAGCCGCTCCGGCGACCGCTGTGTCGTGCGGATGGTGCACAGCCTGTTCACCGAAAAGGACGACTGGGACGACGAACTCGAGAGCTTCGAGACCGGCTGGCCCGGCTTCTTCGAGGTGCTGCGGGTGTATCTGGCCGACTTCCCCGGCGCGCCTTCGGCCCTGGTGCACGCGACGGCGACGCCTGCGGGCGGGGAGTCGCAGGCGTGGAAGAGGCTCACCGAGGCATTGGGGATCACCGGCACCGACGTCGGGGACCGCTGCCAAGCCCCGTCGGGCGCGCCCCGGCTGACTGGTGTGGTCAACCGGATCC
The DNA here is from genome assembly GCF_010725725.1 of Mycolicibacterium pulveris. Lineage (NCBI taxonomy): Bacteria > Bacillati > Actinomycetota > Actinomycetes > Mycobacteriales > Mycobacteriaceae > Mycobacterium > Mycolicibacterium pulveris. The sequence continues at coordinate 1,923,450 of NZ_AP022599.1, read as the reverse complement.
ACCAGGACGCCAACGTCCGCGAGGTCATGCTCCGGATCGGCGAACCCGCACCCGGCGTCGCGATCATCGGCGCCTGCACGGTCGGCGAGCAGGCCCGCGTCATGGCCACCGTCTACCTGTACGGGCAGGACGCGGCCGACGTCGCCGCCGCCGAACAACCGAAATGGGCGCACTGGCTGCGTGGCGTGCTCGATACCGCGAGCGTCGCCACTTAGCATGAACTGGTGCACCACCGGCTGCTCGTCTTGATTTGCGCCTTGGCCGCCGTGATCGGCACCGCCCCGCACGCGCACGCACAGACCCAGCCGTGGTTCGCCGACTCCGTCGGCGCCGCTACCCAGGTGATTTCCGTTGTGGGCGTGGGTGGTTCGAAGGCCAAGATGGACGTCTACCAGCGCACCCCGGCGGGTTGGCAGCCCATCGGCGTCGGCATCCCCGCCTGGATCGGCGCCAACGGCATGGCGCCACAGACCCACGACGGTGAGATGAAGACCCCGATGGGTGTGTTCACGCTCGACTTCGCGTTCGGCACCGCGCCCAATCCCGGCGGCGGTCTGCCCTACGTCCAGGTCGGCCCGGACCACTGGTGGGACGGCGACATGAAAAGCCCCACCTACAACACCATGCAGGTGTGCAAGAAGGCGCAGTGCCCGTTCGACACCGACCCGGCCAGCGGCACCGAGAACCTCGACATCCCGCAGTACGTGCACGCGGTCGTGATGGGCGTCAACAAGGCCCGGGTGCCCGGCAACGGCGGCGCGTTCTTCCTGCACGCCACCGACGGCGGCCCGACGGCCGGATGCGTGGCGATCGACGACGCCACGCTGGTCAAGATCATGGCTTGGCTGCGCCCGGGCGCGTTGATCGCGATCTCGAAGTAGCCGTCAAATATTCAGTGCCCGACCGGGTTTCACCTTGAAGTTCAGCCCTTCGGTGGACATCGACGCGTCGTAGGTACGGTCGTAGCCGGTCTCGCAGATCTTCCAGCCGTCGCCGGTGCGTCGGTACCGGTCGTGGTAGAAGCCGGCACCGATCAGCATGAAGTTGAAGTCCGGTGCGATCACCCGGTCTTGCAGGTACCAGGTCGCCGTCGCCTCGTCGCCGTCGACGTGGATCTCCGGGTGGGTGACGCGGTGCTCGGTGATGATCTCGGGGCCCAGGGAGTTGCGCATGAACGTCACCAGCTCGTCGCGGTTGGTGAAGTGGTGCTCCTCGCCGATGGACTCGCCGTACCTGCCGACCACGTCCTCGGTGAGGGTGGCGGCGAAGTCGTCCCAGTATTTGGTGTCCAGTGCACGCAGGTACCGGTACTTGACTAGTTTGATCTCGTCGATGTCACCCATGGCCGACATTGCAGCACAATCGCTCATCGCCGCATAAGGTGCCACCATGAAATTCGTCGACGGGTACGTGAAATCGCCCCTCGCGGGCATCGCACCGTGGATTTTGATGGGGGTCCTCAACGGTCCCGGCCGCTTCGAGGAGGCGGCCTCTGTCGCGCTGGCGTTGTCGTTGCTGACGCTGTGGGTGGGTGCCCGCCGCGGCGTGCCCGTGCATCTGCTGGAAGCGTTCACCGTGGCCTTCTTCGGGGTGCTGGCCGTGCTCGGGCTGGTGGCCTCCGACCGCGCCATCGAGTGGTTGCAGCTGTGGGCCGGTGCGCTGAGCAGTGTCGCGCTGGCGGCGTTCGCGATCATCACGTTGCTGATCCGCAGACCCTTCACGCTGGCGTACGCAAAGGACACCACGCCACAGGAGTTCTGGGACAGCCCGGTCTTTCTCCGGATCAACTACATGATCTCGGCGGCGTGGGCCGGGGCGTTCCTGTTCTCCGCGGTCGTCGGCGTGTACGGCGACGCGGTGCTGGGCGACAACGACAACTTCTGGACGGCGTGGATCCTGCCGATCGGCGCGATGATCTTCGCCCTGTCGTTCACCGAGTTCTATCCCGACTACGCCACCGGTGAGAAGACCTCGATCGCCGAGGCCTTCGACTGGTTTCCCCCGTTTGTCACCGTGGTCGGCATCGTCGGCTGGGTGAGCGACGCGCTACCAGACGCGGCCGCGATCGCGCTGATCGTCGTCGGGGCGGTGGGCTCGGCAGTGATGCGCAAGCTGGTCCCCGACAAGCCCGATGAAACAGAACCTATTGCGCCGCAGTGAGGTTGCGCGTCGCCGGGCCTTCGAGCAAGGTGCCGTCGGGGGCGAACCGTGACCCGTGCAACGGGCACTCCCAGGACTCGTCGGCGTCGTTCCAGTTGACGATCCCGCCCAGATGCGGACACACCGGCGACACCCGGTACTCGACACCGTCGACGACACTTCTGGCCTCCAGATCCCACGGCGGGCCGCTGACCACGCCGCCCTCGTCGGGAGTGCGGTCGCCGATCCGTGTCGCCGGGGTGATCCAGCCCCGCGCCAGATACAGGCCCACCTCGAGGTTGAGCTGCATGGCTTTCGGGATGCCGGACAGTTCGTGCGGGCTCCAACTGGCAAACGCCTCGGCCCAGTCCATCCGCCCGCCCAGGATGCGACTCGACAGCGCAAGCGCCGCGGCCGTGCCGTTGGTCATGCCCCACTTGTCGAAACCCGTTGCCACGAAGATCTTGTCGTTGCCGGGCAGGATGGGCCCGACATACGGCAACTCGTCGATCGGCGTGTAATCCTGTGCCGACCAGTAGTTCGTCTGCATCGCGCCGGGGTAGTGCTGCTTGGCCCACGCGTCGAGTTCCTGCACCGACGACGCGGGGCTCTTGCGGTGGCCGACGGGGTGGCCTGCGCCGCCGACCAGCAGCCGGTCACCCTCGGCGGTCGGTGCGTAGCGGACGGACCTGGTGGGCGAGTCGGCCGAGATGTACATGCCGCGGGTGATGTCGCCGGGCACCCGATAGGCCATGCAGTACGAACGATTCGGCTGCAGGCGCGCGAAGAACCCGCCACGGTCGAGAATCGGAATGCCCGTCGCGAGTACGCATTGCTTTGCGTGCGTGTCGAATTCGGCACCGTCGTTGGTGCGCACGCTCAATACGAGCCCGTCGCCCTTGCTTGAGACCTTCTGGACCCGCACGCCCTGCGCGAGCCGCCCGCCGCGCTCGTCGAGCTCGATGATCAAGCTGTCCAGCAGCGGCATCGGGTCGAACTGCGCCTGATCGGGCAACCGCACGCCACCGGCGAACGGGAACGGCACCCCGGCCTCGTCGCTGGCCTCGTCCACCCACGTGACGTCCAGCCCGACGGACTTGCACGCCGTCAGCTCCTCCCGCACCGACGACAGCCCGTTCTCGGACTGCGCGTAGGTGTAGGCGTCTTCGCGCTGCACCGAGATGCCGTGCGCCTCACAGTGCTGGGTCAACCACTCCTGACCCTCACGGTTGCCCTCGAGGTACTGCGTGGCCCTGTCCACGCCGTGCTTGCCGACGATCTTGGACATCTTGGTGCCCTGCAGCAACGAGATCTTGGCCGTGGTGTTGCCGGTGGCTCCGGCGCCCGGAAACTGGGCTTCAAGCACCAGGACGTCCTTGCCGGCCCGTGCCAGCAGGACCGCGGTGATCAGCCCGGTGATCCCCGCGCCGACGACCGCGACGTCGGCAGAACGGTCGGCGTCGACCATCGGATTGGCCGGGATCGCCCGGTTGCCTCGGTTTGCTAGCCACAGTGACGTCATGGCTTGCCTAGTACCCGTTCACGGTGGTCCAAAACCGTGACGGCCGAAGGGTGTTGGACCGGAGTGTCGGACGGGTTTCTCCAGGCTCGGCGGCTATGGTGTGGTCCGTTATGAGCGACCCGTTGGGGTTGTCGATCGGGACGACGAACTTGGTCGCGGCGCGTGTCGGCAATCAACCCGTGACACGACGATCCGTGCTGGCGCATCCCGACGGCACGGTGTTGAGCGGTTTCGTCGAACGCGTCGGCGACGCCGTGCCTCTGGTGGCCGCCGACGGGACGCCTGTTCCGGCCGAACAACTGTTGGTCGATGCGCTGACCGAGATGGTCCAGGCCAGCGGGGGTCAGCCGGCGGCGGCCGACATCGCGATCGCCGTGCCCGCGCACTGGGGACCCGCGTCGCTGCGTGCGCTACGTACCGCGATGCGCGCCAATCCCGTGCTGGCACCGAACGGCAGGCCCGCACGCCTGCTTTCCGACGCGGTTGCGGCGCTGACCGCGCTGAACGTCAACCCCGGCTTCACGGCGCAGGGAGTCGTGGCGCTGCTGGACTTCGGTGGCGGCGGTACCAGCATCACGTTGGCCGACGCGGGTGCGCGGTTCGAACCGATCGACGAGACCACCCGCTACCTCGAGTTCTCCGGTGACCAAATCGACCAGGCACTGCTGCGCAGAGTCCTCGACGAGATCGGGCAAACCGGGGACGTCGACCCCGCGGGCACGGCCGCGGTGGGATCGCTCACCGCGCTGCGCGACGAATGCCGGCGCGCCAAGGAGCGGCTGTCGACGCAGACGGTGACCGAGGTTGTCGCGGAGCTACCCGGATACGGGTCGACCGTTGAGGTGACGCGCTCTGCGCTCGAGTCGATACTCGCCGAACCGCTGAGCGGTGTTCTGGAGGCGCTCGATAATACGTTGCAGCGCAACAGAATCAGCTGGAACGAGTTATCCGCGGTGGCGACGGTCGGCGGGGGAGCCGGCATTCCGCTGATCGCTCAGCGCCTCGCCGAGCACACGAGTGCGCCCGTGCTAACCACGGCTCAGCCGGCGCTGGACGCGGCGGTGGGCGCCGCGCTGTACGCCGCATACGGTGTGGCCGCCGACGCCGAGACCGGGGTCGCGCCGGTCCCGCTGGGGGACGCCCAGACCGGGGTGGCCCCGGCGCCGCCGGTCGACGCACCGGGGTCATCGACGATCGGGGCGCTGGCCTGGTCGCAGGACGATGCCGGCGCCGAAGAGCCGGTGGCATACACCGGCGCGGAGCCCTACGACACCGGTCTGACGGCATCGCGCCCGCCGGTGCAGTACGTGCCGCCGACCGGCCCGATCGAAGAGCCCCGCACCTGGCAACGGCTGCCCACGCTGGTCTTCGGTGTGGCCGCCGCCGTCGCGCTGATCGCCGTCGGCGGGGTGGCGATCGCGCTCACCAGCGCGACGAACAGCGCCCCGGAACCGCGGCCCTCGCCCGCATCGCCCAACCCGCCCGCGTCGCCGCTGCCGCCCCCGACCAGCGCGCCGCCACCGCCCGGCCCGCCGGAGACCGTCACGGTGACCAGCGACCCGCCGCCGCCACCCGAGACCACCCAGGCACCGCCGCCTCCGGTGACGACGACGACCCAGGTCACCACCACGACGCCGCCAACGACGACCACCACGACGACAACCACCACGACGACAACCACCACGACGACAACCACGACCACGCCCACCACCACGCCCACGACGACCACGACGACCGCTCCTCCGGTGACGACGACGCACCTGGTCGTGCCCGGTATCGGATCGATCCCGATCCCGGTGCCCAACAACCCCAACCCGCCGGTGCCCTAGGAGGCCGACGCATGCTGGCGAAACGCTTCGTCCTCACGGGTGCGGCGATCATGCTGACGGTGGCGATGTCACCGACGGCGGGTGCCACCCCGGCCAACGGCGACATCGAGCGCACCGATCTGGCCGAGGGTACGACGGACGTCCCGATCGCAATCGTCGCGGTGGGCCAGCCGACCACGCTGTATGTGCAGAACATCGTGCTCGGGCCCGCGGCCAGCAGCGGATGGCACACCCACCCCGGCCCGGAGTACTCGGTCATCAACGAGGGCACCATGCACGTGCGGACCGCGTCCGACTGTGTGCCGACGGCGTTCGGCGCCGGTCAGGCGATCTTCATCCCAGCCGGCGTCCCGCACGTCGTCTCCAACGAGACCGCGCAACACGCCGAAGCGGTGGTCACTTACACGCTGCCCGCCGACCGGCCGATCCGCGACGACGCGCCAGCGGCCTGCCCCGAGGGTTAGCGCGGGTACGGATATTCCGGTTCGTGGAACCGGTTGATGATCGGGATCCGCTCGATGATGCGGTCACGAAGCCGCGGTTTGGGGGGCGGCACGTACGCCGGTTGTTGCGGGGGAACGTAGGCCGGCGGCGGTGGGGGCGGCACGTACGCCGGGGCCGGAGCCGGCTCGACCGCCGCTTCGGGGGCCGGCGGCGGGTACTCGGGGGCGGGCGCCACGTATTCCGGCGGTTCGTACACGGGTTCGGCGACAGGTGCGGCCGGCGGCGGCGGAACCGCGACGGCGATGGTCTGCGCGACCACCTTGCGGGCCTCGGCCGGCGTCGACACCTTCTTCTCCGACGGCGACGGTGCGCCCTCGGGCTCGTCGACCGGATTCGTCGCGCTCGCGGCCCGCGCCGGCTCGGACGGCGCGCCGCCGGACAGGCTCAGCCCGACGGCGACCGACAGCGACACGACGAACGTCACCACGGCGGCCGCGAGAACCGACGCCAACGCCCCGACCTTCGACGGCAGCCTCGGCCCGGCCGGGGCCATGGCGGTGACCGCGCGCGCCGACGCAAGCGCCGCGCCGCGGGCCAAGGCCACGTCGGCGCCCGCCGCCGACATGACCGGCGCCTCGGTCGCCTCGGCGAGCGCGGCCATCGTCGCGTCGAGGTCCTCGGCGGACCCGAGGACGAACACCGCATCCGGGGTCCACTCGTCGAGCGGCGACAGCGCCGGCGCCCGCTCGGTCGCGTCGACGCGGTCGACCGTCACACCACCGGGGGTGACCACCGCGACCACCGCGGCATCCGGTTCACAGACATAGACGGCGAGGTCGTCGTAGCCGCCGATGTCGGCGAGCCCGGCCGCCAGCTCCTCGGCGGCCTCGACCTCGGAGACCGCGATGACATGGGCGAAACCACGCGCCGCGAGGGCGTCCAGCACGCCGGAGGCCGCCGCTTCGGCCTCGTTTGTCCAGGTCACGCCGATGGCGTGGATGGGACCGTCGAAATCGTTGGCTAGGACGACGGTTAGCAGGTCCGCGGGCTCGACCGCCTCGGCGAGGTCGCAGGCGCCGCGGTCGACGGTGTCACCGTCGCCCGTCGTGCCCTCGACAAGCACCCATCGAACAGCGCTGGAAGTCATCGAAAGACCCAGCACGAGGTTCATGGTCAAGCCCCCATCCCGCTGGCGATCGGAACAGAGATTACCCCTCATCTCAGTGGCGGTATCCAGGGCCGTCAGGGCCGAAACGTCACGCCGCCGTCGACGCTGATCGTCTGGGCCGTGATGAAGCTGCCGTCATCGGAGAGCAGCAAAGCCGCCAACGCGGCGATGTCGTCAGGCGAGCCGAAGCGTGACTTGATCATCTGACGGGCGCGTGCCTGATCCACGACGCCGTCGGGCATCGGCTGCTCGTCGAACTTGTAGTGCCAGATCAGGCCAGGAGCGATCGCGTTGGCGCGGATGCCCTTTGGCCCGTACCGGCGGGCGATGTGGCGCATCAACGCGAGCTGGGCGGCCTTGCTCATCTGGTATGAGACCCGGGTGCTGGCAGCGTTGTAGGCGTCGGCTGACGCGGTGAAAACGATTGAGCCACCACCACTGTCGATCATCGCCGGTATCGCGTGCTTGGCGCAGATCACGAAACCTCTTGCGTTGACCCGCATCACGTCATCGAACACTTCGAGCGGCAGCTCGACCACGCCGCCGGGAAGGTACGCGTCGGCGGTGTTGGCGAAGTTGACGTGCATGCCGTCGAGGCGGCCGAACGTGTCCACGGCCAACTTCACGATGGCGGCAACGGAGTCGTCGTCGGCGCCGTCGAGGGGCACGCCCCGCACCCGCCGGCCCGCCGGGTCGAGGTCGGCGACGACGCGGTCCACCAGGTCCGCGTCAAGGTCGCCCACCACCAGCAACGCGCCCTCCTCGACGAAGCGGCGCGCCAGGCCGTTGCCGATGCCGCCGAGACCGGCGACGATGACGACCTTGTTCTCGAGCAGACCCGCCATCCGTCGATCGTCCCCTGCCTGACCTGCGCGTTTGTGTATAGAGGGTGTCACTGGTTGCAGCAAATGTAACGAATTGATATAGGCTGCCCCCCGTGGGCCGCCATTCCTTAGCCACGAAGCGGCGGAGGCCGCCGATGGGCGTGGCTGCGATCATCGCCCCAGCCGCTGTGTTGTTCGCGGTGGGGGGCGACGCGCATTCACCTGCCGAGACCAGCCGCGACGCCGAACCCGTCGTCGCCGAGCCGGTCTTCGCCGCACCGGTCGCGGATCACGTCGAGACGGCCGAGCCGTGCTGCGTCGAGCTGGTGGCCGCGCCGCCGACCGCGCCGCCGTTCATCGTCGAGGAGCCGGACGCGACGCCGCCGCCCGGTCAGGTGTTCGCGGCGTCGCGGCTACGGATCGTCGACCGGTCCCTGCCCGCGGGCGTGGCGCCCGAGCACGGGCTGCAGGTCAAGACGATCCTGACCGCGCGCGCCATCAGCGAGGCCTTCCCCGAGATCAGCAATATCGGTGGCGTTCGACCGGATTCACTGCGGTGGCATCCCAACGGTCTGGCGCTCGACGTGATGATCCCCAACCCGACCAGCACCGCGGGCATCGCGCTGGGCAACGAGATCGTCTGGTACGCGCTGCGCAACGCGAAGCGGTTCGGGCTGCAGGACGTGATCTGGCGCGGTGTGTACTACACACCCGACGGTGCGAAGGGGTCCGGGCACGGGCACTACGACCACGTCCACATCACCACGATCGGGGGCGGATACCCCGCCGGCGACGAGGTCTATCTCCGCTGACGCGTGGACTCAGTGATGTCCGGCGTCGTGCTCCTGGGAGTCCACCCCGGTATTGCTGGGCGCCTCAGGGGCCGTGGGCGGAGCGGGGGCGGGCACACACGTCGGCGTGCCGTCGACGATGGATTCGGCTCCCGTACACGCGGGTTCGGCCAGTGGCTGCGATGGCGACTGGTTCAGCGCGGCCATGGCGGGCCCGGCAGCGAGCGCGACACCGATCGCGGCAGCGCCGAGAAATCGACTGGTTGACCTTGGCAGATCGAACATTTCGCACCTCTCAAATCGAGGAGTCGAGACTATCGGCGATGAAAAGCCCAGTGGGGCAATTTCCTAAAATTTACGCAGCAGAAACCCGGTACGAGAAGGCCGCCGCTGCACCGTTTATGACCTTCTGGTATCGGGTCTGAACTGCTCGTTACACCGGTGCGCGCCCGCGTAGTTCTCGGCCTGCGGGGTCAGCCCACTTTCTGCAGCTGGAACGGTGCGTGGGTGACGATTCCGCCCGCGCAGCCGTAATTGGAATCTGACGAGATCACTCCGCTGAGCGTCACCGGGTCCACCGACATCGACACGACGGCCGGTTCGTAGTGCCCGTCGTCGCAGATCAGGCCGCCGGGCTTGGAGACCGTGAAGACCCAGCGGCCGCCCGTATACGTGGTGGGGGTCTGCCAGCCCTCGTTGCTGGAGACCGTGCCGGTGCAACCGGCGGGGCCGCAGCTCGTCGAGATGGTCCACACGTTCATGGGGTCGCCGTCGACTTCGCTGTAGCTGCCGTTGAGCAGTGTCGGGGCGGCAAGTGCCGGGGCGGCGAGTGCGACGCCCGCGATCGCAGGCGTGGCGGCGGCAACCACCAGGTGCAGAACCTTTGTCATAGTGACCAGGAATCTAACGGTCGCGTCAGCACTGCGGCGTCAGCGACGCGCCCGCGTGGCCGAATCGATATCCGCGGAGCCGGGGCGCTGGCACCGAGTTCTAAAGAGCGCAGAGCCGTCGATGACGGGTTCGGCGACTCATCCGCAGAGGCAACTTCCTGCCGAGATTCAGCGAACCCTCTGATTACCGCGGACGACGGGATGCATCTTCGAACATGCACTGCCCGGAAAATGTACTGCCCGCTGGGTTTTCGGCGGTCAACCGTAGATCGACGCTACGAGGTTACGCGATGGCGACGATGTCACCGCCGCGCCGATCGGCCCGTTGTCACCAGCGTGGGACGCACTTCCACGGGCTGTGCACGCACTTCCACGGGCTCCTCACGATTTTCCACGGGGTCCAGTGAGGTCTCCACGGTGACCAATGAGGGGTCCCGTGCGGGCGGAGCGGCGCGTTGAGTTCGCCCGCGCTCACCGAAGCGGGGGCAGGGACGCTAGCTCCATTGTCTGCCTGAGCGGTGCCGACACCCGCAACGCTCAGGCTGGTGAGGGCCGCGCCGAGGGTCACGACTTTCCAGGTGGCCGGTCGTTCCACTGATCTTTCCCTTCGGTTCCCGTTCGTTTCGCTTCCCCGGCCCACTGTCCAGTTTTGCGCGAATCACCAAGGGCCGCAAGGCGCAGATTGGGCCTTTTAGGTCGTATCCGACAGCCATCGCATCGCCACGTCCAGCAGGTCCACGGTGTGCCCGGGCCACTGGGGATGTTGCAGGCGAAACGGCCCGGTGGCCAACCCGACCAGCGCCGCCGCCGTCCGCTCTCGTAGGTGCCGAGCCGCCACCCGCCGCTCCGCGTGGGCGAGGACCGCGTCCGCGTACCGGGTGGCCACTTCGGTGCTGGTCTCGTCGAGCGCTACCGCCGACAAATGCGCGAGCAGCGTCGCCCACTCGTCAGAGCGTTCCCCGGGCCCCGCGCTGTCGATGTCGAGAACCGCGGTCACGACCCCGTTCTCGACGAAGAGCTGGCCTTCATGGAAGTCGCCGTGCACCGGCACCACCTCCTCCCGCTCGGCTTCGACCTCGAGCAGGGCGTCCACCACGTCGGTGAGCCGGGCCAGCACCGCGGGCTCGTCGGTGGCCGCGCACCGCAACGCGCCGGCGTGGTATTCGACCAGCTCCAGATGTGACGGTTCCCGCTCGAGCGACATGAGTTCGTCCGGCAGCGCGTCCAGGACCGATTCCAGCGCCTCGGGTGCGGGCAGCGCGGCGCCGCCGTCGGTGATCAGGGTGTCCAGGGGCGTTCCCCGCGCTTCGGGCAGCACGATCACGCCGTCCGGGGTCGAGGCGAGAACCGGGGGAACGGGAACGTGGCGGTATGTGAGTTCGTGGCGACGGCAGAGGTCGGCCACCGCTGTGGGCCGCACGACCTTGACGAACCACCGGAAACGGCCGTCGTGCACCTCGAGCACGGCGTGCCGCGACGGCAGGTACCGCAGTGGGCGGATGTCGAGGGACGCCGCCTTGCTCAACCCGAACTCGCGAAACAGCTCGGCCAGCAGGGACGGGGCGCTCGCCGTCGGAAGTGCGGGTAGCGCGGGATCGCGAGGCCAGGCCCAGATTCCGACCTCGACCTGCTCGCCGCGGTACTCGCCCGCGACGACGGCCGCGCCCGGCGGAATCCGCTTTCCGGTTGTGGCGCCGAGAAATTCCGCCGTCAACGTGCCGTCGGCGCGGCGCACCCCCGCCTCGTATGCCACGATCGCGGCACCCGAGGGGTCCACGTTGACCTCGGCCGCGCGGAGGTCCTCCAGCTGGCAGTCGTATTCGGCGATCGCGGCGGCGAGCACGTTCGGGCCTTCCGGACCGAGCAGCAGATCGAGCGCCGGGGTAGCCACATCGCCGAGGCTAACGACCCTCGGCCGGCCGTGACACTGGAGCCGGTGACGGGAATCGAACCCGCGTTCTCAGCTTGGGAAGCTGATGTTCTGCCATTGAACTACACCGGCCTGTTTGAGCACGAAGGCTAACATCCGAGCGGCTAGGCTCGTCGGGTGCTGCTCTCCGATCGCGACATCCGCGCCGAAATCGCCGCCGAGCGGCTGGGCCTCGACCCGTTCGACGACAGCCTGATCCAGCCGTCGAGCATCGACGTGCGTCTGGACAACCTGTTCCGGGTGTTCAACAACACCCGCTACACCCACATCGATCCGTCCCTGCAGCAGGACGAGCTCACCAGCCTGGTGCAACCCGATCCGGGCGAGCCGTTCGTGCTGCATCCCGGCGAGTTCGTGCTCGGCTCGACGCTGGAGCTGTGCACCCTGCCCGACGACCTCGCCGGCCGCCTCGAGGGGAAGTCCTCGCTGGGCCGTCTGGGTCTGCTGACCCACTCGACCGCGGGCTTCATCGACCCCGGCTTCTCCGGACACATCACCCTCGAGCTGTCCAACGTCGCCAACCTGCCCATCATCTTGTGGCCGGGCATGAAGATCGGCCAGCTCTGCCTGCTGCGGCTGACCAGCCCGGCCGAGCACCCCTACGGCAGCGCCAAAGTCGGGTCGAAATATCAGGGCCAGCGTGGCCCGACACCGTCGCGGTCGTATCAGAACTTCCTCAAATCGAGCTGAGCCCGGCGCGCCATTTTCGGCGCCCTGCAAGCTGAGTGAACTGACCGGCGCGCACGCCCGTTGATCCGAGTAGGGTCGAAGTGGCGACCCCAACTTAATCGCCATCAGCTAATGGCGCATTGGAACGTAACGCCGAGTCTGTTTCGGCCGATTAAGTACTAGTCGCCGGTTTGTGTGAAAAGCGGGGCAGAGCGAAGACCTAGACAGCGTAGCAAACAGTTTTGGAGGGTCAGTGGACATCGTTCTCGGTGTGTCTATGACACCCACGACGGTCCGCCTGGTGCTGGTCGAGGGCGAGAAGGCCGACGGCCTCACCGTCGATCACGACGTCTTCGACGTGACGAACGAACCCGGCTCGGCAACGTCGAGCGCACCTAGCCAAGTGATCGACGCCGTGCTGGGCACCAAGGAGAGCGCCGAAACCGGCGGACACCATCTCAAAGCGATCGGGGTTACCTGGAGCGACCACACCGAAGCCTCGGCGCTGCGCGACGGGCTGGCCGCCCGCGGCATCGACGACGTCATGCTGGTCTCCGACGGCCACGCCGCCGCGGCGCTCGCGCAGGCGGTGGGCCGAGCGGTCGGATACGACACCACCGCGCTGTTCTTCATCGACCGCGACACCGCCACGCTGTCGGTCGTGCAGACCGACGACGGGTCGGTCGTCAAGGTGCTCAGCCGAACCCTGCACAGCGGCGACGCGATGGCCGTGCTCGCCGAGATGGCCGCCGCGGTCGACGCGCAGGAGTCGCGACCGCAGGCCATGTTCGTCGTCGGCTCCGGCGTCGACATCGCGTCGGTGAAGAACCACCTCGAAAATCTCGTCAGCCTGCCCGTGAGCGCGCCGGACGAACCCGACCTCGCGGCGGCCCGCGGCGCGGCGCTGGCCGCCGCCAACGCCCCGGCGTTCGAGGCGTCCACCGTCGGGCTGGCCTACTCCCAGGACCCCGACGGCCCCACGGCGGGCAGTGCCTACGCCGCGCTGGCCGGAGCCCAGACCCAGATGGCGCCGTTCGACGGCGCCGACCCGTTCTCCGACGACGAGCCGCAGACCGAAATTCAGCTGGCCGGTGAGGAGCGCAAGCCCTTCCTTCTCGTCGGCAGCGCGCTGACGTCGATCTTCGTCATCGGCGTGGTGGCCCTGGTCATCTCGCTGGCGGTCAGCATCCGCCCGACGGCCGACCAGCGGCCCAGCCCCGGCCAGAGCGCGATCGTGCCGAGCACCATCGCCCCCGCACCGCCCCCGCCGGTGCGCCAGGAGGCCCAACCGGTCGAGGCGCCGCCACCACCTCCGCCGCCGGCCGAGACCATCAAGGCCCCGATCCCCGTCGTGCAGGAGGCTCCGCAGGCTCCGCCGCGGACGGTGTACGTCGAGGCGCCCGCCGCGCCCGCGCCCGCTCCCGCGCCGGCGGCACCGCCGCCACCGCCGCCCGCCGCGCCCGCGCCTGCTCCGGTGGCGCCCGCACCCGTTCCGGCGCCGGTGTACATCCCGCCGCCGGTGTATGAGCCGCCGGCCGTGTGGTACCCGAGGCCGCGGAACCCGTGGCTGCCGCCGTGGCGTCCGGCGCCGCCGTCGTATGACCCGCCCACCCCGACGTGGACGCCGCCCAAGCCGTGGAACCCGCCGTGGGAGGAGCCCGACGAGCCGCAGAGCCCGCAGTGGCCGCCGTGGGAGAACGGTTCGGGTTCGGGCTCGGGCAGCTCGTCGGGATCCCGCGGTTCGGATGACTACGGACCGGGGTCACGTCGTTCCGGTGGTTCCGGTGGTTCTCAGGGGCCGTCCGGGCGCGGCGGTTCGGGCGGGTCGGGCGGCAACTGCTTCCTGATCTTCTGCAGCTGACGCCACCACGCTGGTCACCTGATGTTGGCCGGCCGCTCAGTGTCGCGTAGCGGATAGCTCACCGCGGCTGCCTATAGAGGCAGTATGCGATGCACGGTGTTCGGTACCGGATATCTCGGCGCCACCCACGCCGCGGGGTTGGCCGAAATCGGGCATGAGGTGCTCGGCGTGGACGTCGATCCGGGGAAGGTCGCCAAACTGGCAGCCGGAGATGTTCCGTTCTACGAACCCGGCCTGCCAAAGATGGTGAGCGACAACCTTTCTGCCGGACGACTGCACTTCACCACCGAATACGATGAGGCGGCCGAGTTCGCCGACGTGCATTTTCTGGCCGTCGGAACCCCGCAGAAGAAGGGTGATTACGGCGCCGACCTGGCCCATGTGCACTCGGTGATCGACATGTTGGTGCCCCGACTGCGGCGTTCGGCGGTGATCGTCGGCAAGTCGACGGTGCCGGTGGGCACGGCCGCCGACCTGGCGGACCGGGCGCGGCCGCTGGCCGTCGCCGGTGTGGACGTCGAGATCGCGTGGAACCCGGAGTTCCTGCGGGAGGGCTTCGCCGTGCACGACACCCTGCATCCCGACCGGATTGTGCTTGGTGTGCAAGCGGACTCGACGCGGACCGAACCCGCGATCCGGGACCTGTACGCGGCGATGCTGCGCGACGGCGTACCGCTGCTGGTGACCGATCTGCAGACCGCCGAACTGGTTAAGGTGTCCGCGAACGCCTTTCTCGCCACCAAGATCTCGTTCATCAATGCGATCTCGGAGGTGTGCGAGGCCGTCGGCGCCGACGTGGCCGTGCTCGCCGACGCGTTGGGGCACGACCCCCGGATCGGGCGGCGGTTCCTCAACGCGGGCCTGGGGTTCGGCGGCGGGTGCCTACCCAAGGACATCAGGGCGTTCATGGCCCGCGCCGGCGAATTGGGCGCCAGCGAGGCGCTGACCTTCCTGCGGGAGGTGGACAACATCAACATGCGTCGTCGGACCCGCATGGTGGAGTTGGCGACCACCGCGTGCGGTGGCTCGCTGCCGGGGTCGAACATCGCGGTCTTGGGCGCGGCGTTCAAACCCGATTCCGACGATGTGCGCGACTCGCCTGCCCTCGATGTCGCAGGCATGCTGCAGCTCAACGGCGCGACGGTCAACGTTTACGATCCGCGGGCGTTGGAGAACTCCCGGCGGGTGTTTCCGACGTTGAACTATTCGACGTCAGTGGTGGAGGCTTGCGACCGCGCCGACGCGGTCCTTGTCCTCACCGAATGGCGTGAGTTCGCCGAACTGGATCCGGCCGCGCTGGCGGCCACCGTACGGGCCAAAGTGGTTGTGGACGGCCGCAATTGCCTTGAGGCTGCCCGGTGGCGCGACGCCGGCTGGCAGGTGTACGGCCTCGGCAGGCGCAACGTCTGAAGGGCGGTGCTCACCGCCCGGTGGCCGGGCCGAGGATTTCGGTAGGCTGTGGCCATCGTGCAGAACAGCCATTCGCCTCGACGCAACGGCCCGATCAAGCAACGGGTTCGGTGGGCGGCCATGCACGGGGTGGTGCGCCTGTTCTCGTGGCTGGGCGTCCGTCGCGGTGACCCGCAGGCCAGGTTGATCGCCGATCCGGTGGTCCGAACCGACCCCGTCGCGTTCACCGAGGAACTGCGCGCGCTCGGACCCATCGTGCGCTGCCGGGCCGCTTACCTGACCGTCGACCACACGATCGTCAACGACCTCCTGCGTTCGGAGGATTTCCGGGTCTTCGCCATGGGGTCGACGCTGCCCAAACCGTTGCGGTGGGTGGCCGACCGAACCAAGACCGACATGCTGCATCCGCTGGAGCCGCCCTCGATGCTGTCGGTCGAACCGCCGGACCACACCCGTTACCGCAAGCTGGTGTCGTCGGTGTTCACCACCAGAGCCGTTGCCGCGCTGAAGGACCGGGTGCAAGAGTCCGCCGATGCGTTGCTAGACGAGATCGCCGACGCCTCCGGCACCGTCGACATCGTCGAGCGCTACTGCTCGCGGCTGCCGGTCACCGTGATCGGCGACATTCTCGGCGTGCCCGACGAAGCGCGACCGCGCATTCTGGAGTTCGGTGAGCTCGGCGCGCCCAGCCTGGACATCGGGGTGCCGTGGAAGGTGTACCGCCAGGTCAACCGCGGTGTCGAAGGCTTCAACGATTGGCTTGTCGACCACCTGGCCGAGCTGCGCCGCAACCCCGGCGAGGATCTGATGAGCCAGATCATCCAGGCCAGCGACGAAGGCGCCCGGCTCAACGAACAAGAGCTGATGGCCACTGCGGGCCTTGTGCTGGCCGCGGGCTTCGAGACGACGGTCAACCTGCTGGGCAACGGAATTCGCATGCTGCTGGACTCGCCGCAGCATCTCGAGACGTTGGCCGACCGACCCGAACTGTGGCCCAACGCCGTCGAGGAGATCCTGCGCCTCGACTCGCCGGTGCAGCTCAGCGCGCGAATGGCGGGGAAAGACACCGACATTGCGGGCACCGGGGTGCGTCGCGGCGACGTCGTCATCCTCTATCTCGCCGGCGCCAACCGCGACCCGAACGTCTTCGAGGACCCGCATCGCTTCGACATCGAACGCGAGAACGCGGGCAAGCACCTGTCGTTCTCGGGCGGCAGACACTATTGCCTGGGCGCCGCGTTGGCGCGGGCCGAAGGTGAGGTGGGGTTGCGCACCTTCTTCGAACGCTTCCCCGACGCGCGCCTGGCCGGCGGCGGCAGCCGCCGTGAAACCCGGGTGCTGCGCGGCTGGTCGTCACTGCCGGTCACGCTCGGTAAAGCGCCCGCCTCGATCGGTTCTGCGGTCAAGTCCGATCAGTTGGGTTAAGTTCGGGGCGTGGATTTCCGAGCAGCGCTGCTCGACCAGACCCGGGAATTCGGGGAGCTGATCCGCAGTGCAGACCCGTCGACGCCCGTACCGACCTGTCCGGACTGGACACTCAAGCAGCTGTTCCGCCACGTCGGGCGCGGAAGCCGCTGGGCCGCACAGATCATCGCCGAGCGCCGGACCACGCCTGTTGATCCGCGCGAGGTGCGCGACGGCAAGCCGCCCGACGATCCCGACGCCGCGATCGACTGGCTCAACGCCGGTCCGCGGGCCGTCATCGCCGCGGTCGACCGGGTCGGCTCGGAACGGGTGTGGACGGCCGCGGGGCCGCGCCCGGCGGGGTGGTGGATCCGCCGCCTGTTGCATGAGGTGGTGGTGCACCGCGCCGACGCCGCGCTCGCCTTGGGCGCTCCTTTCGACGTGCCGGTCGAGGTGGCCGCCGACGGCATCAGCGAGTGGATCGAGTTGATGTCGGTTCAGGCCACGCGGGCCGCAGCGCCCGTCGACTTCGGCCGCACCATGCATCTGCACGCCACCGACGACGGGCTCGGTCCCACCGGCGAGTGGACCGTCGTCAACGACGAACACGGGATGAGCTGGACGCACGACCACGGCAAGGGCGACGTCGCGCTGCGCGGCCCGGTCAAGGATCTGCTGCTGGCGATCATGCGTCGGCGCAGCGCAGCCGACGCCGGACTGGAGGTCTTCGGCGATGTGAAGGTCTGGGACGCCTGGCTGGAGCGCACACCGTTCTAGGTGGCGTAGTACCTTCACGACCATGAGCACTTCGGAGATCGCCACCGTCCTCGCCTGGTATGACGCGCTCAACGAGCGAGACCTCGACACGCTGGTGGCGCTGTCCAGCGACGACATCGAACTCGGTGACACCGACGGGGCCAGCCAGGGCCACACCGCGCTGCGGCGATGGGCGCAGCAGCAGCCCGCCATCAAGGTCGAGACCGGCCGGATGTATGTGCACGACGGCGTCGTGGTGGCCGAGGAACTGCCCGCCGACCCCGGCGCTGTGGTGACGGCGTCGGCATTCCGCGTCGTGCACGACCACGTCACGGCGGTGTTTCACCACGGCGACCTCGCCTCGGCGTTGGCCGCCACCGAACTGACCGAAAAAGACCTCAAGAGCTGATGCGCGGCATCATCCTTGCCGGCGGGTCGGGCACCCGGCTCTATCCGATCACGATGGGCACCAGCAAGCAGCTGGTGCCGGTCTACGACAAGCCGATGATCTACTACCCGTTGTCCACGCTGATGATGGCCGGTATCCGCGACATTCAGCTGATCACCACGCCAGAGGACGCCCCGGCGTTTCATCGGTTGCTCGGCGATGGTTCGCAGTTCGGCATCAACATCACCTACGCGGTCCAGCAGCGCCCCGAAGGTCTGGCCCAGGCATTCATCATCGGGGCGGACCACATCGGAACCGGTCCGGTCGCGTTGGTGTTGGGCGACAACATCTTCTACGGTCCCGCCCTGGGCACCGGGCTGAGCCGGTTCCAAAACGTCAGCGGCGGCGTCATTTTCGCCTATTGGGTGGCCAACCCGTCCGCCTATGGCGTGGTCGAGTTCAGTGACGACGGCCGTGCGCTGTCGCTGGAGGAGAAGCCCGCGACGCCGAAGTCACACTACGCGGTGCCCGGGTTGTACTTCTACGACAACGACGTCATCGAGATCGCCCGCTCGTTACAGCCTTCGGCGCGCGGCGAGTACGAGATCACCGACATCAACCGGACCTACCTCAACCAAGGTCGATTGACCGTCGAGGTGCTTGCCCGCGGCACGGCGTGGCTGGACACCGGGACATTCGATTCGCTGCTGGACGCAGGCGATTTCGTGCGGACGATCGAACGGCGCCAGGGTCTGAAGATCAGCGTGCCCGAGGAGGTGGCGTGGCGGCTCGGCTTCATCGACGACGAGCAGTTGGCCGAGCAGGGCTACGCGCAGCTCAAATCGGGCTACGGCGCATATCTGCTGCAGCTGCTGGAGGACCGCTAGCGGCGCGCGGGGTGGCCAGCACTGCCGCGATCGCCGTCGTCAACGGAACCGACAGCGCCAGCGCGACGCCGCCGACCGCCGAACGGGCGATCTCGATGGCCACGCTCTCGCTCGTCAGCACGTCGCCGAGCGAGCGGTTGGCGACGCTGAACAACAGCAGCAGCGGCAGTGCGCTGCCCGCATACGCCAGCACCAACGTGTAGACGGTGCTGGCGATGTGGTCGCGGCCCACCCGCATGGCGCCGACGAAGACCGCCCGGCGTGAACTGCCTTGCAGCTCAGCCAACTCGAACACCGTGGACGCCTGGGTGACGGTGACGTCGTTGAGGACACCGAGCGAGCCGATGATGAACCCGGCCAGCAGCAGACCGGTGATCGACACGTCGCCCAGATATGCGGCGACGGTGTTGTTCTGGTCTTCCGACAGACCGGTGAGATGCGCCAATTCGATGGCAGTCCAAGACAATACCGCTGCCAGCAGCAGCGACGTCAGCGTACCGAGCAGGGCCGCGCTGGTGCGCAGGCTCACCCCGTGCGCCAGGTAGATCACCGCGTAGAGAATCGCCGCGGAGGCCACCAGCGCGACAGGGACAGCGGCCGCGCCGTCGCGCAGGGCGGGCAGCAGGAAGACAACCAGCACGCCGAACGCGACGACGATGCCGATCAGCGCGCGCAGCCCGCGCCATCGGGCCACGGCGACGACGACGACCGCGAACACGGCGGCAAGCGCGACCAACGGCCACGTCCGCTCGTAGTCGTAGAACGAGTACGTGGTGGTGCCGGCCTCGTCGATCTGTCTGCTGATGCGAACCTGGTCGCCGACGGCGAGATCGGGCTGCCCAGGCCCGCCGCTGAACTCCAACAGGGTGTGGGCGCCGGTGTTGGGTCCGGAGTCGATCGCGATGAGCGCCTGCACACAGGTGCCGCCGTCGCCGCGGGCGGGCACAGGGGCCGCGGTCAGCACACGTCCGGCCGAGGCGCTGCCGCAGGCGGCGGCGCTGCTGGATATGACGTGCCCGGCTTCGGTGGTGACCGCGCCGCCGGCCGCGTTCTGAAACGGCAGGGGGATATCGGTCTTCTGCTGGCTGGGCCACAGCCACACCGTGCCGGCCAGCACTGCGATGCCGATGAGGATCAGCAGCCCGACGACCACCTTCGCGGCCAGCGGGCCCAGCGGCGCAGGGCCGCTCATGGAGTGGGAGTGTCCGTGCGAATGCCCCACGGCCACACACACTAGAGGTATACGTGATCATCGAGCGATCGCCGAGATCTACACCGGGATTGTTTTAGCGGTCGCGGTGATGACCGGCAATTCCACGACCAGGCTGTCGCCGTCGAGGAACTCCTGCCAGCCCGCGATCGCATCCTTCTCGAGTGCCTGTCGACGCTCGGCGTCGGCAGCCATGACACGTTCTGCCACCGGAGTGACTTGGAGGTACTGCCAAAGGAATTGGTTCGGCGGGGGCAGCCGCAGCGTTTTCGTCGTGGTGTCGACCGCCACATGGTGAAAGCCTGCCTCCTGTAACAGCCGGCGAAGCTCGCTGTGGCCCAGCGAGAAGACACCGCGCAGGAACCCGGGCAGGTCCGGGTTGATGTGGCGAGCGAGCCCGTCGGCCATCACCTCGAACAGCCGTGGCATGGTTCCCGGCACGTTGATCGCGACACGACCGCCAGGCGACAACACCCGTCGCATCTCCCGTACCGCTGCGGAGCGGTCGGGAAAGAACATCAGCCCGAGCTGGCACAGCACCAGGTCGTATGACTCGTCGGGAAGGGGAAGTGCCTCCGCACGGGCCTCCCGCCACTCCATCGGGGTATCGGTGGACGCGGTGGCTTGCTCGGCGACCGACAACATCTCGGGGACCAGATCGATTCCGACGACTTTGCCGGTGGCTCCGACTCTTTGGGCCGCCAGGCGGGCCACGACGCCGGTACCGCATGCGACGTCGACGACGAACTCGCCTGGCACGGGGTCGGCCGCCGCGATGAGGTCGGCAGCAAGCGGTGCGGGGATGACCGGGACGAAATCGCGGGCGTAGTTCTCGGCTTCGATGCGTCGGAGGTTGCGGTAGTCAACGTGCTGAGACATGGTGCAACGGTAGGGTTGCGGCCGCTGCTGTCGCGTCGACCGGATCCACCATATTGGTCGCGCCGCGGTGGTCAGTTCTGACCACCGCGGTCGGTCACACCAGGTGTTGCTCGTAGGCGTAGGCGGTGGCGGCGGCCCGCGAGGACAACCCCAACTTGGCGAAGATGTTCTGCAGGTGCCGGGCGATCGTGTGCTCGCTGAGCGTCAGGCTCGCACCGATCTCGCGGTTCGTCTTGCCCGCGGCGACCAGCCGCAACACCTCGCATTCCCGCTCGGTCAGCCCGCCCGCCGACCGGCGCTTGGGCGCCACGAGGTCAGCCAGCCGGTCCATGTCGGGTTGGGCGCCGAGCTGGCCGAAGGCGTCCCGCGCGGAGTCGAATTCCATTGCCGCCGAATCAGAATCGCCGAGTGCTTGGCAGGCAAGACCGGTCTGGACCCGGGTGCGGGCGGCTTCATAAGGCATCGACAACTCCCGCCAGCCGGCGGCGGCTCGGCGTAGCGTCTTCAACGCCGCGGTGGCGTCGCCTTCGGCGAGCAGCGTCGACCCGTCGGCGTGCGCGGCGACGGCATGCAGGTACGGGGCGTCGACGGTGGTGGCAAGCCCGGAGAGCTCGTCGGCACTCGTTCGCGCGGCGGCGACATCACCGACGCTGATCATGATGTCGACGTGAGCGGCGAGGGTCGCGGGCCGGGCGAACCGGTCTGGGTTGGTGTCCAAGGCGCGGCGGACGGCGGCGACCGCGGCGTCGATGTGTCCCTCGGCCAGTCGGAGTTGCGCCAAGCCGGGCAGCGGCTCCCTGCCGTGCTGGTGAGCCTGCCGGTACGCGGCGTCAGCGGCGTCGAATTCGCCGTGCAGCCGGTGCAATTCGGCGCGCTGGTAGGCGGCCATGCCCAACGAGGGGTGTGGGGTCGGATGCGCCAGGTGTTCGCACGCCTGCCGGGCGGCCTTGCCCGCCTGGGACCATTCGCCGTGAATCTGCAGGATCTGCGAGCGATGCACCAGGCATTGGCCGCGGTAGGGCACCAGATCGGGTTGGGATTCGCACCAGGCGCTCAACGCCATGGTCCATTCCGTTGCTCGGCGCAGGTCGTAGGCGCCCATGCAGGTCTCGATGACGGCGCAGTAGACGATCCCGGCCGGAATCGGCGACACCTCGCCGGCGGTGACGCTCACCATCGCCTCGTCGAGCAGCGCCGCGCCGCGCGCTGTCTCCCCCGCGGTGACCGCTGCCTGGCCCTGGCCCAGCAACGCGATCGCCGCCAGATCGCGGTCGCCGAAGCGTGCCGCGACGCGCCCTGCCTCGCCGCACAACTCAGCAGCTTTGGCGGAATCGCCGCTGGCCCATGCCCCGAGGGCCGGAGGAACCAGCAGGTAGCCCCTGGCGGCGCAGTCAAGGTTCGCCTCGTCGAGCAGTCGGCCCACCCGGGCGAGCCATCCGCCGGCGCGGGCGGTGTTGCCGTGCAGAAGCTGGGTCAGCGCCAACCAGAACCCGCACTCGGCTGCCCGGGCGGCTTCGTCGACCGCCAGGCGCGCGGCGTAGGCCTGCTCCCAGGCATGCACGCTCTGCAGGTCCTCACCGATCAGATAGGCCGCCACCGCCAGGCGCTCGAGGTCATCGGCGGTGAGCGACTCAGTGGTGTCGGTGAGGCACCTGTACACGTCGGTCCAAGCGTGGCGCTCGAACGCGATGGCTGCCCGGTCGGTAGCCGCCATCGTCTCAGTCTCGCGCATCCGCGCGATCTTGGGAACGAAAGTCTGCCCGAGAGCCTTATTGGCGGTAGCCGGCGAGGAAGTTGCCGAGGCGTTCGATCGCGGCGGCCAGGTCACGCGCCCAGGGCAGCGTGACGATGCGCAGATGGTCCGGGGTGGGCCAGTTGAAGCCCGTGCCCTGGGTGACCAGGATCTTCTCCTGCAGCAGCAGGTCGAGAACGAGCTGCTCGTCGTCGACGATGTCGTAGACCTCGGGATCCAGCCGCGGGAACGCGTAGAGGGCCCCCTGCGGTTTGACGCAGGACACCCCGGGAATCTCGTTGAGCTTCTCCCAGGCCACGTCGCGCTGTTCGAGCAGCCGCCCACCGGGCAGCACCAGATCGTCGATGCTCTGGTAGCCGCCCAACGCGACCTGGATGGCGTGCTGCGCCGGCACGTTGGGACACAGCCGCATGTTGGCCAGCAGGCTGATGCCCTCGATGAAGCTCGCGGCGTGTTCCTTGGGACCGGTGATGACCAGCCAGCCCGCGCGGTAGCCGGCCACCCGGTAGGCCTTCGACAGGCCGTTGAAGGTCAGCGTCAACAAATCGGGGGCCACCGAGGCCATCGCGATGTGTTCGGCGCCGTCGTAGAGGATCTTGTCGTAGATCTCGTCGGCCAGCAGCAGCAGTTGGTGTTTGCGTGCCAGCTCGGCGATCTCGGTCAGCACCTCACGGCTGTAGACCGCGCCGGTGGGGTTGTTGGGGTTGATCACCACCAACGCCTTGGTGCGTTCGGTGATCTTGGACTCCAGGTCGGCGATGTCCGGTTGCCAGCCCTGGGTTTCGTCGCACAGGTAGTGCACGGGGGTGCCGCCGGCCAGCGACGTCGACGCGGTCCACAGCGGATAGTCCGGGGCCGGGATCAGGACCTGATCGCCGTTGTCCAGCAGCGCCTGCAACGTCATCGTGATCAGCTCGGAGACCCCGTTGCCCAGGTACACGTCGTCGACGTCGAAGCGGGGGAAGCCCTCTACCAACTCGTAGCGGGTGAACACCGCGCGCCGCGCCGGCAGGATGCCCTTGGAGTCGGAGTACCCCTGCGCATAGGGCAGCGCCTGAATGATGTCGCGCATGATGACATCGGGCGCCTCGAACCCGAACGGCGCCGGGTTGCCGATGTTGAGCTTGAGGATCCGGTGCCCCTCGGCCTCCAGCCG
The DNA here is from genome assembly GCF_010725725.1 of Mycolicibacterium pulveris. Classification (NCBI taxonomy): domain Bacteria; kingdom Bacillati; phylum Actinomycetota; class Actinomycetes; order Mycobacteriales; family Mycobacteriaceae; genus Mycobacterium; species Mycolicibacterium pulveris. The sequence goes on along the minus strand of NZ_AP022599.1, from coordinate 1,899,540 downwards.
CGACGCATGCTCATGCACGGGCCCGCGGATCTCGTACAGCACGTCCTGCAGCTTGGATGACTGCGTGAACGTGCGCTGCCGCGGGGGATGCCCGGTGGCATGGAACGGCAGGTGGTGCGTAGTCACGTTCCCAATATTCTCACTGCTGTCCAACGATTATCTAAAATCGCTGGTCAGCCGTGCGTGAGTTGGCTCATCGCTTGCCCGGCGGCCGCGCACCCTTCGCAATTCCCAGACCCTTCACCGGGGGTGCCGGCTTGTCACCGCCGTCGTCGGCGGAAGCCTCAGGCGCAGCGCTGGATTCGCTGGCGGGTTCTGGCTTCGACTGCGGCTCAGCGGGTTTCGCCGGCGCCGCCGACTTCTTCGCGCCCGGACGCCGGGCACCGGGGGCGATGCCGAGTCCCTTGACCGGTGCCTGCTCGACGCCGCGGTCGGAATCGGCGGTGTCAATCTTGGTCTCCGGTGTGGCCTGGTCGGGGTCTGCGTTGGGCGGCTGTGTGACGGACGCCGCACCCTCGTTGGGCGACGCCTTCGGCGCGGCCTTCTTGGCGCCGGGACGTCGCGCGCCCGCGGCGATACCGAGGCCCTTGACCTCCGGTTCCGCCTTGGCGGGCGCGTCGGCGGCCGCTGGCTTGGCTGGGGGTTTCTTGGCCCCGGGCCGTTTGGCACCCGCGGCGATGCCGAGGCCCTTGGCGGGGGCCGGAGCCGCGGGCTTCTCCGCGGCCGGCGCGGCTTGCGCCTGAGCCGGCGCCGCCTCGGGCTGTGGCTCCTGCTTCGGTGCGGCTTTCTCCACCGCGGGGGCAGCCGCCGCGGCCTTTGCGGCGCGCTCCTCGGCTTCCTTTGCGGCCGTGCCCTTTTCGGGCAGCTTGATGTTGCTCCTGTCCAGCGAGTCCAGCAGCAGCTGCGCCACGTCGAGCACTTCGGTTTTCTCCACCTCGCGGGCGGCGGCGACGTCGTCCACCCCGTCGGTGATCATCACGCGGCAGAACGGGCAGCCGGTGGCGATGGCGGAGGCGCCGGTGTCCATGGCCTCTTCCACGCGCTCGTGGTTGACGCGTTTGCCGATGTGTTCCTCCATCCACATCCGCGCACCACCCGCGCCGCAGCACAGGCCTCGGTCGGCGTGGCGCGGCATCTCGGTCAGCTTCGCGCCGGAGGCTCCGACCAGTTCTCGCGGCGCCTCGTAGACCTTGTTGTGCCGACCCAGGTAGCAGGGGTCGTGGTAGGTGATTTCGCGTCCGCCGTCGACGGGCTTGACCGGCACCAGCTTCTTGTCGCGGACGAGCCGGTTCAGCAGCTGGGTGTGGTGCAGCACCGTGTAGTTGCCGCCGACCTGCGGGTATTCGCGGCCCAGCGTGTTGAAGCAGTGCGGGCAGGAGGTGACGATCTTGCGGTCCAGCCGCTCGACGCCCTCGAACAGCTCGTCGAGGGTCTCGACGTTCTGCGCGGCCAGCTGCTGGAACAGGAATTCGTTGCCCGAGCGACGAGCCGAGTCACCGTTGCAGGTCTCGCCTTCACCGAGCACCAGGTATTTCACCCCGGCGGTGGCCAGCAGCTCGGCGACGGCCTTGGTGGTCTTCTTGGCGCGGTCCTCGAAAGCACCGGCGCAGCCCACCCAGAACAGGTACTCATAGCCGTCGAAGGACTCGACGTCCTTGCCGTAGACCGGCACGTCGAAGTCGACCTCGTCGATCCAGTTGGTGCGGTCCTTGGCGTTCTGCCCCCATGGATTGCCCTTGGTCTCAAGGTTTTTGAACAGCACACCGAGCTCGCCGGGGAAGTCGGACTCCATCATCACCTGGTAGCGGCGCATGTCGACGATGTGGTCGATGTGCTCGATGTCCACCGGGCACTGCTCGACGCAGGCACCGCAGGTAGTGCAGGACCACAACACGTCGGGGTCGATGACGCCGCCCTGCTCGGCGGTGCCCACCAGCGGGCGGGTGGCCTGCGCGGGCCCCGACCCGGTGATCCGGCCGAAGCCCGACTCCGGAACGTGGTGCTGTTCGGCGTGCTTCTCACCGCGCAGTTCCTCGCCGAGGCCACCCTCGGGGGTGTTCTCCAGCGGCGATTCCTTCTGACCGAGGACGTAGGGGGCCTTCGCGAAGAGGTGGTCGCGCAGGTCCATGATCAAGAGCTTGGGCGACAGCGGCTTGCCGGTGTTCCACGCCGGGCACTGAGACTGGCAGCGGCCGCACTCGGTGCATGTGGCCATGTCGAGGTAGGCCTTCCAGGTGAAGTCCTCGATCTTGCCGCGGCCCAGCACCGCGTCCTCCGGCGGATCCTCGAAGTCGATCCGCTTGCCCTCGTATTCCACGGGCAGCAGCGGCCCGAGCCCGTCCGGCAGCCGCTTGAAGGTCACGTTGATGGGCGCCAGGCCGATGTGCAGGTGCTTGGAGTGCAGCACGATCAGCAGGAAGACCAGCATCACGCCGATGTGCAGCAACAGCCCGATGGTTTCGATCCACTCGTTCGCCTCGAGCCCCAGCGGGTTGAGCACCCAGCCCATGAGCTGCGAGAAGAAGGCGCCGTCGCCGTAGGGCAGGGCGCCGGTGTTCACCGCGGCGCCGCGGACCAGCGCGTAGGTCCAGATGACGTTGAAGATCATGAAGAGGATCAGCCAGGCGCCACCGGTGTGGGAGCCGTAGAAGCGCGAGTCGCGGCCGTGTTCCTTGGGTTCGGTGCGCAACCGGATGATCGCGAAGGTGATGATCCCAAGCAGCACCGCGACCGCGAAGAAGTCCTGCAAAAACCCGAGCAGATCCCACCGGCCGATGAGCGGGATGTGGAAGTCGTGGTCGAACAGGTACCCGTAGGCCTCGAGGTAGACCGATGCGAGGATGAAGAAGCCCCACATCGTGAAGAAGTGCGCGAGACCGGGGATCGACCAGCGCAGCAGGCGGGTTTGCCCGAAGACCTCTTTGATCTGCGTGAAAATCCGGGTGCCGAGATTGTCTTTGCGGTTGTTCTCAGGGCTGGTGCGCGCGCCCGCCCGGATCAGGTTGGTCAGCCAGAGCACACGTTTGGCCGCGAATACCAGCACGATCGCCGTCATGCCAAGGCCGACGACGAGCCTTATCAGCATCTGCGTTTCCACCACGTGCCTCCCGTGTTGAAGTTACCGGAGGGTAACTTACCGCATGTTACCGGCCAGTAGCTTTCGCTCAGTGCCAGCTCAAGCCGGGCTCATCGTCGCACTCCACGAAGAAAGAGCGCTACGAAGGCTTGCCTAACTACACCGCCGCACCCCGGTGCCCTGGGGTGACCGGTGGCTTAGCTATACCCGGCTATACCCGTTCACGCCGCCGATGCGCCCGTGGGTGTCAGCCCTGCGGCGTCAACATCGCCCGCAGCATCGAGAGCATCTCCGAGCGCGACTCGGCGCCGAGGCGCCTGCGGATCCGGGCGACGTGGTGCTCGACGGTCTTCGCGGAGATGAACAGCTGGGCGCCGATGTCGCGGTACGGCATGCCCAGCAACAACAGCTCGGCGACCTCGCGTTCACGGTCGGACAAGCGCATCGCGGCCGGGCGGGTCGGACCCGTGCCCCGGGCCTCGCGGGCCGCACCGAGCTCGGGGCCCGGCGCGTCGTCGAGCGTCGCGGTCTGCTTGAGGTCGCGGGCGAGCTGCAGCATCGCCCCGGAGACCCGGCCGTCAGGGGTCTGCAGCGCGGCCTGGCCGGCCAGGCGGGTGGCGTCCCAGGTCAGACCGGACTGCGACAGCAGCCGCGCCGCCGTGGTGACTTCTTCGACGTCGACGCTGTTGGCGAGCACCCGCAGCCAGGTCCGCCCCGCCGTGGCCAATGCCTTGGCGAATGTGGACCCGGGTCCGTCTGCCCGGCTGGCCGCGGTCAGGGCGTGCCCGTGCGGGGCCACCGCGTCCGGCGAATTGGCGAGGATTCCGGCGTGCACGCCGGCCCAGTGCAGCGGCACCGACCACAACACCGGGTTGCCGAGCGCGTCGAGGAGCCCGAATGCCTCGTCGAGGGTGTGTCGGATCCGGTCGACCTGGCCCAGCCTGGCGGCGGCCACCCACAACTCGCCCACCGGCAGCAGTGAGAACAAGTCCACCGAGTATTCGGCGAGCACTTCCAGCGCGGCATACCAGTGCTTCTGCATCGCTCCGCTGTCAGCGCTGCGCCTGGCGATGGCCGTCTGCAGCGCCGCCGCCCACAGCGCATCGCGACGGTGCAACGGCGGATCGGTCAAGACAGCGGCCACGTCGGCGCTCGCCGCGGAAAGGTGGCCGTCCTGCAGGCGTGCCCAGCCCAGCAGCAGTCGGTGTCGGCGTGCGGCGACGGCGACGTTCTCGGTGCCTGCCTCGAGGCCGGCGCGCACCGCCCTGGCGATGACGCTGCGGGCCCGCACGGGATCCCCGCCGTGCAGGGCCGTCAGCGTCAGCAGCGCCGCTGGGGTGTCGGGTGTGACGCCGGCCGGGAAGTGCTCGGCGGCGAGGGCCTGTCCGAGCCGGGCGACCGTCGTCGAGTAGGGCGCCTCCACCGACGTCAGCATTCCCTCGGCGAGGCTGCGGGCCGCCCGCGCCGTCGACGTCGGCGGCCCGGCGCTTTCGACGTCGAGCGCCGCACGCGCGCTGGGCAGGTCGCCCGCGGCGAACAAGGTGATCGCAGCGGCCGCGCTCACGAAGGCGTCCGGATAGGGGCCGAGCCACCGGAACAGATCGGCGGCCTGCGCGGCGCTGCCGTCATGGACCGCGATGCTGGCGGCGATCCGCACGGCCGCCGCGCGTTCCGTCGCGTCCTCGGAACCGAGTAGCTCGTCGGCCAGCCGGGCGGCGGTCGTGCAGTCACCGGTCAACGCGAGAGCATCGGCAAGCTGGGAGGTCGGTCTGGTCGCACCGGCCGCGGCGGCGGCGCGGTACAGCCTTGCCGCCCTGGCCGGTTGGGTCCGATGTCGTGAGGCCAGCTCGGTGAGCGCGGCGGAGAGCCGGTCGTCGCGCAATCCGTGTTCGGCCAGCTGTAACGCGAGATCGCCTGACAGCGTTTTGGATTCGAGCTGCGACGTCAGCAGCGACACCTCGATCTCGTGGTGACGCACTGCGCCGAGAACCTGGGCGATGCAGCGGTGCAGCGTGCGTAGGAAGGCATGGCTGCGTGACGGGTCGATCAACCCGGTGGCGCGGGCACGGTCGACCGCGTGCTGTGCGTCATCGGCGTTGAGCCGCAACGTCGCTGCCACGTCATCGGGTCCGAGGTCGCGGCTCAGCGATGACACCAGCAGCGTGTTGAGGACCGGTTCGTCGACCTGACGCAGCCGTTCGATCAATGTGAATCTGGCCGCGTCGGCCATGGCGGTGGCAGGTATCTCAGAGTCGGGGGACGCCGCGGCCGCGATCGCGGGGTGGAGCAGGAAGGGCAGCCCGGCCGTCGTCGCCATCAGTGCGCGCATGAACTCCGAAGTCGGTGTGGCGCTGAGCAGTTCGGTGGCGACCTGGGTGGCGTCGGTGGGGCTCAGCGCGCTCAACGACACCGTAGGGTTTTCCCGCTCGAGCGCAGTGGTCAGCGCGCGCAGGGCCGGCCGATGTGCCAGCGGTTCGGTGGCCACGATGACGGTGGCGTCCGGATCGGCGACGCGGTCGGTGAGTCGGCCGAGTTCGTCGTCGCCGAGCAGGTGCGCGTCGTCGATGACCGCCGCGGCGCGCGGATCGTCACCGTCGCGCGGGGGTCTGGTCAGCACCGGGAGTTCAGCGTCTCGCAGCGCCGACCGAATGCCGGCCAGCACGGAACTCTTGCCGGTGCCGATGCCTCCCGACACAAGCAGCTTGACCGGGGTCGTCGGCGCGGCGATCAGCGCCGCGACGACCTGCCGTGCGCCCGGCGGGATGTCGGTGAGTCGTTCCGGCGCCGGTCTGGCCATGGGTCACGCTCCTGGATCCGGCTCCGGCTCCGGTTCCGGTTCGGGCTCTGGCTCGGGCTCTGGTTCGGGTGCAGGCGGTGAGGTCGTGGTGATGGTCGTTGGAGTGGTCGTCGGTGCCGTGGTGGTGGTAGTGGTCGTGGTGGTCGTGGTGGTTGTGGTCGTCGTTGTCGTGGTCGTCGTCGGGCTCGTGGTGGTCGGCGTCGTGGTCGTGGTGGTCGCTGGTGGTGGTATCACCGACGTCGTGGGCTGTCCGTCGGTTCCGGTCACTGTGATCGTTTGGGGCGCAACCGTTGTCGGTGGGCCCTCCGGAGAGGGTCCGGTTTCGACGGTGGTCGCGGTTTCGGTCACCGGGCTGGTGTCGCTGCTGGTGTTGGTCAGCGTGACCGCGAGCCCGCCGACGGCCAGCAGAGCGGCGGCGGCCGCTGCGCCGAACAGCAGCGGCGGGCGTTTGTACCACGGCAGCGGTTCGGGTTCGGGCTCGAAGCCCTCTTCTTCGTGGGCGAATGCCATCGGTGGGCGCGCGCCGGTGGCACCTTGGTCGAAGGTGTAGTCCTCGCCGGCGTAGGGCACGGGGTCGCCGCCGGGCGAGTCGTCCTGCGACCAGGCGAGCGCGCGGAACGTCGCCGATGCGGCACCGTCGGAGGCCGACTCGGTCGCGGCCATGCCCGCCGCACCCGCGGCCCACGCCGCGGCCGCCATGCTCGTCGGTGCATCGGCAGCCGGCGCCAACCCGGTGGGCGCGTCCGCGGCGATCCCGCGGTCGGCGACCAGGGCCGCGCCCGCGGCGACGTTGAGCTGAGACTGCGGGGTGGTGATCACCGGCGCGCGCAGTCGCTCCGACAGTTGAGCGGTGACCAGCGGGATGTTCGCACCACCGCCGACGGTGGCGACGGCGGAGATGTGCGCTGGCGCAATGTTGTTGTGCTGCAAGGCTTCTTCGATGGTATCGAGGAGACCGGCCAGCGGTGCGGACATCAGCTGTTCGAGCTCGCTTCTGGTCACCCGAACGTCGGAGTTGAACCCGGGCACCTCGACGGGAACCACGGTGGCCGTCTCGGACGACAACCGTTCCTTGGCTCGCCTGGTCTCGTCGCGCAGCCGGGCCAGCGCGTTGAGACCCAATGTGCCGGTCGGGTCGGCGTTGGCCGACTCGGCGATGCTGGCGGTGACATGGTTGAGCAGCGCCTGGTCGATCTGGTCGCCGGAGAACTCGGCGTAGCGCACGGTTTCGCCGACGGCGCCGAAGTTCGACCCGGCGTCGGCCAGGGTGATGCTGGTACCGCTGCCGCCGAGATCGACCAGCACGATGATGCCTTCGGCGGGCAGCCCCGGGGCGGCCTGCAGGGACGCCAGCGCGGCGACCGAATCGGGGATGAGCGCCGGTGGCTGCCCGTCGGGCATGAGGCTCGGCTTGCTGCGCAGCGCGCCGCGCAGCGCGCCGACGGTGCCCGGTCCCCAGTGCGCCGGCACGGCGATCGCGATAGGGGAACCGCCGCCGACGGTGCGGGCCATCGCGTCGAGCGCCTCCACGAGCACGTATTCCCCGCGATGCGCCGAGCCGTCGGCGGCCACCAGGGGGACCGGGTCGCCGACCCGCTCGACGAACCCGCTGAGCACCAGGCCGGGTTGGGTTGGGTCATGGGCATATTCGCCGGGCAACCCCACTTCGGCGGGTCGGTTGTTGAAGAGGGTGAGAACCGAGCGGCGCATCACCGGGGGACGGCCAATCCGGGCCGCCACCAGGTTTGTCATTCCGATCGACAACCCGAGTGAGTCGCTCATCTTCACCTCTACGTTTGGCCGTGTCTCACGATAATGGTTCGGCGCGCCAAGCTACGGCACATCCCCTAGTGCGTCGAAAACCCCTAACGCCGATCCCCCTAACGGGGGCTCGGTAGAGCTGGGTTCGGCACCGATCACCGGTGGGTTCGCCGTCGATAGCATCGAAATCAAGCCAACGACAGGCGCGAACCGTAGCGCTGTCACCGCATATATCTGTACTGGGAGGGAGGGTGTTTCATGGCCAACTCGTTGCTCGACTTCGTGATGTCGGTGGTGCGGGACCCGGACACCGCTGCCCGCTTCGCCGCCGATCCGGATCAGGCGATTGCCGACGCCAACCTGACCAATGTCACCAGCGCCGACGTCGAAGCCCTGATTCCGGTGGTCGCCGAGTCGATGTCGTCGTTGGTGACCGATGTGCCCACCACCGCCGCGTTGGACGGGCTTGGTGAGGCGGCGACGAACGTGTGGGCCAGCGGTGCGGCCACCGCTGCCTTCGACGCATTCGGTGACGAGGTACCGGCTCCGGTGATCGACGACACGCACGCATTGATCGCCGATCAGGCTCACGTCATCGAGGAGCCCGGTGAGGTGCTGCGGTCCGGGCTCGACATGCTCGACGAGACGTCCGACATTACGGACGCACCGATCATCGACGAGATTGACGACATCCCGATCGCCGAGACCCACGTCGGCAGCGATGGAGACGACGCCGTCGACGACGTGGGTCCCCCAGCGTCGGGCTTCGACATTTTCTGACGCCCTCTGCGGTGCCCTCCCGCGACTGCGCGGCCGGTGTCCCGGCCGCGCAGTTTTTCGTTGTCCGCCCTGGTCACGCGCAGCCCCCTATAGACCCCCTAATCCCCTAACGGGTGGTGTTGGGGCAGCCCCGGATGGTGGCTCCGAGGGAGGGGTTCAGACCCCGTTCCGCAGGGGTCGCCGGCTCCATAACGTGGTTGTCAGCTCGCCGGACAGCCCGGTAACCAGCTCCCCTCACAAGTGAAAGGACCGAAGAAATGACGAACGTAATCGACTGGATCCTCAGCCTGTTTCGCGACCCGGTTCGGGCGCACGAGTTCATCGCAGACCCCGACCGAGCCATGTCCAACGCCGGCGTGCAGAACCTGACCGCCGCGCAGGTGCAGTCGGTGGCCGCCACCGTGGCGCCCGCCGCGGTGCTGCAGGGCGGCGGCGACCCGGTCGTCGGGTTGCAGCAGGCAGTTGCCCAGACCCACGCCATCGCGTTCGCGCCGCAGCGCCAGACCGATCTGCTGTCGAACAACGACACCCGCTTGCTGAGCCCGGAGTATGACGTCAACAACATCGCCGGCCAGGACCAGCAGCAGGGTGCGGTCAACGTCGGCCTGGACTTCGGCGACATCACCTTCGGCGACAAGACCACCAACACCGCCACCGACGGCGGGGTGGTCAACACGGGCACCGCAGGCGATATCGACGCCACCAACGTCGACGGCGACGGCAACGTGGTCGGCGACGACAACGAAAACGTCAACACCGGCGACATCGACGACTCCAACGTCAACATCGGTGAGGACAACGAGATCGACGACAGCGGCGACCAGACCGCGGGCGGCGACATCATCTCCGACAACGACGGCCCCGTCATCAACGACGTCGACATGAGCGGCGGCGACGGCGGCGGTGCCGTCGGCGGTGACGGCGGCGGTGGCCTGATCGGCGTCGGCAACGACGGCGGCAACGCCACCGGCGGAGCCGGCGGCAGCGGTGGCGGCATCGTCATCAACGACAACGACACCACCAACGTCGACGGCAACCAGACCACCGTCGGAGACATCGACGGCTCGGTGTCCGGCGGGATCTCCGGCGGCTCGAGCGTCGAGGACAACTCGGTGGACAACTCCGTCGACAATTCGGTGGACAACTCCGGCCAGGACAACTCGGTCGACAACTCCACCGACAACTCCGGCCAGGTCAACACCGACGTCGATGTGAGCACCGACGTGGGCCTGTTCTGACCCAACCGGATGGCGCGGCTGGCGGGGATCAAAATCTGATCCCCGCCAGTTGGCGCATCTACCTTTAGTAGACAGCGCCTTTCGACAAGAGGAATCCATGACGCAATCCACCGATCCGCGCAAGCCAGGGGCGGCACCGGCCGGCGGGCCGGCCAAAACAACAAAGGTGATCGTCGAACTGATCGACCACACCAGCAGGATCGCCGATGCGCACGAACGGGGTGACCTGGCCGACCGGTTGGCCAGGGCGAAGAAGCGCGTTTTGGACCCGCAGATCCGGGTGGTGGTCGCCGGTCAACTCAAGCAGGGCAAGAGCCAGCTGCTGAACTCACTGCTCAACGTGCCGGTGGCGCGGGTCGGCGACGACGAGAGCACGGTGCTGCCGACCGTGGTGACCTACGGCGAGACCGCGACCGCGAAACTCGTTGTCGCGCGGGGCGAAGGGGAGGAGCCCGATGAGATCGAGATCCCGATGGCCGACATCACCAATGACCTGCGCCGCGCTCCGCAGGCGGGTGGCCGAGAGGTGCTGCGGGTCGAGGTCACCGCGGCCAGTCCATTGTTGAAGAACGGGTTGTCGTTCGTGGACACGCCCGGCGTCGGCGGTCACGGCCAGCCTCACCTGTCGGCGACGCTCGGCCTGATGCCGGACGCCGACGCGCTGCTGATGTGCAGCGACACCAGCCAGGAGTTCACCGAACCCGAGATGACGTTCATGCGGCAGGCCTTCGAGATATGCCCGCTGGCAACGATCATCGCCACCAAGACCGACCTCTACCCGCATTGGCGCCAGATCGTCGAAGCCAACATGGCCCATCTGCAACGCGTGGGACTGGACATCCCGATCATTCCGTCGTCGTCGCTGCTGCGCAGCCATGCCATCCAGCTCAACGACAAAGAGCTCAACGAGGAGTCGAACTTCCCTGCCATCGTGAGGTTCCTCAGCGAACAGGTGCTGGCTCAGCAGAACGACCGGATCCGCGATCTGGTGGTCAACGAGGTCCGTTCGGCCGCAGAGCATCTGACGATGGCGGTGGAATCCGAACTGGCGGCGTTGAACGACCCCGAGACCCGGGATCGGCTCAAAGACGAACTCGAGCAACGCAAACAGGAAGCTCAAGACGCGTTGCAGCAGACCGCGTTGTGGCAGCAGGTACTCAACGACGGGATCTCCGACCTGACCGCCGATGTCGACCATGATCTGCGCAACCGGTTCCGGGCGATCAGCCAACACATCGAGCAGGTGATCGACCACTGCGATCCCACCCATCACTGGGCCGAGATCGGCGCAGAGTTGGAGGAGGCGGTCGCCACCGCGGTGGGTGACAACTTCGTGTGGGCCTACCAGCGCGCGGAGGTGCTGGCCGCCGAGGTCGCGCGCACGTTCGTGGAGGCGGGCCTGGAGGCGGTCAAGATGCCGCAGATCGACCCCAGCCAGATGGGCGCCAGTCTCGGCGAGATCAAGTCGCTGGCCAACCTCGAGGCCAAGCCGATCGGTAAGGGCCGCAAGCTCACCATGGGGATGCAGGGCTCCTACGGCGGGGTATTGATGTTCGGCATGATGACGTCGTTCGCCGGGCTGGGCATGTTCAACCCGCTGTCCATCGGTGCCGGGCTGCTGATGGGACGCACCGCCTACAAGGAGAACATGGAGAACCGGATGCTGCGGGTGCGCAACGAGGCGAAGCTGAACACCCGCCGGTTCATCGACGACACCCAGTTCGTGGTGAGCAAGGAGTCCCGTGACCGGCTCAAGGCCATCCAGCGGCAGTTGCGCGACCATTACCGCGCGATCGCCAATCAGACCACGCGGTCGCTCAACGAGTCGCTGCAGGCCACGATCGCGGCGGCCAAGCTGGAGGAAGCCGAACGCAACAACCGGATCCGTGAACTTGAGCGTCAGCTCAACATTCTCAGACAGGTGCTTGAGCACGCGACCAAGCTGACGCCCGCCTGACCCGAATCGGGGTGCGGCGTGGCGCCGCTGCCACCCGGCGGGCCTAAGCTGGTTCTTCCGATCTTTGTCGAGTCATTGCCGAGCGGGAGGACGTCGAGGTAGCTCGAGATGAGCACGAGCGATCAGGTGCGCGCGATCCTGGGCGGAACCATCCAGGCCTACCGCGCCGATCCCGCTTACCGGAACCGCCCCGACGTGCACAACGAACTGGACCGTATCGGTCGCCGGCTCAACCAGCCGATCCGCATCGCGCTGGCGGGAACGCTGAAGGCCGGTAAGTCCACCCTGGTGAATGCCCTTGTGGGAGAGGACATTGCGCCCACCGACGCCACCGAGGCGACCCGCATCGTGACGTGGTTCCGGCACGGCCCGACGCCGAAGGTGACGGCCAACCACGTCGGCGGCCGACGCTCCAACGTGCCCATCGGCCGCGACCCCACCGAGGGTGGCCTCACGTTCGACTTCGCCAGCCTCGACCCCGAGGACATCGTCGACCTCGACGTCGAGTGGCCCGCCGCCGAACTGATCGACGCCACCATCATCGACACCCCGGGCACGTCGTCGCTGAACCGCGACGTCTCCGAGCGCACACTGCAGCTGCTGGTGCCCGACGACGGCGTGCCCCGTGTCGACGCCGTGGTGTTCCTGCTGCGCACGCTCAATGCCCCAGACATCGCGCTGCTCAAGCAGATCGGTGAGTTGGTGGGTGGCTCCGCGGGGGCGCTCGGCGTGATCGGGGTGGTCTCGCGCGCCGACGAGATCGGCGCCGGACGAATCGATGCGATGCTGTCGGCCAAGGACGTGGCCACCCGGTTCACCAAAGAGATGGACCGGACCGGCATCTGCCAGGCGGTGGTCCCGGTGTCGGGTCTGCTGGCGTTCACGGCCCGTAACCTGCGCCAAAGCGAGTTCGTCGCGCTGGAGAAGCTCGCCGCGGTGGACGCCGCCGAACTCACCAAGGCGATGCTGTCGGTGGATCGGTTCGTGCGCGAGGACAGTGATCTGCCGGTCGACGCCGCCACCCGGGCCGCGCTGCTGGACCGGTTCGGCATGTTCGGGATCAGGATCTCGATCGCGGTGCTGCGTGCCGGCGTCACGGATTCGGTGGCATTGGCCGACGAACTGCTGGAGCGCAGCGGCCTGGTGGCGCTGCGTGAAGTCATCGATCAACAGTTCGCGCAACGCTCGGATCTGCTCAAGGCTCACACGGCGCTGCGGTCGCTTCGGCAGTTCGTGCAGAACAATCCGATCTACGCCACGCCGTACATCATCGCCGACATCGACCCGCTGCTCGCCGACACCCACGCCTTCGAAGAGCTGCGGTTGCTTTCCCAATTGCACTCGCGGCCAACGACGTTGAACGAAGACGAGATGGCGTCGCTGCGGCGGATCATCGGTGGCTCGGGCACCGACGCGGCCAGCAGGCTCGGCCTGCAACCCGATGCGCCCCACGACGGGCCGAGAGCGGCGTTCGCGGCGGCGCAGCGCTGGCGCCGCCGGGCCGATCACCCGCTCAACGACCCGTTCACCACGCGGGCGTGCCGAGCGGCGGTGCGAAGCGCCGAGGCGCTGGTGGCCGAATACGCGGCCCGCGGCCGCTGAGCGGCCAAACCAGCTGCGGCCGCTGAGCGGCCAAACCAGCTGCGGTCTCAGCGTTGACTCTGCGCTCAGAGCGTGAAATCGGCTGAAATCGCGCTCTGAGCGCAGAGTCGATCGCGGATCACCGGCGGACGCCTAGCTACTCGCTTTCGGGCGGCGCCGTGACGGTCTCGGTCACCGTCTCGGTCGTCGTGCTGATCGTCGTGGTCGGCTCGACGGTGGTCGTAGTGGTCGTCGTGGTGGGTGTCGTTGTTGTCGTCGTCGTGGTCGGTTGCGGCTCGGTGGTCGTGGGAGTGACGGTCTCCGTGACGGTTTCCCGTGGCGGCACGGTCGTCACCACCGACTGCGACGTGGTGGTCAGCGGGGTCAGCGTTTCGGAGTCGGTCGGCTCGTCACCGCCGGTGATCAACTGGGCCAGGCCCCACACGATCAGCGCGATCACTACCGCGCCGAGCGCGCCGAACGCCACCAGCGCGGCGGGCTTGCGGTACCACGGCGTGGGTTCCGGGGGCGGAGGGCCGCCGTCGCCGTAGTCGACGTACGCGGTCGGGTCGTCATTCGGATAGTTCGGGTCGTCGGGAGGTCCGTAGCGCGCCACGAAAATCGATAGTAGGCGCTCAGGGCAACGGATAGAGCGTGCGCGTCACATTCGTGCGCGGGCGGCGGGTGGTGCGCTCCGTCGTCTCGTCTTCCTCTTCGTCCTCGTCGTCAGCCTCGCTGGTCGGCTCGGCGCTGGAGGTCCCGGGCTCCGACGTGGTTTCCGAGGTCGAGGTGGTCTCGATCGCCGAGAGGTCGGTGGTCTGCGGCGGGCTCGTGGTGGTGACCGTCGCGGTGGTGGCCGTCGTGGTCGCGGCTGGGGTGGTCGGCGTCGAGTAGCTGGGCTCGACGAAATGAAGCGGGGCTTGTTCGGGCTCGCCGAACTGGCCGGCTGCCGCCGACACCACGAACACCAGAAGACCGATCACCGCCAGTCCGGCGATGCTCGCCCCGAGCACCGCAGGTGTCCGGTTGTACCACGGCTGCCCGGCGCCATCGTCGTCCCGGCGGGTCACGGCACGCATCGTAGCCGCGGGTTGCTGCCGGCGCGCGTTCAGCGCAACGCGGGAACCACTTCGCGGGCGAAGAACTCCAGGTGGTCCAGGTCGGACATGTCCAGAAGCTGCAGGTACACCCGCTGAATTCCGGCGTCGGTGTAGCCGACGAGCTTGTCGGCGATCTCTGCGGGGGTGCCCACCAGGGGGGAGTTGCTGCGCAGCTCGTCAACCTCACGACCGATCGCCGCCGCGCGCCGGGCGATCTCGGCCTCGTCACGGCCCGCGCAGACCACGAACGCGGCCGAGAAGGTCAGCGAGTCCACCGAGCGCCCGGCGTCGGCCAAAGCCGTACGGACCCTGTTGATCTGGGTCGTGGCCACGTCGAGCGAGACGAACGGAACGTTGAACTCCGCGGCGAATTCCGCCGCCAGCGCCGGCGTGCGTTTGGCGCCGGTGCCGCCGATGATGATCGGCGGATGCGGCGACTGCGCGGGTTTGGGCAGCGCCGGCGAGTTCGTCACGGTGTAGTGGGTGCCCGTGTAGTCGAAGGTGTTGCCCAGCGGCGTCGTCCACATCCCGGTGAGGATGTGCAGCTGTTCGGTGAGCCGCTCGAACCGCTCACGCACCGGCGGGAACGGGATGGCGTAGCCGGTGTGTTCGGCCTCGAACCACCCGGCCCCGATGCCGAATTCGACCCGCCCGCCGCTCATTTCGTCGACCTGGGCGACCGAGACCGCCAGCGGTCCGGGATACCGGAACGTCGCCGAGGTGACCAGGGTGCCCAGCCGAATCGAAGACGTCTCGCGGGCGATGCCCGCCAGGGTGACCCACGAGTCGGTCGGACCGGGCAAACCGTCACCGCTCATCGCGAGGCAGTGATCTGACCGGAAGAACGCCGAGTAACCAAGTTGCTCGGCGGCGAGGGCGACGGCGAGTTGATCGGCGTAGGAGGCGCCTTGCTGGGGTTCGACGAAGACCCGAAAGCTCGACAGTGAGTTCACGGACGCCAGCGTAGAGCCAGGTAGTGGCGCAGCTCACGTCGACGGCGTATTTGGTAACGATTTGATAACGCTGCGGCCGGGCGATCGGGCGCGGCGTGTCCTCGTGTTTGCGCAGGGTTGCGCGGTGAATTCGAAGTTCTGCTCGCCTATCGGGCCGGTCGGGGCGCTTGATCGGCTAGTGAGGCTGGCTTACGGTCGGCAACACCGAAGATCTGAACTAGCGATGGTCGACAACTGCTCGGTGGTGACTGCTAACTAAGTTATGTCCGCTCTGAACTCTGCCCCGGATCCGTGGGCCGATTCCCTACGCGCGCCGGTGGCTGCAGATGCGCTCGCAATGCACCAATTAGTTGCTGCGACCGGTGTACTTGACCTCAACTCGTCGTACGCGTACCTGTTGATGGCGACGGATTTCGCGGACACCTCGATCGTGGCGGATCGGGACGGCGAACTGTGCGGGCTCATCACCGGCTATCACCCGCCGGCCCGACCGGATGTGTTGTTCGTCTGGCAGGTGGCGGTTTCCGACTCCGCTCGTGGGCAGGGTCTGGCCAGCGCAATGCTCGATGCGCTGGTGTACCGCGTGCGGCGCGACCGCTTTGGTCACCCCGTCACCGTGGAGACCACGGTGGCCCCGAGCAACACGGCGTCCCGGGCGTTTTTCGGAGCGTTCGCCCGGCGCCACGGGGTGCCGTTGGCCGAGAGTCCGCATTTCAGCTCCGCGCTCCTTTCCGCGGCGGGGGAGCACGAGGACGAGCCGCTGTTGCGGATCGGCCCGATCACGGCAGCGCTAACCGCATGAAATGACCGAAACCGTAAATTGATTGATCGAAACTGAGGATTGACTGCATGTCGCTGGCAATAATGGCCCCCCTGTCCGAAGCCGACCTTCCCGAGGTTTATGCCTCGGTGGAATCCGAGGTGCGAAGCTACTGCCGCGGCTGGCCGGCCGTGATGGAGAGCGCCCAGGGATCCTGGGTCACCGACACCTCGGGCCGGAGGTATCTCGACTTCTTCGCCGGCGCAGGGGCTTTGAACTACGGACACAACAACCCGGCTCTGAAGCGCCCGCTTCTCGAGTATTTGGCGTCCGACGGGATCGTGCATTCCCTGGATGTCGCCACGAGCGCGAAGACGGAGTTCCTGCAGGCCTTCGAACGCCAGATCCTGCGGCCGCGTGGGCTGGACTACAAGGTGCAGTTCCCGGGCCCGACCGGCGCCAACTCGGTCGAGGCGGCGCTGAAACTGGCCAGGAAGGTGACCGGCCGCGAGTCGATCATCAGCTTCACCAACGCTTTTCACGGGATGACGTTGGGTGCGCTCTCGGTGACCGGCAACTCGATGAAGCGCGCGGGCGCGGGCATACCACTCGTGCACGCCACCCCGATGCCGTACGACAACTACTTCGACGGTGTCACCGAGGACTTCCACTGGTTCGAGCGGGTTCTCGACGACTCCGGCAGCGGGCTCAACCGGCCTGCCGCGGTCATCGTCGAAACCGTGCAGGGCGAAGGCGGACTCAACGTCGCCCGTATCGAGTGGTTGCAGGCGCTGGAGAAGCTGTGCCACAAGCGCGACATCCTGCTGATCGTCGACGACGTCCAAATGGGTTGCGGCCGAACGGGTCCCTTCTTCAGCTTCGAGGAGGCCGGCATCGTGCCCGACATCGTGACGCTGTCGAAGTCGATCAGCGGTTACGGGTTGCCGATGGCGCTGACGTTGTTCCGTCGTGATTTGGACGTCTGGGCACCCGGCGAGCACAACGGCACCTTCCGCGGCCACAACCCGGCATTCATCACCGCGACCCAGGCGATCAAAACCTATTGGCAGAGTTCCGATTTCACCGACGCCACGGTGGGCAAGGGCGAGTTCATGCGGGCCCGCCTCGAGGAGATCGCGGCCGAGCACGACGGCGTCTCCGCGCGCGGTCGCGGAATGGCGCAGGGGCTGAAGTTCGAGGCCACCGAGCTGGCGTCGCAGGTCTGCCGTGCCGCATTCGACCGCGGTGCGCTGATGGAGACCAGCGGCCCCTCGGACGAGGTGGTGAAGCTGCTGCCGCCGCTCACCGCCTCGCGTGACGAGCTCGAGACCGGCCTTGACATCCTCGCCGAGGCCGTCACCGCGACGGTCTCCGCATAGAAAGTGATCCACCATGATTGTGCGCACTACCGCCGAGATCACCGGCACCGAACGCGATGTCGCCGACGGCGCGTGGCGGTCCAAACGGATCATCCTCGCCGGTGACGGTGTGGGATTCTCGTTTCACGAGACGACCATCAGGCCGAACTCGGTCAGCGAGTTCCACTACCAACACCACGTCGAGGCCGTCTGGGTCGTCGAAGGCAGGGGCTCGGTGACGAACCTCGAGACCGGTGAGACGTGGCCGCTGGGCCCGGGCACGATGTACCTGCTCGACGGCCACGAACGGCACCGGGTCACCTGCGACGAGCAGCTTCGCATGCTGTGTGTCTTCAACCCCCCGGTGACCGGTACCGAGGTCCACGACGAGACCGGCGCTTATCCGCCGCCACAGATAGCATGAGTGCAGTCACGATGCCCCGCGTACACGATCCGTATCCGACGCGGCTGGGCCACGCGATCGCACCGATCCCCCGTGCCGAGCCGACGGTGTGGGGCGGCCCGCACGACGGTCCGCTGAGCCAGGCTGAGCTGGACGGCTACGAGCAGGCGGGCTATTTGATCCGGCCCGGCACGCTCGGCGAGGACTGGCTGCCGCCGCTGCGTCATGAGCTCGAGCGCATGGGCGCCGAACTGGACCGCGACGACCCGCGGGTGATCTATGAACCCGGCGGCAGCATCCGGTCGGTGTTCGAGCCGCATCTGATCAGCGACCTCGTCGCCGAGGTGGTCGGGTTGGAGACGGTGATCCCGGTGGCGCGGCAGCTGCTCGGCAGCGACGTCTACATCCACCAGGCCCGCATCAACCTCATGCCGGGGTTCACCGGCACCGGGTTCTACTGGCATTCGGACTTCGAAACCTGGCATGCCGAGGACGGGATGCCCGCCATGCGTGCCGTCTCGTGTTCGATCGCGTTGACGGACAATTACCCGTACAACGGTCCGCTGATGGTCTTGCCGGGATCACACCGGGTGTTCTATCCGTGCGTCGGCGCCACCCCGGACAACCACCACACCTCCTCGCTGGTGCGGCAGGAGACCGGTGTGCCCGATCACGACACGCTGACCAAGGCCGCCGGCGAATACGGCATCGAGCAGTTGACCGGACCCGCCGGCACGGCGATCTGGTTCGACTCGAACCTGCTGCACGGTTCCGGGTCGAATATCACGCCGCTGCCGCGGTCGAACGTCTTCCTGGTGTTCAACTCAATCGAGAACGCGCTCACCGAGCCGTTCGCGGCGCCGCGCCCGCGGCCCGAGTACCTGGCCGCGCGCACGGCCGAGCCGTTCGGGGTGAACCCGCCGCCGGTGAGCTAGGACGGCGGCGCTCGCTCAGGCCCAGCGCACCATTTCGCGGCCGGGGTGCGCGTCATGCCACGCCTGGATCGCGGCGTCCCATTGGTCGCCGTCCAGCGAGGTCAGCGCGGCAGGGAAGAGCCCGTCCTCTTCCTTTCGGGTGTGCTCGAACAGGTTCTCCACCGCGTCGCGGATGGCTTGCTGGCCGTCGGCGTCGGCGATGTCCACGGTGGCGAGCAGGTGTTCGAGTTCGCGGTGCTCGCGCACGAGCGGTTCGATGTGCTCGGCGAACAGCTCGTCGGCGGCCATGACCGCGAACAGCCCGTTCTCCTCGCCCTTGAAGTGCGATTGCAGCTCCTCGGCCATCGCGTTCAATCGGTCCCGTGCGGTCGGCAAGTCACCGCGGTCGATCGCGCGGACCGCCTCGCCGCCGAGGTTGAGGACATGGGCGTGCTCACTGATGTAGTCACGGATCAGCGGCATATCCCGGCAACCGCAGTATTGGCACATGCCTCAATGCTAGGAACAGGGCCGCGAAGCCGACGCTATGGTCGATTCGCGGCAGGTGAAGCCGCCATTGCGTCGGTTTCGAGCAGGAGCCAGGCTCATCCCGGGAACAAACCTGCGGCAGATGCCGTTGACCGGGTCGACAGTTGAGTGACATAGGCTCAAGTCTGGTTTGACATGACAGGGTTGGTCGGAGCAGTCTTGAGTGCGGTGCACTCAGACCCCTAGCAGGACTATCTCAGGAGGCAGAACTATGGCTCGTGCGGTCGGAATCGACCTCGGGACCACCAACTCCGTCGTCGCGGTCTTGGAAGGTGGCGACCCCGTCGTCGTCGCGAACTCCGAGGGCTCCCGCACCACGCCGTCCGTCGTCGCGTTCGCTCGCAACGGCGAGGTGCTGGTCGGCCAGCCCGCCAAGAACCAGGCGGTGACCAACGTCGACCGGACCATCAGATCGGTGAAGCGCCATATGGGCTCCGACTGGTCGGTGGAGATCGACGACAAGAAGTACACCGCGCCGGAAATCAGCGCGCGGGTGCTGATGAAACTCAAGCGTGACGCCGAGGCGTACCTGGGCGAGGACATCACCGACGCGGTGATCACCGTGCCCGCCTACTTCAACGACGCCCAGCGGCAGGCCACCAAGGACGCCGGCCAGATCGCCGGCCTCAACGTGCTTCGCATCGTCAACGAACCCACCGCTGCGGCGCTGGCCTACGGGCTGGACAAGGGCGAGAAGGAACAGACGATCCTGGTCTTCGACCTCGGTGGCGGCACGTTCGACGTCTCGCTGCTGGAGATCGGTGAGGGCGTCGTCGAGGTCCGCGCCACCAGCGGTGACAACCACCTCGGTGGCGACGACTGGGACGATCGCATCGTCGAATGGCTCGTCGAGAAGTTCAAGGGCACCTCCGGCATCGACCTGACCAAGGACAAGATGGCGATGCAGCGGCTGCGTGAGGCCGCGGAGAAGGCCAAGATCGAGCTGAGCTCGAGCCAGCAGACGTCGATCAACCTGCCCTACATCACCGTCGACGCGGACAAGAACCCGCTGTTCCTCGACGAACAGCTGAGCCGCGCCGAGTTCCAGCGCATCACTCAGGATCTGCTGGACAGGGCCCGCAAGCCGTTCCAGTCGGTGATCAAGGACGCCGGTATCTCGGTGTCCGACATCGACCACGTCGTGCTGGTCGGCGGTTCGACCCGGATGCCCGCGGTGTCCGACCTGGTCAAGGAGATGACCGGCGGCAAGGAACCCAACAAGGGCGTCAACCCGGACGAGGTTGTCGCGGTGGGCGCCGCGCTGCAGGCCGGTGTGCTCAAGGGCGAGGTGAAAGACGTTCTGCTGCTGGATGTTACGCCGCTGTCGCTTGGTATCGAGACCAAGGGCGGCGTGATGACCAAGCTGATCGAGCGCAACACCACGATCCCGACCAAGCGGTCGGAGACGTTCACCACCGCCGACGACAACCAGCCGTCGGTGCAGATTCAGGTCTATCAGGGTGAGCGTGAGATCGCCGCGCACAACAAGCTGCTCGGCAGCTTCGAGCTGACCGGTATCCCGCCGGCTCCGCGCGGTGTGCCCCAGATCGAGGTGACGTTCGACATCGACGCCAACGGCATCGTGCACGTCACCGCCAAGGACAAGGGCACCGGCAAGGAGAACACCATCCGCATCCAGGAGGGTTCGGGCATCTCCAAGGAGGAGATCGACCGGATGATCAAGGATGCCGAGGCGCATGCCGAGGAGGACCGCAAGCGGCGCGAGGAGGCCGACGTCCGCAACCAGGCCGAGTCGCTGGTGTACCAGACGGAGAAGTTCGTCAAGGAACAGCGCGAGGCCGAAGGCGGGTCCAAGGTCCCCGAGGACACCTTGAGCAAGGTCGACGGCGCGATCGCCGACGCGAAGAAGGCGCTGGAAGGCACCGATATCGCCGCGATCAAGTCCGCGATGGAGAAGCTCGGCGTCGAAAGCCAGGCACTCGGCCAGGCGATCTACGAGGCGACCCAGGCCGCACAGGCCGCCGGCGGCGGTGCCGCCGAAGGCGGCGCCACGGGCTCGTCGGCCGACGACGTGGTGGACGCCGAGGTTGTCGATGATGACCAGGAGAACAAGTGAGCCAGAACGATTCGCACGAGCCGGTGACCGTCACCGACAAGCGGCGTATCGACCCCGAAACTGGTGAAGTTCGTGAACAGGCGACCGGGCCGGCCCCCAGCGGGCCGGCGCCGGAAGCCGGGGGTTCGCCGGAGGAACTCACCGAGCTGAAGTCGACGCTGCAACGCGTCAAGGCCGAGTACGACAACTACCGCAAGCGCACGCTGCGGGACCAGCAGGTCATCGCCGAGCGGTCCAAGGCCGCCGTCCTCACCGAGCTGCTGCCGGTGCTCGACGACCTCGACCGGGCGCGCAGCCACGGTGATCTGGAGTCGGGACCGTTCAAGGTGGTCGCTGACAAGCTGATCGGCATCTTCGAGGGCCTTGGCCTTTCGGGATTCGGTGAGGAGGGCGAGGAGTTCGACCCCGAGCTGCACGAGGCCGTTCAGCATGAGGGCGACGGCACACATCCCATCGTCGGAAACGTGATGCGGCGCGGCTACAAGGTGGGCGATCTCGTGCTGCGGCACGCCATGGTCGGTGTCGTCGACACCGTCCCCGATGGGGCCGACACGGCGGATAAGGACGACGAATCGGCGGAGAACCCCGCAGAATCCTAGAGAGAAGGACGCGACAAACGGTGAGGAGGTGACGCGACATGGCTCAACGTGAATGGGTCGAGAAGGACTTCTACGCCGAGCTCGGCGTCTCCTCTGACGCCAGCGAACAGGAGATCAAGCGGGCGGCGCGAAAGCTGCTCGCGGAGAACCATCCCGACCGCAACCCGGGCAACCCGGCGGCCGAGGAACGGTACAAGGCCGTCTCGGAAGCCAAGGAGGTGCTGACCGACCCGGTCAAACGGAAGGAATACGACGAGACCCGACGGCTTTTCGCCAACGGCGGTTTCGGTCGCAGCCGGTTCGGTGGCGGTGGTTTCGGCGGATTCGCTTCCGACGGCGTCGAGTTCAACCTGAACGACTTGTTCGATGCCGCCGGCCAGACCGGCGGCGCGAACATCGGTGACCTGTTCGGCGGTCTGTTCGGACGCGGTGCGCAGACCCGGCCGAGCCGGCCGCGGCGGGGCAACGACTTGGAAACCGAGACGGAGCTGTCGTTCCTCGAGGCGACCAAGGGTGTCGCGATGCCGTTGCGCCTCACCAGCCCTGCGCCGTGCACGAATTGCCATGGCAGCGGCGCACGCCCGGGCACCAGCCCGAAGGTGTGTCCGAACTGCAATGGGGCCGGTGTGATCAGCCGCAACCAGGGAGCGTTCGGCTTTTCCGAGCCGTGCACCGAATGCCGGGGCAGCGGCTCGATCATCGAGCACCCGTGTCAGGAGTGCAAGGGCACGGGCGTCACCACCCGTACCCGTACGATCAACGTCCGGATTCCGCCGGGCGTCGAGGACGGCCAGCGAATCAGGTTGCCCGGTCAGGGCGAAGCGGGACTACGCGGTGCACCGTCGGGGGACCTGTATGTGACCGTCCATGTCCGCCCGGACAAGGTGTTCGGCCGCAAGGGCGACGACCTGACCGTCACCGTGCCGGTGAGCTTCCACGAACTGGCATTGGGCACAACGCTTTCGGTGCCGACGCTGGACGGCAGGGTCGGCGTGCGGGTGCCGAAGGGGACGTCTGACGGACGGATCCTGCGGGTGCGCGGACGTGGGGTGCCCAAACGCTCGGGTGGCCATGGCGACCTGCTCGTCACCGTCAAGGTGGCGGTGCCGCCGAACCTGCCGCCCGAGGCGGTGGAGGCGCTGGAGGCATACGCAAAGGCCGAGCGCGCCAGCGGATTCGACCCGCGGGCGGGATGGGCAGGTGCGTGATGGCGGCCAAGCGTTCCAGCAACGAAGCCCGCACGTTCCTGATCTCTGTGGCGGCCGAGTTGGCGGGCATGCACGCGCAGACGCTGCGCACCTACGACCGGCTCGGTCTGGTGCGTCCGCAGCGCACGCCCGGCGGCGGCAGGCGTTATTCGCAGCATGACGTGGAGCTGTTGCGGGAGGTGCAGCGGCTGTCTCAGGACGAGGGTGTGAACCTCGCGGGGATCAAACGCATCATCGAGTTGACCAACCAGGTCGAGGCGCTGCAAGCGCGGGTCAAGGAGTTGACCCGCGAGGTCGAGGAATTGCGGGCGCAGCCACGGCCCAAGAGCACCGCGCTGGTGGTGTGGCAGCCGCGCAACCAGCGCTAGCGGTGGCGATAGCCCGAGCGCCTGGCGCACTGGCTGGGAGCCGCAAGGTGCGCGATTGCATCGAGTACTTGGCGGCCCACCGACGAGTGGTACTCGCGCAGGTACTTCTCCCGACGCGGGTCATCCTCTGCCAGGTGGTGGGTCAGCGGGTGCTCGGTGCTCCAGACGGCGTGCTGCGCGGCTGCACCCACAGCAACCGCGAAGTCATCGTCGTCCATTTGTTCTATGTCCCACAACATAGCCGTCCCCCCAGACGTACTCCTGCAATATGACCCCTGCGCCTGATTCCCCCGAATTTTCGCCAACGTCATTTTCTGAGCAGGTTGCTTAACTTGTTACTGTACACATCTTCGGTCGATCGATGGAGGCAAAACGCCGACACAAGTTGTCGACTACTTGGGCGGCTCCGTATTGGTGTTATCAGCTAAACACATTGATTGACAACGGATTTGACGCTACCCACGGGGGAAAGTCTCAGAAGTTGGACTGCATCGAAATCGAGTAGGACGCGAATAGGCACCTGAACGTTCATCGACGACGTCCAGGCCGGATAACTGCGCCGGATATTTGTCCGGCTAGAAATCAGCCTGGCTTACTCAGCCGACTGCCGTCCAATGTCGTTTATCGGATAGTCTGCGAGACGATCGACAAGTAGTTCACTGTGGGCAAACAGTGTCGCGAGCGCACCTGCTCGGCGGCCGCATCGGGGTTCGCGGGACTGCTACGGCGTGAAGGCGAGGACGTCGCCTACCACTCGGAGAGAACCCACCGGATGACGTCGATCATGAAAGTGAGCAGGACAGGCGGGGTTCCCGTGCTGCCGGGGCAGGTCCCTAAGCCGAGCACACAGCTCCCACCGGCGCCAGGCTGTCCGGGAATGCGGATATCGAATGCCAGGGCGTCGCCGCCGCTTCCGCCGCTAGCGCGCAGCCCCAAAAGACCACCGGTGCCGCCGTCGCCGCCCCGGCCACCGATTGCCGCTCCGGGAATACCGGTTGCATCGGCCAGCAGGGAGTACGCCGTGCCGCCGTTACCGCCCTGGCCGCCGGAGCCTAGGCCGTTCCCGGTGCCGCCGTTGCCGCCGTTACCGCCGATTGCCCGCATCGGATCACCGTTGGTGCCGAAAAGCAGCGCGAAGACGTCGAAAAGAGCGCTGGTGGGAGGGTACTCGAAGTTGAGTGCGAGGCCGCCGTGCCCGCCGTTGCCGCCGGCACCGCCCTGTAGGCCGTTGCCGCCGTCACCACCGTCACCGCCCTTCACGGCCCCGGGTAGGAAGATCCCGTTGAAGTATCCGACCCCGAAGCTGAGGACCTGACCACCTTTGCCGCCGTCACCACCGGGTCCGCCGTCGCCGCCCCGGCCGCCGTTGCCGCCATTGCCGCTGAACAACCCGCCGTTGCCGCCGGCCCCCCCGGTGCCGCCGGGCCCGCGCGCGGTCCCGGTCAGATTGCTGCCGCCGTCGCCGCCCCGTCCGCCGTTGCCGCCGTTGCCAAAGAGAAACGCGGACCCGCCGGCCCCGCCGTTACCGCCGGAGGGGGCGATCACCGGGAACGTGCCGCCGGATGCGCCGTCGCCGCCGTTGCCGCCGTTGCCGATGAACCCCGCGGCGCCGCCGTTACCGCCGGCCTGGCCGGAGCCTGGGGGTGGGGAGTAGCCGTTGCCACCGTTGCCGAACAGCCAGCCACCGGGCTTGCCGTCCGGGCTGTCCGCGGTCCCGTCGGCTCCGTGGCCGATGATCTGGCGCCCGCGCCATTCGTTGTTGACGACCGCGACGACGAACTCCCAGGGGATCCAAAATTCGTTTACCGGTATCAGGATCGGGAAGTCGAGGATGCCGAGCGGCGCGACGGCGGCCTGGACCTGGGAGAGAAGGGAAAGCGCCACGCCGGGAAGCGAGAGCAGGAAGTCGATTTCGCCTGCCATCGGGGTGACTTCCGCGGCTGCGGCGACGGCGGTCGGTGGCTCGGAGGCTGGCGCCCCAAGCTGAGAAGCCGTCTCGTCGACCAGGGTTTCCAGATCGACGGTGGTGACCTCCGGCTCCGACGTGCCTGGCGGGACAACCTCCTCGGCGAGGTCATCCGTCACAGGAGCTTCGGGGACGGAGTCGTCCTCTACGGGATCTTCCGGCGGGGGGTTCGCGATGACGTCCTCGTTGGTGGCGTCGCCCGTGTCGTCGCCGTCGTCGTCGGTGATGTCTTCGATGACGTCCTCGTCGGTGAGGTCGTCGTCGGCTCCGTCCTCGTCGATGACTTCGTCGGCGTCGGTGAGGTCGGCGTCGGTGAGGTCGTCGTCGGTGAGGTCGTCGTCGGTGAGGTCGTCGGTGAGGTCGTCGGTGAGGTCACCGTCGCTGTTCGTGCCGGTCGCTCCGAAAGTGGCTCTAGGCGCGCTGGGGCTTTCGGCACCGGTGCTGCTGTCGCTCGCGGCGGAGCTGTCGGGTTTGCTGTCGCTTGTAGCGGCGGAATCGTCACTCGCGGTGTCGGCTTGGGCGACCCCGGTTCCGACGGCCAGTCCGGCGCAAACGCCGAGGGCGACCGCCCCCGTTCCGAGCCATAGGCTGACGTCACTGCGACGTTGCTGCTGACGGTGGCGGCCGGCGCGGCGTTTTGCCTTCCTCTTCGCCTTCTTGGTGGCGCAATGTCTCGCAGCCATTCAGAGCACTGTACCTGCTAGTTTGCATTCGCAAGCCGAGTTGCGGGCCCTAATTGACGTTATGTTTTATTTGCTGGTGACGCCTTGACGGCGTTTCGTCGTTCCTCCACCCGCAGGGCCGCTATGCGGTGTCGATCGCTAAGGAGCCGTCATGCCGGCGGTTCCTCGGTTCTCGAGCTTGACGTAGTTCGCCAGCATCTCGTCGGCGTCGGCCGGGACATAGCCGGTGGCCTCGATCTTGGCCAGGTCGAGAACACTGTTGGCCGGGCGCGGCGCAACCGGGCCTTCGACCTTCCCGAAGTACACGGCCGAGGCCACCCCGGTCACCCGCTTCGGATCGTGACCGGCCAGTGAGAACGTGCGTTGCGCGATGTCTGCCCACGAACCGACTGATCCCGCGCAACTCACGTTGTAGGTGCCGTAGGGTGCGTCCGTTTCGGTGAGGTGCCGGATCGCTCGGGCCAGTTCCGAGGTGAAGGTCAAGCGTCCGAACTGATCGTTGACCACGGACGGGTTCACGTCGCTGTTGGCCAACGACAACATGGTCCGTACGAAATTGCGTCCGTCGCCGATCACCCATGACGTGCGCAGGATGTAGTGACGCGGCAGCGTGGCCACGATCTGGTCGCCTGCGGCCTTGGTCTGTCCGTACACGCCGAGCGGCGCGAACGCGTCGTCCTCTCGATATGGCCGTGTGCTGGTGCCGTCGAACACGTAGTCGCTGGAGATGTGCACAACGGTGAGGCCATGCGGGGCGGCGACTCGCGCGAGCGCCGACACCCCGGCGACGTTGGTCGCCCACGCAGCAGCGCGCCCTTCGGCGGTCTCGGCCTTGTCGACGGCCGTGTATGCCGCGGCATTGATGATCGTGTCGTAGTCACGCCAAGGGCGTGCGGAACCGAGGTCACCGGAACCCAGGTCGAGGTCGGATCGGGTCGCGAACTCGACATGCGACATGCCGGCGTAGGCCTCGCGCAGCGCGCGGCCCAGCTGCCCGTCGGCGCCGAGCACCAAGATCTTGGTCGGCGGTACGGGATCGATGTCGGTCAGCCTTGGCTGGGCTCGGTCCTTGTCCGACATCACCGCCCGGTCCAACGGAATCGGCCAGTCGATCGCGACGCTTTCGTCAGCGGGGTGCACCGAGGTGTAACTCGCACCGGGCGAGTAGTGATCGTTGACGAGATACGAATAGACCGTGTTCGGCTCGAGCGTCTGATATGCGTTGCCGACTCCGCGGGGCACAAAGACGGCGCGAGACGGATTCAGTTCGACGGTGAACACGTTTCCGAACGTCGCGCCCGCGCGCAGATCCACCCACGCCCCGAAAGCCCGTCCGGCCGCGACGGAGACGAACTTGTCCCAAGGTTCGGCATGGATGCCCCGCGTGGTTCCTGCCGATTCGTTGAACGCGATGTTGTGTTGGACGGGCCCGAAGTCCGGCATGCCGGCCGCGACCATCTTCGCGCGCTGCCAGTTCTCCTTGAACCAGCCGCGGTTGTCGCCGTGGAGCGGCAACTGCCATACCGTCAGCCCGGGAATGGGCGTGTGCTGAGCTTCCAAGATCTTGCCGGCCTCCGTCATCGCTCGGCTTTTCCGTTATTGCCCGAGTTGGGCGTAGAACGCTTCGGTGACTTCCTTGGCGGGCGCCCACCAGTCCTCGTGCTCGCGATACCAGTCGATGGTGGCCGACAGCCCCTCCTCGAAGTCGCCATACCGTGGGCGCCACCCGAGTTCGTTTCGTAGCTTGGTGGAGTCGATGGCGTACCGCAGATCGTGGCCCATCCGATCCGCGACGTTCTCGTACGCGTCGGAATCCTGACCCATCATGGTCAGGATCAGTTCGACCACCGTCTTGTTGTCCTTCTCGCCGTCGGCGCCGATGAGGTACGTTTCGCCGACTCGCCCCTTTTCCAAGATCAGCAGTACCGCCGATGAATGGTCCTCGGCGTGAATCCAGTCGCGGACGTTACGGCCGTCGCCGTACAGCTTGGGACGAATTCCCCACAACACATTGGTGATCTGCCGGGGGATGAACTTTTCCACGTGCTGGTATGGACCGTAGTTGTTCGAGCAATTCGAGATGGTCGCCTCGACCCCATAGGAGCGGGCCCACGCCCGCACCAGCATGTCGCTGCCGGCCTTCGTCGACGAGTACGGCGAGGACGGGTTGTACGGAGTGGATTCGGTGAACCTGGCCGGATCGTCGAGCGCCAAGTCGCCGTACACCTCGTCGGTGGAGACATGGTGGAGGCGGACCCTGTGTTTACGCACGGCCTCAAGCAGCGTGAAGGTACCGATCACATTGGTGTGCACGAACGGCTGCGGGAAATGCAGGGAATTGTCATTGTGCGATTCCGCGGCATAGTGCACGACCGCGTCGACTGATGCCACGAGCTCGTCGACAAGCTCCGGGTCGGCGATATCACCGTGGACAAATGTCATCCGCGATTCCGGCAGGCCCGACAGCGACGCGAGGTTGCCTGCGTAGGTGAGCTTGTCCAAGACGGTGACGTGATGGTCGGTGTGGTCGACCAAGTAGTGCACAAAGTTGGAGCCGATGAAGCCCGCACCCCCGGTGACGAGAATCCGGCCCACTAGGCGCCCCGCTCGAGCAGATCCAGCAGGTACTTTCCGTACCCGGACTTCACCAGCGGCGTGGCCCGTTCCCACAATTCGTCATCGCTGAGAAAGCCCTGCCGCCAAGCGATTTCCTCGGGGACGCCGATCTTCAAGCCGGTCCGGCGTTCCATCGTGCGCACAAAGTCGGCGGCGTCGGTCATCTGGTCGAAGGTTCCGGTGTCCAGCCACGCGGTCCCGCGGGGCAGCACGTGTACCCGCAGCCGGCCTTGTTCCAGGTAGGCCCGGTTGACATCGGTGATCTCGTATTCACCGCGCGCGCTCGGCGCGAGGTCACGCGCGATTGCGACAACGTCGTTGTCGTAGAAGTAGAGCCCCGGCACCGCGAAATTGCTCTTCGGTTGCTTGGGCTTTTCCTCCAGCGACACCACGGTTCCGCCGGCATCGAATTCGACGACGCCGTATGCGGACGGTTCGGCCACCCAGTAGGCGAAAATCGTGCCGCCGTCGACGTCGTCGAAGCGGCTGAGTTGGCTGCCCAGGCCGGGCCCGTACAGGAGGTTGTCACCGAGAATCAGCGCGACCTTCTCGGTGCCGATGAAATCCGCGCCGATCGTGAACGCTTGGGCCAGCCCGTCCGGCGAGGGCTGCTGGGCGAACGTGATCGATACTCCGAACTGCGACCCGTCGCCCAGGAGTCGTTCGAAACTCTCCGCGTCGTGCGGCGTGGTGATCACCAGGATGTCACGGATACCCGCCAACATCAGTGTGGAGAGCGGGTAGTACACCATCGGTTTGTCATAGACAGGGACCAACTGTTTGGAGACCCCGAGTGTGATCGGATGCAGGCGCGTGCCTGAGCCACCCGCCAGGATGATCCCTTTCATGGCGCCATCGTAAGTCTGTCGATCACCGACCGTGCCAGCTATGCGGACGCCTTGTCGACGCCGCCGGAACCGGTGTCGGCCGAGGTGGTGGCGGTCGTCGACGTCTCGTTCCCGTCGTTGCCGCTCGACGTCACCGTCGATCCGGTTGTGGTGGTCGTGGACGCCTCGTCATCGGTCTTGACCGCTGCGACAGCGTCGGCGTCGTCAAGTTGGTCGGTGTCGGTGTCGACGTCGGTGTCGGTGTCGACGTCGACGTCGGTGTCGACGTCGGTGTCGGTGTCGGTTTCGGTTTCTATACCGACGCTCTCCTCCGCCTCGACTTCGGTCTCGTCCTCAGATGCGGTGGCATCC
Organism: Mycolicibacterium pulveris; assembly: GCF_010725725.1. Classification (NCBI taxonomy): domain Bacteria; kingdom Bacillati; phylum Actinomycetota; class Actinomycetes; order Mycobacteriales; family Mycobacteriaceae; genus Mycobacterium; species Mycolicibacterium pulveris. Next base: position 1,869,597 of record NZ_AP022599.1, on the reverse strand, counting down.
ACCAACTCGCCGGGTTCTGCGTCCTCGACTGGTGATTCAACGGCTTCCGGTTCGTCTGTGATAGTCGATCCGTCGACTCCCGTGGCGGCCGCCGCCATGGTGAATCCGGACTCAGCGCCCTCGTCGGCCGCTGCTGCCATCTGCAACTCGGGGGCGGGCGCAGGGCTCTCGGGTTCGTCGACCCCCGCAGCCAACGTTGAGGCATCGGCCGCAGCCGCAGGGGGCGGTGCGTTGAATCCGAAAAACCTCAGGATGGCTTCGATGCCGTTGACAATCGAGTTCATCAAGTTGACCAGCGGCGGAAACGGCCACAGCTGGAAATTCAGAACGTTCACGGCCAGTGCAAGGAAACCTTGCGCGGCGGCGACGCTGTTGTTGTAAAGGTTGAACGCGGCGGTGCCGACGAAACCTGCGACGGTGTTCTGCGACCCGTCGCCCCAAGGTGACATGCCGATGGCGAAATTGGCAATACCGATGGCTGAGGCGGTGCCCGGACCGAACTGGAAGGCGATATTGCCGCCGCCGGAGGCGCCCGAGTTAGCCGGTGGGCTCCCAACAAGCGGCGCGAGGCTGATGGCGATGTTGGGTCCGCCGATCGCTGCGGCAGTCCCCGGGCCGATCTGAGTAACCATTCCCAGGATGGAGAAAAGCGCCCCGGCAGTGGCGCCGTCGCCGAACGCGGTCACGTTGGTGAAGGCGCTCAGGCCGGCGGTCGCACTGGCGCCGGCACCTATCGCCACGGCGCTGCTGAAGATTCCCAACGAGGCGTTCGCGACCGCCCCGGGGCCGATCCCGATCGCGATCGTGGTCAGGTTGCTCGTGCAACCGTTACCGTTACCGATCCCGAAGGCCGAGAAACAAGTTGCGTTGGCGGCTGGCGCGCCGTTGAACCCCCCGGTGGCAAGCGCACTGGAGACGACCAACGCGCCGACCATGGCGCCGCCTTTTTTAGCTCGAAGCTGACCCATCGACACCCTAGATTTGACGGACATTGCCAGTTCGGGGCCCTTCTGTCATACCGCACAGGTCTGACCCGTTCTCGGAACGTAATTTACTTTGCGGACAATATCAACCCTGGCCTGGGATGGCCGTGGTGGCCACGGACCGCCACCCCGGCTCAATTGGCGTGGCGCAATACCGTTGACCAGACGCTTTGGAAGTGCGTGACGGCTCGTTCACGTTGACGCTATGACTTCACAGGCTCGAGCGGCGTCGTGATCGCGTCATCGGAATCGTCTCTCGGCAGCAGGTAGGCGCGCACCAGTGGGCGCGGACCTTCGGAGCGCAGCATGTGGCTTGCCGGGCGTGGGCGCACAATCTGCGGCCACCAGAACCACCGTCCGAGAAGCGCGGCGATCGACGGAGTCAAGAACGCGCGCACGACCAACGTGTCGAACATCAGGCCCAGAGCAATGGTGGTGCCGACCTGTCCGATGATCCTCAAATCGCTGACCACCATCGCGGCCATCGTGAACGCGAACACCAGCCCGGCGTTCGTCACGACCTTGCCGGTGCCGCCCATGGCGCGGATGATGCCCGTGTTTATGCCGGCCGAGATTTCTTCTTTTATCCGGGATACGAGCAGCAGGTTGTAGTCGGATCCGACACCGAGAAGGATGATCACGGCCATCGGAAGCACCATCCAGTGCAAATTGATGCCCAGAATGTACTGCCAGATCAGCACCGCCATCCCAAACGATGCGCCCAGAGAAAGTGCCACCGTGCCGACGATGACCAGGGCCGCGATGATGCTCCGCGTGATGACGAGCATGATGATGAAAATCAAGCAGAGTGCGCTGACCGCCGCGATCCACAGGTCATATTTGGAGCCGTCCCGCAGGTCCTGAAATGTCGACGCGGCACCCGCAAGATGAACGTCTGCACCCTGTAACGGGGTAACCTTCAGCGCTTCCTCGGCCGCCATCCTTATGCGATCGATGTTCGCGATACTTTCAGGCGATCCGGGATCGCCTTTGTGGGAGATGATGAATCGCGCCGCCTTTCCGTCCGGGGAAAGGAAAGAGTTCATTGCGCGCTGGAAATCGGGATTGTCGAACACCTCCGGGGGTAGATAGAACGAATCGTCGTTGTTGGCGGAATCGAACGCCTGGCCCATGGCAGTGGCGTCCTCGGTCGATTCGTTCAGCACGTCGAACAGACCGCCCATGGTGCTGTGCATTTTCAGCAACATATCCCGCATGGTGGTCATGATGGCGATCATGCGTGGCAACGAGGCGAGTAGTTGCGGCAGCAGGGCATCCAGTTGTTCCAGGTCCTTTACGAGGTCCTGCATCTTGAAGGTGAGTGAATCGACGGTGTCGAGTGCATCGAAGATACTTCTCAGTGCCCAGCAGACCGGGATGTTGAAGCAGTGCGGCTCCCAGTAGAAGTAGTTTCGGATCGGTCTGAAGAAATCGTCGAAATCGGCGAGGTGGTCTCGTAGATCAGCGACCACAAAGGACATGTCTTTGGTCAAATTCGTTGTGTCATGGGCGATGTCGGTTAATTCCCGTTGTATGTCGTACATGACCTTCGCCAGAGCGATCTGTTTGTCCATCAACTCGGCTTGTTTCAGCATGTCGTCAACGCGGGCGCGCATATGTTTCATCATCTGGACCACGCCGGCGTTCTGCATGCTGATGAGAAAAGGTATTGAGGTGCGCTCGATCGGCGTGCCCTCGGGCCGGGTTATGCCCTGCACGCGCGAAACGCCGGGCACCTGGAAGATCGCTTTTGCCAATTTGTGCAGTATCAGAAAGTCGTTCGGGTTACGCATGTCGTGATCGGATTCGATCATGAGAATGTCGGGCATCATCCGGGCTTGGGAGAAGTGACGGTCAGCAGCGGCGTAGCCCAGGTTGGCCGGGACGTCGCCGGGTAGGTATTGGCGGTCGTCATAGCTGGTTCGGTAGCCCGGCAGTGCAACCAGGCCGACCAGCGTGACCGCCAATGTCGCGACCAGAATGGGGCCGGGCCAGCGGACGATGGCTGTCCCGACCCGCCGCCACCGACGGGTCCCGATTCTGCGTCTCGGATCGAACAGGCCGAACCGGCTTCCGACGGTCAATACGGCCGGAACCAGCGTGAGCGCGACGACGACCGCGACGACCATGCCCACAGCGCACGGCACGCCCACGGTCTGGAAGATCGGCATCCGGGTGAAGCTCAGGCACAACAATGCGCCAGCGATCGTCAGACCCGATCCCAACACCACCGGGGCCACCCCGCGGTACGTGGTGTAGAACGCCGTCTCCCTGTCCTCTCCGGACTGACGGGCCTCCTGGTAGCGGCCGAAGAAGAAGATCCCGTAGTCGGTGCCTGCCGCCATCGCAAGAGCCACCAGGAGATTGACGGAAAACGTCGAGAGCAGGACCAGATCCTGATGGCCGATGAAGGCAACAATCCCGCGCGCGGCGAATACCTCTATGCCCACCGTGACCAACAGCAGAATCACCGTGACGAACGACCGGTAGACGATGAGCAGCACCAGAAAAATGATCAGTGCGCCTACGAACGTCAACCTCAGAATGGATCTTTCACCGCTGTGCGTCATGTCCCCGACAAGCGAGGCCGAGCCGGTGACGTGGACCTCGATACCGGGGGGCGGTGGTGTCCGATCAACGATGTCGCGCACCGCTTTCACGGATTCTTGTGACTTCGGCGTTCCCTGATCGCCAGCCAGATTCAACTGCACGTAAACGGCTTTGCCGTCGGGGCTTTGTGCGCCTGCCGCCGTGAGTCGATCGCCCCACAGATCCTGCACGTGCTCGACGTGGGGGTCGTTTCGCAACGCGCGGATCAAGCCGTCGTAATACGCGCGGGCTTCGTCACCGAGAGGTTGCTGGCCCTCCAGGACGACCATTGCCATGCTGTCGGAATCGGCCTCTTGAAACACCTGGCCCATGCGGAGCATCGCCTCGACCGAGGGTGCGTCGCGTGGGCTCATCGGCACGGCCTGTTCCCGGCCGACCTGCTCGAGCGACGGGACCGCAAAAGTCACGAGCAGCGTCAGGGCTATCCACGCCAGGATGATCAACGGCGCGAGTCGGCGGATCGCCCGTGCCATCGATGGGGCTCGACGGTCGGTGTTCATGCGGTGGTTACTAGGCGGCAGCCGACACCGACGTCATCGCCGTGTGTCACGGTGCTCTCCGGTGTTGCCTGCGCGGGCCGTGACGCCGGCCGCGTCCGGTGGTGGGGTCTGTAGCAGGGCCCGTACCAACGGGCGCGGCCCCGTGGCCCTCAGCAACGAACTCGCCGGTCGTTGCCGCACTTGTTGCGGCCACCAGAACCAGCGGCCCAACAGCGCGGCAATGGACGGGGTCATGAACGCGCGCACGACCAGCGTGTCGAACAGCAGACCCAGTCCGATCGTCGTGCCGATTTGACCGATGCTGAGCAGGTCGCTGATCGCCATGGAGGCCATGGTTGCGGCGAACACCAACCCCGCGGTGGTCACGACCTTGCCGGTGCCCGCCATCGCGCGAATGATCGCGGTGTTGATGCCCGCGCCCAGCTCGTCCTTTATCCGCGCGACCAGAAGCAAGTTGTAATCGGACCCGACGGCGAGGAGGACTATCACCGCCATCACGAGAACTGCCCAGTGGATCGGTATGCCGAGTAGGTACTGCCAGACAAACACCGACACTCCGAACGCGGCGCCAAGCGACACCAGAACCGTGCCGACGATCACGAGGGCGGCAACGAAACTCCTCGTGATGATCAGCATGACGATGAAGATCAGGCAGATCGCCGCGACTACGGCGATCATCAGGTCGAATTGCGACCCCACGACGATGTCCTTCGTCATGGCCGCGGTCCCGCTGAGATAGATCGAGGAACCTTCCAGCGGTGTGCCCTTGAGGGCTTCTTCGGCAGCGAGCTTGATCTCGTCTACCCTCGCGATGCCGTCGGGGGATGCGGGATCGTCTTTCTGGGTGATGAGCATCCGCACCGCTTTGCCGTCCGGTGAAATGAAAATGTCCATGACCCGTTTGAAATCTTCGTTCTTGAAGACTTCCGGCGGGATATAGAACGAATCATCGTTCTGCGCGGCGTCGAACGATTTCCCCATGGCGGTCGGGTCGACGTTGGCCTCGTCCATCTGACCCATGACCCCGCTCATGGTGGAATGCATGCTCAGCATCATCGTCCGCATGCTTTCCATGATCGCGATCATCTGCGGGAACTGGGCGACCATCTGCGGCATGAGGATGTCGATTTTGTCGATATTCAGTACCAGGGCATCGAGCTTTTCGGTGAGTACATCGACCCCGTCGAACACGTCAAATATGCTTCGCAACGACCAGCAAATAGGAATGTTGAAACAGTGCGGTTCCCAGTAAAAGTAATTGCGGATCGGTCGGAAGAAATCATCGAAATTCGCGATGCTGTCCCGCAGTTCTTCGGTGATTTCCTGTACTTCATGAGTCTTGGCGGTCATGTCGTGCATCGTCGTGACCATCTGTTCCATCAGGCCGTACATATGCCGCATGATGTTGATCGCTTCCTCGAGCATGTTGGCCTGCTCGAGGATCTGGTCCATCTGGGGTTTCTGGAAAGACATGTACTGCTGCTGGCCTGCCTGTTGCATGCTGAGCATGTACGGAATCGTGGTGTGCGGGATCGGGGTTCCCTCGGGTCGAGTCACCGCCTGCACCTTCGCGACCCCCGGAACCGCGAGCACGGATTTGGCCAGCTTGTTCAGGATCAGGAAATCGGTTGGATTGCGCAGATCGCGGTCGGTTTCGACCATCAAGATCTCGGGCGTCATCATCACCGACTCGGGAAAATGCCGCGCTGCCGCCGTCATGCCCTGAGTAGCGGGAATGTTTTTTGGAAGATATTTCTGATCGTTGTAGCTCGGCTTGAAACCCGGCAGTGCGAGCAGTCCGATAAGGGTGACCGCCATGGTCGCGGTGAGAATGGGCGCCGGCCAACGCACGATCGCGGTGCCGACCCGTCGCCACCCGCGGGTGCTGAGGGTGCGCTTCGGGTCGAGTAAGCCGAACCGGCTTCCCACCGTGATGATCGCGGGAAAGAGCGTGAGCGCGACCGCGATTGCGACCAAGACACCCACGGCGCACGGCAGCGCCAAAAGATTGAAGAACCGCAACCGCGTGAAGCTCAGGCAGTAAAGCGCCCCGGCGATCGTCAACCCGGAGGCCAAGACCACCTTGGCAACCCCTCGATAAGTGGTATAGAAGGCGGTTTCTCGATCCTCGCCGGCCTGCCGTGCCTCCTGATAACGGCCGAAGAAGAATATTCCGTAATCAGTTCCCGCGGCGATGCAGAGCGCGACGAGCAGGTTCACGCCGAAAGTCGTCAGGCCAATAATGTCGTGCAGGCCAAGGAAAGCGACTATTCCACGCGCGGCCTGCAACTGAATCCCCACCACCGCCAACAACAGGAAAGCAGTAGCGACCGAACGGTATACGAAAAGCAGCATCACAAGAATCACGGCGATGCTGACCACCGTGATCAGGATGACGGTCCGGTTCCCGCTTGCGCTGATATCAGCGGCGATCGCCGAAGGGCCGGTGATGTAGGCGGTCACCCCTGGGGGGGGTTGGATCCGTTCGACGATGCCCCGAACGGCTGCGACCGATTCGTTCGTGGTGGCCAGGTCTTGGTCTTGGCTACCGACGAGGCTTATTTGGACATAGGCGGCCTTGCCGTCAGCGCTTTGCGCGGCTCCCCGGGTGAGTTCGTCACCCCAGAAATCCTGGACACCCTGCACGTGTTGGTGGTCGGCTCGCAGCTCACCGATCAAATGGTCGTAGTAATCGCGCGCGGCCTGGCCCAACGGCTCGTCGCCCTCCAGGACGATGATCACCGCACCACCCGAGTCGGGGGAGTCGAAGGCTTCGCTCATCCGCTCGGCAGCCTGGAATGACGGCGCGTCTGTGGGGTTCAGCGACAAGCCCTGCCGTTGTTCGACCTCTTCGAGCGTCGGAACGGCGACGGTCAAGATCGCGACGACCACCAACCACGCCAAGATGATCGGCACCGCAAACCGCCGGATGGTCTGCGCCGCCAGCGGTCGAGTGTTGTGCAGCAGGTGGTTGCTCATGCGGCCTTCAGCATGCAGCTGGTAAAGGTGCTCACCGCGTGCTGTTTTATGTTCTCGGATTTCACGACGTTGTCCACCAAGATGCGGCAACCGAGACTCTCGCTATCCCCGTTTGCCGCGATGCTGCCGACACCCGCCGCGGTGGTGATAGGAAATTCGAGCGACCACGGTAACGGCACGTCTTTGATGAATTTCGGGCTGCCGTTCTCGTCGAAATAGCTGATTTGAGCGACAGTTCCCGGCGGCCCGAAGATCTCGTACTTCAAGTACTTGGGGTTGATGGGGGTTTCGTCTACTTTCGTGTCGCCATATGACAGAGAATTCACACTGCCGAAGATGCTGTGCAGCCGTGACACGGTGAATCCACCAGCGACGAGCACAGCGACTATGACCAGCGGAAGCCACACCCGCCTCAACAGGCGGAACATCAACGACGCTGGGGTACGGCGCTTGGCGCGAGCCGGCCGCTTTACTTGAGACGTGGGTGACGGCTGACGCGCCCGTCGCCGAAGGAAACCTTTGCGGCGAGTCTGGCTAGGGCCGTCCTCGACGGCGACGTCGGATCGGGCGGGCTCAACGTCGTAGGTACTGCCGTCGACCACCACACCCATTCCTTTCCCTTTCCGCCGATTCACCCGAAGCCATGCCTGCCGAACGGGATGACGCACCACGCTGGCACCGCGACCGATTCTGAGAACACCTAACCATGTAGGCCGTATTCATATTGACGGTTCCGTAACGACGGATGGTAATGCATGATCCTGTGTTGCATCCGGGGGATTTCCCCCTGTTGAGCACGCGGCGGAAGTTGCGGTGGCCTGATCAGCAAACCTCCTGCTCTGCGGCGTTTCCGGCGTGGTCCCTCAAACAGACGACTCGTCAGTCGATCTCGCCGGCCAGGTCGAATTCGGCCAACGTGCTCACCACCAGATCCCGCAGAGCGGCCTTGGTGGTCACGCCCCCGGGTTGGTAGGCCTGAATACTCATGGAGATCTTGCCGACCGTGGGCAGCCGACCGAACAACACCTGCAACAGACCGCCGGTTCGCTCGAGTCGATCCTCGGTGATGTGCTGGTTCGTCCCGCGCGCCCACGCGGCCTGGCACTGGGTGCCGTCCGGACAGGTCACCGCCGAGCCGACGTCACCGAAATTGGAGATGACCGCCGGCTGGTCCGGGTCGTCCATCGCCCATTCCATCAGCTGTTTCCACGTCCGTCGCGGTGTGAACGGGGTCAACGGCAGAAGCGGCGATGCTTCGTCCGGCGTGTCCCGAAGGGTCTTCAGTGCCTCCTTTATCGCGCCGCGGGCGGTACTGAGATCTTTCGTCACCTCCGTCGGGTCGATCCCCGTGCGGGCGAAAGACACCGCAACCGCGCGTGTGTCGTCCTCGGTGCGATCGCTGACGATGACCTGCATTTTGACGGTGCCATCATCGGGATGCCGACGACCCAGATACTCGCCGAGTTTCGCAGCCAATCCGGTTGCCAGGGTGTTGCTCGCCCCGCCAAGGGCCGCCGCGCGCGCATCCCAAACCTCCGAGTCGATCAGGACCCAGACACCCGGCACGACGACGTGGTGATCTCCTCCGCGACGGACGGTTGTCGGCTTCGGTGCTTTTCGGGTGTCGTCGTTTTGACGACGCCGGGCCTCTTTGGCCGCGGCGACGAGAGCCCGCGCGACCTCGGGCATGTCGCGGGCGGCTTGACCGGCATCCTCAACCAACGCGCGCAAGCGACTGCGTGACCGTGGGGGCGGATAGTCGTGGTCGCGAGCAAGACCCATGATCGCCTTGGCGACCTCGACGACGCTGCCAAGGCCGTCGAGCACGTAGTGAGAGATGATCATGGTGATCGCCGTGGAGCCGTCAGTCAGAGGAAGGACGCCGACGTGCCAGGCGGGTCCTTGTTCAGGGTCGACGGGCAGTTGTGCGCGTTCGTCGAACCAGTCGCCGAGTTCGGCGCGTGGACGCGGAGTCTCAGCGATATCGATGGGCGCCGAGCGCTGAGCTGCGACCCATCGGTACCGACCGAACGGCAGAGGTGAACGCTCGATCAGCCGGCCCCACAACGAACGGCTCATCATCTGGTGAAACCGCTTCAGCCCATCCAGGTCGATGGGGCGGTCGTAGAGCCACGCCACCTGCATGACCTCTTTTTGGCCGCTGGCGCGATGCCCCGCGTAGAACGCCTGGTCCATCAGCGCAAGCCGGTTGTCCGGCCTGGTTTCACCGGTCAATGTGCGTACAGGGTCCTGAGTGGTCACAGATGGCCTCCGGTGGCACAGGGTCGCGCGCGGCTCCCGCTACGGCGTCGGTGTCGACAGAACGACCTTATTTGACACGAGCGTCAGGGTAACTGACATGCTTTTGCGATCTGGAGTCCGCGCCGCGGTCAATCGGCGAGGTGAACGTGCTGGCCGGGTTAGCCCGTCCGGCCGCTGAGCCTGGGGCGGTTGGCCGGCGCTTACGGGGATGGAGAGGCCGGAGTATCCGATGAAGTTCGTGCTGGCGTTCTACGGAACTCGCGGAGACGTCGAGCCGGGCATCGCGGTCGGCCGCGAGTTGATGCGGCGGGGACACGAGGTGCTCATGGCCGTCCCTCCCGACCTGATCGGCTCGGCCGAGTCGGTCGGCCTTTCGGCGGTCTCCTACGGTCCAGAGACGCAGGCGTGGCTGGAGGACACGCGCGACTTCTGGGGCTACTTCTTCCGCAATTTCTGGAAGGTCCGAGATCTGCAGCAGTATCTCCGCGAGTCACGCGAGCCCGGCATCCGGGCTTGGGAAGAGATGACCAAGACCTTGGCCACGGTCGCGGAAGGCGTCGACTTACTGGTCAGCGGCGTCAGCTACGAGGAACTCGCGTTCGACGTCGCGGAGTACTGCGGTGTCGCGTTGGCCACCGTGTTGTGGTTCCCGATGCGCGTCAACGGCCGGCTCGTGCCGAATGTGCCCGCGCCTGCGGTCCGCTGGGCGATGAAGATGTACGAGTGGCTGATCTGGCGCGGCGTGCGGAAGGTCGTCGACGCGCAGCGGCGGAAGCTGGGCTTACCACGGGCGACCGGCCCGGTACCGGGTCGGATCGCCGAGCGAGAACTGCTGGAGATCCAGGCATACGACGAGGTGTTGTTCCCCGGGCTGGCGACCGAGTGGGCGAGATGGGATGGCCAGCGACCCTTCGTCGGCACGCTGACGCTGGAATTGCCGACCGAATCGGATGAGGACGTCATGTCCTGGATCGCCGCGGGGCCGCCGCCGATCTGTTTTGGCTTCGGCAGCATTCCGGTGGAGTCACCCGCCGACATGATCGCCATGATCGCGGGGGCTTGCGCACAGGTCGGCGAACGCGCCCTGGTGTGCGCCGGCTGGACCGACTTCAGCGACGTGCCGCAGTTCGACCACGTCAAGGTCGTGGGTGCGGTGAACTACGCGACGATCTTCCCGGCCTGCCGCGCTGTCGTGCATCACGGCGGTGCGGGCACCACCGCGGCCGGACTGCGCGCGGGAGTCCCGACGCTGATTCTGTGGATGGCGGATGTGCAGTTGATCTGGGGGGCCGCGGTCAAGGGCCTGAAGGTCGGCACCTCGCGGCGGTTCGCGGCCACCTCGGAGAAAACGCTGGTCGCCGACCTGCGGAGAATCCTGGCACCGCAATACCTCGCGCGCGCACGTCAGATCGCGACACGAATGACCAAACCCGCCGAGAGCGTCGCGGCCGCCGCCGATCTGATGGAGGATTACGCCCGCCGCAAGCGGGTCGACTGAGAGTCGAGTTCTGCCGGAAACGACAAAAATTGACGCCAAGGTAAGTCTAGACTCAGCGCCGAAAATGCTGGTGTGCGAGAGTGAGCGATTTTGACCGTTACCGACTACGACGTGCGCTCGTTGTACCTTGATCTGCTTCGACGCAACCTGACCCGGTTTGGAATGCACGAGCGGATGCCGTCAGATTGGCCGCTGCGGCGGCGTCTGCTTCTCAAGGCGGTCAACACGGTCGGCCCCATGCTCAGAGGGGCGGGCGTGCGGGGCCAGCATGTGCGCGACGCCGGGCTGGACTGGCCGCCTGAGGCCGAGACGATGATCGGCATGAAGAGGCTCACCAGCCTGCAGCATTGCGTGGAAACGGTCTTGGACGAAGACGTCCCCGGCGACCTCGTCGAAACCGGAGTATGGCGAGGCGGTGCGTGCATCTTGATGCGGGCCGTCTTGGCGGCGTACGGGGACACGACGCGCAACGTGTGGCTGTGCGACTCCTTTCAAGGTGTCCCGCGCTCTGACACCAAGAACTACGAGGCGGACAAAGGGATCAGGGCCGAGTTCGCTGCCGGCATCTTAGGGGTGTCGGAAGCTGATGTCAGGGCCAATTTTGAGCGATACGGGCTGCTGGACAACCAAGTCCGGTTTCTCCCGGGGTGGTTCAAGGACACCCTGCACGACGCCCCGATCGAACGCATCGCGGTGTTGCGACTGGACGGGGATCTCTATGAATCCACGATCCAGGCTCTGGATGCGCTGTATCCGCGCCTGTCGCCCGGGGGTTTCTGCATCGTCGACGACTACCTGGCGGTGAAGGCGTGCGAGAAAGCCGTGACTGACTACCGAGAAAAACACGGGATATCCGCGGAGATCGTCGACATCGACGGAACGGGCGTATTTTGGCGAAAATAGTTGACGTCGAGCTGTTTTCGGTGTGGCACCAGGCCTATGCCTGACAACGGAAGTCCAATAGCGATCGGCATTCTGGGAGCTGCCCGCGTTGCGCCTGCCGTAATTGTCAAGCCTGCAAAGAAAAATGCCGAGGTTGTCGTCGCCGCCATCGCTGCACGTGACCTCTCACGTGCGCAACGATTCGCCGCCAAGCACGGCATCGATCGGGCACACGGTAGCTACCAGGCGCTCATCGATGACCCGAAAGTGGACGCGGTCTACATTGCGCTGCCGAATGCGCTGCACGGCAGGTGGACCCGGGCGGCGCTCGAGGCGGGTAAGCATGTCTTGTGTGAAAAGCCGTTCGCGGCCAATGCGGCTGAAGCCCGCGAAATCGCCGACTTGGCCGCGAAGTCGGACCGTGTGGTGATGGAGGCGTTTCACTACCGCTATCACCCCTTTGCGTCCCGTGTGGAACAGATCATCGCTTCTGGTGAACTGGGCACACTGCAGCGCATCGAGGCCGCTGACTGCTTCTGGCTACCGAAGTTCTCATCGAATGCCTACAACTACTCTCTTGGCGGCGGCGCGCTCATGGATCTCGGGAGCTATGTGGTGGACATGCTCCGCGCCTTCGGCGGTTCCACCCCGGAAGTTGTTTCGGCGCAGGCGAAACTGCGAGACCCCAAGATCGATCGGGCGATGACGGCCGAGGTTCGCTTCGCCGACGGACACACTGGCCGCCTGCGCTGTTCGCTGTGGTCCAGCGCCCCACCGCACTACACCGCCAAGGTGGTCGGTGACAGGGGCGAGCTGCGACTTCACCCGGTGATCCCTTTCCAACAGTTCTCGGTTCGATCCGCGGACGGCCGACGTGTGGAGCGCTTCTTTCGGCCCCGGACCACATACGACTACCAGCTGGAGGCGTTCGCCTCGGCGGTGCTGCGCGGCGAGCCGGTGAAGACGACACCGGCGGCCGCGGTCGAGAACATGACCGTCATCGATGCCGTTTATCGCGCTGCCGGCCTTCCCGTCCGGGAGCCGGCGTAGTCGCCAACCGGTTGCTGCGGCGACGCCGGCCCGATCTCAGCGGGCAGGGCGGTCTGGGTGAGCCAGGCATCGACGACGTGGGAGAAGAGATCAGGATTGCGAAGCGGCCAGTTGTGGCCCATACCGGCCGCGAGTCTGTCCACTGCATTGGGCATTGACCGCGTCAGCACCGCAGCCCAGCGACGGAGGAGCCGCAACTCCTTGTCACCGGTAACGAATAGTGCAGGCGCGAACGCCTTTTCAAGTCCCAGGGGGACGGTGAATCCTGCGGATGCCACGGCAATGTGGGCGAACTGCCTACCCGAATTGAGACGCGCGTCCCGCCTGTAGCCCTCGTTTTGGGCCGCGTCGTGGGCATCCCAATAGCGGGAGATCAGGGCCCAGCGGAACACGGTAGTGCGGGCGAAAAGTCCCGCCAGGCGCCGAGCGAGGTGCACCGCGGGCATCGTATTGACGAAGGTGCTGGTGAACACCGCCCGGTCGACCGTCTGCGGCTGGGTAGCCAGCAACTGAAGGCCCACCTGGGCGCCGAGGGAAAACCCCACCACGTGCGCTCTGCCGGTGCTGGTCCGGGTGCGGATGAGCTCAGCAACCGCGTCGGCAGCCCGGGCCATTTCGAACGGTCCCAGGTCGACGCTCTTGCCGTACTGGGGCAGATCCGGCACGAGACAGCGATATCGCGGCAGTCGTTCGACCACGGGTGCCCACGTCCAGCCGCTCATGAGCCCGCCGTGCAGGAAGACGATGGCTGGCGCATCGACCGGACCGGATTCGCGCACGAACAGATCCACGTTTTCGATGCTATCGGCGCTCGCGAGGTTGTTGCTTCGACGATCCGGTCATGTGGCGAAATGTGCGGTGTTGAGGTGCTCGGCCACCCGCAGGGCGTTGGCTGCGATGGTCAGGCTGGGGTTAAGGCCTGTGCTGGACGGGAAGAAGGAAGCATCAACCACATAGAGGTTGTCCACTTCATGTGCACGGTTCTGCGGGTCCAGCACGCTGGTGGCGGGGTCCGTACCGAAGCGACAGGTACCGCAGACGTGCCCGAGCGTCGCGTTGTTCGCGCCGGTGCGCAGCGTGAGGGTACGGAAGGGCTGCAGAACCTCTTTGAGCCGGCGCAAGAACACCGTGCGACGGTCGATCTCGTTGGGGTGCAGGCGGTATTGAAGTCGCAGGCGTTGGCGGCCGTCGACACTCGGCCGATCGCTGGGCAGGACGCGATTGTCCGAATACGGGAGATCCTCCATGATCGCGGCCAGCACCAGTCCGCCACCGGTGAACTGGTTGTAGATCGGCCGCGCGGCCGCCCTCGTCATGCGCAGCACGCTTGGCGCCAAGCCGGGTTGGTTCATCATCATGTCCAGGGGCGCCAGCGAGGACATCGAACCGGCGGACTGCACCGTGCCGTACTTCTCGCCGTCCATGAAATAGAAGTCGTTCAACCCGATTTCTTTGTTCTCCGCCGTGATCTTCCACCCGCGTTGCGGCCAGACCGCGATCCAGTCCATCACATGGCGCATCAGGTTGCGGCCCACCATGTCTGACCCGTTGGCCAGCCCACGGCTCCAAGTTCCATCGCGGGAGTTGAGCAACAGCAGCGGAGTGGCCAGCGCGCCGGCCGCCAGCACCACCACCTTGGCTCGGAGCGCGAGCATGTCGGAGCGGTGCTGACAGATCACCCTCTGTACCCGCCTGCGGTCTGACTCGAGCCGCACGACCCGACATTCGGCCAGCAGGTGGGCGCCGTGCTCGGTGACGGCGGGCAGTACACCGCTTCGCGCGCCGTCGTACTTGCACGGTTTCGGGCAGAGGTAGGCCTGACACGTCGGGCAGTCGTCGGTGTAGTCACAGGCCATCGGCAGGTGATAAGGATGCAGACCGCGTCCTGCTAGATAGTTGACCAGCGGCTGGTTGTCGGGGGAAAAGGGCGGGGCCGGGGGCAGGCCGACGTCCGCTGCCTCCGGTCGCAGGGGATCCGGTTGGCCGCGCACCCCAAGCAGCTTCTCCGCCTCGGCATACCAGGGTGCCAGCTGGTCGTAGGAGATCGGCCAGGACTCCGGCACCGTGGACTCGCCCGGGTCGGTGAAGTGTTGGCGGGGCGTGAAATCGTCGACGAAGAACCGTTCGCAGACCATGCCGTAGAGTGCTGACGATCCGCCGGTTCCACTGCCGATGAACGGCACGAACCGCTTGGGTGAGCGGCCACTGATATCGGTGATCTCGTCGGTGCTGCGGCCGGCGCGGGCCAGCGTGTCGTAGTAGGTCTTCTTGGATCGGGATGCCTGTGGTTCGGCCACTTCGGGCATCGCCGAGCGGATCGTTCCGGATGTCCCCGGCAGGGTGGAGCGTCCTTTTTCGACAAACAGCACCCGGCGGCCTGCCCGTGCCAGCCGGTGCCCGAGCATCCCGCCGCCCATACCGGCACCCACGACGATGACATCCCACTCGATGCGTTCTGCGTCCCGGCCTGTCACGTTGCCGTCAGGCACAACCACTCCTCAGGGTGATGGCCCAACACTCGCCTGGTCTGGGCGATTCGGGATGCTATCAACGCCGAGGCAGCCTCAACGACCGAACGTCTACACGAGGGCGGAGCAGCAACAGAGTATTTTACGCGATCGATAATAATGCGCCATAATGGTCGCTGCTCCGCGTGATGGCAAGTCGCGGGGGATTCGCTGAGACTAGGGGAACTCAGGATGCGCGTAGCCCTTCGTGCCGCTGCGGCGACCGTTCCCGCAGTCCTGGCGACCGCGGTCGTGGTTCTCGTCGCGTCCATGACATTCGCCTTCGTCGCGCTGGCGAGTACCACCGTTCTCATCATGGGTGGCACAGGACACCCACTGTCGACACCACCCGACACTGCTCCGTACGTGCAGCAGTACATGGACGACGCGGTCAACAACTTCGTGTCGCCCGCGTCGGCGGCAACGATCCCCACCGGGATCCCCCAAGGGCCATACAACAGCGTCGCCGTCATCACGCCAGAGCAAGACTGGCCGAACTACGGGCAGTTGCCGATTTCTGAGTCGATCAGCCAAGGATTGGCGAGCCTCCACAGCTGTATCAGCTCCAACGTCTGTGACTACAACACAGAAATGGAGTCCACAGCGCCGTCTCCCTCTGACACATTTGTGGTCTTCGGGTATTCGCAGAGCGCCGCCATCGCCATGCTGGAAAAAGCGCGGCTGGCCGCCGAGTACGGTGAGGGTGAAGGCCCCGACGTCTCGTTCGTGGTGATCGGCGCCCCACGGCCGAACGGCGGACTGGGCGCACGAGACACGACCGGATTGATGACATTCCTCTTGTTCGGACGTTGGCCCGACGCCGACCTGATCAACATGCCCATTCCGACTGACACTCAGCACTTCACGGCGAATGCCGTGATTCAGTACGACGGTTTCTCGGATTTTCCATTGAATCCGCTGAACCTGCTCGCCACCGTCAACGCATACATGGGAGTGCTCCTCTTCCACACGACATACGGTGATCACAGCCTCGACGACCCCGGGGTGATAGATCAGGGGCAATACGGAGACACCCGCTTCTACTTGTTCCCATCCGAGATTCTCCCCGTGCTGAAGCCGATCCAGAGCATCCCCGTCATCGGCCCCGCACTGGCCGACTCGTGGGATCCGGTGCTGCGCGTGATGATCGAGTCGGCCTACAACCGCGGCATCAGTCCAGGAGTACCGACCCCGTTCGACGTCCTGTACTTCGAGAATCCAATCAAACTGGCCACCAACCTCCTCCTGGCGGTCCCGATCGGCATGGACAACGGGATCGAGTCGCTCTTCGGAGTCCGTCCACTGGGGACTCTCAGGCCGGGCCCATACGGCGTCGGCGGATCGGATGGAGGTCTCAAGATTCCCGAACCTGCCGCCATTACTGCCGGCGCGGAGAGTGTGGATCCACCAGTTGGCCCGACCTCCGCGGAATTGCCATCGGACAGCCCGGAATTCGCGTCCATCGATGCAGCCGACATGGTCACCGGGGAGCCGACGTCGTCTGAATCGGCGGGCGATGCCGACGCGGAGATCACGGAGTCGACTGACGAAACCGAATCGGTGGAGTCGTCATCGGACAGCGAAAATACCGGGTCTCCCGACTCACGTTTCGCGGATGACACCTTTCCGGATGACGCTGATGCGAAGGCCTCGTCGACGACCGATGTCGATCCCAGCCCTGCCTTGCGGTCCGCATCCGTTGCCGGCAGGTCGACTGAGTCGACGGATACCGATCAGGACTTCGTCGGTGACCGCGGTGCCCGTCGGGACGCCGCCGATCAAGACAAGCCGAGGATGGCGACGAGTTCGCTGTCGTGATGGTCGCGTTCAAAGCGTTGCGACGTTTCTAGGGCACCGATAGCCAGGCTGCGGCGCAGGTCTTCGTCAGCCTCGAGGGTCATCAGGTTGACGGCGAGAGCGTGCGCGTCTCCCGGCGGGCTGAGCAACCCGCCCACGCCGGGTTTGATGATCTCTGGGGTGCCGCCGGAGTTGGTTCCGCACACCGGCAGGCCGGCTCTCATCGCCTCGACGGTCACGCGGCCGAATGCTTCACGCTGGCTGCACATCAGGCCGACGTGCGCGGCCGCCCAGAAGGGGCCCAGATCGCGCGTCGGTGGGTGGATGGTCACCAGGTCGTCGACGCCCAGGCGGCGGGCAAGGCGGCGAAGTGGTTCGTGGCTTCCGGCGCCCACCAGTGTCAGCTCGATGTCGACACCGGCGCTTCGGGCGTTGGCAATGGCCTCGACGGCCAGGTGCTGTCCCTTGGCCGCAGAGAAGTAGCCGACCAGGATCGTGCGCATGCGCTCGTGGGGATGCCGCTGCGGTGGTGTGCCCAGCGCGGTGTCCACGACCGGGTAGAGCACATGTGTTGTCATCGCGGGGTCCAGCGCGAGCATTGTCTGCTCGACGGCGTGTGAGTTGCAGAGCACCGATTCCGAAAGCCGGCCGACCAGGCGGATCGTTGTGCGATATCCGAACAGAAACCACAGCCCATGGTCGTCTCGGCCGAATTCGCGGACCATCCAGTAATGCGGGATGCCGAGAATCTTGGCGGCGATGGCGTGCGACGGCACGGTCATGGTGTTGGTGAGCACTACCGTCGGACGGTGTCGGATGAAGAACACCAGTGCCTGCGCGATGCCCGGCAGAAGCAACACGGTGTAGGGCAGCCAGCCGATCAGCGCGTGCGGTTCGATGCCGCGCAAGCGCCACCATTTGCCGAAGGCCCACCAGGGCGTCAAGGCGATCTTGGTGTCAATGCCGTCGTCGACGCAGCGCTGTGCGACGTCGCCCTTCTGTCCGATGACCGCGACGAGATCCACGTCCGGCCGCTTTGTTCGCACCGCCAACAGCATGTCCCGAAATCCGACGACTCCGCCGCCGCCGAAAGTGGCGACGTTCGAGATCATCACAACCCTGGGGCGCGCACTCTGGTTGGCCGGTGCCTTGGTCGCGCGAGGCCGGATCCTCACCCGGCGCCAGAGCCCAGCGGCACACACGGGCCAAAGTCTAGGTGACAACCCACAACCCATGATTCGTAACGGGTCTACCGATCGCGTGCTTGACGTACCCTTCATCACGGCCACGTTGGCGGCCTAGGCTCGGCGAATTGAGCGTGTGGAGTGGATGAGCTATGCAGAGATCACCGGTTCGATGACTGAGGTCATGCCACTACCCGATACAGCGCTGGTGACGTTGTGGTGCCGTGCGAGTGAAGCACGCCGCGCCGATGCGATCATCGATGACCCGTTGGCCGTCAGCGTGGTCGACTCGATCGAGTACGACTTCAGCAAATTCAAGCTTTCCGCCGACCGCCAAGACCTTGCGTTGCGTGCGCTGGCATTCGACCGTGCAGCTCACGCCTATCTTTCGGACCACCCCAGGGCCACCGTGGTCGCCCTCGGCGAAGGAATGCAGACCAGCTTCTGGCGCGTCGATGCCGCCGATGACAGCGATGAATTTCGTTGGCTGACGGTGGACCTGCCGCCGATCATCGAGTTACGGAAGCGGCTGCTACCGACTTCGCCGCGGATGGCGGCATGCGCCCAGTCGGTATTGGATTTCACCTGGATGGATCAGGTGGATGCTCGGCACGGCGTGTTCGTCACCGCCGAAGGCTTACTGCCGTACCTGGAGCCCGGTGAGGCCCTGGACCTGATCGGAGAATGTGCACGCCGCTTCCCCGGGGGGCAGCTGATGTTCGACCTGCCGCCCAAGTCGCAGGCGTTGCTGGCCGGCCGTCCACGGCTGTGGAAGATTTTGCGTGGAGATTGGCCCCTGACGCCGTTCAGCCTCACCGGGCGTGAGCGCGCAAGGTTGGCCGACAGTGTGCCCGGGGTTCGTGCGGTGCACGACGTTCGGTTGCCGCGCGGCCGCGGACCGTTGTTCGACACGCTGTTGTCGAAGACTCGGGTGTCGCCGCTCCATCGGTTGCTGCGGTGGTGGGTTGGTGCCAACTGGCCAACGATTGCGTCCTTGACGCTGCTGGAGTTCGACGGCTAGTGAAAGAACAGGTGCGGATCGGCGTGCTCGGAGCGGCCCAGATCGCTCCGGCGGCGCTGATCAACCCGGCGAAGGCCAACCCCGACGTCGTGGTGGGCTCGGTGGCCGCGCGCGATGTCGAACGTGCCAAGGAGTTCGCCACCAAGCACGGGATCAACCGGGTACATGACAGCTACGAGGCGATGATCGCCGATCCGGATGTCGACGCGGTGTACATCCCCTTGCCAAATGGGTTGCACGGCAGATGGACTCGGGCTGCGCTGGAAGCGGGAAAGCATGTGCTGTGCGAGAAACCGTTCACGGCGAATGCGGCTGAAGCCCGCGAGGTCGCCGATCTGGCGGCGAAGTCGGATCAGGTGGTGATGGAGGCATTCCATTATCGCTATCACCCTTTCGCACTGCGTGCGGAGGAGATCATCGCCGCCGGTGAGCTCGGCACGCTGCGACGCGTAGACGTCGCATTTTGCTTTCCGCTGCCGCGGTTTTCGAACATCCGCTACGACTACGCACTGGCCGGGGGCGCGACGATGGATGCCGGCTGCTACGCGGTGCACATGCTGCGGACCTTCGGCGGTTCGACGCCGGAGGTTGTTTCGGCGCACGCCAAATTGCGTGATCCCCTGGTGGACCGGGCGATGACGGCCGAGTTGCGATTTCCCGAGGGCCACATCGGCCGGCTTCGTTGTTCGATGTGGTCCTCCGACCTGCTGAGGATAAGCGTCAACGTGGTCGGTGATCGTGGCGAGCTGCGGGTCCTCAACCCGGTTTTGCCCCACGTTTTCCACCGGTTCTCGGTACGCGCTGATGGCAGAAATCGGGTGGAGCGATTTCCGCGCCGGCCGACCTACGCCTACCAGCTGGATGCCTTCGCGGCGGCGGTTCTGCGGGGCGAGCCGGTGCCGACCACGCCGGAGGACGCCGTCGAGAACATGACCGTCATCGACTCGATCTACCGCGCCGCGGGCCTTCCGGTTCGCGAGCCATGCTGAGGGAGGAATGCCGGGTCACATGATGTCGACCGGCACTGCTACCGCGCCGACGCTATTGACGATATTGTCAATTTCTGACGTAGTAGTTAGAAGGTCTTCTAGTATCGCCTAGCGCGGCCGCGACCGTTGCTGGCGGCGGCAACGGCGACCGGGGATCTGCGCTCTCTGGGTCGCGTAAGGCGGACCGGTCGCAGTAGCCGGACTCGGTCAGCAAGACTGCACGGCTTGACATAGGAGAGTGAAGCCATGCCCGACAAGGCGGGCCCGATACGGATCGGGATCTTGGGCGCTTCGAGCTTTGCACCGACGACGATCATCAACCCGGCAAAGGGAAACCCCGAGGTCGTGATCGCGGCTGCCGCGTCGCGCGATGTTCCGAGCGCGGAGGCCTTCGCGGCCAAGTATGGCATCGCAAAGGCATACGGCAGCTACGAGGCGATGGTCGACGATCCTGATCTGGACGCCATCTACGTGCTGGTGCCGACCAGCATGCACGGCAAATGGACCAAGGCGGCCCTCGCCGCGGGCAAGCACGTGCTGTGTGAGAAACCGTTCACCGCCAATGCCGCCGAAGCCCGCGAAATCGCCGATCTGGCAGCGAAATCCGATCGAGTGGTGATGGAGGCCATCCAGTTCCGTCACCATCCGTTGACTCGCCGCGTAGAGGAGATCATCGCCTCTGGGGAGCTCGGCACACTGCAGCACGTCGACGTCAGCCTTTGCGTGTTGCTGCCGACCTTCAACGCCAACTGCTACAACTACGAGCTCGCTGGTGGCGCGATGATGGACGCCGGCAGCTACGTCGCCAATATCGCACGCACCTTCGGCGGCTCCACCCCACAGGTCGTGTCAGCGCAAGCCAAGCTGCAGAAGCCGCGTGTCGACCGCGCGATGTCGGCAAAACTGCGCTACCCCGCCGGGCACACGGGCCGGCTCCGCTGCGCGCTGTGGTCGGGGCATCTGTTCTGGGCGACGGCCAGCGTGGTGGGCGATGCCGGCAGGCTGAGGGTGCTCAGCCCCGCTGCACCCCACCTTTTCCCTGTGCTGTCGATCCGATCCGCCAACGGCAGGCGCGTTGAGCGCTTCCCCCGCCGAGCGACCTACTCCTACCAGCTGGACACCTTTGCTTCAGCGGTGCTGCGCGGGGAACCGGTACGGACGACCCCGGAGGACGCGGTCGAGAACATGTCCGTCATCGACGCCGTTTATCGCGCGGCGGGCCTGCCCATCCGGCAGCCGAGTTGAAAGCAGGAGATGGGCCGCGATGTCGTCAGCCGCCGGGCTGGATTGGCCCGCACGATTCCTGCCCGGGATTCGTCTGACAACGCTTACGCTAACGTCAAAAATGACGCCATAATGACCCTGCTCAGGCGTTGCCTACGCGCATGAGGCGAAAGGCTGATCCGCTATGAAAGTTGTGCTCGCATGCCACGGCGTTCGCGGCGATGTCGAGCCTTCCATCGTCGTCGGCCGCGAGTTGCTGCGAAGGGGCAACGACGTGAGCATTGCGGTCCCGCCTAACGTGATCGCCTTTGCGGAGGCGGCCGGGCTGACGGCGATTCCCTGGGGTCAGGACTCGCAGGTCATGATGGACGCGCAACGCGACTACTGGACGTGCTTCTTCCAACACCCTTGGAAATCAAGAGATCTCGAAAGGCTGGGGCGCGATATCGGTCGGATCGTGACTCAGTGCTGGACGGAGGAAGCGTTCTCGACTCTCACCTCCCTAGCGGAGGGGGCCGACGCGATCGTCGCCGGGTTCGGTTTCGAGCAGTTCTCTGCCAACGTTGCTGAGTACTACGACATTCCGCTGGCGACCCTGCACTTCTTCCCGACCCGCGCCAACGGCAAGATCCTGCCTCTGATTCCGGCCCCGTTGGGTCGTGCGGTCATGAAGGGATACGAGTGGGTTTCGTGGGCGGGTCCGGTCAAACAAGTGGAGGAGATCCAGCGCGGATTGCTGGGTCTGCCGAAGGCGACAAAGCCCTGGCCGCACAGGATCGCACACCGTGGCTCCCTGGAAATCCAGGCGTATGACGAGGTGGTGGTTCCGGGGCTGGCGGCTGAGTGGGCGAATTGGGGCGAGCAACGCCCCTTCGTCGGCACGCTGACGTTGGAGGCGCCGACAGACGCCGATGATGAGGTCTTGTCGTGGATCGCCGAGGGAACGCCGCCGATCTTTTTCGGCTTCGGCAGCGTTCCGGTTGGATCGCCAACGGATACGGTCGCGATGATCAGCGCAGTGTGCGAGCAGCTGGGTGCGCGGGCATTGGTGGGCGCGGGCTCGACCGACTTCGGCGCGACCACCTGTCCGGGACACGTCAAAGTGGTGGGCCAAGTGAACTACGCAACGATCTTCCCCGCCTGCCGCGCGGTGGTCCATCACAGTGGTGCCGGGACCATCGCCGCGTGCCTGCGTACCGGAGTACCGCAGGTGGGTCTCTGGACGCTGCCCGACCAATGGTTGCGAACCGTTCAGTTAAAGCGCTTGAAAGTTGGTACCGGGCGGCGGTTCTCGACCATTACGGAGCGGAAATTGGTTGCGGATCTGCAACTGATACTGGCCCCGGACTACCGGAACCGGGCACGCGCGCTGGCGGCCCAAATGACGAAGCCGGCAGACAGCGCTATCACCGCCACCGACCTCGTCGAGAACTTCGTACACGCCAGCCGTGTTTGTTAGCAGCGGAAGGCGGCCATAGTGAACGGGGTTCGGAATTGAGCGCCGACCCGAGGGTCATCGGTGACAACGAAGGCGAACACGTCAGTCGCCGGCGAAAGCGGACGCTGGTAGACGAATTCGACCCCCGCAACAACGCGCTGAATGCATGGCGATTGGTGATGGCGACGGGCGTCATACTGTGGCACTCCTGGCTTGTCACCGGTCGTCAGATATCGTTTGAACCGGCCCACCAGCTGATGCGAGATGTATGGGTGGACGGGTTCTTTGCCATTTCCGGATTTCTCATCACTTGGAGCTGGTTCAAAAGACCTAGGATTCGCGAATATTTCGTCGCTCGAGGGCTCCGCATCCTTCCGGGATTCTGGGTATGCCTGATCGTTGTCGCATTCGTCATCGCACCTATCGGCGTCGCGATGCAGGGTGGCTCGCCAGGCAAATTGCTGCTGTCGTCCGGGCCGATCGGCTACGTCGTCAACAACTGCGCACTCCTGATCAAACAAAGCGACATCTCTGGAACGCCGCTGGATGTTCCAATGCCGGGAGAATGGGATAGTTCTCTTTGGACTCTGTACTGGGAAGCGTTGTGCTACATCGCAATTGCAATTCTTGGAATCACCGGGCTGCTGCGGCGGCGGTGGGTGATCCCCATGCTGCTGGCGTTGGCGGTGCTCTGGTCCACCAGGCTGCCGTCAATGAGCGCGATCGTCGAAGCACCCCCCGACGAGCGCCCTCCCCTGGATGCGGCGACGCAGATGCTGATAGCGCAAGGGGCGGCCGCACGGTTCGCGGTCATGTTCCTAGCCGGTGCGTTGCTCTATCAAGTCCGCAACGTCATACCCGCACGATGGTCTTACGTCGGGCTGAGCGTGGCGATCGTGCTCGTGGCCAGTCTGCTGCCGAATTACCGGTGGATTGCCGCCTTCTCGCTGGCGTACGCGCTTGTCGTTTCGGGTGCTCTGATTCGCAACCCCCGATTCCGGCTGCGGACAGATCTGTCCTATGGCGTCTATATCTACGCGTTTCCGATGCAGCAAATACTGGTGATCGGCGGGCTTGGCTTTCTCGCGCCTCCCGTCTTCGGGATCATCGCCGCTGCGATCACCTTGCCGTTGGCTGCCTTGAGTTGGTTCCTTGTCGAGAAGCCTGCGATGTCGTTGAAATCGCGTCTCAGACGTAAGGTTTCACGGGTCGAGCAGTTGGAATGAGCCGTATCGGTTGTGCCATGGCCGTGGTCGCCAACTGCGACGCCAGCAGCCATCACTTGTGAGCTAAAGCGAGGTCGATCAGGGCGCCGATTACTGGGGCCAACGCGCGCGAATACTCGAGCGACATGTGGTTCCGGTCAAAGTAGACCAGCGTGTTGCCGACGATCACGGGGCATCGTTCCGAGGCGCAAAACAAGTTGGTGAGATCGGCATATTGCCCACCGGCCGCATTGGTAGCGGCGGCTTCCGCACTGATACCTGAAGCGTTGACCGCGGTCAATCGTGAAGGCGCACATGCGGTCGCGTCGTCGAGGTGGCCGGACAAACATATGGGAACCACTGATTGTGGGTCGGGGATTGGACCGAGCACCAGCACCTGTGATCCATTGTCACGCAGTCTCTGCACGGTCCGCGTCAGGCTGTCCAGCCACGCCGAGTCATAGGAAACGAAACCCGACTCCCAACCGGACGAACCATAACCGCGCCAATTGCTGAGAACGACTAGCCGCGGGGCATCGCCACGTAGCCGTGCGATGATGTCGTCACGCCATTGGTGGCATTCGGTGTACTCCCGACGCAGCACAGGGCTGTACACGGGTAGATCCAGTATCGGACAGCCGGCCCTGGCCAAGGTCTCAAGTCGCCAGCGCCGCTCCTCGGCCAGCCGTTGTAAAGCCGGGTACCACATCGCGGCATGCGAGTCGCCGATCAGGGCGACGGTGGTGGTCGAGGAGGTATCGCCCGAAGCGCATTCAGGGTGCCCCGTCTGAAAGAACGTGCGCATACAGCCGTTGAGGTACACACTTTTGTCTTCGGCTGCGGCATTGACAAGCGGCGGTTCCAGGCTTGACGGCACGGCTTCGAGGCCGGCGGAAGCGGCGACGGCATCCTGTACTTGGGAGAACGCTTCGCTGACCACGCTCTCGTAGGCGTCCGTACCGGATCCGGATCCTGCGGGGATGTGCGCTGCCTTGATAATCAGCGGTGGCGCGGGGGCGCCCCGTCCCAATGGAGCAGGAACGGTCTTCATAAGCGCCAGCCCAGCGCACACCGCGATCGCGGTGGCGACACCTCCGAGGGCTAGGCTGCGCATCGGCGAATCGCGAATGTCCGGGTTGAAGCGCAGTGGGTTCTCGATGAACCGGAGGGTCAGCCAGGCCAGCCCCGCAGAGATCAGAGCGGCCGCCACTCGAGCGCCCAGCCCCAGTGGGTGGCCCACTATAAGCGGAGCGAAGATCAGTACCGGCCAGTGCCACAAGTACCACGAGTAGGAGATGCGGCCGACAGCCCGCATCGACGGAAGGCCCAGCAGGCGTCCGCAGCCCTGCGAAGGGGCGGCGCAGCCGGCCCCGATGACCAGCGCGGCACCGAGGGTGGGAAGCAATGCTGCGGTGCCTGGAAAGGGTGTGGTCGGACTGAAGAGGGTGCAGGCCAGCAGGGTCAGTGTCAATCCGGCCCATCCCATGGCGGCGGCGCCCTTCGCGGATAACCGCTGCCACCGGACGATGGTCAGGGCCACCAGACCCCCGGTCGCCAACTGCCAGGCTCTAGTGGGCAAGGAATAGAAGGCCGCGGCAGGAGCCACGTTGGTGAGTGCGATCGAGATTCCAAAGGAGACGGCCGCGACAAGGGCAAGGGTGACCACATACGGGCGTTGCGTTGATACGCGGTGGCGCGTTGGCTCGCGCCGCGCTCGGAGCATGAGTCGGACGAGCCATGCCGTGCCGAGGAACAGGGGTGCCCATACGAAATAAAATTGCTCTTCAACGCCGAGCGACCAGTAATGCAGAAATGGCGATGGCGATAGGTAATCGTCGGCGGCGAAGTAGTTGACGCCATCCTGCACGAACCGATAGTTGCTGACGTACAGCGCGCTGAAGATGCCGTCATAAAGAACTGATGTCGCCTGCAGCGGAGGAAGAAGAACCGCTGAGGCGGCCATCGTGATCACGCCGACCGTGGCGGAGGCCGGCAGCAATCGACGCGCCCGTGCGCCGTAGAACGCACGTAGTCGAACGGAGCCGGTGGTGCTCACTTCCCGCCACAGGAGCCCGGTGATCAGGAAACCGGAAATGACGAAGAAGACGTCGACGCCGACGTACCCGCCGCCCATGCCGGGGATCGACGCATGGAAGGCGACCACTGCCACCACGGCGACTGCGCGTAAGCCCTCTATGTCGGGTCGGAACGCGCTCTGAACAGAGACACGACCCTCCCGCTCTCGGGTAGAGCTGACGCCGTCAGCCGGAGCCAAGGCCGCCTACTTCATATCGACGGGGACTGTTGAGGCCGCGCTTTTTCAGCGATCGAGTCAAGAGAGGTCTCAATCCGTCTTCAGTTGCGGATCAGGAATCCGTACGGCGCAAACGACCAGCCGAACTTGTTCTCCCGAGCGCTGTCATGCGTGTAGTCGTCGGGGAATTCCTTCTCGTACGCTTCGATCGCTTCGTATGGACCGGGCCCCCATTCAGGCGCGACCGGGTGCCCATTGAGGAGCGAATCCTCAACCACGAGATAATCCCCCCTCGACAGCAACGGTCGCAGGAGTTTCATTTCGGCGAGTACATGATCCATCGAGTGATCGCTGTCCAGAATGGCCCAAACCTTGCCGGGATACTCGCTTCTGAGTTGCCGAATACGTTCGGCAACCTCCGGTGATGCCGATGATGCTTCGACGAATTCCACGTCCAGATCACGCCGTGCCTGTGGCCTCAGCAACTTGTGGTCGATATCGACCGAGAGCACCTTGAACGGATTGCCGATCTGTCTCATCACGCTGGCCCAGTAGATCGCGGAGCCGCCGAAAGCTGTGCCGAACTCGATCACCAGAGACGGCTTGAGGCTGAACAAGATCTCCTGGTAATTCCACATATCGCAGGGCGACTTGTACGTCTCGATTCCCATCCAGGTGGTGTCCTGCCACACCAGATTGTTGAAGTACCACTTGGCGTACTCTTCAGGCTCTGACCCAGTCGAGCGGTAGAACAGCTGGGAAAATAGGCGGGTATTGCGTCGGTCAAACGCAATCTGGTTCAGAATCCGCAGCTTGGTCGCCAGGGGCGACCGCTTTGGTGCGGACTGTTGTTGGCTCGCCATACGATTCCTATCCTCGACGCAGGGACGGTGCGGCGATTGGTAGCGGTGGTTTCTAGCCCAGCTCGCTCGTGGCCATGCGAGCATGCGGCTCGTGAGGCTCTGGCACAGGGCTTCCTTCGAGGACCGGATCAGCCCTTGACGAAGTAATACATCCGGTAAGACATCCGCCCGTTTTCCAGGTTCCGGTAGATCCACGACTCCCGGACCGGCGCCCCTTGGCGGGCTACCCGCCGCATGAATTTCGGCACCAGGCTGTCCATCACCTGGCCACCCCACGGGGTCGGATTGAGATCGAGGCCCCGCAGCACCTCTGTGTTGATCTCCCGCCATGAGACGAGCTGCAGTCCGGTCGCGCTGGCCAGCCCCTCTTCCCATCGCGGGCACTCGTAGCGCTGTCGGACGTCGGTGTACAGAAATGCGCCGCCACGCCGCAGCACCCGCTCGACCTCCCCGAGGAACCGGTCGAAATGTGGGTAGCAATGCGACGATTCGACGTTGATCACCGCGTCGAACGACTCCGCTGGAAACGGCAGGCTCTCGGCGTTGCCCTGGACGAACTCCAGGCCGGGCACCTGATGGTTCCGACGGCAGAACTCAATCCCCTTCGGGTTGAGATCCAACCCGACATAGGAGGCCGGGCCTAGCGCGCGAGCGAGGTACGAGGCGCCGCCGCCATGCCCGCAGCCCACCTCGAGCACCTGCTTTCCGGCAAGGCCGCCGGCCTGGGTGGCGGTGCTGTGGTACAGCTGAATCGGGTATCGGTGGGGTTCATCCGAGGCCTCCAGCGGGATGGCCATCGCCGGGTCTTCTTCGTAACCCCAATTGAGGAAGAAGACGTTGTCGTCGACCCGTCGGGTCAAGTACGGATAGAGCCGCTTGTTGATGCCTTGGACGGTGTTCCGCACGACTGGACCGAGCGCAGCGTCCGCGGTAATCAACCGCCTGACGGCGTCAGCGCGCGGCGTTGAGGGGCGTGTCATGGCAGGGATAGTATTCCTCCTCTCCGAAATTTTGACGATGTTGATAATTTAGCCCGGCTCCTTGTTCCAGCGGTCGCCCGCCCGAGACAAGCCCCGCCCGGTTCGGCGCGAATGACCGGTTCCGTTCAACCGGGTCAGTTGGCGAAGTGCGTCCCGTTCACATGGGCGGCCACCCGCAAGGCATTGGCCGCGACGGTCAGGCTGGGATTCAAGCCCGCACTGGAGGGGAAGAACGACGTGTCCACCACGTAGAGGTTCTCGACTTGGTGCGCCCGGTTCTGCGGGTCCAGCACGCTGGTGGCCGGATCGGTGCCGAATCGGCAGGTGCCGCAGACGTGTCCCATATTGGAGTTGTCTCTGCCGCTGCCCAACCTCCGCTTGCGAAACGGCTTCACAGCCTCCTGGAAAAGTTGCTGAAAGGTCGCGTGGCGGCGAAGATCGTTAGCGCGCAGTCGATATTGAATTCGCATTCGCTGGCGGCCGTCGGGCCTCGGGTTCTCCGGCAGCATCACCCGATTGTCCAAATAGGGCAGGTCTTCCATCATCGAGGCGAGGATCAGCCCCCCGGTGAAGAACCTCTCGTAAACGTGACGCACCGCTGGAAGCATGAGCCGTAGGGCCGTTCCTCGCGGGCCCGGCCGGTTGATGAGCCATTCCATCGGGGGTATCGCACCGAAGGATTGAACGGTGCCGTACTTCTGGCCCTCGAAGAAGTAGAAATCGTTGAGGCCGATCTCCTTGTTGGCGGCGGTGATCGTGCTGTCGGGCCGCGGCCAGATCTCGATCGGATCGAGCAGATGGCGCATCAGGTTGCGCCCCACCATGTCTGACCCGTTGGCCAACCCTCGCGGCCAGTCGCCGCAGCGGGAGCCCAGGAGCAGCACCGGGGTGGCCAGCGCACCCGCGGCCAGCGCCACCACCTTCGCCGTCAATGTCAGGCGACCCGTCGGGTGCTCGCAGATCACCCGTCGGACCCGGGTGCGGTCGGCGTCCAGGCCCACCACCCGGCACTCCGTCAACAAGCCGGCGCCGTGATTCGACACGGCAGGCAGCACGCAGTTGCGGGCGGCGTCGTTCTTGCACGGCCGTGCGCAGAGATAGGTCTGACACGTGGCGCACCCGTCGGTGTAGTCGCAGGCCATCGGCAGGTGATAGGGATGCAATCCCAGACCTGAGAGATGGTCGACCAGCGGCCGGTTGTCGGCCGAGAACGGCGGCGCGGCGGGCAATCCCACCGCAGCGGCCTCCGGCCGTAACGGGTCGGCTTGGCCGCGTACGCGTAGCAGCTTCTCCGCCTCGGCATACCAGGGCGCCATCTGGTCGTAGGTGATCGGCCACGCTTCCGGGACCGTGGAATCGCCGGGGTCGGAGAAGTGTTGTCGGGGCGTGAAGTCGTCGACGAACAACCGTTCGCAGACCATTCCGTAGAGCGCCGAAGATCCCCCGGTTCCGCTACCGATGAACGGCACGAACCGTCTGGGGAAGCGGCCGCTGATGTCTTCGACCTCGTCGGTCGAGCGGCCGGCCCGCGCCAACGCGGCGTAGTAGGCCTCGGGGGATCGAGCCGCCGTCGGCTCGGCCAGCTCCGGCATGGCGGCCCGGATGGTCCCCGGCGTGCCGGGCAACGTCGAGCGGCCCTTTTCGACGAACAGCACTCGCCGGCCCGACCGGGCCAGCGAGTAGCCGAACATGCCGCCGCCCATGCCGGCGCCCACGACGATCGCGTCCCACACGATGCGCTCGGCTTCGCGCGAACTCAGCTCGCCGTCTACCAAGACCGAACTCCTCAGCGGCATGGCCCAGCTCGGCGGGGTCGGGTCTGGGCGATTCGGCAGCCTATCAACCGTGGGCGCAGCCCAGACGACGAACGCTGACGAGTGCGTCAAAAAGCGGTAATAATGACCGGTGCTCCTGCCGGTGCGCGCAAGACGGACTGAAAGGCCGATTCGACGATGAGATTTGTGCTGGCGAGCTATGGCGGGCGCGGTGACGTCGAACCCGCTGTCGTCGTCGGCCGCGAGTTGCAGCGTCGGGGGCACGACGTATGCATGGCCGTCCCGCCCAACCTGATCGGGTTTGCCGCCTCGGCCGGGCTCGAGGCGATTGGTTACGGCCTGGATTCGGCGCCGATCCTGGATCTGCAACGCAAGTACTTCACCTGCTACTCGCGCACACCCTGGAAGCTCAAGGAGCTCCGGAGCATGGCGCGCGAAACCGAGCAGTTCGCCGCCGATTGCTGGGCGGCCATGACCACGTCGCTGGCGGCGGCCGCCGATGGGGCAGATGTCCTCCTGACCGGGCTGATTTTCGAACAGCCCGCCGCCAACGTCGCCGAGGCTCTCGATCTGCCGCTGGTCACGTTGCACTACTTTCCGTGCCGCGCCCACGGTCAGCTCATGCCGATTCTGCCGCCGCCAGTGAGCCGCATGGTGATGACGGTGAACGACTGGGCGGCCTGGCGCGGGACGCGGGATGACGAGAACGCGCAGCGTCGTGAGCTGGGCCTGGATCCGGCCACCGCGCCCGCTCCGCGGCGCATCGCCGACCGTGGTGCGCTGGAGATCCAGGCCTACGATCGGGTGTGCTTTCCCGGGTTGGCGGTCGAGTGGGCGGAATGGAACGAGACGCGGCCGTTCGTAGGTGCGTTGGCGCTCGAGTCGCCGACCGACGCCGACGAGGAGGTGGCGCAGTGGATCGCCGCTGGATCGCCGCCGATCTTCTTCGGGTTCGGCAGCGTTCCGATCGGCTCACCGGCAGAAACGGTCGAAATGATCGCCACCGCTTGTGCGCGGCTGGGTGAGCGCGCGCTGGTCGGTGCGGGCGGAACCGACTTCGCATCCGCGCCCCGGTTCGACCACGTCAAGGTGGTGGGCCAGGTCAACTACGCGACGATCTTCCCGATGTGCCGCGCGGTCGTGCACCATGGCGGTTCGGGCACCGTGGCAGCGTGTCTACGCGCGGGGGTTCCCCAATTGATCCTCTGGACGTTGCCCGATCAGCCGTTCTTCGCCGCGCAGCTCAAGCGATTGAAAGTCGGTGCCGGGCAGCGGTTTTCGACCACTACCGAGAAGTCACTGTACGCCGGCCTGCGCCGGGTCCTTGCTCCTCGGTACCGCAAGCATGCACGGCAGATCGCTCCGCGTATCACGAGACCCTCAAAGAGTGCCTCGACCGCTGCTGATTTGGTGGAGGATTTCGCTCGGCTGCGCGCGAGACGCTAACCGGATCGACACCCGTCGAGCACGAGCGGGCCAGCGTTGCGGCTGAGGTTCACAGACACACCCGCCAGCGGCCGATGCCTCGCTCCTGGCACCTGCGCGTACCCCATGGCTGCACTCTGCCGGCTCGGCCGAGGGACGAGGTATCGGACCTGACGCCCAAACCGGGGGTTTCCAGGTGGTTGACGCGAGCGTTAGTTAGACTGCGCCCGTCAGCGGGGACCGGGGGGTGCTCGCTGACACACCGGACGTGCACGGCAATTGGAGGGCTTGGTACCGCAATGGCAAGAGGTGCGTTCGGACGGAGCGACGCTGAGATCGACCTTTTGGTGCGCGGCATGCGGTCCGGCATCGCGATCGTGGGCTTCGGCTACATCGGTACGGTGATCGGTGCGGTGCTGGCCGATCGTGGTTGGCCGGTCACCGGGATCGACGTGCGGCAGAACGTTGTCGACGAGATCAACCTGGGCAAAACCACCGTGCCGGAGCCGGGGCTCGACGAGCTTGTCGCCAACAGCGTCCGAATGGGACGGCTTCGCGCGACCGCGGACTTCGGCGCCATCGCCGACAACGACTTCGTCATCGTGACCGTCGGCACCCCGCTGGGCCCGGACTACGAGCCCATCGTCGACGACATCAAGGCCGCGGCGCGGGCCGTCGGGGAGCAATTGCGCCAAGGCCATCTCGTCGTGCTCAAGAGCACGGTGCCGCCCGACACCACCGAAAACCTTGTCCGGCCCATCCTCGAGGAGGCCTCCGGGCTTCGGGCCGGGGTCGATTTCGGGCTGGCGTTCTGTCCTGAACGGATCGCCGAAGGCCAAGCCATCCACGAGCTGACGTCCATCCCCGTCGTGGTCGGAGCTGTCGACGAGCGCAGCGCCCGCGCCTGCGCCACGCTGTGGCGACACGCCCTCGGAGTGGACTCGGTCATCGTCGACGACCCGCGAACCGCCGAGATGGTCAAGCTGGCCGACAACCTCTGGGTGGACCTCAACGTCGCACTCGCCAACGAGCTTGCCAAGCTCTGCGACAAGCTCGGCATGGACGCCCTTCAGGTCATCGAGGCGGCCAACACCATGCCGAAAGGCGGTGGGCCGGTCAACATCTTGCGGCCGAGCATGGGCGTCGGCGGCTACTGCCTGACCAAGGATCCATGGTTCCTCAACCACCTGGGCGAGTCCGTCGGGCTGGACCTGGCCATCCCGCGGACGTCGAGGACCGTCAACGACACCATGCCCGGCTACACCTACGGGCTGCTCACCGAACTCCTCGCCGCACAGGGCAAGACGATCGAGGCGAGCAAGATCGCCGTGCTGGGCATCGCGTTCAAGAACAACACCGGGGATTGCCGCCTCACCCCGACGAAATACGTCATCGCCATGCTCGAAGAATCCGGATGCCAGCTCTCGGTCCACGATCCGTGGGTTCCCGATGAGGAGGCCCACGAGGTGACGAAAATCCCGCTGACGCCCGACATCGAATCCGCGGTCAAGGACGCCGACGCCCTGGTGGTGCTTGCCGGACACCGCCAGTTCCATCAGGTCCCGCTGACCCGGCTGGCCGACCTGACCACCGCCGGATGCGTGTTCCTGGACGGACGGAACAGCTTCGACCCCGCGGCCGTGCGCGCCGCCGGCTTCGTCTACAAGGGGGTCGGCCGGTAATCGGCCGACGAGCGGCGTCCGCACCTGCAGCGAACAGAGAGAGCAGACCATGTCCAATGTCGTGGTGACAGGAGGCTACGGCTTCGTCGGGTCACACCTGGTCACCGCGTTGCTGAACCGCGGTGACACGGTCACGGTCTTCGACTTCGCCAGGAACACCCGCGACACCAGTATCGACTTCGACCGGCACCCCAATTTCCGATTCGTACAGGGCGACGTCACCGACCGAACCGCCCTGGAAGCGGCCATCACCCCCGACGTCGACAAGGTGTTCCATCTGGCCTCGGTCGTCGGTGTCAACAAGTATGTCGAGGATCCGCTGCGGGTCGTCGACGTCAGCGTGATCGGCACCCGCAACGTGTTGGAGTTGAGCCACCGGCACGGGGCCCGCGTCGTGTTCACCAGCACGTCGGAGGTGTACGGCAAGAACCCGAACACACCGTGGTCCGAGGATGACGACCGCGTTGTCGGTTCGACGAGGACCGCGCGCTGGAGCTACAGCACCAGCAAGGCCATGGCCGAGCACATGGTCTTCGCGATGCACGACGCCTATGGGTTGCCGGTCACGGTGGTGCGCTTCTTCAACGTATACGGGCCGCGGCAGAACCCGATCTTCGTGATCTCCAAGAGCATTCACCGCATTCTCAACGGTCGTGAGCCGCTGCTGTATGACAGCGGAAACCAGACCCGATGCTTCACCTATGTCGATGACGCGGTGGCAGGCACCCTGCTCGCCGCGGACAGCGATGCGGGCATCGGTGAGGCGTTCAACATCGGCAGCATGACCGAAACGACCATGCGTGACGCGGTCGACCTGGCCATCAAGATCGCAAAGGTCGACTCGGTGTCGAGCACCGAGGCCTTCGACACCGCCGTGAGCTACGGGGATCGCTATGAGGACATCCCCCGTCGCGTGCCTGACTCGACCAAGGCGCAGCGCGTGCTGGGGTGGCGCCTGCAAGTCGACCTGGAAGAGGGGCTGCGCCGCACCATCGAATGGGCACGGGCCAACCCGTGGTACCTCGAGGAGGCCGGGGACCGGCAGGGTCAGCGCACCTGATGAAGTTCGTGTTGGCGAACTGGGGGACTCGCGGCGAAGTTGAACCTTACGCCGCGCTTGCCCGCGAACTCGTGCGCCGCGGGCACGCCGTCCACCTGGTCGTCGGGCCCGAGCTGGTCGGTTTCGCCGAATCCGCGGGTGCCGAGGCGGTCCCATTCGGACCGCCGCTGGCCGCGGTGATCGAGCCGCACCATCACTATTGGAACCTGTTCTTCAGCAAACCCTGGCAACTGCGG
This sequence comes from Mycolicibacterium pulveris, assembly GCF_010725725.1. Lineage (NCBI taxonomy): Bacteria > Bacillati > Actinomycetota > Actinomycetes > Mycobacteriales > Mycobacteriaceae > Mycobacterium > Mycolicibacterium pulveris. Next base: position 1,835,193 of record NZ_AP022599.1, on the reverse strand, counting down.
GAACTGAACAGGTTGCTCAACGATTTCGCGAGCCCCCTCAGCCAGTGCCGAGACCAGGTTCGAGAGACACTGCTGACGCTGTCCACGGGCGCCGATCTTCTGCTGTCCGGGATGAACTATGAGGAAGTGGCGTCCAACGTGGCCGAGTGTTGCGGTACGGCGTTGGCCACACTGCAGCATTTCCCGCTTCGCACCAACGGTTCTCTCGTGCCGTTTCTGCCGGCGCGTCTGGGCCGCGCGACAATGGCGGCGACCGAATGGCTGACTTGGCGCGGACACAAGGCCGACGACGACGCCGAGCGCATGGCACTCGGCTTGCCGAAGACGACCGGTCACTGGACGAAGCGAATCGCCGCACTGGATGCGATGGAAATTCAGGCCTACGACGCGGTGTGTTACCCCGGGCTCGCGGACGAATGGGCCGCTTGGAATGACCAGCAGATCCCCAAACGGCCGTTCGTCGGAGCGCTGACGATGCAGCTTCCTGCCGATGACGACGCCGAGATCGCGTCATGGATCGCCCAAGGGTCTCCGCCGATCTTCTTCGGCTTCGGCAGCATGCCGCTCGATTCTGCCGCGGCCGACACGATCGCGATGATCGCGGGCGCCTGCGCCCAGCTCGGCGAGCGGGCGGTGATCGGTGCGGGCTGGACGGATTTCGGCAGCGTCCCGCGGTACGAGCACGTCAAGATCGTGGGCGCGGTGAACTACGCGGAAATCTTTCCGGCGTGCCGCGCGATCGTTCACCACGGTGGCTCGGGCACCACCAACGCGGGGCTGCGCTCAGGGCGACCGACGATGATCCTCTGGATGCTGCCCGATCAAGCCTGCTGGGCAGCTCAACTCAAGAAACTGAAAGTGGGCACCGGGCGGCGCTTTTCGGCCACCACCGAGGAGACTCTGGTCGCAGACCTCCGGACCATCCTCGCCCCCGATTGCGTCGCACGTGCCCAACAGCTCGCGGCCAAGATGACCAAACCTGGCGAAAGCGTCGCCGCGGCGGCCGACCTGGCGGAGCGCTTCGCTCTCTCGCGTCGCGGCTGAATCAACCGCGGACCCCGCCCGACTCGGCGGCTATCCGGTAGTTGCGGACGGTCAGCGGCCCGATCACCGCGCCGAGGCCGACGGTCCAGACCACGCCCCACAGCAGGGGCCACCACGGAATGCCGCCTTGAGCAAGTGTCCGCATCGACTCGACGATCGGATCCATCGGTTGGAATCGGATGAGCGGCCACATCCACGAGGGCAGCGATTCAACGGGCGGTGAGCCCGAGCTGGCGAACACCGCGGTGATCGCGGGCAGACCCAGCCAAATAAGCACGGTGCCGTCCTTGGCGCGTACCGCGACTGCGATCACCGCCATCGCGAAGACCAGCACCACCATCACCGGCACCAGCAGGTAGAGGAGCAGGGCCAACGGGCCGCCCTCGAAACGAAGCCCCAACCCGATACCGACCGCCGTGATCAAGGCAGTACTCACCAATGTCCGCGCGGCTTCCGCGATGAGTCGACCGGTCAGGGCGCTGGCGCGGTTCACGGGCAGCACCCACAACCTGCTGAGCATGCCGATGTCCCGTTCGAACGAGAGGGTGAGCCCGACCGCGATCGCCCCGGAGAAGGCCCCCGCGATCGCACAGGTGGGCACCAAACCGTAAAGGCTGTCCGTCCCGGTGATTCTCATGACCGACTTGCCGATCAGCAAGTAATAGGTGATCAGCAGGAAGGTCGGAAACACCAGCGCTTGGATCGGCACCAGCGGATCGCGCCGCCAATGGGTGAATTGCTGTCCCGCGAAAATCAGGCTTTCGGAGAGCAGCGAGCTTCGCAAGGGTGTCGCCGTGGTCATAGCGTCCGCCTCTGCATTCGCACCGCGATCACCCCGAAGACCAGAAGCATGCCGAGGCACCATGCCACGCTGCTCATCACGCTGCCCATCGGCACCTGTCCCGCGGCTAGTCCCCGCAAGGCGTCGGTGACCTGCGAGACCGGTTGGTATCGAACGAACCCGTGCAGCCACTCGGGAAACGAATCGACGGGCGCCATCCCCGTCGACAACATGATGAGCATCATCTGCGGAACGAGGAGGACCTGGCTGGCCCCCCCGGACCTGCCGATCGCAGCGCCCGAGATGCTCACCCCGGTCGCATCCGCGGCAAGCGACAGCGCCAGCGTCAACGCCAGCACAAAAATCGTGAAGGCCACGAGATGGCCTGGGCCGCCGAGCATTCGAAAACCGAAGGCATATCCGATGCCGATCGTGACGACGAGGGCGATCGTGCCGCGGATAAGGCAGTACAGCATGCGGGCGGTTAGCGGCGTCAGCGTGGAGAGGGGCATGGTGCGGAACCGAAGACCCAGTTCGGACTGGTGGTCTCGGGCAGCACGGTCGACGGTTGTCAGCGCACCGAGCAGCGTCACCTGGACGATGATGACGGGCAACAGGTACTGGGGGTAGCCGATCCCACCGGTGTCGATCACGTTGCGCAGCGCGAGATTGAACACGACGAAGATGCCTGCGGGCGCCAACACCGCGAACGGCAGATCGCTGCGCAGTGTCTCCCGCACCATGCGTTCGGTGAGCACGGCAACAGCGGTCACGCGGTCATACTGCCTGTGAGATGTAGGAATACCTCATCCAGGGACGGCTTCCGCAGTGAGATGTCGGCGAGCTCGACGTCAAGCTGGTCGACTCGACGGAACACCTCGCTGAGCGTACCGATCCCGTTGGGCGCCAACACTGTAACGGTATTGGCCTCCTCGTCGGCCTGGGCATCCTCGAGGTCTGCCACCGCGGCGAGGACTTTGGTCAGGTCGGCGGGGTTGACGGGGCTGACCGTGCAGTAGCTGATACCGACGCGGCTCTTGAGGTCCTCGGCGGTTCCGGTCGCGATGACCCGACCGTGGTCGATGACGACGATCGAATCGCTGAGTACGTCGGCTTCCTCGAGATACTGGGTGGTGAGCAGCACCGTCACCCCCTCGGCGGCCAGCGACGACACCAGGTCCCACACGCCGCGGCGGCTACGCGGGTCCAGGCCGGTCGTCGGCTCGTCGAGGAAGAGCACTTTCGGCGGAACCACGAGGGCGGCGGCGATGTCGATGCGGCGCCGCATGCCACCGGAATAGGTGACCACGTTCCGGTCGGCGGCATCGACCAGATCGAATTGTTCGATCAAGGCGTCGGCTCGCGCGTACGCCGCCTTGCGGCGCATGCCACGCAACCGGCTGAACATCACCAGGTTCTCCCGCCCGCTCAGCTGCCAGTCGATGGCGGCGACCTGGCCCGTCGTCGCGATCGATGCGCGTACCCCTGCGGGGTCCTTGACGACGTCGTGCCCTGCGACGACGGCTTTGCCGTAGGTGGGTCGCATCAAGGTGGACAGGATGTTGATCGTGGTCGTCTTGCCCGCGCCGTTGTGGCCGAGCAGTGCGCACACCGACCCTGCGGCAACGGAAAAGCTGACGTCCTGCAGGGCGAGTATCGTCCCGTCGAACGTCTTGGCTATGCCGTCAAGCTCGATCACGGATATTGACCATAGCGTTAGCGGTGTCCGTTCGGGACAAGTGTGCCGATCCAGTCCAGCAGCGCCCGCGTCCCCTCGTCGAGCGACCATTTCGGGCGCCAGTTGAGTTCCTTCATCGCCTGCTCGGTGTCGCAGCGGGCGGCGCGAACGTCACCGTCGCGGAACTTCGGTACGACGACCGGCTCCGGTGCGTCGCAGATCGATGCCAGTTGTCGGGCGAGTTCGTGGATGGTGGTGGGAACACCCGAACCGATGTCGACGCAGCGTGCTTGGCCCGCGGGCTCCTCGATCGCCGAGAACAGCGCCTCGACCACGTCGTCGATGTACACGAAATCGCGCACGATGCGGCCGTCTTCGTAGACCTCCAAGATCTGCTGCTGGCGTGCCAGACGCGCGAACAGCGCCACTATTCCGGTGTAGGAGTTCGTCAGCGATTGGCCGGGGCCGTAGACGTTCTGCAGGCGCAACACGCTGAGCCGGGTGTCGTGGGCTGCCGCCCAGGCGGCCATGATGTGCTCCTGGGCCAGCTTGGTCGCGGCGTAGATGTTGGTGGGCCGAGGCTCGGTTCGACCGGCGCTGCTCGCCAGTGGCGCGGCGGGCTCGCCCGATGGGCTCGGGGGATCCCAGCTGCCTGCGGCGAGCTGGGCGTGGCTGCGCGGCGGCGGATAGAAGATGTGGGAGCCCGCTTGCCAGGCCCCTTCTCCGTAGACGGCCCGTGACGATGCCAGTACCAGTTGGTCGGGTACGTACCCGCAGCGGCTCAACGCGTCGAGCAACTGGGTGGTGCCGACCACGTTGACCGAGCCGTGTCGGCTGGCCTCCGACAGGGACTGCGCCGTGCCGGTCTCGGCCGCCAGATGCACGACCTGTGCAGGTTTGAACAGCCGCAGCACGACATCGCAGTCGGGCGCATGGGTGACATCGCCGCTGAAGAACCGCACCGATGCCGGCAGGTCGAGAGTGGCGTGCGCGCCGTGCACCTGAGGATGCAGAACGTCCAGGACGCCGACGTCGTAACCGTCCTCGACGAGACGGCGCGCGAGCGCTGACCCGATGAACCCGGCCCCGCCGGTGATGAGGACAGACTTCGGCATGTCGAGACTCCTGGTCATGAAACCGTGACCAGCGCGAAAGGCGCTGGGTGCGGTACGAGCACCCACTCGGGTATAAACGGGTACGTCAATTTCGTCGAAGCATTCTTGCATTCGGGCGCGCACCAGGCGTTCATTTCGGGGATCTAACTAGTCATCGGCGAGCGCCCGGTCGGCGAGTGCGCCGACGGCCGGGGCGAGCAGCCTCGCGTACTCCAGCGTCGTATGCGTCGAGTCGAAATAGACCAGGGTGTTACCCACGATGACCGGGCATAGGTCGGTAGTGCAGAACAACTCGGTCACGTCGCCGTACTGTGCGTCGCCGGCGGTCGTGGCCGCGGCCTCCGCGGCGATCCCTGATTCGTTGACCGCCGATGACCGCTCCGGCGTGCACGCCGGCACGTCATCGAGGTAACCGGACAGACACACCGGCACCACGAAGCCGGGACTTGGGATCGGCCCCAGCACCAGCACCTGCGCACCGGTGGCACGCAGACGTTGCACCAAGTGGGTCAACGCATCGGTCCAGGCGGTGTCGTATGCGCGGTACCCCGACAGCGACTCCTCTGTCCCGTAGCCGCGCCACAGCCCCAATACGACCAGTTGAGGGGGATCGGCTTCCAGCCGGTCGAGGATCTGCGCGCGCCACTCTCCACAGCGACCCAGATAGTCGGCCAGCCGACCCAAGGGACTGGTCAACGGTAAGTCCAGCAATGGACAGGCACCCTTGGCGAGTAGTTCCAGTCGCCAGTTCCGCTCGAAGGCCACTTGCTGAAATGCAGTGGTCCACATTGCTGCGTGGGAATCTCCGACCAGGGCCACCGTCGTCGTCGAGGCGGTGTCGCCCATCGCGCACTCTGGCTGCCCGCTTTGGAACGGTTCGCGCAGGCAGCCGTCGAACAACATGGCCTCCTTGTCGGCCCACGCCTCGGCCAGTGGCGGAGTGAGATTCGAGGGAACGGCCGTCAGATCGGTCGAGGCGGCGACCGCCGCGTGTGCTTGGGCGAAGGTGTGCCGCACCGCCGCGTCATACGCGCTGATGTCGGACCCTGCCGGGACGAGGGCTGCGGTGAGGGTGACCGGCTTCGCCGGTACGCCCTGGCCGACCGGGATCGGTACCACCCTGAGGAGGCCGACGCCGACGGCTACTGCGATCACGGTGGCCGCCGCGCCCAGCCCGAGACTGCGCCGGGGTGAGGTGCGGATCTTGGGAGCGAACCGTAGTGGGTTTTCGAGGTAGTGCAGGGTGAGCCACGCCAACCCGGCGGACACCAGCGCAGCAGCCAACCGGGCGGGCAGGCTGAGGTGGTGGCCCAGCAGGAACGGGGCGAGTACCAGGACCGGCCAGTGCCACAGGTACCACGAGTAGGAAATGCGGCCGATGGCGCGCACCGACGGCAAGCCAAGCAGGCGCCCGCAGCCCTCATCGGGTCGCGCGCAGCCGGCGGCGATCACCAGCGCGGCCCCCAGGGTGGGCAGCAAGGCGGCGGTACCGGGATACAACGTGGTCGGGCTCAACGACGTGCAGGCCAACAGGATCAGGGCCAGCCCCGCCCAGCCCATGATCGCGGCGGGTATCGCTTTCACGCGACGCCAATGGCCCGCCGTCAGGGCGATCAGCCCGCCCACGGCGAGCTGCCAGGCGCGGGTCGGCAACGAATAGAACGCTGCAGCGGGCACCAGGTACGTCGTGAGAAACGACAGCACGAACGAAACCGCCGCGACCAGCGCGAGGAGCACCAGATACGGGCGTCGTGAGGAAGCCGCCTCTGATCCAGTGCGGCGGCGTACCAGTCGGACCAGCCACGCCGTGCCGAGGATCATCGGCGCCCACACGAGGTAGAACTGCTCCTCGACACCCAATGACCAGTAATGAAGGAAAGGCGACGGCGACATGCGGTCGGCGAAGTAGTCGACGCCTCGCAACACGAACTGGTAGTTGCTGACATACAGCGCGCTGGCGATGCCGTCACTGAGTGCCGGCCGAACCTGCAAGGGCGGCAACAGAATTGCCGAGGCGATCATGGTGACGACCCCGACCGCCGCGGAGGCCGGCAGCAAGCGGCGGGCCCGTGCGCCGTAGAAGCTGCGAAGCCGCACGGTTCCCGTCGTGCTCAGCTCACGCCACAACAACCCGGTGATCAAGAAGCCCGAGATGACGAAGAACACGTCGACGCCGACGTATCCGCCGCCGAACCCTGGCAGGGCAGCGTGGAAGAGGACAACGGCCAGCACCGCGACGGCACGCAAGCCCTCGATATCGGGACGGAACCGGTTCTGTTCGGAGCGCGGACTCTGCTGTGCCTCGGTAGCGCCAAGACGTTCTGCCTGGGACAAGACACCTGCCTACGCGTTCTACGGATACGTCAATTGAGTCGAGGCATTCTTACACCCGGTCGCACCCGCTAGAGCGGTTTCAACCCAGGCCCCATGTCGCCGCGGTGCGGCGTCGCCGTCGTCGGTGGATCTGCTCCAGAGTTGAACAGTCAAAAGGACAGCGCTAAGGATTCCGTGCGAGCTTTCCGAGCCCGGTGATTTCGAGGCTGACCGACTGCCGTTGCCCCGCGGCCCCGAGCAAGAAGAGAATGTCGCCGAGCGGGGCGCCCAGCCAAAACCGCCAGAACCGCGGCCGGAAGAACTTCCACAGAAAGCGGCCATCAAGCCAATAGAGGGCGATGGTGCCCAGGTAGTAGACCAGGCGCTTCCAACGCGCGGTCACCATCGCGAAGTTCATCTCCCAGATCTCCAGACCCCACGCCCGGTAGCGCCACTGCAGGCCGTAACGTTTCTGAAACTCATAGAACGCCCGCATCTCGCTGTTGGTGATCAGGTATTCGTCGAAGACCAGGATCGACCCCTCCACGAAACGGTCCTTGCACGTCTCCAGTGCGTGCAGGCAACTTTCGTAGGAATCCAGATCCATGTGGAAGAGCCTGATGGGCGCGGTCGGCCGGTCGGCCAGGAACGGCTCCAATGTGTCATAGGTGCTACCCCGAATGAACTCCACTCGGCGGCCGAGCGCGACGGGCTTGCCGTCCTGCATGCTCACCCGGGTATCGCGCATCACACGTTTCGCGAACGGATCTGACAGTGCGAAGGTGCCCCGCTTGATCAGCTGTTGACCTTCGATCAGCCAATCCTCGACAAGGCCTTCGAAGGTGTCGAAGCCATACACCTTGCGCCCGCAGAAGTCCGACGTCAGCCTGGTCGACCAGCCGATCCACACCCCCAGATCGAGCAGGAGCTCGTCACGGCCGTCGTCATGTGGATTGGGCAGGCGCGAGGCCTCCCACAGCAGCGTGTGTCCGCGAATCCTGCGCCGGCGCAGGTCCGAAAGCGAGTTCTCGATGAAGGTGCGATATTCCTCGTCGTATTCGCTGATGTCCTTGCTGTACTGGGTCGGGACATAGCGGCCGCGGGCCCGGTACACGAGTCGCCCGATCAGAACGGACAGGATGGCCACGCCGATCACCACGAGCAGGACCGGCACGAAGTAGCAGGCGATGGCCAGGGCGACCGCGATCCCGACCAGAAACGCTTTCCAGATCTTGTGAATCGTGGTCCGGTCCGCAGCGAGCCTGTTTACCGTGCCCACCTGCCCGCTTTCCGATTCTGCGGCCGATCGCACCGGCCCTAGCTCATGCATGTGCGTTCGATCCACGTGGTGGTGAAGCGCAGCACCGCGGGGATGCTGTCGGCCAGGCTGCTGCCGATCGCCTTCTCCAGTTGGCGTCCCATCAATGGGATCTTGACATCGACCCTGACCGCGGAGCGCAGTTGCGACGCGCCGCCGGACGGGGCCAGCCAGTTCTCGGCACGGCTGGATCCCAACCCGCCCGACGCCGAGGCCTCGGCCACCCCGCGCATGCTGCCGTCACCGACGGGCCGCCAGGTCTCGCGGTACCGGAGCTTCAGATCCGCGGGAACCACTTTGGCGACCACGCCCGGCAGCACCTGGCGACCCAGGTGTTGGGTGATGCTCACGTTCACCGCGCCGTCGTCGTCGACGCGAAGCAGATCCAGCGTGGTCCCGACGCCGTCGGCCAGGCGGGCCTGCCAGTAGTCCTCGCGGCCGAACGCAGCATGGATTTGCTCAACGCTGACAGGTGATTCGGTCACGATGTCGAAGGAATGCGACATAGCAGACCATTCTTACCGCAGCCCAGACGGACGCGGACAGTTTTCAGCCTGCGGATTTACCCCCTTGTCAATAAATTCCTTTGTGGGCAGGATCGTCGCGTGGGCTTCAACGACGGGCTGGTGGCGTTCGCGGACGCGCTGCCGGGGATGAACCGGATCAGGGCCGTGCAACGGGCGCTCGCGATGCGGTCGGAGCCTGTCTATCTGGAGATCGGCGTTTCACGCGGACAGGCGTTCCAGCGGATCAGCGCCGATGTGAAGATCGCGGTCGACCCGGCCTTCAGGCTCACCGACCGCGTCCGCGAACGCGCCGACGCCAAGGGCCGCGTCACTCGCTACTTCGAAACGACCAGCGACGCCTTCTTCGCGAACGAAACCGCCCTGCTCGAACGGCATCCCGTGGACGTCGCGCTGATCGACGGCCTGCACACTTACGAGCAGGTGGTGCGCGACGTCGAAAACACCGTGCGCTACCTGAAGGACGACGGCGTCATCTTCCTGCACGACTGCAACCCGCCGTTCGAGCTGGCCGGTCGCCGGGCGGATTCCTGGGAGGAGTTCATGGCCCAGCAGAAGGGGCCGCTGCTGATCGGGATCTGGAACGGCGATGTGTGGAAGGCGATCGTCCAACTGCGCAGCACCCGGCCCGATCTCTTGGTGGGGGTGCTCAAGTGCGATCAGGGCGTCGGGTTCCTCCGGAAGGGGTCTCCGGAATCGACGCTGTCGTATTCGGTGGAGGAGATCGAGGCGCTCACCTACGCAGACCTCAAGGCCGACCGCAGACGTCTGCTCAACCTGAAGCCGGCCCGATATCTGAACGAATTCCTCGCTGCCAGCACCGCCTCCCCGAAGTAACGGCCTAGGCCTGCGATGAAATTTGTGCTGGCGAGCTGGGGAAGTCGTGGCGACGTCGAACCCAATGCCGCCGTCGGACGCGAACTTGTGGGACGAGGCCACGAGGTGTGGATGGCCGTGCCGCCCGACCTGGTGAGTTTCGCCGAGGCGGCGGGGCTCAAGGCCGTCGGATTCGGCCCGAACTCACGCTCGATCCTCGACGCCCACCGCGACTTTTGGACCTGCTTCTTCGGCGCCCCCTGGAAGCTCCGGACGATGATCAGGGCGCGGGTCGAGATCGGTGCCCCCCTGCTACGGGGCTGGCAGGAAATGAGCACGACCCTGAGGTCGATCGCCGACGGGGCCGACCTGATCTTCACCGGCATCAACTTCGAGGACGCTGCGGCCAACGTCGCCGAGTACTACGACATCCCGCTGGCGACGCTGCACTACTTCCCGCTGCGCCCCAACGCCCAGGTCCTGAGGTTTCTGCCGGCGAGAATGCGGCGATCGGCGGTGGCCGCCTTCTGGTGGCTGTCCTGGCGAGTGATGAAGAAGGTCGAGCACGCCCAACGCCGCGAACTGGGCCTGCCTGCGGTGAAAGGCTCCGCGCCGCGGCGGATCACCGAACGCGGCTCGCTGGAGATCCAGGCCTACGACGAGGCCTGTTTCCCCGGGCTGGCCGCCGAATGGTCGGAGTTCGCGGACCAGCGCCCCTTCGTCGGCACGCTCACGCTCGAGTTGTCCACCGACGCCGACGACGAGGTCGCGTCATGGATCGCGGCGGGAACGCCGCCGATCTTCTTCGGGTTCGGCAGCATTCCGGTCGAGTCCCCGCGCGACACGTTGGCCATGATCGCCTCAGCCTGTGCGCGGCTCGGCGAGCGAGCGTTGATCGGCGCCGCCGGGACCGACTTCGCGGATGTCCCCGAGTTCGATCACGTCAAGGTCGTCGGCACGCTGAACTACTCGACCGTCTTCCCGGCTTGCCGCGCGGTCGTGCACCACGGCGGCTCGAGCACCACACCGATTGTGATGCGCGCCGGCGTTCCTCAGCTGATCCTCTACTGGGACATGGTTCACGCGGTCTACGGAGCCGCGGTCAAACGCCTGAAGGTGGGCACCGCCCGACGCTTCTCGACCGCCACCGAGGAATCCCTGGTGGCAGATCTGCGCCGCATCCTCGCGCCGGAGTACGTCGCACGGGCCCGTGAGCTGGCCACTCGCATCACCTCGCCGGCGCAGAGCGCAGCGGCCGCCGCCGATCGATTGGAGGACCTCGCACACCGCCGCCGGCATTCGCTGAAGGGTTCGCGGCCAACCCCGTGACAGGGTCCGCGCCGGAGCAGTAAGGTTACAGATTCTGACAGAAGCGTCAATTAGTGGAGCTGGAGAGACCCGGGTTGAGTAGCTACCCATTTGCCGACGAAAAACCACGCAGCCTGTCGCGGACCATCGCGGACACATGGAACTAGAGCACCCGGGTTCGAGGATCGGATGGGCCTTATCGACAGCGCGCTGCAGCTGATGCGCGCACGCCCGCACACCTTCACCCGCGCCGACACCCTTCGGAAAACCCCTGTAGAGAGGACGACCCCGTGATGACCATCGCAGATCTGATGGAGCGGGTACCGACGAGCATCGCCGTGGACCCTGACCGCGAAAACACGCTCACCGGCGGTGATCGGAAATGACGGACCTCCACAACGCGGCCACGCACCACAGCGAGAGGTTCGCGATCGTCGGCTACGCGCTGCGTGTTCCGGGCGCCGCCAACGCCGACGAGTTCTGGGAGGTGCTGCACGACGGCCGCGATGCGGTGTCGGAGGTGCCTGCCGACCGCTGGGACGTCGACGAATTCTATGACCCCGATCCCGATGCGCCGGGCAAGATCGTGACCCGCCGGGCCGGCTTCATCGACGACGCGACGGGTTTTGACGCGCAGTTCTTTGGGTTGTCCAAGCGGGAGACGATGCTCATCGACCCGCAGCATCGGTTGCTGCTGGAGACGGCGTGGCAGGCCGTGGAGCACTCCGGGACCGCGCCGTCGGCGTTGGCGAACACCAAGACCGGTGTGTTCGTGGGCATCGGAACCCACGACTACCTGCAGCTGATCTCGGAAGAGATCCCGTACGCCGAGATCGACTCGTATCAGGCGATCGGGTCGTCGTCGGCCGCGGGCGCGGGCCGGATCAGTTACGGGCTGGGGCTTCAGGGCCCGGCGGTCAGCGTCGATACCGCGTGCAGCTCGTCGCTGGTGGCCGTCCATCAGGCGTGCCAGGCACTGCGCCTCGGGGAATGCGACGTCGCCCTGGCCGGCGGCGTGAACGTGTTGCTCAGCCCCAAGAGCGTGATGTCCTTCGCGCGCGCGAAGATGCTGGCCCCCGACGGCAAGTGCAAGACCTTCGACGCGTCCGCGGACGGCTATGTGCGCGGCGAGGGCTGCGGTGTCATCGTCGTCAAACGCCTCGCCGACGCGGTCCGTGACGGTGACCGGATCAGGGCCGTGATCCGGGGCAGCGCGATCAATCAGGACGGCGCCTCGGGTGGTTTGACGGTGCCCAACGGCGTTGCCCAACAACGCGTCATCAGCGAAGCCCTCGCCAACGGCGGCGTCGCCGCCTGCGATGTCGGATACCTCGAGGCGCACGGCACCGGGACCTCGTTGGGTGACCCGATCGAAGTTCAGGCCGCCGGTGCGGTGCTCGGCGACGGACGCGACGCTGACCGCCCGCTGCTGATCGGCTCGGTGAAAACCAACATCGGCCATCTGGAGGCGGCCGCCGGAATCGCCGGTCTGATCAAGGTGGTCCTCTCGCTCGAGCACGAGGAACTGCCCAAGCAACTGCACTTCCAGAACCCGTCACCGCACATCCCGTGGGATCGGCTCCCGGTGCGGGTGGTGGACGAGAACGTGCCGTGGCGCCGGGACGGCCGCCCGCGTATCGCCGGGGTCAGTTCCTTTGGCTTCTCCGGGACCAACTCTCACGTCATCCTCGAGGAAGCCCCCGTCGCGGCGGCCCCGTCCGCGGCCGCCACGCAGGCGCCGGACGACGACCGACGCTTCGCGGTGTTGCCGCTGTCGGCGCGCAGCCCGGCCGCGCTGGTGGAGCTTGCGCAGCGATACGACGCCTGGCTCGCCGACCACCCCGAAGCCTCGCTGGCCGACGTGTGCTTCACCGCAGGGGTCGCGCGCTCGCACCTCGAGCATCGCGCCGCCTTGGTGGCGAACTCGACCGAGTCCGCCCGTGAAGTCCTACGGGCGCTGGCCGAAGACCGCCCGGCGCCGGGCCTGGTGCGCGGCGAATGCGCGGACAAACCGAAGACCGCGTGGTTGTTCACCGGTCAGGGCAGCCAGTACGCGGGCATGGCGAAAGAGCTGTACGCCACCGAGCCGGTGTTCGCCGAGACCGTCGACCAGTGCGCGGCGGCGGTTGCCGACATGCTCGAAAAGCCGCTGCTGGACGTCATTTTCGGTGACGGCCCGGATGCCCAGGACACCCTGCGGCAGACGAGCTATGCCCAGCCCGCACTGTTCGCGGTGGAAATGGGTCTGGCGCGGCTCTGGCAGTCGTGGGGCTTTGAGCCCGACGTGGTGATCGGGCACAGCGTCGGCCAGTACACGGCGGCCTGTGTCGCAGGCGTCTTCAGCCTCGAAGACGGAATGCGGCTGATGGCCGAGCGGGGCCGGCTGTTCGGCAGCCTGCCCGACGGCGGCCGGATGGTCGCGGTCTTCGCCGCCCCCGAACGGGTGGAGAGCTTCACCGACGAGTTCCCGAGCTTGTCGGTCGCCGCCTACAACGGCGCCAACACCGTGCTGTCCGGACCCGCGCAGGACCTGGAGTCTGTGGTGACCCGGCTGGACGCCGACGGCGTGCGGTGCGACTGGCTCGACACCAGCCATGCGTTCCACTCGGCGCTGCTGGACCCGGTCCTCGACGAATTCGAAGCGTACGCGAACCGGTTCCAGTTCAACCCGCCACGAAAGACGTTGATCTGCAACCGCACCGGCGCGGCCCTGGGCCGCAGCGCCAAACTGGACGGCGCCTACTGGCGGCGCCATGCCCGCCAGCCGGTCGAGTTCGCCAAGAGCGTGCGCACCCTGGCCGATCTCCGGTGCACGATGCTGCTGGAGATCGGACCACAGCCGGTTCTCACCGCCGCGGCCATGCGTGCCTGGCCGGACCCGGCGACCGCGCCGCGGGCGATCGCCTCGCTGCGCCGAAACGTCGCCGACCACCGGCAGATCACCGAGGCGCTGGCCAACGCGTACGTCGCGGGCCATCGACCGGACTTCGCCGCGCTGGTCGGCCCGGCGCGCAAGGTCGACCTGCCCACCTATCCGTTCCAGCATCGTCAGTACTGGTTCCGTGAGCAGCGGGTCCGGCCCACCCAGACCGTCGACGAGACACAAGCCGCGCGCACCGAAACCGTCCAGCTTCTCGAGGACGGCCGGATCGAGGAACTCGTCGCGCGGCTCGGCGGTGCCGAGGGCAACCAGCAGGCCGTTGAACTGCTGAAACAGCTTGCCGCGCAACATAATCAGCAGCGCAAGGCGCTGACGATCACCGACTCCCGCTATGAGATCCGCTGGGAGAAGCTCGCCGCGGCCACGGGCGCGGTGCGTGGTGAGACCGCCTCCTGGCTGCTCGTCTGCGCTGACCCCACCACGGCCGCGCCACTGGTCGACGCGCTGACCGCGCGTGGCCACCGGCATCAGATCCTCGGCCTGCCGATGTCTGACGCCGACGAAGAGCGGCTCACGGCCACCTTGCGCACCGCCGTCGCCGACGAGCCGACGGCCCGCATCCTCAACCTCGCGGCACTCGAGGCGGACGGCACCGCATCGACACAGTCGCTGTTGCGGATGCAACACGAGGTGCTCAGCGGGACGCGACGGCTCTTCCGCGCGGCCGCTGCGGCCGAACTCCGCGCACCGATCTGGCTGATAACCCGTGGTGCACAACGCGTTACCGGTACGGACACGGTATCGCCCGCGCAGTCGGCGCTGTGGGGCTTCGGCCGCGCCGCTGCGCTGGAACATCCCCGGCTGTGGGGCGGGTTGGCGGATCTGCCGGCAACGGGCACCCCGGACAACGGCGAGTGGTCGCGGCTCATCGACCACCTGGAGGCAGCACCGTCCGGCGAAGACCAGATCGCGCTTCGCGACCAAGCGGTCCACGCCCCGCGACTGACCCGCCGGGCAGGGCAGCCCATCGCGACGCCGCTGCAACTCCGTGCCGACGCGACGTATCTGGTCACCGGCGGTCTGGGCGCGATCGGCCTGGAAGTCGCCGGCTACCTGGCCGCACACGGCGCACGGCACCTGGTGCTGACGAGCCGACGCGCTCCTAGCGACGCCGCCCAGCAGCGGATCGACGCGATACGCGAACAGTCCGGCTGCGATGTCCGGGTCATCACGGCCGATGTCTCCAACCCGCACGACGTCGCTCGCGTCCTGACCGCCGTGCGGGCCGAACTGCCCGCGCTGTCCGGCGTCGTACACGCCGCGGGCGAGATCAGCACCACCCCACTGCAAAGCCTGGACGACGCCGAAGTCGGCCGGGTATTCGGCGGAAAGGTCTGGGGCGCCTGGAATCTGAGCGAAGCGACGACGGGCATGAAGCTCGACTTCTTCCTCAGCACCTCCTCGATCGCCGGCGTATGGGGTGCCGGTGGTCAGACCGCCTACAGCGCGGCGAACGCCTTCCTCGACGGGCTGGCCTGGCAGCAACGTGAGCGCGGCGTCCCCGGGATCAGCGTCAACTTCGGGCCGTGGCTGAACGCGGGCATGGCCGACGAGGCTGCCCGCGCCGAACTGGACAAGCGCGGTGTCCGGCCGTTGTCGCCTGCCGACGCGTTGGCGGGGATGGCCGAGCTCATGGTGTCGTCGAACAAGGGCGCCTCACACGGGGTGGTGGCCCGGATCGACTGGGCCAGCTTCCTGCCCGTGTACCAGATGACCGGCAAGCGGTCCTTCTTCGCGCAGCTGCAGCAGGAGGTGCCCGAGTCGGCACCGGCTGCGGCGTCGGACGCCGGGGGCACCCAGCTGGTCGAACGGGTCACCCGGGCGCCGGCGGGTCAGCGCAAGAAACTCGTCGTCGACTACCTGCGCGACGTCGTCGCCGAGGTCACCCGCATCGACGCCTCCGAGATCCGCGACGAGGCGGGCTTCTTCGACGTCGGCATGGATTCGCTGATGGCCGTCGAACTTCGGCGCCGGGTCGAGCAGGCCGTGGGCAAGGGGTTGCCCTCGACGCTTGCGATGGACTACCCACGCCTCGTCGACGTGGCGGACTTCCTGCTCAGCGATGTCCTCAGCATCGACACCCCGGCGCCCAGCGCCCCGGCGCCGGTCCAACCGGCCGTGGTGGCGCCGGTGCGCAGCGACGAACCGATCGCGATCGTCGCCGTCGCCTGCCGCTTCCCGGGGGCGCCCGATCCCGAGGCGTATTGGGAGTTGTTGTCCGGCGGCGTCGACGCCATCCGGGAGATTCCGGACGATCGCTTCGACGTCGACGAGTATTACGACCCGGATCCCGAAGCGGCGGGCAAGATCTACACCCGTTACGGCGGATA
This sequence comes from Mycolicibacterium pulveris, assembly GCF_010725725.1. NCBI lineage: Bacteria > Bacillati > Actinomycetota > Actinomycetes > Mycobacteriales > Mycobacteriaceae > Mycobacterium > Mycolicibacterium pulveris. The sequence continues at coordinate 1,819,025 of NZ_AP022599.1, read as the reverse complement.
CCTGGAAAGCGTCGACGGATTCGATCCGGAGTTCTTCGGCATCTCGCCGCGCGAAGCGGTGTGGATGGATCCCCAGCAGCGGTTGATGCTCGAAATCGCCTGGGAGGGCCTGGAACGAGCCGGATACGCGCCGAATTCGTTGCGCGGCACCCGAAGCGGCGTGTTCGTCGGGGTGGCGGCCAACGAGTACTCACAGCTGCTCAACGCCAACTCGGTGGAGACCATCGAGGCCCACTTCATCACCGGCAACGCGCTCAACGTCATCGCAGGCCGGGTGGCTTATGCACTCGGACTCGAGGGCCCGGCGATGGCGGTGGACACCGCGTGCAGCGCATCGCTGGTGGCCGTGCATCAGGCCTGCCAAGCGCTGCACTCCGGGGATTGCGACATGGCGCTGGCCGGCGGGGTGAACGTCCTGGTCAGCCCGGCATCCATCGTCGCGACCTCGCGCGCCAGGATGCTGTCGGCAGACGGCCGGTGCAAGACCTTCGACGCCGCCGCCAACGGCTACGCGCGCAGTGAAGGCTGCGGCATCCTGGTGCTCAAGCGACTCAGCGACGCCGAGCGCGACGGGGACCAGATCTGCGCGGTCATCCGGGGCAGCGCCGTCAACCAGGACGGCGCCTCCAGCGGCCTGACCGTGCCCAACGGTGGTGCGCAGCAACGGCTTATCACCGCCACGCTGGCTCGCGCCGGTCTCGTCGGCGGAGACATCGACTATCTCGAGGCGCACGGCACCGGCACCTCGCTGGGTGACCCGATCGAGGTGCAGGCCGCCGCGGCCGCCTACGGCAACGGTCGGGATGCGAACCGTCCGCTGCTCATCGGATCGGTGAAGACCAACGTCGGCCACCTCGAATCCGCGGCGGGCATCGCCGGGCTGATCAAGGTCGTGCTGTCGTTGCAGCACGGAATGCTGCCGCAGAACCTGCACTTCCAGAACCCGTCGCCGAACATCCCGTGGGACTCGCTGCCGGTGCAGGTGGTCGACAAACCGATTCCGTGGCAGGCCGACGGCCGACCGCGCCGCGCAGGGACCAGTTCGTTCGGGTTCTCCGGTACCAATGCCCACGTCATCATCGAAGAAGCACCGTCGAAGTCTGCTGCGGCAGAACCGGTTTCCGAGCCGACCACCGGTGACGAATCGGTGAGTGTGCTGCCGCTGTCGGCGCGGTCGCCGCAGGCGTTGGCGGCGTTGGCGCAGCGGTACGCCGAATGGTTGGACAGCCATCCGGACGTCGACATCGCCGACCTGAGTTTCACTGCCGGTGCCGGGCGTTCGCACTTCGAGCACCGGGCCGCGATGGTGGTGGACTCGGTGTCGAACGCGCGCGAACTGCTGGCCGAACTGGCCGAGAACCGGTTGGGGCCGGGTGCGGTCCGAGGCGAGTGCGGTGACCCGCCGAAGACAGCGTGGCTGTTCACCGGACAGGGCAGCCAGTACCCCGGGATGGCGCGCGAACTGTTCGACACCGAGCCGGTGTTCGCCGAAACGGTGACCCGTTGCGCGGAGGCCGTCGACGGGATGCTGCCGCGCCCGTTGCTGGAGGTGATGTTCGAAACCGACGGCGACGCCGGCGACAAGGCTGGAAAGTCGCTGGGCCACACCTCGTTCGCTCAGCCGGCACTGTTCGCCGTCGAAATGGGGCTGGCCCGGCTGTGGCAATCGTGGGGCATCGAGCCCGACGTGGTCCTCGGGCACAGCGTGGGTCAGTACGCGGCGGCGTGCGTGGCCGGCGTGTTCAGCCTCGAGGACGGGGCGCGGTTGATCGCCGAGCGTGGCCGCCTGTTCGGGGAGCTGCCCGAGGGCGGCCGGATGGTGGCGGTCTTCGCGGCCCCCACGCAGGTCGAGCGCGCCGCCGAGAACTTCCCGCAGGTCTCGGTCGCCGCCTACAACGGCCCTAACACCGTGTTGTCGGGTCCGGCCGGGGATCTGGAACAGATCGTGGCCAAGCTGAGTGAAGACGGCACCCGGTGCACCTGGCTGGACACCAGCCACGCCTTCCATTCGGTGTTGTTGGAGCCGGCACTCGACGAATTCGAGGCTTTCGCAAGAGGATTCGAGTTCGCCACCCCGACGCTGCCGTTGGTGTGCAATCGCACCGGCGCGGTACTCACGGCGGATACCCCGCTGGACGCGCAGTATTGGCGTCGCCATTCCCGGCAGCCGGTGCAGTTCGCCGAAAGCATCGAAACAGTGGCCCAGCTGGGGTGCTCGGTGTTGATGGAGATCGGCCCGCAACCGATCCTGACCGGGGCCGCGGTGCAGGCCTGGCCGGAGTCCTCGCCCGCTCCGCGCGCCGTCGCCTGCCTGCGCAAGGGCACCGATGATCGGCGGCAGATGGCAGAGGCGCTGGCCGCGGTCTATGTCGCCGGCCATCGGCCCGACTTCGCCGCGGTGCATCACCGGCCGCGCCGCAGGGTCGAACTGCCCACCTATCCGTTCCAGCGGCGGCGTTTCTGGCCCAAGACCGTCGACATCCGAGACATCGACGGCCAGGGCGTATTCGAGTCCGGAATTCTGGGCAGCGTCAAGGATCTCGCGTCCGGCGAGACGGTCTACACCGGCCGCTGGTCGGTCAAGACGCAGCCGTGGTTGGCTCATCACGTCATCTACGGCACCGTTGTCGTTCCGGGCGCAACGTACGCCGCGATGGCGCTGGCCGCGGCCGGAGTGCCCGCGCAGGTGCGTGACGTCTTCTTCTACGAGCCGATCATTCTGCCCGTGAAGGCCTCTCGCGAGGTCCAGTTGACGTTGCGTCCGCTCGAGGACGGAAGTGGTTCCACTTTCCATGTGCACAGCCGGCCCTACGGTGAGCGCGACGCCGAGTGGGCCTTGAACGCCGACGGCCGGATCGTCACCAGCATCGACGACGTGCCGGCGCCGGATTCGTCAGAAACCATCGAGGCCGCGTGCGAACGGTTGCGGCGGACCCGACCGCAGCAGCTGTTCGACACCTTCGCCGACATGGAGCTGATCTGGGGCCCGACCTGGGCGACCTCGCTGAAATCGCTGTGGGCCGGTGACGGTGAAGCGATCGGCGACGTCACGATCGGCGAGGAGCTCACCGAGCAGCTCGGCAGCGAGCCGATCCATCCGGTGTTGCTCGACCTGTGCACCGGGGTGGCTTTCCCGGCATTCCCCGCGGTGCTGGCAGCGACGGAGGAGGGCGGTCCCATGGCCGATCTGTTCCTGCCGCTGCGGTATGGGCGGGTCGTGCTCCGGGAGAAGATGCCGAAGCGGTTCTACTGCCGCGCGAAGTGGCAGACCGGCAGCGCCGAGAGCGAGACGCAGGTCTTCGACCTGGAGTTCGTGGACCGGGACGGTCGGCTGCTTGGCGAAATCCGCGAGTTCGCGGTGAAACGCGCACCCCGAGAAGCGTTGCTGCGTGGGCTCGGCGGCGATGCAACCCGCAACCTCTACACCATGGGCTGGCAGGAGATGCCGTCGCCGGCGCAAAGCGATGCCGCCGGGACACCCGACGGCACCTGGGTGGTCGCCGGGTTCGACGAACTGTCGGCAGCGCTGGCGGGTTCGGTCGTGCTGGACCGGGATTCGGCTTCGGATCCAGAGTCCTGGAAGCGGCTGATCGCCCAGGCTCAGGACTGCGGGGCCCCGATCAGCGGCATCGTCTGGCGCTGCTTGGGACAACCGGGCGCCGAGGAGTCGGCCGGTGAGTTCGCCGCGCGGCTGGAGAGCGAGATCGATCAGTTGCTCACCGTCGTGCGCACGCTGCAGGCGCACGAGGACGTCAAACTCACCGGAGGGCTGTGGATCGTCACCGAACGAGCGGTGGCCACCGAATCCGGCGAGCCGGTCGACCCGGTGCAGTCGGCGCTGTGGGGGCTCGGGCGGACGATCATCACCGAGCAACCGGCGCTGCGCTGCAAACTGGTCGACTTCGACGAACTCGACGACGTCGTGCGCACGCTGCCAGGTCTGATCGGCGCATCGGTCGAAGAGCCCGAACTGGCTCTGCGGCAAGGGAAGTACCTGGTGCCCCGGGTGCTGCCGTGGGCGCGTGGCGGCCCGCTGTCGGTGCCCCGCGGAACCGACTACATTCTCGAGCCGACCGAACGCGGCGCCATCGACAACCTGCGTCTGGTGGAGATCGACGTGCCGCCGCCACCGGCGGGTCAGGTGCAGATCCGCGTCGAGGCCGCGGGTCTCAACTTCCGCGACGTGCTGAACGTGCTCGGCCTGTACCCGGGCGATCCGGGACGGATCGGCGGCGACCTGGCGGGCATCGTCACCGAGGTGGGTGACGGCGTCACCGGCTTCGAGGTCGGTCAGCGCGTCTTCGGCTTCATGCAGGGCGGGTTCGCGTCCCGGGTCAACATTCCGGCCGAGTTCCTGTCGCCGTTGCCCGACGGGGTGAGCGCGGTGGGAGCGGCGACCATACCCGCCGGGGCGCTGACGACGCGGCTGGCGTTCGACTGGGCGAAGATCCGCCCGGGTGAGCGTGTGCTGATACACGCTGCCAGCGGTGGCGTGGGGCTCGCCGCGATCCAGTTGGCCCGCCAGGCCGGTGCGACGGTCTTCGCCACCGCCAGCACCTACAAACGGGCGACGCTGCGCGAGATGGGCGTGGATTACGTCTACGACTCGCGCACGACGGCCTTCGCGGATCAGATCCTCGCCGACACCGACGGTGCCGGTGTGGACGTGGTGCTCAACAGCCTCACCAATGAGGGTTTCATCGAAGCGACAGTGCGGGCTACCGCCAAGGGTGGTCGGTTCGTCGAGATCGCCAAGCGCGACATCTGGTCTCCCGAGCAGATGGCCGCGGTCCGCCCCGACATCGCCTACGAGATCGTCGCGCTGGACGCGACAATCGAGCAAGAGCCCGAGCGGGTGGGCGACCTGTTGGCCCAGTTGGCCGACAGCATGGGCCGCGGCGAGCTGCTGCCGCTTCCCGCCGAGGTCTATCCGCTGACGGAGGCCAAGGTCGCGTTCCGCCGCATGCAGCAGGCGCGGCACATCGGCAAGATCGTGCTGCAGATGCCGACACCTCTTCAGCCGCGTGGCGATCGGACCTACCTGGTCACCGGCGGCGTCGGTGCGCTCGGCCTGCACACGGCGGCGCACCTGGCCCAGCTCGGCGCAGGACACGTCGTGTTGACCAGCAGGCGGATGCCCGACGCGGAGGCGCAACGCGCCATTGCCGACATCATGGAGCGGTATCGGTGCCAGATCCACACGTTCACCGCAGATGTCGGCGATGAGGGCCAGGTTGCGGAGTTGCTGAACCGGATCCGCGCGGAGCTCCCGCCGCTGGCGGGAGTGGTGCACGGCGCGGGTGTGCTGGACGACGCGTTGCTGACTCAGCAGGACGTCGAGCGGTTCCGGACGGTGTTGGCGCCCAAGGCGTTTGGGGCACACCACCTGCACCGGTTGACGAACAGCGACGAACTGGAATTCTTCATCGTGTATTCGTCGGCCGCCAGCGTGCTGGGTTCTCCGGGCCAGGCCAACTACGTGACGGCCAACGCGCTGCTCGACGGACTCGTCGCGGCGCGTCGCGCGCAGGGACTGCCCGCGACCAGCGTCAACTGGGGGCCATGGGCGCAGGGCGGCATGGCGACATCGCACGCCGCGCGCGCCAACCTCAGCGCGCAAGGGCTGATTCCGTTGGAACCCGCTGCCGCGCTCAACGCGCTCAACGAGATCGTCGCCCACGGAACGGGGCAGGTGACCGTTCTCAAGGCCAATTGGCAGCGTGCGGCCAAGGGGCTGGGCGGGACTCGACCGTTCATCCTCGACCATCTGCTTCCCAGCACGGTCGCGGCGACGCGCGGCGACAGCGAGTTGCTCCGGCAACTGCACGACGTGCCCGAAGAAGAACGCGGGAACTTCCTCACCGAGTACCTGCGGTACGAGGTACAGAACTTCCTTCGGCTTGCGCAGCCCCCGGCGGCCACCAGCAGGTTCCTCGAGTTGGGCACGGATTCGCTGATGGCGGTCGAATTCAGCAACCGGTTGTTGCCGCAGTTCGGCGGCGCGGTCACCATCAGTGCCACCGCGGTGTTCGACTACCCGACGATCGGGTCGCTCGCCGAATACCTGGCGGCTCAGATGCCGGAGTTCAAGGATTCGGATTCCGTCGGTTCATCCGAGCCCACACAATGATCGGAGAATCCATGCGGAGTTGGGTGCTATGACGGCGATGGAACGTCCTGGCGAACCTTCGGTGCAAGTCGAATCCGAGGACGATTCACAAGTGGCGATGTCGGCGTACCTTGCCGATGACCTGCTTTCGACGACCGCCGGCGGATGGCGCAGCTTCTACAACAAGCTCAGTCGCCGCCTGGAAGAAGTCGGAGTGGCCGATTCATCGTTCTTCCTCAACTACGGATACCTTCCGACGGATGCGAACAACGAGTCCGTCTTCGATATTCGCGACGGCACTTTCAATGCCAACTCGGTCCGACTGGTGTTGGAGGTTGTCGGTCCCGTTGACCTCAATAACCGCACCATTGTCGAGATCGGTTGCGGTCGAGGTGGGAACTCGGCACTGGTGGCGGAGAAATTCGACGGTGAGGTCATCGGCATTGATATGTCCTCCGAAGCGATCGCCTTCTGCAATAAGGCTCATGCCAAGCATGCGATCGATTTCAAGGTCGGCGATGCGCTGAATCTGCCCCTGCCTGATGAGTTCTGCGACGCAGTCCTGAATGTGGAGTCGTCGCATTCTTATGGAAACCTGCCGAAGTTCCTGAACGAGGTACGCAGAATCTGCCGTTCCGGCGCATGGTTCTTGCACACCGACTTCCTGAGCCCGGACGACTGGGATTACGTCAGGATGCGTTTGGCATCGCTGGGTTTTGTCACCGAAAGCGACCGCGATATCACCGCTAATGTGTTGGCCTCACGCGACCAAGCGAGCAGCAACTGGGCGCAGGTTTATGGCGACGGAAACGCGCGTGTCGCGAACTTTCTCGCGTTACCCGGGTCGGCCATCTACGAACAGTTACGGGCGGGCTTGTTGGAGTACCGAATATTGCGATCGCAATTACGTACCGCGGGGTCCTCCTAGAAATAAATTAGGCCGCAACCCTTTCCACAAGTCGCCCGCACCGCACGGTGGGAGCGGTCGGGGCCGTGCGGCCGGACGCGCTGGGAGTTGGTGCCGGCATCCAGACGTGGGTTCTCGCGGGTGTGGGGCGAAGCGCCCGTTGGCGGTTTCAGCAAATTGAATGCAATGTGCTGACTTTTACGCATTACCGTCGGTAACGGGTGCAAAACTAAGCGTTGCGCTCAAAAGACCGATACCGCAAGTTAACCCGCGGAAACGTAACTGCACGTGACTGGGTTAACTCCGAACCCCGTGACAGCGTTCCGGCTGCGAAGTATGGTTTACGAGATCTTGCAGAAGCGTCAATTAGTTGATCGGGAGAGCCTGGGTGTCTAGCAACCCCTTTGACGACGAAAGCGGCAGCTTCTTCGTGTTGGTCAACAACGAGGAGCAACACAGCCTGTGACCGACCTTCGCCGACGTGCCTGCCGGTTGGCAGGTGGTGTACGGCGAAGCGGACCGCGCGTCGTGTCTTGACTACATCGAACGCAACTGGCCTGACATCCGGCCCAAGACTCTGCGCGAGAGGCTGGCCGCGAGCGGGACTTCCGATAACTAGTGCGTTTGGGTTCGGGGAACGAATGAAGTTTGAAGGCAACGCGCTGCAGTTGACGCGCGCACAACTCGACATCTGGCTTGCACAGGAGACCGGCCACTCCACCACCGACTGGCAGTTGGGTGTGCTGGCGCGGTTCGACGGCGCCATCGACCGTGACTTGCTGGGACGGGCCATCCGCCAGGTGATGAAGGAGGCCGAACCGGCCAGGGCCGCGATCTTCGAGGTGGATGGCCAAGTCTTGCAACAGGCGATCGAGGACCCCGATGTCGACGTCGCGTTCCACGATCTGACCGACTCCCGCCATCCGGTGCAGGAAGCCCGCCGGATGGCGCGCGAGATCCAACGCACGCCGATGCCGCTCGACGGCCCGCTGTTCAAATTCGTGCTCTTCCAGACCTGGGACGACGAGTTCTATCTGTTCGGCTGCTTTCATCACATCGTCATCGACGGCACCGGAATCACGCTGCTGGCGCATCGGATTGCGACCGTCTACGCCGCGATGGTTTCCGGCACCCCGTGCCCGCCCGCGTTCTTCGGCTCGCTGCAGGACCTGGTTGACTGCGAATCGGACTACGAGGCGTCTCCGGACCACGAGGTCGACCAGGCCTACTGGGCCGAGAACCTGCCGGCGCACACCGAACACGCCACCTGCTTGCCGCAGACCACCGCGAACGACGACGACGCGGATCAGCCCCCGACACCGGTGCGATTGGATCCCGTTGTTCTTCGGCAGATCCAGGAGCTGTCCGAGGCGTGGAATCTGCCTCGATCATCGGTCATCACCGCTGCGTGCGCGCTCCTGGTGCGTGGCTGGTGCGGCGCCAATTCAGAGGTAGTCCTCGACTTCCCGGTCAGCAGGCGAGTACGTCCGGAATCCAAGACACTCCCCGGAATGGTGTCGGGGGTCGTGCCGCTGGTGTTGAAGGTCGCGCCGGACTCGACCGTAGCCGACTTCTGCGCATATGTTGACGCCCGAATCCGAGAAGCCCTCCAGCATCAGCGGTTTCCGGTGTACGCCCTCGAACGCAAAGCCGGAACCCGCGGTACCGAACAGCCGGCCCACCGGGTGAGCGTCAACTTCATGCCGTCGGCACTGACGCTGGACTTCGCCGGTGTGGAGGCATCGGCGTCCTTCACCAACCCCGGTCAAGTCGGTGACTTCGGGCTGATCTTCTCCGGCGCCGGTGACCAACTCTTCTTCAGCACATCCGGTGGCGGTGGGCCGTTGTCCCGTTTCGACCTCCCCGAACTCGCCAAGCGTTTGGAGCGGGTGCTGGGGTTGATGGTCGCTGATTCAGGTCGGCGGTTGTCGTCGGTGGAGGTGTTGGATACCGATGAGCGCGTTCGGCTCGAGGGGTGGGGTAACCGGGAGGTCTTGAGCGCGCCTGCGGCGCCCGCGTCGGTGTCTGGGTCGATGGTGGGGTTGTTTGGGGCGCAGGTGTCGCGGGTGCCGGGGTCGGTGGCGGTGTCGTGTGAGGGTCGGTCGCTGACGTATCGCGAGTTGGATGTGGCCTCGGATCGGTTGGCGGGGTTGTTGGTTGGTCGTGGGGTCGGTGTTGGGGATCGGGTGGGGTTGTTGTTGCCGCGCTCGGTTGATGCTGTGGTGGCGATGTTGGCGGTGTTGAAGGTGGGGGCGGCGTATGTGCCGGTGGATCCTTCGGTGCCGGCGGCGCGGTTGGAGTTTGTGGTTGGTGATGCGGCTCCGGTGGTGGTGGTGACCACGGCGGTGTTGGCTGAGCGGCTTGCTGGTTGTGGTGTGGGTGTGGTGGATGTGGCTGATGCCGAGTGGGGTCAGCCGGTGTCGTTGCCGGTGGTGGGTGCCGATGCGGTGGCGTATGTGATTTACACCTCGGGGACGACGGGTCGGCCCAAGGGGGTGGCGGTTGCCCAGGGCAGTGTGACGCGGTTGTTGCAGACGTTGGATGCCCAGATGGGGTTGTCGGGGCAGGTGTTTTCGCAGTGTCATTCGTTGGCGTTTGATTTTTCGGTGTGGGAGATCTGGGGGGGCGTTGTTGTTTGGGGGCCAGGTGGTGGTGGTCCCGGATGCGGTGGTGCGTTCGCCGCAGGATTTGTTGGGGTTGTTGGTTGATGAGCGGGTGACGGTGTTGAGTCAGACGCCGTCGGCGTTTTATGCGTTGCAGGCTGCTGCGGAGGTCGAGCCCGAGGTTGGTGGGCGGTTGGGGCTTGAGGCGGTGGTCTTTGGTGGGGAGGCGTTGGAGCCGCAGCGGTTGTCGGGTGGTTGGGGCTCATCCGGATCGGCCGCGGTTGATCAATATGTATGGGATCACCGAGACGACGGTGCATGCCTCGTTTAGGCCGATCGGGGTGGCTGATGTGGGCAGTGTGGTCAGTCCGATCGGGGTGCCGTTGGCTCATCTTGGGTTTTTTGTGCTCGATGAGTGGTTGGCGCCGGTGCCGCCGGGGGTTGCTGGTGAGTTGTATGTGGTGGGTGCGGGGCTGGCCTATGGGTATGTGGGTCGTTCGGGGTTGAGTGCGTCGCGGTTTGTGGCGTGTCCGTTCGGGCCCGGTGGGCAGCGGATGTATCGCACCGGTGATGTGGTGGCCTGGGATGGCCAGGGGCAGTTGCGGTATTTGGGTCGTGCTGATGAGCAGGTCAAGATTCGTGGGTATCGCATCGAGCTCGGTGAGGTGCAGGCGGCGTTGGCTGCGGTGGCGGGGGTGGTTCAGGCCGAGGTGATCGCGCGTGAGGACCGTCCTGGTGATAAGCGGTTGGTGGGTTATATCACCGGTGATGCTGATGCGGCTGAGGTGCGTGCGGTGTTGGCGCAGCGGTTGCCCGACTATATGGTGCCCGCGGCGGTGGTGGCCGTGGAGGCGATGCCGTTGACGGTCAACGGCAAGTTGGACAAGCGGGCGTTGCCGGCTCCGGAGTATCAGGACGTGGAGTCCTATCGGGCGCCCAGTGATGCTGTTGAGCAGATCCTGGCCGATATCTATGCCCAGGTGTTGGGGTTGGACCGGGTCGGGGTGGATGAGTCGTTTTTTCGAACTCGGCGGCGACAGTATCTTGTCGATGCAGGTGGTCGCGCGTGCCCGCGCCGCGGGGGATCTTGTGTCGACCCCGTGACATCTTCACCGAACAAACCGTGGCCCGCCTGGCCCGCACCGCCACCATCACCGACCTCGACGCCGAATCCGACGACGGTACCGGCACCGTGATCGCCACGCCGATCATCCGCTGGCTCGAAAGCCAAGAGGCCGCGGGCAACCCCGTGGACTACTTCAACCAAACGGTGGTGGTGCAGGCGCCCTCCGGCACCAGCGAGGCGGATGTGTTGGTGATGCTGCAGGCGCTGCTGGATCGGCACGCGATGCTGCGCGCGCGCGTCGAGGAGGACGCCGCCGGCCGCTGGACGCTGACGGTGCCCGAGCCCGGCACCGTCACCGCCGCCGACTGCCTACACACCATCGACGTGCTCACCGACGACGCGGTGATCCAGGCCGGTGTGCGGTTGAACCCCGCCGCCGGGCAGATGGTCAGCGCACTCTGGGTCAAGTCGACGGGACGGTTGGTGGCGATCGTCCATCACCTGGCGATCGACGGGGTGTCGTGGCGGATCCTGTTGGAGGACCTCAACCTGGCCTGGGCCCAGCACCGCGCCGGCCAACCGGTCACACTGCCTCAACCCGGCACCTCGTTCCAGCGCTGGGCCACCCTGCTGGCCGAACACGCCCACGACCCCAAAGTCGTTGCACAGACCGACACTTGGCGCCAGATCGCGGCGACCCCCGCGGCGCTGTCACCGGCGAGCCCCGAGACGGACACTTTGAACACCGCGGGGAACCTGGCGGTGAACCTGGATGTCGAGACCACCCAGATGCTGCTCGGTGAGGTGCCCGCGGCGTTTCACACCGGGATCAACGACATCTTGCTGATCGCCTTCGGGTTGGCGCTGGCGGAGTTCCTGGGCACCGGTGCCGAGCGGATCTGCATCGACGTGGAGGGACACGGCCGAGACGAAGAGCTGGGCGCCGACGTCGACCTGTCGCGCACCGTGGGATGGTTCACCGCCAAATACCCGGTCGCCATGCAGGCCGCCGGACTGACCTGGAGCCAGGTGGTCTCCGGCGACCCCGCGTTGGGTGCGGCGATCAAGACCGCCAAAGAACAGCTGCGCACCCTGCCCGACGGGCTGTCCTACGGGATGCTGCGCTACCTCAACGACAACGTCGACCTCGACGCAGCCGATCCACCGATCGCGTTCAACTACCTGGGCCGCCAAGGTGCGGCCACGGCCGACGGCTCCGGTGACGTGTGGCAGATCTGCTGGGACGGCTTGGCCACCGTCAGCCCCGGCGTCAAACCGCCCATCCCGTTGACGCACACCCTGGCACTCAACGCAGGGACCGTCGATACCGACACCGGCCCCGCCCTGTGCGCGATCTGGACGTGGGCGCCGTCGGTGCTGAACCACGCACAGGTCAGCCGGCTCAGCCAACTGTGGTTCGACGCCCTCACCGGCATCTGCACCCACGTGCGCGGCGGCGGCGGCGGACTGACCCCCTCCGACATCGTCGCCGGTCTCAGCCAAGAACAAATCGACGAGCTTCAGCGGCAGTATGCGGATAGCTGATGTACTGCCGCTGACCCCGCTGCAGCAGGGGCTGCTGTTTCACGCCAGCGCCGCGCAGGCCGGCGACGATACGTACGCCGTGCAACTCGACGTCACGCTGACGGGTCGGCTGGATCGGGACAAACTCCGCGCGGCCGTGCAGACGGTGGTGTCGCGGCATCCCAACGTAGCGGCCCGGTTCTCGCAACAGTTCGCTGAGCCGGTACAGATCCTGGTGACCGAACCGGTGGTGCCGTGGCAGTACGTCGAGTTCGACGGCGGCAGTGACGTCGTCGAGGAGCAGTTCGCAGCGCTGTGCGCGGCGGAACGTGCCGCCGTGTGCGATCTGGCCGACCAGCCCCCGTTCCGGGCGGCGTTGGTCCGCACCGGAGCCGAGCAGTACCGCTTCGTGTTGACCAACCACCACATCGTGCTCGACGGCTGGTCGCTGCCGATTCTGCTGGGGGAGGTGTTCGCCAGTTATCACGGTCGGCGGTTGCCTCCGGCCACCCCGTACCGCCGCTTTGTCAGCTGGCTGGCCGAACGCGATCTCGATGCCGCCCGCGCCGCCTGGGCCGAAGTGCTGGCCGGCTTCGAACATCCGACGCTCGTCGGGCTATCGGGCAAGGTGGAACAGGGGCAGCGGGCCGTCGCGTCGTTCACCGTATCCGAGGACACCACAGCCGCTCTCGGTGAGTTCGCGCGCTCGCATCAGACCACGGTCAGCACCGTGCTACAGGGCGTCTACGCGCGGGTGCTGACGTCGCTGACCGGCCAGAGCGATGTCGCGTTCGGCACCACGGTCTCGGGACGCCCGGATGAGGTGCTGGGCGCCGACTCGATGGTGGGCCTGCTGATCAACACGGTGCCGGTGCGAGCGAGGATCACGGCGGGCACCACCGCCGCGGGTCTTCTCGAGCAGTTGCGCGACGCCCACACCCAGACGCTTGACCATCAACATCTGGCGCTGAGCGAAATCCATCGGGTCACCGGTCAAGATCGGCTGTTCGACACCTTCTTCGTCTACGAGAACTATCCGATCGACGCGGCGAAACTACCCGGCGACGACGCGCTGGCCGTCACCGGGTTCGCTCACCACGAATACAACCACTACCCGCTGGCGGTGCAGGCCCTGCCCGGCAGCGAGTTGGGTCTTCGCGTCGAGTACGAAACCCAGGTCTTCGATGCGTCCGATGTGCAGACGCTGATCGAGCGATTCGAGCGGGTGCTGGCGGCGATGATCGCCGACCCGGACCGGCCGCTGTCGGCGATCGACGTGCTGGGCCGCGACGAGCGGGCTCGGCTCGACGCGTGGAGCAACCAGGAGGTACTGAGCCAACCTGCGCCCGCGCCCACGTCGATCCCCGGGTTGTTCGCCGCGCAGGTGGCGCGTTCCCCGGAGGCGACGGCGCTGACTTTCGAGGACCGGTCGCTGACCTATCGCGAGCTCGACGAGGCGGCCAACCGGTTGGCGCATCTGCTGGCCGGAATGGGTGTCGGGCCGGGGCAGCGGGTCGCGTTGCTGTTACCGCGCTCGGCCGACGCGATCACCTCGATCCTGGCCGTGCTCAAAACCGGTGCGGCCTATGTGCCGATCGACCCGACGGCGCCGGCGGCGCGCATGCAGCTCGTGCTCGACGACGCCTCGCCGACGGTTGCCCTCACCACACCCGAGCTGGCCGATCGACTCGCGGATCAGGGCCTGCGCATCATCGACGTCGACGACCCGGCCATCGGCGCCCAACCGCACACCGCACTGCCCGAGCCCGCAGCCGACGAACTCGCATACCTGATCTACACCTCGGGCACCACCGGCGTTCCCAAGGGCGTGGCCATCACCCATGCCAACGTGACCCGGCTGCTGGAAGCGATGGACGTCGGTATCGAACTGGCCGGCCAGGTTTGGTCTCAGTGGCATTCGCTCGCCTTCGACGTCTCGGTGTGCGAGATGTGGGGCGCACTGCTGTTCGGCGGCCGCTTGGTGGTGGTCCCGGAAGCGGTGGCCCGAGGGCCGGAGGACTTCCACGCGCTGTTGGCCAAGGAGCAGGTCACCATCTTGAGCCAGACGCCGTCGGCGTTCTATGCGTTGCAGACCGCCGACGCACTGCAGCCCGAGCTCAGCAGGCAGCTCAAGCTGCAGGCGGTGATCTTCGCCGGGGAAGCGCTTGAGCCCCAACGTCTTCGGTCCTGGCTGGACAACCACCCGGGTTCGCCGCGGCTCCTCAACTTGTACGGCACCACCGAAACGACGGTACATGCGTCGTTCCGCGAGATCGTCGAGGGCGACGCCGATGCCGATGTCAGCCCCGTCGGCGGTCCGCTGCCCGATCTCGCGTTCTTCGTGCTGGACCAGTGGCTGCGGCCGGCGCCGGTCGGCGTGATCGGCGAGCTGTACGTGGCCGGCGCACAAGCGGGCCTGGGGTATTGGCGACGGCCGGGGTTGTCGGCGTCCCGGTTCGTGGCGTGTCCCTTCGGGCCGCCCGGTCAGCGGATGTACCGCACCGGGGATCTGGTGTGGTGGGGCGCCGACGGTCAGCTGCGGTATGTCGGCCGCGCCGACGAGCAGGTCAAGATCCGCGGGTTCCGCATCGAGCTGGGTGAGGTCCGCGCGGTGCTGGCGGAGCTGGACGGGGTCGAGCAGGCTGTGGTGGTCGCGCGTGAGGACCGCCCCGGCGACAAGCGGTTGGTCGGCTACATCACCGGCAACGCCGACGTGGCCGCCGCGCGCGCGGCGATGGCCCAGCGGCTACCCGAGTACATGGTTCCCGCAGCAATCATCGCGATCGACGCGCTGCCGCTGACGGTCAACGGAAAACTCGACAGGCGAGCGCTGCCGGCACCGGAGTTCGAGGACGCCGAGAACTACCGTGCCCCGTCGACCGCGGTCGAGGAAATCCTGGCGGGCATCTACGCCAAGGTGCTGGACGTCAAGCGGGTCGGGGTGGACGACTCGTTCTTTGACTTGGGCGGCGACTCGTTGACGGCGATGCGTCTGGTCACCGCCGTCAACACCGCCCTTGACGCCGGTCTTTCCGTGCGCGTGTTGTTCGAGGCGCCGTCGATCGCCCAGCTCGCGGCCCGCATCGGCGCCGACGACGATCGGCTGGAACCGTTGGTGGCCATGGAGCGACCCGCGGTGATCCCGCTGTCGTTCTCCCAGAACAGGCTGTGGTTCCTCGACCAGTTGCAGGGGCCGTCACCCACCTACAACATGGCGGTCGGCCTGCGGATGCAAGGACACCTGAACGTCGAAGCGCTGGGCGCGGCGCTGGCCGACGTCGTGGGTCGTCACGAAAGCCTGCGCACGATCTTCCCGGCGCCCGAGGGGATTCCGCGGCAAGTTGTGGTGCCCGCCGACGAGGCCGACTTCGGCTGGGACGTCGTCGACGCCACTACCTGGTCTGAAGCCGAGCTGGATGAGGCCATCGACGGTGTCGTGGGCCACCCGTTCGACCTGGCGACCGAAATCCCCTTGCAGATAAAGCTCTTCCGTGTCGCGGCCGACGAACACGTGGTGGTGTGCGTGGTGCACCACATCGCGGCGGACGGCCTGTCGATGGGCCCGATGGTCAACGACCTCGGTGTCGCCTACGTCTGTCGCTGCGCCGGGCTCGATCCCGTGTGGGACGAATTGCCCGTGCAGTACGCCGATTACACGTTGTGGCAGCGCGCGCAGTTCGGCGACTTGAACGACGAGGACAGCCTGATCGCGTCCCAGTTGGCCTACTGGGAGGAAGCGCTGGCCGGCATGCCCGAGCGGCTGCAGTTGCCGACCGACCGGCCCTATCCGCCGGTGGCCGACCAACGCGGAGCCAGCATCTCCACGCTGTGGCCCGTCGAACTGCAGCAGCGAATCGCCCAGGTGGCCCGCGAACACAATGCCACCAGTTTCATGGTGGTGCAGGCGGCGCTGGCGGTGCTGCTGGCCAAGCTCAGCGCGAGTTCTGATGTGGCGGTGGGCTTTCCGATCGGCGGGCGGCGTGATCCCGCGCTCGACGACCTGGTGGGCTTCTTCGTCAACACGTTGGTGCTGCGGGTCGATGTCGGTGGTGATCCCACCGTCGCCGAGCTGCTGGCGCAGGTGCGTGCACGCAGCCTCGCCGCGTACGAGAACCAGGATGTGCCGTTCGAAGTCGTCGTCGACCGGCTGAATCCGACCCGCTCGCTGACCCATCACCCGCTGGTCCAGGTGATGCTGTCCTGGCGCAACCTCCCCGGGGAAGCCAGTGACGAGATCGCCTTGGCCCTAGGGGATCTGCAGATCACCCAGATCCCGGTCGACACCCACACCGCCCGAGTGGACCTGGCATTCGCGTTGAGCGAAAGCTGGACCAGGGCCGGTGAGCCCACCGGCATCGGGGTGCTGGCCGAATTCCGCACCGACGTGTTCGACACCGCCAGCATCGAGTTGATGATGGAACGGTTGCGCCGAATGCTGGTGGCGATGACCTCCGACCCGGCGCGGCGGCTGTCGTCCCTGGATGTGCTCGAAGAGGCCGAGCATGCTCGGCTCGACGAGATGGGCAACCGGGCTCTGCTGTCGCGGCCCGCGCCCACCGCCGTATCGGTTCCGGAGTTGTTCACCGCGCAGGTCGCCCGCGCACCCGAGGCGGTGGCGCTCAGTTTCGGCGGCCAGCCCATGACCTACCGTGAACTCGACGACGCGGCTAACCGACTGGCGCACTTGCTTTCTGAACGCGGTGTCGGCCCCGGATCGTGTGCCGCGCTGCTGCTGACACGCTCGGACCAAGCCGTCGTCGCCATGCTGGCAGTGCTGAAGACCGGAGCCGCCTACCTGGCGATCGACCCGTCACTGCCGCCGGCGCGGATGGACTTCATGCTGACCGACGCCGCGCCCGTCGCCGTCATCACCACCGCGGACCTGCGCCCGCGGCTGGAGGGACGCGATGTCGTCGTCGTCGACCTGAACGATCCGGCCATCCAAACCCGGCCGAGCACCCCGCCGCCGGCACCGGCTCCCGACGACATCGCCTACCTGATCTACACCTCGGGCACCACCGGCACCCCCAAGGGAGTGGCGATCACCCACGCCAACCTGGCGCATCTGGCGGATTCGACACCGACCGACCTGCCGGCCGAGCAGGTGTGGACCCAGTGTCACTCATACGCGTTCGACTTCTCGGTGTGGGAGATCTGGGCTGCCCTGCTCGGCGGCGCGCGGCTGGTCGTGGTGCCCGAGACGGTGGTCACCTCGCCGGATGAGTTCCACGCCCTGCTGGTCAAGGAACGGGTCAACGTGCTCACCCAGACCCCCTCGGCGGTCGCGGCGCTCTCACCCGAGGGCCTGGAGTCCACGGCGCTGCTGCTCGGCGGTGAGGCCTGCACGGCCGAGGTGGTGGATCAATGGGCGCCGGGACGGGTGGTGATCAACGCCTACGGCCCCACCGAGACCACTGTCTACGCGTCGCTGAGCGCCCCGCTGGCGGCGGGTTCGGGCGCCGCGCCGATCGGTGCGCCGCCACCGACGGTGGCGCTGTTCGTCCTC
This sequence comes from Mycolicibacterium pulveris, assembly GCF_010725725.1. NCBI lineage: Bacteria > Bacillati > Actinomycetota > Actinomycetes > Mycobacteriales > Mycobacteriaceae > Mycobacterium > Mycolicibacterium pulveris. Next base: position 1,801,310 of record NZ_AP022599.1, on the reverse strand, counting down.
GACCAGCAGCTGCGGCCGGTACCCGTGGGCGTCGTCGGCGAACTGTACGTGGCGGGCCGCGGGGTGGGCGTCGGATATCTCGGCCGGTCGGGGTTGACCGGGTCGCGGTTCGTGGCGTGCCCGTTCGCCGGGGCCGGTGCCCGCATGTACCGGACCGGGGATTTGGTGCGCTGGCGTTCCGACGGACAACTGCAGTATCTCGGGCGCGCCGATGAGCAGGTCAAGATCCGCGGATACCGCATCGAGCCGCACGAAGTCCAGGCCGCGCTCGCCGAGTTGGACGGGGTGGACCAGGCGGTCGTCATCGCCCGCGAGGACAGCCCCGGGGACAAGCGCCTGGTGGGCTACATCACCGGAACCGCCGACCCGGCCAAGGCCCGCGTCGCGCTGGCAGAGCGGTTGCCCCCGTACATGGTTCCGGCCGCGGTGGTGGCGTTGGACGAGCTTCCGCTGGGGGTCGGCGGCAAACTCGACCGGCGGGCCCTGCCGACGCCGGAATACACGGCAGGCGAATACCGGGCCCCGACCACGCCGACCGAGGAGATTCTGGCAGGCATCTACGCCGACGTGCTCGGGCTCGAGCGGGTCGGGGTGGACGAGTCGTTCTTCGACTTGGGCGGCGATTCGCTGCTGGCGATGCGTCTGGTCGCGGCCGTCAACGCCAGTTTCGACGCCGGCGTCTCGGTGCGGACGCTGTTCGAAGCCCCCACCGTCGGTCAGTTCGCGCCGCGCATCGGCAGCGGCGAGGCACGGTTGGAGCCGCTGAAGGCGACGGAACGGCCCGCCGAGGTGCCGCTGTCCTTCGCCCAGAGCCGACTGTGGTTCATCGAGCAGCTTCAAGGCCCGTCGGCGACCTACAACATCGCGGTGGCGCTGAGCCTGCACGGGATCCTGGATGCCGACGCGTTGGGCGCGGCACTCGCCGATGTCGTCGGCAGGCACGAGAGTCTGCGGACGCTGTTCGTCGCGCCCGACGGGACACCGCGCCAATTGGTGGTGCCGGCCGCCGACGTCGACCTCGGCTGGACCGTCGTCGACGCCACCGACTGGTCGGAGAGCCGGCGCAACGACGCGCTCGACGAGATCGCGCAGAGACCGTTCGATCTCACCACCGAAATCCCGTTGCGGGCACAGCTTTTCCGCATGTCCGACGATGAACACCTGCTGGTGTCCGTGGTGCACCACATCGCCGCGGACGGGCTGTCGATCGCGCCGTTGGTGCGCGACCTGGGGGTCGCCTATGCCAGCCGGGCCGAGGGGCGCGGCCCGGACTGGGCCGAATTGCCGGTCTCCTACGTCGATTACACGTTGTGGCAGCGCGCGCAGTTCGGCGACGTCGCCGACACCGAAAGCCGCATCGCCGCTCAGTTGGCCTACTGGGAGGAAGCGCTGGCCGGTATGCCCGAGCGGCTGCAGTTGCCGACCGACCGGCCGTACCCGCCGGTCGCGGACTACCGCGGCGCACGCGTGCCGTTCGCGTGGTCGGCCGAGTTGCAGCAGCAGATCGACCGGCTGGCCCGCGAACACAACGTCACCAGCTTCATGGTGGTGCAGGCGGCGCTGGCGGTGCTGCTGGCCAAACTCAGCGCGAGTTCTGATGTGGCGGTGGGCTTTCCGATCGGCGGGCGGCGTGATCCCGCGCTCGACGACCTGGTGGGCTTCTTCGTCAACACGTTGGTGCTGCGGGTCGATGTCGGTGGTGATCCCACCGTCGCCGAGCTGCTGGCGCAGGTGCGTGCACGCAGCCTCGCCGCGTACGAGAACCAGGATGTGCCGTTCGAAGTCGTCGTCGACCGGCTGAATCCGACCCGCTCGCTGACCCATCACCCGCTGGTCCAGGTGATGCTGTCCTGGCGCAACCTCCGAGAGGACAACAGCGACTCCGCGGGGTTGACCCTTGGCGACGTCCAGGTCACCGAAATACCGCTTGACACAAAGACCGCTCGCACCGACCTGTCGTTCGGCTTGGCCGAGCGGTGGAGCGCGGAGGGGACGCCCACCGGCATCGTGGGCGAGGTCGAATTCCGCACCGACGTGTTCGACGCCGTCAGCGTCGAGACGATGATCGCCCGGTTGGAGCGGGTACTGACGGCGATGCTCACCGACTCGGACCGGTCGCTGTCGGCCATCGACGTGCTGGGAAGCGACGAGCGGGCGCTGCTCGACGCGTGGAGCAACCAGGCGGTGTTGGGCCAACCCGCGTCGGTGTCTGGGTCGATGGTGGGGTTGTTTGGGGCGCAGGTGTCGCGGGTGCCGGGGTCGGTGGCGGTGTCGTGTGAGGGTCGGTCGCTGACGTATCGCGAGTTGGATGTGGCCTCGGATCGGTTGGCGGGGTTGTTGGTTGGTCGTGGGGTCGGTGTTGGGGATCGGGTGGGGTTGTTGTTGCCGCGCTCGGTTGATGCTGTGGTGGCGATGTTGGCGGTGTTGAAGGTGGGGGCGGCGTATGTGCCGGTGGATCCTTCGGTGCCGGCGGCGCGGTTGGAGTTTGTGGTTGGTGATGCGGCTCCGGTGGTGGTGGTGACCACGGCGGTGTTGGCTGAGCGGCTTGCCGGTTGTGGTGTGGGTGTGGTGGATGTGGCTGATGCCGAGTGGGGTCAGCCGGTGTCGTTGCCGGTGGTGGGTGCCGATGCGGTGGCGTATGTGATTTACACCTCGGGGACGACGGGTCGGCCCAAGGGGGTGGCGGTTGCCCAGGGCAGTGTGACGCGGTTGTTGCAGACGTTGGATGCCCAGATGGGGTTGTCGGGGCAGGTGTTTTCGCAGTGTCATTCGTTGGCGTTTGATTTTTCGGTGTGGGAGATCTGGGGGGCGTTGTTGTTTGGGGGCCAGGTGGTGGTGGTCCCGGATGCGGTGGTGCGTTCGCCGCAGGATTTGTTGGGGTTGTTGGTTGATGAGCGGGTGACGGTGTTGAGTCAGACGCCGTCGGCGTTTTATGCGTTGCAGGCTGCTGCGGAGGTCGAGCCCGAGGTTGGTGGGCGGTTGGGGCTTGAGGCGGTGGTCTTTGGTGGGGAGGCGTTGGAGCCGCAGCGGTTGTCGGGGTGGTTGGGGGCTCATCCGGATCGGCCGCGGTTGATCAATATGTATGGGATCACCGAGACGACGGTGCATGCCTCGTTTAGGCCGATCGGGGTGGCTGATGTGGGCAGTGTGGTCAGTCCGATCGGGGTGCCGTTGGCTCATCTTGGGTTTTTTGTGCTCGATGAGTGGTTGGCGCCGGTGCCGCCGGGGGTTGCTGGTGAGTTGTATGTGGTGGGTGCGGGGCTGGCCTATGGGTATGTGGGTCGTTCGGGGTTGAGTGCGTCGCGGTTTGTGGCGTGTCCGTTCGGGCCGGGTGGGCAGCGGATGTATCGCACCGGTGATGTGGTGGCCTGGGATGGCCAGGGGCAGTTGCGGTATTTGGGTCGTGCTGATGAGCAGGTCAAGATTCGTGGGTATCGCATCGAGCTCGGTGAGGTGCAGGCGGCGTTGGCTGCGGTGGCGGGGGTGGTTCAGGCCGAGGTGATCGCGCGTGAGGACCGTCCTGGTGATAAGCGGTTGGTGGGTTATATCACCGGTGATGCTGATGCGGCTGAGGTGCGTGCGGTGTTGGCGCAGCGGTTGCCCGACTATATGGTGCCCGCGGCGGTGGTGGCCGTGGAGGCGATGCCGTTGACGGTCAACGGCAAGTTGGACAAGCGGGCGTTGCCGGCTCCGGAGTATCAGGACGTGGAGTCCTATCGGGCGCCCAGTGATGCTGTTGAGCAGATCCTGGCCGATATCTATGCCCAGGTGTTGGGGTTGGACCGGGTCGGGGTGGATGAGTCGTTTTTCGAACTCGGCGGCGACAGTATCTTGTCGATGCAGGTGGTCGCGCGTGCCCGCGCCGCGGGGATCTTGTGTCGACCCCGTGACATCTTCACCGAACAAACCGTGGCCCGCCTGGCCCGCACCGCCACCATCACCGACCTCGACGCCGAATCCGACGACGGTACCGGCACCGTGATCGCCACGCCGATCATCCGCTGGCTCGAAAGCCAAGAGGCCGCGGGCAACCCCGTGGACTACTTCAACCAAACGGTGGTGGTGCAGGCGCCCTCCGGCACCAGCGAGGCGGATGTGTTGGTGATGCTGCAGGCGCTGCTGGATCGGCACGCGATGCTGCGCGCGCGCGTCGAGGAGGACGCCGCCGGCCGCTGGACGCTGACGGTGCCCGAGCCCGGCACCGTCACCGCCGCCGACTGCCTACACACCATCGACGTGCTCACCGACGACGCGGTGATCCAGGCCCGGTCACGGTTGAACCCCGCCGCCGGGCAGATGGTCAGCGCACTCTGGGCGGCCCGCACCGGCCAACTGCTCGTCGTCGCACACCACCTGGTTGTCGACGGGGTGTCGTGGCGGATCCTGTTGGAGGACCTCAACCTGGCCTGGGCCCAGCACCGCGCCGGCCAACCGGTCACACTGCCTCAACCCGGCACCTCGTTCCAGCGCTGGGCCACCCTGCTGGCCGAACACGCCCACGACCCCAAAGTCGTTGCACAGAGCCAGGTCTGGCGAGAGATCACCGCGGTACCGCCCCCGTTGCCCGCGGTGCAACCGGTGGTCGACACCTACGTCAACGCAGGCAGCTTGGCTCTGGATCTGGATGTCGAGACCACCCAGATGCTGCTCGGTGAGGTGCCCGCGGCGTTTCACACCGGGATCAACGACATCTTGCTGATCGCCTTCGGGTTGGCGCTGGCGGAGTTCCTGGGCACCGGTGCCGAGCGGATCTGCATCGACGTGGAGGGACACGGCCGAGACGAAGAGCTGGGTGCCGACGTCGACCTGTCGCGCACCGTGGGATGGTTCACCGCCAAATACCCGGTCGCCATGCAGGCCGCCGGACTGACCTGGAGCCAGGTGGTCTCCGGCGACCCCGCGTTGGGTGCGGCGATCAAGACCGCCAAAGAACAGCTGCGCACCCTGCCCGACGGGCTGTCCTACGGGATGCTGCGCTACCTCAACGACAACGTCGACCTCGACGCAGCCGATCCACCGATCGGATTCAACTATCTGGGCCGGATGGCCGGCGGGGGCGATCATGCGGGCGGCGATCGTTGGGAGATCTGCAGCGACGGGTCGGTCACCGGCGTCGCCGCGGCGATCCCGATGCCGTTGATGCACACCCTGGCACTCAACGCAGGCACCGTCGACACCGACACCGGTCCGCGTCTTCGCGCGGGCTGGAGTTGGGCCCTTTCAGCGTTGGACCATTCACAGGTCAACCGGCTCAGCCAACTGTGGTTCGACGCCCTCACCGGAATCTGCACCCACGTGCGCGGCGGCGGCGGCGGACTGACCCCCTCCGACATCGCGCCCGCCCAGCTCGAGCAGTATCAGATCGACGAGCTGTGCGAAAACGACCGGGTCGCCGACATCCTGCCGCTGACCCCCCTGCAGCAGGGCTTGATGTTCCACGCGGGGATCGCCCGTGATTCCGGCGATGACGTGTATGCGGTGCAGCTGGACGTGACGCTGACCGGCCCACTTGATGAAGACCGCCTGCGAAAGGCACTGCAGGCGACGGTGACCCGGCACCCGCATCTGGCGGCCCGATTCTCCGCCAAGTTCGAGCAGCCGGTGCAGGTCATCCCGGCGGAGACCGAAATACCCTGGCACTACGAGGATCTCGCCGATACCGAGGTCGACGTCGAGGACCACGTCGCGTCCGTGTGCGCCGCCGAGCGCGCCGCGGTATGCGACCTGACTCGACAATCGCCCATCCGGGCCGTGCTGATCCGCACCGGTGCCGACGAGCACCGCTTCGTGTTGACCAACCACCACATCGTGCTCGACGGCTGGTCGCTGCCGATTCTGCTGGGGGAGGTCTTCGCCGGCTACTACGGACAACGGCTGCCGGCCAGTACGCCTTACCGCCGGTTCCTCGACTGGCTGGCCGAACGCGATCTCGACGCCGCCCGCGCCGCCTGGGCCCAGGTGCTGGCCGGGGTCGACACCCCCACCCTGGTCGGCCCGCCAAACCAGCTGGCTCCCGCGAACCGACGCGTCGCCGCCGTGCGGCTGTCGCAGGAGACCACCCTGGCCCTCAACGAGTTCGCCCGCTCTCACCAGACCACGGTCAGCACCGTGCTTCAGGGCGCGTGGGCGCAGCTGTTGGCGTGGCTGACCGGTCAGCACGACGTGGTCTTCGGCGCCGTCGTCTCCGGGCGGCCGACCGACCTGCCCGGTGCGGAGTCGATGATCGGCCTGTTCATCAACACCGTTCCGGTGCGGGCGAACATCGCCGCCACCACCACCGCCGTCGACCTGTTCGATCAACTCCAACGCGTCCGCAACCACACGTTCGAACACGATCACCTGGGGCTCAGCGAGATTCACCGCCTCACCGGCCAGAAGCGGCTTTTCGACACCGTCTTCGTCTACGAGAACTACCCGACCGACACCGCCCGCTTGGCGGGTGCCGACGGACTGGCCATCGCCGGGCTCGACAACCGCGACTTCTACCACTACCCGCTCGCGGTGCAGGCGGTCCCGGGCGACGAACTCGACCTTCGAATCCAATACCGCGCCGACGTATTCGACGAGCCCGCCATCCACACGCTGATGGATCGGTTCAAGCGGGTACTGGTGGCCATGACCACCGACCCGAACCAGCCGCTGTCGGCCGTGCGGCTCTCCGACAACGGGGAACTCGCCCAGCTCGCCAGGTGGAGCAACCAGGCGGGGAGCCCACCTGAATCCGACGGCGAGGACGGCGATGACCGCGGTCCGATCACCCCGGTCGAACAGGTCCTGGTCGACATCTTCGCCGAGGTACTCGGACTCGAGCACGTCGGCGTCGACGACTCGTTCTTCGACCTGGGCGGCGATTCGCTGTCGGCGATGCGGGCGGTCACCGCGATCAACGCCGCCTTCGGTGTCCACCTCGCGCTGCCCACCCTGTTCGACACACCCACCGTCAGAAGCCTGAACTATCACCTGACTTACTCGGCGGGCTACCAGACGGGCGCCAGGAAATAGCCGAAAATGACGCGGTGTCTGCACTCTCGGTCACGGCACGGCAAGGAGGATCGGTGAAGGCCGCGCTGAAACTGTTGATATCCGGGCTCATCCAACCGGTGGTGTTCGGGCTGATCGTGTTTGGCGTCGCGGGCACCGTCGACTACTGGCAAGCCTGGCTTCTGGTGGCGGTGTTCCTCGCGTCGATATGGACGTCGAACATCTATCTGCTGCGCGCCCATCCCGACGCGCTCCAACGGCGGATGAGCGGCGGGCCGGGCGCGGAGACCCGGGCGGTGCAAAAGGCGGTCATGGGCGGGTTGTGGCTGTCGCTGTTGACGATGTTGGTGGTCAGCGCCCTCGACCACCGCTTCGGTTGGAGCCATGTCCCGCCGGCCCTTTCGCTGATCGGCAACGTTCTGGTGGCGGTCGGGCTCATGGCGCCGATGCTGGTGGTGATCCAGAACAACTACGCCGCCGCCACCGTGCGGGTGGAGACCGGACAGACGCTGGCCACCAGCGGTCTGTACGGGGTGGTGCGTCACCCCATGTACACCGGAAACGTGATCATGATGGTGGGCATCCCGCTCGCGCTCGGGTCCTACTGGGGACTGCTGCTCGTCGTGCCGGGCGTGATGGTGCTGGCCATGCGCATCCGCGACGAGGAGAACCTGCTCAACGAGGAACTGGACGGATACCTCGAGTACACGCAGAAGGTTCGCTACCGCCTGGTGCCCGGCATGTGGTGACCGCTCAGGTCACCGTGATCGAAAACCGCGCGGTCTCCGGTTTGCCGGGGACCGCATAACGGTAGGTGCCGCGCCGCAACGAGTCGGTCGGGGCGGCCATCGGCTCGATGCAGACGACGTTGTCGTTGCGGGGCGCGAAGATCTGCGCGGCCGGATAACCCGCCTCGAACCGGACGTCGATGCGCCGGTCACCGCCGGACACCGAGAACACCGCCCCGTTGGGCACGTTGTCGAAGCCGTCGTCATACTCGGCGTGCTTGAGCGGCTCGGTGCCTCCGGGCCACTCCTGAGATTGGCCGGTGGGGATGCCCCAGTGGTCGACCGCCAGGCGGCGCATCGTCGGGGTGGTGAGCCGCCATTGCTCCCGCGGGATCCCCGGGATCCTCAAATAGGGGTGGTAGCCGAAACACAGCGGCACCGACGCCGACGTCGTCGGCATCACCGTGGTCTCGATGGTGAGCTTGCGGTCTGTGAGCGTCACGCTCTGCGTCAGCAGGTGCGGGAACGGGAAAGACGCCAGCAGCCGGGGCTTTCCGCCGTAGTCGACGACGGCCGTCAGCGAGTTCTCCGTACGGGCCGTGACCAGCCACCCCGGATAGGCCCCCAGTACGCCGTGGATCGGGACGCCGTGTTCGTCGGTGCGCACCCCGCCGGTGCCGGGGGTCAGGGTGACGACGGCACCGTTGATTCCGTACTTGCTGGCGCTCAACCGATTTGCCCACGGATACAAGATCGGGATGCCCATCGTCTTGCCGGTTTTCACGTAGGCGTCCAGACCGCGGCGCTGGCCGAGGAACTCGTCGCCCGCGTCGGCGAGCGACGTGCCGACCATGCCGGCCACCGGTACGAACGTGGCCGTCATCGACGATGCCGGATCCTTCAGCGTGACGCTCTCAAATTCGGCCATGCCAGCAGATCCTGCCACCGGATGCGGATAGATCAAGCGATGACCGAAAATGCGCGGGTCCATGACGCAACGGAAGCGCACAACCTGCGAATTGTCCGCGCCGGTTTCGACGCGTGGAGCAATGGCAACGGCAGTCCGTACGAGGTTCTGGCCGATGATGCGGTGTGGGAGATCGTCGGCAACTCGGCGGCGTCACGCGTCTACACCAGCAAGGAAGACTTTCTGGGCAACGTGATCCGGCCGTTCAACTCGCGGATGGCCACCCCGTTGCGTCCCGCGATCCGTGACATCTATGCCGACGGCGACACCGTCATCGTGTTCTTCGACGCCGAGGGCACGGCTCGCGACGGCGCGCCGTATCGCAATACGTACTCCTGGTTCCTGACGCTTGAAAATGGGCGAATCGTCAGGGGCACAGCATTTTTCGACAGCATCGCTTTCAACGATTTCTGGCAGCGGGTGCCCGCCGACAATCAGTCGTAGACGATCACCGCGCGGCCGACGAACTCGCCGCGGCCCAGCGCCTCGATGTGGTCGTTGACCTCCTCGAAGCGGACCTGGGTCACCGAGTCTTTGATCTTCCCGGCCTCGGCGAGCGCGACGACTTCGGTGAGGTCGTTGTAATTGCCCCAGAACGAGCCGAACAACGTGTACTCGCGGCTGACCACCGGGAACAGCGGCATGTCGACACGATTGCCGACCAAGCCGACCGTGGCCACCGCGCCCTCGGTGGCCAGCAGCTCGAACGCCAGCCGGATACTGTTCTGGGCGCCGGCGCATTCGATCACCGCGTCGACCTCGCGTCGGCCGGTGGTCTGCTCGAGCGCGTCACGCACCTGGTCGCCGGTTCTGTCGCCGATGTTGATGGTGTGATCGGCTCCGTTTTCCGTTGCCAGCGCGAGCTTTTCGTCGTTGCGGGCGAAAGCGACCACCGTGGCGCCAGCCCCGAGCAGTTTCGCGTACTGCACGGCGTAGGCGCCGAGCCCGCCGACGCCGCCGCATTGCGAACCCGTCGGCGAGCAGACGTGAACACCCCCATTTGATGGCCAAAGAGGGGGTTTTCACGTCTGCTCGCGCCCAAACGGTGCGTCAGTTCGACAGTGGATCGTGCTGGATCCGTTCGGGCGGCGCGCCTTTGGCGATCAGGGCGGCCTTGGTGACCTGGACCATCTCCGGGCCGCCGCAGATCAGGATCTGGCGGTCCCCCCAGTTGCCGTAGCTGGTCACCACGTCGGGCAGCATGCCGGTCTGGCGCACGTGCAATCCGCGGGGCGGGGTCACATCGGGGTAGTCGCGCGCCCACGGCGAGTCGACGTTGTACTCCGACACCGGGGTCACCGACAGCCACGGGTTCTGCGAGGCGATCTGCCAGAGCGTTTTCAGATCGTAGAGGTCGCTGGGGTAGCGGCCGCCGAAGAACAAGTGCACCCGGGGGTTCACCCCGTATCGGGTGAGGTCCATGATCAGCGCCCGCAGCGGCGCCAGGCCGGTGCTGCCCGCCACCATCAGCACGTCACCGTCGTCGCGGGCGACGTGCAGGCCGCCGTGGGGGTTGGACAGCCGCCAGCGGTCGCCGGGCGTGGTCTCGCCGACGATCGCGGTGCTCACCATGCCGCCGGTCACCGAGCGGATGTGGAACTCGATGGCGCCGCTGGGGTCGGCGGGAATCGACGGGCTCAGGTAGCGCCACCGCCGCGGCCACTGCGGCACCTGCACGGTGACGTACTGGCCGGGGTGATAGGACAGCGGCCGGTCCAGTTGCAGTCGCACCACCGAGACGTCGCGGGTGGCGCGGATGTGCTCGATCACCGTGCCGTCACAGTAGGGCGGTTCCTTCTCGGCGTCGGCCGCCCCGCGCATGACGCCGATGAACAACGCGACCGCATCGTGGGTGGCCTCGGCGAGCCGGTCGTTCCAGCTGTCGACGAGGTGACCGCGCAGCGTGCCCAGCAGCGCCTTCTGCATGCTGTCGTAATGCTGTTGTGTGACACCGTATTTGCGGTGATCGCGGCCCAGCTGCGCCAGGAACGCCACCGGCTCGTCTGCGCGCTGGGCGACCAGTTCGTCGAACAGCCACGTCATCACCTGCGCGAAGACGCCGCGTTGCTGCGCCATATCGGGGGGAAACAGGTCCCGCACGGACGGATCGGCGGCGAACCAGTTGGTGTAGAAGGTGCGGATCAGCTCCTCGGAGCCCAGCGCGGGATCGACGGCGTCGCGCAGCGTCCGCAGTGCGTCACGGTCGTCGAGTCCCACGCCGCCCGAGTGTAAGTCAGCTTTGCCCGCCGCCTCGTTGTCGCAGCGCAGCGACGACCATCAGCGCCGCACCGGCGAGCACCCAGCAGCTCAGCACGACGATCGGCATCGTGCCGCCTGCGCCGTCGAAGAACGCCGTGGACCGCAGCAGGGTGGCGTTGGCGCCCTGCGGCAGCCACTGCCCGAATGCGCCCCACCCGCTGGGCAGCATCTCCGGTGCGCTGTTCAACCCGGACAGCGGGTTGCCGACCAGCACCGCCAGCAGTGCGCCGACGATCAACCCCGCCCGTCCGAACACCGAGCCCAACCCCATGATCGTCAGCCCCGCGGCGAGCACTCCGAGCGTCAGACCGCCGGTGACGCCCCAGAAGTTCTGGTCGATCGAGCCGAACACGAAACGCAGCAGCGCGGCGATCGTCAGGCCGGACAGCCCGGAGAAGACGACCATCGCCGCGACACGGGTCCAGATCTCGCGCTTGAGCACCAGCACCAGCGCGATCGCGGGCAGCAGCGCGCCCAGGGTGATCGGCAACGCCGAGGCGGCCAGGCCGGCGCCGCGCGGATCGGCGGCGGTCGGCGGCGCGAGATCCTCGACCTGGATCTGCGCACCGGTGTGGCGGGCGATTCCGTCACCGAGCTGGGTGAGTAGCTGCGCGACGATCGGGCTGCCGCCGGTGGCGATCAGCAGTTTGCGCCCGTCCGGGCCGATTGCCATGCCGCCGTAGACATCCCGGCTGAGGATCGCGTCGCGCAGGGCCGCTTCGCCGGGGTAGTAGGTGACGGCGAACGCGCCGGGGGCCTGCTGTTGCAGGGCCGCCTCGACTTGCCCGCTGGCGGCCTGCGGGCCCGCCACGCCGATCGGCACATCGCGGGGCGCGGTGTGCACCGCGGGTAGCGCGAAGGCCAGCGCGACGATCGCGAGCACGACGGTGAGGACCACGACGATGCCGGTCGCGCGGATCGCCGCAGGCGGTTCGTGCCCTGAGGACGTGTGGTTGGGGGGTGGGGACGAGGGGTCCAGCCGTGTCTCGGTCATGGTCGCCTTTTCATCTGATGTTGAATTAATTCTCCGCTGAGCGTAACTCCGTACCCGGGCTGATTTCAACACCTATTGAAATGTTACTGTCGGATATGCCTTCACCAGCGACAACGGCCAAGCGTCGGGGCCGGCGCCGGGGCGACCCGGTGTCGCGGGAGGCGGTGCTGGCCGCGGCCAAGAAGCGCTTCGCGACCGACGGCTACGAGAAGACGACGCTGCGCGCGATCGCCCGCGACGCCCACGTCGATCCGGCGATGGTGCTCTACCTGTTCGGCTCCAAGGCCGACCTGTTTCGCGAATCGCTGAGGTTGATCCTGGATCCCGGTGTGCTGGTGACCGCGATCACCGGCGGGGCCGACGACGACTCGGACATCGGCAGCCGGATCGTGCGCGCCTACATGCGGATCTGGGCCGAACCCGACACCGGGCCCACCATGGTGGCGATGCTGCAGTCGGCCACGTCCAACAGCGATGCGCACGAGGCGTTCCGGGGGTTCATGCAGAACTACGTGCTGACCGCGGTATCCGGTGCGCTCGGCGGCGACGAGCCGGCCCGGCTGCGCGCGATGCTCGCCGCCAGCCAGCTCGTGGGAATGGCGATGCTGCGGTATGTGATGGAGGTGCCGCCGTTGGCGACGCTGCCCGATGACGAAGTGGTGCGGTTGATCGCTCCGACCGTGACGCGTTACCTGTCCACCGAGCTATAGGTTGTGAATTCCCTTGTACAACACCATGAGACCGATCACGACGAGGATCACCGCCATCAGCACGGCGTGCTGCTGCTCCATCCAGTCCTTCAGCCGCGACAGCGCGTTGTCGAGGCGGTCACCGGAGACGGCATAGCCGAGAATCGGTATCGCCACCGTCGATGCGGCCACCACGACGAACCAGACGACGGCGATCCACACGGTCGATCTGCCGAGCCCGGCCGTGCCGATCGCCAAACCCGCTGCGGCGCAGATGAACAGCACCTTGGGGTTGACGACGGTCAGCGCCAGCCCGGTGGCGCCCGACCGGGCCGGGGTGAGCTTGCTCAAGCTCTGCATCCAGCGCGGCATGTGCGCCGACTTCTTGCGCATCAGCCAGCGGTAGATGCCAAACGCGATCAGCGCGGCGCCGACGACGATGCGCAGCCACGACGCCCAGCTCGGCGGTTTGTGGCCGAGCCCGCCGAGCAGGCTGGAGACCCCGACGAAGGCCGTCGTCAACGCCGCGATGCCGACCAGCCAGCCGATCAGGAACGCCAACCCGGTCGGACGCGGCCGCGGCGTGTGCAACACCAGCACCGCCGGGATGATCGACAGCGGGGACAGCGCTATGACAAGCGCCAGCGGCACGAGTTCGGTGAGCACCGATTGCAGCATCGCCAACCTTCCGGTTCCGGGTCCGTCGAACTATATGGCCCTGACCGGGTGATACCGGCAGGCTCGCCACCGCGCTTGCTCGCGCACGAAGTCGACGGCCAGCGTCTCGGTGTGCTCGGCCGCCTCGAAACGCACGTTGGCCACCGCCGACGAAGCCGGGTCGCCGCTCACCGCGACCGAACCGACCGTGATGCGCGTCGGTCCGTCCACGCGCCTGCTCGAATACCAATCGGCCTCGAAGCCGTCGGCCTCTCGCATCGCCGCGCACACGTATTCGGCGAAGCCGGCGAAGTCGAACCGGTTGTAGGCGTCGTTCATGCCCTCGAGGACCGCGCGGATCTGCTCCTGGTCCGTCGCCGCGCGGGCCGGAACCGGCGGCGCCGCCCCGAGCACCGCCACCGCGCTCAACGCGGCGACCGTACGCAACATCTGTCCAGCGTCGCCGACGAGCCACCACGAATCGGGAGGCCGGGACCGGCGTGTTGCGGATAGCGCTGCGAAGCCGGCGAAAAATTTCATACTTGAGCGGAACAGACTCAACCTTGACTGCGTTGAACAACCCGACAAGGCTTTTTGCACCCCTTCGCAACGAATGGAGGCTGTCGTGGATTCTTTCAACCCGACGACCAAAACCCAGGCGGCGCTGACTTCGGCTTTGCAGGCGGCGACGACCGCGGGCAACCCGCAGATCACCCCCGCCCACCTGCTGATGGCATTGCTGACCCAGGCCGACGGCATTGCCGCGCCGCTGTTGGAGGCCGTCGGAGTGCAGCCCGCGACGATCCGTGCCGAGACGCAGCGGCTGCTCGACCGGTTGCCCAGCGCCACCGGCGCGGCGTCCCAGCCACAGCTGTCGCCGCAGGCGCTGTCGGCGATCACCGCTGCCCAGAACCTGGCCACCGAGATGGACGACGAGTACGTCTCGACCGAGCACCTGCTCGTCGGCCTGGCCACCGGTGACAGCGACACCGCCAAGCTGCTGACCGGCCACGGCGCCTCACCGCAGGCGTTGCGCGATGCCTTCGCCAAGGTGCGTGGCAGCGCACGCGTCACCAGCCCCGACCCCGAGAGCACCTACCAGGCGCTGGAGAAGTACTCCACCGACCTGACCGCCCGCGCCAGGGAAGGCAAGCTCGACCCGGTCATCGGGCGCGACAACGAGATTCGCCGCGTCGTGCAGGTGCTGAGCCGACGCACCAAGAACAACCCGGTGCTGATCGGTGAGCCCGGCGTCGGCAAGACCGCGATCGTGGAGGGCCTGGCCCAGCGCATCGTGGCAGGCGACGTGCCGGAGAGCCTGCGCGACAAGACCGTGATCAGCCTGGACCTCGGGTCGATGGTCGCCGGGTCGAAGTACCGCGGCGAGTTCGAGGAACGGCTGAAGGCCGTGCTCGACGAGATCAAGGACTCGGCGGGACAGATCATCACGTTCATCGACGAGCTGCACACCATCGTCGGCGCCGGCGCGACCGGCGAGGGCTCGATGGACGCGGGCAACATGATCAAACCGATGCTGGCCCGCGGCGAGCTGCGGCTGGTCGGCGCCACCACGCTCGACGAGTACCGCAAGTACATCGAGAAGGACGCCGCGCTGGAGCGGCGCTTCCAGCAGGTGTTCGTCGGCGAGCCGTCGGTGGAGGACACCGTCGGCATCCTGCGTGGCCTGAAGGACCGCTACGAGGTGCACCACGGTGTGCGCATCACCGACTCCGCGCTGGTGGCGGCGGCCACGCTGTCCGACCGCTACATCACCTCGCGCTTCCTGCCCGACAAGGCCATCGACCTGGTGGACGAGGCCGCCTCCCGGCTGCGCATGGAGATCGACTCCCGGCCCGTCGAGATCGACGAGGTCGAGCGCATCGTGCGCAGGCTCGAGATCGAGGAGATGGCGCTGTCCAAGGAGGAGGACGAGGCGTCCAAGGAACGGCTGGAGAAGCTGCGCGCGGAACTGGCCGACCACAAAGAGAAGCTGGCGGAGTTGACGACGAGGTGGCAGAACGAGAAAAGCGCCATCGACGTGGTCCGCGAGCTGAAGGAACAGCTCGAGGAGCTGCGCGGCGAGGCCGACCGTGCCGAGCGTGACGGCAACCTCGAGCGGGCCGCCGAGCTGCGCTACGGGCGCATCCCGGAGGTCGAGAAGAAGCTCGACGCCGCGCTGCCGCACGCCGAGGCGCGGGAGAACGTGATGCTCAAGGAGGAGGTCGGGCCCGACGACATCGCAGGTGTGGTCGAGGCGTGGACCGGCATCCCCGCGGGCCGGATGCTCGAGGGCGAGACGGCCAAGCTGCTGCGGATGGAAGACGAGCTCGCCAAGCGGGTCGTCGGCCAGAAGCGGCCGGTGCAGGCGGTTTCTGACGCGGTTCGCAGAAGCCGTGCCGGTGTCGCCGACCCGAACCGGCCCACGGGTTCGTTCATGTTCCTGGGTCCCACCGGCGTCGGTAAGACCGAGCTGGCCAAGGCCGTGGCGGAGTTCCTGTTCGACGACGAACGCGCGATGGTCCGCATCGACATGAGTGAGTATGGCGAGAAGCACTCGGTGGCTCGCCTGGTCGGTGCGCCTCCCGGCTACGTCGGCTACGACCAGGGCGGTCAGCTGACCGAGGCGGTGCGCAGGCGGCCGTACACGGTGATCCTGTTCGACGAGATCGAGAAGGCCCACCCCGACGTGTTCGACGTGCTGCTGCAGGTGCTCGACGAGGGGCGGTTGACCGACGGCCAGGGCCGCACGGTCGACTTCCGCAACACGATCCTGATCCTCACATCGAACCTGGGTGCCGGCGGCACCGAGGAGCAGGTGATGGCCGCGGTGCGCTCGGCGTTCAAGCCCGAGTTCATCAACCGGCTCGACGACGTCATCGTGTTCGATCCGCTCCAGCCCGAAGAGCTGGTGCAGATCGTCGACATCCAGCTGGCGCAGCTGGCCAAGCGGCTGGAGCAGCGTCGCCTCACGTTGGAGGTGTCGCTGCCGGCGAAGAAGTGGCTGGCCGAACGTGGCTTCGACCCGCAGTACGGCGCACGCCCGCTGCGCAGGCTGATCCAGAAGGCGATCGGCGACCAGCTGGCCAAGCTGCTGCTGGCCGGAACCGTGCACGACGGCGATGTGGTGCCGGTCAACGTCAGCCCCGACGGCGACTCGCTGGTCCTGGGCTGAGCGCCCATCGAGACTGCGGTCAGATCGCGATTTCTGTTCGGAATGCGATCTGGCCGCAGTTTCGCCGCGGTTATGGCGTGAAAACCGTCTTGTGATCTGGCCGAGTTCGGGATTTGGCCCTTCCTGCCAGTAGGCTGAACGCGATGGTGCCGCTTTGGTTCACGCTGTCCGCACTCTGCTTCGTGGGTGCGGCGGTGCTGCTGTATGTCGACATCGACCGTCGGCGCGGGCTGGGCAGGCGACGCAAGTCGTGGGCCAAGTCGCACGGGTTCGACTACGAGCACGAATCGGCGGACATCCTCAAGCGGTGGAAACGCGGCGTGATGTCGACGGTCGGGGAGGTGACCGCCAAGAACGTGGTGCTCGGTCAGATCCGCGGCGAGGCGGTGTTCATCTTCGACCTCGAGGACGTCGCGACCGTGATCGCGCTGCACCGCAAGGTGGGCACCAACGTGGTCGTCGACCTGCGCCTCAAGGGGATCAAAGAGCCGCGGGAGAATGACATCTGGCTGCTCGGCGCGATCGGCCCGCGCATGGTCTACTCGACCAACCTCGACGCCGCGCGGCGCGCGTGTGACCGGCGGATGGTGACGTTCGCCCACACCGCCCCCGACTGCGCGGAGATCATGTGGAACGAGGAGCACTGGACGCTGGTGTCGATGCCGGTCACCAGCACCCGCGCCCAGTGGGACGAGGGGCTGCGCACGGTGCGGCAGTTCAACGACCTGCTGCGGGTGCTGCCGCCGACGCCGCAGACCACCGCCCAGGGCGGCCAAGTCCCGCTTGCCCGCCGCAGCGGCTCACCCAGTCGCCCGCTGGCCCCCGCGCCCCCGGGCCGCGCCGAACCGGCACCGGGACGCGCGGAACCGGTCGCGGGGCGCCCGGAAGCGGGCCGTTACGCTCCGCCCCCCGCCCGTCCTGAGGGTGCCCGGCGGCCGCCGTCGGCGCGCAACGGACGGCAGTCGCCGCATTACCAGCGGTAAGTACCCTCTTAGGCATGTCCCGTCCTGTCGCGCTGATCACTGGACCGACATCGGGTCTCGGCGCGGGATTCGCCCGCCGCTACGCCGCCGACGGCTACGACCTGGTCCTGGTCGCCAGGGACGCTGCGCGCCTGGAGCGCCTGGCCGCCGAGCTGCACGACGAGGCCGGTGCGCAGGTCGAGGTGATCGTCGCGGATCTGGCCGAGGCGGCCGACCGGGCCAAGGTGGCCGACCGGCTCGCCGCCGGGGTGCAGGTGCTGGTCAACAACGCGGGCTTCGGCACCTCCGGCGAGTTCTGGACCGCCGACTACGAGCTGCTGCAGGCACAGCTCGACGTCAACGTCACCGCGGTCATGCAGCTCACCCACGCCGCGCTGCCCGCGATGCTCGACGCGCACCACGGCACCGTGATCAACGTCGCCAGCGTCGCCGGGCTGCTGCCCGGACGCGGGTCGACGTACTCGGCATCGAAGGCCTGGGTGGTCGCGTTCTCCGAAGGGTTGGCCAACGGGCTGGGCGGCACCGGCGTCGGCGTGTATGCGCTGTGCCCGGGGTTCGTCCGCACCGAGTTCCATCAGCGCGCCGGGATCGAGATGAGCGGCACCCCGTCGATTCTGTGGCTGGAGGTCGACGACGTGGTGCGCGAAACGATGGCCCACATCGCCAAGGACGCCAAGCGCAACAGGGTCGTGATCGTTCCCGGTCTGCAGTACAAGGTGCTCACCACCGGAGGCCGCCTGGTGCCCCGCAGGCTGGTGCGGGCCATGACGAAAGTTGTTGGCCGTGGCCGGGATAGAACCTAGAGCCGATCGTACGTGCGCGCGCTGACCGCGACGCTGGCGGCGATTGTTCTCGTCGCAGCCTCAGCGTGTTCCGGTGACGACCGCCTCCAGTCCCCCTACGGCGCGCTGACCGCCGCCGTGGGCGAATCGCTTGCGGTGCTGGGCTGGAACATGTCGGTGTCCAACCTCCGGGTGGAGGGCGACCACGTGCTCGTCGACGTCGACGCGGCACCGGCACAGCCCGACGCCCCGCACGCCGAACCCGAGGACGTCAGGTTCGGCCTCTACGGCGCCCTGGCGCATCCCATCGAGGCCAACGCGATCGGCGGCTGCCGCGACGTGACAAACCTTGCGCTGCAACCGGTATCGTCAACACCGGACCGGATGTCGGGCACGGTGTGCCTGGGCCCACACCGGGACCTGGTCCAGGTGCGCGGGGTCTACGTGTACTCGCCGCAGGACCGGATCGCAGGGACGACGACGGCGTATCCCGCGGCCTTTCCGGTCGGGTTGCCCCCGACCAAGGACAACGAGACCGGCCTGTCGATCAAGACGACGAGCATCGATGCGTTCAATGCCGACGGCGCGATGCTCGGCCCGGCCGCGCTCGGCGACCCGAACGCCTTCCAGGGCAACGGCTACATGCTGCTCGGGCTCGAGATCAGCGGGCTGGCAGAGCAATACCGGGAAGCCTCGCTGCGCCGGGGCGGCCCGACGATGGTGCTGGTGTCGCCGTCGCTGCCCGCACCGGGACTCAGCCACGCCTGCGACGTCTACGGCGCCTCGATGCTGGTGCTGCCCGACGCGTCTCGCGACGCGGTGCAGATCCGGGTATCGCTGTGCCCGCAGGGCGAAATCAACCAGGCGCTGTTGTACAGCACCGTGTCGGTGATCGGCACCCACGCCGGACTGTGGACCGTCGATGACTGAGCCGGGCCCGACCGAATGGGGCCGGCGCCCGGGGGTGGGGCCGTGGCAGGGTCCGCCGCCCGACGACGATCGCTACGACCCCACGCTGCTGCGTGAGGGTGACACCCGCAATGTCGTTGACGCGTACCGCTATTGGACGCGCGAGGCGATCATCGCCGACATCGACGAGCGCAGACACTCGCTCCACATCGCCATCGAGAACTTCGGCAACGACGCCAACATCGGCTCCGTCGTACGCACCGCCAACGCGTTCGCGGTCGACACCGTGCACATCGTCGGGCGACGCCGCTGGAACCGGCGCGGCGCCATGGTGACCGACCGCTACCAACGGCTGCGTCACCACGACACCACCGCAGACCTGCTGGCGTTCGCCGCCGACGCCGGCCTGACCGTCGTCGCCGTCGACAACGTGCCGGGTGCCGCGCGCATCGAACACGCGTCGCTGCCGCGCACCGCCCTGATGATCTTCGGGCAGGAGGGGCCCGGTATCACCGACGACGCCAAGGCGGGGGCGGCGCTGACCGTGTCGATCGCCCAGTTCGGATCCACCCGCAGCATCAACGCCGCGGTCGCCGCCGGCATCGCCATGCACACCTGGATCACCCAACACGCGGACCTTTCCAACGCCTGGTAAGGCAGGATCGAACCATGGACCAGCTTTGGGCCAACCGCGCCGCCAGCTCCGAAGCCGCGATCGAGAAACGCCATCTCAAACGGTTGTGGGGACTGCCGGGCACCCAACTGGGTGTGGTCGCCTGGCCGGCGGCGCGCGGCCACCGGTGGTTCGGCACCTGGCACTACTGGTGGCAGGCCCACCTGATCGACAACCTCGTCGACGCGCAGGTGCGCGATCCCCGTCCCGAGCGGCAGAAGAAGATCCGCCACCAGATCCGGGCGCACCGGCTGCGAAACACCGGCTGGGTCAACGACTACTACGACGACATGGCCTGGCTGGCCCTGGCGCTGGAGCGCGCCCAGCGGCTGGCCGGTGTTCACACGGCCAAGGCGCAGAAGAAGCTGGCCGAACAGTTCGTCAACGCGTGGGTGCCCGAGGACGGCGGCGGCATCCCCTGGCGCAAACAAGACCAGTTCTTCAACGCCCCGGCCAACGGTCCGGCGGGCATCTTCCTGGCCCGCTACGACGACCGGCTGCGGCGCGCACAGCAGATGGCCGACTGGATCGAGGAGACGCTGATCGACCCGGATACCCACCTGGTGTTCGACGGCATCAAGGCCGGCTCCCTGGTGCGGGCCCAGTACACCTACTGCCAGGGCGTGGTGCTCGGGCTGGAAACCGAGCTCGCGGCGCGCACCGACGACCCGGAGCACGCCGCGCGGGTGCATCGGCTGGTCGCCGCGGTCAAGGAGCACATGGCGCCGGGCGGGGTGATCCGCGGCGCGGGCGGCGGCGACGGCGGGCTGTTCGACGGAATTTTGGCCCGCTACCTCGCGTTGGTCGTCACCATGTTGCCGCGAAACGACTCGCGGGACGCGGCGGCGCGGGACACCGCCAAGGCCCTGGTGCTGGATTCCGCGCAGGCCGCCTGGAACAACCGCCAAACCGTCGACGGGCTACCGCTGTTCGGCACGTTCTGGGACCGCATCGCCGAGTTACCAACGGCTGCAAGCAAAGAGGCACAGTTCGTCGAGGGCGCCGTCAACGCCTCAGAGGTGCCCGAGCGTGATCTCTCGGTGCAGCTGTCGGGGTGGATGTTGATGGAAGCCGCGCACGCCGTCTCCCAGACGTGACCGCCGGACCGGCACCGCGGATCGTCCGCCTGCTGCCTTCGCGGTTCAACCGCGAAGGCAGGGCGTCACGGACCGGTGAGAACACCGCAGCGGCCCTGCTGCTGGCGTTCACCCTGTTGGCCATCCTCTGGGCGAATTCGCCGTGGGACGGCAGCTATTGGGCGTTGCTGGACACCCACATCGGGCTCACCCTCGGGGCCGACCATTTCGAGCTGACCGTCAAACACCTGGTGAACGACGGCCTGATGACGTTCTTCTTCTTCCTCGTCGGGCTCGAAGTCACGCGCGAGTTCACGATCGGCGAGCTCACCGAGCGCTCGCGCGCGGCGGTGCCCGTCGTCGCCGCGCTCGCCGGGCTGGTCCTGCCCGCGCTCATCTTCGTCCTTGTCAACTCCTCCGGGGACAACGCGCACGCCTGGGGCGTGGTGATCTCCACCGACACCGCGTTCCTGGTCGGCGCGCTGGCCATCATCAAACCGAAATTCCCCGGCAGGCTTCGGCTGTTCCTGCTGACCCTGGCCGTGGTCGACGACGTCGGCGCACTGATCGTCATCGCGGTGTTCTACTCCGACCGCATCCAGGTGCTGCCGCTGATGCTGGCGGTGGCGCTGATCGCCGCGATCGCGATGGTGCGGTTTCTGCCCGCGGCGCGCGGGCCGGCGTACGCGGTGCTCGGCTTCGCGCTGTGGGTGGCGTTGGCCGTTGCGGGAATTCACCCGACACTGGCGGGTGTCGCCGTCGCGTTGCTGATCCCCGTCTTCACCCCTGAACGTCAGCGCGTCGAGCAGGCGATCGGGGTGATCCGGGCGTTTCGGCAGTCACCGAACTCGCGATATGCCCGCACCGCGGCGCGTCGGCTGCGGGAGTCGATCTCGATCAACGAGCGGCTGCAGACCGACTTCGGGCCGTACGTGTCATATTTCGTGCTGCCGCTGTTCGCGTTGGTCAACGCCGGTGTGCACCTCGACGCCGCCAGCCTGGCCGAGGCGTTCGGGTCGTCGTTGACCTGGGGCATCATCGCCGGGTTGGTGCTCGGCAAGTTCGTCGGCATCACCGGTGCGACGTGGTTCATGCGCCGCACCGGTTTCGGGCGGCTGGCGCCCGGGCTGACCGTCAAGCGGCTGGCCGGCGGTGCCGCGCTGTCCGGAATCGGGTTCACCATCTCGCTTTTCATCGTCGACATCGCGATCGACGATCCCGCCCGCCAGGATCAGGCCCGCATCGGTGTACTGGCCGCGTCGTTGGTGGCGTTCACCCTCGGCTGGGCGATATTCCGGGTCACCGACTGGCTCAGCCCACCAGATCCAGTCGGGCTCAAGATGATTCGACCGATCGACCCGGAGCGCGACCATATCCGCGGCAACCCCGACGCTTCGCTGACCCTGGTGGAGTACGGCGATTTCGAGTGCCCGTTCTGCAGCCGCGCCACCGGCGCCATCGACGAAGTCATCGCCCATTTCGGCAACCGGTTGTGCTACGTGTGGCGGCACTTCCCGTTGGAGCGGGAACACCCGCGCGCCTACGACGCCGCGCGGGCCAGCGAGGCGGCCGCGCTGCAGGGCAGGTTCTGGGCGATGGGCCGCGAACTGTTCGGCCACCAGGACGATTTGGAGTGGTCGGACATGTACCGCTACGCGGTGGCCGCAGGCTGCGACATCGAGCAGTTCGACCAGGACGTCCGCGTGCAGCCGTCCAAGGTGCTGCACCGGGTGACCGACGACGCGCAGGACGCCGAGGAGATGGACCTCAACGCGACCCCGACGTTCTTCATCAACGGCAAGCGGCACAAGGGTCCATGGGACTCCGCCAGCCTGATCCGCGCGTTGGAGGCCGCCGCTAGCTCCAGAGCGTGACGTGGATCTTGGGCCGAAACCGTGTCACACCGACCCCGGCGCCGCGCAGCATCGCCTGCGTGCATCGCGGTGTGGTGATGAACCGGACGAGTTCGGACGCGGCGGGCTGGCGCGCCGACGGCGACAACGTCATCGCGCACCACTCGCCGGGCCGTTGCAGCCGCGGGCCCTTGACCTGGACCAGCCGGCCCGCGGCCAGATCCTTGCCGACGGCGAACCCGATCGCCAGGCTGACGCCGCCGGCGTGCTGCACCTCCTCCAGCGCGGCGGCGTCGCTTTGGAAGATCCGCTGCTGTTCCTCCGGGATCGCGAGATCCCTGAGCATCGAAGCGATCTCGCCGTCGGCGCCGCCCGCCGACGGGCCCAGCAGCCATTGCTGTTCCTGCAGCGCCGACAGCGGCGGCGCCGAATCCGAGAACGCCGCCAACGGGTTGTTGGGCGCCGTCACCGTCAGGATCTGGTAGTTCAGGAACGGCCGCAGCACCGTCGAACCGTCGTCGGGCCCGGCGATGTCGCCGGCGACCGGACCGAGCGCGATGTCCACGGCGCGTGAGGCGATCAGCTCCCGAAACCGGCTCGCCGGGTGCACGCTCAGCTCCACCGCGAGGTCCTTGGCGCGCGACGAGAACAGCTCGATGAGCCCGGGCGCGGCGTGCTCGGCGAAGGCGCTGGACGCCGCGATGCGCAGCAACCGCCTGCCGTGCGCGGCCTCGGTGACCTCGATCGCCGTCTGCTGCTGCAGGCCGAGGATCTCCACGGCCCGGCTGGCCAGCCGCAGCCCGCCCGGGGTGAACGCCAGACCCGTCGATGTCCTGGAGAACAACGGGTCGTCGAGTTCCTTGCGCAGTTGGGCCACGTGCATGGAGATGCCGGCGTCGGACATGCCGAGCTCCTCGGCGGCCGCGCGTACCGATCCCAGTCGGACGACGGCCGAGAAGGCGCGCAGCTGAGCCGGGGTCACGACGCGAGCCTACGTCGGACAGACGGCCCCCGGGCGCAGGTCGACCCGCGGTTTAAGTGATCGCTTAACTCGCGGTTGACGCCCTGGTCAGAGCCGCCCACACTGGGGGCCCAGCCCTACTGTGTGAGGACGATCACATGCAGGTCCCCGGTCCCTTCGAATACGAACGCGCCACCAGCGTCGACCACGCCGTCGGACTCCTGGATCGCCTCGGCGACGGGGCGATGGTCGTCGCGGGCGGCCACAGCCTGTTGCCGATGATGAAGCTGCGCATCGCCAACCCCGAATACCTGGTCGACATCAACGACCTGGTGTCCGAGCTCGGCTATATCGAGGTCGAGCCGACCCTGGTGCGCATCGGCGCGATGACCCGGCACCGCCAGGCGCTCGAGTCCGACGCGCTGGCCGCGGTGTGCCCGATCTTCCGCGACGCCGAGAAGGTGATCGCCGACCCGGTGGTGCGCAACCGCGGCACGGTCGGCGGCTCGCTGTGCCAGGCTGACCCCGCCGAGGACCTGACCACGGTGTGCACCGTGCTCGACGCGGTGTGTGTGGCCCGGGGCCCGGCCGGGGAGCGTGAGATCGCCATCGACGACTTCCTCACCGGCCCGTACGAAACCGCGCTGGCCCACAACGAACTGCTCACCGAGATCCGGATCCCGCTGGCCCTGCACAGCTCCAGCGCCTACTCGAAGGTGGAGCGCCGGGTCGGCGACTGGGCGGTGACCGCCGCCGGCGCGGCGGTGACCCTCGACGGCGAGACGTTGCGCACGGCCCGGCTCGGGCTGACCGCGGTGAACGCCGACGCGGCCGCGCTGGCCGAGGTCGGTGCGGGCCTGGCAGGGCGGCCGGCCACCGAGGACACGTTCGCCGAGGCGGGCCGCGGCGCGGCGCAAGCCTGCAACCCGGTCAGCGACATGCGGGGCAGCGCGGACTACAAGCGCCACCTCGCCTCCGAGCTCACCATCCGGACGTTGCGGACCGCGGCGGCGCGGGCCCGCGACAACAACTGAGGCCGAAGGGGTCTGGCGATGCAAGTGAACATGACCGTCAACGGTGAACCGGTGGCAGCCGAGGTCGAGCCGCGCACGCTGCTCGTCCACTTCCTGCGGGATCAGCTGCGCCTCACCGGCACCCACTGGGGCTGCGACACCAGCAACTGCGGCACCTGTGTGGTCGAGATGGACGGCGAGCCGGTCAAGTCGTGCACGGTGCTGGCGGCGATGGCCAGCGGGCGCACCATCCGCACGGTGGAGGGCCTGGAGGTCGACGGCCGGCTGGACCCCGTGCAGGAGGGCTTCATGCAGTGCCACGGCCTGCAGTGCGGCTTCTGCACGCCGGGAATGATGATCACGGCCCGCGCCCTGCTCGACCGCGATCCCGACCCGGACGAGGACACCATCCGCGAGGCCATCGCCGGACAGATCTGTCGTTGCACCGGATACACGACGATCGTGCGGTCCATCCAGTGGGCGGCCCGAGCCGGTCGCTCCGCGAGCGCAGAGGCGGCCAAGGCATGACCACCACCGAAGTACGCCCAGATGGCCTGCCGGACGGCACGGCCGACAACGACCAGAAGCCGTGCGGGCACGGCCGGATGCTGCGCAAGGAGGATCCGCGGTTCATCAGGGGCCGCGGCAACTATGTCGACGACGTGGTGCTGCCGGGCATGCTGCACCTGGCGATCCTGCGCTCACCGTATGCGCACGCCCGCATCGTCGGCATCGATACCAGTGCGGCCCAAGCACATCCCAAGGTCAAAGCGGTGGTCACCGGCGCCGATCTGGCCGAAAAGGGGCTGGCGTGGATGCCTACGCTGTCCAACGACGTGCAGGCCGTGCTGGCCACCGACAAGGTGCGGTTCCAGGGCCAGGAGGTGGCGTTCGTCGTCGCCGAGGACCGCTACTCGGCCCGCGACGCGCTCGAGCTCATCGACGTCGAGTACGACCCGGTCGATCCGGTCATCGACGCGCGCCGGGCGCTTGACCCCGACGCCCCGGTGATCCGCACCGACCTGGAGGGCAAGACCGACAACCACTGCTTCGACTGGGAGACCGGCGACGCCGCCGCCACCGAAGCCGCCTTCGCCAAGGCCGACGTCGTCGTCAAGCAGGAGATCGTTTATCCCCGGGTGCATCCGGCGCCGATGGAAACCTGCGGCGCGGTGGCCGATCTGGACCCGGTGAGCGGAAAGCTCACGCTCTGGTCGACCACGCAGGCACCGCACGCCCACCGCACGCTGTACGCGTTGGTCGCAGGCCTGCCCGAGCACAAGATCCGGGTCATCTCACCCGACATCGGCGGCGGCTTCGGCAACAAGGTGCCGATCTATCCGGGGTACGTGTGCGCGATCGTCGGCTCCCTGCTGCTGGGCAAGCCGGTCAAGTGGATGGAGGACCGCAGCGAGAACCTGACGTCCACCGGGTTCGCCCGCGACTACATCATGCTCGGCGAGATCGCCGCCACCCGCGACGGAAAGATCCTGGCGATCCGGTCCAACGTGCTGGCCGACCACGGCGCGTTCAACGGCACCGCGGCGCCGGTGAAGTATCCGGCCGGGTTCTTCGGGGTGTTCACCGGCAGCTACGACATCGAGGCGGCGTACTGCCACATGACCGCGGTGTACACGAACAAGGCACCCGGCGGCGTCGCCTACGCCTGTTCGTTCCGCATCACCGAGGCGGTCTACCTCGTCGAGCGGCTGGTGGACTGCCTGGCCTACGAGCTCGAGATGGATCCGGCCCAGCTGCGGCTGTCAAACCTGTTGCGGCCCGAGCAGTTTCCGTACAAGTCCAAGACCGGGTGGGTGTACGACTCGGGTGACTACGAGAAGACCATGCGGCTGGCCATGGAGATGGTCGGGTACGACGAGCTGCGTAGAGAACAGAGGGAGAAGCGCGAGCGCGGCGAGTTGATGGGTATCGGCATGTCGTTCTTCACCGAGGCCGTCGGCGCGGGCCCGCGTAAGGACATGGACATCCTCGGCCTCGGCATGGCCGACGGCTGCGAGCTGCGGGTGCATCCCACCGGCAAAGCCGTTGTGCGGCTGTCGGTTCAGAGCCAGGGCCAAGGTCACGAAACGACGTTCGCTCAGATCGTCGCCGAGGAACTGGGCATCCCGCCCGACGACATCGACGTGGTGCACGGCGACACCGACCAGACCCCGTTCGGGCTTGGCACCTACGGCAGCCGGTCCACCCCGGTCTCGGGCGCGGCGGCCGCGCTGGTGGCCCGCAAGGTCCGCGACAAGGCCAAGATCATCGCCGCGGGCATGCTCGAAGCCGGCATCGCCGACCTGGAATGGGACAAGGGCACATTCCGTGTCAAAGGCGACCCGTCGGCATCGGTCACCATCGCCGACATCGCGATGAGGGCACACGGCGCCGGTGATCTGCCCGAGGGCCTGGAGGGCGGCCTGGACGCGTCGATCTGTTACAACCCCGAGAACCTCACCTATCCATACGGCGCGTACTTCTGCGTCGTCGACATCGACCCCGGCACCGCGGTGGTCAAGGTGCGCCGGTTCCTCGCCGTCGACGACTGCGGCACCCGCATCAACCCGATGATCATCGAGGGCCAGGTGCACGGCGGCATCGTCGACGGCATCGGAATGGCACTGATGGAGATCATCGCGTTCGATGAGGAGGGCAACTGCCTGGGCGGATCGTTGATGGACTATCTGATCCCGACCGCGGTGGAGGTACCCAACCTCGAGACCGGCCACACCGTGACACCGTCGCCGCACCACCCGATCGGCGCCAAGGGGGTGGGCGAGTCGGCGACCGTCGGCTCGCCGCCGGCAGTCGTCAACGCCGTGGTGGATGCGTTGGCGCCGTTCGGGGTTCGCCACGCCGACATGCCGCTGACCCCGTCGCGGGTGTGGGAGGCGATGCAGGGGCGGGCGCAACCCCCGATCTAGGAGACGACATGACGATCACCGAACGGGTCGCCCAGCTGCGGCGCGCGCGAACGCCGTTCGTGCACGCCACCGTCGTACGTGCCCAACAGCCCGCATCGGCACACGCGGGTGATGAGGCAATCCTGTTGTCCGACGGCACGATCGAAGGGTTCGTCGGTGGGCACTGCGCGCAGAACTCGGTGC
This sequence comes from Mycolicibacterium pulveris, assembly GCF_010725725.1. Classification (NCBI taxonomy): domain Bacteria; kingdom Bacillati; phylum Actinomycetota; class Actinomycetes; order Mycobacteriales; family Mycobacteriaceae; genus Mycobacterium; species Mycolicibacterium pulveris. The sequence goes on along the minus strand of NZ_AP022599.1, from coordinate 1,773,503 downwards.
GCAAGGCGGCGCTGGGCGCGTTGCAGGCGGGTGAGAGCGTGCTGCTGCGGGTGCTGCCCGACGGCGACGTGCACTACCCGGAGGCGCCCGGCGCGTGCGTCGTCGTCAACCCGTGCCTGTCCGGAGGGGCACTGGAGATCTTCCTGGCCCCGCAGGTCCCCCCGCCGCTGATCCGGGTGTGCGGCGCCACGCCGATCGCCGACGCGCTGGCCGCCATGTGCTCGGTGCTTGGCTACGACGCAATGCGCGACGACATGCGCGACGACGAAGCGGATTTCGCACCGGCCACCGCCGTTGTCATCGCCACGCACGGCGGTCCGGAAGCCCAGATCATCCGCGCCGCGCTCGACGCGGGCGTCGGCTACGTGGGACTGGTGGCCAGCAAGGTGCGGGGGCAGGCGCTTCTCGATGACCTCGGCCTTACCGACGAGCAGCGGCGGCGGGTACACACCCCGGTGGGCCTGCCGATCGGCGCGAAGACCCCTGCCGAGATCGCGGTGTCGATCTTGGCCGAGGTGATCCGGGGGATCAGGGTGGACGGTCTTGCCGCCGACCGGGCAGCGGCGCCGGCCGAGACGCGAAGAGAGGACGCATGCCACGATCACGGGTGACGGGAATGGTGCTGGCGGCCGGCACATCCCGACGGTTGGGCGGAACCCCCAAACAGCTGTTGAAGCTCGGTGATACCACGGTGCTGGGCGCCACCCTCGCGGTCGCCAGGAGCTGCCCCTTCGACCAGCTCATCGTCACGCTCGGCGCGGCCGCAGACGCGGTACGCAAATCGGTGGTCCTCGACGGGATCGACATCGTGTTGGCAGACGATCACGCGGCAGGGTGTTCGTCGTCGCTGCGCGCGGCGTTGCCATGGGTCGATCCGCGAGCGGACGGCGTCGTGCTGATGCTCGGCGACCAGCCGAGGCTGACACGCAGGACGGTCACCAAGCTCATCGCGTGCGGCCGCGGCGCGCCGATCGCGGTGTGCCGCTACGACGGAATCGGCCACCCGTTCTGGCTGAGCCGCAACATGTTCGGTGAGCTTTCGGAGTTGCACGGCGACAAGGGCGTGTGGCGGATGATCGAGTCCGGTGCCCATGACGTGCGCCGGGTCCGCATCGACGGCGCGGTACCGCTGGACGTCGACACCTGGGACGACTACGAACGCCTGCTCGCATCGGTGGCGCAATGACCCGATCATCGGCACTGTTCGCCGATGTCGACGAGGTCGTCCGTCGCTTCGACGCCCACGACTACCTTTTGGACATCGGCACCGCGTCCGCGATCTATCTGGCGGCCACGCTCGGGCGCCCGCTGCTGCTGGAGGGCGAACCCGGGGTCGGCAAGACGACCGCGGCCAAAGTTCTTGCCGCGGTGCTGGGTACGCCGCTGCTGCGGTTGCAGTGCTACGAGGGCCTGACCGCCGCCGAGGCGCTCTACGACTGGAACTATCAGCGTCAACTGCTGTCCATCCGGCTGGCCGAAGCGCGCGGCACCGGGATCGACGAGTCCGACCTGTACACCGAGGCGTATCTGGTCGACCGGCCGATTCTGCAGTGCGTCCGGTACCGCGGACCGGGCGCGCCGGTGCTGCTGATCGACGAGATCGACCGTGCCGACGACGAATTCGAGGCGCTGCTGCTGGAGTTTCTGGGCGAGGCCACCGTCACCGTGCCGGAACTGGGCACCTTCGCCGCGCAGCAGCCGCCGATCGTGGTGCTCACCTCCAACCGCAGCCGCGATCTGCACGACGCGCTGCGGCGCCGCTGTCTGTACCACTGGATCGACTACCCCGACCCGGTGCGCGCGGCCGACATCGTGCGGCGCACGGTGGCGGGTGCAAGCGCCCCGCTCATCGAGCGCGCCTCCCAGTTCGTCGGCGCGGCAAGAACTCTGGACCTCGACAAGCCGCCGGGCATTGCCGAAACCATCGACTGGGTCGCCGCGCTCGTCGCGCTCGGGGTGACCGAACTCGTCGCCGCCGACACCGAACACGCGCTGGCCAGCCTGGGCGCACTGGCCAAGACCCCCGACGACCGTGCCCTGATCAAGGACGCATTCGCCGAATACCGCTGAAAGCCGAGAGGAAAAGCCTGATGAAGATCGCCAACGAGTTCACCGTCAGCGTGCCGGTCGAGGATGCCTGGCGGGTGCTGACCGACCTCGAACAGGTCATTCCGCTGATGCCGGGAGCGCAGATGACGGGCCGTGACGGCGACGACGTGCTCGGCAAGGTCAAGGTCAAGGTCGGCCCGGTGACCAGTGAATTCAGCGGCAAGGTGCGCTTCGTCGAACAGGACGACGAGAAGTACCGTGCGGTCATCGACGCTAAGGGCAAGGAGGCCCGCGGCACCGGCAACGCGGCCGCCACCGTCGTCGCCCAGCTGCACGACGCGGGCGAGCACACCCGGGTCACCGTCGACACCGACTTGAAGATCGTCGGTAAGCTCGCCCAGTTCGGAAGCAGTATGCTGCAACAGGTTTCCGAGAAGCTGCTGGGCCAGTTCGTCGACGAGCTCGAGCAGAAACTGGCCGCCGAGAAGGCCGCACTGCCCGCCCAGGAACACGGCGAGGCCGCACCGGTGATCGACATCGGCGCGGCCAAGCAAGAACCGGAAGCCATCGATCTGCTCGAACTCGCCGGCGGCAGCGCATTGAAGAAGTACGCCCCCGCGGTGCTCGGCGCAGTACTGCTCGCGGCTGTGGTGTTTATGCTCGTGCGAAAGGCACGGCGCGCCAGCTGATGACGACGCCGCATCTGCTGCGCGGCGTCGACATCGCCGCGTTCGCCGTCGCACTGGTCGATCGGCTCCATGGCGGGGGTATCGCGGTTTCCGCCAGCGGACCAACGGGATTCGTCGAAGTGCTGCAACGGGACTGGCCCGCGACCCGGACCCAGCTGTACTGGGCCGCGCGGCTGACCCTGGTGAACCGGGTCGAGGACATCGCCCCGTTCGACGCGGTGTTCGAGGCCGTCTTCGCCGACGCGGTGCTGGGGGTGGACCCGCCGGGGCTCAAACGCAGCCTTGGCACCACCGCCGCATCCGAGCCCGGGGTGCCGGGCCGTCGGCAGGGGGTCGCCCAGGGCGGCCTGCCGTGGAGCACCAGGCCGGCGTCGGTGACGGCGACCGATCCGCACGACAGCGATTTCGGCATCCCCGACACCCTGCCCAGCCGGATCGTCGCCTCCGCCGACGAACCGTTCGAACGATTCGACCCTGACGAGCTGCGGCTGCTCGGCCGGTGGCTCGAACAGTCCGTCGTGCGCTGGCCCCAGCGCCGCAGCATGCGCGCCGAACCGCACCGGCACGGCAAGCGCGTCGACCTGCGCGCGACCATGAGGCAGTCGCGGGAGACCGGCTGGGAGACGATGCGGGTGGCGCGCACCCGCGCCCGTGCGCACCCCCGGCGCGTCGTGCTCGTGTGCGACGTCAGCCGCTCGATGCAGCCCTACGCCACCGTCTACCTGCACCTGATGCGTGCTGCGGCCCTGCGGCACAAAGGAATCCGGCCCGAGGTGTTCGCGTTCTCGACGTCGCTGACCCGGCTCACCGCGGCGCTGTCGCATCGGTCCGCCGAGGTCGCGCTGGCCAAGGCCAACGCGAAGGTCACCGACCGATACGGCGGAACGCGTGTCGGCCACTGCGTGGGTGAGCTGCTGGCGGCGCCGCACGGCAACGTATTACGCGGCGCGGTGGTGATCATCGCCTCCGACGGTTGGGACAGCGACCCACCGGAGATTCTGGATCGGGCGCTGGCGCGGGTACGCCGGCGCGCGCAGACACTGGTCTGGCTCAACCCGCGCGCCGCGCACCCCGACTTCCGCCCGCTGGCCGGATCGATGGCCGCCGCGATGCCCTACTGCGATCACTTTCTGCCCGCGCACTCGCTGACCGGGCTGAAGGAGTTGTTCGCCGTGCTGGCCGACCAGGGGGCCTAGGACGGCTGCTCGGTGGCCGGCTGGGCGGACCCGCCCGCCCGCTTGGTGGCGCGACGACGCTTGAGCCACTCCAGCAGCATCGGCATCACCGACACCACCACGATCGCGATGACGATCGGCTCCAGCAGGTTCTGGATGAACTCGAACTGGCCCAGCCAGTAGCCGAGCAGCGTCAACCCCACACCCCACACGACGGCGCCGACGATGTTGTACAGCGCGAACACCGGATAGCTCATCCGGGCCGCGCCCGCGGTGAGCGGCGCCAGCGTCCGCACGATCGGCACGAACCGGGCGATCACGATCGCGAACGGGCCGCGCTGCACGAAGAACTCGTGCGCCTCATCGAGGTAGCGCTGCTTGAGGAACCGGGCGTCGGGCTTGAACATCGCCGTGCCGATGTTGCGCCCGATCCAGTAACCCGCCTGACCACCGAGGATCGCCGCGATCGGGATGAAAACCAGCAGCTGCCACAGCTGGAAATTGATGGTCTGGCCGCCCTCCGCGGCCAGCGCGGCGGTGCCCGCGGCCAGCATGCCCGCCACGAACAGCAGCGAATCACCCGGCAGGACCGGGAACAGCACCCCCGACTCGACGAAGATCACCAGCAGCAGACCGACCAGCGCCCACGCCCCGAAATAGCCCAGCAGCGTCATCGGGTCCAGGAAGTCGGGCATGAGCGCCAGCTGGTCGCTCGCCGCGAGAAGGGCCGTGGTGGTCACAACGCCCCAACATACCGGTCGGCGTCGGCGATCCAGGAAACGTCGACGGCAGGCGGACCCGCGTCGGCGCCACTAGGGTCCGAATATGCCAACTCACAAAGCCGTGCTGGTCGAATCCGCGGGTGCGCCGCTGGTGCTGAGCGACGTCGAGACGGCGTCGCCGCCGCGCGACCACGTCCGCATCACGGTCGCCGCCTGCGGGGTGTGCGGCACCGACCACGGCATCGTCAACGGCGGATTTCCCGAGATGAGCTGGCCGGTCACGCCGGGCCACGAGATCGCGGGCACGATCGCCGAGGTCGGCGAGGGTATCGAGGACTTCGGCCCCGGCGACCGGGTCGCGGTCGGCTGGTTCGGCGGCAACTGCAACCGGTGCGTGCCGTGCCGCAAAGGCAGGTTCATGCAGTGCCAGCGGATGCAGGTGCCGAGCTGGCACTACCCCGGCGGATACGCCGAGTCGGCCGTCGTCCCGGTGGCCGCGCTGGCCCGCATCCCCGACGAGCTGTCCTTCGCCGAGGCCGCACCGATGGGCTGCGCGGGCGTCACCACGTTCAACGGGCTGCGGCGCACCGCGGCCGCACCCGGTGACCTGGTCGCCGTCGTCGGCATCGGCGGGCTCGGACACCTCGGGGTCCAGTGGGCGCGGGCGATGGGCTTCGAAACGGTTGCGATCGCCCGCGGCCCCGACAAGGCCGACGACGCCCGCACTCTCGGTGCGCACCAGTACATCGACTCCACCGCACAGGATGTCGCGGCGGCACTTCAGGCGCTCGGTGGCGCGGCCGCGGTGTTGGCGACCGCGGCCAACTCGGCGGCGATCGGCCAGGCCGTCGGCGGGCTGGGCCCCGAAGGCGAACTGGTGATCTGCGGCGTGTCGGCCGATCCGATGCCGATCAGCCCCGCGGACCTGATCATGGCCGGGCGACGCGTGATCGGGCACCCGTCGGGCACGTCGCGCGATGTCGAGGAGACCATGCGGTTCGCCGTGCAGAGCGGGGTGCGCGCCTGGATCGAAGAGCGGCCGCTGACCGAGGCCGCCGACGCGTACGCCGCGATGGAGGCCGGCCGGGCGCGTTACCGGATGGTGCTGACCGTCTAACTGTTGGGGGCTTGGCAGATCTTCCACTGGTCGTCGCGGAACTCCAGGTCGAAGCTGCGGGTCGAGCGGACCTGCGGGGCGAACGCCATGAACGTGGTGACATTGGCCTCTGCGTGGTCGCCGTTGATCACCACCTCGTCGATGCTGGCCACCACCGGGTACTGCTTGGCCGCGGCGACCCTGGCATGCGTCTCGGCCCACGCCTGGTCGTTGTAGTTGACGTAGCTGTCGCGGGTGGCGCCGCAGGTGATGCTGCGCAGGGTGGCCAAATCGCCGTTCTGGATCGCGATGTCGAAGTTCTGAATCGTCGAACGAACCTGATCCTCCTGCGAGACCCGCGCGTCCGAGCCGCGGGTGAGCAGCACCGTGCCGAGCACCGCGATGGCCGCCAGCGCGGCGATCACCAGCACGATCGCGATCACCCAGCCCCAGCTACGCCGGTTCTGTGGCGGTTTGGGCGCCTCGTCACGCGGTGGAATCACCTGGGGGGCAACGGGTTTCTGCTGCACCGCACCCGGCGGCGGTGAGAACACCTCGGTGGCCGGGTCCTGCGGGGTGTCGATCTTCTGGGTGGAGCCGGCGTCGAAACCCGACGGCGCGGTGAACCGGCGCTCGCCGGCGTGGTCCGCCGGGTTCTGCTCGGTGAGCGCGTCGGCGTGTGAGATCACCTCGGTGGCCGGCTCGTGATCGGGATCCGGCGGCGGCAGCACCTCGGTGGCGGCCTCGGAATCGTGGTGTGCGTCGTCGGCGGCCCCTTGCTCGGCGTCAGCGGCGTCGTCGGCGTCGTGAGCGTCGTCGGCGGGGGTCACGTCGACTTCGTCATCTGGCTGGTCAGGCCCTGATGGGTTCGGCATCCGTGCGGCTTTCCTCCCTTACGACGCTACGGCCGGAAGCTTAACCACCCGACCCGATCGATGCTTTGCCCGGCGCACGGCACAATGGGGCCATGACGCGGATGGGTGATCTCCTCGGACCGGATCCCGTGTTGCTTCCCGGTGACAGCGCCGCCGAAGCGGAGCTGGCCGCCGCCGAGAACCCCGCCATCGTGGCCGCCGCGCATCCGTCGGCGTCGGTGGCGTGGGCGGCGTTGGCCGAGGCCGCGCTGGCCGAGGATCAGCCCGTCACCGCCTACGCGTATGCCCGCACCGGCTATCACCGCGGCCTGGATCAGTTGCGGCGCAACGGCTGGAAGGGGTTCGGTCCGGTGCCCTACAGCCACGAACCCAACCGGGGGTTCCTGCGCTGTGTGGCGGCGCTGGCGCGCGCTGCCGACGCGATCGGGGAGAGCGACGAGTATCAGCGCTGCCTGGATCTGCTCGACGACTGCGATCCCGACGCGCGTGCGGCGCTCGGCCTGAGCTGATCGCTCACTCCGCGTCGCATCTGCAGTCCGCGGCGTCGTCGGGCGGCTCGACCTGAACCGTCGAGTGATCCAACCCGCGTGCGCTCAACACCGCACGTGCGTCGTCGAGCACCGACGCCGAATCGCGCGCGCTGATCAGGTGCGCGGTGACCATGTCCTTGCCCGGCACCAGCGTCCACACGTGCAGGTCGTGCACTTCGGTGACGCCCTCGACCCGGCTCAGCGCGGCGCGCAGCTCGTCGACGTCGATGTGGGCCGGTGAGGACTCCGACAGGATCCGCAGGGCCGCGCGGGCCAGCGAGAACGCCCGCGGCAATACCCACAGCGCGACGAACACGGCGACCACGACGTCGGCGTACGGCCAGCGCGTGGTGACCGTGACGATGCCCGCGATCAGCACCCCGACGCTGCCGACGGTGTCGGCGAGGACTTCCATGTAGGCGCCCTTGACGGCCAGGCTCTTCTCGGAGTGCGACCGCAGCAGCAGCATGACGACGGCGTTGGCGGCCAGCCCCGCCAGCGCGACGACGATCATCGGCACGCCGGGCACGTCGGGCGCGTGGCCGAGCCGTTCGACCGCCTCGTAGAGGATGAACGCCGCCACGCCGACCAGCAGCGCCGCGTTGGCCACGGCGGTGAACACCTCGGCGCGGTGCCAGCCGTAGGTGCGGGCCGGCGAGGTACTGCCGCGGCGGGCCAGCAGCACCGCGGTCAGGCCCATGAACATCGCGACCAGGTCGGTGAGCATGTGGCCGGCGTCGGCGAGCAGGGCGATCGAGTCGATCACCAGCGCGGTCGTCAGCTCCAGCGCGAAGAACGCGGTGAGGATGACCGCGGCGATGACCATCCGCGAGACGCGGGCATCAACCGAACTGTGATCATGTCCGACACCCATGCCAGCAATCTATGCACAAATACGCATATGTCAAGGGATCGGCGCGCCGGCTTGTCTCGCCGGGCGTGCTGGCTCGCCGAGTGTGCGGTTTCATACGCAACACGCCGGGCGGGGCGTATGAGGACGCACAGTCGCGGGTCGAGGGCTTGCCGCGGGGTGGCGTCGTTTCGCCGAGGGTGCGGTTTCATACGCAACACGCCGCGCGGGGCGTATGAGGACGCACAGTCGCGGGGCCCGTCGCGTCAGAACCAGGCGGACCAGAACCGGGTCAGCGCGCTTCCGGCGCCCACCAGCTGACGGGGCACGCCGGAGAAGTCGAAGAACCACAACACGATGTCCCAGAACCACTGGTTGAGCCCCGGGGCGAGCAGCAGGATCAGCAGGATGAAAAAGCCCCACTGCTTGGCCGGTTGCAGCGCCCGCTGCGTGTCGGGACTCAGGTGCGGTTCCAGCGCGCCGTAGCCGTCGAGGCCGGGGATCGGCAGCATGTTGAGCACGAACGCCGTCACCTGCAGAAAGCCCAGAAACGCCACCCCGGACCAGAACACCGACCGCTGCGCGTCGCGCATCAACGCCGTGAGGCTCAGCAGCAGGATCGCGAACGCCAGGTTGGTGGCCGGGCCCGCGAGGCTGACCAGCGTCTTCTGGCGCCTGGTCATGAACGACGTGCGCACCCACACCGCCCCGCCGGGCAGCCCGATGCCGCCGATCGCGATGATCAGGATCGGCAACCCGATCGACAGCACCGGGTTGGAGTACTTGAACGGGTTCAGCGTCAGGTAGCCGCGGACGGGGACGTCGTGGTCGCCGAAGCGCCAGGCGGTGAACGCGTGGGCGAACTCGTGCAGGCACAGCGTCACCACCCAGCCGGCGATGACGAAGACGAACACCCCGACGTAGGCCAGCACGTCGGGTGCGTCGGCGGCGATCCACGCGAGCACGCCGCCGATCGTGGTGAGCGCGACGATCGCCAGGAAGATCGGGCTGGGCCGCACCGACTGGTTCAGCGGACGGATGGTCACGGCTAGTGACGCTACCGTTTCGCCCAAAGGGGCAAACGGGCGCAAAAGTGCGAGAGGAATCCGCCGTTTCGTCGATCTCACGGCAGGTAAGACGGAGCCTCAGCCCACCCGCAGCCAGCCCTCGGTGTGCCGGTAGAACGTCGAGCGCCGCACCGGCCGCGGCCCCGGCGCACCGTCGCGGCACACGATCGCGCCCGTCGTGCCCAGTTGCGCGGCGCGGCCGGTGACCCAGCTCAACCGGCCTCGTCCCAGCACCGCCGCGCGCAGGCCCGGCATCGTCGGCGTGGGTTCGACGCGCACGCCGGGCACGTCGCCGTCGAACAGCACGGTGTCGTCGACGACGGCCTCGCCGCGCAGCGCCGAACCTGCAGGGTTGCCGCGCCACTCCGCCGCGCCGACGATCACGGTGCCGGTCTCGTCGCGGATCAGCGGCACCCGCGTTGCGACCCCGCGCACCGCCCGGCGCGCCTGCCAGGACCGCCGCACGTGTGCCACCTCGACGTCGAGCCGGTCGGCGCGCAGCAGCTGCGTCAGCACACCGGCCAGGTCGGCGTGCGAACCTACGACAATCATCCGACGACAGCTGACCTCGGGCGATTCGGCCAAGGGGAGGTTGCGCAGCGCACGGGGCAGTCGACGGCCACCGCACGGCAACACCACGACATCAGCGGCGCTCAACGCGGCTCCTCACGTGCGGCTGGGATAAGGTGGCTCACCGGCTGCAGTGTTCATGCAGATTAGCGGGAGAATATGCCATGCCGGCAATCGTGCTCATCGGCGCGCAATGGGGCGACGAGGGCAAAGGAAAGGCCACCGATCTACTCGGTGGGCGGGTCCAGTGGGTGGTGCGCTACCAGGGCGGCAACAACGCCGGCCATACCGTCGTGCTGCCCACCGGTGAGAACTTCGCGCTTCACCTGATCCCCTCGGGCATCCTCACTCCCGGCGTCACCAACGTCATCGGAAACGGCGTGGTGGTCGATCCCGGTGTGCTGCTCACCGAGCTGAAAGGCTTGGAGGACCGCGGTATCGACACCGAGCGGCTGCTGATCTCGGCCGACGCGCACCTGCTGATGCCGTATCACGTGGCGATCGACAAGGTCGTGGAACGCTATGCGGGCAGCAAGAAGATCGGAACCACCGGCCGTGGCATCGGTCCGTGTTACCAGGACAAGATCGCCCGCATCGGAATTCGCGTCGCCGACGTCCTCGACCCCGTTCTGCTTTCCGAAAAGATCGAAGCCGCACTGGAATTCAAGAATCAGGTGCTGGTCAAGATCTACAACCGCAAGGCCATCGAGGCCGAAGAGGTGGTCGAAGCCCTGCTGCAACAGGCCGAGGGGTTCAAGCAGCGCATCGCCGATACCCGCTATCTGCTCAACGCGGCGCTGGAGAAGGGCGAGACGGTTCTGCTGGAAGGCTCGCAAGGCACCCTGCTCGACGTCGACCACGGCACGTATCCGTTTGTGACATCGTCGAATCCCACGGCGGGCGGGGCGGCGGTCGGCTCCGGGATCGGCCCTACCCGCATCACCACGGTCCTCGGCATCCTCAAGGCGTACACCACCCGGGTGGGCTCGGGGCCGTTCCCCACCGAGTTGTTCGACGACAAGGGCGAATACCTGTCCAAGGCCGGCGGCGAGTTCGGGGTGACGACGGGACGACGACGCCGCTGCGGCTGGTTCGACGCGGTGATCGCCCGGTACGCGACGCGGGTCAACGGCATCACCGACTACTTCCTGACCAAACTCGACGTGCTCTCGAGCCTCGAAACCGTGCCGGTGTGTGTGGGTTACCGGGTCAACGGCAAGCGCCTCACCGAGATGCCGATGACCCAGACCGACATTGCCGCTGCCGAACCGATCTACGAGGAGATGCCCGGCTGGTGGGAGGACATCTCCTTAGCACGCGAGTTCGACGATCTACCCGCGAAGGCGCGCGACTACGTGCTGCGAGTGGAAGAGCTTGCCGGAGCGCATATTTCGTGCATCGGTGTGGGACCTGGGCGCGACCAGACGATCGTACGTCGCGACATCCTGGCGGCCCGCTCGTGAGCGATGACCCACACCTGATCGATCCGGACTACGCCAAGCACGGCGGCTTTCCCGAATATGAACCCGCGATGCCAGGTCCGGGATTCGGCCGGTTCCTGACCGCGATGCGTCGTCTCCAGGACCTGGCGGTCTCGGCTGATCCCGACGACGACACCTGGGAGCAGGCCGCCGGCCGCGCAGAGGAATTGGTCAAGCTGCTCGACCCGTTCGAGGCGCCGGAGGGTGTCGGGCCGGCCAACCGGGTGCCCTCGCTGCCCGGCGCGGGCAGCCTGCTGATGCCGCCGTACCGTGACGTCACCCTCAGCCCCGAGGGGGTGGAGCTGACCGTGCAGTTCAGCCGGTTCTCGGTGGGCGGTAACTCCGCCGTCCACGGCGGTGTGCTGCCGCTGCTGTTCGACTCGGTGTTCGGCATGGTGATCCACGCCGTCGGCCGTCCGATCAGCCGCACCGCATTCCTGCATGTCGACTATCGCAAGGTGACGCCGATCAACACTCCGCTGACCGCGCGTGGCTGGATGCGTGACGCCGAGGGCCGCAAGGCGTTCGTCAACGCCGAACTGCGCGACCCCGAAGGTAACCTGCTCGCCGAGGCCAACGGGCTGATGATCCGGTTGTTACCGGGACAGCCATGAACACCCCTGTGCGGCACCGGCTTTCCACACCTCGGGCGGCGGCGCTCGCCGGGGTGTTGTTCGCCGTGCTGTTCACCACTGTGATGGTGCTGATGCGGGTCGCCGTGCCCGACGGCGGCGACGTACGCACCCGGGTGGCCGCGACCCTGATGCCGTTCGCGGGCATCGCGTTTCTGTGGTTCATCGGCGTGGTGCGCGACGGTTTCGGCGGGTTCGAGGACAAGTTTTTCTCGACGGTGTTCATCGGCAGCGGATTGCTGTTTCTGGCAATGATGTTCGCCGCGTCGGCCACGAGTATGGCTGCGGCACACAGTAATGGCACCACCGCCGAGTTCGCCCGCGAGCTCACGCTGGCGTTCGGCAACACCTACGGGCTGCGGATGGCCGCGGTGTTCATGATCACGCTGGCCACCATCTGGCTGAAGACCAACCTCATGCCGCGCTGGCTGGTGGTCGCGACTTACCTTGCCGCGGTGGGTATCCTGGTGGCCAGCGACATCTCCATGTGGCTGGTGCTGGCGTTTCCGGCGTGGGTGCTGTGCGTGAGCGTGCTGCTGCTCACTCGGGCCGGTGTCATCGACCTCGACCGTTAGACGTCCCCGCTTTCTCCGTCGGCACCATCGCTTCCGTTCTCGCCGCTGTCTCCGGGAGTGCCCGTTTGTCCTGGACTGCCGTTGGCGCCTGGCTGACCGAATACCCCGGCCGGCCCGCCGGTGCCCCCTTTGCCACCCGGACCGCCTGCGCCACCGGCGCCGCCGGCTCCGCCCGTGCCGCCGGCACCGCCCTGGCCGGGAACCTCGATTCCGCCCTGGCCATGACCAGCGACGCCGCCGTTGCCGCCGTTGCCGCCGTCAGTGCCGTCGCCACCATCTCCGCCCCGGCCGCCGGGCCCGCCTGCACCGCCTGTGCCGCCGAACACGCCGCCGCGGCCGCCGTTGCCGCCAGGTGCTCCGGCGGTTCCGTTGCCGCCAGCGGCACCGGCGCCACCTGGGCCACCATCGCCGCCGTCGCCGCCGACAGCGCTGCAGCCCTCGCAGTCGACGAAGCCATTGCCGCCGTTGCCGCCGTCACCCCCGCGTGCACCGGTGCCTCCGGCGCCGCCGTCGCCGCCGCGGCCTGCCACTGCGGGCTGAGGAATGCTCTCGGTCGCGATAGTGGCATTTCCGCCTGCGCCACCATCACCCCCCGGCGCTCCAGGGCTTCCGTTGCCGCCGGCGCCGCCGTGGCCTCCTTGGGCACCTACGAGAAAGCCTGGATTGAAACCAACTCCGCCGTCGCCGCCGTCGCCGCCGGCGAATCCCGCGCGACCGTCGTAACCGTCGTAGCCGTTCGTTCCGGCCGAGGAATTGGCCGGACTATCGATACCGTCGGCGCCCGTTCCGGCGACGCTGACACCGTCCCACGCCGGGTTGACGCCATCTGCACCGGGGGAGCCTGCACCGCCCGCCCCTCCTGCGCCGCCATTGCCGAACAGTTGCGCGTCCCCGCCGTTGCCGCCCGGGGCCGCCCAGGCCACCCGTCCCTCCTGCGCCGCCATTGCCGAACAGCCCACTGCGGCCGCCGTTTCCACCGGCTTGTCCGGGCGCGCCATCCGCGCCCTTGCCTCCGTTACCCCACAGAAGGCCTCCAGGGCCGCCGTCCTCACCCGGCTCGTCGCCGTCGAGACCATTGCCGATCAGCCATCCGCCGGGTCCGATCAGGTGGACGAAGTTGGTCCCGCCCACCAGCGCAGCTGAGGGGTTCGCAGCTCGCGTTGCAGAGATCCCATCACCCAAGAGTGCGGAGGCGATCCGAAAGCGCTGCGGGGCAAAGAAGTTCGGTTGGGACCTATTGATGGAAACCCGTGCTGGATCGGCGGCGGAGCCGGATGCTGTCGGCGGGGCCGGGGACGGGGCGAGTAGGCCGAGTGTGGCCACGATGACCGGTGCCGAGCTTCCGCCGGCGTTCAACGGTGTCGATGCGGCCAGCATCGCCGGATGAATGTCGGTGACATTTCGTGTCGTGCTGTTTCCGTGGCTGGCAGCTTTGGGTAACACATCTACCGCACTGGAAACGTTTTCCACTGTGACGCCGCCGGTTACCGTCAACATGCCCGCTGCGAGAGCGGCGAGGATTTGCGGCGTGGGAGCTGACTTCTGCTCGTACGTTTGGAGATGGCCTCGCGCGTTGTCTCCACCTCGTCGAATTCTGGTCATGGCCATACCCCTTCCGGACGTGTCAACCGGAGGTCGCGCCTTTGGGGTACTTTGCCGTCGAGGTGTCGTGACGCTTTAAGTAGGGCGCTACTGCACTTCGGGCCTTCTGGTGCTGGCGCCACTTAGTTGGGAGCGGTCTTCGCTGCTCACTCGACGAACCGGAGCGCTTGCGACGGACACAGCTTGACGGCTTCCTGCACATTGGCCAGCTGATCGTCAGGCACCTCATCGACCAGGACCGTCACGATGCCGTCGTCGTCCTGGTCGAACACCGCGCCGGCAACCATCACGCAGTTACCGGCCTGTATGCACACGTCGCGATCGGCTTGCACTCTCACCATGTCACCTTCAATGATTTCAGACCGTAGATGAAGTGAAACGCCCGGAACTGCACCTCGTTGTAGTCCTCGGCCAGCGCCAGGGTCGGAAAGCGGCGCAGCAGTGCGGGAAACGCGATACGCATCTCCATCCGCGCCAGCGGCGCGCCGAGGCAGTGATGCACCCCGTGGCCGAACCCGAGGTGCCCGATGGCGCCGCGCCGGATGTCGAGCACCTCGGGCGAGTCGATGAAGTCCGGATCGCGGTTGCCCGACGGCAGCGAGACGAACACGAGTTCACCGGCCGGGATCTTCACCCCGGCCACCTCGACGTCGGTGGTGGTGTATCGCGGGATCGCGTTGTGCACGATCGACAACCAGCGCATCAGCTCCTCCACTGCGGGCGCGACGATGTCGGGGTCGTCGCGCACCGCGGCGAGCTGGTCGGGATGCCGCAGCAGGGCCAGCGTGCCCAGTCCCAACATGTTCGACGTGGTCTCGTGGCCGGCGAGCAGCAGCAGGCTGGCGACGCCGACGAGCTCGTCGTCGCTGAGCTCGGCGCCGTGCTCACGCACCAGCAGGCCGAGGATGTCGTCGCCGGGCTCTCGCCGGGCTCGCTCGACCAGCGACGCCATGTAGGCGCGGCCCTGTCGCTGCAACTCCAGCCGTTCGGGAATGGGTGTGGACAGGTCGAGTTGGCGTGCGCTGCGCTGTTGGAATTCGTCGCGGTCGTCGTAGGGCACGCCGAGCAGTTCGCAGATCGCCAGGGACGGAATCGGGAGCGCGAAGGTCTGCACCAGATCCACGGGCGGGCCGGTACCGGCCATGGCGTCGAGCTGCTGGTCGACGATCTCCGCGATGCGCGGCTCCAGCCGCTTCATCCGCCGGATGGTGAACTCCGGGGTGAGCATGCGCCGCAGCCGCTGGTGCTCGGGCGGGTCGAGGGCGAGCAGGTTGCCCGCACGTGCCCTGGTCAACTCCTCGTCGGAAACCGTTGGCGCGCCGGGTAGCACGAAGCCGGGCGGGCGAGTGTTGGAGAACCGTTCGTGGTCCGAGAGCACGGCCTTGATGTCGTCGTGCCGGGTGATCAGGTACACCTGCATGCCGAACGAGTTCGTCACCGTGCGGATCCCGGTGCGTTCCCGGATCTCACGCAACGCCGGCGTCGGCTCCAGCCCGTCGCGCCGCATGTGCAGCGGCGGAAGTTCGGCAGCCTGGGTCATGCCTAGACGTTACCCGCGCACCCGAGCGCCGCGAGATCTACCTTTTGGGCGGTTTTACTCGCACTTTCCCGCCGAAATGTCCCGTTGGGCGGTATCGGCGCCGGAGGCGCCGCGCAGCGCCGGCCACCAGATGCGCGGCCCGATCAGCGTGAACAAGGCCGGGATGATCACCGTCCGCACCAGGAACGTGTCCAGCAGGATGCCGAGGCCGACGATGATGCCCACCTGCGTCAGCACGATCAGCGGCAGCACGCCCAGTACGCAGAACACCGCCGCGAGCACGATCCCCGCGCTGGTGATCACCGCGCCGGTGGCCGAAACCGCACGCACGATGCCGTCGCGGGTGCCATGCTCGGGCGTCTCCTCGCGGGCGCGGGTGACCAGGAAGATCGTGTAATCCACGCCGAGGGCCACCAAGAACAGGAACGCGAACAGCGGCGCGTTGTTGTCCAGCGCGGGGAAGCCGAACAGGTGCACACTGGCCCAGCCACCCAGCCCGAGCGCGGCCAGCGCGCTGAGCACCGTCACCGCCACCAGCACCAGCGGCGCCAGCGCCGACCGCAGCAGCACATACAACACCGCCAGCACCACCACCAGAATCGCAGGCACCACCACCAACCGGTCATGGCCCGCCGCGGCGCTGGCGTCGCGCGCGGTGGCGTCCGATCCGCCGACCAGGGCGCCCTCGCCCACCGCGGCGCGCAGCTCGTCGACGACGGTGAACGCCTCGTCTGACGCCGGTTCCGCGTCGATCACCACCGACCACTGCGTGAGCCCGGTGGCGCTTTGGCCCGCCTGGGTCACCGACACCACGCCGGGGGTGGCGACGATCGCCTGTTCGACGTCGGCGGCGCGTTCGGTCGGGGCGACGACGTGGGCCGGGTCGGTCAGGCCCCTGGGGAAGTGCTCTGACAGGCGCTCGTATCCGGCGACCGACTCGGCCTGCACCCGGAACTGTTCGGTCTGCGACAGCCCGACCGGCGTGTTCCACACCCCGATGCACAACAGTGCCAGCCCCGCAATCGACACCGCCGCCACGCTGCCGGGCCAGCGAGCCACCGATTCGGCGATGCGGTGCCAGATCCCGCTGTCGGTAAGGGGTTTGGCGCCGACCCGCGGAATGAACGGCCAGAACAACCGCCTGCCGAACAGCGCCAGCAGCGGCGGCAACACCAGCAGCACGTACACCGCCGCGACGATCAGACCTGCCGCGGCCTGCACCCCGAGGCTGCGCACGCTCGGCGACGAGGCGAAGAACAGCGTCAACAGTGCCAGCACCACCGTCGCGTTGCTCGCCAGGATCGCGGGGCCGGCCTGGCGCACCGCGACCGCCAGCGCCACGCGGTGGTTATCGTTGCGGCCCAACTCCTCTCGGTACCGCGAGATGAGCAGCAACGCGTAGTTGGTGCCCGCCCCGAACACCAGCACACTGGTGATACCGCCGGTCGACCCGTCCGGCGTCATGCCGAGGGCCTGCGCGACGGCGGTCCCGAGCACCGCGGCCACCCGGTCGGCGAACCCGATCACCGCCAACGGCACCAGCCACAACACCGGGGAGCGGTAGGTGATGATCAACAGCAGCGCGACGACGGCGGCCGTCACCGCCAGCAGGGTGATGTTGGCGCCCGAGAACGAGTCGGCGATGTCGGCGCCGAACGCCGGGCCGCCGGTGACCTCCGTGCGCAGCCCCGGCGGCAGCCCTTCGGCGGCGTCCTCGCGCAGCTCGGTCACCGCGTCGGTGAGCTCGAAGCCGGACAGGTCGGCGTCCATCGGCATGGCCGCCAGCGCCGCCTGGCCGTCGGACGAGACTTGAGCCGGCCAGTTCTGGTTGACGGCGTCGAGATCGGCCGAACTCAGCGCGGCGCCGTCCGCACGGGTGACGACGATGATCGCCGGCGCGCTGTCACCGCCGGGGAACTGCGCGCGCAGCTCGTCGACCCGGGCGGACTCGGCGCTGTCGGGCACCGGCACCGGCGAGCGGCTGCTCGATTCGTCGCTGCCGGCCAGTGCCATCAGGACCCCGGACAGGGCGATCACGAGAACTGCCAGTGTCCAGGACACGCGTCGCGACATGTCCTCCAATATTTCAGAGCCGGGCCTGAACCCGTTGGCCCGGCATCTGGCAGGGTGGACCTCGCCATGAGTGACATGACTGAGGACGACACGCCGGCGCAGCCCGCGGCAGCGCGCTCGACGGTGATGCTGCTCGGCGCCGGCGAACTGAGCCGCGAGCTCACGCTGGCC
Source organism: Mycolicibacterium pulveris (assembly GCF_010725725.1). Lineage (NCBI taxonomy): Bacteria > Bacillati > Actinomycetota > Actinomycetes > Mycobacteriales > Mycobacteriaceae > Mycobacterium > Mycolicibacterium pulveris. Next base: position 1,755,806 of record NZ_AP022599.1, on the reverse strand, counting down.
TTTCAGCAGCTGGGCGCCGAGGTCATCGCGGTGGACCGCTACGCCGACGCGCCGGCGCACGGGGTGGCTGATCGGGCCGTCGTGGCCCGGATGAACGACGCCGACGCGTTGACCGCGCTGATCGAGAAGGAGAGCCCGCGTTACGTCGTGGCCGAGGCGGGGTTGATCGCCGCGGACGCGTTGATCGCCGTCGCCGAGCGCGGCGACGTCGAGGTGTTTCCGACACCGCGCAGCACGCGGCTGTCGCTGGACCGCGAGGGCTTGCGCCGGCTGGCGGCTGACGAACTCGGCCTGCCCACCGCGCCGTTCTGGTTTGCCGGCTCAGTCGAGGAGCTGACCGCGGTGGCCCAGCACGCCGGTTTTCCGTTGGTGGTCAAGCCGGTCGCGGCGGCACCGGGCGAGGGCGAGTCGGTGCTGCTACGCGCCGAGGATGTCGAGCCCGCCTGGCAGCGCGCGGTGGTGGCCGGCCGGATCCCGCACAACCGGGTGATGGCCGAGACCGTCGTCGACGTCGACTTCGAGATCACCCTGCTGACCGTCCGCACCACCGGACCGACCGGGCCGGCCGTGCACTTCTGCGAGCCGATCGGGCACCGCCAGGTCGACGGCGGCGTGCTGGAGTGCTGGCAGCCGCAGCCGATGCCGCCTGCCGCGCTGGACGTCGCGAAATCGATCGCCGCGCGCATCGTGAACTCGCTGGGCGGGCGCGGCGTGTTCGGCGTCGAGCTGTTGGTGCGCGGCGACGAGGTGTACTTCGACAGCGTGCGCCCGCGGCTGCACGACAGCGGCCTGGTGACGCTTCGCTCCCAACGACTTTCGGAGTTCGAGCTGCATGCCCGGGCGATCCTCGGGCTGCCGGTCGACACGATCATGGTCTCCCCGGCGGCCGCCGAGGTGGTCTACGCCGGCGCCGAGCCGACCACCGGCTCGCACGTCGATCCGCAGGTCGCGCTCGCCGACGCGCTGACCGTCGCCGAGAGCGACGTGCGGTTGTTCAACCGGCCCGACGACGGCGAGACCCCGCGCCGCCTGGGGGTGGCCCTGGCCACCGCGGCCGATCCGATCGTGGCCCGCGACCGCGCCAAGCGGGTCACCACCGCGCTGCGCGGGCTCTGGTAGCCGTGTCCGAGCAGACCCCTGCCGACCGGCCGACCATGACGCCGTTTCTGGCGGCGCTGGGCGTGGTGGTGCTCATCGTGATCGTAATCGCGCTGTTCAACCTGTTGGGCGACGACGAGCCGTCGGCCGAGCAGCAGGTGGCCCGCGCGGCGGTCGGCCAGAACGACGCGCTGCAGCGACTCAGCTACGCCGACTTCCGCACCTACACCTGCGCGGCCGAGCAGGGTACCGAAGCTGATGTGCTTGCCGAGCAACGCAATTCGGTCGACTCGCGGGGTGCGCGCTACGTCGACGACGTCACCGACATCAAGGTCGACGGGGACCGGGCCAGCGCCAAGGCGACGTATCACTTCGACAAGGCGCCGGACACCAAAACCAGTGTGACCATGAGCTTTGTCCGCGAGGACGGGGCATGGAAGGTCTGTTCGGCCGGCCCAAGGTAGCTGTGGGACACTTCGGTTCGTGAGCTATGCCGGAGACATCACGCCCGAGGAGGCCTGGACGCTGCTGACCGACGTCCCCGAGGCGGTGCTGGTGGACTGTCGCACCGAAGCCGAGTGGCGCTTCGTCGGGGTACCGGATCTGGCCACGCTGGGGCGTGATGTCGTGTTCATCGAATGGAACCGCACCGACGGCACCACCAACGAGGCGTTCGTCGACGACCTCGTCGCAAAGGTCGGCGCCGCACCCAACCGGCCGGTGGTGTTCCTGTGCCGCTCGGGCAATCGCTCGATCGCGGCCGCGAAGGCCGCCACCGCGGCCGGTATCGCTCCGTCCTACAACATTCTCGACGGGTTCGAGGGCGACCTCGACCAGCACCGCCACCGCGGCGGGTCCGGGTGGAAGGCTGTCGGTCTGCCCTGGAGGCAGTCATGAGCGGCCAGGAGGTGCCCTCGGTGCGCCGCCCCGCCCCGCTGCCCGACGGCGTGGGCCCGGGCACCATCGGAGTGCGCGGCGGATTGTTGCGGTCGCATTTCGACGAGACGGCCGAGGCGATTTACCTCACCTCGGGATACGTCTACCCGTCGGCCGCCGAGGCCGAGAAGGCGTTCACCGGCGAGATCGACCGCTATGTGTACTCGCGGTACGGCAACCCGACCATCTCGATGTTCGAGGAGCGGCTGCGCCTGATCGAAGGCGCGCCCGCATGTTTCGCGACGGCCACCGGGATGGCCGCGGTGTTCACCTCATTGGGCGCGCTGCTGGGCGCCGGTGATCGGCTGGTCGCCGCGCGCAGCCTGTTCGGGTCGTGCTTCGTGGTGTGCAACGAGATCCTGCCCCGGTGGGGCGTGCAGACGGTGTTCGTCGACGGCGAGGATCTGTCCCAGTGGGAAGAGGCGCTGTCGGTTCCGACCGCGGCGGTGTTCTTCGAGACCCCGTCGAACCCGATGCAGTCGCTGGTGGACATCGCCGCGGTGTGCGACCTCGCGCATGCTGCTGGCGCAAAGGTGGTGCTGGACAACGTCTTCGCGACACCGATCCTACAACAGGGTTTACCGCTCGGCGTCGACGTCGTGGTGTACTCGTGTACCAAACACATCGACGGGCAGGGCCGCGTGCTCGGCGGGGCGATTCTGGGCGACAAGACCTACATCGACGAGCCGGTGCAGAAGCTGATGCGCCACACCGGGCCCGCGATCAGCGCGTTCAACGCGTGGACGCTGTTGAAAGGCTTGGAGACGCTGAAGGTTCGAGTGGACTACCAGAACACGTCGGCACACCGGATCGCCGAATTCCTGGAGAACCATCCCGCCGTGAGCTGGGTGCGGTACCCGTTCCTCGAGTCGCACCCACAGTACGACCTGGCCAAGCGGCAGATGACCGGCGGCGGCACGGTGATCACCTTCGAGCTGAAAGGCGGCACCAAAGAGCGGGCCTTCGAGGTGCTCGACAAGCTGCGGCTCATCGACATCTCCAACAACCTCGGCGACGCCAAGTCATTGGTCACCCATCCAGCCACCACCACCCACCGGGCGATGGGTCCGGAGGGCAGGGCAGCCATCGGCCTCGGCGACGGGGTGGTGCGAATCTCGGTGGGGCTGGAGGAGACTGACGATCTCATCGCCGACATCGACCAGGCGCTGGGTTAGTGTCCAAGCGGTCCGAGGCCAAGAAGGCGCGGCGGCGCAAACGCCGGGCCGCACGCAACGAGCGTTGGGTGCCCGACGCGGTCATGGCCTCGCTGTCCGACGACATCGAAACGGCCGCGCTGCTCGAGGAGTTCGATCAGCGAATCAGCGAGCGCGGCTGGGTTTTCGACGAGGACGCCTCCGACGAGGAGTCGGCGCTGTGGTGCTACCCGCCGTCGCAGGCCGACCTCGACGACGACGAGATCGCCGATATGACGACGATCGTGCTGACCGCGGCCGACGACACCGACATCGTTCACGTCGTGTTCGTCGGCACCGCCGATGACTACCAGTTCGGCTTCCAGGAGCTGTTCGAGTGCCTCGACGTGATCGAGGCATACCGCCACGGCGATCCGGTACCGAGCTTCAGCGCTTAGCGCTCTCAAGGCGGCCGCGAACGTTCCTTACCGCTCGAAGTTTCGGCCGAAATTCGAGCGGTAAGGAACGTTCGCCGGGCATGGAACCGGATGGCGGCCCAGGCGCGTCCTATACCCATGCGCCCGTTTATTGGTTCAGAGGCGGTGGCAGCTGGTGTCGTCAATCGGTACCAGCTGGCGACCCGACACGATGCGGTGTTTCGCAACGTCTATGTACCCAGCGGATACGTCGTAGCGCCCGTTGACAAGGCCGTGGCGGCGTGGCTGTGGTCGGAGCGGCGTGCCACAGCTGCGGGTCTTTCCGCCGCCGCACTACACGGCATGCAATGGATCGATGCGCACCTACCTGCCGAAATCAACCAACCACATCGCCACAAGACCAAGGGGATCTTGCTGCATTCCGACAAGCTCGCAGATGACGAGGTTTGCGTCGTGAATGGCATACCGGCGACCACAGCCGCCCGAACGGCGTACGACCTGGGCCGCCGGCGTGGCCTGACCACAGCGGTGATCCGGCTCGACGCGCTGATGCAGGCGACTGATCTCAAGCCCCCTGATATCCAGCTGCTCGCCGATCGCCACCGCGGTGCTCGGGGCATCGTCCAGTTGCGTGAAGCGATCAGCCTGTCTGATGCCGGAGCCGAGTCGCCCCAGGAGACGCGCACCCGACTGATCCTGACTCGGGCCGGGCTGCGGCCACAGTGCACGCAACTTGAGGTCTTCAACGAATTCGGCGTTTTCGTCGGCCGCATCGACATGGGCTGGGACGACTGGTGTGTCGGCGTGGAGTACGACGGGATTCAACACTGGACGGATCCACAGGTCCGGGAGAGGGACATCGAGAAGCAGGCCAAATTCCAAGCCTTGGGATGGCGGATCATCCGCGTCAGCGCAAACATGCTGCGCAACCGCCCCGATGTCATCATCGGTCGCACCCGCGCGGCTTTACGCGCTGCGGGCGCACCATATTAGGCCAACTTTGCAGCCGCGAACGTTCCTTACCGCTCGAAATTTCCGCGGAACTTCGAGTGGTAAGGAACGTTCGGCAGTCTTATTCCTCGACCACGCCCTGCGCGGATTGCGCGCGCTGCTCGTAGCTTTGGCGCGCGGCGGTGTCGAAGTCCAGGAACACCCGGTCCAGGCCGAGCTTCTTGTTCAGCCACCGGCGTCCGCGCGGGCCGAGCATCTGTGCGGCCTGAGCGGTGAACCGCAGCGGAGCCGGAACGGCCACATGGGTTTTCGGCTTCTGCAGCGTCTTGACGACGGCCGCGGCGATGTCCTCGGGTTCCACCGGCTTGATGGCGCCGCTGCTCTTGGTGCCCGAGATCAACTCGGTCTTGGTGAACGGCGGCATGACGACCGACACCTCCACGCCGTGCGGCGCGACCTCGTCGGCCAGCGCCGCGGAAAGCCCCACCACGCCGAACTTCGCACCGACGTAGACGACCTGCCCCGGCACCGGGATGAGCCCGGACAACGACGCGATGTTGATGATGTGCCCGCTGCGGCGGGCGATCATGTCGCCGAGCACCAACTGGCAGCCGGTGATCACGCCGTACAGGTTCACCTCGATCGCGGACCGGATGGCCTGCTCGGACTGCTCGATGAACGGGCCGATCGGCATCACGCCGGCGTTGTTGATCAGCACGTCGATGCGGCCGCCGCCGTCGGTGCGGGCCTTGTCGAGAAACGCCGCGAACGACTCGCGGTCGGTGACGTCGAGCGGGTAGCCCGACACCGGGCCGAGCTTGGTGAGCTGGGCCACGGCCGACTCCTGGAACGCCACGTCGCGATCGCCGATGACCACCCGCGCACCGCGTTCCAGCAACGCTTTCGCGGTGGCGTACCCGATCCCGCGGGCAGCACCGGTGATCGCGATGGTCTTGCCCCTGATGTTGTCCATGCGGCCGGACTTTACACGTGTCAAGTTAGGTGTGGAAGTGCGCTGCCACGGTAGACATTGAGGGCATGTCGCTTCGCTTCGTTTCGGTCGATCAGGACCATCCCTTGGCGCAGCCGCTGCTTGCCGAGTTGGCCGTCGAGTACGCCGGCCGATACGGCGGCACCGAGGAGCGCGTCATGAAGTGGTTGCGCTCGGTGCCGCCGCGGGCCTTCGCCCCGCCGGATGGCGGGCTGCTGGTCGGGTTGCTCGGCGGACAGCCGGTGACCGGCGGCGGGTTCTGCCGCTTCGACGCCGACACCGCGGAACTCAAACGCATCTGGACCGACAGCCGGCATCGGCGCCGGGGCCACGCGAAGGCACTGCTCGCCGCGCTGGAAACCGAGATCGCCGCACGCGGCTACCGACGCGTGTACCTGATGACCGGCGACCGCCAACCCGAGGCCGAGGCGCTCTATCTGGCAACCGGATACACCCGGCTCGACGAGCCGCTGCCCGCCGACGGCGAGGTGTTTCCCGTCGCGTTCGTCAAGGTGCTGGATGGGTACCCCGGAGAAGACCGCGCCAGCCGAAAGGCACCGACGACACCGGAAGTGGGCATGTGACCTGGACGCAGACGACCGTCGGCTGGCTGATCCTGTTGGCCGCCGCCGTGACCTTTGTGCTCGGGTTGGCGTCGCGGGTGTTCATCGGCCGCAGGCGGGAGACCAGGGCGGTGCGCGGTCTGGTTCGCGTGTTCCGCAGGACCGGCGTGGCGCGGGTGCTGTTCGGCCGGTTCCGCGACGACGTGCTCGACGACGACGAACTCGACAGCATGATCTTGATGCCTGCCATCGTGGTGGCGTGCGGACTGTGCCTGACGGCGATCTTCCTGCTGGGCTACCAGACCCTCAGCTGAGAGTCGCGCCGCGCCTGGCGGTTTCGGCGGCCTCCCGCACCGACCCGCGCCACACCGGGCCGTGCCCGGGCAGCAGCACCTCGGCGTCCATCATCGCCAGCGCGCCAAGGCTGCGCACGCAGCCGTGCTGGTCGTGGTTGAACAGCTGGGGCAGCAGCTGCGGGCCCTGGCGCGGGGCCAGGGGATGGCCGGTGACCAGCGCGTCACCGCTGACCAACACGCCGTCGACCACGTACGAACAGTGGCCGCCGGTGTGGCCGGGGGTGGGGATCGCCATCGGCCGGCCGGGCAACCCCGCGGCGACGTCCTCGGTGAGCGGCCGGGTGGCCGGAATCCCCTCCCGCGTCAACGCGCCCTTGCGGGTGATCGCCACGGTCCACGCGAGATAGCGCGGGTGCCAGACGTGCTTGGCGATGTCGAGCGGCGATGCCTGCTCGAGGTACTCGCGCTTGGCGTGTCCCACCTCGGCGGCATGCGAATACACGGGTATGCCATGGGTTTTCGAGAACCAGATCGCCGAGCCGAGGTGGTCGATGTGCGCGTGGGTGAGCAGGATCGCGCGCAGTTGGTCGACGCCGAAACCCAGCCGGCGCAGCGACTCCAGCACGTCCTCGCGGCTGCCGGGAAACCCGGCGTCGATCAGCAACACACCGTCGCCGTCGGTGACCAGCGTCCAGTTGACGAGGTCGGTGTGGGCGAAATGGACGGCGTCGGTGATCTGAACAAGCTCGGTAACGACCGGTGCCATCCCGCGAGTGTAGGCAGTGGAGTAGAAACGAACGCGTGGCTGAACTCAAACTGGGATACAAGGCGTCGGCGGAGCAGTTCGCCCCGCGCGAGCTCGTCGAACTGGGCGTGGCGGCCGAAGCGCACGGCATGGACAGCGCGACGGTCAGCGATCACTTCCAGCCCTGGCGGCACGAGGGCGGCCACGCGCCGTTCTCGCTGGCGTGGCTGACCGCGGTCGGCGAACGCACCAAGCGGATCGTGCTGGGCACCTCGGTGCTGACGCCGACGTTCCGGTACAACCCGGCTGTGATCGCGCAGGCGTTCGCCACCATGGGCTGCCTGTATCCGGACCGGATCTTCCTCGGGGTGGGCACCGGGGAGGCGCTCAACGAGGTCGCCACCGGCTACGAGGGCGAGTGGCCGGAGTTCAAGGAGCGGTTCGCCCGGCTGCGCGAATCCGTGCGGTTGATGCGCGAGCTGTGGCTCGGCGACCGGGTGGATTTCGACGGCGAGTACTACCACACCAAGGGGGCGTCGATCTACGACGTGCCCGTGGGCGGCATCCCGGTCTACGTCGCCGCCGGCGGCCCCGTGGTGGCCCGCTACGCCGGGCGTGCGGGCGACGGGTTCATCTGCACGTCGGGCAAGGGCGAGGAGCTGTACAAGGACAAGCTCATCCCCGCTGTCTCTGAGGGCGCCGAGGCCGCGGGCCGCAGCGTCGACGACATCGACCGGATGATCGAGATCAAGATCTCCTATGACCCCGACCCGGATCTGGCGCTGGAGAACACCCGGTTCTGGGCGCCGCTGTCGCTGACCGCCGAGCAGAAGCACAGCATCGACGATCCGATCGAGATGGAGAAGGCCGCCGACGCGCTGCCGATCGAGCAGGTCGCCAAGCGCTGGATCGTGGCGTCAGATCCCGACGAGGCCGTGGAAAAGGTTGGCCAGTACGTGAAGTGGGGGCTCAACCACCTGGTGTTCCACGCGCCGGGGCACGATCAGCGCCGGTTTCTCGATCTGTTTCAGAAGGATCTGGCGCCGCGGTTGCGCCGTCTCGGTTGATCTCTTCTTCCGTCGGCTCGGTGACCGCGGGCCGGCCCGTGGTGCGGTAGACCCGGAACCGCTCGTCGCCGGTCGCACCGTACACCGAATGCACGAGGGTGCCCAGCCCGGCGCCGTCCTGCCAGAGCGTCGGGTAGCGCAGGTTCAGCGCGTCGGCGTTGCTGATGTTCGGGTTGCTCGCGACGATGTACTGCACACCGAAGTCCCACGGCCGGTTCAACGCGGCGGTGAAGTCGTAGTCGCTGGTGATCAGGAACTGGCGGGGCCGATCGGACGCCAGCCAGATGCCCCAGGTGTTGAACGTGTCCATCAGCACGGCGCCGTCGGGAAGCTGCTTGCGGTCGAAGTATTCGGCCAGCGCCCGGTCGTTGACCATCAGTCGGCGGTACCACTGTTCGGCGGGCGGATACCGTTCCTCGTCGAACAGCGACCTCAGCCCGAACTGGAGTTGCTGGTTGCCGATCCGCTCGTCGGCCATCGCCGCCACGGTGACCGGGATGCCGACCGTCAGCGAGAGGCACAGCAACGCCGCACCGGTGCGGTTCGCCGCGCTGTCCGCACGCCACCGCCGTGGTGTGCCCGGCTCCCACAGCGCCAGCGCGACACAGACGACGAGCGGGATCGCCAGCAGGTAGAACCGGAACCAGCCGAACGTGGCCGACGTGTACTGACCCCACACGGCGAACGCCAGGACCGGTCCGAACACCGCGATCGGCACCAACGCGTCGGCCTTCCGGCGCAGCAGGCTGTGTGCGACGGCGATCGCCACGGCCAGCAGGGCGAACGGTTGCATGCCCAGCAGCCGCGCGGCGATCACCACCCAGTCGCTGGAGGCCGCCTCGGCAAGCGGCCCGCCACGCTCCATCGCCGCGCTCACCTGACTGTCGTTGCCGTACTGCGATGACAACGTCGCGAACAGTTCGCCCGAGACCACCCAGCTGGTCAACGCCCACACGATGAACGCGGTGGCCAACGGGAACAGCACGATGATCACGCTCATCACGGCGTCGTTGACGCGTTGCGATCGGCGCGCGGCGCGGAACGCGACAACGCCGACGAGCAGGGCCGCACCACACGCGGCGGGTACCGCTTCATAGCGGCATAGGTAGCCGAGGCCCAATGCGATTCCGGCCCAAGCGAGGTCGCCCACCCGCTGCAGGTGCACCCACTGCATGAGGTGGCGCGCGCACCACAAGAGAAAGAAGATTTGGGCCGCCTCGCTCATCCCGGAGGCGCCGTAGATGATGATCATCGGCTGCAGCGCGAAGCAGCCGACCGCCAACCACCGCCACACCGTCCCGACGCCGCGGTCCAGCGCGATGCGCCGCACCATCACGGCCGCGCCCGCCATGAACAACGCGCTCTGCAGCACGCCGGCCAGGCCGTGCGTCTTCAGTTCCGGCCACCACTGGCTGAGCGGAAGAATCGGTATCTGCACCATGCTGGGCAGTGGGTTCCAGACGAACCCGATCGCGGACAGGTGTGGGTGCCGGCTCATCACCACATAGCCGGCGTTGGCCACCCGGCTCGGTGCGTCGGGGTCGAACATGTTGAACCGCAGGATCAGTACGGCCCCGACGGCGAAGTAGAGGCCGGCGAGCGCGACGAACAGGCCGACACCCCAGCCGCGCCGCGGTTCAGGGGCGGGGGTGGGTGCGGGGGTGTCGGCGCCTAGATTTCCGGCGAGCGCCGGGCCTACGGTCACCACCTCACTGTGTTCTCCGTCGTCTGCGAACCACCAGCAGCGTCACCGCTGCGATCACGATCGCCGCACCGGCGGCCACCGATACCCACGCCCACCACTTCCAGTGGTCGCCGGGATATTCGTTGACCAGCCCGCCGCCCTCGCGCACGGTCAGGTTGACCGTCTGGCGCTCGGCGCCCGTCGCGACGACATCACCGCTCAACGACGCCCAGCGATTCTCCAGGCCGCGGATGTAATTGAGCGCATCGCCGACCAGCGACCAGTCCCCGCTTCCCGAAATCGCCAGCACCGTGCGCCCGTTGTGGGTGAACGCCTGCACCACGCCCAGCGGGCCGCCCAGATCCAGATCGGTCCCTGGGCTCGCGTTGTAGCTCACGGTGTTCGGTGCGCCCGGCTGGATGGGCGGGTTCATTCCCGCGTCGGCCAACTCGCTGCCCCCGGTGACCGCGAGAAGGCCGGTGCCCGACGCGACGGCGGTGGCGAACGTGGTGAGCCGGGGGCGCAACGCCACCGTCGTCTGCTGTCCCATCAGGTTGATTGCCTGCGCGGCGTAGGTCAGGTGGTCGGGGCTGTCGATCGCGACATCGAAGTCCGGGGTGAACGCCATCGGCAGGATCGGAAAGCCCCCACGGTTGTGGGTTCCTGGCGTCACGGTCACCGTCGACTGCGGGTCGAGTGCGAAGGTCATGCGGTCGTTGACCGGCGCGCATTCCTGGCGCGGGGTGTACCGCAGCTCCATCGCCAAGCCGATGGTCGAGGTGATCGACTCGGGAGGGATGTCACCGGTCACGTCGAGCACGCCCGACTCGTCGAGCACGCGGGTGGCCAGCACCGTCGACCCGGAGCGGATCAACACCGATGCCTCCCCACCGACCACGGGCGTGTACTTGGCTTTCAGATGTACCTTCGCGTGGCTGATCGGCCCGAGCGCGAACTTGCTCACGTCGAAACCCGCGTACAGCGTGCTGGTTCCCAGCACCGAGGCCTCACCGGTCATGCCGAGCTGGGCGAAGGTTTTGATGTTCGTCGCCTCGCTGCGGTCCTCCAGCGCGGAAAGCGTTGCAGCCGAGGGGTTCTGGGCGAGGCTGAAGCGACGGTCGGCGAACAGGTCGACCTGTTGCACGAGTTCCTGCCCGGTGCCGGTGATCGCCAGCACCGCGTCGGGGGTGCCGGGCTTTTCGACCTTCAGCCCCGCCGTGCCACCGTCGCGAATGTCGATCACCCGCCGCGCGATGCTACGGCCGGGCGGCACCGGGCCGTCGGCGTTGTCCACCTCGATGCGCACCGGCATGGGCCGATACAACTGGGTGAGCTCGGCGACCAGATCCAGCGCCGCCTGCTGCTGGCTCTCAGTCGGCGCGGAGCCAACCCGGATCAGCACCTGGTCGAGGTAGCCCGGCAGGAAATCCGCCACCGTTTTGGGATCCGGTGTCGGGCCGGAGAACGCCGCGGCGAGTTGGCTCAATGCCAACGCCGGTGGCTGCGAGCAGCTGTCGGTAGCGGCGGTCTTGTCGCGCAGCACGAAGTTGAGCTGGGCCTGACCGTCCTTGATCTCGGCGCGGGAGATGTCGACGCGGAAGGGAACGGTGGCCAGATCACCCGGCACGGGGATCGTGCCGAGCACGATGCCGCGGCCGTCGAGGACCTCGATCCGGCCCTGGTCGATGTTGACCACCGACCCGATCTGACCGGTCAGGGTCGTCGGTTTCACTCCCGAGGGCACGGGGACCGAGACGCCGGTGGTCTGGTTGGCCCCGATCAGCTCCAGGCGATCCGGGAGCCCCAACTCGGGCCAGACGATCGGCGGTGTCACGTTCGAGCCGGGCACCTCCTGGCCACGGGGCTCGGCCGAGGCATTCGGCAGCCCGGGCTGCGCCCACAGGGTTGTGATGACGATGGCGGCAGCCGCCATGGCTCGGGTGAGTGTCTTCACCGTCGACCTCCAGTAGATGGTGGCGAGGTATGCGGTTGGGTCAGGCCGTGCACGGTCTTCTCCCAGAAGTGCGGCCGGAACACCAACTGGTAGATGGCTTTTACGGCGGCTACCGCCTGAAGCAGCCAGTACAGCGGGGTCAGCAGCGCCGCCGGCCACAGATGCGGTTTACCGAGTTCCTTGGTCACGATGAGCCCGGAGTACACCGACAGCGGAGCGCCGATGAGGAACAACGCCAAGCAGACGTAGTAGGTCATCGGGGGAAAGACCATGGCGATGACGGGCGGGCGACCCAACACCCATACCAGCATCGTGAACCAGAACACCAGATTGCAGACGGCGGTCACCGGCACTCCGCCGGTCATGTTCAGCAGCCGCAGGATGGCCTTGGTTCCGATTTCACGTCGCAGCCCCGTGGGATCGCGCAGATGCACGAGCATCGTCTGCAGATAGCCCTTGTACCAACGGGACCGTTGCCTGATCCAGTTCACCACGTCGGAGTTGGCTTCTTCCAACGTGATCGAGTCGAGGATGAGCGTGCGGTAACCGTGCCGCGCCAGCCGCACGCCGAGATCGGCATCCTCGGTGACGTTGAACTCGTCCCAACCGCCGACCTCGCGCCAGATGCGGGTCGACATGTGATTCGACGTACCGCCGAGCGGGACCACGCAACCCGCCTTCTCGACGGCGGGCAGGATCACGCCGAACCACTGGTCGTACTCCAGCGAGAACCACCGGGTCAGCAGGTTCTGCCTTTCGTTGAAGTAGCCCAACCTTGCCTGCAGGCAACCGATCTCGTCGGGTAGCCGCCGGAATGCGGCCACCGCACGGCGTAGTTGCAGCGGGTCGGGGATGTCCTCGGCGTCGTAGATCGTCACCATCTCGCCGCGCAGATCGGGCAGCGACATGCCGTAGTTGCAGGCCTTCGGCTTCGTCTTCGGCAGGCTGTGGGGAACCAGCACCAATCGGACCGACTCGAGCTCCGCGCCGATCAGCGCCGCCTGGGTCGCGACGTCGTCCTCCTCGACGAGCAGCAGCACTTCCAGTTTGTCGCGCGGATAGTCGAGCTTGCCCACCCCGTTGAGCAGGTTCGTCACGATCGACGGCTCGTCGTAGACGGGTAGCAGCACCGTGTACACGGGCAGCTCGTCGTCGGACAGCGCCAGCGCCTCCTCGCGGGTCACGCGCACCATCGCCGACGCTCGAAGGCCGGTGAACAACAGGTAATTTCGGTCCAGCGTGGCAGCCAGGTAGAGCAACGCGACCACACCGGTCAGCAGCGGTGCGACGATGCGCGGCGCCGCGATGACCGCACCGACCACGAGAACCGCGAGCGCGCCGAACCGCAGCATCGACCTTCGGTTCAGTGCCGTGCGGGCCGAGAAGTGAGACGGCAGAGACGCCGGTGTCGCCGTCCTTGTCACCTCGTCGGCGCCCCGACCACCTCGGCCGACCTGACAAGCTGTCGCGTCAGTCGGTCGGCGCGGTTGATCACCGCCGGGTCGACTTCGCCGTCGACGTGCGGCTGTTGCCGTGTCGTCCACAGCGCCGGCCTCACCGAGGTGTCCACCAGCGACAGCGGTGCGGGGGCAGGCGGCATGTCACGCCCGTCGAACGCCTGGCTGACGATCACGGTGACGCGCTGGTAAGCACTGGCGGCGTGCCAATCCCAGGTGACGGCGTACCAGTGCTGGTCGTCGCCGTATGTCGCGGCGTCCGCGTTGCTGTGCACGACCCTCGCACCGGGGGGCGCGTCGGCGGCCGTCGGCGCGGGCCGGTACTCGACGGGGCTGGCGCTCGGATACCAGACCGCGCCGGTGAGGTCGTCGAGCGCCGCCCGGTTGGGGCTGGACATCACATCGACTGCGGCTGCGGGCTTTCCGGCGGCACCGGGAAGCGAGTAGCGCACCAGCGTCGCGTCCGCACCCAGCGTCCTGGTGATGAAGGGATAGACCGTCGGAGCTCCGAGCCCGGCGCGGGCGGCCCAGTCGGCCGTGACCACAGGCACGTCGGCCGGACGAGCGGCCGGATAGTTCACGACGGCCAACGCGATCGCGATGACTGCCAGGACCGCCACCGACACCGGCGACAGGCGCGGCAGCCGCGGCGCGGACGGATCCGCCTCGTCGCCGGTCGTGGCCGTCGCGCGGTGCAACACGACAACGGTTGCCACCGGCAGGATTCCGCCGCCGACGATGACCGCGGCGAACAGACCGGTGTAGGCGTCGAGGGACACCACGACGACGGCGGCCAGGACGAAGCACCCTGCCGTCGCGAGCAGCCGCGGCCCCCACCGAACGGTTTCGGACGCCAAAAACACCGCGACCGCACCGACGCCGGCGGCCAGCAGGGCCACGGCGTCGTCGGAGCCACCCAGCGCGGAAGCGGCGAGCAGGAACGGCAGGGGCGTCGCGCAGCACACGGCGAAGACCCACAGCTTCCACATCCGCACCACATGGCGCGCACCGAGGAGGACCGCCAGCAGACAGGCGAACCACACCACGAACCCCAGGGACTGCAGGTGCCATAACGAGGACAGCGTCGGCATCCGCTGGGTCAACAGATAGATCGCGGTGAAGCTCGCGACCCCCACGAAGGCGGCGATGATCCAGTCGGATTCCGAATCACCGACGCCGCGCGACGGCCGCCGGTAGCCGGTGGCGATCAGCACCATGAGCAGCGGGACGACCACCAGAGGGGTGGCGCGTGAGCCGGCCGCGGCATCGGCGATGGCGTGCCCGAAAACCCCGAAGTAGCCGAGGAGGCCCAGCGCGGCAGCGATCCCGATCCTGGCGGCGAAGGGCAGCTCCGCTATCAACGGGCGCCGGTGTGGGACCTCGACGCCGGGCTGCTGCGGCGACACCGCGTGCAATTTGGCGGCATGCGTCGCGAGGTTGGTGCGAAGCGCGGTGTCAGTCATGGTCCTCGCAATGCCGGGGGCCTACCAATACACTCGCCGCGCCGTTGCGGGAGTTTGCTAGATTTGCACTCGCAAGCAAATTTACAAAGAGGTTAATAGCTCTGACTTGTTGATACGTCAGACATCATTGGCTACGCAAACGTAATATGCTTTACTGAGACTAAGATCACACAAAATTTTTACCGAGCGGTGGAAAATCGGGCGATGAGCACCTCGCAATCGGTCGGTTTTCAGCCCGACCGGTGGCCGGCGGTTGCCTTAGGCTGGCTCCCGTGCCCGCTCATTCACACGGGATCTACGTCGCTGCACCCGAAGGCGACACCGGCAAATCGACGATCGCTCTCGGCATCCTGCACCGCTTGACCGCAACGGTTGCCAGGGTAGGCGTCTTCCGCCCCATCATCCGGCTGGGCGAACAGCGCGACTACATCCTCGAGTTGCTGCTCGCCCAGGCCAATGCGGAGCTGACCTACGAAGACTGTGTGGGCGTGACCTACCAGCAGCTGCACGACGACCCGGACACGGCGATCGCCGACATCGTGGATCGCTACCACCAGGTCGCCGAACAGTGCGACGCGGTGCTTGTCGTCGGCAGCGACTACACCGACGTCGCCACCCCCAGCGAGTTGTCGACGAACGCGCGCATCGCCGCCAACCTGAAGGCGCCGGTGGTGCTGGCGGTGAAGGCCAAGGACCGCAGCCCCGAGCAGGTCGCCAAGATCGTCGACATCTGTCTCGACGAGGTGGCGGCCCAGCACGCGCACACCGCCGCCGTGGTGGCTAACCGCTGCGATCCGGAGCAGCTGGCGGCGGTCGCCGAGGCCCTCGAGGCTTTCGAGCCGAACTGTTATGTGCTGCCCGAGTCACCGCTGCTGGTGGCGCCGACGGTCGCGGAGCTGCAGCGGGCCGTGAACGGTTCG
The DNA here is from genome assembly GCF_010725725.1 of Mycolicibacterium pulveris. Classification (NCBI taxonomy): domain Bacteria; kingdom Bacillati; phylum Actinomycetota; class Actinomycetes; order Mycobacteriales; family Mycobacteriaceae; genus Mycobacterium; species Mycolicibacterium pulveris. The sequence continues at coordinate 1,740,111 of NZ_AP022599.1, read as the reverse complement.
ATGGTCATCGGCGACCCGGCGCTGCTCAACCGCGAGGTGATGAGCATGATGGTCGCAGGCATGACCGCCGAACACGTCCTGGAGCGGCTGACCGAAGGCGTCGGCGTCGTCGCCGCCGGAGACCGCTCCGATGTGGTGCTCGCCTTGTCGAGCGCCCATGCCGCCGAGGGCTTTCCGTCGCTGTCGTGCATCATCCTCAACGGTGGTCTGGAGCTGCATCCTTCGATAGCCGCGCTGGTCTCCGGTCTCGGCCTGCGGCTGCCGATCATCGCGACGGGGCTGCGCACGTTCGAGACCGCGAGCAGGGTGGCGGCGACCAGGGGCCGAGTGACCACCTCCTCGCAACGCAAGATCGACACCGCGCTGCAGCTGATGGAGACCCACGTCGACGTCGCGGAGTTGTTGGCGCAGCTGGCCATTCCGATCCCGGACGTCGTCACCCCGCAGATGTTCACCTACCAGCTGCTGGACCAGGCCCGGTCGGACCGTAGGCATATCGTGCTGCCGGAAGGCGACGACGACCGCATCCTGCGGGCGGCCGGCCGGTTGTTGCGGCGCAAGGTCGCCGATCTCACCATCCTCGGCGAGGAATCGGCGATCCGGTTCCGGGCCGCCGAACTCGGGGTGGACCTCTCGTCGGCGACCGTCATCAACCCGCAGACCAGCGACCTGTGCGACAAGTTCGCCGAGCAGTACGCCGAACTGCGCAAGCACAAAGGTGTCACCGTCGAGCACGCCCGCGAGATCATCCACGACGTCTCCTATTTCGGCACCATGCTGGTGCACAACGACATGGTCGACGGCATGGTCTCGGGGGCCCGGCACACCACCGCCCACACGGTGCGGCCCGCGTTCGAGATCATCAAGACTTCGCCCGGCGTCTCCACGGTGTCGAGCATCTTCTTCATGTGCCTTGCCGATCGCGTGCTGGCCTACGGGGACTGTGCGATCGTGCCGGACCCGACCTCAGAGCAGCTGGCCGACATCGCGATCTCCTCGGCGCACACCGCGGCACGGTTCGGCATCGAACCGCGGGTCGCCATGCTGTCGTACTCGACGGGCACCAGCGGCTCCGGCGCCGACGTGGAAAAGGTCAGGGCGGCAACTGAGCTGGTACGCAAGCGGGCCCCCGACCTACTGGTCGACGGCCCCATCCAGTACGACGCAGCGGTGGAACCGTCGGTTGCCGCAACAAAGATGCCCGACTCGAAGGTGGCCGGCCGCGCGACCGTGCTGATCTTCCCCGATCTCAACACCGGCAACAACACCTACAAGGCGGTCCAGCGCAGCGCGGGCGCCATCGCGATCGGCCCCGTGCTGCAGGGTCTGAACAAGCCCGTGAACGATCTGTCGCGGGGCGCGCTGGTCGAGGACATCGTGAACACCGTTGCCATCACCGCGATTCAGGCCCAAGGGGAGCGCTGATGACCGCGCCCGGCCGCACCGTACTGGTCGTCAACTCAGGCTCGTCGTCACTGAAATGCCAACTCATCGACCCCGATTCGGGTGCGTCCCTGGCCGACGGCACCGTGGAGCGCATCGGAGAGGACTCCGCGCTGGCGGGGATGACCGTCGGTGACCGCGAAGCCCGTCGTGACGGGCCGGCCATCGCCGATCACGAGGCGGCCCTGCGCACCGCGTTCGACCTGCTGGACGAGGCGGGCGCCAGCCTGGACACCGTCAACCTGGTGGCCGTCGGCCACCGCGCCGTGCACGGCGGCCGCAGCTTCTATGAGCCGACGCCGGTGACCGACGAGCTGATCGCCAAGATGCGTGAGCTGGCACCGCTTGCGCCCCTGCATAATCCTCCGTCCGTGCTCGGCATGGAGGTGGCCCGTAAACTCCTTCCGGACCTGCCTCACATCGCCGTGTTCGACACCGGTTTCTTCCACGACCTCCCCGCGGCCGCCGCCACCTACGCGATCGACCGGACCGTCTCCGAGAAGTGGCACATTCGCCGGTACGGGTTTCACGGCACCTCGCACAAGTACGTCAGCGAGCAGGCCGCGGTGTTCCTCGACGCCCCGTTGACGTCGCTGAACCAGATCGTGCTGCACCTGGGCAACGGTGCGTCCGCGTCGGCCATCGCCGGTGGGCGACCCGTGGACACCTCCATGGGCCTCACCCCGTTGGAGGGGCTGGTGATGGGTACCCGCCCCGGTGACGTCGACGCGGGCATCATCTTGTACCTGTCCCGAACCGCCAAGATGAGCGTCGACGAGATCGACGAGATGCTCAACCGGCGCTCGGGCGTGTTCGGTCTCGGCGGCGAGATCGACTTCCGCGAGCTTCGAGAACAGATCGAATCGGGCGATGCGGCAGCGCAATTGGCCTACGACGTCTACATCCACCGGCTGCGCAAGTACATCGGCGCCTACATGGCGTTGCTCGGAAGAACCGATGTCATCGTGTTCACCGCCGGGGTGGGGGAGAACGACGTCAACGTGCGCCGCGACGCGATGACGGGACTGGGCGGGCTGGGCATCGAGCTCGACGAGCAGCTCAACGCCGGCCCCGCCAAGACCGCACGGCGCATCTCGGCCGACGGCTCGCCGACGACCGTGCTCGTGATGCCCACCAACGAGGAACTGGCGATCGCCCGCGACTGCGTGGCCGTGCTGGCGGCGGGCTGATCAGGCCAGCGCGCGGTCCCCTGCCCGCAGGTCGTCGAGCACCGACTGCGGCTTCTCCAGCGGCAGCGCGGCCTCGGGATTGCAGATCGCGAGGAGCCGGCGCACCTGCCGGCCACAGCGCAGCCGCCAGGTGACCCCGCTGCGGGCACAAACCACGTTGATGTTGTGCAGGGCGGCGAACCCGGCGGTGCCGAAGAAGTCGACCAGCCGCAGGTCCAGCACCAGATGCGAGACGCCGAGCAGCTGTGACTCCACATATGTGGCCATGGCCCGACTGTTGGTCGCGTCGACCTCGCCTTCCACCGTGACGACGACCTCGGACGCGCGGTGCGACGCGGAGAACCGCGCGCGATGGTGGTGTTCGCACCGGTCCAGCGCCTCGGGGGCGGGACGGAACACCCGGTAGGTACCTACTGCAGCAGACACGTGGACTCCCTCAGCCGAAATTAACGCTTCGTACTGCGGGTGCCGTCAGAAAACGGGCCCTACGTCTTAAAGCCGTGCGCCAGAGCTTGCCGCCCTGCGCCTATGACGCCACCAGTCGGCTGTTAACTCAACCTGCTCGGAGATTACTACGAAATCCGTTGGATGACCATAAGCGATCTGCGAGCGAAAACACTGGTCAAGGCGGCATAAAGCGGGGTCTGCGACAACTGATTCCGTAGCCGGGGTCAGCAAACTAGAACGTGCTCATCGGGCGCACGCTGTTGGCCAGATCGACCAGCGCGTATCGGTGCGCCTGGGTGGGCGCGACGCGGGCCAGGGCGCGCAGCGATGCCTCGACCCCGAGCGCCAGGCCGTGCTTGGTGAACGGGAAGCCGAGGATGTGGTTGGTGCTCGCGGTGTTGTCGGGGTTGTCGGCCAGCCAGTCCATCGCGGTGCCCAACACCAGCGCCCTGATCTGCAGCACGCGCGGTTCGGTGTCGGGCAGCGCTTCGACCCGACGGGCGGCGTCCCGGATGTGCTTCTCGGTGATCTCGCTCATCGACCGCCCCGACAGCAGCGTGACCGCACTGGTCAACCGCGCGGTGGTGAAATGCCGCGACATCGCGGGCACCTGGTCCAGCGTCTTGACCGCCGCGTCTCGGTCACCTGCCGCCGCTTGGGCACGGGCCAGCCCGAACCCCGCCGAGATGACACCGTTGTCGGTCGACCACACCGTGTTGTAGAACGTGCGCTCCGACGACTCCTCGATGTCGGAACCGGCCAACTCGGCGGTGGCCGCCAGCGCCAGCTTCGGCGCCAGCTCGCCGGGAAGAGTGTCCAGCACTTCGGTGAAATGCTTTGTGGCAGAGACGTAGTCGGCTGTCAGAAGTTCGGAAACCGCACGGAACCACACCAGCCGCCAGCGCCACCCCACCCGGCCGGCCAAGTCGTCGAGCTTGCGGGTGGCCTTGGCGACGTCTCCGAGGTCGAGCAGGGCCCGCACCTCCATCAGCGGCAGCTCGATCGACTCCGACAGGTCGATCCCCTCCGAGTCCAGCGCCCCGTGCCGCGCGGCGCGCAACTGGTCCAACGTCTGCACGGGCTCGCTCAACACGCTGGCCGAGAGCACCGTCGCGCCCACGTCGGTCGGGTCGACCAGCGGCACCGGCAGCGCCCTGACGATCTCCTGCGCGGTCAACTTCTCCGAGTGCACCTGGCCGTCGAGATAGACGTCGGTGTGGGCCACCAGCAGATCGATCCCGAACGTCGACCGCGTCGGGGAGAACACCGTGGACAAGCCGGGTCTGGGGGTGCCGGTGTTCCTGGCGACCACCTCGCGCAGCACACCGAGCAGCTGGCCGGACATCTCCTCGGCGCTGCCGAACCGTCGCCGCGGATCCGGGTCGATGGCGCGGCGCAGCAACCTGCCGAACGAATCGTATTCGGCCAGAACAGGATCGTCCTCGGGAAGCCCGTCGACGTAGCGGCCCTTGCGGGTGCGCAGTTTCAATGTCAGCGCTGCCAGCGTGCGCCCGACCGTGTAGATGTCGGTGGCCACCGTCGGGCCGGTGCGCACGATCTCGGGCGCCTGGAATCCCGGTGTGCCGTAGAGGTAACCGAACGAGTTGATGGTCGATACCGCGCCGAGGTCGATGAGCTTGAGCTGCTCCTCGGTGATCATGATGTTCTCGGGTTTGAGGTCGTTGTAGGCCAGCCCGATCGAATGCAGGTAGCCAAGCGCGGGCAGGATCTCGAGCATGTAGCCGATGGCCTGGTCGACCGGAAGCTTCTCGCCCCGTGCCGGTTTGAGCGACGTGCCGCCGACGTACTCCATCACGATGTAGCCGACCGGGTTGCCGTGGTTGTCCTCGTGCTCGACGAAGTTGTAGATCTTGACGATTCCCGGATGGGTCACCTCGGCGAGGAACCGTCGTTCGGCCATCGCGATCTTCTGCGCCTCGGCGTCGCCGGAGTGCACCAGGCCTTTGAGCACGACCGGGCGCTTGTTGACGTTGTGGTCGAGCGCCAGATACACCCAGCCCAGACCGCCGTGCGCGATGCAACCTTTGATCTCGTACTGGTCGGCGACCATGTCACCCGGACTCAGTTGCGGCAGAAACGAATACGCGCTGCCGCAGTGCGGGCACCAGCCCTCCGACAACGCGGGGCTGTCCGCGGTGGCACGACCGACCGGGCGTCCGCAGTTCCAGCAGAACCGCTTCGATTCGGCGACCACCGGGTTGCGCATCAACGCCGACAGCGGGTCCTTGGCGCGCACGCGCGGGATCTCCACCAGTCCGCCGCCGAGGCGGCGGGTTGGCGACAGCGCCGTGCTCACCGTCGTGTGCTCGTGGGGTTCGGTGTCGCCGGCGTCGGTGTCTTCGTCGTCGTCGTCGAATTGGGGCCGGTACACGGCCTGGGTGGCCATCGGCCGCAGCGTCGAACCCGAATCCAGGCCCATGTCGTCGAAGCTGGCCGGCTGCGTCCCGACGGTCGGCTCTTCGGTGGCCGGCCGGTCCCCCTCGACGTCGTCGTGCCGCGTCTCGGCCATCAGTCCGAATACCTCGCGACCGGGGGTGCCGGCGCCGGGCCGAGCACCGTGAGCCACTTGCGGTACAACGTGTACCACGTGCCGTCGCGGCGAATCCGCTCCAACGTCCCGTTGACGAAACGCACCAGCCCGGTGTTCTCCTTGTTGATCCCGATTCCGTAGGGCTCCTCGTTGAGGCTGGGCCCCACGATGTGTAGGTAGGGATCCTGCGACACCAGCCCCGCCAGGATCGAGTCGTCGGTGCTGACCGCGTCGACCTGCCGCTGCTGCAGCGCGACCAGGCAGTCCGCCCATGCCACCACGCCGACGATGATCGGCGGCGGGGTGATCTCCTGGATCCGCCGCATCGAGGTCGTGCCCTTCGCCACGCATACCCGCTTACCGGACAGATCAGACGGCTGCGCGATCGCCGAATCGCGCGGGGCCATGATCCGCTGGTTGGCGTTCAGGTAGACGGTCGAGAAGTTGACCTGCTTCTTGCGTTCGCAGGTGATCGTCATGGTCTTGACGACGACGTCGACCTGGTTCTTCTGCAACCCCTCGATCCGGTCGGCCGACGACAGTATCCGGTACTCCACCTGAGATGGGGTGCCGAAGATGTCGCGCGCGATCTCACCGGCGATGTCGACGTCGAACCCGGTGATCTGACCGGTGATCGGATCGCGGAACGAGAACAGGTTGCTGCCGATGTCGAGCCCGACGATCAGCCGCCCGCGCGCCCGGATGTTGGCCACCGCGGCATCCGCCTCGGCCTTGGTGGGAAACGGCCGCAGGCTCGCCGTGCGGTCGCAGTCGTCTTCGGTCGCCTCCGGTACCCGCACCGGTTGCGGCGGCATCTCCTCCATGCCCGCGGGGGTGGGCGGGGCCAACGTGATCCCCGGCGTCATGGTCGTCGACGTCGCCTGCCCGCAGCCGGACAGCAGTGCCGTCGCGGCCAGCAGAACCCCGAACTTCCTCAACATCATCCGTACTCGATCATCCGTACTCGCTAAGCCTCGGCCACAACCCCAGCGCCACCGACACCGCGGCCACGATGCTGAGCACCGCGGCGCCCACCGTCGCTCCTGACAGCACCCGGTGGGCGCTGACGATGTTGTTGCGCAACTGGCTGCGGCTCTCCTCGATGGCCTTGCTCAACGCCTCGTCGAGCTGGTTGAAGGCCGGCGTGGAGTCGTCCTCGCGGGTGCCCAGCGCCACCTGGGTGGCGGCCTGGTAGTTGCCGACGCTGATGTAGGCGTTGATCCGGTCGTCGGCCGCCCGCCACCGTCTGAGCAGCTGTTCGGCGTCGGCGAGGTCGGTCTTGGCGATCGCGTCTGGGCGCGCGAGATACTCCGACAGCTGCTCGGCCATCGTGTCGATGCGCTGATAGTAGGACTGCTTGCGCACGGTTTCGTCACCGCGGCGGATCAGCGACAGGATCTCGTCGGCGCGGGCCTGCTGCGCGGTGATCGCGAGGTTGGTGATCGTCTTGAGCGATTGGGCCGCAGTGTCTTTCGCGTTGCGGCTGTCGGCGGTCGAGAGGATCAGCGCGGTGCCCACCCAGATCAGCATGATCGAGACGGCCAGCCCGCCCGCCACGAACCCGATGTTGATCCGCCGCCGGGTCCGGCGCGCCAACCAGCGGTTGGCGAACACCCCGAACAACAACGTCGCGAGCACCACGAGGATCACCGGCCCGGGAATCCGCGTCGACGCCGATGTTTCCGCGTCCACCAGCCCCGACGTCTGCTCATACAGGTGCTGGGCATTGGGCAGGATCTGGGTCTGCATCAACGCCGACGCCTCCGACAGGTACGACGAGCCGACGGGGTTGCCGGAGCGGTTGTTGGTGCGCGCGGTCTCGACCAGCCCGGTATAGACCGAGAGTTGGGCGTTGATGCGGCCGAGCAGCTGGATCATGTCGTCGTCGGTCAGTCCACTGGACGCGCGGGTGACCGCCACCGACGCGTCGGTGATGGCCTGTTCGTAGCGCTGCCGGACGTCTTGTGGTTCGGCGCCTGCGATGAACGCCGTGGCCGCGGCGGCGTCGGCGACCGACAGCGTGGTGTAGAGCTGCCCGGCCGCGAACGCCAGCGGCTCGGTGTGGTTGAGCACCCGCATCAGCACCTGCTGGCGGTCGTTGATGGTCGTCGATGTGCCGAAGGCGCTGGCGATGACGAGCGCGGACAACACGAACCCGATGGTCAGGATGCGGCCCGGCGTGGTCCAGAAGAACCACCAGCGTGGATGGGCAGAAGTGGTCGGCGACCGCGATGCGAGCGGCTCGGTCGACGGGTGCGCCAACTCCACAGTCACGTGCGCGCGGACCTCATCTAAATCGGTGCTTTCCGGCTATGGTTCCCGACCGCTCAACCCTATAAAAGAAGTCTAAGAGGTTGCGGAAGCGCGCGCGTCCGTATTCTGATCGCGTGCGTGGCGACGGTGACGGCTGGGTGGTGTCGGACACCGGCGCCGCCTTCTGGGGCAGATTCGGAGCGGCCGGCTTGCTGCTGCGGGCCCCGGATCCCGACGGTGCGGCCGCGGTGCTGCTGCAGCACCGCGCGGCGTGGAGCCATCAGGGCGGCACCTGGGGCCTGCCCGGCGGCGCTCGCGACAGCCACGAGACCGCCGAGGAGGCCGCGGTCCGTGAGGCACAGGAAGAAGCCGGGCTGGCCGCCGAGCACCTCACGGTGCGCACCACCGTCGTCACCGCGGAGGTGACCGGCGCGGGCGGCGCGTACTGGAGCTACACCACCGTCATCGCCGACGCGCCCGAACAGCTGGAGACCATCCCGAACCGGGAGAGCGCCGAGCTGCGCTGGGTGCCCGTGGCGCAGGTCAGCGAGCTGCCGCTGCATCCGGGTTTCGCCGCGAGTTGGGAGCGGCTGCGCACGCTGACCGAGTCGATCCCGTTGTTGGTCAACCCGCAGCGCTGAGCATGGCTTTCAGCCGCTGTGCGGCCGCGCGGGGGTCCTCGGCGGCGGTGATGGCCCGCACCACCACGATGCGACGCGCCCCGGCCTCGAGCACCTCGGGGACCCGCCGCTCGTCGATTCCGCCGATGGCGAACCACGGTTTGTCCGTGCCCAACTCGGCGGTCGCACGGACCAGCGGCAGGCCGGGGGCGGGGCGGCCGGGTTTGGTCGGGGTGGGCCAGCACGGCCCGACGCAGAAGTAGTCGACGGCTTCGGTGACGGCGGCGCGCACCTGGTCGGGGTCGTGGGTGGACCGGCCGATCAGCGGGCCGGGGCCGATGATGGCGCGCGCGACGGCCAACGGTAGATCGTCCTGGCCGAGGTGCAGCACGTCGGCGCCCGCGGCCCTGGCGATGTCGGCCCGGTCGTTGACCGCCAGCAGCGCGCCGTGGCGGCGGGCCGCCTCGGCGAGCGTGGCCAGCGCGTCGAGCTCCTGGCGCGCCTCCAGCGGGCCGAACCGCTGTTCGCCGGGTGAGCCCTTGTCGCGCAGCTGGATGACGTCGACGCCGCCGGCCAGCGCCGCATCGGCGAATTCGGTGAGGTCACCACGCTCACGCCGGGCGTCGGTGCACAGGTACAGCGACGCGGCGCCAAGACGGTCACGGCGGTTGTCCACAGGGCGAACCGTAGCGGCTCGGACTGTCCGCCCGCGACTGTGCGTCCTGATCCGCCGCCGCCGGCGTGGCGCGGATGAAACGACACACTCGCGGGGTGGCGCGGCGGGCCGCGAGTAGGGTGGATGGCGCGACACGGGAGTCCCGGGACCGGGGACTGAGAGTGGGCCCGCCGTGCCCTTACCGTCACACCTGATCCGGGTCATGCCGGCGAAGGGAGGGATCTTGGCTTCAGGAAACAACGGCAGGTCGCTGGCGGTCATCGGCGGCGGCGTCATCGGGCTGTCCGTCGCCCGCCGCGCCGCGTTGGACGGGTGGGCGGTCCGGGTGCACCGCACCGAGGAGCGCGGCGCGTCGTGGGTGGCCGGCGGCATGCTGGCCCCGCACAGTGAGGGCTGGCCCGGCGAGGACGAGCTGCTGCGGCTGGGGCTGGAGTCGTTGGCGCTGTGGCACGACGGCTTCCTCGACAGGCTGCCCGAGACCGTGGTGACCGCGCGGGAGTCGCTGGTGGTCGCCGTCGACCGCGCCGACGTCGCCGATCTCAAGCGGGTCGGGGAATGGCTGGAGGCCCAGGGGCATCCGATCACCGTGACCACGTGCGCCCGCGATGTCGAACCGATGCTTGCGCAGAGCATCCGGCACGGCCTGTGCGCGGAAACCGAACTGGCCGTGGACAATCGGGCGGTCGTCACGGCGTTGGAAGCGCGCTGTGAACAGCTCGGGGTGCAGTGGGCTGCGCCGGCGCTGCAGCTGGGCGACGTGCAGGCCGACGCCGTGGTGATCGCGAACGGGATTGACGCGCCCGCGCTTTGGCCGGGGCTGCCGATCAGGCCGGTCAAGGGCGAGGTGTTGCGGCTGCGCTGGCGGCGCGGCTGTATGCCGGTGCCGCAGCGTGTGGTGCGCGCCCGGGTGCACGGCAGGCAGGTCTACCTGGTGCCCCGCGCGGACGGCGTCGTCGTCGGTGCGACGCAGTACGAGCACGGTCGCGACACCGCACCGTCGGTCACCGGCGTGCGCGAGCTGCTCGACGACGCGTGTGCGGTGATGCCCGCGCTCGGCGAGTACGAGCTCGCCGAGGTCTCGGCGGGCCTGCGTCCGATGACGCCGGACGGGATGCCGATCGTGAAGCGCCTCGACGAGCGCACGCTGGTGGCCGCCGGGCACGGACGCAACGGATTCCTGTTGGCGCCGTGGACCGCACAGCGGATCGCCGCCGAACTCGAAGTGACAGTTGGAGCAGGTCTCGGAGCGAGTAGATGAAAGTGACCGTCAACGACGAAGCGGTCGAGGTGGACCCGGAAACGACCATCGCCGCGCTGTTGGCCCGCCTCGGCTTTCCCGAGAAGGGCATCGCGGTGGCGTTGGACTGGTCGGTGCTGCCGCGCTCGGCGTGGGACACCACGCTGACCGACGGTGCGCGCCTGGAAGTGGTGACGGCGGTGCAAGGTGGCTGATACGAAACTGACGATCGCCGGCCGTGAGTTCGGTTCCCGGTTGATCATGGGCACCGGCGGTGCGCCCAACCTCGCGGTGCTGGAAGAGGCGCTGATCGCCTCCGGAACCGAGCTGACCACCGTGGCGATGCGCCGGGTGGACGCCGAGGGCGGCACCGGCGTGCTGGATCTGCTGAACCGGCTGGGCATTTCGCCGTTGCCCAACACCGCTGGCTGCCGCAGCGCCGCCGAGGCGGTGATGACCGCGCAGCTCGGCCGCGAGGCGCTGCAAACCGACTGGGTCAAGCTCGAGGTCATCGCCGACGAGCGCACGCTGCTTCCCGACGCGGTGGAGCTGGTCAAGGCGGCCGAGCAGCTGGTCGACGACGGCTTCGTCGTGCTGCCCTACACCAACGACGACCCGGTGCTGGCCCGCCGCCTCGAGGACACGGGTTGCGCGGCGGTGATGCCGCTTGGTTCGCCTATCGGCACCGGGCTGGGAATCGCCAACCCGCACAACATCGAGATGATCGTCGCGGCGGCTTCGGTTCCGGTGGTGCTCGACGCCGGCATCGGGACGGCCAGTGACGCCGCGTTGGCGATGGAACTCGGCTGCGACGCGGTACTTTTGGCATCCGCGGTGACCCGCGCCGACGATCCGCCCACCATGGCCGCCGCGATGGCCGCCGCGGTCACCGCCGGATACCTGGCCCGCCAGGCCGGACGGATTCCGAAACGGTTCTGGGCACGGGCGTCAAGCCCGTCTCTTCCGTAACAGGCGCGGCGTCAGAGCTTGCCGCTAACGTGGTGGGCGATGAGGCACACATTGTCGTCGAAACTGGTCGCGCTGGCGGCCGTCGCCGTGGTGGTCCTGGCCGGATGCGGCCGCGACGTGCGCGAGAAGCCGACACCGTCCACGCCCGCCGGGCCGAGCGCGGCAGCCACCGACTTCGCGCGGACGCTCGGCGACCGGGTGACGGTCGACGCGATGTGGGCGCACCTGACCAAGCTCCAGGAGATCGCCGACGGGCACGGCGGCAACCGCGCGCTGGGCACCCCCGGTTACGACGCCAGTGTGGACTATGTGGTGAACACATTGCAGGACAACGGATTCGAGGTCCAGACCCCCGAGTTCGAGGCGCGGATACCGTTCGCCGAGGAGCCGTCGCTCACGGTCGGCGGCGCCACCATCGCCGCCAAGCCGCTGAACTTCACGATCGGCACCCCGCCGGAAGGCGTCTCGGGCCCGCTGGTGCCCGCCCGCGTCGAGGACTCACCCGGATGCACGCCGTCCGACTACGACGGGCTCCCGGTCGCCGGCGCGGTCGTGCTCGTCGACCGCGGGACCTGCCCGTTCTTCGAGAAGGAGAGCGCCGCCGCCGAGCGCGGGGCGGTGGCGCTGGTCGTCGCCAACAACGAGGACGGTGACGAGATGGGCGGCACGCTCGGCGAGCAGACCGAGGTCAAGATCCCCGTCGTCAGCGTCACCAAGGCCGTCGGTGAGCGGCTGCGCGCCGAACCGGGCCAGACCACCCTCGTCCTCGACGCGGGTGTGCACATCGAGCGCACCCGCAACGTCATCGCCCAGACCACAACCGGCGCCACCGACAACGTCGTGATGGTCGGTGCGCACCTGGACAGCGTTCCCGAGGGGCCCGGGATCAACGACAACGGCTCCGGGGTGTCCGCGGTGCTGGAAACCGCGCTGCAGTTGGGCAGTTCGCCCGACGTCAACTACGCGGTGCGGTTCGGGTTCTGGGGCGCGGAGGAGAACGGCCTGCTCGGATCCAGCGACTACGTGGCATCCTTGAGCGTCGATGAGCTCAAGGACATTTCGTTGTATCTGAACTTCGACATGATCGCATCGCCCAACCCGGGGTACTTCACCATCGACGGCGATCAGTCCGCGCCGCCCGACCACAACCAGCCCGTTCCGCGGGTGCCCGAGGGGTCGGCGGGTATCGAGCGCACGTTGGTCGCCTATCTGGACGAGGCGGGAAAGTCACCCGCCGACATCAACTTCGAGGGCCGGTCCGACTACAGCAGCTTCACCCTCGCCGGTATCCCTGCGGGCGGACTGTTCTCGGGCGCCGAAGCGGAGATGACCGAGCAGCAGGCGCAACGATGGGGCGGCCGGGCGGGCCAACCGTTCGACCCGAACTACCACAAGGCCTCGGACACGTTGGAGCACATCAGCCGTACCGCGTTGGAGATCAACGGCAAGGGCGTCGCGTACGCCATCGGGATCTACTCGCAGGACCAGGGCGGGCGCAACGGCATTCCGATCCGTGAGGACCGCACCCGTCATGCGCTGGAATCGTGATGCGGTGGGCGGCGCTCATCGCGGCGGTCGCGGTGTTGGTCTCGTGCTCGAACGGCGACGACGGGCCGTCGCCGGCTGAGTTCTCCCGCGCGCTGGCCGCCGCGGTCACCGCCGACGGGATGTACACCCACCTGGAGAAGCTGCAGGAGATCGCCGACGCCAACGACGGCAACCGCGGGCAGGGCACGACCGGATTGTCCGCCAGCGTCGACTATGTCGCGCAGTTCCTGCGGGACAAGGGTTTTGACGTCGAAACCCCGGAGTACGAGCGGCTCGACCGGGTGGAGGGCGGCGACCCGACACTGACGGTCAACGGCCGCGAGCACCACGTCGACCAAGCGTCGCTGCTGATCAGCACCCCACCGGGCGGGTTGAAGGCGATCACGCTGCGGCCGGGGCGGCCGGCGGGGTGCCGCACGTCTGACTACGACGGGGTTTCGGTCAAGGGAGCGATCTCGGTCGTCGACGACACCGGGTGCTCCGTGGTCGACAAGCAGAACGTGGCCGTCGCCGAGGGGGCGGTCGGCCTTCTCGTCGTCAGCGAAGCGGGCCGCACCCCGTCGGGTCTGTTCACCCCGGGCTACTACCGCGGGCTGACCGTGCCGGTCGGTGTCATCGACGCGGCCACCAACGCGGCGTTGCGTCGCACCACCGCCCGCGTGACGCTGGTACTGGATGACAAGCCGGTGATGGCCAAGGGACGAAACGTGCTGGCACAGACCAACACCGGCGCCACCGACAACGTCGTCATGGCCGGGGCGCACCTGGACAGCTCGGCAGCCAGCCCCGGCATCAACGACAACGGCTCAGGCGTCGCGGCGCTGCTGGAGACCGCGTCGGCGCTGGGATCCCAGCCGCGCACCACCAACGCGGTGCGGTTCGCGTTCTGGGGTTCGGAGGAGAACGGGTTGCAGGGCGCGACGAGCTACTTGCGCGGGCTGTCGACCGAACAGCTCAGCCAGATCGCGCTGTACCTGGACGTCGACATGATCGGGTCGTCGAACGCGGGCTACTTCACCTACGACGGCGACCAGTCGGCGCAGCTCAACCCCGACATCCCGGTCCACGCGGTGCCGGAGGGATCGGCAGGCATCGAGCGCACCCTCGCCGGCTACCTCTACTCGGCCGGCGTGCGGCCCGCCGACATGCCGCTGAGCAGGATCACCGACTACAACGCGTTCCTGAGCGCGGGTATCCCGATCGGCGGTTTGACCACGGGCTCGTCGCAGCGCAAGTCCGAAGCGCAGGAACGTCTTTGGGGCGGACACGCCGGCATCGCCTTCGATCCGAACTACCGCACCCGACGCGACACCGTCGCCAACATCAACCGGGATGCGCTCGCGGTCATGGGTTCGGCCGCGGCGTTCGCCGTCGCGACCTACGCACAGTCGATCGAAGGGGTCAACGGGGTTCCGGCTCAGGCGCAGCGGCAGCGGGGCGCCCGCTAGCCTTCCGAAACCCGAGCAGCCGCATGCCGTGATACACCAGCAGCGCGGCGATTGAGCCGAGCGCGATGCCGGTGAACGTCAGATCACCGGCGTGCCAGGTGAAGTCGGCGATCCCGATGATCAGTGGAATGGCCGCGGTCATCTGGTTGAGCGGGTCGGAGAAGTCCACGCGGTTGGTCAACCAGATCCGCACGCCGATCACGCCGACGAGCCCGTACAGGACGACGGTCGCGCCACCGAGGACACCGGCGGGGATCGCCGAGATCGCCGCACCCACCTTGGGGCACAGCGACAGTGCGATCGCGATCGCCGCGGCGACCCAGTATGCCGCGGTCGAGTAGACCCGCGTGGCCGCCATGACGCCGATGTTCTCGGCGTAGGTGGTGGTCGCCGAACCGCCGCCGAACCCGGCCAGCGTCGTGGCCACGCCGTCGGCCGCGATGGCACGGCCCATCACCGGGTCGAGGTCGGTCTCGGTCATCTGCGCGACCGACTTCACGTGGCCGATGTTCTCGGCGACCAGCGCGATCACCGCGGGGAGGAACATCGGCAGGACAGCCAACGTGAATGTGGGCGAATGGAATTCGGGCAGACCCAGCCACGGTGCGGCCTTGATGGCCGAGGTGTCGACGTCGCCGAGCAGCAACGCCAGCAGGTAGCCGGCGACCACCGCGACAAAGATGGCCATACGTCCGACGATGCCGCGGAAGAACGCCAGCGTTCCCACCAGCAGCACCAGCGTGACGATCGCCACCACGGGTCCCTTCTCGAAGTTGGCCTTGGCGGCCGGCGCCAGGTTGAAGCCGATCAACGCCACGACCGTTCCGGTGACCACCGGCGGCAACGTCACGTCGATCCAATGGGTGCCGACCACGTGCACCACCGTCCCGATGACGATGAGCGCGACCCCGACCGCCACCAGCCCACCAAGCGCGCTGCCGGTGCCGTCGGCGGCCACCGCCGCGGTCACCGGCGCGATCACGGCGAAACTCGAGCCCAGGTAGCTGGGCAGCCGGTTGCCGGTGATCAGCAGGAACAGCATCGTGCCGACGCCGGAGAACAACAGCGTGGTCGCGGGCGGGAACCCGGTCAGCACCGGGACCAGGAAGGTGGCACCGAACATCGCGACGACGTGCTGGGCGCCGATCCCGACGGTGCGCGACCAGCTCAGCCGCTCATCGGGGGCGACCACGAAATCCGTGTCCGGTGGGGCCGCCACCGTCGTCCACGTCAGGGGATTCACGCTGTAAGACGGTAGGCCAGCGCGCCGACCAGCACCACGGATACGCCCGCGAGCACCGAAGGGCCCGGCAGTGCGAACGCCAGGACCAGACAGCCGATCATCCCGGCGATCGGAATCACCTTGCGCCCCAGCGTGAACGCCGCGGCGTTGGCGATCGCGTAGTAGACCAGCACGGCGAACGAGGAGAACCCGATCGCGCTGCGGACGTCCACCACCGCCGCGACGACGGCCACGATGGCGCCGACGGCGATGTCGGCGCGGTGCGGGCTGCCGAAGCGCGGGTGCACCGCGGCAAGCGCAGTGGGCAGGTGTCCGTCGCGTGCCATGGCCAGCGCCGTCCGCGACACCCCGAGGATCAGCGCGAGCAGCGAGCCGAGCGCCGCGACGGCCGCGCCGGCACGCACCACCGGCTCCACCGCCGGGTACCCGGCCGCGCGCACCGCGTCGGCCAGCGGCGCCGTCGCCGACGCCAGTGTCTGGCTGCCTAGTTCGGACAGCACGGCGACCGCGACGGCGGCGTACACCACCAACGTGATACCCAGCGCGATCGGGATGGCGCGCGGGATCGTCTTGGCCGGGTCGCGCACCTCTTCGCCGAGCGTGGCGATCCGGGCATAGCCGGCGAACGCGAAGAACAACAGCCCGGCGGCCTGTAGCACGCCGCCCGCGGAGAAGTCATCGCGCAACGCCAGCCGCGCGGCGTCGACGTCGCCGAGTCCCATCACGACCACGACCACCCCGGCCAGCACCGCGAGCACGACCGCGACCAGCGCCCGGGTCAACAGCGCCGACTTCTGGATGCCCGCGTAGTTCACCGCCGTCAGCGCCACCACCGCGGCCACCGCGACCGCGTGCGCCCAGTCCGGCCACAGGTAGTACCCGACCGTCAGCGCCATCGCCGCGCAGGACGCGCTCTTACCGCTGATGAAGCTCCACCCCGCGAGGTAGCCCCAGAACGCGCCGAGCCGTTCCCTGGCGTAGACGTAGGTGCCGCCGGACTGCGGATACCGCGCAGCCAGCCGGGCCGATGAGGTGGCGTTGCAGTAAGCGACGACGGCGGCCATCACCAGCCCGATCAGCAGGCCCGATGCTGCGGCGGCGGCCGCGGGGGCGAAGGCGACGAAGACGCCGGCGCCCATCATCGAGCCGAGCCCGATGGTGACCGCGTCCACGGTGCCCAGCCGCCGGTGCAGCGCGGGGCGCTCCGGCGTGCTCACCCCGAAATGCTAGGTCAGCTTTCGTCGCGGTGCGGTACCAGCGAATCGCGCACCGACGTCGTCGCCGACGCGACGGCGACGCCCAGCAGCACCAGGCCGCTGACGACCGCCAGCGGGATCGTCCAGAGGCGACGGGTCAGCAGCGCGGTTTCGCATTCGTCGACGTAGTCGGCGTCGCCGACCACCGCGGCGGCCTGCGACAGATCGGAGACGTAACCGGTCCCGCATTTGATCTGGAAGCCCCACCGGTCATAGGCGTCGAGGAAGACCGGAAAGTTCATCGCGAACAACCCGATGCCCAACAGGAGCGCGGCGATGATGCCGGTATAGGCGAGGCGGTGATGCCGCTGGCTCAAAAGGCCTCCGTTCAGGTCATGCAAACGTCGGAGAACAGCAGCACCGGCCACGATACGATCGAGCCGAGATAGGAAACCGCCAGGTCGACGCCGTCCATGTGCTGTAGATGTTCGGTGTGCGTGCTGGACCAGAAGACGCCGACGACCAGGTAGGGGGTGCCGACAACCAGCGCCACCACGATCAACTCGCCGACCGTCACCCGGAAGCCCAGTACCTTCCGCAGCGCGTCCAACACCTCCTTTATGTTAATGAGTATTCTTTCTGCCGCGAGGGCTTTGCCGATAATTTCAAGGCGAAGTCGGCAGATATGTGTCCGTAACGTCGGTTATCGTGAAGGCCATGTCGCCCAGCGGTCCACCCCGCCCTGACGCGGTGCGGCGCCGGCCGAAGGACCGCAAGGCCCAGATCGCGCAGGCGTCGGCCGAGGCGTTCAGCGCGGTGGGATATTACGGCGTGAGCATGGAGGCCATCGCCTCGCGCGTCAACATCTCCGCCGCCGCGCTGTACCGCCACTACGCGAGCAAGTACGAGCTGTTTCGGGACGCGGTGCTGAGCCTGGGGCAGCAGTTGGTGGACTGCACGACGTTCGCCGACGACGTCGAGCTCGACGATCCGCGGGATCTGCTCGACCGGTTGATCCGGGCGCTCATCGACACCTCGATGCGCAACCGGATCTCCGGCGGGTTGTATCGGTGGGAGGGCCGGTACCTGCGCGGCGACGACCAGGCCACGCTGATCGCACAAATGCGTGTCGTGAACCATCGAATCCAGCGTCCGCTCAACGTGATTCGTCCGGGCCTTTCCTCGCGGCAACGATGGACGCTGTCCATTGCGGCGCTATCGGTGATCGGCAGCATCGTCGATCACCGGGCCAAGTTGCCTGCCGTCCAGGTCCGCGCGCTGCTGGCCGACCTCGCGCAGGCGGTGCTGACCACCGACCTGCCCGACCTTTCGGAAGCCGCGGCTGCGCCCCGGGTGCGGACCGGGACCGACTCGTCGAAGTACGAAGCGCTGTTGACCGAGTCGATGTGGCTTTTCAACGTCAAGGGCTACCGCGAGACCAGCATGGAGGAGATCGCCGCGGCCGTCGGCATGCCGGCGTCCGGGATCTATCGGTACTTCTCGGGCAAGAGCGACATCCTCGCGGCCGCGTTCCGGCGCGCGGCCGACCGGTTGTCCGCCGAAGTCGCGACGATCACGAGCACCAACCCCGACCCGGAGGACGCGCTGACCGCGATCATCGATTCCTATGTCGAGCGATCGTTCGACCAGCCCGAACTGGACTACGTGTACTACACCGAGCGGCTCAACATGACCGCGGCCGACCAGAAGATCCTGCGCAACATGCAGCGCGCCACCGTGGAGTCATGGGTCGACCTGGTGGTCGCGGTGCGCCCGGAGTGGACACCCGGGCAGGCGCGGTTCGCCGTGCACGCGGCGATGTCGCTGGTGATCGATCTGGGCCGGTTGACCCGCTACGACAACTCGCCGCAGAGCCACCTGATGTTGCAGCGGCTGCTCGACCTTACGTTGTTGGGCCGCTACCGGTTACGTGCGACGTTGCCCGCCAGGTAAATCAGGTAGCCGACCGCGCCGACGATGGCCAGCTTGCGGGTCTTCCGCACGGCCAGCCCGAGGCCCAGCGCGGTCTCGATGCCGCCGTTGATGTAGATCAGCTCGCGGCTCTTGCTCGCGAACGCCTGTTCGGTGATCGACTCGAACAGTTCAGGCTTGGCGAAGTGTGCCACCCCGGCCCCGGCCAGCGCCAGACCTGCCAGCGTGGCGCCGGGCGAATTCTTCTTCTCGGCCAAGGCAACTCCTCTTAGCTGATCACGTAGTCGCTCAGGGGGAACTCGGAGGCCTCCCTGAGCGCCGTATCGGTGGTGGTGGGCCGCAGCAGCGTCGGCTCCCCGGCCGGGTCATAGTAGTAGGACCGCGCCGATGCGCAATTGCCCAAGGTGAACAGTGAATTGCCGAGCAACTCGGTCATCCGGCCCAGGTAGCGGGTGTTGGCTTCCTCGGTGACCTCGAAGATGCTCGCACCGCGCGCCTGCAGCTCCCGGAACAGCCGGTCCATCAGCCGCATCTGGTATTCCATCGTGTTGAAGAAGTTCAGTCCGAGGAAGGCGTACGGGCTGGCCAGGCTCAGCAGGTTCGGAAAGTACGGTATCGACACGCCCTGGTAGGCCTGGAACCTGTTCTCGCGCCACCACTTTCCGAGGTTGCGGCCCTCACGACCGATGATCTCGATGGCCGGGAAGTTGGCCTCCCATAGATCAAACCCGGTAGCGAGCACCATGGTATCGATGGTGTTCTTGGTGCCGTCCTTGCCCACGATGCCGTCGGATTGCACGTGGTCGATCCCGATGTCCTGCAGGTGCACATTCGGTCTGGTGAAGGCTCGGTAGTAATCGTTGCTGAAAGTTGGTCGCTTGCAACCGAATTCATAGTCCGGAGTGAGCCTGCGCCGAAGCTCCTTGTCCCGGATGGTGAGGAAGCGATGCAGCTTGGACAGGTCGGCGGCCGAGATGTTGCCCCGGCCGCGGAACGTCCGGTAGTGCACGACCCCGATCGTGACCATCCACTCGTAGATGGAGTCTGTGAGCCAGCGCAGGATGCGCTGCGTCATAGGTAACCGGGCGAACAACCGCTTCGTCCGCGGCCCGATGCGCAGATCTATCTTGGGCACCACCCAGATCGGGGTGCGCTGATACACGGTCAGGTCGGCCGCGGTCTTGGCCAGTTCGGGGATGAGCTGCACCGCGGTGGCGCCGGTCCCGATGACGGCGATCCGCTGCCCGTCGGGGTTGTAGTCGTCATCCCAATCGGCGGTGTGGATGACGCGGCCCGCGAAGGTGTCGATGCCGGGGATGTCGGGGATCTTCGGCTGGGACAGGAAGCCGGTGGCGGTGATCAGGTAGCGGGCGCTGAGCACCTCGCCGTCGTTGACGGTCACCTGCCAGAGCTTGGCGTCTTCGTCCCAGCGGGCGCCTTGCACCACGGTGCGAAAGCGCATGTGTTTGCGCACGTCGTACTTGTCGGCGACGTCGGCGGCGTACTGCTTGATCTCGTCGCCGGTGGAGAACAGCCGCGACCAGTTCGGGTTCGGCTCGAAGTAGTAGGAGTACGTGGTGGTCGGGACGTCGACGGCCAGCCCCGGGTAGCGGTTGACGTGCCACGTGCCGCCCAAGTCGTCCTCACGGTCGACGATGACGAAGTTCTCGTAGCCCAACCGCTTGAGCTGGATGGCCGCACCGATTCCGCCGAAGCCCGCGCCGACGATCACCGCGTCGAAGTGCCTGGTCATGTGAAAAACGGTACCTCAACCTTTGATGGTTCCCGTGCGCGGCGGATCGAGCGTGGCGATGCAGGTCACGGCCCTATCGCCCTGGGCCCAGGTCTCGGCGGTGGGATAGAGCACGAACATCTGGATGGTGTCGTCCTCCATCGCGGCCGGCGAATAGCTGGCCAACTCGGGACTGCACTTTTCGGCGTAGTCGTCGATGGCGTTCTGGCCGGGAAACTCCCCGTCGGGCATCAGCAGCACCGCGAACACCTCACCGGCGTGGGATTCGTCACATGAGGTGGTCTGCACCGTCAGGACCCGGCCGCCGGCCGGGATCTCCTTGAGGCAGTCGCCCACCTTGACGTCCGTCGCGGTGACGGTGTCCTTGCCGATGATCAGGAACAACGCGATGCTGACGCCGACCACGAGCACGATCAGCCCGACGACGACGCCCAGCACGATCAGCAGCACCTTGTTGGACTTCGACTTCGGGTTCGGCGGCGGGTAGTAACCGCCGGGCGGCGGCGAGTACGGCGGCGGGGGAGGCGGCGGATACGGCTGCTGTCCGTATGGCGACGGGGGCGGTCCGTACTCGGGCGGCTGGCCCGGCGGCATGGTCACGCCAGCAAGCGTAGTGCCGCATCGACGGCCATGGCCGCCACATCGACTGACTTCGAGCCGAGGTCGTGGCGGGCCCCGGTGATCTCGACGACCTCGGTGGGCGCGTCGATGAGCTTCGCCGCGGTCGCCAACTCGTCGAGGCTGCCGAACGGGTCCGAGCTGCCGTGGGTGAACACCGTCGGCGTGGCGATGCGCGGCAGGTGCTCGGTGCGCATGCGCTCGGGCTTGCCGGGCGGGTGCAACGGATAGGAGAACAGCGTCAGCACGTCGACGTCAGCGTGCCGGTCAGCGACCACCATCGACGTCATCCGGCCGCCGTAGGAATGCCCACCCGCGATCACCGGGCCGTCGGCCAAGGCGCGGGCCGCGGCGACGGCTTCCGCGACGCCGGCCTGATCGGCCTTGGCCGACCCCGACGGCGGGCCCTTCGGGCGGCGTCGCCGGTAGGGCAGGTTGTAGCGCACCGCCAGCCAACCCCGGCGCGCCCATTCCTCACAGACGCGGATGAGCAGCGGGGACTCCCGGCTCCCGCCCGCCCCGTGGGTGAGCACGACCACGCCCGTCGGCGTGGCTTGCGGGGCGTGTGCGACGCCCGCGATCTGCTCGAGGTTCATCGGGACAGTCTGAACAACGGCGACACCGGTCCGTGCCCCTGCCCCAGCGGATAAGCCGCGCGCAGGCATTCGGTCACCCAGCGCTTGCCGAACTCGACGGCGTCGGGCACGGAGTGGCCGTGGGCCAGCGCGCTGGCGGTGGCGGCGGCCAGGGTGTCGCCCGCGCCGTGGTCGTGGCCGGTGTCGATGCGCGTCGCGTCGAACTCGAAGAAGTCGGTGCCGTTGTACAGCAGGTCCGCGCTGTGCGACGACGTGCGCAGGTGGCCGCCCTTGACCAGCGCCCACTGCGGTCCCAGACCGTGCAGTGCGCGCGCGGCGTCGTGTTGGGTTGCCGCGTCGACGACTTCGATGCCGGTGAACAGCCGGACCTCGTCGAGGTTGGGCGTCACCAGCGTGGCCAACGGAAACAGTTGGTGCTTGAGGGAATCCAGCGCGCTGGGATGCAGCAGCGGGTCACCGTGCATCGACGCGCACACCGGGTCGACCACCAGCGGCACGCTGCCCGAAAGGCCTTGCCCGCGCCACACGTCGGCCACGGTGTCGATGATCGCCGAGGACGCCAGCATGCCGGTCTTGGCGGCCTGCAACCCGATGTCGGAGGCCACCGCCTCGATCTGGCCCGCGATGATGTCGAGCGGCACCTCGTGAAATCCTTTGACGCCCACCGAGTTCTGCACGGTCACCGCGGTGACCGCGACCAGGCCGTGCACGCCGAGCAGGGCGAACGTGCGCATGTCGGCCTGGATGCCGGCGCCGCCGCCGGAGTCCGATCCCGCGATCGTCATCACCCGCACCGGCGTCGTGCCGGGGGCAGGCACCGGCAGAAATCGCTGGTTCATGCCAGTGGAAGATAGACGCGGTTGCCGTGTTCGGCGAATTCCCGCGACTTCTCGGCCATTCCGGCTTGCATGGCGGCGTATTCGCGGACGTCCTGGCTGATGCGCATCGAGCAGAACTTCGGGCCGCACATCGAGCAGAAGTGCGCGGTCTTGGCCGGTTCGGCGGGCAGGGTCTCGTCGTGGAACTCGCGTGCGGTGTCCGGGTCGAGCGACAACGCGAACTGGTCGTTCCACCGGAACTCGAAGCGGGCACGCGACAGCGCGTCGTCGCGCTGCTGTGCGTGTGGATGCCCCTTGGCCAGATCGGCGGCGTGGGCGGCGATCTTGTAGGCGATCACGCCGTCCTTGACGTCCTTGCGGTCGGGCAGCCCGAGGTGCTCCTTGGGGGTGACGTAGCACAGCATCGCGGTGCCGGCCTGGGCGATGATCGCCGCGCCGATCGCCGAGGTGATGTGGTCGTAGGCCGGTGCGATGTCGGTGGCCAACGGGCCGAGCGTGTAGAACGGGGCTTCCTCGCACAGCTCCTCCTCGAGCCGCACGTTCTCGACGATCTTGTGCATCGGCACGTGGCCGGGCCCTTCGATCATCACCTGCACGCCATGGGATTTGGCAACCTTCGTCAGTTCACCGAGCGTGCGCAGCTCGGCGAACTGGGCGGCGTCGTTGGCGTCCGCGATCGATCCGGGCCGCAGCCCGTCGCCGAGCGAGAACGTCACGTCGTAGCGGGCCAGGATCTCGCAGAGCTCCTCGAAGTGCGTGTACAGGAAGGACTCCCGATGATGGGCCAGGCACCAGGCGGCCATGATCGAGCCGCCGCGGCTGACGATGCCGGTGACCCGCTGCGCCGTCAGCGGAACGTAGCGCAGCAACACCCCGGCGTGCACGGTCATGTAGTCGACGCCCTGCTCACACTGCTCGATCACGGTGTCGCGGTACAACTCCCATGTGAGCGCGGTCGGGTCGCCGTTGACCTTCTCCAGCGCCTGATAGATCGGCACGGTGCCGACCGGCACCGGCGAGTTGCGAAGGATCCACTCCCGGGTGGTGTGGATGTCGCGGCCGGTGGACAGGTCCATGATGGTGTCGGCGCCCCACCGGGTGGCCCAGACCATCTTGTCGACCTCTTCGGCGATGGAACTGGTCACCGCCGAATTACCGATGTTGGCATTGACTTTCACCGCGAACGCCTTGCCGATGATCATCGGCTCGGCCTCGGGGTGGTTGTGGTTGGCGGGAATCACCGCGCGCCCGCGGGCGACCTCGTCGCGCACCAGCTCGGCAGGCACACCTTCGCGTGCGGCGATGAACGCCATCTCCGCGGTGATCTCGCCGGCGCGGGCGCGTTGCAGTTGGGTGCCGCGGTCGCGCACGACACCCGCTCGCGGGGGAAGGCCCCGATGCAGGTCGATGTCGGCGGTCGGATCGGTGTACGGGCCGGAGGTGTCGTACAGGTCGAAGTGTTCACCGTTGGAGAGGTTCACTCTCCGAAACGGCACGCGCGCGCCGTCCTCGAGTTCCCGATAGATCTTGGTGCTGCCCGCGATCGGGCCGGTGGTGACGGACGGAGTAGCCGCAGCATTGTTCGACAGCGCCATTTGAGTCATCTCCCTACGCCGGCATTACCCGGTCAGGTTCGTACGGTCGACGGGCCCACCCGTCCTCTCAGCGCACTGGGCGTGCACTCCCGTGTATGGACGCTGCCCACCGTAGCGCAGCGCTCAGCGAAAGGGGAGACCCCTCAGAATGGCGGCTCGTCGTCGGGCGACGAAGGTGGTTCCGGCGGAGGCTCCCAGTCCGGCGGCAGCTCTTCGGGCTCCAACGGCTCGTTGATCCACGGGCACCACGGGCTGGTGCTCGGCTCGCCGCCCTTGAAAAGGACGAGCAACTTGCGCGACCTGTTTCGCCACTTGCGAAGCTCGATCTCGCGCCTGCGGGCCCGATCGAGACGACGCCGGGCGGCGTTGATCGGCCGCTGTTCTGAGAGTTGGTTGCGAATCCGCTTGATTCGCGCCGCCCTGTCACGAGCCCGGCTGCCTTTGCGCGCTGTCGGCGCCGCGCAGGCGGGCCGCATACCCGCGAACAGCTCCGGACCGTCGGGGGTGGTGCGGTATGTCTGGCCTGTCGGCGAAGTCCACACGATGGTCCCGTCGGACAACTGTTCGTCCTTCCAGCCGCTCGCCCCGCCGTGAAAAGTCTTGAGGCGGTGGTGTTGTCGACAGTAGTCCGCCAGGCCCCACGGCACCGTCAAGCCGCCCGCGGCCGGGTCGGCGTGGTTGAACGGCGTGGTGTGGTCGATGTCGCAGCGCGCAGCCGGTCGGTCACAGCCCGGAAAGCGACACGTCAGGTCGCGCAGCCGGATCCAGCGGGCCGCCGCGGCGGTGGGCTGGTACCGCATCGCCTGCTCCTCGGTGACCGCGGGTTTCTCGAGCCACCGCACCGGCGCGTCCTCGGCGAGCTCACGCACCTGGTCGGCGTCGATGACACCGAACCCCTCCAGATACCCCGGTTCGTCGCTGTCGCCGGTCACCGTGTCCGCGCTGGCGATCACGTTGATCACCGCCCGCGGGCCGCTGCCGGCGTCGTCGCCCCCGCGCGCCGGGCACCCCGGTTGGCCGCAGTCGCAACGCAGTTCGTGGCCCTCGCTGAGTGCGGACATCGCGTCGGCGCGGCGCTGATCCACGGTGCGCGAATCCTTGGCGCACACCCCAGCGGCCATTTGCGCAATGCGCCGGTCGAACGCCGCCGCGGCGGTGGCGGTGAGGCGCCCGCTCAGCTGTGCCGTGCCGTCAGGGTGGGGTGTGACGCTGACGTAGCGGCCACGTTCGGACGACGCCCGCCGCTCCTTTGCGGCATCCGGATCGATCTCACGGATGAGCTTGTCGACGGTGTTGATCACCCGCCGCCGCGACCAGCTCTGCCACTTGATGAAGCGCTTGGCGAGGGCCTCGTCGATCCGGCTGATCAGGTGATCGTCGACCAGTTCGGTGCGGGTGATGATCAATTGCGTCGTGGCCCAATCGATGTCGGCGTCCTCGAGCAGGTCGGCGATGCTCGGCAGCCGGGTGTCCAGCGCTTCGGCCTGTGCGACCAGCCGGCTGGCGGCCATGGGCGCCATGTTCATCGCCGCGCCCACCTCGGCGGAGGTGCGGGCGAACCCGGTGATGATGGCCCAGCCCGGGTCGGGGTCGGTGTTCTCGGCTTCGTCCGTGCGCAGCGACAGCAGCTCCCCGATGGCGCCCATCCGCCGTGCCATGAGCATGGACTCTTCCCGGTGCGCCGTGACGATCTCCTCGATCAGCACCTCGGCACTGCGCAATTCGAACAACTGTTCGATCAACATGCCCCGAGCATGCCACGGCCCACCGACAACGTTTCTCGGTAACCGCCTCAGGCCAACTCGATGAGCACCGGGGCGTGGTCGCTGGGCGCCTTGCCCTTGCGTTCCTCGCGCACGATCTCGCCGTGCACGACGCGCGCGGCCAGCGCGGGCGAGCCGAGGATGAAGTCGATGCGCATCCCGCGATTCTTGGGGAACCGCAGCTGCGTGTAGTCCCAGTAGGTGTAGACCTGTGGACCCGGTGCGAAAGGCCTTACCAGATCGGTGAACTGGGCGTCGACGATGGCGTTGAACGCCGCGCGTTCGGGCTCGGTGACGTGGGTGCTGCCTTGATAGAACTCGACGCTCCACACGTCCTCGTCGGTGGGGGCGATGTTCCAGTCGCCCGCGAGTGCGATCTGTGCGGACGGATCCTCGGAGAGCCATTTTTCTGCCGCGTTACGAAGCGCGGCAAGCCATTCCAGCTTGTACACGTAGTGCGGCGAACCGACGGTGCGACCGTTGGGCACGTACAGGCTCCACACCCGCACGCCGTCACACGTCGCCCCGAGCGCGCGGGCTTCTGCGGCCGCCTCGACGTCGGGCTTGTCGGACCATGTCGGCTGGCCCTCGAACCCGACCTGTACATCGGCGATGCCGACGCGTGACGCGATCGCGACGCCGTTCCACTGGTTGAACCCGCAGTGCACCACCTCGTAGCCGGCGGCGAGAAACGGCATCACCGGAAACTGTTCGTCGGAGCACTTGGTCTCCTGCATGGCCAGCACGTCGACGTTGCCGCGCTCCAGCCAGTCCACGACGCGGTCGACCCGGGCACGGATCGAGTTCACATTCCAGGTCGCCAGCCGCATGGCCTACAGGCTACGGAGAGGGTCATCCCCGCGAAAAGCAGGGCGATAAGCGGTAGCGTTCGTCGCATGAGGCGCTGCATCGCCGGAGCCGCCGCCGTGCTGCTGATCGCGGCGGGGTCGATGGCGTCGGCGCCCCCGGCCACCGCCGGCTGCCTCTACGGCGGTCAGTTCATCAGCAAGTGCGACGGACCCGTCCAGCCCGACGGCACGTGGGAACGCTGCGTGGGGGTCACCCGGTGGGTTCCGAGCGGGTTGAGCTCGCACCTGGTGCCCGAGAAGCGCTGCGGGCTGATGGGCCCGGGCCGGCACACCGCGGACCTCGCCTTCGCCGATCCGCCGACACACATCGGTCCCTGACCTAGCGGGACATGCCAAGGGTGTCCGCGCGGACATAACGCGAGCGATGGTGCTCGAGGAAGCCGAGCGCCGCGAAAAGACTCCTGCCGGGCCCGTTGTCGGTCAGCGCCTGCGCGTACGCGTGGGACGCACCGTGCTCCACCCCCCAGGACAGCAGCGCCGAACACAGCCTGCGCGCGTGCCCGCGTCGGCGCTCCGCGTCGGTCACCCGCAAGGCCGAGATGCCCACCCACCGACCGCCGTCGATCGTCGTCGTCACCGCGCCCCGGGCCACGGCCGCATCGTCGATCGAGGCGAACACCACCTCGCCGTCCACAATGGAGGTCAGTACCTCGACGGGCACGTCGCGCTCATACAGCCGAAGCCAGTCGTCGCCGGGGGTGGGGGTCAACCGCACCATCGCATCGGGTTCTTCGGCGGTGTCGAGATCGCGTGCCAGCGCGACGGTTTCGAGGTGCGGCGGGGCCTCGGCGAGCCGGAACAGCCGATCGGGAATCGAAAGCCACGGGGTCAGGCCACGCGCGGAGTACCACTCGACGATGGCGGGCAGCGCCGACGCGGTGGCGTCGAAACCCAGCGGCACAGCCGAATTGCCGCGGTGGGTGTGACCGTCGGCGGCGCGCAGGAACCACCCCTCGACCCACTGCTGCTCGACGCCCGGCCAGGCCAGCGCCGCCGCGTGCTCGAGCTTGCGAATGTCGGCGGTGCGGATGGTGGCCGGCGGCAGTTCCCGGATGACCATCACGTCCGCGGCCGGGACGACCACGATGTCACCGGTTTTCGTGCGCACGGTCAACGTCTGGCCCACCGCGAGCAGGTGCCCGATCACGTCGCTCAGGGGCGGATCGGATCCGGCGGGCAGGCGATAGCGGATCACCACCCGCTTCCCCACCGCGGGCCAGGTCATCAGTGCCCGAACGGGTCCGGATCCTCGCCGGGCATCCACGACAGCCCCGGCACGCCCCACCCGTGCGCTTTCACCGCCCGCTTGGCGGCGCGGGCGTGCCTGCCGATCAACCGGTCCAGGTACAAGAACCCGTCCAAATGGCCCGTCTCGTGCTGCAGCATCCGCGCGAACAGGCCGGTGCCCTCCACCGTGATCGGGTTGCCGTCGGCATCCAGCCCGGTCACCCTGGCCCAGTCGGCCCGGCCGGTCGGAAACGACTCACCCGGCACCGAAAGGCAGCCCTCGTCGTCGTCCTCCGGATCGGGCATGGTCTCGGGCACCTCGGAGGTCTCCAGCACCGGGTTGACGACCACGCCGCGGCGACGAGTCGTCTGGCCCCGTGCGTCCGCGCAGTCGTAGACGAACACGCGTTTGGAGACGCCGATCTGATTGGCCGCCAAGCCAACGCCGTTGGCGGCGTCCATGGTGTCGTACATGTCCTGGATCAGCTCGCGGATCTCCTCGGGCAGCGAGCCGTCCTCGTTGACGGTCACCGGTTCGGTCGGGGTGTGCAGGACGGGATCTCCTACGATGCGGATTGGTACGACGGCCACGGGGAAAGCTTAAGGCGGCAGGCCTTATCCCCCGACTCGCGGGCATATCTGACGCCATAGGTCACGAACCCGTGATTGAATGATCGCCGAACCACAGCGATGTAATTTCGATTGTCGGAAGGGTCCAGGAGCGAGATGGACGGCGCGATCGCGCGGACTGAGCAATCCGGGGACGTCTCTGATTCCAGCGATGGGCTGACCCGCCGAGAGCACGATATTTTGGCGTTCGAACGCCAGTGGTGGAAGTACGCCGGCTCCAAGGAAGACGCCATCAAAGAGCTGTTCTCGATGTCGGCCACCCGCTACTACCAGGTGCTGAATGCGCTGGTCGACAGGCCTGAGGCGCTGGCAGCCGATCCGATGCTGGTCAAGCGGTTGCGCCGGCTGCGGGCCAGCAGGCAGAAGGCGCGTGCGGCACGACGGCTCGGCTTCGACGTCACCTGATCTTCGTCGGCCCGACGGGCCGTTACAGTGGGCGCAATGAACCAGCGAAACTCCTCCGGCCTGCCGCTGCGCGCCATGGTGATGGTGCTGCTGTTCCTCGGCGTGGTGTTTCTGCTGGTGGGATTTCAGGCGATGGGCTCCGACAGCGACGACGACGACCAGTCGACGATCGCCACGAGCACCATCACCACGACGGCGAGCCCGACGAAGGCGGCCGAGCCGGCGCGGGCCGACGTACGCGTCTACAACATCTCCGAGGTCCAGGGGGCCGCGGAAGGCACCGCCAACCGGTTGCGGGAGGCCGGCTGGGACGTCACCGAAACCGGGAACCTGACCCTTCCGGACGTGGCCGCGACCACCGTGTACTTCAGCGACGCCCCCGGCGAGCAGGAAGCCGCCGATGAGGTGGGCAAATTGTTGGAGGCACCGGTGGAACCGCGGCTGCCTGAACTCGCCGAGCAACCGCCGGGCGTGGTTGTAGTCGTCACCGGCTAGGCTCTTGCCCATGCTCAAGACCGTCGCTGCAGCCGCCTTGTTTGCCGTCCCCGCGCTTGCCATGAGTGCATGCGCCGCGCCCGAACAGCCCAGCGATACGCCGGGCACCACACCGTCGATCTGGACGGGCTCGCCCTCGCCGACCGCCGCGCCCGGCGCGCAGGAGCAGGGTGAGGCCACCGAGAAGCTGACCGCGGATCTGAAGATGGCCGACGGAACCACCGTGGCCACCGCCGACTTCGAGTTCGCGAACGGATACGCCACCATCACTGTTCAGACCACCGAGACGGGCAAGCTGACCCCCGGATTCCACGGCATGCACATCCACTCCCTCGGGAAGTGCGAGGCGAACTCGGTGGCGCCGACCGGCGGCGCGCGGGGCGACTTCAATTCCGCGGGTGGACATTTCCAGGTCTCTGGCCACACGGGCCATCCCGCCAGCGGTGACCTCACCTCGCTGCAGGTGCGCGAGGACGGTTCGGCGCTGCTGGTGACGACGACCGATGCGTTCACCGCCGAGGACCTGCTGGAGGGCGAGAAGACCGCGATCATCATCCACGAGAACGCGGACAACTTCGCCAACATCCCGCCGGAGCGCTACCAGCAGGTCAACGGAAACCCGCCGCCCGACGAGACCACCCTGGCGACCGGCGATGCCGGAAATCGCGTGGCGTGCGGTGTTATCGGCACCGGCTAGCAGCCACATAGATTTCGCCGGGTCGCCTCGGCCGACTGTCGGGGTGGAGTGGGAGTTCGCGCTCGTCGACGCCGAAACGCGCGATGTGAGCAACGAGGCCACCCAGGTCATCGAGGAGCTCGGTGAGAACAACCCGCGCGTACACAAGGAGCTGTTGCGCAACACCGTCGAGATCGTCACCGGCATCTGCGATTCCGTGCCGCAGGCGATGGACGATCTGCGTGAAACGCTGGTGACCGCACGCAGAATCGTCCGCGACCGCGGGATGGAGCTGTTCAGCGCGGGCACACACCCGTTCGCGAAATGGTCGCCGGGCAGCCTCACCGACGCGCCGCGCTACGCGGAGCTGATCAAGCGCACCCAGTGGTGGGGCAGGCAGATGCTGATCTGGGGGGTGCACGTGCACGTCGGCATCTCGTCGGCGCACAAGGTGATGGCGATCAACACCTCGTTGCTCAACCACTACCCGCACCTGCTCGCGCTGTCCTCGTCGTCGCCGTTCTGGGACGGCGAAGACACCGGGTACGCCTCCAACCGGGCCATGATGTTTCAGCAGCTGCCGACGGCCGGGCTGCCGTTCCACTTCCAGACGTGGGCAGAGTGGGAAGGCTTCGTCCACGACCAGAAGAAGACCGGCGTCATCGACCACATGAACGAGATCCGTTGGGACATCCGGCCTTCTCCGCACAAGGGGACGGTGGAGATCCGGGTCTTCGACGGCGTGTCCAACCTCCGCGAGCTGAGCGCGCTGGTGGCACTGACTCACTGCCTGGTGGTCGACCTCGACCGGCGCCTCGACGCCGGCGAGCGGCTCCCGACGATGCCCCCGTGGCACGTGCAGGAAAACAAGTGGCGCGCAGCGCGTTACGGGCTTGACGCGGTCATCATCCTGGACGCCGACAGCAATGAGCGGTTGGTCACCGAGGATCTCGACGAGCTGCTGACCCGGCTCGAACCGGTGGCCAAGTCGCTGCACTGCGCAGACGAGCTGGCCCGCGTCGCCGACATCTACCGGACAGGCGCGTCCTACCAACGTCAGCGCAGGGTCGCCGAGGAGAATGACGGCGATCTGCGCGCGGTGGTCGACGCGCTGGTGGCCGAGTTGGACATCTAGCCGTGGCGGCGATACCGATGTTTCCGCTCCAGGTGGCGATGCTGCCGGGAGAAGACTTGCCGCTGCGGATCTTCGAGCCGCGGTACACCGCGCTCGTCTCGGATTGCCTGGCGATGGACGACCCGTCGTTCGGGGTCGTGCTGATCGCGGCCGGCCGCGAGGTCGGTGGCGGTGACGTCCGCAGCGACGTCGGCGCGATGGCCCGCATCGCCGAGTGCATCGACAACGGCGCCGGCCGCTACCGACTGCGGTGTGTCATGGGTGAGCGGATCCGGGTGCTCGAATGGCAGCCCGACGACCCCTATCCGCGGGCCGCCGTCGAGCCGTGGCCCGACGAGCCCGGCGAAGCGGTCGACGTCGACGCGATCCGCGACGTCGAAGATCGCATCGTGGCGTTGTACGACCGGATCGCCGCCGCCCGCGGCGCCGAGGTCAACGCACGCGACATCGTGGCCGGCGCCGACGCGTCGGGGGACGCAGGAACGTGGTTGTACGCGTTGAGTTCCCGGCTTCCGATGGGGCAGGCCGACCGGTACGCGGTCTTGGCGGCGCCCACCGCGGCGGCGCGGTTGGCGGTGCTCGGCGACGCGCTCGAGACCCTCACCGCGATGGTGGAGTTCCAACTGTCGTCGGGGGACTAGCTTTTCGGATCTAGCAGACTCTAGAAGATTTCGTCGAGGCTTCCCGCCAGTTCCGCGTCGGTGACCTCGTACCCCTCGCCGGCCCCGCGCACCGCCCGCCCCAGCTCGGTGAGGTTCGCGGCGATGGCCTCGGCCCGTTCGGCCAGATGGGCACCGACGAGTCGCACCGCCCACCGGGTGGTGGAGCCGGGCAGCCCGTCAGCCGCCGAGCTCGTCTTGTCGCCGACGTCGGCTTCGCGGACGGTAGCCGACGCCGCGTCCACCTGACCGGCGAGCACGCGCAGGATCTCCGGATCAACCAGCATGGCCTGCACGTTACCGGCGGTCGGGACCGTCGATGCGCACCAAATTTCGTACCAGGGAAGCTCAGCAGACCAGCCGGGCGTCGATGAACTCGGTCCGAGGTGTGGTCAGATCGGGCTG
This sequence comes from Mycolicibacterium pulveris, assembly GCF_010725725.1. Lineage (NCBI taxonomy): Bacteria > Bacillati > Actinomycetota > Actinomycetes > Mycobacteriales > Mycobacteriaceae > Mycobacterium > Mycolicibacterium pulveris. The sequence continues at coordinate 1,707,693 of NZ_AP022599.1, read as the reverse complement.
ATCGGGACCGCAGCGGCCGTAGCGATCCATCAGGTCGGCCGCCGTGGTCGTCGTGACCTCCCAACCGTGTTCGGTCAACCAGCGCGGGACATCGCTGCGCTGCTCGCGGCGACCCGCACCGAACGACTCCACGGCGACGCGGCTACCGCTCACGCTGAGTTCCTGAACCCGTTCGAACAGCAGGTCTCGGCCCTCGGCGGGCAGATCGGACAGCAACCCTTCCGCTGCCAGGGCTAACGGCTCGGTGTCGTCGAACCCGGCGTCGCGCAACGCTTTCGGCCAGTCCTGCTGCAAGTCGACCGCCACCTGGACGTAGCGGGCCCCTGGCTGCACATCGTTGGCGCGCAGCGTCTCGGCCTTGAACGCCAGCACGTCGGGGCGATCGATCTCGTAGACGACGGTTTCCTCCACCCACGGCAGCCGCCACGCCCGCGAATCCAGCCCGGCCGCCAGGATCACCATCTGCTCGATGCCGTAGGCGCCCGCGGCGATGAAGAACTCGTCGAACCACTTCGTACGGGATGCCGCGTAGTCCGCGATCGAGCGGATCCGGTCCATCACGTGGGTGGGCGGCAACTGCCAGCCCCGCGCCTCGGCGGCATCGAGAAACATCTGCGCATACGGGTCGGTGAACAGCGGACAACCCGAGTCGCTCTCCTGCGCGCGCAACCACGCCACACCCAGCTCGGTCTGGTCTACGCCCTCGGTGTCGTGCCTGCCGTCGTCGTCAGCTCTCCCCATTGTTGTCGAGTTCCCCGTCGACGACCGCTTCACGCATCTCATCCTTGGTGAGCAGGTCATCGCGGAAGCTGTGCTCACGGTATGCCAGCTGTCCCACCCGGTTTGCGATCACCGGGGCGGTGATCACCGCGAACAACCCGGTGAGGATCAGCATGCCGACGTCGGCGTTGCCGCGCAGCCTGATCGCCGCCCCCGCGAGCACCAGCAGCAGGCCCAGCGTCTGCGGTTTGGTCGCGGAGTGCATGCGCGTCAAGGTGTCCGGGAACCGGACGATGCCGATCGCGGCGGTCAGCGCCAGGGTCGAGCCGCTCAGCACCAGCACGGCGGTGACGACGTCGGCGACGTTCATCGCATCCCCCGTCCCCCGCGCGGACGCTCGACGTCGCGCACGCGGAAGCGTGCCACGCTGATCGTGCCGACGAATGAGATCAACGCGATCGCGGCCATGGGATAGGTGACGGTGGAGTCCTGGCTGAACGCCGCCCAGGTCCCGATGCCGCACATCGTCACCGCCGTCAGGGTATCCAAGGCGACCAGCCGGTCCAGCGTGCTCTGGCCTCCCAGCATCCGGTACATCGTGACCACCGCGGCCGCGCTGATCAGCACCCCGGCGATCATCCACACGTAACTCACGCGGCCTCCTTGTCGGCCGCCGGCCGCCAGTCCTCGTCGCGTTCCAGCGCCGTTTTCAACAGCCGCTCCAACATCGCCATCTGGTCGTGGAACTCCCGGATGGCGCGGTCGGTGCGGGCGTTGAGCACGTGCACGTAGACGACCCGGCGCGCCTGGTCCACCTCGAGCGCGATCGTGCCCGGGGTGAGGTTGATGAGGTTCACCGCCATCGCGAGCACCAGATCGGATTTCAGCGCGAAGTGGGCTCGCAACACCGCGCTGACCGGTGGCGGTCCCGGCCGGACGGCCAGCCACGCGACCTGGATGGATGAGCGCACCAGCCAGTAGGCTATCTGGATGATCAAGCGCAGCAACGACAGCGGGTGCACCTTCCCCTCGACCGGCACCACCGGCAGCGGCAACAGCAGCGTGATCACCAACGCCACCACCAGGCCGCCGACGAAGTTCGCCGCAGAGATGCTGCCCCACAACAACATCCACACCAGGATCAGGCCCAACAGCACGCTCAGCCGGAGCAGCACGGCCCTCATCGATCCGCCCCCAGCACGGTGCTGATGTACAGGTCGCGGTTGAGCACTTGATCGGCGGCGCGTTCGCTGTAGCCGAAGATCGGGCCCGCGAACACGGTCAGGGCCACGCCCACCAGGATCAGCGCACCGGTGGGCACCAGCATGCTGACCGGCATGCGGCCGACGTGCAGGCGATCGGCGAACTCCACGTCCTCCGAATCGTCGAGCAGCACCGTCGGGGTCGCCGCCGCCAGGTGCCCCTCGGGGGCGTCGGTGCGGGTCCGCCAGAACGCCTTGGTCCACACGCGGGTCACGACGTACAGCGTGAGCAGGCTGGTCACCACGCTGCCGCCCACCAGGATCCAGGCCAGCACCGAACCGCTGTCGGCGCCCGCCTGCATCAGCGCGACCTTGCCGATGAAGCCGGAAAACGGTGGTATGCCACCGAGATTGAGTGCAGGTACAACGAAGATGAACGCCAGCAGCGGGCTGGCCGCGGCCAGCCCGCCCAGCCGCTGAAGCGTGGACGCGCCCGCTTGCCGCTCGATCAGACCGACCACCAGGAACAGTGTCGTCTGCACCACGATGTGGTGGGCGACGTAGTAGATCGCGCCGGCGGTACCGAGATCACTGGACAGCGCGATACCGAACACCATGTACCCGATGTGGCTGACGAGCGTGAACGACAGCAGACGTTTGATGTCGCTTTGGGCGATCGCGCCCAGTATCCCGACCAGCATGGTCACCAGCGCGGCCACCAGCAGCACCGGGTCCAGCCCGCCGTCGGGGAACAGCAGCGAGTGCGCCCGAATGATCGCGTACACACCGACTTTGGTAAGCAGGCCGGCGAACACCGCGGTGACGGGGGCGGGGGCGGTGGGGTAGGAGTCCGGCAGCCACGCCGACAGCGGGAACACCGCGGCCTTGACGCCGAACGCCACCAGCAGGACCGCGAACATCGCGGTGCGGGTGCCGCTGCTGACGTGGTCGAGGCGCACCGCCAGTTCGGCCAGGTTCAGCGTCCCGGTGGCCGCGTACACGAATCCGATGCCGAACAGGAAGATCATCGACGAGACCATCGACACCATGACGTAGGACGCGCCCGCGCGCACCCGGTCCTCGCTGGCGCCGATGGTCAACAGCACGAAGCTCGCGGCCAGCAGCACTTCGAAGCCGACATACAGGTTGAACAGGTCACCGGCGAGGAACGCCATGCACACGCCCGCCGACAGCACCAGATAGGTGGGCAGGAAGATCGACACCGGCTGGCGCTCGTCGCCGTCGCGGATACCCTGCCCGATCGCGTAGAGCATGACGGCGAGCAGCACGATCGACGACACGACGAGCATCAGCGCCGACAACCGGTCGACCACCAGCGTGATGCCCAGAGGCCCGATGCCCGAAACCGTTGGCCCCCAACCGCCGACGTGCAATGCCATGGTGCCGCTTCCGTCGGTGAGCCAGAGCAGCAGCGAACACACCACCACCACGGCGGTCAGCGCGAGCGTGGTGATGAGGCGCTGCAGCCGAACCCGCCGTCCCGCCAACAGCGTCATGGCCGCCGCGAGCGTCGGGATCAGCACCGGCAACGGCGTCAGCACACCCCCGAGCGTCATCGCGACCCCTTGTCCCCGGGCAGCGCGTCCAGTTCGTCGGGCGCGTCGGTGTCCTTGTACAGCCCGGGTGGCTGCGGGCGGTCGGCGTCGATGGTGGTGGCCTCCTCGTCGGACAGTCGAGACACCCGGGTGTCCTCGGGGTCGTCGCTGACCTCGTCGGCCGTCGTCAGCTGGTAGGACCGGTAGGCCAACGCGAGCACGAACGCCGCCACACCCATGGTGATGACGATCGCGGTCAGGATCATCGCGTGGGTCAGCGGGTCCACGGCGTGCTCGGAGCTGTTGGAGGTGGCGCCCCGGATCGGTGGCCTGCCCGACTTGCCGCTCGCGAACAGGATGAGCAGGTTGACGGCGTTGCTGATCAGCAGCAGCCCCATCAGCATCCGGACCAGGCTGCGTTCCAGGAGCAGATACACCCCGGCGCTGGTGACCCCGCCGATCAGCACGAGCTGGACGATGTAAGAGGTCATTCGACACGCACCTGCGATCGGCGGGCGGGGCGCGACTCGGCCAACTCGACGTCCAGGCGGGCGCCCAGACTGCGTAACACGTCGAGAACCAGGCCGAGCACGATCAGGTAGACCCCCGCATCGAAGAACAGTGAAGTGACGAACTTGACGGTGCCCAGCACCGGCACGTCGAACTCGATCAGCGCCGACGACAGGGCCGGTGCGCCCAGCAGCAGTGAGCCGACCGCGGTGCCCGCAGAAAGGGTGAGTCCCGCGCCGAGCACCCGGCCGGCATCGAACGGCAGCGTCTCGCCGAGTTCGTAACGGCCGCCCGCGATGTAACGCAGCACCACCGCCAGCCCGGCTGTCAACCCGCCCGCGAACCCGCCGCCGGGGGTGTTGTGCCCGGCGAAGAAGAAGTACACCGACAGCACCATGATCAGCGGGAAGATGATGCGGGTGGCCACCTCGAGCACCAACGACCGGTGTTGCGGGTCGCGCAGGTCGCTGCCGCGCAGCCAGGTGGTGTCGCCGACGGCCGGGCTGATGTTGATGAACGACGCGATCCTGCCGATGTCGGGCTGGCCGGCGTCGGCCACCCGCGGTGGGGTGCCGAACCGCCTGTGCCGGAACACCATTGATGTGACGCCGGTGGCAGCCACCAGCAACACCATGATCTCACCCATGGTGTCCCAGGCGCGGATGTCGACCAGGAGCACGTTGACGGTGTTGGAGCCGTGGCCGCGGTAGTACGCGGCGTCGGGAAGCAGCGCCGACACCGACACCCCGGTGCGGGCGGCGGCCGCGAAGCTCGCAACCGCGGTGACGGTCGCACCGACGGCCAGCGCAAGTACGGCACGCGGCAGCCGGCGCGCGCTGACGTTGGCCTTGTCGGCTTCTGCGGGCAGCGTCCGCAACACCAGGACGAAGATCACCAGCGTGAGCGTCTCGACCAGGAACTGAGTCAACGCCAGGTCGGGGGCACCGTACAGCGCGAAGATCGCACCGCAGCCGTAGCCGGTGACCCCGACCAGCAGCGCGGAGGCCAGCCGGTTGCGCATGACGGTGAGGCCGAACGCGGCGGACAGCATGACGAAACCGACCACCGTGTGCAGCGGGAGGTCCCACAGCTCGAAGTTCGGGCGGTCGCGGGCACCGATGGCCAGCCCCACCGTCGGCACCGCGACGAGCGTGGCCAGGATCGCCGACTGGGTCGCGGGAATCGATCCGCGCTGGGTCACCGCCGTCACCCGCACCGCGAGCACGTCGAGGGCGCGGATCACCGCGTCGTACATGTGGTCGGCATTGCCGAGGGGCGTCGGCGCGGTGCGCATCCGCCGCAGTTGCTCGCGGCCGACGTAGGCGGCCGCACCGACGGCCACCACGAGGGCCGACAGCAGCAGCGGCAGCCCGAAGCCGTGCCAGAGCGCCAGGTCGTAGTCGGCTCCGCCGGGGACGGTGTCGGCGTAGCCGTCGAGGACGGTGTCGACCCGGGACGGCCACAGCCCGAAGACCAGCCCGGCCACCGCCAGAACGCCCGGCGGGATGAGGAAGGTGACCGGGGGGCGGTGCAGCTCGGCCACCCGCTTGCTCGGTTTGGCCAGCCCTTTGCGGCCGAACGCGCCGAACAGGAACCGCAGGCTGTAGATGGTGGTGAACACCGAGCCGAGCACGATGCCCGCCAGCACGAACGGCGCCGCCGCGCCAAGGGACGGGCTGTGCAGCACGGTCTCGAAATCGGCCTCCTTGGCCACGAACCCGAAGAACGGCGGCATCGCGGCCATGCTCGCGGTCGCCAGGATCGCGATGACCAGCAGCGGCCTGGCCCGGTCGCCCAGCCAGGCCAGCCTGCGGATGTCGCGGGTGCCGGTGGCGTGGTCGATGATGCCGACGACCATGAACAGGCTGGCCTTGAACATCGCGTGCGCGACGAGCATCGCCAGCCCGGCCAGCATCATGTCGCTGCCACCGCCGCCGACCATGACGGTGATCAACCCGAGTTGGCTGACCGTGCCGAACGCCAGGATCAGCTTGAGGTCGTATTCGCGCACGGCGCGCCAGCCGGCCAACAGCATGGTCAGCACGCCCAGGCTGAGCACGAGGGGACGCCAGATCGGCGAATCGGCGAACCCCGGCGCCATCCGCGCGATGAGGTAGACGCCCGCCTTGACCATCGCCGCGGCGTGCAGATAGGCGCTGACCGGGGTGGGGGCGGCCATCGCGCCGGGGAGCCAGAAATGCAGCGGCACGATGGCCGACTTGGACAGCGCGCCGACCAGCACGAGCACCAGGCCCACCGATGCGGCCATCCCGGTCGGCGGGGCCGCGATCAACTCCGACAGCAGGTAGGTGTCCGCGACGGTGCCGAGCACGACGATGCCCACCAGCATCGCCAACCCGCCGAACGTGGTGACCAACAGCGCCTGGGTGGCGGCGCGGCGGCTGGTGGCCCGCTCGGCGTAATGGCCGACCAGCAGGAACGACAGCACGCTGGTGAGCTCCCAGAACACGTAGAGCACCAGCATGTTGTCGCTGACGACGAGCCCGAACATCGTGCCCGAGAACGCGACCATCTCCGCGGCGAAGCTCGGCAGGCGGTTCTCCATCTTGCCGTCGCGGCGATGGAAATAGGGTCCGCAGTAGAAGAGCACCAGCGCGCCGATGCCCAGCACCAGCACGCTCATGATCGCCGCCAGCGAGTCGAAGCGCAGCGTGATGTCGATCGACAGCTCGGGCACCCACACCACATCGGTGGTTCTCGCCTGGCCGGGCGCCGGCCAGTTCAGCGCCACCCAGGCCAGCGAGCCCAGCGGCACCAGCGACAGCGGATAGAACGCGTTGCGACCCCACCGGTACACCAAGAGCGGCGCCAACGCGGTGGCCACCGCGTGGGCGAGCAAGATGGCGAGCATGGCACTCCGATCGGGTCGTCTGATCGGCAACAGCGTCAGGCGATGTGCGGATGGCGGGGTGTCAGCCGGTGTCAATGGCTAAGTCGGAAGCCATTCTACGTGGGCCGATGCCGTGCCCGCGCACCGTCATCCGGCGGCCGGTGTGATATTGGGGTGTCCTCACCACCACCCGGTGGCGTCGGAAAGTTGGCGACCCAGCTCGTCGGCGAGCGTGCGCACATAGGTCGACGAGAGGTGATGGGCGTCGTGGTAGACGAGCACGTTGCCCTCGACGGCACGGCACACGTCGAGCCGGCACACCGCATCGCTCAGGTCGAGTATCGACATCGACCGGTAGCGGTCGAGGTGGTCGAATGTCGGGTTGTGTTCGGCAAGCGCCTCGTGTCGCGGCAGCCCGCATGATTCGGCGTCACCGCCCTCGGCCAGGCAGTCCACCGGCGCCACGAGAGCCCCGTCCCGGAACATCCACGGGGTGTCGCGCATGCCGAGAATCGCGATGTCGTTGGCGTCGAGCTCGTCCCAGACGCCGAGATATCCGTCGGGCACGAGATCACCGGGCCCGTGGGGATGCGGCCGCGTCGTCGTGGTGAACACGAAGTCGGGCGCATCGGCGATCAGCGCCGCCATGGCCTTCTTCACCCAGGACCGGCATTCGGGGTAGGGCTCGTGGGTGACCGCGTTGCGCGGATCGTCGTCGGTCGTCAGCGGGCAGCCCATCTTCAGGTACGTCACGACGCGGAAGCCGTGCCGCACACCGAGCAGGTCCAGCGCCGCGATCCAATGCTCGGAGTGTGAACCGCCCGCCAGCGCGATGGTTCTCGTCGCGCCGGGGTCGCCGTAGGTGCAGCGGATCACCTCGGTGTCGGCGAACTCGGTGATGCAGCCGTCGATGGTGGTGGCGGGAAGATCCTCGGCCGCCTCCAGGATCGTGGGCCGCATCGGCAGGTCCGGCACCCGCATCGGTTCGAGAACCGCGCGGGCACCGGGATAGTCGCGCGGCGCCAGCGACTGCAGTTCGTTGCCGTTGGCCCGGATGTCGGCGATGTGCTTGCGCCAGCCGAACGCCGAAACGCACACCGCAACCGCCAGCGCGACGACAACGACGGCCATCGTCGTCGTCAACCGGCGCGGCCGGCCCTGAACCGGTTGTGTGGCGAGGGCCGTGGCGCTGCCCGGCTTGCGCAGCGGATCCTCCACAAGCCGCAGGGTCAGATAGGCCAGCAGCAGGGAGGCCGCGAACACGAGCAGACCGCCGCGCAACCCGACGGTGTGGCGGTCCAGGAATGCCATCGAGAAGATGAGCAGCGGCCAGTGCCACAGGTACAGCGCGTACGCCATGGCGCCCAGCGTGACCAGCGCGGGAGTGGCCATCAGCCGGTTCGGCCACGGCAGGTTGGCTTCGGTTCCCGCGCCGCTGAGGATCAGCAGGATCGTGGCGCCGACGGGGACGAGCGCCCACGGTCCGGGGAACTGTGCCGCGCCGTCGATCAGGATGCCGCAGCCGAAGAGCATGGCAACCCCGGTCAACGCGGCCGCCACCCGCAACCAGCCGGGCATGCGGACAGCGGAGATCACCGCGGCGGCCAGCACACCGGCCAGCAGTTGCCAGGCCCGGGCGAAGCTGTCGTAGTAGGCACTGGCCTGGTCGACGTGGTGGGCGAACACCGCATACGCGAACGAGGCGACGGTGGCCACCGCGGTGACCGCGACCAGCACCCGGCGTCGCCGCGCACCCCAGCCGCCTCTCCCGGTGGCGACCGCCACCAGCCAGGCGATCAACAGCATCGCCACGAAGAACTGGCCCTGCACCGACATCGACCAGATGTGCTGCAGCGGGCTGACGTTCTGGTCGGCGCGAAGATAGTCGCTGGACGTCAGGGCCAGATACCAGTTCTGGTAATAGCCGAGGCTGGCCAGGCTCTGATCGGCGAACGTCTCCCACCGGGTCTGCGGCTGGACCAACACCGTCAGCATCGCCGAGGCCGCGAGCACCACCACCAGCGCCGGGCACAGCCTGCGCACCAGCCTGATCAGCGCGCTCGGCAACGGCTCGTCGGCGCCGGGCTCGGCGGCCTGCCGCAACAGCCGGCCGCCGAGGAAGAACCCGGAGAGCACGAGGAAGACGTCGACGCCGCCGGAGACCCGGCCGAACCAGATGTGGTAGACGACCACCAGCGCGATCGCGATCCCGCGCAGCCCGTTGAGGTCATCGCGGACCCGACGGTGCACCGTTCGGGCAGCGGGATACGACTTGACGGCGGGCACGGGAATTCCTATCGGGCGGTCGAGCTTCGCCCGGTCAGCAGGTGGCTCAGAAATATCGAAGCCAAACGTACACCCAGGCCAGCAGGGTCGAGAGAAGTGTCACGACGATGCCGTAGCGGGTGAACCGCCAGAAGCTGATGGTGTGACCGGCGCGCTGGGCGATGCCGATGGCCACCACGTTGGCGCTGGCCGCGATCGCGGTGCCGTTGCCCGAGAAGCAGGCGCCGAGGGCGAACGCCCACCACAGCGCCCTGCCGGTCTCGCCAACGGCCTCGGCGGCCAACGGTTCGACCACAGGCGCCATCGTGGCGGTGTAGGGGATGTTGTCGATGAACGCCCCGAGCACGGCGGAGCCGAACAGCAACCCGGTGGCGGCCATGAAGAAGTTGTCACCGAAGAACGACACCGCGGCGTTGCCGATCCAGCCGATCACCCCGGTGTGCACCAGGCCGGCGACCATCACGAACAGCCCCATGAAGAACACCAGCGTCGGCCACTCGACCTCGGGCAGCAGGTCGCCGACGTCGACGTTGGTGACCATCAGCATCACGCCCGCCCCCAGCAGTGCGACGATCGACGGGGCGACGTGCAGCACCGAGTGCAGGCCGAAGCCGACGATGACCAGGGCCAGCACCGCCATCGAGCGGGCGAGCAGGCGAGCGTCCCTGATGGCGCGGCGCTCCTGCAGGGCCATCACCTTCTCGAGCTGCATGTGGTTGGTGTGCAGGTCTTTTCGGAACAACAACCTGGTGAAGAAGACGAACAGCACGAAGATCACGACCACCGCGGGCGCCATGTGGATCAGGAAGTCGTTGAAGGACAAGCCTGCCCGGCTGCCGATGATGATGTTGGGTGGGTCGCCGATCAGCGTTGCGGCGCCACCGATGTTGGACGCCAGCACCTCCGCGATGAGGAACGGTTGGGGCGCGATGCCGAGCCGGTCGCAGATCACCAGCGTCACCGGTGCGACCAGCATGATGATCGTGACGTTGTCGAGCACCGGCGAGGCCACCGCGGTGATCAGCATCAGCATCACCATCAGCCGAAAAGGCTTGCCCCTGGACCGCTTTGCCGCCCAGATGGCCAGGAAGTCGAACAACCCGGTCTGTTTGACGACGCCGACGATGATCATCATGCCCAGCAGCAGGAAGATGACGTTCCAGTCGATGCCCTTCTGGTCGGAGTAGAAGACCTGCGCGCCCGGGGTCAGCCCGAGCAGGGTCATCAGGCCCGCGGCGACCAGAACCGTCTTGACCTTGTTCGCGCGTTCGGTCGCCAGGAACCAGAAGGCGACGACGAATATTGCCAGCGCCAGTAGTGGTGCCAGCACGAGCGAGACGATTCAGTCGTTGGGCCCGGCCACGGCCAAGCTGGTGAGCAGCCGCTCCAAGGTAACGGCGCCGACGAGCCTGCCCTCGCCGTTGACGACGGCGATCAAGGGACTTCGCTTGGTGGCCATCACCGTGGCGACCTCGAGCAGCGTGGCATCGGGCGCGACGGTCACCGGCTTGGCGACCGGGGTCGGCAGGCAATCGCCGACCGTGAGCTTGCCGGGGCCGTGCCAGAACAGGTCGGCGTGGATCTCGTCGACGGTGCGCACCAGCGCCGGGTCGTCGCGGTAGGACTCGGGGATGGCCAGTCGCAGCACCTGGGTGCCGGGCAGCACGGCGACCGGAATGTCGTCGTCGTCGACGACGACGAGCCCGGGCAGCCGGTTGACCACCATCAGCTGCACGGCCTTGGACACCGGGTCGTTCATCCGGACCGTCGGAGGGGTGACCGCGATTTCATGTGCCTGCATGACGATCTTCCATCGGGTTCCGTGGGTGTCGGCGAGTGTCATGGTCGTCGTTCTCCGATCGGTTCGTCGACCCGTTGACCCGACTGAGCTGAAAACTCCGCGCGCCCGTGACGTGCTGGTGACCAGCGGGGCGAACACCTACGTGAAAGGGTAGTCGACCGGGGAGGGGTTCACGGCCGGAATCGACAGACTGTCGGCATAGAGCCGAGTTCGGTTGCCGTGCTGTGTGATTCGAGTGTTCGTGATCGCGTCGTCGGCACCGACAGCGTGTGGCCGAGCACGCCGATACCCGCGCCGAGGATCGGCCAGATCGGCCAGAAGTACCAGGAGCCCGCGGTCAGGCCGACCGCCAGCCACACCGTGAGCACGATCGCGACCATCGTCAGATAGCCGGCCAGGTGCAGCCGGACGCTGCGCCTGACGGCCCGTCTGCGCGCTTCGTGGCGACGCGGATCGTTGCGTTTGAGCCGCTCGACCGGCAGGTCGGACGTCAGGTGGCGCAGCTGCGCGCGGGTCTCGGCGGCGAACGTGGTCTGCAGCCGCGACTCGTACTCGTCCATCGCGAGGTAGCCCTGGGCGAGCGCCAGGCCGAGCAGGCTCGCGGTCTTCTCGCGGTCGTGATCGCCGGCGCGGACCTCGGCGGTGTGGGGGGCGGTCATGGCGGGACCTCCTCGATCTTGACACTGACAAGTTCAGGTCCGACTATGCCGGGTCAACTTGGCACTGTCAAGATGTGTTGTTGGCGATTTCGGCGCGGTAATCGACCCTCAGGGACGGTCAGCGCGCCGAAATCGCAGAGTTCAGCGTGTCGTGGAGAACGCGCGCAGCGACTCCACCTGCGCCGCGTCCAGCGACGGGCGCACGGTCTGCCGGGCGGCGGCGACGTCGGCGGCCGTGACGTCGGCCGCGTCGATGGACCGTCGCATCGCGGTCAGCGCCGACTCGCGCAGCAGCGCGACGCAGTCCGCCGCGCTGTACCCCTCCAGTTCGTCCGCGAGCGCGTCGAGGTCCACAGCCTGATCACCCTCGGAGGCAAGCGGGATCGACTTGCCCGCCGTGCGCAGGATCTCGCGGCGCGCCTCGGCGTCGGGCGGCTCGACGAACACCAGCTTCTCCAGGCGGCCGGGGCGCAACAGCGCGGGGTCGATCAGGTCGGGGCGGTTCGTCGCGCCGAGCACCACCACGTCGCGCAGCGGGTCGATGCCGTCGAGTTCGGTCAGCAGCGTGGCCACCACGCGATCGGTGACCCCGGAGTCGAAGCTCTGCCCGCGCCGGGGCGCCAGCGCGTCGATCTCGTCGAGGAACACCAGCGACGGCGCGGAGTCGCGGGCGCGTTGAAACAGCTCGCGCACGGCCTTTTCCGAGGAGCCGACCCATTTGTCCATCAGCTCCGCGCCTTTGACGGCGTGCACCGACAGGCGGCCCGAACTGGCCAGCGCCCGCACCACGAACGTCTTGCCGCACCCCGGCGGACCGTAGAGCAGCACGCCGCGCGGCGGCGCGACGCCCAGCCGCTCAAAGGTGTCGGGATGCTGCAGCGGCCACAGCACCGCCTCGGTGAGCGCCTGCTTGGTGGCGGCCATGTCGCCGACGTCGTCGAGGGTCACCGAGCCGACCGAAACCTCCTCGGTGGCAGATCGCGACAGCGGGCGAATGACCGACGTCGCGCCGATCAGGTCGTCCTGGGTCAGCCGTGGCGGTTCCCCGTCGGCGCTGGCCCGTGCCGCCGCCCGCAGCGCGGCCTCGCGGACCAGTGCGGCCAGGTCTGCGACGACGAAACCCGGTGTGCGGTCGGCGACTTCGCCGAGGTCGAGGTCGGCTGCCGGCACGTCGCGCAGCAGCACTTCCATCAGCTGCTTACGGATGGCGCCGTCGGGCAGGGGGAGCCCGAGCTCGCGGTCGCACAGGTCGGGGGCGCGCAGCCGCGCGTCGACGTTCTCGGGCACCGCGGAGGTCGCGATGACCGTGACGCCGCGGGTGCTGACGGTGGTGCGCAGCTCGGCCAGGATCAGCGACGCCACCGGGTCCGGGTCAGCGGGCAGCAGCGCGTCGACATCGGTGATCAGCAGCACCCCGCCGCCGTCGCGCACGGTGTCGGCCGCCGACGCCACGCTGCGCAGCCGTTCGTCGGGGTGCAGCGCACCGACGTCGGGGCCGTCAAGCTCGACGAGCCGCCGGTCGGCACACACGGCGCGCACCATGGTCGCCTTGCCGACACCGGCGGGGCCGGACACAAGCACACCGAGATTGGCTGTGGCACCGAGGGTTTCCAGCAGCTCGGGCTGGTCGAGTGCGAGCTTGAGCCATTCGGTCAGGCGCTCGGCCTGGGCCTGCGCACCCTTGAGGTCGTCGACGCTGCGCACCGGGGTCGATGGCGAGGGCGGGGTGGGCAGCGTCGACGTCGTCGCCGACACGCCCGCCGATGCCCACGCCACCGACGAATTGGGTTGCACGCTGACCGGTCCCGCGGGATCGGTGGCGGTCACCGTCAGCAGTTCGGATGTCCAGGTGATGCCGACCGAGGATGCCAGCGCCGCGGTGGCCCGCGAGGTGGGGATGTCGGGTCCGAGCTCGCGGGGCAGCAGCGACACCGTGTCGCCGACGGTCATCACCTTGCCCAGCAACGCCTGTCGCAGCGTCTGCGGCGAAATCGACTGGGTCGCCAGCTTGGAGCCCGACAGCGTCACCGACCGCGCGCCGTAGACGGTCACCGGGGCGACGAGCACGGTGGCGTCCTCGCGCAGACCCGCGTTGGACAGCGTGACGTCGTCGAGCAGCGCCGTTCCCGCCGGGGTGCCCGCCGGCGCGGCCCCCACGACGGCGGAGGTGGTGCGCGAGCCCGTCAGCGACACCGCATCCCATTCCCGAATGCCCAGCGCCGCAATGGCTTCTGGATGCAGCCGGACCACACCGCGCCGGGAGTCCAATGCGGACGTGTTCAGCCGCGCGGTCAGGGTGAGCTGCTGGTTGGCTTTCGTCAGGAGCCCGGCCTCCGCAGTCCGAGCCGCAGCATCGAGCGGCGGTGGGGCTGTGCGCGGCGGATGGCTCGTCGCGCCGCGCGCTGCTGCCGCGGTCGCTCGTCCCACACCTCGGGATGCTGCGCGAGGAACCGTCTGGTCCGTGCGGCGAACGGAATGTGGATGACGTACGCCGCGATGATCAGCAGGATCACCAAATAGCCGTAGAGGATCGCGGCCGCGACCGCGATGGCCAGCAGCGCCAACAGGGGGGCGACCATGTTGGGCGACACCGAGAACGTGTGGATCTTGCGCATCGGGATCGTACTGACCACCAGCAGCGAGACGCCGACCATCCAGATGACCACGGCCAATTCCGATGTCCACCAGCCCTCGCCGAACTGCATTTTCGCCGCCAGCGGTCCGATCGCCCCGATCGCCCCGGCGGGCGCGGGCATTCCGACGAAGTACTTCTTCTCGAACGCGGGCTGATCCACCTCGAGCATCGCGTTGTAACGGGCCAGCCGCAGCACGATGCATACCGCGTACAGCAGCACCACGATCCAGCCGACCTGCGACTGCGAGAGCAGCGTGCCGTACACAATGAACGCCGGTGCCACACCGAAGTTGACCGCGTCGGCCAGCGAGTCGATCTCCTCGCCCATCCGCGACGTCGCCTTCAGCGCGCGGGCCATGCGCCCGTCGAGCGCGTCCAGGATCGCCGCGACGGCCAGAAACGCCATCGCCTCGGTCGGCCGGTTGTCCAGCGCCATCTTGACCGCGGTCAGCCCCAGGCAGATCGCGGCCACGGTCATACCGCTGGGCAGGATGCGCAGGCTGACCACGCCCGGCTTGACCCGAGGTTTGATCATCGCAGCTCGGCCAATACCGTCTCACCGGCCAATGCGCGCTGCCCGGTCGTCACTAAGACGTTCGCGTCCGCGGGCAGGTACGTGTCCAGCCGCGACCCGTAGCGAATCAGCCCGTAGGTCTGCCCCATCGCGAGTTTGTCGCCGACCTTGGCCTCGCACACGATGCGGCGCGCGATCAGCCCGGCGATCTGCACGGCGATCACCTCGACGCCGTCGGGGCCGGCGATCACCACGCTGTTGCGTTCGTTGTCCTCGCTGGCCGCCTCGAGCTCGGCCGACCTGAACAGACCCGGCCGGTGTACGACGGCGGCGACCTCGCCCCCGATCGGGGCGCGCTGCACGTGCGCGTCGAACACCGAAAGGAAAATGCTGATGCGCGGCAAAGGCGTTGGGGGCAAACCGAGTTCGGCCGGCGGTGGGCTGTCTTCGATGAGGCAGATCAGGCCGTCGGCCGGTGCCACGACGAGCCCGGGTCGGGTCGGCGACACGCGGGGCGGGTGCCGGAAGAACGCCGCGTTGGCCGCCGCCGAGGTCAGCCCGGCCCGGCGCAGCCAAGGGTTGCGCCAGCCGAGCGCGGCGACCGCGAGACTGGCCCCCACGAAGGGAAGCCCGGCGCGGTGCATCGGCGGAATCGTGGTGCGCACCAGCGCCGCGAGCCGCTCGGGGCCGGATGTGAGGTCGGGGCGTCTGGCCATCGTCCCGCGATTCTACGGGCGAAGGTATCGACCAAGGCCGCTATGCCAGGTCCCACACCTGCACCCGGGTGCCCGCAGCCACCTCCGTGACGTCCTCATCGATCTCCAGCAGACAGTTCGCCGACGCCAGCCAGCGCAGATGGTGCGAGGCGGGCGGCCCGTAACTGGTGACGGTGCCCGCGTCGGCGTCGAGCACCCCGCGGCGAAACTGACGCTTGCCGCGCGGTGACGTCAGATCCTCGGTCAGCACGGCGCTGCGGCGTGGCCGGTCCGGGTTGGGCAGGCCCATCGCGGCGCGCAGCGGCGAGCGCAGGAACACCTCGAACGACACCAGCGCGCTGACCGGGTTGCCGGGCAGCGTGACGATCGGCGTGCCTGTGTTGACGCGCCCGCAGCCCTGCGGCATGCCCGGCTGCATCGCGACCTTGACGAAATCGACGGTGCCGCCCAGCGCGTCCTTGACGACCTCGTAGGCGCCTGCGCTCACCCCGCCGGTGGTGACGATCAGGTCGGCGTCGCCGGCGTGGCGGGCCAGCGTGGCGCGGAACGAGTCGACGTCGTCACCGGACATCGCCGAGGCCACCACCTCGGCGTCGGCGTCCCGCAGCGCCGCCGCCAGCATCACCGCGTTGGACTCGTAGATCTGGCCCGGCTGCAGCGGGGTGCCCGGGGCGACCAGTTCGGTGCCCGTCGACATCACCAGCACCCGTTGGCGCGGAATCACCGCCAGCTCACCCAATCCGAGCGCGGCGGCCAGGCCCAGCGCCGCCGGGGTGAGCACCTGCCCGCCGCGCAGCACCGTGGTGCCCGCGGTGACGTCCTCACCGGCGCGACGGATGTGCTTGCCGGGCGGTGCGCCGGCGCGGATCGCGACGGTGTCGACGCCGCCGTCGGTGGCCTCGACGGGCACCACGGCCGTCGCACCCGACGGCAGCGGCGCCCCGGTCATGATCCGGTGTGCGGTACCGGGTTTGAGCGTCAACATATCGGTGCGGCCCGCCGGGATGTCCTCGGCGACGGGCAACACGACGGGCTGTTCGGCTGTCGCGCCGGCCACGTCGTCGGCGACGACGGCGTATCCGTCCATGGCGGAGTTGTCGAAGCCGGGCAACGACAGCGGCGCGACGACGTCCTCGGCCAGCACCAGCCCCAGCGCATCGGCCAGCGGCACCCGAGCGGCGGGGCGGGGCGTGATGAGGTCGGCGACGACGCGCTGGTGTTCCTCGACCGGGCGCATCAGAGTGGGAAGGTGACGCCGGTCAGCTCTTCGGACATGCTCCAGAGCCGACGCTGGATGTCTTGGTTGTGCGATTGTGCGCTGGACGCAACGAGTTTCGGATGCCCGCGGGTCTCGCCGATGCCGTCGGGTCCGTAGTACTGACCGCTTTGCACGCCGGGGTCGGTGGCCGCGCGCAGCGTCGGCAACGCGCCCTTGTCGGCGGGTTGGGCGATGATCTTCCAGACGAAGTCCGGAATGAAATCGGGCAGGTGGCGCATGAGCTCGGTGTCCGAAAGGCCGGGGTGCGCGGCGACCGCTATGGTGGGGGCCTCCTTGGCTTTGAGTCGGCGGGCCAACTCGTAGGTGAACAACAGGTTGGCCAGCTTGGACTGGCCGTAGGCCTCGACCCGGTTGTACTTGCGCTCCAGATGCGGGTCCTCGAAATGGATGCGGGCCAGCACCCGGTGCCCCACGCTGCTGACCGTCACCACACGGGACCCGCCGACCTGCAGCATGTTCTCCAGCAGCAGCCCGGTCAACGCGAAGTGACCCAGGTGGTTGGTCCCGAACTGCATCTCGAAGCCGTCTTCGGTGGTTTCCCGCCTTGGCACGTACATCACGCCCGCGTTGTTGATCAGCAGATCGATGCGCGGATAGGTCGCACGCAGTTCGGCGGCGGCCTTGCGCACGCTGTTGAGCGACGTCAGGTCGAGCTCTTGAAGCGTGACATCGGCGTTGGGACAGCCGGATTTGATGCGGTCAAGGGCTTGCCGACCCTTGTCGAGGTTGCGCACGGCGAGCACGACATGCGCGCCCTTGCCGGCCAGTACGGCCGCCGTGTCATAGCCCAGCCCCGAGTTGGCGCCGGTGACGATGGCCACCCGGCCTGACTGATCCGGCACATCGGCCGCGGTCCATTTGGCGGTCATGCGATCAACATACTCAGCCCGCCGTGCGTCATGCTCGAATCATGGATCTGGTTGAACCGGCCCATCCGCCCAGCCGCAAGGCGCCTCTGGTCTGGGCGATCGGCGCGGCGATTCCGTGGCTGGCGCTGGCGTTCGCCCAGCTGGTGTGGCTGATCGTCGACCCGCGGATGTGGTGGCTGCACGTGTTGGCGGCGGCGCTGACGGCGGTGGGCGTCGCGGTGTTCGTGGTGGTGGTGCCGCTGTGGCGGTATCGCGTGCACAGGTGGGACATCGACGGGCGGGCGGTCTACACGCGTTCGGGTTGGCTGGTGCAGGAACGCCGGATCGCACCGATATCGCGGGTGCAGACCGTCGACACCGAACGGGGGCCGCTGGACCGGCTGTTCGGGCTGGCCACCGTCACGGTGACGACGGCGTCGTCGGCCGGTGCGGTGCGCATCGTCGCGCTGGACACCGAGGTGGCCGATCGGATCGTCGCGCGGCTGACCGACGTCGCGGCGCTGGGCACCGAGGACGCCACGTGAGCGAGCTGCCCGACGCCCCGACCGAGGTGTGGCACCGGCTGAGCCCGCGCATGTTGCTGGTGCATCCGGTGCACGAGGTGATGCGCCAGATCCCGGTGATCGTCGGGTCGCTGGTGCTGGGGTCGGCGACCGGTAACCCCGCCGTGGTGGTGATGGTCGTGGCGGCGACGGTGGCGTACGGCGCCGCGCGCTGGTTCACCACCACCTACCGGATCGGGCCATCCGACGTGCAGCTGCGCACCGGTGTGCTGCAGCGCAAGGTGATCTCGGTGCCGCGCAACAGGATTCGGTCGGTCTCAACCGAGGCGCGGTTGTTGCACCGGCTTCTGGGGTTGACGGTGCTGCGGGTGAGCACCGGCCAGGAGGCCAGCGGTGACGCTGTGTTCGCGCTGGACGCGGTGCAGGCCGAGGAGGTGCCCCGGCTGCGGGCGATCCTGCTGGCCGACTCATTGGCGGTCGCCGAGGAGGAACAGGCTCCCGCGGGTCGGGTGCTGGCCCGGTGGGATCCGTCCTGGCTGCGTTACAGCCCATTGAGTTTCACCGGGCTGGCGATGATCGCGGCGGCTGTCGGGCTGGTCTATCAAATGGGAGTCGGTGCGGCGCTGCAGGACTCGGATGTGGCCCGGTCGGGTGTCGACGTCGCCGAACGGTTCGGGGTGGCGGCGACGGTTGCGGTGGTTGCCGTCGGCGTGCTACTGGCTTCGGTGGTGCTTTCGGTGCTGCAGTCGCTGCTGAGCTACGGGAACCTGGTGCTGCGGCGCGACGCGGATGTGCTGCACCTGCGCCTCGGGCTGCTGCGGGTGCGCGAGCACACGTTCGACATGCGCCGGCTGCGCGGTGGGACGCTGCGGGAGCCGTTGCTGGTGCGGTTGTTCGGCGGTGCGCGACTGGACGCGGTGATGACCGGTGTCGGTGGCGTGGGGGAGGCGTCGCTGCTGCTGCCGCCATGTCCGAGGGCGACGGCCGAGGCGGTGCTGACCGATCTGATCGAACGGCCCGAGGTGGTGAGCGGGCCGCTGCGGGCGCACGGCCCTGCGGCGACGCGACGGCGGTGGGTGCGGGCAATGGCGCTGCCGGTGGTGATTGCCGTCGTGCTGGCGGTCATCTCGGCGCCGATGTGGGCCTGGGTGCTGTGCGCGCTGCTCGCGGTGTGTTGCGCGTTGCTGGCCCACGACCGGTCCCGATCGCTGGGGCACCGGGTGGGGGACGGCTGGTTGGTCGCGCGCACCGGCAGCCTGCAACGCCGCCGCGACTGCATCGAGGCCTCGGGCATCATCGGCTGGACCGTGCGGCAGACGCTGATGCAGCGCCGTGTCGGGGTGGCGACGCTGATCGCGGCCACGGCGGCCGGGGTCAAGCGCTATCAGGTGATCGACGTGCCCGCGGAGTTGGCGTGGTCGATCGCGTCGGAGGCGTCGCCGTGGGTCGCCGACAACAAGTGGGCTCGGGTGGGGTCCGACTTGCGCTGAATCGGTTGCCGTTTACTGTCGGGCAATGGCTATCGGTGGAGTGCTCTTCGACATCGATGGTGTCCTGGTGACGTCGTGGAAACCGATCGAGGGCGCGGCGAGCGCGCTGCGGGTGTTGGCGGAGCACCAGGTTGCCTGCTCGTATCTGACCAACACGACGACGCGTACCAGGGCGCAGATCGCCGAACTGCTCACCGAAGCGGGCATGACGGTGCGCCCCGACGAGGTCGTCACCGCCGCGGTGCTGACGGCCGAGTATGTCCGCGACCGTTTTCCGGGCGCACGCTGTTTTCTGGTCAACAGCGGTCAGATCGCCGAGGACATGGCGGGCATCGACATCGTGTACTCCACGGAGTTCGCCGGCCCCAAGACGCCCGACAAACCCGACGTGGTGTTGCTGGGCGGCGCGGGGCCGGAGTACAGCCATCTGACGCTGTCGTGGGTGTACGACTGGATGGCCCAGGGCGTGCCGGTGGTCGCCATGCATCGCAGCACCGCGTGGACCACCAGCGACGGCCTGCGGATCGACACCGGGATGTATCTGATCGGTATGGAGGAGGCCTCCGGCCGCAAGGCGACCGCCGTCGGCAAGCCGGCACCGGACGGATTCCTCGCGGCGGCAAGCCGTCTCGGCGTCGAACCCGACGAGATGTACATGGTCGGCGACGATCTCAACAACGACGTGCTGGCTGCTCAGGTGGTGGGGATGACGGGGGTGTTGGTGCGCACGGGCAAGTTCCGGCAGGACACGCTGGACCGGTGGGCGGCAGACGAGTTCGCGATGCAGCCCAACCATGTGATCGACTCGGTGGCCGACCTGCCGGAGCTTCTCGGGCTGTAGCGATGACGATATGGGAGCGCGTGCAGCAGGCGCTGCTGCGGCGGGGCATCAACACGGTGGTCGAGCTCGTATTGTGGATCGGGTTGGCGTACACGGTGATCGGCGTGGCTTACGCGATGCTTCACATCGAGCTGATCGGTCAGCTCAAACATGCGCTCAGCGCTGACTTCACCGTCTTCGCCAACATCGCGGCGCTGGTGGTGGCCGTGCTGGGCTGGCCGGTGCTGCTGGCCAGCTCGCTGCTGTGCGGGGTGGCCGGCTGCGGGCTGCTCACCTAGTGATCTCGGCGCGCTCATGCCCCCTCAGGGTCGATAAGCGCGCCGAAATCACGAATTCAGCGTGCGGACCGCCTCGATGCGGGCCTGCAACTGCTCGGTGGTGGCCGCCGCCACCGGAGGGCCGCCACAGATCCGGCGCAGCTCGTTGTGTATCCAGCCGTGCGGCTTACCGGTGCGGTGGTGGGCGATCGACACCAGCGCGTTGAGCTCGCGGCGCAGCTCGCGTAGCTGCCCGTGGGTGGAGACTCGCGGCACCTCACTGGTACCGACTGCGCGGCTCCGACGGTCAAGCTGTTCTTCTTGCCTGCGTCGCAACAGGTCTCGCATCTGTTCGGCGTCGAGCAGGCCGGGGATACCGAGATAGTCGGCTTCTTCCTCGCTGCCCGCGGGCGTCGCGGTGCCGAACGACGCGCCGTCGAAGATCACCTGGTCCAGCTCGGCGTCGGCGCCCAGCGACTCGAAACCGTTGTCGAGTTCGCTGGGTTCGGACTTGCGACGCTCGACGTAGTCGTCGCCGTCGGATTCGCGGTGCGGTTTGCCCAGCACATGGTCGCGCTGGGCCTCCATCTCGCTGGCCAGCAACAGCAGGTTGGGCACCGACGGCAAGAAGATGCTCGCCGTCTCACCGGGCCTGCGCGACCGCACGAAGCGACCGATGGCTTGAGCGAAGAACAACGGCGTCGACGCGCTGGTGGCATAGACGCCGACGGCCAGCCGCGGCACGTCGACCCCTTCGGAGACCATCCGCACCGCGACCAGCCACCGGCCGGTGCCGGCCGAGAACTGGCTGATCCGGTCCGAGGAGCCGGGATCGTCGGAGAGCACGACGGTCGGTGCCTCGCCGGTGATCCGGGTGAGCAGTTCGGCGTAGGCCCGCGCGGCGGCCTGGTCGGAGGCGATCACCATGCCGCCTGCGTCGGGCATGTGCTGGCGCAGCTGGCGCAGCCGGGTGTCGGCGGCGGCGATGACGGCGGGCATCCATTCGCCCGCCGGGTTCAGCGCGGTGCGCCAGGCGCGTGCGGTCTGCTCGGCGGTGAGCGGCTCGCCGAGGCGTGCCGAGTGCTCCTCGCCCGCGCTGTCGCGCCAGCGGGCCTCACCGGAGTAGGCCAGAAAGACCACTGGTCGCACCACGCCGTCGGCGAGCGCCTCCGCGTAGCCGTAGGTGTGGTCGGCCACCGAGCGCAGCACGCCGTCGCCGTCGGGCTCATAGGTGACGAACGGGATCGGGCTGTCGTCGCTGCGGAATGGCGTGCCGGTCAGCGCCAGCCGGCGGGTGGCGTCGCCGAAGGCCTCGCGCATGCCCTCGCCCCAGCTCCTGGCGTCCCCGCCGTGGTGGATCTCGTCGAACACCACCAGCGTGCGGTAGTTCTCCGTGCGCACCCGGTGCCGGGTCGGGTGGCTGGCCACCTGGGCGTAGGTGACGACCACGCCGTGGTACTCCGAGGACGTCTGCGCCGACGAGTTGGTGAACTTCGGGTCCAGCGCGATGCCGCTTCTGGCGGCGGCCAGCGCCCATTGCGTCTTGAGGTGATCGGTCGGCACGACGACGGTGACCCGCTCGACGGTGCCGTCGGCCAGCAGCTCGCCGGCCACGCGCAGGGCAAACGCCGTCTTACCCGAACCGGGGGTCGCGACCGCCAGGAAATCACGCGGTTGGGCGGTAAGATACCGCACCAAAGCCCGACGCTGCCAGCCTCGCAAAGCCTGGGTGTCGGGCGCTGAATCAACCCGCACCCAAGACTCCTCACTGATCGGTAAGCAGCCTAGCGCAACGGATTACGCGCTCGCATCCTTCCCGGGTTCGTGTCGACGTCGAGAAGTCGGCGGTGCGAACGAACCACGCTTGGCGCTCCTCGTCGGGCGTGTCGCCGAGCCTGGCCAGACCTTCGAAGTAGTGCTCGCGCGGGGCGCCCGGAGCAAACAACATCGGCGGTGACGCCTGCGCGTCGGTGCCATCGTGATCCGGGCCCGGGTGCCGCCGGATTTCCCTGGTGGGCACGCGCGGGTCGGCAAACTCGCCCACCCGGTTGACGGCCGCGTGGAAAACTATCTCTTATTGCTGCGACGGTGCGGTCCGATCAGGAGAAACAGCACTATGGCTAGATGGTGGCAGCGGCTGTGGCCGGTGGTCGCAGCTATGTGCGTGGTGCTGGGAACCGTAACGACATCCACCGCGGTGAGCGCCGCAGAAGAAGCCGTGTTGATCCCCGGAGCGACCGTCTTCAAGCGCATCAACCCGTTCTATCCGCTCATCGCCACCAACTACCCGGTCATCGGGATTCACTTTCACGACGACGACGACCCGCAGGTGGTTGACTACTCGCAGAACGCCCTTGCCTCAGAGTGGGCGCTGCGTGACGGCGTGAAGCAAGCGGACATCGCCGTGCGCCAGATTGACGGCAAAGTCGTGGTCATCGGCGAATCGATGGGCGCCATGGTGGCTTCCAGGCTGGCCGCGAAGTTGGCGGCCGACCCCGATGCCCCGTCGACGGACGACATCAGGTTCGTCCTGATCGCTCCACCGGAGGCGGGCGTGGCCGAGTGGTTCAAGGAGGGCACCTACATTCCCGTCTTGAATTACCGGATCAGCCGCATCGCGGAGTCTCCTTACCCCACCACGATCGTCATCGGTGAATACGACGGCTGGGCCGACCCGCCGGATCGTCCGTGGAACCTGATCTCCTCGGCCAACGCGCTGATGGGCATCGTCTACGTCCACGGCCCCCCGATCGCGGCGGGCGATCCGGAGACGTTGTCGCCCGAGAACACGACCACGCACACGAACGGGGCGGGCGGGATCGTCACCACGCATTTCGTGCCGACCCAGAACCTCCCGTTGACGCAGGTCTTCCGCGACGTCGGCGTGCCCGGCGTGCTCGTGGACAGGGTCGATCAGGTGGTGCGTCCGATCGTCGACGCCGGATATGTCCGACACGATCGGCCCGGTGACAGGCGCCCGTACCTGCGCGACGGCGCGCTTCACCGCAATGTGCAGAGTCAGCAGCAGGCGCGTGCGCAATCGCGCGAGAGCCGCGAAGACACGGTTGACGTCGGCGAACCGGCTTCCACGGGCCGCCTGCTGGACCGGATCTCCGTCGATACGGACCCTGAGAAGTCGGAGAAGACGGCCGCGGAACCCGAGGCCCCGGCGAGTGATCCGCAGACCCCGTCAGAATCGACGGACGGGGACGGTTGACCGCCGCCGGCGGCCCGACGAACGACCTTGCACTCTCCATGGTCGAGTGCTAAGAATGCAGTTGGCACTCGCGACCGGTGAGTGCTAGGTCGGGACGGTGAGGCTAGGGGCCGCACCCGCGGAGCACACCCGAAGCCGTCCGTCGCGGGCACTGCACCCGGCCAACAGATGTGCCATCCCCAATCCGGAGGAAACACTTCGCAATGGCCAAGCAAATTGCGTATGACGAAGAGGCCCGCCGCGGCCTCGAGCGGGGCCTGAACGCCCTCGCCGACGCGGTAAAGGTGACGTTGGGGCCCAAGGGTCGCAACGTCGTGCTGGAGAAGAAGTGGGGCGCCCCCACGATCACCAACGATGGTGTGTCCATCGCCAAGGAGATCGAGCTGGAGGACCCGTACGAGAAGATCGGCGCCGAGCTGGTCAAGGAAGTCGCCAAGAAGACCGACGATGTCGCCGGCGACGGAACGACGACGGCAACGGTTTTGGCCCAGGCGCTCGTGCGCGAGGGTCTGCGCAACGTCGCGGCCGGTGCCAACCCGCTCGGCCTGAAGCGTGGCATCGAGAAGGCCGTCGAGAAGATCACCGAGACCCTGCTGAAGTCGGCCAAGGAGGTCGAGACCAAGGACCAGATCGCCGCGACCGCCGCGATCTCGGCCGGTGACCTGCAGATCGGCGAGCTGATCGCCGAGGCGATGGACAAGGTCGGCAACGAGGGTGTCATCACCGTCGAGGAGTCGCAGACCTTCGGGCTGCAGCTCGAGCTGACCGAGGGCATGCGCTTCGACAAGGGCTACATCTCGGGTTACTTCGTGACCGACGCCGAGCGTCAGGAAGCGGTCCTCGAGGATCCCTACATCCTGCTGGTCAGCTCCAAGATCTCGACCGTCAAGGATCTGCTGCCGCTGCTGGAGAAGGTCATCCAGTCCGGCAAGCCGCTGCTGATCATCGCCGAGGACGTCGAGGGCGAGGCGCTGTCCACCCTGGTCGTCAACAAGATCCGCGGCACCTTCAAGTCCGTCGCCGTCAAGGCCCCGGGCTTCGGTGACCGTCGCAAGGCGATGCTGCAGGACATGGCGATCCTCACCGGCGGCCAGGTCATCAGCGAGGAGGTCGGCCTGTCTCTCGAGACCGCCGACGTCTCCCTGCTCGGCAAGGCCCGCAAGGTCGTCGTCACCAAGGACGAGACCACCATCGTCGAGGGTGCCGGTGACAGCGAGGCGATCGCGGGCCGGGTGGCCCAGATCCGCGCCGAGATCGAGAACAGCGACTCCGACTACGACCGCGAGAAGCTGCAGGAGCGGCTGGCCAAGCTGGCCGGCGGCGTTGCGGTGATCAAGGCCGGGGCCGCCACCGAGGTGGAGCTCAAGGAGCGCAAGCACCGCATCGAGGACGCGGTGCGCAACGCCAAGGCCGCCGTGGAGGAGGGCATCGTCGCCGGTGGCGGTGTGTCCCTGCTGCAGGCCGGCCCGGTGCTCGACGAGCTCAAGCTCGACGGCGACGAGGCGACCGGTGTCAACATTGTGCGTGTCGCGCTGGAGGCTCCGCTGAAGCAGATCGCCGCCAACTCGGGCCTGGAGCCCGGCGTGGTTGCCGAGAAGGTTCGCAACCTCGAAGCCGGCAAGGGCTTGAACGCCGCGACCGGTGAGTACGAGGACCTGCTCAAGGCAGGCGTGGCCGACCCGGTCAAGGTGACGCGTTCGGCGCTGCAGAACGCGGCGTCCATCGCGGCGCTGTTCCTGACCACGGAGGCCGTCGTCGCCGACAAGCCGGAGAAGGCCGCCGCACCCGCCGGCGACCCGACCGGTGGCATGGGCGGTATGGACTTCTAAGCCTGTCCACGAAGAGCCCGGGTTGCGAGAGCAGCCCGGGCTTTTTCGTGCGATGACTCTCGGGGTTACTTTTTCAGCGGCGAACGTGGGTTACCCGCACGCCTTTTCGCCGCGAGGCGTGACACGAGGCCACACTCGGCGCGGCTTAGGGGCTTACTTTTTCAGCGGCACGCAGTCGTGCAGGCAGTCCGGGCTGGTCGCGGGCGACTCCGGAGTCGCTTTGCGGTGCAGCACCGCACGCGTCGGCGAGACCCGCAACCTGTTGTCGCTGATCTTGCCGGTGCCGTCGACGATCAACGAGTAGCCACCGGGTTCGCGCGGCGGCCAGACCACGGTGACGTCGCCGTGTGCCGTGACGTTGCGCTGGGTGGTGTTGCCGACGGATCCGATGTCGAGCACGCCGTCGGCGAGGGTCGGGTCGACGGCGACGGTGTGGGCACGGTAGTCGTCGCCGACCGAGATCAGGTAGGCGAATGCGAAATCGCTCAATGCGTCGGCCAGCCGGTCCAAGTCCACCTTCACGCTCATGACCCTCATCTTCCCCCCGCTCAGCAACCCGGTCGACCACCCCGGCGGATGAATGCATCTCGGCTCAACCCCGCAAACTTTTCGACACGTCGAAAATGTTTGCCAGAAAATTAACGCAAGCGTCGAACGATTCCGTATGCTGCCCTGCGGGGCATTTGCCGCCGATTCGTGGAAGCCCGCGAGCCGATCCGTAAGGGGGAACAATTGAACACGTTCGCACGCCCGCTGCCGACCAAGTTGGCAGCAGCCATCGTGGCGGCCGGAGTCGTCTCGACCGGGGCCGCCGTCGTCGAGGTGCCCGATGACCGGGTGACACCGACGATCACCGCCGAGGTGGCCCCGGCATCCATCGTCACCGACCTCCTCTTGGACTTCGGCAATCTCGTGGCCGGCTCGAGCTACACGCTCCAGATCCTCGCCGAGGCGCAAGCCGCGTTGCCGTACGACCTCTGGACCGTATTGCTGCTCGGGCAGCAGGACCCGGCCCTCGAGTCGAGCCTGATCAGCTGGCTCATCCAGCACTATGCGAACCCGTCCTTCGACTACCCCTGGGAAACGTATGCCCAGGAACTTGTGGTGTCGCTCGCAGTCCTTGCCAGCGCCTTGCCGCCGTCGATCAGCGGGCCGATGATAAGCAGGCTCTTAGACCTCTCAGCCGCGATCAACACGGCGTTTTCCGTCTATTTGCCAGACTCCACGCCGGGGGCCTTGGCGACGCAGTTCTTCTGGAACGACACCTTCGTCGGGGGCCTGATCTTCGCCGCCAAGCTTGCGGCGGTATCGCAGATCGACGCCGCTGGCAACGTCGTGCGCTACCTGGGTTATCTGCCGGTCAATTTGGAGGCGACCTTCGAAGCGGCGCTGCGCAACCCACTCCAGATCCCCGGCCTGCTCAGCAACTTGGTGAACCAAGTAGCGAACCCGGAGTACGGTCTGCTCGGCGGCGTCGTCGGCCCCCTTACCGAACCGTTCGTGGCGCTGCCCGGGATCGGAGCCGTCGCTCTGCAGTTCCGAGACGGGTTCTACCAAGTGGTCGACAACCTGTTGAAGTTGTTGCCGCCGCCGGTCAGCCCGATCGTCGACGAGGCCACGGCCTCGGCGGCGGGCGACGAGTCGGCGGGTGAAGCTTCCGCGACGTCCGACGAAACCGACGAGGCCGACGAGCCACAGGGTGAAGGCGACACCGGCATTCAGGCCCTGGGGTCGACGTCCGGCGAGGACACCGACGGTGGCGCCGACGACGCGGAGGACGGAACGGACGAGGTTACCGACGACTCGGAGTCCACGGATGACGACGCTGAGACGCTCTCGGTGTCAGGTTCGGAAAATGTCAAGCAGGGCAACAAGTTCGTACCCGGCGGTGGCACTGAACCGGCCGATGAGGGCACGGGCGGCGACCCGACCGAGGAGCCGGAAAGCCCCGCCCCCGCCGATCCGGAGTCGAGTGACGACGACGCCGACGACGCGGACGGTTCCGACTCGGGTGCAAACGAAGGCGGAGCGGCCGCCTGATCCGATAACCGCGCGAGAGGCCCGGTCCCCCCTCTGGGGACCGGGCCTTTTCGTTGACAGCACCTGACTTGGGCAGCAACTGAAGCTGATTTCCTTAGCGGCACTTGATATATCGCTTGCGAACGCAAGAAAATCTCGTGCTGGCAAATTTGCCCAATACTTACGCGGGCGTTTATTGCAGTCGTACTCTGCGTGCATCAGGTGTGAGTCGGCAACGGGCTCACGAGTTCTCTACTCGAGGGGGAGAGTGATGTATGCATCTACCCGTCCGCTCCCGACCAAGCTGGCCGCGGCGCTTCTAGCCGCCGGACTTGCTGCGACCGGGACCGCCGTCGACGTCCCCGAAGATCGCCGGCCCACCGCGGTCACCGCGGAGGTGGCCAACGTCTCGGTGGTCACCGAAATCCTCTACGACGCGGGCGTCATCGCCGGAGGGGCCGCGCAGGGCCTCTACATCCCGGTCCTGGCGACCCTCTCCCTGCCGTTCGAGTTGGCCGCGACCGCCGTGGTTGCCGCGCGGTCCCCAGCGGTCGCGCCCAGCGTGTTCAGCCTGTTGGTGCAGCGGTACGTGAACCCGTCCGACGGGGTCCCGGCGGCCTCATACCCCGGCGCGATCAGGGAAGTCCTGCTCATCTTTGCCGGCGTACTCCCGCCGCCCCTCGCAACGGGCGTCGGCAACGCGATCAATGAGCTCGCCGACGCCTTCGGTGAGTTCATCGCGGCGGGCCTGCCGGACCCGGACCCCGGCGCGGACGCCTACATCGACTTCCGGCTGACGGACCTCGGCAAGACCATGTTCGCCCTCAACCAGGGCCTGCTTCTGCCGGCGAGACTTGCCTTAACCGCGACGCTCTACGCCGTTTCACTGCCTGCCTACCTGGAGGCCGCGGTGGAGGTGGCGCTCGCGAACCCCGGCACCGTTCCGGGCTTGCTCAGCGGCCTGGCGCACGTGCTGCTGTCCTCCAACGGGTTGCTCGGTGAGCTGATCGGGGATCTCGTCTCGCCGGTGTCGTCTCTTCCCGGACCGATCGGCGACTTGGCGTCAGACATCACGTCGGCCGTTTTCGATGCGATCAACGAGACGCTGAGCGTGCTGCCGACACCGATCAACCCGCTCTCCGAGCTCAACGCGCCTGCGGCAGTGGAAGTGGCTGCGGCCGAACAGGTTTCAACCTCGGGAGATGTCTCTGATGAGCAGCCCGCGGCGCCGATGCCGGTGAGCGCGGAGGTCGAGCAGGGTGAGGTCGAGCAGGGTGAGGTCGAGGAGGCGGCAGAACCACTCGCCGAAGACGAGCTGAACTCACCCCCGGCGAGCACCTTGGGCCTCGACATCACGCCGGGCAACAAGTTCGTTCCCGGCGAGACCGCCGATGAACTCGAGACCGTCGTCGTCACCGACGCTGCGGAGGAGCCGGACGAGACCGTCACGCCCGATCCCGAGCCCACCGACGACGACACAGCCGAAACCGATTCCGGCGCAGACGAGCCCGCTGGGGAGGCGGCCTGAGCGGCTTCAGGGTGCGGGCTGGCGGCCGCGGATCAACCGCCCGGGCCGCGCGGCGG
Source organism: Mycolicibacterium pulveris (assembly GCF_010725725.1). Classification (NCBI taxonomy): domain Bacteria; kingdom Bacillati; phylum Actinomycetota; class Actinomycetes; order Mycobacteriales; family Mycobacteriaceae; genus Mycobacterium; species Mycolicibacterium pulveris. The sequence goes on along the minus strand of NZ_AP022599.1, from coordinate 1,678,355 downwards.
TCGGGACCCCGTTCTCGGCGATGATCTCGCCCGACACGATGGTCGCGACATAGCCGTCGGCGCCCTGGTCCAGGCGTCGACCCCCGGCGGGCAGATCGTAGGTGACGACGGGCCGGTGCAGGCGCACCGCGTCGTGGTCGATGACGTTGAGATCGGCCTTGTACCCCACCGCGATGCGGCCACGGTCGGCCAGGCCCGCCACCCGCGCGGGCACCGACGTCAGCTCGCGCACCGCCTCGGCCACCGTCAGCCGCCCCGACGCGCGGTCACGAGTCCAGTGCGCCAACATGTACGTGGGAAAGCTTGCGTCACAGATCATTCCGTAGTGTGCGCCGCCGTCGCCGAGGCCCAGCACGACGTCATCGCGACGGATCAACTCCGCCACCGTGTCCAGGCTGCCGTCACGGAAGTTGGCCAGCGTGACCAGCAGCATGGCGTGGCCGTCGTCGTCGAGCAGCCGGTCGTAGGCCTCCTCGAGCGGGCTGACGCCGCGGGCGCGGGCGCGGCTGGCGATGCTCTCCGACCGCGGCGGCTCGTAGTTCGGCGGATCGCCAAGCGGGAACATCCACTCGAAAGCCTGCGCGGCGAACATCAGCGGATGCCCGTCGGATGCCGGCTTGTCGGCCAGGATGCGTTCGCGCACTTCGGGTTTGCGCATCTCGGCAACCTTCTCGGCCAGCGGCAGACCGGCGATCTGCTGGTAACTCGGATACGTCACGAACGGGTTGCCCGACAGTTCCAGTCCCAGCACCAGCCCGATCGGGCGCGGGAAGATCTGCGCGCTGATGTCGCCGCCCCCAGCGTTGGCCTTCTCGACCATGGTGAGCGCGTCGACGTAGAACGGGTCGCCGGCGTTGCCGATGGCCAAGGTGAACGTCACCGGTAGACCGACATCCTCGGCGACGTCGAACACCGTCTGCAGCACCGGCTCGTAGTCACCGGCGACGAGGTCGGGCACGAACTGGATCAGCCCGCCGCCGGCGTCGTCGACGCCGCGCGCGATCGCCTCGATCTCGGCGCGGTCGGCATCGTAGCTCGGAATCGGCCGCCCGCTCTGGGTCTTGTGCAGCGTGAACCGCGACGACGCGAACCCGAGCGCCCCCACCTGGACCGCTTCGGCGGCGAGCTTGCGCATCAACGCGAGGTCCTCCGGGGTGGCCGGTTCGCGGTCGACTCCGCGCTGGCCCATCACGTACACCCGCAGCGGGGAGTGCGGCAGCAGCGCGGCCACGTCGATGTCGCGGTGTCGCGCGTCCAGCGCGTCGAGGAACTCCGGGAACGTCTCCCAGGTCCACGGCAGCCCGTCGACCATCACCACGCCGGGGATGTCCTCGACCCCGGCCATCACGTCGACCAGCACGTCGTGGTCCTCGGGGCGGCACGGGGCGAACCCGACGCCGCAGTTGCCCATCACCGCCGTCGTGACGCCGTGTGCCGAGGACGGGGTGAGCCGGTCCGACCAGACGGCTTGGCCGTCGTAGTGGGTGTGCAGGTCGACGAACCCCGGGGTGACCAGCAGTCCGGTCGCGTCGAGCTCCCGCGTGCCGGCACCGTCCACCGTGCCCACCGCGGCAATTCTCCCGTTCGAGACAGCCACGTCGCCGACGTAGGGTTCGCCGCCGAGGCCGTCGACGATGGTGCCGCCGCGGATCACGAGGTCGTATTTCATACCTCGAATCTACGATGAGCCGGTGATCGACCACTTCGGAATCAACTGTGCGGACTTCGAGAAGTCGAAGGCGTTCTACGACCGGGTGCTGGGCGTGCTCGGTTACACCAGGCAGCTGGACTATCAGGTGGCCATCGGCTACGGCAGGGACGGCAAGCCGGATTTCTGGATCGCCGACATGCACGCGGGCGATGCGGCGGGCCCCAACCGCGAGGTGCACTTCGCGTTCCAGGCCGCCGATACCGACGCCGTGCACGCCTTCTACGACGCCGCGCTGAAGGCCGGTGCCGAGTCGCTGCACGCTCCGCGGCTGTGGCCGGAGTACCACCCGGGTTACTACGGCGGGTTCGTGCGTGATCCGGACGGCAATAACATCGAGGCCGTCTTTCACGGCGCGCAGCCCGCGGCGGACTGAGTACCTTCGGGGATATGGCTGACTCTGATGTCTCGGCGGTGCGTGAGCTGCTGCGCGACATGTTCACCCGGCAGATCGAGCACGTCGAGGAGCTGACCGACGGGCTGACCGACGAGGTCGCGTTCTACCGCCCGACTCAGGAGGCCAACAGCATCTCCTGGTTGATCTGGCACAGCGCGCGACAACAGGATTTGCAGATCTGTGCGATCGCGGGCACCGAGCAAGTCTGGTTGCGCGACGGCTGGGTCGACCGGTTCAACCTCGACCTTCCGCGCGACGCGATGGGCTACGGGCACGGCCCGGAAGAGGTCGCCAAGGTGCGCGCGCCGGCCGACCTGCTCGCCGGTTACTACCGCGCGGTGCACAAGATGACGCTCGAGTACATCGCGTCGGTGACGCCCGGCGAGCTCGGCCGCGTCGTCGACCCGAACTGGGATCCGCCGGTGACCGCGGGGGTGCGGCTGGTGAGCATCGTCGACGACGCCGCCCAGCACCTCGGCGCCGCCGCCTACCTGCGCGGCATTGCGTGATCCGGTGGTGGCCGCCGGTCGGTTTGCTTGCGATGGTGCTGCTCGGCTGGGCAGTCGGCAAATCGAGCACCGGCCTGGATGACTGGTTTCACCGCTACAGCCACAGCCCGACCCGCGACCTGCAGGGGTTCACGAACCCGCTGGCGCTGATCATCGTCGGGGCGGCCGTGGTGGGCTTTGCGCTGTATCGGCGGCGGTGGCGGTTGGCCGCCGTCGCGACGGTGCTGCCGTACGGCGCCTACCTGCTGGTGCAGCTGATCAAGCCCCTGTTCGGTCGCGACAAGGGCGGCGGCCTGGCCTACCCGAGTGGGCACATCACGACGACGACCGTCGTGCTGGGCCTGTTCGTGTTGGTGACCGGCTACGCCCTGTGGGCGTGGGTGTTCGCGGCGTTGTATGTCGGGCTGGCGGTGATCGGGGTCGGCACGACCTTTCACTACTTCACCGACACGATCGGCGGGGTGCTGCTGGGAACGTCGCTGGTCTGCCTCGCGGCGCTGCTCGCCGAACGTGACTTGACACGTGTCAACACGCGTGCGATATGGATCACACGAGGTGGCTAGCATGGGGCTATGACTGCCACGCCCGATGTTGAGCTGCCAGATACCGGAACCGTCCGCAACCCCGCGACCGGCGCGGTCGCCGGCACCGTGCGCTGGACCGACCCCGCCGACGTGCCACGGGTGGCCGCGAGGCTGCGCGACGCGCAGAAGCAGTGGGAAGCCCGCGGCCCCAAGGGGCGGGCCAAGGTGCTGGCCCGGTACGCGGTGTGGATGGGCGAGCACCGCGACGAGATCGAGTCGCTGCTGATCAAGGAGACCGGCAAGTCGGCCACCGACGCCGCCCAGGAGGTGCCGCTGCTGATCATGATCGCCTCCTACTACATCAAGACGATGGAGAAGGCGCTGGCACCGGAGACCCGGCCCGCGGCGCTGCCGTTCCTGGCGATCAAGAAGGTCGAGGTGCACTACCGACCGTATCCGGTGGTCGGCATCGTCGCGCCGTGGAACTATCCGGTGGCCAACCTGCTGATGGACGCCCTCGCGGCGCTGGCGGCCGGCTGCGCGGTGTTGCTGAAACCGTCCGAACGCACCCCGTTGACCGCCGAGCTGCTGCTGCGCGGCTGGCTGGATTCGGGAGCACCGGAGGTGATGGGAATCGTGCAGGGCGCCCGGGAGGCGGTCGAGGCCGTCGTCGACAACTCCGACTACATCCACTTCACCGGCTCCAGCGCGACGGGGGCGAAGGTGATGGAGCGGGCCGCGCGCCGGCTCACCCCGGTCAGCCTGGAGCTGGGCGGCAAGGACCCGATGATCGTCCTAGAGGACGCCGACATCGAGTTGGCGGCCAACGCGGCGGTGTGGGGCGCGATGTTCAACGCCGGCCAGACCTGCGTGTCGGTGGAGCGGGTGTACGTGCTGGAGCCGGTGTACGACGAGTTCGTCGACGCGGTCGTGCGCGCGGTGGAGAACCTCAAGGTGGGCGCGGGCGAAGGATATGACTTCGGCTCGCTGATCGATGACAGCCAGGTGGAGGTGACCGAGCGCCACGTCCGCGAGGCCGTGGCCGCGGGCGCCAGAGTGCTCACCGGCGGCAAGCGGCCCGGCGGTCCCGGCAGCTTCTATCCGCCGACCGTGCTGGTGGACGTCGACCACTCGATGGCGTGCATGACCGAGGAGACGTTCGGACCGACGCTGCCGATCATGAAGGTGGCCAGCGTCGCGGAGGCGATCCGGCTGGCCAACGACAGCCCGTACGGCCTGTCGGCGTCGGTGTTCTCCAAGGACATCGAGCGCGCCAAATCGATTGCGGTGCAACTGGACTGCGGCGCGGTGAACGTCAACGACGTGATCTCGAACCTGATGTGCACCACGGCGCCGATGGGCGGCTGGAAGAACTCCGGCATCGGGGCGCGGTTCGGCGGACCCGACGGCATGCGCAAGTTCTGCCGCCAGGAGGCCGTGGTGGCGCCGCGCACCAACATCGGCGCAGGCGGCACCTACTACAACAACTCCCTCAAGGCGCTCAAGCGAATGAACAAGTTGATGACCAAGCTGGCCCTGGCGCGGCCGCGGCGGGTGGCGAAGTAAGCTCGCTGCGTTGACGTTCGCCCCGTAAGGAGGACCTACGCGTGCGGCTGGTGGCGACCATGCTGCTGTGGCTCGTCACCACGCTCCTTCTTGCGGTGGCGGTCCCGGCGATGTGGGCCCAGCGAAACGTGGTCAGCGAGGACGGCTACGCGGCGTTCTCGGCCTCAGCGGCCGAGGATCCCCAACTGCAAAGCGCCATGGCCGCCGAGTTGGCCAGCCAGATCATCTCTTTCGCGGCCGACAACGGCTACACCCTCGACCGGGAGATGGTCCGCCGCGGCACCGTCGCCTACACCGGCAGCGCGGGTTTTCCCGGCCAGTTCGGGCAGGCCAACCGCATCGCGCACCGGTGGATGTTCACCGACTCCGTCCAGCGGGAGGCGGGCACCGACCGGTGGTTCATCGACATCGCCCCGATGCTCAACGATCCGTCGATCGGGGCCCTGCTCGGCGAGATCGACCTCGATGTGCCGCAGACCCTGACCGTCCCGATCACGGTGCCCGAAACCACGGGATTGCACCCCGGCCGGCTGCGGCAGGTGTCGACGTGGGGACCGTGGATCACCGTCGGCACCACGATCCTGACCGGCGTCTTCGCCTTGTTGACCTTGGCGGCATCCCGATCGCGCGGTAAAGCGCTTGCTGCGCTGGGAGTTTCGGCACTACTGGTGGGCGCTGCGGGATGGGCCGGCCTGGAGGTGGCGCGCGGCTACGTCAACGACGCGCTCAACCGCACGACCGGTGACATCCGCGTGATCGCCGACGTCGTGGTCGGACACGCCGAAGACAGCCTGCACCGCTGGTTCAACCTGACGTTGGCGGCGGGTGCGGCACTGGTGGTGTTCGGCGTGCTGGTGGCGTTGCTGGGCGGGTTGCGTCGCCGCGACGCTTAGCCCAGCTTCGCATTGATACCGTCGACGCATGCCGTTCGTGTCGGACATCGCCGGCCCGCAGCAGCCGGTCGAGTCGTCGCCGCCCCTGGTGACCGGCGCGCTGCGCCGCACCAGCACCATCGACACCCATCCGGCCGGTGACGACGACTCCGTCGTGGACCTGCGCGCCAGCGACGTCGTGGGTAGGGGGTCCGCCGCGGCGCGCGTGCTCGGCCGGCTCGCCATCCGTGCGCACCTGGCCAACCGGGTCGTCGACGACATCTCCGCCGTCCCGCACGACGATCGGCTGAGCCGACTGGTCGGCCACCGCGTCGGGCCGGGCTTCCGCTCGGCGGTGGGGGAGCGGCTGCCCGACGAAGTGCGGCGGGCCAGCCTTCTGCATCTGCTGCTCGACGACTGGGTCGGTGCGGCCCTGGTATCCGGTTATGCGCTGCAGCGCAGGGCAGTTGATCTCGGTACCGAACAGAAACTACCCGACGGCACCGCCGACCGGATGGGGGGAATCTGCGCGGGTTTCGCGCCCGACGCCTCGATGGTGTCGTTCGCGCGGCGCCACAACATGATCCCGACCGCACGAGGCCCCGTGGCGCCACCGCTGGACCTCTCCGCGCACCCGGTTGAACCGTTGCGCGCCAACGGGATGCGCCGATACCGACGGCTCGATCTGCGCCAGGGCGCGGACAACGGCTCGGCGGACTTCGACGCCCACTTCCGCGACTCGCACATGGACCGCGACGGGGTCGAGACGGTGCTACACGAGTACACCGTGGTGGGTTCGGTGGACACGTCGACGCGGAGAATCGCCTCGATCAGCGCGGACGTGCGGGTGCTGCCGTGGCAGGAGTGTCCGGGTGCGATCGCAAGCGCGCGACGGGCGCAGGACATGACGGTCGCCGAGCTGCGCAGCCGGGTTCGCAGCGAGTTCGTCGGCACCAGCACCTGTACGCACCTCAACGACACCCTGCGCGCGCTCGGCGACCTCGACGCCCTGTTCGAGCTGCTTAGGGCTCGATGACGTGTGACGGGTCCGGCTGCCGCTCGGGTGGTGCCTGGCTGTAGTCGCCCCACGGGCCGTCACGACGTTCGATAACGGCCCGAACCCCCTGTGAGGCAGCGGTTTCGACGAAGTCGAGCGCATCGGGGGTGTTGCGCATCAACCCGTCGAGGATGCCGCCGAGCGTCTGCGTGGACGCCAAACCCATGTTCTCGTAGGCCTGGTTGACGATCAGCTTCTGCGCCTGCAGTTGCGACAGCGGAATCGTCGCCAGCTTGTCCGCGACCTCGCGCACCCGCTCCTCGAGGTTTGCGAACGGGACCGACTCGTTGATGAGTTCGACTGCGGCAGCTTCCTTTCCGGTCAGCGGCTCACCGGTCAGCGAATGCCACTTGACCTTCGACAGGCTCAGCCGGTACAGCCACATGCCGGTGAGGTAGGTGCCCCACATGCGTGCGTACGGGGTGCCGATGACGGCGTCGTCGCTGGCGATGACGATGTCGGCGCACAGCGCGTAGTCACTGGCGCCGCCCACGCACCAACCGTGCACCTGGGCGATGACGGGTTTGGACGCACGCCAGATCGCCATGAACTTCTGGTGCGGGCTGGTCGCGCGGGCGGTGACCATCGCGAAGTCCTTGCCGGGATCCCAGCGGCCGTCGGTGTTCATCGCCTCGCCCCAGTGCTGGAAGCCGCCACCGAAGTCGTATCCGCCGGAGAACGCGCGCCCCGCACCGCGCAACACGATGACCTTGATCGCCGGATCTCGATCGGCGAGGCCGACGGCGGCTTCGATCTCGTCCGGCATCGGCGGCACGATGGTGTTGAGGCGCTCCGGCCGGTTCAGCGTGATCGTGGCGACGGGCGGTTGGTCCTGGTAGAGCAGGGTTTCGAACTGCGGCGTTGTCGACATGTCTGCAGTGTGGTGTGAGCGTGGGCACGGCACACGCTTTCCGCCGGATCGCGTGCGTCCCGATTGGCTTAGGTAAACCTCAGTTAGTCTGCGCTAAGTGCTACTGTTCAGCCTCGCCAACCGAGAGGTACCAGATGAACCGCTACATCGCATGGTGCGCGCCAGTGGCAGCCGCGAGCCTCATCCTGACCGGATGCTCCGGCGACAACTCCGCGAGCACCGAGGCCACCACGACCGCCGACGCGACCACGGCGTCCGCGGCGGCAGCGGTTCCCGCTGAGGTGTTGGACAAGGCGGCCGCCGACTACAAGGCCTACGTCGCGAGCAACATCGACGAACTCCAGCGCGTCGTCAAGGTATTCACCGACGCGGTGCGCGCCGGTGACCTGCAGGCAGCCCAGGACGCCTACGCGCCGTCGCGGGCGCCGTGGGAGCGCATCGAACCGATCGCGGGCCTGGTCGAGGACATCGACCGCAAGATCGACGCCCGCGTCGACGACTTCGCGGGCGTCGACGCCCCCGAATTCACCGGCTGGCACCGCCTGGAGTACATCCTGTTCGAGCAGAACACCACCGAGGGCGCCGCCCCGTTCGCCGACCAGCTCGACTCCGACGTCGCGCAGCTCAAAGAGCAGTTCCCCGCGGTCGAGGTGAAGCCCGTCGATGTGGCCAACGGCGCCGCGGAGCTGATCGAAGAGGTGTCGGAGGGCAAGATCACCGGCGAGGAGGACCGCTACTCCAAGACCGACCTGTGGGACTTCGACGCCAACCTGCAAGGCGCCCGCGACGCCGTCGGCAAGTTGAATCCTGCGCTGGTTCAGGCCGATCCGGCGCTGCTCGGCAAGATCGACGCGGGCATCAACTCGGTGTTCGACACCATGCGACCCCTGCGCCGCGGCGACGGCTGGGTGTTGTTCTGCACCGAGAACGATCCCTACCCGTCCCCGCGCTGCACCGGGGTGACCGTCGACCCGCCGACCATCGACAAGCTCAAGGCCGAGCTCGCCGGGCTCTCCGAGAACATGTCTCAAGTCGCAGGGGCGCTGAAGCTGAAGTGACCCCGCGGCCGCGCCGGGCAGGCATCTCGCGCCGGTCCTTCGTGACCGGGGCGCTGGGCACCGGCGCGGTCGTCGGCGCGGGTGCCGGGTTGATCGGCTGCGCGCGCGACGACGGCCCTCCTGCCGCGCCCCAGCCGACGTTCGTGCCGTTCGAGGGCCCGCACCAAACCGGCATCACCGCACTGCCGGTGCCCGAGCAGGGGCTGGTGGCGTCGTTCAACGTGCTGTCCAAGGACCGCGCCGCGCTGGCGGACACGCTGGCCGCGCTCACCGACGAGATCCGTGGCCTGATGGCGGGCAAGCCGCCGCAGGTGCGCGACCCGGAATATCCGCCCGTCGACTCCGGCATCCTCGGGGACAAGCCGCCCGCTGACAACCTGTCCATCGTGGTCGGGGTCGGGGCGTCGCTGTTCGACGACCGGTTCGGACTGGCCGATCGCAAACCCAAAGAGTTGGTCACCATGGGGTTTTTGGCCAACGACCGGCTGGATCCGAAGCTGTCGCACGGGGATCTGTCGATCATCTTCGAGGCCGGCCACAACGACACCGTGCAGTTCGCGCTGCGGCAGCTGATGCGCCGCACCCGAAGCGACCTCGTGCTGCGATGGATGGTCGACGGCTACGCCCGGGGCATCGGCGCCGGCCGGGCCTCGGAAGCCACCACACCGCGTAACCTGTTGGGGTTCAAGGACGGAACATCCAACCTGGATGTGAACGACGCCGCTGTGATGGACCGGCACGTGTGGGTGGGTCCCGACGACGGGGAGCCGCAGTGGGCGGTCGGCGGGTCATACCAGGCAGTGCGCATCATCCGGATGTTCGTCGAGTTCTGGGACCGCACCCAGCTCGCCGAGCAGGAGGCGATCTTCGGACGCAACAAGATCAGCGGCGCGCCGCTGGGCATGTCCGACGAATTCGCCGACCCCGACTATCCCTCGGATCCCGACGGCAAGCGGATCCCGCTCGACGCGCACATCCGGTTGGCCAACCCGCGCACCCCGCAGACCGACGAAAACCTGATCCTGCGCCGCGGATTCAACTACTCGCGCGGCTTCGACGGGGCGGGCCGGCTCGATCAGGGGCTGGCCTTCATCGCCTACCAGCGCAGCCTGCAGAAAGGATTCCTGACCGTGCAGAGCAGGTTGAAGGGAGAACCGCTCGAGGAGTACATCCTGCCGGTCGGCGGCGGCTTCTTCTTCGTCCTGCCCGGGGTTACCGGGCCCGACCGGTTCCTCGGCGATGAGCTGGTCAGCTGAGCGTCGACCACAGGAACTCGTAGATCAACGCCGAGCGGAACGCGATCTGGGCGTTGTCGGCCGCGCCGGCGTGCCCGCCTTCGATGTTCTCGTAGTAGTGCACCGGATGGCCCGCCGCCTCGAGCGCCGCCGTCATCTTGCGGGCGTGACCCGGATGCACCCGGTCGTCGCGGGTGGAGGTGGTGATCAACACCGGCGGATAACGGCGGTCGGCGGAAATGTTCTGATACGGCGAGTATTTGGAAATGAACTCCCAGTCCGCCGGATCGTCGGGATTGCCGTACTCGGCCACCCACGACGCACCGGCCAACAGCAGATGGAATCTGCGCATGTCCAGAAGCGGGACGCTGCACACCAGCGCGCCGAACAGCTCCGGGTACTGCGTCAGCATCACGCCCATCAGCAACCCGCCGTTGCTGCCCCCCTGCGCGCCGAGCTGCTCGACCTTAGTGATGCCACGTGCCACGAGATCCCGTGCCACAGCAGCGAAATCCTGGTACACGAGGTACCTGTTCTCGCGCATCGCCTGGGTGTGCCACCTCGGGCCGTACTCACCGCCGCCGCGGATGTTGGCCAGCACGTAGGTGCCGCCGCGGGCCAACCACAGCCGGCCGAGCACGCCGCTGTAGCTCGGGGTGTTGGCGACCTCGAACCCGCCGTAACCGCTGAGCAACGTCGGTCCCGCCGCCTCGACGTGACGGTGGCCCACAACGAAATACGGGATCGCGGTGCCGTCGTCGGACTCGGCGAAGTGTTGGCTGACCACCAGGTCGGCGGCGTCGAAGAACGACGGTGCCCGTTTGATCTCGGTCAGCTCGCCGCCGGCAGGCCCGTGCAGCAGACGCGCCGGAGTGTCGAATCCACTCGAGTCGAGGAACACCTCGTCGCCGAGGTCGTCGGCGGTGACGATCACCGTGTGGGTGTTGTCGGGGATGCCCGGCACCGGCTCGGCCCGCCACGTTCCCGGCGTCACGACCTCGACGCGGCTGGCGACGTCGGCCAGCGTCAGCATCACCAGCTTGTCGCGGGTCCAGGCGTACTGGTTCAGGCAGGTGTGCTCGTCGGGCTCGAACACCACCACCAATTCCGCGGTGCCGGCGAGGAACTCGTCGTAGTCGGCCGCCAGCAGCGACCCGGCGGCGTACTGCGCCGTCGCCGTGTACCAGTCGGTGCGCAACTCGATCAGCAGCCAGTCGCGGTGCGCCGACACGGTGGCGTCGGTGGGCGCGTCGACGCGGATGAGTTCCTCGCCGCGCAACTCATAGACCTCGTCGTTGAAGAAGTCGATCGCCCGGCTGATCATGGTGCGCTCGAAACCCGGCGTGCGGTCCACCGCCGCGGCGACGATGACGTCGTCGACCGCCCCGCTGAACACCGTCTCGGCCTCGGCGAGCGGCTGACCGCGGCGCCAGCGTTTGACCAGGCGCGGATACCCGGATTCGGTCAGCGAGCCCTCGCCGAAGTCGGTGCCGACCAGGACGGTGTTCTCGTCGGCCCAGGTGATCTGCGTCTTGGCCTCCGGCAGTTCGAACCCGCCGGACACGAATTGCCGTGTCACCATGTCGAATTCACGCACCACCGCGGCGTCCGAGCCGCCGCGCGACAGCTGGACGAGGGCCAGGTGGTGGTCGGGCTCGATCACGTCGGCGCCGGCCCACACCCAGTTCTCGTCCTCGGCGGACGCGATCGCATCGACGTCGATGAGCACGTCCCACTCGGGTTCCTCGCTGCGGTAACTCTCCAGCGTCGTGCGCCGCCACAGCCCGCGCGGGTTGTCGGCGTCGCGCCAGAAGTTGTAGAGGTACTCGCCGCGACGCCGTACATACGGGATGCGGGCATCGGTGTCGAGCACCTCCAGCGCCTCGGCGCGCATCTGCTCGAAGCGTTCACCGCCGAACCTGGCGAGCGTGGGTTCGTTGTGCTTGCGCACCCAGTCCAACGCCTCGTCGCCGGTGATGTCTTCGAGCCAGAGATACGGGTCATCGGTCGCCGTCACAAGAGCCATTGTGGCGGCTCGGCGTAGTGTGAGGTCGGTTACACCGTCTGAGGAGGGAGTCGCTGATGGCCGTCTACGCTCGCCCCGGTTCGGCGGACGCACTGATGGCGTACGAGCCGCGCTACGAGAACTTCATCGGTGGCCAATGGGAGCCACCCGTCTCCGGTGACTACTTCGAGAACCCGACGCCGGTGACCGGTCAGCCGTTCTGCGAGGTCGCGCGGTCTACCGAAGCCGATATCGACAAGGCGCTCGACGCCGCCCACGCGGCCGCGCCGCAATGGGGTAAGACCGCGCCCGCCGAACGCGCCGACATCCTCAACAAGGTCGCCGACCGCATCGAGGCCAACCTCGAGTCGATCGCGCTGGCCGAGTCGTGGGACAACGGCAAACCCATCCGCGAGACTCTCAACGCCGACATCCCGCTGGCCGTCGACCACTTCCGCTACTTTGCGGGCGCCATCCGCGCCCAGGAGGGCTCGCTGAGCCAGATCGACGACGACACCGTCGCCTACCACTTCCACGAACCGCTCGGTGTCGTCGGCCAGATCATCCCGTGGAACTTCCCGATCCTGATGGCCACCTGGAAGCTGGCGCCCGCGCTGGCGGCGGGCAACGCCGTCGTCCTCAAACCCGCCGAGCAGACCCCGGCGTCGATCATGTACCTGATGTCGTTGATCGGCGACCTGCTGCCCGCCGGAGTTGTCAACGTGGTCAACGGGTTTGGATTCGAGGCGGGCAAACCGCTGGCGTCCAGTAACCGGATCGCCAAGATCGCGTTCACCGGGGAGACCACCACGGGCCGGCTGATCATGCAGTACGCGTCGCAGAACCTGATCCCGGTCACCCTGGAGCTCGGCGGCAAGAGCCCGAACATCTTCTTCTCCGACGTGCTGGCGGCCGCCGACGACTACCAGGACAAGGCGCTGGAGGGTTTCACGATGTTCGCGCTGAACCAGGGCGAGGTGTGCACATGCCCGTCGCGCTCGCTGATCCAGGCCGACATCTACGACGAGTTCCTCGAGCTGGCCGCGATCCGCACCAAGGCGGTGCGCCAGGGCGACCCGCTGGACACCGAGACCATGATCGGCTCGCAGGCCTCCAACGACCAGCTCGAGAAGGTGCTGTCCTACATCGACATCGGCAAGTCCGAGGGCGCCAAGGTCGTCACCGGCGGCGAGCGCGCCGAGCTGGGCGGCGACCTGTGCGGCGGCTACTACGTGCAGCCGACCATCTTCGAGGGCACCAACAACATGCGGATCTTCCAGGAGGAGATCTTCGGTCCGGTCGTGGCGGTCACGTCGTTCTCCGATTACGACGACGCGATCGCCATCGCCAACGACACCCTCTACGGGCTCGGCGCGGGGGTGTGGTCGCGCAACGGCAACACCTCCTATCGGGCGGGCCGCGACATCAAGGCCGGCCGGGTGTGGACCAACTGCTATCACGCCTACCCGGCGCACGCGGCGTTCGGCGGGTACAAGCAGTCCGGCATCGGCCGCGAGAACCACAAGATGATGCTCGACCACTACCAGCAGACCAAAAATCTGCTGGTGTCCTACAGCGACAAGGCGCAGGGGTTCTTCTGACCTCCCGATCGGCGCGAACGTTCCGTACCGCTCGAATTTCCGCCGAAAATTCGAGCGGTACGGAACGTTCGGCGGAGGGCGTGGGGGTGCCGCCGCGGGCGCTGATCACCGCGGCCGCCGCCGACCTGCTGGCCAGGCTGCAGGCCAGACACGGGCCGCTGATGTTTCACCAGTCCGGCGGCTGTTGCGACGGCTCCTCGCCGATGTGCTACCCCGACGGCGAGTTCCTCGTCGGCGACCGCGACATCCTGCTCGGAATCCTCGATGTCGGGAACGGCGTGCCGGTGTGGATCTCGGGCCCGCAGTTCGAGGCGTGGAAACACACTCAGCTGGTGATCGACGTCGTGCCCGGGCGCGGCGGCGGGTTCAGCGTCGAGGCCCCCGAAGGCATGCGGTTCCTGTCTCGCGGCCGGGCGTTCACCGACGCGGAGAACACGCTGCTGGCCGAGCAGACGCCGGTCACCGGCGCGGATTTCGCCAGGGGCGTGCGCCCGACACCGACGCCGCCGCTGGGGCGTGGCTCAAAGGTCTGACGGCCGTTCGGCGTTAACCTCGAAAGCGTGATACCGCTGCCGCGCCCATGGCTGCTGACCAGCGCGATGCTGGTCGGGGCAGCGGTCGGCGTGATCACCGGAATCGCCGCGATGGTGCTGGTCACCGCCACGGTCCGGCCCGACATCGTCATCGCGCTGGTGGTCGGCGTGCCCAGCGCGGTCGGGATGCTGACGATGCTGCTGTCGGGTCGACGCTGGGTCACCACCGTCGGGGCGTTCGTGCTGGCCATCGCTCCCGGCTGGTTCGGGACATTGGTCGCGATGCAGGTGGTGCACGGTGCCTGACACCGCGGGCCCCGAGGTCCTCGCCGGCGAGCCGACCGAGCCCTACACGCCGCTGTTCACCGGCGAAGTGCCCGTTTCGGCCCCGGCCGACCAGCCGCCGTCGGAGCCGTTGCCCGCCCCGGCGCACCCGCTCGTCGTCGCCGGTAGCTACCAGTTCCTCAAGCGCTGGATGTTCGTCGGGGTGGTGGCGTGCGTGTGGATCGTGGCGGGCGCGGCCGGGTGGGGCATGTACTACTGGTGGTTCCAGTCGATCGACAAGACGCCGCCGGTGTTCGTCGTGCTGGTGTTCGTGATGGTCTGCACCGTCGCGGGCCTAATCATGGCGATGGTTCCGGACCGGCCCGTGATCTCGGCACTGGCGATCGCGGTGATGTCGGCCCCGCTGGCGGCGACCGGCGGTGCGGCGGTGCTACACGGCCTGAAGTTCTGCGAATACGCCAGCCGCTGCTTCGGTGGCCTGATCCCGTACTGACGCGGGCTTCATAGATTCGCGCCCGGCCCATGGCCGCTGGTCTTGGCACTAGGGTGATGAACGTGACTCACTATGACGTCGTTGTTCTCGGAGCCGGTCCCGGCGGATACGTCGCGGCCATTCGCGCCGCCCAACTCGGGCTGAACACCGCAGTCGTCGAACCCAAGTACTGGGGCGGCGTATGCCTCAACGTCGGCTGCATCCCATCGAAGGCGCTGCTGCGCAACGCGGAGATCGCCCACATCGTCACCAAGGACGCCAAGCTGTTCGGCATCAGCGGCGAGCCGACCATGGACTACGGGGTGGCCTTCGACCGCAGCCGCAAGGTCGCCGACGGTCGCGTCTCCGGCGTGCACTTCCTGATGAAGAAGAACAAGATCACCGAGATCCACGGGTACGGGAAGTTCAAGGACCCCAACACTCTCGAGGTCGACCTAAACGAGGGCGGCACCGAGACGGTCACCTTCGACAACGCGATCATCGCCACCGGCAGCAGCACCAAGCTGGTGCCCGGCACGTCGCTGTCGGAAAACGTCGTCACCTACGAAGAACTCATCATGACGCGCGAGCTGCCGTCGTCGATCGTCATCGCGGGCGCGGGCGCCATCGGCATGGAGTTCGGTTACCTGCTGCGCAACTTCGGGGTCGACGTCACCGTCGTCGAGTTCCTGCCGCGCGCGCTGCCCAACGAGGACGCCGAAGTCTCCAAGGAGATCGAGAAGCAGTTCAAGAAGCTGGGCGTGAAGATCCTCACCGGCACCAAGGTGGAGTCCATCAGCGATGACGGCTCGACGGTGACCGTCCAGGTGAGCAAGGACGGCAACTCCGATGAGCTCAAGGCCGACAAAGTGTTGCAGGCCATCGGTTTTGCCCCCAACGTCGAGGGCTACGGACTCGACGCGGCGGGCGTGCAGCTCACCGACCGCAAGGCGATCGGCGTCGACGACTACATGCGCACCAACGTGCCGCACATCTACGCGATCGGCGACGTCACCGCGCTGCTGCAGCTGGCGCACGTCGCTGAGGCGCAAGGCGTGGTGGCAGCCGAAACCATCGCGGGCGCAGAGACTTTGGCGCTCGGTGACTACCGGATGATGCCCAGGGCGACGTTCTGTCAGCCGCAGGTCGCCAGCTTCGGGCTCACCGAGGAGCAGGCCCGCGACGAGGGCTACGACGTCAAGGTCGCCAAGTTCCCGCTCACCGCCAACGCCAAGGCCCACGGGCTCGGCGATCCCAGCGGGTTCGTCAAGCTGATCGCCGACGGTAAGTACGGTGAGCTGCTCGGCGGTCACCTGATCGGCCACGACGTCTCCGAACTGCTGCCGGAGCTGACCCTGGCGCAGAAGTGGGACCTGACCGTCAACGAGCTGGCCCGCAACGTGCACACCCACCCGACGCTGTCCGAGGCGTTGCAGGAGTGCTTCCACGGGCTGGCCGGCCACATGATCAACTTTTGAGAGCGATCTGGGTCGCCGGCATCGGCGGACTGCTGGTCGGCCATGTGCTGTGGCTGGCCGGGATCTCGCTGGCCACCGCGACCAGCACGGTCAGCAGCTGGGTGTTGGTGGTCGCCGCGCTGTCGTTCGTCCTCGGCGCGGTATGTGGAGTGCTGGGCTGGCGTGCGTACCAACGCAAGTCGGAGGTGCTGGCGGCGTTTCTGTGCGCGCTGCCGATCTCGCCGGTGCTGTTCTCGCTGGTCGTTCTCGGCGTGACCTACCTGTAGCCTGCGACGGGTGAGCGTCCGGACCGATGTAAGCGCTGCCTGCGATTGCCGGCGCGCCGCGCGGGAAGGGCAGGCAGGCATCGTCGGACGTCAACGTCGTCGTCTGCGGGAGCTCGTCGACTACGCGCGCGCCGGCTCGCCTCTGCTTGCCGAACGCTACCGCGATGTGCCCGAGCATTTTTCCGGCGTCGATCAACTCCCGGTCATCACCAAGGGTGAGCTGATGGCGGACTTCGACGACTGGGTCACCGACCGGGCGGTGCGCCGTGACCGGGTCGAGACGTTCATCGCCGACCCGAGCCTGATCGGGTCCGACTTCTTGGGCCGCTACATCGTGTGTACGACCTCGGGCGCCACCGGAACGCCGGCGATTCTGCTGCACGACCATGGCGCGCTGGCCGTCTACAACGCCCTGGGCTACGTCCGCAGCGTGTCCACGGCGCTGTTGTCGCTACCCACCCTGTGGGCGCTGGCTCGAGGGAAGGGCCGGATGGCCGCGGTGTTCGTCACTGACGGGCATTACCTGGCGAACACCATGATCGCCCGCAGGCACCGCATGCTGCCGTGGCGTGCGAGATCGCAGCGGCTGTTCTCGGCGCTGGCGCCGTTGAGCACCCTGGTTGCCGAACTCAACGACTTCCAACCGGTGCTGCTGAGCGGCTATCCCAGCGTGCTGCAGGTCTTGGCGCAGGAACAGGCCGCCGGCCGCCTGCACCTGCGGCCGATACTGGTCAGCGCGGCCGGTGAAACGCTTACCAGCACTGTGCGCCAACAGATTTCAGCGGCATTCGGATGTCGGGTCGGAAACTATTACGGCGCGTCGGAAGCGCCCGGGTTGACCAACGAGTGCGCCCATCAGCGATTGCACGTCAACACCGACTGGTACATCGTCGAACCAGTCGATGCGAACCATCAGCCGACGCCGCCGGGGCGGGTATCCGACGACGTGCTGGTGACTAACCTGGCCAACCGCATCCAGCCCGTCATCCGGTATCCGCTCGGGGACCGCGTCACCATGCGGTCGGCGGCCTGTCCCTGCGGTAGCCCGTTTCCGGAGATCGACGTACGTGGGCGAACCGGTGATGTGCTGAGGTTCACCGGTGCTGCGGGTCGCGTCGTCGACGTATCCGGGCTGGCCATCGCGACGGTCGCCGAGCAGACGCCCGGGATGGCACGGTGTCAGCTGGTGCAGACAGGTCCGGCGAGGCTCGTCGTTCGCCTGACGGTGCAGCCGACAGCAACCAGGGGGGAGGTCGAGGACCGGGTCCGGGCGCGCTTGCGGGACCATCTCGCGGGGCTGGGTGCGAGCCCGGTGGACGTCCAGGTGGCCGCCGAGCCGCCGCGGGTGCACCCGCGCAGCGGCAAATTCCGCCAGGTCTACTCGGAGGTGAAGCCCTGATCGACGGGCTTAATCCGGGAAGTCCAGCGGCACTTTGAGTGTGGTTATAGTCGCGGCCAGCCCGTCGTATTGCGCTGCCAGCATGCAGAATTCGATCAGCTGCTGCTTGGTCAGGTGGCGGGCGAGCGTCGCCCATGTCTCAGGAGACACGCCGCGGGTGACGACGAACTCGTCGGTGGCGGTGATCAGCGCGCGTTGCCGGTCGGTCAGGCCCTCGGCGTCGGGGCCCTCGAAGATCTTGGCCTGCAGCTCCGGGCCCAACCCGCGGGTGCGCGCCAACCGGCGATGCTGCTGCAGCTCGTACTCGCAGTTGCGCAGATGACCGACGCGCAGGATGACGGTCTCGGCGTCCTTCACCGGCAGCTTTGACAGCGCTCCCAACAGCATTGCGCTGTACGGCGCCCAGGCGAGGAACAGAAGCCGGTGCTGGCCGAGCACATCGACGAGGCTGAATCTCGGTGCCCGGATCGCTCGCGCGCCGAGCTTGGCGATGACCCAGTTGAGCGGGCCGAGTTCCTTGAATCCGCCGGGCGCGATGCGCGCGGGCTCGATTGCACTCACCAAATTGAGTCTAGGGCTGCTTCACCAGGTAGGGCGACACGGTGCTGCGGTGCTCGTCGAGGTCGAGCGCGCGACCCAGCGCGGGGAAGGCGCGTTGCGGGCAGTTGTCCCGCTCGCAGACCCGGCAGCCGGCGCCGATCGGCGTGGCGTTGTCCCCGGACAGGTCCAGCCCCTCGGAATAGACGAGCCGGTGCGCATGGCGCAGTTCGCAGCCGAGCCCGATGGCGAAGGTCTTGCTGGGCTGGCCGTAGCGCCGGGCGCGGCGCTCGACGGTGCGGGCCACCCACATGTAGTTGCGTCCGTCGGGCATCTGGGCGATCTGCACCATGATCTTGCCCGGATAGGCGAACGTCTCGTAGACGTTCCACAGCGGGCACGTCCCGCCGCTGGCGGAGAAGTGAAAGCCGGTGGCCGACTGGCGTTTCGACATGTTCCCGGCGCGGTCCACCCGCACGAACGACAGCGGCACGCCGCGCATCGACGGCCGTTGCAGCGTCGAGAGCCGGTGCGAGATGGTCTCGTAGGACACGGAATAGTGCGCCGAGAGCCGTTCCACGTCATAGCGGAAGTTCTCGGCGGTCTCGTGAAAGTGCCGGTAGGGCAACACCGTTGCGGCGGCGAAATAGTTGGCCAGCCCGAGCCGGGCCAGGATCGCGGACTCCTCGCTGGTGAACTTGCCCTCCTCGACCAGCGTGTCGATCAGGTCGCCGTACTCGAGGTAGGCCAGTTCGGTGGCCATCTTGAACACCGTCTGACCCGAGGACAGGTGATTGCTGATCTGCAGCGTCCTGGTGTCCGGATCGAATCGGTGCAGCACCGTGTCACCGAGATCGCTGCGCTGCACGATGTGCACGCCGTGCACCATCGTGAGCCGGTCGGCCAGCTGGCGCCGCAACTCCGCGCGGTGCATGCCCATGCAGATGGTGAAATCCTCTGCGGCGGTGTCCAGTTCGTGAAGGTAGTTCTGCCGCTCGTAGAAGTAGTCGCGGACTTCCTCGTGCGGCATGGTGATCGAGCCGCTACCGCTGCCGTCGGAGTATCGGTCTTCGGTGGCGGCCGCCAGCTGGGTGGTGGTCAACCGGTAGCGGCGGTACAGGTTCACCATCGCGCGGGCCAGCGCCGGATGGGAGTTGACCATGTCGGCCACCTCGGCGAGGTCGACGTCGACGTCCACGTCGCGGTCGATGGTGACCTCGCGGAGTTCGGCCACCAACCGGGTGTCGTCCTCGGATGCGAAGAATGTCGCGTCCACCCCGAACACGTCGGTGATCCGTAGCAGCACGGCCACGGTCAGCGGGCGCACGTCGTGCTCGATCTGGT
The DNA here is from genome assembly GCF_010725725.1 of Mycolicibacterium pulveris. Taxonomy (NCBI): domain Bacteria; kingdom Bacillati; phylum Actinomycetota; class Actinomycetes; order Mycobacteriales; family Mycobacteriaceae; genus Mycobacterium; species Mycolicibacterium pulveris. The sequence continues at coordinate 1,658,638 of NZ_AP022599.1, read as the reverse complement.
TGAGATAGCTCGGCGAGATCTCCAGCATCTGCGCGAGCGCGGCCTGGCTCAGTCCGCGTTCGGTCCGGAGCTGACGGACCCGCGAACCGACGAATGTCTTGGCCACGTCACCCACCTTAACCTCGCTGTGAAGGCCGCCTTCGCATCGTTGGCAGGGACGCGGCTGTGGGAGGATTTAGCGGTCGGGACACAGGAGAGAAACACCCATGGCGGCTAACGCAGATAACCAGGGTTTGGCGAAGGTGATGATGCCGGTGCCGGACCCGCATCCCGACGTCTTCGACAGGCAGTGGCCGCTGCGGGTCGCCGACATCGACCGCCACGGCCGGCTGCGTTTCGACGCCGCGACCCGCCACATCCAGGACATCGGCTCCGACCAGTTACGCGAGCTGGGTTACGAGGAGACGCATCCGCTCTGGATCGTGCGGCGCACGATGATCGACCTGATCAGGCCCATCGAATTCCAGGACATGCTGCGGCTGCGCCGCTGGTGTTCGGGCACGTCGAACCGGTGGTGCGAGATGCGGGTCCGCATAGACGGGCGCAAGGGCGGGCTGATGGAATCCGAGGCGTTCTGGATCAACATCAACCGGGAGACCCAGGGGCCCGCGCGCATCGCCGACGACTTCATCGAGGGCCTGCGACGGACCACCGACGTCAACCGCCTGCGCTGGAAGCCCTACCTGAAGCCGGGCAGCCGCGAGGACGCCGCACAGATCCGGGAGTATCCGGTAAGGGTCGCCGACATCGACATCTTCGACCACATGAACAACTCCGTGTACTGGACGGTGATCGAGGACTACCTGTTCTCCGCGCCCGAACTTCAGGGCAAGCCGATCCGGGTGACGATCGAACACGATGCCGCCGCCGCACTCGGCGACAAGCTGGAGATCATCTCGCACGTGCACCCGCCCGGATCGACCGATCAATTCGGTCCGGCGCTGACCGATCGCACTGTTATAACGCTCACATACGCGGTCGGCGAGGAGACCAAAGCCGTCGCCGCGATCTTCGAACTCTGACCCGACCGGATTAACAGTACGGGCGTACTGACCTGCGAAAACGTGTTACCGCTCGGTAACAACTGAACCGGTTCAGCGAAACCGTTCTTCGCAAACTTTGCAAATTTTTGCTGGACCTTCGCTGAACTTGACAATTGAAACGACTGGACCTGCGGTTATGGCGTAGGGCATGCTCGGATTATCACGACAGTTATGTCGCTCAGCTGTTAACAACTCTCACACATTGGAGGAACCATGTCGACGGTCGGTAAGCCGAGGTCCGCCGAAGAGATCCAGAAAGACTGGGACACCAACCCGCGGTGGAAGAACGTCACCCGCGAGTACACCGCCGAGGACGTGGTGGCCCTGCAGGGCACCGTTGTGGAGGAGCACACCCTGGCCCGTCGCGGCGCGGAGGTGCTGTGGAACCAGCTGCACGACCTGGAGTTCGTCAACGCCCTCGGCGCGCTGACCGGCAACATGGCCGTCCAGCAGGTGCGCGCCGGGCTGAAGGCCATCTACCTGTCCGGGTGGCAGGTGGCCGGTGACGCCAACTTGAGCGGTCACACCTACCCCGACCAGAGCCTGTACCCGGCCAACTCGGTGCCGCAGGTGGTGCGCCGCATCAACAACGCGCTGCTGCGTGCCGATGAGATCGCCAAGGTCGAGGGCGACACGTCGGTGGAGAACTGGCTCGCCCCGATCGTCGCCGACGGCGAGGCCGGCTTCGGTGGCGCGCTCAACGTCTACGAGCTGCAGAAGGCGATGATCGCCGCCGGTGTCGCCGGTTCGCACTGGGAGGACCAGCTGGCCTCGGAGAAGAAGTGCGGCCACCTCGGTGGCAAGGTGCTCATCCCGACCCAGCAGCACATCCGCACCCTGACCTCGGCGCGCCTGGCGGCCGACGTCGCCGACGTGCCGACGGTCGTCATCGCCCGCACCGACGCCGAGGCGGCCACCCTGATCACCTCCGACGTCGACGAGCGCGACCGTCCGTTCATCACCGGTGAGCGCACCAAGGAGGGCTTCTACCGGGTGAAGAACGGGCTGGAGCCGTGCATCGCGCGTGCCAAGGCCTACGCGCCGTACGCCGACCTGATCTGGATGGAGACCGGTACCCCGGACCTGGAGCTGGCCAAGAAGTTCGCCGAGGGCGTCAAGTCCGAATTCCCCGACCAGATGCTGGCCTACAACTGCTCGCCGTCGTTCAACTGGAAGAAGCATCTGGACGACGCGACGATCGCGCGGTTCCAGAAGGAGCTCGGCGCGATGGGCTTCAAGTTCCAGTTCATCACGCTGGCCGGCTTCCACGCGCTGAACTACTCGATGTTCGATCTGGCCTACGGCTACGCGCGCAACCAGATGAGCGCCTACGTCGAGCTGCAGGAGCGCGAATTCGCCGCCGAGGAGCGCGGTTACACCGCGACCAAGCATCAGCGCGAGGTCGGTGCCGGCTACTTCGACCGGATCGCCACCACGGTGGACCCGAACAGCTCGACCACCGCGCTGAAGGGCTCGACCGAAGAGGGGCAGTTCCACTGACGATGCGCGGCCCCCAGGCCGCGAGGAGGAAGTGGAACCCGAGGCTGAAGTCACTGACGATGCGGCCCCAGGCCGCGAGGAGGAAGTGGAACCCGAGGCTGAAGTCACTGACGATGCGCGGCCCCCAGGCCGCGAGGAGGAAGTGGAACCCGAGGCTGAAGTCACTGACGATGCGCGGCCCCCAGGCCGCGAGGAGGAAGTGGAACCCGGCGCTGTAGCCACTGAGCGGTTTCGCCGAGCGCACGGTTGTTGTACGCATACGTCGAGTAGACGCGTCAACAACCGTGCGTTCGCCGTTATAAGGGCGTCAGGTCTCCAGGAGCCGTCTGCGCTCGGCCTCGATATCGAAATCGGCTGGTGGCCAGGATAAATCGAGCCGTTCGAGGGCCTCGATGAGCAACTCGGTGACGGCCAGCCGGCTGTACCACCGCCGGTCGCACGGCACGACGTGCCACGGCGCGTACTCGGTCGAGGTGCGATCGAGCATCGCCTGGTAGGCCTCCTGGTACTTCGGCCACAGCTTGCGTTCGTCGACGTCGCCGGGGTTGTACTTCCAGTGCTTCGTCGGATCGTCCAAGCGCTCGAGCAGTTGCTGCTTCTGCTCGTCGAGCGAGATGAACATCGCGACCTTGACCACCGTCGTGCCACCGGCGACGAGTTCGCGCTCGAACGCGTTGATCTCGTCGTAGCGCGGCTCCCACACGTCGGGCGGCACGAGGTTGTGCACGCGCACGATCAGCACATCCTCGTAATGGGATCGGTCGAACACCCCGATGTGGCCCGTGGGCGGCAACGCCTTGCGGATGCGCCACAGGTAGTGGTGGGCCAGCTCCTCCTCGGTCGGCTTCCCGAACGCGGTGTAGCGCACACCCATCGGGTTGACCGCTCCCACAACGTGTTTGACGATGCCACCCTTACCGGCAGCGTCCATTCCCTGCAGCACCAACAGAATTGAGCGGTGGTCGCCGCGTGCTTTGTGGTTGGCGTAGAGCAGCTCCTGCAGTTCGGCCAGCCGGGCGCTGCGCTCGCTTTGCACCTCGGCGCCGTCGGCCTTCTTGCCGTCGAATCCCGGCGTGGCCCGCGGATCGACGTCGACGACCTTGTCACCGGGATTAAACCTCAGCAGGCGCGAGATCTCATTGGAGGAGGACATCGGTGGAAGCCAGCGCCGCGGCTAGTCCTTCGGCGGCAGCGCAGGCGACGGATGCGGCATCTGGCGGAACTTCTCCAGCGATCCGCCGACCTCGACGATGCCGCACAACGCATTCCACGACAGCATGGTCAGGTAGTCGATCAACTCGTCGGCGCTCATCCGCCGGTCGGTCATCCACGAGTGCGTAGCCAGCTGCACGCCGCCCACGGTGTGGTAGGCCCACGGCACCACGCCGCTGGTGTCCATGCCGACCGCGCTCATGCGGCGGCGCAACATCACCGCCAGCATCCGGGCGATGATCTGCTCGGAGGTGGCGACCGCCTTGCTCTTGCTCGCAGAGTTGTTGGCCATGACGAACTGGTAGGGCTCGGGTTCGGCGGCCACCGTTTCGACGTACACGCGGATGATCTCGCGCGTGAGCTCGTAGCCGTCAAGGTCCGACGACAGCGCCGCAGCCATATTGGGGATCAGCGTCGTCTGGGCGAACCGCATCATCACCGCGGTGGTCAGATCGTTCTTGTCGACGAAGTAGCGGTACAGCACCGTCTTCGAGACGCCGATCTCGGCCGCGATCTCGTCCATGCTGACGTTGCTTCCGCGTCGCCGGATGGCCTCCAAAGTGCCGTCGACCAGCTCGTTTCGACGTTCCACCTTGTGCCGATGCCACCGCCGCTTACGCCCATCGGTCTTGACCGCAACGGCCTCGTTCTGCTGTGTCACTTTCTCCGTGATCCGTTTCCGTTGTTATCCCGATAGTACGGCTGATCTTGACCGTGGGCGCTCGGACCGGTCGGCAGCCGCTGGCATAGCGGATGATGGTGGGGTGGCACACAGACCCGACACCGGCCGACGCGCCGTGACCCGGGATCGTCCCAGCTTCGCCGAGTCGCTGGCGGGCGCGGACAGCGTCGCCGACGCCGAGCGACGGCGCAGCCTACGCCGGATGAAGGTCGTCGCGCTGTCCTTCCTCGTCGGCGCCACCGTGATCTTCCTGGTCTGCACCTGGGCCCAGTCCCACGGTGCGCCCGGCTGGGTCGGCTACGTGCGGGCCGCCGCGGAGGCCGGAATGGTGGGCGCGCTGGCGGACTGGTTCGCGGTCACGGCGTTGTTCAAACACCCGCTGGGCATTCCGATCCCGCACACCGCGATCATCAAACGCAAGAAGGACCAACTCGGCGAAGGGCTCGGCAACTTCGTCCGCGAGAACTTCATGTCACCGGAGGTGGTGGCCACCAAGCTGCGCGACGCCGACGTCGCGGGCCGGCTGGGCAAGTGGCTGTGCGAGCCTTCGCACGTCGAACGGGTGGCAGCCGAAACCTCAAGGGTGCTGAGGGTTCTGGTGGAGATGCTGCGCGACGAGGACGTCCAGCAGGTGCTCGACCGGATGATCGTCAAACGCCTCGCCGAGCCGTTGTGGGGGCCGCCGATCGGGCGGGTGCTGGCCACGCTGCTGGCCGAACACCGGCAGGAAGCGCTGCTTCAGCTGCTCGCCGATCGGGCCTTCCAGTGGTCGCTGAATGCCGGGGACATCATCGAGCGCGTCGTCGAACGCGACTCGCCGACCTGGTCGCCGCGGTGGGTCGATCACCTCGTCGGGGACCGCATCCACCGCGAGCTGATGGACTTCACCGACAAGGTGCGGCGCAACCCCGACCACGAACTGCGACGCTCGGCCACCCGGTTCCTGTTCGAATTCGCCGACGACCTGCAGCACGACGACGCGACGATCCAGCGCGCCGAGAACGTCAAGGAACAGGTCATGGCCCGCGACGAGGTGGCCAGGGCCGCCGAGACCGCGTGGAGCGCGGCCAAGCGGATCATCCTCGAGTCGGTCGACGACCCGTCCTCGGCGCTGCGCACCCGCATCGCCGACTCCGTGGTGCACATCGGGGAGAGCCTGCGCGACGACGCCGAGTTGCGCGACAAGGTCGACGGCTGGATCATCCGTGCCGCCTCGCACCTGGTCGGTGAATACGGGGTGGAGATCACCGCGATCATCACCGAGACGATCGAGCGCTGGGACGCCGACGAGGCCAGCAGGCGCATCGAACTGCACGTCGGCCGCGACCTGCAATTCATCCGGATCAACGGCACCGTGGTGGGCGCAATGGCAGGCCTGGTGATCTATTCGGTAGCCCAACTACTGTTTTGACCTGCGCTAACTGCTGCTTGCAAAAGTTAGCACTCCGTCGTAGGGTAGGGGATGTCGCAATCCGGATACCCAACGCACGAGGGGGCTTGCATGCCGCAGGATGACAACCTTGCCGTCGTCGTGTCCAGCGCCGCACAGAACGCTGCACAGGACATCGGCACCTTCATCCGAACGCAGCGTGAGGCTGCACAGGTATCCGTGCGTCAGTTGGCCGAAAAGGCCGGTGTCAGCAATCCCTACCTCAGCCAGATCGAGCGGGGATTGCGGAAACCCTCTGCCGACGTGCTCAACCAGATCGCCAAGGCGCTGCGGGTCTCCGCCGAGGTGCTCTACGTGCGGGCCGGGATCCTCGAGCCCAGTGAGACCAGCGAGGTCCGCGACGCCATCATCACCGACTCGGCGATCACCGAGCGGCAGAAGCAGGTGCTGCTCGACATCTACACGTCGTTTTGTCAGCAGAACGAAGCCCTAGCCACTCAGGCAGACGAGGAGTCGACCGATTGACACATTTGGACTGACACCACCCCATCCGACGGACTGATCACAACCCAACTTCGAAAGGAATCACGACCATGGCGAAGAACACCCCGGCCAAGAACCAGCCGACCGTCGACGACCTGAAGGCTCCGCTGCTCGCCGCGGTGGGCGCCGCGGACCTGGCGCTGGAGCGAATCAACGAGATCGTCGCGACCCTGCGTGAGCGTGCCGGCGACGCCCGCACCGACGCCCGCAGCTCCGTCGAGGAGCGTCGCGCGCGCATCAACAAGCTGCAGGAGGAGCTACCGTCGCAGTTCGAGGAGCTGCGTGAGCGGCTGAGCAGCGACGAGCTGCGCAAGCTCGCCGAGACCTACGCGGAGGCCGCGCAGAGCACGTACAACAAGCTCGTCGAGCGCGGTGAGGTCGCCCTGGAGCGGCTGCGCAGCCAGCCGGGCCTCTCCGACGCCGCAGAGCGCGTCGAGGGCTACACCGATCAGGCCGTCGAGCTGACCCAGGAGGCGCTGGGCAACGTGGCAGCGCAGACCCGCGCGGTCGGCGAGCGCGCCGCCAAGCTGGTCGGCGTCGAGCTGCCGAAGAAGGCCGAGAAGGGGGCCGCGCCGGCCAAGAAGGCCGCCAAGAAGGCTCCGGCGAAGAAGACGCCCGCCAAGAAGGCGCCTGCCAAGAAGGCCGCGGCCAAGAAGGTCACCCAGAAGTAGTTCGGCAGAAATTCGCCCAGAGGGCGTAACCCGCATAGGCTTGACGGCGTGCAGCTCGAAGGCCTAGTGGGTTACGTCCTCTTCTTTTTGCAGATCGCCGTGTTGGTGACGGTCGTGTACGCGTTCGTGCACGCCGCCATGCAGCGCCCCGACGCCTATACGGCCGTCGACAAGCTGACCAAGCCGGTGTGGCTGGTGATCCTCGGAATCGGGGCGTTGCTGGCGTTGGTACTGGGAATCATGGGCACCGCCATCGCGGCCGTCGCGGCCGGTGTCTATCTGGTCGACGTGCGGCCCAAGATTCTGGAAGTCCAGGGAAAGTCCCGGTAGTGCGTGCGCTGCGGACGCTCGTCGTCGCGGCGGTCGGGACGTTGGGCGCGGTCGCGTTCGCGCCTGTCGCGTCGGCTGACCCGGCGGTGCCCGCCCCGCCGTACATCGACGACGTCGAGTGGGCGAAGTGGGGCGACCTGTCGAGCCTGAGGGTGTATCCCACCGAAGCCGGGCGCGAAACCGCCACCCTGGGCAGCCCGGTCGGTCCCGACGCGGCGTGGGCCGAGGTGCTGGCGATTTCCCCCGACGCCGATCTGCCCGGCATGAGGGCACAGTTCGAATGCCACTGGTACTACGCCGAGTTCATCGAACCGGGCAAGTCGAGCTGGAACCTGGAGCCGTGGCGGCCCGAGGTCGACTTCGACGCCATGGTCGCTGCGGGGTGCAACCCCGGCGGCACGGAAGAACCGTTCTAGCGGTGGGTGCCTACCGTCGCGCGGACGTGGCCGCGCTGGTCGATCACACCCTGCTCAAACCCGAGGCGACCGAGGCCGACGTCGTGCGGCTGGCCGACGAGGCCGCCCAACTCGGGGTGTACGCGATGTGCGTGTCCCCGTCGATGGTTCCGGTGGCGGCGCGGTCGCGGTCGGGGGCCCAAAAGGTCTGCGCGGTCGTGGGATTCCCGTCGGGCAAACATCTTTCGGCCGTCAAGGCGGAGGAGGCGCGGCTTGCGGTGGCGGCAGGCGCCGACGAGATCGACATGGTGATCGACGTCGGCGCGGCGGTGGCCGGCGACTTCGGAGCCGTCGGCGCCGACGTGGCAGCGGTGCGTGCCGCGGCCGGTGACCGGGTCGTGCTGAAGGTGATCGTCGAGTCCGCGGTGTTGCTGGCAGTCGTCGGAGAGCGCGCACTTACCGAGGCCTGTTCGGCAGCCGCCGAAGCGGGCGCGGACTTCGTCAAGACCTCGACGGGTTTCCATCCGGCCGGCGGGGCGACGGTGCGTGCCGTGGAGGTCATGACCGCCGCCGTCGCACCCCAGGTCGGGGTGAAGGCGAGCGGCGGGATCCGCACCGCGGCCGATGCCATCGCGTTGCTCGACGCGGGCGCGACGCGGTTGGGTCTCTCCGGGACACGAGCGGTACTGGAGGGAATCGAGTACGATCAGAGTGTTAATTGACGTCACAAACAATTTGCTGGTTTCAGCGAGCCCGCGGATAGGATCACGAGATGACTGAACAGAACCGTTGGCCTCGCCGGGTCGCGGCCGTCGCCGGCATGGGTGCCATCGTCGCCATGGGTGCGCTCACGGCGAGCTGCTCCAGCGAAGAGGAGCAGGCCCCCGAGACGACGACGACCACCACCACCACGACCGCCACGACGTCGGCCCCGGCGGCCCCGGTCTCGCCGACCGAGAAGGCGCCACGCATCGACCCCGGGCCGAATCCGTTCTCACCCACCGTCTATGCGCCGCCCGCCCCAGGTCCGACTCCTGGTCCCCACCACGGTCCTCGGGGGCAGTAGCCGCCGGGTCGCGGCCGTCGTCGGGGCCGCGCTGCTGATCGGGGCGTCGGCCGGATGTGCGCCACGCACTCCGGAGCTGATCACCGGCCCGTTTGCGGCGCTGCTGGCCAGTTCGACGGATCTGGGTCGGTCACGCGCCGCCGATGCCCAGCTCACCGTCGCGCTCGATGGGGCGGGCCGACCCGATGCGCTGATGAACTGGGCCGAGGCCCGCGACCTGCGGGTGCGATGGCGCCCCGGCGACGACTGGGCGATCGTCGAGGGCGCCGCGCAGGACATCGCGCGCGCGTTCGACGTGCCCGTTCGCGACTACCGCGGCCCGAAGGGGCAGGAGTTCTACGCGTCGCCTGCGCAGCCGTCGGTGCCGATGCCGTTGCGTGGATCGGTCACCGAGGTCGGCCGGATCATGAGCTACACGCCGCACCACACCAAGGTTTCCGGACTGGCACCCGGGTTCTTTCCGCTCGACGTGCCCAAAGGCGGGTTGACGCCGACGGGCCTGCTCGAGGTGTACAACGCGACACCGCTCGCCGATGCGGGCTTCACCGGCAAGGGCGCCACGATCGTGTTCTTCGCGTTCGACGGCGCTGAGCAGGACGACCTCGACATGTTCGCGGACACGTCCGGGTTGCCGCGGTTCACGCCGATCTGGGTGGGCGGGAAACCCGAAGAGACCCGCGGCGAGACAGCGATGGATCTGCAAGTGGCACATGCCATCGCACCCGACGCGCAGCTCGTGGTGGTCAACGCCCGACCGACCGTCGAGGGTGACGGCGCCTACGAGAAGATCGGCCGGCTGTTCGAGTCGGTCGACCGGCAGTTCCCCGGTGCGGTGTGGAGCCTGTCGATCGGGTGGGGTTGCGAAAAGCTGGTGACCGCAGCGGATCTCGCTCCGGTACATGCCGCGTTGACGGCCGCTCAAGACAACGGCACGTCGGCGTTCGACGCCAGCGGCGACAACGGTGGGCTGGAATGCAAGGGGGGCGACGAGTGGTCGTCGCCTCCGGGTGCGGACGACATCGGGCTGGACTCCATCGCGTCGCTGCCCACCATGACCGCGGTCGGCGGGACCACGCTGTCGACCGGACCGCGCGGTCAGTGGCGCGCCGAGCGCGCGTGGGTGGATTCGCCGCTGTCACATGGCAGTAGCGGCGGGGTGTCGCAGTTGTTCGACCGTCCGGAGTGGCAGAAGGAGCTGACGGTGGATCGCGACACCGAGGGCAGGCGGCTCTCACCCGACGTCGCCGCCGTCGCAGACCCGTTCACCGGGGTGCGGTTCATCTACAACCAGCGGGAGGTGCTCGGCGGCGGCACATCCCAGGCGGCACCGATCTGGGCCGCGCTGACCGTGCTGATGAACCAGTACATCGTCGCCAACGGGGGCCGCCCGCTGGGCAACCTCAACCCGCAGCTGTACCGGGTGGCCGCCGGATCGAACCTGCCCGGCTTCCGCGACGTGCGCCGCGGCGGAAATGCTGTCGACCTCGCCCAACCCGGCTACGACCTGGTGACCGGGCTTGGCAGCCCCAACACCTCCAACCTCGCGCGTAACCTGCTCGACCTGCAGACGGGAGTGGCGCCGCGGTGAGTTCCCGGGACGACGGTCGGGGCCGGCTGCGCATGGGTGAATACGCCGCGGCACCATCGGAACCCGTGTTGCGGCTGTCGGCGGCCAGTTCGTTGTTCCCGCGTCTGCCTCACCGCTCCCGCACACCGTTCCGGGTGGCGTTGGCCGCCGTGGTGGTGACGGCGATCGGCTTCGCCCTGCTGCGTTGGCAGGCGCCGCTGATCATGGTGTGCGCGCTCGGGGTGCCGCTGGTGTTCGTGCTGTACCTGTACGAGTCCGACGCGCATCGCGATCTGCCTGCGCGCTCGCTGGCGTTGACCACGGTGCTGGCGATCGGCATCGGTGTCGGGTGGGCGCGGCTGATCGGGGTGATGTTCGCCGACGCCTACGACATCGCGCTGTTCGGCCCCGAAACCGACACGCACGCCTATGTTCTCGGTGTCGCGATACCGACGGTGAGCGCGGTGCTCATGCTGGTCCCGGTGGCGGTGGTGCGGCTGATCCGCCAACCCGACCGGGAATCGTTGGACGGCTTTGCGCTCGGCGCGTGGAGTGCGCTCGCGTTCACCGCGGCGGCCACCCTCACGCGGATGGCCCCGGAGTTCGCGACCGGCATCACCGCTGAGGGCTGGCCGGTCAGCGGGCTGCTGACGATGGCCGGGATCGTGGGTGCGGCGATCCCGTTGACCGCCGCGGCAGTGGGTGGGCTGGTCGGTGCCGCGTTGTGGTCGGGGCGGACGCGGTCGATCGCCGTCAGTGTTCTTGTGGGGCTGGGGATTTACGCTGTCTCGGGACTGCTCGAGGTGTCTCCGCTGTTGCACGGTCAGCACTTCGCGCTGCACGTGGCGATCGCGGTGGTCGCGCTGCTGGCGCTACGCCTCGGGTTGCAGCAGATGCTGTTGCACGAACCCGACGACGACGCCGACCCGGACCGCCGTGTGCTGTGCGCGCACTGTGAGCACGTCGTCGCCGACACGGCGTTGTGCCCGAACTGCGGCGTGGCCAGCCTTGCGGCGTCGCGTGCTTCGCGCGCCGCGCGACGGGACACCACGGCCGAGCCGGTGCGTCAGACCAGCCTCACGAGGGTGCTCGCGGTGCTGGGTGCCGGTGTCGGCGTCGCGGCGGCGGGCGGTGCGGCCGTCGCCGCGGTGCTCACCCCGCCTCCGGTGGCGTACGTCTGCCCACCGGACTGTGGCCGTCCGCCGTTCGGGGAGCAGGTCGAGTCCAACCCGCGCTTCGTCGCCAGCGACGGTGCGTTCACGGTTCAGTACCCCGGTCCCGGAACGGCTTACGAGGCCACGCTGAATCCGGACGGGGTCAAGCTCGAGTTCGTCGGCGGCGACACCGGCACCCTGCACCTGTTCGGGATGCCCGCACACAGCCAGTCGCCGAAGCAGATCGCTCAAGACCTGATCCGAGAACGCTTTCCCGAGGCCGTCACCGACTACGAAATCCCCAACGCCATGGTGGGGTACGAACCCGGCTACGGCGTCGTCGTCGACGAATACCCGCAGGGCGCCAGCGGAACCTTCAGCCGGCTGCGGCTGATCGTCATGGTCGCCGTCAAGTACGACTACGCGTTGGTGGCCGCGGCGATCGGCCCCTACCGCGAGTTCACTCCCGACGACGGGCCCGGGCATCCGTCCGCGGCGAACCTTCAGCTCGCCATGGACATGGGCAAGTACGTCAACAGCTTCCGCTGGCGCGACCTGGACGGCTGAGACCCTAGAGCTGCGCGAAGCAGGGGTCTTGTTCGCCCTTCGGCATCGACGCGTTCTTCGTCGAGAACCGGCTCACCACACCGGCATCGGTGACCTCGACCGAGTCGGCGGAGATGCCCATCGGGTAGTTCTCGGTCAGCTGGGCGGTGAAGGCGTCCAGCGCCGGCTGCACGGCCTCGCGAGGCAGCGTGAAGCCCAGCCCGGTCAGTTGGGTGACCTGCAGCGAGATGCCGTCGTTGACGACCGTGGGTTTGGCCTTGATGCTGCCCAGCGCACCCTCCAGCTCGATGGTGCCCTCGGCCGGGTTGGTCGTCACGCCGTTGACGAACGCGCCGACGAGCGGGATCGAATCGGCGATCGTCTGCCGGATGCCCTCGGTCGTCCAGGTGATGTTCGCGACCAGCGAGCCGACCGAACCGCTCGAGGTGGCGGTGTCCTCGAGGCGCACGTCGTTGATCGTCAGGGTGACCTTCATGCCCTTGGCCTCGCGGACCTGGTTGCCCGCGGTCTCGATGTGGATGTTGGTGTAGTGCCCGGTCATGTGCTGCCACAGGAACGGGGGCATGACGCCGAATGAGGCGCTCGCCTGGTCCTCCACCACGCATTCCACGACGCTGGCCACCACGGTGTTGGCCCGGTTGCGCGCGTAGAGCTCACCGATGAGCACGCCGGCGAACGCCAGCGCCAGCACGATGACGAGCACGAGCACGATCGACAGCGGATCGCGCAACAGGTTGGTGAGCTTGCCCAGCAGCGACGCGTCCTCTTCAGTTGGCGGCCCCGGTGGCGGGGGCGGTCCCGGTGGTGGTGGCGGTGGTCCCGGTGGTGGTGGTGGCGGCCCCTGCGGGGGCGGGCCACTTTGCGGGGGCGGGCCTGCTGGTCCCGGTGGCGGTGGGCCTGGCTCAGTCATCCCCGCGATTCTGCCTTACCTGTCGAGAGGAACTCCGCGCGGTTGCTCATCACCGCGATGGTCTGGCGGGCCTTCTCGGCGGCGACCGGGTCGATGTCGGTGACCAGCAGCTGCGGGTCGGGACCCGCCGAGGCCAGCACCTCGCCGGTCGGTGAGGCGACCAGGCTGCCGCCCACCCCGGTGGGGCCGGCCGCCGCGATGTCGTCGCCGGGGTAGGCCTGGTCGACGGCGGCGACGTAGCCGGTGGTGTCGATCGCGCGGGCCCTGGCCAGCAGCGTCCACTGCGCGAGCTTGCCGTCGCCGCTTCCCCACGAGGCGTGCACGGTGCACAGTTGTGCTCCGCGGCGGGCCAATTCGACGTATAGCTCCGGGAATCGCACGTCGTAGCACAGGGTGAGGCCGACGGTGAGGCCGTCGACCTCGATGGTCACCGGCTCACGGCCCGGCGCGACGTTCTTGGATTCCTTGAAGCCGAACGCGTCGTAGAGGTAGATCTTGTCGTAGTGCGTGTCGATGTAACCGTCCGAGCTGGGGCCGGCCGCGATCAGCGTGTTGGTCACCCGCCCGTCGGGTGCCGGGACGAACATGCCCGCGACGACGACGACGCCGGCCCGCTCGGCGATGGCCCGCACGCCCGACGCCCACGGTCCGTCGAGCGGTTCCGCGACGGGCGCGAGCGGCACCCCGAAGCGGCACATCGTCGCCTCGGGAAACAACACCAGCCGGGCGCCCTCGTCGGCGGCGCGGCGGGTGTAGTCCTCGACCAACCCCAGGTTGGCCGAAGGTTCGGTGCCGCTGAGGATCTGCGCCAGCGAAATCCGCATGCGGCCAGCCTAGTTTGTCGTGATCGTGACCCTGTGGGGTCCAATAACTCCCATGTAAAAGTAGAATATGACTCTCGTAATGCGAGAGCCTTGCTATGGTGACACCTGCCCATCTGCCACCTGGACAGGGAGAGTCGGTGATCTGCAGTCGCGACATCCCCGCCGCGCTGCGGACGCGCTATGAGTCCGAGGGCTGGTGGACCTCGGACACCCTCGGAGACCTGCTGTGCGCGGCCCTGCAGTCCCGGCGGGACATGGTGTTTCGCGTCCACTCCACCGAGCGGCCGTACGCGGGCACCTACGGCGACGTCGAACAGGTGGCTCGTCGGTTGGCGGCCGGGTTGCGGGCCCGCGGCGTCGGGCCGGGCGACGTGGTGGCGTTCCAGCTGCCGAACTGGATGGAAGCGGCCGCGACATTCTGGGCCTCGGCGCTGCTTGGCGCGGTCGTCGTGCCGATCGTGCACTTCTACGGCCGCAAGGAACTCGGCCATATTCTCGGTACCGCGCGGCCCCGAGTGTTCATCACCGCCACCGAGTTCGGGCGGATGAAGTACCACCCCGACCTGTGCGGCGACGTGCCGGTCGTCGGCGTGGTGGGTTCGCGCGGGCAGGACAACTTCGAGGGCCTGCTCGCCGCCCAGCCGATGGCGGGCGTCGCGGAGACCGATCCGTCGGGGCCGGCCCTGATCGCGTTCACCTCGGGCACCACCCGCGACCCCAAAGGCGTTGTGCACAGCCACCAGACCCTGGGATGCGAGATCCGCCAGCTCGCCGCCAACCACGTGCACAACCCGGCGGGCAACCTGATGGCGCTGCCGGTCGGGCACTTCATCGGCATGCTCGGCGGGCTGCTGTGCCCGGTGCTGGAAGGCGTGCCGGTGCATCTGTCCGACGCGTGGGACCCCGCGGCGGTGCTCGCGTTGATGAAGAACGACGGAGTCGGCTTCGGCGGTGGCCCAACGTATTTCATCACCAGCCTGCTGGACCATCCCGAGTTCACCGACGAACACCTGCAGTACATGCCCTACCTGGGCCTCGGGGGCTCGGCCGTGCCTGCGGCGGTCACCCGCCGGTTGACCGACCTGGGTCTGGTGGTCACCCGGTCCTACGGAAGCACCGAGCATCCGTCGATCACCGGTTCGCGACCCGACGCGGCACTGGACAAGCGGCTGTACACCGACGGAAACGCGCGGCCGGGGGTGGAGATCCGGATCGCTTCCGACGGCGAGATCCTTTCCCGCGGGCCGGATCTGTGCCTGGGCTACCTCGACAACGAGCTCACCAGGCGCGCGTTCGACGACGACGGCTGGTATCACACCGGCGACATCGGGGTGCTCGACGAGGACGGCTATCTGACCATCACCGACCGCAAGGCCGACGTCATCATCCGCGGCGGCGAGAACGTCTCCGCCATCGAGGTGGAGGAGGTGCTGCTGACGATGCCGCAGGTGGCCGAGGCCGTCGTGGTGGCGGCACCCGATCAACGGTTCGGTGAGCGGGTCGTCGCCGTGCTCAGGGTCAGGCCGGGGGAGGCGATGCCGAACCGCGAGCAGGTGCGGGCCCACTTCGACGCCGCGGGGGTGGCGCGGCAGAAATGGCCCGAAGAGCTGCATCAGGCCGACGACTTCCCCCGCACGGCCAGCGGCAAGGTTCAGAAATACCTTGTGCGCCAGCAGGTTCAACGTACCCACACACTGTGAGGAGAGCGAAGTGACCGGACGGGTAGCGGGCAAGGTGGCCCTCATCACCGGCGCGGCGAAGGGCCAGGGTCGCAGTCACGCGGTCAGGCTGGCTCAGGAGGGCGCCGACATCATCGCCGTCGACGTCTGCCGCCACATCGAGGGCACGCCGGAACCGGGCGCCTCACCCGCCGACCTCGCCGAAACCGCCGACCTGGTCAAGGCGCTCGACCGGCGGGTGGTGACCGCGGAGGTGGACGTGCGGGACTTCGACGCGTTGAAAGCCGCGGTCGACGGCGCAGTGGAACAACTCGGCCGACTCGACGTCGTCGTCGCCAACGCCGGAATCGGCACGCCGGGCGCGATGCTCGACGAGATGGACGAACCGCGTTGGCAGCAGATGCTCGACGTCAACCTGTCCGGAGTGTGGAAATCGGTCAAGGCTGCGGTGCCGCACATCAAGGCCGGCGGCCGGGGCGGATCGGTGATCCTGACGAGCTCGGTGGGAGGCCTGAAAGCCTATCCGCACGTGGGCCATTACGTCACCGCCAAGCACGGCGTCGTCGGGCTGATGCGAACCTTCGCGGTCGAACTGGGGCAGTTTTCGATCCGCGTCAACTCCGTGCATCCGACCCATGTGGGCACCGACCTGCTGCTGAACGAGTCCACCTACAAGGCTTTCCGGCCCGACCTGGACAACCCGGGACCCGACGACATCAAGCCGATCTGCCAGATGTTTCACATGCTGCCGATTCCGTGGGTCGAGTCCGTCGACATCAGCAACGCCGTACTGTTTCTGGCATCCGACGAGTCCCGCTACATCACCGGCGTCCCGCTTCCGATCGACGCGGGCAGCTGCCTGAAGTAGCCGAAAGGCGGGCGATGACGCAGAGTGGCGCATTTGACGGGATCCGGGTGGTCGAACTGGCCCAGTGGGTCTTCGTGCCCGTCGCCGGCGCCCTGCTCGCCGATTGGGGAGCCGACGTGATCAGGGTCGAGCGGCTCGACGGCGACCCGTACCGCGGGCTGGCCACCCAGGGCATCGGTACCGATCGCGGCGGCGTCAATCTGTCGATGGCGCTGGCGAATCGGGGCAAGCGGTCCGTCGCGCTCAACCTGCGTGACCCTGGCGGCCTCGATGTGCTGCACGATCTGCTGGCGTCGGCGGACGTGCTGCTCACCAGCCTTCGTCCCGGCGCGCTGGACCGCTTGGGCCTGGGCGCGGACGCGGTGCGCGAACGCCACCCCCACCTGGTGTACGCCCGCGGGCACGGCTTCGGTGTGCGTGGGCCCGACGCCGACCAGCCCGGTTACGACAGCTCGGCGTTCTGGGCGCGCGGCGGGGTCGGCCACATGCTCACCCCCACCGAACGCGACTACCCGATCAGCCAGCGCGGCGCCATGGGTGACCGCAACGGCGCCATGGCGCTGGCCTTCGGCATCGCCGCGGCCCTGCTCAAGCGCACCCGCACCGGCACGGGTTCGGTGGTGGACGTCTCGCTGCTGGCGACGGCGATGTGGATGCTGTCCTCGGATCTGCTGGCCACCCTCAACGGCGGTGAGGCGCAGCCGGTCTCGGGTCGCGGCCCGATGGTCAACCCGCTGACGGCCACCTACCGCACCAAGGACGGCAGGCATGTCCAGCTGATGTTCCTGCAGGGCGACCGGTACTGGGCCGACTTCTGCCGCACCGTCGGGCGGCCCGAACTCGCAGGCGATCCGCGGTTCGTCGATCTCGCCGCCCGGCGTGTCAACGCGGCCGCCTGCGTCGCCGAACTTGACGCGATCTTCGCCGAACGCACGCTGGCGCAGTGGAAGGAGGTGCTGGCGAACCTGGATGCGCCGTGGGCGCCGATCCAGACGATCGCCGAAGTCGCCGAGGACCCGCAGGTGGCCGCCAACTCCTACATCGGCGATGTGGTCACCGACGACGGCACGACCTACCGGTTGCCCAGCGTCCCTGTGCAATTCGACGAGCATCCGCCTGCGTTGCGGCGCGCGCCCGAACACGGCGAGCACACCGAGGCGGTGTTGGAGGAGCTGGGATATGACTGGGACCGCATCGGCGCGCTTGCCGAGCGGGGCGTGATTCCGTGACATCGCACCGTCCGCTGCCGGTGCCCGACGAGACGTCGGCGCCGTACTGGGCGGCGGCCGCGCAACACGTCCTGACCGTCGCCCGGTGCGCGCGGTGCGCGGTGCTGACGACGCCGCCCGACGTCGTGTGCACCGCGTGTGGCTCCACCGATCCGTGCTACGAGTTCACCGCGGTCAGCGGTCGCGGGGTGGTGCGGTCGTGGACGGTGGTGCGCCAGGCGTTCCTGCCGGGCTTCGACGTGCCGTTCGTGCTCGTCGACGTCGAACTCGCCGAACAATCGGGCCTGCGGCTCGTCGGCCGCCTGCTCGACGGCGTCGATGCGGACCTACACCTCGGTGCGCCGGTACGGGTGGCGTTCGAGGACCTTTCCGACGAAATCGCCGTTCCCGCTTTCGAGTTGGCCCGATGAGCGTTTCCATGCGTAGCCGGGTCGCCGTCGTCGGCTATGCGCACAGCACGATCGAACGCCGCGCGAAACGTGCGCTGGGTGCGGTGGCGGTGGACACCGCACGCGCCGCCATCGCCGACGCCGGGCTGAGCCTGCAGGTGGTGGACGGCTTCGTGGGCTCTGCCATGTTGCCCAGCGCCGGCGGACATCAGCTTGTCGACGGCGTGACGATCGTCTCCCCGACCTGGCTGGCGCGCAGCCTCGGCGCGACGCCGGCCTACGTCGCCGGGTTCGACGGCATCGGCCAGCTCAGCGGCTCGGTGGGGATGGCGGTCAATGCGTTGATCAGCGGTGCCGCGGACTATGTCGTGGTGCACCGCGCGCTGCACAACCCGGCGGGCAGCTACCACGGCAACCCGATGCGGGACATCCGGGGAGCCGCGCAATGGTCGGCGCCGCAAGGGCTTTTCGGCCCGCTGGCGATGATCGCGCTGCCCTACAACGAGTATCTGCTGCGGTTCGGCGCGCGCCGGGAGTCGATGGCCGCGGTGGTGACCGAAGCCCGCAAGAACGGCGCGCGGCTGCCCTGGTCGTATTGGCGCGGCAGGCCGTTGACCACGACGGAGTACCTCGCCGAACCACAGTTGGTCGACCCGGTGTGTCGGCTGGACTGCGACATCCCGGTCGACGGCGTCGCCGCGTTCGTCCTCACCACCGCCGAGCGGGCGCGGGATCTGCCGCACCCACCGGTGTATGTCGCGGGCTACGCCAGCAGCGCCCCGCCGCCGCGCCGGCTGCCCATGCACTGGCCGCTGGACGACATCCTCGACGGCGGAGCGCACACCGCGGCCCGGTTGTGGCGCGGCACCGGTCTGAGCATCAAAGACGTTGACCTGCCCCAGGTTTACGACGGGTTCTCACCCCTGGTGTGGTTCTGGCTGGAGGTACTCGGCATCTGCCCGGTCGGCGAGGCCCACCGCTTCGTCGAGGCGGGCGGCATCGACGCCGACCGTCCCGGCGCGGTGCCCGCACTGTCGGGGGGTGGTGCGCTCGGCAACGGGCGCATGCACGGTGTGCCGCAGATGCTGGAGTGCTACCTGCAGCTGTCGCGGCGCGCCGGTGAGCGGCAACGTGACGCGTCGATCGCGTTGGCGTGCCAGGCCGCACCGCACTTCGGCGGTGTGGTGGCGTACTCGTCGGAACCGCTGTGACGAGTCAGCGCGGAAACAGATCCTGCCACGTCGCGGGCTGCCTGTTCAGGTCGGTCTGCTCATAGACCTGCCCGTCGCTACCGATGTAGCGCCCGGTGCGGGGGTCGTAAGGGACGGCGGCGGCATTCGGAGGTGGCGGCGGCGGCGTGCCTTCGATCGGAGCGAAGGTGTTGCTGTCGGGCAGCACCCGGTCATCGGGGAGCACACCCTGCGACACCAGGTTGGGATCGAACGGGTACGGCCCCAACACATGCTGGCGCATCGCCAACGGCTTGTACGGTTCGTCGCTGTTGCAGATCTCCACCGTCGGCGCCCGTTTCCCCGGCTTGCCCATGCACGGGTTGTTGCGCACCCCGCGCACGGCGATTGGTGAATCCTGCGGCAGCTTGCAGTACAGACCGTCGGGCGTGTCGATCACCGTCTCGTCGTCGGGTGAACGCCACTGCGACGGCGGCAGAAAACCCACCGTGCACGGCGGCGGATCACCGTTCATCAACGAGAAGCCGCCCAGCGACAGGCCCACCGGGTTGTTCAACTGTGAGAGCGAACCGAACCCGGCGACGTACGGCGGCAGCAGCACCAGCAGTTGTTCCAGCGACGGGTTGTACGTGACCCCGACCTCGCCGACCGTGGTCAGGTTGGCCAACAGCACCGGAAGCGTCGGCTTCACCTGCTCGAGCAGGCGTGCGATCTCGTCGGCGGCGCCGGGACCGGTGTTGAGCACGGTGCGGATCTCCGGATCGCTGTCGACGAGCTGGCCGGTGACCGCGCTGAGGCTGCGCGCCCAGATTCGCAGTGCCTCAGTGCTTTGCGCCTGCGAGTCGAGCAGCGGCTCGCTGTCGTCGACGAGGATCCGGGTGCGATCTGCGGTGGCGTTGGCGTCGGCGGCGATGCGCGCTCCCGAGTCCAGCAGCGAACCGACGTCGTAGCCGGCCCCGTCGAACGCGAGGAATGACTCGTCGAGCAGATCGGACAGCTTCTGCTTCGGCACGCTCTTGACCATCGCGCTCAGCTCGTCGAGCACCGGGCCCACTTTGAGCGGGATCGTGGTGTCCCGCCTTTCGATGACCGCGCCGTTCTCCAGGAACGGGGGCCCGCCAGCGCGGGGAACCAGGTCGACGTACTGCTCGCCGACGGCCGACACGCTGCGGACGTGGGCCTCGACGTCGGCGGGGATGCGCGGCGAATCCGTGAGTGAGAGGGTCGCGGTGGCGCCCGAGGCGGTCGGCTCGACGCTTGACACCTTGCCGATCTGCACGCCGCGGTAGGTGACGTTGCCGAACCGGTACAACCCGCCGGTGCCCTCCAGTTGCACGGTCACCGTGATGTGCCCGATGCCCAACCACGTCGGCACCTGCAGATAGCCGAACACCATCACCGTCATCGCGATCACCGACGCGACGGTGAACACGATGAGCTGGGTGCGGACGATCCGGCTGAGCATCAGCTCGCTCCGGCGGGGTACGGCCCGGCGAAGATCGTGGATGTCGGCGGCGGCGCCTGCGGTGCGGCCGGAAGCGCCGATGGCGCAGCGGGCTCCGGGGCGGCATTCGGAAGGGGTGTGTCCACCGGCACGGGCGGAGTCACACCCACATTGAGCGGTTCGTAGGTGTAATTGAGGTGTACCGGATCGCCCGGTGCGGGAACGAAGTCGGCGTTCGGGTCGCCCCATCGGGTACCCAGGAACAACGAGCGCTTGAGCCGCGGCACGGTCAGGTCCATGGCCGCGAAGATGTTGATGTAGTCGCCGCGGATGGCACGGTCGATGAAGTTCTGCGAGAACGGGTAGGTCGGCAGGTAGGCCACCACCGTGCCGAGGTACGGGCCGACGTCGGCGAGCGCCTTCAGCGTCGGCTCGAGATTGGTCAGGTTGCGCACGAGGTCGTCCTGGGTGGAGTTGACCAGTTCGGTTGCGGTGTCGCTGAACTCGCCCAGCTTCTGCATCGCGGTGACGAACTGCGCACGTTCCTGCAATAGGACGTCAAGCGCCGGCGGTACGGTGTGCAGCGCGTCGGTGATGTCGGAACGCTGCGCCGCCAGGACAGCGGTGAGTCGATCCAGCGCCTCGACGGATGCGGCGAATCGATCCCGTTGCTCGTCAACGGTTCCCACGAACGTGTCGAGCCGGTCGATGAGATCGCGTACGTCAGCCTCTCGGCCGGACAGCGCGGCGGCGGTGCTGTGAACGAAATCACCGACCTGGCCGAGCCCGCCGGCGTTCACGACCACCGACAACGACGACAGCGTCTGCTCCGTGGACGGGTACGTCGACGACCGATCCAGCGTGATCGTCGAACCCGGCTGCAGTCGGCCGGTGGGTGATTCGCCGATCGGCGGATCGAGCGCGACGTGCATCGAGCCCAGCAGGCTGGTCTGCCCGACGGCGGCGACGGCGTTGGCGGGGACCACGGTGTCGGGCTTCACCCGCACCTCGACCTCGGCATGCCAGTCGACGACGTCGATGGCCCCGACACTGCCCACCACCACGTCGTCGATCATCACCGGCGAATTCGACTCCAGCGTCCCGACGTTGGCGATCTGCACGTGATAGACGTCGTTGCCGGGTCCGCTGGCCACCGCACCGGGAAGCGGAAGCGTGTTCACCCCGCCGAACCCGCACGAGGTGAGCGTCACCGCGGCGCAGATCCCGGCCGCGGCGCTTCGACGTAAGGCACGCATGTTCACGATGGCGGTGACCCTCCCGGAACTTCGGCAGGCAACAGCACGTCCTGCAGCGAGGGCGGGGCCTGCGGCGGCAGGAAACCCGGGGGCGGCGCCACGACGCCCGCCCCGGTGTAGGCCGACACCGCCGGCGGTGGCTCCGGCGGATCGGCGCCGCCGCCCCCGCCGGGCGCGAGCGCGGGATCGGCGTAGGCCACCTTGTCCGGGGTGTAGGACGGCATCAGGAACGGGTTGATCGGCGGCTGCGGCAGGATGTTGAAGTTGAGCAACCGCAGCGCGGGCCCGAGGTATTGGGCGCACAGCTTGCCGGTCTCGGGCGCGGTGACGTTGGCGATGCCGCCGATCGCGCCGCACAGAAACGCGACCGGGTTGGAGAAGTTGGTGAGCACGAACGTGCCGAGCGCACCGGGAACGTTCGGGTTGAGGATGTGGTAGGAGTTCGCGAACGCCGTAGGGGCGACGTGCAGGATGTTTTCCACGTCGGACCGATGGTCGACCAGCACCTGGGTGACGTTGGCGAGGCGTTGCACCTGATCGGCGGTCTTGTCCCTGGTGCCCGCGATGAAGCGCTTGATCTCGCCGACCGCCACGCCCAACTCCGCGATCGCGGCCTCCAGATCGCTTCTGCTGTCGGCCATCACGGTGCTGAACGTGGCCAGCCGGTCCCCGAACAGCACGATGTCGTCGCTGCTGTCGCGTAGCGCGGTGACGAAGGTCTGCAGGTTCTCGATGGTGGCCACGATGTCGCCGCTGCCGTCGGACAGGGTGCGCGCGAGCTTCGAAAGCACCGCGAAGGTCTCCCGCAGCTTGGCGCCGTTGCCGTCCATGGCGTCGGCGGTGGCCTCGATGAACCGGCCCACCGAACTGCTCGACAGGGTGCTGTCCGGTCCGAGTTCGGTTGCCAGCCTGGACAGTTGCTCCTTGACCTCGTCCCATTCGACCGGAACCGCGGTGCGCGACTGGTCGATGACCGCGCCGTCGGGCAGCTGCGGCTCCCCCTCGCGGTACAGCGGCGCCAGTTGCACGTACCTCGCGGCGACCAGGTTCTGCGCGACGATGACGGCTTTGGCGTCGGCGGGGACCCGCACGTCGTGATCCACCTCGATGGTGACCTCGGCCCGGTCGGGCTGCGGGGTGATGGACCGGATCCGGCCGACCTTGACCCCGACGATGCGGACGTCGTCGCCCGGATACAACCCGGTGGCCGAGGAGAAGTAGGCCGTGATGATCTTCGGTGCGAAATACGTCTGGTGCACCACCAGCGCGGTGCCCGCGACCAACATGACGATCAGCGCCGCGAGCAGGACAACCTTCGACCGCGTCATCGCTAACCTCCCGGAATTCCGTTGCGCGGCCACGGAAACAGTGCGCGCGGCATGTGCGGATCGTTGGCCCGGAAGCCGAACGCGTAGTCGAAGAACGGCTGCAGCAGCTCGGGAGGTATGAGGTTGGGCACGTAGGCGCTGTAGTAGGGGCCGCTGGACACCGCCTCGCTGGTGGTGATCTCGAACTTCTTCAGCCCCGGCAGCGCCGCCGAGAGGCTGTCGCGGTTCTTCTCCAGCATCGCGGTCACCGCGTTGAGCCGATCAAGTGTCGGGGCCAGTTCGGCTTCGTTGTCTTTGACCAGGCCCGTCAAGTGCCTAGCGACCGCGCTGGTGTTGGCGAGCAGTTCGCTGATCGCCTGCCTGCGTTCGACCAGCACCGCGAGCAGGTCGTTGGCGTTGAGTATCAACGTGTTCAACTGGTGGCTGCGCTGGGCGAGCACATCCGTGACCGCGGCGGCGTTCTGCAAAAGCCTGCCCAGCGTTTCGCTGCGGCTGTTCAATGACCGCGACAGCCGGGTGAGCCCGTCGAAGGTGGGTCCCAGTGTCGGGGCGATCTGGTCGAGGGTGGCCGACAGCGTGTCGAGCGAGTGGTTCAGCGTGGCGGTGTCCGTCGCGGCGACGTTGGTGGTCAGGTCGTTGACCGCCTCGTTGAGCGAATAGGGCGAGCCGGTCCGGGACAGCGGGATCATGTCGCCGGGCTTCATTGCGGTGCGGCCGTCGGGTTCCAGCGTGAGGATCCGCGCACCCAGCAGCGTTCCGGTCCTGATGTGCGCGGTGGTCTGATCCCCCAGGCGCACAGTGTCTTTGACGACGAAGGTGACGACGGCGCCGTTTCGGCCGAGTGCGACGTCGGTGACGGTGCCCACCTTTACGCCGGAGACCTTGACCTCGTTGCCGGGGCTCAGCCCGCCGGCCTCGGCGAACTCGGCGTGATACCTGATCGCGGTGGCCCACGACAGCAGCCGTTCGGGTTGCAGCCCGACGGCGACGACCAACACCATGAGCACGACCCCGATGAAGCCCGCCCGTTTCAGGTTGGCGCCGCGGTACTTAAGCATCCGGTTCGGCACACCTTCCGTCTCGTTGCTTGATCCACGGGAAGACAGCGGTGCGGCCTTCAAGATCGGTGACACGCACGGTGATACCGCACAGGTAGTAGTTCACGAAGCTGCCGTAGGAGCCGACCCTCGCCAGCTTGCGGTAGTTCTCGGGGGCGCGTTGCAGCGACACCTCGATGAGGTCCTTGTCCTTCTCCAGCAGCGGGGCCAGCCGGTGAAGTTCGTCGACGGTGCCTGCCAGCGGGGGACGGGCCTCGGACAGCAGCTGTGTGACCGACGCCGTACCGGCGCTGAGCGCGCTGACGGCCTCGCCGATCGTGTTGCGGTCGGCCGCCAACTCCGAGGTCAGCCGTTCGAACCGATCCAGCGCGCCCGAGAACCGCTCACCTTCCGCGCCGAGGGTTCCCAGCACCGCTTCGAGGTTGTCGACGAGGCTTTCCAGCGCGATGTTGTTGTCGGCCAATGTGTTCGAGAAGGACGAGGTCCGGCTCAGCAACGACTGCAAGGCACCGCCCTGGCCTTGGAAGATCTGCACCAACGCGTTGGTGAGCGCGTTGACGTCGTCGGGATTCAGTCCCCGGATCACCGGTTTGAGCCCGCCGAGCAGCAGATCGAGGTCCAGCGCCGGCTGGGTGCGCTCGGCCGGTATCTCGGTCCCGCTCGGCAACACCTGGGTGGATCCCGGGCCGTCGACGAGTTCCATGTAGCGGTCGCCGACGAGGTTCAGGTAGCGCACCGCAGCGCGGGTGCCGCTGGTGAGCACCACGCCCTCGTCGGCGTCGAACCCGACCACCACCGTGTTGTCGGGCTGCAACGTCACGGTGCCGACGGTGCCGACCCGGACCCCGGCCACCCGCACCGAATCACCCGGCTCCAGGCTCGAGACATCGGCGAAGACCGCCGAATAGCTTCGGGTGGAACCGCTTCGGAACTCGCCGAAGATCAGGAACAGGCTCGCGGTCAGAACCGTCATGACCGCCGCGAAGGCGCCGAACTTGAGGATGGTCCGCGTCAGGCTCATCCGGGCTGACCCCACTGTGCGGTGTTGCGCGGCGGACCGTCGATCGGGCCGAACAACCATTGCTTGAGGCCATCGGAGTTCAGCAACAGGCCCTGGTTGCCGTACCGGGTCGGGTCGGTGCCGACGTCGGCGACGACCTTGGGCGGATACGTGTTGAACTTCAGCGGCAGCTGCCCCTCGCATTGCGGTCCACCGGTCGCGGCGACCTTCGGCAGGTCCTGCGGATAGCGGTAGCGCTCCAGCCCCAACGTCAGGGCACCGAGGTCGTTCACGCCGGGCACCGGCGCGGGCGGCTTGAGCGCGAACGCGATGACGCCCGTCAGCGAACAGGTGAGGGCCTCGTGGTACTCGTTGGTCAAGTCGGTGGTGGGCACCATCAGCCGCATCAGTTCGGTGAGCGCTTCTCGATTGCCGCCGATGACGTCGTCGCCGATATCGGCCAACCCGATGCTGGACACCAGAAACCGGTCGAGAGCCGAGTGCTGGTCCACCAGCGAGCGGCTGATCCGACTGGCGTTGTTGACAATCGACATCAGATCGGGTGCGGCATCGGCGTAGGCGGTGGCGACATCGGGGAACGCCTGCAGTTCGCGGCTCAGCGCGGGTAGGCTCGGCTCGATCTTGGCGAGAAAGGCGTTGAAGTCGCTGAGCGAGCGGCCGAACGTTTCACCGCGGCCGCTCAGCGCTGTCGACATCGCGCCGAGAGTTTCGTTGAGCTTGGTCGGATCCACGTGCTGCAGAACGGCGTTGAGATCCTCGAAGATCGTGTTCACCTCTACGGTCACGCGCTCGGAATCGAGCACCTGTCCCGCGCGCAGCGGTACCAGCGACGGATTCCGCGGGGGAACGAACTCGACCGATTTGGCGCCGAACACGGTGTTGGCGCCGATCTCGACATCGACGTTGTCGGGCAGCAGGCCCATCCGGGCCGGATCGATCGCGAGCGTCAAAGCGGCGCGGCCGTCCGGCCGCTCGGTGATCTCCGAGACCGTGCCGATCTGAGCCCCGTTCAGCTTGACCCGCGCACCGGGATCCATCAGCAGACCGGCCCGGTCGGTGAGCACCGTGAGCGGCACCGTGGCGGTGAAGGCGCCGTTGAACATCGCGATCGCCAGCGCGACGACCCCGGCCACGCCGAGCACCGCGACCAACCCGGCGAGCAGCCGAGGCTTCAAGCCGGGACGCATAAAGCGTTCAGCGACTTGCTAGCGGTGACCAAGGGCTCCCCCTAAGATGTGACCGAAATCTCACACTTGTAGTGACGAGAAGAGTACACAGCGAATATCAGAACCTCAAGATGGTCAAAAGTAGAATCATGTTCTACTGTGACATCGTCGATTGACAGGGAGAAGGGGCGACGTGGCGATTCTCGCGGAGCGACGGACGTACGTCGCGGGTCAGTGGGTGACCGGCGACGAGGTGGTCCGCGTCGAGAATCCCGCCGACGAGACCCACGTCGCCGACATCACCGCGACGCCGCTCGATCAGGTCGAGCACGCCATCGGTGAGGCCCGCCGCAGCTTCGACGCGGGCCGGTGGGCCGACCTGGCGGTCGCGGACCGGGCCCGGATCCTGCACGCGTTCATCGACCACATCGAGGCCGCCGCTGACGTTCTGGTACCCACCCTGGTCGCCGAGGCCGGACAACCCACCCGGTTCGCGGAGATGACGCAACTACGCGCCGGTGTCGGGCTGGCCCGGCAGACCATCGACCTGTACCAGTCGATGACCCACGAAGAAGCCAGCCCCGTACCGGTCGACGATCTGGTGCGTGGCCGGGTTGCGTTGAGCATCCGCCGACATGAGCCGGTCGGAGTGGTCGCCGCCATCACGCCGTACAACGCCGCGTTGATCATGGGCTTTCAGAAGCTCATTCCCGCTCTCATGGCGGGCAATTCGGTCATCTTGCGTCCCAGCCCGTTGACGCCGATGTCGTCGCTGATCTTCGGCATGGCCGCCGATGCGGCCGGGCTGCCCTCGGGTGTGCTGAGTGTCGTCGTCGAATCCGGCACTGCCGCTGCGGAATTGCTGACCAGCCATCCGGCCGTCGACATGGTGTCGTTCACCGGCTCCACTCTGGCCGGCCGCAAGATCCTGGCGCAGGCGGCGCCGACGGTGAAGCGGGTCTCGCTGGAACTGGGCGGCAAGTCGGCGCAGATCTATCTGGCCGACGCGATTCACCGCGTCGCAGCGGGAGCCGCCATGGTGGTGATGAGCACGGCTGGGCAGGCCTGCGTGGCGGCGACGCGGATGTTGGTTCCCGAGGACCTGCGGGCGCAGGCGGTGGAGGCGGTCAGCGGCGCCTACCGCGCGATCACGGTGGGGCCGCCCGACCGGTCCGACGCCGCGATGGGCCCGGTCATCAGCGCCGCACAGCGCGACAAGTGCGAGCGGATCATCGCGGCCGCCGAGGAGAACGGCGCCAAGGTGGTCTGCGGCGGCGCACGGCCGGAGGGACTGAGCCGCGGATACTACCTCGAACCCACCGTGCTCGATGTCGCCGACAACGCCAATCCCGCTGCCCAGGAAGAGATCTTCGGCCCGGTGATCGCCGTCCTCGGCTACCGCGACCTCGACCACGCGGTCTCGATCGCCAACGACAGCATCTACGGGCTGTCGGGGCAGGTGTACGGCGCCGATGTGGCGACCGCGGTGCAGGTGGCGCGCCGCCTGCGCACCGGGGCGGTCAACGTGAACACCACCGTGTTCTCGGCCTACGCGCCCAGCGGCGGATACAAGCAGAGCGGCCTCGGCCGCGAACGGGGCCCCGACGGGATCCGAGAGTTCCAGGAAGTCAAACACATGTCGATAGGGGAGCTTTCACGATGAGCGCTAACGGCGACGCTGCCAGCTACGACCTCAACTGGTTGATCTCGGTCGACGACCACATCCTCGAGCCACCCAACCTCTGGGTGGACCGCGTCGCCGCGAAGGACCGCGACAAGGCGCCGCACATGGAACCCGACGAGAACGGGGTCGACATGTGGGTCTACGACGGAAAGCGTTATCCGAACTCGGGGTTGAGCGCGGTGGTCGGCAAGACCAAGGAGGAGTTCAGCCCCGAACCGCTGTCCTATGCCGAGATGCGCCCGGGCTGCTACGACGCCAAGGCGCGCATCGAGGACATGGACCGCGCGGGTGTGCTTGCCTCGCTGTGCTTTCCGACGATCACCCGGTTCTGCGGACAGCTGTTCATGGAGGCCAGCGACCGCGAGTTCGGGTTCGAATGCCTGCAACACTACAACGATTGGCTTGTCGAGGAATGGTGCGCGGCCGCCCCCGGCCGGTACATCCCGCTGATGCTGATCCCGATGTGGGATCCACCGCTGGCGGCCAAGGAGATCGAGCGCATGGCGGCCAGGGGCGTGACGACGTTCGCATTCTCGGAGAACCCGGAGCCGTTGGGGCTGCCGACCATCCACGACCCCAGCGGGTATTGGGACCCGGTGATGGCGGCGGCCAACGAGACCGGAATGGTGGCCAGCATGCACGTCGGCTCGTCGTCGCAACTGCCCAAGATCTGCAGTGACGCGCCGTTCATGGCCAACCTGACCTGGGGCGCCTCCCGCACCTCGGGAACGATGCTGTCCTGGTTGTTCAGCGGGCTGTTCCAGCGCTACCCCAACCTGAAAATCGCGTTGTCCGAAGGCGAAATGGGCTGGATGCCCTACTTCCTCGAACGCGCCGAACAGGTACTCGACAAGCAGCGGTACTGGGTCAAGCGCGGCACGAAGTTCATGGGCCACGCCGGCAACGCCGCGGATCTGGACACGCTCGACATCCGTGAGACGTTCCGCAACCACATCTTCGGCTGCATCATCGAGGACCGTCACGCGATCAGGAGCATCGACGAACTCGGCGAAGACAACATCATGTGCGAGACCGACTATCCGCACTCCGACTCCACCTGGCCCGACTGCATCGAGGTCGCGCGCAGCACCATGAAAGATCTGCCGGAAAGCGTTCAGTACAAACTGTTGCGCGGCAACGCCGAGAAGCTGTACCGCTTCACCCCCGCCGAGCCGCCCGAGCTGGCGAACGCATGAGCGGCGGGGTCCTTGACGGCAAGAGCGCCGTCGTCACCGGCGCCGGCTCGGGAGTGGGCCGGGCGTCCGCGGTGAGGTTCGCCGAGGAGGGCGCGCGGGTGGTGGCGGCCGACATCGACCTCGACCACGCCAAGGAGACGGTCCGCCAGATCGAGGGGTCTGGCGGCACCGCGGTCGCGGTCGGTGTCGACGTGTCGGTCGAGGAGCAGGTCCGGTCGATGATCGCCGCCGCGGTGGACTCCTTCGGCCGGCTCGACATCGTCTTCAACAACGTCGGAATTCCGACCCCGCGGCTCGGCGCCACCCTCGAGGACCACACGCTCGAGGACTTCAACCGGTTGGTCGCGGTGAACCTCGGCGGGGTGTTCCTCTGCTGCAAACACGCCGTGCTGCAGTTCAAGGAGCAGGGCGACGGCGGCGTGATCCTCAACACCGGGTCGGTGGCCGGCTTGGTGGCCTGGGGCGGTTCGGTATACGGCGCGACGAAAGGCGGTGTGCTGCAGTTGACCCGCGCGGTCGCGATCGAAGCCGCGCCGTTCGGCATCCGGGTCAACGCGATCTGCCCGGCGGCCATGCCGCTGACCGGCTTCATGGCGGCAGGCGGCTTGGAGGTGGACGAGGCGCAGCGGGCCGGGATCGCCGAAAAGGTCGGGGCGCAGCACCCACTGGGCAGCGCGATCACCGCCGAGGACTGCGCGGAGGCAGCGCTGTACCTGGTGTCCGACGCAGCACGCAATGTCACCGGGGTGGCATTGCCGGTCGACGGAGGGTACGTGGCGCGATGAGCACCTCTGCTCTGTTGGACCGCGTGCGTCTGCGCGAACTGTTCGACCTGCGCAGCTCCTACAACGAGCTCAGCGGCGGCGCCTACCAGGATGACCCGTATCCGATCTGGCATCGGCTGCGTGAGCAGGGGCCCGTGCTGCCCGGCGTGTTACATGAGCTCACCGGATGTGACGGCGCGATGTACTTCCACGGCCTGCCCTACCCCGACCGTCCCCACTTCACACTGTTCGACTACGAGACCGGCTTTGCCGCACACCGAAATCCGGAGATCTTCGCGTCCTCACCGGAACCGGTCGATCTCGACAACGGCCCGCTGGGACTCACCAACAGCATGCTGTCGATGGACGGTGCGCAGCACAAGCGCTACCGCGCGCTGGTGCAGCCGTCGTTCCTGTCGTCGAACTGCAACTGGTGGATCGACAACTGGATCTCGGCCACCGTCGACATGCTGATCGACGGGTTCGCGGCTGACGGCCACGCGGAGCTCAATGTCGACTTTTGCGCGGCGATCCCGATCCTCACCATCACCGGCAGCTTCGGGCTGCCCGTCGAGCAGGCCCTCGAGGTGCGCGCGGCGCTCGCTCGCGACCCCCAGCGGGTGATCGAGCTGATCCGGCCGGTGATCGCGGCGCGACGCGAAGAGCCGCAGGACGATCTGATCAGTGTGCTGGTTCAGGCGGAGATCACCGACGACGACGGCAACACCACGTATCTGACCGAGCGCGAGCTCGATTCGTTTGTGTTGTTGCTGCTCGGCGCCGGGTCGGGCACCACGTGGAAGCAGATGGGCACGACGCTGACCGTGCTGCTGCAACGCCCTGAGCTGCTCGACGCCGTGCGACAGGACCGCTCGCTGCTGCGGCCCGCGATCGAGGAGTCGGTGCGCTGGATGCCCACCGACCCGATGTTCTCCCGCTGGGTGATGCAAGACACCGAACTGGGCGGTGTGCGGATACCCGCCGGATCGGTAGTGCACATCAACATCGGTGCGGCCAACCGGGATCCGCAGCGGTGGGAGAACCCGGACACCTATGACATCCACCGCCCGCTGCGCCCGAACCTCGGGTTCGGGCAGGGGGCACATATCTGCCTCGGTATGCACGTGGCGCGCGCCGAGATGGCCGTCGCGATCTCGGCGCTTCTGGACCGGCTGCCGAATCTGCGGCTGGATCCCGACGCCGAGCCACCCCGCTTCGTCGGCCTGTACGAGCGCGGCGCCACCGCGATCCCCGTCCTCTTCGACCCGGCCTGAGGTGTTATGAGCGAAAAAAGCTACACCGCACCAAATCTCACACTGGTGGGCGCCGATCATGTCGCGGCGTACCGCGAGAG
The DNA here is from genome assembly GCF_010725725.1 of Mycolicibacterium pulveris. Taxonomy (NCBI): domain Bacteria; kingdom Bacillati; phylum Actinomycetota; class Actinomycetes; order Mycobacteriales; family Mycobacteriaceae; genus Mycobacterium; species Mycolicibacterium pulveris. The sequence goes on along the minus strand of NZ_AP022599.1, from coordinate 1,627,158 downwards.
CGCCGGCGAAGTGGGCTACCTGTGGAACGGCGTACCCACCCTGTTGCTCACCGTCACCGGCAGGCGCAGCGGGCAGCCGCGGACGTCGGCGCTGATCTTCGGCCGCGACGACGAGGACTACCTCGTCGTCGCGTCGATGGGCGGGGCGCCGATGCATCCCCAGTGGTACCTGAACTTGCAGGCCCACCCTTCTGCGGAGATCCAGGTGCGCGATCAGCGGATCGCCGTGACCGCACGCACCGCGACCGCAGAGGAGAAACCGCGGTTGTGGCGCATCATGACCGAGTTGTGGCCGAACTACGACGTCTACCAAGCACGGACGGAGAGGCCGATTCCCGTCGTCGTGCTGTCCCCGACATGACCAACGCGGGGGCGCCCTCAGAATCGTGGGTCGAACGCGCCGTCGAGCGCTCGGCGGCGGTGCAGCGATCCCGTCTGCGGATCGCCCAGCACGTCGGGCAGATGCTCGACGCCGCGAGACGGTTGATCGCCACCAAGGGTGACCAGTTCACCACGCAGGAACTCGTCGCGGAGGCCGGCGTCGCGCTGCAGACCTTCTACCGCTACTTCGCCAGCAAGGACGAACTCCTGCTGGCGCTGATCGGCGACGCGATGACCGAAGCGTGTGAGCGATGGACCCAAGCGGCCAGCGGACGCACCGATCCGTTGGACCGGCTGCGGTTCTACATCACGAGCACGCTGGAGCGTCTCGACGGCGACCGCCAGGATTCCGCCCTGGCGAAGTTCGTGGTGTCCACCCGGTGGCGGCTGCATCGGCAGTTTCCCAACGAGCTTGCCGAGGCCGAGAAGCCTTTCATCGACCTGCTGCGCACCGAGGTCGAGAGGGCAATCGGGATGGGTCTTCTCAACCCTTCTGACCCCGAATGGGATTCGTGGTTCCTCGGCGAGCTGGTCCGGTCGGTTTATCACTTCTACGCATTCGCCGACGACAGCCGTGATGAACTGAAGCTCGTCAAGGAGAACCTGTGGAACTTCTGCCTGACCGCGCTCGGCGGTACCCCTCAGTTCGCGAAAGGTGTTGAGCAGTGACAAAATCCGATTTCGGTGACATCGACTTCTTCACCAGCCCGGATTTCGTACCCGACCCGCACCCCTATTTCGAGTACCTGCGCAGCCAGGGCCCCGTCGTGAAAGAACCGCATCACGGCGTGGTGGCGGTCACCGGCTACGAAGAGACCCTCGAGGTGTTCAAGGACGCCGAGCAGTGGTCCAACTGTGTGGCCGTGGGCGGCCCGTTCCCGCCGCTGCCCTTCACGCCCGAAGGTGATGACATCCGCGACCAGATCGACGCGCACCGCACGCAGATGCCGTTGCACGAGCACATGGTCGCGATGGACCCGCCCAACCACACCCGGGCCCGGTCCATCCTGTCGCGCCTGCTGACGCCCAGCCGGCTCAAGGCCAATCAGGACTTCTTGTGGGAGCTGGCCGACAACCAGCTCGACGAGTTCGTCGACAGCGGCGAGTGCGAGTTCCTCACCGCGTATTCCAAGCCGTTCTCGTTGTTGGCGATCGCCGACCTGTTGGGTGTTCCCCGCGAGGACCACAGGGAGTTTCGGGACGCCCTGGCGAACCCGCACCTGATGGGCAACATCGAGGGCGACGCGGCGGCGATCAACCCGCTGGAGTTTCTCGACGAAAAGTTCAGCGCCTACATTGAGGAGCGGCGCGCACAGCCCCGCGACGACGTGTTGAGCGACCTCGCCACGGCGACCTACCCCGACGGTTCGCAGCCCACCGTCACCGAGGTTGTGCGCACGGCGAGCTTCCTGTTCGGTGCCGGCCAGGAGACCACCGCCAAACTGCTCGGCGCCGCCCTGCTGATCCTGTGCGAGCGGCCCGAACTGCAGCAGCGTCTGCGTGACGATCCCAGCCTCGTGCCGACCTTCATCGAGGAGACGCTGCGGATGGAAAGCCCTGTCAAGACGGAGTTCCGGCTGGCGGTGCGGTCGACGACGTTGGCGGGGGTCGACATTCCGGCGGGCACGACGGTGATGATCTCCGCCGCGGCGGCCAACCGGGACCCGAACAAGTTCGAGTGCCCGCACGAATTCCGGCTCGACCGCAAGAACGTGCGCGAGCAGATCGCGTTCGCGCGTGGCGCCCACTCGTGTCCCGGCGCCCCGCTGGCGCGGGTCGAGGGCAGGGTGTCGTTGGAGCGAATCCTGGCGCGCATGACCGAAATCGACGTCGACGAACGGTTCCACGGACGGCCCGACGACCGACGGTTGACCTACGAGCCGACATACATCCTGCGGGGTCTGACCGATCTGCACCTACGGTTCACGCCGGTGCGCTGATGCGCGTCGCGACTCTGGTGACGGTGCTGACCGCGGTTGTCACGGCCGGCGTCGTCGCCGCGCCGCATGCCCACGCCGCCGACGACTGGGCCCTCAACGGCACCTTCCTGGCCACCTCGAACGGCGGCTGGGCCACCACCAACGACGTCCGTCGCAACCAGGGCACCGTCCGCAGCGTCTGGACCATCGCGATGACGTGCACCAACGTCGTCACCTGCCGCGGAACAGTGACCAGCGACGCGGGCTGGAACGCCGAAATCACCGTCAGCAACGGCGAATACATCGTCAAACGCGATCTGCCCGACTGGCAGCACTGCGCCGACGGCACCGGCAGAACGGTGACGGGGCACCAGAGCTACCGGTTCTTCCCGGTCGGCGACGACGGGTTCATGCTGCCGGGTTCGCGGGTGTTCGCCGGGTTCGACATGACGTCGGGGGAGAGCGGCGGCTGCAGCCTCAACGAGAAGACCGAGATCGAGATGCCGTTCCGGCTGGAGAAGCTGGACTGACCCGAAAGGCCGATATGCCACACGCCAAACCAACCGATCTTCCGAGCGGCGGCGGTGGCCGCTGGCCCGCGGCCGGAGACGGATTCCGTTCGGTGCAATGGGGCGACATGGAGGTTGGGTTCACTTCGGTGCACCATCCGCTGGACTGCACCGAGCTCTACCGGATCGGCGGGCTGCCCGGAGGGTTGTGCATGTGTCCGCACTACGGCTATGTCGTCGAAGGGGCGGTCAGCGCAACGTATCCCAACACCGACCGGCCGGACGAGGAAGCCGTGGCCGGTGAGGTGTACTTCTTCCCGGCCGGACACATCCTGAAATACTCCGGGCCCACCAAACACATCGAGTTCAACCCGGCGTTCGCCCTGCAGCAGTGCATGGACGCCATGCAGCGCACCGCCGACCGGGGCGGCGCGTGAACAGGTTTCTGATTCCATTGCTGGCACTGAGCTGTGCGGCCGTGTTGGCTTGGACACCAACGCTTCCCACGAGCGCGCGGTTGCTGACCAATGCGCTCATCATGGACGGCACCACGTTTCCCGTTCCCAGCAAGGGATTCATGGATTCGGCAGTCGAGGATTTCATCGCGCCGACGGTTCCCGATGACGCGGGATACACGCCGATCGCCGTGCGGCAACGTTCGCAGATCATCGGGATCAACGGATCGGTCGAGGGCGGAATCGATCTGCTGGTCGACGCCATGGCCGAGCAGAACGGGCCGTTTGTGGTGTTCGGCTTCTCGCAGAGCACCGTGGTATCGCTGAAGGTCAAGGCCGAGTTGGCCGCACGAAAGGCACGCGGTGAGGAGGTGCCCGACGTCACCTTCGTCGGCATCGGTGTGGGAAACCGGCCCAACGGCGGTATCGCTTCGCGGTTGGCGGGCATCACGATTCCGTTCTTCGACTTCACCTTCAACGGCGCGGCACGCACCGACCTCGGGATCAAGACCATGGACATCGTGCGTGAATTCGACGGTCTGGCCGACACCCCGCAGTTTCTGCTCAACCCGGTGGCGACCCTCAACGCGATATTTGGTGTGCTTTTCGTACATGCGCTGTACGGGCCGGAGGTCAGCCTGGACCCGGACAGCCCGAAGTATGTGCCGGGCACCGTCGTTCAGCAACATGGTGATACCACCTACTACTGGATTCCCACCGAGGATCTCCCGCTGTTCGATCTCTTCCGGCTGGCGGGGATGCCGGAAAAGGTCATCGACGTCTTCGAACCGTTCTTCACGGCACTGGTCGATGCGGGGTACGACCGCACGATTCCGTTCGGGGAACCCACACCGGCGCAGCTGATTCCGGTGATCGATCCGGTGACCCTTGCGATCCAGCTCGCCGCGGCGGTCGTCGAGGGTGCCAACAACGCTGCGGGAATCTTCGGAGGTCAACTTCCCGGGTATGCGTCGGTGGCGGCGCGGCTGGAATCGTTGGAGGCGTTGTCGGCCGACGTCATCGGCGCTCCATACCGCGATGTGGTGCGCCAGCTCAATGCGCACTTCAACCCGTTCCAGGCGTTCGCGGCGGTCGAGGGGCCGGTAGCTACGGCGTTCGACAGCGTATTGAACGCGCTGCGTGTGCCCGATCTACTCAATCAACTCATCGACCCGGTGCTGTTCCCGTTCACGGCGTGGGCAGAGGACAACTTTTTGTATCCGCACCCGGATGCGCCTCCGAATGTGTTGACTGACGCGGTGATCCACCTCCTGCGCCGGGTCGCACCGCATCTCGGCGCGCCCACGGCGGAAACAGATGACGCCGCGTCCTCTGCTGCCGAGCCTATGTCGGAGGACGAGGCCGCCATCGACGAGGAGGATTCAGAGGACGTCACTCCGTTGGATGTCGAGATCACTGTGGCCGACGACTCTTCAGGTGAGGACGACGCCGCGCTGGATAGCGACGCGCTATCTGAGGCTGCTGCCGTCGCGGATGAGGAGGCCGTGCCGGACGAAGAGGCCCTGACGGAGGACGACGCCCTGGCGGAGGACGACGCACTCTCTGATGACTCCGACAAACCGGCGGCGCGCACCGACGATGCGACAGACACCGGTCACTCGCCAACCGATCATGGAGGCGCGGCGTCGAGCGCGGGGGACGCTGCGTGAAGTATACGAAATAAGCCGCTGACCTGCGGGGTCTGTCTTGTCGGTGGGCCGTGGCAGTATCGAACGTATGTTTGGGTCGGAGTTTCGGTCGGTCGGTGAGGCCGGGTTGGTGGCCGAGATTCAGGCCTGTACCCGTGCGGAGGCCCAGGCCGCGGCGCGGCGGCTGGCCGCGGTCGGGGAGCTGGCCGCACGCGCCACCGAACCCGAAGACGATGAGCGCCAAAAGTGGGTGGTGGATCTGTGGGCGTGCGCGGCTGCTGAGGTGGGCGCGGCCATGGGCATCAGCCACCACCGGGCCAAACAACAACTGGCCATCGGGTTGAGCCTGCGCGAGCGGTTACCCAAGGTCGCTGCCCTGTTTGCGGCCGGGGCGATCAGCGCCAAGCTGATCTCGACGATCACCTGGCGCACCCATCTGGTCCTCAACGCCGAGTTGGCCGCCCGTATCGATGCCGCGATCGCCGAGCACGCCTGCAGCTGGGGGGCGCTGTCACAGCAGCGCCTGGACTTGGCCATCGACGCCATCGTGGAAACCCACGATCCCGATGCGCGGCGACGCTTTCATGAAGCCGCCCGCAATTGTGATGTGCAGATCGGCAAGCCCGATGACGCCACCGGCACCGCCTCCGTCTACGGCCGGCTGAGCGCCCCTGATGCCGCGCTGCTCGAGCAACGCATCACCGAGCTGAGCACCAGCGTGTGTGATGGCGATCCGCGTACCTGCGGGCAACGCCGCGCCGCGGCCCTGGGCGCGATCGCCGCCGGCGCTGAACAGCTGGCCTGCCACTGCGGCGCCGCGCAGTGCCCACGCGCCGGGGCCCCCGACCCCCGCGCCACCGCCATCGTCATCCACGCCATCACCGACACCACCCCCACCAAGCCCACCGCCACCCCCACCCCCGAAACCAACCCCAACAGCACGACCACCAACACCGCCGACACCGCCGAGGTGCACGACGAGACCACCACCGCTACCCACACCCAGGACACCACCGACGACCACGGCGGCTCTGAGACCACCACCGCCAAGCCCCAATCGCGCAAACCCAATCGGTCCACCGACACCCCGGCACCACCGGCTGACGATGAGGTGGCACCGGCGGCCGAACCCACACCGCCAAGCGAGGAACCCACATCCGAGCCACCGACACCCCCGAGTGACCCGGGCGCTGGATCGGTCTATGAGCCGCAGCCGCCGGCGGGTGCCCCGGCAGCGATCATCCTCGGGCGCGGCGGCGGGGTGATCCCCCCAGCACTGCTAGCCGAACTGATCGCCAACGGCGCCACCGTCCGCAGCGTGTATCGCCCCGACGACATCGCCGACCCGGGCTACCGGCCCCCACAACCCTGCCAACGCTTCATCCGCATGCGCGATCTGACCTGCCGCTTCCCCGGCTGTGACCGCCCCGCCCACTACTGCGACATCGACCACACCATCCCCCACCCCGCCGGGCGCACCCACCCCTCCAACACCAAATGCCTATGCCGCCTACATCATTTGTTGAAAACCTTCTGCGGCTGGCACGACCAACAACTACCCGACGGCACCATCACCTGGACAGCCCCCAGCGGACACACCTACACCACCCACCCGCTCAGCCGCATGCTGTTCCCACACTGGAACACCACCACCGCCGACCTACCCCCACCCGCACACCCACCCCCACCACCTTCAGCCCAACGCCACCTGAAGATGCCCCGCCGACGACGCACCCGCGCCGCCGACACCACCACACGCATCAACACCGAACGCACACTCAACAAGCGTGAGGTCAACCACTACGACCCCTACCGGCGATAGTTGGGGCGACCGCCGCCGACGGTATTGTCGCCCAACCAGGTTGACCTTCTCGTTCGCCGATATTGGGGTGGCGAAGCGCCGAAATAGGTTCAGGGCGAGGGCCAAGTGCGTTCTCGGCGAATGCGAGTACTTGCGCGCGGCGGATGAAACCCGGCGCGAGACCGCGCCGAGCCCTCAGCTGGATGGGATACGACACGTCGAGAATGACAAGCAAGGCGATAGAGTTTTCCGGTGACCTGGGTAGAGCGTGCGGTCGAGCGTTCCGCGGCTGTGCAGCGGTCCCGCCAACGCATCGCCCAGCAGGTCCGTCAGATGCTGGACGCGGCCAGGAAGTTGATCGACGCCAAGGGTGACGACTTCACCACCCAGGAACTCGCCGCCGAAGCCGGTGTCGCGCTGCAGACCTTTTACCGCTACTTCGCCAGCAAGGACGAGCTGCTGCTGGCGGTGATCGGCGACGCGATGTCGGAGGCCGTCGACCGCTGGTCGCGTGAGGCGGCCGACCTGCCCGACCCGCTCGCGCGGCTGCGCTACTACCTCACCTCGACGCTGGAGCGGCTCGGCGGCAACAATCGCGACGCCGCGATGCCGCGGTTCGTCGTCTCGACGCGCTGGCGGCTGCACCGGCAGTTTCCAAAGGAGCTCGCCGAGGCCGAGAAGCCGTTCGTCGACCTGGTGCGCGGCGAAGTCGACGCGGCCATCGAGGCGGGCCTGCTGAATCCGCCTGACCCCGAATGGGATTCATGGTTCATGACCGAACTCGTGCGGTCGGTCTACCACTACTACGCGTTCGCCGCGCCCGCCGAGGGGGAACTCGACGTCGTCAAGGAGCAACTGTGGCGGTTCTGCCTCACCGCGCTCGGCGGCAGCACCACTTAATGGTGCTTCGCGATCCACTGGGCGGCGAACTGCTCCTCGGCGTCGAAGAGGTACTTGGTGTGGTGCAGGATCAGGTCCTCGAGCGCGCCGCCGATCAACGGGATCCACACCTTGCAGACGCTGGCCAACCTCAACTGGCTGCCGGTGGCGGTGTCGGTGAGAAAGTACTGCCCGCCGAACCGGCCCGGCCCGCGGGGAATGGACGCCGCGTAGCTGCCCTTGGCCCGATTTCTCGCGTGGTCGAACGGGTCGAAATGCTGCGTGCGGGTGATGACCATGTCGGAGGGCACCACGGACCGCGCGATCGCAGGCAGCTCCGAGCGCGGTACCTCCTGGACGAACACGATGTCGGTGCCCCGCTCATCCGACGAGAACGACGTGATCTCCGACGGGCTCATCTGCCGATAGGCGTCCATCAGGCTTTGCCAGTAATCGCGGCTGGTGAAGTCCTGATACATCTTCTCCGCCGGCACGTCGAACGAAAGCGTGTACTCCATGCGACGCGACATAGAGCGTAAGTTTACTTACGAATCAGCCGTTTCCGGTGAGCCATCCGGTGGTGAAGCGTTGCTCGGCGATAAGCAGGTCGACCAGCTGCGAGCCGATGAAGTTCTCGATCTTGCCGCCGACCAACGGCACCCGCACCTCGACCGCCACGTTGAACGCGAGCCGCGAGCCGCGACCCGGATTCGCCGGCGTCAGTACCGCGATGCCCGAGAGGCTGGCAGGTGCGTCATCGATCGAGCCCTTGACGGTCGCCTCGGCCCGCCCGTCGCGCACCGGGCTCCACATCTCCTCCCGCACGAAGCTCAGATCATCCCGGTGAAACTGTGTCACCAACCCGGGCAGCCGGTCGGCGCGCAACGTCTGGGTGGTGATCACGTCGATTCCGCCGTCGTCGTCGACGACCATCGAATCCAGCGAGTAGTCGTCGGCACCAGAATCGGCCAACCGCGCCAACCAGTACCGCTCGTCACGGAACGCTCGGTGGACCTGTTCGACGCTGCCCTCGTATTCGGCGGCCATGTCGAATGAACGCGGCATAGCTGGCCACGCTACCGTTACCGCCCGTGGTCACATCGGTCGTAGGGGGCGCCTCCGTCGAGGAGGCGGTGCCGCTTGCCCCGTTGACCACGTTGCGTGTCGGCGGCGTCGCGCAGCGGCTCATCAACTGCGACACCACGCAGAAAGTCGTGGACGTCGTGCGGGAACTCGGTCCCGACGACGACGCGCTGGTGCTCGCCGGCGGCTCCAACGTCGTGCTTGCCGACGACCTCACTGACCTGACCGTGATCCTGCTCGCCAACACCGAGGTCACCGTCGAGGACAACGTGCTGCGTGCCGAAGCGGGCGCGGTGTGGGACGACGTCGTGGTGACATCACTGGCGCACGGGCTGGGCGGGCTCGAATGCCTTTCCGGCATACCGGGTTCGGCGGGTGCCACCCCGGTGCAGAACGTCGGCGCGTACGGCGCCGAAGTCGCCGACACCATCCGTCGGGTGCGGCTGCTGGACCGTCGCACCGGCGAAGACCGGTGGGTCGGCCCGGACGCGCTGCGATTCGGTTACCGCACCAGCGTCCTCAAGCACTCGTCGCAGGCCATCGCGCTCGAGGTGGAGTTCGCGTTGGATGCCGACGGCCGCAGCGCCCCGATGCGCTACGGCGAGCTGGCCACCGCACTGGGGGTGCAGGCCGGCGCGCGCGTGGATCCCGTGCGGGTGCGCGAGACGGTGCTTGAGCTGCGGGCCCGCAAGGGCATGGTGCTCGACGAAGCCGACCACGACACTTGGAGTGTGGGTTCGTTCTTCACCAACCCCGTGGTGTCTCACGCGGAGTTCGAGCGCCTCTGCGCGGGCGTCGACGGACCCGTGCCCAACTACCCGGCGGGGGACAAGGTGAAGCTGGCGGCCGGCTGGCTCGTCGAGCGTGCGGGCTTCGCCAAGGGCTATCCGGGTGAAGGCGCCCCGGCCAGGTTGTCGACCAAGCACGCGCTGGCGATCACCAACCGCGGCGCAGCGACGACCGCCGACGTGCTCGCGCTGGCACGGACCGTACGTGACGGCGTGCGAACGAAATTCGGGATCGAACTCACACCCGAGCCTGCCCTGGTCGGCTGCAGTATCTAGGTACGCTGGGGACGCGTGAGCCCCGGCCCCATTTTCGACGCCTGGCCGCCGCCGATCAGCCGGCGGCGTGCCCTGACCGCCCTGGTGGTCGGTGTCGTCGCGCCCGGAGCATTGGCGGCCTGTGCCGGTAACTCGAGCACGACGTCGGGGGAGGCGGCCGCACCCTCCGCGCCGACGGTGACGTTCGAACCGGCGGACGCCGCCACCGATGTCTCACCCGTCGCACCGGTGCGCGTCGCGGTCACCGACGGCTGGTTCCAGCGGGTCGCGCTGACCAACCCGGACGGCAAGGTGGTCACGGGCACGCTCAACCGGGACCGCACCGAGTTCACCGTCGCCGAGCCGCTCGGTTACGGCTCGCGGTACACGTGGAGCGGTTCGGTCGTCGGCCGTGACGGCAAGGCGGTCCCGGTGGCCGGCGCCTTCACCACGCTGACGCCGACAAAGCAGGTCAATGGGCGGTTCCAGCTCGCCGACGGTCAGGTCGTCGGTGTGGCGGCGCCGATCATCATGCAGTTCGACGCGTCGATCAGCGACAAGGCGTCCGTCGAGGAGGCCGTCACCGTGACCACCGACCCGCCCGTCGAGGGCAGTTGGGCGTGGCTGCCCGATGAGGTCGGCGGCTCGCGCATGCATTGGCGGCCCCGCGAGTACTTCCCGGCGGGCACCAAGGTCAACGTCGACTCGCGGCTGTACGGGGTGCCGTTCGGCGACGGCGCCTACGGCGCGCAGGACGCGACGCTGCACTTCGAGATCGGCCGCCGCCAGGTGGTCCGGGGGCACGCGCCGTCGCACCGCATCCAGGTGCTCGACGGCGACGGCGCGGTGATCATGGACTTCGCGTGCAGCTACGGCGAGGGCGATCTGGACCGCAACGTGACCCGCAGCGGAATCCACGTCGTCACCGAGAAGTACCAGGACTTCTACATGACGAACCCCGCCGCCGGTTACGCCAACGTGCACATGCGCCACGCCGTGCGCATCTCGAACAACGGCGAGTTCATTCACGCCAACCCGGCCAGCGCCAGCGCGCAGGGCAGCAGCAACGTCACCAACGGCTGCATCAACCTGTCACCGGGCGACGCCGAGCAGTACTTCAACACCGCCATCTACGGCGACCCGGTCGAGATCACGGGCACCCGCCTGGAGTTGTCCTACGCCGACGGTGACATCTGGGACTGGGTGGTGCCGTGGGACGAGTGGGTGGCGATGTCGGCGCTGGATGACGAGCCCTCACCGGAGGAGATCCCCGACACCGCTCCGGCGACCCCGACGGACGCGCCGCCCGGTGCGCCGACAGGCGCGCCGCAACCGGCCGGCCGTTGAGCCGCTCAGTCAGCGGCGGTTGAAGCGGGTGGCGGTGGCCTGATCGCGCGGCCGGATCACGATCGAGTCCAAGTTGACGTGCGACGGGCGCGACGCGACGAAACCGATCACCTCGGCGACGTCCTCGGCGACCAGCGGCGTGACGCCCTCGTACACCTTGGCCGCACGCTCCTCGTCCCCGTCGAACCGGCGCAGCGAGAAGTCGGTCTTCACCATGCCCGGGGCGATCTCGGTGAGCCGCACGGGCTTTCCCAGAAGCTCTCCACGCAGGGTGCGCTGCAGCGCGCCCTGCGCGTGCTTGGCCGACGTGTAGCCGGACCCGCCGTCGTACGTCTCGAACGCCGCGATGGAGGTGACGGTGATTATCAGCCCGTCGCCGGAGTCGATCAGCTTCGGCAGCAGCGCCTTGGTGACCCGCAGCGTGCCGAGCACGTTGGCCTCCCACATCCACCGCCAGTGATCGACGTCGGCCTCGGCGACCGGCTCCAGGCCGCGGGCGCCACCGGCGTTGTTGACCAGCACATCGACCCGCTCCAGGCTGTCGGCCAGCGCCGCCACATCGTCCTCGGAAGTGACGTCCGTCACACTCGCGGTGCCGCCGATCTCCTTCGCCAGCGTCTCGATACGGTCCGCGCGGCGGGCCACGCAGACCACGTGAAACCCTTGAGCAGCAAGGGTTTTCGCGGTTGCTTCGCCGATGCCTGCACTGGCGCCGGTGACCACCGCAACCCGCTTTGCGCTCTGCGCTGCGATCATCTGCCCAACCTTAGTTGTCGTGTTAAGTTCCCCCGTATGTACGGGAGCTGTTGTTGTCGCCGCGCGCTCTGCCGCGCCTGAGCGACTCCGCAGAACCACTTCGTACGTCCTGACGAGTCGCCAGGGGTGGCCAAGTCCCCGCCCGCCGACTTTCCTGAAGGACACCCCATGACCATCACCACCGTTCGCCCGGCTCCGACCGTCGCCCACACCAAGCGCGCGCTGCTGACCAGACACCACATCGTCGCCCCGTCGCTGAAGGTCGCCGACGCCGCGGCCGCCTCGGTGTTCGGCGCTGCGCGGCTGCGCGGCCCGATCGCTCGCGACGTCATCGCACAACACACCAAGCTGAGCATCGCCACGGTCAACCGTCAGGTGAGCGCGCTGCTCGAGGCAGGTCTGCTGCGGGAACGCGCCGATCTGGCGGTCTCCGGGGCCGTCGGCAGGCCGCGGGTACCCGTCGAGGTGAACCACGAGCCCTACCTGACGCTGGGCATCCACATCGGCGCGCGTGCCACCAGCATCGTGGCCACCGACCTGTTCGGCCGCACCCTCGACGTGGTCGAGACGCCGACACCGCGCGGACCCCAACACGTCGCGGTGTCCGCCGTTGCCGAAAGCGCGCGCCGCTACCTGAGCCGGTGGCACCGCCGCCGCCCGCTGTGGGTGGGCGTCGCCGCGGGCGGCGTCGTCGACAGCACCGCGGGCACGCTGGATCACCCCCGGCTCGGCTGGACCGACGCGCCGGTCGGGCCGGTGCTGGCCGAGACGCTCGGCCTGCCGGTGTCGGTCGCCTCGCACGTCGACGCCATGGCAGGCGCCGAACTGCTGCTCGGGATGCGCCGCCAGCCCTCGCCCACCTCGACCAGCCTCTACGTCTACGCCCGCGAGACCGTCGGCTACGCACTGTCGATCGGCGGACGGGTGCACTCCCCGACCAGCGGTCCCGGCACCATCGCCGCGTTACCCGCGCATTCCGAACTGCTCGGCGGCAGCGGGCAATTGGAGACCACCGTCAGCGACGAAGCGGTGCTCACCGCGGCCCGCAGGGCGCGCATCCTCCCCGCGCAGGGCCCGGCATCGACCGTGAGGGCGCTGCTGCGGGCCGCGCGGCAGGGCGACCCGCACGCAGCCGCACTGCTGGCCGAGCGGGCGCGAGTGCTCGGCGAAGCGGTGGCGCTGCTGCGCGACATGCTCAACCCCGACGACCTGGTGGTCGGCGGTCAGGCGTTCACCCAGTACCCCGAAGGCATGGCCATTGTCGAGGCGGCGTTCGCGCAGCGCTCGGTGCTGCCCGCGCGGCAGATCCGGATGACCGCGTTCGGCGACCGGGTGCAGGAGGCCGGTGCCGGGGTGGTCTCCCTCGGCGGCCTGTACGCCGACCCGATCGGTGCCATGCGGCGCGCCGGCCGCAGGGACGCCACCGCCTGATCCCAAGTCTTTCGCCACGGCGGTGTAGACATGAGTGTGTGCGCCTAGCCACGGATGTCGCCGGCCGCCCGGCTCCCAGGCCCGATGTCGCCGGCCGCCCGGCTCCCAGGCGCGTCGCTGTGCTGTCGGTGCACACGTCCCCGCTGGCCCAGCCCGGCATGGGCGACGCCGGCGGCATGAACGTCTACGTGCTGCAAACCGCGCTGCAGATGGCGCGACGCGGCGTCGAGGTGGAGATCTTCACCAGGGCCACAACGTCGGCCGACGCGCCGGTGGTGCCGGTGGCGCCGGGCGTGCTGGTGCGCAACGTCGTGGCCGGGCCCTTCGAGGGGCTGGACAAGTACGACCTGCCCACCCAGCTGTGCGCGTTCACCGCTGGCGTGCTGCGTGCCGAAGCCACCCACGAACCCGGCTACTACGACATCGTGCACTCGCATTACTGGCTTTCCGGTCAGGTGGGCTGGCTGGCGCGGGACCGCTGGGCGGTGCCGCTGGTGCACACCGCGCACACGCTGGCCGCGGTGAAGAACGCCGCGCTGGCCGAGGGTGACGCGCCGGAACCGCCGCTGCGTGCGGTCGGCGAACAGCAGGTGGTCGACGAGGCTGACCGGTTGATCGTCAACACCGAAATGGAAGCGCAGCAACTGGTTTCGCTGCACCGCGCGGACCCGGCCCGTATCGACGTCGTGCACCCGGGCGTCGACCTGGACACGTTCACCCCCGGCGACCGGCGCGCGGCGCGCGCCGCGCTGGGGCTGGACCCCGACGCGCCGACGGTGGGTTTCGTCGGGCGCATCCAACCGCTCAAGGCGCCCGATCTGGCGCTGCGCGCCGCGGCGAAGCTACCCGGGCTGCGGGTGCTGATCGCCGGTGGCCCGTCGGGCACCGGGCTGCAGGCGCCCGACGGGCTGATCCGCCTGGCCGACGACCTGGGTATCTCCGATCGCGTGACGTTCCTGCCGCCACAGTCCCGAGAATCGCTGGTCAACGTGTATCGGGCCGCCGATCTGATCGCGGTGCCGAGTTACTCGGAGTCGTTCGGCCTGGTCGCCATCGAGGCGCAGGCGTGCGGTACCCCGGTCGTGGCGGCCGCGGTCGGCGGGTTGCCCGTCGCCGTGCGCGACGGTGTCACCGGCACCCTGGTGCACAGCCACGACGTCGACGACTGGTCCGCGGCCATCGGCGCGCTGCTGGAGCGCGACCCGGACATGTTGCGCACTGCGGCCGTCGCGCATGCCGCCACGTTCTCCTGGTCGCACACCGTCGATGCGCTGTTGGCCAGCTACGGGCGCGCGATCAGCGACTACCGCGCCCGCCACCAGCGCCGCGACCCCGCCGCGCGGCGCACCGGCCGCATCTTCTCCCGGCGGCGGGTGCGGGCATGAACCCCGCCGAGGTCGAGCAGATCATCGTCGACGCCTGCAAGGAGAGCGAGCTGGTCTGCACCCGCCATGAGGGGGCGCACGGCGGGCTGCCCGGGATCATCGTCGAGCTTCCCGGCGAGCGTCGCCTCAAGACGAACACGATCCTGTCCATCGGCGAGCACTCGGTGCGCATCGAGGCGTTCGTGTGCCGCAAGCCCGACGAGAACCACGAGGGCGTCTACCGGTTCCTGCTCAAGCGCAACCGCAGGCTGTACGGCGTGGCCTACACCCTCGACAACGTCGGCGACATCTATCTGGTCGGCCGGATCGCGCTGCACGCGGTCACCCACGACGAGATCGACCGGGTGCTGGGCCAGGTGCTCGAAGCCGTCGATTCCGATTTCAACACGTTGCTGGAGCTGGGTTTTCGGTCGTCCATCCAGAAGGAGTGGGAGTGGCGGGTGTCGCGCGGTGAGTCGCTGAACAACCTGCGCGCCTTCGAGCACCTCATCGACGACGACTGATCCCCGCACTTTCACCGGAACCGACGCTTTGGCGGGTTTGGGCGACCAGATCCCGCCATTTCGTCGGTCTCGCCTCCGACTAGGCTCGTCGACATGGGAAATTCCACGCTCATCCTGCTGCGCCACGGCGAAAGCGACTGGAACGCCAAGAACCTGTTCACCGGGTGGGTCGACGTCGACCTGACCGACAAGGGCCGCGCTGAAGCCATCCGTGCCGGTGAGTTGATCAAGGAACTGGACCGCCAGCCCGACGTGCTCTACACGTCGCTGCTGCGCCGGGCGATCACCACCGCCAACCTCGCGCTGGACAAGGCCGACCGGCACTGGATCCCGGTGCATCGCGACTGGCGGCTCAACGAGCGCCACTACGGCGCGCTGCAGGGGCTGAACAAGGCCGAGACCAAGGAGAAGTACGGCGAGGAGCAGTTCATGGCGTGGCGGCGCAGCTACAGCACCCCGCCGCCGCCGATCGAGCTCGGCAGCACCTACAGCCAGGACGCCGACCCGCGCTACGCCGACATCCCCGGCGGCCCGCCGCGCACCGAATGCCTCAAGGACGTCGTCGAACGGTTCGTGCCGTACTACACCGAGGTGATCGAACCCGACCTGCGCGCAGGCAAGACCGTGCTGATCGCCGCGCACGGCAACTCGCTGCGCGCGCTGGTGAAGCACCTCGACGGCATGTCCGACGAGGAGGTCGTCGGCCTCAACATCCCCACCGGCATCCCGTTGCGCTACGACCTGGATTCCGACCTCAAGCCGACGGTCATCGGCGGGCAGTACCTGGACCCCGAGGCCGCCGCGGCCGGGGCGGCCGCCGTCGCGGCCCAGGGCGCCAAATAGGGCGAGAAACCCCCGGTGCGGGCAAACATTCGGTGAACAGCGGTCGAATACCTGAGATTTGTTGTGTGACTTATCTCGATTACGCCGCACGCTGCTGGGATGACGTTCACCGTATGCGTACGCTTTTCGCGTGAGTGTCGTATCGGCGCTACTGCTCGCGGCGGTGGTGCTGCTCGCACTGGTGATCGGTGTCGGGCTCGGGGCGGGCCTTGCTCCCCGCTGGATCGAGCGTCGGCGCCGCCGGGCCGCCCAACAGGCCGGCATCACCGTCTCGCAGATGCTCGAGCACGTGCTCTCCCAGTCGCCGGTGGGCATCGTCGTGGTCGACAAGTTCCGTGACGTCGTCTACTCCAACCAACGCGCGCGTGAGCTGGGCCTGGTCACCGACCGGCTGCTCGACGACCGGGCGTGGCTGGCCGCCGAACGCACCCTGGCCACGGGGGAGGACGCCGAGGTCGACCTGTCGCCACGCAAACGCAGCACGCCGGGACGGTCGGTGCAGTCCATCCGCGGGCACGTGCGGCTGCTGACCGAACAGGATCGCCGGTTCGCGGTGGTGTACGTCGACGACCTCTCCGAGCACGCGCGGATGGAAGCCACGCGCAGAGACTTCGTCGCCAACGTCAGCCACGAGCTCAAGACCCCCGTTGGCGCGATGAGCGTGCTCGCCGAGGCACTGCTGGCATCCGCCGACGACCCCGAGACCGCGCGCCATTTCGCCGAGAAGATGCTGGCCGAATCGCACCGGCTGGCCAACATGGTCGGCGAGCTGATCGAACTGTCCCGGCTGCAGGGCGCCGAACGCCTGCCCGATCTGGAAGCCGTCGACGTCGACACCGTGGTGTCCGAGGCGCTGTCGCGCTACAAAGTGGCGGCCGACAACGCCGACATCGCGATCACCACCGACGCGCCGACCGGCTACCAGGTCCTCGGTGATCAGACGCTGCTGGTGACCGCCGTGGCCAACCTGGTCGCCAACGCAATCGCGTACTCACCCAACGGATCTTCGGTGTCGATCAGCAGACGTCGACGCGACGACCATATCGAGATCGCGGTCACCGACCGCGGCATCGGCATCGCCCCCGAAGACCAGGAGCGGGTTTTCGAACGCTTCTTCCGAGTGGACAAGGCGCGCTCACGGGCCACCGGCGGCACCGGCCTCGGGCTGGCCATCGTCAAACATGTCGCCGCCAACCACAACGGATCGATCCGGCTGTGGAGCCGGCCTGGTACGGGATCGACGTTCACGCTGTCGATTCCGGCATATCCCCATACTGGAAACGAAGATGCGCACCGCGAACGAGAGGACTAGCGAAACAAAATGACCAGCGTGTTGATCGTGGAGGACGAGGAGTCCTTGGCTGATCCCCTGGCCTTTCTGCTCCGCAAGGAGGGCTTCGAGGCCACGGTGGTGGCCGACGGCCCTTCGGCGCTGGCCGAATTCGAGCGGGCCGGTGCCGACATCGTCCTGCTCGACCTGATGCTGCCGGGGATGAGCGGAACCGACGTGTGCAGGCAATTGCGTTCGCGCTCAAGCGTTCCGGTCATCATGGTGACGGCCCGCGACAGCGAGATCGACAAGGTCGTCGGCCTGGAGCTCGGCGCCGACGACTACGTCACAAAGCCGTACTCGGCGCGTGAGCTGATCGCGCGTATCCGCGCGGTGCTGCGGCGTGGCGCCGAGACCGACGACAATGGGGTCGGTGACGGCGTGCTGGAGGCGGGTCCGATCCGGATGGACGTCGAACGGCACGTGGTCACCGTCAACGGTGAGACGATCACACTGCCGCTCAAGGAATTCGATCTGCTCGAGTATCTGCTGCGCAACAGCGGACGGGTGCTGACCCGAGGGCAGCTCATCGACCGGGTGTGGGGCGCGGACTACGTCGGCGACACCAAAACCCTTGATGTGCACGTGAAGCGGCTGCGGTCCAAGATCGAGAGCGACCCCGCCAACCCGGTGCACCTGGTCACGGTGCGCGGCCTGGGTTACAAGCTCGAGGGCTAGCGATTTCGGAGTAGTTTGTCACGCTGACCGTGACGAAATACGCCGAAATCCCTATTCGGCCGCGCGGGTGGCGGGGTGGACCGCGATGAGCCCTAACGCGCTGCGCCGCTTGCACATCGCGGCCAGCTCGGCGTAGGCCTTCTCGCCGAGCAGTTCGGTGAGCTCGGGGGCGTAGGACTCCCACACCTGTTTGGCGCCGACGTGCGCGGCCGGGTCGCCGGAGCAGTACCAGTGCAGGTCCGCACCGCCCTCACCCCAGCCCCTGCGGTCGTACTCGGTGATCCAGGTCTTGAGAATCTCCGAGCCGTCCGGGCGCTCGACCCAATCCTGCACCCGCCGGATCGGCAGCTGCCAGCACACGTCGGGCTTCATCGTCAACGGCTCGACGCCCAGCTTCAGCGCCTTGCTGTGCAGCGCACACCCGATCCCGCCGGGAAACCCCGGCCGGTTCAGAAAGATGCAGGCGCCCTTGTATTTTCGGGTGCGCAGGTTGGGTTCGCCGTCGTACTCGTCCATTTCGAGGTAGCCCTTCTTGCCCAGGCCCTTGTCCCGGAACTGCCAGTCCTCGTCGGTGAGCTGCTCGACGGCGTCGTCGAGGCGGGCACGGTCGTCGTCGTCGGACAAGAACGCCCCGTGCGAACAGCACCCGTCATCCGGGCGGCCCGCCACCGTGCCCTTGCACGCGGGCGTGCCGAACACACACGTCCACCGCGACAGCAGCCATGTCATGTCGGCGGCGATCAGATGCTCGGGGTTGTCGGGGTCGTAGAACTCGACCCACTCACGGGCGAAATCGAGTTCGACCTCTCCGGGGTGTGTGCCAGTCACGTATCCAACGGTAGACCGATTAAGTTGGGAGAGTGCGATTAGGCGTGCTCGACGTGGGCAGCAACACCGTTCACCTGTTGGTGGTGGACGCGCGCCGCGGTGGTCATCCGACGCCGATGAGTTCCACCAAGGCCTCGCTGCGGCTCGCCGAATCGATGGACTCGTCGGGCAACCTGACCCGCAAGTGCGCCGACAAGCTGGTCCGCACCGTCGACGAGTTCGCCAAGATCGCCGCCAGCTCCGGGTGCGCGGAGTTGATGGCGTTCGCCACCTCGGCCGTGCGCGACGCCACGAACTCCGATGCCGTGCTGGCACGGGTGCAGGCCGAGACCGGGGTGGAGCTCAAGGTGCTCAGCGGCGTCGACGAGTCCCGGCTGACCTTCCTGGCCGTGCGCCGCTGGTACGGCTGGAGCGCCGGGCGCATCGTCAACATCGACATCGGCGGCGGCTCGCTGGAGCTGTGCAACGGCGTCGACGAGGAGCCGGAGGTGGCGCTGTCGCTGCCGCTGGGCGCGGGCCGGCTGACCCGCGAGTGGCTGCCCGACGACCCGCCGGGCCGACGCCGGGTCGCGATGCTGCGCGACTGGCTGGCCACCGAGCTGGCCGACGCCGGCGCCGAGGTGATCAAGGCCGGTGCCCCCGACCTGGCCGTGGCGACCTCCAAGACGTTCCGCTCACTGGCCCGACTGACCGGCGCGGCACCGTCAGGAGCAGGGCCGAGGGTGAAACGGACGCTGACGGCCACCGGCCTTAGGCAGCTCATAGCTTTCATCTCTAGGATGACCGCTGCTGACCGAGCGGAGTTGGAAGGGGTGAGCAGCGACCGGGCGCCGCAGATCGTGGCCGGGGCGTTGGTGGCTGAGGCCAGCATGAACGCGCTTTCTGTGGAGACCGTGGACATCTGCCCGTGGGCGTTGCGGGAAGGGCTGATTCTGCGGAAACTCGACAGCGAAACCAACGGTAGCGGCCTTAACGGCCATACCGAGAATGAGAATCCGGTCTCGGTGGAAACGTCCGGACGGAATGCTGGACGATAGGTGACGAGGCCCAGAGGCGACAGACGATGACAGGATCAGACGACAGCAGCAGCACACGACCGATCTCGGTTGCGGAGCTGCTCGCGCGCAACGGCACCATCGGTGCCCCACCCATCGGTGGTCGACGCAGGCGACGCCGCGGCGCCACCGGCTCGGTCACGGTCGCCGAGCTCACCGGCGAGATCCCGATCGTCCGCGCCACCGACACCGACGAAGCTGAGGCCACCGACACCGCGCAAGACACCGCCGACACCGAGGCCGTCGAGGCCGTCGAGGCCGTCGAGACCGTCGAGACCAACGGCGCCGTCGACCAGGATGTCGTCACCGAGGCCGAGCCCGACACCGTAGAGGCGCCCGAAGAGGCAGCCGCCCCCGACGTCGAGGAGGCCGAGACCACCGCGGCCGAGGCCACCACCGACGTCACCGACACCGAGGCCACCGACGTCACCGATACCGACGAAGCCGAGGCTACCGAGGACGAGGCCGACGACTACGCCGACGCCGTCGCCGACTACGCGGCCTACATCGAGCACCGCGAGAAAGACGTCGACCTGGACTTCTTCGCGCCACCGCGGCGCTCGGAGTCGCGCCCCAAGTCGACCGCCGCGGTGGACGCCGAGACGATGAGCCCCGACCCGGTCATCGGCTGGGCCGACGCCCCGGCCGGGGAGGACGACGCGGACGTCGCCGAACTGGACAAGGCCGCCGAAGACGCCGACGACGACGAGCTGCCGTCATACCTGCGCTCCAGCGACAGCGACGACAGGTTGTTCGGCGGCCCGACGGTCGACGACGACCTCACCGCCCGCGACACCCGCCCGGGCCCAGAGGACATCGATCTCGAGGACCACGAGGACCTCGACGAAGACCTTGACGAAGATCTCGACACCGCCGCCCCCTCGCGGATGTCGGCGATCCTGCGGGCGGCCTGGGTGGTCGGGCAGTGTGTCGTCGCCGTCGCGTTCGGCGCGGGCCTGTTCATCGCGTTCGACCAGCTGTGGAAGTGGAACAACATCGTCGCGCTGGTCTTGTCGGTGCTGGTGATCCTGGGTCTCGTCGTCGGCGTGCGGGTGGTACGCAAGACCGAAGACATCGGCAGCACGCTGATCGCGGTGGCCGTCGGGGCCCTGGTCACGTTGGGCCCGTTGGCGCTGCTGCAGTCGGGCTAGGCGGCCGGCCGATAACCCGATAAGCACCGTGCGCCCCGCCATCAAGGTCGGTTTGTCGACGGCCTCGGTCTACCCGCTGAGAACCGAGGCCGCGTTCGAGTACGCCGCGCGGCTGGGCTACGACGGCGTCGAGCTGATGGTGTGGGCCGAAACGGTCAGCCAGGACGTCGAGGCCGTCGCGAAGCTGTCGAAGCGCTACGGGGTGCCGGTGCTGTCGGTGCACGCGCCGTGCCTGTTGATCTCGCAGCGGGTGTGGGGCGCCAACCCGATCCCCAAACTCGAACGCAGCGTGCGCGCCGCCGAGGAGCTGGGCGCCCAGACCGTCGTCGTGCATCCGCCGTTTCGCTGGCAGCGCCGCTATGCCGAGGGGTTCAGCGAGCAGGTCGCCGAACTCGAGGCGTCCAGCCACGTGATGGTCGCGGTGGAGAACATGTTTCCGTTCCGCGCCGACCGGTTCTTCGGCGCCGGCCAGACGTCGATCGAGCGGATGCGCAATCGCGGCGGCAAGCCCGGCCCCGGCTTCTCCGCGTTCGCCCCGTCCTACGACCCGCTGGACGGTAACCACGCCCACTACACGCTCGACCTGTCCCACACCGCCACGGCGGGCACCGATGCGATCGACATGGCCCGCCGGATGGGTGACGGGCTGGTGCACCTGCACCTGTGTGACGGCAGCGGCGCATCCACCGACGAGCACCTCGTGCCCGGCCACGGCACCCAGCCCACCGTCGAGATCTGCCAGACGCTGGCGGCCAGCGACTTTTCCGGGCATGTGATCCTTGAGGTGACCACGTCGGGCGCGCGGACCGCTGCCGAACGCGAGGCGCTGCTGACGGAGTCGCTGCAGTTCGCCCGCGCGCACCTGCTGCGCTGACACCCCGCTGACGGAGGAAACCGCCCATGCCTGGCTCCACCCTGTTCACCGACGCGATGGCGCTCACCAAGGTGGGCGACGGCGTGTACGACGGTGAGCTCAACGAGCACTGGACGATCGGGCCGAAGGTGCACGGCGGGGCGATGCTGGCGTTGTGCGCGAACGCGGCCCGCACCGAGCACGCCGGCGACGGCGTCGAGCCGATCGCGGTGTCTGGCAACTTCCTGTGGGCG
Organism: Mycolicibacterium pulveris; assembly: GCF_010725725.1. Classification (NCBI taxonomy): domain Bacteria; kingdom Bacillati; phylum Actinomycetota; class Actinomycetes; order Mycobacteriales; family Mycobacteriaceae; genus Mycobacterium; species Mycolicibacterium pulveris. Next base: position 1,605,025 of record NZ_AP022599.1, on the reverse strand, counting down.
CCGGACCCCGGGCCGATGCGGGTCACCACGACGGTGCGCAAACGCGGTCGCCGGGTCAGCCTCATCGACGTGGAGCTCAACCAGGGCGAGCGCACGGCGGTGCGCGCCGCGGTCACGTTGGCCGAACCCGAGCAGCACGTCGCGCCGCTGTTGTCGGTGAACCCGGTCGTTCCGCTCATGCCGCCCGAGCCGCCGCCGGGCCTGGAGCCGATCGGCCCGGGCCATCCGATGGCCGACATCGTCCACCTGGCGCGCGGCTGCGACATCCGGCCGTCGCTGACCAGCTTCGCCCCCCGCACCGACGGCGGGCCGCCGATCATCGAGTATTGGGTGCGGCCCAAGGGCGCCGCCCCGGATGTGTTGTTCGCGCTGCTGTGCGGCGACGTGTCGGCCCCGGTGACGTTCGGCGTCAACCGGTTCGGATGGGCGCCGACGGTGCAGCTGACGGCCTACCTGCGCGCCCGTCCGGCCGACGGCTGGCTGCGCGTGCTGTGCACGACGGTGCAGATCGGCCAGGACTGGTTCGACGAAGACCACATCGTCGTCGACTCCGAGGGCCACATCGTGGTGCAGACCCGCCAACTCGCGATGGTGCCGAGCGCGTAGCCCGGCACGCATCTGCAATGCTTTGGCGCATGGCCAGAATCGCGATCGTCGGTGGCGGAGGCATGGGTGAGGCGCTGCTGTCCGGGTTGCTGCGCGCCGGGCGGCAGGTCAAGGACCTGGTGGTGGCCGAGAAGGATCCCGACCGCGCGAAGTACCTGGCCGAGAAGCACTCGGTGTTGGTGACGTCGGTCGCCGACGCCGTCGGCACCGCGACGTACGTGATCGTCGCGGTGAAGCCGTTCGACGTCGAGGGCCTGGTCGCCGAGATCGCCGAAGCCGCGGCCCAGGCCGAAAGCGACACGGCCGAACAGGTTTTCGTCACGATCGCGGCGGGTGTCACGACCGCCTTCTTCGAGAACAAGCTGCCCGCCGGTGCGCCCGTCATCCGGGTGATGCCCAACGCGCCGGTGGTGGTCGGCGGGGGCGTGAGCGCGCTGGCCCCCGGCCGGTTCGCGACCGCGCAGCACCTCAAGGAGGTGTCGGCGATCTTCGACGCCGTCGGCGGAGTGCTGACCGTTCCGGAGTCCCAACTCGACGCCGTCACCGCGCTGTCGGGGTCGGGCCCGGCGTACTTCTTCCTGATGGTCGAGGCGATGGTGGACGCCGGCGTCAACGCGGGGTTGTCGCGGTCGGTGGCCACCGAACTCGTGGCGCAGACCATGGCCGGGTCGGCGGCGATGTTGCTGGATCGGCTCGACCAGACCCAGGCGGCCGGCGGTACGGACGCGCCCCCGGCCATGGACACGTCCGCCGCCGCGCTGCGCGCGACGGTTACCTCGCCGGGCGGTACCACCGCGGCTGGTCTGCGGGAACTGGAAAAGGGCGGTTTGCGGGCGGCGGTGGCCAACGCCGTGGAAGCCGCAAAAACCCGCTCTGAGCAGCTCGGAATTACATCTGGGTAATTCAATTAATTCCGATCGAATAACCCACACCCGTCGCAGTAACCCCACAAGCCACGCTATTCTCCTCCTTGTAAGCACGGGTTGGGATGCCAGCGGAGGGGAAGCCGCTGGAACGGCCCGTGCCTTGAATGATTGGGTTGCGATGACGTCTATGAACGGGCCATCGGCGCGGGATTCGGCTAGTGGCAAGTCGGCACGTGACACCGGCTCCGCCGACAGCCAGCCGCCACGAGCTCAATTTCTCACCGTCGCCGAAGTGGCGAGCCTGATGAGGGTCAGCAAGATGACCGTGTATCGGCTGGTGCACAACGGAGAGCTGCCCGCCGTGCGGGTCGGCCGATCGTTCCGGGTGCACGCCAAGGCTGTCCACGACATGCTGGAGAGCTCGTACTTCGACGCCGGCTAGACCGAGCCGTTTTCCGTTCGCCGAGGTGGTCCCGGTAAGGTAGCCGGGTCAAGCAATGCCATAGGTAGCGGAGACTTCGGAGTTCATGGGTTCAGTCATCAAGAAGCGGCGCAAGCGGATGTCGAAGAAGAAGCACCGTAAGCTGCTTCGTCGCACCCGGGTGCAGCGTAGGAAGCTCGGCAAGTAACTTTCGCCCGCGGTCGCTAGGCTGACCGGATATGGATTCCGAGGGTCGCTCTTTCGGGCACGCTGACGGGTCTGACTCACGCGAGAGCGTGCATTATCCGAAGGTCGTTCTGGTCACCGGGGCGTGCCGGTTCCTTGGCGGATACCTCACCGCCCGGCTGGCGCAGAACCCGTTGATCAACCACGTCATCGCCGTCGACGCGATCGCGCCGAGCAAGGACCTGCTGCGCCGGATGGGCCGCGCCGAGTTCGTGCGCGCCGACATCCGTAACCCGTTCATCGCCAAGGTGATCCGCAACGGCGACGTCGACACCGTGGTGCACGCGGCCGCGGCGTCCTACGCCCCGCGCTCGGGCGGGCGGGCCACGCTCAAGGAACTCAACGTGATGGGCGCGATCCAGCTGTTCGCCGCCTGCCAGAAGGCGCCGGCGGTGCGCCGCGTGGTCGTCAAGTCGACGTCGGAGGTGTACGGCGCCAGCGCCCACGACCCGGTGATGTTCACCGAGGACAGCAGCGCAAGGCGCCCGCCCCGCGACGGGTTCGCGCGCGACAGCATCGACATCGAGGGCTACGCGCGCGGCCTCGGCCGGCGCCGCACCGACATCACCGTGACAATCCTGCGGCTGGCCAACATGATCGGGCCCGCGATGGACACCGCGCTGTCGCGCTACCTCGCCGGGCCGGTGGTGCCCACCGTCGTCGGGCACGACGCGCGGCTGCAGCTGCTGCACGAGCAGGACGCGCTCGGCGCGCTGGAGCGGGCGACGATGGCGGGTAAGCCGGGGACCTTCAACATCGGCGCTCCCGGGATCATCATGATGAGCCAGGCGATCCGGCGGGCCGGCCGGATACCGCTGCCGCTGCCGCGACCGGTTTTGGCCGCTGCGGATTCGCTGTGGCGCGCAACTCGCTACACTGAGCTGGATCGCGAGCAGTTGGACTATTTGAGTTACGGCAGGGTCATGGACACCACGCGAATGCGCAATGACCTTGGCTTCAACCCGAAGTGGACAACCGTGGAGGCCTTTGACGACTACGTCCGGGGTCGCGGCTTGACTCCGATCATCGACCCCGGCTGGGTACGCTCAATGGAGAGTCGGGCCGTGGCAGCGGCGCAACGGTGGGGAAGGTAGACGCAAACTCTACAGATAACCGGGAGAAGGTAACGAACGTGGCGGGCGAGCCGAAGGCGAAAGTCATTCCGCTGCATAAGAATTCGAGTCGTGCAGCGGCTCAGCGGCGGTCTGCCGCACGTGCCGAAGGCGCTCGCCGTCGACATCCCTCGGTGCTCTCCGATCCGCCCGGCGGTGCGTCAGCCGAACAGATCGCGGCCGTCATCCACGAGATCGACGAGCACCGCGGTGTGGTCGCGGGCGCCGCGGCCGCAAGCGAGGCGACGCCCACCGAACTCGCCAAGCACATCGCGGTGGTGGCCGAGTTCATCCGCAAGCGGATGACCGGTGACTACCCGGTCGACGAGTTCGGCTTCGACTCGCACCTCAACAACGCAATCTTTTTGCCTTTGCTGAGGGTGTTTTTCAAGTCCTGGTTCCGGGTTGAAGTCAGCGGGATCGAAAACCTGCCGATCTCCGGCGCGGCGCTGGTGGTGGCCAACCATGCGGGCGTGTTGCCGTTCGACGGGTTGATGACGTCGGTGGCGGTACACGACCACCATCCGACGCACCGCGATCTGCGTCTGCTGGCCGCCGACCTGGTCTTCGACCTGCCGGTGCTCGGCCACGCCGCGCGCAAGGCGGGCCACACGATGGCCTGCACCGCCGACGCGCACCGACTGCTGGCCGCCGGCGAGCTGACGGCCGTCTTTCCGGAGGGCTACAAGGGTCTGGGCAAGCACTTCAAGGACCGCTACAAGCTGCAGCGGTTCGGCCGGGGCGGGTTCGTGTCGGCCGCGCTGCGCGCCAAGGCGCCCATCGTGCCGTGCTCGATCGTCGGCTCCGAGGAGATCTATCCGATGATCGCCGACGTCAAGCTGCTGGCCCGACTGCTCGGGCTGCCGTATTTCCCGATCACGCCGTTCTTCCCGCTGGCCGGGCCCGCGGGGATGGTGCCGTTGCCGTCGAAGTGGCACATCCAGTTCGGCGAGCCGATCGAGACCGCAGGCTACGACGAGTCGGCCGCCGAGGACCCGATGGTCACCTTCGAGCTGACCGACCACGTGCGCGAGACCATCCAGCAGACCCTGTATCAGCTGCTGGCCAATCGGCGCAACACGTTCTTCGGCTGAGCGTCACGCGCCGAATTGTTAACTGCCCTTAGCGGTTTGCTTGGCAAGCATCTTCTTGAGCGCCTCATCGCGGGCCGCCGCGATCTGCTCGGTGACCTCGTCGGCTTCGGTGTCGGAGGCGGCCTCGCCCATCACGGTCACGACACTGGTGATCACCGGCCTGCCCTCGGCGTCGGTCACCTCACCGCGGATCTCGGTGACCACCGCGCCGTGCGACTCGGTCACCGAATCCAGATACGAATCGAAGTACAGGCGGTCCCCGGCCAGGATGGGCCGGTGGAAGGTCAGCTTCTGGTCGCGGTGTAGCACCCGCTCCATGTTGATCGGCACGTCGAACTGGTTGAAGATCTCCAACTGCACCCGACGGCCCGCGACCGCCAGGAACGTCAGCGACGCGATCAGCGAGTCGTGGCCGCACTCCTTGGCGGCGTCCTCCCAGTAGTGCGCCGGATGCTCGTCTTTGACCGCCCTGGCGAATTCACGGATCTTTTCCCGGTCCACCTCGAAGTAATCCGGGTAGCGGTAGTGGGTTCCGACGATCTTTTCGGCAATGCCCATGAAGCGATCTCTTCTTTCGGGGTCAGCGGGCGCGAGCCTATCAGCGCCTGGCCGCTCACTTGCCGTCCTGGCGGCGCGACGCGATGGCCGCCAGCGCCCCGCCGACCGCGCCCAGGGCCAGCGCCGACGGCACCCCGATGCGCGCGGCCTTGCGGGCGGTGCGGAAATCACGGATCTCCCAACCGCGCTCACGGGCAAGCTCACGCAGATCGGCGTCGGGGTTGATGGCCACCGCCGTGCCGACCAACGACAGCATCGGCACGTCGTTGAAGCTGTCCGAGTACGCGGTGCAGCGCTTGAGGTTGAGCCCCTCGCGGATGGCCAGCGACCGCACCGCGTGCGCCTTGCCGGTGCCGTGCAGGATGTCGCCCACCAGCCTGCCGGTGAACACGCCGTCCACCGACTCGGCGACGGTGCCCAGCGCCCCGGTCAGCCCCAGCCGCCGGGCGATGATGGCCGCCAGCTCGTACGGCGTCGCGGTGACCAGCCAGACCTGCTGGCCCGCGTCCAGATGCATCTGCGCCAGCGCGCGGGTGCCCGGCCAGATCTTGTCGGCGATGATCTCGTCGTAGATCTCCTCGCCCAGCGCCACCAGCTCGTCGACCGATCGTCCCTCGATGAACGCCAGCGCCTTGCGTTTGCCCTCGGCGACGTCGTCGCTGTTCTCGCGGCCGATGAGCTGAAACTTGGCCTGCGCGTAGATGAACTTGGCGATGTCGCGGTAGGTGAAGTAGTCGCGCGCGGCCAGCCCGCGGGCGAAGTGCACCATCGACGACCCGTGCACCAGGGTGTTGTCGACGTCGAAGAACGCCGCGGCGGTCAAATCCAGCGGCGGTGGCGGCCCAGTGGTGACCTCCTCGGTGGCCAACTCCGTGACAGCCGCCTCGGCGCTGGCTTCACCGGCGACCTGTTGGGCTTCGGGCGTGGACGGCCCCGCCAGCTGTTCCGTCTCGATGCGACCGGAATCGGACACGAAATCAACCCTAAGTCACGCACCGGTCATACTGCTGACATGGACCGGCGGGTGCAGTTGCTGACACGGGAGGGGTGTGCGGTCTGCGCGGGCGCGGCCACCCAGCTCAGGAGGCTGGCCGACGAGCTCGGGTTCGCGCTGACGATCACCGACGTCGACGCCGCCGCGGCCGGCGGGGACTCGGCGCTGCGCGCGGAGTTCGGCGACCGGCTTCCCGTGGTGCTGCTCGACGGCAGCGAGCACAGCTACTGGGAGGTCGACGAGCCACGGTTGCGGGCGGACCTGGCGCCGTGAAATCCCCGGTCGGCAGTATGCGCGAAATTTGGTTACCTAACTGTCCAGCGGCTACCGTGGATCGCATGGTGATGCGGCCGTGAGCGTGTTGCTTTTTGGTGTTTCGCACCGCAGCGCGCCGGTGTCGGTCCTCGAGCAACTGAGCACCGACGAGGCTGAACAGGCAAAGATCGTCGACCAGGTGCTGCAATCCCCCCTGGTGACCGAGGCCATGGTGCTGTCCACCTGCAACCGGGTCGAGGTCTACGCCGTCGTCGAGGCGTTCCACGGCGGCCTTTCGGTGATCGGGCAGGTGCTCTCCGAACACTCCGGCATGTCGCTGAGCGACCTGACCAGATACGCCTACGTGCGGTACGCGGAGGCCGCGGTCGAGCATCTGTTCGCGGTGGCCAGCGGGCTGGATTCGGCGGTGATCGGCGAACAGCAGGTACTCGGGCAGGTCCGCCGCGCCTACGCCGCCGCCGAGGCCAACAGGACCGTCGGGCGCACCCTGCACGAGCTGTCCCAGCGCGCGTTGTCGGTGGGCAAGCGGGTGCACACCGAGACGGGTATCGACGCCGCGGGCACGTCGGTGGTGTCGGTGGCGCTGGGCATCGCCGAAACCAAGCTGGACTCGCTGGCCGGGCGCACCGCGGTGGTGATCGGCGCCGGCTCGATGGGCTCGTTGTCGACCAAGCAGCTCATCCGCGCCGGTATCGAGAGCGTGCACGTGGTGAACCGGTCGGTGACCAGGGCCCGGCGCCTCGCCCAGCACGTCCGTGCCCAGGGCGTGGCCGCCGAGGCCTATCCGCTCGATCACATGGCGGGCGTGCTCGGCGAGGCCCACGTCGTGGTGTCGTGCACCGGCGCGGTGCGGCCGGTGGTCTCGCTGGCCGACGCGCATCGCGGCCTGGCCGGGCGCTCCGAGCGCGAACACCTGGTGATCTGCGACCTCGGTATGCCCCGCGACGTCGACCCGGCGATCGCCGGTCTGCCCGGCGTTTACGTCGTCGACATGGAGCGCATCCAGCGCGAACCCTCGGCCCGCGCCGCGGCCTCCGACGCCGAGGCCGCCCGCGGCATCGTCGCCGCCGAGGTTGCCAACTACCTGGCCGGGCAGCGCATGTCCGAGGTCACCCCGACCGTCACCGCGCTGCGGCAGCGCGCCGCCGACGTCGTCGAAGCCGAGTTGCTGAGGCTGGACAACCGGCTGCCGGGCCTGGACGCCGCGCACCGCGCCGAGGTCGCCAAGACCGTGCGCCGGGTGGTCGACAAGCTGCTGCACGCCCCGACCGTGCGCGTCAAGCAACTGGCCAGCGCGCCGGGCGGCGACAGCTACGCCGAGGCACTGCGCGAGCTCTTCGAACTCGACCAGCAGGCCGTCGATGCCGTCGCCGCTGGTGAATTGCCTTTGATGGCAACCGAAATCGACCAACCCGAGTAACGCTTGACCAAACGTCGCCCAAAACTTCGGATCGGCACCCGCGGCAGCCTGCTGGCCACCACCCAGGCGGGAACCGTTCTGGACGCCCTGACCGCCCGCGGGTACGACGCCGAGCTGGTCATCATCTCCACCGAGGGTGACCGCAACCTTGGCCCGATCGCCGACATCGGGGTGGGGGTCTTCACCGCGGCCCTGCGCGAGGCCATCCACGACGGCCGCGTCGACATGGCCGTGCACTCCTGTAAAGATTTGCCGACCGCCGCCGACCCGCGGTTCATGATCGCCGCAACGCCGCCGCGCGAGGACCCTCGCGACGCCCTGGTGGCCCGCGACGGGATGGTGCTCGGAGAGTTGCCGGCGGGCTCGCGGATCGGCACATCGAGCCCGCGGCGGATCGCACAGCTTAGAGCATTGGGTCTCGGTTTGGAAATCCGCCCCCTAAGAGGCAACCTAGATACCAGGTTGAACAGGGTTAGCAACGGTGATCTCGACGGCATCGTGGTCGCACGTGCGGGATTGTCCCGCATCGGACGGCTGGCCGATGTCACCGAGACTCTCGAGCCGGTGCAGATGTTGCCAGCGCCGGCTCAAGGTGCGCTCGCGGTGGAGTGCCGCGCAGACGACACCGAGCTTGCCGCGCAGCTGGCGGAGTTGAACGACGCCGACACCCGCGCAGCGATCACCGCTGAACGAGCCCTGCTCGCCGAACTGGAGGCGGGTTGTTCCGCACCGGTGGGCGCGGTCGCCGAGGTGGTCGAGTCCATCGATGAGGACGGCCATGTCTTCGAAGAGCTGTCGCTGCGCGGCTGCGTGGCGGCGCTGGACGGATCCGACGTGATCCGCGCGTCCGGGATCGGCACTCCCGATCGGGCACGAGAGTTGGGGCTCTCGGTGGCCAGGGAGCTGTTCGAGCTGGGGGCGCGCGAAATCATGGCGGATCGCACTGAGCTGTAGAGCGGAGTGACGAGAGATGACAGGCCAGAGTAGCGGGCGAGGTCGCAAGCCGAAGCCGGGCCACATCACGTTCGTCGGCTCAGGCCCGGGAGATCCCGGCCTGCTGACGTTGCGGGCCCGCGCGGTGTTGGGCAACGCCGCCCTGGTGTTCACCGATCCCGACGTGCCAGAAGCGGTCCGGACCCTGGTGGGTTCCGAGTTGCCGCCCCCGGCGGGGCCGGAGCCCGCCGAAAAACCCAAGGACGCCAAGGAAGGCAAGGACCTCAAGGATGTGGAGGTCGGCGACGACGACGAAACCTCGACCATCCCCGGCGGCCCGGACATCCGGTCGGCCGTCGGCGATCCCTCCGAGGTCGCCAAGGCGCTGGCCGCCGAGGCCCGCACGGGTGTCGACGTGGTGCGGCTGGTGGCGGGTGACCCGTTGTCGATCGACGCGGTGATCACCGAGATTTCCGCATTGGCGCGGACGCATCTGAACTTCGAGATCGTGCCGGGCCTGCCCGACACCACGGCGGTGCCCACCTATGCCGGGCTGCCGCTGGGGTCGTCGCACACGGTCGCCGACGTCCGCGGCGACGTCGACTGGGGGGCGCTGGCCGCCGCGCCGGGACCGCTGATCCTGAAGGCGACCGCCACGCATCTGCCCGACGCGGCGCGCACGCTGATCGAGTACGGGCTGACCGACACCACCCCCGCGGTCGTGACCGCCAACGGCACCACGTGCCAGCAGCGTTCGGTGGAAACGACGTTGGCCGGGCTGCTCGACAAGGCGGTGCTGGAGAAGCCCGCGGGTATGGAACCGTCGGGCCCGTTGGCCGGACCGCTGATCGTGACGATCGGCAAGACGGTGAACCACCGCGCGAAGCTGAACTGGTGGGAAAGCCGCGCCCTGTACGGCTGGACGGTACTGGTGCCGCGCACCAAGGACCAGGCCGGCGAGATGAGCGAAAAGCTGATCGGTCACGGCGCGACGCCGATGGAGGTGCCGACGATCGCCGTCGAGCCGCCCCGCAGCCCCGCGCAGATGGAGCGCGCCGTCAAGGGACTTGTCGACGGCCGGTACCAGTGGGTGGTGTTCACCTCCACCAACGCGGTGCGCGCGGTGTGGGAGAAGTTCAAGGAGTTCGGGCTGGACGCGCGCGCCTTCTCCGGGGTGAAGATCGCCTGCGTCGGTCAAGCCACCGCGGACCGGGTGCGTGCCTTCGGTATCGAGCCCGAGTTGGTGCCGTCGGGTGAGCAGTCCTCGCTGGGTCTGCTCGAGGACTTCCCGCCCTACGACGACGTGTTCGACCCGGTGAACCGAGTGTTGTTGCCGCGCGCAGACATTGCGACCGAGACCCTCGCCGAGGGGCTTCGTGAGCGCGGCTGGGAGATCGAGGACGTCACCGCATACCGCACGGTGCGCGCCGCGCCGCCGCCTGCCCACACCCGCGAGATGATCAAGACCGGTGGTTTCGACGCGGTGTGCTTCACGTCGAGCTCGACGGTGCGCAACCTGGTCGGTATCGCGGGTAAGCCGCACGCGCGCACCATCGTCGCGTGCATCGGGCCCAAGACGGCCGAAACCGCAGCCGAATTCGGTCTGCGCGTGGACGTGCAGCCCGAGGTCGCCGCGGTGGGGCCGCTGGTCGACGCGCTGGCCGAGCACGCGGCACGGCTGCGGGCCGAGGGCGCGTTGCCGCCGCCGCGCAAGAAGAGCCGTCGGCGGTAGCCACCGGAGGAGCCGGAGTGTTTCCGCGTCACCGTCCCCGTCGGCTGCGATCCAGCCCGGCCATGCGCCGACTGGTTGCTGAGACCTCGTTGGAGCCAAGGCATCTGGTGTTGCCGATGTTCGTCGCCGACGGCATCGACGAGCCGCGGCCGATCGCCTCGATGCCCGGCGTCGTGCAGCACACCCGGGACTCGCTGCGCCGCGCAGCCGCCTCCGCGGTGGCCGCGGGTGTGGGCGGCCTGATGCTGTTCGGGGTGCCGCGCGAGGAGGACAAGGACCCCGGCGGGTCGATCGGGGTGGCACGCGACGGCATCCTCAACGCCGCGCTGCGCGACCTGGCCAAGGATCTGGGTGACGACACGGTGCTGATGGCCGACACCTGCCTCGACGAATTCACCGACCACGGCCACTGCGGCGTGCTGGACGCGACCGGCCGGGTGGACAACGACGCGACCAACGCCAAGTACGTCGAACTGGCGGTGGCCCAAGCGGATTCCGGGGCGCACGTGGTCGCACCGAGCGGCATGATGGACGGGCAGGTCGCCGCGATCCGCGACGGCCTGGACGCGGCGGGCCACACCGACACCGTGATCCTGGCCTACGCCGCCAAGTTCGCGTCCGGCTTCTACGGCCCGTTCCGTGAGGCCGTGGCGTCCAGCCTGAGCGGGGACCGTCGCACCTATCAGCAGCAGCCCGGCAACGCCCGCGAGGCACGCCACGAGGTGCAGCTGGATATCGACGAGGGCGCCGACATCATCATGATCAAACCGGCGATGGGATACCTGGACGTCGTCCGCGCCGCCGCCGACGTGTCGCCCGTTCCCGTTGCGGCCTACCAGGTTTCCGGCGAGTACGCGATGATCAGCGCCGCGGCCGCCAACGGCTGGATCGACCTGCAGACCGTCGCGCTGGAAACGCTGACCGGCATCAGGCGAGCGGGTGCCGACATCGTGCTGACCTACTGGGCGGCCGAGGTCGCCGACTGGCTGGCGTGACCTGGGGTTCCGAGGGGCAGGCGTCACAGCCCGAGCCGCAGTCGTCCGACGGTAGACCGCCGGACGTCGAAACCGGGTTCTGGCTGTGGGTGATCGCGCTTCCGCTGATGATCACCGGATATCTCGTCGACGTGTTCGGATCGGCCGAACGTGCGGTGCCATTTCCTGTGGCCGTCCTGACGGTGATGTTCGTCGTGATCCTCTCGGCGGTGGTACTGACGTTCCTGATCCTCATGCGCCACGGCTACCGGTGGGCCCGCACGCTGTTGACCGGCGGCGGCGTGGCTTCGGTGGTGTACATGGCGAGCAGCCTGTTCACCGACGAACGCCACACCGTGGCGGCCTTCACGTATGCGGTGTGCGCCATCGTCGGATCGGTGTTGATCATCGGCGGGGCGGTGCTGCTGCACCGCAAGGACGCCCAGGCGTTCTTCACCCGTTAGGCTGCTCGAAATGACTGCTCCACAGCCGCGACCCGGCCTTGTCACCGCTGCGTTTTGGTGCTGGGCGGCAGCCGCGGTGATGCTGATGGTGGGCGGGTTGCTGACCGCCTCGGTGAGCCTGCCTGCGGTGTTTCGCGTCGCAGGCGTCGTCACCGCCGTGGTCGGTGCCGTGCTGGCGTATCTGGCCGGTCGAAGCCGCACCGGCGACACCCGGTTCCGCCGGGCCGCGGTGGCGCTGGCGGTGGTGACCGCGGCGTGGATCGGCCTGACCGCGGCGCTCGGCGTCGTGCACATCCTCACGCTGTCGGCGATCCTGCCGCTGATCGCAGGCGCGGTGTTGATGACCCGGCGCCGTGAGGCCGTCCAGGAGGAAGCGCAGTGACCCGGAGCAGCGAAACACCGACGCAGGTGTTGTTCTACGAGCAAGGCGCGAGTTGGTGGTGGGTGCTGGCCGGTCCCGCCGCCGGAGTTTCGATGGGCCTGATCCAGGCGTCGGCCGGATACGGGTTCCAGTGGCTGGTGCCAGGCATCTTCTTGGTGCTGGTGTCGGGATTTCTGGCCATCCAGGTCAAGGCGGCGCGCATCCACACCTCCGTCGAGTTGACCCCGGAGACGCTGCGCCAGGGCACCGAACGGATCAGCATCGACGAGATCGTGCGCGTCTATCCGGAGGCCACGGGCCCCGAAACCCCGAAATGGCAGTCGTTTCGGGCGCTCGGCGAACTGACCGGCGTGCCGCGCGGCCGCACGGGGATCGGTCTGAAGTTGACCAACGACCGCGGCGCGCAGGCGTGGGCGCGTAAGCACCAGCGGCTGCGCATGGCGCTGACCCAGCTGGTCGAGGAGCGCATACCGCCGGACCGCGCGCCGTGAGGGCTTCGGTTCGCGCCGCGGTGCTGTTGGCGTTGGCCGTGGCCGCGGCGCTGGGGTGCGTGCTGAGCTGGTTGGCGGCCAGTTCGACAGTCGGGGTGGCCCCGGTGCTGGAAGGCGAGCCCGGCACGACATCGGTGGTCTACAGCGCGCCGCTGCTGGGCCTGTCGCTGCTGCTGGCGACCGTGGCGGGTGTGCTGGCCGTGCTGGGCCTGGCCCGGTTGCGCCGCTGAACTCCCGCGCCGCGCCCTGCGTTCGCCGAGATCGACGCAATGGTGAGAAACACTCGCACTTTCCCGCCGGTTTGTCCCTTTCGGCGTGCCTGGTGAGAGGCGCCTCACAACCGCTTGGTACAAAGTTCAGAATTTGTAACACTGTTGCAATGACCGAACTGGTGGAGAAGACCGAGCACCTCGACGACGCGCTGCCGCTGGGCCCGCAGTCGCTGGTCTGGCGCTATTTCGGCGACAACAGGATGTTCCTGATCGGGCCGCGGCCCGCGGTGCTGCAGAACATGCTCGCCGAGCTCGGCCAGGGCGTGCTCGACCACTCGGTGTTCTTCGACGACACCGCCGCGCGGGTCAAGCGCTCGCTGCCGCCGATCTTCAACACCGTCTACGGCACCGACGACGACCACCCGGGCGCCCAGGTCCGCGACTTCCACACCGAGATCAAGGGCGAGATGCCCAGTGAGTTCGGGGCAGGGCAGCGCTACCACGCGCTGGATCCCGAAACCTACTTCTGGGCGCATGCCACCTTCGTCGAACAGGTGCTGTACTTCGCCGACACCTTCGTCAAGCGGCTGACCCGCGAGGAGAAGGAGCAGATCTACCTCGAGTCGAAGACGTGGTACCGCCGCTACGGCGTCAGCGACCGGCCGATGCCGGCCACCTACGCCGAGTTCGAGCGTTACTGGGACCGGATGCTCGACGAGATCGTCGTCGCCCACCCCACCGCGAAATACGGCGTCGGCTATGTGACCAAGGGCTTTCCGTGCCCCAAGGGCGTGCATCCGGTCGCGTGGCGGCTGATCGCGCCGATCTTCAACCCGCTGGCGGCCTTCCTGACCACCGGCGGCCTGCCGCCGCGCGCCCGGGACCTGCTCGGCCTGCCGTGGAGTGACCGCCAGGAACGCCGGTACCAGCGCTTCGCCGCGTTCTGGCGCACGCGCCCGGTGAACTGGCTGTGGGACCGGCTGCCAATGCGGTTGCGGTACAACGGCTATGCGTGCAAGGGCTATGTCACAGCCAGAGGCTGACGCCACCACTCGCGCGATCCTCGACGCCGCCGTCGTCGAGTTCGAACAGCACGGGTTCCGCCGGGTGGCATTGGAAGACGTCGCCCGCCGCGCCGGCGTCAGCCGCACCACGATCTACCGGCGCTTCGTCAACAAGGACGAGCTGATCGCCGCCGTCATCGACGACGAGAACGTGACGCTGTTCGCCGACATCGCCACCGAACTGAAACAGGCCGGGCCGCAGTCGAACTACTACGTCGAGGCGTTCACCCACTCGATCCTGAAGTTCCGCAGCCACCGGGTGCTGCACCGGATGGTCACCGACGAGCCGGCGCTGGTGCTGCAGTTGGCCAACCAACACTGGGACGCGGCGATCGAGCGGATGGCCGGCGCGCTGCGGACCATCTTCCCGCCCGGCTTCGACGAACGGATCGGCGCGGATGCGGTCGACGAGTTGGCCGACACGATCCTGCGCTACGCCGCGATGGTGTTGCTGCTGCCCAGCGCCACCCCGCTGGACACCGCCGACGACATCCGGGCCTTCGCCACCCGCCACTTCCTGCCCAGCCTGCCCGCCGCGCTGCGCACCGTGTCCGCCTAGCCCGAAAGCGGGGGGTCGGAGGGCGCTGGCCGGTTTTGTCTGGGCCTGGCGGGGGCAGACAGTAGGCCATGAACGACGACAGACGGCACAGCGCCGAACCCCGCACCGATGACCACCATCAGGTCGTCGACAAACCCGACGACCCGCCACCCACCGAAAAGCCCGAGGTGACAGAGGAACACCGGCAAAAGGCCAAGGAGATGGCCAAGGACTACGACGACACCCGAGAGACCATCACGATGCCCGGCACCGGCGGCGCGGTCTCGGGCACCGCCGTCAACGAATGGGTCGACGACGAGGGCAACCCGAAATACAGCGACCGCAAGGACGACGCGTAACCCGCGTAGAGTGCCCGGCGTGACCTCGCTGGAGCAGATCGCGCCCGCGTTCGTCGAGATGGCGCACTCGATCGTGTGGGCATCGGTGGCCACCGTCGACGCCAACGGCCGTCCACGCACCCGGATCCTGCATCCGATCTGGGAGTGGGACGGAACCGACCTGTTCGGCTGGATCGCGACGGTGCCCAGCCCGGTGAAGAAGGCGCATCTGGCCGCCCACCCCGAGGTGTCGGTGAGCTACTGGTCGCCCAGCCACGACACCTGCAGCGCCGAGTGCCTCGTCGAGTGGTACCTCGACGACGAGACGCGCGCCGCCGTCTGGGACAAGTTCGCCAACGCCTCCGAGCCCGTCGGCTACGACCCGCGCATCATCCCGATGTGGCGCGATGGCCCGACATCCGATCAGTTCGCGGTGCTGCGGCTCAGCCCGTACCGGATCCGGGTGATGGCGGGCACCGTGATGACGCAGGGCCGGGGCGCTCCGCTGCTGTGGGCCGCCTGACGGCAAACCGCGGGACCCGCTCGCGCGCGGCGCAGGCGCTGCGTCATGATCGAAGCCATGACGACGACGCTTGACGTCGCCAGCCTGCCGCTGGTGCCGAAGAATCCGCTGCCGTTCTGGCGGCTGGTGAAGCTCGTACGCAGGCTCGACACCGGCCAGGAGGAGATCCGCGACGCCGGCGGACGCATCACGCGAATCCAGTTCGGGCCGAAGTGGCTGTTCCCGCCGATCGTGGCGGTGATGTCACCCAACGCCATGCGCGACGTGCTGGGCCGCAAAGACGCGTCCTCGGAGCGCTGCATCATCCACGAGGAAGTGCGCAACATGGCAGGCGACAGCCTGTTCGTGCTGCCCAACGAGCTGTGGCGGCCGCGCAAACGGGCGCTGCAACCGGTGTTCACCAAGCACAACGTGCGCGACTTCGGCGGCCACATGTCCGCGGCGGCGCAACGGTTCGTCGATCGCTGGCCCGACGGCGGCGAGGTCGACCTGGACCTGGAGTGCCGCAAGGTGGCCATGCAGTCGTTGGGCCGGTCGGTGCTCGGCATCGACCTCAACGAACGCGCCGAGACGATCGCGCGGTGCATGCACGTGGCGTCGTCGTACACCGCCGACCGGGCGTTGCGGCCGGTGCGGGCACCGCGCTGGCTGCCGACGCCCGCGCGTCGACGCGCCGCTGCCGCGGTCGCCGAGATGCGCCAGATCACCGACGACATGGTGCACGCCTGCCGGGCCGATCCGCACCGGGACGCGCCGCTGGTGCAGGCGCTGATCGCGGCCACCGACCCCGAGACCGGCAAGCCGCTGTCCGACGAGGACATCTCCAACGATCTGCTGATCTTCATGCTGGCCGGGCACGACACCACCGCCACGGCGCTCACCCACACGCTGTGGATCCTGGGCCATCACCCCGACGTGCAGGCCCGGGTGGCCGAGGAGGCCGCCGCGATCGGCGACCGCGAGCTGACGCCGCAGGACGTGCCCCGGCTGGACTACACCGTGCAGGTGCTGCACGAGTCGCTGCGGCTGTGCCCGCCCGCCGCGGGCGTCGCACGCCTGGCCACCCAGGAGATCGCCGTGGACGGCTACCGCGTGGAGAAGGGCAGCCTGCTGGCGGTGGGGTTGTACGCGCTGCATCACGATCCTCAGCTGTGGCCCGACCCGATGGCGTTCGACCCCGACCGGTTCAGCCCGGAGAACGTCAAGGCCCGCGACCGCTGGCAGTTCCTGCCGTTTCTCGGCGGGGGCCGGCCGTGCATCGGTGAACACTTCGCGCGGTTGGAGACGACGCTGGCGTTGGGCACCATCCTGCGGGCCCTCGAGATCCGTTCGCTCGACGACGAGTTCCACTGCGAGGTGCCGTTCACCACGGTGGCCAAGGGCCCGATCCGGGCCCGGCTGCGTCCGCGCGGCTGACGTCGACCCGGGAAAAATGGGGTAGTTCACTACCCCAGCCGCGCACACCCTCCCGAAATACGTTGCTCCTGACGGTCACAGCACACGAAGGAGCAGGGTCGTGAAGCGTGGGTTCTTGATCGCGACGAGCGGTGCGATGCTCATCATCGCCGGGATGTCCGGCTGTTCGTCGGATGACAAGTCCGAGGGTGCCGCCGACCCGGGAACCGCCAGCGCCGCACCGGCCGGATCAAGCGGTGGCGCCACCAAGGTGTCGATCGACGGGCAGGATCAAGACGTCGAGGGCACCGTCGTGTGCTCCAGCATGGGCGGAAACCTGAACATCGCCATCGGCGACGCGATGACCGGCATCGGGGCGGTGTTGAGCGAGGACGGCTCGACCGTGCAATCGGTCGGCCTCGGCAACGTCAACGGCGTGACGCTGGGCTTCCAGAGCGGCACCGGTCAGGGTGAGGCGAAGGTCGAAAAGAACGGCGACACCTACAAGATCTCGGGCACCGCCACCGGCGTCGACATGGCCAATCCCATGCAGCCCGTCAACAAGCCCTTCGAGATCGCGGTGACCTGCCCGTAGCCATTACAGGCGCGGATGGAGGGCGCTCATGTCAAAGCGGAACTCGACATCGACAACTGACAACAACGCCAAGATCACCGCCGCGGCGGCGGCTGGGCTGCTGATGGTCGGGGGCGTGAGCGTCGCGGCGCAGCAACCACCGCCGTCGACCCCCGTCGACTCCACCGCCACGGTGCGGGCCGCGGCGCCTCCGCCGATGGCGTTGACGTCGTCGACATCGTCGCAAGCGTGGAATCCGTTGGCGGCGCCCGAAGGTCCTCCGTCGAGCGAAGGCGACCCCGCGGGATCCGGAGCCGCGGGCGACACCGTCCTCGCGGTCAGTGCCGCCGTCGAAGACTTCACCGCCGACGCCAACTCGGTGACGTCGGCAGGCGCCAACTTCTTTGCACCGCTGGTGTTTGCGACACCGCAAGGAGGTGCCGCCGGCGACGGGCCGTCGGTGCCGCAGGCGTTGAACACCCAAGCGTTGTTCGGCGGCGGGGCTTTCCTGGGCCTGATCGGCCCGGGCGGTCTGCTGATCGGCGACGGCCTCGACGCCACGTGCGCCGGCTGCCCGGGCGGCAACGGCGGACTGCTGTGGGGAAACGGTGGAAAGGGCGGCGACGGCGTCTTGGTCGGAGGCGGCGACCTTGGTCATCCGCGCCTCGATCAGCTCGACGAGCGTCGGGGACAGCTGCGGGTGCCCGTCCCACAGCCACACCCCGGCGCATCGGGAGATCCGGCCGGCGTTCACCTCGTTGTCCAGCAGGTGCCGCAGATAGAGCGCATTGCCCTGGGTGTACTGCCAAAGCCGTTGCGCGCTGAACGAATCCACCGGCCCGGCCAGCACATGCTGCACCAGGTCCGCGATTTCCGGCAGCGAAAGTGGCTGCAGTTCAAGGCGTTCCAGATGCTGGTCTTTCCAGATCGCGGTGATCGCGTCCGGCGGCGACTCGCCCGAGCGGATCGTCAGGATGACGGTGGCCAGCCGTCGCGTGACGAGTTGGTTCACGGTGAACGCCGACAGGTCGTCGAGTAGGTGGGCGTCGTCGACCCCGACGACGACCTCGCCGCGGCGCGCATCCCCGATCAGTCCGTCGATCACTTCGCGGACCCGCCGCAGCGGATCCGGGCCGAAGTCGCTGGCGATGTCGATGAAGGCACCCAGCGGAACACTGCGCGACGACGCCGTGCCGGCGATCCAGTATCGGCGGGCGCCGCGCGGGCCGCAGCGTGCGACGGCTTCGCGCGCCAGCCGCGTCTTGCCGACGCCGGGCGAACCGGATAACACGATCCCGCGGGAGCGATCCGCTGCCCGCGTGGCCTCGGCGATGACCGCCAGTTCCTCTGACCGCCCTACCAGCGGCCAGCCCTGGATCACCGGAAAATTCTAGCCGCTACCGGCGCGTTCAGGACGGCGTCTGCCTCGATGCGGCGGCCAGCTTGGCCTCGGCCACCCGCATGAATGTCGGGAGGGCATCCAGGTCGACGCCGACCCGATCGGCGATCACCTCGTCGTCGACGCCGGCGGCCCGCAACCGCAGTGCGGTCGCGTACGGCAACGGCAGCCGTGCCAGCGGTTCGGCCGACATGGACCAAGGTTGACGGCGCCGTCGGGGGCGCGCTGGGGTAACCCGCTACCCCAGTTGCGTTGCCTTGTTGCCGTGTGGTCGTGTGGTCTTGTTGCGCAAAGGGACATTTGGGACGAAAAGTTCGAGTAAAAGTCGACAAAACGTCGATCTCGGCCCGGGGGAAACCAGGTATGGACACTGTCGCCTTCAGAGTGGCGTTTCTGGTCGTGTGGTTCGGCACCGGCGCGATCACCGGGCTGTGGTTGGCCCGCCGCGGCCACGACCTCCGCTGGATCCCGATCGCGTTGGTGCTCGGCCCGATCTTCGTCCCGATCGCGCTGGAACGCGCGGACCGCGGTGGGCCGCGGCGGGTGTCGACCGGCGACGACGACGCAGCACCGAGCGTTGGGCCGCGTGTCCTGGTGGGCTGGGACGGGTCCGCGCAGGCGGCAGCCGCGCTCGACGCCGCGCAGCGACTGTTCGGCGGGGACGGTGAACTCGTCCTGGCCGAGGTGGTGCCCTACGAGGCCGCCGAGGATCCCCAGCAAGCGGTGGTGGCCACGGCCGACGCGGAGTTGAACGCCGTCGCGGCCAAGATCGGGCGACCAGACCGACCGCCCCGGCACGAAGTGCTCGTCGGCGCCGCCGGAGAAGCGCTGGCCCACCGCGCTCAACAGCTGGAGGCCGACGTCATCGCCGTCGGTCGCCGCGGCCGCGGCGTGAGCCGGCTGCTGCTCGGCAGCGTCTCCTCCTATCTGCTCGAGCACTCCCCGGTGCCGGTGCTCATCGTCGACCCCGCGCACATGCGAGTGTGAGCCGGCAGCTCAGGGTGCCCGACGCAGCAGCACCGCCTGCTCGAACGGCATTCGCCCGAAGACGAACCGAGCCATGCCGGTCCCGTGCTCGGCGGCCTCGGCTTTGCTGACCACACGGGGATCAGCCACGGTGAAGGTGCGGCCGTGCCGCTTTATCCGGGCATTGCCGGCGGCCGTGATGTTCTTCAACCAGTCGCGGTTCGGCCCGTAGGTGAGCAGGATCGCGACCCCGTCCGCGGTGGAGAACACCGTCAACGGCGTGCGATAGGGCTTGCCGGACTTGCGGCCGACGTGCTCGAGGATGCCGAACGTCGGCGCCCAGCCCGCCCACAGCCGTTGGATCGGGTTCGTGACGTGTCGATTGAACCGGGCCAGCCATTGCGGGAGTTGCATAACAGCCATCAAACCCGTACGACGTGGCCCACCTCAAGGCGGTTGGTTGAGCGCGAAGGGCTAGGATGAGTGCACTGCGAACCAGGCCGTTTGGGATTCGCACTTGAAGATCGCCGGCGGCACAGAGGCGTCGTAGCAGATGTACTCGTAGAGGTACTGCTCTTCGTCGAAACTGTAGATGTCGTAGGCCTGAGCCACGTAATAGGCGTCGGTACAGTTGACGTCGCCCTCGAGGACTTCGATCTGGTACTCCTCGACCGGCGCACACCACGACCCATGTTGTGCCGCCGAGATGCCGGCACCGGGTGCGGCGACTGCCAGCGCGGCGGAGGCCAGCAAAGTGAGTCGTAACAGCCTGCTCATCCGACTCATCGTGTCACAACGGCCACTGCTACACCCTGTAGTTGACGGTTTGCACGGTGCTGGGACACTGGTGGCCATGCGTGCTGACCAGATCTCCACCGAGGTATCGGCGCGGCTGTTCGCCGACGCCAGTGGGGTCATCCCCGGCGGGGTGAACTCGCCGGTGCGGGCCTTCGCCTCGGTCGGCGGCACCCCCCGGTTCATCACCTCGGCCAGCGGCTACTGGCTCACCGACGCCGACGGCAACCGCTACGTCGACCTGGTCTGCTCCTGGGGCCCCATGATCCTGGGCCACGCCCACCCGGCCGTCGTCGACGCCGTGCAGCGCGTCGCCGCCGCCGGCCTGTCCTTCGGCGCCCCGACCCCGTCGGAGACCGAGCTGGCCGCCGAGATCGTGGCCCGCGTCGCCCCGGTCGAGCGGCTGCGGCTGGTCAACTCCGGCACCGAGGCCACCATGAGCGCGATCCGGCTGGCCCGCGGCTACGCCGGCCGGCCCAAGATCATCAAGTTCGCCGGCTGCTACCACGGGCACAGCGACGCGCTGCTGGCCGACGCGGGCTCGGGGGTGGCGACGCTGGGGCTGCCGTCCTCGCCGGGGGTGACAGGTGCCGCGGCCGCCGACACGATCGTGCTGCCCTATAACGACGTCCCCGCCGTCGAAGAGGCGTTCGGCCGGTTCGGCGACGAGATCGCCTGCGTCATCACCGAAGCCAGCCCCGGCAACATGGGCACCGTGGCGCCGCAACCGGGCTACAACGCCGCGCTGCGCCGCATCACCGCCGACGCCGGCGCGCTGTTGATCCTCGACGAGGTGATGACCGGGTTCCGGGTGAGCCGATCCGGTTGGTACGGCATCGATCCCGTCGACGCCGACCTGTTCACGTTCGGCAAGGTGATGAGCGGCGGGCTGCCCGCCGCGGCGTTCGGCGGCCGCGCCGAGGTGATGGACCGGCTCGCCCCGCTCGGGCCGGTGTATCAGGCCGGAACGCTGTCGGGCAATCCGGTGGCGATGGCCGCCGGGCTCGCCACGCTGCGCGCCGCGGACGACGCCGCCTACGCCGCGCTGGACGCCAACGCCGACCGGCTGGCCGGTCTGCTCGGGCAGGCATTGACCGAAGCCGGTGTGGCGCACCAGGTTCAGCGCGCCGGGAACATGCTGTCGGTGTTCTTCACCGAGCGGCCGGTCACCGACTTCGCGTCGGCGCGGGCATCCGAGACGTGGCGCTTCCCGGCGTTCTTCCACGCGCTGCTCGACGCGGGCATCTATCCGCCACCAAGTGCCTTCGAGACATGGTTTGTCTCAACGGTATTGGACGACGAGGCGTTCGAGCGCATCGCCGCGGCCCTGCCCGGCGCCGCGCGCGCCGCAGCGGAAGCGAGCCGGCCCGAATGAGCAGCAGTAGGACCACCGTGCACGTGATGCGGCACGGCGAGGTGTACAACCCTGACGGCATCCTGTACGGCCGTCTCGAGGGTTACCACCTGTCCGAGCGGGGCCACGCCCAGGCCGAGAAGGTGGCCGAGTACCTGGCCGGCCGCGACATCGTGCTGGTGGTGGCCTCGCCGTTGCAGCGCGCACAGGAAACCGCCACCCCGCTCGCCAAGCGGCTGGACCTGCCGATCGACACCGACGAAGATCTCATCGAGTCGCTCAACATCTTTGAGGGCCAGCGGGTCTCGCCCGGTGACGGTGCACTGCGCGATCCTCGCAACTGGCGTCACCTGTGGAACCCGCTGCGGCCGTCCTGGGGTGAGCCGTACCGCGAGATCGCCGCCCGGATGCGCCGCGCCGTCGATCGGGCCCGTGAGGGTGCGCGGGGCCGGGAGGCGGTGGTGGTGAGCCATCAGCTGCCCGTGGAGATCCTGCGCCGGTCGCTGACCGGCAAGCGGTTCGCGCACGACCCGCGCAAGCGCCAATGCGGCCTGGCGTCGCTGAACTCGTTCGTCTACGACGGCGAGACGCTCGTCGACTGGTACTACCGCGAGCCGGCGCAGCAGTGAAGCGGTGGGTGGTCCTCGTGGGCGCGGTCCTGGCCGTGCTCACCGGATGCGCCACCGGTGACGACGCCGTCGCGCAGGGCGGCACCTTCGAGTTCGTCGCACCCGGCGGGCAGACCGACATCTTCTACGATCCGCCCGAGAACCGCGGCCGCCCAGGATCGTTGACCGGCCCCGACCTGATGGACCCGACCAAGACCATTTCGCTCGACGACTTCGCGGGCGAGATCGTGGTGATCAACGTGTGGGGGCAGTGGTGTGCACCGTGCCGCACCGAGATCACGCAGCTGCAGCAGGTGTACGACGCGACCCGTGATCTCGGCGTGCAGTTCCTCGGGATCGACGTTCGCGACCACAACCGCGATGCCGCAAGCGATTTCATCAAAGACCGCCACATCACCTTTCCGTCCATCTACGACCCGGCGATGCGCACGATGATCGCCTTCGGCGGCAGGTATCCGACCACGGTCATCCCGTCGACGGTGGTGCTGGACCGCGAGCACCGGGTCGCCGCGGTGTTCCTGCGCGAGCTGCTCGCCGAGGACCTGCAGCCGGTTCTGGAACGGCTGGCCACCGAGCCGGAGCCGAAGACGTGACCGGGTTCGCCGAGATCGCCGCTGCCGGACCGGTACTGCTGGCGCTGGGGGTGTGTGTGCTGGCCGGCCTGGTGTCGTTCGCCTCGCCGTGTGTGGTGCCGCTGGTGCCCGGCTATCTGTCGTATCTGGCCGCGGTGGTGGGCGTCTCCCCGGACGCCACTTCTCGCCCAAACCGACGTTTTGGCGGAAATGTGCGAGAAGAATCCGCCAAAACGTCGGTCTCGACGGCCGCCGGGGCGAGCACGGGCGGCGTGCGACTGCGGGTCGCCGGGGCGGCCGCACTGTTCGTCACGGGTTTCACCGTCGTGTTCGTGCTCGGCACCGTGGCCGTACTGGGTATGACGACGACGCTGATCACCAACCAGCTTCTGCTGCAACGCATCGGCGGCGTCCTCACGATCGTGATGGGGCTGGTGTTCGTCGGCTTCATCCCCGCGCTGCAGCGCGATGCACGCTTCACGCCGCGGCAGGTGTCGACCGTCGCCGGCGCACCACTGCTCGGCGCGGTCTTCGCGCTGGGCTGGACCCCGTGCCTGGGCCCCACCCTGACCGGGGTGATCACAGTGGCGTCGGCGACCGACGGCGCCAACGTGGCCCGCGGCGTCGCGCTGGTGCTGGCTTACTGCTTCGGGTTGGGAATCCCGTTCGTGCTGCTGGCCTTCGGCTCCGCGGGCGCCGTTCAGGGGTTGAGCTGGTTGCGTCGGCACACCCGCACCATTCAGATCATCGGCGGCGTCCTGCTGCTGTTGGTCGGCACCGCCTTGGTGACCGGGGTGTGGAACGACTTCGTGTCCTGGGTGCGCGACGCCTTCGTATCCGACGTCACCTTGCCGATATGAGCGCCACTTTCGCCCCGCGAGCAGACGTGAAAACCCCTAAAAGCAGTGGTTTCAGGGGGTATTCACGCCTGCTCGCGCAGAAACTGCGCAACACCTGGCGCACGCTGACGTCGATGGGCACCGCGCTGGTGCTGCTGTTCCTGCTCGCCCTCGCCGCGATCCCTGGCGCGCTGCTGCCGCAACGCAACCTCAACGAGGCGAAAGTCCAGCAGTACATCGCCGAGCACCCGACGATCGGGCCCTGGCTGGACCGGCTGCAGGCCTTCGACGTGTTCTCCAGCTTCTGGTTCACCGCCATCTACGTGCTGCTGTTCATCTCGCTGGTCGGCTGCCTGACCCCGCGCACGATCGAACACATCCGCAGCCTGCGCGCCACCCCCGTGCCCGCCCCCCGCAACCTGGGCCGGCTCCCCAAACACCACACCGCCACCGTCGCCGCCGACCCACGAACCCTGGCCGCGGGCATCACCGAAAAGCTGCGCGGCTGGCGTAAAACCACCCGCACCACCGACGAGATCACCGAAATCTCCGCGGAGAAGGGCTATCTGCGCGAGTTCGGCAACATCGTGTTCCACTTCTCGCTGCTCGGCCTGCTCGTCGCGGTGGCCGCGGGCAAGATGTTCGGCTACGAGGGCAACGTCATCGTCATCGCCGACGGCGGCCCCGGGTTCTGCTCGGCATCCCCGGCCGCGTTCGACTCGTTCCGCGCGGGCAACACCGTCGACGGCACCTCGCTGCATCCGATCTGCCTGCGCGTCAACACGTTCGAGGCGGACTACCTGCCCACCGGGCAGGCCACCTCGTACGCCGCCGACATCGAGTACCAAGCCGGCGACGACCTGACCACCGGCGCCTGGCGGCCCTACCGGCTCAAGGTCAACGAGCCGCTGCGCGTCGGCGGCGACCGGGTCTATCTGCAGGGCCACGGCTATGCGCCCACGTTCACCGTGATCTTCCCCGACGGGCAGACCCGCACCCAGACGCTGCAGTTCCGGCCCGATGACTCGCTGACGCTGCTGTCGTCGGGCGCCATGCGGTTCGACCCGCCGGCGGGCACCTACCCCGACCCCGACGAGCGCCGCAAGAACCAGATCGCCATCCAGGGGCTGTTCGCGCCCACCGAACAGCTGCACGGCACCCTGCTGTCCTCGAGCTTCCCGGCGCTCAACGACCCCGCGGTCGCCGTCGACGTCTATCGCGGCGACAGCGGGCTGGACTCCGGGCGGCCGCAGTCCCTGTTCAACCTCGACGCCCGGCTGATCGAGCAGGACAGGCTGACCAAGGTGGCCCGGGTCAACCTCGGTGCCGGCGAGTCGACCCAGCTCGACGACGGCACCGTGGTGCGGTTCGACGGCGCGGTGCCGTTCATCAACGTGCAGGTGTCCCACGACCCCGCCCAGGTCTGGGTGCTGGTGTTCGCGATGACGATGATGGCCGGGCTGCTGGTGTCGCTGCTGGTGCGGCGACGACGGATCTGGGTGCGGATCACCCCGGCCGCCCCGGGTACGGTAAGCGTCGAGCTGGGCGGGCTGGCCCGCACGGACAACTCGGGGTGGGGCGACGAGTTCGAACGGTTGACCGAGCGGCTGGTGCCCGACGTGCTTGACGGCGCGGCGGATGACACGGCCCAGCGGTCACGAGAAGAGGTCACATGACTACCGACATCGACATAGGACTGGCCCGCTACTCGGACTGGGCGTTCACCTCGTCGGTGCTGGTGCTGGTGGGTGCGCTGGTGCTGCTGGCCATCGAGCTGGCCTACAGCCGCAGCCGCAAGGTCGAGCAGCGCGAGCTCGTCACGGCCGCGGGATCACCCCCCGCCGCGCGCACCGACAGCACACCCGGCGTCGTCGCCGAGCGGCCCAAGCGCCCCGTCGACGAACGCATCGGCGGCGCCGGGCTGGCCCTGGCCTACCTCGGCACCGCCCTGCTGCTGCTGTGCATCGTGCTGCGCGGCCTGGCCACCTCGCGGGTGCCATGGGGCAACATGTACGAGTTCATCAACCTCACCTGCTTCTGCGGCCTGGTCGCCGCGGCCGTGGTGCTGCGCTCCGGGCGGGCGGGACGAGCGGGCAAGTACCGCACGCTGTGGGTGTTCGTGCTCGTCCCGGTGCTGATCCTGCTGACGGTGTCGGGCCGCTGGCTCTACACCAACGCCGCCCCGGTGATGCCCGCGCTGCAGTCCTACTGGCTGCCGATCCACGTGTCGGTGGTCAGCCTCGGCTCGGGGGTGTTCCTGGTCGCCGGCGTGGCCAGCATCCTGTTCCTGCTCAAGATGTCGCCGCTGGGCGACCCGGACCGCCAGGGTGCGCTCACCCGCATCGTCGCGCGGCTGCCCGACGCGCAGACACTGGACCGGATCGCCTACCGCACAACGATCTTCGCGTTTCCGGTGTTCGGCTTCGGCGTCATCTTCGGCGCGATCTGGGCCGAGGAGGCGTGGGGCCGCTATTGGGGCTGGGACCCCAAGGAGACGGTGTCGTTCATCGCGTGGGTCATCTACGCGGCCTACCTGCACGCCCGCTCGACCGCGGGCTGGCGCCACAAGAAGGCCGCCTGGATCAACGTCGCCGGCTTCGTCGCGATGGTGTTCAACCTGTTCTTCATCAACCTCGTGACGGTCGGGCTGCACTCGTACGCGGGTGTGGGCTAGCGTGCCCGAAGATCCCGCGCACCGCGCCGACGACGCCGCGAGACCGGCCGAAACCGTGTTCGTGCCAACCGGTTTCCGTGCACAGGACCGGTTCCGCGACCCTGCCGCCGACCCGCCCCCGGAATGGACCGTCCCGACGCCGCCCAAAGGGCTGCCGCTGCCGCCCCCGCCGGCGGCCACCGAGCCGCAGGACGACCCGCCGCCGTTCCTGGACTTGTCGACGATGGCGTTGCTGCGCCAACCCAAACGCGCCCCCTCCGAAGGCTGGCGCAGGTGGCTGTACCTGGCGTCGTTCAAGCTGATCAACCTGGGCGAGGGACCCAAGGCTCAGCGCCGGCAGATGCTCGTCGCGCAGGTGCAACGCCCGCTGCGCAGCTGCTACCGGATCGCGGTGCTGTCGTTGAAGGGCGGGGTCGGCAAGACGACGATCACCGCGACGCTGGGGGCGACGCTGGCCTCCCACCGCGGGGACCGGGTCATCGCCGTCGACGCCAACCCGGACCGCGGCACGCTGAGCCAGAAGGTGCCGCTGGAGACCCCGGCCACCGTGCGTCACCTGCTGCGCGACGCCGAGGGCGTCGTCGCCTACAGCGACGTCCGCGCCTACACCTCACAAGGTCCCAGCCGGCTGGAGGTGCTGGCCTCCGAGAGCGACCCGGCGGTGTCGGAGGCGTTCAGCTCCGCGGACTACACCCGCACGCTGGACGTGCTCGAGAAGTTCTACAGCCTGGTGCTCACCGACTGCGGCACCGGGCTGATGCATTCGGCGATGGCCGCGGTGCTGGCGAAGGCCGACGCGCTGGTGGTGATCAGCTCGGGTTCGGTGGACGGCGCGCGCAGCGCCTCGGCGACGCTGGACTGGCTGGACGCGCACGGCCATCAGGACATGGTGCGCAACTCGATCGCCGTCATCAACGCGGTGCGGCCACGATCGGGCAAGGTCGACATGCGCAAGGTCGTCGACCACTTCAACCGGCGCTGCCGCGCGGTGCTGGAGGTGCCGTTTGATCCGCACCTGGAGGAAGGCGCCGAGATCAGCCTCGATCGATTGAAGCCCGAGACCCGCCAGGCGCTGCTCGAACTGGCGGCCGTGGTCGCCGACGGGTTTCCCGGCGCGAAAGCGAAACGCCCCGGCGGATAACCGCGCTCAGGGCCTGGGGTTGTCCTCGCTGCCCAGACGGCGCAGGAACTCGGGATCGTCGTCGGGCCCGATCACACGCGTTCGCGGGCGGCTCGCGGACGCCCGCGTCAGCCGCCAGCCCACATACGTCAGCCCGGCCAAAACGGAAAGCAACAGCAAGTACGCCACGGCGAAAATAACCTCCTTGCTGGAGATGATACGCGTCATCGGTAGGCTCGGGCCGTGTCCGATGGTCGTCCGGGAACCCGCCTGATAGTCGACGTGCTGGCCTACGCCGCGGCGCGGCTGGTGCTGGTCGCCGCGGTGGCCGCGGCGATCTTCGGCGCCGCGCGGCTGCTCGGGCTGGACGAGTTTCCGCTCGTGGTGGCGCTGCTGTTCGCCATCATCATCGCGCTGCCGCTGGGCATCTGGCTCTTCGCTCCGCTGCGGCGCCGCGCCACCGCCAGCATCGCGGCCTTCGACGAACGCCGGCGCAAGGACCGCGAGCAACTGCAGGCCAGGCTGCGCGGCGAAGACCCGCCGCCGTCCTGACCGGGGCCGATTACGCGCGGGGCTGGCCGGGTAGTCGAGCGGCATGGAGTCTGCCAAGGATTTGTACGAACGATGGATCTATGAGGTCTGGGCGGGTGAACCCGTCGCGGGCGAGGTGGTGACCGAGGATTTCATCGGGCACTGGCCGGACCGGGTGGTGCGCGGGCCCGCGGCGCTGCAGGAGGTGGTTGACGAGACCCACCGGATGTTCGCCGAGCTGAAGTTCGTCATCGAGGTCGAGCCGTTCGTCGAGGGAGATCTGCTGGCCGCGCGCTGGATCGGCACCGGCGCGGCCAAGGACGGCCCCAAGCGGTTCACCGGCAACGACATCCTGCGCGTGGCCGACGGCCGCTTCGCCGAGTACTGGACCGGAACGTCGGTGGCCTGACTATCCGGCAGCACTATCCGGCAGCGTCCCGCAGCAGTTGGCGCAGCCTCTCGACCGGGTCCCCGCTGTGCGGGTGCAACAGCAGCGGTGGGCGCTCGGCGTCGGGTTGGGGCGCGCCGGGTGCGAGCACGGCCGCGGGCGGGGGAGGCGGCGACGACGCCGACGGCGGCGGGGGAGGCGGCGGTGCGGTCAATCCGGCCATCTTGGCCTCCAGTCGGGCGGCGGTGTCGGCGCGCACCGCGCGCCGTTGGGGATCGGGGTCGGTGTTGTGCTCGAAGCAGCCCTGCGGCGCGTTCGCGACGAGCGCCGCCGCGCTGCGATAGCGCTGCAGGGCCGCGTCCGGACGGCCCTCCCACGCGGAGATGTCGCCCTGCCGCTCGCGCACCAGTGCCAGGTTGACGCGCACCGGGCAGGACCGCGCGGCATCGGTGTGTGACAGGGACTCGGTGAACGCGGCATCGGCGTCGTCGAGCCGGTTCTCCAGCACGGCGAGGGCGCCCGCCGCGAACGGCGCCTTCGCCGGTTCGATCACGTTGACCACGCCCAGCGTCGCCACGTCGCCGCGCAGAGCGCCCAAAGCCCGTTCATCGTAATGCGATTCGGCGGCCTGCCCCGCCAGCACCACCGACAGCATCTTGACCGCGGCGAGCAGCGCGGCAACGACCAGCGGCGCGGAGATCACCAGCAGTCGCCGTCGCAGCCGCAGCCGCCGGGGCAGGTGGCGCGTCACGACATCACCTCCCGGCGCGACATCCGGACCCGGCGCAGCTCGCGGATGCTCAGGTAGCTCTCGAACAGCAGCAGCACCGCGGCGACCAGGGTGAACATCCAGTACAGCTCGGTACGCTGGCCGCCGTCCGTCGGCGCCTGCGCGACGGTACCGTTCGGCGCGGCGTGAGCGACGGACACGTCGTCGCCGGGGCCGAGGTAGGGCACGGCGAGCTGGCCGGCGATGCGGCGCAACGTCGATTCGTCCAGCGCTGTGCCTCGGGCGAACACCGCGCCGCCGTGCACCGATCCGGCGACCGGGTCGAACTTGCCCTGCGGCGCTTGTGATCCGGGCGCACCGGCACCGAAGTAGTACACCAGGTTCTGCGAGTCGGGATACTGCTGGCCGGCCGCGATCAGCTGGTAGCGCAGCACGTTGGCGGCTGCCGCCGCGTTCACCGTGTCGTGGGGTTCGTCATACGGTGTGAGCGACGCGATTTCGGGCTGCAGACTCCACGCGTCCTGCGACAGCGGCCAGTCCAACGACGGCCGCGACGCGAAGCTGAGCACCGCGAACCGCGACTGCGGATGGGCTGCGATCAGGGATTGGATGTCCTCGCCGATCGCGCCGGTGCTGGCGGTGGACCGATCGACGAGGAAGAACACGTTGGTGTTGTCGCCGGACTGCGCCACGGTGATGCGTTGCGGGCCACCGTGACCGAACCCGGGGCGCGCCGCGGCGATCAACAGCAGCAGAAGCGCGAGCGTCAGCCCGGACCACCGCCAGACCGTCGCCCAGCGGTGCCCGGGTCCGGTCGCCAACGACCGCATGGTGATCAGCCGCAGGACCACCACCGCCGCCGTGATCACGACCAGCAACGCCGCGGGAAGCACGGGAGCGAACGTCATCGGCGCAACACCACCAACGCCAACGCCAGCAGCAGCGAGGCCACCGCCGCGACGGACAGCGGGACGTTCGGCGAGTCGCCGTACCAGGCGGCGACGGTGTCGGACGGCGCCGTGGGGTCCGGCGGGTTGTCCCGGATCCGGTCGAGGGCCCGGATCATGCCGGTGTCGCCGGCATCGAGCGAAACATACTGTCCGCCGGTCGCTTCGGTGATGTCGCGCAGGCCGCCGCCCGGCGAGCTCGCGAGCAGGTTGACCTGGATGCCGGCTTCGGTGGCCATGTCGGTGACCTGCTGGTCGTCGAATAACGCCGCCCGAGTCTCGCCGGGCGCGCGAAGCTCACCGGGGCCCAGGTAGATCAGCGAGCGCCGGTGTGCGCTCGGCGCGTCGAAGGACGGAAACCCGGTGATACACAACGCCAGCAGGTCGGCGACGCTGGGCGCGTAGTCGAGGTAGGACACCGCGGGGGCGAACGACGCTGCGGTGCGCTGGGCGGAGGACAGCTCGGAGTCTCCGTCGGCGCGCCCGACTTCGGCGATGTCGGTGAGCGTTTCGGCGGCGTACGAGTAGTCGCGGGTCAGCGGGATCACGCGGCGGTTCGGCGACGTCAACCCGATGCGTTGGGTGCCGTAGGTTCCGGCCTGCGCGGCGAAGTGCGAAAGAAACGTCGCGGTGGTCGGGTCGGTGGCGGGTTGGCCGACGCAGAGCATGATGTCGTGCGGGGTGTCTCCACTGCGCGACGACCACCATCCGCTGGGCCTGGCGCTGGCCAGTGTCGCCGCGGTGAACAGGATCAGCAGCAGCGCGACCGTTGCGACCACCGACAGTGTCCTTCTGCGTGCCACGCGGGCGTATTCGGGCAGCCGCGTCAACCGCGAGGTGTTCGCCAGCGGCCGCAGTTCGCGGATCTCGCGGTCAAGCGACGGCAGCACCGCCAGCGCCACCGCGGCGGCAAGACAGACGAAGCCGACCACGGCCACCGGCCACCAACTCAGGGCCATGTGCGCACCAATTCTTCTGCCGCCGAGCCGGTCTGGGCGACATCCACCGGCGAGGAGGCGTTGAACTGCGCGTCGTTGAGCGCCTCGAACACCGGCGCGGCCGGAGCCAGCGCGCCGGAGGCGATGGCCTCGACATGCATGTACTGGGCCGGGGTGCCGGTGGCCTGATGCAGAAAGCTGCGCAGGGTGCGGCTGATCAGCGCGGCGGCGTCTGGCGCCGGCAGGTCACCGCGTCGGTGCCGCTCGGCGACGTTGTCGATGGTGCGGGCGAAGCGGCGCCGCAACAGCCTGGCGTGCCACGACCCGACGAGGGGCAGGCGGCGCAGCCGCTCGGCGGGCAGCGTCCACACGAAAACCGCGGCATACCAGCCGATCACGAGCAGGATCAACAGAACGGCCAGCCACAGCCACCAACCCGAATACGGGGTGGGGCCGATGACGAAGCGCAGCAGGTCATCCGGCACGAGCGAACACCTCGGTCAATTCGACGAGCCGGGGACGGATCTGGGTGCTGGCGCCGATCGTGGCGTAGGGGATCGCGCGGGCGGTCAGGTACTCGTCGAGCCGGTGTGCGCGTTCCTGTTCGGCGCGCCGGTAGGCGGCAACGACGCGCGGTCCCAGCGCTGCGCCGCGGAGCACCAGGCTGCCCGAGCCCACGTCGTAGCCGTCGTGGTCGCCGACCGCGGGCATGTCGGGGACCATCGCCCACAGCACGTCGTGGCGGGACCGCAGTCGGGTGACCGCGTCATCGAGGCGGTCGTCGACCTCGGGTTCGTCCGACACCACGACGATCAACATCGAGTGGCGGTAATGGGTTGCCACGTAGTCCAGTTGGCTCACGATGTCGCTGACGCCCGGCTCGGCCAAGGTATGTGCGTAGAAGCGGTGCAGCATGTTCTCGATGTGGGTCTCGCCACGGCGCTGGCGGATGTTGACACAGCCACGGGCATCGCCGTACACCATCCCGATCTGGTCGGCGCGGCCGAGCGTGACCAGCCCGAAGGCCCCGAGAATGTGTGCTGCCACATCGCGTTTCGTCTCGCCGTTCGGGGTCAGCGACGACATGTTGCGGCCCGCGTCGGCGACCAGCAGGATCTTGTGGTGCTTCTCGGAGACGAACCGTTTGATCAGCACGTGCCCCGAGCGCGCGGAGGCCTTCCAGTCGATGTCGCGGACGTCGTCACCGGGCACATAGGGCCGCAGCTCGTCGAACTCCAGACTGCGGGTGTGCAGCAGCGCGTAGCGTCCGCCCTCGAGCAACCCACGGGTGTCGGTGCCGAAGTGTGCTTTCGCGCGGTTGAGATGGTGGCCCACCGCTAGGGCACCCGGATCGCCTGCAGCACAGCGTCGATGACGCGCTCCGAGGTGATGCCCTTGCTTGCCGCCTCGAACCCGAGGATCAGCCGGTGCCGCAGCACCCGGTGCACCAGCTTGGCGATGTCGTCGGGAACGACGTGGGCACGACCGGACAACACCGCAAGGGCACGCGCGCTCTGACACAGCGCGATGGTCGCGCGGGGGCTGGCACCGTACTCGACGAGGCGGGCCAGCTGGGCGGGCAGGAACTGGTCGGGATGGCGGGTGGCGCCGACGAGTTGGCCGGCGTAGAGCATCAGCGCCTGGTCCATGTGCACGTTGCGCACCACGTCCTGTGCGCGTCGCACATCGTCGAGTGTGACGACCGGCCGCGTGCGGTGGTTCTTGTCGTACAACCCGGCGTCCATCCGGAACATGACCTCCACCTCTTGTTCGGCGGAGGGGTAGCCGAGGATCTCCTTGAGCATGAACCGGTCGGTCTGCGCCTCGGACAGCGGATAGGTGCCCTCCTGGTCCACCGGGTTCTGGGTGGCGATCACCAGGAACGGCTCCGGGATCGGATAGACGGTGCCCGCGACGGTGGTCTGGCGCTCCTCCATCGCTTCGAGCATGGCGCTCTGCGTCTTGGCGCTGGAGCGGTTGATCTCGTCGAGCAACACGATGTTGGTGTGCACGGGGCCGAGCTGGGTGACGAACGAGTTCGTCGCGGACTCGTACACCTGCGTGCCGATGATGTCGCTGGGCAACAGGTCCGGGGTGCACTGGATGCGCTGGAACCCGCCGTGGATGGATTCGGCGATGACGCGCGCGGCCGTGGTCTTGGCCAGGCCCGGAACGCTTTCGATGAGGACGTGCCCGCCGGCGAGCAACCCGATGAGCAGCGACTCGCGCAGGTTCTCCTGCCCCACGACCTTGGCCGAGAACGCGTCGGACACCGCGGCGGCGACGCGGTGCGCGTCGGCGAGGTCGCGGCGGTCGAGCTGAGTGCGTGCTGCGGTCATGCAGGTCCTTTCGGGGATGCTTCCGAGATGCCTATCGGGCTGCGGACAGCGTTGGTTACCCCGGCGAGGGTAGGCGCACACGTCGTTGGTGGCGAACAGACGTGAAAACCCCCTATTGCCGCGCTTTCAGGGGGTTTTTGCGTCTGCTCGCCGGAGGGCCCCGCGGTCAGCTCAGGAAGCGTTCCGCGTACGGGGCGAACCGGGCCTGCAGCTCGCGCTCGTCGAGCCCGAACATCTGCGCCGAGGTGGCCACCCGGCCGAGCCGGCCACGCTGGTGCTCCTCGAGATAGCCGAGCATCGCGGCGCGCGCCTCCGGTTCCATCGTCTCCCCGGCGAGGTCGTAAATCGCTGCGGCGGTGCCCATTTCGTTGGCCATGAAGTCGTCGAAGCGCACATCGATCGAGCGCTGCGGCGATATCACGTCGCGGTCGCGGATGAGCGCGCCGAGCATGAGCTCGAGCCGCTCCACCCAGGACGCCGCGATGTCGTCCACCGGCACCGGCGAACAGTGCATGCGCGCCGAATAGGTGAGCATCGCCAGCATCGACAACACGACCGGCACCGGATCGCGATGCGTGACGATCACCACGACGTCCGGGAACACGTGATTCAGCACCGGCAGCTGCTCGAGATGCTGCGGCGACTTGAGCAGCCAGCGTCGCCCACCGCGCAGGAACTGCAACGCTTTGAGCTGCGTCTTCAGGTGCTCGTAGTGCGGTGTCTGATCGTGGGTCAGGTAGTAGTCGCGCCAGCGCGGCACGTGCGCGAGCGTCTCGAACAGCATCGAGGAGAAGTCGTTCGCCAGTAGCTGAATCTCCTCGTGCACGTGGTCGGTCGTCATCTCGTGCATCAACGCGAAGTGCGGCATCACCGCGTTCATGAACTCGACGGCGGCGTCCATCCGGGTGCGCCGCGGATCCGGCTCGACCCCGAGCTCCGAGGGCAGCGGAAACGGCTCGTTGCTCTCCCAGTACGGGATGGTGCGGAAGGTCGGCCCCGCCGCCAGCAGGTTGTGCAGGTGGGTGGTGCCGGTGCGGGGCAGACCGGCGATGACGACCGGCGCCACCAGCTCGATGTCGTGGATCTCGGGATGGCGGCGCAGCAGGTCGGTGAGCAGCAGCCGGTTCTTCAACCACTGCAGCAGCTGGGCGTGGAAGTTGACCACGCCCGCCGCGTGCAGGTGTGGAATCTCCTGCAGCGCAGCGAGAAACACGTCGAGGCGCTCGCGGTAGTCGTCGGCGCCGAAATCGTCGAGGCCGGTCTCGGCGACGGCCTTGGCGTGTAACGCGTCGGCGTCGAGCGGGCACTCGGGCGCCATCGACGTCATCAGCTGCCGAAGCGGTTCCACCTCCGCGGGGAACCGGGGGTCGGCGAGGTCGTGCAACTGGACGGGATCGGCTGTGGCATCGGTCACAGCGACTTATGTTACTGTCAGTTTCGTAATGACGGTGGAGATTGGGCGACCCCGCGACCCGCGGATCGACGGGGCGGTGCTCGCGGCGACGGTCGAGCTGCTCGGCGAGACCGGATACGCAGCGCTTTCGGTCGACGCGATCGCCCGCCGGGCCGCCACCAGCAAGCCCGCGATCTACCGCCGCTGGCCCAGCAAGGCCCACCTCGTGCACGAGGCGGTGTTTCCGCTCGGCGAGGCCACCGACCTGCCCGACACCGGATCCGTCGCCGGCGACGTCCGCGAGATCATGCGCCGGACGGTGGCTGTGCTGACCACCCCGGCCGCCCGTGCCGCACTGCCGGGTCTGGTCGGTGAGATGGCGGCCGACCCCACGCTGCACGCGGCGTTGCTCGAGCGCTTCGCCGACATCCTGGGCCGCGGGCTGACCGACTGGCTCGACGCCGCCGTCGCGCGCGGCGAGGTCCGGCCCGAGGTGACCGCGGCCGACCTCGTCGACGCGATCGCCGGCATCGCATTTCTGGCCCTGATCACCCACGCGGACACGCTCGACGACGCGTGGGTGGACCGCACCGCCGAACTCATCACGAAAGGGATCAGCGCATGACGCAGCACGAATCATCTTCCGGGGCGAGCCGCGAATCATCTAACGCTTGGCGCGAACTCCTCGACACGCTCGGCGAACTCGACAAGGCCTTCCTCGAGGGCGACCGCGCCGTCACCGACGACCGCCACATCGCCGACGGCTACCGCATGCTCGCCACCACCCTGGGCGTCGCGATGGACACCTATCTGTTCGCCGAACCGAGCCGGCCGGTGTGGATCGAGCTCAACACACCGCATCGCCGCGACCGCCGCTGGGGCGGTGACAACACCGACGCCTACTACTACATGTGCCCGGTCGACCCGAAGCGGCGCTACCGGATCAGCGGCAATCGCGGTGACAGCGTGTACTTTTCGGTGACCGCCTACAACGAACCCTCGCCCGGCGCGTGGTCGGACCGGATCGTGGCGATCGTGCGTGACGACGACCTCGACATAGACGCCGACGGCAACTTCTCGTTCGAGTACGGACCGACCGACGGCGGCGTCGTGCTGGTGACCCGCGACTACCAGGCCGACCCGACCACCGGCCGCCCGGTGTCCTGGCGCATCGAGGCGCTCGACGAACCCGATCCCATCCGCCACGGCGACGCCGAAACCGCGGCGGCGCTGCGGGCCAGCGCGGCGTGGCTGCGCACGATGTTCGCGATCGTGCCGCTGGCCGTCGGGGTCCGCGTCGACGACCACCACCAGCTCGGCCACGAGATCTCGCAGGTGGCCAACGAATTCGCCGACCCGTATCAGGTGCCCGACGCCAACTTCGGCTGGTCGGCGCGCGACGCCTGCTACGCCTACGGCAGCTTCGTGCTGGAGGAGGACGAGGCGCTCGTGGTCACGCACCGGCCGCCGTCGTGCCGGTTCTGGAACCTGGTGGTGTGGAACCAGTTCATGGCAGGCGTCACCGACGCCAAGACCTCGATCAACGGCTACAGCGCGGTGCCCAACTCGGACGGCACCGTCACCGCGGTGATCTCGCGCGGGATGACCGCGCACCCGAATTCGATTACCACCGTGGACTATCCGCGCGGCAACCTGGCGTTCCGCTGGTTCCTGGCCGATGAGGTGCCCGCCCGCCCGCAGGTGCAGCTGGTCAAGGCCGCCGACGCCCCCACGAGCGTCACCTAGCCAGGGCCAACGCCAGGGCGATCGCGACGGCCCACACCAGCATCGTCAACCCGGTGTCGCGCAGCACCGGGATCAACGCCTTGCCGCCGAGGCCCCTGCGGACCGGAAGCGCCGCGCGCACCGCCAGCGGGAGCGCCGCGAAACCGACCGCGGCCCAGGGGGTCGCGCGCATCAGCGCCAGCGTCAGCGCGAACGCCGTCGCCACCAGCGCCTGATAAAGCACCCGGGTGCGGCCGTCGCCCAGCCGCACGGCCAGCGTGATCTTGCCCGACTCGGCGTCGGTCGGGATGTCGCGCAGGTTGTTGGCCACCAGCACCGCCGACGACAGGCACCCCATCGCCACCGCGCACGCCGCCCCGACCCAGTCCACCCGCAACGCCTGGGTGTACTGCGTGCCGAGCACCGCGACCAGGCCGAAGAACACGAACACCGCGAGCTCGCCCAGCCCGGAGTAGCCGTAGGGCCGCGACCCTCCGGTGTACAGCCACGCACCCGCCAGGCACACCGCGCCGACCGCGATCAGCCACGGCGCGCTGAACCACGCCAGCACCGCCCCGGCCAGCGCCGCCACGGCAAGGCTCACCAGCGCGGCGGCCAGCACCGCACGCGGCGCCGCCAGCCGCGATCCGACCAACCGCAGCGGCCCGGCCCGCACGTCGTCGGTGCCGCGGACGCCGTCGGAGTAGTCGTTGGCGTAGTTGACGCCGACGATCATCGCCACCGCAACGAGCAACGCCAGCAAGGCCTTCCACCAGCTCGCCGCGCCCAGCCAGGCTGCGGCTCCGGTGCCCGCGATCACCGGGGCGATCGCGTTGGGCAACGTCCGGGGGCGAGCACCCTCGACCCATTGCGCGAAACTGGCCACGAGCGCCATCGTCCCATGACGGACAATGAGGCAATGCTCGGAGTCATCGGAGGCAGCGGCTTCTACTCGTTCTTCGGCGCCGACGCCCGCAGCGTCACCCTCGACACCCCCTACGGCGCGCCGAGCGGGGCGATCACCATCGGCGCCGTCGGCGAGCACGAGGTCGCGTTCCTGCCCCGCCACGGCGTCAACCACGAGTTCTCTCCGCACACCGTGCCCTACCGGGCCAACATGTGGGCACTGCGCGCGCTCGGGGTGCGACGGATCTTCGGGCCGTGCGCGGTCGGCAGCCTCAGCCCGGACCTGGGGCCGGGCGCCACGGTGGTGCCCGATCAGCTCGTCGACCGCACGGCCGGGCGCAAGGACACCTACTTCGACTCCGGCGGCATCCACGTCAGCTTCGCCGACCCGTACTGCCCGTCGCTGCGCGCCGCGGCGGCCGAGCTGCCCGGCGTGGTCGACGGCGGCACCATGGTGGTGATCCAGGGGCCGCGGTTCTCCACAAGGGCGGAGAGCCGATGGTTCGCGAGCCAGGGTTTCACGCTGATCAACATGACCGGCTACCCCGAGGCGGTGCTCGCCCGTGAACTCGAAATATGTTATGCCGCCATTGCTTTGGTGACCGACGTGGACGCAGGCATCCACGCCGCGAGCGCGGTCCGCGCGGTCGACGTATTCGCCGAGTTCGAGCGCAACATGGTGCCGTTCCGCAAGCTGGTGCACGAGGCGATCGAGAACGTCGCCTCCGACCGCACCTGCACCCACTGCCTTGCGCACGAGGGTGTCTCGCTGCCCTTCGAGCTGCCGTGAGAATTCTGCTGACGGGCGCGGCGGGCTTCATCGGAGCCCGCATCGACGCCGCGCTGCGCGACGCAGGCCATGACGTCGTCGCCGTCGACGCCATGCTGCCCGCCGCGCACGGCTCCGGGGCGCAGGCGCCGGCCGACTGCCGGGTGGTCGACATCCGCGACGCGTCGGCGCTGGCGCCGCTGCTCAACGGGGTGGACGCGGTGTGTCACCAGGCGGCGGTCGTCGGCGCCGGGGTCAACGCCGCCGACGCGCCGTCCTACGGCAGCCACAACGACTACGGCACCGCGGTGCTGCTCGCCGAGATGTTCGCGGCCGGGTGCGAGCGGCTGGTGCTGGCGTCGTCGATGGTGGTGTACGGGCAGGGCCGCTACGACTGTCCTGAGCACGGCCCGGTCGACCCGCACCCGCGGACCCGCGAGGACCTCGACGCCGGCGTGTTCGACCACCGCTGCCCCATGTGCGGGACGCTGGTGCGGTGGCGGCTGGTGAGCGAGGATGCGCCGCTGCAACCGCGCAGCCTGTACGCCGCCAGCAAGACCGCCCAGGAGCACTACGCGCTGGCCTGGGCCGAGGCCACCGGGGGTGCCGTCACCGCGTTGCGCTACCACAACGTGTACGGGCCGTACATGCCGCGCGACACCCCGTATTCGGGAGTGGCGGCGATCTTTCGTTCTGAGCTGGAATCCGGGGATGTGCCAAGGGTTTTCGAAGACGGTGCGCAGATGCGGGACTTCGTCCACGTCGACGACGTCGCCGCAGCCAACGTCGCCGCCGTGGCGGCCGAACTCGACGGGTTCACCGCGTTCAACGTGTGCTCGGGGCACCCGATCTCGATCAAACAGGTGGCGACCGAGCTGTGTGAGGCGCGCGGGGACGCCCCGCCCGTGGTGACGGGACAGTACCGCAGCGGCGACGTCCGCCACATCGTCGCCGACCCCACCCGGGCGACTCAGGTGCTGGGATTTCGCGCCGTGGTGGACCCGCGTGACGGGCTGCGTGAGTTCGCGTTCGCGCCGTTGCGGTCCTGATGCGCCGCGTCGTCGTCATAGTCGTTATGGTCACGCTTGTGGCCTCGGGACTGTTCGGCTTGCTCTGGTCGCAGCAGCGGCGGCTGATCTATTTCCCGTCGCCGGGTCCGGTCCCGCCGGCGGCGACGGTGCTGCCCGACGGGCGTGACGTCGTCATCGAGACCGACGACGGAATCCGTTTGGGTGCTTGGTATTTCCCGATATCCGGGCCGGCGCCCGCGGTGCTGGTGTTCAACGGCAACGGCGGTGACCGGTCGATGCGCTGGCCGCTGGCCGCGGCGCTGAACCGGATGGGCCTTTCGGTGTTGCTGTTCGACTACCGCGGCTACGGCGGCAACCCGGGCAGCCCGTCTGAGGACGGGCTGGCCGCCGACGCGCGCGCCGCACAGCAGTGGCTGGCCACGCAGCCGGGCGTCGAACAGATCGTGTACTTCGGCGAATCCCTCGGCGCCGCAGTGGCCGTCGGGCTCGCCGTGCAGCGCCCGCCCGCCGCGCTGATCCTGCGCTCACCGTTCACGTCGCTGGCCGACGTGGCCGCGGTGCACTACCCGTGGCTGCCCATGCGGCGGGTGCTGCTCGACCGGTATCCGTCGATCGACCGGATCGCGTCGGTGCGGGCGCCGCTGCTGGTGATCGCCGGCGACTCCGACGACATCGTTCCCGAGCAGCTGTCCCGACGGCTGTACGAGGCGGCCAACGCGCCCAAACGCTACGTGGTGGTGCCCGGCGCCGGGCACAACGACCGGGCGCTGCTCGACGGCACCAGGATGCTCGACGCGATCGGTGGGTTCCTGTCATCGGCCGGTGTGCTTTAGCAATACTGGCTGTGTGAAACCCGCCATCTGCGAGCAGTTCGGAATCGACTTTCCGCTGTTCGCCTTCAGTCACTGCCGCGACGTGGTGGCCGCCGTGACCAACGCCGGAGGTTTCGGCGTGCTCGGCGCGACCGCGTACACCCCCGAACTGCTCGATCAGGAACTGTCCTGGATCGATGCGCACGTCAACGGCAAGCCGTACGGCCTCGACCTGATCGTGCCCGCCAAGTTCGAGGGCAAGGGCGAGAAGCTGTCCAGCAGCGCGCTGGCCAGCCGCATCCCCGAGGAGTACCGCAGCTACATCGACGAGCTGCTCGCCGAGCACGGCATCGAGCCCGACGAGTCGCCACGCACCGGCCCGCCGATGCTGTCCGGCAACACCGGCGAGGACCTGCTGCAGGTGGCGATGAGCCATCCGATCAAGCTGATCGCCAACGCGCTGGGCGTGCCGCCGGACTACATGATCGAGGCGGGCAAGAGCAACGGCATTCCGGTCGCGGCGCTGGTCGGCGCCAAGGAGCACGCGGTCAAGCAGGTGCGGGCCGGCGTGGACCTGATCGTCGCGCAGGGCACCGAGGCCGGCGGGCACTGCGGCGAGGTGACGACGCTGGTGCTGGTGCCCGAGGTGATCGAAGCAATTGAGGCCGCCGGCGCGAAGGTGCCGGTGCTGGCCGCTGGCGGCATCGTCACCGGCAGGCAGATGGCGGGCTGCGTCGCGATGGGCGCCGACGGTGCCTGGACGGGCTCGGTGTGGCTGACCACCGAGGAGGCCGAGACCGCTCCGTACACCGTGCAGAAGTTCCTCGCGGCGTCATCGCGCGACACCATACGGTCGGCGGGCCGGACGGGAAAGCCCGCGCGCCAACTGGTTTCGGACTGGACGCAGGCCTGGCTGCCCAACAACGGCGGCCGTCAGCCGTTGCCGCTGCCGCTGCAGTCGATGCTGGCCGAACCTGTGGTGCGGCGCATCGACGTGCTCGCCGCGCAGGGCCATCCCGGCGCGCAGGCGTTGGCGACCTACTTCGTCGGCCAGGGCGTCGGGCTGATGAACAAGGTCAAGCCCGCCCGCGAGGTGGTGCGCGAGTTCATCGAGGACTACCTGGCCGCCACCGAACGGCTGAGCAACTCCCTGCCGGATTAGTCGGCGGTTTCGGTGTAGGTGATCCGCACCGAGATCGGGTCGCTCTCCATCGCGCGCATGGTCGCAATCGTCGCCGCCTGGCCGACCCGGCCGCGGCCGCCGAAGCTGCGGGCGCGGGCGCGCACGTCGTCGTCGGGCTCGAAAGTCGCGATGCCGCTGCGCCATTCGTCGCCGACCCGCACCCGCACGTTCGGGTTGGCCGCGATGTTGTGCGCCCATCCGGCGCGGCGGCCGTGCTGGGAGATCACCCACACGCCCCCGTCGTCGGCGCGCCCGACCAGCGGCACCCGTCGCGGTTCACCGCTCTTGCGCCCGACGGTCTCCAGGTCGACCATCAGCGGCGCCCGCAGTCCGAGCCGGTCCAGTAGCGCGACGGCCGGATTCATCACCGTCCTTCCGAGCTGCCGCTCCCACTTGAACTTGCGCAGCGCTTTGTCCGCGGGTCGGGTTGTCATGCGCCCTCCTGGTAGTCGAGTGATCTTCCAACCACAACCGGGCGGCCGCGAGCCCGATTCCCGATAGCCTGGAAAAAGTGTCGGTGACTGTGGTGCTGCCCTGCCTCAACGAGGCCGCATCGCTGCCGGGTGTGCTCGCGGCGATGCCCGCCGGCTACCGGGCGCTGGTCGTCGACAACAACAGCACCGATGACACCGCGCAGGTGGCCCGGCGGCACGGCGCCGACGTCGTCGTCGAACCCCAGCCGGGATACGGGGCGGCCGTGCACGCCGGGGTGGTGGCGGCGACGACGCCGATCGTCGCCGTGCTCGACGGCGACGGCTCCCTCGATCCTGGTGACCTGCCCCGACTCGTCGAGGAGCTCGAGCGAGCCGACATGGCGATCGGTCGGCGACGCCCGATCCCCGGGCTGCGCTGGCCCTGGCACGCGCGGCTGGGCACCGCGGCGGTGTGCTGGCGGCTGCGCCGACGGCACGGTCTGCCGGTGCACGACATCGCGCCGATGCGGGTGGCGCGGCGCGACGACCTGTTGAGCCTGGGTGTGGCGGACCGCCGGTCGGGGTACCCGCTGGAACTGCTGGTCCGGGCGGCCGCCGCGGGCTGGCATGTGGTGGAGCGCGACGTGCGCTACGGACCGCGGACCGGCGGGAAGTCGAAGGTCAGCGGTTCGCTGCGCGGCAGCGTGGTGGCGGCCCTGGAC
Source organism: Mycolicibacterium pulveris (assembly GCF_010725725.1). Lineage (NCBI taxonomy): Bacteria > Bacillati > Actinomycetota > Actinomycetes > Mycobacteriales > Mycobacteriaceae > Mycobacterium > Mycolicibacterium pulveris. Next base: position 1,562,637 of record NZ_AP022599.1, on the reverse strand, counting down.
TTCTGGCGGGTGATCTCGTGACGGTGGTGCTGCCCGTGGCCGGATTGATCGTGGCCAAGGCGCCGGTGCCCGGGCTGGCCAAGACGCGGCTGGCCGCCTCGATCGGCGCGCGGGCCGCCGCCGACATCGCCGCGGCCGCGCTGCTGGACACCCTCGACGCGATGATCGCCGCCCCGCTGCGACATCGTGTGGTCGCGTTGGCCGGTGACCTCGCCGCGGGCTGCCGCGCCGACGAGATCCGCGATCGCCTGACGGCATTCACCGTCGTGCCGCAGCGAGGAGCAGACTTCGCCGACCGTCTCGCCAACGCGCATCACGACGCCGCGGCCGCGACCGGCCAACGCGCGGTGCTGCAGATCGGGATGGATACCCCGCAGGTGTCGGCCGACATGCTCGACGAATGCGCGCGGGAACTGCTCGGCGCGCGGGCCGTCGTCGGCCTCGCGGAGGACGGCGGGTGGTGGATCCTCGGTGTGTCCGACGCTGACATGGCCGAATGCCTTCGCGGCGTTCCGATGTCGCGTTGGGACACCGGGGCGCTGACCCTGGCGGCGTTGTACGCCAAGGGAATCGACGTGCGGCTGGTCGCCGAGCTCGCCGATTTCGACACGGTCGACGACCTCGACACCGTGCGCCGGGCCTGCCCCGCAGGCAGCCGGTTCGTCGAGGCGACCCGGCCCGACGGCAGCTGGCCTGCGGCAGGTCTGTCACCAGTTCGTCAGAATCAGGTGGTTGAGCACTAGCGCGCCGATGACGTTGAGCGCCAACCACCAGCGGTGCGACCGTGGCGGTAACAACGCCGCCGCCGCGGGCAACCACACCGTGAACGGCAGCCAGATCCGCTCCGTCTCGGCCTTGCTGAGCATCGACAGGTCGGCGAACGCGATCGCCACCAGCGCACCGATCACCACCATGTGCAGGCCGCTGCGGCGCCTGATCGCCGCGATGTCGAAGATTCGGCCGATGCCCGCGACGCTGCCCAGCCCGATCGCGCAGACCACCGACGCCAAGTTCGCCCACGACCAGTACTGGAACGGCCGGTCGTTGGCGATGCCCTGCCAATAGCGGTCCTGCACCAGCAGATAGCCCTCGAACCACCAGAACCCCGCAGCGGCGAACACCGCGGCCACCACACCGGCGGCCACCACCGCCGGGACCAGCACCCGCAACGCCGCCCGCCACGACGGTGCACACACCAGCACCGCCAGCGCGGGCAGCGCCATCAACACCAAGCCATAGTTGAGAAACATCCCCCAGCCCAACAACAATCCGGCGCCCGCGGCGGCCAGCCCAGGCCAGGGCCCGAGCCCCCGAACCGCCAACGCCGACAACGCGATACCCCACGCCGCCACCCCGGCGAAGTAGCCGTCGGCCGACACCGCGACCCAGATTGCGGTGGGCGCCACCGCTACGAACGGCGCCGCCAGCCGCGCGGTGCGCTCGTCGGTCATCGCGCGCACCGCGATCAGGATCGCCGCCGCGGCGCTGGACCCCACGAGCAGGCACAGCAGCGCCGCCCAGGCGCCGCCGCCCAAGCCGATGCGATCCAGCCACACGAACGTCAGCAGCGCACCCGGCGGATGCCCCGACACGTGCGTGATCCATGAATCCGGTTGGTAGTCCAGAATTCTGTCGGCAAAGGTGCGTACTGCCTCGGGGATGTCGGTGACGGTGGGCACCTGGCGCAGGTATTCGTGACGGGCCGTGAGCCGGCCGGCGAAACCGCGCTGCCAGCCGTCGATCATGGCCAGCGAGAACGCCCAGGCGCACGCGGTCGCCCACGCAGCCCAGGGCAGCGCCCGCCACGGCAACCGCTGGGCGAGCGCCGGGCCCCACAGCACCGCCGCCGCGCCGAGCACGATCGCGGGCACCGTGCCCCAGCCGACGTGCGCGTTCCACCACCCGAAAATCGGTGCGGTGTCGGCGAAGGCCTGCAAGCGCCCGGGTGTCGCGTTGATCAGCGGCGTGACGATGCCGAGGTCCAGGTGCGGCACCACGAACGCCGCCGCGACCAGCAGCACCCCGACGGCGACCGCCACCGCCTCCCTGCGACTCGTCCGCATGCGGTCACCTTAGTGGCGATTTCGGCGTAGTTCGTCACGCTCACCGTGACAAACTGCACCCAAATCAGTAGAGGCGCTCGCGGGTCTTGGCCTCGCTGTAGTAGTCCTCGAGCTCGGCGTCGCTCCAGTCGCTGCGCAGGGCCTTGAGCAGCTGGGCGACACTGGGTAGCGCCGAGGGATTCCACGTCGACGGATCCCAGGTGTCCGAGCGCAGAAATGCCTTGGCGCAGTGGAAGAACACCTCTTCGATCGACAGCTCGAGCGCGAGCAGCGGCCGACGGCCCTTGATCGTGAGAGCATCGAAATACTCGGCGTCGGACAGGATTCGGGCCGTGCCGTTGATGCGCAGCGTGTCCCCGCGGCCGGGGATCAGAAACAGCGTGCCGACATGCGGGTTCTGCAGCACGTTGCGGTACCCGTCGACGCGCTTGTTGCCGGACCGCTCGGGGATCGCGATCGTGGTGTCGTCGAGGACGTGGACGAACCCGGGCGGATCGCCCTTCGGCGACACGTCGACGCGGCCGCGCGCGTCCGTCGTCGCCACGAAACACAGCGGGGAGTGCGCCACCCAGTCGCGCTGTACGGGCGAGAGCCGGTCCTTCACCTTGTTGGCGACATAGACATCGGGCTCGCCGACGATGGCCCGCAGTTCCTCGATGCTCCCGACTTCGCGACGCATTGTCACATCATGCCGTGGCCGGTGAATTGGGCCACCAACGCCCGGCGGTCCACCTTGCCGATCCCGCGCCGCGGCAGTTTGTCGACGACGTGGATCTGCCGGGGTGCGGCGGTGACGTTCAGCGTCTGCGCGACGTGCTCGCGCAACGCCGCCACCGTGGGCGCGGCCGCCCCCGGCGCGACGACGACGGCCGCTGTGACCCGCTGGCCCAGCCGGTCGTCGGGCACCCCGAACACCGCGCACTCGGCCACCGCCGGGTGCGTCGCCAACGCCGCCTCCACCAGCTGCGGCAGCACGGTCAACCCGCCGGTGCTGATCGCCTCGTCGACCCGGCCGAGCACCGTCAACCGTCCTGAATCGTCAAGCACACCAAGGTCGTCGGTGCGAAACCAGCCGGGCTCGGCGAACGGGTCGGGATCGACCGGGTTGCGGTAGCCCTTGGCGATCGTCGCGCCGCCCAACACCACGCGGTTTTCTTGAATCCGGACTCGCACCCCGTCCAGCGCCACCCCGTCGTACACGCATCCGCCCGCGGTTTCACTCATCCCGTAGGTGCGCACCACCGGGACGCCGGCCTCGGCGGCGCGGCGCCCCAGCTCACCGGGCAGCGGCCCGCCACCGAGCAACACCGCGTCCAGCGACGCCAGCGCATCAGTCGCCGCCGCATCTCCCAATGCCTTGTCCAGTTGCACCGCCACCAGCGAGGCATACCGGCGGCCCGACCCCAGCGCCTCGGCACCCGAAATCAGCTCGGCCACGGAGAAACTCGGCGTGATCGCCACCGGCGTCGTGCCCGCGACGACGCTGCGCACCAGTACCTGTAGTCCCGCGACATGATGAGCGGGCAGCGCGAGCAGCCACCGGCCGGGGCCGCCCAACCGGGCGTGCGTGGCGTCGGCGCTGGCCGTCAACGCCGCGGCGGTCAGCATCGCGCCCTTGGGAACCCCCGTGGTGCCGGACGTGGACACCACGACGGCGACGTCGTCGTCGATCTCGTCACCGGCGCGCAACGACGATGTCAGCAACGAGGTTTCGCGCGCATCGTCGGCCGGGACCGGCAGGATGGATGCTCGCCGCTCGAGCGCATCCGCCACGACGGGCAGCATCGCCAGCGCCGACGCATCGGATGCGACGGCGACGGGGCGCAGGACGGCTATGCGTTCTCCTCGGGGTCGCGGGGATCGTCGAGCGGCCACCCCTTGGCCGCCAACCGGCTCCGCACCCGCTCCACGTCGTCGACCGACGGCAGGCCGTCGGTGATCTGGGTGATCAGCACACCGATGTCGGCGTTGTCGAACTCGCCGCGGTTCATCAGCTCCTGCGCGACGGCCTTGACCTCGTCGTCGGTCAACCGCCGCTTGAGCAACGCCAACAACGGAACCCGGTCAGGACCGGGCACACCTTCGGGGTAGCCGTCGGTGATCCAGGCGACGATCTTGGCCAGAAACTTGGTCACGGTCGCTCACGATGCTACGTGGGTTGCGCGCCGAGCAGGTACAGCCCGGTCTGATGGGCGATGAAGTCACGGGCGATGAACAGCACGCCGACCACGGCCGCCACGACCACCAGCGCGAAGATCACCCAGCTCAGCGCCGTGATCAGCGGATGACGTTGGGACGCAGCGTGCTCGGTGGCGCCAGCGCCTTCGGCGTTGAGCCGCACCCCGATCGCGAACAGCGCGGGCAGCCCCGCCCCGATCAGCAGGCCGACGGCCAGGATCTTCAGCGCTGCGATGTAGTTGAACCAGTCGCTCACGGTTGCTCTCCGGTCATACCGGCTCGGGCATCTTGACCGGCGCCGGCGCGGCCGGCGCGGCCGGCGCGGACGGCGCGGACGGTGCGGACGGTACCGGCGTAGGCGACTCCAGCGGTGCCCGGCCCTCGGTACCCGCGGTCAGCGTGCCCTCCCAGTCGTTGTTGACGTTCTCGTGGTCGATCGGCGCCTTGCGCGACTGCCGCCAGATCGCCAACGACACCGCCACCAGCAGCCCGAACCCGACTGCCGCGCCGGTGTATCCGCCGATGGCGTTGACGATCCAGTACGTGACGGCGCCGACGATCCCGGCGGCGGGCACCGTGATCAACCACGCCGAGGCCATCCGCCCGGCCACCCCCCAGCGCACCTCCGCGCCGCGCCGGCCCACGCCGCTGCCGAGGATCGACCCGGTGGCCACATGCGTGGTCGACAGCGAGTAGCCGAAGTGGCTCGACAACAGAATGATTGCCGCCGAGGAGGATTCGGCCGACATGCCCTGCGGCGGCTTGATCTCGACCAGGCCCTTGCCCAGCGTGCGGATGATGCGCCAGCCGCCGAGATAGGTGCCGAGCGCGATCGCCACCGCACACGACAGGATGACCCAGAACGGCGGCATCGGCGCTGATTCGTTCACCGACCCGTAGGCGATCAACGCCAGGAAGATGACGCCCATCGTCTTCTGCGCGTCGTTGGTGCCGTGCGCCAGCGACACCAGCGCCGCGGAGCCGACCTGCCCGTAGCGGAACCCGCGCTCGGTGCGCTTCTCCGGAACACCGCGCACCATCCGGTACACCAGCCAGGTGCCCACCCCGGCGACGATCGTCGCAATCACCGGGGCCAGCACCGCGGGCACCAGCACCTTGGACACCACACCGTGCCAGATGACGCCGTGGCCGCCGACCGCGGCCAGCATCGCGCCGACCATGCCGCCGATCAGCGCGTGCGACGAGCTCGACGGCAGGCCGAACAGCCAGGTGAGCAGGTTCCACACGATGCCGCCGACCAGCCCGGCGAATACCAGCTCGAGGCTGACCAGGCCCGGATCGATGAGCCCCTTGGCGATCGCCGCGGCCACCGCGGTCGACAGGAACGCGCCGAGCAGGTTGAGCACCGCCGACATCGTGACGGCGACCTTCGGCTTGAGCGCACCGCTGGCGATCGAGGTCGCCATCGCGTTGCCGGTGTCGTGAAAGCCGTTGGTGAAGTCGAAAGCCAGAGCCGTGATCACCACAATGATCAGCAGAAACAGCTCGAGGCTCACAGCGCGGATTCTCCGGGTGGCATGGCGAACATCTGGCTATCCTCTGGTGTCGCGCCGTAGCGGATGGGTTTCGGGAACCTGCACGAAGATGAGGAGAACCCCGTCTGGGTCGTGGACATGCATCTCATATAAACCCCACGGTTCCTGCCGGGATTCCCGCGCGATCGGCACCCCGCGTGCTGCCAGCTCCTTCTCGGTGGCGTAGACGTCGCGCACCTGCAGCCACATCGCGCCGCCAGCGTTGGGGGTGCCGTGATCGGCCAGCTCGATGAGCGACTGACCCGCGTAGAAGACGGTGCCCGCACCGTAGTCCCTGGCGATGGCCAGGCCGAGCTCGTCGCGATAGAACCGCAGCGAGCGTTGGTAATCGGCCGGTCGGATGAGCATCCGGCTGGCCAGGATCTCCATACAGATGTGTGTAGCACGTCGTCGCCGTTATCCAATCGCGACACCCGGCGCGACCCCCGGTGTGTCACTGAACTCGCCGATCAACGTCACACCAGTAGGGCTCACGCAGCTGGCGTTTGAGCAGCTTGCCGCTGGGATTGCGGGGCAGCTCCGCGGCGAAGTCGACCGATTTGGGCAGCTTGTAGCCGGCCAGCCGACCCCGGGCGAACCCGATCAGTTCGGCGGGGTCCAGCGCGGCTTCGGAGGCGGGGGCGACGGTGGGTACGACGATGGCTTTGACCGCCTCGCCCCAGGTGTCGTCGGGAACGCCGATCACGGCGACGTCGGCGACCTGCGGGTGGTCCATCAGCACGTTCTCCACCTCGGCCGGGTACACGTTCTCGCCGCCGGAGACGATCATGTCCTTGATCCGGTCGAACAGGTAGAGATAGCCGGCGTCGTCGAGGTAGCCGACGTCGCCGGTCTTCAGCCAACCGTCGGGGGTGAGCGTGGCGGCGGTCGCCGCCGGGTGGTTCCAGTAGCCGAGCATGTTCTGCGCCGAGCGGGTCCACACCTCGCCGACCGCGCCGCGCGCCGCGTCGCGGCCGTCGGGGCCGACGACGCGCAGCTCCACCCAGGGATACGGCTTGCCGCAGGACCGAAGTGGTTCGGCGGCACGGTGATTCAACTGGGTGACCGACCCGGTGGTTTCGGTCATGCCGTAGACCTGGATGAGGTCGCAGCGGAACCGTTCGATGGCCTTCACCACGACGTCTTCGGCGACCGGGGACGCGCCGTAGACGATGACCCGCAGGCTCGACAGGTCCGCGGAGTCGACGCCGGGGGTGGCCAGCAGGCGCTGGATGACCGCCGGTACCAGCAACATGTTGGTGACGCGGTGGCCGGTGATCGCGGCCAGGATGGCGTGCGGGTCGACGTCGCGCAGCACCACCGTCGGGCAACCGACGTACAGCCCGACCAGCGCCCAGCCGGTGCCTGCCATGTGGAACAACGGCATCACGGCCAGGCTGACGGCGTCGGCGCTGAACCGCCACGCCTCGGCACACCCGACCGTCTTGGCGACGAAGTTGGCGTTGCTCAGCACCACGCCCTTGGGTGCGCCCGTCGTCCCCGAGGTGTACATCATCATCGCGGCGTCGTCGGAACCCGTTGTGACGCCGGGGTCTTCGGGCGGGTGCGGGCTCAGCCAGTCGTCGAACGCCGGCCACCGGTCGTGCTCGCCGATCGCCACGACGGTGGGCACGCTTCCCAGGTCGTCGACGATCGCTTCGAGGTGACCGAAGAACTCTTCGCCGACCACGACCGCGCGGGCGCCGGCGTCGGCGATGATGTGCGCCATCTCCGGGGCGGCCAGCCGCCAGTTCACCGGCACAGCGATCGCGCCGAGTTTGGCCAAGCCGCACAGGACTTCGAAGAACTCGGCGCCGTTCTTCTCGATGAACGCCACCCGGTCACCGGGGCCCACGCCGGCCGCGCGGAACGCCTGCGCGGCCCGGCTGGAACGCGCGTCGAGCTCGGCGAAGGTGATGGTGCGCTCACCGCAGATCAGCGCGACGGCGTCCGGGCGCCCGGCGCCGTGGGTCCGCACGATGTCGGCGATCGCGGTGATCTCGGGATAGTCCATCGACGTCAGGGCTGAACTCGCTGGCGCTTCATCAGCGCGTTGAGCCAGTTGGGGGCGACGGTGTCCAACGCCCTGGCCGTCATCGCGATCCGCGGCGCGATCCGTACCGGCCGCTTGCGCGCGGCGAGGATCATCCAGTCGGCCGCCTCGGGCGCGGTGAGCGCGGGCGCGCCGTCGTACTCCTTGGTCGGCTCGATCATCGGGGTGGCGACCAGCGGGTAGTACAGCGTCGTGGAGTGCACGCCGCAATGAGACCACTCGGTCTCGATGACCCTGCTCACCGTCGACAGCGCCGCCTTGGACGCGTTGTACACCGAGAACAGCGGCGCGGCCTCGCTGAGCACCCCCCACGTCGACACGTTGATGATGTGGCCGTCGCCGCGCTCGCGCATCCCGGGGCCGAACCCGCGGATCAGCCGCAGTGGCGAGTAGTAGTTCAGCGTCATCGTGCGTTCGACGTCGTGCCAGCGCTCCAGCGATTGGGATAGTGGCCGGCGGATCGACCGGCCGGCGTTGTTGATCAGGATGTCCACGCCGCCGAGGTCGTGCTCGACCTTGGCCACCAGCGCGTCGACCGCGTCCATGTCGGCCAGGTCGCAGGCGTGTGCCGTCGCGGTCCCGCCGGCCTTGGTGATCCTCGCCACCACGGCGTCGAGCAGCTCCTGGCGCCGCGCGGCCACCACCACCGTCGCGCCGCGCCGGGCGAACTTCTCCGCGGCGGCCTCGCCGATGCCCGACGACGCCCCGGTGATCAGCACGCGTTTGCCGCTCAGCTCGACGTCGGCCAGGTCCGGCCGGAGCATGACCAGCTGCGGCGCCACCGGCGGGCGCATGGTCGCCAGCACGACCTGCTCGCTAAACCGCCGCAGCGGGCTCTTACTCACGAATCCGCAGTCTAGGTCGTTGCGATTTCGGCGCGCTAATGGACGCTCACGGGCTGTTTGCGCGCCGAAATCACAGGCTCAGAAGTAGCGCGGAAACGGGCTCCAGTCGGGGTCGCGCTTCTCCAGGAACGCGTCGCGGCCCTCGACCGCCTCATCGGTCATGTACGCCAGCCGGGTGGCCTCCCCGGCGAACAGCTGCTGGCCCACCAGACCGTCGTCGGTGAGGTTGAACGCGTACTTGAGCATGCGGATGGCCTGCGGCGACTTGCCGTTGATCTGCTCGGCCCATTCCAGCGCCACGGTCTCCAGGTCCTGGTGGTCGATGACCGCGTTGACCGCGCCCATGGCGTGCATCTGCTCGGCGGTGTACGGGCGGCCCAGGAAGAAGATCTCGCGGGCGAACTTCTGGCCCACCTGTTTGGCCAGGTAGGCGCTGCCATACCCGCCGTCGAAGCTGCCGACGTCGGCGTCGGTCTGCTTGAACCGGGCATGCTCGCGGCTGGCGAGCGTCAGGTCGCACACCGCGTGCAGGCTGTGCCCGCCCCCGGCCGCCCAGCCGTTGACCAGGCAGATCACCGGTTTGGGCATGAACCGGATCAGCCGCTGCACCTCGAGGATGTGCAGCCGGCCCGCCCGCGCCGGATCCACCGTGTCGGCCGTCTCACCCGACGCGTACTGGTAGCCGCTGCGGCCGCGGATGCGTTGGTCGCCGCCCGAGCAGAACGCCCAGCCGCCGTCCTTGGGCGACGGGCCGTTACCGGTCAGCAGCACCACCCCGACGTCCGACGACATCCGGGCGTGGTCGAGCACCCGGTACAACTCGTCGACGGTGTGCGGCCGGAACGCGTTGCGCACCTCGGGCCGGTCGAACGCCACCCGCACCGTCGGCTGCGGTTTCCCGTCGAGCATGTGACGGTGATAGGTGAGGTCGGTCAGCTCGAACCCGGCGACGGGCTGCCACAGTGACGGGTCAAAGGGGTTGTCGCTCATGCGTTTACAATCTCCAAGCGGAACATCGGGCACCGCCCGGCCAGCGCCTCGTATTCGTCGGGGTTGGGTCCGGTGACCAGCCCGGCGTTCTTCATGAAGCCGACGCCGGTGGGCACCTTGATCGGAAACTCGCGCAGCAGGGGACGCGCTTCGTCGGGCGGCAGTTCGACGACCCGGATCCGTTCGCTGCGGCGGCCGATGTGCAGGGTGGCCTCGCCGGCGGCGCGCAGGTTGGCCGTCCAGTCCGAGCCCGGCAGCCCGCCGAGCACGTACCGCTGACCGTCGACCGTCATCGGGGTGATCGGCGTGCGCCGCAACTTGCCGCTCTTGCGGCCGCGCACCTCCAGCACGACGGGTCCGTTCTCGCCGAGGATGCCCAGCTTCTGCAGGCCGATCATCACCTTGTTCACGTACTTCAGCCACCACGGCGGCCGGATGCGGGCGCTGTCGGACATGGTCACGACGCTACGTGACCGGCTCGATGCGGAACACCGGCAGGCGCCCGGCCATGCCCTCGAGTTCCTCGGTGGATCCGGTTTGCAGGATGCCCGCACGCTTCATCAGGTCGACGCCCACGGCCACCTGGGTCCGGAACTCCCGCAACACCGGTCGGGCTTCGCCGGCGCTCAGCTCGACCATCCGGACGTGCTCGCGGCGTCGGCCCCTGGTCAGGGTGGCGTCCCCGGCGGCCGCGCGCACGTTGGCGACCCAGTCCGCGCCCGGGTAGCCGTTGACGACGTAGCGGACACCGTCGACGGCCATCGGCGTGATCGGGGTCGAACGTGGCTTGCCCGACCTGCGGCCTCGCACCGTCAGCACCACCGGTTCCTCGCGCCGCGAGATCGGGATCCCGAGCCGCAGCAACACCATGACGAGCCTGTTCATGGTCTTGAGCCCGCGCGGTGGTGCGACGTGATCGCCGGTCACACTTGAAGACCGTAGTCTGCCAGCGCGGTTCGCAGGCCGGCGGTGCGTTCGGTGGTGGGCAGCGGGTCGACGAGGATGAAGCCGCAGCCGACGGCGCGGGCGCCGCCGTCGGCCTCGTCACTGTCGCCGACCCCGAGCCGCTGCAGCGCGGTCTCGAAGATGGCGGGGTCGGGTTTGACGGCGCCGACCTCATAGGACAGCACGAACTCGTCGACGAATTCGGCCGCGCCGATCGAGGCGAACGCGGGCCGCACGTCGAAGGCGATGATGGACACCACCGCGGTCTTGATGTCCTGTCGGTGCAGGTTTTCGAGCACGTCGGCGGTGTCGGGGTAGGGCGTCCAGCACTGCGGGTCGATGACGCGGGCGTACAGGTCTTCGGCGTGATGACCCGCCAGCCCGGATAGCCCGAAGGACGTGCAGGTAGGCCTCGCGGTGCAGGTGCGGAGCGAGGTCGCGGTTGACCCAGGCGTGGTAGGTGTCGCCGGGCATGTCCACGTGCTGACCGGTCGGCGCGGTGAGCCGGCGCATCAGCTCGGCCTGAACGTGGCCGTCGACCTCGCGTTCGTCGACCTCCATGCCGGAAAACCAGCTCTCGTCCTCCTCGAGCCGGAACAGGGTGCCGGAGAGGTCGAACAAAACGGCCCGGATCTCGGTCATTTCACCATGGTAGATCCGGGACGGGCGGCCTTGCGGGTCAAGCGTTCTCGTATTCTTCGGCGAGCAGACGCAGAAACGTATCGACACGCCGGTGCAGGTGCGCTTGTGCGCCTGCTCGCGGTGGGAAGGTGGTCACCGATGGCGCATCGACTGGTTACTGCTTACCGGGAGGGACGCAAAGCGTTCCCACACACGCTGGTCAACCCGTATGCGGGCATCGGTGACCGCGTGGTGGCGCGGATGTGGCGGCTGGGCTGGCAGCGCGCCGCGGAGGAGAACCGGGGGATCCCCAGCGAACGGGAGCGTATCGCGCGTCTGGCCGCGGAGATCGACGCGCTGCTGGACTGATGGCGCCGTTGCCGCCCGACCTCGCGGCGCGCGTGGCGGGTCGTCTTGATCGGCAACACCGGTGTCTGCTCGGGATCACCGGCGCGCCGGGTGCGGGCAAGTCGACGCTCGCCGAGGACGTCGAGGCGGCGTTCGACGGTGCCGTGTATGTGCCCGCGGACGGTTTTCATCTCGCCGACGCCGAGTTGACGCGGCTGGGCCGGCTCGATCGCAAGGGCGCGATCGACACCTTCGACGGATACGGCTATCTGAGCCTGCTGCAACGGATTCGGGCAGAGCCGCCGCACACCGTGTACGCGCCGGCGTTTCACCGTGACCTCGAGCAGCCGATCGCGGGCAGCATCCCCGTCGCACCCGATGCGCGGTTGGTCGTCACCGAGGGCAACTACCTCCTCGACGACGACGAGCCGTGGCCTGCCGTGCGCGCGATGCTCGATGAGGTGTGGTTCCTCGATGTCGACCCCGCCGAGCGTCGCCGCCGACTTATCAAGCGGCACGTGCAGTTCGGTAAGACAGCGGAACAGGCGCGGTCCTGGGTCCACGCGGTCGACGAACCCAACGCCGACCGGATCGAGGCGGGCCGACACAAAGCCGACCTCATCGTGTAGCACCTTCTAGGTGCTCCTTTAAGCGCGAGCGTGCGTGTCTGAGGGCGACACGCCGACAAGAACCGCGAGTTTACGCACGCTCGCGGGTGCGCGGCCCGGCGTCAAATCGCATCCAGCGCACCGGCGACGTCGGTCGTCGCCCACAGGTTGAGGAAGTTGGTCGTCATCAACAAGCGGCTGCGGGCCTGCTCGTCGCCGGCGATCCGCGCGTCGAACCGATCGGAAACCGGTTCGGGGAGCAGCTTCAGCAGGTACGACGGCACATCGAGCAACCACGCCAGCCCCATCACCGCGACGTACAGCAGCAGGTGCCGTGTGACCGTGGCCGCCTCGAGCGCCGGCCCTCCCGCCGAACGGAACTCGGCGAGAAAGTGCTCGAGCAGCGCATCGAAGTGCTGATCCCACATCTGGGTCTCCGCGCTGCACATCGCACCCCAGAGCACCATCGCCAGGTTCATCTGGCCGACGCAACCCCAGTCCAGCAGCCCGCATTCGAGGTGCCCGTCCGGACGTCGCCAGAACCAGGCGTTGTCGACGCTGGCGTTCCAGTGACACAGCGCGACGTAATCGGGATCGTCGGCAAGGTGTCGCCAGATGTCCTTCTCCCGGTCCGGGAAGCGGGCCACCTCATTACGCAGCCGCGCAAGGAATTCCGGCTCGCGGACGTTGTCCGGTAGCAGGGACGGGTGCGCGACGGCGAACTCGGCGAGCCGGTCGACCCGGCGCTGGAGTTGATCGGCAGTGTACGGCGCGCGTTCCCCGACCGACAGCCGCTCCATGTCGACGGGGAACTGCTCGACGAGTTCTTGCGGCAGTCGGCCCGCCTTGCCGGCCCCCGCGAGCTGGCCGAGCGCACCCAGCAGGGCCTCGTAGTGGGCCAGCGGATCCGGCATGGTGTAGTCCATGCACTTGTCATAGTGGGGTTCGATACCGTTGGTGCCGTAGGGGATTCGCTCAGTGATCAGCAGCCCGGTGCCCGACGGCGCGTGGTAGTCGGCGAACAGGCAGCGAGGCACGGTGATCGGAAAATCCGGCATGCGTGACAGCAACGCGAAGCGCACCTCGAACTCCATCTGGGTGCGGCCGCGGTCGCGTGCGGGGTCGCCGAAGTCGCGGGAGAACTTGACGAACAGATCGGTCGGCAAGCGTACCGTGCCGTCGTAGTCGACCGACAGCATCGCCTTGCGACCGGTGCTGCCGCCGCGGAACTCACGCAGGTCGGTGATCGCAAGGACTGTGTTGCCCGCTGTCAGTGCCCCCGACCGCCGAAACGCCTCGGTGAGAAATGATGCGCCGCCGCGGCGCAGGGCGTCGGCGTGCGCGGGCATGTCGAGGCCGAGATAGTCACCGCGCACCCACCCGTCGTCTGTCATCGAGGGTCACCCTCTCCCGTGAGCGTGCGCAAACTCGCGGATTTTGTCGGCGTGTCGGCCTCAGACACGCACGCTCGCGCCAAAAGGGCTCAGCCGACGGCGCGGTCGGCGTCCTTCCAGAATTGTGCGCGCACCGCCTTCTTGTCGGGCTTGCCCAGCGCAGTCACCGGCACCGAGTCGACCACGATCACCTGCTTGGGCGACTGCACCGAACCCTTGCGCTCCTTGACCGCGGCCTGGATCTCGGCGGTCATCCGCGCGATCGCCTCCTCGGACCGCTCGGCCTCGGGCCGCAGCACCACCACCGCCGTCACCGCCTCGCCCCACTTCTCGTCCGGCGTGCCGATCACGCACACCTGTGCGACCGAAGGATGTTCGGCCACAACGTCTTCCACCTCGCGCGGAAACACGTTGAACCCGCCGGTGACGATCATGTCCTTGGTCCGGTCGACGATGTAGTAGAAGCCGTCGGAGTCCTCGCGGGCCAGATCGCCGGTGTGCATCCAGCCGTCACGAAAAGTCTCCGCGGTGGCCTCGGGCTTGTTCCAGTAGCCACCGGACACCAGCGGGCCCGACACGCAGATCTCGCCGACCTCACCTTGGGGCACCGGGTTGCCGTCGGAGTCCAGCAGCGCCACCCGCGCGAACAGCGTCGGGCGCCCGCAGGAGGTCAACCGCTTCTCGTCGTGGTCGCCCTTGGCCAGATACGTGATCACCATCGGGGCCTCGGACTGGCCGTAGTACTGGGCGAAGATCGGCCCGAAGCGGCGGATCGCCTCGGCCAGGCGCACCGGGTTCATCGCCGACGCACCGTAGTACACCGTCTCGAGCGAGGACAGGTCGCGGGTGTGCGAATCCGGGTGGTCCAGCAACGCGTAGATCATCGACGGCACCAGCATGGTGGCGGTGATGCGCTGCTCCTCGATCACCCGCAGCACCTCGGCCGGGTCGAACTTGGACAGCACCACCATTTCGCCGCCCTTGACGATGGTCGGCACGAAAAACGCCGCCCCGGCGTGCGAAAGCGGCGTGCACATCAGGAATTTCGGGTGCTCGGGCCATTCCCACTCGGCCAGCTGGATCGTCGTCATTGTGGTGATCGACTGCACCGTGCCGATCACGCCCTTGGGCTTGCCCGTGGTGCCGCCGGTGTAGGCCATCCCGCCGATGTGATCCGGCGGCAGATCCGCCGCGGCCAGCGGGCGCGGCGGGTACTTCTCGGCCTCGGCGGTCAGGTCCACCGCGACGCCCGTCAGCGCCTGCGGCACCGGACCGATCGTCAGGATCTGTTTGAGCGACGGCACCTTCTCCAACAGCCCGATCGCGCGCTCGACGAACATCGGCACCGGGTCGATGATCAGCGACGAGACGCCGGCGTCGTCGAGCACGTAGGCGTGGTCGTCCAGCGAACCGAGAGGATGTAGTGCGGTGCGACGGTAGCCCTGGGTCTGGCCGGCGCCGATGATCATCAGCACCTCGGGGCGGTTCAGCGACAGCAGGCCCACCGCCGTTCCGCTGCCCGCGCCCAGCGCCTCGAACGCCTGGATGTACTGGCTGATGCGGTCGGCGAGCTCGCCGCCGGTCAGCGTGGTGTCCCCGAGGAACAGCACCGGTTTGTCCTTGTTCCGCTTCAGCGCGCCCACGGTGAGGTGTCCGGAGTGCAGGGGGTGACGCAACAGGTCTACCGACGAGCGCTCGTGCGAGGAGTTAACCATGGCCATCACACTAGAACGTGTTCCAGAATGCCCCCCCCGGTGCCCCACAAAGGCGGGCTCGCGGGAACGGCCAACCCGCAAACACCTCTCGTTGACGGCCACGACAATTCCGCGCCGCCGGAAATGCCGGTTGAGCGCACGCTTTCGCTCGTGTCAGCATGCCCGGCTCGTCGCCGCGGTGGGTATTCCGCAATTCTGCAGACTCGGCATTAGTAAATGTGCATACTCATCACTACTGCGGTGGGGCCACTGGAGCCCAGGGTGGACCACCACCGCGGTTGGTCACGTCTATACGGCGAAGTCAAGTGAATATGCTGCTTTTACCCGCAGACTTGGGGATGCGGCGGACACAGACGCGAGGCAATAAGTTAATGACGGTTCGTAACTATGGCGCGTAGTGACAGCGTCGAGGTCATCGGCGACTGGGCCGGTGGCTACGTCAAACGTCACCCCGTGGCAGCGCTGGCGACCGCCGGCGACCAGTTCGTGCTCGCGGTGCGCACGGTGCAGTACTTCTTCGTCGATCTTTTCACCGGCCGGTTCCAGTGGTGGGAGTTCATCCGCCAAGCCGCGTTCATGGCGGGCACCGCCGTGCTGCCGACGGTGCTGGTGGCCCTGCCCATCGGAGTCACCCTGTCGATTCAGTTCGCATTGCTCGCCGGCCAGGTCGGCGCCACGTCACTGGCAGGCGCGGCCAGCGGTCTGGCGGTGATCCGTCAGGCCGCCTCACTGACCGCGGCGATCCTGATGGCCGCCGCCGTCGGTTCGGCGATCACAGCGGATCTCGGTTCCCGCAAGATGCGCGAGGAGACCGAGGCGATGGAGGTGATGGGTGTTTCCGTGATCCGGCGCCTGGTGGTGCCCAGGTTCGCCGCGGCCATCATGATCGGCGTGGCGCTCACCGGCGTGGTGTGCTTCGTCGGCTTTCTGGCCAGCTACCTGTTCAACGTGTACTTCCAAAACGGTGCCCCGGGCAGCTTCGTCGCCACCTTCGCCGCGTTCACCACCACCGGGGACATGATCGTGGCGCTGGTCAAGGCCGTCATCTTCGGGGCGATCGTCGCGGTGGTGTCCTGCCAGAAGGGGATGTCGACCAAGGGCGGGCCGACCGGGGTGGCGAACTCGGTGAACGCCGCGGTGGTCGAGTCGATTCTCGTTCTCATGGTCGTCAACGTCGCGATCAGCCAGCTCTACATCATGTTGTTCCCCCGGGTCGGGCTCTGAGATGGCGTCGACTTTCGTACCGCCGCTGCTGGCGCCCTTCGTCCGCCTCTACCAGAAGGCCACCCCGCCGATCGGCCGGCTCGGCCACATGCTGGTGTTCTTCGTCCGCGCGATCGCGGCAATCCCGTTGGCGCTACGGCATTATCGCGCCGAATTCGTGCGTCTGCTGTCCGACATCGCCTGGGGTAACGGCTCTTTGGTGGTGGGCGGCGGTACCGCCGGGGTGGCGATCGTGCTGGGCGTCACCGTCGGTGCGCTCGTCGGCATCGAGGGGTACAACTTCCTCGACCTGCTGGGCCTTGGCCCGGCGACGGGCATCATCTCCTCGCTGGTCAACACCCGCGAGCTGGCCCCGATCGCGTTGTCGCTGGCGTTCGCCACCCAGGCGGGCTGCCGGTTCACCGCACAGCTGGGGTCCATGCGGATCGCCGAGGAGATCGACGCGCTGGAGTCCCTGGCGATCCGCCCGGTGCCGTACCTGGTGACCACCCGGCTGATGGCCTCGGTGGTCGCCGTCATCCCGCTCTACGTCGTGTGCCTGGCGGTCAGTTATCTGACCACCCAAGTGGTGGTGCGCGTCATCAGCGGCGGCGCGACGGGTTCGTATCTGCACTACTTCACGTTGATGCTGTCGGGCCAGGACATCTTGTACTCGTTGCTGAAGGCCATCATCTTCGTGTGGATCGCCACGACGATCCAGTGCTACTACGGCTTTTACGCCGCCGGCGGCCCCGAGGGTGTGGGCGTCGCCGCCGGCCATGCGATGCGGGCCAGCATCACCGTGGTGATCATCGTCAACATGCTGCTCACCATGGCGCTGTGGAACGTCGACTCCGGAGCGAGGTTCGGGGGCTAGGTGGCGAATTCCTTCGACCTGGACGGGCGCGGCCCCAACGACCGGCAGCTGCTGGTCGGCGGGCTCGTGGTTCTCCTTGTGCTAGGGGTGATTTCGACGGCCCTGCTGGTCAAGTCGACCGGGCGGCTCGATCCGTTCGTCCGGGTCGTCGCGGACCTCGTCAACGTCGGTGACGGCCTGCCCCAGCGGTCGGATGTCAAGTACCACGGCGTGCTGGTCGGCACGGTCGACAGCGTCACCCCGGCCGCGGACGGCAACCCGAACTACGTCCACATCAACCTGGACCCGCATTACGCCCGCTCGATACCGGCCAACGTCACCGCGCGGGTGGTGCCCAGCAACGTGTTCGCGGTGTCGTCGGTGCAGCTGGTCGACAACGGCGACGGGCCGCCGATCCGTGCGGGCGCGCACATTCCGGAGGACACCGAGCTGCCGACCGTGTTGTTCCAGACGACGATCAGCAAGCTGCGCGACATCCTGGCCGCCACCGGGCGGGGTCGCGAAGACAAAACCATCGGCATCCTGGCCGCGATCAACGAGGCCACCGAGGACCGCCGCACCGAGTTGCTGGCCGCCGGCGCCCAACTGGACCGGCTCATCGATGATGTCGACGCGATTGTGGCCACCGGGCCGGACTCGACGACGGTGTCGGCGCTCACCGATGCGGCCGTCGGACTGCAGCAGACCACACCGGAACTGTTCGACGCGCTGCAGAAGGCGGTGCAACCGATGCAGGTGCTGGTCGAGCAGCGGGCCCAGCTCGACACGCTGGTCAACGGCGGTATCCACACCATGAACACCACTCACACCGCGCTGAACAACCACACCGACCGAATGGTCAAGATCAGCTCGGAGCTGACCCCGGTGGTCGGCAACCTGGCGGATACCTCGCGCCACTGGGTGCCGGCCTTCGTCAAGCTGAACGAGCTGTCCGACAAGTTCTTCGACGAGGTGTGGATGCATGACCGCGACATCGGCAACATGCGGGTGAACCTGTCGTTCACGCCGACCTACACCTATACCCGTGCCGATTGCCCGCAGTACGGCGAACTCAAGGGCCCGAGCTGTTACACCGCGCCATTGGTTCCGGTGCGGCCGCCCCTCCCGGATACGCTGCTACCACAGAACTATCAGCCTCCGAAGGACCTGGCGCCCCCGCCCGGCACGGTATTGGGGGAGAACGGCAACCTGGTTGCCGTCGGGCCACCGCTGGTCAACCCGTACCCAAACCTGGCTGATCCGAATCCACCTCTGCCACCGGGAGTTTCGCCGTCGCCACCGGTACCCGGATCGGCCAACCCGGCGCTGGAACCAACGCCACAGCCGCCGGTGATCCAATCCCCACCGGCACCGGTCGCGCCCAAACCATGGGATCCGCCAGCCCCACCTGCCGGGCCGGTAGCTCCGCAGCCATCCGGTCCGTTGCCCGCCGAAGCCGCGCCGGCTCCTGTTATAACGCCGGCTCAGCCGGCTCCTGCTATAACGCCGGCTCAGCCGGCGGCCTTCGGCGGGAACGTCGGACCCGTTGGTAGCCGACAGGAACGCAACCAGCTGTCCGTCATCACCGGCCAGCCGGCCACCACGGCGACCCAGTTGCTGCTCGGACCGGTAGCCCGTGGCACGACCGTCTCGCTTGACCAGGAGGCCCGATGAAGTACCGCGGAGCGCTGATCGGCCTGTCGCTGTTCATGGTGGTCGCGATCACGCTGACCTGGCTGGTGTACGTCACGCTGCGTCGAGACGTGGCCGGCCGGACCGTGCCCTATGCCGCGATGTTCACCGATGTGTTCGGGTTGCGTGAGGGCGACGACGTGCGGATGGCCGGTGTGCGGGTGGGCCGGGTGGAAAGCATTGAGCTGCAAGGCAAACACGCCAAGGTGTCCTTCGTGGTGCAAAGCGACCAGCAGGTGCTGGGCACCACCGTTGCCTCGGTCACCTACCAGAACATCGTCGGCCAGCGATATCTCGGTCTGTCGCTGGGCAATCTCGGTGACCCGGGCCCGCTGAAGCCCGGCAGCGTCATCCCCGTCGAGCGCACCGACCCGTCGTTCGATGTCGGCCGGCTGCTCAACGGGTACGAGCCACTGTTCAGCGTTCTCGACCCCAAGCACGCCGACAACTTGACCAAGGGTGTCATCCAATCGCTGCAGGGCGACAAGGGGTCCATCACCGCCCTGGTGGACCAGACCAGCCAGCTCACCGAGTCGTTCGCCGGTCAGGACGAGCAACTCGGTGAGGTGATCACTGACCTGAACGTCGTGGTGGCCAACCTCGCCCGGCACAACGACGACCTCGACCACATCATCGGCGAAGCCCGCACGGTGGTGTCGACCTTCGACGCGCGACGCCCCGAATTGGTGGCGTCGATGAGTTCGATCGCGAAGGTGGTGCGGCAATTGTCGACGATCTCCGACGAGGTGTACCCGTCGCTGAAGGAAATGGTCACCCGCGAACCGGGGTTCGCGGCGCACATGGTCGGTCTGGAGAACCAGCTGGCATTTACCGGCGCCAACCTCCCGTTGCTGCTGAAGGGCTTTGCACGCATCACCAGCGAAGGCTCCTTCGCCAACGCCTACGCATGTGACCTGAATATCCAAGGATTCTTCCCCGGCCTCAACGACGTGGTGCCGATCATCGTGGACGCCGCCACCCCCGGCAACAAGGCGCGTTACACCCCGAAGTGCAGGAACATGGCCAATGGCTGATCAGACGAAGCCGCGGCGCCGGCGACTCCCGCTGGAGAACCGCAACAAGACCTGGATGGGCGTCGTTGCGGTCCTGGTGGTTTCGTTGCTCGTCGGAACGCTGCTGTTGTTCAAGGTGGCCAACTTCGGCTACCGGCAGTACACCGCGCACTTCTTGCAGGCCGCCGCGCTGCAAGTCGGCAATCCGGTCACGGTTGCCGGAATCCCTGTGGGCGAGGTGTTGAGTATGGAACTCGCCGGTGACTACGTCGAGGCCAAGCTCAAGGTGCGCAATGACGTTGCGCTGGGCGAGGATTCACGGGCCTCGATCAAGATCACCACGATCCTCGGCTCGCGGTATCTGGCCCTGTTTCCCGACGGTGCAGGCTCGCTGCCGAACGACACCTTCGACCTGACCCACACCGAGGTCCCCTACGACCTGCAGGAAGCCCTCGCCGACGTCACCCGAACCTACGAGCAGGTCGACTCCGACAATTTCGCCGAGACGCTGTCCATTCTGGGCGAGCAGATGAAGACGTTGCCGCCGGTGGTGCCGCAGGCCCTGGAGAACACCCACACGCTGTCGACGATCATCGCCGAGCGTCGCGACCAACTGGGTGAACTGCTGAAAACCACTGAAGTGGTCAGCAATACGCTGCGCCGTCAGCAGTCCACCATCGGCAGCCTGGTAAACCAGGGCAACTCGTTGCTCGGCGAGTTCGTCGCGTCGCGTGCGACATTCCACGCGATGATGGATGCGCTCACCAACCTCGTCGAAACATTGAGCAGCGTCGTCATCGACGACCGGCCCGAACTCGAGGAGCTGCTGGGCAATCTGCGCGAGTTGTCCACTCTGCTCGCCCGCGACGGTGACGGCTTCCTGCGCAGCATCCTGCAGTCCGGGCCAATCGCCCTGCGTGGCTTGGCCAACGCCACCGGCAGCGGCAATGCGGCTGGGTTCAACGCGACCAACGGCCTGCTGGTCGACTCGTGGATGTGCGCAATCAGCGGCCGCGCCAAGCAATTCAGCATGATCGAGTACTACCAGGACTGCAAATGAGGATCACCAAGACCAAGCTGCTGGTTGCCGGTGCGATCGCACTGGTCGCGGGTCTGGTGTTGGCCACCGTCGTGGTGCTCTACACCAAGGACCGGCTCGACACCATCACGGTGACCGCCCAGTTCGACAGTGCCGCAGGCCTATACGAGGGAAACACCGTCGCGGTTCTCGGGATGCCGGTGGGCCGGGTCGCCAAGATCACCCCCAAGGGGGGCTACGTCGAGGTCGACTTCACCGTGGACAAGGATGTCAAGGTTCCCGCGGACGTCCAGGCGGTGACGATTTCCAACTCGATTCTGACCGACCGGCAGATCGAACTGACGCCACCCTACTCGGGCAGCGGTCCGACCCTGCAGGATCACGCGACCATCGGCCTGAATCGCACCCAGACCCCGGTGGAATTCGCCCGGGTGCTCGACGTTCTCGACAAGCTGTCGGTATCTCTGGAGGGCGACGGAAAGGGTGACGGCCCGATCGCCGATGTGGTCAACGCCACCGCCGCGATCGCCGACGGCAACGGCCAGCAGATGAAGGACGCGCTCGGCGAGCTGTCGAATGCCCTGCGGCTCAGCGCCGATCGGGGCACGGTGACCAAGGATCAGCTGACCACCATCGTCCGGAACTTGAGTTCGTTGTCAGAGGCGGCGGCCAGGAATGACGAGACACTGCGGGAATTCGGCTCGTCGGTGCGCGCACTCAGCCAGATCCTGGCCGATGAGAACCTCGGCAGCGGGACCACCGGCAAAAAGATCAACGAGGTGTTGACCAACACCCGTGAGGTGCTCGAGATCCATCGCGACACCATCAAGGATCTCGTCGCCAACGGCGACATTGTGCTGAACACGGCTGTCGATCACGAACGCGATCTCAAGGAATTCCTGGACGTGGCGCCGATGACACTGGACAACCTGTACAACATCGTCGACCGGAAGAACGGCGCCTTGCGGGTCAAGGTGCTCACCGACCGGGTGTTGTTCGACAACCAGTTCATCAAGGAGGTGTGCAACGTGATGGGGCTGCGGCAACTGGGCTGCAGCACCGGGACGTTGCAGGACTTCGGGCCGGACTTCGGGCTGACGTACATGCTGGACGGACTCGCGGCGATGGGACAGAAATAATGACCCCGAGCAGCAGGCGCCACCGTCGGCCGATCGCGCTGGCGATGGCGGCGTGCCTGGCCCTTTCCGGCTGTGCCACCGACGGTTTGGCCAGTTTGCCGCTGCCGGCACCCGGCGTCGGCTCCGGCGGCTACCAGCTGACGGCGGTGTTCTCCAACGCGCTGAACCTGCCCGCCAGCGCCAAGGTGAAGCTGGCCGGTGCCGATGTCGGCCAGATGGAGTCGATGAAGGCGCGCAACTACACCGCGGTGACCACCTTGCGCATCATGGACGGAGTTCAGGTGCCCCAGGGCAGCACCGCCGAATTACGTTCCGCGACACCCCTCGGCGATATTTTCATCGCGATCAAGCCGCCGTTCCCCGCCGATCCGAACGCGCCCTTGTTGACCGATGGCGACACGATCCCATTGGAGTCGACGACGGCCGCAGCCACCGTCGAATCGGTGTTGGCATCGGCGGCGGTGTTGGTCAACGGCGGTGCGGTGCGCAACTTCACCAACATCATCAACGGACTGGGCAAGGCGACCGGCGATCAGGGCGAGGCGTTCGGCAATCTCATCCGTAAGACCAACGACACCCTGGGCACGCTGAACGCCCGGTCCGGGCAGATCTCGAACGCGATCACCGAGACTTCCCGGCTCGTCGAGGCCATCGAGGCCAAGAATCAGACCATCAGCGAAGTGATGGCCGAAGCCCGTCCGGCCACCGACACGCTGGCGGCACACACCACCCAGATCGCCGACCTCGTCGAGCAGGTCGGTGATGTGTCCGTTCAGGCACGCAAGTTCCCGTCGATCGCCGGCACCGACACCAGCGGCCGCAGCGTCATCGCTGACGCCAACACCGTCGCCGGCGCGTGGAACGACGTCGCGCTGGCCCCCGACGCGACGCTCTATGCGCTGAACCGGCTGATGCCCCCATTCATCAAGTCGATGACCGGCAACGCGCTCGCGACCAACGCGAGCATCGACCGATTGATCCTCGGACACATACCCGATATCGGCTTCGCCGGAGACCAGGGGTTCCACGGTCCCAAGTGGCACAACTGGTTTCACCTGGTGGGCTCGTTCAAGTACACGCTGTACCGGCTGCAGGAGAAGATCGTCGGCAAGGGTCCCGGTGTGCCGCAGGTCCCGGTGATCCCCAGTCCGACCGAGCCCGGGGAATTGGAGGTCGCGGGGCCACCGCTCGCCCCACCAACGCCGCCGGCACCGCTGCCCGTCGCGCCCCCGGCGACCGATATTCCACTGCCGGCACTGGGGCCGGTGGCCGGGCCGCCGCTGCCACCTTCGCCCGCCCCGCCGCCTGCACCCGCGCCACTGCCTGCGGAGGCGCCACGATGATCTCGACAGTTGCCGACCGGCTGGTCGACCTTGTCCGGTTCGGCCACCGCCGCCGCGCCTGGCTATCTTCCGCCGGGTTGGTTCTGGTCCTGGTGGTAGCGACCGGCTACCTGCTGTTCGGTGCGTTGCGGGTGAACCCGTTCGCCTCGCAGTATCAACTCACCATCCAACTGCCCGAGTCGGCCGGCCTGCTGCCCGACCAGGACGTGACGATGCGTGGCGTGCCGATCGGCCGGGTGGACCGGCTCGACATCACCCCGGCCGGGGTGAACGCGGTGGTCAACGTCAAATCGTCGATGAAGATCCCGGAATCCAGCGATGTCGCGGTGTCGGGCCTGTCGCCGGCCGGTGAGCAGTACATTGACTTCCTGCCGGAGTCCGACCAGGGCCCGTTCCTGGCCGATGGCGCCGTCATCGAGCAGGGTAGGGCCACGGTGCCGGTCAGCCTGGCCGAGCTGTTGGCCAACACGGACGGGGCGTTGGCGCAGGCCGATACCGAGAAACTCGAGCTGATCAGGCGAGAGTTGAGCCTGTCGCAGGCCGGTCCCCAGAAGCTGAAGGACATCGTCGAAGGCGGTACGTTCCTGTTGTCCACGATGGATTCGGTGTTGCCGGAGACCAGCAGCCTGTTGCGGACCAGCCGGGTGGTGCTCACGTTGGCCGCCGACAAGAACGCCGGAATCGCAGTTGCCTCAGATAATCTCGACCAGAGCTTCGTCGGCATCAACAAGATGCGCGACGGCTATCGCCGGCTCACCAACCAGGGTCCGGATGCGCTGTCCGCGGTGGACGCCTTGTTCATCGACAACTCCGACACGATGGTGCAACTGCTCGGCAATCTGACCACCGTCTCCCGGCTGTTGTACCTGCGGGTGCCGGCACTGAATGCGCTGTTCCCGGACTACCGTGGCTCGCTGCTCGACGCGCTGGGCAGCGCGATGCACGACAACGGGCTGTGGGCCAGCGGCGACATCTACCCGCGGTATCACTGCGACTACGGAACGCCGCGCCTTCCACCGTCCAACGCGGACTACCCGGAACCGTTCATGTACACATTCTGCCGCGACGATCACCCCGGGATGCTGGTCCGCGGAGCCAAGAACGCGCCGCGGCCGGCCGACGACGACACCGCGGGCCCCCCGCCCGGTGCCGATCTCGGTCGGCAGACGGATCCGACCCCGAAGGGCCGGTTCACCATTCCCACCCCGTACGGTGGGCCGACGCTACCGATCGAGCCACCGCGGTGAGCCGCGAGTGCGTAGTTGCTAGGAGATCAAGTTGTCTGTGACGAACGACAAGGACACCGACAAGAAACCCGACGGTGACAGCGAAACTACTGAGGCAACGTCGGACGTCGAGCAGCCCGACACCGACGTGTCCGACGCCCCCGAGACCGCCTCGGGCAGCGACGACCGGACACCCGACGACCCGGCGTCCGGCACGGCGGGCGAGCGGAACTGGCCGCGCCGCATCCGGCTCGCGGCACTGGCCACCCTGGTCGTCGGGGTGCTGGCCGGCTCCGGTTTTCTGGGCTGGCAGCTATGGCAGCTGCGGCAGCTGGAACACGCCGCCGATGCCGCCCAGCAGGCGGCGGTCGAGTACGCGCAGGTGCTGACCAGCATCGACTCCAACGAGGTCGACGAGAACTTCGCAGCGGTACTCGACGGCGCGACCGGCGAGTTCAAGGACATGTACTCGAAGTCCAGCGCCGAGCTGCGCCAGTTGTTGATCGACAACAAGGCCTCCGCGCACGGGGTGGTGCTGGAGTCGGCAGTGCAATCCGCCACCACGGACAAGGTGGTGGTGTTGCTATTCGTCGATCAGGCGGTGCAGAACGCCACCGTCCCGGATCCGCGTATCGATCGCAGCCGGATCAAGATGACCATGGAGTACGTCGACGGTCGTTGGCGCGCAAGCGAAGTCGAGCTGCCCTAGATGCGCGCGTCCGTCGTGGCCGCGGTAGCCGTCGTCGCCGCCCTGCTGACCGCACCCGCTGCTGCAGCGTCAGCACCGTCGTTCTGTGACGAGCTGGGCGGACAGTGGGACGGGCAGTTCTGCAGCACGTCGGTGGTCTCGGAGCGCAACGCCGTCCGCACCATCAAGATGGCGTTGCCCGGCGATCTGGTGAACAACCCCACCATCCGGGAATACCTGACCAACCTGATGAACAACTGGCGCAACGCCGCGACGAAGATGGTCCAGGACAGCTTCGGCGAGCAGCACTTCCAGATCTTCCATCACGGCGACGCGATGACGGCCGTCTTCCACGAGATGTATTCGGGCACAGTGGGTACCGACGCCCTCGCACACCCGAACGCGCCCATCATCAGCGACGCCTACCGCACCTTCACCTTCGCCGGCGGGCGGCAGCTGCAACTGGCCGACCTGTTCAAACCGGGCGTCGACCACCTGGCCGAGATCCCGCGCCTGGGTGCGCCGTTCATCGTCGCCGCACTCGATGCCGCACCGCCGCCGCACCAGGCCGGCACCTATCCGTTCACCCCGGACCGCTGGACCCCGGACAAGGTGTACTCCGGCGGCTACCGGGCGTGGGCGCTCACCCCGGATGAGCTGATCCTCTACATGCCCGACTATCCGGTCGGTCGCGACAGCCCGTTGGACTACACGATCGGCCGCATGCAGTGGGCGATGGACGGCGGCACCGTGCAGGCCCATATCCCGCTGTCGGCGCTCGCGCCGGTGCTGCGTCCCGAATTCGGCGGCGCCTGACCATGTTTCGGGTTGTGGTGGCGAGCATCGCGGCGCTGCTGGTCGCCGCGCCGATGGCACGGGCCGACGAGGTTGCGCCGACGCTGCCGGTGTTCACACCGCACCCGTCGGCCTGGCAGCCCGACTACACCGTGTTCCCGTACAACCTGTGGCAGATCCGCGTCACCCCCGAACAGGTCACCGCGATGCGGGACTCCTGCCAGTGGTTCAACGCCCAGTACGACGAACTGATGGCGCAGGTGTTCGGCTTTCAGCACTTCCTGGCCGACCACGACGACGACTGGTCGGCGCCGGGGATGACCCGCGCCGGTGACGTCGTCGCCGCCAACCTCGACCAGTCCGCGGCCTTCCTGAACCCCCGTGCGCACACGCTGTTCATCATCAACTACCCGGACCAGAGCGAGTATTCGCCGGTGTTCCACGGGGATTCGATGTACCGGCTGTGGTATCAGTTCACCCAGATCAGCGACAAGATCAAGAAGCGGCTGCCCGCCGGGCAGATCAACGCCAATATCGCCACTGCCAACGTCTACGGCGGGGTGATCCGCGACTCCGGGGTGTGCGCGGGAGCGTAGATTCGGCCGAATGAGCACCCGGCGGCGGCTGCGCGAGGCGATCCTGGACCTGTCCCGCGAACGCGGGCCCCTGGCCCGCGACGGTCACGTCGAGATCACCCAAAAGGGGGAGGTGCTCGACCCCGACGCAACGTGGCGCGGACCCATCCGGATCCGCGCCACCTAGCCTCGCCGCCCGAGGGCCTAGACGAACTGCTCGGCCTCGGCGCGGGCCTGCGTCGCGATCTTCTCCGCAAGCTCGGCCTTCCACTGAATCTCCTTCTTGACCCAGGGATTGTCGAGCGGGAACTCGGTCGTCTCGGCGACCCGCCGCACCTCGACCTTGACGCCCTTGCCCAGGGGGATCTTCCGCGCCCACTGCTCGGCCTCGTCCTTCGACGACACCTGCAGAATCCAGAACCCGTTGAACAGCTCCCTGGCGTCCGTGTACCCGCCGTCGGTGACCGTCGGTGGATCGGAGTTGAAGTCGACGACGAACCCCTCCTCAGGTCCGGTCAGGCCCTCACCGGCCAGTAGCACACCGGCCTTGATGAGCTCCTCGTTGAAGCGGCCCATCTGTTCGAAGATCTGGTCGAAGTCGATCTCGGCCTCGGCCATCGCGGCCTCGGCCTCCGGGGTGGAGCGCATGATCAGCATGTAACGCGCCATCGTGATGTCTCCTTCAGGTTCTCGTCGTGCCCCGTACGGGCACCTTTAGAGACCGACACGTCCCGACGCGATTTCTCATCGAAGGTCTCCCGGGAGATCGGCAACTGCGGCCGACCCGCGCCGCCCGAACGGATCGCAGATTCGGAGGTTCGCGAAACTCTCCTGGCTGGAACCCGGGTTTATGGCACGCTCTGAACATGTCTGAGCTGCCTGACCCGCGTTTCCTCGACGAACGAACCGCCCACTGGGCGCAAACCAAGCCCGACTCCGAGGCGATCACGTATCTGGACCGCACCTGGACCTGGGCGCAGTGGAACGACCGCGTGCGTCGGCTCGCCGGCGCGCTGGCCGAGCGTGGCGTCAAACGCGGCGACGTGGTGGCGTTCCTGGACAAGAACCACCCCGCCTGCGTGGAGCTGACGCTGGCCGCCGCATCGCTTGGCGCGGCCAACGCGATTATCAACTTCCGGCTGGCCGCCGACGAACTCGACTACGTGCTCAACGACTCCGACGCCAAGCTGCTGGTCGTCGGGGCCGAGCTCAAGTCGGGCATCGACAAGATCAGCGACAAGCTCACCCACATCGAGCACATCGTCGCGGTGACCCCGGAGGGCGGCAATGGCTCTCAAGGCGACGAGTACGAGGCGATGCTGGCCTCGGCCACGCCGGTGAACCGCGGCGCCGACGTCCAACCCGACGACGTGGCCATCATCATGTACTCCTCGGGCACCACGGGCCGGCCCAAAGGCGTTGAGCTGACGCAGGCCAACATCATCGCGCACACCATCAACGGCCACGAGGGCTTCAACTTCGACGAGGGCGACAAGAGCATGGTGTCGATGCCGCTGTTCCACGTCGGCGGCTCGTCGTATGTGCAGTTCGGCCTGCACGACGGGATGCCCAGCGTGATGACCCGCGAGGTCGACGGCGCCTCGTTGGCAGGCGCGATTCTGCAGGGTGCCAACAGAACATTCCTGGTGCCCGCCGTGTTGGCCAAGGTGCTGGAGTCCGGCGAGGAAGCGGTCAAGCTGTTCGGCGCGCTCAAGACGTTCGCCTACGGCGCGTCCCCGATGCCGCTGCCGCTGTTGCGTGCGGCGTTGAAGGCCTGGCCGAACACCGATTTCATGCAGGTGTACGGGCTCACCGAGGTGTGTGGGGTGATCAGCCACCTGCTGCCCGAGGCGCACCGCGACCCCGGCCGCGAGGAACGGCTGTCCAGCGCGGGCACGCTGGTGCCCAACGCCGAAGTGCGCGTCGTCGACCCGGACACGCTGGACGAGGTGCCGACCGGACAGCAGGGCGAATTGTGGTTCCGCACACCGCAGTTGATGAAGGGCTACCACAACAAGCCGGAGGCGACGGCCGAGGCGATCACCTCCGACGGCTGGTTCCGCACCGGTGACATCGGGCGCGTCGACCAGGAGGGCTTCATCTTCGTCGAGGACCGACTCAAGGACATGATCATCTCCGGCGGCGAGAACATCTACTCGATCGAAGTCGAACGGGTGATCGCCGAGCATCCCGCGGTCGCCGACGTCGCCGTCATCGGCGTTCCCGACGAGAAGTGGGGCGAGGTCGTCAAAGCCGTGGTCTCGCTGGAGGGTTCGGCCACCCCGGAGGAGCTGATCGCGTGGTGCCGGGAACGGCTCGCGGGCTACAAGTGCCCCAAGAGCGTCGACATCACCGACGAGCTGCCGCGCAACCCCACCGGCAAAATCCTGAAGAAGGAGCTGCGCAAGCCCTACTGGGAGGGCCGCGACCGGGCGACAGTCTAAGGACCGAGCTACTGGCGCACCGGGATCGCGATCTCGTTGCGGCGGCGAAACGGCAGCGTCCAGGGCGGGTCGTAGAACCAGGCCTGTGCCGGCCCGGCGACCTCGATCGCGTTGGCGCGTAACACCTCCGAAAGTTCCTGCGTCCGGGCAGCGACGGCGTGCGCGCTGCGGTCGCCGCTGAACCGCAACACCGCGACCGTCTCACCCGGCACGGTCACCAACCGCACCTCGTCGTCATCCGGGGTCGGCAAGGTGTCCATCGTCCACTTCGACGGCAGGTAGAACCGGATCGTCGAGTGGTCACCGTTTCGGGCCTGCGCCACCGGCGCCGTCATCGCAATCTTCTCGCGTGACTGCTGGCTGACCGGCGCGGTCATCGCGATCTTCTCGTCGCGGTGATTGCCGCCGAAGATGTACCCGGCGAGGCGTCGAAAACCGATGTAGCGGGCGCGGTCCTCGTCGGCGGTCACCGTGGTCTCCGCGGCGATCCGCGGACCGTACCGCCGGATCTCCACGCTGTCCGTGAGCTGGGTACCCACATAGTGGGGCTCTTCGGTGCCCACCCGGATGCCCACGATCGACAACACGGATTCCGCGATCTGCATGGGAATCTCGAGCAGCCGCATCATCGTCGGCTCCCTACCACGGTGGGAAACGGCACAGTTCTCCTCGCACTCGAAATGTTCGCCTCAGAATTTGCCGGTTGCGCCCAGAACTAAACATCGGCGGTGCGGCAGTATGGACGACATGCCGGAGCTCGACGACCTTCTGGACCGCATGCACGTCGTCGCACTACCGATGCGAGTTCGGTTCCGCGGCATCACCGTTCGCGAGGCCGCGCTGATCGACGGGCCGACCGGCTGGGGCGAGTTCGGCGCGTTTGTCGAATACGAGCCGCCCGAGGCCGCGCACTGGCTGGCGGCGGCGATCGAGGCCGCCTACCGCCCGTCGCCGCCGCCGCGCCGTGACCGCGTCCCGATCAACGCCACCGTGCCCGCGGTCGCACCCGCGCAGGTGCCCGAGGTGCTGGCGCGCTTTCCCGGGGCGACGACGGCGAAGGTGAAGGTCGCCGAACCCGGCCAGACCCTGGCCGACGACGTCGCACGCGTCAACGCCGTGCGCGCCCACGTGCCGACCGTGCGGGTCGACGCCAACGGCGGTTGGAGCGTCACCGAGGCCGTCGCCGCCGCAGCAGCGCTGACCGCCGACGGGCCACTGGAGTACCTCGAACAGCCGTGCTCATCGGTCACGGAGCTGGCCGAGCTGCGCCGCCGCATCGACGTGC
This sequence comes from Mycolicibacterium pulveris, assembly GCF_010725725.1. NCBI lineage: Bacteria > Bacillati > Actinomycetota > Actinomycetes > Mycobacteriales > Mycobacteriaceae > Mycobacterium > Mycolicibacterium pulveris. The sequence continues at coordinate 1,532,044 of NZ_AP022599.1, read as the reverse complement.
CGGTCGCCGCCGACGAGAGCATCCGCAAGGCCGACGACCCGCTGCACGTGGTGCGCGCGCACGCCGCCGACGTCGCGGTGCTCAAGGTGGCGCCGCTGGGCGGGGTGGCGCGGCTGCTGGACATCGCCGCGCAGATCGACATCCCGATCGTGGTGTCCAGCGCGCTGGACACGGCGGTGGGCATCGGGCGCGGGCTGCTGGCCGCCGCGGCGCTGCCGGACCTGCCCCACGCCTGCGGGCTGGGCACCGGCGGGTTGTTCGTCGAGGACGTCGCCGAACCGTTCGCGCTCGACGACGGGACGCTGCCGGTGCGGCCCGTCGTGCCGGACCCGGCCCGGCTGGAGGCGCTGGCCGCCGCCCCCGACCGCAGGCAGTGGTGGATCGGCCGGGTGCGGACCTGCCACCCGCTCCTGTCCTAATCTGTGGGATGCATGGCATAGACGCCATCGCGCGGGTGCACGACACTGGGTGACGTGCGATCGGTGCTGATCCTCGGCTATCCGGGTGTCCAGGCGCTGGACCTGGTCGGCCCGCACGAGGTGTTCAGCGGCGCCTCGACGTATTTGGGCGCCCACGGCCGCGACGGCTACACGGTGCGCGTGGTGACCGAGGGCGGCCATCCCGCAACCACCGGCACTGGGCTGGCGCTGGCCGCGCAGCCCCTGCCCGACCCGGGCGAGCCCGTCGACACGCTGATCCTGCCCGGCGGTTTCGGCGTGGACCAGACCCGCGCCAACGTCGACGTCATCGCCTGGATCCAGGCGGTCGCGCAGCACGCGCGCCGCGTCGTCACCGTCTGCACGGGCGCGTTCCTGGCCGCCCAGGCCGGGCTGCTCGACGGTTGCCCGGTCACCACGCACTGGGCGTTCGCCGACCGGCTGGCACGTGAATTCCCTTCGGTGGCAGTCGATCCGGATCCGATTTTTGTGCGTAGCAACGAGCGCATCTGGACCGCCGCGGGCGTCACCGCGGGCATCGACCTGGCGCTGTCGCTGGTCGAGGACGACCACGGCACCGACGTCGCGCAGACCGTGGCGCGCTGGCTGGTGCTGTACCTGCGCAGACCCGGCGGGCAGACGCAGTTCGCCGCGCCGGTGTGGATGCCGCGGGCCAAGCGCACCCCGATCCGGCGGGTGCAGGAAGCCATCGAGACCGAACCCGGTGGGCCGCACAGTGTTCCGGAGTTGGCGCGCCGCGCAGCGATGAGCCCGCGTCACTTCACCCGGCTGTTCACCGAGGAGGTCGGCGAGGCGCCCGGCGCCTATGTCGAACGGATCCGCACCGAGGCCGCGCGCCGCCAGCTCGAGGAGACCGACGACACGCTCACCGTGATCGCCGCCCGGTGCGGCTTGGGCACCGCGGAAACGTTGCGCCGCAACTTCGTTCGTCGGCTCGGGGTTTCGCCCGACCAGTACCGCAAGACGTTCGCCTGACAAGGAGGCCACATGCAGATCGCGATCATGGTGTACCCCGGCTACACCGCGCTGGACTTCATCGGCCCCTACGAGGTGCTGCGCAACCTGCCCGACACCGAGGTGCGGTTTGTGTGGCATGAGCCCGGGCCCGTCGCCGCCGACTCGGGGGTGCTGCTCATCGGCGCCACCCACTCGTTCGACGAGACGCCGTCGCCCGACATCGTGCTGGTGCCCGGCGGCGGGGCGACCTTCGAGCACGCCCGCGACGAGAAGGTGCTCGACTGGGTCCGGCGGGCCCACCAGACGTCGACCTGGACGACCTCTGTGTGCTCGGGCTCGGTGATCCTGGCCGCGGCGGGTGTGCTGGAGGGGTGTCGGGCCACGTCGCACTGGATGGCGCTGCAGCCGCTGCGCTCGTTCGGCGTCGAGCCGGTGGGCGATCAGCGGATCGTGCGCGAGGGCAAGATCGTCACCGCGGCCGGCGTCTCGGCGGGCATCGACCTGGGGCTCTGGCTGTGCGGGCAGATCGGCGGGGAGGCCAAGGCCAAGGCGGTGCAGCTGGTCATCGAATACGACCCGCAGCCCCCGTTCGACTCCGGGCATACCTCCAAGGCGTCGGTGGCCACCAAGGCGGCCGCATCGGCGCTGCTGACCAGGGACATGGTCAAGCAGCACCAGCTGGCGCCCACGGTGAAGCTGGTGTGGGGTGCCGCGATCAAGCGGGCGCGGCAACGGGCGATTTCGGCGCGCTAATGCCCCGCCAGCGTCCGTGAGCGCGCCGAGATCGCCGAGCGGATGGCGGCGAGGACCCGCTGCGGATACTCGACGAGGTCCAGCCAGGTAAAGCGCAGGACCTGCCAGCCGTACAGAATCAGATGGTTCTGGCGTGTCCGGTCGTGCTGGAACGCCTCCTCGTCACTGTGGAATGCCCAGCCATCGACCTCGATCGCGATTTTCAGCACCGCGAACGCGACATCGATCTGGTACGGGCCGAATGCGTAGTTCGCCTTCCACCCGGTGATGCGCGCGTTGCGGAGCAGCCTGAGCAGCAGCCTCTCGGCCTCTGACCGGGCGCCGTCCGACGCCGCGAGCAATAGTCGGCGCGCTCGTGGCGATCCGTACCGGCCCTTGTTGCGCAGATGTGTCCGCCACAACTGGCCCAGCTCGACACGGCGCTGTAGCGCAGAATCCATCAACCTCGCTCCACCGCCGCGCTGGACGGCGGCTTCGAGCACCGTCAGATCCAGCGCCGTCAGCCGAAGCCCGTTTCGCTCGACGACGTCTGGCGGCTCGAGGTCGCGCCGCCGCACCCGGCATCCGTCATGGCTGCGTCCGTGACTGTTCCGAGGGACGGTGACTTCGACGAGTTCCGGGGTGAACCTCGTGAGACCGTGCCACCAGGCGGCGGTGAGGCCGCTCGCCGCAGCCTGCGGGCCGTAGCCCCACACCGCCGCGCGAATACGTGCGGCGTCGGTGAAAGGCCGATCTTCGACGAAGTACACCCCGGGCGTGCACCTGCGCCAATGCCCGGAGGCCACGCGTCGCTGCACGACTTTTTGGGTCAGGCCGGCCCTGCGCGCCTGCGCAAGCGTGATTACGCCGTCATGACGGCGCAGGTAGTCATCGATCATGGTTGTTCGGACGCGCGCGGCGGCGCCGCGGTTCCACTTCCGGCGATTTCGGCGCGCTCATGCCCCGCAGCGGGCGATATCCGCGCCGAAATCGCCGCGAGATACGGTCGTCAGCGTGAATTTGGCCTATGACGACCGCGGTAGCGGCCCCGCTGTCCTGTTCATCGCCGGGCGCGGCGGAGCCGGCCGGACCTGGCATCTGCATCAGGTGCCCGAGTTTCAGCGGGCCGGCTATCGCTGCATCACCTTCGACAACCGCGGCGTGGGCGCGACCGAGCAGGCCAGCGGCTTCACCATCGAGACGATGGTCGCCGACACCGCCGCGCTGATCGAGAAGCTCGACGCCGCGCCGGTGCGCCTGGTGGGGGTGTCGATGGGCTCGTTCATCGCCCAGGAACTACTGCTGGCACGCCCGGAGCTCGTCGACCGCGCGGTGCTGCTGGCCACCCGCGGCCGCACCGACCGCACCCGCGAGTTCTTCCGCGCCGCCGAGCGGGAGCTGTTCGACTCCGGTGTCCGGCTGCCACCCCGCTACGACGCGAAAATCCGTCTGCTGGAGAGCTTTTCGCCGAAGACCCTCAACGACGACGCGAAGGTGCGCGACTGGCTCGACATGTTCACGATGTGGCCGACCAAGATCACGCCGGGTCTGCAGGCCCAGTTCGGTGTCATACCGGAGGACAACCGGCTGCCCGCGTACCGCGCCATCACGCACCCGACGCTGGTCATCGGGTTCGCCGACGACGTGGTGATGCCGCCGCACCTGGGCCGCGAGGTCGCCGACGCCATCCCCAACGGGCGCTACCTGGAGGTTCCCGACACCGGCCACCTGGGCTTCATCGAGCAGCCGCAGCTGGTCAACGAGGCGGTGCTGAAGTTCTTCGCCGATAGTCTGGAGCCGTGAACCCATCGACCGCGCAGGCCCGCGTGGTCGTCGACGAGCTCATTCGCGGCGGCGTACGAGACGTCGTGCTGTGCCCGGGGTCGCGCAACGCGCCGCTGGCGTTCGCGCTGCAGGACGCCGACCGGACCGGCCGCATCCGGCTGCACGTGCGCATCGACGAGCGCACCGCGGGCTTTCTGGCGATCGGGCTGGCCGTGGCCGAGCAGGCGCCGGTGTGTGTGGCGATGACGTCGGGCACCGCGGTGGCCAACCTGGGCCCGGCGGTGGTGGAGGCCAACTACGCGCGGGTGCCGCTGATCGTGCTGAGCGCCAACCGGCCCTATGAGCTGTTGGGCACCGGCGCGAACCAGACGTTCGAGCAGCTCGGCTACTTCGGCACCCAGGTACGCGCGTCGATCAGCCTGGGCCTCGCGGAGGACGCGACCGAGCGGATGGCCGAGCTCAACGCGCAGTGGCGTTCGGCGACGTGCCGAGTTCTGGTGGCGGCCATGGGATCTCGCTCAGCCAATGCAGGTCCGGTGCAGTTCGACATTCCGCTGCGAGAACCGCTGGTGCCCGACGCCAGCGAAGCGCGCGACAGCCTCGGCTACGCGCCGGAGGGCCGCCGCGGCGGCAAGCCGTGGACGTACACCCCGCCCGTCACGTTCGACCAGCCGCTGGACATCGACCTGACGCCCGACACCGTCGTCATCGCCGGTCACGGCGCCGGCGAGCACCCCAACCTCGCGGCGCTGCCCACCGTCGCCGAGCCGACCGCGCCGCCCCCGGCCAATCCGCTGCATCCGCTGGCGTTGCCGCTGATCCACCCCAAGCAGGTCATCATGCTGGGCCGCCCGACGCTGCACCGGCCGGTGTCGGCGCTGCTGGCCGACCCGTCGGTGCCCGTCTACGCGCTGACCACCGGCCCGCGCTGGCCCGACGTGTCCGGCAACTCGCAGGCCACCGGCACCCGCGCGGTCACCACGGGCGCGCCGCATCCGGCCTGGTTGAAGCGCTGCGAAGAGTTCAACCGGCATGCCGTGGACGCGGTGCGAAACCAGCTCAGGACCCACCCGCTGACGACGGGGCTGCACGTGGCCGCGGCGGTGGCCGACGCGCTGCGGCCGGGGGACCAGCTGGTGCTCGGCGCGTCCAACCCGGTACGCGACGCGGCGTTGGTGGGGCTGAACCCGCACGGCATCAAGGTGCGCTCCAACCGGGGCGTGGCCGGCATCGACGGCACGGTGTCGACGGCGATCGGGGCGGCGCTGGCCCACGAGCGGACGACCGGCGGCGGCCGCACGGTCGCGCTCCTCGGCGACCTGACGTTCGTGCACGACAGTTCCGGTCTGCTGATCGGGCCGACCGAGCCCACCCCGCGCAACCTGACCATCGTGGTGTCTAACGACAACGGAGGCGGCATCTTCGAACTGCTCGAGCAGGGCGATCCGCGGTTCTCCGATGTGTCCTCGCGGATCTTCGGCACCCCGCACGACGTGGACGTCGGCGCGTTGTGCCGGGCGTATCACGTGGAGAGCCGCCAGCTGGAGGTGAACGATCTGGCCCCGGCGCTCGACGAGCCGCACGAGGGGATGCGGGTGCTGGAGGTGAAGGCAGACCGGTCCTCGCTGCGGGCGCTGCACGCGTCGATCAAGGCGGCGCTGTGAACGTCGGCAAGCTGAGGAATCCGATCGCTGTGGTGCGCACCATGATTCCGAACTTGTCGGCTGAGCCGAACGGGTCGCGGACCCAACGGGTGTTTCGGCGCATCCGCATCGCGATCGTGGTGGTGGCGTGCCTGGTGACGCTGCAGTCGGTGCTGATGGTGTTGGGCGCGTGGCGCAACGACCGCCAGATCGAGCGGCACATGGGGGTCGCGGAGGCCGAGGTGCTCAGCGCGGGCCCGCGCCGCTCGACGATCGAGTTCGTCACGCCGGACCGGGTGACGTATCGGCCGGAGTTGGGGGTGCTGTATCCGTCGGAGCTGGAGGCGGGGATGCGGATCTATGTCGAATACGACCGCAACGACCCGGATCTGGTGCGGGTGCAGGACCGTAACGCGGCGTTGGCGATCATCCCGGCCGGTTCGATCGCGGTGGTGGGTTGGGTGATCGCGGGGATGGCGCTGGCCGCGACCGGCCTGGCGCAGCGCCGCATCGAGGCGGTTCAAAGCACCCAAGGGGACACACGGGCGGGAAAGTGCGAGTAGTTTTCGCCATTTCGTCGATCTCGGCGCAAGGTGGGCGCGCGCGGGTCAAGACTGGATGAGCTTCAGCAACCAGTCATCGTCATAGATGTCGAGCCGCTCATCGGTCACCGGGTCGAAAACCGTTGGCGTACCGGTGCTCAACGGATCGATCTCGTAGAGGTACTCGAAGTTCGACACCTCCATGTCGGCGATGTTCACCGCGGACCCGCCGGTGGCCACCCGATCGACCACGCTGCCGGGAAGCCCCGCGTCCCGCGCCATCTCGGCCATGTCATCGTCGCTCGGGCCGGGGCCGCCCGGGTCCTGATGCATCCACAGCTCCCGGACGAACCGTTGGAACTCGGCGCCTGTCGCCTCGGCGTCGGCGGCCAGGAACAACGCGTTGCTCACCCGCGCCGAATGCCCGTCGGACTCGGTGTCGAGAAACGTCAGCGGACGGTAGGTGACCTTCAACTGCCCGACGCCGATGTAATAGGCCAGCTGATCGCCGAAGTCGGCCTGCAGGTCAGCACAGTGGGTGCACTGCGGCTCGGTGAAGATCTCGATGCGCACGGGCGCGTTCTCGAATCCGGCGACGACGCCGAAGCCGTCCTTGCTCACCCCCACCGGGGGCTTGTCCGGATCGGGCTGCGCGGTGCCGGCGACCTGCCGGGTGCACCCCGGCGCGACAAGCATCACACCGATCGCCAGCAACGCCAGGACACGGGGTATCCGCATGTCAACCGCCCTTTCTCTGGTGCGCACCCTACTCGATGAAGCGACGGTGACGCATCCGTTGTCGGCACCGGGTCTTCGTCCGCCGTACGCCGCGATGCAACCTTGCCGACATCGGCGACGGCGACCATTGCGGTGTGCGCGTTGCGATCGTCGCAGAGTCCTTCCTCCCGAACATCAACGGCGTGACGAACTCGGTGCTGCGGATACTCGAGCACCTTCGCCGCACCGGCCACGAAGCCCTCGTCATCGCCCCTGACACCCCGCGCGGCCAACCACCCGCCGACCGCGTGCACGACGGCATCCGGGTGCACCGTGTGCCGTCACGCATGTTCCCCGGGGTCACTTCGCTACCGCTGGGCGTGCCGCGACCCAGGATCGTCGGTGTGCTGCGCGGATTCGACCCTGACGTCGTGCATTTGGCCTCACCCGCGCTCCTGGGCTACGGCGGCCTGCACGCCGCAAGACGGCTCGGGGTACCGACCGTCGCGGTATACCAAACAGACATCGCCGGGTTCGCGCAGAGCTACGGCGTCGGGTTCGCCGCCCGCGCCGCGTGGGCCTGGACCCGGCACCTGCACAGCCGCGCCGACCGCACCCTGGCACCGTCCACCTCCGCCATGGAAGACCTGAGCGCACACCGTATTCCGCGGGTGCACAAGTGGGCGCGCGGCGTCGACGTCACCGGGTTCGCTCCCTCAGCACGCGACGACGCGGTGCGCCGCCGATGGTCACCGGACGGCAGGCCCATCGTCGGGTTCGTCGGGCGGCTCGCCCCGGAAAAGCACGTCGAGCGGTTGGCTGCCCTGGCCGCCCGCGACGACCTGCAACTCGTACTCGTCGGCGACGGCATCGACCGCAGGAAGCTCCAAACACTCATGCCCACCGCGGTTTTCACCGGCGCACTGTACGGGGAGCAGCTGGCGGCCGCCTACGCCTCGATGGACCTGTTCGTTCACCCCGGAGAACATGAGACGTTCTGCCAGACCGTGCTGGAGGCGATGGCCTCCGGCCTGCCCGTCGTCGCCCCGAACGCCGGCGGTCCGCGCGACCTGGTGGCACCCTACCGCACCGGGCTGCTGCTGTCCGTCGAGACGTTCGAGGCCGACCTCCCCGCGGCCGTCGACCACCTGCTCGCCGCACGGGCACGTTATTCGGTGGCCGCGCGTCGTAGTGTGCTCGGTCGTACCTGGCCGGCCATATGCGACGAGCTTCTCGACCATTACGCCGCGGTCCAACACCGTCGAGCAGACGTGAAAACCCCTATTTCAGCGTGAATTTGGGGGTATTGGCGTCTGCTCGCCGGAGCGAACTCAGCCCTGTGCCTCGATGGCGACCCGCTGCCACTGCTCCCACGTCTTGATCCGGTCGGCGTATTCGGCCTTGACCATCCCCAACCCGATCTCCCCGAAAAACACTCGTAGCGGCGGAGGTTCGGCGTCAACGACCTTCAGCAGGGCCCGCGCCGACGCCTTCGGGTCGCCCGGCTTGGACACGCGCTGGCTGCGAATCCGGTCGGCCTCCTCGTGCACCTCGCGGTAGTCGGGCAGCGGCGCGGACCGCCGTGACGACGAGCCGCCCCAGTCGGTGGCGAAGCCGGCCGGCTCGATCAGCGTGACGTGGATCCCGAACGGCGCCACCTCCTGCGCCAGCGACTGCGAGAAACCCTCAAGGGCCCACTTCGACGCGTGATAGAGCCCGAGGTTCTGAAACGCCAACACCGCGCCGATCGACGACACCTGCACGACGTGCCCACTGCGCTGGGCCCGCAGGTACGGCAGCGCGGCCTGGGTGACCCACAGCGCGCCGAACACGTTGGTCTCGATCTGATCCCGCGCCTCCTGCTCGGTCACCTCCTCGACGAAACCGAAGTGGCCGTAGCCGGCGTTGTTCACGACGACGTCGAGCCGGCCGAAGTGGTCGTGGGCCTGCTTGACGGCCGCGAAGTCCGCCTCGCGGTCGGTCACATCCAGCGACAGCGGCAGCAGCGCGGAGCCGTATGTCGACGCCAGATCGTCCAGCGTCGCGACGTCGCGCGCGGTCGCGGCGACCTTGTCGCCCCGCTCGAGGGCCGCGGCCGTCCATTCGCGGCCGAACCCGCGCGATGTCCCGGTGATGAACCACACTCTTTCGCCCATGGACCCACTATGCGCCTGAAGGCCCGGACCACAGGTAGCGTCGACGCCGTGAGCCGCGCGACGCTGGAGAAGGACCCGCACGAGGTCGCATCGATGTTCGACGCCGTCGCACGCCGCTACGACCTGACCAACACCGTGTTGTCGCTGGGCCAGGACCGGTTCTGGCGGCGCGCGACACGCTCGGCGCTGCGGGTGGGGCCCGGCGACAAGGTGCTCGACATCGCGGCCGGCACCGCGGTGTCGACGGTGGAGTTGGCGGCGTCGGGGGCGTGGTGTGTGGCCGCGGACTTCAGCGTGGGGATGCTGGCCGCCGGTTACCAGCGCAAGGTGCCCAAGGTGGCCGGGGACGCGACGCGGTTGCCGTTCGCCGACGGCGTCTTCGACGCGGTGACGATCAGTTTCGGGCTGCGCAACGTGGTCGACCACACCGCGGGGCTGCGGGAGATGGCGCGGGTGACCCGGCCCGGCGGACGGCTGGTGGTGTGCGAGTTCTCCACGCCGACGAACCGCTTGTTCGCGACCGTCTACAAGGAGTACCTGATGCAGGCGCTGCCGCGGATCGCCCGCGCGGTGTCGTCGAACCCGGAGGCCTACGTTTACCTCGCCGAGTCCATCCGCGCGTGGCCCGACCAGCGGGCCCTGGCCCGCGAGATAGCCGAGGCCGGCTGGTCGCAGGTGCGGTGGCGCAATCTCACCGGCGGAATCGTCGCGCTGCACGCCGCGACCAAACCTTAGCCGACAACGGGCAGGCGTTACGGCGTGTCGCGGCCTTCCCGCGGAGAATGGCCATTAACTTAGCGGCATGTCGAGTGATGCTCAGCACACTCACTTGTCCCGCCGGACGTTCCTGGCCGGAGCCGCCGCCGCGGCCGCGCTGGCGTCGATGCCGCCGCGCGCCCGCGCCGCCCCCGGAAAGACGGTCGCGGTGTTCGGTGCGGGGATCGCCGGCTTGACCGCCGCGCACGAACTCGTCGAACGCGGCTATCAGGTCACGGTCTACGAACGAAAAGAACTCGGCGGCAAAGCCCGTTCGATACCCGTCCCGAACTCCGGGGCCACGCCGCTGCCTGCCGAGCACGGGTTCCGGTTCTTCCCCGGCTTCTACCGCAACGTCACCGACACCATGCGTCGAATCCCGTTTCCCGGCAACCGGAACGGCACCTGGGAGAACCTGACCCGGGCGACATCCTACTTGCATTCCGGGATGGGTCGCTCCGATCTCACTGTGCCGCTTCCGCTTCCGCTGCCGACCATCCCGAATCCGATCACTCCAAAGGCTTTCATCGAATCGGTCACCACCGTCTTCGAGACGTTGTTCCGGCTGCCGCCGTGGGAGGCGCTGTACGCCGCGCAGAAGCTCGCCGTCTACGTCTCCAGCAGCAACGAACGCAAGCTCGGCCAGTGGGAGAACCTGACGTGGGAGGACTACATCGGCGCGAACCGAAAGTCCCACGAATACAACCGCTACCTCGCCGACGGCATCATCCGTAACCTGGCCGCATCCAAATCCAAAGACGCCAGCGCACATTCGATCGGACTGGTCGGCGAAGCGTCGGTCTGGTCCATCCTGCTTTTCGGAAACGACTCCGACGGCAAGGGTTTCGACCGTGTGCTCAACGGACCGACGAGCTCGCAGTGGTTGGACCCATGGGTCGAGTACCTGCGTGACCAGGGCGTGCAGTTCCGCATCGGTCAGGCGGTGGCGCGGTTTACCACCAACGGCAAGCACATCGAGTCGGCGACCGTGGTCAGCCAGGGCGGCATACCGCAGCCCGTCGTCGCCGACTGGTACGTCTCGGCCATCCCGTGCGAGAAGCTGGCCGCGGTCCTCACCCCCGACGTCATCGAGGCCGACCCGCAACTGGCCAACATCGCGCTGCTGCGCACCGAGTGGATGAACGGCCTGATGTTCTATCTCAAGGATCGTGTCGACGTCACCAAGGGTCACGTCAACTACGTCGACTCCGGTTGGGCGATCACCTCGATCAGCCAGGAGCAGTTCTGGAGGAAAAGCCTCACCGAGTACGGCGACGGCACCGTGCGTGACTGTCTGTCGGCGATCATCTCCGACTGGAGCACGCCGGGTAACTTCAACGGCAGAAGTGCGCGGGACTGCACGCCCCAGGAGATCGCCCACGAGGCGTGGCAGCAGATCAAGGCCCACCTCAACGACACCGACAAGGTGGTCGACGACGACATGCTGCACTCGTGGTTCCTCGACCCGGCGATCATCGACTCGGGCACACCGGATGTCCGCAACGACGAACCGCTGTTCATCCAGGATCCCGGGTCGTGGCATCGACGGCCCAACGCGGTCACGGCGATCGACAACCTGTTTCTGGCCGGCGAATGGATCAAGACCGACCAGAACGTCACCACGATGGAGGGCGCCAACGAGGGCGGGCGCTACGCGGCCAACGCGGTGCTGCAGGCGTCGGGCTACAACGGCGACATGGTCAAGATCGTCGAGCTGTTCCAGGCGCCGTGGTGGGAACCCCTCAAACAGCTCGACCGCGCCCGGTACCAGAAGGGTTTGCCCCATATCCTGGACATCTTCGACACCAGATGGCCGACGACATAGCGCGCCGCGGTATACGGTCACGCCATGTATGGACGTCTGGCAGACCCCGAAGCCACCCTCGGCACCGATCCGCGTGCTGATCCGCGCATGGTCAAGGCCTTCGCGCCGTTCGGCCTCGACGGGCGGCTACCGCCCCCGCCGCTGACCGTCGACGCGCCGCTGGAAGACCGCCGCGAGTTCGCCGCGGTCAGCGAACAGGGCATGGGCGCCATCTTCGACGTGTTCGCCCAGGCCGCACCGACGGTCACCGGCGTCACCACCACGACCACCCAGATCGCCAGCGTCGACGGCAACGACATCACGCTGTACCTCAGCAGCCCCGACACCGGCGGCGCCCCCTTGCCCGCCGTCGTACATCTGCACGGCGGCGGAATGGCGATCGGCAGCGCCGCCGACACCGCCTATCTGAGGTTGCGTGAATACCTCGCTGCCACAGGGGTTGTCGTCGTCGGCGTGGAGTTTCGCAACTCCGGCGGCAAGCTCGGCCCCCACCCGTTTCCGGCGGGCCTCAACGACTGCGCGTCGGCCGTGCGGTGGGTGGCGGCCAACCGCACGGAACTCGGTGTCAGCCATTTGATCGTGTCGGGGGAGTCCGGCGGCGGCAACCTGACGCTGGCCGTGGCGCACAAGGCCAAACGGGAAGGCTGGGTGGGCGACATCGCCGGGCTCTACGCGCAGTGCCCCTACATCTCCAACCGTTGGCTCGACGAGTGCGACGACCTGCCGTCGCTGAAGGAGAACGACGGATACTTCGTCGATCGCCAACAGCTGGCGCTGCTCGGCTCGATCTACGACCCCGACGGTAAGCACGCCGACGACGCCACCTGTTGGGCCGGGGTGGCCACCGACGGCGAGCTGACCGGAATGCCACCGCATGTCATCTCGGTCAATGAACTCGACCCGCTGCGTGACGAGGGCCTGCTGTACTACCGACGGCTGATCCGCGTGGGCGTGCCCGCGGTCGGCCGCGTGGTGGCGGGCACCTGCCACGGCGGTGATCTGCTGATGGCGCACGTCATGCCGGATGTGTTCGACGCCAGCATCCGCGACGTCAGCGGGTTCGCCAAATCGCTTGGCTAGCCGACGGACTGGGTGCTGTCGGGCGTCACGATGATTTCGCCCATGCTCTGTCGGGGGGTGGGGCGCGGCTGGTCGCCGAGTCGTTCGCAGACACCGACATAGGGCACGTCTCGACACGGCCCGCTCGGCGCCGCGGCAGCGATTCCGGCCGAGCCCAGGGCAGCGGTGATGGCGATTGCGCCGAGCGCCGCTCGAACTGTCAGGCTACGCATCGCGGTTCCTTCCCTCGATGCACTTTCTAAACGCCGCTACGCCAAAGGATAATCCCGGCGCGTGCCCGTGAACAGTTCAGCTAGCAGGGCTTACAGTTAGCCAGACTCGACAATGCCTGCGTCCCAAGCCCGTTGCGTCTGCGGGCCGACGCCGGGGTCGTGGGTCTGCTGGAAGTTGCGCCCGCCCCGGCCGAAGGTGGCGACGACGGCGGCGGGCACCGCGGATTCGGTGAGCGGGCGCCCCAGCCACCGGCAGGGGCGGACATGCACCAGATCCACCGCCGCTCCGGCATCGTCGTAGAAGTACGGCCCGTCGATGCGGCCCAGCCAGTACAGGCCCGCGGCGTCGCGTGTCCACACGAACGAGCCGTCGTCGACGTCGGCGAACCGGTCCACCCGACGCTGCAGCCGCTCATCGGCACCGGCTTCACCAAAGCCCACCAGCCCCAGCGCCAGCGCGCGCTCGATCGTCGCCGCCGGATCGAAATCGTCGCTGCGGGAACGCATCGGCGCGCGGTAGACCGCGGGTGTGCTCATCAGGTGAACGGCGGACGTTCGTCGATGCGCCGCGATGCCTTCCCCGCCACCCGCCACAGCCGGGCCACCCAGTCGGCGTCCTCCTCGGTGACGAAATTGCCCATCACCCGCACCGCGATCGTCATCAAGAAGTCCGACCGCATCGCCACCGGCCCCGCCAGCGGCAGGAAGCGCGGAATCGTCAACAACAGCGCCAGCCGGCGCGCCACCGAGAACCCGCGCGCATAGTGCGCCGAAAGCACCGCCGGCCATGCCGCCGACAAGTCACCGGAGCCCAGCAGCTCGGCCGCCAGCCGGCCGGTCTCCATCCCGTAGTCGATGCCCTCGCCGTTCAGCGGGTTGACGCAGGCCGCCGCGTCGCCGATCAGCATCCAGTTCGGCCCGGCCACCCCCGACACCGCCCCGCCCATCGGCAACAGCGCCGACAACGCGGCCCGCGGCGCACCGGAGAAGCCCCACTCGTCGCGGCGCAGCCCCGCGTAGTAGGACATCAGCGGCCGCAGCGCCGTGTCGGCCGGCCGCCGCGACGTCGCCAGCGCGCCGACGCCGATGTTCACCTCGCCGTTGCCCAGCGGGAAGATCCAGCCGTAGCCGGGCAGCACCTCACCTTCGGGGGAGCGCAACTCCAGATGCGACGTGATCCACGGCTCGCCCGCCCGCGGCGTGGCGATGTAACCGCGCACCGCCACGCCGTACACGGTTTCCTTGTGCCACTGCCGGCCCAGCACGCGCCCCAGCGTCGATCGTGCGCCGTCGGCGACGATCAACTCGGAGCACCCGATCGAGGCCCCGTTGTCCAGCTCCAGCGTCATCACCCGGCCCGTCGAGTCATGCTGCACGCCAACGGCTTTCACGCCCAACATCATCTTGGCGCCCTCGTCGACGGCGACCATGCGGATGCGGTCGTCGAGCTCGGTGCGCGGGACCGCGCTGGAGGTCGCCGGGAACGACGGTCCCGGCCACTCGATTTCGACGTCGGCGCCGAACCCCGACATCCGCAACCCGCGGTGACGAACCCGCCCGTCCAGCCAGGTACCCAGCCCCAGCCGCTCCATTTCCTGCACGGCGCGCGGGGTCAGGCCGTCGCCGCAGGCCTTGTCCCGGGGGAACTGCGCGGAGTCGATCACCAGCACATCGCGGCCGGCGCGGCACGCCCATGCGGCGGCCGCCGATCCAGCGGGTCCGGCACCCACCACCACCACGTCGGCTCGCGAATCCATGGTTCCCAGTATGTTGGCTGTGTGAGGACACCAGCGAGCGTGGTGGCGGGAGTGGATTTCGGGGACCCCGCGTTCGCGCGAGACGTTCGCGACGCGGTGGCGCGCATCGAGGACCTGATGGCCGCTGAGCTGGGCAAAGCCGACGAGCTGATGTCCGAGGCCGTGCAGCACCTGTTCCAGGCCGGCGGCAAGCGGTTCCGTCCGCTGTTCACCGTGCTGTCGGCGCGGCTGGGCCCCGAACCCGACGCGTGGCAGGTGACGGTCGCCGGTGCGGTCATCGAGCTCGTGCACCTCGCGACGCTGTACCACGACGACGTGATGGACGACGCGCAGATGCGCCGCGGTGCGCTGAGCGCCAACGCCCGCTGGAGCAACAACATCGCGATCCTGGCCGGCGACTACCTGTTCGCCACCGCGTCTCGTCTGGTCAGCAGGTTGGGGCCCGAAGCGGTGCGGGTGATCGCCGACACGTTCGCCCAGCTGGTCACCGGCCAGATGCGCGAAACCCGCGGCGCCGCCGAGAACGTCGACTCCGTCGACCACTACCTCAAGGTGGTGTACGAGAAGACCGCCTGCCTGATCGCGGCGTCCGGCCGGTTCGGGGCCACGTTCTCCGGCGCCGACGACGAGCAGATCGAGCGGCTCTCCCGCCTCGGCGGCATCGTCGGCACCGCGTTTCAGATCTCCGACGACATCATCGACATCGACAGCGACCTCGAGGAGTCCGGCAAGGTGCCCGGCACCGATCTGCGCGAAGGCGTGCACACGCTGCCGGTGCTCTACGCGCTGCGCGAACCGGGGCCCGACGCCGACCGGCTGCGGCAGCTGCTGGCCGGGCCCGTCGACGACGACGACGACCTGGCCGAGGCGCTGCGGTTACTGCGCACGTCACCGGGCATGGCGCGGGCCAAAGAGACCGTCGTCCAGTACGCCGAACAGGCCAGCGACGAGCTCAACCACCTGCCCGACGGCCCCGGCCGCGACGCGCTGGCCACGCTGGTGCACTACACGGTCAACCGGCACGGCTGAGGCTGTTTCGGAACCGGGGGGATCGCTGCAGCGTTATGTCAGGCGAAGGCTTCCAGCTCGACTCGAGAGCCCCAAGCAGGAGGAATCCGCGATGACGTGGAACCCGCACGCGAACAGGATCAAGACGTTCCTGTTGCTGGCGCTGTTCTCGGCGCTGATCGTCGCCGTCGGCGCGATGTTCGGCCGCAACATCATGTTCCTGGCCGTGCTGTTCGCCATCGGCATGAACGTCTACGTCTACTTCAACAGCGACAAGCTGGCGTTGCGGGCCATGCACGCGCAGCCGGTCAACGAGATGCAGGCGCCGGTGATGTACCGCATCGTGCGCGAGCTGGCGACCGCCGCGCGGCAACCGATGCCGCGGCTCTACATCAGCGACACCGCGGCGCCCAACGCGTTCGCGACGGGCCGCAATCCGCGCAACGCGGCGGTGTGCTGTACGACGGGCATCCTGGGCATCCTCAACGAACGCGAGCTGCGCGCGGTGCTGGGTCACGAGCTGTCGCACGTCTACAACCGCGACATCCTGATCTCGTGTGTGGCAGGCGCGATGGCGTCGGTGATCACCGCGCTGGCCAACCTCGCCTTCTTCGCGAGCATGTTCGGCGGCAACCGTAGCGGCGGCGCGAATCCGATTGCGATCCTTCTGGTTTCGCTGCTGGGCCCAATCGCGGCGACGGTGATCCGGCTGGCCGTGTCGCGGTCGCGCGAGTACCAGGCCGACCAGTCCGGTGCGGAGCTGACCGGTGACCCGCTGGCGTTGGCCAGCGCGCTGCGCAAGATCAGCGCCGGTGTGGAGCAGGCGCCGCTGCCGCCCGACCCGAAGCTGGCCGATCAGGCGCACCTGATGATCGCCAACCCGTTCCGCTCCGGCGAGAAGATCGGCAAGCTGTTCTCCACGCACCCGCCGATCGAGGACCGGATCCGCCGGCTCGAGCAGATGGCCGGCCGCGGCGGCCCGTACTGAGCGATTTCGGCGCGCTGATCGACCGTCAGGGGCCATGAGCGCGCCGAAATCACGTAACGGGCGGCCGTCGATCGGCGATGACCTGGGTATGCTGCGAGTCCCCAGCGCACCGTTTAGGGTGTGCACGTGCTGAACAGAGTCCTGATCGGCGCCCTCGGCGCGGCCGCGGCGCTGCTCGGCGGGTCCGGAGTGGCTGCCGCGCAGCCGCCGTCGCCGCCGCCGGCCCCACCCGCTCCCGACGTCAACGCCTACGCCCCGGTCAAGCTCTCCGACTATGCGGTGATGGACGGCAGCTGGTATGCGTTCCGCACCCCGGACGGGTTGACGTGTGTGCTGCAGCGCACCGGCGGCTACGGCTGCAGCGGCGCGATTCCCGCCGCGCCCAACGGCGCGAACTTCGTCAGCGGCGGGCCGGGGGTGCCCGGGTTCGCCAACGCCGACGCCGCGGTGTTCGGCTTCGTCGGCGACGTCAAGCCGCTGCCGGCCGGGTCGCGGATCAGCTTCCAGACGGTCAGCTGCGGCAGCGACGGCTCGGTGACGACGTGCGCGGACAGCCGTAACCAGTCCGGTTTCGTGCTCAGCCCGGCGGGCAGCTACATCATCAACGACGGCCGCGTTCCGCTGCTGGACCGGCCCGAGGGCACCAACCCGTTCTTCAACTAGCCTTCGGCGCGCACGGGCTCAGAACCCCGAGCCGTGCACCTCGTGGCCCGGCTTTTCGACCATCAGCCCGCGGTAGGCCTGCTCGACGGTCGAGCCGTGGTTGACCACCGCGTCGACCTCCCGCGCGATCGGCATCGACAGCCCGTAGTCGTTGCAGAACTCCATGACCACGCTGGCGGCCTTGACGCCCTCGGCGACTTGGTTCATCGACGCGATGATCTCGTCGATCGGCTTGCCTGCACCCAGCTGTTCGCCGACGTGGCGGTTGCGGCTGCGCTGCGACGTGCACGTGACGATGAGGTCGCCGATGCCGGCCAGGCCCGCGAACGTGTCGCGGTGCCCACCCATCGCCTCGCCCAGCTTCGACATCTCGCGCACGGCACGCGCCATCACCATCGCGCGGGTATTCTCGCCGATCCCAAGCGAATAGCCCATGCCGACCGCGATCGCGTACACGTTCTTCAGCGCGCCTGCCATCTCCACGCCGACCACATCGTCGGTGGTGTACGTGCGAAACCGCTTGGTGCGGAACAGCTGTGCCAGGTTCGCGGCGAGTTGCTGGTCGGGCATCGCGAGCACCGCGGCGGCGGCGTAGCCCTCGGCGACCTCGCGGGCGATGTTCGGCCCGGCCAGGATTCCGGCCGGATGCCCGGGCAGCACCTCGGCGACGATCTGGCTCATCCGGTAGTTCGTGCCCTGCTCGAGCCCCTTGACCAACGACACCACGGGTACCCACGGCCGCAGCTCCTTGGCCAGCTCGGTCAGCACCGCGCGAAAGCCGTGTGACGGCACGCCCATCACGATGACGTCGGCGCAGCTGGCCGCCTCGGAGAAGTCCGTCGTCGCCTTCAACGACTCGGGGAGTTCGACCTCGTCGCCGAGGTACTTGGTGTTGCGGTGGTTGTCATTGATGTCCTTGGCGGTCTCCTCCGAGCGCACCCATTGCAGGGTCGGCCCGCGCCTGGCGCAGATGGACGCGACGGTGGTACCCCAGGAGCCCCCACCGAGAACGACGACTTTG
This sequence comes from Mycolicibacterium pulveris, assembly GCF_010725725.1. Lineage (NCBI taxonomy): Bacteria > Bacillati > Actinomycetota > Actinomycetes > Mycobacteriales > Mycobacteriaceae > Mycobacterium > Mycolicibacterium pulveris. The sequence goes on along the minus strand of NZ_AP022599.1, from coordinate 1,513,744 downwards.
GGAACCCGTTTCTCAGCCATGCCCGTCAGCGTAGGACCACTCCCCAGCGCGCACGTGCGGTTTGCACACTCACGCCCAAAGGGACATTTGGGCGGAAAAGTGCCAGTGGATTCCGCCAAAACGTCGATCTCGGCCCGGGTTAGCGCAGCACCTCGGCCTCGAGCATCCGGCACAACCGCTCCCGGTGATGGCTGGCGTCACCGGACAGCAGCGAGTTGACACGGGCCCGGCGCAGGTAGAGATGTAGATCGTGCTCCCAGGTGAACCCGATCCCGCCGTGAAGCTGAAGCGCCTCGCCCGCGACCTCGTTGACGGCGTCGGACACATAGGCTTTCGCGACGCTGACCGCGTGATCGACGTCGGCGCGGCCGCTGTCGAGCGCCATCGCGGCGTAGTAGGTGGCCGCCGTGCTGGCCTGAACCCGGATGCGCATGTTTGAGCACTTGTGCTTGACGGCTTGGAAACTGCCAACGGGACGGCCGAATTGGACGCGGTTCTTGACATAGTCGACGGTCATCGCCAACAGGCGCTCGCCGATGCCGACAAGCTCCGCGCACACCAGCACGGTGTGCAGCTGCAGCGTGCGGGCCAGCGACCGCTGCGCTGCGTCGCCGGCGGCGACGAGCCCGTCCGCCGGAACGCACACCCCCTCGAACGTGACATCGCAGTATCTGCGGGTGACGTCGAGAGTCTGCTGCCGCTCGATCCTCAGGTTCTCGGCGTCCGCGGGCACCAGGAAACGGGCGGGCGCGCCGTCGAGCACCGCGTCGACCAGCAGCACCTGTGCGGCATCGGCGTCCTGCACCGACGCCTTGGACCCCGTGATGCGGTAGCCGTCACCGCTCCGTTCGGCGCGGGTCTGCAGCCCGGCAGGCGTCCACGGCCGGCCCGACTCGGCGAACGCCCACGTCGCGATCAGTGCGCCTTCCGAAATCGACTGCAGAACCTTGGATTTCGTCACCTCTTCGGCCCGGCTCAGGGTATCCGCCGCGACGACTGTGGGAATGAACGGCGTGGCCGCCAACCCGCGGCCAAGCTCCACGCCCACCAGCGCCAAATCGATCGACTGCTGGCCCAGCCCACCGTCGGCCTCCGGAATCGCCAACGCCGGCCAGCCGAGTTGGGAGCCCAGCCGCCACACCTCGGCGTCGTACCCGACCGGCCCGTCGATCAGCGCCCTGGCCCGATCGACCGACGATTTGCTGCTCAGCAGGGAACGGGTGGAATCCACGAGGCCGCGCTGCTCGTCGGAGAGCTCGAAATCCACGGGTGCTCCTTCGCTGACGCCGACGGGGCGAATGAGGGGATTGCAATAACTCCCCAAAACATACAGGATACTGATTAAGGTGAATCTGATCACTAAACCGGTTGGACGGAGGCGACTTGCATCTCGGCCAGGACCGCGAGTTGGATGCGCTGCGCATGCGGGTCCGCGATCTAGCCGCCCAGTATGCGCCGCCGCGCCACAGCCGCACCGGCGTTCGGGCGCCTGAGGCCCACGAAATTCCCGCGTTGCGGAAGTGGACCGCGATTCTCTTCAGCGAGCAGTTGCTGGGAGTGAACTGGCCGGTCGAGTACGGGGGATTGGCAGACGCGCATCCGCTGCACGAGTCCGTTGTCGCCGACGAGCTGATCCGCGCGGGAGCGGCCGGTCCGGTCGGCGGCGGATTGCTCGCCGGCGCTGCGATCGTCGCCTCGGGTACGACCGCACAGAAGGACCACTTCCTGCCGCGCATCCGCTCCGGCGAGCACATCTGGTGCCAGCTGTTCAGCGAGCCCGACGCCGGCAGCGATCTGGCCGGCCTGCGCACGCGCGCGCGCCGCGACGGGGACCACTTCGTCGTCGACGGGCAGAAGGTGTGGACCACCAACGGCCAGCACGCCGACTGGGGCTACCTGCTGGCCCGCACCGATCCCGACGCGCCCAAGCACGCGGGTATCACGGCGTTCGCGCTGGACATGAAAACCCCTGGCGTCACGGTGCGCCCGCTGCGCGAGATCACCGGCACCGCCGACTTCAACGAGGTCTTCTTCGACGGCGTGCGGATCCCCGAAACCCAGGTCATCGGCGAGGTCAACGGGGGCTGGGCGGTGACGACCACCAGCCTGGCGCTGGAACGCTCCAGCGCCGGCAGCGGGGCATCGCTGTTCGGGGCGCTGAACCGGTTGGTGCGCCTCGCGAATGACGTGCGGCGGGACGGCCGCCCCGCGCTCGAACGCGACGACGTGCGCCAGGCGATCGGCGGTTTCGTCGCCGACGTGCACGTGAACGCGCTGGTTTCGGCGTTCGGCGACAGCAGGGCGCTGCACGGCACCGGAGACGTCGCCGACGCGCCGGTGTCGAAGATCCTGTTCAGCGAGATCAACCTGGCCCTGCACGAGTACGGGGTGCAGTTGCAGGGCCACGACGGGGTGCGTATCGAGGGCGACGCCCAGGTGCACGACGACGGATGGTGGCAGGACGCCTTCCTCTACGGGCGGGCCTTCACCATCGCGGGCGGCACCAACGAGGTGCTCCGCAACCTGATCGCCGAACGCGCACTGGGATTGCCGCGATGACCCCCAAGGACCCGGTTTCGGAGTCGAAGGAGATGCCATGCCTTTGCAAGACTGGATGAAGATCATCTCGGTCGACGACCACGTCATCGAACATCCTCGGGTGTGGCAGGACCGGCTTCCAGAAGCGCTTCGTGCCGAGGGCCCGCAGATCGTCGAAACGGCTGAGGGACACCATGTCTGGCAGTACGAAGGCCAGCTGTTCCCGCAGATCGGGCTCAACGCCGTCGCCGGCAAGCCGCCCGCGGAGTACGGCATGGAACCGGTGCGCTACGACCAGATGATCCCGGGCTGCTACGACCCCGTCGAGCGGGTCCGCGACATGGACATCGACGGCGTGGAGGCCGCGCTGGCGTTTCCGTCGTTTCCGGGATTCGGCGGCGGGGTGTTCCAACGGGCCAAGGACAAGACGCTCGCATTGGAATGTGTGCGGGCCTGGAACGACTTCCAGGTCGACGAGTGGTGCGCGACGGCACCGGATCGGTTGATCCCGTTGGGAATTCTGCCCACCTGGGATGTGGAGTTGGCGGCCCGCGAAGTCGAGCGGTTGGCCCAGATCGGGACCAGGGCGGTGTCATTTCCCGACAGCCCCGTGCCGCTCGGCCTGCCCTCGTTCCACGACCCGACGCACTGGGAGAAGCTGTGGGACGCCCTCGAGGCCGCGGACATGCCGGTGTGCCTGCACTTCGGTTCGGGCAGCTACGTGCCCGGCTTCTCCTTCGCCACCGGCTCCATGGACCCCAACGCGCCGTTCGCGGTGGCGATCGCGACGTTCTCCACCAACCTGATGTGGAGCACCGCGGACCTGGTGTTCTCCGGTGTGTTGCAACGACATCCGAACCTGAAGTTCATGCTTTCCGAGGGCGGCATCGGCTGGATCCCCTACCTGCTGGAACGGCTGGACTACACCTGGGAGCGGCACCGCTGGTATCAGAACATCAGCCGCGAGGATCGGCCGTCGGATCTTTTCCGCAAGCACTTCTGGGGCTGCTTCATCGACGACGAGCACGGCGTGAACTCCCGGGACGCGATCGGTGTCGAGAACATCCTCGTCGAGGTCGACTATCCGCACTCCGACTCGAACTGGCCCAACAGCCGTAAACGGATGAGCGAGAACCTCCTTGACGTTCCGGACGACGACGTCCACCGCATCGTGGAACTCAACGCACGCGAACTGCTGCGCTTCGGCAACGGCCGATGACCGAACCGCGGCCCGACACCGCCGACTACGACCTGCTGACGTTCGGCGAGGTCGCCGCGCGGCTGTCGGAGGAACTGGCCGCGGCCACAGCGGAGCTGGACGGGCTGCGCCAGCAGGCCAGCCCGGACACGGACCGCATTCGACGCCTCGAACAGCGCATCGAACTGCTGAAGTCCAGCGGCGACCGGTATCGACAGGAGCAGCGCACGAACGAGTCCTTCAACCGCCGGTTCGGGTCACTGGTCGATCCGCCATCCGACCGGCGTCCCCAGTGGCGTTGAGGAACAATAGGTAGCGATCCGAGGGGTCAATGGTGACTTCGGGGCAGATGCCTTCGCCAGTCGGTGACATCACCGAGTGGACGAAGGGCTACGCCAGGAGGCATCCCATCGCCTCCCTGGAAACCGTTGGCAGTCAGTGCATCCTCGGCCTGCGGGCCCTGCAGTACCTCATTCTCGACATCCTGCGATGGCGCTTTCCGCTCGGCGAGTTCGTCGAGCAGGCCGCCTTCATGGCGTCGACGGCGATGCTGCCGACCATGTGCGTCGCCATCCCCATCGGGGTGACGCTGCAGATCCAGTTCGCGCTGCTCGCGGGGCAGGTCGGTGCGACGTCGTTGGCCGGCGCCGCCAGCGGCCTGGCCGTCATCCGCCAAGGCGCACCGCTGGTCGCCGCGCTGCTGATGGCGGCGGCGGTCGGCTCGGCGATCTGCGCGGATCTGGGGTCGCGAACCATCCGCGACGAGGTCGACGCGCTTGAGGTGATGGGGATTTCGGTGATCCGCCGGCTGGTCGTGCCACGGCTGGCCGCGGCGATGGTCGTCGGTGTCGCGTTGACCGGGTTGGTCTGTTTCATCGGGTTCCTGGCCGGCTACCTGTTCAACACTTTCGCGCAGGCCGGGGCGCCCGGCAGTTTCGTGATGACGTTCGCGTCGTTCGCGACGGTCGGCGACATGGTGCTGACCTTGATCAAGGCGGTGGTGTTCGCGGCGATCGTCGCGATCGTCGCGTGCGACAAGGGGTTGACCACCAAAGGCGGCCCCGCCGGGGTGGCGAACTCGGTGAACGCCACTGTGGTGGCGTCGATTCTGCTGCTGATGATCACCAACGTCGTGTTCACCCAGATGTATGTCCTGCTGTTTCCGAAGGCATCGCTCTGATGGCGGCGGCACCGTACTACCCGCGCGGTGTTCGGCCGCTGGTGTCGGCCACGGAGTCGGTGGCCGGGCTCGGCGCGCGGCTCGGCCACATGCTGACGTTCTTCTGGCGCGCGGTGGCCGGCATTCCGGTGACGCTGGCCCGGTACCGGAAGAGCTTCTTGGCGATCCTGTCCGACGTCACCTGGGGCAACGGCTCCGTCGTGGTGGGCGGCGGCACGGCGTGGGTGATCATCCTGCTCGGTGCGACGGCCGGGGCGATCGTGGGCATCGAGGGCCTCGAGGCACTTCACCTGCTCGGCATGGAACCGGCCGCGGGCCTGCTGTCGTCGACGGTGTCGACGCGCGAACTGGCCCCCGTCATGGCGGCGTTGGCCTTCGCCGCGCAGGCGGGCTGCCGATTCACCGCGCAGCTCGGTTCGATGCGCATCTCCGAGGAGATCGACGCGATGGAATCGCTTGCGATCCGGCCGATTCCGTACCTGATCACCACCCGGTTGCTGGCGTCGGTGGTGGCGATCATCCCGCTGTACATCCTGTGCCTGGTGGTCAACTACGCGACGGTGCAGGCCATCGTCACCTTCGCCGGTGGGCTGTCGGCGGGGTCGTTCGAGCACTACTTCCGGTTGGTGTTGACCGGCACGGACATCTTCTACTCGGTGTGCAAGGCGATTGTCTTCGTCATCATCACGTCGACCATTCAGTGCTATTACGGTTACTTCGCCGCGGGCGGGCCCCAAGGGGTCGGGACCGCGGCCGGGCGTGCCATGCGGGCAAGCATCTCGGTCATGATCATCGCGAACCTGCTACTGACGATCGGGCTTTGGGGCATCGGGTCGGGCGCAAGGCTGGGTGGCTGACGATGTTGCCGAACTTCGAATCCGCCTCAGCGCCGGTGTCGCAGGGCCGGCTGCTGCTGCGCGGGATCGCGGTACTGCTCGGCGCCCTGCTCCTGGCCGCCGCCGCGATCGCCAAGTCCGAAGGAGCGTTCTCCGGTCGCGTCGGTGTCATTGCGCTGCTCACCAATGTCGGCGACGGCCTGCCGAAGGGTTCCGACGTCAAATTCCGCGGCGCGCTGGTCGGCACCGTCGAGGGCGTGATCCCAGCCGCCGACGGTGGCGACAACCGGGTCGAGGTGAGCCTCGACCCGCACTTCGCGCGCGCCATCCCGGCCACCGTGACCGCCCGGGTGGTGCCGGGCAACGTGTTTGCGGTGTCGTCGATTCAGCTGGTGGACAACGGCTCCGGACCCGCACTGAAGCCCGGCGCGCAGATCCGCCAGGACGACAGCCTGGCCACGGTGCAGTTCCAGACGGCGCTGACCAAGCTGCGCGAGGTGCTCGCCGCCGCGGGCAGGCCGGGGTCCACCGACTCCGTTGGCGTGCTGGCCGCCGTCGCCGAGGCCACGAGCGGTCGCGGCGACGAGATCGAACGGGCCGGCGGCGGGGCCAAGCGCATCGTCGACGAACTCAACCGGGTGATGGCCGACGACGGCACCGAGGCCACGCTCGCGGTGGTCTCCGACGCGCTGCAGGGCCTGCAGCGCACTTCGCCGGATCTGCTCGACGCGGTGCACAGCGCGGTGGTGCCGATGCGCACACTGGCCGAAGAGCGTCAGCAGCTGGCACACTTCCTGTCCGCCGGGCACGCCACGTTCGGGGAGATCGGGACGTCGTTCGAGAACCACATGGACCGCATCATCGTGATCACCACCCAGCTGTCCCCGGTGATGGGTGTGATGGCCGACGGCGCAGGCGCTTTCGCACCCATCGTCACGCGCATCAACGACGTCACCAACCGGTTCTTCGACCATGTCTGGCATGAAGACAAGAACATGGCGGTCGGTAAGTTCATGTTGGTCTTCACGCCGAACAAGATGTACACCCGCCAGGACTGCCCGCGCTACGGCGCGCTCGAGGGCCCCAGCTGCCATAACGCCCCGCTCACCGCCGACCCGCCGGTGCTACCCGCCCCGCTGGATCCGCGCAACTACCAGCCACCGGGCGGCAATGTGGGCCCGGTCGGCAGCCCCGAGGAGCGCGCGCAGCTCGCCGAGTTGCTCGGCCCGGACGCCAACGTCGCCTCAGAGCTGCTGCTCGGCCCGGTCGCCCGCGGCAACACGATCCACGTCGTTCCCGACCCCGGGGCACCGGCGCCGCTGCCCGCCGAGGCGCCCCTGCCAGCCCCCGCCCAGCCGGAAGGAGTGAACGGCCCGTGAAGTCGCCGGAAACCTCCGTCGGAACGTTTCTGAGCAAGTACCGCCGCCCCCTGCTCGGGCTGACCGTCTTCCTCGCCGTCTGCCTCGCCCTGATCTGGACCGTGTTCGTCACGTTGCAGCGCAACGTCGCAGGCGAGACCCGCAGCTACAGCGCGATCTTCACCGATGCCTCGGGGCTCAAGGTCGGTGACGAGGTGCGTATGGCCGGGGTCAAGGTGGGTCGCGTCGACGCCATCGCGCTCGACGGCACCACCGCGAAGGTGGACTTCCGGGTGCAGTCCGAACAGGTGCTGTACGGAAACACCAAGGCCGGCATCATCTACCAGAACATCATCGGCCAGCGTTACCTCGGGCTGTCCCTCGGCGACTACGGCGTTCCGCGCGTGCTCCCGGCCGGTGCGGTGATCCCCGTCGAACGCACCGAGCCGTCCTTCGACATCTCCCAATTGCTCAACGGCTTCGAACCGCTGTTCGCGCTGCTGAATCCCGCGCAGGTCGACAACCTCACCACCGCGATCGTGCGGTCCCTGCAGGGCGACACCGGCGCGATCGCGACCATGATCTCCGAGACCACCCGTCTTGCCGAGTCCTATTCCGGCACCGACGCGATCCTCGACGGCGTGCTGACCCATCTGAACAGCGTCGTCGCCTCGCTGGCCGACCGCGACGACGCCCTGCGCACAACCATCTACTCCGCGGAGATGGTCTTCGATGGATTCGCCGCCCGCCGTGCCGAATTCGTAGACTCGATCGATCAGACCTCGATTGTGGGCCAGCGGCTGGCGAACATCATCGACGACGTCCAGCCGGACTTGAGGGAGTGGCTGGCCCGCGAACCCGGCTTCGCCAAGCACTTCATGGAGGACAAGCAGGGCTTCGAATACATGGCGTTCAACACCCCGCTGATGCTCAAGGGCATGGCCCGCTTCAGCCAGGGCGGGGCGTATCTGGACATTTACGCATGCAATCTCACCGTCACGCAGTTTCCCCGCATCGACAGCCTCATCCACGCGATCGTGCGCGAGGGCACCCCCGAGGATCGGCTGACCTACACCCAGAAGTGCCGGTGACGATGATGAGAAACCCTGCGAACGCGAAGATTCGGACCGGCCGACCCATCGATTCCTACAGCAAGCTGCGCCTCGGCTTGATCGCGGTGCTGGTCCTCGGCCTGGCGCTGGGCGGCGCGCTGGGCCTGGGGCGCCTCGGGCTCGGCAGGGACGTCTACATCGCCGAGTTCGCGCAGTCGGCCGGTTTGAGCGTGGGCGACCAGGTGACGGTCGCCGGCGTGCACGTCGGTCGCGTCAAGAGCATGCGGCTGGCCGGTGACCACGTGGCGGTCGGTCTGGAGATCGACGACGACGTGCCGATGGGCTCGGCCACCAGGGCCTCGATCAAGCTCACGACGCTGCTTGGCGCACGTTACGTCGACGTGCAGCCGGCAGGCTCGCAGCCGCTGACGGATCGGCGAATCCCGCTGGCCAACACCGAGGTTCCCTACGACCTGCAATCCGCTCTGCAGGACGCCACCACCACGTTCGAGGCCGTGGACGCCGAGAAGATCGCGCAGTCGATGACGACGCTGTCGACGCAGTTGCAGGGTGCCCCCGAGGTGCTTCCGCAGGCGCTCGACAACATCGGCCACCTGTCGTCGGTGATCGCCTCGCGCCGCGATCAGATCTACGACCTGCTGCGCAGCACCGAGCGGGTGGCCGAGCTGCTCGGCGACCAACAGCACAGCCTGGGCCTGCTGATCCATCAGAGCCACGAGGTCCTCGGCGACCTGGCGGCGCGCAGGGAACTGGTGGTGCGGCTGATCAACGCCACCACGAAGCTGGTGAACGAGCTGCGCCCGGTGCTGGTCGACGACCGGCAGCGGATCGACGAACTGATGGCCAACCTCGACGGCATGCTCAGCGCGGTCCACCGCAACGATGCGTTGTTGCGCAGCACGCTTCAGCTGCTGCCGCTGCCTGTCCGCAACTTCGCCAACGCGACCGGAAACGGTAACGAGTTCGACTTCACCTCCACCGGGGGGTCGATGATCGACTCGTTCATCTGCGCGATCAGCGGTCGCGCCAAGCAATTCAACCTGCCACCGTACTTCGGGGACTGCAAATGACCCCACGCGCAATCGTGAAGCTGATCGTCGTGCTGGTCATGGTGGGATTCGTGTGCGGGGGTTGCGTGAGCGGTCCCCTCGGCGGGCGCGCACTGACGATCGTCGGCGAGTTCGACAGCGCGAGCGGCCTGTACGAGGGCAACGCGGTATCCGTGCTCGGCATGCCGGTGGGCAAGGTCGAGAAGATCGATCCGAAGGGCGCCTACGTCGAGGTGACCATGCGCGTCGACCCCGGCGTCCAGATTCCCGCCGACGCGCAGGCTGTCACCGTCTCCACCTCCATCCTCACCGACCGGCACGTCGAGCTCACCCCGGCGTACCGCGACGGCCCCACGCTCGCCGACGGCACCCGGCTCGGACTGGACCGGACCAGGACGCCGGTGGAATTCGACCGGGTACTGGCGATGATCGACGAGCTGGCGGTGCATCTGCAGGGCGACGGCCGCGGGTCGGGCCCTGTCGCGGATCTGTTGTCGGTGAGCGCCGCGATGACGCACGGCAACGGCGCCAAGATCCGTTCGGCGCTGGGCGAACTGTCCACGGCGCTGAAGATGAGCCAGGACAGGGGCGCGCCGACCGCCGACGCGATCACCACGATCGTCACCAACCTCGACAGGCTGACCGCAGCGGCGGTCGAGAACGACCAGACGATCCGTGACGTCGGCACCTCGGTGCGCCAGCTGAGCGCCGTGCTGGCCGCCGAGCAGCTCGGTAGCGGGTCGACCGGCGCACAGGTGAACGAGATCCTCACTCAGACCGCCGATCTGATCGACGACAACCGTGATCACCTGAAGGCGACCGCGGCGGGAATGGAGACCGTGACCAAGGCCATCGCCGACTACCGCCGCGAGATGGCAGAGGCACTCGATGTGGCGCCGATGCTGCTGGACAACGTCTACAACATGATCGATCACGAGAAGGACGCCATCCGGGCGCATCCCGTGCTCGACAAGGTCGAGCTCAACGGCCAGATGACCAAGGAGCTGTGCAACCTGCTGGGCATGAAACAGCTCGGTTGCACCACGGGAACCATCCAGGATTTCGGCCCCGATTTCGGACTCACCAGCATGCTCGAGGGATTGGCAGGTCTGCCGGGATGACACAGCGGATGAAACCTCTGGGCGCGCTTTGCGCGCTCTGCCTGTCAACGGTGTTGGCGGGCTGCTCGATGGGCCTGGACCAGATTCCACTGCCCGCCCCGTCGGTCGGTGAGGACACCTACGAGATCAGCGCGACGTTCGCCAACGCGCTGAATTTGCCTGCCAAAGCCAAGGTTCGGCTGTCCGGCGCCGACGTCGGCGAGGTCGAGTCGATGACCGCACGCGACTACACCGCGGTGGTGACGATGCGGATCGCCTCCGACGTCCAGATCCCCGAAGGCACCAAGGCCGAACTGCGTTCGGCCACCCCGCTCGGCGACATCTTCGTGTCGCTGACTCCGCCACCCGGGGCGTCCGCGGCGACCCGACCACTGCTGCCGGGTGCCGCGCTCCCGTTGGACTCCACCGCGTCCGCCGCCTCGGTGGAAGACGTGCTGAGCACCGCGGCGGTGCTGGTCAACGGGGGCGCGATCCGCAACCTGACCAGGATCGTCAACGGGATGGGCCGCGCGGTCGGCGGAAAGGGCGAGGACCTCAACCAATTCGTCGACGAGTCCACCCGCCTCATCCAGAGCCTCTCGGCACGGTCGGATCGCATCAAGACCGCGCTCAGCCAGACCGGTGATCTTGCCGAGACGATGGCCGAACGGCAGCGATCCATCGACGCCGCGATCGAGGCCGCGGGGCCCGCGTTGGGGACCGTCGCCGAGAACACCGACCGGATCATCGACCTCGTCACGCAGGTCAATCGAATCACCCTGCAGCTGGCCAAGATGCCGTCGGTGCGGGGTGAGGAGTCACGAAGCATGATGGCCGACCTCAACCGGATCTCCGAGGGCCTCAACGAGGCGTCCACCGCGCCCGGCGCTTCGCTGGCGAACTTCAACCGGATGTTCGGGCCCATCCTCAAGACCACCAACTCGACGGCGTCCAGCGTCGAGATCGACCTCGCCGACCTCGCTGTGGGCGCGTTCGCCGATCCGTATCACCCGGCCGACCCGGGAAGCCGCGCCCCCACCCGGGAGGACTTCCGCAACATGGTCGGCAGCATCTCCTACGAACTGTTGATGGTCCGCAACAAGTTCTGGGGCGCGCCGACGCCGCCACCCGGAAACGTGCCGCCGCCCAACCTGATCGGGCCCGCGCCGGACAAGCTCACGCCCGCCCCGCCACCGCCTGGACTGGAGCCGCCACCGCCCACGGCCCCGCCAGGGGCATCGCTGGAGGAGCCTGCGGGATGAGGCATCTGCTGAACGCGTTGCGGTGGGCCAGGATACGGCGCCTGGGCCTTTCGGCGGTCGCGCTGGCCACCATGTTCGTTCTCGGCGTGGTCTACCTGCTGTTCGGAACGTTGCGGCTCGATCCGGTCAGCACCGAGGCCGTCGTCCGCGTACACCTCGACCAGACCGGTGGTCTGCTGCCGGGCCAGGACGTGACGTTGCGCGGGGTACCGGTGGGCCGGGTACGCTCCATCGAGTTGTCCGACACCGGCGCGGTGGCCGTGGCGGAAATCCGTCCCGGCACCCGGATCCCGGCCGATACCGAAGTGCGGGTGTCGGCGCTGTCCCCGGCCGGCGAGCAGTATCTCGACTTCCGCGCCGACCGCAACGACGGCCCCTATCTCACCGACGGTGCCGAGATCGACAGCGCCCGAACGAGAACCCCGGTGACACTGGCCAAGCTGCTCGGCGACCTGGACGGCACCCTGGAACAGATCGACACCGCGCGGCTGTCCGCCGTGCTCGACGAACTGCGCGTCGGACCGGAGGGCGCGGACAAGCTCGCGGCCATTCTCGACGGCGGCACGTTCCTGGTGTCGACCCTGGATTCGGTTCTGCCCCAAACGGTCAGCCTCATCCGCAACAGCAAGGTGGTGCTGTCGACGGTGCGTGACGTCAGTCCTGGGATGGCGACGACCTCGAGCGATCTGGCACAGATCTTCGCCGGGGTCGAACGCATGCAGGACGGGTACCGCACCCTGCTGGACCGCGGGCCCGAGGCGTTCGCCGGGATCGACGACGTCATCGCCGACAACTCACCGACCATGGTGCAGCTGCTCGGGAACCTGACGACGGTGTCCCAGCTCGTCTATCTGCGGGTGCCCGCCCTGCAGGAGTTCTTCTTCCCGCAGTACCGCCAGGGTTCGGCGCTCGAGGCGGTCGGCAGCACGTTCCGCGACGGGGGAGTGTGGGGCGCGGTAAGCCTGTACTCCCGCTACGGATGCGATTACAACCTGCCGAAGGCACCGCCGACGCTGACCGACTTCCCGGAACCGTTCCTGTACACCTACTGCCCGAATCCCGACCCCAAGTACCTGGTGCGGGGGGCGCGCAACGCGCCGCGCCCAGCCGGCGACGACACCGCCGGACCGCCGCCGGGCGCCCACCCGCTGCAACGCGCCGACCCGGTTCCGACCGGCCGGTTCACCATTCCGACGCCGTATGGCGGTCCCTTCCTCCCGCTCCCCCCGCCGCCGAGCGGTCCCTGACCCCACGACCGTCAGAAAGGACTCGATATGACTACTCGCGAGGACGTGTCCACGGTCGACACCCCCGAGGACACCGAAGCCACGACAACCGGCCCCGAAACCGACGCCGGATCGGAAGACGCACAGCCGCAATCGGATTCCCCGCCGCGGCGATGGCTTCGCCATCCCACCCGCCGAACGGTGGCGCTCGGGGCCGGTGCCGCGCTGCTGGTGGCCTCCCTGGCCACCAGCGCCGTGCTGGCCGTCAAGCTGTCGGAGCGCCAAGCCATCGACAACGCCGGCCAGCAGGCCCTGGCCGCCGCCCAGCAGTACGCGATCATCCTGACCACCGTCGACGGCGCCAAGCTCGACGAGAACTTCGCCGCGGTACTCGACGGCGCCACAGGCGAATTCAAGGAGATGTACAGCGAATCGAGTAACCAGCTCAAGCAGGTGCTCATCGACAACGAGGCCAGGGCCGACGGGAAGGTCATCGCGGCAGGCATCAAGTCGGCGACGAAAGACAAGGTGGAGGTCATGCTGTTCCTCGATCAGGCGGTCAGCAACAAGCTGAATCCCGAACCGCGCCTTGACCGCAACAGGATCATCATCACCATGGACAAGGTCGACGGTCGGTGGCTGGCCAGCGACGTCGTGCTGCCGTGACCCGGCTGGCCGCGATGTTCGGCGCCCTCCTGCTGCTCGCGTTCCTCGGTGCGACGCCCGCCGCGCTGGCCGACACCGTGTCCAACGGTGTGGCCTACACCGTCGTCCCCGATGTGCGTTCCGGCGTCAGCCCGCAGGGGCCCGGCGAGTGGACGGTGAACTACGAGAAGCTCGCAGGCGGTGATCCCGCGGTCACCGACGCGATCAACCGGATCCTCGACGACGAGGCCGACGGCCAGGTGTGGCTGTTCGCCGCCAGCGCGAGCAAGAGCTCACCGTGGACGTTCACCACCCAGGGCAGGCTGCAGTTCCGGCCACTGACCATCTCGGAGCTGTGGCGCGGCCGGTACCACGCCGCCGAGCTGCCGAACATGCCGGTCGACACGGTCGCCACGCGGGTGTTCGACTCGCGCAGCGGAATCCAAATCGTGTGGGGCAACTTGTTCGTCGACGAGCAGGCCGGTCTGAACCGGCTGGGCGAACTGACCAAAGAGATCCTGCCCGCCACCTATCCGACGCCACCGTTGGGCGGCTGGGGCGAGTACTACGCCGGATGGGCGCCGGTGGAGCGCAACTTCCGGTTCTGGATTCCGACCGACGCGGGCATCGAAATGCACTTTCCGGAGGGGCAGTTCGGCCGCGAGGTGCGCACGATCACGATCCCGTGGTCGGCGGTCATCGATCTGATCGCCCCCGAGTTCGTGCCGATCACCAGTTGAGCACGTCGTCGGGCCCGCCCGGGTTGCAGCCCGAGTTTTGCATGATGATGCTCGACACGACCGGTCGCCACGGCTCCAGGTTCCAGGTGCCGACCTTGCCCGGGTTGGTGAACGTCGCCAACTGCCAGTAGCACATGAACTGGTTCTGCATGCTCAGCGTGTTGGCGTCGGGTGCGTGCTCGAGCAGCTCGGCCCACGCGTCATAGCTCTGGGCGCCGTCGGTGAAGATGCCCGCCGCCGCCCATCCCCAGGCCGTCGGGTAGATCCGCAGGGTGGCCCGCTCGCCGTGGTACACCCACTCGGTGCGTTCGATGTAGTCGGGGGAGCCCGGTGGCCGGGGCGGCGGCGCGGCATGCGCCGGTGCGGATCCGCACAGCGCCGCACCGACCGCCGCCGAGGCGAACAGAAGGCTCAGCCGACCGGCCATTGAAGGGCCTTGTGCTGCAGGTACTCCGACAGTCCGAACTCCCCAAACTCGCGGCCGATCCCGCTGTGCTTGTAGCCGCCGAACGGGGCCGCGGGGTTGAGTCCACCGCCGCCGCCGTTGATGACGACCATGCCGGTGCGCAGCCGGCGGGCGACCGCGGCGGCCCGCAGGGGATCCGCCGACCAGACACCGCCGCTGAGACCGTACCGGCTGTCGTTGGCGATCCGGACGGCCTCGTCGTCGTCGGCGAACGGGATCACCGCCGCCACCGGGCCGAAGAATTCCTCCTGGGCGATCCGCATGCCGTTGTCGACCCCGACGAAAAGGGTTGGCTCCACGAAGAATCCGCGGTCCAGGTGGGCAGGGCGCTTGCCGCCGAACGCGATCTGTGCGCCCTCGTCCACTCCCGTGGCGATCAGTGCCTCCACTCGCTGGCGCTGCACTTCGCGGATCAGCGGCCCCATCATGGTGGCGGGGTCGGCGGGGTCGCCGACGGAGATGAAGCCCAGCGTGCCGACGATGCGGGCCACCAGGTCGTCGTGCAACGACTGGTGCACGAGGATCCGCGTCTGCAGCGCGCAGCCCTGGCCGGCATGCGTGATGAAGCCGCCCAGAACGCTTTCCATCGCCTTGTCGAGATCGGCGTCGTCGAGGATGATGTTCGCCGACTTGCCGCCGAGTTCGAGGACCACCTTCTTGATGCTCTCCGCGCCCTGGGTGTAGACCTTGCGGCCGACGGCGTCGGACCCGGTGAAGCTGACGATGTCGACGCCGGGATGGCGGGTCAGCGCCTCACCCGCGTCGACGTCGCCGGTGACGATGTTCAACGTTCCCGGTGGCAGCCCGGCGGATTCGGCGATCTCCCCGAGGATCAGGGCTTCCAGTGGCGTGTACGGCGACGACTTGAGCACCACCGTGCACCCGGCGGCCAGCGCGGGGCCGATCTTGGCCAGGTTGAGCAGGAACGGGAAGTTGAACGCGGTGATGAGGGCGGCCACCCCGTAGGGCTCGCGGACGATGACGCCCTGGCCGATGCCGTTGCCGAGCACGGGCGCGGTGGGTGTTTCGAACGCGAACTGTGGCAGCACCCGGTGGACCATGTCCGCGAAGTGGTCGATTGGCGTGCCGACCTGGAGGAACTCGGCAAGCATCCGGGTGGATCCGGCCTCGGTGATGTTCAGCTCGACGAGTTCGTCGCGCCTGCGCGTCAATTCGTCGGCCATCGCACCCAGGATCCGGCCGCGCTCGGCGGGGCTCATCGACGGCCAGGGGCCTTCGTCGAAGGCGCGGCGGGCGGCCTGCACGGCGGCGTCGACGTCGGCCGGTGAGGCCTGGGGCACCTCGGCGATGATCTCCTCGGTCGCGGGGTTGAGCACTTGGAGGGCCTGCTCACCGACACCGTCGGTCCACGCGCCGTCGATGAACAACCTCCGGGTGGCCAGTGAGCTCGCGGTCATCGGATCCTTACCTTTCTTGGAGGGTGTTCGGGGCCGCTGGCCTTAGTTAGGCTTCGATTCACCCAGGGACAGCGGGTATGGCTTTCATTGGTCAGCCCTTGATGGCCGAGGAGGATTGGCCGCCCGCTGTCCCGCGACGACTCGACCGCTAATTGAGAGATGCGATTCGATCGCTGTGTAAGGACACGACGGCGTGGTCGTCTGCCGGGCTGGTGGAAATGGTGATGAGCACGGAGGCGGTAGTGACACAAGCTGTTTGGGCGGGTATCGATGCTGGGAAATCGGACCACTTCTGCGTGGTCATCGATGCTGAGGGAAAGCGACTGCTGTCGCAGCGGGTAGCCAACGACGAAGCGACTCTGTTGAAGTTGATCAGCACTGTCGCAACCATGGCTGACGGCGGTGAGGTCACCTGGGCCATCGATCTCAACGCTGGCGGTGCGGCCCTGCTGATCACGCTGCTGATCGCCGCTGACCAGCGGCTGCTCTACATCCCCGGCCGCACCGTGCACCACGCCTCGGGCAGCTACCGCGGGGAGGGTAAGACCGACGCCAAAGATGCCGCCGTCATTGCCGATCAGGCCCGGATGCGCCGCGATCTGCAACCACTGCGCCCCGGAGATGACATCGCAGTGGAGCTGCGCATTCTCACCAGCCGGCGCACCGATCTGGTGGCTGATCGCACCCGCACGATCAACCGACTGCGTGCCCAGCTGCTCGAATACTTCCCAGCCCTGGAACGCGCGTTCGACTACAGCACCAGCAAGGCCGCGTTGCTGCTGCTCACCGGCTATCAAACTCCCGATGGGCTGCGACGAGCCGGTGCTGCTCGACTGGCAGCCTGGTTGGGTAAACGCAAGGCCCGCAACGCCGACGCCGTCGCGGCCAAAGCCCTGCAGGCCGCTCACGCTCAACACACCGTCATACCCGGACAACAACTCGCTGCGGCCATGGTTGCCCGCTTGGCCAAGGAGGTGATGGCCCTCGACACCGAAATCGGCGACACCGATGCGATGATCGAGGAGCGATTTCGCCGCCACCGCCACGCCGAAATCATCGTGAGCATGTCGGGCTTCGGCGTCACGCTCGGCGCCGAATTCCTCGCTGCCACCGGCGGAGACATGAGTGCCTTCGACTCCGTTGACCGCCTCGCCGGCGTCGCCGGCCTGGCTCCGGTACCGCGTGACTCCGGCCGCATCAGCGGCAACCTTCAACGACCCCGCCGCTACAACCGGCGCCTGCTGCGCGCCTGCTACCTGTCGGCGCTGTCCAGCATTCGATCCGACCCCGTCTCGCGCACGTATTACAACCGCAAACGCGCCGAAGGCAAACGCCACAGCCAAGCCGTCCTGGCCCTGGCACGTCGGCGTCTCAATGTTCTGTGGGCAATGCTGCGCGACCACACGACCTATCAACCCACCACGCCTACTGCCGCAGCGGCTTGACAACCTCATTGAGAATCCTCCTGTGGGTCCTGGGTTGAGTACAATCAGTTAGGTAATTGGAAGGCGGGCAATGGGTTCGCCTCACACAGTGCGAGCCGGCGAGGACGGATCATCGGATGGACCTGTCGAGCGGGGGGAACGGCGAGTCCAAGCTGGTGCGCGCACCGAAGACCGCTGAGCTCATTGCCGACCATCTGCGCAGCAGCATCGTGCGCGGTGTGCTGAAGGAGGGGGACGCGCTGCCCACCGAGGTGGAACTGGTCAAACAGTTCGGGGTCTCGCGTCCCACGTTGCGTGAGGCCTTTCGCATTCTGGAAAGCGAGTCGCTGATCGTTGTGCGACGCGGCTCGCGCGGTGGAGTGCTGGTGTGCTCGCCCGAAACATCCGTAGCGGCAAGGAATTTTGGCCTGCTTCTGCAGATGTCCGGCACCACCCTTACCGACCTTTACGAGGCGCGCAAGGTGTTCGAACCGGCAGCGGCACAGATGGTGGCGCGGCGCGCGACGCCCGAGGACATCGCCGACCTCAAGGCGGCGGCGAGCGCGCTGGCGGCCCTGGTCGAGGAGGGCACCGCGGGTGCGGATTACGCGGAGTGGACTGCGGCCACGTTCCGATTCCACGACCTGATCATGGAGCGGGCCGGCAACAACACGCTGCGGCTGTTCGGGGCGGTGCTGCGGGAGGTCGTGACGCGCCACATGACCCGGGTGATGAGCACGGCGACCAACCCCGCCGGAATCGAGAAGCAGTACAAGCAGACCATCAAGGCGTTCAACAAGCTCGTCGCGCTGATCGAGGCCGGCGACGGTGCCGGCGCCAGGGATCATTGGGCCGCGCACATGGAGCGGGCGGGCCGCAGCATGCTGTGGGGTGACCTCGCCAAGGAGACGGTGATCGACCTCTACGTGTGACATGGCTTCAATCCAGGGCTCCGCTGTCGCGCAGCGCGCTGATCTCGTCCCAGTCCAAACCGGATTCCAGCAGCACCTCTTCGGTGTGCTGCCCGAGTTCGGGTGCGGGCCCGGCCGGTGCTCCTGGGACACCGTCGAACTGATACGGGGGTGACACCAGCCGGAATTCCCGGCCGTCGTTGCCCGCGACGGCGGGCAGGTAGCCGTTCTCGGCGACCTGCGGGTTCTCACACACTTCCTCGAAAGTCGCTGCGGGCGCCCACACTCCGGAGAAACCCGACAGCACCGACTTCCACTCGTCCATCGTGCGTGCACCGAACGTCTTGTCCAGCTCGGCGACACAGGCCTCCCGGTTGACGAACCGCGAAACTCCGTCGTGGAACCGCTCGTCGTCGGCCAGCTCCGGCCTGCCGATCAGCTCACACAACTCGCCCCAGAACCGGTCGGCCTGCAGGCACACCAGGTTCAGCCACCGATCGTCGGCGGTGCGGTAGAGGTTGACGATCGGGTTGGGGGCGTCAAACCGGTTGGGCCTCGGCAGTTCACCGGACCCGGCGGCGGCGGCGGCCAGGTCGGGGCTCATCGTCCACATGCCGGTGTTCAACAGCGAAACGTCGACCACCCCGCCCTCGCCGGTTCGCTCCCGCCGGTACAGGGCCATCGCCACGGCCCCCGCGATCGCGCTCGAGCCCTGCAGGTCGTAGAACGCGGCGGGCTGCGCGGCAGGCGATTGGGCGCCGGGTTCGGTGAGCTTGTGCTGCACGCCGGCGGCCGACCAGGCCGCAGCCGAGTCGAAGCCACCGGCGTCGGCCATCGGACCCGAAGTGCCCCAACCTGTTCCGCGAGCGTAGATGAGACGGGAGTGCTCGCCGCGCAGGTCGTCGACGTCGATGCCGAGTTTGGTGCGGACCTTCGGCAGGTAGCTGGTCAGGAACACGTCCGCGCTCTTGGTGAGTTTCAGCAGCGTGTCGTGGCCGGCCTGGCTCGTGAGGTTCAAGGTGATGCTGCGCTTACCCCGATTAGGCACGTGCAGAAACGGATTCGGGCTGGAATCGTCGGCGTTGATGGCGTTGCGAAGCGCCCGCTGTGGATCCCCGTCCGGCGGTTCGACCTTGATCACATCGGCGCCGAGATCGGCCATGATGGCACCGGCGCCGGGAACGAAGGTCCACGAGGCGACCTCCACCACACGAACGCCTTCGAATGGTCCGGTCACCTGTCGCTCCTGTCCAAGTCGATCACCGCACGGCCTGCAGGGCTTCCAGCATCCTTGCGAAATGCTTTGGGTGCCAGATGTCTTGGTCTTCGCCCCACCCGATGCGGCCGCCCAATTCCCAGCGCATCAGCGCGGTGCTGCCGCCTCCGCGTTCGCAGATGTGGCTGACGCTGTGGCCCTCGACATCCAGCGTGCGGCCGGTCAGGTCGGTGAGCCGAAGCTCCATGTGGTCGCTCCAGCCGGTGCGGGGATCGCGGTAGTTCTTCATCACGCTGGCCGACTTGTCCAGCCGCTCGAAGTGTCCGTCGGCCAGCAGCCAGCCGTGGTTGAGCGGTGACCACCCCCCGGCGTCACCGTCGGCGACCCGCACAAAGCCGAGGAACCCGACGTCGGCGCCGGCGTGCCCGAAGATGTACTGAATTCGCCCTCTTCCGCGCTCGCGCTCGATTTCCCGCCAGCGCGGTCCGCCGGGATGCCGCACCCGGTTCGTCGGTGCGGCGGCCGGTTTGTCACCCGTGCGCTTGGGTGCGCCGCGGGGGGCCCACGACCGGTCCCGCACCGAGTAGCAGTCGATGGGGATGCGTTCCCCGGAGAGCACCAGCTCGCCCGTCACGTGCCCCAGCTGATCGAGGTGGGTGTGCTCCATGAAGGGCGGCTCACCCGGGGTGAACCGCCGCGGTGGATGCACCCCTTCGAAGTCCAGGTGCACCGCGAAACCCGCTGCGGGATCGCTGTATTCGATGCGGTAATCGTGCAGCGGACGCAGCATCCGGACGCTGAACCCACCGCCCGGGATGGCGATGTCGCGCAGGTCGGGCGCCAGATCCCGCATCGGCACGTCGGTTTCCATGCGGAAGTAACGCAACTGCTCCGGGTCCGCGCCGCGGGGGTCCCAGACATAGACCCGCCACGTCACCGTGCCGCGGTTGGTGTTGAACTGTGCGTGCAGCCACCCGCCGAGCTTGCGTTCGGGCACGTTGAACGACCACCACGTGGTCTCGGCCCAGAACGGATTGTCGTCGGGAGAGCGGTGAAAGGCGTCGTCGTCGGGAAGGAACGGGGTCTCGGCGGTGACGACCGACGCATCCCCGCACGCCGCGTCCGCTCTGACCATGAACCGATCCTAACTAAAGGATACTTATTTAGGGAATAGTTTCGCGGCGCTCATCGGCCGCGCGGGAGGTCGAACAGCGACTCCTGGGCCAGGCTGGCCACCAACCCGCCTCGCTCGTCGAAGATCTGACCGGTGTAGACGCCGCGCCCGCCCGACGTGGACAGCGGATGAAGGTCGATCAGCAGCCACCCGTTGGGATCGCCGTCGCGGTGCAGCCAGACCGCGTGGTCGACGCTGGGCAGCAGCCCCACCTGTTCGATCTGGGGCGCCCGGGACAGCCCGGTGCACAGGTCGGAGAGGAACACCATGCCGCAGGCCCGCACGTTCGGCTCGTCGGCCAGCCGCTCCCGGATGCGCAGCCACAGCCGCGCCGGCCAGCGATACCACGGCTCGGTGTCCTCGGGCACGCGCACCTCCAGGTCGAAGGTGCGCGACGCGTTGAGTTGATGCGTCGGCAATTCGGTGGGCCGCTGCACGTCGGGCATCGGGATGGCCTGGAATTCGGGTGCGCCGTCGGCGGGGCGGGTGAACGAGCAGACCATCGAGAAGATCACCGATTCGCCCTGCACCGCGCTGACCCGGCGACCCGAGTAGCGCCCGCCGTCGCGGTCGCGCTCGACCTTCAGCTCGATCGGCCTGCTGGCATCCCCGGCAGCGAGGAAGTACGCGTGCATCGAGTGCGCGACCCGATCGTCGGGCACCGTGAAGCTGGCCGCGCGCAACGCCTGGGCGGCGACCTGTCCGCCGTAGATGGTGCGGCGACCGGTCACGCTCACCGGGTCGGCCCGAAACCGATCGTGGGGAAGGGATTTGAGTTGCAGGACCTGTGCGACGGCCGTCGGGGCGGCCTGGTCGGCGTCGAACACCTCGCGCGAGGTCTGGGTCATCCGCTCAGACCCGCCTGCCGGCTTCGGCCCAGTAGGCGTCGCGGACGACGCGCTTGATCAACTTGCCTGCTTCGTTGCGGGGCAGTCTCGCTTCGAAATCCACCGACCGCGGACACTTGAAGCCGGCGAGCCTGGCCCGGCAGAACGCGATGAGCTCGTCGGCCAGCTCGGCCGACGGCTCGGCCTCGTCGACGAGTTCGACCACGGCCTTGACCTGTTCGCCCCACTCCGGGTCGGGGACCCCGATGACCGCGACGTCGCCCACCGCGGGATGGGTGAGCAGCACCCCCTCGACTTCGGCGGGGTAGATGTTGACCCCGCCGCTGATGATCATGTCCTTGGCGCGGTCACAGATGAAGAGGTATCCGTCGTCGTCGAGGTACCCGACGTCGCCGATGGTGAACGCCGATCCGCGATGCACCGACGCGGTGAGTTCGGCGTCGTTGCGGTACTCGAATGACTGCCCATCGATCCGTTCGATAAAGACGTTGCCAATTGCGTTGGGCGGCAAAGCGTTACCCTCGTCATCGAGGATATGCACCCGCACACCGCGGATCGGGCGGCCGACGGTGCCCGGCTTCTCCAGCCAGTGGTGGGGTTTGGCGATGGTGGCCGGGCCCTCGGTGCCGCCGTAGGTCTCCCAGATCACCGGACCCCACCACGCCATCATGTCCTTCTTCACCTGCAGCGGGCAGGGTGCGGCGGAATGGATCACCGATCGCAGGCTCGACAGGTCGTACTTGTTGCGCACGTGTGTCGGCAGCCTCAGCATCCGCACGAACTGGGTGGGCACCATGTAGGCCGTCGTCACGCCGTGCCGTTCGATCGCCGTCAGCGTCTCCTCGGCATCGAACCTGCCCAGAATCGCCAGGGCCTGACCGACATTGAGCGCGCCGAGGTAGAAGCTCTGGCATCCGGCATGGTGCATACCGGTCGACACCAGGTGAACGCCTTCGAGCGGCCGGAAGTCGAAGGCGCGCCCGAAGATCGCGTGCGCGTTGGCGGCCGCGCCGGGGTCGCGTTCCTCGAGCGGGCGCACGATGCCCTTGGGCTTGCCCGTGGTGCCCGAGGAGTAGCGGATCGCGTCGCCCTGGGTGCGGTCGGCGGGCGGCGTCGACGGCTGCCCGGCCAGGAAGTCGCTTTCGCTGACAAAGCCGTCAGGACAGCCGGCGGGGGCAGGTTCGCCCACGACGATCCGCAGCCCGGCGCCGTCGGGCACCGAGTGGAAGCGGTCGAGGTAGTCGGGGTGGACCGCCAGCGCCGAGGCGCCGGAGTGCTCGAGGATCGAGGTGAACTCGTCGGCGGACAGCGCGGTGTTGAGGGTGAGGTAGCGCAGCCCGATCTCGGTGGTGGCCAGCTGCCAGATGACCGCGTCGACGTCGTTGGGCAGCGCGTAGGCCACGGTGTCAGCGACCCGCAGCCCGTGCGCGCGCAACGCGTTCGCCACCCGGTGCGCCGCGGCCGCCAACTCGGCGAACGTCATGGTCCGGCCGCTGGGCGATTCGACGATGGCCGGTGTCTCGGGGTGATCCTCGGCGATCCACCACACCCCGAGCCGCTGATCCCATGGATGCCGCATCCAGCCTCCCGCGCATAGATTCAGATAAAACAGTATCCTTAATTGCGCCGCGGGGAAAGTCCGGGGCGGGACGCCGGTGTTCGGGTCAGCTCATGTCGGGCCGGTGGCGGTCATGTGATCGCGCATCCGTGCCACCGCCAGTTCGGTGTCGCCGGCCAGCAGGGCGTCGGCGATGCTCTGGTGGGCGGGCCCCACCGTGGACGGCAACTCCTGCGACATCGCCGCCACGCGGGGATCTTCAATTGCGTACTGGGAGAAGAACTGCCAGCCGAGCCGCATCGTGACGCTGTGTACCAGGCTCAGCGCCCGGTTGCCGGTCAGCCTGGCCAGCATCGAGTGGAAGTCCTCGCCGTGGCCGAACGCCGTCGCGGGGCCGTGCTCGGACTCGGCGCGCAGCGCGGCCTCGATCGCCGCCGAATCACCGCCGCCGGATTTCAGCGTCTCGGCGGCGCGCGCGACGACCGCGAGTTCGAGCCCGGTGCGCAGGTCGGCAAGGTGCCGGACCTTCACCCCGTGGCGGCGCAGATAGATCGCGAAGATGTCGACGACGGCGGAGATGTCGGGCTCGGTGACGAACAAACCGCCGCCGGGACCCCGCCGGGTCAGCGCGATCCGGTGGTATTCCAGGATCCGGATGGCCTCGCGCACGACGGCGCGGCTGGCCCGGTGCTTCTCCATCAGGGCGGCCTCCGACCCGACGAACGTGCCCGGGGTGGCACCGGAGCTGGCGAGCTCGGCGAAGATCTGCCGTGCCAGCGCTTCGCCGCGCTTGTCGCCCAGCGTGCCCGCGAGCGCCACCTCGGGGTCCAGGCGCTGCACGGTGTCCGGCTGCGCGCGGATGAAGTCGGCCTCGGCGCGCAGGTGCCTGCGCATCCGTTCGCGGGCCAGCGCGGGATCGTTGGCCAGCACCGCTTTCGCGATGCCGCGATGGGCCCGCAACACCGCGCGATCGACGTCGGGGGGCACGCTGGCCACGTCGGCGAAGTGGAAATTGCAGACCCGGCTGAAGGTTTCGACGAACAGCTCGAGCACCGGGTTGCCCGACAGCGCGGCGAGCCGGGTGTGCAGCTCGCGGAAGTCGGCGAGCCGGCCCTCGGCTTCGCGGTCCACGGCGTCGCGAAGGGTCGCCAGATCCGCCTCGGCGACGCGTAGCGTGGCGAGTTCGGCGGCGAGTTCCTCGAGTAGGATTCTGGTGTCGAAGATCTCGTTGAGGGTGGCGCCGACGCGCAGCAGGTAGATGACCGCGGGCCCGATGACGGCGTCGACGTCGGGTTCGTCGATCACCAGGCCGCCCCCGGTGCCGCGGCGCATCCGCGCCACGCGTTGATGTTCGACGAGCCGGATCGCCTCACGCAGCACCGCGCGACTGACCCCGTACCGCTCGAGAAGTTCGGTCTCCGAACCCAGCACCTCGCCGACCGGCCACCCCAGCTCGACCACATCATTGACGATCTGCTCGGCTGCGCGGCCGGCCAGCTTGGCCTGGCGCGAGTCGACTCGCGGTGCGATCCGTTCGGGGTTCAAGGCATCACCGATAGGTGGGCGGCCCGTTGCGGCGCGGCGCCGCCCGGCGCTCGGCAAGCGGCGGGTTGCCGATATGGGTGTAGGCCATGCCGTTGTGCAGCGCGGTCGACCTGGTCATTTCTAAAGATTCCCATATCGCCCGCACGCTGCCCTGGATGGCGGTCGGGTTGCGCGCCGCGATGGAGGCCGCGATCGCCTGCGCCCGGTCCCACAGCTCCTCGCGGGCGACGACCTCGGACACCAGCCCGATACGCAGGGCCGTCGCCGCGGAGATGCGCTCCTCGGTGCCCATCAGCGCCCACCGCAACACCTCGCCGAGCGGCACGCCCCGGTGCAGCATCCCGATCGGCTCGAGGGCCGAGACGATCGACGCGTTGGCATGCGGGTCAAAGAAACTCGCATCCTCCGAGCAGATGATGATGTCGGACTCGTTGAGCAGATACTGCGCGCCGCCGGCGGCGAACCCGTGAACGGCGGTGACGACCGGCTTCCAACAGCGGTGCACGATCTTCGGCGAGATCACCGTGCCCGGGTCGAAGGTGTTCCACACGTTGGACCGGAAGAACCAGCTGCCGTCCCCCTTGACGTCGACGCCGGTGCAGAACGCGCGGTCGCCGGCGGCCCGCAGCACCACCGCATGGACCTCGTCGTCGTCGCGCACCGTCTGCCACGCCCACGCCAGTTCGGCGGCCATCTGAGCGGAAACCGCGTTGAGCGCGTCCGGACGGTTCAAAGTGATGGTGGCGACGTGGTCCTCGATGCCGAACTCGATGTCCTGCAACCGGGCCGCGTCCACCCCGTCCATGGGCACTTGATCGTGGGGGGTAGCGGAAATCATAGTAATCAGTGTACTAATAAGTTCCGAGCCCAGTTGAGATACGGAGAAGTCGACCTTGGCGACCCCGCACGCGCGTGCCGCGCTGCTCTTCGCATCAACCGCCGAGCACGCCGGCGGCGACGTCGTCGCGATGTTCGACACCAGTTCCGGTGACCACGGACGGGAGCAACCATGTCCAAAGTGATTGACACGCTTGAGAAGACCGATCTGGGCTCGCGCGAGATGCTGGACACCCCGCACGCGCGGTTCGCGTACCTGCGCAAGTACCAGCCGGTGTCGTGGGCGACTGCCAAAGGCCTGCTGCAGGGCCAGGGCGGTTACCTGTTGACCCGCTACGACGACGTGATGACCCTGCACAGCGACGACAGGTTCTCCACCGACGTGCTGAAGAACTCGCCCGCAGGCAAGTTCATCTGGTTGCTGCCGCCGAGCCTGCGGATGCTGGCCCAGACCATGGTGTTCAAGGACGACCCGGATCACAAGCGCCTGCGCACGCTGGTGCACAAGGCCTTCACTCCCAAGCTCGTCACCACCATGGCGCCGGACATCACCAAGATCGCCGAGCAGCTGGCCGACGAGGTCGCGGCCAAGCGCGACGTCGACCTGGTGCACGCCTATGCCATCCGGCTTCCTCTTGCGGTCATCGCCACCATGCTCGGCGTCCCCGACAAGGACCGCGACCGCTTCCACATGCTGGTGGAGAAGCTGGGCGACGAGCAGCACAAGTTGATGCGCGGCTACCCGACGGCGCGCAAGCTCGCCAAGCTGTTCGAATCGATGATCGAGGACCGGCGGCGACATCCCGACGACGGGTTGATCTCGGAGCTCATCCGCGCCAACGAAGGCGGCGACCGTCTCAGCCACCGAGAGCTTGTCTCCATGGTGTTCCTGTTGCTGCTGGCCGGGCACGACACCACCGCCAACCTGATCGGCAGCAGCGTGCTCGCGCTCATCGAGCACCCCGAACAACTCGCCCAGCTGCGCGAGCAACCGGAACTTCTGGAGACCACCGCACTCGAGGAACTGTTGCGGTTCACCACACCGGTCGCCGACGGTGCCGCCCGGTTTGCCATGGCGGACATGGAGATCGGGGGCATGCCGATTCCGCGCGGCTCTCAGGTGATCGGCTCGATCACGTCCGCGAACTACGACGAAGCGGTCTTCGAGAATCCCGAGTCGCTGATCCTCACGCGGAAGCCCAACCGCCACTTGGCATTCGCCTTCGGCATTCACTACTGCCTGGGCCACCAGCTGGCCCGGTTGGAGGGCCGCATCGCGCTGGCCACCCTGTTGGAACGCTTCGACCACTGGGAACTGATGGCGCCGCGGGAAAGCCTGCGGTACAAGCCCACGGCGTCGCTGCGAGGACTGACCAACCTACCGATACGGATGTACTGACATGACCCAGACCGAACAGGCCCGAGACTTCGACCACGCGATCAAAGACGAGGACATCGAGCGCGCCAAACTGCTCATCGGCATCGATGCGCCGATCAGCATCGACGAACACCACCGCGAGTGCAGCGTCGACACGATCCGTCAGTTCGCGATCGGCTACGGCGACGACAACCCGCTCTTCGTAGATCCCGACTATGCGGCCACGACGCGGTGGGGCGGTCCGATCGCGCCGCCGATGATCCATTCCTCGCTGTCGAAGAAGATGCTGGGCGACCCGATCCCCGAGGACATCCGCAAGGCCACCAAGGGACTGTTCTCCGGCGTACACCTTTTCGTGTCCGGCCAGGACACCGAGTGGTTCAAACCGGTCCGACCCGGCGACCAGCTCTTCGGGTTCGGCGGCATGGAGTCCACCGAAGTCAAGACCAGCGAGTACGCCGGTCGCTCCGTCATCCGGGTCCGGCGGGCCGTGCGGGTCAACCAGCGCGCCGAGATCGTCGCGATCGAGCGCACCATCCTGATCGCCACCGAACGCAAGAAGTCCCGGGAGCGCGGCAAGTACATGGATCTCAAGCCCGCGACCTACACCGACGAACAGATCGCCGAGATCGACGAGATCTACGCCGCCGAGGGCGCCCGCGGCGCCGAACCACGGTACTTCGAAGACGTCGAGGTCGGCGAAGCGCTGCCGAAGATGGTCAAGGGCCCGCTGACGCTGACCGACATGATCTGCTTCCACGCCGGGGGATACGGCTTCGGCCCCTACGGAATCGGCGGCACCCGAGTGGGTTACAAGAATCGCCAGAAGAAGCCCAAGTTCTACATCAAGAACGCCGCGGGCATCCCGGACGTCGCGCAGCGGCTGCACTGGGAGAACGAATGGTCGCAGTCGATCGGCAACCCGATGGCCTACGACTACGGGATCATGCGCGAGTGCTGGCTGACCCACTACCTCACCGACTGGATGGGCGACGACGGCTGGTTGCTGCGTCAGCACGACGAGATGCGCAAGTTCAACTACATCGGTGACACCCAGTTCATCACCGGCGAGGTGGTCGGCAAACGCATCGAGAACGGCAACGGTGTGGTCGACATCGAATTCCGGGCCACCAGCCAGCGCGGTGAGATCACCGCGCCGGCCACGGCGACGGTGGCGCTGCCCAGCCGGGAACTCGGGCCGGTCGTGCTTCCGGAGCCCGACGAGGAGTTGCGGCGCAAGGCGATCGCGTTCATGGCGCGCCACAACGAAATCGCCAACGGTAAGAACCGGTGACGTTGGCCCGCGATCACCAGATCGACACCGGCACCTCGACCGTGCTGGCCGACGTGGTCGACGGGGTCGGGGTCATCACGCTCAACCGGCCCGAGCGTCGAAACGCCCTGCACGCCGAGATGTATCAGGCCGTACCCCGGCTGCTGGAACGGTTCGCCGCCGACGACGACATCGGCTGCGTGCTCATCACCGGTGCCGGCGACGCGTTCTGCGCGGGCGGTGACGTCCGAGACGGTGGATCTGCCAAGGACGTCCCCGCAGGCAACCGCGACGAGCAGATCGCCGCGCGCGCGGCGATTCTCGCCGACAACGCCCGGATGGTGACCCTACTGCACGACATGCCGAAGGTGACGATCGCGGCGTTGCCGGGCGCGGCTGTCGGAGCCGGGATGGGCATCGCGCTGTCCACCGATCTCCGTATCGCCGCGAGATCGGCGCGGCTCATCCCCGGCTGGTCCAAGCTGGCGTTCTCCGGTGACTTCGGCGGCGCCTGGCTGCTCACTCATCTGGTGG
Organism: Mycolicibacterium pulveris; assembly: GCF_010725725.1. Lineage (NCBI taxonomy): Bacteria > Bacillati > Actinomycetota > Actinomycetes > Mycobacteriales > Mycobacteriaceae > Mycobacterium > Mycolicibacterium pulveris. The sequence continues at coordinate 1,484,957 of NZ_AP022599.1, read as the reverse complement.
GTCCGTCGAAGGCGCTGGAACTGCTCATCGCCGACACGGCGATCGACGCCGGCACCGCGGAGCGCCTCGGCCTGTTCAACCGGGTGATCGACGACGCCGACCTGCCCGCATCGGCGCGCGCCTGGGCCGCCGAGATCGCCGCGGGGCCCACCGCCGCGTTCGCCGGAACCAAGGCCAACGTGCTTGACGCGATGAGGCTTTCGCTGGGTGAGGCGTTGCTGCCCGAAAGCGAGCGGATGGTCCGAAGCGCGCTCACCCAGGAGCACCGCGACGCGGTCAAGGCGTGGCTGGCGAGCGCGGCGAAGAAGGCCCGGTCATGACCGGCGCGCGCCCGGAGTTGCCCGGCGACATCCGCGAGTGGATCACCGCCCAGACCGGCGCCGAGCGCGTGGACGTCAAGCAGGTGCCGGGCGGGGCGAGCAGGCAGGCGTGGTTCGTCGATACCTTCACCGGGGCCGACACCCAGCACCTGTTCCTGCGCTACGACCCGCGGGAACCGGACCCGGTCAGCGCATTTCATCCGCTGGCCGTCGAGGCCGAGATCATGGCCGAGCTCTACCGCAACGGCGTGACGGTGCCGCGGGTCATCGCCGCGCACCCGCATCGCCAGGCGGTCCTGCTGCAACGCGTCCACGGCGGCACCTGGTTCAGCCGGATCAAGGACCCCGACGAGCAGGTGCGCACCGCCCGCGACTTCATCACGAAGCTGTCCGCGCTGCACCGGATCGACGCCAAGGACCTGACGATCCCGAGCCTCGGATCGGCGGGCCCGGTCGAAGGGCACGTGCGCGACGAGATCGCCGCCATGCGCGAACGGGTGAAGCGGTATCGAAAACCCGCGCCGTTGTTGAGGTTCTGCATCGACTGGCTGGACCGCCATGTGCCCGACTACGACGGTCCCACGGTGTTCGTGCAGGGCGACACCGGACCGGGCAACTTCATGTACGCCGACGGTGCCGTCACGGCCATCGTCGACTGGGAACTCGCCCATTTCGGTGACCCGATGGACGACATCGCCTGGCTGTCGCTGCGCACCGTGCAGGACACGTTCACCGACTTCCCCGCCCGCCTGGCCGAATACGAACAACTGTCCGGGCACCGCATCGACGAGGATCGCGTCTGGTACTACCGCCTGTTCGCCGAGACCCGGCTGGCGTCGTTGAGCCCGGGCAGTGTCGACGTCCGCGCCTCGGTACCCGCGGGATCCCCCGACGCGGGCAACAGCCTGATCTACGGCATGCTGCACCGTCGACTGCTCGTCGAGGCGCTGGCACACGTCGTCGGAATACCGGAAGTCGACGTGGCACTGCCCGGCGACGACACGCAGTCGGAGCACGCGCCGGTGTATGACGCGGCCGCGGCGGCGATGTCGGCCGCGGCGGCGCGCACGCAGGACGGCCTGGCGCTGCGTTACGTCAAGGGGGCGGCGCGGCTGGTGAAGTACCTGGCCGAAGTCGATCGCGTCGGCGCCGTGGTGGATGCCGATGAAACCGCGGAGCTGTCCGCACTTCTGGGACAGACGCCGACGTCGGTGGCGCGGGGCCGCGCCGCGCTTGCGGAGGCGGCCAGCCGCGGCGAGATCGACGAGCACGACTACGTCGCGCAGTTGTGGCGCGGCATCAAACGCGATGACTACCTGACCCGCACGGCCTCCGGTGCACTGGGACTGCGCACGTGGCCGCCACTTCGTCATCCGGACGAACCCTTTCCCGTCGAGCAAGGAGATCCAGACCGTTGGGCATCGCCATCACCGAAGACCACCGTGAGTTAGCAGGCGTAGTAAGGGATTTCCTGGCAGCGCGCGGTGCCCGGACGGCGGCGCGAAACCTGCTCGACGCCGAATCCGAGGCACGGCCGCCGTTCTGGCCGGAGCTGGCCGAACTGGGCTGGCTCGGGCTGCACGTTCCCGAGGAGTACGGCGGCGGGGGCTTCGGGCTGCCCGAACTGGTGGTGGTGGCCGAGGAGTTCGGCCGCGCCGCCGCGCCGGGACCGTTTCTGCCGACGGTGATCGGCTCGGCGATCATCTCTGCCGCGGGCAACGACGATCAGCGGTCGCGCTGGCTGCCCGCGCTCGTGAACGGCACCGCGACAGCCGGATTCGGCATCCAGGCTTCCGGGGAGTCGCCGATCACCGCCGAGGGCGACCGCTTCTCCGGGGAGTCCGGGGTGGTGCTCGGCGCCGGCCTGGCCGACCTCCTGGTGCTCACGGTGGGGGAGGACGTGCTGGTCGTCGACGCCACCGCCGACGGCGTCACCGTCGACGTGCCCGCCAACCTCGACCCCACCCGCCGGTCGGGACGGGTCCGGCTGTCCGACGTCGAACTGGCACCCGCGGATATCCTGGAGGGCGCCGCGGGCACCGCGACCGCACTCGCCCGCGTCATCGGTGCCGCGGAAGCCGTTGGCGGCGCCCAGGATTGCGTGGACACCGCGGTCGCCTACGCCAAGGTGCGCGAGCAGTTCGGCCGCACCATCGGCACCTTCCAGGCTGTCAAACACCACCTGGCCAACATGCTGGTGGCCGCCGAGCAGGCCACCGCGACGGTGTGGGACGCCGCGCGGGCGGCGCGTGCGGGTGACGACGAGTTCGCCCTGATGGCGGCCTGCGCGGCCACCCTGGCGTTTCCGGCCTACGTGCACAACGCCGAACTCAACATTCAGGTGCACGGCGGCATCGGGTTCACCTGGGAGCACGACGCACACCTGCACCTGCGCCGGTCGGCCACGGTGCGCGGCATCCTCGGCAGCCGGACCGCGCCGGCCGACGTCTACACGCTGACCTCCAAAGGTGTGGTGCGGGAGAACTCGATCGACCTCCCACCGGAAGCGGAGCAATTGCGCGCCGAGCTGCGTGCCGAACTGGCCACCTGGTCCGAGCTGGACGAAAAGCAGTTGCGGGACAAGATGATCGAGACGGGCTACGGGATGCCGCACTGGCCCAAGCCGTGGGGCCGCGCCGCCGACGCGGTGGAGCAGCTGGTCATCGAGCAGGAGTTCGCAGCGGCCGGGGTCAAGCGCCCCGAGTACGGCATCACCGGTTGGGTGATCCTCACGCTCATCCAGCACGGCACCGCCGAGCAGATCGAGCGCTTCGTGAACCCGGCGCTGCGCCACGAACAGGTGTGGTGCCAGCTGTTCTCCGAGCCCGGGGCGGGATCGGACGCGGCGGCCGTGAGCACGAAAGCGGCGCGCACCGAAGGCGGCTGGATCGTCAACGGCCAGAAGGTGTGGACCAGCGGCGCCCAGCACTGCCACCTCGGCCTGGCCACCGTGCGCACCGACCCGGACGCGGCCAAGCACGCGGGCATCACCACGGTGATCATCGACATGCACGCCCCCGGCGTCGAAGTCCGCCCGCTGCGGCAGATCACCGGCGGCTCGGAGTTCAACGAGGTGTTCTTCAACGACGTGTTCGTGCCCGACCACGACGTCGTCGGGGCGCCCAACGACGGCTGGACGGTGGCGCGTGCGACGCTCGGCAACGAACGCGTGAGCATCGGCGGCGGCGCGGCGGGCGCGCGGGGCGCGGCCACCACGGTCGTCGACCTGACGGCGCGCTACGGCGACCGGGTGGCGGGCGCGGCCGAACGTGCCGGGCGCTTCCTGGCCGAGGACCACGCGCTACGGCTGCTCAACCTGCGTCGCGCCGCCCGCAGCGTGGCCGGCGCCGAGCCCGGCCCCGAGGGCAACGTGACCAAGCTGCTGATCGCCGAGCACGTCGTCAACCGGGCCGGCCTGTCCGCCGAATTGTTCGGGCCCGACGTCGCGCTGCTCGCGGCGCCGGCGAAGGTGACCGGGCTGTTGATGCTCGGCTCCCGCGGGATGACGATCGCGGGCGGCACCTCGGAGATCACCCGCAACCAGATCGCCGAACGCATCCTCGGTCTGCCCCGCGATCCGCTCATCAAATGAGCGGCGGCCGACGGCGTCTCGGACTCCTATGCGGGGGCGAACACCGGAACGAACACCGCACCGTGTTGCTCGAACCGCACCCGGACCGGCATGCCGCACGTCACCGCGGACGGGTCGCAGTCGACGATGTTGGCCGCGAGCCGAAGTCCGGGCTGCTCATCGAGTTCCACCAGCGCGATCACGAAAGGCGTTGGCATCTCGGGATGGAACTGCTGGTAGGCGATCGTGTAGGTGAAGACGCTGCCCTCGCCCGACACCGCGACGAACTCGAGTGCGCCACCACAGTCCGGGCATTCGTCGCACGGCGGATGAACGAAACGTCGACAGGACCCACAATGCGCGATCCGTAGTTCTCCCGCCGCGCCGCCGGTCCAATAGGGCCGTGACGAGTCGTCGAGTTCCGGCAGGATCCGCGGCGCCAAAGGGGGTGTTGTCGGCACCGTTTAACAGTACACTGATTAAGTTCTTTGCGACGGCGACGGGAGTGAACGATCGGATCGGGCAGGGCCGCTCCGGTGATCTCGGGCACCGGAATCTCGCAGATCGGCCGGCGTACCGGTATCGCGCCGCTGGATCTGACGACGCAGGCGTGCGAAGCCGCCATCGCCGATGCCGGCCTGACCGCCGCCGACATCGACGGCATCCTCACGCTCGGGGACACCCCCGCGGCGGAGGCCGCGCAACGGTTGGGCATCGCCGATCCCGCCGACCTCGGTGCTCCGCTCGGGACTCACGGGCTGCTGAGCCCGGTGGTGCAGGCCTGCGCGGCCGTCGCCGATGGTCGCGCCCGGCATGTGCTGGTCTACCGCACCGTACAGATGATGGGCGGCACCCCGGACACCAAGGCCTCCGGCCCGAAACCGGGGCGCGGCCGGACCGCGGGGCCGATGGCCGATGTCGGATATCTGCTTGCCGCACACGCATACTCGGCGGCCAACTGGTTGGCCATGCATTGCCGCCGTCACATGCAGCTGTACGGGACGACCAAGGAGCAGCTCGGCTGGGTGGCGATCAACGGCCGGCGCAACGCCGGGCAAAATCCGCGCGCGGTGTATCGCGACCCCATCACCATGGACGACTACCTCACCGCGCGGCCGGTCTCGGATCCCTTCGGGCTGTTGGACTGCGACGTCCCGGTGGACGGGTCGATCGCCCTGGTGATCTCGACCGCGAGCCACCGCGCCGACACGCCCAACGGGGCCGTCACCGTCGAGGCCGCAGGCGGCGCGTCCGGGGCGGGCGGGTGGAGCGGCAGGGCGGACTACCCGAAGATGGCGGCCACCGACGCCGCGGCCGACATGTGGGCCGCAACGACGCTGAAGCCCACCGACGTCGATGTCGCCGAACTCTACGACGGTTTCACGTTTTTGACCTTGGCCTGGCTCGAGGCGTTGGGCTTCTGCGCCGACGGCGAAGCCGGCCCGTTCGTGGAGGGCGGCACCCGCATCGCACCCGACGGGCAGCTGCCGTTGAACACCTACGGCGGTCAGCTCTCGGCCGGCCGGATGCACGGGTACTGGGTTCTGCACGAGGCCTGCCAGCAGCTGCGCGGCCGCGCCGGAGAGACCGCGTTGCCCAACCGGCCCGAGGTGGCGGTGGTGTCGGCGGGCGGCGGCCCGATCGCGGGATGTGTGTTGCTGACATGTTGACCGTCGCCCCCACCGTCGCCCAGGAGATCACGGCGGCGGCCGCTGCCCACCCCGACACGGTGGTGGAGGTGCACAGCGAGGTCAACCCGGACTCGACCACGCTGGCTGACCTGTTCGCCGAAAGCCGGCGGGTGGCAGCGGGTCTGGCCGCGCTGGGCATCGGACCCGGCGACGTGGTCGCCGTACAACTGCCGAACTGGCGGCAGTGCTTGACGGCGCACGCGGCGATCTGGCTGCGCGGGGCGGTGGTGCTGCCGATCGTGCCGATCTACGGCCCCGCGGAAGTGTCCTTCATCGCCGAGCAATCGGGCGCGCGCGCCGTCATTCTCGCCCGCGAGATCCGGGGCCGCGACGCCGCGGACACGCTCGCCGCGGTGGCTGAGCTACCGGGGCTGGCGCGGCGCATCGTGGTCGGCGTGCCGCTGCCGGGCACCGTGTCCTACGCCGAGCTCGCCGAGACCTCGTCCGCGGGCTTCGCCCCGGTCGACGGCACGGATCCCCGCGATCGGTGCCTGCTGGTGTACACCTCGGGCACCACCGCGCGGCCCAAGGGCGTCCAACACACCCACGCCGGCCTGCTCGGCGAGATCCGCGCCATGGACGAAATGCGCTCCAGCGGAGCCGATCTCACCATGCTGTCGGTGTTCCCCTCCGGGCACATCGCGGGCACGCTCGGTATCCTGCGGACGCTGTGCCGGTCCAGCGCGACGTTCGCGATGGACGCCTGGCACCCGGAGACCGCGGCGCGGCTCATCGACAAGCACGCGATCGGGGCCTCCGGCGGCGCCCCGATACACCTGAGCGGGATCCTCGACATCGCCGAACGTGACGGCCTCGACGTGTCGAGCCTCGCCGAGTACGTCACCGGTGCCGCCGGGGTCGCCGGCGCGCTCATCCGCCGGGCGGACCGGTTCGGGATCGGGGCGTTCCGGTGCTACGGGTCCTCCGAGCACCCGACCATCAGCTCGGGCCGCCCGGAGGACCCGCTGCACAAACGCGCCGACACCGACGGCCGGATCTGCCCGGGCACCGAGGTCAGAATCGTCGACGACCACGACCGTGACGTGGCGACGGGGGAGGCGGGCGAAATCCTCACGCGCGGAGTCGAACTCTTCCGCGGCTACACCGACGAGAGCCACACCAGCGCCGCCAGGGTCGACGGGTGGTTCCGCACCGGCGACGTCGGACGCCTCGACGCCGACGGATTCCTGACCATCACCGACCGCAAGAAGGACATCATCGTGCGCGGCGGCGAGAACATCTCGTCCAAGGAGGTCGAGGATGTGCTCAGCAGCCACCCGGCGATCGCCGAAGCCGCCGCGGTCGGCGCCGCGGACGAGACCTACGGCGAACGGGTGTGCGCGTTCGTCGTCGTCAACGACGGGCAGCGGTTCGGGCTCGACGACGCCGCAGCGCATTTCGCCGCATGCGGGCTGGCCCGCCAGAAGACCCCCGAACGCATCGTCGTCGTCGACGAACTTCCCCGTACGGCCAGCGGCAAGGTGCAGAAGCACGTGCTGCGCGCTCGATTGACCGCAACCAACACAACATGAAGGGTCACGAACATGGGCAGAGTTGAAGGCAAGGTGGTGCTGGTCACCGGCGGCGCTCGCGGGCAGGGTCGCCGACACGCCGTGCGGCTGGCCGAGGAGGGCGCCGACATCATCCTGTTCGACATCTGCCAGAACATCGAACACAACGACTACCCGTTGGCCACCGAGGACGACCTCCAGGAGGCCTGCCGGGAGGTCGAAAAGGCCGGTCACCGAGTGACTTCGGCGGCGGTCGACGTGCGGGACCGCCCGGCCCTCGAAGCCGCGCTGGCCGCGGCGGTCGCCGAGATGGGCAAGCTCGACGTGGTCGTCGCCAACGCCGGCATCTGCCCGCTGGGCGCCGATCAACCGATCGGCGCGTTCGCCAACGCCTTTGACGTCGACTTCGTCGGCGTCGTCAACACCGTGCACTCCAGCCTGCAGTACCTGTCCGCGGGCGCCTCGATCGTGACGGTGGGGTCGGTCGCCGGCCTGCTGGCCGAGAAGGCGCCCGGTGGTGCCATGGGACCCCAGGGCACCGGCGGCGCGGGCTACAACCTCGCCAAACAGTTCATCGACCGCTACACGATGGCGGTGGCGGCCCAACTGGCCCCACACTCCATCCGGGCCAACGTGATTCACCCCACCAACGTCAACACCGACATGCTGCACAACGAGGCGATGTACAAGATGTTCCGCCCGGACCTCGAGCATCCGAGCCTCGACGACGCGATTCTGACATTTCCGATGATGCAGGGCATGCCGATTCCCTACGTCGAGCCGGACGACATCTCGCACGCGGTGTGCTACCTGGCCTCCGACGAGTCCCGCTACGTCACCGGGGTGCAGTTCAAGGTCGATGCCGGCGCGAGCCTCAAGTTCTGAGGCGCCGATGAGATGGGGAACGCCGTGGCCGGGTGCCGAACTAGCGCGCCGGTGCGAGGAGGCGGGCGCGGTGGCGTTCTGCGCCGGTGAGTTCGCCGACGCCAGCGCCTACGTGACCGCCTCGGAGATGGCCCACGCCACGACGACGGCGCGTACGGGCCCCGGCATCGCCTACGCGTTCGCCAGATCCCCGTTCGTGCACGCGGCCTCGGTGCGCCACCTCGACAAGATCGCGCCCGGGCGGGTGTTTCTCGGGTTGGGCGCCGGGACCAGCCGGATGAACCGCGACTGGTTCGGCGTCGACTCGTCGCACCCGGCAACGCGGATGAAAGAGCTCGTCACCTGCATCCGTGCGTACCTCGAGGCGGAGAACGACCAGCACATCGCGTTCACCGGCGAGTACTACACTCTCGACGCGCACATCCGCGCCCCCGTGCTGGGCCCGATCGAGGTGCCGATCCTGCTGGGCGCCTTCAACGTCCACATGTTGCGCACCGCGGGTGAAGTCGCCGACGGCGTGCTGGGACACGGCCTGTTCACCGACCGGTGGTGGGACGACGTGGTGGACCCGCAACTGCGCCTGGGCGCCCAACGCGGGGGACGCACCGCGTCCGACCTGCTGCGGTGGGGCTGGGTCATCACCGCCGTCGACGACGACGACCCGCAACGCGCGGTCCAGGACGCCAAGCGCCAGATCGCGTTCTACCTCACCGTCAAGACCTATGACTCGTTGGTCGAGCTGCACGGCTGGCAGGACGAGACCGCCGCCATCCGCGCCGAATTCGCCGGCGGCGACCTGCGCAAGATGGGCGATCACGTCAGCGACGAAATGCTGTGGGCGATGGCGGTGTGCGGCGATTCAGCCCAGGCTCGCGAGATGCTGGCGGCCCGTCGGCGGCTGCCCGACATCGGATTCCTTTCTCCGCCCGGGTTTCTGGTGAGCCCGCGGCGCCGCAAGCATTACGTCGGCCAGGTCATCAATGCCTTCGAACAGATTGGAGCTGTGCTGTGACCGCAGATCAAGCCACCCGACCGGAGTCGGAGAACTTCAACCGACTCTGGACGGGCGCCAAGGACTCCCCGCCGATCGTGTGGCTGGCCCGCCTCGGCGCGGTGTTCGTGATCTTCCAGATCTATATCTATCTGCGCTGGGTTTTCTCCGACGCGTTCGCCCCGTCGCCGAACGGGACCGATGAGATCCCCGGCTCCACGATGGCCTGGATCCGGTTCTGGGAGATCGGCTGCCTGGTGCTGGGGGTGGGCCTGTTCTGGTTCATCATCCGCAAGATGCGCCGCGAACGGCAGTTCCCCACGCTGGGCGTCTTCGTGCTGGCGTGGCTGCTGGCGGCGTGGCAGGACGTCGGCGTCAACGCCGTGCGGCCGGTGTTCGGTTACAACGGCGGCTTTTTCAACATGGGCACCTGGGCGCAGTTCATTCCGGGCTGGGTCGAGAAGGGCCCGGAGAACCCGCAGCCGATCATCTACTTTCTGGCCAGCTACATCGTGCTGACGCCGCTGGCGATCATGGGCATCGACAAGCTCATCGAGACGGTGCGCAAGCGGTTCCCGCGGATCAACAAGGCCGGCGTGATCGTTTTCATGATCGCGTTGTTCACGTTCCTGTGCATCACCCTCGAGCAGTTCTTCCACCGGATCGGCGCGTGGCACTATCTGCGGGTCAACGAAACCTGGTCGATCTTCACCGGCACCATGTACCAATTCCCGCTCTACGAAGGCGTCTTCTTCGGCGGCGTGGTCACCGTGCTGTCCATCGGCATCTACTGCTTCCGCGACCAGGACGGCATGATGATCACCGACAAGGGCATCGAGCGGATCCGCAACACCCGCTGGCTGCCCGTCATCCGGATCCTCGCCCTGACCGCGGTGTTCAACCTGATCATGATGGTGTTCATGCTGGGCTTCAACTTCATCAACCAGCACGCCGATGTGCAACCGGCAGAGGACGTTCCGAGCTACGTGCACCACGGGATGTGCGGCATCGACCCGAACCCGCCGTGCCCGCCGCGGCCGTGAGCCGGCGGTTCAGCCGCGGCGGCCCGCCAGCAGCCCCGAGGAGGCGAACTTGAGCCCGGCGCGCAGCTCGTCGAGGCGGATCGGGTCGTCGGCCTCGACGTAGCGCAACGTGGTCGCAACCGCCATGTTGAAGAACAACCACGCCAACGCATTTGGGCTCAGCTCGTCGCGATACTGGTCGCGGTAGTGGTTCATGTGCAGGGTGGACAGCGCCATCAGCGTGGCGTTCAAGCCGGCGATGTTCTCGAAGGTGCGCACGTGGTCGGGTCGTTCGGCGAGGTAGCGCACCAGGTTGCGGTTGGCGATCGTCAGGTCGATGAGGATGTCGATGGAGGCCGCCATCGCCTCTTCGGGCGGAACCAGCGTCAGCGTGCGTAGCCGTTCTTCGACGGCGGGGGCCTGTTCGGCCGCGAAATGTTCGATCGCGGCCTCGAGGATCTCGTCCTTGTCGGCGAAGTACTGATACAGCGAGCCCTTGCTGATGCCGGCCCGGTCGGCGATCAGGTTGGTGGTCAGCTGCGCAGGATCGGTGGTGCGCAGCAGCGCCGCCGTGGTCTCGACGATTTTTGCGACCATCTCGCGGGAGCGTTTCTGCTGCGGCAGCTTACGACGTCCTGAACTGCGCTTATTGGTGATCAACGGCATTTCCTTACGCGACTTGAATGTGACCTGGCGGTCATATTAGCGTCGTCGCACCACCGCGACAGGAGGATTGTGCGCTCATGACCGCCACTTCGGATCTCGAGGTTTCCACCACGGCGACCCCCGCCGACGACGACGCCGCCGAACTCGTGCCCCTGGACTCGCTGACCGCCGAGCACACCGGGCGCTGGACGTTCCTGATCGTCGAGGGCGCGGCGTTCATGATGCAGGCGATGCACCCGGTCATCGCCGAGGTCACCGGCCGCTATTCGGCGTCGTTCCACGGGGATCCGGGCGGCCGCGCGATCCGCTCCGTCGACTCGGTGCTGCGCTGGACCTACGGCGGCACCGCGGCCATCGCCGAGGGCAACCGGGTCCGGTCGATGCACAAACCGATGACGATGAAAAGCGCGGCGAGCGGAAAGCAGATCAGCGCGCTGAATCCCGAGGCCTACCAATGGGTGATCGTCACCGGCTACCTCGTCAACGCCCAAGGCGGCCGGCTGCTCATCGGGCGCGAGTTCACCGACGAGGAGAAGGCCGAACTGCTGCGCGACAACCGCCGGCTCGCGCGGCTGCTGCACGTGCCGATGCGCGGCTATCCGCGCACGCACCAGGAGATGACCGACTACTTCGAGTCGATGATCGACACGTTGGAGGCCACCCCGCAGGCGATGAAGTTGATGGACGACTTGATCACCGGCCAGATCGAGCTGGGTCCTTCGGTGCCCAAGGTGCTCTACCCGGTGCTCAAGGTGTTGCTGCGGCCCGCGCTGCGGTTCAACTACCTGTCGATCGTCGGCCTGCTCGACCCGCGGCTGCGGGAGAAGCTCGGCGTGAGTTGGAGCGCCGAGGAGGAGCGTCAACTCAACAGGATCTACAAGGTGATTCGGATCGCCTACCGGGTGCTACCGGACCGGCTGACCTACTTCCCGCTGGCGTATCACGCGCTCAAGCACCACAAGTGCCTGAAGAAGATGGAGCAGCGCCAGCAGAAGTCGTGGGCCTACAAGGTCCCCGGCGCCACTTCCGGCGCCACTTCCGGCTCCCTTCCCGGCGCCGAGCAGACGTGAACTCCCCCAATCGCGGCTGTTTCAGGGGGTTTTTGCGTCTGCTCGCCGGGGACGTCGGCGCTCGCTATCGGTAGTTGACGAACTGCAGCGCGACGTCGAGGTCGGCCTTCTTGAGCATGGCGATGACGGCCTGCAGATCGTCGCGCTTCTTCGACGACACCCGCACCTCGTCGCCCTGGATCTGCGCCTTGACCCCCTTGGGGCCCTCGTCGCGGATGAGCTTGGTGATCTTCTTGGCGTTCTCGCTGCTGATGCCCTGCTTGATGGTGCCGGTGACCTTGTAGGCCTTGCCCGAGGCCTGCGGCTCACCGACGTCGAAGGACTTCATCGAGATGTCGCGGCGGACCAGCTTCTCCTTGAACACGTCGATCGCGGCCTTGACGCGCTCCTCGGTGGAGCTGGTGATCTCGATGGCCTCCTCGCCCTTCCACGCGATGCCGGTGTCGGTGCCGCGGAAGTCGAAGCGGGTGGCCAGCTCCTTGGCCGCCTGGTTGAGCGCGTTGTCGACTTCCTGGCGGTCGACCTTGCTGACGACGTCGAACGATGAATCCGCCATTGGATCCGGTCCTCCTCGAGAGTCTGATGCCGTTTTCGTCTTAGGCCCATCCTCGTTGTACCCTGCTAGTCGCACCAAGCCGGGGTGACCGGCGCGGTGCAGCACCCAGGCAGGTTGCCCGAGCGGCCAATGGGAGCGGACTGTAAATCCGTCGGCGTAAGCCTACGCAGGTTCGAATCCTGCACCTGCCACCATGCGAAACTGCGCGAGCAGACGCAAAATGCCCAGTTCAAAGCGCTTTCTTGAACAATTGGCGTCTGCTCGGCGGATCCCGCCAGCGGCTACGACGCGGATCGGCGGGTAAGCGCGACGGTCAATGCCGGGTGATGGCGCGGCTGACCACGTCGGCCACTTCCTCATCGGTCAGTGCGCTGTCCTGGATGAGCGTGTGTGACAGGACGGTCCGGACGACGACTTCGGCAGCGGCGACCGGAGTCAGGGCGAGCTGATCGGAACTCGGGATGGCCTGCGCGACCATCGCAGCCACCGTCTGCACCAGGCTCAACCGATCATTGCCGACGGGCAGCCCGGCATGAAGCAGCCAGTGAGGTTCGTGGTCGCGAACGTAGACGAACGCCCGGTGATTGCGGAGGTAGCGCAGCGCGGTCGTGACGATCGCGGCCGTCTGCGCCGGGGGATCGGCCTGGGGATCGAAGGCCGCGAGCGTCGCCGCGATCATCGCGCTGATCTCCTGCTCGGCGATCGCGCCCAGCAGTCCGTCCTTGTCGCCGAACTCGCGGTAGGCGGTGGCCCGCGAGACGCCGGCCCGCTCCGCGACCTGACTCAAGGTGAGCCGGTCCAGACCGCTTTCGCTGATCAACTCCAGCGCGGCCTGCACCAGTTGTGACGACGAACGAGTCCTGGCCACCGACTCTTTCTACCTCAGCTCCATTGCGGCCCGACCCAAACTAAGACTAGATTGCCAATTAGTCTCAGTTGATCCCAGGAGGGCCCGGTGACCCAAACCCCGACGCAGACCGGTACGGCGTCCGATCGGCCCGACCTCCCCGAACTCCATCGCTACCTCGCGACACTTCCGGTCAGCGAGCGGGACCAGCTGACGACGCAGCTCAACACCCTCAACGACGCCGACTTCCGAAGCCTCGGGGTCAGCGAGCCGCAGCTGGACGAATACGACTACCGCGTCGACGACATCGACGGAACCATTCCGCCGGACCTGCACGGGACCCTGTACCGCAACGGGCCCGGCCGCTGGCAGGACCACAGCGGCCGGCCGCTGCACCACCTGTTCGACGGCGACGGCATGCTTTCGGCGTTCACCGTCGTCGACGGTTCGGTCCACTACAAGAACAGGTACGTGCGGACCAACCACTATCTCGGCAAGACCGGGCTGAACCACATGGGCACCGCGGCGCCCGGGGGCGTCAAGGCCAACATCGGCCGCCTTCCACCGAATCTGGCCAATACCAACGTCGTCGAACACGCCGGCCGGCTGTACGCGCTGTGGGAAGGCGGCCCGCCGCACGAGATCGACCCTGAGACACTGGAAACCCTCGGCGTCCGCCGCTTCGGCGGTGAGTTGCGCTGGGTGGGTTCGTATTCGGCGCATCCGTGCTTCTGTCCGCGTACCGGCGAGATGTTCAACTTTGGCGTCGAGTTCATCCCGCGACCGCATCTGCGGATCTATCGCACCGATTCGACGGGCCGGCTGACGCACTTCCGCTCGGCTCGACTGCCCTATGTCGCCATGGTGCACGACTTCGCGCTGACGGAGAGCCATCTGGTGTTCGTGGTATCGCCGATCATCCCGCAGGCCCTACCGATCGTGTTGGGGCTCAAGCCGATGGGCGACGCCATGCGGTACCGACCCGACCGGGGCAGCATGTTCATCCTGGTTCCGCGCGACGGCGGAAGGATCCGCACCATCGAATACGACGCCGTCCTGATGTTCCACCTCAGCAACGCCTACGACGACGACGGCGACACCGTCATCGACGCGATCACCTACGACGACGGGCGACTCCTGGAGCGGCTCAACAGGTTCCACGTAGCACCCCTTGATGACGCGCCCTCGACGTTCATGAGATACCGCATCACGCGGTCGGGACGCGTCCTCGCCGAGGCGCTCTCCGAGCTTCCCTGTGAGTTCCCCCGCCACAACGACGCCTTCGAGGGCCGCAAGCACCGCTACGCCTACCTCAACACGCGCCACCATCTCGTCTCGTTCTACGACTCGATCACCAGACTCGACCTGAGCGACTCCTCCGCGGCGACCTACACCACACCCGAGGACGGAAACAGCTTCTGCGAGCCGGTATTCGTCGCCAAACCCAACACCGCCGCGGAGGACGACGGATGGGTGCTCTCGGTGGAATACCAAGCGCGGACCCACACGTCACGCCTGGTGATCCTCGACGCCGCCGACATCGCTGCCGGCCCGATCGCCTCCGCCCGCCTGCGCCACCACATTCCGCAGGGGTTCCACGGCAACTTCGCTCCGCGATCGCGCTGACACCGGCGACGCCAGAACCAGCGAGCGGCCGCTATCCGCCGAACAGCCTGGCGAACATCCCCTGGACGCCGCGCGCCACGACGTCGACCGTCGCGCTGGTCACGTCGAACAGGATCTGGAACCCGTTCATCACAGACGCCAAGGGGTTCAACGACAACAGGTTTGCGATGGCGGCCTGGGTGTTGCGCACCACGCTGTCCACGATCTTCTGACCGGCATCCCACAGGACGCTCTGCAAGAAGCTTGGCAAGTCAGCCGGCGCAGCCGCCGGATGGCCAGGACCGGCCACCGCGACGATGGCGATCGGTCGACCCACCATCGCGTAGCTTCGCGGCGCCTGCGCAAGCGCGTAGGTGTTGGGGATGACGGCGGTCTGACCCGGTTGCACCACAACGATTCCCGAGATCGGGGTGTTGCCGCCGCTGGCGTGCAGCACGGCGACGTCGAAGTCCCAGTTGTTGGTGTAGTGCAGGGTTCCCTGAGCGTTGCGACTGAAGCCCGTGGTGCCGTACAGGGCCACCCCTTCCTCGAAGGTCACCGGATCGAAGACGGGTCCCACCATGCTTATCCAGTGCGAGAAGTCCGTCGACGCCGGAGTGAAGAACCGGCCGGTCGGATCGGCGTCGAGGAACTGCTGAATGTAGGGATCGACCGCTGCCGCCGCGGCGAATGGCGCAACGGACGTGGCGGCGTCAACCGTCGTGGGGGTCGGGACCTCGACGACGGTCACGGTGTTGCTGGAGAAGTTGGTCACATAGACGTAGCGCCCGTCCGCACTTGATACCGGCGCGGCCGGAAGCTCCCCGACGGCTACCCGGTACGCCACGGGGCTGGTTCCCGACGTGTCGACGATCGACAGTGACCCGTCGATGAAGTTGGTCACGTATGCGCGGGTGCCGTCGGCGGTCGTCGCCACATCCTGAACGCCGTTGGAAGCCGCGACAGGCAGCGCGATCTCGATGACCACGGGGTTCGCGAAGTCGGTGGTGTCGATGAGATACACCGCGTGCCCGTTTCCATCCGAGGGTGATCCCGGCGCGTAGGCCCGGGTGCCGTCGGCGCTGACCGCGATGGCCTCGGGGCTGAACCCGGCGTCGATGCGAATCACCTTGGGGTCGTCGAAATCGGTGGCGTCGACGACCACCACCGAGTCGTCGCCGTCGTAATTCTGGTACGTCACGTAGACGCGGGTGCCGTCCGCGCTCACCGCTTCGCCCAGGCCGAGCGTTCTACCCTCACTGAATTGGATAGATGTGACCTGGATGTCTTGCACGTCGGTGACGTCGACCATCACGAGGACCTCGTCCTCGTTGACCGGCTCCTTGTAGCCCGTCCCGTACACGCGGGTGCCGTCGGCGCCGGTCACCACCCGCTCGACGTAATAGCCGTCCAGCGGGACGGTTTCGATGACGACGGGCTGGGACGGGTCGGACGTGTCGATGACGGAGAGCAGGCTGGTCTGGGTACCCGGATCCCACGATGTGGTGTAGACCCGGCTGCCGTCGGCGCTCGCCGCCGTGTACTGCGGCAGTTCGCCCCCGACGGCGACGGTGTGAACCGCCGGGGTCTCCCCCGAGGTGTCGATGACCGCGACGAGCCCTTCATCGGGAAGGGCCGCGAACGCTAACGTCCCGTCGGCGTTGGTGCTGATCCCGGCGGGGGTGCCGCTGAGGGTGATCGTCTTTGGCTCCGGGCTGCCGCTCGACGTGTCGATGTACGACACCGTGGTGCTGCCGCTGTTCGTGACGTAGGTGCGGGTGCCGTCAGCGCTGGTGGCGATGTCCCAGGGGCCGTCGCCCACGGCGACGCTGGTGACCGAGCCCGCGGTGACGGTCACGGGAACCGACGCGGTATGACCCTGGCCCGGGGTGAAAAGTCCGAAGGGCCCGTGCAAATGGAACGCCGCATCGCTGACGGTTAGGGCGAACGAGTCGGTGCCCACGAAACCGGGATCGGGTGTGTACGTCCATGTTTCCGTCGTCGGGTCGATGGTGACGCTGCCGTGCGCCGGGGCGCTGGCACCGAAACTTATCGCGTCGCCGTCGGGGTCGCTGCCTGTCACCGTCCCGGTGACCTGGCCGGTTGGCAGCGTGGTGGTGGTCCCCACCGACATGGTCGGGGTCTGGTTGAAGAACAGCCGGCGGACTTCGACGAACAGTGCCTCGAACAGGTTCAAGGGGAACGGTGCGGCCGGGCTGTCCGAAATCAGGGGCGCCAACCCGACAAAACTCAGCAGTTGTGCGACGACGGATTGCGGCGCGGCCGGCGGCGCGTCCGCGGCGGGTGCGATCGAGACGCGGGAGGTAGCCGTCGGCGCGACGCTTTTCTCCGCCGCCGACACCGGTGATCCGCCGGCCGAAAGCTCTTGCTGCACAGAGACGGTGGTGACCGTCGATGGCGCGAACGTTGACGCGGTGATCTCGCGATCAACAATCCCCAGCCCCGGATCGTCGGTGCTTTCCTCGGCGACGCTCAGGGACGCAGGCGAATCGTTGTCGCGCCTGGAGTTGCTGTCTTCGTCGGTCTCCACCACGGTGGTGTCGTTCGTGTCGATCGCCTCTGCCGGTGACGGATCTGGTGAGCCGTCTTCGATCTCCGCGATCGCATCCTCGGTGAGTTCGGAATCTGCGGTGTCGGTGGTGGGTTCGTCAGGCGACCCGGAAATCGCCGACAGGTTGCCGCCGCTGGAGGAGACCGTGCTCGTCGGCGGGGTGGCCGCGCCGGGGCCGGTGACAGCCGCATCCGACTGGGTCGGCGCGTCGTCGCCGGTCGGCGTGCCGAGATCTCCTGGCGTCTCCGCTGTCGACCCGCTTTGCGCGCCGGTCGACTGTCCGTCCGTGGCGTTGCTGTCGGCGCTGCCGGTCGACGAGGTCGTGCCGCCGGTGCCGCCGTCGGCGTGTGCGACTCCGGACCCGCTGGCGATCGTCGCCCCTAGCCCCAGCGCGACGACGCCAGCCCCCAGCCAGCGATACGGCTCGGTCTTGCGGAGCGCGGTGCGATGCCTGCGGCGTGCCCGCTTGGTGCTGGTCGACCGGTTCTTGGTGTGAGATCCCTGTGCCACGACGTGCCACCCCCGCAAAATTTATCGCTTCCGTTACTATGGCGTTAACCAGCATGAGCATTGGTATGTCAATATGTCCTGCTAACTCTTGTGCGTATCACGTTAGCACCGCAGGTGGCGCAGGCGTCAATTTTTTCATATGTGTCCGCAGGGATCGCCGGTGGTAATGAGGCGCGGCAAGCGGCGTCTCACGCGTGGCTGCGACCCCGCGGACGAGCTAACACATCGCGGCCCATCGCTTCGGCACCTGACGGCGGTCGGTGCCGCCGGCTTCGACATCGCCAAAAATTTGCTGGTCAGCCGTGTTGCGGCGGAGAAGTCGCCACCGGCCGCCCCGGAACTCTGGAGACGTCGCCCGACGCGTGGCCCGGACTTGACCGCCGGTCACCCGGGGTCCAGTGTTTCGGTAGGCGACCGAGTCCCGACGTGCCGGCCAGGAGGCTGCAGATGAGCACCGACGACGAGCCCGTCACCACCTTGGAGGACCTTCGCGGCGATCTCGCGGGCCGATACAAATGGGCACCCAGCGGCGGCGCGTCGGTGGACCCGGCGGCCGTGGACGCCGACCTGGCGGCGATCGAGAGCGACGGCTACGTCATCTGGGAGAACCTGCTCGGCGCCGACGAGTGCCGCCAAATCAAGGAAATCGTCGCGCCCTGGCTGGTGCATCCGGGCCGCAACGCGTTCGAGGGCCGGCGCACCCAGCGCGTCTACAGCCTGCTGAGCCGCACGCGGGTCTGCGACCGCCTCGTCGATCATCCGCGGGTGCTGGCCGTCCTGGACCGCATCCTCATGGACAACTACCTGCTCTCGGCGCTGCAGGCCATCAACATCCAGCCCGGAGAGGCCGCCCAGCTGGCCCACCACGACGACGGCTTCTATCCGGTCCCGCGACCCCGGGCGCCGCTGGCCGCCGCGACCATCTGGGCCATCGACGACTTCACCGCCGACAACGGCGCCACCGTGCTCTACCCCGGCAGCCACCGCTGGGGCAGGCGCCGGCCCGAACCCGACGACCCATCCCTTCCGGTTGTCATGCCCGCCGGCTCCTGCGTCTTTTTCGTCGGCACGCTCTGGCACGGCGGCGGCGCCAACAGCAGCGCCGACGCGCGGCTTGCCGTCACCGCCCAGTACTGCCAGCCGTGGTTGCGGCCGATGGAGGCCTTCACGCTGTCGATCTCGCGCGACATCGCCCGCGCGGTCTCCGACGACATTCGCCGCATGATCGGCTACAGCATCCATCCGCCGTTCGTCGGCGCCGTCGACGGCCTGCACCCGTTGCGGCTGCTGGACCAGTAGCCACCCTCGTCTCGACCGCCGTGCTGTCGACCGCTAAGACGGTATATGGATTCGCGAACGGGGACGGAGGCCGCTGACATGTCGGAAATCGATTCCGCGCCATCGAGCATCGCCGTCCTGACCAGCGGCGGCGATGCATCGGGTATGAACGCGGCAGTGCGTGCCGTCGTCCTCACCGCCGCGCACCGCGGCATCGACGTGTACGCGGTCCACGAGGGCTACCACGGCCTGGTCACCGGCGGGGACCTGATCCGGCGCCTGCAACCGGTCGACGTCGACGGGATCCTGCACCGCGGCGGCACGGTCATCGGCACCGCGCGATCCAACGAGTTCCGCACCCGCGAGGGCCGCCTGGCGGCCGCGCGCAACATGGTCGAGCACGGCATCGACGCGCTGGTGGTGATCGGCGGCGAAGGCAGCCTCGCCGGCGCCAACATGTTCCGTCAGGAGTGGGCTGGGTTGCTCGCCGAACTGGTCGCCGCCGGGGCGATCTCACCGAACCTGGCCGACGGACATCCTTTCCTGCGCCTCGCCGGCCTGGTCGGCTCGATCGACAACGACATGTGGGGCACCGACATGACCGTCGGCGCTGACACGGCGCTGCACCGGATCACCGACGCGCTGGACGCGCTGCAGAGCACCGCGGCCAGCCACCAGCGCACGTTCGTGGTGGAGGTGATGGGCCGCAACTGCGGCTACCTCGCGCTGATGTCATCGCTTGCCACCGCGGCCAGTTACGTCCTCGTCCCCGAGCAACCGCCGGGCAGCGACTGGCCGCAGGAGATGTCTCGCCTCATCAGGGCGGGACGGGAAATCGGACGCAGGCACGGCGTGGTCGTCGTCGCCGAGGGCGCCCATGACCGCGACGGCAACCGGATCACCGCCGAACAGGTCCGCACCCTGCTGCAGGCCGACCTCGGTGAGGACGTCCGGGTGACCGTCCTCGGGCATGTCCAACGCGGGGGTGCGCCAAGCGCTTTCGACCGCTACCTCGGCACCCAGTTGGGTCACCGCGCCGTGGAACGGCTCCTCGCCGACGAACCACACGCGCCTGCCCAACTGATCGGCCTCCAGGGGAACCGAGTGGTCACCTTACCGCTGATGGACTGCGTCGAGCGCACTCAAGAAGTGGCCGAACATGTCAAGGCGCGCGACTACGACAGCGTAATAAAGTTGCGCGGCAGAGGCTTTCGCGAGGCCTACCGGATCCTGCAGACCATCCAACAGGCCGCCCCGAGCCCCGTCCCCGCGGACCGGCGTTTCCGGATCGCGATGGTGCACGGCGGCGGACCGGCGCCCGGGATGAACGCCGCGGTGCGCGCGGCGATCCGGCTCGGCTTGGACCAGGGTCACACCGTTCTCGCGGTCAAGAACGGGTTCCGCGGACTGCGTGACGGCGACATCCAGGAGATGGGCTGGATGGACATCAGCGGCTGGGTGTCCGAGGGCGGCGCCGAGATCGGCACCAACCGCTACGTGCCCGGCCCCGACGCCATCGCCCGAATCGCCGAACAGGTTGCCGCACATCGCATCAACGGGCTGCTGGTGGCCGGGGGATGGGACGGCTACCGGGCCGCTCACGAACTGGACCGGCACCGCCGACGGTATCCGGCGCTCGACATCCCGATTGTGTGTATGCCGATGACCATCAACAACGATGTCCCCGCAACCGAATTGAGCATCGGCAGCGACACGGCGCTCAACAGCATCGTCACCGACGTGGACAAGATCCGGCGCTCCGCCGTCGCCACCCGACGCGTCTTCGTGGTCGAGGTGATGGGCCGCGACTGCGGCTACCTCGCGCTGGTGTCCGGGTTGGCCACCGGCGCCGAACGCATCTACCTGCCCGAGGAGGGCATCACGCTCGGCAGCCTCACCGCCGACGTCCACGCCCTCGCCGAGGGTTTCCGAGCCGGCAAGAGGGTCGGCCTGATCGTCCGGGGCGAAGGCTCCGACCCCGTCTACGCGACGGATTTCATCACCTCGCTGTTCGAGAAGGAAGGCGGGGACTTGTTCGACGCCCGCGCCGAGATCCTCGGGCACGTCCAGGAAGGGGGCAATCCGTCGCCGTTCGACCGGATACAGGCGACGATCCTGACCGCCCGCTGCCTCGAATTCCTTTCAGAGCAGCTGCGATCCGGCGGTCGAGGCAGTGCGATGGTCGGATTCCTGTCCGGTGACATCCGATTCACCGACCTCGCGCGCTACCCGACACTCATCGAAGAGAAGGTCCACCGACCCGTCGAACAGCCGTGGCTGGATCACCGCGACCTCGCCGCGATCATGCGCGGCTGACGTCAGGCGGCGTGATGGCTCGTGTGCCGGGCCGACGCGGTGTCGCGCAGGCCCCGCGCCGCTGCGTAGGAGTGGCCGGCGAGCAGGTTGAACTTGATGGCGAACATCTGCGCATCGCCGCTGGAGCCGTAGGAGTAGGGGAGCCGACGGTGGATGTCGCAGCCCGCGTTCTCGATGATGACGTGAACCTCGTCAGTGTCCCCGTCGGGCGGGGCGGTGGTGGTGGCTGTGGCGGTGAGCCCGGTGAGCGGGAACCGCGGGGCGTCGGGGCCGGATCCGACGATGAGGTGCGTGCGGGTCAGTCGCAGGTCGTCAAAGGAGAGCAGGACGCCGTCCGCGCGATCGCGCCGACGTTTCCCCTGTTCGGCGAGGAACGCGATGGTCATCATGACGGCCATCGGCACGACCAGCACACCGATCCAAGCGGGACTCAGCGTTGGGTCCATCGCTTCCCCCTTCAGGCGACACCAGCGCTAGATGAATTCATCCGTGGCGTGATCTCAATCACATCACTATTCGGTCACGGTGTACCTGAAATGAGAAAAATTCAAACCTGAATTTTTTGACCCGGGTCCGGGCCGGTCGCCGGCGAGGTCGATTCGTCGCCGCTGCCACGCTGAGGCAGGTCAACGCCACCGCGCCGCCCTGTCAGTTCATTAGATCGGCGAACCAACCGACCTGAATACAAATCCGACGCTAGCCAGCGTCACAACCAGCAACTAATGCACCGCGGTGAACCGGATCGCCGCGATTTTCTCGCGCGCGGCCGCATCGGCGAACTCTTCCACGGTGGGCATCCGTGGCTCGCGGAACTTCAGCCCGAGCATGGTCTGCGCGCGCTTGACGCCGTAGGACTCCGCGCAACGATGTGCGAGTTCGCCAACGCTCGCCGGGTCGGAGATGAGTTCGCCGCGCATCGGCGTGGTCTTGCCGGCGTAGACGACCTGCGCCTCGGCGCCGTCGCGGAAGTTGTGCTTCCAGCCCGCGTTCGCGATCGCGTAGAGCTGGCCGTCGATGCGATGCGCGCTCACCGGCGTCGAAAGAACTTCCGCCCGGTCTTGCGTCCGGTGAAGTTCAGCACCATGAACTGCCGGCGCAGCGGCCCGGCCAGCGGCGTGCGCAGCGCGAACCGCAGAACCGGATTGACGGCACGCAGGAGGGCCTGCGGCGGATGGCTGATGGTGACCGCCGGGGAAACGTCTGTCATGCGCTCACGCTACGACGTTCCGACGCCCCCGAAAAGGGAGTGTCAGAGGTCTCCGGGGTCGTCGGGCACATCGACGGCGTGCTCGCTCAGCGCCTCCAACGGCACCACCTCCAGCGTGCGCTCGTGAGTGCACGCCAGCACCACCGGTGCGGCCACCCCGTCGTGATACGCGCGTAGCCAGTTCACCGCGGTGACACACCAACGGTCACCGGGTTTGAGCCCCGGGAAACGGAACTCGGGTCGGGGGGTCGACAGGTCGTTGCCGATCGCGCGCTGGTGGTCGAGGAACTCCGCGGTCACGACGGCGCAGATGGTGTGCCTGCCGATGTCCTCCGGGCCGGTCGAGCAGCACCCGTCGCGGTAGAACCCGGTGAGCGGCTCGGTGCCGCACGGCTCGAGGACTTCGCCTAAAACGTTGCGTTCAAATACCAAACCATCGCCTCCGCAGCATCAGGCCCTAATGTAAAGGGTGGCATGGAGGAGCACCGGGAATGACGACGCTGAGCACGGGCGGTGGGTTCTCTGAGATCGTGGTTACCGCGGTGGCGGCCACGACCTCGTTGGCGCCCGACGCCGAACAGACGTGGCAGCAACTGCTGCAGGGTGAAAGCGGTATCCGTGCGCTGGACAAGTGGTTCGTCGGCGAATACGAGTCACCGGTCACCTTCGGCGGTCAGATCCGGGAAGACTTCGACGATCAGCTCAACCGCGTCGAGAAGCGTCGGATGGCGTTCATGCAGAAGATGTCCACCTTGCTCGGGCGCCGGTTGTGGGAGGCCGCCGGTGCGCCCGAGGTCGACACCCGACGGTTGATGGTCTCGGTCGGGCTGGCGCTGGGGTCGACGGAGGAGATCCCCGCCCAGTACGACGCGTGGAAACAGAAAGGGCTGCGCGCTGTTTCACCGCTGGCCGTGCAGATGTACATGCCCAACGCGGCGGCCGCGGCGCTCGGGCTGGATCATCAGGCCAAGGCCGGGATCCTGTCGCCGGTGATGGCCGACGCCTCAGGGTCGGCGGCCGTCGTGCAGGCCTGGCGCCACATCGTGTTCGGCGACGCCGACGTCGCCATCTGCGGTGGAGTGGAGACCGAGATCGAGGCGGTGCCCATCGCGGCGTTCATGCAGCAGGGCATCATGTCGACGAACTCCGCCGACCCGGCCGGCGCCTGTCGCCCGTTCGACAAGAACCGCGACGGCATGGTCCTCGCCGAGGGCGGCGCGCTGCTGCTGCTCGAGAGGGCGGAGCACGCCAAGGCCCGCGGGGCGCCGATTCTCGCCCGGCTGCTGGGCGCCGCGATGACGTCGGACGGCTACGACGCCATCGACATCGATCCGTCCGGCGAGCGCGCGGGCGACGCGATCATCCGCGCGATCGAGGTGGCCGGGTTGGCCCCCACCGACATCGACCTCGTCAACGCCCACGCCTGCGGAACCGTCGTCGGCGATCTCGCCGAAGCGCGCGCCATCCACAGCGCGCTCGGCACCCACCAACCGGCGGTGTATGCGCCCAAGGCGGCGCTGGGTCACTCGCTGGGTGCCGCCGGAGCGGTGGAAGCGATGCTGACGGTGAAGACGTTGAGCGAGGGCGTCATACCGGCCACCCGCAACTACGCCGAGCCGGACCCCGAGATCGACCTCGACGTCGTCGCGGGTAGTCCGCGGCGCGGCAATTACCGCTACGCGCTGTCCAACTCGTTCGGGTTGGGCGGCTACAACGTCGCGCTGGTGTTCGGCGCCCCCTAGGTAGGGCGATTTGTGTGCGGCAAGGCGCTTAAGCGCACACAAATCGCTACTTCACGAGGGTGAACTGGCCGACCTCGCAGATGCCGCGCTCGAAGAAGTCCGCGCACCCGGTCAGATAGTGCATGTAGCGCTGGTAGACCTCCTCCGACGTCACGGCGACGGCCTCGTCGTGATGAGCCTCCAGGGCTTCGGCCCAGGTCCGCAGGGTGCGCACATAATGCGGGCTGAGCTTCTCCAGCTGGTCCACCGAGAAGCCGGCGTCACGCGAGTAGTCGACGATGTCGTCGTCGCACGGCACGGCGCCCCCCGGGAAGATCTCCTTGGCGATGAACCGCATGAACTTCAGGTCGCTCATGACGATCGGGATGCCCATCTCCGGCCAGCGCTTCAGCGGGTGGCCCATGATCGTCTGCAGCAGCATCCGGCCGTCGTCGGGCATGACGCGGTAGCAGGTCTCGAAGAACGCCTTGTACTTCGTTTTGGGCCACGCCTCGAACGCCTCGATGCTGATGATGCGGTCGACGCGCCCGTCGAACTCCTCCCAGCCCTGCAGATGCACCTGGCGCGAACGGTCGGTGTCCATGGCGCCCAGCATCTCGTTGGCGAACGCGCACTGGTTCTTGCTCAGCGTGAGCCCGACGACGTTGACGTCGTGCTTCTCGATCGCCCGCTTCATCACCGAGCCCCAGCCGCACCCGACGTCGAGCAGCGTCATCCCGGGCTGCAGATCGAGCTTGCCGAGCGCCAGGTCGATCTTGGCCATCTGCGCCTCTTCCAACGTCATGTCGTCGCGCTGGAAGTAGGCGCTGCTGTAGGTGCGCGACGGATCCTGGAAGAGCCCGAAGAACTCGTTGGATATGTCGTAGTGGGCCTGAACATCCTCGAATGCTGGCCGCATATCCGTCGAAACCTTCGTCGAGCCCGACCTGCTCTCCGACATCCGCGTTCGGCTCCTTCAGCAATGAGGTGCGAAATTAACGCACTTTGTATATCGCACTTTTCCTAATTCGGCTAAACGCTCACCTTCACACACGTGTACTGGCAAACGTCGGTGTAGCCGTCGCGGAACAGGTTTGCGCAGCCGGTGAGGTACTTGTGGAACCGCTCGTATACCTCTTCGGAGGTAACGGCAATTGCCTCGTCCCTCTTCGCCTCCAGGTTGGCCGCCCAAGTGTCCAGCGTCCTGGCGTAGTGCGGCTGCAGGTGCTGCTCACGCGCGATGGTGTAGCCCGCCCGCACCGCGCGGTCCTTGACCATCGAGCCCAGCGGCAGACGACCGCCGGGATAGATCTCGTCCATGATGAACTTGATGAAGCGCACGTTGGACATCGTCAGCGGCAGCTTCTTGGCTTTGATCTCTTCGTCTTCGGGAATGATGATCGTGTGTAGCAGCATCACCCCGTCGTCGGGCAACCAGCTGAACGTCTTCTTGAAGTAGTCGTCGTACTTGTTGAACCCGAAGTGCTCGAAGGCCCCGATCGACACGATCCGGTCGACACGACCCTCGAACTCCTCCCACGGCTGCAGCCGGACCTCCATGTGGCGCTTGCTTTTCGAGTTCGCGAACCAGTGGTCCTCGATGTGCTGCTTCTGGTTCTCCGACAGCGTCAGCCCGATCACGTTGACGTCGTAGCGGTCGACGGCCCGCATGATCGTCGAACCCCAGCCGCACCCGATGTCCAGCAACGTCATTCCTGGCTGTAGGCCCAGCTTGCCCAGCGCGAGGTCGACCTTGGCCATCTGGGCCTCTTCCAGCGTCATGTCGTCGCGCTCGAAATAGGCGCAGCTGTAGGTCTGGGTCGGGTCCTGCCACAGCCTGAAGAAATCGTTGGAGATGTCGTAGTGGAACTGGACTTCGTTCTTGTCGGAGCCGCGGGTCTGCGCCGCCGACTTCGACAGCCATTTGGATTCCGCTTGAGGGGTGTTCCCCGTCGTTGCGCCTGATGAATCGCTCATCGTCACCCTCGCCGTGTCTTGGGTTTGGTTGTGATCATCGCGCAGGTCTTCTCGACACGATGAGACGACAGTACCTCTTGTCCGGGCGGTCTTGTATTGGCCCCGCCGACGCGTCGACCAGCTAAATTCGTCCGTTTTTGGTCATCCAGCGCATCACCTGCCAACCGGCGAACACCGGCAGCCAGATCGTCAGCACGCGGTAGAGCAGCACCGCGGGCACCGCGACCGCGGCCGGCATGCCGAACGCCGCCAGACCACCGATCAGCGCGGCCTCCACGGCGCCGACACCGCCGGGGGTGGGGGCCGCCGACGCCAGCGTCCCGCCCACCATCGTCACCACGGTGACGGTGATGAACGACGTGTCCCCGCCGAACGCCTCGATCGCCGCCCACAGCGCGAACGCGTTCCCGAGAGTCGTTGCCGCACAGCCCGCGACGATGATTGCCAGCCGCTTCGGTTCGCGGGCGAGTTCGGTCAGGTGGCCGATCATCTCCTGCAGCCGCGGCCGCACCGCGGTGGACAGCCACCTGCGCAGCTTGGGCACCAGCAGGAACGTGCCGATCAGGCCCAGCGCGAGCCCCGCCACCAGATACAGCACCGCGGCGTCGGGGACGAAACGGTCCAGGTCGGCCGAGACCCCGGCCGCGGTGCTGAAGAAGATCAGCAGCCCGATGTGGGTGAGCACCTGGACCGACTGTTGCAGCGCGACGGCCGTGGTGGCGCGCATCGGGCTGACCCCGCCCTTCTGCAGGTAGCGCGCGGACAGCGCGAGGCCGCCGACGCCGGCCGGGGTGGTGGTCGCGGCGAACTTGTTGGCGACCTGCATGACGGTCAGCCCGCGCAGCGTGACCAGCCCGTCGGCGCAGGCCCAAAGTGACGCCGCCGCACCGATATACGTCAGCCCCGAGGCCGCCAGCCCGACCAGCGCCCACCACCAGTTGGCGGTGCGCAGTTCGGTGACGAACGTCGGCACCGAGCTCAGGAACGGGTAGGCGACGTAGACCAGCGCGATCAGCAGCACCAGCTGGATGATCTGGCTGCGGGTGAACCGGGTGACCGTCTCGGTGCGGATCTCGTCGACGAGGGTCTGGCGCTTGACCTCGTCGCGGGCTTCGGAGATGACGGCCCCCGCGTCGCGGACGGATTGCCGGATAGGTTGTGGCACAGCGGCTTTGGTGAGACGACGGGAGGCGGCCAGCACCGTGTCCTTGCCGAACGCGTCGATGGCGGCGCGCACGGCAGAAGGCGCGTCGTACAGGTCGGTGGTGGTGACCAGCAGCTGGGCGATGTCGGAGCGCAGCTGGGCGTCGGTGGTGCCGTACTCGGCTTTGTCGAAGCCGCCGAACAGCACGGTGTCGTCGGCGACGGTGATCTCGCTGCTGCGCAGGTCGCCGTGGGAGATCTGGCAGTCGTGCAGCTCACGCAACGCCTCCCACACCCGGCCGACGGGCATCGAGTGCTCGTTGATCGGGGTGCCGCGGGCGGGTGTGTGGGCGTAGAGCGTCCAGCCGCGGTCGAGCGCGGCCACGCTGATCGTCGAGGTGTTGGCGAGGCCGAGTTGCCCGATCGCGATGGCCATCAACGCGCGGTGCTCGACGAGGCGGCGCATCGAGGCGTGCAGGGGCGCGGTCTCGCGGTCACGCAGCCGCACCTTGGACCACAGCTGCCGCAGCACGCCGCCGCCGCGCTGGTGCGGACCGTACAACTCCATCACCGCAGCCGTCTGATGACCCTCGCACGTCGCGAGCAGCTGCAGCGGCCCGGCACCCGCGGGCCGCACCACCGTCAGCGCGGAGACGATGCAGCCGCGTCGCGCCATCGCGCGCACGGCACCGTCCAGCGGCACCTCGAGGCCCGGGGTGCCGACGGCGAGCACGACCAGCGCGCCGACGAACCAGCCGACGGCAAGGCCGAACAGCGAGCGCGCGGGCACGATCGCGCTGATCACGAGGTGGACCGGCACGAACGCCAGCAGCAACGTCCACCACCAGCGCCGCCAGCGCGCGGGCAGCCACGGTCCCGACACGGTGAGCACCGCGGCCAGCATGGCGATCCAGCGCGGATCGTCGACGAACTGGGAGGTCACCGAGTCCAGGCGCTCGGACAGGTCGAAATGCCAGCGCGGCGCCGCCAGGCCCTCGCCGGTGACCGACAGCGCCAACCCGGCGATGGCCGCGGTCGCCCCGTAGGCGCCGAGCAGTTTCCACTGCCGCGACACGATCAGGCCGACCAGGATCACGAACGGCAGCGCCAGCAGCGCGATGCCGTAGCCGATGTACACCAGGTTGGCCTGGGTGGGGGTGAGCACCCCGACGATCTGGGAGATCGATTGCTCCAGCGCCACCCACTCGTTGCGGGTGATCAGCGAGCTGAAGATGACGATCGCCAGAAACAGCCCGGACAGCACGACCCGCAGGATGTCGTTGGTCCGTCGCGTCAGGGGTTGCAGCAGGCTGCCGGAAACGGTGATCTCCCGCCCGTCAACGCGCATGTCTCCACGATCTTTCGTCTCGGGGTCGCGGGGGTGGCGACTCGCCGACAACCTATCGGTATGGCGTTGGTTGTCGGCGTAGCCGCGCTACATGGCGTAGTCGGGCAGGTCGAAATCGTCGGCGGCGCTACCGGCCAACATCCTGGCCAGCGGCGGGAAGGCCATGCTGCGGATGGCGATGTTGCGAAACCACAGCCCGAAGCGGGTCTTGGTGGCGAAGAAGCCGATCAGCCGTTTGGCGCCGGCCTGCTTTTCCGCGATGAACGGGCGCAGCTGCGCCTCATAGGCGGCGAAGGCGCGGCGGTGGTCGCCGCCGGCACGCTGCAGTTCTCCGGCGAGCACGTAGGCCTCGGTGATCGCCAGCCCGGTGCCTTCGCCGCCGAGCAGCGATATGCAGCCGGCCGCGTCGCCGATCAGCATCACCCGGCCCTGTGACCATCGGTCCATCCGGATCTGGCTGACCACGTCGAAGTAGAGGTCGTCGACGCCGTCCACCGCGGCGAGGATCTGCGCGCATTCCCAGCCGGCGTCGTCGAACCCGTTGTGCAACTGCTGTTTCGGGGACAGCCCGGCGTCGTCGTGCTCGGCGCGCCAGACGAACAGGAACAGGGTGCGGTCCCCGCGCAGCGCGACGCGGCCGACCTGCTTACCGGGGACGTTGTAGGTGAGGTAGACCAGTTCGTCGCGCGGACGGTAGCCGTCGACCACGCACGCGGCGACCTTGCAGCCCAGGTAGTGCTCGTAGTCCTGTTCGGGGCCGAAGACCAGCCGTCGCACGTTGGAGTGCAGTCCGTCGGCGCCGATGACGAGGTCGAACTCCTGCGGCTCGGCGTGCTCGAAGGTGAGCCGCACCCCGTCGGGATGCTCGTCGAGCGTGGCGATGCTGTCGCCGAAGAGGGCGTCGACCTTGCCGTCGATGGTGTCGTAGATGGCCGCCGCGAGGTCGCCCCGGGGCAGGCTGATCACGTCGTCGCCGACCATCGCACGGAGGTTCTCGATTTTCAGCTCGGACTTGGTCTTGCCGTCGGCGCCGACGGAGCGCACCGACTGCACTTCATAACCGGCGTCGCGGATAGCCGGTTCGATGCCCATGCGCCGCGCGGTCCGGTAGCCGACGCCCCAGAAGTCGATCATGTAGCCGCCGGTGCGGAACGCCGGTGCCTGCTCGATGAGCGTCGGGGTGTGGCCGGTGCGCTGCAGCCAGTGTGCGATGGCCGCGCCGGCCACGCCGGCGCCGCTGATGGCCACCTTCATATTCACGCGCGAACCAGCGTAGTGGGATTGGCCGGCCCGGGTACTCCTATGCGGTGACTGCATTCGCGCGCGCATTGCTGGCCGTCGCATCGAGCGTGATGTTGGTGGCCGCATGCGGATACAACACCGAATCCCGCGGTCAGCCCAGCGGCGCGGAACCGCGGGACGTCGCCGCCAACCTCGACGTGCCGTGGGGCATCGCGTTTCTGCCCGACGGCGGCGCGTTGATCGCCGAACGCAACACCGGCGCGATCAAACACATGGCGGTCTCGGGAACGGTCAACCCGGTCGGCACCGTGGAGGGTGTCGCGGCCCGTGGGGAGGGCGGCCTGCTCGGCCTGGTCACCGCCGGGGACTCCGTGTTCGCCTACCTCACCACCGCCCAGGACAACAGGGTGGTCCGGATGGGTTTCGACGGCACCGCGCTGTCGGCGCCGACGCCGGTCTTCACCGGCATCCCGGCCGGCTCCATCCACAACGGCGGGCGCATCGCGCTGGGCCCCGACGGCAAGCTCTACGTGGCCACCGGTGAGCGCGGCGATCCCGACCTGGCGCAGGACCCGGCGTCGCTGGGCGGCAAGATCCTGCGCATCAACCTCGACGGCTCGGTGCCGCCGGACAACCCGGACCCCGGATCGCCGGTCTGGTCGTTGGGCCACCGCAACATTCAGGGCCTGGCATGGGACGGCGCCGGGCGGATGTGGGCCACCGAATACGGGGCGAACCGGCTCGACGAGCTCAACCTGATCGAACCGGGCGGCAACTACGGCTGGCCGATGGTCGAGGGCCGCGCCGGCGTCGACGGCCTGATCGACCCGGCGATCCAGTGGGGCGTCGACGAGGCGTCACCGTCGGGGCTGGCGTTCTACGGCGGCGCGTTGTGGGTCGCGGCGCTGCGCGGTCAGCGGCTGTTCCGGATCCCGGTCGGCGGCGACGGCGCGTTGGGTAATCCGGAGGCGCTGTTCGTGGGGCGGTTCGGGCGGCTGCGGACGGTGGTCGCGGCGCCCGACGGCGCGTTGTGGTTCACCACCAGCAACCGCGACGGGCGCGGGAGCCCGCGCGACGGCGACGACCGGATTCTGCAGTACCGGCCCTGAGCGGTCGAGACATTTCTGAAATCGCTTCCGTGTCGGTGCCCGGGTTCGTACGGTATTAGGCATGAGTAGAACAACGCGGGCGGGCTTGCCCCCGGGACCTCCGATCCCCTCGTTTGTTCAGATGCTGTTGATGGCGCGGTGGTGGTCGCCGTTCGTGGCCGCGTGCCGGCGCCGCTACGGTGACGTCTTCACGCTGCGCAACACGGTGATGGGCCAGATGGTGTACCTGGCCGACCCCGACGACATCAAGACGGTGTTCGCCGGGGATCCGCGGGTGTTCCACGCCGGCGAGGCGAATTCGATGCTGGGCGGGCTGCTCGGCGACAGTTCGGTTCTGGTGATCGACGGCGATGCGCACCGCGAGCGTCGCCGCCTGATGATGAGCCCGTTCCATCGCGACGCCGTGGCGCGTCAGGAGACGACGATGGCCGAGATCGCCGCGGAGAACATCGCGGGCTGGCCGGTGGGCACCCCGTTTGCGGTGGTGCCGAAGATGTCGGAGATCACGCTGGAGGTGATCCTGAGGACGGTGATCGGTGCGAGCGACCCGGCCCGGCTGGCCGCGCTGCGCGACGTGATGCCGCGGCTGCTCAACGTGGGGCCGTGGCAGTCGATGGCGATCGCCAAGCCGCATCTGTTGGAGCGTCGGCCATGGCGCCGGCTGCGGGAATGCATGGCCGAGGCCGACCGGCTGCTCTACGCCGAGATCGCCGAGCGGCGCGCCGACCCCGACCTGGCGTCGCGCACCGACGCGCTGGCGATGCTGGTGCAGGCCGGCGCCGACGACGGAACCGCGATGAGCGACAAGCAGATACGCGATCAGCTGATCACGCTGCTGGTCGCGGGCCACGACACCACCGCGACGGGACTGTCGTGGGCGTTGGAGCGGTTGACCCGCCACCCGCAGATCTTGGCGAAGGCGGTGGCCGCGGCGGACTCCGGCGACGACGAGTATCTGGACGCCGTGGCCAAGGAGACGCTGCGGGCGCGGCCGGTGGTGCCCGATGTCGGCCGAATCATCAAGGAACCGGTGGAGATCGCGGGCTATCGGCTGCCCGCGGGGGTGATGGTGGTGCCGAGCATCACGCTGGTGCACTCCAGCGAATCCGTCTACGAGCGGCCCGAGGAGTTCGACCCGGACCGGATGGTCGGCGCGACGCTGAGCCCGACGACGTGGCTGCCGTTCGGCGGCGGTAACCGGCGTTGTCTGGGTGCGGGTTTCGCGATGGTCGAGATGCGGGTGGTGTTGCGGGAGATCCTGCGCCGCGTCGAGCTGGCCACCACGACCGAGCCGGGGGAGAAGATCCGGCTCAGGCACGTGATCTTCACGCCGCGACGGGGCGCGCGGATCACGGTGCGCGCGCGTCGGGACCGCGGTGATTTGGGCGTGTTTGGTCACGCTGAGCGTGACGAACTACGCCCAAATCGCTGAGCGACAGTCGCTGCGGTGTGCGCTGTTGGCGTACACGTGCGTTGAGATCGCCTTGTTCGCAATCACGTCTGCCTCGACCGGGTGGGCTTTGAACCAGCGCGTCAGCCGCGGCCTTCAGCGGTATGCGCTCGTCGACGTAGCCTTGCAGCGCAGTGCTCAGCGCGTCGCGGAAACCCTGCCTCAGCGCGGTGTGGTAGTCGGGGTGGTTGTCGTCGGCCAAGGTGGAAATCGACTCCGAGTAGCCGGCGTTCCACTGCGCGGCGACATCGACCTCCGCGTGCCCGATGCGTTCGGCGAAGCGAATGATGGTGCGCTGTATCGGCGTTTTGATCCGGTTGAGGTGTCTGACATAGTCGGCCAACCCGGCGGGACAGCAGAAGGCGCGGGTCGGCTGCGGCGACGGCCGCTGGTCGAGCAGCGTGACCGCCAGCCCGGCGTTGAGGGCCGCCAGGTGTTGAAGCCGCACTGCGAGAGCGTCGTATTCGATCGCGCCGGGGAACATGGGCGTGACCCAACACCGAACGGTCGTTCCGGTGTTTGTTGTCGGTTCTCGTCGTTCGACGATGCCGGGCAGGCCGAGGCCGATCTGCTGCAGCCATCGGTAGCCGTCGCGGTGGGTCTCGATCTCGACCATCGCCGCCAAGCCGCTTTCCGCGGTCACGGAGTGCGGCAACGTGATCGGTACGCCGCGGCCGTCGTCGCTGATCTGTATCCCATCGTCGTCGAGGAGGGTGACCTGCACGTTCGGCTCCTGACAGGCCGACAGTTCGGCGACGACGGCGTCGATCATCGCCCAGATCGCCACGCGGCCGTGGTGAGCGGCCTCGGGCAGTTCGTCCGCGTCCCCGTCGAACGGGTCATACCCGGGCAGCGGGTCGGGTGGCGCGTCACCACAACGGTGGGTGCCACCCATCCAGGGGAACTCCGCTACCTCACCGCACCTGCCGCAGACCGGCCAACTCGGCACAACGCTCTTCACCTGGCCATTTTACCCGTCTGAGCTGCGAAAACCCACTTGCGCGGGGCTTTGACAGCAACGGGTGCGGGCGGGTATTTCGGCCAAACGCCCGCCTTGCGGCGCGCGATGTCGGTAAGTACTTACGGATGGGCGTGGGGCGGATCGGTGGGCTGGCGGTAGCCCTCGGCGTGGGTGCGGCGGTGCTGACGGGACAGGGCATCGCGTCGGCCGCACCGGACTCCTCGGGCCCCTCGGGCTCGGATACGACGACCGAGTCGGCGTCGACGACGACGGAGTCCTCGTCGGCCGAGCCGGAATCCTCGCCAAACGACGACAACGCCGACAGCGACGCGCGGGCCGTGACGTCCACGCTCGACGAGCGGGACGTGATGTCCACGGTGGGCAACGGCCGCACCGTGAATTACTCGGCGAGCGTGGACGATCCGGATGTAGAGGTCGACGAGGCCGAGCCCGTGGCGGACGTCGCCGTCGTCGAGGAGGAGCCCGGAGCGGACGAACCACCCGAGCCCGCCACCGTCGCCGTGTCCAACGAGCCCACCGCAGCCCTTGACTTGTCCGCCGACGCCTCCGACACCCCGCCGCACCCGCCGGCACACCCGCCGTCTGGACGTTGGCCGCGGCCGCGCGGCGCGAATTCCTCGGCGTGGTCCCCGATCTCGAACAGGAGACCGACGCGTCAGCAGTCGCGGCCGTTCCAGAGGAAGTCGTCGCGAGACCGGTGACGCCGGTACTCGCTCCGCTGCAACAGATCCCGGTCCTCGGCCCGCTGGTGATCACCCCGATCGTCGCCACCATCAAGCAGGTCCCGCTGATCGGCGACATCCTGCACCCCATCATCGGCTATCCGCTCGGCGCCACCGGCGGAACCACACCCCGCGACGTGTACGTCATCTCGGCCGACGGCACCCCGATCTACGTGCACTTCTTCCCGGCGCAGGGCGACGTTAAGGGCACGGCGGCGCCGACGATCCTGTACGGCTCCGGGCTCGGTCTGCCCGGGGAGACGAACCCGCTGGCGATGACGAGCCCGTTTCTGCCCAACGAGGTGGTCGGCGTCGGCACGCTGCTGCGGTCCGGCTACAACGTCGTCACATGGGATCCGCGCGGTGAGTGGAGTTCGGGCGGCCGCCTCGAGATCGATCACCCGCAGTTCGAGGGCCAGGACATGGTCGCGATCATCAGCTGGATCTCGCAACAGCCCGAGGCCCTTCTCGACGCACCAGGCGACCCGCGCATCGGCATGGTCGGTGCCTCCTACGGCGGCGGAATCCAGTTGGTGACAGCGGCAATCGACGATCGAGTGGACGCCATCGTGCCGACCATCGCCTGGCACAATCTCAACACCGCGCTGTACAAGAGCGCCGCCACCAAGTCCAGCTGGGGCGTCATCCTCAGCGCGGCACTGGTGTTCACCGGCGCCCGGGTCAACCCGCAGATCTACTCCGCGGTCGCGGTCGGCCTGATCACCGGGCAGTTACGGAAGGCCGACCAGGACTTTCTCGACGCGCGCAGCCCCTCGCAGCTACTCGAAAACATCACCGCCCCAACGTTGTTGATCCAGGGAACCGTCGACACCCTGTTCACCCTGCAGGAGGCCCACGACAACGCGATTGTGCTGATCGCCAACGGCGTTCCCACCAAGGTGGTGTGGTACTGCGGCGGTCACGGCGGCTGCATCACCAGCATCAACGACGGCGAGGTCGTCGAGCGGGCCACGATGGACTGGCTGGCCAGGTACGTCAAGGGGCGCCCGGTGTCGACCGGCCCGCAGTTCGAATGGGTCGATCAGCACGGCCGTAACTTCGCGTCGGACATCTACCCGGTCAAACCGGCGACGCCGCTGACCGTCTCGAATGCCGCGGGCGGCGCGCTGCCGCTGTTTCCGCTGCTGGGCGGGTCCGGGCCCAACCTGCGGGCGTTGGGCGCGGGACCGATCGGCGCGTTGTTGGGGCTATTGTCTGCCGCCCCAGCGCCCAACGCGGTCTACCTGACCACCACCGCGGCGGTCACGACCACCTACATCGTCGGCGCACCCGAGTTGGAGTTCAGCTATGCCGGGACCGGCTATACCCGGCATGTCTACGCCCAACTCGTCGACGACTCAACGGGTTTGGTGCTCGGCAATCAGGTCACACCGATTCCGGTGACGCTGGACGGCAAGACCCACACGGCGAAGATCTCGCTGGAACCGGTGGCCCACACCCTGGCGCCGGGGCAGACGGTGACACTGCAGATCGTCGCATCCGCGGTCACCTATCAGACGGCGTGGACGCTGGGGGAAATCCGCATCTCCGACATCACGCTGACGGTGCCGACGGCAGACGCATCGGCGATCTCGACGCCCGACACCGTGCTGGTGCGTGCCGCCTGAACGCCATCGAAATGGCACGCGCTGCCACATTGCTGGCAAACGTGCGATAGTTTCGGTCGACACAGCGACGCGGGGACGCTGCCGAGGAGTGATGGGTGGACGCGACACCATTCGGGCACTATCGACTGCAACAGTTGATCGGCCGGGGCGGAATGGGGGAGGTCTACCGCGCCTACGACACCCGCACCGACCGCGTCGTCGCCCTGAAGGTGCTGCCCGTCGCCATGGCCGCCGACGACACGTTTCAGCAGCGGTTCCGGCGCGAATCCCACGCCGCGGCCGGCCTCAACGACCCGCACGTGGTGCCGATTCACGGCTTCGGCGAGATCGACGGCCGGCTGTATCTGGACATGCGCCTCATCGAGGGCCGCAACCTGGGCACCATCCTCGCGGGCGGAGGCAATGCGCTGGAGCCCGCGCTCGCCGTCAGCATCGTCGAACAGGTCGGAACCGCGCTGGACGCCGCGCACCAGGCCGGCCTGATCCACCGCGACGTCAAACCGTCGAACATCCTGATCACCGACCGAGACTTCGTGTACCTCATCGACTTTGGGCTCGCCCGCTCGGCCGGCGATCAGGGCTTGACGACAGCCGGTAGCACGCTGGGCACGATGGCCTACATGGCCCCCGAGCGCTTCGAGGGCAAACCCGTAGACCCCACCGCCGACATCTACGCGCTGACCTGTGTGCTCTACGAATGCCTGACCGGGGTGCGGCCCTATCCGGCCGACACCCTCGAGCAGCAGATCGCCGCGCACATGACCAAGGACGTACCGCGGCCGTCGGCCACCGATCCCAAGCTCGCCGCGTTCGACGAGGTCATCGCCAGGGGCATGGCCAAAAAGCCGGGTAAGCGGTACCAGACGGCGGGCGCGCTGGCCGAGGCCGCGCGACGCGCGCTCAACGCGCCCGTGCGGGTGACCGGCAGCGGGCGCCACGCCGCGCAGCGCAAACCGGTCACCAAGCGGCGGGTGCTCGCGGTGACGGGCGCGCTCGTGCTGGTCGCCGCGCTCGGCACCTTCGGGGTGTGGCAGTGGCGCGGCGGCGGCTCCGGCGGCGAGGCAACCCCGGCGAGCATGGCCGAGAGTTCCTCGACCGCGACGCCGGAGGCGGTGTCGGGTGCGGTGGAGTCCATCGCGGCGACGGTGCCCGAGGACATCCGGTCCACGGGCCGATTGATCGTCGGCGTGAATGTCCCTTACGCGCCAAACGAATTCAAGGACGCCGAGGGCCAGATCGTCGGGTTCGACGTAGACCTGATGAACGCGGTCGCACGCACGCTCGGCCTGGTGCCGGAGTACCGCGAGACGGCGTTCGAGGCGATCTTCCCGTCGGTGCGAGCGGGTGACTTCAACGTGGGGATGTCGTCGTTCACCGACACCAAGGAACGCCAGGAGTCGGTGGACTTCGTCGACTACTTCGAGGCGGGCACGCAATGGGCCCAGCAGGTCGGCTCCGCCGTCGACCCGGACAACGCGTGCGGGCTGCGGGTCGGGGTGTCCTACGCGTCGCTGCAGGAGACCGAGGAGATCCCCGCCAAGAGCGCCGCATGTGAGGCGGCCGGCCTGCCGCCGATCGAGAAGGCCGTCTACGTCAGCCAGAACGACCTGAACACCGCGCTGATCAACGGCGAGGTCGACGCGATGTCGGCGGATTCGCCGGTGACCGGGTTCGCGATCAAGACCTCGGGCGGCGCGCTGGAGGCGGCCGGGCAGGTGTTCGACGCCGCGCCCTACGGGTGGCCGGTGGCGAAGGGGTCAGCGCTGGCCGAGTCGCTGCGCCTGGCGCTGGAGCACCTGATCGAGACCGGCGAGTACCGCACCATCGCCACGATGTGGGGCGTGGAGCAGGGCATGCTCGACACGCCGACGATCAACGGCGCGACGCGATAGCGTTTTGCGCTCCCGGCGGGAGGGAACCCGTGGGCTTTCACCGCCAAGCCCCAGGGAGCGCTGATGAGCGAAACCAACCGCGCTGTGCGCCTCGCGATCGGCGCGGCAGCCGTCGTCGCCGTCGCCGCGTTGTCCGCCTGCGGCGACGACGCGCCACAAGAGACCCCCACGACGACCCCGACCACCACCACGACGACGACCACGTCGCCACCGCCACCCGCGCCGCCCCCGCCGACGACCCAGCAGCAGGCGCCGGTCACCACGCCGCCGCCCGTCGTCACGCCCACCGGTCCGCCGGCCGCGCCGCCCGCCGAACAGCCGCCGCCTGCCGAGACCAACGAAGGCCCGACCTCCGAGACCCGCCCGCCCGACGTCAGCGCGTCACCGCCGGTCACCGCCCCAGGCCCGGAGACCACCGAGGAAGAAGAGGGCGGCTGAGCCGGCGTTCGGCGGTAACACCAATCCATCTGTGCGGCATACACTTTGGTAGTGTCGAGCGTTCGCCGCGGGGACCTCCGCGTTAGGTCTGGGCGCGCAGCGGGAACCCTATCGTTTGACCTGCACAGTCGCCTCCGCGCGCCGCACACGGAAAGGATTTCATGTGAGTTCCCCGAAGGGCGGCTCACGGCTGGGTACCCGGTTCGGGTCCTACGAGCTGCAGTCTCTGATCGGGGTCGGGGGCATGGGCGAGGTGTATCGCGCCTACGACACCGCGCGCGATCGCATGGTGGCGATCAAGCTGTTGCGCCAGGACCTGGCGTCGGATCCGACGTTTCAGGAGCGGTTTCGCCGCGAATCCCGCGTCGCGGCCCGGCTGCAGGAGCCGCACGTCATCCCCGTGCACGATTTCGGCGAGATCGACGGTGTGCTCTACATCGACATGCGGCTGGTGGAGGGCGCCAGCCTCAAGGACGTGCTGCGCAACGAGGGTGCGCTGCCGCCGCGCCGGGCGGTGTCGATCATCTCCCAGGTGGCCTCGGCGCTGGACGCCGCGCACGCCAACGGCCTGGTGCACCGCGACATCAAACCGGAGAACGTGCTGCTCACCTCCGACGACTTCGCCTACCTGGTGGACTTCGGTATCGCGCACGGCACCGGCGAGGCGACGGTGACGATGACCGGGCTGCTCATCGGGTCCAGCGCCTACATGGCGCCCGAACGCTTCAACGGCGAACGCGGCGGCCCGGCGTCCGACGTGTACTCGTTGTCGTGCCTGCTCTACGAGGCGCTCACCGGCCGGGCGCCGTTCGAGGCCGCCGATTTGCGCCAGGTCATCAGCGCGCACCTGTTCAACCCGCCGCCGCGGCCCAGCATCATGCGACGCGGGATCAGCCGGGCCTTCGACGACGTCGTCGCCCGCGGGATGGCGAAAAAGCCCACCGACCGCTACGCCTCGGCCGGGGAGCTGGCCAAGGCGGCGGCCGCGGCGGTCGATCAGGCGCCCAGCGCGACGCCGGCGCTCGCGCCCGCCCCGCCGCCGTCGACGCGGCAGTTCTCGGCGGTCTATCCGAACCCGGCCGGCACGGGCTATCTGCCGTACGCGCCGCCCCCACCTGCGCCGCCCGCGCGTAAGTCCCGGTTCGGGCCGGCGCAGCTGGCGCTGCTGATCGGCACGATCGTGATGTTCACCGCGGCCGTGGTGCTGGCCGCGGTGCTGGTGTTCGCCGACGGCGGCAGCGAACCGCAGACACCGCTGGCGGTGCCGCCGGAACCGACCGCACCGACGACGACGGCTCCGACGACCACCACGCCCACCACGTCGCCGACGACGACCACCCCGACGACGACGCCGTCACCGACCGGGGCCCCGATCGCGGGGGTGTCGGGCACCGATTCCCTGGGCTTCGTCGGGCACTCAGCCCGGTGCAACGCGGGCGACTCGCCGGCCGCGGCGATCCGGACGGCGAACTCGCTGGCGGTGGTGTGCGAAACCTCGCCCGGCGCTTACTACTACCGCGGGGAACGGCTGAGCGACGGCGCGAGCCTGCAACTGAGCGACGCGGTGCGCTCCGGTGCCGGGTTCGTGGCGGTCAACCCCGCCGACGGGGCCCGCTACGAGGTCCGCCCCGACATGCTGACGATCTCCAGCAGCCGCGGTGTCGATTCGGCGGAACCGGCACTGGAATTCGGGGCCGGATAGCGGCGTGTAGGCTGGGCCGTAGACCGATTCCGGTCAGCATCGCATCTGCGATTTCGACCGCCCTTCGCCTTCGTGGCCCGGGCGCACATACTTGAGGACTTCTTTATGAAGGCATCCGAACTGTTTTCACATCTCGACAAGACCGAACCCACCTCGAACACCAGTGACTCCGACGAACCGGTGAAGAACCCGGTGTTCTCCGATCAGCACTCCGCGACGCGACGTTCCGCATGAACGGCTTGGCGGGTACGCGCCGACTGGCCCGGCCCGTCAGACTGGTGCTCGCACCGACATTGGGCGCGGACATCGACGGCGCGTGGTGGCCCCATACCGGCTCGACGGCCGGTGAATTGCCGCAACTGATCGGGGTTTTGCACCGGCCGCTCGGCGAGATCGTCGACATCTGCATCAACTGGTCGGCCACCGACGGGGCCCCGGACCTGAATTCAATTCTGCAGAGCGCGCCGCCCAAGGCCGCCGCCGAGCATCGACGGCTTCGACTGATGAAAGTCGTCGGTTGCACCGCCGAGGCCAAGCTTCTCGTCGTGCCCCATATGACGACACCGGCGCTGGGCAACCTGGTGATGCGATGCGCGTCGGGCAGGCCGCTCGTGGGTGCGGAACTTGACAGCCGATGGTGTGAGGCGGCCGAAAGCGTTGTTCGCGACGCCTCCGCGCAATCCGCGTTGTGGACCGCCGCGCTGACGTAACCGCTTGGCGCACAACGTGTTTTCTGTGCCGCTAGGTTGACGCGGGCGGTGCTGCTACCCTGACAAGGGATGTCCTCTGACATCCGTTCAAGAATGAGAGAAGTTGGAAAGTATGACACAGGGAACCGTGAAATGGTTCAACGAAGACAAAGGCTTCGGCTTCATCGCGCCTGATGGTGACGCCAAGGATGTGTTCGTCCATTACAGCGAAATCCGTGGAAACGGATATCGGACGCTGACGGAGAACCAGCGCGTCCAGTTCGAGATCGAACAGGGCGCCAAGGGTCCGCAGGCGGTCGGAGTGACGGCCGTCTGACGAGTACGTCGTCGTTGTGGGCTGGCGGGTATCTCGCCAGCCCACAATGTATTTCGGGGTGTTTTTTGGGTTACGGCAAAACGGTTTTCATCAACATCACGTTGTAGGCCGACCACAGCGACAGGTTGTAGTACAGCTCCTTGCCCGTCGACCACGGATGCAGGAACGGCGCATAGATGCCGCCGGGGAAGTCCCAGGACCGCACGAGTAGCCGTTCGGGACTCCACGGGCCCTGCGGGGCGGGCGCGGTCCTGGCGACGATGTCGTTGGCGGCGTTGCCGTACAGCACCAGGTACTCGTTGAGATACGTGTTGTATTGCGCCGACATCTCGCTCACCGGCGCGGGGATCACCGGCGTGGCGGCGGCCGGGTCGCCCGGCACCCAGGCGTTCGCGTCGGCGCTCCAGTACTCGTACTTCCGCAGGTCGGGCACATATGCCGGGTGAACCCGCGAGACGAACGCCGGGCCGCCGCGCCCGGACGGGGTGCCGAACGAGTAGATGTAGGGGTCGCCGGGTCCGGGTTTGAGGAACGCGCCCTGCTGGAAGTTCTGGTTTCCCGGGCTGTATTTGACGTTGGGAATACCGTTTTCAGCCGCGGGGCGCACGCTGTCGGGGTAGATGCCCCAGTGCTCGCCGTTGTCGGGTGACACCGCGATCGCCGAGTAGTTGGTGGTCCAGCGGCCGTCGCCGTCCCAACTCTTGATCGACATGAAGTTGAGATACTGCTTGCCGCCCACCGCGATTCCTGCGGTCGGGATCATGCCCTTCTCCTCGGGCGCCCACTTCACGCCGGGCAGAATCGCTTTGGAGATGTTCGGCCGTAGCATCGGTGAACCCGAATAGCTGCTGGCCAGAACGCCGTTGGGTACGGCAACGGTGTTCGACAGCGTGCCGTCCTGGCTGCGCATCAGCACGTTGTAGCGCCACTGCTGGCCGCGCACACTGCAGTAGCCGTAGGTGTCGCCGAACGCCATCAACACCTGGCGGTTGGCGGGATCGCCGTTGTCCCACATGATTCCGAGGTCGGTGCCGGTGATCGCGAATCGCTCGATGGTCTTGTTCGGGCTGTCGGGTCCCGTCACCCAGCCGACGAGCGAGGTGCCCGGTGCCGACGGCGGCGGAGGCGGTGCGGGCTGCGGGTTCACGGCCTGCGCGTCGGGGACGTCCGGTCGGGGCCGCACCCCGGCTTGCTGCCGCAGCGGCGCGGAGACCTGCCCGAGGCTCGGCAGCGGGGCGTCGTCGTTGGCGCCGTCGGGACGTTGGCCGACCGGGCGGAGGTTGACCCCCGGCAGCAGCGGGGTTTCCTCGGCGTTGTTGGCCGCGGGCGGTTGGGCTGCCGCGGCGGCGCCCGTGCACGGTTCGGCCGCGGCCGGCGGCGCGACACCGAGCGTGGCGATCAATCCGATCGCAGCCGCCGACGCCATCGAGCGGTTTGCGATGCGTCGACGCGGCGACATGTCACACCTTTCCGGGTTCCGGGGCGGACGTCGCATTGACGTCAACTGGGGCTGATGTGACGATAGTGACGATTGATCTTGTTGGGATCGCTGAGTTCCAATGGATACGCGTCCGTGACCGTGTCGCAACCGCTCGGTCGAGGTTGTCCCTTTTCTCGAGGTGTACACCAGGGTCGCGGCTGCCCGCCGGGCGACAGCCCTGGTGCACGTTTCGCGAACGGTCAGGCGGCTACGCCGTTACCGCACCACGATCGTGTGCTCTCCACGCGGCACCAGCTCCCCGATGACCGGCGCGCCCGGTATCTCCCCGGCGATCAACAACCCGCCGGAGGTCTGCGCGTCGGCGAGCAGCAGCGCCTCGGCCTCGTCGACCGCGCTCAGGTCGACATTCGGCGAGACCCAGTCGAGGTTGCGCTTGGTGCCGCCGCTGACATACCCGGCCGTCAGCGCCTCGCGCGCGCCGTCGAGGTAGGGCACCGCGTTCGCGTCGAGCACCGCCGTCACGCCGCTGGCCCGCGCGAGCTTGTGCAGATGACCCAGCAACCCGAAACCCGTGACGTCGGTGGCACATTCGACACCCGCTTGCAGCGCAGCCTGCGCCGCGGCGGCATTCAGCGTCGTCATCACCTCGATAGCCTCGGGAAACCGTTCGCCGGTGGCCTTGTGCCGGCTGTTGAGCACCCCGATGCCCAGCGGCTTCGACAACGACAACGGCAGCCCCGCCCTGCCGGAGTCGTTGCGCAGCAGCCGATTCGCGTCGGCGATACCCGTCACCGCCAAGCCGTACTTCGGCTCCGGGTCGTCGACGCTGTGCCCGCCCGCCAGATGGCACCCCGCCGCGCCGCAGACGTCGAGCCCGCCGCGCAGCGTCTCGGCCGCCAACTCGATCGGCAGCTCCTCGCGCGGCCAGCCCAGCAGATTCACCGCGACCACGGGCCGCCCGCCCATCGCGTACACATCCGACAACGCGTTGGCAGCCGCGATGCGGCCCCAGTCGTAGGCGTCGTCGACGACCGGGGTGAAGAAGTCCGTCGTCGCGATCAGCGCGGTGTCGCCGTTCACGCGCACGGCGGCCGCGTCGTCGCCGTCGTCCAGACCGACCAGCAGCTCGCCCACCGGGTCGCACGGCGCCGCCGACGTCAGCCCGCGCACCACGTCCTCCAGCTCGCCGGGCGGGATCTTGCATGCACAGCCGCCGCCGTGGGCGTACTGGGTCAGTCGATAAGCCATGGCCTCCATGCTGCCCTGGCATGATCTGGCGTGGGCAGGGAGGCGTATCCGGTCTGGTGACCGGCGCGGTCTTCAAAATCGTTGAGCGGCAGATCCTGTCGCTGGCGGGTTCGATTCCCGTCCGCCTCCGCCACCGGCCCGGCCCGGCAGAGCCCCAGGTCAGACCCACACCAGCTGGCCGTCGTCGCGCAGTCGCGCGCCCTCGGACGGCGGGTGGGGGCGCAGCCGGCCGTCGTGCATCAGGTGGCACACCTCGGTCGAGAACTTCACCACCGCGACGTCGGCGACGATGCGCCGATGACACCGCCACCACACCGCCTCGCTGCACATCATCGCCGTGCGCTGCCGCCGCGCCTGCGCGAGCAGCTCGTCGAGCGCCGCGCCGAACTCCGCGGTGCGGGTGTAGGCGGCGTAGGCGGCGAACTGCTTCACCCGCCACCAGGTGTCCTCGGGCTCGGTGTCGGCGGGTAGCCGTCGGCGCCCGCCCAGGCGGGCGTCCCAGCGGTAGTCCAGCCCGGCGTCGG
The DNA here is from genome assembly GCF_010725725.1 of Mycolicibacterium pulveris. NCBI lineage: Bacteria > Bacillati > Actinomycetota > Actinomycetes > Mycobacteriales > Mycobacteriaceae > Mycobacterium > Mycolicibacterium pulveris. The sequence continues at coordinate 1,440,746 of NZ_AP022599.1, read as the reverse complement.
CCGCCCACGCGGTGATCGCCTCCGTTGCGACGTCGGGGTTGCGCCGGCTGTGGGGGTAGCGGCGGATGTCGACGAGCGCGTCGACCTCGGCGCCGGTCAACAGCTCGACCAGTGCGGCCTTGTCCAGCGTCCCGTGGCCCACCGAGATCAGCACTTCTTCTGTCTACCCCAGCGGCGGCTTGCCATGATGGCCTCATGACGAGGCGATTTCGGCGCGCTGATGCCCCCGCAGAGTCCACGAGCGCGCCGAAATCGCCCGACGATCCGCGCCGGCAGGTGCCGCGCACCGACGTGCTGCTGGCCGACCCCCGCCTGGCCGCGGCCTCGCGCACACTGGGTCGCTCCCTGGTGAAGTCCGTCGTCGCCGACGCGCAGCAGCGGGCCAGGTCGGGCACGATCGCGCCCGACCAGGTGGCCGACTACGCCGTCGCCGCGTTGCCGACCAGCGCCGCGAGCCTGCGCCCGGTGATCAACGCGACCGGCGTCGTCGTGCACACCAACCTCGGGCGCGCACCGCTGTCGCAGGCGGCCGTCGACGCGATGGTCACCGCCGCGGGCGCCACCGACGTCGAGTTCGATCTCGAGACGGGACGACGCGCGCGTCGCGGCCGCGGCGCGTTGGCAGCGCTGGCCGCCGCCGTTTCCACCGCGGGCGGCGTGCACGTGGTCAACAACAACGCCGCCGCGCTGCTGCTCACCGCGATGACGCTGGCGCCGGGCAAGGAGATCGTGGTCAGCCGCGGCGAGCTCATCGAGATCGGCGACGGGTTCCGGCTGCCCGAGCTGATGCAGTCCACCGGCGCGCGATTCCGCGAGGTCGGCACCACCAACCGCACCCATCTGCGCGACTACACTGACGCGATCGGCCCCGACACCGGCTTCGTGCTCAAGGTCCACCCGTCGAATTATCTGCTCAGCGGATTCACCTCTGCGGTAAGCGTTTCCGAGCTGACAGGCCTGGGCGTGCCCCTGGTGGTCGACATCGGCTCGGGATTGTTGAGGCCGCATCCGCTGCTGCCCGACGAGCCTGATGCGACGACGATGCTGCGCGACGGCGCCGATCTCGTCACCGCCAGCGGCGACAAGCTGCTCGGCGGGCCGCAGGCCGGGCTGCTGTTCGGGACGACGAAGTTGATCGAGCGGCTGCGACGCCACCCGGCGGCGCGGGCGCTGCGCGTGGACAAGCTCACGTTGGCGGCGCTGGAGGCGACGCTGACCGGCCCACCTCCGCCGGTGGTGGAGGCGCTCGAGGTCGACGTGGCGTCGCTGCGCTTACGGGCCGAGCGGATGGCCGCGCAGGTGCCCGACGCGCAGGCGGTGGACTGTGTCGCCGCAGTCGGCGGCGGTGGCGCGCCGGGTGTCGAACTGCCAAGCGCGGCAGTAAGTCTGCCCGAAACGTGTGCGGCACCTCTGCGGGTGGGCGACCCGGCGGTGGTCGGCCGGTTGGAGAACGGCCGGTGCCTGCTGGATCTGCGGACGGTGCGGCCGGACGACGACGACGCGCTGGTGCGTGCGGTGCTGGCATGCATGTCGTAGCCACCGCGGGCCACGTCGACCACGGGAAGTCGACGCTCGTACAACGGCTTACCGGCATGTGGCCGGACCGGCTGGCCGAGGAGAAGCGCCGCGGGTTGACGATCGAGCTCGGCTACGCGTGGACGGAGATCGCGGGCCGGACGTTCGCGTTCGTCGACGTGCCCGGCCACGAACGGTTCGTGGCCAACATGCTCGCCGGTATTGGGGCGGTAGCCCCGGAAAATCCGGTGATGTTCGTGGTCGCGGCCACCGAGGGGTGGATGCCACAGTCCGAGGAGCATTTCGCCGCGATGCAGGCGTTGGGGGTGCGGCACACGCTGGTCGTGATCAGCAAGGCCGACCTCGCCGACCCTATTATTGCCATCAGCCAAGTCCGGCAACGGTTTCCGGATGCCCCCGTGGTGCTGGGCACGGATCTGGATGCGGTGCGGGCGGAGCTGGTGGCGCTCGCCGAGCGGCTGCCTGCCCCGGATGTGGACGCCGACGTACGGCTGTGGGTGGATCGTTCGTTCACGATTCGCGGGGCGGGCACGGTGGTCACCGGCACGCTGAGGGCGGGCACACTGCGGGTCGGCGACGAGGTCGAGCACGCGGGCCGGCGGTACACCGTGCGGGGGTTGGAGTCGCTGGGATGTGCCGAAATGTCCGTTTCGGCGGTGGCGCGCGTCGCGGTGAACCTGCGCGGGGCGGACCACCGCGAGATCAGCCGCGGCGACGCGCTACGTACACCGGGGGCGTGGCTCGACACCGCCGAAGTGGATGTTTCGGTGCGGGCATCAGAGGAGCTGCCCCGAAACCTGATGTTGCACATCGGTTCCACGGCGGTGCCGGTGACTGTGCGTCCGCTGGGGACCGCAGCGCGGCTGCGACTGGCGCGACCGTTGCCGTTGCGTGTCGGCGACGTCGGGTTGCTGCGCGACCCCGGCCGGCACCGCATCGCCGCGGGTATCGAGGTGCTCGACGTACGCCCGCCGCCGCTGCGACGGCGCGGGGCGGCGCGAGAGCGAGCCGGCGAGCTGGCTTCCGGGCGGGCACGGCCGCCGGCGTGTGCGCGGGTAGATGAAATGCGCGCCATGGGCTTTCCGCTCGACGGTCTGCGGGTCGGCGAGTGGGTGGTAGATGAGCGGTGGTGGGCGCAGCGGCGGCGCGAGGCACCGGCGGCGGTAAAGCGGTGGTCGGCAGAGCACGACATCGCCGCGGGCATGCCGTTGGAGACGCTGCGACAAGAGCTCGAACTGCCCGCGGTGGAGCTGGTGGCCGAGGTGCTCGACGGAACCGGTCTGATCGTGGCCGACGGGTTGGTGCGGCGCCCCGATGCGGCGCTGCCGCCGCGGGTGGACGATGCGGTGCGCACGGTCGAAAAGTGGTTGGCGGAAGAGCCATTCCGCGCGCCGGAGGCCGATCAGCTCAGTGAACTCAAGCTCGGGCCGCGCGAGCTCGCCGCGGCGGTGCGCGCGAAGCGGCTGACCCGCATCGCCGAGGGCGTCGTGCTCGGCGCGGACGCTTGTGACCGGGCGGCCGAGGTGTTGGCGACGCTGACGCAGCCGTTCACCGTCGCCGAGGCCAGGCGCGCGCTGAACACCACTCGCCGGGTCGCGGTGCCACTGCTGGAACACCTCGACGCCCGAGGTGTGACGCGACGGGCTGCCGACGGTACACGCACGGTGGTCTAGCCGAAGTCGAACGCGAAGACTTGAGCAGAAATATGCCTTTGGTGCACCGGCGATCGGACTGGGACGTTCTATGGTCGATGTCGGCGAGGAGGAATCAAGGAGATGATAGACGCATGGGTAATCCGTTCCGGCCGGCACGGCGAGCGCGACGCCTGGGCGCTCCAGTCGGGGTACTCGGGCGGAGGCTGGGCATTAGTGCCAGATCTGACACCGTGCACGACACGTGACGAAGTCGCACAAGTCGTCGCTGCCTCCTTCAAAGATGCTTCGGAAAGCAAACTGGCGAACTTTACAGGGCAACTGTGGGCACTTCGCGGGCGAATCAAGCCAGGCGACCTCCTAGCTATGCCCATGAAAACCACCAAGCAGATCGCGCTCGGTCGTGTTACCGGTCCGTACGAATACCGTGCACAAGAACCGGATCCCGGTAAGCGGCACGTCGTAAAAGTCGACTGGCAACGCGAAGATCTTCCACGTTCTGCGGTAAAGCAGGACCTGCTGTTCACCCTAGGGAGCGCCCTCACGATCTTCAGCCCGAGAAAGGGCAATGCAGTGGCTCGATTGGCGCACCTCCTCGAGCACGGCAGCGACCCAGGGCAAGTGACAAAATCTCCAATTTCGAATCAACACAAGCAACCACCAGGTACTGACACGACTGACGTCGTCGATGAGCCAGAACTAGCTCCCGATATCGAAGAGGCCGCACGAAACCAAATCACCACCAAGATCGAGGAGGAGTTCACTGGCCACGACCTCGCCACACTCGTGACAGGGTTGCTCCAAGTAGAAGGAATGCGCTGTATGCAATCGCCCCCGGGGCCAGACGGCGGAATCGACATCGTCGCCGGCCGGGGCTTGCTCGGGTTGGATGATCCGATCCTGGTTCAAGTTAAATCTGGTAAAAGCCAAGTAGGGTCTCCGGTGGTCTCGCAATTGCACGGAGTTATGGCGACCCATGGTGCGCGCCAAGGCCTCCTCGTTGCATGGGGTGGGCTGACAAAGCCAGCCCAAGAAGCTGTGAAGAGCAACCAGTTGCGAGTCCGGGTTTGGCAGTCTGAGGACGTCGTTGACCTAGTGTTAGAACATTACGACCATCTGAGCGGTGACATTCGTAGCCGGGTTCCGTTGAAGAGAGTGTGGGATGTTGGCTGACGCCGCATTGTAATTTCGACAGCCGCGCAACTCTTGCGATCAGCGCGGGTAGAACACCCATCGCCGGAGCGCTCACCTTTGTATGGTCTGGCCGCCAAATTATTACAAGGCTGCGCGCTCGCGAGGAGTTTGGCCGCCGCGGCCGGGGGTACGCGGCGGACGAACGAAGGAGGACCATGGCTGACACCGTGACGGGCAACATCGTCGACGACATCATCGCCGACCACCGCGAGTTCGAGAGCGTGTTCACCGAGATCGAATCCGGCGGTGATCCGCGCACCCAACCGGATCTGGTGGACCACGTGATCGCGGGCATCGTGCGGCACGCCGTCGCCGAGGAGCAGTACGTCTATCCGACGGCCCGACGGGCACTGCCCGACGGCGACGAGCTCGTCGAGCACGAGATCGAGGAGCACTCGCAGGCCGAGGAGATCATGAAGGACATCGAGAAGACTGGCGCCGAGGACTCGGAGTACGACGAGCTCGTCCGCAAGCTGATCGCCGACATCCGCCATCACATCAAGGACGAAGAGGAAGACCTGCTGCCTCAGCTTCGCACCGCCTGCCCGGGTGACGAGCTGCAGGAGCTCAGCGAGAAGTTCCACCAGGCCAAGAAGATGGCGCCCACCAGGCCACACCCGTTGGCGCCGGACCGTCCGCCGGCCAACAAGATTCTCGGAGCCGGCGCCGGGCTGGTCGACCGGCTGCGCGACGCGCTGATGGGCCGCAACTAGGCGCGCTTGATTGCCTTCTCCGCGGTTCCCGGGTTTGATCGGGGATGTCGCGGGTAGGAGGCGCTGATGCAGATCAAGAAACTGTTCCAGTCGTGGCCGGTATATCGCCAGCTCACGGGGCAGGATCCGACGGGACGCGGGCAGGCCGCCCAGTCCAAGCGCAGCGCCGAGCTGACCCCGCGCACCGTCGACGCCGACCGCGTCGCGCACTCGGTCTGCCCGTTCTGCGCGGTCGGCTGCGCGCAGAACGTCTACGTCAAGGACAACAAGGTCATCCAGATCGAGGGCAATCCGGACAGCCCGATCTCCCGAGGCCGACTGTGCCCCAAGGGATCTGCCAGCAAGCAGCTCGTCACGGGCCCGCAGCGGCTGACCAAGGTGCGCTACCGCCCGCCCTATGCCACCGAGTGGCAGGAACTCGACCTGGACACCGCGATGGACATGGTCGCCGAGCGGGTGCTCGACGCCCGCGAAAAGGGCTGGCAGCAGTTCGACGCCGACCGCAACACGCTACGCCGCACCATGGGCATCGCCAGCCTGGGCGGCGCCACCCTCGACAACGAAGAGAACTACCTGATCAAGAAGCTCTTCACCGCCCTGGGCGCGTTACAGATCGAGAACCAAGCGCGGATATGACACAGCGCCACGGTTCCCGGTCTGGGAGCCTCCTTCGGTCGCGGCGGGGCGACGGACTACCAGCAAGACCTCGCCAACTCTGACTTCATCGTCATCATGGGCTCGAACATGGCCGAAGCCCACCCGGTCGGGTTCCAGTGGGTGGTCGAGGCAAAGGCCCGCGGCGCCCGCGTCGTGCACATCGACCCGCGCTTCACCCGCACCAGCGCGCTGGCCGACCAACACATCCCGCTGCGCGCGGGCAGCGACATCGCGTTCCTCGGCGGCGTGATCAACTACATCCTGTCCAACGAGCTCGACTTCCGCGAATACGTCACCGCCTACACCAACGCCTCGTTCCTGGTCGACGAACGCTACCGCGACGCCGAGGATCTCGACGGCCTGTTCAGCGGCTACGACCCCGACACCGCCTCCTACGACCCCTCGAGCTGGCAGTACCAGACCACCGACACCGAAGAGGGCGGCGCCGAGGACTCGGAGGAGGCCGCGCCGGAACGGCACGGTTCCGGCGGCGCCCCGATCGAAGGCGCCCAACAGATTCCGGCCGATCCGACGCTGCAGGACCCGCGCTGCGTCTACCAGATCCTCAAGCGCCACTACGCCCGCTACACCCCCGAAATGGTGGAGCGCATCTGCGGCGTGCCCGCCGAACAGTTCCTCGAGATCGCGCGGGCGTGGACGGAAAACTCCGGGCGCGAACGCACCTCGGCGCTGGTGTACAGCGTCGGGTGGACCCAGCACTCGGTGGGCGCGCAGTACATCCGCGCGGGCTCGATCATCCAGCTGCTGCTCGGCAACATCGGCAGGCCCGGCGGCGGCGTGATCGCGCTGCGCGGCCACGCCAGCATCCAAGGCTCCACCGACGTGCCGACGCTGTTCAACCTGCTGCCCGGCTACCTCGCGATGCCCCAGGCCGGTCACGCCACGCTGTCGGACTACCTCGACGACATCATCGGCAAATACCAGAAAGGGTTCTGGCGCAATGCCGATACCTACATGGTGTCGCTGCTCAAGGAGTACTGGGGTGACGCCGCCACCGCCGACAACGATTACTGCTTCGACTACCTGCCCCGCATCAACGGCGACCACGGCACCTACCGCACCGTGATGGACATGGTTGACGGCAAGGTGTTCGGCTACTTCCTGCTCGGCCAGAACCCCGCCGTGGGCTCCGCGCACGGCAAGCTGCAGCGCCTCGGCATGGCCAACCTGGACTGGCTGGTGGTGCGCGACCTCGTCGAAATCGAAAGCGCCACCTTCTGGAAAGACGGGCCCGAGATCGAGACCGGCGAGATCACCCCGCAGACCTGCCGCACCGAGGTGTTCTTGTTCCCGGCCGCCTCGCATGTGGAGAAGTCCGGCACGTTCACCCAGACCCAGCGGATGCTGCAGTGGCGCGAGCAGGCCGTCGAACCACCCGGCGACGCGCGCTCGGAGCTGTGGTTCTTCTACCACCTCGGCCGCCGGATCCGCGAAAAGCTCGCCCGCTCAACCGATGAGCGCGACCGCCCCATCCTGGACCTGGCGTGGGACTACGAGATGGACGGCGACGAACCCTCGGCCGAGGACGTGCTGCGCCGCATCAACGGCGTGGACCTGATCACCGGGCGCGCGCTCAACGGCTACACCGAACTCAAGGCCGACGGCAGCACCGCATGCGGCTGCTGGATCTACAGCGGCGTGTACGCCGACGAGGTCAACCAGGCCGCCCGCCGCCACCCGCATACCGGGCACGGCCCGCCCGGCGAGTGGGGCTGGGTCTGGCCGATGAATCGGCGTGTGCTCTACAACCGCGCCTCAGCCGACCCGCAAGGCAGGCCGTGGAGCGAACGCAAGAAACTGGTCTGGTGGGACGCCGGGGTCGGCGAGTGGACCGGCTACGACGTCCCGGACTTCGAGAAGGCCAAACCGCCGGGCTACCAACCTGATCCGGACGCTGTCGGCGTGGATGCGTTACGTGGCGACGACGCGTTCGTCATGCAGGCCGACGGCAAGGGGTGGCTGTTCGCCCCCAGCGGCGTGCTCGACGGCCCGCTGCCCACGCACTACGAGCCCCACGAGTCTCCGGTGCGCAACGCGCTGTACAAGCAGCAGGGCAATCCGGCGCGCAAAGTCTACGGACGCGACGACAACCCGTCGAATCCGTCGCCACCGGAACCGAACGGCGAGGTGTTTCCGTACGTGTTCACCGCCGCGCGGCTGACCGAGCACCACACCGCGGGCGGCATGAGCCGCCAGCTGCCCTATCTCAGCGAGCTGCAGCCGGAGCTGTTCGTCGAGGTGTCCCCGCAACTCGCTGCGCTGCGCGGACTTTCGCACATGGACTGGGCGCACGTCATCACCAGCCGCACCGCGGTCGACGCCCGGGTGCTCGTCACCGACCGGATGCGCCCGCTGCGGATCGAGGACCGGGTGGTACACCAGATCTGGATGCCCTACCACTGGGGCCACGTCGGGCTGATCGACGGCGACGTGGTCAACGATCTGCTCGGCGTGGTGGCCGACCCGAACGTGTTCATCCAGGAGAGCAAGGTCGCCACGTGCGATATCCAGCCGGGCCGTCGGCCCCGCGGACCCGAATTGCTTTCGTACATCGAGGAATACCGACGCCGGGCGGGTATCACTATTGGGACGGGAACCCAGCTGGACACCACCAAGGCCGCCGACGAGCACACCGAGGAGACGCCATGACCGCCTACGACGAGCAGCCGCGGGTCGGGTTCTTCACCGACACCTCGGTGTGCATCGGCTGCAAGGCGTGCGAGGTCGCGTGCAAGGAATGGAACGACGTGCCCGACGACGGGTTCAACCTGCTGGGCACGTCGTTCGACAACACCGGTGAGCTGGGCGCGAACTCGTGGCGCCACGTTGCGTTCGTCGAGCAGGCCCCGGTGGACCTCGGCATGCCCGGTCTGCAACGGCCCGGCGACTTATCGGGCGCCGAGACCCGCACCGATTTCCGCTGGCTGATGAGCAGCGACGTGTGCAAGCACTGCACCCGCGCCGGCTGTCTGGATGTCTGCCCGACGGGTGCGTTGTTCCGCACCGAGTTCGGTACTGTCGTTGTGCAGCAAGACATCTGCAACGGTTGCGGATACTGCGTGTCGGGCTGCCCGTACGGGGTTATCGAGCGGCGCGAGGGTGACGGCCGCGCCTGGAAGTGCACGCTGTGCTACGACCGGCTGCGCGACGGGTTGGAACCGGCGTGCGCCAAGGCGTGTCCCACCGACTCGATCCAGTTCGGGGTGCTCGACGAACTGCGCGAGCGGGCTGCCCGGCGTGTCGAGGACTTGCACGCCCGCGGCATCACAGAAGCGCGGCTGTACGGCGAGGATAGCGACGACGGGGTCGGCGGCGACGGCGCGTTCTTCCTGCTGCTCGACGAGCCGGAAGTGTATGGGTTGCCGCCGGATCCGGTGGTTCCCACGCGCGACGCCCCCGCGATGTGGCGCTACGCCGGGATCGCGGCGTCGGCGCTGGTGGGCATCGCGGTGTCGGCTTTCGCGGGGCGGCGCCGATGAAGGAACAGCTGGCGGTGCCGCGCGCGGAGTTCCGCTCCTACTACGGCAAGCAGATCCTCAAGACCCCGGTGTGGAACTGGATGATCGCGGCCTACCTGTTCACCGGCGGGCTGTCGGCGGGCTCGGCGATGCTGGCCGCGGGCGCGGACCTGACGGGACTGCCTGGGCTGCGCAAGGTTTCGCGGATCGGCTCGCTGGCGGGGGTGCTGGCCAGCCTCTACTTCTTGATCGCCGACCTGGGCCGCCCGGAACGGTTTCACCACATGCTGCGGGTGGCCAAGCCGAGCTCGCCGATGAGCGTCGGCACCTGGATCCTGAGCGCGTACGGGCCCGGCTCAGGGGTTGCCGCGGTGGCCGAACTGATGCCCAGCTGGCTGCGACGCACGCGGCTGGGCCGGCTGGTCGCGCGGTTGGCGCGGCCCGCGGGGTTGTGGGCGGCTGCGACGGCGCCGGGGGTGGCGTCGTATACGGCGGTTCTGTTGTCGCAGACGGCGGTTCCGGCGTGGCGGGAGGCGCACCCGTATCTACCGTTCGTGTTCACCGGCTCGGCCGCGGCCAGCGGCGGCGGGCTGGGCATGCTGCTGGCGCCGACGGCCGAGACCGGGCCGGCGCGGCGGATGGCCGTCGTCGGCGCCGCGGTGGAGGTGACGGCGTCGCGCGTCATGGAACAGCGGATCGGCCTGCCCGCTGAGGCGTACACGACCGGCAAGCCGCACCGGCTACGTCAGCTGTCGGAGGCCCTGACCGTCGGCGGGGCGGTCGGGGCGGTGCTCGGCAGGCGCCGCGCGGTGACGGCGGTGTCGGGGGCGGCGCTGCTGGTGGGCAGCGCGCTGCAGCGGTTCGCCGTGTTCGAGGCGGGCGTCGCGTCCACCCGCGACCCGAAATACGTTGTGGTGCCGCAGCGCGAACGGGTCAACGCACGTGAGCGTGCCCGCCTCTAGGGTGCATATACCGAAATGCCAAGCTCTGAGCGAATTATTCGCTGACGTCGGGACCGCGTGTAGTAGTTGAGCGAATTTTTCGCTCATAGCTTGGCAATAGCCGCGCCACGGCTTCCGGAGAGCCAGCGCCCGCACGAGGCGCCGGGCATCGACTCGGGGTCACCCCGCCCCGGGGTCACCCGCCCGGCTGCCCCTCCTCCGGCGTGGTCGTCGTCGTCTCCACGGTGGTGGGCGTCGTCGTCGCCGGGCTCTCGGTCGTGGTCGGCGTGGTGGTTTCCGTCTCCGCAGCCGGGGGCTCCGTGGCCGGCGGAGGCTCGGTGGCCGGCGGCGTCGTCTCAGCGGGCGGCGGGACCACCGGGGCCGTCTCGGTGACGGTCGTCGTATCGGTGGTCGCCGGCGTCTCGGACGCGGGGGCCAGCACGCCGCACGCGACGCGGCTGCCGGCGTCCCCGGTGGCCAGCGTCTCGGCGTCCGGGCCGGGCACGCCGTTGACGGTGTAGCGCGGCGGGATGTTGGCGAAGTTGTCGGGCAGCTCGTGCAGCATCAGCGCGGAGCCCTGCGATCCGCGCAGGTCCTCGATCGTGAACGAATCGGAGGTGGCGACCAGGCGCGCCGACCCGTCCGAACGCACGTCCACCGGGGTCAGGTCGCCGGCGGCGGGATGGCCGTCGCCCTGTCCGCGCGTGTGCAGGTGCCCGCCGGCGGACAGGAAATCGCCGGGTTCGCCGCCGTCGGGGGCGACCGAGTTGGGTTCACACTTGCCGATCGCGTGGATGTGGAAGCCGTGGAACCCGGGTGTCAGGTTGCCTCCCTCGGCGGTCTCCAGCGTGATCGTGGCGTAGCCGTCGGTGAACTCGATCGTCGCGTTGGCGACGGTGGTGCCGTCGGCGGTCCGCAGCTCGGTGGTCAGCGTCTCGGCCTCCGGTGCGGGGCTGGTCGTGGGGGAGGTCGTGGTGGTCTGGTCGGCGGTTTCCTCGGCGTTGCAGGCACTCAACATGGCGATGGCGAGGGGTGCGGCGAGCGCGGCGGCGGCGGTTTTCGACTTGGACATGAGGGGCGCGTACCCGATTCAAGATCTTTCAATCGCGTCAGTCGGCCAGCTGGTTGACGGCCAGCGCGAACACCCGCGGAAACGCCGCCGCGGCGGGCACGATCCGCGACCGCACCGGCCGCCAGGCACCCGCGTTCACCAGCGCCGACGTCAACAACCGGTAGCGGCGCGACATTCGCCGCCACTGCCGGTCGTACTCGCCGGGCCGGTCGGCGATGACACAGCTCACCAGCAACCGAGCCGCATCGAAGGCGATGCCGAGCCCTTCGCCGGTCAGCGCGTCGACATAGCCCGCCGCGTCCCCGACGAGCAACACCCGACCCGTCGACAGTGCGCGGACGCGCTGCCGCAACGGCCCGGCGGCCATGTCCGGCCCGTGCGGGTGATCGGCCATCCGGTCGCGCAGCGCGGTGAAGGCGCATAGCTGCTGATCGAACCCGCCGCGCTGCGACGTCAGGATCGCGATGCCGACGCAGTCGTCGGCGACCGGTGTCACGTAGGCCTCGGCGCCGGAGGCCCAGTACACCTCCACGTGATCGGTCCACGGCGCGATCCGCACGTGCCTGCGGATGCCCCACCGGCGCGAGCCGTGCGACGGCCGCGCCAGCCCCAGCGACCGGCGGATCGGCGAATGCAACCCGTCGGCGGCGGCGAGGTAGCGCGCCCGCAGCGCGCCCATCCGCACCGACGTCGAATCCTGTGTTACCGCACCGGCTTCCGTGGTGAACACCGGCACGCCGACCGCCATCACCGCGTCCCGCAGTGCCGCGTGCAGCGCGGTCCGGCGCACCCCGCGGCCGGGGCCGGAACGAAACGCCGCGTCGACGCTGCGGTGCTCGTCCAGGTAGCGGATGCCGCGGAACGGCCGCCCCGGCGGATCGACGCCGAGACGTTCCAGCTGGCGCAGCGTGTGCGGCATCAGCCCTTCCCCGCAGGCCTTGTCGATCACGCCGCGACGTCGTTCGACGACGACGACGTCGAGTCCGGCGCGGGCGCTGTGCAACGCGGTGACCAGTCCGGCCGGCCCGCCGCCCGCGATCAGAAGGTCGATCACTTCAGCTCCGCCAGCGCCGCGTTCTCCACCTTGATCCGTGTCCGCAGCAGCGCCGCGTTGAGCACGGTGAACACGACGGCGGTCAGCCAAGCCGTATGCACCAGCGGCAGCGCCATCCCTTCGAGCACCACGGCGACGTAGTTCGGATGCGGCACAACGCGATACGGCCCACGATCCACCCGGGTGGCGCCGGGAATGACGATGACCCGGGTGTTCCATTGCCGGCCCAGCGTCGCGACGCACCACCAGCGCAACCCTTGCGCGGCCACCACGAGCCCCAGCATCGGCAAGCCCAGCCAGGCAAGGAAAGGCCGGTGCAGCACGACGACTTCGATGACACACCCGGCCAGCAACCCAGTGTGCAACGCAACCATCGCCGGGTAATGACGCGCACCCCACTCGACACCCCCACGGGAACGGCTCCACAACAGGTTGCGTTGGGCCACAACCAGTTCGGCGACACGCTCCACCGCGATCGCGCCGACCAGCAGCAGATACCAGAGCATGTCAGTGCCAGCGCAGCAGGACCAGCTCCGAGCAGAAGCCGGGCCCCATCGCGATCACGACCCCCGGGCTGCCGGGAGGCGGCTGTTTGGCGATGGTGTCGCGCAGGACGAACAACACCGACGACGACGACAGGTTGCCGACCTCGCTCAGCGAGCGCCAGGTCAGCTCCAGGGCGTCGTCGGGGAGCCCCAGGGTGTCGACGATCGCGTCGATGATCTTCGGCCCGCCGGGATGGCTCACCCAGGCGCCGACGTCCTCGACCGTCAGCCCGTGTGAGGCGAGGAAGCCGGCGACGTCGTCGCCGAGATAGCGTTCGACCACGGCGGGCAGATCCGCCGCCAACACCAATTCCATTCCGTCCGAACTGATGTCCCAGCCCATCGTGCGCAGCGAGTCGGGGTAGAGATGGCTGCGGGAATCGAGGATGTCGGGTCCGCGCGCAGCGATCGTCGACGCGCGACGCTCGCCGACGGCCACCACGGCGGCCGCGCCGTCGCCGAACAACGCGCTGCCGACGATGGTGGCCATCGTCGGGTTCACCTTCTTGCCCAGCGAGCACAACTCCACCGACAGCAGCACCGCGACGTCGTCGGGGGCACCGCGCAGATAGTCGTTGAGCCGGGCCAGGCCCGCCGCGCCGGCCACGCAGCCCAGCCCGAACACCGGCAGCCGTCGCACGTCGGGGCGAAGGCCGACGCGCGCGGCGATGCGGGCGTCCAGCGGCGGGACCGCGATCCCGGTGACCGTCGTCGTCAGGATCACGTCGACGTCGGCGGGCGCCAGCCCGGCGTCCTGCAGCGCGCCCGAAAGCGCCGCCGCCCCGAGGGAAACGGCGTGGGAGATGAACGCGTCGTTGGCGGCGCCGAAGTCGATCAGCATCGGGTAGTCCTCGAGCGGCACGACGAGATGGCGGCTGCGGACGTGCGCGCTTTCGTGCAGGGCCCGGATCTCCGCCTCATGCGCCTCCCACCCGGGATAGGCGAGCAGGGCCTCGGTGATCTCGGACTGGGCATAGCGGTGGCGCGGCAAGGCGCCCCGCACGCTGGCAATGACGCTCACCTATTGGACACGACTTGGGGGTCGGGTTGGTTCACCACCCCGTGGCCGTCGTCGAGGCCGAAGCGGTTGTGCAGCCAGGTCATCCACTTGGGCGCCCACCAGTTCCACCGGCCCAGCACGTGCATGAACGCGGGCACCAACACCATCCGCACCAGCGTGGCGTCGGCGAGCACGGCCAGCGTCAGCCCCAAGCCCAGCAGCCGCAGCACCGAGACATCGGAGGCGATCAGTGCCGCGAACGAGATCGACATGATCAGCGCGGCCGCGGTGATGACGCGCGCGGTGTGGGCGACCCCGAGCGCGACGCTTTCGTCGTTGTCGGCGCGGGTGCGGCCGGATGAAAGCCAGAACTCGCGGATCCGGGAGACCAGGAACACCTCGTAGTCCATCGACAGGCCGAACGCGACGCAGAACAGCAGCACGGCGATGTTGGCGGTCAGTGTGCCGGTCGGTGTCGTGCCGAGCGCGCCGAGCTGCCCGTCCTGGAAGATCCACACCATTGCACCGAACGCGGCGGTCAGCGAAAGTACGTTGAACACCAACGCTTTCAGCGGGACGACGACGCTGCCGGTCAGCAGGAACAGCAGCCCCAGCATGACGACGGCGATCACCGCGAGCACCAGCGGCAGCCGCGAGGTGATCGCGGCGACGCTGTCGCGGTTGATCTGCGCGGTCCCGGTGACGAGCACGGGCCTGTCGGCGGGGCCGGCCAACGCGTGCAGCGCGTCGAGCTGGGCTTCGGAGCGGTCGGTGAACAGCGGCGCCGTACTATCGACGGTGAGAAACGCGCTGCCGTCGGCGAATACCGGCGGCGACACGGAGGCGACGTCGGGTATCCGGGCCAGGCCGGCCGCGTAGCGCTGCATCTCGCCGGGGCCGACGCCGGCGGCGTCGGGGATCACCACGGTCACCGTGGACTCGAAGTTGGCGGCGAAGTCGTTGCGCAGCTGATCACCCACCTGATGCGCCGACGCCGACGCCGGTAGCACACGATCGTCGGGGAAACCCCACCGCACGCCGAGGAACGGCACCCCGAGCAGCACGAGCAGCGCGACGACCGCCAACCCGATCGGAATCGCGCGCGACATGACGAATTTCGGTGTGCGGTACCAGAACTGGCGCTCGACAGGACGCCGAACGGGCGCGGGTCGCCGGAACACGCGGCGAAGCAGCCGTCGTACATCGAGCGCGTCGAACCGGTCCCCGAGCGCCACGATGGCCGCGGGCGTCACGACCAGCGCGGCGACCATCGTGAACCCCACGGTCACCACCCCTGCGTAGGCGAACGACTTGAGGAAACGCATGGGGAACAGCACCATCGCGGCCACCGACAGCGCCACCGTCGTCGCGGAGAACACCACCGTGCGGCCCGCGGTGACCATGGTGCGCACCAGGGCCTCGTCGCGGCCGGCGCCCTCGGCGAGCTCGTCGCGGAACCGGCTGACCATCAGCAGCGTGTAGTCGATGGCCAGGGCCAACCCCATCGCGGCGGTGAGGTTGAGCGCGAAGATCGACACGTCGGTGGCGAACGTGATGGCATGCAGCACCGCCAGCGCACCGAGAATGGCCATCACGCCGACCGCGATCGGCACCGCGGCGGCCAGCGGCCCACCGAACACCCACACCAGCACCAGGAAGCTGAGCGGGATCGCGATCATCTCCATCACCAGCACGTCGCGCTGGGACTGCTCGGTGACCTGCACGTTGACCATCGCGACGCCGCCGGCCCGCACCGTGACGCCGTCGCGGTCCTGGGCGATCTCCGAGGAGAGCTCCTTGGCGTACTTCTGTGAGTCGTTCTCCCCGCCGCGGATGCCCGCGATCACCAGCCCGGAGCTGCCGTCCGTGCTGACCAGCCGGGCCGCGGCCGGGGGTGGGGCGGTCCAGGCCGAGGTCACGGTCGCGACGTGCGGGGAGCGGCTCAGCTGCTCCACGATGGCGGTGCCCGCGGCACGCGCGGCTGCGCTGTCGGCGCCGTCGGGCGCGGTGACGACGATGAGCAGCTCCACGCCGCCCTGGTCGAACTTGTCGGTGAGCAGCTGGGTCGCCTCCGTCGACTCCGAGGAGGGGTCCTGGAAACCGCACGCACACAGCCGGTTTGCCACCGGGATGCCGAAGAGGGCCGCCAGCACCGTCGCCAGCGCGGCCACGGCGAGGACGCGACGCGGCGCGGCGATGGCCAGCCGTGCGATCCCGTGCAGCACGCGGCATCCTCTCAGTCAGGCTTCCTAACACTATTCACGTGCGCAAATGCCCGAAGGTTCACCGGACTGGCTGGCAAGCTGCACGGATGACCTCGCTGTCGCGATACCTGCTGTCCTTCTCGCTGGTGGCCACCACCGGGTTGGCGATCATGCTGGGCATCACCGATCCGGCCGAGCCGCTGTACTACCCGACCGCGTTCCTGATCTGGAACCTGGTGTTGGCGTGGATGCCGATGGTCTTCGCGGCCGGTTTCGCCGCGGTGCGACGCCGGATCTGGCTGATCCCGCTGGGGGCGTGCTGGCTGGCGTTTCTGCCCAACGCCCCGTACCTGGTGACCGATCTCGTGCACCTGGAGGCCAACGCCGAACTGTGGCGGCACGTCCTGCAATACGGGGTGGCGGCGTGGACGGGCATCATCCTGGGCACGGTGTCGCTGTGGCTGGTGCACCGCCGGATCGAGCGCGAGTTCGGCGTGCTGGTCGGATGGGCGGCGGCGATCGTGTCGGTCGGGTTGTGCGCGATCGGCGTCGTCATCGGGCGGTTTCAGCGGTGGAACTCGTGGGACCTGGTGACGGACCCGCGGGCGATCGCGACGTCGACGCTGGACTGGGTGAGCTCGCCGCTGTCCTACGTGGAGTCCACGGGGGTGGGGATCGCGGTGGCGGCGTTCTTCGGGTTGGCGTATCTGACGGTGTGGTCGCTGTGTGCGTCCGGGCGCGTTGAGCCGTGATTGTGCCGTTTCATACGCCCCGCGCGGCGTGTCGCGGATGAAACCGCACAATCGGCGGAGCTGGCGGGTGGTCAGCGACGTTCGAAGTGCTGGTAGTCCTTCGGGGTTCGCCAGTTCCCGCCCCAGACCCAGCCGCGGTCGGTGAACACCGCGACGGCCGGGTCGCCGTCGTGCAGCAGGCCCGGGTCGATGCGGTTGCGATCCAAAAAGACCTCGGCGTTGGCGGGCTGAAGGTCACCCGCGGCGTCGATGTACGGGTTGAGCAGCGGGTTGACGTCGATGGCGCGGCCGAAGGCGTGCCATGACCACTGGCCGCTGCCCGGGATGTCGCGGCAGTTGAACGCCGAGGTGTTGTTGTCGCGCATGGACAACTCGTCGTCGGCGTTCGGGTAAACCTCGACCGTGCGCATCTTCTCGATCGGATAGCCGAGCCGATACAGGTCGGCGAAGATCGCGATGACCTCGTCGACGAGGTCCTCGTGCACGATCAGCTCGCCGCGGCGGGGCTGGTTGTCGAACCCGATGTGGTCGAGTTCGACGCGCCGCAACCGCTCCGGGCCCAGCGGGCACCCCGGGCGCCAGCTCGCCCCGAGGTCGGCCGCGGTGACGGGGTGAACGGCAGGCCCGACCGGCGTCGGGCTGGGCGGTGAAGGGGCGCTGGTCGACGGCGGCGGGGACGCTTCCGAGGAGGCGGGCGGCGGCGGGGCGTCGGGGGTGGGCGGTGGCGAGCTGCAGTGCGGCAGCACGACGGCGGCGGCCATCGCCAACGCCACCAACCATGCGCGTCGTGCAGTCATTCGATCCGACCAGCTTTCACCGGGGAGGTCCCGGCTGCGGCCAATGTAGCGCCGGCGCGCGTCGGCGACTGTGCGGATTCATCCGGCCGGAGCGGCGTGTTGCGGATAAAACCGCACATTCGCGGGGGGTTCACTAGGCTCCCGGTGACAGCGGAACCTCGCGGATTCGGGGATCACATGGACAACCGCAAGTACGCCCGGGAGAGCGAAGAGGCGCGCGCGCAGGAGATCGAAGAGGCCGCGCAACGGCTGCGCGAGTTCGACACGTTCGCGAAGTTCTCCGACAAGGACCTCAAGCGGCTGGTGCAGACGGCGCATCGCACGTCGACGTCGGGGCCGTGGCCGCTGATCCAGGAGCACACGCCCTCGGAGTCCTGCTACATCCTGCTCAGCGGGGAGGCCGGGGTGTACGTCGGCCACGACCGCATCGCGGTGGTGGGGCCCGGCGAGGTGATCGGGGGAGTCGGCGCTGCGCGGTTCGCTGCGCAACGCGACGGTGACGACGATGGGCAGCGCACAGGTGCTACACATCGCGCGCGACGATTTGCGGCGGCTGCTCGACGAGATCCCGGCGCTGCGCGAGACCATGAACCAGACCGTCGCGCGCCATGTTCCCGGCGCTTCGCCCGACGGTTCGGGCTAACCGGTTTGCCACCCCTTCGGCGTTTGACGCAAGTGTCAACGCGGGTACCTTCGACGGATGGAACGGCTCACCGCGTTCGACGCCAGTTTGCTTTACGCCGAGACGAGTTCGGTGCTGCTGCATGTGTGTTCGATCGCGGAGCTGGACACCACCACGATCCCCGGTGGCTACGACTTCGACGGGCTACGTGACCATCTGGCGTCGCGAATGAGCGCGCTCCCGGAGCTGCGAGCAAAACTTGCGAACAGTCATCTCAACCTCGATCACCCGGTGTGGGTGGAGGACACGGAGCTGGACGTGTCGCACCACCTGCACCGGATCGCACTGCCCGCACCTGGCGGGCGCCATGAGCTGAGCGAGGTGTGCGGACGCATCGCGTCGATTCCACTGGCCCGCGACAAACCGCTGTGGGAGATGTGGGTACTCGAAGGCGTCGCCGGCACCGACCCGCACGACGGCGGGCCGATCGCGTTGATGATCAAGGTGCACCACGCGGCCGTCGACGGGGTGTCGGCGGGCGAACTGCTCAGCCATCTGTGCGACCTGCAACCCGACGCGCCGCCCCCGGATGCGGTGGCGGGGCCCGGCGGGGCGCTGCCGCTGGAGATCGCCGCCGGGGGGTTGCTGCGGTTTCTCACGCTTCCGTGGCAGCTGACGCGGGCAGTGCCCGCGACGGTGTCGACGGTGGTGAGCACGATCGGCCGGGCGCTGAGCGGTCGGGCGATGGCGGCGCCGTTCAAGGCCCCGACGACGGTGTTCAACGCCGAGATCACCGGGAATCGGACGCTCGCGTTGGCGCAGCTGGACCTGGCTGACGTCAAGCGGGTGAAGGACCGTTACGGCGTCAAGGTCAACGACGTGGTGATGGCGTTGTGCGCCGGGGCGCTGCGCGGATATCTGGAGGGCCGGGGCGAGTTGCCGGACAAGCCATTGGTGGCGGTGGTGCCGTCGTCGGTGCGTGGGCTGTCGGACCGGCCGGGGCGCAACCAGTTGTCGGGCATGTTCTGCAACTTGAAGACACAGATAGCGGATCCGGTGCAGCGCCTGCGGGCGATCGCCGAATCAAGCTCGCGGGCAAAGGAACACAGCTCGGCGCTCACACCGACGCTGTTGGCGGATGTGACCCAGGCGCTGCCGCCTGCGATGTTCGGGGTGGCCTTCGACGTCATGTCGCATACACCGTTGAAACACACGGCGATTCACAACGTCGTGCTGTCAAACGTGGCGG
This sequence comes from Mycolicibacterium pulveris, assembly GCF_010725725.1. NCBI lineage: Bacteria > Bacillati > Actinomycetota > Actinomycetes > Mycobacteriales > Mycobacteriaceae > Mycobacterium > Mycolicibacterium pulveris. The sequence goes on along the minus strand of NZ_AP022599.1, from coordinate 1,421,279 downwards.
GCCCGCAGGCCGAGTTGTATGTGATGGGGGCGAAGCTGAAGGCGCTGTATCCGCTCGGGCCGATCTTTCACGGCTCGGGGTTGAACATCACCGTGATGTCGTTGAGCGGCAAGCTCAACGTGGGAATCGTCTCGTGCCGCGACCTGGTGGATGACCTGTGGGATCTGGCCGATCTCTTCGAGGCTGAGCTCGATGAACTGGTGCGGCGCCGAAATTAGTGTCCGGAGCACGGCGGCGGCTGGGAGACAATTGACGGGTGCTGCCGACCCGATCGACCTTGGAAGGCTGGCGACCGGACGCGTTGTGGGGTTCGTCGGCAGCCGTGGAGACCGGTGGTGACGCGGTACGGGCCGCGGTGTCCAGCGTCGACGACGCCTGTGGGCGGCTGCCGGAGCTGAGCGCGTGGGCGGGGACGGCGCACGACGCGGCCAAAGAGATGTTCGGCCGGGCCGACGGCGTGGCCGAGACGTTCTCGAACTACGCCGGCGCCGTGGCGGCGGCGATACGGGACGGCGCCGCATCGCTGGAAACCGCGCGTAACGCATTGCTGGCCAAGGCCAACGAGCTCGACACCGGCCCGCTGAACGTCACCGACCAGTGGGTCGTGCAGATCGATCCGAGGCATGTCTCCGCGGAGGAGATGGCCGATTTGCAGGCGCTGGCGCTGCAGGAGCAGGCGGCGGTGAACGCGATGCTGATCGCGGTGGGCGACGCCGACGACGCGATGGCGAACGCAGTCCTGAAGGCGGGCAACGAGTTCGGGTTCGTGGAGCCGGCACCGTCGACCGATCTGGCGGCGATGATGATGGCGACCGCGCAGCGGCCGGCCGATCAGGTGCCCGATCCGCGGACGGTCATCGGGCTGGTCGGCCAGGAGGCGATGCGGGCCGCGGACCAGCAGCAGAACGTGCGTGAGGTCATCGAATCGACCAACGAATACGGCGAGGAGGTGACCACGGTGATCAAACAGGACGGAAGCAAGGCCGTCGCCACCCGCATGGACCCGTTCGAATGGCCGAGCAAGATGAACTTCTACCAGATCGAGGAGTTCGACAGGACCGGCGCGTTCGTCGCCACGACCAGTTCGTGGCATGACATGGGAAACGACTGCGACTACACGTCGTTCGCCTACGCCGACGGCTCCAACCTGTCGATGTCGATGGATCCGACCGGATACGTCACGGTCGGCTTCACCACGGCCGACGGGCACCACAGCGCGGTACCCGTCGAGTTGATCGACAACATCTCGTTGGTGAGCACCTCCGGCATGTCCGGGTTGGAGAAACACATCGCCCGCGGCGGCTCGCTGCCGATGGTCACCCCCGAGTCGGTCGACAAGATCGGCAAGACAATGAAGTTCGGCGGCCCCGCGGTTACGGTGGCGACGACGATCTTCGACATGGTGATGGCCGACTCGCGGCACGACAGGTGCGTCGCATTGGCCGCCGGGGCCGCCGGCGGTCTCGGCGGTTGGGGCGGCGCGAAAGGTGGTGCAGCTCTCGGTGCGGCGACGGGACCTGGAGCGTTATTTCTCGTTCCAACCCTTGCCATCAGCGGCGCGCTTCTCGCGGGATTCGGCGGCCGCGAGTTAGGCAAAATGGTCGGAGACGCGGTGTGTCCGTACTAGGCCTACCGGAGCCCCCGGGTTGGCGTGGTGGGCGGCGGTTTCTCGTGGTGATCGGCACGGTGGGCATCGTTGTCGCAGTGGGTTTGGCCTGTCTGGGTGTGGCGGCAGTCGGCCGTGGAAGCTACTTGACCGCAGTGGTTTTCATTGGATTGGCCCTCGTTTGGCTGCTGGCAATGACAGCGATAGCCTTGGCCGGTTCGGGCCGAACCACTGCACGGACCACAAGTGATGCAACGGGTTTCACCGTGTGGCCGGATCGACGGTTCACCATCATCTGCCTCGTGTCGACCGTGCCGGCCATTTTGAGCTGCCTACCCTTAGCGGTCTTCGGACCGTTCGGCGTCATCGATATGCCCGACAGCCGCTACTTGCGAGGGGTCATACCTGGTCTGGCAGGATTCGCTGCGTTCACGACGATCTTGAGCTTGGTCACCGCGTGGCGTCGCAAGGGAATCGGACACGTCAAGCTGACGCCGAGCGTGGTCGAGAACGCTGACATTCTCAAGGTTCGGGTGTTCGACTGGGACGACGTGGTCGACGTCGCCGACCATGCGGAATCGAAGAAGGCGCGTCGCGCAGTGGTGCTTCGGATGCGCGACGGCCACGAAGAGATCATCACGATCGCCGACATCTATCTGCCCCGTGGGGCCGCGCTGTACTGGTTGGTGCGCCACTACTGGCGCCATCCCGAGGACCGGGCGGAACTGGTGGACGGCCGCGCGGCCGAGCGGCTGCGCGACGGCCGATTCGACCTGGAGTGATTTCGGCGCGCTGATGGCCCCCTGAGGGTGCATGAGCGCGCCGAAATCGCCTAGGGGTCGCGGCGCTGGATCCGCAACCCGATGGTGAACTGCTCGGTCTCCGGCGCGGGCAGCACCGTCGTCGAATCCTCCTTGAGCCGAGCGATTCTGGGAGGCTGAGCAGGCTGCGAAGGCTGGGTGACCGTCGGCGGCTCTGGCTCCGGCGCAGTGACGCGGGCTTCGCGGCGGCGCATCAAATAGCCCGCCAGCGGACCGGTGAACAGCATCACCAGCAACACGGCGAGAGACAGCAGGCAGATCACCACGTCGAACATGCTGGTGATCTGCTGGACGAGGTTGTTGCCGTAGATCGCCTCGGGCGACGCCTCGGCGTACCGCGGGGCCAGCGCGACGCCGATCGCGATGTTGGCGACCGTGAACACGAACAGCAGGCCGCTGAACGCCGCCATCACCGCCGGCGAGGCCTCGCCCCGGCCGAGCTGGCGGTTCAGCCACGCCGCGACGATCCCCGCGAACAGGTTGAACGCCGTCATCGCCACGCTGTCGTACAGCGCGCGGGGCAATTGCAGCGAGGCGGCGATCACGAAGTCGATCACCCGGCAGACCGCGGCGGCGAACGCCCAGAACGCGATCAGCGTCAGGCACTTCTGCGCGGCGGAGCGAAACGCCCCCAGGGTCGGCGGCTTGACGAGAAAGACGGTGTACAGCGTCGTCGGCGCCACGATCGCCGCGGCGGCCGCCCAGAACAGGTAGCCCTCGTAACCCACCGCCGCCGTCGAGGTGTTCTGCGCGATGCCGTGAAACGCGTCGATGTCGCGGCCGATCGGGAACACCCACACGAGCGTCGCGGCCAGCGCGGCCGACGCACCCAGCGCGGTGGTGGCCAGGCGCGCGGCGGCGGACTTCTCGGTCAGCCAGCGCGACCCGATGATCAACGCGATCAGCGCGACGGCGCCGTACAGCAGCGTGGTGACGATGACCGCGACGTCCTGACCGCCGAACTCGCCGTCGGTGACGAACAGATAGCGCAGCCGCCAGTACACGTTCCACGCGACCGACAGCGTCGCGAGTCCGATCGACACGGCGCCGAGCACCCGAGCGACCGCGTACCACTGCCGAAACCGGTTGTCCTCGATGGTGACACTGGTGACCGGCGGCTGCGCGGCGAGCAGCGCACCCGCCACGCCCAACACCAGGCCGGGCCCGACGCCCGGCGGCACGATGCCGGTGCCGCCGTCGCGCACGGTTTCGAACAGGTGGTATCCGACGAAACCGACCGCGACCACGAGGTAGGGCAGGCAGACGAACAGCCGGATTCGGCTGAGCAGGCGGACGTCGAGCTGCGGGTTGGTCAGCCGCAGCGGGCCGATGTGGGCGTCGAGCGCGGCGGTGGCGGCGAGCAGCGTCACCGCGATGACGGCCGCCCACCACGAGCCCTCACTGCCGGGGACCCCGAACCCGAAGTCGAGGTTCCACGGCAGCAGCAACGCGAGGAGCAGCAGGGCGACCGCGACGCCGTCGCGCACCCTATTGGTGCGGACGGGCACGTGACCGGCCCGCGGTGACCGGGGGACGGCGACGGTGGCGTCGTAACGCGGGTCGCTCACGTGCCGATTCCTCCTTTAGGGACATGTTGCGCTTCAGCGTGCTCACTTTTGCGTCGCCGCACAAGCGAGACGGTAGAGAGTAACTTTGGACCGTCGTGGCAGGCACGAGAATGGCGAGGGTGAACTGGTGGACGTAGTCCTCGGGGTGGCGGTGACCGGGCGGGTCGCGCGGCTGGCGATGGTCGGCGCGGCGGACGGGCAGGTGTACGACCAGTACGCGCTGGACCTGCCCGACGACGCGATGACCGACCTGGCCGACACGATCGTGGGCACGTACCGCGCGGTGGCCGACTCGGGTAACCGGGTGGCCGCGACGCGGCTCTGCCTGCCCGACGCGGCGCGGGCCGAGACGCTGCGCCAGGCGGTGGCCGACGCCGGGGTGCAGAACGTCGAGGTGATCTCGGAGGTCGACGCGGCCGCGACACTGGCCCGCAGTACCGGCGCGGACGCCGCGTTGCTCATCGCTGACGACGACACCGTGTCGCTGACGGTGATCGGGCAGGACGAGGAGTCGACGTCGGTGCTGGCGTCGGTGCCGATCGGGGCGGCCGGCGCGGCCGTCGCGTGTGCCGAGGTGCTGCGGCAGGTGCCCGACGAGGGGGTCGTCCGGATCATGCTGGTCGGGCAGCGACTCGACTTGGATTCTGTTGCGGCGGAGCTCAGTTCGACGACGCCGGTGGAGTTGCCCCAGGACGCGGGGTTCGCGGTCGCGCGGGGCGCGGCGCAGACGGCGCAGGAGTCCGGGTTCCCGGCGGGTGCGGCGACGCAGATGGCGCCCGTGGCTGGCGATGCCACGCAGATGGCGCCGGCCGCCGCGGATGCCACGCAGATGGCGCCCGCGCCGGATCCGGCGGCGGTGGGGCCGCAGCTGGCGTACTCGCAGGAGGAGCCGGGCGAATACGAGCTGCCCTTCGATGCGCTCGAGGAGTACGTCCCGGAGCTGGAAGACGAAGAGGCCTACACCTCGATGATCCCGCCTCCGCCGCCGCGGACGCTGTTGATGGGCAGTGCGCTGGGCTTCGTGGTGGTCAGCTTCGCGACGCTGGCGGCGTCGGTGGCGATCGCGGTGCGGCCGGTGGCCGACGTGTCCGCGCAGCCGCCGCCCCCGGCGCAGGCGCAGGCGCAGACGGTGCCGGGGCGGTACCTGCCGACGGTGCCGCACGAGCCGGACCCGGTGGCGTTGCCGGTCGCGGTGGTGTCGCCGGCGCCCGAGGCGCCGCGAGGAACGGGCGCGCTGATCAACCGGGGGCCCAACCGCGTCGTACCGCAGGTTCCGGCGCCGCAGGTGCCGCCGCCGGCGCCCGCTCCGGCCCCGAACGTGCCGGTGGTCCCGGTCGTTCCTGTGGTTCCGGTGCCGCCGTTCAACCCGTTCCCGACGCTGCCGACGTGGACGACGACGGTGACGACGTCGGTGACGCCGACGACCACCGCGACGACGCCGACGACCACGAGCACGGAACCGACGACGACCGAGACGACGACGTCCGAGCAGCCGACTACCGAGACGACCACGGAGACGCCCACGACGTCGGAGGAGGCGCCGACGACGGAGCCGACGGTGGAGTACGCGCCGGTCACGCCCGCGCCCGAGCCGCCGACGACGCAGATGGTGCCGGCCTACACGCCGCCGCCTGCCGTTGCGCCGGCCCCCGCACCCGCGCCGGTCGCTCCGGCGCCTGCCCCGGTCGCTCCGGCGCCTGCTCCGGTGGTTCCGGAGCTGCCGTCGAGCGGCGGATACGGCAGCGGAAGCGACAGTGGCAGTGGCGGTTCCGTCCAGTCGCCGGCGACGACGGTGCTGGAGTCGCCGTAACTCGACCGTGTCAGGTCGGGTCGTGGGCGTCGTGCAGGCCCGCCAAATATCGGGGCGAAGCCAGCCGCGATCGGGCACCGCCGCCTGGCGGTGCGGGCCCAGGCGCGGACCTCGGCGGTGCTCGGCCCGTGTGCTGCGGCAGGTGGGCGGTGGTCGGTGACCTCGGCCCGTAACGAGGCCCGACGCGCAGCATCTCGTGTCAGGCTAGGGCCCATGGCTGAGAAGCGATCCTCAGACCGCGGGTCCCGGCGTGCGGACCTCGTGCTGTCCGGCGGCGGGGTCAAGGGCATCGGGTTGGTCGGGGCGGTCGGCGCGCTCGTTGATGCGGGTTATGAGATCCAGCGGGTGTCGGGCACGTCGGCGGGGTCGCTGGTGGGGGCGGTGGTGGCTGCGGCGTCGCAGCGGAATCCACTGACCAGCGAACAGTTGCGCGACCTCGCATTGAGCGTGCCCTATCGCAAGTTCGCCGACAGTGGCCCGATCGAACGGATCCCACTGTTGGGAACGGCGTGGGGCTTGCTACGCGAAACCGGTGTCTACCGAGGCGATTTCGCTCACGACTGGATCCGCGGTGAGCTAAAAAACCTGGGGGTCAGCACGTTTGGCGACCTCGCCGTCGACAGCGATCATCTCCTGCCGGAGCGTCGGTACCGTCTGGTGGTCACGGTGGCCGACCTGACTAGCGGGCAACTGGTTCGGCTGCCATGGGACTACCGGCGGCTCTATGGCCGCGACCCCGACGAGCAGTCTGTGGCCGACGCGGTGCGGGCGTCGATGGCGATACCGTTTCTGTTCCGACCCGTCACGCTGAAAAACGCTGCTGGACATCCATGCACGCTGGTCGACGGCGGCGTGTTGTCGAACTTTCCGATCGACTCCTTCGACCGCCCCGATGGCAAGGAGCCCCGTTGGCCCACATTCGGTGTGACGGTGGTTCCCTACCTTCCTGCCCCGGGGATCGAACACCTCATTCCCGGGCTGGGCCCGTTGAAGTTGCGGGGAACGACGTTGCTGGAAAGCCTGATCACCACCATGCTGGTCGGCCACGACCAGGCACACCTCGACCAGCCCTGGGTCAAGGTGCGCGCCATCCAGGTGGACTCCACCGATGTCGGTGTGCTCGACTTCGGCATCGGCCGCCAGGACGCCGAAGCGCTGTACCAGCGCGGGTATTCGGCGGCGACCACGTTCCTGTCCTCCTGGGACTGGCCGGCCTACCTCGATCGCTTCCGCAGAGCTCATCGGGCGGGCTGACCCGCCGACACGTCACACCGCGACCACCCCGACCAGATTCTCAAGACCGACGAAACTGTCGGCATTGCGGGTGTAGAGGTCCAGGCCGTTGGCATGGGCGGTGGCGGCGTTGAGCAGATCCGCGAAGCGGCTGCGGGACTTGCGCCCTCCGCCGATGATCGCCGCGACGACGAGTCCGTAACTGCGAACTGCTCTGCCGTCGAACGGGATCGGCTCCATCAGGGATTCGACCTCCTGCAGCCGCGACTGGCGTTTGGCGGCCTCGATCGGCGTACTCGCCAGGAGAGGACCGGCTGCCAGCTCGGCAGCGGTGATGGCCGAGATTGCCATTTCGTCCGGTAGCTTGGCGACGACCGACGGATTGTGCCAGTCGATCACCACCGACGTGTCGAGCAGCCCGGCTGACATCTACACGCTCTGATCGACGGCGTCGTCGAGTTCGCGACGAAACTGGTCGGGGTCGATGCGGACACCCGCGGCGGAAATGCGCGCCAGGTCGTCGCGGGTGATGAACGTCTTCCGGGCAGCTTGTACGGGACGAAGCTCTGCGACCGGTTCGCCGTTGCGGGTGACCACGAATGTCTCACCCGCGGACACCGCATCCATCAGCTTGGCATTCTCGTTGCGCAGTTCCCGCTGCGGGATGATCTTGGCCATATGTCGAACGTAGCGCAATGTGCTACACACCGCTACGGTGGAGTGGTCGGCGACTTCGGCGCGCTGATGCCCCCACAGAGTCCATGAGCGCGCCGAAATCGCTCCGTTGCCTCTCGTTCACCCGGTGATCGCCGGCTGGCTACCTGTGCGCGCCAAGCTCACTCGACTCATCGGACGAGAGAAGAGGACGACGCCCCTGTGATGACGAACTCGGCTCGGGCCGTGGCCGCGGCGACGATGGCAGCGCTGGTGGTCGCCGGATGTTCGACCGGGCAGGACGAGCCCGGTGAGACCCGCACCCCCCGAGCCGCCTCGCCGATCGAGTTCAACCTGCCCGATGCACAGCGCTATCACCGGCTGGCCACCTACCCGGTGTATATGAACAAGCCCGCCGAGGAACCGGTCGAGATGGAGACCGTCGCCGAGATCTCCACCGTCACACCCGACGGCAACACCGTCATCTACACCGACGCCGCCGCCAAGCGCATCGGTTTCCTGGATATCCGCGACCCGGCGAAACCGGTTGGCCAGGGCACACTTTCACTGGCCGAGCTGGGCAACGCCGATGACCAGCCCACCTCGGTGGCCGCCGTCCGCGACCTGGTGTTGGTGGTCGTCGACACCACCGGCGGCAACTTCACAGAGCCCTCGGGGCGGGTGGACGTCGTGCGCGTCAGCGACCGCACCCGGGTGCACAGCATCGACCTCGGCGGCCAACCCGACTCGATCGCGATCAGCCCCGACGGCGCGTTCGCCGCGATCGCGATCGAGAACCAACGCGACGAGGAGGCCACCCCGCCGGGCGGGGAGGAAGGTGACTTACCGCAGCCACCAACCGGATTCGTGCAACTCATCGACCTCACGGGCGAGCCGAGCGCGTGGACGCCGCGCCGCGTCGACTTCGACGTCGAGACCGCCCGTGCGGCCGGCCTCGACACCCCAGAGGACCTCGAACCCGAATACGTCAGCATCAACTCCCGCGGCCAGGTCGCGGTCACGCTGCAGGAGAACAACGGGTTCGCGATCATCGACGGCCGCACCGGCGAGGTGTCACAGATCTATGACGCGGGAAGCGTTGCCGTCGAAGGGATCGACACCGCCGAGGACGGCGCGATCGACCAGACCGGCTCGATCCCGCAGACGCCGCGCGAGCCCGACGCCATCGGCTGGATCGGTGACGATCACGTCGCCACCGCCAACGAGGGCGACTGGAAGGGCGGCACCCGCGGGTGGACGATCTTCGACGCCAACACCGGCGAGGTGGTGTGGGACGCGGGCAACTCGTTCGAGCAGCTCGCCGTGCGCACCGGCCTGCACATCGAAAGCCGCGCCGAGTCCAAGGGGCCGGAGCCCGAAGGCTTGGCGATCACCGAGATCGGCGGTCGCCCAACGGCGTTGGTCGCCTCGGAGCGCAGCAACTTCGTCGCCGCCTACGACGTCAGCGACGTGACCGCGCCGGCGTTCCGCCAGATCCTGCCCACCACACCGGGACCCGAAGGCGTGCTGCCGATTCCGGCGCGCAACCTGCTGGTCATTTCGTCGGAGGCTGACGAGGCGGAGAACCGGGTGCGTGCCTCGGTGACCGTGTACGGCTACGGCTCGCAGTACGCCGCGGCCGGTGGGCCGGCGTTTCCGTCGATCGTGTCCGGCGACGTCGACGGGGCGCCGATCGGGTGGGGCGCGCTGGGCGCGCTGAGCGCTGACCCGGCCGACGAGAACCGGCTCTACACCTCGCCGGACATCGCGGTCGGGCCGGCGCGGATCCTCGGGATCGATCTGTCGACGACGCCGGCGCTGATCGACACCGCGCTGCCGGTGACCGAGAACGGGCAGCCGGTCACGCTCGACGTCGAGGGCGTCTCCGCGCGGCCAGACGGCGGGTTCGTGCTCGCGGTGGAGGGTGAGGACGGCCCGGGCAACCAGCTCGTGTACGTCGCCGCCGACGGGAGCATCGAGCGGCGGGTCGGGTTGCCGGCCGACATTGCTTCCGAGGTGGGCGGCCAGGGCCTGGAGGGCGTCGCCGTCGACGGCGACAGCGTCTGGGTGGCGGTGCAGCGCGAGCTGAAGTCCGATCCCGAGGGCGTCGCGCGGATCGGCCGATACACCCCCGAGGACGACAGGTGGGAGTGGTTCGGCTACCAACTGGACAGCACGTCCGCGGAGGGCGACTGGATCGGGCTGTCGGAGATCGCCGTGCACGACGGGGCGCTGCTGGTGCTGGAACGCGACAAGCTCAACGGGCCCGACGCCCGGGTGAAGGCGATCTACCGGGTGGCGCTGCCGGACGGCCCGGGGGTGACGTCAGCGGGGGAGACGCCGCGGGTGCTGCCGAAGACGTTGGCGCGCGACCTGCTGCCGGATCTGCAGGCGACCAACGGGTTCGTGCAGGAGAAGGTGGAAGGCTTCGCGGTCGCCGGTGACCACCGGCTGTACGTGGTGACCGACAACGACGGCCTCGACGACGCCAACGGGGAGACGCAGTTCTTGGATCTGGGGCCGGCGAACGAGGCGCTGAAAGGCTGAGACGGGAACGCGCCAGCGGGGCTTGCTGCCACCTGCGATATTCAGAGACGGCCAACGCGTGCTTTATCGAGACGTATAGTTTCATAATGCTAGGAGGCTGATGCCGAGCCAACCGAGGTGACCATGTACGACCCGCAAACGATCCTCTCCGCGATCGATCAGCACGGGGTGCCGATTCTGACCGGATTCGGTCTCGCCATGGTGTTGCAGAACATCGCCATGGTGACCGCGGTGGTGATGACACACCGCGAAGGCTGGATATCGATACCGCTGCCGTGTACTTACCTGTGGTTCGCTCACGACCTCGGGGTGGTCGTCCGATTCGACACCTGGTTTCACACGTACGACCACTGGTTTCTGAAGCTGTTCTGGGTGGGGTTGTTGACGGCGTTTCTGCTGGAGCTCGTCTTCTTGTATCAGGCGGCTGCCGTCGGGCGGCGCGAGTACCTACCGAACGGGCGCACCGCGACGTGGACGGCGCTGCTGGCCGGCGGAGCCATCGCGGTGGTGGTGCTTTGGGAGTACCTCAAGCAGATGTGGGGCGACCCGCTGTACCAGGCGGCGCCTGCCGTCACGTTGTTCGCTCTGCCGGTGGCAGCTACGGCCTTGATCCTGCGGCGCCGGTCGGCGGTCGCACAACACGCGCTGATCTACGGCTGCTTCGCGGGAATGGTGGTGCTGTGGTGGTCGATCACCGCGACGTTCTACGGGCCGTTCTTCGTCAGCTGGCAGTACCTGACGGCCGGTGGCGTGGCCTTCGTCATGCTCGTCGGGGTGACGGTTCTGGTCGCGCGGCTGCGTCGTGGCACGACCTCGCTCGGCCCAGCGGGAATATCGGAGCACCCAGCCTCTAAAATCGACGCGATGACCGCGCGCGGTGCCATGCCGGCGCGCTTTCCTGTCTGATGAGGTGGCGATGTCAACCAACTACGACGGCGGTCGTGCCTCTCGGTCACGGGGGCGCCCGAGGCTGGAGATCAATCGTGACGCGGTCGCCGACGCAGTGGCCGAGCTCTTCGCCGAAGGCGGCATCGAAGCGGTGTCGATCGCCGATACCGCCGAGAAACTGTCGGTGTCGCGGGCAACGCTGTATCGGACCGTGCCCACCAAGGAGGATCTGCTCGGAATCCTGTTCGAACGCAGCACTCGCGAGCTCACCGAGCGTGCCGATGCCGTGCTGGCCGACATCGTCGAACCCGGTGAGCAGCTCGTCGAGCTGATCAAGCTGCAGTCCGAGGCGGCCATCCAGATGCGCAGCTATATGCCCGTCTTCTTCGGTGGGGGTGGCCTGCCTCCAGACGTCTTCATGCGCTGGCGCAGGTGGAGCAAGCAGTTCGAAAAGCGCTGGTCGGGGGTCGTGGAAGCGTGCATGGACGAGGGCCGGCTGGACAAGACCGATCCGGTGGTGGCGACCCGGTTGATTCTCGGCATGATCATCTGGGTGTCACGCTGGTACCGACCCAGTGAGAAGATCACGGCCGATCAGATCGCGGACGCTGCGATCACCCTGCTGCGGCTGAAGGTCGCCAAGCCCTGACCTGTGTGTCTCAGAGTCCAGTACGCCCGATGGTCGTGAGATCGACACTTAACCGGTTAACTCGCTAGCGTTAGCGGCTAGCGGCCGATCACTAATCATTGCAAGCGATCTGACCATACGATTGCGCGCGGCGGTCACGGCGGATATATTGAGACGCCTAAGTTCAAAAACATCCGGACCAGTTCGGAGCTGTGAGTCGCGAAGGTTGGGGTCATGCACATGTCGTATCCGGTGCCGTCGACGGCGTCCCGGGAATGGGTCGATGCCATCCGTGAAGCACTGCCCGAGGGCAACATCCCGACGCTGCTGATGGTTCTTCGGCACTTGACCGGCGACCCCAAGTGGACCTCGGAACCTTACTGCCCGCGGCGCGGTAAGCCACTGGACGACAACGATTCCGGTGAGCTGCCCCCCGGGATTCAAGACGAGGTCCGCGAAGCGGTTCTGGACGCCGCCATCGCTTACCGGGAGGGGCGCCTCACCCCGATTACGCCCGAACCTGCCGTCGTCGCAGAGATGCTGGCCTGCGCGATGGTCGAGAACGTGCCAACCGAATACGGTGAGCTGCTCTCCGAGGAAATGGGTTTCATCTCGCGCGACGTCGAGATTCCCGCCGCGGTGCGCGACCCCGAGTTTCAGGTGGTGATCGTCGGCGCGGGGCTGTCCGGCCTCGCCATGGGCATCCAGCTCGCGGCGGCCGGAATCAAGTTCACGATCCTGGAGAAGAACCCAGATCTCGGCGGCACCTGGTGGGAGAATGTCTATCCGGGGTGCGGGGTCGACACCCCAGGCCACCTGTACACATTCTCCTTCGCGCCGAATCCGGACATCACCCGCTACTTCGCCAGACGCGGTGAGGTACAGGAGTATCTGCAACGCCTCGCCGACCAGTTCGACGTGCGGAAGGACATCCAATTCGGTGTCGAAGTCGACACCATGCGCTACGAGACGGAGGAGGGTTGCTGGACCGTCGATTTCCGCTCGAACGGGCAGCCCCAGACGATTCGCGCCGACGTCGTGGTCAGTGCCGTCGGGATGGTCAACCGCCCGTTCATTCCCGAACTCCCCGGGCTGGACCAATTTCCCGGCCCCGTCCTGCACACCGCCGCGTGGAATCCCACGCTGGACCTGAAGGGCAAACGGGTGGCGGTGATCGGTACCGGAGCCAGCGCAATGCAGCTGGTGCCGTCGATCGCCGACGAGGCCGCACACGTGACGGTCTTTCAGCGGTCCAAGCAGTGGGCGATTCCGCATCCGAATTACCATCGCGAGGTCGCCCCCGGCGTTCGGCTCCTGATGCGGGAAGTTCCCTATTATCTGCAGTGGTATCGACTTCGGGCGTTCTGGAATTTCAGTGACCGGTTGCACTCCTCGTTGCAGATCGACCCGAACTGGGAGCATCCGGAACGCTCGGTCAACGCGACCAACGAGCGACACCGGGTGTTCCTCACCAACTACATCAGGGAGCAACTCGGTGACCGGACCGATCTGATCGACGCCTGCGTGCCCGATTATCCGCCTTACGGCAAGCGCCCGCTGATCGATAACAACTGGTACCGCACCGTGAAACGCGATGACGTCACCCTGATCGACGAGGCCGTGGCCGAAGTCGACGACAGCAGCATCGTCACGGTGTCCGGGAAGCGCGCCGAGGCCGACGTGCTCGCGCTGGCAACGGGTTTCAAGGTCCTTCAATTCCTCTGGCCGATGGACATCATCGGTCGATCCGGCACCACCTTGCGCGAACAGTGGGGGATACACGACGCACGGGCCTACCTTGGCATCACGGTGCCCGATTTTCCCAACTTCTTCATCCTCAACGGGCCCAACACCAACGCCGGACATGGCGGCAGCGCAATCCATGCCACCGAGTTCCAGGTGCGCTACGTGATGCAGGCGATCAGGGCATTGCTCGAAACCCCCTCCGGTGTACTGGAAGTCGACAGGAAGCGCTTCGAGGATTACAACGTCGAGCTCGACGACGCCCTTTCGCGTTGCATTTGGTCTCATCCCGGGATGACGACGTACTACCGCAACGAGTTCGGACGCGTGGTGGTCAGCAGCCCGTGGAAGTACATCGATTATTGGCAGCGGCTGCTGACGTTCGACCCTGCCGACTATCACGAGGTCGAGGTTTCCGTCGACGCCGAAGAGCTGACCGGGTAACGGGTTGCGCGCCTGTCACCGCGGCCGCAGACCGAGTCGGCGCCGCCAGTCGTGCATCTCCAACAGTCGTAGCACCGCGGCGGTCACCCGCGCCTTGCGTGGCGAGTAGGGGTACCAGTGGGTTTCGTTCTCCAGGTGCACCTTTTCGCTGACGAACGCCTGCTGGCGGCAGAACTTGCGGACACCGTTCGGGCCGCCGAAGCGATATCCGAGGCCGGACTGCTTCCAGCCGCCCATCGGCAGCGGAAACTGGAAGACGTTGATCATCGCGTTGTTGATGTTCACGCCGCCCGCCTCGATGCGGGTGCCCACCCGTTCGGCACGCTGCTTCGACGATGTCCACACGCTGCTGGCCAGCCCGTATCCGCTGTCGTTGGCCAGCGCGACGGCCTGGTCTTCGTCGTGCACCTTCATGATCGGCAGCAGCGGGCCGAAGGTTTCCTCGCGCATGCAGAGCATGGTGTGGTCGACGTCGACGAGGACCGTTGGGGGATAGAACAATCCGCTCGTCGAGCGCTGCCCACCGGTTAGTACCTTGGCGCCCTTGGAAATCGCGTCGGCGACGTGGCGTTCGACGATCTGCAGTTGCTTCTCGGTGGCCATGGCGCCGAGTTCGGCGGTGAAGCTGCCCTGCGGATCATGGGCTTGGCGCAGCCTGTTGACCTCGGCCACGAGGCCGGTGACGAATTCGTCGTAGACGGGTGCTTCGACGTAGATCCGTTCGACGGCGATGCAGGACTGACCGGCGTTGAACAGACCGCCCCAGACGGCGCCCCGGATGGCCCGCGGCAGCGGCGCGTCGGAGAGCACGATCATCGCGTCCTTGCCGCCCAGTTCCAGGCTGGCCGGGATCAGGCGTTGGCCGCAGTGCGCGGCGAGTCGCCGGCCGGTCTCCGTCGAACCGGTGAATTGCACCATGTCCACGGCGTCCACCACCGCGGCCCCGGTGCCGGCGCGTCCGGTGGCGCAGCCGAGCACGGCCGGCGCACCGATCTCCTCATTCCATCCGCGGACCACTTCGGCCCACGCCAGCGGGGTCTCCTCGGAGGGCTTGCTGAGCACCGCGGCCCCTGCCATCAGTGCGCCGGGGATGTCCATCATCGGCATGCCGAGCGGATAGTTCCACGGGGTGATGACGCCGACGAGTTCGTAAGGGCGGTAACGGATCTGCAGATTCTTGGTCAGCGATGCGGGCCCGTGCGGACGGCGGGTCTCGTCGGCCAGGAACTCCGCTCCATGCTTGGCGTAGTAGTTGATGACCTCCATGCAGACCAGCAGTTCGATCTGCGCGTCACCCCACGACTTGCCGGCTTCCCGGTGGACCAACCCCAGAATCCGGTCCTGGTTGTCGACGATCCAGTCCAGCCAGCGACGCAAGTGCCGGGCCCGCGCATCCGGCGTCATCGCCGCCCACGCCGGTTGCGCGGCGCGCAACCGGTTGGCCATGGCGGTGACGGCGTCCGCGTCCATGTCGGGCACCAGACCGACCACCGTGCCGTCGGCGGGGTTGCGTACCTCCAGGCTCGTCGCGGTCGCGGCGGGGTCGCTGATGGTGGTCACGTTTCAGTCCTCGATTCTGATCGCACCCATCGGGCACATCATCACGGCTTCCTCCACCTTGCTGCGCAGGTGCTGTCCGGGCTCGGGGTTGAGCACGGTGACGAAGGTGTCGTCAGCCTCGATGGTGAAGACCTCGGGCGCGGCCACCATGCACTCGCCGTGGAGTTCGCACCGTTGGGTGTCGACGATGACCCGCATGACCGTCACGCCGCCGTAATCGTCACCGGAAGTTGGTACACACCACGCGAATACGCGTCGCGGACGTAGAGAATCTCACCGGCGAGCTTGATATCGCTGGTGCGCTGCAGCAGTTCCTCGAGCAGGATCTTCATCTCCAGCGTGGCGACGTGCTTGCCCAGGCACTGATGCGGACCGCGGCCGAAGCTCACGTGCGGGTTCTTCTCGCGGGGGCGGGACAGGTCGAACTCGTTGGGATTGTCGAACGCCCGCTCGTCGAAGTTGCCCGCCGCGAACAGCATGAGCACCTTGTCGTTTTCCTTGATCTCCTTGCCGTGCAGTTCATGATCGGCGGTGGCCGTTCGCACCAGGTGCGTGAACGGCGTGGCGATGCGGATGATTTCCTGGATCGCGGTGTCGGGGATGTCGTCGGCGCGTTCACGCAGCCAGGCCATCTGGTCGGGGTGACGGATCAGCGCATGCAGGCCGTGCGACAGGGCGGTGCGGGTGGATTCGGCGGCCCCGCTGGCCAGCAGGGCGACGTTGCCCATCAGCTCGTCCTCGCTGATGACGTCGGTGCCGGCCTGAACCAGTTGGGTGATCACGTCGTCGCCCGGCGCCTTCCGCTTGAGATCTCCCAGTTCGACCGCGTAGCCGAAGAGGCTCATGATCGCGTTGAAGACGTGCTCGAAGGAGGGCGTGATCCGGGTGTCGAACGGCGCGGCGAAGGTGTCGACCCACCCGAAGAACTTCGGCCGGTCGGCGGCTGGCACGCCCAGTACGTCGCCGAGTGCCTCCATCGGCATGGCGTTGCCGACGCCGGTGACGAAGTCGAACGTGCCCTCCTCCAATGCGGCGTCGACGATTTTGCGGGCGTACTCGCGGAACTTCTCCTCGAGCTTGCGCACCATGCCGGGGGTGAAGGCCTTGCTCATCACCCCCCGCTGTTCGCGGTGTTTGGCGCCGTCCATCGTCAGCATGGCGGGTTTACCGCCTGCCTCGGCGTCCAGCGGCGTGACGCGCCAGATGTTCACGCCGCCCCGTGCGGTGGAGTACAGCTCGGCGTTGCGATCGACGGCCCAGATGTCGGCGTTGCGGCTGACCACCCAGGCCCGGTCGATGAGCATCGGATCATCGAACTCCTGCAGATAGCAGGGTTCGTTGTCGCGCAACCACGCGTACTGGTCCAGCGGCAGGCCGAAGGTGGCCGGATCACCGTTGGCATACGTCTCCGCGTCGAGTACGCGAATCTCGGGTTGTGTGACAGTCATCTTTGCTCCTCACCGGAAGGTGGCGCTGACCTGGCGGTTGCCGGCACGGGACCTTGTGAACGCCGTATGGAATATATATGAAACATCCAGTCTCAATTATGAAATCTGTGAATATGCAGTGTCAAGTATCACACCGGCGCAAGGATCGCTTTCACTTTCGCAAACCGTACGTCGAGGAGATGATGTCGCGCTGAATCTCGTTGGTGCCCGCGTAGATAGTGGGGGCGATGCTCATTCGCAGGTGACGTTCCATGTCGAACTCGCAGGAGTAGCCGTACCCGCCCATCATCTGCACTCCTTCCAGCGCCACGCGCTTGGCGGTCTCGGTGACCTTGACCTTCGACATCGAGGTTGCGCGCACCCATTCCTCGGGTGAGCCGATTTCGTTCTCGATGTGATGAACCGTGGCGTAGGTGAGCGCCTTGGCCGCCTCGATCTCGATCGCAAGATCGGCAATCCGGTGCCGTATGGCTTGAAATGACCCGATCGGGGCGCCGAACTGCTGCCGTTCGGTGACGTAAGCCAGGAGATCGTCGAAGGCCCGCTGCGCCATTCCGAGGCCTTGTGCGGCGCACACCAACCGCTCACCGTTGAGGCCGGCCATGATCTGCTTCCAGCCGCCGCCCTCGACGCCGACGACCGCCGATTCGGGCACGAACACATCGGTGAAATACAGATCGTTGACCTCGCTACCGCCCAAGGTGGCTATCGGGCTGATGCGCAAGCCCGCGGCGTCGGCGGGCACCTCGAGCAGGGTCAGGCCGTCGTGCGGGCGGGTTCCCCGCGAGGTGCGCACCACCACCAGGATGGCGGTGGCGAACTGCGCGTCGGAGCACCAGGTCTTCTGGCCGTTGATGCGCCAGCCGCCGTCGACCTTGTCGGCTCGACAGCTGATCGCCGCGGCGTCCGAGCCGGCGCCGGGTTCAGAGATGCTGATCGACATGACCTTGCCCGCGCAGATCGCACCGAGGGCCGACTTCTTCTGCTCCTCGCCGGCGAACCTCTTGTAGATGCCGGCCACGGTGTGGGAGGTGCCCGCGCCGTGGACGGGCACCAAGGCGCGCCATAGCTCCTCGAACAAGATGACCTGCTCGGTGAGACCGCCGCCGCTACCCCCGTACTCCTCGGGAATGGATACGCCGAGATAGCCCAGATCGGCGAGCTTCTGGTACACCCCGGCGTGATGCTGCTCGGCCCCGTGGTGGGTCAACGCGTCGCGCTGTTCCCGAGTCCCACACTCTCGGCGGCCGAATTCGCTTACCGCCGCGCCGAATTCACGTTGCTCCTGGGGCAGCGACAACGCTTCCACGGGCCCTCCTGAGAACGATGAATCGCAGAGTTGCGAAACCATCGTGGTCGGCAGTCAATTTATGAGCTATAGTGTCTCAAATAGTAGGCCCCAGGGCCGGCATGGTCAATCGCGTGCCGTCGGGGCTGCGAATCCATCGGCCGTAAGCGATCGTTGTCGAGCACAGTGACGAGTTCCGCTCCGGCTCGCGCAGAAAGGATCCGCCGCGATGACCACGGAGACCGAGCGTCCGATCTTCACCGATGACCAGCACCGGTTTCGCCTCGCAGTCCGCGAATTCCTGGTCCGCGAGGTACGACCGGAATACGCCGACTGGGTCAACGACGGCCGCCCTTCACGGCGGTTCTGGAAGGGGGCGGCGGAGCTCGGCATCCTCGGCATCGGAGTCCCCCAGCAGTACGGCGGGCTCCCGGGATCAGACTTCCGGCACAGCGTGGTCGTCACCGAAGAGATCCAGGCGCTCGGGATGGCCATCGGCGGGCTGCGCGTGCACACCGACATCGGTGTGCCGTATCTGCTCCATCACGGTTCGGCCGAACAGCAGCAGACCTGGTTGCCCAAGCTGACCTCCGGGGACGCGGTCGTCGCGCTCGGGCTCTCGGAGCCGGGGGCGGGTTCGGACCTCAAGGCGATGGCCACCCGGGCTGAGCGCAGAGGCGATCACTACGTGGTCAACGGGGCCAAGACGTTCATCTCGAACGGCGCGGCGGCCGATCTGGTGATCCTCGCGGTCAAGACCGATCCGCAGGCCGGCCGACGGGGTATCAGCCTGCTGTTGGTCGATACCTCCACCCCGGGGTTCGAACGCGGCCGGAAGCTCGACAAGCTCGGTCTCAAGGCCCAGGACCTCGCCGAGATGTCGTTCACCGACATGGCGGTACCGGTGCAGAATCTGCTCGGCCGCGAGAACGAGGGGTTCGCCTATCTGACGTCGAATCTGGCCCAGGAGAGGTTGTCGATCGCGGTCAACTCCCAGGCTGCGGCCGCAGCGGCGGTGACGTGGACCGCAGAGATGCTGCGGGAGCGTGGATCTCGCGGTGGTGTCGGGCAAGAGGCGAAGTTCACATTGGCGCAGAGCGCTGCCGAGGTGGCGGCCGGTCAGGCGCTCGTCGACCAAAGTGTGACCGCCCTGGTCGCTGATCGGCTGACCGGTCGTGACGCGGCGGTGGCGAAGTTGTACTGCACCGAGATGCAGGGCCGCGTCGTCGACCGGTGCCTGGGGTTGTGGGATCCGGCCCGGGTATGGGACAGCGAGTCCGCGCTGGGGAATGCCTTTCTGGACGGCCGAGTCAGCCGGATCTACGGTGGTTCCAGCGAGATCATGAAGGTGATCATCGGCCAAGATCTGGGCATCTGAGCCAACCGGCCTCAACCGGTTAGGAAAGCGGCGAGCGTCTTGTCGAACTCGTCCGGCGACTCCAGCATCGGGAAGTGGCCGCAGTCGAGCTCCACGATCGTCGAGTCCGACAACTTCGACTGAAGCCAGTGCGAACCCCTGGCCGAATGCACCCGGTCCGCCGTGCCGTTGATCTGCAACACCGGCTGGCGGACAAGCGGGATCTCGGCGATCAAATCGGTGCGCAGCAGCGTGTGGTAGCAGGCGATCGCCGACCAACTCGGCATCCGCATCCAGGTCGACATCAGCCAGTCGACCACGCGGGGGTCGGGCTCGGTGGCGAAGTTGTCCTGGATCAGCCGATATCGGGCCGCGATCCGGTCGGTCTCTTCGGCCTTGACCATCTGGGGGACGGTGTCCTCTGGTGGTGCACCGAACGGAAACTCGGCACTGCGGCTGGCCCGGACGGCGTTGGACCCGACGAGCACCAGCCGGGACACGAGCTGCGGTGCCAACGCCGCGGTGTGGAAGGCGACCTGCCCGCCGAAGGAATGACCCGCGATCGCGGTCGATTCGACGCCGAGGGTCTTCAGCACGCCCAGCACGTCCGCGGTGAGTCGGTCGATGTCGTAGCCGTGTAGCGGGTGGTCGGAGTGTCCGTGGCCGCGCTGGGTGATGCAGATCGTGCGGAACCCGGCGTCGGTCAGCACACGGACCTGGCGGTCCCACAGTTGGTGATCGAGTCCGAAGCCCGAGATGAACACCACGGCTGGGCCAGACCCGAGATCCTGAACATGCACGCGCACTTGATCTTCCACGTTGATCATGGCCATTCGCCGTGGCACCTCCGTTCAAATTGATGATAAGTGCGCCTGTTTACCGGCCGCTGAACAGACCGGCCGCCACCACACGACGCGGATCGGAGAACCGTTGTGCCGTGGTGGACAGAAATCGGATGTCGGCGAACGCCCGGGCGATCGGGTATTCCCGCATGTATCCGTACCCGCCGTGCAGTTGCAGGCTTTGATCGGCGGCGCGACGGGCCAGCCGCACCGAGATCTCCCGCGCCGCGGCGGCCTCGGTGCAGCCAAGCGCCGAATTCGAACGGGCGTCCAGGCAATGGTCGACATAGGTTGTGGCCGAGAGCAGTTCGGCAGCAACTTCGGCCAGGCGCATCTGCGTGTTCTCGAACTCCGACAACGGGGTGCCGAACACCCGACGATTCTGTGCATACTCGATCGCCAGCTCGGTGGACCGCCGCGCCGCGGCAACCGCAATGACCGCGATCCACAGGTCCACATCGCGTTGGACGGTTTCGGGCGGCACCGGCAACGGGATGCCGGAGCGCGCGGCCGACGAGCCGATCGTCAGGTCCGCGCAGCCCGCTTCGGGCGCGGCCAGCCCGGCAAGCGCCGGTGTCGTGGGAGGGGTCACCGCCACCACGCCCACCCGGTCGACGCCGAGCATCAGCACGAGGTCGGCCAGCTGGGCACCGGGCACCGCGTGTTCGTCGTCGACACGGGCTGCGACGGCGATGGTGTCGCCGGCCACCAGGGGTGGCAGCAGTTGCTGGTGGATCTCCGGTGTGCCGTGCTCGAGCACCTGCGAGATCACTACCCCGGCGTGCAGCGCCCACAGCAGCGCCAGGCCTATCGATCCCGCGTCGACGGTCTCCTCGACCAGGGCCGCGAGGAACGTGTAGTCGCCGGCCTCGCCCCCGCCGAAATCCTCGGGAACGTACGTGCCGAGAAAACCGTGCGCCCCGGCTTCGGCGAACACCGAGCGGGCGACTGCACCGTCGCGGCGCCAGCCGTCGAGGTCGGCGGCGACGTTTCCGGCGATGAAACGACGAACGCTGTCTCGGAATGCCCGATGGTCGGGTGTGCGGTCGGATCGCCTCGCAAGTACCGTCACAGTCGTTCGATCACAGTGGCATTCGCCATTCCACCTGCCTCGCACATCGACTGCAGCCCGTACCGTCCGCCGGAGCTCTCGAGCGCGTAGAGCATCGTCGTGAGCAGCCGGGCCCCCGACGCGCCGAGGGGATGGCCGAGCGCGATCGCCCCACCGCGCGGATTG
This sequence comes from Mycolicibacterium pulveris, assembly GCF_010725725.1. Classification (NCBI taxonomy): domain Bacteria; kingdom Bacillati; phylum Actinomycetota; class Actinomycetes; order Mycobacteriales; family Mycobacteriaceae; genus Mycobacterium; species Mycolicibacterium pulveris. Next base: position 1,399,605 of record NZ_AP022599.1, on the reverse strand, counting down.
AGCTTGTCCGGGTCGGCGCCGAAGTGTTGTGCCCATGCCATCGGTACCGGTGCGAACGCCTCGTTGATCTCGTAATGATCGATCTGGTCGATGGTCAAACCGGTACGGCGCAGCACCTTCTCGGTTGCCGGCAGCGGACCGGTCAGCATGGTCAGCGGGTCGTCCCCGGCCAGTCCGAATCCATGGAACCGGGCCCGCGGCAGCAGGCCGAGACGTTCCGCGGTGTCATCGCCCATGATCAATACGGCGGCCGCACCGTCGGCCAGCTGTGACGAATTGCCCGCGGTGATCGACCATTCGGTGATCTCCGGGAACCGCGCCGCCATCTCCTCCGAGTAGAACGACGGCTTCAACTGCCCCAGACCTTCGACGGTGGTTGCGGGCCGGATGGTTTCGTCGCGGCTCACGACGCCGTCGGGGGTCTTGATCTCGACGATCTCGGCGCTGAAATCGGCTGCCGCGGCGTTGCGGTGGGAGCGGGTCGAGAACTCGTCGAGCGCCTCGCGGTTCAGCTTCCACCGTGCGGCGATGAGTTCGGCCGAAACACCCTGCGGGACAAGACCGGGCGTGTACCGCTCCCGCACGGAGGGGCCGTGCGGGTCCTGCCCGATTCGGGCGGTGAACATCGGGATGCGGCTCATCGACTCCACACCGGCGGCGATCACGATGTCGCAGGCACCGGCGATGACCGACTGGGCGGCGAAGTCGGCCGCCTGCTGGCTGGAGCCGCAGGCGCGGTGCACGGCCACTGACGGCACGGTCTCGGGCAGCCCGGCCGCCAACCAGGCCCACCGGCCGACGGGGCCGGACTGTTCGCCGACCTGGCTGACGCAGCCGGCGACGACATCGTCGACGGTCGCCGGGTCGATTCCGGTGCGCTCGACCAGGGCGGCGATCACCTGCCCGAGCAACTCCACCGGATGGACACCGGAGAGCGCTCCACCGGGCCTACCGTCCCTGGCCGCCTTGCCCTTTCCCATCGGGGAGCGGACGGCGTCGATGATGACCGCTTGTCGTGTCATGGTTCTCCTCTGGCCTGCTCAGCGCCCGGGTCAGGCGGGTTGTGGTGTCTTGATCGCGTCGCTGTCCCAGTAGAACGCCCGGATCTCCTGCACCTGCCCGTCGGCGAACCGCCACAGTTCCAGGGCCTGATTCGGCACGGGGGCAGTGCTTCCCGGCTGTAGCCAGTCGAAGGTGATCCAGGCGACCACCTCGTCGCCGTCACCAATGGCGTTGACCAGGCGTAAGTTCTTGGCGCCTGCCGGGGCGTCGGGGTTCGCCGAAGCCGTGAAGACGGCACGCACCCGTCGGGCGCCCTCGATCCGACCGCCGTGCGGAAGCGACGGCGGCCACTCGACCGCGGCATCTTGGGCGAACCGGCTCTCGATGGTGCGCTCGATCGTCGCGGTGTCGGCGGCCGAGATGGCGTTGTAGAACTCGGTGACGAGCTGGCGTGGGGGTACGGCGGAATCGGTCATGAAAGACACCTCGTGTTCTCGGGGGAAGCGATTTTAGAACATTAGCGTCTCACTAATCCTTGGGCAATCAGTTCACGTCAGCCGGACAGCCGAGGAGCCCCCGGCCACCATCGTGCCCTGGCTTGTCGCGCACCGGTTGCCGTCGGCGTCCTCGACGACGACCTCGATGAATTTCATCCGTCTGCCACCGCCGAGTGGGGTGGCACGGAACAGCAGCGGGGCCAGCGCGGGCCGGTGGTATTGGATGTGTAGCGAACCCGTCGCGGGCAGCTGGCCGGGTTCGCTGACCCGCATGGCCATCGCGCCCATGACCTGGTCCGCCGCCGCAACGACGATGCCGCCGTTGACGGCGCCGTTCGGGTTGGGCGTCAACGCCGGCCGGGCCATTCGAAACACGGCGACCTCTCGGGTGAACTCTTCGCACCGCAACCCGAGATCGCGGCAGAACGGCAGCACGTTGACCCACCCCAGCCAATCGGCGTCGGTGTCGCCGGCGGGCAACCACCAGGGCTCGCGCAATTCGGGGTTTTCCAGATCAGCGGACATGGGTTGAGCGTAGCGAGTGAGTAACGAGCGTTACCAAGCTCCGCGACTGTGACCGTTGACACGGCCGCGGGCACCCGCAATTATGAGACATCGAACCTTAAAAATAAGCGCCGGAGCAAGGAGACGAAGGACATGGGGCTAGCCGAGGGAAAGGTCGCGTTCATCTCGGGGGTCGCGCGCGGACAGGGCCGTTCGCATGCGGTGCGTCTCGCCGAGGAAGGCGCCGACATCATCGGATTCGACATCTGCGCTGACGACGATGCGGTCGAATACCCGCTGGCCACCCCGGCTGACCTCGAGGAGACCAAGGCGCTGATCGAAAAGTTCGGCCGGACAGCGATTGTGGAGGTGGCCGACGTCCGGGACTACGACGCGGTCAAGAAGGTCGTCGACGACGGGGTCAACCAACTCGGTCGGCTGGACATCGTGTTGGCCAACGCGGGCGTCATGGCGATCACCGGCGAGCATCGGCTGCGCCGGGCGGCCTGGCATGTCGGCATCGATGTGATGCTGACCGGCGTCTTCAACACCGTGGACGCGGCCATTCCGCACCTTCGGGCCGGCGGGCGGGGTGGCTCGATCGTCCTCACCAGCTCGACGGCCGGTCTGACCGGCGGTCTGTCCGACGGCTCACCCGGGATCCAGGGGTACATCGCCGCCAAACACGGCGTGGTGGGCCTGATGCGGGGCTGGGCGAATGTTCTGGCCAAGGATTCCATCCGGGTCAACACGGTGCACCCGACGGGCGTCAACTCGCCGATGGTGGCCAATGAGGCCTTCGGACGGTTCGTCCAGGAGTATCCGGAAGTGGCGGCGATCATGCAGAATCCGTTGCCGGTGCCCAACGGGCTGCTGGAGCCCGAGGACGTGACCAACTCGATCATGCACCTGGTCTCCGACGCCGGTCAGTTCATTACCGGTACCGAGTTCCGTGTCGACGCCGGGTTCTCCAGTCGCGCCTGACCATTCCCCCCGTCGTGCTCACCTCGAATCACCTCGAATCACCCTGAAAGGCAACAAATGAACATCGACGGCGCATCCGCAGTCGTCACCGGGGGAGCGTCCGGTCTGGGCCTCGCCACCGCCAAGCGCCTGCTCGACAACGGGGCGCATGTCGTGATCGTCGACCTACCGACGTCGGAGGGCGCGTCGATCGCCGCCGAACTGGGATCGCGGGCGCGATTCGCGCCTGCGGACGTCCGCAGTGCCGAGCAGATCACCGCCGCGCTGGATCTGGCTGCCGAACACGCTCCGGTGCGTGCGGTGGTGCACTGTGCCGGCCGCGGCGGGCCGGTCAGGCTCATCGACAAGAACGGCGAGCCGGGGTCGCTGGAGCTCTACACCGAGATCGTCACCACGAACCTCATCGGCTCGTTCAACGTGCTGCGGTTGGCGGCGGCCCGGATGGCGAAAAACGACCTCCTCGACGGTGACCGCGGTGTCGTGGTCCTCACCGCTTCAGTGGCGGCATTCGAAGGTCAGATCGGCCAGATCCCCTACGCCTCATCGAAAGCGGGTGTCGTGGGCATGACAATTGTCGCCGCGCGTGATCTGGCGGGCAAGCAGATTCGCGTCAACACCATCGCGCCGGGCACCTTCGACACGCCCTTGCTGGCTCGGCTGCCCGAACAGGTCCGCTCCTCGTTGGCCGCGACCGTGCCGCATCCGAGCCGGCTCGGTGTGCCCGACGAGTTCGCCCATCTGGCACTGGCGATCATCGAGAACGGCATGCTCAACGGTGAGACCATCAGGCTGGACGGGGCGATTCGGATGGCACCGCGATGACGTCCGGCATCGAAATCGAGGTCGAGAAGAATGTCGGTGTACTCGCGATCAACAGGCCGAAGGTTCGCAACGCCATTGACAAGCCAACCGCAGACGAAATTGCCGCGGCCCTAGATGACTTCGAAAACGACAGAGAGGTTCGGGCCATCGTCCTCACCGGGCGCGGCGGATTCTTCTGTGCTGGAATGGACCTCAAGGCGTTGACGGCGACCGGACAACGGCCCATCACGGATTCGCGCGGAGCCTTCGGCGTGGTGCAGCGGCCGCCGGCCAAGCCGACGATCGCGGCCGTCGAGGGCGCCGCCCTCGGCGGTGGGCTGGAGATCGCGCTGGCTGCCGACCTCATCGTGGTGGCCGACGATGCCAGCCTCGGCCTGCCCGAGGTCGCCCGCGGGCTGGTGGCGACAGCCGGTGGCGTGCTTCGGCTGCCCACCCGGGTGCCTCGCGCGGTCGCGCTGGAGATGATCATGACCGGTGCCCCGATCTCCGCCGAACGGGCCCATCGGATCGGGCTGGTCAACGACGTGGTGCCCGCGGGCACGGCGCTGGCCAGGGCCATCGACCTCGCGACGGCCATCGCTGCCAACGCGCCGATGGCCGTGCGCGCAGCCAAGGCGGTAGCGGTCAGCGCCGTGCGCTGGGACGACGCGGACGGGTTCATGCTGCAGCGCCGATACACCGACCCGGTGCGCGAGTCGGCCGACGCCGCCGAGGGTGCGCGAGCCTTCGTGGAGAAGCGCCCGCCGGTGTGGCAGGACGCCTGACCGTGGCCTGCCGGGCGTCGGCTATTCTGAGGCTAGAAGTCTCAGATTTAATCCCCGGGAGGTGATTCATGTCGGGGCAGCCACCAGAGGATGCGGCGGAGGCCGCCGCCCGACCGCGGGGTCGGCCCCGGATGGTGATCGACCTCGATGCGGTCGCCGATGCCGTTGCGGGACTCGTCATCGACGGTGGCGACAAGGCGATCTCGATCGTCGGGGCCGCCGAACGGCTCGATGTGTCACGCGCGACCCTGTACCGGCTCGTCCCTACCAAGGAGGATCTGGTCGGGATCATGTTCGAGCGGGCCACGCGCCAGCAGACCGAGGTTATGGACGAGGTGATCCGGTCGGCAACCACCGTGCGCGACAAACTGATCCGGCTGATCGAAATGCAGGTCGAGGCGGCGGTCAGGATGCGTGGTTACATGCCGGTCTTTTTCGGCGGCGAAGGCCTGCCCGCCGATGTGTTCGAACGTTGGCATGTCTGGAGCCGCGAGTACGAGGCGACCTGGCACGCCTGCGTCGAGGAGGCGATGGCGGAGGGAGTGCTCGAACCCGCCGATGTCGTGACCACCACCCGGCTGTTGCTGGGGATGTGCCTGTGGGTGTCGCGCTGGTTCCGTCCCGAAGACGGCATTGAGACGGAACATATTGCGCGAGTTGCGGTATCGCTGATCCTGCCCGGTAACGCATAACACCTGTCGGCTGCGTTGACCGAGCCGCCTCCCCGCCGATATATTTGAGATATATCAACTCAAAAATTAGGGATTGTGATGCCAACACAAGCAGCGGACGGTTCGCCGCCTGACACCGATCTCGGCGTCGAAGTTCGAGCCGACGGCATCGGCGTGCTGGAGATCCGCCGGCCACCGCATAACTTCTTCGACGCCGACCTTATCGAGGCCATCGCCGCAACCGCTCACGAGCTGTCGCAATCGGGTGACGTGCGCGCGCTGGTTCTGGCCTCCGACGGCAAGAACTTCTGCGCGGGTGCCGATTTCGGTGGCACCAGTGGTGCCGCCCAAGTATCTCCTGATGAGGGGGCTCGGCGACTGTATGGGGCGGCGGTTCGGCTTTTCGCGTCCGAGCTTCCGATGGTGGCCGCCGTACAGGGTGCCGCGGTCGGCGGCGGCCTGGGATTGGCGCTGGCGGCTGACTTTCGCGTCGCAGGCCCGGGGGCACGGTTGGCCGCGAACTTCTCCCGGATTGGGTTGCACCACGGGTTCGGGTTGACGGTGACGTTACCGCGGGTGGTAGGAGAGCAGCGCGCCGCGGATCTTCTGATCACCGGTCGGCGGGTCGACGGTGCCGAAGCCCATCGAATCGGCTTGGTCGACCGGCTGGTCGATTCCGACGACGCGCTTCGGGATACCGCGATCGCGCTTGCCGGTGAGATCGCCACGGCCGCACCGCTGGCCGTGCGCAGTATTCGGACGACGCTGCGTCGGGGATTGGTTGACGCGATCGCTGCCGCGACCGATCACGAGCGGTCAGAACAGGCCTGGCTTCGCGATACCGCTGACTTCGCCGAAGGGGTGCGCGCCTCGGTGGAGCGGCGGATCCCGAGCTTCGCCGCCCGATGAGCATCGGCGCGCAGGTGCGCACCGGAGCCGAACTCCGGCAGGTGGTTCGGGAACTGACCGAAGAGTGGCTGGCGGCTGGTCGTTATGTCCCTCGAAGCGATTGTTGGCTGCGGTCGTTCGATCTGGAATTCTCCCGGGAGCTGGCGAGGCGGGGGTTGATCGGGCTCACCTGGCCGAGGGAGTTCGGCGGCGCCGGTCTTGATGCCCGATCCCGGTTGGCCGTCACCGAGGAACTGTTGCGGGCCGGTGCACCCGTGGCCGCGCACTGGATTGGGGACCGGCAGATAGGACCGGCGATACTGCGTTACGGCTCACCCGAGCTACAGCGCGAGTTGCTACCGGGCATCATTCGCGCTGAGTACATTTTCTGCCTGGGGATGAGCGAGCCGGAAGCGGGTTCGGACCTCGCCGCCGTGCGTACCTCCGCGGTGAAGGTCGACGGCGGTTGGCGGGTCACCGGCCGTAAGACATGGACGAGCCAGGGGCACCACGCCACCCACGCCTACTTGCTGGCTCGAACCGACTCGTCGGGGCGCAAACACGAAGGGCTTTCGGAGTTCATCGTCGACATGTCCAGCGAGGGCGTGCAGGTATCGCCGATCTGGGACATGTCGGGCGAACACCATTTCAACGAGGTGTTGTTCACCGATGTCTTCGTACCGGACAATCGATTGATCGGCCAGGTCGGAAACGGTTGGCGCCAGGTCACCGAGCAGCTGTCGTTCGAACGCGGTGGTCCCGAACGGGTGCTGAGCACATATCCGTTGTTGCGCGAGGTGATCCAGCAGCTGCGTGATGCCGACGAGCATCGATTCGACGCCGAACTGGGCGACATGGTCGCCCGACTCTCGGTGCTGCGACGTCAATGCTGGGAGATCGCCGAGGCCATGGACGAGGGTCGTGCCCCCATCACCGAGGCCGCCACCCTGAAGTATCTGGGCACACGCTTCGAGGTCGATGTCATCGAGTTCGCCCGGCGTACCGGATTCGCCGTCGTGCAAGGCGAACCCTTGGCCCAAGCACTTTGCGCCGCACCGGGGTTCAGTATCCGTGGCGGATCGTCGGATGTGCTGTTGTCCATCGTCGCGAAGAACGAGATCAGGAGCCTGACCGCGTCATGAGCGGATTTGCCGACGAGTTGACCGACCTGGTGCGGGCGCTTGCCAAGGAGGCTGACCCGGTGCCGGACGGACAGTTGTCCGCGCTTTGGTCGAACGTCCGTGAGCTCGGCCTCACCGGGATCGGAATCCCGGAGGACAAGGGCGGATCCGGCGGTGAACTCGACGACCTGCTGGTAGTGATTCGGGAGTTGGCACGCGCGGGAGTGGACACTCCCATCGTGGAAGCGGCGACGGCCGCCTTCGCGATCGGTGCTGCGGACGCAGACGGCAGGTTCGACACCGTCGTCACCCACGACGAGCTGGATCTCAGCGGCCCGTCGCTGAGCGGTGACCTCGGCGTCGTCGCGTTCGCACCGTTGGCGCGGCGGGCCGTCGTCATCGGGGTTGCCGGTCTCGCGGTGTTCGAACTCGCCGATGCCGACATCGAGGCAGTGGTCGACATCGCGGGACGGCCGTCCGGACGGGTGCGGCTGACCGATTCGCCGTGCACACACGCCGATGTCCACGCCGACGCCGCGGCCGAGCGGCTGGTGCTGGCCAGGTCGGCAGCGCTGATCGGTGGGTGCTGGGGCGCCTACGACATGACCAGGCGCTATGTCGTCGAGCGGCATCAGTTCGGTGCACCGTTGGTCGAAATCTCGGCAGTCACAGGTAATTTGGCACACATGGCGGTCGGGATCCGCACTGCTGAGGCGGCATTGCGCCGTGCGGTGAAAGTGGCTCAGGGAGGCGGTAACAGCGCGCTCCGCCGTCTCAGCGCTGCGGCGACGGCGCGGATCGCTGCGGCCCAGTGCGCCACCGCGGTGGCTCGCACGGCGCACCAGCTGCACGGCGCGGTCGGTATCACCACCGAGTACGGCTTGCACCGGTTCACGCGCAGCCTGTGGGCACAGCGCGACGCCGATCGGTCGGAACTGAGCTGGTGCGGCCGACTCGGTGCGGCGGCCCTGGCCGTCGACGAGGAGACCTTCTGGGATCAGCTCAGCGCCTGACCGCGGTCAAGATCCTTGCCGGACCGGATGTTTCAGAAGACCGTTGCGGCTTCGCGTGGGTCAGTGATCGGCGCGGGATCGTTCTCGGCGGCCTGCAACCGCAGCGCACGGAACGTCAGGAAGCTCTGCACCGTGATCCACGTCGCGAACAGCGTCAACGGCGACCAGAAGACCAACAGACCGTTCCACGCGAACGGGCCGCTGCGCGGAATGAACGCGATGGCGCCGGCTTCGAACATGATCGTGATCCACAGCGACATCCAGCCCCACCAGCGCGGGAACGGATTGTGCTTGACCAGCTGGGTCGCCGGGCGCAGGCAGATCACGGTGACGGCGACCCACATGAAGATGTAGTACTGGTCGGTCGTCGTCAGTGTCAGCGTGGCCAGCTCGTGCATGAGCGCGGTGACCTCGGGATCCTTGCGGGGCGCGGTGTATGCCGCCACCCCCCACATCATCGGAGGCAGCATCAGGAACAACGACATCATCGCGCCGCTGACCAATGAGAGCGTGCTCCAGATCTTCCAGCCGCCCGTTTCGACCCGAGCCATCTGCACGGCGACGACCGCCAGGATCGGCATCATGAACGCCCCGGTCCAACTGCAGATCACCGCGCCCCACTTGATCTTGCTCTGATTGGTGGCATACCAGTCGGCGATCTGCTCGGCGGTCCAGGCCGGGTTCTTGGTCGGCACCTGGCCCAGCAGCAACCACAACGCGAAGAAGTAGATGACGGCCAGTGCGATCCCCCACCAGAGGATCGCGCGCTGGCTGTGCTCCGAAAAGCGGCTCCGGCTGCTGGTCATAGCGTGGCGCTCCTTAAATCCTTTGGCGAGACGGTGACCGAAGGGCCGTGTGAGGGCGGTCCAGAATTCAGATCACACGTCTCAAAAATAAAGCTGAGGTGAAACGGCTGTCAAGAGCCGAGGGGCGTCATATCGTGATAGAGCCGCTGGCTTCTCATTGACTGGCCCAGCTGCCGGATTTAGAATCTGAGACACTTAATCTCAAAGATAAGGAGGCAGTTGCGGATGTCGACATCGGAGGTGATCGGACGGCCGCAAGCCACCGCCACCGATCCGTCCCCGCCCGGCAAGCACATTCCGGGTGAAGCCGGGATCTGGGTGCTGCTCTTCGGGGACATGCTCGTTTTCGCCGTCCTGTTCGTGGTCTACCTGAGCCGTCGGGGCGAGGACCGCGAGCTGTTCGCGCAGTCCCAGGACGCCTTGAACCGCAACTTCGGTGCCATCAACACGTTGGTCCTGTTGACCAGTTCGGTGTTCGTGGTATTCGCCGTCGTCGCCCTGCGCTCCGAGCGCTGGCGGTCGTTGGCGCCGCGGCTGACCATCGTCGGGTTCGCTATCGGCTGTCTCTTCGTGGTCGTCAAAATCTTCGAGTACCACGAGAAGATCGCTGCCGGCATCACGCCGAGCACCAACGAGTTCTTCATGTACTACTACGTGTTGACCGGACTCCACCTGGCACACGTGGTGATCGGTCTCGGCGTTCTGGTTGCCCTGTCGGTGTTGGCTCGCAAGCCGTCGCCCACGCCTACCCGGATCGCGTTCTTCGAAGGCGGCGGATGTTTTTGGCACATGGTCGATCTGCTGTGGATCGTCATCTTCCCATTGCTGTTCCTGGTGCGGTGAACATGAGGACATTGGTACGTAGCAATGCGTCGGTGGCCTGGCTGGCCTTGACGACGCTGACGGTGATTTCCTGGGCCCTCGGCACCGAGCACATGCTGGGCGGCGGCAGCCACGTCCCGGCAAGCCTGATCATCTTCGTCGTCGCGACCTTCAAAGTTCGGCTGGTGGGACTGTATTTCATGGAGTTGAACCACGCGCCACTGGCGCTCCGCGCAATCTTCGAGGGGTATTGCGTGGCGCTGCTGGGCGTGCTCATCGGCATGTATCTACTGGCCTAAGGGGAGCAATGGATAAGCGGGTCCACAAGTTCTGTGCGTGGAGCGGCACGCTTTGCTTGGTCGTGATGGCAATCGGCTTCATCGCGATCGCCGGCTTCATTCCGACTCGGTCACCGGCTCAAAGCGCCTTGGAGACAGCACAGTTCATCATCGACAACCGGACCCGCATCCGCTGGGGCATGATCGTTGCGATGTTCGCGGCTTCGCTGCTGATGACGTACGCGACGTCGATGGCCATCCACATGCGGCGCATCGAGGGTCGGTTTCCGGCTCTGGCGATGATCCAGTTCGGCCTCGGCGCGATCTTCGTCCTGGAGTTCATCTACCTCCTGTTCTTCTGGCAGACGGCGACTTTCCGCACCGACCGGGCGCCGGAACTCGTCCAGCTGCTCAACGACATGGCATGGATACCGTTTGTCGGCCTGACGTCGACCGCGGTGGTGCAGGTGGCTTGTTTCGGCATCGCAATACTGCTCGACCGCCGGGAGCGTCCGATTTTTCCGCGCTGGCTGGGTTATTACAACCTTTGGGTGGCAATGATGTTCACGCCGGGGACATTCAACGTGTTCTTCAAGGACGGGCCACTGGCCTGGAACGGCATCATCGCCTGGTATCTGCCGCTGGTGGTGTTCGCGTCGTGGCTGATCATCAACCCCCTGTTCCTGTCCAAGGCCGTCGACTCCATGGCAGAGGACACCCCACCAGACCTCGAACGCATGCGCGGCGACCTGGACCGGTTGCTGCGGGCCCAACAAGGTGCGGCGGCCCGATGACCATCGGCGAGATGTCCCCTGGTTACCTCGGCTGTCGCGGCTCACGCCACGCAATGTCGGACACTAGCGACCTGCGGGTCGACAGGTTGGCCATCCTCGGATCGGCGATCGCTGGTCGACGGCTGGTAATCCGGCGCGAACCCGGGCAGCCGACACACACCGACGGCACGTCGATCGTGGTGGACCCGCATGCCGAGTTCGCCGACATCCGCGACGGCGTCGTTGCGCAGGCCGCGCTGCTGGCCGGCGGTGCCCTCCGCAAGGATTTGATGATCCGCCTGGCCCGACACCGCTCTGCCGTCATTGAACGCTACTTGAGCCTCGAACTGGACCGGACCGTCACGCAGCTGCAGCACGTGCTGCCCGGCACCACCATCCGCAGGCTCGCAAGCCGCACCAGCAAGACCGCACAGCGTATTTCGCACGACGCCGACGAATCGCTCGAGCTCGCCCAGGGTCGCGAACCGGTTGCGGCCCCACCGGACTGGTGTGGAACGCTGCTACCGGACCGGCTGCGCCGCGTCGACGAGGAGGACCTGCGCGCGGCGCCGACCGATGCCGACCTGCGCCGGCTGGGCGAGGTCGCCGACGACCCCGAGGACGACGACGGCGGTGAGGACAGCAAGATCCTGAAGCTGCTGTCGGCGCCGGGATTGAACAATCCGCTGGGCGATGCGCTGCAGAAGCTGATGGGAATGGGCCGCCGCTCCCCGGACAAGAACCAGGGTGGCGCCGAACTCCCGGCCGGCACACAACGTTTGGGCACCGTCGGTCGCCATGCCCGGCGGGCGCCGCAGGGCCGGCTCGGGCAGTTCGTCTCGGCGTTCTCCGCGCCACCCCCGGCGCATGGTGTCAGCTACCCGGAATGGGACTGCTACGCCGGGGAATACCGGCCCGACTGGTGCACGGCGGCCGAGTACGACCCGGCGGATCATGACGACGTGGCGGACAGCGTGCCGACCGGTACTAGCCTGCGCCGCCCGCTGGCAAGGGTGGGCTTGCAGGCACAGCGTCATCGACGGCAACAGGACGGTGATGGGCTGGACCCGTCGGCGATCGTGGACTATGCGGTACACCGCAGCCTCGGCGACCATCCCGATCCGAACATCTTCGAGCACAGCCGACTCAGCCAGCGCGAACTGTCGGTACTTGTCCTACTGGACTGCTCGGGCTCAACCGCCGAACACACCGCCGGTCACGTCGTCTTCGAGGAGGAGCGCGCACTGGCGGGCGAGTTCACCGCCGCGCTGTGCCGGCTGGGCGATCGCGTCGGCACCTTCGGCTTCTATTCTCGCGGCCGGCACGCGGTGACGTTCCTGCGGATCAAGGATTTCAACGCCGGTTTCGACGCTGCTGCCAAGCACAGGCTCGCCGCGGTCCAACCGAGCGGCTTCACGCGCATCGGCGCGGCGATCCGGCACGCAACACACTTATTGGAGTCGCGGGCACTCGCCAAGAACATGATTCTGGTGGTCATCGGTGACGGCCTGCCCTACGACGACGGGTACGAGGACCGCTACGCACGCGCGGATGCGCGCCAGGCCATCGAGGAAGCAATCGACCGCGGAATCGGCGTCGTCGGCCTCGGTATCCGATCGTCGACGGAACCCGAAGTACTGCAGGAGGTTTGGTCTGTCGCACCGTTCCGGGTGGTCGACGATCTGACCGATGTCACACGGCATGTGCGGGGCCTCCTTGGCGCCGCCCTCGCCGTAACCCGCAGCAACGGGCGCCGCCGCGAGGTACAGACCGTTGGTCATCGGGAGCTGCGACGTGCGGTCAGCGCGGCGGCCAGCCGCCGAAATTCTTATGTGTGAGCAAGACAGTTGAAGACGAGAGGTGAGGATGAGCGAGACGTTGACGATGCCTGACCACAACGGCGTGCCCACGGACGTGCCGACCTACATTCCGGTGCGCGATGAGGTCGACGTCTTCACCGCCGCGTGGCGATCCGAATTACCCGTGTTGTTGAAGGGGCCGACCGGATGTGGGAAGACTCGACTCGTCGAGCATGTCGCCGCCCGGTTGGGCGTGCCGTTGTACACGGTGTGCTGTCACGAGGACATGACCGCTTCGGATCTGCTGGGCCGGTTCGTGCTCAAGGATTCCACCACCGAATGGGTTGACGGACCGCTGACTCGAGCCGTGCGCGACGGCGGAATCTGCTACCTCGACGAGGTGGTCGAGGCCCGCCAGGACGCGATCGTGTCGGTGCACTCGTTGGCGGATCATCGCCGTGAACTCAACATCGAGCGGCTCGGCGGTCTGACCTTGAAAGCCGCACCCGGCTTTCAGCTCGTGGTGTCGTACAACCCCGGCTACCAGAGCGTGCTCAAGGATCTCAAGATGTCGACCAGGCAGCGAATGGTTGGGATTGACTTGGATTTTCCACCTGCGGAGGTCGAGATGCAGGTGCTGGCCGCCGAAACGGGTGTGACGGGTGACCTTGCCGACGACCTCATCCGGCTCGGCCAGACCATCCGACGACTCGATGATGCGGCGCTGACCGAGAGTGCCTCGACACGGGCACTCGTCGCGACCGCGCGGTTGATCAAAGCCGGTCTGCCGCCACGTGCGGCGGCCGTATCGGCGATCGCGAGTCCACTTTCCGACGACGACGAGACCCGGGGTCGGCTGACCGTGCTGATCGAGTCGTACCTCACCTAGTACCGGCAGCCCTGGGCCGGCCGCGTGAAGCTAGTGCCGCCCGAGCGCGGTCTGCGCCGCCAGGCGCCCGGGCCATCCGCTGACCCCTCCGCCCGGATGTGAGCCGGCCCCGGCGTGGTAGTAGTCGCGGACCGGCGACCGGTAGCCGCCGAGCCCCGGGGCGGGCCGGTTCATCGCCAGCCGCAGCGGCGTCATGTCGACGTGGAAGTACGACCCGTTCGGCGTTGCGAACTGCTCACCGAAGTCGGCGGGACTGGTTTCGATCCGGCCGATCTCGTTGTCGAATCCCGCCAGGTGACGACTCACGGAACGCATCATGGCCGCCGCGGTTTTCGCCTTGTAATCCGCCCAGCCCCCGTGCGGCTGGGCGGGCACATTGGCGGCCAGATAGACCACGTCCTGTCCGGGAGGTGCCAGCGACGGGTCGTTGGCGGTGAGGACAGCCATATACACCGGAGGCTCGTCGAGCGTCCTGCCGTTGCGGATCTCCTGCAATTGCTTGACGTTCTGCTCGAACGTTCCGGTCATCAAGGCCGTCTTGCGGATATCGAACCCGTCGATGTGTTGCCGGTACTTGTCGCCGCTGGGGTAGTGCACCGGTCCGGCCACGGCCACGTCGATCTTGAAGGTGGCAGAGTTGTTTCCGCTGGCGGGCAGTGTCGCCACTTTCGCTTTGGTCGCGGAATCGAGCACGTCCTCGTCGAGCAGTCCGCCGTAGGCCGACTGCGGGGGCACCGCGGCCAAAACGGCACGGCTGGCGCGGATTTCGACGCCGGTGGCCAACCGGACGCCGACGGCTCGGTTGTTGGTCACCAAGACCCGGTCGACACGAGTATTGACGTGGATGTCCGCGCCGCGCTCGGCCGCGTAGGCCGCCATGGCGGCCATGGTGGCCCCCATGCCGCCGCGGGGCCGGATCACCCCGGGGTCGCGGTGGACCGCGGCCAGGCCGACACAGTAGAAGCCGCCACCATCGTGGTCGATGGGGCCGATCATGCTGCCCCAGTAGGTGGTGAGCGCGCGCATCTGGTCGCTCTCGAAGAGGTCGGCCGCCAGGTTGATCAGGTTGCTGGACAGGATGTGGCCGAGGTGGCGGCGAATCGAGCGGCTGGGCGCCAGCTTCAGCAGCAGCTTCCCGAGATCGCGCTTGGGCAGCTCGGCGGGATGATGCGGCATCACCTTGGTGAGCGCCTCGAAGATCCAGGACAGCGCCGGTTGAAGGTCGGCGTAGGTCCGTGCGTCGGCTGCCGAGAAGCGGCGGACCTCAGCGAGGGTGCGATCGAGGTCGTGAAACAGCAGCAGGGTTGATCCGTCTTCGCCGATCCACCCGTAGGGTGCTTCGACCGGTGTCCCGCGGTAGCCGTACCGGTGCAGGCCGAGATCGGCGATGAACGGTGTGCAGGACATGAACATGTCGTCCATGGCGCCGAGGCTCAGGATGTGGTTGGGGGCCTCGGCGAGGAACGGGCCGCTGTTCGCCAAACCGCCGATGTGTGGGCGTTGTTCGAGAACCAGGACCGAAGCGCCGCTGTCGGAGAGCGTGCACGCAGCGCTGAGGCCGTTGTGGCCGCCGCCGACGACGATGAAGTCGTAGTTCTCCCGCAGTTCTGGTGTCATCACGTGTTACTCCGTCCTCGGCGAGGACCAGACCTGGTCCACCGGGTTGTTCAGGCGCTGACCGGCGCTGACACCGGACGAGTACCGGGGGTTGCGGATTTCATCGTCCTACCGGCTTCGGTGTTGATGGCACGAACAGTAAGGATTGAAAACACGACAATCCAGACGAAGAACACGATCATCGGCACGTAAAACACCAGGACGCCGTTCTGCGAAAACGGCCCAGTCTTGAAGAACAGCAGTAGGCAGGCTTCGAACATGAAGAACGCAGTGAAAATGTTGTAATAACCCGACCACCGCGGATAGACCGGTCCGGTGCTGTTATCCATCAGAATGCCTGCAGCCAGCGCCAACTGGAACAGCGCGAATGGTGCGCCGGTGAAGAGAACCCCAAGCCAACCCAGGTCGTTGAGCGCCTGGGTGACTTCTGGGCTGGTTTCACCCGGTCGCCAAGCGGCTGCACCGAAGAAGAAACCGATGAACATCACCACCACGACTTCGCACGCGACCGAGACAACCATGATGTTGAACAGGATCGGCCACTGCTTCTCCCGTCGCCGCACCATCTGCATGACGCTACAACTCCACGTCGTGTAGAGGATGGAGGAGAAGATGAAAATCACGGTGGCGATGCGGATTCCGGTGGTGTTTGCGAGGTAGTCGGCGACGACCTTGTTGGCCGGGTCGGCGGCTGATGGCGGCAGGATGTACTGGCAGTTGGCCACCATAATCGCCGCGAACGGCCAGAAGAACGCGAATGCGATTCCGGTGTAGGCGCAGAACTTCAGTATCTGCGGATGAAACCCGTCAGCGCGCACTATGTCCTCCTTCGGTGACGGTGAAATCTGTCGTCGGCCAGTCGTCTAGGGGTTGTGGGCGGGCCTGGGCATTGGGACACCGGGACCGGGGCACGTCTTTCCGTCCGCACCCGATGCGCACATGTCGTTGATCATGTAGGACGGGTAGCCGTCCGGGAACGGATCCGAGTGGGTAGCGAACCACTGCTGCGGCACCATGTACAGGACGACGAAGGCCAGATGAATCGCGCCGTAGATGGCGAAGAACTTCACCGCCTGTCTGGCTTTGACGCTCAGCTTGATCGACTCGATCCCCCGCTCGACGACGGTCTGGCCGCGATCATTACGGAAGTGACTCAAGCACGCGATCGCACCGAGGGCGAATCCGCCGAACAAGACCGTTTCGGACAAGGGGAGTTGGTAAGTCTCGCCGGCAAACAAGGTGATGGCCCTGATACCACCTGGATAGGCGTAGACACCGGTCCGCAGCACCAATCCTTCCACGAGGGTGTCAGTAAGCGTCAGGCCGACCACGATCACGGCAATGGTGCCGACCACATTCATCCGCGGCCATCGGTCCTTGGCCTTGCGTAGCAGCCAAAGAATGACGACCACTTGCGAGAACACCAATGCCGTGTATGCCGGGGGAACGATCAACAACGGTTCGGGAAGCTTATTGGCGTTTGGGCTGGTCCACGTGGGCCACGAACCATTGGCCCACGCGCCGCGGTTGACCAGGTGAGAGTTGTACAGCAGGGACACCGACGTGTAATTCATACACATGTCCCAAAAGAACACGGTGGACGCCGCCAACGCGATCATGGAGTCCGTGGTGAGGTGTCGGTGTATGCGCCACGGCCGGATCACCCAGATGTAGAGCAGGATCACCGCGCCGACCGGTATACCGATCTGCAACACCGCGAAAACGACTGACTGCCAATGAGGTAGCGGATCGGGACCGGGCGCTGTCGGGATGTAATTTGGGCCGAAGATCCACCGAGTCAGGACCACAAGCTGAAAGGCGAGAATGAGTGCGCCGATGGTAGTCCACCACAGCACCGGCCGGGAGCGTTGCGCCACCGGCAGGTTCGGCAGTCCGCCTGCGGCCTGGCCGCGCCCCCGGGAGATCGTAGCCACCCCTAGCCCCTTTTGGTCGGCCGCTCCAGAACGGCGGAGTTAAGTGCCGCTTGCATTATGCGACGTACTGACTCAAATATGCAAGTGGCACTAACGCCACGGGTTAGGCTGGAATGCTTGATCAGCTGGGTCGACCGGTTATGCCGTGGGTGACCATCTTGGTCATCTCGCTGATCATCCGGCTCTGGCTGGGCGCGCGCATCCCCGCGGGCACGATCCAGTCATCGAGCAACACAGCCCCGATCACCATGGCCGCGACGGTTGCGATGGTCGCCGGGGGATCCAGATGCTCAAGGTGGCGAGCATCGGCAATCTCCAACCCTGTGTCTTGTACGGCGCGCAAACCCTCCCGCATCCGGCTACTGATCGCGACCGCAGACGTGTGTAGGTCGTTCGTCGGATCGGTTCGGGCTTCGATCAACTCCTGGAACAGCTTTCGGTCCTGTCGGACCAGCGTGAACAGTCCTTCGACGAGTCCTTGGGCCATTTGTTCGACCGACGTCGCCGTTGAGTAGTCCTGCCACGAAGCAATCCACTTGTCGATGAACTCGCCGAATGGCTCGAGAATCGTGGTTTCGAACAACTCGGCCTTGGAGCCGAAGTGGCGGAACAGCGTGGGTTCGGCGATTCCGGCGCGTCGGCTGATCTCCCTGGTGGTGGTGCCCCGGTAGCCGTTGGTGGTAAACAGCTCGTGGGCGGCGGCCACGGTCCGCTCCCGAACTCCGCCACGCGTTGTCCGGGAACCTCCACCAGCTCGCATAGTCACCTCAGTCTAGTGCTGTCGCGTCATGGCACCGACCACCGACCGACATTACGACCTACCTTGTCCTGACGTCGCTCCGGCTTGTATCGTCACGCGTGTACATGAACGTGCGTTCACCGGCAGTGGGGAAAGCGAGGTCGCTGTGACCGCTGTGTCCGATCACGTGAGCACCGCAGCGCCACCGAGGGTTCGCCAGGTTCCAGCGGCCGTGATGCTGGCGGCGGTGGGCGCCGTCATCGTCGTCTACGCGCTATGGACCTGGGGCGCATGGCTTCTCGACGGCCCAGCTCCGGTCACCGCGAGCCGGGACAGCTCGTCGCCGTCGTGGTGGGTGGCCCGAGTCTACGAATCCATCATCGTGGTGGTCGTGGTGGTGCTGTCTGTGCGCATCATTCGTCAGTGCCGCCGGGAGCGTCGACTGGTCTTCGACGCGGTGATGGTGATTGCCGGATTCTTCACGCTGTTCTGGGATCCGATGGTCAACTGGATGCAGCCCAATTTCATGTACAGCTCGAACTGGCTGAACCTGAATACCTGGGTGGCGCACGCTCCCGGGGTGGTCAACCCCACCGCCGGGATCATGCCGCAGCCCGTCTTCATCATGCTCATCTACCCGTTCGGGTTGCTCGGGTTTGCGATCGTGTTGAACCACGGCATGCGTTGGATGCAGAGGCGTTTCCCGCGGATCAACAACGTCGGCCTGATCGCCTTCACCTACGCGTACGGCTGGCTGCTGGCGTTCTGCCTCGAGGCGCCCACCTTCCTGTCCAACCTGTGGGGGCTGCCGGGGGCGCCGGCCCGATTCTCGTTGTTCCCCAACGATCAACGGTTCGCGTGGGCCGAGTACATCACGACCTCGATCGTATTCACGACCTTCGCGGCGGTTCGCTACTTTCGTAACGACCGCGGCGAGACGATCGGGGAACGCGGTCTGGACGCCATGAACCCGGCAGCCAGGACGACGGTGTCGATCCTCGCCACCATCGCGATGTTCGCGATGTCGATGTGGGTCCTGTTGCTCATCCAGATTCCCGCGGGGTTGCACTCCTCGCCCTACCCGGAAGGTTATCCCGCACACCAGATCAACGGTCTGTGCGATATTCCGGGTAATCCGAACTGGCCGCAGCCCACCGAATACGGCCCGTGCCCCGGTAGTCCCGGCTTCCGGATGCCGGTGAAGAACACCTTCGAACCCGACGGCAGCCCCTGAGCGCGAACCCAGACCGTCTCGTCAGGGGTGCCGATGGGCGATGCCGTCGACGATCAGGCGCGCCATCTCGCGGACCATCCGGGTCCGTCCCGGCGTACGCCGGTTGGCCGGATATGCCCAGTCACCCAACAGCACTGAGCCGATGATCATGCTGGCAACCGCACCGATGGTGGCCGGGGGGTCCACGTAGACCAGCTCCCTGGTCCGGGCGATGTCGATGCCGACATCGAGAACGGCGCTGAGGCCCTCGCGAAACTGTGCGCTGATCGCCACCGCCGAAGGGTAAAGTGCCGAGTTGGGGTCCGACCGCGCGGCCAACAGTTCGCGGAAGACCTTGCGGTCTTCCCAGATGACCGAGTACAGGCTGTCCACCAGGTTCTCGGCGAGCTGCTCCAGAGTGATCTCGGTGGACATCTCGGACCAGGACCGCGTCCACTCGTCGACGACACGGTTGAACGGCTCCAGAATGGCGGCCTCGAACAGCTCGACCTTGGAACCGAAGTGGCGAAACACCGTGGGTTCGGCGACCCGGGCCCGCGCACTGATCTCTTTGGTGGTGGTCGACTGGAAGCCCTGCTTGGTGAACAAGTCGTGGGCTGCCTTGAGGATGCGGGCGCGAACGTCGCTTCCGCTGTCGGAACGAGGGCTGGCCACGGGTCACAGATTACTGAACCAGATACCGGCGGAAATTCCGGGTCGGCACATTTTTGAGTTGCTACGATTCAAAAATATGGGCACCTACGAGCCGGCAGCGGTCCTCGACGCGATCTCCGCCAACGCCGTCGCGGTGGTGGCG
Source organism: Mycolicibacterium pulveris (assembly GCF_010725725.1). Classification (NCBI taxonomy): domain Bacteria; kingdom Bacillati; phylum Actinomycetota; class Actinomycetes; order Mycobacteriales; family Mycobacteriaceae; genus Mycobacterium; species Mycolicibacterium pulveris. The sequence continues at coordinate 1,379,652 of NZ_AP022599.1, read as the reverse complement.
ATCGGCGGATTGTCGATCCTGGCGATGTTCGTGTTCTTCATCGAGGGTGCGCGGATGGGCCGGCGCGATCGTGTCTACCCGATGGCGTTGTGGATGACGGCATTGTGGTGGCCGCACGACGGTTCGTATCTGCTGCACCTCGGTGACTGGTTCGGCGGACGTTACGACCACTGGTTCATGCAGATGTTCTGGTTCGCGATCGTGGTCACCTTCATCGCCGAGACGATCTACGCGTGGCAGACCATCAGGTACGGCCGTGACGAGCTCTCGCCCGGTAAGACCTCGGGCCAGCACACGGCGCGGATCCTGGGTGTGATGGCGGCCGGTGCGATCAGCTGGGCACTGGTCAAAGGCGCCCTGAACGACGACCTGTACCTGCTGTCCTTCATGGCAACGCTGCTGTGGGGCGCGCCGTCGGCCAGCGCGCTGCTGGGCCGTCGGCCCGACGGGCGCGGGCAGTCGATGCTGGAATGGATCTGCTACAGCGTGATGGCCGTGTGCTATTCGATCGTCTCGATCGCGTTCTTCGGCGGTGGCTTCTTTCACTCCTGGCCGTATGTCGGCATCTGTGTCGCGGCGTGCGTGTGGAGTTTCATCGTGATCGCCGACGCGCATAGGGCGGGGGTGCCGTTCACGTCGTGGTCACCACCGGCGGGTGCGCGGCCGACCCATCGCAGGGTCGGACACGGCGTCGGCGTTCCGCAATGATAACGATCGTTTGGCCAGCGCCTGCCCCGCGCGTCGGGGAGCGGTTCAGGCCGAACGGCCGGCACTGGTTTTGCGCGCCGACTTGCGTGCAGGGGTTCGCGGAGCGGCCTGCGCCAGGTATTCCAGACCGGACAACGCCATCCCGGTCAGGACCTCGTCTAGGGCCGGCAGTTTCAGCGACGGGGCGGGCCAGAACGCCGTCGAATCGATCAGTCCATGGGTGGCGTGCACGGCACTGACCAGGACGTCCCGGGAATTTCCCGGATAACACGCGTTCAGGCAGTCCGCCCAGCGGTCGATGTACCGGTTGACCCGGGAGCGCAGCCGGGACCGGTATTGCTGGGGGATCGCATGACGCTCCCTGGTCCACACGCTCATCAGCTCGCGTTCCTCCAGCGCCCGTTGCACGTGGCCGCGAACGAGATGCTCGAGGTCTTCGCGCGGGTCGTCGAAATCGCCACCGGTCGCCATCAACACCCGGTCGATGGCCTCGTCGAGCAGGGTGATCAGGATCTCGTCCTTTCCGCTGAAGTAGCGGTAGATGGCGGGACCCGACATCCCCGCCCGCTCACCGATCAGGTCGACCCCGACGCCGTCATATCCGCGTTCGTGGAACAGATGCATCGCCGCTCGAAGAATCCGCTCTGAACGCTCGTTGCGTGATGTGGCCACCGGACCACGGTAGCGCAGCCGACCGATCGCCTGCTGTATCGCTCCGTAGTCGTGCAGCCCGGGATATGCTGACCTGTGCTAACGATCGTTCACATATTGATGGCGGAGGGGTGATGAGCTCAATCGTTGTGGTGGGAGCCGGGCTGTCGGGGCTGACCGCGGCCTACCGGCTGTCGACCGGCGGCGCCGACGTGGTGGTGCTTGAGGCGGGTCCCCGCCCCGGTGGTCGGGTGGACACCGAAACGCACGGCGCCTATGTCGTCGATACCGGACCGGACGCGCTCACCGCGGGTTATGCCAGGTATCTGCGGCTTGTCGAAGACCTCGGCCTGCAGCACCGGCTGGCCGACACCGCCGCGGTGATCGGCCTGGTGCGTGACGGCCGAATCATCGACGTCGACCCGGGCAAGCCGTGGCGGCTGCCGTTCACGCCCGCACTGAGTTTCGCCGCCAAGATCCGGATGCTCGGTGGGCTCGTGCACGCACGCAAGGCCATTGCCGAGGTGGACTCCTACGAGATGTCCTGCTCGGCCGCGCGGGACGACCCGGAACGGTCGGCAGCGGAGTTCGCGACCGACCTGTTCGGGACCGAGGTCGCCGACTACCTCATCGACCCACTGATGCGGTTGACGACGGGCAGCGGGGCGGCCAACGCGTCGTGCGTGAACGTGCTGGGCGCGTTGGGAGCCTGGTCGAGCTCCTTGAAAACGGTGCGCGGCGGGCTCGGGATTGTCACCGACGAACTCGCTGACCGACTCGATGTGCGCTACGGCGCCACGGTCACCAGAGTCGACGACACCGCCACCGGAGTCGTGATCGGATACCACGACGAATCCGGGGAGCACGAGATGGCCGCCGACGGCTGTGTGATCGGCGCGATGTACCACCAGGCCACCGAGATGTGGCCCACCTTGTCGGCGGCCTGCCCGGCTTTCGGGGACAAGCTGCGCAACGTCAAGCTCATCAGCGTGTCGCTGGGCTATTCCGCCCACACCGCGACCCGCGCCTACCCGGTCCTGGTCCCGACAACGGAAAACCCAGAGGCGCTGCTGATCTTCATGCAGCACAACAAATGTGCCGACCGGGCACCGGACGGCCACAGCCTGGTGACCATCTACACCGACACCACCGTCACCGACTCGTTTCTCGACCGCACCGACCGCGAACTGGAACTGTGGGCGGCCGGCATCATCGAGGGGCTGTGCCCCGAGCTGGTCGGGCGCAGGGAGATGTCCGTGGTGACTCGGTGGCCGATGGCGGGCTATCTGGCCGATCCCGGCTTCTGGCGACGATCCAGCAGGCTACTCGAATCGCTGCCCACAGACGGTCGAGTCAAGGTGGCGGGGGATCTGTTCGGTGCCGGCTCGATGGAATCGGCGACACGTTGGGGCGAGCGTGCCGCAGAAGAGCTACTGCGGCACCTCGATGATCACCGATGAACGCGCGTAATCAGCGGCTCTGTGCCTGGGCCGGCCCCGCCGCCGCCATCGGCTGGCTGATCGGACTGCTTCTCCTGGCCCGCTTCATTCCACCGATCGCGCCGAACCTCGGAGCGGCCGAGGTCGCCGCCCGCTACGCGGAGAACCCGATCGGAATCCGGGCCGGCATGGTCTTCGTGCTCGCCGGCGGCGCGCTGTACGGGGCGTGGACAGCGGTGATCACCGTGCAGCTCAAGCGTATCGAGGGCCGGTCGCCGGTGATGGCCTACACCCAGCTGGCGCTGGGCGCGGCGTTCATTCTGGTCTTCGTGATCCCGTCGGTGTTCTGGCAGGCCGCCGCCTTTCGGCCGCTGGACAACATCGAGATCACCCAGCGGCTCAACGATCTTGCCTGGCTGGGCTTTCTGATCCCAGTGCCCGTCATCACCGTGCAGGGTCTGGCGATCTCGCTGGCGATCTTCGCCGACCGCTCGCCACGGCCGGTCTTTCCCCGGTGGCTGGGGTGGTTCAACCTGTGGGCACAGCTGGTATTCCTGCCCGGGACGTTGATCCCGTTCTTCAAAGACGGACCACTGGCCTGGAACGGGTTGCTGTCCTTCTGGATTCCTGTCGCGGTCTTCACGGCCTGGATGATCACGCTGTCGCGCATGCTGTTCGTGGCCATTGCCGACGACGAGCGTGAACACGAAAGGCGAAGGCGGCCAGAAGCAGTCGCTACAGCTTCTTGAGGAGTTGACGGGCCGTCGTGCGGCCGGCCCAGCCGTGCACGCCGCCCATCGGATGCGCGCCGGCGCCGGTGTGCCACAGCCCGGCGATCGGCGTACGGTAACCCGACAGCGCGGGCGACGGCCGGTTCGGACCCATCTGGTTCAGCGACATGTCGACGACGACGTAGCTGCCCCCGTCGGCCATGTCCCGCAATTCATCCGGGCTTTTCACCCAGCTGCCGAGGACAGCGTCTGCCGTCCCCGGCGCCACATGGTCAAACGCGGCGATCGCCTGTTCGCCGAAGGACTTGCGGTGCGCCTGCCAGCCGCTACCGTCGGTCAACCTGTCCGGTACCGCGGTGCAGAACAGGTACATGGTGTCCCCGGCGCTCCCGGGAGGCACCTGAGATCGATCGGCGGCCGACGGCATGAGTGCCCACATCGGTGTCTCGGCGGGGATGGTTCCGCGCGCCGCGGTGTCGAGGGCACGCTCGACATACGCGTAGTCGTCGGCGACCAGCATGTAGCTTCCCCACAGCTCGGGACGTTCACACTTGAGCTTTGGTCGACGGTCAAGCGCGACATCGATTTTGGTGTTGTTGATGCCCCAGCCATTGATCCGGATGTTGCGGAACTCAGCCAGCAGGTCATCGCTGAGATGAGCGGAGTCGACCAGCTTGCACATCAGCGTGCTCGGATCGACGGCGCCGACGACGTGGCGCGCGTGCAGCGACGTTCCATCGGTGAGGCGGACGCCCATGGCCCGGCCGTCGCGGACCAGGATTTCCTCGACCGCGGTATCGGTGCGGGTCCGGCCGCCGTGATGGTGCAGGCAGGCGGTGAGCGCACGGGTGAACTGCGCCATTCCGCCGATCGGCCGTTTGATACCCCATGCAATGTGCAACATGATGACGCCGAGCACCGCGCCCGAGCCCGGTTCCCGCAGCGGTGCTTCGGAACCGGAGGCGTAGACCGCCAGCATCGTCTTGGCCTCTTCGGAGGTGAACATCGTCTCGATGAGCTGGTGTGGTGAGGCCAGCAGCATCCGGACCACCGGTGCCAGGTGCTTGCGCTTGCGCAGTACCCGCCAGCCGAGCTCGGCGATCGTGCGGGCGCGTGGCCGGGTCGGATGGTCGGTCAGGTAGGGCGCCGCGACATACCAGAAGTCGCACCACAGTTCGCACAGCTCGGCGAACTTCGCGGCATCGCGTGTCGAGTAGCGGCCGATCTCCTCGACGGTCCGGTCCAGCGATCGCCACAGCCCGATCGCCTGCCCGTCGGGGCCGAGGTACGCTCCCCAGGGGTCCGGGCTGGCCTGGCGCAGGCCGAACGACTCCAGCCGCAGTTCGGTGATGATGGACGGTTCGAGGTTGGTGAACAAAAGATCCACCGCACACGGATTCATCACGAACCCCGGCGCTTCCGGCACGGTCTCCTGCGAGTATGTCATCCCGCCGAGCCAGGGCTTACGCTCGAGCACCACCACGCTCCTGCCCGCCTTGGCCAGGTAGGCGGCGCAGGTGAGGCCGTGATGGCCCCCGCCCACGACGATTACGTCGTAGGTCATACGTTCTGCCGACCGGTGCGTGCGGCGGTTCCGGCATTGCGGCTGATTGCGTTCTGCGACACCGGGATCGGCAGGAACCTGCGGGTACGGGCCATCAACTCCCGGTAGTCCGGCCGGGAGCCCATGTAGTTGTCCTGGAACTTCGACCCGAGCACCGAAGTGAGCATGATGGTGTTGATGATCGGGCCGATCACCGTCCACCAGCAGGCCGGGTTTCCGGCCACAGCGACCAACCAGATGCCCCACCACACGGTGGTGGTGCCGAAGTAATTGGGATGACGGCTGTGTGTCCACACGCCGGTGTTGAGGTAGCGCGGTCGCTCGGGAAGCGCGAGAAACGCCTGCAGCTGCCCGTCGGCGACCGTCTCGAAATACCACCCGATGCCGAACACCACGATGCCGAGGACGGCGAGCGGCGTGATTCCGCCGTCGGGTTCCCGGTTCACCAGGATCCCCACCACCGACGGCAGACCGATCAGCACGATGATGACCGCCTGCGGTTCCATCACCCGGAAGAAGCTCTTCCACCAGTAGCCCGGGCTGAACTGTTCGACGAAGCCGAGGTAGCGCGGATCCCCACCGTGCTTGGGAACATAGCGCCGCCACCGGGCGGCCAGGTACCAGCCGAGCCGCCCGCCGTGCAGCATCACCATGACAAGAAGCAGCGCCGCGGTGACCGACTGCGCGTCGACGATCAGATAGGCGAACAGTGCGGGCACCGCATACGCGAACCCGTACCAGCCGTCCATCATCGAGTGATTGCCCTGGAACAAGCCGAGCACCCACAGCACCGTGACCACCGCGAAGGTGAAGATCGTGCAGAACAGGAACACGCTCAGGTTGCTGGCCGGATCGACGCCCAGCAGTTTCACGAACTCGCTCATGCCCGTATCCCGTCCGTTCTCATCGCCCCGGTGCTGACCGGGCTATGTTGTGAAGCCGTGCTGGCCGACTCGACACCGGTGGGCAACTGCTTGGCGAGCAGGTTCTCCACCACCGTGATGCGCTCGGCCAGTGCGACGTGGGTATCCGCTCCGTCGTCGTTGTTGATGGCGCGGGCCGTGACGAGGGTGGTCGTCACAACCCAGATGAAGTAGACGCAGACCGGCACCCAGAACCCGAGTACGCCGTTGAAGGCCAGCGGGCCGCTCTTGAAGATGTAGACGCCGAATGTGCAGCCGACGCCGACCGCGCACCACAGCTGAAAGTAGGCAAACCAGCGCGGAAAGACGGGGTCGGGTCGGCGGTCACGCAGGGTCAGCACGGCGAGGGCGACCATCTGGAACATGCCGGTGCACACGACGCCCAGGAACGGCAGCCAGCCCAGATCGTTGAATGTCAGTACCCGACTGGAATCTTCGGTGCGGAACGCCGCCACCAGCCAGAAGGTGCACGGATAGACGAACTCGATGACAACACAGCCCTGGGCCGCGATCCATGCCCATACCAGCGGTGCGCGCGATCCTTCGATCCGCAGCATCTGGGCGCAAATGGCGCCGCCCCACGGCAGCAACAACGCCGAGGCGAAGATGCACAACACCAGGCCGACGCGGACACCCAGCAATCGGTGCTCATAGAGCTCGGCGATACGCTCGGCGCCGTCCAGCGGTGAGGGCGGCGGGACGAAGCCGGCCAGAGCCACCCAGCCGACCAGGAATATCGCGATGAACCCGAAAACCGAGTACACGCACCACAGCTGAATTCGTTTATCGCTCATCGGCTTCCACCAGAGCTGAGGACGGGAACCGGCGCCGGCAGTCGCGTGTCCGGCGGGACTTGCAGTCGGCTGTCCGTTCCGACGTAGGCCGAACCTCGGGCCCGGGTCGACCCGGTGAAAGTAGGGGCCGGTCATCCAGCGCACCACGACCGCCACCTGGACCGCGAGCACTGTCGCGCCCAACGCGGCCCACCATTTGACCGGCACGGTCGGCCGGTCGGCGGGCACTGTCGGCCGTGCGGTGCTTACCGCGTAACGGGTTTCGGTCATGCTGATGCCTTCCGCAGACGGCGGGACCGTGCGGCAATCCGGTCGCCTGCCGCCTGCCCCGAAACCAACGCCCCGTTCACACCGGGAATGGGCCCGATGTCGCCGGCGAGCTGTACCCGTGCCGACGGATCGGTGTCCCGCATGAAGCGGTCCACGGCTTTGAACCGACCCTTCGACATGATCGGCACCACTTCGCGCCACCGGCCGATCTCGTAGTCTTCGACCTTCGAACTCAGGTCGCCGTAATACGGTTTGACGAACTGCAGTACGGCGTCGAGTACCTTCTGATCCGGTGCGTCCAGATGGTCCAGGCACCACTCGTGGCGGCAGAAGGTGGTGATCATGCCCTGGGCGGGGCCGCATCGATTGTGTGCCTTGAGGTGATCGACGATCACCCCGCACAGATCGGGCTGTTCACGTGGCGAGCACATGATGTAGGTCGCCGGGTTGGTCGGCCGCTCGTTCAGCGCCAGGTGGGTGTTGACGCTGCAGATGTATTCGGTGTTCGCGTAGTACTCGCGGCTGAATCCTGAGATCTGCGGATAGATCTCCAACGCAGTCGACGTCGTGGTGGCGACAACCGCGGTGTCGAACTCCTCGGTGTGCTGGCGGCCGTCGTGCTCGAACGTCACCTCGACGTGATCCCCGGAGTCGGTGACGTCGATGACCGGGGTGGACAACCGGACATCGTCCAGATCTGCCGCCATGGCCCTCGGTAGGGCGTTCATACCGTCGTCCAGCCCGTAGAAGTACGGCTTGAAGAAGTTCTTCAACGTCCAGAGAAGCTGGCCCACCGATGCATACGACGGATCGCTGAGCCAGGGTCCGCGAACCACCACCGCTGCGAGATAGTCCAGCAGCTCCTCGTTGAGTTCGCGCCGGCAGTACTCGGTAACCGTCTCGGAGTCGATCGCGGCGATCCCGCTCGCGTCGGTGTAGTTGAGGTCTTTCCAATGCTTGGCCAAGAACCACGCGAGCTTGGCCAACTTCAGCTTGCTGCCCAGCGAGAGATACTCGGTGCCAAGCGTTTTAAGGGGATTGCGGAGGTCGAGGTAGTGCAGTCGGCCCGACTTGGGCATCGCCCCGTAGGCGTCGACCTTGCGCATCTGCGACCCCAGGCCGACGTCGGTCATCTCCTGTGCCGCCTCGGAATAACTGCCGAGGTAGATGAAAGCGCCGACGTCGAACGTCAGGCCGTTGCGCCGGATCGTCTTTATCCGGCCGCCGACCCGGTCCTGCGATTCGAAGACGGTCGGCGCGCCGCCCGTCTGCGCGATCCGGCGGGCAGCGGCGAGTCCGGCGACACCGGCACCGATAACGGCCGTTCGCAAATCGGTCACCGAGGCAGCGTAACCCTGAAATGATTCGGGAATCAATATTGATCGGCGATTTCACTTATATGCTGTCCCGGTGGTCGACCGCACCGTCCGCAAGACGTCCCGTGCCGCTCGCCGGCAGGCGCAGACCCGCGCCGACTTGATCAGGGCGGCCACCGAACTCATCGCCGAACGGGGACTCGACGGGTTGCGGGTCAGCGATATCACCGAGCGCGCCGACGTCGCGTTCGGAACCTTCTACAACCAGTTCAAGGCCAAGGACGACATCGTCGAAGCGGTGGTCGCCGACGCACTTGTCGGCCTCGCCGGCTCGATTGAGAACTCACCCGCCAGCGACGACCCGGCGCTCGCAGTTGCGGCGACTACCAGGGCAATCGTGCGGATCGCCTACGACGACCCGACCCTGGCGCGCCTGCTGGTCAATCTCGAACACGCCGAGGCCCGCTTCGAGCGGATCATCCGCCCGCAGGCGGGGGCGGTGTTGGAGCGCGGGATGGCGACCGGGGTGTTCGACATCGACGATCTACCGACGGTGCTCACCATGTCGATCGCCGCGGCGTTCGAGGTGATCCGCGGCATCGTCGACGGCCGGTTGGGGGAGGGCGCGGACCTGACCTGTGCCGCGGTGCTGCTGCGGATGGCCGGCATGGACGCCGCGACGGCCGCGGGCTATGCGCACCGGACGCTGAATCAGTAGCACCGGGCCCGGCCGCTCACCGGGTGATAACGATCGTTGACGCTGGGTGTGCGCACCGCAGCATGCCCCAGCTCATCGTGACCATCCAGGCGAAGAACGCCACCGCGAGCAACCAGAACGCGATCAGCCCGTTCCAGGCCAGCGGGCCGGTCTGGAAGAACACGCAGAAACTGCCGCCGGCGACGCCGACCGCCGACCAGAGGCACAGGTAGCCGATCCACCGCGGCATCAGGGGTTCGGGCCTGCGGTCCTGCAGGATGGCGATCGAGCACAGCACCATCTGCACGATGGCGGTGCCCACCACGCCGATGTACATCAGCCAACCGATGTCGTAGCAGAGCCTGATCAGCTCGGGGTCGCGCTCCGATCGGTACGCACCGGCCTGCCAGATCATCTGCGGGATGATGAATTCCAGGATCAAGCACGCCGCGACGAGGGTCTGCGCGGTGGCCAGCGGCGACGAGGCGTCGACGCTGCGCTTGATCTGGTGCGTCAGCGCCGCACCGTAGAACGCCAGCAGGGGAGCGGCGCTGGTCAGGATCAGCACGCCGAACCGGAGCCGGGTGCGATCGGTGGTGAACATCTCGACGACCTCGGCGGTCGTCAGATGAGGTGAGGGCGGCGGGAACCAGCCGGCGACCATCAGCCCGATCCAGAACAGCGGCAGGAAGAGCAGCCCGACCCAGACGCACAGGCGTTGATGGCGACCGGTCACGGATGACGTCCGGGAGTACGCGGGGCTCGGTGGGCGGGGCGCTTCTCGGCGAATGCCGCCACCGCTTCGGCGAAGTCGGGCTGCTGCTGCAGCCAGCCCTGGGTGTCGGCCTCGAAGTCGAGCTGTTCGCCGAAGGTCGATTCGAACGATCGCCGATGTGCCCGCTTGACCGACGTGACACTGCCTGCCAGCCCGGCGATCTCCTGCGCCAAGGCCACCGCGGTGTTCAGCGCCTCGCCGTCCGCGCAGACTCGGTTGACCAGACCCCATTGCAGCGCTTCGGGTGCGGCGATATCGCGGCCGAGCAGCGCGAGCTCGTTGGCCCGCCCCAGTCCGACCGTGCGCGGCAGCAGCCAGGTGAGACCGGCGTCGGGGAGCAGACCGATCTTGGTGAACGACAACTGAAACCGCGCTGACTCCGCGGCGACGCGTAGGTCGCAGGCGAGCGCGAGGGAGACACCGGCGCCCGCGGCCACCCCGTTGACCGCGGCGACGATCGGGATCTCCAAGGCCTGCATGGTCCGCACCAGCGGATTCCAGGTCTCGATCAGCACGTCCCTGGCATTGCCGACGTCACCGGCGATGTCGGCACCCGCGCAGAACCCGCGACCGGCACCGGTCAGGACGACGGCGCGTATCCCGGGATCGGCCTCGAACGCGGCGAAGGCTGCGGCCAGCCGGTCACCGGCATCCGGCGTGACTGCATTGAGCCGTTGCGGGCGGTTGATGGTGACGATGCCGACCGCGCCGTCGCGCGTGACGACGACATCGGCTTCGGTCACTGTTTCGGTCGTTGCTCGTTCGGTCATTGTGCAATCCGTGCTCTCTCGGCCGTCACGTGTCATCGCAGTCCCAACGAGCCGCTGATGATCTCGCGCTGGATCTCGTTGGTACCGGCGTAGATCGGCAGCACCAGCGAGTGTCGGACGTGGCTTTCCATGTCGTACTCGCAGGCGTACCCGTAGCCGCCCATCATCTGCATGCCCTCGAGCGCGATCTGCTTGGCGACCTCGGACGTCTTGATCTTGGCCATCGACGTCATCCGGGTGGTCACCGGGTCCGGGCCCCGCTCCATTCGTGCGGCGACCTCGTAGGTGAGCAGGCGGGCACACTCCAACTCGGTGGCGAGATCGGCCAGCCGGTGCCGCAGGGCCTGGAACGTCCCGATCGTGGTGTCGAACTGCCTGCGTTCTTTGACGTAGGCGATGGTGTCGTCGAGCGCACGCTGGCCGAGGCCCAACCCGACGGCCGCGCCCAGCAGCCGTTCGCCATCCAGGCCGGCCATGATCTGAGCGAACCCCCGCCCGATATCACCGACCACGTTCTCGTCCGGCACGAAGCAGTCGGTGAAGAACACGTCGTTGACCTCACGGCCGCCCAGCGTCGAAATCCGCTTCGTCTCAACGCCTTCAGCATCGCCGGGAACTTCGAATATCGTCAGTCCGCTGTGCCGTCGCTCTTCTCTGCTGGTGCGCGCCACCAGAAGGATCCGGGTCGCCCGGTGGGCATATGAGCACCACGTCTTTTGACCGTTGAGGAGGTAGCCGCCGCTGACCTTGGTGGCCGCGCAGGACACCGCGGCGACATCCGAGCCCGCGCCGGGCTCGGAGATCGAGATGGACATGATGTCGCCGCCGGCGATGGCAGCCAGCGCGTCGCGCTTCTGGTCTTCTGATCCGAACCGCTTGTAGCACCCGGCCACCGTCGTGGTCGGCCCCAACGCCTTCACCGGGGCGAGGCCGCGCCACAGCTCCTCGAACAGGACGGTCTGCTCGACGTAGGTGCCACCGGAACCGCCGTACTCCTCGGGGATGGCGACACCCAGCCAACCGAGGTCGGCCAGTTTGGCGTACAGCGCGCCGGACTGGTCTTCCTCGTCGGGGTCCAGCAGGGCCTCGCGCTGTTCGCGGGTGGCGCACTCGCGGGCACAGAAGTCTCGGACCGCCGCCTGGAAGTCGAGCTGCTCGACGGTCAGGCTCATCCCTGCGGGAACTTCCGGTCGGGAAACAGGCCGGCCGCGACACCGTTGCGCAGCACCGCGGGCGCGCCGCCGGCGACGACGTTGGTGACACAGTCGCGGTGAATGCGCTGAATCGCGAAATCGGTTGTCGGACCGTATCCGCCGTGCAGTTCCATGGCCTTCAGCGTGATCTGCGGACCGACTGTGGCACCGAACAGCTTGGCCTGGCTGACCTCCGCGAGGCGCGGAAATCGGCCGTCGATCGCCGACGCGGCGGCCCGATACGCCAACAGCCGCAGCGCTTCGATCTGCACCCACATGTCGGCGAGATCGTGGTACACCGACTGAAATTCGATGACCGGCCTTCCGAACGCCACGCGCCGCTGGGTGTAGATCGCTGCCTCGTCGTAGGCGGCCTGGCTGAAGCCCAGCCAGAACCCGCAGTTGTGCAGCCGTTCGAGGTTGAATGCGGTCATCAACCTGGCGAACTGCCCCGGGCCCACGATGACGTTCTCCGCAGGCACCCGGACGTCGGTCAGCACCATCTCTCCGTGGTGGATACCGCGGTCGCCGATGAACACCGGGCCCCTGCGGATCTCGACACCGGGCACGGTGGCGTCCACGACGACGGCGCCGATGCCCTTCGGGCCGGGGATCTCGTCGAACCTGACGAACGTCGCGTTCAGATCGTTGACATTCGATCCGGTCAGAAAGCTCTTGTGGCCGTTGACGATGAAGTCGTCGCCGTCGCGCACGGCCGTGGTCCTCAGATGGGTCAGCGCAGAACCCGCGTCGGGCTCGGTGAGTGCGATATTGCAGGCGCGTCTGCCCGCCACGATGTCGTGGAGGTACTTGTCCTTGACGGCGTCGTCGCCGAGCAACAGCATCGAGGGCCCGGGTCCGCTGGTGCAGAACACAGGCTCGGGCGGCAGCCAGGACTGCGCGTAGCGAAACAGCGCCTCGACGACGATCAGGTACTCCACCGCGCCGCCACCCTGGCCGCCGTACTCGGTGGGCATCGCGATGCCCAAGAACCCTTCCGCGCCAACTCTTTCGAACAATTCCCGGTAGGGTGCGTCGTCTGATTCATCCCAGGACGCCGCCTGGTCGGCGAACGACCTACCCAGCTTCTCCGCGCGGGCCTGTAGGTCCCGCTGATCGGGTGTCAGGGTGAAATCCATTGTCAGCGCCGTTCGTCTCGGGCCACCGACAGGTTGAGCTCTTTGAAATCGATGGTATTGCCGCCGGTCCCGACGTCGCGCAGTTTGTGCTTGAGTACGCGGCCGACTCCGTTCCTCGGCAATTCGTCGAGAAACTCGATGTATCGCGGGATGGCGAAATAGGGCAGCGAGTTCTTGAAGAAGTCGAACAGTTCGGCCGGCTCGACCGGTTCACGGACCACGAGGCACGCCTTAAGGTCGTCCTCGCCGAGCGGCGATGGCACCGCGTGCACCGCCGATTCGACGACCGCCGGATGATGGTTGATCGCCTGCTCCACCTCGAAGCTGGAGATGTTCTCGCCGCGGCGGCGCAAGCAGTCCTTCAGCCGGTCCACGAAGGCCAACGCGCCGCTGGGTAGGCGCCGGCCGAAATCGCCGGTGTGGTACCACAATCCGCGGAACGCCTCCTGCGTTGCCGCTGGCTGCTCGAAGTAGCCGTCGAACATTGCGTGCGGCACCCGTGGCCGGATGCAGATCTCGCCCTCGGCCTCGCCCTCCAGCGCGTTGCCGTCCTCGTCCAGCAGCGCCACCTCGAGGTCGGGCGCCGGGATGCCGCAGCCCTTCGGGTCGCGGCGGTCCGAGGACAGCGGTGTCAGCGTGGTCGGCATGCATTCGGTTTGCCCGAAGACGTCGACCCAGGGCTCGACACCGAACCGTTCCCGGAAGATCTGCTGGGATTCCAGTGTCAGTGGGGCACACATGATCCGGCGGACGCTGTGGTCGCGGTCCGCGGGGCCGGGTTCGGTCGCCAGAATGGCGGCGCCCATCGCGCCGACCGCGATCATCACGGTGGCGCCGACCTCCCGGGCCCTCGGGAAGTAACCGCTGGCGCTGAACGTGCCCTGCAGGTACGCGGGAATACCGAACACCAGCGGCATCGTGACGGTGACCAGCCGCGCTCCGGCGTGGAACAGGGGCAGTCCGGCCAGCAGGACATCGGTGTCGTCGATCTCCAGTGCGTCGCCGATCAACCGGGCGCTGCGCAGGTAGTAACCGTGGCTGGCCACACATCCCTTGGGCAGCCCCGTCGTGCCGGAGGTGTAGAGGATCGACATCGTGTCGGCTGCGGTCAGGGCGATGTCGGGGGGCGGACCGGTGGTCTCCCGGAGGCTTTGGTAGCTGATCTCGGCGGCGCCGGTCTCGTCGAGCATCACGACCGTCCGCAGCCCGGGCAGCTGGTCTCGGATCGGTTCGAGTGCCTCGCGTCCCGAGGTGTCGGTGACCAGGACACCCGAGCGGGATTGCCGCAGCTGGTGAAGCAGGAACTCACCCTTGAGGTAGGCGTTCAACGGCACCTGGGCCGCCCCGGACTTCGCCACGCCGTAGAAGAGTTCGAGGAGTTCGGACCGGTTGGGCGCCAGGGTGGCCACCCGTTCACCGGGGCCGATCCCCAGCGCTGCGAGGCCGGCGGCCACGCGGTCTGAGCGGCGGTCCATGTCGGCGTAGGTGTAGACCTCGTCATCCATGGCGCAGCACACGGCGTCGGGGGCCGACGCGGCGCGGGTCCGAAGCAGGTCCGGAATTAAGTGACTGGTCATCTCAAAAAGGGACTATATCTGGCCGGCATGCTGTTCGGAAGACTGTTTCACAAACATTTGGGCGTCATCGCCGAACCGTGGCAGGCGGTGCCGCCGATGCCGCCCGGGTGGCGGCGAGCAAGCTCTGGCGCTCACGCAGCAGCGCTCGGCGGACGACAACCACCGTCGAGATGAAGAACACGCCGAACATGACCGCGGGCACCCAGAGTCCGAGGACCCCGTTCCACGCGAAGGGCCCGGTCTGGAAGAAGAACAGCAACTGGTCGGGCACCGTGACCAGCACCACCCAGCCCATGGTGTAACCGCACCAGCGCGGAAAGACCGGATCGGGGCTCTTATCGCACAACGAGGCCACCATGATCGTCAACGGCATGCCGAAGTACATCGTCACTCCACCGATGAACTGCAGCCAGGACAAGTCGTTGACCAGATGGATCAGCTCCGGTGCCCGATCGGCGCGATACGCGGCGGTCAGCCACCACACCGCGGGATAGAAGCTCAGCACCATGTTGCCGACACCGCCGATGAGGAAGGTGTAGGTCAGCACCCCCGCGGAGCCCTCGATCCGGGCAATCATCTGGGCGGTGACCGCGACGAAGGGGATCAGCGCCAAGGCCGAGAACATCACCAGCACCATTCCGGTGCGGATGCGCAGCGCATCGTCGACGAACAGCTGGGCCACCTCGTCCGCGCCGGTGGTGGGCGGCATCGGGGGCACGAATCCGGCGACGAGAGCCCAGCCGCTGAAGATCAGCACCAGATAGGCGATGCCGCACCAGACGCCGAAGATCTGCACCCGTGTTCTCGTCAGGGCATCCACGTTCTAGGCCACCGCTTCTCGCACCGGCATGGCCAACGCGTGTTCTCGTGCCCGGTTCTGCTGGCGTTCGTCGTCGGCGATCGCGCGCAGCAGCAGCACCACCATGACCGTGAACCAGCTGAAGTAGACCAGTAGCGGAATCCACCACGCGAACACGCCGTTCCACGCCATCGGACCGTCCTTGAAGAAGGGGATGATCCCCGCGGGAACCCACATCATCGACACCCAGATGTTGTAATAGCCCGCCCACCGCGGAAACACCGGTTTCGCGCTCTTGTCGAGCAGGATCGCGACGCCGATCGACGCGACCTGGCAGCAGGCCGACGAGATGATCCCGAGGAACATCAACCAGGCCATGTCGTTGAGCATCTGGACGGTCTCGGGGTTCCATTCGTGGAGTCGGTACAGGGCGGTCTGCCAAATGGCGAAGGGCAACAGGAATTCCACGCACAGCAGACCGCCGGACACCAGTTGTGACTGGGCGAAAACCGACCGCACCCCCTCCATGCGACGCATCTGCGCCGCGATCGCCGCACAGAACGGAACCAGCAGCGCGCAGGCGAACACGCTGATCACCAGCCCGAGCTTGATCAGGCCGGTGTGCTGGCTGAACAACTCGACCGTGCGCTCACGGGAGTTGGACGGGTGGGGCGGTGGGATGAAGCGGCACAGGAAGATGAACGAGAGGGCCCAGACCGCGATCATCAGGGGACCGGCCCACACACAGAGGCGTTGGGCGGTGATGTTCATGTTTTCCATCGGATTGGTCCTTTGCGCGCAGGGGTTTCAGCGGATTCCGGTCTCATCGCGGATCGCGGTCTGTGCCGCGAGCCGGCCGCACCAGCCGTTGACGGTTCCACCCGGATGGGATCCCGCTCCGGCCAGGTACAGACCCGGCACCGGGGTGCTGTAGCCACCGAGTTCGCGGGCCGGACGGTTGGTGCCGAGGCGCAGCGGGGTCATATCGACGTGGAAGTAGCACCCCTTGGGCGTGGCGAACCGATCCTCGAAGTCCTTGGGTGTGTGCACGATCCGACCGATCTCGGCGTCGAGTCCGGACAGGAACCGTTCGGCGGACTTGATGATCGTCTGGGTGTAGAGGTCCCTGTTGACCTCCCACCCGCCGACGGGGTCGGCGGGCACATTGGAGTGCAGGTAGAGCACATCCTGGCCGGCCGGTGCGATCGTCGGGTCGCTGGCCGACAGCACGGCCATGTACACCGGTGGGCTTTCGGCGATCTCGCCGCGCTTGGTGGTGAGCAGATGTGCGTAGTGCTCCTCCAGCGTTCCGGTCATCAGCGTGGTGCGCCTGACGTCGAATGCGTCGCGGCGTTTGGCGGCCGCCTTCGGGTAGTCCACCCGGCCGCCGACGGCGAAGTCGATTTTGAACGCGGCGACGTTCACGCCGTTGGCGGGGATCATCGCCACCTTGTTGGTGAGCCGGCGATCCAGCACCCCCTCCGGCAACAACTTGCCGAGGGTGACCTGCGGAGCGCAGCTGGCCAGAACGCCCCGCCGGGCGAGTATCTCGGTACCGTCGGTCAACCGGACGCCCGTGGCCCGGCCGCTGGACACCAGGATCTCCTGCACACCCGCACCCAGGCGGATCTGCCCGTCGTGCGAGGCGATCTTGCCGGCGAACGCATTCATCAGACCAGTCATGCCGCCGCGGGGACGCAACACGCCCCGCTTGCGGTGCACGGCGTGATAACCCATCAGGTAGACACCGGTGCCCTCAAGGTCCGCCGGACCGAGCATCGAGGTCCAGTAGGCCCACAGCCCGCGCATGGCGTCGCTCTCGAAGGTCTCCGAGATCATCTCGAACACGCTGAGCGCCACCATCTTCTGCAGCAGCGCCCGCGACTTCTTGTCCGGGATGAGCTTGACCGCCAGCTTGGCCAGATCACCCTTGGTCAGGGACGGGTAGTGCACGACCAGGCGCTCGACCAGGTCCATGATCAGGTCGAGGGTCGGCTTGATCTCCGCGTAGGTCGCCGCATCCCTGGGCGAGAAGTACCTGATGTCGTCGAGTGTCCGGTTGAAATCCCGGAACAACAGCAGGGTGTCGCCCTCCTCGTTGATCCAGCCGTACGGCGCCTCGAGCGGAATCGGTTCGTAGCCATGCCTTCTCAGGCCGAGTTCCTCGGTCAACGGCGTCTGCGCCATCAGCATGTCGTCCATCGCGCCGACCGAGAGCAGGTGGTTGGGCGCCTCGGGGACCCAGGCGCGGCTCGCCGACAGGCCACCCAGGAAGGGCAGTGGGTCGATCACCACGACCGACCGTCCGGCCTCGCCGAGGGTGCACGCCGCCGACAAGCCATTGTGGCCGGCCCCGACGACGATGTAGTCAAAAGTGTTGTCGGTCATCGTGTTCCCACTAGTTCAGCAGAGCGGACGGTCTCTCCGGGTGGAAGCAGCCGCAGCTGGCCGGTGCCCAGCTTGATCAGGGCATCGATCGCGACCAGCCCGATCACGATGCTGACCGCCGCCGCGACCATTCGGACGACCGAGGGCGCATCGGTGTTGGTGACGGCGAAGTGGGGCATCGCCAGCGCCCACGACGCCATGTATGTGGTGAACGGCACGAACACGATCAACACCTGGCGCGCACCGGTGAAGAACCAGTCCAGCCGGGTGATCACCACCGCGGCGAACAACGAGCCCAGACTGTTGATCACCAGCCAGCTGATCGGGAAGCCGCCGATCTCAAAGGGCTGATCTCCGTAGTAGACGTACAGGCCGGAGGCCAGCATCGGGAACTCCAGCAGCAGGTTGAGCACACCGAAGATCGCGATGCCGGTCCACATGTTCTTGCGGGTGGCGCCCCTCTTGAACGCCATCGCCATCAGGTAGGACAGTCCGCCGAAGAACACCACGTAGGCGAGGACCACCCACAGCGGCACCGCGTGATCGAACGCCGAGTACACGATCCAGCCGTCGGCGGGGAAATAGCAGTGACCGAGGATGTCGACGGTGGACTCGTTGAACGAGCACACCAGCCCGCCGAGAAGCATGAGCAAGAAGATCGGCCGTCCGCTGCGTCGCCAGTCCAGCACCGCGGCGACGACGAACCCGGCGACCACGACGGCCATGATGGTGGTGATCACCAGCTCCGCGGTTGCGGGCGTGGTCATCTCCCACGGCGGCTCAGCGACCGCGAGAACTGTTGTGGTCATTGCGATGCCCAACCTTTCTGGTGGTGTGAGTCGGTTAACGGACAGCTGCAGAGGTCCGGCCGGCGAACCGCCGTGACACCCGCGCGGCCGCCTCCTTGCCGCTGACCAAGCCGCCGTTGAGCCCCGGAATGCGGTCGAGGTCGCTGGCGAATTGCACGCGCGCGGTGGGATCGATCTTCTTGCGAAACTCCGCGATGAGCTTGAACCGGCCCTTGTCGATGACGGGCACCGATTCGGGCCAGCGCATCAACGCCCACTCCTCGAGCTCGCCGGGCACCCTGCCGTAGTAGTGCTCGACCCGCTCCAGCGCGTGCTCGAGCAGATACTCGTCGTCCTTGTCGTCGGTGCGATTCAGATAGGACGGCGACAACAGCACCGAGATCAGTCCTTTGCCTGCCGGCGCGCGGCCGGGCGCCTTGTTGTGATCGGCGATCACCGCGATGGTGTCCGGGTCGTCGTAAGGCGAGACCATCGAGAAGGTGCCGGGGTCGTTCGGACGGGCGGAGAACCCCATCGATACGTTGCCGAGCCGGTGGTAGCGCGCCGATTCGTAGAGCATGCGGTGGTTTTCGTCCATCTGTGGATACATCGCGACGGCCGGCTCTGCGGTGGTGGCGATCACCGCGGTGTCGAATGTCTCGGTGCGTTCGCCGCGCGACTGCGGCGACGAGAAGGTCACCTCAACGCCCGCACCGGTGTCGGTCACGTTCGTCACCGGGTGCTGATAGCGGGTGTCGACCAGGGTGGCGAGCTTCCTCGGCAGGCCGGCGACCCCGGAGGTCAGGTTGAACACCGACTTGACCAGCATGTTGCGAACAGTCCAGTGCAGCAGCGCAACCGAGGTGTCGTGGTCCTCATGCACCCAGGTGCCACTGACCAATGGCGCGGAGATGTAGCGGGCCAGTTCCTCGTTGAGCACGCGGCGGCTGTAGTCGAGCACGGTCTCGTTGTCGATCTCCGCCAGCCCGTCGTAGGTGTCGTAGCCGAGGCTGGCGCGGTGCTTGAACACATCGGCGAACAGCCGCAGTGCCTTGATCTTGGCCGGCCACGAGATCACCCCGGTGGTGATGCTCGCCCGGATCGGCTGGGACAGGTCGAGGTAGTGCTGCTTACCTTGCCGCGGCATGCCGAAAATAACCGGGGTTTCCACGAATTCGTCTGACAGCCCGACCTCGTGGATCATCTCGACGGCTTCGCGGTAGGTGCCCAGATAGACCGCGGTGCCCAGGTCCATCACGAAGTCGCCCTTCTGGACGGTCCAGATGCGACCGCCGACACGGTCACGGGACTCGAACACGGTCACCGCGAAGCCGGCCTTCTTCAGCTCGTAGGCGGCGGCCATCCCGGCGATGCCGCCGCCGATCACCGCCGCCGTGCTGTGTGCGGTCATTTGGTCCTCTCGGGTAGCAGTTCGGGTCGGTCGGGGGCCGACTTCCGGGAGATGGGTCGGCTCGGGTCAGGGCAGTCGAATGCAGTGGTGGGCCCGCAGACGCCGCCGTTCTTCCATTCGCGCTCGATGTGCGGAGTCGGCATCGGACCGGCATGCAGTGCGTAAAGGGAGTAGGGGATGTTGAAGGCGATCAGGATGGCCAGCTGGCAGTACCCGGCGATCGCGCAGAACCGCGCGAACGTCTTGGTGCCTTCCCGTTTGAACTTGATCTTGTCGATGCCGCGCTCGACCCAGGTCCGGCCTTTGTCGTCGCGAAAGAAGTGCAGGCAACTGAGGATGATGAACGTGCCCGGCCAGCTCAGCGGTTCGAGGATCGGGAACTGGTGGTCGGTTCCGGCGAACAGGGTGAGTTCGGGAATGGTCGCCGAGTAGCTGATCAACTGGGTCCTGGTCATGAACAGCTCGACGATGATGTCGCCGATGATCATGACCAGATAGGTCTGCAATATCAGGCGTAATACGCTGCGAGAGGGGTCTTTACGGCGTTGGTAGGCCATGTACTTGGAGCCGGCGTAGCCGGCCATCGCACACATCCACAGGTAGGC
The DNA here is from genome assembly GCF_010725725.1 of Mycolicibacterium pulveris. Lineage (NCBI taxonomy): Bacteria > Bacillati > Actinomycetota > Actinomycetes > Mycobacteriales > Mycobacteriaceae > Mycobacterium > Mycolicibacterium pulveris. Next base: position 1,359,114 of record NZ_AP022599.1, on the reverse strand, counting down.
GGTGAAGTACACCAACGGGACCGGGATCAACTCCCCGTTACCCGAACTCCACCAGGGGATGTGAGGCAGCCAGCTGCCGAAGTTCACGAACGTGGTCGCGTACTGGAATTGGTACGTGATCATGTTGAGCCACGGCTCTTGGAAGAACATCAGCCAGCCGGCCAAGAAGAACAGCCCGTCGAAGCTGAACCGCCCGGTGCGCAGCTTGGGCCCGATCACGAAATGCCAGAGGATCCAGCCGGTGATGAGGATGCCGAAGATCACCTCGACCGCGCGTACCAGGATGACGAACCAGCCGGGTTCGGTTCCGCGGCCCAGCGTGTTGGGGGTGAAGTCGCCGCTGACCACCCACATCGTCCAGCAGTAGGCGATCAGCGCCAGCCAGGCGGCGCCGTGGACGATCCACACCTTGGCCCAATTGGCCTGCGCCTGGGCCGGGTCGGGGCCGAGCTGTTCGGGCAGCGCACCCGTCGTTAACGGTCGTTCCACCGACATGGCGGTGACGATAACACCCTCATCTGTCCGTGAACAGACGTTTTCTGCTTTCGAGCAGATATCTGTCCGAGAACAGGTCGGTTGTGTAGGCTCGGCACGTGTCGCCCGCCTTGAAACGCCGGCCCAAGACGAATCGTGAGCGCGTCGAGGAATCCACCCTGGCCCTGATCGCGTCGGCGATCGAACTGTTCGCCCGGCAGGGCTATGAGCGGACCACCGCTGCCGAGATCGGCACCAATGCCGGGTTCAGCCGCAACATGGTGCGCGACCGGTACGGCTCCAAAGAGGCGCTGCTGCAGTCTGTCTTCGATGAGTTCGCCCGGAAGCTGCTGCCTGCGGTGCGTCGTGAGCGCATCGGCAACGGCTTGGAGCGGGTGCTGGGTCAGATCGACGATCTGCTTCATGCGGTGCAACGCGAGCCTGAGACGATGCGGGCGATGATCGTGCTGACCTTTGAGACGCCGGGCCCCCTGCAACAGTTCGCGGGCTGGTTCGACACGTTGATCGGCAACTACCAGGCCGAGCTGGCGGGGCATCTGTCCGACGGGGTAACCGACGGTTCGGTCGCCGCGGGGATCGATCCCGCGCGCGAGGCGGAAGTGCTGGTGTCCTATGCGATCGGGCTGTGCTTCCGGTCGGCGTTGCGCCGCGACGGCTATGACTTCGCCGGGGAGATCCGGGCGTTTCGCGACCGGGCGGCGCAGCGGTACGCCCGTCGGCGGAGGTGAGCCTGCCGGACCTTGCGTCGTCAACGACCGTTAACATCAGGTGATCCGTCATCGTTGGGAGTCGCCTGTGACCCGTGTTGCCGTTGTCGGGGCGGGGATTGCCGGTCTTACCGCCGCGTATCGTCTGCAGACCGCCGGCTGCGACGTCGAGGTCTTCGAAGCCGAAGATGTCGCGGGTGGAAGGGTGCAGACAGTACGCGCCGGGTCCTACGCGATGGACACCGGAGCGTCGGCGCTGGGCTCGACCTATCGTGCGTATCTTGACCTCGCCCGAGAACTCGGGGTCGAGATCGTCGACACCGCGCCGTACGTGGGCATCCGGCGAGCCGGCACCACGCATCTGCTCGACATGAACCACGTGGTGCGGACGGGAGTGCGCACCCCGCTGTTGTCCTGGGGCGCCAAGCTGCGCGTGTCGCGATTGGCCTTCGACGTCGCCGCAGCCAGGGTGCGGGGCCGGTTGGACTACGCCGACATGTCGAAGGCGGCGCCGCTGGACACCGAGAGCGCCCGCGATTACGCGCTGCGCGCACTCGGGCCCGAACTGGACAGCTATCTGTGTGAGCCCATCGTGCGCACGATGCTGATCGCCGACACCGACAAGGTGTCCAAGGTCGAACTGTTCTCTGGAATCGCCAACATCTTCACCGCCAGGATCCAGACCGTCGTGGGCGGGCAGGACCGCATGGTCGACGCGCTGTGCCGCCGGTTGGACGTGCATCTCAAAACGCCGGTGGCCGAGGTGGTTCGGCTGCCCGGCGGGGGCGTGCGGGTGTCCCGCGCGGGTGCGGCGTCGCGCTTTGACGCCTGCGTGGTCACCTGCCCACTGCCCGAGGCGGTCGAGATATGCCCCGACGACCGACCCGTCCTCGCACCGCTGAGCCGCGACCTCGCCTACACCCAGTGCATCAGCGTGGCGGTAGGCACCACCCGACCGCCCCAATGCCCGGCGTTCCTGGTGATGTTCCCGTCGACGGAGAACCCCGACATCGCGCTGATGTTCCTCGACCACAACAAGTCCCCGGACCGGGTGCCGGCCGGCGGAGGCCTGCTGAGCTGCCTGTGGGAGACCTCCGCGTCGGAACGGATGATCGACGCCGGCGACGACCAGGTGCGCGATCACACGCTGGCCACAGTCTTCGACGTCTTTCCCGAACTACGAGGAGCCGTGGACTTCGTGCACGTGACCCGGTGGCGACGGGCCCTGCCGTACACGCGGATTGGCGCATACCGGATGATCGGCCGGCTCAACGCCGCACTCGAGGCCTGCTCACCCCTTCAATACGCCGCCGACTTCATGTCCGCTGCCGGACAGAACACGGCGGTCGAGTTCGGCAATCGGGCCGCGCGGAACATCCTGGCCCATCACGTGCGCTGACCGGGGTTTGGCGGTCAGCGTGGCGCAAGCGGTTCGACCAAATACACGATCATCATGACGCTGCAGACGACGACACAGTGCAGCTCGAAGATCGTTCGAAGCAGCGATGGTGCGTCGCGCAGTTCCATGAAGTACAGCCCCACGAAGCGCACCTTGACGAAGGCCACCAGCAGGATCACCACCGAGGCGACATGGTGATCTCGGATGCCGTCCTCGCCGACGTACCAGGTCAGCAGGGTGGCGGCGATCAGGACACACCACACGACCGTGAACGGCCCGAGGATAAGACTTTTCATGCTTGGCCGGCCGGGGCGCGAAGTCCCCGGAGCGGCGGTTGCAGGCTCAGTGAGCACGATGATCTACCTCACGAAATACAGCAGGGGGAACAAGACAATCCACAGCAGGTCGACCATGTGCCAAAAGCACGCGCCGCCTTCGATGAACGCGAGCTCCTTGGCGGTCAGAATCACCTTGCGCGCCTTCACCGTCAGGTACAGCAATACGCCGATGCCGACCAGCAAGTGAAAGAAGTGCAGGCCCGTCAAGACGTAGAAGTACATCCAGAACTCGTTGGTGGTGGGCGTGATGCCGTGGCGGACCTTGTCGCTGTACTCCAGGATCTTCATCACCGAGAAGCCCACTCCGCACAGGATGGCGCCGATGAAACACCCGGGCGCAAGTGTGCGCTCTCCGAGTCGAACAGCACGTATGCCCACCACGACCAGCAGTGAACTGCTGAGCAGCAACAGCGTGTTGATCACGCCGAACAGCGGCTGCAAGTAGGCAGCCGAGCTGTCGAACAGTTGAGCGTCTCCGGACCGGTAGACAAGGTAGACGACGAAGAATCCGGAGAAGATCGACATGTCGCCGAGGATGAAGATCCATGTCCCCGCCTCGCCGGGCACACGTGGCGGATGTCTTCGCGATCCGAATGCACGAACGCTGTCGAGTACGGTCGCCATCACCCTCCCATTCCTGACCGGCATGGGCGCCCGAAACGGGCGCCCATGCCCCGGGTTCCGCTAGGCCGTGACGCCCGGTCGGGCGTCCACCGTGGCGACCGCGACGCTGGTGACCTCGGGATCACCGGCCTCCGCCCGGGCTTGTAGCCGAGCGGCTTGCTGGTTGATCACCTTCAGCGACACGATGATCATGACGGTGATCTCGCCGAAGAAGATCGCGACCGGGAACCAGAACGCGAGCGCTCCGTTGTAGGCGAAGGGGCCGTCTTTCCAGAACACGATCAGCGCCGCCGGAAAGATCAGGAAGCCGCACCAAAGGTTGAAGTAGCCAACCCATCTCGGGTAGATGGTCGGGACATTGTGGTCCTTGAAGATCGCAGCCGCCACCACGAAGAACCAGATCGCGAACGGCGGCCAGGTGAACAGCCAGTCGAACCACACCCAGTCGTTGGCGAACTGAAGGATCTGCGGGTCCATTTCGTCGGCACGATACGCGCACACCGCCCAGGTCATCGGGATGAACAGGAAGAAGACGTAGCCGCCGCCGACCAGGGCGATGGAGGCGTAGGTGAGGAAGGGGTAACCGCGCTCCATCTTCCGCATGAAGGTGGTCACCACGATGCCCCAGGTCGCCCAGAAGCTCCAGGCGATGATCTGGACGATCGATCCGATCTGTATCTCGAAACGCCGATCGACGAAGATCTGCCGCAGCTCCTCGGCGCTGAGGGTGGGCGGTGGAGCGGGCAAGAAGTTCATCAGAAATCCCTGGGCGATGAGCAGCCCGAAGATGACGACTGCCGCGGACCAGGTAAACGCCTTCGCCACGCTCTTGTCGAGCTCGATCTGCTTGATCACTGGTCCTTACCTTTCTTGGAGGGTGTTCGGGGCCGCTGGCCTTAGTTAGGCTTCGATTCACCCAGGGACAGCGGGTATGGCTTTCATTGGTCAGCCCTTGATGGCCGAGGAGGATTGGCCGCCCGCTGTCCCGCGACGACTCGACCGCTAATTGAGAGATGCGATTCGATCGCTGTGTAAGGACACGACGGCGTGGTCGTCTGCCGGGCTGGTGGAAATGGTGATGAGCACGGAGGCGGTAGTGACACAAGCTGTTTGGGCGGGTATCGATGCTGGGAAATCGGACCACTTCTGCGTGGTCATCGATGCTGAGGGAAAGCGACTGCTGTCGCAGCGGGTAGCCAACGACGAAGCGACTCTGTTGAAGTTGATCAGCACTGTCGCAACCATGGCTGACGGCGGTGAGGTCACCTGGGCCATCGATCTCAACGCTGGCGGTGCGGCCCTGCTGATCACGCTGCTGATCGCCGCTGACCAGCGGCTGCTCTACATCCCCGGCCGCACCGTGCACCACGCCTCGGGCAGCTACCGCGGGGAGGGTAAGACCGACGCCAAAGATGCCGCCGTCATTGCCGATCAGGCCCGGATGCGCCGCGATCTGCAACCACTGCGCCCCGGAGATGACATCGCAGTGGAGCTGCGCATTCTCACCAGCCGGCGCACCGATCTGGTGGCTGATCGCACCCGCACGATCAACCGACTGCGTGCCCAGCTGCTCGAATACTTCCCAGCCCTGGAACGCGCGTTCGACTACAGCACCAGCAAGGCCGCGTTGCTGCTGCTCACCGGCTATCAAACTCCCGATGGGCTGCGACGAGCCGGTGCTGCTCGACTGGCAGCCTGGTTGGGTAAACGCAAGGCCCGCAACGCCGACGCCGTCGCGGCCAAAGCCCTGCAGGCCGCTCACGCTCAACACACCGTCATACCCGGACAACAACTCGCTGCGGCCATGGTTGCCCGCTTGGCCAGGAGGTGATGGCCCTCGACACCGAAATCGGCGACACCGATGCGATGATCGAGGAGCGATTTCGCCGCCACCGCCACGCCGAAATCATCGTGAGCATGTCGGGCTTCGGCGTCACGCTCGGCGCCGAATTCCTCGCTGCCACCGGCGGAGACATGAGTGCCTTCGACTCCGTTGACCGCCTCGCCGGCGTCGCCGGCCTGGCTCCGGTACCGCGTGACTCCGGCCGCATCAGCGGCAACCTTCAACGACCCCGCCGCTACAACCGGCGCCTGCTGCGCGCCTGCTACCTGTCGGCGCTGTCCAGCATTCGATCCGACCCCGTCTCGCGCACGTATTACAACCGCAAACGCGCCGAAGGCAAACGCCACAGCCAAGCCGTCCTGGCCCTGGCACGTCGGCGTCTCAATGTTCTGTGGGCAATGCTGCGCGACCACACGACCTATCAACCCACCACGCCTACTGCCGCAGCGGCTTGACAACCTCATTGAGAATCCTCCTGACCGTCGTGGCGCGCGTGCCGGCCAAGCCGCACATCGCACTGTTGTCATTAATGAGTGGCACTAGCTTAAAGCGTGAGTGGCACTAATTAAAGAACAAGTTGACACGGGGCTGCAACCGAAAATAGATTCCGTCCATCGGCGATAGCTAGTGTCACTCCCTCTACCGCCCAACCCCACAGCGATGCCAGAAGATGCGAGGAGGTTCCGTGTCGGTCACCGCATCCCGCAAGCACACCGCGGCGACACCTGCCGAGTCCACTATGGAGCTGCGGGTCCATCGGGTGTTGATCTGGTCTGGGTTCGGCATGCTCGCGTTGTGGCTCGGCGCATTCCTGTTCATCGCCGGTTTCATCCCGCCGTCACGTCCGACAGCGGGCCCGGCGGCGATCGTGCGGCTCTATGACGACAACGCCAACGCGATCAAGTTCGGGATGGTCATCTCGATGCTGGGCTCCGCGTTGCTGGTGCCCTACGCCGTCGCGATCTCCGGTCAGCTCAAGCGAATCGACGGCGCTCGTGCGCTCGCCGACGTCCAGATGGTGTCCTGCGCGCTGTTGTCGCTGGAGTTCATCACCCCGATCGGGGTGTGGATGGCCACCAGCTTCCGCTTCGACGGCCGGTCGGCCGAGCTGACCGAGAGCATGCACGACCTGGGCTGGATCCTGTTCATGACCGTGATCTGGTCGCTGTGGGTACAACTCATCGCGATCGGCGTGGCGATCCTGATCGACCGGCGTCCCGTCCCGATCCTGCCTCGATGGTTGGGCTACCTGAACTTGTGGGTCGCCCTCCTGATCCTGCCCGCGGGCGCCGTCCTGTTCTTCAAGTCCGGCCCGATGGCGTGGAACGGAGTGGTCGGCCTCTATCTCCCGTTGAGCGCGTTCGTCATCTGGATCGCCGCGATGACCGTGACGGTCCATCGCAATCTCAGCAGTCAGATCGCCGCGTCGCAGCGGTGAGCGTCGTCGGCGGCGCGAACCCAACCGCGTTGCGGCGCAGTACCGGACAACGTCGCCACCTCGGCCCCCAGCAGTGCAGGCCCACCCGCTAGGCTGCACAGGGTGAGGCTTGGAACACGGTCACGGCGAGGTGACCTGACGGGAGGTGAGTGGCGCTGACTACCCGTCGCGGTGGCAGGCGCAAGAGCGGGCGCCGAGCGCCAGACGAGGTCCGCGGGCTGATCCTCGACACCGCCCGCAGACTGTTCGCCACACAGGGTTACCACGCCACCCCCACGCGGCAGATCGCCGTAGAGGCAGGCGTGGGGGAGTCGGTCATCTTCCGCAATTTCGGTTCCAAAGCCGAGCTGTTCGAAACGACGGTCCTTACCCCCTTCACCGAGTTCGTGGACGACTGGGCCGCGACCTGGGACGCCAGTTCCACCTCGGCCACCGATGCCGCGCAGGTCGCCGAGTCGTTCGTCAAGGGCTTCTACAACCTCGCCGACGAACATCGCGAACTGTTGAGAACCATCATCGCCGCCGGGGTCAACGGCGCCGATCCCGGGTTGGCCGACGCCGCGTCCCGGGTCAGCGAAAAGCTCGCCAACAACCTCGGACTCGTCCGGCGTGTGTTGCTGGAACACAGTGCCGCCCGGCACTTCCGCGATGTCGACGCACCGGTCACCGTCGCCTTCTCCGTTGGAGCTGTCCTCTCCATGGTGCTACTCGACGACTGGCTCTTCTCGCCGGCGCAGCGGCGGCCGGGCCGGGCGCGCCAGATCAAGGAGGCGAGCCGGATGCTGCTATACGGTGTCGCCGGCCGGGACACGTCCGGCTGACCACGGCGGTCCGACCCGCGGGTGATCGTTCCCGCGCTCATCGACGAGCACCTGCTCGCCGGCACCACCGCCGCCGATCGTCGATCCGATGACACAGAAGCATTTGCACGGAGACCAAGTTGCGGTATCTTTCTGAGACGTCATAGCTCTAAATAAAGATCACACTGTTCGGGGGCGATTTGAGCTGAGTGAAAATCGCACAAGAGCGTTGCGCATCGGCCAGGAGATGCCTACGTTCCTCACCCGCCGCAAACAGACGCAGGTCAGAGTTCTTTCCGGTACTACCAGCCCAGGATCGGAGGTCCCAGATGGGAGAAGTTGCGCTAGCAACACCTCAGCGAAGCCTGGCCCGTGGCGCGGCATCTTCGCTGGCGAAGCCGGCCACCGCGATCGGTGGATTCGTCGCGATGGTCCTCGACACCTTCGTGCTGATGTTCAAGCCACCGTTCGCTTGGCGTGAGTTCCTGTTGCAGAGTTGGTTCGTCGCGCGCGTGTCGATCGTGCCCACCATCATGCTGTCGATCCCGTTCACCGTGCTGACGGTGTTCGTCCTCAACGTGCTGCTGATCGAGTTCGGCGCCGCCGACTACTCGGGGACCGGCACCGCGCTGGGCGCCATCACCCAGATCGGACCCGTGGTGACCGTGTTGGTGGTGGCGGGCGCGGGGGCCACCGCGATGTGCGCGGACCTCGGGGCGAGAACGATTCGCGAGGAGCTCGACGCTCTGCGGGTTCTCGGGATCAACCCCATCCAAACCCTCGTCGTGCCACGCGTGCTGGCCGCCACTCTGGTTGCCCTGCTCTTGAACTCCATCGTGTCGGTCATCGGGCTCAGCGGCGGCTTCGTCTTCTCGGTCTTCGTCCAGCACGTCACCCCCGGCGCGTTCGCCGCCGGTATGACGATCCTGACCGGACCCGTGGAGGTGATCGTCGCGCTGTGCAAGGCCGCGGTGTTCGGCTTGGCGGCCAGCCTGATCGCCTGCTACAAGGGCATTTCCGTCGGCGGCGGGCCGGCGGGCGTCGGCAACGCGGTCAACGAGACCGTCGTGCTCTCGTTCATGGCGTTGTTCTTCATCAACGTCATCGCAACCGCAATCGGCGTGCAGGCAGCGCAGTGACGAGCGCACGGCCAAGCACGCGGTTCGGCCGCCTCGCCCGGGCCGCCGAGAATTTCGCCAGGAGCTGGAACACCGTCGGAATGCAGATGGCGTTCTATACCCGAACCCTCGCCGAAATCCGAAATGCCTTCATCCACTACAAGCTTGAGGTGGTGCGGCTTGTCGCCCAGATGAGCCTGGGCACAGGTGCGATGGCCGTCATCGGCGGAACCGTGGTGATCATCGGGTTTCTGACCCTGTCGGCCGGGGCGATCATCGCTGTGCAGGGGTACAACTCACTGGCCGGCATCGGGGTTGAGGCGCTGACGGGCTTCATCTCGGTCTACGCCAACGTCCGGATCATCGCGCCCGTCGTCGCCGGGATCGGTCTGGCAGCCACCATCGGCGCCGGTGCCACCGCTCAACTCGGTGCGATGCGGATCAGCGAGGAGATCGACGCCCTGGAGGTGATGGGCATCCGGTCGATCGCCTACCTCGCCTCCACCCGGGTGGCCGCCGGAGTGTTCGTCGTCATCCCGCTGTACTGCATCGCGGTGATCGCCTCGTTCTTCGCCGCCCGGATCGGCACCACCTTCGGTTACGGGCAGTCCACCGGCGTCTACGACCACTACTTCAACACGTTCCTGCGCAGCACCGATCTGATCTGGTCGTTCTTCCAGGCAGTGGTGATCGGAATCGTGGTGATGCTGGTGCACACCTACTACGGGTTCACCGCCTCGGGCGGGCCCGTCGGCGTCGGCGAGGCGGTCGGCCGCGCGGTGCGTACCTCGCTCATCGCGGCGGCCTTCGTCTCCGTCATCATCACGCTGTCCGTCTACGGGCAGTCCGGCAACTTCGACCTGTCGGGGTAACGCGATGTTCGACGACCGAATGGACATGCGGATCAAGCCGGCCTGGTGGACGGCGATCCTGCTCGCCCTCATCGTCGGCCTGGTCCTGATGACCGCCGCGCTGTTCACCGGAACATTCCGAAAGTTCGTGCCGGTGACGCTGACGTCGGACCGCTCCGGTCTCATCCTGGAATCGGGTGGCAAGGTCAAGCTGCGCGGCGTACAGGTCGGTCGTATCGCCTCGGTGACGGGGACCGGGCGCGACGTGGTCGTGCGGCTCAACATGTTTCCCGATGCCGTCAGCGCGATCCCGGCCAACGTCGGTGCGCAGATCATGGCCACCACCGCCTTCGGCGCCAAGTACGTCGACCTCATCTATCCGGAAGATCCCAGTCCCCAGCGGCTCAAGGCCGGCACGGTGTTGACTTCGCGAAACGTCAGCAGCGAGGTCAACACGGTGTTCGAGAACCTTTACGAGTTGACCACCAAACTCGACCCGGTCAAGCTCAACGCCACGCTGACCGCCCTCGCCGACGGAGTGCGCGGACAGGGCGAGCGGATCGGTCAGGCCACCACCGACGCCAATCAGGTTCTGCTGGCGCTCAATCCGCGGATGGACACCGTCGCCGCTGACTGGCGTTCGCTGAAGGGGTTCTCGGATGCATACGCCGCCGCTGCGCCGGACATCATGGAAATCCTGGACGGCGCCAGCGAAACCGGCAAGACGATCACCGATCACGCCGAGCAGCTCAACACCGTCCTGCTCAACAGCATCGGCTTCGCCCAGTCGGGCGCCAACGTGCTCGGCCGCAACGCCAACGACCTGGTGCACCTGATGCGCACGGTGGCGCCGACCACCGACCTACTGCACAAGTACGACGCGACCTACACCTGCACTCTGCAGGGCGCGGTGTGGTTCCTCAACAACGGGGGCCGAGACGCCATGGGCGGCAACGGGCGATCGGTGATTCTCGACGCGGCTCTGATCCCGGGCGACGACCCGTATAAGTACCCCACGCATCTGCCGGTCGTCGCCGCCAAGGGCGGGCCGGGCGGCAGGCCCGGCTGCGGGTCGCTGCCCGACCCGAGCAAGAAGTTCCCGGTGCGCCAATTGGTGACCAACACCGGCTGGGGTACCGGTCTGGACTGGCGGCCCAACCCGGGTATCGGCCATCCCTGGTTGGTGAACTGGTTCCCGGTGACCAAGGCCGTGCCGGAGCCGCCCCGAGTGCACGGCGACGGCCCACCGGCGATCGGACCCGTGCCGTACCCGGGTGCGCCGCCCTACGGCGCCCCCCTCTACGGACCCGACGGCACACCGCTGTACCCCTCAGCACCCTGACCCGGCCGAGCACGAAAGCTCATACCAGCTCATACCTAGGAGACTTCGGTGCGAGACAACCTGGCAGGCGCCGTCTGGCGTTTCGCCGTCTTCGTGGTGGTCTGCGCGTTCGGCATCTTCGCGATCTTCGCGATCTTCGCCCAGCTCCGATTCCAGCCCGAGGACACCTATCGGGCGGAATTCACCGACATCACCGGCCTGAAGTCAGGTGACTTCGTCCGGATCGCCGGCGTCGAGGTCGGCAAGGTAGGCGACATCTCTATTCGTCCGGACACCACCGTCACGGTCGAATTCACAGTCGACCGATCGGTGGTGCTGACCCACGCTGCACGTGCGATCATTCGCTGGGACAACCCAATCGGTGACCGCTACCTCGAACTTCAGGAAGGCGCGGGCGATACCAAGCGCCTGCTGGCCGGCCAGACCCTTCCGGTGAGCAACACCTCACCCGCGGTCGATCTCGACGCGCTCATCGGCGGCTTCAAACCCCTGTTCCGGGCGCTGGATCCCGAACAGGTCAACACCCTGACAGCACAACTGATTCAGGCGCTGCAGGGCCAGGGTGCCACGATCAGTTCGTTTCTTGCCCACACCGCCCAGTTCACCAGCACGCTCGCCGACCGAGACGACCTCATCGGACAAGTCATTTCCAACCTCAATGTCGTGCTGGGCTCACTCGCCGACCAGAACAAGAAGTTCGACAAGTCCCTTTCGGCGGTGAACGAGTTGGTGACGGCGCTCTCCGAGCGGCGCGACGACATCACGACCGGGATCGCCTACATCGACGAGGCGACGAAGTCGATCGCCGACCTGATGGCGGCGGCCCGCCCCCCGCTGGCCGACACCGTCGAGCAGACCGACCGTGTTTCGGAACTGGCGATGGCCGACCATGACTACCTCGACCATCTGCTTGCGACGCTGCCCGACGCCTATCGCGCGCTGGCCAGGCAGGGTCTCTACGGCGACTTCTTCAGCTTCTATTTGTGCGACCTGTTCCTGAAGTTGAACGGCAAAGGCGGACAACCGGTTTACGTCAAGGTCGCCGGCCAATCCTCAGGGAGGTGTGCGCCCAAGTGAAGTCGTTCTCCGAACGCAACCTGATCGTCGTCGGCGCCGTCGGCGTCGCGGTCTTCGCGGTGTTCCTGGTCGCCGCGTTGCAATACAAACGCCTGCCGTTCTTCAACAACGGCCAGTCCTACTCCGCGTACTTCAGTGAGGTCGGGGGGATGGCGGTGGGTGCCCCGGTACAGGTCTCCGGATTCAAGGTCGGTGAGGTAACCGATCTGGAGCTCACCGGAAATCGTGTCCTGGTCGCCTTCAAGGTCGACAAGTCGATGCCCCTGGGCGACCGCACCGAAGCCGCCATCAAGACCCGGACCCTGTTGGGTTCCAAGATCCTCGAGATCAGCCCGCGCGGTGAGGGCAGGCTGGAGGCGCCGATACCGCTGGATCGCACCACCCCGCCGTACCAATTACCCGAGGCGCTCGGCGACGTTGCCTCCGCGATCAGCGAGCTGAACACCGATCAACTTTCGGAATCGTTTGCGACGCTGGCCGAAACCTTCAGGGACACGCCACCGGATCTGCAGGTCGCGGTGGCAGGGGTGGCGCGGTTCTCCGAAACCCTGAGCAAGCGCGACGCGGAGCTGCGCAGCCTGCTGGTCAACGCCGAGAAGGCCACAACTGTGCTGTCACAACGCAGTTCCGATGTCGCCGGCCTGATCAACCACACCAACGCGGTACTCGCCGCGCTGCGAACCCAGAGCGGTTCGCTCGACGCCATGTCGTCGCACCTGTCCGCGGTGGCCACCCAGCTGTCCGGCTTCGCATCCGACAACCGCGGCAAGCTCAAGCCGGCGCTGGAGAAATTGAACGGCGTGCTGGCCCTGGTCGACAAGTACAAGGTGAACATCCAGAAGTCGCTGAGCATGCTCAACGCCTACGGGATGTCGTTCGGTGAGACGCTGTCCTCAGGGCCGTTCTTCAAGGCCTACCTCGCCAATCTGCTTCCCGGCCAGTTCATTCAGCCGTTCATCGACGCCGCGTTCTCCGATCTGGGTCTGGATCCCAACGTGTTGCTGCCGTCGCAGCTGGCTGACCCCCAGGTGGGCCAGCCGGGCACGCCGGCGCTGCCCTCGCCGTTCCCCCGCACCGGCCAGGGCGGTGAACCGAAGCTGTCGGTTCCGGACGCCATCACCGGCCACCCGGGCGACCCGCGCTATCCGTACCGGCCACCGCCGCCCGCGCCGGCGCCCGGTGGACCGCCGCCAGGACCACCCGCCGTCGTCGCGCCGGCGCCGACCCCGCAACCGATCCACGTCGAACCGGAACAGCCATGAACCGACGCATGCTCACACCGATCGTCGCCGCCGTGCTGGTGCTCACCCTGATCGCCGGCGCCGGGGTTCTGGCGCGGTCCGCGCTGGCCTCGAATCGCATCCTCATCACCGCCTATTTCGACAACAGCAACGGCATCTTTCCCGGCGACGAGATCAGAATCCTCGGTGTTCCCGTCGGCAAGATCGACACCATCGAACCCCAACCCGCACAAGTCAAAGTGACGTTGTGGGTCGACAAGAAGTACAAGATCCCCGCCGACGTGCAGGCGGCGATCCTGGCGCCGTCGCTCGTGACCGCCCGTGCCATCCAACTCACGCCCGCCTACACCACGGGGCCGGTATTGAAGTCCGGTGCGGTGATCCCGCGGGAGCGCACCATGGTGCCGGTCGAATGGGATGACCTGCGTGTGCAGTTGGAAAAGCTCACCGAGACCCTGCAACCCGCCACGCCGGGTGGGGAGAGCCCACTGGGTGCGCTGATCAACACCGCTGCGGACAACCTGCGTGGGCAGGGCGCCGACATCCGGGAAGCCATCATCAAGATGTCGGAGGCGTTCTCCGCGTTCGGCGATCACAGCAAGGACGTCTTCGGCACGGTCAAGAACCTGTCGACCCTGGTTTCCGCGCTCCAGTCCAGCACCGATGTGATGCAGGCGCTGAACATCAACCTGGCCGCGGTGAGCGGCCTTTTCGTCAACGCCCCCGACGAGATCGGTCAGGCGGTCGTCGATCTCAACGCCGCGGTGAAAGATGTGCGGCAGTTTCTCACCGAGGACGCCGACACCGTCGCGACCACCTCGGAGAAGCTGGCGGCGGTGGCCGCCGCCTTGGGCGAGAGCAAGGACGACATCGAGCAGTTCCTGCACATCGGGCCGACGACGATCTCGAACTTCATCAACATCTACCAACCGGCGCAGAACACGCTGACCGGTGTGCTGGGCCTGAACAACTTCGCCAACCCGGTGTCGTTCCTGTGCGGCGCCGTGCAGGCGGCATCCCGGCTCAACGCCGAACAGTCGGCGAAGCTGTGCGTTCAATACCTGGCGCCGATCATGAAGAACCGTCTGTACAACTTCCCGCCGATCGGCTTCAATCCGTTCGTCGGTGCCGCCGCGCGACCCAACGAGCTGACCTACAGCGAAGACTGGTTGCGCCCGGATCATCGGCCGACGCCGCCGCCGGAGAGCGCGGTGCCCGATCCCGGGGACGGCTTGAGCGGCATCATGGTGCCGCCCGGGAGCGGGTCGTGACGGCCCGGGGGCGGGCCGCGGCGGTGCTGCTCGCCGTCGCGCTGGGCGTGTCCGGATGCGCGGAGTGGGAAGGGGCCAATTCGCTGCCCCTGCCGGGCACTGAAGGTAGCGGGCCCGATTCGTTCGAGGTGCGCGCCGAGATGCCCGATGTCACCAACATCGAACGCAACCAACGGGTTCGAGTGGGTGACGTCACCGTCGGCCACATCACCAGGATCGAACGCCAGGGTTGGCACGCCCTGGTGACCATGCGCCTCAACGGTGATGTCGAACTGCCGGAGAACGCGACCGCCAAAGTGGGGCAGACCAGCCTGCTCGGCACGCTCCACGTCGAGCTGGCCTCTCCGGCGACAGAACCGCCGCACGGCCGTCTGCACGACGGCTCGTTGATTCCGCTGTCCCGCTCAGGAAGCTATCCGACCACCGAACAGACGCTCGGTTCCCTGTCATTGTTGTTGAACGGCGGCGGGATCGGTCAGCTGCAGGACATCACGAAGGCATTCGCGACGGCCTTCCGCGGCCGCGAGCAGGAGTTGCGCAGCTTCATCACGCAGCTGGACATCTTCATCGGCAAGCTCAGCGCGCAGACCGACGAGATCATCGAGGCGAACACCAGCCTGAATGATCTGGTCGGGCAAATCGCCGACCAGAAGCCGGTGCTGGACAAGGCTTTAGACATCATTCCCGACGCGCTGGCCGAACTCAGCAGGCAGCGTGACAACCTGGCTGAGGCGATCGACAAACTGGGGAAGTTCAGCGCCCTGGCCGCCGACGTCACGCATCAGACGCGTGAGAGTTTGGTGGCCAACCTGCGCAATGTCGCTCCGGTCCTCAAAGCGCTGGCCGACGCCGGACCGGACCTGACCGAGTCGCTGGGCCTGTTGTCGACGTATCCGTGGGTGAAAGAGAACCTGACCAATTGGTTCCGCGGTGACTACGCCAACCTGACCGCGATCATCGACCTGACGCTGAGCCGCATCGACTCGGCGATCTTCACCGGCACCCGATGGGAGGGTGATCTCACCGAACTGGAGTTGCAGTGGGGCCGCACGATCGGCCAGATGCCGAGCCCCTACACCTCCGCCAACCCGCTGGTGGCGCCCTACCACTTCAACCAAGGACCGTAGATGCACCTGTCCAGAGGCATCAAGATCCAACTGGCCGTCTTCAGCGTCGTCAGCCTGATCGCGGGGCTGGTCATGATCTTCGTCTACGTCAAGCTGCCGGTGCTGCTCTTCGGCGTCGGTCGCTACACCGTGACGGTGGAGCTGCCGCGATCCGGCGGCCTGTACGCCACCGGTAACGTCACCTACCGCGGGGTCGAGGTCGGTCGCGTCGACGACGTGAAGGTCACCCCCAACGGCTCCGTCGCTGCCACGCTGTCGCTGAAATCCGGTATCGACATCCCGTCCGACGTCAGGGCCGAGGTGCACAGCGTCTCGGCGGTCGGCGAGCAGTATGTCGCCCTGATTCCCCGCAGCGAGAATTCGCCACCGCTCAAAGACGGCGACGTGATCCCGGTGGCGGACACCTGGGTTCCGCCGGACATCAACAGCCTGTTCGACTCGGCGAACGCGGGCCTCGACGCCATCCCCGATGACGCGTTGACCACCATGGTGGACGAAAGCTACGTCGCCGTAGGGGGTTTGGGCCCTGAGCTGGCGCGGTTGGTCAAGGGTTCGACGGCGCTCGCGATCGACGCCCGCCAACACCTCGATGCCCTGACGGCACTGATCGACGAGGCGAAACCGGTGCTGGACAGCCAATCCGACACCTCGAGCGCGATCGATGCATGGGCGGCCCAGGTCGCCGACATCGCCGGTCAGCTCAAGGCGGAGGACCATGCGGTTGCCGGGTTCATCGACGACGGCGGACCCACCGCCGCGCAGGCTCAGCAGCTGCTCGATCGGATCGACCCCACCCTGCCGACGATTCTCGTCAACCTGTCGGGCATCGCCGACGTCGCGCTGACCTACAACGCCAGTGTCGAACAGCTGCTGGTGCTTCTGCCGCACAGCATCGCGGTCGAGTCCTCGCTGGCGTTGCCCAACGCCAACACCCGGCAGAATCTGCGCGGGCTGTATCTGAGCTTCAACCTCAACATCAACGTTCCGCCGCCCTGCACCACCGGATACATCCCCGTGCAGCAGCAGCGCACCCCGGATCAACTCGACTTTCCGGAGCGCCAACCCGGCGACCTGTACTGCCGGATCCCGCAGGACGCGATGTTCGGGGTGCGCGGGGTGCGCAATACCCCGTGTCCGACGAAGCCCGGGAAGCGGGCCCCGACAGCCAAGATGTGCCGCAGCGACCAGGAATACGTGCCGCTCAACGACGGCAACAACTGGAAAGGCGACCCCAACGCCACGCTGTCGGGCCAGGCCGTGCCTCAACCGCCGTCGCAGCCGATCGCAGCCGTACCCTACGACCCGGCCACCGGCACCTACGTCGGCCCGGACGGAAAGGCCTACACCCAAGCCGATCTCGCCCGAGACAACCCGCAGCAGACCTGGCAGTCGATGCTGATCCCGCCCGCGCGCTAGCGGGCGACGACGTCACTCAGCGCTTGAAGGCATCGATGATCTGGCGGTAGCAGTCCTCGGACTCCTCGGCGGTGAACGGCGGCACGTAGGACGTGTGCAGCGCCAGATGCGGCAGGTCTTTGTACCGGTCGAGTTTCTGCCGGCATTCCTCGGGTGTGCCGGTGATGGAGAACAGCTCCACGAGTTCTTCCGGGGTGTCCTCGAAGGCCGCCGGTCCCTTCTGCATCATCGCCACCCGCAGCTCGTTGACCAGGTCCTGCACGCCCTCGATCTCGGCGGCGATATCCGAAACCGGGTGCGCGATGTAGAAGCCGACATGCTTTTTGGCCCGCGCCAACGCGATATCGCGATCGGGGTGCACGCAGCAGATGATCTCGCACGACAGCTCGAGCTGGTCGGCGTTTCGGCCGGCCTTGCGGGCGCCCTCGGTGACATTGGGCACGACAATCTGTTCGTAGAACTTCGGCGTGTAGAGGTAGCCCACCCAGCCGTCGGCCTTGGCGCCGACCAACTTCAGCAGATTCGGGCGCATGCCGGCCACCAGAATCGGGATCTGCCTGGTGGGCTGTTCCCGCAGTCCCCACGGGTTGATCGGGGGCGCCGCGAATTGGTAGTGCTTGCCTTCGAAGTTGCCGACAGGCTCACCGGCCAGGTAGTCCCACGACCGCCGCAGCACCTCGACGTATTCGCTGAGCCGACCGATCGGGGTCTTGAAGTCGGTGGAGTGGAAGGCCCCCAGGAACTCGGGGACACCGGTGCCCAGCCCGAGTTTCATTCGGCCACCGGATAGTTCGTCCACATCGGCGGCGGCGTTGGCGGCCTCGAACGGCGACCGGGTGAAGGCGGTGGCCAGTCCCGTGCACAGGTCCGCCCGCGATGTGGTCAGCGCGGAGGTGGCCAACATGAGGAACGGATTGCGGTACACCTCGTAGGTCCAGATGGACGCGAAGCCCGCCTCGTCGGCCATCCTGGCGTATTCCGGGATCCGCTCGAGCGGGGCGGTCCGGCTCGGCATGGTGATTCCGAGTTTCATCTCAACACCTCTCGGTTGGTCGATCAGACGGTGGCGGTCAGCCGCGACAGGGTGGGCAGGACGGTGCGCGCGAAGCGCTGCTGGTTTTCGCGGGCGGCCTCGGGTGTGAGATCGCCGAAGGCCGAAACCACGATGAGGCCACCGGCGTTCGTGCGGTGGATGATCTCGCGGGTCTGCTCGATGACCTCGTCGGGCGTGCCCCAGGGCTGCAGCTCGGCCAAGAACTGGGCGAACCGTTCGCGTCCGTGCTTTTCGATGGTGCGGGCGATGTTGGTGTAGTACTCGTAGCCCGGGGTCTGACCCATCGTCGGATCGGCGAACCCGTAGTGGTCGATGGTCGATCGGTAGTAGTTGACCACCTGCTCGAAGAGCTCGGCGGCCACCGACCTGTCTTCGTGACAGGCGTTGAAGATCACCACCATCGGCTTGGGAGGCTCGCTGCCCTGGTGGAGCCGGTAGTGCTCGGCGTATCGCTGAAGATCGCCGACGGTCTGTTCCCACGGTTTCTGCAGAAAGATCATGACGCCCGCGCCGACCCGGGCGAGCACCTCGGCGGACGCCGGCGATATCGAGGACGCGAAGACGCGGCCGCGCAGCGGAGCCAGCGGCCGCGGCCGCAGCTCGACACCGCGTATCCGCCCGGTCTCGAAGGCATCCAACAGCTCGGCGGCGTACTCGTCGAACAGCTCGCGCGACTGGGCGATCGGCACGCCGAACCCGTCGAACTCCGAGCGCGCCAACCCGCGTCCCATCCCGAGGATCAGGCGCCCGTCGGACAGGTGGTCCAGGACGCACGCGTGTTCGGCGAGGCGGATCGGATCGTGCCAGGGCAGCACCGAGACCATCGTGCCGAGCTTGACCGTGCGGGTGCGGCCGGCGACCCAGGTCAGAAACTGCAGCGGGTCGGTGGACATCG
This sequence comes from Mycolicibacterium pulveris, assembly GCF_010725725.1. NCBI lineage: Bacteria > Bacillati > Actinomycetota > Actinomycetes > Mycobacteriales > Mycobacteriaceae > Mycobacterium > Mycolicibacterium pulveris. The sequence continues at coordinate 1,340,078 of NZ_AP022599.1, read as the reverse complement.
AGTACCCCGCGAAGTGGTGTTCGACCGCCCACACGGAGTCGAAGCCCAGACCCTCGGCGGCATCGGCCAAGGCCATTTCGGCCCGCCACACCTCGGCGTCGGGGCGACCGTCGAGGTTCTGGAAGAAGTGGCCGTGCCCGATGTGCAGGCCGCTGGGTCGGCTGTGCATTGAACCGCCGTCCGATCGATGCCGGGTCAGTCGCGGAAGTCCATCCAGTGACCGTGCGGGGTCCACCCCATGTGGAACGGCAGTTCGATCTTGCAGATCGGGCCCGCGGTGATGTCGTCGGTGTCGAAGATCTGGAACTCGCCCTTGCGCTCGCCCCACCACGCCACCGGGACGATGAAGTAGCCGTCGCCTTCCGGGGCGTCGATGGTGCGCGGTGCGAACGATCCCTCGAGGACGGCGGCCAACCCCTTGTCGTCGCGGATCCGGTACACCTCCTCGGTGCACTTGTCGAGATCGTTGCGGATCAGGCTGTCCATCCGCATGCCGCGGCGTTTCGGCTGACCGCCGATCTGGAAGCCGTAACGGTGCCCCTTGCCGTAATAGCGCTGATCGACCTTGCCGATCTCCGACGGCAGATCGGACAGCTGCTCGGCCTTGGTCTCACCCGTGGTCAAATCGACGGTCCAGCGGCCCAGATAGCTCGCGGCGTTGCTGAAGAACAGCGCGGCCTGATCACCCGGGCTGAAGTTGTTCTCCATCGGGAACGGCGGTTCCTGGAAGACCGGTGCATCCAGGACCAGCTTGTCACCTTGCACGTTGGCGGCCAGCGTGTGCATGACGTACTGCGGCGGCAGATCGGTGTTGATCCACCGGATCTCGCCCTGCAGGTTGTGGCGCGGGATCAGGGCCAGCACGACCGGCAGGTCGGGTTCCCAGCCGAACACCGCCAGGCCCTTCGCGTTGCGTTTGGCGTCGATGATGAACGGCTGGAACGGCATCACCACCCACTCCGGGGTCAGCCAGATATCGTGGGCCACCGCGTTATACGGGGCGTCGTCGAGCGGACGCGACTGCACCGAGCCGTCGGCGTGGATGTAGTGCATGGTCACGAACGGCTTCTGATCCCCGTAGGTCCAGCCGTACAGCGTGCCGCTGTCCTCGTCCCACTTCGGATGGGCGCAGAACGCGCCGTCGCCGAAGCAGACCTGGTCGTGGATGCCGCGTGTCAGTGCCGGTGCCCAGTCCACGATACCTTTGGTCTCCAACGTGATCGGATCGATGACGTTGGGGGGGCTGCCGAGTTCGCCGGAGGCGACGAGCTCACCGCGGTGCGGGAAGATGTTGATGAAGTTGGTGCCCTGTGGGGTGTGGGCGTTCTCCTTGGTCCGCTTGACCGTTCCGTAGCCGTAATCCCGGTAATCGCCGAAGCCGCCGTCGGAATACTCGAACATGCTGCGGCCGTGCTTCTCCTCGAGGAGATACTTCGGCGTACGGATCCACCGGTTGCGAAAGTCGGCGCGCCCGTTCTCGAAGACCAGGCCCTGCACCATGCCGTCCATCGCCAGCAGCGGCGTGCCGCCCTGCGCCGTCGGGCGCTTCCAGCACGGGCCGGTGCGGTAGATGCCGCCGTAGAGGTCCTTGGGGATCTCACCGTGCGTGACGATGCACTCCTCCACCGTCGCCTCGAACCGCATCGGCGTGAACGGGCCCTTGGTGGCCACCGTATCGGGGATCGCGTAGCTCATCTGCCTCTCCAACAGTCGTACCGGTCCTGCACCCGTCGCCGGGCGCCGCTGCCGATGATGCTATCCACTCGGGACCAAGGTTGTAAACGATCGCTCACAAACTGTGTACGTGATGCTGCTGACATCGGTGATTTCTACCAGTTGACCTGCCAATCTGCCATGACACCGATTAGTTAACGAGCGCTATCGTCTGGCCCCGGAATATCAGCGGAGTTTGAGGCGGCGCTTCCAGTCCCCGGCCGACATGAACCTGGCGGCGCGTGTCATCAGCTGCAGGTTCCTGGCCTTGGTCGGATACCAGTAGATCTCCGCGGGCAGATCGAACCGTTCCTCGATGACCGACTTCCGCCAGCAGTACTTGCGGATTCCCTCGGCGCCACCGTGCCGGAAGCCGATCCCAGAACCGCGACGTCCGCCGAAGGGCACCGGCAGCTGGAAGACGTTGGTCATGACGTTGTTGATGTTCACCGAGCCGGAATCGATCTGCGCGGCGAGCGCTCGTCCTCGTTCTCGATCTTTGGTGAAAATGCTTGCGGCCAGCCCGAACTGGGAGTCGTTGGTGCGGCGGACCGCCTCCTGGGCATCGGCGACCCGGACGATCGGCAGCGTGGGCCCGAAGGTCTCCTCGCGCATGCACAGCATCGACTCGTCGACGTCGAGCAGGACCGTCGGCTCGAAGAACAGGCCGTCTCCCGGGAGCTGGCGCCCGCCGACGGCCACCGTCGCACCCTTGGTGACGGCCTCGTTGACGTGCTCCTCGATGATCTTGAGCTGATCCTCGGTGGCGACCGCGCCGATATCACGAGACACCTCACCGGGCGCGTCGGTGCCGACGCGTAGGCGGCGGGTGTGTTCGACCACCTTGGCGACAAACTCGTCGTACACGGGCGATTCCACGTATATCCGCTCCACCGAGACGCAGATCTGTCCGGCGTTGTAGAACCCGCCCCAGACCGCGGCCTTCGCCGCACGGTCGATGTCGGCATCGGCGAGCACGATCATCGCGTCCTTGCCGCCCAACTCCAGGCAGCACGGGATCATGCGCTCCGCGGCGCGCATCCCGATCGCTCGACCGGTGCGCACCGATCCGGTGAACTGAATCATGTCCACCGCGTCGACCACCGCGGCACCGGCCTCGCCGCGCCCCGTGACGGCATCGAGAACGTCGGGCGCCCCGATGGACTTCCAGCCCTCGACGGCATAGGCCCAACCCAGTGGGGTGACCTCCGATGCCTTCGTCAACACCGCGCAGCCGGCCATGAGCGCGGCCGGAATGTCGAGCATCTGCATCGCCAGCTGCGCATTCCAGGGCGTGATCGACCCGACGAGTTGGTGCGGGTGGAATTCGACCCACAGCCGCTTGGTCATCATCAGCGGGCTGTGCGGACGCGTCTTCTCCTGGGCGAGGAACTTCTCGGCGTGACGGGCCCAGTAGTTCAGTACGTCGACCGAGGCGACGATCTCACCGATCGGCAGATCGCCCCAACTCTTGCCGGTCTCGGCCTGCACTCGCCGCAGGATCTCGTCTTCGTGGTCCAGGATCCAGTCGCGGAACCGGTGCAACCACGTGCGCCTGCCTTCGAAACCGAGCGCCTGCCAATGCGGCTGGGCGGCCCGCAACCTACGGGCAACCTCGAACACCTCGGCCGAACTCATGTCGGGCACGGCGCCGATCACTTCGCCAGTGGCCGGTGAGCGCACGTCGATGTCGGGTCGGCTATCAGCTGCTGTGGACACTTCGACTCTCCTACCGAAGGTTTGGCTGGGTGGGCTGCCCTCTTCAGCCGTCGCACGAGCCATCATGCACCAGCCGCGATCAAATTGGAACGTAGTGTCTCAATTTGTGGAGGGGGGGGTCGGCGCTAGCCGTCATCGCTTCGGGCTGAGCCGGTCCGGGCGTTTCTGCGCGTCGGGCACCGCGCGAACCCCGTACAGCAGCACGCTGGCCATCTGCTCGATGAGTGTCTCGCGCTGTTCAGGCCAGTGCGGGTCCGGCAGCAGCCATCTCTCATAGGTCGCGACGCCGCTCGCCATGGCGATTGCCAGCCGCGTGTTGATCCGCGCGTTCTGTAGGTCGAGGCCCCGCGTGACGCCCGCGCGGACCGCCAGCTCGCCGATGTCGTCGAGAACGCCGCCCAACCGGTGCTGAAGCTCCGTGCGGTCGGCGTCGCCGAGCGGTGAGGACTCCGAAAGCGCCATGCTCAGAAAGTCTCGGTGGTCGAACAGGATGTCGAGCAGATCGCCGAGGAACCCGACCATCAAGTCCCAGAGCGGCGTCGGCTCAGCCTCCTCGGAGCGCGCCGTCATCAATTGGATGCGCTCGAGGAATTCGTCGAACGGACGCAGCATGGCCATCTGCACCAGTTCCTCGGCGCTGGTGAAATGGCGGTAGAGCACGGACCGGTGCACGCCGGCCTCGGCGGCGATCTCCTGCGCGCTGGCGGACATTCCCTTGCGGACCGCGACCCGCTCGGCGGCCGCGAGCAGAAGACGTCGCACTTCGGCAGGCCGACGACGGACAGGGGTGGGCGCGACGTCGAGTTTGGCCACCGCGTCATTGTGCCACCGTCGCGGGGGCGTAGGCAGCCCGTCAACAATTAAGAGACAAACTGTCTCTTGACGTGGGCGGTGTGGGCTGCTTCACTTTTCGATACCGGCGCAAGCCGGTCTCGCGCACGACACGCGCGGCCCCGCCGCGTTGTCGCGCCGTGGCTACACACGTCTAAAAGCTGTTGATATCAAACATTATTCACTTCGATATCGACGGGCGAGTGGTGTCCGTCGCTGCCTTCGTTGCGAGAGGAAGGACCTACCAGCATGACGGGCGTAACCGAACAGAACATCGCGATCAGCGTGCTCGATCCTGATACCTACGCTAACGGAAATCCGGATACCTACGGATTGCCGCTGGACCAGTACAAGTACCTGCGAGAGAACGAACCGGTCTACCGCCAGACGTTCGACGACCCGCTGCTCATCAACGAGGTGTGGGTGCTCACCCGCTACGAGGACATCCTGACCGTGGACCGCGACGCCGACACGTTCGCGGCGAACCGCGGCTTCGTCAACATCTGGACCGTCAATCCGATCGACCCGACCTCTGGCGGCAAACCGGCCATGCTCACCCAGGACGGTGCCGACCATCGGCGACACCGTGGGGTGGTCAATCGGACGTTCACCCCGAGCATGGTGCGCCGGCTCGAGGAGAAGTTCCGGGGCTACGCCCGTGCGGTGGTGGACCAGGCGCTGGCGAAGGGCTCGTTCAACTTCGTCACCGATGTCGCGCACGCGATGCCGATGGAGGCGCTCGGCGACGTGCTCGGTGTGCCGGCCGAGGACCGCCCGAAGTTCTTCGCCTGGGTGGACCGCTTCGCCGCACCGTTCGACACCCGCATCACGCCGTCGTTCGAGGCGGTGCTCGAGGCGATCTTCAGCCTCACCTCGTACGCCGGTGATCTGGCGGCGAAGAAGCGCGCCAACCCGGACGACGACGTGGTGAGCCAGATGGTGCGTGCCGACGGCGCGGATTCCATGTCCGAGGACGAGATCCTCGGCAATTTCGTCCTGCTCGCCAGCGGCGCCGCGGAGAGCACCCGCAACGCGTTGACCCACTCCATGCACCAACTCATGCGTGACCCGGATCAGATGGCGTGGCTGCGCGATCACTGCGATGACATTCCCGACACCGCCATTCAGGAGATGGTGCGCATCTCAACACCTTTCCTGCATTTCGTGCGGACGGTGACCAAGGACATCGAGATGCACGGCCAGCCGATCGCCGAGGGGGAACGTGTCTGCATGCTGCTTCCCTCCGGTAACTTCGACCCCGAGGTCTTCGATGAACCCGAGCGGTTCGACCTGACCCGAACCCCGAACCGGCATCTGGGTTTCGGTCGCGGCCAGCACACCTGTCTCGGCAAGCACATCGCGGTGCTGGAGATGAAGATCCTGCTCGAGGAACTGCTGCAACGCACCCGAGACATCCACCCGACCGGTGACATCGTCTACGTCCGCGACGTCTTCAGCCACGGTGTCCTCGAGTTGCCGGTTACCGTCAGCCCCGCATGAGGGTCGGTGTCACCGTCGACAACGCGGACACGGTCGTGGCCGACGCCCGCCAGGCCGAGCAGCTGGGGTTCGACCTGCTCGGCTGCGGTGAGCATCTGTTCTTTCACGGTCCCACGCCGCACGGTCTGACCATGCTGGCAGCGGCGGCGGCGGTCACCGAGCGGATCCGCCTCGTCTCATCCATCACGCTGTTGCCGCTGTATCCCGCGGCGCTGGTGGCGAAAATCGCGGCGACCGTGGACCGGATCTCCTGCGGCCGTGTCGAATTGGGCATCGGCTCCGGAGGCGAGTATCCACCGGAGTTCGCCGCCGCCGGAGTGGACGTCGCGTCGAGGTTTCGTCGGACCGAGGAAGGTCTCGAGGTGTTGCGCGCGTTGTTCTCCGGGCAACCGACGAGCATGGACGGCAGCTTCGCCACATTGCAGGACGTGACACTGAACCCGCCGCCCGTCCAGCAGGGCGGACCACCCATCTGGCTCGGTGGACGCGGAAAGCGTGCGCTGCAGCGCGCCGGCCGGTACGCCGACGTGTGGCTGCCCTACATGGTCGAGCCACGCCACCTCACGAAAGGGCTGGCCGTCGTTCGCGACGCGGCGGCCGATGCCGGACGCGATCCTGCGGGCGTCTCCGCGGCGCTGTTCGCCTGGGTCGCCGTCGACGACGACGCCGACTGGGCGCGAAATATCGGGATCGAGTGTGTGAGCGCAGCTTACCGGCAGGACTTCCGGCCACTGGCGGATCGGTACCTGCTCGTCGGCAGCCCCACGGACGTCGCCGGGAGGATCACCCAATTCCGGGACGCCGGCGCGGAAACCGTCCTGTTGCAGATCGCCGCGCACACCCACGAGCACCGGCAGCGCATTCTGGCAACGCTGGCCCGCGACGTCCTGCCGCGCGTGCGCACCGATCCGAACCAACCCAACACCTCGCAGGCGGGAGCATGAACATGGCAGCACTGGCAGCCGGGCAGATGGCCGATGAACACCGCGCGATCGCCGAAGCGGTGGACGCCATCACCGCGAAGTACGGGCCCGACTACTACCACGAGCAGGTCGACTCGGGCGGGCACTGCGCCGAGCTGTGGAAAGAGCTGGGCACCAACGGATATCTCGGTGTCCACCTGCCCGAAAAGTACGGCGGCGGCGGTTTGGGGCTGTCGGAGCTGCACCTCGTCGTGCACCACACCGCCCGCAGCGGCTGCCCGATGCAGGCGATGCTGTTCTCCTCCGGCGTCACGGGGACCGTGCTGGACCGAAGCGCCAACGACGAACAGAAGGAACGCTGGCTGCCGGGCGTGGCCAGTGGCGAGACACGGCTGTCCTTCGCGATCACCGAACCGGACGCCGGATCCAACGCGCATCGCATCGCGACGACCGCTCGACGCGAGGGCGATCATTATGTGCTGAACGGGCAGAAGGTCTTCATCACCGGGATGGAGTCGGCCGACTGGGTGATGGTGGTCGCCCGCACCAGCGTCGACGACGCGACGGGGCGGGGTCGCCTGTCGGTGTTCATGGTCAGCACCGACTCACCGGGCCTGTCGTGGGCACCCATCCGCACCGTGATGGGCCAGCCGGACAAGAGCCATCAGGTGTTCTTCGACAACGTCGCGGTCCCGGCCGAACAGGTGATCGGGACGGAGGGCCGGGGTCTGGCCGTGGCGTTCACCGGGCTGAACACCGAGCGGATCCTGACCAGCTCGCTGTGCACGGGCATCGGGCGGTACGCGTTGACCAAGGCGGTGGCGTACGCGAATTCGCGCCGGGTCTGGGACGTGCCGATCGGCGCGCATCAGGGCGTCGCGCATCCGTTGGCGGCGGCGTATATGCATCTGCAGGCGGCAGAACTGGTGACCGAACGCGCCTGCGCACTGTATGACGCGGCTGCAGAGGTCGGTGAACTCGCCAACACGGCGAAGTATCTGGGCGCCGGCGCCGGGCTCGAGGCGCTCGATGCCGCCGTGGCGGTGCATGGCGGCAACGGCGTCACCCACGAGTATCAACTCGCCACCTATTTCTGGGTGGTCCGCATGCTCAACATGGGCCCGGTGTCCAAGGAGATGATCCTGAACTTCGTCGCCGAGCATTCGCTGGGCCTGCCACGGTCCTACTGAGACCGCGGTTACGACATTACGACATATCTTGTCGTATCGTCGTACGTCCTGTTAGGGTCTTGGTGCGACCCGGCCGGGTGGGGAGGTGACCGCGTGGAGGCACGTGTCCAGCGGGTGATGATCTGGTGCGGACCGGTGATGGTTGCGGTCTGGTTCGCGATCTTCATCTTCGTCATGGGGTACTTCCCGCCGTCTCGGCCCAGCGCCACGGCGGAGGAGATCCGCGCGCTGTACGAGGCCAAACCGAACCTGATCAAGCTGGGGCTGGTCGTGGTGATGGCGGCGTCGGCCCTGTTGGTGCCTTGGGCAGCGGCAATCTCGGGGCAGCTCAGGCGAATTGACGGGGCCAAGGCGTTGGCCGCCGTTCAGTTCGTGTCGTGTGGCCTGCTGTCGCTGGAGTTCATCACCCCGATCGGCGTCTGGATGGCGGCCGCGTTCCGGTTCGACGGACGCGCCGCTGAGATCACCGAGGCGCTCCACGACCTCGGCTGGATCCTGTTCGTCACCGTCATCTGGTCGGTGTGGGTTCAGATGTGGTGCATCGTGATTGCGATCTTTCTCGACCGCCGTCCGGAACCGGTGTTGCCGCGGTGGCTGGCCTACCTGACGGCGTGGGCGGCGCTTCTCATCACGCCGGCGGGGGTGGTGCTGTTCTTCAAGGTCGGGCCGTTCGCGTGGAACGGGGTCGTCGGCATCTACATTCCGCTGGCCGCCTTCGCGATCTGGGTGGGGGCGATCAGCTACCAGGTGCACAAGGCCCTCGGCCGCCAGATCGCCGAGGGCTCCGAGCCGGGGTAGCCGATCCGGCATCCGGTCGCGGATCGGCGGACTCCGCCGGATGGATACAGTTGGCGGATGGACGAGCCCACCGCCGGCATCGTGCGGGCAGCCCGAAACGCGTTCGCCCAGTTCGGTCCCGACCGGGCGACGATGACCGACGTCGCACGCGCGGCGGGGGTGGTGCGCCAGACCCTCTACTACACGGTGTCGGGCCGTGACGAGCTCATCGAGCTGGCGATCGTGCAGTGCTGCGAGGAACTTCAGCAGGAGATCGACTCCTGGGAGTTCGATCCCGACGGCGACCTCGACGAGATCCTCGTCGAGTTTCTGGCCAGGGCTGTCGAAATCACCGGCGGTGACGAAGAATTGGCGGCGCTGACGGCCAGCCTTCCGCCGGAGCGGGTTCGTGCGGTTCTGGGCGAGTCACATCCGGTGGAGGCGTTGATCCGGTCCAGCCTGCGGCCGATCCTGCGACGCGCGCAGGCCGAAGGGCGGTTGCGCCCCGGTGTGACGATCGAAGAGGCGAGCCGCTGGTTGCAGGGCGTGCTCACGTTCGCGTTGCTCGGTGACGCGCCGTCGCCGAAGGCGCTGCGCGACGAGCTACGAAAGTTCGCGCTGCCCTCGGTGTTCACCGACGAGAAGGCACAGGTCCGGGGTGGGCAGCGGGCCCGTCGCGCGCGCTGACCGTTTCTCGGGCCGGCCGCGTCACAATCGGCGCCCGACATGACGTTCGCCACGATCGGTGCGCGTGGCGGGGCGGTCGCAATGGAGTGCGGTTTGGCCGTGTGACCTGGGACGTTTCGGCTCGGCGCGGGGCTTTCGAGGGGGCCGGACGCCGCTGCGGCGAATTGGCTGGTGTGTGCGTGGCGTCGGTAGTCTGCCCGGCCGATGGGAAGACACGCATTAGCCAACACGCGTAGGAGGCCGCGGTTAGCCGTCGTCGCGGGGGCGATCTCGGCCGCCGCGTTGTTTGTCGTCGGTGGGGACGGCCACCCGCAGGGCAGTGCCGCAGCGGAGTGCTGCGAGGCCATGGCGGCGGCGCCAGCGCCGAGCGCGCAGCCGGTGCGGTTGATGGCGGCCCAACCACCGGCCCCGCCGGTTCCGCCGGAGCTGCCGCAGGGGGTGGCGAAGGAGACGGGTCTGCAGGTGGACACGATCCTGGCGGCGCGGGCGGTGAGTGCGACGTTTCCCGAGATCCTCGATATCGGTGGGGTTCGCTCGGATCCGTTGAAGTGGCATCCGCACGGGTTGGCGATCGACGTGATGATTCCGAATGCGCGCTCGGAGGCGGGGAAAGCGCTGGGCGACAGTGTGCTGGCGTACGTGTTGGAGAACGCGGAGCGCTTCGGCGTGGTGCACGCCATCTGGCGGCAGACCATTTACAAGCCTGACGGTTCGCAAAGGCTGATGTCGAATCGCGGGTCGGATACCGCCAACCACTACGACCATGTGCACATCGCGACCAGGGGCGGCGGGTTCCCGTCGGAGGGCCAGGTTTACCTGCGCTGATGGGCGACATTCGTGATTCAGGTGAGGTCGTCGAGTACTTGGTAGGCGGCGTTGTATCCGGGGATGAAGGTGATGCCGGGTCCGCCGTGGCAGCCGGCGCCGCCGAGGTAGAGACCGTCGATGCCGATGGGCAGGTCGCGGAAGCCTTTCGGGCCGGGCCGGTTGGGTCCCATCAGGTCGGGGTGCAGCAGGCCGTGGCAGAAGTCGCCGGCGGGGGCGCCGAACATGGTGTTCATGTGGTAGGGGGCGAAGGTGATGTGGCGGATCTGGATGTCTTTGAAGTTCGGGGCGTAGCGGGTGATTTTGTCGATGACGCGTTGTGCCATTTCGTTTTTGAGGTGTCCGTGTTGATCGCGTGGGGTTTCGACCGGAAAGGCGTATGCGTAGGCGCTGGCGGCGTGCATGCCGGGTGGGGCCATGCTGGGGTCGTGCACTGATGGGATCTGGATGCCCAGCGACGGGTTGTCGGGAATGATGCCGCGGCACGCGTTCTCCCACTGGCGCTGCTGCTCTTCGGGTGAGCCGAAGATACCGACCGAGGGTTGCATGCCGGGTTCGTTGAGCAGGTCGTAGGGCGGAGCGAACTCGGGCAGCCCGTCGAGCGCGAAGTGCATCTGGACGAAGGAGGCGCGGTGGTCGCGGCCCTGGAGCCTGTCGAACAGTTGGGCCGAGAGGTGCTCGGGGTCAACGAGTTCGGTGAGGGTGGTGTCGGGAGAGAGGTTGGACACGACGACGGGGGCGGTGATGGTCTCGCCGTCCTTGCAGCGCACGCCGGTGACGCGGCCGTCGTCGACGAGGATCTGCTCGACCTTGGTGCGGTAACGGATCTCGCCGCCGCGGCTTTCGAACATCTCGCGCAGGTGCTCGGTGAGGGCGCCGATGCCGCCTTCGAGCTTGGTCATCATCGCGGTGCCGTCCTCGGGGACGGCGAGGGCGAAGGCCAGACAGGTCGCGCTGCCGGGGGTGTAGGGGCCGCGGTAGGTGGAGTTGATGGCCAGGAAGGCCAGCATGCCGCGCATGACGGCGTGGCGCTTCTTGTCGGGTAGGTAGCGGTCAATGACGTCCATCGCCGAACCGAACAGCGTTTTGTGGATGGCGCGCCGCTCGGATTCGTTTGCGGCGCAGGCATACATCTCGTCGATGGTCTTGGGCGGTGTGCGGACGTCGAAGCGGCCGAGTGCGCGGGCGGGGCCTTGGCTCCAGGCGATGAGCTCGGCCATGCCGGTGACGGCGTCGGTGCCGTGCTTGTCGGCGAGGTGGGTCATCAGCTGCATGGGATCGCGGTAGAAGACCATCGCTTCCTCGCCGTGCTCGCCGATGTTGACCGACATGACGTCGGAGTCGACGGTCGGAAGGGTGTCGAGGCCGAGGTCTTTGGTGATCTGGCTGGGGGTGGGGAACTGCACGGAGCCGGCGATTTCGTAGCGGAAGCCGTCGATGAGTTCGACGGTGGCGGCCATGCCGCCGGCGTAGGTGTTGGCTTCGAGGCACAGGGTGTGCAGGCCGGCGCGTTGCAGGACGGCGGCGGCGGTCAGCCCGTTGTGCCCGGCGCCGACGACAATGGCGTCGTAGTCAGTCATGGTGCGCTAGGTTATGTCAGGACTGACATAAATGGGTCGGAACTGACAAATTGTGGGTTAGGATGCGGGCACCATGGCGACACCGATCAACCTGCATACGCAGCGTCGGCAGGCCACCAAGGAGGCGCTGCGGCGGGTGGCGTTGGCGCGGTTCGCGCAGGATGGGTTCGCCAATGTGACGGTGTCTCAGCTGGCCGCCGAAGCCGGCGTCACCGAGCGCACGTTCTTTCGGCACTTTCCGACCAAGGAAGCGGTGCTGTTCGCCGACTACGAGACCCACCTGGAGTGGCTGGCCGAGGCGCTGGCACGACGACCGGCGTCGGAGTCGGTGTTCGACGCGGTGTTGGCGAGCGTGCTCAGCTTCCCGCACGACCTGGAGGTGGTGCACCAGGCGGCGCTGCTGCGGGCCAGTCTCATCGGGGAGCGGGCAGCCGGCCATCTGCGTGTGGTGCAGGCGTCCTTCGCCTCGGTGATCACCGACTTCGTGCGCAAGCGCTACACCGATCTGCCGGGCATCGACCTGCAGGCCGAGGTCGCCGGCGTGGTGCTTGCGGCCGCACTAGTTGTCGCGGTGGAGAACTGGGGGCGCGGCGGCTGCGCCGGCGACCTGGGCCAGATCGTGACGGAGAGTGTGGAGCTGGTGCGGTCAGGGCTCGCGCCACTGGCCTGATCCGCTGCTTAACAATCGATGTCTTGACGTCAACATGCTTGCGCTTACTCGCCTCGATCGTGGTTGGGGGTTGTGGGACGATGATCGAGAGCCCAGGTTTGTTAAGGAGGCGTATGCATCCGCGATGAAGACCGTCGGCTCTGTCCATGTTTCACGGGCTGCCCCATTCCCGCTCACCTCTGGGATGTGGTCGTAACGTAATGGTGAATGCCTGGAGCGACCGGATCAAGTTATTGAACGATGACAATACGTGGAATTCGGCTCGGTCCTGATCATGACGCCTGGGGACCGCGGGTCCGTGACCTCTGCACACCGTCTAACCGCTCTGGCAATAGGCAAAGCCCCTGGAACCACACCTAGTGAATTGTTCGTTACTAATATCGTGGCATGGCAGACGTGGATCTCGATGCCCTATACACGCTCCGAGCTGAAGATCTCTCGGAAGCTGATCTGGAACGACTCACTGCCGAGGTGCCCGGGGACGAGTCGATCCTTCGTCGCTTGACTGGCCCAGGACCTAAACTCTTGAAAGGGCCGCGAGGCTCGGGAAAGTCGAATTATCTTAAACGAGCATACTTCCGACTTCGCGCAAGTGATAATGTTCTGGTTGCGTATATTAACTACTCGCAGCACCTGGCGCTTGAGCCTGTGATGTTGCGTTCCGAGCGCGCTCTCGAATACTTTCGACAATGGCTAATATATAAAGTAATTATTGCGCTGGCCGAAAGTGCAGCGGAAGATTGTCCGAAAGATCTCCGAAAGTTGGCGCATGATGGTACTCGGTTTGTAAATGAACTGCAAACTTCGGTAGGTAAAATCCCAAGATTTGCTCCGACAGCGATCGCGCCGGCTGAGTTACTGACCCTTATTGAAAATTGGGCCGAGAGTATGGGATGTTCGCGTGCTGTATTACTGATGGATGACGCGGCACACGCTTTTATGCCTCAGCAGCAACGTGAATTCTTTGAAATATTTCGTGCGCTTCGCTCTCGAACAGTCGCATGTAAGGCAGCTATTTATCCAGGAGTTACCTCCTATAGCCCTTACTTTAATATTGGTCACGAAGCAGAAGAGATCGAGGTGTGGATCCGTACTGACTTACCCGAATATTTGGAGACCATGCGTGCGATCTTCGCCGCTCGATTTCCGCTGACCCTCCAAGGGTCTGTGCGTAATGATTTGATCGACCTCGCTGCCTATGCTTCTTTTGGGCTCCCGAGAAACTTCCTGAACATTCTCTCTGACTCTATTGGTGACCCCGATGAAGAAGACGAAACAGTAACTTTTGTACCTCCCACTTTGCGCAAGGTTCGTGAAGCCATCCGTAGGAACGCGGTGCGGGTGCGATCGCTTTTCGATGAGGTTTCACGGAAGCTGCCTAGATACGAAAACTTCATACAAGTGGGCCAGGAGGTGCAGGATAGCATGCTTGCATCTATTAGGGTCACAAACCGGCAGCGGGGAAAGCGAAGCGCTAAATATATCGGCGTGGCAATTGCTCAACCTTGGAATGCGGAACTCAGTCAAGTTATTTCTCTTATGGAATACGCAGGTGTTGTCAGACGTCTCGGATCGGTTTCACGTGGTCGGGACCGATATGAAAAGGTTCAAATTCATACTTCGCTCCTCATCGCGGACAACGCTCTAGGACTGCCCCAGACCCCATCGATAGAAGATCACCTCGTCGCTCTGCGGCGGCAGAGTGCCGACGATTTTGTTCGGCGCCAGCCAGTAGGAGTCTTGACTCTCGATCAGAGAGAGCGCTGTCGCCTGAACCTTTCCCCATGTCCAAAATGTCATAGTCCGCGTATTTCCGAAGATTCAGTCTTCTGTTACAGGTGCGGGACAGCATTAACCGAACAATCGGTGTACATCGAGTTGCTCTCGTCTCCCCTTGAGAGCCTGCTCCTTACGCCTATTAAGCTGCAGCGAATACTAGAGCTCACCAATCTTCGAACGGTACAGGACGTCATCCTTGACGACGCAGGGCTGCAATTGCGTACGGTTCCAAGTATCGGGAGTACTTGGGCAGCGCGTATCAAGGCTCGCGCTGATGAGTTCGTGACCCTGTAATGACGCATATATTCCCGCAGATCTGTCTGGCTTCGGCATCACATGTTGGTGCGGGTACTTTGACCAGGTTGACCGATGCCGCAGTGTCGACCCACCGTCATACAGGGGCTTATCGCTCCGCCATCGATGTCGCTTTCGACTCACTCTTAGTTGTCACGCAGGTAGCCGTGAACGAAGAGCCGAGCTGGAACACGCAACACGGACTTATTCTCAGCTCGTCGGCAGTGGCCGCAGCTGAAGACTATTTCCGATCAATTTTGACGGACGTTGTCACTATCTGTCCGGTTTGCATGACGCGAGTGCAGCCCCTGGAGACACGAATGGAGTTCGTCTTCTCGGGGTCAGTTGCAGATGCGGTGAGAGGGATGCTTGATGGCGAGAGTTTTTCGAGTAAGTCGAATGTCATAAAATGGTCAAAGAGGATTGCGGGTGTCGATCTAAACAACCAGCGATCGTTAGAGGTTGCGCTTGCAGAGTTCGAACGTGCTTGTCATATTCGACACGCCGCGATCCACGCAGGCGGGTACGTATCGACGCGAAATGCTGTAGAACTTGGCGTGCCACCTGGAAGCTGGATAGCTTTTGACTCACCGGCCGCGATTCATGAAATCGTCAGCGTAATTACAGCGTGTCTGCGCTCGTACAATCAGCTTCTTTTCGAGAGCATCCTCACTGGATGGCTCAGAGACGGTTTATTACTTGGGGATTGGACGTTGGATCGCGACCGTTGGACGCAGCTGTGGCGCGCATTCAGATCGGAAGGAGACATTGCTAGTAGCCGAGAAGGAGGACCCACGCCTTTACGTAGTACTGCCTACCTAGCGTATGTTTCTATGCGCGCGGCATTCGCCTCTCGCGCTGCAAGTATGTCGGGCTCGCGATGAAGTGTTCAGCCGGGCGGCAAATAGACGCAGCACACTCCCTCGATCGCTAGGTTGGGTCTAAGTCCGCCAGCTCGCAAGTGCGGGGTCTCTGCTCCTAACCGAGGTTATTCTAGTCGACGGTTGTCGAGTTGAGATCGTCTAGATACGTTCTATGGAAACAGGGCTACGGCAACTGCCGCGTATTCATAAGCTCATATGCCAACCGCATGCGGGCCATGGTCTTACACGAGATCGATTGACATATCTGCATAGGGTCGTGGGGCCCGGCTACGGTGTCCTTCTGTGGAGGCATCACCAGAAGTTGAAGCCGATCAACTGTCACAGGGGCAGCGCTCGACGATCCGGCGTGCTGTGCAAGAGGCTATCGACCAGCACGGTGAGGACTGGGCGATGCGAAACACCTGCGCCGAATTACAGAAAAAGTACGGCATCTCTTACGCGACGATCGACTATCTACTCCGGGACGGGCTACCGGACGTGTTTCCCGAAGAGCTTCTGGCGGCGGGACAGCGCAACAGAATACGCAGGGAGATTCGCGAAGCGATGGCGTCGACCGCACGTGGCCAGGAGGATCACGCGGTCGCCGTTGCGGTTGCCAGGTTGGCTGAGCACTTCGGACTCACCGAGGACGCCATATGTGCTGTTATTAACAGCGAAAGCGCTCCTGGCACCCCGCCCCTGCCCGAACCCGGCCAGGTCGTCGAGGTCCGCGGCTCGACATGGGCGGTCGCCAACGTCTATGCCCAGGGCCTGCACCTCAGTCCCGCCGACGACGCCATCACCCAGATCAACCACGTGGTGGACCTGCAGTCGCTGGACGAGGACCGCCTCGGCGAACAGCTGTCGGTAATCTGGGAGCTTGAGGTCGGGAAGACGGTCACCCCGCCGCAGGGTCTGCCCGAGCAGATCAACCTGGAGGGCTTCGACGACCCGGTCACGTTGGCGGGATTCATTGACGCGATGCGGTGGGGCGCCGTCACCTCGGCGGACCCCAACCGCTACCAGGCGCCGTTCTGGTCGGGCGTCACGGTCGAGGCGTACCAGCTCGAACCGCTGCGGCGGGCGTTAACCAGCCCGCGGACCAACCTGCTGCTGGCTGACGACGTCGGTCTGGGCAAGACCATCGAGGCCGGGCTGGTGGTCCAAGAGCTGTTCCTTCGGCATCGCGCCCGCACCGCGGTGATCGTGTGCCCACCGAGCCTGGCGCTGAAATGGCAGGACGAGATGCGCGACAAGTTCGGCCTGCAGTTCGTCATCGTCAACAGCGAGCTGATGGCCGAGGTGCGCCGCACCCACGGCCTGCATGCCAACCCATTCCAGCTCTATCCCCGAGTGATCGTGTCCATGGCGTGGCTGCCGCAGGTGCGTTGCCAGCGCCTGCTGCGCGATGTCTACGCCCAGGCCAAAAACCCCAAACTGGGCAAACGATTCGCCTTCGACATTCTCATCGTCGACGAAGCCCACCACGTCGCTCCGTCGAGTCCCTCGGCTGTCGCCAGTGGACGCGGCTACTCGGTGGATACCCAGCGGACGGTGGCGGTGCGCCAACTCGCCGAAACGTGCGAGCACCGCCTGTTCTTGAGCGCGACTCCACACAACGGCTACCCGGAGTCGTTCACCGCGCTGATGGAGATGATCGACCCCCGCCGGTTCTCCCGGGGTGCGCTCCTGGACTCCACCGCGCTCAAGGACGTGACGGTGCGCCGGCTCAAGAGCGACCTGAAGGGCAAGGGGTTCAAAGACCGTGAGGTCAAGGTCTTGGACTTTAGCCCCGCAAGTACTGAGCAGGAGATGTTCTCGTTACTCGATGAGATCGTCACCCGCAGCGCCAAGTTGAACGGCACCAAACCCGGCGGTGACATCGTCACCATGCTGCTGAAAAAGCGATTTCTGTCCAGCCCGTTCTCGTTCGGCATGACCATCAGCCACTACCTCGACACCAGAGCCGGCCGAGGCCTTCGCGACGACGATTATGACGACATCTTCGGCGAAGGGCAGGCCGACGAAGAAGAAGGCCTCTGGGAACACGACGAAGCCGAGCGGCTACGCGAGTCGAAGGCATCCGACCCACTCAGCGCCGCCGAACCAGGACAGCTGGAGAAACTCGCCGACTGGGGATTGAGCTACGAAAGCCGGCCGGACTCACGCTTGGAGAGGCTGCTCACCTTCCTCGACGCCATCTGCCGACCCGACGGCATCCACTGGACCAACGAGCGGGTCGTGGTGTTCACCGAATACGCCCACACCCTGGGCTGGCTGCAGCGGGTACTGGCCCAACGCGGCTACGCCGACCGGCTGGCCGTCATCGAAGGCGCGACCCCCACCGACGACCGTGAGTACATCCGCTCACAGTTCACCGCCGACCCAACCGAGGAACCAGTGCGGGTCCTGCTGGCGACCGACGCGGCCGGCGAGGGCATCGACCTGCAAACCCACTGCCACCGGTTGGTGAACTTCGACATCCCATTCAACCCGTCCCGGCTTGAACAGCGCATCGGTCGCATCGACCGTTACGGACAGACCGAAACACCCGAGGTGTTTCACTTCGTCCCCGACGAGAAGTCCTCCACCTACGCCGCCGACGCGAACTTCATGGCGCGTATCGCCCGCAAGATCGCCCAGGTCGAGGTTGACCTCGGATCCGCCAACCAGGTGATCGGTGAGGAGATCCAGGAGCATTTCGCGCGACGCACACCGTCCAAGCGCAAAGCCAAGAGTCTCGATGGCAACCAGGTGATCCAGGAGGCCTTGGCCGGCGGCATCGAACTCAACTCGCGGCTAACAGAGCTGGAACGTGGCTACGACGCCTCCCGCGCTGACCTGCATCTCGAACCGCAGAACCTGCGACGCGTCGTTGACACTGCGCTGCGGATCAACCACCAGCTTCCCTTGGAGCCGGTCGGTGACGCCGACACCGACGCCGAGGTTTTCGAGATGCCGGCGTTGAGCCAGTCCTGGCAGGACACCCTCAAGGGACTGGCTACTCGGCTCAAACCCGATGTGCTGCGCCCGATCACCTTCGACCCCGCCGCGGCCGAAGGGCGCAGTGACCTGGTCTACGTACACCTGGGGCATCCGATCGTGCAGAAGGCGCAACGACTGCTCCGCAGATCACTGTGGAGTGTGGATTCGACGCTGAACCGGGTCACCGCGGTCGTCATCGACGGCATGGCCGAATCATTTGTCGCGGCCGTGACCCGCATGGTTTTGGTCGGACGCGGGGGAGTGCGCCTTCACGAGGAGGTGTTCCTCGTTGGCGTTCGTTTACGAGGCCGCCGCGCAATGGCCGAGGAAAAAGCAGAGCGCGCCCTCGATCAAGCGCTCGATGGCGACCGGCTCAATTTGGCGAGCCGCCGAGTCCGCGATGAGCTCTGTGAAATCTGGAACGCCTCAGACGCTCCGTTGCGCATCCGGCTAGAGGAATCCATGCACTCGCGAGCCGAACGCCGACACGAGCGGGTACTGGAACAGCTCGACAAACGCCGCGCCTCTGACATCCAACGCGCCCGCGACATCTTCGCCGCGTTCCGCACTAACCTGCGTGAATCACTCGATCTTTTGCGGAGCAAGGACGCCGAAGCTGAGGCGATGTTGTGGGCCGACGAGCAGCAAAAGCAATGGCGGCGCGATATCGAGTCGATGCAACGCCGCCTCGATGAACTTGATGACGAGGAAGCACGCGAGATTGCGGCGATCTCCGACCGCTATGCCGATGTCAAACCACATACCACCGCAGCCGCGGTGGTATTCGCCCTCACGGCAGAGGATGCGAAAGGAGGTTTGCGCTGATGGCGCCCCGTACCTCACGCCGACGCTCCACACCGAATGCCTCCGAGCTGCACCGCGCGTGGCTTGATCTTGTCGACACTGACGGTCCATTCCTGGCGATCGCCCCGCTCAAACGTGTCTGGCCGCAAGGCATGCCCACGCTGGACGACATCCGCAAAGAAGCCCTGCTGTTCGCGCGCAAGGACTTCGAAGCGGCGTGGGAGGCCGTTGACCGCGCATTCGGTGACGACCCTGCAGCCGAAGATGCGTACCGGATCGCGCGGGACAAATGGGTGGAGACTGTTCTACGTGATGTCGCCGGCTGGGCGGAATCACTAGCTTGGGGGTCCGTTCCAGGAGTGGAGGCGCAGTCGCCCAACCGGGCGGTGACTGTTGGTGCACAGGCGGCATTAGTGGATCCGGACGGCAACATCGGTGCTCTGGTGTCAGTGATCGACCCGGTCGATTCGCTGCGCCAAGTTCCCAGTGACCTATGGGCGGCGACCCCTATCGACCGCATGGAAGCGCTGCTGCGCAGCAACGGCATTGCGATCGGCATCGTCACCGACGGACGCTGGTGGGCATTGGTATGCGCACGGTCCGGTGCCATGACCGCCTCCGGGGTCGTGGACGCACTTACTTGGGTGGAGGAGCCCCGCACCCGCGACGCCTTCCTGACGCTGATTTCGCGCCAGCACATCATCGGCGGCAAGGACGACGAGCGGCTACCGGTGCTATTCGAACAATCGGTGGCCGCAGCCGAAGAGATCACCGAAGCCCTTGGCGCACAGGTGCGCAGCGCTGTCGAGCTTCTCATCCAATCTTTTTCCGAGTCTGCCCGCGACGCTCGTCAGCGCGGCGAACCCGACCCGCTGCCTGTTGAGACTCACCAAAGTTACGAGGCAGCGGTAACCATCATGATGCGGATCGTGTTCCTGCTGTTTGCCGAGGAACGCGGCCTCTTGCCGTCGGGAGAACTGTTTGAGCAGGGTTACGGGATCTCACGCGAACTGGATCGATTGCAAAGCAGGGAAGCCGAGGAGAGCGAGGAAGCCCTCGACGCCACTTCCCTCACGTGGCACAGACTCCTCGCGACCAGCCAGGCTCTGTACGGAGGGGCTTCCTTTGAGAATATGCGGGTGCCCGCCTATGGTGGCTCTCTGTTTGACCCGGCACGCTTCCCGTTCCTAACCTCAACCACGACACACGGAACTCTCGCGATCACCGTATCCGACCGGGTGATGCTGCATGTCCTACGCTCAGTGCAGCTGGCCATTCTCAAGGGCGGCGAGGCGCGCCGGATCTCGTTCCGCGACATCGACGTCGAGCAGATCGGCTACATCTACGAGGGATTGCTCGGCTACACCGCCGTCACCGTCACTCAGACCCATCTCGGTCTGCAGGGGACCCGCGGCGAGGAACCCGAGATCACGCTTTCCGAGCTCGAGCGCCTTGCCGCTACCAACACAGCACCAAACAAACTCGCCGAAGCGATCCGCGCGCACATTGCGGTTGACCAACCATCAGCCAAACCTCAATCCGTAGCTGCGATTGTCAAAAACCTTAGTGCTCAGTTGGAACCGACAGTGGTGAGCGGACTGGCGCAGGCTGTCGGTGACGACGCCGCTCTGCGTGATCGTGTCTTGCCCTGGCTAGGCATCATGCGTCTGGACCTTCGAGGCCGCCCGTTCGTGGTGCTCGACGGTGGCCTGCTCGTCAAGGAAACTCCATCACGTAAAAATGCCGGGGCGCACTACACGCCCAAGTCGCTGGCCATGGAAGTCGTGCTGCACGCACTGCAGCCGCTCTGTTACGAGCCTGGCCCCTACCAAACCGCCGATGAATCACAGTGGAAGCTCAAGTCGTCCGATGACCTGCTGAGCCTAAAGGTCGCCGACATCGCCTGTGGCTCTGGCGCATTCCTGGTGTCAGCTGCCAACTACCTGGCCGACCGGGTGGTCGAAGCGTGGACCGCCGAGAATCCCGCAAACGCACACCGCAATGATCTGCACCGGCGAGCCATTCGCGAAGTGGTAGCGAACTGCCTCTACGGCGCCGACATCAACGACATGGCCGTCGAGATGTGCAAGCTTTCGCTGTGGTTGGTGTCACTCGACCGCGACCTGCCTTTCTCGTTCGTCGACGACAAGATCTTTTTTGGAAACTCGTTGCTCGGTATCACCAGTCTCGACCAACTGCGCAAGCTGCATATCGATCCATCCCGAGTTCAGGCAGGAGACATGTTCGACATCTTTGACGTCGACATTGACGCCATTATCAGTAAGGCCGCCGACCTGCGCCGAAAACTCGCCACCGAGGTCGATGAGAACAATCCGGCCCGGACTAGTGCAGCGAAGCGGCGACAGCTTGCTCAAATGCGTGATTTTACAGCGGAATTGCGAAGGATTGCTGACGGCATTGTCGCAGCTGGGCTGCCACTTGGGGGGAAAACCTGTAGGGCGCTGGATGAATCCTACGAGAACTTGCGAGTCGCAGTCAGGGCCGCGCATCCCGACTCTGACCAACCTGACTACACGATGCTTCACTCCATCATCGATAAGGGTCTTAAGCCTACGGTCGACACTGACTACGACCGCTGGCTTCCCAATCACTGGGTGATCGAAGCACCCGACGTGATCTTAAATCGCGGCGGTTTCGATGCGATTGTGGGCAACCCGCCCTTTCTTGGTGGTAAGAAGATCTCCGGCGCCATCGGTTCCGAAGTCCGCGAATGGCTTGTGAATGTGATCGCTCGGGGTGCCACCGGTAACGCTGATCAGGCCGCGTATTTCTTCTTGCGTGCTAAGTCATTGCTTTCAACCGGCGGGACCTTAGGCTTGATCGCGACCAATACCATCGCGCAAGGGGACACCCGCGAAGTGGGATTGGATAGGATGGTTGAGTCAGGATTCACTATCACGAGGGCTATTCAGAGCAAACAATGGCCCGTGGCAAATGCTTCCTTGGAGTATGCGGCAGTGTGGGGCACCGTGGGGCAGGTTGCCGATGTTGTACCCCGAATCAGCGACGGGGTACCTGTAGCAAGGATCTCCCCTCTTTTAGAGCCAAGCGGCCGCGTCGAAGGAAACCCAATCCGCCTAATTGCGAATGCTGGTGTCGCATTCCAAGGCTGTGTCGTCGTTGGCCTGGGATTCGTGGTCGACCCCAGTGAAGCTGCGGAGTGGATCTCGATGGATGCGCACAACGCCGCGGTGCTTTTTCCGTACCTGAATGGTGAGGACCTGAACTCTCGTCCGAACTGTTCCGCATCACGTTGGGTTATCGACTTCAACGACGCGACCTTAGAGAAGGCCTCGCGTTGGAAGATTCCATTTGAGCGTGTTCAAGAACGTGTTCTTCCCGAGCGAAAGAAAGTCAAGCGCAAGGCGCATCGGGATCGTTGGTGGCAGTACGGCGATAAACGTCCCGCGCTCCGGAGGGCCATCGCTGACTTGGACGAAGTATTAGTGATAGCGCTAGTGAGTAACTCGGTAATGCCTGTGCGAGTACCAACTGGTCAGGTATTTAGTCATATGCTCGGCGTTTTCGCCACGGATTCTTATGGTGACCAGGCCGCTTTGTCATCCTCGGTACATCAGCTGTGGGCGATAAAATACGGCTCAACGTTGGGGGTGGGAGTCCGCTACACGCCTTCCGACGTGTTCGAGACATTTCCACGACCAAAGGTAACCGAACGTTTGGAAGGAGTCGGCCGCACTCTGGACGAGGTGCGTCGCGAGATCTTGTTGCGGCGTAGTTTGGGCTTGACCAAGTTTTACAACCTCGTGAACGACGAGCAGATCACCGATGCCTCGGACGCAGATGTGGCGCGGATACGTGAAATTCATATCGAACTCGACAACGCAGTGATGGAAGCGTATGGCTGGTCGGACATCGCGCTCGACCATGGCTTTCACACCTACCGGCAAATGGAACGTTGGACGGTAAGCCCTTCGGCGCGGGTAGAAATTTTGGACCGGCTCTTAGAAGAGAATCACCGCCGTGCCGCTAAGGAAGCCAAAGAGACCACGAAGCCAGGCAAAGCTCGTCGCATTAAGGATGTGTCGGATGAGCAAGGGACACTGCTGTAATGGCTGAGGTCAGTGAGAAGTCAAAGGGCCCGGCGGGAGCCTACGAGCTGACCTACGAGCCGGACGATTCGTCGTTCACCGTTCGCGAAAATCTAGTCGACATCCTGGAACGTGAGCTTCTGGGACCCATTCATGGCCCAGACGAACTATTGCCGTTTAGCCCGCGTTCGCAGTACCTGGTCGGACACATCGCTCCGGTACGGCTCAGTGGAGCTGCGGCAGGTGGTCCCGACTCAGGGGATAACACCGAACGCGGTGAACTCGTCGAACCCCGCGCCGATGTGAACGCGGTAACCGAGGTGCGAGGCGTCCCGGCTCCTCCAACCGATGAGCACGAAGCCGACTCCGATGACGACGATCCTGAGGACCGAGCGCCCAAGCAAGGCCTGATGATTCCCTCGTCGATGGGACTGCGATTCCAGGTGCCACCGGACCTGGAGTCGTTCACCGTCACCGCGTCGTGGGGGACTTACGAGTCGGTCCAGACCGACAAGGTCACGAAGGGCGGTCGCCCGATCCGCCATTTCCAGCGCATCCCGGTTGAAGAGCCACGTTCGGTACGGCTGGCAGACCTAAAGGCCGGGCAGACGACGACGATCCCGCTGCGCGACACTATCTGCCTGCGAGTCGACCGCTTCGACGACCCATCTCATAACCGTGTGCTTATCGAAATCGCCTTGTGCAACGATCGCGAAACGCCGATGCCGATCCCAATCGGGATGTGGATGTTCCAAACCAAGCTATATGTCGATGCCGGCGGAGAAAAAGTGTTCCTGCCGGTTCGTGATGTTTTGGAACAGGCTTGGCCGGAACACGACCCCGAGGTACAGCGGCTGAACCTGCAGTACCGCAACCGGCTTGAGTACGCGATCGGGCGGACCTGCTCGGCGGACTGGACGGTCAAGAAAGGCTCACGGCGCGCCAGCGCCGTGTGGACCACCTGGCTGCCGGTTGCTGAGACCCCGCAAACCCAGGCGCGCGATGTAGAAAATGCGCTGCTCTCTATGGATGCGCTGGCGACCGCGACTGCAGACCAAGTCCGCACTGGACTCGGGCCGCTGATAGCCGGCTATGGTGAGTGGCTCGATACCCAGGAGGCCACCGCCGCCGAGCTACCGAACCATCTCCGCGAGACAGCGGATTTGGCGTTGTTGGAGGGCCGCCGTGCCCTCAAACGGCTGCAGGACGGACTGGCATATGTGGTCGCCGACGCAGAGGCGTTGCGCTGCTTCCAGTTCATGAATGCTGTGATGCGCGACCAGCGCATCGCGTCCCAGGTTGCTGCAATGCGGGCTTCGGATCCCGGCCTGTCGATCAGCGACGCGCAGGCCAAGGTCGCTGAAACCGGCCCGAAGGCCGCCTCCTGGAGGCCCTTCCAGCTGGCTTTCATCCTGATGCAGCTTGGCGCACTCACCGACCCATCGGCACCATTGCGCAGCGCCGAACACTTGGCCCGAGTCGAGCTACTGTTCTTCCCGACTGGCGGCGGCAAGACTGAGGCATACCTCGGATTGGCGGCGTACACGTTCGCCATCCGTCGCAGACAGGGAATCGTCGAATCCGCTGACGGCCCACTAGATGGCCGCGACGGGGTAGCGGTGCTGATGCGCTACACGCTGCGGTTACTCACTGCCCAGCAGTTCCAGCGCGCGACCACACTGGTGTGTGCAGCCGAACTGGTTCGCCAAGCTGATGAAACCACCTGGGGGACAGAACCATTCCGGATTGGCCTTTGGGTCGGCACCGATGTAAGTCCCAAACGCTTCGAAGAGGCCGACGAGCAGCTGACCAAGGCCAACGAGTACGGGGCGCACCGTCTCACGGTGCTGCAGGTGCAGCGCTGCCCCTGGTGCGGGACCCCGATCACAGCCTCCCAGGTCAAAGCCGACGCCACCGCGCGGCGGGTGTTCGTCTACTGCGGCGACGACCTGGCGCGGTGCCCATTCTCCAAGGGCGGACAGGTCAGCGAAGGGTTGCCGATCCTGACTGTCGATGAGGAGATCTACCGTCTCACACCGGCATTCGTCATAGCCACCGTCGATAAGTTCGCCCGACTGGCCCGCGAAGGCGAAGCCGCGGCCCTGTTCGGCTACGTCGGCCGACGCTGCGGACGTCACGGGTACGTTCATCCCGACTACGCCGCATGCAACATCTCCACCGCGCACCCCGCGGTGCCTGGATACCCCACAGCAACCGTTCATCCAGTGAAGCGGCTGAGGCCACCAGACCTGATCATCCAGGACGAGCTGCACTTGATCACCGGAGCCCTGGGCACCGCGGTTGGTTTGTTCGAAGTCGCGGTGGAGACCCTGGCGTCCTGGGAAGGCCCCGACGGCAAGCCTGTACGTCCGCTGATCGTCGCGTCCACGGCGACCGTACGCAACGCGCAGGAACAGGTGCGCGGGCTGTACGGGCGGCGCGTCGAAATCTTTCCTCCTCAGGTGCTCGACGTCTCAGACACCTACTTCTCTCGCGAAATTTCCATCACCGAGGCCACACCCGGGCGCCGCTATGTTGGGGTGAGCGCACAGGGCGTGCGTTTGGCAAGTGCCGAGATACGGGTCTCGGAGGTCCTACTGTCCGCCGGTCAGCTCCTGCTGGACCGCAGCGGCATTGCCGCCGACCCCTACATGACACTGGTCGGCTACTTCAACGCCACCCGCGAGTTGGCCGGCATGACCCGATACATGGGGGACGACGTTCAAAACCGGGTCAAGCGGCCACGAAAAGACTCCGGGTTCCCACCCCGCCACGGTGCAGCGTTCGGACTGCTCAACTCCGGCGAGCTGACGGCGCGAATCGCATCCTCGGAGATCGGCCGCACGCTCGACCGTCTGGGGTTGGAGTTCGATCCTGATTACGACACCACGGAAGCATTTCAGGCCCGGATGGAAGCTCAGCGCGAGGGCAGGAAGGTGCCTACTCGTAAAGAGGCGCCGTTCGACGTCGTCCTGGCGACCTCGATGCTTCAGGTTGGCGTCGACGTGCAGCGCCTGGGGTTGATGCTTGTTGTCGGACAGCCGAAGAACACGGCCGAGTACATCCAGGCATCCTCGCGCGTCGGTCGCGATCCCAAACGTCCGGGTTTGGTCGTGACACTCGGTAACTGGGCTCGACCACGCGACCTGGCGCACTTCGAACAGTTCCGCCACTATCACGAGACTTTCTATTCCCAAGTGGAAGCTCTATCTGTTACTCCGTACTCACCGACGTCATTGGATCGCGGTCTGGACGGACTATTGGTCAGCGTGGCGCGGGTGGTACAAGCGCCTCTCGACGAGGGGCTGTCACAGGAGCGGAATGCTTGGCGGATCAAAGAGCAACGCGCCACTGTCGATCGAGCCGCGGAACGCCTCAAAGCGCGAGTCGCAGCCGCCGCACTCGATGAGGCGGCGGTGAAGTATGCAAGCGACCGGTTGGTGAACCGTATCGATCGGTGGGCTGACTGGGCCGGCCGCGCCAGCGACATGCATAAGACGTTGGTCTATGAACGCACCGGGGACGGGGACAAGTATCTGCCGTTGCTGATGAGTCCGGAGAATGCGAAGGCTGACGCTGCGTCCTCAACCCAGCCGCCATTCGTCGTCGCGAATTCGATGCGAGAAGTCCAGCCGGAGATCAACATCCTCGTAAGCCCGATCCCGGATCGCCTATTCACGCGGGTGCCCGAAGGGGCACCGCGGTGGACGTTGCCTGTTGGGGATGACGACTGATGACCGACACGACACCCGACGCTGTGATGCTCCACGATCCGGACGAGACGCTGGATCCGTTGACTGACATCGAAGATGCGGTGGCGAAGAACCGGGCCAAGGTCGGCTCATCGAGACCGTCGTCGCTGCTGTACACCTATGGACCCGGAGCAATCATGGACTTGCCGGGGTTCTCGGTAATGCCGGCAGGCCTGGACGACTGGGAACCTATTTGGAAACGGCGCGAACGTATTCCGTCGATCATCGAACCCCGACTGCTCAACGTAGTCCGCATGCACCTTGGCAATCAGGTGGAGGCGCTTCGGCCGTATCCGTGGCAGCCCAAGCGGAACTCATTCGCCACGGAAGGCGCAGACCTCGGCATCCCAGCCAGGGTGTTTCCGCAATGGTTGCGTTGTACCGGATGCGACTACCTCGGCCCACTGCCACGGTTCAGCTACACGAACACCCATCCCTTCCGGCCTGACCTGGCACAATTCACCCACAAGAGCTGCCCGGGCCGCGGCACACAGCGCACAGGGACAAAGAGGGGGCAAAGGGAAAGCCCTGCGGTGCCTGCCCAGCACCTATTGACATGTACCAACGGTCATCTCGATGAGTTCCCCTACGAACTCTGGGTGCACCGCGGACGACGGTGCCCAAAGGCGGAGCGCCCCGACCTCAAGATGCGAGACGCCAACGTAGGCAAGAGCGTCGGCTCGATTATCGCGTGCACCCAGTGTGGGGCTACCCGCGGCATGGCCGAGGCACAAGGCTCGGTCGGTCGAGACAAGCTGCCCCAAACATGCCGCGGGAGGCACCCGCACCTGAATGCCTTCGACAAAGAATGCAGCGCCAGACCAGCTCTCATCATGATGGGCGCGTCTAACCTGTGGTTTGCTTCCACCCAGTCGATCATCGTCATGCCCCGCACCGACGCCGAGAAGGCCGAAGCGCTTGGGGATCTACTGCGCCTGGAACTCGGCGCCGACATTCTCAAGCAGTTCGCTGGACAACTCGATGTGATCCGAAGCATGGCAGAGCTGAAAGATATCGACCTGACCGCGTACTCGGACGAGAGCCTTGCTTCTGCGATCGCGGATGCGTTGTCGCCGCCGGAGTCTGACGAAGAGCGCAAGAAGAAGCGAGACGACTGGGATCCGGTCGAACTGCTGGTGCCCGAATGGCAATATCTGCAGAAGCCGGCGCTGTTTCCCACCCAGAAAAACACCACCGGGCTGATGGTGACCGATATGACCCGTGGCCCTGAGCTCCCCGCACAGATCAGCCGGGTCGTCGCAGTCAACCAGATGAAGAAAGTCAACGCCTTCATCGGGTTCACCCGTCTCGATGAGATGGACCGCGTCAATGACCTGCCGGGGCGGCTGGTGAAACTCACCCGCAACGGGAGTCCCACATGGGTGCCGGCCACCGAAGACCGTGGCGAGGGAATCTTCCTGCAGCTGAGTCTCGATGCGGTCGAGGAATGGGAGAACACCGTCTACAACACGCCGTTATGGACGGCGCATCGGGCGGCCAATCGCCGTAACTTCGCGCGTAGGTTCTCGGAGACCGCCGAGGCCGTCGACCCAGATACGCGGCTCCCCGCGCCGCGATACTGGCTGCTGCATACGCTGTCCCACATCTTGATTCGTGAGATGGCGATGTCGTGTGGTTACGGTGCGGCCAGCCTGACCGAGCGAATCTACGGCTGGCCGGCGTCCGCGCACCGCGAAGGTGCGGCTGGACTGTTGATTTGCACTACCGCGTCAGACAGTGAGGGCACGCTCGGTGGACTCGTCGCTCTGGCAGAACCTACTCGATTGCAGGGACTGGTGATCTCGGCGTTGCGACGAGCAACTCGTTGCTCGTCAGACCCGGTGTGTGCAATGCGAACACCCAGCGATCCTGAGGACTTTCTACATGGCGCAGCATGCCACTGCTGCACATTCGCTTCGGAAACGTCGTGCGAGAAAGCCAACCGGTACCTCGATCGGCGATTCCTGCTCACGCTACCGAGCGGGGACGACAAACCGGTTCCCGGTTTCTTCGGGAGCCCTGATGTCCGATGACCCGTTCAAGGAACTTGGGCAATACCTGACTGCGACCGAGGCCGACAGCCTGGCCGCGCTCTTTGAATTTGGTGAGCACACCACGCACGCACTGGCATCGATCAGTCTCTCACGACGCGAGCGCGTATCCGGCCTGCTGAAGGCAGCTGGAATCGGGCACGATTCACCAGAACTGGCGGCTGCGGTGCTACGCGGTATCGCTGGGGCGAAGCTTGCTCACCGTGAGCTCGTTCCGGTCTGGACCATGCCCGGCCAGGAGGCAACCGTCGGCCACTTGACGAACCAGTTCCACGATGTCGTCGCAGCCGCCCGCGTGGCTGTTACCTGCGCGACCTACAACTTCTCACCGACCTCGGCCATGTGGGACGCACTCCAAAGAGCCTCTGAGGAACCCGATCTCGCAGTGTGCGTGTATGTCGACTCCGAGGTAGGCGACCCCACCGGAGTCAAGACACGCCTGCCCAGCGCCACCGTATACAGATCAGCCACGCTGCCCGATAGCCAACCTATTGTCAGCCACGCCAAGTTCATCATCGTCGATCACGAGATCGTGCTGTTGACCAGTGCAAACTTCTCCTACAATGCCGAAAATCGCAATGTCGAGTTTGGGCTGCGCATCCATGACGGTGGGCTGGCAGCATCGATGGAATCCACAATGGCCAGCAAGCGGGGGAGTTTGTACGAGCTCATCTGAGGGAGTGGGAGGTATCCGCCGGTACTGGTTGCGTCAGGAAATACGAGAAACCTGGCGCCGAATCTGGAGCGACGCACCTATCTCTAAGCCCGCTTTGCCAGTGATCGGGGCCTGATGTTGGGTATCGGGCCACGGCGCGACCGAGATAAATAGAGTGCTCTGCGACTAGTGTCGTCGTTTGATCCCGAGGCTTCCGTCAATGTCCGCTCTCAGGCGACCGCGGCGGCGAACTGCTGATATAGGTCACCCGGCAAGGGTGTGTCCAGCTCCCACGTGATGGCCATCGGCTTCTCGCCGACATGACCGCGATAGCTGGCCGGGCCGAGAAACCAGAAGGCTCGGTCGTCGGCGCGCAGACGAGTGAACAGCATGATGGAGCGACCGTCGCGTTCGTGATTGCGGTAGCGCAAGCCCGTAGCGCTGTCTTCCCTTGTGGTCGACTGGCTTTCCCAGTGAATAAGGGTGCGGCTGATCGCGTAGTCACGGTAGCGGGTCGTCGGCGAAAACGCGCCGGTGCTCTTATCAAGTGTGAACGCAAGCAACTCGGCGTTGGCCTCCTTCGCTTCGTACACACCGCTCTGCCAAGCAGCGACTTTGGCGTTTGTACCGATACCGAACGCGCTCAAAATCTCGATGCGCGAGTAGCGGGCGTGCACTTGCAGCGGTACGTCGGGATGATGCTCTAGATCACCGTGCAAGTGATCCACCCGATCGTCGAGCTCGACGAGAAGCTCGGCGAGTTCGGCACGTATCTGTGGGTGCGCCCACAAGAGATCGACAGCGTCCTGCACCGAGTGGTCCTTCGTCAGGACTTGGTCGCCGAGGCTCGCGACGAGCATGCGGACCAACCGTCGCTGCCGTTCGGGCAACGTCGAGACATCCGGTGGGATTGTTGACTCTAGGAGGTCGCGGTAGGTAGCGATGCGCTCATCGTCATCGACATGCAACAGCCGACCGACCGCCCTACGTAGTGACTTCTCATGTGGGCCTGAAGGTGCGACCGGCACCGCGGCCGCTTCGCACAGATCCGACCAGCTCCGTGACCCGTCGTACACATCGGGCAAGTCCAGCCCGGACTCCTCGAGGTACTTCGACAACGTTACGTCGGGATATTTGCTGTGCACGACCCGCAATTCTTCGACGCGGGCAGGCCAACGGGTGGGAATCGCCTCGCGCAGGCTACGCAGCACGATCTCTGACGACTTGTGGTCCAGCTGCATGTAGCAACCGGCCGGCAAGAACGGAAAACCTTGCTGCACTGCGCGTTCAATATCGCGACGCGTGCCACCGATGAGTGCACGATAGCGGCGGTCGAAGCGGAACTCACGGCGATGCGTACCCACGAAGTCGAGGACCGTACAAAAGGCTTTGCCCTTCGACCGCCGCAGACCACGGCCAAGCTGTTGCAGAAACAACGTCGGGCTTTCGGTGGGACGCATCATCAGCACGGTGTCGACAGCGGGCACGTCGACACCCTCGTTGAACAGGTCGACCGAGAAGACAACACGGATCTCCCCGGCGGACAGCTGCCGCAACGCCGCCTTGCGTTCCTCCCGCGGGCTATCACCCCAAACCGCCACGGCAGGGATGCCGTGCTTGTTGAAGTGCGTCGCCATGAACCGAGCGTGGTCGATACTGACGCAAAACCCGAGAGCCCGCATGGAGCGCGGGTCTTCGGCTCGCCGCTGCACCTCTTGCACGATGGTGCGAGCCCAAGCGTCGGTGCTGGTGTACAGATCGCTTAATGCCTCAAGGTCGTAACCGCGGCCGCGGCGCCAGGGGATCTCGGTGAGGTCGAGTCCGTCATGGATCCCGAAGTACATAAACGGTGTAAGGCGCTGTTGGTCGATGGCATCCCACAGTCGCAGTTCGGCGGCGATGCGGTCGTCAAACCAGTGAAGGATCGAAAGGCCGTCGCTGCGTTCGGGCGTGGCAGTAAGGCCCAACAGCTCTCGGGGCTGAACATGGTCCAGAAGTTTTTGGTACGACGGCGCTGCCGCATGATGGAACTCGTCGATGATGACAACGTCGAAGTGATCGGGCGGTAGATCTTCCAGGTTGGCGGCATTCAGGCTTTGGATGGAGGCGAAGACATGGTCGAAGAGCTGAGGTCGGGAGCCGCCGATCCACTTCTCACCGAACGACGCTTCACGTAAGGCATATCGAAATGTGGCAAGGCTCTGATCAAGAATTTCGTTTCGATGAGCCACGAAGAGCAGCCGAGCGCGCGGGAGCTCCTCACGAAGCCGCGCGTAGTCGACGGCGGCCATGACGGTCTTTCCCGTGCCGGTCGCGGCGACGAGCAAGTTGCGATGATGCCCTTTGGTGCGCGATACCGAGATCTGTTCGAGCAATCGCTCCTGGAAAGGCTCGAGCCGCAGCTCGATCGGACTAAGGACAATATGTGGGCCCTGGTCGGTATGGGTGGCCCGCCGTGTTTCCATGTCGAACTGGTCGGGATCGTAGGGAATGAAGTCGCCACCCTGCCAGTAGCTTTCGAACATTGCGTCAAACTTGGCCAGCACGTCGGGATTGCGCGCTGACGAGACACGAACATTCCACTCGAGGCCAGTGTGTTGGGCGCTATGCGTCAGATTCGATGAGCCGACGTACGCGGTTGAGAACCCGGTCCGGCGATGAAAAATCCACGCTTTAGCGTGCAATCGAGTGCTGGTCACGTCGTAGGAGACGCCGATCTCGGCGCCGAGGTTGCTCAGTTGATCCAGCGCTGCTCGTTCGGTGGAACCGGTGTAGATCGTGGTGAGCAGACGCAGCCGTCTACCTCGTTCGCAGTGACGCCGTAGTGAGCTGAGTAGGGGGTTGATGCCGCTGCGGCGGACAAATGCCATCACCACGTCGATTCCGTCTGTTGCGGAGTCGATCTCGGCGTCCAATTGGGTCATCAGGACCGGGTCACCGGGAGCATTTGTGAGCAGCGTGGTGTCAAGAAGGGGGATAAGTGGTTCGGTGATCGTACGAGGTTTCCCGTCAGGTTGCTTTTCGAGAATCGCGTGGAGAACCTCACCTGGTTCGACGGGTGCGGCGGAGGTGTCAGTCTCGGCTAGTTCGCTCAGTCGCTGAATCAGTTGGCGGGCGATCTCGATGCCGATCTTGACGCGGTCCTTGTCAGGTAATGCCTCGACAGACCTCTCGATTTCCCGGCTCAGGTGCAGCGCAATCCGATCGGCCGCCTCGGCCGTGTGCAGAGCGCGCGTCGGGCGCAGGGTGCTATCCAGATAGCCAAGACGTGTGTGCAGCGCCTCAGTGACAAGTAGTTCGTAGATTCCTGGATCCATATCCACCACAGGTCGACCTCAAAACGCTCGGACGGCGGCGACCGTCTCCACTGCGGAGGTATCGGCGTCGGCGCCATAGCTCATCGCGGGCTGTAGCCCGTCATTATCCACCACGGCGGGAAGCTGATATCGAGCCGCTCGGTTTGCTTGTAACCAGCCCACGTTGGGACTCCTTCGGGCTGGCCGCGATAGATGCCTCGCGCCGCGGCAGTCACGCGCTCGTGCTGGGTCGGCCACTGCAGGTCGGCGGCGATCTCCTCGAGGGCTTCGCGGTCCCGTGTGAGAACACGATTGACGATGTCGACTGATGGCAGTGCGTGCCGTTTGTCGCCGTTGCACCGGGCACAAGCCAAAACGAGGTTGGCGAGCCCGTCGATACCCACTAGCGACCACGGGAGAACGTGATCGATCGGATTATCGGCGGGCAGGTGGGTGCCGCAATAGAAACAGTGCGGTCCGAACGCCTCTTTGAATGGGTCGCGGACAACGGTCAGGGCTGTTCGTTCCCGCCCGAACAGGTGCCCGGCGACGTCGGGCACTTCCGCGTCCAGGAACTTGTTCATCTGCCGCACGTCTTCGACCCACATGATCTCCAGCGTGGGCCGCAGCAGACCGGCAAGTCGGGCCAGGCCGTGCGCAACCCCTGGGTTGAGCACAATTGCGTCGCCGTGTTGGCGCAACGTTCGCCGCGAAACATTCTCGCCCAGAAAGGAATCGTCGTACAGGAACGGATCACTGGTGGCCGATCCGGGGAGCTTCTGCAACCTCGGCAGCGGTTGCTTGGCCAGTGCGATGACGATCTTGTCGATCGCCTGCTGATAGGCCTTGGGTGTCCGCATCATCGCGACCTCAAGCGACAGTGCGGTGTCGCCGGTGCGCGCCGCATCGCGCAACTCCTTGGTCGCGTCAATGATCCGCGCCTTCCTCCCAGTCCTGCGTTGTGCGAGCTCATGTCCCTCGAAGGGGCGAACTTGACGCCAGTAGATTGCCAGCACCCGGTGCGCCAACTCGGGGATCGGCACCCGCAGCGTATCGGTGGCTTGCTCAGGTAAATTTTCGATGCAGTGTTCGATCAGCGCCATCAGGGTCGCTAGCTTGTAGGTGGCGTCGCGTTGACCGGTTTCGAGGATGGCCACGACCCGCTGACCAAGCAGCAGCGGATCGGTTGACTTATTACCCATGATCTGGGACCGTTCCACCGTTTCGCACCAGAAGATTATCGCCCGCAGGTCCGAGTTCTTGGTGAAAGACGATGAGAATCCGCTATCTTGGCGATCAATACGGGGTCTCGATTGAAAACCAGTTGTGCCGTCTGTGTCGTACGTCGAGCGGCTTATCGGCCTCGACCGGGCAGACGAGGAGGTGGAGAATTTCTACGCATCCGCGATTGAAGAATCTCGATGACGATCTGCTCGAACGAATTCAGGCCGTTTTCGAAGCCCATGCCGAGATCGAGACACTTACCAACAAGCGACCGAACTGGATCGACCGGTTCGATGCGAGTGGGGTCTGGGTCGAGACCTTACGGTCTCGACGGCTCGGAACCGCACCGCAACTCGTTCCGGCTTGGATGATCGTAGCCGCCTGGAACCGATTGAAGATCAAAGGCGAATTAAGCCACGATGAGCTCCTCAACGAGCTCAACGTGAAGCGTTCAGCGTTTGTCATGGCGCTGCTGGCTCAGTTCCCTGATGTTGTCGTCCGCTCGATCTATCCCACCGTCCTCGCGCTCACCCGTACGACCGGCCAGTCATAGCCGAAGCTGCTCGAAACCGTGTCTTCCCTGGCTTATCTCGGCACGCCGCTGCCCCCAAACGTGGTTGACTAACCATCGCGTGTGTGCAACATGTTCGGCGCTCGCGGCGAGTTCAGTACTGTCTATCGGCGGGTTTCGACCTTTCGCGTGCTGGTTTGTCGGTGCGTCCATGTATTTTGCCAGCCATGACGAACGAGAATCCCGCCTGCGGTCGATGCGGATCGACCGCACTGCACTACAAGGCTTACGGCATGCCTTCTCCAGAGCTCTTGGAGGAGGTAGAACGTCGGCGGGACTTCATGCTGGCCGGGTGCTCGATGATGGAGCGCGACTGGACCACCGAGTGTCTAAGCTGTGGACAGCGCAAATTTCTTGGTTCGTCCGACGATGCCGCGTGGACGACAGCCAGCCGTCCGGACATGGCCGGTCTCATCGCCGCGTATGCCGCGGCGACGCGGCAGTCGCTGGGTACGGCGCAGACGCCGGCGATCTCGTATCTGGGGTTGTGGCTGTTGCTCGCGCGATTGGCGCCTGTCGCTACCGGCGCACACCGCGAGCGCCTGGCGGATGTGCTCGGCGTGTCCTGCGAGGACGCTTCCTCGCTGGCCGCCGACCTGCTCGACGCACCGCATCGGACCGTCGCCGCGGCGCTCGGTGCGTGGTCGCGGGTTCCGCCGACCGCCACGATTCCTGTCGCGCTCGATGAGCTGCCCGATCAGGCCGGGCTGGACCGCTGGGCATCTGAGCACACCCGTGGCCTCATCGAACGCTTCCCGCTACAGGTGAACCCGTTGACCATGCTTGTCCTGGCTACCGCGCTGGTCCTGCAGCCGCGTTGGACCAAGAAAATGCGCACCGACGAAAACGGTCGGCTCGTCCTCGACGGGGGGCTGCAGACCATCGTGGACACGAATGCCGCGGGGCTCGTCGCCGTCGCCAAGCCGTTCAGCGAAGACGCGGTCGACGTCGTCAGTGTCGTTGCCGCCCCGGACCTCTCGCCGATCGATGTGTGGCGCGCTACCGACGAGGTCGTCGCCCAGCTCAACGAGGGTGCCCTATGGCACGGTGAAACGCCCGGCGATGAGCTCGTTGACGGCCACGCGTGGACGGTCCGCGAGACGATCGAGGCGGTCGACCTGCTGGACGCGCCCGGCGACGACTGCCTTTGGCGCAGTCACCTACCTCGCTGGAAGGCCTCCGTGGACACCGCGCTTACCGCCGCTCCCGGAGTGGCCGAGCTCGTCGCCTCATTGGGGCAGGCTGTCCCCGGGCTCGACGGGCCGATCGAGTGCGTGCAAGCGGCCACGGCCGCCTACGACGAACACGGATTCGAGGCCGCCGCCGTCACAGCCATAGGAATGACGGCAGGCGCCCCACACTTCGTCGAACGCACCGTCCGCCGCGTCGACGTCACCTTCGATCGCCCACACGCGGTCGTCGCGGTCGCCCGCGGCGGTGCCTGGGAGGGCATGCCACTGTTCCACTGCTGGGTCACACCATGAGGAACCGCGGGTCATGGCCAACCCGCCACGAGCAGCCGGCAAGATGACGACCCACCCGCGCCGGCCAGTCTAAGGTTCCCGATGTGACCGATCGCCCTGCCGCCGTTGACTTTCACTTCGACATCATGTGCCCGTTCGCGTATCAGACGTCGCGCTGGATCCGCGAGGTGCGCGATCACACCGGCCTCGAGGTGAACTGGCGCTTCTTCAGCCTCGAGGAGATCAACCGCGAAGACGGCAAGAAGCACCCCTGGGAACGGGAGTGGTCCTACGGATGGTCGATGATGCGCATCGGCGCGCTGCTGCGCCGGCAGTCGATGGCCGACGTCGACGCGTGGTACGAACGCGCGGCCCGCGCCCTGCACGTCGAAGGTCTCAAACCGCACGAAAAGGACGTCGCCCGAGCGCTTCTGGCGGAACTCGGCTTCGATCCCGGCCTGGTGGACCAGGCTATCGCCGACCCGACCACTAATGACGAGGTCTTGGCCGATCACCAGCGCGTCGTCGACGCCGGCGGCTACGGCGTGCCGACGCTGTTCTTCCCCGACGGGCAGTGCCTGTTCGGGCCGGTGCTCATCGACCCGCCCGTCGGCGAGGCGGCGGTGCGGCTGTGGGACGCCGTCGTCGCGTGGACGGAGTTCCCGCACCTCTACGAGCTGCAGCGGCCGAAAACACCCGCCGATCAGCAAGCGATCACCGAAACCTTCCGCCCGTACCTGCAAGCCCGCGACTGGGTCTCGATCAACCGGGGCAAGGTCATCAATTTCGACACGGCAGAGTGACCCCGCGGCGCAGTCCGCGGGTCCGGCCAGTACACGACTCAGTCTTTCGCGGCCGCCTCGATCTGCTTACAGATGCGCTCCATGAGCCGGTCGTCGGCGACCATCTCCAGGACGACTGCGCCGAGATAGACATCGTCGCTGGGCGCGTGACGCAGGACGTCGGGCATGCCGTCGACGATCTCGACGAGTTCGTCGATGCACGCCCGGTACCCGTCGAGCGGGATGCCCATCAGGTGCGTGCAGTCCTTCAGCAGCCCGCTGTACGCCGACGGCACGCTGACATCACGGCAGCGTTCGGCCAGCGCGAGGAACCGCACGTGAAAGTCCATCATCCGATTGGCCACGTGCACGATCCCGTCGGCGTCGGCGAGATCCTCGTCGTCAAAGCCGATCACGTCCTTGAATGCCGGCGAGTGCATGAACGATGCCAACCGCTCGGTGAGCTCGCACAGGTTGTCGACGCAGTCCTCGAAGTACGCCGCGACCTCCCAGCCCCTTCGCAGGTGTCGAATCGGCGCCGCAGAGTAATTCAGCTCGCAATCACGCAGGCGCGGCCGCACCTTCGCGTAGCGTTGCACGAGTACCGACACAAAGGCCGCCCACGTCCATCCCGTCGGCCTCTCGCTCAGCAGGACGTCGAGATCCTCTGCGGTGTAGGCGATCACAGCGTAGGGCTTGTCATCCTCGGGCGTACTGGCCGACGGAACGTCGGGCTGAGGCGTGATCGACTTCATCAACTTCGCCCCTTCGACGCCGTACACACCCCGGGTGTCGCCGCGCAGCGCCCAGCGATGCTGTCGATCGGCGCGATACGCCAGGATCTCGGCGTCCCGCTCGGCGGCCAGCCGCCGTTCCTGCTCGCGGCGGATCAGCGCCCGGATGCCGAAGAACAGCCCGATCGCCGCCCCCACACCGACGATGACCCAGTAGTAGTTGATGACCACCCAGATCAGCACCAGCACACCAAAGAACGCCGCCGCACCGCCGGAATCCGAACCACGCCTTGCCATCACGGCCGCCCCAGCCCGTCGAACCCGGTACACATCGCCACACCCGCCCCTACAGCGGCTGGGTGTAGCCGATGCCGCGCGCCCACTCGACGACCGCCGGCTTGGCGTCCAGGCACATCGTGTCCACCGCCGCCAGCAACACGATCGCCGCCTCGGCCGGGGCGAACCCCGTCCGCTGCAACTTGCCCAGCACCGCGGGCGGCGCCACCCCGAAGCGCAGCTCGTGACACAGCTCCTTGCCGATATCGATCATGTCGATCATCGAGGTGTAGTACACCCCCATGCCGTCGAGCTGCGCGATGAAGTCGTATTCGTCGGCCTGCGCCGGACCCGACAACGCCACTGCTCCGCACACCGCGAGCACGCTCGCGATTCCCCCACGTCCGCGCATCATCCCCCCTTGATTAGCGCTTCCGAGCCGACGGTAACCCCGGCCACCGACAAATCCGCGCGCCGCGGTCCCCGCCCACGCTGACCTGCGCGAACGAGCAGGACCGCCCGCGACTGGGAGTCGATCGACCGCGGTGAGGTCGTCACCTTCGATTCTCCGCAGAGCGGACGCCGCCCGCGGGCACCGTGCGATGATGGCCCGCATATCCCAGAGCAAAGGAGCTTCAGATGGGGTTCGAGCGCATCGACGACCTCCTCAACGGCGTCACCGCCGACGGGACGCTGCACGGCGTCGCCGCCACCGTGGTCGGCCGCGACGGCGTCCTCTACCAGGGTGCAGCCGGAGATGCCAAGCCCGACACCATGTTCCGCAACGCATCGATGACCAAGACCGTCGCCACCACCGCCGCGCTGCAACTCGTCGAGCAGGGGCGCATCGAGCTCGACGCACCCGTCGCCTCGATCGTGCCCGAGTTCGGCGAGCTCCAGGTCCTCGACGGGTTCGAGGGCGGAGAGCCGGTGCTGCGCGAGCCGACAACGCCGGCGACCGTGCGCCAGCTGATGACCCACACCGCCGGCTGCAGCTACCACTTCCTCAACGCAAAGCTCTTCACCTACTGCACCGAACTGGGCTTCCCCAACCCTCTCGAGGGCATCAAGCGCAGCCTCAGCGCACCGCTGGTCCACGACCCCGGCACGCTCTGGGAGTACGGCGTCAACACGGACTGGCTCGGCATGGTCGTCGAGGCCGTCAGCGGCCAGACGCTGGCCGACTACCTTGCCGAGCACATCTACGCCCCGCTCCACATGACCGACTCGACCTTTACCCCCAGCGACGAGCAGCGGACCCGGTTGCTGCCCATTCGCTTCCGGGCGCCGGACGGCCGCCTCGTGGCGACGGAGCTCGACCTGCCCGCCGAGTCGGAATGGGACGCGGCCGGCCACGGGTCCTACGGGACGATCACCGACTACGGGCGGTTCGTGCGGGCCTGGCTCAACGGCGGCGAGCTCGAGGGTGCGCGCATCCTCAAGGAGGAGACGGTCGAGCTCGCGTTGCGGGATCACCTCGACGGGGCGCCGCTGCCGAAGAAGATGGAGCCGACCATTCCTGAACTGGCCAACCCGGTCGAGCTGCTCGACGTTCCGCAGGGTTGGGGTCTCGGGTTTCATCTCTACTTGGCCGATCTGCCCGGTATGCGCAGCGCCGGCTCGGCCGACTGGTCAGGGCTGTTCAACAGCTTCTTCTGGATCGACCGCAAGGCGGGGATCGGCGCGGTGATCGCCACCCAGCTGCTGCCGTTCTTCGACGACAAGATGGTCCAAACGATCCTCGGGTTCGAGGCGGCGGTCTACGCGGAGCTCGGCACGTCGTAGCGGTCGTGTCAGGTCTGGCGCAATGCCGCTCGCGCCAGTGCGGATGCCGCAGGACTGATCCAGCGCCGTTGCGCCCAAACCCTAGGCCGGTCGGAGACATTGATGAGCGCAAGGTACGTGGGCAACCAGTACAGAACGCCGTCCCGAACTACGTCACCGTCCGCATGTCGCCAATAGAGTTCCGTCAGCGCAGCGGCGATCTCGTCCAACGGCACGTCGCCGTCGGCGCTGCTGCCCGCATACGCAAGCAATAGCAAGCTCGCCTGGCCTTCAAACGTGCTCTCGTCGCCCGGCCCCAACCGGCGAGCCAAGTGCTCCCACAGCACCGCTGGGTCGCGCCGAGCGGCAGCCCCGGCCTTCGTCAACAGCAGTACGCCGTTGTGTTTGCGCAGCAATCCCAGTGACTGCAGCGACTGCCGGAAGTGCAGCAGCGGAGGACAATGCACCTCCCGATCACTGCTTCCCGGCCAATCACCCATCGCCGGAACAACTTCCGTCGCCGCCGCCACGTCGGCGGGCTTCAGGTGGCCGGCCGAAGTCAACGGGATGCCGCCGTCGCTGGCCCGGTCGAGAAACCACCGATACGCGCGCAGCGACGCCGTCATGTCAGCATCGTCCACCGTCGTCGGTTCCGAGACCAGCCGTGCCACCCGGCCCGCCAGGCCCGCACCGAGCGGGGTCGGCTCCAGCCGATGCACCAGTTCGGCCAGACGGGCATCAATGCCCGCCTCGCGCATGACGAAGAAGGGACCGCGCAGCGCCGCGGTGATCTCGCCGGGCTCAAACCGGGCGGGATCGTCGAGCACCTGCGCGAGCTCCTCGGCGTCGGTCAACCCGCCACAGTCCTCCGGCGGTGCCGCACGCTCGCCATCCACCAGGACCGCAACGGGGGCATCGTCGCGTGCGGGTGTCACCTGCTCGAGCTGCAGTGTCAGCTCCCAGTTGTCGCCGTAGTCGTAGAGATAGTGCAAACGATCCCCGGGATCCTGCAGCGTTTCGTCGAGCCGCACCTGCGAGGCTCGCGGACCGTCGTCGTCGGATTCCGGGTTGTCGGCGTCGTACGGGCACAAGAACACCTGGCTGTCGGGCTCAAACGGGCCGCCGCCCAGCGAGATCGGTGCAGGTGGTAATCGAGCCAGCTGAAGGCGGCCTGAAGAACCTGATGCGGCACGTCCAACGTCACGTCGGAACGCAGATCGAGTCGACGCCAGATCGGCGGGCGGGCCTGGTCGAGGTCGACGCGGACGCGATAGACCGCGAGTTCGTCCCGAGGGGGCCGACGCAGTTCCGGGCGTGGGGAGGCGTCTGTACCGAACACGTGGCCACGGTAACCGACGTGCGGCCGCCCTCGCGGCGGACCGCGATCCCGCATATTTGTCGGCCGACCGTTCTACCCTGCAAGACCGTGGGGGAACACGATGACGATCACGCCTGATGAGACGCCGCGCTTGGCCAACGCCGCCGAGCGCCGGGTCTACCAGTGCCTGCGCGACCAGCTGCAGCCCAACGACGCGGTGATCGCCGGCCAGCGCGTCACCGACCACCTCAAGGACCACGAGGTCGACTTCGTCGTCGCCATCGAGGGCGCGGGCATCGTCTGCCTGGAGGTCAAGGGCAACGACGTCTGGCACGACGGCGAGTCCTGGCGGCAACGCCGTCGCGGGCACGAGCACAAGATCCACCCGGTGCGCCAGGCCCGGGAGGCCTGCTACGCGCTGCGCGAGTTCATCGAGAAAGACGACCGCTGGACCCAGGGGCGCCTGCGCTGGGACCACGTCGTCGTGTTCCCCAACGCGGAGATCGCCGCGGACTTCGCGCTGCCGGAGTGCCCGCGCTGGAAGGTCATCGACCGCAACGATCTGCCGACGCTGGTCGACAAACTCAAGTATGTGCTCATCCGTCAGGAACTCGACCGCCCGCTGCTGAGCGCTGAGGGGATCACGCAACTCTCGACAGCACTGAGCGGCAGGGGATTACCGCAACGCAGCATCGTCGCGCGCGCATTGGCCAACGAGGACTCCGCCGACGCGCTGACCGAACACCAGGCCGTCATCCTCGACGCCATCCAGCTGCTCAACCGGGTGGAGATCCGCGGGGGAGCGGGCAGCGGCAAGACGTTCCTGGCGATGGAGCAGGCCCGCCGGCTCTCGGCGAAGGGGCAGCGCGTCGCGCTGGTCTGTTACTCGCACGGGCTGGCGTCGTATCTGGAGCGTATCTGCGCCACCTGGCCGCGACGCCAACAACCCGCCTACGTCGGGGAGTTCCACGATCTGGGCAAGCTGTGGGGCGCCCCGGAAGGACCCGATGAGTCGCTGCGCACCGAGGAGACCGTCCAGTTCTGGGAACACGACCTGCCGCTGCAAATGACCAAGTTGGCAACGCAACTGGAGCCGGGTCATCGGTTCGACTCGATCATCGTCGACGAGGCCCAGGATTTCGCCGACGCCTGGTGGGATCCCTTGTTGGCGGCGCTCAACGACGACGAGACGGGCGGCATCTACGTGTTCACCGACGAGGGCCAGCGGGTGTTCAACCGGTTCGGCGCGCCGCCGGTGCCGTTGGTGCCGCTGCTGCTCGACCACAACCTGCGCAACACCCGCCAGATCGCCAATGCGTTTCAGCCCCTTGTCGATCACCCGATGCGCTACCTCGGCGGAGAAGGGCCCGCGGTGCAGTTCATTTCGTGTACGCGCGAGGACGCGATGGACGTCGGCGACGACCAGGTCGAGCGGCTTCTGGAGGAGGGCTGGCGCCCCGAGGATGTGGCGCTGTTGACCACCGGCAGCCGGCATCCCGAGCAGATCGAACGCCAAAAAGCCGGGCACCGGGCGTATTGGGACAGTTTCTGGGATACCGACCAGGTCTTTTACGGGCACGTGCTGGGGTTCAAAGGCCTTGAGCGACGTGCGGTGGTGCTCGTCGTCAACGAGGAGGCCGCGTTCGACCGCTCCCGCGAGCGGCTCTACGTCGGATTGTCCCGTGCCCGCGACCAACTCGTGGTGTGCGGCGATGCCGGCTTCATCCGGGAAGTGGGCGGACCTGACCTCGCGCGGCGGCTGAACCTGCCGTCAGGTTAACCGTCGAATTAAGAAATGCCATTGACCATCAGCACATTCTGGCGATTGGATCCAGCGGACTACGGGCGTCCGGGCGCCGTTCTTGAGAATGCGGCACTCGAGCTACCCGAAGGCCGCATTTCCCGGGATCTGGCAACTCATCACGGCATCGCTCTGGCGTCTTGGGACTCGGTCGACCTCGTCGGTCGCGTTCATGCACTGGGCGTCGTCACACATGTCGACAAACCACGGCGGTTAGCGACGGTTGACTGGCGAAGAGCCGAGTTCACACTCGTACCCAGCCCGCAAGGCCGTCAGCAATGGATCCACCGGCCCTGCTTCAAGTTCGACGACAGAGTCGCCGAGGGCTATAACCTCGCACGGCACTTCTCGGATAGGTTTTCTGCCGGCGCCACAGCGTTGCAACGCCCCGATTCCGCGTGGAGCCCACCTCCGCGGGTGTCGGAGCATCGGCCAGAATTAGAAACGCGGACGCACAGTGAGTCTCGGCGGAACCGGGTGGCACCGACCGGCGAAATCATTGCGTCGCGAACGCGGGGCATTTTCATGGGTAACCGTGCTGACGGTTCTCGGTGGTTGATCTGCGAACTCGACTTCCCACGGAATCTGAAAGAGCCACGGAAGTACGAAAAGCTGTTCTTCTTCGACGAAGCTGTCGCGCTCGCGGCTGGGCATCGCCCTTGCTTTACGTGCCGCCGCGACCGTTACCGGGATTACTTCGCAGCCGTGCAGTCAGCACTTGAAAGGCCGATCGAAGGAGCAAACGAACTAGACGGGTTGCTGCGCGCCGCTCGACAGAAGCCGCCTGTGACGGCACTACTCGAAACGCTGCCCGATGGAACGTTCATCCGACTCGCCCCAGACGACATTCGTCTCATCTGGAAAGGCCAGCTCCACCGATGGACGACAACCGGCTACACAGAATCTATTGCATTGATCGACTTCGATGTCGACGAGGCTGAGGTTCTAACCCCGGCGCCGTCCCTGGGAGCACTGCGGCACGGTTATCCCGTCGTCGCGCACCCGTCAATCGCGGAAGGCAACTAAACGCCGAGCGGTCTTGCGAACGCGACTCTGCCCGCTGGAGATTTTCCTTTGCCGTCGGAGCCGATCAGTGATCGCCAGAGTCGTTGCGTACTCTGACCTCGATGAGCGAGCTGGACCGCGATCGCTGGGAGGAGCGCTACCGAAGTCGCGCCGTACCACAGGCGGACGAGGTGCGTCTGCCTGCCGTGTTCGCGCCGTTCGAGGACCTGTTCCCGACGAAGGGGCGAGCACTCGAATTGGCATGCGGGCAAGGGCGGGCCAGCGTGTGGCTCGCCTTACGCGGCATGGACGTCTGGGGAATCGACATTTCGCCGACAGCCATCAACCAGGCGCGAGATCTGGCTGCGCGCAGCGGTGTCGGCGATCGGTGCCGATTCGACGTCGTCGACCTCGATAGCGGTCTGCCCGCGGGCCCGCCCGTCGTCGTCGTCCTCTGTCACCGGTTCCGGGACCGGCGGCTGGACCAACGGATCATCGAACGGCTCGCACCCGGTGGGCTGCTGGCGATCTCGACGCGAAGCGTCGTCGGCGCCGGACCGGGTCGATTCCGGACGGCGCCAGGGGAGTTGACGACCGCGTTCGCCCAGTTGGAGGTCATCGCCTCGGGTGAGGGCGACGGCGAGGCATGGCTGCTGGCCAGAAAGCCCTGATTACCTGCGGATTTAGGCTCTCCGCACTTCATCGTCGCCGTAGTTGTCGGTGGCCGTGTCTATGGTCGAGGTGTTCGCGCGGATCAAGGGGGGATGATGCGCAAACGTGGATTCGTCGTGGCTGTGCCGGCGGGGGGCGCCTGTACCGCTTTTCAAGCTGGCCGTCGCTCGCGATATGGTCTGAGCGATATTTACAAATATTGCTTAGATAAATTCGGGTGCCTGAAATGACCGACAGCGGCCTCACGACGGCGTTTCTAGATC
This sequence comes from Mycolicibacterium pulveris, assembly GCF_010725725.1. Lineage (NCBI taxonomy): Bacteria > Bacillati > Actinomycetota > Actinomycetes > Mycobacteriales > Mycobacteriaceae > Mycobacterium > Mycolicibacterium pulveris. The sequence goes on along the minus strand of NZ_AP022599.1, from coordinate 1,295,241 downwards.
TGCCTGTCACGGTGAGGGTCTGGCAGCTGCTGATCATGTTCGTCATAGCTGCGGTCGTCGGCTATGCCGTCCGCTACGCGCAGGACAAAGAGGACGAACGCGGTCACGATGACGACGAGCCGACCTGGCACTAGCCCCTGATCGAGCGCACGTTGTCATGACCTAGAGACTGCAGTGGTCTGGTTGAGGCATCCGGGGGCGAGTTCCCCGACCAATGGGGCACCATGGTGCCATGACGCTCTCCGAGACGATGCTGCGCAACATCGCCGGGGATGTCGTTTACGCCCGGGGCGAAGACTACGTCCGTTACGTGCGCGGATTGCGCGTCACCAACGTCAAGGCCTACGCGTCGATCCAGGCCAAGAACGTCTACACCGTGGAGTTGGACTGGTCGGGTCCGCGACCCGTCGGGACCTGCACCTGCCCTCACCACGCCGACGGCAACTTCTGCAAGCACCTGGTCGCGACCGGCCTCGCTGTGATCGACTCCGGGCGGGTCGCCGTCGACGACGATCCCACCCTGGGGCTGGAGGCGGTTGTGGAGGCCATGAGCGTCGACCAACTGCGCCAAATGGTCATGACGCTCGCACAACGCGATGACGGATTGCGGCGCATGCTGGAGCTTCGCGCCAAGACCGCCTCCGGCGACGACGCGCAGGCCAAGGCGGAGCTTGAGGCCTATGTGCGAAACACGTTGAGGTTCCGCGGCTTTATCGACTACCGGCGCTCCTTCGAGGTCGCGGCCGTGGCCAGCGAAATGCTCGACGAACTCGAAGACCACCTCGACGTTGGTGCTGCCGAGATCGTGCGCCCGGCGTTGCTGCGCGCGCTGACCCGGCTACGCAAGATCATGGAGCAGGCCGACGACTCCTCAGGCTCGATCGGTGATCAATGCCAGCGGGCCGTCGGCCTCTACGCGCGGGCCTGCCGGCTGGGCTACCCGGATCCGGTCAAGCTCGCCACATGGCTAGTCAACTTCCGGGCCGACTCGCCGGGGTGGCCGAACGTGACCTTGGCCGACTTCGTCGATGCGTTCGACGAGCGGGCCCTCGCGACGTATCGGCGCGCCGTGACAGCGCTGGACCGCGAGCTCGCCGGTCTTGATCAATGGAAGCGGCACGAGGTCGACGCAATGCTGTTGGAGCTCGCCGATCACGACGGCGACGTCGACCGGGCCATCGAGTTACTCAGCCAAGGGCAACACCCTGAGTACGGCACGATCGTCGACCGGTTGCGCGCGGGCGGACGCGCCGCGGAGGCGCTGACATGGATCGACCGCGCGGTTGCCGACGGATGCGTCACCAGCTACGCCGGAGGGACCGCGTACCGACTGAGTCCTGACGACGTCGCCCGGACTTACCGCGAGCTCGGCCGCATCGACGACGCAGTCGCCGTCCTGCGTGCAGATTTCGTTCGACAACCGTCTGTCCAGACTTACAGTGTTCTCCGGGATTTCGCCGCTGGCGTCGACCGCACCGAGACCGAACGCGACTGGGCCTTTGAGCACGCACGCGAACTCGCCTCAGACCATTTCGCCGCCGGCGCGGTCCTGGTGCAACTCTGCCTGAGCGAGGGGGATATCGACGCCGCGTGGCGAGCCGCGGACCGTTACGGCGCCGGCCGGGCGTGGCGGGAACTAGCGGACCGGGGCGCCGAGGCCCGGCCCGTCGCGGCGGCAGACCTGTACCGACCGCAGCTCGAGAGCGATCTGCGCTACCCCGACTCCACGTGCTATCCGGGCATCGCCGAGACGTTGGCAAAAATGGCGCGACTCTACGAGAAGGGCGGTCGCAGCGCAGATTTCGCGTCGTTCATCGCGCAGATCCGCAAAGACTACGGCAGGCGGCCGGCACTGATGAAGGCGCTGGACGCCGAAGGGCTCTGAAACCCCTGAGCGAGCGCATGCGCCGCGAAATCTGCACCAGGGTCGTGACGCGGCTCGGACCACAGCCCTGGCGCAGAACTCGACGACCGCGAGCTCAGCCAGGCCCGTCGAGCGTCACCACGCCGCGGCGCCACGCGTCGAGCACGTCCTCCACGCGCGTATACACCTGCGCGCGAGCCGAATCGCGGTCGTAACCGGACATCAGCAGGTCGTCGTAGTCGGTGTCGAGATGGCGCACCGACGCCGCGACAGCCAGGCGCACCGCCTCGCGGTCCAACGAGCGTCCCGCCGCGCTTCGCCCGGCCCGCCCACTGCCCCGCGCCGCGGCATGCAGCGCGATGGCCTCGGCGCGCTCGGCCGGACACCCCGGAAACTGTCGGCGGATCGCCGCGGCGAACTCACCGCGAAACTCCTCGTCCTCCACAGCCCGCCGGCTGCGATCCCGCTCCCTGCGCCGGGCGCGCGCGTCCGCGTCGGACAGGCATTCCTGCGCCGCCTGCTCGATCGCGGCCGGTTCCACCAGAACCCCTTGCCGCTCGTAGCGTTTGCGTCGTCGACTCCACCGCACGACCACCGCCGACAACCGGCTGGCCTTTCGTGCGCGCCGCGTCAACGCCGCGTCGCCGGACGGCAGAAACTCAAGATGATCCAGGTCCGCGCAGTCCAGGCACAACGTGCCCTTCGGGTCCTTGACGAGTAGGTCGCCGGGCTCGTCGCACGCGTCGCACACAAACGAGTCGTGCGGTGAAATCACCACGATGTCCTGCGGCCGTTGGCGCGGGCGCTCGGAGACGGGGTCCGGTCCGCCGGGCAACCCCCACTGAGTGCGGTAAGCGCGCTCGGTGTCGGGATCGCCGCCCTCACTGAATTGCCGGTCCCGGTAATCCATTTCGTACGGGTGCAGCTCGCGGTCGCGGGCCCACTGCTGCACCGCTATCAGCGCCGCGCCGAGCTTGTCGGCGTCGACCCCCGCGCACCGGGCGAGCACAGGGACGCGACCCATTTCCCAGCGCTCGACGTTGACCTGCGCCAGCCAGCCCAGGCCGACGAGGACGTCGACGGGGCTAACGAAGCCGTGCTCGGCCATGGTCGCCTCGGCGATGCGCGCCACCCGGGTGTGAAGCGTCGCCATGATGCCGTCCGACTACCGCGCCGACCCGGCGCTGATGCGCTGAAGAAGGTCCACGATCTGCTGTTGCCCAGCGGCCATGACGTCGAACTTGCCGCGTATCTCCATGAAGCCGTTGTCGACGTGGGTGCGGAGGTCGACGAAGTCCTGGCGCATTGCGTTGAAGCTTGCCGCGGTGGCTCTGCGGAAGTCGCGGATTTCCTCCCGGAACTCGGTGACGTCGCGGTCGGCGGCCCCGGCCAGCACCCGCGCGGCCGCCGCGTCGTGCTCGGTGGCGCGCACCCGCCCGGTCAGGCCCTGCACCTGCTCCTCGAGCGCGCTGACGCGTGATTCGAGGTCTCCGGAGTCCACGCGTCGAGCCTAGCGGCGATTTCCGGGCATCGACTGCACCGATTTCACCTGGCGCTGACGTCCTCGGGCCGTGCCGCCGCCTGCCAGTCCGCGTAGATCTCAGCCAGGAACTGCTCGACGGCCACCGCGGCGTGCGCGGCACGCGCCGAGCCGAACATGTCGAACGCGTGCTGGGCGAACGGTAATTCGGCATAGACCACCGGCTGGGTGCTAACGTCGCGCAGCTTGGCCACGAACGCGCGCGCCTGCTCGACGGGCACCAGCGAGTCGTTGGTCCCGTGCAACACGAAGAACGGCGGCGCGTCCGCGCTCACGTGGTTGACCGGCGACGCCTCGGCGTACGCCTCGAAGTTCGTCGTGTGGGGCTGTTTCATGACCATCTTCTCGAGCAGCTCCGGCATCGAGGGATGCATCGCATCGTCGAAGCGGGTGAAGTCGTAGACCCCGTAGAACGGGACGGCGGCCTGCACCCGGGTGTCGGCGTCTTCGAAGCTCGGCTGGAACCGCGGGTCGCCGGGCGTCAGCGCGGCCAGCGACGACAGGTGCCCGCCGGCCGAGCCGCCGGTGATCGCGATGAACTCGGGGTCGCCGCCGTACTCGGCGATGTGGGCCTTGACCCACGCGAGCGCGCGCTTGACGTCGACGATGTGGTCGGGCCACGTGTTGCGCGGGCTGTGCCGGTAGTTGACCGCCACGCAGATCCAGCCGAGCTCGGCCAGGTGGCTCATCAGCGGATGCGCTTGTCCGCGTTTGTTACCCGTCACCCAGCCGCCGCCGGGGACCTGGAAGAGCACCGGCGCCTTCCCGTTGCGGTCAAGGTCCGGACGCCGCCAGATGTCGAGATGATTGGCGCTGCCGTAGGGGCCGTAGCTGATGTCGCCGTCGTGGGCGTAGTCGCGGTAGATCCGCAGCATCCGCAGCGCGCCCGGGCTCTTGGCGGTGCCCGCGCCGGCGGGTCGACGCCACAGGCCCGTCGAGTCCGTGCGGCGATCGGCGCCCAGACCGCGGTCCAACGCTTCCTTCAGCGGGGTACCGGCCCGGTGCCCCGCGCGGTTGAAGTTCAGCAGGCCCACCGCTGAGATCGCGGCGACCACCCAGGCGATGATGCGCACCGGCCGGGTCAGCCGGCGCCCGGTCAACGCCAGCCCGGCGAGCTGGCTTGCCAGCGTCTGTTGGGGGAGTTCGCTGACCACCAGGCCGTACCCGAACGAGACCATCGACGGGTAGCCCTTACGCGCCAGCGGCCGGTAACCGTTGAGGGTGGAGGCCGCGGTCATTGCCGCGACAGCCAGCGCCGCCACCTGCCGGGCGATGTGAAGAACTCGATATTTGCGCATGCGGTCACCATACGAGGCAAGGAGTCACCGGCCCGCCAGCCATGCGAAGAACTCCTCGGCGGTGAACACCGCCTTGCCGTACTCCTGGGCCTTGCGCGCCTTACCGGACTGCGTCCCGGCCTCGGCGGTGATCAACACCTCGCACCGTGTCTTCGTCACCGTCCGTACCGGCGCCAGGCCCGCCGACGCCGCCAACCGCTCCATCTCGTCGCGCTCCACCACCCGCCCGGCCGCGTCCAAAGCCGTTCCGGTAAAGCAGATCCGGGCGCCCGGGACCAACGTCGCGTCGATATCGTGCCGCGAAGCCGTCGCCGCCCCGCTCACCACGTCGACGCCCAGCAGCGCCGACGCCTCATGCAGGCGCGCCACCACCTCATCCGGCAACGGCGCGCGTGCGGCCGCGGCCCGCAGCTGGTCGGCCACCGACTGGCGGGCCGCCGCGTCCCACGTCGTCGCATCCCCGGTGTCGACCTCGGCGGCCGACAGCCTGCCCAACACCACCGCCCCGACCCCGCGGCTGACCCGAAGCAACGCCGACAACCCGGGCAGATGATCGGCCGACGGCGTCGGGGTCGCGTGGTCGCGGCTGACCAGCAGCCCCGACACCAGTTCGGCCTCCTCGGGTTCCTCGAACGCCGACGAGCCGCCCTGGGCTTCGGTCGATGCGTGCGCGTTCAGCGCCGACTGCGCCCGCTCCAACGCCGTGCGCCCCGTCACCGGCACCCGCCCGAGCTCGACCCCGAACGGCATCACCGCCACCTGTCCCAGCCGCTTGAGCTCGAAGTCGATCAACCCCAGCGTCTCGTCCACCCCGGCGCCGACCGGCGTGCACCCCGCCAGCATCGGTGCGATCAGCGCCCACGCCTCCCGAAGCGTCGGCGCCAGCAGCACATCGGACACGCTGATACCGAACGCATTTCGCGCATCAGCGAGATCACGCTGCGGATTGATCAGCGTCGACAACCCGGTGCCGTCGTCGAACGCCACCGCCAACTCCACCGGCCTCGGCCGCGACATCCGGCCCTCGTCGCCGACCGTCAGCATGCCGATCGCGCAGTAGCGCCGCGCCGCGGCCCGATCGCCCGAGTCGCGCAGAAACCGCGCGATGCGCCGGTCCGTCTTCAGATCCTTCGGCAGCACAGGACGTTTCAGCACCAAACCGGCCAACGACGTGCACCGGCTCAACGCCACGTAGAGCTGACCGGTCGAGAACATCCCGCCGGTGAGGTCGACGACCAGGCGGTCCAGCGTCTGCCCCTGGCTCTTGTGGATCGTGATCGCCCAGGCGAGCTTGAACGGCAGCTGCGTGAAGGTGCCGATCACTTCGCGACGCAGCGAACCGCCCTCGATCACCGGGCGCGTCGCCTCCCACGTGAAAGGCGTGACGTCAGCGCATGATCCGTCGGCGAACTCCACCTCGACGACGGCGCCGTAGCGGTCGTAGTCCACGCCGACCACGCGCCCGATCGAGCCGTTGACCCACCGGTCGCCCTGGTCGTTGTTGAGCATCATCACCTGCGCGCCGACCTTGAACCGCAGCTCGTCCTCGATCGGCTTGTCGAACAGCGACAAATCCCCGGATTCCCGTGCCCGGTGTATCAGTTCGTCGCCCGGCAGCCGTTCGAGGTGCTGACGGTTGCGTGCAGTGACCAGCCGATTGGTCGGCGCCAACGTCAACCAGAACTCCCCGTCCGGCGGCACGAACTCGGCGTCGGCGCGGGCGTTGAGTTGTTCCTGGGCGTGCCCGAGCAGCACGCCTTCGCGAATCTCGTTGAGTATCGCCGTCATCCGGTCATCACCAAGCTGCCGGAACACCGTTGTCAGCGACACGGTGGGGAAGTCCTCCCGCGTGAACCGGTGGGCCGAGAAGAAGTACGGCGTCTCGTAAGCGGTGGAGAAGTAAGCCTCTTCACCGTCGCTGACCACCGGTGGCAGCTGGTACAGATCGCCGACCAGCACGATCTGGACCCCGCCGAACGGCGTCCCGGGCGCGGGACCGAACCGCTCCAACGCGCCGGCGACCATGTCGAACATGTCGGCGCGCACCATCGACGCCTCGTCGATGATCAACGTCTGCAGCGACGCCAGCGTCTTGGTGAACCGGCTTGGCCGGTAGTCACCGCTGCTGACGTCGGCCAACGATGTGGTGGTGCGGAACCCGAACAGCCGGTGGATGGTGTAACCGTCGACGTTGAGCGCGGCGATACCGGTCGGCGCGACCACCACCACGTTGCGGTCGGTATTGGCCATGAAGTGGCGGATCAGGGTCGACTTGCCGGTGCCGGCCTTGCCCGTGAGGAACATGTGCCTGCCGTCGGCCAGCAGCGCCAGTGCGTGCCGGAACTCCTCGGTGAGGATGATCTCGCGGTCCAGTGCCATCGGCTCCAAGTAAACCGTGTGCGCTTGCGACGCTATGCACGAGATTGAAACCAGGGCTGTGACGGCGACACAACAGCCCTCAGCGCAATCTCACCCATAGCAACTTCCCGAGCACATCCAGGGCTACATCCCCGCGGCCACCAACGACCCCAGCGCAACGTCGGGGTTGTCGCGCTGAAAGCCCTCCAGCCGCCACGGGGTGGAGAACAGCACGAGCATGACGCCGTCGGTGCGGGTCAACACCTCGGCGGAGACCTGTTTGTCCATGAACTCGGCGTCCTCGGGGGCGACGACCCGCGCGACCTGGTAGGGCAGCGACTCCAGCGAGATGGGGGCGCTGAGCTCGGTGGCCATCCGGTGCGACGCCACCTCGAACTGCATCGGGCCGACGGCCGCCAGCACCGGGGCCTGGTCACCGCGCCGGTCGGAGCGCAGCACCTGCACCACACCCTCCTGCTCGAGCTGTTCGATACCGCGGCCGAACTGCTTGTGCTTGCTCGGATCGGTGCCGCGGGCCACCGCGAAATGCTCGGGGGAGAAGCTCGGGATCGGCGGAAATACCACGGGGACATCGCGATACAGCGTGTCGCCGGGACGCAGCACGGCCGCGTTGGCCAACCCGATCACATCGCCCGGCCACGCGGTGTCCAGCGTCGAACGATGCTGACCGAACACCGATTGCGCGTACTTGGTGACGAACGGCTTACCGGTGGCGGCGTGGGTGAGCACATCACCGCGCTCGAACGTCCCCGAGACCACCCGGGCATACGCGATGCGATCGCGATGCGCGGAGTCCATACCGGCCTGCACCTTGAAAACAAAAGCGCTGAACGCGGATTCGGTGCCGCGCAACACCCCGTCGACGTCGACCGCGCCGGCCGGGGCCGGTGCCAGCTCGATCAGCACATCGAGCAGCTGGTTCACCCCGAAGTTCAGCGCCGCCGAGGTGAACAGCACCGGAGAGGCTGCGCCGCTGAGGAACTGGTCGCGGTCATAGTCGGCGCCGTCGGCCGACAGCAGCTCGGATTCCTCGACGGCGGTGTCCCAGTCGTCACCCGCGGCGGCATGGGCGCCGACGGCGGCGATGTGTTCTTCGGGTGCCGCGGTGGCCCCACCGGCGGTGCGGGTGAACCGGATGAAATGACCATCGCGACGGTCCAGCACCCCTTTGAAGTCGCCGGCGATGCCGACCGGCCAGGTCAGGGGAGTGGGGCGCAGCCCGATCCGGTCGGCGATCTCGTCCATCAACTCCAGCGCGTGGCGGCCGGGCCGGTCCCACTTGTTGATCACCGTGATGATCGGGATGCCCTGATGCTTGCACACCTGGAAGAGCTTCAGCGTCTGCGGCTCAAGCCCTTTGGCCGCATCGACCAGCATCACCGCGCAGTCGACGGCCGTCAGCACCCGGTAGGTGTCCTCGGAGAAGTCGGCGTGGCCGGGGGTGTCGAGCAGGTTGATGACGCAGTCGCGGTACGGGAACTGCAGCGCCGTCGACGTGATCGAGATGCCCCTGGCCTTCTCCATCTCCATCCAGTCCGACACCGTGGCGCGTCGGCCCGCCTTGCGGTGCACCGCGCCTGCCTCGGTGATGACCCGGGCGTGCAGGGCTAACGCCTCGGTCAGCGTCGATTTGCCGGCGTCGGGATGGCTGATGACGGCGAAGGTTCTGCGCCGGGCGGCTTCGGCGGCGAGGGCGTTGTCGGTCATATCGGCAGCGATGATATTTCGCCGCGGGGCCGATTCCGTAATCGCGACCGACAAGCGGCCCCGACACCGGGCCGTCAGACGATGGACACGAGGTGGGCGGTGATCAGGGCGTCGTTGACCAGATCGACCGCGTAGGAGCCGCCGGGGCCGGCCGCGATGTCCAGGAGGATGAACCCCGCGGGATATGTCGTGATGACCGTTTGCGTGGCGGTGTCGATCACCGTCACCGCCCCGGGGTTGGCGACGTAGAGCAGGCTGCCGTCGGGACTGATGGCCACCGCGGACGTATGGGCACCCACCGCGATCGGGTAAAGCTCCTCGTTGGTCGCGGTTGAGTACACGACCACTTGCTCGTTCGCCGGATCAGTCACGTACAGCAGCTCGCCATCCAGGCTCAAGGCGAGGTCGTATGCGGTGTACGCCGCGAGTGGGGTTTCCACGCCGGTGGCGATGTCGACCGCCGACAGGAAGTGATCGGCACTGGTCGAGACCAGATACAGGGTGGTGTTGTCCGCGCTGACAGCCATCGCGACGGGGTCGCCGGCGATATCGATGTCTTTGATGAACCCGCCGTTGGCGCTCCCCAGCACTGTCACCTTCTTGGTCGGGCCGCCGACGTAGATCTGCCCACCGTCGGGCGCGACCACGACCGGCAAGGCGCTGACCACCTCACCCACCGGAGCGCTGATGAACACCACGCTGTGTCGGACGTGTCGAGCCCGGTGACGGCTTCGGTTGCCAGGTCGATGACGAACAGGGCGGTGTCAGCGGTGACGTACGCGGTGCTGCCGTCGGGGCTGACCGAGACATAGCCGAGGGTCTCGCCGAGCGCGATCGAACTGGTGGTGATGACCGCCGCTGCGATCGGCACGGTGATCGTCGTCTCGGCGGTGGCTTCGCCGTCGCTGGCGACGACGGTGAAGGCGTCGGAGCCGTCGGTACCGACGACCCCGGCCGTCAACCGGGGGTCGAAGCGTTGATCAACGTCGATCAGCTCGCCGAAGCCGAGACGCTGATCGACCGGCTCGAGCGCCGGGGTCGTCTGCTCGAACGGCCTCGGCTGCTGGCCGTCGGCGGACGGTGCCGCAGCATGCCGTTGGCGGCGCGCGGGGAGGTCGGGGCGGCCGCGAAAGCCGCGCGGCAGGCACTCGTGCACCACGAACGGTTGCCGATGCCGCTGGAACGGGCTCGCACACAACTGGTTTGCGGCCAGCTCAATCGGCGGCAACGCCGCCGCAACGATGCGAGCGCCGATATCAATGCCGCGCTGGCGGTGTTCGACGATCTCGGATGCGCGCCGTGGGGCGCTCGCGCACGCGCCGAGCTGGATCGCATGACCGTCCGCCGAGGCGACGGCGCGCAGCTCACCAGGTCCGAGCGGCGGGTCGCGGAGCTGGTGGCCTCGGGCATGACCAACCGGGAAGTGGGCGCCGAGCTGTTCATCAGCCCGAAAACGGTGGAGGCCAACCTGTCCCGGATCTACCGCAAGCTCGGTATCCGATCGCGCACGGCACTGGCCGGCCTGATCGACCCGTTGGACTAGGAACCCGCGATGCGCTGCGCGACGGCGCCGTAGCGTTCGATGCGCTCCGGATCGGCCAGCGAGTTGTACAGCACGATGCGCGTCGCCAGGCCGCCGTACTTCTCAATGAGGGTGTCGGCCAATCCATCCCACGTCGACTCCGTCGCGAACTTCGCGATGTGTTCGTCGGTGATCTGCTCGGCCATGCCCTTGTAGTCGCCGGCCTTCTGCTTCTCGCGGATCCGCGCCGTCGTCCCCTCGAAGCCGGCCTCGTCCCAGATGAACGCGTAGTTGGGGGTGCTGCCGTAGAAGCTCATGCTCGCGCGCACCAGCTCACGCTCGCGGGCGCGTTCCTCGTCGGTGTCACCCACGATCGTCAGCACCGGCACGATCACCGCCACGTCGTCGGGGGAGCGGCCCGACTTCTCCGCCCCGATCGCGATGTTCGGCACGACATGGCGCCAGATGTAGCCGGGCTCGCCCAGTGGATGCACATGCACACCGTCGGCCACTTCGCCGGCCATCCGCAGCATCCATGGATTCACCGCCGCCACATCCACTTTCGGGTCGGGTGCGTCGATGGGTCCCGGGCTCCACTGCGGGGTGATGAAGTCCAGCTCGTAGAACTCGCCGTGGTGATCGAGCGTGCCGGTGCGAAACGCCGTGAAGCATGCCTTGACCGCCAGCACGTAGTCGCGCAGCCGCGGGCCCGGCCGCTCGAACTCCACGCCGTAGCGGCGCACCACATGCGTGCGCACCTGCGTGCCCAGGCCCAGCCGGAAGTTGCCGCCGGCGGACTCCTGCAGCTCCCACGCCGTCGCCGCCGTGACGAACGGGCTGCGGGGAAACGCCACCGCCACCCCCGTCGACAACGCCAGACCCGGCGCCGCCTGCGAGGCCACCGCGACGTTCAGATACGCCGTGCGGCCGGTTTCGGTGAACAACAACCCCGAGAAGCCCGCCTCCTGGGTGCGCCTGGCGACCTCGCCGATCTGCGCCAACGGCTGCGGGGTGGTCATCGCGTCGACAAACATGGGACGGACGCTACGCCGTTGCGGCTAGACTTTGGCGCCATGGACCTACTACGCGACGTAGTTGTACTGCTGCACATCGTGGGGTTCGCGGTGACCTTCGGGGCCTGGGTCGCCGAAGCCGCCGCTGCCCGGTTCCGCGCCACCCGCGCCATGGACTACGGGCTGGTGTTGTCGCTGATCACCGGGCTGGCGTTGGCGGCGCCGTGGCCGGCGGGCATCGAACTGAACTATCCGAAGATCGGCGTCAAGCTCGTCATCCTGATCGTCCTCGGCGGGGTGCTGGGCATGGGCAGCGCGCGCCAGAAGCGCACCGGCGAGCCGGTGCCGCGGCCGATGTTCTGGTCGATCGGGGTGCTGTCCTTCGCGGCCGCCGCCATCGCCGTGCTGTGGTGACGCTCACGGATAAACGACCGACCCCCCGGCTTTACGCCGCAGAAGGCGCCAAGGTGATCGTCCACGGCCGCAACGCCGAGCGCGGCGCGAAGACGGTGCGAGATATCGAAAACGCCGGCGGCAAAGCACGATTCATTGCCGCCGATCTCGCCGACGCCACCGATGCCCGTCGGTTCGCCGATGCGGCCGGCGACGTGGACGTCCTCGTCAACAACGCCGGAATCTATCGCTTCGCGGCCACCGCCGACACCACCGACGCCGACTTCGACGAGCAGATCAACACCAACCTGCGCGCGCCCTACGTGCTGGTGCAGAAGCTCGTGTCGGGCATGATCGCGCGCGGCGGCGGCACCGTCGTCAACGTCAGCACCGTGGCGGCGAGCACGCCCGCCGCCGACGCAGGCATCTACGGCGCGAGCAAAGCCGGTCTGGACTTGCTGACCAAGCTGTGGGCCGACGAGTTCGGGGCCAGGGGCGTACGCGTCAACGCCGTTTCGCCTGGGCCGCGCAATGGCTTTGGGCCGAACGGGCACACCGGAGGAGATCGCCAACGCCGTGACGTTCTTCGCCTCACCGGCCGCCAGCTACGTCAACGGCGCGATCCTGACCGTCGGCGGCGGCCTACCGGCGATCCGCCCCGCCGCCTAATCCGGTTCGCGAGACGTACACCCAGGGCCGCGGATCGTCCGCGATCGCGACCCTGGTGTACGTCTCGCGAAATCTCGGTGCGAAGAGCGGCACGATAGGGACATGACCCGAGAAGAAATTACCCAGCAGATCCTCACCGCGCGCCTCGCCAAGGGCCTGACCTGGCAGCAACTCGCCGACGCCATCGACAAGCCCGTCGTGTGGACCACCTCCGCGCTGCTCGGGCAGCACCCGATCCCGGCCGAGTCCGCACGCACGCTCGTCGGCATGCTCGGGCTCGACGAGTCCGTCGTACCGGTCCTCGCCGCGGTGCCGATGCGCGGCGGCCTGCCCACCGCGGTGCCCACCGACCCCACCATCTACCGCTTCTACGAGGCCCTGCAGGTCTACGGCGGCGCGATCAAGGAGCTCATCCACGAGGAGTTCGGCGACGGCATCATGAGCGCAATCAACTTCAGCGTCAACGTCGAGAAGAAACCGCACCCGTCCGGGGACCGCGTCGTCGTCACGTTCGACGGCAAGTTCCTGCCCTACGACTGGACCGCCGCCGACTGAACCGCGCCGGAATCGCCAACATCCCCAATATCTCAACGCTTAGGGCTATTTTGACCATCAGAACGCTCTGAATCTCAACCCCGGGGGTTTGGCATGACCGAGCAGTTCCTGGAACCTCGCCCGACCAAGGCGGAGCTCGCGATCTCGAAAGGGTGGGTCCAGGGCGTCGCGCTTGTCATGGTCTTCGGCTTCCTGATCATGGGCGTGCTCGCGGCGCGGACCTACACCGACTCGATGCCGCTGCCGCAGCGGGTGGTCGGCCCGGACGGCCAGACGCTGTTCACCGAACAGCAGATCACCGACGGCCAGCAGATCTTCCTGCGCCGCGGGCTGCAGCAGTACGGCTCGGTGATGGGTCACGGCGGCTACCTCGGCCCCGACTACACGGCCGAGTACCTGCGGCTGTCGGCCGACCACGTCGGCGACGCGCTGCGCGACCGCGGCGTGCAGGATCCCACCGCCGCCGTCGTCGAGATGATGCGCACCAACCGCTTCGACGAGGCCACCGGCACACTGCAGTTCACCGCCGAGCAGGCCGCCGCCTTCGAGCGCATCCGCGACCACTACGCCGAGATCTTCGGCACCGACTCCACCAAATACGGCCTGATCCCGCGCGTCATCACCGACCCGCAGGAAATCAACGACCTGACCGCGTTCTTCGCGTGGACCGCCTGGGCTTCGGCCGCCGAGCGGGAAGGCCACTCCTACTCCTACACCAACAACTGGCCGCCCGAGCACCGCGTCAACAACACCCCGACGGCCGACATCCTGGTCTGGTCGGCGATGTCGCTGGTCGCGCTGCTGGCGGGGCTCGGCGCGCTGTTCGCCCTCTACGGCCGGTGGAGCCGCAAGATCGGTTGGCACGCAACCGAAACCCCGTCGCTGGCGTTCCGTCAACCCGGCGAGGTGCAGATCACGCCGTCGCAGAAGGCCACCGCCTGGTTCTTCCTCGTGGTCGCCGTGCTGTTCCTCGGCCAGGCGGTGCTCGGCGGGGCGATCGAGCACTACCGCGCCGATCTGAGCAGCTTCTTCGGCATCGACCTGGCCCGGCTGCTGCCGTTCAACCTGGCGCGCACCTGGCACGTGCAGCTGTCGCTGTTGTGGACGGCGGCGTCCTTCCTGGCGGCGGGAATCTTCTTGGCGCCCATCATCTCCGGGCGCGAACCGCGACGGCAGCACTGGCTGGCCTACGCGCTGCTCGGCGCGCTGTTCATCGTCGTGGCCGGCACGTTGACGGGCACCGCGCTGAGCACCTTCGGCGTGGACTGGGCCAAGGGCTCGATCTTCTTCGACCAGCAGTGGGAATACCTTGACCTGCCGAGGTTCTGGCAGATCCTGCTGGTTCTCGGGCTGTTCATCTGGATGGCCATCGTCTTCCGCTCGATCCGGTCGCGGCTGAAGACCGAGAGCAAGTTCAACATGCCGTGGCTGTTCTTCTACGCCGGGCTGGCCATCCCCGCGTTCTACGCGGTCGGGCTGCTCGCCGGCACCGAAACCCACCTGACCGTCGCCGAATTCTGGCGGTTCTGGGTGGTGCACCTGTGGGTCGAGGACTTCCTCGAGCTGTTCACCACGGTCATGGTCGCCTACATCTTCGTGATGCTCGGCGTGGTGCGGCGCAAGATCGCGATCCAGCTGATCTTCCTCGACGTCATCCTCTACTCGGCGGGCGGCGTGATCGGCACCATGCACCACCTGTACTTCTCCGGAACTCCGGTGGAGCACATGGCCCTTGGCGCGTTCTTCTCCGCGCTGGAGGTCATCCCGCTGACCTTCCTCACCGTCGAGGCGTGGACGTTCCTGCAGCTGGGCTCGCGTCAGCAGTCCCGCAGCAGCGCGCCGTTCCCGCACCGCTGGGCGGTGATGTTCCTGGTGGCGGTCGGCTTCTGGAACTTCGTGGGCGCGGGCGTGTTCGGTTTCCTGATCAACCTGCCGATCGTGTCCTACTACCAGATCGGCACGGCGCTGACCGCCAACCACGCGCACGGCGCGATGATGGGCGTGTACGGCATGCTCGCCGTCGGCCTGGCGCTGTTCGCGCTGCGCTACATCATCCCGGCCGACAAATGGCCCGACAAACTGGCCAAGATCTCGTTCTGGAGCCTCAACATCGGGCTGGCCTGGATGGTGTTCGCCACGCTGCTGCCGCTGGGGGTGCTGCAGCTGTGGCATTCGGTCAACGACGGCTACTACGAGGCCCGCTCGCTGGGCTATATCGCCCAGCCCGGCAACGCCGTGCTGGAGTGGCTGCGCATGCCCGGAGACTTCCTGTTCATCATCGGGGGCGTGCTGCCGTTCCTCTGGATCGCCTGGCTCGGTGTGCGATACGGCATCAAGGCGACGGCCAGGACGCTGCCGCCCGAGACGCTGTTCGTCGAGGAGCACGCCGAGGCCGAGGAGGACCGCACCGGCCTGGCCACCGCGGGCGGCGGCAGCAGCACGTCGCGCTACGCCTCGGACCGGCGCCCGCCGGCACCCGATGACCGTGACACCGGGGCGAGCCCGTGACCGTGGGCATCGAGGCCGCCACCTGGCTGACCATCGGCTACGCCGCGCTGCTGGTCCTGATCGCCTACGGCATCGACACTTTCGCTCGGCGCGCGGCGGCCGCGGTGGAGGGGCACCGCAACGGTCCGTTCGTCTACCACGAGGACCACGATGCCTGGCTGTGCCCCGAGGACCAGTGGTTGTGGCCGACGTCGTTCGACCCGGACAACCGCGTCATGCGCTACCGCGGTAGCCCGTCGATCTGCAACGCCTGCCCGGTCAAGCAGACCTGCACCACCTCGCAGGACGGCCGCGAGGTCAGCCGGGCGATCGACAGCTGGCCCGCATCGGAGGCGGCCCGGTTTCACCGCGGAATCGCCTGCGCCGTCAGCGCTATCGCGGTCATCTGGCCGCTGGCGATGGCGCTGGCCGCCGACACCGTGCCCGAGGCGCTGCTGCTGATCGGGAGCGCGGTGGCCGCCGGGCTGGTGTCGCTGCCGCTGTGGTCACACCTGCGGCGCACCCCGGCGGTGCCCGACGGCGTGGTGTTCCAGTCGCTTGACGACAACATCGAGGAGCGAAACCGACTGGCCGAAGCGGAACTTCGTCGTCGCACCTCATACGCATCCGATCGTCGGGAGCCACGCTGATGGGCGCCTGGGTGGTCGTGATCGTCTTCCTGGCCGTGGTGCTGCTGGGCGTGGGCATCGCGTCGCTGCGCATCATCAAGGAGTACGAGCGCGGGGTGGCGTTTCGGCTCGGGCGGCTGCGCGGGCCGCTCGGGCCCGGCATCGTCGTCGTGCTGCCCGGCATCGACAAGCTGGTCCGCGTCGACCTGCGCACGGTGACGCTGACCATCCCGCCGCAGGAGGTCATCACCCGCGACAACGTCACCGCCCGCGTCAACGCCGTCGTGCTGTTCCGGGTGATCGACGCGACGAAATCCGTGATGGCCGTGGAGAACTACGCCGTGGCCACCTCGCAGATCGCCCAGACCACGCTGCGGTCGGTCGTCGGGCGCGCCGATCTGGACACCCTGCTCGCGCACCGCGCCGACCTCAACGAGGACCTGGCCGCCTCGATCGCCAGACAGACCGAGCCGTGGGGGATTCAGGTCGAGGTGGTGGAGATCAAGGACGTCGAGATCCCCGAGATGATGCAGCGCGCGATGGCCCGCGAGGCCGAGGCCGAACGCGAACGCCGCGCGAAGGTCATCAGCGCGCACGGCGAGCTGCAGGCCTCCACCGAGCTGCGCGACGCCGCGATGACGCTCAGCGAGAGCCCGGCGTCGCTGCAGCTGCGCTATCTGCAGACCCTGCTCGAGCTCGGCGCCGACCAGAACTCCACCGTCGTGTTCCCCATCCCGATGGACATCGTGCGTCCGTTCCTCGAAAGCACCGAACGCCCAGCCGATTCCACGGGTGACGGTGTTTCGCATATCAGGAGAGTGAGGTCCGATGACTAGCGCCCCACCCGATCAAGAACCTCTCGACGACGGACGTCCCGTCGTGCTCGAACCCACGCCGCCGGGGATGTGGCCGACCCTTCTCGGGTTGGCGGTCGCGGTGCTGGCCCCGCTGTTCGGCTTCCTGGTCGGCGGCATGTTCGGCCCGGGCACGATCGGCGACACCGTCGACCCGATGTTCCTGTCGCTGTTCACCGGCATCGTGATCGGCGGCATCGGCCTGCTCGTCGCGTTCGCCGGCGGTGCCCGGTGGTGGAAGCACCTGCACCGGCAAGGCGAGGCCTAACCGACCGGCGCCGGCGCGGGAAGAGCAGGCGGCAGCGCGGGCGGCAGCATCGGCGCGCCCGGCACGGGCACGGGCGGCGGCGGGGGAGGCACCGGCGTGGTGAGGATCCGCACCAGATCCGGTTTCATCGCCTGCAATTGGGCGCCCCAGTAACCCCAGCTGTGCGTGCCGTTGGGCGGGAAGTTGAACACCGCGTTACGCCCGCCGGCGGCCAGGTACTTCTCCTTGAACTCCTTGTTGGTGCTCAGCGTGATGTTCTCCAGGTACTGCGCGCTGAACTGGGTGCCGAAGTCGCCGCCGGCGTCGAGATCGCTTGTCGCGCCGTTGCCGCAGTAGATCCACAGCGCCGTGCGGTTGGCCACCAGCCGGTTGATGTTGAGCATCGGGTCGTTGCGCTGCCAGGCCGGGTTGTTGGGCGGGCCCCACATGTCGACCGCCTCGAAGCCGCCGGCGTCCTTCATCGCGAACCCGATCAGCGTCGGCCACAACCCCTTTGACGGGTTGAGGTAGCCCGACAGCGACGCGGCGAAGATGAACTGCTGCGGATACCACGCCGCCATCGTCAGCGCCGCCCCGCCCGACATCGACAGGCCCACCACCGCGTTGCCGCGAGGGTCCTGTCCCTTGTTGGCCGCTAGCCACGTCGGCAGCTCACGCGTCAGGAACGTCTCCCACTTGTATGTGACGGTGCCCTCGCTGCCCTTCGCCGGGGCGTACCAGTCGCTGTAGAAGCTCGACTGCCCGCCGACCGGCATCACCACCGAGATCCCCGACTCATAGAACCACTCGAACGCCCCGGTGTTGATGTCCCAGCCGTTCTCGTCCTCGCGGGCGCGCAGGCCGTCGAGCAGATACACCGAATGCGGTCCGCCGCCCTGGAACTGCACGATGATGTCGCGGCCCATCGCCGGCGACGGCACGCTCAACCGCTCCACCGGAAGCCCGTCGCGCGAGTACGCCGCCGCCTGCGGCGCGACGACGGCACCAGCGGCGGCCAGCGTCACCGCGGCGCCCACCACCGCGCACACCCGGCGCGCAACCTGCACGAATCCGTTCGTCACCGCGCGAAAGTAGCAGCCACGCCGTCGGTGTCCGTGCCCCCGCGCGGGGCAGTGATCACCTTGTTATCTCGCCGTTGGCGCCGAGATAGCAGCCACGGTTGTCAAACCCGCCGGATCACGACCGTGGCTACTCACTCGGCGGCGGGCCGCTGGCCGTTGGCGCCGAGATAGCAGCCACGGTTGTCAAACCCGCCGGATCGCGACCGTGGCTACTCACTCGGCGGCGGGCCGCTGGCCGTTGGCGCCGAGATAGCAGCCACGGTTGTCAAACCCGCCGGATCGCGACCGTAGCTACTCACTCGGCGGCTCGCCGATACCACCGGGCTAGCGCACGTTGATGAACGGGCTCATCACGTCGTGTACGAACTGCACCACGTTGGTCTGCGGGTTCTCATCGGGAAAGCTCACCGTGGCAAGGATGTTGGCGCCCTCGTTGATGAATGTAGTGTCCGCGCGGTCCTGGTGCGACGACGACGTGACCAGGATGATGCCCGACGTGTCCGCCTCCTCGGCCAGCGGCACCGAGAACCGCGCGTTCTGCACGGTGCTGTTCGCCTTGTCCTCGACGATGATCCGGTGCGGCGGAAAGCCCAGCAGCGTGAGCATCCGGCGCATCTGCGCGGCCTCGGTGATGCCGTTGCGCGGGTTGCCGCCGGTCACGATGACCGGCGACTGCGGAAAGAACTGCGCCACGGTCAGCCCCATCAGCACGCGACGACGCAACACCGGGCGCATGGTGCCGTTCGGATGGAGGCCGTACCCCAGAATGACGATCGCCGGCTTGGAGAAGTCCTTCACCGCGGCCGTCGGCTGCGCCTGCGCCACTGTGGGCGAAAACTCTCCGACGACGACGGCGACTGACAGCGCGACCGCTACCAGCGCGGCCCTCCAGCGACGACGCACACGGCCTCCCCGACTCCGAACGGCACCTACGTCAAGATCATCGCCGCGCGCCGCGCGGGTGTTACGGAACCGTCAGACCCGGCGTCGGTGCATCGCCGTCACCGCCGCGACGAGCACCAGCGCCGCGGCCAGCATCGCCGTCGTCGCCAACACCGCACTGCCGCGCTGCGCAGCACCAATGGCGATCGCGACCAGCGCCCACAACACCCCGGCCACATACGCCGGCGTCCCGCGCAGCATCCGCGCCAGCCCGACCGCGAACGCCGCGGCCGCGACCAACACCGCCAGCTGCCACCACACCGCCGTGGCCGGCACACCGCTGTCGATCAGCGCCGCGGCGACGTTGGCGAACACCGCGATGCTGCTCCACCCCAGATACAGCCCGAACGTCGCCGTCGCCAACACCGCAAGCCACCGCGCACACGTCAGGTCATGGCTGCGGCGCACCAACAGCCGCATGATGTGGCTGAGCGCCGACACCATCAGCGCGAACACCGCCACGCTGACCCACAGCCAGCCCTGCGCGGCCACCAGCAGCCACACGCTGAACCCGGCGAACACCACGCTGGCGTCGACCAGCACGCGCGTCTCCCACCACGCGCCCAGCCCGAACCGCAGCACCGCCAGCATCGTCGCCGCGCTGAGCACCGTGATCAGGCCCCACAGGCTGAACGCGTAGCCGGCCGGGGTGATCAGCGCCGCGTTCGTCGCCCCCGACTCCAGGAAGTCACCCGCCACCGCCTGGGTGACGAACGGCGCGGCCAACTGGGTCAGCGCCAAGATCGCCGCGATCCACCGCCACGTGGTCACCCGCGGCGAGTTTCGCCTCGGCGTGGTGTGGGTCGCGTTCGTCAACTCGGCAGCACCCCGATCCGCTGCAGCGCGCCACGCACCCCGCGGCCCGGTTGCGGGGCGCTGCGCGACGCGTACGGCCACGGGTTGTGGCGTTCCGGAATCGACGCCGCCCGAGCCTGTTTGAGCTCCATCCGCAAGTGCTGACGCAGCTCGTGCAGGGCGGGGTCGTCCCACCGGTTCTCGGATTCGGTCGGGTCCGTGGTCAGGTCGTAGAGCTCCCACTGGTCGTCGACCGGCTCGCTGCGGTAGGTCTCGCCGCCCAGCCCGCTGGCCGACAGGTGACGCACCCCCGGCTCCGTCCACGTCCCCGGATCGTCGAACGTGCGCACCAGCTTCCACAGATGGCCTTCGCCGCCGGGCACGCCGTCGACCTGCACCACGAGGCCCTCGAAGTTCGACCCCACCCACGCCGGCACCTGGATCCGCAGCGGCGCAGGCGGTTTGACGGTCTGCTTGAGCTGACGCGCCAGCCCGGACGCCAGCGTGTCGCCCTCCAGGACGTTGTCGCGGGTCATCAGGTACACCGGCCGCGACTCGTCGGCGGGTTCGCCGTCGACCACCGGCATCAGGTTGCGGCCCGGCAGCGGATGCACCTCGCTGAACGTCTCGGCCAGCTTGGCCGCCGCCTCATCGACGTCGACCCCGGCCGCGCCGAGCAGCGTCGGCACGATGTCCACGTGCGACGTCGGCGCGGTCACGGTGCGCGCGGTCGTGGCCGCCGACCCGATCCGCGCCACCACGAACGGCACCCGGGTCGCCTCGTCGTAGAGGTTGAACCACTTCTGGTGCAGGCCGCCGTGGGCGCCCAGCAGATCGCCGTGATCCGACGTGCGTACCAACACCGCGTTCTCGGAACCGCCTTCGGTGACCGCGCGGCGCACCCGGTCGATCGGGGTGTCCACTTCGGCGTGCAACCGGTAGTACAGGTCGCGGTAGGTCTGGGCGTTTCGGCTGTAGATCCGCTCGATCGCGGGCGCGACCCCGTAGCCCGAGTAGTACGACTCGCGGTAGGCGATCTGGGCGGCCGGCTTGTCGCTCAGGTCCTCATCGGCGGTGGGCGCCTTCGGAATTGGCGGCGGATCCAGCGGGGACGACGAAATCGGGCTCCTGCGCGACCACAGCGGGAACAGCACGATGTCGTGCGGGTTGACGAAGCTGGCCACCAGCAGGAACGGCCGCAGCGCGTCGGGGTCGCCGGCGCGGCGGCGCTCATACCGGTCGGTCAGCCACGCCACCACACGGTTGGCGATCAGCGGGTCGCGCCGGATGCCCGCGTTGGCCAGCGGTGCGCCGTGCGGCTCCGGGCCGACCCATCCCGAAAAGCCAAACGGTGCAAGCGGATCGGCGTCGAGGTACTGCTGCACGGCGGCCGGGTCGACGACGCCGTCCGCGTCGTTGGTGGCCAGCGGTTCGCCGGTCGCGGGGTCGATCAGGTCGGCGTGGGAGATGTGCCACTTTCCGTCGTAGTGGGTGTCGTAGCCGGCGGCGCGGAACCAGTTGCCCAGGGTGGGCACCTCGCCCTTGCGCAGCCAGCGCATGCGGGTGTCGTCGGCGGTCTTGCCGATGCCGTCGGTCTGGGTGACGCCGTGCAGGTCGGGGTACTGTCCGGTGAAGATCGTCGGGCGGCTCGGCACGCAGGCCAGCGAACCGGTGTAGTGCCGCTGGAAGCTGACGCCGTGCTCGTCGAACCACTTGCGGCCCTTAAGCGTTCGGTCCCGCCACGCCAGGACCTCGGGCGCCTCGTACGGCGGAACCGCGCGTTCTTCGTCGGTCATGATGATGACGATGTCGGGACGCTCAGACACGTGCTCTCTCCATTCGTTTCGCCAGCCCGGCCAGCATCGACGCGTTTTGGTGGGCCAGCATGCGACAGATGACGCGTTCGGCCAGTTGTTGGTCCGGCCGCGAGCCGATCTCGACCGTGCTGGTCAACGTCACCGTGGTGTCCTCGCCCTCGCGCCGCAGGGTCCAGCGGTTGGTGAGCTCACCCATCTGCTTGGGCAGGCCCTCGATCTCGTAGGCCAGGGTGTGCGGCGGGTCGAACTCGACGATCGTCTCGACGAGGGTGTTGCGCCCGACCTGGACCCGGCGCGCGGTGCCGAGCGGTTTGGCCCGGCTGACCAGGATGCATGAGTGCTCGACGTTGTCGACCCATGTGCTGATCGCGCCGAAATCGGCCAGTACGTCCCAGATTTCTTCGATCGGCGCCGCGATGGTACGGGTGCGGTCAATCGTTGCCACGGGTACCAATATCGCACGTGTTCTTCACGATCGTGCCGTCTTTAAGGATCAGCGCCAGGTTCTTCCCGGAGTCGCCGAGCACGCTCAGGTCGGCCAGCGGGTCACCGTCGACCAGCAGCAGGTCCGCCCACGCGCCCGCGGTGATCTCGCCCAGCCGCGCCGACTTGTACGGGTCGCGCTCGCCGGCCATCCGGAACAGCTCGGCGTTGCCCGAGGTCACCATCTTCAGCGCCTCGAGGTTGGTGAAGTATTCGCTGAGCCGGACCATCATGTCGCTCTGGCGGGCGTCCTGCTCGGGCTCGAACAGCAGGTCGGTGCCCCAAGCCGTTTTGACCCCATGCTTTTTCGCCCACTCGTAGACCTGCACGGTGCCGCCGCAGATCTCGCGGTTCTTGGCGGCGCTGTCTTCGCTGATGAAAAGGTGGTCGTGTTCTTCGAACGGCTGCATCGACAGCCACACGCGGCGCTCGGCGAGCAGCGCGACGGTGGCCTCGTCGGCCAGATGGCCGTGCTCGATCGACTTCACCCCGGCGTCGACGGCCCGGCGGATGCCCGCGACGTTGTAGACGTGCGTGGCCACGTACGTGCCGTAGTCCTCGGCGGCCATCACCGCCGCCCGCAGCTCGGCCTCGGTGAACTGCAACGTGTAGAGCGGGTCGTACAGCGACGCCGCGCCGCCGCCGGCCATCAGCTTGATCTGCGAGGCGCCCAGCTTGAGCTGTTCGCGCACCGCGGCCAGCACCCGGTCGGGGCCGTCGGCGACCCGCATGAAGCCGATCTCCTCGGCCCGAGACTCCTTGCCGCCCAGCGCCGTCGGCGTTTGATACACCCAGCCGAAGTCGCCGTGCCCGGCGGTCTGCGAGACCGCGGCCTGGCTGGGATAGATTCGTGGGCCGACCGCGAGGCCGTCGTCGATCACCTTCTTCAGGCCCGCGGTGTCGCCGGCCATGTCGCGCACGGTGGTGAACCCGCGCAGCACGACGTCCTTGGCTTTGGCCAGCGACATCGCGGCGAGCTGGGTTTGCGACGCCATGACGAAGTCGATCAGCGTGTTGGCCATCCCGACGAGGTGCACGTGCGCGTCGGTCATGCCGGGCATCAGCGTGCGGCCGTTGCCGTCGATGACCGTGGCGCCGTCCTCGCTGATCGGCGAGGTCTCGACGGCGGCGATGGTGCGGCCGTCGACCAGCACGTGCCCGGAGGTCGGGCGGTCGGACAGGCCGTCGAAGATCTCGACGTTCTTGATCAGCAGCCGCATGCGTCCAAGTTAGCGATTTCGGCGCGCTTATGGACCGTGACGGGCGATTAGCGCGCCGAAATCACCCGCGTGACGAGGGCCTGCGTCACGTCGGCGGTCGAGGCGCTGCCACCGAGGTCGGCGGTGCGGGTGTCGGGGCTGGCCAGCGTGGACTCCATCGCGGCCAGCACCTCGGCGGCGGCCTGCGGGTGCCTGAGGTGTTCGAGCATCAACGCCGCCGACCAGACCGCGCCGGCCGGGTTGGCGACGCCCCGGCCTGCGATGTCGGGGGCCGAGCCGTGCACCGGCTCGAACATCGACGGATAGCGCTTGGTGGGGTCGAGGTTGGCCGACGGCGCGATCCCGATCGACCCGGCGACCGCCGCAGCGAGGTCAGAAAGGATGTCGCCGAACAGGTTTGAGCCCACCACGACGTCGAAGCGCTGCGGTTGCAGGACGAACTTGGCGGCCAGCGCGTCGATGTGCTCGCTGTCGAAGCGGACGTCGGGGAACTGCTCGGCGCGTTCGGCCACGATCTGGTCCCAGAACGGCAGGGTGTGCACGATGCCGTTGGACTTGGTGGCCGACGTGACGTATCCGCGCCGCTTGCGGGCGAGTTCGAACGCGAAGTCGGCGATGCGGCTGATCCCGGCGCGGGTGAACACCGACTCCTGAACGGCCATCTCGTCGGGGAAGCCGCGGTTGAGCCGGCCCCCGATCTCGCTGTACTCGCCCTCGACGTTCTCGCGCACGACGACGAAGTCCACGCCGTCGGCCTGCCGCAGCGGGCTCGCGACGCCGTCGAACACCCGGATCGGGCGCAGGTTGACGTACTGGCGAAACGCCCGCCGGATCGGGATCAGCAGCCCCCACAGCGACACGTGGTCGGGCACGCCGGGCCAGCCGACCGCGCCGAGCAGGATGGCGTCGAAGCGGCTGAGAGTTTCGATGCCGTCGTCGGGCATCATCGCGCCCTCGCGTTCGTAGCGTTGGCAGGACCAGTCGAATTCGGTGTAGGACAAGTCGATTTCGTGTTTGGCGGCGACGGCGTCGAGCACGGCGCGTGCCGATTCGATCACTTCCGAACCGATCCCGTCCCCGGGGATGACGGCGATGGAGCTCATCCGCCCAAACCTAGCAGGCTCTCCCGCCGCTCCCTCTTGCCGCCGAGTGTGGGCTCGTGTCACGCCAAACGGCGCGTAGGTGTGCGGGTAACCCACGTTCGCGGCGATGGGCGTTCCCTCTGTGCGCTTCACCCGCCGAGTGTGGGGTCGACGCACGCTTTACGCCGCGAAGGTGTGCGGGTAACCCACGTTCGCGCCGACAAGGGGGTGGGCCTACCCGTCGTGCGCCGAGTGTGGGCTCGACGCACGCCAAACGGCGCGTAGGTGTGCGGGTAACCCACGTTCGCGGCGAGAATAGCCTCAGCCGGCGAGGCGGTGGGCCAAGCCCGACGCTCGCACCGCCCGCCGCTCGATCGCCGCCCTCACCGACGCCTCCGGGCCGACGACGCGCACCCGCGACTTGGCCCGCGTCACCGCCGTATAGAACAGCTCGCGGGTCAACAGCCGCGAGTCCTGCGGCGGCAACAGCACGGTCACCTCGTCGGCCTGGCTGCCCTGCGACTTGTGGATCGTCATCGCGTGCATGGTCTCGACATCGGCCAGCCGGCTGGTCGCGAACTCCGACCGCGACGTGCCCGCGATCACCGCCCGCAGCACCCCGTCGCGCTGCACCGTGACGCCGGTGTCGCCGTTGTAGAGCCCGAGCCCATAGTCGTTGGCCGTCACCAACACCGGCCGGCCCGCATACCAGTCCGACCAGATCGGCTCGCCGGTGCGTTCGGCCAGCCACCGCTCGACCTGATGATTCCAGTACCGCACGCCGTACGGGCCGCGGCGATGCGCGCACAACAACCGGTGCTGCTTCACTGTGGCCAACGCCGCGGTGTCGTCACCCAGGATCGCTGCCTGCCGAAGCTCAATCGCCCACGGCACCAGTATCTTTCGCAAGTGCTCGGCGGGCTCGTCGGTGTCGGCCCATTCGATGTGGGCATCGCCCGCACGCAACACCTCGACGGCGGCATCGGCGTCGCCCGCCCGGATCGCCGCCGCCAGCGCGCCGATCGACTCGCCGAACCGGTGCGACGTCTTCAGCTCCGCGATCCGCTGCGCCCCCAACCCGTCCACCAGGTCTGCCAGCACCGCGCCGGCCTCCACCGACGCCAGCTGGTCCGGATCGCCCACGAGGATCAACCGCGCATCCGGGCGCACCGCCTCCAGCAGCCGCGCCATCATCGTCAACGACACCATCGACGTCTCGTCGACGACGATCACGTCGTGCGGCAACCGATTTGCCCGGTTGTGCCGGAACCGCGCCGACGTGTCCGGCCGGCTGCCCAGCAGCCGGTGCAGCGTCGTCGCCTGCAGGCCCGCCAGCGCGGACCGGTCGGCCGCCGACAGCTTGTCGACCTCGGTCTGCACGGCCTCCTGCAGCCGCGCCGCGGCCTTACCCGTCGGCGCCGCCAACGCGATCCGCAACCGGGTTCCGCCCGCCAACAACGCCAGCAGCCGCGCCACCGTCGTCGTCTTGCCCGTACCCGGGCCGCCGGTCAGCACCGTCAGCCCCTGTGACAGCGCCACTTTCGCCGCAGCGCGCTGCTCCTCGAACCCCGCCGGAAACAGCCGGTCGACATCGGCCGACGCCCGCGCCGGCTGGGCGGCCAGCATCGCCAGGATGTCGTCGCAGACCTGCTGCTCCTCGCGCCAGTACCGGTCGAGGTAGAGCAGTTTCCCGTCGACGCGCAGGGCCACCCCCGTCAGCGGGCTCGCCCGCACCGCCGCCGCCAGCCCCGATACCTCCACCTGCGCCTCGGCCGACGGCAGATCCAGGCACACCGACCCGCCCCGCAGCGCCCGCACCAGCAGCGCGACCGCCAACGCCACCCGCTCGTCGGACTCGCCCGCCAACTGCGTCAACCGTTGCGCCACATGCACATCCGACGACTCGATCAGCTCGTCGTCGGTGAACCTGCGCAGCAGGCCCCTCGCGCTGACCGCCCGTCGCCACTCCACGCTCGTCATGCCAGCAACTCCGACAGCTCGACCGTCAGCGCCGCGGGCGGCCTCCAACTGAACACCCCCGCGGGATGGCCGTCGACCAGCGGGGTCTGCGGCCCGCACATCCCGCGCAGGAACAGGTACAGCACCCCGCCCAGATGCCGCGACGGGTCGTAACCGGCCAGCCGCCACCGCAGGAACCGGTGCAGCACAACGCTGTACAGCAGCGCCTGCAGCGGATAGTCCGAATGCAGCATCGCCTCCACCAGTCGCGGCTGCCCGTAGTCGGCGGCGGTCAATGGCCGCGACGGGTCACCCAGCCAGTTCGTCTTGTAGTCGACCACCAGATAGCGGTCGTCGACGCGCAGCACCGCGTCCACCGAGCCCGACAGGTATCCCTTCAACGGCTGTCCGCCCAACGCCGCGCCGGTCAGCCGATCGGCGTACGACGCCAGCGGGTCGTCGGCGGGCAGGTGCGTTCGCAGCAGCTCACCGACCGCGCGAAGGTGCCCGCCACCCAGCGGGAACTCGAACTCCATCTCACGCATGCGGTCCCGCAACCCGATCTGGCGCAGCGTCTTTCCCGGCGCCAGCGGACCCAGCGGGGTGTCGTGAATCGGCACCATCGCCGCCGCCAGATCCTCGGCGTTGACGTCGACGGGCCACCACACCGAGTGCTCGACGATGTGGGCCCGAAGCTCGGTTTCGAGGTCGGGTGCGAACGGGTCGGCGGTCTCCAACACGGCGTGCACCAGCGAGCCGAACTTCGCCCCTGTCGGCAGGTCGCCCATCGGCGACGGCACATCGGAGCCGACCGGCGAGGTCACCAGCGGTATCTCGGCGACCTCGTCGTCGAGCTCGTCGACCTCGGGCTCGCTGCTCACCGGCGTCGCCTCCGCGGCGCGGATCAGCCCCGAGTACGACGTGCGCCGCCAGGACGTGTCGATCGAGCGGTGAAAATGCCTGGCCGCCAACGTGTCCGGCACCGACGGGCGCGGCAGCGGCTTGATCGGCCGCAACACCGACTCTTCGACGACCGGTCCGCCCGCGGCCTCCCACTCCTTGAACCGCGTCATCGCGTCGTCGTCGCTGATTTTCTCCGGCGAGCAGCGATGGGGTACCGCGGAGTCGCCGGGTCGACGGTCCCGCATCAGCCGCGACAGCCCGCCGTTGGGTTCGTTGAACGCCGGGGCCCACCACGCGACCACCTGGGCCTGTGCCCGCGTCATCGCCACATACGTCAACCGGCTGTCGTCGCTGGCGTCCTCGGCGACCCCCAGCCTGGCCACGTCGGCGTAGTCGGGGCTGTCCTTGCCGCCGACATGCAGACAGCGGGTGTCGCCCTCGTGGAACAGCACCAGGTCGGGCTTCGGCACGGACCGCTGAAACGCGAACGGCAGGTACACCACCGGAAACTGCAGGCCCTTGGCCGCCCACACCGTCATGACCTGCACGGCGGTCGCGTCGTGGTCCAGCCGCCGGAAGTGCTCCACCGCGGCGCTGCGTTCCTCGCGCTGGGCGCGCAGCCAGTCGCGCAGGGCGGGCAGGCTGAAGTGTTCGCGGTGCGCGGCCTCCTGCAGCAGCTGGGTGACGTGGGCCAGGTCGGTCATCAACCGCTCACCGCCCTGCCACGACAACACTCGGTCGCTCATGCCGTTGAGCTGCGCAGCCTCGAAGATCGCGGCCACGCCGCGCTCGCGGGCATGACCGGCCCACTCGCGCAACGTGTCCGCCACCGCGTCGGTGAGCGCGTCGCCGCCGCGCACCAGACCGTCGGCGGTCTCACCGAAGAACAGCGTCGCCGCGGTGGCGCGCACCATGCCGGGCCGGTGCGGCTGGTCGAACGCCTCCAACAGGCACAGCCAGTCGTCGGCGGCCTCGGACTTGAAGATGTTCGTGTCGCCGGTGTACACGGCGGGAATGCCCGCGTCGCACAGCGCCTGATAGCACGCGCGGGCATCATCGTGGCGCTCCACGATCACCGCGACATCGCGCGGGCAGAGGCCGCGGCCGTCGAACGTGGCGCCGCCGGTGAGCAGTTCGCTGATGTCGGCGGCGAGGTCGCGGGGAATGTGCTCACGCAGGTCAGCGATCGGTATCACCTGGGTTCCGTTGCGCCCGAAGCTCTCCCGTCGCACCACCCGCAGCCGGAACGGATCGCCGGCTCCCTTCAGCCGTGAACCCTGGTGGTGCGCCTCGACCGGATGCACGACGATGCGCGGATCGCCGAGCTCGGCGCCTTGCAGCACCGCCTGCAGCCGGCTGACCAGCGCGCCGTCGCTGCGCCAATTCTTGCCGAGCGTCATGCGCACACCCGCGGTCTCGGCGGCCTTGAGGTAGGTGACGATGTCGCCGCCGCGAAACGCGTAGATGGCCTGCTTGGGATCGCCGATCAGGATCAGGGTGGAGCGCCCGGAGAACGCCCGCTCGAGCACCTGCCACTGCACCGGGTCGGTGTCCTGGAACTCGTCGACCATCACGATCGGCCAGCGCCGATACATCCGCACCTGCGCGGGGGAGTCCGGGGCCGCCAGCGCGCCGGCCAGCCGGCTGAGCAGGTCGTCGTAGCCGAGAATGCCCCCGCGGCGCTTGCGGATTTCCAGCTCGGCCAGAACGTCTTTCGCGAACTGCACGCACACCGCGGCCCGTGAGTCCGGCTCCGGGTCCACCGGGCGTAACTGAGTGGCCGGGTGCTTGACCACCTCGCGGGCCAGGCGCAGCGCGTCGGCGTGGCTCAGCAGCGGGTCGTCGCGCTCGCGGCCGAAGTGGCGCAGGTAGAGGTCGTCGGCGATCTCGGTGACCAGCTCGTCGAGGCTGTCCACCAACGTCACACCCGCGTCCGTGTCCCCGGCCACCCCCAGCGAGCGCAGCACCATCTGACAGAACTGGTGGATGGTGGCGATCGTCGCCGCGTCGAAGGAGGCCAGCGCGTCCCGCAGCCGTCGGCATCGCGCCTCGAGTTCTGCGGGGTTGCCCTTCAGCAGCTGTTGGATCAGCTGGTTATCGCCCGCCACCGCAGGGTCGTCGAAAGCCGCGACGGCGTCGACGATTTGGCTCCGCACGCGGTCGCGCAGCTCCTGGGTGGCCGAGCGCCCGAACGTGATCAGCAGCATCTGGTCCAGCGTCGCCTCGCCGTCGGCGATGTAGCGCGTGACCAGCCCCGCGAGCGCGAACGTCTTTCCGGTGCCCGCGCTGGCCTCCAGCACGGTGGTCGAGCCCGGCGCCGGCAGCGGGCCCAGCAGGTCGAAGGCCTTCATCAGTCCAGGGCCTCCAGCATCGGCAGCCACAGCCTGCTCGCGTACGAGTCGAGCCCCTTGTCGATGAGGACCTTCAGCCATGCGCCCCGGCCCCACGTGCGCACGTGCGCGGGCTCCTGATCCTCACCCCGGTAGTTCTGGGTGCGCCACCGGTTGCCCGCCGCCCATTCGGGGTCGCGGCGACTGTGTTTGGCCTCCGCCCATGCGAACGACGTCTTGACCGGCAGCGGCAACGGCTCGCGACGGCCCTCGTCGTACAGCGCCACCAGGTCGGCCAGCAGTGCGGCGGCACCACCGGCGGGGGCGCGCAGCGTGTCCTCCCGCGGATTGGTGCCGTGCTTGCGCCTGCCGATGCAGACCGCCGACCATTCGCGGCCCGGATCGTGAACGGCCAACGCCAGCAACCGGATCCATGACGGCAGCAGGTGGCGCCCGTCCAGCTTGGAGTAGGTCACCGAGACCAGATGGTTCCGGAACAACGGGGACACGGTGCCGGTGAGCCGCCGCCCGGAGCCCAGGTCGATGTCGAGGTCGACGGCCCAGGGTTCGGCGCTGCGGTACGGTGCGGCGGCCTCGGCGAGCAGTGCCGCCTGGTCGCGGATCTCGGTGGCCTTGCGCCAGCCCAGGTTTCCCGGAGGCAGGGTGCCGCGGCGCCACTCGGCCTGGCGGGCCTCGTCGGGGTCCATGCCGCGCAGCATGTCGTGCAGCATCCGGTCGCCGACCGTCCACTCCTCGAGCGCGTCGATGTCGACCGGCATCGCGTCCTCGACGCCGTCGACCTCCCACGGCAGCGTGTAGTCCAGGGCCCGGTAGAAGCCCTTGACCGGATCGCGCAGAAACGCCACGAGGTCGGCGAGCACCACGTCGTCGGCGCTCGGGTCGGGCAGCGGACCGGAGATGAACGCCGGGCGTTCGTGTCGTTCGCCGCTTCGGGTCTGCGCGGCCCGCAGCACCGTCGGGTCGAACGAGAACGGCTGCTCGGGCACCAGCCCGCCGGGGATGACGTTGCGGGTGTCGAAGGGCTGCAGCGGGTGCTCGACGACCACACGCTTGCGCACGGGCTGCTCGGTGGTGAGGTCCAGCGCGTCGAGCAGTTCGGCCAGCGGCACCGCCGGCGGGCGCTGGAGCCCCGAGTACTCGTTGGCGCCGGTATAGGTGATCACCAGCGTCTCGGTGGCCGCGTTGATCGCGTCGAGCAGCAATTGCCGGTCTTCGGAACGGATGTCGCGCTCACCGGTCATCGGGTCGCGGGCCAGCGCGTCGTCGCCGCCGACGATGCCGTGCCGCGGGAACACGCCGTCGTCCAGCCCGACCAGACACACCACCCGGTGCGGCACCGAGCGCATCGGCACCATCGTGCACACCGTCAGCGTGCCGGTGCGGAAGTTGGCCCGCGTCGGCCTGCCGGCCAGATGCCGCTGCAGCAGCGCGCGGATGTCGGGCAGCCGCAACAGGGTGTCGGCGCGCGACCCGGCGCCGGCGAGCACGTCACCGAATTCGCGCTGCAACTGGCTGATCTGCCACGCGTCGGCGTCCCCGACATCGGTGAGCAGCTGGACACCATCGGTCAGCGCGGCCAGCCAGTCCTTCAACGGCCTTGCGCCGGTGAGGGATTCGGCGACCCGCTGTAACCGATCGACGTACTCGGCCAGCTTGCCCGCCAGCTCGACGCGGTTGCTGCTGACGTCGTCGAGCGGCAGCGTGGTGTCGATCCAGGCGTGCGAGTCGTCGGACATCGCCACCCCGGCGAGCACCCGGTCGATGCCGAAACGCCAAGTGTTCTGGATGAAGTCGACGCCGAACGGTTGGCGATGCTCGCGGTCGAAACCCCAGCGGATGTTGGCCTGGCGGACCCAGCGGGTGATGTCCTCGAGGTCGTCGTCGGTCAGGCCGAACCGGGCCCGCACCGGCGCGGCGTGCGCGAGGTTGAGCACCTCGCTGGACGTGGCCCGCCCGCCGGCCAGCGCGAGCAGCTGCGACGCGACACCGAGCAGCGGGTTGGTCTGGGTCAGCGCGCGGTCGGCGAGCTTGACCCGCAGTTGATGCGCCGGGTGCACGCCCTTGATCATGTCGCCGAGCCCGAAGCCCGCCACGATCAGCGGCGCGTAGGTCTCGATGTCCGGGCACATCACCAGGATGTCGCGCGGCTCCAGCGTCGGATCGTCGGCGAGCAGCCCGAGCAGCACCTCGCGCAGCACGTCGATCTGCCGTGCCGGGCCGTGGCAGCTGTGCACCTGCACGGAACGGTCGGATGCGTTGTGCACCCGGCCCTTCGGGCGCACCGCGTTGGCGGTGATGTCGGACTGCAGCCAACCCAGCAGGGTGTCGGGGCGTTCGGGGCCGGGCAGGTATTCGTCGGTGTGGGGGTCGGCGGGCAGGGCGCGCTGCAGCTCGCGCAGGTCGCGGCCGAGGGTGGCCAGCAGCGGGTGGTCGACCTCGCGGTGGCTGGTGTCCTCGCGGCGGGGGATCTGCCCGTGCACGCCCCGCAGCGAGGACCACAGCCGGTCGCTGGGATGCGGCAGCCACAGGTGCAGGTCGTGGTGGGTGGACAGCGCGCGCAGCAGCTCGATCTCGGTGCTGGGCAGCCGGGTGTGGCCGAACAACGAGAGGCGCTGCGGCAGCTCGGTGGGCGATTCCTCAAGCATCGCAACGGTTTTCGCATGTCGGATGTGCGGCGGGTCGGCGTCGACCTTGTCGAGCAGGGCCCGCCACAGCGGCGGTTGCCACAGCAGATCCGTTGGCACGTCGGCGTCGACGCCGTCTTCCCAGTCGACCAGCAGCTGCGGGCGCTGCCGCGCGTAGGAGGCGAACAGCCCGGCCAGCCGGCGCGCCACCGCGTAGCGGCGGCCCTGGCGCAGCTCCTTCTCCTCGCCGGCCTCGAAGTGGCCGAGGTGGGTGGCCAGCGGTTCGCACCAGGGCTCGGTGCAGCTGGCGTCGATCACCTCCAGCAGCGGCCACACCATGGCGTCGGGCGCCCACGGGTCGTCGGCACCGTTGTCGATGCCGAGCAACTCCGCGATCAGCGAGCGCGGGTTGCGAAACGCGATGCCCGCGCAGACCCCGTCGTCGCCGCCGGCCCGGCCCAGCACGTGCGAGAGCCGCTGGCTCAGCCAGCGCTCGATGCCCTTGGCGGGCACGATGACCAGCTCTTCGGCGAACGGGTCGGCCAGGGGATCCGACAGCAGTGCGCCCAGTCCGTCGGCGAGCAGGTCGGTGCGTTCAGCCCGATGGATAAACAGAGCCATCGAACCGATTCTGCCCTGCTCAGTCCCGAGGCATGCGGGCGATGATCACCGGGATCTGCGCGGCGTTGGCGACCGCGGAGCTGACCGAGCCCAGCAGCATGCCGGGGAACCCGCCGCGGCCGTGGCTGCCGACCACCACCAGCTGAGCGGTTTCGGCCTGCTCCAGCAGCCGCGGTGTCGGCTGGTCACACACCACGACCCGGCGCACGACGACGTCGGGATACTGCTCCTGCCATCCCGCCAGCCGCTGGGCGAGCAGGGCTTCTTCCTGCTCTTTGATGTTGCGCCATTCGATGGGCGCCCAGTTCGTCCGCGGCAACCCCAGCGGGCCCATGTCGCTCCAAGCGTGCAGCGCCACCAGCTCGACGCCGCGGCGCGAGGCCTCGTCGAAGGCGATCTGCGTCGCGAGCTCCGAGGCCGATGACCCGTCGATGCCGACCACCACCGGGGCCTGCGCGCGCTCGGCGAACGGTACGTCGTCGTGGACGACGGCCACCGGGCAGTGCGCGCGATGCGCCACGCCGGAGCTGACCGAGCCCATCAGGGCCCGCGCCACCGCGCCCTGCCCGCGGCTGCCTACCACGACCATGTCGGCCCGCTTGGACAGCTCCACCAGGGTCGGTACCACGGGGGCGTGAAAGGTCTCGGTGCTTACCTGGGCGGCGCGGTCCGAGGACGTGGCCTCCACGGCGACCTTGTGGGCGTGCTCGACGATCTGGCGCGCCTGCTCCTGCTGGAAGTGCGCGTAGTCGCCCGCGGCCTCGGACCATCCCTCGGTGACCACCAGCGGCACGACGACATAAACGACCTTCAGCGGTACGTTGCGTAACTCGGCGTCGCGCGCGGCCCACTCGACCGCCGCCATCGAGGCGGGGGAGCCGTCGACACCGACCACGATGCCCTGTTGATCCGACACTTCGATCTCCTTTCCAAGGACGCCAGGCCCAAGTGCTCTTGACGTTAGGTGCCGGTCGGCCGCCGTGTCTGTGGCCTTTGGTCCCTAACTGGCCGGGCTTTTGGCCGTTACCGTGTCTGACCATGTCGGTGCTGGGCTGGATCGTGGTGTCGGGTCTGGCGATGAGCGCGTTGGCCCTGGTCGGCGGTGTGGCCTTGCTGTTGCCGCAGCCGGTGTTCTCGCGCGTGGTGTTGCCGATGGTGGCGCTGGCCGCGGGAACTCTGGTGGGCGGGGCGCTGTTTCACATGCTGCCCGAGTCGATAGAGGTGCTGGGCAACCAGTTCGCGGTCTATGTGTGGGTGGCCGCAGGCATGGTCTCGTTTCACATCCTCGAGCAATTCCTGCACTGGCACCATTGTCACCGCGCGGTCGGCGAGCATGAGCCGCTCGGCTATCTGATCCTGATCGCCGACGGATTGCACAACCTCGTCGGCGGCGTCGCGGTCGGCAGTGCGTTCATCGTCGACATCCGGCTGGGGATCCTCACCTGGGTGGTCGCGGCCGCCCACGAGATCCCGCAGGAGCTGGGCGATTTCGGGATCCTCATACACAGCGGCTGGAGCGCGCGGAACGCGCTGATGTACAACGTCGTCTCGGCGCTCACGTTTCTGCTGGGCGGGTTGATCGCGTACGGCTTCGCCGGGCACGTCAACGTCGCGTTCCTGGTGCCGTTTGCCGCGGGCAACTTCATCTACATCGCCCTGGCTGACCTGCTGCCCGAGATCACCAGCGCCCCACACCCTCGCGAGAAGGCGTTGTACACCGCGATCTTCATCGTCGGGCTGGTGCTGCTCGGGATGATCGCCTTGCTTTGACGACGCCGCCTGCGTGGATACGCTCGGACGGGTGAAAACCGTCGTCTGCACCAACGCCGACCTGCGCGTCGTCGACCAACCCACCCCGATCCCGGACCGGGGCCAGCTGCTCGTCGAGGTGCTGCGGTGCGGCATCTGCGGCTCGGATCTGCACGCGCGCCACCACATGGACGAGCTCGCCGACGTGATGGCCGAGACCGGCTACGACGACTTCATGCGCTCCGACCAGCAGGTGGTGTTCGGCCACGAGTTCTGCGGCACCGTCGTCGACCACGGCCCGCGCACCCGCAAGGCGCCCAAACCCGGCACCACCGTCGTGGCGATGCCGCTGTTGCGCCGCGGCCAGGGCGTGCACGGTATCGGCCTGACCGCCAAGGCGCCCGGCGCGTACGCCGAGCAGCTGCTCGTCGAGCAGGCGCTGACGTTCCCGGTGCCCAACGGATTACCGGCCGACGTCGCCGCGCTCACCGAGCCGATGGCCGTCGGCTGGCACGCGGTGCAGCGCGGCGAGGTCGCCAAGGGGCAGGTCGCGATCGTCATCGGCTGTGGGCCGATCGGGCTGGCGGTGATCCTGGGGCTGAAGGCCAAGGGGGTGCGCACCGTGGTCGCCAGCGACTTCTCGGCGGGACGACGCGCGCTGGCCAGCCGGTGCGGCGCCGACGTCGTCGTGGATCCCGCGCAGGAGTCGCCGTTCGACGGTTCGCACGGGTTCCTCGAATCGTTCACCGACGCGGGTGATCTGGCGTTAAACACGATCGAGAAGATCCACAAGCTGCGGCTGCCGTGGTGGCATGTGTGGCGCGCCGCCGACGCGGCGGGGGCGACGACGCCGAAGCATCCGGTCATCTTCGAATGCGTTGGGGTGCCGGGGATTATCGAGAGCATCATCAGCAGCGCGCCGGTGTTCTCCCGGGTCGTGGTGGTGGGCGTGTGTATGGGCGCCGATCGGATACGTCCGGCGATGGCGATCAACAAGGAGATCGACCTGCGCTTCGTGCTCGGCTACACGCCGCTGGAGTTCCGCGACACCCTGTATCTGTTGGCCGACGGCAAGATCGACGCCGCCCCGCTGATCACGGGCACTGTCGGCTTGGGCGGTGTCGAGGCGGCGTTCGACGCGCTGGGCGATCCCGAGGCGCACGCCAAGATTCTGATCGATCCCAAGAGCGACGCGGACGCGCCGTAGGTGGGCGGGGGCCTCCGGGGGTTGCGGTGGCTCTCCGGGCCGCGGTGGCTCTCCGGGGCTGGTATGCGCGGGTGCCAAGCTCTGAGCGAATTATTCGCTGCTATCGAAAACGACGGTCGGTAAGAGCGAATTATTCGCGCGTAGCTTGGCACTTCGGGCACCGTCCCCCGGAGAGCGGCGCGCAAGGAAGGCGGGCGAGGGGCAGGGCTGGCGAGGGGCAGGGCTGGCGAGGGGCAGGGCGTCAACCCCGTTCGATGACGTTGCGGTCGGTGGCGTCGATCGAGGGCTCACCGAAGTGGTAGGTCACGCGGTTGTCGAACCCGGAGGCGCGGATGGTGTCGGCGCTGTCGAGGACCACCTCGTTGTCGACGCCCGACACCGTGACGAGCGCGCAGTGGCCCGTGATCGTCACGGTGTTGTTGACGCCGCTGACGCTGATCTCGCTGTCGTCGCACTCGACGGTCTTGGTGCCGTCCACGCCCGCGACGCTCAGGCTTCCGCCCGGGGGTGCGCTCACCACCGAGTCGTTGCCGGGCAGCATCGGCTCGATCGCAGGGATGTCGATCTCGGGGATGTCAACGCTCGGACCCGGATCCAGCAACCCGCCGCCACCGGCCACTCCAGGCTCCCTGGTCGGCGCCTGGGTGCTCATGTTTAACCCGATCGCCACGACCACGCCGAACATCACGAACATGCCGATCGCACCGATCGTGAAGATCAGCCCCACCGATCTCCGGCGACGCGGGACCTGCGGATACGACACCCCGTACTGCGGCGCGCCGTACGGGCTCGGATACGCCGGCGGTGGCAGCTGCGTCGTCGGCTGGGTGGTCGGCTGGGTGGCACCCAACTCGACGGCGCCCTGCCCGGCCCGCAGCTGCTCGAGCTGGCGGATGCGCTCCTCGGGGTCGTCCTGCGGATTCATGGGCGGATTTTGGCACACTCCCGGTTGCGGTGCGGCGGGCTTCTCACAACCAGTCGCGCTGTTTGAAGCTGATGTACAAGATGATCACGAGCAGCACGATGATGACGCTGCTCGTCACGAAACCGCCGACCGTGTCGATGCCGGGATAGGTCACGTTCTGCCCGTAGAAGCCGGTGATCGCCGTCGGCACCGCGATGATCGCCGCCCAGCCGGTGAGCTTCTTCATCACCGTGTTCAGCCGCGCGTCCTGCAGCGACAGGTTGGTCTCGAACACCGTCGTGATCATGTCGCGCAACGACTCTGTCCACTCCGACACCCGCAGCACGTGGTCGTAGAGATCGGCGTACAGCGGGTCCAGCTCGGGCGCGGTCTTCGTGTCGAACCGGCGGTGCTGTATCGAGCTGACCACCTCACGCATCGGCAGCACCACCCGGCGCAGCTTCACTAGATCCTTGCGCAGCTGAAAAGTGCGTCGCTGCAACGCCTTCTGCGGTCGGTCGGCGAACAGTTCGTCCTCGACGGCCTCGATGCGGTCGTCGAGCACCTGCACCGCGTCGAAGTGGCCGTCGACGACCACGTCGAGCAGCCCGTGCACCAGCGAACCCACCCCGAACTCCTGGCCGCCGAGTTCGTCGAACCGCTGTGACACCGCGTCGATCTCGAAATGAGGGGACAGCCGCACGGTGATCAGCCCGTGCGGCAGCACGAAACTCGAGATGCGGTGGGTCTGGATCGTCGACGCGTTGTCGTCGGCGGGCTCGGTGCACGAGACGGCGTAGACGGTGAAGAACGTGTGCGTGTGGTAGGAAACGGCTTTGGTGCGTTCAGCCGCGGCGATCGCGTCCTCGACGGCCCAGATGTTCAGCCCGATCTCCTCGGCGAGCGCCTTGAACGTCTCGTGGTCGGGGTCGTAGATGTCGCACCACACCAGCGCGTCGTCTTCGGCCAGGTAGTCCGAGATCGATTCGAAGACGAAGTCGTCCTGCGGCTTGCCGCCGCGCCACACCCGCCCCCGGACCTTCTTCACATGAGGCCTAGCGCAGACTGAATTCGCTTGCCAAGCCGTCGATTCCGGCGCGGATCGCGGCCAGTGCCGAATCGCGCGCCTTCATCTTGGTGGCCAGGTGCGCACCGGCGTGCAGGCTCGAGGCCGCCTCGGCGGCCAGCTCCTGCGCGCGGGTCAGCACACGGTCGGCGTCGACGATCTCGTCGAGCCAACCGGCCGCGATCGCCTCGTCGCCGGCGAACGTCGACGCCATCGACGCGCCGCGTTGAAACGCCGCGGGCGTCAACCGCATCCGCATGATCTCCAGCGCGGCGATCGGGATCGTCATGCCGATCGCCACCTCGATCGCCTGGCACCTGGACTTCGGCTGGCCGACCCGGTGATCGCCGGACAGCAGCAGAAACGAGCCCATCGCGATCGCCGGGCCCGTCGCGGCCATGATGACCGGCTTGGGAAACGTCAGGCAGCGCACCGCCAGCTCGAATCCTCCGGTCAGCATGCCGAGGCCGGCCTCGACGTCGCCGGACTGAAACACCGTCAGATCGAAGCCGCCGCTGAATACCCGCTCGTTGCCCGCGAGCACCACGGCCTTGGCGTTGTCCTTCTCGGCGCGATCCAGGGCATCGTTGACGGCCGCCTGCATGGTCGGGCCGAGCACGTTGACCTTGCCGTCGTCCATGGTGAGGGTGGCGACCGATTCGGTGAGGTC
This sequence comes from Mycolicibacterium pulveris, assembly GCF_010725725.1. Lineage (NCBI taxonomy): Bacteria > Bacillati > Actinomycetota > Actinomycetes > Mycobacteriales > Mycobacteriaceae > Mycobacterium > Mycolicibacterium pulveris. Next base: position 1,256,609 of record NZ_AP022599.1, on the reverse strand, counting down.
ATAGCCGACAGCGCTGGTCATCGGATCTCCTTACGGCGACGAGGTGTCCGACAGGATGCTAGCGCCGAATGGTCACGACGCGAGCGGAACCAGTCGCTCGCCGCGGGCCAGCCACTCCGGGTCGGCCCACGTCACCCGGGCCGGCAGCCGCCGCCAGTACTCGGGATGCGCGCGCAGGTACACGTCGACGCTGGAGTGCACGGCCGCGCCGTCGGGCAGCCGGCGCAGCGCCAGCCGGTGCGGGCTGCCCGCCACCGCGTCGCACTCGGTGGGCACGGGCACCGCGTAGCGCAGCCGCGGCCAGACCTCCAGCCCGGCCCGCGTCGCGCCGTCGAGCATCCAGTCGAACGTGATTGCGGCCAACTCCCGGCAGGCGCCCGGCTCGCCGGTGATGTCGCGGTGCGAACCGCGGAACCAGACCTCCTCGATGCGCCGCGACGCCGTTCCGATCCGGCGCTCACCGGGCAACCCTTCAATCGCGACGGCGTGGCGGCCGAGCACGACGTTGTCCAGCGGCGCGGGCGTGGTGCGGCGGGTGAAGCCCGGAATCCGCAGCGTGTCCCACAGCCCCAGGAACCAGACCGGCACGACGACGTCGTGTCGCGCGGACAGTTCGGCCGCGACCCGCGCCACCCGCTGCCAGTCCTGCGGCGTGCGCTTGGTGCGCGGCACCGCGTACGCGTCGAGCACGAAGTCCATCAGGTCGGGAAGCACCCCGACGGTGCCCAGCAGCCGGGTCAGCGCCTGCGCGCAGTACGCCGCGCGCCCGGACCCGAACATGAAGATGCGGTCCCCGGGCTCCCAGTGGTCGACCAGGAAGCCGTAGGCCTCCGCGATGGCCGCCCTCGCCTCGTCGGCGGCCGCCTTGCGGCTGGGTATCCGGTGCGCCTTCGACGCGGCATCGTGCTGCCAGCTCAGTTGCTGATTTCCCTGGACCAGCAAACTCAGCAACCGTACGGAGTCGGTGGCATCCCGCGGCGACGAACCGCCCTCGTCGCGGTCGAAACACAACACGAGCTTCTTCACCACGAACCCCCCATGGCTCGGTGCCTCGCTCGTCTCAGTCTGCACGGCAAAGATCGCGGTGTCTAGGCTCCTTTCGCTGGAAATGCCGATTTCACGCCGCATGCGCGGGCGAAATCCTCCGGCGCGAGCCCGTCGGCGGAGTTCATGTCGCAGCGGGCGAACGGCGCCGCGCCCTCCGGCAGCCCGCCGCCGTACCCGGAGCCGTCGGTGTACTGGTGGGCCACCTTGCCCGGATACCGCGGGTTGTGCCCGTAGGCCGCGACCACCAGCCGGATCCCCGGCGGCTTGTGCGGCCACAGCGTGTCGAGGTCGGCGACGTTGCCGTAACCGAGCACCTTCGCCGTCGAGCCGACGTACGCACCCACCGCGCGGTAGGCGGCGTTGATGCCCGCCGAACGGTCACCACCGATCTGCCCGCCCCACGACTCGACGTCGAGCATCACCGCCATCTTCGGATGCGGCGTGCCGACCTGCGCGGTGAACGTGTCGACGGTCTGCCGCCAGTTGGGCCGCCACACGAAGTACGCGATGAAAAACGCCAACCGGTCGCTGTCGGCAGCCCGTCGACACCACGCATAGTTGTTGTCCCACCGCCGATCTCGATAGGTACCGTCGTTGGATCGGATGCACAGCACCCGGTACGGGTAGCTGTCGTCGACGCTCGCCTGCCATTCGGAGACGTCGGCGTAAAGGGTGTCGGACACGCTCGGCACCGAATTTACGACGACGGCAGCGTGATCCACCCGCTGGTCACGATTTCCCCTGTGGGCGTGTTGGTTTCGGGATGGTCAGGGGCGACGAACGCGGTCTCGTTGATGAACACCCCGTAGATGACGACGAGCACCAGCACCGTCAGCAGGGCCGAACACGCGATCGCGTAGGAGACGATGAGCTTGCGGATGTCATGATCGGTCGGTGGGGGCACGGTCGGATCAGCCGCCCATCAACATGCGCCACTGGTCGAGGTTGCTCGCCCGGTACACGTAGTTGGTCCGGCGCACCTCGGACAGCGACGCGCTGGGCTCCATCGAGTACCAGTGCCCCGGATACACCGTCGGGTCGCCGGACAGCTTGGCCAGCGCCTGCAGGCTGCGGAACATGTCGTCGACGTTGCCGCCGGGGAAGTCGGTGCGCCCGCAGCCCTCGAGGAACAGCGTGTCGCCGGCGACCAGGCGCCCGTCGAGCAGGAAGCACTGGCTGCCCGGCGTGTGGCCCGGCGTGTGCAGCAACTCGATCTCGATGTCACCGATCTTGACCACGTCGCCGTGCTGATGCTCGGTGAGTTCGCTGCGCGCGATCCCGGTGATCCGCGAAACCCAGTCCGCCTCAAGGCTGTTGACGTGCACGGGCACGCTGACCCGCTCCAGCAGCTCGGCCAGCCCCTTGAGCTCGAAGCCCATCATCGACCCGCCGACGTGGTCGGGGTGGTGATGTGTCACCAGCACACCGGACAGGCGCATGCCGTCGGCCTCCAGGGCGTCGACCAGATCGCCCGCGGCGTACGCGGGGTCCACGACCACGGCGTCACCGGTCTGGCGGTCGCCGATCAGGTAGGCGAAGTTGCGCATCTGCTGGGCCATCATGTCGCCGGCCGCGAAGTCGCGACCCGACAGCAGCTGCCGGAAGTAGAGGCGGTCGTCGTTAGCCATGGCACGAGGGTATCGGCGACTCAGTCGTCGTTGCGCAGCCGGACCATCCGTATCGTGCTGCTCTCGTCGAGTTCGACGAGGTCGCCGCGGGAGCGCAGGAAGTCGCTGAACGAGCGATAGCCCAGCGACCGCTCCGAAAACGACGGGTCCATGCGTTTCATCTGCGCCTTGACCGCCGAGTTGTGCAGCCAGTCGGCGTCGTCCTTCTCGTGGCCGATGCGCAGCGCACGCTCCAACAACGCCGTCGCCGCCGCCTGCGGATCGGGAGCCTCGGGTTCCTGGTCGACGTCGGCCTTGGTGCGTCGGCGCTTGGCCGGCTTCACCGGGGCGACGCCGGGCAGCGCGTCGTAGGAGACGTACTCGTCGCACGCGGCGGTCAGCGAGCGGCTGATGGAGCCGGTGATGCCGATGCCGACGACGTAGCGGCCGAGCCGCTTGCAGCGCTGGGCCAGCGGAATGTAGTCGGAGTCGCCGGCCACGATCACCACGTGGGTGAGGTCGGGCAGCCGGAACATGTCCTCGACGGCGTCGACGGCCAGCCGGATGTCGGCGGCGTTCTTGCCGTAGGCGGCGGCGGGAAACAGCTGGACGAGGTCGACCGCGCGGGCGACGAGTTGGTCGCGGTAGTCGGCGTTGACGTCGGCGGACCAGTCGGCGTAGGCCCTGGTCAGCACGAGGGTGCCGTACGAGGAGGCGAAGTCGATGATGGCGCCGATGTCGACGCGGGCCTGGGCCAGCCGGCCGGGGTGTTTGTGGAAGCCGGCGGCCTTGTCGCGCATGAACGAGTTGCGCCCGTGGATCTGGTCGTAGCGAGAGATGACGATGTTGTCGAAGTCCAGGTACACCGCAACCCGCGCCGCGTCGGTATCGGTCACGTCTTTTGTCCTATCACCCTTGGCGGGCGCGGTACGCGAAACGGCTGCGGTCGGAGGTTGGGGGTGGGTGTGCGAAGTGCCAAGCTAGGCGCGAATTTTTCGCGCAACTACTACCGCGGTGGGTAACGTCCGCGAATTTTTCGCTCAGAGGTTGGCACCCAGGGATGTGACCCCGAACTGGCCCCCGCACTCGCCACCGCCCGCCCGGCGCCCCGCCCCGGCCCCGCAGACGCCCCCCGACAGCCTGCGGTTTGGCGCGCCAAACGGCGAGGCTGTACCCTCTTTAAGGCCCGCGGTACGGTTGCGGGTCGCGGCCCCCTTAGCTCAGTCGGCAGAGCGTTTCCATGGTAAGGAAAAGGTCAACGGTTCGATTCCGTTAGGGGGCTCGGTGGGCCGCCCGCGGCGGCGGCGCCGGTATGGCGGTGTAGCTCAGCTGGTTAGAGCGCACGACTCATAATCGTGAGGTCGGGGGATCGAGTCCCCCCACCGCTACAAGAGCACAACGACGCGTAAACAAAGGACAGACGAAGTGGCCTCGAGCACCGACATCCGGCCCAAGATCACCTTGGCCTGCGAGGTGTGCAAGCACCGCAACTACATCACCAAAAAGAACCGCCGCAACGATCCCGACCGGCTCGAGATCAAGAAGTTCTGCCCCAACTGCGGCAAGCACCAGCCGCACAAAGAGTCGCGGTAGGCGGTTCCCCGAAGCGTGTCTCTGTCAGAGCGGCTCGTCGGGATGCACTTCCGCTATCCCGACCATTACGTCGTGGGCCGGGAGAAGGTGCGCGAGTACGCGACCGCGGTCAAGAACGACGATCCGGTGTTCTTCGACGAGAAAGCGTCCGCCGAGCTGGGCCATGACCGGTTGCCCGCGCCGCTGACGTTCACCTCGGTGTTGGGCTACATGGCGCAGGTGGCGTTCTTCGAGCACGCCAACGTAGGGATCTCGGACATGAAGATCGTGCAGGTCGACCAGGTGCTCAAGTACGTCAAACCGATCTACGCCGGGGACAAGCTCTACTGCGACGTCTACGTGGATTCGGTTCGGCAGGCGCACGGCGCCGACATCATCGTGACCAAGAACGTCGTCACCGACGAGAACGGTGACCTGGTGCAGGAGACGTACACGACCCTGGCGGGTCGGACCGGTGAAGAGGGAGAAGAGGGTTTCAGCGATGCCACTGCGTGAGTTCGATTCGGTGAAGGTAGGTGATCAGCTTCCCGAGAAAGTGATCCCGCTGACGCGGCAGGACCTGGTGAACTACGCCGGGGTGTCCGGCGACCTCAACCCGATTCACTGGGACGACGAGATCGCCAAGCAGGTGGGCCTGGACACCGCGATCGCGCACGGCATGCTGACCATGGGCCTGGGCGGCGGTTACGTCACCTCATGGGTGGGCGACCCGGCCGCGGTCACCGAGTACAACGTGCGCTTCACCGCGGTGGTGCCCGTGCCCAACGACGGCGTCGGCGCCGAGATCGTGTTCAACGGTCGCGTGAAATCCGTTGAGCCAGAAACAAAGTCCGTCACGATCGCGTTGTCGGCCACCGCCGGGGGTAAGAAGATCTTCGGCCGCGCGATCGCTGTCGCGAAGCTGGCGTAGCCCATGGCCCTCAAAATCGATATCCGGGGCATGGTCTGGAAGTACCCCGAGCCGTTCGTCGTGGGCCGCGAGCAGATCCGCCAGTACGCCAACGCGGTCAGGGCCGAGGACCCGCAGAGCTACGACATGGTGGCCGCCGAGGCGTCCGGGCATGACGGGCTGGTGGCGCCGCTGACGTTTATGTCGATCTTCGCGGTGATGATCCAGCGGCACTTCTTCCAGCACAACGACGTGGGCTTCGAGACCATGCAGATCGTGCAGGTGGACCAGAAGTTCAAATACCACCGCCCGATCAAGGAGGGTGACGCGCTCACCGGCGTGCTGCACATCGAGACCGTCGACGAGCGGTTCGGCGCCGACATCGTCACCACCCGCAACGTGCTCACCGACCCGAGCGGCGAGGTGGTGATGGAGTCCTTCACGACGCTGATGGGCCATGAGGGCGACAACTCCATCTCGGCGGGCTGGGACCCCAAGACGGGCCAGGTGACGCGCAAGCCCGTCACGCACGACACCGCCGAAAGCGCCGAGACCGAGGCGCAGGCGGCGGATTAGTAACTGGCTCGGGTGGCGCGCTACACTCGTAGCTCGGGGTTTTCCCAGTCCAAGCGCGCTGTCCATCGGTTTTCGGTCCACCGATCGGGGAGCGCGCGAATTGTGTGAGCCCCGGACCGGATGGTTGCCTGCCGTGCCATCCTGAAGGGGCGTAGCTCAACTGGCAGAGCAGCGGTCTCCAAAACCGCAGGTTGCAGGTTCAAGTCCTGTCGCCCCTGCTCAACTGAATACTCGACAAGTGTGGACACTGGAAGGTGACCACATCACTCAGACGAAAGGCATGCGGTGAGCGATTCCGAGCCGGCACGCCCCGATTCGACAGGCGCCGGCAGCAACCCTGGCCCCGGCGACGGTCGCGACAGCGACGGTCGGACCGCGGTGGCGACGCCTGCGCGACCGACCGGGAAGCGGTCGCGGCGCGGCGCTGTCGCAGAGGGGGAGAGCGACGCCGTCGACCTGGCCACCGGAACCGAGGCCGCGCCGACCAAGGACGGGTCGGGCAAAAAGAAGAAGACCGCCAAGAAGCGCGGCGACGGTCCGTCGCGCAATCCGTTGGTTTTCGTCTGGACCTACCTACAGCAGGTCGTCGCCGAGTTGCGCAAGGTCATCTGGCCGAACCGCAAGCAGATGGTCAGCTACACCATCGTGGTGCTGGCGTTCCTGGCGTTCATGGTCGCGATGATCTGGGCCGCCGATTTCGGCCTGAGCAAGCTCATCAACCTGGTGTTCGGCTGACGAGCGGATAAGTGAGAGGACTGACACGTGACTAGCTTCGAGGGCGACACGCCTTCGGCCGAGGCCGTCGATCTCGTCGACGATGCCACCACGGAGGCCGCGAAGGACGACGTCGCCGACGACGCGGTGACCGACGAGGCGCCCGAGGCGTCCGAGGCGTCCGAGGCTGAGGCGCCCGCGGCTGACGAGACCGCCGGGGAGGCTGCCGAGCAGGAGGAAGAGGAAGAGGATCCGGCGGAGGCGCTGAAGCGCGAGCTGCGCAGCAAGCCCGGCGAGTGGTATGTCATCCACAGCTACGCCGGCTACGAGAACAAGGTGAAGGCCAACCTCGAGACCCGCGTGCAGAACCTCGACGTCGGCGACTACATCTTCCAGGTCGAGGTGCCCACCGAAGAGGTCACCGAGATCAAGAACGGCCAGCGCAAGCAGGTCAACCGCAAGGTGTTGCCCGGCTACATCCTGGTGCGCATGGAGCTCAACGACGAGTCCTGGGGCGCGGTGCGCAACACCCCGGGTGTGACGGGGTTCGTGGGTGCGACGTCTCGGCCGTCGCCGCTGTCGCTGGACGACGTGGTGAAGTTCCTGCTGCCGCCGGCGGCGGCGAAGAAGCCGGGCAAGGCGGCGTCGACGGCGGCCGCGGCGGCCGACGCCGGTATCGAGCGGGCGCCGATCGAGGTGGACTTCGAGGTGGGCGAGTCGGTCACCGTCATGGACGGCCCGTTCGCCACGCTGCCCGCGTCGATCAGCGAGGTCAACGCCGAACAGCAGAAGCTGAAGGTGTTGGTGTCGATCTTCGGCCGCGAAACCCCGGTGGAACTGACGTTCAACCAAGTAGCCAAGCTTTAGGAGCGATTTCGGCGCGTTTTGTCACGGTCAGCGTGACGAACTACGCCGAAATCACCGGAACGAGAGGAAGAAATGGCCCCGAAGAAGAAAGTCATCGGGCTGATCAAGCTGCAGATTCAGGCCGGGCAGGCCAACCCCGCCCCGCCGGTGGGTCCGGCGCTCGGCCAGCACGGCGTCAACATCATGGAGTTCTGCAAGGCGTACAACGCCGCGACGGAGAACCAGCGCGGCAACGTCGTGCCGGTGGAGATCACCGTCTACGAGGACCGCAGCTTCGACTTCAAGTTGAAGACCCCGCCCGCGGCCAAGCTGCTGCTGAAGGCCGCCGGTGTGCAGAAGGGCTCGGGGGAGCCGCACATCAACAAGGTCGCCAAGGTGACCTGGGATCAGGTGCGTGAGATCGCCGAGACCAAGAAGGACGACCTGAACGCCAACGACATCGAGCAGGGCGCCAAGATCATCGCCGGCACCGCCCGGTCGATGGGCATCACCGTCGAATAGCAGACTTCGCCGAAATAGCATTCCGGGCGGTTGACATCAGCGTTCAGCAACCTGGAACGCTATTTCGACGAACAAAGTGGCAGGGCTGGCATCGGCCCGAACGACCACAACTTCTAACCACAGGAGAGATCAATGAGCAAGAAGAGCAAGGCATATCGCGAGGCCGCCGAGAAGATCGACCGGTCGAAGCTGTATCACCCGCTGGAGGCCGCGCGGCTGGCCAAGGAGACGTCGAGCAAGAAGCAGGACGCGACCGTCGAGGTGGCGATCCGGCTGGGCGTCGACCCGCGCAAGGCCGACCAGATGGTGCGCGGCACCGTGAACCTGCCGCACGGCACCGGCAAGACCGCGCGCGTCGCGGTGTTCGCGGTCGGTGAGAAGGCCGCCGAGGCCGAGGCCGCCGGCGCCGACATCGTGGGCAGCGACGACCTGATCGAGAAGATCCAGGGCGGGTTCCTGGACTTCGACGCCGCGATCGCCACGCCGGATCAGATGGCCAAGGTGGGTCGCATCGCGCGCATCCTGGGTCCGCGCGGGCTGATGCCGAACCCGAAGACGGGCACGGTGACGCCCGATGTGGCCAAGGCCGTGCAGGACATCAAGGGCGGCAAGATCAACTTCCGCGTCGACAAGGCGGCCAACCTGCACTTCGTGATCGGCAAGGCCTCGTTCGACGAGAAGGCGCTGGCGGAGAACTACGGCGCCGCGCTGGACGAGATCCTGCGGGCCAAGCCGACGTCGTCGAAGGGCCGCTATCTCAAGAAGGTCGTGGTGTCGACGACGACGGGCCCGGGCATCCCGGTCGACCCGACGGTGACGCGCAACTTCGCCGAGGTCTAAGCGCCTTCACGCGACAAGACGCGAATTCCCCCGAAAGCCGGTTGTTTCGGGGGAATTCGCGTCTGTTGGGCGCGCTGGATCTTAGCTGCGAGCGTGACGATGAGCTCGGTACACGTGGCAAACGGCCATTCACAAAAAAGTTTGTGTCCGCGATGGTGCTGCGCGTTTTTCACTTGAGCCAAATGTTACTAAGACATCGGCATGAGCTGCAGATTTAAAACGACGATGCGCTAAATCCGCACAACGAAATTTAAATATAAAAGGCGAATAAATGTTCGCTATAAACTTTTGCGTTTGCGAAAGTATAGGGAAACACCCTATTTATCGCGACACCCCCTGACGTTAGTGTCAATTTCTCCCACATCGTGGGGATGGGCAGTGACTACCGAGGGGGAAATTGCATCATGGGCTCGCCACGGCACACGCGTCGGACCGCATCGCATCGCAAGCACGGTGGTGGCTTGCTGGTGTCATCGCCGGGTGGCGGGGGTGTCGCGATCGAGTGGGCTGCGGCGCCGGGCGGCGAGGTGGGGTATTCGCGCTATATCGGCCGGGTCGGTGCGTTGGCGGTGGCGTTGGGCGTGGGCATGGCGGTGTCGACGAGCTATGGCATCGCGCCCGCGGCCGCCACGCCGGCCAACGGCAACAGCGCCAGCGCCGAGTCCGAGACCGATGCCGATGGCAACGATGGTGGTGTCGACGGTGACGACGGCGTCGAAGGCGGCGAGGGCCTAAGAGGTGAGACCGCCGCGGTGAGCATCAGTGCGCAGACGACCGGCGGGGACGAGGACGACGTCGACGCCCTTGATGAGGTCGGTGTGCTCGACGAAGACGACGCCGAAGGCGGCGGCGACGACACCGAAGGCGCCGACGACGAGACCGTGGTCGACACCGAGGAGGCCGAGACCGAGGCCGTGACCGAGGAAGCGCCGTCGGCGGAGCCGACCACCGCACCGCCGGTCGAGTCGGTGTCGGGTGGGGACGCCCAGGACGCGTCGAGTGCCAGTGAGGCTGCCGGCGTGGAGGTTTCGGAGCCGCTGTCGACGATCGAGTCGACGGTGGTGGCCGACGACGACACCGTCGTCGCCGACGAAGATCCGGTAGATGCCGATGTCGAGGTGTCGGTGGTGGTTGATGCGCCGGTGGTGACGGCCGGGGAGCCGGCGGTGACCGCGGACGAGCCGGCGTCGACGGTGGTGCGAGTGGGTGCGCGGGATCCGATCTCAGCGCTGTTGGCCATTCCGGCGGCACTGGTGAGCGCGACGGTAGACCTGGTGGTGGGGTTCTTTGAGCCGATCGTGGGTCCGGGTGCCCCGCTGGAGAACGCGATGCTGTGGGGGATGCTGGCGTGGGTACGGCGCCAGACCAGCCAGACGCTGTCCAATGACACTCCCGCTGTTGAGGATTCGCGCCAGGTGACGTTGGTGCTCAATCCGGGGCAGGTCAGCGCCCCGGTCGAGTTCGGCGGTGTCGACGGTGACGGTGATGCGCTGCGGTATTCGGTGCCGGCCAGCGGGCAGCCCGGCGGGCCGGCTCACGGCACCATCAGCATCGATCAGGCCAGCGGCACCTGGACCTACACGCCGGGCCCGGGGTGGGACGGCGCCAGCGTGTTGACCGACGAGTTCACCGTCACCGTCTCCGACGTGGGCAGCGGCTTCCACATCCACGGCCTGAGCAGCCTGCTCAGCGGCAGCGGCGGGCACGCCTCCACCAGCACCGTGCGCATCGAGGTGACACCGGCGAATATGGCGCCGGTGGCCGTCGACGACGCCTACGACACCACCGAGGACAGTGTGTTGACCGTGGCGGGCCCGGGGGTGTTGGGCAACGACTCCGACCCCGAGGGTGAGCCGCTGACCGCGACGTTGGACACCGGCCCGAGCCACGGCACCGTCGACCTGAATGCGGACGGGTCGTTCACCTACACCCCCGATGCGGACTACCACGGGGCGGATTCGTTCAGCTACACCGTCTCTGATGGCACCGATACGGACACGGCCACGGTGTCGATCACCGTGACGCCGGTCAACGACCTACCTGAGGCGGTCGGGGATACCTACAGCGTCGCCGAGGACAGTGTGTTGACGGTGGCGGGCCCGGGGGTGTTGGGCAACGACTCCGACCCCGAGGGTGAGCCGCTGACCGCGACGCTGGACACCGGCCCGAGCCACGGCACCGTCGACCTGAATGCGGACGGGTCGTTCACCTACACCCCCGATGCGGATTACAACGGGGCGGATTCGTTCAGCTACACGGTCTCTGATGGCACCGCTTCGGATACCGCGACGGTGTCGATCGCGGTGGTGTCGGTCAACGACGCGCCGGTGGCCAACCCGGACACCTTGGTTGCCGATGAGAATGAGCCGTTGACCTTCAACGCGACGGAGCTGACGGGCAACGACACCGACGTCGATGGTGATGCGTTGACGGTGGAATCGTTCACCCAGCCCGGCCACGGCACGGTAACCGACAACGGTGATGGCACCTTCACCTACACGCCCGACGAGGGCTACAGCGGTCTGGATTCGTTCAGCTACACGGTTTCTGACGGTGCCGCCACGGATGCGGCCACGGTAACGGTCAACATCGGCGCGGCCAATACGGCGCCGGTCTTTGACCCCGACGCGGTCACCCGCGAGCTACAGGATCCGAGCACCGGGGAGGTCACCGGATCGCTGGGCGTCACCGATCCGGACGGGGACACGCTCACCTATACGGTCGTGGCCGGACCAACGATGGGCAGCGTCGAGATCGACCCCACCACCAACACCTACACCTACACGCCGACTCAGGCCGCGCAGCTGCAGTCCGCGTCGGCTTCTCGCGTCGACAGTTTCACCGTCGAGGTCAGCGACGGCATCAACGCCCCGGTGACCTTCACGGTCGACAACATCGACATTGCCCCCGAAAAGATCCACATCGGGCCGGTTTTGGATCTGCAGCTGTCGCCCTTTGCTCAGGTGGTGGTTGGCCCCGACGGCCGCGGATATGTTCTCGACGTGCCTTCGGGTTCGTCCGGAACCGTGTATGAGATCAGCCCGGACGGCACAGTCGAGGTTCTCCACGAGTTCGACACGTTTGGGGGGCAGAACACATTCAGCTCGGGACATGCCGTCAGCCCAGACGGTGAGCGGCTGTACGTCCTCGTGAACCCGCCGGAAGCGGATGAGAGTGGCCAGTTCATCGGTACCGGTCTCGTCCACGTCATCGACACCACCAGTGGCGATCACCTCGGCAGTATTCCGGTCGGAGATACCGGTGAACTTGCCGTCTCGATCGCGATCGCGTCGGACGGCTCATTCGCCGTCGCAAGCGGGGCCGCAACGCTCAACCCGGACGGCACGCCATCCGACCTCGCCGGCAAGATCACGCGGTTCGACGCCAGCGGCGCGGTGATCGGCGACCCGCTCGTGTTTGATGACCTGCCCTTGTTGGTGAGTGTGTCACCAGACGGCAGCCGCGTGTACTACGCCAGTTTCGGCCTTGGCCCCGCCAACCAAGTGGTCTCCTATGTTTCGTCGGTCTGGGATACCGCCACAGGCGTCAACACCGATTTCCTGGAGAATGATCTCTGGGCCATCCTCACCGCTGCGGGTTTGCCGTCGCCGCATCCGGACGGCAAGCAGCTTTATACGACTGTGGCCATTGAAGACAACAGCGGTGTCGGCCAACCTAAGCTCGCCGTGATCGACGTCGATCCCGCAAGCCCGACGTACCTCGACGTCATCCATGAATTCAGCACGGATGAGTTCTACGGATTCGGGCCCAGCGGCGTGGTGACCTTCAGCCCGGACGGTAGCGTCGCCTTCGCCCCCGTTGTGGACGAGGACTTCGCCGGTATGGCTTTCGTGGACACAGCACACCGCAGCGTGTTCTACGTTGCGGTGCCGGGCGCACGAGACGATCAATCGGTACTGGTGATGAGTGGCGACGGAGTCCACGGCTACCTGCTGAACTTGAATACCGCGGATGATGCCGGGGCGGTGTCGATCGTCACGATCGTGCCCACCGAGGTGCCCTTTAACGCAGCCCCGGTCGCGGTGGGTGATGTTTACAGCACCCCCGAGGATCAGGCGTTGACGTTCAGTGCGACGAGCTTGACGGCCAATGACTCTGATACCGATGGTGATGCGTTGTCGGTGGCGTCGTTCACCCAGCCCGGCCATGGCACGCTGACCAACAACGGCGACGGCACGTTCACCTACACGCCCGACGCCGATTACAACGGTCCGGATTCGTTCACCTACACGGTGTCTGACGGGACCGCCACCAGCGTGCCCGCGATGGTGACCATCACGGTGACACCGGTCAACGATGCCCCAGTGGCCAACGGGGACAGCCTGCTCGCCGCTGAGGATGAGTCCTTGACGTTCAGCGCGACGGAGCTGACGGGCAACGACTCGGATACCGATGGTGATGCGTTGTCGGTGGCGTCGCTCACCCAGCCCGGCCATGGCACGTTGAGCGACAACGGCGACGGCACGTTCACCTACACCCCCGACGAGGGCTACAGTGGCCCGGATTCGTTCAGCTACACGGTCTCTGACGGCACCGCCAGCAGCGCACCGGCCACGGTGTCGATCAACGTCGTCGACGCGGACAATTCGGCGCCGATCTTTGATCCTGACGCAGTCACCCGCGAGCTGCAGGATCCGAGCACCGGGGTGGTCACCGGATCGCTGGGCGTCACCGACCCGGACGGGGACACAATCACCTACAACATCGTGACCGGCCCGGGTATGGGAACCGTCGAGATCGATCCGGTCGCGGGCACCTACACCTACACGCCGACGCAGGCCGCCCAGTTCAAGGCCGCAATTGCCCCGGAGGGCCTTGTCGACAGCTTCACCATTGAGGTCACCGACTATGCCAGCGTCCCGGTGACCGTCACGGTCGACAACATCGCCGTTGCGCCCGAATCGATTCGGATCGACCCGCTCATCGACGAGCCGGTGTGGCCAGCGGCTCCGGTGGTGGCCGGTCCCGACGGCCGTGGCTATGTCGTGACCACATCATTTGGCGAGGACGGCTCCCCCCGCACGACCGTGTACTCGGTCAACCCCGACGGCAGCGTCACGGACCTCACTGAGTTCGACGTTGGTCAACCCACCACGCTATTCCGGCCGGCACACGTCGTCAGCCCGGATGGTGAGCGGCTGTATGTCCTGGTGAATACAACAGAGACGGACGAGGATGGACAACCCGTCGAAGTCGGTTCCGTCCGGATCATCGAGACCGCGAGTGGCAACGACATCGCCAGCATTCAGATTGGTGATGTTGGCGAAATCGGGACCGCGATCGCGATCGCATCGGACGGCACACTCGTGGTCGCGAGCGGAACTCTTGGCGATGACGGTTCGGTAGCCGTCGAGATCAGGCTTCTCGATGCCGGCGGCACAGGGTTTGGCGACCCGATCCCCGTGCAAGGCATACCCTTCACCTTGGACGTGTCACCCGACGCCAGCCACGTGTATTACTTCGGCATAGACCCGTCCGGCGGGCCCGCGACACGGGTCGTGGATACTGCCACGGGCGAGCTAATCGACTATCTGGCAGCTGCTTTCCCGGGTGCCGAAGTTGCCGTCGGCTTGCCGACGCTGAGCCCGGATGGCAAGCAACTCTTCACCTATGTGGACGGCTTCGACGACGATGGCGCCGACGTGTTTCCAATGTTGGCCGTGATCGACACCGATCCGGCCAGCCCCACGTTCCATGATGTCGTCCACAAATTCAGTCCGGACGCATTCAATGGATTCTTGCCAATAGCCGGCGAGATAACGTTCAGCCCGGACAGCAGCGTCGCCTACGTTGTCGTGCCGGGGAACGGTTCCCAGCAGTTCGCTCTAGCCGCAATTGACACCACCGACTACAGCGTGCTCTCCCTGGCGCCGTACAGCGGAGAACTCTACGGAGTTGCCATGACCGGCGATGGCGTCCACGGCTACGTGTACAGCTACGACCCGTCGACCTTCGTCGAGGCGGTGTCGATCATCACGATCGCGCCGGCAAACGAGGAGGTGTGACCCGCCGATAACGCCGTCGGCTCGACGAGTCGGGTTTGCTGATGATCATGACGATTATGGGGAAACACCCGATTCGTTGCGCCTGCCCTGACGTTACTGTCAATTTACGATCTTCGTCGGATGGACTGTGGACTGACCTCAGGGGGGACTGGTTATGGGCTCGCCGCGGCATGCTCGCCGGATCGCATCGCGAGGGGGTGGCGGCGCGCTCGAGTGGTCCGCGACGCCGGGTGCGCAGAACACCGAGGTGAGGTATTCGCGCTACATCGGCCGGGTGGGCGCGCTGGCGGTGGCGCTAGGCGTGGGCATGGCGGTGTCGACGAGTTACGGCATCGCCCCGGCGGTCGCGGCCCCCGAGAGCGACGGCGCCACCGCCAACACCGAGTCCGAGACCGCCGCCGAAGCCGGTGATGACACCGACGCGGATGGCCTTGACGGTCAAGACGACGGTCAAGACGACGCCGAGAGCGGCGACGACGACCTGACCGGCGGGGACGACGACGACGTCGTCGCGGCCGACGAGACCGAGCTGCTCGACGAGGGCGATGACGATGACGCCGTTGTCGAAACCAATGACGACACGGTCGCCGAAACGGATGCCGAAGCCGATGCGCCCGCGCCGCCTCCTGCGGAGCCCACGTCGCCGTCTTCGCGCAACGCGGCGTCGACCACCGCATCATCCGCACCGCCCACCGAGCCTTCCGCGGCGGACACCGTCACCGACCGCGACGACACCAGCACTGCCGACGAAGACCCGGTAGACACGGATGTCGACCTGCCGGAGGTGGTGGATGCGCCGGTGGTGATGGCCGGGGAGTCTGCGGTGACCGCGGATGAGCCGGCGTCGACGGAGGTGCGGGTCGGGGCGCGGGATCCGATCGCGGCGGTGTTGGCCCTTCCGGCGGCGTTGTTGAGTGCGACGGTCGATCTGGTGGTGGGGTTTTTCCAGCCGATCATCGGGCCGGGCGCCCCGCTGGAGAACGCGATGTTGTGGGGGATGCTGGCGTGGGCGCGGCGCCAGGCCAGCCAGACGCTGTCCAATGACACTCCCTCGGTGCAGGATTCGCGCCAGGTGACGTTGGTGCTCAATCCGGGGCAGGTCAGCGCCCCGATCGAGTTCGGCGGTGTCGACGGTGACGGTGATGCGCTGCGGTATTCGGTGCCGGCCAGCGGGCAGCCCGGCGGGCCGGCTCACGGCACCATCAGCATCGATCAGGCCACCGGCACTTGGACCTACACCCCGGATCCGGGCTGGGATGGGGTCGGCGTCCTGACCGACGAGGTCACCGTCACCGTCACCGATGTCGACAGCGGCTTTCACGTCCACGGCCTGGGCAGCCTGGCCAGCGGCAGCGGCGGGCACGCCTCCACCGGCACCGTGGTCATCGAGGTGACATCGGCGAATTTAGCGCCGGTGGCCATCGATGACGCCTACAGCGTCGCCGAGGATTCCGTGTTGACCGTCGCGGGTCCAGGGGTGTTGGGCAACGACACCGACCCCGAGGGCGGCTCGCTGAGCGCGGCGCTGCACACCGGCCCGAACCACGGCACCGTGGACCTGAATGCGGACGGGTCGTTCACCTACACCCCCGACGCGGACTACAGCGGCCCAGATTCGTTCAGCTACACCGTCTCCGACGGCACCACCCTGGATACCGCGACGGTGACGATCACCGTGAGCGCAGAGAATGATCCTCCGAACGCCTCACCGACGTTCAGCGACCCGGATGCCGACGGACTGGTCGTCGGCAACCTCCATGTCGTCGATCCCGACCTCGATGAGCTGACCTTCACCGTGACCACTGGCCCGGCCAAGGGGAGTGTCGTCGTCAACGCCGACGGCACCTTCACCTATACCCCGAGTCAAGTGGAGCGCCTCAATGCGTTCGCCTCCCCGGATGAGGACTTCGACAGCTTCACCGTCACCGTCGAAGACGGCAATGGTGGCATGACCCTGGTCGACGTCGCCAATGTCCCGATCGAGCCGGGTAAAGCTGTCGTCACCGACACCATCAACCAAAGCGGTGTTCCCGTGAGCGTGGCGTTCAGCCCCGACGGTACCCACGCCTATGTCACCAATTTCAGCGACAACACCGTCTCGGTGATCGACACTGCCACCGGCATCACCATCGCCAGCCGGGCCATCCGCGGCCTTCCCGTGAGTGTTGCGGTAAGCCCGGACGGCGACCTCGCCTACATCGTCAGCACCGCCGAGAACAAAGTCTCGGTCATCGACACGGCCACACTCCGTGTCACCGCCACCGTCGGGGTCGGCGATACGCCAATGGGCGTAGCCGTCAGCTCCGACGGTAGCCGCGCCTATGTCACCAACGGTGCCGATGGCACCGTGTCGGTGATCGACACGGCCACCAACACCGTCATCGACACCGTCACCGTCGGTGCTTCGCCGCTGAGCGTGGCCGTCAGCCGCGACGGCGGCCGGGTCTACGTCACCAACCAGCTCGATGATTCGGTGTCGGTGATCGACACGGCCACCAACACCGTCACCGGCAGTATCACCGTGGGCGATCAACCGTTCGGTGTGGCGCTCAGCCCCGGTGGTGGCCGCGCCTACGTCACCAACGGCCTAAACGGCACCGTATCGGTGATCGATACCGTCACCAACTCGGTGATCGACACGATTACCGTCGGCGGCTTCCCGAGCCGGGTGGCAGTCAGCCCCGACGGAAGTCTTGCCTACATCACCAATTTCGACGATGGCACTATCTCGGTGATCGACACCGCCACCAGTTCGGTCATCGACACCGTCACCGTGGGTGACTTCCCGAATTATGTGGCATTCACCCCCGATGGAAGCCTCGCCTACGTCACCCACGGCGACGGCGGCACCATATCGGTGATCCAGGTTGTGTCGGGGGTTGGTGGGAATGAGGCGCCGACGGCGTTGCCGACGTTTGGTGATCCTGATGTTGGGGGTGTGGTTGGTGGGGATCTGAATGTGATGGATCCCAATGGGGATGCGTTGAGTTACACGGTGATTGGTCAGCCGGGCCGGGGTGGTGTGGTTGTCGATGCTGATGGGACGTTTAGGTATACGCCGACGCAGGCGGCGCGTCTTGAGGCGTTTGTTGCTGGGGGTCAGCAGTTCGACAGTTTCGTGGTTGCGGTGGATGACGGCAATGGTGGGGTCACCGCGGTCAGTGTGGATGTTCCGATCGCGCCGGGTGTGGCGGTGGTGGTTGACGGTTTTAGTGTTTTCTCCAGTCCTAATGGGATCGCGGTGAGTCCTGATGGCACCAGTGTCTGGATCACCAGCGGTGACCGGGTTTCGGTGGAAACGCCTACCGGTAGCGCCGCTTTGTTCGGTGTGGTGGGTAACAGCGATCCGTTCGGGGTGGCGTTGAGTCCTGATGGCAGCCGCGCTTATGTCGCGTTGGATCCCGATGACGGCAGTGCGGGTTCGGTGGTGGTGATTGATGCCACCACGTTTGCCGAATTGGGCACTGTTGCTGTGGGTTTCCGCCCGTTTGGGGTGGTGGTGAGTCCTGATGGGGCCCGCGTCTATGTCACCAACGATGATTCGGTGTCGGTGATCGATACGGCCACCAACACCGTCGTCGACACCGTCGATGTGAGTGGTCGGGCGCTGGGTGTGGCGGTCAGCCCTGATGGGGACCGCGTCTATGTCACCAACACCTACGATGATTCGGTGTCGGTGATCGACACGGCCACCAACGCTGTGGTTGACACGATCGCTGTGGAGCGTGATCCGTTCAGTGTGGCGGTCAGCCCCGATGGCGCTCTGGTCTATGTCACCAACTCCGGTGATGAGACGGTGTCGGTGATCGACACTGCCACCGGCACCGTCACCGGCACTATCGCGGTGGGCAGTATTCCGCTGGGTGTGGTGTTTAGTCCTGATGGCAGCATCGCCTATGTCACGACCGCTGGTGATGATTCGGTGTCGGTGATCGATACGGCCAGCGGCACGGTTATTGACACTGTCGCTGCCGGCGATGTGCCGTCGCTGCTGGCGGTCAGCGCCGACGGTAGCCGTGTCTACATCGTCAACAATGTCGGTGACACGGTGTCGGAGACTTCGGTGGATACCGTGTCGGTGATCTCGATCTCGTCTGATACCTCGGCGAAGATCGTGGTGGGTGATCAACCGTTCGGGGTGGCCTTCAGCCCCGACAGCGATGTCGCCTATGTCGTCAACGTCACCGATGGCACGGTGTCGGTGATCGACACCGCCACCGGCACGGTGCTTGACACCATCACCGCCGGTGAGTTTCCCGTCCTGGTGGCGGTCAGCCCCGACGGCAGCTTGGCCTATGTCACCAACTCCGGTGATGAGACGGTGTCGGTGATCGACACCGCCACCGGCACGGTGGTCGACACCATCACCGTCGACGGCGCTCCGGGCGGTGTGGCGTTTAGTCCTGATGGCGCCATCGCCTATGTCGCCAAGCAACTCGGGGACTCGGTGTCGGTGATCGACACGGCCACCGGCACCGTGGTCGACACCATCACCGTGGGTAGTGCTCCGGTCGGTGTGGCCGTCAGCCCCGACGGGGACATCGTCTATGTCACCAATCAACTCGATGGCACCGTATCGGTGATCGACACCGCAACCGGCACTGTCACCACCATCACCGTCGGCGAGGCTCCGGTCGGTATGGCGTTGAGCCCCGATGGCAATATCGTCTATGTCACCAATCAACTCGATGGCACCGTGTCGGTGATCGACACCGCCACCGGCACCGTCATCGACACCATCACCGTCGGCGGCACCCCGGGTGGTGTGGCGTTTACCCCCGACGGCACTCGCGCCTACATCGCCAACCCCGGGGACAACACCATCTCAGTGATCGACACCGCCACCGGCACGGTCATCGACACCCTCTTCGGCACCAACCCAACCTGGATCGCGATCAGCCCCGACGGCACCCACGCCTACATCACCAACCCAGACAACAACACCGTCTCCACCATCCCCATCACCCCCAACACAACAGTCGTGTAGGAACGCGGTCCAACCACGGGGTGGCGCGGCTGCTCGGGTAGATCGACGACGAGGGACATGCGGCGGTGTCGATGGGCAATCCCGATACCGCCAAACGCAATTGGACGTTCGTGCCGGGCACCGGCAGGACCTGACGTGGGGATGCGCGCGTCGCACGAGGTGCTCCGTCCGTCGATACGGTGATCGGGCACAGCTACGGGTCGACGCTGATGGGTGCGGCCGCACTCGACGGCAATCATCTCGAGTGAACAACGTTGTGGCGGTGGGTAGTCCGGGGATTCTCGCCGAGAATGCCAGCCATCGGGGCTTGGCGTCGGGGGCCAGTGTGTTCGCGTCGCGCGCGGAGAACGACGTGAGCGTGATCGCCACGTACGCGACGTTGGGTCCGGACCCGATGACCAGCCGCTTTGGCGGTATCCCGTTTGAGGCGGCGGCGGCCGCGGGCCCTTTCGGCACGCCCACGCTCGACGCGCACAACAGTTATTTTGGTCCCCCGGCCAACCCGGCGCTGGATAACATGGGCCGCATCATTGCCGGAAGAACTGACGTCACACCGCCGACCTTCACACCGTGATGCGTCGGGCGATCGAAGCGCTGGCCGCCGCGGCGGTGCTGGCGGCGCTGATCGCCGCCTGTGACACGTCGGCGCAGGAATCGTCGGGCCCGCTCGGGCCGCCCACGCCGTCAGGGGCCACCGAGATCGCAAAAGATCCCACGGAGCAGCCACCGGTTCCGGCCTCGCCGAAGATCCCGACGAGCCAGCAGGAGGCGCAGGACACGGCGCTGCGGTATCTGCAGCAGACCATCGACGCGCTGCCGGAGGGCATCAGTTTGGACGGGACGCGCTACATGGTGGGTGACGGCACGACGTACTGCGAGGACAATCCCGCCGACCGCGGCGCCCCGGTGAAGCTCGAGGACTGGCGCGACATGAGGGTGCCGCCCGAGACCGACATGAAGGCCCTCGTCGCGCAGGTCGGCGGGATCTGGGAGAGCTGGGGCTGGGACGTGGTCGAGCGCGACGGCTTCGACAAGCCGAACCGGTTCGGCTTCGCCCCGGATGGTTATGTGCTGCATATTCAGGCCCGGACCGACCTGACTCAGGCGCCGACGCTGATCGGGGCTTCGCCGTGTTTTCCCGGCGATCGGCGCCAGGAAGTGCCCCGGCCGCCGGTGTTGGCCCAGAGTCCCTAGCTGGGCGGCCGCGTCTTAGCTGGTCGAGGCGTGATCGATCGACTTTGAGGATTGCGCTGCAGGCTTTCGGTAACGTGTGTGTGCGGTTGCTCGAAATGCAGGGTGTAGAAGCGGCCAGAAAAGTAGGGGAGGAAAATGGGATTCAATGCTTTTCGCCGTTGCCTCTTCGCGGCGTTAGCGGCGCTGCTGGTGGGGGTCGGCGGCGCGGTCGCGGTCGCGCCCGCGCAGGCTGGTCAGGACGACGACCAATTCATCGAGCTGCTCGAACTCGAGGGCGTGCCCTACGCGAACGAAACCGAGGTAATCCGCGCCGGGAAGCAGTACTGCCTGGACCGCACTAGGCCGAACGCGAACATGGGTCGCGTGAACAACGATGTGATGACGAAGATGGGATGGAGTGGGTCTGAGATGCAAGATTTCGCCCGCGCCGCCATTCGGGCTTATTGCTGATAGTTGAGCCGATCTGGCCCCTTGTGATGGTGGTTGCTAAGACCCGCGATATGGGATCGAACGAGTTATTCACTCTGCAACAACTCGATTATCGGTGGCAGGAAGCTGGCGATTTGTGAACCAACCATCGCATGGAAGTCGGCCGACTGGCCGATCGGGTCAGGGATATCGAACTGGTCCTCGCCAGACAATTGCGGACGGAGCACGGCGAGGTCGCCGATTGTTTGCGCGCCGAGTTCCGACACAAGTTGGGAAGCGACGCCCAACGTGAATGTTCGATGGAGCTGGCGCGGGGCGAGTTCCAGAACTGCATCCCGGTGTGCTCTTGTCATGGTTAGTACGAGATCGGCCTCTGAAGCGATCTTGGACGAAAGTTGGCGCGCGGCGAAGTCATTCGTTTCGCCGCCAAGCTGCTGAAGGACCAGAGCTGCGTCAGGTTGGATCGGGTGACCGATTACAGCGCGAATTCCGGCGCTGGATGCCCTGAGGGTAGGGATCCCTAGTCGCGTGGTATAGGCGTTGACAAGCCTCTCCGCCATGGGTGATCGGCAGATGTTTCCAGTGCAGACGAATAGTACGCGCAGAACAACTCCTTGTCGGCGGCAACGAGGTGTCGGTAGCCGACCATAGGATAGGACATCGCTCCGGTAAGATACTCCCAGTCAGCTAGCGTTGTTGCAGTATGCCGCGTAACGACAGCTAGCCGCCGCGCGCGGCTTGAAAGGGTGGCGCGCCGGCACGGAGGGTGCGCCGTACCGGTGTCGAACGTCCTTAGCCCGTTCGGTCTTCCTGAGACCCAGTCGCTGAGTATTGCTGACCGGTTCCACATCCGTGAATTCGGTTCCAGCGGAAGCGGCTCTTCGCCCTCGGCATTCTTCGGTGGCACCATGCCTATTTCGAACGTAGTGAACACGACCGGGCGGCCAACGAATCGACCGAAGTCCGGCAAAGGTTGCTGACGCCATCGGGCAATGGCAACAAGGTCGTCTCCGAGGATGCCGTCTTGGCGACCGCCGTAGATATCAACGTTGGCTGTAAGAATGGCCCATGCACGGGCGCACAGCTAACCGAATTCTTCGCCAAGCTTCAGGGGTGCGTCCGAGGGTGAGCCGGTGCCAAGTAGCGTCGTTCCAGCCGTTTCAGCCTTTCGCCTACCGCAAACAGCGGTGTTCGGTGCTGGAGGCCCAGTCAGGGGCTGGACACCTGGCAAAAACATAGGGAAACCCCTGATTTGCTTGCCAGCTTCAGTTAATATGCTGTTTGTCTAGTTGAGGCAGGCAGGACAGACTCTTGTTACCGTCGGGCAGGCAGGAATCCGTGACCTGCAACGGAGGGTCTTAGCGACAAGGCCGTTATGGGGACGGCTACTTTACGGTGCGGAAGGGAATCCGCATCCGTACGTGCTGGCAGTGTCGCACCTACCAGCACATAGGGACCCACATGGGGACCGAGGGGATCTAGGGGGGAAGTATGCGGCGCCGGGCAGTGATAACGGGGGGAGCGGGATTCGTCGGCTCCCACCTCGCAGAACGACTGCTCGCACATGAAATCGATGTGATATGCCTCGACAATTTTGTCACGGGCGCGCCGGAGAACGTAGCACACCTTCAGGCCCACGATGGTTTTCGACTGATGAAAGTCGATGTCAGCGACTACATTTCAATACCCGGTCCTGTTGATTACGTGCTGCATTTCGCGTCCCCTGCGTCACCAGTGGACTATGCGCAGCTTCCCATCGAGACGATGAAGGCTGGTTCTCTTGGGACGCTGCACACGCTTGGTCTCGCGAAAGAAAAGGGTGCCCGTTACCTGTTGGCGTCTACCTCGGAAACGTACGGTGACCCTCTTGTGCATCCCCAGCCCGAAAGTTACTGGGGAAATGTAAATCCAGTCGGTCCGCGCGCATGTTACGACGAGGCGAAGCGCTTTGCCGAGGCACTGACATCGTCATATCGGCAGAAGCACGGTGTCGATACCGCCATTATGCGTATTTTCAACACCTACGGCCCTCGGATGCGGCCCAACGACGGTCGGGCGATTCCGACCTTCATCACCCAGGCACTTGCTGGTATGCCCCTCACTGTTCACGGCGATGGGAATCAGACACGGTCTGTATGCCATGTCGACGACTTGGTCGAAGGAGCATTGCGGCTGTTGTTCTCCGGCCTGGCAGGGCCAGTCAATATCGGTAACCCGCATGAAATGACGGTTCTGGAGTTAGCGAACCTGATCCGTGAACTTGCTGGATCTGAAGCTCCCGTCGAGTTTGTTGACCGCCCACAGGACGATCCATCGCAGCGTCGACCGGACATCACACTCGCGCGTAACGAACTGCATTGGGAACCGAAGCGCGATGTTCGTGAAGGTTTGCTGGAGACCATTGCGTGGTTCCGCGATGTAGACACCGAAAAATCAAGATCAGATGTCGGGCTGCTTCGCATTGGTCAGCAGAGGCGAGCGTTCTCTCGCCGGAGTGTTGCTGTCATCGGCACCGGTTATGTCGGCGCGGTCACGTCGACCTGCTTGGCGTCCTTGGGCCACACCGTTTGTGGTCTTGACACGGATTTGGCGCGGGTCGGCCAACTCAACAATGGTCAAACACCGTTCCACGAACCGAATCTTCCCGAGCTACTCCAGTCGACTTTGTCGACCGGTCGGCTGCGGTTCACTGATAGCTACGCTGAGGCATTATCGGACGCAGAGTTTGTTTTCCTCTGCGTAGGAACTCCGCCAGGTCAGGATGGGTCGCCAGACCTCACCCAACTCGAGAGCGCGATTCAAGCATTAGCTCCATATCTACGCGCGGACGCGGTGATAGTCAACAAATCAACCGTCCCGGTTGGCTCTGGCAATTGGACTCGCACCATCCTTGAGGACGCTTTAAATGACCGCGATCTATCTTTTCACGTCGTTTCTAATCCTGAATTCCTTCGCGAGGGATGCGCAATCGAAGATTTTCTATACCCAGATCGGATTGTGCTCGGCGGAGCCCAGCCTGATGTCAACCGGGTAGCAGAGCTATACCGGCCGGTGCTTGATCAATCATTTGACCGAGGTCGGCAGGGCATCACGCCATTGTTGATTACTACCGAACTGGCATCTGCGGAGATGATCAAGTACGCCGCCAATGCATTCTTGGCGACGAAGATCAGCTTCGCGAATGAGATGGCGCAACTCTGCGAGCTTTTTGGTGCCGACGCCCGTGAGGTTCTTCCCGCCATCGGAGCCGACCATCGTGTTGGCGCCGCCTTCTTAAACCCCGGCGTCGGATGGGGTGGTTCATGCTTCGGTAAGGACGTTGCTGCGCTGATTTCGACGGGCCAAGAATATGGGTATACGTCCTCGATGCTGCAATCGACAGTGGAAATCAATAAGCTGCAGCGAGCGAGTGCAATACGAAAACTCCAGCGCGAGTTACATATTCTCAAGGGACGTAGAATCGCACTGTTTGGATTGACCTTCAAACCCGGCACGGACGATCTGCGTGACGCTCCGGCATTAGATATTGCACGCAGGCTGTTGGCGGCCGGTGCAGCGGTTTCGGCATTTGATCCAGTGGTTAAAGTTCTGCCCGACGAATACGCGGGTGTACGGCTTACGCCTGATGTATACGATGCCGCTGACCGAGCGGATGCGGTGGTAGTAGTCACAGAGTGGCCGGAGTTTCGGGACATTGATCCAACTGGGCTGCGGCGTGTGATGCGAGGAAACCTCGTATTGGACGGCCGCAATTGCCTACCGGAAGCTGACTTTGTTGGATCTGGTCTCAGACTGGTCGGCTTTGGCTGGTAGTTGCGTATGAATCATTGGGGAAAGATATGACAATCGAGGCAACACCTTCGCGGGTCGGTGGGATCGCGGACCCGAATTTCGTGTCACCACGGCAGCGAGTTGACGGTGACGTCAAGACATGTCCGGAGGCCCCCAGGTTCGGTCGTCGGCACCGGTATCTCTTGCAATTTTCCGATTTAATAACCCTGACAACCTCCGCGCTCGTCGGGGCGGTAGCTCTAAGTCAGGTCAGTCCGGAGCGGGCGGGAGATCTTGGCCTTCGAGAGATCGTTCTTGCCGTGATCTCAATGGCTGCCGCGCTACATCTGCACGGGTTGTATCGTCGACCAGCCTCCCGGTTGCGACCGAGCGGATGGTGGAGACCCATGGTCGTAGCGCGTTGCGTACCGACCGCTGCCTTGCTCACGCTCGCCGCTGGCGCCTTTTTTCTCGAAAGCGGTCGAATGACGCTAACAGCAGCGGTGGCGATGACCTTGCCCGCTGTCGCTCTAGTTCCGTTCGGCCGGCGAATGGTGGTCCGGATGTTCGACCCTACGGTCACTCGCATATTGGTGGTCGGTACCGGACCCATTAGCGAGCGACTGACGTCGAGACTGCGGCGGTGCCCAGACACCGTGGTTGTCGGACACGTAGATGACAACGTCGCCCCGGGCACACACGTGCTGGGAGGTCTTTCTGAGCTGTCTTTGGTATGTACCGCAAACAAAGTTGATCGAGTCATCGTCGCCTTTCCAAACACAAGCGATGCCATTGTGCTCGAAGCGCTGCGCCAGCTCCAGGGCCAAGTACCCGTGTCAGAGATTCCCCGCTATTTTGAATTGCATAATTGGCGCAGCGAGGCAGAAGAGCTGCACGGTCTGACTTTGATGCATTTGCCGATATTATCGCTCGCAATCAGCGAACGAATTGCGAAGCGGTGCATGGATGTAACCCTTGCAACGCTTGCCCTTGTTGCGGCTTCGCCCATCCTGCTTGTCATTGCGTTGGCTATCAAGCTGGACAGCCCAGGTCCCGTTTTCTTCCGCCAGGAGCGAGGCGGCCTCAGGGGCAAACCATTCCGGATTTTTAAGTTCCGCTCCATGACCGCAGACGCATGGCAGCGGCGCGACACAGTCGCGCAACGAAACGAAGTAGACGGACCGTTGTTTAAGATGGCGGAGGACCCACGTGTTACTCGCGTCGGTGCGTTCATCCGCAAGACGAGTCTTGATGAACTTCCTCAACTTATCAACGTGGTTCGCGGAGAAATGTCCTTGGTCGGGCCACGGCCATTACCCGTCGAGGAGTCCGCTCGTATTGACGGCGCCGCGCTGGCTCGCCTCGATGTCAAGCCGGGAATAACAGGGCTCTGGCAGGTCTGCGGCCGTAGCGACCTCACTTACGCGGACCTTCAGCATCTCGATTCCGTATACGTCCGCTCATGGTCTCTGATGTGGGACCTGCGGATCATCGCTCAAACGCCTCAGGTGGTATTCGGACGCAGCGGCGCTTACTGACGGAATCGTCGACGAAGCAGGGCTATCGAGACGACGCATCCGATTGAGATACAATCGTTTCCAGACGGCCAATACGGCGTAGCGAGCAAAACAATAGTAGCTAAAGAGCAATGGAAGCTCTTCGACGTCGCGATATAGAGTCCAGATTCCCCGTACAGCTTTAAACTTGTTGCTGGAAAGTGAATTCTTGGACCTCCGATACTGGGCCAACACTTCTGGTAAGCCGTAGTTAATATGGCCAGCTTTCAGTATTTGCAGCCAAGTAGCTACGTCCTGACGGCGCTCCAAAGGCGGCATGCGCAGCAGGTCTTTGGGCACGACATCCGTATCGATCATTATCCCCACCGTCTGCAGGAGATTATTTGTTAGATAATCAAGGTAGCCAGCTCTCGGTAACATATGAACCGACTTATTCATCCGCTTGCCGCTGTCACTTATAACCTCATACGATGTGCAAGAGAAGCCACAGCAATTTTCGATCATAAAATTAACTTGTACCTCGAGCTTACGCGGATACCAGATATCATCCGCATCGAGATATGCGATGAAGCGTCCCTTCGCTTCCTCTAGCGCTCGGGTGCGAGCAGGCCCTGCGCCTTTGCGGATTTCGTGACGAAACAGCCGGATTCTGGGCTCATTCTGCGCGACACGCTGTACTAGCTCAAAAGTATGATCTTCCGAGCAGTCATCAACTATTACTAGCTCCCAGTTATCGTAAGTCTGAGACTGCACCGAAGCGATTGCTTCCTCGACGTAGTTGCGACAGTTGAACGTAGGTGTGATCACCGACACTAATGGTTTCAATGTAGTCCATCTCCCATCGCCTTGATCCGAAGCGGGTTACCCGCTCGAAGCTTACGGCTTCGATAGCTGACGCCAGAAAGAGTCGAAGCTATGAGTGGCCATCGAATTTGTCGACTATCGAGCTTCACGTTTGAACCGCGGGAAACGGCAAACTGGTTCGCTGCTGTGGATAAACTGATTGTAACGCGAAAACGGCTTCACCGGAGCGATCGTATCGAATGTCGCCAGAATCGCTTGCGTTAGCCACCGGTCACCGTGATGTTGGATCGTTGGCAGGGGAGTGGAGGCATGATCGAATCCTCACGCGGGGTGACACACGAGACCCCAGCCTATAATGGCACGCCATCGAAGAAACCGCGGAGAGCCGGGAGCTTAAAGCGGTTCCTCTGTGCTTCGGTTAGCCCCGCCGCCTGATAATCTCGTTCGTAGTGTGATGAGAAAACCTGTCGTAGTGTGATGAGAAAACCTGGCGGATGATCGGAGCCTGAAGCTATTTGTCCTGGAAACGGAAAGTTGCACGGCTGATAAAGCACTGGGCGGTATCGCTCCTCATGTTGGTCACACCCAGGCGACCGCATATCGCCATTTTCGGATACCCCGACTCTGAGGGAAATGCGATAGAGATGGTGAGAGCTATCACCGCGCGATATCCGGGGCAGGTTTACTTCTTGGTTGCTGACCCCGAAGTGGCGAGGCGCGTCTTGCGATCCGCTAATATCGAGGGCGAAAGGTTAAACGCGATTGCGCATCGGTCACTAACAGGTCTGAGGGCATTTGTAACGGCCGAAGTTGCGATGTTCACGCACGGAGTCTATGGATGTCCGCGGCGCGTGCCACGGAAGACCTTGGTCAATCTGTGGCACGGAGATCCGCTGAAGGCCGGAGTCTTGACAGACTCGCGGGGTCGACCGCTGGTACATTCAGATTTTCTTATCGCTGGAACCAAGAAGATTGGGTTAATCATGGCCGAGAGGTGTCGCCTTCCCGACGATGGATTGCTCGTTACCGGCTGTCCGCGGATCGACCAATTCGGCCAAGGCAATCGGAGTCAAGCTCTGCCACTCGGAATTGACCCTAGCCGACCATTCGTGATCTGGATGCCCACATTTCGCCGTAGTGTTCGGTTAGCCGATTCTAATGGAGGCTATGCCGATATGTCTGCGGCCATTCAAGATACTAATGATCTCGCACAAATGACGATCGCCGGTCTATCTCGCGCAGGAATTCAGACCGTCGTTAAACCGCACCCAAGCGATGCTGATAGCCATCACATCCCTGGGGCAATCACAGTCACAAACGACGATCTGCTGTCAGCGGGCCTGCTTCTATACCAATTGATAGGCCTATCCAGTGGCTTGTTAACTGACTATTCAAGCGTGTGGATTGACTATCTGTCACTGGATCGACCGATCGCTTTCATCGTGCCGGATGAAGAAGCGTACAGCTCGAATCGGGGCTTTGACCCGCCTGATGCAATGAGCTGGTTACCTGGCCCTCGGATCAGGAATGCACGGGATGTTGAGCTCTATGTTTCCGACGTGCAGTCGAGCGGCAAGCTTTCACAGGCGAAGCGCCTTGAAGTTGCCGACCACCTCGGACTCGCAGCTGCCGACGGCGCCGTCGCTGCGCGAATCTTCGAAGAGCTATGTGCTCGAGGCGTAGTGGATAGACATAGCGCGCGGAACGTTTCGCAGCCCTAACGCAGGACCATGAAGGTCGTTGCGCGCGAAATTAAACGCCAAACCAACGGACCCCCATTCGTGATGCGCTCGGCTGGGAAAGTCAATCTGCGCGGGCACCCCGAACGCGGGCAAGCTGATGGCTGTTGTGAGCCGAATGGGCTTGAGTGGGATAAGGTCGGGCTTCCGCGCCAAGTGCGTGACCACAATTGGATGTCCGCTCCCGGCGCGCTCGCGGGTGTTCAGACAATTTCAGTTCGGCGGCAGGGAATAAGGATTTCAGGAGTTAACCGTTACCGATATTTTCGCGACAAATAAACAAACATGCGCTGTACATCTTTCCGGCGGGGAAGCAGCAAGTCACGAATATTGATGCCAAAATTCGTGCGGCAGGCGATCACATAACCAAAGAACAGTACGAACTGCCCGACAACCATTGCGATGGCACCGCCATTGATACCCATCGTAGGTACCATGACCATCGCGAGGACTGTATTCACCACGAGGCTGAAGATGATGATCGGAGTTCCGAAATGGGGGGCTCCGCTGCCGGAAAGGGTTGGATAAATTACCCGGGTCGCGGCCGTCGGGCCAAAGCTAAGGGCAAGTATCTGTAAAGCTGGGACCGCTGCGGCGTAATCTGAGCCGACCAATGCCGTTATAACTAAGGGCGCAGCAAGTGCTACGACTCCACCAAGTACGAAAAACAGCCACAACATCCAAGAAGCAATTTTGGCATTACGGGTGAAGGTCCCGGAATGCTTATTCTGGCGAGCTGCGTTTGAGAATAAAACCATACCTACGACGGTGGCCGCCTCGAGTATGGTCTCGTTGACGCGAGCGGCTGCATAAAATGTTCCTGCGGCTGCTGCGTCTGAATAGTGCTCGATGACGAACATTGATAAGCGCGCGCTCAGCGCAACCAGCGACGCATTGACCGCACTAATAAGTCCATACCGTACGGTTACACTGAATCGGCGGAATCGTGTCGCAATTTTGTCAGTATCTTGCAATACAACATACACACTGTAGACCGCGGCTACGGCTGTGCCTCCGCTGAACGCCCACAGTGCGACTTGCAGGTCTATGACGATAAAAGCGGCACATAGGATTACAACCGCCATCAACACCAGGCGAGGAATGGTTTCGCTTATCGTATAAGCGCGAATATCGCCGCGTCCTAAGAAAATACCTTGACAAAACATCAGAAGCAGCAAGGTGCTTACGCCTAGCATGATCATGGCGGCAGCCTCAGGCGGTGAAAAGCGCGGCAATTCTCGGCCGTATAGGAGATACACAACAGCTGTAGTAGCAGCGGCTAACGGCAACCAAACGGCGAGTGCGGTGCCTGCGGCTTCACCTGATGATCGGTAGTGCTGACCGATTTCGTAGGCGAAGGCTTGACGTAACCCCAGGCTTCCTAGCATGCCGGCAATGCCGATCGTGGTCGTAATTATTCCGAACCATCCAAATTCGGCCGGTGACATGAGACGAGCTAGAAATAGAAACGCAACAAATTGGGCTAGGCGCAGTATGCCTCGGCCGAAAAGGGCGGTGATGATATGTCGTACGATCTCGTTCAGGAGCCGCTCCTTGTGGTCACGTGATCGACTTCGAACTAAAATCTAAGTTGAGGTCTTGATCACGCAGAAAATTGCAAGCACGTTAACGCACATTTATTTGCTTTCTAAACGCATTAGCCGCGAATACCGCGAGTCGTCTGTTTCCTGGCTTGGACGCGGCGTACGTAGCGATATCACAGGGCTGCGCACGGCGTCGTCCGAGACGTTAGTGCAGAGAATTTGGAGCCAGCAATGTACGAGCGCTTGCCCCTGGCGTGGCTCGAGTTGAAGATGGAAAATCCGAGCAGTAAGGCCGTTGAAGCACTGTTTGATCCTCGCAACCGTCCTGGGCAGGGTGTGGGAATCCATACCGGTGCTATCGGGCAGTATCGACCTAGGGCCGATCATCAACAGAGCCATGGAGCTGAGGCCCCGGTCGCGCCGCGACGGGTGAATGTGTCGAGGTTCGCATCCTCAGTGGCGTAGCCAGGCTCGCGCAGTTTGGGCAGCGATCGCATCATTCCCGCCTTCTTTCAAGTTTTCTGGCCACAGCCCGGTTCCCGCGAGTCGGAGCTGCGGCCACCAGTCTGCAGGAAAGTTTGCGACTTGCCGGATGGTTAGACCCGTTGCGAGTGCTGCGAAGTGCAGCCAAAAATCGTCCGCACGAGGACATATGTCCATGAACGAATCACCTCGCGCGCGCAGTGCAGACAGCAGACTAGACGGATATGCCACTCCGGAGACCCCAGTAGCAAACACTCGGTCGGACGGCTTGTCCGTCGTGCATGCGGGCCAACTCGCGTATGGTCCGTCCGTACGTAAGCGCGCCCGGTATGCGGTTACTTCGCCATCTCGATGCGCAGCAAGCAGGTTTTCAAGCCAGCGGCGCGGATAGTACATGTCATCGTCGGCAGTGACTAAAGTACGAGTTGGTTCGCCTTCCAGGAGGTATGGATAGTACTTCTTGTGAGGTCCGAAGTCGTCGCATTGCTTGATTTCGAGCCCCCGCCGTCTCAATCGGCGCAGTGGGGCAGGCGGATTCGCGACGATCGACGGATCTTCGATCCAGAGGATAATTCGGCGTGGCCGCACGGTCCCGCGTCCGATGGATTCCACAGTGCTCCAAACCGATCGCACGCGGTTCCCGTAGGTTGTTAATGACACGTCGACATCGCAGTCGCCCGTCACCCGGCGCAGCGAGAACAGGTTGATTCCGCGCAACCAAAGTACATAGAAGCCGACTTGTACAGCGACTACACCACGCTTGACCAATCCGACACGGCCGCCCCGACGGAACCTACCCGTGTTGCCGATCCAGGTGTTTGTTCTAAGCATCCTAAAACCCTGCTATGGAGCTGTGAGGGACCTAGCGTGGTAGCCGTTGGCAAAGGTCGCAGGTCCGCGGCGCGTGTCGCACCCAAGTGCTCGTTGGCTGGCATTGCCGTAGCTGGCTGGCAATCGCATGTAACCCGCGGCTCCCTGTTGCCGGCCACCACGTGTCCCACCCGATGGATTCAGAGATCAACCCCCAAATGGTACTTACGCGGCATACTGCCTGAAGAGTGAAAGCAGCAAAGAGCCTGAAGTCATGACCTTAACACCTTATAGTGGACCGAACCTTATATACTCACGCCGACGGAGTGGCATGCCTCACATGTTACGGTGCCTCGCCCAATGACGGGTCAGGGCCGCAATCAGGGATCGAATCGACTGCGGGAGGATGTGCGACCTAAGGCGAGCGAATTAAAGAAGCGCAACCCTCATTCCTTGGACAACTCGCAGCATCTCACTTCCCTCGAGAAGCGCTACTCTCGAGTAGCCGCCGTGGTCGCGCCGTTAGCATTGCTCGTTATCTCATACCCAGCTGTTGCGGCGACGCTCAGCGATTCCCGCGGATGGCTTCTGGTAGCTTTCACCGCGACCCTCACACCGATATTGCTTGCGCGGATCGACCAAATAATCTGGCCGACCACATTCGTATTGGTATTCGTTGGTCTGTATGCACTGAGTGCTGCGTTTACATATAATCGTAGCCGAGGCCTGGAGCATACTGTAGCCGTTGCATCAACCGCTACAGTCCTTTTAGCGTTCGTAATGTATGGCGCGGCATTTTTGTCATTCACCTGGTTCAGGGTTTTGCTATTTACACTCGTGACCGTCGATCTATTGGCTATCGCGGTCGCGGAATTACCCAAGAATGCCACAGCCAGTGCAATGGTTTACGCATCTGCAGTCGCTCTCGTTTGTATTCTTCGGCGCGCTGACACTTCACCAAGAACTGCGTGGGCGGTTGCCCTAGCATTCTTTGCGTTCAGTGGTTCGCTAGCACTTATATATAATGTCCGTTCCCTCATTGTCTACTCAGCACTTTTCTTAATAGCTTTCGTTTGTTCGATGAAACTGCGCAGTCGCACCTATATGTTTATCGGGATCTTCGCGTCTGTCGCGACCATCGGTGCCACACTCTGGTTCTTTTTGAACATAAACACTTCCCCGCTAGCAGCAAGCTTATCTGCGAAAATAATGGAGTTATCCGGCCACCGGGCAAACTCGGGTCGGGACTTTCTTTGGCCCTATATATTGCGCGCCGCCAAAGAAAACCCACTCTTTGGATTAGGCGCAGCTGCCTTACCGAGAGACTTCCTCACCACCCAACTTTCTGCCCATAACTACTATCTCCAGGTATATCTGCAGGTCGGTATTTTAGGCCTGAGCGTTCTACTTGTATTCCTGCTTTACCTCTGGGGCATCCTCTCCCGAGCTAACACAGCAGCAGGTCGCTTCGGTTCCGCGCTGTTTCTGATGTTCGTCATTCACAACGGCACCGAAGTGCTAATGTTTCAGAATGCGACGCTCGTGAGCGTACCTGCGTGGTGTGCAATCGGTATAGCAATATCAATAGAAAGAAATGTGACGCGGTCGGAGCGTAATGACGTCCGACGCGACCTGAGCCGCAACGATTCTGGAACCATGCGGCAAGCTCTCAATTCAAAAGCGTAACTTCATTCACCCGGCCCGTTGGCGCGTGAGGGCAAGCCGCGCTTTGTGGAGAGCTCTCGACAGATAGTCGCGTGAACTGTAGGAAAGCTCATAACTGACTCTCTTTGTACTTAGTGGGGCATCAGTCTTCTGAGCCCAAGCCCACCCAGAATCTTCTTGTATCCGGAAATTACTGTAGTCAGGATGTTGCATGACAAGAAGGTTGAAAATCTGCCTGATATGGGGCGTCGTCCGCTCAGAGTCTGATAAATCTCGGTGCACGATACCATCGGTTGCATCTCTCGTTCGATCCGCACTGGCATAGCTCCAGTAATAATCATCGAAAATTATCCAACCCCCCGGCTTAAGAAGCTTGTCAACAAGGAAGAATGCACTGCTATCTATCGTCCAGTTCTTCGGACCATCAATAATGCAGAGATCGAAAATCGGTTCGCAGATATTGAGATCATTTTCTGAGCGTTGAGCGATAAGCTTCTGAAGATACCAGTTATATCCCGTTCGCTCGCGGTGGATCTCCACGTATTGTGGTAAACCCACCCTCTGGAGAAGCTCCTCGATGCTCGGCTTTTGCCACTCCCGCGCCGATTCAATATCCACCGAAACTAATCGACCGCCCCCCAGCTCATCGAGAGCTGCAGCCATGAAGCAACTCGCGACACCGTGAGCGAACCCCAGCTCCAGGCAGTCTTTCAGATTTTGTCCGATAATAAAGCTATAGAGCGCCTCAGCGTTGACTCTATCGATGAATGGAATGCCTTTGACCAGGCGCTCGACCTCACTAAACTTCATATCGTCAACTCCCTTTCGTGGCCGGCTAGTTTAAGGGCTACTACACCGAAGCAATATTTGGCCGACTCGCGTTGCCCCGGTACCTGCGCCCACACTCTGGCTTGTGGCGTGGGGGAGTAACGGCTATTTGTCCGGCGGCACATATAGGTCTGCCTTTTGTCGTCGTAAACATCCGCGGGAATCAGCGGAACTATTCTTGAGCGGCACGTAGAGACGTGAGTGTCTCATTAATGAGAGTGCTGCTAACGCCACGCGTGTACGGGAGATAGACGATATCGCAACCCAAGGTTTGCAGGTCTGCCTCCATTTCCTGCCATCGTTCGGTTTTGTACCAGTCGTCACCTACGAATAAACGGTTGGCATTCAACTTGTTGACAGCCTCGACTTTGTCAATCGACAGTTGTGGGATGGCGACGTCGACATATCGGCACGCGCGCACGACCTCGATTCGCTCCATGAAGGGTATTACTGGATTTTTGCCCTTGTATGAGACCAATTCGTCGACTGTGACCCCCACAATCAACTTGTCGCATAGGGACCGCGCGTTGCGGAGAAGGTTGACATGTCCGATATGAAATAAGTCGAAAACTCCAGTGGTGTATCCGATTATCATGCGATCAGCCTCATATTCTCCTGGCGCCACACTTTGTAGTTTGAGATGCGGTCCTCGGTTTTCCCATAACCAAAGATGGATCCAACGTCGATCGGGAAGCCGACCTTCGGTTCGAAGGCGAATTTGTCACCGTAGCATTTGGCCGCCAACTCCCGTAGTGGGCGTTTACCAATTTTATTGATGAATAACTGACTCGGTTTGATGCGCATCGCGAGTTTGAACATCTCGTAATGTGCGAACGGCTCACGCCCTTCAACTCCCGCATACATTAGAGCAAAGTCTAGTCTCCGAAATAGCACGGGCAGATGCTTCTTTAAGAAGAACTGACGGACGGATTCGAAAGGGCTGATGCCGGGCAAGCTTCTAAAGAAGTGTTCGAAATCAGCCCGGATGTCTTCCGCGATTGATCTTTCGTCAGCATAACTGTATAGATTTAGGAAGGTGTCTATGCAGAAACGTTCAGCATTTGCAGCCCAATAGAAGATTCTATCGTAGCCTCCGAAGAACTCGTCAGCTGCTTCACCGGAAAGTAACACACGGCCACCATTCTTCTGCCAGCGTTCGGCTAGAAATGACAGAATTACCTCGTTTGGAACGGATAACGGCTCTTTCCTTAGCTGAATCATTTCGCTGAAGCGCGTGCGGAATTTCTGGCGACTTACGTCCACAATGTGTACTGCGCCGCTCCCCAGGGATTCGGCATATTCTACGTCGTAATCATTCTCAGTACCTCCGGTGAAGCATTGAAACTTCCTGTGGGAATATGCGCGAATTAGATTACTATCAATACCGCCGCTTAATAGAAGTCCGACAGGGACGTCTGAAACTAACCTAGACCTCACAGCGGATTGCAAGGTCTCACTTAGGGCATCTTGTACGTCGTTAGCGGGCAGATAATCGTCGGTGACGTGGTCGAGGGTGTCAAAATATGGGCCGTTTACCAAACATGTCCCTGGAACGACTTCGGCTACGCCGTCGAAATATGAGCTTGTAAAGATCGGTGCGCGGAAAGCCTTATATTCTGCGAGCGCACGTTGACTGTGGGGAAGATTATATAGATCTGACAGCACCGAAGCTTCACTAGAAATTGCCAGGTTGTTTTGCGACTTGACGTACACCAACGGTTTGACCCCAAACCGATCTCGGGCACAATGAGTCATCTTGCCATTCGAGTCGAGGTAGATGAAAGCGAAGAACCCCTCAAGCGCATTGAGATCAAATCCGGGCAGCTCTAAGAGGTTTGCCAGTATATCGGTGTCTGAGCCGGAATTAGTAAGTCCATATTGTTTAGCGAGCGTGGCAAAATTGAGTATTTCGCCGTTAAACAGCAGCGCGCCGCCAGATTTCGTGATGTATGGCTGCGAAAATTCAGGCGTCGGCGCAATGATTGACAGACGAGCATGGTATAAAAGCCACCCTTTGTGCTCGATGACAGGTGACTGCCAATCGGGCCCGCGAAAGGCGAGCCTAGCGCGCAGAATTTCTGGAAGCCGATTGCGAGTACTGAGGTCGTTAGTGGCGAATAGGCCGCACATGAAAAGCTCCAACTTGGTTCATCTACGGAGTTATATGCCTGGGTGCCGGGAGGCGAGTTCGGAAGGTGGTCGCGTTACCTCACCGGGCAGCGTGCGAGGTAAACCGAGCACGGGCGTGCACGGATGGCTGTCGCTGCGGTTGTCGTAACACGGCCGGCGTAGCCGGAAAATCAGGCGGAGGCTTGACGCGGGGACTGCTCGCCCGCGAGGATCCGACACGAATGCGAACCTGAAACACTGATGTATCCGCTTGAGTGCGATCGATGGATGATCCCAACCAACTTTAGTTGCTAGCTCCAACGCATATGTTGCCGCGCCATGGACTGCTTTGTCAGCGTTCTGTGCGGTGCTTCCACCGAACCGCTGGCTGCAGACCGGATGGTCCCGTTGAGTCCTAAGACAACTCATTACGAGTCGATGCCGGGGTCGCGCAGATCGTGAACGGTATCGAGAACTCATTCGCGGCG
Organism: Mycolicibacterium pulveris; assembly: GCF_010725725.1. Lineage (NCBI taxonomy): Bacteria > Bacillati > Actinomycetota > Actinomycetes > Mycobacteriales > Mycobacteriaceae > Mycobacterium > Mycolicibacterium pulveris. The sequence continues at coordinate 1,219,581 of NZ_AP022599.1, read as the reverse complement.
GACCAGAACTCATTTATGCTCGAGGCCCCACTGAACCAAGGCGGCGATGCTCTGAGAGGTTGCGACGGAAACGACCGAAAATGCCACTCTTTTCGGAAGCGGATTGGGTTGTTGTTTCCCCGTAGTAGCGGTAACTGTAGCTTGAGGCGCCGCGAGTAGGCGTCATTGTGAATACAGCGCCAAGTAATGGAGCACCTACATCTCGAAGACTTCCGACTGCGTGCGCTAGTTGGTCACGTTTCGTATGCGCGTGACGTGCCATGATAAGTACGCCGTCAGCGCTGGCCGCAAGAATCGCAGCATCTGTGACCGCAAGTAGCGGGGAAGAATCGATGATGACATAGTCGAATCGACCGCGAAGCTCGTCTAAGACTTTCTTAGCTGTCTCTGACCCGAGTAATTCGCTCGGATTAGGCGGCAGCACGCCTGAGGCCAGCGCAGTCAGTCGGGGAAAGCGTGTTTTTTGGAGCGATTCCTCAAGGTCAGTTTGGCCTGCTAGTACTGAACTAAAGCCAACCGTTCCGACCAAGTCCAGATATTTGTGTATCCTCGGTCGCCGCAGATCGCCTTCGACGAGGACGACTTCGTTTTCGGCTTCTGCTAATGCTAGTGCGATGTTGATCGCGGTAGTCGATTTGCCTTCACTGGGCATCGAGCTGGTAACAACGATTACACGCGGCGGATTATCCACCGCTAGGAACTGCAAATTGGTGCGAAGCTTCCGCAAGGCTTCGGCCATCAGTGAGTTGTCGCTCTCGAAGGAGATCGCAGGCGTCTTTCGGCGTTCCTTATCAAGCGGAATACTCCCGACTAAGCCCACACCGGTCACTTCTTCAAGATTTTCTCGATCTTTAATGGTGTTGTCCAGTACATCACGTAGTACTGCAAGGCCAACCCCTAACAGCAAGCCGAGCAAAAGGCCGATTGCTAGATTCCGAGTCGTCTTGGGAGTTACCGGATCATCTGGGATTGAGGCCCGTTGTTCTACGACGACACGGGCGTTCGGCATGGTTCCGTCCGGCGGGGTCTCCAATTCGCGTACCATAACGACGAACTCGTCGGAGAGTGCGTCGGCGATATCACGCGCACGGACGGGCGATTCGTCCAGAACAGACACATTTATTAGTACTGTGTCGAGTTTTGAACTGGCCTTGACGTTGTCTTGGAGTTCCTCGGCCGCCATGTCGAGGTCGAGCTTGTCAATTGTTCGCTGCGCCAGGGTTTCTCCCTTGAGAAGCTCGGTATAGGAAATCACGCGTTCCTGTGAGAATCGATTTCCCTGATACGTGTCGGCTAGCGTTGCCCCTGATGAGGTCGACACGAAGAGCCTCGTCGACGCCTCATAGAGCGGAGTCGTTAGCAGATTAACTGCCACAGCCCCCACTACTGCGACGACGACGGTGGCAAAGATGATGAGCCAACGAGTGCGCAGCAGTTTCACGAAGTCTTGGATCGTCAACGCTGGCCCCTCATTAGCTTGGTCTTAATACTATGCATCGATAGCCCAATCCGGACACTCGGACTACGACGATCCGGCAGTGACGTCGTTGTTTAGCTGGTCGAAAGCTGGTTGATTTCCGCGCCTCGTTGCCGCACCCATCGGCAAAGTACTCGATCTCCCGCCTCGCGGGCGGGTTGTGGTTTCCACCGAGTACGCCGACCACCGGATTGGCATAGGGTGTCGCACTGAAGGTGAGGCGACATCGCGATGCGACAGGTGGCCGTGGTGCCCCGCGAGCAGATCAAACTGAAGATACTGCCGACGGATTGTCCAGCCAGGGAAGAATTCGATTAGCGATCGCCGTTTTTCGAACGCTCTGGTCAGCGGCACGAGGTCCGGTCGGAATAGAGCATCGAGGAGAGGGTGCTTGGCAGCCATTTTAAAGCTCATGCCTCACAGTCCGGAACGGAGATCACCGGCGTGACTTCATCCACAAGCGGCTGGATCGGCACGCGAGGTTCACCAGCGGTCGTTGGTTCCTCGAGAAGGAACTTCAGTTCGACAGAGTCTCCTTTGGGTACCGCGATCTGCGCTTCGAACACGGGGTGCCCGCGATCCACGCCCGTGAATATCGGCACCTTTTGCCCATTGGCGACCGCACCCACCAAGTCGGCTCCCTGAGTCGCGACAAGTGAAACCGACGCGACATTCGTGCCGGCAGGCGGCTTGTTTGCGATGTTTTCAAGGCCAGCGAAGCCAGCGACGTAATCAGGAAGCGGGCCGTCGGGTGCCTCGTTCGACAGATTCACCGTGACCGTGGTTTTCCGGGTTTCCCCTTCGCACCCGTCTGCAGCGTACTCAATCTGCCGCGTCAAGTAGTAATCCATCTTGTTACCGCCCAGGTTGTTGACCACAACCTGGGCATACGGCGCAGGATCGTCGGGAATCACATGCGCCAGCGGGGTCTCTTCGAGGAGTGCCTGTTCCTCCGGAGACGCGCTCCACACCGCGATACGGCCTTCGCTGGCCGCCTTGCCGAGAGCTTCGAGCAGTTTGCGCGGCGACTTGACCTCGCCAGTCGCTTTGGTCACCACCTCGCTGGCAATGTCTTGGAGATACTGCTTGCGGGCCACCTGATCCGTGGGAAACCGACTGTAGGCAGTGGATTCGGTTAATTCGACAACGTTGTCCTGTGTGATCCGCTCACCGTCCGGCATCGTCACCGGCCCGACCGCGCCCAAAATGTAGCTTAAGGCCACCGGATCGATGGCGATCACGCCATCGACCGTCATCCCTGACTGTTCAGCCCACATCGACCGCCAGATCTGGGCCGCGTACGGGAAGTGTGCGCTGAAGTTGCTGTTCCGGAAGTCGGTGAACGGGTTGGCGAACCCGTACTGTTGCGCGAACTCCGGGCCAAGGTTCAGCGACGAGGATGCGCCATGCAGTTCCGTGTTCGGCCCGAGGTTGTCGACGGTTGGCTTGCCATTGTCGAAGCGCAAAACGCCAAAGCCGCCGAGCAATCCGCCAGTCCCGCGAGCCTCGGCGTTGGTCTGAAACGCCATGAAGTAACTGCGCGGTCCGTCCGCACCCATCATCGGGGGAGCGAGCTTCGCGGCCAGATCCGTGTACCTGAGTAGCCCGGTGACGTTGGCTGACTGCTCCTGGAGTTGAGTGCGTGCATCGGCGAGCGCCGAAAAGTACGTGGGCTCGCCGATCGCGTTGGCCTGGTCCTCCAGCTCTGCTGCTGCCGCGGAGATCTCGTTCAGCTTCGGAGCCGAATCGCGAAGCAACTGGACGTCAACCCGCCCGCCTTCGAGAAGCCGGTCCGGCGACAGCGCCTCCGCGACGTCCGCCGATGGTTGCATGACGTCCACCGCCAAGGCCTGCACGACATCGGCGATCTGTTGACCTGTCTTCAACGGGCTTCCCAACCACGGGATGGCCGCTGAGATGTTCCACGGTAGTGAATGCGTTGCGTTCCTTGCCTTGTTGGCGTGCCCTTCGGCTTTGTCGACCCACTGTGACGTGGCGTCGGAGTCCCCTTTGAGTAAGGACTCACGCGCTTCGCGCACGGCTTGCCGCGCCTGCTCCAGATTCGATTTTGCTTGAACCGCTTCGTACGCAAGCCAGGAACCGAAGGCCAGGACAACGAGCAGCACCAGACCAGCGACTATCGCGCCACGTCGGTTGAAAATGTTCAACCGACGGCGATGTACGTCACCGTTATCCGATTCTGGGTTATCGTCGTCGAAGTCGTTCGACCCACGCCTGAATGGGTTCCGCGGGTAGTTGGGCACTCAGATTGTTTCCGAAACTGTGGTGTGGATGTCCTTAGCAGCCGTGGCCGATGCCGACGAAGCCGCCGCCGTAGGGCGAGAGGTGCAGGGCGCCGCCGAGCACGCAGGCTTCGAAGTTGAGCCGGAAGAAGTTCGGGAAGGTGATCCCGAGCAGTGGCTGGAAGTTCGGGTTGGCCGCGCCGATCCAGAGGTACTGGTTCTGGAACTGCGAGCCCGAGCCGTTGGCGGCGGCGACGCAGTCCTCGGCGGCCGGGTTGCAGGCTTCGACCGCTGCCGCGGAGAACGAGCCCAAGCCGGTGGGTGCCGGCACCGCGGGGCTGGCGTGGCTGACGGCCACCGGCGCGAACGCGGCAGCGGCGGCGACGGCAGCGCCGGCAGTAGCGATACGAACCTTGTTGGAAACGGTATGCATTGGGTTCCCCCCTCTTGAGAATTAGCTGAAGCTTGTCAGATACCAGTGCGCTCTGTCAACAGAAACTCACGCATTGGTAAATGCATTCTTCCTCGGCGGTGGCGCCAGAAGACGCACATGCCATGCAGATTGGGCATCCGTACTGGTCCGAAAGGTTAGGGGCGGCTGACCAATGGGGCCGGCCCGGCGAGTGCGGAGGTGCATTCGGCATGGATGTAGCTGGGGAACGGGCAGTCGAAGTCTTTGCAGCGTTCCGCGCCTGCGGGTCAGAGGAACGTAGCGGAAGCATTACCGTCGCCAGAAACACGAAAACCTCCGAAGTGAGGGGCACGTACCTTTACGGTGTGCCCCCTTCACTCGGAGGTCTTCGTTATGTCACCCAACCCGTCCCGTCCCCGACGGCTAGCGTTGGTGACGGACGAGTGGTGGCGTTGAGGGTTCCTTAGCAGCCGTGGCCGATGCCGACGAAGCCGCCGCCGTAGGGCGAGAGGTGCAGGGCGCCGCCGAGCACGCAGGCTTCGAAGTTGAGCCGGAAGAAGTTCGGGAAGGTGATCCCGAGCAGTGGCTGGAAGTTCGGGTTGGCCGCGCCGATCCAGAGGTACTGGTTCTGGAACTGCGAGCCCGAGCCGTTGGCGGCGGCGACGCAGTCCTCGGCGGCCGGGTTGCAGGCTTCGACCGCTGCCGCGGAGAACGAGCCCAAGCCGGTGGGTGCCGGCACCGCGGGGCTGGCGTGGCTGACGGCCACCGGCGCGAACGCGGCAGCGGCGGCGACGGCAGCGCCGGCAGTAGCGATACGAACCTTGTTGGAAACGGTATGCATTGGGTTCCCCCCTCTTGAGAATTAGCTGAAGCTTGTCAGATACCAGTGCGCTCTGTCAACAGAAACCCGCGTATTGGTCATCCTTTCTTTTCCCAGAGGCCAGTCCCAGAAGACCCGCAGGGCATACAAATTGGCCAACCTAACTGTTTTCACGGTGTGTCAGAGGTCGATCACAGCAATCGAGCCCCCGATTTGGGGGCTCGATCAAGTTGCCGTACCTACTAGCAGCCGTGGCCGATGCCGACGAACCCGCCGCCGTAGGGCGAGAGGTGCAGGGCGCCGCCGAGCACGCAGGCTTCGAAGTTGAGCCGGAAGAAGTTCGGGAAGGTGATCCCGAGCAGTGGCTGGAAGTTCGGGTTGGCCGCACCGATCCAGAGGTACTGGTTCTGGTACCGCGAGCCCGAGCCGTTGGCGGCGGCGACGCAGTCCTCGGCGGCCGGGTTGCAGGCTTCGACCGCTGCCGCGGAGAACGAGCCCAAGCCGGTGGGTGCCGGCACTGCCGGGGTGGCGTGGCTGACGGCCACCGGCGCGAAAGCGGCAGCGGCGGCAACAGCAGCGCCAGCAGTGGCGATACGAACCTTGTTGGAAACGGCCGAAACAGGCATTTACTCCCCCAGTACTCTCCCCAAAGGTTTTTACCGTCTGCAAGCATTACAGGCCTTGACGTCGCTGTCAATATTTGCGGCGAGATGTGTCGTTCGCTCGGGATTGCGAAACCTCTACTGGCCAGTGCGAACCCAGGGCGATCAGGCATTGCTCACGACGCCGTCGACGCGGCAACCGCTGATCAGGGCGCGATGTTGGCCCGCAGCGCGATATCCGCTGTCGCGGTGGTGAGCTGCTGCACCAGCTCCGGCTGCCCGGGGCTCTCGACGTTGAGCTGCACGACGTACAGACCGTCGTCGACCGGCATCACCGCGGTCATCTGACCGACGGCGCGCAACACGTCATCCTTCATGTAGGCACCGCCGATCTGAGTCGCATCGAGCGGGCCCAGCTGCGTGGGGCTACCGGTCGTCGGGCCGTCATAATCTGGCAGTCTCTGAATCTCGGCGGGCGCGTACTCGAGGATCTTCGCCGGGTCGACATCTCCGGTGAGCTTGACGACGTAGGCGATGATCGACGGCTGGCCCGGCACGGTCGGATCCCCGTAGACAAAGGCGTCGTAGGCATCTGCCGGCGCGCGGTTGCCTGCGCTCTGCCAGCCCGGCGGAATGGGTAGCTCGACCGTGGGTGCGCCGGGATCGCCGCGGTGGACCGGGGTTTCGACGATGTTGTTCTGTTGGATGTATTCCGCGACTGTCATCTCGGGTGCGGGTTGACTGGTCGTTTCGGTCGTCGTCTCCGTGGGCGACGTGGTTGTCGTGGCTTCGGTATCGGTGTCCGATCCGCAGCCGGTCAGCCCAATGCCGAGTGCAACAGCCACGATGGCAACGCTTGCCCCGAACGACGACGATTTCATCAAGCCCCCTGTCGGTCAGAATTTCGCAACAGCCTACGACAGCAAACCACTGCCGCAGCCAGATTACTCAGACATCCGCAGCGGCCCCGTGCGGCTCCGTATCAGCGGTCGGCCATGAGCCGGCCAAGCTCGGCGCGGGATTTGATGCCGAGCTTGCGGTAGATACGGGCGAGGTTGGCTTCGACGGTCTTCGGGCTGACGAACAACGCCGCGGCGACTTCCCGCGTCGTCATCCCCGTTGCCGCCAACTCGGCGACTCGTCGCTCCGACGGCGTCAACCCCGACTCGTCCCTACCGGACACTTTGTCGCGGTCCAGTTCGGCGCGGGCGCGGTCAACCCAGATCAGGGCCCCCAAGCCCTCGAAGATCTGCAGCGCCTCGGACGCCGTCGCGCGCGCCATGTCCTTCCTGCGGCTACGACGTTGCAGCTGGCTCAGCAGCAGCAGCGCGCGGGCGCGCTCAAACGGCATCGGTAATCGGTCATGGTGCGCCAGGGCCTCTTGTGCCTTGCGGATTGCCCCCTTGACGTCGCCCTGGGCCGCCAGCGACCAGCTTCGACACCTCGCGCCTATGGCCAACATCCACGGCCGGTCCAGCAGTCGGCCGTTGTTCTCGAGCGCATCGATCATCGGTTCTGCCTCGGCGTGGCGGTCCAGTGCGATCAGCGATCTGACCGCGTCGGGCACGTACGCCGCGTTGATGATCTCGGTGCCGGGCACGAAGGGGAAGCGATCCATCAGCGGTTGCAGAATCTGTGCCGCGTCTCGGTAATTGCGAAGTGAGGCCTCCAAGAAGCCCAAGCCGATCGACGCCCAGTCCGCCAGGTGCGGTGCACCGCACTTTTGCGCGAGAGCTATTGCGGCATTTGCAGTTTCGCGAGTCTCCGCGATCATTCCGACGTGTGCGGTGACGACCGATTGCACCGCCTTGGCGACGACGCACAGCTGATCGCCGCCGAGCTGCTCGGCCCGCTCCACGGTCTCCTCGGCCACCCGCGCGGCTTCGGCGTAGCGGCCTCGCCACACCTCGTTGAGCGCTATCGCCACGCCGACGAACGTCAGGTCAGTCTGGCGCAGCTCGGCCAACTGTTCACTGGCCTCGGTCAATCGGCCCGTCCACGCCAACAGCAACCCGCTGTTGCCGCTGGCACGGAACGCGATCGGTGCCTCGCTGTCGGAGCGCTCCAACGCCAGCGCACGCCGAAGACTGGGCAGGTCGACGCCGCGGCCGCACATGCAGGCGATGGCGGTCCGCAGCGCCAGTGCCTGGCTGGTCAGGTCCGGGTCGTCGACGTCGGCCGCGTGGGTGACGGCGCGTTCGGCGTTGTGCAGGGCCGGCGCGAACTCGCCCGCGTTGAGTCGCGCGTACGACAGCAACAGCAGCGTGCGAACCCGTACCTCGCCGCAGCAGTCGGCGGTGTCGAGTGCCTGCTCGAGCAGCGCGACCGCTTCTTCGAAGCGGCTCTGGTGAATCCGCATGGTGGCCAATAGGTTCAACACCGCCGTCCGGTGCGGGCCCGCGGGCTTCTGCGCCATCAGCGTGTCGAGCATGTCCTGGGCACGCTCCAGATCGCCGGCGTGCAGATAGTGCTCGGCGCCACGAATTCGGCGCAGCGGGGTGTCACCGCCCAACCCGATCGCCAACTCGACCAACTCGGCTGCGGCAGCGGGTGCGCCGCGCGCGCGGGCGGCTTCAGCGGCTTCGTCGAGTGCGTCGAGGGTCGCGTCGTCCGCGCTCGACGCCGCCAGCGCCATGTGCCGGGCTCGCGCCTCGGGCAGCGTCGCCACCTCCGCGAGCCGCCGGTGCATGGCCCTTCGCGCGCGTCGGGTGGCGTCGTTGTACACGGTCCGCGCCAACAGCGGATGGCTGAACTGCACCGCGTCGCCGTCAACCTCGACAATGCCCTTGGCCGTTGCCTCGTCGAGCAGTTCGCGGGTGCGTTTCGCGTCGGTGCGGGTGACCTCGGCGAGCAACTCGACCGTCGGAGCCGCGGCGGACGCGGCGGCCAGCAGGAGTTCCTGCGCGTCGTCGTCGAGGCGGCCGATCCTCAGCCGCATCACCTCGGCCAGCGTGGCGGGCAGCGCGGACACGGAGCTGCCCGATTCGATGGCGCCCGCCAATTCCAAAGCGTAGAAGGGGTTTCCGCCGGAGATCTCGGCGATGCGCACCAACGTCGGACGTGCAATCGACCGCCCGAGACGTGCGGTGATCAGCGCGCGCAACGCGCCCAGGCTCAGCGGTCCGACGTGGTGTCGCACGATGCCGTCGGGACTGGCCAGCTCCAACCAGTCCGACGTCGCCGGGTCACCGTCGTGCTCGTGGCGTTCGGTGAGCAACATCCCGATCGGACCCGAGAACCGGCGGGCCGCGGACGCGAGCACGGCCTGGCTCGACGGATCGAGCCACTGCACGTCGTCGATGGCCACCAGCACGGGTGCGTCACGTGACGCCTGCTCGACGACCGACACCAGCGCCGCGGTGATCACGCGTTGGTCCGTTGCGGGGCCGGTGCCGCTGGCGCGCAGCAGCACGTGGTCGACGGCGTGGCGTTGCACCTCCGGCAGCGCGTCGAGAATGGCCGGCTCCACTTCGCTGAGCAGATCGGCGACAGCGGCGTAGGTGAGTGTGGTCTCCTGCGGGCCGACCCGGGCCGAGAACACCCGAAAACCCCGCGTTCGGGCGTCGTCCACCCCGGTGAGCCATATCGTGGTCTTGCCGACCCCCGCCTCGCCTTCCAGGACGAGCGCTGCCGGGCGCGCGGCGGCGGATTGCAGGAACTGCGCCACCACCCGATGTTCAGCCGGCCGCTCGATCACGCCGGAAGCCATTACCACCTCTCCCCGACAGCAAACCGAGACTATAACGGCGTCGGTCGCCGGCGGGGTCAACTGTCAATCAGCGTGGGTCGCCCGGGCGGAGGCGTCTATGGCAACGTTACGAACGTTGCTCACGGATGCGGGTGCCCACGCGGGTGGACAGCCGTTGATGCGGGGCGCCTGCCGCGTTGCAGATCCTCGAGACGATCTCCGGGGACTCGCTGGAGAACACGCCGTAGACCACCTCGTCGGAGGGAACGGAAAGCGTGACCAGAAGCCGCGCGGGCGTGCCTTCGTTGGAGACGGTCGCGGCGGCGGCGTCGATCCGGGCCACCATGTCGTCGACGGACTCTTCGGTCACCTCGGGGAGATACCACTCCGCGAGATAGCACGGGGATTCGTCTCCCGCCTCCATAACCGTGCACAGTAGCGGTCGGCAGCCGAAATGGAATCGGGGGTTTCCCTATCTTTCCGTTCCGATCGAAAATCTACTTCCGCGACAGCACCACGCTTGCCAGCAACGCTCGATGATCAGTGTCGTTGATTCCCAACGTGCGCACCGAGATTGCCGTGCAGTCGCGGGTGAGGATGTGGTCGACCGCCCATACCGGAGGTATGCCGATGTCGGCGGGGTGTGTCGGGACCAGGCCGGCACCGGCTTGTTCTGCGGCGTCGCGGTAGCCGTCGCTGATCAGGCTCCGGAACTCCCGCATGTCGGCGGTGCTGTTGAGGTCGCCGGCCACGATCACCGCGCCCGGTGCCGCGGCGAGGCGTTGCAGGGTGGCTTTGAGGTGGGCAATGTCGTTGCGCCAACCCTCGATCGGTTCGGGCCAGGGCGCCGACAGGTGCGTGGTGACGACGGTCGTCTCGGTGCCGGTGTCGGGGATGCGCACCCGCGCGGTGAGGAATCCGAGCCGGAAGCCGTCGACGGGTGAGCTCGACGCGATCGGATACCGGCTCCAGATGCCGACGCCGGCTGGGCCCTCCCGCGGCAGCAATGCTTGATAAGGGAAATGTTCGTTCAGACCCGCTGCCGTGATGCGGCGTGTTGCCTCGGGCGTAAGTTCTTGTACCGCAAGGATATCGGCGTGTGTGCGGGCCATGTCGACGACGGAGGCCGCGTCGGCTTCCCCGTAGCGCAGGTTGGCCGACGCGACCCGCACGGTGACGCCGTCGGGCGCGTCGTCGGCGATGTACAGCGGCGCCTGTACCGTGACCGCCGCCGCGGTGAGCGCCACGGCGAGCGCGGCCATCAGCCAATGGCGCAGCGCCGCGAAGACGATCAGCGCGATCGGCGCGCCCACCATGAGGTAGGGCGCCGACGCCGCCGTCGCCGCCAGCGGCCGGTGGACGGTCGGCACGAACCGCACCGCCAGCGCGGCCGCCGCCGCCACCGTCGCCACCACGCCCAGCGTGGCCCACAGCCGTCGACCCATGTGTGACTGTCTACCTGAGCTCGATGTGCGCTTGAGGACGGCCAGGCAAACTTTGCTGGAGCAACTTTGTCGTGTTCTCCCACCACGGACCGGTGCGTTGTGTGATATTCGACATATGCGTAAGGCCGGTCGAGCTATCTTCCTCGTTTTTCTGGGTGCGCTGAGCACTGCCGTCTTCGGTGTCGTCACGGCCGTGATGGCGGCCCTGAGCCTGGCGGCCAGCACCGTGTTGATCGTGCCGGGCACGGGCACGCCCAACGCGAACGTGGTCGAGGACTACATGCCCCACTTCTACGACCGCTACATCGGGGGCACCGATCAGGCGCTGCCCGCCGAGTGCGTGGCCGAAACGGACTGCACCCTGGCCGGGGTCAACTATCCCGCGTCGTTCTTTCCGTTGTTCTTCTTCTCCGGGTGGTGCGTGCCCGGCCGGTGCAACACGTGGAACGATTCGGTCGGCACCGGCGTCACCAACCTCAACACCGCGCTGATCGACGTGTTGGTGAACACCGACGATGACGTCATCCTCGCCGGCTACTCGCAAGGCGGTGCCGTCGTCTCCAACGAGTTGCGCAACCTCGCCAGCCTCAGCCCGGAACTCAAGGAACGGCTGTCGGTGTTCGTGATCGGCAACGCCTACAACCCCGACGGCGGCATCTTCACCCGGCTGGGGTTCTTGCCGACGATTCCGTTCCTCGACATCACGTTCGGTCCGTCGATGCCGACCGATCTCGGGTTCGAGATCACGACCACCGGCTTCGAGTTCGATCCGGTGATCTATGCGCCGCGGTACTGGCTCAACCCGTTCGCGATGATCAACGCGTTCGCGGCGTTTCAGGGCGTGCACGGCAGGTATCTGACGCCGACCGGGAATTCGTCCAACCCGATCGCCTACGGCTACACCGAGGAAGAGCTCGCCGAGATCCTGTCGGGGCCCTGCCCGGGGCCGAACTGCCGTGTCGACTCGCAGGGCAACCGGTACTTCATGATCCCGGCCAAGAGCCTGCCGATCATCGACATGGTGATGCAGATCGTGCCCGCGCCGTTGCAGCCGTTCTTCGAGCCGATCGTCGAGCTCGTTTCGCCCGTGCTGCGGGTGCTGATCAAACTCGGCTACGACTGGAGCGGGGACCCGGGGGAGACGCGGTGGGCGGTGCCGCTGCCGTTCAACCCGTTCCAGAACTGGCTGGCGGTGGGCACCGAGCTGGTCGAGGCGGTTGGTGAAGGCATCCAGAACGCCTTCGGCATCGGAGCGGCGACGATGGTCGCGCCGCCCGCCGAGGGCGGGGAGGCCAAGGTGGCACTGGCCGGAGACGACGTCGTCGTCGAAGACGAAGTCGTCGCGGAGGACTCCACAGAGGACGTGGCAGAGGACACCGCAGAGGACTCCGCAGAAGACGTCGCCGAGGATTCCGCCACCGACGAGGAGACCTCGGAGACCTCGGAGGCCTCGGAGACCGAGGGCACCGAGTCCGAGGACGGCACCGACGTCATCGAGGTCGAGGACCTGGACGCCATCGAGGACGAGGACCTCGGCACCGAGAGCGAGGACGTCGAGTCCCAGGACGTCGACGCCGACTTGGGCGACGGTGACCAGGGCGACGAGGGCGAGGCCGACGCCGATGCCGACGCCGGTGACTCCGACGACTCCGACGGCGACACCGGGCAGGCCGCGGCCTGAGCGTTCGCCCCTAGTTACTGCTTTGCCAAGCTCTGAGCGAAAGATTCGCTCACGTGCTACACCGCGTCGAAGTTGAGCGAAAGATTCGCTCATAGCTTGGCACTTGCGACATCTACCCCGCAGAGCCGACGCGTCTGACGAAGGCGGCGAGGGCTCGCCCAGCCCCCGCGAACCCCCTCAGCATCCGAAATTTACGGACGCGCTATGTTTCTTGTGTTGCGGATGATCACTATGGTGAGCCGCTGCGCGTCTTTTTCAGACGTGCGATAGCAGTACGACCGACACACGCTGGGCCGACCAGGCGGCCGACGACGAAGTGGGGGACATGAAGGCAATTGGTCGAGTCGGGCTCGTGTTCGTCATCGCTGTCGCGGTATTGTTCGCAGCCACCGGCACCTCCCACGCAACGATGGACAACGAACTCAGCGTGGTCGACGGCACGGATCGGACGCTGACCATCCAGCAGTGGGACACGCACCTCGAGGGCGTCACCCCGATGGACCGCAACCGGCTGACCCGCGAGTGGTTTCATGCCGGTCGCGCCAAGTACAGCGTGAAAGGGCCGAAGGCCAAATCGTTTCGCGGCAAGCTAGAACTGGGCTATCAGATCGGCTTCCCGTGGTCGCTGGGCGTCGGCATGAGCTTCCGCTACACCACGCCCAACGTGCTGCTCGACAACGCGCCGCTGGTGCTCGGCCCCCTAGACGCGCTGGGCTACGGCTTCATCACCACGCCGAACCTGTTGCCGGGCGCGACGATCAGCGCCGACCTCGGCAACGGCCCCGGCATTCAAGAGGTCGCGACGTTCTCGGTGAACGTCAAGGGGCCCAAAGGCGCTGTCGCCGTGTCCAATGCGCACGGCACGGTGACCGGTGCGGCCGGCGGCGTCGTGCTGCGCCCGTTCGCCCGGCTGATCTCCTCAGACGGCGACAGCGTCACCACCTACGGCGAGCCGTGGAACATGAACTGACCCGGGCCGCGACGCCGATTACGCCGCGGCGCCCGGCTTCAGGTAGGTGACCAGGCTGACGTCGATGCCCTCGTCGATGAAGTAGTACTGGCAGCCCTTGAGGTACCGCATGTAGCGGTTGTAGTTCTCCTCGTCGGTGGCCGCGATGGCCGCGTCCTTGTTGCGCTCGAGCCGGTCGGCCCAGATGCCGAGCGTCTTGATGTAGTGGTTGCGCAGCGACAGCGGCTCGGGCACCACAAAGCCGGCCTTCTCGCCGTGCTCGACCATCATCTGGGTGGTCGGCAGCCGCCCGCCCGGGAAGATCTCGGTGATCATGAACTTGATGAAGCGGGCCATCTCGAAGGTCAGCTTCTTTCCCCGCGCGGCCAGATCGTACGGGTGGTAGCCGACGCTGCTCTGGATCGTCATCCGGCCGTCGTCGGGCATGATCTCGAAGCAGGTCTTGAAGAAGTCGTCGTAGCGCTCGAAGCCGAAATGCTCGAACGCCTCGATCGACACGATCCGGTCGACGGGGGAGTGGAACTGCTCCCAGCCCTCCAGCCGCACGTCGAAGGTCCGGGTGCTGTCGACCTTGCTCAGCAGCTGGTCGCAGTAGGCCTTCTGGTTCTTGCTCAGCGTCAGGCCGATGACGTTGACGCCGTACTTCTCCATCGCCCGCTGCAGCGTCAGGCCCCAGCCGCAGCCGACCTCCAGCAGCGTCATCCCCGGCTTGAGATCGAGCTTGTCGAGGTGCTGATCGACGTTGGCGACCTGCGCCTCCGACAACGTCACGTTCGGCCCCGTGAAGTACGCGCAGCTGTACTTGCGCGTCGGGTCCTGGAAGACGCCGAAGAAGTCGTCCGACAGGTCGTAATGGGCCTGAATGTCCTCGAAATGCGGCGTCAGATCCTTAGTGCCGGATGAGTTGTCAGACATAGTTCCCTGTTTGGCCTTTCCTGGTGACGCCAATCACACACGTAAATATTTTGACCGTACTCCACGCACGGCGGCTAAACGGCGGACACGCCTCTCAAGCGGTAGAGCGTAGCCGTTTACGTCCAGCCGACGTGACGGCGGCCGTCACTTGTGCAGGGTGAACTGATTGACGTCGATGTATCCGACGCGGAAGCCTTTCGCGCAGCCGGTGAGGTAGTGCATGTAGCGGTCGTATACCTCTGGCGATTGGACAGCGATCGCCTCGTCCTGGTGAGCCTCCAGCGCGGCCGCCCAGGTGTCGAGGGTGCGCGCATAGTGCGGCTGCAGGGATTGGCGACGCGCCAGCGTGAAGCCGGCCTTGGCGGAGTGGTCCTCGACCTTCTCGATGGACGGCAGCCGACCGCCCGGAAAGATCTCGGTGAGGATGAACTTCACGAACCGCGCCACGTCGAACGTCAACGGCATGCCGCGATCGGCCATCTGCGGCAAGGTCAGCGCGGTGATCGTGTGCAGCAGCATGACACCGTCGTCGGGTAGCTGCGCGTAGGCGTTGGTGAAGAAGTCGTCGTAGCGGTCGAACCCGAAGTGCTCGAACGCGCCGATCGACACGATCCGGTCGACGGGCTCGTTGAACTGCTCCCACCCTTGCAGCAAGACCCGCTTGTCCCGAGGGCTCGATGACCGCGCGAAGACCTCTTCCACATGAGCCTTCTGGTTCTCACTGAGGGTGAGCCCGACGACGTTGACGTCGTAGCGTTCGATCGCGCGCATCATCGTCGAACCCCAGCCGCAGCCGACGTCGAGCAGCGTCATTCCCGGCTGGAGGTTCAGTTTGCCCAGGGCCAGGTCGATCTTGGCGAGTTGCGCCTCTTCCAGCGTCATGTCGTCGCGTTCGAAGTACGCGCAACTATAGGTCTGCGTGGGATCCAGCCAGAGCCGGAAGAACTCGTCGGACAGGTCGTAGTGGGCCTGGACGTCCTTGAAGTGAGGCGTCAGCTTGCGGGTCTTGACTGCCATCGATTGTGTGCCTTTCTCGGGGGCGGATCAGAACCCTGCCGGAAGTCGGCACCGACAGTCGTAAAGCCCTGAAGCACTCAATGCGCGATGCTACGCGCGCCTATGGGGAGTCAACGAACCGAGAAGTTGTTCTTGAGCTCGCCGACAATGTCGTCCCACAGGGGTTCGGGCAGGTCATGGCCCATGCCGTCATACAACACCAGCCGCGCGTCTTTGATTGCCTTCGCAACGGCCCGCCCACCGAACGGGCGCATCAGCTTGTCCGCCTTGCCGTGCAGCACCACCGTCGGCGCGGTGATCTGCCGGTCGTAGCGGCGCAGGCTGCCGCTGCCCAGGATCGCGGCGAACTGCCGGCCGATGCCCGCCGGATAGTAGGCGCGCTCATAGGCCTCGATCGCCTCGGCGCGCAGCGTGGCCTCGTCCCGTGGATAGCCCGGGCTGCCGATGATCTTGTTGACCCGGATCGCGTTGGCGACGATCGCCTCCGGCGAGGAGTCCTTGGGCCGCTGCAGGATCGCCAGCAGATGCCGCGGCCCCGGCGGCGGAAGCAACGCCTGGTTGTTGCTCGAGAAGATGATCGCCAGGGTCTTGGTGCGGGCCTGGTGCCGCGCCGCGAAGACCTGCGCGATCATCCCGCCCATCGACGCACCCACGACATGCGCCCGGTCGATGTTCAGATGGTCCAGCAGCGCGGCCGCGTCGTCGGCCATGTCCTCGAGCGTGTACGGCGCCGGGCTCTTCAGGCCGAGCTGGGAGCGGATCATCCTCAGCACCAGCGGCGTCTGCACGTGCTGGCCGACCAGCTTGCTGGACAGGCCGACGTCGCGGTTGTCGAAGCGGATGACCCGCAGGCCTTGGTTGACGAGCTTTTCGCAGAACTCCTTGCGCCACAACAGAAGTTGGGCGCCCAAACCCATGATGAGCAAAACCGCCGGATCGTTGGGGTCGCCCATGTCCTCGTAGAAGATGTCGAGCTCGCCCGACTTGGCGATGCCGCTGCGGACCTGCATCTAGGCCTGAACCTCGCTGTCGAGCTCGTTATCGTGCTCGCGGGACACCTCGACCATGAAGTTGGCGAAGTACCCGGTGAGCTGCGGGTCGGACATCATCTGCCACTTGGGGGCCAGCAGCTTCATGTAGCGCTCCACGTAGAGGAACTGCTTGCCGATCAGCACCAGCTCGCGGGGCAGCTTGACGTCGTAGGCCTCGGCCAGCGCGGACAGCTGCTTGCCGATCTCGGCGTAGCTCATGTCGCCCAGCGTCGACATGGTCAGCGGCGTGGCGAACTTCTCCAGGTCCTTGGCGGCCTCGGCCTCGGGCTTCATGGTGCCCACCGCGCCCATCAGCACGACGATCTTGCCCGCCGCGGCGTGGTCCTTCTTCACCAGCAGGGCGTAGACGAGTTCGCGCAGCAGCCAACGGGTGCGGGGGTCGATGCGGCCCATGATGCCGAAGTCGAAGAAGACGATCTTGCCGTCGTCGTCGACGTAGAGGTTGCCCGCGTGCAGGTCGCCGTGGAACAGGCCGTGTCTCAGGCCGCCCTCGAACACGCTGAACAGCAGCGCCTTGACGAGCTCGGTGCCGTCGAAACCCTTCTTGCGGATGTTGGCCACGTCGTCGATGCGGGTGCCATTGATGCGCTCCATCGTCAGCACGCGCTCGCTGGTGAGGTCCCAAAAGACCTGCGGCACACGGATGTTCTTGCCCAGCGGGGAGGCGTGCATGTGCGACACCCAGGCGTCCATCGACTGCGCCTCGAGCCGGAAGTCCAGTTCCTCGGCGAGGTTGTCGGCGAAGTCGGCGACGACGTCCTGCGCGGACAGGCGCTGGCCCAGCTTGGCGAACTCCACCAGCCGCGCGCCGCGTTTGAGGATCTGCAGGTCGGCGGCGACGCGACGACGGATGCCGGGGCGCTGGATCTTGACGACGACCTCTTCGCCGGAGTGCAGGGTCGCGTAGTGCACCTGCGCGATCGACGCGCTGGCGAACGGCTTCTCGTCGAAGCTCTTGAACAGGTTGGCGGGCTCGTCGCCGAGTTCCTCGCGGAACAGCTTCTGGATCTGCTTGGGGTCGGCCGGCGGCACCCGGTCGAGCAGGCTGCGGAACTCCCGCGACAGCGGCTCGCCGAACGCGCCGGGGCTCGACGCGATGATCTGGCCGAACTTGACGTATGTCGGCCCCAGATCGGCGAACGTCTTGGGGATCTGCTTGATGATCTTCTGCTGCAGCGAGCCTTTGCCGGCCAGCGTGCTGACGACCCTCGCGCCGGTGCGGGTTACCTGCCAACCCGTCGCTCCCATGCGCGCAGCCTCGACGGGCAACGGGACCCGATCCAGCTTCGCGACGTCGCGCTGTTTAGTCGTACTCATGGGGCCCAGTGTCTCAAATGTCGCTGGGATGCCGCGAAGCTGCATTTCAGCAGGGGTGTGTCCCTGCTCTTGGGGCGTCAGGCGAAGCTGTGTTCGATCTCTTCGCGGGTGCGTACCGGGTCGTCGCCCGGCTGATAGGTCGGCAGGGTGTGCGTGACGGTCGTGCCGGACTTGACCCGTTTTTGGGCCTGGCGGAACTCCGGCGGGGTGCCCGCGGCGGCCTGCAGGCCGTTGATGATGCCCCACACCGTGGCGCGCCGGGCGGTGCGCTCGACGATGTTGGGGTCGGTGTGCTGGATCATCTGTTTGGCCCACTTTGGCATGGTGTCGCGGATGGCCCAGTCGACCGCGGCCTGCGGCATCGGCAGGTTCGGGCCGGTGGCCATCGCGGTGCCGTGGGTGACGGCCAGTTTGGGCAGATACGACTCCAGGCATTCGGCGGTCTCGGCTTTGGTGGTCGGCAGGTCGGTGCCGCCCAGCGCGTGGCCGACGCGGACGAACTCGCCGTAGTACTTGTCGATCTTCTTGCCGCGCAACGGGTTCGGGTGATAGAGCTCGTGGGCGGTGGCGAGCCCCCACACGACGGTGGCGTAGTTCCAGCGCAGCCAGTCGGGGTCGTCGGCGTCGTAGGGGGCGCCGTCGGGGCGGGTGCCCTTGATGGTGTGGTGCATCGCCCGCACGGTCTGGGTCAGCCGCTCGGCGGTTTCGGTCGTGCCGTAGGCGGTGCCGATGAAGAACGCCACCGAGTGGCCGAGCCGCACCAGGGCGCCCTTGGGGTCGATCTTGGGGATCGCGACGCCGTTCTCGTCGCGTTGGACCAGCCGCGAGTGGTGCATGCCCATCCAGTAGATCGACGGGTCGAGCCGTTCCATGTAGGCCGCGCACTGCAGGCCGAAGATCAGCGCGTACGTGTGCGAGTGCACATGCCAGACGGCGCTGCCCGGCCCGAACCAGCCGGGGTCGCCGACCGGCGCGGCGAATTCCATGCCTTTGAAGAAGTTGCGCCTCACGGCCTGGTCGAAACCCTTGTTGAGCATCTGGCCTACGAGCTGGTGCGGCAGGAACAAGGCGGGAACCTCTTTTCAGGTCTGGTCACGCGTGTGACCAGAATACAGTCTGGTTACATGCGTGACCAGAGTCGGCTTAGGCTGAGGGCGTGACGAGTCCCACCCGATGGGCCGGCGTCCCGCTGACCGACCGGCGCGCCGAGCGCCGCGCTCAGTTGGTCGCCGCGGCCTTCGAGCTGTTCGGTGAGGGTGGCGAGACGGCGGTGTCGGTGCGCTCGGTGTGCCGCGCGTGCGGATTGAACACCCGGTACTTCTATGAGAGCTTCGCCGACGTCGACGATCTCTTGGGCGCGGTGTACGACGAGGTGAGCTCGGCGTTGGCTGTCGCGGTGAGCGAGGCGATGGAGGGGGCGGGGGAATCGCTGCGCGCGAGGACGCGGGCGGGGATCGCCGCGGTACTGGGGTTCAGCTCGGAGGATCCCCGGCGGGGGCGGGTGTTGTTCACCGATGCGCGGTCGAACCCGGTGCTGGCGGCGCGGCGGGCGGCGACGCAGGATCAGTTGCGCGAGGGCGTGTTGACCGAAGGCTGGCGCCTGCACCCGGATTTCGATCCGGTGGCCGCGCAGGTGGGCGCGGCGATGTACACCGGCGCGATGGCCGAGTTGGCGCAGCAGTGGCTGGCCGGCCGGTTGGGCACGGACCTGGATGCGGTGGTGGACTACGCGGTGAAGATGGTGCTGCGGTAGGGCGCTGCGGTTCTCCTGGGGGCCTGTCCGGGGTCACTGTGCGGATTGCCAAGCTCTGAGCGAATGATTCGCTGAAGTTGCTGGGGGCGGTAGTAGTTGAGCGAAAGATTCGCTCATAGCTTGGCACTTGGGCGTACGTACCCCCGGAGCCTGTCCGCCGGGGAAGCTCCGCTGGTGGGTGGTTGCGTTCTAGGCAAGGACAAGAACGGGGCGGGGCGCGGGGGCGCGGGCCAGGGGCGGCCCGGATGGTGCGGGGTGCCTGGGCCGGCGGCGCGAGGGGGCGGGGCGACGGCGCGGGGCGGCCGGGCTCACGGGGGCGGGGCGACGGCGCGGGGCGGCCGGGCTCACGGGGGCGGGGCGGCGCTTTGCTTGTGCTGCGTTTCCCTTGGGGTCTTCGGGGTCACTGTGCGGATTGCCAAGCTCTGAGCGAATGATTCGCTGAAGTTGTTGGGGGCGGTAGTAGTTGAGCGAAAGATTCGCTCATAGCTTGGCACTCGGGCATACGTACCCCCAGAGCCGGCCGCGCGCGAACAGGATTTGTCAGCCCCGGATGCCAGGGTGGCGTCATGGCAGAGAAACGAGTCCTACGCGGCATCGAACTGCGGTACGTGCTGACGCACAACCTCGACGTGCACGGCCCGGCCAGCATCTACGACATGCTCGAGCTGCTCGAATCGCAGGGTTTCGCCGTGGTGGGCAACCCCTCGAAAGCGGTCTCCGACGCGTTGCGCTGGGAGCTGCGCCGCGGCCGGGTCCGCCGCCTGCGCCGCGGCGTCTACGGACCCGGCACCATGCCCCGCTCCACCGCCTACCACATCCACCAGCGCGTGCTCGACTTGTTCGACGAGGTTGCGCGACTGCGGGGTTTCGACAACGACGACGACTTCATGGACGCGTGGTTGAAATCCCTGCCTGCCTAGGCCGACGGGCGCCAGCGCTTGATGAAGTCCGTCTCCGGCCACTCCTCGTGGGCGGCCATCAACTCGTACATCGTTGCGCCGTCGATGGATTCGCGGATGATGTCGGCGTGCCCGGCGTGCCGGGACAGCTCCTCGATCAGGTGCATCGCCACCCATCGCACGTCCCAGTGGTCAACGTCCTTGGGAAACCACGGCACCTCGGGTGGCACCGGCACCGGCGTGTCCAGCGCCACCGAGCCCAACACCTGCAGCGTCTCGGCGTTCTGCTGCTCGAGTTGGTCCAGTAACCCGTCGAGCGTCTCGTGTGAGTGCATCACGTACTGGTCGGCGTACTCGGCCATGATCTCTGCCATCGGCCGCTCGTCCTTCGGCGGAAACTCCGGCGCGTACTTCGCGCGCTCCGTCCACCCCTTCTGCACGCCCGCCGCGTGCTTGATCAGCCCGCCGATCGACAGCGCGCTCACCGACGGCGTGGAACGCGCCTGCTCATCCGTCAGGCCGTACGCCGCCGCGAAGAACGCGTTCTGCTGAAACGCGAGGACGTTCAGTAGCGTCTGTCGTTCATCGGCTGCGGGTGCGGGCATTCCTGGCATCGCTGGTCACCTCTGAGTTGTATGGACGTAAAGATCTCGGATACAAGCTATTTCGGCGCCATGGTGAATCACTTCCCGGTTGATGTGCAACACCAGCACCGACATCGGATGCTCGGACCACGGCCCCTCCGCCGGCCCGACCGGACGGCTCAGATCCTCCTCGGACAGCGCCCGCACCCCCGCGATCCAGCGGGCGTACGCGTCGTCGAGCTGACCCAACGCCGTCGCGGCGTCGGTCGCGTACCGCCACGTCTCATAGCTCGCCTCCGGGCCGCCGAAGTGCGAGTAATTCCGCACCGCGAGCACACCGACGATGACGTGCGCCAGCCGCCACGCGATCGTGGTGAACGGCGCGGGCTCCGGCGGCGGATACGCGAAATCGATCGACCCGTCCCGACGCACCGTCCAGCACCCCGGCACCGGTTCCCAGAAGTACTCGTCGTCGCTGAGCCCGTCGAGGCGGGGCCGCAGTTGATGCGTCCAGTGAAAGTCGAGCTGGTCGGCCATTAGCGCGCTCACGTTCATGTCACGATGCTTTCACCGTTTTAGGACAGTTGCGGTCCTATGACTGTCCGCGGCGCCTCCACGGGTCAGACTGGTCGGGTGGATTCGCTCGCTGCCACTGTCGCATCCGACCCGTCGCTGCGCGACCCCGCCGACGTCGCCGCCGAGCTGAACGTCGACCCCGCCGTCGGGCTCTCCAGCGCCGAGGCCGCGCGCCGGCTCCGGGAGGACGGACCCAACGAGCTGCGCGCCAAGCCCCCGGTTCCGTTGTGGCGCAGGCTACTTGCGCAGTTCCAGCATCCGCTGATCTACCTGCTTTTGGGCGCCGTCGCCATCTCGCTGATCGCGTGGGCGGCCGAGGGCCACGAGGGCGTGCCGATCGACGCGACGGTCATCGCCGCCGTCGTCGTCCTCAACGCCGTGCTCGGCCTGATCCAGGAGAACCGGGCCGAGACCGCGGTGGCCGCCCTCAAGTCGATGACGGAGGCGGCCTCGACCGTGCTGCGCGACGGCGAGCTGCGCACGGTCCCCTCGCACGAACTCGTGCGCGGCGACATCCTCGTGCTCAACGAGGGCGACGCCGTCGGCGCCGACGCCCGGCTGTTTTCGGCCTCGGCGCTGCGGGTGCAGGAGGCGTCGCTGACCGGCGAGAGCGAGGCGGTCACCAAGGACCCGTCGACCCTGCCGCGTCGCGTCCCGCTCGGCGACCGCCGCGGCATGGTCTACAAGGGCACCGCGGTGGCGCAGGGCGTGGGCCGCGCGGTCGTGACCGCGACCGGGATGGCCACCGAGATGGGCGCCATCGCCGGGCTGCTCGAAGCCACCGAGGAGGAACCCAGCCCGCTGCAGCGGGAAATAGCCGGTGTCAGCAGGCTGCTCGGGATCACCGTCGTCGCCATCGCCGTCGTGGTCATGGTCGTCACCGCGGCCATCAACGACGTCGACACGGTATCGGAGTTCGTCACCGTGCTGCTGCTCGGCGTGTCGCTGGCGGTCGCCGCCGTGCCCGAAGGCCTACCGGCGATCCTGTCGGTCGTGTTGGCCATCGGCGTGCAGCGGATGGCCGCGCGCAACGCCGTCGTCAAGCAACTGCACTCGGTGGAGACGCTGGGCTCGGCCACCGTCATCGCCTCGGACAAGACCGGCACCCTCACCAAAAACGAGATGACCATCCAGCGGATCCGCACGGCCTCCGGCGAGATCGAGCTCACCGGCGTCGGCTACCGACCCGACGGCACCGCGCTGCACGACGGCGGCGAGATCACCGACCCGGCGCTGGCCACCGAGGCCAGCATGGTCGTCGCCGGCGGCGCGCTGGCCAACAACGCCGCGCTGTACTGCCGCGACGACCAGTGGGAGATCCAGGGCGACCCGACCGAGGCGGCGTTCCTCGTCGCCGCGCACAAGCTCGCCGACGCGACCGAACGCACCCAGCGTTACCACCGGGAAGGGGAGATCCCGTTCACCTCCCAGCGCAAGATGATGTCGGTGTTCTGCCGCGCCGACGACGACCGTCCCGCCCTGATCGCCAAGGGCGCACCCGACGTGCTGCTGGGGCGTTGCGCGGCAATGCAAGTCGGCGACGACGTGGTGCCGCTGGACGACGCCCGCCGTGAGCGCGCGCTCGCCGACGTCGACGACCTGTCGCGGCAGGCGTTCCGCACCCTGGCGGTCGCCTATCGGCGCGTCGACGAGGCCGAGGTGCGTGACGGTGTCGACGAGGCGCTCGAACACGACCTCATCTATCTCGGCGTGGTCGGCATCATCGACCCGCCCCGCGACGAGGCCGCCGACGCGATCGCCGACGCCCGCCGCGCGGGCATCCGGGTGCTGATGATCACCGGCGATCACCCCGGCACCGCCGTGCGGATCGCCGAGGACCTGGGCATCGTCGAGGCGGGCGCATCGGCGATCACCGGACAGCAACTCGACGAACTGTCCGGGCGCGAGTTGATCGACGCCACCGCCGAGACGTCGGTGTACGCGCGGGTGGCGCCGCAGCACAAGCTGCGCATCGTCGATGCGCTGCAGTCGCAGGGCCACATCGTGGCGATGACCGGTGACGGCGTCAACGACGCCCCGGCGCTCAAGTCCGCCGACATCGGCGTCGCGATGGGCATCACCGGCACCGAAGTGACCAAGGAAGCCGCGAAAATGGTTCTGGGCGACGACAATTTCGCCACCATCGTCGCCGCGGTGCGACAGGGCCGCATCATCTTCGACAACATCAAGAAGTTCGTGCGCTACCTGCTCTCGTCGAACATGGGCGAGGTCTTCACGGTGTTCTTCGGGGTGGTGTTCGCGGGCTTCATCGGGTTGACCGCCGGGCCGGGCGAGGCCGTCGTGGTGCCGCTGCTGGCCACCCAGATCCTGTGGATCAACCTGGTCACCGACTCCACCCCGGCGCTGGCGATGGGGGTGGATCCCGAGATCGACGACGTGATGATGCGCCCGCCGCGCCGGTTGACCGACCGCATCATCGATCGGCAGATGTGGACGGGCATCCTGCTCATCGGCCTGGTGATGGCCGCCGTGACGCTGCTGACCATGGACATGTTCCTGCCCGGCGGGCTGATCGAGGGTTCGGACTCGCCGGAGGTGGCGCGCACGGCGGGGTTCACCACGCTGGTGTTCGCGCAGCTGTTCAACACGTTCAACTCCCGCTCGGAGACCACCAGCGCGTTTCACCGGCTGTTCAGCAACCCCTGGTTGTGGGGGGCGGTGGCGCTCGGCGCGCTGGCGCAGATCGCGGTGGTGCAGCTGCCGCTGCTGCAGGCCGCGTTCGGCACCACCGGTCTGGACTTCGCGCACTGGGCCGCGGCGATCGCGATGGCATCCGCGGTGTTGTGGTTCGACGAACTGCGCAAGGTGGTCCTGCGCCGACGCTATAGCGGACGGGTTTTGTCCTAAGACTGTGGCAGTCTGCGGTGGTGTCCGAAACGACGAGCCGGGTGCTGCAGCTGCTGGGGTTGCTGCAGTCGCGGCGGGTGTGGACGGGCGAGGAGCTCGCCGAACGGCTGGGGGTCACGACGCGCAGCGTGCGCCGCGACGTGGAGCGGCTGCGGGGGCTGGGTTATCCCGTGCACGCCAGCAAGGGCCACGGCGGCGGCTACCAGCTCGGGGCGGGTGCGGCGTTGCCGCCGTTGCTGCTCGACCCCGACGAGGCCGTCGCGGTGGCGGTGTGTCTAGGGCTGGCCGCGGGCGGGACGATCGCCGGGGTGGGGGAGTCGGCGCTGCGGGCGCTGTCCAAGCTCGACCAGGTGATGCCGTCGCGGCTGCGGTCACAGGTGTCCGCGGTGCACGACGCCACCGTCACGCTCACGTCGCCGTCGCCGGATCCGCCCGTCGAACCCGAGGTGCTGATGACGTTGGCGCGCGCCAGCCGCGACCACGAACACGTCGCCGCCTCCTACGTCGACGGCCGCGGCAACGCCACCGAGCGTCGGCTCGAGCCCTACCAACTGGTGACCACCGGGCGGCGCTGGTATCTGCTGGCCTACGACCGCGATCGGCAGGACTGGCGCAGCCTGCGGTTGGACCGGATGTCGAACGTGCGTGCGCTGGGCACGACGTTCGTTGCGCGTGACGCGCCGGACGCGGCCAGCTATGTGCGACGGTCGATCACCAGCTCGCCCTATCGCTACGTCGCGCGGGTGCGCTATCACGCGCCGGAAGACGTGGTGGCGCAGAGCTTTCCCCCGATGTCGGTGACGGTCGAACCCGACGGGCCCGACGCGTGCATCGTCACCGCCGGCGCCGACGATCCCGAGCGGATGGTGTTGTACTTCGCGGCCGTCGGCGCCGACTTCGAGGTGCTCGAGCCGCCGGAGCTGGTGCGGGCGGTGGCCGCCGTCGCGCAGCGCCTAGGGCGGGCTGGTTCCCGCTGACCGCGAGCAGACGTGAAAACCCCTATTTCAGCCCCGTTTTGGGGGTGTTAGCGTCTGCTCGCGCTCAAGGGGAGGTGATGCCCAGCTTCTCGGTGAGTACCAGAAACGCCGCAGCATACGGGTTGTCGGCGGTGTCGGCGCGCAGCCGCGGCCAGTCCAGTCGTTCGCGCACCGCGCGCACCGCGGGCAGCAGCGCCGAGAAGTCGCAGTTGTGCTCGTTCAGGGCATTGAGCTTTTCCGCCATCACGTACGTCGGCGCCAGCACCTTCATCCGGATGGCGAGCACGTCGTACTCCTCGGCGCTGTTGATGGTGTCGGCGTCGACCGGCACGCCGTTGAGTCGGTGCAGCACGTCGATGACGAAGTCGTCCTCGACGCAGGCCTTGAACAACCAGTCCTCGGGGGTGCGCTCGATGGTGAAGCCGGCCTTCTCGAGCGTCAGCGCGGCGGCTTCGGTGTCGGGTTCGGCGACGACGAAATCCACGTCGTGCACCGGTTCGGGGCCGCCGAACACCCACAGCGCGTAGCTGCCGCCGAGGGCGAAGTCGGGCCCGTGGTCGCGCAGCGCCGACGCGGCGCGCCGAAGCGCGTCGCGCAGATCGTCGTTTCGTGCGGGCACATCGCTCCTGAGGGCTCGGCGGTCAATGTGGGTACTTGAGTACCCATGCGGATGGCGACCTTCAACATCCTGCACGGACGCAGCGTGCACGACGGCGTGGTCGAGCGGGACCGGCTCGTGGAGGCCGTCAAGATGCTCGACGCCGACATCCTGGCGCTGCAGGAAGTCGACTTCGACCAGCCGCGGTCGGGCAAGACGGATCTCACCGCGATCGCCGCGGAGGCGATGGGCGCGCTCAGCCACCGGTTCGTGGCCGCGATCTCGGGCACGCCGGGCGCGACGTGGATGGCCGCGACCGGCGATGAGCAGCCCGGCACCGCGGCCTACGGCATCGCGCTGCTGTCGCGGTTTCCCGCGGAGAACTGGCAGGTGCTGCGGCTGCCGCGGATCCCGATGCGGTTTCCGATGTATCTGCCGGGGCCGAACCGGGTGAAGGTGGTCGACGAGGAGCCGCGCGCGGCGATGGTGGGCCGGCTGGACACGCCGCTGGGCCCGCTGACCGTCGCCAACACGCATCTGTCGTTCGTGCCGGGCTGGAACCGGGTGCAGCTGCGCCACCTGCTGCGCGATCTGCGGGGGTTCGCGTCGCCGACGGTGCTGATGGGTGATCTGAACCTGACGCCAGGCCCGGTGCGACGCTGGAGCGGGCTGCGGGAGCTGGGGCAGGGCATGACGTTTCCCGCCGAGGCGCCGACCCGCCAGCTCGACCACATCCTCACCGACGACTCGAGTCTGCGCGTCGAGCGGTGCTGCGCGCCGCTGTTGCCGGTGTCGGATCACCGCGCGCTGCTGGTCGACGTGTCACGGTCGTGAGGCTGTGGATAACCGCGGCGGGCCTGGGCGCGAGGGCCCTAGGATGATGTCGTGGCCAGGATCGACGACCTAGAGGCGCGTGTCGCGGCGCTCGAAGCGTCTCGAGCCGATTACGGAGCGGTGCTCAGGGCGGTGAACGCGCTCGGTGAGAATCAGCGAGAACACGCGATCGATCTCGCTGCAGTCAAGACCGACATGGCTGCAGTCAAGACCGACATGGCTGCAGTCAAGACCGACATGGCTGCTCTCAAGACCGACGTCGCGGCTTTCAAGACCGACGTCGCGGCTTTCAAGACCGAGTTTGTCGGCTTCCGCACCGAGACGCGGGCCACCTTCCGCTCGATTGACGAGCACATTGCGGAGTTGCGGGACCTGATCATCGACCGGCTCTGACGTCCTGTCTGCTCCCCGCAACCGCGTGAGGCACGTAGGGTTTTGGCGTGCGGGTGACTTCGGCCGAGTCGACGGAACTGTTCGTCGGGCCGCCGGACGCGCCGCTGCAACTGGTGCGGGTCAGCTACGCCGACGGCGGCGAGACCGTGCGCGTCGACGGCGACGGGCTGAGCGGGCAGGCCACGCTGGACGGTGCTGACGGCACCGTTGAAATCCCAGTGACGGTGACCGATCCGGTCGTGGGCCAGCAGCGGCACGCGCGCGTCGTCGCCGGCGAGGCCGTGAGCCCGTTCGTGTTCACCGTCGCCGAGCCCGGCTGGACGATGTACATGATCAGCCACTTTCACTACGACCCGGTGTGGTGGAACACCCAGGCCGCCTACACCAGCGTGTGGAGTGAGGACCCGCCGGGCCGGGCGCGACAGACCAACGGGTTCGAGCTGGTGCGGGCACATCTCGAAGTGGCGCGTCGTGAACCGGAATACAAATTCGTGCTCGCCGAGGTCGACTATCTCAAGCCGTACTGGGACACCCATCCCGAGGACCGCGCCGACCTGCGCCGTTTTCTCGCCGAGGGGCGGGTCGAGATCATGGGCGGCACCTACAACGAACCCAACACCAACCTCACCAGCCCCGAGACGACGGTCCGGAACTTCGTGGCGGGCGCGGGATTTCAACGCGGCGTGCTCGGTGCCTCACCCGAGACCGCGTGGCAGCTCGACGCGTTCGGCCACGACCCCCAGTTTCCCGGCATGGCCGCCGACGCCGGGCTGACATCGAGTTCCTGGGCGCGCGGCCCGCACCACCAGTGGGGCCCGATGGCCGGCGGCGGCGACCCCGAACGGATGCAGTTCAGCAGCGAGTTCGAGTGGATCGCGCCGTCCGGGCGCGGCCTGCTGACCCACTACATGCCCGCGCACTACTCGGCCGGCTGGTGGATGGATTCCGCAGCGACCCTCGCCGACGCCGAGGCCGCGACCTACGAACTGTTCACCTCGCTGAAGACGGTCGCGCTGACCCGCAACGTGCTGCTGCCGGTGGGCACCGACTACACGCCACCGAACAAGTGGGTCACCGAGATTCACCGCGACTGGAACGCCCGCTACACCTGGCCGCGGTTCGTCTGCGCGCTGCCGCGCGAGTTCTTCGCCGCGGTGCGCCGCGAACTGGCCGCGCGCGGCACCGCCCCGTCGCCGCAGACCCGCGACATGAACCCGATCTACACCGGCTGCCACGTGTCCTACATCGACACCAAACAGGCCAACCGGGCCGCCGAGGACGCGGTGCTCGACGCGGAGAAGTTCGCGGTGTTCGCCGGCCTGCTCGGCGGCGCGACCTATCCGCGCGCCGCGCTGGCCAAGGCGTGGGTGCAGCTGGCCTACGGCGCCCACCACGACGCGATCACCGGCTCGGAATCGGATCAGGTGTACCTCGACCTGCTGACCGGATGGCGCGACGCCTGGGAACTCGGCCGGACCGCCCGCGACAACGCGCTGGCGCTGTTGTCCAGCGCGGTCGACGGCGACGTCGTCGTCTGGAATCCGCTGGCGCACAAGCGCAGTGACATCGTCACCGCCAGATTTTCGCAGCCGGCTCGGGTGCGAGTGCTGGACCCCGACGGTGCCGCGCTGCCCACCCACGTGTGGTCCGACGGTCGCTGCGTGAGCTGGCTGGCCCGCGATGTGCCGTCGCTGGGGTGGCAGTCCTACCGGCTGCGGCCCGACGAGACGGTGGCGGGCTGGGAGCCGGTGGACGGCGTGAGCATCGGCAACGCGCACTACCGGCTGACCGTGGACCCGGAGCGCGGCGGCGGCGTCTGTTCGCTGCGCGAGGGTGGTCGCGAGTTGATCGCCGACGGGCGGGTCGGCAACGAACTGGCCGTCTACGACGAGTATTCCGCGCATCCCGAGGCCGGGGAGGGCCCGTGGCACCTGCTGCCGAAGGGGCCCGTCGTCACCTCGGCGGCCGCGCCCGCGCGCGTGCAAGCCTATCGCGGGCCGCTGGGGGAGCGGATCGTCGTACAGGGCGCGATCTATCCCCGCCCAAAGGGACAAACGGGCGGGAAAGTGCGAGTGGATTCCGCCGAAACGTCGATCTCGGCGCTGTTGCGCTACACGCAGACCGTGACGCTCTGGCACGGGGTGGCGCGGGTGGACTGCCAGACGACGATCGACGGGTTCACCGGCGCCGATCGCCTGCTGCGGGTGCGCTGGCCGTGCCCGGTGCCGGGCGCGCTGCCGGTCAGCGAGGTCGGCGACGCGGTGATCGGGCGCGGGTTCGGCTTGCTGCACGACGGCTCCGAATCCGCCGTCGACTCGGCGAAACACTCGTGGACACTGGACAATCCGGCATACGGCTGGTTCGGCCTCTCGTCGGCGGTGCGGGTCCGCGTCGGCGACGGGGTGCGCGCGGTGTCGGTGGCCGAGGTGGTGGTGCCGACGGAAGCCGACTCGGCGGAGCTGGCGCGCCAGCTGCTGGTCGCGCTGGTGCGGGCGGGCGTCACCGCGACGTGCAGCAGTGCGGACAAGCCGCGCTACGGCGATCTGAGCGTCGACTCCAACCTGCCCGACACCCGGATCGCGCTCGGCGGTCCCGACGAAAACGCGTTCACCGCCGCGGTTTTGGCCGAAGCCGACGTCGGCTACACCGAGGAGCTCAAACGCCAGCTGTACACCACCGGGACGGCCAGGGTGTGGGTGCCGCCCGTCGCGCCGCTGGCCGCGACCTGGGTGCCCAGCGCCGACCTGCGGCACGTGCGCGCGCTGCCCGTGCTGATCGTCGCGGGTTCGGCGCTGGGCGCGGCGGTGGCGGAGATGGTCACCGACCTCGGCGACTTCGAGATCGTCGTCGACCAGACAGCGCCGACCGAGCTGGAGCCGTTCGAAGCGCGCACCGTCGCGGTGCTCAACCGCGGAATGCCGGGTTTCGCCGTGGAATCCGACGGCACCCTGCACATGTCGCTGATGCGGTCGTGTACCGGGTGGCCGTCGGGCACCTGGATCGACCCGCCCCGGCGCACCGCGCCCGACGGCTCCAACTTCCAGCTGCAGCACTGGACCCACACCTTCGACTACGCGCTGGTCTCCGGCGACGGCGACTGGCGCCACGCCTGCCTTCCCGCCCGCAGCGCGGAATTCTCCCGCCCACTGCTGGCCGTCGCCGAGAAGCACGATGCCGCAGGGGGATTGCCCGCCACAGGCTCGCTGCTGGAGATCGAGCCCGCGGGCAAGGTTCAGCTCGGTGCACTGAAAGCCGCGGGCAACCCGCTGGAATCCGGCAGCAGCACGAGCGGGCAGCCGAACGACGGCGTGACGCTGAGGTTGGTGGAAACCTGCGGGGCGACAACCGATGTCACAGTGCAGTCCGGGTTGCGTCGGGTGTCTGCCAGGCGTGTCGATCTGCTTGAACAACCGTCACCCGCCGGCGAGCTGAGGTTGCACGGCTACGAGATCGCCACCGTACAGGCCCAGCTCAACCTGCCCCGCATCCTCGCTGCCGACCACACCGTGCTGGCGCCCGACGCCGAAGCCGCCCAACCGTTGTCCGCCCGCTACTGGCTGCACAACCGCGGGCCCGCCGCGCTCGGCGGCATGCCCGTGGTCGCTCACCTGCACCCGCAGAACATCGACGCCGCCCCGAATTCCCCTGTGGTACTACGACTAACGACGGTAAGCGATTGCAGTGACGCGGTGCTGCACGGCCACGTGCGGCTGCTCTGCCCCGACGGCTGGGCCGCCGAACCGGCCGAGCTGCCGTTCATGCTGCCTCCCGGCGAGCACCTCGAGACCGAGGTGACCGTGACCGTACCGCCGTCAGCGGCACCGGGGCTGTATCCCGTGCGCGCGGAGCTGGCGGTGACCGGCAGCCATCCCGCGATGCCGCCGTCGTGGCGCCAGGTCGTCGAGGACGTCTGCGTCGTGTCGGTCGCCGCGCCGCCCGCCGACCGCCTGTTGCGGTGGGTGACCGAGCCGTCGCCGGTCGAGGTCGCGGCCGGCGAAAAAGCGCGCCTATCTGCCACCGTCGGCACCGACGCCCACGCCGACATCGCGGTGGAGGCGCATCTGATCAGCCCGTGGGGCACGTGGGAGTGGTTGGGGCCCGCGGCTTTCGGTGCCGAGCTGGTCGCCGGCGGCACGGCGGAGCTGGGCTTCGACGTCGCACCGCCGGCGTGGATCGAGCCCGGGGAGTGGTGGGCGTTGATCCGGGTGGGCGGTGCGGGAAGCCTGCTGTACTCACCGGCGGTGAAGGTGGTGGTGCGATGAACGCGGCGACGGTCGACGGGGTGGCCGTGACGGTCGAGGAAGTCGACGCGCGGGAGGCGCAGCTGCGGGCGTCGCGGCTGGCGTCGGCGCTGCCGCGGCCCGGCACCAGCGAGGGACGGCAGTTGCGGCGCTGGCTGACCCAGCTGCTGGTGACCGAACGGGTGCTCGCCGCCGAGGCCCGGGCCTTGGGGCTGAGCGCCGACAATGCGCCGAGCGAGGACGACCTGCTGCCCGACACGGTGACCCGCATGGAGATCGGCAGCGTTGCGGCGTCGGCGCTGGCCGACCCGCTGGCACGCGCGGTGT
This sequence comes from Mycolicibacterium pulveris, assembly GCF_010725725.1. Classification (NCBI taxonomy): domain Bacteria; kingdom Bacillati; phylum Actinomycetota; class Actinomycetes; order Mycobacteriales; family Mycobacteriaceae; genus Mycobacterium; species Mycolicibacterium pulveris. The sequence continues at coordinate 1,187,892 of NZ_AP022599.1, read as the reverse complement.
TCGCCCGCGTCACCGCCGGCGTCGACGTCACCGCCGAAGAGGTGGCGTCGTACCGGCGACGTAACCCGTTGCGGTTCAACGACGCCGACGCGGTCGCCGCGCACCTGCGCGGGGCCGCCCGTCGCCGCGCGTTTCGGCGGTGGCTGGACGCGCGCTGCGCCGCCGTCGTCGAACTCGCCCCCGGCTACGAGCACCCCGGCGACCCGCGCCAGCCCGACAACACCCACCGGCACTGATGACCACGCTGGCGATCGACATCGGCGGCACGAAGATCGCCGTCGGCCTCGTCGACGACGACGGCACCCTGGTGCACAAGCTCAAGTCGCCGACGCCCGACGGTGACGCCGAGACGGTGTGGGCGGCCGTCGAAGCGCTGATCGGCGAGGCGCTGGCGGCGGCCGGCGGCCGCGTGCGCGGGGTGGGCATCGGGTGCAGCGGGCCGATCGACATGACAACCGGGACCGTCAGCCCCATCAACATCGTTGAGTGGCAACGCTTTCCGCTGGCAGACCGGGTGGCCGCGGTGGTCGACGCGCCGGTGCGGCTGCGCGGGGACGGGTTGTGCATGGCGCTGGGCGAGCGGTGGCGGGGGGCGGGCCGCGCCGCGCGGTTCATGCTCGGCATGGTGGTGTCCACCGGCGTCGGCGGCGGGTTGGTCCTCGACGGCGCCCCCTACGGCGGACGCACCGGCAACGCCGGGCACGTCGGCCACGTCGTCGTCGACCCCGACGGCGCGCCGTGCAGCTGCGGCGGGCGCGGCTGCGTCGAGACGATCGCCGCTGGCCCGCGGATGGCGCAGTGGGCCCGCACCCAAGGCTGGGACGCGCCCGTCGACGCCGACGCCAAGGAACTCGCCGACGCCGCCACCGCGGGAGACGCCGTGGCGCTGCGCGCGTTTCGGCGCGGCGCCACCGCCGTCGCCGCCATGATCGCGTCGGTGGCCGCCGTGTGCGATCTGGACCTCGTCGTCATCGGCGGCGGCGTGGCCAAATCCGGCGTCCTGCTGTTCGACCCGGTGCGCGAGGCGCTGGCCTCCTACGCCGGGCTGGACTTCCTGCACGGCCTGCGGGTGCTGCCGGCCGAGTTGGGCAGCGAGGCCGGGCTGATCGGGGCGGCCGCCTTGGTGATTTCGGCGCGGTAATAGCCGCCGGCGGGCTATGATCGCGCCCAAATCGCAAAGATGCGAGGGTCGAGGGCATGGACGCAGTCGTGGGATCCCTTGCCCTGTTAATCAGCGGCCCGATGGTCGGCGTCGAGATCGCCGTCGCGGCATTCACCAACCCGGTGTTCGCCCGGCTGCCCGACGACGGGTTCGCCCAGGCCCGCAGCGACGGCAGCCGGGTGCTGGGCAAGGTGATGCCGTTCTGGTACATCGGCACCCTGCTGGTGCTCATCGCGGCCGCCGTCGTCACCCGCGACTGGTACGTCATCACCGCGGCCGCCGTGATGGCCGTGGTGGTGCTGATGACCGTGACGCTGATGGTGCCGGTCAACAACCGGATCGGCCGCTGGTCAGGGGCGGTCGACGCGTCGCGGGACGACGCGCGGCTGTGGGACCGGCTGCACTGGCGGCGGGTGTTCCTGCTCGTCGCGCTGTACGTGCTGCTGGTCATCGGCGTGGTGATTTCGGCGCGCTGATCGACCCTGACGGGCCATGCACGCGCCGAAATCGCGGAGGGGAGGCGGCGTTTTGGCTGATCGGCGCGCGGCAGGCTATCCTGTGTCGGTTCCACCGAAGACCGTCGGTCACCGATGAGCGCTTGCAAAATCGGTCGAAGGTCCGGGTTTGACCCGGCGGCCCACGCAGGAGGACGAGGCTAACGCTGTATTCGTGTGCGCCCCGACCTGTCTGCGTCGGGGCGTTCGTCATTCTCGGGGCGGTTGAGGCGGAACGTCGACAACCAACCACGAGGAGGCATGCATGGCCACGGAGGACAAGGCCGCCGCAATTGCCGACATCGTCGAGCGATTCAACTCGTCGACGGCCACGGTCGTCACCGAGTTCCGCGGTCTTTCGGTCGCCCAACTGGCCGAACTGCGTCGGTCGCTCGGTGATTCCGCCAGCTATCGGATCGCCAAGAACACGCTGGTCAAGCGTGCCGCGGCGGAAGCTGGCATCGAGGGTCTCGACGACCTGTTCGTCGGTCCCACCGCGATTGCGTTCGTCAAGGGCGAGGCCGTCGACGCTGCCAAGGCGCTCAAGAAGTTCGCCAAGGACAACAAGGCCCTCGTCATCAAGGGCGGCTACATGGACGGCCGCCCGCTCAGCGTCGCCGAGGTCGAGCAGATCGCCGACCTGGAATCGCGCGAGGTGCTGCTGGCCAAGCTGGCCGGCGCGATGAAGGCCAATCTGACCAAGGCTGCCGGCCTGTTCAACGCTCCGGCGTCGCAGGTCGCGCGACTGGCCGCGGCACTGCAAGAGAAGAAGGCCGGCGAAGAAGCCGCTTAACCATCCGATACCACCCAATCCAAAACTAGGAAGGACCCCAACATGGCCAAGCTGTCCACCGACGAGCTGCTCGACGCGTTCAAGGAACTGACGCTGCTGGAGCTCTCCGAGTTCGTCAAGAAGTTCGAGGAGACCTTCGAGGTCACCGCCGCCGCCCCGGTCGCCGTCGCGGCCGCCCCCGGCGCTGCCGCCGGCGGTGCCCCCGCCGAGGCCGCCGAGGAGCAGTCCGAGTTCGACGTCATCTTGGAGGGCGCCGGCGACAAGAAGATCGGCGTCATCAAGGTCGTCCGCGAGATCGTCTCCGGCCTGGGCCTCAAGGAGGCCAAGGACCTGGTCGACAGCGCTCCCAAGCCGCTGCTCGAGAAGGTCGACAAGGCTGCGGCCGACGAGGCCAAGGAGAAGCTCGAGGCCGCCGGCGCGACGGTCACCGTCAAGTAGGCAAATTCGACGCTGTGGGGCTGGTCTAGCAAATAGGCCGGCCCCACAGCCGTCTGTACTGCCGGCCACGTCAATATCACGATGACCGCACTCTTGTGTTCTGACGAGACGGCATAAGCTACAGTGACTCAAGCCACAGGTGGGTGACTTGTGGCGAAAAAAAATCTGGCGGAAGGATTTCGCGTGGGCATTGGTATTCAGGTTGAAGGGCTGACCAAGTCCTTCGGGCCCCAGCGAATTTGGGAGGACGTCACGCTGGACATCCCCGCGGGCGAGGTCAGCGTGCTGCTGGGCCCGTCGGGTACCGGTAAGTCGGTCTTCCTGAAGTCCCTGATCGGCTTGCTGCGCCCCGAGCGCGGCAAGATCATCGTCGACGGCACCGACGTCATCCAGTGCACCGCCAAGGAGCTCTACGAGATCCGCACGCTGTTCGGTGTGATGTTCCAGGACGGCGCGCTGTTCGGCTCGATGAGCATCTACGACAACACCGCTTTCCCCTTGCGTGAGCACACCAAGAAGAAGGAAAGCGAGATCCGCAACATCGTCATGGAGAAGCTCGAGCTGGTGGGTCTGGCCGGCGACGAGAACAAGTTCCCCGGCGAGATCTCCGGCGGTATGCGCAAGCGCGCCGGGCTGGCCCGCTCGCTGGTGCTGGACCCGCAGATCATCCTCTGCGACGAGCCCGACTCCGGTCTGGACCCGGTCCGTACCGCGTATCTGTCGCAGCTGCTGATCGACATCAACGCCCAGATCGACGCCACGATCCTGATCGTCACGCACAACATCAACATCGCGCGCACCGTGCCGGACAACATGGGCATGCTCTTCCGCAAGCACCTGGTCATGTTCGGGCCCCGCGAAGTGCTGCTGACCAGCGACGAGCCCGTCGTCAAGCAGTTCCTCAACGGGCGCCGGATCGGCCCGATCGGCATGTCGGAGGAAAAGGACGAGTCGACGATGGCCGAGGAGCAGGCCATGTTCGACGCCGGCCACCACGACGGCGGGGTCGAGGAGATCCAGGGGGTGCCCCCGCAGATCCAGGCGACGCCGGGCATGCCGGAGCGCCAGGCCGTGGCCCGCCGCCAGGCCCGGGTGCGCGAGATCCTGCACACCCTGCCGCCGGCCGCGCAGGCCGCGATCCGCGAGGACCTCGAAGGCACGCGGCAGTACCCGGCCAACGAGTTCGGCGACACCCCGACCGCGCGGCACCACGCCGTCGAGGACGACGCCCCGACCGGTGCCATCCCCACAGCCGAGAGGTAACCGCCGCCCGTTTCGATCGACTTACCTGCGCGAATAGCGCATGCTGGTTAGGAGCACCTGATTTGATCAGGTGCGGACCGCGTCAGCAGTAGAGGTGAGGTCGTATGGGCATCGGCATTCAGGTTGAAGGGCTGACCAAGTCCTTCGGGCCCCAGCGCATCTGGGAAGACGTCACGCTGGACATCCCCCCGGGTGAGGTCAGCGTGCTGCTGGGTCCGTCGGGTACCGGTAAGTCGGTCTTCCTGAAATGTCTGATCGGCTTGTTGCGCCCCGATCGCGGCAAGATCATCGTCGACGGCACCAACATCGTCGAATGCACGGCCAAGGAGCTCTACGAGATCCGCACGCTGTTCGGTGTGATGTTCCAGGACGGCGCGCTGTTCGGCTCGATGAGCATCTACGACAACACCGCTTTCCCCTTGCGTGAGCACACCAAGAAGAAGGAAAGCGAGATCCGCAACATCGTCATGGAGAAGCTCGAGCTGGTCGGGCTCGCGGGGGACGAGAACAAGTTCCCCGGTGAGATCTCCGGCGGTATGCGCAAGCGCGCCGGGCTGGCCCGCTCGCTGGTGCTGGATCCGGAGATCATCCTCTGCGACGAGCCCGACTCCGGTCTGGACCCGGTCCGTACCGCGTATCTGTCGCAGCTGCTGATCGACATCAACGCCCAGATCGACGCCACGATCCTGATCGTCACGCACAACATCAACATCGCGCGCACCGTGCCCGACAACATCGGCATGTTGTTCCGCAGGCAGCTGGTGATGTTCGGGCCCCGCGAGGTGTTGTTGACCAGCGATGAGCCGGTGGTCAAGCAGTTCCTCAACGGACGGCGGGTCGGCCCGATCGGCATGTCGGAGGAGAAGGACGAGTCGACGATGGCCGAGGAGCAGGCGATGGTCGAAGCCGGTCATCACGACGGCGGGGTCGAGGAGATCCAGGGGGTGCCGCGGCAGATCACCCCGACGCCGGGCATGCCGGAGCGCAAGGCGGTGGCCCGCCGCCAGGCCCGGGTGCGCGAGATCCTGCACACCCTGCCGCCGGCCGCGCAGGCCGCGATCCGCGAGGATCTCGAACGCAGCGACGGTTACGAGCCGTCGACGGGGCCTGTTCGCACGGCCGGACAGTAGTCGACTCGGCCGCGCCGAAGGCGCATGCTGTTGGTGATGACGCGCGAGCACAAGCCGACGTTCTGCCGGATCTGCGAGCCGCTGTGCGGCATGATCGCCACCGTCGAGGCCGGCCGGCTGATCGAATTGCGCCCGGATAGGGACCATCCGGTCTCTGCGGGGTTCGCCTGTCAGAAGGGCATCGCGTTCGCCGAGGTAGTCAACGACCCCGACCGTGTGACGACCCCGTTGCGCCGGGGCGCCGACGGCCACTTTTCGCCGGTGTCGTGGGATGAGGCGATGACCGATATCGCACGGCGGCTGGCGGCGATTCACCGTGCGCACGGGCCGGGCGCCGTCGGCTGGTACTTCGGCAATCCCGGGGCATTCAGCTACTCGCACACGTTGAGCCTCAACATGTTCATGGCCGGCGTCGGGCCGCGCATGCATCTGTTCACCGCGGGCAGCCAAGACGTCAACAACCGCTTCGTGGCCAGCCAGCTGCTGTACGGAACGCCGTTGGCGCTGCCGGTTCCCGATGTGCTGCGCACCGACCTGCTGGTCGTCATCGGTGCCAATCCTGTTGTGTCGCATGGCAGTGTGCTCACCCAGCCGCGGATCAAGGACCGCATGCACGACATCGTCAAGCGCGGCGGCCGGGTGCTGGTCATCGATCCGCGCAAGACCGAGACCGCCGCGCAGTTCGAATGGCTGGGCATCGTTCCCGACGGCGACGCGTATCTGCTGCTGTCGCTGCTGCAGGTAATGTTCGCCGAGAACCTCGCCGACCGGGCGTCGCTGTCCCGCCAGGCCGACGGCGTCGACTGGCTCTCGCAGCTCGCCCGGCCGTTTTCCCCCGAGGCCACCGCGGCGCGCACCGGGATCGACCCGGACACCGTCCGCAACCTGGCCCGCGACCTGGTGCGCACCCCCCGCGCCGCGGTGTACGGCCGCGTCGGCACCAGCACCGGTGAAAATGGCACGCTCACAACGTATCTGCTCGACGCGGTGAACCTGGTGGCCGGCAACCTGGACGCCCCCGGCGGTGCCATGTTCGGCCGGTACGGGCTGCCCGGGGAGCGGTGGCTGAACAAGGCAGGCGCGGCGCTGCTGCGGGGGGTGTACTTCCGCAGGCGCTCGCGGATCGGCGGGTTCCCCTCGGTGCTCGGGTCCGAACCCGCCGGGGTGATGGCCAAGGAGATCACCACCCCAGGACGCGGCCAGGTCAAGGCGCTGTTCGTCAGCGCGGGCAACCCGGTGCTGTCGGTGCCCAACGGTGATGAACTCGAATCCGCCTTGGCCCAACTGGATTTGATGGTCGGCATCGACCTCTACGTCAACGAGACGCTGGCGCACTGCGATTACGTGCTGCCGGTAACCAGCATGTACGAACGCGACGACTTTCCGCTTCCGTTCCAGACGTTGCAGCCCACGCCGTTCCGTCAGGCCACCGAGGCGGTGATCGCGCCGGTGGGGCAGGCGCGCGCGGAGTGGGAGATCATCGACGACCTCGCCCAGCGGCTGTGGCGGCTGACGCCGGGGCTGGCGATGCAGGCGTTTATGCGAAAGATGTTGGGGGTGTTCGGTGTTCGGTTGTCCCCGCGGCTGCTTGTCGATGCACTGATCCGGCTGGGGGAGGGCGGCGACCGGTTCGGTCTGCGGCGCGGCGGGTTGAGTTTCGCGCGGTTGACGGGCTCGTATCCGCACGGCAAGGTGCTGGCGGCCAACCTGCGCGCTGGGGTGCTGCGTGATGTCGTGGTCTATCGCGGGCGGCGAGTCCGGTTGCGCCACGACGAGATCAGTGGCGAGGTCGACAAGCTGGCCCGGCGCAGCGTGCCCGACGGCTATCCGATGCGGTTGATCGGCATGCGCGAGGCGCGCTCGGAGAACTCGTGGATGCACAACTCGCCGCTGCTGATGCGCGGCGAGCGCACCCAGCACGCCCGCATGCACGTCGACGACGCGGCCGCGGCCGACATCGCCGACGGTGACGTCGTGCGGATCGCGTCGGTCAGCGGCGAGATCGAACTGCCCGTGATCGTCACCAAGGACATCGTCGCCGGGGTGGTCGCCGTTCCGCACGGCTGGGGGCACAAGGGCACCGCGGGGTGGCGGCTGGCCAACCGCGCCGGCGGTGCCAACGTCAACAAGCTGATGTCGAGTCACCCCGACGACATCGAGCGCCTTGCCGGGATGGCGCGGCTGACCGGCGTGCCGGTGCGGGTGGTCCGTGCCGAGCCCGCGAGCTAGGTCCCGGTCGTCGAGCGCCCGGCCTACCCGCCGCGAGATCGACGAAACGGCGAAATCCACTCGCACTTTTCCGCCCGTTTGTCCCTTTGGGCGGTGGTTGGGGCAATAGATTCAGCCGTCATGGGTGAGGAGATCTTGAAATGGTTCAGCGCGAGCGTGGTCGCCGCCGGGGTGACGGCGGCCATGTTCGTCGGGGCGGGGGTCGCGATCGCCGACGAGGGTTCAGGTTCCTCGTCGGACACCAAGAGCACCTCGCAGACCGCGAATCCCGCTGAGGGCGCCGAGGATTCAACCGATTCGGCCACCGGCGAGCCCGAGACGACGGGTTCCGAGGAGGTCGACGACACCGAGCTCACCGAGCCCGCCGACGAGGAAGAGCCCGCCGCCGAGGAAGAGCCCACCGACGAGGAAGAGCCCGCCGGCGAAGAAGAGCCCGCCGCCGAGGAAGAGCTCGCCGCCGAGGAGGAGCCGAGCGCCGAAGACACCGCCGAGGACCGTTCGGACAGCGATCTCGTCGACACCACCGCGTCCACCGCGCAGGTCAAGCAGCCCGCGACCGCGCCCGTCAGGGACGTCGCCGCCGACTCCGATCCCGTCGACACCGTCGTCGCCGAGGACGACGGCGAGGAATCCGCCGAACCGGTCGCCGCGGCCGTGACCCAGCAGCGCGCCACCGTCGGCGTCGTCGACGACGTCGCCGCCAAGGTCAAGGACGCCGGAACGGTCGAGGCGATCACGTTCGCGGCCGCGGCACCCGCGGCACCCATCTCCGCCCTGTTCACGGATCCGCTGACCACCGTCCTCGACTTCGTCGGCACGGTGATCTTCGGCGTGTACCACGCGTTGACCCGACTGCTTGGCGGGCCGCCGCTGCTTCCGCCGGGCAGCACGGTGACGGTGCGCAGTTCCTCACTGCGCATCGACTGCGGATGCGCGCCCGGCGAGGGGTTCGGCGTGCCCGCGGACTGGTACATCCCCGAGGGCGCCGAGGACAACCCGCCCGACCGGATGATCTACCTGCAGCACGGCTTCCTGGCTGCCGCTCCGTGGTACAGCCACACCGCAGCGGCGCTGGCCGCCGAAACCAACAGCATCGTCGTCGCACCGTCGATCACCTCGAACTTCCTGGCCGCCAACGCCTGCTGGCTCGGGGCCCCGCCGATGCACCAGGCCATCGCCGGCCTGTTCGACGAGGACAACACCGCGCTCGCCGAAAGCGCGGCGATGGCCGGCTACGACGGCCCGATCCCCGACCGGGTGGTGCTGATGGGCCACTCGCTGGGCGGCGGCGCGGTGTCGGGGGCGGCCGGCTACATGATCGACAACGGCAGCGCTGACCGGCTGGCCGGTGTGGTGTTGCTCGACGGCGTCGGTCTCGACGACTCGATGGCCGGCGCCTTGAGCAAGGTGCCGCTCGACATCCCGATCTACCAGATCGCCGCGCCGCGCTACTTCTGGAACCAGTTCGGTGTCGGCAGCGACGCGCTGATGGAGGCGCGGCCGGACCAGTTCGTCGGCGTCACCCTGGTCGGCGGCGCCCACGTCGACGCGATGCGCGGCGGCAACCCGGTCATCCAGTTCTCGCAGCAGCTGGTGTCCGGATTCTCTCAGGCACGCAACGTGGCCGCGGCGCAGCATCTGATGGTGACCTGGGCGAACGACATGTTCGCAGGCGATCAGGCGACCGGCGTCTACGACCTGGAACCCGGCGAGGCTCTGGAGCTCACCACTCCCGGCGGGGTGGCCATGCTGGTCGCGTTGCCGAACACGCTGACCAAGCCGTTCCTGCTCAACCTGCTGCAACCGCTGGTCCAACTGGGTAGCGGAATCTTCCGGTTCGACCCGGCGTGTGTCGCCGCGTCGGTGGGTGCCGCGGCGGGGGAGTCGTGCTCGGATTCGATCGCCGCATGATTTCGTAAGCGCTTCGATTAATCGCCTCCGCGGCCGCGGCGACCCGGTAGCGTTTGCTGGGACTGGCAGGAGGAGGCATGGTCGACCGGTTCTCGACGCGGGTAAGCGCAGGTGTGTGCGCTGCAGATCCGGGGGCGGGGTTGTCGTGGAGTCCGGAATTGACGTCGCTGACAGCGGTTGTGCGGTAGGGCAACGGCGATGAATGACCGGTTGCTGCGCTGGGTGAGCGCGGGGGTGCTCACCGCGGGAATGTCGTGCGTCGTGCTGGTCGGCGCGGGCATCGCGATCGCCGAACCCAGTTCGGGCACCAGCCCCGGGCCGTCGGCGTCGTCGCAGTCGGAGCCCGAGGCGGCCGGTGACACCGGCGCTTCGGCCGACGACGCCGCTGAGGAGGCCGCCGGGGGCGTCGACCCCGAGAACACGGACGTCACCGAGGACGAGGACGTCGTCGACGACACCGAGACCGAGGACGTCACCGAGGAGGTCGCCACCGAGGACGACGCGGTCGCCGCCGAGACGACCGATGACGAGACCCTGTCGGGCTCCGGTCACCACGCAACCACGGACACCGACGCCGACACCGAGCCGACGAGCGCCCTGGCGGCGGTCGTCAACGAGGTCGAGGCGCCGGAGCAGTCCGAAGAGCCGACGCAGCTGACCGAGCCGACCGAGCCGACCGAGCCGACCGTCGAAACCGCGACCGCCGACAGCAAGCCGTCCGCCACGACGGGCGCCGTCGACCAAGCCGTCCGAGCCTTCGAACCGGAACAGAAATCCGCGGTCACGCAGATCGCGATGGTCGCCCCGGCGGCTCAACAGCAGGCCCCGGCCCGCCCGTCGCTGATCAACATCATCGGCACGCTGGCGTGGAGCGTCATCGACTTCATGGTGAAGCTAATCGTGGGCCCGCCCGCCGTGCCGCCGGGCAGCACGGTGAGCGCCGGCCGCTCCACGCTGCAGATCGACTGCGGCGACGGCTACACCGCCGACGCCGACTGGTACTACCCGAAGGAAGGACAACCCGACAAGTTCATCTACTTCCAGCACGGGTTCATGGCGCACGCGGGCATCTACAACCTCACGCTGGCCGAGCTCGCCGAGCGCAACAACGCGATCGTGGTGGCGCCGACGATCACGTCGAACTATTTCGCCTGCGACGGATGCAGCCTCACCGCCGATCCGATGCACGCCGCGGTGGCCGGCCTGTTCGAGGATGACCGCGACGCCCTGCTCGCCAGCGCCCGGGCCGCCGGTTTCGAAGGGACGCTGCCCGACAAGTTCGTCTTCGCCGGCCAGTCCGCGGGCAGCATGCTGGCCGCGGGCGCCGCCGGCTACTTCTACGACGGGGCGGCGGCGGAGCAGAAGGCCGACTTGGCCGGCGTCCTGCTCTACGACGGCTCGGCGGCCAACGGCGCGCTGGGCCGGGCTCTGGACAAGTTGCCGTCGTCGGTGCCGGTGCTGCAGGTCGCCGCGGCGCCGTCGGTGATCAACTACGGCGGCGGCGCGAACAACGTGCTCACCGAGAAGCGCCCCGGCCAGTTCAACGGGGTGCAGCTGATCGGGGGCGCGCATTCGGATGCGTTCCGCAGCGACGCCTACTTCGGCCTGGTCCAGGCGTTCGTCGGGCTGGTGTTCGGCTGGTCGACGCCGAACAACGTCGAAGCCGTTCAGGTGCTCTCGCAGGGCTGGCTGACCGACATGTACGCCGGTCGGGTGTATGACCCGGCTACGCGCACCGGCATCTACGGCGATCCGGGGCAGCCCGGCCAGACCGTGATCGACATCCCGACCGACGCCGGGCCGGCCCGCGGGTACGTGCTGCCCGGCCCGCCGGCGTCACTGTCGCCGATCGAGTGGTTCTTTGCCGGGCTGCTGCATTCGATCAACTCCAACGACTTCGCGGCGTGCTCGACCGAACCGGCCGCGACGGGGTCGTGCGCGGGCGCGGCCGCCGTGTGATTCGCCGGGGTTTCGGGACAAAACTCCACACCAACCCGGCGTTATCTCTTGACGGAAGGGCCGCGACACGCCAGTCTGTTGGTCAGCATGTGTGCAAGGGTTGAAGACGCCAGCCAGCGCCCCTGTGACTCCGCACACGGTGGTTGATGAATGCGCCGTTCTGCGCTATTGTTGGACGTTGCGCTGGCTGCATCCTGCCCACCTAAACCCGCACTTGACACCGATGTCTCTAGCCTGAGCCCAGCTCAGTGATCTAGTCGCGTGCCGCGTGGTCGGGAGGCTGTGGTCGTGGAGAGGCCAGCCGAACCGATGCAGATATCGCGGCCGTTTCGGAAAACCGGCGCACCCGGTATTCCAGATAGTCGCATGAGGTGCTGGAAGGATGCATCTTGGCAGGGTCCCGCCCAAACAAGACAGCCGTAGCTAATCCCAATAACTCCGTCCCAGGAGCACCCAACCGAGTTTCTTTTGCCAAGCTCCGTGAACCGCTCGAGGTTCCGGGGCTTCTTGACGTACAAACCGAGTCGTTCCAGTGGCTGATCGGCTCGGATGAGTGGAAAGAAAAGGCCAAGGCCCGCGGCGACGTCAACCCGATCGGCGGGCTCGAAGAGGTGCTCACCGAGCTCTCCCCGATCGAGGACTTCGCAGGCAACCTGTCGCTGACGTTCTCCGATCCGCGCTTCGACGACGTCAAGGCCTCCGTCGACGAGTGCAAAGACAAGGACATGACGTTCGCGGCGCCGCTGTTCGTCACGGCCGAGTTCATGAACGCCGAGAGCGGCGAGATCAAGAGCCAGACGGTCTTCATGGGCGACTTCCCGATGATGACCGAGAAGGGCACCTTCATCATCAACGGCACCGAGCGTGTCGTGGTGTCTCAGCTGGTCCGCTCGCCCGGCGTGTACTTCGACGAGACCATCGACAAGTCCACCGACAAGACGCTGCACAGCGTCAAGGTGATCCCCGGCCGCGGCGCGTGGCTGGAATTCGACGTCGACAAGCGCGACACCGTCGGGGTGCGTATCGACCGCAAGCGGCGCCAGCCCGTCACCGTGCTGCTGAAGGCGCTGGGCTGGACCAACGAGCAGATCACCGAGCGGTTCGGCTTCAGCGAGATCATGATGAGCACGCTGGAGAAGGACAACACCGCGGGCACCGACGAGGCGCTGCTGGACATCTACCGCAAGCTGCGCCCGGGCGAGCCGCCGACCAAGGAGTCCGCGCAGACCCTGCTGGAGAACCTGTTCTTCAAGGAGAAGCGCTACGACCTGGCCCGCGTCGGCCGCTACAAGGTCAACAAGAAGCTGGGCATGCATCCCGGTGAGCCGATCGAGACGACCACGCTCACCGAAGAGGACATCGTCGCCACCATCGAGTACCTGGTGCGGCTGCATCAGGGCGACGCGACGATGACGGTGCCCGGCGGCGCCGAGGTCCCTGTTGAAGTGGATGACATCGACCACTTCGGCAACCGGCGCCTGCGCACGGTCGGCGAGCTGATCCAGAACCAGATCCGGGTCGGCCTGTCGCGCATGGAGCGCGTCGTGCGCGAGCGCATGACCACCCAGGACGTGGAGGCGATCACGCCGCAGACCCTGATCAACATCCGTCCCGTCGTGGCGGCGATCAAGGAGTTCTTCGGCACCAGCCAGCTGTCGCAGTTCATGGACCAGAACAACCCGTTGTCGGGCCTGACCCACAAGCGTCGCCTCTCGGCGCTGGGCCCGGGCGGTCTGTCCCGTGAGCGCGCCGGCCTCGAGGTGCGCGACGTGCACGCCAGCCACTACGGCCGGATGTGCCCGATCGAGACGCCGGAAGGCCCCAACATCGGTCTGATCGGCTCGCTGTCGGTGTACGCGCGGGTCAACCCGTTCGGCTTCATCGAGACGCCGTACCGCAAGGTCGTCGACGGGGTGGTCACGGATGAGATCGTGTACCTGACCGCCGACGAGGAGGACCGCTACGTCGTGGCGCAGGCCAACTCGCCGATCGGCGACGACGGCCGCTTCCTGCAGGACCGCGTGCTGGTGCGCCGCAAGGGCGGCGAGGTCGAGCAGATCTCGTCGAGCGAGGTCGACTACATGGACGTCTCGCCGCGCCAGATGGTGTCGGTCGCGACGGCGATGATCCCGTTCCTCGAGCACGACGACGCCAACCGCGCCCTGATGGGTGCCAACATGCAGCGCCAGGCGGTTCCGTTGGTGCGCAGCGAGGCCCCGTTGGTCGGTACCGGCATGGAACTGCGTGCCGCGATCGACGCCGGTGACGTCGTCGTCGCCGACAAGGCCGGGGTGATCGAAGAGGTCTCCGCCGACTACATCACCGTGATGGCCGACGACGGCACCCGGTTCACCTACCGGATGCGCAAGTTCGCCCGGTCCAACCACGGCACCTGCGCCAACCAGCGCCCGATCGTCGACGCCGGCGACCGGGTGGAGGCCGGCCAGGTCATCGCCGACGGGCCGTGCACCGAGAACGGCGAGATGGCGCTGGGCAAGAACCTGCTCGTCGCGGTCATGCCGTGGGAGGGCCACAACTACGAGGACGCGATCATCCTCTCCAACCGCCTGGTCGAAGAGGACGTGCTCACCTCGATCCACATCGAGGAGCACGAGATCGACGCCCGCGACACCAAGCTGGGCGCCGAGGAGATCACCCGGGACATCCCGAACGTCTCCGATGAGGTGCTGGCCGACCTCGACGAGCGCGGCATCGTCCGCATCGGCGCCGAGGTCCGCGACGGCGACATCCTGGTCGGCAAGGTCACCCCGAAGGGTGAAACCGAGCTGACCCCCGAGGAGCGGCTGTTGCGCGCGATCTTCGGTGAGAAGGCCCGCGAGGTCCGCGACACGTCGCTGAAGGTGCCGCACGGTGAGTCCGGCAAGGTGATCGGCATCCGCGTGTTCTCCCGCGAGGACGACGACGAGCTGCCCGCCGGCGTCAACGAGTTGGTCCGCGTCTACGTCGCGCAGAAGCGCAAGATCTCCGACGGCGACAAGCTGGCCGGACGCCACGGCAACAAGGGCGTCATCGGCAAGATCCTGCCCGTCGAGGACATGCCGTTCCTGCCGGACGGCACGCCGGTCGACATCATCCTGAACACCCACGGGGTGCCGCGGCGGATGAACATCGGCCAGATCCTCGAGACGCACCTGGGCTGGGCCGCGCACAGCGGCTGGAAGGTCGAGGGCAAGCCGGACTGGGCCAACCAGTTGCCCGACGACCTGTTGGAGGCCGAGCCGAACACCATCGTCTCGACCCCGGTGTTCGACGGCGCCTCCGGCGAGGAGTTGCAGGGGCTGCTGGCCTCGACGTTGCCCAACCGCGACGGCGAGAAGCTGGTCGACAGCGATGGCAAGGCGATGCTGTACGACGGGCGCAGCGGCGAACCGTTCCCGTACCCGGTGACGGTCGGCTACATGTACATCCTCAAGCTGCACCACCTGGTGGACGACAAGATCCACGCCCGCTCCACCGGCCCGTACTCGATGATCACCCAGCAGCCGCTGGGCGGTAAGGCGCAGTTCGGTGGCCAGCGGTTCGGCGAGATGGAATGTTGGGCCATGCAGGCCTACGGCGCGGCGTACACGCTGCAGGAGCTGTTGACCATCAAGTCCGACGACACGGTCGGCCGGGTCAAGGTGTACGAGGCGATCGTCAAGGGCGAGAACATCCCCGAGCCCGGCATTCCGGAGTCGTTCAAGGTGTTGCTCAAGGAACTGCAGTCGCTGTGCCTCAACGTCGAGGTGCTGTCTTCCGACGGCGCCGCGATCGAGATGCGAGACGGCGACGACGAGGACCTGGAGCGCGCCGCGGCGAACCTGGGAATCAACTTGTCGCGCAACGAATCTGCGTCCGTAGAGGATTTGGCCTAATTAGTTTTCTAGTCCCGCAAGGGGAAAGGGAGTTACGTGCTAGACGTCAACTTCTTCGATGAGCTCCGGATTGGCCTCGCCACTGCGGAGGACATCCGGAACTGGTCCTTCGGTGAGGTCAAGAAGCCGGAGACCATCAACTACCGCACGCTGAAGCCGGAGAAGGACGGCCTGTTCTGCGAGAAGATCTTCGGACCGACTCGCGACTGGGAGTGCTACTGCGGCAAGTACAAGCGCGTCCGCTTCAAGGGCATCATCTGTGAGCGCTGCGGCGTCGAGGTGACCCGCGCCAAGGTGCGTCGTGAGCGGATGGGCCACATCGAGCTGGCCGCGCCCGTCACGCACATCTGGTACTTCAAGGGTGTGCCGAGCCGGCTCGGGTACCTGCTCGACCTGGCGCCCAAGGATCTCGAGAAGATCATCTACTTCGCCGCCTACGTCATCACCGAGGTCGACGAGGAGATGCGCCACAACGAGCTGTCGACGCTGGAAGCCGAGATGGCCGTCGAGCGCAAAGCCGTTGAGGACCAGCGCGATGCCGACCTGGAGGCCCGCGCGCAGAAGCTCGAGGCCGACCTGGCCGAGCTGGAGGCCGAGGGTGCCAAGTCCGATGTGCGCCGCAAGGTGCGCGACGGCGGCGAGCGTGAGATGCGCCAGCTGCGTGACCGCGCCCAGCGTGAGCTGGACCGGCTCGAGGAGATCTGGAACACCTTCACCAAGCTGGCGCCCAAGCAGCTGATCGTCGACGAGGTGCTCTACCGCGAGCTGCAGGACCGCTACGGCGAGTACTTCACCGGCGCCATGGGCGCGGAGGCCATCAAGCGGCTGATCGAGAACTTCGACATCGACGCCGAGGCCGAGTCGCTGCGCGAGACCATCCGTAGTGGCAAGGGGCAGAAGAAGCTTCGTGCGCTCAAGCGGCTCAAGGTGGTGGCGGCGTTCCAGCAGTCGTCGAACTCGCCGATGGGCATGGTGCTCGACGCCGTTCCGGTGATCCCGCCGGAGCTGCGGCCGATGGTGCAGCTCGACGGTGGCCGGTTCGCCACCTCCGACCTGAACGACCTGTACCGCCGCGTCATCAACCGCAACAACCGGCTCAAGAGGCTGATCGATCTGGGCGCGCCCGAGATCATCGTCAACAACGAGAAGCGCATGCTTCAGGAGTCGGTGGACGCGCTGTTCGACAACGGCCGTCGCGGCCGTCCGGTCACCGGGCCGGGCAACCGCCCGCTGAAGTCGCTGTCGGATCTGCTCAAGGGCAAGCAGGGCCGGTTCCGCCAGAACCTGCTCGGTAAGCGCGTCGACTACTCGGGCCGTTCGGTCATCGTGGTCGGCCCGCAGCTCAAGCTGCACCAGTGCGGTCTGCCCAAGCTGATGGCGCTGGAGCTGTTCAAGCCGTTCGTGATGAAGCGTCTGGTCGACCTGAACCACGCGCAGAACATCAAGAGCGCCAAGCGGATGGTGGAGCGCCAGCGTCCGCAGGTGTGGGACGTGCTCGAAGAGGTCATCGCCGAGCACCCGGTGCTGCTGAACCGCGCACCGACGCTGCACCGCCTGGGTATCCAGGCCTTCGAGCCGATGCTGGTGGAGGGCAAGGCGATTCAGCTGCACCCGCTGGTGTGCGAGGCGTTCAACGCCGACTTCGACGGCGACCAGATGGCCGTGCACCTGCCGCTGTCGGCGGAGGCGCAGGCCGAGGCGCGCATCCTGATGCTGTCGTCGAACAACATCCTGTCGCCGGCGTCGGGCCGTCCGCTGGCCATGCCGCGTCTGGACATGGTGACCGGGTTGTACTACCTGACCACCATGATCGAGGGCGAGGCAGGCGAATATCAGCCTGCTACCAAGGATTCGCCGGAGCGCGGCGTGTACAGCTCGCCCGCCGAGGCCATCATGGCGATGGACCGCGGCGCGCTGTCGGTGCGCGCCAAGATCCGGGTGCGGTTGACGGACCTGCGTCCGCCCGCCGACGTCGAGGCCGAGCTGTTCCCGGACGGCTGGAAGCCCGGCGACGCGTGGACGACCGAGACGACGCTGGGCCGGGTGATGTTCAACGAGCTTCTGCCGGTTCAGTATCCGTTCGTCAACGAGCAGATGCACAAGAAGGTGCAGGCCCGCATCGTCAACGATCTGGCCGAGCGGTACCCGATGATCGTGGTGGCGCAGACCGTCGACAAGCTCAAGGACGCCGGCTTCTACTGGGCCACCCGCTCGGGTGTCACCGTGTCGATGGCCGACGTGCTGGTGCCGCCGGAGAAGCAGGAGATCCTGGAGCGCTACGAGAAGGAAGCCGACGCGATCGAAAAGCAGTACCAGCGCGGCAAGCTCAACCACGAGGAGCGCAACGGCGAGCTGGTCAAGATCTGGCAGACGGCGACCGAAGAGGTCGGCGAGGCGCTGCGGAAGCACTACCCGTCGGACAACCCGATCATCACGATCGTGGACTCCGGCGCCACCGGTAACTTCACGCAGACCCGGACGCTGGCCGGCATGAAGGGTCTGGTGACCAACCCGAAGGGTGAGTTCATCCCGCGTCCGATCAAGTCCTCGTTCCGCGAGGGCCTGACCGTGCTGGAGTACTTCATCAACACCCACGGCGCCCGAAAGGGTCTGGCGGACACCGCTCTTCGTACCGCCGACTCGGGTTACCTGACCCGTCGTCTGGTCGACGTCAGCCAGGACGTCATCGTGCGCGAGCACGA
Source organism: Mycolicibacterium pulveris (assembly GCF_010725725.1). Taxonomy (NCBI): domain Bacteria; kingdom Bacillati; phylum Actinomycetota; class Actinomycetes; order Mycobacteriales; family Mycobacteriaceae; genus Mycobacterium; species Mycolicibacterium pulveris. Next base: position 1,169,936 of record NZ_AP022599.1, on the reverse strand, counting down.
CTGCGAGACCGAGCGCGGCATCACCGTCACGCTCGCCGAGAAGCAGCCCGACGGCACGTGGATGCGCGACCAGCACATCGAGACCTCGGCGTACGCCCGGACGTTGGCGACCGACGCCGTCGACGCTGACGGCAACGTCGTCGTCGAGCGCGGTCACGACCTGGGCGACCCGGCGATCGAGGCGCTGCTGGCGGCAGGCATCACCGAGGTCAAGGTCCGCTCCGTGCTGACCTGCGCCACCGGCACCGGTGTGTGCGCGATGTGCTACGGCCGTTCGATGGCCACGGGCAAGCTCGTCGACATCGGCGAGGCCGTCGGCATCGTCGCCGCGCAGTCCATCGGCGAGCCCGGTACGCAGCTGACCATGCGCACGTTCCACCAGGGCGGCGTCACCGGCGGCAGCGACATCACCGGTGGTCTGCCTCGCGTGCAGGAGCTGTTCGAGGCGCGCGTGCCGCGGGACAAGGCGCCGATCGCCGACGTCTCCGGCCGGGTGCGGCTCGAAGAGGGCGACCGCTTCTACAAGATCACCATCATCCCCGACGATGGTGGCGAGGAAGTGGTGTACGACAAGCTGTCTCGTCGTCAGCGCCTGAAGGTGTTCAAGCACGAGGACGGCACCGAGCGGCTGCTCGCCGACGGCGACCACGTCGAGGTGGGCCAGCAGCTGATGGAGGGCTCCGCGGACCCGCACGAGGTGCTGCGCGTCCAGGGCCCGCGCGAGGTGCAGATCCACCTCGTCAAGGAGGTCCAGGAGGTCTACCGTGCGCAGGGCGTGTCGATCCACGACAAGCACATCGAGGTGATCGTCCGGCAGATGCTGCGGCGCGTCACGATCATCGACTCGGGCTCGACGGAGTTCCTGCCCGGCTCGCTGACCGAGCGTGCGGAGTTCGAGGCCGAGAACCGCCGGGTGGTCGCCGAGGGCGGCGAGCCCGCGGCCGGTCGCCCGGTGCTGATGGGTATCACCAAGGCGTCGCTGGCCACCGATTCGTGGCTGTCGGCGGCGTCGTTCCAGGAGACCACTCGCGTGCTGACCGATGCGGCGATCAACTGCCGCAGCGACAAGCTGAATGGTCTGAAGGAGAACGTGATCATCGGCAAGTTGATCCCGGCCGGCACGGGTATTCATCGGTACCGCAACATCCAGGTGCAGCCCACCGAAGAGGCCCGCGCTGCGGCGTACACGATCCCGTCCTACGAGGATCAGTACTACAGCCCGGACTTCGGCCAGGCCACCGGTGCTGCGGTGCCGCTGGACGACTACGGCTACAGCGACTACCGCGGCTGACCCGTTCTGCGCGAACAGACGCGAAAACCCCCAAAATCCCATGGTTTTGGGGGTTTTTGCGTCTGTTCGCCAGGCTGGCGGAGGGTTATCCACAGGCTTTCGGCATGCGGCCTTCCGTCGCGGGCGGTTGCCCGCGAATATGCATGGCATGTCGCTGGACGCTGTGGAAGCGGTGCTCGCCGCCAACGGGGGCGTGGCCACCAGGGGACAGCTGCTGGCCGTGGTCTCGCCCAAGACGCTCGAGTGCGCCGTCCGCGCCGGCAGGCTGATCCGCGTCCGGCGTGGTGTGTACGCGATGACGCCGCCCGGTGTGGCCGGCAGGCTCGCCGCACTGGACTTGGCGTGCGGTAAGCGCGTTGTCGCTTGCATGCAGACGGCCGCCGAGATGTACGGCTTTGACACCGAACCCGAGGAACGGATTCATGTTCTCGACCCTGGAATCCGGATGCGGCCGTCACCCGAGGTCATGGTGCACCAACGCCTTGGCGCCCCGCTGAGCGTCGTTGGCGGGCGGATCGCAACGGCGCCGGCCTGGACGGCCGTCGAGATCGCGCGAACATTGCGACGGCCGCGGGCGCTGGCCGTTCTCGACGCCGCACTGCGTTCCGGATGCTGCACGCAGTCGGAACTGGTAGCGGCAATCAACGAACAGAAGGGGCGACGCGGCATCGTTCAAGTCCGCGAACTCGTGCAGTTTGCGGACGGGCGAAGCGAGTCGCCGATGGAGAGTGAGGCGCGGCTTGTCTTCATCGACGGGGGTCTGCCGCTGCCGGAGCTGCAGTACGAGATCATCGACCTGCAGGGCAACCTGTGGCGGGTTGACTTTGCCTGGCTCGACGCGAAAGTCGTCGCCGAGTACGACAGCGTGGAGTGGCACGCCAGCCCGGAAGGGTGGAAGCGCGACCGCATGAAGGCCGCCAGGTTGGCCGAATGCGGATGGACCGTCGTGCCGATGGTCGTCGACGACGTCCGCAAACACCCGTACGAGTTGGTGCGACGCATCTCCGGACATCTTGAGCGGGCTCGACTCGCCGGGTGAGCAGACGCGTACACCCCCAATTTCCGCCCAAAATGGGGGTGTACGCGTCTGCTCGCGGGAAATTCACCGCAGCCGCCAGGGGTACTTGTCGTGCGGCCACATCTTTTCGATCTCGGCGTTGAGTTCCGCGCCAAGCAGCACCGCGAAAGCCGTGATGTAGAGCCAGAGCACCACCGCGATCGGCACTGCGAGCTGGCTGTACACCGCGTCGTCGCGCGCGCTGAGCGACAGATATGTCCGCAGACCCGCCGACGCGATCAACCACAGCGCCATCGCCAGCACCGCCCCGGGGATGTCGCGGCGCCAGGGTGTCCGCCACGGCACGCCGAAGTGGTACAGCGTGACCAGCCCGATCAGGATCAGCAGCGCCATCACCGGCCAGAACAACAGGTCCAGGGCCCGCAACGTGCTGGCCGTCAACGGCTCTGGGGTCAGCCAGGCCACCAGGTCGGGCCCGAACACCAGCGGCGGCAGGATCGCGGCCGCGCCGACGAGCCCTCCGACGGTCAGCCCCAATGCCAGCAGCCGTCGTCGCCACGCGGGCCTGGGCTCGACGCCGTAGGCGATCGTGATGGTTTCCAAATAGCGGTTCACCGCCCGCGACCCGGTCCACAGGCTCAGCACGATGCCGATGGAGATCACGCTGCCGCGGCTTTGCGCCAGCCCGGCCTCGACGACGCGACTGTAGGACTGAAAGGTGCGTTCGGACAGAAGCGAGCTGGGCGCCTCGAGCAGCAGGCGGCGCAGTTCCGCGCTGCCGTCGGGGCCCAGCGCCTCGGCGATGAACCCGAGCGAGCCGAGGATGGCAATCAGCAGCGACGGCAGCGAGATCAGCGAGAACAGCGCCACCTCGGCGGCCAGCCCGGGCACGCGGTCGCGCAGGGTGTCATCGACGGTGCGGACGATCAGCCGCCCGCCCTGCCGCACGGGCCGGGGCGCACGGTTCAGCGCGATAAGCGGGCGTCGTCGCAGCGTCGTGAGGGTGGAGGCGACGGTATCGGACCACGACGAGAACGGCGGCCGGTCGCTTCCAGATGGCACGCATTGAGGGTAGGCCGCGACCCACACTCGGCGCGGGGCTAGACGGCCGACAGTTCGCGCACCACGTCCACGCGCAGGAACTCCGGTGCCTTGATCACGTTGCGCAGCATGAACCGAATGAACGCCGGCATGTCCGCGGCGTCCTCGTCGTAGTAGACGCGCGGGGACCCGACCTGGTAGCGCCGGCGTCGGGTCTCGAGTTCACAGCCGTCGGCGGCGAGGACGTTGCGCACCCAGTCGGCCTGCGAGCCATACGTCAACGCGATGACAAAGCCGTCCTGACGCCGAAACGCCCACAGCGGTGTCCGGTAGACGCGCTGCGATTTGCGGCCGCGATGAATCACGACCGCCCATCCCGGCGCCCACGGCGCGATGAACTTGGTCACCCGGTTGAGCACTTTCTTGTTGGCGCGGGCAACCCATCGTGGTGCGGGCATGGTGAACCTCCTTCGTAGAAGCCTGATCAGGGACGACGGTCCACACGAAATTCCTTTGCCCGAAGGTCTTTTCGAGGTACTCGCCAAGGCGGTGTCGTTCCCAAGGGCGGCGATGTAGCCGTCGGGCCGGACCAGGGTCGGCGCGGCGCCGTCGTCGACGTGACGCACGGCGACCAGGTCGGGGTGGCGTGCAGCCTCGGTGGCGGGCGTCAGCCACGTGTACTTGGTCGGGTGCAGCAGTCCGATGTCGGGGTACCGGTCGCCGACGGCGAGGCGGTCGTCGTTGCTGCCGCCGGTGCCGTCACGGTACGAGACGTCAAGCTGGGTCAGTGCGCGCCTCAGCACGCGCTGGAACCGTGGCCGCGGCGTGATGTGTGGTGCGATGTGGCGTCGCATGGCTGTCGCGATCGGATTGCGCAACAACGTCGTTCGCGTCGCACGACGCGTGCCTTTCACGAGCCGGTGCGTGACGGGCGCACGTTCTTCGGCGTAGGAATCCAGAAGAGGTGGTTCCGCGTGCCCGTTGACCACCGCGGCGAGTTTCCACCCCAGGTTGAACGCGTCCTGGATGCCGGTGTTCATTCCCTGTCCACCCACCACGGAGTGCACGTGCGCCGCGTCGCCTGCGAGGAACACCCGGCCGACGGAGTGGCGGGCGACCTTGCGTTGGTTAATCTGAAACCGCCCGGCGTAGTGGACCGCTGTGATGCGGGCGCCCGGTGGTGCGCCGCGGTCGACGGCGGCCTGTAGTTCCTGGTCGGTGACGTCGCCGGTGGGGGTCTGGCCGGGGCGGTAGGCGATGGTGAGCCGGTGCAGCCCACCCGGCATCGGGAAGTAGGCTGCGAAGTTGCCGCGGTTGAGAAACGCGTGAAAGACGTTGTGCGGCAGTGGCCAGTCCATTTCGACATCGGCGACCGCGAAGTTCTCTTCGAACGCGGCACCGACGAACGGCACCCCCAGCTGATGGCGGACGGTGCTGTGCGCGCCGTCGCAACCGATCAGCCAGGACGTCCGCGTGTGCTCCACCGTGCCGTCACCGTGTCGCAGCTCGACCGCAACGCCATCGGAATCGTGTCTCAGCGTGGCCAATTCGATCGCGCGCTCCACCGTGACGCCGAAACTCTCGAGGCGCGCGTTCAGCAGCGCCTCGACCCGCGGCTGCTGCAACATCAGCAGATACGGATACGGGCTGTCCAGGCCCTCCAAGTCGAGGTGCAGGAACTGCTTGCCTTCACTGAACACCTTGAAGTCGGTGACCTTCATGCCCTCTGCGACCGCGGCCTCGGCGAGGTCGAGCCGCTCGAAGAGTTCGAGCGTCCTGGGTTGCACGCCGAGGGCTCGGGTTTCGGTCGTGGGCGCGGGCGCCGCGTCGATGATGCGCACGTCGACGCCGCGGCGTGCCAGCTCGACGGCCATCGTCAGGCCGGTCGGCCCGGCGCCGACCACCAGTACGTCGGAATTCATCAGTCCTCCTTGGTATTCGGCGCGGTGATGGCAGCAAGGAAAAGGTCGACGTGCGCGTCGACGTCGATGGGCGCCACGGGGGCTTCGTCGTCGCTGGGTGCGACCAGCAGCAGGTGGAGCAGGGCATGCAAGACCAGCGGGCCCAAAAACATCCGCGCCGCCGTCGGCACGTCGACGTCGCCGACGAGACCGGCCTGCTTGCCGGCGGCGAGAAGTTCGCCGGTGCGCTGGAATGCGCGCTGGGGCACCGAACGCCGGAAGATCTCGCCGAGGTGGGGGAGCCGCGGGGTTTCGGCGACCACGATGCGCACCAACTCGATGTAGTCGCGCTGAACGAGCTGGCCGCCGAGATCACGCGCAAGCGACCGAAACGCGTCGCGCAGGTCCGCGGTCGTCGTGGGCGCAGGAACGCCGGCGTCGTCGCCGGTCTCACCCAAGGCGATGAGGTGCTCGAGCACGTCGGCGAGCACGGCGTCCTTGTTGGGGAAGCGCGAGTACAAGGTCTCCTTCGAGACGCCGGCCTCTTTGGCCAGGGCCGCGGTGCTCACGCCTGCGAAGCCGTGGCGCAGGAACAGGGTGTGCGCGGCCCGGCGGATCTGCTGGACCTTGACGTCGCCGCGCGGGTTTGCCGCCATCTCGCTCCGTTTCGTAGCCGAACCGAACGGTACGGTTCGACTGTAGCGGGCGGCGGGGCGGGGCGCAACCGTCGCCCCGCCGAGTGTGGGGTCGTGTCGCGCGAACATTGCGTGCCGCGTGCGGGTAACCCACGTTCGCGACCCTCGGCGTGCTGTCGGACGGCTTGCCTAGACTGGCCTCGTGCTCATCGGTTCGCACGTCCGCTCGGACGACCCCCTGGCCGCCGCGGAGGCTGACGGCGCCGACGTGGTGCAGATCTTCCTAGGCAACCCGCAGAGCTGGAAGAAACCCAAGCCGCGCGAGGACGCCGAGGTGCTCAAGGCGTCGGGCATGCCGATCTATGTCCACGCGCCCTACCTCATCAACGTCGCGTCGGCCAACAACCGGGTGCGCATCCCGTCGCGCAAGATCCTGCAGGACACCTGCGACGCGGCCGCGGACATCAACGCGACCGCGGTCATCGTGCACGGCGGCCACGCCGACGACAAGGACTGGGAGGCCGGCTTCGAGCGCTGGGTCAAGGCGCTGGACTACCTCGAGACCGACGTTCCCGTCTACCTGGAGAACACCGCAGGCGGCGACCACGCCATGGCCCGCCATTTCGACACCATCGCCCGGCTGTGGGACCACATCGGTGACAAGGGCATCGGCTTCTGCCTGGACACCTGCCACGCGTGGGCGGCCGGCGAAAAGCTGATCGACGCCGTCGACCGGATCAAGGCCATCACCGGGCGCATCGACCTGGTGCACTGCAACGACTCGCGCGATGCCGCCGGATCCGGCGCCGACCGGCACGCGAACTTCGGCACCGGCCAGATCGACCCGCAGTTGCTGGTCGCCGTGGTCAAGGCCGCCGAGGCCCCGGTCATCTGCGAAACCGCGGACGAAGGGCGCAAGGACGACATCGCCTTCCTGCGCGAACACGTCGGCTAGCGCCTGATTACGAATTGCTAACCGAACCTCAGTCGAACTCGCGATAACGGTCCGGTGAACTAGATTCAACGGAGTGTCTGCGGTTGACGAGGCGTCAATTGCGTCGCAGCACGCCCTGGAGGCGCAACAGACGCGGGAACGCCGACTCAAGTACGTGCGCCGGATCGCGGTCGCGATCTGGGCCGTCGTCATCGTGTATCGGACCGCGACAGACGGGTTCGCATTCAACCGCGAGCTGTTGCTGCTCTACATCGCGACCGGATTGCTGGCCGCCAGTATCGGTCAGGCCCGCCGGATGCTCTATGTCATCCGCGACTGGCTGCCGTTCGCGTTGGTCCTCGTCGCCTACGACCTGAGCAGGGGAGCGGCAGACCTGGTCGGGCGACCGACGCTGTGGCACTGGCAGATCGACGCCGACCGGTGGCTGTTCTTCGGCACCGTGCCGACGGTATGGCTGCAGGAGCGGCTCAAACTGCCCCATCCGCCGTGGTGGGAGATCTTCATCAGCTCGGTCTACATGTCGTTCTTCATCCTGCCGTACGCGATCGCGGCGGTGCTGTGGCTGCGTAACCGCGACGAATGGAAGTCGTTTGTGCGGCTGTTCGTCGGCCTGTCCTTTGCGGCGCTGGTCATCTACGCGCTGCTGCCCGCCGCTCCGCCCTGGGCGGCCGCGCGCTGCACCGCCGCCGACGTCGAGGGCGGGCCGGCCGGTCCCCGCTGCATGTTCAGGTCCGCGCGCGACGCGCCCGACGGCGGCCTGCTCGGCGCGATGCAGACCGCGCACGACGGTGCCAACGCGTGGATCGAGCGGATCGTCGGGCGCGGGTGGGGCAAGCTCAACCTGCACTCCGCCAGCGCGTTGATCGACCAGGGGCAGGCCAGCGTCAACCTGGTGGCGGCGATCCCGTCGTTGCACGCCGGACTGTCGCTGGCGTTGGCGATGTTCCTGTGGAACCGGGTGCAACGACGCTGGCGGCCGGTGCTGGTCACGTACGTGCTGGTGATGGCGTTCACGCTGGTGTACACCGCCGAGCACTACGTCGTCGACATCCTGCTGGGCTGGGTGCTGGCCATCGTCGTCGTCACGGGCCTCAACCGGTTCGAGGCGCGGCGTTTCGCCGGTGCCGTCAACATCCGATGGCGGCCCACCGCCCGCCGGGCGAGCGAACCCGAGGTGCCGAGCGTCGAGGTGCCGAGCGCCGAGCCTGGGAACGACGGGTTCGACGACGCCCCCGAGTTCGACGCGGATACCTGCGGCCGGCCGGCCTAACCCGTTGTTACGTGCATTGTGCAGTTGTCGGAAAAGTGTAATAGTGGCGCTATGTCAGACACGCACGTCGTCACCAACCAGGTCCCGCCCCTGGAGAACTACAACCCCGCCACCTCACCGGTGCTCACCGAGGCGCTGATCCGCGAGGGCGGCGAATGGGGGCTCGAGGAGGTCACCGAACTCGGCGCGCTCTCGGGTTCGCAGCAGGCGCAGCGCTGGGGTGAGCTGGCCGACCGCAACCGGCCGATCCTGCACACCCACGACCGCTACGGGCACCGCATCGACGAGGTGGAGTACGACCCCGCCTACCACGAACTCATGAAGGTCGCGATCGGCCACGGCCTGCACGCCGCGCCATGGGCCGACGACCGGCCCGGTTCGCACGTCGTGCGTGCCGCCAAGACGTCGGTGTGGACGCCCGAGCCCGGCCACATCTGCCCGATCTCGATGACGTACGCCGTCGTCCCGGCGCTGCGCCACAATCCCGAGCTCGCCGCGGTCTACGAACCGCTGCTGGCCAGCCGTGAATACGATCCCGAACTCAAGGTGCCCGCCCAGAAGGCCGGCATCACCGCGGGCATGTCGATGACCGAGAAGCAGGGCGGCTCCGACGTGCGCGTCGGCACCACCCAGGCCACCCCCAACGGCTTCGGCAGCTACAGCCTGACCGGGCACAAGTGGTTCACCTCCGCGCCGATGAGCGATATCTTCCTCGTGCTCGCGCAGGCGCCGGGCGGGCTGAGCTGTTTCCTGCTGCCCCGCGTGCTGCCCGACGGCAGCCGTAACCGGATGTACCTGCAGCGGCTCAAGGACAAGCTGGGCAACCACGCGAACGCGTCCAGCGAGGTCGAATACGACGGCGCGATCGCCTGGTTGGTCGGCGAGGAGGGCAACGGCGTGAAGACCATCATCGAGATGGTGAACCTCACCCGGCTGGACTGCACCCTTGGCAGCGCGACTTCCATGCGCAACGGCCTGGCTCGCGCGATCCACCACGCCCAGCATCGAAAAGCGTTCGGCGAGTACCTGATCGATCAGCCGTTGATGCGTAACGTGCTGGCCGACTTGGCCGTCGAGGCCGAGGCCGCGACGATCGTCGCGATGCGCATGGCGGGCGCCACCGACGCCGCGGTGCGCGGCGACGAACGCGAGACGCTGCTGCGCCGCATCGGCCTTGCCGCCAGCAAGTACTGGGTGTGCAAGCGCTCCACCCCGCACGCCGCCGAGGCGATGGAGTGCCTGGGCGGCAACGGCTATGTCGAGGACTCCGGCATGCCGCGGCTGTACCGGGAAGCGCCGCTGATGGGCATCTGGGAAGGTTCCGGGAACGTCAGCGCCTTGGATACGTTGCGCGCCATGGCAACCCGCCCGGAATGCATCGACGTGCTGTTCGACGAGCTCGGCACGACGGCGGGCGCCGATCCGCGGCTGGATCAGCACGTGCAGGCGCTGCGTCCGGCGCTGTCCGACGGCGAGACCATTCAGTACCGGGCGCGCAAGGTCGCCGAGGACATCTGCCTGGCACTGCAGGGTTCGCTGCTGGTGCGCCACGGGCATCCCGCCGTCGCCGAGGCGTTCCTCGCGACACGCACGGGCGGCGCGTGGGGCGGTGCGTTCGGAACCCTGCCCACCGGGCTGGATCTCGGCCCGATCCTCGAGCGGGCACTGGTCAAGGGATGACCCCTCTATTCCGCATATCCCGCGAGCAGACGCGTGGGCCCAGCTCGCCGACAAGGGTGACTCGCGCATGACGCACGCGATTCGACCCGTCGACTTCGACAACCTGAAGACGATGACGTACGAGGTGACGGGCCGGGTTGCCCGCATCACGTTCAACAGACCGGAGAAGGGCAACGCGATCGTCGCCGACACACCGCTAGAACTGTCGGCACTGGTCGAGCGGGCCGACCTCGACCCCAACGTGCACGTGATCCTGGTTTCCGGTCGGGGCGAGGGGTTTTGCGCGGGGTTCGACCTGTCGGCCTACGCCGAGGGGTCGTCGTCGGCGGGCGGCGGCAGCCCGTACCGCGACACCGTGCTGTCCGGTAAGACCCAGGCGATCAACCACCTGCCCGATCAGCCGTGGGACCCGATGATCGACTACCAGATGATGAGCCGGTTCGTGCGCGGCTTCGCCAGCCTCATGCACGCCGACAAGCCGACGGTGGTCAAGATCCACGGCTATTGCGTGGCTGGCGGCACCGACATCGCGCTGCACGCCGACCAGGTGATCGCCGCGGCCGACGCCAAGATCGGCTACCCGCCCACCAGGGTGTGGGGTATCCCGGCGGCGGGGATGTGGGCTCATCGGCTCGGCGATCAGCGGGCGAAACGGCTTCTGCTGACCGGAGATTCGATCACCGGTGCGCAGGCGGCCGAATGGGGCCTCGCGGTCGAGGCGCCGCCGGCAGAGGAACTCGACGAGCGCACCGAGCGGCTGGTCGAACGGATCGCCGCCGTGCCGGTCAACCAGCTCATCATGGTCAAGCTGGCGATGAACTCCGCGTTGTACAACCAGGGCACCGCGAACAGCGCCATGATCTCGACGGTGTTCGACGGCATCGCCCGCCACACCCCGGAGGGGCACGCGTTCGTCGCGCGGTCCCGCGAACACGGCTTCCGCGAGGCGGTCCGTCAGCGTGACGAGCCGTTCGGCGATCACGGCCGCAAAGCCTCGGACGTCTAGCGATGCCGAAGCTCTCGCGAATGACGGCGCGCTCCGTCGTGCTGAGCGTACTGCTCGGCGCGCATCCCGCGTGCGCCACCGCAAGTGAACTCGTCAGGCTCACAGCGGATTTCGGCATCAAAGAGTCGACCGTGCGGGTGGCGTTGACCAGGATGGTCAGCGCGGGCGACCTGGTGCGCTCCCAGGACGGCTACCGGCTGTCGGACCGGCTCCTGGCGCGTCAGCGCCGCCAGGACGACGCGCTGAACCCGCGTCTGCGCGAGTGGAACGGCGACTGGACGGTGCTGGTGATCACCAGCATCGGCACCGACGCCCGCACCCGCTCCGGGCTGCGGACCGCGTTGCAGCACAACCGGTTCGCCGAGCTGCGCGAAGGGGTATGGCTGCGTCCCGACAACCTCGACATGGTCTCGCCCGCCGACGTGCTGGCCCACGTGCGGGTGATGCGCGCACGCGATGACGACCCGGCGGGCCTCGCCGCGCAGCTGTGGGACCTGTCGAGCTGGGCGGCGACGGGTCATGAGCTTCTGGACGAAATCGGTTCGGCCCCGGACGTTCCTGGACGGTTCGTCGCCGCGGCCGGCATCGTCCGGCACCTGCTCACCGATCCCGTACTGCCCGCCGAGTTGCTACCCGAGGACTGGCCAGGCGCGGCGCTGCGCGAGGCTTACACGAGCTTCGCCGCGGAGCTGAGTTCGCGGCGCGACACCGAACAACTGATGGAGGCGACATGACCGGTGGAGTGCGGGTCGAGCGCGACGGCGCGGTGACGACGGTCATCATGAACCGGCCCGAGGCGCGCAACGCCGTCAACGGCCCCGCCGCCGCGGAGCTGTACGAGGCGTTCGACGCGTTCGATAGCGACGACTCGGCGGCCGTGGCCGTGCTGTGGGGGGACAACGGAACATTCTGTGCCGGAGCCGATCTCAAGGCCTTTGGCACCCCCGACGCCAACCCCGTGCACCGCACCGGGCCCGGTCCGATGGGGCCGAGCCGGATGGTGCTGTCGAAACCGGTGATCGCCGCGATCAGCGGGTACGCGGTCGCGGGTGGGCTCGAGTTGGCGCTGTGGTGCGACCTTCGGGTGGTCGAGGAGGACGCGATCATGGGCGTGTTCTGCCGGCGTTGGGGAGTGCCGCTGATCGACGGCGGCACCGTGCGGTTGCCGCGGCTGATCGGCCAGAGCCGCGCGATGGATCTGATCCTCACCGGTCGTGGCGTCGACGCGTCCGAGGCGTTGGCGATCGGGCTGGCCAATCGGGTGGTGCCCAAAGGCGAATCCCGCCAGCGCGCAGAGGAACTCGCGGCCGAGCTGGCCAAGCTGCCGCAGCAGTGCATGCGCGCCGACCGGCTGTCCGTGCTGAACCAGTGGGGCAGACCGGAGGCCGAGGCGATGGACTTCGAGTTCGGCAGCTTGTCACGCGTCGCCGCGGAGTCGCTGGAAGGCGCCGCGCGGTTCGCGGCCGGCGCCGGACGGCACGGCGCCAACGCCTAGCGCGAGGGCTGCGCGAACGTGCGCAAAGTCGGGCTGGAGCACGGCGTGTCGCCCTCAGACACGCACGCTCGCGCAAAAAGGGAAAGAAGAAGCTAGGGCTTGTTGATGCGGTTGTCGCGGCCGGTGTCGTTGATCTTCGGGTCGCCATCGGTGTAGGTGACGGTGTTGTTCAGCCCGACGACGTTGAGCTCCTTGTCGATCCGCTCGAAGGTGATCTTGTTGTCGGCCCCGCCGATGTTGACGTTCGCGCAGGTGCCCTTGACGGTCAGCGTGTTGTTCGAGCCGCCGATGTTCAGCGATTTCCCGTCGGCACAGTCGATGTCGGCGGTGGTGCCGAACGAGCCGTAGTTGATCGTGTTGCCGATCTCGACTTGAGCGCCCGACGTGCCCGCGGTCGCGGTGGGGGTGTTCGTGTCGCCGCTCTCCGAACCGCAGCCCGCGAGGACGACGGCCGAGACGGCTGCTACGGCGGCCAATAACCGGATGCTCATGCGACTAGCCGATCGACGTGGTTGGTCATTCCGAGTTCTCGTCCGCGGTCCCACACCACCGGAGCGCCGTTCTTGTACAGCACGGTCTGATCCCAGCCGTACACCGTGACGTCGTTGACGATGTTGTCGGCCACGACGAAGTTCGAGCTGCCCTGAACCGTGACCGCCCAGCAGCTGCCCAGCGCGGTGATCCGGTTGTTGGCGCCGTTGACGAACAGGGTGGCGTTCTGGCAGTCGATGGTCGTGGTGACGCCCAAACCCGTCACGTGGGTGTCGCCGAACTCCGCGTTCGCCGCGGGTGTCGCGACGGTCAGCGCCGGCGCGGTGAGCAGCGCCGCCGTCAGCGTCCTGGCCACAACAGTCGACATCATGGGAGCCAAGCGTACGTGGCACCGCGTAGCGACGACGGAGGATCGCACGAGTCGCCAGGGGCCACGGCGCTGGGTAGCGTGAGGTGCGATGCGTTGGCGTGTCAATCAGGTTGCTGTCGTAGCGGTCACGGCGGCTATGACCGTTGCGAGCTGTTCTCAGACCGTTAGCGGGACCGCGCAGCGGGCCCAGCCCGATGTCCCCGATCCCGACCGCAGCTACGGCTACAACCACGACCGCTGTGGGCTTCTCGCCGACGACACCGTGCAACAGACCATGGACGCCGATCACATCGTGCGGCCCTACAGCGGCGCGGTCTGCCAATACGTGCTGACGCGCGGTGACGGTCCGGTCGACGTCACGTTCTCCTGGTTCGAAACCGGCAGCCTGGACCGGGAGCGGGACCTGGCCGACGAGCGCGGCGCCCGGATCACCGACACCGTCGTCGAACGGCACCCGGCGTTTCTGGCCCGCCGCGACGTCACCGGCGCGGCCTGTTCGGCCACCGCGGCGGCCGGCCCCGGGGTGTTGAGCTGGTGGGTCCAGCTGCGCGAGCCGGCAGGCGGCGACCCGTGCGTCGACGCCGAGAAGCTGCTGGCGGCCACCCTGCAGGCGGAAATGTGACCGCCGTTCGCGCGAGCAGACGCGAAAACCCCCAAAAAAGCCCATTTCAGGGGGTTTTCACGGCTGCTCGCCGGAAAGTTGTCTACACGGTGGCGGCGGTGGCGCTGCTGCTGGCCGGTTGCGCGGCCGAGTCGCCGTCGGCGCCGACGCACACGGCGACCGGTTCCGAGACCGGCTTCCACAGCGTCGACTGCAACGGGGTCACCGACGCCGACATCGCCGAGGCCGCCGGCCCGGCGATGTTCACCAAGACCGTCGTCAGCCACACCGGCTGTTTCTGGCAGGAGAACTCGGTGCTCGGCACGATCGGCGCCGGGATGGGCATCTCGACGTGGTGGTACCGCGGCAGCGACATGGACACCGAGCGGTCGCTGGAGCAGCAGGCCGGGCGCACGCTGAAGGAACTGTCGGTCGACGGCAACAAGGGCTTCAAGGCCTACGACGGCAATGCCTGCAGCATCTACGTGGCCAAGGGCGACGACGTCATCACCTGGTCGATCCAGACCATGAACCCGGCGATGCTGCCCGATCTGTGCTCGATCACCGAACGACTCGCCGAGCTCAGCCAGCAGCGGGTGAACTGACTGAGCCACTGCGACCAGGTAAAACTAGAGGTGTTAATTTTGCGCTGCCCCTTTTCCGGGGTTTCGCGCCGACTGAGGAGAAGCGCATGGCAGTCCAGCCGGAGTCGCAGTCTCCACCGGCCCGCACGGGGCGCCGACCTGCGAGGCTCAGCCGCGAAGCCATCGTCAACGCCGCGCTGACCTTCCTGGACCGGGAGGGCTGGGACGCGTTGACGATCAACGCCCTGGCCCACCAACTCGGCACCAAGGGCCCGTCGCTCTACAACCACGTGCACAGCCTCGACGACCTGCGGCGCACGGTGCGGATGCGGGTCGTCGGCGACATCATCGGGATGCTCAACACCGCCGGGCAGGGCCGCACCCGCGACGACGCCGTGATGGTGATGGCCAGCGTCTACCGCAGCTACGCCCACCACCATCCGGGCCGGTACTCGGCGTTCACCCGGATGCCGCTGGGCGGTGACGACCCCGAGTTCACCGCGGCCACCCGGGAGGCCGCCGCACCCGTGATCGACGTGCTGGCCTCCTACGGGCTGGACGGCGAGGACGCGTTCTACGCGGCGCTGGAGTTCTGGTCGGCGATGCACGGCTTCGTGCTACTGGAAATGACCGGGGCGATGGACGGCATCGACACTGATGCGGTGTTCACCGACATGGTGATGCGGTTGGCTTCCGGTATGGAGCGTCGCTGAGCTATGGTCTGACCTGCGGGAAGGGCCTGTCCGACGAGTTTGGTTCGGCGCGGGCTGCCCTGGTATTGTGGACGATCGTGCCTGGCAGATAAGGCGCCTGCGGCGGAACGCAATTCCGTAGCAGCCTGCATGCTGGGCAAATTCGCGCGTCGCCAGCCCTGAGAATTCGGCAATGCCTTCGGATTGTCAGGCGGGCGTGCGCGACACACCCGATCGCGGGGTACGTGAACGGGACATAACTGCAGTACAGAGACTTAGACAACAGCAGAGAATCACAGAAAGCCGGTAGATGCCAACCATCCAGCAGCTGGTCCGCAAAGGGCGCCGTGACAAGCCGGGCAAGGTGCGCGTCGCCGCCCTCAAGGGCAGCCCGCAGCGCCGCGGCGTGTGCACCCGCGTGTACACCACCACCCCGAAGAAGCCGAACTCGGCGCTTCGCAAGGTCGCGCGCGTGAAGCTGACCAGCCAGGTCGAGGTCACCGCCTACATCCCGGGTGAGGGCCACAACCTGCAGGAGCACTCCATGGTGCTGGTGCGCGGCGGTCGTGTGAAGGACCTGCCGGGTGTGCGCTACAAGATCATCCGCGGTTCGCTCGACACGCAGGGTGTGAAGAACCGCAAGCAGGCACGCAGTCGCTACGGCGCCAAGAAGGAGAAGAGCTGATGCCGCGGAAGGGACCCGCGCCTAAGCGTCCGTTGGTGAACGACCCGGTCTACGGGTCGCAGCTGGTCACCCAACTGGTGAACAAAGTTCTCGTGCGCGGGAAGAAATCGCTGGCCGAGCGCATTGTCTATGGTGCGCTCGAACAGGCCAGGGACAAAACCGGAACGGATCCGGTCATCACCCTCAAACGCGCCCTCGACAACGTCAAACCCTCCCTCGAGGTCCGCAGCCGCCGCGTCGGCGGTGCGACCTATCAGGTGCCCGTCGAGGTGCGTCCTGACCGCTCCACCACATTGGCCCTGCGCTGGCTGGTGAACTTCTCGCGGCAGCGCCGGGAGAAGACCATGGTCGAGCGTCTGGCGAACGAGATCCTCGACGCCAGCAATGGTCTCGGCGCCTCCGTCAAGCGGCGCGAGGACACCCACAAGATGGCCGAGGCGAACCGCGCCTTCGCGCACTACCGCTGGTAGATGTGGGCCGGCGCGCGGGAGCCGCTGCGGCGGCCTCATCCGGCCCCGCGGTCGGGTACTGACAGCAAGCAAGCGAACTAAGCGAAAGAGAAGACTTCTGTGGCACAGAAGGACGTGCTGACCGACCTCAACAAGGTCCGCAATATCGGCATCATGGCGCACATCGATGCCGGTAAGACCACGACCACCGAGCGCATCCTGTACTACACCGGTGTCAACTACAAGATCGGTGAGACGCACGATGGCGCGTCGACCACCGACTGGATGGAGCAGGAGCAGGAACGCGGCATCACGATCACGTCCGCCGCGGTGACGTGCTTCTGGAACGACCACCAGATCAACATCATCGACACCCCCGGCCACGTCGACTTCACCGTCGAGGTGGAGCGCAGCCTGCGCGTGCTCGACGGCGCCGTCGCGGTGTTCGACGGTAAGGAAGGTGTCGAGCCGCAGTCCGAGCAGGTGTGGCGCCAGGCCGACAAGTATGACGTGCCGCGCATCTGCTTCGTCAACAAGATGGACAAGATCGGCGCGGACTTCTACTTCACCGTGCAGACCATCAAGGACCGCCTGGGCGCCAAGCCACTGGTGATCCAGCTGCCGATCGGCGCGGAGGCCGACTTCGAAGGCGTCGTCGACCTGGTTGAGATGAACGCCAAGATCTGGCGCGGCGAGACCAAGCTCGGCGAGACCTACGAGACCGTCGACATCCCGGCCGAGCTGGCCGACAAGGCCGAGCAGTACCGTGGCGAGCTGCTCGAGGCGGTCGCCGAGACCGACGAGGAGCTGCTCGAGAAGTACCTCGGCGGCGAGGAGCTGACCGTCGCCGAGATCAAGGCCGCGATCCGCAAGCTGACGGTGTCCAGCGAGGTCTACCCGGTGCTGTGCGGCAGCGCGTTCAAGAACAAGGGCGTGCAGCCGATGCTCGACGCCGTCATCGACTATCTGCCGTCGCCGCTGGACGTCGAGTCGGTGCGCGGTCACGTGCCCGGCAAGGAGGACGAGGAGCTCTCGCGCAAGCCGTCGGTGGACGAGCCGTTCTCGGCGTTGGCGTTCAAGATCGCGGTGCACCCGTTCTTCGGCAAGCTGACCTACGTGCGGGTGTACTCCGGCACGGTGGAATCCGGATCCCAGGTCATCAACGCCACCAAGGGCAAGAAGGAGCGGCTCGGCAAGCTGTTCCAGATGCATGCCAACAAGGAGAACCCGGTTGACCGGGCCTCCGCTGGGCATATCTATGCGGTGATCGGCCTGAAGGACACCACCACCGGCGACACCCTGTGCGATCCGAACGAGCAGATCGTGCTGGAGTCGATGACGTTCCCCGATCCGGTGATCGAGGTGGCCATCGAGCCCAAGACCAAGAGCGACCAGGAAAAGCTCGGCACGGCGATCCAGAAACTCGCCGAAGAGGACCCGACCTTCAAGGTGCACCTGGATCAGGAGACCGGCCAGACCGTCATCGGCGGCATGGGCGAGCTGCACCTCGACATCCTGGTCGACCGGATGAAGCGCGAATTCAAGGTCGAGGCCAACGTCGGCAAGCCGCAGGTGGCCTACCGCGAGACGATCAAGCGCAAGGTCGAGAACGTCGAGTACACCCACAAGAAGCAGACGGGTGGCTCCGGTCAGTTCGCGAAGGTCATCATCACCATCGAGCCGTTCACCGGCGAGGACGGGGCGACCTACGAGTTCGAGAACAAGGTCACCGGCGGCCGCATCCCGCGGGAGTACATCCCGTCGGTGGACGCCGGCGCCCAGGACGCCATGCAGTACGGCGTGCTGGCCGGCTATCCGCTGGTGAACTTGAAACTCACCCTGCTCGACGGTGCCTACCACGAGGTGGACTCGTCGGAGATGGCGTTCAAAGTCGCAGGTTCACAGGCGCTGAAGAAGGCCGCACAGGCTGCTCAGCCGGTGATCCTCGAGCCGATCATGGCGGTCGAAGTGACCACACCCGAGGACTACATGGGTGACGTGATCGGCGACCTGAACTCCCGCCGTGGTCAGATCCAGGCCATGGAGGAGCGGAGCGGTGCTCGCGTCGTCAAGGCGCTGGTGCCGTTGTCGGAGATGTTCGGCTATGTCGGAGACCTTCGGTCGAAGACCCAGGGCCGGGCGAACTACTCCATGGTGTTCGATTCGTATGCCGAGGTTCCGGCGAACGTGTCGAAGGAGATCATCGCGAAGGCGACAGGTCAGTAAATTCTGACCTGCCGACTTGGCGGGACCGCATAACTGTAAAGATCAAACTGCTTACCAAGCACCAACACAGTCCAGGAGGACACCACAGTGGCGAAGGCGAAGTTCGAGCGGACGAAGCCGCACGTCAACATCGGGACCATTGGTCACGTTGACCACGGCAAGACCACGCTCACCGCAGCAATCACCAAGGTTCTGCACGACAAGTGGCCCGAGTTGAATGAGTCGCGCGCGTTCGAACAGATCGACAATGCGCCTGAGGAGCGGCAGCGCGGTATCACGATCAACATCTCCCACGTGGAGTACCAGACCGAGAAGCGTCACTACGCGCACGTCGACGCCCCCGGTCACGCCGACTACATCAAGAACATGATCACCGGCGCCGCCCAGATGGACGGCGCGATCCTGGTGGTCGCCGCGACCGACGGCCCGATGCCGCAGACCCGCGAGCACGTGCTGCTGGCCCGCCAGGTCGGCGTCCCCTACATCCTGGTGGCGCTGAACAAGTCGGACGCGGTCGACGACGAGGAGCTCATCGAGCTCGTCGAGATGGAGGTCCGCGAGCTGCTGGCCGCCCAGGACTTCGACGAGGAGGCCCCGGTCATCCGCGTGTCGGCTCTGAAGGCGCTCGAGGGCGACGAGAAGTGGGTCAAGTCCATCGAGGAGCTGATGGACGCCGTCGACGAGTCGATCCCGGACCCGGTTCGCGAGACCGACAAGCCGTTCCTGATGCCCGTCGAGGACGTCTTCACGATCACCGGCCGCGGCACCGTGGTCACCGGTCGTGTCGAGCGCGGCGTGATCAACGTGAACGAGGAAGTCGAGATCGTCGGCATCCGCCCGGAGACCACCAAGACCACGGTCACCGGTGTCGAGATGTTCCGCAAGCTGCTCGACCAGGGCCAGGCCGGTGACAACGTCGGTCTGCTGCTGCGCGGCATCAAGCGTGAGGACGTCGAGCGCGGGCAGGTTGTGACCAAGCCCGGCACCACCACGCCGCACACCGAGTTTGAGGGTCAGGTCTACATCCTGTCCAAGGACGAGGGCGGCCGGCACACGCCGTTCTTCAACAACTACCGTCCGCAGTTCTACTTCCGCACCACCGACGTGACCGGTGTGGTGACGCTGCCGGAGGGCACCGAGATGGTGATGCCCGGTGACAACAC
Source organism: Mycolicibacterium pulveris (assembly GCF_010725725.1). Lineage (NCBI taxonomy): Bacteria > Bacillati > Actinomycetota > Actinomycetes > Mycobacteriales > Mycobacteriaceae > Mycobacterium > Mycolicibacterium pulveris. Next base: position 1,150,382 of record NZ_AP022599.1, on the reverse strand, counting down.
CGACATCTCCGTCAAGCTGATCCAGCCCGTCGCCATGGACGAGGGTCTGCGGTTCGCCATCCGCGAGGGTGGCCGTACCGTCGGCGCCGGCCGGGTCACGAAGATCATCAAGTAGGTTCGGCCTGCGCGAAGCGGCGCTCACCTTCGGGTGGGCGCCGTTTTGCGTGTGTTGCGTTTCGAGCGTGCAGGCGTAACGCATGGGTCCGCCGCGGCGATTAACCACCCGAATGTCCCATTCGGGGGATGGAAGGGTTGGGGTTTGTTGTTCCGCCGTATCACCACGCTCGCCAGCGCCGCCGCGATCGCGAGCGCCGCTTTCGTTGGTCTGTCCGCAGCCGTCGCGCACGCCGATCCCGGATGCCCCGACGTGCACTGGTTCGGTGCCGCGGGCTCCGGCCAGCGCGACGGGCACATGAGCGCCAACGCGGGCATGGGCGACGACGTCTACCAGTCCTATCTCGATCTGCAGCGGCTGGTGCAGCGCGACGGGCGCACGATGACGGCCGAGGCCGTCGTGTACCCCGCCGTCGCCGTGCCTGACGAGGACGCCGGCATCGGTGACTGGCTCGGCTTCATGGACAGCGTCGACGCCGGCGCGGAGGCGCTCGGCGCCCAGTACGCGGCCTTCACCCAGCGCTGCCCCAGCACCAAGGTCGTGCTCGCGGGTTACTCGCAGGGCGCGATGGTGGTGCATCGCAACCTGCACACCCTCGGCGCCAACCCGAATATGGCGGCCGCGTTGCTCATCGCCGACGGCGATCGCCTGCCCGCCGACCCCACGCTCAACATCGGTTCCGTCACGTCGGTTCCCGGCGCCGGAAAGGGCGTCGCGCAGGACTGGCCCATCCTTGCGGGTGCCCCTGCGCCGCTGCCTCCCGCCATCGGCAGCCGCACCGTCAGCGTGTGCGAACTCGGCGACGCGGTCTGCGACTACGACCCCGACGCCGATGAGGTGTCGAAGGTCTCGATGGTGATCCACACCAGCTACATCACCTCCGCAGGTGGATACCGGTGGACACAGCCGCTTTATGAGCTCCTCGGCCCGGCGCCCGGCGCATCGCAGGCGCAGCCGGTCACCCCGCTGGGCGCGACGACGCAGACTTCGTAGCTTGTCGGCGGGCCGACAGCAGGACCGCTGCCCCGGCCGGCAGCAGCAACACCGCCAGCGCGACGACGATGACGTCGACGGCACCCGCCGTCGTCATTCCACTGCGCTGCAGCATCTCCAGTACGGTCGCGGAGACCGCGACGCCGACGCCGCCGATCGTCACCATCGCGGTCAGCGTCACGCCGGCGGCCTCGCCCGCGCGCTCGGGGCGAACCGCCGCCTGGGTCGCCACGGTGGTGAACGCATACACCAGGCCGAGCGTGAAGCCGCACGCCGTGAGCGCAGGCAGGTAGAGCAGCCAACCATCGGAGGCGGCCAACGTGGCCAGGCACAGGGCGGCGATCACGGTTGTTGCACCCATGACCGGAACCGGCGGGCGGGTGGCGGCGAGCCTGCCCGACAACACCCCGCCGAGCGCCGCGCCGGCCGACGCGCCGAGAAACACCAGTCCTGCGGTCAGCGGGTCGAGTCCCCGCCCCTGCTGCAGGTAGAGCGTGGACAGAAAAATCGTCACAGCGTACGCGATGTTCGAAATGGTGCCAACGACCACGAGAATCACGAACTTCGGGTTTCTGGCCAGGGACAGGTCGACCAGGGGCCAGCGGATCTTGTTCTCCGCGAGGACGAACCCGGTCATTGCCGCCATGGCACCGGCGAACAACAGCAGCGTGGACCCCGAGAGCCACCCCCAGCTCGGTGCACGGTCAAACGTCAACGTGAACAACCCGATTGCGACCGTGATCAGAGCCAGACCGGTGATGTCGAGACGTCGGGGCACCGTGTGGTCGTGCGACTCGGCGATGCTCCACGCGCCGACCACCAGGCAGGCCAGCACAAGTGGAAGGTTCAGTCAGAAGATCCACCGCCAGCCGACGGTGTCGGTGAGTAGGCCGCTGACCAGCGGGCCGCTGGCGTTTCCCAAAGCCGCTATGCCGTAAGCCAATCCGATGGCGTGGCCGGCCTTCGCCGCGGGAAAAGCGTTGGTCAGCACACTGATCGAGACCGGGAAGATCAGCGCCGCGCCCAGGCCCTGTACCGCGCGAAAGACGATGAGCACGGTCACCGACGGCGCCAGCGCGCATGCGGCCGATGCCAAGCCGAACAGCGCCACCCCGGCCAACAACGCCCGCCGGCGCCCGTAGATGTCGCCGATACGGCCCGCGGGCACCATGAAGGCCCCCAGCGTCAGCATGTACACGCTGATGATCCACTGCAGGTCGGTCGCCGTGGTGCCGAACTCGGATGCCATCCGCGGTAGCGCGAGGTTCATCGCGAAGTAGTCGATCTGCACGCAGAACAGCGCAACCGAGACGGCGACCAAGGTCCACAGCGCTTGCGTGGGTTCGGTCGACGGCACTGATCGACGATACGGCGCACATCGCGTTCAATGGCGATAATCTAGGCATCCGTGCGACGACGGGAGCCGGCCATGTCCACCTTCTGGCGCTACCTCCGTATTCAGGCGTTCGTGCTGCTGTGCGGCATCGTGGGGCCGATCTTTCTGATCGTCTACTTCGCCATGGGCGCCGACCCGATGCTGCAGTGGATGTTCTGGATCGGTCTGCTCATCACCGCGATGGATGTGTTGATCGCGTTGGGGATCACCGCCGCGGGGGCGACAAAGCAGGCCAAGACCGCGGCGCTGGAGCAGACCGGCGTGCTGGCGCTCGCCCAAGTCGTCGGTATCCACGAAACCGGTACGCGCATCAACGAACAGCCGTTGGTGAAGCTCGATCTGCAGATCTCCGGGCCGGGCATCGCCCCGTTCGCCAGCCAGGACCGGGTGCTCGCCTCGATCTCCCGGTTGCCGATGATCACCAGTCGCAAGCTGGTCGCGATCGTGGACCCGATGACCAACGAGTATCAAATCGATTGGGAGCGGTCTAGTTTGGTCAGCGGCATGATGCCCGCCAACTTCACCCTCGCCGAGGACAACACCAGCTATGACCTCAGCGGCCAGGTCGGTCCGTTGATGGAGATCCTGCAGATCCTCAAAACCCACAACATCGCGCTTAACAGCATGATCGACCTGCGATCCAATCCTGTTGCGCGACAACAGGTTCAGGATATAGTCCGCCGTGCGGTCGCAAAGCCGACACCGGCGCAGCAGGCTCCGGTAGCCCAAACGCAGACCCCCGGGGCGGTGCTGACCCCGCCGGAGCCGTCGACCGCGCAACGCCTCCAGGAGCTCGAGACGCTGCGCGCCACCGGTGCAATCACCGAGGATGAGTACGCCGCCAAACGCCAGCAAATTCTGGCCGATCTGTAAACTCTTTCAGCGCAGCGCTTGTCGAGCTGATACCGTCCTGCCGTGCCGTGGCACGCCAATCAGGGCGCGCGGTGATGACGGACCAGCAGGTTCGCTCTGCGTCGCTGAGTGACGCGCTCATCCCTCTGATCGCCCTCGCGGTGCTGATCGGTAGTTCGATCGCGTTCGGCGCAGGGGACACGGTGCTCGCGGTGGTGGTGTCGGCGATCGGCGTGTGGCTGTTCGCTTTTCTGGTGATGCGCGGTGTGAAGGACGCCGCGGTGATCAACTACATCGTCACGATCGCCAAAGTGGTGCCGATCCTGATGTTTATCGTGATCGTCGCCATCGCATTCGAGGCCGACGTGTTTGCCGACAACTTCTGGGGCACGGAAGGTTACTCGTTCGGCGCGCTGTGGGATCAGGCCACCGGCACCATGCTGATCACGGTGTTCGTCTTCCTGGGTATCGAAGGCGCCAGCGTCTACTCGCGGATGGCCCGCAAGCGCGAAGACGTCGGACGCGCCACCGTCGTCGGGTTCCTTAGCGTGTTGAGTGTCTTTGCGCTGGTGACACTGGTGTCCTACGGTGTGATGCCGCAAGACGAACTCGCCAACGTCAGCCAGCCATCTATGGCGTCGGTCTGGAATCCGTGGTCGGCACTGGGGTTCGGTGTTGATCCGCGTCGGGGTGATCGTGTCGGTACTCGGCGCCTATCTGGCGTGGACGCTCATGGCCGCCGAGGTGTTCTACATTCCCGCCAGGTCAGACGACATGCCCCGCTTCCTCGCCGCACCAACCGCCACGGAGCACCCGTCACCGCACTGATCATGGCCGCGGCGCTGACGTCGCTGCTGCTGGTGGCGCTGTTGTCCGCCTCCTACGCGTTGGATTTCATGCTCGACCTGACCGCCGCGCTGTCGCTGATCCCGTTTCTACTCGCGACGGCTTATGCGCTGAAGTTGACGGCGACGCGGGAGACCTACGGCGACGGCAAGTCCCTTGTCCCCGACATGATCACCGCCGCCGTCGCCACGGCGTACACGTTGTTTCTGCTCTATGCCGCCGGCATGGACAAGCTGCTGCTGTCCTGCATCCTGTACGCGCCGGCCGCCGCGCTGTATTTCAAGGCGCGCCGGGAACGCGGGCTGCAAGTGTTCCGCCCGGCAGGCGGTGCTGTTCGGGGTGATCGTGGTCGGCGCGGTGGTGGGCGTGGTGTCGTTGGCCACCGGCGCGCTCGAAATCAGTGATCACGATCGTGGGGGCCGAACTCGGCCGTGGCCGCGGCGGCAGGCACTGCATGACGTGCCCGATCGCCCGCGACCCCCTGGACTAGAACACGTTTCAGTTCGGCTGTTAGCCTGGTCCGCAGCATCCCGAAAGGAGCAGCGGTGACGGCATCTGACGGTCCCCTGACCGGGCGAGTGGCATTCATCACGGGAGCCGCCCGCGGTCAGGGCCGCGCGCATGCGATCCGGCTGGCCAACGACGGCGCCGACATCATCGCGATCGATATCTGCGGCCCGATCTCCGAGACCATCACCTATCCGCTGGCCAGCCCGGAGGAACTGGCCGAGACGGTGCGGGCGGTGGAGGCCACCGGCCGCAAGGTGCTGGCCCGCCAGGTCGACGTTCGCGACCTGGCCGCACTGCAACAGGTGGTCGCCGACGGCGTCGAGCAGTTCGGCCGGCTCGACATCGTGGTGGCCAACGCCGGGGTGCTGAGCTGGGGCCGGATCTGGGAGATGTCCGAAGAGCAGTGGAACACCGTCATCGACGTCAACCTCAACGGCACCTGGCGCACCCTGCGTGCCGCGGTGCCCGCGATGATCGAGGCGGGAAACGGCGGCTCGATCATCATCGTCAGCTCCTCGGCCGGGCTGAAGGCCACCCCGGGCAACGCCCACTATGCGGCGTCCAAGCACGGTCTGACCGCGCTGACGAACTCACTTGCGTTGGAGGCGGGTGAATTCGGCATCCGGGTCAACTCCATTCACCCGTATTCGATCGACACCCCGATGGTGGAAAAGGACGCGATGATGGCGCTGTTCGCCAAGCACCCGTCGTTCATCCACAGCTTCGCGCCGATGCCGTACCAGCCGGTCAACCACCAGGGCAAGAAGGGGCTGCAGGAATTTCTGACGGCCGAGGAGGTTTCGAACGTGGTGGCGTGGCTGGCCGGCGACGCGTCGGCGACGATCTCGGGCAGCCAGATCGCCGTCGACCGCGGCACGATGAAGTACTGACCGCCCACGCGCCTCATCAAGGGGGTGGGGGACACATCCCCGCGCCGATCGTGTAAAAACTGCGCATGACCACTGCTAGGGGCATCGTCATCGTCGGTGGCGGGCTGGCGGCCGCCCGCACGGCCGAACAACTGCGCCGTTCGGAGTACACCGGCCCGGTGACCATCGTCAGCGACGAGGACCACCTGCCCTATGACCGTCCGCCGCTGTCCAAGGAAGTTCTGCGCGCCGAGACCGACGACGTCACGCTCAAGCCCGCGGAGTTCTACGAGGAGAACGACATCACCGTGCTCCTCTCCAACGGGGCCCGCTCGGTGGACACCGACGCCAAGACGCTGACACTGGCCGACGGCACCGAGCTGGGCTACGACGAGCTGATCATCGCCACCGGCCTGGTGCCCAAACGGATTCCGTCGTTCCCGGATCTGGCGGGCATCCACGTACTGCGTAACTTCGACGAAAGCCTGGCGCTGCGCAAGGAGGCCGCTTCGGCGCAGCGCGCGGTTGTCGTCGGCGCCGGCTTCATCGGCTGCGAGGTCGCGGCCAGCCTGCGCAAGCTGGGCGTGGCGGTCTCGTTGGTCGAACCGCAGCCCACGCCGCTGGCGTCGGTGCTCGGTGAGCAGATCGGCGAGCTCGTCGCCCGGCTGCACCGCGCCGAGGGCGTCGACGTGTACTGCGGCGTGGGGGTCACCGAGGTCAGCGGGACCGACCGCGTCGAGAAGGTGGTGCTGAGCGACGGCACCGAACTCAGCGCCGACCTCGTCGTCGTCGGGATCGGTTCACATCCGGCCACCGACTGGCTGGAGGGCTCCGGCATCGAGCTGGACAACGGCGTCGTCTGCGACGCGGCCGGCCGGACCAGCGCGGCCAACGTGTGGGCGATCGGCGACGTCGCATCCTGGCGCAACACCGTCGGACACCAAGTGCGCGTTGAACACTGGAGCAACGTCGCCGACCAGGCCCGGGTCCTGGTGCCCGCGCTGCTCGGGCAGGAGGTGCCCGCGGTGACTACCGTGCCGTACTTCTGGAGCGACCAGTACGACGTCAAGATCCAGTGCCTCGGCGAACCCGAAGCCACCGACACCGTGCACATCGTCGCGGACGACGGACGCAAGTTCCTGGCGTTCTACGAGCGCGACGGCGTGGTCGCCGGCGTGGTCGGCGGCGGCATGCCGGGCAAGGTGATGAAGACCCGCAGCAAGATCGCCGCGGGCGCCCCCATCGCCGACGTCCTCTAGACCGCGATTTCGGCGCGTTTTGTCACTGTGAGCGTGACAAAACGCGCCGAAATCACTAGAACTGGCCGAGGTAGAAGCGGGTGCCCTGGTCGTCGGTGCACAGCGCCGACTTGCCGTAGGACTGCTGCGACGGCGGCTCGACCACCGTGCCGCCTGCCTCGACCACCCGGGCGACCGCGGCGTCGACGTCCTCGACGGTCCACATCGGGACGGTCACCGATCGGCTGCTGCCGCCGGCGACACCGGCCATCGGATGGGTGTACTGGATTCCCCAGCCGTCGTCCACCCGGCCGGGCTCGAACGACCAGAACAGGATCCGGCTGTAGAACGCCTTGAATGCCGCCGAGTCGACCACCTCATACGTGATGTATGAAAGTTCGCCCGGCCCAGCCCCGTTGAGCTTCGGTCGCGGTGTGCCGGGGACCGGCTCGAACACCGCGAACGCCGCGCCCGCCGGGTCGGTCGCATCCAGCACGGTGCCGAAGTCGAACTCGCGCACCTCGCCGACGCTGCCGCCGCCGTCGAGGATCGACTGCCGGGCCCCGGCCAGGTCGGTGACCGCGTAGCAGCAGAACAGCGTCGGCGTGCCCGACACCGAGAAGAGCCCGATCGGCTGGTCGGTGTTGGTGACCTGGCGGGTGGCGGGGTTATACGTCCAGCCCAGGACGTGGCCGTAGAACGCCGCCGCCCGGTCGGCGTCGGGCGTCCACAGCGAGACGTAGCCGACGTCGCCGTGTTGGATCGGGGTCGCCGCGCCGGTCAGCGGGCCGCTGAGCGTCCAGCGGTGCCCGAACGGGTCGACGATGGCCGCGCTGCGTGTGCCGTGGGCCTCCCGGACCTCCTGCTGCACCGTCGCGCCGTGGGCACGGGCGCGTTCGACGGCCGCGTCGGCATCCGGGACGGCCAGCATCAGCATCACGGAGACAGCCTGCGGGGCAGGAGATTTCATGCCGATCTCGGGGTACTCGTCGGCGAGATAGAACACCCCGCCCGCCAGCGCCAGCTCCGCATGGCCGATGCGGCCGTCGTCCATCACGATCGGCTCGCCGACCAGCGTGGCTCCCAGCGCCTCGACGTACCAGGCGATGGCCTCGCGCGCATTCGACACCGCGAGATACGGCAGCGCCGCGGACCGTGGCACGGTGGCCGAGGCGGTCGTGGGTTCGGCCAGTTCGGCGATGGCGGTGTCGGTGCCACTCATGACAACTCCTTGAGTTCGATGGGGAAGGGACACAGCTGCTTCGAGTCGTGCGCGCAACCGGGCCGCGAACGCCGGATCCGGTTGGACCGGAAGGTCGTCACCGCGCAGCACGGACAACGGGTCGTGGCTGTTGTTCACGACTTCCCTCCTTCCGGCCGCGGATAGTGCGCTCTGAAGGCGCGGCGGGCCCGCACCAACAGCGCCTCGGTGGCATGCACGGTGCGGCCGATCAGCTCGGCACACTCGGGCACCGAACAGTCGTCCATGTAGCGCAGGGCCAGCACGGTGCGATGCTGTTCGGGCAGCTTCGCGAGCACGCTCTCGGCGACGATGCGGTCCAGCTCGGCGTCCCAGTCGTCGGGTGCGTCGAGCGGTTCGGGCAGCTCGGCGACGGGAACCGAAAACCGGTCGTGACGGCGGCGGTAGTGGTCGGCCAGTTTGTGGCGGGCCACCCCGAGCAGCCACGGCACGCTGATCGGCGGCGGAGCGCTCTTACGGGCGGCGTCCATCGCCGCCAGAAAGGTCTCCGACGTCAGGTCCTCGGCGGTGCCCCGCTCCCCGCAGCGCCGAACGAAGTAGCCGTACACGACCGGCAGTGCTTCGTCGTACAGCGCCAACAGAGCCCGTGGAGGGGCGTCGCCATCCGATTCGGCGCTCACACCCATATCGTCGCCATTAGAGCCCGAACTCCGACGCCTCACCGCGAAACTTTTTTCAACCGCGGTATTCCGGGGTCCAACGCACCTGCGCGATCCGCGCCGACAGCTCAGTGGGGCTGCGCCGCGGGGCCACACCGTCGGCGACGGCCTGGACGGCGACGGCATGCGCGATGCCTTCGGCGATCTCGGGAACCTGCGACCACGCGGGCAGCAGCGGCTGGTTCGGGTCGGTGAGCGCGGGTGAGGCGTCGCCGAGTGCCGCCGCCGCGGCCCGCATCATCTCGTCGGTGACCCGGGTGGCCTGCGCGGCGGTGACGGCCAGTCCCATGGCGGGGAAGATGTAGGCGTTGTTGCACTGGGCGACCGTGCGTTCGACACCGTCGCGGCGCAGCGGCCCGAACGGGGAGCCGGTGGCGATGAGCGCGCGGCCCTGGGTCCATTCATCGACCTCGGACGGGTGGGCCTCGGCACGGCTGGTGGGGTTGGACAGCGGGAAGATGATGGGCCGCGCCGTCTTGGCGGCGATCTCACGGACGATGGGTTCGGTGAAAGCCCCTGCCGCAGTGGACAGTCCGATCAGCACACCCACCTCGACGTGCTGCACGATGTCGGCCAGCTGGGCCGGTCCGGACAGGCCCCAGCCTGCGACGCGGGCGGCCGGCTGGGCGAACTCGCGTTGGCTCGGGGACAAGTCGGTGCGGTCGTCGGTGAGCAGCCCGTTGATGTCGACGGCCCAGATCTGCGCCGCGGCCTGCGGTGCCGACAACCCCTCGGAGACCATCTGGCGGTGCACCATCTGCAGCACCCCGATCCCCGCCGAACCGGCGCCCAGCATCACCACCTGCTGTTGGGACAACGGGCGGCCCGCGACCCTGGCCGCGCCATGCAGCGCGCCGAGGGTCACCGCCGCGGTGCCCTGAATGTCGTCGTTGAACGTGAGCAACCGGTCGCGGTAGCGCTGCAGAATCGGCAGCGCATGCGCGCCGGCGAAGTCCTCCCACTGCAGCAGCACGTTCGGCAGTTCGTCGGTTACGGTGCGGACGAATTCATCGATGAAATCGTGGTATTCGTCGCCCACGATCCGGCGATGACGCCAGCCGAGATACTGGGGATCCTCGAGCAGCGCGACGTTGTCGGTGCCGACATCGAGCACGATCGGCAGCGTGCGGGCGGGATCGATACCACCGATCAGGGTGTACAGCGACAGCTTGCCGATCGGTATACCCATCCCGCCGATGCCCTGGTCGCCCAGTCCGAGGATGCGCTGCCCGTCGGTGACCACGATGACGTCGACGTCGCGCTGCGGACGGTTGCGCAACACCTCGCGCAGTGAGTCGCGGTCGGGGTAGGACACGAACAGCCCGCGCGGTCGTTGGTAGATCTCGCTGAAACGCTGGCAGGCCTCCCCGACGGTGGGTGTGTAGACGATCGGCATCATGTCGGCGATGTGGTCGTGCAACACCCGGTAGAACAAGGTTTCGTTGCGGTCCTGAAGCGCACGCAGATAGATGTGCTTGTCGATCGGATCGTGACGGCGGCAGAACTCATGCCAGCAGTGCTCGGCCTGCTGGGCCAGTGTCTTCTCGGCGGTCGGGAGCAGCCCCAACAGGCCGAACTCGCGACGCTCCGCACGGGTGAACGCGGTGCCCTTGGTCCACAACGCGTCGAACAGCAGAGCGTGTCCAGTCTTCTTCTCGGGCATCGAGAAAATCCCCTCCTGCGGCTGTCCCCAAGCTAGCGTCGCTGCGCGCGGTGGGCCGAGGGTTTCACCGTTCCAGCGCGGAGAACCCGTCGCTGACGGTGTCGAAAGCGGCGCCCAGCGCCTGCGCCAGCGGAACCGTCTCGTCTGCCAACCAGTGTTCGTAGGCCGACAGCGCCACCCCCAGCATGGTCCACGCCACGGTCTGCGGGGCCAGATCGGCCGGCTTGGCATCGAGCCTGCGCGCCACGAAGTCCGCGACAACGCCGCGCCACCCGGCGTACATTGTCATTGAATACGCTTGCAGTTCAGCGGTTTCCAGGATCACCCGCATCCGCTGCCGGTGGCGCACCGTTTCGGCTTCGTCGAAGGTGTTGAACGCCAGCAGGGCGGTGCGCAGCGCCGCGCCGAGCGGTACCGCCGGATCGAGGTCGGCGAGCAGATCGCGCAGGTGCGCCAGATGCGCGTCGAAATCGCCCCAGGGCAAGGCGTTCTTGGAGGGGTAGTAGCGGAACAGCGTGCGGCGCGCGATGCCCGCGGCCTCGGCGACGTCGTCGACGCTGACGGCATCGAACCCGCGAGCGGTGAACAGGTCGATGGCGACGTTGCTGATGTGGTCGGTGGTCGTGGAGCGTCGACGGCCCACGCGGGGCGGGGGATCAGGTCGCATCAGCCCACCTTCTGCAGCCGCCACTTTGATTTCGGCACTCGATGCCATATTATTGCGATCTCGCTCACAAATGTCGAGAGCCTGTGACACGAAAGGTGGACCGCCATGGAACCGAATCAGCAGGTCGAGGATGCCGAGCTGGTGACCGAGACCCTGGTCGAAGAGGTGTCGATCGACGGGATGTGCGGGGTCTACTGACCGTGACTTCGTCGACGGCGGTGTCCGGCAGCGACACGGCGTTCGACCCCACCCGCGGCTGGCGGCTGCACCACCAGGTGGCGGTGCGGGCCGAGCCGTTCGGGGCGCTGCTTTACCACTTCGGGACGCGCAAGCTGTCGTTCCTCAAGAACCGCACGATCGTCGACGTGGTGAACACCCTGGGTGACCACCCCGACGCCCGATCCGCCTGCCGCGCCGCGGGAATCGACGACGCGCAGCAGGCTCCGTACCTGCATGCACTCAGCGTGCTTGCCCAATCGAAAATGCTGGTGCCGCAATGACCTCTGTGGAATCTCCGCCCGCGCCGGCGCAGCAGCCGGTGCCGCGTCTCATCGAACAGTTCGAGCGCGGCCTGGATGCCCCGATCTGCCTGACGTGGGAACTCACCTACGCGTGCAACCTCGCCTGTGTGCACTGCCTGTCCTCGTCGGGTAAGCGCGACCCACGGGAGCTGAGCACGCAGCAGTGCAAGGACATCATCGACGAGCTCCAACGCATGCAGGTGTTCTACGTCAACATCGGTGGCGGGGAACCCACTGTGCGCCCGGACTTCTGGGAACTCGTCGACTACGCCACCGATCACAACGTGGGCGTGAAGTTCTCCACCAACGGGGTGCGCATCACCCCCGAGGTGGCCGCCCGGTTGGCCGCCAGCGACTACGTCGACGTACAGATCTCCCTCGACGGGGCCACCGCAGAGGTCAACGATGCTGTGCGCGGCCCTGGCTCGTTCGCGATGGCGACCCGTGCGCTGCAGAACCTCGCCGACGCCGGCTTCAAGGACGCCAAGATCTCGGTCGTCGTCACCCGGCACAACGTCGATCAGCTCGACGAATTCGCCGCGCTGGCAGCGCAGTACGGTGCGACGCTGCGCATCACACGGCTGCGGCCCTCCGGCCGCGGCGCCGACGTGTGGGACGACCTGCATCCCACCGCCGAACAGCAGGTCCAGCTGTATGACTGGCTGGTTGCCAAGGGTGACCGCGTGCTGACCGGCGACTCGTTCTTCCACCTGTCGGGGCTGGGGGAACCCGGCGCGCTCGCCGGTCTCAACCTGTGCGGGGCAGGCCGGGTGGTATGCCTCATCGACCCGGTCGGCGATGTCTACGCGTGCCCGTTCGCCATCCACGACCGCTTCCTGGCCGGGAACGTGGTGCGCGATAGTGGTTTCGGCACCAAATTCCAGGATGTGTGGAAGAACGCACCGCTGTTCCGTGAACTGCGCGAGCCGCAGTCCGCGGGAGCGTGCGCCAGCTGCAACCACTACGACAGCTGCCGCGGTGGCTGCATGGCCGCCAAGTTCTTCACGGGCCTGCCGATGGACGGTCCCGACCCTGAGTGCGTCGAAGGCTACGGCGCGCCCGCGCTGGCCCGCGAGCGGGTCAAACCCAAATCCAGCGTCGACCACTCCCGTGGCAAGCCGGTCATGCTGAAGCTGCAGACCAGACCGCCGGCCCGGCTGTGCAACGAAAGCCCGGTGTAGCGATGGCACGAGATACCTGGTTCGAAACGGTCGCCCTGGCCCAGCAGCGGGCCAAGAAGCGACTTCCCAAATCGGTGTACGCCGCGCTGATCGCCGCCAGCGAGAAGGGCGTGACGGTCAGCGACAACGTGGAGGCCTTCGCCGAACTGGGGTTCGCGCCGCGCGTGATCGGCGCCGTCGAGAAGCGTGAACTGTCGACAACCGTGATGGGACAAGATATTTCAATGCCCATCATGATCTCGCCGACGGGTGTGCAGGCGGTACACCCGGACGGCGAGGTCGCCGTCGCCCGTGCCGCGGCCGCTCGTGGTACCGCGATGGGGCTGTCGTCGTTCGCGAGCAAGCCGATCGAAGAGGTGATCGCCGCCAACCCGAAAACCTTCTTCCAGCTGTACTGGCTCGGCAGCCGCGACGAGATCGCGGGCCGGGTGGAGCGGGCCCGGCAGGCCGGCGCCGTCGGGCTGATCGCCACCACCGACTGGAGCTTCTCGCACGGCAGGGACTGGGGGAGCCCGAAGATCCCCGAGCAGATGAACCTGCCGACCATCCTGCGGATGCTGCCCGAAGGGTTGACGCGGCCGCGCTGGTTCCTGCAGTGGGCCAAGACTCTGCATCCGCCCAACCTGCAGGTGCCCAACCAGGCGGCGCGCGGCGAACCGGGTCCGCCGTTCTTCGCCGCGTACGGACAGTGGATGGCCACCCCGCCGCCGACGTGGGAGGACATCGCGTGGCTGCGAGAGCTGTGGGGCGGACCGTTCATGCTCAAGGGCGTGATGCGGGTGGACGACGCCAAACGCGCTGTGGACGCGGGGGTTTCGGCGATCTCGGTGTCCAACCACGGCGGCAACAACCTCGACGGCACGCCCGCATCGATCCGGGCGCTGCCCGCGATCGCCGGCGCGGTCGGCGACCAGATCGAGGTGCTGCTCGACGGGGGTGTGCGGCGCGGTAGCGACGTGGTCAAGGCGGTGGCGCTGGGGGCGCGCGCGGTGATGATCGGACGCGCGTACCTGTGGGGGCTGGCGGCCAACGGACAAGCCGGGGTCGAGAACGTTCTCGACATTCTGCGCGGCGGTATCGACTCGGCGCTGATGGGCCTGGGGTTGGCCTCGGTGCACGACCTCGGACCCGAGCACGTGCTCGTGCCGCCGGGGTTCACCCGGGCACTGGGCGTACCCGATGGTCCGGCGAACTGAGGCCGTCGCCGTCACCACACCCGAAGCGGCTGGTACAGGCGTGGCGCAGGGGACGCACGTGGTTGCTCCGCCGCCGTCGGCGCCGATTTCGGAAAATCAATTCCTACGCATGCACCAACAATTGGCGCACGACAGGTGAATTCGGCCTACCATCGGCGGGTGGCTTCTCTCCGCGATCTCGGTAACTTGACGTCGAGGCAGCTACACACCGTGTCATCAGCGTTGATCGTTCCCGTCGGCTCGACCGAACAGCACGGACCGCACCTGCCGCTGGACACCGACACCCGTATCGCGACCGCGGTCGCCAACTCGGTCGTCGAAGGAATGGCCGACCGCGATGACCTGACCTGGATGGTCGCGCCCGGGATCGGGTACGGCGCCAGCGGCGAGCATGAAGGCTTCACGGGCACGGTCTCGATCGGAACCGAGGCGCTATCGCTTTTGCTGCTGGAATTCGCCAGGTCGGCGTCGCGATGGGCGTCGCGCCTCGTCTTCGTCAATGGCCACGGCGGAAATGTGGAGGCTCTGGCCGCCGCGACGGCTTTGCTTCGGACCGAGGGCCGAGACGCGGCGTGGTGCTCGTGCAGCGTGCCGAACGCCGACGCGCACGCCGGACATACCGAAACGTCTGTATTGCTACATATTTCGCCGAAGGACGTGTGGCTCGACGAACGCGTCATCGGAAACCGGGCGCCGCTTGCCGAACTCATGCCCGAGCTGCGTCGTGGCGGGGTGGCCGCGGTCAGCAAGATCGGCGTCCTCGGCGACCCCACGACCGCGTCAGCGCAAGACGGCGCGCGCTTGTTCGCCACCATGGTCGACGGCTGCTTGCAGCGGATCATCCGGTGGGCGCCGGACCGGAACGGGATGCTGGTATGACCGGGCCACGGCTGCCGGACGGGTTCGCGATCCAGGTGGATCGCCGCGTGAAGGTGCTCGGCGAGGGCTCCGCGCTGCTCGGCGGTTCGCCCACCCGACTGCTTCGGCTGGCGCCTGCCGCGCGCACCATGCTCGACGGCGGTCGCCTCGAGGTGCACGACGCGGTCAGCGCCCAGCTCGCGCGCACCCTGCTCGACGCGACCGTCGCGCATCCGCGTCCCGCCACCGGGCCGTCGCACCGGGACGTGACGATCGTTATCCCGGTGCGTAACAACGCATCTGGGCTCCACCGCCTGGTCGCATCGTTGCGCGGACTGCGCGTCATCGTGGTGGACGACGGCTCGACCGTGCCAGTTCAGCAGGCCGACTTCACGGACATGCACTGCGACGTCAAGGTGGTGCGCCACGATCGGAGCAAGGGCCCGGCCGCCGCACGCAACACCGGCATGGCGACCTGCGACACCGACTTCGTGGCCTTCCTCGACTCCGACGTGGTACCCCGGCGCGGGTGGCTGGAGGCGCTGCTGGGCCACTTCTGCGACCCGGCGGTCGCGTTGGTCGCGCCGCGCATCGTCGGCCTGCGGGAGCCCGTGAACACCGTGGCCCGCTACGAGGCCGTCCGCTCCTCGCTGGACCTCGGGATGCGTGAGGCGCCGGTGGTGCCCTACGGCACGGTGTCTTACGTACCCAGCGCCGCGATCATCTGCCGTCGATCGGTGCTCAAAGAGATCGGCGGATTCGACGAGACCCTCAAGTCCGGCGAAGACGTCGACCTGTGCTGGAGGTTGATCGAGGCGGGTGCCCGGCTGCGCTATGAGCCCGTCGCGCTCGTCGCTCACGATCATCGCACGCAACTGCGAGAATGGTTCTCGCGCAAGTCGTTTTACGGCTCCGCGGCGGCTCCGCTGGCGGTGCGCCACCCCGGCAAGACGGCTCCGCTGGTGATCTCGGGGTGGACGCTGGTGGTGTGGATGCTGCTGATGATGGGTTCGAGCTTCGGATACGTGGCGTCGATGGTCGTCGCGGCCATCACCGGGCGCCGCATCGCCAAGTCGCTGTCCACCGTGGAGACCGAACCCAAGGAGGTGGCGGTGGTGGCCGCGCACGGCCTGTGGTCGGCGGCGCTGCAACTCGCCTCCGCGATCTGTCGGCATTACTGGCCGGTCGCGCTGGCCGCTGCGCTGGTCTCGCGGCGGTGCCGGCAGGTGGTGTTGGTGGCCGCGGTCGTTGACGGGGTGGTGGACTGGGTCAGCCGCAACGCGAAGGCCGACGAGGACGCCAAGCCGATCGGCCTGTTCACCTATCTGCTGCTCAAGCGGATCGACGACATCGCCTACGGAGCGGGTCTGTGGACCGGTGTTGTGCGCGAGCGCCATCTCGGCGCGCTCAAGCCGCAGATCAGGACCTGAAGCAGCGCCTTGCACAGCGACGTACTGATTGTCGGTGCGGGAAGTGCCGGATCCGTCTTGGCCGAACGCCTTTCAGCCGATTCCCGCTGTCACGTGACGGTTGTCGAGGCGGGGCCGGGGCCCGCCGATCCGCAGGTGCTCCTCCAGGTCAGGGACGGGCTGCGGCTGCCGATCGGCGCGGCGAGTTCGGTGGTGCGCAGATATCCCACGACGCTGACGATGTCTCCGCAGCGCCACGCACAGCTGACGCGGGGCGCCGTCGTCGGCGGATCGGGCGCGGTCAACGGTGGCTACTTCTGCCGCGGGCTGCCGACGGACTTCGACGGTTGGACGCTACCGGGCTGGACCTGGAGCGACGTGCTTCCGCACTTTCGGGCGATCGAGACCGACCTCGATTTCGACACCCCGGTACACGGTTCGAACGGGCCCATTTCGGTGCGCCGGGTAGCTGAATTTGACGGCTGCACAGCTTCTTTCGTGACAGCAGCCACTGCCGCCGGGTACCCGTGGATTCCCGACCTCAACGGGTCGACGGCAGAGGACCCGCTGCCCGACGGTGTCGGAGCGGTGCCGCTGAACATCGACGGGGGCACCCGGGTCGGCCCGGGCGGGGCGTTCCTGCAGCCGGCGATGAGCCGGGCCAACCTCACCGTGCTGACCAGCCACCAGGCGGGGCGCATCCTCGTCGATAAGGGCCGCGCGATCGGCGTGGACTGCGTCGGACCCAACGGTGTCGTGCGGCTGACCGCGGATCGAATTGTGGTGTGTGCCGGTGCGATCGGATCGGCGCACCTGCTCATGCTGTCGGGCATCGGGCCGGAGGGCGCGTTGCGCACCGCGGGGATTCCGGTGCACGCCGCGCTGCCGGTCGGGGTGGCCTGCGCCGATCATCCGGAGTGGGTGTTGCCCGTGAACTGGTCGGCCAGCAGCGGAGTGCCGCCGCTGGAGGCCGTCCTCACCACCGCCGACGGGCTCGAGCTGCGGCCGTACACCGCGGGGTTTGGCGCGATGGTCAGCGGTCGGCGCGACGACCCCGCCGACCGCCCCCACATCGGCGTCACGCTGATGCGGCCACGATCGCGCGGGCGCGTCACCGTCGTCTCGGCGGACCCGGGCGTCGCGCCGGTCATCGAGCACCGCTACGACAGCGAACCCGACGACGTGGCCCAGCTGCGGGCAGGCACCGAGCTGGCACACGAATTGGTAAGGACCACAACCGATGTCGGCCCAGTGTCGTGGTCCACCTCCCAGCATCTCTGCGGCACCGCACCCATGGGTGGTGAGGACGACGACACAGCCGTCGTCGACCCTCAGTGCCGGGTGCGTGGCGTCGACGGGCTGTGGGTGATCGACGGGTCGGTGCTCCCGACGATCACCAGCCGCGGCCCGCACGCCACGATCGTGATGATCGGGCACCGCGCGGCCGAGTTCGTCAGCGGCTGACCTTCACCTGCCCAGCAGACGCGAAAACCCCCGAAAGCGACCGATTCCGGGGGAGTTCGCGTCTGCTCACGGAAAGCAGGGCGCCCCGCTCAGCGCAGCGAGTAGCGGATCGGCAGGTGCTTGAGTCCGCCGACGAACACCGTCGACGTCAACTGCGGCTCGCCCGCCAGCTCGATCGATTCCAGCCGCGGCAGCAGTTCGGTGAAGAAGCTGTTGATCTCCATGCGGGCCAGCGCCGCGCCGAGGCAGAAGTGCACGCCGTAGCCGAACGCCAGATGCTTGTTGGGGTCGCGGCCGACGTCGAATTTGAACGGCTCGTCGAAGACGTCTTCGTCACGGTTGGCCGAAACATATGCGAGGTAGGCGGATTCGCCCTTCTTGATCGGCACGCCACGCACCTCGGTGTCGGCGGCGGCGGTGCGCATGAACTCCTTGACCGGGGTGCTCCAACGGATCATCTCCTCCACCGCGGCGGGCATCAACTCCGGGTTGGCCTTGAGCCGGGCGAGCTGATCGGGGTTTTCGATCAACGCCCGCAACCCGCCGGAGATGGCATGGCTGGTGGTGTCGTGCCCTGCGGTGGCCACGATCACGTAGTAGGACAGGCAGTCGACTTCGGAGAGCAGTTCCCCGTCGACGCGACCGTTGGCGATCGCCGACGCCAGGTCGTCGGTGGGGTTCGCCCGGCGTGACTCCGTGAGCCGTCGGAAGTAGTCGAAGAGGTCGACCAGCACCTCCATCTGTTCCTCGGGTGTGGTGCCGCGCTTGTACTCATCCTCGTCGCCGCCGAACAGCTCCTGGGTGAGCCGCAGCATGCGCGGGAAGTCCTCCTCGGGCAGACCCAGCAGCGACATGATCACCCACAGCGGGTAGTACACCCCGATGTCGTCGACGAAGTCACACTCCGGTCCGATGTCGCGCATCTTGTCGACGTAACCCTTGGCCAGCTCGTCGACGCGAACCTTCAGCGCCCGCATGGCCTTGGGGCGGAACCAATCTGCGCCGATCGCGCGCACCTTGCGGTGGTGCGGGTCGTCCATGTGGATCAGCGTGCGCAATCCCATGCCCGCCTCGAGCTGCGCCTTGGCGAGGTCGTCGGCCTCCGCGGTGGCCAGCAACGGGCGGGGTTCGGACAGCCACAGCTCGTTGTCGCGCTCGATGTCCATGATGTCGACGTGCTTGGTGATCGCCCAGAACGGCCGGTACGGCGGATGGTCGACCCAAGCCACCGGGTTGTTGGCTCGCAGATGGGCGAGTGCCGCGTGGAGCCGTTCGTCGTCGGCGTAGGCCGTCGGGTCGGCCAGGACCTTGGCGGCGTCATCCATCGTCGGCGTGTTCATAATGGCTCCTTCATCGGACTCGTCGAAAACTTGACGCGTGTCAAGTAACCAGTATATGTGGCGAAGCACACGCTGGCACTCAGGTGGGGTCAGTAGTCTCGGACCTCGTGCGCCCAGCAACGCTTCGTCTGACCCTGGTGGCGGTCACGGCGGTGCTGCTGTCCGCGTGCGGCCAGGCCGGGACCGCCGTCGTCGAGGTACCCGCGGACCCCGCGGTGGTGCAGACGGCCGCCGGGGCGGTGCGCGGCACCATCTCCGACGATCACCGCTACTTCGCCGGAATTCCCTACGCCGCAACGCCGGTCGGTCCGTTGCGCTGGCAGCCGCCGCAGCCCGCGCCCGGCTGGGAGGGGTTGCGCGACGCCACCCGGCCCGGCCCACGGTGCATCCAGGACGTCACCAACGACGTCGACGGCCGGCCCACCAGCGAGGATTGTCTGACGCTGAACGTGTGGACTCCGCCGCCGTCGGGCGAACTCCGCCCGGTGCTGGTGTGGATTCACGGCGGCGGCTTCACCAACGGCAGCGGCGACATCTACAACGCGCGTTCGCTGGCGCGCCGCGGCGAGATCGTCGTCGTCACCGTCAACTACCGGCTGGGCACGCTGGGCTTCCTCGCACATCCCGCGCTGGGGGAGGGCAACTACGGGCTGGCCGACCAGCAGGCGGCGCTGCGGTGGGTGCGCGACAACGTCGCCGAATTCGGCGGCGACCCAGAGAAAGTCACGATCGCCGGTGAATCCGCCGGGGGGATGGCGGTGTGCGACCACCTCGTCGCTCCCGGGTCGGCGGGCTTGTTCCGCGCGGCGATCATCCAGAGCGCGCCGTGCCAGGCCCAGTACGACCTGCCGGCCGCCCAAGAGGCGAGCTTGCGCTACGCCGCCGACGTCGGCTGCGAGGACCCCGTCACCGCCGCACAGTGTCTGCGCGCCCTGCCGCCGGAACAGCTGACCCGCCCGGTGTTCTACGACAACATCGGCACCGAACGGTTGAGCGGGCCCGTCACGGGCACGGCGGCGCTACCGGTGGATCCGCTCACCGGTCTGGCCACGGGCCGCGTGGCGGAGGTGCCGGTGTTGATCGGCACGACCGCCGACGAGTTCAACTTGTTCACCGCGCTGCAGTTCGTGCGCGGCCGACCCGTCGACGCCCCCCACTATCTCGAGCTGCTCACCGAGGCGTTCGGCCCGGATGCCGCCGTCGTCGCGCAGCACTATCCGCCTGAGCGTTTCGAAAACAGTGTGCCGCTGGCCTACTCGGCTGCGACGACCGACGGCGTGTTCGCCTGCGTCGCCGACCGGATGGCCGACGCGCTGGGCAACGATCGGGCCGTGTACTTCTACGAGTTCGACGATCCGAACGCCCCGGCGCCGGAACCGTTGCGCGCGGCCCCTTTTCCCGTCGGGGCCGGGCACTCGCTGGAACTGCGTTACCTGTTCGACGTCGGCGGTGCACCGCCGCTGAACGTCGAGCAGCAGCGGCTCTCCGAGCAGATGATCGACTATTGGAGTGAGTTCGTCGCGACCGGCTCGCCCGGGGCCGGCTGGCCGGAGCTGAGCGAGGCCGCCGCGGACGAGCGCATGGTGTTGAGCCCCGACGGCAACCGCGTCGTCACCGGTTTCGAGGAGCAGCACCGGTGCCCGTTCTGGGCGACCCTGCCCCGCTAGGCGCCTCACGACGCCCAAAGGGACAAACGGGCGGAAAAGTGCGAGTCGATGTCGCCATTTCGTCGACCGCTGCGACGGCTAAGCCGGCGTCCCCCCAATACAGGTCGGCGCCGTCGGTGATCGAGGCGAAGTCCGGCGGCTGCAACCGGGCCCGAGCGCGCAGGGACGTGGTGGCCTTCGAGAGGTAGGAGACCGGCAGTATCGACGCGAAGTTCGGCACCCGCAGCATCGCCGCCGCCGAGAACACGCGGCTGCCGCCCGGCCAGGCCGAGAGGCGTTTCCACATGCGATACGTGGTGGTCACGGCGGCCATGTCCGGCTACCTTACTCGGCGGTAAGGTACGCGGCGTTCGACCTCGGGTGGGCGACCGCCGCCGGGGCCGGGTCGAGATCGACATAATGGTGCGATCTACTCGCACTTTGTCGCCCGTTTGTCCCTTTGGGCGAATTTGGCCGAGGCTCGGATGTGAGGCATACTGTTCGGGTTGCCTTGAGCCGGGTTTACGCCTGACGGGCACACGACCTGCGCCTCCAGTGGGCGCGTCCGGTCCCAATCTCGATCGCGACGGATTCCGACGCGAACGGGTACGCGCGAGGGCGACACACCCGAGCGCGGGGGCCGGTGGACCATAGACAGGAAAACAGCGGCGGCAGTGCCCGCGCGACCGGGTTGGTCTCGGCGTGCGGCTTGCAGACCAGGCCCAGCAGGGGCCCGTTAGTAGTGAGGTAGGAGAAGCGTGGCGGGACAGAAGATCCGCATCAGGCTCAAGGCCTACGACCACGAGGCGATCGACGCCTCGGCGCGCAAGATCGTCGAGACGGTCACCCGGACGGGCGCCAGCGTGGTCGGCCCGGTGCCGCTGCCGACCGAGAAGAACGTGTACTGCGTCATCCGCTCTCCGCACAAGTACAAGGACTCGCGGGAGCACTTCGAGATGCGCACCCACAAGCGACTGATCGACATCCTCGACCCGACGCCGAAGACGGTCGACGCGCTCATGCGCATCGACCTGCCGGCCAGCGTTGACGTCAACATCCAGTAGGAGATTCCAGAGAAATGGCTAGGAAGGGCATTCTGGGCACCAAGCTGGGCATGACGCAGGTGTTCGACGAGAACAACAGGGTCGTGCCGGTGACGGTCGTCAAGGCCGGACCCAACGTCGTCACGCGCATTCGCACCATCGAGCGCGACGGCTACAGCGCGGTGCAGCTGGCCTACGGCGAGATCAACCCGCGCAAGGTGAACAAGCCGCTGAAGGGTCAGTACGAGGCCGCGGGCGTCAACCCGCGCCGCCACCTCGCCGAGCTGCGCCTCGACGACGACGCCACCGCCGAATACGAAGTCGGGCAGGAACTGACCGCCGAGATCTTCACCGACGGCAGCTACGTCGACGTGACGGGCACCAGCAAGGGCAAGGGCTTCGCGGGCACCATGAAGCGCCACGGCTTCCGCGGCCAGGGCGCCAGCCACGGCGCCCAGGCGGTGCACCGCCGTCCCGGTTCCATCGGCGGCTGCGCGACGCCGGGGCGGGTATTCAAGGGCACCCGCATGGCGGGCCGGATGGGCAACGACCGTGTCACCACGCAGAACCTGTTGGTGCACAAGGTCGATGCCGAAAACGGCGTGCTGTTGATCAAGGGCGCAATCCCCGGCCGCAACGGCGGTCTGGTGATGGTCCGCAGCGCAATCAAGCGAGGCGAGAAGTAGAAATGGCTGCCAACACCCTCAAGATCGACGTCCACACCCCGGGCGGCAAGATGGACGGCTCCGTCGAGCTGCCCGCTGACCTGTTCGACGTCGAGCCCAACATCGCACTGATGCACCAGGTGGTGACCGCGCAGCAGGCCGCGGCGCGCCAGGGTACGCACTCGACCAAGACCCGCGGCGAGGTCCGCGGCGGCGGCAAGAAGCCGTACCGGCAGAAGGGCACCGGCCGCGCCCGCCAGGGCTCGATACGGGCGCCCCAGTTCACCGGCGGCGGCATCGTGCACGGCCCGAAGCCGCGGGACTACAGCCAGCGCACCCCGAAGAAGATGATCGCGGCCGCCCTGCGCGGCGCGCTCTCGGATCGGGCCCGCAACGGCCGGATCCACGCGGTCACCGAGTTGGTCGCGGGCCAGACGCCGTCGACCAAGAGCGCCAAGACGTTCCTGGCCACCCTGACCGACCGCAAGCAGGTGCTGGTCGTGATCGGACGCACCGACGAGACCGGCGCCAAGAGCGTGCGCAATCTGCCTGGGGTCCACGTGATCTCGCCGGACCAGCTCAACACCTACGACGTGCTGAAGGCCGACGACGTGGTGTTCAGCGTCGAGGCTCTCAACGCGTACATCAGCTCGAACCGCAAAGAGGAGGTGTCGGCCTGATGGCGACCGTCACTGACCCCCGCGACATCATCTTGTCCCCGGTCATCTCGGAGAAGTCCTACGGGCTGATCGAGGACAACGTGTACACGTTCATCGTTCACCCGGACTCGAACAAGACCCAGATCAAGATCGCGATCGAGAAGATCTTCAAGGTCAAGGTCGCGTCGGTGAACACCGCCAACCGGCCGGGCAAGCGCAAGCGCACCCGCACCGGCTACGGCAAGCGCAAGGACACCAAGCGGGCCATCGTCACGCTGGCTCCTGGGAGCAAGCCCATCGACCTGTTCGGAGCACCGGCCTAGCCCGGGGATCAGAGAGACCTAGAGAATCATGGCAATTCGCAAGTACAAGCCGACGACCCCGGGTCGTCGCGGTGCCAGCGTCTCCGAGTTCACCGAGATCACTCGCGACCACCCGGAGAAGTCGCTGGTTCGCCCGCTGCACAGCAAGGGTGGGCGCAACGCGCACGGCCGGATCACCACCCGGCACCGGGGCGGCGGGCACAAGCGTGCCTACCGGGTGATCGACTTCCGCCGCCACGACAAGGACGGCGTCAACGCCAAGGTCGCCCACATCGAGTACGACCCGAACCGCACCGCCCACATCGCGTTGCTGCACTACCTTGACGGCGAGAAGCGCTACATCATTGCGCCGCAGGGTCTTTCGCAGGGCGATGTGGTGGAGTCCGGTCCGAACGCCGACATCAAGCCGGGTAACTGCCTGCCGCTGCGCAACATTCCCGCGGGCACCATCGTGCACGCGGTGGAGCTGCGTCCCGGCGGCGGCGCCAAGCTGGCCCGCTCCGCGGGGGCGAGCATCCAGTTGCTGGGCAAGGAGGGCACCTACGCCTCGCTGCGTATGCCGTCCGGTGAGATCCGGCGCGTCGACGTGCGCTGCCGCGCCACCGTGGGTGAGGTCGGCAATGCCGAGCAGGCCAACATCAGCTGGGGCAAGGCCGGCCGGATGCGGTGGAAGGGCAGGCGTCCCAGCGTCCGCGGTGTCGTGATGAACCCGGTCGACCATCCGCACGGCGGCGGTGAGGGCAAGACCTCCGGCGGCCGCCACCCAGTCAGCCCGTGGGGTAAGCCCGAGGGCCGTACCCGCAAGCCAAACAAGCCGAGCGACAAGCTCATCGTCCGTCGCCGTCGCACCGGCAAGAAGCATCACCGGTAGGAGTAGCTGATGCCACGCAGCCTGAAAAAGGGTCCGTTCGTCGACGACCATCTGCTCAAGAAGGTCGACGCACAGAACGAGAAGAACACCAAGCAGGTCATCAAGACCTGGTCGCGTCGGTCGACGATCATCCCCGACTTCATCGGCCACACCTTCGCGGTGCACGACGGCCGCAAGCACGTCCCGGTGTTCGTCACCGAGGCGATGGTCGGCCACAAGCTGGGTGAGTTCGCACCGACCCGCACGTTCAAGGGTCACATCAAAGACGACCGGAAGGCTAAGCGCCGGTGAGTACCACGACGACTGAATATCCCACCGCCGTCGCCAAGGCGCGTTTCGTGCGTGTGTCGGCGACGAAGGCGCGCCGCGTCATCGACCTGGTGCGCGGCAAGCCGGTGGCCGACGCGCTGGACATCCTGCGGTGGGCACCGCAGGCCGCCAGCGAGCCGGTCGCCAAGGTGATCGCCAGCGCAGCGGCCAACGCGCAGAACAACGACGGCCTGGACCCGTCCACCCTCGTGGTGGCGACCATCCACGCCGACGAGGGCCCGACCGCCAAACGCATCCGGCCGCGCGCACAGGGTCGTGCGTTCCGGATCCGCAAGCGCACCAGCCACATCACCGTGATCCTGGAAAGCCGGGCAAGCCGCGAGGACGAGGGTGGCCGGTCGGCCAGCGCGTCGCGGGCCCGCCGGGCGCAGGCCAGCAAGGCCGCCGCCGCCAAGAAGGCACCTGCGAAGAAGGCCAGCGCGGAGAAGGCGCCGGCCAAGAAGGCCAGCGCGGAGAAGGCACCGGCCAAGAAGGCCAGCGCGGAGAAGGCGCCGGCCAAGAAGGCCAGCGCGGAGAAGGCGCCGGCCAAGAAGGCCGCCGCGAAGAAGACTGCTGAAGCGTCCGAAGCGAAGGAGGGCTCGGAGTAGTGGGCCAGAAAATCAATCCCCACGGCTTCCGGCTCGGTATCACCACCGGCTGGAAGTCCCGGTGGTATGCAGACAAGCAGTACAAGGACTACGTCAAGGAAGACGTCGCGATCCGTCGGCTGTTGGCCACCGGCTTGGAGCGTGCGGGTATCGCCGACGTGGAGATCGAGCGGACCCGCGACCGGGTGCGCGTGGACATCCACACCGCACGGCCGGGCATCGTGATCGGCCGCCGCGGCACCGAGGCCGACCGCATCCGCGCCGATCTGGAGAAGCTGACCGGCAAGCAGGTGCAGCTGAACATCCTCGAGGTGAAGAGCCCGGAGTCGGTGGCGCAGTTGGTGGCCCAGGGCGTCGCCGAGCAGTTGAGCAACCGTGTCGCGTTCCGTCGCGCCATGCGTAAGGCGATCCAGTCCGCGATGCGCCAGCCCAACGTCAAGGGCATCCGCGTGCAGTGTTCGGGCCGCCTCGGCGGCGCCGAGATGAGCCGGTCGGAGTTCTACCGCGAAGGCCGGGTGCCGCTGCACACGCTGCGCGCCGACATCGATTACGGCCTGTACGAGGCAAGGACGACGTTCGGCCGCATCGGCGTGAAGGTGTGGATCTACAAGGGCGACATCGTCGGCGGCAAGCGTGAGCTGGCGGTGGCCCCGCCGTCGGAGCGGCCGCGTCGTGAGCGCCCGTCGGGCACCCGGCCGCGCCGCAGCGGTGCGTCGGGCACCACCGCCACGGGCACCGAAGCCGGCCGTGCCGCCTCCGGCGCCGAAGCCGCGCCCGCCGTCACCGAAGCTCCGGCTTCGGCGGCAGGCACCTCGGCCGCTGCCGGTGCCGCCGCGGAGACGACGACTGAGAACACGGAGAGCTGACAATGCTGATCCCTCGTAAGGTCAAGCACCGCAAGCAACATCACCCACGCCAACGCGGCCTCGCCAGCGGTGGCACCACGGTGAGCTTCGGTGACTACGGCATCCAGGCGCTGGAGCACGCCTACATCACCAACCGGCAGATCGAGTCCGCTCGTATCGCCATCAACCGGCACATCAAGCGTGGCGGCAAGGTGTGGATCAACATCTTCCCGGACCGCCCGCTGACCAAGAAGCCCGCCGAGACCCGGATGGGTTCGGGTAAGGGTTCACCGGAGTGGTGGGTGGCCAACGTCAAGCCGGGCCGGGTGCTGTTCGAGCTGAGCTACCCCGACGAAGAAACCGCGCGAGCCGCACTTACTCGCGCGATCCACAAGTTGCCGATCAAGGCACGCATCGTTACCCGAGAGGAGCACTTCTGATGGCAGTGGGAGTGACACCGGGCGAACTGCGCGAGCTGACCGACGACGAACTCAAGGACCGGCTGCGCGAGTCCAAGGAAGAGCTGTTCAACCTGCGCTTCCAGATGGCCACCGGGCAGCTGAGCAACAACCGCCGGCTTCGCACGGTGCGTCAGGAGATCGCGCGGGTCTACACCGTGCTACGCGAACGTGAGTTGGGCCTGGCGTCCGGGCCCGTAAGTGAGGATTCGTGATGGCTTCCAAGCAAGACCAGGCAACGCCCAAGGGGCCCAAGCACACTCCGCGGGCCGACAAGCCGCGCGGCCGCCGCAAGACCGCGATCGGCTACGTGGTCAGCGACAAGATGCAGAAGACGATCGTGGTCGAGCTTGAGGACCGTAAGAGCCACCCGCTCTACGGCAAGATCATCCGCACCACCAAGAAGGTCAAGGCGCACGACGAACACGGCGACGCCGGTGTCGGCGACCGTGTCTCGTTGATGGAGACCCGGCCGCTGTCGGCCACCAAGCGCTGGCGTCTGGTCGAGATCCTCGAGAAGGCCAAGTAGCCTCCAGCGCGAGCAGACGTAAAATCGCCCAATTTTGAAATTGGGCGATTTTGCGTTTCCCGGGTAGGACTGACCCGCCACGCAACGCGGCCGCGCATTGTCGCGCATCGGCGCCGGACGCTCGACCCGGACGGGCGGTTCGGTTCACGGCGAATCAAACGATTTCTGCGCCGCCCTTTGCTGCCTAACGTCGCCCTGGTTGTTTCGCCGTCGCGAGCTAGGAGCGTTGATGACTGTCATTCCGGGTGGATTTCGGGCGCCCACCCAGCGTGAGATCAAGGTGGGCGCGCAAGACGTGCACCGCTGGATTCAGGACATGGGATGGGAGGTCCCCGACGGCCGGTCGAAATACCCGACCAAGTACGAGTTCGACGGCGGAACGCGGGAACAGTTCAAGCTGATCGTCGGCGAGTACTGCCGGATGGAGACCGAAAAGGACGACCGGCAGTACGGCTCGCTGTTGGACAGCCTGGCGCGGCTGCAGGCGGGCGGCCGGATCGAGCCGCGGTGGGCCGAGGCGATGAAGTTCGTCACCACGTTCCTCGAGCTGGGCGAGTACTCGTCGATCGGCGGTTCGGCCATGCTGTTGGACGCGGTGGTCTCGCCCGAGCAGCGCAACGGCTACGTCGCGCAGGTCGAGGACGAGGTGCGGCACACGAATCAGCTTGGCTACCTGAAGAAGTACTTCGCGTCCCAGTACTACGACCCGGCCGGCTTCACCGGTTCGCGCGGGCACCGGCACGGCAACCCGTTGTTCTGGAGCAATCGCCAGCAGGCGTGCGAGACGTTCGTCTCCGGCGACCCGGTGCTCATCTCGCTGAACCTGCAGATGGTCGCCGAGGCGTGCTTCACCAACCCGCTTGTGGTGGCCATGACCGAATGGGCGGCGGCCAACGGCGACGAGGTCACCCCCACCGTCTTCCTGTCGATCCAGTCAGATGAGTTGCGGCACATGGCCAACGGCTATCAGACGATCGTGTCGGTCATCGAGAACGACCACAACATGCAGTACCTGCAGACCGATTTGGAGAACGCGTTCTGGATCCAGCACCGCGGCTTCAGCTCGATGGTCGGGCGGACCTTCGAATACGGCGCGGTGAATCGCGCCGAGCCGTGGGCGCAGACCTGGAACAACTGGGTCATCGAGGACTGGGGCGGCATCTGGATGGGCCGGTTCTCCAAGTTCGGTCTCGAGGCACCGAAGAACCTTGCCGACGCCAGCCGCGACGCGTACTGGGCGCACCACGACGCGTTCGCGGTCGCCTACGCGCTGTGGCCGTTCATCGGTTACCGCATCGAGCTGCCCAACGACACCGACAAAGAATGGTTCGAGCGCCACTACCCGGGCTGGTACAGCTCGATCGGGCGGATCTTCGACCGCTGGCGCGAAATCGGCGTCGAGAACCCGGCGAACCGCACCAGCCCCATCGAGCACCTCATCGAGCTGGGCAAGGTGCTGCACATCTGCCGGGTGTGCCAGTCACCGCTGCTCGGGCTGACCCCGCAGGCCCCCCAGAGCACCGGGTCGGTGCAGCGCCGCATCATCGAGTACGGCGGACGCAAGCACGCGCTGTGCTCGGACTGGTGCGAGCGGATGTACCTGCAGGAGCCCGAACGCTACACAGGGCAGAACTTCCTGGAGATCTTCGACGGCTGGGAGTTGTCGGAGATCATCCGCGCCACCGGTGGGGTGCGCAGCGACGGCCGCACCCTGGTGGCTCAGCCGCACCTGATGAGTGACTGGCTGTGGACCATCGACGATCTGGCCGCGACCCGCATCGTCGTTCGTGACCCCCACGTCGCCGGCGTCAGCTTCGAGAAGGGCTGAGCGGCGGTGACCAACACCTACCGGCGCAGTCTGCTCAACCCCGAGCACGACCTGCAACGCGAGCCGATCGAAACCCGACGCACCGCCGTCTATTTCGCCAACCCATACCGGCGGCGCCTCTCGGAGTACGAACAGGTCACCCTGTACGCGCAGCCCAACCCCGACTGGATCCGCGGCGGTATCGGCGTCGGCGGCTGGTCCACCCGATTTCCCGGTGGCCGCGGCGCGTGGGAGAACTACTTCACCGAAGCGCGCTGCACCGACTGGTTCGCGTTCCGCGATCCAGAAGGCCGATGGCAGAAGCCCTATGTCGCCGAGAAGGCCGACGAGTGGCGCACCGCCAGCAGGTTGTTCAACACCGCGGCCACCCGATCGCTGCTGCGAGGCGTCGATCCGAGGTGGCTCGACGCCGTCATCGGCGAACAGCTCGGCGCCATGGTCTTGCACGACTACGGGGTGTTCATGGCGTTGACGTCGGGCATGCGCGACAGCCTCGTCGACACCCTGCGGGTGGCCATCGTGAACTGGGGGCTGGACTACCTCGACAGCGCCCAACAGATCCAGGCCGAAAAGGTCTACCTCGGCCAGGCGGTCGCCGAACCGATCACCGAGCTGGAACCGGCACGGCATATGTGGCTGAGCCATCCCGCGTACGCGGGCGCGCGCACGTTCGTCGAGCATCTCTGGCGCGACGGCTACGACCACATCGAGGTGTTGTTCGCGCTCGCCCTGATCTACGAGCCGCTGTTCGGCCGATTCGTCCGCCAGGAGTTCTTCTACCGGCTGGCGCCGCTGCACGGCGATCATCTGACCCCGCAGGTGCTCTGGGCGTCGCTGCGCTCAGCGGAGGCGGCCCTCAGCTGGAACAGGGAGCTGTTCGACCGAATCCTGGGCAACGACAGCGAGTTCGGCGGCTACAACCGTCGACTGATGGCGTGGTGGGCACGGCGCTGGCTGCCGCGTGCGGTGGCCGCCGTCGCCGACATCGCGGTGCTGTTCGACGCGACCGAAGCGGCGCAGCGCCCCGGGGTGCAGTCGGCCCGGCAGGTGTTCGACACGCTGGCCGGTGAATGGGCCCGCGACCTGGCCCCGATCTGGGAGTCGGAGCTGACGGCACGCCACCTGCTCGAGCTCTATGACGACCACACCGAGGTCGGAGCGGCCCGATGACCGACGCCGCGCGCAACGCGCATCACGAGTCGGTCGGTCGGCGCGTCGCCAACGTCGACGTCGAGCGGCTCCGCGCCGACATGTACGGCGAGAACGGCGTGGTCGAGTCTCGACGCGTGGTGCTGGCCCTGACCAAGGCCGACGAGATCGAGGCCACCGTGGAGTGGCTCGCCGAACGCCACGAGGACGACCCGAGTTTCACCATCGAGGACTGCGGCACGTTCTACCGCATCGACTGCCTCGAGGGCTTCCAGATCGACGCCGACGAGATCGGCGAACTGCTCGGGCGGCCGTTCTCGGTCTACGACCTCTTGGTCAACGTGTCGACCACGATCGGACGCGCATACGTCAACGGCAACGTCTTCGCGATCACCACCGACCTCATCGGCTGGGAAACCGAGGTGCCCCGGTGAGCGCCGAGTACAAGGTGGCCCTGACCTTCGAAGGCGCCGATCGCATCGATATCGCTTGCCGCGCAGATGAAGACGTCATCACCGCGGCGCTGCGCCAAGGTCATCTGCTGCTCAGCGACTGCCGCGAGGGCAGTTGCGCGACATGCCGCGGATTTCTGGTCGACGGCGATTACGACCAGTTGCTGCCGCACAGCCCGCACGCGCTGACCGATGCCGAGGAGGAAGACGGGATCGTGCTGGCCTGCCGGCTGCGGCCGTCCAGCGACCTCGTGATCGATTTCGACTACCCCGCCGACCGGGTGGGCCGCTACGAGGACGGCACCCGAAACGGCCAGATCGTCGCCGTCGACCGCGTCGCCGACACGGTCGCGCGGATCACCGTGCGCACCAACGCCGCCCAGGACCCGTTCCAGTGGGAGCCCGGCCAGTACCTGCAGATCACCCTGCCCGCGGTCGGCGCCACCCGCGCCTACTCGATGGCCAACACCCCCGACGGCGGCCGCGAGCTCGAGTTTCTGATCAAGTTGCTCGCCGACGGGAGGTTCTCCGGGCACCTCGCCGCCGACAAAGCCCTGGGGGAGCCCGTTCGGCTTCGAGGCCCATACGGGCAGTTCGTCTTTCGAGGCGAACCCCGGCCGGTGTTCGTCGCCGGTGGGACGGGTCTGGCTCCGGTGCTGGCCATCCTGAGGTCCTTGGCGCCCGCCACCGAGGCCCGCCTGGTGTTCGGCGCCGCGCAGGAGTCCGAGCTGTTCGCCCTCGACGAGCTGCGGTCACTGCGCCAGACACTGCCTCATCTGGACGCGGTCGTCACCGTCGAACGTCCCACCGAAAGCTGGTCCGGTGCAACCGGTCCGGTGACAGACCACCTGGACCCGATCGACCCGACACGGGCGTACTACCTGTGCGGTCCGCCCGCGATGATCTCCGCGGCCGAGCTGCGGCTGCTCGCCGCCGGGGTGCCCCGCGACCACATCCACACCGAACGATTCCTCGAGACAGGAGACCAGCAGCCATGAGCCGGCCCGTCAAGACCACCGCCGGCGCGACACCGCGCACCGAATATCCGCCCTTCGGTGACCAGTCGCTGCGCGCGCAATGGACCGAACGCCTCAACGCGCTGACACGCCTCGACGCGGCCCTGGACCTGCTGCTCGACTGGCGCGCCGGCCGGGCGGGCAACCCGCTCGAGGAAGCCGACTTCTTATGGATCGAAGCCCGCATCGAGGACAAGGTGGCGGTGCTCCGGTTCGCCGAGCGCTCCGGCGAGTACATCGACACCACCGCCCTCACCGGGGAACCCATCGCCGCGGTGTGTGAATCGGCGCTGGCGCAGGCGCGGGCCGCCAACGACGTCGCGGCGCTGGAGGCGGTGGTGGCCGCGTTCCGTCGTCGCTACAAACCCCCGGTGCTGCCGTCGGTCCCGTTTCTGCGCACCGAAACCGAGCTCACCGAACTGCTCATCCGCCGCCGCACCAAGGGCTGGTACGACGAGCCGCTGAGCGAGCTACGCGGCAGGCGCAACGCCGTCCTTGTCACCGAATCAGACGTCACCCAGTAACAACCTAGGAGACCTTCATGCCAACCCTCGAATTCCTCCAGCAGTCAAGCGCATTGGGCTATCTGCTGCTGTTCGGCCCGGGAATCGTGCTGCTGCTGATCGCGCTCGTCGTGCGGGGCGCCGTCAAAACGACCCACAACTACGTCATCTCGGGCCGGTTGTTGGGCTTCGGATTCGGCGTGGCCTCGCTCATCTCGGTGTGGACCTGGTCGATGGCGGTGATGCTGTCGTCCGCGCAGGCCTACACCTGGGGAACATCGGGGCTGGTCTGGTTCATCGTGCCCAACGGGCTGGCGGTGATCATCATGGTGCCGTTCGGCTTGAAGGTCCGCAAGAAGATGCCGTCCGGATACACACTGGCCGAGTTCATCCGGGCCCGGTTCCAGACCGGGCTGAGCAGTGTGGCCACCCTCGTCTTCCTGATCGGCACCCTGCTCGGCGTCATCATGATCAACCTCGCCGGGCTGGTACTGGTGATGCACACCATCTTCGGGCTGACCCCGATCAGCATCGTGGTCACCGGCATCGTCGTCGTCACCGTCTACTCCTACTTCGGTGGGCTGACCACCTCGGCCATCACCGGCACCGCCAACACCCTGCTGCTCGGGGTCGGTTCCTCGGTCGTGGTGCTGTACGCGCTGGCCAAGGCCGGGGGAGCCGAGCTGGTCTTCAACGAGGTGCAGGCACAGGGAAACGACTATCTCAACCCCCTCAACCCTGTCACGGCCGCCAGCTTCGGCCTGGCGCTGGCGCTCGGCCTGCTCACCAATGTCATTGCCGACCAGTCGTTTTGGCAGCGGGTGTGGGCCATTCGGCCGCGTGACCTGGGGCGCAGTTTCCTGTGGGCGGGTGTGTGGTTCTACCCCATTCCGCTCGCGTTGGGCCTGCTCGGGTTCATCGGCCTCGCCGCCCACGTCGCACCCGAGCAGCTCGGCCCGCTCGGCAACGGCGCGATCGGGCCCTACGTGATCGCCAGCCTCGGACTGCCCGTCATCATCATCGCCCTCTACACCCTGGTGGTGGTAAACGCCTGCTTCGCGGCCATCGACGGCGCGCTGTCCGGAGTCACCTCGCTGGTGGCCGTCGACATCGTGCACCGGTACTGGCCCGGCGTGTCGGAGCGTCGCCTGCTCACCATCACCAAGAGCAGCATGATCGTGGCGGCCGCCATCGCCGGCGGGGTGGTGTTGACCGGTATCGACTACGTCAACCTGGTCACCACCGTCTACTTCTACGTGACCAGCCTGCTGGTGCCCGTCACGCTGAGCATCTTCTGGTCCCGGATGACCGGAACCGGTTACGTCGCAGGCGTCGTCGCGGGCATCGTCGTCGGCGGCCCGATCCGCGAAACCCTGGGGCCCACGTATGGACCCCTGTTCGGGATCATCGCCCTGATCGCGGCGTCGGCGGTGGTCTCGGTGGTGGTCAGCCTCCGGGAGAACACCGTGTTCGACTACGACAGCCTGGCGGGCAAACCCGCGCTGCTGGACACGAAAAACGTTGGGGCACCTGAGGAAGTCGGCGAGCCTGCGGGCCAGGCGTAAGGACAATCAGAAAGGCAAAGTTGTGGTCATCTTCTATATCGGCGCCGCCGTCGGCATCGTGCTCGCTGTCACGTACCTGACGGTCGCGACGCGAAGCTTCCTCCGGATCCGGCGCGAGCTGCTGGACAGCAACCATGTGGTGCTGGACGACGCATACGGCACCGCTGCGACCGAAGACGTGTCCATTGTTCCCGGCTTCGGCTGGAAAGCGTCGGTGGCCGTTGCCACCTCGTTCATCGTGTTGGTCATCGCGTCGTACAGCGGGCTGTTCTGGTACGTGCTGGCCCTCAGTGGGCTCGGCACCGCGACGGCGGTCATCGTCGCGTTCGTGCTGGAACTGCGCGGCGACCGGGCCAGGGGGCTGGTGGCATGACGAAGAGCAAGAAGAAGACGCACCTGCTGGGCTTCGTGCAGCACGGCGTGATGAACCACGCGTCGACCATGTGGGCACACCCCCGTGACAAGGTCGGCTATCACTGGTCACGCCCGGAGTACTGGCGCGATCTCGGCCGCATCATGGAACGCGGCCTGTTCGACGCGATGTTCATCGCCGACGAACTGGCGCCCTACACCACCTACAAAGGCAGCTCGGATCCCGTCGTCAAGTACGCGGGCCAGTGCCCGGTGCATGAGCCGGCCACGCTGGTACCCCTCGTCGGAGCGTTCACCCAACACCTGGGCATTGGCATCACCTTGTCGACTTCCTTTGTGCCGCCGTACATGATGGCCCGGCACCTGTCGACGCTGGACCATCTCACCAACGGCCGCGTCGGCTGGAACATCGTCACGTCGTACTCCAAGAGCGAGTTTCAGGCGATGGGCAAGGAGAACCTGACGCCGCGCGACAAGCGCTACGAAGTTGTCGAGGAGTACATGCAGCTCTGCTACCAGCTGTGGGACTCATGGGATGACGACGCGATCATCTACGACCGCGAGAACGGCGTGTTCGCCGACCCGGCCAAGGTGCGTGAAATCGACTTTCAGGGCGAGTTCTTCCGCTCCAAGGGCCGCCACTTCGTCGCACCCTCACCCCAGAAGCGGCCGGTACTCTGGCAGGCCGGATCGTCCGACCACGGCCGCGAGTTCGCCTCCAAACACGCCGAATCCGTGTTCGGAATCTTTCCGACGCCGAAGAGCATGCGGACATACGCCGACGACATCCGCACCCGTGCCGACAATCACGGCCGCGACCCCGACTCGGTGAAGCTGATCTACGGTCTGCAAACCGTCATCGACCGCGACAAGTCCCGCGCCAACGACCGGTACGCGGAGTTGGTGGAGAAGGTGCAGATCGAAAGCGCGCTCGGCATCCTTTCCGGCCACACCGGTTTCGACTTCTCCACGCTCGGCCTCGACGACAACGTCGTCGACGCCGACGTGCAGGGGATCCGCGGACTGTTCGATGCGATCCTGGAGGCCAAGGACGGCGCCCCGGTGACCGTGCGGGAAGCGGCGCAGATCTACGGGGTGTCGATGGGCGCCCCCGTCGCGGTAGGAACCCCGGCTGACGTCGCCGACCAGATGGAGCACTACCTCGACGACGGCGGCTGCAACGGGTTCATGCTCCTGGCCACCGACACACCCGGCTGCTTCAACGACGTCACCGAACTGCTCGTCCCGGAGCTTCAGCGTCGCGGACGCTACCGCACCCGCTATCCGGGAACGACGTTGCGGGAGAGCCTGCGGGAGTATTGACGCGCCGCGGCGCGCGCGAATCTTTTTCCGCTGGTAGCGTCCCGAAACGCGAAATTGTCATATTCCGGTCGCGCGCCGGGATTGCATGCATACTGGTTTGCAGTGACTCGGGGGGATCATCGTTTGTCGAAGGGCGTGGTCGTGGCGTGCGCCCTGATGCTGGCGCTTGCGCTGGCGGCGCCGCCGGCGTGGACGCAGCCCGGCGACGGAGGCGTGGTGGCCGACGCGCCCACGCTCGGCCTGGATGTCCTCGGCGCGACGCCGACGTTGGCGTTCTACGGCGATCACGGTGTCATGTCGATCACCGTGCCGGTGCCGCAAGGATTGGTTCCCGAAAGCGTCGACGCGCTGGTGGAGATGCCGGTCAACGTGGGGGTCGGCACCATCACGGCCACGCAGGACGACCGCACCCTGTCGCGAGTGCCGCTGCCTCCCGACGGCGGGCCGGTCGCGATCCCGTTGACCGGGGTGAGGATCGACGACAACGCGGCGACGGTGACGTTGCGAAGCTACCTCGTCCCGATCGAGGGCTACTGCCTGGATCCGTCGAATCCGCTGCGGCTCGTCAACACCGCCGTGCGGTACGGCGGGGTGGAGGCCGCGCCGACCACGGTCGCCGACTTCCTGCCGCCGGTGTTGCGCCGGCTCAACCTGTACCTACCGGAATCACCCACCCGCGCGGAGTCGGAGGCCGCGATGCGGCTGGCCACCACGGTCGTCGCGCACTACGGCGAGCAGTATCCCGAGGTGACGGTGAAACCTCTTGGTCCAGACCAGAATTCACCCGGGCCGCTGGAGCGCACCGTCGTCATCAGGGAGAGCCGCGACGCCGGCGTCGCTTTGCAGGGCGACGCCGGTGTGCCCGCGCTGCAGATCACCGGATCCGCCGACGCGCTCTCCGATCAGGTGCGGATGCTGACCAGCGACGTGGGCCGGCTCGCGCTGAGCTCGAAGGCCGTGGCCGGACCGCTGCAATCGAGCCCGGTGCTGCCTGCCGACGTGACCACGCTGCGCAAGCTCGGCCAACCGGGCGTGAACGCGACGGCGCTGGCCCCGCAGGTGACGATCGGATTGGATCAGACGCGCCTCGGCCGGTCAGCGCACAACATCCGGGTGCACCTGCGTGGCTCGTACACGCCGTTGCCGTCATCGGTCGGTGGTGACCTCGTCGCGTCGATCGCCGGCGAGACGATCGACCAGTGGCCCACCGACGAGTCCGGGGTGATCGACCGCTGGGTCAACGTCCCCGATGAGCTGCTCCAGCGCTACCTCAATCTCGGTGTGGCGGTGCGAATCGCCGGAAACACCGGGCGCTGCGGTGAATTCCAGCCGATCACGCTCACCATCGACGGCGACAGCCCGGTGCAGAGCACCGCGGCCAACCCGCCGCTGCCCGGCGGGTTCCAGTCAATGCCCCAAGCGCTGATGCCACAGGTGGACGTCGGCGTCGACGAGGGCTTCGACGGCACCAGGCGTGCGGTGGCGCTCATGGTCGCCCTCCAGCGTCTCAGCGCGCGGCCCCTCGGCATCACGGTGATGTCAGTCGGCGATGCGGTCGGGTCGGCCAACCCGGCCGTGCTGGTGACCGCCGACGGATGGTCGGATGACCGGATCACGCTGCCCGTCAACGCAACTTCGCGCGGGCAGATCACCGTGTCTTACGTCGACGGGACTGTCAACGGGACCGCCGAGGAAGCCACGATCACGCTGGATCCCGCCCGCCCGTTCGGATCGCTGCAGACGGTCTACGACGGTGACCGCGCCGTGCTGGTCGCCACCTCGACCCACGGGCCCGCGCAGCTCGACGATCTGCTGAACTGGATCAACTCCGACGTCAAACGGTGGGCGCGGGTCGACGGTGACGCGCTCGTCGCGGTGCCCGACCGAAGCCCCGTCGTGGTGGCCACCGGCGCGGCGACGCAACCGGATGTGGTGACCGCCGAGGACCGATTCCCGTGGTCGTGGGTCTTGCTGGGCGTCGTCGCTGCGGCGGCCCTCGTGGGTGCCACGCTGATCACGTTGCGCAACAGGCGGGCCCGAGGTCGGCCATGAGCACCGCCACGGCGGAACCCGCGGCGTCGCCGGATCGCTCGCTGCTGTCGCGGTGGTACGGCCTGCATCCGTTCTATCGGCTGGCGGTGCGCTGGGCGTTCATCGGCGCCTGCACCGCCGTGGCGTTTCACGAGAGCATCCGAAACGTCCTTCGAACCACGTACAACCAGGGCGTCGGCGGGTACGTGTGGGTGGTACCCGCGGCGGCTGTGCTGGTGGCGATCGGCGTCGCGCGCCGAAACCGCAACGAATTGCCGATTCACGACCGTCAGACCGACATCATCGTCGGCACGATGGGGTTGGTGTTGGCCGTGCTCGTCCAGGGAGTGCTGGTCCCGCGGTTCGGGCTCTACTTCCACCTGCTGCGCCTGGACCTGGTGGCCGCGTGGCTGTTCGTGCTCAGTTCCAGCATCGTGCTCTTCGGTCTGCGCCCCGTCATCCGCTTCAGGTGGGTGTGGGCGTTGATGTTCATGGTGTTCTCGCTGCCGTACTACCTGTCGGTGGTGTTCCTCGGCGGCGGGAAGTTCGCCGCGGGCGCGTCCACGATGATCATCGCGGCCATCGGCACCGGTATCGGCGTCGGACGCACGTTCAGGCGCGGATTCATCGGGTCGTTGGCGGCCTGGGTCGTGGGCTTCGCCGCGCTGATCGCGATCGGTTTGTTCGTCAACTCCGCACCAGTGTGGGTGTACCAACTCGTACCGGCGCTCACCGCGATATCAGGTGTGGGTATCGCGATGTACTTTCAGTCTCGGCGGGGCATGCCCAAACGCGTTTTCGAACGAAAGGTGGAACCGCTTGCCTCCGCGCAGGTTTGGGGCGGCGTACCGTTGGTGATCGCGGTGACGCTCGTGCTCGCGTTCATCGCGTTGCCGCCGCAGTCCGCTTCGTCACGGCTGTCTCGCACCGCCCCCGGCCCGCTGATCTCGGGTCAGCCGTTGGTCGTGCCACCGGGTTGGACCTTGAGTGGCTACGAAGAATACGACTGGGTGCGCCGGTTCTACGGCGGCGGCACCGTGCTCGTTCGGCAGCGGATGACGGCCCTGCGCGGAGACGCCCGCTTCGACAAGTTCGCCCGTCCCCGCACGGTTGTCGTCGACAGCATGGTGACCGGGCGTCCGTTCGCGTTCGAACTGTATCCGGTGCGGGTGCTCTACGACCTCGCCGAAGCGCGCATCAGCTCGCCGCAGCCGATCGACCTCGGAAACGGCACGACCGGGCTCATGTACTCGGTCCTCGACGACAAGCTCCTGCTCACCTGGAATGCGTTGACGTTCGGTTGGGGCGACAGGCAACAAGGCCAGTACGTCACGGTCTTCGCGGTCGACAACCACGAACCGGATGCCCTGTTTCCCACGCCCTCCGACAGCATGGTGTCCACCCTTCGCACGCTGTTCACCATGCTGTTCCGGGGTAACGCTGTGCTCAACGAGGACGCACCGCGGTTCAAAGACGGTGAGCTGCTCGGCGAGTTCGGACATGCACTCGTGGCAGCCCAATTCGACGCCGCGAGGCGGCGATGACCACGAACATCGACGACCACGCACCCCGCGAAATCAGCGAAGCGACACGGGCATACGCGCTCCACCGCGCGATCAACGGCCTGCGGGACGACAACCCCATGCACTCGGCATCCACCTCGATCGTGCGGTGGCAGCGGTGGGTGCTGTGGGGTGTGCTCGTCGCCGTCGCCGTCGGCGTTGTGTCGCACCCGATGACCACGGCCGTGGTGCTGGTCGCCGCGTGCACGCTGGCCTACCTGTTGACGATGCTCGACCGGGTGCTGATCTTCCGGGAGGGGCTGGCGTCGCGCGCGATCGTGGTCACCAACGACGAGGCGCGCGCACTGCCGGACGATGAGCTGCCGCGCTACACCATCCTGGTCCCGGCCTACAACGAACCCGAGGTCGTCGGCGACCTGATCGCGTCGATGGCCGCGCTGGAATATCCGCGTGACAAGCTGCAGGTGCTGCTGTTGCTGGAGGCCGACGACGCGGTGACCATCGACGCCGCCAAAGCGTGTGCGCAGTCCGATGCGATCGAGATTCTGTTGGTCCCGCCTGCGGAGCCGCGCACAAAACCCAAGGCGTGCAACTACGGCCTGTATTTCGCCACCGGTGACATCGTGACGATCTACGACGCCGAGGACATGCCCGAGCCGTTGCAGCTTCGTCGGGTGGTTGCGGCGTTTCGCCGCCTTCCGGGGAAGACGGCCTGCGTGCAGGCGAAGCTGGTGTACCACAACGGCCATCAGAACATGCTGACCGCGTGGTTCACCGCCGAGTACGCGTTGTGGTTCGGTTACCTGCTGCCGGGCATGATGATGAGCACCTCACCGATCCCGTTGGGCGGCACGTCCAACCACCTGCGCCGCAGCGTGCTGGACGAGATCGGCGCGTGGGATCCGTTCAACGTCACCGAGGACGCCGATCTCGGACTGCGCATCGCCGCGAGCGGATACCACACGGCCGTCATCGACTCGAGCACGCTCGAGGAGGCCAACAGCGATCCGATCAACTGGATCCGCCAGCGGTCCCGCTGGTACAAGGGCTATCTGCAGACGTGGCTGGTACACATCCGCCGGCCCGTTCAGCTGTTCCGCACCATCGGGTTACGCGGGTTCGTAAGGTTCAACCTGGTGTTGGGCGGCACCCCGATCGTCGCCGTCTTGAACCTGGCGTTCTGGCTGATCACCATCCTCTGGTTTCTCGGCCAGCCCGCGGTCGTCGAAGCGGTGTTCCCCTGGTTCGTCTACTTTCCCGCGCTGATCGCGCTGGTGCTGGGTAACGCCACCACGCTCTACATGAACCTGATCGCGCTGCGCGAAGACGACCGCTCGGACCTGCTGCTGGCGGCGCTGACCGTGCCGGCGTTCTGGCTGATGATGAGCATCGCCGCCGCCAAGGGCTGTTATCAGCTGATCCGCAATCCGTCCTACTGGGAGAAGACCTTTCACGGGCTGGCCGAACAACCCGATGAGGCCGGGGAACCGGAGTGACAGGGGCCGGGTGGTCGAACCGTCGGCTTCGGGTGACGGTCTTCATGATCGCGCTGGCGGTCTATCTGGCCGTCGGATACTGGCTGCACGTGCGACACGGGTTCATTCTCGGTGACGCGCTGTCGCGGGTGTCGGCGGCTCAGTCGGTGCTGTTCAGCCGTGACCCGCATTTGGCGGCAATCGGTTTCATCTTCACCCCGCTGACCGCGGTGGTGCAGATTCCGGCGATCGCGCTGAGCCCGCTCTGGCCGGAGATGACCGAGCGGGCGTTCTCCGGAACCATCATGTCGGCGGTCTTCATGGCCGGCGCGGTGGTGCAGATCATGAGCATGGGCACCGACCGGGGACTGCCGCGCTGGTATGTGCTGACGGTCACGGCGTTGTTCGCGCTCAACCCGATGATCGTCTTCTACGGCGCCAACGGCATGAGCGAGGCCCCGTTTCTGTTCTTCATGTCGTGGGCGGTGCGTCGGCTCATCATGTGGATGGTGGACGACGACGTTCACCATCTGGTGACGGCGGGCGGTGTCGCGATGGGCCTGGCCTACCTGACCCGCTATGACGCCGTGGCCTGTATCGGGGCCGCGGGCATACTGGTCGGTCTGACCACGTATTCGCGTGCCCGCCCGGCACCGCGGATGCGCCGAGCGCTGCTGGACCTGATCATGGTCAGCGGTCCCGGCCTGGCGGCGTTCCTCGGCTGGGCCGGGGTCAGCTGGCTCATCACCGGAGAAGCGTTCGGGCAGTTCACCTCGCAGTACGGCAACGCCGCGATCCTCGAACAATCCGGCCACACCGCACCGGGTTTCGGCGAAGGGCTCACGTTCTCGGCGGTCTGTGTCATGTTGCTGGCCCCGACGTTGATTCCGCTCGCGATGTGGGTGGTGGTGCGTCGCCGCCGCACGCCCGACTGGCATGTACTGCTGGCGCCGACGGCGATCTTCGGTGCGGCGCTGACGTTTCAGGCCGTCAGCTACGCCACCGGGTCGACGTTTCCGTTCCTGCGGTTCTACATCGTGGCGATCCCGCTGGCGGCGTGCCTCGCGATGCTCGCGGTGCCCGACGGCGTGCTCGCACCCGCCAAGCGGCGCGGTAAGTACGCGCCGGCGTTGCGCCCAGAGCGGACCGAACCACGTCGGCGCCTGGCGGCCTATGTGCCCGTGGCGGCGGCGTTCGCGGTGGCCGTCCCGGTCACCGCGTGGGGGATGGGACAGCCCGAGTACGCGCCGCAGGAGTATGCGCTCGGCGCGGTGCTGGCACCCCAGCCCGACAGCGTCACCGAGCAGAAGGCCATCGAACACCGCATCGCGGCCAGCTTCTCGACCGAACGGGAGATCGCGGATTACCTTGAGTGGCTGAACCTTCCGGACGGCTCGGTCATCGTCGACACCGAGTACGGATTCGCCATACTGGCGGCCTCCAAGCGCCCGCGAATGTTCGTCGTGCCGTCCGATCCGGACTTCACCGCGGCGCTGAACGAACCCACCGCGCACGGCGTCAAGTACCTGCTCGCGGTGCCCCGCGCCGGCCGCGGCACCGCCGACGCGCTGAACCTGCGTTACCCGACGCTGTACGACACCGGCGCCGACCTCGCCACTCTCGAGCTGGAGATCCCCAACAACGGTGACAGCCAACCCGATTGGCGGCTCTACCGGGTCCACGACGTATCACCGGCGAGTTGAGTACGGCGGTTGTGCGGATTCATCCGCGACACGCCGGGACGCGCGTATGAAACCGCACAACCGGGGCCGACGGCCGGCGACTACCGCACCCGGGTGGCGATGCCGTCGAGCAGTTGGCGCAGCCCCGAGCGGAAATCGGCCTCCCGGTCGCTGTCGGCGTCGTCCAGCACTCCGTCGGCCAGCGCCGCGCTCAACGCCGGAAACCGGTCCTCGTCGATGACGCGTCGAAGCAGGGCCGGATAGTCGGGGCCGGCGACGTGGTCGGCCACGATGTGGACCGCCGCCGCGCCGCGCACGAAGTGCAGCACGACCATCACCGCGGCGAACTTGTCGCGTTCGGACAGCCCGGTGTCGCCCAATGCCGCCAGACCTGCCTCCAGCCACCTCAGCTGGCCCGGATCGGCAGGCGGACCCGCCGCGGTGGCCTGCAGAATCCAGGGGTGCCGATGGTAGAGCGACCACAGGCTCTCTGCCCAATTACCCAGGGCCACACGCCAATCGGAGGAGTCCAAAATCGGCGGCGTGCTTGTGGCCTCCGAGAGCATGAAGGTCACCAGCTCGTCCTTGTTGGCGACGTGCCGGTACAGCGACAT
Source organism: Mycolicibacterium pulveris (assembly GCF_010725725.1). Classification (NCBI taxonomy): domain Bacteria; kingdom Bacillati; phylum Actinomycetota; class Actinomycetes; order Mycobacteriales; family Mycobacteriaceae; genus Mycobacterium; species Mycolicibacterium pulveris. Next base: position 1,107,855 of record NZ_AP022599.1, on the reverse strand, counting down.
CGTCCCGCAGCCGAGCCGCGCGGCCAGCCGGGCCATCGAGAGTGCGCCAAGACCGTCGGCGTCGGCCAACTCGATGGCCGCGGCGACGATACGTTCCCGGCTCAGCCCCGCCGACCGCCTGGGTGCGCCCGGCTCGCTCCACAAGATCTCCAGCGCGCGGGGCAATGGAGGATCGCTCATTTGTGGTGAGGATAGCCGATTGCACGGTGCGTGCGTATGCCGTACGCTTTGTGCGTATGACATACGCATCATCCACCACGCGTGGTCGATGGCTCGCACCCGCCCTGTTGCTCGTCGTCGCGGCGTTCCTAGCCTATTCACTGCCGCCGTACTTCACCGGAGGCTCCCGGGTTGAGCCGACCTTCGCGCTGCACTACCCGTTGCTCGTGGGCCACGTGATCTTGGGCGGCATCGCGATGGTTGCCGCCGTCGCGCAACTGTGGCCCGGACTGCGCCGCCGGTATCCGGCCGTGCACCGGCGCACCGGGCGCGTCTACGTCGGTGCCGCGGTCCCCGCTGCGGCGTCGGCCATCGTGATCGGTGCCGCCACGCCATTCGGCCCGGTGCTGGCGGCCAGCAATGTCGTGCTCGGCGCACTGTGGCTGTGGTTCACGCTCAACGGGCTCGCCGCGGCCCGCAGGCGGAGCTTCGCCGAGCACCGGCGCCACATGGTTCGCAGTGCGACGCTGACGCTTTCGGTCATCACCAACCGAATTTGGTCGCCGATCATATTTCTTGCGTTCCATCCGTTGCAGGACACCGTGTTTGGCGGCAGCGAAGAACACTACCTGTGGTTCGTCGCCGGAACCGCGGGCTGGCTGGGCTGGCTGATTCCGTTGGCCGTCGTCAGCTGGTGGCTCGACAGAAAACCGGTTATGGCAACGTCGCCGAATCCTTAGCAAACCGTCGCTTGGCGCGTGTAGCCTGCGGGCCATGGCGACCGAGTTCAACGGCAAAATCGCGCTCGACATCCGAGATTCCGAACCGGATTGGGGACCGTACGCCGCACCGGTGGCGCCCGAGGGGGCGCCCAACGTCTTGTACCTCGTCTGGGACGACGTCGGCATCGCCACGTGGGACTGCTACGGCGGGCTGGTCGAGATGCCTGCGATGAACCGCATCGCCGAACGCGGCGTCCGGCTCACCCAGTTTCACACCACCGCGCTGTGCTCGCCGACCCGGGCGTCACTGCTCACCGGCCGCAACCCGACGACGGTCGGCATGGCCACCATCGAGGAGTTCACCGAGGGCTTCCCGGGTTGCAGCGGACGCATCCCGGCCGACTCCGCGCTGCTTTCCGAAGTGCTCGTCGAGAACGGATACAACACCTACGCCGTCGGCAAATGGCACATGACACCGCTGGAGGAGTCGAATCTGGCGTCCACCAAACGACATTGGCCGCTGGCGCGGGGCTTCGAGCGGTTCTACGGGTTCTTGGGCGGCGAGACCGACCAGTGGTATCCCGACATCATCTACGACAACCACCCCGTCGCGGCGCCGGGGGGACCCGAGGACGGCTATCACCTGTCGAAGGACCTGGCCGACAAGACGATCGAGTTCATCCGCGACGCCAAGGTGATCGCACCAGACAAGCCCTGGTTCACCTACCTGTGTCCGGGCGCCGGGCATGCGCCGCACCATGTCTTCAAGGAGTGGGCGGACCGCTACGCGGGCAAGTTCGACATGGGCTACGAGCGCTACCGCGAGATTGTGCTGGAGAACCAGAAACGGCTCGGCATCGTGCCTGCCGACACCGAACTCTCGCCGATCAACCCGTATGTCGACGTCACCGGCCCGGAGGGGCAGAAGTGGCCGGAACAGGACACGGTGCGGCCGTGGGACTCGCTCAACGACGACGAGAAGAAGCTGTTCTGCCGGATGGCCGAGGTGTTCGCCGGCTTCCTGTCCTACACCGATGCTCAAATCGGCCGGGTGCTGGACTATTTGGAGCAGTCCGGTCAGCTCGACAACACGATCATCGTGGTCATCTCCGACAACGGCGCCAGCGGTGAGGGCGGCCCGAACGGCTCGGTGAACGAACTCAAGTTCTTCAACGGCTACATCGACACCGTCGAGGACGGCCTGCGGTGCATCGACAAACTCGGCGGGCCGGAGACCTTCAACCACTATCCGATCGGCTGGGCGATGGCGTTCAACACGCCCTACAAGCTGTTCAAGCGCTACGCCTCCCATGAGGGCGGCATCGCCGACACGGCAATCATCTCCTGGCCCAAGGGCATCCGTGCACACGGCGAACTGCGCGACAACTACATCAACGTATGTGACATCACCCCGACGGTGTACGACCTGCTCGAGATCACGCCACCTGCCACCGTCAAGGGCATCCCTCAGCGACCGCTCGACGGTATGAGTTTCAAAGCGGCCCTTACCGATCCGGACATGCCCACCGGCAAGGAGACGCAGTTCTACACCATGCTTGGCACCCGCGGGATCTGGCACAAGGGGTGGTTCGCCAACACGGTGCACCCGGCGTCCCCTTCGGGCTGGTCGCACTTCGACAAAGACCGCTGGGAGCTCTACCACATCGAGGTCGACCGCAGCCAAACCCGGGATCTGGCCGCGGAGCACCCCGAGAAGCTCGAAGAGCTCAAGGCGTTGTGGTTCAGCGAGGCCGAGAAGTACAACGGGCTCCCGCTCGGGGACATGGATGTGTTCGAGACCATCGGCCGGTGGCGGCCCAGCCTGGCCGGGGCCCGGGACAACTATGTGTACTACCCCCGCACGGCCGACGTCGGGATGGGCGCCGCCGTGGAGATCGCGGGCCGGTCGTTCGTGCTCGTCGCGGAGGTGACCATCGACACCGAGGAAGCCGAGGGTGTGGTGTTCAAACACGGTGCGGCGCATGGGGGACACGCGCTGTTCCTGCAGGAAGGCCGGCTGCGCTACGTGTACAACTTCCTGGGTGAGGAAGAGCAGTGGCTGTCGTCGCCGGACCCCGTTCCGGTGGGACGACACACGTTCGGTGTCGCGTTCACCCGGACCGGCACGGTCGAGGGCAGCCACACGCCGCTCGGGGACACCGCGCTCTACATCGACGGGTCCGAGGTGGCCACCATGTCCGGAATGCGGATTCTGCCAGGATCGTTCGGCCTGGCCGCTGCGGCGTTGTGCGTCGGCCGCAACACCGGGTCGCCGGTATCACGTTCGTACAAGCCGCCTTTCCCGTTCACCGGGGGCACCATCGCGCAGGTGAACGTCGACGTGTCGGGCAAGCCGTACGTCGATGTGGAACGGGAGTTCGCCCGCGCGTTCGCGAAGGACTGAAGCGATTTGACAAGAGCGAAGGACTGAAGGGAACCGATGCCCGCGCGGTGGACGGCACTCGTCGCACTCGGCTTGGCGGCGGGTGCCGTTTCGGCCTGCGAACGAACCGATGTCGGCGATCCCGTCGCCGCCGATGTGGCCGTCCCCGCCACGTCGACGCCGTCGACGCGGGCCATCCCGACCCCGCAGACCGAGCTCACCGAACCCGGCATCGTCTCCACCACGCGCACACCGGTGCCTGCCGGCGAGGTCACCTGCGAACCGCCCAACCCCCCGCCGGTAGGGGTGACGGCGACGGTGGCCGATCCGGCGGCGCCGAAGATCACGGTGGCCCTGCCGGAGGGCTGGTCGACGTCGGCGGGCGAGGGCGACATCGGTGCGAAGCTGCAGGGCCAGGACGGGGTCTGGGCGACGGTGACGATCGTGCGGACGCAGCTGGATCCGGCCGAGGCGTTCGAGAAGTACGTCAACGACGCGATGGCGGAGTCCGAGGTGAGCAGCGTGAGCGTGTTGCCCGCCGAACTGTGCGGCTACAGCGGTCAGAAGCTGCTCGGGACGCGGTCGGACTCGCGCGAGAACGCCGTGGAGTTCGCCGACCGCATCGCACACATCTGGACCAACACCAACAACTATCTCGTCGCCGTGCACGTCGAAGGGCCCGCCGACACCCCGGGCTTCGAGCCGATGACCTCGCCGCTGATGGCCGACTTCGCCGTCGTTCTACCCTGAGTCCATGCTCACCGAGCTCGTCGAGCTGCCGGGCGGGTCGTTTCGGATGGGCTCGACGCAGTTCTATCCGGAAGAGGCGCCGTCGCACACCGTCCAGGTGGCCGCGTTCGCCGTCGAACGCCATCCGGTCACCAACGCGCAGTTCGCCGAGTTCGTCGAGGAGACCGGCTACCGCACCGTCGCCGAGCAGCCGCTGGACCCGGCGCTGTATCCGGGCGCTGCCGCCGCGGACCTGGTGCCGGGCGGGCTGGTCTTTCGGCCCACCTCTGGGCCCGTCGACCTGCGTGACTGGCGGCAGTGGTGGATGTGGACGCCGGGGGCGTGCTGGCGCGACCCGCTCGGCCCGGGGGGTCCATCGTGGCGGGAGCGGCCGGATCATCCCGTCGTGCAGGTGGCCTATCCCGACGCGGCCGCCTACGCGCGCTGGGCCGGTCGGCGGCTGCCCACCGAGGCCGAATGGGAGTTCGCCGCCCGCGCCGGCACGACGACCACCTATCCGTGGGGCGAGGAGGCGCGCCCGGGCGGGCGGTTGATGGCCAACACCTGGCAGGGCGACTTTCCGTACCGCAACACCGGCGCGCTCGGCTGGGTCGGCACCTCACCCGTGGGGACCTTTCCGCCCAACGCGTTCGGCCTGGTCGACATGATCGGCAACGTCTGGGAGTGGACGACGACGCGGTTCTGGGGCCACCACCGCCTCGATGAGCCGCCGAAGCCCTGCTGCACGCCCGGCGGCCCCGCCGACCCGACCGTGCACCAGGCGCTCAAGGGCGGCTCGTATCTGTGCGCCCCCGAGTACTGCCACCGCTACCGTCCCACAGCGCGCTCACCGCAGTCGCAGGACAGCGCGACCACGCACATCGGCTTCCGCTGCGTGGCCGACATCTGACCTGGCCGCCGAGTGTGGGCTCGACACACGCTGACCAGCGCGAGAGCGTGCCGGTAACCCACGTTCGGCCCCAACTGCGACGATTTGGTTCATCGCTGGTCGTGACCTAGTATTAAGCGGTTGCCTTGGGCAGACCTCGGCCGATCCAGCTGGATAGGCCCCGCGTGCCCTTCGGTGACAGCAAGACCGCGCATGTCCAGGTCGGTATCTGGCGTGCACACAAATACCAGGTCGAGGAGATCGAGTGATTCAGCAGGAATCGCGGGTGAAGGTCGCCGACAACACGGGCGCACGAGAAATCCTGTGCATCCGCGTGCTCGGCGGCTCCGGGCGGCGCTACGCCGGCATCGGCGACGTCATCGTGGCGACCGTCAAGGAGGCCATCCCCGGCGGCAACATCAAGCGGGGCGAGATCGTGAAGGCCGTCATCGTGCGCACCGTCAAGGAGCGTCGCCGCGCCGACGGCAGCTACATCAAGTTCGACGAGAACGCCGCGGTCATCATCAAGGCCGACAACGACCCGCGCGGAACCCGCATCTTCGGTCCGGTCGGCCGCGAACTTCGCGAGAAGCGCTTCATGAAGATCGTCTCGCTCGCTCCGGAGGTGTTGTAGATGAAGGTCCACAAGGGCGACACCGTGCTGGTCATCTCCGGCAAGGACAAAGGCGCCAAGGGCAAGGTGCTGGTGGCCTACCCGGCACGCAACAAGGTTCTCGTCGAGGGCGTGAACCGCATCAAGAAGCACACCGCGGTGTCGAGCAACGAACGCGGCGCGCAGTCCGGCGGCATCGTCACCCAGGAGGCCCCGATCCACGTCAGCAACGTGATGGTCGTCGACTCCGACGGCAAGCCGACCCGCGTCGGGTACCGCATTGACGAAGAGACCGGCAAGAAGGTCCGCATCGCCAAGACCAACGGCAAGGACATCTGATGACCACAGAGACCCATCCCGGCGCTTCGCTTGCCCAGGAAGAAAAGACCCTCCCGCGCCTCAAGCAGCGCTACCGCGAGGAGATCCGCGACGCGTTGCGCAAGGAGTTCGGCTACGCCAACGTCATGCAGATCCCCGGCGTGGTCAAGGTGGTCGTCAACATGGGCGTCGGCGACGCCGCCCGCGACGCCAAGCTGATCAACGGCGCCGTCAACGATCTGGCTTTGATCACGGGTCAGAAACCTGAAATCCGCAAGGCCCGCAAATCGATCGCCCAGTTCAAGCTGCGCGAGGGCATGCCGATCGGCGCCCGCGTCACGCTGCGCGGCGATCGGATGTGGGAGTTCCTGGACCGGCTGATCTCCATCGCGCTGCCGCGTATCCGCGACTTCCGCGGGCTCTCGCCCAAGCAGTTCGACGGCACCGGCAACTACACGTTCGGGTTGACCGAACAGTCGGTGTTCCACGAGATCGACGTCGACAGCATCGACCGCCCGCGCGGCATGGACATCACCGTCGTCACCTCGGCGACCAACGACGACGAAGGACGAGCGCTGTTGCGGGCGCTGGGCTTTCCGTTCAAGGAGAACTGAGCTAAATGGCAAAGAAGGCATTGGTCAACAAGGCCAACAAGAAGCCGAAATTCAAGGTGCGCGGCTACACGCGGTGCAGCAAGTGCGGCCGTCCGCGCGCGGTGTTCCGCAAGTTCGGCCTGTGCCGAATCTGCCTGCGCGAGATGGCACATGCCGGCGAACTGCCCGGCGTCCAGAAGGCCAGCTGGTAACAGCAGACCACTACTAGAACAGGTGCGCGGCAGGCCCGGAACGGGAACCGTCGCGAGGAAGGTGAATCTCCTGTCATGACCGCGATGACGACGATGCGGAGCGCAGCGCCGATGAGGAGCCGTGCCCGATGACGATGACGGATCCGATCGCAGACTTCTTGACGCGTCTGCGCAACGCCAATTCGGCGTATCACGACGAGGTGCGGTTGCCGCATTCGAAATTGAAGGCCAACATCGCCGAGATCCTCAAGAACGAGGGCTACATCTCCGATTACCGCACCGAAGACGCTCGGGTCGGCAAATCGCTGGTGGTGCAACTGAAGTACGGGCCAAGCCGGGAGCGCAGCATCGCCGGCCTGCGCCGGGTGTCCAAGCCCGGTCTGCGCGTGTACGCGAAATCCACCAACCTGCCGCGGGTGCTCGGCGGCCTTGGCGTGGCGATCATCTCGACGTCGTCCGGGCTGAAGACCGACCGCCAGGCTGCTCGCGAGGGCGTGGGCGGCGAAGTCCTCGCGTACGTGTGGTGAGGGAGGTTTAGACATGTCCCGCATTGGAAAGCAACCGGTCCTGGTGCCGTCCGGGGTCGACGTGACGATCGACGGCCAGCACGTGTCGGTCAAGGGCCCCAAGGGGTCCCTCGAACTGGCGGTGGCCGAGCCGATCAAGGTGTCGCGCGACGACGACGGCGCCATCGTGGTGACCCGCCCCGACGACGATCGGCACAACCGCTCGCTGCACGGGTTGTCGCGCACGCTGGTGGCCAACCTGATCACCGGTGTGACCGAGGGTTACACCACGAAGATGGAGATCCACGGCGTCGGTTACCGCGTGCAGCTCAAGGGCAACACGCTCGAGTTCTCGCTCGGCTACAGCCATCCCGTCACCGTCGAGGCGCCGGAGGGCATCACCTTTGCGGTGGAGTCGCCCACCAAGTTCTCGATCTCGGGTATCGACAAGCAGAAGGTCGGTCAGATCTCGGCGAACATCCGCCGCCTGCGCCGCCCGGACCCCTACAAGGGCAAGGGCGTTCGCTACGAGGGCGAGCAGATCCGCCGCAAGGTCGGAAAGACAGGTAAGTAGACATGGCTACTCAGACAGAGTCCGCGAAGCGCGCTGCGGTGGGCCGCAACGTCTCCGAGGTCCGGCGGACCGCGCGCAAGCGTCGGCACGCCCGGCTGCGCAAGAAGATCTCGGGCACCGCCGAGCTGCCCCGCCTGGTCGTGCACCGCTCGTCGCGGCACATCCACGTGCAGCTGGTCAACGACCTCAACGGCACCACGCTGGCCGCCGCCTCCTCGATCGAACCCGATGTGCGTGCGGTCGACGGCGACAAGAAGGCCCACAGCGTGCGCGTCGGTCAGCTGATCGCCGAGCGCGCCAAGGCCGCCGGGATCGAGCAGGTCGTGTTCGACCGTGGCGGATACACCTACGGTGGACGGATAGCGGCACTGGCTGACGCGGCACGCGAAGGCGGGCTGAAATTCTAATGACTGATAACGGAAGGACTGCATGATGGCCGAGCAGGCAACCGCCGGCGGCCCCTCAGACACCCGCCCAGCGCGCGGTGAGCGCGAGGGCCGGGGTCGTCGCGACGACCGTGGCGGCCGTGGCCGCGACGGTGACAAGACCAACTACCTCGAGCGTGTCGTCTCGATCAACCGGGTCTCCAAGGTGGTCAAGGGTGGCCGCCGGTTCAGCTTCACCGCGCTGGTGATCGTCGGCGACGGCAACGGCATGGTCGGCGTCGGCTACGGCAAGGCCAAGGAAGTTCCGGCCGCAATCGCCAAGGGCGTCGACGAGGCACGCAAGAACTTCTTCCGGGTTCCGCTGATCGGCGGCACCATCACCCACCCGGTGCAGGGCGAAGCCGCCGCCGGTGTGGTGATGCTGCGCCCGGCCAGCCCCGGTACCGGCGTGATCGCCGGCGGCGCCGTTCGTGCGGTGCTGGAATGTGCTGGCGTGCGCGACATCCTGGCCAAGTCCCTGGGCAGCGACAACGCGATCAACGTGGTGCATGCCACCGTTGCCGCACTCAAGCTGCTGCAGCGTCCCGAAGAGGTGGCGGCCCGCCGCGGGCTGCCCATCGAGGACGTGGCACCCGCGGGCATGCTGCGGGCCAGGCGCGAGGCCGAGGCACTGGCCGCAACGGCCGCACGAGAAGGGTCGGCCTAGCCATGGCGGAGCTGAAGATCACCCAGGTGCGCAGCACCATCGGTGCGCGCTGGAAGCAGCGCGAGAGCCTACGTACGCTGGGGCTGCGCCGTATCCGGCAGTCCGTGGTCCGTGAGGACAACCCGCAGACGCGCGGGCTGATCAAGACCGTGCATCACCTCGTGAAGGTGGAGGAGGTCTAACCTATGACACCCATCAAGCTTCATGACCTGAAACCCGCCCCCGGCTCCAAGAAGGCCAAGACCCGCGTCGGTCGCGGTGAGGGCTCGGGCCGCGGGAAGACCGCCGGTCGCGGCACCAAGGGCACCAAGGCCCGCAAGAACGTGCCCGCGACGTTCGAGGGCGGCCAGATGCCGATCCACATGCGGCTGCCCAAGCTCAAGGGGTTCCGCAACCGGTTCCGCACCACCTATGAGGTGGTCAACGTCGGCGACATCAACAAGCTGTTCCCCAACGGCGGCGACGTCGGCGTTGACGAGCTGGTGGCCGCGGGCGCGGTGCGCAAGAACACGCTGGTTAAGGTGCTCGGCGACGGCAAGCTGACCGCGAAGGTCAACGTCACCGCGCACAAGTTCAGCGGCAGCGCACGCGAAAAGATCACCGCCGCAGGCGGTTCGGCGACCGAGCTGTAGAGGCGCGACACGAAGGGGCCCCGCGGGTGCGGGGCCTTTTTCGTGCGGGTTTCGTGCGGGCGTCCATCGACTGTGCGGTGTCATACGCGACACGCCGCCAGCGGCGGATGAGACCGCACAGTCGCGCACGAAGCGGCCGCCCGCGGCGTCGGTAGGCTCGAAGCATGTTCGCATTCCTGCCCGGCATCCCCGGCGCCGACGACATCCGCGCCCTGGCCCAGCGCATCGACACCGCCAGGCACCACGGAGTGCCCGACGGCTGCGTGCTGGAACTCGACCTGACGGCGGTGCCGAACGAGACCGGCGGCTTCGACCCGTTCGCGTTCATCGCGGGCGGCGGCAAGCCGCTGGTGCTCCGGCAGGCCGTCGACGCCATCCACCGCGCCGCCGAGGATCCGCGGGTGGCGGGGCTGATCGCGCGGATCCAGCTGCCTGCCGCCCCGGCGGGGCCGGTGCAGGAACTGCGGTCGGCGATCGCGGCGTTCAGCGACGCCAAACCGTCGCTGGCGTGGGCGGAGACCTACCCCGGCACCATGTCCTACTACCTGGCGTCGGCGTTCCGCGAGGTGTGGATGCAGCCGTCGGGATCGGTCGGGCTGGTCGGGTTCGCCACCAACGCGCTGTTCCTGCGTGACGCGCTGGACAAGGCCGGCATCGAGGCGCAATTCATCGCCCGCGGCGAATACAAGTCCGCCGCAAACCGTTTCACACAGAACAGCTACACCGAAGCCCACCGCGAGGCCGACACCCGGCTGATCGAAAGCCTGCACGCGCAGGTGATCGAGGGGGTGGCCGGGTCGCGCCATCTGGACCCCGACGAGGTCGACGCGCTCGCCGACAGGGCCCCGCTGCTGCGCGACGACGCCGTCACGAGCCGGCTCGTCGACCGCATCGGGTTCCGTGACGAGGCCTACGCACGCATCGCCGAACTTGTTGGCGCCCCGGGGATCTCACCGGAAACCGGGGACGCCGACTCCGAGGACGCGCCGCCGCGGCTGTATCTGTGGCGGTATGCGCGCGCCACCGCGCCGCGGTCCGGGCCGTCGATGCCCCCGATTCCCGGCCGCAAGCCCAAACCGGCGATCGCGGTGGTCACGCTGGACGGCCCGATCGTCAGCGGCCGCGGCGGCCCGCCGCTGCTGCCGCTGGGCAACTCGAGCGCGGGCGGCGACACGATCGCCGCAGCGCTGCGCGAGGCCGCCGCCGACGACGACGTCGTGGCCATCGTGCTGCGGGTGGAGAGTCCCGGCGGGTCGGTTTCCGGGTCGGAGACCATCTGGCGTGAGGTGGCGAAGGTGCGCGACGGCGGCACACCCGTCGTCGCCTCGATGGGGGCGGTGGCGGCCTCCGGCGGCTACTACGTGTCGATGGGCGCCGACGCCATCGTCGCCAACCCGGGCACCATCACCGGATCCATCGGCGTGATCACCGGCAAGCTGGTGGCCCGCGAGCTCAAGGACCGGCTCGGGCTGAGCTCGGATTCGGTGCGCACCAACCGAAATGCCGATGCATGGTCGATCAACCAGCCGTTCACCGAGGAGCAGCACGAGCACATCGTCGCCGAGACCGACCTGGTCTACACCGACTTCGTGGAGCGGGTCGCCCAGGGCCGCAAGATGAGCGTCGAGGACGTCGACGCTGTCGCTCGGGGCCGGATCTGGACGGGCGCCGACGCGCTGGAGCGCGGCCTGGTCGACGAGCTCGGCGGGCTGCGCACCGCGATCACCCGCGCGAAGGTGCTGGCCGGTCTCGACCCCGACGCCGAGGTGCGCACCGTCGGATACCCCGGGTCGTCGCTGAGGGATCTGTTGCGGCCCAAGCCGTCGTCACAGCCGGCGGCGGCCTCGCTGCCGGAGGCGTTCGCCGCGCTGGTGGGCCGGTCGCTGGTCGGCGTGCTCGACAACGCGGAGCGCTCGCTGTCCGGGGTGAGCGCGCTCTGGCTGGGCGACACCCGCTTTTGATTACGCCCAAAGGGACAAGCGGGCGCAAAAGTGCGAGTAGATCTCGCCATTTCGTCGACCTCGGGGAAGTGCTTACCCCTGCTGGCGCAGATACCCGTACACCGCCGCGAAGTTGCGGTTGACCTCCTCGGGTATCGGCACCGGCCCACCCAAAGCTCGGGCACCCCAGGTGATCTGGGCGGTACGCTCCACCAGCGCGGTGACGTGCAGCGCCTTGTCCGGGCGCCCGGCGACCGCGACCAGGCCGTGGTTGGCGATCAGCGCGGCCGCGCGCCCCTCCAGCGCCTTCACGGCATTGTGGCCGACGTCGGGAGTGCCTGACGCCGCGTAGTCCGCGCAGCGGATGTCGCCGCCGCAGTACACCGCGAACTCGTCGACACATGCCGGAATCGACTGGCGCGCAACGGCGAACATCGTCGCCCACACGGGATGGCTGTGGATCACGCTGCCGATGTCGTCGAACGCGCGGTAGCACGCCAGATGCAACGCCATCTCCGACGACGGCGCTCGACCGTCCTTGGCCGCCACCACGTTTCCGTCGGCATCGACCACCACGAGGTCGTCGCGCGTCATATCGCGGTAGTCCACCGACGACGGGGTGATGACCAAGTTCGCGTCCGCACGCCGGGCCGAGATGTTGCCCGCGGTGCCCTCGACCAGCCCGCGCCGCAGCATGTCCTTGGCCGCAGCGAGCACCGCGTCCTCGGGGTTGTCCACGAACCTCATGGGCTGAGCACCTCCGGGTTGACGATATGTGCGGGTCGACGCCCCGACAGCAGCGCGTCGAGGTCGTCGGCGACCATCTGCGCCTGTCGCGCCTCAGTGTTCCACGTCGCACCGCCGATATGGGGGGTGAGCACGACGTTGGCCATCGTGGTCAGCGGGTGATCGGGCGGCAGCCATTCGCCGACGAAGTGGTCCAGGCCCGCCGCGGCGACCTTGCCGCGGCGCAGCGCGTCGACCAGCGCGTCGGTGTCGTGCAGCTGGGCACGCGCGGTGTTGAGGAACACCACGCCGTCGCGCATCGCCGCGAACTGCTCGGCACCGATCATGCCGACCGTCTCGTCGGTGACGGGCGCATGCAGTGACACGACGTCGGCCTCGGCCAGCAGCTCGTCGAGGCTGTGACGGGCCTCGTCGTGGTAGGGGTCGTACGCGATCACGTTCATCCCGAGCCCCTCCAGCCGCCAGCGCAGGGCGCGCGCCACCGCGCCCAGCCCGACCAGCCCAGCCGTCAACCCGGCGATCTCCCACGCACGGAAGCGCTGATAGGGGATGGTGCCGTCGCGGAACACCTCGCCGGCGCGGACGTCGGCGTCCGCGGTGAGCACATGACGCGTCACCGCGAAAAGCAACGCCACCGCCATCTCGGCCACCGCGTCGGCGTTGCGGGCCGGGGTGTGCAGCACCGGGATTCGCGCCGCGGTGGCAGCGTCGACGTCGACGTTGTTCGGGTCGCCGCGGGTGGACGCCACCGCCCGCAGCGGCAGGTCGAACACCGGCCCGGCCACCGAATCACCCTCCACCACAAGCACATCGGCGCGCTCGGCCGCGGCCTGCTCGGCGAGTTGCTCAGCGGTGTAGATCCGCAGCGGACGCAGCTCGATCCACGGGTCATACACCACGTCGACCAGCCGGCCGAGCTTGTCGAATCCCGGGCCGCGAAGCGGTGCGGTCACCAGCGCACGAAGTCGGGTCACGATTGCCCATGGTGGCGTACGGTGACCGGCGTGTCAGCCAAAGAGCTCACAATCGGCGTGGACATCGGCACCACCGCGGTCAAAGCCGTGGCCGCCGACGCCGACGGCCGGGTGGTGGCCAGGACACGGATCCCGCATCGGCTGCGGGTGCCCGCCCCGGGCCGGCTCGAGCACGACGCCGACGAAGCGTGGCGGCAGGGCCCGCTGCGCGCGCTGGCCGAGCTCGACAGGCCGGACGCGGCGGCGGTGACGGTCACGGCCATGGTGCCGTCGCTGACCGCCGTCGACGCCGAGGGTCGTCCGCTCACCCCGGGCCTGCTCTACGGCGACAGCCGCGGCCGCTCCGAAACCGGCGCCGACACCAGGTTCCTCACCGGCGAGGCCGTGGAGTTCCTGCGCTGGACCGCGCGGCAGGCACCCGACGCGCACGGCTACTGGCCCGCCGCCGCGGTGGCCAACCACGCGTTGGCGGGGGAGGCGACCGTCGACACCGCCACCGCGGGAACCACCTACCCGCTGTATGACCGCGACAGCTGGAACGAAAACATCTGTGCCGCTTGTGAAGTCACGCCCGCACAGCTGCCGGGTGTCGCGCCGACGGGGACACCGGTCGGTCGGGTGCGCGACGGCGACGCGGTGCTGGGCGCCGGCGCGGTGGATGCGGTGTGCGAGCAGATGGTCTCCGGCGCCGACCGCGACGGCGACGTGCTGGTGCTGTGCGGCACGACGCTGATCGTATGGGCGACGATCGGCGAGTACCGCGAGGTGCCCGGGCTGTGGACGTTGCCGCACAGCGCGCCGGGCCGCTACCAGATCGGCGGGCCCAGCAACGCCGGCGGGCTGTTTCTGAGCTGGGCGGATCGCCTCCTGGCCCCCGCCGCCGCCGACACCGCCGTCGACGCGCGACGGATACCGGTGTGGGCGCCCTACGTTCGCGGTGAGCGCGTCCCGTACCACGACCCGGATCGCCGCGCCGCGCTTGACGGTCTGGACCTCACCCACGACGGCGCCGCGGTGCGCCGGGCCGCCTACGAGGCCTCGGGGTTCGTCGTGCGCCAACTCGTCGAGCGCAGCGGCGCAGCGGCGGCGCGCATCGTCGCGACCGGCGGCGGCACCCGCGTCGCTCCCTGGATGCAGGCCATCGCCGACGCGACCGGGCTGCCCGTGCACGTCTCGGCCATCCCCGAAGGCGCCGCGTTGGGGGCGGCGTTCCTCGGGCGGATGGCCGCCGGGCTGGAATCGTCGACCTCCGACGCGGCCCGCTGGGCGCGCACCGAACGCGTCGTCGACCCCGACCCGCGCTGGTCGGCGCCGACGCAGGAGCGTTACGGCAGGTTCCTCGAACTCGCCGAGCGCCGAAGAGAACTCAGCCCTTGACCCCGGCGACGTAGCTCATGTCGGCGAACATCCCGATGGTCTCCTCCTCGGGGAAGGTGAACCCGTTGGCGGCGTAGGCTTCTCGCATCGATTGCGCCGACACCGTCCAGCCGTGCCCGGCCAGGTATTCGATGACGTCGTTGCGCTCGCCGTGATAGATCAGCTCACCCATCTCGATCGACGAGCCGTACTTCTTCATCCGGTCGGCGATGCGCTGCGAGCGCTCGTCGGAGAACATCGTGATGTCGGGGATGTGCTCGGTGGCCACCCTGCTGCCGGGCGCCGACAACTCGGTGATCCGGTCGAACAGCAGGTCCTGCGCCTCGGGCGGCAGATAGATGAGCAGCCCCTCGGCGATCCATGCCGTCGGGCGAGACGGGTCGAACCCGTTGTTGCACAGCGCTTTCGGCCAATCCTCACGAAGGTCGATCGCGACGGTGCGCCGGTCGGCCGTCGGCTGCGCGTCCAGCTCGGCCAGCGTCGAGGTCTTGAACGCGATGACGTCGGGCTGGTCGACCTCGAACACCGTCGTCCCGGCGGGCCAGCCCAGCCGGTAGGCCCGCGCGTCCAGCCCCGCCGCCAGGATCACGGCCTGGCGCACACCCGCCGCTGCGGCGTCGGTGAACAACCTGTCGAAGTGGCGGGTGCGCACCGCCATTCCCTCGGCGGCCCTGCGCACGTTGAACTCGGGATCGACGGCCTCCAAATCGATCGAGCCGTCGAGCGCCTGGGTGAAGAAGTCCAGCCCCACCGCGCGCACCAACGGCTCGGCGAACGGGTCGTCGATCAGCCCCTCCCGGTGGGCCAGCACACGCTGGGCGGCCACCATCGTCGCGGTCGCGCCCACGCTCGACGCCAGGTCCCAGGTGTCGTTGTCGGTGCGGCTCATGCGGACAGCCTCCCGCTGACGTACTGCAGCTCACCGAAGTCGGCGGCGTCCTCGTCGTCCAACGGCGGCAACCCGTTGGCGACCAGCAGGTCCCTGACGCTCCGGCGGGTCAGCCGCCATCCGCGCTCCTGTAGGTAGGCGGCGGCCTCGTTGCGGTCACCGAGGTACACCAGCTCGGCGAAGTCCAGGTCGAAACCGTGCTGCTGCCAGCGTTGCGACGCCGTGCGCATCCGCTCGACCGCCTTGTCATGGCGGTCCGGATCGACGTGGGGCACGCTCTCCACCGCGATCCAGCTGCCAGGGGCGCTCAACTCTGTGATCGTGTCGAGCAGCCGGTCCTGGGCGTCGGGCGGCAGATAGCCCAGCAGGCCCTCCGCGCTCCACGCCGACGGTCGGGTGGGGTCGAAGCCCGCGCCGATCAGCGCCGACGGCCAGTCATGGCGCAGGTCGACGGCAACCGTGCGACGCTCGGCGGTCGGTGCGGCACCCAAGTCGGCCAGCGTCGTGGTCTTGAAGTCGATGACGGCGGGTTGGTCGATCTCATAGACGACGACGCCGGCGGGCCAGTCCAACCGGTAGGCCCGCGCGTCCAGCCCGGAGGCCAGGATCACCGCCTGCCGGACGCCGTCGGCCGCCGAGTCCCGAAAGAAGTCGTCGAAGAACCTGGTCCGCACCGCCATGTTGTCGGCCATCCGCTGCATTCCGGCCGTCTCGCTGTCATCGAGATCCTCGGGCCGCAGCTCCCCGGTGACCAGGCGGGTGAAGAAGTCCACACCGACCGCCCGCACCAACGGATCGGCGAACGGATCGTCGATCAGCGGCTGGTCAGCGCTGCTGGCCAGCGCTCGGGCGGCGGCGACCATCGTGGCCGTCGCCCCGACGCTGGAAGCCAGATCCCAGGTGTCATTGTCGGTCCGCGTCATCTGAGTCCCCTCAGCCGTTCGTTACTTAGTGGGGGTAACGAGATGTCTGACACGGTATGTTCCCGACCTGAGAGGCCGCTGTGAGTCTGGGGTGCACGGCGAGGCGATTCCAACTGTTACTCTCGTAGACTGTTTGACGGGTAACTTCGCAGGCTGCGCGCTCGGCGGAGGTCCGCACACGACTTAACCATGACGCTGGTCCGACCAGCCCAGTTCGCACGTCGCGGCCACCACGGTCGGCTGCGCAGGAGGAAGAGTGCTCTCGGCTTTCATCTCATCGCTGCGGACAGTCGACCTCAGGCGAAAGATCCTCTTCACCCTGGGCATCGTCCTCCTCTACCGGGTCGGCGCCTCGATTCCGTCGCCCGGGGTGAACTATCCGAACATCCAGAAGTGCATCGCCGAGGTCAGCGGCGGCGACGCCGGTCAGGTCTACTCGCTGATCAACCTGTTCTCCGGCGGCGCGCTGCTGCAGCTGTCGGTGTTCGCGGTCGGCATCATGCCCTACATCACCGCGAGCATCATCGTGCAGCTGCTGACCGTGGTGATCCCGCGGTTCGAACAGCTGCGCAAGGAAGGCCAGGCCGGCCAGACCAAGATGACGCAGTACACGCGTTATCTGTCCATCGCGTTGGCGATCCTGCAGGCCACCAGCATCGTGGCGCTGGCGGCCAACGGGGGACTGCTGCAGGGGTGCTCGCTCGACATCATCCAGGGCCAGAGCGACGGCATCGACATCTTCACCCTCGTCGTGATCGTGCTGGTGATGACGGCGGCCGCGGCGCTGCTGATGTGGATGGGCGAGCTGGTCACCGAGCGCGGCATCGGCAACGGCATGTCGCTGATCATTT
This sequence comes from Mycolicibacterium pulveris, assembly GCF_010725725.1. Classification (NCBI taxonomy): domain Bacteria; kingdom Bacillati; phylum Actinomycetota; class Actinomycetes; order Mycobacteriales; family Mycobacteriaceae; genus Mycobacterium; species Mycolicibacterium pulveris. The sequence continues at coordinate 1,090,732 of NZ_AP022599.1, read as the reverse complement.
TCGCCAGCATCGTCTCGGCAATGCCCGGCGAGGGCCAGATGATCCTGGAGAGCCGCGGCGGCCTGGTGTTCGCCCTGGTCTGCGCCGGCGCGCTGGCCATCCTCGTCGGCGTGGTGTTCGTCGAGCAGGGCCAGCGCCGCATCCCGGTGCAGTACGCCAAGCGGATGGTGGGTCGCCGGATGTACGGCGGCACCTCGACGTACCTTCCGCTGAAGGTCAACCAGGCCGGCGTCATCCCGGTCATCTTCGCGTCGTCGCTGATCTACATTCCGCAGCTGATCACGCAGCTGATCCAGAGCGGCAGCTCCAACCCGGGCACCGGGTGGTGGCAGCGGTTCGTCGCCGAGAACCTGTCCAACCCGTCGGACCCGGTCTACATCGGGGTCTACTTCGGCCTGATCGTGTTCTTCACGTACTTCTACGTGTCGATCACGTTCAACCCCGACGAACGCGCCGACGAGATGAAGAAGTTCGGCGGCTTCATCCCCGGCATCCGGCCGGGCGCGCCGACCGCCGACTACCTGCGCTATGTGCTCAACCGGATCACCCTTCCGGGCTCCATCTACCTGGGCGGGATCGCCGTGCTGCCGAACCTGTTCCTGTCGGTCGGCGGCAGCGGACCGGTGCAAAACCTGCCGTTCGGCGGCGTTGCGGTGTTGATCATGATCGGTGTCGGGTTGGATACGGTCAAACAGATCGAAAGCCAGCTCATGCAACGCAACTACGAAGGGTTCCTGAAGTGAGGGTCGTGCTACTCGGGCCACCTGGTGCAGGTAAGGGCACGCAGGCCCAGAAACTTTCCGAGAAGCTCGGCATCCCGCAGATCTCGACCGGGGACCTTTTCCGCAAGAACATCGGCGAGAACACCCCGCTCGGGGTGGAGGCCAAGCGGTACCTCGACGCCGGTGACCTGGTGCCTTCGGAACTGACCAACAAGCTGGTCGAGGACCGGATCTCCCAGCCCGACGCGGCCGACGGTTTCATCCTCGACGGCTATCCGCGCTCGGTCGAGCAGGCCAAGGCGCTCGACGAGATGCTCAAGCAGCGCAACACCAAGCTGGACGCGGTGCTGGAGTTCGCCGTGTCCGAGGAGGAGTTGTTCAAGCGGCTCAAAGCGCGGGGCCGTGCCGACGACACCGAAGAGATCATCCACAACCGGATGCAGGTCTATCGCGATGAGACCCAGCCGCTGCTGGAGTACTACCGCGACAACAACCTGCAGACCGTTGACGCGGTCGGCGGGCTCGACGAGGTGTTCGCCCGGGCGCTGCACGCGCTCGGCAAGTAGCAGATGATCGGGCTACCCGGTCTGCGCAACCGGCGGGTCGTCGCGCGGCGCACCCCCGGTGAACTCGACGCGATGGCCGCCGCGGGCGCGTTGGTGGCCGAGGCGCTCGCGGCCGTGCGGCAGGCCGCCGCGCCGGGGGTGTCCACGCTCGAGCTCGACGAGGTCGCCGAGTCGGTGATCCGCGACGGCGGCGGGGTTCCGTCGTTCCTCGGCTACCAGGGCTTTCCGGCCAGCATCTGTTCGTCGGTGAACGACCGTGTGGTGCATGGCATTCCGTCGGCCGACGAGACGCTGGCGGCGGGGGACCTGGTGTCCATCGACTGCGGGGCGATCCTGGACGGCTGGCACGGCGACTCGGCGATCACGTTCGGTGTCGGGCAGCTGATTCCGGTCGACGAGGCGCTTTCGGAGGCCACCAAGGAGGCCATGGTGGCCGGCATCGCCGCGATGGTGCCGGGTAACCGGCTCACCGACGTCTCGCACGCGATCGAGACCGGCGCGCGCGCCGCCGAAAAGCGTCACGGCCGCAGGTTCGGCATCGTCGCCGGCTACGGCGGTCACGGCATCGGCAGGCACATGCACATGGACCCGTTTCTGCCCAACGAAGGCGCACCGGGGCGTGGGCCCTATCTGGCGCCGGGGTCGGTGCTGGCCATCGAGCCCATGCTCACGCTGGGCACCACCAAGACGGTGGTGCTCGAGGACGAGTGGACCGTCGTCACCGCCGACGGTTCGCGTGCCGCGCACTGGGAGCACACCGTCGCGGTCACCGAAGACGGTCCGCGCATCCTCACGCAATAGCCTTTCTGGCGCGAACGTGGGTTACCCGCACGCCGCGAGCGCTCGGAGCGTGCGGGTAACCCACGTTCGGCGAATACTGAACTGGAGGCCCGGCAACCTCGTATCACTGATGGAGGTTCAGTTTGGAGGACCCGGAGGCCCTGGATGCCAAAGTCATGCGGATGCTCTACGACGAGCACGCCGCGGCCATCTGGCGCTATGCCGTGCGGCTGACGGGGGATACGGCCCGGGCGGAGGATGTCGTGCAGGAAACGCTATTGCGTGCTTGGCGCCATCCCGAGGTGACCGCCGACAGCGAGCGATCGGCACGGGCGTGGTTGTTCACCGTGGCGCGTAATCTCATTATCGACGAGCGGCGCAGCGCCCGGTTCCGCAGCGAATCCGGTACCCCGGACATGGAGAAAGCCGCGGACCGCGCTGGCCCCGACGAGGTGGAGACGGCACTGGACCGGATGTTGCTTGGTGAGGCCATTCGCGAACTGTCCGAGGAACATCGGGCGGTCATCCGCCGCGCCTATTACCAGGGCTGGACCACCGCACAGATCGCCGCCGATCTGCAGATCGCCGAGGGCACGGTGAAGTCGCGGCTGCACTACGGCGTGCGCGCGCTGCGGCTCAAGCTGCAGGAGATGGGGGTGACGCGATGACCGAATTCGGTTCCCCCCGAGGCGATGACGACCGCTATGTCACCTGGGACGCCGCCTACGTGCTGGGCTCGCTGTCCAGCGACGAGCGCCGCGAATACGAGGCACACCTGCAGACCTGCGCACAGTGCCGGGGCGCGGTCGCCGAACTGAGCGGAATTCCCGCGCTGCTGGCCAAGATCGACGCCGACGACATCGTCGAGCTGGATCGGCCGGACCCGCCGCCGCTGCGTGGCGAGGTGCTCGACAACCTGCTGGACAAGGTGGCGGCCCGGCGCAGGCGGGCCCGCTGGATGACCACCGCCGCCGTCGCGCTGGCCGCCGCGCTGCTGGCACTCGGGCTCGTGCTGGTGCTGCGCCCCGACAGCCTGGGCTCCCAGACCCCGCCGCCGCAGGCCTCGGGTCAACAGCTCGAAATGACCAAGGTGTCCGAGACGCCGATCAACGCCACCATCACCGTCACCGGTTACGGCTGGGGCAGCCGCATCGACATGGCCTGCACCTACGGCGACTGGGGTCAGCGCGACGCCCCGCCCCAGAACCTCGGCATGGTGGTGATCGGCCGCGACGGCAGCCACGAGCAGGTCGCCACCTGGTTGGGGCTGTCCGGCGCCACCGCTTTACCGAGCGCCAACACCCCGATGCAGGTCGACGAAATCGCCGCCGTGCAACTGGTTTCGGCCGACTCCGGAGAGGTGTTGCTCGAACGGCAGCTGTGAATTCCGCCGCTCGTTGAACTCAACTGCGCAGTGCGTCGTATCACCAGGGAAAGGCGCGCGAAGGCAGGTGAGCCATGACCCATCGGGTGGTCGACCACATCGTCGAATACCTCGCGGCGATCGGCGTCGGGCATCTCTTCGGGGTCGACGGCGCCAACATCGAGGACCTCTACGACGCCGCGCACTTCTGTGACGGGATCACCGCGGTGCTGGCCAAGCACGAGTTCTCGGCCGCCACGATGGCCGACGGATACAGCCGCAGCGGTGCCGGTCTGGGCGTGCTGGCCGCCACCTCGGGCGGCGGCTGCCTGAACACGCTGCCCGGGCTGGGGGAGGCGTTCGCCAGCCGGGTTCCGGTGCTGGCGCTCATCGGTCAGGCGCCGACGACGCTCGACGGGCGCGGGGCGTTCCAGGACACCAGCGGCCGCAACGGCGCGCTCGACGCGCAGGCGCTGTTCTCCGCGGTGGCGGTGTACTGCCGCCGCGTGCTGACCCCGGCCGGCATCGTCTCGGCGCTGCCCGAGGCCATAGCAGCCGCCAAGACATCGCGCGGGCCCGCGGTCTTGTTGCTGCCCAAGGACATTCAGCAAGCCGAATTGCCCGTCAACGGCGGAATCGAACCGTCCCAAGAACCGGTCGCGCAGCTCGGCAACCCTCACCCGATCGTTCGCGCGCTGCAACGCGCCGACGGGCCGGTCACGATCATCGCAGGCGACCAGGTCGCGCGGGACGACGCGCGCGCCGAACTCGAACAACTTCGGGCCCTGGTCCGGGCCCGGGTGGCCTGCGTGCCGGACGCCAAGGACGTGGCGGGTACGCCCGGCTCGGGGTCGTCGTCGTCGCTCGGTGTGACCGGCGTGATGGGGCATCCCGGTGTCGCGGACGCCGTTGCGGCCAGCGCGCTGTGCCTGCTGGTGGGCACCCGCATGTCGGTGACCGCACGTGCAGGCCTGGACGCGGCGCTGGCGGCGACGCCGGTGTACTCGATCGGGTCGTACCCACCGCACCTGCCGTGCACCCACGTGCACACCGACGACCTGCGCGGCTCGCTGACGCTGTTGACCGCCGCGCTGACGGGCAACGGCCGCGCCACCGGCGTGCGGGTGCCGGATGCGGTGCCGCGCACCTGTCTTCAGCCCCCAGCACACGACGGCCCGGGGATCCGGTACCGCGACGCGATGGCCGTGCTGGACGACGCGCTGCCCGACGGCGTCGACATCGTCGTCGACGCCGGCAACATCGGCGCGTCGGCGATCCACCATCTGCCGGTGCGCCGCGACGGCAGATACCTCGTCGCGCTCGGCATGGGCGGCATGGGCTACAGCTTCGGCGCCGGTGTCGGCGTGGCGTTCGCACGACGCAGGCGCACCGTGGTGATCGCCGGCGACGGCGCCTTTTTCATGCACGGCATGGAGATTCACACCGCACTGCAGTATCGGCTGCCCGTGACGTTTCTGCTGTTCGACAACCACGCGCACGCCATGTGCGTGACCCGCGAGCAACTCTTCTACGGCGACCGCTACAGCTACAACCGCTTCGGCCCGAGCCGACTCGGGGCCGGGCTGGCGGCCATGTTCCCCGGGCTGCCCGCCGCCGACGTCGGCGACCTCGAACACCTGCCCGCCGCGGTGGACTCCGCGCTCGGCCACGACGGTCCCTCGGTCATCAGCGTCGAATGCTCGGCAGACGAAATCCCGCCGTTCGCCGCGTTTCTCACGTCAGACAGCGTCCGCACAAAGGAGAACCGATCTCATGTCGTTGCCCGCACTTGATGACATCACCACCCACCGCGGCACCGCCGATCCGCTCGACGGGCTCATCCGCATCGAGACGTCGCCGCGGGAGAAGGCCACGCCGATCATCATGGAGATGATGCGGTCGGTGTATCCGCATGACCAGGTGTTCGGCGAATTCTGCACGGTCAACAGCTATATCGACTGTCCACCCGGCGAGCTGTTCGACTACATGTCCGACACCCGCAGCCTCGAAGAGTGGACCTACAGCCTGCGCGGCTTCGCCACCACCGAGGAACCCGGGCTCTGGATCGCCTACGACCGGCTCGGCTCGGAGACCCGGATCTTCACCCGCACGCGCGCCGACAGCGACGCGATGACCGTCGACTACCACTGCGCGTGGGACCAGGGCGCGCACCTGTGGATGATCTACCTGATGCGGATCGTCGACGCGCAGTTGGTGTTCGACAAGCCGGGATCGGTGGTGCTGTGGACCAACTGCCATCACCCGTTCTACGACCGAAACCCCTATCCGGAGACCGCGCCGCCGCAGCGCCCCGTCTGGGTCGGCGACTTCTGGGACATGTTCGGGGCGGGTCACCTCCTGGAGCTGCAAAACCTCAAGGCGATCGCCGAATACCGCCACCACAACGGGCTTCCCGTGACACCCGATTGGATGAGGTGAGCACATGACCGTCAGCCTTCTCGACGTCGCCACCTATCTACCGGGTGAACCGATCGGTGCGAGCTACTATGCGCAGTTCGCCGAATCGGATGACCTGCGGGACAACGTGATGTTCCGCGCGCCGCGCTTTCGCCATCATGTCGGGCCGGACGAGACCGCGGTCGACATGGTCGAGCGCGCGACCGCCGGGCTGATCGAGCGGCACGGAGCCGACGTGGTCGCCGGCGCCGACGTGTTGATCACCCACACCCAGTTGCCGGATATGCCGTTCTACGGTAGCGGCGGGGCCGTGGCGCATCGCCTTGGGATGAAACCGAATTGGGTGCTGGATCTGCACAACGGCGGCTGCGCGGCGTTCGTGCTCGGCATGCAGGTGGCGCGTCAACTACTGGCCTCGGGCGCGGGGCAGACCGCGTTGATCGCCGTCGCGCAGAACGCGGCCGGGCAGGTGTTCGACCAACCGCGCGTGCGGCGCAAGGCGCAGGCGGCCGTGCCGGGCGACGGCGCCGCGGTGGGCCTGGTGGCGGTGTCGGAGCGTTCACCGATCCTCGACGTCGAGTGCCGCACTTACGGGGAGTTCGCCGGGGACATGACCATCGCGGTGGACCCGCCGCGTAAATGGTGGCAGCCGGGTCCGGGCGAGGGCTACATCGGGTTCACCGAAAGCAAGATCACCAAGGTGCTCGCCCGCGGCAACCGTCAGGTTCCCGAGGTGTCCTATGCGGTGTGCGACCGGATCGGCGTCAAACCCAAAGACCTCGACCTGCTCGTCACCAACCAGCCCAACCGGGTGTTTCTGCGCAACTGGCGCGAGGCGCTCGAACTGCCCAAGGAGCGCCACGTCGACACTTTCGATGAGTGCGGAAACCTGTTCGCCGCGGGCATTCCGATCAACTTCGACCGGGCGATCGGTGAGGGCCGGTTGCGGGCCGGTGGCGTGGTGATGATGGCGGCGTTCGCACACGCCGGCGACTTCGCAGGAGCCGCTGCGGTGCGGTGGGGCGGTCGCTGATGACAACACCGGACCGTGACACGACCGAAGCCGCCGGTGTAATCCACGATGGGTTGGACCCGTTCGCGTTGTCGCTCAACGAGAATCCGTTTCCGCCACTGCCCGCCGTGCAGGCGGCCTTGAGCGCCTCGATCGACACCGCCAACCGCTATCCGGAGTACCTGCCGCAGCAGTTGCGCGCGCTGATCGCCACCCACATCGGCGTGCGCGCCGACCAGGTGGTCGTCGGCGTCGGCGCCACCGGCGTGATCATGCAGGTGCTGCAGGCCGTGACGCGCCCGGGTGAGACGCTGGCGATGGCGTACCCGACGTTCGATGGGTATCCGGTGTTCGCCCAGATGGCCCGGCTGGCTTCGGCCACCGTGGCACTCGACGGCCACGGCCGCCACGACCTGGACGCGTTGGCACGTGCGGCGGCCTCGGCCCGGGTGGTGGTGCTGTGCCGACCGCACAACCCGACCGGAACGATCGAGCCCGCTGCCGACATCGAGGAGTTCTTCAACCGCGTGCCGCCGGGCACCGTGGTGCTGCTCGACGAGGCCTACGTCGAGTTCCTGCCACCGGAGGCGCGACTCGACGCCGCGGAACTGGTCGCGCGGTATCCGAATCTCGTGGTGGTTCGGACGTTCTCGAAGGCCTACGGCCTCGCCGGGCTGCGCATCGGCTACGGCTTCTGCGCCCCGCCGCTGGCCCGCCGGCTGTGGGCCATGCAGCTGCCCTTCGGCATCGCCACCACCGGACTGGCCGCCGTCGTCGCCTCCTATGAAGCGGAAACTGAACTGCAGCAACGTATCCAGATGATCAGCAGCGAAACCCGGTATCTGCGCATGCGGTTGGCCTCGATGGGGGTGTACAGCACCGACAGCCACGCCAACTTCGTGTATCTGCCGCAGCGTGACCGGCCGTGGCGGGAGGTGTTCGACGGCACCGGGCTGCGGGTGCGTCACTACGCCAACGGCGGCGTGCGCATCACCGTCGGTGACCGCCGCGCCACCCGCGCCGTGCTGGCCGCCGTGCGCTGAAATCAGCAGCAGGCGCCCGCGGGGGTGAGGTAAGAAGGGGCGTGGCCTCCGAATCGTGGCAGCCTGACCACCGCGACCCCATCGCGCTGGCCCGCGCCAACTGGGAGCGCGCCGGATGGGGCGACGTCGCCGACGGCATGGTCGCGGTGACGTCGGTGATGCGTGCGCACCAGATCCTGCTGGCCCGGGTGGAAACCGCGCTGCGGCCTTATGACCTGAGCTTTTCGCGATTCGAGCTGCTGCGGCTGTTGGCGTTCAGCCGCAACGGGGAACTGCCGATCACCAAGGCGTCCGACCGGCTGCAGGTGCACGTCACCAGCGTCACCCACGCGATCCGGCGCCTGGAGGCCGACGGCCTGGTGGAGCGCACCCCTCATCCGACCGACGGCCGCACCACGCTGGTGCGGATCACCGATCTCGGCCGCTCGACCGTGGAGGACGCGACGGTGACCCTCAACAAGGAGGTGTTCGCCGACATCGGGATGTCCGAAGCCGAATCACGTGCGCTGGCCGATTCCATCGAGACACTGCGCCGAAACTCCGGCGACTTCTGACGGCCCCGCGAAATAGCATTCCGGGTCGTCGCCGGGGCGAATTTCCAGCCTGGAATGCTATTTCGGCGCTAAGGGGTGGTGGCCGCGGACGGCAGCGGGATCGTCGCGGTGACGGCCGTCCCTGCGCCCGGTCGGGACCGGATGTTGAGCCGGCCGCCGACGATCTCGGCGCGTTCGGCCATCGACAGCAGCCCGTAGCCGCCCATCTCGTCGCTGCCCAGCGGATGCTCGAAAGTGTCGAAACCGACGCCGTCGTCGACGATTTCGAGGCGCGCCACGGGCGTGGACTCGCCCGCATCGACGGCGAAGGTGAGCCGGGCGCCGGAGGCGTTGGCGTGTTTGACGACGTTCTGCAGGCATTCCTGCGCGATCCGGTACAGCGCGAGCTCGATGTGGTCGGGCAGCCGGGTCTCCTCGAGGTCGACGTCGATGTCGATCTGCGGAATCGAGCGGGCAAGGCTGGCCAGTCCGCCGGCGAGGCCGAGGTCGTCGAGCACCGGCGGACGCAGCCCGCTGATCGCCGCGCGCGCCTCCTCGAGCGTCAACTTCACCAGTTCGCGGGCCATGCCGAGCTGCTCGGCCGCGATATTCGGATCGTCGGCGCGGGTGGCGGCGTCGAGGCGGTAGGACAGCGTGACGAGCCGCTGCGAGATGCCGTCGTGAATGTCGCCGGCCAGCCGGCGGCGTTCGAGTTCCTGCGCCTCGATCACCTGCTCGACGAACACCTCGTGCGCACGTTCGCGGGCGACCAGTTGGCGGTGCAGCCGGGCCTGGTGCATCGCGCCGGCGATGAGCCGGCCGATCACCAGCAGCAGCTCGACGTCGCGGTCGGTGAAGTCGCGTCGCTCAACGGTGTGCACGTTGAGCACACCGACCAGACCACCCGGATCGGTCTCCATCGGCACCGACACCATCGACGTGAAGTCCGAGCCGCGCAGCGACTGAAACGGCATGTACCGCGGATCGGACTCCTTGTCCTCGGTGATCACCACCGGCTCGCGGTGGCTGGCCACCCAACCCGAAATCCCTTGCCCCAGGGGCAGTCTGATCTTGCCGACCTCCGCGTCGAACGGTGGCGTCGCGCCCGCGAGGGTCAGCGAGCGGTCGGTGTCGTCGAGCACGTGCACGAAGCACACGTCGCTGGCGGTCGCCGCGGTGATCATCCGCGCGGCCGCCGCGGCCAACGGCTCGACCCCTGGGCCCTTGGAGGCGGCCTGGATCAGTTCGCGCAGCAGCGCCAGCTCGCGGTCGGCGGCCAGCGCGTACTCGCTGAGGTCGCGGACCGCGTCGCCGGGTCGTGGGCCGGAGGTCAACGGTAGATCCCTTCGCGTAGCGCCGTGGCCACCGCGCCGGTGCGGTCGCTGACCCCGAGCTTGCGGTAGATCGAGCTCAGGTGGCTCTTGACGGTTTCCTCGCCGATCACCAGTTTGGTGGCGATCGCCCGGTTCGACAGCCCGTTGACGACGAACGACAGGATTTCGCTCTCGCGTTGGGTCAGGCCTTGGCGCGCGCCGGGCCAGAACTCGTCGCGCTGCAACCTCGCGGCGGTGTCGGCGGCCCTGGCGGCCATGCCGGGGTCGATCGCGGTCTCGCCGCGGTGCACAAACTCGAGCTGGCGCACCAGCTCGTCGCTGCTGATGCTCTTGAGCAGGTACCCGGACGCGCCCACCCGCAAGGCCTGAAAGAGGTACTGCTCGTCGTCGTAGACCGACAGCATCACGACCTTGCGGTCGGGGTGGCGTTCACGCAGTTCAAGGCACAGATCCAGGCCGCTGGAACCCTCCATCCGCACGTCACACAGCACGATGTCGGGATCGAGCTCGTCGATCACGCTGAGCGCACGCTCAGCACCCACGGCCTGGCCGACCACCACGACGCGTTCGGAGAACGCGGCAAGCATCGCCTTGAGCCCTTCGATCACCATCTCGTGGTCGTCTACCAGCACAATTCGTACCGGTTCGGCCGTCGCGGTCATGGCACCACCTTATTGCGGGTGCGGGCGGCGGCTGCAGAAGTTGACCTTGGTTATCCCCCCTGCGGGGGAGGCGGGCAGCTGTGACGTGAGACACCCTTGATTCATGCCGACATCGCAGGAGAAGACCTGGCGCGCCGGACGCTTCTGGTGGGACAACGCAGCGCCGGCCGCGGCCGTCAGCCAGCTGCGCGCTGTCCTCTTCGACCTCGACGCGTTGACCGACATCGAGTGCGACGGGCACCGCGTGGCCTACAACGCCGCCTTCGCCGCCCACGGCCTGAACTTCGAGTGGTCGGTCCCGCGCTACCGCCAGCTGCTGGCGCTGACCGACGAGCGGCAGCGGGTGGCGGCCGAGCTGCGCAAGCGCTGCGTGGCCACCGAGTCCGACGTGCTGACCGCACTGCTGGCCGACGACATCTACACAACCAAGACGATGATGTTCGACGAGCTGGTCCTCGCACACGATCTCGCGCCGCGTCCCGGGCTGGCGGACCTGCTGGTGGAGGCGTTCGCGGCGGGCGTGCAGGTGGCCGTGGTGACCAATGGGCAGCGCAGTTGGGCGGAGCCGTTGGTGCGGCAGCTCGCCGGCGAGGGCCTCGTCGAGGTCGTGGTGACCGCCGAGGACGTGAAGAAGACGATGCCAGATCCCGACGCGCACCGGCACGCCCTCTGGGAGCTGGGGCTGTCCGCCGAGGACGCGCTGGCCGTCAGCGGCTCGGCGTCCGGGCTGCGCGCCGCCAACGCCGCGGGGCTGGCCACCGTCGTCATCACCGGCGAAGGCACCCCCGAGATCCCGACGGCGGTGGCCGTGCGGCCGGACTTCGATGGCAGCGATCCGTTGCGCATCGCCGAATGTCAACGGCTGCACGCCAACTGGTGGAAGACCCACAAGCCGTCGGCGGCGTAGCGTCTAGTCGGTCGGCGCGGTAGTTTCGATCAATGGCCGACATTCCCACCGCCATTCCGACCGCCGAAGAAGCGCTCGCCCGCGTGAACATGCCTCTGGTCGAGGCGATGATGACCCAGCGCGCGGTGCGCCGCGTGCTTCCCGATCCCGTCGACGATGCCGTCGTGCTCAAGTGCATCGAGTTGGCGCTGCGGGCCCCGACCGGGTCCAACGGGCAGAACTGGGAATTCATCGTGGTGAAGGACCGGAGCGTCAAGGAGCAACTCGGCAGGCGGTATCGCCAAGCTTGGTCGCTCTACGGCGCGATCGGCCGGCGCGTCGTCGCAGGGGACGAATCGATGCAGAAGATGCTGCGGGCCACGCAATGGCAGGTCGACCATTTCGGCGAGATCCCGGTCCTTGTCGTGCCGTGCTTGCGCGGCGGCATGCGGTTACCGTACGCGCCGTCCCCGTTCGTGGGGGAGACGACGTTCTTCGGTTCGATCTATCCCAGCGTGCAGAATCTGTTGCTGGCCGCACGGGCGATGGGGCTCGGCGCGTCGCTGATCACCCTGCCGCTGTGGAGCGTGACGTCTGCGCGACGAATCCTGGGCCTGCCGCTGACGGTGACGCCGGTGTGCGTCGTGCCGCTCGGTTGGCCGCGCGGTCGATACGGACCCACGACCCGCAAGCCGGTCCAAGAGGTCGTCCACCTCGACGGGTACGGCAACCGCGCCTGGCTCGACGCGTCGTCGGGCAACCGCTGAGATCAGCTGCGCAGCAGTTCGATCACCGCGCTGAAATCCTTGTCGGCGTGGTCGGCGTTGAACTCGGCGTAGATCTGCGCGGCGTGACTGCCAAGCGGCGCTTTGGCATTCGTCGACTTGACCGCGGCCATCGCCAGGCCGAGGTCCTTGTTCATCAACGCGGTGGCGAACCCCGGCTTGAAGTCGTTGTTGGCAGGTGAGGTCGGCACCGGGCCCGGCACCGGGCAATTGGTGTGCACGGCCCAGCAGTTGCCGGTCGCGCCGGTGATGACGTCGAACAGGGACTGGGCCGGCAGGCCCAGCTTCTCGGCCAGTACGAACGCCTCGCCGATGGCGATCTGCTGCACCGCGAGCACCATGTTGTTGCACAGTTTGGCGGCCTGGCCCGTGCCGGATGGCCCGCAGTGGATGATCTTGCCCGCCAACGGTTCCAGCACCGGCCGGGCCCGCTCAACGGCGTCGTCCTCGCCGCCGACCATGAACGCCAACGTGCCCGCCGTTGCGCCCTTCACCCCGCCGGACACCGGCGCGTCGAGTTGGGCGAGACCGCGGTCGAGCGCCTGCTGGTGCACCGCGCGGGCGTCGTCGACGGAGATCGTCGAGGTGTCGATGAACAGGGCGCCGTCCTTCGCCGCGGGCAACGCCTCGGCGTAGCACGATTTGACGATGTCCCCGTTGGGAAGCGAGGTGATGACGACATCGGCGGCATCGACGGCCGCGGCGCCGCTGTCGAAGGGCTGAACGCCCGCCCCGGCGGCCGCGTCCCGCAGGTCCGGCACCGGGTCGAACCCGTGCACGGTGTGGCCCGCGGCGACAAGGTTCGCCGCCATCGGCCCGCCCATGTGGCCCAACCCCAAAAACGCGACCGTGCTCATGGTTAATCTCCTATGTCGCCTATGTCGCTGCGCGGGCCTTGGCCGCTTCTGCTCTGCCGATGACCACGCGCATGATCTCGTTTGTTCCCTCCAGGATCCGATGCACCCGCAGATCGCGGACGATCTTCTCCAGCCCGTACTCGCGCAGATATCCGTAGCCGCCGTGCAACTGCAGCGCCTGGTCGGCGACGTCGTAGCAGGAGTCGGTGACATAGCGTTTGGCCATCGCGCACAACTCCACTTTCCGCGGGTGGTTCTCGTCGAGCGCGGTGGCCGCGCGCCACAACAGCACTCGCGAGGTCTGCAACGCGGTGGCCATGTCGGCGAGGGTGAACCGGATGGTCGGCTCGTCGAGCAGCGCACCGCCGAACGCGTGGCGATCGGCGAGGTACCGCGTCGCCTTGTCGTGGGCGGCCTGCGCGCCGCCCAGCGAACACGCGGCGATGTTGATCCGGCCGCCGTTGAGGCCCTGCATCGCGATGCCGAAGCCCGTGCCTTCACCGTCGGCGCCGCCGAGCATCGCGTCGGCGGGCACCCGGACGCCTTCGAAGACCACCTGCGCGGTCGGCTGGGCGTTCCAGCCCATCTTCAGCTCGTCGGCGCCGAAACTCAGCCCGGGCGAGTCCTTTTCGACGAGGAAGGTCGAGATGCCGCGAGGTCCGTCCTCGCCGGTGCGGGCCATCACCACGTAAACGTCGGACGACCCGGCGCCGGAGATGAACTGTTTGACGCCGTCGAGCACATAGTCACCGCCGGCGCGGACGGCCTTGGTGCGCAACGCGCTCGCGTCGGACCCCGCGCCGGGTTCGGTCAGGCAGTAGCTGGCGATGGCCTCCATCGACGCCAGCCTCGGCACCCACGACTTGCGTTGTTCGTGGGTGCCGAAGGTGTCGACCATCCAGGCGCACATGTTGTGGATCGACAGGAACGCCGCGACGGTGGGATCGGCCTTGGCGAGTTCCTCGAAGATCCGCACCGCGTCGATCCGGCGCAGCTCGCTGCCGCCGACGTCGTCGCGGCAGTAGATCGCCGCCATGCCGAGCTCGGCCGCCTCGCGCAACACGTCGGTGGGGAAGTGCTTGGTGGCATCCCACTCCAAAGCGTGTGGCGCGAGGCGCTTCTCGGCGAACGAGGCCGCCGTCTCGGCGATCACCCGCTCGTCGTCGTCGAGCCCGAAGTAATCCACGAAACCCCTACTTCATGGTCGGCAGCACGAACTCCGCGCCATCCTTGATGCCGGACGGCCACCGCTGGGTGACGGTCTTGGTCTTGGTGTAGAACAAGATCGAATGCGGGCCGTGCTGGTTGAGGTCGCCGAAGCCGGAGCGTTTCCAGCCGCCGAAGGTGTGGTAGGCCACCGGCACCGGGATCGGCACGTTGACGCCGACCATGCCGACCTGCACGCGGGACACGAAGTCGCGGGCCGCGTCGCCGTCGCGGGTGAAGATCGCGACGCCGTTGCCGTATTCGTGCTCGGAGGGCAGCCGCAGCGCCTCGTCGTAGTCGTGCGCGCGCACGATGCACAGCACCGGCCCGAAGATTTCGTCGGTGTAGATCGACATGTCGGTGGTGACGTGGTCGAACAGGGTGGGTCCGATGAAGAAGCCCTCTTCGAGGCTGTCGTCACCGAATTGCAATTCGTCGCTGGCGCGTTCGCGGCCGTCGACCACGATCTCGGCGCCGGCCTCCACGCCCTGGGCGATGTAGTCGCGCACCCGCTGCAGGGCGGCCTCGGTAACCAGGGGGCCGTAGTCGGCCTTGGGGTCCAGGCTGTGGCCCACCCGCAGATTGTTGATGCGCTCGACCAGCCTGGCGCGCAGGCGATCGGCGGTTTCCTCACCGACCGGGACCGCCACGCTGATCGCCATGCAACGTTCCCCGGCGCTGCCGTAGCCGGCGCCGATCAGGGCGTCGACCGCCTGATCGAGGTCCGCGTCCGGCATGACGATCATGTGGTTCTTGGCGCCGCCGAAGCACTGCGAGCGCTTCCCGTTGGCCGCCGCGCCCGCGTAGATGTACTGCGCGATGTCGGAGCTGCCGACGAACCCGACGGCGGCGATGGTGGGGTGCTCGAGGATCGCGTCGACGGCTTCCTTGTCGCCGTGCACCACCTGGAACACACCGGGCGGAAGGCCGGCCTCGATGAACAGTTCGCCCAGCCGCAGCGGCACCGAAGGGTCACGCTCGGATGGCTTGAGGATGAACGCGTTTCCGCACGCCAGCGCCGGACCCGCCTTCCACAGCGGGATCATCGCCGGGAAGTTGAACGGGGTGATGCCCGCGACCACGCCGAGCGGCTGGCGCATCGAAAACACGTCGATGCCCGGGCCCGCGCCCTCGGTGTACTCGCCCTTCATCAGGTGCGGGATGCCGATCGAGAACTCGATGACCTCGATGCCGCGCTGGACGTCTCCGCGTGAGTCGGCCAGCGTCTTACCGTGCTCGAGGGAAAGCAGTTCGGCGAGCTCGTCGATGTTCTGGTTGACCAGGTCGATGAACTTCATCATGACCCGGGCCCGTCGCTGCGGGTTCCACGCCGCCCACTCCTTCTGCGCCTCGACGGCGCCGGCGACCGCGGCGTCGACGTCGGCGGCCGAGGCCATCGACACCTTGGCCTGCACCTTGCCGGTGCTCGGGTTCAACACGTCGGCGGTGCGCTTGGACTCGCCGGCGGTGCGCTTGCCGTTGATGAAATGTGGAATCTGCTTGGTCATGGCCCTGCCCCTCGCTACTAGATAGTTGGATATCCTAGTAATGCGTGAGAGGCGTCCGCAAGGGGGGTGCGCGCCGAGACTGCGGGGAGATCGCGATCGCGGCCGAAATCGCGATCTGTGCGCAGTTTCGGTGCGGTGGGGTCAGAGGTTGAGCATCCGGATCGTCTCCGCGCGCATGTCCACCTTGCGGACCTTGCCGGTGACGGTCATCGGGAATTCATCGACGACGCGGACATAGCGCGGGATCTTGTAGTGCGCGAGTTTTCCGGTGGCGTACTCGCGCACCGCGGCGGCGTCCAACGGCTCGCAGCCCGACCGCATCTTGATCCAGGCGCAGATCTCCTCGCCGTAGACGTCGTCGGGAACGCCGATCACCTGGACGTCCTCGATGTCGGGGTGTGAGTGCAGGAAGTCCTCGATCTCACGTGGGTAGACGTTCTCGCCGCCGCGGATCACCATGTCCTTGATGCGCCCGACGATCTGGCAGTAGCCGTCCTCGCGCATCACGGCGAGATCGCCGGTGTGCATCCAGCCGTCCTCGTCGATGGCCTCGCGGGTCTTGGCCTCGTCATTCCAGTAGCCGGTCATCACCGAGTAGCCGCGGGTGCAGAACTCGCCCGGCATGCCGCGCCGCACGGTGGCCCCGGTGTCGGGATCGACGACCTTGATCTCGACGTGCGGGTGCACGCGCCCGACGGTGGCGGTGCGCCGTTCCAGGTCGTCGTCGATGCGGGTCTGACACGACACCGGCGAGGTCTCGGTCATGCCGTAGGCGATCGCCACCTCCGACATGTTCAGCTCGTTGATGCAGCGCTTCATCAGCTCCATCGGGCAGGTGGCGCCCGCCATGATTCCGGTGCGCAGCGACGACACGTCGCGGTCGGCCAGATCCGGGTGGGCGAGCATCGCCACGAACATGGTCGGCACCCCGTAAACGGCGGTGCAGCGCTCGCTTTCGATGGCGGCCAACGTCGCCGCGGGATCGAAGCCGGGCGCCGGAATCACCATGGTCGCGCCGTGCGTGGTGACCCCGAGATTGCCCATCACCATGCCGAAGCAGTGGTAGAACGGCACCGGGATGCACAGCCGATCGTGCGGCCGCAGGTTGATGAGCTCGGTGACGAAGAACCCGTTGTTGAGGATGTTGCGGTGCGACAGCACCGCGCCCTTCGGGGCACCCGTTGTGCCCGACGTGTATTGGATGTTGATGGCGTCCGACGGTGTCAACGCGCTCATCCGTGACCGCAGGTCGTCGACCGGGACGCCGTCGGCCCGTTGCCGCAGCCGTTGCCAGTCGTCGGTGCCGATGAACACCACCTCGGTCAGGTCCGGCGCCTGCGGGCGCACCTCTTCGACCATCTGCCGGTAGTTCGACGTCTTGAACTCCGTTGCCGCCACCAACATCCGGATGCCGGAGTGCCCCAGCACGTACGACAGCTCGTGGGTGCGGTAGGCGGGGTTGACCGTCACCAGGATCGCGCCGATCTTCGCGGTGGCGTACTGCAGGATCGTCCATTCCGCGCAGTTGGGCGCCCAGATCCCGACCCGGTCACCCGCGGCGACCCCGCTGGCCATCAAACCCCTTGCCACGACGTCGATTTCGGTGTTGAGCTCGGCATAGGTCCAGCGGCGGCCGGAGCCGACGTCGACGAGCGCCTCGACGTCGGGATGAGCCGAGACCGTGCGTTCGAAGTTGGCCCCGATGGTCTCCTCGAGCAGCGGAACGTCGGTCGATCCCGCCGCGTAGGACGGTGCCGCGGCGTACGTGTCGCGCAGCACGTTCTTCAAGACCTTGCCCGCCGCGTTGCGCGGCAGTTCCTCGACGACGGCGATGCGCCTGGGCCGTTTGTACGCGGCCAGGTGCGCCCGGCATTGCGATTCGATGTCGGCCTCGGTCGGCGGGTCGGCGGGATCGCGCGGCACGATCACCGCCATCGGTGTCTCGCCCCAATCCTGATCGGGCACGCCGATCACCGCCACCTCGGCGACTTTCGGTTCGGCCGCCAGGACGTTTTCCACCTCGGCGCTGTAGATGTTCTCTCCGCCCGAGATGATCATGTCCTTCTTCCGGTCGACCACATAAATGTAGCCGTCCGGGTCCTGCCGGACCAGGTCGCCGGAGTGAAACCACCCGCCGCGGAAGGCTTCGGCGGTCTCGACGGGTTTGTTCCAGTACTCCTTCATCACCAGCGGACCCAGGTACACGATCTCGCCGACGGCCCCGGCCGGGACGTCGTTCATGTCCTCGTCGACGATGCGGACCTCGACGTTGAGCATCGGCCTGCCCACCGAGCCGATCTTGCGCACCGCGTCCTGCCCCCGGAGCAGGCAGGTGATCGGGCTGCATTCGGTCTGACCGAACGCCGCGACGATCTCGGCCTGGGGAAATGCGTCGATCATGTTCTGCAGCAACGTCGTCGACGCCGGCGCGGCACCCCACCAGACGCGCCGCAGCCGGGACAGATCGAAGTCGGCGAGGTTGTCCAGCGCGCAGACGACCTGCCACTGCGCGGGCGTCATGAAGCACGACGACACGTTCTCGTCGACGATCATGCGGACCGCCGCTTCGGCGTCGAAACCGCCCGACGGCGGAATCACGACCCGGCCGCCGGTCAGGTAGGCGGGCAGCATGCCCGAGATCCCCGCGGTGTGGAACAGCGGGGCGACACCCATCCAGCAGTCGTCGTCGATGTGGCCCAGGGTGGCGATCGAGCTGAACGCGTGCAGGTAGAGGTTGCGGTGGGTGAGCACCGCGCCCTTGGGGAAGCCCGTGGTCCCGGAGGTGTACACGATGAATGCGGGGTCTTCGTCGCCGGCCGCGGCGGCGGCGTCGAGCGGGTGGTCGGTGGCTTGCGCGACGGCGTCCTCGTAGTCCGCGCCGATCGTGAGCACGGTGTGCACCGATGGCGCGGCCGCACGGGCCTGCTCGGCCACCTCGGCCAGGGCCACATCCACCACCAGCGCGGCGGCACCGCTGTCGGAGAGCACGTAGCCGATCTCGTCGGCGACGAACCGGAAGTTCACCGGCACAACGATCGCGCCTAGACGCAGTGCGGCGAACCAGGTTTCGACGACCTCCAGTCTGTTGAGGCCCAGCACGGCGACCCGGTCGCCGCGACCGACGCCGCGCGCCGACAGCGCGTCTGCCAGCCGGGTGACCCGCTCATCGAGCTCTGCGAAGGTGCATCGCCGCCGGGAGTCGACGAACGCGACGTGGTCCGGTCGCACGAGTGCGTGCCGGGCGAGGACATCGCTGAGCGAGATACCCGTCGACGGTGACAGACGCGCCGCAGGAGGTGAGATGGTCATCGTCGGCTCCCTTCCGGACGTGGGCTACAACCCGGCGCGGTCGGCGAGCAGCGCCCGGTGGTGGGTGCTGCTGCCGAACAGGGCCTGGGTGGTCTTGGCGCGGCGGAAGTACATGTGGATGTCGTGCTCCCAGGTGAACGCGATGCCGCCGTGCACCTGCATCGCAGAGCCCGCGCACATGGCGAAGGTGTCGGCGGCCTGTGCCTTGACCAACGGTGCGGTGATCGCGAGTTCCTCGGGGTCCGTGGCGCTCATGGCGGCGAACATGACCGCGACCCGGGTGGCGTCGATCTCGATCATCATCTCGGCGCAGGCGTGCTTGACCGCCTGAAACGATCCGATCGGTCGTCCGAACTGCCGTCTGCTGCAGGCGTAGTCGACCGACAGCGCGAGGCACGCCTCGGCGCCGCCGAGCGACTCGGCGGCCAACAGCACGCGGGCCACGTCGAGCACCCGCTGCCAGCCCTCGCACGACGCCAGCGCTTCGGCGGGCGCCTGCTGCAACGTGACCCGGGCGACCGGCCGGGTGCTGTCGAACGACGGCAGCGGCGCGACCGTGACCCCGGGGGCATCGGCGGTCACCAGGTACCACCCGAGCGAGCCGTCGCGCTGGGCGGCCGGCACCACGAACACGTCCGCGATGCGGCCGTGCAGCACCGGCGAGCACTCGCCGGACAGCTCGACGCGGCCATCGGCGCCGACGGCCCGCACCGGGGCCGTCGAGGGGTCGGTGGCGTCCGGCGCCGTCGCCGCGAATGCTCCGATCAACTCGCCGGTCAGCAACCCGGGGAGCAGACGGCGCCGCTGTTCGTCGTCACCCATCCGCAGCACGGCCTCGATCGTGAAGACGATGCCCGCCAACGGAACCGGCGTCAGCGCACGGCCGAGCTCTTCGAAGACGATGGCGGCCTCCACCAGGGTGCCGCCGGCTCCGCCGTGCTCGGGCGGCACGTGCAGCGCCGGCAGCTCGGCCTCGCTGCAGAGCCGCTGCCACAGCTGTTCGTCAAGACCCTGGGCCGCGGCGACCTCGCGCACGCGAGCGGGGGGAGCCGCCTCAGAAAGCAGGCCGCGCAGCGACTCTCGGAAGTCGAGCTGTTCTGTGCTGTAGCGGAAGTCCATCTCAGCGTGGCTCCTTGGGAAGCCCCAACAGCTGCTCGCCGATGACGTTGCGTTGGATCTGCGAACTGCCGGCGTAGATCGTCGCCGCCCGCGCATACAACAGCTGGTCCATCCAGCAGCCGGCCGAGTTCGGCGTACCGGGCGCCGGAGCGAGCAGCACCGCACCGTTTCCCGGGCCCTGTGGGCTGATTGCGTCGGGCCCCAGAATCTCGGCGGCGAGTTCGGTGTAGCGCTGGAAGTACTCGCTCCAGATGACCTTGTGGATCGCGGCGTCGGCGCCGGGAATCTCCCCACGCAGCAGCGCCGTCAACCCTCGGTACCCCTGATACCGCAGGATCTGCACGCGGGAGTAGCACCACGCCAGTTCGTCGCGCACATGGGGATCGGTGTGCCGTCCGCGCTGCCGGGCCAGCGCCACCAGACGCTCGAGGTCGGGTCCGAATTCGGTTGCCGCGGTGGTGATCTGCGAGCCCCGCTCGAACCCTAGCAGGGTCATCGCGGTACGCCACCCGCCGCCGACACCGCCGAGCACATCGGCGGCACGGGCGCGTGCGTCGGTGAAGAACACCTCGCTGAACGAGGCGTGCCCCGCGGCGTTGACGATCGGGCGCACCTCCACGCCGGGCTGGTCGATCGGCGCCAGCAGCATCGACAGGCCCTTGTGCTTGGGCGCGTCCGGATCGGTGCGGGCAAGCAGGAATATCCAGTTCGCCGTCGGCCCGGCCGAGGTCCAGATCTTCTGGCCGTTGATCACCCACTCGTCGCCGTCGAGCACCGCCCTGGTCCGCACGGACGCCAGGTCCGAGCCCGCCTCGGGTTCGGAGAACCCCTGACACCAGCGGTCCTCGCCGGAGAGGATTCGGGGCAAAAAGTGCCGCTTCTGCTCCTCGGAGCCCAGCGCGATCATCGTGTTGCCCAACAGGTCGATGCCCGCCAAGTCGTTCTCCGAGCGGTCGGGTGCACCGGCGAGGGCGAACTCCTCGGCCAACACCAGTTGCTCGATCACCGAGAGTCCGCCGCCGCCGTACTCCGTGGGCCACGACACCGCGATCAGTCCCCGATCGGCGAGAACCTTGCGCCACCGCGCCCTGAGCTGCTCGCGCTCCTCGGGCGGCAGCGCGCCGGCACCGCTCCATTCGCTGGGCAGGTGCTCTGCGAGAAACGCCCGGATCTGATCCCGAAAGGCGATGGCCTCGGGTGGATAGTCGACGTCCATCAGGGCCGCCGTTTGGCCGCGGGCAGGATCTCCGGCGCCTGCCGCCAGTCTTCGAGGCCGTGCTCGACGGTGCCGATGCCCAACGGGTTGCCGGTGATGTCGGCCCAATGGGCGTGGTTGAGCTGGTGCAGGGAGAAGCAGGCGTCGAGGGCGGCGCCGAACCCCATGGCGTCGACGGTCTGGTTCACCGACTCCTTGATCATCAGCGCGGTCAGTGACGGAAGCTTGGCGATCCGGCGAGCGAATTCGACTGTGCAGTCGAACAGTTCGTCATTGGAGAAGACCTTGCTGACCATGCCGAGCGCGTGCGCGTCGTCCGCGGTCAGGGCGTCTCCGGTGAGCAACAGTTCCTTGGCTTTACGGGGGCCGAACTCCCACGGGTGGCCGAAGTACTCGACCCCGCACATCCCCAGTCGGGTGCCCACCACGTCGGCGAAGACCGTGTCCTCGGCGGCGACGATCAGATCGCAGCACCATGCCAGCATCAGGCCCGCCGACAGGACCAGCCCGTGCACCTCGGCGATGGTGATCTTGCGCAGGTTGCGCCACCGCTTGGTGTTCTGGAAGAAGTAGTGCCACTCCTGGCGATGGCGCGTCTCCACCCCGCCCAACGTCCCCCCGTTGCAGTGATACGTCGGGTGCTGCCCCGGCCCCGACGATCGCTCGCGGATGTCGTCGGCGGAACCCAGGTCGTGGCCCGCGGAGAAGCAAGGCCCGGCCCCCCGCAGGATCACCACCCGCACGGCGTCGTCCTCTTCGGCCAGTTCGAATGCCGCTCCGAGTTCGACGAGCAACCCGCGGTTCTGCGCATTGCGCTGTTTCGGGCGATCGAGCGTGATCACGGCGATTCGGCCGTCATCGAGCAGTTCGTAATCGATGTAGTCGAAATGCTGCACGAAGTGCTCCCTTCGGGTCGTCACCGCTGTGCGCGAGGTGACGCTGCTGAGCTGCAGGCTACGTGACGCCGAACCAACATGTCCATAGCCAGTACGTCGATCATAAAACTTTTGTTCAAGTAAATCAGCAAGTTACTCGCATACTTGCGCTCAATGAAGTATCTTGCTAGTACTGTGGTGCACATCGCAGCGAGCCGTCGGGCGAGCGGACCACTACCGAGAGGGTTGAAGATGGAACTGGGGCTTTTCCTGATGCCGGCGCATCCGCCGGAGCGCAGCCTGTACGACGCGACCCAGTGGGATCTCGAATTGATCCAGCTCGCCGATGAGCTGGGTTACGTCGAGGCGTGGGTGGGTGAGCACTTCACGGTGCCGTGGGAGCCGATCTGCGCGCCCGACCTGCTGTTGGCCCAGGCGCTACTGCGGACCAAGTCGATCAAGCTCGCCCCCGGCGCTCACCTGCTTCCGTACCACCACCCGGTCGAATTGGCCCACCGGGTCGCCTATTTCGACCACCTGGCCCAGGGCCGGTTCATGCTCGGGGTGGGTGCCAGCGGGATTCCCGGCGACTGGGCGCTTTTCGACGTCGACGGCCAGAACGGTGAGCACCGTGAGATGACCCGTGAGGCGCTCGAGATCATGATCAAGGTCTGGACCGAGGACGAGCCGTGGGAGTTCCGCGGAAAGTACTGGAACGCCAACGGTATCGCGCCGATGTTCGAGGGGCTGATGAAACGGCACATCAAGCCCTTGCAGGCACCGCACCCGCCCATCGGGGTAACCGGGTTCAGCGCGGGATCCGAGACGCTGAAGCTGGCAGGCGAGCGTGGTTACCTGCCGATGAGCCTGGACCTCAACACCGAATACGTCGCGACACACTGGGACGCGGTGCTGGAGGGCGCCGCCCGCAGCGGTCGCGTGCCCGACCGGCAGGACTGGCGGCTGGTGCGCGAGGTGGTCGTCGCCGAGACCGACGAGCAGGCGTTCCGGTACGCCGTCGACGGCATGATCGGCCGGAACATGCGCGAGTATGTGTTGCCGACCTTCCGGATGTTCGGCATGACCAAGTTCTACAAGCACAACCCGACGGTGCCCGACGGCGACGTCACACCGGAGTACCTGGCGGAGAACACGTTTGTGGTGGGCTCGGTCGAGACCGTCGTCGACAAGCTGGAAGCGACCTACGATCAGGTCGGCGGGTTCGGCCACCTGCTGATCCTGGGCTTCGACTACAGCGACAACCCCGGGCCGTGGAAGGACTCCATGCGGCTGCTGGCCGAAGAGGTCATGCCGAGGCTCAACGCGCGCATCGCCAAGAAGCCCTCAATCGCCATCGCCTAGCGCTCGTTCGAAGGGTATCCCGATGGAGGCACAGAAGATCACCGTCCGATACTCGGACGGAACGTGCAAGACGATGACCGCCAGCGCCGACCAGACCATCCTGGAGGCGGCCGAGGAGAACGGCATCGCGATCGTCAACGAGTGCCAGAGCGGGATCTGCGGCACGTGTGTGGCCACCTGCCGGTCGGGCGATTACGAGATGGGCCGGACCGAAGGGCTTTCCGACGTAGAACGCGACGCCAGGAAGATACTGACCTGCCAGACGTTCGCCAACTCGGAATGCCTGATCGAACTGCAGTATCCGATCGACAACAATGCCGCCAGCCTGGTGACCGGGCATGCCACGGTGACCGAGGTGCAGTTGGTCTCGTCCACCACAGCCATTCTGCGGCTGGATGTTTCGGATATGCCTCCGCTGAAGTTCAAGGCAGGCCAGTTCGCGCAGCTGCAGGTGCCCGGCAGCGGGGTGTGGCGCAACTACTCGTACGCGCATCCGGCCGACGGGCGCGATGAGCTCGAGTTCATCATCCGGCTGTTGCCCAGCGGGGTGATGTCGGACTATCTGCGCGACCGGGCGAAGCCGGGTGACCGAATCGCGTTACGGGGCAGCAAAGGCACGTTCTATCTGCGGCCGGTGCAGCGCCCGGTGGTGCTGGTGGCCGGTGGCACCGGGCTGTCGGCGATCCTGGCGATGGCCCAGAGCATGGCGCCCGATGCCGGCCGGCCGGTCCACCTGCTCTACGGGGTGACCGACATCGCGGATCTGTGCAAGCTCGACGAGCTCGAGCGGCTGCGGCGCCGTATTCCGGATCTGCACGTGCACACCATCGTGGCGCATCCCGACCCGGGCTGGTCGGGACCGGTGGGGTTGGTGACCGATCTTCTGGACGAGGACATGTTCGGCGACGGCAACGCCGACGTCTACCTGTGCGGACCCGCGGGAATGGTCGAGTCGGTCCGGAACTGGTTGGACAACCGCGACATTCACCGCATCGGCCTCTACTACGAGAAGTTCGTGCCGAGCGGGGCCGCGCGGCGGCGCACCCCGCTGCGGTTGGACTACGCCGACATCGACATGGCCGACGTACGGCACCGCGCTCGCGGCACCGCGGTGGTGATCGGCGGCAGCATCGCAGGCATCACCACAGCCAAGATGCTCACCGAGTTCTTCGAGCGGGTGATCGTCCTGGAGAAGGACGACCCCCATCGGCGCCGCGAGGGGCGGCCCGGCGCGGCGCAAGGCTGGCATCTGCACCACCTGCTCACCGCCGGCCGCATCGAGTTGGAACGGATCTTCCCCGGCATCATCGACGACATGGTGCGCGAAGGCGCCTTCGACGTCGACATGGCCGCGCAGTACCGCATCCGCCTGGGCGGCACCTGGAAGAAGCCGGGCACCGGCGACATCCAGATCGTCTGTGCCGGACGCCCGCTGCTCGAGTGGTGCGTACGTCGCCGGCTCGACGACGAACCGCGCATCGCGTTCCGCTACGAGTCCGAGGTCAGCGATCTGATCTACGACAGGGACACCAACACGGTGCTCGGCGTCGCGGTGGACAACCAGGGGCATCCGGAGGTCATCCCGGCCGAATTCGTGGTGGACGCCTCGGGCAAGAACACCCCGATTCCGGAGATTCTCGAGCGGCTCGGGATCGGGGCGCCAGAGGTGGAGCAGGACATCATCAACTGCTTCTACTCGACCATGTTCCATCACGTTCCGCACGAACGGCAGTGGCACGACAAGGTGATGATGATCTGCTACGCGTACCGACCGTATGAGGACACTTACGCGGCGCAGTACTACACCGACAGCTCGCGCACGATCCTGTCCACCACATTGGTTGCCTACAACTGTTATTCGCCGCCGCGAACCCCTGAGGAGTTCCGCCGATTCGCCGACCTGATGCCCTCACCGGTGGTCGGTGAGAACATCGACGGCCTGGAGCCGGCGTCGCCGATCTACAACTTCCGCTATCCCAACATGCTGAGGTTGCGCTACGAGAAGAAGCGCAACCTGCCACGCGGGCTGCTTGCGGTCGGCGATGCCTACACCAGCGCCGACCCGGTGTCCGGGCTCGGGATGTCGATCGCGCTCAAGGAAGTTCACGAGATGCAGACGCTGCTGGCCAAGCGCGGTCCCGGCGATGCCGACCTGCCGCGGCGCTACTACCGGCGGATCGCCAAGCTCGCCGACACGGCCTGGTTCGTGATCAGGGAGCAGAACCTCCGGTTCGACTGGGTGAAGGATGTCGACAAGAAGCGGCCGTTCTACTTCGGGGTGTTGACCTGGTACATGGACCGGGTCATCGAACTGATCCACGACGATCTCGACGCCTACCGCGACTTCCTGGCGGTCGTCCATCTGGTCAAACCGCCTGCGGCGTTGATGTCGCCGCGGGTCGCCGCCAAAGTCCTCGGCAAGTGGGCGCGCACCAGGCTGTCGGGCCAGCAGACGCTGATCACCCGCAACTATCAGAACCGCACCGTTCCGCCGCCCGACCACCTTGAGATATCCGAGGCGCCGAAAGCCGACTTCGCCGCAAGCCACACCCGCTAGAGAGGGGCCCACATGTCGCAGATGTCGCAGACCCATAAGTTGCTCGACTGCCGCGGAACCCGCATCCACGCCGTCGAGCAGGGTGAGGGACCGCTGGTGGTCCTGGTGCACGGCTTCCCGGAGTCCTGGTACTCATGGCGCCACCAGATCCCGGCGCTGGCCAACGCCGGCTACCGGGTGGTGGCCATCGACCAGCGCGGCTACGGACGCTCGTCGAAGTACCGGGTGCAAAAGGCCTACCGCATCAAGGAGTTGGTGGGCGACATCGTGGGAGTCATCGACGCCTACGGCGAAAAGCAGGCGGTCGTGGTCGGTCACGACTGGGGCGCCCCGGTGGCGTGGACGTTCGCCTGGCTGCACCCGGACCGCTGCCGCGGCGTCGTGGGCATCAGCGTCCCGTTCGCGGGCCGCGGGGTGATCGGTCTGCCCGGCAGCCCGTTCGGGGAACGCAGGCCCAAGGACTACCACCTCGAGTTGGCCGGTCCCGGAAAGATCTGGTACCAAGACTATTTCGGTGAACAAGACGCGATCATCACCGAAATCGAAGAGGATCTCCGCGGCTGGCTGCTCGGCCTGACCTACACCGTGTCGGGTCAGGGCATGATCGCGGCCACCGAGGCCGCGGTGGCCGCCGGCGTGGACTTGGCGGCGATGGATCCCATCGAGGTGATCCGCTCCGGGCCGCTGTGCCTACCGGAAGGGGCGCGCCTCAAGGATGCGTTCATCTACCCCGAGACCATGCCGGACTGGTTCACCGACGCCGATCTCGACTTCTACACAGGAGAATTCGAACGCTCCGGGTTCGGTGGGCCGCTGAGCTTCTATCACAACATCGACAACGACTGGTGCGACCTCGCCGAGCAGGAGGGCACCCCGCTGACACCGCCCGCGCTGTTCATCGGCGGCCAGTACGACGTCGGAACGACGTGGGGCGCCGAGGCGGTCGAACGCGCGCACGAGGTGATGCCCAACTACTGCGGCACCCACATGATCGACGACGTCGGGCATTGGATCCAACAAGAGGAGCCCAAGGAGACCAACCGCCTGCTGCTCGATTTCCTGACGGGATTGCGGTAGTGGAACTGCGGCCTCTTCCCGTTGACAGCGTCGAACTGCGGCGCGTGTACGGCTGCCACCCCTCGGGGGTGACCGCGGTGTGCGCGATGGTCGACGGTGAGCCGGTGGGGATGGCCGCGAGTTCGTTCACATCCGTGTCGGTGGAACCGCCACTCGTGTCGATCTGCGTGCAGACCGGCTCCAGAACATGGCCGCGGTTGAAAGCGGTTGCGCGGCTGGGTCTGAGCGTGCTGGCCGAACACCACGGCGATGCGTGCCGCACTCTCTCACGCAAAGAAGGCGACCGGTTCGCCGGGGTGCCCTGGACCAGGCTGGCATCCGGAGCGGTGGTCGTGTCCGAGGCCAGCGCCTGGTTGGAATGCCTGCTGCGCAGCGAGGTGGCCGCGGGTGATCACATGATCGCCGTTCTCGAGGTGTGCGCCTTGGACGCCAACGCCGACATGCCGCCACTTGTGTTCCACGGCAGTCGGTTTCACCGGATCACCGGCGCGGACGTGTTGGAGCGGACATGAAGACGACGGACACCAGGGTGCGCCGCGCGATCACGGCGGTGGGCGGCGGTCGGCCGGTCGTCATCACGACTGGCCCGGAGAACGACAACGAGGGATATCTCGCGTTCGCCGCCGAGACAGCCACGCCCAGATTGCTGGCCTTCACGATTCGGCACTCGTCGGGCTATGTCAGGGTCGCGCTGCCCGCCGCCGAGTGTGAGCGGTTGAACCTCCCGCCGATCTGCCATCGCGGCGAGAACCGCTTTGATGCGGCTGCTCACCGGGTGACGGTCGACTGGCGGGGGACCGGTACGGGGATCTCGGCGACCGATCGGGCGGCCACCATCGCGGCGCTGGCGGCGAAAAGCTCTGATCCGTCGGATTTTCGTCGGCCTGGGCACGTGGTTCCGGTCGAGGTGGCCACGGCAGGCGTGCTGGGTCACCCCGGTCCCGCCGAGGCGGCGCTCGACCTCACCCGCCTCGCTGGCCGACGCCACGCCGCGGGACTGTGCGACATCGTGTCCCGCCACCGGCCCAGTGCGATGGCGCGAGGCGGTGAGCTGCTCGAGTTCGCGCTCGAGCACGCATTGCCGGTCGTGTCGGTCGGCGAACTCATCAGCTATCGGCGGCGGGTGGAGCCGCAGGTCGAGCGAATGGCCGAGACGGTGCTGCCCAATCGCGGGGAAGGGTTCCGCGCCATCGGGTTCCGTGACGTGCACGGCGGCGGTGAGCACCTGGCCCTGATCGTCGGTGACGTCGGGCCCGGGGTTCCGGTTCCGCTGCACGTCCACGTCGAGTGTGTGACGTCAGACGTGTTCGGTTCGACCGCCTGCCGGTGCGGTACCGATCTGCGAGCCGCGTTGAGCGACATGCGGGCGAATGACGGCGGGGTCGTCATCTACCTGCGGCCGCCCGGCCCGATGCGGGCCTGCGGCCTGACGGACACCGAGGAAATCGACTCGGGAGAGCTGTCGCAGACGGTGGCGTGGATTCTGCGCGATCTGGGTGTCTACACCATCAGATTGGCCGATGATGCACCCGGGTTCGGTCTGGTGATCTTCGGGGCCATCCGCGAGCGCGGGCTCCGGGTCGCGGGCTGAGACAACGAGCGACAGCAAGGTGGTTCGATGACACATCCAGACCTGGCGGGCAAGGCGACGATCGTCACGGGAGCGGGCGCGGGTATCGGCCTGGCGGTCGCGGAACGGCTTGTCGCCGAGGGGTGTCGGGTGTTGTGCGCGGACATCGACGGTGGGGCCGCCGAAGCCGCGGCGACCAAGGTCGGCGGTGGCGCCGTCCCACATCGCGTCGACATCAGCGACGAGCAGCAGGTGATCGGCATGGTCGATGCCTGCACGAGCGCGTTCGGCGGCGTCGACAAGCTGGTCGCCAACGCCGGCATCGTGCACTTCGCGCCGGTGCTCGATACGACGGTCGAGGATTTCGACCGGGTGGTCCGGGTGAACCTTCGTGGTGCCTGGTTGTGCACCAAGCACGCCGCGCCGAAGATGATCGAACGAGGCGGCGGCGCCATCGTCAACATGTCGTCGCTGGCCGGGGTGGTGGCCGCGGCGGGCACCGCGGCATACGGGATGACGAAGGCTGGTCTCATTCATCTCAGCCGCATCACCGCAGCCGAATTGCGTTCGGCCGGTGTGCGATCCAATGCGGTGCTGCCCGCGTTCGTCGACACCCCGATGCAACGGACCGCGATGACGACGTTCGACGAGGCACTCGGTGACGGCGGGGCCGACACCATGATCAGCCGCTTGCAGGGCCGGATGGCCGGACCCGAGGAGATGGCCGGCATCGTCGCGTTCCTGCTCTCCGACGACGCGTCGATGGTCAACGGCACCGCACAGTACGCCGACGGCGGTACCGCGGCCGCGCTGTGGTGAACCGGGTTCAGCGCCTGCTGGTCAGAATGGACAGTGCGAGCGCGGTGATCTCTTCGGCAACTCCGCCATAGCGCGTGAGATGCCATGTGCGGGCGACATCGTCGATGAAACTGTCGGCCGCGGCCACCAGCAGGCGCGCCTGAGCGGTGCTGGTCTCGGGCACGAGCTTGCCGACGAGCTCGGTCCACACCGCCTCGCGGTCCGCCTGGCTCCGCAGGAACCCGTCGCGCACCTCTTCGGAGGCATGGGCGAGTTCGGTGATCGACACCGACACCAGATCCGGATCGTCCAGACACACCCGGACCCGTCCGGCGACCAGCCGGCGCAGCGTCGCGGCCTCGTCACCGCCGGCCCGCAACGCGCGCACGCATTCCAGGGTCCACCAATCGTCGAGCCGGCGGATCAGCGTGTCCAGGATCGCCTGCTTCGACGAAAAGGACCGGTACAACCCCGGGCCGGCGATGCCGACAGACTTGCCGATCTCGCTCGTGCTGACGGCCGGGTAGCCCTTGGCGCGGAAGAGCCGGGCACCGGCCGCCAGCAGTGTCTCGTGCCGGGAGTACAACGCGCGTTCGGAATGAGACGGTGCGTTGGTCGATGTCAGATCGCTGGCGGGCGCCGTTCGGGCCGCCGCCATACATGCTTGGTAGAGAAGATCTTTGAGCTCTTCCCGCGGCAGCGTAAGGGAGTGGCGGCCGAGGCTGGTCAGGGTGCTCGACACCGCCCAGGCGCGCAGTTCGGAATGCCGGTCGCTCAACTCGGGCACCTCGAGGCGGACACCGGACTGTATGCCCGCGACGATGGCGTTGATGCGGTTGCGCACCTGGGCGCGGTCGTCGTCGTTGAGGTAGCGCGCCTCGCGCTGCCACAACACCGTCAACGCTCGGGTGGCGATGGCGGCGGCGATCAGGTCGGGTAGTTCGTGCCTCAGCGGCTCATGCGGTGACCCCGAATCCCGGCCGAGGACGCTCTGGTACTCATCCTGCGCGGTGATGATGGCCGCGGTGAGCAGCGCCTGCTTGTTCTCGTAGTGTCGGTACAGGGCGCGAGCCGTGATGCCCGCCGCTTCGGCGATGTCCTCCAGCTTGACCGAGTGAAAGCCGCGTTCGGTGAAGAGCCGGACCGCCTGCTTCAGGATCTGGCTCTTGCGGTCCTTCGGCCTGCGCTTGACCGTGCCGACGACGGGCTCCACGTCTGTCAGGCCCCCTTCCGCGTTCTTCAACCGGCGCTGGACGAGCTGCCTCAATACTGCCAAAAGTCTATAGGCGCTAACTTCCTACAGCTTGAACCCGCTCTGACGCTCGAAGTCCGCGAGGTCGAAGTAATCGCTGAAGCGCTTGATCTTGCCGTTCTCGACCTCGAACACCCCCGTCACCGGCAGTTCGACCTTGCGACCGTCGTTGAGCGTGAAGTAGTCCACCCGTTCGGCGAGCACCAGCCCCGGTTTGGCGGCCAGCGTGACGACGTCCAGCTTGGCCTCGGCGAACGCGTTCAGGAAGGCTTGGAAGATCTCCCGGATCGCGCCGAGCCCGACGATCGGATCGACGGGCACATTGTGATACACGGCATCATCGGCGAACGCCGAGCAGATCGCGTCGAGATCCCTTGTCGTCCAGGCATCGAGAAAGTCGCGGACAAGCGTCTCGGTGGCTTCTGCGGTGTCGGTCATCGAGCCTCCTCTGAGAGATGTACGCAGCCAGGTACACCAGCCATAGTACTCATCAGAGACTTAAATATTCACGAGACGGGCTATTTCAAGCTATTTCGCTGGAGAACAGGGCGATCATAGGGCTATCGATGATAGACATAATGCTCAGGGTCGCGGAGCGCGGGGTGACCCGGTTCAGGCGCCATCGGGCACGCTGGCCAGCCGCACGTAGGCCGACGCCGCCTCGGCGCGGTTGGTGGCGTGGAGTTTTCGCAGCACCCGCTTCACGTGCGACTTGACCGTGCCTGCCGAGATCACCAGCTCGTCGGCGATCTGCTGGTTGGTGCGGCCGGCCGCCATCAACCGCAGCACCTCGACCTCGCGGCGGGTCAGCATCGTCATCACCCTGGTGTGCACGTCGGCCAGCGACCGCGCCGCGGGACTGCGTTCCAGCGGCTCGATCTTGCGCAAGTCCAGATCGGCGTCCTGCAGCGCGCGGGCCGCCTCGTCCGCGGAGGCCAGCGCGTTGCGCACCTCCGCCTGCAGTCGGCGCATCCGCTCCAGCAACACGGTGCGCTCGTAGGCATACCCGAATCCCTCCGCGAACGCCCACACCGTGTCGCGGTCGATCTCGTCGACCAGACGGCCCGAATACAGCCGGTCGGCATGCAGGAAGCCGATCACCTTGCCCGTCGGCATCACCGGCGCCGCCACGTAGGAATGGGTCATCGAGAAGTCGACGATCGGCCTGTTTACGCGGGGGTCGTTGCGGGCGTCACGCACGATCGCCGGTGCGTGACGGCGGATCATCTGCGTCTCCAACAGCATGTGATCCAGCGGCGGGGCCACGGACTGGGCGAACGCGACCATCTTCTCGGCGCCCTCGCGGTCCTCGCCGAAGTACGCCGACTCCATGAACATCCGGCCCTCGTGCACGCGGAACAGCACGGCGCGGTCAAATCCGCACGACTCCACCAACTCTCGCGGCGCCCGGTCGACGATCGTTGCGACGTCATCGACGACCCGCAGCTTGCTCAGGGCCTCCTGGACCTGCAACAGCGCGAGCATGCGTCGTTGTGCGCCGTCCTCGATCAGCTCCCGCTCGAGCGAACAATAATCGAGCACCGACTCCAGCGCCGCGATCGCTTCGTCGTCGCCGCGCGCCTCCAACGCGTTGCGCACCTCGTTGGCCTTGGTGTCGATGGCCTCCGACACCACGGCCATCGGATCGTCGGTGGGGTCGACACTCCAATCCGCAAACGTCTCCCGGTAGCGGCGGGCGGCATCACTCTCCTTGGCCGGACGCGACGCCCAGCCCGGATGGCCTGCCAACGTCTCGTCGGGACCGGGCATGCCATCGGCGATCTTCATGGCGTCTACTGTCTCCCGACCACGGCGGTGTTGCGGGCAGAACCGCAAATTGCCCTCCTACGGGGGCAGGAGTGTGCCCCAACGGGGGATCGCTTTGCTGCGCGGGTTGTCCGAGGCTGATGGGCATGTCATCTACCACCGCTTCGGCGATCGAAGTGCTCACCACGCCCCAGGGCATCGCCGACCCTTATCCGCTGTACGACCAGCTGCGCCCCTCCTCCCCGGTCGCGGGCTACCGCGACTGGCCGCCGGGGACCGTGCCGGGCGCCGACGAACCCGTCACCGCGTGGGCGCTCTTCCGCTACGACCAGGTCTGGGAAGCCGCACGCGACAGCGACACGTTCTCGTCGCGTGACCCGCTGCAAGAGGCCTCCTCCGCGCCCAGCCTGATGCTGGTCAACACGGACCCGCCAAAGCACGAGGTGGAGCGAAAGCTGGTCTCGCAGGCGTTTTCTCCGCGCCGGGTCCGGCGGCTGGAACCCTGGCTCACCGATCTGATTCCGCATTTGCTCGACGATCTCGGCGAGGGCGAAGTGGACGTGATGTCGTTCGCCGCCGAGATTCCCACCAGGGCCATGGTCCGATTGCTGGGTCTGCCGGAAGGTGACCACGTCCGTTTCAAGAACTGGGCCAACGCGTTCATGCTGAGTTCGGCGCTGACGCCCGAAGAACGGATGGCGAGCAACCAAGAGATGGTCGGGGCTTTCGCCGCCCGGCTTGCCGAGCACTCCTCGATCATCGCCGAGCAGGGGGCGAGCGAGGACGTCGAGGATGCCGAGGACCTCATATCGGCGCTGTTGCGCGCGGAAGTCGACGGTGAACGCCTGACGCCGGAGGAGATCGTCCGGTTCTGTGTCACGTTGGTGGTCGCAGGCAGCGAGACCACGACCTTTTTGATCGGCAACCTGTTGCACGCCTTGGCGAGTGAGCCCGAGATCGCTGCGCGGATACGTGCAGACCGGTCGACGCTTCCGGCCTTCGTCGAGGAGACCATGCGGCGCGACGGCCCACCACAGCGCCTGTTCCGCATCGCCACCCGCGACGTGGAAGTGGGGGGCAAGCTGATCCGGGCGGGGGAGTGGGTGGCGCTGTTCTTCGGCTCGGCCAACCGCGATCCCGCGGTGTTCCCCAACCCGGCGCGGCTCGACATCGACCGGCCGAATCTCCGAAGGCAGCTCTCGTTCGGCCACGGGTTGCATTTCTGCCTCGGTTCCTCGCTGGCGCGGTTGGAGGTCACCACGATGCTCAACGCGGTACTGGACCGCTATCAGCGGATCGAGCTGAGCGACGACCCCGGGACAAAGCAGACCGCCAGTCTGCTGACGCACGCGTATGTCCGTCTACCCCT
Source organism: Mycolicibacterium pulveris (assembly GCF_010725725.1). Classification (NCBI taxonomy): domain Bacteria; kingdom Bacillati; phylum Actinomycetota; class Actinomycetes; order Mycobacteriales; family Mycobacteriaceae; genus Mycobacterium; species Mycolicibacterium pulveris. Next base: position 1,056,786 of record NZ_AP022599.1, on the reverse strand, counting down.
TCGCCTGTCATGACCGCCATCAGCGAACAGGCCCGCAACATCGAGGCGACGAAGGCCATCTATGCCGCCGTGCCCGCGGGTGACCTCGACACCGCGCTACGGCACCTGGACCCGGAGGTCCGCATCACCTATTACGGCACCGAGAAGATCCCGTACGCCGGTGACTACCACGGCATCACCGAGGCGATGACGTTCTTCGCCAGGGTCGGCCAGAACATCGAGATCGTCGAGATGGAACCGTGGAAGTTCATCGCACAGGGTGACGACCTCGCCGTCTGGGGCCGGCAACGGTTCCGCAGGATCGAGACCGGCTACGAGTGGCAATCGGAGTTCGCGCACATCATCACCCTTCGTGAGGGCCGCTGGCTGCATTTCCGCGACTTCATGAACTCCGCCCTGACCCAGGAGGCGTTCAGCCGATGAGAACCACCGCCGACCGTGATCAGCGGGACCGGGCAAATGCCGCGCCGGCCTGAGGTTGTCTCGAACGGGCGACGTTTATCTCCCTTGCTGGAGCAGTCCCCGAGCACCGAGCGCCGATAGCGTGATCGTGTGCCTCGCGCTGAAGAAACTTGTGGTGCACGGCGAATGATGCCCTCACCGCACCGGTCGGCGCGAGTCTGGCGCCATCACCTTCGCCAACAGGCGCTCAGGCGCTGTATCGACGATATTAAGAAGATACTTGACTGAATAAAAAGCGTCGATATCATCGCCATTTACAATTTGTGTCGATCACGTGAGGCGTATTAGCTATGGACATCATGGCCTTTGGGCGCGTACGCTCTTCACCGTCACACGTCGAGTTCCAGCTGCCTGGAGGACCAGCGTGAGCAAAACCGCCCGACGGCAGAACCTCGATGTCACGGGGTGGGCAGAGCGATGGTGATCGACACCCAGGCGATGGCCAAGCCGGTGCGGGCGGTCGGCGGCTTCTTCGCGATGTCCATGGACACCCTGGTGATGATGTTCCGGGCGCCGCTGGCATGGCGCGAGTACATGATCCAGTGCTGGTTCGTGGCGCGGGTGTCGACCCTCCCGGGGCTGCTGATGACGGTCCCGTGGGCTGTCATCTCGGGGTTTTTGTTCAACGTGCTGTTGTCCGACATCGGTGCCGCCGATTTCTCCGGCACGGGCGCGGCGATTTTCACCGTGTCCCAAAGCGGTCCGATCGTGACGGTGTTGGTGGTCGCCGGTGCCGGCGCCACCGCGATGTGCGCCGATCTGGGCGCGCGCACGATCAGGGAGGAACTCGATGCGCTGCGGGTGATGGGAATCGATCCGATTCAAGCGCTGGTCGTTCCCCGGGTGCTCGCGGCGACCACGGTGTCGCTGGCGCTGAACTCGGTGCTGATCGTGACCGGCCTGGTCGGTGCGTTCGTGTGTTCGGTGTACCTGATGGACGTCTCCGCCGGTGCGTGGGTCGCGGGGTTGACGACGATGACGCATCTGGCCGACGTCATCATCTCGATGATCAAGGCGACATTGTTCGGGTTGGCGGCGGGCCTGATCGCCTGTTATCAGGGCATTTCAGTGGGCGGCGGCCCGGCCGGTGTGGGTCGGGCGGTGAACGAAACGGTGGTGTTCGCCTTCATCGTCCTGTTCCTGACCAACATCATCGTCACCGCCATCGGCGTCCCGTTCATGGTGAGGTGAGTGGCCCATGACAGTCAGTGTTCCGAGTACGCTTCATCCGCGGCTGCGACGAGTGGGCAACCGCGCAGTCGGCGAATGGCACCGCATCGGGGCCCAAACCCGGTTCTACGCCACCACATTGGCCGGAATCCCCGACGCCGTAGTCAATTACCGCAGCGAACTGCTGCGGGTGATCGCGCAGATGGGCCTCGGCAGCGGCGCCCTCGCGGTGATCGGCGGCACGGTGGTGATTGTGGCGTTCTTGACGATCACCACCGGTGCGATCGTCGCGGTGCAGGGCTATAACCAATTGGCATCCGTGGGGGTGGAGGCCCTCACGGGGTTCGCATCCGCCTTCTTCAACACGCGCGAAATCCAGCCGGGCACCGTGATGGTCGCGTTGGCGGCCACCGTCGGCGCAGGCAGCACCGCGCAATTGGGGGCCATGCGTATCAACGAGGAGATCGACGCCCTGGAGGCGATCGGCATCCGCAGCGTCAGCTACCTCGCATCGACCCGGGTGCTGGCCGGGGTGATCGTGGCGGTGCCGCTGTTCTGCGTCGGCCTGATGACGGCGTACCTCGCGGCACGCCTCGGCACCACTGCCGTCTACGGGCAGGGGGCCGGCGTTTACGACCACTACTTCTACACCTATCTGCACCCCACCGACGTGCTGTGGTCTATCGGGGAAGTCGCCGCGGTGGCGCTGATGATCATGCTGATGTGCACCTACTACGGCTACACGGCGAGCGGCGGGCCGTCGGGGGTGGGGGAGGCCGTCGGACGGGCGGTGCGGGCGTCGATGGTCGTCGCGTCGCTGCTGATTGTGGTTATGACACTGGCGATTTACGGCCAGTCCGGCAACTTCCACCTGGCGGCATAGGGACATGAACCGCAGAGCAGGCACACACCGCATCTCCACCGGGTGGTGGACGCTGATCCTGCTTGCGGTGATCGTGGTCTTCCTGTTCGGATCCGCCGCGGCCTTCCGCGGTACGTTCCGGTCCTACGTAGGAGTCACGCTCACGTCAGAACGCGCGGGGCTGGTGATGGAAACCGACGCCGACGTGATGCTGCGCGGGGTGCGGGTCGGCCGTGTCAGCAGGTTGAGCAACGACGAGAACGGGACGAGCCTGAAGCTGGAGCTCGACCCCGACCAGGTTCGATACATCCCGGCGAACGTCACGGCCCAGATCAGCGCCACCACTGCCTTCGGAACGAAATTCGTTGAGCTGGTGTATCCGTCGGAGCCGAGCCCCGCCCGGCTGACCGCAGGTGCGGTGTTGTATGCCGACCGGGTCAGCACGGAGGTCAACACCGTGTTCGAGAACGTGGTCGACCTACTCAACATGATCGATCCGCTGAAGCTGAACGCGGTGCTGACCGCCGTGGCCGAGGGGGTCCGTGGACAGGGTGAACGGATGGGGCAGTCCATCACCGATCTCAACCAGGTGCTCCTGGCCCTCAACGAACGCAGCGAAACCATCGGCGCAAACTGGCGCTCGTTGAAGAACTTCACCGACACCTACGACGCCGCCGCCGAAGACATCGTCGCCATCCTGGATGCCGTCAGCACGACGAGCACCACCGTCACCGAGCACGAACGCGCGCTGGATGCGTTGCTGCTGAACGTGGTCGGCTTCACCGAAGCCGGCACCAACCTGCTCGCCACGAGCAAAGACGACTTCGTGGACGCCGTCAACACCCTGCAACCCACCACGGGTCTGCTGCTCCACCACAACCCCGTGTACACCTGCTTCCTGCAGGGAGCGACATGGTATCTGGAGAACGGGGGCTACGCGGCGTGGGGCGGTGACGGCCGCACCCTGCAACTGGATGTCGCCCTGCTGCTGGGGAACGACCCCTACACCTATCCGGAACACCTGCCGATCGTCGCGGCCAAAGGCGGACCCGGCGGGCAACCCGGATGCGGTTCGCTTCCGGATGCCACGAAGAACTTCCCGGTGCGCCAACTGATCACCAATACCGGTTGGGGCACAGGCCTGGACATCCGACCCAATCCCGGCATCGGACATCCCTGTTGGGCGAACTACCTGCCGGTGACCCGTGCGGTGCCGGAACCCCCCAGCATCCGGCAATGCATTCCGGGTCCGGCGATCGGGCCGATCACCGCTCCCGGGGCACCGCCATACGGCGCGCCGTGGTACGGGCCCGACGGGACGCCCCTGTGGCCGGGAGTGCCACCGCCTAAACCGAGTCCCACCCCAATGGGTGCGAACCAGCCGTAGAACGACCTGAAATCGCAAGGGAGAAAACGTGAGTAGCCTAAAGGGCGTGATCTGGCGGTTTGCCACCTGGCTGACCGCCTGCTCGCTCATCGGGTTCCTGCTGCTGGCGACCTTCGGAGAGTTCCGCTTCGGCTCGGGCAACGGCTACTACGCCGAGTTCACCAACGTCTCGAATCTGCGGAAAGGGACGACCGTCCGGATCGCCGGGGTGGAGGTGGGCAAGGTCAACGACATCTCGATCAACCCCGATGCGACTGTGCGGGTGAGCTTTTCGGTAGACAAGTCGGTGGTTCTCACCGAGGGATCACGCGCAGTGATCCGGTACGACAACCTGATCGGTGACCGCTACCTCGCGTTGACGGAGGGGGCCGGTGGCACCAGGACGCTACAGCCCGGGCAGACGATCCCGCCGACCCGCACCGAGCCGGCGCTGGATCTGGACGCGGTGATAGGCGGGTTCAAGCCGCTGTTTCGGGCCCTCGACCCGGATCAGGTCAACAGCCTCAGCGAGGAGTTGATCGCGGCTTTTCAAGGACAGGGCCCGGCCATCGGGTCATTCCTCGACCAAGCAGCGGTGCTGACCAACGCGTTGGCGGACCGCGATGTGTTGATCGGGCAGGTCATCGACAACCTCAACGTCGTGCTGGGATCCCTTGGCGGCCAGAGCGATCGACTCGACACCGCGGTGGCCTCACTCTCCGAGCTGATCAATCGGCTGGCGGAGCGCCGAACCGATGTCTCCAACGCGGTGGCCCATACCAACGCCGTTGCAGGCTCTCTCGCCGACCTGCTGGCGAAGTCGCGGGCGCCGTTCCGGAAGGTGGTGCATGAGACCGACCGGGTGGCCGAGATCGCGATGGCGGACCGCGATTACCTCGACAACCTGATCAACACCCTGCCGGACAAGTACCGGGCGCTGGTCCGGCAGGGGATGTACGGCGACTACTTCAGTTTCTACCTGTGCGACGTGGTGCTGAAACTCAACGGTAAAGGGGGACAGCCTGTGTACGTGAAGGTGGTCGGCCAGAGCACCGGGAGGTGCGCGCCCAAGTGAGGTCGTTTGCGGAACGCAATCCGATACTGATCGGCGGCATCGGTGTACTTGCCGTGTCCGCGGTCGTGGTGGCGGCGCTTCAGTACCAGCGGCTGCCCTTTCTCAGCACCGGCGAGGTCTACTCGGCCTACTTCGCCGACGCCAGCGGGCTGAGAAACGGTGCCGTGGTCGAAGTCTCTGGTTATCCGGTGGGCAGCGTGATGAGCATCGATCTGGAGCCCGCCGGCGTTCTGGTCACCTTCAAGATCGGTGAGGACGTCCGGATGGGGTCTCGCACCGAGGCCGCGATCAGGACCAAGAGCCTGCTGGGCGCCAAGATCGTCGACGTGACGCCGCGCGGGGACGGCCGGCTCGAAGGCGCCATTCCACTCGACCGGACGACGTCGCCGTATCAGTTGCCGGAAGCCCTCGGTGATCTGGCGACCACGATCAGCGGGGTGAACACCAACCAGTTGTCGGACTCGTTGGCGACGTTGGCGCAGACCTTCTCCGACACACCGCCTTCCCTGCGGGAAGCGGTGGCCGGGGTGTCTCGCCTGGCGCAGACGCTCGACTCCCGCGACGCTCAGCTGCGCAGCCTGCTCAAGAACGCCGCCGCGGCGACGTCGGTGCTCGCCAACCGCGCCGACCAGGTCGCGGGCCTGGTGCGCGACACCAACGCGCTGCTGGCGCAACTGCGCACGCAGAGCGCGGCACTGGATCAGATATGGGGAAACATCTCGGCGGTGTCAAAACAGCTGAAGGCGTTCATATCCGAGAACCGCGCGCAGCTGAAGCCGGCGCTGGACAAGCTCAACGGGGTGCTCGAGGTCGTCGACGACCGCAAGGAACGGCTGCAGCAGGCCATCAAGCTGATCAACACCTACGTCATGTCGCTCGGCGAATCGCTGTCGTCCGGACCGTTTTTCAAGGCCTATGTGGCCAATCTGCTACCGGGCCAGTTCGTCCAGCCGTTCGTCGACGCCGCGTTCTCCGATCTCGGACTGGATCCGGCCACGCTGCTGCCGTCGGAGTTGACCGATCCGCCGGTGGGTCAGCCGGGAACCCCGGCGCTGCCGGTACCGTATCCGCGGACCGGGCAGGGCGGCGAGCCGAGGCTGACGTTGCCCGATGCGATCACCGGTAAACCCGGTGATCCACGCTATCCCTACCGCGAACCACCGCCGCCTCCGCCTCCCGGCGGCCCCCCGCCGGGTCCGCCTGCACCGCAGCCGGGAGCACAGCCATGATGCGCCGGTCACGGAATGTGCGGGTGGTGCTGGCGGCCGCGCTGGTGCTCATTCTCGGTGCGGGTGTGTTTCTGGCCGTGCGGTTGCCCGGTCAGAGCGCGCGAATGACGGTGGTTGCCTACTTCGAGAACACCACAGGGCTGTTCGCGGGTGATCATGTTTGGATCCGGGGCGTGTCGGTCGGCAAGGTCGAGAAGATCGAGCCGCAGCCCGAGCAGGCCAAGGTCACCTTCTCGATCGACAGTAAGTACCGGGTTCCCGCCGATGCCAAGGCCGTCATCCTGTCGCCGCAGCTGGTGACCGGTAGGGCCATCCAGCTGATACCGCCCTACCGTGGGGGGCCCACGCTGGCCGACGGCGCAGTCATCGGCCTCGACCGCACGGCGGTGCCGGTCGAATGGGATGACCTGAGGGTGCAGCTCGAGCGGGTGACCGAACTGCTGAAGCCGACCGGGCCGGGCGGCGTGAGTACGCTCGGCGCCCTCATCAACACCGCCGCGGACAATGTGCGCGGACAGGGACCCACGATCCGCGACGCGGTCATGAAACTGTCCCGCACGGTCACCACGCTCGCCGATCAGAGCGACGACGTCTTCGCCACGACCAAGAACCTTGCGACGTTGGTGTCCGCGTTGCGCGACAGCGCCGATCTGCTCGAGCAACTCAACCACAACCTCGCCGCCGTGAGCTCGGTGCTCGCCGATGACCCGGACAAGATCGGCAGGGCCGCCGAGGAACTGAATGCGGTGGTCGCCGACGTGCACGATTTCGCCGCCGAACACACCGAGGTGATCGGCACCGCGTCGGACAGGTTGACGTCGATCACCGACGCACTGGTCGACAGCATCGGCGACATCAAGCAGACACTGCACATCGCCCCGACCGTCATGCAGAACTTCAACAACATGTACGAGCCCGCCAACGGGTCGATGACCGGTGCGCTCGCCGTCAACAACTTCGCCAACCCGGTGTCTTTCCTCTGTGGCGCAATTCAATCCGCTTCCCGATTGGGTGGCGAGCAGTCGGCGAAGCTGTGCGCGCAGTATCTGGCGCCCATCATGAAGAACCGCCAGTACAACTTCCCGCCGTTGGGAATGAACCTCTTCGTCGGTACGCAGGCGCGGCCGAACGAGATCACCTACAGCGAGGAATGGATGCGACCCGATCACGTTCCGACCCCGGTCCCTGAGCCGCCCGCCGAGGCGGTCGCCACCGACCCCGCCGACGGTCTGCCGGGGATGATGGTCACCCATGGCGGTGGGTCATGATGCGGCGACGCGCACACGGCGCGGCAACGATGCTGCTCGCGGTCCTGACGTTGGTGACCATGACCGGCTGCGGCTGGAAGGGGCTGAATTCGCTGCCCCTTCCCGGCGTGGAAGGCAAGGGATCGACCTCGTTCGAGGTGCAGGCCCAGCTGCCGGACGTCAACAATCTCCAGCCGAATTCGCGGGTCCGCGTCGCGGATGTCACCGTCGGGCACGTCTCGAGGATCGAACGCCAGGGTTGGCACGCCCTGGTGACCATGAGGCTCAACGACGGCGTGGAGCTGCCCGCCAACGCCACCGCCAAGATCGGCGCCACCAGCCTGCTCGGTTCGCTGCACATCGAACTCGCGCCGCCGACCGATGAACCGCCGACGGGCAGGTTGCACAACGGCTCGCTGATTCCGCTGTCGCGCGGCGGCAGCTATCCGAGCACCGAGCAGACGTTGGCGGCGTTGTCGATGGTGCTCAACGGCGGCGGGGTCGGGCAGGTGCACGACATCGCCGAGGCGCTCTCGACCGCGTTCCGGGGCCGCGAGCAGGATGTGCGAAGCGTGGTCGAGCAGTTGAACGAATTCACCGGCCACCTCAACCACCAGATGGACGACATCATCGCCGCCACCGACAGCCTGAACCGTCTGGTCGGGCGGTTCGCTGCACAGCAGCCGGTGCTCGACCGGGCACTGGCCACCGTTCCGGATGCGCTCGAGGTGCTCAACACCGAGCGGGACAACCTGGTGGCAGCGGCCGAGGGTCTGGCCAAATTCAGTGCGCTGACGGTCGATTCGGTCAACCAGACGAAGGAGAACCTGATCAGGGAGCTACACGACGTCGGCCCCGTGCTGGAGTCGCTGGCCAACGCCGGCACCAGCCTCACCCGGTCCCTCAGCTTGTTGGCGACCTTTCCGTTTCCGAACGAGACCTTCGAGAACTTCCAACGCGGCGATTACGCCAACCTGACCGCGATCGTCGACCTCACGCTGAGCCGGATCGATCAGGCGTTGTTCACCGGCACTCGGTGGGAGTGCGACTTGACCGAACTGGAGTTGCAGTGGGGTCGAACCATCGGGCAGTTCCCCAGCCCCTGCATGGCGGGCGGACCCCACAACCAAGGTAACCCGCTCGCCATCCCCTACCGGTGGGATCAGGGGCCGTGACATGCGGGTGAATCGACGGGTTCAAATCCAGTTGGCCATCTTCACGGTGGTCGCGGTCGGCGCGGTCGCGTTGATGACGCTGCACTTCATGAGGCTGCCCGCCACCATGTTCGGTGTCGGCCAGTACACGGTGACGCTCGAACTACCGAAATCCGGTGGGCTCTACGAAACCGCCAACGTCACCTATCGGGGCACGAAAGTCGGCCAGGTGCGCTCGGTGCGGTTGTCCGACAGCGGTGTCGAAGCGGTGCTGTCGCTGAACTCGGGGATCGACATCCCGTCGGATCTCGAAGCGCAGGTGCACAGCCAGTCGGCGGTCGGCGAATCCTACGTACTCCTGTTGCCGCGCAACGGCTCCGCGCCGCCATTGAAGAACGGCGACGTGATTCCGTTGGCCGACACGTCCGTTCCCCCCGACATCAACACACTGCTCGCCGCCGCGAACGAGGGCCTGCACGCGATACCTCGGGACAACCTCAAGACCGTCATCGACGAGTCGTACACCGCTGTCGGCGGGCTCGGTCCCGAACTGTCTCGGCTTGTGAAGGGAACGACCACCCTAGCGATCGACGCCCGCGAGAACCTGGAGGGGCTGACAACGCTGATCGATCAATCCCGGCCGGTGCTGGACTCGCAGTCAGACACCTCCGGTGCGATCTCGGCGTGGGCGGCCCGGTTGGCCGCGGTGACCGACGAACTGCGTGACCACGACCAGGCGGTCGCGGGCGTGATAGACGAAGGCGGACCGGCGGCCGCCCAGGGACGCCAACTCGTGGACCGGCTGTCGCCAACGCTGCCGACCCTGATGGCCAACCTCGTCTCGGTGGGGCAGGTCGCGCTCGATTACCAGAACGACATCGAGCAGCTGCTCGTGGTGTTCCCGCAAGCCGTCCAAGCCGATCAGGCAGGCATTCTCGGCAACCTCAACACCAAGCAGGACTACAAGGGTCAGTACCTGAGCTTCAACCTGAACCTCAACCTGCCGCCGCCGTGCACCACCGGATTCCTGCCCGCCCAACAGCAGCGGGTTGCCGCGCTGGAGGACTATCCGGAGCGCCCCGCAGGCGATCTCTACTGCCGGGTGCCGCAGGATTCGCAGTTCAATGTGCGTGGCGCCCGCAACATTCCGTGTGAGACCGTGCCCGGCAAGCGCGCGGCCACCGTCGCGCTCTGCGAGAGCGACGAAGACTACGTGCCGCTCAACGACGGGTTCAACTGGAAGGGCGACCCGAATGCCACGCTTTCGGGCCAGCCCGTGCCGCAGCTGCCGCCGCCGCCCAAGAGCCCGCCACCCCCAGTGGCCGACGTCGAATATGACCCGGCGGCGGAAGCAGCTGTCGACAAGTCGTGGCGGGACATGCTGCTGCCGCCCTGATATCGGGTCGCGCGCGGGTCAGCGCCCGCGCCGCAGGCCCTCGACGAACGCCACGGTCTCCGCCCAGGTGGGTAGCAGCCCGGCCGCCGCGGCTTCGGCGAGCGTGGGTGCCTGGCAGTCGCGGTCGGACAAGATCGGATCGCCGTCGAGGCGCGGCCATTCGATGCCCAAGGCGGGGTCCAGCGGGTTGACGGTGTGCTCGCGCTGCGGATCGTACGGCGCCGAGCACAGATACATCACCGTCGAATCGTCTTCGAGGGCAAGGAAAGCGTGGCCGAGCCCCTCGGAGAGGTAGATCGTGCGGCGGTCACGGTCGTCGAGCTGAACCGCGTCCCAACGCCCGAATGTCGGTGAGCCGACCCGGATGTCGACCACGACGTCGAAGACCGTGCCGCGCACGCAGGTGACGTACTTGGCCTGGCTCGGCGGAACCTGCGCGAAGTGCAGGCCGCGCAGCACACCCGATGACGAGATCGAGCAGTTGGCCTGGCGCAGGTCCAGTCGGTGCCCGCTGAAGTCCCGGAATCCGGCGTCGGTGAACCATTCGAAGAACGCGCCGCGCGCGTCGGCATGTATCCGCGGGGTGATCTCCCAGGCACCCGGCACGGCGAGCTCACGCGCCTTCACTGGCCACGCCCCTCGTACTTGGCTTCGGTGGCGTCTTTCAGCGGCCCCCACCACGTTTCGTTGTCGCGATACCAGTCGATGGTGGCCCGCAACCCGTCCTCGAAGTCGGTGTGTTTGGGCGCCCAGCCGAGTTCGTCGTAGAGCGCCGACGGGTCGATGGCGTAGCGCAGGTCATGACCGGCGCGGTCGGCCACGTGGTCGAAGTCGTCGGGGTCTCGATCCATCAGGCGCAGGATCGCCCGCATCACCGACAGATTGTCCCGTTCCTCCTCGGCGCCGATGAGGTAGGTCCGTCCGATCTGGCCGTCGGCCAGGATGCGCCGCACCGCGCTGTTGTGGTCGTCGACGTGGATCCAGTCCCGCACGTTGGTGCCCGAACCGTACAGCTTGGGCCGGCGCCCGGTCAGCACGTTGGTGATCTGACGCGGGATGAACTTCTCCACGTGCTGATAGGGCCCGTAGTTGTTGGAGCAGTTCGAGATCGTCGCGCGCACACCGTAGGAGCGCACCCAGGCCCGCACCAGCATGTCAGAGGCCGCCTTCGTGGAGGAATACGGGCTGGACGGGTTGTACGGCGTCGATTCGGTGAACCGCCGCGCGTTGCCCAGCTCCAGGTCGCCGTATACCTCGTCGGTCGACACGTGATGCAGTCGCACCCCGTGCGCACGGACCGCCTCCAGCACCGTGAACGTGCCGATGACGTTGGCACGCAGGAAGGGTTCGGGGTCGGCCAGCGCGTTGTCGACGTGCGTTTCGGCGGCGAAGTGCACGACGGCATCGCTCTCGGCGACGAGCTTGTTCGCCAGCTCCGCGTCGGTGATGTCCCCCTGTACCAGCCGGATGTCGTTCTCGACGGCCGCCAACGACTCGCGGCTGCCCGCGTAGGTCATCGCGTCCAGCACCGTCAGCGAGTCCTCGGGATGAACCCGCACGCTGCTGTGCACGAAGTTGGCACCGATGAACCCGGCACCGCCGGTGATCAGCAAACGCATGGCAAAACCCTAACGGAGCGGTCTGCCGGTTCGGCGTCAGTCCTTCAGGCCGAGCGGGCCGGCCAGTTCGGCAAGCGTCGGTAGCAGGTTGTCCCAGCCCCCGAGCACCTGGATCGTCACGTGGTCGGCGCCGGCGTCCAGATGCTCGGTCAAGCGTGCGGCGATGTCTTCGGGGGTGCCGTGGGCGACCACCGCGTCGATGAACCGCTCGCTGCCAGGCTTGGCCAGGTCGTCGTCGGTGAACCCGAGCCGCTTCCAGTTGTTGCGGTAGTTGGACAGGTTCAGATAGAAATCGACGGCCTCGCGGCCGATCCGGCGCGACGCCTCAGCGTCCCTGGCCAGCACCACCTTGTGTTCGGGGGCCAGGAACACCGTCGGGCCCAACAGGTTTCGCGCTTCCCCAGTGTGCTGCGGCGTCGTCAGGTAGGGATGAGCGCCTGCACTGCGTTGTGCGGCCAGCTTGAGCATCCGCGGGCCCAGCGCGGCGATCACGCGCCGGCTGGTCGGCACTTTGGCCGCGTCGAGACGGTCGAGGTACTCCACCATCACGTCGTAGGGCTTGCGGTACTCCTCGGTGTGCTCGGGATGCCCGATGCCGATGCCGAGCAGGAACCGACCCGGGTAGGCGTCTTCGACGCGGTGGTAGGCCTCGGCGACCTCGTCGGCGGGCGCCGTCCAGACGTTGATGACGCCGGTGGCGACCTGAAGGTTCTCGGTGCGTTCGAGGATGGGCTCGACGTAGTTGAGGTCACCGGCCGGGGACCCGCCGATCCACACGGCGCCGTACCCGAGCTTCTCGATTTCGACGGCCTGTTCGGGTTTGACCACCCCGAACGTCCAGACTCCGAAGCGGCCGAGTTCGGGCTTGAGCTCAGTCATGTGGATCCCTTCGGGTCACCGCAGGCCCAGCGGGCCTGCGAGTTCGGTGAGCGCGTCCACCAGCTTGTCCGGTCCGGTGAGTACCTGCACGGGCACGTGGTCGGCGCCCGCGTCGCGGTGCTCTTTGAGCCGGTTGGCGATGGCATCGACGGTGCCATACGCCACCATCGCGTCGACAAGGCGGTCGCTGCCCGGCTTGGCGATGTCTTCGTCGGTGAACCCGAGGCGCTTCCAGTTGTTGCGGTAGTTCGTCAGGTTCAGGTAGATGTCCAGCGCCTTGCGGCCGGTCGCCCGTGCCTCGTGGGCATCGGTGGTCAACACGGCCTTGTGCTCGGGCGCGATGAACGCGTCGGGCCCGAGCAGCGCACGCGCCCGCGCGGTGTGTTCCGGCGTCGTCAGATACGGATGCGGGCCCGCGGCGCGCCGCGCCGACAGCTTCAGTACCCGCGGACCCAGCGCGGCGACGACCCGGCGATCCTCGGGGACGCCGTGCTCGTCGAGCTTGTCGAGGTAGTCGTTCAGCGCGTCGTACGGCTTCTGGTATTCGGCGTGCGCCTCGGGATGGCCGACACCGATGCCCAGCAGGAAACGACCGGGATAGGCCCGCTCGATGCGGTGGAACGACTCGCTGACCGGGCCGGCCTCGGCGGTCCAGATGTTGACGATGCCGGTGGCCACCTTGAGGTTGGTGGTGGGCTCGAGTAGCGGCTCGACCCACGACAGGTCCGCCGGTGGGGAGCCGCCGGCCCAGATCGCGCCGTAGCCGAGGTCCTCGATCGCCCGCAGCTGATCCGGGCTGAGCTTCTGCCACGTCCAGTACAGACCGAATACCCCGTAGCGGCCGAGCTCCGGTTTCGTCATGGCTGCTCCAACTTCGTCGCGTCGGCCCGCTATTCCCGCGGTGCGGGCGCCACCAGCGGAAGCAGGACGATGAACCGCATGTCGCCGGGCGCGGACTCCACCCGGATGTCGCCGTGGTGTTTTTCGACGACGACGCGGCGCGCCAGGTCCAGGCCCAGCCCGGTGCCTTCACCGAAGGCCTTGGTGGTGAAGAACGGGGTGAAGATCCTGTCGATGTGTTCTTCGGGGATGCCCGGACCGTCGTCGCAGACCTCGACGCGCACCATGTCGTCGTTGTGCCGCGCGGTGCGGATCGTCAGGGTGCCCTCCCCGCCCATCGCCTGGATGGCGTTGTCGATGAGGTTGGTCCACATCTCGTTCAGATCGCCTGGATAACAATGTAATTCGGGGAGAGCGGTGTCCTTCTCCCACACCAGATTGACCGGTTTGTCCTTACCGATCCTGTCGCCGAAGATCGTCTTGATCGTGCTGTGGATCAGCTCGTGGACGTTGGCGGTCTGGTACTCGCTGCGGTCCATCTGCGAGTACTGCTTGGCGCCGGCCAGCAGCGCCGAGATCCGCTTGCTGGCGTCGGCGATCTCGTTCATCCGCAGCTCGGCGTCGATCGTGTACTTCAGCCAGCCGAACGCGCCTTGCAACGTCGCCGAACAGTCCACGTCGTCGATCGAGGCCTCGACCCGGCCCAGCCAGTCGATGTCGAGCCCGGCCTCGACGAACGTCGGCGCGTAATCCCAGGCCGAGACGATGCCGCGGGACTCCAGCCAGTCACCGACCTGCTCCTCGCGGTCGGAAAGCTCCAGCGCGGTGAGCTCCTGGGCCTTGGACTTGGCGACCTGCTCGGCCACCTCCTCCTGAATGCTCACCAGCACCCGCAGCGCCTCGGGGGTGAACTTGCCGTCGGCCAGCATCGCCAACTTGTGGCGCATCTTTCCGACGCCTTCACGCAGATCGGCAACCGCGCGTGCGGCGGCCGCGGCCGGGTTGTTGAGCTGGTGGGTCAGCCCGGCGGTGATGGTGCCCAGCGCCAACAGCTTCTCGCGCTGCCCGACGATCTCGCGCTGCCGCCGCCCGCCCACCCGGTGGCCTTCGAGCAGATGCACCGCCATCGGGAACTCGCTCTGCATGAACGCGGCGAACGCGTCGGCGTCGAGCACGAAAAACCGGGACGGTTTGGTGACCCGCACCGATGCCTCATAGACGTGCTCCTCGCCGGGCACGTATGCCGACCAGGCGCCGCAGTAGACGCCGCGCTGGGAGGTGCGGTTGGTTTCGATGTCGACGCCCCCGGACCGCTTCGACATCACCAACTCGCCGTCGAGCAGGACGTAGAAACAGGTGGCCGGGTCGCCCTCGGTGCAGATCGGACCCGGTTCGAACACGGCGATGTGACCGTTGTCGCACAGCACCTGCAGCTGCCGGTCGTCGAGGGCCTCGAACAGGAACAACGTCCTCAGTTCGTCGGGCATGCATCTGATTTCCGCGTCGCCCATGGCCTGCCTCCTACTCCTACGCTTCCGCGAGGTAGCGGTGCACCAACATCACGGCCATCGATCCTTCGCCGACGGCGGCGGCCACCCGTTTGGCGGACTGAGAGCGCACGTCCCCTGCAACAAATACCCCCGGCACGCTTGTTTCCAGCTGGTGCGGCGGCCGGTCGAGCGTCCAACCGGCGACGTCACGCAGATCGGGTCCGGCCAGGATGAACCCGTGGTCGTCGCGGGCGATGCCTGCCTGTTCGACCCAGTCGGTGCGCGGTTCGGCGCCGATCAGGACGAACATCCGCTCGCAGCTGTGTTCCTCTTGTTCACCGGTGCGGAGGTTCTCCAGGCAGATGCGTTCCAGATGGTCGCCGCCTTTGACGGCGTGCACCCTGGTGTAGGGCAGTTCCCTGATGTTGTTCTGCGCGCGGATCTGCTGGATCAGGTAGTAGGACATCGAATCCTCGAGCGTGCGACGGCACACGATGGTCACCCGTTTCGCGCTGCGCGACAGATACATTGCGGCCTGCCCGGCGGAGTTCGCCCCGCCGACGACGAAGATCTCCTCGCCGCCGCAGTCGGTGGCGACGGAGGTGGCCGCCCCGTAATAGACGCCCGCGCCGGTCAACCCGGCGCAGCCGTCGGCGTCGAGCTGGCGGTACTCGACGCCCATGGCCAGGATCACCGCCCGCGTGCCGATCGCCCGTCCGTCGGAGAGGTGAATCGTGCGGGCGGACCCGTCGACCTCGAGGCGGAGGACCTCGGCGGCGGTGATCAACTCGGCTTCGAACTTCTCGGCCTGCCTGCGCGCCCGTTCGGCGAGCTGAGCGCCCGACAACCCGTCCGGGAAGCCCAGGTAGTTCTCGATGCGTGAGCTTTGCCCGGCCTGGCCGCCGGTGGCGGTGCGTTCGATCAGCACCGTCTTGAGCCCCTCGGACGCGCCGTACACCGCCGCGGCCAGCCCGGCGGGGCCGCCGCCGATGACGACGAGATCGTAGAAATCCTCGGCCGGGGTGGTGGACAGGCCGAGCGTGGCGGCGAGCTCGGCGTCGGACGGGGCGACCAGCGTCTGGCCCTGTTCGGTGATCACGACCGGGAGGGTCAGATCGTCCAGCCCGGCGGCGTCGAGCAGTCGACGGCCCTTGGGCTCGTCCGCACGCAGCCACGTGTAGTACATCCGGTTGCGGGCCAGGAACTCACGCACCTCCGAGGAGCGGGCGTTGTAGGGGTGACCGATGATCTTGGTGTGGGGGATCGCCCGGTCCCCGGTTTCGCGCCAGGCCTCGATGAGAGCGTCGATCACGGGGTAGAGCTTCTCGGCGGGCGGGTCCCACGGTTTGAGCAGGTAGTGGTCCAGGTCGACGACGTTGATCGCGTCGATCGCGGCGGTGGTGTCGGCGTACGCGGTCAGCAGCACCCGGCGCGCCATCGGAAAGATGTCCATCGCCTCTTCGAGGAACTCGATGCCGCTCATCTGCGGCATCCGGTAGTCGGCGACGAACACCGCGACGGTCTCACCGCGCAATTTGAGCTCGTTGAGCGTCTCGAGCGCGTCGTGCGGCGATTCGGCGCGGACGATGCGGAAGGCCTCTCCGTAGTGGCGCCGCAGGTCGCGGGCGACAGCCCGAGACACTGCTGGATCGTCGTCGACGGTGAGGATTACGGGCTTGCGGGGTGTGGGGCCTGTCATCGAGGTCAAGTATGCGCTGCCCAGCCAGCGATTTTCCTGTTGTAATCTCTCGGGCGGGGATCGTCGTCCAACGATTTTGGGGCTAGCGCCTCAGCAGGTAATATGGACCGGCGGTGCGGCTCCCGTGCCGGCTCTTGCGTGCCCCTGTTCTGGAATTTCTGGCTGCTGGCTCACGTTTTGTAGTCGGAAGCATCAGTCGCGCCGTGCAGGGTGCCGCCGTCCGCGGTGACACCGGGCGCCGCACTACGAGAAGGACACGGAGGATCTCCGAAACATAATGGCAAAGAAAGACGGTGCCATCGAGGTCGAGGGTCGCGTGGTCGAACCTCTGCCCAATGCGATGTTCCGCATTGAGCTGGAGAACGGTCACAAGGTCCTCGCCCACATCAGCGGCAAGATGCGGCAGCACTACATCCGCATCCTGCCCGAGGACCGTGTCGTGGTGGAATTGTCCCCCTACGACCTGTCCCGGGGCCGCATCGTTTACCGGTACAAGTAAGTCAAGAACGAGAAGAACAGGATCGAACACAGCCGTGAAGGTGAACCCGAGCGTCAAGCCCATCTGCGACAAGTGCAGGGTGATCCGCCGGCATGGGCGGGTCATGGTGATCTGCTCCGATCCGCGTCACAAGCAACGCCAAGGCTGAGCCAGGGGTTTTCTGGCTCGCCACCACAACTCAATGACGAAATCCCAGCACCACCGAGCGGACAGGCCGCTCGTCGCGTCCGGTACGGAGGCCGGACCCCAACGGGGAACGGGCTGGGACCAGACCTCCGCATAGAAGAAGGAACACTGCTTCGATGGCACGTCTCGTGGGCGTAGATCTTCCGCGCGATAAGCGCATGGAGGTCGCCCTGACCTACATCTACGGCATCGGCCGTACCCGTTCCAACGAGATTCTCGCGGCGACGGGCATCTCCAAGGACCTACGAACCAAGGATCTGACCGACGATCAGCTGACCCAGCTGCGCGACTACATCGAGGGCAACCTCAAGGTGGAGGGCGATCTGCGCCGCGAGGTGCAGGCCGACATCCGCCGCAAGATCGAGATCGGCTGCTACCAGGGCCTGCGGCACCGCCGCGGCCTGCCGGTGCGCGGCCAGCGGACCAAGACCAACGCGCGCACCCGCAAGGGCCCCAAGCGCACCATCGCCGGCAAGAAGAAGGCCAGGTAAGCAGATGCCACCAGCAAAGAAGGCGGCCGCGAAGGGCAAGAGCACCCGTCGCCGGGAGAAGAAGAACGTCCCGCACGGCGCCGCGCACATCAAGAGCACGTTCAACAACACGATCGTGACCATCACCGACCCGCAGGGCAACGTCATCGCCTGGGCGTCGTCGGGCCACGTCGGCTTCAAGGGCTCGCGCAAGTCGACGCCGTTCGCCGCGCAGCTGGCCGCCGAGAACGCCGCCCGCAAGGCGCAGGAGCACGGCGTGCGCAAGGTCGACGTGTTCGTCAAGGGCCCGGGCTCGGGCCGGGAGACCGCCATCCGGTCGTTGCAGGCCGCCGGCCTCGAGGTCGGCGCGATCGCCGATGTCACGCCGCAGCCGCACAACGGCTGCCGTCCGCCGAAGCGGCGCCGGGTCTAGGAGGAGATTTCAGAGATGGCTCGTTACACCGGACCCGCGACCCGCAAGTCGCGCCGCCTGGGCGTCGACCTGGTCGGCGGGGATCAATCGTTCGAGAAGCGCCCCTACCCGCCCGGCCAGCACGGCCGCTCGCGGGTCAAGGAAAGCGAATACCGCCTGCAGCTGCAGGAGAAGCAGAAGGCGCGTTTCACCTACGGCGTGATGGAAAAGCAGTTCCGCCGCTACTACGAGGAGGCGGTGCGGCGCTCGGCCGTCACCGGCGAGGAGCTGCTGCGCATTCTGGAGAGCCGGCTCGACAACGTCGTCTACCGCGCCGGGCTGGCGCGTACCCGCCGTCAGGCTCGCCAGCTGGTCAGCCACGGCCACTTCCTGGTCAACGGCGTCAAGGTGGACATCCCCAGCTACCGGGTGTCGCAGTACGACATCATCGACGTCAAGGACAAGTCGCTGAACACGCTGCCGTTCCAGATCGCCAGGGAAACCATGGGCGAGCGCCCGGTCCCGGGCTGGCTGCAGGTGGTCGGCGAGCGTCCGCGCATCCTGGTGCACCAGCTGCCCACGCGCGAGCAGATCGACGTGCCGCTCTCCGAGCAGCTCATCGTCGAGTTCTACTCGAAGTAAAAGACTTCTGCGGCGCACCCGACCGCAGAACCCCAACCGGCATCAAATAGCGGGTGTCGAGAAGGAGATAGAGAAACACCATGCTGATCTCTCAGCGACCCACACTGTCCGAAGAGGTTATCGCCGAGAACCGCTCGCGGTTCGTCATCGAGCCGTTGGAGCCCGGTTTCGGCTACACCCTTGGCAATTCGCTTCGGCGAACCTTGCTGTCGTCGATCCCCGGCGCGGCAGTCACCAGCATCCGCATCGACGGCGTGCTGCACGAGTTCACCACCGTCGGTGGGGTGAAGGAAGACGTCACCGACATCATCCTCAACCTCAAGGGTCTGGTCGTCTCCTCTGAAGAGGACGAGCCGGTCACCATGTACCTGCGCAAGCAGGGCCCGGGTGAGGTCACCGCGGGCGACATCGTGCCCCCGGCCGGGGTCACCGTGCACAACCCCGACATGCACATCGCCACCCTCAACGACAAGGGCAAGCTCGAGGTCGAGCTCGTCGTCGAGCGCGGTCGCGGCTACGTCCCCGCCGTGCAGAACAAGGCCTCGGGCGCCGAGATCGGCCGCATCCCGGTCGATTCCATCTACAGCCCGGTGCTCAAGGTCACCTACAAGGTGGAGGCCACCCGTGTCGAGCAGCGCACCGACTTCGACAAGCTGATCCTCGACGTCGAGACCAAGAACTCGATCAGCCCGCGTGACGCGCTGGCGTCGGCCGGTAAGACCCTGGTCGAATTGTTCGGTCTGGCACGGGAACTCAACGTCGAGGCCGAGGGCATCGAGATCGGGCCGTCGCCCGCCGAGGCCGATCACATCGCCAGCTTCGCGCTGCCGATCGACGACCTGGACCTTACGGTGCGGTCGTACAACTGCCTCAAGCGCGAGGGCGTGCACACGGTGGGCGAGCTGGTCGCCCGCACGGAGTCCGACCTGCTGGACATCCGCAACTTCGGCCAGAAGTCCATCGACGAGGTGAAGGTCAAGCTGCACCAGCTGGGTCTGTCGCTCAAGGACAGCCCGGCCACGTTTGATCCGTCCGAGGTCGCCGGCTACGACGCCGCCACCGGCACCTGGAACACCGACGCCGGCTACGACCTGGACGACAACCAGGACTACGCCGAAACCGAACAGCTCTAGTACGTCACATCCCTCATAGGAGTTCGCAATGCCCAAGCCCACCAAGGGTCCTCGCCTCGGCGGGTCGTCCTCACACCAGAAGGCGCTCCTGGCCAACCTGGCCACATCGCTCTTCGAGCACGGCCGGATCAAGACGACCGAGCCCAAGGCGCGGGCGTTGCGGCCCTATGCGGAGAAGCTCATCACCCACGCCAAGAAGGGCACGTTGCACAATCGGCGTGAGGTGATGAAGAAGATCCGCGACAAGGACGTGGTGCACACGCTGTTCGCCGAGATCGGCCCGTTCTACGCCGACCGCAACGGCGGCTACACCCGCATCATCAAGGTCGAGGCACGCAAGGGCGACAACGCGCCCATGGCGGTCATCGAGCTGGTGCGGGAGAAGACGGTGACTTCGGAGGCCGAGCGCGCTAGGCGTGCCGCGGCTTCGCAGGCGAAGCGCGCCGAGAAGGCCGAGCAGAAGGTCGCGGCGGCGTCGGCGCCGCAGGCCGCGGTCGAGCCGGAAGCCGCCGAGGGTCCGACCGAGGACCAGTCGGTCGAGGAGGCCAAGGCGGAGTCGACCGAGGTCGCCGCCGACCAGGCCCCTGAGGCTGAAGCCGACAAGGATGACGACAAGTCCTGACGACTTCGTGAACATGCCCGCCATCGACTCCGGTGGCGGGCATGTTCGTCTTCGCCTCGATATCGCCTACGACGGAACCGATTTCGCCGGGTGGGCCGTGCAGGCTGGGCAGCGCACCGTGGCGGGCGTCCTCGACAAGGCGTTGTCGACGGTGTTCCGCACTCCGGTGCAGCTGCGAGCGGCGGGACGCACCGACGCCGGTGTGCACGCCACCGGGCAGGTCGCCCACGTCGACGTGCCCGCCGATGCGCTGTCGCACGCCTACCCGCGCACGCCACGTCCGGGTGACAGTGAGTTTCTTCCGCTGGTGCGACGGCTCGGCCGGTTCCTGCCCGCCGACGTGCGTGTTCGCCACATAGCCCGCGCCCCATCAGGTTTCGACGCACGGTTCTCGGCGCTGCGCCGCCATTACATCTACCGGTTGTCGACGGCGCCGTACGGTGTGGACCCGCAGGATGCCCGCTATGTGACGGCGTGGCCGCGCCCGCTGGACGTCGACGCCATGGCTGCGGGATCCCGGCACCTGCTGGGGCTGCACGACTTCGCCGCGTTCTGCCGTCAGCGCGAAGGGGCCACCACGATCCGGGACCTGCAGCGGCTGGACTGGTCGCGCGACGGTGACCGCATCACCGCCCACGTCACCGCTGACGCGTTCTGCTGGTCGATGGTCCGGTCCCTGGTGGGTGCGCTGCTCGCGGTGGGTGAGCATCGCCACGAACCCGATTGGTGCGCAATGCTGTTGATGGCCGAGCGACGCTCCAGCGAGTTCACGGCGGCACCGCCGCAGGGCCTGACCCTCGTCGGCGTGGACTATCCGCCCGACGACCAACTCGAGGCACGGACCAGGGTGACCCGGGATCTGCGGGTCGTCGACTAGATGCGGGCCACGATGAAATCCGCGGCTTGATTGACCATGCCCCCGTTGATGTAGGCCCGCGCCAGGTGGTCGGGCCAGTTGCCCTCCCATGTCTTGGGGTCGGCAGGGCTGCAGATCGGGTCCGCGCCGTGACACAGCTCGATGGTGCGTTCGCCGTAGAGCGGGCTGAAGTTCGTGATCGGCCCCACCCAGGCGATGCCGTTGCCGAACAGCGCGATGGCGGCGATGTGACGGTCCATGCCGGCCGGCAGCGGGTTCTTGAAACCGAACGCCGCGATGGGTGCGGCCAGCACGACGTCGGTTACCGCGGCGCCCAGCGAATAACCGCCAAGCACCAGCCGGGTGTCGGGGCAGCGGGCCGACATGTCCTGGATGCGCGCGCTCATGTCGTTGGCGCCGATGTCGATCTCATAGTCCGCGGGGTAGTTCACGGAGTAGAGGTTGATGCTCTTGTCGGTCTTGCTGCGGATCGCGCTGATGAGCGCATTGCCGATCACCCCGGCGCCGGGGGCTTCGGTGCGGCCGCGGGCGAAGATCAGCTCGGCCTGCGGGCAGGACTGCGCGGCAGCCACGGGCGCAAACCATTGGTAGGCAGGCGTTGCCGGTGCGATCAGGCCGGTCGCCGCGAGCACCACTGCCGCCACAAGCAGCAGCCCCCGACGCCCGCAACGACGTACAAGATCGTTTTTCACCCAGCCGATGATAACGGATGGCGACAACGCCGGCGGCGGCGAATTTGCCGGCCGACCGTCTACACCAGGCTGGCCACGAAGTTCGCCGCCTGGTGTGCCATCCCGGCGCTGACGTAGTTGCTGTGAGCGAACGGATTCCGGCCGGGCGAGCAGATCGGGTCGCCGTCGGTGCAGAGGTCGATCGCCCGCCCGCCGAAGACCGAGCTGGTGATCGGGTTGCCGAACTTTGTCGCTGGATTGCCGAACACGGCGACCGCGGCGACCTTGGACACCGCCGTCGGCGGCAGCATCGGGCCCACCGCCCCGAGGCGGTTCCCGAGCGGCGGCACCCCGGCCAGCATGTCGACCACCGCCGCACCCTGAGAGAACCCGCCGAGCACGACCCGCGTCGACGGGCAGGTGGCCACAATGTTCGAGACATACGCCGAGGCCTCCGCGGCACCGTCTGCGGCGAGGACGAAGTCGTAGCTGGCCGGGTAGTTCACCCCGTAGCTGGACAACGTCCGGTTACCGAGCTGGGGGCGGAGCGCGTCGACGAACGCCTGACCGACCCGGCCGATGCCCGGCGGTTCACCGGTACCCCGCGCGAACACCACCGTCACATCCGAGCACGGCTGCGCCGATGCGGTGGTCGGGACGAGGAGGGCCGACGCGGTCAGCGTGGCAAAGGCGGCGCCGACGAGCCGTCGGCGAAGACGACGCAGATCCACGGATCCAGATGATAACGGAGGATGGCGGTCAGACCAGGCCCGCGGCGAAGTTCGCGCCCTGCTGAATCAGTCCGGCGCTCACATAATCGTTGTGCGCGAACGGATTGCGGCCGCGGGAGCAGATCGGATCGCCGTCCTTGCACAGGTCGATCGCCCGGCCGGCGAAGACCGAACCGGTGATCGGGTTGTTGAACTTGGCTGCCGGGTTGCCGAACACCACGACCGCGGCGATGTTTCGGTGCAGGCTGCCGGGCAGCGGAGGCGCCGATCCCATGGATCCGATCTTGTTGCCCAGCGGCGGCACCCCGGCCAGCATGTCCATCACCGCCGCACCCTGCGAATAGCCGCCGAGCACGATGCGTGTCGACGGGCACTGCTGCGCCATGAGCGTGACCCGGTTGGTGGCGTCGGTCGCTCCGTCCGCGGCGGCCAGGAAATCGTAGGAGGCGGGATAGTCGACCGCGTAGGCGGTGACGCTTCGCCCCGTAACCTGCCGGCGCAGCGCGTCGACGAACGCCGTGCCGGGCGTGCCCAGGCCGGGGGTGTCGTCGGTGCCGCGGGCGAAGATCACCTCGACGTCGGGGCACTGCCCGGGGGGCGGGCCTGGCTGGGGCACGGCCGACGGCATCGGGCCGATGACGAACGCGGCGACGACGGCCGCCGCCGCTGCCGGCAGGCGCATTGCGCGCAGCAAAGTCACGCCGACATACTCACACATCATGCCGTCGACGGTCTAACGGTCAGCGGCGGTCGGCATCTTTCCGACCGGGCCGTCCGGCCAGGTTGCCTCGGCGACCTCCTCGGAGCGGTCGCCGAGGCGGGCCAGCGCCAGCCCGCACAGGACGATCGCACCGCCGATGGCCTGCGTGACGGTGATCGACTCGCCCACCAGCACCCAGGCGGCGAGCACGGCGAACATCACCTCGGAGAGCCCGACCAGGGAGGCGAACCGCGGCCGCAACAGCGCGATGCCGAAGATGCCCAGCGTGTAGGCGACCGCGGTGGCCAGCACGCCCAGCGCGACCACCGGCACCAGCCACGCGGTCGTCCATCCGGCGACGACGGCGTCGTTGGTGGTGAAGGTCAGCGGCATCACCCCGGTTACGCCGAGCAGCGTGACGGTCACCGCGCCGACGACGAGCCCGCCCGCGGCCAAGGTGACGGGATGCACGGCGTCGTCGCCGTCCTCGTTGACGTTGGCGGACATCACGAAGTAGCAGGCCGCGCACACCGCGGCGGCCAGCCCCCAGCCGACGCCGACCACGCTGACGTGTGCCGCCGCGAAGACGTTGAGCACCAACATCATTCCCGCAAATGCCAGCGCAACACCCGCCAAGGTCAGATAGGTCGGTCTGCGCCGGGTGGTGGCCCAGACCCACGCGACCACGAGGATGGGCGCGGTGTACTCGAGCAGCAGCGCGACGCCGACCGACAGGTGTGCGACCGCGTTGTAGTAGAACAGCTGCGCCCCGGCGATCGGGATCACGCCGTAGGCCAGCACCGCCCTGCGGTGCGTCACCGCCTCCCGGATCCAGCCCGGCCGCACCAACGTCGCGAACAGCGCCATGACCAGCGCCCCGCCGGCCAGCCGGGCGACCACCGCGGCCGTCGGCGTCCAGCCGGCATCCATCAGCGATCTGGCGAACGGCCCCGAGCACCCGAACGCGAACGCCGAGGTCAGCGCGAGAAGCAAGCCGAGGCGGAAGTGCTCGCCGGCCGGTCGCGTGCGCAGCTGATCCGCGGCCATGAGCACCCCCCGAGCGTAATGAGTAAAATTGTCTTTGGTCATGACATTAGCGACGAAGGGGGTCATGGGTCAAATGCTTTTCAGTCATGACACCGACCTCACGTTGCGGGCCATCTGTGTGCTGGTCAACAGCGACCGGGTGGCAGGCGACCAGCTCGCCGACATGGCCGCCCTGAACCGCTACCTGGACAGGTTCGGCTGGACGGGTCGCCGCGATCACGACGACGAGGAACTGCGCGCCGTGCGGCGGCTACGGGAGCGGCTCGGGAAGATCTGGGCGGCCGCCGGCGACGAGGAGCAGGTCGTCAGCCAGGTGAACGCGTTGCTGAGCGACACCCGTGCTGCCCCGTGGCTGACGCGTCATCCGGAGATGCCCGAATGGCACCTGCATCTCGCGTCCGTTTCCGATCCGCTGTGGCAGCGGATGGGTGCCGAGATGGCGATGGCCCTTGCCGACCTGATCCGCACCGGTGAGTTGCGCCGGCTCAAGACCTGCGCCGCGCCCGACTGCGAGGCCGTGCTGGTCGACCTCTCGCGCAACCGGTCGGGCAAGTTCTGTGACACCGGCAACTGCGGCAACCGCCAGCACGTGGCGGCCTATCGACAACGCCGCGCACATACCGGCGACGGCGTAACGTGAGGGCCTTCGGTGCGAGGGGGTCGGCATGGGTCTTGAGCTCAAACACGAATTCTCGATGTGGGCGTCGCTCAAACCGCCGATCGACTTCGGCGCCGGACCGCTGGGCCAGCGGATCTTCGCCGAAGTGATCGAGGGCGAGGCGACCGGCGACCGGTTCAACGCCCAGGCCGTCGGCGGCGGTGGGGACTGGCTGTTGATCGCGCCAGATGGCTACGGGCGCATCGACGTTCGGCTGCAGTTCGCCACCGACGACGGGGCCCACGTCTACATGCAGTATCTCGGGCTTCTCGAGATGAACGAAACCGTCGCACAGGCGCTGGCGTCGGGCAGAGCCACCGCGTTCGAGGATCAGTACTTCAGGACGACGCCGCGGGTCGAGACGGGCGACCCACGCTATACCTGGATGGCCCACAGCGTGTTCGTCGCCCGCGGCAAGCTGCGCGAAGGTTTCGGGGTGGAGTACGAGGTCTTTCGGGCCGTTTAGAAATCGGTGAGCGCCGCGCGAATCAGCGAAACCGGCGCTGGGCGCGGAGGTAACGCCGGCGGCGCAGAAATCGGTGACAACCCGAGGCCCGTTCGGCCGTTAGGCTGGGTCGCGGGGGAGGGGAATGGCTCGGGACCCGACGACCAGACTGCAGCTCAGCGGCCACCGATTCCTGGTGCGGCGGATGACCCACGCCCTGGTCCGGGGCGATGTCCGGATGCTCGACGATCCGCTACGCGCACAGTCGCTTTCGCTGGTGGCCGGTTGCGTGCTGGCGGTCATCGTCATCGCCGCCTGCGCGGTCCTGGCGTTCCTCGGCCCCAAGAACGAGCTTGGCGCCGCACCGATCGCCGTCGTACGCGAGTCCGGCGCGCTGTACGTGCGGATCGACGACACCATGCATCCGACTTTCAACCTCGCCTCGGCCCGGCTCATCGCGGGCACGGCGGACACCCCGGAACTGGTCAGCGCATCCGCGGTCGCCGACGCGAAAACAGGTGCGCTGGTCGGCATTCCCGGCGCACCGCACACCGTGGCGCCGCCGCTCGATGAGTCGGAATCCGACTGGACCGTGTGCCAGGACGCCACGGCGACCACCACGGTGCTCGTCGGGGCCGACGTCGAGCACCTGGATGCCGGCCGCAGCGCGCTCGTCGTGGCCGGCGGAGAGGGCGCCGCCGCGACCTACCTGCTCTACGACGGGGTGCGGGCGCGGGTGGATCTGCGCAACCCCGCGGTGGTGCGTGCGCTTCGGCTCGACGGCGTGAAGCCGCGCATCGTCTCCCGGGTGATGCTCGCCGCGGTGCCGGAGGTTCCCGAACTCGCCGTTCCCGTCATCGCGAACGCGGGAACGGCGGGGCCGGCCACGCTGCACCGCCTTGCGGTGGGCACGGTGGTGCGGCTGCCACAGGCGGACTCGACCGCGTACTACGTCGTGCTCAGCGATGGGGTGCAGCGGATCGGCGTGGCCGCCGCCGACCTCATCCGGTTCACCTACTCCGCGGGTCGCCGCGATATCACCACCGTCGAGCCGGGCGTCATCGGGTCCGTGCCGGTGGTCGACGACCTCCCTGTCGGCCGGTTCCCCGATCGCGGGGGAGTGGCCGACGAACCGGTGTTGTGCGTGCGGTGGAAGTGGTCGGCTTCGACCCGATCCGTGGAACATCGGGTGCTGATGGGCAATTCGCTACCTGTCGCCGACCTCGACGCGGTCACGTCGCTGGCGAACGCGGATGACGCAGGCGTCGGCGTCGACCGGGTCTACCTGCCCCGCGGTCGCGCGGCCTACGTGCGGGCGACCGGTGTGACCGGTGCCGGCGCGGACGCCGGGACGTTGTACTACGTCGACGGCTCCGGGGTGGTGTTCGGCCTGCACGACGACGACGCCGCCAACCGCCTCGGACTGTCCGGTGCCCCGGTGCCGGCGCCGTGGCCCGTGCTCGCCAGCCTGCCGCGCGGACCGGGGCTCAGCGTCGCGGCCGCTTCAATCGTGCGCGACAGCCTGGGACCGCCGTCGTAACCGCGTCACCGCGATCAGCGCCGCCGACACCGCGACACAGACCGTCGCACCGCGCACGGCGATCCGGGTGGGCCGTTCGTCCGGCGGGTCCGCGACAGGGACGGACACCCGGCGTGGTGTGTCAGGGGCATCCGATTGTGTGGGACGGCCGGTCACGGCGGCGACCGGATCGACAACCCCATGTCCGACAACAGGATTCCAGCCGGCGGCAGGTGGACGTGCGGTGGCTTCGATGCGCTGCATGACCTGTCGCGCCGTCAGCTCCGGTGAGCGCGCCCGCAGCAGCGCAGCGACTCCGGTCACCACAGGAGCGGCGTAGCTCGTGCCCGCGATCGGCGACGCGCCGCCGGCGGCGGGCAGTTCATCGACGAGGCCCTCGCCATCGGGATCCAGCGACACGATGCCCTCACCGGGAGCGGCGACATCCACCCACGGACCCGCCAGGGTGAACTTCGACGCCGTACCGTTCGGGGTGACCGACCCGACCGTCAGCACGTAGTCGTCGTACCAGGCCGGGCTGACGACCACGCGCACGCCCGCCCAGTCGGGACGGCCGGCCTGCGTGGGATCGACCGGGTTCTGCTGCGGGCATTGTCCTAAGCCGCCGACGTTTCCGGCCGCGGCCACCACGACGGCGTTCTTGACGTCGACGGCGTAGGCCAGCGCGGCACCGAGGGCGCGGTCGTCGAGGAGGTCCTCGGCGGGCAGGCACGCGACCGAGGACACGTTGATCACCGTGGCGCCCATGTCGGCGGCGGTGCGGACCGCCATGGCCAGGGTGTCCACGTCGCCGAACCCCGAGCCGGTGGCGTCGTCGACGGCACGGAACTTGGTGCTGGACTGGCGGATACCGATGATCGTGGCGTCGGGTGCGACGCCTTGGAACGCGCCGTCGCCAGCGGCCCCGACGATGCCGGCCACGATCGTGCCGTGACCGTCGCAGTCGTCGGTGCCGTCGCCGCTCGACACATAGTCGCCGCCGGGGATGAGGTGGGGCAGAAGCCGGTGCCGCGACACGCCGGTGTCGATGATCGCGACCGTCTGCCCGCCGCCGCGCGTCAGTTGCCAAACCGACGGCAAACCAAGGGCGTTGAGCTGCTCTGGCTTGCCCTGCTCGATGGTGTCGGTCGATGACACACATGGCTCCTGTTGGCGGGTGGGCCGCGGTGGCGCAGGCGATGCCGCCCGGGGCAGCCGCGAGTCATCCACCGCCGGTGGGCTCACCGCCGCCGCAGGCGCGCTCATGCCCACCGGAAGCGCGACCAACAACGCCGCCACCAAGAGCCGCGCCGCCCTCATGACAAGCCAATGGCGCGGACAACACCGTAGACACCGGCGACCCAGCAGGCCAGCGGCACAACGGCTGCCGCAGCGACGTACTCGGCGACCTCGACAACCCGCTGCAACACGGGACCGACGGACAGCCCGATCAGCCGACTCAACCCCGCCGCGCCCGCGGCGGTGGCCAGCAGGCTGAACCAGTGCAACTGACCGGGCATCGCGGCAGCGGCGATCACGAAACACGCCACCGCCGACACGATTCCCCCGACTCCGAGTGCAGTGCGACGGGCCGGATCGACGTGGACGCGCGTCCGCAGTAGGAGCACGGCGGCCATGATCCCGACAAACAGGGCGGTGTTCAGCTTCGCCGTATGACCGGCCACCGCGGCGAACGTGACCGTCGCGCAACCCAGCGTCGCGGCCGTCGAGGCGCCCACGACCAGCCCCGTCAACACTCGGTGAGCATGTGTCACCCCGGCGTCGCCGACGGGCAGGTCGTCGGAGCCCGGCGGCGGAGGCCCGACGCCGGCCGCCAGCATCGAAAGACGGGGCGCCACCGCCAATGCCGCGAGCGATAAGGCGGCGAGCAGGGTTCCGACCGTGGCCGGCGGAAGATGCCACCCCGACCCGGCCCCCGCCGCCGAGGCGGTCAATGCGGCAGCCGATGCGATCGCCGTCAACCACACCGTCGCACATCGGGTCAGGCGCAGTAGCGCCATCGTCATCGCCAGCGCTGACGCCGAGGACAACAGGACGTGAGGAGTGGCCGGCCCGCCAGGAACCGCGATGAATCCCGCTGCGGCGACGAACATCACCGCCACCACGCTCAATGCCGATGCCATCGGGCCGTCGGGGTACGCCCGGTCGCTCACTACCGCAGCCGCCGTCGTGACGGCGGCCACGCCGAGGGCCGTCACCAAGCGCGCAGTCGTCGGGGCCTCGGCCCATCCGAGCGCCGCGGCCGCCACCGTTGCCGCGGTCAAAGCACCGGTGACAGGCAGCAGCGCCGACGCATCGTCGGTATCGGTGAGCTGCGCGGTCAGCCGGCCGAAATCACCCGGAGACCACACCGGCTCCGGTGGTGCGACCGTCGTGAGCAGCAGCATCGCGCCGTCGTCAATTCCGTTCTGTTCCAGCGTCATAAACTCGTCGAGCGAGACACCGCCGATCCGCACAAGCCGCCAACGGACACCGACCTCCGGCGCGATCGCGCCGTGCGTCAGCTCCACGATCGACGGCATCAGCTGGCACAGGTGGATGTCGCGCGGCAACGCGAGGTCGACCTCGTGACAGCCGTCGTCGCGTTGATGCTCAACGGTCAGTCGGCACAGCCCATTTCGCATCGCATCCCCCGTAGCTCCGACCCATACCGTCACCGTAACCCCGGCCAGGGGATCGCCCGCGCGGCAATTTCTCGGGTTGGGGATGGAACCGAGGCGGCGGGCGCGACGTCCAATATTCGATGGAGTTTCTTCGCGAAACGCGGCTTGCGGTGCCCCCGGTGGCATCCGGCGATCTGGTTATCGACGCGCCGCCGCAGGTACCCAAGGCGGCGCCGCCCAACCCGCTTGCCCGCCTGATGCCGCTTGCCCTGCTGGTGGCCGCTGTCGGGATGATGGTCTTCTATTTCAAATCCGGCGTCGGTGGGCGCAGCCCGATGTTCTTGTTCTTCCCGGTGATGATGCTGGTTTCGGTGCTCGGCACGGTAGCCTACGGTGGGCGCGGCGCGAACCGTTCCGCCGAGATCACCCGGGATCGGGAAAGCTATCTGCGATACCTCGACACGCTCGAGGTCGCGATCGCGCAGGCGGCCGCGGATCAGCACCGGTCGCTGTGGTGGAGTCATCCGGCCCCGGACACGCTGTGGACACTCGTCGGCGGCCCGCGGATGTGGGAGCGCAGACCCGAGGACGCCGACTTCGGCCTCGTCCGGGTCGGGGTCGGCGAGCAACCGCTGTGCACCACGCTGGTGGCGCCTGCCCTGGGATCCTCAGAACAGCACGATCCCGTCACCGTCGACGCGATGCGCCGAATGATCCGTCAGCGCACGACAATCACCGGCGCGCCGGTCGTCGTCGAACTGAACGGGCACCCAGTGGTGAGCGTTGAGGGTGACGTCGACGCCGCTCGTGCGCTGATTCGCGCGATGATCTGCGGGCTCGCGGTCGCCCATGCTCCCGACCATCTCGCGATAGCCGCGGCGGTCGGCCCCGACACCCGCGCCGAGTGGGAGTGGCTCAAATGGCTGCCGCACTGCGAGCATCGCCCATGCCCTTCGTGGTCCGTGGTGATCGTCGACGGCGCAACGGCTTCCGAGCAGATAGGACTCGACGGCAAGGCCACCGTCATCGAGGTCGGCGTAGGCCTGGCCGCGAACGTGGATGGGCTGTGTCTGCACATCGACGACCTCGCGCATCCTGACGCGCTGTCACGTAGCCAGGCGATCGTGTGTGCGCGACGGCTGACGCGGTACCGCCTCGGCCCAGCATCCGACCGTGCGCCCCACTCGGACCCGGCCCGCGGCTGGCTGGAGCTGATGGGCATCGACGATCCGAGTCGCATCGACCCCGAACGGCAATGGGCCTCCACCCGCGGCAGGCGTCTGAAACCGGTTCCCATCGGCATCGCCGAGGACGGGTCGGCGGTGCACCTCGACATCAACGAGGCCGCGCAGCACGGGATGGGCCCACACGGGCTGTGCGTGGGTGCGACCGGGTCAGGAAAGTCGGAGTTCTTGCGCACCCTGGTGCTGGGGATGGTCGCGGCCCACCCGCCCGAGGCGCTGAACCTCGCGCTGATCGATTTCAAGGGCGGCGCAACGTTTCTCGGAATGCACCGGGTACGGCACGTCGCCGCGATCATCACCAACCTCTCCGAGGAGGCGCACCTCGTCAGCCGAATGAGCGACGCGCTCGCCGGAGAGATGCACCGTCGGCAGGAGTTGCTGCGGGCGGCGGGCGGGTTCGCGAACGTCGCCGACTACGAGCGTGCCCGGGCCGACGGCGCGCCCCTTCCCGCGTTGCCCGCCCTGTTCATCGTCGTCGACGAGTTCTCCGAGTTGTTAAGCCAGCACCCGGATTTCGCCGAGCTGTTCGTGGCGATCGGTCGGCTCGGCCGCTCGCTGGGCATGCACCTGCTGCTGGCCAGCCAGCGCCTCGACGAGGGTAGGTTGCGAGGGCTGGAGACCCACCTTTCCTATCGGGTCTGCCTCAAGACATTCTCCGCCGCCGAATCTCGCGTCGTGCTCGGGATTCCCGACGCCTACCACCTGCCGAGCCTACCCGGCGCGGCGTATCTCAAGACCGCCTCAGGGGATTTGACCCGGTTTCAGACCGCGTTCGTGTCGGGTGTCGCCGAGCAGTCCGCGGCCGACGTCGACGATGGGGAACCATTGGCCCCGAGCGTATTCACCGCCGCGCCCACGCCCCGCTCCGCCCCCGTCAAGACGGCCGAGACCCGACGCCATGGACGCACGGTGCTCGAGACGGTGCTGGACCGGCTGGCCGGACGCGGAACCGCGGCACATCAGGTGTGGCTGCCACCGTTGGTCGTCTCGCCGACGCTCGACATGCTGGTGCCCAACGGTGACTGCCGGCTCAAGGCACCGATCGGACTGGTGGATAATCCTTTTGAACAACGCAACGACATGTTGACCGTCGACGTGTCCGGTGCCGCGGGCAATGTCGCGATCGTCGGTGCCCCCCGATCCGGCAAGTCGACGGCCCTGCGCACGATGATCCTGGCACTCGCTGAGGCGAACGACCCGTCTGAAGTCGGTTTCTACTGTCTGGATTTCGGCGGCGGCTCCCTGTCGTCACTGCGCGATCTGCCCCACGTGGGCGCGGTGGCGGGCCGACGAGACGTCGCGCTGTGCCGCCGCACGGTCGCGGTCATGGAGTCCGTCGTCCGCGCCAGGGAGGAACGGTTCACCCGGTTGGGCATCGATTCGGTGGCCGACTACCGGGCGCGGCGCACCGCCGGCGATCCAACCGTTCGGGACGATCCGTACGGCGACGTGTTCTTGGTCGTGGATGGGTGGGCCGCGCTGCGTGAGGAGTTCGACGGCCTCGAGGCCCCGATCACCGCTCTTGCCGCACAAGGCCTTTCCTACGGCGTGCATGTCGTCGTGACCGCCTCGCGGTGGGCGGAGCTGCGGCCCGCGTTGAAGGATCAGATCGCGACGCGCATCGAATTGCGGCTCGGGGAACCGGCCGAATCGGAGATGGACCGCAAGCGTGCTCGCCAACTCGGTACCGCCGGGCCGGGACGGGGCGTCACCGCGGGCGGCCGGGAGATGCTGGTCGCGTTGCCCCGGTTCGACGGTCGCGCGATGACCGACGATCTCGGAGAGGCGGTCGCCGCCGAGGTCAGCCGCCTGCAGGACCGCTGTGAAGGTCCGCGCGCACCTGTGGTCGAACTGCTGCCCGGCCGTGTCGAGCTGTCCGACGTCGTCGCGCGCAGCATCGTGCCACCGGTCGTCCCGCACCTTATCATCGGCGTGGGCGAGCGGGAATTGCAGCCCGTGACAATTGATCTCGCGGCGCAGCCGCATCTGCTGGTGCTCGGGGAGGCGGAGTCGGGTAAGACGTCGGTGCTGCGGCTGCTGTGCCACCAGATCCTCAGCGGCGCAGACCCCGAGCAAGCACAGATCGAGATCGTCGACTTCCGCCGCGCGCTGCTCGGTGTCGTGGAATCCGAACACCTCGCCGGCTACGCCGCGTCGCCGGCCGCGCTGACATCGCGGTTGCGCTCGCTTCTGACCCGATTGGAGGACCGGATGCCGGGGGAGAACGTCACACAGCAGCAGTTGCGCAACAGGTCGTGGTGGTCGGGTCCGCGCATCTATGTCGTCGTCGACGACTACGACCTTGTCGCCACCTCGACGGGTAACCCGTTGACACCGCTTGCCGACTTCCTGCCGTACGCCAAGGATCTCGGCCTCCATGTCGTTGTCGCGCGACGGTCCAGCGGTGCCGCCCGGGCGATGTTCGACCCCGTGCTGGCCCGGCTGCGAGAGCCGGGCTGCACCGGGCTGATGCTGAGCGCGGATCCCGAGGAGGGCGTGCTGCTGGGCGCGGTCCGGCCGGCGCCGCTGCCGCCCGGCAGGGGAACGCTGGTCACCCGGGGCGACGCCCATGAGCTCATCCAGGTCGCCTGGGTCGACCCGCCGTGACCGAGACCGTTGTCGAAGTCGGTCCCGCCACCGTCAGCGGCGCCAATCAGCTTCCGGTCGAGTTGGTTTCGACCGCACTGGAGTGCATCGACGACAACATCGCGCTGCTGGGCGAGCGGCCCGTATCGGTACAGGACCTGTGGCAGGACGTGATAGAGGTTGCCGCCGGGGACGAACATGACACGCTGGTCGTGGTCTGCCCGACGTGGTGGCCGCCCTCGCGCACGGACCGCGTGCAAGAGGCGGCGCAGGCGGTGGCGGACACCGTCGTGCTCCTGCACCGCACCGCGCTGCTCTGCCAGCTCGCCGCCCCGCGACGCACCACCGTTGTCGAGCTGACAGACGACTTCGTTGTCGTCACACCCGCCACCGCCCGCGCGACCGTCATCGCCCGCCAGGGCGACGCGACCATGACCGCAGAAGCAGTCGTCGCCAGCGTCGGCGACGCACCCGTCGCGCTCATCGACGCACCAGCCGGTGTCGCGGGTTCCGACCAAACGGCCGCCGTGATCGCTGATCGGTTGCGTGGCAACGGAATCGAAGTAGTCATTGCCGACGAGGCCGCGGTGCGGCGGGCGGCGTTGCGGTCACGACGGAGCCACGAGAGTACCCCGTGCGTCGAGGCGCGGCGACGAAACCCCGCCGTGGCGGCGGCTGTCGTCGGCGCGGTATCGGCGGCTGCGATAACGGTCGGCGGATTCGCGGTACACGGCGGCTCAGCCGGCGAGGCGACGCCGACGACGCTGTTGGTGGAGGGCCGGGTCGGCATGGTGGTGCCCGCCGACTGGCCGGTGCAGCACGTGACGTCGGGGCCGGGATCAGCCCGTGTCCAGCTCACGTCGCCGTCGCACGCCGCCGTCGCCCTGCACCTCACGCAGTCGACCGGCGGCCCCGACGACGGCCTGACGGTCGTGGCGGACTCGCTGCGGGCGGCCCTCGACAGTGAAAACGACGGCACGTTCGTCGATTTCACCGCTGCCGATCACCGAGCAGGTCGCGACGTGGTGACTTATCGGGAGGTGCGGTCGCAGCACACGGTGACCTGGACCGTGTTGGTCGACGGTGCCGTCCGCATCGCCATCGGCTGCCAGAGCGCGGTCGGCGGCGAACAGCTGGTGCGTGAGATCTGCGACCAGGCGATCCGGTCGGCGCACGCGGTGCGGTGAACAAAAGTGCGTCGGCGATGGAACCAACCGGGCGGCCCGCGCGTCCAACTTCATAACCGCACGACGAAAGGAAGCCCATGACGACACCCGCAGGCGGCTCGCTCAACACCGATTTCGACCTGATGGCCGCCGTCGCCGACAAGACCGATGCGCGCAACGACGAGATCCGGGCGTTTCTGCAGGGGTTCATCGGACAGATGAGCAGCGTGCCGCCGTCGGTGTGGGGAGGCGTCGCCGCCACCCGGTTCCGGGAGGTGGTGGACCGGTGGAACACGGAATCGCTGAAGCTGCACACCGCGCTCGCGCGGATCGCCGAGACCATCCGGCAGAACCGCCAGACGCTGTTGGAGGCCGGCGAAAGTCATTCGCAGCGGCTCGGCGCCGTCGGCACGGAACTGTGAGGGGGCGGCGATGGCGAACGCGCTTTCGTACAACTTCGGTGAGATCGAGTACACCGTCCGGCAGCAGATCCACGCCACCTCGGCGCGGCTGAACGCCGCGCTCGACGACCTGCGGGCACAGATCGCCCCGCTGCAGGAGGTCTGGACCCGCGAGGCCGCGCAGGCCTACCGCGTCGAGCAGGCCCGTTGGGAGCAGGCGGCGGGAGCACTCAACGACATCCTGTACCGGCTGGGCAACGCGGTCCGCGACGGCGCGGACGACGTCGCGGCCACCGACCGCCGCGCCGCGGCGGCCTGGGGCGGCTGAGCCCGTGCAAGACTCTGTGCGGCCCCGAATCGGAGGGGAGCCGATCGGGGCCGCACAGTCGCCCCGGAGCGCTTTTTGACCTGCGAGGACGCACGCAGGTAAGCTGCCTCGTTGGCGTGCGGAACGCCGGGCCTCGGGTCAATGTCGGTCGCCGAGGGTTCACCGCCCGCAACCGCCCTGACCGGCACCAGGAAACCCGAGAAGAGAGGTATGCGCTGTGCCTACGTACACGCCGAAGGCGGGTGACACCACGCGGCAGTGGTACGTCATCGACGCCACCGACGTGGTGCTCGGCCGGCTCGCCGTCGCGGCAGCGAATCTGCTGCGCGGCAAGCACAAGCCGACGTACACGCCGAATGTCGACGGTGGCGACTTCGTCATCATCGTCAACGCCGAGAAGATCGCGATCAGCGGCAACAAGGCCGACCGCACGTTTTTCTACCGCCACTCGGGTTATCCCGGTGGTCTGCGCAAGCGGTCGCTCGGTGACGAGATGGAAAGGCACGCGGATCGCGTCGTCGAGAACGCGATCCTCGGCATGATCCCCCACACCAAGTTGGGCCGCCAGGTCAAGAAGAAGCTGCGTGTCTACGTCGGCCCGGATCATCCGCACGCCGCCCAGCAGCCGATTCCGTACGAGATCAAGCAGGTGGCCCAGTGACCCAGCCAGTTGAGACGACCCCCGACACCGACTCCGACACCACCGCCGCGGCCGAGACCGAGGCGCCGCGTGAGCCCGTGGTGTTCGACCGCCCCGTGCAAGCCGTCGGCCGCCGCAAGGAGGCCGTGGTGCGAGTGCGGCTGGTGCCCGGCACCGGGCAGTTCCACCTCGACGGGCGCAGCCTCGAGAACTACTTCCCGAACAGGGTGCATCAGCAGCTCATCAAGGCTCCGCTGGTGACCGTGGATCGGCTGGAGAGCTTCGACGTCTACGCCCACCTCGACGGCGGCGGCCCGTCCGGTCAGGCCGGTGCGCTGCGGCTGGCCATCGCACGGGCGCTGATCCTGGTGCAGCCCGAGGACCGGCCGGCGTTGAAGAAGGCCGGCTTCCTGACCCGTGATCCGCGGGAGATCGAGCGCAAGAAGTACGGGCTCAAGAAGGCCCGCAAGGCGCCTCAGTACAGCAAGCGCTGACCGAATTCGTCGGCGAAAACCGCCGGGTACGCATTGCGTGCCCGGCGGTTTTTTATGGCGTTGACCTGCGAAAACTGATGAATTGTTAGATTTTGGTTTGAATTGTGGGTTGACCGTGAATACACAGGCGTCGGAGGCGACGGCGCTTCGTGCGTGGCGGCCGCTCTGCCACCGGTACGAGTCAGTCAGCTCGTTGGGGGACCGGATCGTCGTTTCCTGACTGAAAAGGAGCATTGAATGAGGAAAGTCGTGAAGAACGCTGCTGCTGGCGCCCTGATGGGCGGTTCACTGCTGTTCACTGCCGGGTTGGGCGTCGCCACCGCGCAGCCCGACGCCACCCAGACCGACCGGGTCAACGTGGCGATCGGAACCGCCGGTGTCCTCGAGGACGTCAGCGTGACCGACGCGGCGCAGATCGCTGCCGCGCTGTGTGACGTCGAGGTCTCGCAGGTGAACTCGGTGGTCGAGTCGGTGGTGACCAATGGCGATGAGCAGGTCGTCTGCACGAACAACCTCGGCTCGGTCAACATCCAACGTGGTGGTCCGGGACAGTCCGAGAACGCGCCGGGACAGACCGAGAGCACCCCGGGCCAGGCTGAGTCCGCCCCGGGCGCCGCAGAGGTCCCCGCTGCGGAGGCTCCCGCGGCCGAGCAGCCCGCTGAGGGCCAGAACTAACCAGATAGCGTCCACCGCCCGTGTCCGTCGCCTCGGACACGGGCGGTGCGTCGTCTGGGGGTCGCCGCCGCGCGCCGCTCTCCGGCCCCAGCGACGCAAAAATTTCACGGGCCTCTT
This sequence comes from Mycolicibacterium pulveris, assembly GCF_010725725.1. Lineage (NCBI taxonomy): Bacteria > Bacillati > Actinomycetota > Actinomycetes > Mycobacteriales > Mycobacteriaceae > Mycobacterium > Mycolicibacterium pulveris. The sequence continues at coordinate 1,019,411 of NZ_AP022599.1, read as the reverse complement.
CACGGGCCTCGGTGAACCGTGATGTGACTGTCTAATCACCCCCCCTTGTGCGACGACTCGGCAACTTGTGGTCCCCAGAGCTAACTAGGTCAGCTCGGCGTGCTTACGGAAACGAAAATTCTTGCGGCAATTGTCGTTTAGCCCGCGCCTCTAGAGGAACCATCCCCGGTGGAAGCACGGATGCTGCGCGCAGGGCGGTCCATTGCCGCCACCGGCGCGACGTTTCAGGAGCGGTCGGGGGCCGGGCCGCTGCTTCCTGAAATTGAGAATGGAGTGATCATGAAAACTCACCTGATGCGATTGCTGGCCGTCGTGGTCAGCGCCGCAATGTTGGTGTTAGTCGGAGGGGTGACCGGCGGGGGGACCGCGGCAGCGCAGCCACCAGGCGTGGGCAAGAAGAACGTCGTCCAGGTGCAGGGGACCGGGCCGGACGGAGTCAAGTTCAACGGTCAATTCGTCGCGACTGCCGCCAAGGAGGTAACCCAGCAGGCCGGACCCGCCACGGCCGATGCGAATGGGGCGACCTCGTCGAACACCGGTATCGCCCTGACTGGACAGCTCATCGGCAAGCTCGTCTCGCCCGGTCAGCCCCAGCAGGGAAACCAACCGGGTGACCGGGGTGCGGCCCAAGACGTCAACATCTCGGGCTTCTCGATGCCGGTCAACGACATTTCCGTTCCGGGTGGCGAAGCCCAGTCGTCGTCGGCGACAACCGGCAATGGCCACGACGGACAGGTCCGGCTGGCAAGCCAGCAGGGAGTATGCGACGTCCTCAACCTGGTGCTGGGACCGCTGCACCTCGAGCTGCTCGGCCTCATCGTGGACCTCAACCAGGTGGTGCTGAATATCACCGCGGATCCGGCGGGCGGCCTACTCGGGTCGCTGCTGTGCTCACTGGCGGGTGGATTGCCAGTGCCGCCGAATCCGTTGCAGCCGATCATCGACCTGTTAAACCAGATCCTCGCCATCCTCGGGGGCTGACAAATAAATAACGACACCATGCTCACCGCCCGTGTCTGTCCAGATGCGGGCGGTGAGTCGCGGTTCGATACCGATTCGGCGGCGGCACGGGCGGCACGCTCACCGGTTTCTTTTTCCGCTGGCATCTGTGAGAAGTTTGTCGGCATGGCTCGACTGTTCGGCACCGACGGCGTGCGTGGGGTCGCCAACCAGGCTCTGACCGCGGAACTGGCACTGGCCCTGAGCTCGGCGGCAGCTCGTCGGCTGGGAAGCGTCGGCGGCCACGCCCGCCGGGTAGCCGTCGTGGGCCGCGACCCGCGGGCCAGCGGCGAGATGCTGGAAGCGGCCGTGATCGCCGGTCTGACCAGCGAGGGAGTCGATGCGCTGCGGGTCGGCGTGGTCCCGACGCCGGCTGTGGCATATCTCACCAGCGCCTACGACGCCGACTTCGGCGTGATGATCAGCGCGTCGCACAACCCGATGCCCGACAACGGCATCAAGATCTTCGGACCCGGCGGCCACAAGCTCGATGACGCCACCGAGGACCGGATCGAAGAACTGGTCCACCAAGGCCCCGGCGACCGGCCCGTCGGCGCGAGCATCGGGCGAGTCGTCGACGCCGATGACGCCCTCGACCGCTACCTGCGTCACGCCGGAAAGGCGGTCACCACCCGCCTCGACGGCCTGACCGTCGTCGTGGACTGCGCCCACGGCGCCGCCTCGGTGGCCGCACCGCAGGCCTACCGGGCCGCCGGCGCCAACGTCATCGCGATCAACGCCGCACCCGACGGCCTCAACATCAACGACCGCTGCGGCTCGACGCACATGGAGGCTCTGCAGGCCGCAGTGGTGTCCCACGGCGCAGACTTGGGGATCGCTCACGACGGCGACGCCGACCGGTGCCTGGCCGTCGACGCGCGCGGCCGCATCGTCGACGGCGACGCGATCATGGTGATCCTGGCGCTCGCGATGCAAGAAGCCGGCGAGCTGGCGTCCAACACGCTGGTCACGACCGTGATGAGTAATCTCGGGCTGCATCTTGCGATGCGCGCGGCGGGCGTTACCGTGCGCACCACCAGCGTCGGCGACCGATACGTGCTCGAGGAACTGCGCGCGGGCGAGTTCTCGCTCGGCGGCGAGCAGTCCGGCCACATCGTCATGCCGACGTTGGGCACCACGGGCGACGGGATCGTCACGGCGCTGCGGTTGATGTCGCGGATGGCGCAGACGCGCAAGCCGCTCGCGGCGCTGGCCGATCCGATGCAGACCCTGCCCCAGGTGCTGATCAACGTCGCGGTGGCGGACAAGGCGACGGTCGCCGACGCGCCGTCGGTGCGCACCGCCGTGGCCGAGGCTGAAGCCGCGCTTGGCGACACAGGTCGAATCCTGCTGCGGCCCTCGGGAACTGAGCAGGTTGTCCGGGTGATGGTGGAAGCGGCCGACGAGGACACTGCACGGCAGTTGGCCGTGCGGGTGGCCGAGCAGGTCAGCGCCGTCCGCTGAGGATGGAACCGAACGGCTGCTCGGCGCGTCCAAACGTGTATGGGAGAACCTGACGTCGCGCGCGTTGACGTTGCGACGCTGCGCAGCGTCGCCGACGAGTACCAGACGGTGGCCGAAATCCTCGACGCTGCCGTGCGCACGCATCTGAGCGGGCTGACGTTCGATGGAGCGACCGCAGGTCGGGCATATGTCGCGCGTGGCGACGCTGTGCGCGACGTCGTGGAGCAGGTGGCGTATCAGGTGCGGCAGTGGTCGCGCGCGTGCAGTGAGATCGCCGCTGTTTTGCGTGCATCCGCGGACCGCTACGCCGATGCCGATTTCCGCGCCGGCTCGCGGGTAGGTTGAGCGATGGCCGAGAAGTTCGATGCCGCATCGCGATTGGCCGAAGGCATGCCGTCGGTGGATGCTGTGCAGAACTACGTCTGGGCGTGCCGCATGCTTGGCTATGAGCACCCCGATCTGACCATGAATGCGGCACAGGTGCGTGAGCAATACGCCAGTGAGGACGGACTCAATCTGGTCGCATTGGATGCGGATTGCTCGGCGCTGCAGGCGGCGGCGACGGCGACGGAGGAGGCACTCACCCGTCAGGATGCCCAACGGGTGGCGCTGATGGTGGGGTGGCAGGGGCGTGGCGCCGAGGCGTCGCGGGAGTTCTTGCGTCGCCACGGCGAAGCGTCGGCGCTGGTGGCGACCGCTGTGCGCACCGCGGCGCACGGACTGGCCGAGCTGCGCGACAAGTTATGGCAGAGCGTCGATGGCAAGGTTGCGACGGTGACGGCCATCGACGAGCGTGTCGATGGGCAGCGTGCTGACTGGTTGGCCGCGGCGCACACCGTGACCACTGGCGCGGGTGACCGGGCAGCGGCCAGCGAACTGGTCGACCAGGAGGTAAAACCGTTTGTCACCAATGTGATCGGCGGCGAATGGTTGACAGCGATGCGCGCTGCCGTCGACGCGATCGGGGCGGCATACGACGTGTTGACGGCTGAGCTGGCTTCGGAAGCGGTTGCGACGTTCGACGTGCCAGGCGATCTCGGCCCGGCGTGGACCCCTGCGGGCCGCGACGCCTCGGCGACGGCGCCGAGCACCGCACCGGTCGGGGCGGTTGCGCCCGTCGCGCCCGTCGCTCCGGCAGCGTGGAGTGCCCCCCCGGCCTTCTCGGCGCCACCCGCTGATGTGCCGTCGCCCGTTGCGCCGCTCGCTGCAGCTCCAGCGGCGGTCGACCCGGCGGCTGCTGCACCGGCCGCACCTGCGCCGACAATGCCGCCGCTTGGCGGCGGTCTACCCGATATCGGAAGTGGTTTAACGGGATTCGCTCAGCAGATGGGTGAGGCGTTGGGAGGCTTGTTGGGCGGTGCAGACGGCGTGCTCACCGAACCGGAAGGCATCGAAATGCCCCAGGTCGACGAGTCGGCGGAGGTCGAGGATCTCGACGAGGATGAGCCCGAGGATGACGAGCTTGGCGATGAGGAGGCAGACGAGCTCGATGATGAAGCCGTAGCTGCCGACGCCGAAACCGCATGTGATCTGCCGCCAGAAGACCCTGTGCCGCAGGAGGATCAGCTGCTCACGGATGAGGTAGACCCTGCGCCGGCAGCACCGGAGGCGTTGCCGCCGCCTATTGTGGCGTCGCCACCGGCGGCCGAGTCGGCACCGCCGGCACCAGTGGGCGATGCGGGTACGCCTTGTGAAATTGCCGCTGACGAACTGCCGCAGGTTGGCGAGTAATCCCGGAGTACGGTCGAGCGTCGATTTCTGCACGAGGGTCGTGGCGCACGCGGTCACCACAGCCCTGGGGTAGAACTCGCGAAGCGTAAGCCAGTGCCGCGTACGGTGCGATCGTGAAGTTACGCGTGCGCGAGTTGGCATTCTTCTTCCTGTTGGGTGCGGCGGCGTCGCTGGTCGGCGACCACAGCCACGTCACCACGGAAACAACCGAATACTTCACCGACGCGGTGCCGTCCGTGTGGAGCAGTCCGATTTGGTTTCCAATTCTGGTCGGTGCGGCCACTGCATCGCTGGCCGAGATCCGCCTGCATCTACCGAATCCGCGCACCGACGTCACGGTCCGACAGGGGATCGCCGGTGTCGCCGCAGTGATCGGTACCTACGTCACGACGGCGCTGGTGCACGGTGCGCCTACGGTACCGAGCACGACGCTGATCGTCGCGATGGCGGTGATCATCTGGTGCGTCTTAGGAGACGGACCGTCGGTGGTTTGCGGTGTGCTCGCTGCCGTTATCGGTCCTGCAGTCGAGATAACACTCGCCAAAGCTGGCTTGTTCGCCTACCACGACGACTCCGATGGATTGTTCGGAGTAGGCCCGTGGCTGCCACCGTTGTATTTCGCATTCGGTGTCGTAGTCGCCATGCTGGGTGAGATCGCCGCCGGCGGCGGTCGCCCCAACTATCGCCGGTAGGGGTCGTAGTGGTTGACCTCACGCTTGTTGAGTGTGCGTTCGGTGTTGATGCGTGTGGTGGTGTCGGCGGCGCGGGTGCGTCGTCGGCGGGGCATCTTCAGGTGGCGTTGGGCTGAAGGTGGTGGGGGTGGGTGTGCGGGTGGGGGTAGGTCGGCGGTGGTGGTGTTCCAGTGTGGGAACAGCATGCGGCTGAGCGGGTGGGTGGTGTAGGTGTGTCCGCTGGGGGCTGTCCAGGTGATGGTGCCGTCGGGTAGTTGTTGGTCGTGCCAGCCGCAGAATGTTTTGAGCAGATGATGTAGCCGGCATAGGCATTTGGTGTTGGAGGGGTGGGTGCGCCCGGCGGGGTGGGGGATGGTGTGGTCGATGTCGCAGTGTTGGGCGGGGCGGTCACAGCCGGGGAAGCGGCAGGTCAGATCGCGCATGCGGATGAAGCGTTGGCAGGGTTGTGGGGGCCGGTAGCCGGGGTCGGCGATGTCGTCGGGGCGATACACGCTGCGGACGGTGGCGCCGTTGGCGATCAGTTCGGCTAGCAGTGCTGGGGGGATCACCCCGCCGCCGCGCCCGAGGATGATCGCTGCCGGGGTACCCGCCGGCGGCTGCGGCTCATAGACCGATCCAGCGCCCGGGTCACTCGGGGGTGTCGGTGGCTCGGATGTGGGTTCCTCGCTTGGCGGTGTGGGTTCGGCCGCCGGTGCCACCTCATCGTCCATGGGTGGTGCCGGGATGTCGGTGGACCGATTGGGTCTGCGCGATTGGGGCTTGGCGGGGGTGGGTGTGGCGGTGGGCTTGGTGGGGGTGGTGTCGGTGATGGCGTGGATGACGATGGCGGTGGCGCGGGGGTCGGGGGCCCCGGCGCGTGGGCACTGCGCGGCGCCGCAGTGGCAGGCCAGCTGTTCAGCGCCGGCGGCGATCGCGCCCAGGGCCGCGGCGCGGCGTTGCCCGCAGGTACGCGGATCGCCATCACACACGCTGGTGCTCAGCTCGGTGATGCGTTGCTCGAGCAGCGCGGCGTCAGGGGCGCTGAGCCGGCCGTAGACGGAGGCGGTGCCGGTGGCGTCATCGGGTTTGCCGATCTGCACATCACAGTTGCGGGCGGCTTCATGAAAGCGTCGCCGCGCATCGGGATCGTGGGTTTCCACGATGGCGTCGATGGCCAAGTCCAGGCGCTGCTGTGACAGCGCCCCCCAGCTGCAGGCGTGCTCGGCGATCGCGGCATCGATGCGGGCGGCCAACTCGGCGTTGAGGACCAGATGGGTGCGCCAGGTGATCGTGGAGATCAGCTTGGCGCTGATCGCCCCGGCCGCAAACAGGGCAGCGACCTTGGGTAGCCGCTCGCGCAGGCTCAACCCGATGGCCAGTTGTTGTTTGGCCCGGTGGTGGCTGATGCCCATGGCCGCGCCCACCTCAGCAGCCGCGCACGCCCACAGATCCACCACCCACTTTTGGCGCTCATCGTCGTCGGGTTCGGTGGCGCGTGCGGCCAGCTCCCCGACCGCGGCCAGCCGCCGCGCCGCGGCCTGGGCCTCCGCACGGGTGCAGGCCTGAATCTCGGCCACCAACCCGGCCTCCTCGACCGACCGAAACTCCGAACCGAACATACGTTCGATACTGCCACGGCCCACCGACAAGACAGACCCCGCAGGTCAGCGGCTTATCGAAGAGGCCGAGGAGTTCCCTAGCCGGCGACAGCTCCAGCCGGGCGTCTCCGGCGTGACGGCCGGCGCCGACGCGCCCGCTGAGGCGCCGCGGGCTCCGGTCGGTTGGCCACAAGGGCCTTCGAAAATGTTCGTTCGCCCGGTGCAATCTCGTGCAGCACGGGATGCGACGCGCCGCTGAACCGCGTGATCGTCGGTTTCACGCCGGCTTTGCGGACGAGCCGACGCACGTCGTGCACCTGGTCGTCGAGCATCAGCGTCACCACCGTGCCGTCGGCCCCGGCGCGTGCGGTCCGGCCGGATCGATGCAGGTACGCCTTGTGCTCGACCGGGGGATCGGCGTGTACGACAAGGTTCACATTGTCGACGTGGATGCCCCGCGCAGCGATGTCCGTCGCCACCATCACGGTCGCCGAACCGTCCGAGAACGCCGCGAGGTTGCGCGTACGGGCGTTCTGAGAAAGGTTGCCGTGCAACTCGACCGCGGACACGCCACGCGAATTCAACTGTCGGGTAAGTGCTTTGGCGCCATGCTTGGTACGGGCGAACACGATGGTGCGACCCGGTGACGCGGCGAGGTCGGTCAGAACATTGATCCGCGCGGCCTTGTCGACATGCAGCACATGATGCTCCATGGCCGTCACCGGCGCCTCCACCGAATCCACGCTGTGCACCACAGGGTTGTTCAGGTACCGCTTGACCAACACGTCCACGCCGCCATCCAGGGTGGCGGAGAACAACATCCGCTGCCCGTCGCGCGGAGTTTTGTCCAGCAGACGCTTCACCGGCGGCAGGAACCCCAGATCTGCCATGTGGTCCGCCTCGTCGAGTATCGAGATCTCGACGCCGGACAAATCGGCGTGGCCCGATCTCACATGGTCTTCCAGTCGGCCAGGGCATGCGATCACGACGTCGACACCCGCACGCAACTTCTGAATCTGCGGCTGGGGGCCGACACCGCCGAAGACCGTCACAGTCCGTAGATCCATTGCGGCGGCCAACGGCGCCAGCGACGCGGCGATCTGCGCCACGAGTTCGCGTGTGGGCGCGAGGATGACCGCCCGCGGCCGACCTGGCACCCGCTTGGCGCGGTGTGCAGTGAGCCTCGTCACCATCGGCAACAGAAACGCGTACGTCTTACCCGATCCGGTGCGTCCCCGGCCGAGTACGTCGCGGCCGGCCAGCGAATCGGGCAGCGTCGCCGCCTGGATCGGAAACGGGGTTTCGGCGCCGTTGGCAGCGAGAACGCTGACGACAGCCTTAGGAAGGCCGAGGTCGGCGAAGGTGGGCACGCTTGTGCCACAGGTGTTTTGAACAGACAAGAAAGAACTCCGAAAGTAAGTGTGGTCGTCCTGCCCGGCGCGGACCGTTCCGCGGCGCTCGGTATGACGATCGAGAAGCGGCAAAAGGCAGAACAGAAGATGCCGCTGGAGACCACTGTACAGGCACGCCCGCCGATTCGGTTAATCGGCTACGGCAACAGCGACTGCAAATCCTCGACGAAGCGCACCGATTCGCGCCTGTCACCGGTGAGCGGATGCACCAGCATCGTCGTGACGCCGGCCTCCGCGAACGCCGCCAGCCGCTCCTTCACGAACCCCCGCGGCCCGACCAGCGACACCTGGCGGACCAACTCGTCAGGCACCGCGTTGATCGCTTCCATCTTCTTGCCCGCGAGGTACAGATCCTGGATGTGATCGGCCACGTCGCCGTACCCGTAACGGGTCGCCAGATTGTGATAGAAGTTGCGTCCCCGCGCACCCATGCCACCGATGTACAGCGCCAATTGCGGCTTCGCCCAGGACAATCGATCCTCGACGTCGTCACCGATCGCCAGCGTCGCGCTGACCATCACGTCCAGCGGCCCCAGCGCCGGGTCCCGCTTTGCGAACCCTGCCCGCAGCGAGGACCCCCACACCTCGTCGGCCTTCTCGGGGTAGAAGAACACCGGTTGCCAACCCTCGGCGATCTCCGCAGTCAGTTCCACGTTCTTGGGGCCCAGCGCGGCGATGGTTACCGGAATACGTTCGCGCACAGGATGATTGATCAAGTGCAGGGGCTTACCCAGACCGGTGCCCCGGTCCGCAGGCAATGGGATCTGGTAATGCTTGCCGTCGTACTGCACGTTTTCGCGACGCCAGACCTGTCTGCAGATCTCCACGACCTCGCGGGTGCGGCCCAACGGCGCGTCGAACGGCACACCGTGGAAACCCTCCATCACCTGCGGCCCCGACGTGCCGATGCCCAGCCGGAACCGGCCACCGGAGACGTAGTCGAGACCCGCGGCCGTCATCGCAAGCAATGTGGGCGTGCGGATGTAGATCGGCACCACGCCGGTGCCCAACTCGATCCGGGAAGTCCGCGCCGCCAGGAAGCCCAGCTGGCTGATCGCGTCAAAGGAGTACGCCTCGGCCACCAACGCGATGTCGACGCCGACTTTCTCCAGCTCCACGACCTCGTCGACGGCATCGAGGAAGCCGCCGGCGTAACTCAGAAAGATTCCGGTGCGCACAGCGGTACGGCTCCTAGGGTTTCAGAAGGGCTAGGGTTTCAACAGCGCGATGACCTTGTTCTCCAGATCCACCGGATCCTCGGCGAACGGGTCGACCGCCGGGGCCTTGGGTAGCGCCGCTGCCGGGTCGGCGAAGTCGCGGTAGGTCTTGTCGCCGGTCAGTAGGTGCAGCAGATAGCCCGTCATCAACGCCCGCACCACCTTCTGGGTGCTGCGATCGGCGCCGGGCAGCCCCACCGCACGGGCCAGTCGGCGGCCTTCGATCAGCCCGCCCGCCTTGGCCTTGTTCACCGTCCGCAGCGTGGCCGTCTTCCACACCCGGCTCAGTTCCACCGCGTTGGACCGCAGGGTCATCGGGTCACCCGGGGCGGTCAGCACCAGGCCGGGCACTTTCAATGTGGCCGCGGGCTCTTCTGCCGCCGGCCTGGTCACGCTGGGAAACGCCGCGACGACGGCCTTCGGGGCGTTCGGTCCGGCCGGCATCCCCGCCGCCGTGAACACCGCTGCCGACCCGCCGAAACCGTGACCGACGACCCCCAGCTTGGTCGGGTGCACGCTGATCTTGCCTGGCCCCAGCCGTACGCCGGTGATGATGTCCAGCGCGGTGCCCAGGTCGAAGGCCAGGTTGAGGACCGACGGGGCCAGTCCCGTCTCCGTGTCGGGAGCCGCCGCGACGATGCCCCACGACGCCAGATGCTCCAACGTGCCGTGATAGCGGTCGGCTTTTGCCACCCAATCGTGACCGAACGCCACCCCCGGGAGGTTCTTCCCCGACTCCGGGGTGAACACCACGCCGGGAAGACCGGCAAATGCCAGGTCACCGCGTAAAACACGGTGCGGGCCGCGGCGGGTCAACGCGGTGAAGAGCTTCTTCGTGCTGGCCACCACCGAACCGTAGCGCAGCGGGTGTGACCCAGCTCTTGCACTACCCTTTATGGCTATGTGCGGAATCGTCGGCTACGTGGGGCAACGACCTGCCTGCGACATCGTCGTCGACTCGCTCCGCCGGATGGAGTATCGCGGATACGACTCGTCGGGGGTCGCTCTTCTCGACGGTCGAGGCGGTCTCACCGTGCGTCGGCGGGCGGGCCGGCTGGCCAACCTGGAGGCCGAGCTCATCGCCACCGACGCGGCTAGCCTGGCGGGCAGCACCGGGCTCGGCCACACCCGCTGGGCCACCCATGGCCGGCCCACCGACCGCAACGCCCATCCGCACCGCGACAGCACCGGCAAGTTCGCCGTCGTGCACAACGGCATCATCGAGAACTACGCCACACTTCGGGCCGAGCTCGAGCAGACCGGGGTGGAGTTCGCCAGCGACACCGACACCGAGGTCGCGGTGCACCTAGTGTCCTGGCAGTACCGGCACGGGCCCACGGCGGGCGACTTCCCGGCGTCCGCGCTGGCGGTGCTGCGCCGACTCGAGGGCCACTTCACGCTGGTGTTCGCCAACGCCGACGACCCGGGCGCGATCGTGGCCGCACGACGCTCGACCCCGTTGGTGGTGGGCGTTGGCGACGGTGAGATGTTCGTCGGCTCGGACGTGGCGGCGTTCATCGAGCACACCCGCGATGCCGTCGAGCTGGGCCAGGACCAGGCGGTGGTGGTCACCGCGGACGGATACCGCATCACCGACTTCAACGGCGCCGACGACGGCGCGAGTGCCCGGTCCTTCCATATCGATTGGGACATCTCGGCCGCCGAAAAGGGCGGCTACGAGTACTTCATGCTCAAGGAGATCGCCGAGCAACCCGCCGCCGTCTCCGACACGTTGCTCGGCCATTTCGCCGACGGCCGTATCGTGCTCGACGAGCAACGGCTCTCCGATCAGGAGCTCCGCGAGATCGACAAGGTCTTCGTGGTGGCCTGCGGCACCGCGTTCCACTCGGGGCTGCTCGCCAAGTACGCGATCGAGCATTGGACGCGGCTGCCCGTCGAGGCCGAGCTGGCCAGTGAATTCCGGTACCGCGACCCGGTTTTGGACCGGCACACCCTCGTCGTGGCGATCTCGCAGTCCGGTGAGACCGCCGACACGCTCGAGGCGGTGCGCCATGCCAAGGAGCAGAAGGCCAAGGTGCTGGCCATCTGTAACACCAACGGCAGCCAGATCCCCCGGGAATGCGACGCGGTGCTCTACACCCGTGCCGGACCGGAGATCGGGGTGGCGTCCACCAAGACGTTCCTCGCGCAGATCGCCGCCAACTACCTTGTCGGCCTGGCACTTGCGCAGGCCCGCGGCACCAAGTATCCCGACGAGGTGGAGCGCGAGTACCGCGAGCTGGAGGCCATGCCCGACCTGGTGGCCAGGGTGCTGGACGTCATGGAGCCGGTGCGTGAACTCGCGCACAAGTTCGCACAGTCGCACACCGTGCTGTTCCTCGGCCGCCACGTCGGTTATCCCGTGGCCCTCGAAGGTGCGCTCAAGCTCAAGGAACTCGCGTACATGCACGCCGAGGGCTTCGCCGCAGGCGAGCTCAAGCACGGCCCCATCGCGCTGATCGAAGACGACCTACCGGTCATCGTGGTGATGCCGTCGCCGAAGAACGCGCCGATGCTGCACGCCAAGCTGTTGTCCAACATCCGCGAGATCCAGGCGCGCGGCGCGATCACCATCGTGATCGCCGAGGAAGGCGACGACACGATCCAGCCGTACGCCGACCACCTGATCGAGATACCGACGGTGTCGACGCTGTATCAGCCGCTGCTGTCGACCATCCCGCTGCAGGTCTTCGCCGCCGGCGTCGCGCAGGCCCGCGGCTACGACGTCGACAAGCCCCGCAACCTGGCCAAGTCGGTCACCGTCGAATAGTGCCGGGCCGGGTCGGGGACTTCAAGCACGACCGGGCCCGCGCCCACTTCCACGACGTTTATCGAAAGGCGATGGCCGACTTGCCGCCGGTCAGCCAAACCCACGACGTGCCAACACGATTCGGCACCGTGCGGATCTACCGGTTCGACGGCCCGGCCGAGGGAACGCCGGTCATGGTGCTGCCGGGGCGCAACGCGTCGACGCCGATGTGGCGGGCCAACATCCCCGGGCTGCTGGCGCATCGGCCCGTGCTCGGGGTCGACTTGCTCGGCGAGGCCGGAATGTCCGTGCAGCGCAAGCCGATCACCGGACCCGACGATGAGGCGCAGTGGCTTGACGACGCGCTCGGTGCGCTGAACCTGGACCGCGTGCACCTCATGGGCGTGTCGATCGGCGGCTGGACCGTGGTCAACTATGCGGTACGCCGGCCAGGACGTGCCGCGTCGCTGGTGGTGCTCGATCCGGTGTTCACGTTCGCCCCGATCGCCGCCAAGGCGGTGCTGGCCTCGCCCGCGCTGTTCCTGCCCGGGGTTCCCGACCGTCTGCGCAGGCGAGTGCTCAGCTGGATCTCCGGCGGCGCCGAGGTCGACGGCTCGCTGCCGGAGGCCGCACTGATCTCCGCCGGCTCCACCGATTACGTGATACGCAAGGCGATGCCCAAACTCATCACCGACGAGCAGTTGCGCTCGCTCACCATCCCGGTGTTGACGCTCATCGGCGGCCGCAGCGTGATGCACGACGCCGACCGCGCGGCGGCGCGGGCGCGAAACCTGTTGCCGCGCGGACAGGTCGAAGTGTGGCCCGACGCCTCCCACGCCATCAACGGCGAGTACGCGGCCCAGATCGCCGACCGTGCGGGCACGTTCTGGGCTCACATCGACCGCAGGAACTGAACTTGTAGCAAACGTCAGCCTCGGTGACCGGGACCGTCGTAGGGTAACGGGGATGCGGTACTACTACTCGGCTGATGTGATCCGCGCGGCCGAAGCCCCGCTATTGGCGTCCCTGCCCGACGGTGCCCTGATGCGCCGCGCCGCCTACGGCCTGTCCGTCGCGATCGCGCGCGAGCTCGGCCAGCTCACCGGAGGCGTTGCCGGGCGAAGCATCTGCGCGGTCGTCGGCTCCGGCGACAACGGCGGCGATGCGCTGTGGGCCGCGACCTTCCTGCGCCGCCGCGGTGCGACCGTGTCCGCGGTGCTGATGAACCCCGATCGCACCCATGCCAAGGCGCTGGCGGCGTTCATCAGCGCGGGCGGGCAGATCGTGCAAAGCGTTCCGGTGACAACCGATCTGGTGATCGACGGCATCGTGGGCATCTCCGGGTCCGGACCGTTGCGCCCCAGGGCCGCGGAGGTGTTCGCCGCCGTCGACGCCGCGGGCATCCCGGTCGTCGCCGTGGACACCCCCAGCGGCATCGACGTCCACACCGGAGCCACCGAGGGTGCGCATGTCACCGCCAAGCTGACCGTCACCTTCGGCGGCCTCAAACCCGTTCATGCGCTGGCCGATTGCGGCCGCGTCGAGCTCGTCGACATCGGCCTGGATCTGGCGCCTTCGGACATGTTCGAGGTGGAGGCAGCCGACGTCAAGGCGCGCTGGCCGGTGCCCCGGCCCACCGACGACAAGTACACCCAGGGCGTCACCGGTGTGCTGGCCGGGTCGGCGACGTATCCCGGTGCCGCGGTGCTTTGCGCGGGCGCCGCGGTGGCAGCCACGTCGGGCATGGTGCGATATGCAGGAAGCGCTGTGCAACAGGTGCTTTCGCACTGGCCGGAAGTGATCGCCGCGCCGAGCGCAGGCGCATCCGGTCGAGTGCAGTCGTGGGTGGTCGGCCCCGGGCTGGGTACCGACGACGCCGGCGCCTCCGCCGTGTGGTTCGCCTTGCAGACCGACCTGCCGGTGATCGTCGACGCCGACGCGCTCACCATCCTGGCCGCGCATCCCGAGCTCGTCGCCGACCGCGCCGCTCCCACCGTGTTGACCCCGCACGCAGGTGAATTCGCGCGGCTGGCCGGTTCACCGCCGGGCCAGGACCGCGTCGGCGCCACCCGCAGGCTGGCCGACCGGTTCGGCGCCACCGTGCTGCTCAAGGGCCACGTCACCGTCATCGTCGAACCCGGCGGCCCGGTCTGCCTCAGCCCCGCCCATCAATCATGGGCTGCCACAGCAGGATCCGGTGACGTGCTGTCGGGCATGATCGGCGCCCTGCTCGCGGCGGGCCTGCCCGCCGGGGAAGCCGCCGCCGCCGCGGCGTTCGTCCACAGCCGCGCGGCGAACCTGTCCGCGCTCGACCCGGGGCCGCAGGCCGCCCCCACCTCAGCGTCGCGAATCCTCGCGCACATCCGCAGTGCCATCGCCAGTTTGTAGACGAAAGGGTATGTCATGCCGCGCAAGCGCACTTCCGCACCGATTGTCGCGCCCGCCTATACGGGGCGGCTGGAAATGGCGCCGGTTCCGTCGCTGCGGATGCCCGATGAGTCGATGCACCCCGACGCGGCCTACCGGTTCATCCACGACGAGCTGATGCTCGACGGCAGCTCCCGGTTGAACCTCGCGACGTTCGTCACGACGTGGATGGATCCGCAGGCCGAGAGGCTGATGGCCGAGACGTTCGACAAGAACATGATCGACAAGGACGAGTATCCGGCGACCGCGGCGATCGAGCAGCGCTGCGTGTGCATGGTGGCCGACCTGTTCCATGCCGAAGACCTGCGCGATGACGACCCGTCCAGCGCGATCGGCGTGTCGACCATCGGCTCCAGCGAGGCCGTCATGCTGGCCGGGCTCGCGATGAAATGGCGGTGGCGGGAGCGGGTCGGCAAGGACTGGAAGGGGCGCACCCCGAACCTGGTGCTGGGTTCCAACGTGCAGGTGGTGTGGGAGAAGTTCTGCCGCTACTTCGACGTCGAGCCGCGGTATCTGCCGATGGAGAAGGGCCGCTACGTCATCACCCCCGAGCAGGTGCTCGAGAACGTCGACGAGGACACCATCGGTGTGGTCGCGATCCTGGGCACCACCTACACCGGTGAACTCGAACCGGTCGGCGAGATCTGCGCGGCCCTGGACAAGCTGGCCGCCGACGGCGGAGTGGACGTGCCCGTGCACGTGGACGCGGCCAGCGGCGGCTTCGTGGTGCCGTTCTTGCATCCGGACCTGGAGTGGGACTTCCGGCTGCCCAGGGTGGTGTCGATCAACGTCAGCGGCCACAAATACGGCCTGACGTACCCGGGCATCGGCTTTGTGGTGTGGCGCAGCGCCGAGCACCTGCCCGAGGATCTCGTCTTCCGGGTCAACTACCTCGGCGGCGACATGCCGACGTTCACGCTGAACTTCTCCCGGCCCGGCAACCAGGTGGTCGGTCAGTACTACAACTTCCTGCGCCTCGGCCGCGCGGGATACGGCCAGGTCATGCAGAGCCTGTCGCAGACCGCGCGCTGGCTCGGTGACCAGCTTCGCGAGAGCGAGCACTTCGAGGTGATCACCGACGGTTCGGCGATCCCGGTCGTCAGCTTCAAGCTGGCGGGTGATTTCGGCTACACCGAGTTCGACGTCTCACACACCCTGCGCGCCTACGGCTGGCAGGTGCCGGCCTACACCATGCCGGAGAACGCGACCGACGTCGCGGTGCTGCGCATCGTGGTGCGGGAGGGCTTCTCCGCCGACCTGGCCCGTGCGCTGCGCGACGATCTGACCACCGTTTTGAGCAGTCTCGACGAGCTCAAGCCGGGCGGGCACTTCAACAGCATGCAGCCCTTCGCGCACTGAGGTTTCGCGCCCCACCGAGCCGGTCTGGGACAATCGGCCGTAGTGACCATTCACACGACCGAGTCGACGACCTCCACCGTGGCGCCCGCCGAGGCGGTGGTGGATCTCGACGCCATCGCCCATAACGTTCGGCTGCTGCGCGAGCGTGCCGGATCCGCGCAGGTGATGGCCATCGTCAAGGCCGACGGCTACGGTCATGGCGCCACCGAGGTCGCCGCGGCCGCCCTGGCCGCCGGGGCCGCCGAACTCGGCGTCGCCACCGTCGGGGAGGCGCTGGCGCTGCGGCGCGACGGGGTCACCGCGCCCGTGCTGGCCTGGCTGCATCCCCCCGGCACCGACTTCGCGCCTGCGCTGAGCGCCGATGTCGAGATCGGGGTGTCATCGGTGCGCCAGCTCGACGAGGTGCTCGACGCGGTCGGACGCACCGGCGTCACCGCGACTGTCACCGTCAAGGTCGACACCGGGCTGAGCCGCAACGGCAGCAGTGCATGCGGCTATCCCGCGCTGCTTGCCGCGTTGAAGCGCGCGCAGGTCGACGGCGCGGTGCGGGTGCGGGGCCTGATGTCGCATCTGGTGCACGGCGACGATCCGGATCATCCCCTCAACAGCCAGCAGGGCGAGCGTCTGACCGAGATGCTGCGCTCCGCGCGGGAACAGGGCGTGCCGTTCGAGATCGCCCACCTGAGCAATTCGCCTGCCGCGCTGACGCGCCCCGATTTGGCCTTCGACATCGTGCGCCCGGGGATCGCCGTGTACGGGCAGACCCCGATCCCCGAACGCGGCGACATGGGCCTGCGCCCGGCGATGACACTGAAATGCCCTGTGGCGATGGTTCGTTCGATCAAGGCCGGTGACGGAGTGTCCTACGGTCACACCTGGATCGCTGAGCGCGACACTACGCTGGGACTGCTGCCGATCGGATATGCCGACGGGGTCTTCCGGGTGCTGAGTGGGCGGATCGACGTGCTGATCAACGGTCGGTTGCGGCGCAATGTCGGGCGGATCTGCATGGACCAGTTCGTGGTGGACCTCGGTCCCGACGCCGACGTGTCCGAAGGCGACGAGGCGATACTGTTCGGGCCGGGCACCCAGGGCGAACCCACCGCCCAGGATTGGGCCGATCTCCTGGGGACCATCAACTACGAGGTGGTCACCAGCCCGCGCGGGCGTGTGGTCCGGACCTATCGCGGTGGTCGGCAGATAGGCAAGAATCGTTGACGGACAACGAAATCGAGCCACCGCATGACAGTGGTGCGGCTGCTCGCTGGCTGGCCGGTGCGGCGGGCCTGAGCGCGGTGGGCACGGCTGCCGGTTTCTCGGTCGCCCGTTCACTGCGCCGGCGGCTCAGCGCCGACGATCCGTACGCGTACGAGGACTTCACCCTGCTCGACGCCGACCGCAGCTACGTGGTGACCACACCCGACGGGGTGTCGCTGGCCGTGCGCGAGGTCGGACCCAAAGATGCGTTTCTGACCGTCGTCTTCGCGCACGGCTTCTGTCTACGCATGGGCGCCTTCCACTTTCAGCGCGCCCGGCTCACCGCGCAATGGGGCGACCAGGTGCGCATGGTGTTCTACGACCAGCGCGGCCACGGCGGGTCCGAGGAATCCTCGCCCGAGGACTACACGGTCACCCAACTGGGCAGAGACCTGGAGGCCGTCCTTGCGGTGATGGCGCCGCGCGGGCCCGTGGTACTGGTCGGTCATTCGATGGGTGGGATGACCGTGTTGTCCCACGCCCGCCAGTTTCCGCAGCGGTATCCGACGCGCATTGTGGGCGTCGCGCTGATCTCCTCCGCCGCGGAAGGGGTTCCGCGCTCGCCGCTCGGTGAGATCCTGAAGAACCCGGCGCTGGAGGCGGTGCGTTTCGCCGTGCGCTACGCGCCGGAAGCCGTGCACCGCACCCGCGGCCTCGCCAAGTCGGTGGTCGGGCCGATCCTGCGGGCGGGTTCCTACGGTGACGAGGCGATCAGCCCGAGCGTCGTGGCGTTCTCCGAGCAGATGATGCACGGCACGCCGATCGCGACGGTGGTGGAGTTCCTGCACGCGCTCGAGGTTCACGACGAAACCGCGGGGCTGGCCACGCTGGCCAAGATTCCCGCGCTGGTCGCCTGCGGTGACCGAGACCTCCTCACCCCGAAGGAGTACTCCGAACACATGGCGGACGCGCTGCAGAAATCCGAACTGGTGATCGTGCCAGGCGCGGGGCATCTGGTGCAGCTCGAACGGCCCGACCTCATCGACGACGCGTTGGTGCGGTTGGTCGAGCGGGCGACGCCGTCCAAGCTGGTTGCGCTCGGCCGGCGGGTGCGCGAACGGGTCCGCAATGACTGAACGAACGCCGGGCACAGCGCAGTTGCCCACCGCGGAGGACACCGTCGCGCTGGGGGCGCGGCTGGGCGCGCAGCTGCGGGCAGGTGACGTGGTGGTGTTGTCGGGACCACTGGGCGCCGGGAAAACGGTGCTGGCCAAGGGAATCGCACAGGCAATGGATGTCGAGGGCCCGGTCATCTCGCCGACGTTCGTGCTCGCCAGGGTGCACCGTGCGCGAAAGCCCGGAGCACCGGCGATGATTCACGTCGACCTGTACCGGCTGCTGGATCAGCCGTCGGTGGACCTGCTCGCTGAACTGGACTCGCTGGACCTCGACACCGACCTCGAAGACGCCGTCGTGGTGGTCGAGTGGGGTGAAGGGGTGGCCGAACGGCTCTCCGACAGCCATCTCGACGTGCGGCTGGAACGCGGCTCGGCGGGCGAGACGCGAACGGCGGTGTGGGAGTGGAGCGCACCGTGAGCATGCTGGTTCTGGCCATCGACACCGCGACCCCGGCCGTCACCGCTGGTGTGCTGCGCGTCGAGCTCCCGCGAAATAGCATTCCAGGTCGTCGAGACCACGAATCAGCAACCCGGAATGCTATTTCGGCGCGGATTTTGGGCCAGCGGGTGACCGTCGACGCCCGCGCGCACGCCGAGCGCCTGACCCCCAACGTCGTCGACGCCTTGGCCGACGCGCAGGTCACGTTCGACGAGCTGGACGCGATCGTGGTGGGCTGCGGCCCGGGACCGTTCACCGGGCTGCGGGTCGGGATGGCGACCGCGGCGGCCTTCGGCCATGCCCTTGGGGTGCCGGTGCACGGCGTGTGCAGCCTGGACGCCATCGGCATCGAGACCACCGGCGAGGTGCTGGTCGTCACCGACGCCCGGCGCCGCGAGGTGTACTGGGCGCGCTACCGCGACGGGGTGCGGGTGGCCGGCCCGGCCGTCAACGCTCCCGCCGACGTGTCCGGTGCGGCCGAGGCGTTGGCCGAGCCCCCGCGGTATCCGACCCCCACGGGGCTGGTGCGGGCCGTCGCGGACTGGTCGGCCGAACCGGCGCCGCTGGTCCCGCTCTACCTGCGCCGCCCCGACGCCAAACCGCCTGCGGGCGCCCGATGAGCGTCGATTACGGGAAGCTGACGCCCCTGGACGCGGCGCGGTGTGCCGAGCTGGAGGCGCAGCTGTTCGAGGGCGACGACCCCTGGCCGGCGCGAGCGTTTCTGGCCGAACTGGCCGCCAAACACATCCATTACGTGGCGGCACGCGCCGACGACAAACTCGTCGGCTATGCCGGCATCGCGCGCCTCGGCCGAAAGCGGCCCTACGAGTACGAGATCCACACCGTGGGCGTCGACCCGGCATACCAGGGTCAAGGCATCGGCAGGCAGCTGGTCACGAGGTTGCTCGAGATCGCCTCGGGAGCAACGGTCTTCCTCGAAGTCCGTACGGACAACGCGGCGGCCATCAAGCTGTACGAGAGCTTGGGGTTCGTCATCGTGGGGGTGCGCAAGCGCTACTACCGTGTCAGCGGCGCCGACGCCTATACGATGAGACGAGATCCATCATGACCGTCATCCTGGCCATCGAAAGTTCCTGCGACGAAACCGGCGTCGGCATCGCTCAACTCGATGCCGACGGCACCGTGACGTTGCTCGCCGACGAGGTGGCCTCCAGCGTCGACGAACACGCCCGGTTCGGCGGCGTCGTCCCCGAGATCGCCTCGCGGGCCCATCTGGAGGCGCTCGGCCCGACGATGCGGCGCGCGCTGCAGGCGGCGGGCGTCACCAAACCCGACGTCGTCGCGGCCACCATCGGCCCCGGGCTGGCGGGGGCGTTGCTGGTGGGAGTCGCTGCGGCCAAGGCTTATTCGGCGGCCTGGCAGGTGCCGTTCTACGCGGTCAACCATCTGGGTGGGCATCTGGCCGCCGACGTCTACGACCACGGCCCGCTGCCGGAGTGCGTGGGGCTGCTGGTCTCGGGCGGGCACACCAACCTGCTGCACGTGCGGTCGCTGGGCGAGCCGATCATCGAACTCGGCAGCACGGTCGATGACGCGGCCGGGGAGGCCTACGACAAGGTGGCGCGGCTGCTCGGCCTCGGCTATCCGGGCGGCAAGGTGCTCGATGACCTGGCCCGCACCGGTGACCGCGACGCGATCGTCTTCCCCCGCGGCATGACCGGCCCGCGCGACGACCCGTACGGCTTCAGTTTCTCCGGGCTCAAGACCGCGGTGGCCCGCTACGTCGAGAGCCACCCCGACGCCGCGCGGGCCGACGTGGCGGCGGGTTTCCAGGAGGCCGTCGCCGACGTGCTGACCCTCAAGGCCGTCCGCGCCGCCACCGACCTCGGGGTCAAGACGCTGCTGATCGCCGGTGGGGTGGCGGCCAATTCGCGGTTGCGCGAGCTGGCCGAGGAGCGCTGCGCGGCCGCCGGGCTGACGTTACGCATCCCGCGGCCGCGGCTGTGCACGGACAACGGCGCGATGATCGCGTCGTTCGCGGCCCACCTGATCGCCGCGGGTGCGACGCCGTCGCCGCTGGATGTCGCCAGCGACCCGGGCCTGCCGGTGGTGCAGGGGCAGGTCGCGTGAGCGGCGGCGACGCGGCGGACAAGCTGGCCGTCACCGAGCTGCTGTACCGCTATGCCGAGCTGATCGACGCCGGGGACTTCGATGGGGTCGGGCAGCTGCTCACGCGGGCGACCTTCGGCGGGTCCGGCCCGCAGGGCGTGGCCGGGGCGGAGAACATCACCAAGCTGTTCGCGTCGACCACCCGTCGTTATCCGGAGCACGGCAACACCCCGCGGACCCGGCACCTGGTGCTCAACCCGATCGTGGAGGTGGACGGCGACACCGCCCAGGCACGTTCGACGTTCTGCGTCGTGCAGGACACCGAGACGGTCCCGCTGCAGCCGATCGTGGTCGGGCGTTATTTCGACCGTTTCACCTGCGACGATTCCGGCTGGCACTTCACCGAACGCAGGGTCGAGGTCCAGATGGTGGGCGATGTGTCGGCTCATCTGAGCATCGACCCGGCGGCCTTCGACAATTAGGCAGTAGGGTGGCCTTGAGTGCTAGCACTCTCATGTATAGAGTGCTAGGTGGCAGGCGGCCAACCCACGTGCCGGCACCCGCGACGACGGCGCTTGGGCACGGACGCTATGCCGAACACCTGGTAACACTGGAATCTCTAGATCCGGGGCCTGGCCCCGGATCTACTACCCGAACCACTGGAGGGCTCCATCGTGGCGAGCGTGAACATCAAGCCACTCGAGGACAAGATCCTCGTTCAGGCCAACGAGGCCGAGACCACGACCGCTTCCGGTCTGGTCATCCCCGACACCGCCAAGGAGAAGCCGCAGGAAGGCACCGTCGTCGCAGTTGGCCCCGGCCGCTGGGACGACGAGGGCGAGAAGCGCATCCCCCTGGACGTTGCCGAGGGCGACACCGTCATCTACAGCAAGTACGGCGGCACCGAGATCAAGTACAACGGCGAGGAGTACCTGATCCTGTCGGCCCGCGACGTGCTGGCCGTCGTCAACAAGTAAGCACCCGTGTTCCGCCCCGGAAATCCCCGTCTGTACGGGTGATCTCCGGGGCGGCATGCGTAACTAGGGAAAGACATCCATGAGCAAGCTGATTGAGTACGACGAAACCGCACGTCGCGCATTGGAAGCGGGCGTAGACAAGCTCGCCGACGCGGTGCGCGTGACGCTGGGGCCCCGGGGCAGGCACGTGGTGCTCGCCAAGGCGTTCGGCGGGCCGCAGGTCACCAACGACGGCGTGACGATCGCCCGCGAGATCGACCTCGAGGATCCGTTCGAGAACCTCGGCGCCCAGCTGTTGAAGTCGGTGGCCACCAAGACCAACGACGTCACCGGCGACGGCACCACCACCGCGACCGTGCTGGCGCAGGCACTGGTCAAGGGCGGGCTGCGCAACGTCGCCGCGGGCGCCAACCCGATGGTGCTCGGCGCCGGCATCTCCAAGGCCGCGGACGCGGTGTCCGAGGCGCTGCTGGCTTCGGCGACGCCGGTGACCGACAAGCAGGGCATTGCCCAGGTCGCCACCGTCTCGTCGCGCGACGAAGAGATCGGGGAGATGGTCGCCGAGGCGATGACCAAGGTGGGCCACGACGGCGTCGTCACCGTCGAGGAGTCCTCGACGCTGGACACCGAACTCGAGATCACCGAGGGCATCGGCTTCGACAAGGGCTTCATCTCGGCATACTTCATCACCGACTTCGACGCGCAGCAGGCGGTCCTCGAAGACGCGGTGGTGCTGCTGCACCGCGAGAAGATCAGCTCGCTGCCCGACCTGCTGCCGCTGCTGGAGAAGGTGGCCGAGGCAGGCAAGCCGCTGCTGATCATCGCTGAAGACGTTGAGGGCGAAGCGCTCTCGACGCTGGTGGTCAACTCCATCCGCAAGACGCTGAAGGCCGTGGCGGTCAAGGCGCCGTTCTTCGGCGACCGCCGCAAGGCGTTCCTCGAGGACCTGGCGATCGTCACCGGCGGGCAGGTGGTCAACCCCGACGTCGGCCTGGTGCTGCGCGAGGTGGGCCTCGAGCTGCTGGGCACCGCGCGGCGCGTCGTCGTCGACAAGGACAGCACGGTCATCGTCGACGGCGGCGGCACCAAGGAGGCCATCGAGGGGCGCGCCCAGCAGTTGCGCGCCGAGATCGAGGCCAGCGACTCCGATTGGGACCGTGAGAAGCTCGAGGAGCGGCTGGCCAAGCTGGCCGGCGGCGTCGCGGTGATCAAGGTCGGTGCGGCCACCGAGACGGCGCTCAAGGAGCGCAAGGAAAGCGTCGAGGATGCGATCGCGGCGGCCAAGGCGGCCGTCGAGGAAGGCATCATCGCCGGCGGCGGTGCGGCGCTGGTGCGCGCCCGGGCGGCCACCGACAAGCTGCGGGACAGCCTCGAGGGCGACGAGCGGCTCGGCGTCGAGCTATTCGCCTCGGCGTTGTCGGCGCCGCTGCATTGGATCGCCACCAACGCCGGGCTGGACGGTTCGGTCGTGGTGAGCAAGGTTCTGGAACTGCCTGAGGGACAGGGCTTCAACGCCGCGACGCTGACCTACGGCGACCTCGCGGCCGACGGCATCGTCGACCCGGTCAAGGTGACCCGCTCGGCGCTGATGAACGCGGCGTCGGTGGCCCGCATGCTGCTGACCACCGAGACCGCGGTCGTGGACAAGCCGGAGGAGCCGGAGGACGACGGCCACGGGCATGGCCACGGTCACATGCACTAGTTCGTAGTTCGGCAAAACACCCCCGGTCGTCGCGGCCGGGGGTGTTTTGTACTGGCATGGACCGGGTCTGGCAGTGGGTATGGGATCGGTTTGCGGCGAGATACTCCTGGGCGAGCTACGTCACCGTGGTCGTGTTGAGCGTGCCGGTCTATCTCACCTGGTCGTTGCTCATAGTCGGGGTCGAGGGCGCGACGGCCATCGTCGAGGCGGTGGCGATCGGCATTGTCGCCGTGCCGGTGCTGGGGTACCTCAACACGCTGCCCGGCGTGGGGTCGAGTCGGTGTGTGGAGCGGTGGGCGGCCGGCTCCGAGACCGATCGGGCGAAGGCGCTCCGCGCTACCTATACCTGGACCCGCGCCGCGGTGCCCCGAATGGTGGTCAGCAACTGCATCGCTGTGGGCCTGCTGTCGGTCATCGTCGGCGCGGTCGCGGGCGCACCGACGGACCGGCTGATCGGGTACGCCGTCCTTGGCGCCTTCGCGGGGACGTCCTTCGCGTTGACCGCCGCACACGGTTTCGCGGAAGCGGCGATCAGGCCGGCCAGGGTCGCGATCGCCGGTGACACGGGGATCGGCGACGACCTTCCTCGTTCGCGTCCGACTTTCGCCGCTTGGTCGAACGTCATGGTCCTCGCGGGCACGTTTTCGTTCGCCGTCTACGGCGCGATGCTCGCGGCAGTGTTTGGCAACGCGCCCGCAAATCCGGTCCTCTTCGTCGCCATCGGATGTGCGCTGACACTGGTCTTCGGCGTGCCGTACACGCTCGGCATGAACTTCGCACCGTCCGTGCGACCCATCCGCGATCTCACCGAAGGGACCGAACGGGTTGCGGCCGGCGACTACAGCCAACGCCTGCCGGTCGTCCACGACGATGATCTCGGCACGTTGACGGCCTCGTTCAACCGAATGCAGGCGGGATTGGTTGAGCGCCAACGCCTTCAGGTGGCATTCGGAACCTACGTCGACCCCGCTCTGGCGGCTCGGCTGCTGGAGCAGGGTGATGATGTCTTCACCGGGGAACGCCGCGAGGTGACCGTGATGTTCATCGACGTGCGCGACTTCACCCCGTACGCTGAGGCCAACACCGCCGAGGACACGGTCACCCGACTCAACACGCTGTTCGAGATCGTGGTGCCCGTCGTGGTGGAAGCCGGTGGGCACATCAACAAGTTCCTCGGTGACGGTGCTCTCGCCGTCTTCGGCGCGCCCAATGACCTGACCGGTCACGCCGATGCCGCGCTGAACGCAGCCGTGTTCATCCAGCAACGGGTCGCTGAGCGATTCGCAGGGGAGCTACGCATCGGCATCGGGATCAACACCGGCCCGGTGATCGCCGGAACCATCGGCGCGGCAGGCAAATTGGAGTTCACGCTGATCGGTGACACCGTCAACGTCGCGGCCCGCGTCGAACAGCTCACCAAGACCACCGGCGACGCGATCCTTCTCACCGAGCAGACCGTCGATGCCTTGGCTCAGCGACCGCCCGGACTCGTCGACCGGGGAGTGCACCCTCTGAAGGGAAAGTCCGCCGAACTGAGGGTTTTCACCACTCCGGCGGGCGCTTGTCGATGAAGGCCTGCACGCCCTCGAGGGCGCTCGCATCCATCATGTTGCAGGCCATCGTCGCGCCGGCGTCCTCGTAGGCAGACGCCATGTCCTGCTCGAGTTGGCGGTAGAACATGGCCTTGCCCAACGCGATTGCGACGCGCGGTTTGGCGATGATACGGGCCACCAGCCTCTCGACCTCGTCGTCGAGTGCTGCTGTAGGAACGACACCGTTGACGAGGCCCATGGCGTGTGCGTCCTCGGCGGAGATGAAGTCGCCGGTGACGAGCATCTCGAAGGCCGCCTTGCGCGGCACATTTCGGGCCAGCGCCACGGCCGGCGTCGAACAGAACAACCCCACGTTGACGCCGTTGACCCCAAACCGGGCGTCGCTGCTGGCGATCGCCAGGTCGCACATCGCGACAAGCTGGCAGCCCGCCGCCGTCGCGATGCCCTGCACCCGCGCGATCACCGGTACGGGCAGGCGCTGGATCGCCATCATCACGGCCGAACACTGCGCGAACAGTCGCTGGTAGTACTCGAGTGACGGCTGCGCCCGCATCTCCTTGAGGTCGTGGCCCGCGCAGAAGGCCTTGCCCGACGCCGCGAGCACCACGACCCGAACCGGCTCGTCGGTCGCGAGCTTCTCGAACGCCTCGTCGAGCGCCGCGAGCACGCCCTCCGAGAGTGCATTGAAGGACTGCGGGCGGTTCAGGGTGAGGGTGACGACCCCGCGCTCGTCGCGGTCGTGTACCAGCACGGGTTCGTCCATCGCGATCACCTCACTCGGTGTGAATTCTGCACCACCGAAGCCGTCGAGGGCATACGTTGAAACGATGCCCTCGACGGGTTGGTCTCAGGCGGCGGCCGTGCTGATGGTCTCGGCGGCCGCGATCGTGAGCGCACCGCCGGCGGCGGCCGCGCCACTGGATCCCATCCCGGGAAACGGCTTCTTTCTGGTCGGGCCCGACATCGCGCCGGGCCTCTACCATTCGGACGGAACGGCGTCGGCGTTCGGCGTCTGGATCAACGACATACCGACACAGGATTCGATGTGCGTGTGGTTCACCTACAGCACGCCCGACGCGAACAAGGACAACGTCGTCGCGACCAACATCTCCATGGGCCCGATGTACGCGAACATCAACTCGACGGTCAAGGCGTTCGAATCGCGCAACTGTCAACCCTGGACGCGGGTCACCTGAGCGAAGCCTCGGCGAGGATGAGATCGGCTGCCCGCCAAGCCATCGCCATCACCGGACCGTTGAGGTTGCCCGACACCATCGTCGGCATGACCGAGGCATCCATCACCCGCAGATTGTCGACGCCGCGGACGCGCAGCGACGAATCCACGACGTCAGTGTCGTTGGGGCCCATGGCGCACGTGCCGACGGCGTGGTACCCGCAGTAGCCCTCGTCGAGTCCGGCATCGATGATCGCCTGGTCCGTAACGACTTGCGCACCCGGGCGGGTCTCGGCGGCGAGTGATCGCGCGATCGGCGGCTGGCTGAACAACCGGCGCATCGTGTGAAACAGCGCGACGCTCTTCGCCCGGTCCTGCGCGGTGGTCAGGAAGCCGGCGTCGATGTCCAGCGGTGCCTCCGGGGCGGACGATGTGATCGCCACCGAGCCTTCGCTGTCGGGGCGCAGGACGTAGCCGATGGCCTGGACGCCCGGAGCGCGCTCGACGGCCGCCGCTTCACCCTGTTCGTACGGCGCCAGCGAGAACGGCGCCATGAGGATCTGGGCGTCCGGCCGGTCGAGTTCGGGTGCTGTCTTGAAGAACCCGATGACGTCGAAAGCCGCGCCGGCGAGGGGGCCCCGCCTCGTCGCCAAATACCTTGCGGTGGTCGCGGCCTGGCGCAGCGGCGTGCTCAGCAGCCGGTTGTACCCGATATCCCGGTTGAGCCGGAACTGGATGACGAGGCAGCGGTGTTCGCGCAGGCGTCGGCCGACGTTGGGGCTGTCCGCGACGGTGTCGATGCCCAGGCGGCGCAGCAGCGACCGGTCCCCGATGCCGGACAGCTGCAGCAGTTTCGGGGTGCAGATGCTGCCCGCGGACAGGATCACCTCACGCCGGGCCGTGTGGTCGACCGTGGCGCCGCGCGAGGTCGTTTCGATCCCGATTGCCTTGTCGTTCTCAACGAGCACCCGGTTGACGCTGGTATCGGTGGCGACGGTGAGGTTCGCGCGGTGGGTGACCGGGTGAAGGAACGCATGCGCAGCGCTGACCCGCTTGCCGCGCTTGATGGTTCGGGGCGCAGGGCCGATGCGTTCATCGTCGCCGGCGTTGACGTCGTCGGTGGGCGACCAGCCCAGGTGTTCACCGGCGGCGATGACGTCGTCGCAGATGCTGGGGCGGTCGGTGTCGACCGAGATCGTCAGCGGCCCGTGCGAGCCCCGCGTCGGATCCGGTCTCAACTCGTGGCCCTCGATGGCACGGAAGGCGGGAAGCAGGTGGCTCCAGCCCCAACCCGGGTTACCCAGCGCCGCCATCGCGTCGTAGTCGGCCGCGCTGCCACGGTTGTAGACCATTCCGTTGACCGAACTGGATCCGCCGAGGGTCTTGCCGCGCACCCATTGTTCGACGACCTTGGACGGTCCGACGGGGCGGACCGGGAAGTGCCAGGTGAGCTTCGGGTTGCCGAGAATCTTCCCGACTCCCTTGGGAATTCGGATCATCGGGCTCCGGTCTCTGCCGCCGGCTTCGACGAGCAAGACGTCGATCCTGGGGTCTTCGGTCAGCCGGTTGGCCAGGACGCAGCCCGCCGATCCGGCCCCGACGATGATGTAGTCGAACGCGCTCGAATTTCTCGAAGCCATCTACGCCAGCGTTGGGCCGACGCGCCGGGGTTGTCAAGAGCCGACTGCCGGCGCAGCTGTCGAAACGAAGCACCCCCGGTCCAACCGGGAACCGGGGGTGTATTCGCTGTGATCGGTCCGAATCTAGTTGCCGCCCCGAAGCAGTCCATGAACCGCGAACTTCACCAGCCCGTTGGCGGCCGACAACGTCGACTGGGTGGCGGGCACCGTCGCCTGAAGGGCGTCGTTCAACGAGGCGACACCGTTTTGCAGGCCTTTGTTGTTGAGGTCCGTGACGTTCTGCAGGCCCTCGTTGTTGATCGCCGTCACGCCCTGCAGGCCTTTGTTGTTCTGGTCGACGACGTTTTGCACCGCGCCGTTCGCGCCGTCGACCACTGAGCTGAGGAGGCCCCCGAGACCGCCGTCGGCAAACGCCATGCCTGCAGGTCCGCCGACCAACATCCCCCCGGCCATCAGCCCCGCTGCGAGCGCCTTCACCGCCATGTTCTTCTTAGCCATGTTCCTCCCTGCCCTCCTGTGAGATGCCTGACCCTCGGTGACCAAGCATTTGCTAATGATAGCGTTCAGCAAGCAGATATCAAGATGTTCCAAGTTTGGCATTTGACGATAATCCCTGGCAGAGTGGATATAGCTGTCTGATGCTCGAATACAGAGCAAATTGAACATGCAAGTTAGATATTTACTGGAGCGTAAATGCATGTACGGCGAAGCGGGTCAGGAGGAGTTCGCTCGGTGCGGGCAGTCCCCGGGGCCGATTTGGCGGCGTCTGTGACGTCGGTATAACCTGTGGCCCGTGACCAGCGGTGTGCGTGCCAGCTATTGGCGCTTTATCAAGGCTCCGGGTGGAGCCGATAAAGCGCAGCACTAAGCACGCGTCCGCCCGGAGCCCAGGCAGTGACCACCAGGTCGCTGCCTTTCGTCATTAAGAGGGCGCCGGACAATCACCCAGGTGCCCAGGCAAGAAAGGCACTCAACCAGATGAACCCGGCCCAGACCGTCCTCCCGCCCGCCACGTCTGACCGGCGCGTCCGCAGCTTCAGCGAGATCCCCAGCCCACACGACGTGCTCACCGAGTTCCCCCTGGGTGCCCGGCGCGCGGAGCGGGTGGCGCGCGACCGCGACGAGATCGCCGACATCGTGGCCGGCCGCGATGACCGCCTGCTGGTGGTCGTGGGTCCGTGCTCGGTGCACGATCCCGTCGCGGCGCTGGACTACGCCAGCCGACTGGCCAAGGTGGCCGGTGAACTCAGCGATCAGCTCAAGATCGTGATGCGGGTGTACTTCGAGAAGCCGCGCACGACGATCGGATGGAAGGGGCTGATCAACGATCCGGGGATGGACGGCACCTTCGACGTGGCCCGCGGGTTGCGCATCGCTCGTCAACTGCTGCTGGACATCATCGACATCGGCCTTCCGGTGGGATGCGAGTTCCTCGAGCCCACCAGCCCGCAGTACATCGCCGATGCGGTCGCGTGGGGCGCGATCGGCGCCCGCACCACCGAATCGCAGGTGCACCGGCAGCTGGCCTCGGGGCTGTCGATGCCCGTCGGCTTCAAGAACGGCACCGACGGCAACATCCAGGTCGCGGTCGACGGCGTGAAAGCCGCTGCGGCCCAACACGTCTTCTTCGGTATGGACGATACTGGCCGCGGCGCGCTGGTGAGCACCGCGGGCAACGAGGACTGCCACGTGATTCTGCGCGGCGGGACCGGGGGCCCGAACTACGACGCGGAGTCGGTGCACGCGACGGCGGCCAAGCTCACCGCGGCGGGCCTGCCCGGCCGGGTGGTGATCGACTGCAGCCACGCCAACTCCGGTAAGGACCACGTCCGTCAGGCCACTGTCGCCGAGGAGGTCGCACAGCTGGTCCGCGACGGAGCGCCGATCAGTGGCGTGATGCTGGAGAGCTTCCTGGTCGGGGGTGCTCAGTCCTGCGACGCCCAGCCGCTGACCTACGGACAGTCGGTCACCGACAAGTGCATGGATTGGCCGACCACCGATCGGGTGCTGCGCGAGCTGGCCAAGCGGAGCTAGCTGCCGGGGGACGTCCGCGGTTGTGCATTCTCATACGCCGCGACCGGCGTGTCGCGTATGAAACCGCACACCCGGCGGACGGCGCGAGGCTAGGAGGCGCGGCGGATGCCCCGCTTCAGCAGCAGTTCGCGTTCGGACTCCGTGAGGCCGCCCCAGATTCCGTAGCTCTCGCCGACGGCCAGCGCGTGCGCGCGGCACTGCGCGATGACGGGGCACTGATTGCACATCTCCTTGGCGCGCCTCTCGCGCTGGGCGCGGGCGCGGCCGCGCTCGCCGTCGGGATGAAAGAACATAGCGGAATCGACGCCCCGGCACAGTCCGGCCATCTGCCAATCCCAAACGTCTGCGTTGGGTCCGGGTAGTTGCTGCGGCAAAGGCATTGGAGAACCCCTCTCTACGTGAACCCGGCAAACGGGTGAACACGTGAGTTCTGGAACTGATCCGAGCGCAAGTCGCCGATGACTACTCGTGCCCACAAAGTAGGTGGGCTCATCAAATCTCGTCAATAGTTCCGGGGCGTGCGGAAGGCCATAACCGCAGGCCAAGAATTTACCTCACGTTCATCCTTGGGTCTTTTACGCGCCGTGATTCGTGCTAGGCGAACCCGCCCCGAACCACGGCGGCCGCCGTTTCGCCTGATCGCGTCGTCGCGAGGTAATCCAGCAAACACGAACACGCGCGAATCGGGTTACTTGGATTTAACATCGGCAGCACCAACTGTTAACCAAACTCGTGGGGCCCGCGTGTCGTTGATAGCGTCTGCGATCCGATGACTACATCTGCCTCCGCGGCGGTGTTGGCCGACGCCGCGTTCGGGGAGGATCCCGGCCGCTGGCCGCTGCCGGCCGCCGCGACGCCGGACGAGCTGTGGCTTCGCGCGGTCGCCGCAGGCGGTCAGGGGCGCTACGCCAGCGCACGCGCAGACCTCGCACGTCTGTGCCGAACCCAGCGCGACGGGCCGTTGACTTCGCTGGCGCACAGCACTTATGCGTCGTTTCTGCGTCAGCTCGGCCGGCACGCCGACGCGCGCGGCTGGGACGGCCGAGCGTCCGCACTCGCGGATTCCGACGCCGAGGCCGCGGCCGACGCCTTGATCGGGCTGGCCGCCGACGCCCTGGGGCTGGGCCGGTTCGCGGCGGCACAACGCGCACTGCACCGGGCCGCCGAGCGCCTTTCGGACGCGGTGAGCGGACGGCTTCCGGTGCGGCTGGCGTGGGTGAGCGCGGAGCTGGCGATGGCCCGCGGCGAGGGCGTACAGGCGGTGCGCCATGCCGAGCAGGCCGTCGAGGCCGCCGCGACGCTCGGCTCGGCGCGACACGCGGTGAAGTCTGACGTCGTGCGCGCGGCCGCGCTGTGCAGCGCCGGTGACCTCGACGCTGCCCGCCGCGTCGCGGACGCCGCGCTGGCCGAAACCGAGCGGCTCGGAATGATCCCGCTGCGCTGGGCGTTGGCCTGCTTGCTGGCCGATATCGGCAGCGCGACGTGTTCTTCGGGCCAGATGGTCGCCATCCGCGACGAATCCGCCGACACAGTCCGGTCACGGGGCGGCGTGTGGGCCGTCCACGTGGACAAAGGCACGTCATCCTGAAAGTTATTGTTTAGCTGAGCCGTCCCGCCGGACTGCCACCGGTTCGTAACGCTGGAGAGATCGCCCACGATGACAATTTCGAGAGAACGTCTCGATGCTGTCGTTGCTGAGGCGGTGGCGGGCAACCGAGACGCACTCCGACAGGTGCTGGAAACCATCCGTCCCATCGTTGTCAGGTACTGCCGGGCAAGGGTGGGGGCAGCGGAGCGCAGTGGGCTTTCAGCAGACGATATTGCTCAGGAGGTGTGCTTGGCCGCCATCACGGCGCTGCCGCGCTACAAGGATCAGGGACGACCGTTCCTGGCCTTCGTGTACGGCATAGCTGCACACAAGCTCGCTGACGCACACCGCGCAGCGGCCAGGAATCGTTCCGACCCGACGGATGTCGTGCCGGAGCGGTACTCGCTGGACGCCGGGCCCGAGCAGATGGCCCTCGACGCCGAGTCGTCGGAGCGGATGAACAAGCTGCTGGCCGTGCTGCCCGAGAAGCAGCGCGAAATCCTGATCTTGCGTGTGGTCGTCGGCATGAGCGCCGAGGAAACCGCCGAGGCGGTCGGAAGTACTCCGGGGGCTGTCCGGGTGGCCCAGCATCGCGCGCTGGCGCGGCTGAAGCAGGAGATCATCGCGACAGGGCGGCACGACCATGCCTGACTTCGGACGCTGGAACGCAAACGGGGGCGACCCGTCCCTCAACGAGATCAACCGCACCGACCGGTTCCTGGACTCGTTGGCGTACGAACAGCCGGTTTACGCCACCGATCCCGGCGAGGCCGAATTGGCGCAGCTGTTGGCCGGGTGGCGCGACGAGGTGCGCGACGCCCCGCTGACCGCGACCGTCACCCCTCGTGACGCGGTGTTGGCGTTGGATCGCGCGACCGCCGCGCGCCGGCGCACCCGCACGTCGCTGGCGGTCCTCGGATCGGTGGCGGCGGCGGTGTTGTGCATCGGCGGCTTCGGCGCCGTCGTCGCCGGCGCCGGACCGGGCGACGCCCTGTACGGTCTGCGCACCATGCTGTTCGGCGAGCAGCAGGCCACCCGTGACGACCCGGTGATGCTGGCATCACAGCAGCTGGCCGAGGTGCAGCAGCTGATCGAACAGGGCGACTGGCAAGCCGCTCAGGACAAGCTGCAGACGCTGACCACCACCGTGGCGACCGTCGAAGATGTGCAGCGCAAACAGGAATTCGTCAGCGAGTGGCAAGAGTTGACCGTGAAGGTTCAGGCTCAGGACGCGGCCGCGACCATCCCGCCGGATGTGCCGCCGCCGGTGTTCCCGGAGGTGCCCGTCGCGGTGCTCGACACCACGACGCCGACCTCGATGTCGCCGTCCGACACCACAACTCCGCCGTCGGACACCCCGACGCCGTCGCCGTCGGACACCACCGCGCCGTCGCCGTCGGATGTCACGAGCGTGCCGTCGTCGACGTTGCCGAGCCCGTCACCGACGCCGAGCCCGTCCCCGACGCCGGCGCCGACCACGTCAGCGCAGCAGCCGCCGCCATCCTCGGCTACGGTGCTGCCCTCGCCGACGCCGACGCCGACGCCCACGCCGACGCCGTCGGCGACTCCGGCGCCGTCGACCCCGCTGCCGACGTCGACCGTCGCCGAGCCGTCGCCGACACCCTCGGAGGAACCGCAGGCGATCGAAGCGCCCACCACGCAACAGCCCGCGACCACACAGGCGACCGCCACTACGCAGCTACAGACGACTCAGCAGGCGACCACACAGGCACCGACCACGCAGGCACCGAGAACGGTGATCACCACCACCGTGGTACCCGAAGCTGACGACGCCGACGAGTAGCCCGCCCAGATGTCCCTCTGGGCGGGAAAGTGCGAGTGGATCACACCATTCGTCGATCTCGGCGCGAGATCGGTCTGGGCGTGCGGGACGTGAAGGAGTAGCGCTCAGCGGTAGCCGTCGGTGTCCGACGTCGCCTCGTTGAGTGAGGCGTCGGCGTAGCCGCGGCAGTAATCCCAGGTCACGTAGGCGTCGGGTTCCGGGTCGTAGGCCGGTTCGTGCGGCCGGACCGTCCCGTCGACGAGCAGCTGCAGCAGGTTGGCCCGCAGCATGTCCCAGTCGTGATAGTGGTCCTGCTGGCATTCGTCACAGCACACCACCAAGCCGCGGATGCCCTTGTGCGCCAACAGCGCCTCGTATACCGCCAGGTCGGCGAGGTCAGCCTCGACCGCCGTCCGCTCCTGCGGGTCCAGCGGTTGGCCGGGCTCGATGGCGTCGAGCGCGGCGGAGGGGTCGCACGGGTCGTCGGCAAACGGGTCGGGTGGCAAACCCGGTGGCAGGTGATCACGCACGCCTCCACCCTACGCAGCCGCACTCATTTTGCGCCAGCCGTGGGGCGGCATGGCGCCGGGCGATCCGGAACACCGTGTGGCACCGAACGGCGGACGTCGATGCCGATAGGATGGGGACCTAGCTCGACGACAGTCCTCGTCACTGGAGGCCCATCCATGTCGATCGCTGAAAGCAGCGTTCCGCTCGCCGTGCCGGTGCCGACCGGCGGTGATGACCCGACGAAGGTCGCGATGCTCGGGCTCACCTTCGACGACGTGTTGTTGCTGCCTGCGGCATCCGACGTGGTCCCCGCCACCGCCGACACTTCCAGCCAGCTCACCAAGAAGGTGCGGCTGAAGGTGCCCTTGGTCAGCTCGGCGATGGATACCGTGACCGAGTCGCGGATGGCGATCGCGATGGCGCGGGCCGGCGGCATGGGGGTACTGCACCGCAACCTTCCGATCGCCGAGCAGGCCGGCCAGGTCGAGACGGTCAAGCGTTCCGAGGCCGGCATGGTCACCGACCCGGTCACCTGCTCACCGGACAACACCCTGGCCGAGGTCGACGCGATGTGCGCCCGGTTCCGGATCTCCGGGCTGCCGGTCGTCGACGACACCGGTTCGCTCGTCGGGATCATCACCAACCGCGACATGCGCTTCGAGGTGGACCAGTCCAAGCCGGTCTCGGAGGTGATGACCAAGGCGCCGCTGATCACCGCGCAGGAGGGGGTGTCCGCGGAGGCCGCGCTGGGGCTGCTGCGCCGCCACAAGATCGAGAAGCTGCCGATCGTCGACGGGCACGGCAAGCTGACGGGCCTGATCACGGTCAAGGACTTCGTCAAGACCGAACAGTTCCCGCTGGCCACCAAGGACGAAGACGGCCGGCTGCTGGTCGGCGCGGCCGTCGGGGTCGGCGACGACGCCTGGACGCGCGCGATGACGCTGGTCGACGCCGGCGTCGACGTGCTCGTGGTGGACACCGCCCACGCGCACAACCGCGGCGTGCTCGACATGGTGCACCGCATCAAGACCGTGCTGGGTGACCGCGTCGAGGTGGTCGGCGGCAACGTCGCCACCCGCGCCGCCGCGGCCGCGATCGTCGATGCGGGCGCCGACGCTGTGAAGGTCGGCGTCGGCCCCGGCTCCATCTGCACCACCCGGGTGGTCGCCGGCGTCGGCGCACCCCAGATCACCGCGATCCTCGAAGCGGTGGCGGCCTGTCGTCCGCATGGAGTGCCGGTGATCGCCGACGGCGGCCTGCAGTACTCGGGCGACATCGCCAAGGCGCTGGCCGCCGGGGCGTCGACGGCGATGCTGGGCTCGCTGCTGGCGGGCACCGCCGAGTCCCCCGGCGAGCTGATCTTCGTCAACGGCAAGCAGTTCAAGAGCTACCGCGGCATGGGCTCCCTTGGTGCGATGCAGGGTCGCGGCGGCGCCGGGGGTACTGGCAGGTCCTACTCCAAGGACCGCTACTTCCAGGACGACGCCCTGTCCGAGGACAAGCTGGTGCCCGAGGGCATCGAGGGCCGGGTGCCGTTCCGCGGCCCGTTGTCCACCGTCATCCACCAGCTCACCGGCGGGCTGCGGGCGGCCATGGGCTACACCGGATCGGCCACCATCGAGCAATTGCAGCAGGCGCAGTTCGTGCAGATCACCGCGGCGGGGCTGAAGGAAAGCCATCCGCACGACATCACGATGACCGTCGAAGCGCCGAATTACTACGCCCGCTAAGGGGATCCATTGGTCATGCGTGACATGGTTGAAATCGGCATGGGCAGAACCGCCCGCCGCACTTACGAACTCGACGACGTCAACATCGTGCCGTCGCGGCGCACGCGGTCGTCGAAGGACGTCTCGACGGCGTGGCAGCTCGATGCCTACCGCTTCGAGGTCCCGGTGGTCGCGCACCCGACCGACGCGTTGGTGTCGCCGGAGTTCGCGATCGCGCTCGGCCGCCTCGGCGGGCTGGGCGTGCTCAACGGCGAGGGCCTGATCGGCAGGCACGCCGACGTCGAGGCCAAGATCGCCGAAGTCATCCAGGCCGCTGAGAAGGAGCCCGAACCGTCGGCGTCGATTCGCCTTCTGCAGCAACTACATTCGGCGCCGTTGGATCCCGACCTGCTCGGCGCGGCGGTCGCCCAGATCCGCGACGCCGGGGTGACCACGGCCGTGCGGGTCAGCCCGCAGAACGCGCGGGCGCTGACCCCGACCCTGATCGCCGCCGGGATCGACCTGCTGGTCATCCAGGGCACCATCGTGTCCGCCGAACGCGTCGCCTCCGACGGTGAGCCGCTGAACCTCAAGACCTTCATCTCCGAACTCGACGTGCCGGTGGTCGCCGGCGGCGTGCTCGACCACCGCACCGCGCTGCACCTGATGCGGACCGGTGCGGCCGGCGTCATCGTCGGGTACGGCTCCACGCAGGGCGTCACCACCAGCGACGAGGTGCTCGGCATCAGCGTGCCGATGGCCACCGCGATCGCCGACGCCGCCGCGGCGCGGCGCGAATACCTCGACGAGACCGGCGGTCGGTACGTGCATGTGCTGGCCGACGGAGACATCCACACCTCGGGCGATCTGGCCAAGGCGATCGCCTGCGGCGCCGACGCCGTCGTGCTCGGCACCCCGCTGGCGGTGTCGGACGAGGCGCTGGGCGGGGGCTGGTTCTGGCCGGCCGCGGCCGCCCACCCGTCGCTGCCGCGCGGTGCGCTGCTGCAGGTGGCGCTCGGGGAGCGGCCGTCGCTGGAGCAGGTGCTCAACGGGCCCTCCGACGACCCGTTCGGCTCGCTGAACCTGGTCGGCGGGCTGCGCCGGTCGATGGCCAAGGCCGGCTACTGCGACCTCAAGGAGTTCCAGAAGGTCGGGCTGACGGTCGGAAGCTGACGTTTCGGCCGCGAGCAGTCGCGAAAACCCCTAAATCGGCCCTGAAATGGGGGTATACGCGTCTGCTCGTGCGCGGGCCATACTGGTTTGATGAGACCTGACTATGACGTCTTGATCATCGGTTCGGGGTTCGGCGGAAGCGTGACGGCGCTGCGGCTCACCGAGAAGGGCTACCGCGTCGGGGTGCTCGAGGCGGGTCGGCGCTTCAACGACGAGGACTTCGCCAAGACCTCGTGGAACCTGCGCAAGTTCCTGTGGGCGCCCAAGCTCGGCATGTACGGCATCCAGCGGATCCACCTGCTGCGCAACGTGATGATTCTGGCCGGCGCCGGGGTCGGCGGCGGATCGCTGAACTACGCCAACACGCTGTACGTGCCGCCGGACCCGTTCTTCAACGACCCGCAGTGGAAGAACATCACCGACTGGCGCGCGGAGCTGATGCCGCACTACGACCAGGCGCAGCGCATGCTCGGCGTGGTCACCAACCCGACGTTCACCGACGCCGACCGCATCGTCAAGGAGGTCGCCGACGAGATGGGCGTCGGCCACACCTGGGTGCCCACCCCGGTCGGCGTGTTCTTCGGGCCCGACGGCACCAAGACGCCGGGCAAGACGGTGCCCGACCCGTACTTCGGTGGGGCGGGCCCGGCGCGCACCGGCTGCATCGAGGGCGGCGAGTGCATGACCGGCTGCCGCCACAACGCCAAGAACACGTTGGTGAAGAACTACCTGTACCTGGCGGAAAAGGCTGGGGCAGAAGTGATTCCGATGAGAACCGTCACCGGTTTCCAGCAGCGCGCCGACGGCTTGTGGGAGGTCAGAACCGTGCGTACCGGCGCCTGGGTGCGCAAGAAGAAGAGCACGCTTACCGCCACGCACGTGGTGCTGGCTGCGGGCACCTGGGGCACACAGAAGCTGCTGTTCAAGATGCGCGACAACGGCAAGCTGCCCCAGCTGTCCGATCGCCTGGGAGTGCTGACGCGGACCAATTCCGAGTCGATCGTCGGCGCGGGCAAGTACAAGGTGTCGCCCGATCTCGACCTCACGCACGGGGTGGCGATCACGTCGTCCATCCACCCGACCCCGGACACCCACATCGAGCCGGTGCGTTACGGCAAGGGCTCCAACGCGATGGGCCTGTTGCAGACGCTGATGACCGACGGCGACGGACCGGAGGGCACCGACGTGCCGCGCTGGCGGCAGTTCATTCGCAATGCCGCCGCCAACCCGCGTGGCACGCTGCGCATGCTCAACGTCCGGCGCTGGAGCGAACGCACCGTCATCGCGCTGGTCATGCAGCACCTGGACAACTCGATCACCACGTTCACCGAGCGCACCAGGTTCGGGTTGCGGCGGATGACCAGCAAGCAGGGCCACGGCCAGCCCAACCCGACGTGGATCCCGGTGGGCAACGAGGTCACCCGCCGCATCGCCGAGAAGATCGACGGCGTCGCGGGCGGCACCTGGGGCGAGCTGTTCAACATCCCGCTGACCGCGCATTTCCTCGGCGGCGCCGCGATCGGCGACAGCCCGCGGACCGGCGTCATCGACCCGTATCAGCGGGTCTACGGTTATCCGACGCTGTCGGTGCACGACGGGGCGGCCATCTCGGCGAATCTCGGTGTGAACCCGTCGCTTTCGATCACCGCACAGGCGGAGCGGGCGGCGTCGCTGTGGCCCAACAAGGGCGAGGCCGACCTGCGTCCGGCGCAGGGCGAGCCCTACAAGCGGCTGACGCCGGTTCCGCCGAGGCATCCGGCGGTGCCCGCCGACGCCCCCGCGGCACTGCGGCTGCCGATCGAGCCGGTCAGCTCGACTGGTTGAGCCGCGGCCGATCGGGGTACGCAGTGCCCCATCGGGGGGCCGGACGCGGCATGAGGGAAGGTTACGGCCATGCGAACCGCATATCACGAGCAGTTGTCGGCACTGTGCGCCCAGTTGGCCGAGATGTGTGGACTGACCGCCGCCGCGATGGAACGCGCGACGCGCGCGCTGCTCGACGCCGACCTGACCTTGGCGGAGCAGGTGATCGCCGACCACGAGCACATCGCGATGCTGAATCGGCGGGCCGAGGAGACCGCGATCCGACTGCTCGCACTGCAGCAACCGGTGGCCGGGGAACTGCGCACCATCGTCGGCTCCATCCGGATCAGCGCCGACATCGAGCGGATGGGCGCGCTCGCGGTGCACGTCGCGAGCATCTCCCGGCTGCGCCACCCCGAATGCGCGCTGCCCGACGAGGTGCGCGCCAGCTTCGCCGAGATGGGCGGCAGGGCCGTGCAACTGGCCAGAATCGCCCAGGAGGTGCTGATCGCGCCGGATCCCGACAAGGCGGCCCGGCTACACCACGAAGACGACGCGGTCGACGACGAGCACCGCCACCTGTTCACGCTGTTGCTCGACCACAGGTGGCAGGACGGTGTCTGCTCGGCCGTCGACGTGGCGCTGCTCGGGCGCTACTACGAGCGGTTCGCCGACCACGCGGTGGAGATCGGGCGCCGGGTCATCTTCGAGGCCACCGGCGGCCTGCCCGTCGGCAAGCAGATGGCCTAGCCGGAGGTCTTGTGGCGCATCGGCGCCCGGCCCGGTGGCTGCTGCGGGGGCGGCAGCAACGGTTCGATGGGCCTGACGGCGACCGTCGTCGGATATTGGGTCTTGAGTTCGAGGTTTTCGCCGGCATGGCGGATCGTCAGCGACGTGTCGGGCCCGTCGCGAAGGGTGTAGGTGACGTCTTGGTGGTTGACGTCGACGGTGAGCCGAAAGTTCTTCCAGCGCAACCGGAATTTCAGGCGTTTGAGCGTCGCCGGCAGGCGGGGGTCGAGTGCCAGCACGTCTTCGTCGTCGCGTAGCCCGCCGAAGCCGGCCACCAGCGCCGACCAGGTGCCGGCGAGCGAGGCCATGTGCAGGCCGTCGCGAGTGTTGTGGTGCAGATTGCGCAGGTCGATCATCGCGGCCTCGTAGGTGTAGTCGTGGGCCAACTCCAGATGCCCGACCGCCGCGCACATCACCGCTTGCGTGCAGGCCGAAAGCGACGAGTCGCGGGTGGTGCGCCGTTCGTAGTAGTCGACGTTGCGTGCCATCTGCTCGGGGGTGAAAGCGTGGCTCTCCCAATGCATTGCCAGCACCAGATCGGCCTGCTTGACCACCTGCTGGGGGTACAACCGCACGTACGGCTCGTGCAGCAGCAGGGGATAGGCGGTGTTGGCAGTGAAGTCCCACTCCCGCAACGTGGTGAACCCCTCGCACTGCGGGTGGACGCCCAGCTCCTCGTCGAACGGAATGTGAACGGTCGCAGCGGCATGGCGCCACGCGTCGATCTCGTCGGCGGTGACGTCCATGTCGTTGGCCGCATCAGGGTGACGAAGGCAGGCGTCGGCGGCCGCGCGCAGGTTGCGCGCCGCCATCAGGTTGGTGAACACGTTGTCGCGCACCACCGCGGTGTACTCGTCGGGCCCCGTGACGCCGTCGATGTGCCATACCCCGTGCCGGTCGTGCTGGCCGAGCGACAGCCACATCCTGGCCGTCTCCACCAACACCTTCAGCCCACACTCGAGCTCCAGCGAATCATCGCCCGTCACAACGCGATACCGCTCGAACGCCATGGCGATATCCGCGTTGACGTGGAAAGCCGCGGTGCCCGCCGGCCAGTATGCCGAGCACTCCTCACCACGGATCGTGCGCCACGGGAACGCGGCCCCATGGAGGTCGAGCAGCTCGGCGCGCTCTTTGGCCAGATCCAGCGTCGAGGCGCGCCACCGCAGCGCATCGGCGGCGGCATAGGGCGCCGTATAGGTGAGCAGCGGAAGCACGAAACCCTCGGTGTCCCAGAACGCGTGACCGTCATAGCCGGTTCCGGTCAACCCCTTGCTGGGAATCGCGCGCCGCTCGGCGCGCGCGCTTGCCTGCAGCACGTGAAACAACGCGAACCGCACGGCCTGCTGGATGTGGGGATCGCCTTCCACTTCGACGTCGGCGCAGTCCCAGAAGTCGTCGAGATAGGCGCGCTGGGCGTCCAGCAGGCCCTGCCAGCCGGTGTATTCGGCACCGCTGAGCGCACCCGCGACCTGGTCGCGCAACGCCGGGCGGGACCGCAGGCTCGACCATGCGTAGCCCAGATACTTGCGGATGCGCAGCCGCTGCCCGGGCCGCAGCCCGCAGATGATCGTGGTGCGGGCCCAGTCCTCTGAGGTGTCGGTGCTCACCTCGACACGGCCGGGCACGTCGATTTCGTGGTCCATCGCGGCGGCCATCATCAACTGGCTCGCGCGCGTGCGGTGGATGAGGACCGCGCCGTTGACGGTGCTTTCCTGGTGCACCGCCTCCAGCGGGCGGTTGAGCACGGCCGCGACCCGCGGGTCGGCGGAGGTGGGTGGCAGGTCCTCGTTGGCCACCAGTTCGGACTGCACGGTGATGCGGGCGAACTGTTCGACGGCCTCGACAATGTACTCGATCGCGGCCACACCGCGCTGGTCAAGCGACACCAGGCGGGTGGAGACGACCTTGACCTCCTTGCCCACCGGTGACCGCCACCGCACGTTTCGGGTCAGCGTGCCGGCGCGCATGTCCAGCACGCGTTCATGCTCGAGCAGGTCGCCGTAGCGGACGTCGAACGGTTCGTCGTCGACCAGCAGGCGCAGCAGCTTGCCGTTGGTGACGTTGACGATCGTCTGGCCGGCTTCCGGATACCCGTAGCCCGCCTCGGCATAGGGCAACGGACGAACCTCGTAGAACGAGTTCAGGTAGGTGCCCGGAATGCTGTGTGGCTCGCCTTCATCGAGGTTGGCGCGTATGCCGATGTGGCCATTGGACAAGGCGAAGATCGACTCCGATTCGTCCAGAATCGATAGATCAAGCGAGGTTTCGCGGATGTGCCACGGCTCTACCGGGTAAAGCTCGTCGGTCATCATTGCGTGAGAAGCTCCATCAGGTCGGCCACGACGATATCGGCACCGCTGCGGCGCAGAGCCTCCGCATGCCCGACGCGGTCCACCCCGACCACGTAGCCGAAGTTACCAGCCCGCCCCGCGGCCACTCCGGCGATCGCGTCCTCGAACACCGCGCACTCGCCGGGTTGGACGCCGAGCAGTTGCGCCGCCCGCAGAAACGAGTCCGGGGCGGGCTTACCGGGAATGTTCTCCTCCCGCAGGACCACACCGTCGACCCGGTGCTGGACGAACTTGTCCAGACCGGTCACCTCGAGCACCTCGCGGGTGTTCGCGCTCGAGGACACCACCGCGACGCCGAAGCCCGCGTCGACCACCGCCTCGAGATAGCGGCGGGAGCCGTCGAACACCGTCACCCCTTCGGCGCGCAGCACCCGGTGAAACATCTCGTTCTTGCGGTTACCGAGGCCGAACACCGTCTCGGCGGCGGTGCCGTCGTCGGGGTCTCCGTCCGGTAGTTCGATGCCGCGGCTGGCCAGAAAGGAGCGCACTCCGTCCTCGCGCTTCTTGCCGTCGACGTAGCGCAGGTAGTCGGCCCCGACGTCGAACGGCACGAACGGCTCGCCGCTGCGTTGCGCACGGGCACGCAGGAAGTCGTCGAACATGGCCTGCCACGCCTTCTTGTGCACGCCGGCGGTGTCGGTCAGGACCCCGTCCAGGTCGAACAGACAGGCGCGGATGTGGTTCGGCAGACCATGCACGGTGCTCCTCGCTTCAGGGCGTTGGGGTCCTCGGACGGTTACCGGTCATTGTCTGTCACCATTCCCACTTCGTGGCGCAGGTAACGAGGAGCGACGTTTTGTTCGCGCCAACTAGACTGACCGGGTGACATCGTCAGCACCCAGACCCGTGTTGGTGGTCGACTTCGGAGCGCAGTACGCGCAGCTGATCGCGCGCCGGATCCGGGAGGCGCGGGTGTACTCCGAGGTGATCCCGCACACCGCCAGCGTCGAGGAGATCATGGCCCGCGACCCGCAGGCCATCGTGCTGTCGGGCGGGCCCGCCAGCGTCTACGCCGAAGATGCGCCGCAGCTGAACCCGGCGGTGTTCGACCTGGGGGTGCCGGTGTTCGGCATCTGCTACGGCTTTCAGGCGATGGCCCAGACGCTCGGCGGAACGGTGGCCAAGACCGGCACCAGCGAGTACGGCCGCACAGAGCTGAAAGTCACGGGGGGACAACTTCATTCCGATCTGCCCGACACTCAGCCGGTGTGGATGAGCCACGGCGACGCGGTCACCGAGGCGCCTGACGGGTTCGATGTGGTGGCGGTCAGCCCCGGCTCACCCGTCGCGGCTTTCGAGAACCGTGAGCGTCGCCTGGCCGGCGTGCAGTACCACCCAGAGGTTATGCACACGCCGCACGGTCAGCAGGTGCTCAGCCGGTTCCTGTACGAGTTCGCGGGCCTCAGCGCGACATGGACCGCCGCGAGCATCGCCGACGCGCTCGTCAACGAGGTGCGTAACCAGATCGGCAACGGACGGGCGATCTGCGGGCTGTCCGGTGGGGTGGATTCGGCGGTGGCCGCTGCGCTGGTGCAGCGCGCCGTCGGGGACCGGCTGACGTGTGTGTTCGTCGACCACGGTCTGCTGCGGGCCGGGGAACGCGCCCAGGTGCAACGTGATTTCGTCGCCGCCACCGGCGCCAAACTCGTCACCGTCGACGCCGAGAAGCGGTTTCTGGAGGCGTTGTCCGGGGTGACCAACCCCGAAGGCAAGCGCAAGATCATCGGCCGCGAGTTCATCCGCGCCTTCGAGGGTGCGGTGCGAGATACGTTGGGCGCCAACGACGGTGATGTGGAATTCCTGGTCCAGGGCACGCTGTATCCCGATGTGGTGGAGTCCGGCGGTGGATCGGGCACCGCCAACATCAAGAGCCACCACAACGTCGGTGGTCTGCCCGCCGACCTGAAGTTCAAGCTGGTCGAACCGTTGCGGCTGCTGTTCAAGGACGAGGTCCGCGCGGTGGGCCGTGAACTCGGATTGCCCGAGGAAATCGTTGCACGCCAACCATTTCCGGGACCGGGGTTGGCGATCCGGATCATCGGTGAGGTCACCGCGGATCGGCTGGACACGCTGCGGCGCGCCGACGCGATCGCCCGCGAGGAACTGACCGCGGCCGGCCTGGACCACCAGATCTGGCAGTGCCCGGTGGTGCTGCTGGCCGACATCCGGTCGGTGGGGGTGCAGGGCGACGGCCGCACCTATGGCCATCCGATCGTGTTGCGTCCGGTGTCCAGCGAGGACGCCATGACCGCGGACTGGACCCGGGTGCCCTACGAGGTGCTCGAACGCATCTCCACCCGCATCACCAACGAGGTGTCCGAGGTCAACCGCGTGGTGCTCGACATCACCAGCAAGCCGCCCGGCACCATTGAGTGGGAGTGATTTAGCTCCTTTCCGCGAGCAGACGCGAAAACCCCCAAAAACGCCACTTTTCGGGGGTGTAAGCGTCTGCTCGCGCTCTTAAAGTGCGCTTGACGCAGTCGGTGGGGAAGTGTTTACTGACGATATCGAACATACATTCGAACACCCGATGAATCAGATGATGCAGGAGGTGCTGCTGTGACAGCGGCCATGGACCTGGATCAGCGCCAGCTTACCCGCGCTGAACAGGTAGAACACCTGCGTCGCAAGATAGCGGCGGTCTCCGGCAAGGCGGGTCTCGGACGCAGCGGCGCCGCGCCGTCGGCGGACCCGTTGCCAACCTCGGAATCTTTGCTGCCGGTACCCGAAACCCATGCAGAGCTCCTGTCGAAGCCGTTGCCGCGCGGGACGGTGGCAGTGGTGTCGGGGGCGCGGTCGCTGCCGCTGAGCTTGGTGGCGGCGGTGACGGCCGACGGCGGGCACGCCGCGATCGTCGGGCAGCGCGATGTCGGCCTTCTGGCGGCCGTGGAGATGGGAGCCGATCTGAGCAGGATCGCCGTCATCCCCGAACCCGGAGCCGACCCCGTCGAGGTGGCCGCGGTCCTGATGGACGGGATGGACCTGGTGGTGCTCGGTCTGGGCGGGCGCACGGTGCCGGCCACCCGGGCGCGGGCGGTGGTGGCCCGGGCTCGGCAGAAGGGCTGCACGCTGC
Source organism: Mycolicibacterium pulveris (assembly GCF_010725725.1). Taxonomy (NCBI): domain Bacteria; kingdom Bacillati; phylum Actinomycetota; class Actinomycetes; order Mycobacteriales; family Mycobacteriaceae; genus Mycobacterium; species Mycolicibacterium pulveris. The sequence goes on along the minus strand of NZ_AP022599.1, from coordinate 975,038 downwards.
TGGTCACCGACGGCGACTGGCAGGGCGCATCCGCCAGGCTGGAGGCCCGGGTCTGTGGCTATGAGATCGCCGGCCCCGCCCGCCCGGGGTTCGGCCGCATCGGCAAGGTGCGGCTGACCATGCGGGCCATGGGCCGGGCCGGGCTGGCCACGGTCGCGCAGTGAGTGCGCGATGCAGTCCCGCGTTCTGGCCATCTGGTGCATGGACTGGCCCGCGGTCGCCGCGGCCGCCGCGGCGGGCCTACCGCCGACGGCCCCGATCGCGGTGACGTTGGCCAACCGCGTCGTCGCGTGTTCGGCGTCGGCCCGCTCGGCCGGTGTGCGGCGCGGACTGCGTCGGCGGGAGTCGCAGGCGCGCTGCCCGGAACTGCATGTGGTCACCGCCGATCCGGCGCGCGACGCCCGCCACTTCGAGGCCGTCACGGCCGCGGTGGACGACCTGGTGCCGCGGGCCGAGGTGCTGCGCCCCGGCCTGCTGGTGCTGCCGATCCGCGGAGCGGCCCGCTACTTCGGTTCCGAAGAGGCCGCCGCGCAGCGACTGATCGACGCGGTGGCCGCGGCCGGAGCCGAATGCCAGGTCGGCATCGCCGATCAGCTGCCCACCGCGGTGTTCGCCGCCCGGGCGGGCCGGATCGTCGAGCCGGGGGAGGACGCGGCGTTCCTGTCGCCCCTGTCGATCAGGCAGCTGGCCGCCGAGCCGAGCCTGGCCGACCCCGGACGGCAGGAGTTGGCAGACCTGCTGTGGCGCATGGGGATCCGCAGCATCGGGCAGTTCGCGGCGCTGTCGCGCAGCGACGTCGCCTCGCGGTTCGGCGCCGACGGCGTGGTGGCGCACCGGTTCGCGTGCGGCGAGCCTGCCCGCGGGCCCTCTGGCGCAGAACCCGCCGTCGAACTCGACGCGGTCATGAACTGCGACCCGCCCATCGACCGGGTGGACGCCGCGGCGTTCGCCGGGCGATCGCTGGCCAGCAGCCTGCATCGAAGCCTCGAGTCCTCCGGGGTGGGATGCACCCGGTTGGCCATCCACGCCGTCACCGCCAACGGTGGAGAGCTCGAACGGGTTTGGCGCTGCGCGGAGCCGCTGACCGAGGACGCCACCGCCGATCGGGTGCGCTGGCAGCTCGACGGCTGGCTGAACAGACGCCACCCCGACGAGCGGCCCACCGCGCCCATCACGACGATCCGGTTGCGCCCGGTCGAGGTGGTTTCGGCCGAGGCGTTGCAGCTGCCGCTGTGGGGACCCCCAGCGAAGATGACCGACAGTGCCTATCGCGCGCTGGTGCGGGTCCAGGGGCTGCTCGGCCCCGAGGCGGTGCAGATGCCCGTGCTGTCCGGCGGTCGAGGGCCCGCCGAGCGCATCACGTTCACACCGCTGGGCGACGAGCAGGTGCCGCGGGCCGATCCCCGCCAGCCGTGGCCAGGTCAGCTGCCCGAACCGTCACCGACCGTGCTGCTCGACGACCCGGTCGAGTTGGTCGACGCCGACGGCAATCCGGTGCGGGTGACCGCTCGTGGGCTGTTCTCCACGGATCCGGCGCGGCTGACCGGAGCGGGCAGAGGGGGGACGTTGTCCTGGTGGGCCGGGCCGTGGCCCGTCGACGAACGGTGGTGGGATCCCCAGCGGGCCAAGGTGGGGCGGACGGCGCGTGTGCAGGTGCTGCTCGACACCGACCCGGCGCTAGCCCTGCTGCTGTGTTACCGGCAGCGGCGCTGGTATCTCGAGGGCATCTACGAGTAGCGCTCTTTCGCGAGCAGACGTGAAAACCCCCAATTGGGCACCATTTTAGGGGTTTTCACGCCTGCTCGCCGAGAGAAGACTTGGCGAACGCGCCGACGCGCGCGATGAACCGGTCGAAGAACGCCGCCGGATCGACGTCGACGCCGACCAGCGCGTTGGGCTCCCTGGCCCACAGGTTGCTCCAGTCGGCGATCGTCATTCCCCGTGTCAGCGTGCCGGTGAGTTCGACATCGACCGTGGTACGCCGACATTCGACCAGATCGGGGTCGAGCGCCACCGCGGCGGCCAGCGGGTCATGCAGATGCGCGAGATAGCCCTCGTTGTGCGCGAAGTGATATTCGAAGTAGAACCGCATCGCGTCTTCGAGCACCGCGATCAACGGATTGGACGCCGAGGATCTGGTGCCGCGCGGGTCCTGAGCGCTCATCGGTCGCGTGGAGGACCCAGCTTCGGCAGCCAGCCGGCCCATCAACTCCGGCATCATCGCGATGTTTTCGGTCAGGTTCAGCCCCAACACGATCGGCAGACCCGAAGCCGTCCCGGAACCCCAGGCTTCGAACACCTCGGCCGCGGCCTCGGGATCGACGCTGATGTTCCACTCGGCCACCGGGGTGGTGTTGCCGCGGTAGTCGAACGCTCCGCCCATGATCACCAACCGACGCAACAGCCGCGGCAGCGCCGGCTCACTGCGCAGCGCCAGCGCCAGGTTCGTCAACGGCCCGGTGGCCACCCCGATCAGCTCACCCGGATGCTCCTGGGCCGCCCGCACCCAAGCCTGCGCGGCGTCGTACTCGGTGAGCCCGCGAGCGGTCGCGGGTAGCTGCGCATAGCCCATGCCCTCGGGACCGTGGGTGTCCTCGGCGGTGCGCAACGGGGCGGTGAGCGGGCTCGCGGAGCCTTTCGACACCGGTACGTCGACGCTGCACAGATCCAGCAGCGCCAAATTGTTCTGGCAAACCTGTTGGACCGCAACGTTTCCCGCGCTCGAAGCGATGCCGACAACCTCGGCTTCCTCGCTCGCGAACAGATACACCAGTGCCATCGCGTCGTCGACGCCGGTGTCCACGTCGACGAAGACCGGCAGTGCGCTCACACCGCCAACGATAGGTCGGGGCGATTACCAGTGCACACCGGGTACCAGGCGCACCGCGCGCTTGATCGGCTTGGGCACCCGAAGCGACGCCTGCGGGTTCGTCGGGCGCTTCGGGTGCCGCGCCGGCGTCGACGACCGTCCGCGCGCCAGCCCGCGGGCCGCCGCGGAGTCGGGATATCCGAGATAGAGCTGGTGCAGGAGGCGTCGCGACAGCTTCGGGGTCAGGTAGTTGCCGAAATCGGCGAGCGTTCCCAGCGGGGTGTCGATCCGGGCCGGCTTTTCCACCAGGCCCCGCACCACCATGGCCGCCGCGTGTTCCGGGCTGATCGCCGGCACCGGGTTCAGCCGGTGCGACGGCACGATCATCGGCGTGCGGACCAGCGGCATGTGGATGTTGGTGAACGTGATGTGGTCTGAGAGCGTCTCGGTGGCCACCACGTCGGCGAAGGCATCCAGCGCGGCCTTGGTCGGCAGATATGAGCTGTACTTCGGATTGCGTGCCTGCACACCGGCGCTCGATACGTTCACCACGTGACCGAACCGGCGTTCACGCCAATGCGGCAGCAGCGCCAACACCATTCGGACCGCACCGAAATAGTTGACGGCCATCACCCGCTCGTAGTCGTGCAGCCGGTCGGTGGAGGCGAGCACCGAGCGCCGGATCGACCGGCCCGCGTTGTTGACCAGGTAGTCGACGTGGCCGAACCGGCCGATGATGTCTTTGACCGTGTGCTCCACCGACGTCGAATCGGTGACGTCGCACGTGAACGCGTGCGCCTGCCCGCCCGTGGCGCGGATCTCGGCCACCAGCTCGTCGAGCGCATCGGCGTTGCGCGCCAACGCGAACACCGTCGCACCTCGTTCGGCAACCGCGATCGCGGACGCCCGGCCGATCCCGCTGGAGGCGCCCGTGATGATGACATGCCTGCCGACCAGCGGCCCCGCGGGATCGTCGCGGCGGGCGCGGTCGGGATCGAGGTGCTCGGCCCAGTAGCGCCACAGCCGCGGTGCGTACGACGCGAACTCCGGCGGCGCGATCCCGGTGCCGCGCAACGCTTCTGCGGTGTGGTTCGCGGTGAACGTCGGTATCAGGTCGACGACGTCGAGGATCTCGCCCGGAATACCGAGCTGGGTGACCGCCATGTTGCGCAACACCCTGGCCCGGCCGGTGGCGCGCAGGAACGGCGTCGCCGTCGCCGACGGCAACGATCCCCGCAGGGGCGGTAAACCGGCCTCTTTCGCGACTGCGCGGTAAATACCCCTGAGGCCAACGGTTTTGGCGGCCGTGAGATGAAACGTCTGACCGTCGCGGCCGTCGCTGTGCATCAGCGTCACCAACGCGTCGAGCACGAAGTCCACCGGCACGATGTTGTTGCGGCCGGCATCGGGCAGCACCACCGGTGTCAACGACGGCAGACGGGCCAGTTTGGCCAGCACGCTGAAGAAGTAGTAGGGCCCGTCGACCTTGTCCATCTCGCCGGTGCGCGAATCACCGACCACCACACCCGGCCGGTACACCCGAAACCGCAACCCCGGCGCCGAGCGGACCAACAGCTCCGCCTCGAACTTGGTCTGGTGATACGGCGTCGGCAGGTCTTGGCCGAGGTCGAAGTCCTGCTCGGTGAACTCGCCGCGGTGGCGGCCCGCGACGGCGATCGAGGACACGTGGTGCAGCGTGGCGTCCAGCCGCAGCGCCAGCTCGATGACCGCACGGGTGCCCTCCACGTTGGCGGCGCGTTGGGCGGCCTCGGGCGCGGTGATGTCGTAGATCGCGCCACAGTGCACGATGTGGTCGACGGCCCCCAGCTCGCCGACCGTGCGGTCGGAGAGCCCGAGCGCCGGTGCGGTCAGGTCGCCGACCAGCGGTTTGACCCGATCACCCCAGTCCGCGGCGAGCCGCTCGAACCGCGCCAACGACCCCCTGCGGACCAGCACCCACACCTGGGTTTCGTCGTCGCGGGCCAACAGCCGGGACACCACGCGGCGACCGATAAACCCAGTACCGCCGGTAACGACATAAGTCATTCGAGCATCGTCACCCCTGCCGGGGGAAACGTCAATGCGCGCGGTGCCGCACCGCTATCGTCCGTCTATGCCCCTCGACCCCAACTCCATAGGCGCCAAGGCCGACCCGCAATTGTTCGAATGGACCGACCGCGACACGCTGCTCTATGCGCTGGGTGTCGGCGCGGGAACCGCGGATCTGCAGTTCACGACCGAGAACAGCCACGGCATCGAGCAGCAGGTGCTGCCGACCTATGCCGTCATCGCCTGCCTGCCGTTCGCGGCCGCGGCCCTGCTCGGATCGTTCAACTTCGCCATGCTGCTGCACGGTTCGCAGGCCATCCGGCTCCATGAGCCGCTGCCGCCTGCGGGCAAGCTCAGCGTCGTCGCCGAGGTCGCCGACATCCAGGACAAGGGCGAGGGCAAGAACGCCATCGTCATGCTCAAGGCCACCGGCACCGATCCCGACACCTCCAAGGTGGTGGCCGAGACGTTGACCACGGCGGTGATCCGCGGCGAAGGCGGTTTCGGCGGACAGCCAGGTCAGCGCCCGCCGGCGCCGGAAATCCCTGACCGCGAACCGGATTCGAAGATCGCCCTGCCCACACGCGAGGACCAGGCGCTGATCTATCGGCTCTCCGGTGACCGCAACCCGCTGCACAGCGACCCCTGGTTCGCGCGCGAGCTCGCCGGGTTTCCCAAGCCGATCCTGCACGGGCTGTGCACCTACGGTGTGGCCGGGCGCGCGCTGGTGGCCGAGCTCGGCGGCAACGACGCGAGGAAGGTCAACGCGATCGCCGCCAGGTTCACCTCGCCGGTGTTCCCCGGCGATACGCTGACGACGTCGATCTGGCGCACCGAACCGGGTCACGCGGTGTTTCGCACCGAGGCGGCCAACCCCGACGGCTCGGATGCGCGGTTGGTGCTCGAGGACGGCGCCGCCGAATACAGCGACTGACACGCTCGTGCACGTTCGACCCATTCGGGTCGATCCACCGATATCACCGGCCGCCGATTGACAGGATGATCGCGGAGGCGTCTTCGTTCCGCGTTGCCAGAGGGCGGTGGTTGTTTCGATGAGGATCGTCGTTGGATACCTGGCCACTCCCGGTGGCGCGGACGCGGTGGCGCTCGGGGTCCGGCTGGCCCGCACGCTCGGCGGTGAACTCGACCTGTGCCTGGTGCTGCCGGCCGATCGGGTGCCGCCGTCGGTGGCACCGGTCGGCCGTTACCGCGAGCACCTGACCGAGCAGGCCGAGGAATGGCTCGCCGCGGCGCGCGCTACGGTGCCCGACGACGTCGTGGTGCGCAGCCGGGTCGCGTTCGACGATTCGTCGGCCGATGCGCTGATCAGGGAGGCGGCGCGGGTGGAGGCGGAGCTCATCGTCGTGGGCGGCTCGGGGGGCGGGCTGGCGGCGAGCTTCTCGCTGGGGTCTGTGGTCAACGAACTGCTGCACTCGGCTCCGCTGCCGGTGGCCGTCGCGCCGCGCGGCACCCGGCACTCGTCCGCCGAGCGGGTACGTGAGGTGACGTGCGCGATCGGTCAGCGTGAAGGGGCAGATCTGTTGCTGGACACCGCAGTTCGGTTCAGCCGCGCTGCAGGCACTCCGTTGCGGTTGGTTTCGCTGGTGGCGCTCGACCCGGTCTTCGGGGTGTTGCGCGGCGACGACGAAGCCGTTCGCGAGCGGGCGCTCGCACATGCGCGACATACCCATGAGGCAGCGAAACTCCGCCTGCCCGAGGGCTTTCCGGTGACATCGATGGTCGTGGAAGGGCGTTCCATCGAGGACGCGGTGGGCAAGCTCGACTGGCAGGCCGGCGATCTGATCATGGTGGGGTCGAGCCGGCTCAGCGCGCCCAAGCGGCTGTTCCTGGGGTCGACGGCGGCCAAGATGCTGCGGGTGCTGGATGTGCCGATGGTGGTGGTGCCGCGGGATCAGTTCGGCGTCGAGGATTTGCCGTGATTCGGGGGGATCGGGGTATGCATGACGCATGCATAAGTCGGCGGCGCCGAGCCTGAGACAGTCGCCGCGGTGACGGGCTGGCTCTTCGCGCTGGGGTCGGCGCTGTTCTACGGCACCTCGGACTTCGTCGCGGCTTGGCGTCTCGGCGGGCCCTACTATGTCGTCGTCGCATTGCTCGGTCAATTCGCGGGGTTGGTGGTCGCGGGTATCGCTGCCCTGGTGGTGATCGCGCCGTCACCGACGGCGGTCGATCTGTGGTGGGGAGCGCTGTCGGGCTTCGGCACCGCCGCCGGGATGGTCTTTCTGTTCCGCGGGATGAGCCACGGCGCGATATCGGTGGTGGTGCCGACCAGCGCGGTCACCGGTATCGCGTTGTCGGCCGTGGTCAGCGTCGTGCTCGGGGACCAGCGCCCGTCCCTGCTCGCGTGGACGGGAATCGCCGTCGCGGTGCCCGCACTGTGGTGGGTGTCCAGCGGCAGGCAGGTAGATGCGGGCGCGCACTCCGGCGGCGCGGGCGACGGGCTGCTGGCCGGCGTGGGCATCGCCGTGCAATATCTCGCGCTCGCCTAGGCTTCGCCGGCGTCGGGCTTCTGGCCCGTGGCCACCGGGCGCGTCGGTGCGCTGGGCGTGCTCGTCGTGGCGCTCGTGGTGGCCGGGCGGCAGGCGCTGCGCGTACCGAAGGGCCCGCTGGCCCTCGCGTTGGCGTCCGGAGCGCTGGCCGCGGCCGCCCTGATCTCCTACTTTCTGGCGACCCAGCACCAGATCGTGGCCGTCGCGGAGCGCTGGCGTCGCTGTATCCGGTGATCCCGGTGCTGCTCGGCATCCTGGTGCTGCACGAGCGCCTCACGCGGCGACAGACGGCGGGGTTGGTGGCGGCCGGAGCGGCGACGCTGCTGATGGCCGGCTGAGTCGAACATCAGTTCGATATACTGGCCGGATGGGTTGGCACACCGGGCCGCCGAGCTGGACCGAAATGCAGCGGGTGCTGAACGGCAAGCCGCGCCGGTCCGGCTGGCCCATTGACCAGCAGCAGGTCGGCGACGGCGGTGACAGCCCCGCCTGGTCCCGCAAGCGCGCGGCATACCAGGCCGTCGACATCGACCGGTCCGGCTCCTCGACGCCGTATGCCGAGCTGCACGCGCATTCGGCGTACAGCTTTCTCGACGGCGCCAGCACACCGGAGGAACTCGTCGAGGAGGCCGTCCGCCTGGATCTGCGCGCGATCGCGCTGACCGACCACGACGGGCTCTACGGCGTGGTGCGCTTCGCGGAGGCCGCCAGGGAACTGGACATGTCGACGGTGTTCGGCGCCGAGCTCTCGCTCGGGGGAGGGGACCGCACCGAGGATCCCGATCCGCCGGGTCCGCATCTGCTGGTGCTGGCCCGCGGCCCGGAAGGCTACCGGCGGCTGTCCCGTGAGCTCGCCAAGGCGCACCTGGCCGGTGGCGAGAAGGGCAAGCTGCGCTACGACTACGACGCGCTGACCGACGCGGCCGGCGGGCACTGGCACATCCTCACCGGTTGCCGCAAAGGACATGTGCGCCAGGCACTTTCTACGGGTGGTCCCGAGGCGGCCGCCGAGGCGCTTGCCGATCTGGTGGACCGGTTCGGCGCCGGGCGGGTCAGCGTCGAACTCACCCACCACGGAAGCCCTCTCGACGACGAACGCAACGCGATGCTGGCCGAGCTGGCGCCGCGCTTCGGTGTCGGCGTCGTCGCCACCACCGGTGCGCACTTCGCCGAACCGTCACGCGGCCGGCTGGCCATGGCGATGGGCGCGATCCGGGCCCGCCACTCGATGGACGACGTCGCCGGTTACCTTGCGCCGCTTGGCGGTTCACATCTGCGGTCGGGGGTGGAGATGACCCGGCTGTTCGCCCACTGCCCTGACGTGGTGACCGCGGCGGCCGAACTCGGCGAGCAGTGCGCGTTCGAACTGGCGCTGATCGCCCCGCAGCTGCCACCGTTTGATGTCCCGCCCGGGCACACCGAGGACAGCTGGCTGCGGCATCTGGTGATGGCGGGGGCGCGCAACCGGTACGGCCCGCCGCAGCGGGCGCCGCGCGCGTACGCCCAGATCGAACATGAACTGAAAACCATCGAACAGCTGAAGTTTCCCGGCTATTTCCTGGTGGTGCACGACATCACCCAGTTCTGCCGAAAGAACAACATCCTGGCCCAGGGACGGGGTTCGGCGGCCAACTCGGCTGTCTGCTACGCGCTGGGAGTCACCAACGTCGACCCCATCGCCAACGAGTTGTTGTTCGAACGGTTCCTGTCCCCGGCGCGCGACGGCCCGCCCGACATCGATATCGACATCGAATCGGACCTGCGGGAGAAGGCAATCCAATACGTCTACGACCGCTACGGCCGCGACTACGCCGCACAGGTGGCCAACGTCATCACCTATCGCGGCCGCAGCGCGGTGCGCGATATGGCGCGTGCGCTGGGATTCTCCCAGGGGCAGCAGGACGCCTGGAGCAAGCAGATCAGCCAGTGGAACGGGCTGGCCGATTCACCCGACGTCGAGGGCATTCCGGAGCCGGTGATCGACTTGGCGATGCAGATCCACAACCTGCCGCGGCACATGGGTATTCACTCCGGCGGCATGGTGATCTGTGACCGGCCCATCGCCGACGTGTGCCCGGTCGAGTGGGCGCGGATGGAGAACCGCAGCGTCCTGCAATGGGGCAAAGATGACTGCGCGGCAATAGGTTTGGTGAAATTCGACCTTCTCGGACTGGGTATGCTCTCGGCGCTGCACTACTGCATCGACCTGGTGCGCGAACACAAGGGCATCGAGGTGGACCTGGCCCGGCTGGATCTGTCCGAACAGGCGGTGTACGAGATGCTGCAACGCGCGGATTCGGTCGGGGTGTTCCAGGTGGAGTCACGGGCGCAGATGGCCACGCTGCCCCGGTTGAAGCCGCGGGTGTTCTACGACCTGGTCGTCGAGGTGGCGTTGATCCGCCCCGGCCCCATCCAGGGCGGCTCGGTGCATCCGTATATCAAGCGACGCAACGGTGTCGAACCGGTCACCTACGACCATCCGTCGATGGAGCCCGCGCTGCGAAAGACATTGGGTGTCCCGTTGTTCCAGGAGCAGCTCATGCAGCTGGCAGTGGACTGCGCGGGGTTCACCGCCGCCGAAGCCGATCAGTTGCGCCGTGCGATGGGATCCAAACGCTCGACGCAACGGATGCGTCGGCTGCGCGACAGGTTCTACGACGGGATGCGCCAACGGCACGGCATCACCGGAGATGTTGCCGACCGCATCTACGAGAAGCTGGAGGCATTCGCCAATTTCGGTTTCCCGGAAAGCCATTCGCTGTCGTTTGCCTCGCTGGTGTTCTACTCGTCGTGGTTCAAGCTGCACCACCCGGCGGCGTTCTGCGCGGCCCTGTTGCGGGCGCAGCCGATGGGTTTCTACTCACCGCAGTCCCTGGTCGCCGACGCCCGCAGGCACGGAGTCACCGTGCATCGTCCCGATGTCAACGCCAGCCTCGCGCACGCCACGCTGGAGAACGACGGCACCGAGGTGCGGCTCGGCCTCGGCGGCATCCGCCACATCGGGGACGAGCTTGCCGAGCGGATTGCCGACGAGCGAAAAGCCAACGGGGACTATGTCTCCCTGCTGGATCTGACCCAGCGGGTGCAGCTGTCGGTTCCCCAGACCGAGGCGCTGGCCACCGCAGGTGCGCTGGGTTGCTTCGGCATCACGCGGCGCGAAGGGCTGTGGGCGGCGGGCGCCGCAGCCAGAGAGCGTCCCGACCGGTTGCCCGGGGTGGGGTCCTCGTTGGCGACCCCCGCGTTGCCCGGCATGACCGAACTGGAACTGGCCGCCGCCGACGTGTGGGCCACCGGTATCTCCCCGGACAGCTTTCCCACGCAGTTCCTGCGCGAGGATCTCGACGCGCTCGGGGTCGTACCGGCGGACAAGCTGCTGGAGGTCCCCGACGGAACCCGGGTGCTGGTGGCCGGGGCGGTGACCCATCGCCAGCGGCCCGCGACCGCGCAAGGGGTCACCTTCATCAACATCGAGGACGAGACCGGGATGGTCAACGTCCTGTGCTCGCAAGCGGTTTGGGCACGCCATCGCAAGCTGGCCCAGACGGCGGCCGCTCTGCTGATCCGCGGGCAGGTGCAGAATGCCACCGGCGCAGTCACCGTCGTCGCCGACCGAATGGGCCAGCTCACGATGGCTATCGGCTCGCGAAGCCGCGACTTCCGCTAGCTCGCCTCCGATCCCGACTCCGGCCCACCCCTCGAAGAGCCGTCGTCATCCGTCCCGTCGGGTTCCCCCGTGTCGTCGGAGTCCGCGGAGTCCATGTCGTCGGAGTCCGTGTCGTCCGGGCCGTCCGGCCCCACCTGCCCGGGCCGGGCCACCAGGCCGGTCCGCACCGGTTCGCGCGAATCCTCCTCGGCGGTGACGTCGTCGGTCTCCGTCTCGGAAAGCTCCGTCGCGGAGGCATCGACGTCGGTCGCCACATCCTGGTCGACGGCCGCAGGCTCCTCCGCGGGGACCTGCTCGTCGACGACGGCCGCTTCGGTGGGCTCGATGGCCGTTTCCTCGACCGTCGTCGGCTCCCCGGTCACGCGCAGCGAATCCGTGACCGAGTCGGTTTCACTCTCCGAAACCTGCTGCGCAGCCGAACCTTCCGATTCGTCGGCATCGGCTTCTGCGGCTGGACCCGATCGCCACGACATGGCTGCGATGTCGGCGCCGGCGGCGACATCGTTCTGCACGTCCGGCGGCAACGAGGCGGCCGCGGCGCCGGCGGGCCGGAAGATGTTGGCTATCGCCTGCGCAACCGAGTTGACGAATGCGCTGACCGAGTTGACCAGACCCTGCACCGAAGCGGCGATCTGCTGGAAGAACGCCTGCAGGGCTTGGGCGATCTGCTCGCCCAGGTTCGGAACACCCGGCACATCCGGCTCGTCCGGCGGGGGAACCTGGTTCTCCTCGATGAAGTCCTTGATCACCTGGGCGGCGAGCTTGGCCGTCCAATCGACATTGAAGATGCCGAACGACGTGTTCGGCGTCAGCACACCGTTGACCAGGCGATCACGCAAGGTGTAGATGAACGACGGGCCCGCATACGAGGTGCCGTCGGCATCCTTGAGGTTCTTCCACGCGTTGAGGAAGTCTTCGATGAACTCGGCCTGATGTTCCTCGGTCACCGCGTTGTCGCCGAAGGTGGGCAGACCGTACTCGGTGGCCCAGATCTTCAGCGCCTTATCGCCGTTGTCGATCATCAGCTGCCTGATCTCGATCAACTGCTCGAGCGGAGCCCGCCAGAAATCGTTTCTGACACCTTGCGAGAACTTCAGCGTGTAGTGGTACGGGTGAAACGACAGGGCGTCGAAGTAGCCCTGCGCCCCGCTCGCGTACATCCCCTCGACGAACGTCGCCGGATCCAGGGTGATCGGGCTGCTGATCACGGCGCCGAGCACGCCGGCCACGACCAACGGATCGTTTGGGTCATCGCCGTTGGCGTTCTTGATCGCGTCGTAGCCGGCCTGCAGGATCGCCGTGTACGCCGCCGGATCGATCGTCGGCGCCCAGGCCCGCGCGTAGTTCGGTTCGTTCCAGATCTCGTACGCCGCGATCTTCTCGCCGTAGCGGGCGGCCACGCGCCCGGCGTACTCGCCGAACAGCTCCGGCTGCGGAGGCTCTTCGAACCCGATCAACGACCAGTCGATGTTGGGGTCGACCCCGGCCCAGTCCGGTCCGTGGGCGAGCACCGCGAGCACCGCCATGTCTCGCTCGGCCGCGGCGTTGATGATGAAATCGCTTCTGGCCCAGGCGGCTTCCTCCACCCCCGGCGGAAAGGTGCCCGGCCGGAACGGTTCGTTGCCCCGCCACGGCAAAACGACCCGGACGGTGTTGACGCCGAGCGCCTGCATCTCATCGAGGTGCCGGTTGACCGCGGCGGTGTCGAGCTTGCCGTCCGGTGTCGCCAAGCCCCACAGGTCCGAGTCGGCGATCCCGACCGTCGTGCCGGACTCGACGATGCCCGCGGTCAAGACATAGTCCAGCGCAACCCGGTCGATGCGCGGCTGATGCTGGCTTGGCGCCGCGGTGAGCATGATCGACATCGGCACCATTGCGACGACGGTCGCAGCAGCAATCCCTCGCAGGCGTGAATTCAATCCCCTCATCGGTTCCCCCCTGATGTCCGGATCGGTGAGCCACGGACGTGTAACCACAAATTAACGTATTAGCCAGCTACTTTGTATGCAATTCGAGAAAACATATCTCATGAGTCTCAGTTACCCGTAATCGAGCGCGTCAAACCGGCGCCAAAACTTTGCTAGGACGGCCAAACCGGCGCAAAATTGACGCCTTAGCAAAACGGCGCCGGAAGGGTGGCGAGCTGGGCCGTTGCCAGTGGTCGCAGGCGAAGCCGCAGGTAATGACACCCTGCGGGTTGAGGAGTTGTTGAAAACGCGAGCAGAATTTCCCCACGACCGTCACTACCGGCGAACTCAGCAACTTTATTGGGACGATTCAGCGAAGTCCTTCACGTAAGGCTGAAGGCGGTGAAGCGCCGCCTGTAGCGAACGCTATTTCGACGTCATCCGCCGGTCGGAGTCGTCCACACCTTGTCGATGTTGATCTTCAGCCGGGTGCTGTAGGCGGCGAGGAACTCTTCGGTGAAACCGAGGCTGGCCGCGTGCTCGCGGTATTTCTTCTGGTACCGCTCGTCGCGCAAGGGGTTGGTGTTCTCCGCGTCGACCGTCGCCGGGCCGCCGACGACGATGATCCCGCTTCCGCGTCCGTCGGAGTCCAGATGCAGGCTGACCCGCGGATGGTTTCTGATGTGGCGGACCTTGGCCGCATCCGGTTCGCTGTAGACGACGATGTCGGTGCCGTCGAAGTAGAACCACACCAGGCGCGGAACAGGCTGGCCCGATTTGGCCACGGTGGTCAACCAACCGTAGTTGTCCGACTGCAGCCTGCTGGACACCTCTTGCGGGAATTCGACTGTCATAGAGCGAATGTAGTCTCGGCGGGGTGACGACCCAGCAGAGTTTGAACATGTCCTTCGACGAAGTCGTGACGACGACGCGGTCGGTGCGCAAGCGGCTCGACTTCGACAGGCCGGTGCCGAAGGAGGTGCTGCTGGAGTGTTTGGAGCTGGCCGTGCAGGCGCCGACGGGGTCCAATGCGCAGGGCTGGCAGTGGGTCTTCGTCGAGGACGAGCACAAGAAGAGCGCGCTGGCCGAGATCTACCGGAACAATTTCACGTGGTATCGCAGCCAGACGCCGCCGGAATATCCCGACGGTGACAGCCGTGCCGCCCAGCGAGAGCGGGTGGTGTCGTCGGCGAGCTACCTGGCCGAGCACATGCACCGGGCGCCTTGGCTGTTGGTGCCGTGTCTGGAGGGCCGCCCGGACGGCGCACCCGCGGGCGTGAGCGCCGGGTTCTGGGGGTCGCTGCTGCCTGCGGTGTGGAGTTACATGCTGGCGCTGCGGTCGCGGGGGCTGGGCTCGGCCTACACCACGTTGCACCTCGTCGGGGACGGCGAGAAGCAGGCCGCCGAGCTGCTCGGCATTCCGTTCAACGAGTACAGCCAGGGCGGGTTGTTTCCGATCGCCTACACCAAGGGCACCGATTTCCGTCCGGCCAACCGGCTTCCGGTCGAGCAGATCGTCCACTTCGACGGCTGGTGAGGCGCGGCGCCAGGGCTCAGTCCGCTCCGGCGAAGCCGTGCTGGCGCCATGCCTCGTAGGCAGCGACGGCGGCGGCGTTGGACAGGTTCAGCGAGCGCCGCCCGGTCAGCATCGGGATACGCACCTGGGCGGTGATGTGCGCATCGGCCAGCGTCGCGCTGTCCAGGCCACTGGGCTCAGGCCCGAACATCAACACATCCGTCGGCTCGTAGGCGACGTCGGCGAACGACGTGGCGGCCTGCGCGGTGAACGCGTACACGCGCGCAGGCATCAGCGCTTCCCACGCCGCGGAAAGGTCTCGATGCACGGTCACCGACGCCAGGTCGTGATAGTCCAGACCGGCGCGTCGCAGTTTGGGTTCGGACAGGTCGAAGCCCAGCGGCTCGACCAGATGCAGTTCGCATCCGGTGGCGGCCACCATCCGGATCGCGTTACCGGTGTTCGGCGCGATGCGAGGGGTCAGAAACAGCAGCCGAAACATTCGGAAATGATCCAACACCGGCGCGCCGAAACCGGGCTTCTGTGGTGAAGGCAACGAAATACCCTGCACACCTTCGGTTTCCAACCACCCGGTGGTGGCCTTTGCTCCGATACCACGGCCCGCGGCCCGGCGGCGGTCGTGAACTCTGTCTGTTCAGTAAGAATTGTGGAATCCGCAGCACATCGCTGTCATACTCGACCAGTTGCCAGGCGTAGCACACGCCCGCCCTTACATGGGCGAAGTCAACGGGAAGCCATATGAACGACGCGCCAATACTGACTTGCGGACACGGGGCCGATAGCGCAGGCCGGCGTCGATGAGCGTCTTCTCACAGGAGCCGCCGATCAAGCGGCCGCCGCGATGGTCGCTGACCAACTGGCCGGTCCGCTGGAAGGTGCTCGCGATCGTCGTGGTGCCGCTTGTCGTGGCGGCGACATTCGGCGGTCTGCGCATCCACAGCAGTGCGACCGAGGCGTCGCAGATGCGGCTGGCCGCCGACCGCGTCGAGCTGCTGCCCACCATCGAGAACTACATGGCCGCGCTCGAGGAGGCCATGCTTGCGCAGGCCACCGACGGCGACCCCCAGGCGGCGTTGACCGCGTTCGACGCCGGTCGCCAGGAACTGCAGGACCAGGTGTCCACCGTGGACGTCGCGCCCGACGTCCGCGACGGGGTGGAGGCCCTGATCGACGGCGGCCAGGCACTAATGGACAAGGTCACCGCCAACAGCATCGGGCTGCGCGACATCATCCAGTCCTATGCGTTGTTGTTGTTGCCCGCCGAGGACGCCGTCAACGGTTCGGTCCGCGTGGACGACGAACGCATCCGCGCCGAAACCGCCGGGTTGTCCAGGGCGATCGGCGCGCGGGGTCAGATGATGATGCAGACGCTCACCATCACCCGCGGCGGGGAGCTGCCCGAGCCGGCGTTGCGCACCTCGATGCTCGCGCTCGCCGGAACCGAGCCGTCGACGTTGTTCGGGATGAGCCAGGTGCTCGGGGTGGCGTCGCCGGACGCCCAGAAGCTGCAGGCCGAGTTCGTCACACGGATGGCCGCGATGACCGATCCGGCCGTCCCGCTGGTCAACAACCCCGAGCTGCTGGCTTCGGTGAACACCACCGACGACATCGCCCGTCAGATCATCGAGCGCACCACCGCGTCGGTGACCTCGGCCGTCAACGAGAAGGCGTCCGCCGCGCGCACCGCGCTGATCCGCGACGCGGTGATCGTCGCGGTGGTGATCCTGCTGGCGCTGGTCGTGGTCGCCCTGGTGGCCCGCTCCCTGGTGCGGCCACTGCGCCGGCTGCGCGACAGCGCGCTCAAGGTGGCCCACGAAGACCTCACCCGCGAGATCGACCACGTCCGGGCCGGAGGCGAGGCCCCCGCGGTCGAGCCGGTCCCGGTGTACACCTCCGAGGAGGTCGGCCAGGTCGCCCACGCCGTCGACGAGCTGCACGAGCAGGCGCTCCTGCTGGCCACCGAACAGTCCCGGCTGCAGCTGCAGGTCGGCGACATGTTCGAGACGCTCTCGCGGCGCAGCCGCTCACTGGTCGATCAGCAGCTGGCGCTGATCGACCGGCTGGAACGCAACGAAGAGGACCCCGAACGCCTGGAGAGCCTCTTCCGGCTCGACCACCTCGCCGCGCGCATGCGCCGCAACGGCGCCAACCTGCTGGTCCTCGCCGGTGCCCGAGTGCCGCGGGAGCAGGCCGAGCCGGTGCCCGTTTCCGCGGTGATCAACGCCGCGGCCTCCGAGGTGGAGGACTACACCAGGGTGGTCACCGCGACCGTGCCCGACAGTGAGATCGTCGGCGCGGTCGCCGGCGACATCGTGCACCTGCTCGCCGAGCTTCTCGACAACGCGCTGCGCTACTCGCCGCCGGTTTCCCAGGTGCGCGTCTCGGCGGTGCACACCGCCAACGGCGGCCTGGTCATCGAGGTCAGCGACATCGGGTTGGGTATGACCGAATCGGACCTGCGGGTCGCCAACGCCCGGCTGCAGTCGGGCGGTGAGGTCACCCCGTACACCGCGCGGCACATGGGCCTGTTCGTCGTCGGCCGGCTCGCCGCGCAGCACGGCCTGGTGGTCCGGCTGCGCAGTACCGTTGCGGGCGAACCGAATTCGGGTACCACGGCAGGTGTTTACATCCCGGCCGAGCTGCTGGCCGACGCGGAGGCGACCGACCAGTTCAGCACGCTGGAGTACGCCAGGCCCGCCGACGCGCATGCGGGCATCGCGACCGCGCTCGCACTGGACGAAGACCATTACGACGAGGACGACGCGGCCGGCGTCGCCCTGCTGCCGCAGCGCGACCCCGGGTCCAGCGACATCTCCGGCCTGCCGTCGCCGCCGTCCCTCGAAACGACGCCCGCCGAACCCGAACCCGAACCGACGGCCACCGAGCCGTCGGCCACCGCGGGTTCGGACGACGCGATCTATCAGAAGATGCTCTCGGAGTGGTTGATCGACCCGACCGAGCTGGCCAACAGCACGGACCTGGACTGGGAATCGGTCTGGGACCACGGCTGGTCGGCGGCGGCCGCCGCCGAGGAAGCGCCCGTACTGCGCCGCACCGAGGAGGGCCTACCGGTACGTGAGCCCGGCGCCAGGCTGGTGCCCGGCGGCGCCGACGCCCCAGACGCCCCCGACGCCAACGAGCCCGTCGACCACGCCCGGCACCGCACCGACGACACGCAGCCCGGCAGCGACAGCGAGGTAGCATCGGCGCCGCGCCGCGATCCGGAGGCTGTCCGGGCGAGCATCAGCAGCCACTTCGGCGGGGTGCACGCCGGCCGGTCCCACGCCCGAGAGACCAGAGGAACAGAGGACGAATGACCGATCTGCCGCCGCGTTCGACGCAGCGCGACTCGCTCGATTGGCTGGTCTCCAAATTCGCCAGGGAAGTGTCGGGGGTGTCGCACGCGGTGCTGGTGTCCGCGGACGGCCTGCTGATGGCGGCCAGCGAGCACATCCCGACCGAGCGCGCCGACCAGCTCGCCGCCGTGACCTCGGGGCTGGCCAGCCTGTCGACGGGCGCCGCGCAGCTGTTCGACGGCGGCCACGTGTTGCAGTCGGTGGTCGAGATGGAGCACGGCTACCTGCTGCTGATGCGGGTGGGCGACGGCTCCAACCTGGCGACGCTGGCGACGCGCAACTGCGACATCGGCCAAATCGGTTACGAGATGGCGATATTGGTGGAACGGGTGGGTTCCGTGGTGCAGTCGGGACGGCGGCGCGCACCCACGCATTCGTGAGCGGCGTATGGACTACTGGGAGCGGGATGCCGACGCCGAGCCGAGTCTGGTACGGCCCTACATCCTGACGGCCGGGCGCACCGATCCGACGGTCCATCTGCCGCTGGAGGCGCCGATCGAGACCTTGCCCGACGAGAAGCCCGTGCAGTGGCCGGGAAACGATGTGCGGGGACAGATCCTGAGGCTGTGCAGTGAGTACCCGTCGGTCGCCGAGATCGCCGCGCGGCTATCCTTGCCGCTTGGTGTGGCGCGGGTGTTGATCGGTGATCTCGTGACGCAGGGGTATCTGCGGGTGCACACCACCCTCGACGGTGCGGCGACCCTGGACGAACGGCGCGAACTGATAGGAAGGACGCTGCGTGGCCTTAGGGCACTCTGAGGGTCGCCACGCCGCGGCCGGCGGCGGGCGCTCATCCGCTTCCACCAAGATCGTCATCTCCGGCGGGTTCGGCGCGGGCAAGACGACGTTTGTCGGGGCGGTCTCCGAGATCATGCCGCTGCGGACCGAAGCGCTGGTCACCAACGCCTCGGCGGGCGTCGACGGCCTCGATGCCACCCCGGACAAGAACACCACCACCGTGGCGATGGACTTCGGTCGGATCACGCTGGCCGAGGATCTGGTGCTGTATCTGTTCGGGACCCCGGGGCAGCGCAGGTTCTGGTTCATGTGGGACGACCTGGTGGCCGGTGCGATCGGCGCCGTCATCCTGGTCGATGTCCGCCGCCTCGCCGACAGCTTCGCCGCGGTCGACTTCTTCGAGGCACGCAAGCTGCCGTTCATCATCGCGATCAACCAATTCGATGGCGCACCAAGGTATCCCATCGCCGCAGTGCGCAAGGCACTGGCGTTGTCCGATCGGATCCCGATGATCAATATCGACGCCCGCGACCGAACCTCCGCCCGGTCAGCGCTGATCACCGTCACCGAATACGCCCTCAACAGCCTCACGGCTTCGCCCGGCTGAGTGGATACCGACGAAACAGTCTGGGCCGAACGAGAATTCATCGGCCACGACTTCCGCGACGAAGACCTCAGCCGGTTACGGACCGATCGCGTGGTGTTCGACGAGTGCGACTTCCGCGGTGTGGACCTGACCGAATCCGTGCACGTCGGTTCGGCATTCCGTAACTGCACCTTTGAGCGAGCAATCCTGCACCACAGCAGTTTTCGGCAGTGCAGCATGCTCGGTTCGGTGTTCACCCACGCCCGGTTACGGCCGCTGATGCTGGACGACGTCGACTTCACGCTGGCCGTTTTGGGCGGATGCGATCTGCGCGGGGTCGACCTCTCCGGCTGTCGGCTGCGGGAAGCCGGGCTGGTGGACGCCGATCTGCGCAAGGCGGTGCTGCGCGGGGCCGACCTGGCCGGGGCGCGGGTGCAGAACGCCCGGCTGGACGAGGTCGATCTGCGTGGCGCGCGCATCGACCCGACGCTGTGGACCACCGCCACCGTGCGCGGCGCGAAAATCGACGTCGACCAGGCCTTGGCCTACGCCGCCGCACACGGCCTGGACATCCAGGGCGGCTGACGTCGCCGCGCCGAAGAGCCCATAACCGCTGATCAAAAAACCGCACGCGACGGGGTGTTCAAGCACACATCCGCAAAGGTCGCCTCGGACATGCCGAATTACTACGGTCCGTAGTATGCAGCTGACCCGGTTCACCGACCTCGGCCTACGCACCATGATGCTGCTGGCCGCCGGCGAAGCCGGGGACCAGCGGATCACCACTCGCTCGATCGCCGTCGGCGCCAACGCCTCCGAGCACCACGTCGCCAAGGCCGTGGCCCGGCTGGCCGAGCTCGGCATGGTGCAGGCGCGGCGCGGGCGGATCGGTGGGCTGACCCTCACCGACGCGGGACGCCAGGCGTCGGTGGGCTGGCTCGTGCGGCGCCTGGAGGGCGACAGGGAAGTCATCGAATGCGATGGCGCCGAGCCGTGCCCATTGGTGCCGGCATGTCGGATGCGGCGCGTTCTGGTGGCGGCCAAAGAAGCGTTCTATCGCGAGCTGGACCAGTACACCGTCAGTGATTTGACCAGGGACACAGGACTTCTTGTGATCTCTGGGCCGCAGTCCCGGAACGGGCACCAGCCCGGCCGTCAACTCAGCGAAAGGACCGCCCGATGACCGCAATTGCCGCTGCCCCACTCGAGCTGGAACCGCAGCACGCCGAGATCGTGTCCGCGACGCTGCCACTGATCGGTGCGCACAT
The DNA here is from genome assembly GCF_010725725.1 of Mycolicibacterium pulveris. Classification (NCBI taxonomy): domain Bacteria; kingdom Bacillati; phylum Actinomycetota; class Actinomycetes; order Mycobacteriales; family Mycobacteriaceae; genus Mycobacterium; species Mycolicibacterium pulveris. The sequence continues at coordinate 954,614 of NZ_AP022599.1, read as the reverse complement.
CGATGAGATCACCGCGGAGTTCTACCGGCTGATGTTCGAGAACCACCCCGAACTGCTGCGCAATCTGTTCAACCGGGGCAACCAGGCCCAGGGCGCACAGCAGCGGGCGTTGGCCGCGTCGATCGCCACGTTCGCCGCCCACCTCGTCGACCCCGAACTTCCGCACCCCGCCGAACTGTTGTCGCGGATCGGGCACAAGCACGCGTCGCTGGGCGTCACCGCCGATCAGTACCCGATCGTGCACGACAACTTGTTCGCCGCGATCGTCGCGGTGCTGGGAACCGAGACGGTGACCGAGGAGGTGGCCGCCGCATGGGATCGGGTGTACTGGATCATGGCGCAGACGCTGATCGATCTGGAGCGTGAACTCTACGCCGCGGCGGGGGTGTGCGACGGAGATGTGTACCGGCGCGCCCGCGTTGTCTCCCGGGTCGACGATCCATCCGGCGCGGTGTTGTTGACGGTCCGCGCCGACGGCGCGCCGTTCACGGGATTCTCGCCGGGACAGTATGTTTCGGTGGGTGTCACGATGCCCGACGGGGCCCGGCAGCTGCGCCAGTACAGCCTCGTCAACGCGCCGGGAACGACGGAGCTGACGTTCGCGGTCAAACCGTTGGACGCCACCGCCGACCAGCCGGCCGGCGAGGTCTCCACCTGGATCGCCGCGAACGTGTGCGTCGGCGACATCCTCGACGTCACCGTGCCGTTCGGCGACCTGCCCGCACCCGCGGACGGCCGTCCGGTGGTTCTGATCTCCGCGGGCATCGGGATCACCCCGATGATCGGGTTGTTGGAATTTCTCGCCGCCGAGGCGCCCGACACCCCGGTGCAGGTGCTCCACGCCGACCGCTCCGATCAGAGCCATCCGCTGCGGGAACGGCAGCGCGAACTGCTCGCCGCACTGCCCCAAAGCACGCTCGACATCTGGTACGAGGACGGCATGACCGGCGACCAGCCCGGAGTGCATCCCGGGTTGTTGCGACTGGACGACGTCACACTGTCCGCCGGGGCCGACGTCTACCTATGCGGCAACAACGGTTTCGTGCAGGCGGTGCGCACCCAACTGCTCGCACGGGGGGTGCGCACAGCGCAGATCCACAGCGAGTTGTTCTCGCCCAACGACTGGCTGTTGTCCTGAGGCGGCTGCGCTCAGAAGTTGCTGCAGCTGTTGGCCACCCGCATGATGATCGGGGTGAACTGCTCCACGCCCGGCGTCGCCTGAGCCTGCGCGACCATGCCGCGACGGGTCTCGGGCCCCGCGGCGACCAGCGCCTGCAGCCAGCCGGTGGCCGCAGGGGCCGACTGCAGCTGGGTGGCGAGCTCAGGTGATTCGGCGTTGAGCGCCGCAACGACCTGTGAGTAGGTGCATTTCGAGTAGATGATGGTGTCAATGTCTGGCTGCGCGGCCGCGATTCCGGCCCCCACGCCGGCACCGGCCAGCATCAAAGCCACACTGCCAGAGGCCAAAGCCAGTCGTGTCGTCGACAACATGCGGTATACCTTCCACCATTCCCCGAGCCCTGTTGTGAAGGTTACACGCTAACACTGTCGGCCAACCCTGTGCGATTTTCGGTGATCAAGCGCCTTTCAGGCGGATCTTCCAGCGCACGAACGACGCGTAGCCCACGGAGATGACGGCGAGCATCGCCATGTCGAACAGCCAGGTGCCCGCCGAGTGCTCCCAGTGCCGATCGTCGGGGGTCAGCGGGCCCGGCACCAGCCGGATCAGGTCGATCGTCGAGGCCGACGCCGCAAAACCCCAGCGCGCCGGGGTGAACCAAGACATCTGGTCGAGCGCGATGCGATCGGTCACCGGGATCATGCCGCCGGAGAACACCAGCTGCGACATGATCGCCACCACCAACAGCGGCATGATCTGTTCGTTGGACTTCGCCAACGCCGACAACGCCAGCCCGACCATGGCCGCGGCCACGGTCGTCACCGCGATGTCCAGGAACAACTCCACGCTGCGGTTGCCGAGCAGCGCGCCTCGCTCCACCGCGCCTGGCCCCCAACCCTTACCGATGATCGCGATCACCGTGACGATCGCCGACTGAACGACCGCGAAGACCGTGAACACGAAGATCTTCGCCAATAGATATGCCGTCGTGGACAATCCGACCGCCTGCTCGCGGCGGAAGATGGCCCGCTCACCGATCAGCGCGCGGATCGTCAACGCGGTGCCCATGAAGATGGCGCCGACGTTGAGCATCACCAGGATCTGACCGGGCTCGTTGGGTGCCGCGCCGCCCTCGATCGCGGGCACGGGCACCCCGAAGCCGACGTCGCCGGGCACCGACAGCGACAGCACCCCCATGATGAACGGCAACAGCATCAGGAACGCGAAATAGCCGCGGTCAGAGACCACCAACCGCACCTGCCGTCGCGCGATCGTCGAGAACTGGCGGGTGACGCTGGTGCGGGTCGGGTTGCCGAGATCGGACGGCTGCTCGGTCGGCGGCGGCGGTGGCGGCGGGCCGTGCTGGGCCAGGAATCTCTGGTTGGCCGCGTCCGGATCGTTGGCGACCGCGCTGAAGATGTCGGCCCAGTTGGTGGTGCCCATGGACGGGCCGATCTGGCTCGGCGGCCCGTAGAACGCCGTCTTGCCGCCGGGCGCCAGCAGCAGCACCTGATCGCAGACGTCGAGGTAGGTCAGCGAATGCGTGACGACCAGCACCACCCGCCCGGCGTCGGCGAGTTGGCGCAGCATGGTCATGACTTGGCGGTCCAGCGCCGGGTCCAGCCCCGACGTCGGCTCGTCCAGGATCAGCAGCGACGGGCCGGTGAGCAGCTCGAGCGCCACCGACGCCCGCTTGCGCTGCCCACCCGAGAGCTTGTCCACGCGGGTGTCGGCGTGCCGGGTCATCTCCAGTTCCTCGAGCACCTGCGCGACGACCTGGGCGCGGTCTTCCTTGGTGGTGTCGGGCGGCAGCCGCAACTCGGCGGCATACATCAGCGCCTGGTTGACGGTCAGCTGGCCGTGGACCACGTCGTCCTGCGGCACCATCCCGATCCGGGAGCGCAGCGAGGCGTACTCGGCGTGGATGTTGTGGCCTTCGAACGTCACCGTGCCCGTCGTGGGGTGGGTGTAGCCGGCCACCAACCGGGCGAACGTCGACTTGCCCGCGCCCGACGGTCCGATCACCGCGGTCAGCGTGCCGGGCCGCGCGGCGATCGAGATGTTCTCCAGCAGCGTCTTGTCGTTCTCGATCGTCCAGGTGACGCCGTGCACCTCCAGCCCGCCGGTGCGGGTGGCGGCCTCGGTCTCGGTGCGGCGGACCAACGTGCCGCCGGTGAACACCAGGTCGACGTTGCCGATCGTGACGGTGTCGCCCTCGTGCAGCACCGCCGTCTCGACCCGGGAGCCGTTGACGAACGTGCCGTTGATGCTGCGGTTGTCGCGGATCTCGGTGCCCGCCGGGGTGGGCACCAACGTGGCGTGGTGGCGCGACGCGAGCACGTCGGGCACGACGATGTCGTTGTCGGTGGCCCGGCCGATCTTGATGGCTCCCGGCAGCCCGGCATCGGCGGGCCGCCCCGGCCGCAGGATTTTCAGCATGCTCGTGGCGAGGTTGCCCTCGCTGGAGCGGGGCGCGGCCGTCGGCCCCATCGCGGTCACCGACTCCAGCGACGCCGATGACACCGGCGGCGGCGGGGGTGGGGCCGCGTGGCGCGCTGGTTGCGGGGTGCTGGGCGGGTATGTGGTGGGGCCACCGGTGGGGGCCTGCGGGCCGGTCGGATACCGCGGCGGCTGCGGTGCCGTCGGATACACCGGCTGCGGCCGCGAGGTGTGCTGCGGTCCCGAAACCTGGGGTCCCGCGCTGGGCCAGGACGCCGAGCCGTGGCGCTGCGTGGCGATCGGCACCGCGGTCGTCGGCGTGCGGCCCACGGCGCCCTGGTGGCGACCGACCTCGAAGGTCAGCCGCGGGCCGTCGGGGTTGCCGATGTTGACGCTGAGCCCGTCTGCGATGTCGACCATGGGCACCCGCCGGTTGTTGACGAACATGCCGTTGAGGCTGCCGTTGTCGATCGCGACCCACCGGCCCTGATCGAACCGCAGCACCAGGTGCGCCCTGGAGATCAGCGGATGGGCGATGCGCACGTCGGCGCGTAGGTCCCGGCCGACGACGACGTCGTTGCCTGGCGCGAAGGTTCGTGTCGAGCCGTCGTAGCGAACGGTCAGCGCGGGAGGGACGGGTCGGCTCGTCGGAGCCGAACGGCCGGCGACATTGGACATCGCGACAACTGTATCGGGTAGTCAGTCACGCGCATGGTCCACCGCGCGGTGTCGGTGATCTGCTGCGGGCCGTCATTTGCGCCGACTTGACGGCCGGTGCGGCGCGTCGCCGCGAATTGACGCCGGTTCATGGGGACACTGAGTCATGGTGTCTGTGACGCCTGCGGTGCTGCTCCTCGGTGCGGCGGTGGGCGTGAGCCTGGCGACGACGGTCGCGCCGTCGACGGCCCTCGCGCAGCCGTCGTATCCCACCGACGATCGCGGTTTCATCGGCACGTCCGTGCGTTGCGACGCCCCGCGCTCGGCGGTGAGCTTCGGGCGCACGGCGCAGTCGCTCGTCGCGATCTGCCTGGTGCCCGAGGGGCACTACGAGTACCGCGGTGCCCGCCTCGGCGACGACGCGGTGTTGGTCGTCGTCGCTGAACCCACCGTGCCCGGCGAGTTCTTCGCCCAGAAGGACGGCGCCACCTACACCGTCACCGCGAAGGACCTCGTCATCAGGACCGACGAGTGGGTGCGCGCCGAGCCGATGCTGCAGTTCGAGACGCCGCCGATCCTGGCGGTGGAGACGCCGACGCGGTAACGGATCAGCCGGGCGTGCCCACCGAGGAGTAGTGCGGCGAGCCGGTCACCACGCAGCGGGTCTGGCTGTAGATCGTGGCCATGCACTGGTTGCAGTGCGTGCACGCGGAGAACACCGAGTGCTTGTCGCCGTCGGCCTGGATCCGGTTGATCAGATCCGGCTCGGCGAGCAGCGCGCGACCCATCGCGACGAAGTCGAACCCCTCGGCCATCGCCAGGTCCATCGTTTCGCGGTTGGTGATGCCGCCGAGCAGGATCAACGGCATCTTCAGCTCGGCGCGGAACTGCTTGGCGTCGCGCAGCAGATACGCCTCGCGGTAGGGGTACTCGCGGAAGAACTTCTTGCCGGTCATCCGGATACCCCAACGCAGCGGCGGTTTGAAGGCGTTCGCGAACTCCTTGACGGGGGCGCCGCCACGGAACAGGTACATCGGGTTGACCAGAGAGCTGCCCGCGGTGAGCTCGATGGCGTCCAGGCCGCCGTCCTCCTCGAGCCACTTGGCCGTCTGCAACGACTCCTCGAGGGAGATGCCGCCACGCACCCCGTCGGCCATGTTGAGTTTGGCGGTGACCGCGATCGGGGTGCCCGCCTTCTCCACCGCGCGGCGCACCGCCAGCACGGTGCCGCGGGCCACCTTGGCGCGGTTCTCCAGCGAGCCACCGAACTCGTCGGTGCGGCGGTTGATCAGCGGGCTCAGAAACGAGCTGGCGAAGTAGTTGTGGCCGAGATGGATTTCGACGGCGTCGAACCCGGCATCGATTGCGAACCGGGCCGCGTCGGCATGGGCGGCCATGATGTCGTCGATGTCGTCGCGGCTGGCCTTCTTGGCGAAGCGCATCGCCAGCGGGTTGAAGAACCGCACCGGCGCGTACGCGGTGGTCTTGTTCGAGCGCGCGTCGGCCACCGGTCCGGCGTGACCGATCTGCGCGCTGATCGCCGCGCCCTCGGCGTGGATCGTGGCGGTGAGCCTGCGCAGCCCCGGGATCGCCTCGGGGCGCCAGTAGATCTGCCTGCCCTCGGTGCGCCCGCCCGGCCTCACCGCCAGATACGCCACCGTCGTCATGCCGACGCCGCCGGCGGCCGGCAGCCGGTGGTAGGTGATCAGGTCGTCGGTGACGAGCGCGTTCGGCGTGCACGCCTCGAACGTCGCCGCCTTGATGATGCGGTTGCGCAGCGTCACCGGGCCCAGCTTGGCCGGGGTGAACACATTCCGGGGAGTGTCCATAACGGGAAGCCTGCCACAATGACCCCCGTGGGTGCGATCACGCTAGACGGTAAGGCCACGCGCGACGAGATCTTCGTCGACCTCTCCGAACGGGTTGCGGCCCTGACCGCGGCCGGGCGCACACCCGGCCTCGGCACGGTGCTCGTCGGCGACGACCCCGGGTCGCACGCCTATGTCCGCGGCAAGCACGCCGACTGCGCGAAGGTCGGCATCACATCGATCCGTCGCGACCTGCCTGCCGACATCAGCCAGGCCGAGCTCGACGCGACCATCGACGAACTCAACGCCAACCCGCAGTGCACCGGCTACATCGTGCAGCTGCCGCTGCCGCGGGGGCTGAACGAGAACGCCGCGCTGGAGCGGGTGGACCCGGGCAAGGACGCCGACGGTCTGCACCCGACGAACCTGGGCCGGCTGGTGCTCAACGAACCCGCGCCGCTGCCGTGCACCCCGCGCGGCATCGTGCATCTGCTGCGCCGCTACGAGGTGCCGATCGCGGGCGCGCACGTGGTGGTGATCGGGCGCGGCGTCACGGTGGGCAGGCCGCTGGGGCTGCTGCTGACCCGTCGCTCGGAGAACGCGACGGTCACGTTGTGCCACACCGGAACCCGTGATCTTCCCGCGTTGACCCGGCAGGCCGACATCATCGTCGCCGCCGCCGGGGTGCCGCACATGGTGACGGCCGAGATGGTGCGTGCCGGCGCAGCCGTCGTCGACGTTGGTGTCAGCCGCGACGAGAACGGCAAGCTCGTCGGTGACGTGCACCCCGGCGTGTGGGAGGTCGCCGGGCACGTCTCGCCCAATCCCGGCGGGGTCGGACCGCTCACCCGGGCGTTCCTGTTGACAAACGTCGTGGAACGCGCGGAAGCCCTCGCCGCGACGTGACCGCAAAGGAGTTCGCCCGCAAGGTGTTCGCCGGGCAGTGGCCCATCTGGTTGGTCGGCCTGGTTTTCGTCGCGGCGTTCGGGCTCGTGGTCGCGGGGTACTGGCGGCGCGGCGCGTTGGTCATCGCGATCGGCGTCGGCGCCGCCGCGGTGCTGCGGTTGGTTCTGCCCGACGAGCGGGCGGGGCTGTTGGCGGTGCGCAGCAAGCCGATCGACTTCGTCACCACCGCGACGGTCAGCGCAGCGATGCTTTACATCGCCTGGACCATCGACCCGTTGGGCACCAGTTAGTCCTGCGCCGAAACTGAGCTTGTGCACGCCGCCTCTCGGTGTTTGTGCGCACAACTTCAGTTTGGGCGTAAGGGGGTACAGATCAGGTGAGTTCGGCGCGGATGCAGACGGTGACATAGGGCAGCGCCAAGCCCGTCGCGTTGGCCAGCGCGGGATGGGTGGCCAGCAGCTCGCGCACCTGGTCGAGCGTCTTGACGCGCACCTTCTCCGGCGAGGTGATGCAGTAGCTGCGCGAGGCGACCAGATCGATGAGGGCCTGCGGCGTCAGATAGTTCGTCCATTCCACCTGATGGCGCGCCACATTGGTGAACGGCTCGGGCAGCGTCACCCGGTTGGTGAACGGGTCGTCCTCGTGGCCGATGATGCGGCCGAGTTCCTTGACCCAGCCCATCCGTTCGTCGCGGGTGTTCCACACCAGCCCGAGCCTGCCTCCGGGACGCAGCACCCTGGCCACCTCCTTGACCGCGCGATCCGGGTCGAACCAGTGCCAGGCCTGCGCTACCAGCACGGCGTCGACGCTGTCGTCAGGCAACGGGATCTCCTCCGCGGTGCCGAGCAGCGCCGGCGTGTCCGGCAGCGAATTACTCAGCAGCTCAAGCATTTCCGGGATGGGGTCGACGGCAACCACATCCAGGCCGCGTTCCACCAGCCGCGTGGTCAGCTTGCCCGTGCCTGCACCCAGATCCAGCACGTCGCGCGCGTCCGACGGCAGCAACCAGTCGATGGCCTCCGGCGGATACGACGGTCTGCCGCGCTCGTACGCCGCGGCCTCCGCGCCGAACGACAGCGAGCGCCGCTGATCCGAGCGGGTCACCGCGCCGTCATTTCGAGGCCAACTCCAGCGTCTGGCGGATCAGCTTGCCGACCGCCTCCATCTCGACCAGAAAGCCGTCGTGGCCGTAGATCGAGTCGACAACCTGCAGCCCGCCGCAGTTGGGCAGCAGCTCGGCCAGTTCCTCCTGCAACCGCAGCGGATACAGCCGGTCCGAGGTGATCCCGCCGACCAGCGCAGGCACCGGACAGCCGCGCAGCGCGGCCTCGACGCCACCGCGGCCGCGGCCGACGTCGTGGCTGGACAGCGATTCGGTGAGCGCCACGTAGGTGCCCGCGTCGAAACGCGCGACCAGCTTGGCGCCCTGATGCTCGAGGTAGCTTTGCACCGCGTAACGGCCGCCTGCGCGGGGATTCTCGGTGCCCTGCGGATCGTTGCCGAAGCGGTTGTCCAGCTCCACCTCACCCCGATACGTCAGGTGCGCGATGCGCCGGGCGATGCTCATGCCGACGTCGGGTGACGTGCCGGTGTCGTAGTAGTCGCCGCCGTGCCAGTTCGGGTCGGCCTTGATCGCGGCGATCTGCGTGCTCTGCGTGCCGATCTGATCGGCGGTGGCGCGGGCGCCGACCGCGAGCAGCAGCGCCGAGCGGACCTTGTCGGGATGCCCGACCATCCACTCCAGCGCGCGGGCACCACCCAGCGAGCCGCCGACCACCGCGGCGACCTCGGTGATGCCCAACGCCTTGAGCGCGGCGATGTCGGCCTCGACCTGGTCGCGCACCGTCACATGGGGAAACCTTGAGCCCCACGGCTTTCCGTCGCGGTGCAGCGAGCTGGGACCCGTCGAGCCGCGGCAACCGCCCAGCACGTTGGTGGCCACCGCGCACCACCGGTCGGTGTCGATCGCGGCGCCGGGCCCGGCGATGCCGTCCCACCAGCCCGGCGTCGGGTGGCCGGGTCCGGCGGGGCCGGTGATGTGGGAATCTCCGGTCAGCGCGTGCAGCACCATCACCACGTTGTCGCGCTCGGGCGACAACTCGCCCCAACGTTGCACGGCGATCTGCACGTCGTCGATGACGGCGCCGCTCTCGAGCGTCAGCGGCCCGACGTCGACAATGCCGATCTCGCCTTCGGCGGGAAGAGTCAAAGCTGGCACATCGGCCTCGAAATCAGTGAGGGTCATCAGAACGCCGCCGTGGTCTTGGGGTCCGTGGGCCCCGCGGTCGAGAACGGCTTGGCCGCGGCGAAGCCGCGCTCGAGGTCGGCCAGGATGTCGTCGATGCCCTCGATCCCGACGGCCAGACGCACCAGTCCCGGGGTGACGCCGGTGGCCAGCTGCTCCTCAGGGGAGAGCTGCGCGTGGGTCGTCGACGCCGGATGGATCACCAGCGACCGCACGTCGCCGATGTTGGCGACGTGGCTGTGCAGCGTCAGCGCGTTGACGAACGCCTTCCCGGCGTCAACGCCGCCGGCCAGCTCGAAGGCCAGCACCGCCCCGGTTCCCTTGGGCAGCAGCTTGTTTGCCAGTGCATGCCACGGCGAGCTGGGCAGCCCGGCGTAGTTCACCGAGAGGACCGCGTCGTGCCCGGCCAGGTACTCGGCGACGCGCTGGGCGTTCTCGACATGACGCTCGACGCGCAGGCTCAGCGTCTCCAACCCCTGGGCGATCAGGAACGCGTTGAACGGGGAGGCGGCCGAGCCCAGATCACGCAGCAGCTGCACCCGGGCCTTCAGCGCGAACGCCGGCGGGCCGAGTTCGGCGTACACCACACCGTGGTAGCTGGGATCGGGGGTGGTGAACCCGGGGAAGTTGCCGTTGGTCCAGTCGAAGGTGCCGCCGTCGACGATGACACCCGCGATCGTGGTGCCATGGCCGCCGAGGTACTTGGTGGCCGAGTGCACGACGATGTCGGCGCCGTGGCTGATGGGCTGCAGCAGGTACGGCGTCGCGATGGTGTTGTCGACGATCAGCGGAACCCCGACGTCGTGCGCGACGGCCGCGACGTTAGGGATGTCGAGCACGTCTATCTGCGGGTTGGAGATCGTCTCGGCGAAGAACGCCTTGGTGTTCGGCCGGGCCGCGGCGCGCCAGGACTCCAGGTCGTCGGGGTCCTCCACGAAGCCGACCTCGATGCCGATCTTGGGGAACGTGTAGTGGAACAGGTTGTAGGTGCCGCCGTACAGGCGCGGGCTGGACACGATGTGGTCGCCGGTGTGGGCGATGTTGAGGATCGCGAAGTGCGACGCCGCCTGGCCGGACGCCAGAAACAGCGCGGCCACCCCGCCTTCCAGGGCGGCGATGCGCTGCTCGACGGCGTCCTGGGTCGGGTTCATGATCCGGGTGTAGATGTTGCCGGGCTCGGCCAACCCGAACAGCGCGGCGGCATGCTCGGTGCTGTCGAACGTGAAGCTGGTGGTCTGATAGATCGGCAGGGCCCGCGCGTTCGTCGCCGGATCGGGCGTCTGGCCGGCGTGGACCTGTTTGGTCTCAAACGCCCAGTGCGCGGTGGGATCGTCAGCCTGGTTGTCGGTGCTCATGGTTTCTCCTGTTGTGATGTGGCCGGGGGCGGATTTCAGCGACACATGCGCACGCCGGACCTCCACCTGTCTCTCTGGGGGCCCGTCACAACGGACCCGCGCTTGCCGGTACCACTTGTCAGTGGGTACTCAACCTGGTCATCACCCGGGGCACCCCACCGCGGTTGGAGGGTTGCCGGCCAGCAAGCCGGGGCTTGTCGCTGGCGCTCATGACCTGTGACGAAGCTTATCCCATCGAAGCAAAGAAGTGCCAACAGGTGGGCGCCCGGCGGAGGTGGCCACGCGTAGCGTCGGGGACCACGGAATACTGGTAGGCGAGGTTCCCCCCGATCCTGATCGTGACGCCCGGAAGAGAGAACATGAGTGCTGCGCAGCCAACCATCATCTACACGCTGACCGACGAGGCGCCGCTGCTCGCGACCTACGCGTTCCTGCCGATCATCCGCACCTTCGCCGAGCCCGCCGGTATCGAGATCAAGACCAGCGACATCTCGGTGGCGGCCCGCATCCTGGCGGAGTTCGGCGACTACCTGACCGAAGAGCAGCGGGTGCCCGACAACCTCGGCGAGCTGGGCCGGCTCACGCAGCTGCCGGACACCAACATCATCAAACTGCCCAACATCAGCGCATCGGTGCCGCAGCTGGTGGCCGCGATCAAGGAGCTGCAGGGCAAGGGCTACGCGGTTCCGGACTACCCCGGGGACCCGAAGACCGACGAGGAAAAGGCGATCAAGGAGCGCTACGCCAAGGTGCTGGGCAGTGCCGTGAACCCCGTTCTGCGGGAGGGCAACTCGGACCGGCGCGCGCCGAAGGCGGTCAAGGAGTACGCGCGCAAGAACCCGCACAGCATGGCGGAGTGGTCGCAGGCGTCGCGCACCCACGTGGCCACGATGCGGGGTGGCGACTTCTACGCCGGTGAGAAGTCGATGACGCTGGACCGGCCGCGCAAGGTCAAGATGGTGCTGAACACCAAGGGCGGCGAAACGATCGTGCTCAAGCCCGAAGTGAAGCTCGACGAGGGCGACATCATCGACAGCATGTTCATGAGCCGAAAGGCGCTGTGCGACTTCTACGAACAGCAGATGCAGGACGCCTACAAGACCGGCGTGATGTTCTCGCTGCACGTCAAGGCCACCATGATGAAGGTCAGCCACCCGATCGTGTTCGGCCACGCGGTCAAGATCTTCTATAAGGACGCGTTCGCCAAGCACCAGGAGCTGTTCGACGAGCTCGGCGTCAACGTCAACAACGGGCTCTCGGACCTCTACGACAAGATCGAATCCCTGCCTGCCTCACTGCGTGACGAGATCATCGATGATCTGCACCGCTGTCACGAGACCCGCCCGGAGCTGGCGATGGTCGACTCGGCGCGCGGGATCACCAACTTCCACTCGCCCAGCGACGTCATCGTGGACGCCTCGATGCCCGCGATGATCCGCGCCGGCGGCAAGATGTACGGCGCCGACGGGAAGCTCAAGGACACCAAGGCGGTCAACCCCGAGTCGACGTTCTCGCGGATCTATCAGGAGATGATCAACTTCTGTAAGACCCACGGGCAGTTCGATCCGACGACCATGGGCACCGTGCCCAATGTCGGGTTGATGGCGCAGCAGGCCGAGGAGTACGGCAGCCACGACAAGACGTTCGAAGTCCCCGAGGACGGCGTGGCCGACATCGTCGACATCGACACCGGCGAGGTGCTGATGACCCAGAACGTGGAGACCGGCGACATATGGCGCATGCCGATCGTCAAGGACGCCGCGATCCGGGACTGGGTGAAGCTGACCGTCACCCGGGCCAGGGCCTCCGGCATGACCGCGTTGTTCTGGCTGGACACCGAACGCCCGCACGAGGTGGAGCTGCGCAAGAAGGTCAAGGCCTACCTGCAGGATCACGACACCGAGGGCCTACACATCCAGATCATGCCGCAGGTGTGGGCGATGCGGTACACCCTGGAACGGCTCATCCGCGGCCAGGACACCATCGCGGTGACCGGCAACATCCTGCGCGACTATCTGACCGACCTGTTCCCGATCCTGGAGCTGGGCACCAGCGCCAAGATGCTCTCGATCGTGCCGCTGATGGCCGGCGGCGGAATGTATGAGACCGGCGCGGGCGGTTCGGCGCCCAAGCACGTCAAGCAGCTGGTGGAGGAGAACCACCTGCGCTGGGATTCGCTCGGGGAATTCCTCGCGCTCGGAGCGTGTTTCGAGGACCTGGGCCGCAAGACCGACAACAAGGCGGCGGCGCTACTGGGCAAGACGCTGGACTCCGCGATCGGCAAGCTGCTGGACAACAACAAGAGCCCGTCGCGCAAGACCGGGGAGCTCGACAACCGCGGCAGCCAGTTCTACCTCGCGATGTACTGGGCCCTGGAGCTGGCCGCGCAGACCGAGAACAAGGAACTCGCCGAACATTTCGCGTCGTTGGCCGAGGAGCTGGCCAAGAACGAGGACACCATCGTCACCGAACTCACCGAGGTGCAAGGCAATTCGGTCGACATCGGCGGTTACTACTACCCCGATCCGGAGAAGACCACCGCGGTGATGCGGCCGAGCAAGACGCTGAACGCCACGCTGGAGTCCGTTACTGCTCAGTAGCCCTAGCTGGGCCTTGCCCGGCGGGGCCGGCTTGTAATGTGGCCGCATGGCCAAGGTCAAAGTCGAAGGCACGGTAGTCGAACTCGATGGCGACGAGATGACCCGCGTCATCTGGAAGCTCATCAAGGACACGTTCATCTACCCCTACCTCGACATCAACCTGGACTACTACGACCTCGGCATCGAGAACCGTGACGCCACCGACGACCAGGTCACCATCGAGGCGGCCGAGGCGATCAAGCGCCACGGGGTCGGGGTCAAATGCGCCACGATCACGCCCGACGAGGCCAGGGTCAAGGAGTTCGGGCTGAAGAAGATGTGGCAGTCGCCCAACGGGACCATCCGGAACATTCTGGGCGGCACCATCTTCCGGGCCCCGATCGTGATCAAGAACGTGCCGCGGCTGGTGCCGGGCTGGACCAAGCCGATCATCATCGGCCGCCACGCATTCGGCGACCAGTACCGCGCCTTCAACACCAAGGTCGACCGGCCCGGCACGTTCACCGTCACGTTCACCCCCGACGACGGCAGCGAGCCGATGGTTCACGACGTGGTGTCCATCCCCGAGGGCGGCGGCGTCATCATGGGCATGTACAACTTCCGCAGGTCCATCCAGGACTTCGCGCGTTCGACGTTCAATTTTGCGCTGCAGCAGAAGTATCCGGTGTACCTGTCGACGAAGAACACCATCCTCAAGGGCTACGACGGGATGTTCAAGGACGAGTTCCAGCGCATCTTCGACGAGGAGTACAAAGACAAGTTCGACGCCGAAGGGCTGACATACGAGCACCGGCTGATCGATGACATGGTGGCCGCCAGCCTCAAGTGGGAGGGCGGCTACGTGTGGGCCTGCAAGAACTACGACGGCGATGTGCAGTCCGACACGGTCGCACAGGGTTTCGGCTCGCTGGGGCTGATGACGTCGGTGCTGATGACCCCGGACGGCAGGACCGTGGAGGCCGAGGCCGCGCACGGCACCGTCACCCGGCACTACCGGCAGTACCAGCAGGGCAAGCCGACGTCGACCAACCCGATCGCCTCGATCTTCGCGTGGACCAGGGGCCTGGCGCACCGCGGCAAACTGGATGACACCCCCGCGGTGATCGAGTTCGCCGAAACGCTCGAAGAGGTGGTGATCGGCACGGTCGAGGGCGGTCAGATGACCAAGGACCTGGCATTGCTGATCGGCCCGGAGCAGCAGTGGCAGACCACCGAGGTGTTCTTCGAGTCGATCGCCGAGAACTTTGAGAAGGAGCTACGTTAGCCCGGCTACATCACAGCCTTGCGCGGCGGCGGCGCGGCGTTGCGGTCGACGAACTCGACGATCGTTTCGGCGACGCGCTCGGGGGCCTCGAACATCGGGATGTGCCCGACGCCGTCGAGGTGGGTGATCTCGGTGTGCTCGGGCAGGTGCTCGGTGAAGTGCCGCGTGAACCGGGGATGCGGCAGCACCCGGTCCTTCTCGCAGATCACCAGGTGGACGGGCGCGGCGCTCTCGGTCAGTTCTCGCAGCCCCGGCAGCAACAGCGACTTGAGCAGCAGCTGGTAGTAGGCCGGGCAGTGGGTGACGTCGTCGATGATGACCAACAGGTCCTCGTCGGACAGCCCCTCGGGGCCTGCGCTGACCGGCACGTACGCCAGCTGCCGGGCGAACGGCAGGCGCAGGGCGCGCGGTCCCAGCGCCTTCGCGATCAGCCAGACCGGCAGGCCGGCGACGAACTTGAACACGATCTCGAACTTGGCGGGGGTGAAGCGGCTCCAGCCACCCGCGGGCGCGATCCCGGTCAGCGTGCGCGCCCGGCCACGACGCTCCAGCTCGAACGCGACCCAGCCGCCCAGCGAGTTGCCGACGATGTGAGCGGTGTCCCAACCCAGCTCGTCCATGCGGCGTTCCATGTCGTCGGCGAGCTCCACGGTGTCCAGGAAGAAGCGGCCCTTCACCCCGCCGTTGTGACCAGGCATGGTGGGCGCGTAGACCTCGTAGCGGCCCGTGGCCGGAGCGGTCGGGTCGGCGACATCGACTCCAGCAATCAGCGGTGCGACGTCTTTCCACACGCTCTGCGACATCATGAACGGGTGCAGCAAAAGCATCGGTTCGCCGGAGCCGAGGTGGATCGGGGCGCGCAGGGTCATCGTGCCGACACTAAAGGCGATACCGCCGGTACCGCAAGCTTCGAGGCTATGGTCTGCTGCGTGATCGTCAGCACCGTCAACGTCAACGGAATCCGCGCCGCGGTCAAGCAGCGTTCGCCGGACAACCTGGGCCTGCTGGCCTGGCTTGCCGACACCGCCGCCGACGTGGTGTGCCTGCAGGAGACCCGGGCCGACGACGACCAGCTGGCCGCGGCGCTGGCGCCCGCGCTGTCCGACGGCTGGCAGCTGGCCTCGGCCGAACCACATATCAAGGGCCGCAGCGGCGTTGCCGTGCTGTCGCGCCGGCCGATCACCGCGGCGCGGCCGCTGGAGTCCGACGAGTTCGCGACGCACGGCCGATACCTCGAGGTCGACGTCGCCGGGGCCACCGTGGCGAGCGTCTACGTGCAGACCGGCGAAGCCGAAACCGACCGCCAGCTGGAGAAGGAGCGCTTCATGACGGCGCTGGCCAAGCGGATGGCCGAACTCGCCGACCGCGACGCGGTGGTGTGCGGCGACTGGAACATCGCGCACACCGAAAACGACATCAAGAACTGGAAGGGCAACCTCAAGGAGTCGGGCTTTCTGCCCAGCGAGTGCCAATGGCTCACCGAGCTGCTGGACTCCGGCTTGGTCGACGTGGTCCGGGCCCTGCATCCGGGGGTGGCCGGACCGTACTCGTGGTGGTCATGGCGCGGGCGGGCCTTCGACAACGACGCCGGCTGGCGCATCGACTACCACTTGGCGACTCGGACGTTGGCCGCGCGGACGGTGTCGGCGCGGGTGGAGCGCGCCGCGGCGTACGCGATGCGGTGGTCCGACCACGCGCCGGTCACCGTCGAATATCGCGGTTAGACACCGCCGAGTGTCAGGTTGTCGCACGCCTCGCGCCGCGGAACGTGTCTCAACCCGACACTCGGCCGGTGTGAAATGATCGGGCCACCATGAGCATCGACCGCGCCGCTGCGCAGAAGAAGACCGTCTTCTCCGGTGTGCAACCCACATCGGACTCCCTGCATCTCGGCAACGCCCTCGGCGCCGTCAAGCAGTGGGTGGGGCTGCAGGAGGAATTCGACGCGTTCTTCTGTGTGGTCGACCTGCACGCGATCACCGTGCCGCAGGAACCCGAGCAGTTGCGCAGGCGCACGCTGGCCGTCGCCGCGCAGTACCTGGCGTTGGGCATCGACCCGGCACGCGCCACGATCTTCGTGCAGAGCCATGTTCCCGCGCACGCCGAACTCGCCTGGGCGCTGGGGTGTTTCACCGGCTTCGGGCAGGCGTCGCGGATGACGCAGTTCAAGGACAAGTCGCAGAAGCAGGGCAGCGAGGCCACCACCGTGGGGCTGTTCACGTACCCGGTGCTGATGGCCGCCGACGTGCTGCTCTACGACACCGACCTGGTGCCGGTCGGCGAGGACCAGCGCCAGCATCTGGAGCTGGCACGCGATGTCGCGCAACGGTTCAACGCGCGGTTTCCCGACACGTTCGTCATCCCCGACGTGATGATCCAGAAGGCCACCGCCAAGATCTACGACCTGGCCGACCCGACCGCCAAGATGAGCAAGTCCACGGCCACCGAGGCGGGGTTGATCAACCTGCTCGACGACCCGAAGGTGTCGGCCAAGAAGATCCGCTCGGCGGTCACCGACAGCGAGCGTGAGGTGCGCTACGACCCCGAGACCAAACCGGGCGTTTCCAACCTGTTGACCATCCAGTCGGCGATCACCGGCACCGACGTCGACAAGCTCGTGGAGTCCTACGCGGGCCGCGGATACGGCGATCTGAAGTCCGACACCGCCGAGGCCGTCGTCGAGTACGTCACCCCGCTCAAGGCCCGCGTCGACGAACTCCTCGCCGACCCGACCGAACTGGAATCGGTGTTGGCGGCCGGCGCACAGCGCGCCCGGGAAGTGTCTGCGAAGACGCTCAAGCGGGTATACGACCGACTGGGCTTTCTGCCGCCACGTTCTTGACCGGGAGACACCGATGGCCGCGCCAGACACGGAGACCGAGCCGGAGAAGCCGGGCATCATCGACCGGATGCGCGCCCGTTATCGGTGGTTCGATCACGTGATGCGGGCCCAGGATCGCTACAAGGACAGCAAGGGCGACTTCTACGCGGCGGGCATCACCTACTTCACCGTCTTCGCGCTGTTCCCGTTGCTGATGGTGGGATTCGCCGTCGGCGGCTTCATCCTGGTGCGCCAGCCCGACCTGTTGGCCCAGATCGAGGACCGGATCCGTGCGGCGGTGTCGGGCGACGTCGGCAACCAGCTGGTCGACCTGATGGACTCGGCGATCGCGTCGCGCACGTCGGTCGGCATCATCGGCCTGGTCACCGCGGCCTGGGCGGGGCTGGGCTGGATGGCGAACCTGCGTGAGGCGCTCAGCCAGATGTGGGGCCTCGCCCGGCAGGAGTCCAAGGGGTTTCTGCGCACCAAGGCCTCGGACCTGCTGGCGATCCTCGGGCTGTTCCTCGCGATCGCCGTCACCGTTGCGCTGACCGCGCTGGGCAGCGCCGGACCGATGAGGCAAGTGCTCGAATGGGTTGGGCTGGAGGAAGTTCCGGGTGTCGGCCTGGCGTTGCGGGTGGTCTCCATGCTGACCTCGCTGCTGATCAGCTGGCTGCTGTTCACGTGGATCATCGCGCGGCTGCCCAGGGAGTCGGTGAGCTTTCGCAGCGCGATGCGGGCCGGGCTGCTGGCGGCCGTCGCGTTCGAGGTGTTCAAGCTGGTGGCCGCGCTCTACCTGCGATCGGTGGTCACCGGCCCGGCGGGCGCGACGTTCGGTCCGGTGCTGGGCCTGATGGTGTTCGCCTACATCACCGCGCGGCTGATCCTTTTCGCGACGGCGTGGGCCGCGACGGCGGCCGAGAACATGCGACCCGTGCCCGTCGAGCCGCCGGGGCGGGCCTTCATCGCGCCGCGGGTGCAGGTCCGCGAAGGCGTCGGGTTCGTCGGCGCGTTGACCGCGGCGCTCGTGGGAGCCGTTGGCGCGCTTAGTCTTTCGCGGTGGGTGCGACGCTAGCTGCTGACCAGCTGCAGGCCGACGACACAGCCCACGATGCCCAGCAGCAGAACCACCTTGAGAAGTGATGCGCTCTCGGCCCCGGAGGCCAGCGAGTAGACGACCGTCAGCGCGGCGCCGACGCCCACCCACACCGCGTAGCCGGTGCCGACCGGTAGATCACGCAGCGCGATGCCCAGACCGCCCATCGAAATGATCAGTGCCACAACGAACACCGCTACGGGCATCGGTCGGCTGAACCCCTCCGACTTACTTAGCGCGACGGCCCACACCGCTTCGAAGGCGCCGGAGACGATGAGAATGAGCCAGGCCATGAAACACCTCCGTGACGCCGTCTTGTCGCTGGCCGGGTACGGCGCCCCTCGTCCGGTGTCGGATGCCGACCAGTGCGAGGTTAGTGCTGCGGGCGGCGATTCAGCGACCGGGCCCCCATGATCAGGCTGAACACGATGACCGCGCCGACGACCGCCACCCCGACGCGCACCGGCATGGCGTCGACGTCGGAGAACATCGGCGCGGCGTTGACCCCGGCGGCGGTGCCGTCGGCGGCCGGTTTGCGCCCCTGTAGCGAGGGATCCGGTTCGATCAGCGTGCCCACCTTCGTTCCGGGCGGGGTCGCGAAGCCGTAGTCCAACAGGTGCGCGGCCTGCTCCCACGGCGCGATCGGTTGCCGGGTGCCGCGCAGCAGCACTGCGATCAGGCGGCGGCCGTCCCGCTCGGCGGCGCCGACGAACGTCTGGCCCGCGTCGTCGGTGTATCCGGTCTTGCCGCCCAACGCGCCCGGATAGTTGTTGAGCAGCTTGTTGTCGTTCTCGATCGGATAGCCGACGTCGCCGCGGCCGGGGAAGTCGAAGCTGCGGGTGGCCACGATGTCGGCGAACACCGGGTTCTGCCAGGCATAGCGGTAGAACAGCGCGATGTCGTAGGCCGACGTGCTCATGCCCGGACCGTCCAGGCCCGACGGTGTGGCGACGCGGGTGTCGTGACCGCCGAGCTTGCGGGCCAGGTCGTTGAGCTTGTGCAGCGCGGCGTCCATCCCACCGAGCTGGGTGGCCAGCGCGTGGGCGGCGTCGTTGCCGGAGTACATCATCAGCCCGTGCAGCAGGTCGTTGATCGAATAGTGACCGTCGGGCCCGACGCCGACCTTGGTGCCCTCCTGCGCCGCGTCCTCCGGGGTGCCGGCCACCACCCGGTGCAGCGGCAGTTCCTTGATGGCAGCCATCGCGGTGAGCACCTTGATGACGCTGGCGGGCCGGTGTCTGCCGTGGGGGTCCCTGGCCGCGATGACGTCGCCGGTGTCCAGGTCGGCCACGATCCACGCCTCGGCGGAGACGTCGTTGGGCAGCGGCGGCGTGCCGGGTGCGGTGATCACCCCGCACCCCGACAGCGCCTCACCGCCCAGCGGGGTGGCGGGCACCGGAAGCGGTGCGGGCGGGGCCTGGCCTGGTTTGGGGACCTCGGAGGCGTCGACGGCCGGCGGCGTCGTCTCGCGGTACGGACAGGCGGTAGCCTCCGGCGCCGACGGTGGCTGCGCGCTTGCCACGGCGGGGCCCACCATCACAAAAAGGGCAGCTGCCAGGCCGACAGCGCGCTGGGACGCGGTTCGGAAAGTCGCCATCGTGAGCGCAGATTAAGCGCTCGGCGACGAGATAGCCCGGAGGCGCGCTGTGACTGCTGTGATTAGAGTTGCTCAAGTGATTGCTGGCCGGTTCATTCCGCCGCCCCGTCGTCGGCCGGCTTGGCGCGGGGGACGAGACACACCTCCGTGATCGCGTGGTGTTCGGTTCCGGTCACCTGAACGGTCCAATCGGCGAGTTCGACGCGGTCACCGGGCGTGGTCGGGATGCGCCCGAGTTTGGTCAGCACCAGACCGGCGACGGTGGTGTAGTCCCCCTCGGGGGCGTCGCGGAACTCCACGCCGATGTCGGGCAGGTCGTGGATGGGGAAGTGGCCCGGAAGCACCAACCGGCCGTCGGGCAGGGCGCGCACCGACTGGATGTCGGTATCGGCCTCGTCATAGATTTCGCCGACGATCTCCTCCAGCAGGTCCTCGAGGGTGACGATGCCCTCGGCGCCGCCGTGTTCGTCGACGACGACAGCGAACTGCTCGCGGTCGTTCTTGAACCGGCGCAACGCTTCTGAGACCCGCAGGCTCTCCGGGAAGCGGACGACGGGCCGGGCGACGTCGCCGACGACGCGGCCGTCGGCGAGCAGGTCACGAAGATGCACCATGCCCGTCACATGGTCGAGGTTGGGGGTCTCCACCACGGGGGCGCGGGTATGCCCGCTGTCGGCGAGCACGGCGCGGGCCTGCTCGGTCGGCGTGTCGGCCGACAGCATCACCACCGCGCGGCGGGGAACCAGGACCTCCCGCAGTGCGCGCTGGTCGATTTCGAGTGCGCCGGTGATGATCATCCGCTGTTCGACGGTCAGACCGCGGTGGCCCGCCACGAGATCGCGCAGTTCCTCCGGGGTGGGCGGCTGTTGGCCGATCCTCGGGTCACCGCCCAACAGCCGCACGACGAGGTTCGTGGTCTTGCTCAGCAGCCAGACCGCCGGGCGCGAGAACGTGGCCATCAGATCCAGCGGCCTTGCGATCAGCATGGCCCAGCGCTGCGCGTGCTGCATGGCCAGGCGTTTCGGTGCCAATTCGCCGAACACCAGGGTGACGAACGCCAGCGCGATGGTCACCAGCGCCACCGCCGTCGGCTCGGCCGCCGCGCCGAAGAAGCCGAACGCGGGCACCAGCGGCTGGGCCAGCGTGACGGCCGCCGCCGCCGAGGCGAGGTAGCCCGACAACGTGATGCCCAGCTGAATGGTCGCCAGGAAGCGGTTGGGGTCGCGGGCCAGCCCGGCCAGCGTGCGCGCGGTGCGGCTGCCGCGGCGCTCCAACTGGCGCAGTTGCCCCTCGCGCAGTGAGATCAGCGCGATCTCGCTGCCCGCGAAGACCCCGTTGATCAGCACCAGCGCCGCGATCAGTGCCAGGCTCGCCCAGTATTCGTCCATGGGATGTGCGTACCTGATCGGCGGGCGCAACACCAAGGCAACGGCGACTCCGGGCACCCGGGTCGGATGCTGGTCAGAGGCGCAGCGCGGACAACTCCGCCCAGGCGACGGCGCGGGCGCCGATGCAGCCCATCCACAGTCGGCCGTCGGCCTCCACCAGGCCGGTCACCATGCCGAACGCCGGATGCTCGGTGCGCAGCCCGGCGACGACCTCGCCGCTGTCCGGGTCGAACGCGACGGCCCACACCTCGGGCTTGATCTGGGGTTGGAGCCGATCGGGCAGCTTCCACAGCAGCTTGCGCAGGCCCGGCCACCGCGGCGCCAGCCATTCGGCGGCGGGGTTGACGGCGGAGACCATCGCACACCAGATGCGTCCGTCGGCCCCGGTGGACAGGTTGTCGGGATAGCCGGGCAGGTTGGCCACCAGCGTGGTCACTGTGCCGGTCTGCGGGCCGGTGAGCCAGTACTTCGCCAGGCGGCGGCCGAGTGTCTCGGAGAACACCAGCGCCGAACCGTCGGCGGTCGGCGTCACGCCGTTGGCGAAATGCAGCCCGGGCACCTCGGTCAGCACGGTGCCGTCGGGTTCGCGGCGAAACAGGCTGCCGCGGGGTTGGGCCTCCAGCACCGCGCCCTTGAAGTGCGCGTAGGTGAAGGCGCTGGTCGACTCGGTGAAATAGATTGTGCCGTCGTTTATCTCGATCGCGTTGGAGCAGAATCGCAACGGCCGGGTGTCGACCTCGTCGACCAACGTCTCCAGCGCACCGGTGCGCATGTCCATCGCCAGCAGACCGCGCGGGCTGTCGCACACCAGCAGCCGGCCGTCCCTGCCCACCTCAAGACCCAGCGGGCGGCCGCCGGTCTCGGCGACGATCGTCACGGCACCGTCGGGGGTGATGCGCACGATGCGGCCGTCGTCCAGGCCGGTCCAGATGTGGCCGTCGTCGTCGGCCACCACGTCCTCGGGTGCGTTGCCGGGCACGGGCACGACGGTCAACGCCGGTTTCGGGAGGTCCGGTAGCTGCTCGACGGGCGGGGGCTGCCAACGGGCGGGATCGATCGGCGGTTTGGTCGGTGCGGGCATGTTGCCAGTCTGGCAGGTTGGTGCTACAGCAGGCGGCCGGCCTCGTCGAGTACCCCGCGCAGGATCTCGTAGATCGCGTCGAACTCCTTTTGCCCGCTGATCAGCGGCGGCGCCAGCTGTACCACCGGGTCGCCGCGGTCATCGGCACGGCAGTACAGCCCGGCCTCGAACACCGCGGGGGTGAGGAAGCCGCGCAGCAGGCGTTCGCATTCCTCGTCGTCGAACGTCTCCTTGGTGGCCTTGTCTTTGACCAGCTCGATGCCATAGAAGAAGCCCTCGCCGCGGATGTCGCCGACGATCGGCAGGTCGGAGAGCTTCTCGAGCGTGGCGCGCAGCGCGGGGGCGTTTCGCTTGACGTGGTCGTTGAGCCCTTCGCGCTCGAAGATGTCGAGGTTGGCCAGCGCCACCGCCGCCGAACGTGTAGCCGTGCCCGAACACCGTCTTGCCGTCGTCGAACGGCTCGAACAGCCGGTCGCTGGCGATCATCGCCCCGATCGGCGAGTAGCCCGACGTCAAACCCTTTGCGCAGGTGATGATGTCGGGCACGTAGCCGAAGTCGTCGCAGGCGAACATCGAGCCGATCCGGCCGAAGGCGCAGATCACCTCGTCGGACACCAGCAGCACGTCGTAGGTGTCGCAGATCTCGCGGACCCGCTCGAAATAGCCTGGGGGAGGCGGGAAACACCCGCCCGCGTTCTGCACCGGCTCCAGGAACACCGCGGCCACGGTGTCGGGCCCCTCGAACTCGATCGCCTCGGCGATGCGGTCGGCGCAGTACTGGCCGAAGGCCTTCTCGTCGTCCTGATACGGCGCGGGCGCGCGGTAGAAGTTGGTGTTGGGCACCCGGAACCCGCCGGGGGTCAGCGGTTCGAACGGCTCCTTGAACACCGGCAGGCCGGTGATCGCCAGCGCCCCCTGCGGGGTGCCGTGGTAGGCCACCGCACGCGAAACCACTTTGTGTTTACCGGGTTTGCCGATGAGCTTGAAGTAGTTCTTGGCCAGCTTCCACGCCGACTCGACCGCTTCGCCGCCGCCGGTGGTGAAGAAGACCCGGTTCAAGTCGCCCGGCGCGTAGCGCGCGATCCGCTCGGCGAGTTCGATCGCGGTGGGGGTGGCATACGACCACAGCGGGAAGAACGCCAGCTGCTCGGCCTGCTTGGCCGCGGCCTCGGCGAGTTCTTCGCGGCCGTGCCCCACCTGCACGACGAAAAGCCCTGACAAGCCGTCGAGGTAGCTCTTGCCGTTACTGTCCCAGATCGTGACACCCTGGCCGCGGGTGATGATCGGCGGGGTGATGCCCGGGCCGTGCCGGGCGAAATGCCCCCACAGGTGCCGGTTCGCCTTGGCGGCGAGATCGGACGAAACAGTGGTCATCTTGTGCCCCAATTATATTGCTGCTTCACAAGTTTCAGGTAAACGAGCGTCTCGGTGGAGCTCACTTCGGGCACGGCGCGGATCTGGGTGTTGAGGAGATCGAGCAGATCGTCGTCGTCGGCGCACACCACCTCGACGATCACGTCGAACGAGCCCGCCGTCAGCACCACGTAGTCCACCGAGTCGATGGCCGCCAACTGCTCGGCGACCTTGGTGGTGTCGCCGGTGCAGCGGATACCGATCATGGCCTGGCGGGCGAAGCCCAGCTGCATCGGGTCGGTGACCGCGACGATCTGCATCACCCCGGCGTCGACCATGCGTTGCACCCGCTGGCGCACCGCGGCCTCCGAGAGCCCGACGGCCTTGCCGATACCCGCATACGAGCGCCGGCCGTCCTCCTGCAGCTTCTCGATGATCTGCTTGGACAGCTCGTCGAGCGCAAACGCCGCACCCGGGCGGGATTCGTTGACCCGAAACGACACCGGTCCGACACCACGCACTGGACCCGGGCTTGCCATGCCCTGAATTGTGCACGGAATCCGTCGTCGCAAGCAACCACGGCGATGAAATCACGCGCAAGAGCGGTGCCGGTGCTTGGAATACGTAGCTGGGGTGGGCGTCGTCGGTTAGCGTTGGCCCATGAACGTTACGGCCAGCTGGATCGCGGGCGCGCCGATGGCCGACGGTGCGCGGCTGCATCCGATCGTCGACCCGGCAACCGGCCGGGCAGTCGCCGAATGCGCACTGGCCTCGCCGGCCGACGTCGACGCCGCGGTGGCCGCCGCGCGCGCCTCGCTACCCGAATGGGCGGGCGCGACACCGGCGGAACGGTCCGCGGTGTTGGCCGCGCTGGCCCGGCTGGCCGGCGAGCATGCCGAACAACTGGTGGTCGAGGAGGTCAGCCAAACCGGCAAGCCCGTGCGGTTGGCGGCCGAGTTCGACGTGCCCGGCAGCATCGACAACATCGACTTCTTCGCGGGTGCGGCACGGCACCTTGAGGGCAAGGCCACCGCCGAATACTCCGGCGACCACACGTCCAGCGTTCGGCGTGAGGCGGTCGGCGTCGTCGCGACGATCACCCCGTGGAACTATCCGCTGCAGATGGCGGTGTGGAAAGTGTTGCCCGCCTTGGCCGCCGGCTGCTCGGTGGTGATCAAACCGAGTGAGTTGACGCCGTTGACGACGCTGACGCTGGCCCGGCTGGCGGCCGAGGCGGGGCTGCCCGACGGGGTCTTCAATGTGGTGACCGGGGCGGGTCCCGACGTCGGGGCCGCGCTGGCCGGGCATCACGGCGTCGACATGGTGACGTTCACCGGATCCACCGCGGTCGGGCGCACGGTGATGGCCTCGGCCGCGGCCCAGGGGCACCGGGTGCAGCTGGAACTGGGCGGCAAGGCCCCGTTCGTGGTGTTCGAGGACGCCGATCTGGACGCCGCGATCCAGGGCGCGGTCGCCGCGGCGCTGATCAACACCGGCCAGGACTGCACGGCGGCGACGCGCGCGATCGTGGCGACCGCGCTGTACGACGACTTCGTCGCGGGGGTCGCCGAGGTGATGGGCAAGGTCGTCGTCGGTGACCCCGACGACCCCGACACCGACCTGGGCCCGCTGATCTCGCCCGCGCACCGGGAGAAGGTGGCGGGCATGGTCGCGCGGGCCCCTGCCGAGGGTGGGCGCATCGTCACCGGCGGCGTCGCGCCCGAGCGGCCGGGCTGGTTCTACCTGCCGACGCTGATCGCCGATGTCGCCGAATCCTCGGAGGTCTACCGCGAGGAGATCTTCGGCCCGGTGCTGACGGTGCGTGCCTTCACCGACGACGACGATGCCCTGCGGCAGGCCAACGACACCGATTACGGGCTGGCCGCCTCGGCGTGGACGCGTGACGTGTACCGCGCGCAGCGGGCGTCGCGCGAGATCAAGGCCGGTTGCGTGTGGATCAACGACCACATCCCGATCATCAGCGAGATGCCCCACGGCGGCGTGGGTGCGTCGGGCTTCGGCAAGGACATGAGCGACTACTCGCTCGAGGAGTACCTGACCGTCAAGCATGTGATGAGCGACATCACCGGGGTGGCCGACAAAGCTTGGCATCGAACTGTTTTCGCCAAGCGCTGAGCGCCTAGACTCGAACCATGACCGCGAGCACGCGGATCGATGAGTTCGAAGACCTGCGGCCACACCTGCTGGCCGTGGCGTACCGACTCACCGGCACCGTCGCCGACGCCGAGGATGTGGTCCAGGACGCGTGGCTGCGCTGGAACCGCGCCGATTCCGACGTCGACGACCTGCGGGCCTGGCTGACCACGGTGGTCAGCCGGCTCAGCCTGGACCGGCTGCGCTCGGCCGCGCACCGCCGCGAGATGTACTTCGGCGAATGGCTGCCCGAGCCGGTGGTGACCCCGTTGGACGGCTCGGATCCGCTGTCGGCCGTGGTGGCGGGCGAGGACGCCCGGTTCGCGGCGATGGTGGTGCTGGAGCGACTCACCCCCGATCAACGGGTGGCGTTCGTGCTGCACGACGGCTTCGACGTGCCGTTCGCCGAGATCGCCGAGGTGCTCGGCGTCAGCGTCGCCTCCGCGCGCCAGCTCGCGTCGCGGGCACGGCGGGCCGTGGCGGCCACGCCCGCTCCGGTCGCCGACGACACGCACAACGAGGTGGCCGTCGCACTGATGGGCGCGCTGGCCGCTGGTGACATGGAAGCCGTTGTGCGCCTGCTGCATCCGGAGGTCACCTTCACCGGTGACTCCAACCGCAGGGCGCCGACAGCCCCGCGGGTCATCCACGGACCCGAGAAGGTGGCGCGGTTCCTGTTCGGGCTGGCGCGTCGCTACGGGCCGAACTGGCTGTCGGGCAACGAGCTGGCGCTGGTCAACGGCCAGCTGGGCGCCTACACCCCCGGAGCGCCGCCGGTCGAAGGCTATCCGGAGCTGATGCCGCGGGTGACCGCGATGACCGTGCGCGACGGCAAGGTCTGCGCGATCTGGGATATCGCCAACCCCGACAAGTTCACGGGGTCGCCGCTTTATCGTCGTCGGTCAGCCACGGAACCCGGCACGCGTCACCAGAGTTGAAGCCCTGCTCGGTGATGCCGAGTGCGGAGTACATCCGCGCCCGCATGTTCTCCACGCCGATCTGGTAGGTCAGCTCGATCACGCCGGCCTCGCCGAACCGGCGCTTGAGGTCCTCGACCTGCTCGTCGGTGATGGTGTGCGGATCGGTGGTCATGGCGTCGGCGTAGGCGATCGCGGCCCGTTCGTCGTCGCTGAACAGCGGTGAGGTCGCGTAGTCGTCGATGTACTTGAGCCGGTCGACGTCGAGGCCGTCCAGGCGCTGCAGCATCGCGCCGAAGTCCACGCACCACGAGCAGCCGACGGTGCGCGCGGTCCAGAACACCGCGAGCTCTCGCACGCTCTTGGGCAGTTTCTTGGAACCCGACTGCAGCATGCCTTCGTGCACCACGTTGGCCAGCATCAACCGCGGGTGATGAGCGGCGACGGCGAACGGCTCGGGCACCTCGCCGAAGCGCCGCTTGGCGACGCGGTAGAAGAGTTTGGTCAGCAGCGAGGCCTGCTTGGGGGCGACGGGTTCGATACGGGTCTTCTGTGTTTTCTCGGTCATACCAGTCAGACGAGACAGCCCGCCGATGTGTGACAGCTTTGGCGCCCACCTGCGGTTTCGGCGTAGTTCGTCAACCTCAGCGTGACAAAGTACGCCGAAATCACAACTTCTAGCGCGCGAACATCAGCGCGCGCTTGACCTCCTGGATCGCCTGGGTGACCTGGATACCGCGCGGGCAGGATTCGGTGCAGTTGAACGTGGTGCGGCAGCGCCACACCCCGTCGACCTCGTTGAGGATGTCCAGCCGCTCGGCGGCGCCCTCGTCGCGGCTGTCGAAGATGAACCGGTGCGCGTTGACGATGGCGGCCGGCCCGAAGTACGACCCCTCGGTCCAGTACACCGGGCAGCTGGTGGTGCAGCACGCGCACAGGATGCACTTGGTGGTGTCGTCGTAGCGGGCGCGGTCGGTCTGGCTCTGAATACGCTCGCGCGTAGGCGGATTGCCGCTGGTCATCAGGTAGGGCTTGATCGCGCGGTAGGCGTCGAAGAACGGCTCCATGTCCACCACGAGGTCCTTCTCCACAGGCAGCCCGCGGATCGGTTCGATCGTGATGGTCAGCTGCTTGCGCGCGTTCTTCGGCAGCATGTCGCGCATCAACACCTTGCATGCCAGCCGGTTGACGCCGTTGATGCGCATAGCATCTGAGCCGCACACCCCGTGCGCGCATGACCGCCGGAACGTCAGCGTGCCGTCGAGGTACCACTTGACGTAGTGCAGCAGGTTCAGCAGCCGGTCGGTCGGCAGGCACGGCACCCGAAAGCTCTGCCAGCCACCCGAATCGGCGTAGGCGTCGGGATCCTCCGGGTTGAACCGGGCGATCTTCAGCGTCACCATCACCGCGCCCTCCGGCACGGGCGGCAGTTCGGGATCCTTGGCCTGCACGTCAGGGCTAACGGTCATCAGTACTTCCGTTCCATCGGCTCGTATCGCGTCTGCACCACCGGCTTGTAGTCCAACCTGATGTCCGACAAGAGCTCGCTGCCCTGCTTGTAGGCCATGGTGTGGCGCATGTAGTTGGTGTCGTCGCGGTTGGGGTAGTCCTCGCGGGCGTGGCCGCCCCGGGATTCCTTGCGGTTCAACGCACCAACGACGGTCACCTCGGCCAGCTCCAGCAGGAAGCCCAGCTCGATCGCTTCGAGCAGATCGCTGTTATAGCGTTTACCCTTGTCGTGCACCGTGATTCGGCTGTAACGCTCCTTGAGCCGGTGAATGTCGGTCAGCGCCTGCTTGAGGGTCTCCTCGGTGCGGAACACCGCGGCGTTGTTGTCCATCGACTGCTGCAGCGCACCCCGGATGTCGGCGACGCGCTCGTTGCCGTGCTCGGAGAGGACGTGGCCGACCCAGCCGACGACCATGCCCGCCGGGTCCGGCGGCAGGTCGACGTGGTCGTGGCCCAGCGCGTAGTTTGCCGCGGCGATGCCCGCCCGGCGCCCGAACACGTTGATGTCCAGCAGCGAGTTGGTGCCCAGCCGGTTGGCGCCGTGCACCGACACGCACGCGCATTCGCCCGCGGCGTACAGACCCGGCAGCGGGGTGGTGTTGTCGCGCAACACCTGGCCGGTGACCGTGGTGGGGATCCCGCCCATCACGTAGTGGCAGGTCGGATAGACCGGCACCAGTTCGTTGACGGGGTCCACGCCGAGGTAGGTGCGCGCGAACTCGGTGATGTCGGGCAGCTTGGCCTCGAGCACGTCGGCGCCGAGATGGCGCACGTCGATGTACACGTAGTCCTTGTTCGGCCCGGCGCCGCGGCCCTCGAGCACCTCGAGCACCATCGAACGGGCGACGATGTCGCGTGGAGCCAGGTCGACGATCGTCGGCGCGTAGCGTTCCATGAACCGTTCGCCCTCGCCGTTGAGCAACCGGCCGCCCTCCCCGCGCACCGCTTCGGAGATCAGGATGCCCAGCCCCGCAAGGCCCGTCGGATGGAACTGATGAAATTCCATGTCCTCCAACGGAAGTCCCTTACGGAACACGATGCCCAGCCCGTCGCCTGTCAGCGTGTGGGCGTTGGAGGTGGTCTTGTACATCCGCCCCGAGCCGCCGGTGGCGAACACGATCGCCTTGGCGTGAAAGACGTGGATGTCACCGGTGGCCAGCTCGTAGGCGATGACGCCGGTGGCCACCGGGCCCGACTGGGTCTCGGTGATCGCGATGTCGAGCGCGTAGAACTCGTTGAAGAACTCGACGTCGTGCTTGACGCAGTTCTGGTACAGGGTCTGCAGGATCATGTGGCCGGTGCGGTCGGCGGCGTAGCAGGCCCGGCGCACCGGCGCCTTGCCGTGGTTGCGGGTGTGCCCGCCGAACCGGCGCTGGTCGATGCGGCCCTCGGGGGTGCGGTTGAACGGCATCCCCATCTTCTCCAGGTCCAGCACCGCGTCGATGGCTTCCCTGCACATGATCTCGACGGCGTCCTGGTCGGCCAGGTAGTCGCCGCCCTTGACGGTGTCGAAGGTGTGCCACTCCCAGTTGTCCTCTTCGACGTTGGCCAGCGCCGCGCACATGCCGCCCTGGGCCGCGCCGGTGTGGCTGCGGGTGGGATACAGCTTGGTCAGCACCGCGGTGCGGGCGCGCGGGCCGGCCTCCACCGCGGCGCGCATACCGGCCCCGCCTGCGCCGACGATGACGACGTCGTAGCGATGTTCAAGAATCATTGGTCACACCCCGATATTCGCGTCGAAAGTGACCAGGACGTAGGTGCCCAGCACCAACGTGAACCCCGTGGCCAGCAACAACAGCGAGTTCAGATAGAACTTGGTGACGTTCTTGCGCGAGTAGTCGCCGATGATCGTGCGCATGCCGTTGGCGCCGTGCAGCATGGCCAGCCACAGCAGCGCCATGTCCCAGATCTGCCAGAACGGCGACGCCCAGCGCTCGGCGACGTAGTTGAAGTCGATGCGGTACACGCCGTCCTGCCACATCAACATGACGAACAGATGCCCCAGCGCCAGAAACACCAACGCCACACCCGAGAAGCGCATGAACAGCCAGGCGTACTTCTCGAAGTAGGGGATGCCCCTGGCCCGTCGCGGCGCGCGCGGGTGATCCAGCCCGGCGGGACGGTCGTGTTCCTTCTCCATCACCGGGGCGACGCGGCCCTCGCGGTGGTGCGGTGTCCACTTCTCCGTCGGCGCGCTCACAGGAACCGCTCCGCCATGTGCATGCCGATCACGCCGACCGCGGGGATGAAGACGGCCAGAAACACCGCGACGACCCCCCACAGCATCTGCCGTTGATAGCGCGGTCCGTGCTGCCAGAAGTCGATGAGGATGACCCGGATCCCGTTGAGGGCGTGGTAGAGCACCGCCACGACCAGCCCGATCTCCATCAGCCCGACGATCGGGGTCTTGTAGGTCTCGATCACCGAGTTGTAGGCCTGCGGGCTGACCCGCACCAGCGCGGTGTCGAGCACGTGGACGAACAGGAAGAAGAAGATCGTCGCGCCGGTGATGCGGTGCAGCACCCACGACCACATGCCCGGATCGCCCCGGTAGAGGGTGCGTCGCCGCGACGGCTTCGGTCGTGCCACCGCCGCGCCCCCGGTCTGAGTACTCATCTGGCCTCCAACGCCTTCGGTGAACGCTTGGGCGCAGAGGCGCACGCATGCCGAACCTGGGTGATCATCCGGCCCGGTTCGCCTCACCCAAACCTCGGGGCGACTCTAAACCCAGTCGCACTACTAAACGAACTACGGTTTAGCCGTCAATGCACCGGAAAATGCGAAACTGGGGTTACCTATTTCACAGCTGCCGCGGCGGCGGAAATCGTCGGAATCCATTCAGAGGCGGACCAGTGGAGGTGGCATGACGGCCGATATCGACTGGAAGATGTTGCGCGCCAAGGCAACCGAAGTCGCAGCCCAGGCATATGCGCCGTATTCGGGGTTCGCCGTCGGTGCGGCGGCGCTGGTCGACGACGGTCGGGTGGTGACGGGCTGCAATGTGGAAAATGTCTCATATGGTCTTGGTCTGTGCGCCGAGTGCGCAGTGGTCTGCGCACTGCATTCCGGCGGCGGCGGACGCCTGATCGCGCTGTCGTGCGTCGACGCCGCGGGGGAGTTGTTGATGCCGTGCGGACGGTGTCGGCAGGTGCTGCTCGAGCACGGCGGCCCAGAGATGCTGATCGAGCATCCGCGCGGCCCCAGGACGTTGGGGGAGCTGCTGCCCGACGCCTTCGGCCCGCAGGACCTGGCCCGCCTCGAGGAAACCCCGTGACGCAGCCCAGGTTTGACACCCGACCGCCGAACGTGGGTTACCCGCACGCGTGCGGCGGAAAAGCGTGTCACAACCCCACACTCGGCGGCCAAGGGGACACAGACAATGTCGCAGTCGTTTGACGCGCCGACGGTCATCCGGATCAAACGCGATGGCGGGGAGCTGTCGGACGAGGCAATCGACTGGGTGATCGACGCCTACACACGCGGGCAGATGGCCGACGCGCAGATGTCGGCGCTGCTGATGGCGATCTTCCTGCGCGGGATGACGAGCGCCGAGATCGCCCGCTGGACAGCGGCCATGGTGGCCTCGGGGGATCGGCTGGACTTCTCTGACCTGCGCCGTGACGGTAAGCCGCTGGCGTTGGTGGACAAGCATTCCACCGGCGGGGTCGGCGACAAGATCACGATCCCGCTGGTGCCGGTGGTGATGGCCTGCGGTGGCGCGGTGCCGCAGGCCGCCGGGCGCGGGCTGGGCCACACCGGCGGCACGCTCGACAAGCTGGAGTCCATTCCCGGGTTCACCGCGGAGATCTCCACCGCTCAAGTCCGCCAACAACTTTGCGACCTTGGTGCGGCAATTTTCGCCGCCGGTGATTTGGCTCCTGCCGACCGCAAGATCTACGCGCTGCGCGACGTCACCGCCACCACCGAGTCGCTGCCGCTGATCGCCAGCTCGGTGATGAGCAAGAAGATCGCCGAGGGCACCCGCGCGCTGGTGCTCGACACCAAGGTGGGTTCGGGGGCGTTCCTGAAGACCGAGACCGAGGCCCGCGAGCTGGCCCGCACGATGGTCGATCTGGGCACGGCCGCCGGGCTGAAGACCCGGGCGCTGCTGACCGACATGTCGACGCCGCTGGGCCGCGCGGTCGGCAACGCCGTCGAGGTCGAGGAGTCGCTGGAGGTGTTGGCCGGCGGCGGGCCACCCGACGTGGTGGAGCTCACGGTGGCGCTGGCCGCCGAGATGCTCGACGCCGGCGGGCTCGACGGCGTGGACCCGGCCGAGGCGCTGCGCGACGGGTCGGCGATGGACCGGTTCCGCGCCCTGGTCGCCGCCCAGGGCGGGGACCCCGCCGCACCGCTGCCCCTCGGCGCGCACTCCGAGGCGGTGACAGCACCGCGGGGCGGAACCATGGGAACCATCGACGCGATGGCGGTGGGGCTGGCGGTGTGGCGGCTCGGCGCGGGCCGCTCGGCCCCAGGCGAACGGGTGCAGTCCGGCGCCGGGCTGCTCATCCACCGCCGCCCCGGGGAGCCCGTCGCCGCCGGTGAGGCGCTGTTCACCCTGTACACCGACACTCCTGAGCGGTTCGCGGGGGCGCTTGCCGAACTGGACGACGCGTGGTCCGTTGGCGACAAACCGCCCTCTGACCGACCGTTGATCATCGACCGAATGATGCCCGGCTAGGAAAGGTCGTTACGGGCTGCCGCCTTCACCGCCGGCACCGCCCGAACCACCGGTGTTGCCGGCATTGGCGCTGCCGGCCTGACCCGGGTCCCCGACGCCGCTGCTACCGTCACCGCCATCCCCGCCGCTACCGCCGAATCCGCCGAGGCTTACCGCTTCCTCGCTGTGGCCGCTACCGCCGTCGCCACCGTCGCCCCCTGCACCCCCAGCGCCTGTGCTGCCGGAGCCGCCCTTACCACCGTTCCCGCCGGGGCCGCCGAGACTGACGCCGCCGGATGAGCTGCCGGCGTTGCCGCCGCGGCCGCCGTCACCACCATCACCGCCGTCCGTGCCGCCGCTTCCGCCGTTCGCGCCGCCTCCACCTCCGCCACCCACCGAACTCGGCTGGTTGTTATTTCCGCCGTGGCCGCCGTCGCCGCCGCGACCGCCGTCCCCACCGGCTCCGGTGATGCTTTCGCCCCCTTGACCGCCGGAGCCGCCGTTGCCACCGAAGGCGAAGGTGACAACATTGCCGGGACCGCTGCTGCCCGCGCCGCCAGCGCCGCCGTTTCCGCCGCGCCCATGGGTGGCATTGCCGCCTGCACCGCCGTCCCCGCCGGCTCCGCCCTCACCAGGGCCGCCGTCGCTGACGTAACCGCCGTCGCCGCCGGCGCCACCGCGACCGCCGTTGCCAACGAGTCCGCCGTCGCCACCACTACCGCCCTCGCGGCCGTGCGCGGCCGCGAGGTTGCCCGCTCCACTCTCGCCGTGGGCACCGTCGCCACCGTTGCCGCCGTTGCCGCCGCTGGTGGGGGTCGCGCCGTCCGCGCCGTCGGCGCCGGTGGTGGCGCCGGGCCCGCCGGTACCACCTTGACCGCCGGCCCCGGGATCGCCGCCGTCCCCGCCGTTCCCGCCGCGGCCATCGTTGACCTGCATGTCACCTTGGGCGCCGTTTCCGCCATTACCGGCTACGCCGCCGGCCCCGCCCGCGCCGCCGGCCCCGCCGGCGCCAACCTGGCCCACGATCGTTGTTCCGCCCGCGCCGCCAGCCCCGCCGGCACCCCCGGCGCCGCCCGAACCGCCGACTTTGCCCGCACCGTCGTTTTCCAGTGGGGAGCCGAATGCGCCGTGCCCGCCCGAACCGCCGGCTCCGCCCGCACCGCCGAGCCCACCCGACCCGCCATCGCCGGACAAAGTCCCACCTGCCCCGCCTGCTCCGCCATTACCGCCCGCGCCACCGGCAGCGCCGTCGGTGCCATCCCCGGCGGCACCGGTGAAACCGTTCGCCCCACGGGCGCCGGTTCCGCCATTGCCGCCGTTGCCGCCGTTGCCGAACAGCCCGGCATTGCCGCCGGCCCCGCCGTCGCTGCCACGCCCGCCGTCGGCGCCGGCCTGACCGGGGCTGATGCCGACGGCGCCGTTTCCACCAGCCCCGCCGTTGCCGACCAGCCAGCCGCCGCGACCGCCGCTACCGCCGGCCATTCCGGCAACGGTGGCGTTGCCCCCGTTGCCGCCATTGCCGAACAGTCCGGCGTCGCCGCCGTTTCCGCCATTGGCGCCATTGCCGCCGCGGCCCCACAACAGCCCGCCGTTGCCGCCGTTACACGCGGTGCCGATGCAATCGGGGCTGGCGTCCAGGCCGTTGCCGATCAACCAGCCTCCCGGGCCGACGGGGTTGAAGATGTTGATGCCCCCGAACGCGGCGAGCGGGTTTTGGACCGCCGCCGCGGGCCCGAACAGGCGATCGTTGTCGGACAGCCACCACGGCTCCTCGAGCATCGGGCTCATCGGGACCGATTCGGTCGAGGCCAGTCGCACCTCGGCCCGGATCTCGGTCGGCGCTTCGTCCGGTGTGCCGGCCAGCAGGACCGCCGCCCCCGCGATGGCAAACCCCGCCGTGGTGATCTGCGGCAGTGCCGATCTGGTCAAGTTGCTCATCGTCGCTTCCCCTTCGTCGCAGCGGGCCTGCGCCGAGCAAATCACCGGCGCCGCGCGGCGTCGTCATCCGAATGGAGGAGATTCGGTCAGGAAGTGGTGGCGCCGAGTATCAGCCGGACGAGTTCGGCTTGGCGGCGGGTGCCGGTTTTTTCGAAGATGTGCTTCATATGGGTGCGGATCGTGGTGATGGACACCGACCGTTCCCGGGCGATGGGTCCCAGCCCGTCCCCGTCGAGCACACGGCGGGCCACCTCGGCTTCGGTCCGGGTCAGCCCGTAACGGCGGATCAGCGCCTCGACCGTGGGCAGTGGATTGCGGTCGGGATCGACGACGATCACCAACGCCGCCGGTGTGCCCGTCGCCGACACCGGAACGACCCGGACCACGTACGGTCGCCGCCCCGGCCTGGGTACCGTCACCCACCCGGCGGTCGGCACGCCCGCGCGGCCCACCGCCGCGCTGACCGCGGCGGCGAGCGCGCGATCGACGGCGGCCCCCGAAGCCCGCAAGGTCCCGCCGGTCGCATGCAAGCCGTTTGCCCCCGCTGAATATCGCGTCGGCCGCCGGGTTCAGGTAGCTGAGCAGACCGTCGTCGCGCACTATCGCCATCGCATCGGATGCTGCGTCCACCGCGGCGGCGAGTTCCTCGCAGTGGCGATCCGTGTCGGACAGCCGCGTGCGGAGTGCGATCGCGTGCTGCAGGTGCGGCACGAGGGCCGACAGCAGCGTCATCCGCTGCGGCGTGCTGAACGGGTCCGTACGCGCCTCCGCGGTCACCGAAAGCCACGACGCGTCGGCGCCGCGCCGGGTCAGCACCGAAAAGGTGCAATCCCCGTGCCCGTTGGGAACCCCCCAGTCGTTGTAGAACTCACTGCCGCGCAGCGCATCGGCGGGGAACAGTTGCTGAAAAGCGGCCACCTGCCCGGTCGGAACATCCTCGATGGCGGCGGGAGCCGGATCCAGCCGACCGTAGTACTGGTTATAGCTAGCGACACCGCCCGGATCGGATCGAGCTGATTGATGGGCGATCTCGTTGTCCTGCCCGGTGGACATCAACAGGCATTGCTGGCCCTCAATGGCGGTGGCGATCTCGTCGAGGGTCGACTCCCACGGACGAGCCCCGACGGCGGTGGTGTAAATCGCATGCACCACCTGAGAAAAGCCGTCGATAGTCAGCATCGCCGTAATTACAGTGCGCCACGTCGTCGCGGTGGGTCAGATGCTCAGCAACCTATCACCGCGCCCGGACGGCCGAGGGTTTTCGGCGTCCGCAAGCCTGTTCGTAACCAGGGTTTTTGCGCAAGATGGAGCCATGACGACGCCGCTGACCCTGGAGAACATCCGGCGCGCCCCCAAGGCGCTGCTGCACGACCATCTCGACGGGGGCCTGCGCCCGACCACCGTCGTCGAGCTGGCCGACGCGACCGGTTACACAGATCTGCCCTCCACCGACCCCGACGAGCTCGCCAAGATCTTCCGCACCGCCACGCACAGCGGGTCGCTGGAGCGCTACCTGCAGCCGTTCGCCCACACCGTCGGGGTGATGCAGACCCCGGAGGCGCTGCACCGGGTGGCCTACGAGTGCGTCGAGGACCTCGCCGAGGACAACGTCGTCTACGCCGAAGTCCGTTTCGCCCCGGAGCTGCACATCGACGGCGGGATGTCGCTGGACGCGGTCGTCGACGCGGTGCTGGCCGGCTTCGTCGACGGCGAGAAGGCCGCCAGCGCCGAGGGCCGTGCCATCACGGTGCGCTGCCTGGTCACCGCGATGCGCCACGCCGCCCGTTCCCTGGAGATCGCGAAGCTGGCGATCCGGTTCCGCGACAAGGGCGTTGTCGGCTTCGACATCGCTGGCGCCGAGGCCGGCTATCCGCCCACGCGGCACCTCGACGCGTTCGAGTACATGCGAAGCAACAACGCGCGCTTCACAATTCACGCCGGTGAGGCGTTCGGCCTGCCGTCCATCCACGAGGCGATCGCCTACTGCGGCGCCGACCGGTTGGGCCACGGGGTGCGGATCGTCGACGACATCACCGTCGCGCAGGACGGCACCGCCAAACTGGGCAGGCTGGCGTCGCTGTTGCGCGACAAGCGAATTCCGTTCGAGATGTGTCCGAGCAGCAACGTGCAGACCGGCGCGGTCGCCAGCATCGCCGAGCATCCCTTCGACCTGTTGGCGCGGCAGCGGTTCCGCGTCACCGTGAACACCGACAACCGGTTGATGAGCGACACCTCGATGAGCCACGAGATGCTGCGGCTGGTCGAGGCGTTCGGCTACGGCTGGACCGATCTGCAGTGGTTCACCATCAACGCGATGAAGTCGGCGTTCATCTCGTTCAACGAGCGGCTCGCGCTCATCGACGACGTGATCAAGCCCCGCTACGCCGTCCTGATCGGCTAACCCGCTGCGCCCCAACGAACGAGCAACTGTTCCGCCTCGGTGGTCAGCCGCTCGATCAGGTCCGCCGCGGATTCGACGGTGTCGAGCACCCCGACGCCCTGGCCGGCGTTGATCGGCGCCAGCCGGTGGTCCTCGGCGGCGACGGCCGCGGCTAGCGCGTCCCGGTCGGTGTCCGTCAGCTCGGCTTCCCTGCCGTCCCACGTGTCGGTAAATGTGTTGCGCAGCACCCGTTCTGGCAATGTCGCCGGCCACGGGTAGCCCTGTGCGACGTCGAACACCCGGGTGGTGACGGTGTCGGTGTCACGAGCGGCGAGCAACGCCGTGCGTATGGTCGGGGTGACCGAGGCCTCGACGCAGGCGCTGAACGCCGTACCGACCCAGGCCCCCGCCGCACCCGCCGCCAGCACGGCCGCCACCCCGCGTCCCGAGGAGATTCCGCCCGCAGCGAGCACGGGCACCGAGTAGCGGTCGAGCACCGAGGTGAGCAGCGGCAGCGTGCCCACCAGGGGTGCGCCGTGGCCCCCGCCCTCGGCACCGCGCGCGATCAGCACGTCGACCCCGGCGTCGATAGCGCGCTGCGCGGCGGCGAGATCACCCACCTGGGTCGCGGTGGTCACCCCCGCGTCGCGCGCGGGGCCCACCCAGGAGAAGTCGTCACCGAAACCCACCGACAGCAACGCCGGACGGGCCGCGATCGCGGCGTCGAGCAGCCCGGGTTCGGCCGCCGCCACCCAGTCCACGAGCCCGATCCCGAACGGCGACTTCAACTCCGAGAGGTCCCGCAGCCCGGCCTCCAGCCGCGACAGCGACGCAGAGCTGCCCAGCCCCAGCATGCCGAGCCCGCCGGCGCGCGACACCGCGGCGGCCAGCGCAGCGCCGGCGACCCCGCCCATCGGCGCGTTGACGATCGGCACGGCGAGACCCATCCGGGCCGACCAGTCGGTCGAGATCATCAGCCGTAGGCTTGCTCCGGGCGCAGCCGCGACTCCATGAACGCCTCCAGCGCCTCCCATTGCTCGACGGCCTTGGCGTAGGGCGCGCCGGGGCGGCTCACGCTCTTGGGATCCAGCACGTGGGCGATCAGCCGGCCCAGCGGCTGGTCGGCGTCGAGGGTCTGCTCCACGATGGTGTCCTCGGCGTAATCGCCGACGTCTCTGAGCAGTTCGACGGCCAGCTCCAGCTGGTCGCGGTCCAGCGCGTCGGGTCCGTCGGCCATGTCGTCGACGATGCCGGTCAGCACGTAGACGTTGTCGTCGCTGACCTCGATCTGCAGCGACCCGTCGGTGGCCGCGGTGCGGATGTCGTCGTAGGTGGCCAGGTCGGACAGATCGTGGTCGTGCTCGTCGGCCAGGTAACGCGCCAGCGCACGCTCGGAGCCGAACACGCTGACTCGTCCGTTTCGGCCCAAGAAGACCGGCTGGTCGTCGAGGTAGCAGCGCAACGTGTAGTAGGTGTTCGCGCCGGCCATGATCCGGACCGGGTCGATGCCGACCTTGATCCAGAAGTCCTCGTCGCTGCCCAGCACCAGGTTGGCCGCCTGGGTCTCGAGCGCGCCGGATTCCTCGTCGGCGGCCTCGTCGGCCTCGCTCTCGTCGGCGAGCTCCTCGATCGGGTCCGCTTCGACGTCGGGCTCCGGGGCGGGTTCGGCCAGCTCGGCCTCGGCCTTCTTCGCCGCGGCCGCGTCGACGTCGGGGATGGTGACCAGCTCGTCGAGCGCGTCGATGACGTTGTCCCAGCCGCGGTTGACCACCGCCAGGATCTCCCCCCAGCGTTTGCGCCCGCTGCGGCCGCGGAACGCCTCGACGCCGCCGCCCAGCGTGGACAGCACCGGGTTGCCGTTGAAGAACTTCGTGATCGGCGGAAGCTCACACACCGAACCGATGGCCGAGACCACCGCCATCGTGCGGTGCAGTTTGGTCACCGACTCCTCGGTGGGTTTCTCGGCGACCAGTTCGGCCACGCCGATCACGTCGAACTGGCGGTCCTCCGGCGGGTCGAGCCGGTGCGCGTTGGCCTCGGTCAGCTTCTCCCACGCGGGGTGGTCGGTGAGGTCGTTGTCGTTGCTCGTCCGCACGAACGCGACCATGTCTGCCACGGACTCGAACGCGTACAGGTCGTCGCCCTTGCCGAGGAAGGCCTCCCATTCGTCGCCCGCGTCGCGCCAGCGTGGCGCCCACAACGTGTACAGGTCACCCTTGGTCAGCCCGAGACGGATCGACAAGATGTCAGCAGCCATGGCGCACAGCCTAACGATCTGACCTGGCAGGCCCTCACGCCGTCGGTCGCCAGAAGCCCTGGAACCCCTGCCCGGCGTTCTCGGTGCGGATGGGTGACAGCTTGACCGGGTCGCCTGCCTCGATCATCGTGCCGTTGCCGACGATCATCGCGACGTGGCCGTCCCACACCGCCAGGTCGCCGGGGCGCAGCGAGCCCGCGTCGACGGCGGCGCCCACGTCTTGTTCCTGAGCCAGCCGCGGAATGTTCAGCCCCGCTTCGCGATAGGCCCACTGGGTCAGCCCGCTGCAGTCCAGGCCGACGCCCGGGGTGGTGCCGCCCCACTCGTAGGGCACGCCCAGCTGTGTCAACGCGTAGCGCACCGCGCTGCCGGCCACCGCGTTGGGCGCCAGCGCGGTGCTGCCGTCGGGCAGTCGGACCGCGACGCCGTCGCCGAACGTCGCCGCGTCGGGCACCGGCGCCGCGGACTCGGGCCGTGCCAGCGACGCGAGTTCACCCAGCGCACCGCCGAGCCCCGAGGTGGGGGCGGTGGGCATGGCCGGAGGGCTTAGCCCGGACGGAGCCCCCAACCCGGCCGGTGCCGTCGCCGCGGGCGGCGACGACGGCGCGGGCGGCGCGGGCGCGCCCATCGTCGTAACCTGGCCGTCCAACTCGGCCTCGAGATCCTCGACGGCGGCGACCGCCTCCCGCAGCGAGCGGCGTGCCTCGGCCAGCAGCTTCTCGGCCACGCCCGGGGAGTCGAGGTAAGGCTCCAGCGCGGCGGCGCGGGCCTCGAAGTCGTCGACGATCGCCTGCAACCGCGCGTGTGCCTGCGCGACGGCATCGGCGGCCGTGCGCGTCGCGGTGCTGAGCCGGTCGACGTGGTCGGCGAGTTCGTCGATGGCGCTCGCCGTCGAGGCGAGGAAGGCCTGCGCGGCGTCGGCGCCCGCGCCGAACCACGATCCCTGCGCATGGCGCCACGACACCCGAACGGAGGCCGCCACGTCGCCCAGCGCGTCGCGCACGGTGCTTAGTACGACGGCCGTGTCGTCACCGCCGGTTCCGACCAAGGCCTGCAGCTCGCGTATCGGCGCCGACAGCGCCGCGATCAGCGCGCCGGGCACCGTCAGACGCCGGTGATGCGGGCGCGGGCGCCGTCGTCTGCGGCGTCGTACGCGGCGGCCGTAGTACGCGCGGTGTGCCCCGAGGACGAGAGCCGCTCGCTCAGCGCGGCGAGTGCCCGCGCGCCGTCGCCGGACGCCTGCTGCAACGCGGTCAGGAAGCGGGCCCCGACGGGGCCGAGGTCCGGAGGTGGCAGGGACGCCAGCATGGCGGCGACGTCGGTGAGTTCGGCGGCATGGGCGGTGGTCGCGGATCCCAGGTGGCGGATCGCGTCGGTATCGGCGCGCATGTGATTAGGACGCACGGAAGCGGCGTTCGGTTCCATTAGTCTTCGGCCCATGGATGTGCGCGTCGTCGACCACCCGCTGGCCGCCGCCCGGCTGACCACGCTGCGCAACGAGGCCACCGGCAACGCGGCCTTCCGTGCGGCGCTGCGCGACCTGACGCTGATGCTGGTGTACGAGGCCACCCGCGACGTGCCCGTCGAACCGGTGGCCGTGCACACCCCGATCGCCGACACCACCGGCTGCCGGCTGGCCAACCCGCCGCTTCTCGTCCCGGTGCTGCGGGCGGGCCTCGGCATGGTCGACCAGGCCCATGCGCTGATCCCCGAGGCGCTCGTCGGCTTCGTCGGCGTCGCCCGCAACGAGGAAACACTGGTGCCCACACCCTATTTGGAGTCGCTACCCGACGATCTGAGCACCCAGCCGGTGATGGTGCTGGACCCGATGCTCGCGACCGGAGGTTCGATGGCCCACACCATCGAGTTGCTGCATTCGCGCAATGCCGTTGACATCACCGCGATCTGCGTGGTGGCCGCTCCGGAGGGCCTTGCCAAGCTGGAGAAGGTGGCCCCCGAGCTGCGGCTGTTCACCGCCGCCATCGACGAGGGGCTCAACGACATCGCCTACATCGTGCCGGGCCTCGGGGATGCCGGGGACCGCCAGTTCGGCCCGCGCTAGTTTCCTTCGGCGAGCAGACGCCAACACCCCCTGAATCGGGGATATTTGGGGGTGCTCACGTCTGCTCGCGCCCGAAGAAATCGGCGGCCAGCTCGTCCTGCAGGTGTCGCGCGCGGACCCGGGCCGCATCGAGGTCGCCGACGTCGCCGCAGCGAACCTCGATGTAGGACTTGACCTTTGGCTCCGTGCCCGACGGGCGCACCACCACCCGCACCGAGGTGTCGCCGTCACCTCCGGACAGGATCAACGCATCGGTGCGCAAGGGGCCGTCGTCGTCGCGCAGGTCGGTGACGGTGACGTCGAAGCCGGCCAGTCGATCGGGCGGGGTGCGGCGCAGCCGGTCCAGCACCGCTGCCGCCTCGTGCGCGTCGTTGACCGGCCGCGACACCGCGGTGGTGGTGTGCACACCGTGGCGGCGGGCCAGGTCGTCGAGCGCGTCGAGCAGCGTGTGCCCGCGGTGCTGCATCGCGACGACCAGATCACACGCCAGCACCGCCGCGCTGATGCCGTCCTTGTCCCGGACCGCGGCGGGGTCGACGCAATGGCCGATCGCCTCCTCGTAGGCGTACGCCAGCGTGCTGCCGGGCAGCTGCTCGTCGGCGCGCACGAGCCACTTGAACCCGGTGAGGGTTTCGATGTGTTGCGCGCCGTGCTCGGCGGCGATCGCGGCCAGCATCCGCGACGACACCACCGTGCTGGCCACCACCGTGGCCTCGGTGACCGGCCCCGGCTCGATCTGCGAGAGGATGTAATCGCCGAGCAGCCAACCGGTTTCGTCACCGGAAAGCATCCGCCAGCCGTCGGGGGTCGGGACGCCGATCGCGCACCGGTCGGCGTCGGGATCCAGCGCGACGGCGACGTCGGCGTCGACGTCGGCGGCCAGCTTCAACAGCGCCTCGGTCGCGGCGGGATCCTCGGGGTTGGGCGAGGACACGGTGGGGAAGTCCGGGTCGGGCGCGAACTGCTCGTCGACGACGTGCACATCGGCGAACCCGGCCCGCACCAGCGCGTCGAGCACGAACTCGCCGCCCACGCCGTGCAGCGGCGTGAGCGCCACCCGTGCCGAGCCGTGCGTGTGGCGCACCTGCGCGGCGCGCTCGACGAACCGCTGCACCTCGTCGACGCCGGAGGGTTCCACCGCGGCCCGCTCGATCTCGTCGGCGTGCGGGGCCTGCGCCATCGCCTGCTCGATCTCGCGGTCCGTCGGCGACACGATCGGGTAGCCGCCCTCGAAGTAAACCTTGTACCCGTTGTCGGTCGGCGGATTGTGCGACGCGGTGATCATGACGCCCGCGACGGCCG
Source organism: Mycolicibacterium pulveris (assembly GCF_010725725.1). Taxonomy (NCBI): domain Bacteria; kingdom Bacillati; phylum Actinomycetota; class Actinomycetes; order Mycobacteriales; family Mycobacteriaceae; genus Mycobacterium; species Mycolicibacterium pulveris. The sequence continues at coordinate 911,705 of NZ_AP022599.1, read as the reverse complement.
CCTGGCGGCGCACGGCGAACGCCACCACCGGCGTCGGCACCGCCGTGAACATCAATGTCACCGTGAAGCCTTGGGCGGCAAGAACTTCGGCGGCGGCCAACGCGAACTCGTCGGAGCCGTGCCGGGCGTCGCGGCCGACCACGACGTTCTGGCCGGATAACCCGCGGTCGTGCAACACCTTTGCCACCGCCCACGTCGCGCGCAGCACGACGGCCAAGTTCATTCCGTTGGGACCGCCGCGCAGTGGACCGCGCAACCCCGCGGTGCCGAACGTCAGCGGGTTGGCGAACCGCTCGGCGAGTTCCTCCTCCGAGAGCGCTTTGAGCTCGGCGGCGGTACGGGGATCGGGGTCGTGGGCAATCCACTCCTGCGCGGTGGTCGAGGTCCGCGACAACGTCATGCGGTTAGTGTGCCCACTTTGTCGGCGGCATATGCGGGCTCTGCGCTCACAGCCGCGCGATGACGTCGGCCAGCAGGGCGCCCATCTGCGTCGCCGATCGGCGCCCGGCCGCCAGCACCTCCTCGTGGTTCAGCGGCTCCCCGGTCATGCCGGCCGCGAGGTTGGTCACCAACGACACGGCCAGCACCTCGGCGCCTGCCGCGCGCGCGGCGATCGTCTCGTGCACGGTCGACATGCCGACCAGGTCGGCGCCCAGCGTGCGCAGCATGCGGATCTCGGCGGGCGTCTCGTACTGCGGCCCGAACAGGCCCGCATACACCCCGTCGGTCAGCGTGGGTTCGATCTCGCGGGCGACGGCGCGCAGCCGCGGCGAGTAGGCGTCCACCATGTCGACGAACTGCGGGCCGACCAACGGCGAGCGCCCGGTCAAATTGAGGTGGTCGCTGATCAGCACCGGCTGGCCCACCTCGAAGTCGTCGCGCAGGCCGCCCGCGGCGTTGGTCAGCAGCATCGTGTGCACGCCGGTGGCGCAGCCGGCCCGCACCGGGTGCACCACGTGGTAAAGGTCGTGGCCCTCGTAGGCATGGATCCGGCCGACGAACACCAGCACCCGGCGCTCGCCGATGCGCGTCGACAGCAACCGGCCGCCGTGTCCCTGCGCGGTGGGCGGGGTGAACCCCGGCAACTCGGCCACGGGCACCACCGCCACCGGGTCACCGAACTGGTCGGCGGCGGGCGCCCACCCCGACCCGAGGATGACGGCGACGTCGTGCCGCTCGACGCCGGTGCGGTCGGCGATGGCGGCCGCCGCTTCTCGCGCCGCCGCGTCCGGGCTCGTCACGCTGCGCAGCTTAGCCGCCGCAAACGACGGCGAACCGAGCAGTGAGATACTTCGAAGATGCCCACCGCCACCGCGTCGAGCCGCGTCGAAGACGCCGTCACCCGACGCCGTGGCGACCTGGTCGAGCTGTCGCACTCCATCCACGCCGAGCCCGAACTCGCCTTCGCCGAGCACCACAGCTGCGCCAAGACCCAAGCGCTGGCAGCCGAGTACGGCTTCGCGGTGACCGCCGCGCCGGCCGGGCTGGACACCGCGTTTCGCGCCGAGTACGGCAGCGGGCCGCTGGTGGTCGCGGTGTGCGCCGAGTACGACGCGCTGCCCGGCATCGGACATGCCTGCGGGCACAACATCATCGCCGCCTCGGCCGTCGGCACCGCGCTGGCGCTGGCCGAGGTGGCCGACGACCTCGGGCTGACCGTGGTGCTGCTGGGCACTCCTGCCGAGGAGGCCGGCGGGGGCAAGGTGCTGATGCTCGACGCGGGGGTGTTCGACGACGTCGCGGTGTCGGTGATGCTGCATCCCGGGCCGCAGGACATCGCCGCCGCCCGTTCGCTGGCGCTGTCGCAGGTGGCGGTCCGCTACGACGGCAGGGAGGCCCACGCGGCCGTCGCACCCTATCGCGGCGTCAACGCCGTCGACGCGGTCACCGTCGCGCAGGTGGCCATCGGGCTGCTGCGCCAACAGCTGGAGCCCGGCCAGATGGTGCACGGCATCGTCACCGACGGTGGCCAGGCCGCCAACGTCATCCCGGCGCGCGCGGAGATGCAGTACACGATGCGGGCCGACGACTCGGCCTCGCTGCGCGGGCTCGAGCAGCGGATGGCCGACTGCTTCCTCGCCGGCGCGGTGGCCACCGGCTGCGATTACCGGGTGACCGAGACCGAGCCGGCCTACCTCGAGCTCACCCCCGACCGCTGGCTCGCCGAGACGTTTCGCGCCGAGATGGTGCGGGTCGGGCGCAGCCCGGTGCCGCCCGAGGTCGAGGCGGCCTCGCCGCTGGGCAGCACCGACATGGGCAACGTCACCCAGGTCATGCCCGGCATCCACCCGATCGTCGGCATCGACGCCGGTGGCGCCTCGGTGCACCAGCCCGAGTTCGCCGCGGCCGCGGCCGGGCCCAGCGCCGACACGGCCGTCGTCGAAGGCGCGGTCATGCTGGCGCGCACGGTGGTGCGGCTGGCCGAGACGCCCGCCGAACGCGACCGGGTGCTCGACCTGCAGGCGAGGCGGGCGGCATGAGCCTCACCGAAGCGACCGAACGCTGGCTGGACGCCCACCACGCCGACCTGGTGGGCTGGCGCAGGCATTTTCACGCCCACCCCGAGCTGGGCCGCCAAGAGTTCGGCACCACCCAGTTCGTCGCATCGCGGTTGGCCGACGCGGGTCTGAACCCGAAGGTGCTGCCCGGGGGCACCGGCCTGACATGCGACATCGGCCCCGAACACGGTGCCAGGATCGCGTTGCGGGCCGACATGGACGCGCTGCCGATGGCCGACCGCACCGGCAAGCCGTTCGCGTCGGTGGTGCCCAACGTCGCGCACGCCTGCGGTCACGACGCCCACACCGCGATGCTGCTTGGCGCCGCGCTGGCGCTGACGTCGGTACCCGAACTACCGGTGGGGGTGCGGCTGATCTTTCAGGCCGCCGAGGAGCTGATGCCCGGCGGCGCGATCGACGCCATCGCCGCGGGCGCGTTGACCGGGGTGTCGCGGATCTTCGCGTTGCACTGCGACCCGCGGCTGCCGGTCGGCAAGGTCGCGGTGCGGGCGGGCCCGATCACCTCGGCCGCCGATCAGCTCGAGGTGACGTTGAACTCGCCCGGCGGGCACACCTCGCGACCACATCTGACCGGCGACCTCGTCTACGGCATCGGCACGTTGATCACCGGGGTGCCCGGGGTGCTGTCGCGCCGCATCGATCCCCGCAACAGCACGGTGATGGTGTGGGGCGCGGTCAACGCGGGGGTGGCCGCCAACGCGATCCCGCAGACCGGCACGCTGGCCGGCACCATCCGCACCGCCAGCCGCGACGCCTGGGAGATGCTGGAAGCGATTGTGCGTGAAGCGGTTTCGTCACTCTTGGCGCCACTGGGCCTCGAGCACAGCCTGCAGTACCGGCGGGGGGTGCCGCCGGTGGTGAACGAGGAGATCTCCACGCGCATCCTCACCCACGCGATCGAGGCGATCGGTCCCGACGTGCTCGCCGACACCCGCCAGTCCGGCGGCGGCGAGGACTTCTCCTGGTATCTGGAGGAGGTGCCGGGTGCGATGGGGCGGCTGGGCGTGTGGTCGGGCCGCGGGCCGCAGCTGGACCTGCATCAACCGACGTTCGACATCGACGAGCGTGCGCTGGCGGTCGGGGTGCGGGTGCTCGTCAACCTCGTGGGGCAGGCGGCCCGGTTCTAGGGTCTGGTGGACCTTCGAAATGGGTGCTACGGGCGAGATTGCAGTCAGGGCTGCTGTCGAGAATCCACAGCCCTGACTGCAATCTCGGCCCTAGCGCTCAAATCGTGTCAGTTGGTCAGGTCAGCATCACGGCATGGACGACGTCTTCATCGGCAGTGAAGCATTGGCTGACGGCGTGCTCACCCGTGGGCAGCTGCGGTGGAACTACCGAGCCATCTACCCGGACGTGTACGTCCCCGCGCAGGCGACGCCGTCACTGCTGCAGCGCGCTGTCGGCGCCTGGCTGTGGTCACGCCGCCGCGGGGTGGTCGCGGGCCTCGCCGCGGCGGCGCTGCACGGCGCGCGCTGGATCGAGGCCGACGCCGATGTCGAACTGATCTGGCAAAACGGCCGCCCTCCTTCGGGAATCGTCGTCAGAAACAACCGAATACGTCCCGATGAGATCATCGAGCTCGCCGGGTTGCCCGTCACGACCGCGGAGCGGACGGCCTTCGACCTTGCTCGGCACCGCTCACGCGACGAGGCCGTCTTCCGGCTGGATGCGCTTGCCTCGGCGACGGGCATCACGGCCGCCGACGTGCAGTCCCTGGCCGATCGGTATCGCGGGGCACGGCACTGGTGGCGGGTGTTCGACGCGCTGGACCTGATGGACGGCGGAGCGCAGTCGCCGTGGGAATCCATGGTCCGCCTTGCTTTGCTCGACTGCGGCTTTCCCAAGCCGAGGACGCATTTCACGGTTACGGACGGAGACTCGACGGCGACTCTCGCGATGGGGTACGAGGCGCCGATGGTCGCGGTCCAATTCACCTCCACGACACCGGAATTCATCGAACGAATTGGCTGGCGAACGATCAGTGCCGCGGATTCGGGGAACCCGCTGGTTGTCGCAGGCCTGGTGCGATTCGCGGTGATCGAGCGCGGCTACCCGCTGTGGAAGTTGCGCAGGCTCAACTTCGCTGGGCTCACCCGAGCCTGATCCGGGGCAGCGGAACCCGGTCGCCCACTTCGCCGTTGGCGTCGCGCAGCGCGGGCGCGGCGAGCCCTTCGCGCAGCAGCCAGCGCGCGAGCTCGAGCGTCCGGGCGATCTCCTCGTCGGAGATCCGCAGCCCGTCGGGCTGCTGGCGCAACGCGATCACGCCGTTCCACGCGCCCCACAGGTAGTGGGTCAGCCGCAGCGAGTCCACGGGCCGGGCCTCGCCGGCCGCGACCGCATTGTCGATCTGCGCGGCGAACCGTCGGAGCAGCAGCCCCACCCGGTCGCGGATGCGGGCCTCGGTCTCGTCGTCTCCGGACAGCGGCTGAGCGCCCGGGCTGCGGTACGCCAGGAAGTGGAACGCGCCGGGATGGTCGAGGTGAAACCGCAGATACGCGTCGCCGCCTGCCAGCACCCGCTGCAGCGGGCTCAGCCCGGGATCTTCGCTGCGCTCCATGTACTCGGTGAACAGCCCGAGCGCACGGTCGACGAGCTGGAGGTACATGCCGCGTTTGCCGTCGAAATGGCTGTAGATGGAGCCGACCGACACGTCGGCCAACTCGGCGATCTCCTCGATGCGCGCGCCGTCGTACCCCTCGCGGCTGAACACCACCTCGGCGGCTTCCAGGATGGCCGCCCGGGTGCGCGCGCGGCGCCGGCCGGCACGGGCCGCGGCCATGGTCGGCGCGGGTTCGAGCGGCTCGGCGGACACCAGCCAAGGATAGGCCACAGGCCTGAATTGTAATCGAATTCATAAAATGAAAACTCTTACAAAGTATGGGCTGAGCTGGCATTCTGGCGACATGTCCGAACACACTGATGTCGTCATCGTCGGCGGTCGCTGCGCTGGCTCGGCGGCCGCGATCGCGCTCGCCCGCCGGGGCCGCAGCGTGGTCGTCCTCGACAGCGCGTCCTTTCCCTCCGACACGCTGTCCACGCACCTGCTGTTCACCCACCACTGGGCTGAGCTCGAGCGGCTCGGCGCCCGCGACCGCGTGATGAAACTCGGCGCGCCGCTGCACGTCCGGGCGGGGCTCGGGGCGCCCGGCGTCGAGGTGGTCGGGCCGTCCAGCGTGTACGAGGGCCTGGCCGCGGGCGGGTGTGTGCGACGGCCGGGTGTGGACCTCGCGCTGGTCGAGACCGCGCGGGAGGCCGGCGCCGACGTGCGTGAGCATGTCCGCGTCACCGACCTGGTCAGCGACGACACCGGCCGCGCATCGGGGGTGCGGTTCCGGCTGCGCGACGGCTCGACGGGAACGATCCGCGCGAAGCTGGTGATCGGGGCCGACGGGCGCAGATCGACCGTCGCGCGCCTCGTCGGCGCCCGCGCCCACCACCTCTGGCCCAACCAGCGGATGATGGCCTACGCGTACTACGAGGACGTGCACGCCGATCGCCGCGACGTGGCCATGCAGTGGCGTCAGCACGACGATCTGGTCACCGTGTTCCCGTGTGACGGTGAGCAGTTGGTGGCGCTGCAGATGCCGCCGGTGCGCCGCGCCGACGACTATCGCGCCGACCCCATCGCCACGTTCGACGCCACGATCGCGCGCATCCCGCCCTACGCGAAGCGGCTGCGCGGCTGCCGCCGGGTCAGCAAGATCCGGATGTCGTACTCGCACCCCTCCTACTTCCGGCACTCGCAGGGCCCGGGCTGGGCGTTGGCCGGCGACTCCGGCCACTTCAAGGACCCGGTCACCGCGCAGGGCATGCGCGACGCGTGGCGGTTCGGGCGGCTGCTCGGCGAGGCTGTCGCACCCCATCTCGAGGACCCGGACCGACTCGACAGCGCCCTCGTGGCGTGGGAGCTCGACCGTGACGCGCAGTGCCTGCCGATGTATCAGTGGGCCAACCAGCTCGGCCGTGACGACGCGATATCGCCGATCGAGTTCGCCGCCTACCGGTGGTTCGCCGCCCGGCCGAACGGGTTCACCGAGCTCGCCGACGTCTTCAACCGGGTGAGGTCGCCGCAGCAGGTGTTCTCGCCGGCGCGGGTGCTGCGCTGGGCCGCGGCCGCCGCCCGCGATCCCGGGGTCGATGGCCGCGAGCTGTGGCAGACCATCCGCCGTGACGTGCGCCGCGAAGCCGAGCGCGTGATCGAGAAGCGGATGTTCCAGCGGCGCCGCGCGGCGTCGGCTAGGACCCCAGCGCTCCCGGACCGATGTTGCGAGCCGGCCGGGTCCGCAGATCATGCACGTACTCCGGTGGCGCGCCCGCGATCTCGGCCGCATCGGCCATGACACCCAGATACCGCGCCGAGGGCAGGCCGCCCTCCCAGGCGTCCACGACGTAGAGCCAGGCCAACACCGGGTCGGTAGTGGTGTCCGACGACGTGCGCTCCACCCGACATCGGATCTTCTTGTGGAACCCCAGCTCCGAGCCCTCCCAGCGGTCCAGGTTGGCCTCGTCGTCCTTGGTCATATCGTAGAGCACCACGAACACCTTGGACGACGGATCCTCCACCAGGGTGGCCAGCGCACCCTCCCAACCGATGTCCTCGCCGGCGAACGTCAGCCTCCACCCATGCAGCCACCCCGTTCCTGCCATCGGAGAATGGGGCGCGCGCTGCAACATCTGCTCCGGATGCATGTTGGATCCGTAAGCGGCATAGAGCGGCACGCAGAAAGACTAAGCGTTCGTGCGTCGGCTGGGTGATCGACCTCCCGCTTCGTTAGGTTGGGGGCGTGGCAACCCGCATCGTCATCATCGGCGGCGGCCCCGCAGGTTATGAAGCGGCGCTGGTTGCCGCCCCGCACGCCGAGGTCACCGTCGTCGACCGCGACGGCATCGGCGGCGCCTGCGTGCTGTGGGACTGCGTGCCGTCCAAAACGTTCATCGCCTCCACCGGTGTGCGCACCGAGCTGCGCCGGGCCCCCGACCTCGGCTACGACCTGGAGTTCGACGACGCCAAGATCTCGCTGCCGCAGATCAACAAGCGGGTCAAGGCGCTGGCCGCGGCGCAGTCCGCCGACATCGAGGCGCGGCTGCGCAAACAGGGCGTTCAGGTGATCGCGGGCGCCGGCGAGCTGGTCGACGACCGCCCGGGCATGGCCGCGCACACCGTCAAGGTGACGGCCCACGACGGCACGGTCAGCACCCTCACCGCCGACGTCGTGCTGATCGCCACCGGGGGCAGCCCCCGGATCCTGCCCGGCGTCCAGCCCGACGGCGAACGCATCCTGAACTGGCGCCAGCTCTACGACCTCGACAAGCTGCCCGAGCACCTCGTCGTGGTCGGCTCCGGCGTGACCGGCGCCGAGTTCGTCAACGCCTACACCGAGCTCGGGGTGAAGGTCACCGTGGTGGCCAGCCGCGACCAGATCCTGCCGCACGAGGACTCCGACGCCGCCGGCGTGCTCGAGGAGGTGTTCGCGTCGCGCGGCGTGACGCTGGTCAAGAACGCCCGCGCCGAGTCGGTGACCCGCACCGGGACCGGCGTGCAGGTGACGATGACCGACGGCCACACCGTCGAGGGCAGCCATGCGCTGATGACCGTCGGCTCGGTGCCCAACACCAGCGGGCTGGGCCTGGAGCGCGTCGGTATCGAGCTCGGCCCCGGCGACTACCTCAAGGTCGACCGGGTGTCGCGCACCACCGTGCCGGGCATCTACGCCGCCGGCGACTGCACGGGGTTGATGCTGCTGGCCTCGGTGGCCGCCATGCAGGGCCGCATCGCGATGTATCACGCGCTGGGTGAGGCGCTGGAACCGATCCGCCTGCGCACGGTCGCGGCCGCGGTGTTCACCCGCCCCGAGATCGCGGCGGTCGGCGTGCCGCAGTCGCGCATCGACGACGGTTCGGTACCCGCCCGCACGATCATGCTGCCGTTGAACACCAACCCCCGCGCCAAGATGTCGAGCCTGCGCCGCGGGTTCGTCAAGATCTTCTGCCGGCCGGCCACCGGGGTGGTGATCGGCGGCGTGGTGGTGGCCCCGATCGCCTCCGAGCTGATCCTGCCGATCGCGCTGGCCGTGCAGAACGGCAACAACGTGACGGATCTCGCGCACACGTTCTCGGTGTATCCCTCGCTGTCGGGGTCGATCACCGAGGCCGGCCGACAGCTCATGGCGCACGACGATCTGGATTGATCCCACGTAACCTGGGAACGGTGAGTGACCCGATCCCCGCCAACGGACAGACGCTTCTGGGGCCCGAGCAGCGGGCGACGGCGTGGGAACGGCTCGGCAGCGAGCAGTTCGACGTCGTGGTGATCGGCGGGGGAGTGGTCGGCGCCGGGGCGGCGCTGGACGCGGCGACGCGGGGGCTGAAAGTCGCGCTCGTCGAGGCGCGTGACTTCGCGTCGGGCACGTCGAGCCGGTCGTCGAAGATGTTCCACGGCGGGTTGCGCTATCTCGAGCAGCTCGAGTTCGGCTTGGTGCGCGAGGCGCTCTACGAGCGCGAGCTGTCGCTGACCACGCTGGCCCCGCATCTGGTCAAGCCGCTGCCGTTTCTGTTCCCGCTGACCAAGCGGTGGTGGGAACGGCCCTACGTGGCGGCGGGCATCTTCCTCTACGACCAGCTGGGCGGTGCGAAATCGGTGCCGCCGCAAAAGCATTTGACCCGCGCCGGCGCGCTGCGGCTGTCGCCGGGGCTCAAGCGCAGCTCGCTGATCGGCGGAATCCGCTACTACGACACCGTCGTCGACGACGCCCGCCACACCCTGACCGTGGTGCGCACGGCCGCCCACTACGGCGCCGTGGTGCGGTCGTCGACGCAGGTGGTGGCGTTGCTGCGGGAGGGCGACCGGGTGATCGGCGTGCAGGTGCGCGACTCGGAGGACGGCGCGAGCACCGAGGTGCGCGGGCACGTGGTGGTCAACGCCACCGGGGTGTGGACCGACGAGATCCAGGCGCTGTCCAAGCAGCGGGGCCGGTTTCGGGTGCGGGCGTCCAAGGGTGTGCACGTGGTGGTGCCGCGCGACCGGATCGTCAGCGAGGTGGCCATCATCCTGCGCACCGAGAAGTCGGTGCTGTTCGTGATCCCGTGGGGCACACACTGGATCATCGGCACCACCGACACCGACTGGAACCTCGACTTGGCGCACCCCGCCGCGACCAAAGCCGACATCGACTACATCCTCGGCGAGGTGAACAAGGTGCTGGCGACGCCGTTGACCCACGACGACATCGACGGCGTGTACGCGGGCCTGCGTCCGCTGCTGGCCGGGGAGAGCGAAGAGACGTCGAAGCTGTCGCGGGAGCACGCCGTCGCGGTGCCCGCGCCCGGTCTGGTGGCGATCGCGGGCGGCAAGTACACCACCTACCGGGTGATGGCCAAGGACGCGATCGACGCGGCCGCGGAGTTCATTCCCGCCCGGGTGGCGCCGTCGATCACCGAGAAGGTCCCGCTGTTGGGCGCCGACGGCTACTTCGCGCTGATCAACCAGACCGAAAGCGTCGGCGCGCACTACGGTCTGCACCCCTACCGGGTCCGTCATCTGCTGGACCGGTACGGCTCCATGATCGGTGAGGTGTTGCAGATGGCCGAAAGGCGACCGGAGCTTCTGGATCCGATCACCGAGGCGCCGGTCTATCTCAAGGTGGAGGCGTACTACGCCGCCGCGGCCGAAGGCGCGCTGCACCTCGAAGACATCCTGGCGCGCCGGATGCGGATCTCCATCGAATATCCGCACCGCGGGGTGGACTGCGCCCGTGAGGTCGCCGAAGTCGTTGCCCCGGTGCTGGGTTGGACCGCCGAGGACGTGGACCGCGAGGTGGCCACCTACTGCGCGCGCGTCGACGCCGAGGTGCGCTCCCAGCAGCAGCCCGACGACGAGTCCGCCGACGCGCTGCGGGCCGCCGCGCCCGAGGCGCGCGCCGAGATCCTCGAACCGGTTCCGTTGAGTTGAGGCGGCCGGCACCGCTTCCGGTGCGCGACGGCCTCGGGCCCGCGCGGGTGCGGCTGTTCGGCGGGCCGGTGCTGGCCGAGCTTCAAGCGCGGTTCGGCGCGGCCGCGGGCGCCAAGGTGCGTGCGGGCGAGGTGGTCGACGCCGACGGCGTCGTGGTCACCGACACCACGGTGTTGCCCGCGGGCGCGCACGTCTACCTCTACCGCGAGCTGCGTGACGAGGTGCCCGTGCCGTTCGACATGCCGGTTCTGCACCGCGACGACGACCTCGTCGTGGTCGACAAACCGCACTTCCTGGCGACGACCCCGCGCGGGCGCCACGTCACGCAGACGGCGCTGGTGCGGCTGCGTCGCGAACTCGACCTGCCCGAGCTGTCGCCGGCGCACCGGCTGGACCGGCTCACCGCGGGCGTGCTGATGTTCACGACGCGACGCGAGCTGCGCGGTGCGTATCAGTCGCTGTTCGCGGCCGCGGCGGTGCGCAAGACGTATCTAGCCCGTTCCGCCGTCGACCAGGGCGTGGCGCTGCCCACGGGGGTGCGCAGCCGGATCGTCAAGCGCCGCGGCCACTTACAGGCGGTGGAGGAGCCCGGCGAACCGAACGCCGAGACGCTGATCGAGCGTTGCGGCGACGGGTTGTACCGCCTGACGCCGTCGACCGGGCGGACTCACCAGCTGCGCGTGCACATGGCGGCGCTGGGTCTGCCGATCATCGGGGACCCGTTGTACCCGGAGGTGATCGAGGTCGCGCCCGAGGACTTCACCAACCCGCTGCAGTTGCTCGCCCACCGCCTGGAGTTCACCGATCCGCTCAGCGGGCGTCGGCGCGAGTTCGTCAGCGCGCGCATGTTGCACGACGTCAGCGACGCTCCTCGGGCGGCTCTCCCGGGTTCGCGCCCGCGGCGATGACGGCGCGGTTGCGTTCCGCGACGGTGCGCAACACCATCTTGACCAGCCAGCGGTCGTAGCTGAGGAATCCGTTCACCTCGTTCTCGACGTCGGTGGTCTGGGTGTAGATCGCGCCCGACAGCCCGCCCTTGCGCACGATCTCCTCGAGATCGCGGCTCACCTCGACGTAGCGCTCGGTCAACCGCGCCTGGCTGTCGGTCATCTCGTAGGCCTCCGGCCGGCCCGGCCACCGGTTCCTGGCCAGCGCCAGCCCGAGGCCGCCGTACTCACCGTTGACCACGACGCGGTGTTCGGGCGGGCCTGGGGGGTGGTCGAGCTTTCTGGCCTGCTCGTGCACCACGGGCCTGCCGGGACCGACGTAGGTGTGGTCGTCGTAGACGTCGCCGGCGCGGCTGTCGGGCCTGGACTTACAACAGTTCACCCCGCTGTTGGCGTTCACCATGCGGGTCGGGTCTTGCGCCTTCACCCGGTCGGCGATTCGCGCCGTGTCGAACTCGCCCCAGCCCTCATTGAAGGGCACCCAGCCGATGATCGAGGTGACGCTGCGCAGCTGGTCCACCATCTCGGCAAGCTCTCGCTCGAAGTTGGCCTTGGCCTGCGGGCTGGGTTCGGGGGCCGGGCCGGTCGGCGGATCGAGCGAGACGTCCAGCGACGGCATGTCCTGCCACACCATCAGCCCGAGCTTGTCGGCCCAGTAGTACCACCGCGCCGGCTCCACCTTGGCGTGCTTGCGGACGAAGTTCATGCCCAGCGCCTTGGTGCGTTCCAGGTCGAACCGCAGCGCGTCGTCGGTGGGTGCGGTGTAGATCCCGTCGGGCCAGTAGCCCTGGTCGAGCGGCCCGTGCAGAAAGGTGATCTTGTCGTTCAACGCGATTCGCGGCCGGCCCCGCGCGTCGGGCACGGTGCCGACGGTGCGCAACCCGGCGTAGCTGCCGACGCTGTCGGACACCTTCCCGGACCGGGCCACGAGCCGCACCTTCAGGTCATACAGGTACGGATCGTCCGGGTTCCACAACCGCGGCTGCGGCACCCGGACCCGCAGGCTCTGGCCCGCGTCGCCGGACACCCGCGCCACCTCCGCGCCGTCGGCCTCGTACACCACGACTTCGGCGACCCCGTCGGCGGCGGCTTCCGAAACCCGGGGCGTGACGGTGAAACCGGTGAGGTCCGGGGTGATGTCGAGCTTCTCGATGTGCGCGGCGCGCACCGGCTCCATCCACACCGTCTGCCAGATTCCCGAGGCGCCGGTGTAGAACAGCCCGCCGGGCCGGTTGCGCTGCTTGCCCACCGGAACCGCGTTGGCCTCGTTGCGGTCTTCGACACGCACCGTCAGTTCCTGGGTGCCCGACCAGCGCAGCGCGTCGGTGATGTCGGCGCTGAACGAGGTGTAGCCGCCTTCATGGTGGGCGACCTCCTGGTCGTTGACCCAGACGGTGGCGATCTGGTCGACGGCGCCGAAGTGCAGCAGCACTCGCTGACCGCGCCAGGTGCCGGGCACCTCGAAGGTCCTGCGGTACCACATCTGGTCGTCGTGGCGTTCGATGCCCGACAGCGCCGACTCGGTGGGGTAGGGCACCAGGATCTTCTCGTCGTACTCGTCGGCCGACGGCAGGGGCGCCAGTGCGTCCTCGCCGGAGCGGCCCGTGTACCCCCACAAACCGTTGAGGTTCAGCCAGCGTTGCCGAACCAGCTGCGGGCGTGGGTATTCGGGCAGCGCGTTGTTGGGCCCGACCAGATGTGTCCACGGCGTGGCCAACGGGGGCCGCTTGCGTTGCCAGGCCTCCGCGGCGTGCGCGGGCGTGCTGAGCGTCGCGACGACGGTCAGCAGCGCCGAACAGGCGACCGCGAGACGGACGAATCGCAGACGAAGCGGCGACACCACGTTGGCAGACATGAACTTCCCCACGTTGGGATCCGGCGAAGACCGACGTGGCGGCGCCATTCCCGAAGGTCCCCCGACCGCCGCGGACGTCGCAGCAAACATACCGGGAAGTTGGCGACATTACCACCGGCTTCTGGCGTGCAGCTTTTCGCAAAACGGATAGACAAGCAGGTGACATCGGTGATGTGCCGGACCCGCCGGGCATCGGAATCGGCACGGACACGGAAGTTGGTCTTTCCCAACGGGTGCTGAAACCTGCGGCTGCCGTGGCGCCCACCCACGACCACCGTGCGAAAATCGTGAGCCGCGAGAGGCGCCGCGAAGTTGCCAGCGCCGCAGTCGACGTGAAAACCATGACAGACCGCGTGCTGAGCAAATACAGTATGGGCGTCAATTTCGGTGGGACCTGCGTCTGCGCTCAGGCGTGGCGATCGCCGGAATCGACCCGTTGTGAGCCACACTGAAGTGGACCGTTGAGGAGGAAGTGTGCGCAAGGTGTTGCTGTGCGCGGCGGCCGCGATGTTCGCCGGCGGCCTGACGCTACCGATCATGCCCTCCGCCGACGCGACGGTGTGTGGCTCCGTCGGCGGCAGGTTCGTCGACGTCACCGGCTGTGCCGACCCGTTGTCCTACCTGAACGACGCGCTCCCACCCCCTCCGCCACCTCCGCCCCCGCCGCCACCACCGCCTCCACCGGGGGAGGAGCCGCCACCTCCACCACCGCCGCCCCCGCCGCCGGCGTATGTGCCGCCGCCCCCGCCGAACGTGAGCGTGTGCGCGAGCGTGGGCCGGCGCGTGAGCGTCACCGGATGCACGTGACGTGAGCTCGCCGCTGGAGCCGACGGCGAGCCAGCTTGAGGAGCTGGCGGCCAGGCCTGCCGACGAGCCGGTGGTGATGATCAACCTGTTGCGGTTCGCCGACGGCGGCAGGGACGCCTACCTGCGGTATGTGCGGGGGGCCGGTCCGCACCTGCAACGCGTCGGCGGCGCCGTCCGCTACGCAGGCACCGCCCCCGCGCAGGTCATCGGCGACGGTACCGAGCCGTGGTGGGACGCGATCCTGGTGGTCGAATATCCGTCGCCCGCGGCGTTTCTCGACATGGTGACCAACGAGGAGTACCTCAAGATCCACGAGCATCGGGCGAACGCGCTCGAACGCGGCGATCTGATCGCCACGTCGACGTGGGCCATGGCCTAGCGATCCGCTGACCGCGGTCTGCTTGGATGACCGCGTGGACCGCACTTCGTTTGACCGTCTGTTCGACATGACGGACCGCACCGTGATCGTCACCGGCGGCACCAGGGGCATCGGGCTGGCGCTGGCCGAGGGCTTCGTCCTGGCGGGCGCCCGCGTGGTGGTGGCCAGCCGCAAACCCGACGCCTGCGAGCAGGCAGCGCAACACCTGCGCGACCTCGGCGGCCAGGCCATCGGGGTGCCGACCCACCTCGGCGACCTGGATGCCCTCGACGCCATGGTGCAGCGCACCGTTGACGAGTTCGGCGGCATCGACGTTCTGGTCAACAACGCCGCCAACGCGCTGGCCCAGCCGCTGGGGCAGATGACGCCCGAGGCGTTCGCCAAGTCCCACGAGGTCAACCTGCGCGGCCCGGTGTTCCTCGTGCAGTCGGCGTTGCCCCATCTCAAAGCCAGCGCGCACGCCGCGGTGGTCAACATGGTGTCGGTCGGCGCGTTCAACTTCTCGGCGATGACGTCGATCTATTCCGCCAACAAGGCCGCGCTGATGTCGTTCACCCGCTCGATGGCCGTCGAGTTCGCCTCGTCGGGGATCCGGGTGAACGCCATCGCGCCGGGGCCCGTCGACACCGACATGATGCGCAACAACCCGCAGGAGGTCGTCGACATGATGGCCAACAGCACCTTCCTCAAGCGGCTGGCCTCACCGGACGAAATGGTCGGCACCGCACTGCTGTTGGCCTCCGACGCCGGCAGCTACATCACCGGGCAGGTGTTCATTGTCGACGGCGGCGGAACTCCGCGCTAGCAGCTCGCATATCGCCACTGGTCGACGACAGGATCTGGCTGCGGTTCTCCAGATGCAGCGCGGCCTCCAGGCTGGTGGCTTCGAGGTTGGCCCACAGCACCTGCTTGGTCGACTCCACGCCGAATTTGCCGTACCCGCACAGCGTTTCGGCGATCGACAGCGCGGTGTCGAGCACCTCGTCGTCGGCGGTGACCCGCGAGACCATGCCGAGCCGCAGGGCCTCGTCGGCGTCGACGGCGCGCGCGGTGAGGATCAGGTCGAACGCCGGGCCCGCCCCAACGATCCGCGGCAGCGTGTAGCTGACCCCGATGTCGCAGCCACCGAGACCGAGCTTGATGAACTGGGTGCAGAACCGGGCCGACTGCGCGGCGATCCGGATGTCGCAGGCCAGCGCGATGCCCATGCCGCCGCCGTAGGCGACGCCGTTGACCGCGGCGATCACCGGTTGCCGCAGCCGGTGCAGCCGGGCGGTCAGGTCGGCGATGCGTTCCTGCCAGCGCATGCCCGATCGGGGGAACTCGACGCCGCCTTTCGCCTTCTCGGGGCTCGGATCGGTCAGGTCGAGTCCGGAGCAGAAGCCGCGCCCGGCGCCGGTGAGCACGACAACGCGGCACTCGTTGTCGGCGTCGAGCTCGGCGAGCGCGCTGTGCAGGTCCTCGACGAGGTCGTAGTCGAGCGCGTTGAGCTTCTCCGGCCGGTTCAGCGTCAGCACGGCGATCTCGGGGCGCGGGCGGGTCAGTTCCAGGTGCGGCATGCGCCACACGCTAACCCTCGCTGCGCCACCCCGTGACGCCGACCACGATCATCCGCAGCTGCTTGATCGCGATGCGCCGGATCTCCTCTTGGGCTTGCGGATCGTGTGCGTCCTCGATGGCCTCGGCGATCGAGATCATCGCGTTGACGAACAGGGTTGCGAGGATGTTGAGGTCCTCGCTGCTCCACGTGTTGAGCCCGGGGAAGCGGGCGAGGTCGATCGCCAGTTCCGAGGTGATCAGGCGGATCTCGGTGCGGATCGCATAGCGCAACACGGTGAGCCCGCTGGAGCGTTCGCGTCCGATGAAGCGCCAGTGCTCGCGGCGTTCGTTCACGCCGTCGATGAGGATGTCCACCGAGGACTCGATGACCCGGTTCGGGTCGAGCTTGCCTGCGCGTGCGCCGCGCAGCATGTCGCGAAGCGCGCGGAACGATTCGTCGATGAGCACCAGGCCCAGCGCCTCCATCGACTCGAAGTGCCGGTAGAACGCGGCGGGCACGATGCCGGCCTCCCTGGTGACCTCACGCAGGCTCAGCGCCGCGAAGCTGCGATCTTCCAGCAGCCGAAGCGCGGCGGCGACGATCGCCCGCCGGGTGGCCTCCTTGCGTTCCTCCCTGGACAGGGTGTCCCGAGAACGCGTCTTGGCCTTGGTTGACCTGCCCGAACGGCTCGTTCGTGAACTAGGCGTACGACTGTTCACTCTGTGAAACGTACCACAAGCTGGGCCGATCTCTTGACCGATGCGTGCAGCGGCACGCACGGTATACATATGTTCACTCAATCTTTGACGCGGGGGCTGCGGGACCGGGTGCTGCGGTCATCGCTGGCGGACCTGCTGACCGGGCCGCACGGCGTCGACCGATACACCGAGCTCGTCGCCCCGACCTGGACGCGTCGGGAGGCCCGGGCGAAGGTGGTCGCGGTGCGGCGACAGACCGCGCGCAGCGTCACGCTCACCCTGGAGCCGAATCAGGCGTTCACCGGATTTCGCGCCGGCCAGCACGTCAACCTGACGGTCGAGATCGACGGCCGTCGACGAAGCCGCCCGTACTCGCCGGCGAACGCGGCCGGGGCGCCGTACCTCGAGCTCACGATCGGCCGCCACGACGGCGGCCTGGTGTCGACCTACCTCAACGAGCATGCGCGCCCGGGCATGGTGGTCGGGCTCGACGGCGTCGGCGGCGACTTCACGCTGCCCGCCCGGCGTCCGCGCCGCATCCTGTTCGTCTCCGGCGGCAGCGGCATCACCCCGGTGATGTCGATGCTGCGCACGCTGCGGGCCGAGGGCTTCGCGGGCGACGTCGCGTTCGTGCATTACGCGCGCACCGCCGAGGACGTCTGCTACCGCGCCGAGCTGGATGCGATGCCCGGCGTCACGGTGCTGTACGGCTACACCCGTTCGGCGGTGGGTTCCGATCTGCACGGCCGGTTCGGCGCCGAGCACCTGGCCGCCGCGATGCCCGATCCCGACGCGGTCTTCGTGTGCGGGCCGCCAGGGCTCGCCGAGGCCGTCCGCGCGCTGTGCCCCGACGCGCGCTCGGAGAGCTTCGTTCCGCCGGTTTTCGCGGCGCAGGCCGAAAGCTCCGGTGGGGAGGTCAGTTTCGCCGACAGCGGGCTGACCGTGACCGACGACGGACGTCCGTTGCTCGAACAGGCCGAGGCCGCCGGTTTGACCCCCGAAAGCGGATGCCGAATGGGCATCTGTCACAGCTGTACCCGCCGCAAGACCCGCGGCGCGGTCAAGAACCTCATCACCGGCGCGGTGTCGGGCGTCGACGAGGAAGACGTGCAGATCTGCGTGTCGGTCCCCGTCGGCGACGTCGATCTGGCGCTGTAGACCCCAAAGGAGGCGACATGACTGTCACCATCACAGAACCCCGGACCGTCGAGAAGGTCGTGCGCGGCAAAACGATCCGCCTGACCCCCGAGCAAACCGAGGCTTTTGGCCGCGAGCTCGACGCTCTCAAAGAGCGCGTGATCGCCGATCTCGGCGAACGCGACGCCGACTACATCCGACGCGTCATCAAGGCGCAGCGCACGCTGGAGATCACCGGCCGCGCGCTGTTGTTCGGCGGCATCCTGCCGCCGTTGTGGCTGGTGGGCACCGCGATGCTGAGCCTGTCGAAGATCCTGGACAACATGGAGATCGGCCACAACGTCATGCACGGCCAGTACGACTGGATGGGCGATCCGGCGATCTCCAGCCGCGGGTTCGAGTGGGACACCGCCTGTCCGGCCGACCAGTGGCGGCACTCGCACAACTACATGCACCACACCTACACCAACATCGTCGGCATGGACCGCGACGTCGGCTACGGCATCCTGCGGATGAGCCCGGACCAGAAATGGCGGCCCTACTTCCTCGGAAACCCCGTGTACGCGTTCTTGCTGATGGTGCTGTTCCAGTACGGCGTCGCGCTGCACGAGCTGGAGACCGAACGCATCAGGGCCGGAGAGATCACGCTGGCCGACAAACGCGAGATCCTCGAGGGCATCTGGCGCAAGACCAAGCGGCAGACGCTCAAGGACTACGTCGCGTTTCCGCTGCTGGCCGGGCCCTTCGCCCCGTGGGTGTTGGCGGGCAACCTGACGGCCAACTTGGTGCGCAACGTGTGGTCGTACATGATCATCTTCTGCGGTCACTTCCCGGACGATGTCCAGGAGTTCTCCGTCGAGGAGACCAAGGCCGAGACCCGCGGGCAGTGGTACTTCCGACAGATCCTCGGCTCGGCGAATCTCACCGGCGGCAAGCTGTTTCACGTTCTGTCAGGCAACCTGTCGTTTCAGATCGAACACCATCTGTTCCCCGACATTCCGGCGCACCGGCTCGCCGAGATCGCGTCGGACGTGCAAGACATCTGCCAGCGCTACGGCATTCCCTACAACACGGGGTCGCTGCCGCGTCAGTTCGCGACGGTCGTGCGCAAGATCGTCAGGCTGGCGTTGCCGCGTTGAGTCCGTGGCGGTCAGGTCTGGCAGACCGGGCACCAGTAGGTGACCCGGTCGCCGCCCTGGTCGAACTCGATGCGGGTGCCGCAGCGACGGCACGGCTCGCCGCGGCGGCCGTACACCCACAGCTGGTTGCCGCGTCGGGTGTCGCCGGTCGTGGTGCGGTTCCACCGGGACCGGTTGAGCCACAACATGTCCCTCGCCCGCTGCACCATCCGCAGCGGATCGTTGATGGTGCCGACGGGCGTGGTCGGCAGGTGGCCCGCGATGAAACACAACTCGTTGCAGTACACGTTGCCGACGCCGGCCATCACCCGTTGGTCCAGCAGCGCCTCGGCCAGCCGACGCTCGGGATCGGCGAGTAGGTTCCTTCTGGCCACCTGGGGGTCCCAGTCGTCGCCGAGCAGATCCGGGCCGAGATGGGCGACGACGTCGGCGTCGTGCGCACGGTCGAGCACCTCGAGCACACCGAGGTCGATGCCCGCCGCCTGAATGTCCTCGGTTTCCAGGATGATTCGGATCCGATGGCCTGCCCTGCTCGGCTTGCTGAGCGGATTGACCTTCCAGCTGCCCTCCATCTTCAGGTGGGAGTGGATGCTGGCGTCGCCGACGCGGATGAACAAGTGCTTGCCACGGCTGATCACGTCGTCGACCACTTGGCCGCTGAGGTCGACGGTGGCATAGCGCGGAACGCGGACATCGCAGCGGGTCAACGTCTTTCCGGCGAGCGCCTCGCGCAGGAGGACCGCGGTGTGCCAGACGGTGTCGCCCTCGGGCATCGTTACCGCAGCCTCAACCCGCGAGGCGTGCGGGAGAAGCCCGCGGCCGTCAGCGCGTCGTGCACCACCGCGCGCTGTCCCTCGGCGCCGGGCTCCAGCACGGAGACACCGTTGACCTTCTCCACGAGCAGCGACCGCACCCGCCCACTGCCGACGAGTTCGGCCAGCGCCGCCGCGGCCGCGGCGTGGGCATCAGCGTCGTCGCTGAAGCTCAGCAGCGTGCGGCCGCCCCGTTCGAGGAACCACACGAGCTCCCCGTCGACGATCGCGACCAGCGCACCGGCTTTGCGGCCCGGCCCCTGACCCGGCCATGGCAGCGCCGCCCCGTACGGGTTGGCCGGGTCGGCGGCGGCCAGCACGACGGCGTGATACTCGCGGCGTTCGGGGTCCACCCCGTCGAGGTAACTGCGCAGCCGGTCCACCGTCGAGGCCACGGCGAACTGGGCCCCGCCCAACGATTCCACGAAGTAACCGCGCTGGCACCGGCCGGCTTCCTCGAACGCCGTCAGCACCTTGTAGAGCATCGCGAACCCGCCGGGCACCTGCTCGGCGGCCACCGCGCCCTTGGTCAGCACTCCGTGGCGGCTCAGCAGCTGCTCGGCGCGAAAATGCGCCCGCACCGTCGATTCCGGTTCCGCAGTGGGCAGCGCCGACCACCGACCCGCCACCGTGGGATCGGCGCTGCGGGTCTGGGCATGGGCGACGCTGTAGCGGCTCAGCCGGGGTGGCCGCGGCCGCTGCCGATGCGCCGGGGCGCCGCGCCCGCCGGTGGGGCTCCGTGACCCGGCCAGCACCGCCCGCACGGGGGCGAACGTGTCGCCGGTGATCCAGCCTGCCCAAACCAGCTCCCACAGCGCCTGTTTGAGCTCGTCGGTCGGGTTGTCGGCGAGCTGACGGAAAAAATAAGCACCGCCGCCCTCCAGCGTCCGCATGATCGCCCGGTGGGCGTCGGTGAACTCGATCTCCGCGGGCGGATTGAGCGTCATCGGCGCCGAGTCGGCGAGGTGGAAGGCCACCCATCCGTCGCCGGAACCGATCTGGCCGGCACCGGACCAGATGACCTCGCCGGAGGCCAGTAGCTCGTCGAGCATCGCCGGTTGGTAGTCGCGCACCCGTTGCCCGAACACCAGCGGTTCGACCGCCGAGGCCGGCAGCGGCACTCCGGCGAGTTGTTCGATGACGGCGGCCAGCCCGTCGATGCCCGCGTTGTGCGAGCCGACCTGATGCCACGACGGCAGAAACCGGCCGTATGCGGCGGTGCTGACCGGCTCGACCTGCGCCCGCAGCGCGGCCAGCGACCGGCGCCGCAGGATCTTCAGGACGTCGGCGTCACACCATTGTTCGCCGTCGGCTTGGGAGGTGAACTCGCCGCGGATCACCTTGCCGTCGATCGCCATCCTGCCCAGGACGTCGGCGGTCACCCGCAACCCCAGGCCGAACCGGCTGGCGGCGTCGTGTGTGGTGAACGGTCCGTGGGTGCGCGCGTAGCGGCCGAGCAGTTCGTCGAGCGGGTCGGCGACCGACTCGGTGAAGGCCGCGGGCACGCCGATCGGCACCGCCACCCCGACGCCGTCGCGCAGCAGGCCGATGTCCTCGACGGCCACCCACCAGGTTTTGTCGGCGAACGTGACCGTCAACGCGCGCTTGGCGGCGCGCAGCCCGTCCAGCCAGGGACCCACCTCGTCCGTCGTTGCGCGCTCGGCGATCTCGCGTTCGGTGAGCGGGCCCAGCAGCCGCAGCAGGTCGGCGACCGCCTCGGCGTCGCGTGCCAGCCGGTCCGCGGCCAGGTGCTGCAGCTGCCGGGTCGTGGTCGCGATGACCTGCGCATCGAGCAGCTCGCGCAGCTCCACCCGGCCCAGCAGTTCGGCCAGCAGCACGCTGTCCAACGACAGCGCGGCCGCGCGCCGCTCGGCCAGCGGGCTGTCGCCCTCGTACATGAACGCGCCGACGTAACCGAACAGCAGCGACGCCGCGAACGGCGACGGGCTCGCGGTCTGCACCTCCACCACCCGCAGCCGGCGCTGCCCGATCCGGCGCATCAACTCGGTCAGCGCAGGCACGTCGTACACGTCCTGGAGGCATTCGCGTACGGCCTCCAGCACGATCGGAAAGTCCGGATACTTGTGGGCGACGTCCAACAGCTGCGCGGCGCGCTGGCGCTGATGCCACAGCGGCGAGCGCTTTCCTGGATGGCGGCGAGGCAAAAGCAGTGCGCGGGCGGCACATTCGCGGAACCGGGACGCGAACAGCGCCGAGCCACCCACCTCGGCGGTGACGATGGGCTCGATCTCGTCGGGTTCGAACACGAACAGGTCGGCGCCGGGGGCGGCCTCGTCGGTGTCGGGCAGTCGCACGATGATGCCGTCATCGGAGGCTGTCGGCTTCTCCTCGATTCCGTAGCGGTCCCGCAGCCGGCGGGTGACCGCCAACGCCAGCGGGCCGTGCACCCGAAGACCGTAGGGGGAGTGCAGGATCACCCGCCAGTCGCCGAGCTCGTCGCGGAACCGCTCGACGACCAGCGTCGCATCCGAGGGCACCACCCCGGTGGCCTGACGTTGGTCATCGAGGAGACGCCACAGGTTGTCCGTCGCGAACTCGTCCAACCCCGTTGCGCGGCAGTGTGCGTCGAACTCGCCGCGGCTCAGCTGAGCCAGCTCGCCGGTGACGGCGCCGACCGCGGCCCCGAGTTCGGCGGGCCTGCCCACCCCGTCGCCACGCCAGAACGGAAGCCGCGCAGGCTGTCCCGGCGCCGGAATGACGAGCACCCGGTCGTGGGTGATCTCGGTGATGCGCCAGCTCGTCGCGCCCAACGAGATCACGTCACCGGGCCGCGACTCGTAGACCATCTCCTCGTCGAGTTCGCCGACGCGCGAGGGCTTGTCGGTATCGGTGGCGAGGTAGACGGTGAACAGGCCGCGGTCGGGGATGGCACCGCCCGACGTCACCGCGAGGCGCTGCGCACCCGGCCGGGCGGTGAGCGTGCCCGTGTTGCGGTCGTAGACCAGCCGCGGGCGCAGCTCGGCGAACTCGGTGGACGGGTACTTGCCGGACAGCAGGTCCAGCGTCGCCTCAAAAGCACTGCGCGGCAACGTCGTGAACGGGCCGCTGCGCCGCACGGTGTCGAACCAGTGATCGGCGTCGAGCGGTTCGAGCGCGCACGCGGCCACGGTGTGCTGCGCCAGCACGTCGAGCGGGTTGGTCGGTACGTGCATGCTCTCGATCTCGCCGGACAGCATGCGCTTGACCGTGACCGCGCAGCCGATCAGGTCCGTGCGGTGCTTGGGAAACAACACGCCTTGCGAAATCTCGCCGACCTGGTGGCCCGCGCGTCCGATGCGCTGCAGACCGCTGGCCACGGACGGCGGGGCCTCGACCTGGATCACCAGATCGACCGCGCCCATGTCGATGCCCAACTCCAGGCTGGAGGTCGCGACGACGGCCTTGAGCCGGCCGCTCTTGAGGTCGTCCTCGACCTGCGCGCGCTGCTCCTTGCTGACCGATCCGTGATGGGCGCGGGCCAGCAGCGTCGGGGCGCCGTAGGAAGCGCCGCTGGCCATCAGCTGCGCGGGTGCGCCGCCACCGACCTTGGGATTGTGTTCCTCGGGCAGCTCGACGCCGAGCCGTTCGGCGTGGATCTCGTTGAGCCGCGAGGTCAGTCGCTCGGCCAGCCGACGCGAGTTGGCGAACACGATCGAGCTGTTGTGCGCCTCGATCAGGTCGACGATGCGGTGTTCGACGTCGGGCCAGATGGTGTTGTTCTCCAGGTTGGCCATGTCGGGGACCGGCACCTGCACCGACAGGTCGAACGTCTTGGCCGCGGGTGGGGCGACGATCCGCGTGCGCTGCTGCCCGGACAGGAACCGCGCCACCTCCTCGGGAGGCCGCACGGTGGCCGACAGCCCGATTCGCTGCGCGGGCCTGTCGTTGAGCTGATCGAGGCGTTCCAGCGACAACGCCAGATGGGCCCCCCGCTTGGTGCCTGCGACGGCGTGCACCTCGTCGACGATCACGGTCTGCACCTCGGCCAGGGTCTCGCGGGCAGATGAGGTCAGCATCAAAAACAGCGACTCGGGCGTGGTGATGAGGATGTCCGGGGGCTTGAGGATCAGCTCACGGCGCTGTTTGGGCGGGGTGTCCCCGGAGCGCACGCCGACGGTGATGTCGGGGGCGGGCACCCCGCGTCGTTCGGCGACGCGGGCGATGCCGGTCAGCGGGGTGCGCAGGTTGCGCTCGACGTCGACGGCCAGCGCCTTGAGCGGGGACACGTACAGCACTCGCGTGCCCGCGCCTGCGGGGCGCGGTTCGGCCACCGCCAGCCGGTCGATCGCCCACAGGAACGCCGCGAGCGTCTTGCCCGACCCGGTCGGCGCGATGACCAGCGTGTTGTCGCCGTCGGCGATCGCCGCCCACGCCTCGGTTTGAGCGGGCGTCGGCTCGGCGAACGTGCCCGCGAACCACTCCCTGGTCAGCTCGCTGAACCGGGACAGCGTGGTGGAGCTCATCTAGTCATCGTGCCAACCGGGTCCGACATTTTCCGCGCGCTCGGCGGTCATCGGTGCTCGCCGGCCACCGCAGCGGCCAACGGCGCGGGAATCCCCGGCACCCGCGCGATCGCGTCGAGCAGGGCGTGCGCACACGCCGCAGCCACCTGGTCGACGTCGATCGAGGGCTCCATCAGGCGCTGACGGCACATCTCGAACGTGAACGCCAGCCAGCCGTAGACCGTGATACGCAGGTCTCGCTCCACCTTGGAGTCCAGCTCTTCGCCGGCCGCGGCGTGAATCCGCGCGACGATGCGGTCTGCCTGGCGGACGTTGTCGACGTCCTCGATGCCGCGCAGCACGGGGTCTTGGCGGCCCATCCCCACGTAGGCCGCCCATGCGCCGTACGGGTGCTCCTCGTCGTAGCGCAGATAGGCCAGCACGCCCTCGCGCAGCTGGTCGAACAGGCTCTGCCCGGGTTTCGGCGGGGTGTTGGTGGCTTTGAACAGCCGTTCGCCCTCGGCGCGCACGACCGCGGCGAAGAACGCCCGCTTGTCGGGGAAGTAGTGATACATCAAGGCGCGGGAAACGCCTGCACGTTCGGCGATCTCGTCGATGCGGACCTCGTCGTAGGGCCGCTGCCCGAACACCTCGGCGCCGAGCGCCAACAGTTCGTTGCGCCGGTCGTCGGGAGATAGCCGCCGCCTGGGTTCAGACATACGGACATCTTAATTGGCACATGTGCAACAACCTGGTGATGCCGTGACCTCAACCCGATTCGACGGCGTCGATCAGGGTAATCACCCGCGTGTCGAGCAGCCGTCGAGGAAGGCGAACACAGATGGGCTTCCCTGAACAACAACAATCACCGCCCGGTGTGCAAACGCAGATGGATCCCGTTCCGGACTGCGGTGAGACCAGCTACCGCGGTGCTGGCCGGCTCGCCGGAAAGCGCGCGATCATCACCGGAGGGGACAGCGGAATCGGTCGCGCGGTGGCGATCGCCTACGCGCGCGAGGGCGCCGACGTGCTGATCGCGTACCTGAACGAGGACGAGGACGCCAAGGAGGTCGAGCGCTACGTGCGCGAGGCCGGCCGCAGGTGCGTGTTGATGGCCGGGGACCTTTCCGACCCCGCGCACTGCCGTGCGGTGGTCGACAGGGCAGTGGCGGAGTTCGGCGGCATCGATGTGCTCGTCAACAACGCCGCCTACCAGATGACGCACGACGCCCTCGACGAGATCAGCGACGAGGAGTGGGATTACACCTTCCGGCTCAACGTGGGCGCCTACTTCTACCTCGTCAAGGCGGCGCTGCCGCACATGGGCGCCGGAGCGTCGATCATCGGCAGCTCCTCGGTGAATTCCGATATGCCCAACCCGAAGCTCGCGCCGTACGCGGCGACCAAGGCCGCGATCGCGAACTTCTCGGCAAGCCTGGCGGAGATGTTGGGCGAGAAGGGTATTCGTGCTAATAGCGTCGCGCCGGGCCCCATCTGGACGCCGCTGATCCCATCGACGATGCCGCCAGAGAAGGTCAAGCAGTTCGGGGAGAACACCCCGCTGGGCCGCGCCGGGCAACCGGTCGAGCTGGCACCGGTCTACGTGATGCTGGCCTCCGACGAAGCCAGCTACGTGACCGGTGCGCGCATCGCGGTGACCGGCGGCAGACCCATCCTGTAGCGCCCTGTCGGCGACGCCAAAATCGGTTAGGCATGAGCACCGAGCGCTTGGCGGTAGAGCACGGCAAAACGCCGCTGAACTGCGGATTCACTCGAGGACGATATCAGCTGACATTTCTTGATTGACGTCTTATACCTATTGTCGTAAGGTTTTCGGCGTACCAGTGGTGGGGGTCACAACCAGCCGTTTTCGCTCACGGTCGGGCTTCCTGCCGACACCTCGATGCGAACCGCCGCGGACACCCGGAGGAGGGTCATGAGACTGCAAGGCAAAGTTGCGTTGATCACGGGCGCCGGCTCGGGGCTGGGCCGTGAGAGCGCGGTGCTGTTCAGCGGCGAGGGCGCCAGGATCGCCGTCGTGGACATCGACGCCGAGCGCGCCGAGCAGACGCGCAAGCTCGTCGAGCAGTCCGGTGGCGACGCCGTCTCCATCACCGCCGATGTCGCCGACAAGCGTCAGATCACCGATGCCGTCAACGCGGCCGTCGAGCACTACGGTCGGCTCGACATCGCGTGGGCGAACGCGGGAATCGTGTCCCGCGGCGGCGGCGCGGCGTTGGGTCTCGAGGACCCGGTCCAGTTCGAGGATCTCACCGAGGCGGACTGGCAGCACGTGCTCGGGGTGAACCTCAGCGGCGTGGTGTTCACCGCACAGGCCGCGGTTCCGCACCTGAAGGCCAACGGCGGTGGCGTCATTCTCGCCACCTCGTCGGCCGCGTCCCTGGTGGCCTACCCCAAGATCGCCCTCTACTGCGCGACCAAGGCAGGCGTCAACGGCCTGGTCCGCGCGCTGAGCCTCGATCTCGGCCGGTACGGCATCCGGGTCAACGCGATCGCTCCCACGCATGGCATGTCACCCAACTTCCTGATGCCGCCGGGCGCGCCGGTGGTCGGGCAGTCCTACGAGGAGACAGCGGGTCCGTGGAACCCGACCGCTTCGCCGATCCCGCTCAAGGTTCCGCGGCCGCCGTCACTGCGCGACAACGCGAAGGTCGCCCTGTTCCTGGCGTCCGATGACTCCGGCTACATTTCGGGCGCCACGATCGGTGCGACCGACGGCGGCACCCTGGCCCGGGTGGGCATGTGGTTCCCGGAGGACCTCAACCCCGAACCGGCGTCCTGAGAAACGCATCGCGGCAACAACTTTCGATCGGAGATCAGATGACCACTGTTGAAAAGGTGCCCGCTGAACTCATCGTGGACTTCGACGTCTACGACCCGAGCCTGGCCGCGCCGGTCGACGTGATGCAGGAGCGGGTCGCCGAGCTGGCCGCCAAGGGGCCGGTGGTGTACTCCTCGGCCTACGGCGGTCACTGGATCGTCACCCACTACAAGGAGATTCACCAGGTCTTTGTCGACCCCGAGACGTTCTCGAGCTATCCGAACAACCTCGTCACCAGCGACATCGGCAAGTTCATCCCGCTGGAGCTCGACCCGCCCGAGCACACGGCGTACCGCCAGGCGTTGCAGCCGCTGTTCAGCCCGCAGCGGATGAAGAAGCTCGACGGCGACATCCGCGCCGTCGTCAACGAACTGCTCGACGCGTTCGCCGACAAAGGTGAGGCCGAGTGGATCTCGCAGTTCGCCCACGAGCTGCCCGCGCGGGTCTTCCTCGCACTGATGGACTGGCCGCTGTCCGATGCCCCCTTGTTCACCGAGGCGACCGACACGATCCTGGTCGGCAAGCCCGGCGGCACCGAGGAGGAGTCCAACCAGGCCCGAATGATGGCCGGCTTCACGATGTTCGGGTACTTCCAGAAGATCGTCGAGGACCGCCGCGCCAATCCCGGAAACGACATCACCTCCACGCTGGTCCACACCGAGGTGGCGCTGCCCGACGGCACCCGTCTGCTCACCGACGAAGAGCTCAACCGGATGTTCTTCCTGCTGCTGATCGGCGGCCTGCACACCGTGCGGGGCTCGTTGGCCTGGACGATCCTGCACCTGTCGAAGAACCCCGACCAGCGCGCGGCGATCATCGCGGATCCGACGCTGATCCCCAAGGCGGTCGAGGAGATCCTGCGGATCGAGGCGGCCGTCATCCCCGGCCGCCGGGCCACCCGAGACGTCGAACTCGGTGGGGTGCACATCGCCGAGGGCGATCAACTGATCCTGATGCTGTGCGGGGCGAACCGTGATCCCCGCGAGTTCCCCGACCCGACCGAGTTCACTGTCACCCGGCACCCGAACCGGCACCTGTCCTTCGGGGCGGGCGCGCACCGTTGCCTCGGGTCTCACCTGGGGCGCCTCGAGCTGCGCATCGCGCTGGAGGAGCTGCACCGTCGCATCCCCGACTACCAACTGGTGGAGGCCGACCCGCCGGTCTTCCACTCCAGCCAGGTGCGCGGCTGCATGCGCATGCCGATCACGTTCACCCCCGAGAAGTAGCGAGAAGTAGAAGGCCGATATGACCACGTCACTGCCACGTCAGGATCGCATCCGTCGCGCACTGGAGCTGCTCCGCAACGAGACCACCGACAAGTTCGACGAGGTGGTGAGGTTCAGCGCCGACGAGTTCACCGACCCGGTGCTGGCCCAGGCGGAACGCGATCTCATCTTCGGCGTCGTGCCGTCGATCGTGGCGCACGGTTCGGAGATCGCCAAGCCGTACGATTTCCTGACCGTCACGATGCCGCGCAACAACCTCATCGTCGTTCGTCAGAAAGACGGCGGGGTAAAGGCTTTCGTCAACCTGTGCCGGCACCGCGGTGCGCTGCTGGAGGAGAGCGAGAAGGGCCGCTGCCGCTTCTTCTCCTGCCCTTATCACCGGTGGTCCTACGACCCCGACGGCTCACTGCGGATGATCACCCGGGATGCCACCTTCGGTGAGATCGACAAAGAGAACCACGGGTTGGTCGAGGTGCCGTGCGAGGAGCGGCACGGGTTCATCTGGGTTGTCGACAATGCCAACGCCGAAATCGACGTCGCCGCCTGGCTCGGTCCCGAGATGGACGCGATCCTCGCCGGATACCGGCTCGACACGCTGATGTGCGTGCGCTCCGCAGGCTTCCAGGAACCCACCAACTGGAAGATCATGCAGGACGCCTTCCTGGACGGGTATCACATCCAGTACGCGCACCCGAACACGGCGGGCAAGGTGATCCACACCAACGTGATGGCGTTCGAGGACTTCGGCAGGCACTGCCGCTTCATCGCGCCCCGCAAGTCGATCGACCGTTGGCTCGAAGAGGATCCCGGCGACCGCGACCTCGGAGCCTACGTCACCGAGACGCACTTCCTGCTGCCCAACAGCACGCTGCTGCGCCAACCCGATCACTTCCAGCTGCTCACCTTCCGGCCGGACCAGAATGACCCGACCCGCTCGCGGATGGAGCAGCGGCTCATCGTGCCGACCCTGGAGGCCTCGGGCCTCGAGGAGGAGCACTGGAACAAGCGGTGGGACAAGAACTGGGAGATCCTGCTGGCGGTGCTGCACAACGAGGACTTCCCCTTGCTGCGCAACGCACAGCGCGGGATGGCCAGCGCCGATGCGGGCGAAATGCTGTTGGGCCGCAACGAAACCGCCAACCAGGTGTTCCGGAGGGAGACCCGCAAGCTGCTCGCCGCGGGCGCGGCGTCGTCGTCGCGATGATCAAGTACGAATGGCGGACCCGGCTCGACGCCGACGAAGCAGCGCAACTGGCCGACCTACTCGATCGGGCCGCGACATACGATGCCGAACCGGAGTACAGCACCATCGACTTCGGTGACGTCGAACGCGCGATGCAGACCACGGACAGCCGGGTCAAGCACCTGCTGATCTGGATGCTGCCGTACAGCACCGCGTTGGGCGCGGCGGAGGAACCGGAACGGATCGCCGGGCTGCTCCGGCTCGTGGTCGACCCCGACGGCAGCGCGCAGGGCGCCATCGTGATCGACCCGCGGCTGCGCTCGATCGGGATCACCACCCTGCTGCTCGAGCAGGTGGGCCTGGACACCGCCGGGCCCGACGGGTGGCTGGGCACCGGGGCGCACACGATCACCGCCTGGGCGCAGGGCAACCATCCCGCCGCGGGACGGTTGGGCGACCGGTTCCTGATTCCCCGGACGCGACGGGTGTGGAAGCTGATCCGGTCGACGGAGTCCGCGCAGGAGGCCACCGCCGCACCCGTGCTGGAGCCTTTCGTGGCTTCGACGGTCGACGACACGCCCGAGTGGGTCGACATCACGACGACAGACGAGCTGTTCGCGCTGCGCGAGGCGGGCCGAGTGGTCGGCGTGGTCGCCGTCGACGACCGTCCCGTCAGCTCAGAGGAATTCGGGGTGTGCGTGACCATCACCGCCGTCAGCGCGGCGCCGAACGCGCCGACGCAGGCACGCCGGCGACTGCTCGACGGTGCCGCGGCGCTCGCCCACGAGGCCGGGCGCAGCGGCGTGATCGTGTACGTCGACTCCGCCGACGCCGCATGGGTCAACGCCTGCCGGGCGGCCGGGTTCCAGCACGACCGCACCGACGTGTGCTTCCAGCTTCGCGGTCGCCGATGACCATCGAACTCGACGCCGCCGTGCCCGCAGACTTGGTCAGCACCGTAAAGGCCCACGGCAAAGCGGTTGCCGCTGGGGATAATCCCGCGGTGCTGGCCGATTTCCTCCCCGACCGGATCGGACAGCTGATCGGCTCGGCCGACGTCCCCGCCCAGCTGAAGTCGGCCGAGGTGCGCCGGATCGCCGACGCCGGCGACGCGCGCTTCGATGCGGTGATCCGCTACACCCAAGCCGACGACACCTGGTTCGAATTGCGCAGTCGCTGGGTGAGATTCCACGACGGCACTTGGCGGGTGTTCAGCGTTCGCAACATTCCCGAAACCCCGCCGTGGATCGACGCGACCGGTCCGGCCTGGGACGGCGTGGACGCCCCGCACTGGGACGGGCTGCGCGAAGGCCGTCTGCTGCTGCAACGGTGCCCGCACTGTGCGATCTGGATCTGGGCGCCCCGGCCGGTCTGCCCGAAGTGCCATGGCTTTGAAACCGCCTGGGAGCCCGTTGATCCCGTCGGCACCATCTACGCGTGGACGCGCACCTGGCAGGCCTTCACCCCGGAGGCCACCGGGCACCTGCCCTACGTCGTGGTGCTCGTCGAGCTGCCGGCCGCTGGGGGGTGCCGGCTGCTGGGCGTGCTGGAGAATGCCGACGGGATCACCCCGACCATCGGAGCCGCGGTCCGCGGAACGATCCAACAACCGCCCGACGACCGGCACTGGCCGCTGGTCCGGTGGCACCAGGACGGAGCGCGGCCGTGAGCGACGGCTTCCGGGGTGCGACCGCGGTGGTCGGGGCCGCCGCCACCGAGTACCTGCGGCGCGGCACCAGCGAACGCACCTCGGCTCAACTGGTACTGCAGGCGATCCTGGCGGCCTGCGCGGACGCGGGTTGCGATCCCCGCAGCATCGACGGGTTCGTGTCCTACTCCGAGGACTCCTCGGAGGGGTTGGCGATCGGTGCGGCACTCGGCGTGCACGA
Organism: Mycolicibacterium pulveris; assembly: GCF_010725725.1. Taxonomy (NCBI): domain Bacteria; kingdom Bacillati; phylum Actinomycetota; class Actinomycetes; order Mycobacteriales; family Mycobacteriaceae; genus Mycobacterium; species Mycolicibacterium pulveris. The sequence continues at coordinate 880,342 of NZ_AP022599.1, read as the reverse complement.
GGTGCGGTGGTCGACGCAGATCTGGGGCGGCGGGGGCGGCGGGCTCGCGGCCGCCGTCAACTGTGCGGCCGCGGCGGTCTACAGCGGCCAAGCGAACTGCGTGGCCGTGTACCGCGGGCTGTCCGAGGCGGTGGACGGCCGGCGCGCGTTCGCCAAGGGCCACCTGGGCACGCTCTACACCGCGCACGGTGTCGTCACACCCGCCCAGATCTGCGCGTTGCGCACACAGCGGCTCCTCGAGGTCGACGGGGTGCCGCCGTCGGCGCTGGAGGCGGTCGCGATGGCCGGCTACCACCACGCCCAGAACAACCCGCGGGCCGTGGCATACGGCAAGCCGCTCGACCATGAGCTCTACGCAAGCAGCCGACTGATCTCCGAGCCGCTTCGGCTCTACGACTGCTCACGCGAGAACGACGGTGCCGCAGCCATTCTCGTCGCCGCGACCGACCGCCACGACGAGTATGCCGGTGCCCCCGCCGTCATCCTGTCCGGTGTGCAGGGGGCGGCGGCGGGATGGAACGAGTCGGTCGAGAACGAGGAGCGCTACACCTCGGCGGGCTTCCACCCGGCAATGGTGCGGCGGCTGTGGCAGGGCGCGGGTATCAGCGCCGCCGATGTCGACGTCGCGCAGGTCTACGAGAACTTCACCGGCCCGGCGGTGGCCGCGATGATCGACCACGGGCTCTGCCCGCCCGGTCCCGAGGCCGGCGAGTTCATGACGGTGGACAACCTGACGGTGCCCGGGGGCGCGCTGCCGATCAACACCGCGGGCGGCAACATCGCCGAGGGCTTCGTCCACGGCATCGGCCTCGTGCTGGAGGCGGTCCGGCAGATCCGTGGCGGCTCGCCGAACCCCGTTGCCGATGCCGACATCTCCCTGCTGATCGGTGGCCCCATGGCACCCATGGTGAGCTCGACGGTGTTTGGATCGCTACAGACGGTGTGAACCCGGTGCACCACCGCCGGGATCGTGAAGGAGGGACATGGCCGCGACCGTGGGGTCCGCGCTGAACTGGTGGGCCAAGACCAAAGGCGACGACGTCGCGATCCGCGTCGGCCCCGAGAAACTGACGTACCGAGAACTGCACGACTGGTCCGGCCGGCTGGCACGCACGCTGGTCGACGCCGGCGTCGCGCCCGGAGACCGGGTGGGCCTGCTGGCACCCAACGTGCTGCAGTGGCCGGTGGTCGCGCTCGCCGTCATCAAGTCCGGAGCAGTGCTGGTGCCCTTCAATGCGCGGCTCAAGCCCGCCGAGATCCGCAAGGTGGCCGACGACGCCGGCTTGAGCCTGTTGATCTGCGCACCCGAGACCCTCGCCGCCGCCGAGGAGGCCAAAGGGGGCGACGGTGGTTTCACCGTGCTCGGTTTCGACGTCGTCGACGCGCTGCGCGTGGGCGATCGGGACGACTTCCGCGTCGAGCGCACACTCGACGACCCGATCGCCGTGATCTTCACCAGCGGGTCGACCGGGCTGTCCAAGGGCGTCATCCTCACGAACCAGACGCTGCTTTCCATCGTGCTGGAGAACACGCTGACCGAGGAGGGCTTCCGCCCCGGCACCGTGAGCCTGCTCGTGCTGCCGCTCGCGTTCACCCCCGGCCTGGTGTACGGGCTGCTGCTGACCACCGTGCTGGGCGGCGCCCTGATCGTCGAGCCCGAGCTCAACCCCTCGCGCGCGGTGCGACTCATCGAGCAGCACAAGGTGCGGACGCTGTTCGGTGTGCCGGTGATCTTCGAAAGCCTCTCGAGGGCACCCGAATTCGAGGCTGCTGACCTTTCCAGCCTGCAGACCGCCATCGTCGGAGGTGCTGCGGTGCCACCGGATCTGCTGCGGCGGTGGGCCGCCAAAGGCGTGCTGCTGCGCCAGATCTACGGCATGACCGAATCGGGCGGGGTCGCCACGGCGACCCTGAAAGCCGAGGCGCTGCAGCAGCCGGACTCGTGTGGCAGCGGTTCGATCTTCACCGAGGTCCGGGTCATGAACTCCGACGGCTCGTTCGCCGAACCCGGCGAGCAGGGTGAGATCGTGGTGCGCGGCCCCGGCGTGACACCCGGCTACTGGAACGACCCGGTGTCCACGGCGGCGGCGATCCGGGACGGGTGGCTACACAGCGGCGACGTCGGCGTCAGCGATGCCGAGGGCCGGATCACCTTCGTGGACCGGATGAAGGACCTGATCATCTCGGGCGGAATCAACATCTCGCCGGTCGAGCTGGAGGCCGCGATCGCCGCGCTCGACGGTGTCGCCGAGGTCGCGGTCATCCCCGCGCCCGATCCCCGGTTCGGGGAGACTCCCGCGGCGATCATCTCGGTCGCCGCGGGACACCACCTTGACGAGGCGGCCGTCGTCGCGCACTGCGAGCGGGTGCTCTCGGACTACAAGGTGCCACGCTACGTGGTCTTGAACTCGGATCCGTTGCCGCGCTTGCCCAGTGGCAAGATCGCGAAACGCGAGCTCCGCGATGCGTATCGGGACATCGCGGACAAGTTCAGTAGGGTCCGCTGAGCGGACGATTCGCTCAGGCGGGGCCCGCCCGGTAGATCGACTTGATGCGGTGATAGGCCGCCAGGCCTTCGGGACCGAGTTCGCGGCCCAACCCGCTCGCCTTGACGCCGCCGAACGGTGACTGGATGTCGAGCTGGTAGTCGTTGACCCCGATCGAACCCGTGTCGATGGCACGTGCGATGTCGGTGGCGCGCGCGGTGTCTTGCGACCACACGGTCCCGGCAAGCCCGAACTCGCTGTCGTTGGCGATGCGCACCGCCTCGGCGTCGTCGGTGTAGGGGGTGATCGTCAGGACCGGGCCGAAAATCTCCTCCTGCGCGATCCGGTCGGCGTTGTCGACATCGGCGAACACGGTCGGCGAGACGTACCAGCCCTTCGGCTGGTCCTGCGGAACGTCGCCGCCGGCAACGAGTTTGGCGCCGCTGTCGATGCCGAGCTGGATGTACTCCAGCACCCGCTCCCGCTGTCGCTGGCTGACCAGCGGACCGATCTCGGTGCTCTCCTGCAGCGGGTCACCGACGACCAGGTCGCTCGCCAGCTGCGCGATCGCCTCGACGAACTCGGCGTAGCGGGATTCGGGTACCAGGATGCGCGAACTCAGGTGACAGGTCTGTCCGTTGTTGACGAATGAGGCCGTGCGCAGTCCGTTGACCGTGGCCGTCAGGTCGGCGTCGTCGAGGATGATCGCGGCGGACTTGCCGCCGAGCTCCAGCGTGACCGGACGGATCAGCCGGCCGCATTCGGCTGCGATGGCTCGGCCGGCTGCGGTGGAGCCGGTGAAGGCGATCTTGTCGACATCGGGGTGCGAGACCAGGCGGCTGCCGGCGGCGGCGTCGCCGGGCACGATGTTGAGCACGCCCGGCGGTATGCCTACTTCAGCGGCGGACTCACCGAAAACCATTGCATCAAGGGCTGTTTCGGGAGCTGCCTTGAGGACGACCGAGCAGCCGGCGGCCAGCGCCGGCGCGATCTTCATGACGGCCAACGCCTGCGGGTAGTTCCACGGGGTGATCGCACCGACGACACCGACGGGTTCCCGCCGCACGATGGTGTGGCCGATCAGCGCGGGCCGGACCTCCTCGGCCTCCCACGCGGCGATCATCTTCGCGTAGTACCCGACGAGCACAGCGGGGAATGCGCCGTTGACGCTGCGCGACAAGGTGATCGGCATGCCGTTCTCGCGGGAGACGAGCACCGAGGTGTGCTCGGCCCGCGACCGAAGCGCCTTGCCGAACCGCCTCAGGACGTCCGCGCGGTCGCGCGGATCCGACGCACGCCAAGCCTGGGCTGCGGTCCCGTTGGCGGCGGCGACGGCGTCGTCGACGTCGGCTTCCGTGGCGCAGGGCCCGTCGGCCAGCAGCGCGCCGGTAGCCGCCTCGATTATCGGAATCGTCTTGGCGGCCGGGCGAAACCGGCCGTCGATGAACAAGCTCGGGGCTTCGGGGTGCGACGTCATCCGGGATGCTCCTTCGAGGTGGGGAATCGGCAGTGCGGCAAGGGTCGGCGCTGTGCTCAGCCGGCCTCGGACGAAAGAAACGCCGGCAGCACGAACGTGCGCAGCATGTCGCGGTGATCGGGGTCTTTCGAACGGGCGAAATCCAGCCGTCCCACCATCATGTACTGCACCAGCGCGAGCCACTCCGCGACGGCCCCCAGATCGAAGTCGTCGCGGATCTCACCGCGTTCCATCGCGCGGCGAAAGATCGGCTCCCACATCTCCGCCGTGAGGTTCGTGGCCAGGTTCGTTCCGCCGACGATGGGGGTGGTCATGCCCATGTGCTCCGGGCTGACCAGGATGCGCACGATCGGGTCCTTCCGGCCGCGATCCACGAGGTAGACCAGGCCCTCCACCAACTGCTCGGCGAACGTGTCATGGCTCAAGATGAATTTTCGTGCCCGCTCGAAGAGCATGCGTGCGCGTCGCTCGATGAGGGCAGCGACCAGCGCGTCCCGATCGCCGAAGTAGCGATAGACCGTCGGCCGCGATACACCGGCCTCTTTGCCGATGTCGTCCATCGTGGTCTTGGGGATGCCGTAGCGCAAAATGACCGCTTCCGCGGCGGCCAGAATCTGCTCGCGCGCCTCGTCGACGTCCTTGCTGAGACCGGAGCCGTCTCTGCGTCGAGGCATTCGCCTCCCTTGATCACCGAGCCAATGCTGACATCATACGTCATTTGTCAGTTGTAAACGAAGGATGCGCTCAGTCCTCTTCGAGGATCAGCGCCAGTTCCGGGCATGCCGCGACGCCTGCGCGGGTGACCTCTTCGTCGCCGGGCGCGACCTCGCGCGCTTCCAGGATGGAGTAACCGTCGTCGTCGATCGGAAAGAGGTCGGCATCGACGGCGAAGCACTGCGCGTGCCCAGCGCACTTGGAGCGGTCAAGGCGAACTCTCATGTGGCACTTCTCCTCGAGGGCCTGCGACGACACCTAAAACTATAGGCGTTAGGTTGAAGGCGAGTCCATAGCGGTGTCACATTGCGTTTCGGCGCCGACAAAACTTACGATGTTAGGTAAATCGCCTCCGATCATCCGAGGGAGTCACACGATGTCAGGTCCGGCTGCAGTGACGGGACGACCGGACGGACGTTCCGGGCGGCCGGTGCTCTCCGTCAGGTGTCCGGTGGACGGACGTGAAGTCGGGGAGGTGCCGGCTTTCGGCGCCGACGAGATCGCCACGGTCTGCGACGATTTGCGTCGCGCTCAGCCGCAGTGGGAGGCATTGGGGCCACGGGGGCGCAGCGAGCACCTGCTGCGCTGGCTGGATTGGCTGCTCGACAACGAGCGACGACTGCTCGAACTGGTGCAGCAGGAGACCGGAAAGTCGTGGGCCGACGCGTCTCTCGAGATGTCGGTCGCCTTGGACGTCATCAACTATTTCACCGCCAACGCCGAGGGCTTCCTCGCCGACCGCAAGGTCAAGCCCGCCGGTGCGGCGAACGCGGTCCGCCGGTTGCGCGTGCAGGTCCGCCCGCACCAACTCGTCGGCCTCATCACGCCGTGGAACGGCCCGTTGGCCGGCCCGATGATGGACGCGGTGGGGGCGTTGGTCGCCGGTGCGGCCGTGGTCTCCAAGCCCTCTGAGGTGACGCCGCTGACCTGGACCGAGGTCGTGCGTGGCTGGCGGGAGGACATCGGCGCGCCCCCGGTCCTTGCGGCGGTGAACGGCGACCAGGAGGCCGGCGCCGCCGTGGTGGACCAGGTGGACATGGTGATGTTCACCGGCTCGGTGCGCACCGGCCGGGCCATCGCGGTGCGCTGCGCCGAGCGCCTGATCCCGTGCAGCCTCGAGTTGGGCGGCAAGGACGCGATGATCGTGCTGGCCGACGCGGACCTCGACAGGGCCGCCGGCGCCGCGGTGTGGGGCGGGATGACGAACGCGGGGCAGGCATGCGTGGGAGTCGAGCGGGTGTACGTCGAGGCGCCGGTCTATGACGACTTCGTCGCGCTGGTGACCTCGCGGGTCGCCGCGCTGCGCCAGGGCATGGACGCACCGGGAAGCTTCGCCACCGATATCGGGGCGATGGTCACCCCCGCCCAGACCGACATCGTCGAAGAGCATGTGAAAGATGCCGTCGCCAAGGGAGCCAGGGTCCTCACCGGCGGGCAGCGCAGGCCGGGCAACGGCTTCGCGCCGACGGTGCTGGTCGACGTCGATCACTCGATGCGGTGCATGCGCGAAGAGACCTTCGGCCCGACGCTGGCGATCATGCGCGTGGCCGACGAGAACGAAGCCGTCGCGCTGGCCAACGACTCCGACTACGGTCTCAGCTCCAGCTTGTGGACGCGGAATCGTCGCAAGGCCGAACAGCTTTCGCGACGCATCGAGGCCGGATCGGTGTCGGTCAACAATGCGCTGGTGGCGACCTTTCAGATGCCGATTCCGATGGGCGGCTGGAAGAACTCCGGGCTCGGCACACGGTTCGGCGGGGCTGCGGGCGTCCTGAAGTACTGTCGTCAGCAGTCCGTGGTCGAAGAGCGGTTCGCTCTGAAGTCCGAGCCGCTGTGGTACCCGGTGGCGCCGTGGCGGTCCCGGTTGATGGGGCGGGCGGTACGCCTTCTCGGCGCCCATGACTGGCGGCGCCGACTGGGCCGGACCCCGCGCAACTGAGCTGCGTGAGCTACATGGAATCATCGCTTTCCAGGTCGAACGACTCGACGAAACGCACAGTCGAGACCCGTTTTTCGCGCCCGCGCTACCTATACTGGCTAGCCGAGACACCCGGCGGTGCGCCGCCCCGAGGTTTAGGAACTCACTGACATGGCCCGGCCGTCAAAGCCCTTGATCAGCCGCACGGCCGCCGTCGAGGCGTCGATCGAGATCATCGACGAAGAGGGACTCGACGCGTTCAGCCTGCCCCGACTCGCGCAGCATCTGGGTGTGCGGGCGCCCTCGCTCTACCACCACTTCGGAAGCAAGGACGACATCCTCATCGCGGTGGCGCGCCACATCGCCGGCAAGTCGGTGATCCGGCCGCGGCGCCCGCCGGGTCCGGACTGGCCGGAGTACTTCGTCAGCCTCGGGCTGAATTTTCGGCAATCGGTGCTGCGCCACCGCAACGCGGCGCCGGTCCTCATCAAGCACCTGCCCCGGGAACTGCTCGTGCCCGGATTCGAGGATGCGGCACGTTACCTCCACGACTCCGGCGTGCCGGTGCACCTGCACGTGCAGATCCTCGACGGGGTCGAAACGCTCTGCGTGGGTGCGGTGTTGAGCGAGGCGGTACGCAAGCCCCGCACGCGCGGTGCCCTCTTCCCCGCGGTGAGCTTCGAGGAGCATCCGAACCTCACCGCAGCACTCGAGGCCAATGAGTTCACGGTGAAGGAGCTGTTCGCGAACAGGATCCGCAGTTTCCTCTACGGCCTGATCTTCTGCGACGAGTACGCGCGAGGCGCCGAGAAGCCGTCGGCCTGACCGCGCCGCGAGTTGCGCGCGAACGGAACCGGTCAGTAACTCGGGCTTGGCAACTAAACCTATTGCTAGTAGATTGTCACCCCGGCGGAGAATACCGCATGTCATTAGGTTTAGCTAGGGATCGCCGCACGTCAGGATGGGTTGCCTATGAGTTCACTTGCTCGGTGGCGAGTGCGCGTCGGACACCGGGGATGAGTAGCCTGGGGGTTCGGCTGGAGAAGCTGAGCGCGACGAAAGCGGGTAAGCCGCTCGGTGCCGTCGGCGGCTTCTTCGCCATGGCGCTCGACGTGCTGGTGTCGATTCCGCGCCGTCCCTTCGCCTGGCGAGAGTTCATCCTGCAGTCGTGGTTCGTCGCGCGGGTCTCGTTGGTTCCCACGTTGATGCTGGCCATTCCGTTCACCGTGCTGCTGGTGTTCACCTTCAACATCCTGCTGGTCGAGTTCGGCGCCGCCGACTACTCGGGAACCGGAGCGGCGTACGGCACGGTGACGCAGATCGGCCCGGTCGTCACGGTGCTGGTCGTCTCCGGAGCGGGCGCCACGGCGATGTGTGCGGATCTGGGGGCACGGACCATTCGCGAGGAACTCGACGCGTTGCGGGTGATGGGCGTCAACCCGATCCAGGCGCTGGTCGTGCCGCGCGTGCTCGCGGCCACGGTGGTGGCGACCCTGCTGTCGTCGGTGGTGATTTTGGTCGGTCTCGTCGGCAGCTTCGCGTTCTCGGTCTTCGTTCAGCACGTCACGCCGGGTTCGTTCGTCGGGGGTCTGACGGTCATCACCAAGGCGCCCGATGTCGTTGTGGCGCTGATCAAGTCGAGCCTGTTCGGGCTGGCGGCCGGACTGATCGCCTGCTACAAAGGCGTCTCCGTGGGCGGCGGGCCCGCGGGCGTCGGCAACGCCGTCAACGAAACGGTCGTGTTCACCTTCGTGGCGCTGTTCGCGATCAACATCGTCGCGACCGCCGTCGGTGTGAAGGTGACGTTGTGACCGCCGCGGTCCCCAGCACGCGGATGCCGCGACTGCACCGGCTCACCCACGACCTCACGGCCGGGCTCACCCGCGTCGGCAGGCAGGCGCAGTTCTACTTCCAGACCTTGGTGTCCACCAGGGACGCGATCGTGCACTACAAGGGCGAGACGGTGCGGCTGATCGCCCAGATGAGCTTGGGCACAGGCGCGTTGGCGGTGATCGGCGGAACGGTTGTCATCGTCGGATTTCTGACCTTGTCCACCGGGGCGCTGGTCGCCGTCCAGGGCTACAACCAGTTCGCCAACGTGGGAGTCGAAGCGCTGACGGGATTCGCCTCGGCCTTCTTCAACGTCCGTCTGATCGCCCCCGTGATCGCCGGGATCGCGCTGGCCGCCACCATCGGCGCGGGGGCGACCGCGCAGTTGGGCGCGATGCGGATCAACGAGGAGATCGACGCGCTCGAGGTGATCGGCGTGCGGGCGGTCGCCTACCTGGCGTCGAATCGCCTGATCGCAGGCGTGGTCGTCGTGATGCCGCTGTACTGCGTCGCGATGACGACGGCGTTTCTGGCGGCCCGATTCGGCACGACCGTCGTCTACGGGCAGTCCTCCGGCGTGTACGACCACTACTTCAACACCTTCTTGAACCCGACCGACATCATCTGGTCCTTCTTTCAGGCGGTGCTGATGGCCGTCGTGATCATGCTGGTGCACACCTACTACGGGTTCACCGCATCCGGTGGTCCGGCCGGGGTGGGGGAGGCCGTCGGACGGGCGGTCCGCACGTCCATGATCGCCGCGGTCTTCGTCGTGCTGTTCGTCTCGCTGGCCATCTACGGTCAGTCCGGCAATTTCCACTTGGCGGGATAGCGCGATGACACTCGCGGAACGGGCACAGCGCATCCACCCGGTCTGGTGGGCGATCGCGATGTTCGGCGCCATCATCGGCTTGATGGGGCTGTGCATGGCGTTGTTCGCAGGAACTTTCAACCGCTACCTGGCCGTCACGCTCGTCTCCGAGCGCACCGGTTTGGTGATGGAATCCGGCGCCAAGGTCAAACTGCGCGGCGTCGAGGTGGGGCGCGTCGCCGGGGTCGACGGCGGCGGTCAGCCCACCAGCCTCCAGCTCGAGATCTTCCCGCGGCAAGCCGACCGCATTCCCGCGAACGTCGAAGCAGAAATCAAGTCCACCACCGCATTCGGTGCCAAGTACGTCGAGCTGATCTATCCCGAGGACCCGAGCCCACAGCGGTTGACGGCCGGTGAGGTGCTGCGGTCACGCAACGTCACCACCGAGGTCAACACCGTATTCGACAACCTCGTCGGACTCCTCGACCAAATCGACGTGGCGAAGCTGAACTCCGTTCTGAGCGCGGTTGCCGACAGCGTGCGCGGTCAAGGCGAACGCATCGGGCGGGCCACCACCGACGCGTATCAGGTGCTGCAGGCGGTCAATCCGCGGATGGACACCGTCGCCGCCGACTGGCGCTCGTTCGGGGCCTTCAGCGACGCCTACGCTTCCGCCGCGGCGAACATCCTGTCGTCGATCGACGCGGCGTCCACCACGGCGGACACAATCACCGCTCACGCCGCACATCTGGATGCGTTGCTGTTGAGCACCGCCGGCTTCGCGAACCGGGGAACCGAGCTGCTGGCACCCCACAAGGACAGCATCGTCGACGGCATCAACGTGCTCGAGCCGACGACCAGCCTGCTGCTCAAGTACAACCCGGAATACACCTGCACGATCCAGGGCGCGAAGGTCTTTCTGGACAAGGCCGGCAACGAGTGGTTCGGCGGCGACGGCCGGACGGTGTTCCTCGATGCGGGTATCTCGTTCGGCGACGATCTGTACCGGTATCCGGAGAACCTGCCGATCGTGGCCGCCAAGGGCGGACCCGGTGGTAAGCCCGGCTGCGGGTCGCTGCCCGATGCCGCCAAGAACTTCCCGGTACGCCAACTGGTGACCAACACCGGTTTCGGCACCGGCTTGGACTGGCGGCCGAATCCCGGGATCGGACGCACCTGCGCGGCCGATTACTTCCCCGTCACCCGCGCCGTCCCCGAACCGCCGCACGTCGGCGAGTGCCTGCCCGGCCCGGCGCCCGGCCCGCCGCCCCCGTACCCGGGTGGGCCGCCCTACGGCGCACCCTGGTACGCCGCTGACGGCACGCCGCTGTATCCCGGGCTGCCCGTGGATCCCGCACCCGTCCCGCCGCCTGCGCCGTGAGCCCCGAAAGCCCCCGAAAGCTTAGGAAGCCGAACCCGTGAACACCAGCCTGCGACGCGCTGCGATCGGATTCACCGTCTTCGTGGTCGTGTGCCTGCTCGGCACCGCGGGGCTGCTCGCGATCTTCTCGCAGTTCCGGTTCTCCAGCGAGCGGCTCTACCGCGCCGAGTTCACCGATGTCAGCGGGTTGCAGTCCGGCGACTTCGTCCGCATCGCCGGCGTGGAGGTCGGCAAGGTGAAGGGCATCTCGATCAACGAGAATTCCCAAGCCGTGGTGGAGTTCTCGACGGACCCCACCGTGGAGCTCACCGACGCGTCGAAGGCCGCGATCCGGTGGGAGAACCCCATCGGTGACCGGTACCTGGCCCTGCTGGAGGGCACCGGCGCAACCAGGCCCCTTCCCCCTCGCGGCACGATCACGGCGAACCTGACCGAACCGGCGCTAGACCTCGACACCCTTCTCGGAGGCTTCCGCCCGCTGTTCCGCGCGCTCGACCCGGAGCAGGTTAACATGCTGTCGGCCCAGTTGATTTCGGTGTTCCAAGGCGAAGGCGCCACGGTCAGCGCATTCCTGAGCCAGGCCGCGCAGATCACCAGCACGCTCGCCGACCGCGACGAGCTCATCGGGCAGGTGATCATCAACCTCAACGCCGTGACGGGCTCGTTCGCCGGTGAGAGCGAGCAGTTCGCCAAGGCCGTCGACAAGCTGTCCGAACTCACGAAGGGGCTGGCGGATCGCAAGACCGAGATCGCCAACTCCGTCGCCTACACCAATGCCGCGTCGGCGACCCTCGCCGACCTGCTCGTGCGCTCCCGGCCCGCGGCCAACGAGACCGTGGCGCAAACCGATCGCGTCGCTGCCATCATCGCGGCCGACCACGAATGGTTCGACGAGTACCTCGAGACGCTGCCGGAGTCCTACAAGGTGCTCAGCCGGCTGGGCATCATGGGCGACTTCTTCACGTTCTACCTCTGCGACCTGGTGCTCAAGGTCAACGGGAAGGGCGGTCAACCGGTGTACGTCAAGTTGGCCGGGCAGAGCACGGGACGGTGTGCGCCGAAATGAGATCCTTCCAGGAACGCAACCCGGTGATCATCGGCATCATCGGAATCGCCGTCACGGTCGCGATCGTCGCGCTGGCGCTGCAGTACGACAAACTCCCCTTCCTCAACAGCACCGACAAGTACTCCGCCTACTTCGTCGAGTCCGGTGGCCTGAAAGCGGGTGCGCCCGTACAGGTTGCGGGATACCGCATCGGCGAGGTGTCGTCGGTGGACCTCGAAGGTGCACAGGTTCTGGTGAAATTCAAGGTCGATTCGGGCGTGCGGCTCGGCGAGCAGACCGAGGCGAAGATCCGAACCAAGAGCCTGCTGGGCGCCAAGGTGCTCGAGATCACCCCGCGAGGTGAGGGACGGCTCAGCCGCGCCATCCCGGCCGAGCGCACCCAGTCGCCCTACCAGCTGCCCGATGCCCTGGGTGATCTGACCGCCACGATCGAAAGCCTCGACACCACAGGAGTTTCGGAGTCGCTGGCCACTCTGGCCGAAACGTTCAAGGACACGCCGCCGGACGTCCGCAACGCCGTAGAGGGTGTCGGCCGGTTCTCCCAGACGCTGGCCGAGCGGGACACGGCGCTGCGCAGCCTGCTCGCCAACGCCAACCAGGCGAGTGCGGTGCTGTCAGAGCGCGCCGACCAGGTCGGCCAGCTGGTCGCCAACAGCAACGCGCTTCTCGCCGAGTTGCTGGCACAACGCGATGCCCTGGCGCAGCTTTCGGGCAATCTGTCCGCCCTCGCCCAGCAGCTGTCGGGCTTCATCGCCGACAACAAGGCCCGGTTGCGTCCCGCGTTGGACGAGCTCAACGGGGCGTTGGCCATCGTCGATGCGCGGAAAGCGGGTCTGCAGCAGGCGATCAAATACCTGAACCAGTACGCGATGTCGCTGGGAGAGTCGGTGGCCTCGGGACCGTTCTTCAAGGCCTACATCGCCAACCTGCTGCCGGGACAGTTCATTCAGCCGTTCGTCGACGCGGCGTTCTCCGACCTCGGGCTCGATCCCAACGTGCTGTTGCCCTCCGAACGCACGGATCCGCAGGTCGGTCAGCGGGCCACCCCGCCGCTGCCGGTGCCGTACCCGCGCACGGGCCAAGGTGGCGAACCACGCCTGACCGTGCCCGACGCGATCACCGGCAATCCCGGCGACCAGGGCTGCGGCCCGCCCGGCCTGCCGTTGCCGGGACCCGGCTGTTATCCGCACCGCGAGCCACCGCAGGCACCCCCGCCGGGAGGACCGCCGCCCGGCCCGCCGAGTAGGGGAGGCCAGCGATGACGTCGCGCCGCTTACGCATCGGCCTCGCCGTGACGCTGGCGCTGCTACTCGCCGCGAGCACCGCGGTGATCTGGCGAACGGTGGCTGCCGCCAACCGAATTCATCTGACCGCCTACTTCGAGAACAGCAACGGGCTCTACGTCAACGACGAAGTGCGCATCCTCGGTGTGCCGGTGGGACGGATAACGAGTATCGAACCGCAGGTGCAGCGCGTGAAGATCACGTTCTGGGTCGACGGGAAATACTCGGTGCCCGCCGACGCGAGGGCCGCGATCGTCTCTCCGCAACTCGTCACCGCCCGCGCGATCCAACTCACGCCCGCATACACGGGTGGGGAGAAGCTGGCCGACGGTGCGGTCATCGGCGAGGACCGCACCGCCGTCCCCCTCGAGTGGGACGACCTGCGGTTGCAACTGGAGAAGCTCACCGAAGCGCTGGCGCCGACGCAGCCCGGCGGCGTGAGCACCCTCGGCGCGTTCGTCGACACCGCCGCGAACAACCTGCGCGGTGAGGGCGTGAACATCCACGACACCGTGGTGAAACTCGCACGGGCACTGTCGATTCTCGGCGATCACAGCGCCGACACGTTCGCGACCGTGAAGAACCTGTCGGTGGTGGTTTCCGCGCTGCACGACAGCTCGGCGCTGCTGCGTCAGCTCAACGGGAACCTCGCCGCAGCGACCGGGGCGTTGAACAGCGCTCCCGACGGTGTCGGCGACGCGATCGCCGACCTCAACCACGTGGTCACCGAGGCCACCGCGTTCCTCTCGGAGAACCAGGACGCGATCGGCACCGCCGCCGACAAGCTCGCGTCGATCACCAGCGCGGTCCACGACAGCATCGACGACGTCGAGCAATCGCTGCACCTGTTCCCGAACACCCTGCAGAACTTCATCAACATCTACCAACCCACGCAGCAGGGCATCACCGGAGCCCTCACACTGCAGAACTTCGCGAACCCGATCTCGTTCTTGTGCGGCGGTATCCAAGCCGCGTCGCGGAAGAACAACGAGGAGTCCGCGAAGCTGTGCGTGCAGTACCTGGCCCCGATCATCAAGAACCGCCAGTACAACTTCCTGCCGCTCGGCGCCAACTACGTCGTCGGTCAGTCGGCCCGACCGAACGAGCTCACCTACTCCGAAGACTGGCTGCGCCCCGATTACCGACCGTCGCCCCCGCCACCGGCGCAGACGCATGGCCCAGCGCTTCCGGCGGAAGTGCCTGCGACACCGACCGATCCGAGCGCCGGGCTCGAGGGCATCATGGTCCCCGGAGGCCAGCCGTGAGCCGACGAAACCTGCTGCGCCGCTCCGCGTCCGGTGCGCTGGCGGCGATGGCCGCGATGGTGCTCAGCGGTTGTGAGTGGCACGGTCTGAACTCGCTGTCACTGCCCGGCACCGAGGGCGGTGGCCCGGGCTCCTTCGTCGTGCAGGCGCAGCTGCCCGACGTCGGCTACATCCAGCAGAACTCGCGCGTGCGGGTGGGCGACGCCAACGTCGGTACGATCACCAAGATCGAGCGCCAGGGTTGGCACGCGCTGGTGACGATGACCCTCAATCCGGATGTCGACTTGCCCGCCAACGCCACGGCCAAGGTCGGGCAGACGAGCCTGCTGGGTTCGCTGCACATCGAACTGGCTCCTCCGGTCGGGGTTCCGCCGGAGGGCAAGCTGGGCAACGGATCTTTGATCCCGCTGCGGAATGCGGGCGCCTACCCGGGCACCGACCAGACCCTGGCGGCGCTGTCGCTCCTGCTCAACGGCGGCGGAATCGGCCAGGTGCAGGACATCACCGCGGCCTTCGCGACCGCTTTTCACCAGCGCGAAGCCGACCTGCGCGGGCTGATCGAACAGATCGACCAGTTCACCGCCCGGCTCAACACCCAGACCGGTGACATCATCTCCGCCACCGAGAGCTTCAACGGGCTGGTGAGCCAAGTCGCCGACCAGAAGCCGGTGTTGGACAAGGCGATCCACAGCATCCCCGACGCGCTGGAGGTGCTCGCCGACCGCCGGGATCAACTCGCCGACGCGGTCACCGCGCTCGGACGCTTCAGCGCGCTGGCCACCGACACCGTCAACCAGAGCAAGGACAATCTGGTCAAGGAACTCGAAGCGGTGGCACCGGTGCTGCAGTCGCTGGCCGACGCAGGCCCCGACCTGACCCGCTCGCTGGACTTCCTGGGCACCTTCCCGTGGCCGAAAGGGCCGCTGGCCAACTGGATTCGCGGCGACTACGCGAACATCACCGCGATCGTCGACCTGACGCTCAGCCGCATCGACAACAACCTGTTCACCGGCACGCGGTGGGAGGGCGATCTGACCGAGCTGGAGATGCAGTGGGGCCGCACGATCGGCCAACTACCGAGCCCCTACACGGCGGCGAATCCGCTGGTCGTTCCCTACCGTCTCGACCAGGGGCCGTGACATGCGGCTGACGAGGCACGTGAAGACGCAGCTGTCGATCTTCACCATCGTCGCGGTGATCGCGAGCGCGGTGATGATCTTCGGCTACATCAAGCTGCCCGCCATGATCGGGCTGGGCCGCTACACCGTCACGGTGCAACTGCCGGAGGCGGCCGGGCTCTACGAGACCGCGAACGTCACCTACCGCGGCACCGAGGTCGGCCGGGTCACCGCGGTGAACATCACCGAAACCGGGGTGGACGCGGTGCTTTCGCTGCGCTCGGATGTTGCGATCCCGTCCGACCTGGAAGCGAGGGTGCACAGCACGTCGGCGATCGGCGAACAGTACGTCGCGCTGCTGCCGCGCAGCGACCACGAACGCCCGCTGCGCGACGGCGACGTCATCGGGATCGAAGACACGTCGACCCCGCCCGACATCGGCGCGCTGCTCGATGCGGCCAACCGCGGACTGCGGGCCATCCCGCGCGACGACGTCAAGACCGTGGTCGACGAAAGCTACGCCGCCGTCGGCGGATTGGGGCCCGAACTCTCCCGGATCGTGCAGGGGTCCACCCAGCTGGCCATGGACGCCCGCGCGAACCTGGAACCGATGGTGTCGCTGATCGACCAGGCGCAACCCGTGCTGGACTCGCAGGCCGACACCGCCGACGCCATCAAGGCGTGGGCGGCCAATGCCGCCGACCTCACCCGGCAGCTCAAGACCCACGACAGCGCCGTCGCCGGCCTGATCGAACACGGCGCTGCGGCCGCCGACCAGGCCCGCCAACTGATGGAACGGCTGAACCCGACCGTGCCCGTGCTGATGAACAACCTGCTGGGCATCGGCGAACTCGCCCTCACCTACCATCCGGGCATCGAACAGCTGCTGGTGCTGCTGCCCATGGGCGTCGCGGTCATGCAGGCCGGCACCGTCGCCAACCAGAACACCCCGAACCCCGGACTGGTCCTGTCGTTCAACCTGAACCTCAACCTGCCCCCGCCCTGCACCACGGGATACCTACCCGCGCAGCAACAGCGGATCCCGACGCTGACCGACACCCCGGATCGGCCGGTCGACGATCTCTACTGCCGGATACCTCAGAATTCGTGGAATGCCGTGCGCGGCGCCAGGAATCTACCCTGCATGATGAAGCCGGGGAAGCGCGCGCCCACCGCGAAGATGTGTCGGAGCGGCGAGGAGTATGTGCCGCTCAACGACGGGTTCAACTGGAAGGGCGATCCGAACGCGACCCTGTCCGGGCAGGACATCCCGCAGGCGCCGCCGGAGGTGCCGCCGGTCGCGACCGCGTTCTACGACCCCACCACCGGCAGCTACCGGGCGCCGGACGGCAACGTCTACACACAGCAGGACCTGGCCCCGGCCAACGGGGAACGCACGTGGCAGAGCATGCTGGTGCCGCCGAACTGACCCCATTGGGCCGCATGTGCACTCGACCTAGAATGGCGCGATGATCGAATTGCACGTCGAACGCACCATCGCGGCTCAGCCCGAGCGCGTATTCGACTGGCTGGCCGACCCGAAGAGCCTGACGGCGGCGCCGCTGGTCTTCGGCGCCAGGATGGCGAAGGGGTCGTCGGAGCCGGGAAAGGGCGCGGTGCGTGTCGTGACCGGTGCGGGCATCTGGTTCGAAGAGGAGTACACGGCGTTCGACCCGCCGCGCAGCTACTCCTACCGCATCGTGCGGTCGGTTCCGGGTTTCGTCCACGAAGGGGGCACGCTGACGTTCAGCCCCGCAGACGCAGGCACCCACGTCGACTGGGTGACCAGGTACACCCACCCGGTCTGGTCGGGCGGAAAGGCCTTCGAACCGGTGAGTTCGCGCCTGCTGCGGTGGAGCTTCCTCGCCGTCCTCGACGGCTGCGCCAAGGCGTTGGAAACGCGCTAGCCGAAGTGCACGCCCTGGGCCAGCGGTAGTTCGCTCGAGTAGTTGATCGTGTTGGTGGCCCTGCGCATGTACGCCTTCCAGGCGTCCGAGCCGGACTCCCGGCCGCCGCCCGTGTGCTTCTCACCGCCGAACGCGCCGCCGATCTCGGCGCCGGAGGTGCCGATGTTGACGTTGGCGATGCCGCAGTCCGAACCGTCGGCGGCCAGGAACCGCTCGGCCTCCCGGAGGTCGGTGGTGAAAATCGACGACGAAAGCCCCTGCGGTACGGCGTTGTTCAACGCGATCGCCTCGTCGAGCTCGTCGTAGGTGAGCACGTAGAGGATCGGGGCGAACGTCTCGGTGTGCACCAACTCCGTCTGCGCGGGCATGCGCACCAGCGCGGGGGAGACGTAGTACGAACCCACGCCGAAGTTGTGGCGCTCGCCGCCGAGGACTTCGCCCCCGTCGCTGCGCGCCTGCTCCAACGCACGGAACATGTTGCGGTAGGCGGTTTCGTGGATCAGCGGGCCGACCAGCGTCCCGTCGGCGGCCGGGTCGCCGACCGGCAGCTGCCGGAAGGCCGAAGCGATCCGGTCGACGAGCTCGTCGGCGATCGAAGAGTGCACGATCAGACGCCGGAGGGTGGTGCACCGTTGACCGGCGGTGCCCGCGGCCGAGAACACGATCGCGCGTACCGCGAGCTCGAGGTCGGCCGACGGCGTCACGATCGCGGCATTGTTTCCGCCGAGTTCCAGCAGCGCCTTGCCGAACCGCTGCGCCACCCGCGGGCCGACCTGTCGGCCCATCCGCACCGAACCGGTGGCCGACAACAGCGCCACCCGCGGATCGTCGACCAGCCGCTCGCCGATCTCCCGCCCGCCGACTATCAGCCGGCTCACCCCCTGGGGAGCGCCCACGTCGGCGGCCGCCCGTTCCAGCAGCGCCTGGCAGGCGACCGCGGTCATCGGCGTCAGCTCGGAAGGCTTCCACACCACGGTGTCACCGCACACCAGCGCGATCGCGGCGTTCCACGACCACACCGCCACGGGAAAGTTGAACGCCGTGATCACGCCGACCACCCCGAGCGGATGCCAGGTCTCCATCAGCCGATGACCCGGCCGCTCCGAAGCGATGGTCTTGCCGTACAGCTGCCGTGACTGGCCGACGGCGAACTGGCAGATGTCGATCATCTCCTGCACCTCGCCGAGCGCCTCGGAGGTGATCTTTCCGGCCTCCACGGTGACCAGCGTCGCCAGGTCTGACTTGTGCTCGACGAGCAGTTCGGCGAGCCTACCCACCAGCGCGCCCCGCACCGGGGCGGGCGTGGTGCGCCATGTCGTAAACGCCCGCGCCGCCTGGGTAACGGCGGCGTCGGCCTCTTCAGGCGTCGTCTCCGGGATGGTGTAGAGCACGTCTCCAGTGATCGGGGTGCTCGCGTGCAGGCCCGGTGCGGTCGGCTCACCGAGTTCGACGGATGCTCCCATGGCGTTGAGCGCGTCGTGCACTTTCGCGCTCAGCGTGGCCGCGGTGGGCAGCGGGACGGTTCGGCTGTCGGTCATGATGGCGCCTTCGGGTCGAGGTCGTAGGAACGGCTGGCAGATCGCCGACACCGCCTCGGATACAGTGCGGCCATGGGTGAACTCGACGAACACCCGCACGAAACGGTGCAGTTGGACGAAATCGATCGCATTCTGGCGCGCGAATTGGTCGCCGACGGCCGCGCGACGCTGGCGCATCTGGCAGCCAGCGCCGGCTTGTCGGTGTCGGCGGTGCAGTCGCGGGTGCGCCGCCTGGAGGCCCGCGGCGTCATCACCGGATACCAGGCCAGGATCGACCCCGAAACCATCGGGCACCAGCTGTCGGCGTTCGTCGCCATCACCCCTCTCGATCCGTCCCAACCCGATGATGCGCCTGCCCGGCTGGAGCACATACCGGAAATCGAGGCCTGCCACTCGGTGGCCGGCGAGGAGAGCTACGTGCTGCTGGTGCGGGTCAGCTCGGCCCGCGCCCTCGAGGACCTGTTGCAACAGATCCGCACCGCGGCCAATGTCCGCACCAGAAGCACCGTCATCCTGCAGACCTTCTACGACGGACGTCAGCACGTCCCGTAAGCCACACGACAGGAATATATCCGGTGTCACAGCGGTAAGAACAGAAAATATACAGTAAAATCGCCGTATGACCGCTGTTCTAGCGCGGCATGACATCGCCGCGTCCGACGTGCACGAGGTGCTGGCCCGCAGCATGCTGACCGACGGTCTGGATCTGGTGCTCGACCTTGACCGCTCGGTGGGCTCCTATCTGGTCGATGCCCGCACCGGTGCGCGTTACCTCGACATGTTCACGTTCTTCGGGTCGTCCGCGCTCGGCATGAACCATCCGGCGCTGGCCAACGAGCAGTTCCGCGCGGAGCTGGCGCGGGCCGCGGTCAACAAGCCCAGCAACTCCGACATCTACACGGTCCCGATGGCACGGTTCGTCGACACGTTCGTCCGCGTGCTCGGCGACCCCGCGCTGCCGCACTTGTTCTTCGTCGACGGCGGCGCACTGGCGGTCGAGAACGCACTGAAGGTGGCGTTCGACTGGAAGAGCCGGCTCAACGAGGCACGCGGCATCGATGCGAGCCTGGGCACCAAGGTGTTACACCTCACCGGCGCGTTCCACGGCCGCAGCGGCTACACGCTTTCGCTCACCAACACCGACCCGGTCAAGGTCGCCCGATTTCCGAAGTTCGACTGGCCCCGCATCGACGCACCCGTCGTGCGCAAGGGCGCGGACATGGATGCGGTAGAAGGCCGTTCGCTCGCCCAGGCGCGTGCGGCGTTCGAGACCAACCCGCACGACATCGCCTGTTTCATCGTCGAGCCGATCCAGGGCGAGGGCGGTGACCGGCACATGCGCCCCCAGTTCTTCGCGGCGATGCGGCAGCTGTGCGACGAGTTCGACGCGTTGTTGATCTTCGACGAAGTGCAGACCGGATGCGGCTTGACCGGAACGGCCTGGGCCTACCAGCAATTGGGGGTGACGCCGGATGTCGTGGCGTTCGGCAAGAAGACGCAGGTGTGCGGGATCATGGCCGGCGGTCGGGTCGACGAGGTCGCCGACAACGTCTTCGCGGTCAGCTCCCGGCTCAACTCCACCTGGGGCGGCAACCTTGCCGACATGGTGAGGGCGCGGCGCATCCTGGAGGTCATCGAAACCGACGGGTTGATCGCGCGGGCCGCCGACACGGGCCGATACCTGCTCACGCGGCTCGAGGAGCTGGCCGCCGAGTTCCCCGGTCGGGTGCTCGACGTCCGGGGGCGCGGGTTGATGTGCGCGTTCAGCCTGCCGTCGGCGGCACAGCGCGACGCGCTGATCCGCGGACTGTGGGACCGCCGGGTGATCGTGTTGCCGACCGGGCCGGCCGGAGTGCGGTTCCGCCCGGCACTGACCGTTTCGCGTGAGCAGATCGACGCCGCGATCGGCGCTGTGCGCGACGCCCTCAGCTGATCTCGGTCGGGGCCGCGGGCAGCGTGAGCCGCCGGATCGTCGCGGGCAACCGGCGCAGCTCTGTGCCGCTGACCAGTTCGCAGCCGTGCAGCTCCGCGAGTTTCCTTGCCGCAGGGGTGAAGTCGTTGTTGGTGACCACCATGGTCTTGGCGCAGTCCTGCATGGGGGCGCCGGCCACCACCTCCTGGACGGCGGCGGCGCCGACCGGGCGCGACTGACGCTTGCACTGGATGGCCAGCCGGTTCGGGCGCTTGCCGGCGATGATGTCGACGCCCCAGTCGCCGGTCAGCGACGTCATGATGACCGGCAGCCCGCAGGACCGCGCGATCCGCGCGACGTGGTCCTCGAACTCGGTGCCGGACATGGCTTCGGCGGGATCGTGCGGGGTCCGCAGCCCGGCCAAGGTACCGGCGAGGAACGCCGGCGCTGCCGCCACGACCAGCGGTGCGGCCACGCCGACGGCCACGCTCCAGCCGACGTCGAGGCCGAGCAGATATGTGCCGACGCCGGCGACGACACCCGTGAGCAAGTACAGCCGCAACCTCACAGCCGGATGGTAAGCATGGGCGCCGACATCAGCGGACAACGCGTCGAGGCGAGTCCCTACGACTACACGACGGCGTTGTGGCGGGCGACTTCGCGAAACCACGTGGCGCTGAGTTTCGGAATCCGTTGCTGGGTGGCAAGGTCGACGCGATAGAGCCCGAACTTCGGTTGCATGCCCGCGCCCCACTCGAGGTTGTCCATCAGGCTCCAGTGGAAGTAGCCACGCACCGGCACCCCGTCGGCGGTCGCCCGCTGTAGCTCTGTCAGGTAAGCGCGCAGCCAGATGATGCGGCCGGTGTCGAACCCCTCGGCGTCCTCCTCGGCGGTCGTCGGCATGCCGTTCTCGGTGATAAAGATCTCCTTGGCGTTCCAGACGTCGACCAGCAGGCGCGTCCCCCAGTACATCGACTCCGGGCTGAGCCTCAACGCGATTTCTGAGTTCGGATACTGGGCGCGGGCATGTGCCGGCTGATAGGGCCGCGCCGGCGGAGGCACCATGGAGCTTCCCGCGACCACTTCGTACCCGGGCTCGGAGTCGGATGCCTGGACGAAGGCGTGGACCATGTAGATGTTCGTGCCGATGAAGTCCACCGGGCTACCGATGATCTGCAGGTCCTCGGAGGTGAACTTCGGCGCGTCCGCCCCGTGCCCGGTGAGGAACGCGTCGGGGTAACGGCCCTCCATCATCACGGTCATGTAGCCCGCGTTGAAGTCCCGCAATGCGGTCGCGGCGGCCCGGATGTTCTCGGGCGTCTCGATGATGGGAGCTGTGCCGATGATCTGTTCCGCCGGCCCGACTTTGGTCCCGGCGCGGGCCTGAGCGCGAATCGCCTGGACGGCAAGGCCGTGGCCCAGAACGGCATGGTGACGAACTTGGTTGACCCCAGCGGGAGGCAGCTGCAGACCGGGAGCGAGCATGCCCCTCCCGTATCCGAGTTCCACGAAGCTGGAGAACTCGTTGATCGTGAAGACGTGCCGCATCCGGTCGCTGAGCTGCGCGGCGAGGTAGCCGGCATAATCGCCGAACGCCTTGGCGGTGTCGCGCGACTGCCATCCGCCCTTGTCCTGCAGCGCCTGCGGCAGATCCCAGTGATACAGCGTCGCGAACGGCTCGATGCCGTTTTCGAGCAACTCGTCGACCAGGCGGCGATAAAAGTCCAGACCTTTCGGGTTCGGCTGCCCGGTGCCGTCGGGGAAGATGCGGGGCCACGAGATCGAGAATCGGTAGGCCGTCGCGCCGATCGCCTTCATCAGTTGGACGTCCTGTTGGTATCGGTGATAGTGGTCGACGGTCACGTCGCCGGTCGAACCGTCCCTGATCTTGCCGGCATGACCGAAGGTGTCCCAGATCGACGGGCCTTTGCCGTCCTCGTTCCAGGCGCCTTCGATCTGGAAGGCCGCTGTGGCTGTGCCCCAAAAGAACTCGTCGGGGTAGCGGCGTCCGGCCGTCGGCGAATCCGTCGGTGCCACAGGCATCAGGAACCTCCTTGACTGGTGCGATCTCGAAGATCGCCAGGAGCCTCACCTCTCCGCGGTATGGGCGCATCAGACGGACGCGACGAGCTCGCCGACAAAGCCCACGGTCCATGATCGCACCACGGGCTGGGCTCGCGATAGTGTTGCGCTCGCCCCGGCGCCTATCCAGTTCGCGAAGTGTTGACCAGGCCCGATGTCTATCTGCCTGGACAGGGTTAGCCTTCAATTCATGGCTGATGACCTGGTCGACTTCGATGGGCAGACGTCCGTCGAACACGCCCTTGGTGGCGGAGACCCGCACCGGGTCGGCTGGTTCCGCTTCTACTTCGCCGACGAGCGGTGGGAATGGTCACCGCAAGTACAGCGAATGCACGGGTACGAGCCGGGCACGGTCGAGCCAACGACGGATCTGGTGCTGTCGCACAAGCATCCAGACGACTACGGTCAGGTGGCCGCGACGCTGAACGAGATCAAGCGCACCGCCGGCGTCTTCTCCACCCGACATCGGATCATCGACACCCACGGCGAGACACATCACGTCGTCGTGGTCGGCGACCAGATCCTCGACGACGCCGGCGAAGTGATCGGCACCCAGGGCTTCTACGTGGACGTGACGCCGGAGATGACCGAGCGTCAGAACAAGATGGTCACCGCCGCGGTCGCGGAGATCGCCGAGGCGCGCAGCGTCATCGAACAGGTCAAGGGCATGTTGATGCTCGTGTACCGGATCAACGCCGAGTCGGCGTTCGAGCTGCTCAAGTGGCGCTCGCAGGAGACCAACACGAAGCTGCGACTCCTTGCCGAGCAAATCGCAAAGGACTTTTTGGAGCTCACCTACGACGAGGAACTGCCGCCGCGGTCCGCCTACGACAAATTGCTGTTGACCGCGCATTATCGCGTCCAATCCTGAGGTTTAGCTGGTCAAGAGGCCGGGAACAATTTTCGCGTCGTCGTCGGACGGCGCCCGTGAACAGCGAACCGGGAGAACGGTAGTGCGTCAGAACCAAGGCGAATTACGGCACGTCGATTCGACCGTGCGCGACGCGGTCCGCTACACGGTGGTCGTCGGCGTGATCGGGGTGGCGTTTCTGGTCACCGCCGCCGTCTGGTTGAGCACATGCTCGGGATCGACCGTTGACACCGTGGCGTGCGGCGCACCGCAGCGCGCGCTGCTGACGCTCGGTGCGCCGGCCATCCTGCTGTTCGGCGCCTTGTTTGCGTTTTTCCGCACACATCAGGCGTGGCGCAGGCGCGAGTCGTTCTGGCCGTGGCAGGGCGCGGGCTGGTTGCTGCTGACGCTGATGTTGCTGGTGCTGACGATGAGCGTTCCGTCGCTTTCCGGGCCGTCGGTGTTCGGCCTATGAGCGCGCCGGCGAGCTGCCGCGTGAAGATCAATATCCGCGCTACCAGTGAAATCGGCGGTTTCTTTACCGGCGTAGTCGGGTAGTTCTAGGCGGGAGAGGAGAAGTCATGAAAAGCCCGAACGATCCTGTCGATCATTCACGTACGACGCGTCCGCACGCCGGCGAGACCATGAAGGACAGCAAGAACATGCCGGCGCTGGTGGTGCTCGGCCTGGCGCTGGTCGCCTTCGTTGCAGCCTTGGCCGCGCACGCCACCACCCACCACAACATGGGCGTCACGCTGGGCTGCATTTCTGCAGGCCTGTTCATCGTGTCGCTCGGCTGGCTGGCGATCGAGCATTTGCGAGTGCGAAAGATCGAAGAACGTTGGCACTCAGAGCATCCCGATGCCCAGCGCCAGCGGCCCAGCAGTTAGTCGAAGACCCGCAAGACAGTAGACAGAACAAAAGAGGCCCAGCCGGACGATCGGCTGGGCCTCTTTTGTCGGGTTCGTTCGGGTCGTCCGTTGGGGCTCGTGAGCCCTACTGCTCGGACTTCTGACGCTCCTCGGCGGCCTTCGCACCGCCGCGCGCCGACTCGGCCTCGGCTTCCTTCTTCGCCGCGTCCTGCTGGGCGTCGGCCTTGTCCTGCTGGGCCTTACCCTCACGCACCATGTCGTCGCGACCGGTCACGGTGCCGACCGCTTCCTTCGCCTTGCCCTTGACGTCTTCCACGGCGCCCTTGATGCCTTCTTCAGGGCCGCTGTTCTTCTCGGTCATTGGTCGCCTTTCCCCTCAAACGGTGGATCGGTCTTGCCCGCTTGAACGGGCCGAACGGGGGAGTCTCCCCACGCATTCGTGGTGTTCCCGTGCGCCCGGCGGGCTAAACGGCTACGTTTGTGCTGGACGGCACACGACGAGAAGGAGTCGAAGGCGTACCGCCCGGGTATTCTCCGCAAGCCGTGCCCACCGAAATCCGCCGTCGAACGGAGTTGCCTTGCGTATCAAGACACTTGGGGCAGCTGCGGCCGCCGTCACCGCTACCGCCCTCGTCGGCGGTGCGGCCACGGGGCGCACCCCCCGGTCATCGTGGTTCAAGAAGCTGCGCAAACCGCCCTACCAACCACCGAGCACCGTGTTCCCGGTGGTATGGCCGTTGCTCTACGCCGATATCGCCCTGGTCTCCGCGCAGGCGCTCGATGACAGCCGCGGCGTCACCGACGACGCCCGGCGCACGGCCTTCGCCTCGGCGTTGTCGATCAACCTGATCCTCAACGCGGGCTGGTCGTGGGTCTTCTTCAACCAGCGACGACTCGGGTTGGCCGCGGTGACCGCGGCCGCGTTGACCGCGAGCAGCGTGGATCTGACGCGAAGGGCCACCGCGGTCAGCGGGAAGAACGCGCTGGTGCTCGCGCCCTACCCGGCGTGGTGCGCGTTCGCGACCGCCCTGTCCACGCACATCTGGCTGCTGAATCGACACCGGTAGCGATCCGTGATGTGACAGCCGCTGCGCAACAGCGTCATTCGTCCCGCATTCCGCGGCCGCGTGGAAAGGAGGCGCGGCGAACGGTGCGGCGGTTCATTTCCGTTCGAAGTGGGTAGTGAACTCAACGCCGGACGAGAAAAGGACGAACGTTGAATACAGGTGACGGGCAAACGTGCGCTCTGGTATCGGCGCCTCCGTCGTCTGCCTCGTGGCGCGCAGGTGTCCGCGACGCCGTCTCCGATGCCGTGATGGACTTTGTCGCCGAACGCGGCGCCGACCAGCTGGGCAAGACCGGGGTGGAGATCACCGGCGACATCCTGCTGAGCTTTCTGACCGGCGGAAAATGCCTGCGCTCGACGTTCATGTACCTGGGCTGGCTGTGCGGCCAGGACGAGGACCCCGCGGCGCTGCGGGCGGCCGCCAGCATGGAGCTGCTCCACGCGTTCGCGCTGCTGCAGGACGACGTGATGGACGGCGCCACGCTGCGCCGCGGACGGCCCGCCGCGCACGTCGCCTTCGCGCGCTGGCACCGCGAGCGCGGGCTGACCGGCTCGCCCGACCGCTTCGGTGAGTCGGCCGCCGTCCTGCTCGGCGACCTGTGCCTGGTGTGGGCCGAACAGATGCTGCGCGAGAGCGGCGTGCCGGCCGCGGCACTGTCGCGCGCCTGGCCCCGATACGACGCGATGCGCACCGAGCTGGCCGTCGGCCAATTCGCCGACCTCGTCAACGACTCGAGCGGCTTTCCCTCCTGGGACGAGGTGCTCGACGTGTCACGGCGCAAGTCGGGCAATTACACGGTGCGCCGCCCGCTGGAGATCGGCGCGGCGCTGGCCGGGTGCGGCCACGCCGTGCTCGCCACGCTGAGCGGCTACGGCGAGGCGGTCGGCGAAGCGTTTCAGATGCGCGACGACTTGCTGGGGGTTTTCGGATCCCCGGCGGTCACCGGAAAGCCGGCAGGCGTCGACCTGTCCGAGCACAAGGCCACCAGCGTCGTGGTCGCGGCTTACCACCTCGCGGGATCGTCGCTGCGCTGCCAGCTGGCCGAGCTGATGGGCGCAGCAGACCTCGACCACTCCGACATCGACCGGTGGCGTCACCTGATCGCGGCTACCGGAGCGGTCCAGTGGGTCGAGCAGATGATCGAAGAGCGGGTGTGCCGGGCGATCGAGGGCATCCGAACACCGTTGATCCGGGTACCTGTGCGAAAAGCGTTGCTGGACATGGCCACGACGTGCACGACACGAGCGGCATGACGGGGTGAAGGTGGTGAGTGGCCGTGCGGACCGTCGAGGGTAGCTGCTCTCGCGTCGTCGTGGTCGGCGCCGGACTGTCCGGCCTGTCGGCGGCGCTGCAACTGGCAGGCAGAGGGCGCGCGGTGACCGTCGTCGAGCGCGGGATCCACCCTGGCGGCCGGGTGGGCCGACTGGATATCGACGGATACCGCCTGGACACCGGACCTACCGTGCTGACCATGCCCGACATCATCGAGGACGCCTTCGCCGCCGTCGGCGAATCCATGGGTGACCGCCTCGAGTTGATGCCGCTACAGCCCTGCTACCACGCGTCGTTCGCAGACGGGTCGGGTCTGGACGTGCACAGTGACCCCGCCGCGATGGCCGGCGAGGTCGAACGGTTGGCGGGCACCGGTGAAGCCGACGGTTATCTGCGGCTGCGCGATTGGCTCATGCGGCTGTACCGCGTCGAGTTCGACGGGTTCATTGCGGCCAACTTCGACTCACCCCTTTCGCTGTTGACGCCGCAGTTGGCGCGGCTGGCCGCCATCGGCGGGTTCCGGCGCTGGGACCGCATGGTGCGTCGGTGCATCTCCGACGAACGGCTGAGACGGGTGTTCACCTTCCAAGCCCTCTACGCCGGTGTCCCGCCGCAGCGCGCGTTGGCGGTGTATGCCGTCATCGCCTACATGGACACCGTCGCCGGCGTCTTCTTCCCGCGCGGCGGGGTACGGGCGCTGCCCGACGCGCTGGCCGCCGCGGCATCCGCTGCCGGTGTCGAATTCCGCTATGGCCGTGCAGTTTCCCGCCTGGAACGCCGCGGAAACCGAGTGACCGCGGCGTACACCGACACCGGGGAACGCATCCCGGCCGACGCGGTGGTGCTGACCACCGAACTCCCCGACACCTACCGCCTGCTCGGCCGTACCCCGCGACGGTTGCTGCGGCTGCGCCCGGCCCCGTCCGCGGTCGTCGCGCATGTCGGCTGTCGAGCCGGGCCGCGTGGTACCACAAAAACCGGTCACCACACCATCGTGTTCGGCGACGCGTGGGATCAGACGTTCCGCGACATCATCGACGACGGGCGTGTGATGGGTGACCCGTCGCTGCTGGTGACCCGGCCGACGGTCAGCGACCCGAGCTTGGCGCCGCCCGGCCGGGACCTGCTCTACATCCTTGCGCCGACGCCGAATACCGCTGTGGGAAAGGTCGACTGGGCCAACAGTGGCGACGCGTACACGCAGCACATGCTCGGCCGGGTCGTCGACCGGCTCCCGCACGTGGGCGTCGACACCGAACTCTTGCACGCGGTGGATCCCGCCGGTTGGGAGCGCCAGGGCATGGCCGCGGGCACCCCGTTCGCGCTCGCACACACCTTCGGCCAAACCGGGCCGTTCCGCCCGGCCAACATCGTCCGGGGCATCGACAACGTGGTGCTCGCCGGATCGTCAACGGTGCCCGGCGTCGGTGTGCCGACAGCTTTGTTGTCCGGTCGGTTGGCAGCCGACCGGATCACGGGAGCGCAGGCCCGGCCCAGGAATTCACAGGTGGTGCAGACATGATCAGTTCCGAACTGGATGCGGCCGGCGTGCGAGACCCGGCGCTGCGCGAAGCTTATCGGTGCTGCCGTCGGCTCAACGCCGAACACGGCCGCACGTTCTATCTGGCCACCAGGCTCCTGGCCCCCGAGCAACGTCCCGCGGTGCACGCCCTGTACGGCTTCGCCCGCCGCGCCGACGACATCCTCGACGACTTCGACCCCAACCTGACCACCGCCGAGCGGGCGAACCAGCTGCAACATCTGGGCACTCGGCTGTTCTCGCGCATGGTCTCGGACCGCGGCGACGACGACGATCCCGCGCTGGCCGCGGTCGTGGACAGCGCCAGAAAGTACGACATCCCCTGGGAACTGTTCGACGACTTCCTGAGCTCGATGCGCATGGACCTGACCGTCACCGACTATGCGAACCGTGCCGCCCTGGACCGATACATGCACGGCTCGGCCGAGGTCATCGGGCTGCAACTGCTGCCGGTTCTCGGCACGGTCGGGCCCAGAGAAGACGCCGAGCCATATGCGGCCGCGCTCGGAAAAGCGTTCCAGCTCACCAATTTCCTACGTGACGTCGACGAGGACCTCCAGCGTGGCCGCGTGTATCTGCCCGCGGACGAGTTGGCCGCCCACCACGTCGACCGTGATGTGCTGTCGTGGTGTCACGATCACCGTCGTACCGATGTGCGGGTGCGTCGCGCGCTGGTCGAGCAGCACGCCACCACCCGGCGCATCTACGGATATGCCCAGCAGGGCATCGCGCTGCTGGCGCCCCGGTCGAGGCCGTGCATATCGGCGGCCCTGACGCTGTACTCCCAGATCCTCGACCGCATCGAAGACCTCGACTTCGCGATCTTCAGCCAACGCGCCACGGTCGGTAACGGCCGGCGCCTGCGGGTCGCCGCGGGCGGACTGGTCAAAGCGTGGCGCACCCGGCTGCGAGAGAGCAGGCTCTAGACGTGGACCGTTGGCACTACCTGCTCGTGCTCGCCGCCTGCCTGGCGATCACCGCTCCGCTCGAGCTGTTCGGTGCCGGGGTCTACCGGCGGGCGTGGCGGGCGACAGCGGCGATCCTCCCGGTCGCCGCGGTGTTCATCACCTGGGACGTCGTGGCCATCTTCGCCGGCGTCTGGAGCTACAACCCGTTGTATGTGACCGGTGTCGACGTGCCCGGCATCATGCCGGTGGAGGAGTTGCTGTTCTTCTTCGTGATACCGCTGTGCGGGCTGCTCACCTACAACGCCGTTGACACCATCCTCGAACGCTCGCGACGCAAGTCGGTGCGCCAGCGATGACCGGCCTTGGCTACACGCTTCCCGCCGTGCTGGCGGTGGTCCTGGTGTGCATGTGGGAGGTCGTCATGCTGCGCACCGGGTTGTTCCGGCGGCCCGCCTATTGGCTGTCCATGGCGATCGTGATGGCGTTTCAGGTGCCCGTCGACGGGTGGCTGACGAAACTGAGCGCACCGATCGTCATCTACGACGAGCGCCACACCAGCGGCATCCGGTTTCCCTTCGATATCCCGGTCGAGGACTTTCTGTTCGGGTGGGCGCTGGTCACCGCGGTGCTGCTGTTGTGGGAACGTCAGCGGTCGCGTGAGGGTCAGGAGGACGTGTCGTGAGTACCCGCAAGGTCAGCGAGCCGGGCGACCTGCCCGCCGCATTCGACGCCGCGGCCCCCACCTACGACAGACTCGTCGACACCAACCCCGGCTACCACAGCCACCTGCGGTTGTCGGCCCGGCGGATGATGTTGCCCGACAATGGCCGCGGGCTTCGTCTGCTCGACGCCGGGTGCGGCACAGGCGCTTCCACCGCGGCGCTGCTGCGTGTCGCGCCGGAGGCGGAGATCGTGGCCGTGGACGGCTCGGAGGGCATGCTGGCCGAGGCGCGGACCAAACGGTGGCAGGGGGCGGTGCGGTTCGTGCACAGCCGCATCGAGAACCTCGCCGACACCGGCGTCGAAGGACCGTTCGACGGGATCTTCGCGGCGTACCTGCTGCGCAACCTGGCCGACCCGGACGCCCAACTACAGGCGTTCCGCGCGCTGCTGCGGCCGGGCGGCACGCTGGCCGTACACGAGTACTCGGTCATCGACTCCCGCTTCGCCACAGCGGTGTGGAACACGGTGTGCGCGACGATCATCATCCCCGCAGGCCGGCTCCGCAGCGGCGACGCGTCGCTCTACAGATACCTCCGTCGCAGCGTGAATCGATTCGACGGCGTGGCGACATTCTGTAACCGGTTGCGCACCAACGGGTTCACCGATGTGCACAGCCAGACCGTGCCGGGGTGGCAACATGGCATCGTGCACACCTTTCTCGCGAAGGCCTCGGCATGACCGATCCGCGGCGGGTCACGTTGACCGCAACACCCGGCGTCGCGAACGCCGCCGCGTTGGCCGCCACACCGCACGTCGTGGTCGTCGGCGGCGGCATCGCCGGGTTGGCCGCCGCGGCCGGGTTGGCCGAACGCGGTGTCAGCGTCGACGTCGTCGAACGCGAGCCATATCTGGGCGGTCGGGTGGGCGGCTGGACCGACACGCTTGACGACGGCACACCGGTGGCGATGAACCGTGGCTTCCATGCGTTCTTCCGCCAGTACTACAACCTTCGAAAACTGCTGGGCCGCATAGATTCCAGGCTGACGATGTTGACGCCCGTGCAGGACTATCCGCTGGTTGACGCGGACGGTCGCCGCGACACGTTCCGTGGACTGCCGAGGACCCCGCCGCTCAACGCGCTGGCGTTCGCGATGCGCAGCCCCACATTCCGGTTGCGCGATCTGGTACGCCTGAACGCCCGCGCCGCCGCGCCGCTGGCCGCCGTGTCGGTGCCCGAGACCTACCACCGGCTCGACCATGTTGACGCCGAGACGTTCCTGCGCGCGATCAACTTTCCCGAGGCCGCACGACATCTGGCCTTCGAGGTGTTCAGCCGCAGCTTCTTCGCCAAGCCCGCCGAACTGTCGGCCGCCGAACTGGCCACCATGTTCCACATCTACTTCCTGGGCTCCAGCGAAGGTCTCGTTTTCGACGTCGCCGTCGCGAACTTCGATGTGGCGCTGTGGAACCCGCTGCGCGCCTACTTGCAGTCGCGGGGCGTTCGCTTCCACACCGGGGTGGCGGTGACCGAGGTGCGCGCCGGCGCGCCGTTCGCGGTGCACTGCGGTTCCGATACGACGCTGCATGCCGACGGCGTGGTGTTGGCGACAGATGTCGCTGCGCTGCAACGCATCGTCGAGAACTCGCCGCACCTGGGCGACCAGGCGTGGCGCAACCGGGTCGCCGGGCTGCGCACCGCACCGCCGTTCGTGGTGCATAGGCTCTGGCTGGACGGTCCGGTCAACCCCGACCGCGCCCCGTTTCTGGGCACCGGCGGCCTGCCGCCGCTGGACAATGTGAGCGTGCTCGAGCGGTATGAACGGGAGGCCGCCGACTGGAGTGCCCGCTGCGGCGGTTCGGTGGTCGAACTGCACGCCTACGCGACCGGTGAAACCGAGGTCACCGAGCAGCTCGTCAAGCGCCTGCACGAGCTCTATCCGGAGACGGCCCGGACACGGGTGGTCGGGGAACGGGTGCTGTGCCACAACGACTGTCCGCGCTTTGGCCCCGGCGACTTCGCCCAGCGACCCGGCGTCACCACCCCGCACGACGGGCTGGTGCTGGCGGGGGACGGCGTCCGCATCGACCTGCCGGTGGCGTTGATGGAGCGCGCCGCGACGACCGGCTGGACCGCGGCCAACCAGCTGTTGGAGCGCTTCGGCATCACGGGGCACACCCTGCACACCGTCCCGAGGCAGGGCCGCTCAGCGGTGCTGCGGCGTCTTGCCACGAGCGAAAGGCGCATCGGGCGATGAGCGTGCTGGCTGAGATGCGATCGAAACTGTCGAAAACCTGGCCGTTTCAGGTACTTCCACCGTCCCGGTGGTCGGCGCAGCGGCCCACCCACCGCGATGCCTCACCCGCCGTCATCGACGGCGCTCTGCGCCGGTCGCAGGCCAGGCGCAGCGGCAACTGGTATGTGTTCGCCGCCAGCGACAGCATCCGCAGCAGGCCGGAGCGCGCGGTCGTCGCGGGTGAAGAGCTGGTGGCATGGCGCGGCGCCGACGGTTCGCTGCATGTGGGTCCTGGCGCCTGCCCACACCTGGGGGCGGACCTGTCGAGCGGAAAGGTCGACGACGGCGTTCTGATCTGTCCCTGGCACGGGCTGCGACTGTCGGGCGGCCGCCGGTCCGGTTGGGCTCCTTTCCCCGCCTACGACGACGGCGTGTTGGCGTGGGTGCGGCTCGATGACGTCGGCATGGAGACGCCGACCGAGCGACCGGTGCTTCCCGAGCGTCCGGATGCCCCCCGGATGCATGCCGTCACCCGGCTGGACGGTACCTGCGAGCCGCGCGATGTCATCGCGAACCGGATGGATCCGTGGCACGGTTCCTGGTTCCACCCGTACTCCTTCACCCGGCTCGACGTGCTCGCCAGCCCGCCTGTGGGGGAGGACGTCTGCGAATCGGCGGACCGTTTCCTGGTCGCGGTGACCTTCCGCATCGGACGGTTCGGCGTTCCCGTGGTCGCCGAGTTCACCAGCCCCGAGCCGCGGACCATCGTGATGCGCATCATCGACGGCGAGGGCTCCGGCAGCACCGTGGAGACACACGCCACACCACTGGGCAACGGGCCGGACGGGTTACCGCGCACCGCGGTCATCGAGGCCGTCATCGCCCATTCCGATCGGCCGGGGTTCGTGCACGCCGTGCGGGGCGCACCGTTGATCGCCCCGTTCATGCGCAGCGCGGCGACCCGGCTGTGGCGCGACGACCTGGCCTACGCGGAGCGGCTTTTCGCGCTGCGGTTCGCCGGGCTCAACAGGGGCGGTTCCGAGAGGTAGCCGCATCCAGCAGGGGCACCTGCTCGGCGGCCCACGGGCTGATCGACCAGCCCAGCGCGGCGGCCGACCGCAGGTCGCGCCACGACACCCACCGCCACTCCATCACCTCATCGGGGTCGACCTGCAGCGGCTCCTCGCTGTGGGCGTAGAACACCGGGCAGATCTCGTTCTCGACCGTGCCGTCGGCGGCCACCGCCCGGTAGCGAAACTCCGGCAATACGCATTGCAACTCGCCGAGCGAAAGGCCGAGCTCCTGGCGCGCCCGGCGCCGTACCGCATCGGCGATCGGCTCACCCGGGGCGGGATGACCGCAGAAGGAGTTCGACCACACGCCCGGCCACGTCCGCTTGGCCAGCGCCCGCCGCGTCAGCAGAACCCGACCGGCGGCGTCGAACACATAACAGGAGAACCCGAGATGCAGCGGGGTCGCGCGGTGATGCACCACCGACTTCGCCGCGCTCCCCACCTGCCGGCCGGCGTCGTCCACCAACACCACGAGGTCATCGCCGGCGGCGACCGTCATCTCCGTCACCCCCTCCTTCTACCCGTCCTGCTCCCGGTCAATACGAAATCAATGCGAAAACGGTCCGGCTTTGCTGTGATGCAACCGGCGCGTACTGGGTATCACACTTCTCATGACCGATCTGCAAGCAGAAAAGACCCGGCGCCCCGAGGGGGTCGACGACGCGACGGTCGAGGCCGTCGGCAAGGTGTCGGAGGCGTTGGAGTGTGTCGAACGTGCCCGCGGTGACCTGTATTCGTTTCACCAGTTGATAGGACACGCTGACCTGATGCTCGGCGACGCGTGTGACATGTTGCGGGCGGCGGGCCATGGCGCCGTGGCGGACCGACTCGAGACCGAAGTCGTGGGCCGAAACGTTCTGCATGGCCGGTGGACCTTTCAGATCGTCGAGGACTTCGACGACAACTACTGGACGGTCTTCCGTGAACACGAGCGCGCCCTGCGTGACGAACTACAAGGCGGAGTCCGTCACGTGTGGGAGGAGGAGATGAAGGATCGGCGCCGCACCGACGGTCGTCCCGGTCACGAACGGCGGCCGTGAGCGGCCGGTGGGTCCTGCAGCGCTGCCGAGTACCGCGTGTAACCGGGGCGTAGCGTGACGTGGTCGGTGCTGACCCGGGCGATGTCACCCCAGGCAGCCAGGAACGTCCCCCGATGTCCCCAACGCAGCAGTCCGGCAATCATTTTCGGGCCGTTGATGTCGATGCGCTCGTAGCCGAGAAACGAGCCCTTGCTGTGCGGGCTGATCACCAGTCCGAGCACCCGGGGGGTCGGGGGGCTGTCCGAGAGGTCGCCGGCGACGGTGAGACGCACATCGATGACGGTGCCCAACCGCTGAGAGCTCGCGTCGATGACCCGCAGCCCCAACAGGCTACTCAGCTGCATGACGTCCTCCCGGTATGCGCTTGACGATCCGGTCGCGCAACCACCGCTCCACCCACTGGACATCGAAGCGCATGTCGGTCGGCTTCAGCTTCACCGTGATGCCGACGGAATGGACCAGGCGCCACGGGATTTCCTGCAGGTGCGACCGCGGCGGCGTACCTCCGAAGATGCGGGTCGCCACCACCTTGCCGGACAGCAGAGCGGTCAACCGGGGTGGTTGGGAACCCTGCGGAATGTCCTGGCCCAGGTCGATCCCGGTCAGCTCGAGATCGTCGACGATGCCGATCGGATCGTCGTCGGCGTCGACGAGTTGCCGGTCCAACAGTTGCAGACGGGCATCGAGGGCACGCCCGCGATGCGGCTTGAGTACGGGTTCGGTGGTCATTGTCCGGCTCCTGTCACGATCATCAGTGGAATCGCCATCAACGACGCGGCCAGGATGATGACGAGGTAGAGGGAGCCCAGCGCGTTGAGCACCCTGCCGTTGGTCCGGTCCCCCATGTAGGCGGGGTCGTTGGCGACGACGAGGATCGGCAGGTAGGTCAGGGGCAGCGCGATCGCGGAGAACACCACGGAGTACTCGGTGACCAGGATCGGGTCCACCCCGGTGAACAGCACTGCCACCGCTGCCACGATGGACACGAACATCAGAACGTGAAAGCGCGCCGCGTCGGCGGGGCGGCGGAACTTGCCCCATGGCCAGCCGAGATACTGCGCGACCGTGTACCCGGCGGACAACGCTGTCTCCAGCGCCGCGCCGAAGGTGGCGGCGACGACGCCGGCGATGGCGAAGGCCAGCGCCAGCTTTCCGCCAGCCGCCACCACCGGCATGACGACCTGCGACAGCGATGTCACCTCGATTTGGTTGGGCAACAGGACGATCGCCGCGCCCGCGGCGATGGCGATCGACAGCACCCCGCCGAAAGGAAAGCCGACCATGACGTTCAGGCGTGCCACCCCGAGGTCTTTCGGAGTCCAATGCTCTTCCACGGCGCCCGAGGAGAAGAAGAACACCTCGTAGGGCGTCATCGCCGCTCCGAACAGTGCGATCGCGAAATACCAGTACCTCGCCGCCGATTCCGATTCCGGAATGCTTGGTGCCGTCGCCTGATGGGCCAGGTTCGACCAGTCCGGGCCCAGCATGAACACGGCGACGGCGAAGACGATCAGGCACAGGCCCATCAGCCCGGCCACGTTCTCCATGACCTTGAACTTGACGCGCCAGATCACCACCCACACCGCGAACGCGGCGACCGGGAACCACATCATCGGACCGACGTCGGTGGCCAGCTGCAAAGCCAGCGCAATGCCCCCGATCTCGGCGGTCAACGTCA
Organism: Mycolicibacterium pulveris; assembly: GCF_010725725.1. Lineage (NCBI taxonomy): Bacteria > Bacillati > Actinomycetota > Actinomycetes > Mycobacteriales > Mycobacteriaceae > Mycobacterium > Mycolicibacterium pulveris. Next base: position 844,357 of record NZ_AP022599.1, on the reverse strand, counting down.
TCAGGTTGATGAAGAACGATGCGCTCAGGTTGGCCGCGGCGGTTCGCGGCCCCAGCCGTTCCCGGATGATCTCGAAGGTGGCTCGTCCGCTCACCGCGGCCACCCGGCCGGCCATCTCGGAGAACAGGCAGATACCGATGACGCCGACCACCACCACCCAGGCCAGCGACAACCCGAACCGCGACCCGACGACCGCGTTCATCACCAGGTCGCCGATGTCGAGGAACCCGCCGATCGCGGTCAGGATGCCAAGCGCCACCCCGAATAACTTGGCCATCAGCCGTATCCGGCTTCGAGCTCCTGCGTCGACCTCGCCAGCTCGGCGCGCACGGCCGCCAGGCTGGACCGCTCGCCGACGTCGCGCAGCACGGCCGAAGCCGCGTTGAGCTCAGCGATGATCGCCGTCATCGACTCGGCCAGTTTCCGCTGACGTCGCACATCAACGGGATCTTGGGCCCGCAGGACGACAATTCCGTTGTAAGCCTTGGCCACATCGTCGCGGGCATCGGTGATCTGCACGCTGGCCAGCTGGGTCGTCGAGCGGCCCTGCGACCACAGATCCAACGCCAACACGGCGCTGCGTGCGGCCGAGGTGGTTTCCTGCATCGCCTGGGCGAGTCGGCCCGGCATCCCGTCCCGATTGGCGGGACAACGGGTCAACAGCAAGGCCAGGCCGACGGCCAGCACGGTCAGCAGAAGTATCGGACGGGCACGCCGGATGCGCTCACCCTGGCTCGCCATCGCGGCTCCCGTCAGCCGGTCCTACCCGCGGTAGTCGAAACCTTCGACGTCCGGGTCCAGGTCAGCGATCTGCTGCTGTTCCTGCCAGTCGGAAACGCTGGCCTCCAACGGCACGCTGCGATCTTGATCGTCGAGCGCATCCTCGTCGTCGGGCGTCGATTCGGCGGGACGTTGCTGATCCACCGCGTCGGCAACCGGCACGTCCCAAGGAACCTCTTCGCTGTCCTGCATAGCCGAAGGTTACCCCGCACCCGACTACGGAAAAACCAAGCCCGCAAGTGCGGTCCGAGACTGTTTTGCCGGCGAAGTAACCGGGTACGCCGCCGCTGTGGGCCGGTCGAGAGGAGGGCACCGATGAAGATCGCCATGGTGTCCGAGTACCCGGGCGCTCTCGCCGTGTCCGGCGGTCCCGACGGCGCGGACCGGCAGACCGTGCACATCGCCGACCTGTCGGCGGCGCTGGCCCGACGCGGTCATCAGGTGACCGTCTACACCCGACGAGACGACCCCGGCCTGCCCGACCGCGTCGAGACCGCACACGGCTACACCGTCGCGCACGTGCCTGCCGGACCTCCTGAACCGATACCTGACGACGAACTGCTCGCCCACATGGGGCCGTTCGCTCAGTTTCTCGACGCCGCGTGGGCCGTAGACCGGCCAGATGTCACACACGCCCACTCTTGGATGTCCGGTATCGCAACGCAGTTGGCCGCGCGCCACCTGAATTTGCCTGCGGTGCTGACGTTTCACACACTGGGCTACGTCGAGCCGCGGCGTCAGGGACTTCAGGAAGCCGGCTCGTCCGACCGGTGGCACCTTGAGGCGACGGTCGCGCGGACCGCCACTTGGGTCGTCGCCACCTGTACCGACGAGATCTCCGAGCTCATGCGGATGGGAAGATCACGCAGCCGGATGTCCGTCGTACCCTGCGGTGTCGACCTCGATCTGTTCAATCCCGAGGGACCCAGGGTCGGCCGCGGGAAGTATCGGCGAATAGTCAGTACCGGAACCTTAGTGCCGCATAACGGGTTTGATGTTCTGGTTCGTGCACTGCCGTATATTCGCGACACCGAGCTGGTGATCGTGAGTGGGCCGGACATCACGCGAAGGGACTCCGACCCGGAGGCGCACCGGCTCCGTGAGCTCGCCGAGCGGCTCGGTGTCGCCGACCGGGTGCGGCTGTACCAACGGGTGGCCCGCGAAGACCTGCCGTCGATCCTGCGATCGGCCGACGTCGTTGCATGTACGCCGGGCAACGAACTGTTGGGCGCCGTCTCGCTGGAGGCGATGGCGTGCGGCGTGCCGGTGATTGCCTCCGCGGTCGGCGCCCTGCTCGACACCGTCGTGCACGATGTCACCGGACGATTGGTGCGGTCGAGTCGGCCCGACAAGGTCGCCGACGCCGTCAACCAGTTGTTGCGGGACGACTTCCTGCGCCAAAGCCTCGGAGCTGCCGGGCGCGATCGAGCCCGAGCCCGCTACTCGTGGGACCGCATCGCAGGAGACACCAACAACATTTACCGGCGCCTGGCCCCGGTCCCCGTCGGGCGGATCGGCGAACCGGCGACGAGCCGTGCGCCGGGCTGACCGGGTCGGCGAAAGGCCGGAGGTTTGGCGGCTCAGGACGTCGGGGTATTGGACCTGCACCATGCGGAAAGAGAGAACGTGAAAGACCCAACATCGGTGTCGGCGCCACTGTCGGCGTCACTGCATCATCGGCGCGAGCATGATGAACGCCGCGGCGTACACCGCCACCGCGATCAGGATCAACGCCAACAGCACCAGCCCGGCGGTCACCAGGATTTTGCGCAAGCGAGTGTCCATGACCCGGGCATACCCGCCGGGCGCATACGTCACACGCCGGGCCGCACGGGGTATCGGAGCTCGAGTGGTTAGCTGGGAATCAACCTGGGGTAATCTCGGCTCGACATCGCCGGGAGGGCAAATGGCCGAAGCCGCCAGTACGAACAACGGGCACCAGCGTGGGCGCTCGGCGGTGGAACTTCGCGTCGCCGCCGAGCTGGAGAACCTCGCGGTGTTGCGCACTCTGGTCGCCGCGGTGGCGACCTTCGAAGACCTCGATTTCGACGCGGTCGCCGACCTGCGGCTGGCCGTCGACGAAGCGTGCACCCGGTTGATCCGGTCGGCCGTACCCGGCTCCACGCTTCTCGTGGTGATCGATCCGCGCCAGGATGCGGTCGTCATCGACGCGTCGACGACGTGCAAGAGCCCCGACATCCTGGCGCCGGGAAGCTTCAGTTGGCACGTGCTCAGCTCGCTGACCGACGAGGTCCGGACCTTCGAGAACGGGCAGGGCCCGGACGAGGCGCGGGTATTCGGGATCTCGATGACGACGAGACGAGCGAGCTCGCTGCAGTGACACCACCGACGTCGCAGGGTTCGTCATCCCGATCGAACTCTGAGTACGCGGATGTTGCCGACATGTTCCGCGAGCTGAAGGCCGTTCCGGAAGGTTCGGCGAACTTTCAGCGGCAACGCGACCGGATCGTCGAGCGATGCCTGCCGCTGGCCGACCACATCGCCCGTCGCTTCGACGGGCGCGGCGAGCCCCGCGAAGACCTGGTTCAGGTGGCCCGCGTCGGGTTGGTGAACGCGGTGATCCGGTTCGACGTCGAGACGGGTTCGGACTTCGTTTCGTTCGCGGTGCCCACGATCATGGGCGAGGTCCGCAGGCACTTCCGGGACAACAGCTGGTCGGTCAAGGTGCCGCGCCGGCTCAAGGAACTGCACCTGCGGCTCGGCGCCGCAACCGCCGAACTGTCTCAGCGGCTCGGCCGCGCGCCGACCGCGTCGGAGCTGGCCGCCGAACTGGACATGGACCGCGACGAGGTGGTGGAGGGCCTGGTGGCAGGCAGCTCCTACAACACGCTGTCGATAGACAGCGGCGGCAGCGCCAACGACGACGCCCCCGCCATCGCCGACACGCTCGGCGACGTCGACTTCGGTCTCGATCAGATCGAGAATCGAGAAGCCTTGCGCCCGTTGCTCGCTGCGCTACCGGAGCGGGAAAGAACCGTCCTGGTGCTGCGGTTCTTCGAATCGCTCACCCAGACTCAGATCGCCGAGCGAGTAGGCATCTCCCAGATGCACGTTTCCAGGCTGCTGGCGAAATCGCTAGCGCGACTTCGGGACCAGCTGCAGTAGCGGCTGTTCTTGGTGCTGCACCGCTGAAATCGCTTCGTCCACGTTGGTGTATGTCGGCAGTGTCCGATCGGGATCGCAGATCTTCAGGATCCGGGCCATCCCGGAGCTGGGCGCCAGCGCCCACTCGATGCGTTCACCCACGCAGCGCACGTTGAAGGTGTGCAGTGCGGAAAACCCTGCGGTGCCGAAGAATTCGACACCGGACAGGTCGAGTATCAAACGGTTGATCCGGTTGGCGTGGCGCAGTGCGTACTCGATGAACTCTTGGGAGTTCGCCGCGTCGATCTCACCGTGTGCGCTGATGACAGCCGTGTCGGTCCGCAGCCATTGGGTGGTGAAACGCGCGGTACGGCAGGTGACTGTGTCGGCAGTTGGCTCTTGCGAAGCTGCTTGGGTATCAGATGTGGTGGACATTGTGTGTGACTCCATCAGTCAGAAAAGGTGGACTGAGGTTCACGTCAATTGAAAAAGGCCTTGCTAACTCAAAACCCTAATTGCAGGAGAGGATCTCTGCCCTGCTCGTCGATGACGTTCCCAGCTCGGCTGTGAACTCAACCTGTCCTGAACCCTACGCTGTGGGCAGCCAACAAACAATTGCAACGGCATCCTTCTTATAATCGCAGGTCAAAGCATCGCGAGTCTGAGAGGCAGAACGTGGCGTTCGCCGCTGGGGTATTGCTGGCCGCTGGAGCGGGCAGTCGCTATGGGATGCCGAAAGTGCTTGCCTTACAAGGCCAATGGTTGATGTCGGCGGTTTCCGCGCTGCACGGCGGCGGATGCGATGACGTGCTGGTGGTGCTGGGTGCCGCGATCGTCGACGTGCCCGCTCCCGCCCGCGCCGTCATCGCAGAGGACTGGTCAACCGGTCTGTCGGCGTCGCTGCGCGCAGGTCTGACCGCGGCCGACGCCGACTACGCGGTGGTGCACACGATCGACACCCCCGATATCGGCCCCGACGTCGTGTCGCGGGTGCTCTCGGCGGCGACGACGTCGCCGTCGGGTCTGGCGCGGGCGTACTACGCCGACACGCCCGGCCACCCCGTGGTGGTGGCGCGCAGGCACTGGCCGGCGCTGCTCGGGCGGCTGCGCGGCGACGAGGGTGCGCGGCCGTTCTTGGCAGAGCGCGACGACGTCGTCGCCGTTCAGTGCCGGGACCTCGCCGCCGGGACCGACATCGACACCTAGTTCAGCGAATCGGCGAACCGTCGCACCACGTCGCCGGCGGCCTGCGCGGCCTCGGCGTGGCCGGGGCGCGCCCGCAGGCCGATGAGCCCGGTGTCCGGCGTCAACGTCACCTCCGCGACGAGTTCACCGGTCGTCGGCTCGCAGACCGCCCACGAATAGACGCTGTCGGACGCCCACTGGGCGGTTCGAGCTTCGATGTAGTCGGCGGGCGCCGCCTCACCCAACTCGGTCAGCGCGGGCCGATCGTCGATGCGCTCATCGGCGCGTAAGGCGCGCAGATACCACGCGCCAGCATTGATCTCCACCGACTCCATGCGATTTCGGCGCGCTAAAGGTCGCTCACGGGTTGTCGGCGCGCCGAAATCACTTGATCTCGGCGAGGACCGTGCCCTGGGTGATGGCCGCGCCGGCCTCCACCGCGAGGCCGGTGATGGTGCCGTCCTTGTGCGCGGTGACCGGGTTCTCCATCTTCATCGCCTCCAGGACCACCACCAGGTCGCCCGCCGAGACCTGCTGGCCCTCCTCGACGGCCACCTTCACCACGGTGCCCTGCATCGGCGCGGTCACCGCGTCGCCGGAGGCGGCCGCACCCCCGCTCGCGCCGCGCTTGCGCGCCTTGGGCTTCTTGCGCACGATGTTGCCGCCTGCCGCGGCGGCGCCGCCACCGCCGAGCGCGAGGTCGCCGGGCAGCGACACCTCCAACCGGCGGCCGCCGACCTCGACGACGACGGTCTGCCGCGGGATGGTGTCTTCCTCTTCGATCGGGTCACCGCCGGTGAACGGCTCGATGGTGTTGTTCCATTCGGTCTCGATCCAGCGGGTATGCACGTCGAAACCATTGTCGTCGCCGATGAACGCCGGATCCGACACCACCGCGCGGTGGAACGGGAGGACGGTGGCCAGGCCCTCGATCGTGAACTCTGCTAGGGCACGGCGCGCGCGTTCTAAAGCCTCTTTGCGGTTGGCGCCGGTGACGATCAGCTTGGCCAGCATCGAGTCGAACTGTCCGCCGATCACCGATCCGGTCTCAACGCCGGAGTCCAGCCGGACACCGGGACCCTGCGGCGCCTCGAACTTGGTGACCGGGCCGGGCGCGGGCAGAAAGCCGCGGCCGGCGTCCTCGCCGTTGATGCGGAACTCGATGGAATGCCCGCGCGGGGCCGGGTCCTCGGTGATCTCGAGCATTTCGCCGTTGGCGATGCGGAACTGCTGGCGCACCAGATCGATGCCTGCGGTCTCCTCGGTGACCGGGTGCTCCACCTGCAGGCGGGTGTTGACCTCGAGGAACGAGATCAGGCCGTCCTGGGCGACGAGGTACTCGACGGTTCCGGCGCCGTAGTAGCCGGCCTCCTTGCAGATGCGCTTGGCCGACTCGTGAATCTCTTTGCGCTGTGCGTCGGTGAGGAAGGGTGCAGGCGCCTCTTCGACGAGTTTCTGGAAGCGCCGCTGCAGCGAGCAGTCGCGGGTGCCCGCGACGACGACGTTTCCGTGCTGGTCGGCGATGACCTGTGCCTCGACGTGGCGGGGCTTGTCCAGGTAGCGCTCGACGAAGCACTCACCGCGGCCGAATGCCGCCACGGCTTCGCGGGTGGCCGACTCGAACAACTCGGGGATCTCTTCGATGGTGCGGGCCACCTTCATGCCGCGGCCGCCGCCGCCGAACGCCGCCTTGATCGCGATCGGCACGCCGTGCTCCTTGGCGAACGCCACCACCTCGTCGGCGTCTTTGACCGGGTCGGCGGTGCCGGGCACCAGCGGCGCCTTGGCGCGCGCGGCGATGTGACGCGCGGTGACCTTGTCGCCGAGGTCGCGGATGGACTGCGGGCTCGGGCCGATCCAGATCAGCCCGGCGTCGATGACGGCCTGCGCGAAGTCGGCGTTCTCGGACAGGAACCCGTAGCCGGGGTGGATCGCGTTGGCGCCCGACTTCGCGGCGGCGTCCAGGATCTTGCCGAAGTCGAGGTAGGACTCCGCCGAGGTCTGACCGCCGAGCGCGAATGCCTCGTCGGCGAGCCGCACATGGGGCGCGTCGGCGTCGGGTTCGGCGTACACGGCCACGCTCTGCAGCCCCTCGTCCCTGGCCGCCCGGATGACCCGGACCGCGATCTCCCCGCGATTGGCGACGAGCACCTTGGAGATCTTTGAGCTGGCGTGACTTGCCACTGGGCCTCCTGACGGCATATCTCTAAGAAACGTCTTTAAGAATCTATCCCGGGGCAGTTTAAGGGGCGAAACTGGGCACCTGGTGACGCGGTGCGGTAAGTCTTCCTCCCGCCCGCCCGCTGAGCACTCGACTAGCAGTTTTTTCGACCCTGCGCCCAGGGCGCGATCCGGCGGCCTGACCGCACTCTCACCGCAGAGTCGACGCGCCAGCCGGCCGGCTGCTCGACAAATGCGTTCTGCGGCAAGAGTTTCACACCGGTTAGCGCAATCGACGCTTGATACGGGCCAACATCGCCGAGATGCCCCGCAGCCGAAGGGGGCTGATCAGGGTGGCCAGACCGAGTTCGGAGTAGAAGTCGTCGGGCACGGCCAAGATCGTGTCGGCGGGGTGCTCGTCGAGGCCCGCGGCCAGGATCGCGGCGAAGCCGCGGGTGGTCGGCGCTTCGGCGGGCGCGCTGAAATACAACCGGACGTGGTCGCGGTCCTGCGCGTCGACGTGTAGGAACAGCGGAGACTGGCACTCGGGCACCGGCTCCATCGCGGCCTCTTCGAGGTCGGCGGGCAGCGGCGGCAGCTCGTTGGCGAACTCCAACAGCAGCTGTAGTTTGTCCTGGCCGTTGACCGCTTTGAAGTCCGACACCACTTCGGCCAGGGCCGCTGGCATGCTCATGGAATCAGGGTGCCTCGCCGGGCTCTTCACCGACGGCCACCGGTACCCGCACGGCGTTGCCCCACTCGGTCCAGGAGCCGTCGTAGTTGCGCACATTGGGCAGGCCCAGCAGATGGGTCAGCACGAACCAGGTATGGCTGGAGCGCTCACCGATGCGGCAGTAAACCACCGTGCTGTCGTCGGGCGTCAAGAAGCCGTAGAGGTCCTCGAGCTCGGCGCGGCCGCGGAACCGGCCGCTGTCGTCGGCCGCCTTGGCCCACGGGATCGACTTGGCGGTGGGGATGTGGCCGCCGCGCAGCGCGCCTTCCTCGGGGTAGTCGGGCATGTGGGTGCGCTCGCCGGTGTACTCCTGGGGCGAGCGCACGTCGATCAGCGGCTCTTTGCCGAGGATGGCCAGCACGTCGTTCTTGAAGGCGCGGATCGGCGCGTCGTTGCGTTCGACGACCGGATATCCGCTGGACTGCTTGCTCGGCACGTCCAGGGTGGTTTCGCGGCCGTCGGAGATCCACAGATCGCGCCCGCCGTTGAGCAACCGGACATCGGGGTGGCCGAACAAGGTGAAGACCCACAGGGCGTAGGCGGCCCACCAGTTGCTCTTGTCGCCGTAGATCACGATCGTGTCGTCGCGGGCGATGCCCTTGCGGTTCATCAGGTCTGCGAACTGTTCGCCGTTGATGTAGTCGCGGACGTGGGGGTCGTTGAGGTCGGTATGCCAGTCGATTTTGACTGCGCCGGGGATGTGGCCGGTGTCGTAGAGCAGCACGTCCTCGTCGGATTCGACGATGGCCAATCCCGGCCTGCCGAGGTTGGCCGACAACCAGTCGGCGGTGACTAGACGTTCGGGGTGGGCATACGCCCGCAGCGTGGGATCTGGGTCGGGTGGCAGAGGCACAGTCAGAGCGTACCCAGCGACTTCGCCCCGCGACATGCACCCACCGGGCAAAAAATGTTCTGGCAAAGTATTGTGAGCTCTCGTTGTCGCAATATCCCTGTGCTACAAACTCGAGGAATGATGGCTCGTCCAGCAAATTACGACATCGGAATAGTCGGACTGGGTTATGTGGGGCTGACCTTGGCCACGGTGCTCGCCGAAGCGGGGTACTCGGTGATCGGGGTGGAGAAGCGGCCCGATCTGGTGGCGATGACCAACGAGGGCATTCCGCACTTCACGGAGACGGGGCTGCCCGATGCGCTGTCCGGGGCGACCAGGCTGAAGAAGCTGGTGGCGACCGAGCGCTTCGACAGCAGTTTCACCTGTGATACCTACATCATTACGGTCGGTACACCGCTTTCGGCGGCCGGTGTCGCGCGCGTCGACATGATCGAGGCGGCGGCCCGCGACATCGCCGAGAACATGCGCGACGGGGCGCTGGTGCTCCTGCGTTCGACGGTCAAGGTCGGCACGACGCGCCAGGTGGTCGCGCCGATCCTGGCCGCAAGCGGCAAGAAATTCGATATTGCGATGTGTCCGGAAAGGACGCTCGAGGGCAAGGCGCTGCAGGAATTGCGCGAATTGCCGCAAATTGTCGGTGCCGACAATTCTGAGGTCGCCGATCGTGCCGCGGCAATATTTCGCCGGCTAACGAAATCCATCATCTCGGTATCGGATATCGAGACCGCCGAGATCATCAAACTGGTCAGCAACACCTACCGCGATGTGCAGTTCGCGTTCGCCAACGAGGTCGCCCGGGTGTGCGATGCCTTCGGCGTCAGCGCACATGAGGTGATCTCGTCGGGCAAGCTCGGCTACAGCCGCACGAACATCCCGCTGCCTGGGTTGGTCGGCGGCCCGTGCCTGGAGAAAGACCCGCACATCCTGATGGAAAGCGCGCGCACCCGCGGCGTCGCCCTGGAGATCACCGCGGCCGGCCGGTTGGTCAACGAGCGCCAACCGGAGGAGACGGTGCGTTTCATCAGCAGTGAGATCCAGCGGCGCGACCTGGATGCGTCGGCGCCAATGAAGATCAGCCTGCTCGGAATGGCGTTCAAGGGACTACCCGAGACCAGCGATCTGCGCGGGTCGATGTCGATCCGGGTGCTCGACGCGCTGAAAAAGGCCCACCCGAACGCCGAGATCGGCATCTACGATCCCGTCGCGCCGAGCGATCTGCTGTCGGCCGAGTTTCCCGACGAGACGGTGTTCGACCGGTTCGGCGACGCGGTCAGCGGTGCATCGGTGGTGGTGATCGGCAACAACCATCCGTCGCTCGGCACCATCTCGCCGCGCACCATCAGCGAGTTCATCAAGCCCAACGGGTTCGTCTTCGACTACTGGAACCACTTCAGCCACCTCCCGGCGTCGGAACTGGGTGACTCGTACTTCGCGGTCGGCAAGAGTGGACGTGTGGTGTGCGATGCCTGAACGGGTGGTCATCACCGGTGGCTGTGGGTTCATCGGGGCGTACTTGGCGAGACGGATGGTCGTCGACGGCTGGAATGTCGCCGTCGTCGACTCGATGATCCGCGGCGACGCGCGCCGGCTCGGCGACGTCGCCGACGACGTCGAACTGTTCACCAACGATGTGCGCGACCAGGACGCGTTGGAGCGGGCGTTCAAGGGCGCCGACGTGGTGATGCACCTGGCGGCCATCAACGGCACCGAAAACTTCTACAAGAGACCGGAACTGGTGCTCGACATGGGCCTGCGCGGCGCGCTGGCGGTGAGCAACGCCGGGCGCAATGCCGGCGTCCCCGACCTGGTGGTGGCGTCGACCGCCGAGGTCTACCAGACGCCGCCGGTGTTTCCCACCCCGGAAACCGTTCCGCTGATGCTGCCCGACAGCCTCAACCCGCGCTACTCGTACGGCGGGTCGAAGATCGTCAGCGAGCTGATCGCGTTCAACTACGGCCAGGAGCACTACCGCAAGGTGCAGGTCTTCCGGCCGCACAACGTGTTCGGGCCCGACATGGGATGGAAGCACGTGGAGCCGCAGCTGATCATGCGGGCGCTGGCCGCGCAGGAGGCCGGTGACGACGTGCTCCCGATCCAGGGTGACGGAAGCGAAACGCGGTCTTTTCTCTACGTCGACGACTGTGTCGACGGCATTCTCACCATGTATGCGAAGGGCGCGCACCGCGAGATTTACCACATCGGCAGCGACGACGAGCTGACCATTCGTGAGCTGGCCACCCGGATCGCCAAGACCGTCGGCGTGGATCTGGACATCCAGCCCGGCGCGGCCCCCAAAGGGGGTGCGAAGCGGCGATGTCCCGATATCGCCAAGATGCGCGCGCTCGGCTGGTCGCCGGAGATCAGCCTCGATGAGGGGTTGGAACGCACCGTCGAGTGGTATCGCGCGCACCGCGGCGATGCCCCACCCAACGACCTGATGTAGCAGTTTTTCCGGCGAGCAGACGCGAAAACCCCTTATTTCACGTGTTTTAGGGGGTATTCGCGTCTGCTCGCGGTCACGGGGTGAGGGGGTTGGCGGCCCACAGGGCGGCGAGGTTCAGGCCCGCGGCGGCCAGCAGGCGGCGGGTCAGCGGCAGGCCGATGCCGACCACCGACGACGGGTCGCCGTCCACGCCCTCGATGAACCACCCGCCCAGCCCGTCGATGGTGAAGCCGCCCGCCACCGACGTCGGCTCACCGCTGGCGACGTACGCGTCGAGCTCGGCGGGTGACGGCACCCCGAACCTGACCGTGGTGACCGTGCTGTCGGCCCCGCGATACGCAACAGCGCTGTCCCGTAAGCGAATAACGCAATGCCCGGTGTAGAGCTGGCCCGACGTGCCGCCCATCTGCCGCCAGCCGGCGCGCGCGGCCGCGGCCGTCGCCGGTTTCCCGACCAGCGCCCCGTCGCGGTAGAGCATCGAATCGCAGCCGATCACAACGCAATCGGCGGCCACGGCCGCATCGAGGCCGTCGATGACCGCCTCGGCCTTGGCGGTGGCCAGCGCGGCCGTGACATCCGGAGGGGTGCTCTCGGGCCCCAGGCCGGCGAGCACAGCCTCCTCGTCGACGCCCGAGACGATGACCAGCGGATCGATTCCCGCCTGACGCAGGACCTTTCGGCGACCCGATGAGGCAGACGCGAGGACTACCCGCGTCATTTGCGCATGTGGGTCCGTTCCACCAACGTCACCCGCTGCCAGCTGAAGACGGAGTAGCGCAGCCGGTCGACGGGATGGCCCCACAAGTTCTGTTCCTGCTCCCGAGGCTCTGCGGGGGCACCCGACAGACCGGCGAGCACCGCCATCAGCGCGGCAAGCTCTTCTTCGGTCGGTTCGCCCGTCAGCACCTGGATGTGTGCCTCGTGCGCGTGCGGGTCCTCGCTCACGGGTGCCCCGCTCACGGCAGCTGAATTGTTCGCCCCGCTCACAGGGGAATGTTCCCGTGCTTCTTCGGCGGCACCTGAGTGATCTTGCGCTCCAGCAGCCGCAGCGCGGTGCCCACGTAACCGCGGGTGTGCGACGGCGGGATGACCGCGTCGACGTAGCCCCGCTCGGCGGCGATGTACGGGTTGACCAAGGTGTCCTCGTACTGCTGCTGCAACTGCAGGCGCAGGGCGTCGACGTCCTCACCCTTCTTGGCGGCCTCGGCCAGTTCCTGGCGGTAGACGAACCCGACCGCGCCCGAGGCGCCCATCACCGCGATCTGCGCCGTCGGCCAGGCCACGCAGACGTCGGCGCCCATGTCCTTGGAACCCATCACGCAGTACGCGCCGCCGTAGGCCTTGCGGGTGATCACGGTGATCTTGGCGACGGTGGCCTCACCGTAGGCGTAGAGCAGCTTGGCGCCGCGGCGGATGATGCCGTTGTACTCCTGGTCGGTACCCGGCAGGAAGCCCGGCACGTCGACCAGCATCACGATCGGAATATTGAAGCAGTCGCAGGTCCGGATGAACCGCGCCGCCTTCTCCGATGCGTTGATGTCCAGGCAGCCGGCGAACTGGGTGGGTTGGTTGGCCACGATGCCGACCGGCCGTCCCTCGACGCGGCCGTAGCCGACGACGATGTTCGTGGCGTAGCCGGACTGGATCTCCAGGAACTCGTCGTCGTCGAGGATCCGGGTGATCACCTCGTGCATGTCGTACGGCTGGTTCGGGGAGTCCGGGATCAGCGTGTCCAGCTCGAGGTCCGTATCGACGAGGTTGTCCTCGATCGCGCCCTCGGGAATCGGCGCCGGGAAGCGCGGCGGATCCGCGTAGTTGTTCGACGGCAGATACGAAATCAGGTCGCGGACGAACTCGAAGGCGTCCTGCTCACCGGAGGCGACGTAATGCGCGGTGCCCGATTTCGCCATATGGGTGTGCGCGCCGCCGAGTTCCTCCATCGTGACGTCCTCACCGGTGACGGTCTTGATCACGTCGGGTCCGGTGATGAACATCTGGCTGGTCTGGTCGACCATGATGACGAAGTCGGTGAGCGCGGGGGAGTACACATGCCCACCCGCGGCGGCGCCCATGATCAGCGAGATCTGCGGGATCACGCCGGACGCCTTGATGTTGTTGTGGAAGATCCTGCTGTACAGGCCCAGCGAGACGACGCCCTCCTGGATGCGCGCGCCCGCGCCGTCGTTGATGCCGATCAACGGACGGCCGGTCTTGAGGGCCAGTTCCTGGACCTTGACGATCTTCTCGCCGTACACCTCACCGAGGCTGCCGCCGAACACCGAGGCGTCCTGGCTGAAGATGCACACTTCGCGGCCTTCGATGGTGCCGTACCCCGTCGCCACCCCGTCACCGAGCGGGCGCTTCTTCTCCAGCCCGAAGTTCGTGCTGCGGTGTCGCGCCAACGCGTCGAGTTCGACGAACGACCCCTCGTCAAGCAGCGCCAGAATGCGCTCGCGGGCGGTCAGTTTGCCCTTGGCGTGGATCTTCTCCACCGCCTCCTCACCCACGGGGTGCAGCGTCTCCTGCGCGCGCCTGCGCAGATCGGCCAGCTTGCCGGCCGTGGTGTGGATATCGATCTCGTGTGCAGAGTCCGGTGGCGACGAACCCGTAACGCTTGTCATGGTGTCCGATGCTAACGAACGACTGACGGGCCGGATCCGCCGCGTCCTTAATGTCTCCTTAAACAGGCTTGCGCAGCGTGACGACGGCGAAGCTGGTCAGCGCCGGCACCGGGTGTTTGAGTAGGAACCGCGACTTGGCCTGCTCGAGCGCGTCGAGCGGTTTGACCAGGTGGTAGTAGTGATGGCCGAACGCGCCGTGCCACTGCTCCAGCTCGAAGCCCACGCTCTCGAAGCGCCGGATCGCCCGCTTGGTGGGGCCCGTGGTCCAGCGGTAGTAGGCCGGGAACTTCTCGTGCTTGGGATCGTCGATGCGGCCGGGCTGGATCTTGCGCAGCAGCGAGCGTGCGGCCTGCTCGGGGATCAGCCGGTTCAACACGAACGGCAGCGTGTACAGGGTCGGAAAGTAGTGCACCGCCAGGCCGCCCGGGCGCAGCAGATCGAAGCAGTTCTGATGGAACGCCCGCCCGTCGGGCACGTGCTCGCACAGCATCTTGGAGAAGACGACGTCATACATTTCGCGTCCGTCGCGCACGGGCTCGCACAGGTCCAGGACGCGGGTCTCAACGTCGCCCCCGGCCTTCGCCAGCTCCTCGGCCGAGATGTCGATGACGATTCGGTGCGGGGCGAACCCCCACCGGTTGTTGTCGGCCAGCACCGGATTGGCGCCACCACCCAGTTCGGCGACGTGTTGTGCGTCCTCGCGCAACGCCAGCTCACGTACGTATTCGTCGTAGCCTTTCCACAGCGTTTCGATATCGCGGTAGCTAACGCGGCCGTCAGCCGGGGCCGTCAATAAATTGACGCCATAGTTAGTCATTGTTGTTCTCCGAAATTCTCGGGGCGGCGGCTCGGCAAAGCATACCTTTGATGGCTCCCAAGCGACGAGACAAGATCAGCAAATTCCATCTGTCCGGCTTGTCATGGTGGCTGGTTTGCGGTTCTATAGGGGCCGCGGATGCAGAATCTACGTGATTACCAGACGCCGGCAAACATGCCACGGAGCCTCGCGAAGGGGATTAAAGCGTGCAACGAGCCCGCAAATACGACGGTGTTGACGGCCCGAAGGTCGCGATTGCGCATGATTACCTGACCCAACTCGGAGGAGCGGAGAAAATCGTTCTTTCGATGGCCAAGGCGTTTCCCGGCGCCCCTATTTACACGATGCTCTACGAGCCGGAGACGACCTACCCCGAGTTTGCCGACTGCGACATCCGGGTGTCGCCGTACAACAGGTTCGCGCCGTTGCGGACCTACCACCGTGCGGCGCTGCCGCTGTATCCGGCGATCGCCCGGTCGGTGTTCGTGGACGCCGACATCGTGCTGACGAGCACCAGCGGATGGGCACATGGATTCCGCACCAACGGCCGCAAGCTCATCTACTGCTACTCACCGGCGCGATGGCTGTACCTGTCCGACAAGTACCTCGGCGACGAAACCAACCTGATCAAACGCGTGGGGCTGGCGCTGTCCAAGCCCTACCTCAAGGCATGGGACCGCCGCCAGGCGCTGGGCGCCGACAAGTACTACGCGATCTCGACGCTGATCCAGAACCGGATCGCCGACACCTACGGGATCGACGCCGAGGTGATGTTCGCGCCGGTCGCGATGTCGCAGTCGATGCAGCCCGAGCCGATCCCGACCCTGAACGGCGAGGACGGCGGGTTCTATCTGGTGGTCTCCCGGCTGCTGCCGTACAAGAACGTCGACGTCATCGTGCGGGCGTTCGCCGGAAGCGACCGCAGGCTCGTCGTGGTCGGCAAGGGCCCCGACGCCGACCGGTTGCGCGGCATGAAAACCCCCAACGTGACAATGCTTTCGGATCTGACTGACGGTCAGATGGCCTGGCTCTACAAGAACTGCCGCGCCCTGTTGGCCGCGAGCTACGAGGATTACGGCTTGACGCCCATCGAAGCCGGCGTCTGGGGCCGCCCGAGTGTGGCGTTACGGTTCGGCGGGTTCCTCGACACCATTGACGAGGGCGTCACCGGAATGTATTTCGACGAGCCCGAACCCGATGCGATCGTCGACACGCTGAACCGGTTCGAGGCCACCGAATTCGACGCGGACAAGATCCGCCTCCACGTCGAGCAGTTCACCGAGGAGGTCTTCACCGAGAAACTGCACACCGCGGTCGACAACCTCGCTGCCGCGAGGGGGTGACACGGTGCGTCTGGAACCGGCGAAGATCGATCCCGAGGTCGTCGCGCGAAAGCGCGCCGCCGCACCCCGGTTGAAGATGAGCCCGCCGTTCGACTACATCACCGACGAGAACGGCCGGATCGTCGACGTGGAGACCCAAGGCGTCGCGTTCTCCGACAAGTTGCGCAAGTGGATCGGTCAGCTGGCCTTCAACATCATCGTCACCTACATCCCGTCGCATACCGTCCGGCTGGGCTGGCTGCGGTTGTTCGGCGCGGAGATCGGCAAGGGCTCCTCGATCATGCGGGGCACCCAGATCCAGAACGCCCACTACCTGGTGATCGGGGAGAACAGCACCGTCGGGATGCGGTGCGTGCTCGACGCCCGCGCCGGCATCTACATCGGCGACAACGTGACGCTGGCCAGCGACGTGCAGCTTCTTGCCGGTGGTCACGACATCAACCACCCCGACTTTCCGATCGTCGGCCCCGACCCCACCGTCATCGAGGACTACGTGTGGATCGCCAGCCGCGCCATGGTGCTGCCCAGCCACATCAAGCGCGGCGCTGTGGTGGCGGCACACGCGTTGGTGGCCAAGGACGTCGAGGAGCTGACGGTGGTCGGCGGAAACCCGGCCAAGCCGATCGGTAAACGTGACCCGGACGCGTTGTGTTACAGCGCGAGTTACCGCCCACTCTTCTTCTGACAGGAGCGATTTGGTGTTCGTGGAACCGACGAAAGCTGATCCCGACGACATCGCGCGCAAGCTCGCGGCCGCGCCCGACCTCAAGCTACCTCCGCCGCCGTCGTGGGAGGTGGGCCCCGACGGTGAGCTCGTCAACTACCGCATGCAGACGATGGGCTTCGCGCGCAAGGCGCGCAACCGGATCGCCCAGCTGCTGTACAACATGGTCGTCACCCACATCCCCTCTCACACGGTCCGGTTGGGCTTCTTGCGGTTGATGGGTGCGACGATCGGCGAGGGGTCGTCGATCATGCGGACCACGCAGGTGCTGGATCCGGAGTTCCTGCGCATCGGACGCAACAGCACGGTCGGGCAGCGCTGCCTGCTCGACGCCCGCGCCGGGTTGTGGATCGGTGACAACGTCACCATCGCCAGCGATGTGCACATCATCGGCGGCGGCCATGACATCAACCATCCGGACTTCTTGCCGGTGCCGGTCCCGACCGTGATCGAGGACTACGTGTGGATCGCCAGCCGGGCGATGATCCTGCCCAGCCTCATCCGCCGTGGCGCTGTGGTGGCGGCGCAGGCGCTGGTCAACCAGTACAAGGACATCGGGGAACTCGAGGTGGTCGGCGGAGTGCCCGCGAAGGTGATCTCCAAGCGCAACCCCGACGCGCTGCAGTACAGCGCGTACTACCGACCGCTGTTCGGTTAGTCGAGTTCGGTTTCGTACTTGCGGATCGCGCTGTCGAGCAGTTCGGAACTGACCGGCTTGGCCGCCGTGATGACCGCCATCCGGTCGTTGACCAATTGATCGATCTCGGCGAACTCGGACACCACATGGAAGTGTGGACGGTCCCCGTAGTCGTCCATCGCGATCGTCCAGCCGCGCTCATTGCGCAGCGCGCGAAGGGTTTTGAGCACGCAGGCGACCCGGAACCGGCCGTCGACCAGAACGAGGTCCGGCGCGCGCCCGCCCTCGAAACTTTGCGGCGGCGGGTCCGAATAGCGGCGGAACTTCGCCAGCCGTCTCGGCGAGTTCAGCCCCGGCCCGATCGGGCGGCCCCAGTGCGCGGTCAGGCCGATGTCGGCGTAGTGAAAGCTCTGCCCGACCGGTCGGGCCAGCCCGTCGTCGCGGATCTTCTTCTGCACGCTCTTGAGGAAAAACGGGTCGGAATCGACCGCGACGAACTCGATGCCGAACTTTGCTGCCAGGTACGTGGACCCGCCGGTTCCGAATTCCAGATAACGCTTCGATCTGCGCAGCGTGTCAATGAACCAATCGGTCCCTTTGTCGAAGCTGCCGTCCGCCCCGTAGAAGACCGGCGTATCGGGTACGTCGAAGCCGATAAGGCGTTGTGTTGCAAGGAATCTGACGGTCCCAGCTATACCCACGATCCACTCCTGCCAAATGGCGAAAAAACGTGGCGTAGCATAACACGGCGACGTTGCTGGAGCCCTTGTGTACCGGCCTCGCACAGCCCTTCACGGGCGTCAAAATGCCATTTGGGTATCGTTAGCTCCGATCGAGGACGGGAGCATTCGAGGTGACGACGAACCTGCGCGAGTACCGGCTGGTCTTCGTCGGTCCCGGCGAGGGTCAGACCGCGGTGGGCGACTATGCCCAGGACTTCGTCACCGCCGTCAGACCGCACTTCGGCGACGTCACCGAGGTCCGCACCCGGGGCCCCGGCGGGGACACCGTGCGCGACATCCGCCGGTATCGGCGGAGCGTGGCCGCGGCGGTTGCCGAGGCGCCGAACCGGGTGCTCGTGCACGGTGAGCTGGCCGCGGGCGGAGCGGCACCGTTCTGGGCCATCGCCGGCCTGCCCGGCACTCCGGTGACCGCCACCATCCACGACCCGCCGCAAGGGGTGTGGTGGCCCGCGGCGACCAAGTTCATGTTCGGCCCCACGCTGACCCGCAAGCTGATCTTTCACGGCCTGCACTATCCGCTGCGGCCGTTGTCCACCAAGGTCGAAGGCATCGTCAACGGGCGGCGAACGCTGTTCGCGCTCACCGACACCGGCCGTCGCTCGATCGAACAGCGGTATCCGCACACCACCGCGGTGTACGTGCCGCACATCGTGCGCGACCGGCCCGTTATCCAGCCCGTGCAGGAACGGGCGAACGCCGTCGGGTTCTTCGGCCACGTGTACCGCGGCAAGGGCTTCGAGCAGATCGCCCGCATCCGCGAGCTGCTTCCCGACGACATCGCGATCCGGGTGGCCGGGCGCGGCACCGAAGCGCTGCCGCGGGTGGACGGCATCGAGATCCTCGGCGGCGTCGACGGGCCGGCCGAAGATGCCTTCTTCGGCTCGGTGCGGGCGATTGTGGTGCCCTACGGCAAGCGCCATTGGTACGACGAGACATATCCGGCGTCGGGCGTCGTGGCCCACGCCACCGCGTATCGCACACCGGTGGTGTGCACCGCGTACGGCTCGCTGGCCGAGCTGGACGAGCAGACCGGAGCCGTCGTGGTGCGGACATCCGGCACCGACCAGGCCGCCGTCGCCGCCGGGCTCGCCCGGGCGATCGAGGCGCTGCTGGGCGACACCGGGCGGTTGACGGAGCTGGGGGAGTACGCGGAGAAGACGCGCCAGGCCCGCTCGGGGGCCGCCACCGCGCAGGCGTACGCGGCGACCTGGGCGCAGCTGCTGGCCCGACACCACGGGGGGCACTGAGCTGACTTCACCCAAATCCATGCCCGAATCCATGCCAAGGGCCGCACCCCGCCGATCCGCCAAGACGGTGGTGTCGATGCTGTACGTCTACGGTGGTCGCGGCACCGGCCTGGTGTGGACGGTGGCGTTGATCCATCAGCTCGGGATCAGCGACTACGGCCTGTACAGCCTGGGTTTCGCGCTGATGTCGGTGCTCGGCCAGACGCTGAGCAACCCCTACGTGGTGCGCGCGGTGCGCGAACCCGAGGAGGACTTCCTGCGCGAGCGCGCCGGCCGGTACCTGCTCGGTCTCGGGCTCATGGTGCTGGGCCAGTGCTTCCTGCCGCTCAACTACATCGCGTGGTTCGGCGTCACGGTGGCCGGCGGCGAGCTGATCGTCGGCGCGTACAAGGCGCGCGCCATGCGTCAAGGCGACCCGCACGTGACGTCGAGAATCGACACCACCAGGCAGGTCGGCAGCGTGGTGGCGGGTTGCGCGTATCTGTTCGGCGCGTCGGTGATGGGCATGCATCCGACGCTGCTGGGCGCCAGCATCGCGTACTGCCTGCCCTACGTGGTGATCGCGGCGCTGGCGGCATTCACCGTGCGCGGCCACCGGCCCCAGCTGCCCGGTCCGCCGCGCACCATTCTCGTGCTTGCCGGTGAAATGCTCGGCACGTCAGCCTTTCTCGCTGGCGATGTGCTGCTGCTGGGCTGGCTCACCGACACCACGGTCGTCGGCTACTACAACCTGACCTGGGTGGTCGCTTCCGCGATCTGCTATGTGGGGCAGGCGTTCGGCACCACATACGCGCAGACGCTGCGTGACAGCGGCGGAGCGCTGTCGACCGGCCCGCCGCTCAAATACACCCTGGCGATCGGCGCGGGCGGCGGGCTGCTGGTCCTGGTCATCGGGATCGTGCTGCTGATCTCGCCCGCACCGAACGAACTGGCCGTCGCGATGATCGTCATGGCGGCCTACTGCGCGTTCCGCACGATCATCATGGTCTTTCAGTTCGTGCTCTACGCCCAGCGTCGCGACATGGTTCGGATGACGGCGGTGATCGGGTTGGTGCCGGTCAAGTTCGGGCTGTTGGCGGTGCTCGCCCACCTCGGGGCGGTGGGCGCCGCGATAACGACGTCGGTCAGCGACGCGGTGCTGCTGCTCATCTTCACGCTGGCGATCTATGGAAAGGGACGGCATGGCAGACGGCCGGCCAACGACCAAGGTGACGTTTCTGCTGTCGAAAGACCCGGTGACGGAGCGGGCGGGTGACGTCGAGCTCGGGCAGCTGCTCATGGGGCTGGCCGCCGACGAATTCGAGGTGTCCGGGCTGTGCCTGTCCGCGCAGACGGGCTCGACCACGCTGCCAGGCGACCTTCCGCTGAAACGGCTGCCGAAGCCCAAGATCCGACCGGCCCGACTGCTGGTGGATTCGATTCGCAAGCGGCGCAGCCTGGTTCACGTCCGGTTCGACACCGACGACCTGGTCGCCGCGATCGAGGCGTGTGACGCCGACGTCTTCGTCGCGGAGCACAGCTACATGGCCGAATCCTTCCTGCGCAGCGCCAAGTTCGGTCGCGCGCGCCTGGTCGTCAACACCAATATCTCCGAGGCGCTGGTGTGGCGGGCCAGCCGCGGCGTGCTGGGCCGGATCGAGGCACCCCGGCTGCGCCGCGACGAGATCCGGATCGCCAGGGCTGCCGATGCCGTCGGCACCTATGACGCGCCGGAAGCCGAGTTCTACCGCGCCAACGGGATTTTCGGGGCACGATGGCTCGACGTGTCCCTGCCGCCGGTGCGCCAGGTCGACGTGGCACGGACCCCGCGCCGGCTCGTGTTCATGGGGCTGCGGGACTGGCCGCCCAACCAGGAGGCGTTCCTGCACACGCTGGCCTTGTGGCCGAGGATCTGCGCGGGCATCTCCGATGCCGAGCTGTGCGTCATCGGCAAGAAGAAACCGGGTGCGCCCGATCCGGTCTACCCCGCCGGCGTGCGCGATCTCGGCTTCGTCGAGGACCTCTCCGCGTTCCTCGGAACCTGCCGGGCGCTGGTGGCCCCCATCAAGACGGGAGGGGGCGTGCGGGTCAAGATCCTCGACGCGATCCGGATGGGACTGCCGGTGGTGGGCACCACCGCCGCGATCGGCGACCTGGGCTCCATGTACGGACTGCAAACCCACGACGATGAGGACAGTTTCGTCGCCGAGTGCCGTCGCTATCTTCTCGACCGGCCCGCTGCCGTGGCCGACGGCGACCGGCTCTACGACGTCAACAGGCAACGCTGGCAACAGCGGCGGCCCCACCGCGCGGTTGCGGCTCTGCTGCGCGCCGAGACCGTCGCGGCGTGACCCGCGGTCAGGTGAACGACCTTGCCAATTCGGGTGATGTGCGGGCGTCGGTGAGCGGCTCGTGCCGGGTCTGGTCGACGTAGACGAGGAACGCCAGCAAGATCGAGAAGGTCAGCGTCATCTGCGGCATGTCGACGACCGACTGCTGCAGGTTGGCCGACACCACCGCGATGCCGATGAACACCCCGCCGTAGACGGCATGAGGTAGCGACGGCGAGCGCAGCGCCCGGTAGGCCATCACGCAGCCGACGACGAGGACGGTGACGAACACCAGCCCCGTGATGATGCCGCCGCGGTAGACCGTCAACAGCGGGGCGTTGGAGACGTAGTTGAGCGACTGGGCCAGCTGGCCGCTGCGGAACTCGGGTCGGTCCCACCCGAGGCCGAACAGCCAGTGACCCGACATGCGATGCGGGAAGTCCGCGATCGAGTCGGCACGGGCCTCCCGGCCGGTGTCCTCGTCGGCGAACGTGGAGAAGATGCGGTCGCGGATCATCGGGGTCAGCAGGGCGGCCGCGGCGCCGACACCGATCAACCCGAGCGCGATCTGACGGTCGCGGGCGCGCATGCTGTGGAAGAGCAGCACCAGCAGCAACCCGACCGCGACGGAGAAGATCATGCTGCGGCTCAGTGTGAGCAGCAGCGCCACCACGATTACGGTCGACATCACGGCCCTGCGCCAGCCGGCGAACAGGACGAGGCAGATGATCAACGCGGTCGCCAACGCCAGCCCGGCGCTGTTGGGCAGCACCCAGGTGCCGCCCAGCCGCAGCGTCCTGCCGATCGTGCCGCCCTCGTTGGAGTAGACGTACAGCGCAGTCTGCTCGCGCAGCCCCGCGCCCACGCCGTAGCCGAAGATCTGCAGCGGTTTCAGCAGGCGCTGCTGCTGGTCCACCGTCGCCATGAGGATCCCCACGAAGGCGTTGGCCGACGCGGCGTAGACGAAGATCCTGCCGAACCTGGCCAGGTTCTCGCGGGACAGTCTCAGCAACGCTATTGCAGCCGCTGTGGCGATCCCCCACTTCGCATACAGCAACACCGCCGGAACGCTGACCCCGGTGCCGACGACGGAAATTGCCGACGCAACCAGCAACGCCAAAATGGTTATTTCGAGGGTGCTGAGTCGAGTTCGCTGGCTGGGATGAATTATCGCCGCCAGCACCGCCCCGGCCGCGAACAGCAGGTACAGCGGGATATGCACGCCGGGGAAGTATCCGAACGGCAATCCGCCGATCACCGCGGCCGTCGCCCAAAACAGCCACAACGGATGCCGCAAACCGATGTACACCCCGATGATCAGGCCAAGCAGGCCGATCACGGCGTACGTGACAAGCGTGCCGTGCCCGAACGCGACCCACGCCACGAGCGGACAGATTGCGATCGCCGCAAGGGCTAACATGGATTTGCCGATCAGACTCTGACGGGGCGTCACGCAGACAATGGTGACAGCTTCGCCGGCGGGATACCAGCCAGCCCCCTCAGGTGCAATAGCGCGAACCGCGGGAGCAACCGCTACTCTGTGCTTGTTTGAAGGTTTGTTTGCGGCGCGCTTTTGAAAGGGCCGATCTTGGAGATCATGGAATACCTGCGCATTTTCCGCAGGTACTGGTGGCTAATCGTGGCCCTGACGCTCGTGGGTGGCGCCGGCGGCTACGCGGCCACACTTTTACTGACACCCGAATATCAGTCGACCGCGCGCCTGTTCGTAGCAACGCAGAACGGGACTTCGGTCACCGAGGCGTACCAGAACAACCTCTTCTCCCAGGAACGTGTCTACTCGTACGCCGACCTGGCGTCCAGCGAACAAGTAGCGGCGCGGGCGGTGGACCAGTTGAAGGCCCCGATCTCACCCGGGGAGTTGCGCTCGAAGGTCACCGCGATGCCCGGTGAGAAGACCGTGCTGCTCGATGTGAGCGTCACCGACCCCGACCCCGCGCAGGCGCAGACCTACACCAACGCGGTTGCTGACCAACTGGTCGGCCTGGTCAGCGAGCTGGAGACCTCGCGCCGGGGCGGCAGCCCCGCCGCCGGCCTTGTCGTGGTCGACGAGGCCACCTACCCGACGGCGCCGACGGGCCTAGGGCTGCTCACCATGATCGCGCTCGGCGCGCTCATCGGTCTGGTGCTCGGCATCGTCGTCGCCGTGCTGGCAGGCATCGTCGACAAACGGTTGCGCGGCCGTGACTCGGTGGAGGGAGCCGTCGGTACCCACCTGCTCGGGGCACTGCCCGCCGAACCGGCCCGGCCCACGACCACCGTCGTCGATCTCGACGGCAACGAGCTCTACGCCGAGCGGGTGCGCGAACTGCGCACCAACCTGCGGTTCGCCGTCCCGCCAGGCAGCGGCGCCCCACCGCGCCGCATCGCGGTGACGAGCCCATCCACCGGCGACGGGCGCACCACGGTCGCCATCGACCTGGCGGCCGCGCTCGCAGAGTCCGGGCGGTCGGTCGTCGTCGTCGACGGTGACCTGCGCGGCGGGGACCTCGCCGACCGGTTGGGCCTCGACGATCAGCGGCGCGCCCGCGCCATGAACCGGGGAGTGAGCACGGTGATCGCCGGGGAGCACGCGCTGGCCGAAGCGGTGATCGGCGAGATCCCGGTCGGCGCGCACGCCATCGCGCTGCTGCCCGCCGGTCCCAAGGCGACGCGGCCCGGCGAGATGTGGGCCAACGACCGCGCGGCCGCCATGTTCGACGAACTCGCCCGCAACTTCGACTACATCGTCGTCGACACCCCGCCGCTGGAGCACTACGCCGACGGCGCCAACGTCGGCGCGTTGTGTGACGGCGCGATCCTGTTGGCGCGCATCGGATCCACCACCAGCTCGGCGCTGCGCCGAGCGATCCAAGCGCTCGAGACCGCCAACGTCGCCCTGATCGGCACGGTGGCGACGTTCGAGCGTGTCGGCGGGCGCCTCAGGCGCCGACACCACAAGCAGGCGCAGCGCGATTCGGCGCAGCGTTCCGCCGGGCGTGAGCGCGCCGCCGGTGCCCGCTCCGTGGACACCGACACCGTGGCGCCCCAGAAGGGTCAGCTCGTCGGATCCGGTGACTCCCGCCGCGCCAACGGCGACGCCGCGATGGGAGCAAGCAGCCGGTCTCGGCACGGAGGCAGCGGCTAGTGGGCTTGCGGCTTGTGGTGGCCGCCGTCGGCGTGCTGTCGGTCCTGGCCGGCTGTGCGCCGAGCCCACCGCAGCCGCCGGCCGACTACAACCGGCCCCCGCGCACGCTGACACCGCCGTTCGTCGGGGCGACGGAGTTGCCGCCGCCGGATATGACCGACGACGGCCCCGGATCGCTCGTGGAGGTCAAACCGCTGGCCGCCAACGACTACTTCACCGACGCCGGAGTTTCGGCCGTCCGGGTGGTGTACCGCTCCACCACCACCGCCGGTCAACCAGCCGACGTCTCCGGTGTGGTCGCGGTCCCGGCGGGCAAGGCCCCCAAGGGCGGATGGCCGATCATCGCGTTCGGGCACACGCTGACCGGCGTGACGCAGAACTGTGCGCCGTCGCTGGCCAGGGGCCTCGGCGGCTACGCGTCCGCGATGACGGTGATGCTCAACCGCGGCTACATGGTGATGATGCCCGACTTTCAGGGGCTGGGTGTGTCGGGTCCCCAGCATGCCCCATTGGACTGGGTGGCCTTGGGCAACAACATGATCGACGGTGTGCGAGCCGCGCGCCGGGTGCTGCCCGACGCCAGCACCGACTGGGCGGCCTACGGCAGTGGCCAAGGCGGACTGGCGGCTTGGGCTTCGGCCATTCGAGCCGTTGACCACGGTGCGGGGCTCAACCTTGTCGGAGCCGTGGCCCTCTCCCCGTACGCCGACCTTTCGCCGTTGGTCGACATCGCGATGAACGGCAACCTCAGTCAGAACCAGTACCGGCTGCTCATGGTGATACTGCAGGGCCTGTCGCAGGAACTGCCCAGCCTCGACCTGGACGCCTACCGATCGGGTCCGGCGAGCGACCATTGGGATGAATTGACCTCGTGCGCGCCCGCGGACCCCGCGGAGGCGCAGCGGCTCGCGTCGCAGCTGGGCCCGCAGGATCTGCGTCCACGCGACGACGCCGCCGCCTCGGCGTTGCGTGACGCGCTCAGCGCGCTGGCCCTGCCGGGGCCGTCCCCGGCGCCCCCCGCCCCCGTGCTGGTGGTCTATGGCACCCATGATCCGCTGGTGCCGCAGGCGGGCGTCGCGCTCGCGGTGAAAGACGCCTGCGCCAAAGGCGATCCCATCGTCGTGAATCGCCGGATCGGGGACACGACGACCACCAACGAACTGATCATTCAGTCGTCGCTGCACTGGCTGAGAGCACGATTCGACGGACAACGGCCCGCCGACATCTGCGTGGGTGCGACGTGAGGCCACCCGCCAACGTGCCCCGGATACGGGACTATCTGAGACTGCTCGCCAACGGCTGGGTCGTGCTGCTGTGCGCGACCGCGTTGTCGGCGGGGGCCGGTTGGCTCGCCTGGCAGAGCACCCCGCCCGCGTACACCTCGACGGCACGGGTCTTCGCCGTGACGCCCGGCGGCGCCACCCCGGTGGATGCCTATTACGGTCACCTGAACTCGCTTTCCCGAAATGTCACCACCCAGCAGCTGGCCCGCAGCCGGCAGGTGACGGTGCGCACCATCGAGCGGTTGGACCTGAAGACCAGCCCGGCTGAGCTGGCGTCTCGAATCACCGTGGTGGGCAGGAACTCCGTGCTGTTGGAGGTGGTGGTGGCCGGCGGCGACCCCGACCTGACCCAACGGACCGCCGACACCGTCACGCACAACCTCGTCGCGCTGACCAAGGAGATGGCCGCGGTCGACACCGGGAGCGCCGAACTGGTCGTCGTCGACGCGGCCGAACCCGCGGTCCGGCAGGGCTCGGTGTGGCAGTTCGTCATTGCCGCAGGCGCGTTGGGGTTCGTGCTCAGTGCCCTGTTGGTGCTGGCGTACGGACTGCTCAGGGACCGCATGCACGGCGCCCGGCAACTCGACCATGTCGTCGACGAGGTGCTCACGGGACGAGATCGATGATCCGCGGGCACCTCAACACTGCGGGCATCGCGCTGGCCGGCCTTGTCTTCGCGGCGGGCGCCATCGTATCGGGTTGCGCCGACCACACTTCCGCGCAGGCACCCTCGGCGATGACCGGTATGCGCCTCGACGCCGACTACAGCGCCGCAGGCGAAGCGCCGGGGGCGCTGTCGGAGGCCCACTCCTTCCCGACCATCGACCGCAGGCTGCGCGCTCTGAGCTCGTTGGCCGCGCGCGTCGAGTACACGTCGACCTCGGGCATCACCGGCGGTCTCACCCAGGTCAGCGGCAGCGTGTTCGTCCCGAAAGGCGAACCGCCCGAAGGTGGTTGGCCGATCGTCGTGTACGCGCACGCCACCACCGGCATCGAATCCGACTGTGCGCCGTCGCTGTCGCCGACGCTGCTCGGCACGTCGAACGTGGTGACCGCGCTCGTCAACGCCGGGTTCGTCGTCACCGTGCCGGACTATCAGGGTCTGGGCGTCGACAGCGGTGACGACGGCGGCTACCACCCCTACCTCGATTCGACGACGGCCGGCTACAACGTGATCGACTCGGTGAAGGCCGCCCGCCACCTGGTTCCCGAGGCGTCCGAACGCTGGGTGGCGATCGGGGTGTCCCAAGGCGGGCAGGCTACCTGGGCGGCCAACGAGCTGGCGGCAAGCTACGGCGCCGGCCTCGCGCTGCTGGGCACGGTGAGCGTGTCGCCCGCGGCCGACATCACCGGTTTCGCCGACGCGGCGGCCGGTGGGCAGCTGACCGCCGAACAGATGCCCGCGCTGGTGGTGCTCCTCGAAACGCTGCACCGGGCGTATCCGGATTTCCCACTCGACGACTACCGGCGGGGGTTCGTAAAAGACAACTGGGACACATTGATTGCGTGCGACGGGCCGGAGGCGGCCGAGCGCGCCGGGCTGACACTGCAGCTGTCGGGTGCCGATCTTGTGCCGAGCACACCGCAGGCGCTCGACACGCTGCGCGCGCATCTGCAGCGCATGAGCCTGCCCCAGCACCCGACGAGCGCTCCGATGCTGGTCCTCTTCGGCGGTGAGGATGCATTGGTGCCGCAGGCATGGACCGAGCACGCGTTGCGGGCGGCCTGCGGGATGGGCGATGTGATCGACATCCAGCTGCAACCGGACAAGGGCCACGCCGCCATCGACGTCTCCTCGGCCTTCGGCTGGGTCAACGCGCGGTTCCGCGGGGAGCCGGCACCCGACAGCTGTCTCGGCCTGGCCCCGATGGGGGCGCCGCAATGACGATCAAGCCACGGGACACCGCGGACCGGTTGTCATCGAAGCCGGCGGCCCGCACCACCGGGCGCATCATCGGCCTGGACGGCGCACGCGGACTGTCGGCCGTCGGGGTCGCCGTCATGCACGTGGCGGGCAACTTCTCGCCGAACACCGCAGCGCAGACGAAGATCGGGATCGTCGGCATGAGCCTGATCTTCTTCTTCGTGCTCAGCGGCTTTCTGTTGTTCCTGCCCTACGTGCGGCGATTGACCGAAGACGCCGCGGTGGCAACAGCTCCCAGCGCACGCAACTTCGCGATCCACCGGTTCGCCCGCATCGTGCCCGGCTACCTCGTCATCTTCTTGCTGTGCAACTACGTCTTCGGCGTGGTGTACGTAGAGAACCCGACCGAGCAGGCTCTCGGCACCGACGCGGGCACCGGCACCATCACCGATCCCTGGCAGCTGCTGGCCAACCTGACCCTGGTGCAGACCTACATCCCCGAGTATGTCTTCACCGGGCTGAACCCGTCGTGGTCGCTGACCCTGGAGTTCGCCTTCTATGCGTCGCTGCCGCTGGCCGCCGTGGTGTTGTTCACGATGCGCCGCCGAACGGCCATGCGTCCCTTGCTGTTGGCCGCGAGCCTGCCGGTGCTCTTTATCGTCATCGGTTTCGTCGGAAAGCTGTTGCTGCCCGTGGTGAGCAACTACTTCGGGGTGGCCGACCCGGAGATGATGCAGTGGGGCCCGAACTGGGTTTCGGTGTATCTGAGGAGTTTCCTGGTCAACGCCGACAACTTCGCGTTCGGCATGCTGGCCGCGATCGTCGTCGTGGCGATCGAAAACGGCACGGTGCGGGAGGCGGCGGCGCGGCGGGTCCGGCCGGTGTCGGCGCTGGCGCTGCCCGTGGTGCTGGGTGTGTCGTTCGCGCTGATCGCGCTCGGCAACATGTTCGGCACCAGCGGAGTAGCGATCGCCTCGGCGCTGGCGATTCTGGTGATCGTCGCACCGCTGTCGTGTGGCCAGCGTTCGAGGATCGGCGAGGGCCTCGAACTGGCTCCGTTCCAGTTCGTCGGTAAGGTGTCGTTGTCGCTGTATCTGCTGCACTTCCCGACGATGTTGATGCTGCACCGGTTCGGCCTGCTGGCAGGCGACTCACTGGGCGCGATGTGCCTGAACATCGTTGTGGTGCTTGCGGTTACGCTGGCCGTATCCGCCGTCACCTACTACAGCGTGGAGAAGCCCGCGATGAACATCGCCCGACGGTACCGGTACAGGTGGCGCTGATGGGCCGACTGCGGGTCGGGCTCGCCGTCGCGGCAGCGGTGGTTCTGGTCGCAGGGGCGGTGGCGTGGGCGGTCGGCACCGACGTCTTCGACCGTGGCGCCGCGTCGGCCGCCCGCTCGGACGCCGAGCCGATCCCGACCGCGCACCTCGGCGGGTCGGCACCCGGTGACCTGATCAGCGCCATGACGATGCCGGGTCTCAGCCGCAGCAAGGCGGGAAGCGAGTTCAACGCCGCCCGCGTGGTGTACCACTCCACCAACGGCGACACCGGCGAGCCGACCGTCGTCTCCGGATCGGTGTACACCCCCAAAGGCGCTGCCCCACAAGAGGGCTGGCCGGTGGTGGCGTTCGGGCACGGCACGACTGGTATCGACGAGCCCTGCGCGCCGTCGCTGTCCGACTCACTGCTGGGCATGTCCTCCATGGTGGTCGGGCTGGTGCGGAAGGGTTACGCCGTCGCCTTCGCCGACTACCAGGGGCTCGGCGCGCCGGGCATCCATCCCTACCTCGACGCCAAGACCGCGGGGCTCAACATCATCGACTCGGTGCGCGCACTGCGCCACACCTTCGACGACATCTCCCACAAGTGGGCCGCGCTTGGCGGGTCACAGGGCGGCGGTGCGGTCTGGGCCGCAGGGGAGCAGTCGGGCGCCTACGCACCCGAACTCGACCTGGTCGGCGTGGTTGCGATGGTTCCGGCCGTCGACGTCACCGGCCTCGTCGACAAGGCGCAGGAGCACACGTTGACGTACTACCAACGTCCGGCGTTTCAGTCGGTGGTCGAGACGCTGGCGCGGCTGCACCCCGATCTCAACCGGGACGACTTCCGCAGCGGCGCCGCCGCCGAATACTGGGACGTGCTGTCGTCGTGTTCGGGCGCCAAGGGGCTGGACCGCAAGGAGGCCGCGGAGGCGCTTGCGCCGGGCGACTTGGCACCGAAGACACCGCGGGCCGCCGAACGGTTGCGCGAGCTGCTGCGCCAGTGGGCACTGCCGCAGCAGCCGCTCACGGCGCCGCTGTCGGTCTCCTACGGCGGCCGCGACGAATACATCGACGCCCAGTGGATCACCGACGCGATCGCACGGGCCTGCGCGCTCGGGGGCCCGGTCGTGTGGGACCTACAGCCGCAAGCGGGACACGGCAACGTGGACATCAGCTCCCAATATGCCTGGCTGACAGACAGATTCGCAGGAAAGCCGGTGGCAAATGAGTGCACCTCTGCCGCACCAGGGACCTGACGGCGACTGGCCGCTGTGGCGGCGGGCGCTGACCGAGACCAAATGCGTGGTGCTGCGCATGCTCGCCCCGAAGGGAATCGACGTCACGCCCCCCGAGCGCGGTTACCTGATCGTGCCGGTGCTGGGCCAGTCGAACGCGTTCGGCATGGGCCGTGGGCTCGATCTGAACGGCCAGGACCGACCGCATCCCCGCGTCCATCAGTGGGCGATGTGCGGGCCGTCCAAGGGTGAGGCCGTGTTGGCCGTTGAGCCGCTCATCCATGAGATCCCCGGTAAGGGTGTGGGTTTCGGGCTGACGTTCGCCAAGCATCTGGCCGACGAGACCGGACGCACGGTGCTTCTCGTCCCGGGCGCGCGCGGTGACACGTCGTTCACCCCGAAGAACGGCTACACCTGGGATCCCGCCGACACCCGCACCCGGGTCAACCTCTACCGGCGCGCGGTGGCCGCCATCGACAAGGCGCTGACGACCCATCCGGGCAGCGAGGTGGCCGCGGTGCTGTGGCATCAGGGCGAAAGCGACGTTCCGCTGACCGCCGCCCCGGTGTATCAGGCCAAGCTCGACTCCCTGATCGAGGACCTGCGCGCGCGCTACGGAGCGGACCTGCCGGTGTTGTTGGGCGGGATGGCGCCAGAGGAGATGGAGCTCAGCGGCCGCGATTATTCGAAGATCCATGCCGTGCACGTCGACACGCCCGACCGGGTGCCCGGCACGGCGTTCATTCCCGGACCGCGCAAGTCGGTCAACTCCGAGACCGACCGGCACTACAACGGCGCGGGGTTGCGGCAGATGGGGCACGACATGTGGCACGAATACCGCCGGATGCGAACCGACCAGCTGGCGCGGTACGCATCCGGCTGACGTCATCGGCGAGCCCCACCGGGGTGCGGACGTGTCGCGCCGGTGCCCGGGACGCATCGGTTTTCGCTGCTTGCGCGGCACGGTTTTGGGTACATATGGATTTGCCGGCTTCGCGAAGACGGCGCGGCGAGACACTCGCCGCTGACCAGCTAATTCCTCATATGGGTAGCGGACTCGGGCAAACTTTGACATAGTAAATACGCGCTCGCGATTGGTCGGGGGGCCGATAGCCATCAGCAAAGCTTAGGAGGAATGCCTAGCCGTGTTCGTGGCTGAAGAGGCTTACACCCCCGCTAAGCCTCGCTTGACCAAGATCGGTACCGCGCCCCGTGCGCCGTGGCAGAAGTCCTACCGGCTCGCACTGATCGTCAGCGACGTCGTCGTCGTCGGGCTCTCCCTCGTCGCAGCCCAGTTCGTCAGGCTCGGCGCACCCGAGGCGATGCCCCACGGGGCGTACTTCTGGGTCTTCTCCTACTACTCGCTGCTTTCGTTCATCGTCGGGGGGACGTGGCTGGCCTTGCTGGCGGCCTACCGCACCCGCTCACCCCGCATCGTCGGTGCCGGTGTGGAGGAGTACCGCCGCGTGTTCTCCGCGACGCTGGCAACCGTCGGCGTGATCGCCGTCGGGCTGATGATCTTTCGCCCGGAATACGCGCGTGGCTACCTCGCGGTGGCCCTTCCCCTCGGTCTGCTCGCGCTGTTGGGCAGCCGCAGCCTGTGTCGGCGGGTGCTGGCCGGACAACGTCGCCAGGGCAAGTGCGTGCAGAACGTGATCGCGGTCGGCGACGTGCGGGCGGTACGCAGCCTGGTGCAGTCGCTCACGCGCGGTTGGTCCTACGGATTCGCGGTGGTCGGGGTATGCCTGACCGGCCGGACAGGCGGCGGCACGCTGGAGGTGCCCGGTGTCGGCGCGCTGCCGGTATTCGGCGACGAACACCACGTGCACGACGCGATCCTGAAAACCGACGCCGACACCGTGGCGTTGACCACCACCGACCACTTCGGCCCCGAAGGGGTGCGCGAGTTGTCCTGGGAGATGGACAAACTCGGCGTCGACCT
Organism: Mycolicibacterium pulveris; assembly: GCF_010725725.1. Lineage (NCBI taxonomy): Bacteria > Bacillati > Actinomycetota > Actinomycetes > Mycobacteriales > Mycobacteriaceae > Mycobacterium > Mycolicibacterium pulveris. The sequence goes on along the minus strand of NZ_AP022599.1, from coordinate 811,923 downwards.
CGTGGTCTCGCCGGGCGTTGTCGACGTCGCAGGCCCTCGCCTGACGATGCGTCCGGTGGCCGGGCTGCCGTTGATCCACGTCGAGAAGCCCCAGTACAGCGGGACCAAGAAACTGCAGAAACGGGCCTTCGACGTCTGCGTGTCGATCACGGTTCTGACCTGCGCGCTGCCGGTGATGCTGCTTGCCGCGCTGGCGATCAAACTGACCAGCAGGGGTCCGGTGATCTACCGGTCCGAGCGCATCGGCCTGGACGGCCGGCCGTTCCAGATGCTCAAGTTCCGCACCATGGTCGAGGGGGCCGACAAGGAACTCGAGCGGCTGCTGGACATCAACGAGAGCGTCGGCGGTGTGCTGTTCAAGATCCGCGAAGACCCGCGCGTCACCAAGGTGGGCAGGTTCCTGCGTCGATACAGCATCGACGAGCTACCCCAGTTCATCAACGTGCTGCGCCGCGACATGAGCGTGGTGGGGCCGCGCCCGCCGTTGCGCCGGGAGGTCGACACCTACACCGACCAGGTTCGCCGCCGCCTGCTGGTGCTGCCGGGAATCACCGGGCTGTGGCAGGTGAGCGGCCGCTCCGATCTGTCCTGGGAGGACTCGGTGCGGCTGGATCTGTCCTACGTGGAGAACTGGTCGATCACCAACGACCTGCTGATCGCCGCCAAGACCATCCGGACGGTCGCCGCCGGCTCCGGCGCGTACTGATCAACGCCCGTCAGCTATCCATATTCCGAAATATCCGCGCGCCGCGCTGTCGGCATCCAGCAACGCACAAAAGAAATAATTGACGCCCATTTATAATTATTGGTGCGATCCTCACCGCAAAAATATTCGCGGCACGCAATGAGTCGCTGCAAAAAGCGGCCCGCGCGCACCGGGTCGCCCGGAGCCGTCGCGGTGATGTTCGCTGAATAGGATGGTCCCGCCGCCATCCGTGGCGCGCGACGACCACCTGAGCAGGAGATCCATGCCGAGCCAACGCAGCGGCCCGACGCGCACCGCGGTGCTGGTCGTGGCCGTCGCACTGGTGGCCGTCGTGCTGGGTGCGCTGGTCATCGTGCCGTTGCGGCCGATCGCCACGATGCTCGCGATCCGCGTGCTGAACCAGTTTCCGTCCTCGGGCGGACCTCCGGTGCCGATCGACTCTGCCGACACCTCAGCCACCGGCGCGGGGTCGTTGGTGTCGGCGACCACGATGCCGGGCGTCACCCGCACCGTGGAGGGGCGAGGGCTGCGGGCGGCCCGGGTGGTCTACCGCTCCACCTCCGGGGACACCGGGGCGGCGACCGTGGTGTCGGGATCGGTCTTCACCCCGCTGGACGACGCGCCGGAGGGCGGGTGGCCGGTGCTGGCGTTCGGGCACGGCACGCTGGGCATCGATCCGGTATGCGGGCCGTCGCTGTCGCCGTCCCTGCTGAACCTCGTCAACGTGGTCCGGGTGCTCACCCAGCGGGGCTACGCCGTCGCGCTGCCCGACTATCAAGGGCTCGGCGTCAAGGGCGTGCACCCGTATTCGGATGCCCGCACGGCGGGGCTGAACATGATCGACGCGGTGCGGGCCCTGCGCAACACCTTCGATGACGTGTCCGACCGATGGGCGGCGCTGGGCGACTCCCAGGGTGGCGCCGCAGCGTGGGCCGCTGACGAACAGGCGCGGGGTTACGCGCCGGAACTGAACCTGGTCGGGGCCGTCGCGTCGGCGCCGGCCGCCGACATCTCCGGAATCGTGGCGAAGGCCGAGGAGGGCACTTTGACCGTCGAGCAGCGGCCCGTCATGCACGCGGTGGTCGAGTCGCTGGCGCGGCTGCATCCCGATCTCAACCGCGACGACTACCGCCACTTCGAGGCCGCGCGCCACTGGGACGCGCTGTCGGACTGCACCGAAGAAGGCGCCTACCGCCGCGCCGCGGCGATCCAACGGATCGGGCCGCGAGAGTTCATTCCCAAGACCGCGCAGGCGGCCGACCGGCTGCGGGGGTTGCTCGAAGACTGGGCGCTGCCCCAAAAGCCTTTGTCGGCACCGCTTTACGTGTTCTACGGCGGGAAGGACCCGTTCATCGACGCCGAGTGGACCAGGGCTGCGATCGAGGAAGCATGCGCGCTCGGTGGGGTGGTGTCGATCGAGTTCGATCCCGAAGGGGGACACAACCCCGCCGACGCGATCGAGATGCTCGACTGGATCGGTGACCGGTTCGCAGGCAGACAAGCGCCCGATGACTGCTGACCGGGTTCCGCTCGACGAGGCGACGCTGCGCGACAGCGTCATCGGCGTATCGCCGCTGTGGCGTCGCATCGACGTGGTGGCCGAAACCGGCTCCACCAACGCCGACCTGATCGCCCGCGCGGACGGCGGCGAGGCCATCGACGGCGCCGTGCTGATCGCCGAGCACCAGACCGCCGGACGCGGCAGGCAGGGCCGAAGCTGGTCGGCGGTGCCGTACGCGCAGATCACCATGTCCGTCGGCGTCGACGCCGCCTCGGTGCCCAGCCAAGCCTGGGGATGGTTGCCGCTGGCGACCGGCGTGGCGATCGTCGACGCGGTCGCCGACACCGGTGTGCCTGCGGGCCTGAAGTGGCCCAACGACGTGCTCGCCGACGGCGGCAAGCTGGCGGGGATCCTCGCCGAGGTCGCCCCGGCCCGCCATGCGGTGGTGGTCGGCATCGGGCTCAACGTCTCGCTGCGCGGCGCCGAGATCGGGGTGCCCGGCGTCACCTCGCTGGTCGAACTCGGGGTGCCCGCGCCGGACCGCCAGGAGTTGACCCGGCGCGTACTGCACGAACTGGGCCGTCGCATCGACTCGTGGCGGCGTTCCGGCGGCGTCGACCCCGGCCTGATCGCCGACTACCGAGCCCGCAGCCTGACCCTCGGGATGACCGTGCGCGCGATGCTGCCGGGCGGCGCCGAGATCGTCGGGCTGGCCGCCGACATCGACGAGCAGGGCAGGTTGGTCATCGACGCCGACGGGAGCCCGACGCGGGTGTCCGCGGGCGACATCGTGCACCTGCGCCCGGCCTCATAGCGATTTCGGTGCGTTTGGTCACGCTCAGCAGGACAAAACACGCCCAAATCGCCTTAAGGTTCTCGTCATGGGATATCCGGACAACGTGCTGGCCACCGACGAACAGGTGGTGCTGCACCGCCATCCGCACTGGAAGCGGCTGATCGGGCCGATCCTGATCCTGCTGGTGGCCACCGCGTTGGCGGCGTTCGGCGCCGGCTACGTCAACCAGACCGGATGGGACCCCACCGCGCGCAACGTCGTGCTCATCGTGATCGCCGCCGTCTGGCTGGTGATCGTCGGATGGCTGACGCTCTGGCCGTTCCTCAACTGGTGGACAACGCATTTCGTCATCACCGACCGGCGGGTGATGTTTCGTCACGGCGTGTTGACGCGGTCGGGCATCGACATCCCGCTGGCCCGGGTCAACAGCGTCGAGTTCCGGCACGGGCTGGTCGACCGGATGCTGCGCACCGGCACGCTGATCATCGAGTCAGCGTCGCAGGATCCGCTGGAGTTCTACGACATCCCGCGAGTGGAACGAGTGCACTCGCTGCTGTATCACGAAGTCTTCGACACGCTGGGCTCGGAGGAGTCGCCGAGCTGATCCAGCCGCCTGGCGCGCCGGTTGGGGCGGCGCAACGGGGTGACGTTGCCGGTAGCAGCGCCGGTAGCAGAACCGTTGAGGGAGCCAGCCGCAGAGCCGATGCCGCGCACGTGTTCCGCGTGGTCCTCCAGCGCCTCTGCGATCCCGCCGTCGGTGAGGGCCGATTCGATGGCCTTGTCGGGGTTGCGACCGAACTCGTCAGGAAAGACCCAGCGCCGGAACGCCCAGAACCGGAACGCCATCTGCAACAGGTTGCCGATGATGTAGGCGGAGACGAAGTCGGCGATGTTCTCCACGGTCAGGCTGACCTCGGGCACCCGCAGCATCAGCACGTAACTGGAGAACCACAGCGGCGCCATGCTCAGCACCACTCCGACGCCGCTGACTCCGAAGAACATCAGCGCCTCGTGGTGGCGTTCTCGGCCGCCCCGGTCGCGGAAGCTCCATTCGCGGTTGAGGATGTAGGACGCTATCACCGCGACGATGCCCGCGATGATCTTCGCCGTGACGGGTTTGGGCTCCAGCACGGTCAGCTTGAGCGTGTAGAACACCGCGGAGTCGATGACGAATGTGGTCGCGCCCACAATCGCGAACTTGATCAGTTCGTGATGCCGTTCCAGGTACGGGCGAATCGGGCGGGGCAGCCGCGCGATCGTGGCATCGGTAAAGGACACAAAAGGGCAGTCTACGGAAATCCCGCTACCGACGCGTAGCCGCGCTGGTTAGCGGCCGTAAGGCAGGCGAGGCGGCCGACCGGGGCCATGACACGATAAGGGCGTGTCGCGAACCTCGAGCGGGCCCCCGCTGGTGACCATGATCGGTGGCGGGCAACTGGCCAGGATGACCCATCAGGCCGCGATCGCGCTGGGCCAGACGCTGCGGGTGCTGGCCGTCTCCGCCGACGACCCGGCCGCGCAGGTCAGCCCCGATGTGGTGATCGGCGCGCACACCGACCTCGACGCGCTGCGCCGCGCGGCCGACGGCGCCGACGTGCTGACCTTCGACCACGAACACGTGCCCACCGAGCTGCTGGAGAAGCTGCTGGCCGACGGGGTGAACGTGGCGCCGCCGCCGTCGGCGCTGATCCACGCGCAGGACAAACTGGTGATGCGCCGGCGGTTGGAGGCGCTGGACGCGCCGGTGCCACGGTTCGCGGCCGTCGCCGGGCCCGCCGACGTCGATGCGTTCGCCGCCCGTGTCGGTGCCCCGCTCGTGGTCAAGACCGCACGCGGCGGCTACGACGGCCGCGGTGTGACGCTGGCGCGTGACGTCGCCGACGCGCGCGACGCCGCAGAGCGGCACCTGGCGGCCGGGGCGGCCGTGCTCGTCGAGGAAAAGGTCGAGATGCGGCGCGAGCTGGCCGCGTTGGTGGCGCGCTCCCCGTTCGGTCAAGGGGCGGCGTGGCCGGTGGTGCAGACCGTGCAACGCGACGGCATCTGCGTCGAGGCGATCGCGCCCGCGCCTAATTTGGACGATGACCTCAAGAGCGCCGCAACACAATTGGGGTTACGACTGGCCGAGGAACTCGGTGTCGTCGGGGTGTTGGCCGTCGAACTCTTCGAGACGGTCGACGGCAGGCTGCTGGTCAACGAACTCGCGATGCGCCCCCACAACTCCGGGCATTGGACCATGGACGGCGCCCGAACCAGCCAGTTCGAACAACACCTGCGCGCGGTGCTCGACTACCCGCTGGGCGACACCGCCCCGATCGCGCCGGTTATCGTGATGGCCAATGTGCTTGGCGCACAACAGATCCCGCAGATAAGCATGGATGAGCGGTTGCATCACCTGTTCGCGCGGATGCCCGACGCCAAGGTTCACCTCTACGGCAAGTCGGAGCGGCCAGGCCGAAAGATCGGTCATGTCAACATCATCGGCGAAGCCACGGGTTCGGTGGACGACGACGCGTACGTCGTCGAGGTGCGGGAACGCGCATCCAGGGCGGCGCACTGGTTGTCGCATGCGGAATGGACGGACGGATGGGACCCACATGACGCGCACTGAGCAGCAGAGGTCGACCCCCGCACCCCGGGTCGGTGTGATCATGGGCAGCGACAGCGACTGGCCCGTCATGCAGGAGGCCGCAGAGGCGCTCGCCGAGTTCGACGTTCCGTTCGAGGTCGGCGTCGTCTCCGCACACCGCACCCCGGCCCGCATGCTCGACTACGCGCAGAGCGCCGCGGGGCGCGGCATCGCGGTGATCATCGCCGGTGCGGGGGGAGCGGCGCATCTGCCCGGCATGGTCGCCGCGGCGACGTCGTTGCCGGTGATCGGGGTGCCGGTGCCGCTGGCCAAGCTCGACGGCCTGGACTCGCTGCTGTCGATCGTGCAGATGCCCGCGGGCGTGCCGGTGGCCACCGTGTCGATCGGCGGCGCCCGCAATGCGGGGTTGCTGGCGGTGCGGATTCTGGGTGCATCCGACGCGGCGCTGCGTGAGCGTGTCGAGCGGTTCCAGGCGCAGTTGCACGACAGCGTGCTGCAGAAGGACGCAGCGCTTCGCGAGCGCCTGCTCGGGCAGTAGGCTGCAACCCGATGTCACGTGAATTCGCACGATACCGGGCCATTGGGCATCGGATCGTCACCGGCTTTCTGCAGCCGGAGGTGCTGTTGCTGCTCGACGTCTTGAACTCGGCGCAGCGGGCCAAGCAGGTCTCGGGTGCGGCCGCCGAGATCGGTGTGCACCACGGCAAGCTGTTCATCGGCCTGCGGTTGCTGCAGCGCTCCGGCGAGAAGGCGGTCGCGATCGACATCTTCGGCGATCAGGAGCTGAACGTCGACGGGTCGGGGCACGGTGATCTGCAGAAGTTCCTCAGCAACGTGAACTTGTGGTCGTCGATGGACGACGTCGTGATCCATCAGGGTGATTCGACGAAGCTGCCGCCGGAGAGGCTGCGCGAGCTGGCGGGCGGTGACGTCCGGCTCTTCAGCGTCGACGGCGGGCACACCGCCGAGATCGTGTTCTCCGACATGAAACTCGCCGAGGCCACGCTCGCCGACGGCGGCATCGTCATCGCCGACGACGTCTTCAACCAGCAGTGGCCCGGTGTCGCGGTCGGAACGCTGCGCTATCTGGAACAGGGCGCCAAGCTGGCTCCGTTTCTGATCGGGTTCAACAAGGTCTTCTTCGCCCAGCCCGATTACTGCCTGCTGTACCGGGCCGAGGTGGAGTCCGCCGTCAGTGGCAGGCTGCGGCTGGCGACCGGCGAATCGGTGTTCGCCGGGCACGACGTGGGTCTGGTCGCGCCGCAGGGCGCGGTGGATCTGTTGCGCCGCAGCGCGACGATCCGGTCGCTGTATCACCGCACGTACCGTGAAATGGTGCGCGGCCTGCAGGTCGTCTCGGGTCGGGGCGGATCGGCCCGGTGAGCGTCACGCCGGTGCGGCGTGGGTAAAGTTACCGGCGAGTAGCAAGGAGTTCTCGATGGCGATTGGCAACCCGTCTTTCGACGTTTTCAAGCTGTCCGACGAGCACAACGAGTTGCGGTCGGTGCTTCGTGACCTGTGTGAGAAGGAGATCGCGCCGCACGCCGCGGACGTCGACGAGAAGGCCCGCTACACCGACGAGGCGCTGGCGGCGCTGACCGGTTCCGGGATGGCGGCCATCCACATCCCCGAGGAGTACGGCGGACAGGGCGGTGACTCGGTGGCGGCGTGCATCGTCATCGAGGAGGTGGCGCGGGTGTGCGCGTCGTCGTCACTGATTCCGATCTGCAACAAGCTGGGCACGATGGGCTTGTTGATGCGCGGCAGCGAGGAACTCAAGAAGCAGGTGCTGCCCTCGATCGCCTCCGGTGATGCGGTGGCGTCGTATGCGCTGTCGGAGCGGGAGGCCGGCAGTGATGCGGCGTCCATTCGCACGCGGGCGCGTCGTGACGGCGACGAGTGGGTGCTCAACGGCGCCAAGTGCTGGATCTCCAACGGTGGCCACTCGACGTGGTACACGGTGATGGCGGTGACGGATCCGGACAAGGGCGCCAACGGTATCTCGGCGTTCGTCGTGCACAAGGACGACCCGGGGTTCTCCGTCGGCGCCAAGGAGAAGAAGATGGGCATCAAGGGATCGCCCACCACCGAACTGTATTTCGAGGACTGCCGCATTCCGGCCGACCGCATCATCGGCGAGGAGGGCACCGGCTTCAAGACCGCGTTGGCCACCCTGGACCACACCCGCCCGACCATCGGGGCGCAGGCCGTCGGCATCGCCCAGGGCGCCCTGGACGCCTCGATCGGATATGTCAAGGAGCGCAAGCAGTTCGGCAAGCGGATCGCCGACTTCCAGGCCGTGCAGTTCATGCTCGCCGACATGGCGATGAAGATCGAAGCGGCCCGGCTGATGGTCTACACCGCCGCCGCACGCGCCGAACGCAACGAACCCGACCTCGGGTTCATCTCCTCGGCGTCGAAGTGCTTTGCCTCCGACGTGGCGATGGAGGTCACCACCGACGCGGTCCAGTTGTTCGGCGGCTACGGCTACACCACCGACTTTCCCGTCGAACGGTTCATGCGCGACGCCAAGATCACCCAGATCTACGAGGGCACCAACCAGATTCAACGGGTGGTGATGTCGCGGGCCCTGCTGAAATAGCCGCGACTGTGCATCCTCATACGCGCCTCCCGGCGCGTTGCGTATGAAACCGCACAACCGCGCTCGGGGGTCAGGCGTACTCGACGAACGTGGCCATGCCGGCCTCGAGGTGATAGGTGTTGTGGCAGTGGGTGATCCACCGCCCGGGGTTGTCGGTGTCGAAGTCGATCTCGACCGTCCGCAGCGGCGCGACCAGCACGGTGTCCTTCCTGGCCAGCGGACCCGACGCGGTCATCACCTGGAACGTGTGCCCGTGCAAGTGCATGGGGTGAAACATCTTCGACTCGTTGACGTAGCGGATCCGCACGCGCTGGTTGGGCTGGACCGGGTAGCCGTCGTTGGGCGGGTCGTAGCGCTTTCCGTTGATCGTCCAGTTGTAGCCGTCGACCGGGCCGGCCAGGCGCATGTCGATGGTCTGATCCGGGGCACCCGCGGGCAGGTTCACCTCCGGCGTGGCGGTCAGCGTCGCGGTGTCCAGCGGAGCCTGGGTCCGCATCGTCGCGATGTACTCGTCGGCGTTGCCGGTCCCGGTCTTGTTGTCGACGCGCATGTTGAGCCGGGCGTAGCCGTCCTTGCGGTAGGCCGCCGCGAGCACCGGTACCGACTCCTGCAGCGTGACGATCGCGTCGACGCGCTCACCCATCCCCAGGATCACGGAGTCGGTGTCGACCGGCTGCACCGGGAACCCGTCGGTCGCGATGACGTGCATGCGGTGGTTGGGCACCCCGACCTGAAACGCGGTGTCTGAGCCCGCGTTGATGACACGCAACCGGATCCGTTGTCCGGCACGGTAATCCACTACCTGCGGGTCCGCTGTCACCCGGCCGTTGATGAGGTAGTACGGGTAGGTGACGTCGCCGCCGTCGTCGCCGAGCGGGGTCGACGGCGTGATGCCCGCATCGGGCAGGTCGGGCATGGCGGGCATGCCCGCGCTCCGCAGCTGTGCCAGCACCTGGTCCGGGGTGCGCCCGGTGCCGTCGACCCAATCATCAAGGACCACGACGAGTTCGTCGTCGTAGTCGGCGCCGTCGGCGGGATCCTCGATGATCAGGGGGCCGTAGAGCCCGCGGTCGAGCTGGGTGCCTTCATGGGAGTGGTACCAGTAGGTCCCCGCGTCGGGCACGACGAACTCGTAGGTGAAATCCTGGCCCGGCGGCACCGCGGGCTGGGTCAGCACCGGGACGCCGTCCATCGGGTTGGGAATGGCCAGGCCGTGCCAGTGGATGGTGGTGGGCGCGGGCAGCCTGTTGGTCAGCTGCGCGCGCAGCCGCTCCCCTTTGCGCATGCGGATCTCCGGCCCCGGCACCCGATCGCCGTACGCCCAGGTGCGCACCGAAACCCCGCCGAGGTCGACGTCGGTCTCCACCGGTGTGAAGCCGATGTCGAAGCCCGGCGTGGTTGCGGCTTGCTCGGTCGGCGCAGGCGCGGCGGCCCGTGACGAGCACGCGCCCACGACGCCGGCGGCGACGCCGGCTGACAGCACGAGAAACCCTCGCCTGTCGATCACGGGTTCCAGCGTGGCACCGACGGCCGATCGTTGCTTGCGAAATCGTAAATTTTCCCGGGCCGCACCGGTCAGCCCTTGGTGACCTTCTCCATCTGCCTGCGCCGGTCGAGCGCGGCGGGATCCGGGTTGGCCACCTGCACCAGCGACGCCCCCACCACGAACGGCGCCAGCAGGTGGTCGATCAGCGCCTCCGCGGTGTCCCAGGAGGCGCTGGAGAGCACCCGGTCGCGGGCGGTCAGTCCCTGCGTTTGCGCCGACGCCCGGGCCGCGCCCAGGACGTCGGCGACCGGGCGCCCGTTCAGCGCCGGGCCGGGGCCGGCCTCGGGGACGATCTGGTCGCCGTGCACCCGCACCGCGGTGGCGTAGTCGGTCACGCCGACCGGAACGTCGTCGGCCGGCTTGCCGAACGGGTCCAGCGACAGCACCACGACCTCGCCGACACCGACGGCGGCGTCGGCCTCGGACAGCCGGTCACCGGTACACAGCGCGACGTCGGCATCACCGGGCCCCAGCACCACTTCCGCACCGATCCACCAGATGCCGAACAGCACCGCGGCGGTCTGCCAGTGCGGCGGCAACAGCACCGCGACCCGGCTCGCGGATCCGGCCCCCAGCTCGTCGCGCAGCAGGTTGCCGGTCTTGGCGGCCCAGTTCGCCAATGTGGCCGTTGACAATTCGATGCGCTCGCCGGTCGCGTCGTCGTAATACGTGATGCGCGGGCCCGCCGGATCGGCCGCCATCAGCGGATCGAGGATCGCCGAACTGACCGTCGCCACGGCTAGTTGACGCACTGCGGGTCGTCGGAGCCCGCGGTGATGATCGTGGGGGACGGCGGGGTGGCGCCGGTCGAGCCCGTCGATCCGACGGCGAGGGTGTCGAAAGTGCTCAACGACGGATCGGTGCCGTCCAGGCCGGATCCGGGACCGGTGTAGTCGTCGGCCAGCACCACCCGCACGGTGCCGGGCGCCACCGACGGATCCTCGACGACGGGCAGGTCGCCGAGGTCCCGGGAAACCGCTTGGGCGCCAAGGTCGTCGCTGGTCGCCGCCTGCACCTGGCTGCTGGCCGGCGGGGCGCCTTCGTGGTTGCCGGTGATGCCCCGGGTGAACCCCTTGTTGGCCAGCACCTGGGAGACCGCCGCGGCCAGGCCGTTTACGTCGGTGGCGTTGATGACGTCGACGGTGGTCTTGTCCGGGGTGTACGCGAGCTCCTCGGTCTTGCCCTCGTCCTGTTCGGTCAGCAGGCCGGCCACCCACTCCTTGACCGCGGTCGGGTCCACCCGCACCACGCTCTGCATACCGTCGTCGCTCCACCCGTTCTCCTGCAACCACGGGATGGTGGCGAAGGCCACGTTGCCGGCCGCGAGGTTCTGCAGTTGCTCGGCGAATTCCATTACGTCCCAACCGTCGGACAGCACCACCGAGCGTTGCACGGCATCCTCCAGCCGGTTCAGCGTCGCCGGGCTGGACAACGTCTTACCCGAGATCACCTTGTGCGCAAGCGAAGCCATGACCGCCTGCTGGCGGGTGACCCGGTCGAGGTCGCCGCGTGGCAGATCGTGGCGCTGCCGGACGAAGCTCAATGCCTGCGGGCCGTTGAGCTTCTGCCAGCCCGCCGGAAAGTCGGCACCTGAGAGAGGTTCGTACACAGCTTCTTTCAGGCAGACATCGACACCGCCCAGGGCGTCGGTGATCAACGAGAAGCCGAGCAGCCCGATCTCGGCGTAGTGGTCGACGGTGACACCGGTGAGGTTGGCGACGGTCTTGATCAGCGCCTCGCGTCCGGCCTCCGCGGCCAGCGGCTCGGCCTCCGCGGGGTCCATGCCCTTGACCTCGACGAGGTCCTTCAACTTTTCGAGATGTACCGAACCGTACACACCGTTGATCTTCATCTTGCCCACCCCGGGTGCGGCCACGTAGGAGTCGCGAGGGATCGAGATCGCCGTCGCGGACTTACCGTTGTTGGGCACCCGCACCAGGATGATGGTGTCGGTGTTGGTGGCTTCGTCGTCGCCTGCGCGCAGCATGGCCAGCTCTTCCTGCGACAACGGGTTGCCGTGGGCGTCGGTGCGGCTGTCCATACCGACCAGCAGGATGTCGATCGCACCGTCTTCGCCGCCCTCGCCGAGCGCGATCGGGGAGATGTGGTTGATGCCCGCCTCGAACGCGCGGATCTTGCCCCAGGCGGCGCCGGTGCCGATCACGATCAACAATGCCGCAGACACGGCGATGACACGAAGCGTGCGCGCGGGCATCAGCCCAGGCTACTTGCGAGACCGCCGCAACCGCGGTAGCGCGCGTCGGCGCGCCAGACTCGAGACCGTGGCGAAGCGTACCTCGCACCGAATCGTTATTCCCGGGGCCGGCGGCATGGTGGGTCGCGTCTTGGCAGCTCAGGGCCGCCTTCAGGGCGGCGATGTGCTGGCGTTGACGTCGTCGCAGTGCGACATCACCGACCCTGCCGCGGTGGCGCGTGTCATCGCACCCGGTGACGTGGTGATCAACTGCGCCGCCTACACCAAGGTCGACGCCGCCGAAGCCGATCCCGAACGCGCACAGGCCGTCAACGCCACCGGCCCGGGAAACCTCGCACGCGCCTGCGCGACTGCGGGCGCCCGGCTCATCCACATCTCCACCGACTATGTGTTTTCCGGCACACAGCGGCGCCCCTATGAGATCGACGACGAGACCGGCCCACTGAGCGTGTACGGGCGCACCAAGCTGGCCGGGGAGAGGGCCGTGCTCGAGGTCATGCCCGATGCCCACGTCGTCCGGACGTCGTGGGTGTACGAAGGCGGCGACGGCGGCGACTTCGTGGCCGTGATGCGCCGACGCGCCGCCGGCGACCAGCCCGTCGAGGCGGTGGCCGATCAGGTCGGCTCCCCGACGTACGCCGGTGACCTGGTCGCCGCGCTGCTTGAGGTCGCCGACGGCGACATCGACGCGCCGGTGCTGCACGCCGCCAACGAAGGCGAGGCCAGCCGGTTCGAACAGGCCCAGGCCGTGTTCGAGGCCGTCGGCGCCGATCCGGCCCGGGTACGACCGGTCGGATCGGATCAACACCCGCGCCCCGCGCCGCGCCCGGCGTACTCGGCGCTGTCCGGACGGCGGTCGGCCGCAGCCGGGCTGACCCCGCTGCGGCCGTGGCGTGACGCGCTGACCTGGGCGCTCGGGGAGCACGGTGTGGCGGCCCGATAATCTCTAGCCGTGAGTGACGAACTGGTGGTCGTCACGGTGACATATTCACCGGGCCCCCACCTCGACCGGTTTCTGGCGTCGCTGTCGCATGCCACCGACCGGCCCGTCACGGTCATCATGGCCGACAATGGCTCCACCGACGGCGCCCCCGAAGAGGCGCTCGAGCGCTACCCCAACGTGCGGTTGCTGTACACCGGCGCGAACCTCGGCTACGGCAGCGCAGTCAACCGCGCGGTCGACGAGTATTTGAAAGACGCTGCGGCGGCGTCATATTCGGACTTCTTCGTGGTCGCCAACCCTGATGTGCAATGGGGCCCGCGCAGCATCGACATCCTGCTGGACGCCGCCGCGCGCTGGCCGCGCGCCGGTGCGCTGGGCCCGCTGATCCGCGACCCCGACGGGTCGGTGTACCCGTCGGCGCGGCACCTGCCGAGCCTGATCCGCGGGGGCATGCACGCGGTCGTCGGCCCGGTGTGGCGGTCCAATCCGTGGACGGCCGCCTACCGGCAGGAGCGACAGGAACCCAGCGAACGTCCGGTCGGCTGGCTGTCGGGATCGTGCCTGTTGCTGAGGAGGGCGGCTTTCGACGAGATCGCCGGGTTCGACGAGCGCTATTTCATGTACATGGAGGACGTCGACCTGGGTGATCGGCTCGGCAGGGCCGGCTGGCAGAACGTATACGTGCCCACCGCCGAGATTTTGCACGACAAGGGCCACGCGGCCGGTCGGGACCCGGCCCGCAACTTGGCCGCCCACCACACCAGCACCTACACTTTCCTGGCGGATCGGTATTCGAAATGGTGGCAGGGGCCGCTGCGCTGGACCATCCGAGGGGCGCTCGCGGCCCGCGGCGGGCTGGTGGTCCGCAACTCTGAACGCAACCGGCGGAAAGGACGGCGTTAGCTTGAATCCCGCAGAGGTGGACGCCGTCGTCCTGGTCGGCGGGCTCGGTACCCGGCTGCGGCCGTTGACGCTTTCGGCGCCCAAGCCGATGCTGCCCACGGCGGGCCTGCCGTTTCTGACCCACCTGTTGTCGCGAATCGCCCAGGCGGGCATCGAGCACGTCGTGCTCGGCACGTCGTACAAGGCCGCGGTCTTCGAATCGGAGTTCGGCGACGGTTCCAAGTTGGGCCTGCAGATCGAGTACGTCGTGGAGGATGAGCCGCTGGGCACCGGTGGCGGCATCGCCAACGTGGCGCCCAAGCTGCGCTACGACACCGCCCTGGTCTTCAACGGCGATGTGCTGTCGGGCGTCGATCTGCGTGCGCTGTTGGACAGCCACGAGGAGCACAACGCCGACGTCACCCTGCACCTGGTGCGGGTCGGTGATCCGCGCGCGTTCGGATGTGTGCCGACCGACGCCGACGGACGGGTCACCGCGTTCCTGGAGAAGACACAGGATCCGCCGACCGACCAGATCAACGCAGGCTCCTATGTGTTCAAGCGCGAGGTGATCGAGCGCATCCCCAAGGGGCGGGCGCTCTCGGTGGAGCGCGAAGTGTTTCCCGGGCTGCTGGCCGACGGGCTGCGGATCTGGGGCTATGTCGATTCCACCTACTGGCGTGACATGGGCACCCCCGAGGACTTCGTGCGCGGGTCGGCCGATTTGGTCCGCGGCATCGCGCCGTCGCCCGCGCTCGGCGGGCACCGCGGCGAGGAACTCGTGCACGACGGCGCCAGCGTGGCGCCCGGCGCGCTGCTGATCGGCGGCACGGTGGTCGGCCGCGGCGCTGAGATCGCCGGTGGCGCACGGCTGGACGGGGCGGTGATCTTCGACGGCGCGAAGGTCGGGGCCGGCGCGGTGATCGAACGGTCGATCATCGGGTTCGGCGCCCGTATCGGACCGCGCGCGCTGATCCGCGACGGTGTGATCGGCGACGGCGCCGACATCGGTGCGCGCTGTGAGCTGTTGCGCGGTGCGCGGGTGTGGCCGGGGGTCACGATCCCCGACGGCGGTATCCGCTACTCGACCGACGTCTAGCACTCTCTGCGATTTCGGCGCGTTTTGTCACGCTGAGCGTGACGAACTACGCCGAAATCGCTGCGGTCGCGGCCAATTGACGCAGCCCGAAGTCGCAGTTGTCGGGCAACGCGTCAAGCGGCCACCAGCGCAGGTCCAACGACTCGTCGCTGCAGGCGATTTCGGCGCCTTCCGGTGCGTGCACGATGAACTGCATGTCGAGATGGCGGGTCGGCACACCCAACGAGCAGGTGACGGGGTGCACGTGCAGCGCGGCCAGCATGGGATCGATACGCAGCCCGTCGATTCCGGATTCCTCGCGAGCCTCCCGCAGCGCGGCCGCGACGATGGTGTCGTCGGTCGGCTCGCAGTGCCCACCCAGCTGTAGCCAGCGGCCGACCCGCGGGTGCAGTGTCAGCAGCGCTTTGGTTCCGGTGTGGTCGAGGACCAGCGCCGATCCGGTGACGTGCCCGGGCACGCACTCGCGCAGACAGCCGTCCGGCCGGGCGGCCAGAAACGCCAGCACCGCGTGGCGCAGCGTGTCCTGACCGGGATCGGGCGCCCGCCAGTCACGCAGCGTCTTTACGGCCGAGGCATGCAGGCTCACTTGCGCACCAGCAGTCCGTCGGTGGGCACGGGATCACGCGGGCCGGGCGGCGCCGAGCCCTCTTCGGGGTAGCCGATGGCGATGGCGCCCAACGGTTCCCAATCGTCAGACAGCTCGAGCGCGTCGCGCACCAGGTCGGGTGCGAAGATCGTCGAGCCGATCCAACAGCTGCCCACGCCACGCACTGCCAGCGCCACCAGCAGCGCCTGCACCGCGGCGCCGACCGCGACGGTGAACATGGTGTGTTCGGCCGCGGTGCGCCGAGCATCGGGATAGCTGTGCGCGCCGTCGGGCACCATGAACGGGATCACCACGTCGGGTGCGTCGTAAAGGATCTGGCCGCGGGCGACGCGGCGCTCGACGGCGTCGGTGGGGCGACCGTCACCGCGTAGGTCCGCGCGCCACTTGTCTTTCATCCGGTCCAGAAGCGCGACTCGGCGGTCGCGGTCCTGCAGCCAGACGAACCGCACGGGACGGGTGTGATGGGGCGCGGGTGCGCTGAGCGCCTCGCCGACGGCGGCCTCGATCAGCTCGGCGGGCACGGGCGCGTCGCTGAACCGGCGCACCGACCTGCGCAGCAGTTGCGCCTGGGTGCGGCCCAGCGCGATCGCCTCCTCGGTGCCCAGCCAGAACAGGTCTTCGTCCCCCGGCCGCAGCAGGGTGCGTGCGGTGGAGCCGTCGTCGGGCAGCGCCAGGCCGCGCACCACCGCGACGGGGATGTCGGTGAGCTTGCCCTTCACCAGATCGGCTGCGGCGGCGATCTCGTCGGCCAGGGCGATCTCGGTGACGATCAGCTCGTTGCCGTGGCGGTCGTGTGCCCCGGCGTAGCCGTGCAGCACGGTGAGGCCCGCGGCGCCGATGGCGGCGTCGATCTGACCGGTGCGCCACGCGCGTCCCATGGTGTCGGTGACCACCACCCCGACAGTGACGCCGAGCCGGTCGCGCAGCCCGGTGCGCAATGCGGCCGCGCTGCCGTCGGGGTCGACCGGCAACAGCGCCAACTCCGTCGCTTCGACGTTGGAGCCGTCCACGCCCGCGGCCGCCTGGATCAGACCCAACGCGTTCTCGGTAATCAGGGTCTTGCCCTTGCGGGCCAGTACTCGAACGGCCTCGGCATCGATGAGTTTGCGCCGCAACGCATCACGTTCTTCGGGGTCAGACGGTGCGCTGACTACGCGGCCTTCGCACTTGGAGACGACCTTGCTGGTGACGACGACGATGTCGTTGTCGCGCAACCACGGCGCGGCGGCGGCGATCGCCGCGGCCAGGTCGTCGCCGGGGCGGAACTGCGGCAGCCCGGGCACGGGCAGCAGTTCGACGGCGGCTGCGGAGCCGTGCTCGGTCACGGTTTCACACCGGCCAGATCGAGGCCGGCACGCACCATTTCGGCCGTCGCCGCCGGATCTTTCATCAGCAGGGGCACCGCGCGCACCTCGACGCCGTCGATCTCGGCGTGATCATCTTCGTGTACCAGCCAGCCGTCGAGGATGCCGACTTTCGAACGCGCACCGTAGTATTGGCCGATCGCCTCGGACGTACTCTGCACCCCGATCACCGACAGGCATTCGTCAGCCATGCCGCGCAACGGTTTCCCGCCGATGACGGGGGAGTAGCCGATGACCCGTGCCGGCGTGGCGCGCAATGCGGCGCGGATACCGGGCACGGCGAGGATCGCACCGATGCTCACCACCGGGTTCGACGGCGCCAGCAGCACGACGTCGGCCGTTTCGATCGCCTCGGTGACGCCGGGGCCCGCGGCCGCCTGGTCGGCGCCGACGAACGCGAAGCTGTGCGTGGGCACCTTCGCGCGATAGCGCACCCACCACTCCTGGAAGTGGATCGCGCGCTTCTCGCCGTCGCTGGGATCGGTGATCACGACGTGGGTTTCGCTGCGGTCGTCGGTGACCGGCAGCAGCCTGGCACCGGGCGACCATCGCTGGCACAGCGCCTCGGAGACCTGTGACAGCGGGTAGCCCGCCCGCAGCATCTGGCTGCGCACCAGGTGGGTGGCCAGGTCGCGGTCGCCGAGCCCGAACCAGTCCGGCTGCACACCGTAGGCGGCGAGTTCCTCCTTGGCATGCCAGGTTTCGTTGCGATGGCCCCACCCGCGGTCCGGGTCGATACCGCCACCCAACGTGTACATGCAGGTGTCGAGGTCGGGACAGATCCGCAAACCGAACATCCATGCGTCGTCTCCGACGTTGACGACCGCGGTCAACTCGTTGGCAGTGTTGTCGCCGAATTGGCCAAGCCCGAGAAGATGCTGTACACCCAATAGGAACCGCGCTCCGCCGACGCCGCCGACCAGAACCGTGACCTTCACATCGACCGAGCGTAGGCCGTCGGGGCCGGGCCGGCTCGGGCAGGAGCACTGTCGCGGGTGGTGTGACAGACACGCCGATCAACGACTCGCCGATATTCGGTCACGGAATGGTATGAATTTCTGTTCTAACGCTTGACCGCAGCATCTAACGCGTGTGTAATCACACCAGTGTCATTTCGCGGTTGGCCCTGCCGGTTCCGGTGTCGCAGACCGAGATTCGATCAAATGTTCGAATGGAGATGGCCGACATCTCAACAGCGGGGTTCATTTCAGGGGATTCACGAGACCAGGTGAGGAGGCGGGAAGATGTCTTTTGAGCAAGGCGATTTCGATCGTGTGGTTCCGTTCGATGGTCGGCTTTTCGGCTCAGTAGGCAGCGCGCCGCACACCAATACCGGACCGGCACCGATCGAGACGCCTTCACGTCCTCAGTTGAGCCTGGTGCCCGATCCGATTGATGTTGCGCCGCCGTTGACTCCTGAGGACGACCTATGGCAGGAGCGCGCGCTGTGCGCTCAAACCGATCCCGAGGCGTTCTTCCCCGAGAAGGGTGGCTCGACGCGGGAGGCCAAGCGGATCTGCCAGGGCTGCGAGGTCAAGGACGCCTGCCTCGAGTACGCGCTGGCCAATGACGAACGCTTCGGCATCTGGGGCGGCTTGTCCGAGCGCGAGCGCCGCCGCCTGAAGCGCGGGATCATCTGACCGCGCGCGTTATTCGTCGTCGATCGTCGGGTCGATGACAGAAGGTTCGACCCCCAAATAGGTGGCCACCTGAGCCACCAGGATTTCATGGAGTAGATCACCGAGTTCGACCGTGTCCTTGGCGCGTCGCTCGATCGGCTTGCGAAACAGCACAATTCGCGCCCTCGTCGCGTTGCCCCGCACATCCACACCCGCTGGAATCAGCCTGGCCAGCGCGATCGGCCCGTCAGCGACCACTTCGGGCGGCCACTGCATGGTGTCCGGATCCTTCAGCGAGATCCGCGGTATCTCGTCGACGGCCACATCGAGCGCGGACAGCCGGTCATGCCAGCGCCGCTCGATCGGTTCGTAGGCTTCCAGCACCGCCATGTCGAATCGCTCGGCCCGGCTGCGCCAGCCCGGGACGGTGGGGGGAAGCAGCGGCCCGCGCATCTCTCGGCCGCGGCGTGCTCGCCGCGTTGCCCGTTCGGCCACGAACCCGATCGTAACGGTTGGGGATCGGCCGTCCGGGAACTGCGCGTGTCCGGCAGCCCGCCGGGGGGGTCCGCGATAGCCTTCCGTGCGTGAACGTTCCCCGTCGCTGCTGCCGGCCCGGGTGCCCTCACTATGCGGTCGCGACGCTGACCTTCGTCTACTCGGACTCGACGGCCGTGGTAGGCCCGTTGGCGACCGCACCCGAGCCCCACTCGTGGGACCTGTGCGTGGTGCACGCCGGGCGGATCACCGCGCCGCGCGGCTGGGAACTGGTTCGCCACGCCGGGCCGCTGCCGTCGCACCCGGACGAAGACGACCTGGTCGCGCTGGCCGAGGCGGTCCGTGAGGGACGCGACGTCGCACCGCCGATCAACGGCGTCGCCGCGAGTTTCTCCGACCCGAGTCCCGGCGCGCCCGGCGGCACGCTGGTCGCGCCGCCGCCGAAGCCAGGATCGAACGGACGTCGCCGGGGCCACCTGCGGGTGTTGCCCGACCCCACCGACTAGTCGTAGTAGCGGCCGTGCGGGCGCCGTCCGACGGCTAGGCTGGCGCCAGTAGTCCACGTCACAAGGAGTTCTTACTTGATGCGCTCCTCGCGCTCATCGCAGTCACGGCCCGCCGCGGCCGTTCAGCGCGTCATCAAGGCCTATGACGTTCGCGGCCTGGTCGGCGAGGAGCTCGACGACGGCTTCGTGGCCGACGTCGGCGGCGCGTTCGCCCGGCTGGTCCGTGACGGGGCGTCCCGCGTGGTGATCGGCCACGACATGCGGGCCAGCTCGCCGTCGCTGGCGGCCGCCTTCGCCGACGGGGTGATGGCGCAGGGCCTCGACGTCGTGCGCATCGGCCTGGCGTCGACCGACCAGCTCTATTTCGCGTCGGGTCTGCTGGACTGCCCGGGCGCCATGTTCACCGCCAGCCACAACCCGGCCGCCTACAACGGCATCAAGCTGTGCCGGGCCGGCGCCAAGCCCGTCGGCAGGGACACCGGGTTGTCGACCATCAGCGACGAGGTCATCGCGGGGGTGCCCGGCTATGACGGCGCACGCGGGACCAGCAGCGACCGCGACGTCCTCGACGAGTACGGCGAGTTCCTTCGGTCGTTGGTGAACCTGAGCGATCTGCGCCCGCTGAAGGTCGCCGTGGACGCCGGCAACGGGATGGCGGGGCACACCACGCCCGCGGTGCTCGGGCCGATACCGGCGATCAGGGTGGAACCGTTGTACTTCGAACTCGACGGCACCTTTCCCAACCACGAGGCCAACCCGCTGGATCCGGTCAATCTGCGGGATCTGCAGACGCACGTGGTCAAGACCGGCGCCGATATCGGGCTGGCCTTCGACGGCGACGCCGACCGGTGCTTCGTCGTCGACGAACTGGGCAACCCGGTGTCGCCGTCGGCGGTGACCGCGCTGGTCGCCGCGCGCGAACTGGGTAGGGAGATCGGGGCGACGGTGATCCACAACCTGATCACCTCGCGCGCGGTGCCCGAACTGGTCACCGAGCGCGGCGGCACGCCGGTGCGCTCGCGCGTCGGACACTCCTATATCAAGGCGCTGATGGCCGACACCGGCGCCATCTTCGGCGGCGAGCACTCCGCGCACTACTACTTCCGCGACTTCTGGGGCGCCGACTCCGGCATGCTCGCGGCACTGCACGTGCTGGCGGCGCTCGGTGAACAGCAGCGACCGCTGTCGGATCTGATGTCGGACTACCAGCGCTACGAGGCGTCCGGCGAGATCAACTTCACGGTCACCGACGCCGAGGCCTGTGTGGACGAGGTGCTCAGGGTGTTCGGCTCGCGGATCCAGTCGATCGACCATCTCGACGGCGTGACCGTCGATCTGGGCGAAGGGAACTGGTTCAACCTGCGCATGTCCAACACCGAGCCGCTGTTGCGGCTCAACGTCGAGGCCCGCACACCCGAGGAGATCGACAGCATCGTCGGACAGGTCTCCGAAACTGTCGACGCGCACATGTCCGAAAGGTCGGGGGCGGTGCCGTGAACGTGACGCGCGCGACCGTCGACCTCGACGACGTGGACGGGTTGCTGGCCGCCGACCGTGACGGTGTGCTGCGCGGAGCGTCGATGGCCGGTGCCCAGGTGCGGGCCACCGCCGCCGCGCTCGCCGAGGGCGAGCTGGACGCCCTGCGTGCCGACCAGCCGCCCCGGACGCTGATCTGGCTGGCCGATCGGGGCAACGGCCGGACCGCCGGGTCGCTGCTGGCCGCCGCCGTCGGCGCCTCGGTGGGAACTCCGATCGTCGTCGCGGCGGAGGTGCCGCCGTGGATCGGCGCCCTGGACGTGCTGGTGGTCGCCGGCGACGACCCCGGCGATCCGGTGCTGGTGTCGGCGGCGGCAACCGCGCTGCACCGTGGTGCCCGGGTCGTGGTGGTGGCGCCCGCCGAAGGCCCGTTGCGCGACGTCGCCGCGGGCCGCGCGGTCATGCTGGCGCCGCGGGTGTGGGTGCCCGACGAATTCAGCCTGACCCGGTATCTGGCCGCCGGGCTGGCGATTCTCAACGTCGTTTCGCCGGGTATGCAGGTGAACCTGGACGCACTGGCCGACGAACTGGACGCCGAGGCGTTCCGCAACAGCGCCGCGCACGAACTGTTCACCAACCCGGCCAAGACGCTGGCCCACCGGATGTCCGACCGCGAAGTGGTGTTGGCGGGGGACAACCCGGCGACGCTGACGTTGGCGCGGCACGGGGCATCGATCACGCTGCGCGTCGCGCACCGGGTGGTCGCCGCGGTCGGGCTGGCGGATGCGCTCGCCGCGCTGCGCGCGGGGTTCGGCGGACCACCCGGTGACGACCGGTTGTTCCACGACGAGCAGATCGACGGTCCGCTGCCCGAACGGGTCCGCACCTTCGTGCTGACCACCGACGCCGAACGCCAGGTGGTCCTGGCACGGGTAGGCGGGCTCGACGACGTCGACGTGCTCAACGCCGAGGATGTGCCGGACGGCGAGGCTGCCCCGACGATCGACGACGGACGCCCGGAACGGCAACTGGCGATGCTGGCCGTGCGGCTGGAGATGACAGCCGCTTATCTGAAACTGGTTCGAGGTTAAGCAAGTGCACTTGCTACGTGGAGCGGTGCGAACCTATGCGTGGGGTTCGCGGACCGCGATTGCCGATTTCACCGGAAGACCAAGCCCTACAATGCATCCCGAAGCGGAGCTGTGGTTCGGCGCGCATCCGGGCGATCCGGCGTGGCTGCAGACCGACGACGGGGAGCAGTCGCTGCTGGACACGGTGCGCGAAGACCCGGAGGGGCAATTGGGCGCCGCGGTGTGCAGCCGCTTCGGCGACGCCCTGCCGTTTCTGGTCAAGGTGCTCGCGGCCGACGAGCCGCTGTCGCTGCAGGCGCATCCGAGCGCCGAACAGGCGGTGGAGGGGTTCAACCGCGAGGAGCGGGCGGGCATCCCGATCTCGGCACCCAACCGCAATTACCGCGATCCCAGCCACAAGCCCGAAATACTCGTCGCCCTAGGCCAATTCGAGGCCCTGGCCGGATTTCGTCCGGCCGCACGCACTGTCGAGCTGATGCGCGCGCTGACCGTCAGCGACCTGGACCCGTTCATCAACCTGCTCGACGCCCAATCCGATGCCGACGGGCTGCGCGCCTTGTTCACCACCTGGATCACCGCACCTCAGCCGGACATCGACGTGCTGGTGCCCGCGGTGCTCGAGGGCGCCATCAATTATGTGCGTTCGGGGAAGGGAAAGTTCGCCGCCGAGGCCAAGACCCTTCTCGAGCTCGGCGAGCGGTATCCCGGCGACGCGGGGGTGCTGGCCTCGCTGCTGTTGAACCGGATCAGCCTCGCGCCGGGCGAGGCCATCTACCTGCCCGCGGGCAACCTGCACGCCTACCTGGAGGGCGTGGGTGTCGAGCTGATGGCCAACTCCGACAACGTGCTGCGCGGTGGTCTGACCCCCAAGCACGTCGACGTGCCCGAGCTGCTGCGGGTACTCGACTTCACGCCGGCTGCCGACATGGTCATTCGACCCGAAATAGCCTCGGACGGAATGGAATTGGTGTACAACACGCCTGCACCGGAGTTCGCGGTGTCGGTGCTGTGCATCGACGGGGACCAACTCGGCCACGAGATCGACGCGCCGACCCGCCACGACGGCCCGCAGATCCTGCTGTGCACCCAGGGCTCCACGGTGGTGCATGCCAAGTCGAACAAGGTGACGCTCGAGCGCGGTTCGGCCGCGTGGGTGTCGGCCGACGACGGGCCGATCCGGTTGGTTGCCTCAGAGCCGACGAAGCTGTTCCGGTCGACGGTGGGTATCTGACGCGATCAGTGCGCGTCCTTGCGGCCGAACGGCAGCACGTGCACGATCCCGACCACCACGGAGCCGACCGCAAGCCCGATCGCCGCCGACGCCGCGGTATTGAGCAGCCAGCCCAACAGCGCCCCTACCCCTTGCACCGCGGAATGAACGAATTCCTCGGCGTGGTGCACCAGCCCGTACGGGGCATGCCAGCCGACCTCGTCGCTGCCGATCAGCAGGATGTGCCCGCCCACCCACAGCATTGCCACCGTGCCGATCACCGACAGCGCGGTGAGCAGTCTGGGCATGCCGATGACCAGGCCGCGACCGACCTTCTGCGCGACCGCCGAAGACCGCTGGGCCAGGGTCAGCCCCACGTCGTCCATCTTCACGATCGCCGCCACCACGCCGTACACCGCGGCGGTGATGACGATCGCGACCACCACGAGGATGATCAGCCGGGACCAGAACCGCTCGCTGGCAACCTCGTTCAGCGCGATCACCATGATCTCCGCGGACAGGATGAAGTCCGTGCGGATCGCGCCCGCGGTCAACTGCTTCTCAGCATCGGGGCCGGCCGTCGCCGTCGGCGCGGCATGAGACTCGTGACCCAACATCCTGCCCCAGACCTTCTCCGCGCCCTCGAAGCACAGGTAGGTCGCGCCGAGCATCAGCAGCGGCGTCAACAGCCACGGCAGGAACTCGCTGAGCACCAGCGCCGCGGGCAGGATGAACAACAGCTTGTTGCGCAGCGACCCGATCGCGATCCGCTTGATCATCGGCAACTCGCGCTCGGCGGCGATGCCGTGCACGTACTGGGGGGTCACCGCCGTGTCGTCGACCACGACGCCGGCCGCCTTGGCCGTCGCGCGTCCGGCCGCCGCGCCGATGTCATCGACGGATGCGGCTGCCATCCGGGCCAGTACAGCGACGTCGTCGAGCAGCCCGAACAGGCCCGCGCTCATCCTGGTTCCCTCATCGTTTCGAAGGTTACCGGGCGT
This sequence comes from Mycolicibacterium pulveris, assembly GCF_010725725.1. Lineage (NCBI taxonomy): Bacteria > Bacillati > Actinomycetota > Actinomycetes > Mycobacteriales > Mycobacteriaceae > Mycobacterium > Mycolicibacterium pulveris. Next base: position 787,677 of record NZ_AP022599.1, on the reverse strand, counting down.
TTGGCCGCGCGCCGCTCGGCCAGCCACAGCCGCATGTTCTGCCGGATCGCCCGGCCGACGAGGCGCGGTGGCGGCACCATGTAGAGGCTGTCGAGCAGGCTGAACCGACGCAGGAACCATTCGGCCAGAACGGGATCCGATTCCGCTGCGCCGAGAAATTGATCGAACAGCGCGCCCACCGGCTTGTACCACCACGGTGTCGGGCCGGTAGCCCGGTGCATGATCAGGTCGCCGATCGCGTTCATCGTCCACACCGGAAACGTCGTCTTCGCCGTGGCGCGGACGCACTGCATGGCCACGTCGGCACCGGGGCTCGTCAGCGCCCGCCGCAGGTGGCCGGCCTGCAGCGACGTCATCGACATGCCCTGACCGAACGTCGGATTGAAGCTCACCACGGCGTCGCCGAACGGCAGAATGCCGCGGGGAAGGCGGTCGAGCTTGTCGTAGCGGCGCCACCGGCTGGCGGGGAACTTGTGGTGGGCCACCTCGTCGACCGGGGTGCCCTGGCGCAGCGCGGACGCCACATGTGCGGGCAGGATCTCGTCGGCCAGCCCACACATCTGCGCGAAGGTCTGCGGCGGCGGTACCTTCCCGACGCCGAATGTGGTGATGTTCCAGATGCCGTCCTCGTAGAACAGCATGCCGATTCCGCGGGGCTGCGCCCGCGATGCGCCCGCCACCACAACCTTCTCGGTGAGCAGGCCGTCGGGGACCCGCACCCGCTGGCTGGCGTAGGAGATCCCGACGAACACGACGTCCTCGCGGGGACGCTCGTACCCCCACTTCTGCAGCCACACCGGAAGCCGGGTGCCGCGGCCCGTCGCGTCGACAACCAGGTCGGCGGGCAGCACGGCGCCGGACTCCAGCTGCACCCCGGTCACCCGCTCGCGCGTTGTTTCGAAACGCGGCTCGGAGACCGCGGCTTCGATGATGTCGACGTTGTCCAGAGCCAGCACGCGCTTGCGGAGCTGCCATTCCAGATGCGGGCGGCTGGGCACGTAGGCGGTGAACTCGCTCTGCAGCCGGTGGGCCGTGCCGAGGACGTGACCGGCGGCGCCGAAGTGTATGCAGTCGGGCCGGTTCTGCAGGATCGGCACACCGTTGGCGACCATGTCTTGGAGTAGCCCGGGAAAGTGGGTTTCGAACTCCTGGGCGCCCCGGGCCATCAGCATGTGCACGTGCCTGCCCTGCGGGACGGCCGCGCGGTTGACGGGGTTCTCGGGCAGCTCGTCGCGCTCACACAGCGTCACCCGGGCATAGAAGTCCGAGAGCACCCGCGCGGCGCACAGGCCGCCGATGCTGGCCCCGATGACCACTGCGTGTTCGGCAGTCTCGCCCATTGGCGAAAGGCTACTCGCTACATTGCGGTCAGCGGATCAGGAAGGAATGCCTATGACGCGGCGGACCAAGTCGGTGGAACAGTCCATCGCCGACACCGACGAACCGGGAAAGCGGCTCCGCAAGGACCTCAACTGGTGGGACCTGACGGTCTTCGGTGTCTCGGTGGTGATCGGCGCAGGCATCTTCACGATCACCGCGTCGACAGCGGGAAACCTGACGGGCCCGGCGATTTCGGTGTCCTTCGTGATCGCGGCGATCACCTGCGGGCTGGCCGCGCTGTGCTACGCCGAGTTCGCGTCGACGGTGCCGGTGGCGGGCAGCGCCTACACGTTCTCGTATGCGACCTTCGGCGAGTTCGTCGCATGGATCATCGGCTGGGATCTGATCCTCGAGTTCGCGGTCGCGGCGGCCGTGGTCGCCAAGGGCTGGTCGAGCTATCTCGGCACGGTGTTCGGCTTCAGCGGCGGCAACATGAATCTGCTTGGTCTGCAACTTGATTGGGGTGCGCTGCTGATCATCGCGTTCGTCACCGCGATCCTGGTGTACGGCACCAAGCTCTCGGCGGGGGTGAGCCTGGCGATCACCGCGATCAAGGTCGGGGTGGTGTTGCTGGTGGTGGCCGTCGGGGCGTTCTACATCAAGGTGGAGAACTACTCGCCGTTCCTGCCGCCCGCGGAACCCGGCCACGGCGGCACCGGCGCCGAGCAGTCGTTGTTCTCGCTGCTGACCGGCGCGGAGGGCAGCAGCTACGGGTGGTACGGACTGCTGGCCGGCGCGTCGATCGTGTTCTTCGCGTTCATCGGGTTCGACATCATCGCGACCACCGCGGAGGAGACCAAGTACCCGCAGCGCGACGTCTCGCGCGGCATCCTGGCCTCGCTGGCGATCGTCACCGTGCTCTACGTGGCGGTCTCGGTCGTGTTGACCGGCATGGTGCATTACACCGAGCTGCGCGCGGCGGGGGAGGACGCCAACCTGGCCACCGCGTTCGCCGCCAACGGGGTGGACTGGGCGGCCAACGTGATCTCCATCGGGGCGCTGGCCGGCCTGACCACCGTGGTGATCGTGTTGGTGCTGGGGCAGACCCGGGTGCTCTTCGCGATGTCGCGCGACGGGCTGCTGCCACGCTCGCTGGCCAGGACCGGCGCCAGGGGCACGCCGGTGCGCATCACGCTGATCGTCGGCGCGGCGGTGGCGGTGACGGCGTCGGCGTTCCCGATGGGCAAGCTCGAGGAGATGGTCAACATCGGCACGCTGTTCGCGTTCGTGCTGGTCTCGGCGGGGGTGATCGTGCTGCGGCGCATCCGCCCGGACCTGGAACGGGGCTTCCGCGCGCCGGGGGTGCCGTTGTTGCCGATCGCGTCGATCGTGGCGTGCGTGTGGCTGATGCTCAACCTGACCGCGGTGACGTGGATCCGGTTCCTGGTCTGGATGGCCATCGGCGTGGCGGTCTACTTCCTCTACGGCAGGCGCCATTCGGTGCTGGGCCGCCGCGAGGCCGCCGACATTCGCTAGTCAGCGACGTGTTGCCACTAACTGGTTGATCGCCCTCACCTGATGCGCGGGATCAACCAGCTAAGACATGCCACCTCCGCGTTAGTTTACAAACAACACGTATATGTCTAGACATCTGACAAATGCACCGCTATAGTCAAGCGCAGTGACGTGATGGCACTCACTTCAGGAGGCACGTAGTGACCACACAGATGTCCCACCCCCAGCGCGCCGAGGAGTGGCGCGACAAGAAGCGCTACCTGTGGCTGATGGGGTTGATCGCGCCGACGGCGCTGTTCGTCATGCTGCCGCTGGTGTGGGCGTTCAACCAGTGGGGTTGGCATGCCGCCGCGCAGGTGCCGTTCTGGATCGGCCCGATCCTGCTGTACCTTCTGCTGCCGGCGTTGGACCTCAAGTTCGGGCCCGACGGGCAGAACCCGCCCGATGAGGTGATGGAGCGGCTGGAGAACGACAAGTACTACCGCTACTGCACCTACGCCTACATCCCGTTCCAGTACGCCAGCGTGATCTTCGGCGCGTACCTGTTCACCGCCACCGACCTGAGCTGGCTGGGATTCGACGGCGGGCTGGGCTGGCCCGCCAAGATCGGCCTGGCCCTATCGGTCGGCGTCCTCGGCGGCGTCGGCATCAACACCGCGCACGAACTGGGCCACAAAAAGGACTCGCTGGAGCGGTGGCTGAGCAAGATCACGTTGGCCCAGACCTGCTACGGGCACTTCTACATCGAACACAACCGCGGCCACCACGTCCGGGTCGCCACCCCGGAGGATCCGGCGTCGGCCCGATTCGGTGAGACGTTCTGGGAGTTCTTGCCGCGCAGCGTCATCGGTTCGCTGAAGTCGGCGTGGCAGCTGGAGGCCAAGCGGCTGGAGCGGGCCGGAAAGAGCAAGTGGCACCCGTCCAACGACGTGCTCAACGCGTGGGCGATGTCGATCGTCTTCTACGGCGCGTTGATCGCGGTGTTCGGTTGGGGGTTGATTCCCTACATCGTGATCTCGGCGGTGTTCGGGTTCACGCTGCTGGAGACGGTCAACTATCTCGAGCATTACGGCCTGCTGCGGCAGAAGCTCGACAGCGGCCGCTACGAGCGCTGCACGCCGGAGCACAGCTGGAACTCCGACCACATCGTCACCAACCTGTTCCTGTACCACCTGCAGCGGCACAGCGATCACCACGCCAACCCGACCCGGCGCTACCAGACGCTGCGCAGCATGGACGGGGCGCCGAACCTGCCCAGCGGCTATGCCTCGATGATCGCGCTGACGTACTTCCCGCCGCTGTGGCGCAAGGTGATGGACCACCGGGTGCTCGCCCACTACGACGGCGACCTCACCCGGGTCAACATCCATCCGCGAGTGCGGGACAAGGTGCTGGCCAAGTACGGACTCACCGTATGAGCGCCTACCGGTGCCCGGGGTGCGACTACGTCTACGACGAGGCCAAAGGCGAACCGCGCGAAGGGTTCCCGGCCGGTACACCGTTTACCGACGTCCCCGACGACTGGTGCTGCCCGGACTGCGCGGTGCGCGAGAAGGTCGACTTCGAACCCGTGGGTTGATGCAGCGCGAGCACGACGTCAAAGGAGTCAAAGGGAGAGGTAATGGACTACAAACTGTTCGTCTGCGCACAGTGCGGGTTCGAATACGACGAGGCCAAGGGCTGGCCCGAGGACGGGATCGCCCCGGGCACCCGCTGGGCCGACATCCCCGACGATTGGAGTTGCCCTGACTGCGGCGCGGCCAAGTCCGACTTCGAGATGGTGGAAGTGTCACGTCCGTGACCGCGCTGCGCACGGGCGCGGCCGCGGCGAAAAATGTGACCAGGACCAGCGGGGCGACGGAAACGGATAGTCTCGCGCGTGTGAACGCACCGCGCACGAGGCGACCCGAGCAGCGCGTCCCGTACGCCGAAGCGTCGCGGGTGCTGCTGCGCGACTCGATTCTGGACGGCATGCGAGACCTGCTGCTCACCCGCGACTGGTCGGCGATCACGCTGGCGCACGTGGCCAGCGCCGCCGGAATCAGCCGTCAGACCATCTACAACGAGTTCGGTTCGCGCCAGGGCCTGGCCCAGGCCTATGCGCTGCGGTTGGCCGACCGGCTCGTCGACCAGATCGACTACGCGGTCGAGGGCAACGTCGGCGACGTCTACGCCGCGTTCCTGCAGGGGTTCCGCGACTTCTTCATCGAGTCGGCCGCCGACCCGTTGGTGATGTCGCTGCTGACCGGCGCCATCAAGCCCGATCTGCTGCAGCTCATCACCACCGACAGCGGGCCGATCATCAGCCATTGCGCGGAGCGGCTGACCGCGACGCTCATGCACAGCTGGGTGACGTGCAGCGAGGACGACGCCGGCATTCTGGCGCGCGCGATCGTCCGGCTGGCGATGAGCTACATTTCCATGCCGCCGGAGGCAGATCGCGACGTCGCGGCCGACTTGGCTAGGCTGCTTACACCTGCCGCTGAGCGCTACGGTGTGATCGCAACCGAATAGCGACGACGCTGGCCGGGCAGATTAACGTACAAGCGCTAGATAACTGCGTGCCCAGGAAGAGAGCTCCATGACGACGACTGAACAGCGGCTGACCCCGGATGTCCGCAACGGCATCGAGTACAAGGTGGCCGATCTGTCCCTTGCTGAATTCGGTCGCAAGGAGATCCGGCTCGCCGAGAAGGAGATGCCGGGCCTGATGGCGCTGCGCCAGGAGTACCACGACGTGCAGCCGCTCAAGGGCGCCCGCATCTCGGGTTCGCTGCACATGACGGTGCAGACCGCGGTGCTCATCGAGACCTTGACCGCGCTGGGCGCCGAAGTGCGCTGGGCGTCGTGCAACATCTTCTCCACCCAGGACCACGCCGCCGCGGCCGTGGTCGTCGGCCCGCACGGCACCCCCGAGAAGCCCGAGGGCACCCCGGTGTTCGCGTGGAAGGGCGAGACGCTCGAGGAGTACTGGTGGGCTGCCGAGCAGATGCTGACCTGGCCGGGCGAGCCGGCCAACATGATCCTCGACGACGGCGGCGACGCCACGATGATGGTGCTGCGCGGCGCGCAGTATGAGAAGGCCGGCGTGGTCCCGCCCGCCGAGGACGACGATCCGGCGGAGTGGAAGGTCTTCCTCTCGGTGCTGCGTGAGCGCTTCGAAACCGAGAAGGACAAGTGGACCAAGATCGCCGAGTCCGTCAAGGGGGTCACCGAGGAGACGACGACCGGGGTGCTGCGGCTGTATCAGTTCGAGGCCGCGGGCGACCTGCCGTTCCCGGCGATCAACGTCAACGACTCGGTGACCAAGTCCAAGTTCGACAACAAGTACGGGACCCGGCACTCGCTGATCGACGGCATCAACCGGGGCACCGACGTGCTGATCGGCGGCAAGAAGGTGCTGATCTGCGGCTACGGCGACGTCGGCAAGGGCTGCGCCGAGTCGCTGGCCGGCCAGGGCGCGCGGGTGTCGGTCACCGAGATCGACCCGATCAACGCGCTGCAGGCGCTGATGGACGGCTTTGACGTGCGCACGGTCGAGCAGGCGATCGGCGAGGCCGACATCGTCATCACCGCGACCGGCAACAAGGACATCATCACGCTCGAGCACATGCGCGCGATGAAGGACCAGGCGATCCTGGGCAACATCGGGCACTTCGACAACGAGATCGACATGGCCGCGCTCGAGCGTTCGGGTGCCAAGAAGATCAACATCAAGCCGCAGGTCGACCAGTGGGTGTTCGACGACGGCAAGTCGATCATCGTGCTGTCGGAGGGCCGGCTGCTCAACCTGGGCAACGCGACCGGGCACCCGTCGTTCGTGATGAGCAACAGCTTCTCCAACCAGGTGATCGCCCAGATCGAGCTGTGGACCAAGAACGACGAGTACGACAACGCGGTGTACCGGTTGGCCAAGCACCTCGACGAAAAGGTCGCACGCATTCACGTTGAGGCCCTTGGTGGTTCGCTGACCAAGCTCACCAAGGAGCAGGCCGAGTACATCAACGTCGACGTCGAGGGCCCCTACAAGCCCGAGCACTACCGGTACTGAGTCCCGCCTGATACTGCCGAGCAGACGCGAAAACCCCCTATTTCAGCGGTTTTCGGGGGTCTTCACGACTTCTCGGCCGGCCCGCCGGTCCGCGGGTCAGGGGAAGCGGTTGAAGCAGGCGTCCTTGTTGTCGCCGAGCACCCCGGTGCGAAACGCGTCGATGCGGGCGAACCCGGCTGTCGCTGCCTGACCGTTGACGTCGCTGGCCGCCAGGCCGTTGGTGAGCAGACCCGCGACGGCTTCGTCGAGATCGCCCGCAGTCAACGCGACGGTGTTGCCGTCCGGTGTGTCCACCTGGCGGGCAAGCTTTCTGGTGGCCACGCCGGTCAGGCACGCCGTGCGCAAACCCGCTTCGGGGGTGTCCAGCGGGAGGCCCACGGCGTGCTGCATCGCCAACATGTAGCGCGAGATCAACACGGAGTAGGCGGTGTTGTCGCCCGTCAAGCCTGTCGGGCCGGTACGGGCGGCGCCGAGCTTCTTCAACCCGGCGAGGTCGACGGCGATGGTGTTGGTGTCGGGGCAGAACGAGACGGGCGGGGTGGGCCGGGCGTCGGGACACCTGGCCGCCGCGGCGGCATCGAGGGTCAGTCGCGGTGGCACCGCTGGCTGGAACAAGATGTTCATCGCGGCGATCACCGACCTCACCGACTCTCGCGACACCGGCCAGTTCCCAGTCTCGTTGCGCTGCAGGACAACCGGCAGATCACCGCGTCGCTCGACGATCTCCTCCTCGTCGATGCCCTTACACGTCGCCGGTCCGTCGGTGAACCCGAACTGGAAAGCCGAGATTCGTTCGAACGCCGATCCGTGCTCGCCGCCGCGAGACACCACCGTGTTGCCTCTCAGCAGCGGGTCCCGAAACGAGATCACGCTGGCCAGAAGGGCATTCAGGCCGTTACCGGTGGACAGCGTGAAACGACGCGAATCGCCCGCGGCGACCCAGCGCATGTAGGCCCCTGCGAAGCAGTCGGCCTGTTGCTCGGCCACCAGCGTCGAGGTGTTCCGAGGGTTCAGCTCGGCTTGGTGTTGCACCGAATGGCCGTACTCGTGCGCCAGCACCATGGCGACCGCCATCTCCCCGTAGGACTGCTTCAGCGATGGCAGCAGGACACCACGGTTTCAGCCGATTGAACTGTCCGGCGGACAGAACTCGGCGTTCACCAGTCCCGAGGTCGACTGACCACAGAACGTCACCGCGGCGCCGCGTTGTTCGGCGTGCCAGGACACCAGCTGGCGCACCGGTGTGAACGCCGTTCCGAACGTGTCGTCGAAGGCGCCGGCCCAGTAGTCCTCGACATCGCTGACCGCCTGGACCGCAAGCAGATCGATCTGGCCGCGGTCTGTGTTGGTCACCGACCGCGACGGTTTCGGCGCCCCGGCTTTCAACCCCGAGGGGCCATCGGTGACGCGCATGCCTGCCACCTCGAACGGGTCGGTGAGCTCGGTCGGCGCCGTCCCGCACGCCGAGCCCAGCGCCAAGCCCGTCGCGGCGATCAATACGCCGATACGTCGAGGTGCGCGCACCCGGGGCACCTGGGAATTATCGCCGCGACGGAGCGACTGTGCCGGGAAATCGGCGTCTTATCGACGGCGGCGTGCTTGACTACCTGCGTAACAGAGTTCGCGAACCGATAGCGAGGAGCGGCGATGGACTGGGGCGCGTCCTGGGATTTCTTGTGGCACTTTTTCGTAATCTTCGCGTGGATCGCGTATTTGATCGTGCTGTTTCAGATACTGGTCGACCTCTTCTGGCGTGACCACACCACCTCGGGCTGGATCAAGGCGATCTGGGTGTTCTTCCTGATCCTCTTCCCCTGGCTGACGGCACTGGTGTACCTGATCGCGCGTGGCAAGGGCATGGCAGCACGCGCACGCGAGGCCGCGGCCCGCGCGAAGACGGAGACCGACGACTACATCCGTGAGGTGGCCGGTCGGTCGCCGGCGCAGGAAATCGCCGATGCCAAAGCGCTTTTGGACTCAGGGGCCATCACCCAGGCCGAATTTGAAACGCTGAAGGCCAAAACGCTCAGCCGGTAGGTGCTTTTCACAGCGCTTCGGGCTTTTCGACCGGGGCGTTTCCCTCGCCGTCGCGGGTGAGCACGCTGATCATTCCGTTCGGCTCGAGATAGGCCTGCTGAACGCGGGACATGTCCTGGATGCCGTGTAGCCGCAGCTGTGACTCGACCTCTTCGCGGCTCAGGAACTCCCGATGCATGGTGCGCCGACAAAGCTGGCCGTCACGGATCAACGGTTTGGGGCGTGCCTTCACGAGATGGGAAAAGACCGGAAGGCGATAGGAAATCGCGTCGACGGCGACGCTCCAGAACACGATCGTGACGATGACGATCAAGCTGTCGGTCAATGTCGAATCCTGCGTGTACAGCGCAGGCGCCGCGGCCTCGGCGACCAGCACGATGATCAGCACGTCGGTGACACCGAGACCGCCGGACTCGCGCTGTCCGGCGATGCGCATCAGGGCGAGCAGCGCAAAAAACATGACGGTGCCCCGCACGGCGCCCTCCAGCAACGGCAGCGCGGGAACGAAGATCGATTGCCATTCGAGCATGCGGCACTCCTAGGGTTCGATCGGCAAACACCGGGGCCGGCCGGATGTTGCCGAGGTACCCGCACGGGCAACGACCAAACAGAGCGGTTCCCCCTCCGTCGCAGCGTGGTCCAGACGCGATGTGCCGCAGACGGATCCGATTCGGCGTGTCACCGGCAGATGCGTTTACCGGCGAGAGATTGAGGAACACAATGCGGTATGGGCGATTACGGACACGACCTGCTCTTCGGCACCTTCGTCACCCCGGTGAACAACCCCGCCGGGCAAGCCGTCGAGCAGGTCGTCGTGGCCGACCGCGCCGGCCTGGACCTGGTGACCTTCCAGGACCACCCCTACGTCGCGAGGTTCCATGACGCCTGGACCCTGATGTCCTACGTCGCCGCACGCACCGAACGTGTCCGGCTCGCCCTCAACGTGACAAACCTGCCGCTGCGCCCGCCGGCCGGGCTGGCCCGTGCCGTCGCCTCGCTGGACCTGCTCAGCGGCGGACGCGTCGAACTCGGCATCGGGGCCGGGGCGTTCTGGGACGGCGTCGTCGCCATGGGTGGGCCGAGACGGACACCCGCGGAATCGGTCGAGGCGCTCGAGGAAGCCATCGCGGTCGTCCGCGGCATCTGGGACGTCGACACCAAGCGTCCGTTGATCGTCACGGGCGAGCACTACCGCGTCGAGGGGGCCAAACGCGGGCCCGCCCCCGCCCATGACATCGGCATCTGGGTTGGCGCCTACAAGCCGCGGATGCTGCGCCTCATCGGGTGCCACGCCGACGGTTGGGTGCCCTCGGTCCAGTACCTCTCGGGCGGCGTCGCCGACCTGCGCGAGATGAACGAGCACATCGACGCCGCCGCCGCAGGGGCGGGCCGCCCGCTCGACGCGATCCGTCGCATGCTCAACATCGGCGGCCGCTTCACCGCGACCGGATCCGGCTTCCTGCAAGGGCCGCCGCAGCAGTGGGCCGAGGAACTCGCCGACGTCGCGCTCACGTACGGCATCAGCGCCTTCATCCTGGCATCCGATGACACCGCCACCACCGAACGTTTCGCCGCCGAGGTGGCGCCGGCCGTGCGGGCGCTGGTCGGCGCCGCGCGCGGGTGACCGTCGGCGTCAGGCCCGAACGACGGCCTCCCGGGAGATGCCCGCGGCCGCGTACACCGCGTTCTCGTCGAGCGTCTCGTGTACGAGCAGCTCCGCGACGATGCTGTCAAGTCGATCCCTGTTGTTACGCAACAACTCTCGCGCTTCAGCGTAGCAGTCGTCGATGAGCCGGCGGACTTCCTGGTCGACCGCGCCCAGCATCGAGTCCGAGACGCCGGCCATGCGCGGATCGCCCTCCTTCGGAAAGACCGACACCGGTCCGATCCGTTCGGACATGCCCCACCGGCCGACCATCCGAGGTGAGCACGGCCGTCACCGACAACGACCTGACGGTGTGCTCGGTGTTGTCAGGCAACCGCAACTTCGAGGGTCGCATCCACCCCGAGTGCAAGATGAACTTCCTCGCCTCCCCGCCGTTGGTGGTCGCATACGCGTTGGCGGGCAGCTTGCACGTGAACCTGCTGGAGGACCCGTTGGGCACCGGCGCCGACGGCCAACCGGTTTACCTGCGCGACATCTGGCCCACCGAAGCCGAGATCACCGATGTCGTCGGCGCGCATCTGAAGGCCGAGATGTTCACGAAGTCCTACAGTGACGTGTTCACCGGCGACGAGCATTGGCGCAACCTCGACGTGCCGAGCGGTGACACCTTCGAATGGGCGCCGGATTCGACGTACGTGCGCCAGCCGCCGTACTTCGACGGCATGACCGTCGAGCCGCCACCGGTGGCCGACATCACCGATGCGCGGGTGCTGGCCAAGCTCGGCGATTCGGTCACCACCGACCACATCAGCCCGGCCGGGGCGATCATCCCCGACACACCGGCCGGAAAGTACTTGCTGGAGCACGGGATTGAACGCAAGGACTTCAACTCTTACGGCTCACGGCGCGGCAACCACGAGGTGATGATCCGCGGCACCTTCGCCAACATCCGGTTACGCAACCAGCTGGCTCCCGACACCGAAGGTGGCTGGACCCCGCGACTTCAGCCAACCCGACGCGTCCGTCACCACCATCTACGACGCGTCGGTCAACTACGCGGCCGCCGGCACCCCGCTGGTGGTGCTCGCGGGCAAGGAGTACGGGTCCGGCTCGTCGCGTGACTGGGCCGCCAAGGGCACGTTGCCGCTTGGCATCAAGGCGGTGATCGCCGAGTCTTTCGAGCGCATCCACCGCTCGAATCTCATTGGGATGGGCGTGCTTCCGCTGCAGTTCCCGGCGGGCCAGAACGCCGATTCGCTGGGGCTGACCGGTGAGGAGACGTTCGACATCACCGGGGTCACCGCGCTGTCCGATGCGATTCCGGACACCGTGCACGTGCGTGCCGGCGACGTCGAGTTCGACGCGGTGGTGCGCATCGACACCCCAGGCGAGGCAGACTACTACCGCCACGGCGGCATCATGCAGTACGTGCTGCGCCGACTGCTGAACAGCGACGCGGGTTAGGGGTACTCGTCGCGTTTGCGGGGCCAGTCGGAGAAGTCGGTGCCGCGTCCTTTGGGTGCCCGGTCCAGCAGCTGCCACGTCGCGTTGAGCGCCTCGGTGCCGCGGTCGTAGGTCGAATACGTGTGGTAGACGACCCCGTCCTCCAGCGCGAAACAACTCAGCGCCATCAGCTCCATGACGTCGAGCATGCTGCCGCTGCCCGACCCGTAGTCGCGGCGCGGTGTCGGAACGTGCATGTACTCGAAGAAGTCGGCGTCGAAGTCGCTACCGCCCGACGACACCCACTCGATGTCCCAGCCCATCCGCTGCTTGTACGCGGTGAGCAGCGGCAGCGGCGAGCGTGACGACAGCAGAAACGTCACGTCGCGGTGCGCCAGGTGCGGCACCGCGCCGACCAGGTTGTCGGTCTCGAAGGTGCAGCCCGGGCAGCCCTCGGGCGTCTTCGGGCCGTGCATGAAATGCCGCACGATCAGTTGGGAGCGGCCGTCGAACAGCTCGGCCAGCGTGCGCGGGCCGGCCGTGGTGTCGAACACGTACTGCTTGTCCACCCGCACCCAGGGCAGGGCCTGACGCTCCGCGGCCAGCTCGGTGGCGCGCCGGGTCAGCTCCTTCTCCTTGGCCAGCTGCCGCTCGTAGGCGACGCGCCACTGCTCTCGCGTGCCGACCGGATGTGTGGTCATCGGTGTTGTTCTCCTCGAGGTCGACGGCATCACCGGGACAGACCCGCGGTGTCGGCCAAACTCATCGGCGGCGGCGCCCGTTACGCTCGCCGCGTGCTCATCGTGATCGAGGGAGTCGACGGCGCGGGCAAACGCACCCTGACCAACGGGCTGCGCGCCGCGTTCGAGGGCGCGGGCAGGACGGTCGCCACCCTCGACTTCCCCCGCTACGGGCGGTCGGTGGAAGCCGACCTGGCCGCCGAGGCGCTGCACGGCGGCCACGGCGATCTCGCGGAGTCGGTCTATGCGATGGCTGTGCTGTTCGCCCTGGACCGCGCAGGCGCCCGCACAGAGATCGCCGACCTGCGCGCCGCCCACGACGTGGTGATCCTGGACCGCTACGTGGCGTCCAACGCCGCCTACAGCGCCGCGCGGCTGCACCAGGGCGTCGACGGCGACGTCGTCGCGTGGGTGCGTGAGCTCGAGTACGGCCGGCTGAAGCTGCCCGCGCCGGACTGGCAGGTGCTGCTGGCCGTGCCGACCGAGCTGGCCGCCGAGCGTGCGGAACACCGGGCCAACACCGAGGCCGACCGCGCCAGGGACGCCTACGAGCGCGACGGCGGGCTGCAGCAACGCACCTCCGATGTGTACGCCGCGCTGGCCGCGACGGACTGGTGCGGCCGGTGGCTGGTCGCCGGCCCCGACGTGGATGCGGCAGCCCTGGCTGACGGACTGGGCTAACGCGCGAAACCGACGCTTTGGCGGTTCGGCCCCGGTGGAAATCCACCAAAACGTCGGTTTCGCGGTTCGCGCCCCCTGGCCAACGCGCAAAACGCCCGCGTGGTAGCCGGGCTTTGTCGCGATTTGGTGACACCATGGACACCATGAGGCAAAGGATTCTGGTTGTCGACGACGATCCGTCGCTGGCGGAGATGCTCACCATCGTGCTGCGCGGAGAGGGGTTCGACACCGCGGTCATCGGTGACGGCACACAGGCGCTCACCGCGGTCCGTGAACTACGGCCCGATCTGGTGTTGCTGGACTTGATGCTCCCCGGCATGAACGGCATCGACGTGTGCCGCGTGCTGCGCGCGGATTCGGGCGTGCCGATCGTGATGCTGACGGCCAAGACGGACACCGTGGACGTGGTGTTGGGCCTGGAGTCGGGCGCCGACGACTACGTCATGAAGCCGTTCAAGCCCAAGGAGTTGGTCGCCCGGGTGCGCGCCCGGTTGCGCCGCAACGAGGACGAGCCGGCCGAGATGCTCTCGATCGGCGACGTCGACATCGATGTGCCCGCTCACAAGGTGACCCGGCAGGGCGAGCAGATCTCCCTGACGCCGCTGGAGTTCGACCTGTTGGTGGCGTTGGCGCGCAAACCGCGGCAGGTGTTTACTCGAGACGTGCTGCTCGAACAGGTGTGGGGCTACCGGCACCCCGCCGACACCCGGCTGGTGAACGTCCATGTTCAGCGGTTGCGCGCCAAGGTCGAGAAGGACCCGGAGAACCCGCAGGTGGTGTTGACCATTCGAGGAGTGGGGTACAAGGCCGGACCGCCGTGATGTCACCGCTCTTCGGTCGCCATGATCCATAAGCTTCGGCGGTGGCCATGATCTTTGGCTCCAGGCGACGCATTCGCGGGCGCTGGGGGCCGTCGGCACCACTGGTTCGCGGACTGGGTGCGCTGGGTCGCGCGCTGGGCCTGGCCTGGCGGCGCTCGTTGCAGCTGCGCGTGGTGACCCTGACCCTCGGGTTGTCGCTGGCCGTCATTCTGGTGCTGGGCTTCGTGCTCACCAGCCAGATCACCGACCGGATCCTGGAAGGCAAGGTGCAGGCGGGCACCGAGGAGATCGACCGTGCCCGCAGCACCGTCAGCGGCATCGTCGGCGGCGAGGAGACCCGCTCGTTGGACAGCAGCCTGCAGCTGGCCCGCAACACGCTGATCGACCGCACCGCCGACAACGGGCCCGGCCTGGCGGGCACCTTCGACGCGGTGCTGGTGGTGCCGGGCGACGGGCCCCGGGCGGCCACCGCGGCCGGACCGGTGCAGCAGGTGCCCAACGCGCTGCGCGAGTTCGTCAAGGCCGGTCAGGTCAGCTACCAGTACGCCACCGTGCACACCGACGCGTTCTCCGGGCCCGCGCTGATCATCGGCACCCCGACGTCGTCGCCGGTGGCCAACCTCGAGCTGTACCTGATCTTTCCGCTGAACAACGAGGAGTCCACGATCGCGCTGGTGCGCGGCACCATGGCGACCGGCGCCGTCGTCCTGCTGGGCCTGCTGGCCGCCATCGCGCTGCTGGTGGCCCGCCAGATCGTGCTTCCGGTGCGCTCGGCGTCGCGCATCGCCGAACGATTCGCCGAGGGCCATCTCACCGAGCGGATGCCGGTGCGCGGCGAGGACGACATGGCCCGGCTGGCCGTGTCGTTCAACGACATGGCCGAAAGCCTGTCGCGCCAGATCACCCAGCTCGAGGAGTTCGGCAACCTGCAGCGCCGGTTCACCTCCGACGTGAGCCACGAGCTGCGCACCCCGCTGACGACGGTGCGGATGGCCGCCGACCTGATCCACGACCACAGCGACGACCTCGACCCGGCGTTGCGCCGCTCGATCGAGCTGATGGTCAGCGAGCTGGACCGCTTCGAGACCCTGCTCAACGATCTGCTCGAGATCTCGCGCCACGACGCGGGCGTGGCCGAACTGTCGGTCGAGTCGCTGGATCTGCGCTCGACGGTGCGAAGCGCGCTGGACAACGTGGGCCACCTCGCCGCCGACGCCGGCATCGAGCTGATCGTGGACATGCCGACCGAGGAGGTCATCGCCGAGGTCGATCCGCGCCGGGTGGAACGCATCCTGCGCAACCTGATCGCCAACGCCATCGACCACGCCGAGCACAAACCCGTGCAGATCCGGATGGCCGCCGACGAGGACACCGTCGCGGTCACCGTCCGCGATTTCGGTGTCGGGCTGCGGCCGGGTGAGGAGAAGCTGGTGTTCAGCCGGTTCTGGCGGTCGGATCCGTCGCGGGTGCGCCGTTCGGGCGGAACCGGTCTCGGGCTGGCGATCAGCATCGAGGACGCCCGGCTGCACCAGGGTCGGCTGGAGGCCTGGGGCGAGCCCGGCAAGGGCGCCTGCTTCCGGCTCACCCTTCCGCTGGTGCGTGGTCACAAGGTGACCACGAGCCCGCTGCCGATGAAACCCATTGGGCCCGAGAGCCCGCCGCGTAGCGGCCGGGACCGTGAAGCTGCGCAGGAGAAGGTGTGAAACGGGTGCTGGCGGCCGTATGGCTGCTGGTGTTGGTGTTGACGGGCTGTGCCGGGGTGCCGAGTTCGTCTGCGCCACAAGCGATCGGCACGGTCGACCGGCCGGCACCGCCGAGCCTGCCCAAACCCACCCCGGGCATGGACCCCGACGTGTTGTTGCGCGAGTTCCTCAAGGCCACCGCCGATCCCGCCAACCGGCATTTGGCCGCCCGCCAGTTCCTCACCGAATCAGCCTCGCGCGGTTGGGATGACGCCGGCAGCGCGCTGCTCATCGACAACGTGGTGTTCGTCGAGACTCGTGGCCCCGATCGGGTGTCGGTGACCATGCGCGCCGACATCCTCGGGTCGCTGTCGGACATGGGCGTCTTCGAGACGGGCGAGGGCGCGCTGCCCGACCCGGGGCCCATCGAGCTGGTCAAGACGCCGGACGGCTGGCGCATCGACAAACTGCCCAACGGGGTTTTCCTTGACTGGCAACAGTTTCAGGCCACCTACAAGCGCTACACGCTGTACTTCGCGGACCCGACGGGAAGTACCGTGGTGCCCGACCCCCGCTACGTCGCGGTGTCGGACTCCGACCAGCTGGCCACCGAGCTGGTCAGCAAGCTGATCGCCGGACCGCGCCCGGAGATGGCCAACACCGTGCGCAACCTCCTCGGCCCCCCACTGCGGCTGCGCGGCCCGGTGACACGGGCCGACGGCGGCAAGACCGGGGTCGGCCGGGGCTACGGCGGTGCCCGCATCGACCTGGAAAACCTGTCGATGACCGACCCGCAAAGTCGGCAATTGCTTGCGGCGCAGATCATTTGGACACTGTCGCGGGCCGGGATCAACGGCCCGTACGTGATCAACGCCGACGGCGCCGCGCTCGACGACCGGTTCGCCGACGGCTGGGAGACCTCGGACGTGGCGGCCACCGACCCGGGCGCGGCGTCCGGGGCGGCGGCGGGGCTGCACGCGCTCGTCGGCGGCTCGCTGGTGGCGCTCGACGGCCAACGCGCGCCACGGGTGGCGGGTTCGTTCGGGCAGATGCCGGATCAGACCGCGGCGGCGGTGTCGCGTAGCGGCCAGGACGTCGCGTCGGTCGTCACCGCGCGGCCCGGCGCACCGGACATGGCGTCGTCGCTGTGGGTGGGCCGGCTCGGCGGCGCGGCGTCGCAGGTGCTTGACGCCCGCAGCCTGACCCGGCCCAGCTGGTCGCTGGACAACGCGATCTGGGTGGTGGTCGACGGCAACACGATCATCCGCGTCATCCAGGACGCCTCGGGGCAACCAGCCCGCATACCCGTGGACGCCACCCGGGTGGCGACGAAGTTTCCCGGCGTCATCGCCGAACTGCAGTTGTCGCGCGACGGCACCCGTGCCGCCATGGTGGTCGATGGTCAGGTGATCCTGGCGGGCGTGGAGCAGAACCCCGACGGCGGCTACGCGTTGACCTACCCCCGCCGGCTGGGCTTCGGGCTCGGCGACACGGTGGTTTCGCTGTCGTGGCGCACCGGCGACGACATCGTCGTCACCCGCACCGACCCGCAGCATCCGGTGTCCTACGTC
Organism: Mycolicibacterium pulveris; assembly: GCF_010725725.1. Classification (NCBI taxonomy): domain Bacteria; kingdom Bacillati; phylum Actinomycetota; class Actinomycetes; order Mycobacteriales; family Mycobacteriaceae; genus Mycobacterium; species Mycolicibacterium pulveris. Next base: position 770,210 of record NZ_AP022599.1, on the reverse strand, counting down.
AACCTCGACGGCGTCAACTCCGACGGGCCGAGCGAGAACCTGGTCATGCCGGTCACCACCGTGGCCGCCAACCCCTCGACGGTGTACGTCGCCGACGCGCGCGGCGTACACCAGCTGTCCGGAACCGCGGGGGAGGACAACCTGGCGTGGGCCGATGTGCGGCCGCTGATGGTGCCCGGCGCCGAACCGGTGCTGCCGGGCTGACGATGGCGCCGAAGCGAAGAATGTCGCAGCCAAGCGAGACACTGCGGACATGCTCGACCTGGTCCTGCCGCTGCAGTGCGGGGGCTGCGGTGCGCCGTCGTCGCGGTGGTGCGATGCGTGTGCGAGCACGCTGCAGGTCAGGCTCGATCAGCCGCACCTCATCACGGCACGGCTCGACCCGGGCGTGCCCGTGTTCTCCCTGGGTCGCTACGCGGGGGCCCGAAGGGAGGCCATCGTCGCGGTCAAAGAGCGCGGCCGCGCCGACCTCATCCCGCCGTTGGCCGCCGCGCTGCGGACGGGACTGGTGCACCTGCTCACTTGGGGCGTCGTCGACACACCGCTGACCGTGGTGCCCGCGCCGACCCGGCGCTGGGCGGCCCGGCGACGGGGCGGCGACCCGGTGACCCGGATGGCAAGGACCGCGTCGGCCGGACTCCCGGGTGTCACCGTCGCCCAGGCGCTGCGCACCCGGGCCTTGGTCGTCGACTCCGTCGGCCTGTCCACAGCCGATCGCGAACGCAACATCGCGGGTCGCGTCAAGCCCGTCCGCGCCGTCGCGGGGGAGGTCCTGCTCGTCGACGACATCGTCACCACCGGTGCCACCGCGTGCGAATCCGTTCGCGTGCTGCACGCGGGCGGGGTCCGGGTCGCGGCGGTTCTCGCAGTGGCCAACGCCTGAACCCCGCCCACGTGACGGGGAGGGCAATTTCTCAGGGATCAAAGGAATGTGACGAACGGTGAACACGTCGACCAATTGGGTGGCACTGGGAGGTGAACACGGCTACCGTCGGCATCAACGATCCGTGAATGCTCACGGCGGCGCCCGGCACGAGGCGCCAGCATCGCCACCAGCGGTAGGAGGTGAGTAGTCGACACCTTGCACCGGCGAGCGGCGAGAGGATCAATGCCACGTCGGCGCGAATTCAGACAGCCCGGGCACGCAGCCGCGTGCGGACGTGAAGAGAAGCGAGTTGCCTAGCATGTCAACCCAATCCGTCGAATCAGCCCAACCGAAGGCCGTCGAGTCCGAGAAGCCCGAACCACGCGCAGAGGTCGTCCTCAAGGGGCGCAACGTCGAGATTCCCGACCACTTCCGCGTGTACGTCTCAGAAAAGCTGTGCCGCCTGGAACGACTCGACCGCACCATCTACCTGTTCGACGTGGAACTCGACCACGAGCGCAACCGGCGCCAACGCAAGAACTGTCAACATATCGAGATCACCGCGCGCGGCCGCGGCCCGGTGGTCCGCGCCGAAGCCTGCGCCGACAGCTTCTACGGCGCGATGGAAGCCGCGGTGGACAAGCTCGAGGAACGGCTCCGTCGCGCCAACGACCGCCGCAAGATCCACTACGGCGACAAGACACCGCTGTCGGTCGCCGAGGCGACCGCGGCGCAGCCGCTGCCCCCGCTGCCGAAACCCGTGACCGAGGAGCAGGTCGACGGCGCCGCGGTCGACGGTTACGAGCCCGGCCGCATCGTGCGGGTCAAGGAGCACCCGGCCACCCCGATGACCGTCGACGACGCGCTGTCACAGATGGAGCTCGTGGGCCACGACTTCTTCCTGTTCCACGACAAGGAAAGCGACAGGCCCAGCGTCGTGTACCGCCGCCACGCCTACGACTACGGGCTGATCCGGCTGGCCTGACCCCGCTGTTTTGCCTGGACCGGCGCTGTTCGGGCGGCTGCGGCCCGCATTCCCCTACCATGGGTTGATCTCGAAACTCCGACCAACAGGGGATACCGCGTGCTGGATAGATTGCTGCGTCTCGGCGAAGGCCGCATGGTCAAGCGCCTCAAGCGGGTGGCTGACTATGTCAACACCCTGTCCGACGACGTCGCGAAGCTCTCCGACGCCGAACTGCGGGCCAAGACCGACGAGTTCAGGAAGCGGGTGACCGACGGCGAGGACCTCGACGATCTGCTGCCCGAGGCCTTCGCCGTCGCGCGTGAGGCCTCGTGGCGCGTGCTCGGCCAGCGGCACTTCGACGTCCAGGTGATGGGTGGTGCGGCGCTGCACTTCGGCAACGTCGCCGAGATGAAGACCGGTGAAGGCAAGACGCTGACCGCGGTGCTGCCCGCCTACCTCAACGCGTTGTCGGGCAAGGGCATGCACATCGTCACCGTCAACGACTACCTCGCCAAACGCGACGCCGAGTGGATGGGGCGCGTGCACCGGTTCCTCGGGCTGAACGTCGGCGTCATCCTGGCGGGGCTGACCCCCGACGAGCGCCGGGCCGCTTACGCCGCCGACATCACCTACGGCACCAACAACGAGTTCGGGTTCGACTACCTGCGCGACAACATGGCGCACTCGCTGGCCGACCTGGTGCAGCGCGGCCACAACTACGCCATCGTCGACGAGGTCGACTCGATCCTCATCGACGAGGCCCGCACCCCGCTGATCATCTCGGGCCCGGCCGACGGGGCGTCGAACTGGTACGCCGAGTTCGCCCGGCTGGCGCCGCTGATGGAAAAGGACGTGCACTACGAGGTCGACATCCGCAAGCGCACGGTCGGCGTGCACGAACTCGGCGTCGAGTTCGTCGAGGACCAGCTCGGCATCGACAACCTCTACGAAGCGGCCAACTCGCCGCTGGTCAGCTATCTCAACAACGCGATCAAGGCCAAGGAGCTGTTCCAGCGCGACAAGGACTACATCGTCCGCGACGGCGAGGTGCTCATCGTCGACGAGTTCACCGGCCGCGTGCTGCACGGCCGTCGCTACAACGAGGGCATGCATCAGGCCATCGAGGCCAAGGAGCACGTCGAGATCAAGGCCGAGAACCAGACGCTGGCCACCATCACGCTGCAGAACTACTTCCGGCTTTACGACAAGCTCGCCGGCATGACGGGTACCGCCCAGACCGAGGCGGCCGAGCTGCACGAGATCTACAAGCTCGGGGTGGTGCCCATCCCGACCAACAAGCCGATGGTCCGGGAAGACAGGTCGGATCTGATCTACAAGACCGAAGAGGCCAAGTTCCTCGCGGTGGCCGACGACATCGCCGAGCGCTACGAGAAGGGCCAACCGGTGCTCATCGGTACCACCAGCGTGGAGCGCTCGGAGTACCTGTCGCGGCTGCTGACCAAGCGCCGCATCCCGCACAACGTGCTCAACGCCAAGTACCACGAGCAGGAGGCGGCGATCATCGCCGAGGCCGGCCGGCTCGGCGCGGTCACCGTCGCGACGAACATGGCCGGACGCGGCACCGACATCGTGCTCGGCGGCAACCCGGACTTCCTCACCGACAAGCGGTTGCGTGAGCGCGGCCTGGACCCGGTGGAGACGCCGGATGAGTACGAGAAGGCCTGGCACGAGTTGCTGCCGCAGGTCAAGGCCGAATGCGCGCAGGAGGCCGAGGACGTCATCGCGGCCGGCGGCCTGTATGTGCTGGGCACCGAACGGCACGAGTCGCGCCGCATCGACAACCAGCTGCGTGGCCGCTCCGGCCGTCAGGGCGACCCGGGTGAGTCGCGGTTCTACCTCTCGCTCGGCGACGAGCTGATGCGGCGGTTCAACGGCGCGACGCTGGAGAGCCTGCTGACCCGGCTGAACCTGCCCGACGACGTGCCGATCGAGGCCAAGATGGTCACCCGCGCGATCAAGAGCGCGCAGACCCAGGTCGAGCAGCAGAACTTCGAGGTCCGCAAGAACGTCCTCAAGTACGACGAGGTGATGAACCAGCAGCGCGTCGTCATCTACGACGAACGCCGCCGGATCCTCGAGGGTGAGAACCTCGCCGAGCAGGCGCACCAGATGCTCGTCGACGTCATCACCGCCTACGTGGACGGTGCGACCGCCGAAGGTTATTGCGAGGACTGGGATCTCGAGCAGCTGTGGACGGCGTTGCGTCAGCTCTACCCGGTGGGTATCGACCACCGCGATCTCATGGACTCCGAGGCCGTCGGGGAGCCCGGCGAGTTGACCCGCGAGGAGCTGCTCGAGGCGTTGATCGCCGATGCCGAGCGCGCGTACGCCGAACGCGAGAAGCAGATCGAGGAGATCGCCGGCGAGGGCGCGATGCGTCAGCTCGAACGCAACGTGTTGCTCAACGTGCTGGACCGTAAGTGGCGCGAACACCTCTACGAGATGGACTATCTCAAGGAGGGCATCGGGCTGCGGGCGATGGCGCAGCGCGACCCGCTGGTCGAGTACCAGCGGGAGGGCTACGACATGTTCGTCGGCATGCTCGAGGGCCTCAAGGAGGAGTCGGTCGGCTTCCTGTTCAACGTTCAGGTGGAACCGGCGCCCGCACCCACGGTCGCACCCGTCGCCGCGCCGAGCGGGTTGGCTCAGTTCGCCGCGGCCGCCGCCGCCAAGGCCAGCGAGGAAGGTGCGGTCGCCACGAAGGAGCGGCCGGCTCCGGCAGCGGCGTTGCGCGCCAAGGGAATCGAGAACGAGTCACCTCCGCTGACCTACACCGGGCCGTCAGAGGACGGCTCCGCGCAGGTGCAACGTTCCGGCGGCGGTGGCGGTGGTGGGCGCCACGCAGCCGGGGGCGGATCACGGCGTGAGCGCCGCGAGGCCGCGCGCAAGCAGGCCCGCGCGGCCAAGGCGTCGCGCAGGCGTTAGGGCTCCACGAGGGCGGCGATGCGTTCCAGCGTGGCGCGCATCCCGTCCTCGGCCTGCCTGGGCATCGAACCCAACTTGAGCACCGGCCGTTGCCGGTCCTCGGAGACGTCCCAGCTCTCGCGCACCAGGGTGCCGTCGGGCACGGGTTCGAGTTCGTAACGCCAGATCCGGCCGCCGATCAGCCCGCCCGGCCCGATGGTGGTCTTCCACGCGATGCGGCGGTTGGGTTCGAACTCGATGACGGTGTTGGTGGTGCGGTATGGCAGGAACAGCGACTCAGGTCGGCTGCGCATCGACATGCCGAACTGCGAGCCCAGCGACAACGATTGGGAAGGCTGCGCCGAGTGGTCGACGGTGCCCGAGCCGTCGAAGCTGGAATGCTTACCGGCGTCGGCCAGCAATGCGAAGATCGACTCGGCAGGTGCCCGGATCACGCGTTCCACGCTGACAACGTTTCCCTGCATTCCCTGGGTCCTTCCTCGTCGTCGTCCCCGGGCTGGGCGAGCTTCGCAAAAACCCTATCGGCTCAGCCGATCTGGATGGCGACTATGCGCCATCGGTCCTGTATCAAAGCGATGCGCGCGGCGAGTGCGCGTACCCGCTGTCCGCGGGTGTAGGTGCCGAACACCTCAGCGGCCGGGGTGCTCGAGCCGTCATCGACCATCCGCAGCCGGATCCGCTGCAGGCGGGCAGCGGTGCCTTTTCCGCCGTGGCGGGTGGTCTCGTGCGATGACCGAGCCATGGCGACGACGATGTCGGTCAGTTCTGGTGCCAGGATCGGGCGCAGCTGCCCGACGGGCCTGCGCCGGTCGATGATTTCGAGCAGTCGCCGCAACGCCGCGTCGGCGAAGACGACGGCGGCCCGGGGAGGTGCGCAGTCGCGTGAGGAACCGGGTGCCGCGCGAAGGGGTCGAGGCGTGTGGCGGCGCAGCGCTTCATGATTCGGGGCAGGACAGGCAGACCGGCCGGAGGGCGGTGGCTCGTAGTCGATGACCGGCGAAACCAGCGCCGTATCGGTGACGGACGACGTGCGCGCGATTGTCATCGAAAGGCTCTCCAACGGTGGACGTGACAGGACACGTCTGCCGGAGAGTCGCAGACTCCTTCATGATCGCACGGTTCACGGGGGCCGCCACGCACCTGTGATGCGACATGGCCGCACAGCCGGATAACGTTGCGACATCCGATACTGGCCGCGCCGGAAGCGCTGCTGACCGCACACACATCACGGGGAGGAGCCGCGTCGCGATGGTGACCAGGTTGTCGGCGTCGGACGCGGCCTTCTACCAACTCGAGAACAGTTCGACCCCCATGTACGTCGGGTCGCTGGCGATCCTGCGCAAGCCGCGGAGCGGGCTGAGCTATGAGACCCTGCTGGCCACGGTCGAGCAACGCCTTCCGCAGATTCCGCGGTACCGCCAGAAGGTGCGTGAGGTGACGTTGGGGCTGGCCCGGCCGGTGTGGGTCGACGACCGCGATTTCGACATCACCTACCACATTCGCCGCTCGGCGTTGCCGTCGCCGGGCAGCGACGCGCAGCTGCACGAGCTCATCGCCCGGCTCGGCTCACGGCCGTTGGACAAGTCGAGGCCGCTGTGGGAGATGTACCTCATCGAGGGCTTGGCCAAGAACCGCATCGCGCTCTACACCAAGTCGCACCAGGCGCTGGTGAACGGGATGACCGCGCTGGAGATCGGGCACGTCATCGCCGACCGCACGCAGAAGCCGCCGCAGTTCGGCGAGGACATCTGGATTCCGGCCCGCGAGCCCAGCGACCGTCAGCTGCTGCTCGGCGCGGTGGGCGAGTGGATCACCCGTCCCGCCGAGCAGCTCGGCGCGGTGCGTTCGGCGGTGGCCGAGGCCGCCACCAACGCCGGTCAATGGGTCGAGGTGGGCCGCCGGTTCATCGACGTCGCGCGCACCGTCGCCCGCGGTAACGCGCCGAGCAGTCCGCTCAACACCACGGTGTCGCGCAACCGGCGGATCACCGTGGCCAGCGGCAAGCTCGAGGACTACCGGATGGTGCGGGCCCGTTATGACTGCGACGTCAACGATGTCGTGCTCGCGGTCATCGCCGGCGCGTTGCGTAACTGGTTGATGTCGCGTGGGGAGCCGGTGACCGCGTCGACCACCGTGCGGGCCATGGCGCCGATGTCGGTGTATCCGGATGCCGAACTGGACACCGGCGGGCCCGGACAGGCGATCAGCGAGGTGTCGCCGTTTCTGGTGGATCTGCCCGTCGGGGAGGGCAACGCGGTGATCCGGCTGTCGCAGATCGCGCACGCCACCGAGTCCCATCCGACCGCGGCCAGCCTCGTCGACGCCAGAACCATCGTCACGTTGTCGGGGTTCGCCCCACCGACGTTGCACGCCATGGGAATTCGGGTGGCGACGAGTTTCTCGGCGCGACAGTTCAACCTGCTGATCACCAACGTGCCCGGCGCGCAGAGCCAGATGTACATCGCGGGGGCAAAGCTGCTCGAGACGTACGCGGTGCCGCCGTTGCTGCACAACCAGGTGCTGGCCATCGGAGTCACGTCGTACAACGGCATGGTCTACTACGGCATCAATGCCGACCGCGACGCGATGAGCGACGTCGGCGTGCTGCCGTCGCTGATCTCCGAGGCCCTCGACGAGTTGCGTGAGGCCGCACAGTAAACCCCGTTGCTCACCAGGACATTTGATTTCGCGGCCGCTACGCGGTCGAATGGTTCGTCGATGACGACAAGTCCAGAACGAAGCAAACCCGCTGAGCGTGTCGGCGCGCCCCTGAGGTCGCCGACCGACGAAGTGGTGCCGCACCCGGTGCTCGACGTGCCCGTCGAGGGCGCGGCCTACCGGCGCTCGCGGGGGGTGGACTGGGTCGTCTTCGGCGTCACCGCCGTCATCGCGGTCAGCTTTTTGCTGTGGGGCTTCCTCAACACGCAATCGTTGGCCACCGCATCCGACAACGCCCTGAGTTGGGTGATGAACAACACCGGCTGGTTGTTCGTGCTCACCGCGTCGGGGTTCGTGCTGTTCGTGTTGTGGATCGCGGTCAGCCGGTACGGCAACATCCCGCTCGGCCGCGACGACGAAGAGCCGGAATTCCGCACGGTGTCGTGGATCGCGATGATGTTCAGCGCCGGGATGGGTATCGGCCTGATGTTCTTCGGCGTCAGCGAACCGCTGTCGCACTTCGTGACGCCGCCGCCCGGCACCGGCCCGCCGGGCAACCCCGAGGCCGTGCAGAACGCGATGGCCACCACGCTGTTCCACTGGACACTGCACCCGTGGGCCATCTACGCGGTGGTCGGTCTGGCGATCGCCTATGGCGTCTACCGCAAGGGCCGGCTGCAGCTGATCAGCGCGGCGTTCGAACCCCTGCTCGGGTCGCGGGCCAACGGCGGGTGGGGCAAGTTGATCGACATGCTGGCGATCTTCGCCACGCTGTTCGGCTCGGCTGCCTCGCTCGGACTGGGTGCGCTGCAGATCCGCAGCGGTCTGCAGATCGTCAGCGGGATCGGCGAAATCGGCAACGCCGTGCTGATCATCATCATCGCGATCCTGACCTGTGGGTTTGTTCTGTCCGCGGTTTCGGGTGTGGCCAAAGGCATTCAGTGGCTGTCCAACATCAACATGGTGTTGGCTCTCTTCTTGGCGGCGTTTCTGTTCGTCGTCGGCCCGACCGTGTTCATCTTGAACCTGGTGCCCACCTCGGTCGGCAGCTATCTGCAGGACCTGGCGATGATGTCGGCGCGCACCGGCGCCGAGGGCGCCGAAGTGAACGCTTGGCTGCAGTCGTGGACGGTCTTCTACTGGGCGTGGTGGATCTCCTGGACGCCGTTCGTCGGCATGTTCATCGCCCGGATCTCCCGTGGGCGCACCATTCGGCAGTTCGTCGCCGGCGTGCTGTTCGTGCCGAGCGTGGTGTCGCTGATCTGGTTCTGCGTGCTGGGCGGTGCCGCGATCAGCCAGCAGCAATCGGGGGTCGACCTGGCCGGGGAGGGCAGCCTGGAAGAGCAGCTGTTCAGCACCCTCGAGCAGTTCCCGTGGGCGACGGCGATCAGCATCCTGGTGATGGCATTGGTGGCGATCTTCTTCGTCTCCGGGGCCGACGCCGCCTCGGTCGTGATGGGCTCGCTGTCCGAGCGGGGCACGATCAAACCGACCCGGCCCACGGTCATCTTCTGGGGTGTCGCGACCGGCGCGGTCGCGGCGGTGATGCTGCTGGTCGGTGGCGCCGACGCCCTCAACGGGCTGCAGTCGATCACGATCATCGCGGCGGTGCCGTTCGTGGTGGTGATGGTCGGGCTGGCCGTCGCGCTGGTCAAGGATCTGCGCAAGGATCCGATGATGGTGCGTCAGCGCTACGCCATGGAAGCGGTCAACGACGCCGTGATCAGCGGCGTCACCCAGCACGGCGACGATTTCGTCATCGCGGTGCAGAAGGACCCGTCGGCCGACAAGGGATAACCTCACCAGGTGCGTGTCTACGTCCCGGCGACCATCGCCATGTTGCAGCGGCTCGTCGCTGACCAAATGCTGCACGCCCGCAACGGAACTGCGTTCGCGGTGACACCCACGCTCCGGGAGGCGTACTCCGAGGGCGACGACGACGAACTCGCCGAGGTGGCGCTGCGGGAAGCTGCGCTGGCGTCGCTGCGGCTGCTCGGCGGGGAGAACGAGGGTGATCTTCCGCCGCGACGGGCGGTGTTGGTCGCCGACGTCGAAGAGGCCACCGCCCGTCCCGACCTCGACGACGCGGTGGTGCGGTTGGCAGGCCCGGTGGCGCTGGCCGACGTGGTCGCCGCCTACGTCGACAACGCCGACGCGGAGGACGCCGTGCGCGCGGCGATCGAGGCCGTCGACGCCGCCGACCTCGGCGACGAAGACGCCGATCTCGTCGTCGGCGACGCCCAGGACCACGACCTGGCCTGGTATGCATCGCAGGAGCTGCCGTTCCTGCTCGAGCTGCTGTAGCCGGCCGCCGGTTGTGCGGTTTCATACGCGACTCGCCGCGGCGAGCGTATGAAACCGCACTGTCGCGAATTCGGAGTAGATACGGGACCGTAGGTTACGGTAGCGTAGGTTGCCGTGGCCAAGAACTACGTCAAAGTCTCGGCCAACGTCGCCGACACCGTCCGACCGACTGTCGCGGGTGCTGAACGGCATCCGGTCCTGCATGCACTGCGCACGGTTGCCGCGCGGGTTACCTTTCCGCTGCTGCCCGACGACTATCTTCAGCTCGCCAACCCGCTGTGGTCAGCGCGAGAGCTGCGGGGTCGGGTGGTCGGGGTACGCCGGGAGACCGTCGACTCGGCGACTTTGGTCATCAAGCCCGGATGGGGCTTCTCCTTCGACTACGAACCGGGCCAGTACATCGGCATCGGGGTCCTGGTCGAGGGCCGCTGGCGGTGGCGGTCCTACTCGTTGACGTCGAGTCCGGTTGCCGCGAAGAAGACGATCACGATCACGGTCAAAGCCATGCCCGAGGGGTTTCTGTCGACCCATCTGGTCAGCGGAGTAGCGCCTGGCACGATCGTGCGACTGGCCGCGCCGCAGGGCAATTTCGTCATGCCCGACCCCGCCCCGCCCAAAGTGCTGTTCCTCACCGGAGGCTCGGGCATCACCCCCGTGATGTCGATGCTGCGCACGCTGGTGCGTCGCGACCAGATCACCGATATCGTCCACTTGCATTCGGCGCCAACGGAATCAGACGTGCTGTTCGCGACCGAGCTGGAGAAGTTGGGCGCCGCGCACGCCGGCTACTCGCTGCGGCTGCGCGCCACCCGAAAGCAGGGGCGCCTGGATCTGTCGCGGCTGGCCGACGAGGTTCCCGACTGGCAGGACCGCCAGACGTGGGCCTGTGGGCCCGAGGGGATGCTGGACGAGGCAGCGCGGGTCTGGGACGCCGCCGGGGTGGGCTCGCGCCTGCATCTCGAGCGTTTCGCGGTGTCGAAGGGTCAGGTGCACGGGCAGGGCGGCACGGTGGAGTTCGCCCGCAGCGGCAAGTCGGTCACCGTCGACGCCGCGACGCCGTTGATGGAGGCCGGCGAGCAGGTGGGTATCCGGATGCCGTTCGGCTGCCGGATGGGCATCTGCCAGTCCTGTGTGGTCGGTCTGCTCGACGGGCACGTGCGGGACCTGCGTTCGGGCGTCGAACACGAACCGGGTAGCCGGGTGCAGACCTGCATCTCGGCGGCATCGGGAGATTGTGTGCTCGATGTCTAGAATTCACCGCGTGCGAACCTACGGTTGGGTAGGTTACGGTAGCGTAGGTCCACGAAGGGAGGGATAGCGGTATATGGCGATCACCGACGTACCGGAGTTCGCGCATCTGACCGATGCCGACATCGAGAGCTTGGCCTTTGAGCTCGACGCGATCCGTAGAGACATCGAAGACTCCCGCGGCGAGCGCGATGCGCGCTACATCCGGCGCACCATTGCCGCGCAGCGCACCCTCGAGATCGCGGGCCGGGTCATTCTGGCCGCCAGTTCGCGCCGATCGGCGTGGTGGGCAGGCACCGTGACGCTCGGCGTGGCCAAGATCATCGAGAACATGGAGATCGGCCACAACGTCATGCACGGCCAATGGGATTGGATGAACGATCCCGAGATCCATTCCTCGACCTGGGAATGGGATATGAGCGGGGCCGCCAAGCACTGGCGGTTCACCCATAACTTCATGCACCACAAGTACACGAACATCCTCGGCATGGATGACGACGTGGGCTACGGTCTGCTCCGGGTGACCCGCGACCAGAAGTGGAAGCCGCACAACGTTTTCAACCTGTTCTTCAACACGATGCTGGCGACGTTGTTCGAGTGGGGCGTGGCGCTGCAGCACCTGGAGATCGGCAAGATCGCCAAGGGCCGCGACGACCGCAAAGCCACGATGAAACGGCTGCGGGAGTTCGGCGTCAAGGCAGGCAACCAGGTAGTCAAGGACTATGTCGCGTATCCAGCGGTGACGTCGCTGTCGCCGGGTGCGACTTTCAAGTCGACGCTGAAGGCCAACGCCGTTGCGAACATCATCCGCAACGTGTGGTCCAATGCGGTGATCTTCTGCGGCCATTTCCCCGACGGCGCAGAGAAATTCACCAAGACGGACATGGCGGGCGAGAGCAAGGGCCAGTGGTACCTGAGGCAGATGCTCGGCAGCGCCAACTTCGAGAACGGTCCGGTGCTGCGGTTCATGAGCGGCAACCTGTGTCACCAGATCGAGCATCACCTGTATCCGGATCTGCCGAGCAACCGGCTCCACGAGATCTCGATCCGGGTGCGCCAGATCTGCGACAAGTACGACTTGCCGTACACCACGGGCTCTTTCCTGGTCCAGTACGGCAAGGCGTGGCGCACCATCGCGAAACTGTCGTTGCCGGACAAGTACCTGCGTGACACCGCTGACGACGCACCCGAGACGCGTAGCGAGCGGATGTTCGCGGAACTGGAACCGGCCCAGCGTCGGGGGCTGAAGTCCTCGATCGCCGCCGTCAGGGCTCGCCGTCGCGAAAGGCGCCTCGCCGCGAGCGTGCGCGTCTGAGGGCGACACGCCGTCGAACAGGCGAACTTTACGCACGCTCGCGCCCGTACAGCCGTAGGGCTCACCCGCAGTTCTGCGCCATCAGGAACGCGTGTGGGGTGGATTCGAAGCCGTCGTCGTTGGGTTCGCGCACCAAACCGGCGTAGGGCATGAAGCCGATTTCCTCCAACAGGAGTGCGACGGCGTCGGGCTGTCTGCGATAAAACGTCAACGACACATGCTCGCCGAACATCTCGCTGAGCTCGCGAGGTTGTTCGCCCACTTGGAATGCGAGCAACAGCCAGCCGTTCGGGCACAGCACCCGGCGAAACTCGGTGAAGACATGGGCCAACAGCTCGTCGGGTATGTGGATCACCGAGTACCACGCACAGACGCCGTGCACCTGATGGTCGTCGAAGTCCAGGCTCGTCATCGAACCGACGTGAAACGGCAGACCGGGATTGCGCCGTCGGGCCTCGGCAATCATGTTGGGCGACAGGTCGATACCCACCGCATCCAAGCCGTGGTCGGTGAGCATTCGGGTGGTGGCGCCGGTGCCGCATCCTACGTCCGCAATGACGCCGCCGCGGTCGACCAGCCCGGCGAAGCCGGCGAGCATCGCGCGGTCGAGCGGCTTGTCGTGGAGATGCTCGTGAAAGTTCTCGGCGTACGGCTTGGCGGTCAGGTCGTAACCGTGACGCGTGCGTTGCAGGAAATCCGGTTCGGTCACGCGCGAACCCTACGGCGCGCAGCGGGCGCGAGCGTGCACAAACTCGGCGAAATGCACGGCGTGTCGTCCTCTGACACGCACGCTCGCGCCAGGATCACCGGGTCATCTCTCGCGCAGGACCGCAAGAAGTCGTCGAGCCGCCGCGGCCCGCCCGGCCGCCGGTCCCGACAAGGTGTCCAGCGCGCACTCCGGGTCCGCGGGCGGGCCCATGTGACCGCAGCCGCGCGGACACTCCTTGACCGCCTCGGCCAGATCCGAGAACGCCAGCACCACGTCGTCGGGCTCGATGTGGGCAAGCCCGAACGAGCGGATGCCCGGCGTGTCGATCACCCACCCGCCACGGCTGAGCGGCAGCGCCACCGACTGGGTCGACGTGTGCCGTCCCCTGCCGATGTGGGTCACTTCGGCGGTCGCCCGTTCCGCCTCGGGCACAAGGCGATTCACCAGGGTCGACTTTCCGACGCCGGAGTGTCCGAGCAGCACCGTCACCTTGTCGACCAGCAGCGCCTCGACGTCGTCGAGGGGGTCGCCTCGTCCGGCGGTCACCACGGTGAGGTCGAGGTCCGCGAACTGCGCCGCGAACGGTTCCGGTGGGGCCAGATCCGTTTTGGTCAGACACAGGATCGGCGTCACACCGCCGGCATAGGCGGCGATGAGCGCGCGTTCGACCAGGCCGGTGCGCGGCGGGGGGTCGGCCAGCGCCACCACGATCAACAGCTGATCCGCGTTGGCGACGATGACACGCTCGGTGGGATCGGTGTCATCTGCGGTGCGCCGCAACACCGTTCGGCGTTCTCCGCGACGCACGATGCGCGCCAGGGTGTCCGGCTTGCCCGACAGATCGCCGACGACCCCGACCTGGTCGCCGACGACGATCGGGGTGCGGCCGAGTTCACGGGCGCGCATCGCGGTGACGCGCCGGTTCGGATCACCGCCGAGCGCGCAACCCCAGCGCCCGCGGTCGACCGTCACCACCATCGCCTCCTGCGCGTCGGCGTGGTCGGGTCGGATCTTGGTTCGCGGTCGCGAGCCCCGACCGGGTCGTACCCGCACGTCGGACTCGTCGTACTCGCGATGGATCAAGCGCCCGTCCCGGCATCCAGTGCCTGACCGGACATCATGTCGGCCCACAGTTTCGGGAAGTCCGGCAACGTCTTCGACGTCGTCTCGATGTCCTCGACCCGCACGCCCGGTACCCGCAGCCCGACGATGGCGCCGGCCGTTGCCATCCGGTGGTCGGCATAGGACCGCCACAGCCCACCGCGCAACGGCCGAGCTGTGATCACCAGCCCGTCCGGCGTCTCCTCGCACTGCCCGCCCAGGCCGTTGATCTCCGCCGAAAGCGCCGCGAGCCGATCGGTTTCGTGACCGCGCAGGTGTGCGACACCGCGAAGGCGCGACACCGACCCTTCCGATGCCAGCGCCGCCAACGCGGCCACCGCCGGCGTCAGTTCGCCGACTTCGTTGAGGTCGATGTCGATGCCGTCGAACGTCTGCGGACCCCGTACCTCCAGGTGCGAATCGCTGTGCTGTACAACCGAACCCAGCTTCTCGAGAATCCTGATGATCGTGTCTGCGGGCTGGATGCTGTCCCGCGGCCACCCGGTGATGCGCACCGTTCCGCCGCTGACCACCGCCGCCGCCAGAAACGGCACGGCGTTGGACAGGTCGGGCTCGATCACCCAGCGCCGCGCCGCGACCGCGCCGGGGGACACCCGCCACCGGTTGGGCTCGCCGTCGTCGACGTCGACCCCGGCAGAACGCAGCATCGTCACCGTCATCGCCACATGCGGCGCCGACGGCACCGTCTCACCGGTGTGCACGACCGTCACACCCTCGGTGAACGCCGCCCCGCACAACAACAGCCCCGAGACGAACTGCGACGACGCCGACGCGTCGATCCGCACCGTGCCGCCGGCCACCGCTCCGGTGCCGCGCACCGAGAACGGCAGCCCGTCGCCGTCGATCTGCACGCCGAGACCGCGCAGCGCGTCGAGCAGCGGAGCGATCGGGCGGACGCGCGCCTGCGCGTCACCGTCGAAGGTGATCGTCGCGGTGCCCAGCGCGGCGACCGGGGGGACGAAGCGCAGCACGGTGCCCGCCAGGCCGCAGTCGATGCGGGCGCCCTCGCGTGGGTCGATGGCGCCGCTGACGGTCAACTCGTCGTTGGTGCCCTCGATCGTGACGCCCAGCGCCTGCAGCGCAGCGATCATCAGGTCGGTGTCACGGCTGCGCAGCGCGCCGCGGATGGTCGACGAGCCCTGACGTGTCGCCAGCGCCGCGAGGATCAGCGCCCGGTTGGTCAGTGATTTCGAACCCGGCACGGCGACGGTGGCATGCACGGGACTCGACGTCGAGGGTGCCTGCCAGGTGCTCACGGCTATATCCTGCCTGATCCCGCCCGACCCCTGCCTGATCCCGCTGATCCCGCCTGTCTGCCACCATGGGTCTTATGTGCGGACGATTCGCGGTGACCACAGATCCGGCGCTGCTGGCCGAGAAGATCAAGGCGATCGACGAGACCACGGCGGCCCAAAAAGACGCCGCCGGGCCCAACTACAACGTCGCGCCGACGACCACGATCAGCGCGGTGGTCAAGCGCCACACCGACCCCGACGACGAGGCGATGCGCCGGATCCGGTCGATGCGCTGGGGGCTGGTGCCGCCGTGGGTCAAGGCGGCGAAGGACGGCGGCCCGGAGACCAAGGGTCCGCTGCTGATCAACGCGCGCGCCGACAAGGTGACGACGTCGCCGGCGTTTCGGAACTCGGCGAAAAACAAGCGCTGCCTGGTACCGATGGACGGCTGGTACGAATGGCGGCCCAACGGCGAGCTGGCGTCGGGCAAGAAGGCGCCGAAGACGCCGTTCTACATGTACGGCGCCGACGGGGAGCCGTTGTTCATGGCGGGGTTGTGGTCGACGTGGCGGCCGCGCGACGAGTCCGCGGGTTCGTCCTCGGCCGCGCCGCTGCTGAGCTGCACGATCATCACCACCGACGCTGCCGGGCCGCTGGCCGAGATCCATGACCGCATGCCGCTGAGCATCAGCAAGAGCGACTGGGATCGGTGGCTGGATCCCGATGCCCCGATCGACGAGGGCCTGCTGCGTGGGCACGGGGACCTGGACCGGATCGAAATTCGTCAGGTCTCCCGGCTGGTCAACAGCATCCGCAACAACGGCCCGGAGCTGATCGAGCCGGCCGAGCCCGAACCCGAGCAGGCCACGCTGCTGTAGGAACTTTCATTCACTTCGCTGCGAAACAGAACCAAGCCTTCGGCCTGAAACCGGCCTGCCGAACATGAATGACGATTAACATATGGGCGTGATCACCGCAGTTCGCAAGGTGTTGGCCTTCGAGATGACCATCGCCGAGTGGATCGGCACGGCGATCATGCTCGCCGTGCCCTACCTCGTCGTCGGAGCGGTCTGGACGGCCTTTCACCTCGACTACATCAACGCCATCAACCCCGCCGGCGTGAACCGGGTGATCGCGCTCCTCGGCTCGGTCGCGACATGGCCGGTGCTGCTCTTCTCCACCGTGTGCATGACATGACGACCGCCAATCGCATCACCATCGCCAGACGCACCGCGCGCTGGGACACCGAACCGGTCACCGCCGCCGACGCGATGGACTTCTGGGCGTTCGCCGCGGGGGCTGCCAACGTGATCATGCAGCTCTCACGGCCGGGGGTGGGATACGGCGTCGTCGAGAGCAAGGTCGACTCCGGAAACCTGCTGAAACATCCGTGGAAGCGGGCCAGAACGACGTTTCAGTACCTGGCGGTCGCGGTGCTCGGAAAACCGGAGGACCGTGCGGCGTTCCAGGAGGCGGTCAACGAGTCACACCGGCACGTCAAGTCCACCTCCGACAGCCCGGTGCGCTACAACGCGTTCGACCGTGATCTTCAAATGTGGGTGGCGGCATGCCTTTTCGTCGGGCTGGAAGACACCTACCAACTGCTGCGCGGCGAGATGACGCCCGAACAGGCCGAGCAGTTCTACCGATCCGCATGGACGCTGGGCACCACGCTGCAGGTCAGCGAGGATCAATGGCCGCCCACCCGCGCGGGATTCGACGACTACTGGAACGAGGCGTGCCGGCAGGTACAGATCGACGACCGGGTCCGTGACTATCTGCTCGAGATGCTGAACCTGCGGATGATCAATCCGCTGCTGGGCCTTCCGTTCCGGCCGCTGTTGAAGTTCCTCACCGCCGGTTTCCTCGCACCGGTCTTTCGGGACGCGATGGGCATCAAGTGGAGCGACTTTCGGCAGCGCCAGTTCGAACGGCTGTTTCTGCTCGTCGCGTTCGCCAACCGGTTCCTGCCGGTGTTCATCCGCCAGGGCGGCAGCTACATCCTGCTCGCCGACGTCCGCCGTCGGGTCCGACAGCACCGCGCGCTGGTGTGACCGTGTGGCGCCGGGTGCTGAGCCGACGGGTGAGTGTCGAGGCGATGATCGAGCTTGCGATGTGGCTCGCGATTCCCTACCTGCTGATCGGGCTGGTGTGGGCGTTCTTCGACGCCGAGCAGGTGCGCGCCATCGAGACCGCGCTTCAGACCCGGCTGCCCGCGGGCGCCGACATCGCGGCGTTTGTGCAGACCACATTGCTCTGGCCACTGCTGCTACTCGGTACTGACATCTGCATGGCCTGAACACCTTGACAGAGGATTCCTCTGTATAGCTAGAGTAATCCTCGTGCCCCGGAAGATGGACGCGCGGAGCCGGTTGCTCGCCGTGGCGCGACGGCGGTTCGCGGCCGAGGGCACCCTGTCGGCCACGCTGGATCAGGTGCGACGCGAGGCCGACGTCAGCGTCGGCGCGCTCTATCACCACTTTCCGGACAAGCTCTCGCTGGCCACCGCTGTCTACGCGGAGTTGATCGGTCAGTACCAGGGCGGGTTCATCGAAATGCTGCGCGCCCACGACACCGCCGAAGGCGGTATCCGCGGCGGGGTGACCTACCACCTGGACTGGGTCGCCACGCACCGGGGCGAAGCAGCGCTGCTGCTCGGAGACCGCCTCGACAGCCAACAATTGCGCGAGGCCAACGCGGCGTTCTTCGGCTCGGTGCGCGACTGGTGGCGTCCCCATCAGCGCTACGGAATGTTGCAACCGATGCGCATCGGCATCTCCGCCGCGCTGTGGTTGGGCCCGGCGCAGGAGTTCAGCCGCTTCTGGATCTCGGGCACCGAGCCGACGATGCCCGAAGATGCGGTCCGCGCCTTTGCCGATGCCGCCTGGGCGGCGTTGCGCGGCAAGGAAAGTCAACGAAAGGATTCGTGATGACACGGTCAGGCTCGTTGTACCAGACGATGGTCGCTTCCGGTGATGACCCCGACGCGCCACGGCGTGTGCGCGTCGAGCGGCGCGATGACAGGGCGGTGGTCACGCTCGACGAACCCCACCGGCTCAACGTGTTATCCGCCCCGCTGGTGCGCCAACTGCGTTGTGCGCTCAGGGATCTCGATGCTGATCCGGATGTCCGCTCGGTGGTGCTGACGGGCGCGGACCCTGGATTCAGCGCGGGCGGTGACCTGAAGATGATGGACGCCGCCGTGGAGCAGCTCGACGCACCCGAAGGCGTGGCCGACGTGTGGCGCTGGATTCGACGTGAGTTCGGCGGCATCGCCCGGCTGATCGCCGGATCAGAGACCGTGTTCGTGGCCGCGCTCAACGGGGCGGCGGCTGGCGTCGGGCTGGCATGGGCGCTGACGTGCGATCTGGTGATCGCCAGCGAGCGGGCGGAGATCGTGCCGGCGTTCGGGCGGCTGGGCCTCATCCCCGAAGTCGGCGCCAGTTGGGCGTTGACGCGGCGACTGGGATATCAAGGGGCGTTCGCCTACTACCTGCGCGGCGAACACATCGACGCGCACACCGCGTACCGGATGGGGCTGGTGCAGGAAGTGGTCACCCACGACCGCCTGATGGAGGCGGCCGACGAATGGTGTTCGCGCATCAGCGAAATGCCTCCGCACGCGGTCGCGATGGCGAAACCGCTGTTGCGCGCGGCGTCGGACGCGAACTGGGCCGACGCGCTCACCCTCGAGGAGTTCGCCGAGCCGACCTGCTTCACCACGGCCGCGTTCGCCGACAGCGTGCACAGCATGCTGAACCGGGAAGCCGATTGAGGCCGTCAGCGGACCAGGCCCTGCGACGTCATCACCGCCAGCAGCGATCCGTCGTCTGCGCGCAGCGAGCCGTAGGCCGAGACACCGCTGGTGGCAGCGGATCCCCGGCCCTCGAACAGCCGCCAGCTAGTCGACGGCAGCAGGTGGGCGCCGGGCTGCCAGATGATGCTGAGATCAAGGCTCAACAGCCAGGCCTCCACGAAACCGGTGACCTGGCCGGGGGAGTCGAACAGATGGGCGTCGGCGTGCAGCACGTCACCGATCTGCGGATGACGCAGCGGATCCTGGTCGGCGTCACCGTCGTCGACCTTCACCCACAGTGCGACCTCCGGTCGACCCCGATGGAACCGCTTCAGGCTGTCGGGGTAATCCACGCCGCGCCGGTGCGCGAACCGCAGTGGCGCCCACTGGTCGCGCAGCCATTCCAGCGACGTGCCTTCGGCGGGATCCGGCAGCGGCGTCGTCGCGGTTCCGTAGCGTTCGAACGGAACCGGAGCGTCGACCGACGGCGGCCCGAGCCACCCGTCGGCCAACCAGCTGCTGGCGATGAGGATGGTGCGGTCTGCCTGGTTGATGGTGACCTCGACCGCCTCCGCGGCCTTGCCGCCCCTGATCGTTCGCGCGGACAGCTCGAGCGGCCCGGGCACGCCCCCCTCCACGAACGTCACCGACAGCGACGCCGCCGCGGGTCTGCCGCTGTGGGCGACCACCGCGGCGAGCGCCAGGGCCGACGTGTAGCCGCCGAACGCGCGGCCGTCAAAACACCAGTGCTCCGGCAGTTCGCGCGAATACCGGCTGGTCTGCCCGTCGTGTCGCCCGCCGTCGAGCTCGAAATCGCTGCCGTCCAACACTTTTACGGGCCGGTGTAGCCCGGCGGGTCGGGCGTGTCCACCCACAGGTCGACGCCCAGTTCGCTCCCCGGAACGCAGTCGTACACCGACAGGTCGCTGACACCGGATTCCAGCAGCACGTCCTCGCACAGCAGGCTGTTGCCGGTGTACTCGCGGGACGGCTTGGTCAGCACGACGTAGGCGGAGTCGGCGTAGACCTCGGGCTTGCGGGCGCGGGCCATCGCCTCGTCACCGCCGAGCAAATTCTGCACCGCGGCGGTGGCCACCATGGTGCGCGGCCACAGCGTGTTCGACGCGATTCCCTGCTCGCGCATCTCTTCGGCGATCGCCAACGCGCACAACGACATCCCGTACTTGGCCATCATGTACGCGGTCGGTTTCAGCCACTTGGGCTCAAGGCGGATCGGAGGCGACAACGTCAGGATGTGGGGGTTGTCGCGGCCGATCATGTGCGGAATGCAGGCTTGGGAAACCGCGTACGTGCCGCGCACCTGGATACCGTTCATCAGATCGAACCGCTTGAGCGGCACCTCGGTGATCGAGCCCAGGTTGATCGCCGAGGCGTTGTTCACACAGATGTCGATGCCCCCGAACTGCTCGACCGTTTTGGCGACCGCGGCGGTCACCGCGTCGCCGTCGCGGATGTCGCCCACGATCGGCAGCGCCTGCCCGCCGGCCTCCTCGAGTTCCTTGGCCGCGGTGTAGACCGTGCCGGGCAGCTTGGGGTGCGGCTCGGCGGTCTTGGCGATCAACGCGATGTTGGCGCCGTCGGCGGCGGCGCGCTTGGCGATCGCCAGCCCGATCCCGCGACTGGCCCCGGAGATGAACATGGTTTTCCCGGACAACGGTGCTTGTGCCATGGGCTCACCTTAGAACTCCCGCGTCGCGCCGGTGGCGTGCCGTCGTCCTGCGGTGGTCAGCCGGCGGCCCCGCGTCGCGCTGGGGCCGGCCGCCGAGTGTGGGCTTGCGTCACGCGTTCGCGCTTGACGCGTGCGGGTAACCCACGTTCGCCGGGATGGTGGTCGGGGTTGGAGGCGCCGGGGTGCTCACGCTTGGATGTCGGCGATGACGGCGCCGGTCAGGCGGATGAGGTCCTGTGGATGCACCGCGACCTCCCAGCCGCGCTTGCCCGCGCTGACCAACACCCGATTCCACCGCAACGCCGAGGCGTCGACCACGGTGGGCAGCGCCTTACGCTGGCCGAACGGCGATAGCCCCCCGACGACGTAGCCGGTCGCCCGTTCGGCGGCGGCCGGTTCGGCCATCGTCACCTTCGACACCCCCAGAGCCGCGGCGGCCGCCTTCAGCGACAGTTTCGACGGCACCGGCAGCACCGCGACCCCGAGCCCTTTGGGCAACGCGTCGGAGGCCACCACCAGGGTCTTGAACACCTGGTCGGGATCGGCCCCCTCCACGCGAACCAGTTCTTGCACCGCTTCCTCGCCGTAGGACTCGCGGCGGGGGTCGTGGTCGTACTGAAGCACCTCGTGGGGGATCCCCGCGGTCAGCAGGGCAGTGATCGCCGGGGTCGCTGCGCGTGCCATCGGCCCAGAATAATGCCGGTGCGTGCGCGGACATCGCGGGTGTGAGCTGGGAACATCTGCGGGTGGTCCTGCTGTTATTCGGAGCAGACCCGGCGCTGTTGGGCGGCCGGGCTGATGTCGGTCTGTACCTCTAGGATTGGATGAAGGGGGTCTAGGTGCCCACGATGGCCGTGGACGTGCGGATACGTCCCGAGTTTTTGGCTAGCCTGTTCGGCGGCACCGCGACAGAAGGGACGGTGTTCCCCACGATGACCGACTCCGACGGCACCGCGCGCGATGGCGCGCCCGACACGTCGGCGCCCGAACGTCAAGAAACCGATGAAGAGCTGACGGCCCGGTTCGAGCGCGACGCGATTCCGCTGCTCGACCAGCTGTACGGCGGTGCGCTGCGGATGACGCGCAACCCCGCCGACGCCGAGGACCTGTTGCAGGAAACCATGGTCAAGGCCTACGCCGGCTTCCGCTCGTTTCGTGAGGGCACGAACCTGAAGGCCTGGCTGTACCGCATCCTGACCAACACCTACATCAACACCTACCGCAAGAAGCAACGCCAGCCGGCGGAGTATCCGACCGAGGAGATCACCGACTGGCAGCTGGCGGCGACCGCCTCGCATTCCTCGACAGGGCTGCGGTCAGCCGAGGTGGAGGCGCTGGAGGGGCTTCCCGACAGCGACATCAAGGAAGCGTTGCAGGCCCTGCCGGAGGACTTCAGGATGGCGGTGTACTACGCCGACGTGGAGGGCTTTCCATACAAGGAGATCGCCGAAATCATGGACACGCCGATTGGCACGGTGATGTCCCGGTTGCACCGGGGCAGGCGTCAGCTTCGGGAACTGCTGGCCGACGTGGCCCGCGACCGCGGCTTCATCCGGGGACAGCAGGACACACCTGAGGAGGTGTCGTCATGAGCGAACGCTCGGATGCCAGCGAACGCTGGAAGCCGCCCGTGGGTCCGGTGGACCCCGACCATCCCGAGTGTGCCGCTGTGATCGCCGAGGTGTGGATGCTGCTCGACGGCGAATGCACCCCCGAAACCCGCGACAAGCTCAAGCAGCACCTCGAAGACTGCCCCGCGTGTCTACGGCACTACGGCGTCGAGGAGCGCGTCAAGCGATTGATCGCGAAGAAATGCGGGGGTGAGAAGGCGCCCGAGAGCCTTCGTGAGCGGCTGCGCATCGAGATCAGCCGCACCACCATCATCCGCCGGGGTTAACGCACCGACTTCGAGCCGGCGTTGGGCCGCTTGCCGTGGTTGGCTTTCGTGTGCTTGCGGTCACGCTTCTTCCGGCCACGTTTGGCCATGATTGTTCCTCCGTGTAGGTCAGGGGTCTGGGAGATCCGCCGCCGGCGGACACAGCCATGCCATTGTGGCATGGCCCGCCGACACCGCCGTCGGCGCGGGTTGTGGTTCGATAGGACCCGGCAGGCAGCCGAAACGGGATGCCCAGGACATACTCCGAAGGGGTGAAGATGGCCGAGGATGTTCGCGCGGAAATCGTGGCCAGTGTGCTCGAGGTCGTGGTTAACGAAGGCGATCAGATCGGCGAGGGCGACACCGTGGTGCTGCTGGAGTCGATGAAAATGGAGATCCCCGTGCTGGCCGAGGTGGCGGGCACGGTCAGCAAGGTCAACGTGTCCGTCGGCGACGTGATCCAGGCCGGCGATCTCATCGCGGTGATCAGCTGACGCCGACGTCGGCTGTTCGCACCGCCGGAGTAAACCCCGATGTCGACTCTCGGTGAACTGCTTGCCGAGCACACCGTGTTGCCCGGCAACGCGGTCGATCATCTGCACGCGGTGGTGGGTGAGTGGCAGCTGTTGGCCGACCTGTCCTTCGGCGACTTCCTGATGTGGGTCCGCCGCGACGACGGCATGCTGGTCTGCGTGGCGCAGGTGCGGCCCAACACGGCGCCGACGGTGCTGCTGGCCGACGCGGTCGGCACATTGGCCGCACCCTCGGACATGCCCGTGGTCGCCGCAGCGTTCGATTCGGGCAGTATCGGCGTGGGAGACGGTGCCGGACAACCAGTTTCGTCCGGCCTCAACGTCGAGGCGGTGCCGGTGCGGTACAACAACGAAGTGGTGGCTGTGCTCACCCACCAGACGGCGTTGGCCTCGCGGAAAGCCAGTCCGTTGGAAAGCGCCTACCTCGACTGCGCGGGCGATCTGCTGCACATGTTGTCCGAGGGCACCTTTCCCAACGTCGGTGATCTCGCGGTGTCGCGGTCCAGTCCGCGCGTCGGGGACGGCTTCATCCGCCTTGACGAGGGCGGCGTGGTGGTGTTCGCCAGCCCCAACGCGATATCGGCGTACCACAGGATGGGGCTGCCCGCTGACCTCGAAGGCCATGACCTCGTCGAGGTGACGCGTCCGCTGATCTCAGACCCCTTCGAGGCCGAGGAGCTCGCCGAGCACGTCCGTGACTCGCTGAGCGGCGGATCGAGCATGCGCATGGAGGTCGACGCGGGCGGGGCGGCGATCCTGGTGCGCACGCTGCCGTTGGTTGTGCACGGCAAGCCCGTCGGCGCGGCAATGTTGATCCGCGACGTCACCGAGGTCAAGCGTCGCGACCGCGCGCTGCTGTCCAAGGACGCCACCATCCGTGAGATCCACCACAGGGTGAAGAACAACCTGCAGACCGTGGCGGCGTTGCTGCGCCTGCAGGCCCGGCGCACCAGCAACGTCGAGGGCCGCGAGGCGCTGATGGAATCGGTGCGGCGGGTGTCGTCGATCGCGCTGGTGCACGACGCGTTGTCGATGTCGGTGGACGAGGAGGTCAACCTCGACGAGGTCATGGACCGGATCCTTCCGATCATGAACGACGTTGCGACAGTGGACAGTCCGATGCGCATCACCCGCGTCGGCGACCTCGGCGTGCTCGACGCCGACCGAGCCACGGCGCTGATCATGGTCATCACCGAGCTGGTGCAGAATGCCATCGAGCATGCCTTCGACGGGTCCACCGGGCAGGGTTGCGTGACGATCCGCGCCGAACGCTCGGCACGCTGGCTCGACGTGATCGTGCACGACGACGGTCGTGGTCTGCCCGAAGGCTTCAGCCTGGAGAAGTCCGACCGGCTGGGCCTGCAGATCGTGCGGACGCTGGTCTCAGCGGAACTGGATGGCTCGTTGGAAATGCACGACGGGCCCGGCGGGGGGACGGAGGCGGTGCTGAGGGTACCGATCGGCCGCCGCGGCCGAGCCGCGCAATGAGGTGGGGCGGCCGAGCCGCGCAATGAGGTGGGGCGGCCGAGCCGCGCAATGAGGTGGGGCGGCCGAGCCGCGCAATGAGAGTTCGCTATTGCGCGAAATGGTTTATTTAAAGCGCGAAGGACCCTAATTGAATTCGCACGAATTACGGCCCCGATTTTCATCGGGGCCGTAAATCAATTGATCTTGTGCTGCGGTTAGACGCTGCTGCGGGCCCTGGTGCGGGCATTACGTCGCTTGAGGGCGCGCCGCTCGTCCTCGCTCATTCCACCCCACACTCCGGCGTCCTGTCCGGACTCCAAAGCCCAGGTGAGGCACTCTGTCGTGACGGGGCAGCGATTGCAGACGAGCTTCGCGTCCGCGATCTGTGCAAGCGCCGGCCCGCTGTTTCCCACCGGGAAGAACAGTTCCGGATCCTCGTCCCGACAGACCGCCTTGTGGCGCCAATCCATAGTTATAACTCTCCTTACATGTGCGCAGCGGGGCGCACGAGCTTTTCTTCGGCTGTCAACGCGTGCACAGGAAATATTTCTGCACTGCTGTTGCATCCGATGCTTTCACAGGCTGGACAGATGTCAATACTCATGAGTTAACAAGTGCGCAATCTCACTACGGGCGGTCGTTAGCAGAGCCTTCGATCGGTTGTACTAAGCTGGACCCACCTGCGCCCTTATCCGGCAGGGAGAATCCAATTACTGCAGGTCAAAGGCAGTTTTTGCCGGGGGTGCCAGCACGCCCAGCGCGTCAGCAACGGCGGTGAACGTCATCGCATCGCGCGGACCCAGATAATCGCCGTCGATCTGGCACGAGACGGCCGTGTCGCTCGTCACACGCAGCCACGGCAGATCGTCGTCACGGATCAGGTGCTTGGCTTCGATGCGGGGCCGCCGCGACAACATCCGTCGCACCAGCCGCAGGTTCGCCCACACGTTCATGCTGGTGGTGGCGAACACACCTAGGCCGGTCTCGAAACTTGTCGTCGGGTTTGTCCAGACCGGCCGGCTGTTGGCGTAGGTCCACGGGCTGGCGTTCGACACGAAAGCGAAATGCACGCCGGTAACCGGTGCCCGGTCGGGAAGGTGCAGCGTCAGCGACGGCTCCTTGCGGGTGCTCGCCAGCACCTCGCGAATCGCGACACGGACGTAGCGGGACGCGGTGACCTTGCGTCCCTTGCTGCGCTGCGCCTCGACGGCGGCAACGACATCGCCGTCGACACCCATGCCCGCGGTGAACACCGCCCAGCGTTCGCCACAGTCCATCAGTCCGATCCGCCGCCAGCTCTTGCGACGCCGGTAGCTCGACAGCAGGTCGATGAGCTGATTGGTCGCCTCGATCGGATCCGGGCTGATGCCCAAGGCCCGGGCGAACACATTGGCCGAGCCGCCGGGAACGACGCCGACAGCCGGCGCGGCGGCCCCTGGGCCGCCGACCTCGAGGATGCCGTTGACCACCTCGTTGACCGTGCCGTCACCACCGTGCACGATCAGCACGTCGACGCCGCCGCGGGTGCTGTCGCGGGCGATCTCGATGGCGTGACCGCGGTGATCGGTGTGCGCAACGGTCAGCTTGACCCGGCTTTCCAGCGCGTGGGCCAACAGGTCGCGCCCGGCCGGAGTCGTCGACGTCGCATTCGGGTTCACGATCAGGACGGCGCGCACGAGGCCTGAGCCTAGCCGGACGACCGGCGCGGCCGATGTGCGACTGAGCCGACCTCCGGCGCTGCCTGGGCGTCAGCCGCCGGGCTGCGCTTGATTACGATGACGACCACGTCAGGGCCCGGCTGCGGCCGGAGCATGCCCTCCGAAGGGAGCGAACGTGGAGAAAGCCGTAGGGATCATCGGCGGCGGCATCATGGGTTGCGGCATCGCGGAGGTATCGGCTCGTGCGGGCATCGAGGTGGTGCTGCGCGAGATCAACAAAGAGTTGATCGACGCGAGCATTCGCCGGCTCGACACCTCGCTGGACGCCGCGGTGCGCAAGAACAAACTCACCCAAAACGAGCGCGAGGACATCCGGAGACGCATCCGATTCACCGAGAGGCTCGAGGACCTCGCCGATTGCGATCTGGTGGTCGAGGCCGTGGTCGAGGACCCCGCGGTGAAGACCGAAATCTTCGCCGCGCTCGGCAAGATCGTGCGGCCCGATGCGCTGATCACCAGCAACACGTCTTCGATTCCGATCATGCAGCTGGCCGCCGCCACGGACCGTCCGGAACGCGTCCTCGGGCTTCACTTCTTCAACCCGGCGCCGGTGATGCCGCTGGTCGAGATCATTCCGTGTCAGGTCACATCGGACGAAAGCCTAAGCCGTGCAAAGGCGTTCGCTGACAAACAATTGGGCAAGACCGTGGTCACGGCCAAGGATCGCGCCGGCTTCATCGTCAACGCGCTGCTGATTCCCTACCTGCTCTCGGCGATCCGCATGGCCGACGCCGGTCTCGCCAGCCCAGAGGACATCGACAAGGCGATGGTCGGCGGCTGCAACCACCCGATGGGTCCGCTCGCGCTGACCGACCTCATCGGGCTCGACACCACGATGGCGGTGGCCGAGTCGATGTACGCCGAGACCAAAGAGCAGTTGTACGCCCCGCCGGCGCTGTTGTTGCGCAAGGTCGAGGCCGGCGAGCTCGGCCGCAAGAGCGGACGCGGGTTCTTCACCTACACCAAATAGGTGCGAGGGCCGGCCCCCGCGTCGGTCGGTAACCTACGGGCGTGACCGTTCCCTCACCGTCGACCGTCCGTCTGGCCGCGCTGCTCGTCGGCCTTGAAGGCGTCAGCGGTCTGGTGGCCGCCGTCGCATACGTGGTCAGCGGGTTGTCGGGCAACGACCAGCCGGGCATGAACTTCTTCGGCACCGCCGCCTGGTTCGCGATCATCGGCGGTGGGGTGGCCGCCGCGGGTTGGGCGTTGTGGAGCGGCCGGCGCTGGGGTCGCGGCATCGCGGTGTTCGCGCAGCTGCTGTTGTTGCCGGTGGCCTGGTACATGGGAGTGGGCTCCCATCAGTGGGTCTACGGCGGCATCGTGGCGGTCGTCGCGCTGGCCACGCTCGGTCTGCTGTTCAGCCCGTCGACGTTGCAGTGGCTGGCGGTTCAGGACGCTGGTCAGAGTTCAGCGGCCAAGGCCGACAACTCCGGGCCCGACACTCGATAGGTGGTCCACTCCGTCTGCGGCGTGCCGCCGACCGCGTCGTAGAGCGCGATCGCGTCGACGTTCCAGTTCAGCACCGCCCACGACAGCCGGGTGTAGCCGTTGTCGACACACTCACGCGCCAGCGTCGCGAGGAACCGGCGGGCCAGGCCGCGGCGGCGAAACCGCGGGCGCACGTAGAGGTCTTCCAGATAGATACCGGCCACGCCGTCCCACGTCGAGAAGTTGCGGAACCACAGGGCGCCGGCGGCCACCTCGCCGTCGACCTCGGCGAGGTGGCCGTACACCGTCGGGGTGTCACCGAAAAGCGCCTGGCGCAACTGGGTTTCGGTGACCGCGCACTCGTCGCTGGCGTGTTCGAACTGCGCGAGCTCGTGAATCATCGCCGTCAGCTCCGCCTCGTCGCCCGGCCGGACCCGACGGATGAGATCGGTCACGGTTGCGCCCCGAGGGCCGACATTATCGTCGTGAATTTGCTTGTCGTTTCCGCGACTTCGTCGTCGGGGTCGGATTCTGCCACGATCCCGCCGCCCGAATAGGCGGTGGCGGTTCGCCGGTCGGGCGAGAGCTGGGCGCACCGGATGGACACCACCCAGCGGCCGTCGCCCCGCTGGTCGCACCATCCCACCGCGCCGGCGTAGAAGCCTCGGTCACCCTCCAGCTCGGCGATCAGCTCAGCCGCCGTGTCCGTGGGGACCCCGCCCACGGCCGGGGTGGGATGTAACAGCATCGCCAGATCCAGTGCGGTGGTTGACTTGTCGCGCAGCTGACCGGTGATCATGGTGTAGAGATGCCAGACCGCGTCGGTCTTGCGCAGTTTGGGCTCGGGTGCGACATCGAGATCGGCGCACAGCGGTCCGAGCGCGTCGGCGATGGCGTCCACCACCAGCTGGTGCTCGTGCCGGTCCTTGGCTGATGCGGCCAACGCGGCACCGCTGGCCTCGTCGGCGTCCGGGTCAGCCAGTCGGGGCGCAGAACCCGCGAACGGCGCACACACCACCTGATCGCCGCGCCGCGCCACCAGCAGTTCGGGACTCGCGCCGACCAGGACGGAACCGGAGAAGCCTCCTCCGGCCGCGGTCAGATCGGTCAGAAACGCGTTGGCCGTGGGATTGGCGGCGACGAGGCGGTCCACGACGGTGCGTGCGTCGATCGGGCCGTCGGCGGCCAGTCGCAGCGCACGGGCCAACACCACTTTGCGCAGCGGGCTCGCGGGATCACGCAGGCGCCGCAGCGCGGCTTCGACGCGCGCCCGGTGTTGTTCGGGCTCGGGCTGGGTTTCGACGACGCGCACCGACGGCAACGGACGCAACGGCCACTGCGGCGGCGCGTCGAGGAACTGCACGGCCTGCGGACGGATCAGCGCCGCCGGCTTCGACATGTCAAAGGGCAAGGCGCCCACGATGATCGGCGCGCTGTGCGAGGTGAGCGCCGCCCGCGCGTCGGCGACGGAGGGAAAGGGGGTGTGCACCCCCTCGGCGACGACGGCGCCGCGGGAGACGAGCACGAAGGACGGTTCGCGGGTCATGTCGGCAGACACGGGTGGCGATGGCCCGTTAGTCCCAGTGCGCTGATCTGGCGCACGCCGTGCTCGTGGCCGCAAACCCCGATCGACGCGGCGACCATCGCGAACCTGCTGCCTTCGGCCAACGCAAGTTCGACCCAGCGCGTCATCACGGCGCGGGAGAAGTGGCCGTGCCCGACGAACAGCACGTCGCGAGATTGCATGTGCTCCAACGCGTAGGCGATCGCGCGGTCGGCGCGGTCGCTGACCTGCTGCACGGTCTCCCCGCCGGGGCAGCCGTGGGTCCACACCAGCCAGTCGGGCACGCTCTTGCGGATCTCTTGGGTGGTGAGGCCTTCGTAATCGCCGTAATCCCATTCGGCCAGAAGCGGGGACACCTCATCGACGGTCAAGCCGGCGAGTTCTGCGGTGACCAGCGCGCGGGTGCGTGGGCTCGACACCACCAGGGGGTGGTAGAGGTCCAGGACGGCGAGCGCGTCGGCGGCCAGCTTGGCCTGCGCGCGTCCGGTGTCGGTGAGGTCCAGCTCGGTGCTTCCGGTGTGCTGACCGGAGCGGGACCACTCGGTCTCGCCGTGGCGGATCAGGAGCAGTCGGTGCCGTTCGACACCGCCGTCTGCTCCTCGCCGAAGAGGCCCGTCGCCCACGCCCACGAATTCTGCCCCACGTCGCGTCGCAATATGCGGGGGCGTGCCAGGATGGGCAGTGTGACGCGGGTTCTTGCGGTCGCAAACCAAAAAGGTGGCGTGGCCAAGACGACGACGGTCGCGTCCTTGGGCGCGGCGATGGTCGAGCGGGGCAAGCGGGTACTGCTGGTCGATCTTGACCCGCAGGGTTGTCTGACGTTCTCGCTCGGGCACGACCCCGACAAGTTGGCGGTCTCGATCCACGAGGTGCTGCTCGGAGAGGTGGAACCCGACGCGGCGCTGGTCGACACCGCCGAGGGGATGACCCTGCTGCCCGCCAACATCGACCTGGCCGGCGCCGAGGCGATGCTGCTGATGAGGGCCGGCCGGGAGTACGCGCTCAAACGTTCGCTGGCCAAGCTGGGCGACCAATTCGACGTGGTGATCATCGATTGTCCGCCGTCGCTGGGCGTGCTGACCCTGAACGGGCTGACCGCCGCCGACGACGTGATCGTGCCGCTGCAGTGCGAAATGCTTGCGCACCGCGGCGTCGGCCAGTTCCTGCGCACCATCACCGACGTCCAGCAGATCACCAACGCCGACCTTCGGCTGCTGGGCGCGTTGCCGACGCTGTATGACTCGCGCACCACGCACAGCCGCGACGTGTTGCTCGACATCGCCGACCGATACGACCTGCCCGTGCTGGCGCCGCCGATTCCGCGCACGGTGCGGTTCGCCGAGGCCTCGGCCTCGGGCTCCTCGGTGCTGGCCAGCCGGAAGAACAAGGGCTCGCACGCGTATCGCGAGCTGGCCGACGCGCTGCTGAAGTACTGGAAGAACGGCAAACAGCTGCCGACCTTCGCCCCCGAGCTCTAAACCCGCCCAAAGCGACAAACGGGCGGGAAAGTGCGAGTAGTTCGCGTTATTGCGTCGATCTCGGGCGCTACCGCGCCGCGGCGCCAGGCGGGTCAGGGGCCCAGCGCGACCAGCTCGTCGCCGCGCTGCTCCATCACCAGCGAACCCGCGACCGCCGGAACGACGGGCGCTGACACCGTCGGCCGGGACACGGCGATATGACGCTCGCCCTGCCCGGTGGCCGAGTCGAACACGTCGTAGCCTCCGGTGACCGGCACCAGCAACCGGCCGGCCATCACCGTGGCCGGCCCCAGCGGAGCGGCCGGGCCCGCGGGCGCGATCGAATACTTGTAGCGAAGTCCGTTGGCGGAGAACACCATTACGCTGTCGCCGGTCCACCACGTGATCAGGTCACCGACACGCGACATCGTCGCGTCGGGCGCCGGCGGGCTGGCCAGCTCCGTGCTGGCGATGGTGGAGCCCGTCTCGTCGATGATGTCCACCGTCGGCTTCGGACCGGGCAGGTACACCGCGGTCGTGGTGTCGGCGACGGCGATGACCCGCGCGCCCGAGTCCTCGGCAACACCCTCCAACGGCACGTACTTCAACTCCGGGGTGTCCTCCTCGTCGGAGGGCCGCAACAGGGTCAGCCGCAGGTCCGGTTCGTGCGGGCAGGCTTCCAGCACCGATACCGCGCTCGAGCTGGCCGCCGCGGACACAAGCCGGCACAACGGCAGCACCGGGATGTCGGGTTTGATGGGGGCGTCGATCGCCCCGTAGCTGAGCATCCTGACCATGTCCGAGCGCCACAGCTCGAGTCGGGTGTCGCCGACCGACAGCACCGTGGTGCCGTCCGACGACAGCGTCACCTCGGGATCGGCGTAGCCGGTGCGGGCCGGGCCGCGCCCACCGGTGCCGGCGTCGATCGTGCTGACCTGGCCGCACCCGCGGCCGTCGGGATACACCGCCACCGCGTACTCGTATACGGACGTCACCCCGCACAGCGGCAGGTCGCGGGCGTAACTCCACAACACGTCGCCGGTCGCGGGGGCGCGGCCCTCCACGAGGTTGCCGTCCCCGGTGACCACGCTGCCCGCGACCACCAGCGGCGTGTCGGTCTTCGGGCTGGGCGCCGTCCACAGCTGCCGTAACGCCGCAGGCACGTCCCTGGCGGGGGTGAGCTTGGGCACGGGCTCGGCGGCGGGCCTGCTGATCGTGGCGCGCGCGTCGCTGTGCCACCAGACCAACACTGCGACGACGGCCACCACCACGGCAATCGCCAGGGCCGCCGCCACATCGGCCTTGGTGCGGCGTTCGGGTCTGACCATCGCCGGGCGAGTGCCTCGCTAAGAGGCGCTGGCAGGCGCCTTAGGCGACCGGCGGCGACGACGGCGACGCCGGGGTTTGGCGGTCTCGTCGGCCGCGGGGGCCTCGCCGTCGGGGCTGGCCTGCTCGGTAGTCGTCGACGCGGGAGGCCCGGTCACCGGCTTGCCGCCCCGGGTCCGACGCCGCGTGCGGTTGCGGGTGCGCGCGGGGCGGTCGGTGGACCTGTCGGCCGGCGCCCGCCTCGCCTTGGGTTTGGCTGCCGCGCCGACGCGGCCGCCGGCGTCGGCCGGGATGCCCAGCTCCTCGTACAAGTGCGGCGAACTGGAGTAGGTCTCGGCCGGGTCGGGGCAACCCAACCCCAGCGCCTTGTCGATCATCTCCCAGCGGGGCAGCTCATCCCAGTCCACCAGGGTCACCGCGACGCCGGTCTTCCCCGCCCGACCGGTGCGCCCGATGCGGTGCACGTAGGCCTGCTCATCCTCGGGAATCTGGTAGTTGATCACGTGGGTGACGTCGTCGATGTCGATCCCGCGGGCGGCGACGTCGGTCGCCACCAGCACGTCGATCTCGCCGGTGCGGAACGCCTTGAGCGCCTTCTCCCGGGCGCCCTGACCGAGGTCGCCGTGCACCGCGCCGACGCTGAAACCACGCTCGGCGAGTTCGTCGGCGACTTTCTGGGCGGTGCGCTTGGTGCGGGTGAAGATCATCGTGGCGCCGCGGCCTTCGGCCTGCAGCACCCGGCTGACCAGCTCCACTTTGTCCAGCGCATGGGCACGATAGACGAACTGCTCGGTGGTGTCGTGGATGGCCGCCGAATGCGGGGCCTCGGCCCGGATGTGGGTCGGCTGGGTCATGAACGTGCGGGCCAGCGTGATGATCGGGTCGGGCATCGTCGCCGAGAACAGCATCGCCTGCCGCTTGTCGGGGATCTGCCGGAGAATCCGCTCGATGTCGGGCAGGAAGCCCAGATCGAGCATCTCGTCGGCCTCATCGAGCACTAGTACCGACAGCCCGCCCAGTTGCAGATGACCCTGCTGGGCCAGGTCGAGGAGCCGGCCGGGGGTGCCGACGACGACGTCGACGCCCTTTTGCAGCGCCTCGATCTGCGGCTCGTACGGGCGTCCGCCGTAGATCGAGGTGACGGTCAGCTTGCGGTCGCCCACCCGCAGGTGTTTGGCGGCCAGGGCCAGGTCGTTGGAGACCTGCAGGCACAGCTCGCGGGTCGGGACGACGACCAGCGCGCGGGGAATACCGGTCAGCGGCCGGTCGGAATCGGTGGTGATGCGCTGCAGCAGCGGCACCCCGAACGCGAGGGTTTTGCCCATCCCGGTGCGGGCCTGACCGATGAGATCGTCACCCGCGAGCGCGAGCGGCATTGTCAGTTCTTGGATAGCAAACGGATGTTCCTTGCCGTCCTCGCGGAGTGCACGGACGATTTCGTCACGAACTCCGAGTTCAGCAAATGTTTTGTTGAGATGCGTCATACGCGGGTAAAGCAGCCTTTCGAATTGTCGTTCCTCATGGCGTCCACACGCGCGCACGAGTTCGACGAAGCTACTGCCGGGGCCCAGCACTGGATAGGCGGACCAACTGCGTGCACGCACATTTCTCGGTAGCGGCGAGTTCATGTGCCACTGCCGCTCCCCATCATACCCGTGGGCCCTCGCCCGGCCGTCGGCGCGCCGGGCGGCGTCTAATCTTGACCCATGAATTCCACGCCGCCATCCGAGCACAGGTCCACCTCGGTGACGTCAGGCGTGTCACCCGATCATCCCGGGGTGAACGAACTGTTCGCACTGCTGGCCTATGGAGAGCTCGCCGCGTTCTACCGGCTCACCGACGAGGCCAGGATGGCGCCCAACCTGCGCGGCCGGATCAACATGGCGATCATGGCCGCCGCCGAGATGAACCACTACTTGGTGCTTCGAGATGCGTTGGAGCGCAGGGGAGTCGACGTGGTGCCCGCGATGACGAAGTACGCGTCGGCGCTGGAGAACTACCACCGGTTGACCACGCCGAGCACCTGGCTGGAGGCGCTCGTGAAGACCTACATCGGCGACGCGCTGGCCGCAGACTTTTACCTGGAGATCGCCGACGCGCTACCCGATGAGGTCGCCGATGTGGTGCGCCAGGTGCTGTCCGAAACCGGGCACTCCCAGTTCGTCGTCGCCGAGGTGCAGTCCGCGGTGACCGCCAGCGACAAGCAGCGCCACCGGCTGGCGCTGTGGTCGCGCCGGCTGCTCGGCGAGGCGATCACGCAGGCGCAGTTTGTGCTGGCCGATCACGATGAGCTGGTCGACCTGGTGATGGCCAGCGGCGAGGGCCTGACCCAGATGACCGAGTTCTTCGACCGGCTGCAGCGCACCCATGCCTCCCGGATGCAGGAGCTGGGCCTGGCCTGACGCCCTACTTCGTGCAGTTGGCGATCATCGTGTTGTTGTTCTGCGCGGCGACCACCGCACCGGACGCGTCGGTGATGCTGCAGTTGAGTTGACCGCCGACGCTGGTCGCGGTCACCGAGGCCAGCTCAACGCCGGGGTCGAGCGCGACGGTCTTGGCCCACGGCAACGCGACGTTGACGTCGGTCCGCAAGGCGCCCCGTGAATCGGTGTAGATGATCGTCACCAGGTCGATCAGCTGCCGGTTGCCGGTCACCCGGTAGGTCACCGTGCGCGGGGCGGGCGCGGGCGGCGGCGGCGCGGCTTGCGCGGGTGGCGGGACCGGCTGGGCGCTCGGCGTCACCTCGGCCGCCGGGGGCACCTCGGCCGTCGGGGTCACCGTCGTGATGGTTTCCGGCGGCAGGCTGGGCACCAGCGGTGCGGCGGTGTTGCCTGCCCGTGGGGACGACGTCGCGGTTGCGCTGGGGCTGGGCGCAGCCGACGTCGCGGTGGCCGTGACCGAACCGCTGTCCCCGCCGCCGAGAATCACGCCCGTGGTGCCGACGGCGACGAACAGGATGATGCCGGCGATTCCGGCCACCCACATCCAGCGCCGGTCGATGCGCGCCTCGTCGTCGTCGAAATCGGCGTACTCCTCGGCGTACTCGTCGTACGTCTCGTCATACCTCGCGTCGTATTCGGTGTCGTAGCCCGGTCGGTAGCCGGCGTCGTAGTGAGAGTCGTCGTAGTGAGGGTCGTAGTCGAGCTGGGCGACAGATGACTCGTCAAAGGTGCCGAGTCGTTCGGTAGGGGTCAGCGAATACGGCGAATGTCCGGTATAAGGCCTGTTCATATGGGTTTCCCGAGTCGTATCGAGCAATACCCGGCTGATGCTATCGATGCGGGAGTGACGGATGAGGTCCGTGGGCCGGTGTGTTGGTTACGGTCCGGACTCGGTTCGGTCGCTGTTTGCAAGCAGCCGGAACGACGGTCGCGATTCGGCTTCGCTGACCGCGAACTCACCGCCCCGCCGGGACGTCGTCGCCGTCCATTAGCCTTGGCTCAAGTGTTTCAAGAGGTGCCACGAACGAAAGGGTCCGCAGCGTGGAGGTCAAGATCGGTGTCATGGACAGCCCGCGTGAGCTGGTCTTCAACAGCGCGCAGACGCCCAGCGAGGTGGAGAAGGTGATCACCGACGCGCTGGACCGGCAGTCGGGCCTGCTGGCCCTCACCGACGAGAAGGGCCGCCGTTTTCTCGTGCAGACCAGCAAGATCGCCTACGTGGAGATCGGCGCGGCCGACGTGCGCCGCGTCGGGTTCGGGGTCGGAATCGAGCCCGCTAAGACCGGGTGAGCGGCACGTGTGACAGGCCGCCCCAGATGAACTGGACGGTGCCCTCCACGGCGTCTTCCTTGGAGATCGGGCGGTCGTTGTTCAGCCAGTAGCGCGCCGAGTCGACGCTGATGGCGACCAGGCCGACCGCGATCATCCTGGCCCGATGCGGCTCCAGCCCGGAATCGTGGCTGATCAGGTCGAACACCGCGTCCGTGCAGGCTTCGGTGGCGACCTTCACCTGCGCGGCGACCTGCGGTTCGGTGACGTAGTCGTTCTCGAAGATCAGCCGGTAGCCCTGCCCGTCGTGCTCGATGAAGTCGAAGAACGCCTGCACGGCGGCGCGCACCCGCTGGCGGTTGTCGGTGGTGGTGCGCAACGCCTGGCGCACACCGGAAACCAGGTTCTCCACGTGCCGCTGCAGCACCGCGAGGTAAAGCTCCAGCTTCGATGAAAAGTGTTGGTAGAGAACCGGTTTGCTTACACCGGCACGATCGGCGATCTCATCCATGCCTGCCGCGTGATAGCCGCGGTAGACGAAGACTTCGCTTGCCGCAGCGAGCAACTGCCCGCGACGTTCATCACGAGGCAGCCTGTTGCCGCGCCGGTTCAAGCCGTCACCGTTCCCCGGCGGCGCGCCCCTCCTCGCGGCGGTGTTCGCGAGATCGCTCATCATGTCCTTCATCCGGTCGAGTTCGGCAATGACACTACTACCGTCGGCAAAGTCATACCCGTAGGCGGTTGTCAGATCGTCTTCGATGGCGCGCCGGAAGTGCCTGCGCCTGCGCCTGTGTCATCCTGATTCGGTGACTCACGACTCGGAGCGTCGCGTGGGTAGTCGCGTGCCCGCGCTGCGTAACGAGTGGCGCGAGCCGCTGCGTGCGCAACGCGACCCCCTGTCCGAGGGGTCCGGGCGGATCAGGTCCAATCGCGACGAACACCGTCGCGTCCGCAAACAGACCTGGCTGGGCCGCTTCGTGTCCACCTACGGCTGGCGGGCCTATGCGTTGCCCGTTCTGATGGTGCTGACGCTCGTCGTCGTCTACCAGACCATCACCGGCACCAGCGCCCCCGAGCCCGAGCAACTCGAAGGCCCCGTGCAGGGGCCGCCCACCATCGGGGCGGCCAGCACCGCGATCATCGGCGCCCCGCCCAAGGGGCTGACCGAGTTCGACGCCAACCTGCCAACCGGGATCCTTCCGGCGGGTGGGCCGTTCACACAGGCCGGAGCCAAGACCTGGCACGTCGTTCCCGGCGCCGCCCCGCAGGTGGGGGAGGGCACCGCCAAGGTGTTCACCTACACCGTGGAGGTGGAGGACGGGATCGACACCACGACGTTCGGCGGTGACGACGGGTTCGCCAGGATGGTCAGCGAGACCCTGGCCAATCCCAAGAGCTGGACGCACAACCCGCAGTTCGCGTTCATCCGCGTCGACGACACCTCGGGGATCCAGCCCGATTTCCGGGTGTCGTTGACCACACCGATGACGATCCGCGAGGGCTGCGGCTACGACATTCAGCTCGAGGCGTCCTGCTACAACCCGGCCTACGCCGACGGACAGCCGCGGGTGTTCGTCAACGAGGCCCGGTGGGTCCGCGGCGCGGTGCCGTTTCAGGGTGACGTGGGCTCGTACCGTCAGTACCTGATCAACCATGAGGTCGGCCACGCCATCGGCTATCAGCGTCACGAGCAGTGCCCGGAAAACGGCGAGCTCGCGCCGATCATGATGCAGCAGACGTTCTCCACCAACAACAACGACGCGGCCCGGTTCGACCCGGGCACGGTCAACCCCGACGGCAAGACCTGCCGCTTCAACCCCTGGCCCTACCCGATCGCCTGAACCCGGGGTGGTTCCCCGCGAACGTGCGTGCCAACGCCGGGAAGCCCCACGGTCGATTCGGCGTTGTGGATGGTGCCTATTGTTGAGGTAGGACAGCCAATCAAGGAGTAATTCGGTGTCGACGCCGTTGCCGCCGCTGGTTGAACCGGCGGCCGAACTCACGCGCGAAGAGGTTGCGCGCTACAGCCGTCATCTGATCATCCCCGACCTCGGGGTGGACGGGCAGAAGCGCCTGAAAAACGCCCGGGTGCTGGTCATCGGCGCCGGCGGGCTGGGATCCCCGGCGTTGTTGTACCTGGCCGCCGCCGGGGTGGGCACCATCGGCATCATCGACTTCGACGTCGTCGACGAGTCCAACCTGCAACGCCAGGTCATCCACGGCCAGGCCGACATCGGCCGGCCCAAGGCGCAGAGCGCGCGCGACTCCATCCTCGAGATCAACCCCTTGATCGACGTGCGGCTGCACGAGTTCCGCCTGGAGCCGGAAAACGCCGTCGACCTGTTCGCGCAGTACGACCTGATCCTGGACGGCACCGACAACTTCGCCACCCGCTATCTGGTCAACGACGCCGCGGTGCTGGCCGGCAAGCCGTACGTGTGGGGCTCCATCTACCGCTTCGAGGGTCAGATCTCGGTGTTCTGGGAGGACGCGCCCAACGGGGCCGGCCTGAACTACCGCGACCTCTACCCCGAACCGCCACCGCCGGGGATGGTGCCGTCGTGCGCCGAAGGCGGGGTGCTGGGCATCCTGTGCGCGTCGGTCGGCTCGGTCATGGGAACCGAGGCGATCAAGCTGATCACCGGTATCGGTGAACCGCTGCTGGGGCGGCTGATGGTCTACGACGCGCTCGAGATGAGCTACCGTACCATCAAGATCCGCAAGGACCCCGCCACCCCGAAGATCACCGAGCTGATCGACTACGAGGAATTCTGCGGCGTGGTGTCCGATGTGGCCACCGAGGCGGCCGCCGATTCCACGATCACCCCGCTGGAGCTTCGGGAGTTGATGGATTCGGGCAAGCCGCTGGCCCTGATCGACGTGCGCGAACCCGTCGAGTGGGAGATCAACCGCATCGACGGCGCGGAGCTGATCCCCAAGTCGGCCTTCGAATCCGGTGAGGCGCTGGCCAAACTGCCCGTCGACCGGACACCGGTGTTCTACTGCAAGACCGGGGTGCGCTCGGCCGAGGTGCTGGCCATCGCGAAGAAGGCCGGCTTCTCCGACGCCATGCACGTGCAGGGCGGAATTGTGGCATGGGGCAAGCAACTCGAACCCGACATGGTGATGTACTAACGCCGAGTTTGCCCATTTCCGGCTTAGGCTGAGCTCGTGACAGTCGATGGTCCGCCGGAACATGTGCTGGCGGCGTTCGGGCTGACCGGTGTGCAGCCGGTCCCGCTCGGATCGAGTTGGGAGGGCGGCTGGCGCTGCGGCGAAGTCGTGCTCTCGATGGTGGCCGACCACGCCCGCGCCGCTTGGTCGGCAAAGGTACGTGAGACGTTGTTCGTCGACGGGGTGCGGCTGGCCCGCCCGGTCCGCTCGACCGACGGTCGTTACGTGGTGGCCGGCTGGCGAGCCGACACGTTCGTCGCGGGAAGCCCCGAACCCCGCCACGACGAGGTGGTTTCGGCCGCGGTGCGGCTCCACGAAGCGACCGCCAAACTCGAACGGCCGCGTTTTCTGACCCAGCCGCCGGTCGCGCCGTGGACCGACGTCGACGTGTTCATCGCCGCCGATCGCGCCGCGTGGGAGGAGCGCCCGCTGCACTCGCTGCCGCCGGGTGCCCGGGTCGCGCCGGGGTCGGCCGACGGACAGCGCTCGATCGAACTGCTCAACCAGCTCGCCACCCTGCGCAGGCCGACCAAGAGCCCGAGCCAGTTGGTCCACGGCGACCTCTACGGCACAGTGCTTTTCGCGGGCACCGCCGCTCCGGGCATCACCGACATCACCCCGTACTGGCGCCCGGCGTCGTGGGGGGCCGGGGTCGCCGTCGTCGATGCACTGTCGTGGGGGGAGGCCGACGACGGACTCATCGAACGATGGAATGCACTGCCGGAGTGGCCGCAAATGCTGCTGCGCGCGTTGATGTTCCGCATCGCGGTGCATGCGCTGCATCCGAGGTCGACGGCCGCGGCGTTCCCCGGCCTGGCCCGCACGGCCGCGTTGGTGCGGCTGGTGATTTAGGGCGCGAGCAGACGTGAAAACCCCCAAATTTGCACGGCAGAGGGGGTTTTCGCGTCTGCTCGGCATCTAGAATCGGTGGCGCACTTCGGCCAGCCGCACCCGCCCGTCGTCGGCCAGCACGCCTTCGGCACGTAGCAACTCGAGTTGCCGGCTTTTCAGGTGCGCGGCGGGCCGGCCCGACGCCCGGATCACCCGATGCCACGGCAGATCCGAGGAGTCCGTGCGCATGATCCAGCCGACGATGCGTGGGCTGGAAAGCCCTGCGGCCTCGGCGATGTCGCCGTAGGTCGACACCCGGCCGGGCGGTATGGCGGCGACCAACGCACGCACGGTCTCCACCTGCTCGTCGGTGACCGCCGCCATCGCTAACGCCGTTTCAACGCGTCACGGATCAGCGCCGCGGTGTCGGCGGGCCGCGCCTGGGCGACCATGTGTTCACAATCCCACTGCACCAACGTGAAGTGCGCTCCCAGCCGATCGCCCAGCGACGCGATCAGTTCATCGGACGCGTAGGCCGGCCGGGTCCGCCCGGCGCGCACCAGCGTGGTCGGCGTGCCCTTGGGCGGCAACGTGATCGGGCGGGCCAGCTCGCTCCAATACGACATCATCGCCGGGATGCTGATCCGCCAACCGACCCGGCCGTCGGGCAACTCGACCAGGTGCTCGTCGAGTTCGCGGTCCAACTCGGCCGGATCCACCTCACCCCAGGACCCGTTGGCCTTCTCGGCGCGGGCTACGGCGCGGTCGGTGTAGTCCGGGGAGGCCAGCATGTCGTCGGCGATGTCGCGCATCCATTCCCCGTCCAAGCCGACGGCCGGGTCGAGCAGCACCAGCGCCGCGACCAGGTCGGGCCGGGCCGCAGCGAGGTTGAGCGCCACCGCGCCGCCGAACGAATGCCCCACCACCACCACCGGTGCGTCCGCCTCGATCAGCGCCGCCAACGCGTCGACGTTGGCGTCCAGCGTCCACGGCGCCGCCCACGACGACCGGCCGTGCCCGATCAGGTCCGGTGCCGCGACGGCGAACTCGGCCAGATGCCGCATCGCCAACGTCTGCCACCGCTGACCGTGTCCGGTCAGGCCGTGAATGGCCAACACGTCGGCGGGTTGGTCCGGGCCGTACCGGTGTACATGCAGCTTGGCGGTCACAGACGTGATGCTGCCATCAGCGGTCGGGGCCACTTGTCAGACCCCCGTGATGTCATGCCCTCATGTCCGCACCGCACACCGAACTGACGCCGGCCGCGCTTGCCGAACCGGGTCTGCGCGGGAGATTCCGCGTCGTCGGGGGCCCCGGCACCGGAAAGAGCACGCTGCTGATCCGGACCGCCGCCGCGCACATCGCCGCCGGGGGGGACCCCGAATCGGTTCTGCTGCTGACGGGTTCGGCCCGGCTCGGCGCTCAGGCCAGGGCCGCCGTCACGGCGACGCTGCTGCAGGCAGGTGACCGCACGGTGGTGCGGGAACCGCTGGTCCGCACCGTGCACTCCTACGCCTTCGCGGTGCTGCGGCTGGCCGCCCAACGCAACGGTGACCCGCCGCCGCGGCTGATCACCAGCGCCGAGCAGGACGGCATCATCCGCGAACTGCTCGCCGGCGACCTCGAGGACGGCGACGCGTCCGCGGTTGCCTGGCCGGGCCATCTGCGTCCGGCGCTGGGCACCTCCGGGTTCGCCACCGAGCTGCGCGACCTGCTGGCGCGTTGCACCGAACGCGGGGTGGATCCCGTTGAGCTGCAACGCATCGGCCGTCGCGCAGGTCGTCCGGAGTGGCTGGCCGCAGGCCAGTTTGCGCAGGCCTACGAACAGATCATGCTGCTGCGCTCCGCGGTCGGCATGGCCGCGCCGCAGGCCACCATCCCAGCCCTGGGCGCTGCCGAACTCGTCGGGGCGGCGCTGGAAGCGTTCGCCACCGACGCGGACCTGCTCGCCGGTGAACGCGCGCGGGTGAAGCTGCTTCTGGTCGACGACGCCCAGCAGCTGGATCCGCAGGCGGCCCGGCTGGTGCGGGTGCTCGCCGAGGGGGCCGAACTCACGGTCGTCGCAGGAGATCCCAACCAGGCGGTGTTCGGCTACCGCGGCGCAGACCCTGCGCTGCTGCGCGGCGAGGAGCCGGCGATCGCGTTGACCCGGTCGCATCGCTGCGCACCGGCGATCGCCGAGGCGATCACGGCGACAGCGCGGCGGCTGCCCGGCGCCGACCCGGGCCGAAACCTGACCGGCGCCGCGGATGCGCAGGGCTCGTTGCGTGTGCGCATCGCCGCCTCATCGCACGCGGAATCGGCGCTCATCGCCGACACGCTGCGCCGCGCACACCTCGTCGACGGGCTGCCGTGGTCGCAGATGGCGGTGATCGTGCGGTCGGTGCCGCGGCTCGGAGCCGCGGTGGCCCGGGCGCTGGAGGGGGCGGGCGTGCCGGTCGAGATGGCGGGCACGGGCGTCGCGTTGGCCGATCAACCCGCTGTGCAGGCCTTGTTGACGGTGCTCGACGCCACCGCGCACGGCCTCGACGGTGAGCGCGCGCTTGCGTTGGTGACCGGGCCCATCGGCAGGGTGGACCCGGTGTCGCTGCGGCAGCTGCGTCGCACCCTGCGCCGCGCCGACGGCAGCCGACCGCCGCGCGCCTTCTCCGACCTGCTGGTCGCGGCGCTCGAGGATGGCACCGACGCGTTGCCCGGCCATCTGGACCGTCCGATCCGGCGTGTCCGTGCGGTGTTGACCGCCGCGCGTCGCACCGTCGACGAGGGCAAGGACCCGCGCCACACCCTCTGGCAGGCGTGGCACCGGTCCGGTCTGCAGCGGCGCTGGCTGACCGCCAGTGAACGCGGCGGCAGCACAGGCGCCCAGGCCGACCGCGACCTCGACGCGGTCACCGCGCTGTTCGACGCGGCGGAGCAGTACGTCAACCACACCGCGGGCGCGTCGCTGCGGGGTCTCGTCGACTACGTTTCGGGGCTCGGGACGCCAGCCGCCCCACGCGACGAGCGCGACACCGAGGCGGTCACCGTGCTCAGCGCGCATGCCGCACTGGGCCGCGAATGGGATCTCGTGGTGCTCGCCGGTGTACAGGAAGGGCTGTGGCCCAACACCGTTCCGCGTGGCGGGGTGCTGGGCACCCAACAGCTGGTCGACGTCCTCGACGGCGTCGCGACGCACGACGACCGCGGGTTGTCGGCGCGGGCGCCCCTGCTGGCCGAGGAGCGCCGGCTGCTGATCGCCGCGATGGGGCGGGCTCGCCACCGGTTGTTGGTCACCGCAGTCGACAGCGACAACGGCGTTGAATCGATGCTGCCGTCCTCGTTCTGGTACGAGCTGGCCGGCATCGCCCCCGACGCCGACCCGGAGACGGCACCCGTCACGGCGCCGCGGCTGTTGGCCCCCGCGGCGCTGGTGGGCCGGCTGCGGGCGGTGGTGTGCGCTCCCGACGGTGCCGTCGACGACCGCGTCCGCACCTGTGCGGCAACGCAACTGGCCCGGCTGGCTGCCGCC
Organism: Mycolicibacterium pulveris; assembly: GCF_010725725.1. Taxonomy (NCBI): domain Bacteria; kingdom Bacillati; phylum Actinomycetota; class Actinomycetes; order Mycobacteriales; family Mycobacteriaceae; genus Mycobacterium; species Mycolicibacterium pulveris. Next base: position 726,763 of record NZ_AP022599.1, on the reverse strand, counting down.
GGGGTTCCCGGCGCGGACCCCGCGCAGTGGTACGTCATGACACCGGTCTCCACCGACGAACCCCTGTGGTGTGGGGAGCACACCGTCACGCTGTCACCGTCGACACTGCAGATCCTGACCGATTGTCCGCTGCGCTGGCTGCTCGAACGCCACGGCGGCGCCGACGGGCGCGACGTGCGCTCGGCGATCGGCTCGTTGGTGCACGCGCTGGTGGCCGAGCCCGGCAAGTCCGAGAGCCAGCTGCTCAACGAACTGGAGAAAGTCTGGGACAACCTGCCGTTCGACTCCGCCTGGTATGCCGACAACGAACTCGCCCGCCACCGGGTGATGCTGTCCACGTTCCTGCAGTGGCGGGCGCAGAGCCGCCGCGAGCTGACCGAGGTCGGTACCGAGGTCGACGTCGACGGGGTCATCGCATCCGGTGTCGACGGCGGGCCGCAGGTGCGGGTGCGGGGCCGGGTGGACCGCATCGAGCGCGACAACGCCGGCCGGCTGGTGGCGATCGACATCAAGACCGGCAAGAGGCCGGTCACCAAAGACGACGCGCAGCGTCACGCCCAACTGGCGATGTACCAACTGGCCGTCGCCGAAGGCCTGGTGTCCCAAGGGGAGTCACCGGGCGGTGGACGCCTGGTCTACCTCGGCAAGACGAACACCTCGGGCGCGTGCGAGCGGGAGCAGGACGCGTTGACCGCCGACGCGCATGCCCAATGGCGTGAGACTGTGCGCCGCGCCGCCGCCGGCACCCAGGGACCGCAGTTCGTCGCGCGCATCAACGACGGCTGCAGCCACTGCCCGGTGCGGGCGATGTGCCCGGCCCAGGCGGCGATCGGGGGCCGGTCATGACGCAGCGCTACAGCCCCGCCGAACTCGCCGATCGGCTCGGCCTTTTCCCGCCGACCGACGAGCAGGCCGCGGTGATCGCCGCCCCACCGGGGCCGCTGGTGGTCATCGCGGGCGCCGGTGCGGGCAAGACCGAGACGATGGCCGCGCGGGTGGTGTGGTTGGTCGCCAACGGGTATGCCAGGCCCGGCGAAGTGCTCGGGCTGACGTTCACCCGCAAGGCCGCCGCGCAGCTACAGCGGCGGGTCCGCACCCGGCTGGCCCGGCTGGCCGGAGCCGGCCTGTTGCCCGACGCCGAGACGGGCGCCTGCGCCGGCTGTGACGAGCCGGCCACCATCAGCACCTATCACGCGTTCGCCGGCAACCTGCTGCGCGAGCACGGACTGCTCCTGCCGGTCGAGCCCGAAACCCGTCTGCTCAGCGAAACCGAGTTGTGGCAGTTGGCCTTTCGGGTGGTGTGCGAGCATCCCGAGCTGGAGACGGACAAGACGCCGGCGGCCATCACCTCGATGGTGTTGCGGCTGGCGGGTCAACTCGCCGAGCATTTGGTCGACACCGATCAGCTGCGTGACACCCATGTCGAACTGGAGCGGCTGGTGCACACGCTGCCGGCCGGGCCCTATCAACGTGACCGCGGGCCCAGCCAGTGGCTGCTGCGGCTGTTGTCGACCCAGACCGAGCGCACCGAGCTGGTGCCGCTGATCGACGCGCTGCACCAGCGGATGCGTGACGAGAAGGTCATGGACTTCGGCATGCAGATGGCCGCTGCTGCCCGGCTGGCCTCGTCGTTTCCCCATGTCGGGGAACAACTTCGCAGCCGCTACCGGGTGGTGCTGCTCGACGAGTACCAAGACACCGGCCATGCGCAGCGGGTGGCGCTGTCGGCGCTGTTCGGCGGTGGCGTCGACGACGGGCTGGCGTTGACCGCGGTCGGCGACCCCATTCAGTCGATCTACGGCTGGCGCGGCGCCTCGGCCACCAACCTGCCGCGGTTCACCACCGACTTTCCACGCTCGGACGGCACCCTGGCGCCCACCCTGGAGCTGCGGACCAGCTGGCGTAACCCGCCGCGCGCGCTGTACCTGGCCAACGCGGTCTCCGCGCACGCGCGTCGACGCTCGGTCGCGGTGCGCACCCTGCGTCCCCGCCCCGACGCCGAGCAAGGCACCATCCGGTGCGCGCTGCTCAACGACGTGGTGTCCGAACGGGACTGGGTGGCAGACCACATCGCGAGCCTCTACCACCGGGCGCGAACCGACGCCGGCGCGCCCCCGACCGCCGCGGTGTTGGTGCGCCGCAACGCCGATGCCGCGCCGATGGCCGATGCGCTGAGCGCCCGCGGAGTCCCGGTCGAGGTGGTGGGCCTGGCCGGCCTGCTCGACGTGCCCGAGGTCGCCGACGTGGTGGCGATGTTGCGGTTGCTTGCCGAGCCCACTGCCGGCAGCGCCGCCATGCGGGTGCTCACCGGTCCGCGGTGGCGGCTGGGGGGACGCGACATCGCCGCGCTGTGGCGCCGCGCGGTCGACCTCGACGACGTCGGCCCCGGCATCGACGACGGGGTGGCCGCGCGGGTCGTGGCGCAGGCCGCCCCCGACGCCGACGCGGCGTGCCTGGCCGACGCCGTCTGCGATCCAGGCCCGGCGACGGTGTACTCGACGACCGGGTACGCCCGAATCGTGGCGCTGGGCCGCGAGCTGACCGCGTTGCGCGCGCATCTGTCGCATCCGCTGCCCGAGCTGGTCGCCGAGGTGCGCCGGGCCCTCGGTGTCGACGTCGAGGCCCGTGCGGGGCAGCCGGTTTCCGCGGGATGGGCGGGCACCGAGCACCTCGACGCGTTCGCCGACGTGGTCGCCGACTTCGCCGCTCGCCCCGCAGCCACGCTGTCCGGGCTGCTGGCCTACCTCGATGCGGCCGCGGACGTGGAGGACGGGCTGGCGCCTGCGGAGGTTGGCGTCGCCCCCGACAGGGTGCAGATCCTCACCGTCCACGCGGCCAAGGGGCTGGAGTGGCAAGTGGTGGCGGTGCCGCACCTCAGCGGCCGGGTTTTCCCGTCGACCGGTACCACCCGCACGTGGCTCACCGATGCAGGTGAGTTGCCGCCGTTGCTGCGCGGCGACCGCGCCACCATGTCTGAACACGGTGTGCCCGTCCTGGACACCTCCGACGTGAACGACCGAAAGAAGTTGTCGGACAAGATTTTCGACCACAAGAAGCTTCTCGAGCAGCGCCGCGTCGACGAGGAGCGCCGACTGCTGTATGTGGCGCTGACCAGAGCCGAGGACACACTGCTGCTGTCGGCTCATCACTGGGGGCCCACCGAGGCCAAGCCGCGCGGACCGTCGGAGTTCCTGCGTGAGCTCAAAGACATCATCGAGCAGTCGGGCGCCGCCGGCGACCCGTGCGGGGTTATCGAGCACTGGGCCCCCGCCCCCGCCGACGGCGAGCCGAATCCGCTGCGGGACAAGGTGGTCGAGGCGGTGTGGCCGGCTGGCCCTGCCGGGCACCGGCGCGGCGACGTCGACCGGGGCGCCGAGCTGGTCGCGCAGGCGATGGCCGGAACGGTCCAGCCGGCTCCCGGCGACGCTGACGAGGGCTGGGCAGCAGACGTCGACGCGCTGCTGGCCGAACGTGACCGCGCGACCGACCGGCCCGCGCCCTCGCTGCCCGCGCAGATTTCGGTGAGCACCATGGTCGAACTCGGCCGCGACCCCGACACGGTGGCGCAGCGGCTGCGGCGCCGGCTGCCGACGCGACCCGATCCACATGCGTTGCTGGGCACCGCATTCCACGACTGGGTGCAGCGGTTCTATCACGCCGAGCGGCTGTTCGACCTGGACGACCTGCCCGGTGCGGTGGACCGCGACACCGGTGTCATGGATGAACTCGCCGAACTGCAGGCCGCGTTCGCAGTGTCGCCGTGGGCCGCTCGTACCCCGCTGGACGTCGAGGTGCCGTTCGACATGATGATCGGCGGTCGGGTGGTGCGCGGCCGCATCGACGCGGTGTTCGCCGAACCTGACGGCGGCGCGACGGTGGTGGACTGGAAGACCGGCGAGCCGCCGGCGACCCCGGAGGTTAAGCGGCACGCGGCCGTCCAGCTGGCGGTGTATCGGCTGGCGTGGGCGCAGCTGCACGGGTGCCCGCTGGAATCGGTGCGTGCCGCGTTCCACTATGTGCGCACCGGAACCACCGTCGCACCCGAGCGGCTACCCGACGTCGAGGAGCTCACGCAGCTGCTCGAGGCCCCCGCCGCCTAAGAGTCGCGGGAGGTGCGGTAGATCTTGAGCGCCTCGAGGACCATCGGGATCTGCAGCGGCAGCCGGGCCAGCGCGCCGGCCCGCATCACCAGCGGCTTGTTCCGCCACAGCCGCACCATGTTCACGTTGGCGGGGAACACCGCGACGAACAGCACGACGGCGGCCAGCGCCCCCAGACGACGGGTCCTCGGCACCAGCAGCAGCGCGCCGGTGGCGAGTTCGGCCACCCCGGAGGCATAGGTGTAGAACCGCGCGCTGCCTGGCAGCTCGGCCGGGACGATCGCGTCGAACGGCTTGGGAGCCAGAAAGTGCAGGCTGCCCGCGCCGAGCAGCATCGCCGCCAGCCGGTAGGCCGGGGCCGGGCTGGTGAGCTGCTGCAGCTCGGGAGGCGAGGAGGTCATGGTTACATAATGGCGTGCGCTCACTCGCAGCGGTGACCGATTCACGTGGCTGAAGGCAGACTGCGGCGTCGGCTCCGCAGGTTCGACGAATCGCTGGCCGATCGGCCGGTGCACGCCCTCACCGACAGGGTGCAGATTCCGACCGAGACGGTCAGCCCGGCGCGGCGCATCACCGTGCGGGTCATCTATGCGGTGGCGGCGTTGTTCGCGGCGGTGCTGATCGTGTACGTCGACCGCGACGGCTACCGCGACGTGCAGGGGGACGGGCTGTCGTTCCTCGACTGCCTCTACTACGCGACGGTGTCGCTGTCGACCACCGGGTACGGCGACATCACGCCGGTCACCCCCGGTGCCCGGCTGATCAACGTCCTGGTGATCACCCCGCTGCGCGTCGCGTTCCTGATCGTGCTGATCGGTACGACGGTCGAAACGCTCACCACGCAGTCGCGGCAGGTCTACCAAATCCAGCGATGGAGGAACAAGGTGCGCAACCACATCGTGATCGTCGGCTACGGCACGAAGGGCAGAACCGCGGCGGCCGCGATGGTCGGCGACGAGGTGGCGCCCGCTGACATCGTGGTCGTCGACGAGGACCCGACCGCGCTGGAACGCGCCAAGAGCGCCGGCCTGGTCACCGTGCGCGGCAACGCCACCGACTCGGAAGTGTTGCGGCTGGCCAGCGCGCAGCACGCGAGGGCGATCATCGTGGCGACCGACAGCGACGCCAGCGCGGCGCTGGTCACGCTCACCGCCCGCGAGCTGGCGCCGAAGGCCAAGATCATCGCCGCGGTGCGGGAAACCGACAACGAGCACCTGCTCAAGCAGTCCGGTGCGGATTCCACGGTGGTGACCGCCGAGACCGCGGGCCGGCTGCTGGGCGTCGCGGTACAGACGCCCAGCGTCGTCGAGATGATGGAGGATCTGCTCACCCCGGACCGCGGCTTCGCGATCGCCGAACGCGAGGTCACCCCCAAAGAGGCCGGCGGATCACCGCGGCATCAGACCGACATCGTGCTCGGCGTGGTGCGCAACGACAAGCTGATCCGCGTCGACGACCCGGAAGTGGATGCGCTCGAACTCGGCGACCGGCTGCTCTACATTCGCAACGCGGAAGCCGACCGATGACGGCCTACGGGTTTTCGCTGCGCCACGTCCCGCTGCTGTCCCGCGTCGGCGCGGACCGATCCGACGCGCTGCGCACCGACGTCGACGCCGCCATCGCGGGCTGGGCCGATGCGGCGCTGCTGCGGGTCGACCGCCGCAACCAGGTGCTGATCTCCGGCGGCAGCGTGGTGCTAGGCAGCACCGCCAGCCTGGGTGACAAGCCGCCGGAGGACGCCGTCTTTCTCGGCCGGCTCAACGACGGCAGGCACGTGTGGGCGATCCGGGCGCCGCTGGAAGCACCCGAGGATCCCGACCTGAAAACCGAGGTGCTCGACCTGCGCCGCGGTGGTCAGATCTTCGACGACGTCAGCGCTCAGCTGCTTGCGACGGCCACCGCGCTGCTGAACTGGCACGACAACGCCCGGTTCAGCGCACGCGACGGCGCCCCGACCAAACCGGCCAAGGCCGGCTGGTCACGGGTCAACCCGCTCAACGGCTATGAGGAGTTTCCCCGCATCGATCCGGCGGTGATCTGCCTCGTCCACGACGGCCACGACCGCGCGGTGCTGGCCCGGCAGACCGTGTGGCCACCCCGGCTGTTCTCGCTGCTGGCTGGGTTCGTGGAGGCCGGGGAGTCGTTCGAGTCGTGCGTCGTGCGCGAGATCGCCGAGGAGATCGGCCTGACGGTGAGCAACGTGCAGTACCTCGGCAGCCAGCCGTGGCCATTTCCGCGGTCGCTGATGGTGGGGTTTCACGCGATCGGCGACCCCGAACAGGAGTTCTCGTTCAACGACGGCGAGATCGCCGAGGCGGCCTGGTTCACCCGCGCGGAGGTTCGCGAAGCGCTCGATGCGGGCGACTGGAGCAGCGACTCGTCCTCGCGGCTGCTGCTGCCCGGTTCGATCTCGATCGCCAGGGAGATCATCGAATCCTGGGCCGCGCAAGACTAGTTCGTCTTTGTCGCCCAAAGGGACAAACGGGCGGGAAAGTGCGAGTAGATCGCGCCATTTCGTCGATCTCGGCGCGGAAAGCGGCGGCGAAAAGCCCGGAAGCGCTAGCTCGCCAGCTTGGCCCTGATGTCCTTGGCGCTCGGGTTGGTCAGCGTGGACCCGTCGGCGAACTTCAGTGTCGGCACGGTCTGATTGCCCCCGTTGACCGACGCCACGAACTCGGCCGACTCGGGGTCGGACTCGATGTCGACCTCGGTGAACTCGATGCCCTCGGCCTGCAACACCTTCTTCAGCCGAAAGCAGTAACCACACCACGACGTGGTGTACATGATCACGGGGTTCTCAGCAGCGCTCATAACGCCTTCAACGTAGCCGATGCGCCCAACATGCCCGACGCCGTCCCGGGTTTTGTCACCGGCTGCTGTCAAGATGGACCGCATGTCGGTGGAGGTCGATTCGTTGCGCATCGTCGACGACCTCGATGAGGAGCAGCGCGAAGCGGTGCTCGCCGCTCGTGGTCCGGTCTGCGTGCTGGCCGGCGCGGGCACCGGCAAGACCCGCACCATCACCCGGCGCATCGCGCACCTCGTCGCGGGCGGACATGTGGCCGCCTCGCAGGTGCTGGCGGTGACGTTCACGCAGCGGGCCGCGGGGGAGATGCGCGCCCGGTTGCGTGCCTTGAGCAATGACTGGGCCGGCGTCTCTGCCGAATCGGTGCAGGCGATGACGTTTCACGCCGCGGCACGACGCCAGCTGTCCTACTTCTGGCCGCGGGTGGTGGGCAACTCACCCTGGCAACTGCTCGACACCAAGTTCTCGGTCGTGGCCCAGGCCGCCAACCGTGCCGGACTGCAGACCAGCACCGACGACGTACGCGATCTCGCCGGCGAAATCGAGTGGGCCAAGGGGTCGTTGATCAGCCCGGAGGGCTACGCCGCGGCGGTGGCCGCCGCGGGTCGCGACATCCCGTTCGATGCGGACAAGGTCGCGACCGTCTACGCCGGCTACGAGACCATCAAGTCCCGCCGCGCCGACGTTCTGCTGCTTGACTTCGACGACCTGCTGCTGCACACCGCCGCGGCGATCGAGAACGACGCCGCGGTGGCACAGGAGTTCCGCGACCGGTATCGCTGCTTTGTCGTCGACGAATACCAGGACGTCACGCCGCTGCAGCAGCGGGTGCTCGACGCGTGGCTCGGCGATCGTGACGACCTCACCGTCGTCGGCGACGCCAACCAGACCATCTATTCCTTCACCGGCGCCACACCCCGGTATCTGCTGGACTTCTCGCGACGCTTCCCCGACGCGGCGGTGGTCCGGCTGGAGCGCGACTATCGCTCCACCCCGCAGGTGGTGTCGCTGGCCAACCGGGTCATCGCCGGCGCCCGCGGCCGGATGGCCGGCAGCAAGCTGCATCTCGTCGGCCAGCGTGCCCCCGGCCCGAACCCGACCTTCGCCGAATACTCCGACGAGGTCGCCGAGGCCAACGGCGTCGCCAAGAAGATCAAGCGACTCATCGACGCGGGTACCGAACCGGCGGAGATCGCCGTGCTGTACCGCATCAACGCCCAGTCGGATGTGTACGAGGAAGCGCTGACCGAGGCCGGAATTCCGTTCCAGGTCCGCGGCGGCGAGGGATTCTTCAGCCGTCAGGAGATCCGGCAGGCGTTGGTGGCGCTGCAGCGCGCGGCCGAACGCGGTACCGACGATGACGGCCCGTTGCCCGACGCCGTCCGCGCGGTGCTCGGACCGCTCGGGCTCAGCACCGAGCCGCCCGCGGGCACCAAGGCGCGGGAGCGGTGGGAGGCGCTGACGGCGTTGGCCGAACTCGTCGACGAGGAGGTCGCACAGCGCCCGTCGCTGGATCTGCGTGCGCTGCTCGCCGAACTGCGCCAGCGCGCCGATGCTCGGCACCCACCCGTGGTGCAAGGGGTGACGTTGGCGTCGCTGCACGCCGCCAAGGGGTTGGAATGGGACGCGGTGTTCCTGGTCGGGCTGGCCGACGGAACGCTGCCCATCTCACATGCGCTGGCCCACGGCCCCGACAGCGAACCGGTCGAAGAGGAACGCCGCCTCCTCTACGTCGGAATCACCAGAGCCCGAATACATCTGGCGCTCAGCTGGGCGTTGGCGCGCAGCCCGGGCGGACGGCAGAGCCGCAAGCCGTCACGGTTTCTCAACGGCATCGCGCCGCAGTCGTCGTCCGATGCTGCCCCGTCTCGCCCGCGGCGGCCCCGCGGCGCCACGCCGCGTTGCCGTGTCTGCAACAGCGTGCTGACCACCCCACCCGCAATCATGTTGCGGCGCTGCGAAACCTGTTCGTCCGACATCGACGAGGAGTTGTTGGGGCGGCTCAAGGACTGGCGGTTACGCGTCTCCAAGGAGATGAATGTGCCTGCCTATGTGGTGTTCACCGACAACACGTTGATCGCGATCGCCGAGACACTGCCCGCCGACGACGCGGCGTTGGTGGCGATTCCCGGCATCGGGGCGCGCAAGCTTGAGCAGTACGGACCCGACGTCCTCGCACTGGTCAAGGGCCGCCAATCGTCGTAAAGATCGTGCCAAAACCGCTGGTCAAAAATTCGTTTGTGCGATCACGCTGTTACGCTTAGCCTCAAGATCACACACCTGCTGTGTATTTCATCGTGCGAGAGGAGGGTGCCGAGATCATGGCGAGCATCAACGCGTTCACCGGCGTAGGCCGTGCCGCGGGCGTTATCGGCATGTCGCGGACCCTCCCGACCGCCGTCACCACGGCGCATCCCGCCATTCCCGCGCACGCCGCGGCGGCCGCCGCAGCCGGCAACACGCCGCGTAAGCGCCGCGCCGCCGCCGCCGCGACTGCATCTTCCGTGGATTGGGGCCCCATCTAGGAGAGCCCACGATTTCGCCGAGAGGCCACGGAACCGCAGTCACCGGATCCGTGGCCAGTTTTATTTCGGAAATCGCGCAGACACCGAACACCTGGTCACGGATCCATCAGAAGACAGATGCGAAACCCTCGACCAGGAAGCAGAGGACAGACATGTCGACCCTGACATGCCGGACGAAGACGATGCTGGCGGTGCCGTGCCATGTCGGCGATCCCGACCTGTGGTTCGCCGACAACCCCGTCGACCTCGAACGCGCCAAGGGGCTGTGCGCACAGTGCCCGATCCGTGCCGACTGCCTGGCCGCGGCGTTGGAACGTCAGGAACCGTGGGGCGTGTGGGGCGGCGAGATCTTCGACCGCGGCACCGTCATCGCGCGCAAGCGTCCGCGTGGCCGGCCACGCAAGAACACCGAGGACAGCCCGGCAGCGGCGTAGACGCTGCCGGGCTCGCCCAGCGGCCGTCGAGACTGCGCGCAGATCGTAATATCGGCGAAAATTGCGATCTCACAGCAGTTTCGATGCGCTCGCCCGCGCTGCCGGGCGTCCCGGCATCAGGCGGCTTCGTCGGCGAAACCCGGAATAAGTTCCGTGGCAAGCCTTCTGGCCGGGACATGGGCGTCGAGCTGGCACGCGATCGCGACGTTGGACGCGATCACCCGCATCGGGATTGCGAGCTTGGCGGGGATGTCCATCTGCCGGGCGGCCTTGAGCTGTCCGGCGGCGCGTTCGGGCCGGATGTTCGAGGTGGTGATCCGTTGCAGCCACTTGCGGTTGTAGTGGAACGCCTCGGCCTGGAGGGGTTCGACGTACTGGCGCATCATGTCGTCCATTTCGCGCTTGGACACCTGCTCGCCCTTCTGGACGAAGCCGATCTTCTGCATGGTGATCAGCAGATTGTCGTAGTCGTCGTTCAGGGCATACCGCGTCGCCAAACCGATCTCGACCGGGATTCCGCCGGGCATCGGTGCGACGGCGCCGAAGTCGATGACCCCCATCTTGTCGTCGGGTAGCAGCATGAAGTTGCCGGGATGGGTGTCACCGTGCATCATCTCCAGCCGGCGAGGCGCGTCATACGTCAACTCGAACAGCCTGGTGCCCATCAGGTCTCGTTGTTCCTGAGTGCCCTCGCGGATGATCACCGACATCGGCACGCCCTCGATCCACTCCTGGATCACGACCTTGGGCGCGCTGGCGACGATGCGGGGAACCACGAAGCGCGGATGGCCTTCATAGGCTTTGGCGAAGGCGCGCTGGTTGTCGGCCTCGAGCCGGTAGTCAAGCTCCATCTCGGTGCGCTCGATGAGCTCGTCGACCACACTGTCGACGTCGGCGCCGGGGGCGAGTTGTTTGAACACGCCCACCAGGCGCTGCATCGTCTTCAGGTCGGCGCGCAGCGCCTCGTCGGCACCCGGGTACTGGATCTTGACCGCGACCTCGCGGCCATCTGACCACACCGCCTGGTGCACCTGCCCGATGCTGGCCGAGGCCACGGGCTTGTCGTCGAACGACGCGAACCGCTCCCGCCACTTCGTGCCCAACTGCGAATCGAGCACCCGGTGCACCTTGGCAGCGGGCAGCGGCGGGGCTTCCCGCTGCAGCTTGGTCAGCGCCTCGCGGTACGGCTTGCCGTACTGCTCGGGGATCGCGGCCTCCATCACCGACAGCGCCTGACCCACCTTCATCGCCCCGCCCTTGAGCTCACCGAGGACGGTGAACAGCTGCTGGGCGGCCTTATCCATCAGCTCGGCGTTGACCTCGTCTTTCGACTTACCGGTCAGCCGTTTGCCGAAGCCCAGGGCGGCCCGGCCGGCCATGCCGACGGGAAGGCTCGCCAGCTTGACGTTGCGCGCTGCGCGGCCCCGTTTGATCTCACTCACCAGACCATCATCCCTGACGGAGCTGACCGCACGGCAACGAGTTGGCAACAGACGTTTTCAACATGGGCAGCTCGGGTGCCGTGACCAGCGGCGCGCGACCACCGAGCCGACGTTGACGTCGAACTCCAGCGTGGTGTCCAGTGTCGGCAACGGCTCGTCGGTGCTGCGTTCCTCGCGGACGGCGCGGATCACGCGGTCGACCTGGTTCAGTGCCAGCGCCGCGGTCGCCAGCACGGTCGCCCGATCGGCGGTGCCGACGGTGTCGCGCAACTGCGCCGCGACGGCAGGCCAAGCGGCGTCGCGGTCGCTGCGGTGCAGGTCCGCGCAGCGCAGACAGCTTGTGACGCCGGGAATCACCAGCGGCCCGACCAGGCCGGTGCCGTCGCGCACCCGCACCGGCAGATGCGCGACCCCGGCGGCCTGCAGATCATGCACCACCCTCGGGTCGGCGACGAGGTAGTCGGACAGCACCGCCAGGTCGGTGTGCTCGGATGGCGCGCCGGCGTTGTTGCGCGTGCTGCGGGTGACCCGGGCCCCCGAGCAGCGCAGCGCCGTGGCGAGCAGCTCGGAAAGGGGTCCGCTGCCGTGAATGCGAACCGACGCCGCTCGAGCCCGCCGTCGTGCGGTGGCGGTGACGACCCCGGCGTCGACCAACATCGTGACCAGTTCGGCCACCAGCGCGGGATCGGCGTCGTCGGCGTGACACTGGATTTCGGCCAGCGTGGCACCCGACTGCAGACGTCGAAGCAGATCGGCCAGCGCGGTGGCGGTCATTCCCGACGGGGGCCGCACGACGACCGCACGGCGCGGATCCCAGCCCACCTGCACCACCCCGTCGGGACGCAGCAGTACCGGTGTGGCCGGATTGAGCGCGTAGCGCATGCGACGACTCTGCCACGACCGGGAGCATCCTCCCGGCGGTTATTCACAGGCTCAGGGCGTGTCGCCGTCTTCCTCGGGGCCTGGTTCGCCCCGTTCCAGATCGGCGATCGCTTCTGCGATGGCGCTGTCGATGCCGCTGGTGTCGCCGCCGATGATCCGGTCGATGAAGCCGGCCGGTTCGTCGAGGTCCTCGGCGGTTGGCAACAGGTCGGGGTGCTGCCACACCGCGTCGCGGGCGTCGGCGCCCACAGCCTGGGTCAGCCGCTGCCACAGCGCCGCGGCCTCGCGCAGCTTGCGGGGCCGCAGCTGGAGCCCGACCAGGGTGGCGAAGGTCTGTTCGGCCGGACCGCCGGTGGCGCGGCGCCTGCGCAGCATCTCGGAGAGCGCCGCCGTCCCGGGCAGCCGCTCGCCCAGCGCATCGGTGACGACGGTTTCCACCCAGCCCTCGATCAGCGCCAGCAGCGTTTCCAGCCGGGTCAACGCCGCGGTCTGCTCCGGGGTTGCCTTCGGCTCGAAGATGCCCTGGTTGAGCAGCTGTTCGAGCTGGGTCGGATCGGTCAGCGACGCCGGGTTGAAGCCCTGCGCGAGTTCCTCGATGCCGGTCATGTCGATCTTCATGCCCCTGGCGAACGCCTCGACGGCGTTGAGCAGCTGGCTGGACAACCACGGCACGTGGCTGAACAACCGGTGGTGCGCGGCCTCCCGCGCGGCCAGGAACGTCATGACCTCGCCGCGGGACTGTTCGAGACCCTCGGTGAGCGCCTCGATCGCGTCAGGCATCAGCGCGGCGACGCCCTTGGGCCCCAGGGGCAGTCCGATGTCGGTGGACGTCAACACTTCTCGCGACAACGTGCCCAGCGCCTGACCCAGCTGTGAACCGAACGCCATGCCGCCCATCTGGGTCATCATCGCCAGCAGCGGGCCGGCCATGCTCCTGGCCTCCTCGGGCAACGCCGACGCCCACACGGTGGAGATCTGTTCGGCCACCGGATCGCACAGCCGCTTCCAGGTCTCCAGGGTGTTGTCGACCCACTCGGCGGGTGTCCACGCCACCGCGGTGGTGGTGCCGGCGGGCAGCGCGGTCGCGCCGTCGAGCCAGGTCTCGGCGAGGTGCACAGCATCGCGCACCGCGGCGCTGGTCGATTCGGGAACCGGTGCGACGAAGCCGATCTGGCTCGACGCCAGCTTGCGGGCCAGGTCGTAGTTCACCGGGCCGGACGTCTTGCCGCCGGCCATCGCGCCACCCGCGCCGCTGAACATCTCGCCGAGCCGGGTGAAGATCTGGCCGAGCTGAGACATGTCGAACTCCGCTCCGCCGAACCCGAACGGATCGCCAGCGCCGCCCGCGTCCGGGTCGTTCTTGCGCTTGTCGCGCTCCGGGTCGTCGCCGGCAGAGAAGCCAAAAGGCGGGTCAGCCATACCTTCAACCGTACTCACCGGCGTCGCGTTGTGTGGTCAGGCAGGTCACGCGCAGAGCGAACACCGTTTCGCAGCCGGGTCGCGGTCCAGGACGCCCATCCCGCAACCTTTAGATTGGGCGGCGTGAACAGGCGAACTCTCACGTTGCTCGTCGCCCTCGTACCGATCCTGGCCTTCGGGGTGCTGGTGTCGGTGGTGGTCGTGCCTTTCGTGTCGCTTGGCCCGGGGCCGACGTTCAACACCCTCGGCGAGGTCGACGGAAAGGAGGTCGTCCAGATCGAAGGCGCCGACGTGTATCCCACGTCGGGGCACCTGAACATGACCACCGTCTCCCAGCGCGACGGCCTCACCCTGGGGCAGGCGCTGGTGCTGTGGCTGTCGGGGCGTGAACAGCTGATGCCCCGCGACTTGGTCTACCCGCCCGACAAGACGCGAGAAGAGATCAACGAGGCCAACACCACCGACTTCCGCCGATCCGAGCGCAGCGCCGAGTACGCCGCGCTGCTTTACATGGATTACCCGATGGCGGTCACCGTGGAAAACGTCAACGACCCCGGTCCCTCGGCGGGCAAGCTGCAGGACGGTGACGCGATCGACGGGGTCAACGGCAAGCCGGTGGCCAACCTCGAAGAGTTTCAGGCCCTGGTCAAGCAGACCAGGCCGGGCGACACGATTGTGCTCGACTACCGCCGCAAGGACGGTCCGCCGGGCGTCGCGACCATCACGCTGGGCGAGCACCCCGAAGGCGAGCAGGGGTACCTCGGGATCGGGGTGCTCGACGCGCCATGGGCGCCGTTTTCCGTCGACTTCAACCTGGCCAATATCGGTGGCCCGTCGGCCGGGATGATCTTCAGCCTCGCGGTCGTGGACAAACTCACCCCCGGCGACCTCAGCGCCGGCGAGCTCGTCGCGGGGTCGGGCACCATCAGCGGCGACGGACATGTCGGAGCGATCGGCGGCATCACGCACAAGATGCTGGCCGCCCGGGAATCCGGTGCGACGGTCTTCCTGGTACCCGCCGACAACTGCGAAGAGGCGAAGTCCGCGCCCCAGGACGGCCTGGAACTGATCAGGGTGGACACCCTCGCCACGGCGGTGGACGCCTTGAAGGCGCTTTCCGCTGACGGCGAACGTCCCCACTGTTGAATTCCGAGCGCACGGCGCTTGCGTACAGTTGTGCTGACGTCGGGTGGCGATGTCAGAGATCGGTAAGACTGGAGTTGACGAGTGGGTATGCGGCCCGCGGCAAGAATGCCAGCGCTGACACGACGTAGCCGGATTCTCATTGCGGTCGGGGTGGCCTTCGTGCTCCTGCTGCTGATCGGCCCGCGGCTGATCGATGCCTATGTCGATTGGCTGTGGTTCGGCGAACTCGGCTACCGCTCGGTGTTCACGACGGTGTTGTTCACCCAGATCATCCTGTTCCTGGTGGTGACCCTGCTGATCGGGGCGATCGTGTTCGCCGGGCTGGCGCTGGCATACCGCAGCAGACCGGTGTTCGTGCCGACCGAGGGGCCCAACGACCCGGTGGCGCGTTACCGCACCGCGGTGATGACGCGGCTGAAGCTCGTCGGCATCGGCGTGCCCGCGATCATCGGGCTGTTCGCCGGGCTGTTCGCCCTCGGACAGTGGCAGACCGTACAGCTGTTCCTGCACGGCGGTGACTTCGGGATCACCGACCCCCAGTTCGGCATGGACATGGGCTTCTACGCCTTCGACCTGCCGTTCTACCGGCTCGTGCTGAACTACCTGTTCGTCGCGACGTTCCTGGCATTCATCGCCAACCTGTTGGGCCACTACCTGTTCGGCGGCATCCGGCTCTCCGGCCGGACCGGTGCGCTCAGCCGCCCGGCCCGTATCCAGCTGATCTCGCTGGTCGGCACCCTGATGCTGCTCAAAGCGATCGCGTACTGGTTCGACCGCTACGAGCTGCTGAGCCACACCCGCACCGGAAAACCGTTCACCGGCGCCGGCTACACCGACATCAACGCGGTGCTGCCCGCCAAGCTGATCCTGATGGCGATCGCGGTGATCTGCGCCGCGGCGGTGTTCTCCGCGATCGTGCTGCGCGACTTGCGGATTCCGGCCATCGGTGTGGTGCTTCTGCTGTTGTCCTCGCTGATCGTCGGAGCCGGCTGGCCCTTGATCGTCGAACAGTTCAGCGTCAAACCCAATGCGGCGCAGAAGGAAAGCGAGTACATCGGCCGCAGCATCGAAGCCACCAGGGATGCCTACGGGTTGACCGATGAAGTGGTCACCTACCGCAGCTACAGCGGCGACGCGCAGGCGACGGCGCAGCAGGTGGCCGCCGACCGGGCCACCACATCCAATATTCGGCTGTTGGACCCCACCATCGTCAGCCCCGCGTTCACCCAGTTCCAGCAGGGCAAGAACTTCTACTACTTCCCCGACCAGCTGGCGATGGACCGCTACACCGGGCCCGACGGCAACCTGCGTGACTACGTGGTGGCCGCCCGGGAGCTCAACCCCGACCGGCTGATCGACAACCAGCGCGACTGGATCAACCGCCACTCCGTCTACACCCACGGCAACGGCTTCATCGCGTCACCGGCCAACACCGTGCGCGGCATCGCCAACGACCCCAACCAGAACGGCGGCTATCCGGAGTTTCTCGTCAACGCGGTCGGACCGGACGGCATCATCAACCAGGGTCCTGCGCCGCTGGAGCAGCCGCGGATCTACTACGGCCCGGTGATCGCCAACACCCCGGCCGATTACGCGATCGTGGGGGAGAACGGCCCACCTAGGGAGTACGACTTCGAGACCAGCACCGAGACGCGGAACTACACCTACACCGGCCGCGGCGGTGTCCCGGTCGGCAACTGGCTGGCCCGGTCGCTGTTCGCCGCCAAGTTCGCCGAGCGGAACTTCCTGTTCTCCAACGTGATCGGTGAGAACAGCAAGATTTTGTTCAACCGTGATCCCGCCGACCGGGTCGAGGCGGTCGCCCCGTGGCTGACCACCGACACCACCGTGTATCCGGCGATCGTGAACAAGCGCCTGGTATGGATCGTGGACGGCTACACCACGCTGGACAACTATCCGTACTCGGAGTCCACGGTGCTGTCGAGCGCCACCGCGGATTCCAACGAGGTTGCCTTCAACCGGTTGCCACCCGACAAGCAGGTGTCTTACATCCGCAACTCCGTCAAGGCCACGGTCGACGCCTACGACGGCACCGTGACGTTGTACGCCCAGGACGAGCAGGATCCGGTGCTGCAAGCGTGGATGAAGGTCTTCCCGGACACGGTGAAGCCGAAGAGCGAGATCTCCGACGAGCTGCGCGAGCACCTGCGCTATCCGGAAGACCTGTTCAAGGTGCAGCGCGCATTGCTGGCCAAGTACCACGTCGACGACCCGGTGACGTTCTTCTCGACGTCGGATTTCTGGGACGTCCCGCTGGACCCCAACCCGACCGCCAGCAGCTTCCAGCCGCCCTACTACATCGTGGCCAGGGACCTTGCGGCCAACGACAGCACGGCGTCGTTCCAGTTGACGACCGCGATGAACCGGTTCCGTCGTGACTTCCTGGCCGCCTACATCAGCGCCAGCTCCGACCCGGAGACCTACGGCAAGCTCACGGTGCTCACCGTTCCCGGCCAGGTCAACGGTCCCAAGCTGGCGTTCAACGCGATCAGCACCGACACCGCGGTGAGCCAGGACCTCGGCGTCATCGGACGCGATAACCAGAACCGCATCCGGTGGGGCAACCTGCTCACACTGCCGTTGGTTCAGGGCGGGTTGCTCTACGTCGCGCCGGTTTACGCCTCGCCGGGCACCAGCGACGCCGCATCGACGTATCCCCGGCTCATCCGGGTGGCGATGATGTACAACGACAAGGTCGGCTACGGCCCCACCGTGCGTGACGCGCTCACCGAGCTGTTCGGGCCCGGCGCCGACGCCACCGCGACCGGGCCTGCGCCGATGCCCGGCGGTACGCCACCGGCCGCGACGACCACCGACGGGGAGCCGCCGGCCGCCCAGCCGCCGCCGGCCAACCAGCGGGGCAGCGCGCCTGGAGAGGCGCAGACACCGCCGCCCGCAGCGGCATCACCCGGCGTGCCAACGCAGTTGTCGGCGGCCAAAGCCGCTGCGCTGGACGAGGTCAACACTGCCCTGGACGCGTTGCGTCAGGCACAGCGAAGCGGCGACTTCGGCGAGTTCGGTCAGGCGCTGCAGCGCCTCGACGACGCGGTGGAGAAGTACCAAACCACGAACTAGCCTGCGGCGAGCGTGCGAGTCTGAGGCCGACACGCCGGGCTCGAGCGCGAGTTCGCGCACGCTCGCGGGCCGTTGGCACGCCGCAGAATTCAGCCGTTAGCTGATTCACCGCCCTTGCTGACCGCGCGATTTGGCCGTGCACCGCCCCTTGGGTAACCTTGCGTTTACCGACGCGGGGTGGAGCAGCTCGGTAGCTCGCTGGGCTCATAACCCAGAGGTCGTAGGTTCGAATCCTGCCCCCGCTACTAGGTGGAACGGCCCCCGGAGAAGACTCCGGGGGCCGTTTCTTTTCTGTTGGGCGATGCGCCTGCGAGGATGCCTGGCGGGGCGACGGCTTCAAACCTGCACGACGAAGGAGGCTCGATGGCGCTGGTGGTTGAGCCGCTCGACGACATCGGGGTCATCCGTCTCTCCCGGTGGATCTTCAACTGCTACCTGATCCGCGGCGACGGGTCCTACGTGGTGGTCGACGCGGGTATGCCCGGCAGCGCCGACGACATCGCAGGCGTGCTGTCCGTCCACCGCGGCACCGTCGCCGCGGTGGTGGCCACCCACGGTCACAGCGACCATGTCTCCGGGGCGCCGCGGTTGGCCGCCGAGCACGGGGCGGCGCTGCATCTTCCCGAGGTCACGCTCAGCTATCTGGACGGCACCCGAAAGCCCCGCACCCCGGCGCTCAGCGCGGTCGCCAAGATCTGGCCCACCCTGATCAGCCAGCCGCTGGACCTGACCGGGTTGCGCGGCTTCGCCGAAGGCCAGCGCATCGCGGGATACGGCGGAGGCAAGGGGATGGTCGGGGACGCCTTGAGCGGAGCCCAACCGTTGGCCGACGGCCAGCCGCTGCCCGGCGCAACCGGCTGGGAAGTGCTGCACGTGCCGGGCCATACCGACGACTCGGCCGCGTTCTGGCACGCCGACAGTCGGACTCTGATCTCCGGTGACGCGGTGCTCAGTGCGCGGGCCCGGGCGTGGTTCACTCCGGAGGTCGTGGATCGCGGCGCGGCGGCGCGCAGCGAGCACCGCCTGCGGGCGCTGCCCGTCGAGCATCTGCTACCCGGGCACGGTCTGCCGGTGCACGGCACCGACATGTGGGCGGCCGCGCGCTGCTAGGTGGCATGGCGTCAATCCCGGCGTGACAGCGCCTGGCGCGGGCACGCTTCGATGGCCTTGGTGACGAGTGCCTCCTGATCTACGGGGATCGGGTCGACTTTCACCACGGAGTACTCGTCATCGCTGAGTTCGAAGACGGCAGGCGCGATGTTCACGCAGAACGCATTGCCCTCGCACAGATCGAGGTCCACGACAACACGCATGATGCTCCTCCTTTGCCACGCACCCTCTGGTTCTTGATGAGGCCGTCTCCCCGGCAAGGGCCGGTATTTATACAAGTAATACTTGTGTAAACTCTAGACCGTCACCGGAGGCATTGACCAGAGCGACTTTTCGGCAACCGAGCGACGGCGTCCGTCACTTGTGGACACCGGCGAAGAAAGGGCGGAAGGCAGTGAGTTTTCGCGACGACGGCAAGGTGTACCTGGAAGTCGGGGTTAATGGGGAGGCCAGCAAGGACGAGAACCCGCACGTGCCCTACGGTGCTGACGAGACCGCTCGCGATGTGGTGGAGTGCATTCAGCACGGGGCCACCGTGGTTCACTACCACGCCCGCTTCGACGACGGCCGCCAGGCCTGGTCCGACGGCGAGATCTCGCGGAGCGTCTTGGCCGCCGCGGCGCGTGATGTCGATCCGCTGGCCTATCCCGGCTACGACGGTCGCCTCGAGCACATCTGGGCGGTGGCCGAGCACCCACCGGCCGGTGCCGGGCTGTTGTTCGCGCCTTTCGATCCGGCCCGCCACGTAACGCACGCGCTGTGGAACGAAGACGAGAGTCGGTTCGAAGCGACCGAGCGCTCGAACGGCTCACATCCGGCATACCCGCCTGAACTCGATCGGTTCAAGAAAGCCGGTTTGGTGCCGAGCATCGGGGTGTTCAACGCCGTCGACCTACGCTGGGTGATGCTGGCGGCCCGCATCGGAATCTTGCGGCAACCGTTGAAGATCAAGCTGTTCTTCTCCGACCGGTGGGTGTCCCACAACGATCCCGACCCCGCCGTACTCGACTTTCTGGTCTCGCAAATCCCGAAGTGGATCGACCACGAAATCGTCGTCGTGCCGTATGCGATGAGCTCTGCCGAACGCTGCCAAGAACTTTGGGAGCATGCGCTGGACCGCGGGCTCGGCATTCGGGTCGGCATCGGGGATTGCCCGGCCATCCACCGGCGGGTCACCAACGCCCAGATGGTGGATCGGGCGGTCCATCTCATCACGAAGCGGGGGTTCAGCCCCGCCACGCAAGATGACCTGCGTGCCCGCTTCGCTGCGCCCGAGGTGGACGAAAGCGAAATGGTGCGCGTGGTCGTCAACCGGAATCGCTGCATGGGCTGGGGCGTCTGCTATACGAATTCGCCGGAGATATATCAGCCCGACGCCGACGGCTACTGCGTCGTCGTCAGGCCCCATGTCGACGAGCAGTTGTTCGAGAAGGCCGTCGAGGGTGCGAAGGGCTGTCCGGAACGCGCGATCAGAGTCGAGTTGCCCGATGACGAGCCGGTGCCGTCAGACGCCCGGTCCATCGCGAGCGGAAAAACTCCTGTCTGAGGCTCAACCCCAAACCACCCCGTCGGCGGCCGCCCGCCCTACGGACGTAGCCGACCACCGCGTACGCGCATCCGTTAATTTTGCGGGAGCGAACCGTGTCGAGGTTGCCGGTTCCCTGGATCAAGACGTGCGAGGGTGCGATGAACTCGTTGGCGGCCGCGCTTGCCGAGCGGCTATCGAACAGCGACAACTTCCTGGCCGTGCTGCAGGACGGACGGTGGACGCGTCATCCGTGGCCCGAGGTGCACGCGCGAGCCGAAAACGTCGCCGAGTGGCTGCGCAACGACGACGTCGCCGCGCTGGGCGTGACCGGGGAGCCCACTGTCGAGTTGATCGCCGCGATCCTGGGTGCGTTTCAGGCCGGCGCGGCGGTCTCGATCGGCGCGGGTCCGGTGCGCGGCGCCGACGCCGACCAGTGGGCGCAGCAGGCCCTGACCCGGTTTGCCGGCATGGGCGTCAGCCACGTTCTCAGCCACGGTGCCCACCTCGAACGGCTGGCGGTCGCCGACGGGCCACTTGTCGTCAAGGAACTCGGCTCGGTTGCACCCGTGCACCGCTCGACGACGTTCGTCGCACCGGACGATCCGGCGCCGGTGGCGATCCTGCAGGGCACCGCCGGGTCGACGGGCACTCCGCGGACGGTGCAGTTGGCGCCGGAGGCGGTGCTGGCCAACCTCAACGGCCTCAACGCGCGCATCGGTGTGACGCCGGCCGACGTCGGCTGTTCCTGGTTGCCGTTGTATCACGACATGGGGCTGAGTTTTCTGCTCGCCGGCGCGCTCGGCGGCACCGACGTGTGGCAGGCGCCGACCGCAGCGTTTCAAGCGTCGCCCTTTCGTTGGCTGAGCTGGCTCACCGAAAGCCGGGCCACCATCACCGCGGCGCCGAACATGGCCTACGGCCTGATCGGCAAGTACTCGCGGCGGGTCGCCGACGTGGATCTGGGCAGCGTGCGCTTCGCGCTGAACGGCGGTGAGCCCGTCGATTGCGGTCTCACCGCGCGGTTCGCCGACGAGATGGCCCGCTTCGGGTTCGACGCCGGCGCGCTGGCCCCGTCGTACGGGTTGGCCGAAGCCACCTGTGCGGTAACCGTTCCCGCGCCCGGCCGGGGCCTGGTCATCGATAACGCGGGCCAGGCGGTCCTCGGCGAGCCGATAGCGGGGATGTCGGTGCGCATCGAGCCACGTGACGACGGGTCTCATGTCGGCGAGGTGATGATCCGCGGCACGTCGATGATGACGGGCTACCGCGGATCGGAGCCGCTGGACGCCGAAGAGTGGTTCGCCACAGGCGATCTGGGCTATCTGGTCGACGGCGGCCTCGTGGTGTGTGGGCGCGCAAAGGAGCTGATCACCGTCGCGGGCCGAAACGTCTTTCCCGCGGAAGTCGAACAGGTGGCCGCGACGACACCCGGGATGCGGGAGGGCGCCGTCGTGGCCGTCGGTGTCGGCGAACGCTCGGTGCGACCCGGTGTGGCGATCGTCGCCGAGTACCGCGGACCCGACGAGGACGCCGCCCGCGCGGATGTCGTCAAGCGCGTCGCGTCGGCATGCGGCGTCGTCCCTTCCGACGTGATCTTCGTTCGTCCCGGCACCCTGCCGAGGACGACTTCGGGCAAGTTGCGCCGCCTGGAGGTCAAACGCGAAGTCGCGTCCGGGCGCGGCGTTTGAGCCTGCACTGGATCGCCGAGACTGTGCTCAGATCGCGATTTCGGCGAATCTGGCGATCTGTGCGCAGTTTCGGCGCAGATGTCGCGCGAAGGACCGCGAGTCAGCGCACTTTCATGACGACCTTGCCCTTGGCTGATCGGTCCTCCAGCGCGGCGATCGCGTCCGCGGCGCGCTCAAGCGGATACACCACCGGCTCGGGGGCAGGCACCCGGCCCGACGCCAGCAACGGTTCGAGTACGGCCCACTGCTCGGCAAGATAGTTGGGATGGGTGAAAGTCCATGCGCCCCAACCGACTCCGACCACGTCGAGATTGTTCAGCAGCAGCCGGTTCACCTTGACCGTCGGAATCTCTCCGCCGGTGAACCCGACGACCAGCAGCCGCCCGCCAGGAGCCAGCGAGCGCAGCGAGTCGGTGAACCGGTCACCGCCGACCGGGTCGACCACGATGTCCACACCGCGCCCGCCCGTGAGCTCCTTGGCCGCGTCCTTGAAACCGTCGGCGAGCACCACGTCGGTCGCCCCGGCGGCCCTGGCCACCTCCATCTTGTCCTCGGTGCTCACCACCGCGATCACACGCGACGCGCCCCACACCGGCGCCAACCGCAGCGTCGAGGTGCCGATGCCGCCGGCCGCCCCGTGCACCAGCACCGTTTCGCCCTCGGCCAGCCGGCCCCGTGTCCGTAGCGCGTGGTGCATGGTCAGGTCGTTGAACAGCAGGCCGGCGCCCGCCTCGAACGACACGTTGTCGGGCAGCTTGAAAACCCGCTCCGCGGGCAGCGCGACGACCTCGGCCATCGCCCCGCAGACCATGGTCAGCCCGGCGACCCGGTCACCCGCCGCCACGTGGGCGTCGGCGGGCGCGCTGCGCACCACGCCCGCGACCTCACCGCCAGGGGTGTAGGGCAGGTCCGGCTTGTACTGATAGAGCCCGCGGGACTGCAGCACGTCGGGAAACGCGACGCCGGCCGCGTGCACGTCGATAACGACGGCGTCCTTACCGTCCGGCTCGTCGACCTCGACGAGCTTGGCGGCCCGCGGCCCGTCCAGGCTGGCTATCTGTATCGCACGCATGGCGCCCATTTAACCCCGTCAGCCGCGGCGCCCTGCGTCGGGCGAGCCGGTCCCACCGCCGACCCGGACGGGAAGATAAGCTAACTTATGCGGCAACGTTGCCGAGTTCGATCGGAGTGCTGATGAGACGTGGTCAAACCGCCGTCAGGCGGGGTCCGGCGTTCGCCCCCGCCCACGAACTACGGCCGGGACGGCCGGTCACCGTCCGCTCGGCGGACGGCACCCGGCTGCACGCGGAGGTCTTCGGTCCCGACCACGGCCAGCCGATCGTGCTCGCACACGGCATCACCTGCGCCATCCGCGTGTGGGCCCACCAGATCACCGATCTGTCCCGCGACTACCGGGTGATCGCCTACGACCACCGCGGCCACGGTCGCAGCGGAGTTCCCCCGCGCCATGACGGCTACAGCCTCGACCACCTCGCTGCCGACCTCGACTCGGTCCTCGATGCGACGGTGGCCCCCGGCGAACGCGCGGTGGTCGCGGGCCACTCGATGGGCGGCATCGCGATCACCTCCTGGGCCGAGCGTCATCCCGACCGGGTGCCCGAGCGCGTGGCCGCGGTGGCGCTGATCAACACCACCACCGGTGACCTGCTGCGCGACGTGCAGTTGCTGCCGGTGCCCCCGGCGCTTGCGGGCGTGCGGGTACGCGCGGCGGGAACGCTGCTCAAGACATTCGGCGCGACGCCGGTGCCGCGTGTCATCTACGGCCCGAACCAGCGCTTCCTGTCGATGCTGGCGGTGGGCCGCGACGCCGATCCCGCGATCGCGGCGTTCGTGCACGAGTTGTTCGCCTCCACGCCTCCCGCAGGCCGCGGCGGCTGGGCCCGCACGCTCGTCGACCACCTCGGTCCGCAGCACATCGGGCTCAACAACCTTGTCGTGCCGACGCTGGTGATAGGCAGCGAGAAGGATCGGCTGCTGCCGGTCACCTCGGCTCGTCGCATCGCCGAGGAGGTGCCCAACCTCGCCCAATACGTCGAGCTGACCGGCGGGCACTGCGCGATCCTGGAACGTCCCGACGAGGTCAACAAACACCTGCGTCAGCTGGTCGAGTCGGTCCGCCCGGCCCGCCGGGTCACCTCCTAGCGCGTCAGCGCGCGGTGCACCTCATCAGCGGCCCGCTGACCCGACCGCACCGCCCCGTCGAGGAACCCGGTCCACTGGTCGGCGGTTTCGGTGCCTGCCCAGAAGATGTTGTCGACCGGCTTGCGCAGCCACGGACCGTAGGTTGTCCACGATCCGGTCGGTACCGCCGCCGTCGGACCGCCAGGAGCGAATTGCTCTGCGCTCCAACGGTGGTCGAGATAATCGATCGGGTTGGCGGCCTTCTTGCCGAACAACGTCGTGAAACCGGCCACCGCACGCTCCCGGCGTTGCGCGGCGGGCAGCGCGTCGAACGTGCGGGCGTCGGTGAACCCCAACAGAATTCCGGGGCCGTCGTCGCTCGGGCTCACGTCGAACGTGATGAAGACAGGGCCCTCGTCGGACAGCGCCTCACCCGAGCAGCCGTTGGCCCGCCAGAACGGCGTCTCGTAGGCGACATAGGCTTTGCTGAGATTGCCTTGGGGCCAATGGTTCACCAACTTGCCCTGCTCGGGCGGAAGATCGGGCAGGAACTCGATACCGGCCCGGTGCGCGGGCGGGACAGCCACGACGACGGCTTTCGCCGAGACGTCACCGCGGTCGCAACTCACGGTCAGCGTGCCGTCGGGATGGCGTTCGATGCGGCGCACCGCGGCGTCCAGCACCACCCGTGAACCCAGTTCCTCGGCCATCCGCAGCGCGATCTGCTGGGTGCCGCCGGGGAAGCGGTCCTGCTGGGCGCCGCCCTCGACGTCGAGCATGCGGCCGATACCGCCCGCGGCCTTGACGTAACGCGCGGCGTGCAACATCGAGACTTCGTCGGGTTCGGCTCCCCACGTCACCCGCGACATGATCGCCATCAGGTCCCGGGTGGACGCGCTCGCGCGAACGTGGCGCAGCCACTCGTCGAGGGTTTTGTGGTCCAGGATGTCGGCGATGGGTGAGGCCCACGGTTCCTCGACCGGCACCCGGCGGCAGGCGCGGTCGAACCGCCACTGGATGCGCGACACGTCGAGCAGTTCGATGATCGACAGCCGGGGAATCGTGCTGCGGTACGACCGCACCCGGCCGCGCCAGTGGATCAGGTTCTTGCCGCGCACGTAGGTCGGCTCGGTCGGGCAGCCGAGTTCTTCGGCGAGCGCGACGACGGAGTCTTGCGTCGGGCCGACGAACGTCGCACCGAGGTCCACGGGGACACCGGCGATCGTCGCGGTCATCGACCGGCCTCCGACGCGGTCGCGGCCCTCGAGAACCAGCACGTCGTGCCCGAGTCGGGTCAGCTCGCGGGCCGCGGTCAGCCCCGCGAACCCGGCGCCGACCACCACCACATCGGTGGCGGCGGGCAGGGCGGGGATAGTCACCCGATTAGGCTCTCACGCCGTGAAGGTGATGACAGCGCTGTTCGGCCCAACGGATGCGATCGAGCGGGCGACCGCCCTGCGTGAGGCCGGAGCCAGCGGTGTCTTCACCTTCGAGGGGCCACACGACGTGTTCGCGCCGTTGACGCTGGCGTCCACGGTGCCCGGCCTGGACCTGATGACCAATGTGGCGATCGCGTTCCCGCGCAACCCCGTTCAGCTCGCGCACCAGGCCAATGACATGCAGCTGCTCGCACAGGGGCGCTTCATCCTCGGCCTGGGCACGCAGGTGCGCGCTCAGGTCGAGAAGCGCTACGGCGCCGCCTTCGACCGGCCGGTGGCGCGGATGAAGGAGATGGTCGGCGCACTGCGGGCGGTGTTCGACACCTGGGGCACCGGGCGGCGGCTGGACTTTCGCGGGGAGTTCTACCGGCACACCCTGATGACGCCGACCTTCAACCCGGGCCCCAACCCGTACGGCCCGCCGCCGATCTATCTGGGCGCGCTGGGTCCGCGGCTGACCCGAGCCACCGCCGAAGTCGCCGACGGCCTGTTGGTGATGCCGTTCGGCTCGAAGCGCTTCTTACACGAGGTGACGCTGCCGGCGGTGCGCGAGGGGCTGGCGGTGGCGGGCCGCCGCGCCGAGGACTTCGCCGTCGTCCCGGAGATCATCGTGTCGGTGGGCAGCGACGACCACGCGGCGGCGCGCCGGCTGCTGGCCTTCTACGGGTCCACCCCGGCATACCGCCCGGTCCTGGAGGTGCACGGCTGGGGCGAGTTGCAGCCGGAACTCAACGCGCTGTCCAAGCAGGGCCGCTGGCAGGAGATGGGCGGGTTGATCGACGACGAGATGCTGCACACCATCGTCGCCTGTGGCAGCCCCGCGCAGATCGCCGCGCACATCCGCGACCGCGTGGCCGGTGTATCGGATCGGGTCTGCCTCTACCAGCCCGGACCCATCGCGACCTCGGCGTTGGCCGAGATCGTCGACGCGTTGGGCCGCTGACACATATCTTGGTACTCAGCAGGACCAAGGGAGGTTGCGATGAGTGGCAATGGGCGCTCGAGCGAGGGACAGGCCGCCGCCGAGCTGACTGATTACTCCGACGTGCTGATCATCGGCGCGGGAATTTCGGGGATCGGTGCGGCGTACCGCGTGCAGGAGAAGAACCCGAACACCTCCTACACCGTGCTGGAACGGCGGGCCCGCATCGGCGGGACCTGGGACCTGCACCGATATCCGGGGATCCGCTCCGACAGCGACATTTTCACGCTGAGCTACCCCTTCGAGCCGTGGACCCGCCCGGAGAACGTCGCCGACGGTCCCGACATCCGCGACTACCTGGTTCAGACGGCCGAAAAGCACGGCATCGACAAGCACATCCAGTTCAACACCCATGTCCTGTCGGCGGATTGGGATTCGACCACCGACACGTGGACGGTGCAGGCCGAGCAGGAGGGCAAGCCCAAGACCTTTCGGGCGCGGTTCCTGTTCTTCGGCACCGGCTACTACGACTACGACGAGCCCTACCAGCCGGAATTCCCCGGGCTCGACGAGTTCTCCGGCGAGGTGGTGCATCCGCAGCACTGGCCGGAGTCGCTGGACTACGAGGGCAAGCGGATCGTGGTGATCGGCAGCGGCGCAACGGCGGTCAGCATGATCCCGACGCTGACCGAGAAGGCCGGTCATGTCACCATGCTGCAGCGCTCGCCGACCTACATGCTGTCGACCCAGCGGATCAACCCCGTCGTGCAGGCGATCCGCAAGGTGCTGCCCGGCCGGATCGGCTACCACGTCGCCCGCTTCTACAACACGTTGTTCACGGTCTTCGTCTACGGCTTCGCCCGGGTGGCGCCGAAGCTCGCCAGGCGTTTCATCCGCAGCAAGGCCATCCAGAACCTGCCGGAAGGCTATCCGGTCGACGTGCACTTCAACCCCCGCTACGACCCGTGGGACCAGCGGTTGTGCGCGATGCTGGACTACGACTTCTACAAGGTGATCGGTGAGGGCCGCCTGGACGTGGTGACCGACCACATCGACCACATCGACGCCGAGGGCGTCGTGCTGCGGTCGGGGGAGCGCATCGACGCCGACGTGATCATCACCGCGACGGGCATCCAACTGCAGGCGCTCGGCGGGGTCGCGTTGAGCATCGACGGCGAGGAGTTCAAGCCGCAGGACCGGTTCGTCTACAAAGAGCACATGCTCGAAGATGTGCCGAACCTGGCCTGGTGCGTCGGTTACATCAACGCCTCGTGGACGCTGCGCGCCGACCTGACCGCCCGCGCGTTCGCCAAGCTGATCTCCTACATGGACGCGAACGGCTACACGCACGCCCATCCGCATCTCGGTGAGCGCCCGATGGGTGAGAAGCCGGCGTGGAACATCAACGCCGGCTACGTGCACCGCGCGGCCCACGCGCTACCGAAGTCGGGTACCGAGCGGCCATGGAACGTGCGGCACAACTACGTGCTGGACGCCATCGATCACCGCTTCGACCGGATCGAGGAGTCGATGGTGTTCGGCAGGGTCAGCGTCCCACAGGCGACGGCCAGCTGATCTGCGATTTCGGCGCGCTTATGGCCCGTCAGCGTCCATCAGCGCGCCGAAATCGCTGATTACGGTGCGACGGTGAACCAGTCGGCGAAGCCCGACGGGTCGTGGCGGCCCAGCGCGCCGTGCTCGAACAGCCCCCACCCTTCTGCCGACTTGCCGCCTTCCGTGCACACCGCGCGCCCGACATGGTCGATCACGCCGAACATGCTGCGGCCGTTGACCGACGGGTCGGCCATGTCGTAGGTGAGCCGCTCGGTGAACTTCTCGCCCTTCCACATGCCGTGCAGCCAGTCCGAATCCCCGCCGTACCCGCCGCCGATGTGGATGGGCACCGCCAGCTTGGACTCGACCTCGAACAGCACCGGGTCGCCCGCGGGTGTGGTGGCTTCGATGGTGGCGCCGTGTGGAATTCGCGTGCCGGAGGTGTAGTGGATCTTCACCCGCGGCCAGCCGAGCTGCTCGACCCGGCCGTCGCGCCACACCCGCGTGCAGTCGTTGAGGCTGCGGAAACCGGTGGGCTCCTCCTGGATGATGAGCACGATCCCGAAGTCGTCGAACGCCATCGGCACATACAGCCACCACATGCCCTCGAACGGCGGATCTGCCGGGCGCCCAGGAGGCTCGGGTTCTCCGATCGGGCGGATGCCCCACGAGCGGTCGCGGGTGCCGATCCACGTCGAGGGATCGACGGTGATCTCCTCGCCGTCGATCGCGATGACCCCGCTCCACCGGCCGACCTGCGCGAACCGCTGCGCGTCCAGCGTGATCCTGGTGCCGGTGCGCAGCACATGCCGTTGTTCCTGCACGACGGGGAACAACCCCTCCCATGTCAGGTCGACGGCGATGCCCTCGGTCTCCTCCATCACCACCCGCAGCTTGTTGAGTGGTTCGGTGACCTCGACGCGGTAGCCCATCACGTGCTGGTTGAGCCGGTCGGAGTCGATACCGTCGGACAGATGCACGGCCGTCTGGACGTCGGCCCGACGTATCAGCACGAAGGCGTCCTTCACCCCGAGGTTGGGGTAGTAGCCGATCCCGGTGATCAGGAAGATGTCACCGGTGCGGTCGTGGGCGTTGAGGTACGAGCGGTCATAGAAGTTGCGGTCCGAGGACCCCGGCCAGGCGATCGGCTGTGGGATCTGGTGGACGGGGAATTCGTCGATCGGTCCGAGCATCAGGCCTCTCCTCCTATGAGCCGCTTGAGCAACGACCCGTGGTAGAACAGCGATTCGACGTCCTCGGGTTGTTCGATCTCACCGAAGCGCACCCGCCGGGCGCTGGTCCGCATGAACACACACGCCCAGATCACCCCGGAGTAGACGTAAAACCAGTGCAGGTCACCGAGTTCCACGCCGGTGCGTGCGGTGTAGGTGGCCTTGACGTCTTCTTCCCGCATGAAATCGGGCATCCCGGGCAGTCCGCCCAGACCCGCCAACTCCTGAAACACCATGTGCGCGAACATCATCCAGGCGGCGTCCATTTCGCGCGGCCCCAGCGTGGCCATCTCCCAGTCCAGTACGGCCACGGGCCGGAATCCGGAGTAGAGCACGTTGCCGACGCGCGAGTCGCCCCACACCAGCACCGGGTCCTGGGCCGCGGCCGCGGCGGGCCAGTTGGCTTCCAGCCAGTCGAGGGCTTGTTCGACCAGCGCCGAGCGCCCGATGTCGGGGACGGCGAACTCATACCAGGACTTCAACCAGTTCAGGTTCTGGCGCAACGCGTCGTCGTCGGACCCGTCGGCGAGAAACCCGAAGGTCTTCTGCGGCTCGGGGATCGAATGCAGTTTGGCCAACACGTCGACGGTGGCGTCCTGTAGTTCCCGTTGCTGTTCGGCGGGGGAGTCGAAGAGCCAGTTGCCGCCGAAGGTGTAGGGCATGACGTCGGGCGGCACCCGGCCGTCGACGTAGTCCATCAGGAAGAACGGTGTGCCGAGCACGGATCCGGTGTTCTCCAGCCAGCGCACCGGCGGCACCGGCACATCCGTCTTCTCGCCGACCAACCGGATGACGTCGAACTGGTGATCCATCCGGTAGGACGAGAACACCGGAACGTCCTGGGCGGCGGGCGCGATGCGGGCGACCCACTTCTGTTCCCGGGGTTGCCCGTCTTCGTCCCAACGACCGGTCAGGATGATGGTCTCCGACGACATGCCGTTGGCGTCTATGCCGCTCTCCACGGTGATCTCCGGTGTGGCGCCGCCCGGCAGCACGGTCGACAACCACCGCGACATCACGCCGGGCAAGGTGCTGACGTCTCGGCTGGAATGCTCGAGGCGGCTGACGTCTTCGACAGCCGGTTCGGTAGCCATCTGAACCCTTCCTTCGTCGGCCCAAAATACGATACGGTCGGTAGCGTTATGAAAGCAGACCCGTCATCGGTTGACAAGCCCTCCGGCGCCGGCAGGCCCCGGGATCCGCGTATCGACGCTGCCATCTTGCGCGCCACCGCGGATCTACTTGTGGAAATCGGCTATTCGAACCTCACGATGGCCGCGGTCGCCGAGCGGGCGGCAACGACGAAGACCGCGTTGTACCGCCGGTGGTCGAGCAAGGCCGAACTGGTTCACGAGGCCGCGTTTCCGGCCGCTCCCACCGCGATCGAGACGCCGCCGGGCGACATCACCGCCGACATCCGCGCGATGATCGCCGCCGCGCGCGACGTCTTCACCAGCCCTGTGGTGCGCGCGGCTCTACCGGGGCTGATCGCCGACATGGCTGCCGACGCGGAGCTGAACGCCAAGGTGATGGAACGGTTCAGCGAACTGTTCATCGCGGTTCGGATGCGGTTGGCCGATGCCGTCAAGCGCGGGAAGGTGCAACCCGACGTCGACCCGGACCGGCTGCTCGAGGTGATCGGTGGCGCCGCGCTGCTGCGCGTGCTGCTGCAGCCCGATGAGCCCCTCGGCGAGGACTGGGTGGAGCAGACCACCGCCATCGTGGGCCACGGTGTGGTGGCATAGGACGGTGTCTGCAGTCGAGCCGTTTCCCCGTGATTGGCGTAGCTGCCTGGTCCTGGTGCCGCACCCCGATGATCCCGAGTACGGCATCGGCGCGGCGGTCGCCAAGTGGACGTCGCAGGGCAAGACGGTGCACTACGCGCTGGCCTCCCGCGGCGAGCAGGGCATCGCCGGGATGATGCCCGAACAGGCCGGCCCGCTGCGCGAGATCGAGCAGCGGCGCTCCGCGGCGATCGTCGGCGTCGAGGAGGTGGAGTTCTGGGCTTCTCCCGACAGCGAGATCCGCAACACCCCGGCGCTGCGCGCCACGATCGTCGACACGATCACCCGCGTCAAACCCGACGTGGTGGTCACCATCTACAGCGGCCCGGAGTGGGGGCCGGGCGCCCCGAACCAGCGCGATCACATCGAGTTCGCGAAAGCCGTTGCGCAGGCATACGATTCGCTTTCCGATCCGCCGCGCTGGCTGTTCGAGAACGGACCGGAGATGACCCACGGCGAATCCGTCGACGGCTACCTTGACCACGCCGTCGCCTCGCTGGCCGCACACGAGAACTACCTGCGCGTGCTCGACCCCGACACACCCGTGCTCGAGCAGGCCCGCAAGCAGGTGGAAATGGCCACCCCGCCACACCCTGATTTCGGTGGCGCTCCCACGGTCGGCTTCATCCTCAAGCGCCCCCCGGCTTGACCGCGAGCGTGCGGGTCTGAGGGCGACACGCCGGGCTCGAGCGCGAGTTTACGCACGCTCACCGTCGAACTCAGCGCTCGATCTGCCGCTTGTTGCGCTCGCTCACCGCGCGGAACTGATCGCCCAACCCCTCGAAGTCGCGATGCTGAGCGAACGCGATCCGCTCCTCGGCGCCCAACGCGGGGTCGATGACCGCCGCCGCCCCGGTCGTGTAGATCTCCTTGAGCCCGCGCATGATCGGACCGGGCACCTCGGCGATCTGAGCCGCGAGCTCGACAGCACGGTCCAGCAGGCGATCGTGATCGACGACCTCGGTCACCAACCCGATGCGCTCGGCGCGCGCCGCATCGATCACCTCGCCGGTCATCGACAACCGCCGCGCCATCGCCGAACCGACCACCTGGGGTAGCCGCGCCGTCATCCCGCCGCCGGGCAGGATGCCGACCCGGGCGTGGGTGTCGGCGAACACCGCCCGCTCGGACGCGACGAGGAAGTCGCAGCCGAGGGCCATCTCCAGGCCGCCGGTGAACGTCGCGCCGTTGATCGCGGCGATGATCGGGGTGCGCATGTTGGCGGTCGCGGCGATACAACTCTGCGACCGGAACTCCTCGAAGTAAGCCAACCCGTCGCGCTGGGCCTCCTTGAGATCCACGCCGGCACAGAACGCAGGGTCGGCGCCGGTCAGGACCACGACGCGGACGTCGTCGTCGGCATCGGCCCGCGTCAACGCCTCGTAGAGGGCGCGAATCAACTCGCGACTCAGAGCGTTGCGGGCAGCGGGCCGGTTCATGGTCAGCATGCGCACCGGGCCGTGGTCGGTGACGAGGACGAGCTGTTCGGCGGTCATTCCATGAACGTAGCGGGCTGGACCTCGACCGGCATAACCCCTAGTATACGTTACGGACCCGTTTCGTAATAAAGGAGGTCGGATGGCGCACCCGGATGTGATGGTGGTGGGCGCGGGGCCCGCCGGGCTGGCGCTGGCCTGTGGGCTGCTGTCGCAGGGAGTCGGCGTGCGCGTCGTCGACAAGGCGGCCGGACCGGCGACGACCTCACGGGCCAACTTCCTGCACGCTCGTGGCTCCGAGGTTCTCGATCGGCTCGGCGCGCTCGGCGACCTGCCCGAGCGCTCGGTTCGCGCCATGCGGATCACCGCCTACCTCGCCGGCAAGCCCGTGATGCGGCTGCACTTCGGCGACCCCGGAATGGACACCGCCGCACCGCCGATGGTGATCTCGCAGGCCAAAGTCGAAGCCGCGCTGCGGGACCGGCTGGCCGGGCTCGGCGGAAATATCGAGTGGAACACCCCGCTGGTGAACCTGCGCCAGCACGACGCCGGTGTGATTGCCACGCTGGGTACCGGTGAGGATGCGCGCGTCCCCTGGCTGGTCGGATGTGACGGCGCGAACAGCGCGACGCGCCGTCTCGCCGACATCGGGTTTCCCGGAGTCAAACTCTCCGAACGCTTTCTGCTCGCCGACGTCGGGCTGGACTGGGACCTCGATCGCTCGGGCACCTCCGGTTGGATCCACCCGGACGGGATGATCGGCGCGATGCCGATGCCGGGCGACATGTGGCGCGTCATCGCCTACGACCCCGAACTATCGGCCGAAAAGCCGACGGATGCCGAGCTTCTGGCCCGGCTGGAACGCATGCTGCCAGAGCGGACCGGCCACGACGTGCGGGTCACCGACACCGAGTGGCTGTCGATGTTCCGAGTACATCGAAGGCTCGCCGACACCTATCGGCGCGATCGCGTGCTGATCGCCGGCGACGCCGCCCACACCCACGCACCGTTCGGTGGCCAGGGCATGCTGACGGGGCTCGGCGACGTCGAAAACCTCGCCTGGAAGCTGGCCCTGGTAATCGGCGGGCGCGCCGACACCGCGCTGCTGGACACCTACCAGGCCGAGCGACGCCCCCTGGCCACCGAGGTGCTGCGCGACACCAGCACCGTCGCCAAGGTCAACATCGCCCAGGGACCGGTCGGCCGATTTCTGCGCGACAGGGTGATCGTGCCGTTGGTCAACCTGCCGCGGGTGCAGCGCTCCGTCACGTACCGAACCTCACAGCTGTGGGTAAGTTACCGACGCGGGCCGCTCGGCGAAAAGCGTTTGTGCGCAAAGAAACCACGACCCGGTGACCGAGTCGCCGACACGGCCTGTCGACGCGTCGCCGACGCCGCACCGACCCGGTTGTACGCCGAACTCGGCAAGGGATGGGCGCTGCTGCTGTCCCGCGACGACGACGCCCTGACCGCGACCGCACGCGCCCATCTCGGCGAGCACGTGGTAGAACTGCGCTGCGACGACACGGGCGACGCCGAGGCGATGCTGATCCGGCCAGACGGGCACCTGGGTTGGCGCGGCAGTGCCGGGGACGAAATGGCCGACTGGCTGCGCCGGGCGCTGGGCAGGGGAGACGCACGGTGACGACGACGCCGGCCCGGGGTCGTCCACGCGATCCGGCGCTGGACACGGCGATCCTGACAGCGGCGCTGGAATTGTTCATCGCGCAGGGTATTTCGGCGATGAGCATCGAGCAGGTCGCCAAACGCGCCGGGGTGGGCAAGCCGACGATCTACCGTCGATGGCCGACGAAGGAGCGGTTGGTCGCCGACGCGATCGAGGACCTGGTCGGTGCGGACATCCGCTGGCCGGACGCCGAGGAGATCGCCGCGACGCCGCCGCAGCAGCTGGTGAGGCGCAACATCGACGCGGCCGCCCGTACCGCGGCCGATCCTAAGTTCCGGGCGCTGGTCGCGCAGATCTACGGCTCGGCCGTCACCCATCCCGTGCTGATGCAGACCTACTGGACGCACTACATCGCGCCGCGCCGCGAGCTCGCGATC
Organism: Mycolicibacterium pulveris; assembly: GCF_010725725.1. Classification (NCBI taxonomy): domain Bacteria; kingdom Bacillati; phylum Actinomycetota; class Actinomycetes; order Mycobacteriales; family Mycobacteriaceae; genus Mycobacterium; species Mycolicibacterium pulveris. The sequence goes on along the minus strand of NZ_AP022599.1, from coordinate 692,014 downwards.
GCCATGCTGCAGCACGCTCAGGCCGACAGCGCCGTCGCACCCGACGCGGATCTCGAGGTCATCGTCGACATGCTCGCGGGTGCGGTGACATACCGAGTGCTGCAACCGAATCCGCCCAACTTCCGGCAGATGAAACGCTACCTGACCGCCGCCTACCGCCAGGTCGGCCTATTGCCCTGACGCGCCGCGGTGCCCTACGTCAGGAACTGGTCGGCGTTGTTGGCGAGGTCCAGCAGCGGTTGCGGCAGCGCGCCGAGCGCGAAGGTGACGGCCGCGGTGATCGTGACGACAGCGGTGCTCAACGCGCTGGGGATCACCACCGTCGGCGGATCCGCGGGCGGTTCGGTGAAGAACATCAACACGATGACCCGGACGTAGAAGTACGCGGCCACGGCGCTGGCGACGACACCCACGATGACCAGCGGCATCGCTCCGCCCTCGGCTGCCGCCTTGAAGACCGCGAACTTGCTGACGAAGCCGCTGGTCAGCGGAATACCGGCGAACGCGAGCAAAAACAGCGAAAACACCACCGCCACAGCGGGATGACGCCGGCCCAGGCCCGCCCACCGGGCCATCGCGGTGTCCTCCTCGTCGGCGGAGTTGCGGACCAGCCCCGCCACGACGAACGCCCCGACGGTGTTGAAACCGTAGGCGAACAAGTAGAACAACGTCGACGACACCCCGGCCTCGTTGCCCGCGATCACGCCGGTGAGGATGAAACCGGTGTGGGACACCGCCGAATACGCCAGCATGCGTTTGACGTCGGCCTGGGTGATCGCGGCCACCGTCGCCACCACCATGGTGAGGATCGCCACCGCCCACAGCGCTGGGCGCCAGTACTCGTGCAGTTGCGGGAACGCGACGTAGAAGATCCGCAGCATCACGCCGAACGCGGCGATCTTGGTGGCCGCGGCCATGAACGCGGTTACCGGGGTGGGCGCGCCCTGGTAGACGTCGGGAACCCAGGAATGGAACGGCACCGCACCGATCTTGAACAGCACGCCGACCAGCACCAGGGCGAGGCCGATGAGCGCCAGCGAGGTCTTGCCCGTCCCGGCCTCGGCCACCGCCGCGATGCCGCGCAGGTCCAGCGTGCCCGCGTAGCCGTACAGCATCGCGACGCCGTAGACGAAGAACGCCGACGAAAATGCGCCCAGCAGGAAGTATTTCAGCGCCGCTTCCTGCGACAGCAGGCGACGACGCCGAGCCAACCCGCACAACAGGTACAGCGGCAGCGAGAGCACTTCCAGCGCGACGAACAGGCTCAGCAGGTCGTCGGCCGCGGGGAAGAGCAGCATGCCGCCGATGGCGAACATCGTCAGCGGGAACACTTCGGTCTGGATGACACCGGCCTTCGTGGCCAGCTTCTCGGCGACGCTGCCCGGCACCGCGGATGCCTGCGGTGTGAAGCCGTCCAGGCCGCGGCCGTCGCTGTCGGCGTTGGCCAGCGCGGGGAGGCGGCGTTCGGCGATCACCAGGATGCCCAGCACGCCGACGAGCAGAATGGTGCCCTGCAGGAACAGGGCCGGCGCGTCGATGACGACGGCGCCCATCACCGCGGACCGACCGGCGCTGCCACCGATGTCGCGGGCGACCAGCACCACCGCCACCAGCGCGGCGATCAGGCCGCCGAGGCTGAGCGCGAGTTGGATGGCGTACCGACGCTGCCGCGGCAGCAACGCTTCGATGAGGACACCGGCGATGGCCACCCCGAACACGATGAGCATCGGGGAGACCAGGTCGTATTCGACGACCGGCGGGGAGAGGGTCATGGCGTCGGCCCTTCCGCGATCTGGGGTACCGGATCAGGCTGATCGATGGTGGTCAGGGTGTGGGTGACCGCTGGGTTGATCACGTCCAGTGCGGGTTTGGGATAGACCCCCAACACCAGCAGCAGCGCGATGAGCGGTGTGACGACGAGGATCTCGCGCGGCACCAGGTCGCGCAGCCGGTCCTTGCCCTCCATGAACTCGTCGGGCACCGGCCCGGTCATCATCCGCTGATAGGTCCACAGAATGTAGATGGCGGACAGCACCAGCGCCGACGAGGCGAACACCGCGAGCGCGGGGTAGCGGGCGAACGTGCCGATCAGGACCAGGAATTCGCTGATGAACGGCGCGAGCCCGGGCAGCGACAAAGTGGCCAACCCCGCCACCAGGAAGGTGCCCGCCAGCACCGGCGCCACCTTCTGCACCCCGCCGTAGGCGTTGATCAGGCGAGTGCCCCTGCGCGACACCAGGAATCCGGCGATCAAGAACAGCGCGGCGGTCGAAAGGCCGTGGTTGATCATGTACAGCGTGGAACCCGACTGGCCCTGGCTGGTCATCACGAAGATGCCGAGGATGATGAACCCGAAGTGCGATATCGACGTGTAGGCGATCAGCCGCATCACGTCGCTCTGGCCGATCGCCACGATCGCGCCGTAGACGACGCCGATTGCCGCGAGCGTGATGATCAGCGGTCGGAAAACCGTTGAGGACTCCGGGAACAACTGCAGGCAGTACCGCAGCATGCCGAACGTACCGACCTTGTCCATGACGGCCATCATCAGCACAGCGCTGGCGGGCGTGGCCTCCACGGCGGCGTCGGGCAGCCACCGGTGGAACGGCCACAGCGGCGCCTTGATCGCGAACGCGAACATGAACCCGAGGAACAGCAGGTTCATCACGGCCGGGTCGCCGACGAATTCGCCGCTCGACACCGCGGCCACGATCTCGCGGAAGTCGAACGTGCCTGCGGCGAACGCGTCGCTCTGCGCGGTGACCACGTACAACCCGATCACCGCCGCGAGCATGATCAGCCCGCCGAAAAGGTTGTACAGCAAGAACTTCACGGCTGCCCTGGATCGGTTCTCACCGCCGAAGCCGCCGATGAGGAAGTACATCGGGATCAGCATCGCCTCGAAGAACACGTAGAACAGCAGCACGTCCAGCGAGACGAGCGACATGATCACCATGCCCTCGACGGCCAGCGTCAACGCGAAATAGGCGTGCGTGGAGCGGCCGCCCCATGCGGCGTGATCGCTGACGTCGTTCCAGCCGGCGATCAGCAGCAACGGCACCAGCACCGCGGCCAGTGCGACGATCGCCAACGCGATGCCGTCCAGGCCCAGGATGTATCCGGTACCGAACGACGGTATCCAGCGGTGGGATTCGACGAACTGGTACCGCTCGCCGCCGGGATCGAAGCGCAGCGCGAGGAACACAGTGATGACCAGCACCACGAGCGAGACCACCAGCGCCACCCACTTGGCCAGCACCCGTTGTGCGCTCGGTAGCAGGATCACCACGGCGGCGCCGACGATCGGCACCGCCCACAGCACCGTCAACCAGGGAAACGAGGTCACCATAGCTGCACCGCCAGGATCGCGCCGGCCAGCAGTGCGGCGCCGGCCAGCATCGCCAACGCATACGAGCGGGCGAACCCGGTCTGCAGTCGCCGCAGGCCCCTTGAGGTTCGGGACACCAAGGAGGCGAGCCCGCCTGCCACCCCTTCGATGGCTCCGTCATCCATCTTGACCAGCCCCCTGGTGAGCGCCTGTCCCGGCACCATGAAGACCTCTTCGTTGAATGCGTCGCCGCCCAGATCGCTGCGGGCCGCGACGGTCAGCAGCGACCCGGCGGGCGCCTCTTCGGGCACCGGCCGGACGCCGTACATGCGGTAGGCGATCACGATGCCGACCGCCACCACGGCGAGGATGACCGTCGTGACCACCCATACCGGCGCGACGTGGTGCACTTCGTGTGCTCCGACAACGGGTTCCAGCCAGCGCTCGAGCGTGCCGTTGATCGCGAACGCCGCGCCGGACCCGACCGAGCCGACGGCCAGCAGGATCATCGGCCAGGTCATCACCTTCGGCGACTCGTGCGGGTGCGCCTCGGGCGCCCACCGCTTCTCACCGAAGAACGTCATCAGCATCACCCGTGTCATGTAGAACGCGGTGATGCCCGCACCGAGGATCGCGGTGGCGCCGAGGATCGGACCCTTGACACCGCCGGCGCCGAGCGCGGCTTCGATGATCCCGTCCTTGGAGAAGAAGCCGGCCAGCGGCGGCACACCGATGATCGCGAGGTAGCCGAGCCCGAACGTGGCGAACGTGATGGGCAGCGCCTTGCGCAGCCCGCCGTAGCGGCGCATGTCGACCTCGTCGTTCATCGCGTGCATCACCGACCCGGCGCCGAGGAACAGCCCGGCCTTGAAGAAGCCGTGGGTCAGCAGGTGCATGATCGCGAACGCGTACCCGACCGGGCCGAGGCCGGCGGCCAGCACCATGTAGCCGATCTGCGACATCGTCGACGCCGCAAGTGCTTTCTTGATGTCGTCCTTCGCGCAGCCGATGATCGCGCCGAACATCAAGGTGACCGCGCCGACGATGACGACGGCCAGTTGCGCGGTCGGGGAGAGCTCGAACACCGGCCCGGAGCGCACGATCAGGTAGACACCCGCCGTCACCATCGTGGCGGCGTGGATGAGTGCCGACACCGGGGTCGGGCCTTCCATCGCGTCACCGAGCCAGGACTGCAGCGGCACCTGCGCGGACTTGGCGCACGCTCCCAGCAGCAGCAGCAAGCCGATGAATGTCAGGGCGCCATCGCTCAGCTGGGGTGCTGCGGCGAAGACGCCCTCGTAGGAGATCGAGCCGATGTTGGCGAACATCGCGAAAATCGCGATGGCCAGCCCCATGTCGCCAACGCGGTTGACCACGAATGCCTTCTTGGCCGCGGTGGCCGCCGAGGGTTTGTGCGCCCAGAAACCGATCAGCAGGTACGACGCCAGACCGACGCCTTCCCATCCGACGTAGAGGCCGAGATAGTTGTCGGCGAGCACCAGCAGCAGCATCGCCGCGAGAAACAGGTTCAGGTAGGCGAAGAACCGTCGGCGATCGGGATCTTCGGCCATGTAGCCGATCGAGTAGACGTGGATCAGTGAGCCGACGCCGGTGATCAACAGCACGAAGCACATCGAGAGTTGATCGAGTTGCAGCCCGAAGTCGACCTGCAGCTCGGCCACCGGGACCCAGGAGAACAGGTTCTCGTGGATCGTGCGGTGTTCGGCGTCGCGGCCGAGCATGTCGGTGAACAGCACCGCCCCGACCACGAACGACGCGATCGACGCCGCACAACCCAACAGATGGCCCCAGGTGTCGGTGCGTCGGCCGCCGAGCAGAAGTATCGCGGCACCCACCAACGGAAGGGCGATCGTAAGCCACACCGGAGTTGTCATCGTGCCCTTAGTGTTTCAGCAGATTGGCGTCGTCGACGGAAGCCGAGCGGCGCGTGCGGAAGATGGTCATGATGATCGCGAGGCCAACCACCACCTCGCATGCGGCGACGACCATGGTGAAGAACGCCACCACCTGGCCGTCCAGTTGGCCGTGCATCCGCGAGAACGCGACCAGGGCCAGGTTGGCGGCGTTGAGCATCAACTCGACGGACATGAACATGACGATGGCGTTGCGGCGCAGCAGCACACCGCTGGCGCCGATCGTGAACAACAGCGCCGACAGGTACAGGTAGTTGTCTGGGTTCATGTGTCGTTGTTCCCACCGTTGGCCGAGGTGACGGACCGCTTCTTCAGGATGGGGCTGACCGACAGTTCGGAATCTGACCCGTCGGGCAGGCGTGCGGGGACGTCGACGGCGTTATAACGCGCGTAGACACCGGGATTGGGCAGCGTGGTCGGATAGCCGCCCGGCTCGAACCGCTCCTCGGCCAGTTCACGCTGGGTCTTGCGGCGCGCGAACCGTTCCCGGTGCGCCAGCACCATGGCACCCAGGGCCGCGGTGATGAGCAGTGCGCTGGTCAACTCGAACGCCCACAGGTAGCGGATGAAGATCAACGCCGCCAACCCCTCGACGTTGCCACCGGCGTTGGCCTGCCCCAACCCGACGAACCCGCCTGCCGAGACGTTGCCGATTCCGGCGATCATCAGGATGCCGAAGCCGATACCGAACACGATCGCGGCGATACGTTGTCCGCGAATGGTTTCCACCAGGGATTCCGAGGAGTCGACACCGATGAGCATCATGACGAACAGGAACAGCATCATCACGGCGCCGGTGTAGACCACCACCTGCACGACGCCGAGAAACAGCGCGTCCTGCGCGATGTAGAAAATCGCCAGCACGATCATCGTCATCGCCAGGAACATCGCGGAGTACACCGCCTTGGGCGCGACCACCACGCCCAGGGCGCCGATCAACGCGACAGCGCCGAGCACCCAGAACAGCACCGCTTCGGTGGTTGTCGTGCGGCCGGCGGTGTCGGCGGCCATCGCGGCGACCAGCTCGAGCGTCATCGGATGTCCTCGGTGATGGGCTTGATGTTCCCGAGGTAGTAGTCCTCATCGGTGCTGCCCTCGGCCATCGGGTGCGGCGGCGGCAGCATCCCCGGCTCGAGTGGGGCCAGCAGCTTGTCCTTGCCGAGGATCAGGTCGGTGCGGTTGTCGTCGGCCATCTCGTAGTCGTTGGTCATCGTCAGCGCGCGGGTCGGGCAGGCCTCGACGCAGTAGCCGCAACCGATGCAGCGCAGGTAGTTGATCTGGTAGACGCGGCCGTAACGTTCGCCCGGCGAGTACCGTTCCTCGTCGGTGTTGTCGGCGCCCTCGACGTAGATGGCGTCGGCCGGACATGCCCATGCGCACAGCTCGCAACCGATGCACTTCTCCAGCCCGTCGGGGTAGCGGTTGAGTTGGTGTCGGCCGTGATAGCGGGGTGCGACTCGGCCCGGCTTCTCCGGATACTCCTGGGTGATGGGCTTTTTGAACATGGTCCCGAACGTGACCGCGAAACCCGCTATCGCCTCGAAGAACTTACGCATCGGCTCGCTCCTTGGTTGCGGTCGGCAGCGGCGGGGTGGGGAAGACTTCCGGATCCAGCTTCTGCCTGGGCGGTTTGCGAGTTTCCTTGCCTCGGGCAGATCGCCACAGCGCGATGAGGATCAGCAGGGCGATGATCGCGCCCGCGGAGAACAGCACTGTCGCCATCTCGTCGACACCCTGGTTGCGCAGACCGCGGGCGACGGCGACGATCATGATCCATGCCAGCGAGATGGGGATCAGCACCTTCCAGCCCATCGCCATGAACTGGTCGTAACGCATCCGCGGCAGCGTGGCGCGTAGCCAGAAGTACAGGAACAAGAAGCCCCACACCTTGAGGGTGAACCACAGCAGCGGCCACCAACCGGTGTTGGCGCCGTCCCACATGTTGATCGGCCACGGGGCGTGCCAGCCGCCGAGGAACAGCGTGGTGGCCAGCGCCGACACGGTCGTCATGTTGACGTACTCGGCGAGCATGAACATCGCGAACTTGATCGACGAGTACTCGGTGTGGAATCCGCCGACCAGTTCACCTTCGGCCTCGGGCAGGTCGAAGGGCGCCCGGTTGGTCTCCCCGACCATCGACGTCACGTAGATGACGAACGACGGCAGCAGCAGGAAGATGAACCAGGTTCCGTCCTGGGCGGCAATGATGCCCGACGTCGACATCGTGCCGGCGTAGATGAACACCGCGACGAAAGACAGCCCCATCGCGATCTCGTACGAGATCACCTGTGCGGTGGAACGCAGCCCGCCCAGCAACGGGTAAGTGGAACCGGATGCCCAGCCGGCCAACACGATCCCGTACACGCCGATCGAGGTGGCGGCGAGGATGTAGAGCACCGCGACGGGCATGTCCGTGAGCTGAAGCGCGGTGCGGTGCCCGAATATCGACACCTCGCCGCCCATCGGGATCACCGCGAACGCGATGAACGCCGGGATCGCTGCGATCACCGGCGCCGCCAGGTAGATGAACTTGTCGGCGCCGGCGGGGATCAGGCCCTCTTTGAGCGCCAGCTTGACGCCGTCGACCAGCGACTGCAGGAGCCCGCCTGGCCCGACTCGGTTCGGGCCGAACCGCATCTGCATGCGGCCCAACAGCTTACGTTCGATGAGGATCGCCGCGAGGACGGTCAACATCAGGAACGCGAAGATCGCGACCGCCTTCCCGATGATCAGCCACAACGGGTCATGCCCGAACAGCGTCGGATCCGGATGGATCATTGTTCTGCCCGTTCTATCGAAACCACGGCTCCCGCCGTCACTCCCAGGCTCTGGTGTACCGCGGAGCCCGGAGAGTTCAACGGCAGCCAGACCACGCGATCGTCCATGTCGGTGATCACCAGTGGCAGCGTGATGGCTCCGCGATCGGTACGAACCGTCACCGAATCACCTTCGGCGGCCCCGATCTCGGCGGCTGTCGCCGCCGAGAGCCGCGCGATCGGGTCACGCGCGGTACCCGCCAGGTGCGGTTCGCCGTCCTGCAGGCGTCCCGCGTCCAGCAGCAGACGCCAGCTCGCCAGCACCGCCTGACCCGGGCCCGGCACGGTCGGCGCCGCGGCCGGCACCTGCGGTGCGGCGGGTCGCGGTCCCTCCCAGACCCCCAACCGGATCATCTCGTCGCGGCCGATCCCCGGGTCGGCCATGTTCAACGAGACCCCGAGTTCGTCGGCCAGATAGTTCAGCACCCGAGAATCGGGAATGGCGTTGGTCTCCAACGAGGGCTCGAACGGGCGGAGCCGTCCCTCCCAGTTCATGTACGAGCCGCCCCTTTCCACCACGGGTGCGACGGGGAAGACCACATCGGCGACCGCGGTGACCGCGCTTTCCCGAAGCTCGAGGCTCACCACGAACGGGGCGGCTTCGAGCGCGGCCAGTGCGGCGTCGGGATCGGGCAGGTCGGCGAGTTCCACACCGCCGACCAGCAGGGCGTCCAAGTCTCCGCTGCGGGCGGCTTCCAGAATCGCCGAGGTGTCACGGCCCGGTGTGCTGGGTAGCTCGTCGACATGCCACGCCGCGGCGGTCTGCGCACGCGCGGTCGCATCGTCGACCGGCCGGCCACCGGGCAACAGGTTCGGCAGCGCACCGGCCTCGGCGGCGCCCCGCTCGCCGGCGCGTCGCGGTACCCACGCCAGGCGGGCACCGGTCTGTGCCGCCAATCTGCCTACGGCGGAAAGGGCTCCGGGCGAGGTGGCCAGTCGTTCGCCGGCGAGGATGATCGCTCCCGGCCGCTTCAGCTGTTCGTCGTCGACCAGCCCGTCAAGCGCGGCGGCCTCGCCGCCCGGCGCCGTCCTGACGAGACGTCCGCGCAGCTTGGTCAGGGCGCGGGTGGCTAACGGGGCGACGCCGATCACCTGCAGCCCCTTCTTGCGGGCGGCCTTGCGCAGCCGCAGGAAGACGATCGGCGATTCCTCTTCGGGTTCGAACCCGACGAGCAGCACCGCGGGCGCGTTCTCCAGGTCGGTGTAGGTGACCGTCATCGGATGGCCGGCGACGTGGCTGGCGAGGAAATCGGTTTCCTCAGCGCTGTGCGGGCGGGCGCGGAAGTCGATGTCGTTGGTGTCCAGCGCGATCCGGGCGAACTTGGCGTAGGCGTAGGCGTCCTCCACCGACACCCTTCCGCCCACGAGCAGGCCCGTGCGGCCGTTGGCCTTCGCCAGGCGCGCACCGGCCACCGCGAGCGACTCCGCCCAGGACGCCGGCCGTAGCTCGCCGTCCTCGCCGCGGATCAAGGGGCTGGTGATGCGATCACCCTGGGTGGCGTAGGTGAATGCCCAGCGCCCCTTGTCGCAGTTCCATTCCTCGTTGACCTGTGGATCGTCTCCGGCCAAGCGGCGCATCACTTTTCCGCGCCGGTGATCGGTGCGCTGGGCACATCCGGACGCGCAGTGCTCGCACACGCTGGGGCTGGACACCAGGTCGAACGGCCGGGCCCGGAACCGGTACGCCGCGCCGGTGAGCGCGCCGACCGGGCAGATCTGGACGGTGTTTCCGGAGAAATACGATTCGAACGGTTCGCCCGGTGCGATGCCGACCTGTTGCTGTGCACCGCGTTCCAGCAGATCGATGAACGGGTCACCGGCGATCTGTTCGGAGAACCGGGTGCAGCGAGCGCACATGATGCAGCGCTCACGGTCCAACAGCACCTGCGAGGAGACGTTGATCGGCTTGGGGAAGGTCCGCTTGACGTCCTCGAACCGGGTTTCCGGGCGGCCGGCCGACATGGCCTGGTTCTGCAGCGGGCATTCGCCGCCCTTGTCGCACACCGGGCAGTCCAGGGGATGGTTGATCAGCAGGAACTCCATGATCCCCTCCTGCGCCTTGTCGGCGACCTCGGAGGTGAACTGGGTGCGGACCACCATGTCGGGTGTGCACGTGATCGTGCACGACGCCATCGGCTTTCGCTGCCCTTCGACCTCGACCAGGCATTGCCTGCACGCACCGACGGGGTCAAGAAGCGGGTGGTCGCAGAACCGTGGAATCTCGACGCCGATCAACTCGGCGGCCCGAATCACCAAGGTGCCCTTAGGAACGCTGACCTCGACGTCGTCGATGGTGAGGGTCACCATCTCGACCGGGGGCTGCGTCGGCGCCCCGTCCTTCGCCCTGCTGTCCTGGGGGTCTTCTCGTCTGCTCGCCGGAATGGTCATGCTCCCGCCCCTTCGGTGGCCATCAACGTCGAGGCGTGCGGGTCGAACGGGCAGCCGCCGTCCAGATGAGCGAGGTACTCGTCGCGGAAATACTGGATCGAGGACACCACCGGTGCCGTCGCCCCGTCGCCCAACGCGCAGAACGCGCGACCGAAGATGTTGTCGGAGATGTCGAGAAGCTTGTCAAGGTCGGCGGCCGTACCGCGACCTGTCTCGAGGCGCTCGAAGATCTGGATGTACCAATAGGTGCCCTCGCGGCACGGGGTGCACTTACCGCACGATTCATGCGCGTAGAAGTCGCTCCAGCGACGAACGGCCCGCACCACGCAGGTTGTTTCATCGAAGATCTGCAGCGCCTTGGTGCCGAGCATGGTTCCGGCGCCCGTCATGCCTTCGTAATCCAGTGGCACGTCGAGGTGCTCATCGGTCAACAAGGGCGTGGACGAACCGCCCGGCGTCCAGAACTTCAGCTTGTGGCCGCCGCGGATACCGCCGGCGTACTCGAGAAGCTCACGCAAGGTGATGCCGAGCGGCGCCTCGTACTGTCCGGGTTTGGCGACATGCCCGGACAGCGAATACAGCGTGAAGCCAGGAGATTTCTCCGTGCCCATCGACCGGAACCAGTCCACCCCGTTGAGCACGATCGGTGGCACGCTGGCGATCGACTCGACGTTGTTGACCACCGTCGGACAGGAGTACAGCCCGGCGACGGCCGGAAACGGCGGACGCAGTCGGGGCTGTCCGCGTCGACCTTCCAACGAGTCCAACAGCGCGGTCTCCTCGCCGCAGATGTAGGCGCCCGCGCCTGCGTGCACGATCAGCTCCAGGCTGAACCCGGAGCCCGCGACGTTGTCCCCGAGGAAGCCGGTCTCATACGCCTCGGCCACCGCGGCGTTGAGCCGTCGCAGCACCGGGGCCACTTCGCCGCGCAGATAGATGAACGCGTGATGTGCCCGGATGGCATACGAGGCGATGATCGCGCCTTCTATCAAGAAGTGCGGTGTCGTCAGCATCAGCGGAATGTCTTTACAGGTACCGGGTTCCGACTCGTCGGCGTTGACGACGAGGTAGTGCGGCTTAGCGCCCGCTCCGGTGTCGTCCTGCGGGATGAACGACCATTTCGTGCCGGTCGGGAAGCCCGCACCGCCGCGGCCCCGCAGGCCGGAATCCTTCACGAGCGCGATGACGTCGTCGGGGGACATGGCCAACGCCTTCTCGAGGGCGCGGTATCCACCGTGCCGCCGGTAGGTGTCCATTGACCATGGCTCCGGTTCGTCCCAGAACCTGCTCAGTACGGGGGTCAGTGCGGTCATATATGCGAATCCGTTGCGTCTGGGTTGGTTTCAGCGGTGTTCGGCTCGGGTGGGACGGTGGCTGACGGCCCCGGCGCCGAGGCGTCCTTCGTCGCCTCCGTCGCCACCGTCTGGTCGTCGGGCGCGCCGTCGTCGGATCCAGCTGCGGCGTCCGGGTCGGGAGCGCTCATGCCGCGTTCACGTGCCACCCGCAGGCCGACGAGCGTGGCGTCACCGACCCGGTCGCCGCCGGAGCGCGGATCGGGGAGCCCCGCCAGCGTGCGCGCCGTTTCACGGAACGTGCACAGCGGCGCACCGCGGGTGGGCTCCGGCGGGTTGCCGACGCGTAACCCGTCGACCAGGTCCCGCGCTGTGGCGGGCGTCTGGTTGTCGAAGAACTCCCAGTTGACCATCACGACCGGCGCGTAGTCGCATGCGGCGTTGCACTCGATGTGCTCCAGCGTGACGCGGCCGTCGTCGGTGGTGTCACCCGTGGAAATGCCAAGGTGGTCCTGAAGACTGTCCAGAATCGCGTCGCCGCCCATGATCGCGCACAACGTGTTGGTGCACACCCCGACCAGATAGTCGCCGGTCGGGGTGCGTCGGTACATCGTGTAAAACGTGGCCACCGCGGTGACTTCGGCGCTGGTCAGCCCTAACTGATTGGCACAGAACGCGATACCCGCGTTGGTCAGGCAGCCGTCCTCGGACTGCACGAGGTGCAGCAGCGGCAAGAGGGCCGAGCGCGGTTGCGGATAGCGCGCGATGATCTTCTCGGCGTCAGCGGAAAGCCGGGCGGTGACGTCCTCCGGATATGACGTGGGTCCGCTTATCGGTGGGCCCGGTTCATCGGGTCGCTGACCAAGCTCGAAGAAGATGCTCATCTATCTCGTCCCCACTTCGCGCAAGCGCTCATCGGTCCACCCCGCCCATCACCGGATCGATCGATGCCACCGCGGTGATCAAGTCGGCCACCATGCCGCCCTCGCACATCGCCGCCACCGCCTGCAGGTTGTTGAACGACGGGTCGCGGTAGTGCACCCGGTAGGGGCGGGTGCCGCCGTCGGACACCATGTGCACGCCGAGCTCGCCGCGGGGCGACTCGATGGCCGAGTACACCTGGCCCGGCGGGACCCGGATGCCCTCGGTGACGAGCTTGAAGTGGTGGATCAGCCCCTCCATCGAATGTCCCATGATGTGCGCGATGTGCTCAGGCGAGTTGCCGAGCCCGTCGGGACCGACCTTCAGGTCGGCCGGCCATGCCAACTTCTTGTCCTGCAACATCACCGGGCCCGGCTTGAGCTTGTCCAAGCACTGCTCGATGATCTTCAGCGACTCGTGCATCTCGTTGACCCTGATCAGATAGCGACCGTAGGAGTCGCAACCCTCATGGGTGATGACGTCGAATTCGTAATTCTCATAACCGCAATAGGGTTGGGCCTTTCGCAGATCGTGGGGCAGACCCGTGGACCGCAGGCAGGGCCCGGTGATGCCAAGGGCCATACACCCGGTCAGATCCAGGTAGCCGACGCCCTGCGTGCGGGCTTTCCAGATGTAGTTCTCGTTGAGCAGGTCTTCGAGGTCCTTCACCCGCTTCGGCATCAGCTCGAGCAGATCGCGGATCTGGGGGATGGCGTCGTCCGGAAGGTCCATGGCCACCCCGCCGGGACGGATGTAGGCGTGGTTCATCCGCAGCCCGCTGACCGCTTCGAAAACGTCCAGCACCAACTCGCGTTCACGGAAGCCGTAGAACATCGCGCTCATCGCGCCGAGTTCCATGCCGCCGGTGGCCAACGCGACCAGATGTGACGAGATCCGGTTGAGCTCCATCATCATCACCCGGATGACGCTGGCCCGCTCGGGGATCTCGTCGGTGACACCGAGCAGCTTCTCGACAGCGAGGCAGTATGCGGTCTCGTTGAAAAACGGTGAGAGATAATCCATCCGGGTCACGAAGGTGACCCCTTGCGTCCAATTGCGGAACTCCAGGTTCTTCTCGATCCCGGTGTGCAGGTAGCCGATTCCGCAGCGGGCCTGAACGACGGTCTCGCCCTCGATCTCGAGGATGAGCCGCAACACCCCGTGCGTGGAGGGGTGCTGCGGGCCCATGTTGACGACGATCCGTTCGTCGGCGTGCGTCGCCGCCTCCCTGGCGGCCTGCACGACCTGGTCCCAATCCTGGCCGCCGACAAGGACAACCGGTCCGTCCGCGGATGCGCCCGAGAGGTCAGCACCGCCCTGTCCGGGCGGGGTGGGGGATGTGCTCATCAGTTGTAGGCCCTCCGCTGATCGGGCGGCGGGATCTCGGCCCCGTGGAACTCCACCGGGATGCCGCCCAACGGGTAGTCCTTGCGTTGCGGATGCCCGACCCAGTCGTCGGGCATTTCGATGCGGGTCAACGACGGATGGCCATCGAAGATGATTCCGAAGAAGTCGTAGGTCTCGCGCTCGTGCCAGTCCACGGTCGGGTACACGCCGAAAAGCGATGGGATGTGCGGATCGGCGTCCGGTGCGGCGACCTCCAGATGGATCCGCCGGTTGTGCGTGATCGACATCAACGGGTAGAAGGCGTGCAGTTCGCGGCCGGCGTCGTCGGGGTAGTGCACCCCGCTGACACCCAGGCACAGCTCGAAGCGCAGACCGGGATCGTCACGCAACGTCTGCGCCACCACGGGGAGCTTCCCGCGGAACACCTCCAGGGTCAGTTGCTCGCGATATACCACCACCCGCTCGATCGACTCGGCGTAGGTGTCCGCGCCGAGCGCGGCGTGCAGCTTGTCGACGACCTCGTCGAAATACCCGCCGTAGGGGCGAGGTGAACCGCCCGGCAGTTCGACCGGCTGGATCAGCCGCCCGTAGCCGGACGTGTCGCCGGTGTCCTGCACACCGAACATGCCGCGGCGCACGCCGATGATTTCGGGCTCGTCTGCGGGGGTGTCGGTTTCGTTCTCGCTCACCGCAACAACCCTTTGAGCTCGATGGTCGGGGGCACTGCCAGTGCTGCCTCCTCGGCTTCGCGAATCGCTTGCTCGCGGTTGACCCCGAGCGGCATCTCCTGAATCTTGTCGTGCAGCTTGAGGATCGCGTGCAGCAACATCTCGGGGCGGGGCGGGCAGCCCGGCAGGTAGATGTCGACCGGGACGACGTGGTCGACGCCCTGCACGATCGCGTAATTGTTGAACATTCCGCCCGACGAGGCGCACACCCCCATCGCCAGCACCCACTTGGGCTCGACCATCTGGTCGTAGATCTGCCGCAGCACCGGAGCCATCTTCTGGCTGACCCGACCTGCGACGATCATCAGATCGGCCTGGCGCGGCGTCGCGGAGAACCGCTCCATGCCGAACCGCGCGATGTCGAACCGCGGACCCGCGGTGGCCATCATCTCGATGGCGCAGCAGGCCAGGCCGAAGGTCGCAGGCCACAACGAGCCCTTGCGGATGTAGCCGGCCACCGTCTCGACGGTGGACAGCAGAATCCCGGAGGGCAGCTTTTCCTCTAGTCCCACGTCAGGCCTCCTCGCCGCCACACGTAGGCGTAGGCCACAAACACCGCCGCCATGAACAGAAGCATCTCTACCAGCGCAAACAGCCCCAGGCTGTCGAACGCCACCGCCCACGGGTACAGGAACACGATCTCGATGTCGAAGATGATGAACAACATCGCGGTCAGGTAGTACTTGATCGGAAACCGTTGGCCGATGCCGTGGCGCGACAGGTCCTCCGGCGGCAGCGGCTCGATGCCGCACTCGTAGGCCTCGAGCTTCGACCGGTTGTAGCGCCGGGGGCCGACAACCAAAGCGATGCCTACCGAGACGACCGCGAACGCAGCCGCAATAGCGCCAAGCACCAGGATTGGCGTGTACAAATCCATACCGCGAATTCGCTCCCTCGTGGGCTGTCGATGTGAGCTTACCCACAGCCTAGCGGGCTTTGCGATCCGCACCACGAGTTTTGGTTAGTATCGCTATTGGCCGGGTCTGGCTATGTTGTCGTGCCCTGAATCGGCAAGCGAGACAGGAAATTTCGGCGTTTCTGGCTATGGCACGGGGGTGCGCAGCAGCGACACCACGGCGTCGCCCAGACGGATCGGATCGATCGGGTGCGGAACCGCGGCCTCCGCGCGCGACCACTGGGCCAGCCAGGCGTCGTCCTCGCGGCCCGTCAACACCAGGATCGGTGGGCAGTCGTCGATCTCGTCCTTGAGTTGTTTGGCGATCCCCATGCCGCCTGCCGGGGAGGCCTCTCCGTCCAGGATCACGAGGTCGAACCCGCCCTTGTCCATGTGCCGGATCACCACCGGGCCGGTGGCCACCTCGACGTAGGTCAGTTCGGGCAGGTCGGGGTGTACCCGCTTGCCGAGTGCCAGCTTGACCTGTTCCCTGACCCGTGGATTGTCGCTGTAAACCAGGATCCGCAACGGACGCGATGACTCGACCATGTGCCGATGGTACGGCTAGCTCACGCGACGGAACACGACATCGCCCGAGATCGCTGCGGTGTCAACGATCATCCCCAGCAGGTTGCCGTCGACACCGAACTCTTGGCGGTCCACCAGGGATTTGGTGGTGAGCCGCACCGTCCCGTCGTTGAACACCGCGACCTGTGCGGTCAGCGGCAGCGGTTTGGTGGTGTCCTTGACCGTCAGCTGTGCAGCCAAGTCGACGGTGTCGGCACCGGTCGCCGTCAGCCCGTTGACCTCCACGGTGATGTCGGGAAACCTCTCCGCCTCGAAGAAGTCGGCCGAGTGCAGATGCCTGTCGCGCTTGCCGATCCCGGTCCGCAGCGACGCGGCCTTGATCACCATGCGGCCGAAAACCGTTGGCCCGCCGGTGAGTTGCGCCTCGCCGCTCAGCTCGGTGAACCGGCCTTTGACCGGCATCAGCCCCCACATCGACTTGACGTTGACCGCGACGGTGGACTTGTCGGGCACCAGGCGCCATTCGCCGAGCGACGCCGGGTCGCTGAGGAACTCCGAAACGTCTGTCATGTCGCCTTCTCCGTGGTCCGCGAGCCGTCCAGCAGCGGGCTGATCTCCGCCGGGTCGAAGTACTCGTCGATGCGGTCGATCAGCCCGACGGCGTTCACCTTGATCACGATGCAGACCCGCATCGCGATCGTCTTTCCGTTGCGGCCGTCGGCGTGCAGAACGTGCTGCTGGACGAACCCGCCGTCGAACAGCCTGCGCTCGAGGATCTCGTAGCGACGGGCCGTGGTGGTGTCCATGAACCAGCCGATGACCCGCAGCGCCCGGTCCTTGTCGCGGTCACGATCGGCGACCTTCCAGACCACCACGTCATTGCTCCACAGTTGCTCCACGGTGGCGATGTCGCCCTTCTCGATGGCGTCGAACAGGCGATCGGCGACGGTAGTGATCACGCCGGACTCGACGGCCATACGCGGTCCTCCCTTGACCTCGACATTTGTTGAGGTAAAACACTCGGCGGCATGGATACGACACCAACCTTGTCCCTATTCGAGGACATCTACAAGTCCAGGAGCACGCCGGCTCTGAGCGATTTGTGTGCGGTTACGCGCGCTCACCACGCCTGAACGCACCCAAATCACCCCTCGGCGTAGCCGGGGTGGTCGATCGTCAGCCGATGCCGCACCAGGGTGCGCAGCGCCGCCAGCACCTCGTCGGGCCGGTCGTCGAGTTCGCCGGCGCGGATCGCGGCCGCCAGCGCGGGTTCGTCGCGATAACCCAACGCCGCAAGCGCGTCGGTGACCTCGGCGGCCGACTCGTCGCGCAGCTCGCGTTCGACGATGCGCAGCACGTTGGCGGCGACGCGGGCGTGGAAGTTGACCTGTGCGGTGTTGGCGGCCTGCTCGGTCGGCGCCGTCGCGGCGCGCACGTCGCCCTCGAGGAACTCGGCCACCGCTTCGACGAGTTCGGCCGCGGTGGGACGGCCGTGGTAGCCGGTCATCTGGGCCCCCCTCCGGCCAGCAGATCCAGTACATCCCATTCGGTTTCGCTGACCCGGCGGCCGATCGCGGCCAACTCCACCGACCGGGTCTGGCCGGACAGGTGCCGCTCGGCTTGATACCGGCAGATCACGCCCCAGCGCAACGTCGCGACGGTCAGCCACCACCGAAACGCCTTTCGGTCCAGCGTAAGGTCGGCGGCGGCCTCGTATGCGGCCAGAAACGTCTCCACGCTGCCGAGCCCGCCGGCGCCGCGCTCCTCGGGGGCGCCGAAGCGCCACGCCCGGATGCAGAACCAGGCCAGATCCTCGTACACCTCGCCGAGGTGCACCAGCTCCCAGTCCAGTACGGCCGCCAGGCCTTCGTCGTCGACGATGAGGTTGCCCATCCGGAAGTCGCCGTGCACGAGAACCTGGCGCGACGGCGGCGGACGATGCGCCTGGAGCCGGCGAAACGCCCATTCGAACGGGGCGGTGGGGTCGCCCATCTCGTCGAGCCGGTCCCGCCATTCGGCGAGCTGGTCACCGGCGGCCAGGCCGATGCCGTCGGGGTCGGCGCGGTGGATCGCGGCCAGTGCCTGTGCGCACTGGTGCAGCAGCCGGCTGCGGCCGGCGTCGTCGAGCGCGCGGTGGATCCTGCGTACCAGCGTCTCTCCGGCGATGGCGTCGCAGATCAGATACGGATTGCCCAGCGCGGCAGGTGAACTGTCCGCGGCCAGGATGCGGGGAACGGGCGCGCCCGCGGCCGCGGCGCGCTGTTGCACCGTGGCCTCCAGCTCCATGCTGGCGTGCACGTCGTCGGGTGGGCCGGTGCGCAGGATGAGCGACGACCGGATGTCGGTGACCGCGTCGAACGCCCATGTTGTGCGGCTCGCGCCGCCGGTCAACCGACGCAGGTTCGCCACCACGACGCCCGCACCGAGCACCGGCTCGAGCACCTCGGCCAGCGCGTCGGTCAGCGGCTCGCTCAACGCTTACCGAATCCGAACATCCGCTGCGCCACCCGGCGGATCTGAATCTCCTCGGCGCCTTCGGTGATGCGGTAGCGGCGGTGATGGCGATAGATGTGTTCGAACGGTTCGTGCCTGCTGTAACCGACCCCGCCGAACACCTGCATCGCGCGGTCGGCGGCCTCGCACACCAGCCGGTTGGCGCGGTAGTTGGCCATCGACACCTTGTCGGAGACCTCCATGTGGTGGTTGCGGTCCAACTCCGTGGCGGCGTAGCGGACCAGCAGCCGCACCATCTGCGCTTCGGTCTGCAGCTCGACCAGCGGCCACTGCACCGCCTGGTTCACCGCGAGCGGCTTGCCGAAGACCGAGCGCTCGTTCGCGTAGGCCACCGCACGGTCGATGCAGTACTGTGCGGCGCCCAAGCTGCTGGCGGCTTGCCGAATCCTGTTCTCGTGCAGGAAGGTCTGGCCCACCTCGAGTCCCCGGTCCACTTCGCCGAGAACCGAGTCGGCGGGCACGCGCACGTCCTTGAGCTCGACCTCGCCGTGGTCGGTCGGCATGTTGAACGTCCACCAGTAGTACGGCACGGTGAAGCCCGGCGTGTCGGTCGGAACCAGGAACGCCGTGATGCCGCGCGCCTGACCGTCTTCCCCCGAGGTGCGCGCGAAGACCAGGTCGTGGGTGGCGCGATGCACGCCGGTGTTGAACCGCTTGGCGCCGTTGATGACCCAGCTGTCGCCGTCGCGCACCGCGCGGGTCTCCAGCCACGTGGCGTCGGAGCCGTGGTTCGGCTCGGTGAGCCCGAAGGCCATCGACCGCTCACCGGTGATCAACGCCTCGGTCCACTCCTTCTTCTGGTCGGCGGTGCCGAACCGGTCCATCATGATGACCTGCGGGAAGTTCCCGACGATCGACGACTCGTCTTGCAGGTCATTGTGCAGCCCAAGGCCCTTGTGCGCCAGATGTTCCCGGATGACCGCCATGTCGAGGTTGGTGCCGTCGCGGCCGCCGAATCGCGACGGCAGGCCGTACCGCAACCAGCCTGCCTTGTCGGCACGACGACGCATCTCGGAGAGCAGATCCTCCCACTCGCGTCGGGGTATGCCGCCGTTGTCCCAGTCGGTGCGGGCATGCTCGCGGCGATGGTCGAAGTACTGGATGTGCTCGCGTTCCAGCGGTTTGATCTCGGCTTCGATGAACGCATCCATCTCGGCGAGCAGTGTCCGTAGGTGGTCGGGCAGGTCGAAATCCACACTGATTCCTTTCAACTATGTCGCCGAGCGCGCGGTAGTTCACCCGGCCCACTGCTAGGAGCCATAAAGCGTCTTCTTCCAGATCTTCGACAGGGTCGCGATGGCGTCCTCGTCACCGATCTCGAGGTCCAGGCCCGACGTGCCGACGAAGACCGTGGTGAAGTTCTCGAACAGCAGCGCGATCGCCGCCGCGGTGTGTTCGGGATTGAGGTCGGTGCCGTAGCCCTGCTCTTGCGCGTGGCGCACGGAGGCCGCGACGATGTCCATACCGAGGCGGCGAAACTCGTTCTGCACGTGGGCGAATCGCGGTTGGGTGGCGGCGAGCTGCGCGACCGCGATCATGATGCCGATGTTCTGCTTGAACATGTTCCAGTAGCCGGTGACCACCGAGGAAAAGAACGCGTCGTCGTCCGGTGATTCGGGCAGCGCAAGGGTGGATCCCGACGGGGCCACCACGTCGTGCAGGAACGACTCCGCCAACGTGGCCAACAAGTCTTCCTTGTCGGCGAAATACCGGTAGAACGCCGCGGGTGACTTGCCCGCCGCCGACGTGATATCGCTCAGCGTGGTGCCGTGAAAGCCACGTTCGGCGAACAACTTTCGGGCCGCCAGCTCGATGGCCTCACGGGTCTGGCGGCCCTTGGGGCTGAGCGTCGCCGACGGTTCCGTGGCCACGGCGCCTCAGCTCAGTTTCCGGTCGCCGGCGCGCAGCAGCGAGCTGGGCAGTTCATGGCCGACGACGCGTTGTGCCACCTCCGCGGCGGTGATCGCCGCCGGCAGGTCGACGTCGACGGAAATGCCGCTGTCCCGCAACAGGTACACCAGATCCTCGGTGGCGATGTTGCCGCTCGCACCCGGGGCGAACGGGCAGCCGCCGAGCCCGCCGGAAGAGGCGTCGAGCCTGGTGACACCGGCGCTGACCGCGGCATAGGCGCTGGCCAGCCCGGCGCCGCGGGTGTTGTGGAAGTGCGCCCCGAGGGGGCGGTCACCGACCGATGGACGGATCCGGTCGATGAGCTCGCTGACCCGCCGCGGCGTGGTCGTGCCGATGGTGTCGGCGATGGCGAGCCGATCCGCCCCGGCGTCGGTTGCCGCGGTCACGATGTCGACGACGCGCTGCGACGGCGTGGGCCCGTCGAACGGGCAGTCCCACGCGGTGGCGATGATGACCTCCACCGACGCCCCGCTGTCGTGGGCGATCGCGACGATCTCGGGGATCAACGCGGTGGCCTCAGCCGTGCTGCGCCCGACGTTGGCGCGGCTGTGCCCGTCGGCCGCCGACACCACGTACTCGATCGACGACAGGCCCGCGCCGATCGCGCGTTTGGCGCCGTTGGGGCTGGCCACCAGCGCGGAGAACTCGATGCCGGGAAAGTTGCGCAGCTGCGCGGCCAGCTCTGCCGCGTCGGCCAGCGCGGGCACCTTGGTCGGCGACACGAACGCCGTCGCCTCCATCTCCCGCACGCCCGTCGCGGCGACCGCCGCCAGCAGTTCGAGCTTGGCCTCCAACGGAATCGGCGCTTCGATCTGCAGCCCGTCGCGCAGTGAGACGTCGCGGATGTCGACGTGGGCAGGTAGCTCGTTCACAGCACTCCTTCCGCCCGCAGCGTGTCGAGTTCGTCGACCGACTTGCCCAGCAGTCCGCGGTAGACCTCGTCGTTGTGCTGACCGGGGGTGGCCGGACCGGCGGTGCGCACGGTGCCCGGGGTGTCCGAGAGCACCGGGACGACGCCGGGCCCCAGCACCGGCCGCTCGATTCGCTCGTCCCAGTGCTCGACCAGCATTCCGCGCGCCCGCAGCTGCGGGTCCTCGACCACTTCGGCGACGGTGTTGATGGGGCCGGCGATCACCCCTGCCGCGCTGAGGGTTTCGATGATGTCGTGCGGCAGGCGGTCGGCGGCCCAGTCGCCGATGATCTTGTCCAGCTCGTCCTGGTTGCGGCCACGGGACCCGTGGTCGACGAACCGCTCGTCGGTGGCGAGCTCGGGGCGGCCCATGGCCTCGCACAACCTGCGGAAGACGGTGTCCTGGTTGGCGGCGATCACCACCCAGCTGCCGTCGGCGCTGCGGTAGATGTTCGACGGCGCGATGCCCTCCAGCCGGGTGCCCGACGGGCCGCGCACCACGCGGCCGACGTCGTAGTCGGGGATGGTGGATTCCTGCACCGCCAGACACGCCTCGGTCAGCGCGGCGTCGACGATCTGCCCCTCGCCGGTGACCGTGCGCCGGTACAGCGCGGCCAGCGCGCCCTGCGCGGCGAACATGCCCGCCAGGCTGTCGCCGAGCGAGAGCGCCAGCCGCGGCGGCGGGCCGCCCGGAAAACCGTTCATGTGCCGCAGCCCGCTGACTGCCTCGGCGACCGAGGCGTAGCCGGCCTTGTGCGCCTCGGGTCCGGTCTGCCCGTAGCCGGAGACGCGGACCAGGATGACGCCGCGGTTGCGTTCGCGCAGCACGTCGTAGCCGAGGTCCCACTTCTCCAACGTCCCGGGCCGGAAGTTCTCCACGATGATGTCGGAGCGCTCGACGAGGTCGAGGAACAGCTCCCGGCCGCGCGGCACCCGCAGGTTCAGCGTCACCGCCTTCTTGTTGCGGGCGTGCACCGTCCAGAAGAAGTGGTGCCCGGCGAGCTCGGCCTGGCCCCAGGTGCGCAACGGGTCCGGCGCCCCCGGCGGTTCGATCTTGATCACCTCGGCGCCCATGTCCCCGAGCAGCCGGCCGGCGAAAGGGCCCGAGATCAAGGTGCCGACCTCGATGACCCGGATGCCGTCCAGCGGACCCGACACCCTCATTGGGAGAACCCGTGTCGGTGCAGCCAGTCGGTGACCACGCCGACCGCCTCGCGCAGCTTGTCGCGCTGGTCGGCGCCCGCGTAGTAGTGGTTGGCGCCTGGGATCTCGTGCATCTCCTTGTCATGATGCCCGATCGCCTCGAACAGCCTGCGGGTGTGGCTCGGCGTGCACGCGTCGTCGGCGAGGTTGCCGATCACCAGCGTCGGCACCGCGATGTCCGGGCCCGCCTTGACCGCGTCGCCGTTGGCGTCGTCGTAGCTCCACTGCGACAGCCAGCTGCGCAGCGTGCAGAACCGGGCCAGGCCGACGGGGGAGTTGTTGACCACCTGCGGGTCGCCCAGATAGCAGCTGCCCGGCGTGCGTTCGTTGGGGTCGACGGTGGGGTCCAGCCAGCGCGGGTCGGCCATCGTGCCGTGCACGACGAACGCGAACTCGTCATCGGGTCGCCCCGCCGCCTTGAGATCGGCCAGCTTTTCCTTGACCCACTTGGTGATTCGGCGGTTGCGGTCGATCTGCGCCTGGCGATACCGCTCGAGGAACTCCGGTGTGTAAGGCGGCTGGTTGGGGTTGTCCGGGTTGTAGAGGTCCAGCTCGGGGTCGCGCTTCGTCGGATCGGACTCGTCGAGGATCGACGCGTCGAGCCACTCGGTCAGCGTGCCGTGGCGGCTGATGTGGGCGGCCAGCAGCATCAGCCCGTCGGCGGGGATCAGCCCAAGCTTGGTCAGGTCCGGGCCGTCGCCGGACGGGCTCGCCGTCACCGTGGGATGCTGGGCCTGCTGCTGGTAGAACACCGACAGCGACCCGCCCCCGCTCCAGCCGGCCAGCACCACCTTGGAGTAGCCCAACCGGTTCTTGGCGTCCTTGATGCACTCGCCGAGGTCTTCGACGACCTTCTCCATCAACAACGCCGAGTCGGTGCCGCGGAACCGGCTGTTGCAGTAGACGACGTGATGGCCGGCGCGGGCCAGGCCGTTCATCATCGGCAGGTAGGCGCCCCCGCCGATCGGGTGCATGAACACCAGCACGGTGTCGCTCGGCCGGTCCTTCGGCCGCAGCAGATGACTTTCCAGCACCACCAGTTCGGCCACCCCGCCGTACACGTCGCGCACGCCCGAAGTGTTCTGGTAGGCAACGAGATACGGGATGCGGTCGTATTCATGGCGCACCGGCGCCCCGGTCGTCGACGTCACGAGTGCTGGCTTCCGTTCGATGTCGCGGCCGCCGCCGCTCCGAGGTCGTGCGCCAGCACCTCCGCCGACGGGGTGAGCCGCCGCGACGTGTCGATCGCGATCACCTTCCAGCCGACGCGGTCCTGTTCGTCGAACTTGCGCCGCGCCCGCTCGCGGGCCTTCTCCGGGGCGCCGTGGTGCACGCCCTGCGGGGCGTGGCTGATCAGGCCGGGCGGCATGGGGATGCCGAACAGGTCGCCGCCGTGGAAGAACGCGATCTCGTCGTAGTCGACGTTGCGGTGGTACCACGGGGGCCGCTCCGTGCCGGGCACGGTTTCGGCGGGCCGGGGCAGGAAGTTCATCACCGCGACACCGGTCGCCTGCATGAACAGGTGCACGGTCGGCGGCAGGTGCACGCTCTCGCTGGCGACGACGTTGTAGTCCTCGATGTTGAATGTGAACGGGAAGTTGTCGCCGCGCCAGCCCTCGACGTCGAGCGGATTGTGTTGGTAGAACAGCGATGTCGGGCCGCCCTCGTGCACGAGCCGGACCTCGTATTCTCCGTTGATCTGCGGGCCGTCGCCGGTGTCGATGGCCTGCGGCTCCGGGATCGTGACCTGCGACGGGTCGAACGGGAAGTGCCTACCCAGGGGACCGGGCGGCGGCACCCGGAACTCGTCGGTGGCCTCGATCATCAGCAGCGTGGTCTCCTCGTCGGGCACCTGCCGCCAGGTCGTGGCCTTCGGGATGTAGACCCAGTCGCCGACGCGGTAGCGCAGCGGGCCGAACTCCGTCTCCAGCAGACCCGAGCCCTCGTGCACGAACGACAACAGGTCACCGTCGACGTGGCGGACGAAGAACGGCATCGGCTCGGCGCGCCGGCTCAGCGAGATCCGGCAGTCGGGGTTGAAGAACAGCAGCAGCGGGCTTCCGGCGGCGTCGCCGGCGTCGCCGGGCTTGAGCGACGAGGCCATGACGTCGAGCGGCTTCAGCGGGCCGACGGCGCGGTAGGCGGTGGGGTCGTGGCGGCGGTAGATGTTCGCGGTGCGTCCGACGAATCCACCGCGACCCAGCTCGTCGTCCTTGAGCCCGTCGAGGTCGGCGTGTAACCGCTTGGGAGTGCGGCCTTTTCGGAGGTGAACGAACGACTCCACGGTGAACTCCATCGACGGCGGGACCAGAAACTAAAACTGACTTTAGTTTTACTTCTGGCGCGGAGTCAACAGCCGTCAGTCGGTGAAATCGACCCGTACCGTCAGCAGGCTGGTGCCGAACGTGCGCACGCCCATGCTGTTGAACTGCGGCAGCGACTTGAGCCGTTCGTGCGGATCGTCGTCGGGCATCAGATGCGCAACGCCGTTGTGCCAGCGCCCGTTCAGCCGCACCCGCACGTTGGGGTTGGCCTTGATGTTCTTGATGTACTGCGACTTCTCGCCGAACTCCGAGACGAACCAGAACTGGTCGCCCACCCGGCTACCGCCCAGCGGCGTCCGTCGCGGCTTGCCGGACTTGCGGCCGGTCGTCTCCAGCAGGGTCTGGAACGGCAGTAACCGCGTCACCCGGTTGGCGACGTTCTTCTGGAACAGCTTGGTGATGCGGTCGCGCACGTCGTCGGCCATCTGGGTTCTCCTCACACCATCGCGGTTCTGGGAATCTTCATTCCCAGTCTGAGGGCGCCAGCCAGTTCTCGGCTGGTGTCGTAATCGAACACTACGTGCCCGGAGATCACGTCGACGTCGCGCCGAATGCGCTGCAGCGGGTGGTCGACGAAGTGGGCGCTGGCGCCCGAGGCCTCCAGGAGCAGGCCGATCACCGCCCGCGATTCGTGCACGATGTGCGCGGCCGCCAACCGCGCCGCCGCGCGCCCCGGCCGCGGAAGCTGTTCTCCCGCATCGACGGCGGCTTCGATCTCGCCGACGGTGTCGGCCAGCAGGGCCCGCAGCCCGCGCAACCGCACCTCGGCCTCGGCGAGACGGGCCTGCGCGATCGGTTTGTCCTTCTGCATCACGCCCTCGTAGGCGAGCACGCGCTCCGACAGCCGCTCGGCGTAGATCGCCGCGGCGCGCTCGGCGCTGCCCAGGGCGGGCATGGCCGCCAGCAGCGCCAGCGCGGGCACCATCGGCCACCGGTAGGTGCCCGCGTCGTGCAGGGCCGCCCCGGGTGCGGTGCCGGTGTAGATGTCGGCCACCCGCACCAGGCGGTGCTCGGGCACGAACGCGTCGGCGATCACCACGTCGTTGGAACCGGTGGCGCGCATGCCGTCGGTGTGCCAGACGTCCTCGATCGTCACCGCGTCGATCGGCAGCAGCGCCAGCGCCGGATAGATGGAGTCGTCGGGGCCGCACAGCGCGCCGACGATGATCCAGTTGCCGTCCATCACGCCCGTCGCCCACGACCACCGGCCGCTCAGCCGCACCCCACCCGGCGCGGGCACGCCGCGTCCGGTCGGGGCCAGGGGAGCCGGCGCCAAGAAGGGCCGCGTCGCGAACGCCTCCTCCTGGGCGCGCGCGTCGAACAGCGCGAGCATCCAGTTGTGCAGAGCGTAGAAGCCGATCGTCCACGCGCTCGAGGCGCAGCCGTGCGCCATTCGTCGTACCGGGTCCAGGATCGACGGAAACGCGGCCTGTTCGCCGCCGTAGCGCGCGGGCACGAGCAATTCGGTGAACCCGGTCGCGATGAACTCCCGGACCGTCTCGGCGGGCAGCCGGCGCAGGCACTCGGCCTCGGCGGCCCGGTCGGCGAGGTTGGCGACGAACTCGCTGGTGATGGCGTCGGCCACCGAAGCAGGGGGCATATCGCCGGACACTACCATACTTTTTTGTATGGAAGATTCGGGTGGGTCAGCGGTGCAGCATGATGTCGAGGAACCGTTCCCGCTGGTCAGTGGCGCTGGGACTGGGCCGGCGACCCGACAGGTGTAAGAAGCCGATACCAGCGGCGAAGGTCGCGTTGGCTCGCAGGTCGGCTTCCTCGAAGTCGAACCCGTAGTCCAGAAACGCCCGGCGCACCGCGTCCAACACGCGCTGATCGGAGGCGCGCACGCTGGCCGCAACCGCGGTGTCGGTACGGGCCCACTCCCGCATCGCCCGTTCCAACGTCCAGTGCCGGGCGGTCACCAGTGCCGTCATCATTTGCGAGAGCCGCTCGCGCGGCGGCATGGCGTTTGCCTCGGCAAAGAACCGGCGGTCCTCGTCACGCAACTCGCCCCACGCCTCAACGAGCGCGGAGCGATAGGTCGCCATGTCGGCGAAATGCCAGTAGAAGCTCCCTTTGGTGGCCCCGACCCGCTCGCACAACCGGTCGAGCTTGAGCGCCTTGATGCCCTCTTCGGCCAGGATCGCGTAGCCGGCCTCCAGCCAGCTGTCCACCGACAGCCGCGGGGTGCGCTCCTTTGCCATGAATCGCAGCCTACGGTCCGCGACCCGGCCCCGCCGACGCCGCGAGCACCGCTTTGCCCGCGCCCTGATGAGAGGGTCGTCCGGCGCACGAAAACGGGCGTCGCGGCCGGTCGGGCTTTATCACATGCTGGTCACATGTTTTACTGCACACGCGACAACTGAAGTTTCTCGGTCCGTTCGACGGCCCTGGGGTGGTCGAACGGGCTCGACGACGCAGTGAAGACATCGCTGCGCCGTCGGTGGCGATCGCTCGATCGCGGGGGAATGGCGTGCAAACGCACAACCGGAAATGGATGGAATTGCAGTATGAGCTTCTTTGACAAGATCCGTGGCCCATGGGCCCGTCGGTTCGCGGTGGCCGCGGTCGCGGCGGCCGTGCTCCCCGGCGTGGTGGGTCTGACCGGAAACTCCGCCACCGCCGGAGCGTTCTCCCGGCCCGGCCTGCCGGTCGAGTACCTGATGGTGCCGTCACCATCGATGGGCCGCGACATCAAGGTCCAATTCCAGCCGGGCGGGCCGCACGCGGTGTACATGCTCGACGGTCTGCGGGCTCGCGACGACTACAACGGCTGGGACATGGAGACCCAGGCGTTCGAGTGGTACTACGACTCGGGTCTCGCCGTGGTCATGCCGGTCGGCGGACAGTCCAGCTTCTACAGCGACTGGTACCGGCCGGCCTGCGGCAACAACGGCTGCCAGACCTACAAGTGGGAGACGTTCCTGACCAGCGAGCTGCCGCAGTGGCTGTCCGCCAACAAGGGCATCTCGACCACCGGCAACGCTGCGGTCGGCCTGTCGATGTCGGGCAACTCGGCGATCATCCTCTCGGTCTACCACCCCGACCAGTTCATCTATGCCGGGGCGCTGTCGGCGTTCCTGAACCCGTCGGAGGGCAGCTGGCCGTTCCTGATCAACATGGCCATGGGCGACGCGGGTGGCTTCGAGGCCAACGACATGTGGGGCCCGACCGAAGACCCCAACAGCGCGTGGGTGCGCAACGACCCGATGTTGCAGATCCCCAAGATCGTCGCCAACGGCACCCGGCTCTGGGTGTACTGCGGTAACGGCACGCCCAACGAGTTGGGCGGTGCGAACCTGCCCGCCGAGTTCCTCGAAGGGCTGACGATCCGCACCAACCTCACGTTCCGCGACAACTACATCGCCGCGGGCGGCAACAACGGGGTCTTCAACTTCCCGCCGTACGGCACCCACAGCTGGGAGTACTGGGGCCAGCAGCTGCGGGAGATGAAGCCCGACCTGCAGGCGCACCTGGGCGCCGCCTGACAGTTCGACACGACGCGAAGGTCCCCGGCCCGCTCGGTTCGTCCGAGCCCCGGGGACCTTTGCGCTGACGGTCCCTACCCATCCGGACCCATCCGGGCGCGAGCAGACGCGTACACCCCCTAAAACGCCCTGTTTTGGGGGTGTACGCGTCTGCTCGCCGGAAGCCGGAAGCCGGAAGGGGTTACTTCAGTTCGGCGGAGGACAGGCCCAGTAGGCGGCGCGCCACCACCAGAAGCTGGATCTGCTGTGTGCCCTCGAAGATGTCGAGAATCTTGGAGTCGCGGGCCCACTTCTCCAGCAGGGTCTGCTCCGAATAGCCCACGGTGCCTGCCAATTCGACGGCTTTGAGGGTGATGTCGCTGGCGACGCGGCCGGCCTTGGCCTTGCCCATCGACGCTTCCTTGGAGTTGGGAATGTCGTTGTCGGCCTGCCACGCCGAGCGCACCATCAACAGATAGGCGGCCTCCCAGTCGGATTCCATCCGCAGGAACTCCGCGGCCGGTGCGCTCTGTGCGTGCGAGGGCTTGTCGTAGGAGATCTCGATGCCCGCCTCGGTGAGGATCTTGCGCACTTCCTCCAACGCCGCCCGGGCGATGCCGACGGCCATCGCGGCGACGACGGGACGGGTGTTGTCGAAGGTCTCCATCACCCCGGCAAAACCCTTGTCCACGTTGATTTCCGGGCTACCGAGCAGGTTGTCCTTCGGGATCCGGACGTTGTCGAACCGGATCACCGCCGTGTCAGAGGCCTTGATGCCCAGCTTGTCCTCGAGACGCTCGACGGTGACACCGGGATGCGCGCGCGGCACGATGAACGACTTGATCGCCGCGCGGCCCTTCGACTTGTCCAGCGTCGCCCACACCACGATGTGCGTGGCCCGGGAGCCGGCGGTGACGAAGATCTTCTCGCCGTTGATCACGTACTCGTCACCGTCGAGCGTCGCCGTCGTCGACACCGCCGCCGAGTCGGAGCCGAAGCCCGGCTCGGTGATGGCCATCGCCGCCCAGACGTCCTTGCCGAGCCGCTCGAGCTGTTCGGGGGTGGCCACGCTGTTGATCGCGGCGTTGCCGAGACCCTGGCGCGGCACCGACAGCATCAAAGCCACGTCGCCCCAACTGATCTCCATCACGTTGAGCACCGCGGACATGTTGGCGCCGTTGTGGTTGGCGTCCTTGGGCTCGTCGCCCTCGCGGAAGGCCTCGGCGCCGGCGAACGCGATGGTCTTGGCCTCCGAGATGCCCTCGAAGAGGGTGGCCAGGGTGTCGAGTTCGACGGGGTATTCGTGTTCGCGAAGATCCCATTTGCGCGAGATCGGCCGCAGCATCTCGGCGGCGCCCTGATGCGCCTTCTCGATGACCGCCTCGAGCTTCTTCGGCAGTTCCAGATTGATTGCCATGATTGGTCTTTCGTTATGAGGAATGACGGCTCAGATGACTACTACGCCCTCGGCGACGCCGATCGCGCGCAGGTCGCGGTACCAGCGTTCGA
This sequence comes from Mycolicibacterium pulveris, assembly GCF_010725725.1. Taxonomy (NCBI): domain Bacteria; kingdom Bacillati; phylum Actinomycetota; class Actinomycetes; order Mycobacteriales; family Mycobacteriaceae; genus Mycobacterium; species Mycolicibacterium pulveris. The sequence goes on along the minus strand of NZ_AP022599.1, from coordinate 661,999 downwards.
CGGGGTGTTCCTTGGTGTAACCGTGGCCGCCGAGAAGCTGCACGCCGTCGAGGCCGATCTGCATGCCCTTGTCGGTGCCGAGACGCTTGGCCAGCGCGGCCTCCCGGGCGAAAGGCAGCCCCTGGTCGGCGCGTGAGGCTCCGCGCCACGTGATCAACCGCAGCCCGTCGAACTCGATCGCCATGTCGGCGCACATGAACGCCACCGCCTGCCGGTGGGCGATCGGCTCACCGAACGCGTGGCGCTCCTTGACATATGGCACCACGTAGTCGAGTACCGCATGTGCGGTACCGACGGCCAGCGCCGCCCAGCCAAGCCGCGACAGCGCGATCGCCTCCGAGTAATCGCGGTCTATGTCGGCCTGTGGCGCATCCTCCTCGCCGAGCCGCGCGGAGAGCGGCACGGTGACCTTGTCGAGGGTGACCTGGCCGAGCGCCGCGGCACGGATCCCCATGCTGGGATCGGCCGTGACACTGAGTCCCTGAGACGACGACTCGACGATGAACAGCGCCGGTTTGCCGTTGAGTTGTGCTGCCACGATGAAGATTTCGGCGTTCGCGGCGGCGGGCACCAGCGACTTGACACCGTCGAGGCGGTAGCCGCTCGGCGTGCGCACGGCTGTGGTCTTCAGCGCCGTCGGGTCGAAAAGCGGGTGAGGCTCGGCGATCGCCACACAGGCTTGGGGCACGTTCTCACCGGCGAACTCCCTGAGGTAGGTCGCCTGCTGATCGGCGCTGCCCCAATGGGTCAGCGCCGAGGCGACCCCGGCGGGGGCCACGATCGGCAGCGCCAGCCCCATGTCGCCGTAGGACAGTGCCTCGGCGACCAGCACGTTGGTGACCGCCGCCCGATGTGCGGCGATGCCCTCGAAATTCTCGGGCACGTTGATCGCGGCGATCCCGAGTTCGTTGGCCTTGCTGACGAGTTCGTCGGGATACGACGCGGCATCGTCGGCCTCGCGGGCGGCCGGCCGCATCACCTCGGCGGCGAACTCGCTCACGGTCTCGACGATCATCTTCTGCTCGTCGTCGGGCGTGAGGTCGAAGTAGTCCGAGCCGCTCTTCTTCAGCCGGGCCGGCGCGTTGCCGCTGCCGGTCACCCGCTTGAACTGCCGGGTGGCCGCGCCCGCGGCCGAGAACGCGTGTTTGACGCCGTACTTCAGCCCGCGGTTGAGCGGGTCACGCAGGTTGTAGCGGTCGAGGAACTCCTGACCGACCAGCGGCGTCACCAGAGCCAGCCCCAGATCGGTCGCCGTGCGCTTGTGTTTCTGCAGGCCCACCGCGCTTTCCTTGTCGGCGCGCTTGGGCCGTGATCCGTGTTTCGACGGCAGGGTGTTGGTCATTTTCAACTGCCTCGCTATGGGGATTCTCGTCGGCGCTTGCCGAACTGACTCCAGAGTAAGGTATCCGAACTGACTCCTGAGTAACATCGCCCGCTTTGTAGCGCAACTCACAGCGCCGGCTTCGGGCGTGCGAGCTATCGGGACGGCTGAGAAAGCCTGGTCAACACCGCGTCATGCAGCAGCGCGTTGGTGGCGACCGCGCTGCCGCCGTGTGGGCCCGGCTGTCCGGCCAGGTTCGTGAACGTTCCGCCGGCCTCGCGGACCAGGATGTCGAGCGCGGCCAGATCCCACAGCGACACCTCGGGTTCGGTGGCGATGTCGACGGCCCCCTCGGCCAGCAGGCAGTACGACAGGAAGTCGCCGAAGCCACGCACCCGCCACACGTCGTCGGTCAACTCGATGAAGCGCTCACGCAGCCCGAGCGCCGCCCAGCCCGACAGGCTCGAGAACGACAGGCTCGCCGATTCCAGGTCGTCGACCTTGGACACCGACAGTCGCCGCTCGGGTTCGGCACCCGCTCGGGCGTGGGCGCCGTGCCCGGCCTGCGCCCACCAACGCCGTTGCAGCGCAGGCGCGCTCACCACGCCGAGCACCGGCACACCGTCCTGCAGCAGGGCGAGCAGCGTCGCCCACACCGGCACGCCGCGCACGAAGTTCTTGGTGCCGTCGATCGGGTCGACGACCCACTGGCGCCCGCTGAACTCCGTTGTCCCGCCGAACTCCTCCCCGAGCACCGCGTCGTCGGGGCGGTGCTCCTCCAGCCGGCGCCGGATTCGCGCCTCGACGTCGAGGTCGGCGTCGGTGGCCGGGGTGAGGTCGGGTTTGGTCTCGACGACGAGGTCCACCGCACCGAAGCGCGCCGTCGTCAACGCGTCGGCCTCGTCGGCCAGCGCCAACGCCAGCGTCAGGTCATCGGCCTCAGAACACATGCCTGTGGTCCTACCATGTCGGTGTGTGGGAATTCCTGGCGATGCTGCTCATCATCGGCGCGATCGTCGTCATCGCCGGGCCGATGATCATGCGTCGCCGCGGCGCCGGCGCCGACTGGCCGTCGGGCACGCTGCTGGTCACCGGCGTCAGCCCGCGACCGACCGACGTCTCCGGACAGCAGTACGCGACGATCACCGGCGTCATCAACGGACCCACGGTCAACGAACACGCGGTGTATCAGCGCCTCGAGGTCGACGTCGACAACTGGCCGACCATGGGCGCGCTTTTTCCCGTCGTGTACTCGCCGAAGAACCCCGACAACTGGCGGTTCGCGCCGCAGGCGCCCCCGCCCGCCCAGGGCGAACCGCCGCCCTACGCCTGAGAGCGCGTCGACGTCACCGGTGCCCGATGCGCAGCAGGTCCGCGACGCTGGTGAGCTTCACCCGCGGCCGGCCGTGCGGTTCGCCCGCTGAGCGCTCGTGCTCGTCGATCAGCTTCCAGTGGTCGCCGGTGACCACCTTGGGCTGGCGCTCCACCACCCACCGGGCCAGCTGTTCGGCATGATCGGCATCGCGCTCGACCAATTCGGCCGCGCGCAGATCGGCGATCAGCGTGTCGACGGTCTCCTGTGAGTCGCTCTTGTTGCTGCCGATCACGCCGGTGGGCCCGCGTTTGATCCAGCCGACGACGTACTCGTTGCGGCTGCCCTCCACGCGCCCTTTCGTGTGCGGAATCGTGCAGGTGCGGTCGTCGAACGGCAGCCCGGGGGTGGGCACCCCGCGGTAACCGACGGCGCGCACCACCAGCTGGGCCGGCACCTCGTCGCGTTCGCCGGTGTCCTTGGCGACGACGCGGCCGTTGTCGGTGACCAGCTCGTTGCGCCCCAGCACGATGGCCTCGACCTTGCCGTCACCCTTGATCTCGATCGGGGAGGTGCGGAACCGGAACACGATGCGCCGTTTGGCGCCGCGGGGTGGCCGCTCGGCGTACCCGCGCAGCACCTTGATGTTGTTGCGCACGGTCTTGCCCGCGGCTTCGAGGTCCTCGTCGGTGATGTCGGCGAAGTCGGCGGGATCCAGGATCACCTCGACGTCGGCAAGGCCCTCCAGGTCGCCGAGCTCGCGCAGCTCGAGCGTGGTGAACGGGGCCTGCAGCGGCCCGCGCCTGCCGATGATGAGGACCTCCTCGACCCCGCGGTCGGCCAGCGCCGCCAGCGCGTGGTCGGCGATGTCGGTCTTGGCCAGCGTCGCGGGGTCGGTGACCAGGATGCGGGCCACATCGAGCGCGACGTTGCCGTTGCCGACGACCACCGCACGCCCGGTCGACAGGTTCGGCGCCATCTCGCCGAAGTGCGGGTGCGCGTTGTACCAACCGACGAAGTCGACGGCGGCGACGCTACCGGGCAGCTCCTCGCCGGGGATGCCTAGCGGGCGGTCGGACTGGGCGCCGACGGCGTAGATGACGGCGTCATAGCGTTCGGCCAGCTCGGCGGCCTGCACGTGCTCACCGACGGCGACGTTGCCGAAGAAGCGGAACCGCGGGTCCGACGCGGTCTTTTCGAACTGGGCGCTGATCGACTTGATCTTGGGATGGTCGGGAGCCACCCCGGAGCGCACCAACCCCCAGGGGGTGGGCAGCATCTCGTACATGTCGATGCGCACGTCTGGTGCCGGGCCGGCATCGTCTCCGGCATCGGCGAACTTCAGCAGCGAAGCTGCGGCGAAGTAACCCGAGGGGCCCGAGCCGACGATCGCCACATGGTATGGACGCATACTCAACCTTCTGTAGGCCGTGTCACTGCCCTGGCGACGCGCAAGGGGCTGTCGCGTCGTCGCCGGGCTGGTTACCACCCCGATGCTAAACGCGGGGCAGGCTCGTTGCCGCCAGTGAGGCGGAACCGACACGCCGGTAGGCTGATTTCCCGTGGATACCGACCGTCAAGCTGATATCGCAGCGCTGAGCTCCACCCTGACCACGGTGGAGCGGGTGCTCGACGTCGAAGGGCTGCGCGGTCGCATCGAGAAGCTCGAACACGAGGCCTCCGACCCCAAGCTGTGGGACGACCAGGCCCGCGCACAGCAGGTCACCAGCGAGCTGTCGCACGCCCAGGGGGAGTTGCGTCGGGTCGAGGAGCTGCGTCGCCGCCTCGACGACCTGCCGGTGCTCTACGAGCTGGCCACCGAGGAGGGCGGCGCCGAGGAACTGGCGGAGGCTGACGAGGAGCTGAAGTCCCTGCGCGCGGACATCGAGGCGATGGAAGTGCGCACCCTGCTGTCGGGTGAGTACGACGAGCGCGAGGCGGTCGTCACGATCCGCTCGGGTGCCGGCGGGGTGGACGCCGCGGACTGGGCCGAGATGCTGATGCGGATGTACATCCGCTGGGCGGAGAAGCACGGCTACCCGGTCGAGGTGCTCGACACCTCCTACGCCGAGGAAGCGGGCATCAAGAGCGCGACGTTCGTGGTGCACGCGCCGTTCGCCTACGGCACGTTGTCGGTGGAGCAGGGCACCCATCGGTTGGTGCGGATCAGCCCGTTCGACAACCAGAGCCGCCGTCAGACGTCGTTCGCCGACGTCGAGGTGCTGCCCGTGGTGGACACCACCGACCACATCGACATCCCGGAAAGCGATGTGCGCGTGGACGTGTACCGCTCCAGCGGTCCCGGCGGCCAGTCGGTCAACACCACCGACTCCGCGGTCCGCCTCACCCACATCCCGACGGGGATCGTGGTGACCTGCCAGAACGAGAAGTCGCAGCTGCAGAACAAGCTGTCGGCCATGCGGGTGCTCCAGGCAAAGTTGTTGGAGCGCAAGCGGTTAGAGGAGCGTGCGGAGCTCGATGCGCTGAAGGGCGACGGCGGCAGCTCGTGGGGCAACCAGATGCGCTCCTATGTGTTGCACCCCTACCAGATGGTCAAGGACCTGCGCACCGAGCACGAGGTCGGCAACCCCACTGCCGTCCTGGACGGAGACATCGACGGATTCCTCGAAGCCGGAATCCGGTGGCGCAACCGACGTGATGACGAGTAGCGGTTATCTCGCGTTCTCGCCGCCCCAGGGCTGGCATGACTTCTGGCACGGTCCCATCGGCGAATGGATCCTGACCAAAGGGCTGCGGATCACGCTGCTGTTGATCAGCGCGGTGCTGGCGGCCCGCTTCATCAACTGGGCGGCGATGCGGGTCACCCGCCGGCTCGAGGAGGGCTTCCAGACCGGCGAGAACCTGGTGCGGACGGAGGCCTCCAAGCACCGCCAGGCGGTCGCCTCGGTGATCTCCTGGGTGTCGATCGTGCTGCTGTTCGTGGTGGTCGCCATGCAGATCACCAACATCCTCGACGTGCCGGTCGGCTCGCTGGTGGCCCCGGCGGCGGTGCTGGGTGCCGCGCTCGGCTTCGGCGCCCAGAAACTGGTGCAGGACCTGCTGGCGGGGTTCTTCATCATCACCGAAAAGCAGTACGGCTTCGGCGATCTGGTGCAGGTGAACATGCTGGGCGCCCCCGACGCCGCGGAGGGCACGGTCGAAGAGGTCACGCTGCGGGTGACCAAGCTGCGCACCAGCGACGGCGAGGTGTTCACCGTCCCCAACGGCAACATCGTGCGCTCGTTGAACATGTCCAAGGATTGGGCGCGCGCGGTGGTCGACATCCCGATTCCGGTGACCGCCGACCTCAACCGGGTCAACGAGGTGCTCCAGGAGGTCGGCGGCGCGGCCACCGAGGACCGCATGCTCAAAGACCTGCTGCTCGACCAACCGTCGCTGATGGGGGTGGAGAGCATCGGGCTCGACAACGTGAACCTGCGCATGGTCGCGCGCACCCTGCCCGGCAAGCAGTTCGAGGCCGGCCGGCGACTGCGGGTGCTGGTGGTGCGGGCACTGGGTAAGGCCGGCGTGGTCACCCCCACCGAATCGACGCCGGTGGTGGAGGGTCTGCCTCACACCGCTCGATCGTCGGAGCGATCCGGTGGCTGATCGCAAGTCGCGCGTTCCCAGCCATCTGTTCGGCGGCCGGGTCCGCACGTCGACGCTGGCCCTGATCGCCGCGTTCGCCGCCGTGTTGTGGCTGCAGCAGACCTATGAGCCCGAACCGCAGCCGGCCCCACCGGAGACGCAGTTCGTGCCGCCGGGCTTCGTCCCCGACCCCAACTACACCTGGGTGCCGCGCACCCGGGTGCGCCAGCCGACGACCCCACCGACGACGACCACGACCACCACCACCACGACGACAACGACGCCGACCACCACGACACCCACCACCACGCCGCCGTCGACGCCGACGTCGCCGATTGAGGGGCCGGCCGAGAACACGCCGACGACGGTGGTGGATCCGGATGGTTTCGGGCCGCTGCCACCGCAGACCCAGACCGTGCCACCGTCCCCGGCGGGCCCGCCGAACCCGGCGCCGTTCGCGCCCGGCTGGCCCCCGGTGACGACGACGGCTCCGCCCAGCTAGCACCGCTACACTGGCCACCCGTGATCACCCTCGATCGAGTTTCCAAGCAGTACAAGTCGTCGGCGCGCCCCGCGCTCGACAACGTTTCAGTCAAGATCGACAAGGGCGAGTTCGTCTTCTTGATCGGCCCGTCGGGCTCGGGCAAGTCGACGTTCATGCGGTTGTTGCTGGCCGAGGAGACGCCGACGAGCGGTGACATCCGCGTCTCCAAGTTCCACGTCAACAAGCTGCCCGGCAGGCACATCCCCGGCCTGCGCCAGGTGATCGGCTGCGTGTTCCAGGATTTCCGGCTGCTGCAGCAGAAGACGGTGTTCGAAAACGTCGCATTCGCGCTCGAGGTGATCGGCAAGCGCGCCGAGGTGATCAACCGGGTGGTGCCCGACGTGTTGGAGATGGTCGGGCTGTCCGGCAAGGCCAACCGGCTGCCCGCCGAGCTGTCCGGTGGTGAGCAGCAGCGCGTGGCCATCGCCAGGGCGTTCGTCAACCGGCCGCTGGTGCTGCTGGCCGACGAGCCCACGGGCAACCTCGACCCAGAGACCAGTAAGGACATCATGGATCTGCTTGAGCGCATCAACCGCACGGGCACGACGGTGCTGATGGCCACCCACGACCATCACATCGTCGACTCGATGCGTCAGCGCGTCGTCGAACTCGAACTGGGCAGGCTCATTCGCGACGAGCAGCGCGGCGTCTACGGAATGGACCGCTAGTGCGCTTCGGCTTCCTGATCAACGAAGTCCTGACCGGATTTCGTCGCAACGTCACCATGACGGTGGCGATGATCCTGACCACCGCGATCTCGATCGGCCTGTTCGGTGGCGGCCTGCTGGTGCTGCGGCTGGCCGACCAGTCCCGCGCCATCTATCTCGACCGGGTGGAGAGCCAGGTCTTCTTGACCGACGACGTCTCGGCCAACGACCCGACCTGCGACGCCGACCCGTGCCAGGCGCTGCGTGAGCAGATCGAGAACCGCGACGACGTGCGGTCCGTGCGCTTTCTCAACCGCGACCAGGCGTACGACGACGCCATCGCGAAGTTCCCGCAGTACAAGGACGTCGCCGGCCGCGAGGCGTTTCCCGCGTCGTTCATCGTCAAGCTGGAGAACCCCGAGGAGCACCGCGAGTTCGACGAGGCCATGGTCGGCCAGCCCGGCGTGCTCAACGTGCTCAACCAGAAGGACCTGATCGACCGGCTGTTCGCCGTCCTGGACGGGCTGTCCAACGCGGCGTTCGCCATCGCGTTGGTGCAGGCCGTCGGTGCGGTGTTGTTGATCGCCAACATGGTCCAGGTCGCGGCGTACACCCGTCGCACCGAGATCGGCATCATGCGGCTGGTGGGCGCCAGCCGCTGGTACACCCAGCTGCCGTTCCTGGTGGAGGCGATGCTCGCGGCGTTCATCGGCGTGATCATCGCGATCATCGGGCTGATACTGGTGCGCGCGTTGTTCCTGGAGAACGCGCTCAACCAGTTCTACCAAGCCAACCTGATCGCGCAGGTCGACTACGCCGACGTGCTGTACTTCAGCGCCCCGTTCATGTTGTTCTTGGGGCTGGCGATGTCGGGCATCACGGCCTACATCACGCTGCGGCTCTATATTCGACGCTGACATGGCCAAGAAAGCCGCCAAGAAAGCCGACCCGTCGCGGTCCGGCAACAACAAGGTCATCGCGACGAACCGCAAAGCGCGGCACAACTATTCGATACTGGAGACCTTCGAGGCCGGGATCCAGCTGGTCGGCACCGAGGTCAAAAGCCTGCGCGAGGGTCATGCGTCACTGACCGACGCGTTCGCCACCATCGACGACGGCGAGGTGTGGCTGCGCAACGTGCACATCCCTGAATATCACCACGGCAGCTGGACCAACCACCCGCCGCGGCGAAACCGCAAACTGTTGTTGCACCGCAGAGAGATTGACCGGCTGATCGGCCGGATCCGCGACGGCAACCTCACGTTGGTGCCGCTGTCGCTGTACTTCTCCGACGGCAAGGTCAAGGTCGAGTTGGCGTTGGCCCGCGGCAAGGAGGCCCGCGACAAACGTCAAGACCTGGCCCGCCGCGACGCGCAGCGCGAGATCACCCGCGAGCTGGGCCGCCGCGCCAAAGGTATGCCCTAGCCGGCTCTCCTTTTTGCGCGAGCGGGCGTGTCAGAGGGCGACACGCCGGTCTGCGACGCGATTTTGCGTACGCTCGCCGGTGGGCAGCGATACGTTCTGCGGCGTGAGTACTTCGCGCCAACCGACCATCCTCGACAAATCCGCCGTGCTGACCGGGCTGTTCGGGGTCTGGGACGACGTCGCCGCGCTCGGGGCCGGCCTGGACGACGCGCAGTGGCAGGCGCCGACCGCGCTGCCCGGATGGAGCGTGCGCGACGTCGTCGCCCACCTCATCGGGGTGGAGTCCATGCTGCAGGGGCGCGACACCCCCGACGCCGACGTCGACGTGTCCACGCTCGAACACGTGCGCAACGACATCGGCGCGATGAACGAACGCTGGGTCCGCCAGCTGCGGCGGATCAGCCCCGCCGAGCTGCTCGAGCAGTTCCGCTCGATCACGGCCGACCGCCGCGAGGCGCTGACGGCGCTGTCCGACGACGACTGGAACGCCGTCACCATGACACCGGCCGGCCCGGACAGCTACGGCCGGTTCATGCGGGTGCGGGTGTTCGACTGCTGGATGCACGAGCACGACATCCGCGACGCGATCGGCCAACCGGCTTCGGAGACCGAACTGGTGCGGCCCGCGGCCGAGCTGGCGCTTGACGAGGTGGCGGCCAGCATGGGTTTCGTGGTGGGCAAGCTGGGCGGGGCGCCCGACGGGGCACGGGTGTCGATCGAGCTGACCGGACCGCTTGCCCGCACGATCAACGTCGCGGTCGCGGGCAGGGCACAGGTGGTCGACGACTTCGGTGCCGAGCAGCCCACGTCCACGATCCGGCTCGACGGGCTGCTGTTCACCCGGCTGGCCGGTGGCCGCACCCCACTGGATCACGACGCCATCACCTACAGCGGCGACGAGGCCGTCGGCCGGCGCATCGTCGAGCACCTCAACTACGTGATCTGACCGGTACCCGAGAACGGATAGATCGGGCGAAACACACACCGCGCCAGGGCGGTTGGTATCGGACCGCGCCCTCGGCTACGGCATCATCCTCGGGGATATCTTCGGCGATCTGCCGACCGGAAAAAGCAGTCTGCGGTCGATCGCGGGGCGGTAGTGACCGGGAATCTGCCGAAATCTTCCGCGAGGCGACCGGAGTCGGCTAGAAATTGATCACTTGTCGGTTTGGTGGGCGGTGCCGGTAAAGGGGGGGAAGCGTGAGCGCTTCTCGGCATGTCGGACGTGTGGGAGCCTTGGCGGTCGCGTTGGGCCTGGGCGTGGCGGTGGTCACCGGGACGGGGGTGGCGTGGGCCGAGCCGGGCAACGAATCGTCGACCTCGGACTCGGGGCCGGAGCGTTCGGTCGGTTCGGGCGAAACGAACGATGCGGCCGAACAGGACGGCCGGCCTGACAGCGACACCGTCACCGAAACCGACCCGGCCGACGACGAGGAGACGGGCTCGGCCGCGACGGAGCGGTTCGAGCCGCCGGACGACCCGGCGATCGACGAAACCCTCGTCGTCGAAGTGGATCCCGCCGACGACAATGCCCCGGTACGTCGCGGCGGGAAAAGCGATTCAGCCTCGTCGGAGCAGACCGAGGCGCCGGACGCCCCGGCGATCGACGAAGCCCCCGACCCGGCGACCGACGAAACCCCCGACCCGGCGATCGACGAAACCCCCGATCCGGAGATCGGCGAGGCCGACGACGTCGCGGCGCCCGTGCTGTCGCGGCAGGTGTCCGTGCCGGTGCCGCCGCCGGCGCCGGAGCAGCCCGAGCCCGAGGCCGACGCACCCGTCGACGCGCCGATCTCGTTACCCCGGTTGGTCGCCGACCTGGCCGGCGGCACGCTGTTCGGCACCGGCCCGGGCGCGCCCATCGACTCGCCGGCGGTCTGGGCGTTGCTGGCCTTCACCCGGCGTGAAATCGCCCTGCAGCCAACCGCTCTCACCGTCGCGCCGGCACAGGCGCCGGCTACCACCAGTCTGTTCGTCGGCGGCAACCCGATCAGTGTGTTGCCGGTGGTTCCGGAGCTGGTGGACGGCGTCATCCGGGGCGACGTCGACGCCGTGGATGCCAGTGGGCTACCGCTGACCTATACCGTCGTCGGTGCACCCAGCGCGGGCGGCAAGGTGCTGCTCGATCGGCAGACCGGCGAGTTCAGCTTCCTGCCGTACGGCACCGTCGTCAGCTCCGGGGGGACCGAAAAGTTCGGCGTGCTGATCGCCGAGACCACACCGTTCACCGCGTTCCTGCAGGGGCTGCCGATCGTGGGCGCGTTCGTCCCGAGCATCGTGACCGCGCTGCATCAGGCGCCGATCCTCAACGTGCTGCTGAGCCCGCTGATCGGCCATTCGGCGACGGTGACGGTCAACGTCGACGTCGGCGCGCTCGCCCCGGGGGACACCCCGGTGGCGTTCACCGTCCACGTGCTGTCGTTTGACGGCACGCCCATCAGCACCAACTTCTTCCCGGCTTCCGGGCTGCAGGGCGGTCAGACCGCGCCGACGGTCCTCAACGGCCCGGGCCTCGGTTCGGCCGGAAACATCGATCCGGACTCGGAGTGGGACATCACCGGCCTGGTGCCCGGTCTGGTCCCGCTGCGCGACGCCGGCTACAACGTCATCACCTGGGATCCGCGCGGGGAGCACGCCTCGGGCGGCGTCCTGCAGCTGGACTCGCCGTTCTTCGAGGGTCGCGACGTCTCCGCCATCATCGACTGGGCGATCGCCCAGGGCGCCACCACCGTCGTCGCGGGCGATCCGCTGCTCGGCATGGTGGGGGGCTCGTACGGTGGCGGCATCCAGCTGGTCACTGCCGGCATCGACGACCGCGTCGACGCGATCGTGCCCGGCATCGCGTGGAATTCGCTCAACGAAGCCCTCTACCCGAACCAGGCGTTCAAGACCAGCATGGCGTCGCTGTTGCTGCTCGACCTGGTGACCACCGGCGCCCGCATCAACGGTCAGATCTACGCCGGCATCCTCAGCGGCGCGTTGTTCGGCTTCCTCACCCCCAGCGCCCAGGCCCTGCTGGCCAGCAGCGGGCCCACGGTGTTGGTCAACAACATCACCGCGCCGACCTTGTTGGTCCAGGGCACCGTCGACGTGTTGTTCACGCTGCGGCAATCGGTCACCAACGCGCAGATGCTGGCCGCCAATGGGGTGCCGGTGAAGATGATCTGGTACTGCGGCGGCCACGGTGTCTGCCTGGATCCGGTCGATCTCGACTATCAGGACGCGATGGTCATGACCGCCACGCTCGCCTGGCTCGACCAATACGTGAAGGGCGACCCGGAGATGCCCGCCGACGATATCCCGCGGTTCCAGTTCGTCGACCAGAACGGGGACTTCTACTCGTCGGATCTGTTCCCGTTCGACCCGGGGTTCGCCGGCACCGCCCTTGTCTCCTCGGGCGCCGGCGGACTGCTGGCGATCGCCCCCGTCATCGGCGGCTCGGGACCGCAGACTCTCATTCCCTTCCCGTATGCGCTGCCGTCGGCCGCCCCGGCCAGAAACGCGCTGAGCCTCACGGTGCCTGCGCCGTCGCCGACCGAGACCACCCGGATCGTGGGCGCGCCGGAGCTCACCCTCACCTATCAGGGGCTCGGCACCGGCCGGTTCGTCTACGCCCAGCTCGTCGACGACGCGACCGGCCTGGTGGTCGGCAATCTGGTCTCACCCATCCCCGTGATCCTCGACGGACGCACCCGCACCGTCACCGTCCCGATGGAAAGCGTGGTGTACACCATGGAGCCGGGGGACTCGCTGACGTTGCAGGTGACCAGTTCGGCCACCGCCTACGAGAACTTCCTGGCGTTCGGGGCGGTCAACGTGTCCGAGGTGCAGCTGTCGTTGCCGACCGTCGCCCCGGGTGTGCTCGCGCCCGAGTTCGCCTCTGCCGTCGCGTCGGCACCGGGATGTTCGGCCGAGCGGTGTCATCCGACGCTGCCGGACCTCGTCCAGGGGCTCATCCCCGCCTGACCCCACGGCGAGCTGCGGGCCGCGGGCGGGAATAAATGACTGGGCCGACTGTTGAAGCTGACGTACCATTGATTGTCCTGCCAGGACGGCGGGTGTTGTTCGACAACTAGACATGGGGCTGAACGGTTTCGACTTCGAGTGTCGAATCAAGGGAAGCGTGCCGGTGCAGGCAAGAGACCACCGTAAGCGTCGTTGCAACCAATTAAGCGCCGATTCTCATCAGCGCGACTACGCCCTCGCTGCCTAAGCGACGGCTAGTCTGTCAGCCCGGGAACGCCCTCGACCCGGTGCCTGGCATCAGCTAGAGGGATCCACCGGTGAGTTCGGTCGCGGGGCTCATCGGGACACCAACAGCGACTGGGATCGTCATCCTGACTTGTCCGCGTGATCAGGAGATCCGAGCAGAGGCATAGCGGACTGCGCACGGAGAAGCCTTGAGGGAACACCGCAGGACCCGGGTTCGATTCCCGGCAGCTCCACAGGGGAAAAGCAGGCCAGAGTGTATTTTCGCTCTGGCCTGCTTCTCGTTTGGGCACATTCTGGACACAGGTCGTCGGGAACAGGTGCCCGTACGGATCGCGCGTCACCGGCGTCGGTGATGCCGTCCCTCCCAGACGTGGGCAACTGCGGCGCAGCCGTGAGGTAGTAGGCACCCGGCCAATGGCTGCCGGCCAGCAGCGGGTGAGCGAGGTCACGCCAGATGACGCGATATCACCCAGCGCGCGACCAGGAAACCGAGCAGCCCGCAGTACACCGCCTTGACCGCCATCAGAGCGGCCAGTGACCATTTCGTCATCCCGAGCCCGTGCAGTGCCCAGAACAGCGCGATCACCACCACCGCGGCGGCGGCACCGAGCACCGGCCCGGCGACCCAGCCGCGCCGGGGCAACCGGTGCAGCCAGCGCGACGACGACGCGTTCCGCGAGTGCACGCGACCAGCCTTCTCCTCCCGCCGTACGCCCCACTGGGCGAATATCCCCACCAGCGTCGACAAGATCAGCGAGGTGATGACGAAGTTGACCACCAGACCGTCGGCGCCCCATATCGGCTGAGCTCCCTTGTGTCGCAACGAGAGCCAGTCGATGGCCGGGTTGACCACGAAATTGATCAGCCCGGCCACCGCAGCCTGGGTCCGGATATACGCGGCGGTCGTCGCCACCCTCACTCCCGGGGAGCGGTGGCACGCAACGCAGCTTCGACATCGCCAGCGGCGAAGGCCTTGCGTCGTTGTGCGGCAAGGTCTTTCAGATATTCCTTTGCCCTCTCCGGTGCCGCTGAATATGTCCGCCACAGCTCGCGGGGTTTGTCCGGGAAGGCGATGATGCCCTCACCGGCGGCGACTCCGGCCAGGATGATCGCCGCCGCATATTTCACTCTGCCCTGTTTCTGTTGCGACATATCGAGGGCGACGCTACGGGTGTGCGGCGAGGAACGTTCTGTGCGGCAGGCCGGCCGAAAGCGCCTCGACGTCGAACGGCCGGTCCAGCAGCGCGTGTAGTTGTTCGCGATCGACGAGCTGACTGATCTCTGGGGTCTGGCGGGCGAAAAGCCGCCCCAGATAGGGATAGAGCCGACGCATTATTGCGCGTTCGGCCGACGTGCAGGTCGCTGCGCAGTAGCCGACATGCCCGATCTCGTCGGTCAGAATCTCCCGGTACAGAGAATCAATCCGGGCCGCCACGGCGGGCTCGTCGGCGAACAGCTGGATTCCTACCCGCCGCAACTGATCGAACATCACGCATCCAGCCATCTCGCCGGCACCGACGGCCGCTACGCCGAGGCGTTCGGGTGTGAACACGCTGAGCTTGACGAACTGTCGCATCACAAACGGAGGCGGCGAGACCTGAAATTGCAATCCGAAGATGTCGAGCACATAGGCGAGCAGCTTGGTGTGGTAGTGCTCCTCGAGTTCGATGTACACCCGCTCGAGCGGCCGGTCTTTCCCGCTGTTGATTCCATAGGCCTCCCCGAGGTTGACCCCGAAACGTTCGGCCTGATTGAGCTTCGCGGTGGCCAGCAGGAAGAGCATCTCGGGGCTCAGGCCCGGTTCCGGCCGACGCCGTCTGAGGTTGGCGTTGAACACATCCTGGTCGATTCGACGGGTCGATCGAACCGGGTTGCTTTCGATATCGGCAAAGTACTCCTCACGGTTGGACAGGCGCCGGTTGAGCGCGTCTGCTTCGCCGTCTCGTTCGACGAGAAACTCCATATAGCCGTCGATCCCAGTACTCACAACGCCTCCATTCCGGTAACCATCGTCTTCACGAATTGGTCCAGCAGCCTCTTGCGTGCGCCTGCGGTTGTCGCGAGTGTCGTCAACAGGGCAAACATTCCGTTGAGGAAGATGATGGTCAGCTCGTGTGGTTGCACGGACGCCGACAGCACGCCCTCGTGTTGCGCGCGAGTCATTACCCCCAGTACGTACTCGGCCAGTGGATGCTCATCGAGTTGCGCTTCCGTTGGTCGTGCAGAGGAGAACACCAGTCCCAGCATTTCGCGGAAGATGGTTTCGCCGAGCCGCCGCTCAGCGACCAGCACTTCGGTGACGACGTCCGAAAGAGCTGATTCTAAATCAGGTGGGGGCGAACGCTTTTCGAGTTTGGCAACGATTCGGGTTTCTTCGCCGTGCTGCAGTTCGGCGAGGACGTGCTCCTTCGTCGGGAAGTGGAAGTAGAACGTCCCCCGAGCAACGCCAACCGCGCGCGCGATCGCGCTGACGTCGGCGCCACCTAAGCCCACCCGGCCGATCTCGGCGACCGCGGCGTCGAACAACCGCGCTCGCGTCTCGAGTCGTTGCGCTTCACGAGCGCTGGCTGCGGTGGACACCACGGGGGCCATGGCGCCACGGTAATCTCGTCACTGACGGTCGTCAATGACGAGTGTCAGTGAGGGTGGCAGGGTGTTGTTGGACAACTCGGACCGGCCGCGCTGTGGATAACGCGACCCTGACAGCGCGACCCTGACAGAAAGTTCGAGTCAGTGGTTTGTCGGTGTTCGAATGTATGTTCGAGGTATGTCGGGGAGCGGGTTGCAGGCGGCGATTGCCGAGCTGCGTGGCGCCTATGAACAGGTGGCCGCCTGCGATCTGGAGTTGTTGACCCGCCCGGATCTGCTGGCCGCTCTCGATGAGATCGAGACGTTGTCGTGTCAGCTGCCCACGATGAGCCAGCGGTTGTTGGCGCGTCTGCAGACCGAGACCACGCCGGGCGAGATGGGCGCGCACTCGTGGAAAGAAGTGCTGCGGGTGCGCTACCGGATCTCCACCAGCGAGGCCAACCGGCGGTTGGCCCAAGCCGAACTGTTGGCGCCGCGCCAGGCGGTGACCGGCCCGGCGCTGGCGCCGGTGTTGCCCGCCACCGCCGCCGCGCAAGCCCACGGGTTGATCAACGCCGAACACCTCGAGGTCATCCGTAAATCGATGGCCAAGCTACCGGGCTGGGTGGATGCGATTACCCGTGATCAGTTCGAGGTCGACCTGGTGCGCACCGCGGTCAACGTCGGACCCAAAGAACTCACCGACACCGCGGACCTGAGGCTGTTTCTGCTGGATCAAGACGGCCCCGAGCCCACCGACGTCGAGCGGGCCCGCAAACGCGGGGTTAAGAAGTCTCCACAAGGCCCTGACGGGATGGTGCAACTGCGCGCGATGCTCACGCCGGAGGCATGGGCGGTGTGGGAGGCGATCTTCGCCAAATACGCCGCACCGGGCATGTGCAACCCCGACGATCCCCAACCCTGCACCTCAGGCACACCCACCCAAGCCCAGATCGACAACGACCACCGCAGCCTGGCCCAACGCCAACACGACGCGCTGATCGCCGTCGGACGCATCGCGTTGATGAGCGGTGAACTCGGCCAACTCAACGGGCTACCGGTCTCGGTCATCATCCGCACCACCCTGCAGGACTTAGAGTCTCGCGCCGGGATCGGCACCACCGGCGGCGGCACCGTCATGCCGATCACCGACGTGATCCGCCTGGCCGGCCACGCCAACCACTACCTGGCCGTGTTCGACAACGCCACCGGATCCGCGCTGGATTTGTTCCGCGCCAGACGCACCGCCTCACCCGCACAGCGGATCATGCTGATCGCCCGCGACGGCGGCTGCACCAAACCCGGCTGCACCGTCGGCGCCTACGGCTGCCAAGCACACCACGTGCACGCCGACTGGGCAGCCGGCGGCAACACCAACGTCGACGAACTCGGACTGGCCTGCGGACCCCACAACCGCAGCGTCAACAACGACGGCGGCTGGAGCACCCGCATGAACACCCACGGCGAAGTCGAATGGCTCCCACCACCAAACCTCGACACCGGCCAAGCCCGCAGCAACTACTACCACCGCCCCGAACGCCTGCTCCGACCCGACGACCAACCGGCCGGCGGCGACCAGGTCGCCGGAGACGAACCGCGCGCCGCGACATCAACCGACCCAGCCGACGAACCCGGCGGGCCCGCACCCCCAGGAGACCAAGCGGCCTAACCGCCCACGCCAAACACCGCAGCGCCCCGGATAACCCGACGGCGCCGGCATCAACACGCCCGGACATATAGGGCGCCGAGAAGCCCGCGCAGATTGGACATCGGGACGCGTTCACCAGAGGAGGCCGTAGGGATGCGGCACTACTTCGTTGGATCCTCACGGACGCCAGAAAACCAGGATCAGCGAACCGATCGCGCCGACCGCGATCGCGAGGGCCACCAGCTGATTGATCCGGACCCGGCCCCAAACGATCGCCGGCCTTTCCCGCAGCGGCTCGAGAAGAAACCTGCCTGCGCCGTACCAGGCGAGAACGGCCAGTGCGCCACTGCCCGCAGGGGAGCCCGTGGGCCACAGGGCGAGAAAGCCGAGCAGACCGAGCAGCCACCAGGCCATTTCGAGGAATTGCACCGGAACGCGTCGCTTACGCACACCAACGGTGTCATGCAGGAAAACCCCGAACGGTCCGTCGGTCTCGCGCCCGCCGCAGCAGCCGTTCAGCACGCACCCCAGCCGGATCCAGAATCCCCCCGCGAGCACGCCGACGGCCATCTGATCCCACAAGACAGCGGCGGGGACGCTGATGACGGCGGCAGCGGCGAACGAGGCGGGGATGAACGTGAGCAGCGCACCGAAGACGCCCATTCCCCCGGATGCGGTATGCCACAACGCGCGTGGCGAGTCCCCGCCGAGGTAGCGCGGCGCTTGCACGAGCAAGTGGTATATCCGGGCGCCGACCAAGCCCGCGAGCGCGCACACCATTGCCGCCAGCCCGACGGGCAGCGGCGACAGCCCCGCCGCGTCCGCGACCGCCGCCGTCGTCAGCGTTCCGACGCAGATGCCAACCGCCAGAAAGACTTTGTACGAGTTGACCCGCCACCCCGCGATCGTGACGAAGCGCGGAAGCCCCGAAACGGCGAGTTCAGCCCGCGACGGCACCGACTGCCCTCACCAGTTCGAACCCGATGCCCACGGCACCGGCCGCGAGCGCGACATCGGCAACGTTAAACGCCGGCCAGAATCGCAGGCACACGAAGTCCGTGACCGAACCCCGCAGCGAGCTTTCGATCACATTGCTGAGCGAGCCGCCGAGCAACAGCCCGACGAACACGGCCGACGACGGCAATGCCGCGGCGGCGGCCATCAGCGCCGCGGCCGACACCGCCCACATCAACAGACCTTTCGAGGCAGGCGCGGCCGACCGAGACCACCACAACCGTCCCGCGACCACCCGTAGGCACCCGAACGGCCCCAGCCGCAGGCTTGCGAACCGGCTGCTGCGAACCGCAAGCTTCACCGCTTGATCGACGGCCAGCACGAGGCCTGCGGTCAGGACCAGCTGCATGAGTCAACCACTCGTGACCGATTTCGGCCGGTCGTGATCGTGCGCCGTTCCGAATTGGACGTGTTCGACGCACCCGTCGGCGTCGATCTTGACGGTGGTCGGCCAGCACCGCACCCCGTATCTGCGGGCGATGCGCTGCTGATGGTCCTGCGCGAGCGGGAACGTCAGGCGCAGACGCTTGCGGATCTCGTCGACCGCTTCGCTCTTGGCGCCGCCGTGAAAGCCGACGATGAACGGCGCGTCCCGGCCTTCCTGGTGCATCTTCTGCAGCCGTTGCAACTCGGAAAGACACGGCGCGGACCATGATTGCCAGAAGGTGAGCAGCACATCGCGGCCGCGAAAGCGGTGCAGCGCATACGGGTGCTCGCCGTCGTGAAACCTGGCGTTCGGAGCCGCTTCACCTGGCGCGACGGTCAGTCGTAGCGGGCGGAAGTGCGACGGTGTCGGCGGGCCTTCGAGCGTGTCCAGCACGGCAGCGAGTTCTCCGGGCCGGGGTTCGCCTTCGTGCTTCCAGACGAACTCGTGCCTGGCGTTGATCAGAAACATCGACGGCATCCGGGAGACGCCGAACGTCTGTGTCCAGCCGCCGTCGTCGTCCTGGGTGATGTGCACCGCTGGAAGACCGTCGTGAGGCAACCCGAGTCGGCGTTCCACCTCGCCGCGAGGTGCGTCGAACGTCCCGGTCGGCACCACGACGGTCACCACCAGCGAAGGGCTGCTGCGTGCCTGGCGCCACGCGTCGACGAGCGGGTCAAGCGGCCGATCCCGCTGATCATCCACGAAGTACACCAACGCATTTCGCTGAGGTGAGGTGTCCCCGGGGAAAGCTGCCACGCTGGTGTGGCCTGCGATCGCCTGATTCAACGGGACCGTGTCGGCCAGACCCGGCCGCCAGATCGGGATCGCGACCGGCCGCCACCACGACGGAATGTCGATCCCGAACTCCGGCTCCTGCACCTGACACGTCGTGCCGGCCGCGACGCTCGACTGCTGCCCGGACGGGGTGATCTGCGTGCCCTCGATCCGCAGACAGATCTGGCTGACGCTTGCGAGCCCGGCCGGCTTGGGAAGGATGAAGCGGTGCTCGTCGACCACGGTTTTCTGAGCGCCTGACCAAATGCTCGCGGGATGCGAATGCTCCACCCATGTCCAGACGAACCGTCCGATGGTGCCGGCGGGAATCCAGCTGTTCAGCGCCGTGAACGCGGCGCCCCCGTGGGTCTGTTCGACCTTGACGACCGGTGGGCGGCGCGCCTGCCCGTGAATCTCACCGCGTACCAAGACGATCTCGGGCGTGATCTCGACAGCCGTGTAGGACGCCGACGCGGCGGTGTCGAAAGTTCTCAGCCCGCGGGTGAGCCCGCTTCTGGCATCGTCGAACACCTTGCGGATCGCGGGTCGGTTCTGCGCCAACGCGTTGTCGAGTTCGGCCCGTACGACGCTGGTCGCCCTGCTGTGCGGGATGAACCACGACTCGTCGACCTCGGGTTCGCCCGCGCGTTCGAGGCTGATCCTCTGGCTTCCCGGATCCAGGACCAGTACAAAACGTTGTCTGAAGCTGACGAACCCGTTGGGCGCCCACGACGTATCGGTTTCCGCCGCGACCCGGCCCGCGATCTCGATCGCGCCGGCCTTGAAGGTCAAAGTGGGCCCGGAACTGAAGCGCAACCGGTACTTCACCGAAACGGAACCACCGAAGATGGTGCTGATCGTGAAGGTCAGCGGGGGCCGGTTTCTGACCGCCTCACGGATCGCCTCGAGGTCGATCAGGGTGTTGACCTGTTCCTTGCTGACCGCGAACCCGAATCCGCTTGAGCCGAGGAAGGATTGCGTGATGCTGTGCAGACCTGCCGGTGCAGGCGGACCCCCCGACAGTTGGTACGGCAGCGCGACGACTTGGTTGGGCCCGGACCCGAGGCCCTTGAAGTCGGCGAACGCGAAGTCGTGGGGCAGATCGACGGGCAGCAGCGATACGCCTTCGCGGATGAACTTGCGAACCTCGGCGGCGATCCGGCTCACTGCTGAGGGCGACAATCCGCTGCCGGGCGCCGCGGTGAAGTCAATCTTGGCGTCCTGCGCCGACGGCCGGATGAGCAGCCGACGTCCGGTCCCGTGCGGTGTCTGTCTGACGTCGAAGGTGGCACGCACCTCGCCGTGCACCGACGGTGGCAGCTCGGTGGTGCCCGGGTCCGGGTAATACTGCGCCCGCACCGCCGCCCGAATGACGACCTCGGTCGACGAGCCGTCGGGCACCGTCACCGTGATGGACGAGACCTGCAGTTTGGCTCTGCCACGCACCACATCGGGAGGCAGCTCGAACTCCCAATCGCGATCGAATCCCTCGAAGGCGTCCGTGAACATCCGCACCGCGCCGGGGGGCGCGGTCGCGGTCAGCTGGTCGCGGAGATCGGTGAGCCCACGGCCGGTCCGCGCACGCTGATAGGCGACCAACCAATCCCCGAACGCCCCGACGTCCGGGAGTCTGCGGCGCGGATCTCCGATGCGTGTGGCCACACTGTGCATCAGCTTCAGCGGTGTGTCCTGATCACCGTTCTGGTGAAGGGTTCCCAACAGGGCGTTGAGCTGTCGCACGGCGATCTGCACCACCGCGGGGTAGTCGCCGGTGTAGGGATTGGCCATGGCTGCCTCGCTAAAGGATCGGCGTGAGTCGCAGAGCCAGCGCTGCGTAGTCCACTCCGTCGGCGCGCTGTGCGGTGATGGGGACCGACGCGCTTCCCGGCGCATCTCCGATGACGATGCCGACGCCGTTGGCCATGCCGGTGAAACGCAACGTCTGGTTGTAGTTGGTGATCGCTGCCGATGCGGTGGTGAACATCTGAACGACCAACTCGTTCACGGCTGATATGACCGTCTGCGACAGCGCCGTGCCTGCTTCGGTGCCGGCGTTCGCGGTGACGGCGCCGAACGCCGACACCGCGATGTAGGAGACCGAGCACCCCTCGACGGTGATCGACGCCGCACCCGCGCGCTCGACGGTCACCGCCACCGGTTGCTCGCCCGCCGGGGGATTGAGCAACCCAAAGAACTCGTGGTAGATGAACGTGCCGTTGATCGCCGTCAGGGCCGCGTTGTTGAGGCCCACGACGCCAAGTGAGGTCATGGGGTTGCCGCCGTAAGTGGCCGTGCGCGTGGGTGATCCACTCGGTGGCAGAAATCCACCCCGATGCGCCCACCGCATGCCCACGACGACGACCGCTGTGGAATCGGCGGTCGCGGTATGGGGCCATGTCGCCGTGGCGGTGTTGGTCCCGGACCCCGAACCCCCCGCGCCCGCGGCGTCAAAGGTCGGCGGCGGCAGCGTGGTACCCGTGACCGGCGCGGACGATAAGGACAGGTCGCCGTCGGCGAATTTGGCCTTGGCCGTGTAGGTGTAGGTGGTGGCTGGTTCAAGCGCGGCGTCGTCGTCGTGGCTGGCCAGAGACGCGGTCACGCTGAACCGATACGGCGGGCCCGAGGGCCCCATCGGATTGACCTTGGTCCGTTCGAACTCGATTTCCGTCGCGGTCGGGTCGATCACCCACGTCAGCGTTATGACGCCCAGGCTCTTGCCGGTCGCCGATTCGATCACCGGTGCGGGCTCTGGTTCCTCGATACGGTCGAGCCCGAAGACCTCATCACAACCGGCGAAGCCGAGCAGCAACACCACCGGCACGACGATGGCCGGAACAAGTAGCACGAGCAGCAGCCACTCGGTCATTAGAAGTGTGAGCATATGCCGAGGTCTGCGGTGCCGAGGTCCTTTGACCCAGATGGTCGAGCCTTTTCCGCAGCGCGACCCGGGGTCGAGGAGATGGCTGGCGCTTTCGGCTGGAAAGTGTTGGCCGCAAATCGTTTTGGGTCGCCTGTGACGATCCCGGGCCGCGCACCGAGGGGCTCACGTCGGCGCATCATTCGGCACGGCTGGCGGGCGGCTCCACACTCGAATAACGACGAGATCCGTCGTGGACTTTGACGTCGATCGGTAAGCTTCGCAAATCTGCCTTCACGGGGTCGCGGGCGCCCCCGAGCCCAACACTGCTGGCAGCCGTTTCGTCACCAAATCATCGGGCGGAGCTAGCAAATTATGCTTTACGGATTTGCTTGAAATTGTCGCGTGCGTCATATTCAATGGCTTCCCTAGACGGACGTTTAGCACCGGGTCAAGCGCTCGTGGTCGAGCACCGCCGGTAAAGCGCACGACTGGACCGGCTTGTCTTTGCTGGGCCAGCAATCGTTGCATCGATCGGGGGAGGAAATCGCGTTTTGACGGTGAAGGCGCATGACGCGACAGCGGTTGACGCGGCGACTGATACCGCAGTCGGTCCGCTGCGCTGTGTCGATGCGAACCCGACCGTCATCGACGACGAGGCCTCGGCTCGCGTAATCGCCGATGCGCCAAGGCAGAACGCCTTGATCCGAAATGTTCGGCTCCGACGTGTCCTCGATCGCGCCGATTCGTCGCTGCAGACTCTGGGCCGCTTCTTCGACCTGGCTGTCCAGTCGTTCCGGCACCTGATCGTGGATGTGATCCGGCTGCGACACCCGTGGCGCGACACCGTCAACCAAGCGTGGTTCATCATCAGCGTCACCGCGATACCGGCGTTGCTGGTGTCCATCCCGTTCGGGGTCATCGTGGCGGTCCAGGTCGGCAGTTTCATCCAACAGGTCGGCGCTTCGTCGATCTCGGGTGCAGCGGGAGGGCTCGCGGTGATCCGTCAGGGGGCCCCGATGGTGGCCGCACTGCTGCTGGGCGGCGCGGCCGGTTCGGCGGTGGCCACCGATCTCGGCGCCCGCACGATCCGTGAAGAGGTCGACGCGCTGCGCGTCATGGGCATCGACCCGGTACGACGATTGGTCACCCCGCGGCTGGCGGCGATCGTGTTCGTGGCGCCGGTGCTGTGCTCCTTCATCATCTTCATGGGGCTCGCGGCCGGCTACGCAATCAATGTCGGCTTTCAGGGCGGCACACCGGGCAGCTACATCGCGTCGTTCGCGTCGTTCGCCAGCGTCAGCGACGTCGTCGTAGCCATGCTCAAGACCTGGCTTTTCGGCGTGGTAGTGGTCCTCGTCGCCTGCCAGCGCGGTCTCGAGGCCAAAGGCGGCGCGCGGGGAGTGGCCGACGCCGTCAACGCGTCCGTCGTCATCGGCGTGGTCGCGGTGTTCATTCTCAACCTGATCATCACGCAGGGAGTGTCGATGTCCATGCCGCTGAGGATGGGCTGATGGCGCGGGTTTCGCTGCCCTCACAGCATCGGCCTCGTGTCCTGCGAGGCCCCTGGTGGGTCGTCGACCGCGGCGACGCCCTGATCCAGCGCCTCGGGCACCAGACCTCGTTTCTGCTTCAGGTGATCGCGGCGATTCCCCACACGCTCAGGCACTACCGGCATCAAACGGGCGTGCTGTTGGTCGACGTGATGTGGGGCAACGGATCGGTCATCGTCGGCGGAGGCACCATCGGCGTGCTCGTGCTGATGGGCGCGGCCGTCGGCGCATCGGTGGGTATCGAGGGCTACGACGCTCTGGACATGGTCGGCATGGGCCCGCTGACCGGGTTCATCTCCGCCTACGCGAACACCCGCGAGATGGCACCGATGATCGCGGGAATCGGTTTCGCGGCGCAGGCGGGATGCCGGATGACCGCCGAGATCGGCGCCATGCGGATTTCCGAGGAGATCGACGCGCTGGAAGCCCTTGGCATCCGCTCGATCCCGTTCGTGGTCACGACCCGGGTGCTCGCCGGGATGGTGACCATCGTGCCGCTGTACGTGGTGACGCTGGTGCTGAGCTACCTGTCTTGCGCGCTGGTCGTCAACGTGCTGCACGGGCAGTCGTCGGGCACCTACTACCACTACTTCAACTCGTTCATCCAGCCTTCCGACGTGGTGTTCTCGGTGCTCAAGGCGCTCATCTTCGTGACCCTGATCATCGCCATCCACGGCTACCAGGGGTACTACGCCAGCGGTGGCCCCGAGGGCGTCGGACGGGCTTCGGGTCGAGCCATCCGCGCCAGCATCGTCACCGTGGTCGCCGCCGACATGGTGCTGACGCTGTTGTTCTGGGGCGGCAGCGCCGGCATTCGGATCTCGGGGTAGCCATGCCGACTTTGCCAGACCAAGAAGGACGGGCCCCGAGCTCGCGCTCGTTGCGGATCCGTGGTCTGGTTGCCGCGGTGATGCTGGGCATCGCGGGTGCCGGGCTCTAC
Source organism: Mycolicibacterium pulveris (assembly GCF_010725725.1). Classification (NCBI taxonomy): domain Bacteria; kingdom Bacillati; phylum Actinomycetota; class Actinomycetes; order Mycobacteriales; family Mycobacteriaceae; genus Mycobacterium; species Mycolicibacterium pulveris. The sequence continues at coordinate 637,169 of NZ_AP022599.1, read as the reverse complement.
CAGCTGGGCACCGGCGGCTACACCGATACGTTCACGCTGACGGTGATGGCCGATGAGATCGGGGAGGGGCTGACGCCGGGCGCGGAGGTGAAGTTCCGCGGCCTGACGATCGGATCGGTGAAGACACTGGAGTCGGTCGGATACAACAAGCAGAAGATCACGCTGGCCCTCGAACCCCGTCAAGCGACCGCTCTGGCCGCCGACACGACGGCTAAGTTCATGTCATCCAACACGTTTGGTTTGGCGGCGGTCGAGCTGGTCAGCAGCGGGGCCGGCCCACGGTTGAGCCGAGACCAGACGTTGGCGGTGGACACCAGCGTGGAGTCGGCGTCCATCAGCGGATTGCTGCGTGACGGCCAGAAGTTCGTCCGGATCATGGACTCGCCCGACGTCGACCACATCATCGAGGTGGTGCGAAGGCACGCCGATCTGACCGAGCCGGTCACCCGGTCGTATTTCGACCTGGTCAAGATGTTGAGCGACTCCCAGAAAGTGCCGTTCTCGCAGTCACTTTCGGTGTTCGCTTCGGTGATCAACGGGGTCAGTGACGCGGTCCCGCTGATCAGGCTGGCGTACGACCTGCTCAACGGGATGGAGTTTCTGGCGCACCCGGACGGCGTCGAGCGCATGAACACGATCATGGACCAGACCGCCAAGCTCCTCTTCGACTCCGAAGCCATCTTCGCCAGAAACATGCCGTGGCTGGTTCCGTTCTTCGGCGGGGTGATGAGCGCGTGGTTGCCGCTCGCCTACACCATCGGGAGCACGTCACCGGCCTACGACCGGCTCTCCGGTCTGCTGGACCGTACCAGCGCGGCGTTCCCGATCATCGACGGCAAGACCCGCATGCGACTCGATCTCACCATCGACACCATGCCCGGGCTGGCGGCGGCGCTGCCCGCTCCCTCGCCGCCGGACGCACCACACGGCGGTGGCCGATGAGAAGCGTTGCCAGATCGGTGATGTGGCTGACGATCTTCACCGCGGTTGCGGTGGTGTGCGTTCTCGTCGTGCTCACCGCCCTGCGCAGCCCGGTCACCGGCGACGCCTCCCGCTACACCGCCGAGTTCTCCGATGTGTCAGGGCTCTACGTGGGCGACGACGTGCGCATCTCGGGAGTGCAGGTCGGCAAGGTGGAGACCATCCGGCTCGACGGCCGGATCGCGAAGGTGGACTTCACCACTCAAGTGGCTCATCCGGTGTTCGCGAACACCGTCGCCGCGGTGCGGTACCAAACCCTGATAGGCCAGCGTTACGTGGAGCTCGTGCAACCCGCCGAGCCGGCAGGCCGGCTGCCGACGGGCGGCACCATCCCCCTCGGGCAGACCATCCCGTCGTTCGATGTGGCCAAGCTGTTCAACGGGTTTGAGCCGATGTTCCAAACCCTCGATCCGGCTCAGTTCAACCTGCTGGGAGAGAACCTGCTGCGGCTGATCCAGGGCGACGAGTCCGGCATCGGCCCGTTCCTGCATCGCCTCGACGTCATCGCCAAGCTGGCGGTGGACCGCCAGGCGGTCATCACCGCGATGATCCGCAATCTCAGCGCGATCTCGACGGATCTGGGCGGCAAGTCACAACAGCTGTTCCAGCTCATCGCCGAGCTCAACGAAGTCCTGACCAAGTTCGGTTCCAAGGCCGAGGAGTTCCGTGCCACGCTGGACAGCACGCTGCCTGTCCTGCGGAACACCACCCATGTCCTGCAGTACGCCGAGCGCACTTTCGACGGGACGACGGTTCCGCTCTACGACCTGGTCAGCAGGATGTGGCCGCAGACCCCGACGATCATCGCGGGGCTCTCGCTCGCCCCGTCCTTGATCCAGGGAATGCGCAGCTGGCTGGTCGACGGACAACCCGCGACGCCGACGTTTTCCTGCGCCGACGGGGAAGTCACGCTACCGGGGATCGGGCAGGTGTCGTTCGGGCAACAGAACCTGGTGGTGTGTCGGTGATGGCTTTCGGCGATCGACTCACCGCCTGGCGTGAGCGGATGATCAGGCGGCGCGCTGTGCTCGATGAACGCGCCGCCGCTTCCTACAACCGCCGAAACGGCATCATCGGCGCCATCGTCATCGTCGCCTCGCTGGCCGCCACCGCGATGGCCTACCTGAACCCGTCGGATCAGACCGGATACACCGCGCACCTGCCGAACTCGGCGGGCGTGCAGGTCGGCGACCAGGTCCGGATCGCCGGCATCCCGGTCGGCAAGGTCACCGGCGTTCGCCTCGACGGCGGCCTCGTCGAGTTGAGGTTCGACGTCGAACGCTCGGTCTCGGTCGGATCGGAATCCACCCTCGAAGTCAAGCTGCTGACCCCTCTCGGCGGCCACTATGTGGCGCTCGACCCGAAAGGAGCTGTGCCGCTCGGCCGCAACACGATTCCACCCGACCGCGTCACGTTGCCGTTCGAGATCAACGACATCATCGAGGCCGCCACCCCGGTGGTCAAGGACGTCGATGGTCAAGTCATCCATGACACCTTCGCCGAGGTGGCCAACGCAGCCAACACGTATCCGGATGCGGTGCGGGACCTGATCCGGTCGGCCGACGCGCTGACGACAGCTATGAGCAAGTCCACCAGCGACTTCCATCGCGGCCTGGACTTCGTCAATGACGGTCTGCGGGCCACGGTCGGCGCCCGCGCGCAGCTCGTCACGCTGTTCGAACAGTTCGACCTGCTCGGCAGGATGTACACCACCAAGGCAGTCGACATCGTCGAGTTCTTCAGCCTGATCAAGGAATTGGCCCGCATCCTCGATCGCATCACCGTGTTCTACGGCCGAGAGGTCGCGCCCATCGCCGAGGGAATCGAGGACATCGAGGACACGCTGCGGGCGCATCCCGAGCGTTGGGGCATGGCTCTCGACGGTTTGGCGCAGACCCTCAACATCATCGTGCCGATGCTCAGCGGCAACGGGGTCGTGTTCGACGAGAGCAACCGGATGGCCCCCGGGCAGGACCTGTGCCTGCCCAGCATCATGAGGCATTGTTGAGATGGCGGCGATGTCGGCGATCGGCACGCGGTTACGTTCGCCGCGGGGCATCGCGGCAGTGCTGGCCGTCGTGCTCGTCGCCGCCGTGATCGTGGGCGTCACGATCGTGCCACCTGCGACCAGCAAGACCCGGTCGATGTGCGCGGAATTCGCCGACGCGGTCGGGCTGTATCCCGGCAACAAGGTGGCGCTGCTGGGGATCGAGATCGGTTCCACGACCGCGATCACCAACAAGCCCGACCACGTTCAGGTCGACTTCACCGTGCCCGCAGACCTCGACCTGCCTGCCGACGTCGGTGCGGTGACCTACTCACAGTCGATCGTCACCGACCGCCACATCGAACTGACCAAGCCGTACACCGGCGGCCCGAAGTTCAGCGGCCCGGGATGTATCAAGCTGAACTCCACCAAGACCCCGGTCAGCATCAGCGAGACCTTCTCAGCGATAGGTGAACTCACCGACGTGATCCTGGGTTCCCAGCCGGGGGAGGACCCCTCGGATGCCCCCGGCGTGCAAGCGATCAACGACAGCCTGAGCGCGGCCAACCGGTCGCTGGAGGGCACCGGACCCGACATCAACCGGGCGATGCGCAATCTGGCCACCATGCTCGGCGACCCATACAAAGCCGACGCCGACTATCGACAGTTGTTCGAGAACAGCGAGATCCTCACCTCGGAGTTCCTCGCGAACTGGGACAGCTTCGCCTCGGTCATCCGGACGCTTCCGGTCACCACCCAGTTGATCGAGGGCCTTTCGGACAACTTCGGAGCGGCGATGAGCCACATCTCGCACCTGCTGCCGATCCTGGTCGACGCGGTGAGCCGGTTCGGGCCGCGGATCTACGACAAGACCGATGCGCGGTTCAGTGGCCTGACTGACGCATTGAACAGGCACGCACCCGCGATCCTGGCGATGATCAACTCGTGGCCGCAGTTCAGCAACTGGTTGGCCGATATCTACGAGCCGGCGTGGGGCACCCACAACGTCACCTACATCCCACCGCAGGTATCGATCTCCCCGTCACAGGCGGGCGCCATCTGTGAGGGGTTGCGGCAGCGCAACATCCCCGGGGCGGACGCGGCGTGCGCGTCGGGCATGGAGTCCGATCCGATCACGCTCGGCCTGACCAATCTCATTCTGGGAGGGGCGCTGTCATGATCCGAGGCGCGCTCAAGGCCGTCTGCGCGCTGGTGGCCGCGGTGGCGATTGGCGCGACCGCGGCCTGCTCGCTGGATCCGACGCGGCTGCCGGTCCCCGGCGCGTATCTGCCGCAGCACGCTTACCAGATCAAGATCGAGTTCTCCAGCGTGCTCAACCTGCCCGCTCGCGCCAGGGTGGACTCCGGCGGGATTCAGGTCGGCGTGCTCGACCGCGTCCAGCTCTACGGCACCACAGCGGTCGCCTACGTCGAAGTATCAGGTGACACAGAGCTTCCCGAAGGGACCCGCGCCGAGCTTCGCCAAGCCACTCCGCTCGGCGACATCTACATTGCGCTGCTCGCACCGCAAGGCCCGCCCGGGGGGATGCTGCGCGACGGCGACACCATCCCGCTGCGTGACACCGCCCCCGCCGACAACGTCGAAAACCTGCTGCGGTCCATGTCGAACCTGGTGGCCGGCGGCGCGATCGGCACGCTTCAGAACACCGTGGTGAACATCAACAAGGCGTTTCCGCAAGACCCGGTCGAGCTGACCCGGATGCAACACACCGTGTCCGACGCGCTCGGCGACCTGGCAGCCAATCAGGACACCATCGAGGGCATCCTCGCCGGCATGGAAAACGTCAGCAACGCACTCGCGGCGAACACCACGGTGTTCAATCGCCTCGTCACCGAAGGTCCGGCGAAACTGGAAGGGTTGTCGGCGGTCACACTGGCGATCCTCGACGTGGTCGGTGCCTCTCGCGACGTCGGCGACCTCGGCGGACAACTCATCAACCCGGTCGCAGGCGACTTGATGCAGATCCTGTCCTACCTCACGCCGATGGTCGGGACGATGGCGACCGCCGACACCACCATCCCGGTGATCGCCGACAAGTTCGTCGCGTTGCTGCGCTACAAGCTCATCGGGTGGTTCCGCGGAGGCGGCCCGAAATACACCATCGACGAACTTCATCCACCGACCGGCAACGAGGGTGTTGACCCCGCGGACAAGGCGGATCAGGCGGTATCGGCGATGCAGGCGATGGGGTTGCTGCCATGAAATTCGGTGCCCGCACCACGCTGGCCATCCTGGCGGTGATGACGCTCGCCGGCGCGGTCTACATGGCGTTCGGCGTGCTGGACATGAACCCGACCAAGGGCGTCACCCGACTCACCCTGCTGCTCGACACGTCCGGTGGCCTGATGCCCACGTCGGATGTGACCATGCGCGGCATCAAGATCGGCCGAGTCACCGATATCCGAACCACACCAACGGGGCTGGCGGTCTCGATGGACATCGACCGCGCACACCCGGTCCCTGCCGACAGCACGATCAGCGTGCAAAACCTCTCCGCCGTCGGCGAACAATACATCGACTTCGACCCGGAACTGATCGCCCCGCCGTATCTCGGTGACGGGGAGGTGATTCCCGCGGACCGGGTCGCGCCGATGGTCACCACCAGCGACGTGCTCACCAGGGTCAACACCTTGTTCACGGCGCTGGACCTCGACCAGATACACGCCGTCATCGACAACATGTCCGCAGCGTTGGCCGACAACGACGCCACCCTCGACTCGCTGGCCACCACCGCCGCGTTGACCGCCAAGGTGATACAGGACGACAAGGCGGCGCTGGCCACCCTGCTACGCAATGTCTCGACGTTCACCACCAACATGGATGAACTCGACGCCGGCGAAAAGATCAGCGAGACAGGCAGACTCCTGCCGCGTTCGGTGCCGGCCTTCCTGGGGTTGATCAAGGAGATCGAGACCCTTTCGCACACCGGCCTGGGCGTGGTGGGCCCCACCGATCCGGTCGGGATTTTGGTGGCCAAGATCGGCGAATACCTCGACATGCTGTCCGGACCGCTGGGCACCTTCGCCGGCGTCCTGCAGCCCGCGCTGGCGCCACTGCACGACATCCGGATCGACGCCGGGCACTGGCTGGACTTCTGGGAATCGACGTTCACCGACACCGGCAGCGTGCGGATTCAGCTCAACGTGCCGGAGTGGCATCAGTGAAACCCGAACCGAGCGATGGCAGAGAAGGTAGAGACATGACCGACGCGGCCGAACCCCAGGACGCTGACGAGGCTGCCGAGGCCGCCGAGGTCCAGTCCGACGATGCTGGCGCAGCGCCCACCGAGTCACCGAAGGCACGACGCTGGTCGAAACGAGCCGGGCGGTGGGCGGCCGCCGCCCTGGTGGTGGCCGTGCTCGTCGCGGCTGCCGTCGGGTTCGTCAAGTATCGGCAGGTGTCCGACGAGCTTGCGCAGCTGCGCCAGAACCAAGCCGATCGCGACGCGGTGGCACAGTTGGCCGAGGACTATGCGCTGCGGTCGCTGAACTACACCTTCGAAGACCCCGATGCCTTCTTCAACGCGGTCAAAGACGGTGTGTCGCAGTCTCTTCAGGACAAGTACACCAACGCCGCAGACCTGCTCGAGGCCGTCATGCTGCAGGCGCAGGTCAGCTCCGCCGGCGAAGTGTTGGCCGTCGACCCCGTCGCTCAGCCCGACGGTTCCTACCGGGTGGTGGTGTCGGCCCACCAGACCACCCGTAACCTGCAGAACCCGACGCCCAAGGTGTCGATAATTCTGCTGAGGGTCACCGTGCACAAGGTGGGTGACGCCTGGCAGGTAGCCGACATCGGCCCGGAGACCGGCAGCAAACCGCCTGTCGCACAGCAGATCCCGGCGCTACAGGCACCGGCAGCGGCTGAACCGCCACCTGCTCCCGCGCCGGCCGAACCGGCGCCGCCGCGGTAAGGGGCGGCCGGTGAAACGATTGGCACTGCTGATCGCCGCGATGGCGGCGGCGAGCGCGGGAATCGTGTTCCCGGTCGCGACCGCCGACCCCACGCTGCCGCCTTGCCCGCCGACGGCGGCCGTCATCTCGCCGCAAGCCACCTCCGAACAGGTGGACTGTTCGCTTCTCTCGGGTGTGCTCGAGTTCGCCGTCACCTACTGGCGGGTGCCCGACCTGCCGCGGCCGGGCGCGGTGAAAGTCACGGTGACCGACGCGTCGGGCGAGGTGGTGCAGACGATCGACGAGCTACTCGAACCGTCGAGCCCCGGCGGCGTCGCGCTCCAGGACGTCGACGCCGACGGCCGCGAGGAGCTGATCATCCCGATCGCCCGAAACCTGTTCAACGGCACCGCGAACACCCGGTTCTCGGTGTGGCGCGCACCGGGTGACCGGCTCCACTACGAACGCACCCAGATGGTCGGGCAGGCGGTCTATCCCAGCGGCGACGGATACCTCGTCACCAACGGCGGCGGGTTGGTCAGTCGAGATCTCACCTTTTATCTGCCGACCGGTGCGGGGTACACGCTGGTCGTGGTGTTGACCATCGAAGCCCAGGAAATCGACCCGCACACCCGCCGGGTCCTGACCGTCAGCTGCCGCGCCCACCAGGAAGACGGCCTGCACGCGGTCGCCATGACCATCCGCCAGGCCGAGGAGGCCTTCTGCGCGTCACCGGCCGCGAACGCCATCTGGCCCGACGCCGAGCGCATATCGGTTCGGCGCTGGCTCCCGGGGACTCGTTGAACCGCAGTAGTGGCGCGCCGCGGCCACCAACTGTCTGGCCTTGGCGAGATCGCCGGAAAGGAGGTCTGGTCGCGCCGGGCGGTACGGGTCGCTGTTGTCGATCTGGGCCGCCAGCATGTCCGAGCGGATCCGGAGGTCGACGGCCGCCGCGCTCGTCAGGCCGTACAGCGGCGACAGCGCGCTTCGGATCCGGCCGGCCAGATAAGGCGCGGTTCCGGAGGGGGAGACCTGGTCAAGCTGCGTCTCCAGCCGGTCGGCGACGGGCAGGATCGCGCTGCATTCGGCAGCGGTTGCCGCGGCCGGCGTCGCCGTCAGGCACACGCTCGCGGCGGCGAGCGTGAGAACCAGGCTGCGCGTTCGGTGTTGCATCGGCTACAGCTTCGCATTGCCCGGCGCAGATCGCTGGGCGGATGCACAAACGCCGACGGCGTTCGCTACCGTCGGGTCACCACACCACGGAGGTTTCATGGCCGGAAAGATCCCCTTTGTCGACTATCTGGTCCTCGACGACGGCGAGCCGCACCTGGTGGCGCAGGAGTGTGCGAACTGCGGCGCCCGGTTCTTTGACCGGCGAAACGCCTGCGCCGGCTGCTTCGCAACCGAGTTCACCACGGTGCCGGTCGCGACCGAGGGCACGGTGCGCGCGTTCACCATCGTCACCTTCGCCGCCCCGGGAATACCCACGCCGTTTGTGGCCTCCGTGGTCGACTGCGACGGCACGCAGGTCCGGGCGAACCTCGTCAACGTCGAGCCCGATCCCGACCACATCCGCGACGGGATGAAGGTGCGCCTCACCACCTATCCGGTCGGCACCGATTCCGAAGGCACCGAGGCGATCAACTTCGCCTTCGAACCCGCCAACTGACCACGAATGCAAGCGAGGGAGCGACGATGAGCGCCAGCGACGACGTATGGATTCTGGGGATCCGGATGACCAAGTTCGGCAAGCACGCCGACCTGGACACCGTGGACCTGGCGGCCGAGGCGGCACTCGGCGCGCTCGCCGACGCCGGGATCACCATGGCCGACGTCGGCGTGCTGGCGGCCGGAAACCTGATGAACGCGAGCGCAGGAATCGGTCAGCAGCTGCAAAAGCAGATCGGCCAGACCGGCATCCCGGTGTACAACGTCGCGAACGCATGCGCGACCGGCGCTACCGCGCTGCGAACCGCGATCATGGCGGTCAAGGCCGGCGAGGTCGACTACGGCATGGCCGTCGGTGTCGAGAAGCTGTCCGGCGCCGGCCTGCTGGCCGGTGGGAGCAAGGCCGACGACTCCGACGTGTGGCAGCCGAAGGGCCGCTACGGCGCCGTGGCTCCGATCGACGGGCGCATCGGCACCGAGACGATGCCCGGCGTCTTCGCACAGATCGGCACCGAGTACGGCCACAAGTACGGCGGCACGAGCTTCGAACTGTTCGCCAGGATCAGCGAGAAGAACCACGCGCATTCGACGCTCAATCCGCTTGCGGCATATCAGAAGCGGTTCACGCTCGAGCAGATCATGAACGACGTGATGATCGCCTACCCGAACACCCGGCCGATGTGCTCGGCCAACTGCGACGGTGCGGCGGCCGCGATCGTGTGCAACGGCGAGACGTTGAAGTCGCTGTCGCTCGAGCAACGCCGCCGGGCCGTGAAGGTGTCCGCGTCGGTGTTGACCACCGATCCGTACGAAGAGGGCTGCCAGGTGTTGCCGAACGTCAACACCCTGACCCGGCGGGCCGCGGCGACCGCCTACGAGCAGGCCGGTATCGGGCCCGGCGACCTCGACCTCGTCGAACTGCACGACTGCTTTGCCACCGCCGAGCTGGTGCACTACGACAACCTGATGCTGTGCGACGAAGGGGCAGCGCCCGACTTCTTCAATTCGGGCGCGACCTGGCGCGACGGGTCAACGCCGGTGAACGTGTCCGGCGGGTTGCAATCCAAGGGGCATCCGATCGCCGCGACCGGCATCGCCAACATCTGGGAGATCTGCCATCACCTGCGCGGCGAGGCGGGGGACCGCCAGATCGAGGACGCCAAGGTCGGTTTGGCCCACGTGATCGGACTGGGCTCGGCCTGCGGCGTTCACGTGCTCGAACGATCGGCCGCCTAGGCCGGCCGCCTGACGCTCACGTCCGATCCAGGTCCCACTGGCCGAAATCGGCGGCCAGCACCTCGTTCTCGTCGACCTGGGTCCCTCCCATGGGGATGCCGGTGTCCGGTCCGGTGACCACCACGGCCTGGTACAGCACCGCTCGCGGTTCGCGCTTGCCGCCGGACCACGCTCTCGTCTGCCATGCCCACCAGTGCCCCGGCGAGGTGGATGGCCCGATCACACCGTCGTCGATCGCCCACGCACACACCCGTGAGTGCCCGTAGACACCGGTGCGGTTCACTCCGAGAACCGAGTTGATCCCTCGAAGCCAGTCTGCGGCAACGGCTTTCCAGGTATCACGATCGATGTCCTCGTCGATGCTGAAGAAGATCGGCGCCGATGCCGGCCCGCCTGCGGCGGCGTGGAGCCGCAGCGCCGTTCGAGCGTCCGCCACGCCGCCGTCGTATCCGCGGGTGTAGTCCGACGGCGTCGGCCAGCCCGGCTTGCCGTACTGATAGCAGCTCGCGACGTGCAGGCCGGCTGACCGCAGTGAATCCGCGTATTCGCGGGTGACCGGCTTGAAGTCGAAGTCCGCGCCCGGTCGTAATTCGGACACGTAGACCAGCGCGCCGGCATAGCCGGCCGCCTTGATCTGGTCCGCGGGCACCTGGCGGTGCGTGAAGTCGACCAGCCGCAGCGACTGCGCCGCCGCCCTCGGCCCGGTCCGGGTGGCCGCGGCCACGAACAGGACCGGCGCGGCGGCGGCATACCTGAGCATCTCACGCCGCCGCCAAGCCCGTGGTCCGTCACCATCGACCCCGTCGGACACGGCGCGATGCTAACAACCGCCGCCCTATCCTGAGGGGCGAAGCGCGCACCCTCACCCCGACGAGGCGGCAATGGTCAGGTTCGCAGCACGACCCGCGCGGGCCGTCGTTGCCCTCGGCACCGCGTTGGTCGCCCTCACCGGCGTCACGTCGTGTGCCGATACATCACCGCCTGCTGCCAATGACGCCCCCCTGACCACCCGTGCCCCAGCTGCGACGACCAGGCTCGCGCCGCCACCCCCAGCCCCGCCGACCCCCGACATTCCCGAAGTGTCGAAGGTGATCAACGATGCGCTCGCAGCGCACCGGTTGCCAGGTGCTGTGGTCACGATCGGACACGGCGGCAAGCTCGTCTTCCAGCGGGCCTACGGTGTGCGCAGGCTCGCCGGTGAGCAAGGGCTCGACGGCCTACCCGCACCGGCCGAGCCGATGACCGCGGACACGATCTTCGACCTCGCGTCGTTGACGAAACCACTCGCCACCGCCACCGCCGTCATGCAGCTGCACGAACAGGGGAAGGTCGGCGTCGACGATCCGATCCAGGACCACCTGCCGGAGTTCAACCCGACGAACGACCCGCAGCGCGCACGGGTGACGGTGCGGATGCTGCTCACGCACACCTCAGGCTTGCCGGACGTCCTCGACCTGCGCGGCACCTGGGGATTCGACCACGCCGACAAAGCAGAAGGCATCGGGCGCGCACTGAGTGCACCGCTGCAGTCCGAACCCGGCGAGGTGTTCCGCTACTCCGATGTCGGTTTCATCCTGCTCGGCGCGCTGATCGAGAGGCTCACGGGCGAGCCAGAAGACGTCTACGTCCAGCGAAACATCTTCGCGCCGCTGGGCATGCACGACACCGGCTATCTGCCGCCGGCGAAAGCGTGTGGACCGCACAAGATTCGGGGGGTCGCGCTGGAATTGACGCCGGGAGAACACCCCGAGGCGTGCCCGGAAGACACCTGGAGCACGGAGATAGTGCCACGCACCGCGCCGACCGCCCTCGACGAGGAACACCGCGAGGACCCCCGCCAAAATCCCAACTTCGGGCACCTGCTCCGGGCGACCGTGCACGACCCCGCGGCGCGTCGGATGGGAGGAGTGGCCGGCTCCGCCGGGGTGTTCTCGACCGTGCACGACGTCGGCCGCTACGCACAGGCTCTGCTCGATCGGCTGGCGGGCCGGGAGAGCCGGTTTCCGTTGCAGCAAGCGACCTTACAGATGATGACGACGCCTGAGCAGCCTGGCCACTCGGCCGAACAGCTTCGCGCGGCCAACAACATCGTCCGAACGGTCGGTCCGCGGTATCCGGCGGTCAGGGGACAGAACCTGCGCGGCTTCGGCTGGGACATCGACACCGGCCACTCCCGGCCCAGGGGCAGCATCTTCCCGGTCGGCAGCTTCGGCCACACCGGCTTCACGGGAACGTCGCTCTGGATCGACCCTGGTTCAGACACCTATATCGTGCTGCTCACCAACGCGATTCATCTTCGCGGCAGCCGGCCTGTGTCGGATCTGCAGGCCGCGGTGGCGACGACGGCGGCCCGGGCGCTTGGGCTCTAGGTAAGGGGCTTGCGGCAGCCCCGACCGGGCGGCGGGTGATCATCGCCCAGGCAGCCAGACCGGCTGCCGCCCCGGCCAGGACGTGCCAGGCGCCGTGGTACTGCCAGAGGCTGTCGGGCCGACACAGCGGAGAGGCCGAACGTCCTGCGGGGTAAGCGATTAGTCCCAACGCGAAGACCCCGATGGCCGCCGCCCAGACCGACCGCCGCTCAACGAGCCTGCTGCGTGCCAAGCCGGTGACGCACACAGCTCCCAGCACGACGATCGGCCAGTCGTGAGCGGCCTGCGCCCATGACGGCTGGGGTCCGTGGTAGGCGAAGCTGCCGAGCCCGACGGCGACGGCCGCCAGCCCGGCAAGCACCGCGAGCACGCCCCGGCCTCGGATCGACGACCACAGCACCATCGCCCCCACGACGACGAAAGCCAGGCTGGTGACCGCGAGGACGGGCTGCGCCAACGCCGCGTCTGCAACGCGCTCGCAATCCGTATGCCCGAGGCCCGTCGGGACGATGAAAAGGTGCATCGGCGGCCACCGTAACCCGCCCTGGCCGTGAGACCATCGCATGGTGACCGTGGTTATCGCGCTGCGCTGCGCCGATGGGTTGGTGATGGCCTCGGACTCGCAGATCACCGATCCGGGTCGCGGCTTGAGCTACCCGGCGCAGAAACTGCACAGGATGGGCGAGCACGCGGCGTGGGGCGGCAGCGGATCGCGGGCGGTGCTGTTCGACCTCGAACAGATCTTCCACGCCGAACCCGATGCGATCTTGGAGGCCGACGACATCGGCCGCGCCCTTCAGCAGCGCACGGTGCCCGTGCTCAAACATCACTACGACAACTTCATCGAGGATGTGCCCGCCGCAAAGACGAGCGGCGCGACACCCGCCACCTACGTCCTGGCCGCCGGATACGCGGGGGACCGGCCGTTCATCGTCGACATCGACCCCCACGGGCTGATCGGACACTACGAGGAGACCGGCTTTCAGGCGGTGGGCAGCGGTGCGCCGATGGCGCAGCAGGCCTATGCCTTGCTCGCGAACTTCCGGATGACCGAACGCAGCGTCGATCACGGGTTGGTGGCCGCCCTGCGGGTGCTCGACGCGCTGGCTGTGTCCTCGCCCAGCGTGGGCGGACCGATGGATCTGTGCCGGATCACCGCGGACGGGGCGCATCACCTCGACCCCGATGAGATCGACGGGGTTCGGGCGCAGGTCGCCCGGTGGTTGAAACTCGAGCAACGCGTGCTCGACGAGCTGTTCGACTAAGCCACCTTGAGGCGCTGATGTTCTGTAACGCCTTGTGTTGCTTGGCATTCCAAAGCTAGGAAATGGTCAGCAGGATATGGTCCACCTTGGCGCGGGTGTCGACGGGCAGACCGCCGGTCATCTCCGCGACAAACCGGCGGGCCAGTTCTCGGACCTTGATGTTGGTCTCCTGTGAGCGCCAGACCAAGATGTCGAAGGCCCGGTCCGCGCTGATGCCGTAGGCGGCCATGAGCACGCCTTTGGCCTGCTCGATCTGGGCGCGGCCTTCCGCCACCTTGGACACCTCGGCGGAGATATCGGACTGCATGGTCTCGGTGTAGTCGACGTAGAAGCCGGATGTGCCGAGCACGTCGCCCCGTTCGTCGATCATGCGGTCACCGATGACGATGACCCAGTGTGTGCGCCCGGCGGTGTCGATGATGCGGTGCCGGCTACTGAACGGCTCCCCGCTCATCACCCGTTCCAGAACAGCAGCCACCTGCTGGCGGTCGTCCGGGTGCTTGTGGTTGAGGATCAATTCCGTGGTCGGCTTCACCGAGCCCGGCTCGTAGCCATGCATCCGCTCGATGGTCTCCGACCACTCCCAGCGCTGATCGGCGATGAAGAAGCGGAACCGGCCCACCCGTTGCGGTTCGCCGGCGCCCACCGCGAGCTCCACTGCTTCGTGGTCGATGTCGATATCAGAATCCGGATTCGTCACGCTTGTGGACCCCCGGGACAGGGCGGTCTCGACCCGCCGTCTCACGCCGCCGTGGTATTGGATGTCGTCCCGAGAATGTAACAGCATGACGTCCTTCCTGCGTCGATTGACCTCCAGGCACACGTTGCGATGGGCTTGTGCGATACCACGGGCATATGTTCGCCTTGAGGCGGCACATGTTTTCGATCGAGCGCACTAGGACTTTTCGCACGAGATGACCGACGATGACGCCAAGGACGGGACCCGCAAGTCCGGCCCGCCCCCGTCTGATCTCGGGGTGTACGGAATCTCGGTGGCGGCCGAGTTGTCCGGCATCAGCGAACAGTCGTTGCGGCTGTATGAGCGCCACGGTGTTCTGAAGCCCGCCCGCAGTCCCGGCGGCACCCGCCGCTACAGCGCCGACGACCTCGTTCGACTGCAACGCGTCAGCGAGCTGGTCGAGGCGGGCGTCAATCTCGCGGCATCGCGCGCATCCTCTCGCTCGAGGACCGCAACGCCGCCCTGGACGATCGCAACGTCACGTTGGAAGGCGACATCGAGGCGTTGCGCAACGAGAAGACGGACGAGTAAGCCGGCGCACCGGTCAGGAGTCAGAACGCGGCGAAAATCGCGTAGACCAGCAGCAGGGCGAATAAGCCCACGACGATGCCCACCCAGATCGCAGAGCTCACCCGGTCCGGCCGAGCGGAGGATTGCGGGCTCATAGGGGTCTTGTGCCCTCTGTGCAACCAACCAAACGCGCAACCTCTGCGCCGCGGCACTGTCCGGCAGGCCGCCCGCTGGGTCTTCACTATGTTGTAGCGATGGCCGGCGCTGCGCTGCGCCACGCGAACCGAACCTCCAGGAGTGGTCAATGGGCGTCTATGCCGTGACGGGATCGGCCTCAGGGATGGGGCGCGCGGCCGCCGAACAGCTGCGGGCCGACGGCCACACCGTCGTCGGTGTCGACCAACGAGACGCTGACGTGGTGGCCGACCTGTCCACGCCGCAGGGTCGTTCGGCCGCCGCGGCCGCCGTGCTCGACCGGGTCGACGGCCGACTCGACGGTGCCGTGCTCGCCGCCGGCGTCGGCCCGCTGCCGGGAGCGCAGAATGTTGCGCTGATCCTGTCGGTCAACTACCTCGGCGTGACCGAACTGCTCGACGCCTGGCGGCCGGCACTCGCATCGGCCGGTCAAGCGAAAGTCGTCGTGGTGGCAAGCAATTCGACCACCACCATGCCTTTGGTCCCGAACCGTGCCGTTCGTGCGTTGCTGCGCGCAGACATCGACCGTGCTGCTCGCGCACTGCGGATGTTTCGTTCCGCCGCACCGTCATTGGCGTACGGAGCTTCGAAGATCGCGGTGGCGCGCTGGGTGCGCCGCCAGGCCGTCCGGCCCGAGTGGGCCGGCGCGGGTATCCGATTGAACGCGCTTGCTCCCGGCGCGATCTTGACGCCCTTGCTCGAGAAGCAGCTCGCAACCCCTCGAGAAGCCAAGACGGTTCGGGCGTTTCCGGTTCCGGTCGGCGGCTTCGGCAGCCCCGATCAGCTCGCGAAGTGGATGGTGTTCATGCTGTCGGACGCCGCGGACTTCCTCTGTGGCAGCATTGTTTTCGTGGACGGCGGCTCCGACGCCTACTTCCGCTCCGACGACTGGCCGACCCGGGTGCCGACGCGCCGGTTGGCGCGGTACGGCCTGAAGTTCTGGCGCGGAAGCCGACGACAATCGGCCGTCGGGCCACTG
This sequence comes from Mycolicibacterium pulveris, assembly GCF_010725725.1. NCBI lineage: Bacteria > Bacillati > Actinomycetota > Actinomycetes > Mycobacteriales > Mycobacteriaceae > Mycobacterium > Mycolicibacterium pulveris. Next base: position 621,329 of record NZ_AP022599.1, on the reverse strand, counting down.
ACGGGAACGTGAATGTTCATCGTCGTCCTCGCCACGATCCTCGGCTTGATGCACCTCTACCTGTGGAAGCGCCTGGTCAAGGACACGACCGGCCCAGGGCGCACCAGGTGGATGCTCACGGCGGCCCTCGTCGCACTGGCCGGCATGTTGCTGGCGGCCCTGGTGCTGCCGCGCGTCATCGGCGTCGCCGACTCCGGCTGGATCGCATGGCCCGGGTACCTATGGTTCGGGCTGGCGACGTACCTGTTCCTGACCCTGCTGGTGACCGAACCCGTGCGGCTGCTGCTGCGCGGCTGGGTCAAACGCGACCGGCAGGACGACGGGGTGCCGCAGGCAACGTCGGCGCTCAACCGTCGGATGTTCTTGGCCAGGGCCGGTGCGGCCGCCGCCGGGGCGGCGTCGGTCAGCCTGGTCGGGGTCGGTGCGCTCAACGCGCTCGGACCGCCGGATCTGTTGCGGCTGCCGGTGCGGCTGCGCCGCCTGGATCCGGCCTTCAACGGATTCCGGATCGCCGTCGTCTCCGACATCCACCTCGGCCCGCTGGCGGGACGCCCACACACCGAGCGGATCGTCCAGATGATCAACGAGGCCGAGCCCGACCTGGTGGCGATCGTCGGCGACCTGGTGGACGGCACGGTCGAGGAGCTGGGCCCGGCTGCAGAACCCTTGCGCGACTTGACCTCCCGCGAAGGCGCGTTCTTCGTGGCAGGCAACCACGAGTACTACGTCGCCGATCCCGACGCGTGGCTTCGCGAACTCGAGCGGCTGGACGTGCAGGTGCTGCGCAACGAGAACACCGTGATCCGACGGGCCGGTGCGGCGTTCGACCTGGCCGGCATCAACGACGTCGCGGGGGATCAGCGTTCCGATCCGCCGGACCTGGACCGAGCCTTGGCCGGGCTCGACGGGACCGGTCCGACGGTTCTGCTTGCCCACCAACCGGTTCTGGTGGCCGAGGCGGCCGCCTGCGGAGTGGATCTTCAGCTGTCCGGGCACACCCACGGCGGCCAGATGTGGCCGTTCCACCATGTCGTCCGTGCCGCGCAACCGTCTCTGGCCGCGCTGTCGACGGTGGCCGGCACCCAGCTGTACGTGACCAGGGGAGCCGGGTTCTGGGGCCCGCCGGTGCGGGTCGGGGCACCTCCGGATATCAGCGTGCTGACGCTGGAGGCGGGCGCGACGTGAGCACGCACCGGATGTCCTTTGTGGCGGCGGTGGTGAGAGGATCCGTCTGACAGATCAAAGGAGCCGAGCATGACCGAAAGCGCCGCACCCGCCATCACCGGCATACACCACATCTCGATCACCGTCACCGATCTGGAGGCCAGCCTGGCCTGGTATCAGCGGCTGCTCGGCGCCGACCGGCTACCGGTGAAGTTCCCCCATTACGGTCGGGAGGACACCGGCTACGCCGAGCTGCTCGTCGACCAGCGGTCCGGTCTGGTGATCGGACTGCACACCAACACCGGCAACACCGGAGAGCGGTTCGACGAGGCCCGCACCGGCCTGGACCATGTCGGGCTGAACGTGGCCAGCCGCGAAGACCTGCAGGCGTGGACGGCGTGGCTGGACGAACTCGGCATCGAGCACTCCGGCATCAGAACCGAAGACACGCCGTTCCCGTTCTCGACGGTGGTGTTTCGCGACCCGGACAACATCCAGCTCGAACTCTTCACGATGGGCTGAGTCGGTCGCCGGCGTCAGCAGGTCAACAGCATGCAGCCCGCGATCGGCCCGCCGCCGGCGGCGGCGACCGCCACCTCCGGCCGTCTCGGCAGTTGACGTTCACCGGCCTGACCCCGCAACTGCAGGCACGCCTCGTGCAGCAGCCAGTACCCGTGCATCCGTCCCGCGGACAGCTGTCCGCCGTACGTGTTCAGCGGCAGCGCGCCGTCGAGTGCGATGCGGGTCGCCCCCTCCACGAACGCGCCGCCTTCGCCGTCGGCGCAGAATCCCAGCGCCTCGAGCCAGGCGATCGTGAGATACGTGAATCCGTCGTACAGTTCGGCGATGTCGACATCCGACGCCGCCAGGTCGGTGCGCGACCACATCTGGGCCGCCGCGTCGACCGAGGCCATCTTCGGGAAGTCGTCGCGATGAAACCAGCCACCCGAACCGTATGAGCCACCGATGGCCTCCACCGCCACAGCGGGATTCGGACAGTCGGCGGTGTAGTCAGCGTGGGAAACCACCACGGCGATCGACCCGTCGACCGGGACGTCGCAGTCGTACAGTCCGAACGGTGTCGACACCGGACGCGCGGCCAGATAGTCGTCCATCGTCATCGGCTCGCGGTAGGCCGCGCGCGGATTGAGCGCCGCGTTGCGCCTACTGTTGATCGCCAACCAGCCCAGCTGTTCCTTGGTGGTTCCGTACAGCTCCATGTGCCGCTGGCAGTGCATCGCCAGCCAGTTGGCAGCCGAGTAGGCATGCGCGGCCAGCAGCTCGTCGATGTCCTCGAACGGCTTGAGCCTCCTACGCGTTCCGGGCGTGGATGGCTCGCTCGGCGGGTTGGCCAGCGGATTGGGCGCCGCCGACGACGGTGATTCGGTCATCGTGCCGCCGAGCATCATCACCGTGCGATACACCAGCACATGCCTGGCGCGCTTCTCCGCGACCGCGCGGCACGCCGACATCACCGGGGTGAGCAGCCCTCCCGTGTCGAACCCGGAGGTGTGGTCGGGCACGTCGATGCCGAGCGCGGCGGTGCTCTCGGCCAGCGGGACATCGCCCAGCGAGGCGATGCCGTCGATGTCGCGCACGGTGAGGCCGGCATCGTCGATCGCGGCGCGCGCGGCATCCAGCGTCAGCTCGGGCCCGGGGATCCCGGTGCGCCGCCCCACCCGGGAGATACCCAGACCGCTGATGATCGCGTCCTTTTCGAAGTGGCTCATCGGTGACCATCCGTTTCATCCGGCTGCCTTTGTGACGGCAACTGTGCGGAATGTACTTTGCTTGCCATGCCCGACCATGCCCCATCCCATGCCCCATCGCATGCCCCACCCGATGTTCCGCCACGCATCCTGCCCGCCCTGACCGAACACAATCGGGCGTTCTGGACCGGCGGCGCCCACGGGCAACTGTTGATCGCATGGTGCGCCGCATGTGCGCGGTGGGTGCATCCTCCGGCGCCGGACTGCCCCGAATGCAACGGCGCGCTCGCCGCGCGACCGGTGTCGGGGCACGCGACGGTGTTCAGCTACACGGTCAACCATCAACCGTTCAACCCCGCGGTTCCGGTACCGTACGTGGTCGCGATCGTCGAACTCGACGAACAGCCCGATCTGCGCATCGCCACCAACATCGTGGGCTGCGACCCGGATTCGGTGCACGTCGGCCTTCCGGTCGAGGTGGGCTTCGAGCGCCACGACGTCGGCGACGACGCCGTTTTCGTTCCGGTGTTCACCCCGCGCTAGTCTCCGGCCAGCCCCATCAGCTCGGTGACATGGTGGTCGCGTCCGGCCGTGTAGCCACCGTCCACGGCGATCGTCTGCCCGCTGACGAAACTGGCGTCCGGGGACAGCAGGAACGCCGCGACGGCGGCGACCTCCTCGGCGCGGCCGAACCGGCGCAGTTTGTGCTCGTGGCGCAGCGCCTCGCGTGGCGTCTCCATCCCGGGCATCCCGACGACCGAGTCGAACATCGGCGTCTCGATGAAGCCGGGACAGATCGCATTGACCCGAATTCCGCTGGGGCCGTAATCGATCGCGGCGTTCTTGGTGAGCAGGTTCACGCCGCCCTTCGAGGCGTTGTACGCACTGCCACCTGCCGTGCCCTCTAGGCCTTCGATACTCGCCAGGTTGACGATGGCACCCCGCTCACCACCGACCCGGCTCTGCTGGATCATCCGGCCCAGGGCAGCCCGCATGACGACGAAGGTGCCCTTGAGGTTGACGTTCACCACCCGATCCCACTCCTCGTCGGGCAGCAGGTGAACCGGACCGCCACCGGCGACGCCTGCGCAGTGCACCAGCCCGTCGAGACGGCCGGCCGCTGCCACGACGGCGTCCACCGCCGCGGCGACCGCGTCGGCGTCGAGCACGCCGGCGCGCCGGTAGGTGAACCCCGCAGCGCCCGTATCCGCGGCGTCGGGCGCCGAGTCGAGGCCCACCACGAGCGCCTGCTCGGCGAGCAGCCGCTCGACGGTTGCCTTGCCGATGCCCGACGCCGCGCCGGTGACAAGGACACCCTTGCCCTCAAACCTGTTCATTCTCACCCCTTTTCCGCAGTGCTTTTTCGCAAGGGCGCCAGCAGCGCGTCGAGCCCGTACTCGAACACCGCGTCATAGTCGGTGGGTGACCGAAGCGCCGCCACCAGTTCCTGGTCGGGCCAATCGTCGCCCCACAGCGTCGGATCCTCTTCCTCGTGCTTGGCTCCTCGCACCGCGGTGAACTGCATGACCGCCGAGGAGATGACGTGCACCTGCACCGCCCGAAGGAACAGCGCGGCGTCAGCGCCTGTCACGCCCAGCTCGGCGAGCTGGCCCGCGAGGGTCTGCTGGATGGGCAGGAACAGCAGCGGGGTGCGGTCGCGTTCGTGCGCGACGGCAAGCAGATGCTGGCGCTCGATCAGCGCGCGACGCTGGGCCCGCGCCAACGACGCGATCCGCTCGACGGGGGTGGCGCCTTCGGCGGGCAGCTGGGCCATCTGGCCGAGCAGTCGGTCAACCAGCCTGTCCAGCAGCTTGTCTCGCCCGCCGACATGCCAATAGATCGAGGTGACCGCCACGCCGAGTTCTTCGGCAAGCCGGCGCATCGTCAGGGCGTCCACGCCGTCCAGCTCGATCAGACGAGCTGCGGTCGCCAGGATGGCCTCGGCGCCGACATTGTCCTGGCCCCGGGTCTTGTTGGTGTGCTTGCGTTGTGCGCCGGTCAGGGTGTCTCACCGCCGGTGATCCGTTGCCCATCGGGAAGGTCCAGATAGCGTTCGAGGTTGAGGTGCATGTTGATCACGCGCCGTTCCTCGTTGGACAGGGTCAGGTGGGTGAAACCCGGCTGGTGCAGCCCGCGCTGAACGCCCGGCAGCACCGTGATGTCCTGGGTCAGCACCGCGCCGGGTTCTGCCTCGCCTGCGGTCATCCGGACGTCGACGGGCGTCATCCTCGGCGCACCGGGAGGCATCCGGGTCCACAACATCATCACCAGGTCGCCGCGATCGGGATCGGGTCCCGGCAGCGAGTGCATGGTCGTCAAGTGGTCGGCGTTGGTCAGCAGCGTCATGTTCGGAAAGACGTTGTACTGGTGCAGCCGCATCAGCTGATCGGTGCTGGCCCAGCTCAACTCGACGCCACGCTGCGCCGCGAACGCCCGGGTGCGCTCGGCGATCACCTCTGCCACCGACTCCCCGGGCGAGGGCCGGCCGTCGGGCAGCGGGGTGCCCTCCTCGACACCCATCAACGCGCCCTGCGTGTAGACATAGGCGTCCCACACGTCGCGGCTCGAGAGGGTCTTTCTGAGCTGCGGGCTCTGCACGCCATAGAGCTGTTCGGACTTGCCCGTGTGCCCCCAGATCACCTGCGGTGCATGCACGTCGTCCATGCACCGGCGGAGCTCCGGGTGCAGCGTCTGAATGTGATAGGTCTCGCTGTAGCCGTCGGCGACGGTCTTCCAGTTCGCCTCCACCTCAATCGTCATCGTTGCGTAGCAACGGAATTCGCCCAACCTGTTCCATGCGACGTCCGAGGGTACCTGCTCCAGGTAGTCGGCAAGGGGCATCGCGTCACGGTCGAGGTTGACGAAGACGAGCCGCTCCCAGGTGTCGACGCGTGCGGCGTGCAAGGGCAGCTCCGACATCCGCAGCGCGCCGAAGCCTTTGCGGTTGGGGACGCGTTTGAGTGCCCCGGACAGATCCCATGTCCAGCCGTGGTAGCCGCACTTGAGCTCGTTCAAACCGGATCCCGTTCCCGCGCAAAGGGTGTTGCCGCGATGGCGGCACACATTCTGAAACGCGCGAAGAACGCCGTCGTCTCCACGGACGACCAGCACGGAGTAGGGCCCGCACCGGTACTCGAAGTAGTCGCCGGGTTCGGCCACGTGATCGACGGAGCAGGCCAGTTGCCACACCCTCGGCCACATCCGCTCGACCTCGAGGGCGGCGAAGGTCGCCGAGTAGTACCGCTCGGCCGGAACCAGGGTGGGGCGCCGCGGCGGCGGGCCGATCGCGTCATCGCCCGGGCTACGGGGCCGGCCGGCGTTCTCTGCTGTGCGCGTGGTCTGGGTCGTCATCGACGCATCCTGCCTGTCTGAACTCGACGACATCGGCCTGTAACGGTGTTACATTGCCACTGTAGCGGAGGAGTGAATCGTGTTCGATCTCAAAATCACCGGCGGAACGGTCGTAGACGGAACGGGCGCCGACCGCTTCCAGGCCGACGTCGCCGTTCAGGACGGCAAGATCGTCGAAGTTCGTCGCCGTGGCCCGCACGATCCGCCGCTGGAGGGTGAGGCGAGGGAAACGCTCGACGCGACCGGAGACATCGTCGCGCCCGGGTTCGTCGACATCCACACCCATTACGACGGTCAGGTCAGCTGGGACAACCTGCTCGAGCCCTCCAGCAGCCACGGCGTGACGACAATCGTCATGGGCAACTGCGGCGTCGGGTTCGCGCCGGTGCGGCCCGGCCGCGAAGAGTGGCTCATCGAGTTGATGGAGGGCGTCGAGGACATTCCGGGTTCCGCGCTGTCCGAAGGCATCACGTGGGGTTGGGAGAGCTACGCCGACTACCTGGACGTGATCGGCAAACGGGAACTGGCGGTGGATGTCGGCAGCCAGATCGCGCACGGAACGGTCCGCGCGTATGCGATGGGGGAGCGCGGCGCCCGCAACGAGCCCGCGACGCCCGACGACATCGCGGTGATGAGCCGGCTGGTGCGGGAGGCGGCCGAGGCCGGCGCGCTGGGCTTCTCCTCGTCACGCACGCTGGCGCACCGGGCCATGGACGGCGAACCCGTTCCGGGCACGTTCGCCGCCGAAGACGAACTGTTCGCGCTCGGGCGGGCGATGGCCGCGGGCGGCGCGGCGGTGTTCGAACTCGCCCCGCAGGGCGCGGCGGGGGAGGACATTGTCGCACCCAAGAAGGAGCTGGAGTGGATGCGTCGGCTGGGCGCCGAAATCGATTGCGCCATCAGCTTTGCGCTGATCCAGGTCGACGCCGATCCCAACCTGTGGCGCGAACAGCTCGAGATCAGTGCGGCCGCCCACGAGGCGGGCAGCCGGCTGCACCCGCAGATCGCGGCGCGCCCGTTCGGGATGCTGCTGGGCTTCCCCGGCCACCATGCGTTCACCCACCGGCCGACCTATCGGCGCCTGAAGGCCGAATGCAGTCGCGACGACCTTGCCGCCCGGCTGGCCGACCCCGCCGTCAAGGCGGCGATCCTCGCCGAGGAAGACCTGCCGATCGACCCGAACGTGCTTTTCGACGGGATGTTCGCCTTCGCCCAGCATTCGGTGGACCGGCTCTACGCGCTCGGGGAGCCGCCCGACTACGAGCCAACGCCCGATCGCACGGTCGCGGCGATCGCGCGCGAACGTGGTGAGGACCCGCTGACCACCATGTATGACTTGATGCTCGAATCCGACGCGGGCGCAATGCTGTTGCTGCCGCTGTACAACTACGCCGACGGCAACCATGACGCGATACGCGAGATGATGACCCATCCCGCAGGCGTTCTGGGACTGTCCGACGGGGGAGCGCACTGCAGCATGATCTGTGACGCCTCCTATCCCACCTTCCTGCTGACGCACTGGGCGCGGGACCGGCACCGCGGCAAGCAACTGCCGTTGGAATACGTCGTCCGCAAGCAAGCCCATGACACCGCGGCGCTGTTCGGGCTGACCGATCGGGGCACGATCGCCGTCGGCAAGAAGGCCGACATCAACGTCATCGACATGAACGCGTTGACGCTGCACGCGCCGCGGATGGCCTACGACCTGCCCGCCGGGGGCAACCGTCTGGTGCAGGGTGCATCCGGTTACCGCGCCACGATCGTCAACGGCGTGGTGACCCGCCGCGACGGCGCCGACACGGGTGCGCGCCCCGGCAGGTTGGTGCGCGGGGCGCGCTGAGCCGATCAGGAATGCGTGGACCGCGACGCCGTCACCCGTGACCGGCCCGCCCCCGGCCCGTGCTCGGCCTGTGCCAGGCGGCTCAGCGCCAACGCGCCGACCAGCAGGCCGAAGTCACGCAGCGCGACGTCGTAGAAGCCGGACAGCGTCAACAGGTTGACGATGATTCCGGCGAGCCACAGCGCGACCACGTAGGCGCCGATGCGCGGCGCGACCGCGACCAGGATGCCTGCTGCGATCTCGATGACACCGACGAGACGCATCGCCGTCGCCGCGTCCCCGGGCACGATGCCGTCGATCCACGGTGCGAGGTAGGCGGTCCAGTCGACCATCACGTTGGTGAACTTATCCAGGCCGAACAGGATCGGGGCGACGGTGAAAACCGTTCGCAGCAGCATGAAGGCCTGGTAAACAGGGTCTTTGATGCGGCTGTTCGGATCAGAAATGCTAGCGCTCATGATGGGACTCCTGTCTAACGGATAGTAGTCTCTACGTTAGAACGTTCGAGCTTCTATCGTCAACAGTTTTCTCTTTTAGAAGGGGATTGAATTGCCTCTCGCCGAGCGCGACACTTCGGTGATCGCCGCGCTGGCCGACCCGCTGCGCCGGCGGCTGTATCTGTTCGTGTGCGCGCAGCCGGAGGCGGTGACCCGCGAGCAGGCCGCCGACGCGGTGGCGGTGCCGGTGCATCAGGCCAAATTCCACCTCGACAAGCTGGAAACCGAGGGGCTGCTGGAAACGGACTACGCGCGGGTGAGTGGGCGTCGCGGGCCGGGCGCCGGCCGGCCGTCGAAGCTGTACCGGCGCGCTGCCCGCGAGGTCAGCGTGTCCCTGCCGGACCGCGACTACGAGTTGGCCGGGCAGTTGATGGCCGACGCCATCGCCGAAGCAGCCGAGACGGGCCAGCCCGTCGTCGACACGCTGTATCGGCTCGCGGCGCGCGCCGGCAGCACGATCGGATGCCAGGCCGCCGACGCCGACGGGCCGCCGGAGAGCCCGCAGACAGCGCTGCGTCTCGCCGTCGAAACGCTGGCACAGCATGGATATGAGCCGCGCGCGGACGACGCTCGCGTACTGCTCGTCAACTGTCCGTTTCACCGCCTCGCGCAGGCCCAGCCGCGGCTGGTCTGCGGGATGAACCACGCGCTCATCTCGGGGCTGACGGCCGAGTTCGCGCCGCACTGCCCCAGCGCGGCCCTCGAACCGGCTCCCGGGCGGTGCTGCGTGGTTCTGACGGCGGGTACACGATGACCGGCCCGGTCTGAGGAGAACGTGTGGTCACGTTAGACCGACTGGTGAATGTGCTGGGCAGCTACGGCGTTCGGTTGCGCTTCTGTCCGGTGCCGCGCTCCACGGAACTGAGCAGCGTGGTCCTGCATGAGACCGTCGGCGGCCGCACCGTCGTGGGTGACGTGCTGATGGCCGTGGGCGCCCGTTCAGTGAAAGAAGCTGTGCGGTGGGCCGTTTCGGCAAGGGCGATCGTGGTGTTGCTGCGCAGTGGAGACGACGACGCCACGTTCTCCGGGATGGCGGAAGGCGTCGCGGTCATGGCGGTGGACCCCGCGGTGTCCTGGAGCGAGCTGGCAGCCGTGGTCTACGGCCTGGTGCTGGAGGGGCGCGAAACCGAATCGGGGCGCGGCCCAACCGATTTGTTCGCACTCGCTGACAGCCTCGCAGAGGCCACCGGGGGCGCGGTGACCATCGAGGACCAACTGTCTCGGGTGTTGGCGTACTCCAGGAAGCAGCAGAACGCCGATCCCGCGCGGGTAGCGACGATCATGGACCGGCAGGCACCCGAGTCGCTCAGTGAATTCTTCAGGGCCCAGGGGGTTTACACCCATCTGGCGGCATCCGACGAACCGCTCTACATCGGCGAGCATCCAGCGCACGGGCTGACCGGCCGCATGGTGGTGGCGGTGCGCTCGGGACGCGAACTTCTCGGTTCGGTCTGGGTGGCCTGTCCCGCGCCGCTCGAAGGTCAGGCGCGGGCGGCGTTGGTCGACGGCGCCCGCACGGTGGCCGTGCACCTGTTGCGGTCAAGAGCCAGCGCGGATCTCGAACGCCAGGTGGAGTCTGAACTGGTCATTCGACTGCTCGAGGGCGGCGCCGACACCACGTCGTCGGTCAGCCGGCTCGGGCTCGCACCCGGCCCACTGCGCGTGATCGCGATCCAGGCAGCCATCGGTGCGGAACGCGACGCGGCGCTGCTGCTGGCGTTCGACCGCGCCACCGCGGGGTTCGGCTGGTCGCGCCCGGGCCGCAGCGCTCTGGCAGGCAACACCGTCTACACGATCCTTCCCGGCGAGGACCTCGACGCCGCCCGGCGCTGGATCGCGGGTCTGCGCGCGGCACTGCCCGAACGATTCACGCTCTCGGCAGGGATCAGCAAGCCTGCGCAACTGGCGGAGTTGCCAGCGGCACGCCAAGAGGCCGACGAGTGCCTCGCGTTGCACCAGAGCTGTTCGGCCGACTCGGTGCCCCCTGCCTACGACGAATCGTGGGATCAGATCCTGCTGCAGCGGCTGCGCACCGCGGCCCGCGCCGGACGATCACCCGATCGTGGCCCGGTGGCCGAACTGCGCAGGCACGACGAGGCGCATGCCACCGGCTACGTGGCCACGTTGCGTGCCTGGCTGGAGGCCCTCGGCGATCCGGCCGAGGCCGGTCGTCGGCTGGGGGTGCACGAGAACACCGTGCGATACCGGCTGCGCAAGATGGCCGAGATCACCGACCTGCCACTCGACGACGCCGACAAACGGCTGGCGATGATGATCGAACTCGCCGCCATCAACGCCCACGGGCCGGACACCCGACCCGGCGGCGGGACCGGTCCACTCAGCAACGGCTAAAGAGCGTGCAGTAGGCCTTTTCGGCCACTGGGCAAACTCCGCTGTGTCGTTGTCGGATCGCCACAACCTGGTCTCGAAGTGTTGTTCGTTCCGGGCAATGGCCTGGCGCTGGTCGACGGCACCATGGAAAGTGCGAGCCAGATTCTCAACTGTGGAGGTGACGATGGGCGGCGTCGACCGGTTCGACGGTGGACCCCGATCGGCGATTGTCGTCGGTGCGGGCATCGTCGGGCTGTCGACCGCATGGTTCCTCCAGGAGCGCGGGGTCGGGGTCACCGTCGTGGACCGCAGCGGGGTCGCATCGGGCGCCTCGTGGGGTAACGCCGGCTGGGTCGCTCCCGCGTTGACGTTGCCGCTGAACTCGCCCGCAGTGCTGCGCTACGGATTACGGTCGCTGCTGGACAAGGGCGCCCCACTGCACATTCCGATGACGGCCGACCGCGGCCTTGCGACATTTCTGATGCAGTTCGCCGCGAGTTGTCGACGATCGACCTGGCGGCGCGCGGTGCGGGCGAACGTTCCGCTCAACGAGGAAGCCATCGAGGCGTTCGATGTGCTGGTGGCCAACGGCGTCGACGCCCCGGTGACCGACGCGCCGATCACCGCGGTCTTCCGCAGCACCGATGCCGCTGAACGCATGCTGGCCGAAATGCGCGAGCTGGAAAAGGCCGGACAAGAACTCCACGTGACCGGGTTGTCGGGAGAGGCGCTGCGCGAACAGGTGCCGCTGATATCCCCGGCGGTCACCGCGGGGCTGAGCATCAACAATCAGCGCTTCGTGGATCCCGGCCGGTTCGTGCACGCTCTCGGCCGCGCGGTCGTGGAGCGGGGCGCCACCATAGTCACGGATGACGTCCTGGACCTTGACGATTCGGCCGGCCAGGTCAAGGTGTCCACCGCCGCCGGCGAGACGATGACCGCGGATGCTGTGGTGGTCGCGGCCGGCGCCTGGCTCTCGCGGCTCCTGCGTGGTCGGCTGCGGGTTCCGGTGCAGGCTGGCCGCGGCTACTCGTTCACCGTGCCTGTCGACCGGCCAGTGGTCGGGCCGATCTACCTGCCGGATGCGCGGGTGGCATGTACGCCCTACCAGGGCGCGCTGCGCGTCTCTGGCACCATGGAGTTCCGCGACCCCGAAGACGGCGTGGACACCGAACGCGTCGCCGCGATCATCGCCTCGGCGAGTCCCTTGCTGGAGGGCGTGCGATGGACCGAGCGCCGCGACGTCTGGGTGGGACCGCGTCCCGTCAGCCCTGACGGCAGACCGCTGATCGGTGAAGTGACGCGGGGCGTATATGTCGCGGGCGGCCACGGAATGTGGGGATTGGCGCACGGCCCGGTAACCGGCCGATTGCTCGCCGAACACATCACCACCGGCAAGCAACCCGAGGCCTTACGCGAATTCAACCCGTTGCGCCGAACCGGTAGGTAGCCTGGCGCAATCCGGCGGCCTTCGCCCACCACGGGCGGTCATGTCGTCACGGCGGCGCTTCTACCCCACCGACTTGACGACCACCTATCGCTTCTCACCACCGTTGAAAGGACGAAAATGACATCTTCCCAAACTGTTTGGCTCACCCCGGAGGCCCACGAGCGGCTCCAGGAGGAGCTGGCCACCCTGCAGCAACTGACCGATGAAGTCGCCGACGAGGAGGGCACCGACGAGAACACCGCGGCGATCCAGCGCGCCCGCCGCGCCAGGATCCAGCAGATCCACGACCTGCTGGTCAACGCCGTCGTCGGGGAGGACCCGCCCAACGACGGGATCGCCGAACCCGGGATGGTCGTGACGGTGCGTTTCGACGACGACGATGACACCGAGACCTTCCTGCTTGGTGTGCGCGGCGCCGAGCACGGCGACATCGAGGTTTACTCAGTGCAATCGCCGTTGGGTTCGGCCATCCTCGGCGCGCGTACCGGCGAGAAGCGCACCTACACCCTGCCCAGCGGGGCCACCGCGACCGTCACGCTGCTCAACGCGGTCCCGTACGGGATGCACGCAGCCGCGGACGCGAAGTAGCCGAGGCCGTCAGCTGCTGCGGTCGGCTTCAGCCCTCGCGCTGGAGCCGACCGCTGAATCCTCGTCGTTCTTATGCCTACCGACGTGGGATTCGGCGCGCATCCGGGCGATCATGTGCGGGTAGTGCAGCTCGAAGGCCGGGCGCTCCGAACGGATCCGGGGCAGCTCGGTGAAGTTGTGCCGTGGCGGCGGGCATGACGTCGCCCACTCCAGCGAGTTGCCGTAACCCCACGGATCGTCCACGGTGACCGGTTCGCCGTAACGCCAGCTCTTGAACACGTTCCAGGCGAACGGCAGCACCGACACACCCAGGATGAACGCGCCGATCGACGAGACCACGTTCAGTTCGGTGAACCCGTCGCTGGGCAGGTAGTCGGCGTAGCGCCTCGGCATGCCCTCGTCACCGAGCCAGTGCTGCACCAGGAACGTGGTGTGGAAGCCGATGAACGTCAGCCAGAAGTGCAGCTTGCCCAACCGCTCGTCGAGCAGACGCCCGGTCATCTTCGGGAACCAGAAGTAGATCCCGGCGTAGGTGGCGAACACGATCGTGCCGAACAGCACGTAGTGGAAGTGTGCCACGACGAAGTAGCTGTCGTGGACGTGGAAGTCCATCGGCGGGCTGGCCAGGATCACGCCCGTGACACCGCCGAGGACGAAGGTCAACATGAAGCCGACCGCGAACAGCATCGGCGTCTCGAAGGTCAGCTGGCCCCGCCACATCGTGCCGATCCAGTTGACGAACTTGATGCCGGTCGGCACCGCGATGAGATACGTGGTGAACGCGAAAAATGGTAGGAGTACGGCACCGGTGGCGAACATGTGGTGCGCCCACACCACCATGGACAGCGCGGCGATACCGAGCGTCGCGTAGACGAAGGTGGTGTACGCGAAGACCGGTTTGCGGCTGAACACCGGCATGATCTCGGTGATGATGCCGAAGAACGGCAACGCGATGATGTACACCTCGGGGTGCCCGAAGAACCAGAACAAATGCTGCCAGAGCAGCACACCGCCGTTGGCCGGGTCGTAGACGTGGGCGCCGAGGATCCGGTCGTAGGCCAGGGCGAACAACGCGGCGGTCAGGACCGGGAACACCATCAGCACCAGGATCGACGTCACCATGATGTTCCAGGTGAAAATCGGCATCCGGAACATCGTCATGCCGGGCGCGCGCATGCACACCACGGTGGTGATCATGTTGACGGCGCCCAGGATGGTGCCAAGGCCGGCCACACCCAGACCGAAGATCCACAAGTCACCGCCGGCGCCGGGCGAGTGGATGGCGGTGCTCAACGGGGTGTAACCGGTCCAGCCGAAGTCCGCCGCCCCGCCGGGGGTGATGAATCCGCCGAGGGTGACGAGGGCGCCGAACAGGAACAGCCAGTAGGAGAACGCGTTGAGCCGCGGGAACGCCACGTCGGGCGCGCCGATCTGCAGGGGCAGCACCAGGTTGGCGAACCCGAACACGATCGGTGTGGCGTAGAACAGCAGCATCACCGTGCCGTGCATGGTGAACAGCTGGTTGTACTGCTCGTTGGACAGGAACTGCAGCCCGGTGGCCGTCAGCTCGGCCCGCATCAGCAACGCCATCAGCCCGCCGATGAAGAAGAAGACGAAGCAGGTGACGCAGTACATGATGCCGATCAGCTTGTGATCGGTGGTGGTGACCAGCTTGTAGATGAGGTTGCCCCTGGGCCCTGTCCGTGGCGGGAACGGGCGGCGGACTTCGAGTTCCCCTACTGCGGGCGCTTCGGCGGTCAACAGGACCTCCTTGACAGATTGCAGGAGCCGTTCCTGTCATGCTAGAGAGTCCGCGACGCCACCAGAAGCTTATTAGCGAATGTCGGGCCGCATGCGTCGCGAGTCAGGCCACCGTGTTTCCGGCATCCTCGCCGACCCGGTGTCGAGGAAACGACGCGACGATGGCCTCGACGGGCGACCGCCACGTCAGCCCGAAGTCACGGATGGTGGCCGAGTCGTCTGTCGGCGTCGCCGCGGTGAGGAGAAGGGCGGCCTCGTAGCTCAGCCCGTCACCCATCGGCACCATTGTCGACAGCGCCTCGGCGAACCTGCTTCCCGCCCGGAACATCGCGGGGCTCACCGGAATCCTGGTGAACCGCTTGCCGGAGCCCCGCTCGAGCGCGGAGATCATGTCGTTGAACGGCACGAGGACCCCGCCGCAGACATAGCGGTGAGGGCCGCGACCGGGCGCCATGATCGCTGCGTGCACGTCGGCAACGTCGCGGACGTCGATCATCTGCATGCCGCCGCGCAACCGGGGCGCGACACCGAACCGCGTGATCGGTGCCCAACCACGTTCGGTGACCCCGGGTGCGGTGTGAAACGCCGGGCCGACCACGCTCGAGGGATAGGTGACCACGACCGGAGCGCCCTGGTCCTGGAGCCGCCGCGCGACGCGGTCGGCGTAGCCCTTGGTCCGCGCGTAGTCGCTACGTCCCGTTGCCGTCGGGGTATCCGGCCCGATGACGCCGTCGGGCGGAGGAAACAGCGCGCTGTAGCTGCTGATCGACACCACCGGGTCCAGGCCGGCGTCGACCGCGCGGGTCAGCACCGCTTCGGTGGCGTAGGCGTTGACCTCCCACATCAAGGCACTGCGCCGGCTGTCGGTGCCGACCACGCCGGCCCCATGCAGCACCGCATCGCAGCCGTGCAGCAGGGCGTCGATCGTGCGCGGGTCCCGGACGTCGCCGGTCAGCATTTCGATGTCGCCGATCTCGGCGAAGCGCCGCAACACCGGCGCGGCTTCGTCGCTGGGGGCGACCAGCAGGCGGATCCGATGGCCTTCGGAGAGCAGCCTGCGCACACAGTGCGCGCCCACATATCCGGTTCCGCCGGTGACGCCGATAAGCACCGTGCAATATTACGGTGCTGTCGGTAGCGGAACTCCGCGGGCTGTTCGCGCTTATGCGCGCGCGGTGTTCTCGACGATGATCTCGCAGGCCGCGTCATAGAACGCGCTGATCAACGTGGAGAAGGAAAGTTCGAACGGGTAGATCATGTGCACGTCCAGCGGTTGCGGTGTCCACTGCGGCAGGACGGGCACCATGGTGCCGTTGCGCAGTTCGGCGGTACAGATGATCTGTGTCGGCATGGCGCCGATGCCCAGCCCTTCGAGAATGTACTGCTTGCACACCTGAAAGTTGTTGGCGCGCGCCCGCACCGGCGGTGTGAGCTCATGTCGGCGCTTGCCTTTGGCCACGGTCAGCTTGCGCTGGGCGCCGAAGCTGAAGTCGATGAACGGCAGGTCGTTGAGCTGGGTCGGCTGGCTGATCGGGTCGGCGAGTTGGCCTAGGAACTCCGGTGAGGCACAGAGAAACAGCTTGAGGCTGAACACCTTTCGCGCGATCAGCGTCGAATCCTGTAGTGGCGCAGTGCCGAACACCACGTCGAAGCCGTCGCTCACCGGATCGACCATGTCGTCGACCAGCCGGATGTCCAGCCGTGAGTGGGGATGGCGCCGCAGGAACGTGGCGCCAACCCGCGAGGCGTAGTCGACGCCGACGAAGATGGGTATCGCGACCTTCAGCTCGCCCTGCGGCTCGAGCTTGCTGCCCTCCACCAGGGCGCGCACGTCGTTGGCCTCGCCGAGGATGTTCACCGCGTGCGCGTAGACCTGTTCCCCGAGATCGGTGACGGTGAGTTGGTGGGTGTTCTTGCGCAGCAGCTTGACGCCGAGATCGGACTCGAGCTTGCTGAGCTTGCGGCTGACCGTGGACTTTGGCATGCCCAGCAGCGCGGCCGCCTTCGAGAGGCTGCGGTGCTCGACCACCTTGCCGAACACCAGAAGGGCGTCGAGCTCGAACGGCGGGTTGTGTTCCATGGCGTTCCAAATATGCAACGAAGTGTTGCGTCTGTGGGCCGTTTTACGGCGTTCTTCTGCGGCGAAGGCCAACCGCATTCACAAGTGATTCGTTTAGCTGAGTACAAGCGCGTTTCGGAATCGCCGAGACCGCGTGCGGCGTCGCTCCCTTCTCTGCGCCGACCGGGGGCCATCACGTTGGTCGACCAATTGGCCGGCGCAGAGCCGCCGGGCCCACCAACGCCTCGAACGATGCTCAGAGGCAACGTGTTTCACGAGCCATGCAGTGCCGCGTGTTCCAAAAATGCAACAGGGTGTTGCGTTTCTATACCTATTTCGGTGGACCGCGGACTGTTAGCGTCGCCGGCATGAGTCACGACAGCCTGGTGACCAAGCCCGCCACTGGACATTGGACGGACGCGTATCCCGAACTCGGCCGGGGACCGGTGTCGCTCGAGGACTGTGTCTCCGAGGAGTTCTATGACAAGGAACGCGAGCACATCTTCCGGAAGACCTGGCTCTACGTCGGACGGGTCGAACGAGTGCCGAAGCCGGGCAGCTACTTCACCCGCGAACTGAGATTCCTCAACACCTCGATCATCGTGGTGCGGGGCAAGGACGGGGTGATCCGCGCTTTCCACAACATCTGCCCGCACCGGGGCAACAAGATGCTCTGGGAGGACGACCCGTTTCAGGAGGTTGAAGGCCGAGCGCCGTTGCTGTACTGCCGATTTCACGGCTGGCGTTACAACCTCGACGGGTCACTGCACTCGACGACGCGCAAAGACCTGCTCCTGGACTTCGACGCGGACAGCTGCCGGGTCCCCGCGGTGCAGTGCGAAGTGTGGGAAGGCTTCATCTTCATCAACCTCAATCCGCACAACACCGAGCCGCTGCGCGACTTCCTCGGCGAGTTGGCGCACGGCATCGAGGGCTATCCGTTCGACGGCCCGCATCAGGTCTACAAGTTCACGGCCGAGCTGCAGTGCAACTGGAAGATCTTCCTCGACGGGTTTGCGGAGAGTTATCACGGGCCGTATCTGCACGCGTCCTCGTTCGGCACCTTGACCGCCGAGGCCAAGGAGGCACTGGACAAGCCGAACCCGTTCACCGACGCGTTGGCCTATCAGCTCAAGGGCCCGCACCGCATGTTCTCGTTCTCCGGGGAGCCCTCCCAAAAAACGCCGTATTCCAAGCCCATTGAATGCGTCTTCGAAGCCAGCGCGGCCGGACCGTGGAACAAGCGCACCGACCGTGGTCCGATGCCGCCGGGGCTGAACCCCACCCGGTCGGAGAAGTACGGCTTCGACTCGTTTCAGTTCTTCCCCAACTTCGTGCTGATCTTCGGTGCGTCCGGTTTCACGGTGCACACCCACTGGCCGACCGGCCCGCACTCGCACATCTTCGAAACCGAGATGTATTACCAACCACCGAAGACACACAAGGAGCGGCTCGGCCAGGAGCTGACCGTGACGTTCCTCAACGACATCATCCTGGAAGACGCCAGCCCGTCGGAGGGGCTGCAGGCGATGCTGAACAGCGGTGTGCTGACGCACTTCACGATGAACGACGAAGAGATCCTGCTGCGGCACTTTCACAAAGTGGTCGCGGATTACGTGAAGACGGGCGAAGAGCAGAAGGCAGGTAGCCGATGAACACGTCTCTGCCACCTGAGTTTTCGCATCTGGAGCACCTGGTGCCCGACTGGGCGATCGAGGACGGGCACGAACGCTACGTGAAGCGCGTGAACAGTTCCATGGAGGAGATCCAGGCCTTCTATGACCAGGTGTTCCCCTGCGCCGAGGAAGCCGTGGCCTACGTCGACAAATTCGACTACGCCGAACCGCTGCCCGAGGATGTCGCCAACCTGCGCAACCTGCTCTACTCGCTGATCACGGTGTCCTTGGCGGTGGAACTGTGGAAGCAGCCACGTGTGAAACATTCGGCCGACACGATTCTCACGAGGGTGAGCTGATCAGCATGGGAGTGACCTCTACCCAACTCGACGTCGTCGACCTCACCCCGAAGATCGGCAGCGCGATCAGGACCGATCTCGACACCTTGCTCAGCGGCCGCGAAGCCGCCAATATCCGAGCGATCCTCGAGCAGCGGGGTGTGGTGTTCTTCCGCGGCCTCGACATCACCGACCAGCAGCAGGTGGACATCGCCAAGACTCTCGGCGACATCGTCGCCAACGAGGGGGAGGACGGCATCTACAAGATCTCGCTGGACAAGAACGTCAACCAACGCGCCCAGTATCTGAAGGGCTCGATGTTCTGGCACTTCGACGGTTCGTTGCAGCCCTATCCCAATCTGGCGACGCTGCTTCGGGCGGTGAAGCTTTCGGAAACCGGCGGCGACACCGAATTCTGCAACACCTATGCGGCATACGACGATCTGCCGCAGTCCGAGAAGGACGCCATCGCCGATGTCCGGGTGGTGCACAGCGCGGAGCGTTCGCAGTATTACGTGACGCCGGAAATGAGCTATGAGGAGGTCGCCTTCTGGCAGAAGTCGCCGACGAAGGTGTGCCCGTTGGTGTGGACGCACCGTTCCGGCCGCAAATCGCTGCTGCTCGGCGCGACAGCCGACTACGTGGTGGGCATGTCGATCGAGGAGAGCCGCGCACTGCTTGCCCGCCTTCGTGATTGGGCGACCCAGCCGAAGTATGTCTACCGCCACCGCTGGCAACTTGGTGATCTGCTCGTCTGGGACAACACCGGCACCATGCACCGGGCGCTGCCGTACGCCGAGGACAGTGGGCGGTTGATGCATCGCACCATCCTGGCCGGTGAGGAGCCCCTGCTTTGACGCGTCGCAACGGGACGGACGACACCGACCGGCCCCTGCTGACACCGCTGACGGCCGACGAGTGGGGTGACGACGAGTACGAGGCGCTCGGCGCGCTGATGGGCATACCCGGCGACCAGGTGCCGCGGGCGGGTTCGGGGCACCCGAGGGACCCGCTGAACTTCGACATCATCGGGGTGCTGGTCCGCCACCCCAAAATGGCACGGGTGTTCTTGAGCTACAACGCCTTTCTGTTGCAGCAGGGCGAGCTTCCGCTGCGCCTGCGCGAACTTGCCGTGCTCAGGCTGGCGCATGTTCGGCGGTCCGCTTTCTTCTGGGGCGAGCACTACCGGGTCGCCACCGCAGGTGGTCTACCGGAGACCGACATCGCCCGCGTGGCCCGCGGTAACGACGAGTTCGACGGCGTGGACCGGCTGGTGCTCGAGGCGACCGACAAGATGCTCGCCGACGGACGCGCCGACGCGTCGACGTGGCAGCGCCTGGTCGACGAGCTCGGCACCCATCAGGCGATGGAGCTCATCTTCGTCGTCGGCACATACGCGATGTTGGCGACGGCATGTGACACCTGGCGGCTCGCGCCGCCGCCGGGTAGCCCCGAACTGCCCTAGACCGACGACGCCAACGACGCCCGATCTTCTTCTGCGAACGCGTCTTCCAGCTGAACCGGTGAGTAGTCGACGTCGATCTCAGCCAGCGGCCGTCCGCGTGCACTGCCGATCGTTCCGAGCCGGCGCATGCCCTTGTCGGCGGCGTAGGTCTGGAACTCGTCCATCGTCAGGCCGAAGGGGATCTCGTCGTAGAGGGCGAACGCGTCTTCGGTGTTGCTGAGCGCCAACGGAATCAGTTCGTTCATCCGCGTCTCGAACACCGACCAGTTGGCCTCGTCGGCAGCGACGTGGCGCCGACAGGTGAACGTTCCCCAGGCCATGTGGCGGCGTTCGTCGTCGCCGATGCGCCGTACCAGCTCCTGCATGCCGGGCAGGATGCCGCGGTCCACGCAAATCCGATGCCACGCATAATATCCCGTCAACGCCATCATGCCCTCGATGACGTGGTTGTAGGTCGCCGAAGCCCGCACCTGGGCCGCCGGCGAGGGATCGGTGGCCAGGGCGTCCAACGACTCCGGGAGCTCCTCGTAGAACATCTTGCGGTACGACGGAAGGTCATCGAGATAGTGCTGGAGGTCGCCGGTCATCCCGACGGCGTCCAGCCACAACCGGAACACCTGCGTGTGTTTGGCCTCTTCGAACGCGAACTGCGTCAGGTACATCTCGTCACCGAGTCGGCCTTCGGCCCGCATGGCCGCCATGAACGGCTGGATATCCTGGGTGACCGCTTCCTCACCGGCGATGAACTGGGCGCACAGCCGGGTGGCCCAGTCTCGTTCCAGCTCCGACAGCGCTTCCCAATCCTCGCGATCGCGCGAGAAGTCGATATCGGCGGGATCCCAGAACTTGGCGTTGCCTCCCGCGAACAGTTTCAGAGGCAGGCTGTCCCAGTTGAGCCCGCCTGCGGTGAGTGAGTGTGAGAACTTTCGTGTCATGGGCGTTGACCTCCCGCGGCCCATCCTAATGTGAGTCAGCTCACAATCAAGCGGCGGTTCCATCCGCCGGGCCGGCGTTGCGCGCACGCCAGGTCCGATAGCCCCGGTGGGTGGCGAAGGCGCCGACGATGGCGGTGACGCACCAGACCGCGACGGCCGCGTACACCAGTGGCGACGAGAGGTCCGAGAGCGAGGCCCCGAGCGCGGTGTAGACGAAGGCCCGGGGCGCCGACCCGATGAACGCGCCGACGGCCATCTGCCACAACGGAACTCCGAACGCGCCGAATGCGTAGGACGCCAACGCATCGGAGACGCCGGGGATGAACCGTTGGCCGACGACCGCCCAGAGCCCGCCGCGTTCGATCAGGCGATCCAGGGTGTCGGCCCGCGGGGGGCCGAGCAGGGCCCGGGCGCTGTCCCTGCCGGCCCGGCGTCCGATCAGGCTGGCGATGGTCGCCGTCCCGACCGTCGCCCCGAGCGTCACGAACACCCCGAGCACCGGCCCGAACAGCAACCCGCTGCCGGCGGCGAGGATCGGCCCGGGCACGAACAGCGCACCGAGCACCGCGGAAACCACCACATACGCCACGGGAGCGGCGGGGCCGGTGGCGGCGACCGCGTCGCGCACCGCCTCGACGTCGATGACTCGGGCGACCGCGACCAGATAGAACAGCCCCAAGAGGAACGCAACGACCGCGGCCAGGCGCAGTGCGTGACTGCGCCGGGACGGGGGCGCCGGGTAGTCGATGTCGGTCATGTCGGATGCGATTGTTCCGCACCCTGCGAGCGGCCGTCGCCGCGGTCAGGGCTGCGGGTAGGGCGCCCAGCGGCGGTCGTAGCCGGCCTTGCGCGTTGCGAGTTGCTCGGCGCGCTCGGCTTCGGTGATGAAGTCCTCCGGCGGCAGGAAGATCCGCAGCTCCTCGTGCGTCATGACCTGCTGGTCGACGATGCGCGGGGGATTCTCGTTGCCGGGATCGGGGCCGAGATCCTGGAACCGGATCGAGATCGCGCCCTGGTTCAGGCCCCCCGTCGAAACCCAGTTCGCCGCACCGGGATCGGTCGGGGAGATGACGAACGTGTACGTCCCGTCCGCGTTGGCGATGGCCTGCTCGTTGTTCAGGCTGGTTTGTTGACTCCAGTAGTCGTCGGTGATGGTCCAGATGTTGTACGTCGGGACGATGAAGTAATTGGCGGTGCCGGGGTCGATGGTGAGCACCAGCACTTCGTCGTCGGCGAGTTGGTAGTGGCCCGTGCTCTGCAACTGGTTGGCGAGAAACTCGGCGTTGCTGGACGGCTGGGCCAGCACGTTGGCCTCGCGGGGCTGCCCGGTCTGCGGGTCGGTGCTCGCCAGCGCCATGTACTTGGCCTGCTCGTTGACGCCGCGAACGATGAGGATCGCCGCGGTGAACACCCCGCGCAGTATCGGCGGCATGTAGGGCAACGGCGGGATCAACGACACCAAAGACGTCAAGAAGGGGTTGGTGCTGACCTGCTGGCCGAGGAAGACGAAGCCGCCGATCTGGGCGAACAAGCTGTTGCGCGGGCCGGCAACACGCTCGATCGACAGGCTCATCGGCGTCTCTTCGTTCCAGTCGCCCAGGGTGTCTCGCGCCGCGATGAGCGTGGAACCCGGCGTGAGCTGCAGATGGTTCTTGCGCCCGTTGGCCGGCTCGGTGCTCGCCGTGATGACGAACGTGCCGTCGTCGTTGATCTCGAGATCGTCGATGGTCATGATCGTCGACGTGGTGCCCGCCAGGCCTTCCAGCACGCTGAACGTGACGTCGGCCGGCATCCCGTCCGCGGAGAGATCGTGGAAGCGGCCGGTGATCACGTACTGCGACGATGCGCTGACCGGCATGAACCGGTAGATCGTGTCGGGGTTGTCGTAGAGAATGCGCGACCCGGCCACGCTTTGCCCGTACCAGATGTGGGGCGGGGCGACCTGGGTGACCACCGTCGGGGTCAACGGGTTGAGCAGTTGCTGCTGGAACGCCGCGGCCATGGCGTATTCGTCGACGGCACGGTTCAGCGCGGCGAGGCTGCCCTGGTCCAGGCCGCCAGGGTATTGATTTCGCGCAGCCATCCAAAAGCCGAGCCGCAAAAAGCCTTTCATGATCGCCACGGGCAGCGAGCGCGCGGTTTGTGCGGCAATTCGTTCGGCCGCCAACTGCTGCGGGGTGCCCAGCGGGCTGACGGTGCTGTTCAGGACGGGCTGCGACGACGTCACGGTTTGGGCCGCGGGGTTGGTGGACGGGGCGCTCGTGACGCCGATCTCTCGTCGCGCCCATGCCAGCATCGCCCACAGCGCGCCCGGCGGCTGCGGCGCCGTCGCACCTCCGGCGGCCTGCGCGTCAAAACCCAACGCGGACAGGACTGAAGAGAGCACTGCGGCCACGCTCGTGGCGACGGTTTCACTGACGGCGGTCGGTTCGGATGCGTCGGTGATCACGGCCGCGACGGTGGCTGTCGGCTCGCGATCCGGTTCGACGACGGCGCTGGCCACCGTCGTCGCCGACGGCTGTTGGTCCTCGGTTGGCTCGGCGGCGCGCGAAAAGACGTTCACGACGGGCGATGTCGCCATCGGGCGGTCGAGGTCGACTTGATCGTCGGTCTCGCGGTCGTTGTCGGGATCCAGAATCTTGTCGGCGTCGTCCGCGTCCTCGACATCGTCGTCGGAGTCGACGACCGGCGGCTCGTCCGATGGCGATGTCGCTGGGGTCTCGTCGTCCTCGACGAGATCTTCGCCGTCGTCGCCAGGCTCGTCGTCGTCTTGGGTGGCATCGCCGGCGGCATCGGTGTCATCGCCGGCGCCGCTGTCATCGTCGGACGGAGTCGCGTCGGACCCGGCCGTCGACTCCGACACCGACGCGCTGGCGGTGTCGGAGCCAGCGGATGCGCCCTCTTCGGCGAGGGCGAGGCCGGGGCTGTTGGCGATGGCGACGCCGATTCCCAGCGCGACGGCCAATCCACCGACTCTGCCGATGAAACGTCCATGGGTGTTCGCGGTCGTCGTCAACGCGGGCCCCTTTCCGTCAATCCTCGAACGAGGCAGCCATGGTCTGACCGTATGGGCGTCCTTCGGCTTCCGCATGCACTTTCGACGGTTCCGTTTGCTGCAGGGGCTTCCGCCGCTCGGGCTATTAATGTACCGTTTGGTACATGATTACGGATTGCGCGATCGAGATCGATGCGCCGGCCCATGTGGTCTGGGAGGTGTACAGCGACGTCGCACGCTGGCCGGAGTGGACCGCCTCCGTCACCCGGCTCGTCGCCCTGGACGACGCGGAGCTGGCGGTTGGCGGGCGGTTCGAGATCAAGCAACCCCGCATGCCCAAGCTGGTTTGGGTGGTGACCGAGGTACGTCCCGGCAGCGGGTGGAGCTGGGAGCAGCGGTCGCCGGGAGGGCTGACCGTGGCGCGCCACGACGTCGTCCCCCTGCCCGACGGCCGCACCCAGGTGCGGCAGCGGATCGATCAACGCGGTCCCGTCGGTGTCGCGGTCGGCGTGCTCATGCACCGGATGACCAAGCGCTACTTGGACTTGGAGGCCGCTGGGTTGAAGGCCCGCAGCGAGCAGTTCTACCGCCTCGATGGCCCGGTCTCCTGACCTCGAGCGTCGCCAGGAGCTCATCGACGCGCTGGTGGCGGATTTTGCGCGGGCGGGCATCGGCGATCGTTCGTTGCGGGAGGTCGCCGCTGCCATCGGCACGAGTCACCGTATGCTGCTGCATCACTTCGGATCTCGCGACGAACTGCTGCTGACGGTCGTCGAGGAGGTCGAACGGCGACAGATGACGCTGCTGAGCGAGCTACCGGCGGAGCCGGATCAAGCGATCATCGCGATGTGGACGAGCCTGCGCAGACCGGAACTGCGTCCCTTCGAGCGGCTCTTCTTCGAGTGTTATGCCCGCGGCGTGCAGGGTGAGCAGCCGTTCGCCAGGATGCTGCCCGATGCCGTCGATGCCTGGCTGACCAGCGCTGCGCGTAGCGGGACGGCATTCGATCCCGCGCTGACGCGCCTCGGGCTGGCCGTCGCCCGAGGGCTGCTGCTGGACCTGGTGGCCACCGATGACGTCGATGGTGTCGATGCTGCCGCGAACGCATTCGCCGACTTGGTTCGGCTGCGGTCGACTACTGCGTGATGCTGTCCTCGCTGCTGCGGCGATTGCCGAGGAAATCCAGCAGGCGCGGATCGTCGGACGTGAACCGGTCGGCCTCCTCGCCACCGTCGCAGCGCATCAACGCGACGGTGACCGCCCCGCCGCGCCTCGACACCACCTCCCACACCGCGCCCGAATCTTCCCAGCGCTGAAGTTCTGCGACCCGATCGATGTCCATCGTCCTACCATCCCACGCATGGGTGGTCGTCCGAACGTCGCGCTCGCACGGGTCTATGACGAGCCCGCGCCCGACGAGGGTGAGCGGGTGCTCGTCGACCGGCTGTGGCCGCGCGGCATGCGCAAGGACGACCCGAGGGTCGGCCGATGGTTACCGGCGGTGGCTCCGTCCACGGAGTTGCGACGCTGGTACTCGCATAAGAGCGAACGCTTCGACGAGTTCGCCGCCCGCTACGCGAAGGAGCTCGAATCCGGCGACGGTGCTGAGGCGTTGGCCGAGCTGCGCGCGCTGACGGGCAAGGGAGCAGTCGTGCTGGTGACCGCGTCCCGGGATCTGGAGATCAGCCAGGCGGCGGTGCTATGTCAGCTGCTGTCCCGAAAAGGGCGACAGACGTAGGTAAACCTAGCCTTACTTGTTGCGGTAGGGTGGCGGTTCGATGACCGACATGAAAGAGGTGCCGAGCCCCCTTCTGCCGCGCGAGTTGAAGGATGTCCAGGATGAGGTGCGCGTGGTGGCGGCGCCGCCTGTTCCGGTCGTGGCGGAGCCCTACGCCGCCCGGCTCGTCGATCCCGACACCGATGCGGAGATGATCTCGGAGTGGATGAACCGCCCGCATCTGATCGAGGCATGGGAATACGACTGGCCGCCCGTGCGCTGGCATCGCTACTTGACCGCGCAATTGAACGGTGAATACTCACGTCCGTTGCTCGGCTACTTCCGCGGTAAGCCGTTCGGCTACATCGAGCTCTACAGGGCGGCAAAGGATTCCATCGCCACCCGGTACGCCGCCGATCCGCACGACATCGGTCTGCACGCCGCCATCGCCGACCTGCGGTTCGTCAACCGGGGGATCGCGCCGATCGTGCTGCCGCGCATCGTCGCCAGCATCTTCGCGATCGAACCCCAGTGCCGGCGCATCATGTTCGATCCGGACCACCGAAACACCGGTGCGCGACGCCTGTGCGAGTACGCCGGATGCGAGTTCCTCGGTGAGCACGATATGCCCAACCGCCGCATGGCCCTTTATGCGTTGTCGCGCGATCCGGCTGCCGGCCAGCGGTTCTAGGGCAGCTGGCCGAACTCGGCGTAGCCGTCGTGGTCGGGCTTCATCGCGGCGGCAACCAACTCCCACAACACCTCGTCGGTGCCGCCACCGACGCGCGCCAGTTTCATGTCGCGCCACCACTTTCCGAGCGGTGTCTCATCGACGAGATAGCCCGAGCCGCCGAAGATGTGCATGCACTCCGACAGCACCTCCTCACCGAGGCGCGCGGCGTTGACCTTGATGGCGGCCGCTGCGCGCAGGTCAAGCTTTCCGGTGGCTGCGATCCCGTCGAGGGCGTAACGCAGCATGTCCACCCGCGCCTGCAGATCGGCCATCCGCATGCGCAGCGCTTGATGCTCATAGAGGGTGTGTCCGAACTGCCGCCGATTCATCATGCGCGCCAAGGTGATTCCCAGCACCCGCTGACACGATGACGACACCTGTCCGGCGATGGACAGACGCTCGTGCGCCAACCCCCACGAGATGGCCGCCAGCCCGGTGCCTGCGCGAGCGACCAGCGCATCGGCGGGCACCCAGGTGTCGATGTGCACGGCCGCGGTGTCCAGCGGCCCGGCACCGACCTTGCGGTAGGACGTCTGCACTTCGCACTGCGCGAGCGGCACGGCGATGACGATGACGTTGCCGTGCCTGCTGGTCGGGTCGTGGTCGACGCTGCGCGCAACCACCATCACATGGTCCGCGATCGGCGACAGCGAGACGAACTTCTTGATGCCCTTCACCGCGAAACCGTCGCGCACCGAACGCGCTTCGGTCCCGACAATCTGCAGGTCCGAGCCGCCCGACTGCTCGGAGGCACCGATGCACAGCACCGCTTCGCCGCGGATGGCCCGCTCGGCGATGTCGCGCAGGTAGTCCGACTTGCCGAAGCGGCGCAGGATCGCGATCGCGGAGTCGTGCAGGCTGACACCGACGGCGATGCCGGCCGAGCCCAGCCGGCCCAGCGCCTGCGCCAGCGCGATGATCTTGGCGACGTCGGGCTGTGGACCGTTGGCCCATTTGTGTGCGAATACGCCTGACTCGCCGAGGTATTCGATGATCTTGCGGGGAAAGCGCTCGGTGGCCTCGGCCTCGGCGGTCCAGGCGACGACCCGATCGTCGAACACCCGCTCGAGCAGCTCGGAGTAATCTTGCGTCGCAGGCGCGTCCGCGGTTGTGGTCATCGGGTGGCTCCTTCCAATGTTCGTTTGACTTCCAAACGGCGCAACTTGCCTGACGAGGTGCGGGGCAGTGCACCGGGTTTCAGCAACACCACATCCGTGGGCACCACGCCGCACTGTGCCGCGACACGCGCCACCACGGCGCTACGCGCGGCCGGTTCGTCGTCGCCTTTGAACTCCGCGGCGATGACCAGGCCCGGCCGCGCCGAAGCCTCACCCGTGCCGATGGCCACGACGCAGCCGTCGCGGACACCGTCGATCTGACCTGCGATGCGCTCGATCTCGGTGGGGAAGAGGTTGCGGCCCGCCACCGTGATGAGCTCTTTGGCGCGGCCGCAGACCACCAGGCCGTCGTCGGTGAAGTAGCCGAGATCTCCGGTGGGCAACCATTCCTGCGGAGCCAGCGCAGCGTGGCCGGCATAGCCCGTCATGAGCGAGCTACCGCGCACCTCGACCTCGCCGACCGCACGCCCGGTGACGTCGGTGACATGCGGGTGGTCGGTGTTGCAGCGGACTTCCATGCCGGCGATGGGATGGCCAAGCACCGCGTAGCGGCGAGTGGACGCACCAGCGCCGCCCGTGATGGTCACCTCGTCGACCCGGAGACCGGTGAGTGGTTCGGGAATGGTTACCGCACAAGTTGATTCGGCCAGACCGTACGAGGGTGCGAGGGAGGCCGGGTCGAAGCCGAAGCGCGCCATCTCGGTGGCGAAGCGTTGGTAGCCCTCGCAGTCGACGGGTTCACCGCCGTTGAGGGTGAAACGGAGGTTGCTGAGGTCGAAGCCGGACAGGCTGCCCGCATACCTGCCGATCAGGTTGTATGCCATATTCGGCGCCGCCGTGACATCGGCCTGGCTGTCGGTGAGCCACTTGAGCCAACTGAACGGCGAACCGGCGAAGGCCTTGGTCGGCGCTTGCCACAGGCCGGAACGCCCCAACATGGCGACCAGGACGAAGGTGAGGCCCATGTCGTGGTAGATCGGTAGCCAGCTGTGGAGCCGAGAGCCGTTGTCGACATCGACCCTGTCGACGAGGCCACGCAGGTTGGCCAGCGACGCCGCAGGCGAAATCTGTGCTGTGCGAGGCGTTCCCGTCGATCCGGCGGTGCCCTGCAGGATCGCGACGTCGGCGCGGTCGGGTCCGTGATAGGTGGTCGAGCGACGGGGATGGGCGACCTCCCCGAGATCGTGCACGACCGTCGCGTCGGCGTGCCTGCGCAACAACGCCAGCTCGGCACCGTGACTGAACACGGTGGTGACGCCGATGGTCCGAAACCGGTCCAGGGTGGTCAACGCCCACTGGTCGGGATCGGCACGTTGGATCGGCCCCGGCAGGACCGACACGGCCGCACCCGCAAGGAAGACCCCCGGGATCGCCGCGATGAACTCCACCGTCGGATCACCGACGAGGCCGACCACCGCGGCGTGGTCGTCGGAGATGCGCTCGGCGACGTTCTCGGCGCGCGCGTGCACCTCCGGCCAGGGATGGCGGGCCCAGTCACCGCTGTCGGTGTCCAGTACCGAGAGGCCGCTCGAGGTGCCCGTCATGGCCGCCGACAGTGCTGCGGCTAGCGCAGTCACGAATTCGACTGCGCAGCAGGTACCTTCGCGAGGATCGCCGCTTCGAGATCACCGACGGTGTCGCAGCTGAGCAGGTCTTCCTCTTCAAGCGCCACGCCGAGGCGGTCTTCGATCGCCACCATTCCGACGGCGAATGCGACCGAGTCGAGGCCGACGTCGTCGATCAGGCGGGACTCGCGGGTGACCCTGCTGATGTCGACGTTCATGTCGTCACGCAGGATCTCGGTCAGTGCGGCGCTTACGGCTTCTCGAGTAGAGGGCTTCACGGCGAGCGACGGTACACCTTGAAAGTAGGTTAGGCTAGGCTTACCTCCGAGGGTTAGGGGCCGTGACGGGCCAGCCGCGTCCCCCCGCGCCGCTCGTTGTCCTCGATGGACACCATGGCGGGCACCAATTCGCTGGTGACCAGGCCCTGTGCGGCGGTCACCTCGTCGACGACGTCGAAGCAGGCGGCGATCCGCTCGGGCGTGTCGACGATCACGGTGCTCACCGGGACCCGACGGACAAGCTGAATCAGCCTGTCGCCGTGCGGTTTGTGGTCGCCGTGGAAACCCCAGATACCGCGCAGCGCGGTGGCGCCGCTCACCGCGGCCGACTCGTGCAGGCGGCGCACGAGTGCGCGGTGGATTGGCGCTCCGTCGTACAGCGTGGCCTCCGACGTGCGGATGGTCAGCTTCTGCCACAGCGGCAGTCCGCGGTCATCGGTGGACGGCAGCGCTGTCGGGCGATCCAGTAGCCTGCCGTCGCGTTTGCACAGCTGCGCCCGTTCCACCGTCATCAATGGGTCATCGAGCGCCGTGCGCAACGCCGACATCGCGTCATCGACCTGCGAGGCATCACCGGTAGCGGTGATCATCACCGGAACGTGTCGGTTGCGACCGAAGAACCGGGCTTGCTGACGTCGTCCCCGCCGGGTGCCGTCGACGCCGAGAAACGCTGTGGCGCTGGCAAATCCATGGCGATGGAGGATGTCGCAGGCGGCGCGGTGAGCCGGTTGTCGCGCCGCCCTGTCGTAGCGGCCGACGTACACGGTCAGCGTCACGGTCGCAGCCGTCGTCGCATCGAACCGGTGGGCGGGACGGACGCGCTCGAGGGTGACCAGGCCGTTCGCCGTCATCGCCACCGCCTGCCGTGCGAGGTCCGCCATCTTCTGCGCGGTGTCGACCGCGATGACCACGATGGGCGGATCCTCGGAGAGGGACAGGGAACGGTCGGTGCGCAGCTGGTGGCGCGGACCGAAGCTGGCGATACCGCGTAGCACGACGCTGACCGCGACGGCGGCGTCGGCGTAGAGCTCGGGGAGCGCCTCGGCCAAGAACCGGTTTCCCGCCCGGTGACGTTCACCGAAGTAACAGGTGAGCTTGACCATGTCGTCGGTCACAGGCGCATTCCCAGCCACAGACCACACCCCGCCGCGGCGAGTCCCAGCACCAGGCTGACGCCGATGTTGGCCACCGCGGGCCAGAACTGGCGTTCTTCGCCGAGCCGGTGCGTCTCCAGCATCCACGTGGAAAACGTCGTATACGAGCCGACGAAGGCGGTACCTGCCAGCAGCGCCCAGTAAGGGCTGAGCGCCAGGCCGGCCAGCAAGCCGAGCAGCAGCGCACCGCTGATGTTGACCACCAGCGTGCCGTAGGGAAAGGCCCTGCCGATCCGCATCGACACCGTGCGGTCGACAACGAAACGCAGCACCGCCCCGAGACCGCCGATCAGGGGCACGGCGGCCCACACCGCCGCCGTCGTCATCCGCGCACCCGCACGTGGCGCACCAGGGCGGTGGCGATGTAAAGGGCGAGCAACCCCACCGCGATGCTGGCGGCGAGGTAGCCGGCGGCCAGCGCGTAGTGACGGTGCTCGAGCATCTTGAGGGTCTCGACCTGCATGGTGGAGAACGTGGTCAGGCCACCGCACAGGCCGGTGCCCAGCAGCGGGCGGCGGTAGCTGGAGACCGGTAGCCGTTCGAGAAGTCGAGTGGTGAAGTAGCCCAACAGAAATGCGCCGACGATGTTGGCCACGAACGTCGGCCACGGCCAGCGTCCCGGATCCGGCGCGGCAAGTGTCTCGAGCGCTGCGCGAGCGACGGTGCCCAGCGCTCCGCCCGCGAACACCGCGACGAGTTCGCGGACGTCGTAACCGAACACATCGCAGAGTATGGCGGTACCGCCGAGCGTCCCGTGTCGGTGTCGAGCACAATCGAGTTCATGGCCGCCAATCCACGTGCCGGTCAGCCGGCGCAGCCCGAGGACCTCATCGACGTCGCCGCGGTGGTCACCGCCTACTACACGACCGAGCCCGATCCGGCCGATCCCGACCAACAGGTGGTGTTCGGCACGTCGGGGCACCGAGGGTCGAGCCTGGATGCGTCGTTCAACGAAGCGCACATCCTGGCCACCACGCAGGCCATCGTCGAATACCGCACCGCGCAGGGCACGACCGGTCCGCTGTTCATCGGCCGTGACACCCATGCGCTCTCCGAACCGGCGTGGGAGTCGGCGCTGGAGGTGCTGGTCGCCAACGACGTCGTGACGATGATCGACTCGGCCGACCGCTACACCCCGACGCCCGCGGTCAGCCACGCGATCCTGACCTACAACCGCGGCCGCACCGACGGCCTGGCCGACGGCATCGTCGTCACCCCGTCACACAATCCGCCGCGCGACGGCGGCTTCAAGTACAACCCACCCAACGGCGGGCCCGCCGACACCGACGCCACCGGGGCGATCGCCAAACGCGCCAACGAGTTGCTGGCGGGTGGGCTCAAGGAGGTGCGCGGGATCCCGCTGGCCCAGGCGATGAGCCGGGTCAAGCGTCACGACTACCTCAACGCCTACGTCGAGGACCTGAGCAGCGTCGTCGACCTGCACGCGATCAGCGCGGAGGGAATCCGCATCGGTGCCGACCCGCTCGGCGGGGCCAGCGTCGATTACTGGGGCGCGATCGCCGAGCGGCACAAGCTCGACCTCACGGTGGTGCATCCGTACGTGGATCCGACTTGGGCGTTCATGACGCTGGACACCGACGGCAAGATCCGGATGGACTGCAGCTCACCCAACGCGATGGCGCCGCTGGTGGCCAATCGCGACGTGTATCAGATCGCGACCGGCAACGACCCCGACGCCGACCGGCACGGCATCGTCACGCCCGACGCGGGCCTGCTCAACCCGAACCATTACCTCGCGGTGGCGATCGACTACCTCTACACGCACCGGACCGACTGGCCCACCGCGACCGCGGTGGGCAAGACCGCGGTCAGCTCGTCGATCATCGACCGGGTGGTCGCCGCGCTGGGGCGCAAACTGGTCGAGGTGCCGGTCGGGTTCAAGTGGTTCGTCGACGGACTACTCAACGGCACAATCGGTTTCGGCGGTGAGGAGAGCGCTGGCGCATCGTTCCTGCGGCGCGACGGAACGGTGTGGACCACCGACAAGGACGGCATCATCCTGGCGCTGCTGGCCTCTGAGATCCTCGCGGTCACCGGGTCGACGCCGTCACAGCGCTACACCGCGCTCGCCGAAAAATACGGTGCGCCAACGTATGCCCGCGTCGAGGCGCCCGCGGATCGTGAACAGAAGGCACGGCTGGCGAAGCTGTCGCCTGAGCAGGTGACGGCGACCGAACTGGCCGGTGAACCGATCACCGCGAAGCTGACCGCGGCGCCCGGCAACGGCGCGCCGTTGGGCGGTCTGAAGGTGACCACCGAGAACGCCTGGTTCGCCGCGCGCCCGTCGGGCACCGAGGACGTCTACAAGATCTACGCCGAATCGTTCCGCGGGCCCGAGCACCTGGCAGAAGTGCAGGAGGCCGCCAAGGACGTGGTCAATAAGGTCGTCAAATAAAGTCGTCGGCGTGAGCTTTTCTGCGCCGGGCACGCGCACCAAGGAGCGGCTGCCCGGCGAAGTCTGGGTGCTGATCGCCTCGAACGCCGTCATCGCGGTGGGCTACGGGGTGGTGTCGCCGGTGCTGCCCGAATACGCCCGCCATTTCGGCGTCGGCATCGGCGCGGCGACGTTCGTCATCACGGCCTTCGCGGTGATGCGGCTGTGCTTCGCTCCTGCGGCAGGTCAGCTGGTGCAGAGACTGGGGGAGCGCCGGGTCTATGTCAGCGGGTTGCTGATCGTGGCGACGTCGACCGGGGCATGCGCTTTCGCCCAGACGTACTGGCAGCTGCTGTTGTTCCGCTCGCTCGGCGGGATCGGCTCGACGATGTTCTTCATCTCCGCGCTGGGGCTGATGATCCGGATGAGCCCACCCGACGCCCGCGGACGGGTGGCCGGCATGTTCTCCTCGGCGTTTCTGGTCGGCTCGGTGGGTGGTCCCGTGCTGGGCAGCCTGACCGCCGGGTTCGGGTTGTCCGCCCCGTTCCTGATCTACGGCGCGGCGCTGACGATCGCGGCGGCGGTGGTGTTCATCAGCCTGCGACACTCGTCGCTGGCCGCGCCCGAGGCGGACACCCAGATCAAGGTGACGTTCGGCCAGGCGTTCCACAACGGGGCATACCGCGCCGCGTTGCTGTCGAACTTCGCCACCGGATGGTCGGCGTTCGGGCTGCGCATCGCGCTGGTGCCGCTATTCGTCGTCGAGGTGCTCGACCGCGGCGTCGGCACGGCGGGGCTGGCGCTGGCGACGTTCGCGATCGGCAACGTGCTCGCCGTCATCCCCAGCGGGCATCTGTCGGACCGCGTCGGGCGTCGGATCCTGCTCATCATCGGGCTGACGGCGGCGGGGGCGGCGACGATCGCGGTCGGCTTCAGCGACGACTTGACGGTGTTTCTGATCACGGCGCTCCTGGCCGGTGCGGCGACCGGGATGTTCACCTCGCCGCAGCAGGCCGCCGTGGCCGACGTGATCGGCAACAAGGCGCGCGGCGGCACCGCGCTGGCGGCGTTTCAGATGATGGCCGACCTCGGTTCGATCGTGGGTTCGCTGCTGGTGGGCCTGATCGCGCAGCACCTGTCGTTTCAGTGGTCGTTCGTGATCAGCGGGGCGATCCTGGTGGCCGCGGCGATCGGGTGGCTGTCCGCACCCGAAACCCGGCTGCCCTCGGCGGAACACACACCGGCGCGTCCGCTGGGACCCGAAGCCGCCGGGGAGCTGCCGTGACCGGCCATTTTGAACGGTAACCTGGCAGTGGTGTAACTTCGATGGGCACGTCACGGGGCTATGGCGCAGCTGGTAGCGCACCACACTGGCAGTGTGGGGGTCAGGGGTTCGAGTCCCCTTAGCTCCACTCGTTCGAAAGCCCGGCCGTCGGTTGGCCGGGCTTCGTCGTTTCTTGGCGTCATCGGTGCGGGCGTGTTGATGCCGGCGCCGTCGGGTTATCCGGGGCGCTGCGGTGTTTGGCGTGGGCGGTTAGGCCGCTTGGTCTCCTGGGGGTGCGGGCCCGCCGGGTTCGTCGGCTGGGTCGGTTGATGTCGCGGCGCGCGGTTCGTCTCCGGCGACCTGGTCGCCGCCGGCCGGTTGGTCGTCGGGTCGGTTGTCGGGTCGTAGCAGGCGTTCGGGGCGGTGGTAGTAGTTGATGCGGGCTTGACCGGTGTCGAGGTTTGGTGGTGGGAGCCATTCGACTTCGCCGTGGGTGTTCATGCGGGTGCTCCAGCCGCCGTCGTCGTTGACGCTGCGGTTGTGGGGTCCGCAGGCCAGTCCGAGTTCGTCGACGTTGGTGTTGCCGCCGGCTGCCCAGTCGGCGTGCACGTGGTGTGCTTGGCAGCCGTAGGCGCCGACGGTGCAGCCGGGTTTGGTGCAGCCGCCGTCGCGGGCGATCAGCATGATCCGCTGTGCGGGTGAGGCGGTGCGTCTGGCGCGGAACAAATCCAGCGCGGATCCGGTGGCGTTGTCGAACACGGCCAGGTAGTGGTTGGCGTGGCCGGCCAGGCGGATCACGTCGGTGATCGGCATGACGGTGCCGCCGCCGGTGGTGCCGATCCCGGCGCGAGACTCTAAGTCCTGCAGGGTGGTGCGGATGATGACCGAGACCGGTAGCCCGTTGAGTTGGCCGAGTTCACCGCTCATCAACGCGATGCGTCCGACGGCGATCAGCGCGTCGTGTTGGCGTTGGGCCAGGCTGCGGTGGTCGTTGTCGATCTGGGCTTGGGTGGGTGTGCCTGAGGTGCAGGGTTGGGGATCGTCGGGGTTGCACATGCCCGGTGCGGCGTATTTGGCGAAGATCGCCTCCCACACCGCCCATGCCTCCGGCGTGAGCATCGCGCGCAGTTGCACCATCCCGTCAGGGCCTTGTGGAGACTTCTTAACCCCGCGTTTGCGGGCCCGCTCGACGTCGGTGGGCTCGGGGCCGTCTTGATCCAGCAGAAACAGCCTCAGCTCCGCGGTGTCGGTGAGTTCTTTGGGTCCGACGTTGACCGCGGTGCGCACCAGGTCGACCTCGAACTGATCACGGGTAATCGCATCCACCCAGCCCGGTAGCTTGGCCATCGATTTACGGATGACCTCGAGGTGTTCGGCGTTGATCAACCCGTGGGCTTGCGCGGCGGCGGTGGCGGGCAACACCGGCGCCAGCGCCGGGCCGGTCACCGCCTGGCGCGGCGCCAACAGTTCGGCTTGGGCCAACCGCCGGTTGGCCTCGCTGGTGGAGATCCGGTAGCGCACCCGCAGCACTTCTTTCCACGAGCACGCGCCCATCTCGCCCGGCGTGGTCTCGGTCTGCAGACGCGCCAACAACCGCTGGCTCATCGTGGGCAGCTGACACGACAACGTCTCGATCTCATCGAGAGCGGCCAGCAGATCCGGGCGGGTCAACAACTCCAGATCGCAGGCGGCCACCTGTTCATAGGCGCCACGCAGCTCGGCAATCGCCGCCTGCAACCCGCTCCCCGACATACCTCGAACATACATTCGAACACCGACAAACCGGCCCGGCTCTTCACGCACGGGCGCCAACACGAGGCGCCAACACGGGGCACCAAGAAGCATCCGCGGGCGAGAAGTCTTCGCGCCTGGCGCGCTGCCTGTGTTTAGTACGCGAAGTCAAGCGCCCTGGGTTCCGCATCAACACACCGGAAACCGGCAGCCCGAACGTGCGTTATTCGCACACTTCCTTTAGCCTGCGAACGAACTAATCAGTAAGTCACGAAAGCTCGACCGAGTTTAGTGGGAAGCTGCTACTATTCGGCCGCGCGTAGCCGCTTCGACCAATAGGGATGGCATGGCGAGCCAACAACCGACCGAAACGAAACCATCGGCCTCGGCGAGCACGCAACGGCCTTTGGGCCGACCGCATTTCATCACCACGATACGTGCCCTCGGGCCCGCACCGTCCGTCGTTCGACGAGGTCAGAACCTAAAGAGCTCGCTGGATGTTCTCCACGGTTTCAACCGGGCGGAATACCGCGGACCAGGTGATATTCGAGAGGCACGAGCCGCAATCTGACGCCGGACTTTTCAGGAAATTTGGTGCTAATACTATCGGCAGAAAACAAATTCAAAACTGTTTTTACTGATTTTGCTCACCATTCGGTCGGTGTGCGAGAAATCGCTACATCGTTGCAAGAGCAATTGGTCGATATCAACGTGAAACAGGCGAGTCATTGGCCGGGAATTTTCGAAAGGCTGGCGGCATGACTCTGACCAACGGGCACACTTGGGTGGTCTTCGCGACCTGTGGTTTCGTGCTGGCACCTCGTGGTTTCAAGCGCTCGCCGAATGAATTGGCTCCCGCCACTGAGTAGATGATCTTGCACCAATTAAACAGCACCGAGACAAGGCGAAATCGGCAAGACCGTGCCGACGGTCGGGCCGGCTTCCGGCCCGATATTGAGGGTTTGCGTGCCGTCGCTGTTCTGGCGGTAGTCCTGTTCCATGCAGCGGTGCCCGGGCTGAGGGGTGGGTACGTCGGCGTCGACGTCTTCTTTGTCATCTCGGGGTTTTTGATCACGAGATTGCTTTGGCGCGAAGCGGACGCCACCGGAACCGTGCGGTTGCGAAATTTCTACGCCGCCCGGGCGCGCCGGTTGTTGCCGGCGGCGACCTTGGTGGGTGCCGTCATAATGATCGCTTCGGTTGCTCTGCTTCCACCGCTTCGGGCCCGCGAGGTGGTCATCGACGGCATCGCCAGCGCGCTGTACGTCAGCAATTACACGTTCTTGCTGCAGGGGGTCGACTACTTCGGTGCTGAGCAGTCGCAGTCGCCGTTCTTGCACTATTGGTCGCTGGGTGTTGAGGAGCAGTTCTACTTCGTTTGGGCGCCGTTGATTCTTTGCACCGTATGGGTGATCCGGCGCGTCCGTCGGCGAAACAGAAACGAGGCCGCCTCGAGTCGCCGCCCGTACGTGCTGGCGCTTTCCCTCGTCGCGGTCGCGTCGTTCGCGTTGTCAATGGTGGTGACCCATTTGATGCCGCCTGCAGCCTTCTTCGCGCTGCCAACGCGTGCCTGGCAGCTGGCGCTCGGCGGGCTGGTGGCACTGACCGCCGGACAATGGGGGCGGCTTCCTTCCCTGGCCGCCGCGGTTACCGGCTCAACCGGTCTCGGCATGATCGTGCTGGCCTGTGCGCTCTTGAGCCAATCGACGCCCTATCCGGGAACTGCCGCAATCTTGCCCACGATGGGGGCCGTTTTCGTCATCGGCGCCGGCTGCGCCGCACCGACTGCCGGCTGCGGGCGCCTTCTGGGAACAAGGCCACTGCGTGCCGTCGGGCGCATTTCCTACTCGTGGTACCTGTGGCACTGGCCCGTGCTGGTCCTCGTGCCCGTGATAGTTGGTCACGACTTGGGCCTGGCCGCCAGGCTGGTCGCCGCTGTGTTCTCTGCGGGATTAGCGGTGGCGACCTTCCGTTTTGTCGAGAACCCGTTGCGGTTTTCGCCGAAAATCCGCGAATCCGCTTGGCGCAGTCTCGGTCTGGGTGCAGGCGTCACCGCGGTTGCGGGCTGTGTGGGCGCAGCACTGCTGGTTGGCATGCCCACGCCGGTTGGACGTGGTTCGCCGGCCCAGCCGTTGGCGTTCACCCTCGCACCCGTTCCCGTCGGCGAGAGCGCCGATGCCCACGACAACGCGGTGCGGCAAGCCTTCTCCCTAGTGAACGACGCGGTTGCGGCCTCGGCGCACCTCGAGGCCGTTCCCTCCAACTTGCAGCCCGCGCTCGCCGAGACCACGGCCGAACGTCAGGCCATGCGACTCGACGGTTGCCTGCTTGCGCCCTTCGAGACCGGCCAGCCGGAATGTGTGACGGGTGATCCGACGTCGACCATGACGGTGGCCCTGGTCGGCGACTCGTTCGCCGCGATGTGGAATCCTGCGTTCGAGCAGATCGCCGTTGAGCAGCATTGGCGGCTGCAGACTCTGACCAGGTCGCTTTGTCCGTTGATGCATGTCCGCATCACCAACCCATACCTGCGTCGTGAAGACACCAACTGCGAGCAGTGGCGCAGTCAGATCTTCGACAAGTTGCGCACCGAGCGCCCGCGGTTGATCGTGCTGAGTATGTCGCGGGGATACGACGCGACCACCGGTGTGACTCCATACGATCCGGCGTGGCTTGATGCGCTGACTCGGGTGGTGGCACAACTGCGCAGCACCGGTGCGCAGGTGTTGGTGCTCGGGCCAATCCCCGACCCGCGCACGCATGTCCCGATCTGCCTGTCTGACCATCTCGACGACGCGACGGCCTGCGCGCCGTCGCGGTCGTCCGCGGTGAACGAGCCCGGTGTCGCTGCCGAAGCAGCCGCCACCGAACTCGGCGGCGGACATTACGTCGATCTCACCGACCTGTTCTGCACCGACCATCACTGCCCTGTGATCGTCGGTAACACCCTGGTCTATGTCGACCAAGGGCATCTCACTCCGCAACATTCTCGAGCGCTGGCGCCCGTCATCGGTCAGCTCGTCGCCCGTGCGCTCGCGCAAAACTAGACGCGGCCTATCGCCTCAGTTCAGCCGCGCTGAAACGGTCCTACCAGCCCGCGTTGCGGGCGAGCTCGATCGCGTAATCGTTCACGAATCGACCCGCGGGCGGGTTGCCGCTCCTGCACGCCCCGTCGGATTCACCGGGACGCTTGACCCATAGGTAGGCGTCGACATTCGGGCTCGCGGTCTGCGTCGTCGGCCGCACCCCGAGCGCCCGGCCCTTTGGATTGCACCAGTACAACTCCTCGTCGGTCGGGCCTGCGCCGTTGCGCGACGTGTCGATGACGTAGTGGGCGCCGTTGGTGAGCCCCGAGATCGCATCGCCGTAGCCGATCGACTCCTCGGTGGTGAAGAAGTTTGCGGTGTTGAGGCTGAAGCCGCGCGCCTTGGCCACCCCTGCCTCGTTGAGCCGGCCGGCCATGTCCTCCACGCCCACCCAGCGCGGATGCCCGGCGTCGACGTACACGGCGGTGCCCGGGTTGCGGGTCAGCGTGTCGACCGCGTAGCGGATCAGCTCGAAACGTTCCTGGCGCTGGTCCGGCGACAGACAGTCGGCCATGGCGAGCGCATCGGGTTCGAGGATGACCGCGGCCGGACCCGACCCGATGGCTGCCGCGACGCCGTCGATCCAGCCCCGATACGCGCCGGCGGACCCGAACCCGCCGGCGGCGAAGCTGCCGCAGTCGCGGTTGGGGATTCCGTACAGCGCCAGGACCGGCATGGTGCCCGCCGCTTGCGCGTCGGCGATGTACTTCGCATCCACCGCGGGAGTGGACAGGTGATCCATCCAATACGCGGTCGGTGTGTCGGCGATGGCGTTCAGCTCGGGGCTGGGCGGATCGACGCCGTCGGCGGCGACCCGGGCCTTCGACCGCGGGTTGACATAGAACGGCATGCCGGCCAACGGATTCCCCTCGGCGGCCAGGCGCACCTGCGGGGTGGGATCGGTCGGCACCGGATTCGCGAGCACACCCATGCCGGCGACCGCGGCGACAGTGAGGAAAGGAACGGTCCAGCGAGCGAAGCACATCACCCGGAAGAAAATAGAGCCTCAGCGCGACAAAGCGCCAATCGTCGGCTGCCGCAGCGCTAGCGCTTCCTGCAACCCGCGGGTCGCCAGCGCGTCGGCCAACTCGTTGTCGGCGATCCCCGCGTGCCCCTTGACCCAGAACCATTCGACTTGGTGGCGCGCGCACGCCGCTTGCAGCCGCTGCCAGAGGTCGACGTTCTTCACCGGCTGCTTGGCCGCCGTCATCCAGCCGTTGCGCTGCCAGCCGAGCACCCACTTCGTGATCCCGTTTCGGACATAGGTGCTGTCGGTGTGAAGATGCACCATCACCGGTCTGGTGAGTGCCTCCAACGCCATGATCGGCGCCAGCAGCTCCATGCGGTTGTTGCTGGTCTGCCCGGATTCACCGCCGTACATCTCGCGGACGTGCTGGCGGTGTCGCAGCACCGCCCCCCAGCCCCCGGGCCCCGGGTTCGGCCGGCAGCCGCCGTCGGTGTGGATCACCACCAGGTCCTCAATGGGCTCGACCATGCGCCGAGAATAGGCACCCCGCTGAGCAATCGGGTCCGCGACACACGGCTGGATTATCGTGGCCGGCGTGGGAAGTCAGCGAGTACCCGGCGGGGTGGTCCACAAGTTGCCCGCGGATCTGCGGGCGGCGTTGGTCGCCAACGACACGGCGCTCGCCGCGTGGCAGGACATCACGCCGCTGGCGCGCAACGAGTTCATCTGCTGGGTCGAAGACGCCAAACAAGCGGCCACTCGCGAGCGGCGCATCCGCCGCACTCAGGAGGAACTGGAAGAGGGCATGCGTCGGCCGTGCTGCTGGCCGGGTTGTAAACACCGGGAGCGCAACGGCAAGCCCTAGTGCCCGTATGCGGGCGCGGACTGCAGCTGCGCGGCCGCCGCCGCAAGCAGGGCCACACGATCTCCGGTGAGCGGGGGATAGATGCGCCGGCGATTGATCGTCATCTTGGTCGCCTTGGCGTCCGCGCCGGTGCTGACCACTCGGCGGTCCCAGCCCTCGGTATAGACCGCCCCGGCGGGGCCGAGGTCGAGAACCGTGACGTACCAAGGGATTCGCAGCGGCAGGAGGGGAGCGCCCAGCAGGTCGCCGATCACGTTGTAACCCGCGTAGCGGCCCATCGGACGGCCGTGCTGACACGACATCACCGACAGGTGTTCGTCGTCCATCCGGGCCGCCGCCACGTCACCGGCGGCGAACACCCCCGCGACGCCCTCGACGCGGAGATAGTCGTCAACAGGTACCCGGCCCAACCTGTCGCAGGGCACTCCGAGTTGTGCGGCCAGCGGGCTCGCGCGCATCCCGGCGCACCACACCACGGTGCCCGCCGGCACGACTTCGCCCGTCGACAGCGTCACACCGTGCCTGTCGACGGCGCTGACGCCGACGCCGGTGACGGTCTCGATGTTGTTGCGCGCCAAGGCATCCTCGATGACCGGACGAGCCGATTCGCCCATGTCCGAGCCGACATGGGGGTTGCGGTCGACGACGATGACCCGCGGTGTGACGTCCGGACCGAACGCCTCGGACAGCATCGACGGCAACTCGCTGGCGACCTCGATGCCGGTGAGGCCGGCACCGACGACCACCGCCGTCGCCGCTGCCGGATCAGGACCGCGCCGGGCCAGGTCCCGGATGTGGGTGTGAAGTTTCGTCGCGCCGTCGTAGGTGTCGACGTCGTAGCCGCATTGGGCCAGGCCCGGCAGGTCCGGTTTGGCCACCGCACTGCCCAGCGCGACCACGAGCCGGTCGTAATCAAGCGTCGTCCCGTCTGCGAGGCGCACCGTCGCAGCCGACGCGTCGATTCCGGTCACCTTCGCCGTGATGTGGCCGACGCCGGCGGGTTCGAGCAGCTTCTGCAGCGGGAGCCGGCAGGGGCTCAGATCGGCTTCATAGTTGCGTACCCGGATGTCGTGGAACGGTTGGGCGCTGATGACGGTGACGTCGACGGCACCCTGGGGCACCTCGAGTTCATCGAGCCGCCGCGCGGCTCCCAAGGCCGCCCACAGGCCGGCGAACCCGGCTCCCAGAACGACGACCCGTTGCGTGCGCGGCACAACCACATCGTCACTCTGGGCCGACCCGCAAACAAGTAGGCGTTGACGATTGCGTCGGTCGACAACAGCACACCCGGGGCGTCGGCAACGCCGGACACCGCCTTTTCGTTCGCCAGTTCGTTGTGGAAACGGGCAAAGGAGCGCCAGATTGCCACGACATTCCGGCAAACGGTGATCTGGAGAAAGTGCGGTGTAGTAGCCAAATTGCGAAATCGATCAGCAACCGGTAGGGGCTGGTCGGTGACCACCGCGTGGCGCTGAATTCGCAGCGGATTGGTGCAGTTGGCCGCCACATTGTGCGACAATGGCCCCCGACTATTCTCGGGCGGGGCTTGCTGGACGGAGGCGATCATCCCTACGTCAGTTTTGCGCATCTCAGCGGGCGTGTGCACGCTCGTCGTTGGCCTGTTCATCGGGAGTGCCGGCGCGGTCGCCGTGGCGGACTCCGAGACAGGCGGTTCATCCACGCCGAGCCAGGGCACCACGGGCACCAACGACGGTCAGCAGTCGCCGAACAAGCTGACCGCCGGTTTCGGCGTCGCGTCGAAGGTCACCACGGCCATCACCACAGGCGTGGTCAAGGTGGGCAGCGCGCCGATCGCTGAGGACGACGCGGCCGCCATCGACACGTCCGAAGACGTAGACGGGCTTGACTCTTCGCTGACCGACCTCGCTGAGGGTGGCGAGGACGATGCCGTCGCCGTCGCCTCGGACGTGGACGAGACCGAGACGACCTCCGAGGCCCCGGGGGCTTCGGAGGTGTCGGAGGTGACGCCCCTGCCGGCGGCCGATTTGAATGTCACCACCCCCGAGACCACCACGACAGCGGCCGCCTCGACGACACCGGCGTCCGCGTCGCCCGAAGCGGCCACGCCGACATCTGCGACGCCGAAGCCCGGTTGGCGCTCCGGTCTGGACGGGTTCCTCACAGACGTCACGCCTCCGCAGGGCGGGCCGTACACGTACTCGACCTACCGCTCGGAACAATTCTTCAAGGCGATCGAGCCGATCACCAATGCGTTCACCACAGTGGTGCAGGTGATGGGCACCGTGCCCCACACTCTGGCGGCGCTGCCGACTTCGAAGACCCCGATAA
Source organism: Mycolicibacterium pulveris (assembly GCF_010725725.1). Taxonomy (NCBI): domain Bacteria; kingdom Bacillati; phylum Actinomycetota; class Actinomycetes; order Mycobacteriales; family Mycobacteriaceae; genus Mycobacterium; species Mycolicibacterium pulveris. Next base: position 578,047 of record NZ_AP022599.1, on the reverse strand, counting down.
GAGACGTCATCACGTCGGTGCAGTACATGCTGACCACCGTCGCTGACGCCATCGTCCCGATCGTGTACGTGCCTCGGAACCTGTACGCCTTGATGGTCACCGTGCCGCCGGTCGAGCTACCTGTGTTCGCCGGACCCATCACGTCTGAGCGTCCGACCCCGGTGCCCGCCCCCGAGAGCCCGTTGTTCGGCCCGCAGGCGTCTTTGTTGCCCTACTCGGCGCCCGCCGATGCGCCGCTGTTCGGCACCATGACCCCGCGTGCCGCGCTTGGCACCGCCGTCAGCAGCGGGTTGAACATGCCGCTCTCGGTCGCCGGGACGGTGCCGGCGGCGCCCGAGACGGTCACGTCGTCTGATGCGAAGTCGTTCCTGGATCACGTTGTCAGCGCGGTCCTGGTGCCCGCGTCGTTGACGGCGCTGGCCGCGTTGGCGCTGCCGGGTGTCGCCGGTCTGTTGATCATCGTCGCCGCGGGCATCCGGTTGGGTTACCGCCAGGCCAAGGCGGCGTTCGTGATGCGGGCAAGCGGCATCGCACGCTTCGCCGGTTCAGGGCCGGTGGGTGTGGTCCGCTCGGGCTCGTTCATCACATTGCGCCAGCGTGCCCGGGGTCCGCGGACCAAGCGCGCGGTCTGCCCCCAGTCGGCGGGTGTCGTGCGCATACTGGAGGAAGTCGCCTAGCCGTTCGGACGCGTGGGTGCCTGTCGGCGCCGTCACATGCCCGTCCGGGATCGTGCCGCAGCCAAGGCGGTTTCGATCTCCTTCCATGTCCGCTGCACGATCTCGGAAACCGGGAGAAGTTCGCCTATGCGCGACGACACCTGCCCGGTGTTGGCGACGCTGGCTTCCATGTCGCCGTCGAAGTAAAGCTGTGTGACCTTGCCGAGGAGTTCGGCATCGGGAGCGCCGGTGGACACCCGCGCGGCCAAACCCGTGCGAAGGACCCGCATCGTCGGATTTCCCGGAACGGCGAGAAGCACGGTGCCCGAGTCGTTGGCCTCGACGATCGCGTTCTTGAAGTTGGTGTGCACCCGCGACTCGACGCTGGCCAGCATTCGCGTGCCCATCTGAACCCCCTCGGCGCCCAATACCAAAGCGGCCGCGGCGGACCGGGCGTCACACATGCCGCCCGCCGCGATGATCGGCAACTCGACATGGTCGGCGATCAGCGGCAGCAGCACCACCGTCGACGCGCCCAGCATCGACTTGAACCCGCCGCCCTCCACACCCTCGACCACCAATGCGTCCACGCCGGCGTCGACGGCCTTCAGCGCACCTTTCAGCGACCCCACCACGTGCACGACCGTCATACCGGCGTCGTGCAGCCGCGCGGTGAACAAACCCGGATCACCCGCGGAGGTGAAGACGTGCCGCACTCCGGCCGCGGCCAGCGTGTCGACGATGGCCGGATCGGTTTTCCAGCCTTGGATCATCAGGTTCGCCGCGACCGGTTTGTCGGTGAGGTCACGCACGCGCACCAGGTCTGCGCGACCCTCGGGGGTGAGTGTTTCGATCATGCCGAGCCCGCCGGCGTCGGAGACGGCGGCGGCAAGTTCGGCGCGGGCGATGTAGGTCATCGGCGCCTGAACGACGGGATAGTCGACCCCGAGCAGGGTCTGGATGCGGTTGGCCACGAGATCATTGTGTCCGGCCGGGAAAATGTGTCGGCCAATCACTGGCGTTTTTAACATTGACTGCTCTATCATTTTGCCGTCCGGCCGTGTTAACGAGAGGACGCTGATGGCCAAGCCGCCGTTGTCGATGAAACCGACCGGCTGGTTTCAGGTCGCCTGGTCGGCCGAGATCCAGCCGGGCGAGGTCCGGCGGATGAAGTACTTCGACCGCGAGATGATCGGCTGGCGCACCTCTTCCGGTGAAGCCGTGGTGATGGACGCCTACTGCGAGCACCTGGGCGCCCACCTAGGCTACGGGGGGCATGTGGAGGGCGACGTCATCCAGTGCCCGTTTCACGGTTGGCAGTGGAACACCGAGGGGCGCAACGTCTGCATCCCGTACGAAAGCCGGCCCAACCGGGGCAGGCGCATCCGCACCTACCCCGTCGTCGAACGCAACGAGTCGATCTACATCTGGCACGACATCGAAGGCCGCGCACCGTACTTTGACGCGCCCGACGTCTTCGCCGGCTTCGCCGACGGCAGCAGTGCCGAGGATTACTACCCTCAGATGAGGCTGTTCCGGGAAGCGCTGGAACTGCATCCGCAGTACGTCCTGGAAAACGGTGTCGACTTCGCGCATTTCAAGTACGTGCACAAGACGCCGATCGTGCCGGTTTTCACCCGCCACGATTTCGACCAGCCGGTGTCGTTCGTCGACTTCACCATCACGTTCGACGGCGACGAGAACCAGTCGATCGACGACGTCAAGAGCGGGGTCGAGGCGATCAACGGCGGGCTGGGCATCGCGGTCACCAAGAGTTGGGGCATGGTGGACAACCGGACCATCTCGGCGGTCACCCCGGTCGACGAGCGCACCTCCGATGTGCGTTTCATGGTCTACATCGGCCGCCCGAAGAACGCCGTCAAAGACCCGGAGCGCGCGGCGGCCAAGGCCCGGCAGTTCGGTGAGGAAGTCATCCGGCAGTTCACCCAGGACATTCACATCTGGTCACACCAGCGGTATTCCGATCCGCCCGCCCTGGCCGGTTCCGAGTACGAGGGGTTCACCGCGATTCGCAAGTGGGCCACCCAGTTCTATCCCGATGGGCTCGGCGGCTCGGCTGCCGAGCTTCGATCCACGTCACTCTGAGAAAGGCTGTCCCGCATGAGCGCACGCCCCATTCGCGTCTTCCAGGTGGCCACCGGCAACCTCGGCACCGAGATGATCAAACGGATCGGGCAGCACCCCGATCTGGAGCTCGTCGGATTACATTGCTACACAGCCGAAAAGATCGGCCGCGACGCAGGCGAGATCGTCGGCATCGATCCGATCGGGGTGCCGGCCACCGGCACGGTCGAGGAGATCATCGCGGCCACGCCCGACGTGTTGACCTTTCACGGCGTGTTTCCCGACGAGGACCTCTACATCAAGGTGTTGGAGGCCGGCATCAACATCGTCACCACCGCCGACTGGATCACCGGCTGGCACCGCGACATCAACCACCCGCACCCGTCGGGTAAGCCGGTGTCGCAGTTGCTGCGAGCGGCGTGTGAGAAGGGCGGCTCGACGTTCTACGGCACCGGAATGAACCCCGGTTTGAACCAGATTCTGGGCGTGGTGTGCTCGGCCGACGTGGCCGAGATCGAGAACGTCACGACGATCGAATCCGTCGACGTGTCCTGCCACCACTCCAAGGACACCTGGGTCGAGGTCGGCTACGGCAGGCCGGTCGACGATCCGGAGATTCCGGGCATGCTCGAGAAGTACACCCGCGTCTTCGCCGACAGCGTGCTGATGATGGCCGACTGCTTCGACCTCGAACTCGACGAGGTGACGTTCAGCTACGAATTAGGCGCCTGCACAAAGGATGTCGACCTTGGTTGGTATCAGCTGCCGAAGGCCTCGCTGGGCGGCAGCTACATCAAGTACCAGGGCATGGTGGACGGGGTGCCGCGGGTCGAGACTCACCTGGAGTGGCAGATGACCCCGCACACCGACCCGCACTGGGACATCCAAGGGTGCTACATCACCCACATCAAAGGTGATCCGTGTATCTACAACAAGCACATGATCTTCCCGAAACCCGGTGTGGACCTTTCGGATCCGGAGTCCTTCGCGTCGATCGGGATGACGGTGACCGGAATGCCTGCCCTGCACGCGATCGGATCGGTCGTCGACGCGCCGCCGGGAATTCTCACCAGCTCCGACGTGCCGCTGCGCGGTTTCGCCGGGCGGTTCAAGAAGTAGCCGTGGGCCAGGCTCGGCCATGACCCGCAACGTCGCCCCGCGCCGTCCCGCGAACGGCAAGCAGGAACGCGCGGACCGCACCCGCGCGATGGTCATCGAGGAGACCGTCCGGTGCGTGCTCGAGGAGGGGTTCGGCGCGGCGAGCGCCAAGCACATCACCGAGCGCGCGGGCGTGACGTGGGGTGTCGTGCAGTACCACTTCGGCGACCGCGAGAACTTGCTGATGGCCGTTGTCGACGAGGGCTTCGCGCAGCTGCAGGCCTGCCTCGGCGAGCTGCAACCTCGGCTCGGTGCCGACGTCGGACGCCAGCGCACCGCGCTGGTGATCAACGCGGTGGCGGACGCCTTCTTGAGCCCGACATCGGTTGCCGCCCTTGAGATTCTGATCGCAACCCGGACCGGACGCACCGACGCGCAGCAACGTCACCTCGCCGAGCTGTTCTCCACGCTGACCCGGCTGGGGCGGTATGTCGCCGAGGGCCTGGACCCCGCCCACGCCGACGCCGTGGGCAACCTGATCTGGACCACGCTGATGGGTGCGATGGTGGCGAGGATGACGGTGTCGGAGCCGATCGACGTCGGGCGCGAACTGCGGGCCCTGACCGATGTCGTCACCGCCTACATCGATCAGCAGTTGCGCGCCTAGCGGCGCCGCCTGGTGCCGGCGCCTCGCCCCCAGGTGGCAGTGCCCCGACCCTGAGTGCCGAGATCGACGTTTTGGCGCGTCGCACCTGGGACTTTCCCGCCCGTTTGTCCCTTTGGGCGAAAAAGTCAGCTGCGTGTGAGGGCGGCGTAGCGGCTCACATGGTGATCGGTCGAGCCGAACTCGTACTGCAGCGCGGTCAGCCGTTTGAAGTAGTGCCCGATCGCGAGCTCCTCGGTCATGCCCATCCCGCCGTGCAACTGCACCGCCTGCTGACCGATGAACCGCGCGGCCCTGCCGATCGTGGCCTTGGCCGCCGACACCGCACGCGCCCGCACAGCGGGCTCGGCTTCGAGGTTGAGAATCGCCAGATAGGCGGCGGACACCGACTGCTCGAGCTCCATGTACATGTCGACCATGCGATGCTGCAGCACCTGAAAGCTGCCGATCGGCTGCCCGAACTGCTGACGTTGCTTGGCGTATTCGACGGTGTCGGCCAACACCTTTCGCATACACCCCACCGCTTCCGCGCACACCGCGGCCGCACCTTCGTCGCGGGCCTGCTCCAACGACGGTCCTGCTGCGCCTTCCTCCCCGAGAAGCGCCGTCTCCGGCAACCGCAGACCGTCGAAGACCAGATCGGACGCGCGGCGATCGTCGACGGTGCGATAGTGATGGGCCCGTAGGCCCGTTGCGGCATCCGCGAGATCGGCGACGAACAGCGAGATTCCGTTGTCAGTGCGCGCAGTGATCAGAAGGTGTGACGCCAACGGCGCACTGGCGGCGACGATCTTCTCGCCACGCACCAACCAGTCGTCGCCGTCGCGTTCGGCGACCGTTTCCGCGTCCATCCAGTTGTCGCCGGAGGCGGCTTCGGTCGCTGCCAGCGCCACGACCGCGGTGCCCGCGACGATGCGTTCGAGCAGGGAGGTCGCCAGCGGCCCACCCGCGCGACGCAACAGCCCCCCGGCCACCACGACGGTGTCGACGTACGGCTCCACGACCAGCGCCTGCCCCAACGCCTCGGCGATGACCATCATCTCGACCGGTCCGCCGCCGCTGCCGCCGGCCTCCTCGGGCAACGCGGCACCCAGGATGCCCAGCTCGTCGGCGAACCCCGCCCAGATCTCGGGCTGCCAACCGGCTCCCGTCTTGGCCGCGCTTCGGCTCGTCTCGAGGTCGTACCGCGTCGAGAGAAACTTGGCCAGGCCGTCGCGCAGCAGTTCCTGTTCCTTGCTCAGGTTGAAGTCCATTCCAAGCCCTTTCTGGCCCTTCACTAAAGTCCGAGGGCCGCCTTGGCCAGAATGTTGCGCTGAATCTCGTTGCTGCCGGCATAGATTGAGCCGGCCCGATCGTTGAAATAGCGCAGCGGCGCGACGGCTTGCCATGGTTTACCGCTGAGATAGCCATCCGGGGGCGGCTCGAACTCCGACACCGGCCCACCCGGACAGGTGCCGTGGGGTTGGTACACCCGGCCGCGGGGGCCGGCCGCCTCCACCGCGAGTTCGGTGATGGTCTGGCTCAGTTCGGTGGCAAGCACTTTGAGCATCGACGATGCCGTGCCGGGGTTTTTCCCCTCCGCCACGGTCGCCAGCACCCGATATTCGAGGATCTCCAGCACTTCGGTACGGATCCGCGCATCGGCGAGCTTGCAGGCGAACGCGGGATCGTCGATCAGCCTGCCGCCGCCTGGTGCCGGTTGCTCCGCGGCGACGGCGGCGATCTCGTCGGCCATCACCTGTAGGGCGGGGGAGGAGGCGCCGCCACCGCGTTCAAACTCGAGCAGGTACTTGGCGACCGTCCAGCCGTCGTCGATCTTGCCGATCACGTTCGTCAGCGGCACCCGCACCTCGTCGAAGAAGACCTGGTTCTGCACCTCTTCACCGGAGGTCATCACCAGCGGGCGGATCTGGATGCCCGGCGAGGTCATGTCGATGAGCACGAACGTGATGCCTTGTTGCTTCTTCTGGGTCTTCGACGTGCGTACCAACGCGAACATCCAGTTCGCTTCCCGCGCATGGGTGGTCCAGATCTTGCTACCCGTGCAGACGAGCTCTCCGGCCGATTCGTCGACGACAGCCGCCATCGACAGCGCCGCCAGATCCGAGCCCGCCTCGGGTTCGGAGTAGCCCTGACAGAAGAACACCTCGCCGGTCAGGATCCTGGGCAGAAAGTACTCCTTCTGCTCGTCGGTGCCGAACGCGATCAACGCGTGGGCCACCATCCGGATGCCCATCGGCGAGAGCGACGGCGCACCGGCCAGAGTGGATTCCCGGCTGAAGATGTAGTGCTGGGTGAGGCTCCAGTCGCAGCCCCCGTAGGCGACCGGCCACGCCGGCGCGGCCCAGCCCCGCTCGTGCAGGATCCGCTGCCACTCCATGCTCGCGTCGTGATCGGCATAGACGCTGGTCATCAACCGGCCTGCACGGCGTAACTCCGGCGTCAGCTTGTCTTCCAGAAATGCCCGCACCTCATCGCGAAAGGCGATATCGGCATCCGACCACGTGAGGTCCATCGTCGATCCCCTGTCTGCAGAGCGCACTCAGAGGGTAAACCTAGTTAGTTATGTGCGGCGCGGGTGGGTCGGTTCCGCAGATCATGGATGACGCTATCCGTGCCAACCGTAATAATCGAGATCATGGAAAGGCGCCGGTCCGGTCAGGACGGACAATCACCCATGGCTGTGTTGAGGGAGCTGCCCGCACTCGTGGTGCTCGAGCGGCTTCCGGTGCCGGTGCTGGCCATCGCCGAGGACGGCGACATCCTGTTCGCCAACGCCGCGTTCGGCGAGATGCTCGGGCATACCCCCGAGGCGGTCATGGAGTTGAAGTTTCGCGACGTCTTCCACACCATGCCGACCGACGAGTCGGCGGTGTCGCTGGTGCGGGCTCACGCCAACCTCGTCGTCGAACTGACCCATCAGGACCATTCGATCGTGCGGGCGCGGATGAGCAAGTCGGCGCTGTTGCGGGGCGACGACCCGGTGGCCCTGGCGACGTTCCAGGACCTCACCGAACGGCTGTGGGACGAGGAACTCTAACCGCTGTCCTGGCCCGAATGGCGCATTGACTGCCTGGCCAGGAACGCGCGGAAATATGGAAGCGATTCGTCGGTGACGATGACGGGCAACAGTAGTTCCCACATCCGGGTCAGGCGGTCTGACACATCGGCTCCCGAAGACATTGCGCTCGAGAGCACCTCGATGCCCAGCACCGCGCCGACCAACGTCTCGCCGAGTGCTCGGGTGTCCAGATCCGGCCGGAGGTCGCCCTCCTCGATCGCTTCCCGAAGACCCAATGTCATGTTGTGGATCCAGGCGCCGTAGTGCTGGGCCGCGACGCTGTTGGACTCGCCAAGGGCCTGTAGCAGATGAAGTCCGCTGCGCGCCACCCTGTCGGTGCTGAGCAGATCAACGGCGACGAACACACCGTGAATGATGCGTTCCAGCGCCGGTGCTGACGATTCGCTGATGCTGTTGAAGGCGTGAAGCAGGTTGGCGTTGCCCTCTTCGATGATCGCGTTGGCCAGGGACTGCTTGGAATCGAAGTGGTAGTACAGCGCACCCTTGGTCATCTCGGCGTGTTCGATGATGTCGCCCAATCCGGTGGCGTCATAACCGATCTCGTTGAACAGGTGTACCGCCGAGGTAATGATCCGCCGCCGTGTGGCTTCAGACCGGGCTTGGCGCACCATGGTTCGGGGTACCTCCGGGTGTCCGTCGGCCGCCGGATGGCGTTGGCCTGGCGCAGATCATAGATTACCGCGGAAGGGGTCTCGCCTTCCTGATCGCGATCCCGGTGCGTCTCTTGATGAATTCGACAACGTAGGCCTTGCGGTCATCGGTGACGAAGCCCGGAACCATGAGGGACCATGCTGCCTCGAGGTCACGCAGGAAACGTTCGGGCTCGGCCAGGTCGCTGGTCTGTCGCAGGCCCAGGTACATCGACACCAACAGCCGCGCGACTCCGTTCGCATCGACGTCCTTGCGGACATCGCCCTCGCCGACGGCCTTCTTGATGGTTTGTGCGAACGCGTCGACCCAATCGTTGAGCACATGGGTCTGTAGACCGTCGGTTCGGCCGACGGATTCGAGCAGGTTGAATCCGGCTCGAGTCAACTCGTCACCGATGTCGTCAGTGGCCACCAGGAAGCAGATGTCGATGAGGGTCTCCAGGCCCGAGAGTCGTCGCGCCAACACCTCGCCGACCGCCGACTTGGCCTCGGTGGATCGTTGCTCGACGATCGCCGTGGCCAAGGCGTGTTTGGAGCGGAAATGGAAGTACATCGCGCCTTTGGTCACCGACGCGTCGGCGAGGATGTCGTCGAGACTGACCCTGCTGTAGGGCCGCTCGGCGAAGAGCCTGGCCGCCGCGCGCACGATCTGTAGCCGGGTGCCGTCCGAGCGTCGATCGACCTGTTCAGTCACGTGGGTAGCGCCGTCCGCCGATTAATAATCTTTGCCGTAAATTACTCAACCGGACAATTCTTTCATTCGCGAGTTGGGAGTGACAGGGGGCATGCGGATGAATCTGCTGCGTAGGACGACACTGCGAAACTCCCTCCACGACGAGCTGCCCGAACCCAAATTTAGGGCGCACGTTGCTAAAGACTCTAAGTCATGTTCATCCCCCCGTAACAGCCGAAAGGTATGTAAAGTACTGCCTGTGATGACTTGCGGTCCGTGCCGACCTGCACATTGGCGTGCAGTCCGCGGCGGGGCCGGATTGCGGTCGCCACGGCCGTTTCAGTTCCCGCCGAGCAAATCAGGGTGGAATTCGTCGTCTGTTGCCGTCGACTACGCTGGCAAATCTTTTCCATTTCGTTCGGTGGCCGTGGGGGATAGTCGTGTCCCGCAATTGGCATCTGTTTTGTTCGCCCATCGGCTACGGCCGTTGCTGGTGTCGAGGTCAACGCCAGCCTCTAGAGCAATACTGAGGTAGTTAACGGTGAAATGGGATGTAGAAGTTGACCTGGTGTGCACCGGCTCCGGAACCGCGGGGCTGGCCAGCGCGGTCGCGGTGGCCGACGTAGGCGGTGACGTCTTTGTCGCCGGCTCCGGGGCAGGCGACCCTGCAACGGGTTCTGCTGTCCAGCGGATATCTTCCTGGCTGGATGTCGGCGTCTCCGACGTCGAGACGAACGACTACCTCGCCGCGGTGTCGTCCGACCTCGGGCCACTGCCCCGCTCTGCGCGCAACCAGGACCTGCCGGTCCGGGTCGTGTCCGAGCCCCGATCGACACTGTCCGGGCGCACCGTCGCACCGTTCGTCGGCGCCCGGCTCGGAGACTGGGCCGCGCGGTGCCTGGCGTCGCCGTACGGCTATCTGCACTCCCGGGTGTCGGATTGGCATTCGAGCACCGTGCAGGCCAGTGACGGTGACATGATCGCCGTGGCGGAGATCGGATCGATGACACCCAGTCCGGGCAACGTCGGCGCGTCGGTGCACGACTGGCTGCAGGCGCAAGCGCGCGACAGGGGCATCACGGTGCATGCGGAGAGCAATCTGCACCGCATCGTGTTCGAGGAAGGCGCCGTCGTGGGTGCGGTGTTCACGACGCCGACGGGCCAGCTGGCGGTCCGTGCCCGGCACGGGGTCACGGTCGCCGCAGGTGCTGCCCACCTCGGTTCGGTGGAGGCGGGCCCGTTACCGGTCGGCGAGACCGCACTGCGCGTGTGCCTGGTCAGCAAGCATGCCAGCCGATTCGGCCGCGTCGAGTTGCTGACCTCTGAGCCCGTTAGCCAGCCGGTCCCACCTACCTGCCGGGCGGCTAACCACCTCCTGCACCACAGCATGCACGCCACGCATGACCGCTCACCCCAGTGGCGTTGCGGAAAACTGCACGGGCATTCGCCCTTTGGCCAGTAACGACGCCATCTGCTGGCCCGGCAGCGGGCGAGACAGCAAGAAGCCCTGGGCACGGTGACATCCGTGCCGCAGCAGCGTCGTCGCCGCTGCGTCGGTCTCGACTCCCTCGGCGACCAGTTCCAGACCGAACGCCTCGGCGAGCGCGATGATGGCGCGCACGATCGCGAGGTCGCCCCGGTCCACGCCCAGGTCACGGACGAAGCTTCTGTCGATCTTGAGCGTGTCCACGGGCAGGGATTTGAGGTGCGACAGCACGCTGTAGCCGGTTCCGAAGTCGTCGATGGCGAGTTTGACCCCGACGTCCTTGAGCGCGGCCAGCGTGATACGGGTGGTTTCGATGTCTTGCACCACAACGCTTTCGGTGATCTCCAGGCATACAGATGAGCCGTCGAGGTCGAACTCGTCGAGGATGTCGGCGACCGATTCGGCGAACCCGTCGGTGACCAACTGCACCGGTGACACGTTGATCCGCAGCAGCGCGTCATCTGCCACGCCGCGGGCGCGCCAGCGCGCGAACTCGGCGCAGGCGGCGTGCATCACCCATCGCCCGAGCTCGCCCGCGAGGTTGATCGATTCGGCGACGCCGATGAACGAATCGGGTGCGAGCAAGCCACGGGTCGGGTGCTGCCAGCGGACCAACGCCTCGGCGGCGAGGATCTCTCCGCTGCGCATGTCCACCTCGGGCAGGTAATGCAAGACCAGTGCGCCGCCTTCGATCTGGCTTTGCAGGTGTAGCTCGATGTCGTTACGGAACTCGCTGTCCATCGACATCTCCTCGGAGAACACCGCCACCTGATTGCCGCCCGCGTTCTTGGCGTTGAGCACCGCCTGGTCGGCGCGCCCGAGCAGGTCCGAAGTGGTATCGCGGCCCGGGACGCCCGCCGCCACGCCGATACTCACCGTGCGGGTGAGCATCTCGCCGTCGACCGCCACGCGTTCGTGCAGAGCGAGTTTCAGCTCATGGGCCAACGCCTCCGCAGCGGTTGCCTCCATCGGTTTGGCCGGCACCACGACGAATTCGTCACCGCCGAGGCGCGCGATCAAGTTCCGACCGTCGGCGCATTCCTTGAGCCGCTCCGCCAAGGTCCGGATGAACCAGTCACCCGCGGTATGGCCGAGATAGTCGTTGATCGCCTTCAGCCGGTCCAGGTCGAAGAACAACACCGCGACCGGCCCGGGCTGCCCCTCCTGCAGCCGCATGTCCAGATGCGTCAACAGCGCACGGCGGTTGAACAGCCCGGTCAAGTCGTCGTGCTCGGCCAGGTAGCGCAGTTGGTCCTCAGCGTCGATACGGGCCTGTACCTGCGCGAACAGTGACGCGATCGCCTTGAGCGCGTTGAGCTCCGCCAGCGTCCAGTCGCGGTCGCCGAACTTGACGAAACCGAGCACCCCGGAGGTGACGTCGCCGGAGAGCAGCGGCACGCATGCCATCGAGGTGGCCGGCACATGCCTGCCCTGCTCGATCGTGTGCTGATACTCGTCGGTGGCGGGTTCGGGGCGGAAAACGATCGGTTCCTTCTGGTGCTCCGCGAGCGCGAACACCGGGTCGGCATCCTCGAAATGCACCACCGCCAAGGGGTCCGGGTCGGGAATTCCGGGCCGCACCGGCCACTCGGCGACCAACACCGAAGCCCGGATCTGATGGTCGTTGCGCCGCAGAAAGCTGACGTCGACCCCGAAGTACTCCACCAGGTCGGCCAGTACGCGGCGACTGACCTCCACCTCGCTGGCCGCGTTGACCCCCATCAATTCGGTCGCGACCGATGTGACGAGAACTTCCAGGCTTTTGGGCACTAATCCTCCGTAACGGAACCGAACACCATACGGCGACGGCTTCGCACCGACGGCCGCGGCGCATGAGCGAACCGGAGTATCAACGCCTGCGACTCCGTGGGCTCGGTGCCGGCGAGCTTACGGAAATTGTATTGCAGCTCGGCAAGCTCCTCTTTATACGCAGGTGACAGACCCCGCAGGTCCGCGGCGTCAACGGCGTAGAGAAACGCCGGTGAAACCGGTTGGACGCCGAGCCCTTGTTGTTGGGCGCTCACCCACACCGATTCGACGGCCGATCCCGCGCGCGCAAAATCGATCAGTCGCCGACCCTGCATGCAGACCACCCCGATCGCGCCGGACCCGACGACCCGGTCGTAGGTCTCGTCGCCGAGCGCGGCACCGCCGTCCCATGCCGCCAGGTGGGCCATCACTTCCGGGCGCCGCAGAATATCGAGCATGACCAGGTCGGCGTGCGGCAACTCGAGGCTGCGGATGTCGATACCCGTCTCGGGCGACGGATCACCGGGCCAGCGCAGCTCGGCGATCATCTCGGCGTGCAGCCGGGGCGTCAGGTACCGGATGCGGTCGGCGGCGGCGAGTATTCGTGCGGCGGCCTCCACCTGCTCGGTCGCGCTGAGCACGGCCAGCCGGGCGCCCTCGCGGTCCGCGGCCGCGCCCAGGCGCTCGAGGATGTCGGGGGCGATGGGGGAGCGTTGGGCCTGGTGGCGGTTGGTCTCTCGGCGCAGCATCGCCTCGTAGAGGGCGGCCAGCCCCGGGTCGTCCCCGGGGGCGAGGTTCACCGTGGCGATCAGGGGCGAGGATTCCCCGCCGGGTTCGAGCGTGACGTCGGCGACCATGCCGTGGGCGGCCGCGGCGACGCGTGCGTTGAAGGCGGCGGCCCCCACCGCGACGGCGCTTGCCCGGCACCCGACATCCATCGTCGTCGCCTGCTCCGGAACCAGGGCGATACGCACCGAATCGCCCCGTGCCCAGATGCGCCACGGCTGCGCGTTTCCGCCCGACGGTGCGCGGTTGGCCGCGAGCATCACGGCCTCGACCGGGTCGTCCGCCGTGGCGGGCGGTTCTGCGCCGTCGTCGTGGTATGCCTCGGTCGATGCCACGACGGGTTCTTCGATGCGGTCGAGCGCCGCGGCGACGTCGATGCGCACCCGGCCCGACGCAAGCGGTTCACCTAGCCCTATCCGACGGACCGCCTCGGCGACCGCGCCCGTGTTGAGTGCCACCTCCGAGGCGATCTGCGGCCATGTCGACAGCGTCTTGCCCACTTCGATCAGCGATGCCGCCATGCGCGCGGAGACCTGGGTCGCGTCGACCAACCGCAGTGAATGGGGCACCTTCTCACGCGCGTCCAGATCCTTGAGCTCGGTGGCGCGAAGTTCACCGATCAGCCCGTGCAGCGTCGGCCGGGTGGGCTCGAGGTCGAACCGCTCGACGTCGAGCAGGCAGCGGTCAGAGGTGGCCATCAACACCGGCAGCCGTCGGGCCCGCGCAGCCTCGCGGACAAGCAGTTTCGCGTCCAGCGAGTCACACTCCTCGAGGACGATGTCGACGTCGTCCATGAACTCGTCGATGGAATCCTCTGTGACACCGCTGGTTTGCACCACCAACCGGATATAGGGGTCGAGTTCGGCGATCCTTCTCGCGCACACCACCGCCTTGTTCAATCCGAGGTCGAACACGGTGGCGGGCACGCGGTTCAGGTTGGACAGCTCGAGTCGGTCAAAGTCGGCGAGCCGCAGCTGACCGCAGAAGCCTTGCGCCGCAAGTGTGTAGGCGATCGCATGTCCCACGCTGAGGCCGACAACCCCGATACGCAGCCGGCTGAGCCGGTCGAGTTCCGCGGAGGTGACCAGGTTACGGTTTCGGTCCAACCGCAACCGCCTGAAGCCGCGCGGGCCCAACACGCTGACCACCGTCGCCCGCCACGGATAGTAGGCCCATCGGATCGGCTCGCCGGTCACGTCAGCGCCGACTGACGGCCGTAGCTCCTCGAGGGACTTGCGCTGCGCGCCCGCCCTGTCGATGAACTCGACGCGTGGGTCGGCCCGCAACTCCTGGAGGAGCGGATCGTCAGTATTGAGGACTATTGCGCTGCACTGCTCTGCACCATTGGTGCCTGATGTCATTGCGCCATTCCGGCGACCACCGGGCTCTCTGCCGTATGTAGCCATGGCGTCATCTGCTGCTGTTCGGCCAAGAACAGCGAAAGTTGCTGCGGGTCAGCGTAGTTAGCAAAGGTCCTGCGGTCCCACCATGCGAGCCGGGTCTGATAGCGGTGATCGGGGTAGGGCGTCGCGGGGATCTTGGCCGCCAACTGGCCACCGGAGGACAGCCAGCGCTTGAGCACATAGGAGGCCGCCGTCGCCACGATGAACTGGATATCCAGCAGGTTCATCGCATGCAGCGGGGTGCGCGAAATGGCGCTGGTCAATTCCCGGCTGCGGTCGGGGTCGTCCGTCACCCACGCGGTCTTCATCTCGACGACACCGAACGGTAGGCGATCGGCGACCATCTTGCGTACTGCGGCATATCCGGGCTGGCCGCTCCACTCCTGCAGCGCATGGCACTCCTCGGCCGACCGGTAGGGCCCCTTGGCGCGCAGGCCGCCGACCACCCGGCCGGCGTCGTTCACACATGCTGCGAACAGGACCGTGTCGCGGCCGGAGGGAAGGGCGTCCATGTCCAAAGCCTTTTCGACCCCGCGGCTGCTATAGCTCTGATAGGCCCCGCGAACGAACTGTTGCCACAGGTCGCGCTCGACTTTCGGATCGGCGAACACGACCGTGCACTCGGTCTGAGGATCCCAGCAACTGGGGCTGGCCTGCAGGCTGGTGACAAAGGGACCGGCGGTGTCGACGGGCAGAATCGTCATGGTCGTCCATTCGTTAGTAGCCAACGACCCCAGTGGTCGCCGGCGATTACTCGGATAGTTTTGTGCGCATGCAATGTCGAGTATCTCGCTGAGGGTCGCTCGAAAACCAGCTAGCCACGAAATCTTTTCCCGTGTCGGATGAATACCCAGGAGTAGCTTCGTCGACACGGCGCTGGGCCAGTGCTTTATGGCTATCTTTATAGCCATTGTTTTGCCAGCTCACAACTCGAATGTGCGGCCGTGGCGAACTCGCTGCCGAAAGTCCACGGCTTCTGAGTCTCGAGTGGCTGAATTTTGCTCTACACGTGAACAGCGAGGCAATTCTGCGGGTTGTGCGGTGCCCGCGCGCGGGTGAAACCCAGGATTTCTTGCTGGACAGGGCCCGTCGGACACCCCGCGCGGCGCGCTTTCCCGGCCGCTGCCGCACTGGTTCGATTCCGCAAGATCACGCGGCGGCTGTCGGCGGCGGACAATGGCGGCGGGACCGAAAGAACCAAAAGGGACGGCTCGGGGAGCGGAATTGCACGGCGATCGCGACCCGTTTTCCGCTGCCGCAATTGAAAATCGTGACTGACGAAATTGCGAGCGTCGCCGCTGTTGTTCCTGACTTTTGTGCGCGTGCCGCAGGCGGGTGCCACGCTAGGACTGGTGGTGCAGAAGTATCCGGATGCCGATCGTGGCGCCCTGCCGGTCAAGGACGTCGGCAGGCTGTTGCTGCGCTGCGCGGACAGGCCCGGGCTGGTGGCGGCCGTGAGCGCGTTTCTGGCCGACGCCGGCGCCAACATCGTCTCGCTCGATCAGCATGCGACCCAGCAGTCCGGTGGCACGTTCATGCAACGCACGATCTTCCATCTGCCCGGCCTGACGGCTGTCCGGGATGAATTAGAGCGCGCGTTCGCGGCGCAGGTTGCGTCCCGGTTCAACATGGACTTTCGCCTCACGGAGGCGGCGAAACCCAAACGGGTGGCGATCATGGCGTCCAAGGAGGATTCTCAATGAGGTTGTCAAGCCGCTGCGGCAGTAGGCGTGGTGGGTTGATAGGTCGTGTGGTCGCGCAGCATTGCCCACAGAACATTGAGACGCCGACGTGCCAGGGCCAGGACGGCTTGGCTGTGGCGTTTGCCTTCGGCGCGTTTGCGGTTGTAATACGTGCGCGAGACGGGGTCGGATCGAATGCTGGACAGCGCCGACAGGTAGCAGGCGCGCAGCAGGCGCCGGTTGTAGCGGCGGGGTCGTTGAAGGTTGCCGCTGATGCGGCCGGAGTCACGCGGTACCGGAGCCAGGCCGGCGACGCCGGCGAGGCGGTCAACGGAGTCGAAGGCACTCATGTCTCCGCCGGTGGCAGCGAGGAATTCGGCGCCGAGCGTGACGCCGAAGCCCGACATGCTCACGATGATTTCGGCGTGGCGGTGGCGGCGAAATCGCTCCTCGATCATCGCATCGGTGTCGCCGATTTCGGTGTCGAGGGCCATCACCTCCTTGGCCAAGCGGGCAACCATGGCCGCAGCGAGTTGTTGTCCGGGTATGACGGTGTGTTGAGCGTGAGCGGCCTGCAGGGCTTTGGCCGCGACGGCGTCGGCGTTGCGGGCCTTGCGTTTACCCAACCAGGCTGCCAGTCGAGCAGCACCGGCTCGTCGCAGCCCATCGGGAGTTTGATAGCCGGTGAGCAGCAGCAACGCGGCCTTGCTGGTGCTGTAGTCGAACGCGCGTTCCAGGGCTGGGAAGTATTCGAGCAGCTGGGCACGCAGTCGGTTGATCGTGCGGGTGCGATCAGCCACCAGATCGGTGCGCCGGCTGGTGAGAATGCGCAGCTCCACTGCGATGTCATCTCCGGGGCGCAGTGGTTGCAGATCGCGGCGCATCCGGGCCTGATCGGCAATGACGGCGGCATCTTTGGCGTCGGTCTTACCCTCCCCGCGGTAGCTGCCCGAGGCGTGGTGCACGGTGCGGCCGGGGATGTAGAGCAGCCGCTGGTCAGCGGCGATCAGCAGCGTGATCAGCAGGGCCGCACCGCCAGCGTTGAGATCGATGGCCCAGGTGACCTCACCGCCGTCAGCCATGGTTGCGACAGTGCTGATCAACTTCAACAGAGTCGCTTCGTCGTTGGCTACCCGCTGCGACAGCAGTCGCTTTCCCTCAGCATCGATGACCACGCAGAAGTGGTCCGATTTCCCAGCATCGATACCCGCCCAAACAGCTTGTGTCACTACCGCCTCCGTGCTCATCACCATTTCCACCAGCCCGGCAGACGACCACGCCGTCGTGTCCTTACACAGCGATCGAATCGCATCTCTCAATTAGCGGTCGAGTCGTCGCGGGACAGCGGGCGGCCAATCCTCCTCGGCCATCAAGGGCTGACAAATGAAAGCCATACCCGCTGTCCCTGGGTGAATCGAAGCCTAACTAAGGCCAGCGGCCCCGAACACCCTCCAAGAAAGGTAAGGACCACTGTCTGCTCGATCTGCTCTGGCGCAACCGCCGAGGTGAGCTCGACATGGCGGTCGCCATGGTGATCTCGAACCATCCCGACCTCGCCGACCAGGTCCGGCCGTTCTCGGTGCCGTTTCTGCACGTGCCCGCGACAAGGGACATTCGCGAACAGGCCGAGCAGCGCCAACTCGAGCTGTTGAAGGGCAACGTCGACCTGGTCGTGCTCGCCCGCTACATGCAGATCCTCACGCCGCGGTTCATCGACGAGGTCGGCTGTCCGCTGATCAACATCCACCACTCGTTTCTGCCGGCGTTCATCGGCGCCGCGCCGTATCGGCGCGCCAAGGAGCGCGGGGTCAAACTGGTCGGCGCGACCGCACACTACGTCACCGACGATCTCGACGAAGGCCCGATCATCGAGCAGGACGTGGTGCGTGTGGACCACCGCCACGACGTGGCGGATCTGCAGCGTCTCGGGGCCGATGTGGAACGCCTTGTATTGTCTCGCGCGGTGCTGTGGCACTGTGAGGACCGCATCATCAGATACGGCAACCAGACCGTGGTCTTCTAGTGGGGACGAAGGAGAGACAGTGAGAACGTTCAAGGACCTCGATGAACTCGTCGCGGCCGAAGGCAGCCAACTGGGTCCCACGGAGTGGCTCGAAATCACCCAGGAGCGGGTCAATCTGTTCGCCGACGCCACCGACGACCACCAGTGGATCCACGTCGACCCGAAGCGCGCGGCAGACGGCCCGTTCGGTGGCACCATCGCGCACGGGTTGCTGACGCTGTCGCTGCTGCCGCGGTTCATGCACGAGCTCTACACCGTCGGCAACATCACGATGGCGATCAACTACGGCTACAACAAGGTTCGCTTCATCACCCCGGTCAAGGTCGGCGCCAAGGTGCGCGCCCGCGCGGAGCTGTCGAAAGTGGATCAGCTCGACGGCGCCGTTCAATCGACCATGACCACGACGGTCGAGATCGAGGGCTCGGAGAAGCCGGCCGCGGTGGCGGAGTCGATCGTGCGCTACATCCGCTGACGCCCTTCTTGTGCCAGCTGGGCCGACGCATCGGCTGAGCAGACGCGAAACCCCCCATTTTCACCGTGAAATGGGGGGTTTCGCGTCTGCTCGGTTCAGTACTGGGTCGACCCCTGGTCGACGGGGATGGCCGCCGCGGTGATGTGTTTCGACTCGTCGGTGGCCAGCCAGCAGACCACGTCGGCAACATCCTCGGGCTCGAGAATCCACGTCGGCAGAAACGGCGTCATCATGTTCTGCAGCGACGGGTTGGTCTCCATCGCCCTGGCGAGTGCGGTGACCATGTCGCCGGAACCCATCGCGGTGTTGACCGGGCCGGGGTGCACGCTGTTGACGCGGATCGCGTGCTTGCCGAGTTCGGCCGCGAACGCACGAGCCATCCCGGTCAGCGCGTGCTTGCTGGCCGTGTAGTGAACCATGAACGGCTGCAGCTTGATTCCCGCGGCCGAGCTGATCAGGATGATGGAGCCGCCGCGCCCCCCGTCGATGATCTTCTGCGCGCCCGCCATCACGGTGTTGAAGGTGCCGGTGACGTTGACGTCCATCACATCTCGAAAGTCTTCGACGGTGATCTCGTTCCACACCTGCGGCGGGGAGATTCCGGCGTTCGCGACGATGATGTCGAGCCGACCGAAGGCGGCGACGCCGTCGTCGACAGCCCGGTTCAGGCCGTCGGCGTCGCGAATGTCGACCTCGGAGGCGAGGATCCGCCGGCCCGTCGCCTCGACGAGGCGGGTGGTCTCGGCGAGGTCCTCGGGAGTGGCGTGATCGTAGGGCACGCAACTGGGCAGCTTTCCGGCGATGTCGACCGCGATGATGTCCGCACCCTCGCGGGCCATCCGGACGGCGTGCGCCCGGCCTTGACCGCGTGCCGCTCCGGTGATGAATGCCACCCTGCCGGTGAGCCGTCCGCTCATGCGCGCTCCTTCTGTGCCGTTTTGACCAGGTTCGACCCGATGATCAGGCGCTGGATTTCGCTGGTGCCCTCGTACAACCGCAACAGCCTGACATCACGGTAGATCCGCTCGACGGCGACCTCGCGCATGTAGCCGCTGCCGCCGTGGATCTGCACCGCGAGATCGGCGACCTTGCCTGCCATCTCGGTGCAGAACAGCTTCGCCGCCGACGGGGCGACGCGGCGATCTTCGTCGTCGACCCACTTGCGCGCCGCATCGCGGACCAGCGCGCGTCCGGCCAGCACCCCGGTCTGCTGGTCGGCGAGCATCGCCTGGACCAGTTGGAAGTTGCCGATCGGCGTGCCGCCCTGCGTCGCGGTGGCGGCGTAGGCCACCGATTCGTCGAGGGCGCGCTGCGCGGTGCCGACGGCGAGCGCGGCGATGTGCACCCGCCCGCGCGCCAGCGAGATCATCGCTGCCCGGTAGCCGATGTCCTCGCTGCCACCGACCAGCGCCTCGGCGGAAACCCGCACGTCGTCGAAGCTGACGTCGGCCGTCCACGCACCTTCCTGGCCCATCTTGGCGTCCTTCGCGCCGACCTGAACGCCTTGCGTGTCGGCGGGAACCAAGAAGACCGCGATGCCGGGCCCGGCGTCGTCGGCGGGACGGGTGCGGGCGAACACCACGAACAGGTTCGCCGTCGGCGCGTTGGTGATGAACCGCTTCTGGCCGCTGATGACCCAATCATCGCCGTCGGCAACGGCTTTCGTGCGCAGCCCCGACGGATTCGAGCCCGCGCCCGGCTCGGTGAGCGCGAACGACGCGACGACATCGCCCGAGGCGATCGGTTCCAGCCAGCGGGCTTTCTGCTCGTCGGTGCCGAACCCGACGAGGACCTGCCCGGCGATGCCGTTGTTGGTGCCGAACATCGACCGCAACGCCAGCGACGTGTAGCCCAACTCCATCGCCAACTCGACGTCCTGGGCGAGGTTGAGCCCGAGCCCGCCCCACTCCTGGGGGATGGCGTAGCCGAACAGGCCCATCTTCTTGGCCTGCTCGCGCAGGTCGTCGGGCACCCGGTCGTCGCGCAGGATCTCCTGTTCGCGCGGCACCACCGCGGTACGGACGAAATGACGCGTCTGCGTCAGGATCTCGCGGAAGTCGCCGTCGCTGACGTCGGATGCGGTCATCGGGAGTGCTCCCTTCTTCTTCGGCGCGAGCGGACGCGCACCCGCACGCTGCGCCGCCGACTTCGCGCCTGCTCGCCGGGGCTGGTGAGCAAGCGCGCCGGGGCGAGGACCCCGAACTGCGGGCGATCATATATGAAATATGATGTGCGATTGATCCGCCCCTGGGGCGGGTCCAAGATCCGACGAGAGAAGGTGAGCAAGTGTCGTTGTTGACCGGACAGACGGCCGTCATCACGGGCGGTGCGCAGGGCCTCGGTTTCGCGATCGCGGAACGTTTCATCGCCGAGGGCGCGCGGGTGGTGCTCGGAGATCTGGATCTCGCCGCCACGGAGGCGGCCGCCAAGAAACTGGGCGGCGATGACGTCGCGCTGGCCGTGCGCAGCGACGTGACCAAACTCGCCGACGTCGAAACGCTGGTGAACACCGCGGTGCAGCGGTTCGGCGGGCTGGACATCATGGTCAACAACGCCGGGATCACCCGCGACGCGACGCTACGCAAGATGACCGAGGAGCAGTTCGACCAGGTCATCTCAGTGCACCTGAGGGGCACCTGGAACGGGTTGAAGGCGGCGGCGCCGATCATGCGCGAGAACAAGCGCGGCGCGATCGTCAACATGTCGTCGATCTCGGGCAAGGTCGGCATGATCGGGCAGACCAACTACTCGGCGGCCAAGGCCGGCATCGTCGGGATGACCAAGGCCGCGTCCAAGGAACTCGCTCACCTCGGCGTGCGGGTCAATGCCATCCAGCCGGGGCTGATCCGCTCGGCGATGACCGAGGCCATGCCGCAGAAGGCGTGGGACTCGAAGCTGGCGGAGGTGCCGATGGGGCGTGCGGGCGAGCCGGAGGAGGTGGCCAAGGTCGCGCTGTTCTTGGCCAGCGACCTGTCGTCGTACATGACCGGCACGGTTCTCGAGGTCACCGGCGGGCGGCACCTATGAGCCGAGATCGACGAAATGGCGGGATTTACTCGCACTTTCCCGCCCGTTTGTCCCTTTGGGCGGAAACAGGAGGGTGAGCCATGCGTGATGCGGTGATCTGTGAACCGGTGCGCACGCCGATCGGCCGGTACGGCGGCATGTTCAAGTCGCTGACCGCCGTCGAGCTGGGCGTCACCGCGCTGACCGGTCTGCTCGACCGGACCGGGATCGACCCCGGCACCGTGCAGGACGTCATCCTCGGGCACTGCTATCCCAACAGCGAGGCACCCGCGATCGGGCGGGTGGTGGCGCTGGACGCCGGGCTTCCCGTGACGGTGCCCGGCATGCAGGTCGACCGCCGGTGCGGGTCCGGCCTGCAGGCCGTCATCCAGGCGTGCCTGCAGGTGGCCAGCGGCGACAACGACCTCGTGGTCGCAGGCGGCGCCGAAAGCATGAGCAACGTCGCGTTCTACTCGACCGACATGCGTTGGGGCGCAGCACGAACCGGTGTGCGCATGCACGACGGGCTGGCCCGTGGCCGCACGACGGCGGGCGGGGCGCACTACCCGGTGCCCGGCGGCATGCTCGAGACCGCCGAGAACCTGCGCCGCCAGTACAACATCTCGCGACAGGAACAGGACGAGCTGGCGGTGGCGTCACATCGGCGGGCGGTGGCCGCGCAGCAGAACGGCATCCTCGCCGAGGAGATCGTGCCGGTCACCGTGCGCACCCGCAGCGGCGAGGAGGTCATCGACACCGACGAGCACCCACGCGCCGACACCACCGTCGAGTCGTTGAGCAAGCTCAAACCCGTTCTGGGCAAACAGGACCCGGAGGCCACGGTGACGGCCGGCAACGCCAGCGGCCAGAACGACGCCGCGTCGATGTGCATCGTCACCACGCCGCAGCGGGCCGACGAGCTCGGCCTGACCCCGCTGGTGCGGCTGGTGTCGTGGGGATCGGCCGGGGTGGCGCCCAACATCATGGGCATCGGGCCGGTACCGGCGACCGAGGTCGCGTTGCGGAAGGCTGGACTGCGGCTTTCGGAAATCGACCTGATCGAGCTCAACGAGGCGTTCGCCGCCCAGGCGCTGGCGGTGATGCGCGAATGGAAGTTCACCGCCGCCGATCACGACCGCACGAACGTGCACGGCTCCGGCATCTCGCTGGGCCACCCGGTCGGCGCGACCGGGGGGCGCATGCTCGCGACGCTGGCCCGCGAGTTGAACCGGCGCGGCGCACGCTACGGCCTGGAGACCATGTGCATCGGCGGTGGGCAGGGCTTGGCCGCCGTGTTCGAAAGGATCGGCGCATGACCAAGCTCGCCCAGACCCTCGGGCTGACCGAGACGCAGACCGAGATCCTCGCCACCGTGCGCCAGTTCGTCGACAAGGAGATCATCCCGAACGCCGCCGAGTTCGAGAAGAGCGACACCTACCCGCAGCCCATCGTCGACAAGATGAAGGAAATGGGCCTGTTCGGGCTGATGATCCCCGAGGAGTACGGCGGGCTCGGCGAATCGCTGCTGACCTACGCGCTGTGCGTCGAGGAACTCGCGCGCGGCTGGATGAGTATCTCCGGTGTGCTCAACACGCATTTCATCGTCGCCTACATGCTGCGTCAGCACGGCACCGATGCGCAGAAGCAGCGCTACCTACCGCGGATGGCCACCGGCGAGACCCGCGGCGCGTTCTCGATGTCCGAACCCGAGTTGGGCTCGGACGTCGCGGCGATCCGCACCCGCGCCACCCGCACCGCCGACGGCGACTACACGATCGACGGCCAGAAGATGTGGCTGACCAACGGTGGCACGTCGACGTTGGTGGCGGTGCTGGTGCGCACCGACGAGGGCGCCGACAAACCACATCGCAACCTCACCGCGTTCCTGATCGAAAAGCCGGTCGGCTACGGCGAAGTCGCGCCGGGGCTGAGCATCCCGGGCAAGATCGACAAGCTGGGATACAAGGGCATCGACACCACCGAGCTGATCTTCGACGGGTATGTGGCCAAGGCCGACGACGTCCTGGGCGAGGCACCCGGGCAGGGCTTCTTCCAGATGATGGACGGCATCGAGGTGGGCCGTGTCAATGTCTCGGCTCGAGCCTGCGGGGTCGGCATCCGCGCGTTCGAGCTCGCGGTGCGATACGCCCAGCAGCGGCAGACATTCGGTAAGCCGATCGCCGAGCATCAGGCCATCGCCTTCCAATTGGCCGAAATGGCAACCAAAGTGGAGGCCGCGCATCTGATGATGGTCAACGCCGCCCGGCTCAAGGACTCCGGTGAACGCAACGACGTCGCGGCGGGCATGGCCAAATACCTGGCCAGTGAGTTCTGCTCGGAGGTCACCGAACAGAGCTTCCGCATCCACGGCGGATACGGATACTCCAAGGAGTACGAGATCGAGCGACTGATGCGCGACGCCCCGTTCCTGCTCATCGGCGAGGGCACCAGCGAGATCCAGAAGAACATCATCAGCAAGCGGCTGCTGGCAGAGTACCGGATTTGACGATGTCCGCCCCGGATTTCGCCTCGCGCCCGCAGCTGGCCGAGGACGTCGCGCGCTTCGTGCGCAAACGGATCTTCGACGGCACCTACGGGGCGGGAAAATACGTGCGGCTGGATCAACTCGCCGCAGAGCTGGGCATCAGCGTCACCCCGGTGCGCGAGGCGCTGTTCGAGCTGAAGGCCGAAGGCCTGCTCGCGCAACAACCCCGGCGCGGCTTCGTGGTGCTGCCGGTGACGGGGCGCGACGTCACCGACGTGTCCGATGTGCAGGCCTACATCGGGGGCGAGCTGGCGGCGCGGGCGGCGTCCAACATCAGCGACGAGCAATTGCGCGAACTGGAGAAGATCCAGACCGAACTCGAGTCGGCCTACGCCGGCGACGACGTCGACTTGGTGGTCCGCCTCAATCACGAGTTTCACCGGGCGATCAACGTCGCCGCCGACTCACCCAAGCTGGCGCAGTTGATGTCACAGATCACCCGGTACGCGCCGGAGTCGGTGTTTCCGACGATCGCCGGATGGCCGGAGAAGTCCAACGCACACCATCGACGGTTGTTGGCCGCGCTCGAACAGCGCGACGAGGACCTGGCGCGCGCCGCGATGTCGGAACACCTCACCTCGGGCGCCGAGCCGCTGATCGATCACCTGACCGAACGCGGCGTGATCACGTAGCGATGCTTCTTCCCCGCCGAAAGGGACGTTTTGGCGGAAATATGCGGGTAACATCCGCCAAAGCGTCGATCTCGGCGAAGGCAGAGGCTCGTCCGCGTGAGCACCTAATCCTCGGCGAGCAGCGCGCGCAGCCTGGCGGTGTCGACCTTGCCGGTGGCCTTGCGCGGAATGTCGTCGTCGGAGCCGACCAGCCGCCATACGGTGGGCACCTTGAACGCGCTCAACCGAGCCCGGGCCGCGGCGCGTAGTTGGTCCACCGTCACGTCGCCGACGACGAGCGCGCCGACGGCTCCGGAAACCTCTGTGACACAGGCATTGTCGACACCGTCGATGGTTCTGAGCGCTTGTTCGATTTCGCTGGGATAGACCGTGGCGCCGCTGACCTTGAACATGTCGTCGGAGCGGCCGTGATAGAACATGAACCCATCGCCGTCGAAGTGACCGAGGTCGCCGGTGGGGTAGTAGCCGTCGGGGGTGAACAGCTCTTCGCGGCTGCGCCGGCAGATTCCGCGCATCATGTGCGGACCGCGGAGCTGGATCTCCCCGATGGTGCCCGCAGGAACCGGCTCACCGGTGTCGGTGTCCACGATCCGGACCTCCATGCCGGCGAACGGTTTTCCGCAACTGCCCCACGAGGACCGGGGCATATCGGTGTCGGCGCGAAATCCGCAGTAGGGTCCGAACGATTCGGTCATCCCGAACAGTCTCGCCCGGGCGCCCGGCTCGGCACGCTGGTCGGCGGGCAGCAGCGCCTCCAGGCTGCCGGGCCGCAACGACGACAGATCGGCGCTGACCGACCCGGCGTGCCGCGCCAGCGCCTCGGCCTGATCGGGCCAACCCCGAAACAGCGTCACCCGTTCGCGTTCCAACAGCCGCAGGGTCGTCTCCGGTCGCGGAATCGGCTCGGTGACCAGCGTCGCGCCCGCCGCCAACGACGTAAGGACGCCGCTGCCGAAGCCGCCGACCCAGAAGAACGGCATCGGCAGATACAACCGGGTGTCGGTGTCGACGCAGCGCGCGTCGAGTCCGGAGCGCACCGCGCGCAACGCGTTGCCGTGCGAGTGGATGACGCCCTTAGGCGGGCCGCTGCTCCCGGACGTGAACATGATCGCCAGCGTGTCGCTGGGGGTGACGGCCGCCGCGATCGCATCGATGGATCCGGCGGCACCGGTCGACGGTACCTCGTTGGGAGTCCAGACCTGTTGTAGCGCCGGAAGGTCCGTGCGTACCGTGGACAGGTCGTCAAGATAGCGGTGCCCGCGGAACTCCTCGACGGTGATCAGGACCTGCACCGACGCGACGCGCAGTTGCGCGCCGAGCTCGGGGGCCGCAAGCAGCGTGCTCAACGGCACCAGCACGGCGCCGATACGGGTCAGCGCCAACGCGATCCGCACCCACTCGACGCCGTTGGGCATGATCAGCCCGACGCGGGTGCCCTTGCCGACGCCGGCGGCGAACAACGCGGAGGCCAGCTCGCGGGTGCCGGTGTCGAGCTCGGCGTAACTCATCCGATGCTCGGGATCGATCACCATCGGCTTGGACCCGCGGTCGGCGGCATGCAGCCGGATCAACGCATCAATCGTGTCAGGCATCGAATACCTTTGTCAGACGGGGAATGTCGATCTTGCCGCTGGACAGCACCGGGATCTGTGCAGCGGGCAACGCGGCGAACCGTCGAGGAACCTTGTACGCCGACAGCTCGCGTTTCAATGCCTCACGAAGCGCCGGCTCGTCGAAGTCGGGCGTGTGCTCGTCCAACGCGATGACGGCGGCCACCACCTGCCCGCGCTCGGAGTCGGGGAGCCCGACGACGTGGGCCACCGTTCCGCCGGTGACCCTGGCGATCGCCCGTTCGACCTCTGCGGGTGCGACATTGGCCCCCGCGGTCTTGATCATCGCGCCGCGACGGCCGACGAAGTAGACGTATCCGTCACGGTCGACCCGGACGAGATCACCGGTGTGGAACCAGCCGTCGGCGTCGAAGCACTCCTCGCGGCTGCGTTTGTAGTACCGCTGCATCAGGTATGGCCCGCGGATGCACAGTTCACCGACCTCGTCGACGGCGACGGCGGCGCCGGTGTCGGGATCGACGACCATGGTGTCGAAACCGGGTAACGGTTTGCCGAACGACCCACGGCGGTGCTCGGCCTGGTCGGATTCGTCGGCGTCGATGGTGATGACGCTGCCGGCTTCGGTCATGCCGAGCATGGAGTGGCGCAACTCCGGATCGGCCGGACGCACCTCTGGGGCCATGATCGGATACAGGTTACCGCGACGAACCGATGTCAGATCGCGCTGCGGCAGGCTCGGGTGGCGGGCCAGGTGGGCGATCCCCGCCACGAAACCGTTGGTCATAGTGGGCTTTTCGGCCTCGATGAGGTCAAGCGTTTCGCCGGCGTCGGTGGCGTTGGAGCACACCAACGTTGCCCCCGCCAGCATGGTCGCCAGGATCGCGAACGCGAACCCGCCGATCCAGAAGAACGGCGAGTTGCAGAACAGCTTGTCCTGCGCGGTCAGGCCGCGAACGTCGTTGAGAGCCTTCTGGTGGTCGAGCAGCGACGCGTGCGTGTGCACCACCCCTTTGGCGGCGCTGGTGGAGCCCGAGGTGTAGATGATCGCAAGGGGATCACTGGCGTCGACGTCGTGTTCCAGACCGCGCAGCAGCGCCTCGTCGGCCAATGTGGCGGGCACGGCGTCGATCAGGACATGGCGCAGCAGCGGGAGCGCCTCGACACCGTCGAGCCGCTGCCGGTAGTCGTGCGCGCGGTACGCCGCCGTGGCGAGCAGGATCTCGACGTCGGCATGGGCGAGTTGCTCACGCAACTCCGGCGCGGTGGCGAAGGTGGAGAACGGCACGACGACCGCCCCGATGCGCGCCGCGGCCAGCATCGCGACCAGGAAGGCCGATCCGTTCGGGTACAGCAGCCCGACATGGGTGCCCTTGCCCGCCCCCAGCGCGGTCAGGCCGCGGGCCAACCGCGCGGACCGCTCGTCGGCCTCGGCGTAGGTGATCCGATCGGCATCGCAGATCAGCAGCGGATGCGCCCCGCGGCGCCGGGCCTGCCCGCGCAGTACCGCACCGACCGTGGTGTCAGGCATGCTCGACGGAGTCGGTGAAGAACCGCCGGACCGCACCCAAGTCCGGCTTGCCCGAAGGCGTTCGGGGGATCCGGTCGACGACGGCGATCTCGGTGGGAACCTCATAGCGCGCCAGCCGGGTCCGCAGGTGGTCCATCAGCGCGGAGGTCTCGACGTGTTCACGTAGCTCCACCATGGCCACCGGCGTCTCGCCGAGCCGCTCATCGGGTCGGCCGACGACCGCCGCGCCTTCGACGGCGGGATGGCTTTCCAGCGCCGTGCGCACCTCATCGGGCATCACCTTGAAGCCACCTCGAATGATCGCCTGATCGGCGCGGCCGAGGATCCACACGAACCCGTCGGCGTCGATGCGTGCCATGTCGGTGGTGCGCAGCCAGTCCGCGGACGGTCCGAGCTGACCCGGTTTGACCTCCAGCAGCCCGGGCTGGTCGGGTCCCAACGGATCTCCCGCGTCGTCGACAACCCGGAGCTGCGCACCGAGCGTGGCCCGGCCGACGCTGCCGCGCTTCGCGTTCCAGTACTTCTGATAGTCCGCCAACGACCAGCCGGCGACACCACCACCGAACTCGGTTGCCGCATAAGAGGTCAACACCGGGATACCGAACTTCGCGGTGAACGCGTCGGCATCCTCCGCCGACAGCGGAGCGGTACCCGAGGTGACCGCGCGGATGCTGGACAGATCGTCGCGGGTCAGCTCCGAACGCAGGACGGTGCGCAACGCGGCGGGCACCAGCGACACCGCCCGTGGCCGATGTCTGCGCACCGCATCGGCCCAGCGTTGCAGTTCGAAGCGTTCCAGGAGCGCGAAGCTACGGGCGTCGCAGACGCACTGCAGGACCCGGTACACACCGCCGATGTGCACCAGCGGGGCGTTGACGATGGCCACCCCGCGGCGCAGTTGCGTGGGCGCCGGCGCGCTGTCGTAGTCGGTGCCTATCACGCTGCAGGCCAGCATGTCGTAGGTGAGATCGATGCGCTTGGGCGGCCCCGTCGTTCCGCTGGTCAGCATTCGCACCGCGACACCCTCGCGACCGGCGCCGGCGGCCACGGTGTCGGCGGCAGAGATCTGCGGCGAATCGGTGAGCGCGGCGATCGCGACCGTGGTGGTGGGACCCGAGGGCTGCACCAGCGCTTCGAGGTCGGCGGGGGATCCGATGATCAGCGGCAGCCGCAGCGCTTCGATGTCGGCCTTGATCCGTTCGTCGCCGCGCGACGGGTTGATCACGACGACGGTGCCGCCGCCCACCAGCACGCCGAGCAGCGCCGCCACGTGGGCCGGGGTGTTGCGCAACAGGATTCCCACGTCGCAGCCCGCGACGCCGACCGACTCGATGCGGTGGGCGAGCTCGGCGAGCTGGCCCCATGTGAACCACTGACCGTCGTGCTCGATCGCGGGGGCATCCGGTTGCAGGCCCAGCACGGCGGCGATGCGCCTGCGCAGCGGGTGATCGGCGGTCATCGGATCCTCGGGGTGACCTTGTCGCTGCCCCGTGCGGCGAGCTCGGCCTGTCCGATCGGGTTGCCCAGCCTGGTGTAGATCAGGTTCTGATCAAGCGCCGCACGGTACGGCTTTTCCAGCGACTCCCAGATCGCCTTCACCGTGCCCTGGGTGGCCGACGGCGGCTTGGCCGCGATGCCGGCGGCGATCTCATGGGCACGCGCCCAGAGCCGCTCGGGCGGAACCACCTCCGACACCAGCCCGATCCGCAGAGCGGTGTCCGCGCTGACCCGTTCGTCGTTGCCCATCAACGCGATCCGCAAGGCATCACCGAGCCCGACCCGGCGCATCAAGCCGATCGGCTCGAGGGCACACACCAGTCCGGCGCTGACGTGGGAGTCGAAGAACGTCGCGTCCTGCGAACAGATCACCACGTCGGACTCGTTGACGAAGTAGAACGCGCCCGCGGTGCACATCCCGTGCACCGCGCACACCACGGGTTTGAACATCTTCTGCCACTTCGGGCTGAGCTTTTCGCCGGGATCCTCGTGGTTCCACACGTTGTCGGGTTGCCCGTACGACGACTTGATGTCCAGCCCCGCGCTGAACGCCCGGTCACCCGCGGCCCGCAACACCACCGCGTTGACCGAGTCGTCGAGCTTGACCAGCCGCCACGCCTCGGCCATCTCGTCACACATCGTGCGGTTGAACGCGTTGAGCGAATCCGGCCGGTTGAGCGTGATCGTCGCGACGTGGTCCTCGGGATCAACGTCCAGCAGGATCGTCTCGAAATCGTGGCTGCTCATCGGCACTTCCAATTCGGGGTGCGCTTCTCCATGAACGCCTTGGGGCCCTCCAGCGCGTCCTCGGTGCGCACCACCCGCTCGCGGAACGTCTCGGCGAGAATCTCCGCCTCGTGCAACGGCAGATCCAGCGTCTTGTGGATGCTCAGCCGGGTGCCGCGAACCGCCAGCGGCGCATTCGAATTGACGATGTCGGCGATCTCGTTGGCGCGTTCCATAAGCCGATCGTGCTCGACGACCTCGCTGATCATTCCCAGCTCGTAGGCGCGCTGCGCGCTCATCCGTTCGTGCTTACCCATCAACGCCATCCGCAGCGCGATGTTGCGGGGCAGCACGCGCGCCAGCCGGACCATCTCGCGTGCCGCCACCAGACCGATGCTCACATGCGGATCGAAGAAAGTCGCTTTGTCGGAGGCGATGGCGATGTCGCCGGTGGTGATCCAGTCCAGTCCAGCGCCGCAGCACAGCCCGTTGATGGCGGTCAGGACGGGTTTGGCCATGTGGCGAAACGGCGGCGTGCCCTCCTGCGGCGCCTCCCACTGGTCGTAGGTGGACAGGTACGGGCGCTCGTAGATCACCCTGCCGTCCTCGGGGATTTCGCCCACATCGGCTCCGGTGCAGAACGCGCGTCCGGTCCCGGTCACGATCACGATCCAGACGTTGTCGTCGTTCTCGGCTTCGGTGTAGGCAGCGCGCAACTCCGTGATCATGTGCGGGCTCAACGCGTTGAGCGCATTGGGCCGGTTCAGCGTGATGGTGGCCTTGTGCCCGTCCACTTCGTAATTGATGTCGCTGAAACCTGACGACATGTTCTGGCTCCTCTTCGCTCAGCGCCCCTGGAAATCCGGCTGGCGCTTGTCTCGGAACGCCGCCAAACCTTCTTTGAAATCTGTTGTCCGGCTGGAGAGTTCCACATTGAACAACTCCTGGTTCATGGACTGTGTCAGGGTCGCATGCTGTCCGTAGGCGATCGCCTGCTTGGCGAGGCCGATGGCCACGGTGGGCCCGGAGACCAGCCGGGACAACAGTTGCTCGCTCACCGCGTCCAGCTCGGATGCGGCTACCGCGCGGTGGATCAGCCCCCATTCGGCGGCCTGGTGCGCGTCGACCTTCTCGCCGAGCAGCAGCATCTGCTTGGCGCGGGACAGGCCGACCAGCCGCGGCAGCAGCCAGGTGGATCCGGAGTCCGGGCTGAATCCTCGGCCGATGAACGGCTCCCAGAACACCGCGTCGTCGGCGGCGACCGTGAAGTCGGCGGCCAGCGCGAGGTTGCAGCCCAATCCCACCGCCCACCCCCGCACGCTGCACACCACGGGAAGCGCGATGGTGTGGATCAGCTCGACCACCCGGTTGGAGGTGAGGGGGATACGACGCACCAGATCGCCGGTGCGTGGACGCTGACCGGCCGAGTTGGTGGCGACCCAGTCCATCCCGCTGCAGAAGTCATCGCCCGCACCGCGAATGTGGATTGCGCGCAGCGAATCGTCGGTGGCAGCGGCCGTCAGCGCCGCGACGAATGCGTCGATCATCGGACGGCTCAACGAGTTCCGTCGCGCCGGCCGATCCAGCGTAATACGCAGGATGGCGCCGTCGCGCTCCGTGCTCACGACGCCGTCGGCCGCTTCATTCACAGTTGAATCCGTTCGTGCAGAGCTATACGGTTAGACATACAGTATTGCTATCTTGTACAAGTTAGCAAGGAAAGCTTGGCCGGCGGAAGGGGACGGATGGCCCAGGACAGGCCGCGGTACGGCGAGCAGCCGCTGCCGCAGACCATCGCCGCCGCCGGTGCGATCCGTCGGCTCAGCGGCCTGCTGCTCTGCTTGGAGCACGACCACCCGACCGTCGACGCCATGCTCGACCAGATGGCCGAGTGGGAGAGCGAACTGGCCGCGGCGGTGCCGCCCGACCTCACTCCGCGCATGGGGTCCGACGGCAATGAGACCCAGCGTGTCTACCTTGACCACGCGTTCGACATCGGCGCCTACAACCCGTGCTTTCCGGAGTACACCTTCGACCACCTCGACGACCAGAACGCCTCGGGCCGTGTCACTTTCCCCGTCGTGTTCGAAGGGCCGCCGGGCCTGGTGCACGGCGGATACCTGGCCGTGTTCTTCGACTGCGTCACGCAGCATCAGAGTTGTGCCGCGCGGAAGACCGGCAAGACGCGCTCGCTGACCGTGACTTTCCGCAGGCCCACACCGATCCTCACCGAACTGCGTTTCGACGTGGTGCGCGCCGAATCCGATGACCGGGTCACCTCGACGGCTCGGTTGTTGCGCGGCCACAGCGATGATGAGGTGCTGTGCATCGGCGAGTTCAGCACCGTGGCGACCGCACCGGAGAAGCTGTCGGTGGTGGAGTTCGGCAAGCGGCGAGCCACGAGTTCATGACCAGCGTGCAGCGCATCCGCCAACCCCGCGTCGCGGAGATCGTCGCCTCGCGGTTGCGCGACGACATCCTGTCGGGCCGGATCAAAGAGGGCGATGTGCTGCCGTCGCAGGACAGCCTGCTCGCCGAGTTCCGCGTCAGCCCGCCCGCCCTGCGCGAGGCGATCCATCTGTTGGAGACCGACGGGTTGATCTCGGTGCGTCGCGGAAACGTCGGTGGCGCAGTCGTTCACCTGCCATCGGCCGAGCGCACGGCGCACATGATCAGCATGGTGCTGCAGACACGGTCGGCGACGCCGGCCGACGTCAGCCTCGCGTTGATGCACCTGGAACCGATCTGCGCGGGGATGTGCGCGGCCCGTGAGGACCGCATGACCGAAGTGGTGCCCTACCTCGAAGCCGCAATCCACACCCAGACCGAAGAATTCGACAACCTGTCGCACTATGTGCCCAACGCCCGGCGGTTTCACGAGGCGATCGTTTCGCGCTGCGGCAACGAGCCGATGATCCTGGTCATCGGGTCGCTCGAGTTGATCTGGTCGGCGCACGAATCGTCGGTGTGGAGCGACGAGGCCAGCCCGGCCGATCCGATGAACCGCAAGGTGATGCGGGCCGCCCTGCGCGACCATCAGCGACTGCTCGAGGCCATTCGCGACGGCAACCAGACGCGTGCGGTGCGGCTGGCACAGGATCACCTGGCCGCCGCGCGGCGCAACACCCTGGCCGTCGGCGCTGACAAAACCATTGAAGCCAAACTGATCTCAAACGCCGAACAGTGAAGGAGCCACGATGACGGCCACCGGCGACGACCGCGTCTTGTTCGACACCGAGTACGACAAGCGGATCGCGACGATCACGCTCAACAACCCGTCACAGCGCAACTCCTATGACGCGACGATGCGCGAGACGATCGGGCGCTGCCTGGACAAGGTGGCCGAGGACGACGACATCGTCGTCGTGGTGCTGCGCGGTGCGGACGGTGTGTTCTCCACCGGCGCCGACATGAACAACGCCTACGGGTGGTACGGCAAGGCCGATGGCGGCGAGAAGACGCCTGCGAAATCCCGGCCCAGCCAACGGCGACGGTTGGCGGTCGACCGTAAGTCCTTTGGCTTCTACCACAACCTGATGGGCTTTCCGAAGGTGACCGTGGCCGAGGTCAACGGTTACGCGCTCGGTGGAGGCTTCGAGATGGCGTTGATGGCCGACATCGCCGTCGTCGCCGCGAACACCAAGATCGGCATGCCCGCGACCCGGTTCCTCGGGCCTGCGCTGGGCAGCCTGCACATGTTCTTTCACCGGCTGGGGCCCGTGCTGGCCCGGCGACTGCTGCTCACCGGCGACGTCATCGAGGCGGGCACGATCGCGCATCTCGGCGTCTTCACCGATACCTGCGAGCCGGGGGCGGTGAGCGCCAGGGCGCGGTACTGGGCGGAGAAGGTGGCCAAGATGCCCGCCGACGGCGTCGTCATCGCCAAGGAAGCGTTCCGCCTCGTCGAACAGAGCCAGGCGTATCAGGGCGAGGAGGTGGCCAGCTACCTGTTCCACGCCTACGGGACGAACCTGCAGTTCGCGCCGGGCGAGTTCAACTTCGTCAAGACGCGCGCGCAGTACGGCACGAAGGAGGCGTTCCGGCTGCGCGACGAACACTTCCACGTGCCCGAGCCCTGAGCCCCGCACTCAACTAGTCGCCGCGATACATAAGCTGCTATTTTTGTAAAGCCGTTAACACCCAGTGCGAGGATCTAACATGCCCACTCCCGTCATCGTCGGTGCCACCAGGACAGCGATCGGTCGTTCGTTCAAGGGGACCCTGGTCAACACTCCACCAGAGACGCTGATCACCGCGGTTCTGCCCGAGGTGGTCCGTCGCTCGGGGGTCGACCCCAGCGTCATCGACGACATCATCTTCGCCGAATCCCATTACGGCGGCGGCGATCTCGCTCGCTACGCGGCCACCGCGACGGGTATGGACCATGTCCCCGGCCAGTCGGTGAACCGGCACTGCGCGGGCAGCCTCACCGCGATCGGTAACGCCGCAGCCCAGATCGGGTCCGGAATGGAGCGGGCGCTGATCGCCGGCGGTGTGCAGTCGCTGTCGATGACCCCGCTGACGAACCAGCGCATCCCCGGGCCGGAGCTGAAGTTCGAGGAGCGGTGGATGCCGCCGACCCACGTCGAGACGCCGGACGCGCCGTGCAAGGACATGTCGATCACGGTCGGCTGGAACACCGCGCAGTCCGTCGGCATCACCCGCGAGGAGATGGACGCCTGGGCCGCACGGTCGCATCAGCGCGCCATCGCGGCGATCGACGCGGGCAAGTTCGTCGACGAGATCCTTCCGCTGAAGGTGCAGCAGCCGGACGGGTCGGTGGTCGACTTCAGCGTCGACGAGCACCCCCGTCGCGACACCACCGTCGAGAAGCTCGCGGGGCTGAAGGTGCTGCACCCCGAGATCGAGGGCTTCTCGATCACCGCGGGCAACAGCAGCGGCACCAACGACGCCGCCGCCGCGGTGGCGTTGGTGGACAGTGCGTTCGCCGACGCCGAGAACCTGACCAAGATGGCGACGGTCAAGGCGTGGGCCGCGGCCGGCGTCGCCCCACGCGACTGCGGGCTCGGCGCGGTCAAGGTGATCGGCAAGGTGCTGGACCGGGCCGGGCTGAAGCCGTCCGACGTCACGTTGTGGGAGATCAACGAGGCGTTCGCCTCGGTGCCGATCGCGGCGTGCCGCGAGTACGGCCTCGATGAGGAGCTGGTGAACTTCTCCGGAA
Organism: Mycolicibacterium pulveris; assembly: GCF_010725725.1. Taxonomy (NCBI): domain Bacteria; kingdom Bacillati; phylum Actinomycetota; class Actinomycetes; order Mycobacteriales; family Mycobacteriaceae; genus Mycobacterium; species Mycolicibacterium pulveris. Next base: position 542,851 of record NZ_AP022599.1, on the reverse strand, counting down.
GTGGTTGCAGCCTCGGCCATCCCATCGCCGCCTCGGGTGCGCGGATGGTGACCACGCTCGTCTACGAACTGCAGCGGCGCGGCGGCGGCATCGGGGTGGCCGCGATGTGCGCCGGCGGTGGCCAGGGCGGCGCGGTCGTCATCGAGGTCTAGAACGTGTGATTCGGGCGTGGTTTGTCACGCTGAGGTTGACAAACTACGCCCAAATCGCCGGGGTCAGCGCTTGCGCGGCGCTGTTTTCTTCGCGCCCTTCTTGTGGGCCTCGATCAGCCGCTCGGCATGGCCGAGGATGCATTCCAGACCGAACTCGAAGTTCCGCTCGTCCGCCGCGCCGATGTGGTGGCCCTTCTCGGTGACCAGGGCGAGCAGCGGTGTGCTCTCGGCATCGATGGTCATGGTGTCCTCGATGTCGGCGGGCCCCTCGTTGGCCGCCATGTTCTTCTCCCGCAGCCGCTGCAGCACCACCGAACCGCGCACGTGAACCGACACCGCGGAGTAGGTGTCGAAGGCCTCCTCGGGCGACAAGCCCGCCTCGACCAGGCTGGCGATCGCCTTCTCGACCTCCTGTACGCCCAGCTTCGCCGCCCGTGGGCTCAGCGCCGAGCGGATGAGGATCAGGTCGCACAGAATCGGATTGCCCACAAACGTCTTTCGCATGGTGCGTGCGTGGTTGCGCAGCGTCTCGCGCCAGTCTCGGGCTTCGACATAGGGCGTGGCGAAAACGTACTGCCGCAACGCGCGGTCGGTCATCGCGTTGAGCAACTCGTCTTTCTTGCGGAAGTACCAGTAGATGCTCGTGACGCCGACGCCGAGGTGCTTGCCGAGCAGCGGCATGGACAGGTTGTCGATGCCCACTTGTTCGGCAAGCTCGAAGGCTCCGTTGATGATGTCGTCGGGGTTGATGGACCCGCGCTCACGTCGCTGACGCTTCTCGGCGGTCGCCTGCCTTGCCACGAGGGCACCTCCATCGAATCAGCCGCGCACGCAGCCCCCCGAACCCGGGGTGGTGGACCTGAATGTACCGGCAGCCGTTCTCTGATCTGCGTCTTCGCAGGTGTGTCGCCGCTCGGCCGTTACCGTCAACCTTACCGGGAGCCATCCGGTCGGGGATCCCCCTGCCGATTCGCTGTTCTACTGTAAGTCCTATAGTAAGCTTTTCTAGCTACTTTGGAAATCGAAAGGCCGAGGGTGTCGGACGAAATTCTCACGGAGCGCCGCGGGCGTGTTCTCGTCATCACGATCAACCGACCGGAGGCGCGCAATGCGGTGAACCTCGCGGTCAGCCAGGGGTTGGCCGACGCGGTCGACGAACTCGACGCCGACAAAGACCTGTCGGTCGGCGTGCTCACCGGCGCGGGAGGCAACTTCTGCGCAGGCATGGACCTCAAGGCCTTCGCGGCCGGTGAACAGGTCGCGATCCCGGGTCGCGGCATCGGCTTCACCGAACGGCCACCACGCAAGCCGCTTATCTCCGCAGTCGAGGGGTATGCGTTGGCAGGTGGCACCGAGGTCGTCCTCGCGACGGACCTGGTGGTGGCGTCGCGTGAGGCGAAGTTCGGCATCCCCGAGGTCAAGCGCGGCCTGGTGGCCGCGGGCGGAGGGCTGTTGCGGCTGCCGCGGCGCATCCCGTATCAGAAGGCGATGGAGCTCGCGCTGACCGGCGAGAGCTTCGACGCCGAGCAGGGCGCCGCGTGGGGTTTCGTCAACGTGGTGACCGACCCTGGCGGCGCGCTGACCGGAGCGATCGAGCTCGCCGAGCGCATCACCGCCAACGGACCGCTGGCGGTGGCCACCACCAAGGAGATCCTCGTCAAGGGCGCGGAGTGGAGTGAGGAGGAGATGTGGCAGAAACAGCTCGAACTCATCATTCCGATATTCACGTCCAACGACGCCAAGGAGGGCGCGCTCGCGTTCGCCGAGAAGCGCCAGCCGAACTGGACCGGCACCTGACGGCGACATGGATCTCGGTCTGAAGGACGCAGCCGCCGTCGTGGTCGGCGGTGGTCGCGGGATGGGGTTGGCATCGGCGCGGTGCCTGGCCGAGGACGGGGCGCGGGTCGCGGTCGTGGGCCGCACCCAGGCGGTGCTCGACGAGGCCGCCGAGATCCTGGCCCGGTGCGGAAGCCCCGATGCGGTGGGGTTGGTCGCCGACACCACCGACGCCGACGCCGTGCAGCGGGTGTTCGACGAAATCGGCCGCCGGTGGAGCGGTGAGCTCAACGTGCTGATCAACGCCGTCGGTCCGGACGCGGTCGGCACGTTCGAGGATCTGACCGACGACCAGTGGCGCGCGGCGTTCGACGGCGGCGTGATGGGCATGGTGCACTGTGTACGATCCGCGCTTCCGTTGCTGCGCAACGCGGAATGGGCTCGAATAGTGAACTTTTCGGCGCATTCCACACAGCGCCAAAGCGTGATACTGCCCGCCTACACCGCTGCCAAGGCCGCGTTGACGAGCGTTTCGAAGAACCTGTCGCTGCTGTTGGCGCCCGACGAGATCATGGTCAACGTGGTGTCGCCGGGCAGCATCGCGTCCGAGGCGTTGCTGGGCTGGGCGGAATCGGTGGGCGTCGACGGGAACGATCCGTATGCGTTGATGGCCGCCATCGACGAGCATTTCGGGCATCCGGCTCACCTGCCGCGTGCGGGCTTGCCCGACGAGATCGGACCCGTGGTGGCGTTTCTCGCCTCCCGGCGGAATTCCTACATGACCGGCGCCAACGTCAACGTCGACGGAGGATCCGACTTCACCTGAGGAGGGCATCGTGGCGACCGCAACAGATGCGCGAGAGTGGGCACGAGAAGCGCTGCGCGGCATCGGAAATTCGCTCTACACCCCGTTTTGCGGTACCGACGGCGACGACATCGACTGGGATGCCTACCGGACGTTGGTGCGCTACTGCGTCGGCGAACTGCGGCATCCGCTGCTGTGGTGTACCAGCGGGATCGCCGAGTTCTGGTCGCTGACAATCGACGAGCGCAAACGCCTGCTCGAGGTGGCGATCGAGGAGGGCCGCGCGGCCAACCCGGATGTCGTCGTGCAGGCGTGCACCGCCGCGATGTCGGCCAAAGACTGCCTGGAATTGACGCTGCACGCACAGCATGCGGGTGCTGACATCGTCTACATCCAGACGCCGATGATGGAGGTGCACGGTGGGGAAGGGGTGCTGCGGTTCTTCCGCTACATCGCCGACCGCACCGACATCGCGCTCGGCATGTTCAACTCGCCCTCGTCGGGTTACGTTCTGACGCCTGCGGAGTCGGCCCGAATCTACGAAGAGATCCCCGCGGTCTGCGCCACCAAGGAGGGTGCGTTCCGGCCTGCGGCGAGCCGAGCGCTGCACGAGTTGGCGCCGGGGCTGGCGATCTGGGAGTGCGACAAGACGGTCTACCGCGCCGGCTGGCTGCGTGAGGGCATCGTGTGGCCGGCTCAACTCGGCACGGCCGCATATCTTTTCGAGACCCCGCAGCACCGGCCGTTCTCCGAGTACTGGGACTTGATCGTCAACGACAAGTTGATCGAGGCCATGGACTACGCCCGCGAGTCCGGATTGGACCGGTTTGAGCTCGACATGGCATCGTGGTTCACCTGCTATCCCGGTCGCCCCGACTACTTCACGCACTGGGGTGCGGCGTTCAAGTACGCGGCGTTGGTGCTGGGGCTGCCCATCGGGGCGTACCCGCATTCACGCCCGCCCCAAGCGGAGTTGCCTGCGCAGGCCAAGGCCCAGATCGACGCGGCGTACCGAAGGTTCGGGCTGATCGACGCCTGAGCCGGTCCACGCGCCGTGCGCGCGGCGGCGATGTCCGAATCGCCGTGTCGGCGAAATGAACCTAGGGGATAGCCGTTGTCGGCTATCCCCTAGGAGCGGTCCCTCGGGGTCGAGGGAACCGCCACGTCGCCTCAGCCCAGGTTAGGCGCTGCCGCCGGAGCCACCGCCGGAGCCGTCACCGCCGGAGCCGTCACTGCCCGTGCCGTCGCCGCCGGAGCCGTCACCGGAGTCCTCGCTGCCCAACCCGGCGTCGTCGTCTTCGCTTTCGGTCGAGTCGTCGTCCTCACCCTCGGCCAGGTCGTCGTCGATCTCGGTCGGGTCGTCGCCTTCGCCTTCGGTCAGGGCATCACCGAGCTCATCACCGAGGCCCTCGCCCTCGCCCTCGACCGAGCCCGAGCCTTCGCCTTCGGTCAGGTCCTGCTCGGAGTCCTCGTCCTCGGCGGAGCCATCGGTTGCGCCCGCGAGGCCCTCTTCGTCATCGCCTGGGGCGCTTGAGGTCTCCGAATCAACCGAGAGCGCCAGGGCTGGGCCGCTGCCGGGGATGTCGGTCGGCGACGACTGTCCCGTGCCCACGGCCAGAGTGGTCGCCGCGGCCGGCGGGACGAGCGCCCCGGCAATCGCATTGGGGATCTGCACGAAGAAGAAGTCGAAAAACCCCAGTTCGGCGAACAGGCCCGGGAACTTCTGCGGGGGGAAGTTCGGGTCTGTTGCGAAGTCGGGCACGTATCCGTTGAGGAAGGCGTTGACGAACTTCGCAGGCAGATTGATCAGTTCGCTTGCCGCCGTGACGAAGTCGAGATCCGTCAACGCCTCACGGGTGCGATCCAGAATCTCCATGGCCTGGATGGTCGACGTGACCTGGGCGGTCAGCAGCGCCCTGCCCAGGTTGCCGATCACGCCGCGGGTCAGGATCGCATCGGACACCCGCGCGAGGGGATACAGGCCGATGGACTCCAGGAAATCGCCGGGAACCTTGAAGAGATCGAGCAGGGTCTGCCGTGAATCACCCAGGAAATTGACCAGGAACCAGACGTTGATCGCGCTGAACGCCTCGACGAACTGGCCCTGCGCAAGCCAACTGGCCGACTGTATGAGCGCCGGCGGCAGCGTCAGGAACGCTTGCAGTTGGGTTTCAGCCAACCCCTCGAGCGCGGCACCGATTGTCGGACCATGCTCCGACGGAAAGTTCACCAGCGCAGTCAGCAGAGGCTGCGGGTTGGTCACAGTGGACACCACGAAGTCGAGGAGTTCGGCGGAAAGCGACGGGCTGAGCAGTGCTTGGAAAAGCGCGGTCTGGGCGGCCGTGACGTCGGTGCCGAGCCGGTTGATGCTGCCGAACGTGTTGGCGAACGTCTGCTGCCACACGGTGAGCGGATTGGCGAACGCCGTGAGGTTCACGGCCTCGGCGCGAGCCTCGGGCATCGTGGGTGCCACGACGAGCGGGTTGACCGCGATCACCCCGGCGCTCGCCATGGCGACTCCGGCGACCATCGCCTTGGTGCGGCGAGAAGCCGATTGTGGACGGACCGGCTCGCCGCAAATCGTCGAGGCCGGGGCATGAGCTAGTTGCACTGTTCTCCCGTTTCTGTGAGGTTGCTATGAACCGGGTGAAGATTAGCTGAGCCTTGCCTAATTAACAATAGGGTTCATTTACCTAACTAAGCCGGGCTAGGAGATTTGCGTACGCGGCCCGATCTTCGCGTCTTCTCGGCCTTCGCTGAAGGCCGCTGAGCGGACTCCGCGCTCGCCGCTGCGGAATTCGCCGCAAACGGCCTTCGGGCCACCGGGGTGACGCGTTTGGCCGTGAGGTCGCCGCCAGGTTGCTCGTCCGGTTTTGGCGGCTGTCCCACCCGTGGCCAGGTGGTAGCGGAAGGTACTACCGATAGGTGTACAGTATGCGCATACATCCAGTTCGACGCACCTGAGAAGGAGTGACGGGTGAGCGGTGGAGACCATGTCGCGCAGCCCGTCGCGGCCGAGCCGGTGCGCTACGAGGTGCGCGACACCGGTGTCGCGGTGCTGACGCTCAACCGGCCCGACCGCATGAACGGCTGGGGCGGGGGCTTGGCGACCACGTTCTACGCGCGCCTCGACGACGCCGAAGCCGACCCCGATGTCCGCGCGATCGTCGTCACCGGCAGTGGCCGTGCCTTCTGTGCCGGAGCCGACATGGGTGATCTCACGACGATCAGCGCGGCCACCGTGGACGCCGCCGCCGATACCGATGTCGGCCAACTGGTCGGCGCGCGCCATCCGCACGTCGTCATGACGATTCGCAAGCCCGTCATCGCGGCGATCAACGGGGCGTGCGCGGGCATGGGCCTGACGCTGGCGTTGGCATGCGACGTCCGATTCGCCGCCGACGGCGCCAAGTTCACGACGTCGTTCGCGCGCCGCGGGCTGATCGCCGAGTACGGCATCTCGTGGATACTGCCGCGCATCGTCGGCACCGGCGTCGCCATGGACCTGCTGCTGTCGGGCCGGGTGTTCTTCGCCGACGAGGCCGCGCGCCTCGGACTGGTCAACGGCGTGCTGCCCGCCGGCGACCTGTTGTCGCACGCCATCGGCTACGCCGAGGACATCGCCACCAACTGCGCACCGAGTTCTCTGGCGGTGATCAAGCAACAGGTGTACGCAGACACCATGCGCACGGTTTTCGAGGCAAGCGACCACGCGGAGAAGCTGATGCACGAGTCGATGCAGCGGCCCGATTTCATCGAAGGAATCACGAGCTTCTTCGAGAAGCGCCCACCCAACTTTCCGCCACTGAAGGGAGAGGGACAATGACCCTGGACTACCGGGCGATCGACGTCGACAACCACTACTACGAACCGCTCGACGCGTTCACCCGACACCTGCCCAAGGAGTTCCGCAGCCGCGGCGTGCAGATGCTCACCGACGGCAAGCGCACCTACGCGGTGTTCGGTGGGGTGATCAACCACTTCATCCCGAACCCCACCTTCGACCCGATCATCGAACCCGGCTGCCTGGATCTGTTGTTCAGGGGCGAGATTCCCGAGGGCGTCGATCCGGCGTCGCTGATGAAGGTCGACCGGCTGGCCGACCATCCCGAGTACCAGAACCGCGATGCCCGGGTGAAGATCATGGACCGGCAGAACCTCGAAACCGTGTTCATGCTGCCGACTTTCGCGTGTGGCGTCGAGGAGGGCCTCAAGCACGACATCCCGGCGACCATGGCCTCGGTCCACGCCTTCAACCTGTGGCTCGACGAGGACTGGGGGTTCGACCGGCCGGATCACCGCATCCTCGCCGCACCGATCATCTCGCTGGCCGATCCCGAGAAGGCCGTCGAGGAGGTCGAGTTCGTGCTGTCGCGCGGGGCCAAGATCGTGTGCGTTCGGCCGGCGCCGGTGCCGGGTGAGGTCAGGCCCCGCTCGCTGGGCGACCCGGTGCACGACCCGGTGTGGGCGCGGCTGGCCGAGGCGGGTGTCCCGGTGGTGTTCCACCTGTCCGACTCCGGCTACATGGCCATCCCCGGGCTGTGGGGCGGCAGCGGTGTGTTCAAGGGCTTCGGTAAGCGCGATCCGCTCGACATGGTGATCATGGACGACCGCGCCATCCACGACACCATCGCCTCGATGATCGTGCACCAGGTGTTCACCCGCCACCCCAAGCTCAAGGTGGCCAGCATCGAGAACGGGTCGTACTTCGTGTACCGGCTTATCAAGCGGCTCAAGAAGTCTGCCAACAACGCGCCGTATCACTACAAGGAGGATCCGGTCGAGCAGCTGCGCAACAACGTGTGGATCGCGCCGTACTACGAGGACGACGTGAAGCTGCTGGCCGACACGATCGGCGTGGACAAGATCCTGTTCGGGTCCGACTGGCCGCACGGCGAGGGTCTGGCCGATCCCACGTCGTTCACCGCCGACATCCCGCAGTTCCCCGAGTTCAGCCATGAGGACACTCGAATGGTCATGCGCGACAACGCCTTGACCCTGCTCGGTGCGAATGTGACGGCCGGCGTCTAGCACATGGCGGAATGGACCATCGGCGCGGTGCTCGACGCCATCGCCGAGGCGGTACCCGATCGGCTGATGACGGTCTGTGGTGAGCGCCGCAGCACGTTCGCGGAGTCCGCGCAGCGCACCCGTCGGCTCGCCAACTATCTGGCCGGCCACGGGTTCGGCGCTCACCGCGAGCGCGACGAACTGCAGAACTGGGAATGCGGGCAGGACCGTGTCGCGCTGCTGATGCACAACGACCTGTATCCGGACATGGTGATCGGTTGCCTGAAGGCACGCACGGTGCCGGTGAACGTCAACTACAACTACGCTCCCCGCGAGGTCGCCGAACTGTTCGACTACCTCCGGCCCAGCGTCGTGATCTACCACCAGTCGTTCGGACCGAAGTTCGCTGAGGTCCTGCCGCCGGCCTCGGCGCGGCTGCTGATCGAGATCGACGACGGCGACGACGCGACGCCGTTGCCGGGTGCGGTCCGGTTGGAAGACGCACTGGCACAAGGGGACACCGACGAACCGATCACCCCGTCGCCCGACGACGTGATGATGGTGTGCACCGGCGGCACCACCGGTCGGCCCAAGGGGGTGATGTGGCGGCAGAGCGACACCTACGTCATCTCGATGAACGGCGCCGACCACTCGTCCGTCGAGGAGATCCACGACAAGGTGCGTCACGGCGGACAGCCCTGGTTCGCGGTGTCGCCGCTGATGCACGCCGCGGGGATGTGGACGGCCTTCGCGGGACTGCTCAGCGGATTGCCAGTCGTGTTGTATGACCAGACGAGGTTCGACCCCCGCGCCGTGCTGGAGACCGCTCAGCGTGAAAAGGTCGGCTTGATGACCATGGTCGGCGACGCCTACGCCGGCCCCTTGGTGGAGGAACTGCGGCGCGGCTCTTACGATCTTGCGTCGTTGTTCGCCATCGGCACCGGGGGAGCGGCGACCAATCCCAAACACCAACGCGCACTGTTGGATCTGTTACCACAGATCACGCTGATCAACGGCTACGGGTCTTCAGAGACCGGCAACGTGGGTTTCGGCCGCAGCCAGCGCGGAGAGCAGAAGGACACGTTCGAGCTCCGCGAGGGTGCGCTGCTACTCGCCTCGGACTATCGGCGGTTTCTTCAGCCCGGCGACGTCGAGGTCGGCTTCGTCGCGCGCGGTGGGCGCATCCCGCTTGGCTACTTCGACGACGCGGAGGCCACCCGCAAGACCTTTCCCGTCGTCGACGGGAAACGGGTGGTGATCTCGGGGGACCGGGGCAGGCTGGCCCCGGACGGCACCCTGATACTTTTCGGCCGCGATTCCCTTGTCGTCAACACCGGCGGTGAGAAGGTGTTCGTCGAGGAGGTCGAGGAAGTTCTGCGGGCACACCCAGGTGTCGCCGACGCCTTGGTCGTCGGACGGCCCAGCGAGCGGTGGGGTCAGGAGGTGGTGGCGCTGGTCGCGCTGAACGGCGACGTCGAGGCGGCCGCGCTACATGCCCACTGCACCTCGCAGCTGGCGCGGTTCAAGGCGCCCAAGGATTTCATCTTCGTCGAACAGGTCCGACGCCTGGGCAACGGCAAGCCCGACTATCGATGGGCGAAAAGCACGGCGCAGAAAGTGAACGCATGAGCCACAAAGCGATTGACTGTCTTGTCAACGTGCACTTCGGGGAGGTCGAGCAGCAGCCGCAGTGGATGCTGAAAGTCCGCGACGACTACTTCAAGGGTCCACAGTCGATGTTCGCCCCCGTCGACCTGTCGGAACTGATCGACGAGATGGATGAGCAGGGCGTCGCCAAGGCGATCCTGATGGACAGCCTGGCCAAGCCGTCGACCACCGCCCGCAAGTTCGTCGAAGCCAAACCCGAGCGGTTCGCGTTGGCGATGGGCGGAGTCAACCTGCTGCGGCCGATGCCCTCACTCAAAGAGCTCACGGCGATCGTCAAGGACCTGCCCGTCGCCTATGCCGCGGTGGGGCCCAGCTTTTGGGGCGACGGCCAGTATCCGCCCAGCGACGCGGTCTACTACCCGCTGTACACCAAGTGCGCCGAGCTCGAACTGCCGCTGTGCATCAACACCGGCATACCCGGCCCGCCGATTCCGGGCGAGGTGCAGAACCCGATCCACCTCGACCGGGTCTGCGTGCGGTTCCCGGAACTGAAGCTGTGCATGATCCATGGCGCCGACCCGTGGTGGGATGTCGCGATCCGGCTGTTGATCAAGTACCGCAACCTGCGGCTGATGACGTCGGCGTGGTCGCCCAAGAGGTTGCCCGACAGCCTTCTGCACTACATGCGAACTCGCGGGCCCGACAAGGTGATCTACGCGTCGGACTGGCCGGTGCTCAAGATGCGCCGTGTCGTACCCGAGGCGCTCGCGCTTGACCTGCCGGCCGAGGTGCTCGACAACTACTTGTACAACAACGCGCAGGAGTTCTTCTTCGGCGCCGACAAGGAGCAGTGATGGACCGTTACGAACTGCGCAGGCTCGATTACAGCCTGTCCGAGGACCACCAGGCGCTGCAGGCCGCGTACCAGGACTTCTTCAAGACGCACTGTTCGATCGAAACCGTCCGTGCCGCAGAGGCATCCGGCTTCGACAAGAGTCTGTGGGAGCGGCTGTGCGCGATGGGTGCGACGACGATGGCGCTGTCCGAGGACATCGGCGGTGACGGTGCCACGCTGGTCGACCTGACGTTGGTGGCCGAGGAGATCGGCCGTTCGCTGGCGCCGGTGCCCTGGATCGACCACGTGTGCGCGGCCCGGTTGCTCGAGCGACTGGGTGCGCTGGAACCCGACATTCTCAACGGCACACGGATCGCGGGCCTGGATCCCCAGCACGACAGCGTATCCGGGGTGCGGCTGGTACCCAGCGGTTCCATCGCCGACCACGTCGTCCTGCGCGACGGCGACGACATCGTCCGGCTCACCTTCGCCACCCGGCCGGCCAAGGTCGACAACATCGGCCGGCTGCCGATGGCCTGGGTCGATCCCGCGGCCGCCGACGAACGGACGGTGCTGGCCAGCGGCGCCGACGCGCTGACGGCCTACCGACGCGCCCTGGACGAATGGCGGCTGCTGTCCGGTGCGGCGCTGGTCGGGCTCGTCGAGGAGACGATGACCATCGCGGCGGAGTTCGCCAAGACCCGCTACACGCTCGGCGTGCCGATCTCGACCCTGCAGGCCATCTCGCATCCGTTGGCGAACATCGCGATCACCGTGCAAGGCGGCCGGAACCTGGCCCACCGGGCGGCGTGGTTCCTCGACAACGAGCCGGACGAGCGGCCGGAGTTGGCGCCGTCGGTGTTCGTGTTCATGGCGGAGGAAGCCTCGAAGGCGGCCACCATGGCCGTGCATATCCAAGGTGGGCTTGGGGTCTCGGCCGAGGCGGCCGCGTCGGCGTATCTGGTGCGGGCCCGGGGCTGGCCGTTGGCTGGCGGCGACCCGGGCATCACGGCCAAGTACATCGCCGAGATCGTCGCGGCACGCGAAAGCGGGGAGAGGAAGTAATGGATTTCTCACGGGTCGAACTCTCCGAGGAAGACCGGGCGTTCCAGCAGGAGGCCCGCGCCTTCCTGAGTGAGATCGTCACCGAGGACGTCATGCGCCGGGACCGCGAGACCGGCGACAACTTCGACGAGGGCGTGCACCTGGCGCTCGGTGCGGCCGGCTATCTGGAGCGCGAATGGAAGACCGAGGCCGAGGGCGGGTTCAACCGGGTTCGGCGGCGCATCTGGGAACTCGAGAAGCGGCGCGCGCACGTGCCGTGGGTGACGTTCGGCACCACGGCGCTCGTCCGGCGATCGGTGGAGAAGTTCGGCTCGCCGGAGGTCAAGGCCGAGGTACTGCCCAAGGTGTACAGCGGGCATGTGCGGTTCTGCCTCGGCTACACCGAACCCGAGGGCGGCTCCGACATCGCCACCTGTAAGACCCGTGCGGTGCGGGACGGCGACAGCTGGATTATCAACGGCTCGAAGATGTTCACCACCGGCGCACACAACTGCCAGTACGTCTTCCTGATCACCAATACCGATCCCGAGGCGCCGAAACACAAGAGCCTCACCATGTTTCTGGTCCCGCTCGACTCGCCGGGTATCGAGATCCAGGGAATCCGCACTGTCGACGGCGACCGTACCAACATCGTCTACTACTCCGATGTGCGCGTCGACGACAAATACCGCCTCGGCGAAGTCAACGAGGGCTGGAAGGTGTTGCGTGAACCGCTCGACGCCGAACACGGGGCGGTGGAGGCCGAGCAGGACGGCCTGCAGGACCTCGCGATCATGAACCACCAGGCCATGACGATGGCCGTCGCGGCGGACCGCGCCGCGGCGAAGGTGGCCGAACGCGACCTGAGCGGCAGGCGCCTGATCGACGACGGGTCGGTGGCATACCGGTTGGGCCGCAGCATCGCCCGGATGGAGGCCGCGTTCTCGACGCCGAGCATCTTCGGCCGCGTCGCGCTGGCGCAGACCATGCGCGACATCTCCCCGGACCTGATGGATCTGCACGGCACCGCGTCGTCGTTGCCGCTCGGTACCGACAGCGCCGCCGACGACGGCGCTGCCGAGTACGTGTACCGGTTCGCGCCTCTGGTCGGGATCTACGGCGGCACGCTTGAGGTGTTCCGCAACATGATCGCCCAGTACGTGCTCGGGCTGGGTAAACCGGCATACGCCCCACCGGCCAAGAAAGCGTCGTAACCTATCCGGCGAGCGTGCGTGTCTGCGGGCGACACGCCGACAAATACCGCGACTTCACGCACGCTCGCGACCGAAGGAAGGTGTCCCCATGTCTCCTGAGTCGACGACGACACCTCCCCGCCGCGCGCTGGTGATGGGTCCCAGCGGGTTCGTCGGTTCCCACGTCACGCGCAAACTCGCCGAGCGTGGGGACGACGTGCGGGTGTATCTGCGCAGGACGAGTTCGACGGTGGCGATCGACGACCTCGACGTCGAGCGGTGTTACGGCGACCTCTACGACGAGGAAGCGCTGCGCGCGGCGATGGCCGACCGCGACGTCGTCTACTACTGCATTGTCGACACCCGGTTTCACCTGCGCGACCCGGCACCGCTGTTCGAGACGAACGTCCACTGTCTGCGGCGGGTCCTCGACGTCGCGGCGAAAGCCGGCCTGCACCGGTTCGTGTTCTGCAGCACCATCGGCACGATCGCGCTCGGCGACGGAAGCCGTCCGGTGACCGAGGACATGTCGTTCGACTGGGGGGACAAGGGTGGCGCCTACATCGAGTCGCGCCGCCAAGCCGAAGACCTGGTGCTGTCCTACGCGCGTGACCGCGGCTTGCCCGCCGTGGTGATGTGCGTGTCCAATCCGTACGGGCCGCGCGACTTTCAGCCGCACCAGGGGCTGATGGTGCAGTACGCCGCGTTCGGCAGGATCCCCGCCTACATCAAGGGCGTGTCCACCGAGGTGGTCGGTATCGAGGACGTCGCCGAGGCATTTCTGCTCGCCGCCGAACGCGGCAGGGTGGGTGAGCGTTACATCATCTCCGAGAGCTACATGCCGATGCGGGAGATGCTCACGACGGCGGCCAGGGCGGTCGGGGCGAAGCCACCGCGGTTCGGAATCCCGCTGCCCGTGGTCTATGCAACGGTGTGGGTCGCCACCGCGGTGGCCCGGTTGCTGCGGAGGGAGATCCCGATGAACCCGACCGGACTGCGGCTGCTGCACATCATGGCGCCCGCCGACCACGGCAAGGCGACACGGGAACTCGGCTGGCAGCCGCGGCCCACCGCCGAGTCGCTGGAACGGGCCGCGCGGTTCTACGTCGAACAGGCACGAACGGCGGCCGACGGATGACCGAGCCCGACCTCGTGGAGATCGAGGCGATCAAGCAGCTGAAGGCACGCTATTGCCGCCTGCTCGACACCAAGGACTGGGCGGCATGGCGATCTCTGTTTGCCGACGACTTCCTCAGCGACACTTCGCCTGCCGGCGGCAAGAAGATCCAAGGCGCCGACGAATTCGTCGCCTTCACCCGCAAGAGCCTGCGCAATCAGGCCACGGTGCATCAGGTGCACGCCCCGGAGATCGAGCTGACCTCGCCGACGACGGCGCGCGGGGTGTGGGCGCTCGAAGACGTCGTCCGTTTCGGGCCCGGCGTGAACCTGCGTGGCTACGGCCACTACCACGAGACCTACGAAAAACGCGACGGCCAGTGGCGTTTCACGAGCTCCACGCTGACCCGCCTGCGCGAGGACGTCTTCAACGGTCTTGTCGCCGTTTATATCTCGCCCCGCGTGCGAAGCCTCATCATGAAGGCCTCGCGGCGCGCACTGACGTGACCGCAGTCAGGACCGGATGAACTCCAGCAGGTCGGCGTTGATGACCTCGTGGTGGGTGACGAACGCGCCGTGCGGAAAACCCGGATACGTCTTGAGGGTGCCGTTCGGCAGTAGCTTCGCCGACAGCGGTCCCGAATCCTCGTACGGGACGATCTGATCGTCGTCGCCGTGCATCACCAGCACCGGAATGGTGATCTTCTTGAGGTCCTCGGTGAAGTCGGTCTGCGAGAACGCGACGATGCCGTCGTAATGCGCCTTCGCCCCGCCCATCATGCCCTGGCGCCACCAGTTTTCGATGATCGCCTCCGACGGCTCCACGCCTGGGCGGTTGAACCCGTAGAAGGGACCGGCCGCCAGCGAGCGGTAGAACTCCGACCGGTTCGCCGCCAACTGGGCCTGCAGGTCGTCGAACACCTCCTTGGGCAGGCCGCCGGGATTGGCGTCGGTCTTGACCATGATCGGCGGCACGGAACTGATCAGCACCGCCTTCGCGGCGCGCTTCTGCCCGTGGCGCGCCAGGAAGCGCGCCACCTCACCGCCACCGGTCGAATGGCCGATGTGCACCGCGTCGCGAAGGTCGAGGTGCTCGACGACCGCCGCCAGATCGTCTGCGTAGTGGTCCATGTCGTGGCCGTCGGGGACCTGCGCCGAGCGGCCGTGCCCGCGGCGGTCATGTGCGACTACCCGGTACCCGTGCTGCAGAAAGAACAGCATCTGGGTATCCCAGTCGTCTGCCGACAGCGGCCAACCGTGGCTGAACACGATCGGCTGGCCCGACCCCCAGTCCTTGTAGAAAATCTCGACGCCGTCCTTGGTGGTGATCGTGGGCATGCTGGTCCTCCAGGTGGGCAAGTGTGGTCGGCGGTGCCTATCTTCCCTCGCTCCGACCGAGTTCGCCCGGTTTCTGAGCGGAAACGGTGTCGGTCTACCTGCAGACATGCCGAAAGCGGCGGTGAATCCCCATACGACTAGCTATTTTTGACGAGACCTGCTCGAAGACTCGAGGAGCTGCTGCGAGGTGCGCTACCGGACGGCCGCGACCGCATGAGCCGGGCGATCCTCTGTGTGTTGTCGGCACCGCTGGGAGTGGTGGTGCCGCAAGTGTTCGGCGCATTCCAGTGGCCGTACGGAGAGGAGAACGTCGGCAATGGATGACCCCCGCAAGTTGTTCGATCTCACCGGCCGGGTCGCGATCGTCACCGGATCCACCCGCGGGCTCGGCCGCGCCATCGCCGAAGGGTTCGCCCGCGCGGGAGCGACGGTGGTGATCTCCAGTCGTGATCAGGACGCTTGCGACGCGGTGGCGCGCGAGATCAGCGAGACGACCGGGGGAGTGGCGACGGGGCTGGCGTGCCATGTCGGGGACTGGGACGCGGTGCCGAGCTTCGTCGACGACGTCGTCTCCGCCCACGACCGGATCGACATCCTGGTGAACAACGCCGGCATCAACCCCGAACCCCAGAGCGTCGGAACGGTGCCACTGGACCTGTGGCGCAAGATCTTCAACGTCAACCTCGAGGGCGCGCTGCGGATGTGCCAGTGCGTCGCACCGGTGATGCGCGACAACGGCGGTGGCAGCATCGTCAACATCGGGACCATGGAATCCTATGCGAGCACGCCGATCTCGGTGGCCTACGGCGCATCCAAAGCCGCACTGCGGCATCTGACGGTATCCATGGCCAACGAGTGGGCGCCCTGGAAGGTCCGCGTCAATGTCCTCAGCCCAGGACCGTTCGCCACCGAGATGATCACCGGCTTCGAAAAGACGTATCCGGGCACCCTGAAGATACTCGCGGACATGACGCCGCAGAAGCGGGTCGCCGACGTCGACGAAATCGTCGGTCCAGTCCTGTATCTCGCCAGTGCCGCATCGTCGTTCGTGACCGGCGACGACCTCACCGTCAGCGGTGGGATGCGGAAGTGATCACGCGTGTGACAGTGCCGGGGGCTTGACGGCGTCCGGATCCGGGTTAGCGATGGGCAGACCCATGAAGCGGCGCGCGTTGTCGCCCATGAAGTCGTAGGTGCGTCGCACGTCCATTCCCTCGGCGTACTTCCAGAACCCCTTCGGTTCGGCCAGGCCCTCGGGATGCGGGTAATCCGAGCCGAACAGCACGCGGTCCCAGCCGACGGTCTCCACGATCTCGGAGACGCAGCCCTCCCAGAACGGGCTGACCCAGATGTTGCGGCGGAACACGTCGTGCGGATGCTCGGGGAAGTTCTGCGGCATCTTCTTGTAGAGATCGCCGAAGTCCTTGAACAGCGGCTCGATCCACGAACTGCCGTTCTCGACGCTGGCGATCCGCAGCTTGGGGAACCGGGTCAGCGTGCCGTGGCAGATCAGGCTGGTGATCATGTCCGCGATCTCACGGTGGCCGAGCACCATCCACCGAAACGCGCTCTGCACCATGAAATTCTGGGTGTGGGGCGGCTCCCAGCGTCCGACGTAGTCGTCGAGCGGCGGATAGCTCGCGTGCAGCACGATGGGCAGCCCGGCTGCTTCGACGTCGCGCCAGAACGGATCGAACTCGGGCAGCGCCGGTGAGCGCCAGCCGTGCAGGCCGCGAACCGGTCCGGGCTTGATGAGGGCGACCTTGGCGCCGTTGTCGAGGATGTACTCCAGTTCGCGTCGCGCGCCGTCGACCTCCGAGAGGTTGATGATCGGCGTGGAGAAGATCCGGTTCTCGTAGTTGAAGGTCCAGTGCTCGCACATCCACCGGTTCAGGGCGTGGATGACGGCGAGGCTGAGCTGGGGGTCGTCGGCGGTGGCGTGCTCGATGAGGCTGGCCAGCGTCGGGTAGTTCAACGCCTCGACCACGCCCTGCCGGTCGAGTTCCTTGACCCGGTCCGCGGGGTTGCGGGTAGCGGCGGGCGCTTCGATCGCCGAACCCTGCATCTCGCGCAGCGTCAGGCCTTCGGTGTTCTCGCCGGCGAAGAACTTCTCGTGGGCGCCGGGCGCGGCGACGCGCTCGAACGTCGGGTTCGGGATGAAATCGTTGACGCGATTGTTGATGACAATCCGCGTCTGCCTGCCGATCTGGGCGAATTGCACTGCGCGCGAGTACTTCTCGGGCAGGTACCTGGTCAGCGCATCGGCCGTCTCGTACATGTGCTGGTCGGCGTCGAAGATCGGCGCCTCGGTGAACTGGGTCATGGTCACCTCGTCAAGATCGTCGCGGCGGCGGTTCCGGGTGCGCCGTACAGCTGGGCGAAGCCGACCTTCGGCTCGCCAGGCACCTGCCGATCACCGGCTTCGCCGCGCAGCTGACGCACCAGCTCGTGGATCTGGCGCAACCCCGACGCGCCGATCGGCTCACCGTTGGCGATCAGACCGCCGTCGGTGTTGATCGGCAGCGACCCGGTGATCTCCGTGGCCCCGTCGGCAAGCAGCTGCTCCTGATCCCCATCGGCGCAGAAGCCGCACTCGGCCATGTGGATGATCTCGGCGCCGGCGTCGGTGTCCTGCAACTGGATGACGTCGACGTCCTGCGGTGCCACACCGGCCTTTTCGAACGCGGCTCGCGCGGCGTACACGGTGGGCGCGACATCCTCCTCGACGGGTGCGAAGGTCGTGTTCACCTCGTAGGCACCGTATTTGCGGGTGCGGACCTCGACCGCGCGCAGATAGACCGGTTTGGTGGTGTAGCGCTCGGCGATGTCGGCACGGCACATCACCACCGCGGCCGCCCCCTCGTCGGGGGCGCAGAACATGTACTGCGTGAGCGGATAGTTCAGCATCGTGGAGTTGAGGATCTGGTCCTCGGGGATGGGCTTGCGCCGGAACGCGTTGGGGTTCAGGGCGCCGTTGCGGAAGTTCTTGGCCGCCACCTTGGCCAGCGTCTGCTGGGAGATCCCGTGCTCGTGCAGGTAGCGGTTGGCCTTCATCCCGAAGAACTGCGTGGTGAGGTACTGACCGTTCTCGGCGTACCAGCGCGGCATGCCGACCAGGGCGGGGTCCTCGGTGAACGCGCCGCGCGGATGTTTGTCCAACCCGATCGCGATGCCGATGTCGTAATCGCCCAGCCGGATCCCGTCGGCGCACGCCTTCGCCGCGCTGGCCGCCGTCGCGCAGGCGTTGAACACGTTGGTGAAGGGGATACCGGACAACCCGACCATGCCGACGATGGCATCGGGGTTGGCCACGGTCCAGCTGCCGCCGGTGGCGAACTGGATGTCCTTCCACTCCACGCCGGCGTCGGCGACCGCGGCGAAGATCGCGTCGACACCCATCTCCATCGCGGACTTACCCTCGAAACGGCCGAAGGGATGCAGTCCGACCCCGATGATCGCCACGTCGTGCATGCCTGATCCTCTCTGGTCAACGCCGATCCGACGTGTAACTGTAACTCTTACAGTATCGTAATCGGCGTGGCACCCGTCATCGAGAACAAGCCAACCTTCTGCCGGATCTGCGAGCCGCTGTGCGGCATGGTGGCCAGCGTCGAAGACGGGCGGCTCGTCGCGCTTCGCCCCGACAAGGAACACCCGCTGTCGTCGGGCTTCGCCTGCCAGAAGGGCATCGCGTTCGCCGAGGTCGTCAACGATCCCGATCGGGTGAGGCGGCCGCTGCGCCGCGGGCCGACCGGCTTCGAAGAGGTGACGTGGGACGAGGCGATGGACGACATCGGGGGCCGGCTCTCGGCGATCCTGCGCCGCCACGGCTCGGGCGCGGTCGGCTGGTACATGGGCAATCCCGGGGCGTTCAGCTACGCGCACACCTTCGCCGCACTGCTGTTCACGAAGGGGCTAGGCAGGCACAGCCACTACTTCACCGCGTCGTCACAGGACACCAACAGCAGGCTCATCGCGAGTCAGTTGCTGTACGGAGTGCCGACCTCGGTGCCGATCCCGGACCTCACGCGCACCGACCTCTTGGTGATGATGGGCACCAATCCGGTTGTGTCGCATGGGAGCTTCCTCACCGCGCCCCGGATCAAGGACCGCATGCACGACATCGTCAAGCGCGGTGGGCGCGTGGTGATCATCGACCCGCGGCGCAGCGAGACCGCGACGGCATTCGAATGGCTGGGCATCGTGCCGGACACCGACTCGCTGCTGCTGCTCTCGCTGCTGCATGTGATGTTCGCCGACGGCATGGTCGACGTCGCCGCGGTGAAACGGCAGGCCGACGGGGTGGATTGGCTGCGGTCGCTGTGCCGGCCGTTCACCCCGGAGTCGACGGCCGCTTCGACCGGGATCGACGCCGACAGCGTGCGCGCGTTGGCGCGCGACCTGGTGACCACACCGCGGGCGGCGGTCTACGGCAGGCTCGGTACCTGCGTCGGCACCCACGGCACGTTGACCACCTACCTGATCGACGCGGTGAACCTGGTGGCCGGCAATCTCGACGTGCCGGGCGGTTCGGTGTTCAGCTCGATGCACACGCTCGGCGCGAGATGGCAGAACGTCGCGATGGGTGCCGTCATGCGCCGGTCCTATCGGCGTAAGCGCTCGCGCATCAGCGGCACCCCGAGTGCGATCGGTTCCGAACCCGCCGCGCTGATGGCCAAGGAGATCACCACACCGGGCGAGCGCAAGATCCGCGCGATGTTCGTCTCGGCGGGCAATCCGGTGCTGTCGGTGCCCAACGGGGAGGAACTCGAGGCGGCGTTCGGCGAGCTGGAGCTGTCGGTCGCGCTCGACTTCTACGTCACCGAGACCAGCACGCAGTGCGACTACATCCTGCCCGTAACGACGATGTACGAACGCGACGACTTCCCCTACACCTTCCAGAGTTTTCAGGCGACGCCGTTTCGGCAGGCGACGAAGGCCGTGCTCACTCCGGTGGGCGAGGCGCGCGAGGAGTGGGCCATCGTCGAGGACCTGGCCCGACGGTTGGCCCGGCGGGTGCCTGCCTTCGCGGCGTATGCGGGGGTACGACAGGTGCTGCGGATGTTCGGTGTTGACGCCTCGCCACGGCTCATGATGGACGCCCTGGTGCGGATGTCGGAGGGCGGTGACAGGTTCGGGCTGCGCCGCGGCGGACTGAACCTGCGGCGGCTGGCCGAGGAGCTTCCGCACGGTGTCGTGGTCGCACCGCACGTGCGCACGGGCGTTTTGCGCCAGGCGGTGGGGTACCTGTCGCGCCGGGTTCGGTTGGCGCATCCGGGAATTGCCGACGAGGTCGACAAGCTGTCGCGGCGTACCGTGCCCGACGGCTACCCACTGCGGATGGTCGGGCTGCGCGAGCCGCGCTCGGAGAACTCGTGGATGCACAACTCGCCGCTGCTGATGCGGGGCGATCGACGCCAGCACGCGCTGATGCACGTCGACGACGCGGCCGAACGCGACATCGTCGACGGCGACGAAGTGCGGATCACGTCGCCGTTCGGCACCATCACCGTGCCTGTGCTGACGACGAAGGATCTGCTGCCCGGCGTCGTAGCGGTGCCACACGGCTGGGGACACAAGGGAACCGGCAGTTGGCGGCTCGCCAACCGGGCCGGCGGGGCGAACGTCAACCAGCTGACGTCCAGCGACCCCGCCGATGTGGAGGCGCTGTCGGGCATGGCGTGGTTGACCGGGGTGCCCATCCGCGTGGAGCGCCCTTAGCGCATCTCTGTTTGCGCGAGCGTGCGTGTCTGAGGGCGACACGCCGAGGAAATCCGCGAGTTCACGCACGCTCGCGGCGACTCCAGAGGGCTGTGAGCGGGCCCGGCGGCCACGAGGAAGCGCTACTCATCGATTTCTGCGGCAGGGCTGTGATCGATTGAAGATCACGACCATCCTGCAGAAATCGAGGCTCGCAGCAATCCGCCATGCTGAGACGTGACAATTGCAAACGCTCGCGGCGATCGAGCGTGCGCATTGTGTGCCTGGCCCGGGCAGACTCAAACACGCACGCTCGCGCAAATACGGGTTAGGCGATGGCGCCCTTGTCCTTCAGCTCCTCGATGCGGTCCCAGTCCATGCCGATATCCATCAGCACCAGCTCGGTGTGCTCGCTGGCCTGCGGGGCGCGCGTCGTCTCCAGCGGCTCGTGGTTGAACTGCACGGGCCCGCGGACGACCTTGAACGGCTTGCCGCCGTCGGCCGCCTCGACCTCGACGACCATGTCGTTGGCGAGCGCCTGATCGTCGGTGGCCAGATCGACAAAGCTCTGGAACGGCGCCCATTGGCCCTTCATCGTCTTCAGCCGTTGACGCCAGTACTCGAACGGCTTGCTGCGGATTTTCTCCCGGATCAATTCCGTTGCGGCCTCGGCGTTCTCGATCAGCGGCATCACGTCGCTGAAGCGGGGGTCGTCGGCGAGTTCGGGCAGTTCGAGGTGTTCGAACGCGTCACGGATGTATCCGGTCGGGCTGACGATGCACAGGTTGATCGTGCCGCCGTCGGAGGTCAGATAGTTGGCCATGAACGGGTTCACGCTCGGGCCGGTCGCATCCGGCATCAGCGAGCGCATGGTCTCGCCGGTCTCCATGCCCTGCGTCACGCTCGCTCCGCCCGCCCACCACGCGGTGCTCAGCAGCGAGACGTCGATCTCGACCGCCTCGCCGGTGCGCAACCGGTGGAACAACGCCGCCGAGATCCCGCCGGCGATGTTCATGCCGCCGATGGAGTCGCCGAAGGCCGGGATGCCCTGCGACAGCGCGCCGCCGAGTTCCTCGGGAGTCAGGGCGTGCCCGACCCCGCTGCGAGTCCAGAACGCGGTGCCGTCGAACCCGCCGACGTCGCGTTCGGGCCCCTTGTCCCCGTAGGCACTGCCGCGCGCGTAGATGATGTCCGGGTTCGCCGCGCGAATGTGCTCGACGTCGAACTTGTGCTTCTGCCGTTGCGCGGGAAGGTAGTTGGTGAGGAAGACGTCGGAGGTCTTGGCGATCTCGTAGAGCACCTCCTGACCCTCGGGCGTCGACACGTCGATGCCGACGCTGCGCTTACCGCGGTTGGGGTGTTCGATCAGCGGATGACGATTGGGGTCGAGCTGGAATCCGCCCATGTTGATGAACCCGCGTTGGGTGTCACCGCGCACCGGGTGCTCGACCTTGATGACGTCGGCGCCCCAGTCGGCGAGGATCGCCCCCGCCGCGGGGACGAACGTGAACTGTGCGACCTCGAGGACGCGCACGCCCTCCATGACCTTGACCAAATCGGCTCCCTCGTAACTGGCGCTCCGGCTGTTGAACAAACCTACTGTAAGCATTACAGTTAGTGGTCCCGCAAAAAGCAATTGTACTGAGGTGCCGTGAGCGACGTCGACGAACGGATCGAGACCAGCATCGACGTCGGCGAGCGCGCGGCGCGACGTGCCGAATCCCGGATGCTCATCGACGGACAACTCGTGTCGTCGGCGTCCGGAGCGCAGTTCGACAACCTGAGCCCGGCCACCGGCCGGGTGTTGGGCAGCACGGCCGCCGCCGGCGCCGAAGACATGGACCGCGCGATCGCCGCCGCCCGGCGCGCCTTCGACGAGACGGACTGGGCCACCAACCGGCGGCTGCGTGCGCGGTGCCTCGACCAGCTGCAGTTGGTGATCGAAGCCGAACTGGAGGAGCTGCGTGAGGAGCTGATCGCCGAGGTCGGTTGCCCGGTGATCACAACGCAGTCCGCTCAACTTGACTGGCCGTTGGCGGACGCCCTGCGTTATCCCGCCCGGTTGATGCTCGACTTTGAATGGGAGCGCACCCTCGAGGGCGGTGGGCTGTTCGGTGAGCGCAATGTGCGCACTGTGATCAAGGAGCCGGTCGGCGTCGTCGCCGCGATCACGCCGTCCAACTTCCCGATCGAGGTGATCCTCAACAAGCTCGGGCCCGCGCTGGCGACCGGAAACACCGTCGTGATCAAGCCAGATCCGAACACACCGTGGAACGCGACCCGGCTCGGCCGGCTCATCGCCGAGCACACGGATATCCCGCCCGGCGTCGTCAACGTGGTGCCCACCCCGTCCAACGACGTCGCCGGACTGCTCGGCACCGATCGTCGCGTCGACATGATCTCGTTCACCGGCTCCACCGGGGTCGGCAAGCTGCTCATGCGCCAGGGCGCCGACACGATGAAGCGGATGTTCTTGGAACTGGGCGGCAAATCCGTGTCGATCGTGCTCGATGACGCCCCACCCGCGGCGATCGTCGGATCGGCGGTCGGGGTGTGCGTGCACGCCGGGCAGGCGTGTGCGGCCACGACGCGCATGCTGGTGCACCGGTCGCGCTACGACGACGCCGTCGCCAGCATCACCGCCGCCTATCAGGCTGTGCCGGTTGGGGACCCGGTCAGCCCCGACACACTGGTGGGTCCGGTGATCAGCGCCGCGCAGAAGAAACGGGTGCTCGACGCGATCGAGCAGGCCCGCTCCGACGGCGCCGAAATCACCACGGGCGGTGGGCCCGTGGCGAACCTTCCCGAGCATCTGGCGGGCGGACACTACGTGGCGCCCACGGTGGTTGTCGGCGTCGGCAACGACGCGGCGATCGCGCAGCAGGAGGTGTTCGGCCCGGTGCTGGTGGTGCTGCCGTTCGACGACGACGAGGAGGCGGTGCGGATCGCCAACGACAGCGCCTACGGGCTGGCCGGTGCGGTTTCGTCGCGCTCCCTGGAGCGCGGGATGGCGATCGCCCGTCGCATCCGGACCGGTTCGTTCGGGGTCAACGGCGGCATGTTCTACGGGGCGGATGCGCCGTTCGGCGGCTTCAAGAACAGCGGGATCGGCAGACAGTGCGGCGTGGAAGGTTTCGAGCAGTACCTCGAGTCGAAGACGGTGGCTCACCGCGCGCCGAGGAACAGCGCTACGCCGCCTCGATGATCGATTCGGCGTGGTCGAGGATGCTGTCGAGGATGTAGCCGAAGTCGATGTCGTCGGCGAACCCGATGTAGCGGCCGCCGTCGGTGCGTTGGGCGGGGAAGCCCTCGGTGCGCTCCTGGAGTCGTTCCAGGACCACCGAACCCCGGATGTGCACCGAGATCGCGCCATAGGTCTCTGCGGCCTGCTCGGGGTCGAGTCCCGCTTCGACCAGCGCGCCGATCGGGTGTGCGAGTTTCTGCAGCGCCCCGTGCATGGCGCGGTCCCCGTACTGCCCCCGAATCAACACCAGATCGCACAGGATCGGATTCGCGCGGAACCGCCGCCGCATCGTCAATGCGTGGTCGCGCAACGACTCTCGCCAGTTCGACGCGGCGATGGTCGGCACGGTGAACTCGAATTCCTCCAGCGCCCTGTCCGCCATCGCGTCGAGCAGATCGTCCTTGCGCCGGAAATACCAGTAGATGCTCGTCACACCCACGCCCAGGTGTTTTGCCAACTGCGGCATGCTCAAGTTGTCGATCGACACCTCGGCAGCGAGTTCGAAAGCGCCGTTGATGATTTCGTCAGCGCTGATCGATCCGCGATCCCGTCGCTTTCTGGCGGGCGCTGATGCGGTGTTGGCCACGAATCAGCCCGCGGCGTCGAACGTCACCGGGAGTGCCGTGGGTGAGCGGAAGGGCTGGCCTGCGATATAGGGGTTGTCGTCGGTGACCAGTTCGATGTTGGTCAGTCGATCCAGCAGGCATTCCAGCGCGACCCGGGTCTCCATTCGCGCCAGATGCAGCCCCATGCAGGTGTGCTCGCCCGCCGCGAACGAGATGTGCGGCACGCGTTCGCGGAAGATGTCGAATTCTTCGGAGCGTTCCCAACGGTTCTCGTCACGGTTCGCCGAGCCGATGCACACGTCGATGACCGCACCCTGCGGGATCTCGACTCCCTCGAGTTCGGTCGCCTCGGTGGCGTAGCGCTGCACGGTGGTCAGCGGTGTCTCGAACCGCAGTCCTTCTTCGATGGCGGCGCCGATGAGCTCACGGTTCTGCTGTACCGCGGTGAACTGCTCGGGGTGGGTGAACAGCAGGTACAGCAGGTTTCCCGACGACCGGTAGGTGGTTTCCAGGCCGGCGGGCAGCAGCAGCCGGAGGAACGAGAAGATCGCTTCGTCGGTGAGCTTTTCGCCGTCGATCTCTGCGGTGACCAGATCGCCGATGATGTCTTCGGTCGGCTTGGACCGACGCTTGTCGATCTGGGTGAGGAAGTAGTCCTTGAGCGCGGCGGAGGCCTCGAAGGCGCGCTTGTAGTTGACGTGGTAGCTGATGAGCTCGACGGCTCGTTTGCGGAACCAGGGCAGGTCATCCTCGGGCAGCCCCAACAACTTGGTGATGACCCGGGTGGGGAACTCGAACGTGAAATCGCGCACCAGGTCGGCGTGCCCGTTGTCGATGAATTCGTCGATCAGCCCGGTGACGACGGGCCGAACGATCTCGGGCTCCCAGCGTGCCAACGACTTGGATTTGAACGCCGAGGACACCAGATTGCGGTGGTCCCAGTGCTTCTTGCCCTCCATCGCCAGGATCGTCGGGCCGATGAACAGGCCGATGGTGTTGTCGTAGATGTGTGAATTGAACGCCTTGCCGTCGCGGAACACCCGGTTGACCGCGGCAAAAGACACTGCGGCGTAGAGGTTTTCCGGCATGGCCTCCGGCGCCTTGGACCAGTCCATGACGCTGCCCTTGAACACGCCACTGGTGTCCCGCCGCT
Source organism: Mycolicibacterium pulveris (assembly GCF_010725725.1). Classification (NCBI taxonomy): domain Bacteria; kingdom Bacillati; phylum Actinomycetota; class Actinomycetes; order Mycobacteriales; family Mycobacteriaceae; genus Mycobacterium; species Mycolicibacterium pulveris. The sequence goes on along the minus strand of NZ_AP022599.1, from coordinate 517,311 downwards.
TCTGCGCGAACATCGGATAGGGGTCGCGGAGCAGGTCGAAGGTCTCGTCGACCGTGACATCCTGTACGGGGCTATCCACGGCTGGTCTCCCTCGTTTCGATTCGGGACAGGTCACCTGCCACAGGTACTGTAAAGCTTACAGTATAGGGCTACGTAAGGATAGTTGCAGGTCCTCAGAGCTGGGCGTCGCTGCGCGCGACGACAGCGCTGGGTCTGCGGATGGCGCGTAACCGAACCCGGCGCCGGCTCAATCGCTCGACACCCGCGAAATAGCATTCCAGGCTGTCATCCGGGCGAAATCACAACCCGGAATGCTATTTCGGCCTGAGCGACGGGTCAGGCCTCGCTGGTCGCCTGCTCGCGGGCCCATCGGTAGTCGGCCTTGCCGGCAGGGCTGCGCTCGATCGTCGGCCGGAACACCACTGCCTTCGGCAGCTTGTAGCGCGCGATCGATCCGGCGGCGTGCTCGATGAGCTCGTCGGCGTCGGCGCTGGCGCCCTCGACGAGCGCGACCACGGCGACGACCTCCTGGCCCCACCGCTCGCTGGGCCGGCCCGACACCACGACGTCGGCCACCGCGGGGTGTGACAGCAGCGCCGTCTCGACCTCCTCGGCGAAGATCTTCTCGCCGCCGGAGTTGATGGTCACCGAGTCGCGGCCGAGCAGTTCGATCCCGCCGTCGGCGAGATGACGTGCGCGGTCGCCGGGGATCGAGTAACGCACGCCGTCGATCACCGGAAACGTCTTGGCGGTCTTTTCGGCGTCACCCTTGTAACCCAATGGCACATAACCACGTTGGGCAAGCCAGCCGATGCCGTCATGACCCGGGTCGAGGATCTTGCTGAGGTCTTCTGCCGCGACGAAGGTGTCCGGACCCGCGTTGAACTTGCCGGTCGACACCGCGCCCGGGGCCGACATGTGGTTCATCTGAATGCCGGTCTCCGAGGACCCGACGCCGTCCATCACGATCAGGCCGGGTTTGACATCGATGAGGCGCTGCTTGCCGGTGGGGGTGAGCAGTGCGCCGCCGTTGGCCACCACGGCCATCGAGGACAGGTCGGCCGAGCTGCGTTCGATGGCGTCGGCGAGGGGCCGGGCCATGGCGTCGCCGACCACCTGCACCGCGAGCACCTTCTCCTTCTCGATGATGCGCACGACCTCGTCGGGGTCGAAATGTGCCGGTGTCGTGGGGAACACCACGGCCTGGCCGGTGGACAGCGCGGTCATCACCGCCCACTGCGCGGCCCCGTGCATCAAGGGCGGCAGCGTGAAGATCTTGCCGCCAGGGCTTTCCGCGACGCGCTGCGCGATCTGGTCATAGGACGTGGTGAGCTCGCCGGTGGCCATGTTGCGACCACCGAACGACGTCATGAAGATGTCGTGCTGGCGCCACAGCACGCCCTTCGGCATGCCCGTGGTGCCGCCGGTGTAGAGCACGTAAAGGTCGTCGGGCGACGGCTCGACCGGTGGCGGCTCGGCGGAGCCCGACGCCACGATCGACTCGTAGTCGACGGCGCCGTGCACGAGGTCGTTGCCGGAGTCGTCGGCGATCTGGATGAGTACCCGTAGGTGGGGAAGTTCCGGCAGCACCTCAGCGACCCGGGGTGCGAACGCCGCGTGGTAGATCAGGGCCGTCGCCCCGGAATCGGCCAGCAGGTAGTGCAGCTCGTTCTTGACGTAGCGGTAGTTGACGTTGAACGGCGCGACCCGGGCGCGCCAGGAGCCGAGCATCCCCTCGACGTACTCGGGGCCGTTGTAGGCGTAGATGCCCAACAGGTCCTGGCCGACCTGGTGGCCCTGCAGCTGCGAGCGTTCGGTGTGGCAGCCCAGCCCGCGGGTGTGCAGGTAGGCCGCGAGACGGTTGGCGCGTTCGACCACCTGCGCATAGGTGTAGCGCCGGTCGCCCTGAATGATGTACTCCCGGTCGCCGATCGACGCCGCGACGGTGTCGGCGACGGCGGGGACGGTGAACTGCGGTGCGGAGCCGGCTTCCGCGGACTCAACGAGCGAATCGGACATCATGCCTCTCAGGGCTGGTGGGGCAGCAACTTGATCATCAGACCATTGGCCTCGGATAGTACGTTGCCGTCGATGTCGGTCATCGTCGCCCTGACGAACAGCTTTCGCCCGTCGACCGAGTCGATCCACGCCCGCGCCGTCAACGGCACGTCGATGGGTGTGACCCTGCGGTAGTCGACGTGCAGGTAGGCGGTGCGGCTGTCGGGCCGACCGGCGGCGGAGACGACCAAGCCGAAGTGAAAGTCGTAGAACAACGGTATCACCCCGCCGTGCACGGCATTGTTGCCGCCGACGTGGTAGCGGGTGAAGTGGCCCTGCATCGTCACCGCGTCGGGGCTCGAATCGGCGACCGTCCACGGCGGCGCCATCGGATGGCCGTGCCCGGGCAGGTTCCGCGCCCGGCCGACGGGGGAGACGCCGGCGGGCGCGACGTCGTTCTCCAGCCTGGTACAGACGTCCTCGAGCAGTGCGGCCGTGTCGTCCCAGACCGAGGCCTCAGGGTCGGTCGACACGACGATGTCCTGCAGCCGCCGCATCGCCGTGATGAACCGGGCCAGTTCGGGCCCCGCGACCGTCGGCTGGACCCTGGCGAACTCCCGGATGTGATCCTCGATGTCGGTCACGCGCTCTGCTTCCGTCGTGCGGTCACACGGACGCCGGCGCGTCCCCGGTGGCGGGCACCTCGTAGAACTGCGTCGCCCACTTCCGCATCGCCATATACGGTTTGGCGTCGATCTTCGACAGCGCGGGTTTTTCGATGTACTCCTGGTAGCGCCAGATCTCGAGGTCGTCCCACACGGTTCCGAGGAACTGGCGCTCGACCTGTTCGCTGACCTTGTCGGGTGGCACGTCGCTGGCGTCCCCGGGCAGCCGGGGCCACCAGATCGAATAGAACATGTCCGAGTAGCCGTCTTCGACGGGCGTGCACGCGAAGATCAGCCGGTGGTTCGAGGAGCCCTCGAACGCGCTGATCGCAAAGCCCAGGCCGGAGAAGTGGCTGTGGATGTAGAGCGCCATCTTGTCGGGGTCCTCGCTGCGGGCGTCGGGCCAGCCGGTGAGGAAGCGCCACTCTTCGTCGACGGCCTCCCAGTGCAGGCACACCGGGGTGACCGTCGCACGGTGCACATAGCGGAAATGGGCGCTGTCCGGGCCGTTCTCGGCCACGATCTGCGGATGCACCGGCTCACGCTCGGCGCGCCGGGAGAACTCGGGGTAGGGGCGGTAGTACGCGTCCGGATCGGTCGGAAACTGCGGGAACTTGTGAAACAGGTCGGGCACCTCCCACTGTGGTTCCTTGCCGTGGGGTTGGTGCCAGGCGAACACGCAGCCGTACTGCTCGACGACCGGATAGACGCGCAGCCGCAACGCCTTGTTGGGTCGGTCAGGTTGATAGGGGATGTAGCGGTTGGTGCCGTCGGGCCCCCAGCGCCAGCCGTGGAAGGGGCATTCGACGCAGTCGTCGACGACCTTGCCGCCATGGCCCAGGTGGGCTCCGAGGTGGCGACAATGGGCCGAGAGCACATGCAGCTCACCGGATTCGTCGCGGTAGGCGACCAGGTCGTCGCCGAAGTACCGCAGCGGGCGCACCTCACCCGTCGGGAACTCGGCCGACCAGCCGATCATGAACCAGCCAGTGACCTTCCAGGTGAACGGAACCTTCACGCGAGCGCCTCCTGTCCCAGGAAAAGTTATTGGAGAAGCTTACTGTATACCTTTCGGCAACACCAGCGGGGTGCTGCCCGATCTGTTCCCGCGATCCTGATTTACGCGATTTACCAGCCGACTCAGTGCTAATACTGTAATAGTTACAGTAACTCTGCTGCGCGACGTGAGGTGCCATCTCAGTGACCACATCCAATTCGGTCGAGTACGACGCGATCGTCATCGGTGCGGGATTCTCCGGCCTGTACGCCCTGCATCGGCTGCGCGAGCTGGGAGTTCGGACGATCGTGTTGGAGAAGGCCGAGAACGTCGGTGGCACTTGGCTGTTCAACCGGTATCCAGGCGCCCGTTGCGACATCGAGAGCATCGAGTACTCCTACAGCTTCTCCGAAGAGATCCAGCAGGAATGGGTGTGGACCGAGACGATGCCCGCCCAGCCCGAGATCGAGGCCTATCTGAACTTCGTCGCCGACCGGCTCGACCTTCGGCGCGACATCGAGTTCAACACCCAGGTTGTCGCCATGCGGTTCGACGACGATGCCGCCGTATGGACCGTCCAGACGCAGACGGGCCAGACTCTCGTGGCGCGATACGTCGTGGCCGCATCCGGCATCCTGTCCGTGCCGCTGGACCCGGACTTCCCGGGTATGGACTCGTTTGCCGGCATGTCGCTTTTCACCGGCAGCTGGCCGAAGGGGCATGTCGATTTGGCCGGCAAGCGGGTCGGCGTGATCGGCACGGGATCGACCGGCGTGCAACTGATTCCGGTGGTGGCGCCGCAGGTCGAGGAGCTGCACGTGTTCCAGCGCTCACCGGCTTACACGCTGCCGTGGACCGTCCGGGCTTTCGAGCCCGGGGAACTCGACGAGTTGAAGGCCAACTACGCCGAGATCCGCGCGGCGCAGCGCGAACATCCCGTGGGCGCCGCACGCCTGAGCGCCTTCTCGGTGATGTTCGAGATGATGACCAAGCCACCGATCAAATCGGCGTCGCGCGAGGAGAAGCTTCGCGCCGTCGAAGAACACGGTGTCATGGGCGCGCTCGGCTGGGGCGACGTGTTCTTCGACATCGAGGCCAACAAGATGGCCGCCGAACTCTACGGCGAGGCCATCGCGCGCATCGTGACGGATCCGGAGACCGCCGCCGCGTTGACGCCCAGCCATCCGTTCGGGTGCAAGCGGCCGATCATCGACCAGGGCTACTACGAGACATTCAACCGCGACAACGTGACGCTGGTCGATCTGCGCAAGAACCCGCTCGTCGAGATCACGCCGGGGGGTATCCGCACCGAACACGACCATCACGATCTCGACGTGATCATCTACGCCACCGGGTTCGACGCGATGACCGGTGCCCTGACCCGCATCGACATCCGTGGCCGCGACGGGCTGTCGCTGGCGAAGTTCTGGGAGACCGAGGGCCCTTTCACCTATCTGGGGCTGGCGGTTGCCGGGTTCCCCAACCTGTTCATCGTGCAGGCTCCGGGAAGCCCCTCGGCCGCAACGAACTTCGTCGCAGCTTTGGAACAACATGTGGAGTGGATCGGCGACTGCATCACCTATCTGCGCGATCACGAGTACCGCACGATCGAAGCGCTGCCCGACGCGCAACGCGAGTGGATCGAGCACACCAGTGAACTCGTGGCGCCGACGGTGCTGGTGCATCCGTCATGCAACTCGTGGTACAACGGCGGCAACGTGCCCGGCAAGAAGCGGATGTACATGGGCTACACGGCCGGGATTCCGGAGTACCGGCGGCGCTGCGACGAGATCGCAGCCGCCGGTTACACCGGGTTCAAGCTTTCATGAAGGCCACCGAGCGCGCGTACCGCATCGGCAGGGACTTCGCGGGGGTGCTGCCGCGGGCACACGCGGCTGTCAGCTCGAACGGTGAATGGAACCCGTTGTCGCTGAACGGTGTCCGCCAGTTCGGCGAGGTGATGCTCGACGAGCTGGCCTTGTCGGGAATGACGCTCACCGCGCCCCCGCCGAGGCAGGAACGCACCGTCGAGTCCTGCGCCGCCGCGGCAGACGAGCTCACCGCCTTGGGCATGGCCGGCGTGCACGTCGAACCGGATGAGCTGCGGCCGACGACGATCCGGCGACGACGGTTCGGCCGGTCCCGCTACGAGCAGGTGAGCTTCGAGCACGATCCGCACCTGCCCGCCTCGCTGGCCGCCGAGGGGTTCGGCGGCCCGGCCACCGCGGTGGTCCATCTGTGCCGAAGCGGCGACGAGGCGCGACCATGGCTGGTGTGGGTGCACGGGGCCGGCCAGGGGCAGCCGATCGACCTGGTGTTCTCCCGGGCCCGCCGGCTGCAGGAGCGACTGGGCTACAACATCGCGTTGCCGGTACAGCCCGGCTGTGGGGTTCGGCGTGACCGGTGGCCGACGTATCCGAACATGGACCCGCTGAACAACCTGGCGGGCATGATCCGGGTGGTGTCCGAAGTGCGGGCGGTGCTTCGGTGGCTACGACCGCAGGCGAGTACCGTTGCGGTGTCGGGGGTTTCGATGGGCAGTCCGGTGGCGGGCCTGGTCGCCCATCTGGAACAGGTCGACGCCGTCGCCGTCTACACACCGATCTTCGGGCTCAACGAGATGATCGCCGCGCACCTGGGCCGGTGGGGCCCGTCGGTGCGCGACACGATCGCCTTGCTGCGCTCGGAACCTGTCGAGCGGGTGATGTCGGTGGTCGACTACCAGACCGTCGAACCCTCGCCGCCGCCCGCGCGCCGGCTGATCGTCGGGGCGTGGCACGACCAGATGGCGCGACGGGACCCGGCCGAGCGGCTGCACGAGCGGTGGGGCGGCGAACTGTACTGGCATCGGGGCAGCCATGTCGGCCACCTGTTCGCGGCCGGTGTGCAGCACGCGTCGGAACGGCTGCTGACAGTGGTCGGCGGAAAGCCTGTGCGATGACGGCGAGTACAGCCGCGATGCCGGGTGGCATCGGCGACGTTGACGCGGGCTGGTTGACCGAGGCGTTTCGCGTCGACGCGGGGATCGACTCGGCAACCGTCGACGAGGTCCGCGCCGAGCAGATCGCGATGGACAGCGGCTTCTCGTCGCTGCTGTACCGGCTGCACCTGACCGGTGCCGGGGTGCCGCCGACCGTGATCGCGAAGCTTCCCGCGGTGTCGGAGGCGCGCGGCGCGATGGAACTGCTGGGTGGATATCGACGCGAGCTGTGCTTCTACCGGGAGGTGGCCGGTCGCGCTCCGATGGACACGCCACGGGTGTATGCCGCCCGGATGGCTGCTGACGGAGCCGATTTCGTGCTCTTACTCGAGGACCTCTCCGACTGGGACAACGCCGATCACTTGGCGGGGTTGACGATGGGCCGCGCCCGCACCTGCATCGAACAACTGGCGGGCCTGCATGCGTGGTCACCCGAATGCTCTGCGCTGCCGCAGTTTCCGAGCATCGACACCCCGATCGCGCGCGACCTGCTGTTACCCGCGTTCGGGTCCGGCTGGGAGATCTACCTCGCGCATACCTCGGAGAACGTGCCACCCGCGGTGGCCGAGTTCGCCGAACATTTCGCCGAAGGCGCGGCCGCTGCGTTGCCCGTGCTCACAGAACGGGACATGTTGCTGCACGGCGACATCCGAGCCGACAACCTCTTCTTCTCCGGCGACCGGATGAAGGTGGTGGATTTCCAGTTCACCGCGCGCGGTGTCGGCGCCGCCGACGTGGCATACCTCGTCACCCAGGGTCTGCCGGCCGCGGTCCGGCAGGGCCACGACGAGGCACTGTTGCGTGAGTACCTCGACCACATGGCCGCGCACGGAACCGTCGACTACGGATTCGACGAGGCGTGGCGGCACTATCGCTTCGCGGCGGTCTACCTGATGGTGCTGCCCGTCATCACGCTCAACGGATGGGACGCGCTGCCGGAGCGCTCCCGGCGCTTGTGCCTGACGCTCACCGATCGGGCGGTCGCCGCGATCGAGTCGATCGATGCCCTGGAGGTATTCTCGTGAGCCGGTCCGCCCGTGAGGTGGTGGAGTTGTACAACCTGGTGGCCTGGAACAAGGCGGATTTCGCGCTGGCCGACGAACTGCTGGGCGAGACGGTGATTCGTCACGAGGTCGGTGAGCCGGCGCACGTCCTGACCCATGAACAGGCGGTGCGCCGGGTGGTCGACATGTGGGAGGCGGCGGAAAGCATCCGGTTCGACCTGAACCTCGTAATGGCCGGCGACGACGGGGAACATGTCGCGATCGTCTACCAGTCGCCGATCAAGATGAAGGACGGGACGGAGACGACGATCGGCAGTATGGAAGTCTTTCGGGTGGTCGACGGCAGGATCGTCGAGGTGTGGAACTGTGGCTACAAGCAAGGAGTCTGGGCGTGACCGATCGAATCCTCGACGAACTGGGTTACTACCTGTTGGCGGGTGCGGGGGGTGAGGGCCCGGCCACGCTGATGGACGAGGCTCGCCGCGGCGAGGAACTCGGGTTCGGCACAGCGTTCATCTCCGAACGGTGGAACGTCAAGGAAGCCTCGTCGCTCGTCGGCGCGGCCTGCGCGGTCACGTCGCGCATGCGGATCGCCACGGCCGCAACGAATCACAACACGCGCCACCCGCTGATCACCGGCTCGTGGGCGACCACAATGCATCGGCTGTCGAAAGGACGGTTCACGTTGGGCATCGGCCGCGGGGTGGCGGCGATGTACGCGGCGTTCGGCATCCCGTCGGTGACGACCGCGCAGATGGAGGACTTCGCCCAGGTCATGCGTCGGCTCTGGAACGGCGAGGTGATCTTCAACCACGACGGACCGATCGGCAAGTACCAGGTGCTGTTTCTCGACCCGGACTTTCGCGAGGACATCCGCCTGGCGATCGTGGCGTTCGGCCCGCAGACGCTGGCGCTGGGCGGGCGGGCGTTCGACGACGTGATCCTGCACACCTACTTCACGCCGGAGACGCTGCAGCGCGCGGTCAAGACGGTCAAGGACGCCGCCGAGCAGGCCGGGCGTGACCCGGACAGCGTGCGCGTGTGGTCGTGCTTCGCCACGGTCGGCGACCACCTGCCCGAGGAACTACGGCTGAAGAAGACGGTCGCACGGCTGGCGACCTACCTGCAGGGCTACGGCGATCTTCTGGTCAGCACCAACGGCTGGGATCCGGCTGTGCTGCAGCGCTTCCGGGACGATCCTGTCGTGCAGTCCATTCCGGGCGGCATCGATCACAAGGCATCCGCCGAGCAGATCGAGCACATCGCGACGCTGATCCCCGACGAATGGCTCGAGCCCGCGGCGACCGGGTCACCGCAACAGTGCGTGGACCGGGTACGCAAGGAGTTCGACTACGGGGCCGATGCGGTCATCATGCACGGGGCCACACCCGACGAACTCGAACCGATCGTCGCGGCCTACCGCGCGTCGCAGTGAGGGATTTCGGTGCAGTTTGTCTTGCTGAGCGTGACAAACTACGCTCAAATCACCGATCAGGGTGTGATGACCGTGCGGGCCACCGGTTCCGGGGCGGCCTGACGACTGTAGACCGCCCGCTGCAGAGCCGACAGCAGCGCGTTGCGCGTCTCCTCGGGATGAATCAGGTCGTCGAAGCCGAGGTGGCTCGCTGAGCGGAACGACGCCTCGACCTCCATCTTCCGTAGCCGGGCCTCGACGTCTTCGGCGGCGTGGGAGGCCTTGCTCAGTGCGGCGGCGCTCATCGCCCCCATGGTGGCGCCGGGATAGGCGAAGGTCGCGCTCTGGTTGTCAAATCCCAACAGCGACATGACCATCGACCCGAAGCCGTAGGCCTTGCGCAACGTGACGTGCAGCTTGATGGTCGTCGCGGCCGTCTGCGCGGCGAACATCCGGGCACCGCTGCGCAGCACCCCGCTCTTCTCCGAGCGGCTGCCGGGCAGCATCCCGGGGTTGTCGGCGAGGAAGACGATCGGGAGGTGGAACGAGTCGGCCACCATGATGAAATGAGCCGCCTTGTCCGCCGCATCCGCATCGATGGAGCCGGCGAGCACCTGGGGCTGGTTCGCCACGACCGCGACCGGATGACCGCCCAAATGCGCCAGCGCGCAGATGATCGCGGGCCCGAACTTCGGTTGCACCTCGAACCAGTCCGGGCGGTCGAACACCACGTCGAGGACGCGGCGCATGTCGTAGACGCGGCGGTTGCCGCGCGGCACGATGTCCAGCAGCTCGTCGGTGGTCCGCGGCGCGGCCGCCTCGTCGGCGGGCAGCGGCTCGGGATACGACCAGGCGCTGGCGGGGAAGTACGACAGATAACGCCGGATATCGTCGAGCACGGCTTCATCGTCGTCGGCGAAGTTGTGAATCACACCGCTGGCGAGCGCGACCGTCGGCCCGCCCAGATCCTCCTTCGAGATCTCTTCGCCCGTCGACTCTTTCACCACGGGCGGTCCCGCGGTGAAGATCGCGCCCTGCTGGCTCATGATCGTCCAGTCGCAGACGGGAGCGACGAGCGCGCCGTGGCCCGCGGAGGGCCCGAGCAGACCGGCTACCGTCGGCACCTTGCCGGAGCATTGCGCCTGGGCGATCAGGTCGGTCGGCGTGCGACCGTAGTGCTCCCCGCTGGGCCGGAACCCCGCCCCCTCGAGCAGCATCACCAGCGGCACCTTGTCGCGCAACGCCAATTCCGCCAACCGATACCGCTTGGCGTTTCCGCCGGGGCCGATGCTGCCGGCCAGCGTCGTGAAATCCTCGGCGCCGATCATCACCGGTTTGCCGTCGACCAGCCCGGAGCCGGCCACGATGCCGTCGGCTGCGATGTCGCCGCCGACCAGCGTGCCGAACTCGCGGAAGGTGCCCTTGTCGACCAGATGGTCGATCCGGGCGCGGGCGTCGAGCTTGCCTTTGCCGTGGTGTTTGGCGAGTCGTTCCGTGCCGCCCATGGCGTACGCGTTCTGACGCCGCCGGGAAAGCTCGCCGAGCGTGTCTTCCCAGTCGTCAGCCTTGGTCATGCACCACTCCTGTCGTCCACGGCGATCGTCGCACCGGGATGGTCACGTTGACCATACTGAATTGCTTACTGTAGCGTCTACGACCATGGGTGATGGCGCCGACCTCGCGGTCGACGGGGCCGTTTCCAGCCGACTGGCCGACGTCGCGAACGCGGCCGTCACGCTCGAGCGACGTGGGTATGACTGTTGCTGGACAGCCGAAGTCAATCACGACCCGTTTCTTCCGCTGGTGCTGGCCGCCGAACACACGACGCGGATCCAGCTCGGTACCAGCATCGCGGTGGCGTTCGCGCGTAATCCGATGACGGTGGCCAACGTCGGCTGGGATCTGCAGGACTACTCGAAGGGCCGCCTCATGCTCGGGCTCGGCTCGCAGGTGCAGGCGCACATCGAGAAGCGGTTCAGCATGCCGTGGAGCCGACCGGTGGCGCGGATGAGGGAGTTCGTGCTGGCGCTGCACGCGATCTGGGAATGCTGGCGCGACGGCACCAGGCTGCAGTTCGAGGGCGACTTCTACACCCACAAGCTGATGACGCCGATGTTCACTCCCGAGGCCCACTCCTACCCCTTCCCAAAGGTGTTCATCGCCGCCGTCGGGGAAGCGATGACCGAAATGTGCGGTGAGGTCGCCGACGGGGTGCTGGCCCACGCGTTCACCACCAAGCGCTATTTCGAGGAGGTGACCATTCCGGCGCTGCAGCGTGGCATGGCGCGCTCCGGCCGTAGCCGAGCCGACTTCCAGGTGAGCGCACCGGTTTTCGTCGTCACCGGCGCCGACGACGCAGAGGTCGCCGCGAATGCGGTGGGCACCCGCAAGCAGATCGCCTTCTACGGTTCAACCCCGGCCTATCGCAAAGTGCTTGCGTTACACGGCTGGGACGACCTGCACACCGAACTGCACCGGCTGAGCCAGCAGGGGGAGTGGGACACGATGGGCGCGCTGATCGACGACGAGGTGCTGGAGACCTTTGCCGTCGTCGCTCCGATCAGCGAGGTGGCCAAGGCGATCCGGGAACGGTGCGACGGAGTGATCGATCGTGTGCTGGTCGGCTTTCCCCGATCGATCGAGGACGACACCGTCGCCGAGGTGCTGGCGGAACTGCGCGGCCAGCCGAGTCAGTGAGTGAGGAGTCATCGATGAGTACGCGCGTCACGGACGAAAACGCCAAGGTGTTCGCCACCCCGACGGCCTACACCGACGAGGTGAAACTTCACGAGGCGCTGACCCGTTTGCGCTCCGAGGCCCCGGTGTCGTGGGTCGACGTACCGAACTACCGGCCGTTCTGGGCGATCACCAAACACACCGACATCATGGACATCGAACGGGACAACCTGCTGTTCACCAACTCCCCGCGCCCGGTGCTGGTGACGGCGGAGGGCGACGAACAACAGGCGGCGATCGGAGTTCGCACGCTCATCCACATGGACGACCCGGAGCATCGGGTGATGCGCGCGATCGGAGCGGACTGGTTTCGGCCGAAGGCCATGCGCGCGTTGAAGCTTCGCGTCGACGAGCTCGCCAAGATCCACGTCGACAAGATGGCGGCGCTGGGCCCCGAATGTGACTTCGTCCAGCAGGTCGCGGTCAATTTTCCGCTCTACGTCATCATGTCGCTGTTGGGGGTGCCCGAGGCCGACTTCCCGCTCATGCTCAAACTCACCCAGGAACTGTTCGGCAGCGACGACGACGAGTTCAAGCGCGGCGCCGAGCAGGCCGAGCAGATGTCGGCGCTGCTGGAGATGTTCGAGTACTTCACCGCTCTGACCAAGGCGCGTCGGGAACAGCCGACAGAGGATCTGGCCTCCGCGATCGCCAACGCCACCGTCGACGGCGAACCGCTGTCAGACATCGCCACCATGTCCTACTACGCGATCGTGGCCGCCGCCGGCCACGACACGACGAGCGCCACCATTTCGGGCGGGATGCTCGCGCTCATCGAGAACGCCGATCAACACGCCAAACTGCGAGACGATTTGAGCCTCATGCCGCTGGCGACCGAGGAGATGATCCGCTGGGTCACCCCGGTCAAGGCGTTCATGCGCACCGCCGCCGAGGACACCGCGGTGCGCGGCGTGCCGATCGCCGCGGGCGAATCGGTTCTGCTGTCTTATGTTTCGGGTAACCGCGACGAGGATGTGTTCGACGATCCGTTTCGTTTCGACGTGACGCGCGACCCGAACAAGCACGTGTCGTTCGGATACGGTGTGCACTTCTGCCTCGGCGCGGCGTTGGCGCGCATGGAGGTCAACAGCTTTTTCACCGAACTGCTGCCGCGGTTGCGATCGGTCGAGCTCGCCGGCGCCCCGGAGTACGTCGCGACGACGTTCGTCGGCGGGCTCAAGCACTTGCCGCTGCGCTATTCGATGAGCTAGTTCTCGCCGGAGTTACCTCGCGCGGCGGCGTGCAATGCGTCTCCGCGGGTGCCCTTTTCGTGGTTGGAGAGGGCTTTGATGGAGACGTCGTGGCCTTCGGCGGCTTTGCGTAGGGCGCCGACGGTGGCTTGGTCTTTGGGGATGTGGGTGAAGGGGTCCCAGTGATACCAGCGCATGGCGTTTTGGTAGGTCATCTTGTTGATTTCGTCGTCGGGGACGTGGTTGGCGCTGAGCACCTCGTGCAGTTGTTCGGGGGCCCCGGGCCACATCGAGTCACTGTGCGGGTAGTCGGCCTCCCAGCAGATGTTGTCCACCCCGATCCTGTCGCGGGTGGCCACCCCGATCGGATCAGCGATAAAGCAGGTCAAGAAGTGCTCGCGGAACACTTCTGAGGGCAGCTTGCCGCCGAAGTCCTGACCGGTCCAGGTCGAATGCATCTCAAAGGTGCGATCCACCCGCTCCAAAAAGTACGGAATCCAGCCCGTGCCGCCCTCCGACAAGGCGATCTTGAGCGTCGGGTACTCCTTGATCGGGCGCGACCACAACAGATCGGCGGCGGCCTGCACGATGTTCATCGGCTGCAGCGTGATCATCACATCCATCGGCGCATCCGGCGCGGTGATCGCCAACCGCCCCGAAGACCCGATGTGCACGTTGAGCACCGTCTCGGTGTCCACCAGCGCATCCCACATCGGCTTCCAATGGTCGAAGTCGTGGAAGCTGGGATAACCCATCGCCGCCGGGTTCTCGGTGAACGTCAACGAATGCACCCCACGCGCAGCATTGCGCCGGATCTCCTTGGCACACTGCACCGGATCCCAGATCACCGGCAACGTCATCGGAATAAACCGCGCCGGATAGGCCCCACACCACTCCTCAACATGCCAATCGTTGTAGGCCTTGACCAACGCCAGCGAAAACTCCTGATCCTCGGTGGCAAACAACCGCCCGGCAAACCCCGGAAACGACGGAAAGCACATCGACCCCAAAATCCCGCCGGCATTCATATCCTTGATGCGCTCATCAACCTGCCAACACCCCGGCCGGATCTCATCCAACCCCTGCGGCTCCAGGCCGTACTCCTCCTTGGGACGACCCGCCACCGCATTCAACGCCACATTCGGAATCACCACATCACGAAACTGCCAGGTATCCGACCCATCGGCGTTATGCACCAACCGCGGCGCCTCATCCAAATACTTCTTGGGCAGATGATTCTTGAACATATCCGGCGGCTCGACGATGTGATCATCAACACTGACCAAGATCATCTCGTCCTTATTCATCACGCCGACCTTTCTGAGTGCCTTACCGTATGGCCAACAGTACCCTGCTTCGACGGTATCCGCGCGAAATTGCGTTCAGGGTCATCGAACGCCACCTGAGTTCCGGGCGGGTGCGACCGTCAGCGCAACAGCGATCAGCAGCAGCGCGCGCCCGGGTTCGCATCGGCGGCCGCGTGGCGCATCCGCCAGTAGTCGCGCTCGGAGAGCACCGGCTCACCGGGATGGGTGCGCATGCGATGTTCGACGTAACGACGGTAATGGGTGTCGCCCATCAGGTCCCCTACGTATGTGCCCCAGTACCAACCGATCCTGCGGACGATTTCGGTAACGCGTCCCATTGCTTCTGCACCTCCTTCTCGTACTTGGTCGCGATGAGCCCGGACGGGCCGAAGATGCGCGACGGCACGGGATCATCCTCGGTCGTCGGCGTCGCGGTACCGCGCAACACCCGCAACACCATGATGACCCCGGTGATGAACACGATGACGACCAGCACAGCGAACACGATCGACAGCGTGCCCTGGATGAACGTGTTGCGGACGACATCGCTGATCTGATCGGGGTTCTTGGCCGCGCCGAACGACTGCAGGCCCTGCTCCTGCGCCGCGCGGTAGGCGAAGTGCTGCGTCCAGTAGCCCACCCTGGAGTCCCCAGAGAAGATCTTCTGCCACGACGCCGTCAAGGTGATCACGAGGTCCCACAGCAGCGGAATGCCCGGTATCCACGCCCATTTGAGGTGACCCTTCTTGATCACCACCACCGTGACAACCGTCAGCGCGATCGCCGCGAGCAACTGGTTGGCGATGCCGAACAGCGGGAACAGGGTGTTGATTCCACCGAGCGGGTCGGTCACGCCCATCAGCAGGATGCTGCCCCACGCGGCGACGACGATGATGCTGCAGATCCATGCGCCGACACGCCAACTCGGGTCCTTCAGCTTGCGCAGCGGACCGCCGAGGTTGCTCATCCCGTCGGACAGCATGAACCGTGCCACCCGAGTGCCGGCGTCGACCGTGGTGAGGATGAACAACGCCTCGAACATGATCGCGAAGTGGTACCAGAAGGCCTTGAACGTGTCCCCGCCGAACACCTTGCTGAGCACCTCGGACATCCCGAACGCCAACGTCGGCGCGCCGCCGGTCCTGGACACGATCGTCTCCTCGCCGACGTCCTGGGCGGCTTGGGCGATCTGCTCCGCGGTGATCGGTTCGCCGCCGATCGGCAGCGAATTGACATATGCGGCCGCGGTTTCCGCGGTGCCCCCCGTCGAGGCGGCGGGGGCGTTGATCGCGAAGTACAGGTGCGGGTTGAGGATCGCCGCGGTGATCAGCGCCATGATCGCGACGAACGACTCGGTCATCATTCCGCCGTAGCCGATCAACCGCATCTGGCTTTCCTTCTCCAGCAGCTTGGGTGTGGTGCCCGATGCGATCAACGAGTGAAATCCCGACAGCGCACCACAGGCGATCGTGATGAACAGGAACGGGAACAACGAGCCTGCGAACACCGGGCCGGTGCCGGCGGTCGCGAAGTTGGAAACCGCGGGCGCCTCCATGATCGGCCGGGCCAGCAGGATGCCCACGGCGAGCAGGGCGATGGTGCCGACCTTCATGAAGGTGGACAGGTAGTCGCGGGGAGCCAGCAGCAGCCACACCGGCAGCACCGACGCGGCGAAGCCGTAGATGATCAGACACCATGACAGGACCACCGGGGACAGGTTGAACCAGTTTGCGCCCCAACTCGTTTCGGCGACCCAGTTGCCGGAGATAACCGCGAGCAACAGCAGCGCGACACCGATCAACGACACTTCCGACACCCGTCCGGGGCGCAGGAAGCGTAGGTAGACGCCCATGAACAGCGCGATCGGGATGGTCATCGCGATCGAGAACACGCCCCACGGGCTTTGCGCCAGCGCCTGCACCACCACAAGTGCCAGCACGGCGAGCAGGATCACCATGATGACGAGGACCCCGACGATCGCGGCCGCCCCGCCGATCGCGCCGAGTTCGTCGCGAGCCATCTGGCCGAGCGAGCGGCCACGCCGGCGCGTCGAGATGGACAGCACCAGAAAGTCCTGGACGCAACCGGCGAACACCGCCCCGATGATGATCCAGATGGTGCCGGGCAGATAACCCATCTGCATGGCCAGCACCGGGCCGACCAGTGGTCCCGCGCCTGCGATCGCGGCGAAGTGGTGCCCGAACAGCACACGCCGGTCGGTCGGCATGTAGTCGGTGTTGTTCTGGAAGATCTCGGCGGGAGTGGCGTGGTCGTCGCGCGGCCGGACCACCTTCATCTCGATCAGCCGGGCATAGAAGCGAAACCCGATCACGTAGGTGCAGATCGCCGCGATGACGAACCACACCGCGTTGACCGTCTCACCGCGGAAGAACGCGATCACGGCCCAGGAGATGGCGCCGAGGACCGCGATGACGCCGAAGATGATCCGGTGTTTGGCGGTGATCGGGGACCGGTCGATGATCGCGACCGGAGGCAAATCCTTGTCGGTGCGGATATAGGTGACATCGCCTCTGGTTTCCTCGATCCGGTCGGATTCGGTGGTGAAAGATGCCATGTCCGCGATCCTTTCACCGGCCGCGCGGGCGGTGTGCCAAAACGGCGGCTTTAGCTCCCGCGCTGGTAGAAGTCGCGAACCGTGTCGATGCTGTCGGCCTCGGCGGGGCTCTTGTCGTCGCGGTAGCGCAGCACCCGGGCGAACCGCAGCGCCATGCCGCCGGGATATCGCGACGAGGTCTGCACGCCGTCGAACGCGATCTCGACAACCTGCTCGGGCCGCACCTTGACCACGTGCCCGTCGGTCACGCTTGTCTCCGATGTCGCCGCCTGCGCGGCTCCGTCGGCCAGTTCCAGGAACCGGGCGGTCTGCCATTCCAGCATCGCGTCGGTCATGCCCTTGAAGGTCTTTCCGAGCATGACGAACCCGCCGGACTCGGGGTCTCGGGCGCCGAGGTGGATGTTGGACAGCTTGCCGGTGCGCCGGCCCGAACCCCATTCCACCGCGAGCACCACCAGATCGAGCGTGTGCACGGGTTTGACCTTGAGCCAGCCCGCGCCGCGGCGGCCGGCCTCGTACGGCGCCGTCGGCGACTTCGCCATGACGCCTTCGTGGCCCGCGGCCAGCGTCACATCCAGGAAACGCTGGGCGGCGTCGACGTCGCCGGTGACGAGGCGGTCCACCCGCTGGATGTCGGGGACGATGGTGTCCAGCGCGGAGATGCGCTCGCTGGTGGGCAGGTCCAGCAGGTCAATGCCGTCGAGGTGCAGCACGTCGAAGACGAACACCGATAAGGGCTGGGCCGTCCGCGCCGCCTCGACGTCGACCGACCGGCCGAACCGGGAGGCGGTGACCTGAAACCGGTGCGGACGGTTGTCGGGGCGCAGCGCGATCGCCTCGGCGTCGGCGATCAGGTCGGTCACCGGCCAGGCCAGCGCGGCGTCGACGACCTCGGGCAGGCGTGCGGTGACGTCGTCGAGGCTGCGGGTGTAGATGGCCACCTCATCGCCGGAACGGTGGATCTGGACCCGGGCGCCGTCGAGCTTGGCTTCGAAAACAGCTGCGCCGCTGAGCCGTTCGAGCGCTTCACCGACCCCGGCGGCAGTCTGTGCCAGCATCGGCCCGACCGGACGGCCGACCTGAAGCGTGAACTGTGCCAGCCCCGCCTCGCCGTCCGTCAACGCAGCGGCGGCGACGGCGGGCAGCGCACCGCCGAGCATGGCGGCGCGTCGCACCGCGGCCGGGGCGACGTCCGCGGCTTTGGCCACCGCATCGGCCATCACCCCGACCAGCGCGCCCTGGCGCAACTCCCCGCTGAGCAACCGGCGCAGGAAGGTCTGCTCGGCGTCGGTGGCCCTGCCGAACAGGTCGGCGAGCAAGCCGGCCCGTCGCGCTTGAGAGCCCTTGCCCGCCACCTGCCCGATCTCGGTGAACCGCGCGTCGACCTGCAGCACCGTCAGCGACGGCTCGGCTGCGGGGTCGGGCACCGAACGCAGCGCCGCCCAGCCGACTCCGATCTGGCGTTGCGGAAGCTCACCGGACAACCAGGAGACGACGATCGCCACCCGAGCGGGATCATCGGCGGCCTGCCGCAGCACATCGGCGATCCGGGCGATCTTGGCCAGCCGCGCCGAGGAGGTGCCCACCTCGGCCGACGCGGCGGCGACGTCAAGCAGCTGCACCAGACCAGCCTGGCACGGCCCCCCGACACGGCGCGAGCGTGCATGAACTCGCGGCAGTTCCCGGCGTGTCGCCCTCTGACACGCACGCTCGCCGGGAGGTCAAGTGACGGTGAACGACACCGTGTGCCAGCCCGACGCCCCGTCGGGCACCGGGTCGGCGACCTGCTCGGTCTGCACGGCGCCGGTGTTGTCGGTGGCCCGCACGGTGATCGTGTGCGGGCCCGGCTCGGCCTGCCACGCAAAGCTCCACAGCCGCCAGGTGTCGTCGGAGTAGCTCGCGCCGAGGTCGGCCTGGCGCCAGCCATCGGTCCCGCCGGGACCGTCGATGCGGACCTCGACGCCGCGTATCCCGCGGTGCTGCGCCCATGCCACGCCGCCGAACGTCACCGGGCCGGGAGCGAGGCTCTGACCGCTGCGGGGCACGTCGATGCGGGACTGGGTCTTGATGGGACCGCGCGCCGACCAGCCGCGCTTCGTCCAGTAGGCCTCGGCGCGGTCGAACCGGGTGACCTCGAGGTCGACGACCCACTTGGTGGCCGACACGTACCCATACAGTCCGGGCACGACGAGGCGGGCAGGATATCCGTGCTCGGTGGGTAGCGGCTCGCCGTTCATGCCGACCGCCAACAACGCGTCACGGCCGTCGGTGAGCGCCTCGACGGGCGTGCCCGCGGTGAACCCGTCGACGGATGTCGACAGCACCATGTCGGCGTCGGGATGAATTCCCGCCTCCGCCAGCAGGTCTCGCACCCGATATCCGCTCCACGCGGCGTTGCCGATGAGGTCGCCGCCGACCGGATTGGACACGCACGTCAGCGTCACCAGCTTCTCGATCGCCTCGAAGCGTTGCAGATCGTCGAACCGGTAGGTGGTTTCGCGGTCCACCATGCCGTGGATGGTGAGCTGCCAGTCGGTACGGCTGAGCTGCGGCACGGTCAGCGCGGTGTCGATCCGGTAGAACTCGTCGTTGTCGGTGATGAACGACGGCAACGCCACGTCCCCGGCGCCTTTGGGCTGCACGTCGGGCCCGACCGGGGGCGCCGCCGCGTCGGCGCGGGGTAACACGAAGGCGTCGCGATCGGCCGACACCGACGACGTCAGGCGCGACAACACCACTCCGGCCACCCCGGTGACCGCGCCCGCGGCGAGAACCCCGAGGGCGAGCAGGGACAACCGCCGGCCCGGGTCGGCCCGGTCGTCGGCCGGGCGGTCGGTGATGCGTCCGCAGACGAGCAGGCGCAGCACCGCGACCCCGCATGCGGTGCCCACCAGGGTCGGCACGACGTCGGCGAGCGTCGCCTCCGGGCGCGACAGCACCGCCACGCACCCGGCGACCCCGGCCAGCACGATCGCGACGCTTCCCACCGGTGCGCGGCGGCTCTCCAGCGTCGCGGTCAGCGCGGCGACGAGCGCGATCACCGCCAGCACCAGCACCGAAAGCACCAGCTTGTCGGCCATCCCGAACGTCGCGATGGCCCACTCCTTGACCGGGCCGGGCGTTATGTCGATGACGACCGATCCGACCGCGGTGCGGGCGTCGGCCTGCGGGCCGAACCCGACCGCGAGCAGTTGTGTCACACCCAGCGCCACCGCCGCCGCGGCGATCCCCGCCAGCGCCCTCGTCTCGCGAGCCGGTTCGGCCATGTCGTTCAAGGTACTGCCGGGAGGACCCGAGCGGGTCGCCGACGAATGCCGTCCGCTAAGTTCCTTTACGATTTGTCCAGTTTTTGGAAAGGCGGCTAGATGGAGATCGAGGGTAAGAAGGCCATCATCGTCGGTGGGGCGTCCGGCTTCGGCAAGGCGACCGCCGAGCTGTTGTCCAAGCGCGGCGCGAGCGTGGCCGTGCTGGACCGCCCGCAGTCGAAGGGCAAGGAAGTCGCCGACGCGATCGGTGGGTCCTTCTTCGAGGTCGACGTCACCGACTTCGACGGCACCGAGAAGGTGCTGCAGCAGGCCATCGATGCGCTGGGCGGGCTGCACATCATTGTGACGACCGCCGGCGGCGGCGCGGCCGAGCGCACCGTCAAGAAGGACGGGCCGCACAGCCTGGATACCTTCCGCAAGTGTGTCGACCTCAACCTCATCGGCACCTTCAACATCAGCAGGCTCGCGGGCTGGCAGATGAGCAAGCAGGATCCGGTCGACGACGAGCAGGAGGAGCGCGGCGTCATCATCAACACCGCCTCGATCGCCGCGTTCGAGGGTCAGATCGGGCAGGTGGCCTACACCGCGTCCAAGGCCGCGATCGCCGGGATGT
Source organism: Mycolicibacterium pulveris (assembly GCF_010725725.1). Lineage (NCBI taxonomy): Bacteria > Bacillati > Actinomycetota > Actinomycetes > Mycobacteriales > Mycobacteriaceae > Mycobacterium > Mycolicibacterium pulveris. The sequence continues at coordinate 496,566 of NZ_AP022599.1, read as the reverse complement.
GCCTGACCATGGCGCGCGACATGGGCAGCCTGGGCATCCGCGCGCTCGCGATCGCCCCGAGCCTGTTCGCGACCGGGCTGACCGAGGGCATCCCGGACGAGTTCGCCAAGGCGCTGACCAAGGACGCGGCGTTCCCCAAGCGGCTCGGCAAGCCCGAGGAGTACGCGAAGTTGGTGGCCGCGATCGTCGAGAACCCGATGCTCAACGGCCAGTGCCTGCGGCTGGACGCGGGCCAGCGCTTCGCCCCCAAGTAAAGACGTGATTTCGGCGCGCTTATCGACGGTGAGGGGGCATGAGCGCGCCGAAATCGCACTAGGGTGAGCGGCGTGGCGACCGTCGCCGAACACCTCCTCGAGGCCCTGCGGGTCAGCGGCGTGCGCCGGGTCTACGGCCTGCCGGGCGACAGCCTCAACGGGTTCACCGACGCGATCCGCCGGTCGGGCGAGATCAGCTGGGAGCACGTCCGCCACGAGGAGACCGCGGCGTTCGCGGCGGCCGCCGACGCCGCGCTGACCGGCGGGTTGGCGGTTTGCGCGGGCAGCTGCGGTCCGGGCAACCTGCACCTGATCAACGGGCTGTACGACGCGCAACGCAGCCGGGTGCCGGTGCTGGCGATCGCCGCGCACATCCCGCGCACCGAGATCGGGTCCGACTACTTCCAGGAAACCCGCCCGCAACAGCTTTTCCGCGAGTGCAGCGTGTACTGCGAACTGGTCAGCACCCCCGAGATGGCGCCCCGGATCCTCGAGATGGCGATGCGCGCCGCCGTGGAGGACAGCGGGGTGGCGGTGGTGGTCATCCCGGGGGAGATCTTCCTGCAGCGCGCCGACGCGTCGGGCTGGGCGGCGCGACCGATCACCGCGACGCGCTCGAGCATGCGTCCCGACGACGAATCGCTGCGGGCGGCCGCCGCCATCCTCAACGACGCGCAGGCGGTGACGATCCTGGGCGGGGCCGGGGTGGTAGGCGCACACGACGCGCTGATCCAGTTGGCGGGCACGCTCAACGCGCCGGTCGTACACGCGTTGCGCGGCAAGGAGTTCATCGAGTACGACAACCCGTTCGACGTCGGCATGACGGGTCTGCTCGGTTTCGCCTCGGGCTACAAGGCCATGAAGGAGGCCGACGCGCTGCTCATGCTGGGCACCGATTTCCCCTATCCGCAGTTCTTCCCGGACCACGCGAAGGTCATCCAGGTCGACATCCGTGGCCGGCATCTCGGCCGCCGCACGCCGATCGATCTCGGGTTGGTGGGCACCGTCGCCGACACGGTGGGCGCGCTGCAGCCACTACTTTCGCAGAAGACCGACCGCGAGCACCTCGACCGCTCGCTGCGCCACTACCGCAAGACCCGCAAGGCGATGGACGAACTGGCCGTCAACGACCGTGACCGCACCCCCATTCGGCCGGAATACGTTGCGGGCCTTGCCGATCAGCTCGCCTCCGACGACGCGGTGTTCACCGTCGATGTCGGCTCGCCCGTGGTGTGGGCGGCGCGATACGTCACCATGAACGGACGCAGGCGGCTGATCGGCTCGTTCAACCACGGCACCATGGCGTGCGCCTTGCCGCACGCGATCGGCGCGCAGACCGCACAGCCCGGCCGCCAGGTCGTCGCGCTGGCCGGCGACGGTGGGCTGACGATGTTGTTCGGCGAGCTGGTGACGCTGATCCAGAACGAGCTGCCGGTGAAGGTGATCGTCTTCAACAACTCGTCGCTGAACTTCGTCGAGCTCGAGATGAAGGCCGCGGGGATCGTCAACTTCGGCACCGACCTCGTCAACCCCGACTTCGCCGCCGTCGCACAGGCCATGGGTATCTTCGGCCGCCGCGTCGAGCGGCCCGCCGATCTGTACCAGGCCCTCGTCGACGCGTTTGCATTCAACGGGCCCGCCGTGGTCGACGTGGTCACCGCACGTCAGGAACTGTCGATACCGCCAGCCATCACCGTCGAACAGGCTAAAGGCTTCTCGCTGTATGCAATTCGGACGATCCTGGCGGGACGCGCGGACGAACTGCTCGACCTGGTCACCACCAACGTGGCCCGGCGTATCCTCGACTGACCGCTCGGCGCTTCGGCGAAATGCTGTCCCTGAAACGAAGCCGGCGATTAATGTTCGCACATGTACGTCAGGGCTTCCGCGGTCGCGGCGGCGCTGTTACTGCTGACGGCGTGCGCGGCCCCGCGGCCGCAGGCTCCGGCAGACGGTGACGGCGGTCCGGCGGACACCAGCACCATCACCATCGAAGGCGATGTCTCGAACCCGGTGAACCAGACAGCGATTCAGGCCATCGCCGACCTCGAACGGTATTGGACGGCGCAGTTCCCCGAGCTCTATGACGAGGAGTACACCCCGATTGCAGGCGGGTACTTCGCCGTCGATCCGTCATCAGCCGGGCCCGCTCCGCCGTGTGCCGAAGACGTGAGTGAGGTGGGAGGCAATGCGTACTATTGCTCGACCAAGGACGTGGTGGCCTGGGACGCCGAGGGGTTGCTTCCCGAATTACAGTCGAAGTTCGGTGATTTCGTCATCCCGGTCGTGATGGCGCACGAGTGGGGCCACGCCGTGCAAGCCCGGTCGAACTTTACCGCGCGCACCGTCACCCGGGAACTGCAAGCCGACTGCTTCGCGGGCGCATGGGCACGGCATGCACAGGACGACAACGTATTCGACGTCAACGCCGCCGACCTGGACACCGCGCTCGCCGGCGTACTCGAGTTACGCGACACACCCGGCACCTCGAAAATCGATCCGAACGCCCATGGCAGCGGCTTCGACCGGGTAAGCGCGTTCCAGGACGGATACGACAACGGTGTGACGAGGTGCAAGGACTACCGCGACGACGAGCCGATGGTGTTCGAGTTGCCGTTCAGCACCTACGAGGACGCGGCGAGTGGCGGCGACGCGCCTTACGGGTCGGTGATCAACGGCGTGCCCTACGACATCGAGGACTACTGGACGCACGTGTACCCGGAGGTGACCGGCGGGAAGCCGTGGCCGCCGTTGCACAACATCGAACCGTTCGACCCTGACGACCCGCCGTCATGCGGCGGGCAATCCGCCGACGGTTACGCCTTGTTCTACTGCATCCCAGAGGATTACGTCGCCTGGGACAACGTCGTCGCCATGCCCGAGGTGTACCGACAGGGTGGGGATTACGCCGTAGCCACGTTGTTGGCCACCCAATGGGGTCTGGCGGCGTTGACCCGGCTCGGCGACCAATCCGACGAGAAGACCTCCACACTGCGCGGTGACTGCCTGGCCGGTGCCTACACCGCCAGCGTCATCCTCCACAACCGTCCGGACACCAGTAGCTTCAGCATCTCGCCCGGCGATCTCGACGAAGGCATCACCGCACTGCTGGTCTTCCGTGGCGATGGGGACGTCGAACGCCAAGGCGCCGGATGGGCAAGGGTCAAGGCGTTCCGCGAGGGCGTCATCAACGGTGTCGACCCGTGCCTGGAATACCGGGTGTGACGACGACGGGCATCCTCGACTGAGTGCGCGGGCGACCGGCATTATCGAAATATTGATCCAATACCTGCTCTTTCGTGGTACCCATGTTGAATTGGGTTCCGCGAAAGGAATTGTCATGGACGAGGACAACACGACTCCGTCAATCGAGGACAACAAGGATGAAGACCGCACGAGCGGTGGCGACGAAATAGACCTGTTGCCGTCCTGATGACGGCCGGCCCGCAAGCCACGCCGGCGCCGCCCCCAAGTACGGTCGAACGCCACGTCGGTGAAATCGACGAGGTGGGCTACACCGTTGTCAAGGGCGTGTTCGACCCGGCGGCGGTGCAGGCATTTCTCGAGGACACGGCTCGGCTCGAACGTGAACTGCCGACCGTCATCGCCAATTCCAACACCGTCGTCAAAGGTTTCGCCCAGCCCGGACGAGCGCCGGTGACAGTTGCCGACCACGACTGGGTCCGCATCGACAACCTGCTGCTGCACGGGTCGTGTTATGAGCCGTTGCCTGTCCACCCCCGATTGCTACCGGTGGTGGAGGGCGTCCTCGGTAGCGACTGTCTTCTGTCGTGGTTCATGACGAGCAACCAGTTGCCCGGCGCAGTCGCTCAACGGCTGCACTGCGACGACGAGATGTACCCGCTACCGCGACCGCACCTGCCGCTGTTGTGCAACGCGCTGGTCGCACTGTGCGAGTTCACCGCGGAGAACGGCGCTACCCAGGTTGTGCCGGGCTCGCACCGCTGGGCCGAAATGCCAACCGCGCCATACCCAGAAGCCCAGCCCATCGAGATGGCACCGGGCGACGCGCTCATCTGGAACGGGAGCCTCTGGCATACCGCCGGGGCGAACCGGACCGGGGAGGCCCGCCCGGCCTTGACGATCAACTACTGCGCAGGCTTCCTGCGTCAACAGGTCAATCAGCAGCTGAGCATTCCCCGCGAGCTGGTGCGGCGCTTCGAACCCCGCCTGCAGGAATTGATCGGATACGGGCTTTTCGCCGGGAAAATGGGTCGGATCGACTGGCGTCCACCGGCCGATTACCTCGACGAGGATGCGCACCCCTTCCTTGAAGCGGTGCGCCAGCGTCTGCAGCGTCCGGTTATCGCCTGAGCGGCGGCCTGGGGATACGCAGCGCCACCACAAGCGCGATCGCGGTGATGGCGGCGGCCAGCAGGATGACCGCCCGCGCCCCAGCGGTGTAGGCGTCCTCGGCAACGCGAGCGGCGCCGCCGTCGGCGGACAGTGGTTGCGGATCGGGATCAAGGCGCTGATGGGAGCTGATGACGTCGGACGGGTCGAGGCTCTCGGCGACGGCGATGTGCGTGGCGGCGTCGAGGTCGTCGGCGTCGTCGGCTCGGTGTGCCGCCACGCCGGCGAACATCGCCGTCAGGATGGCGGCCCCCAACGCGCCTGCCAGCAGCCGCATCGCGCTCTGGACGCCACCGGCCACCGCCGAATCCTGTTCGGGCACTTCCTGATACGACATGTTGACGAGGCGGGCATAGGCGATCGCCCATGCCAATCCGTATGCCACCAGCAGCGCTGCGATGGCGGCGAGGGGCGCGTGTTCGGAAAGGAACGGCAACAGTGCCAGCAACAGCAGCGGCAGCGAAGTGAGCGCCAGCCTCGCCACCAGCTGGTCATCGAAGCGACGGCTGAGTCGGGCCGCGATCGGGCCTCCGAACAACGCCCCGACGCCGTAGCAGGCGAGTACGGCTCCGACGCCGAACTCCGTTGCGCCGAGCACAAATCCCAGCAGCAGTGGCAAGGCCAGCTGAAAACCGGTGTCACCCACGGACATGAACGCCGAGCCGATGGTGGCCAGGCGAAACGACGGCGACCGAAGCACCGCGGGTGGTGCGATGACCTCGCGTCCGCGCCGGAACCGGTGTCGCTGCACCGCGAGCAGCGCAACGAACGCCGCAGCGCTGACAAGCAGCAGGACGGCGGGCAGCAGCGGGTAGCCGGATGCCCGATCCGGTGGGCCGATCCAGTCACGCGCGCCGGTGTCGACGGCAAGGGCCAGACCTCCGACCGCCACGGCGAGCAGCAGTGCCCCACCGAGATCGATGTGGCTTCGACCGCGCGGCTCGTTGTCGGGGATCTTTGCCCGGATGCCGACGCCTGCGATCAGGCCGAGCGGAATGGCGCCGAGGAATGCCCATCGCCAGCTGACCGAGGTGGCGGCCGCGGCGCCTGCGATGAGCGGACCCAGCACGGCGGCCGCACCGATCGCGGTGGCCCACAGCCCGAATGCCCGCTCACGGTCGTGCCCCGTCGACGGATAGAGCGCGTTGAGCACGCCAAGCCCGTTGGGTAACGCCGCGGCCAGTGCGAGCCCCGCGAGTACCCGACCGCCGAAGAATGTCGTTGAGTCCCAAGCGATGCCGCTCAACAGCGTGCCGGCGGCGAACAGCGCCACCGCGACGAGCAGAAGCCGACGCCGCCCGAGGACATCGCCGAGGCGCCCCATCAGGACCATGGATGCCGCCGCGGCGGCGAAATAAGCAGTGAACGAACGTCCGAGGTCGCTGACCGACAGGTTGAGATCGCGCACGATCGAAGGGATGACCGCGTCAGCGATGGTGAAGTCGCTGATGGCCAGGGTCACGACCAGCAGCACGTAACCGAATCCAGTTCCGGCTGGCGGTGTCTGTCGGGCGGGCAGCGCTGATCGAGCAGGCGTATGGCTCACGATGCCCGACCGCTCACGCCGGCCGCGGCACCGCGGAGAGCAGCGACTGGCCGATCCACGTCGGAACGGCGCGGCGCACCCCGGCCGGCCCGGCCAGCGAGACGCTGCCGTCGAGCATGGCTTGGCGCCAGGACACGTCGCCGCGCCAGATCCGGGTGAGGGTCCGAAGGCTGGTCTCAACGGTGCCCGCCACGTCGTAGCCCGGGTCGAAGTCGCACACGTCGGCGCGGCCGTCGGCGACCACCAGCCACCACCGTGCCGCCTTGGGCGCCACCCCGGTCAGGCGGAACGCCAACGTGGTCGGTTCACGCGGCCATTCGGCGATGGAAACGGTGCGGCGGATGTCCCACATCAGCAGGTGCGGGTCGAGATCCTCCTCCCCGAGTTCACCGATCCAACGCACGCCCCAGGCGCCCAGCGCGTCGACGACCTCGGCCAGTTCCTTGCCGCACGTGGTGAGCGTGTAGGCGGTGCGCCCGCCGACGTCGGCACGCTCGACAACCCCTGCGCGAACCAGCGATTTCAGTCGCTTCGACAGCAGTGCCGGCGACATCTTCGGCACCCCGCGACGCAGGTCATTGAAGTGTCGGCTGCCCAGCAGCAGCTCGCGCACGACGAGCATCGTCCACCGCTCGTCGAGCAGCTCCATTGCCTTGGCGACAGGGCAGAACTGGCCGTATCCGGGCATCTGTGCACCTCCGCGACCGCAACGGGCAGTACACATATCGAACCAGGACCGGTACAGATTTGGTACTGGATCGCGGTGATCGGTGCGCGGGACGATAACTGCACCGCACAGGGAAGGTACTGCCATGAACAACCCCGCCACCGCCGATTCTCAGATCGCCGCCAAACACCGGGTCATGTGGGCGTCCGGTGACTATCCGACGCTCGCGGCCGAGATCGTCTCGCCGCTGGGCCCGATTCTGGTGGACGCGGCCCAGATCGGCCCCGACGACCGTGTGCTCGATGTCGCTGCGGGCACTGGCAACGCGGCGATCCCGGCCGCGCTCACCGGAGCGCGCGTCGTCGCCAGCGACCTGTGCCCGGAACTGCTGGAGCACGGCAGCCGGCTGGCCACCGAACGGGGCGTCACGCTGGAATGGCGCGAGGCCGACGCGCACGAATTGCCGTTCGGGGACGCCGAGTTCGACGTGGTGATGTCCTGCATCGGCGTGATGTTCGCCCCGTTTCACCAGCGGGCCGCCGACGAGTTGACCCGGGTGTGCAAACCGGGCGGCACGATCGCGCTGCTGAGCTGGACCCCCGAGGGCCAGATCGGTGAGCTGTTCGCCACCATGAAGCCGTACGTCGCGGTCCCGCCGCCCGGCGCCCAACCGCCGCCGCTGTGGGGCAACGAGGACCACGTCCGCGCCCTGCTCGGCAATCGCGTCGCCGACGTCGCCACCGAGCGACGCACCCTGACCGTCGACCGATTCAGCGACGGGGCGGCCTTCCGCGACTACTTCAGTTCGATGTACGGACCGACGATCGCCGCGTACCGCAACATCGAGGACGATCCGGACCGGATCGCCGAACTCGACGCCGCGCTGACCCGTCTCGGTGACCGCTTCCTGCAGAGCGGCGCGATGGAATGGGAGTACCTGCTGCTGACCGCGCGCAGAGCCTGACACGATGGGCCTATGTCCGACGCCGTACCGCAGCTACCCACCCTGACCGACGACGACCAGAAGGCGCTGCAGCGCTGGGTGCGTCAACAGAACCTGGGCTCGGCCGTGACCGACGTCGAACCCCTGGCCGGCGGCACCCAGAACATCGTCGTGCGGATCCGGGTCGACGGGCGGCCGATGGTGTTGCGCCGCCCGCCCCTTCACCCGCGCCCGACGAGCGACAAGACGATGCTGCGCGAGATCGCGGCGCTTCGCACCCTGGCGGGCACCGACGTTCCGCACCCACGGTTCATCGCCGGCTGCGACGACCTCGACGTGCTCGGGGTGGTGTTCTACCTGATGGAGGAGGTGGACGGCTTCAATCCCGGCAGCGAGGTCGACGAGGCCTACGTCCGGAACCCGGGCATGCGCCACCAGGTCGGCCTGTCCTACGCGGCCAGCCTGGCCCAACTCGGCAACGTGGCGTGGGAAGGCAGCCCGCTGGCCGAACTCAAACGCCCGGGTTCCTTTCTCGAGCGCCAGGTTCCGCAGTTTCTGCGGCTGCTGGAAAGCTATCGGCACGACCGCTACGACCCGGCATCGCTGGCCGTCGGTGAACTCGCCGACTGGCTGCAGGCCAACCGTCCGCCCGACGGGCACCCCGGGATTCTGCACGGGGACCCGCATTTGAGCAACGTGCTGCTGCGCCGGGATAAGCCGGAGCTGGCGGCGTTCGTCGACTGGGAGATGTGCACGATCGGCGACCCGCTCCTGGATCTGGGCTGGATGCTGATCTGCTGGCCGCTGGAGACCAACACGATCACCGCGGGCGCCGCGCTGGCCGAACTCGGTGGGCTCGCGACACGGCGTGAGCTGTTGCAGGCGTATCTGGGCGCCGGTGGTCGCGAAACCTCAAGCCTGGAATGGTATGTCGCGATGGCGTGCTTCAAACTGGGCATCGTGATCGAAGGCACGTGGTCGCGGTTCCTCATCGGTCAGGCCAGCCGGGACGCCGGTGAGCGGTTACACGCCAACGCGCAGAACCTGATTGAGATCGGTACCCGAGTCGCCAAGGGCGACAACCCGTTCGGGCTCTGAAGGCGGCGCCCCTCCCGGCGAGCAGACGCTTGTACCCCCAGAAACAGCGGATTTCGGGGGTTTTCGCGTCTGCTGGCGGGGGTGGGGTGGGGGGGTGCCGTCAGCCGTAGGTGTCGAACGCGAGCTTGACGGCCACCGCCAGGCCGGCCGCGCCGATCAACACGCGCATCGGGCCGGCGGGGGCGTGGCGGACGACGACGGGACCCAGCCGCGAGCCGATGAGGCAACCGAGCCCGAGCGGCAGGACCGCCCACAACTGCACGGGCGCGGTGACCGCGAACACCACGGCCGCAACGAGGTTGGCGACGCCGTTGATGTAGTTCTTGCCGGCGTTGGCGTGCGCGAGCGTGGCATGGCCGACCCGCAGCAGCAGAGCCAGCATCAGGACGCCCGCCGCGGCACCGAAGTAGCCGCCGTAGACGCAGATCAGAAAGATCGCCGCGCCTTCGAGGGCCACCCGGGAGGTCGGACGGCGATGGTCCCCGATGGCCATTTCCGGAGTGCCGTGCGGCATCAGGATCGCCAGAGACGCCAGCCCCAGCAGCACCGGCACGAGACGCTCGAAGCCCTCCGGCGGCGTCGACAACAGCAGGACCGCGCCGAGCGCTCCGGCAAGCGCGGCCACCGGTGTGATCCGCAGCAGCCACGCGACCTGCCCCCGCAGCTCGGGGCGAGACCCCAGCACGGAGCCGACGCCGTTGAACACCAGCGCCACGGTGTTGGTCACATTGGCCGTCACCGGCGGTAAACCCGCGACGAGCAGCGCCGGATAGGTGGCCACCGATGCGAGTCCCGCGATACTGCCGGTGAGGCCGCCGAGCACACCCGCCGCGAATAGCAACGCCCAGTTCATCGGCCGCTCACGTTACGGCCTGCGAACCTCGCGGGCATGTCGTGGTGTCGTGGACAGACAAATGCGATTGCGCGCCCGCGCGTCGAGCGTCTAGCATCGGCACCGTGCCGAGGCGACTCGTAGTAGCAACCCGCAGCGGGGTCTGATTTCTCGACCGACCCCTCGCTGTGGGTCGTTGCTATTTCCGTCGGTCACTCCTCTGAACCAGAAGCCCGGCACACATGTCTCTCGCAATCACCAACCAACCCGCTTGCGCAGCGGCGGCGCGCTTTCACACCCCGTTGCCCCGCGCCCTGCGCGCACAGGCGGCCGCGATGCCGTTCGAAGCGTTTCTCGCCGAGTATTCGCCCAGCTCCGGACCGTTGCGGCTGCGCAGCTGGTCATGCGCCGACGGCCATCGTCGCGCGACCCGGCTCGGGCCCCAGGCCCGCACCTACCAGGCGACCCTGGATATCGGCGACCGCACCAGCATCTCGTCGGCAGCGGCGCCCGGTCCCGTCGCGGCGCTGACCGCGATGCTCTACGAGCACGGCATCGCCGTCGAGATGACCGCATTTCACCAGGTGCCCGCCGACGAGTGCACCGCGACGTTCATCCAGGGCTCCGACGGCACCCGCACGCAATGGGCGATGGGCCTGGCGGACGACCCGACACAGTCGGCGCTGGGCGCGGTGATCGCCTGCGCCAACCGGCTGCTGACGGCTTGATTTCGCCGCAGGTCAGTGCAGCGGACGCAGCACGATCGGCATGCCGTCCATCGGCACCGGCATACCGGCGTAGTCGTAGCGCGGCTTGTAACCCGGGCGTGGCAGCTCGAGGCGGTACTTGCGCAGCAGCCGGTGCATCACGGTCTTGATCTCGAGCTGGCCGAACACCATGCCGATGCACTTGTGCGCGCCGCCGCCGAACGGGGCGAACGCATACCGGTGCTTCTTGTGCTCGGCGCGCGGTTCGGCGAAGCGGTCGGGATCGAACTTCTCGGGGTTCGTCCACAGCTCCGGCAGCCGGTGGTTCATGCCGGGCCACGTCACGATGTTGGTGCCCGCCGGGATGTAGTAGCCCAGCAGGTCGGTGTCGCGGATCGCCTGGCGAACGTTGAACGGCAGCGGGGTGACCAACCGCAGCGACTCGTTGATCGCCAGGTCGAGGGCCTCCAGCTTCTCCAGCGCCTCGATGTCCAGCGGGCCGTCACCCAACCGCGACGACTCGTCGCGGCACCGTTCCTGCCATTCCGGGTTGGCGGCGAGGTGGTAACCCATCGTGGTCAGCGTCGACGTCGAGGTGTCGTGGGCGGCCATCATCAAGAAGATCATGTGGTTGACGATGTCCTCGTCGGTGAAGCGGTTGCCGTCCTCGTCCTCGGAATGGCAGAGCACCGAGAGCATGTCGGTGCCCCCCGAGTCGCGGCGTTCCTTGACCCGCTCCTCGAAGTAGTCTTCGAGCACCTTGCGCGCGCGCAGCCCACGCCACCACTTGAACGGCGGAACGCTGGCGCGGATGATCGCGCCGCCGGCGCGGGTGGTGATCGCGAACGCCTCGTTCACCTTGGTGACCAGTTCGTGGTCGGTGCCGGGTTCGTGGCCCATGAACACCACCGAGGCGATGTCAAGGGTGAGTTCCTTGAGCGCGGGGTGCAGCAGGAACCGCGCATCGTTGGCCACCCAGTCGTTGGCCACCACCTTCGAGGCCACCTTGTCGATGTGCTCGACGTAGCCCGTCAACCGGGTGCGGGTGAACGCCTCCTGCATGATCCGCCGGTGGTACATGTGCTCTTCGAAATCGAGCATCATCAGGCCGCGGTTGAAGAACGGGCCGATGACCGGATGCCAGCCCTTCTGCGAGTAGTCCTTGTTCTTGTTGGAGAAGACTTCCTGGGTGGCGTCGGGTCCCAGCGCCGACACCGACGACAGCGCCGGGGAGTGGGCGTAGTGCACGGGCCCGTACTTGCGGTAAACCTTCAGCACGTAATCCGGGCCGCCGCGGAACGCCTCGATCATGTGCCCGAGGATCGGCAGACCCGAGTCACCCATGACGGGCTTGAGCCCGGATCCCGCCGGCGGCTCGGCCAGCACGAACTGCGGCCACTCCCGCTCGCTGAGGCGCCGCTCGATCGGGCCGAGCGGCAGGTTGTTCAACGTCGGGGTGAGACGTCGTTTCGCCTGGTCGAGCAGATAATCCTTGGTGTTGATGGTCGCCATCTAGACACTCCTGAAAAAGGACACGCTGTGGTGGATGTCACCTGGCACCCATCCTGGTATCCTCACTTGACGCCTGTCAAGTTTGGCGCGGCTGCGTCGCAATGAAAAGGTCTTAAGCCATGACGGCCGAAGCACGGGAGACACGTCGGAGCCGCGGCGATCGCCAGCGCGACGCGATTGTGCGCGCGGTGCGCGAACTGCTGCAGGAAAGGTCCTTCGCCGACCTGTCGGTGAGCACGATCAGCGAACACGCCGGCGTCGCCAGGTCCGGCTTCTACTTCTACTTCGATTCCAAGTACGCGGTGCTCGCGGTGATCCTTGCCGAGGCCAGCGAGGAACTCGCCAAGCTCACGCACAACTTCGCGCCGAGGGAGCCGGGCGAGTCCCTGTCCGATTACGCCAAGCGGATGGTCGGCAGCGCCGCGGCGGTCTACGCGACCAACGATCCGATCATGCATGCCTGTGCGGTGGCCCGAAACACCGACGCACAGATCCGGGAGATGATGGACGACTTCGCCGACGGCATCATCGACAAGATCCTCAGCCTGGTGGAGCAGGACCCCGACGCCAAACCGATCTCCGATGATCTGCCCGCGCTGGTGCGGACGCTGGCGGCGACGACGATGATGACCCTGACCCACGACAGCGCGTTCATCGGCCGGGGAGCCGACCCGGCCCGGGCCGTGGCGGTCGTCGAGCGGTTGTGGCTGTACGGGCTGTGGGGCGGCCAGCACTTGCCTGAGGACCAGCCGGGCACATAGGTATCCTCACCGCCATGGCGCAGCGAAGCGGTTTCACCGGCAAGCGTTGTCTTCTGACCGGGGCCGCCAGCGGCATCGGTCGTGCCACCGCCCTGAAACTGGCGGCCGAAGGCGCCGAACTGTTCCTCACCGACCGTGATGCCGAAGGTCTGGAAAAGACGGTGGCAGACGCGAAGGCGTTGGGCGGCCACGTGGCCGAACACCGCGCGTTCGACATCTCCGACCACGACGCGGTGGTGGCCTTCGCCGCAGACATTCACGCCGACCATCCCGCGATGGACGTGGTGATGAACATCGCCGGTGTGTCGGCGTGGGGGACCGTGTCGACGCTGACGCACCAGCATTGGAAGTCGATGATCGACATCAACCTGATGGGGCCGATCCACGTCATCGAGGCGTTCCTTCCGCCGATGGTCGCGGCGGGCCAGGGCGGACACCTGGTCAACGTGTCATCAGCGGCCGGGTTGGTGGCGCTGCCGTGGCACGCGGCCTACAGCGCAAGCAAGTACGGCCTGCGCGGCCTGTCCGAGGTGCTGCGCTTCGATCTGGCCAGACACCGCATCGGGGTGTCGGTGGTCGTTCCCGGGGCGGTCAAAACCCCTCTGGTGCAGACGGTTCAGATCGCCGGCGTGGACCGTGAGGACCCGCGGGTGAAGAAGTGGACGGACCGGTTCAGCGGGCACGCGGTCTCGCCGGAGCACGCCGCCGAGTGCATCCTGAAAGGGGTGCGGCGCAACCGGTTCCTGATCTACACCTCGTTCGACATCCGGGCGCTGTATCTGTTCAAGCGGCTCGCCTGGTGGCCCTACAGCGTGGCGATGCGCCAGGCCAACGTGTTGTTCACCAAGGCGTTGCGCCCCGCGGCGCGGCGTTAGCGTTTGCCCCAGTCCCACGGCGGCGTCGTCAGCAGACCCAGGCCTTCGACGCGGGTTTCGCCGAGGTCCTTGTACAGACCGATCTCCACGGCTTCGGCCCCTTCGCTCTCGGCAGCGTCGGCGACCGGCACGGTGTCCAGGAACTGCAGCAGCGTCTTGGAGTGGGTGACGACGACGACCTGCGTGGTGCTCGAGGCGGCGCGGATCAACGACGCCAGCGGACCCACCAGGTCGGGGTGCAACGAGGTCTCCGGTTCGTTGAGCACCATCAGGGACGGCGGTCGTGGACTCGACAACGCCGCGGCCCACAGCAGGAATCGCAGTGTCCCGTCGGACAATTCGGCTGCGCGTAACGGCCGCAACATGCCGGGCTGGTGCAGCTGCAGATCGAACAGGCCGTCGTGGACGGCCACCGACACCGTCGCTCCTTCGAACGCCTCTGCCACGGCACGCTGCAGATCGTCGTGCCCGGCCTCGATGATCGTCTGGATGGCCGCGGCCAGGTCGCTGCCGTCGTCGGACAGCACGGGCGTGCGGGTGCCGACGTGGCGTTGACGTGAGGGCGCGGAAGCATCGACCCGGAAACCGTCGTAGAACCGCCAGTCGCGCAGGCGATCACGCACCGCGGCAAGCTCGGGGTGCGCACCGGGGTGGGCGTACTCGGCGAGCACGCTGCGGAACGGCGGCAGCGCCTGTGACAGCTTGTCGAACCCCCGGCCCGATTCCACACGAGCCTCGGCGTAGTCGCGGGCGCGTCGCACCAGCGTCGTGCCGGTCCGCATCACCGGGCCGGCGAACACCGCCTCGCGTTTGATCTCCGGGTCGAGCGCGAACAACGACCTGTGCCCGGCCATCTGGGGCAGCCCGAGATCGACCAGATAGCCGAAATCGTCGGAGGCGAAGCCGAGTTCCAGCGAGACCGGCCCGGACCGGGTGGTGCCCTCGACCCGGCCCGTGCGTCGCGCAACACCGAGCTGCTCGGGACCGGCCCACAGCACCGATTCCAGCCCGCCCTCGCGCGCCAGTGAACCGATCACCTCACCGCGCCCGCAATCGGCCAGCAGCCGAAGCGCCCGGTACAGCGACGACTTGCCGGTGCCGTTGGCGCCGGTGACCACGGTCAGGCGGGCCAGCGGCAACACGATGTCGCGAAGCGACCGATAGCCGCGGACGGCAACCGTGTGCAGCATGGGTCAGTACCCGCCTTCCGGAGGCGCCAGTTCCAGCCGCACACCGAGCAGTCGTACCGGCCGATCCAGTTCGAAGTCGGCCAGCAGGTCGAGCGCTGTCGCGGTGATCGTCTCGGTGTCGACCGACGGCGCGGGCAGTTTGCGAATCTTCGTCCTGGTGTAGAAGGTCTTGGTCCGCACCGTCACGGCCACCCGAGTGACGACGCGGTGCTGTTCGACCACCTCGGTCAGCGTCCGGTGCGCGAGATCGGCGACAGCGGAGTCCATTTCGGAACGCTCCGTGAGATCCGTCGGGAAGGTGATGACGTGGCTGCGTGAGCGCGGCACCCAGGGCGTGGCGCTGACCTCGGTGTCTCCTCCGCCCTTGGCCAGCAATAGGATCCACAGACCGGTCGTGGGCCCGAACGTCGACGTCAGCGTCGTCGCATCGGTGGCGGCCAGATCGGCGACCGTGGTGATCCCCATTGTGGCAAGCTTTTTCGCGGTTTTGGGTCCGACCCCCCACAAGGCGTCGACGTTGCGGTCGCCCATCACCGCCATCCAGTTCTCGTCGGTGAGCACATAGACGCCTGACGGCTTGCCGAACCCGGTCGCGACCTTGGCCCGTTGCTTGTTGTCACTGATGCCCACCGAACACGACAAGCCGGTCTCGCTCGCCACGACGTCGCGGATCCGTTCGGCCAGATCGACGGCGGCGACGATGCCGTCGAGCTCGGCCCCGACGTAGGCCTCGTCCCAACCCCATACCTCCACCGGGTGGCCGAAGCCGCGCATCAGTTCCATGACCTCCTCGGAGGCGGCATCGTAGGCATCGGTATCCAACGGCAGGAACGTCGCGTCCGGGCACTTGCGCGCGGCGGTGCGCAGCGGCATGCCTGCGTGCACTCCGAACTTGCGCGCCGGATACGACGCGCACGTGACCACCTTGCGTGGCTCGTCGGGAATGCCGTTGCCGCCGACGATGATCGGCAGGCCGTCGAGCTCGGGGCGACGGCGTACCTCCACGGCGGCCTGGAACTGGTCCAGATCGACGTGCAGAACCCAGCGCTTCATCGGTGTTGTCTGTCCCCGTGGCCCACGGGCCGGGGGTGCCCCCACTTCGCGCAAGCGTTCATCGCCCACACAGTTTGCGCGCTACCGATTCCCACGCGTCACCGAGGCTCTCCAGCGTCGCACCGCGCTCGGTGAGTTGGTGATGTACGTAGTCCACGTCGAGCAGCGCGAGCAGCGCCGCGGCCTGCGCGTCGAGGTCCCCGGTGGTGCCCGCGTCCTCCAACAACACCCGGACATGGCGGTGGTGCAGCGTGGCCGGCGGACTGAACCGCATCTGCGGATCGCGATTGGCATCCGACAGCAAGGCGTGATGGGTGTGGACGAACTCGAGGCGGCTGCGCCCGTAGGCCAGCAGCCGCTCCAGCGGCGGCGCGCCGGGGCCCAGCGGGGGCGGCCCGAACAGGAACGCCTGCTGCGCGGCCTTCTCGTCCTCGTCGAGCAGCACGATCATCAGGCCCGCCCGGCTGCCGAACCGGCGAAACAGCGTGCCTTTGCCGACGCCGGCGGCCGCGGCGATGTCGTCGGTGCTGACCGCGTCGGCGCCGCGCTCTGCGATCAGGCGGCGCGCGGCGTCGAGGATCAGCCTGCGGTTGCGCGCGGCGTCGCCCCGCTCCTGCGGCGCTTGGTCGGTGACCGGCAGCTCACTGAGGGGACGAGGCGCGGCCATCGCACCAGTTTAGGTCAGCCGGAATTAATCGGACCCTGGTCCGGTTCTGCCGTGTGAGAATTCTTCGATCCGGTCGAAAGGGACGCGATCATGTCGGACATCAGGGTGCTGGTGCTGGTGGGCAGCCTGCGGGCGGCCTCGATCAACCGCCAGCTGGCGGAGCTGGCGGCCGAAATCGCGCCGGACGGGGTGACCCTCGGGACCTTCGACCGGCTCGGGGAGCTGCCCTTCTACAACGAGGACATCGACAACGACGCCGTTCCCGAGCCGGTCGCCGCGCTGCGCCGGAGGGGCGCCGAGTCCGACGCCGCGCTCGTCATCACCCCGGAGTACAACGGCTCGATCCCGGGTGTGCTCAAGAACGCGATCGACTGGTTGTCGCGGCCGTTCGGCGAGGGCGCGCTGAAGGACAAGCCCCTCGTGGTGACCGGGGCGGCGCTGGGTCGCTACGGCGGGGTGTGGGCGCACGCCGAGACACGCAAGTCCTTCGGGATCGCTGGCGCGCGCGTCCTCGAGGATCTGCAGCTGTCCGTGCAGACGACCGCCTTCGCGGACAAGCACCCGCGCGAGAACGCCGAAGTGGTCGCCAACCTGCGCGACATCGTCGGAAAGCTGGCCGCCGAGGTCGGCTAGCCGACGTCACGCGAAGACCGCCGGCCAGGCCCGTCGGGGCGAACCGGTGGTTTGCTGAGAGGGATGCGCGATGGACCGGCGCGCCGGGGATGTCGGTGCCGGGTGGTACACCGAGAGCTACGACGGACATCCGATGCGGCGCCGCCAACAGTGTGATATGCGACACGCCGAGCGGGTGGCGGGCGATGGCTTACGACCTGGGAATTTCAAAAATGTCATTCAGAACATCTGGTATCTCTTCGCAATGTCGGACACTAGGTGTAGTGTTTCGGGCACCGACAGACCACCGCGGTACACGTACCGCTCAGGGTCAGCCGGAGCCCCCGAATCCGGCGCGATCGGTATCCCGACAGCCCGGCGAGGGAGAACCGGTCAGCCAGGAATTGCGGAGGTCTGCGGGCCGCTGAAACCACAGCGACATGTAGTACCCGACGAGTTGCCAGTCTCAGTGCAGTGACAGTTGTAGAGGAGCCGTACCGAAGATGAGTCAGCCATCGATCACCGTCTACACCAAGCCCGCATGCGTGCAGTGCAACGCCACGTACAAGGCGCTCGACAAGCAGGGCATCGCTTACGAGACGGTCGACATCAGCCTCGACAGCGAGGCCCGTGACTACGTCATGGCGCTGGGTTACCTGCAGGCGCCCGTCGTCGTCGCTGGCAACGACCACTGGTCGGGGTTTCGGCCCGACCGCATCAAGGCGCTGGCGGGCGCGGTCGCGGTAACGGCATAGCGGCTGCATCCGCGGCGCAACCATAGGGGAATTCGGGTAGCCGAAGACATCAGGAAGGAGTCGATGATGAGCAATCTCGTCTACTTCTCCAGCGTGTCGGAAAACACCCACCGCTTCGTCGAGAAGCTGGGGCTGCCGGCGATCCGGATCCCGCTGCACGGACGCATCGAGGTCGACGAACCTTACGTGCTGGTGCTTCCCACCTACGGCGGTGGGCGCGCCACACCCAACATCAACGACGGTGGCTATGTCCCCAAACAGGTCATCGCGTTCTTGAACAACGAACACAACCGGTCGTTGCTCCGCGGCGTCATCGCCGCGGGTAACAACAACTTCGGCGCGGAATTCGCCTACGCCGGCGACGTGGTGTCCCGCAAGTGCGGGGTGCCGTATCTGTACCGCTTTGAACTCATGGGAACACCCGACGACGTGGAAGCCGTCCGTGCGGGCTTGGAAGACTTTTGGAAGGACCAGACGTGCCACCAACCGTCACAGATGCAGAGCCTGTAACCACCGCCCCCTCCGCAGGCGGCGCCCATACGCTGCCCGGGGAGACGGATTACCACGCGCTCAACGCGATGCTGAATCTGTACGACGCCGACGGCAAGATTCAGTTCGACAAGGACCGGGAAGCCGCGCACCAGTTCTTCCGCGAGCACGTCAACCAGAACACGGTGTTCTTCCACGACATCGACGAGAAGCTCGACTACCTGATCCAGCAGAACTACTACGAGCGTGAGGTGCTCGACCAGTACTCGCGCAACTTCGTCAAGACGCTTATCGACCGGGCGTACGCCAAGAAGTTCCGGTTTCCGACGTTCCTCGGCGCGTTCAAGTACTACACCAGCTACACGCTGAAGACCTTCGACGGCAAGCGGTACCTGGAGCGCTTCGAGGACCGCGTCGTGATGGTGTCGTTGACCCTTGCCGCCGGTGACACCAAGCTGGCCGAGCAGCTCGTCGACGAGATCATGGACGGCCGGTTCCAGCCGGCCACCCCGACGTTCCTCAACTCGGGCAAGAAGCAGCGCGGTGAGCCGGTGAGCTGCTTCCTCTTGCGCATCGAGGACAACATGGAGTCCATCGGGCGCTCGATCAACTCCGCGCTGCAGCTGTCCAAGCGCGGTGGCGGGGTCGCGTTGCTGCTGACCAACATTCGCGAGCACGGCGCACCGATCAAGAACATCGAGAACCAGTCCTCGGGCGTCATCCCGATCATGAAGCTGCTGGAGGATTCGTTCTCCTATGCCAACCAGCTGGGCGCCCGCCAGGGCGCAGGTGCGGTGTATCTGCACGCCCACCATCCCGACATCTACCGCTTCCTGGACACCAAGCGGGAGAACGCCGACGAGAAGATCCGGATCAAGACGCTGTCGTTGGGTGTGGTGATTCCGGACATCACGTTCGAGCTGGCCAAGAAGAACGAAGACATGTACCTGTTCTCGCCGTACGACGTCGAGCGGGTCTACGGGCTGCCGTTCGCCGACATCTCGGTGACCGAGAAGTACTACGAGATGGTCGACGATGCGCGGATTCGCAAGACGAAGATCAAGGCGCGCGAGTTCTTCCAGACGCTGGCCGAGCTGCAGTTCGAGTCGGGCTACCCCTACATCATGTTCGAGGACACCGTCAACCGAGCTAATCCGATTGATGGCAAGATCACCCATTCCAACCTCTGCTCGGAGATCCTGCAGGTCTCCACGCCGTCGGTGTTCAACGAGGACTTGACCTACGCCCATGTGGGCAAGGACATTTCGTGCAACCTCGGTTCGCTGAACATCGCCAAGGCGATGGACTCGCCGGACTTCGCGCAGACCGTCGAGGTGGCGATCCGGGCGCTGACGGCCGTCTCCGACCAGACCCACATCGCCTCGGTGCCGTCGATCGAGCAGGGCAACAACGACTCCCACGCGATCGGGCTCGGGCAGATGAACCTGCACGGGTACCTGGCCCGGGAGCGGATCTTCTACGGCTCCGAAGAGGGCATCGACTTCACCAACATGTACTTCTACACCGTGTGCTATCACGCATTGCGGGCGTCGAACAAGATCGCGATCGAACGCGGCAGCCACTTCAAGGGATTCGAGCGCTCCAAGTACGCCACCGGTGAGTTCTTCGACAAGTACACCGACCAGGTGTGGGAGCCGAAGACCGACAAGGTCCGCAAGCTGTTCGCCGACGCAGGCATTCGCATTCCGACCCAAGAGGATTGGAAGCGGCTCAAGGCGTCGGTGCAGGAGCACGGTATCTACAACCAGAACCTGCAGGCGGTGCCGCCGACGGGATCGATCAGTTACATCAACCACTCGACGTCGTCGATCCACCCGATCGCATCCAAGATCGAGATCCGCAAGGAAGGCAAGATCGGGCGGGTCTACTATCCGGCGCCGTACATGACCAACGACAACCTGGAGTACTTCCAGGACGCCTACGAGATCGGCTACGAGAAGGTCATCGACACCTATGCCGCCGCAACGCAACACGTGGACCAGGGGTTGTCGTTGACGCTGTTCTTCAAGGACACCGCCACCACCCGCGACGTCAACAAGGCCCAGATCTACGCCTGGCGCAAGGGAATCAAGACGCTGTACTACATCCGGCTGCGCCAGATGGCGCTGGAGGGCACCGAAGTCGAGGGCTGCGTCTCCTGCATGTTGTAGTGCTCGAACGCCCAGTGTTGGCTTATCGCACGCGGTTCGCCGGTTGAGCGTGCAATAAGCCGACACTGGGCACCGGCGCGGGGCATACTGCATCTGCCGACACCGTCGGCACTGTGTTTTGCCCGGCCACGAAATGCGAGCGATATGCGCTACGACGCCTTCATCTCCTACTCGCATGCGGCCGACGGCCGGCTGGCCCCGGCGTTGCAGCGGGCGCTGCAGCGTCTGGCCAAACCCTGGTACCGGCGCCGGTCGCTGGAGGTGTTCCGGGACGAAACGGGCCTGTCGGTTGACCCGCACTTGTGGAATGCGATCGTCCGCGCGCTCGACGACGCGGAGTGGTTTCTGCTGCTCACGTCGCCGCAGGCCGCGGCATCGGTGTGGGTCAATCGGGAGATCGAGCACTGGAAGGCGCATCGGTCAGTCGACCGGATCCTGCCTGTCGTCACCGACGGCCATTGGGAATGGGATCCCGCGAAGGGCGATTTCACCGACGACTCCGACGCGGTGCCGCCCGCCCTGCGGGGGGTGTTCAGCGACGAGCCCCGCCATCTGGACCTGCGCTGGGCGCATGACGTCGACCAGCTCGACCTGCGCAACAGCCAGTTCCGCAACGGGGTGGCCGAGGTGGCCGCACCGCTGCACGGCCGCACCAAAGACGAGATCGAGGGTGAGGACGTCCGCCAGCACCGCCGTACCAAGCGCATCGCCTGGTCCGCGGTGGCGTCGCTGGCCGTGTTGACCGTCGCGGCCGTCACGGCCGCCGGAGTCGCCGTCTACAACGCGAACCAGGCCGAGCAACGCCGGATTCAGGCCGAAGCGCAGCGGCTGGCGGCACAGAGCAGCACCGAACTCGAGCGTCCCGACCTGGCTTTCCTCCTCGCCGCGCACGGGTACCGGCTGTACCCCAACGTGCAGACCGAGGGTGCTCTGCTCACCTCGGTGGCCAACCTCCCGGAGTTCACGCGCCGCATCCTCGTCGATGCACCGGTGACCGGGGTCGCCATCTCGGACGCCGCCGATCGGATCTGGATTGGCACGACGGACGGCGAGATCATCTCCCAAAGTTTCACCAGCGGAACCGAACTCGGCAGGATCGACGGCCAACTCGTCGATGAGGTGGTCGCGATCGCCCCCGCCAGGGCCGGCTCCGATGCCGTGGTTGTTGCCGGCAGCGGCGTCGTCGCCACACTCGACGGCGATCTGCGGGTCTCGGAGATGCGAACTACCGAGGATGCGGTCACCGCGTTGGCTGTGGCGCCATCGACCGGCCGGATCGCCGCCGGCACCGCTGGGGGCGCGGTCATCGTATGGGACGCGGGCGGGTCCGAGCCCTCGGCGACGTTCCCCGTCGTCGAACGCGCCGCTAACACCATGACAGCGGTCAGTGCGCTGGCGTGGACGCCCGACGGCGGGCTCGTCACCGCCGGCGGCGACGGGGCGCTGCGACGGTTCGATCCCGCAATGCCTCAGCGACCGGTGTGGGAGAAGGTCGAAGTCGGTGAAATCGGCAGTCGAGTATCGGCTCTCACCGTCGTCGACGACGGAACTGTCGTCACGGGCAGCAGCGACGGCACCGTGGGCTTCTGGAATGGCGCCGACGGAACGCCGACCGCTGCCGGCCTCAACGAACTTCACCCCGACGAGATCACCGGGCTCGCCGCGACGGGCGAGAACCCGGAGGCCGGCTCGGTGGCCTCGGTGTCCGAGGACGGCTTCATCATCTACTGGAACCACCTCACCGGTTCGCCGCCGCTGCCCCCGGTGCGGGTCGACGAACAGGCCGCCACCGCGGTGGCATGGGACCCGGCCAACTCTTGGCGCGGCATCACCGGTGGAACCGCAGGCGGGGCCTTACTTCTCGACTACGGCGACGGCCAACGCCGCCCCCTGGCCCAGCCGGTCGAGGGCTGGACCGACGCGGTGGCCGTCGCGATTTCACCCGCAGGCGACCGCCTTGCCGTCGTCCGCGCCGTTGCCGAGGCTTCGTCATCCGGCGAAAGCACACCCGGCCAGCTGGTCACCGCGCTGACCCTCACCGACGTGGCCGAGCCGGATCCGAACGGCCCGTCGGTGACCGTCGACGGCGTGATCGACCAGGTTGTCTTCACTCCCGACGGCGGCCGCGTGTTGGCCAGCACCAGCGAGGGGGAGGTGGTGGTGTGGGACGGCATCGCGGAGGCACCCACCGCGACCCGGGTCGCGCCAGGCGAGCCGGCAAGTCAGCTTGCGGTCTCACCCGACGGCGTCACGGTGGCGACGCGATGGATGAACGCCGATGCCCAGTCGTTCGACGCCGCGCCCGTGCGGTTATGGCGGTTGGACGACACCAAGCTCGTCGAAGAGGGCGAAATCGCCGGCCCGCCATTGGCCTGGGGCTTGGCGTTCACTCCGGACGGATCGCGTCTGATCATCGGCGGCTCTAACGAACTGGTCATCTATCGGCTTGCCGACGGCACCAACACCAGCGTGGAGATGAAGCGCGAGCAGGTGCGGTCGTTGGCGATCGCGCCCGACGGTGGCACGATCGCGGTGAGCCTGTGGAGCGGTCCGGTGCGGTTGTTCGACGTCGAGTCCGGCGAGCCGACCGGAGACGATCTGCGGGTGGCCGATCGGGTGACCGATGTCGCGTTTCGCGGCAACGGCGAACTGGCCGCCGTGTCCCAGGATGGCAGCATCATCTTCTGGGATCTGGCGAGTCGAACCAGGTTGTCGGATCGACCGCTCACCGCGGTGGACCGCGGCGCCGGCTCCGGCTTTACGTTGGAGCCCAGCCTGGCCCTCGGTCGGGATGTGGCGTTCACCGCTTCGGTCGCCGACCGCCGCCTGATCCGGTTCTCCCTGGATCCGACCGATTGGATCGCCGAGGGATGTGCGGTCCATCAGCGCGATCTCACCGACGCCGAAAAGGACCGCTACGGCCTCGAGGACGCCGAGCCGATCTGCGCGAAGTAGGTCAGAAGAACCGGTAGCCCTCGCGGCTGATCGAAAAACCGCGCCCGGTCTCGACATCGCGGCAGGTGATGCCCGACATCGCACTGTCGCAACGCAGTACGCCGTCGGTGTGTGACTGGCCGTATGCCAACGGGCCGCCGCCGGCCAGCGCGGTGTCCCCGGCGCAGACGAACGTGGCTGTGCCACCGGCATGCAGACTCAGCCCCTGCCCGTAGTCGTAGGGGCAGTCCGGCGGCGGAGGCGGCGGCGCCCAATCGCGTTCGCGAATATCACAGCGCACCTGCGACGCGTCCATCATGCAACCGATGTTGCCCGACGGCGACGTGAAACCGATCAGCTCGGCGTGCGCGTCGGGCGGCGGGCCGGCCACCAGCGCCGTGGCCGCTGCCGCGGCGGCGAATATCGTGGTAACGCACTTGCTACGGGGTAATCCCATGTGTCTCACCTTCATTCGATTGTCAGCGGCCGTGATTCAGCGGATCCCACCGCCACGCGCGATTCGGTGAGGGGTCCGTCATAGCGGCGGGTGAACTGCTCGCCCGGCACCACCCACTGTTCGCCTTGGTCGCCCCGCACCACCCAGTCGCCGGACGCGGGGCGGACGGAACCCTCGAGTGTGGCGACGGTTTCGCCGTCCTCGGCGCGTCGGGCGCGTACGGTGCCGCGTCGCTGCCAACGGTCGCCCTCGACATGTTGGTAGGTGGCGCGGAAGATGTCGTCGCGCACCGACCAGTACTCGCCGCCGTCGACGTCGCGCACGGCCCAATCGCCTGCCTCGGCGCGCATGGTCTCGCCCGACGTGGTCTTCCACGTCCACGCGACGTCGCGCTGCTCGGCGACGACGTGACCGATGCGGCGAAACCGCTGCCATTCGTGTCGGTCTCGCGCGGGACGGGACCGGTATCCCAGCTCGCGAAGCTTCGACAGGGTGGCCGCCAGGCTGCCCAGCGCGGCGTTGAGCAGGTCCGGATCCGCTTCGATGCTGGCCCAATCGACCAGTTTGTCGTGGATCTTGCGGGCATCGTCGCGCGTCGGGCCGTACCGCCAGCCGGACGCACGGTAGTAGCGGCACCAGTCCTCGTGTTCGGCACGAGCCATCGCGATCGCCTCATCGCGCTCGAATCCCAACAGCCGCAGCTGATCCAGCGGCGGCAACCCGCGAAGGTTGGGCGTTTCGGCCTTGTCGGATGTGTCATTCCACGCGTTCCACGTGTGACCACCGATCTGCTCGACCATCCACAGGGCGTTGCGGACCTGACGCCGATTGGACTCCCGATAGAACTCGTCGAGCTCAGCCCACGGACGGGTGCCGGCGCTGCGATGGCCGGACTCGGCGGCGTAGCGATCGTGGATCAGCCGCGCGGCTCGCTCCCAGGCGTCCTGGGCCTGCCCCTCCGGCAGGTCCATGCTCAGCCGGTAGGTGCGCAGCTTGCCGATCAGTGACAGCCGGTCTTCGGTGACCTGGGCCGACGCATCCCACGCGTAGATCGGCGTGGTGGGAAACCGGGCGGCCAGTCGGGTGCCGGTGGTCGTGTCGATGGACGACGTCGTCGACCCGTCCCGGTCGACGAGGATCACCGCGGTACCGCCCGCATCCTTGTCGGCGAGCAGCGACGCAAGTACCGGCACCGACGGCTTCTCGGCGACCGTCTGGATCTGCATGCTGCTCGCCGACACGCCCAGCCGCCGCCGCGACATCGCGTAATCCTGTTCGTATGCCTCGGCGTTCTCGGCGACGAGCACCAGCCGGGGCAACGGGTCCTCGTCCGGCGCGGCGTAGTAGTCGCGCTCGAGCTGGCGCTGCGCCATGTTCGAACACAACGCCAGCGTGAGCCGAGACGTCCCGCAGATCAGGACGCGGCCCACCCCGTCGGTGGAGATGATCCTGTCGAGCAACCGACGGGCGGTCACCTCGTACTTGCCGACCGCGTCCGCGGCCCACCTGGTGTCCGAGCCGCCGAAGTGCGTGGCCCGCCACGCCTCGGCCTGCCATGGGTCGTCGATGCGAACGATTAACGGCAAGCGCTGTTTACGGCTCACTTCAGCCAGTCGGTCCGCAATGACCTTCAGCCGCAACAGATTACTTGACGGATCGGCCGAGAGCAGATACAGCCGGTCCAGCTTGCGCCACAGCGACAAGGATCTCAGCGTGTCGGGCCGGTCGAAGTCCACCGCGACGACTCGTGCGCCGTGATTGCGGGCCTCGGGCACGCAGGGATGGTCGAGGCTGGTGGTGATCAGCACCAGCGTGGCGCGGGGGTCCATCGTCCTGGCGACCGCGCTGACCATGGACAGGGTGTCGTCGTCGACGTCCACCACCGCGGTGATCGATCGGGCGAAGTACACGCGCAGGCGATCCATCCGCGAGCGGAACAACGCCGCCGCCACGCCGACCACGCTCAGGAAGATGGCCGCCAGCGCCGACAGTCGCGCAATCTCCAGCGCTACCGGGGTCGGCGACGGACAGGTCTGGCCGCTCAGCGACTGGTCGCCGGTGCCGCCCTTGACCACCGACGCGGTGAACATCAACGGGCGAAAGAAGCGCGGGTGTTCGTCGTCGTGGCAATCCCAGTAGGACGCCAGCCCCAGCACGGCGCTGATCAGCGCGAGGCCGGCGACTATCGCCACCGGGGCACCCGGGCGTCGCACGCCCTGCGCCCGCACGACGAGGATCCCGAGCAGCACCAGGACGGCGACCACGAGCGCGATGGTCTGCCACGATCCTGGCCGCCCGAACCACTGCAACCACGCCGGCGCCGGGTCTCTCAGCTGCGGGCCCAGCGCCAGCGCGACGAGATAGCCGAGCAGCAGCAGCGCGATCACCGACACGGCGCGAACCGCAGCGACACCGACAGTGCTGCGCAATGCGACCTCCCCCCCTTTTCGACCCATCGGGTCCTTTGGGTAAGTGTCGCCCCCGCCGGACGCGGACGCTGCGGATTGCGCGAGCGGCGGCGCACCTCACTCGAACAGGTAAGGCTTGCCTAATCGGATCCGGCGTTTTACATTAGCCGCAAGAGTTTCCTCTAAATTGGAGTGGTCGAAGTTGAGAGGTCTGCTCGCGCGCTTGGCCGCGGGCGACGGGGTAGGCGTCGGTGCGCTCATCCGCTCGGCGATCTCGTCGATCGCCACCGTCGAAAGGACGATCCGAAAATGACTGTGCGGCAAACGCTTCCGCTCGCCCAGCGGTCCGACGCCGATCTGCCGGGCCACTGGCTGCTGGCGCGCCTTGGCAAGCGGGTGTTGCGCCCCGGCGGTCTGGAACTGACGACGCGGATGCTGGGCGCCGCGCGAATCGGCGGCGCCGACGTCGTCGAACTCGGTCCCGGGCTGGGGCGCACCGCGCGCGACATCGTCGCCCGAAAGCCGCGGTCCTACGTCGGCGTGGATGACACCGCGGCGGCCACCGAATCCGTGCGCGAGGTGGTCGCGCCGGTCGACGGCAAGGTGGTGGTCGCCGACGCCGCCGAGACCGGGCTGCCGGGGGGCAGCGCCGACGTGGTGATCGGTGAGGCCATGCTGACCATGCAGGGCGACAAGGCCAAGCGGGCGATCGTCGAAGAGGCGTTCCGGGTACTGCGCCCCGGCGGCCGGTACGCAATCCACGAACTCGGCCTCAAGCCGGACTCCATCGCGCAGGAGACTAAGGACGAGATCCGTCGCGGCATGTCGCGCGCGATCAAGGTCAACGCCCGTCCGCTCACCGCGGGGGAGTGGGTGCGCCTGCTCACCGACGCCGGCTTCACCGACGTCACCATCGACTACGCCCCGATGGCGCTGCTCAACCCGACACGGGTACTCGCGGACGAAGGCCCGCTCGGAGCGTTGCGAATCGTCGGCAACCTGATCCGCCGGCCGGCCGCTCGCCGTCGCGTCGTCGACATGCGCCGCACCTTCCAGAAGTACCGGGACTCGTTGACCGCGGTGTCGGTGGTCGGCGTCGTGCCCGCACCCTGACACGCTGACGTGACGCCAGTGCAGCACCACGTGGCCGATGCACCGCCTCAGCGCTCGGCAGGCCAACAGCGGCAACGGGTTCTGGGCCTGTTGCGGGCCTCGCCCGAGCCCGTGGATGCGCGCCACATCGCTGACGAACTACGCATTCACGTCACCACGGCCCGGTTTCATCTGACCGCATTGGAGTCCCAGGGCGTCGTCCGTCGCGGCGAGGTCAAGGCCGGACGCGCCGGACGGCCACGGCTCACCTACGAACTGGCGCCCAGCCTCGACTACGCCGAGATCGTCTCGCTGTTCGCCGCGCACCTCGGCGGCACGGTCGAGGAACGCGAACAACGCGCGCTGCGGATCGGCGCGGATCTGGCGCACCGGGTGCGGGCGGCGCGCAGGCGCGAGGAGACGACGGTCGTGGACCTGGTGGTTGCGACGTTGGGCGAGTTGGGGTTTCAGGTGCGTTCGGTGTTCAACTCGTTCGGCGAGGTGATCGTGCAGATCTGCACATGCCCGCTGGCCGAGGTGGCCGCGACGGCACCGGAGGTGGTGCGCGGGATGCAGCAGGGCCTGATCCAGGAGGTCATCGACCGCAACGTCGACGTGATCGGCGCCCGCTACCACGCGGCCGTCACCCCCGACGCCACTGCGGGCTCCTGCGAGGTCAGCTTGGCGCTGCAGCCGGCCTAGCCGTTTTTGACCGTGTGCTGGGGCCCCTGGGCCTTCTTGTACAGCGCCTTGAGCATCCGATCGCGGAACGCGGCGTTGTCGATGAGCTTGATACCGGCGTTGGCGACCCTCGGATAGCCGAGCAGCTTGTGGAAGTAGCGGCCGCGCCGGTACTCCCTGCCCCACGCCGCTTCCATCCGCTGCGCGTAGTTGGTGAAGTCGTCGGGTCCGCCGTTGGTCAGCGCGGCGATCGCGCATTCGCCTGCGGCCAAGCCGGATTCGAGCGCCTTGGAGATACCCGCACCCGAGGCCGGCTTGCCCGCGCCCAGTGAATCGCCGGTGAACAGCACCCCGGGCCGCCATGGTGGCCACGCCGTGAATCCCATCGGCAGCCGCCACGCGCGGACGCTCTTGTTCTTCTTCAGCTCCTCGATCGGCGGCAGCTCCCATTCCGGGGGCAGCGTGCGCAGGAACTCGCCGAGGAACTGGGTGGCGTTGATCGACTGCCAGTTCTTGTAGCTGTTGACATAGCCCAGCCCGATGTTGAACCGGCCGCTGCCCATCGGGAACACCCAGCCGTATCCGGGCAGCTGGTCGCCCTGGAACACCAGCTTGAGATAGATGTCGAGGCTGTCGGAGTCGGGCCGGTTGGCATACATCTCGGAGCGGATCGCGATCGCCGAGTAGCCGTTGTACTCAGAGTCGATCTTCAGCGCGCGCTTGATCGGGGAGTAGGCGCCGTCGGCGGCGATCACGGCGTCGCCGTACACCTTCTCGCCGCTGCGCAGCGTCACGCCCACCACCCGGCCGTTCTCCAGGATCGGCGCCGTCACCTCCGCGGACTGGCGCACCTCGGCGCCCGCGGACTCGGCGTGCTTGAGCAGCAGCGTGTCCAGTTCGGTACGGCTCACGGTGTGGCCGTGGTCGGGCATGCCGGGGCGGCGGGGGAAGGACAGCTCCCACTGGCTGGGGCTGAACACCGTGACGCGGTTGACCCGATGGAACTTGGCGACCTCGTCGGCCAGGCCCATCTTCTGCAGGTAGCTGACCGCGCGCGCGGTCAGGCCGTCCCCGCAGGGTTTGTCGCGGGGGAACTCGGCCTTGTCCAGGACCACTACCTTCGCGCCGGTTTGCGAGGCCTGCCACGCGGCGGCCGAGCCCGATGGTCCGCCACCGGCGATGACCAGGTCGTATCGCTGCGTCATGAAACTCGTCTCGTCGATTGGGATTGTCGTCGCGATACTACCTGCGCACATGCCACCTTCGCCGTCCGCGGAACGGCTCTAGCCGGTGCCTTCATGTGCGATTGGACACATGGTCCTGGCAGGTCAAGGGTGTCCAGGGCCGACCGGTGAACGGTGAGGAAAGCCGCGGCGATCGTCAGGGCAGGATCACGGTCAGGCCGTCGCCGGGGCCGGTGTTCGCGATGATGCCGTCGCCGGTGGCGCCGGCGGTGTTGTTGTTGCCCGGACCGGCGGTCGCGGCGCTGTTGCGGCCGTCGACGGTGGCCGTGTTGTCGTTGCCGGGCAGCCCGGCGGAGGCGGTGCTGTCTACGCCCTCGACGGTTGCGGTGTTGTTGTCGCCGTCCCCTGCCCTGGCGGTGCTGCGGTCGCCGATGACGGTGGCGGCGTTGGAGTCGCCGAAGTTCGCGACGGCCACGCTGAGATTGCCGTTGACGAGGGCGGTGCTGTTGGTGGTCCGTCCGCCCCCGAAGAACCCCGCGAAGGCGTGGCTCTCGTCGCCCGTCACGTGTGCGGCGTTGAAGTCACCGATCAATGCGTGCGCGCTGCTGTCGAACCCTTCGACCGTGGCGGTGTTGGCGAACCCAGACCCGGAATCGGCGATGCTCGAATCGCCCCGCACCACCGCGAGATTGGCTTCGCCGTTGCCGGCGATCGCGCCGCTGTCGTTGCCGATCACCAACGCCGTGTTGCCGTGCCCGTCGACGGCGGTCGCCGCACTGTTGTCGCCGTCGACGGTCGCGGTGTTGTCGTCGCCGCGTTGTGCGCTGGCGATGCTGTTGTTTCCGGTGACGGTGGCGGTGTTGTTGTCGCCGTTGCCGGCACCGGCATTGCTTCCGTCGCCGGTGGTGCGAGCGATATTGCCGTTGCCGATGATCGCGCCGGCGTGGCTGTTGTCGCCGATCACGGAGGCTTCGTTGGCGGTTCCGAAGCGGGCCTCGGCTCGACTGTCGTTGCCCATGATGGATGCGTGATTGCGGTCGCCGGACGTCACCACCGCGCCGCTGCGGTCTCCGACGACCTGCGCGGTGCTGTTGTTGCTGTCCAACACGACCGCGGTGCTGTTGTCACCGTTGGCGGCGGCCCTGTTGCCCGTACCGGACAGCGCGCTGGCGGAACTCGATTCGCCTATCGCGCTGGCGAGGTTCTTGGTTCCGATCGCGTTGGCGGTGTTGTCGGTGCCCTCGCGGCGGTGGCGTGGCTGTCCACCCCCTCGGCGCGGGCGGTGTTGTTGTCGCCGACGGCGCGGGCGCTGGTCCCGTCGCCGGACGCGGTGGCGGTGTTGTTGTTGCCGCCGGTCGCGGTGGCCGAACTGTGGGCGCCGTAGGCGGTCGCGCGGTTGAAATTGCCGTCCGTGGCGAACGCGGTCGCGCCTTCGCCCACGGCGATCGCCACCGAGCCCCTGCCGCTGGAGATGGCGATCGCCCCGCCGTCGCCCAGGGTGATCCGGATCAGGCCGCCGACCGACATGCTCAGATCGGGCCCGACCGGGACGGCGAGCACCAGCAGTTCACGCGATTGGGGCTGCAGGACCATGGCGGCCACCGGAGCCGGGCTCATGGCCGGGATCGCCAGGTCGGAGAGCGCGTGCTCGGCCTCGCGGCGGACGGCCGTCGCCATCAGCGCGAGTGCGATCGGCGACCGGGTCGGCATGCTCGGGACATCGCCCGCCATCGCGCCGAAGGCGAGGACGGACAACAGTTCGGTCACCCGGCGGTGGACCGGCGGCGGGGCGGGCAGCGCCGCGGCGGTCGAGATTCTTTCCGGCGCGGACGTGATCGCGCGAGTGGCCGGCAAGTCGGCCGTGGCAGGGCGCGGCGGGCCGCCCTGGTTCTCGGTCCGCGCGTCCTCGACGACGCCGGGCCGATCCTGGTGCGCCTCGACGCGCGGCCGCGGCGCCGTCGATCCGGCAGCCCCGGTCCGGTCACCGGTTGTGGACGGCGCACTCACCCGGGCTTTTTGGGAGACCGTGTCGGAGCGTTTGTGTGCTCGAAGATCCGACGAGACGGCTGGGATGTCGCTCTTCCCTTCCGGTTCGCCAGGCTCGGGCTCGGCCGGTTCGGGCTCCGTCAGCTGCGATGTGGCCGGTTCGATCGCCGGTTGTGCGGGTTCCGTGGCGGTGGCTTGCCGGCTTGTGCGGGCCCCGCCCGTGTTCAGCACCTGACCACGTGGCGCGGTTCGGGTATCCGTCGCGGTAGATTCGCCCGCCGCATCGGAGGCGGCCGACGGTGGCGCACCGAGACTCGGACCGGATTCCGACTCGGCGGCGGACGCGGCCGGGGCGGACTCCGCGGAGGACTCCGAACCCGAATTCGTACCCGGCTCGTCGGGGTCTGCTGACGCGGTCCCGTTCCCGGTCACGACTGCGGCGCCCACCCCGAGCGCCACGGCCAGTGCGCCGAGGCGTGCGATGTAGGACGACGTGGTAGCCATGTCCACCCCTCGGTTCGAAGCCGGTGCCCGCTGCCTGACACCGGCAACGTAAGGCGGGGGCGGGCCCGCGGCCCGAGTAGTCGGGTACCTGTCCGGCGCCGGTAATCGAACGAATGCGCGAGGCGCTGTGCGGCGGTCAGCGCCTTTGCGGGCCAGACACCCTCGGTCTGGGCAGGTCAACGGTGTCCGGGCGGTACAGTGATCGGGTGCGACGAGGGTCCAGGACGCGGTCGAGCGGCCAGCCGGGTGTCAAGGTCGACGCCCGCAGCGAGCGCTGGCGCGAGCACCGCAAGAAGGTGCGCGCGGAGATCGTCGACGCCGCCTTCCGCGCGATCGACCGGCTCGGTCCCAACGTGAGCGTGCGCGAGATCGCTGAGGAGGCCGGTACCGCCAAGCCCAAGATCTACCGGCACTTCGCCGACAAGTCGGACATGTTCACCGAGATCGGTCAGCGGATGCGCGACATGTTGTGGGCCGCGATCATCCCGTCGATCAACGTGGAGACCGACTCCACACGCGACATCGTCGGGCGGGGAGTCGAGCACTACGTCGAGTTGGTCGAGCGCCACCCCAACGTGGTCCGCTTTCTGCTGCAGGGCCGGTTCGCCGACAAGTCGGCGGCGGCGATGACGGCGGTCAACAAGGGCAGCGAGATCACCCTGGCTGTTGCCGACATGATCAGCAACGAACTGCAGGACATGGCGCTGGACCCCGCGGCCTTCGAACTCGCGGCGTACGCGATCTTCGGCACCGCGGCGTCGGCGACGGACTGGTGGCTGGGCGCCGGCGACGAGGACGAGCGTCGCATGTCCGCCGACAAGTTCATCACCCATATGACGACGATCATGATGGGTGCCATCAACGGCACCGCGGAGTTGGTCGGCGTCACGATCGAGCCCGACCAGCCTATTCGCACCGCCGTACGCCGACAGCAACCGGTCGCCTGACCGGTGCGGCGCTGCGACGCGGGGCGCGCCTAGCCCGGTATCACCCAGGGGCTCAACGGGTCGAGGGGATTGACCATGTACGACCCTTCGGGCACCCGGATGGAGATGGGACCTTCGCCGGCGTCGAGCGAATTGCCGGGCAAGATGCTCCACGGGTGGGCGCAGTACCCCACGACCGGCGGCGGGAACCATCTCACCTTGGCGACCCGGCCCTCCTGGCTGCAGATCTCCTGTGCACTGACCGTCCGATCACCGTGTGCCGTTGGCGCCGTGAGCATTTGACCGGCAAGCACGACGGTCAGCACGGTCGCACCCAGCGTCGCGGTGAGCGGCCTGTGGATGTTGGTGCTCATCATCTTCTCCTTCAGGGGGATTGGGCCCGGACCGGGAGTTGACCTGCGCGCGGGTTGCCATTGCCGTGGCGAGCTTGGCTTCGGCCACCCGCATCACCAACGGGAGGCCCTCGATCTCCACGCCGATGCACTCGGCGGTCACCTCGTCGGGGATGCCCGCGTCGCGCAGCCGTAGCGCGCGGGCGTACTGCACGGGCAGACGATTGAGCGCGGCGTTGCGCTGCCGCATGTCGGCCGCCACGGCTAGGCAAGTGGCGGTGGGTCGGTGGTGAGGTCGTCGACGAGCCAGTAATCGATGCCGCCATCGATGACGCCCGTGTCGTCGGGGCCGGGTTGGATTACGGGGCCCAGGTCGCTGCCGTCCTCGTCGCCGGAATTCCATTGGTAGGTCGACACGACCGGTTGGTCATCGCCGGTGTCGATGGCGGGCCTGTCGGGCGACGATGACCCGTCGCCGTCCGGGCTGGCGCCGGGTTGGACGACCCCGCTGGGTACGCCGCGCGCCGGCGGGGCGTCCTCGCCGGCCTCCCCGAAGACCGACGTGTCGCCTCGGTCGGGGTTGGTCGCCCAGTCGCGTATCGCCGCGGCCGGGCTGGCGCCCGCGGAACCAGCGCTGCCGCTGGTGAACCCGTCCATGAGCAGCGAGTCGCCGTCGCCTTCTCCGGTGTCATCGCCGCTATCGGTGTCGTCTGTCGAGGAGTCCTCGGAGTCGCTGTCGTCGTCGTCGGAGTCGTCGTTGGTGTCCGATCCTGAGTCAGCTGAGTCGTCGTCGTCGCCGCTGGTCGATCCGGAACTGCCCGATCCCGAGCCGCTGGATTCGGAGCCGTCTGACTCGGGGTCGGACTCCGAGGAGGACCCGTCGGGGTTGTCCCACTGCCCGCTGTCGGGGTTGTACTTCGCCCCGCCGGTTTCGGTGGTGCCATGCTCATGCACCGGTCGTGCTGATGCGCCGGTGCGCGTGTCGTAGGCGGAGCCGTCGGGGTAGGTTTCGACGCCGGTGCGCATGTCGTAGGTGGAGCCGTCGGGGTTGGTGACGATGCCGGTGTCGCGGTCGAGTTTGGGGCCGCCGGTTTCGGTGGTGCCATGCTCATGCACCGGTCGTGCTGATGCGCCGGTGCGCATGTCGTGGCTGGAGCCGTCGGGGTTGGTGACGATGCCGGTGTCGCGGTCGAGTTTGGGGCCGCCGGTTTCGGTGGTGCCATGCTCATGCACCGGTCGTGCTGATGCGCCGGTGCGCATGTCGTGGCTGGAGCCGTCGGGGTTGGTGACGATGCCGGTGTCGCGGTCGAGTTTGGGGCCGCCGGTTTCGGTGGTGCCATGCTCATGCACCGGTCGTGCTGATGCGCCGGTGCGCATGTCGTGGCTGGAGCCGTCGGGGTTGGTGACGATGCCGGTGTCGCGGTCGAGTTTGGGGCCGCCGGTTTCGGTGGTGCCATGCTCATGCACCGGTCGTGCTGATGCGCCGGTGCGCATGTCGTGGCTGGAGCCGTCGGGGTTGGTGACGATGCCGGTGTCGCGGTCGAGTTTGGCGCCGCCGATCTCGGTGGATGGTTTGTGGACGGGGTCCGTTGATGCGCCGGTGCGCATGTCGTGAGTGGAGCCGTCGGGGTAGGTGACGATGCCGGTGTCGCGGTCGAGTTTGGCCTCGCCGGCCTCACGGGTGGGTGCCTCGCGGACGGAACTTGACGACGCACCGGTGCGGGCGTCGTGACCAGGATCGTCGGACCGCCTAACCGTGCCAGGTCGGTCCACGCCGACGCGGCCGCTGTTGTCGTCTGCCATGACGGTCTCCCTCGTTGCGTGTTTCAGCCGCAACGTATGGCCGCCGCCCCGCAGGAGCCCGCGTAGTTCACTACCCGAGTTACTCGGTGCGTCGAACGCAAGTGCGAATCACGCGAGCCGATCGGTCGGGCGGTTTTCGGCGGACCGTCCCTGGACCATGGCGATGAGTTCTTCGCGGGTACTGACGCCGGTCTTCTGCGAGGCCTGAAACAGGTGCCCCTCGACCGTGCGCACGGACAACACCAACCGGTCGGCGATGGCGCGGTTGGACAGCCCTCGGGCGGCAAGGGTGACGATTTCGCGTTGCCGCGCAGTCAGTGGCAAGTCGATCCTGTTGGCCCGCAGCGCATATGTGTGTGCGCCGGTCTCGCCGGACAGGCGCTGTGCTACCGCGGTCGCCGTGAGACCCGCACCGCGGCGCCCCTGCTCGCGAAGCACGATCGCGGCCTGGGCGGCGGCATCGGCCGCTGCGACACGATCGCCGAAGGCCTCGTAGCACCGTGACGCCTCGAGCAGGCCGGTGCCGTCGTGGGCGTGCAACGCGGCCGAATGCGCTGCCACGGCAATCAGTCTCGGCCCGCCGACGATCACCGACAACTCTGCGAGGCGGTCCGCGCAGGAGCTGTCACCGAACTGCGTCGCCGTTTGCAGGCACATCACCTCACGGGTCGGACGATGCAGCGCGCGGGCCTGGTCGGCGGCCTCGAGCGCGGCCCGCACCGCCAGGCTCGGAAGACCGCGGGCGGCGTCGATCCATGCCGCGGCGAGCGCTTGATCGGTCTCCCAGTAGCGAAAGCCTCCGGCTTCGGCGACCGGCCGGCCGGCCAGTGCCTGTTCGGCGGCCTCCGCATCTCCCGCCATCGCCAGCGCCGTCGACAACCAAACCTCGCTGAGTCGGAAGGTGCCCTCGGGCTCGTCCTCCAGCTCAGGTGACAGCAGCGCCGCCGACTCGCGAAGCCACTTGCATGCTGCCGTCAGATCCCCGGCCGCCAGTTCGGCGAGCGCGACGATAAGTGTGCTGATGTATCGCGAACCCGCGACATCGTGCGCGTCGTGCCTCAGTTCGGCCGCGACTTGGCGGGCCTTCTGCACATGACCGGCCAAACACAGCCCGTCGACGTAGGCCACGCCCATGCGGAACCGCAGATGCGATGCGCGCGCATCACCGCGCGCGAACGCGTGTCCGTGCGCTGCGCTGGAAAGCCGTTCGGTACAGCCGAGATCGGCGAGGCCGTACACCAGGCCCCATAGGCCCATCATGCGCGGCAGGCCCGCCACCTCTCGCGACGCGAGCGCTTCGGTGGCCAACTCGACCGCGGTCGATGGCTGGCCTCGGGCCGCGTGACAGGATGCGCGGACCGCGTTGACGGCGTGGGCAAGTCCGCAACCGGCGGCCGCCTGTTGGGCCGCGTCAAGTTCTCGTTCGGCGGTGACCGGTTCGCCGAGAACCCACGTCAAGTTGGCCGCACGGGCCAGCGCAATGTGCACGCGTTCGGCGTCCTCGGTGGCGCTGGCCGCCAGCTGGCCCAGGATCTTCTCGGCCTGCGCGCCCCGGGCGGCGGTGGCCAACGCGACCGCGTAGTTGAACTGCGCGGGACGTCCGGCGCCGGACTCGGTGGCAGCGCGCCCGAGCCGCATCGCCAACGGTATGTCCAGCAGCGCCAAGGCTGCGTTGGCTGCTTCGTGCAGCAGTGCCGCGTCACGGCCGGCATCGGATTCCAGGGCCAGCACGGCGCGCCGGACCGTCTGGTGCAGGGAAGGGCTGCAGACCTCGCCGATGGTGTGCGCGAGTCGTCCGCACAGGGTGCGAAGGCCTATGGGTCCGGCCATGGCCCGCCTGGCCTCCCCGAACATCGGATGTGCCAGGTGAGCGACCTGAGCCGCCGGATCGAATCGGATCAGCCCATGCTGTTGGGCCTCGTCGACCGCACCGGGCGAGGCCATGTGCAGCAGGACAGCCAACTCGACGGGCTCGGCCAGCGCCACGATGTCGAGCACCTCGACGACCTGCTCGCTGTGCCTGCCGATATTGGCCTTGATCAACTCGAGCAACCGCGGCGAGAAGTCCGGTTGACCATCCCACACCCATACCCCTGCGCGTTTGTTGAGCCGGCGGGAGGCGATCTCGTCGGTGATGAGTTGGCGTAGATACAGGGCGTTGCCGTGGGTATAGCGCCAGAGTCGCTCGGCGCTCGTCGTCTCGATTTCGCCGTCGAGCACCGCCGTCAGCAGCGTGCTCACCTCGTGAGCGGCCAGTGGCTGCAGATCCATCCGCGGCAGCCGCTCGTCCTTCCACAACGATGTGATGGCGTCGGGTGTCTGCTCACCCGAGCGCTGGGTGAGAACCACCGTCGCAATGCGTCGGTGAACCAATTGGTGCACGACGAGCGCGGACTGCTCATCGAGCAGGTGGGCGTCGTCGATTCCGACCACCGGCCGCGTCGGGGATGTCGTCGACGATGGGGAGCCGACCAGCGCGTCGATGATTTCCTGGACCCGTCGCAGCGGGTCGGGGCCGAAACCGCTCGCGAATTCGGCGAACACTCCCAACGGCACAGATCGCGCGGACTCCGTCGCCAGAAGCCAGTGGCATCGGCGGCCTCGACGCTGGGCCTTCGCGAGCGCTTCGCGGGCCAGGCGCGTCTTGCCGACGCCGGCGCTGCCCGCGATGAGGATCCCGGCCGCTGCCGGCTCAGCGATAGCACCAGAGACGACCGCCAGTTCTTCGTCTCGTCCGATCAGCGGCCAGCCGCCGCGCACCAGCTCAGTCTATTGCCGGCGGCTGTTCGCCGTGGGCGATCGGGCGGCGGCCAGGTGCGCTCGAGCAGGCACACCACGTACCCTGAACCTAGTATCCGGTACCGCCGGTCCCAGGATGGGCCCATGCCGGAGGCGAAAGAGGGGAGACCGATCATGACGGTTGCCGAGCACGAGGCGGAGACCGTAGCCGCCAAGCCGGTGCATACCCGCGCGCTGATCATCGGCACCGGATTCTCCGGCCTGGGGATGGGCATCGAGCTGCAGAAGCGCGGCGTCGAGTTCCTGATCTTGGAGAAGGCCGACGAGATCGGCGGCACCTGGCGTGACAACACCTACCCGGGCTGCGCCTGCGACATCCCGTCGCACATGTACTCGTTCTCCTTTGAGCCCAAGCCGGACTGGAAGCACATGTGGTCGTTTCAGCCGGAGATCTTCGACTACCTCAAGGGGGTGGCCGACAAATACGGGCTGCGGCGATACATCCGGTTCGGCTCGCACGTGGACCGAGCGCACTGGGACGACGAGGAGATGCGCTGGCATGTGTTCACCAAGGACGGCCGGGAATTCGTCGCGCAGTTCGTGATCTCCGGCGCCGGCGGACTGCACATTCCGCTGATCCCCGACTTCGAGGGCCTCGACGAATACCAGGGTGCCGCTTTCCATTCCGCGGAGTGGGACCACAGCGTGGATCTGACCGGCAAACGCGTCGCGGTGATCGGCACCGGGGCCAGCGCGATTCAGATCGTGCCCGAGATCGTCAAAGACGTTGCCGCGCTGCAGCTTTACCAACGCACCCCGGCGTGGGTGATGCCCCGGCCGAACAACCCGATCCCCGAGTGGATGCAGCGCATGTTCGCCACGGTCCCCGTCACGCGCCAACTGACGCGCGCGGGCATCTACTGGGCCCACGAAGCCGTCGGGTTCGCCATGACCCGCCAGCCCCGGTTGCTGAAAATCGGTGAGCTGCTGGGCAAGTGGAACATCAACCGGTCGATCAAAGACCCCGAACTGCGGCGCAAGCTCACCCCGGACTACCGGGCGGGCTGCAAGCGGATCCTCAACTCCGACACCTACTACCACGGGATCGCCAACCCGAAGACCGAGGTGATCACCGACGGCATCACGCGGTTCACCCCGACCGGCATCGTCACCGCCGACGGCACCCAGCACGACGTCGACGTCGTCGTGTTCGCCACCGGGTTCCACGTGACCGACTCCTACACCTACGTGCACATCAAGGGCCTCGACGGGGAAGACCTGGTCGACCGGTGGAACCGGGAGGGAATCGCGGCGCTGCGCGGCATCACCGTCGCTGACATGCCCAACCTGTTCTTTTTGCTCGGCCCGAACACCGCGCTGGGGCACAACTCGGTGGTGTTCATGATCGAGTCGCAGATCCGCTACGCCGCCCAGGCCATCGCGGCGGTCGACCGCGCAGGCGCACGGGCGCTGACCCCGACGCGCGAGGCCCAGGACCGCTACAACGCCGAGCTGCAGGCCGAGTTGGCGGGCACGGTGTGGAGCACCGGTGGTTGCCGAAGCTGGTATCTGGACGAGCACGGCGTCAACCGGACGCTGTGGAGCGGGATGACTTGGCAGTACTGGCTGGCGACCCGCACATTCGACCCGTCGGAGTACCGGATCTGGGGAACACGGCGCGACACGCCAACACAAGATGTCGCGGTCCCAGACGTTGTCGCCCCCCAGGGGTAGTGTCGGAGACGCCGATTCGGCAACCTGTTTCTGCGGCGGAATGGAGTGCTGGTGTCCGAAGGTATGAAGCTGATCGACCGCGTCTCGGCCATCAACTGGAACCGGCTTCAGGACGAAAAAGACCTCGAGGTCTGGCACCGGCTGACCGGTAACTTCTGGTTGCCGGAGAAGGTCCCGGTGTCCAACGACATCCAGTCTTGGAACACGCTGACCGACGCCGAGAAGCAGCTGACGATGCGGGTGTTCACCGGGCTGACGCTGCTGGACACCATCCAGGGCACCGTCGGCGCGGTGAGCCTGATCCCCGACGCGGTGACCCCGCACGAGGAGGCGGTGCTCACCAACATCGCGTTCATGGAGTCGGTACACGCCAAGAGCTACAGCAACATCTTCTCCACGCTGTGCTCGACCGCCGAGATCGACGAGGCGTTCCGCTGGTCGGAGGAGAACCCGAACCTGCAGCGCAAGGCGTCGATCGTCATGCAGTACTACCGCGGTGACGAGCCGCTCAAGCGCAAGGTGGCCTCCACGCTGCTGGAGAGCTTCCTGTTCTACTCCGGCTTCTACCTGCCGATGTACTGGGCCAGCCGGGCCAAGCTGACCAACACCGCCGACATGATCCGGCTGATCATCCGCGACGAGGCCGTGCACGGCTACTACATCGGCTACAAGTACCAGCGCGGGCTGGCGCTCGAGGATTCGGCCAAGCAGCAGGAGCTCAAGGACTACACCTATGAGCTGTTGTTCGAGCTCTACGACAACGAGGTCGAGTACACCCAGGACCTTTACGACGGGGTGGGCCTGACCGAGGACGTCAAGAAATTCCTGCGCTACAACGCCAACAAGGCGCTGATGAACCTGGGGTATGAGGCGTTGTTCCCGCGCGACGAGACCGACGTCAACCCGGCGATCCTGTCCGCGCTGGCGCCCAACGCCGACGAGAACCACGACTTCTTCTCCGGCTCGGGCTCCAGCTACGTGATCGGAAAGGCCGTCAACACCGAAGACGAGGACTGGGACTTCTAGACGCCCAAAGGGACAAACGGGCGCGAAAGCGCGGGTGGATTGCGCCATTTCGTCGGTCTCGGCGCCGCTGTCGTGAGAGCATCCCGGCCATGGTCCGACACGTGATCGCAGCGACGGGCGCCGTGGCGGCCCTGCTCGCGGTTCCCCTGGCTCCAGCGTCCGCGGCCGACGACAGCCGAGTGCTCCTGCTCGACGAGGGACAGGTCCGCTGCCAGGTCAGCGCCGACGACCTCGCCCGCGGCGGCGGCCCCATGGTGGTGTGTCAACGCATCGACGGGCTGCCGTTCGCCCAGTCGA
Source organism: Mycolicibacterium pulveris (assembly GCF_010725725.1). NCBI lineage: Bacteria > Bacillati > Actinomycetota > Actinomycetes > Mycobacteriales > Mycobacteriaceae > Mycobacterium > Mycolicibacterium pulveris. The sequence goes on along the minus strand of NZ_AP022599.1, from coordinate 455,936 downwards.
GCTTTTCAGCGGAGAAGCACAGCCAGCGCCTGCCCGTCGCGGTGAAGCACGGCACCGGCGAGTTCTACTGGGCCAAGGGCAGCGTGCCCGACACCCCCGATGCCACCGTGCTCAACACCGGCCAGACCATTCATCTCTTTGGCTGGACGATCGAGGCCGATCGGCTACGCACCCGCATCGCCTACGACGGCAGCGGACACGGCATCTACATCGCCAAGGAAGACATCAACCAGTTCTAGAGTCCGGGCGCGCGGAACGCGCTGTTGAACGCCACCCGCTCGTAGCGTGCCGCCCCGGCGCTGGTGTACGGATCGCGGTCGACGATGTCTTGCGCCTCCTGCGCGCTGATGTCGCCGGTGATCAGCACCGCGCCGGATTCGTCTTCTCGGCGACCGGCCAACAGGATTCGGCCCGCCTCGACCTCGCCCTTCAGCCATTCCAGGTGCGCGGGACGGGTCTGGTTGATGACGTCCGGCGGCTGCAGGTACGTCGATGTGAGGACGTGGAACACGTCCGCGAGACTAGTTGATCGGCGCGTTGATCCAGCGCAGGTCGTCGAGGATGCCGCGCGCGGCGACGATGCCCTCACCGTTCTGCCACACCTCGTTGTTGACGGCGAAGACGCGGTCGTCGCGGTTGGCCGACAACTTCTTCCAGGCGTCGCTCTTCAGCACCGTGGTGGCGTGCTCCTTGGCCTCGCCAGTGGCGAACGAGATGTAGACGATGTCACCGTCGGCGGCAGACAGGTCGGGGGAGTTGGCCAGGTCGGTGTCGGTGATCCCGACCTCGATGTAGGGCTTGTCGGTAAAACGTTGGGCCGCAGGACGATCCACACCGGCAGCGGCGAGCACGCTGGCGGGGAAGTTGTCGGCGCCGAAGACCCGCATGGTGGTGTCGGTGAACTGGACCACCGAGGCCTGGAAATGCGTGGCGTCATTCTCGGCGCCGGTCTTCTCGGCGGTTCGTGCGAAACCGTCGATCAGCCCGTTTGCGGCGTCCAGGCGTCCGGTCGCCGCGCCGACCGTGCGCAGGTTGCCCTGCCACCCGGGGCCGGGCGCCTCAGTGAACACCGTCGGTGCGATCTCCGACAGCGCCCCGAACGCCTCCGGCGTCAGGGCCTGCGACCCCAGGATCAGGTCGGGCGAGGCGGCCTGGATGCCCTCCAGATCGGGTTCGCTGCGGGTGCCCACGCCCGGCACGTCATGGATGACGGTGCCGAGGTACGACGGCTGATCGGGGGAGCCGTCCGGCAACGCCGCGGCCACGATGCGCGACTGCAGCCCCAGTGCGCACAGCGCGTCGAGCTGATCACCGGAGAGCACCACGATGCGCTGCGGGTCCGCGCGCACCTCCGTCTCGCCCGCGGCGTGGCGCACGAGGCGGTCCGGGGGCCCGGGGTCGACGGCGGCCGGCTCGGGGGCGCAGGACTCGTCCGGGCGGCGCTGGTTGCCCAGCACGCCCGCGCCGGCAACCCGCGTCGTGCTGGTGATGACCGACTGGCTGTCGGGCTCATGGGGGTCGCCGCCGAGCTGACCACACCCGCTGATCAGTGTCAGCGACACGGCGGCCAGGGCGGCGGGCACCGCGGACCGGGCAGCCCGCACGCCCGCGCGCGCTCCGCTGATCAGCACGTCGCCGACGTTAACATCCGGTGAGTTCCGCGCTGGTCAACGACCGTCGCGCGGCATATACGACGGTTTGTAGGACCACCGCGAGTCCCGGCTTTTAGAGAAGCTAGGATTCATCGTTGATGATCGCGGGGATGCCCCGACCAGACGTATGGAGGACCTGTTGGTAGCCGAAGCGCCCCCAATCGGACAACTCGAGGTTCGTCGTCCCTTTCCGGCGCGGCTTGGACCCAAGGGCAACCTGCTCTACAAGCTGATCACGACCACCGATCACAAGCTGATCGGCATCATGTACTGCGTCACCTGCTTCATTTTCTTCTTCATCGGCGGGCTGATGGCGCTGTTCATGCGCACCGAGCTGACGATGCCGGGGCTGCAGTTCCTGTCCAACGAGCAGTTCAACCAGCTGTTCACCATGCACGGCACGGTGATGCTGCTGTTCTACGCCACACCGATCGTGTTCGGGTTCGCCAACCTGGTGCTGCCCCTGCAGATCGGCGCGCCCGACGTGGCGTTCCCGCGGCTCAACGCGTTCTCCTACTGGCTGTTCTTGTTCGGCGGTCTGATCACCATCGCCGGGTTCATCACCCCCGGCGGCGCAGCCGATTTCGGGTGGACGGCGTATGCGCCGCTGTCCAACGCGCTGCACTCGCCGGGCGCGGGCGGTGACCTGTGGATCCTCGGCCTGGGCGTGGCCGGCCTGGGCACCATCCTGGGCGCGGTCAACATGATCACGACGGTGGTGTGCATGCGCGCACCGGGCATGACGATGTTCCGGATGCCGGTGTTCACCTGGAACATCATGGTGACGTCGATCCTGGTGTTGATCGCGTTCCCGCTGCTGACCTCGGCGCTGTTCGCGCTGGCCTACGACCGCCAGCTCGGCGCCCACGTCTACGACCCGGCCAACGGCGGTGTGTTGTTGTATCAGCACCTGTTCTGGTTCTTCGGGCACCCCGAGGTGTACATCATCGCGTTGCCGTTCTTCGGCATCGTCAGCGAGATCTTCCCGGTGTTCAGCCGCAAGCCGATCTTCGGCTACACCACGCTGGTCTACGCCACCATCGGCATCGCCGCCCTGTCGATCGCGGTGTGGGCGCACCACATGTACGCGACGGGCGCGGTGCTGCTGCCGTTCTTCTCGTTCATGACTTTCCTGATCGCGGTGCCGACCGGCATCAAGTTCTTCAACTGGATCGGCACGATGTGGAAGGGTCAGTTGACATTTGAGACGCCGATGCTGTTCTCCATCGGCTTTCTGCTGACGTTCCTGCTCGGCGGCCTGTCCGGGGTGCTGTTGGCCAGCCCGCCGCTGGACTTCCACGTCACCGACACCTATTTCGTGGTGGCGCACTTCCACTACGTGCTGTTCGGCACGATCGTGTTCGCCACCTACGCCGGGATCTACTTCTGGTTCCCCAAGATGACCGGGCGTCTGCTCGACGAGCGGTTGGGCAAGCTGCACTTCTGGCTGACGTTCATCGGCTTTCACACCACGTTCCTGGTGCAGCACTGGCTCGGTGACGAGGGCATGCCGCGGCGCTACGCCGACTACCTGCCCACCGACGGGTTCACCGAACTGAACGTGGTGTCCACGATCGGTGCGTTCATCCTGGGTGTGTCGGTGCTGCCGTTCGCCTGGAACGTGTTCAAGAGCTGGCGCTACGGCGAACCGGTCACCGTGGACGATCCGTGGGGCTACGGCAACTCGCTGGAGTGGGCCACCTCCTGCCCGCCGCCGCGGCACAACTTCACCGAGCTGCCCCGGATCCGTTCGGAACGTCCAGCCTTCGAACTGCACTACCCGCACATGGTCGAGCGGATGCGCGCCGAAGCGCATATCGGACGTACCCATGAACCGGACGCCCGGCTCGCGGACCAATCGAGTTAACCGGCAGCGGCATTCGGCGATGAGCGGGCCGAACCTGTTGCCGCCGGCCGAGTCTCCTGACGAGGGCCCGTGACCGGCCAGGGACGCAACCGCTCGTCGCTGTTGATCACCGTCACCGGACGCGATCAACCGGGCGTCACCTCGGCGTTGTTCGAGGTGCTGTCGCGGCACAACGTGGAGCTGCTCAACGTCGAACAGGTCGTCATCAGGGGCCGGTTGACGCTGGGTGTGCTGGTCGCCGCGCCGACCGACGTCGCCGCAGGGACCCAACTGCGCGACGAGGTGACCGCGGCGATCCACCGCGTCGGCCTGGACGTCACCATCGAACCCAGCGACACCCTGCCGGTGCTGCGCGCACCGTCCACCCACACGATCGTCGTGCTTGGCCGCCCCATCACGGCCGAGGCGTTCGGCGTGGTGGCCCGCGAACTGGCGGCGCTCGGGGTCAACATCGACACCATCCGTGGCGTATCCGACTATCCGGTAACGGGTTTGGAGCTGCGGGTGTCGGTGCCCACGGACGACATCTATCGGCAGCTGCAGACCGCGTTGGCCCGCGTCGCGGTCGCCGAGAAGATCGACATCGCGCTCGAGGACTACAGCCTGTCGCGACGGGCCAAGCGGCTCATCGTCTTCGACGTCGACTCGACGCTGATCCAGGGTGAGGTGATCGAGATGCTGGCCGCCCGTGTCGGTGCGGAGGCAGCGGTCGCCGAGGTCACCGAGGCCGCCATGCGCGGTGAACTCGACTTCGCCGAGTCGCTGCATCGGCGCGTCGCGACGCTGGCCGGTCTGCCCGCCTCGGTGCTCGAGGACGTCGGCGAGCAGATCGAGCTGACCCCCGGCGCGCGAACCACGTTGCGCACCCTGCGCCGCCTCGGCTACCACTGCGGCATAGTGTCCGGCGGCTTCCGCCAGGTCATCGCGCCGCTCGCCCACGAGTTGATGATGGATTTCGTCGCGGCCAACGAACTCGAGATCGTCGACGGCAAGCTGACCGGCCGGGTGGTCGGACCCATCATCGACCGCGCCGGAAAAGCCAAGGCGCTGCGTGATTTCGCGCAGCAGGCCGGGGTGCCGATGGAACAGACGGTGGCCGTGGGTGACGGCGCCAACGACATCGACATGCTGGCGGCCGCGGGGCTGGGCGTGGCGTTCAACGCCAAGCCAATACTGCGGGAGGTCGCCGACGCGTCGCTGAGCTATCCCTACCTGGACACGCTGCTGTTCATCCTCGGCATCACCCGCAGCGAGATCGAGGCTGCCGATGCCCGCGACGGCGTGATGCGCCGCGTCGAGATCCCCGACGACGAGTAGCGGTCCTTTTCGGCGAGCAGACGCGAACACCCCCAATTGAGGGTGAATTAGGGGGTGCTCGCGTCTGCTCGCGGGGAAACTAGACCACCACGGTCGTCGGTTCCGGGGTGGCCGAGCCGGTGACGCTGTACCAGGCGCGGGCCAGCAGTTCGACGGCCGCGCTGAGCTGGTCCTCGGGCAGCGTGTAGGGCACCCGGACGAACCGCTCCAGCGTGCCGTTGACACCGAACCGCGGCCCGGCGGGCAGGTCGAGCCCGAGGCGGGAGGCCGCCGCCGACAGCGCGGTGCTCATCGGCGCGGGCAGCCGCACCCACAGCGACATTCCGCCGGCGCCGCGGCCCGGCTCCCAGTCCGGCAGGTGACGGCGCAGCAGCTGCTGCAGGTGTGCGCGACGGGCGCGCAGAATCTCCCGGCGCCCGGGCAGCAGCTCGTCGTGACGCCGGAGAAGCCTTGCGGCAGCGCACTGTTCGAGAACCGCGGTGCCCATGTCGATGGACGGCCGCAGCGCCGCGATCGTCGCGATGGTGGACCGCTCGGCGCGGATCCAGCCCACCCGCAGCCCGCCCCAGAACGACTTGGACATCGAGCCGACCGTCAACACCAGGTCGCGGCGCGACGTCACCTCCGCGCCCAGCGGGGGAGGAACCGGCTCGTGCAGCCACATGTCCATGATGGATTCGTCGACGATGGTGCGGGTGCGGGTCTCGGCGATGATGCCGGCCAACCGCTTGCGGTCCGGCACCGGCATCGTCAACCCGGTGGGGTTGTGGTTGTCCGGAATCAGGTAGGCCAGGCTCGGTGACAGTTGGTGCAGCGACGCCTGCAGTGCGTCCAGATCCCAACCGTCCTCGGTCATCGCGACCGGGACGGGGCGCGCACCGACGGTCGTGATCGACGTCAGCGCACCGTGATACGTGGGCTGTTCGACCAGCACCCGGTCGCCGGATTGCACGTAGGTGGTGAGGATCAGGTTGATCGCGTGCAGCGCGCCCGTGGTGACCATGATCTCGTCGGGTTCGGTGGGAAGTCCACGGTCGCAATATCTTTCGGCGATGGCTTGGCGCAGCGCGCTGACGCCGATCAGTTCGTGCCCCGGTTCGTGCAGATACGGCGTCACGTCGTGGGTGGCCTCGGCGAACGCCTCGACGACGGCGGCGGCGGGCGCGGACAACGCGGCGGCGGCCAGGCTCACCGAGTGCGGCGCGGCGTCGGCGCGCATGGACGGGGTGAGCGGGAGCGCGGTCGTGCTGCGCGCGCCGCGGCGGGCGTTGAGATAGCCGTCGTCGCGCAACTGGGCGTAGGCGGCGGTGACCGTGGTGCGCGACACCCGCAGCGCCTCGGCCAGCGCGCGTTCACTGGGCAGCCGCGCGCCGACCGGGAGGCGCCCGTCGACGATCAGCAACCGGATGGCATCGGCCAGTCCGCGATATGCGGGTCCACTGTGACTGGATGTGCGCCAGTTGCCCAATTTGCGGGCCAAAAGCCCGGCACTGAGCGCATGTCCCGAGAGTTCGGCGGTCATTTGCAGGCCAGTATGCGCTGACTGGCTATTGAATAGCAAGCCAGTTGATAGGAACCATCGGGGGCATGAGATCGGATTGGACATCACGGTTGGGCCGGCGGCTGAGCATGCTGTTCAGCTGGCAGGGGCCCAGGGGCTGCGTCGACGTCACCGACCGCGACGCCGAACGGATGGCGCGCGAACTGGAGTTGATCCGGTTGCGCTTCCCGCACCACTCCTGAGCGATTTCGGTGCGCGTCGTGCCAGAGGTGTATTGATGGCCGAGTCAACCCGTGCGGCCAACCCCGAGGGCGCGAACCTCAAGGTAGGTGTGCCAGGCGGGCGGTTCGGTCAGCAGTGGAATCGCGACCGCATCCTCGTATGCGAGCACCAGTTCGCGTGCGTCGGATCCGACCTCCCGAATTGTCGTATCGGGTGAGGGCGGGTCCGGGTAATACTCGATCCCCAGTTGCACCAACCGCATCACTTCTTCGCCGGCCAATGCCTTCGTCAACACCAGCGCGGTGTCGATGCTCGCCGACACGCCCGCGCCGGTGACCAGCTTGTCGTCGATCTCATAGCGGGCACCGGTCGGTATCGCACCGTAGGCGCCGATGCGGTCGTACCATCCCCAGTTCGTCGCGACTCGGCGTCCCTCGACCAGGCCGGCAGCGCCAAGGAGACCGACCCCGTTGCAGATCCCGACCGTCCAGGTGGTCGTCGCGTGCAGGGCGGCGAGACGGTCCAGAAACCGGTCGTCGGCGAGAAGCCGCTCGACGCCCGGCCCGCCGGGCACGTAGAGAATGTCGGTCGTTTCGAGATCGTTCAGCGAGCGATAGGCGGCCAGGCCGAGTCGACGCGTGTCAGCGCTGATGAGATCCGGTTCCTCTGCGACGAACTCCACTTGGATGTCGGGGACCCGGGACAGCACCTCGTAGCCGCCTACCACGTCGAGTGCGGTGAAGCCATCAAACAAGATCACGGACAGCTGCATGTGAGTACCTCGCCTTCTGCGGTGTGCCTGCAAGCCTCGGGGAACGCCGGTCGGGAAAACAGTGGCGAGCCAGCCCCATTTCATGGGTGATCTCGCCACAGCCGTCCGTGTGCGTCGAGGTGGGGTTATGGTGCGAAAGGTGTTCGCCCGACGCAGGATCGACGTCCTTGCGTATGAGGGCGCGTACGCGGCCGAGGTGTACGGTCTGGTCGACATTCTGGGCGTCGCAGATTCTGTGCTACGAGTGCAGGGGATAGTCGATCACCGGGTGTTCGATACACGGATCGTCTCCGTCCGCCGCCGTCAGGTCCGGCTCGCCAACGGGACCGTCATCGACGCCGCCGCTCCGCGCTCGAGCCCTGACGTGGTTGTCGTGCCGGGTTTCGGACTCCTCGATGCCGGTGACGTCGCCGACTGGATGACCCGACTCGACGACGAGACCGCCTTTTTACGAAGGCGGAACGACGCAGGGGTCCCGCTGGCCAGTATCTGCGTCGGGACCTTCCTGCTGGCGGAGGCTGGTGCCCTCGATGGCCGCCGAGCGACCACCTCCTGGTTGTTCGCCGCCGAACTCGCCCGCCGCTATCCCGATATCGACGTGCGCGCCACGTCGATGATCGTGGAAGACCCGCCGGTCCTGACGGCCGGGGCGTTCAGCGCAGGCCAGGACTTGGCTCTGCACCTGGTGCGGAACTTCGCCGATGAGCAAACCGCACACGAAACCGCCAGCGTCACCCTCGTCAGTGAGAATCGCGCATCTCAGGCGCCCTATGTCGATGACGACCTGAAGGTGGTTCAGCACGCATCACTCGCCGACGACGTCCGCCGATATCTGCGTCACCATCTGGCCGAGCCCTACGACCTCAATGCCCTCGCCGCCATTTTTCATGTGAGCACAAGAACGTTGTTGCGCCACTTCTCCGAGGCAACCGGAACATCCCCGCAGACCTATCTCCAGCAGGCGCGGGTGCGGTCCGCACGTCGGCTCCTACAGACCTCGCAATTGTCTGTCGGCGAAATCGCCGCTCGTGTCGGATATCTCGACGCAGCGACCTTCCGAAAGCACTTTCTCACGTTCACCGGGGTCACGCCGCTCGCATTCCGCCGCGACGCGCAGGCCGGGCGATGGCGAGATCGCCCCTGGAAGTAGGCATTTTCGCTGCTATTGATGGGGTGGCTCCCACGGTCATGATCGGCACGTCCAGCACCGACCGATGAGGGAGACGAATGAGCTTTGTGACCGAGCTGTCCGGACGAAACGAACAACACGCCGCCACCCACCGGGGCGCCGTCGGCAGACTTGCGCCGACGCGACAGGCGATTTTGATCACGTGTTGTGACCACCGAGTTGACCCCGCCCACGTACTGGGCCTTCAGCTCGACGAAGCGGTCGTGATCAGGAACGCCGGCGGACGGGTCAACGCCGACGTCATACGCACCTTGGCCGCGCTGGCGACCGTTGCGCATATCGAAGCGCTCGAGCTCGAGGTGGAGGTCATCGTCATGCACCACACCGATTGCGGAACGTCCCGATTCACGACGCCCGAACTGGCGCCCTTCGCGGCAGAGTTGTTGGGGGTGGAGGAAAGCGAGGTCGGTGAGCACGGCCTCGACGATCCACGCGAGGCGGTGCGTGTCGACGTGCGACGCCTGAGCCGAGATCCGTTGGTGCCTGCGGGCACGCCGATCTCCGGGCTGGTGTACGACGTCGGTTCCGGGCGGGCCGAGGTGATCGTCACTGCTCGCGGGGAGTGCACCCGGTGACCGAGGTGACTGCTGTCGTGCCTGTGCCGGGGTATGGCCAGCGGTGACCGCATGAGCTGACGCAGCCACCACTTCAATACGATGGTCGGGTGCCAGTCGCCGAGGATGCAGCCGACCCCGACCTGCTGATCGACTTCGCCAATGTCACCCTGCGGCGCGGCGGCCAGGTCCTCGTCGGACCGATCACGTGGTCGGTCGAGCTCGACGAACGCTGGGTGATAGTCGGCCCCAACGGTGCGGGCAAGACGTCGTTGCTGCGCATCGCCGCCGCGATGGAACATCCGTCGTCGGGCACGGCCTATGTGCTCGGTGAGCGGCTCGGCCGCGTCGACACGGTCGAACTGCGGTCGCGCATCGGCCTGAGCAGCTCCGCTCTGGCGCAGCGGGTGCCTGAGGGCGAGCTGGTGCGGGATCTGGTGGTCTCGGCCGGCTACTCGGTGATGGGCCGGTGGCGCGAACGCTACGACGAGGTGGACTACCACCAGGCCGTCGACATCCTGGAGAGCGTGGGGGCCGAGCATCTGGCCGAACGCACCTACGGCACATTGTCGGAGGGCGAGCGCAAACGGGTGCTCATCGCGCGGTCGATGATGACCGACCCCGAGCTGCTGCTGCTCGACGAACCCGCGGCCGGCCTGGATCTGGGCGGCCGCGAGGAACTGGTCGCCCGGCTGGCCGATTTGGCCGCCGATCCGGATGCGCCGGCGCTGGTGCTGGTGACCCACCACGTCGAGGAGATCCCGCCCGGCTTCACGCACTGCCTGATCCTGGCCGAGGGCCAGGAGGTCGCCTCGGGCCTGCTGCCCGACGTGTTGACGGCGGAGAACCTGTCGAAGGCGTTCGGGCAGTCCATCGCCGTCGACGTCATCGACGGGCGTTACTTCGCCCGCCGCACCCGTTCCCGCGCGGCACATAGGAGGCGTGCATGACCGAGCAACCGCTGACGCCGCGGCCCGCCGCCACCGTGATGCTGATCCGCGACAAGGATCCCGGCGGGGGCCGCGGAGTCGAGGTGTTTCTGATGCGGCGGCACTCGGCGATGGAGTTCGTCGGCGGGGTGATGGTGTTTCCCGGCGGCGGGGTCGACGACCGCGACCGCAGCGCCGACATCGCATGGATGGGTCCCGAGCCGTCATGGTGGGCCGAGCGGCTCGGCGTGGACGTCGAGCTGGCCAGGGCGCTGGTGTGCGCGGCCGCGCGCGAGACGTTCGAAGAGTCCGGTGTGCTGTTCGCCGGCGCCGCCGACGACTCCGATGTGCTCGTCGACGATGCGTCGGTGTACCGCGCCGAACGCCAGGCGCTGGTGGACCGTTCGCTGTCGTTCGCCGACTTCCTGCGCACCGAAAAGCTGGTGCTACGCGCGGATCTGCTTCGGCCATGGGCCAACTGGGTGACGCCGAAAGAGGAGCGCACCCGCCGCTACGACACCTACTTCTTCGTCGCGGCACTGCCGCAGGGGCAGCGCGCCGACGGCGAGAACACCGAAGCCGAATCGGCCGGCTGGATCACGCCCGAGGAAGCGCTTCAGGACTTCGCGGATTCCAAGACATTCCTGCTGCCGCCGACGTGGACGCAACTGGACTCGTTGGCGGGCCGGACGGTCGCCGAAGTGCTTGCCGTGGAACGCCAAATCGTGGCGATCGAGCCACATCTGGCCGCCGAGAACGGCAACTGGGAGATCGAGTTCTTCGACAGCGACCGCTACAACGCGGCCCGCAACCACCGCTCCCCCGACAACTACACGCCCGGCGCACCGTTGGCATGAACGAGTTCGTCAGCATCCACACCGGCGATCAGCAGCCCGCCGTCGCCACGCTGCTGCTGTCGCGGCCGCCGACCAACGCGCTGACGCGCCAGATGTACCGCGAGATCGCCGCCGCGGCGGCAGCGCTCGGCCGCCGCGACGACGTGCACGCCGTCGTCGTCTTCGGCGGGCACGAGATCTTCTCGGCGGGCGACGACGTACGAGAGCGCCGGACCCTGAGCCCCGCCGAGGCCGCCGTCGCCGCCGAGCACTGCCGGGCGGCCGTCGACGCGCTGGCCGCCGTGCCCAAACCCACCGTCGCGGCGATCACCGGATACGCGCTCGGCGGCGGGCTCACCCTCGCGCTTGGCGCGGACTGGCGGGTCGCGGGCGACAACGTCAAGTTCGGCGTGCCGGAGATCCTCGCCGGGTTGGTGCCCGCCGGCGGCACGTCGCGGCTGACCCGCGCGGTCGGCGCGAGCAAGGCCAAAGACCTGGTGTTCAGCGGCCGGTTCGTCGACGCCAAGGAGGCGTTGGCGCTCGGCCTGATCGACCAGATGGTGGCGCCCGACGACGTCTACGACGCCGCGGTGGCCTGGGCCGCCCGGTTCGCCGAGTATCCGCCGCAGGTACTGGCTGCGGCCAAGGCCAGCTTCGCCGTCTAGGCTGCCTGCCATGAGCTTCGACGAACCCGGCGCGCGATCCGACGTCGCCGCCGAACCGGCGCCTAATCCGCACGCCACCGCGGAGCAGGTGGAGGCCGCTCGCCACGACTCCAAGCTGGCGCAGGTGCTCTACCACGACTGGGAAGCCGAAAGCTACGACGACAAGTGGTCGATCTCCTATGACAAGCGGTGCGTGGACTACGCGCGCGACCTGTTCGACGCGACGGTGCCCGAGCAGGAGCTGCGCAACCTGCCGTACGACCGCGCGCTCGAACTCGGCTGCGGCAGCGGATTCTTCCTGCTCAACCTGATCCAGGCCGGCGTCGCGCGGCGCGGCTCGGTGACCGATCTGTCCCCCGGCATGGTCAAGGTCGCCACCCGCAACGGCGAGAACCTCGGCCTCGAGATCGACGGCCGGGTCGCCGACGCCGAGGGCATCCCGTACGACGACGACACGTTCGACCTGGTCGTCGGCCACGCGGTGCTGCATCACATCCCCGACGTGGAGCTGTCGCTGCGCGAGGTGATCCGGGTGCTCAAGCCCGGCGGCCGGTTCGTGTTCGCCGGTGAGCCGACCAACGCGGGGGAGAGCTACGCCAGGCCGTTGTCGACGCTGACGTGGCGCGCGGTGACGAACCTGACCAGGCTGCCCGGCCTCGGCGGCTGGCGCCGGCCCCAGGCCGAACTCGACGAGTCCTCGCGCGCCGCGGCGCTGGAGGCGGTCGTCGACCTGCACACCTTCGATCCCAGTGATCTGGAACGGATGGCGCACAACGCCGGGGCTGTCGAGGTATCCAGCACCACAACCGAATTCACTGCCGCCATGCTGGGCTGGCCGCTGCGCACGTTCGAGGCCGCGGTTCCCCCGGGCCGGTTGGGATGGGGCTACGCCAAGTTCGCGTTCAACAGTTGGATCACGTTGAGCTGGGTCGACGACAACATCTGGCGGCGGGTCGTGCCGAAGAGCTGGTTCTACAACGTGATGGTGACCGGGGTCAAACCGTCCTGAAGTTCGACCTCCCGCAGGTCGGCTACCTGCGCAGTGACGCCGGCGCGCAGGCGTTGCGCGAGGTCGGGCGGCTGGCGCTGACCGATTCCACCCTGGTGTCCGACATCGCCTGGGCGCGTGAACGTTTCGGTGAGCACGCCGCGGCGCTGGTGGAGACGACGGTGTTGCGCCGCAAGGCCGCGGCCAAACTGTCCCATGCGGAGGATTGGCTGTTCACCGACGAGGCGTTGCAGCAGGCCACCGCCGAACCGGTGGCGCGCCATCGTGCCCGACGGCTGGTCGGGCAACGGGTGCACGACGCCACCTGTTCGATCGGCACAGAGCTTGCTGCGCTAGCGGATTCAGCCGCCCTCCTGGTCGGCAGCGACATCGATCCGGTCCGGTTGGCGATGGCACACCATAACGTGCCCGATGTCAGTCTGTGCCGCGCCGATGCGCTGCGGCCGATCACCCGCGGTGCCGTCGTGCTGCTCGATCCGGCGCGGCGGCGCGGCGGGCGACGCCGATTCGACCCGCGCGACCACACCCCCGCACTGGATGCGTTGCTCGAGGTGTACCGCGATCATGCCGTTGTCGTAAAATGCGCCCCTGGAATAGATTTCACCGCAGTTCGGCAGCTCGGCTTCGCCGGCGAAATCGAGGTGACCTCCCTGGCGGGCAGTGTGCGGGAGGCCTGTCTGTGGTCGATGAACCTGGCACAGGCCGGGGTCAGTCGGCGTGCCACGATTCTCGACACCGGCGAGCAGATCACCGACGCCGAGCCCGACGACTGTGCGGTAGCGCCGGCGGGCCGGTGGATCGTCGATCCCGACGGTGCCGTCGTGCGCGCGGGCCTGGTGCGGCACTACGCTGCCCGGCACGGGCTGTGGCAACTCGACCGTGCCATCGCCTACCTGTCGGGGGACCGACTGCCCGACGGCGTGCGCGGTTTCGAAGTGCTCGAGCAAATCGACTACAGCGAACGGCGACTGCGCCAGGCACTTTCAGCGCGTGACGTCGGCGCATTGGAAATCCTGGTACGCGGCGTCGACGTGGACCCGGACCGGTTGCGGTCGCGGTTGCGGCTGCGCGGGTCGACCACCGCCTCGGCAATCATCACCCGGCTCGGAAGCGGCCCCGCAAGCCGGGCAACGGTATTCATTTGCCGTCCGTCGCGGTGAGCGGTTACGTACCCTGGTTCTTGACGCGCCGGCGTGGGTGCCGGGGCCGGCTGCAAGGATGTCCGACGATGCGCACACTCTCAATGACTGCTCTGCTGGCAGCGGGTGTCGTCGTCGGCGCCATCGGTTCACCGGTGGCATCGGCGCAGACCGCCTGCCAAGACCTCGGTGGTGTGGTGGACGCCGACCAGGTGTGCCGGGTGCACGCCGAGGGGCCGACCTACCAGCTCGACTTCACGTTCCCCAACGACTATCCGGATCCCGCGCCGGTGGTCGCTTATCTGACCCAGACCCGGGACGGCTTCGTCAACGTCGCGGGAATGCCCGACTCGTACAACCTGCCTTACGAACTGGACGCCACCGGCACCAGCTATCGTTCGGGCCCGCCGGACGCGGGCACCAGGAGCCTGGTGTTCACCGTGTGGCAGAACGTCGGCGGGGTGCAGCCGCAAACCTTCTTCCAGGCGTTCAACTGGGACGTCGGCAAGAAGGCGCCGATCACGTTCGACACCTTGTTCAAACCGGACAGCGATCCGCTCGAGGTGATCTACCCCGAGGTCGACCGGTATCTGCAGAACGAGTACGGCACGGTCGTGCCCGCGTCGCCGGGCGCCGGCAAGGACCCGGCCAACTACCAGCACTTCGCGTTGACCGACGACGCGCTGATCTTCTTCTTCACGCAGGGCTCGTTGCTGCCGGACTCGGCGGGACCGGTGCAGGCGTCGGTGCCGCGTACGGTCGTCGCGCCCATGCTGGCGCTCTAAGCGGGCGCGAACCCGTAGACCATCCCGTCACTGGTCGCGGTGACGACGCGGCGGTCCTTGCCGATCGAGACGCCGACGGGCCACCCGGTGCCCCGAGGCAGCGGGTAGCGGTTGACGGTGTGTCCGTCGGCGGGGTCGAACACCATCAGCGCCAGGCCGTCCTCGCCGTCTCGGACCACGGTGTAGGCCACGTCGGGACCCGCCTGGCTGGCCGTCGACAGCGTGGTGACGTCGTCGCGGGCCCAGCTCACCTCGGCCTTGTCGCCGGCGTCGTTGATGCCGACCAGCTTCGCGCCGGGACCGCCGCCGGCGACGATCAGCCCGTCCGGCGACACCGAGGGCGGCGTCTGCGCTAGGTAATCCAACGGAACCGACCACTTCGGGCTGCCGTCGGCGGAGTTCAGCGCCCACAGCTGCTCGTCGCGGCCGTTGACGTACACAGTCGAGCCGTCCGCGGAGAAGACGGGGCTGGCCAACGGGCCGCCGCCGACGGCGTCGCTGGTCCATTCGCGGGTCAGAAGCGGGGTCTGGTCGGGCCGGTACCGCAACCCGACGAGGATCGGCGCGTCGGCGTCGGGTTCCCACAGGCCCAGCACGATGAGCCCGGGCGTCGGCGTGAATGCCGGCGCGGCGGCCACCGGGCAGCGGGCGCGGGCCGGTTGGCAGTCGGCCAGCCCGCGTTCGGAGTCCTTCGGGTCGATGCCCGCCACCAGGTCCAGCGGCGTTCCCACGACGACGCCCTCGTGGGCGTCGAACACCAGCACCTGGCCGAGGTGGGTGACCACCAGCAGGTGCCCGGGCGCCAGAATCCGGGGTGTGGTCGGCATTCCGATCACGGGCTTGCGCCAGCGGATCCACTGTGTCGGGGGAAAGGACAGGATGGCGCCCGGTTGGCCGATGTAGAGGTTGTCGAACCCGTCCAGCAGCGGGCTGGCGGTGCCGCCGCCCTGCACGAGCCGGGTGCACCAGCGCTGGCGGGCGTTGTTGTCGGCTTCCCACACCATCAGCGAGCAGCCGGCGGGGGTCTGTGCGTTGAGCCCCGAGTAGCCGTCGTTGCCCAGCGCGACCGAGGAGTACAGATCGCCCTTGACCGAGCGGGTCCACTCCAGGCGCAGCGCGTCGGCGCCGGGCGTCGGCGCGTAGCTGCTGTTGCGCGCGTCGCCGTACTGCGCCGGCCAGCCCTCGGCCGGATGTGCCTTCACCCACGAGTCAGTGCTGCCGCACCCGGCCAACGCGGCCGTGATCAGCGTCGTCGACACCAGCACGGTCAGTCGCCGCAACACCGGGTCCTTCCGTTGTGAAGTCCGTGGGGCAGTTCGTGAAGCCCACGTGAGGGTAACCGTTCGGGGCGAACGTGCTGGCGTAGGCTTTGCGGCCATGACGACCATGTGGGGCGCTCCGCTGCACAAGCGCTGGCGGGGGTCGCGGCTGCGAGACCCGCGCCAGGCAAGGTTTTTGACGATGGCGTCGTTGCGGTGGGTGCTGGCCAACCGCGCCTACACCCCGTGGTATCTGGTGCGCTATTGGCGGTTGTTGAAGTTCAAGCTCGCCAACCCTCACATCATCACCCGCGGCATGGTGTTCCTCGGCAAGGGCGTGGAGATCCAGGCCACCCCCGAGCTGTCGACGATGGAGATCGGGCGGTGGGTCCATATCGGCGACAAGAACACGATCCGCTGTCACGAGGGTTCGCTGCGGTTCGGCGACAAGGTGGTGCTCGGCCGCGACAACGTCATCAACACCTACCTCGACATCGAGCTGGGTGATTCGGTGCTGATGGCCGACTGGGTCTACATCTGTGATTTTGACCACAAGATGGACGACATCAACGTGCCGATCAAGGATCAGGGCATCGTCAAGGGCCCGGTGCGCATCGGGCCGGACACCTGGATCGCGACCAAGGTCACCGTGCTGCGCAACACCACGATCGGGCGCGGCTGCGTGCTCGGGTCGCACGCGGTGGTCAAGGGGGAGATCCCGGACTTCTCGATCGCGGTGGGCGCACCCGCCAAGGTGGTCAAGAACCGGCGACTGGCGTGGGAGACCTCGGCGGCCCAGCGCGCCGAGCTGGCCGCGGCGCTGGCCGACATCGAGCGCAAGAAAGCGTCGCGCTAAACCTGCTTGGCGCGTGGGCCCGACGCGCCTTGTGCGCGAGCGTGCGTGTCAGAGGGCGACACGCCGTCATTTCCCGCGAGTTCACGCACACTCGCGGCGGCGGTGTCAGCGGTCGGGGAGCGCGTGCTCGATGATGGGGCGCCTGCGATGTGGTTGGCGCTCAGCGCGTTTGGCCGAAAGGTACACCTGGGCGGTCTCCTCGGCGACCGCGTCCCAGTCGAAATCGGAGGTGAGGCGTTCGCGCGCGGCGACGGCCATCTTCTGCGCGGCCTGCGGGTCGTCGAGCACGGTGCGGACCGCGTTGGCCAGGGCCGCGATGTCCCGCGGGGGATAGGACACCCCCGTCTGGCCGTTGATCACCGCCTCGCCCAGGCCGCCGACGTTGGAGGTCGCCAACGGGGTGCCCGTGGCCGCGGCCTCCAGCGCGACGATGCCGAACGGTTCGTAGTGGCTGGGCAGCACGGCGGCGTCCGCGGTGTGCAGCAGGTTGACCAGGTCGTCGTGGTTGAGGTGGCCGACGAACGATGTGGCCCTGAGTACCTTGTGTTTTCGGGCCTGCTCGACGAGCCACGCCTGCTGGGTCCCGGTGCCGGCGATGGTCAGCGTGGTGCCCGGATGGGTGCGCCTGATGCGGGGCAGCGCCGCGATGGCGTCGTGAATACCCTTCTCGTACTCGAGCCGGCCCAGATACAGCAGCCGCGCCGGGCCTTGGCGCGGCCGTCGAGGCGCGAACGGCCAACGCGCGACGTCGATTCCGTTGCGAATCACCCGGGTTTCGGCCAGCCCCGGACCGAACAGCTCGGTGATCTCGTCGCTCATCGACGCCGAACACGTGATGAGCGAGTCGGATTCGTGCACCAGCCAGGACTCCACCGCGTGCACTTGGCGGCTGATCCGCCCCGACACCCAACCGGAGTGCCTGCCCGCCTCGGTGGCGTGGACGGTGGAAACCAGTGGCACATCGAAGTATTCGGCGAGCGCGATCGCCGGGTGCGCGACCAGCCAGTCGTGTGCGTGAACGACGTCCGGCTTCCAGGGTTCGGTGTCGGTGCCCTTGATGGCCAACCCGGCGCGCACCATCGAATGCCCCATCGCCAGCGTCCAGGCCATCATGTCGCTGCCGAACTCGAACTCGTGCGGGTCCTGTGCGGCGGCGATGACGCGCACACCCTCGCTGACGTCGTCGGTCGTGGGGTGGGTGCTTGGATCGGTGTCGCTGGGACGACGGCTGAGCACGACGACCTCGTGTCCGGCCGCAGCCAGTGCCGTGGCCAGGTGGTGGACGTGGCGGCCGAGGCCGCCGACGACCACCGGCGGGTACTCCCAAGACACCATGAGGACCTTCACGCGATGTCCTCAGTTCGGCGCGTGGGCTCACACGCAAGTAGTGGACGTGCGTGAAGTTCGGCCGATCTACGGCGTGTCGGCCTCGGACACGCACGCTCGCCCACGAAGGAGGGGGTCTTCATCGGGGCAACCGCCTGGCGTCCAGCGCGCCGAAAAGCCCGTCGGCGCGGTTCCATCCCTCGGCCAGCCGCTTGGCGTGCTCGTGCCGGCCCGACGCCACCGCATCGGCGATCTCGCGGGTGGCGTGGGCGTGCAGATGCGCGCGGTAGCGCGCATAGTCGGCGGCCGAATCCTTGCTCACCATGAACGGCCAGTCGCTGGATACGGTCAACAACGTCTCGCGAAGGATCTGATCGGCGACGAAATCACGAGGGCTGGTCTCGCCGAGCGCCTTGTCCACAGTGGACAGCGCGGTGTCGACGACCTCGCTGTTCAACTGGACCAGATCGCTGACCTTCTCACCGGCCCACACATGCCAGTCTTTACCCGAACCCCATGAGCTGGGCGGCAATTCGACGGCCGAACCCACGAAACCGTCGGCGATCGCGTCGGACAGCGTGCCCACCCGCACCCCGGCCTGCGGCAGTGCCCGCAGCACCCGCTGCAGCCACACCGGACCCTCATACCACCAGTGCCCGAACAGCTCGGTGTCGAAAGCGGCGATGACGTGTGCGGGCCTGCCGATCCGTTCGCTCTCCTCGAGGAGCCGACGGCGCACCAGATCGACGAAATCGGCGACGTGGTGGTCGATTGCGCGGTCGGCGCGCTGCGGGTCGTAGGGCGCCTTGTCGTCGGAGGCGACGTGGCGCCCGGTCACCCGCGCGGGCTTCAGACCGGTGGTGTGGTCATAGGTGTGAAAGTCGCGGTATGCCGGGTGGCCGGGATAGCCCGACTTGGGCGACCACACCCGGTAGCTGATCTGTAAATCACGGCCGAATGCGACGACATCCGACCCGGCCACCGGGCGGCCAAGCGCGGTGTCACCGTGCAGCGACGGCCCGTCGACCATGAAATGCCCGACACCTGCTGCGGCATAGTCGTTTTCCATGCCCGGCGCATACGCGCATTCGGGCGCCCAGATGCCGCGCGGGGTGTGCGCGAAGCGCAGCGCGGCGTCGGCGAGACCCTCACGCAACGCGAAGTCGCGCAACCGCGGATGCAGCAGCGGCTGAAACGGGTGCGCCAACGGCCCGCCGAGCAACTCGATGGTTTCGGCGTCGATCAGCTCACGCAGCAGCGGGCTACCACCGTGGGCCCACAGCGTCTCGAAGTCGGTGATCGCCTGTTCGGTTTCGGCCAGCTCGCGAACTCCGAACTGGCGCAACGGTGCTCCGAGCGTCGTCGCCTCCAGGGCGCGCAGCTGCCAATTGGCCAACCAGTGGTGCATGCCGGTGAGGCAGTACGGGTCGTCGAGTTGCGCGGTGACCACCGGTGTCATGCCCAGCGTCACCACGTGACGACGGCCTTCGGCGGCCAGCCCGCGAAGCACACGCATCAGCGGCAGGTAGGCCGCCGACCACGACTGGTAGAGCCACTCCTCGCCGACCGGCCAGCGGCCGTGATGGGCTAGCCACGGCAGATGCGTGTGCAGCACAAGCGTGAACATCCCCGGAGCCGGGGCACCGGCCGGCGACGTACTCACGGCCGCACCGCGATTGCCACCAGGTCGAGGCTGTCGTCGATGTTGCGTTCCGCGGAGTCGATGAGGTCGAAGTCGTCGGTGCGCACCGACGCAACGTCGGCGAGCAGGTCGGTCGGCCAGGGTGTGTCGGCCAACGCGCGGGCGATCTGGGTGTCGATGATCGAACCGCCGTGGCGGGCATCGAGTTCGAGCAGCCGCGGGCCGTGGAAAACCCCGCACATGCGCTCCATCCGAAACCCGGCCGTCGTCAGCAGTTCGGTGAGTTCGGCCGCATTGAGTTCGCGGGTGTGAAACGGGTTGACCGGGGTGTCGCGACCGGGTGAGAACGTGATGCGGTTGGGCGTCGACATCAGCAGGGCGCCGCCGGGGCGCAACACGCGCAGGCACTCGGCGACGAATTGTCCTTGGTCCCAAAGGTGTTCGATCACCTGGAAGTTGACGACCACATCGACCTCGGCGTCGGCGAGGGGCAGCTCGGCCAGGTTGCCATGGCGCATCTCGACCCGGGGATAGCGCGCCCGGACGTGGGCGACCGCCGATTCGTCGTAGTCCAGACCGATTACGCGTCGCGCCACATCGGCGATCAGGTCGGCGCCGTAGCCCTCGCCGCAGCCCGCTTCGAGGACATCTCGGCCCGCGCAGCGCTCGGCCAGCCGCCGGTACACGACCTCATGGCGGCGGAACCAGTAGTTCTCCTCCGGCAGGCCCGGAACCGTGCGTTCCCCGGTGAGGGGCAGGTCTGGACCGCCGGTGACGAATGCGCTCATTGCAAGGCAGGCTAACCCCTATCGGCGCGCAGGCGAACGGTTCAACGCCTACGTGCTGCTAGAACGCAAGCTTCGACCCGCTATTGTGTTCCTGCGAACCACCGTAAGTTACTCGCTAGTAACATGGTGTTTGTTGCTTCAAACGTGGTAATGCAGGCCGGCCGCCCGGTCTCTTCAAGGAGGACGAACCAGACTCATGACGAACATCGTGGTCCTGATCAAACAGGTCCCAGACACATGGTCAGAGCGCAAGCTGACCGATGGTGATTTCACCCTCGACCGTGAGGCCGCCGACGCCGTGCTGGACGAAATCAACGAGCGCGCTGTCGAAGAAGCGCTGCTGATCAAGGAGAAAGAGGGCGGCGAGAGCACTGTGACAGTGCTCACAGCCGGACCCGAGCGCGCCACCGAGGCCATCCGCAAGGCCTTGTCGATGGGTGCCGACAAGGCGGTCCACCTCGTCGACGACGGCATGCACGGCTCCGACATGGTGCAGACCGGGTGGGCGCTGGCCCGCGCGCTGGGCACCATCGAGGGCACCGAGCTCGTCATCGCCGGCAACGAATCCACCGACGGTGTCGGGGGCGCGGTCCCGGCCATCGTGGCCGAGTACCTCGGCCTGCCCCAGCTGACCCACCTGCGCAAGGTGACGGTCGAGGGCGGCAAGGTCGTCGGCGAGCGCGAGACCGATGACGGCGTCTTCACGCTTGAGGCGCCGCTGCCTGCCGTGGTGAGCGTGAACGAGAAGATCAACGAACCGCGCTTCCCCTCCTTCAAGGGCATCATGGCCGCCAAGAAGAAGGAAGTGACCAAGCTGACGCTCGCCGAGATCGGCGTCGAGCCCGACGAGGTCGGTGTCGAGAACGCGGGTTCGAAGGTGCTCTCTTCGACCCCGAAGCCGCCGAAGACGGCCGGCGAGAAGGTCACCGACGAAGGCGACGGCGGCACCAAGATCGCCGAGTACCTGGTTGCTCAAAAAATCATCTAGTCCCGACTTCGGAGAAAGACACAGAAACTCATGGCAGAAGTACTTGTGCTCGTCGAGCACGCCGACGGTGCCCTCAAGAAGGTCACTGCTGAACTGATCACCGCCGCCCGCGCTCTGGGTGAGCCGTCCGCCGTCGTGGTGGGCAAGCCGGGCACCGCCGAGCCGCTCGTCGAGGGGCTCAAAGAGGCCGGCGCGGCCAAGATCTACACGGCCGAGTCCGATGACGCGGAGAGCTACCTCATCACCCCGTACGTGGACGTGTTGGCGTCGCTGGTCGAGTCGGCCAGCCCGGCCGCGGTGCTGTTGGCGGCCACGGCCGACGGCAAGGAGATCGCCGGGCGGCTGGCCGCGCGGACCGGCGCGGGCGTGCTGACCGACGTGGTGGAGGTCAAGGAGGGCGGCAGGGCCGTTCACTCGATCTTCGGTGGCGCCTACACCGTGGAGGCCGAGGCCACCGGTGAGCTCGCGGTCATCACCGTGCGCCCCGGCGCGGTGGAGGCCGCGCCGAGCGCGGGCGCCGGCGAGGTCGTCAGCGTCGAGGTACCCGCCCAGGCCGAGAATGCGACGAAGATCACCAAGCGCGAACCCGCGGTGGCCGGCGACCGTCCGGAGCTCACCGAGGCCACGGTCGTGGTCTCCGGCGGGCGCGGCGTCGGCAGCGCGGAGAACTTCAAGATCGTCGAGGAACTGGCCGACGCGCTCGGCGGCGCCGTCGGTGCTTCCCGCGCCGCCGTCGACTCCGGCTACTACCCGGGTCAGTTCCAGGTGGGCCAGACCGGCAAGACCGTTTCGCCACAGCTCTACATCGCGCTCGGCATCTCCGGTGCCATCCAGCACCGCGCAGGCATGCAGACGTCGAAGACGATCATCGCGGTGAACAAGGACGAGGAGGCGCCGATCTTCGAGATCGCCGACCTGGGCATCGTCGGTGACCTGTTCAAGGTCACCCCGCAGTTGGCCGAGGCGGTCAAGGCCCGCAAGGGATAGCTCGGCCCGACTGGTACGCAACCGCCCCGACGTCTACGTCGGGGCGTTTTGCGTGGATGGCGACTACGGATTTTCAAGGGTGCGACGGACGTCACCTGGTGGGAGCGTGGACTTGCGACCAAAGGAAAGGTGTTCGGAAATGAAGATCACGGTAATCGGCGCAACCGGTCTGATCGGCTCCAAGGTGGTCCCCCTGCTCGAAGCCGCCGGCCACACGGTGGTCTCGGCCTCCCGGCAAAGCGGGCTGGACGTGCTCACCGGCGAAGGTGTCGCCGACGCGCTGCGCGGCGCGGACGTGCTGGTGGACCTGACGAACTCGCCGTCGTTCGAGGACGATGCGGTGAAGCGGTTCTTCACCGACTCGACCACCAACCTGACGAACGGCGCCGCCGAAGCCGGCGTCGGCCACTATGTGGCCTTGTCCATCGTTGGAGCCGACGAGCTGCCCGAGAGCGGCTACATGCGGGCCAAGGTCGTCCAGGAGACGATCCTGCGGGAATCGGGCCTGCCGTACACGATCGTGCGGGCCACGCAGTTCCATGAGTTCGCCGAGTCGATCGCCGATTCGTTGACGATCGACGGCGAGGTGCATGCGCCCGACGGAGCGATCCAGCCGATCGCAGCCGATGACGTCGCCGCCGAGGTGGCCCGTGCGGCCAACGCGCCGGCCCGCAACGGTTTCTGCAACATCGGCGGGCCCGACAAGATGTCGTTCGCCGAGCTGGCAAGGGCGGTGTTGAGCGCCAACGGTGACGATCGGCCCGTCGTCGTTGACCCCAAGGCCACCTACTTCGGCACCCCGGTGGACGACCACAGCCTGGTCACCGGCGACGACGCCGCCATCGCAACCACCAGGTTCGCCGACTGGCTCAGCCACCGTTGACCGCCGTGAGCGGACTCGAAGAGGCGATCAGCCAGCGTCGCTCGACGCGGATGTTCCTCCCGGACAACTTTCCCGACACCCTGCACGCACAGCTGGAGATCCCCGTCGACCTCACTGTGCTCTGCGGGCTGGCCATCGGCTATCCCGATCCGGGTTTCCCGGCCAACCACCTCGACACCCCGCGCAACGCCGTCGGAGACAACGTGATCTTCCGGGAGTGACATTTGACATAGGGGACGACAAGTCGTCATCTAGCGCTCACGGACACGTCACGCACGCGACGCCATCCGGAGATGCAGCGGCGCGACCGTGCAGCCATGAGCACCGCTTCTGTCCTCATACCCGCCGGCCACCCGGGCACCGCGAGCGTGCCCCGCTACACCCTGCTGCTGTCCACCGACGACGCGCTGATCGAGGCCGCGCAGCGCCTGCGGCACGACGTGTTCAGCACCGAGCCGGGCTTCGCGCTCACCACCGCCACCGACGCCGACCGCTTCGACGAGTTCTGTGATCACCTGCTGGTGCGCGACGACGCCTCCGGAGAGCTGGTGGGCTGCTACCGGATGTTGCCTCCCGCAGGGGCGATCGCTGCAAAAGGCCTATACACCGCAACCGAATTCGACGTGCGCGCCCTCGATCCGCTGCGGCCTCACCTGGTGGAGATGGGTCGTGCGGCGGTGCGCGCGGAGCACCGCAACGGCGGTGTCGTGCTGTTGATGTGGGCCGGCATCCTGGCCTATCTGGACCGCTGCGGTTACGACTACGTGACCGGTTGCGTGTCCGTGCCGATCTACGACGCCGACGACCCCGTACCCGGGCGCTCGGTCCGCGGCGTGCGTGATCTCGTGCGGCGCCGTCATGCCGCGCCGGCGCGGTACACCGTGTACCCCCACCGCCCGGTGATCGTCGACGGTAGGCGCCTCGACGACATCGACCCGCCCGAACGCGTGAAAGCGCCCGCGCTGATGCGCGGCTACCTGCGCCTCGGCGCCCAGGTCTGCGGCGACCCCGCCCACGACCCGGACTTCGGGGTGGCCGACTTTCCGGCGCTGCTCGACAAACGCCGCGCCGACACCCATTACCTGCGCAGGCTCCGATCGGTGCAAGCGGCAGCGGTGATGGCCGACGGGATGACGTCGTGACCAGTCCATGGGTGCCCCTGGCGCCGTGCGACGCCGACTGCCTCGGGGCCGGTGCGACGGCGGCTGGTCACCGCCTGGTAACGGCTTGCCGCATCGCCATTCGCGCCTGTTCGGCCCTGACGTTGTTGGCGGCGATCCCGCTGATCCTCACGCCGCTGCCAGCACGTTCCCGCGTCCAGCGCGGGTACTGCCGGCTGATGCTGCGCTGCCTTGGCGTGCGAATCACCGTCTCGGGTGGCCCGATTCGTAATCTGTCCGGCGTGCTGGTGGTCAGCGGGCACGTATCGTGGGTCGACGTCTTCGCGATCGGCGCGGTGGTGCCCGGACGGTTCGTCGCCAAATCGGAGCTGATCAACTGGCCCGGCCTGGGATTGCTGGCCCGGCTGATGAAGGTCATCCCGATCGAGCGGGCCAACCTGCGTGGGCTACCCGACGTCGTCGACGCGGTCGCCGCCCGGTTGCGTGCCGGGCACACCGTCGTCGCGTTTCCCGAGGGCACCACCTGGTGCGGGCTGGCGCACGGCCCGTTCCGGCCCGCGATGTTTCAGGCCGCCATCGACGCCGGCAGGCCGGTTCAGCCGCTGCGGTTGAGCTACCACCACCGTGACGGCCGCCGGTCGACCGCCGCGGCCTACGTCGGCGACGACACGCTGCTGGCCTCCGTCCGGCGGTTGATGACCGCGCAGCGCACGATGGTGCGGGTGCACGTCGCGTCGCTGCAGTTGCCGGGGACCGACCGCCGTGACCTGGCAGGCCGCTGCGAGTGCGCGGTGCGGGGCAACCGGTCCCGCCGCGGGCACGTCCACGCACTGGTGGCCTGACCGCGGGAGCCAGAGCATGCCGGGCCGGCCGCTAGACTTGAACGGTTATGACCTCGCCGACTACGCCGGATGCTCGCCCGAGGGGCTCATCAGGGCCGGTCTACCTCGATCACGCCGCCACCACCCCGATGCACCCCGCTGCCATCGAGGCGATGACGGCTGTGCTGGCGACCGTCGGCAACGCGTCGTCGCTGCACGGCACCGGCCGGGTGGCGCGCCGCCAGATGGAAGAGGCCCGCGAAGCACTGGCCAACCTGCTGGGCGCGCGGCCGTCGGAGGTCATCTTCACCGCGGGCGGCACCGAGAGCGACAACCTGGCGATCAAGGGCATCTACTGGGCTCGCCGTGACGCCGGACCGCGTCGGCGCCGCATCGTCACCACGCCCGTCGAGCATCACGCGGTGCTGGACGCGGTGGAATGGCTCGTCGAGCACGAAGGCGCCGAGGTGACCTGGCTGCCGGTGCAACCGGACGGTTCGGTGACAGCGGCAGCGTTGCGGGATGTGTTGCAGCGCCACGACGATGTCGCGCTGGTGTCTGTCATGTGGGCCAACAACGAGGTCGGCACGATCATGCCGATCGCCGAACTCGCCGCCGTCGCAGCCGAGTTCGAGGTTCCGATGCACAGCGACGCCGTGCAGGCCGTCGGCCAGGTACCCGTCGAGTTCGCATCGAGCGGGCTGTCGGCGATGAGCGTCACCGCACACAAGTTCGGCGGACCCACCGGCGTCGGCGCGCTGCTGCTGCGCCGGGAAACCACATGTGTGCCGCTGCTGCACGGCGGCGGTCAGGAGCGCGATGTCCGTTCGGGCACACCGCACGTGGCCGGTGCAGTGGCGATGGCCGCTGCCGCCAAGGTCGCGGTGGAGGGCCTGGAGGCGCACAGCGCGCGGGTCACCCGACTGCGCGACCGGTTGATCGACGGCGTGCTGTCCAGCATCGACGACGTGCACCTCAACGGTGCCGCGGGAGCGGGGCGGCTACCGGGCAACACCCACTTCACGTTCCGCGGTTGCGAGGGCGACTCGCTGTTGATGCTGTTGGACGCCAAGGGAATCGAGTGCTCGACGGGATCGGCGTGCACCGCCGGGGTGGCGCGGCCGTCGCATGTGCTGATCGCGATGGGCAGTGATCCCGCGGCCGCCAGGGGATCCCTTCGGCTGTCGCTGGGGCACACCAGCACCGAGGCGGACGTCGACGCCGCGCTCGCCGTCCTTCCCGCCGCGGTGAAGCGCGCCCGGCAGGCGGTGCTCGCGAGTTCGGGAGCGGTGGACTGATGCGGGTTCTCGTCGCGATGAGCGGTGGCGTCGATTCCTCGGTCGCTGCGGCCCGGATGGTCGACGCCGGCCACGACGTCGTCGGCGTGCACCTGGCGTTGTCGTCGGCCCCCGGCACGCTCCGCACCGGGTCACGCGGGTGCTGCTCGAAGGAGGACGCCGGGGACGCCCGCCGCGTCGCCGATGTGCTCGATATCCCGTTCTACGTATGGGATTTCGCCGACCGCTTCGCTGACGATGTGATCGACGACTTCGTGTCGTCGTATGCGCGCGGCGAAACACCTAACCCGTGTGTGCGGTGCAACGAGCGAATCAAGTTCTCCGCGTTGGCTGCTCGTGCGCTGGCGCTGGGCTTCGACGCGGTGGCCACCGGCCACTACGCGCGCCTGGCCGAGGGCAGGCTGCGCCGCGCGGTGGACCGTGACAAGGACCAGTCCTACGTGCTCGGCGTGCTGACCGCCGAACAGCTTCGGCACGCGCTGTTCCCGATCGGTGACACGCCCAAAGCCCAGATCCGCGAGGAGGCTGCGCGCCGCGGGCTCGCGGTGGCCGACAAACCCGACAGCCACGACATCTGTTTCATTCCGTCCGGGGACACCCGCGCGTTTCTCGGTGCCCGTATCGGTGTGCGCAGGGGAAACGTGGTCGACCGTGGCGGCACCGTGCTGGCCGAGCACGACGGGGTGCACGGCTTCACGATCGGACAGCGCAAGGGTCTGGGCGTCGCCGGGCCGGGTCCCGACGGCCGGCCACGCTATGTGACCGACATCGATGCCGAAACCGGCACCGTCTACGTCGGTGACGCCGCCGATCTGGACATCTGGACGCTGACCGGCGAATGGCCCGTGTTCACCTGCGGCGTCGCGCCGACCGGGCCGGTGGAGTGCGCGGTGCAGGTGCGCGCGCACGGCGGGGTCGCTGACGGCGTGGCGGAGCTGCGCGACGGGCAGCTGGCGGTCGAGCTACGGGCCCCGCTGCGCGGGGTCGCGCCGGGACAGACCATGGTGCTCTATCGTCCGGACCCGCAGGGAGACGAGGTCATCGGAAGCGCCACGATCTGCCGTTGACATCTGCGGCGGCGGTGGTTCCGCGGCCGGATCGCGGCTACTATAAAAATGAGTTCCATCCGTTAAATATCGGAGCGAAGACCCCGTGGACGACGAAGTTCCTGCTGCGGCGGCGCGACCGCGACGAAATCGGTTGCCGCGCAACCGTCAACGCGAACGCGTGCTCCACCTGGTACGCCAGCACGAGGGCCCCGTCGACGCCGCCCAAATCGCCGGACAGATCGGTCTGCATGTGACCACGGTGCGCTTCCACCTGGACGCGTTGTGTGACGAGGGGGCGATCGCGCGCACCCGGCTGCACCGCGCCGGGGCGGGGCGGCCGCGAACCGGCTACGTGGCGGTGGAAGATCGCCTCGACTACCGGGTGCTGGCCGAGGTGCTGGCGATGGAACTCGGGAGGACCGCACAGACCCGCCGCGACCGCGCTGAGCGTGCGGGACGGCGTTGGGCGGATCAGATGATCGCCGCGTTCAAGGCCGATGCCGGGCCGGGCGAAAACCTGAGCGACGACGACGCCCTCGATCGTCTCGCGGTGGTGGCCACCCAGGTCTTCGCCCGCATGGGTTTCGCCCCGGAACTGCTTGCGGCGAAGCGGTCGCGTACGAAGCGTGAGCGCGAAATCAGGCTGCACGCGTGTCCGATCCGTGAACTGGCGCGCGCGCACCCCGAGGTGGGCTGCGGCCTGCACCGCGGGGTGCTGGCCGAGCTGGCCCGCGATACGACGATATCCGCGGAGCTGGAGCCGTTCGTCGAGCCCGAGCTCTGCCTGGCAAGGGTGGTGTCACATGAATGAAGTCGCTAGATACGTGCAATTGCTCGTGCCGATGCTGTGGCTCGGCATGGTGCTGGCCATCTCGTTTCTCGAGGCACCGCTCAAGTTCGGCGCGCCCGGTGTGACCCTTCCGATCGGGCTGGGCATCGGCCGGCGCGTCTTCAAGGCCCTCAACGGTGTCGAAGTCGTGCTCGCCGCGGTGCTTCTGCTGGCAACCCTGGTCGCCAGGCCCGCTACGGTCGCGTTGATCCTGGTCGTGGTGGCAGCGGCGGTGCTCGCCGTTCAGGTCGTCGCTGTGCGGCCACCGCTGACCAAGCGCTCGAACCGAATCCTCGCCGGTGAGACCCTGCCGCGCTCGCAGATGCACTACCTCTATGTCGCCCTGGAGGTCGTCAAGGTGGGCACGCTTCTCGCGCTGGCGCTGGTGTTGACCTCCAGGGTCGTCGGTCACCTGGTCTGAACGTCGCCCCGCACTCAGTGGCGGCCGATGTGTGACTCCGCGCGGATCCGTTCGACCATGTGGGGGTAGTGCAGTTCGAAGGCTGGGCGTTCCGAACGGATCCGGGGCAGCTCGGTGAAGTTGTGCCGTGGCGGCGGGCAGGAGGTGGCCCACTCCAGCGAGTTGCCGTAGCCCCACGGATCGTCCACGGTCACCGGTTCGCCGTAACGCCAGCTCTTGAACACGTTCCAGAGGAACGGCAGCATCGAGACGCCGAGGGTGAACGCCCCGATGGTGGAAACGACGTTGAGCGTGGTGAACCCGTCGGTGGGCAGGTAGTCGGCGTAGCGCCGCGGCATGCCCTCGTTACCCAACCAGTGCTGCACCAGGAACGTGGTGTGAAAGCCGATGAACGTCAGCCAGAAGTGCAGCTTGCCCAACCGCTCGTCGAGCAGACGCCCGGTCATCTTGGGGAACCAGAAGTAGATCCCGGCGTAGGTGGCGAACACGATGGTGCCGAACAGCACGTAGTGGAAGTGCGCCACCAGGAAGTAGGTGTCGGTGACGTGGAAGTCCAGCGGCGGACTGGCCAGCATCACGCCCGACAGGCCGCCGAGCAGGAACGTCAGCAGAAAGCCGATGGAGAACAGCATCGGCGTCTCAAATGTCAACTGCCCCTTCCACATCGTGCCGATCCAGTTGAAGAACTTCAAACCGGTCGGCACCGCGATCATGTAGGACATGAACGAGAACCACGGCAGCAGGATGGCTCCGGTGGCGAACATGTGGTGCGCCCACACCGCGACCGACAGCGCGGCGATGCCGATGGTGGCGTAGACCAGCGTGGTGTAGCCGAAGATCGGCTTGCGGCTGAACACCGGGAAGATCTCGGTGACGATGCCGAAGAACGGAATGGCCACGACGTAGACCTCGGGGTGGCCGAAGAACCAGAACAGGTGCTGCCAGAGGATCACGCCGCCGTTGGCGGGGTCATAGATGTGCGCGCCGAAGTGGCGGTCGTAGGCCAGCGCGAACAGCGCCGCGGTCAGCAGCGGGAACACCATCAGCACGATGATCGACGTCACCAGGATGTTCCAGGTGAAGATCGGCATCCGGAACATCGTCATGCCCGGGGCGCGCATGCACACCACCGTGGTGATCATGTTGACCGCGCCCAGGATGGTGCCGAGACCGGCCACACCGAGACCGAAGATCCACAGGTCACCGCCCGCGCCCGGCGAGTGCAGCACATTGCTCAGGGGCGTGTAGCCGGTCCAGCCGAAATCGGCTGCGCCGCCGGGGGTGATGAACCCCGACACCGTGACCAGGCCGCCGAACAGATAAAGCCAGTAGCTCAACGCGTTGAGCCGCGGAAAGGCCACGTCGGGGGCGCCGATCTGCAGCGGGAGAATGCAGTTGGCGAAGCCGAACACGATCGGTGTGGCATACAGCAGCAGCATGATCGTGCCGTGCATGGTGAACAGCTGGTTGAACTGCTCGTTGGACAGGAACTGCAGCCCGGGCCCCGCCAGCTCGGTACGCATCAGCAGCGCCATCAACCCGCCGACCAGGAAGAAGGCGAACGACGTCGCGATGTACATGATCCCGAGAAGCTTGGGGTCGGTGGTCGTGATCAGTTTGTAGACGAGCGAACCCTTCGGACCCTGTCGTGGCGGGGACGGTCTGGTGGCTGTCCTCTCGGCGATGATGCTCATGAGTCATTGCCCCTTGCGGCACAAGATTTCCCGAACACGTGGTCCATTACCGTCCCTTCACCCAGGGTTTTATTTAGATGACTATAGTCCTCTAAATCTCGCGCGAGCACCAGGGTCCGGGGGGCTTTTTTACAAGTCAAAGTTGTAGTAATGTACGGGGCATGACGTACGTGATCGGTCAGCCCTGTGTGGACGTCAAAGACCGTGCCTGCGTAGAGGAGTGCCCCGTCGACTGCATCTACGAGGGTGCCCGGATGCTCTACATCCACCCCGATGAATGTGTCGACTGCGGTGCCTGTGAGCCGGTGTGCCCGGTGGAGGCGATCTACTACGAAGACGACCTGCCAGACGAGCTGCAGCCCTACATCGCGGAGAACGCGAAGTTCTTCACCGACACGCTGCCCGGGCGGGATGAGCCGCTGGGGTCACCGGGCGGGGCTGCGAAGCTCGGACCCATCGACGCCGACACAGAAATGGTGGCTGCCCTTCCGCCGCAGGGGGAGTGATGCGCCGGGGACGGCGCGATCGGATTCTGGACGCACTGCGCAACTCCACCGAGTCGCGCAGCATCTCCAGCCTGGCCGGCGAAATCGGCGTGCACCCCAACACTGTTCGCTTCCATCTCGATGCCTTGGTGAAGGCAGAGCTCGTCGAGGAGGTGACCGATCGGGTCACGACGCGGGGGCGTCCGCCGACCCGGTACCGGGCCACCCGCAGAATGGATCCCGCCGGGCCCACGAACTACTCCCTGCTGGCAGCCGTCATGACGGATTACTTTGCGGCACACGCGCGCGATCCCGTGCGTGCCAGCACCGAGCTGGGGCGCTCGTGGGGCCCCACCCTGACGAAGGGCAATAGCGGCCCAGCGCCGTCCAGGAGCCAGGCTGTCGACGAGTTCGTCGATGTGCTCGCCGAGGTGGGTTTCGGCCCGGAGCCACCGACGACCCGCCCCGTGCACGACATCCGGCTGCGGCACTGTCCTTTCATCGAGGTCGTGGACCGGCACCAGTCCGTGGTCTGCGCCCTGCACCTCGGGCTGATGCAGGGCGCGCTGACGGCGATGCAGGCCCCGCTGGCCGTCGAGCGCCTGGACCCCTTCGTCGAGCCGGATCTCTGTGTCGCACACCTCAGGTCGACCGCGCAAGGCGACGAGAAATGAAGACAACGATGACCGATGATCTGCAGGGCATAGACCCGCTGGACGACCACGACTATCTGGTTCGGGCGACCCTCGACGACGAGGTGGTGACGATCCGGGTGCACGCCGCCCCGGAAATCGTGCTGGACATCGCCGGAGAGCAGGCCGACGAGCTGAGCGTCGTCGCCGCCACCCTGGACTATCTGGGCAAACGCCAACGCTTCGACGAGTTGCCCGGGCAGCTGGACCTAGACGACGTCGCCTGCGCATACGACGGCTACATCCGTGACATGCGACGCCAATTCGCCACGCACGAGGCTTAATTCGGCACCTTGGCCAAGATGTTGGTCATCACGATGGTCGGCACCGAGCTGGGAAACCGGCACGCCGTCACCTCGACCAGTACGACGTTCTTGACGCGGTAGTCCCGGCCGCACCCGTTGTCGGTGCGGGTCTGCAGGGAGTCCGGGGTGATGACCGCGTCGCCGACCAGCATCGGGCCCAACGGCGTTGTGCTGCAACCGTCGGCGCGTGCGACGAGATCATCGAAGGCCCGGCGCGCGGTGTCCGCATCGCGGTATGCGGCGGCGCCTTGGGAGATCAGACCGCCGCCGGGCGGGTGCTGAAACGTCGTCTTGTGGAATTCTTCGACGTCGGGGCCGAACGTCTGGGTCTCGGCGAAGATCCATTGGCACTGCGACGGGGTCGATTCGGCAAAGTGGTCGATGTCGACGGGGATCTTGCCGTCCATACTCGGAATGATGGTGAGGTCGTCACCGGCCCCGGTGATGGCGCGCATCTGCGCCTGGTCGAGCATGATCGTGTCGACGTCCAACGGAGACAACGAGTCGTCGTCGATGCCTGGTATGGCCCGCACGGCACTGCCCGTCACCGTCTGTGCGCAGCCCGCGACCAACAGCGTCGCCGCCCACCACAGGACCGCTGATCCCGGCGATACCCGCATGGCCTTCCTCCCAGCCCTTCGGGAATGAGGTTAGCCCGATCGCATACTGTCAAACGAGTGAGCGTTTTCGCTGCAGCGACCGGAATCGGATCCTGGCCCGGGTCGTCACCGCGCCAGGCCGCCGAGGTGATCGTCGGCGAACTGCACACCCTGCCGCATCTGGTCGAGTTGCCCGCTCGCGGCGTGGGTGCGGACATGATCGGTCGTGCCGGTGCGCTGCTGGTCGACATCGGCATCGACACCGTCCCGCGCGGCTATCGGATCGTCTCCGGTCGCAGCGCCGTGGCCCGGCGGTCGATGAGCCTGCTCGACGAGGACATCGACGCATTCGAAGAAGCGTGGGAAAAGGCGGGCCTGCGCGGCAGCGCGCGCCCGGTCAAGGTGCAGTCGCCGGGGCCGATCACGCTGGCCGCCCAGCTCGAGCTGCCCAACGGGCACCGCGCGATCACCGACCGGGGTGCGCTCCGCGATCTGGCCGTGTCGCTGGCCGAGGGAATGGCAGCGCACCGTGCGCGGTTGGCCAAACGGCTCGACACCGCCGTCGTCGCGCAGCTCGACGAACCGCTGTTGCCTGACGCGCTGCAGGGCCGCCTCACCGGGGTGACCAGCCTGACACCCGTGCATCCTGTCGACGAGTCGGTAGCGCTCGGGCTCCTCGATGACCACGTCAGCGCTCTCGGTGCCGACGTGATGTTGCACAGCTGCGCCTCAGATCTGCCCTGGAATCTTTTGCAGCGCAGCGCAATACCCGCGATTGCGGTAGACGTGACCACGCTTGCCGGCGCCGATCTCGACGGCATCGGCGAGTTCGTCGAATCGGGTCGCGCGGTGTTGCTCGGCGTCGTTCCCGCCACGGCCCCGACAACTCCACCGAATGTCGAGGAGGTCGCCAAGGCGGCGGCCGCTGTCACCGACCGGCTTGGATTCTCCCGGTCGGTGTTGCGGGAACGAGTCGGCATCACCCCGGCCTGTGGGCTGGCCGGGGCAACCCCGCAGTGGGCGCGCGCCGCCGTCGAGTTGGTGCAGAAGGTCGCCGACGGGTTCGCCGAGGACCCCGACGCGATCTGACGCTCGGACCGCCGTGGTCCCGTCGTGGTCATCGCCGATTTCTGCGGCAGGGCAGTGCTTGCCCGGCTCATCGCGACCCTGCGGCAGAACTCGGTGACACGCTGGCGTCGCCTCAGAAACGCGCAACCTGGGGGTTGCGCATTACCGGCCTGCACCCGTAGGGTGACACGCAACCAGGAGGTTGCGCATGAGTTCGGATCGAATCGAAAAGCACGTCGTGCTGAAAGCTCCGCTGGAGCGGGTCTGGAAGGCGATCAGCGACGCCGACCAGTTCGGCCGGTGGTTCGGGGTTCGCTTCGACGGGCCGTTCGTCGAGGGCGCCGCGCTCACCGGGGTGATGACGCCGACGGCGGTCGACGAAGAGATCGCCAAAAGCCAAGAGCCGTATGAGGGTACGGCCGATACGTGGTGGATCGTCGCAGTGGAGCCGCCGCACCGATTGGCCTACCGCTGGCGCCCCTACCTCGTCGCAGGCGGCGAGGACGGCCCGACCACCCTTGTCGAGTTCACGCTGCAGGAGACCGCCGACGGCGTGCTGTTGCGCATCGTCGAGTCCGGGTTCGACGCCATCCCCGAGGATCGTCGTAAGGCGGCATTCGACGACAACAGCTCGGGCTGGGCCGCGCAGACCGAGCTGGTACGCAAGTACGTCGCGATGAGCGAGACGGTGTGAGCACCTCGGCGCTTCTCGACCGCGCGCCGGTGTTCGACGCGTTGGGCGACCCGAACCGGCTACGGATCATCACTCGCCTGTGCGACGGCGGCCCCTGCTCGACGACGGAGGTGACGCAGGCGGTACCGGTCACCCGGCAGGCGGCGACCAAACACCTTGTGCTGTTGGAAACGGTGGGCCTGGTCAGCAGTCAACGCCGCGGCAGGGAACGCATCTGGCAGGTCGAGCCCGAGTCGCTGACCGAAGCCAGCGAATACCTGACGGGCCTGTCGCGACGCTGGGATCGCGCGATCGACCGGTTGCGGGCTTTCGTCGAAGACGAAAACCCAGACACCCGATAACGATTTGCGTGCGTTCGGCGAGACCGCTGATGTGCGGTGCTCTCGCGTGCGACAATTCATCCCGCCCGCATCGAATCGTCTTTGCCGACTGGCAGGAGAGGAATTGTGGCCCAATTTCACCAGCGCCTGGCGACGAGTGTTGGTGTCGTAGCGGCGTGTCTGTTGATCGGCGGCCCTGGACTGGCGACTGCCACGGCAGACCCGGGTGGTTCGCGCGGGGGCGGCTCCGATCGCGGGTCCAGTGCTGATCGCGATGGTGGGCACGGCCGCCACGGTTCGAAGGGCGACCACGACAACCGCGGCAACCGTTCGGATGCCGGTCAGCGGCGCCACAGCAACGACGGCAACGGAAACGGCCGATCCAACCGCGGCGGCGAGGGCCCGCAGTCGCGGGTCGGAACCGGGCGCGAAGACAGTCCGCAACCGGAGCCGAACGCGCGGGCCGGCGTCGACGCCCGCGGGCCCGTCAGCGACGACCGGCCGCCCGCCGATGCGCCGGGAAGCTCCGATGGTCCGGCCATCAGCAGTGGTCCTGCCGTCGACGCGCCGACCGTCAGCACCAGCCTCGCTCCTGGAGCCGGCGCCGGCGGTGGCGGCGGCTCGGCGCCGGTCGCCGGGCCCGCAGCCACATTTCAGCCGCCGCGGGTGACCATCGGCAACGGCCGCCAACCCGGCTTGCAGAGCGGCGATTTCGCACCGCGTCAGCAGCAGGCACCCACACGGACGCCCGTCGTTGCGCCGCCTGTGCCCACGCCTGCGCCCACGCCACCGCGTCCTCCAGCGCGCCCGGCGCCGCCGTTGTTGCACCGCCTAGCCACACCGCCGCACATGCCGGTGCCCCTTCCCGGCGCTCCGGGCGCGAACTGGAATGCGTTGTGGGGGATCGCCGGGTTGCTGCTGATTCCGGCCGCGGGCGCGGCGTTGGGCTACCGGCAGGCGCGGGCCGCGCAGATGGCCGACCGGTTGCACCGACCCTGAGTCAGCCGCGCAGATCCTTGCGCAGAATCTTTCCCGACGCGGACTTGGGCACCGCGTCGATGAACGCCACCTGACGCACCTTCTTGTACGGGGCGACCTGAGCTGCAACGAACTCCATCACCTCGTCTTCGGTCAGCTCTGCGGCGGATTGCTTGACCACGAACGCCTTCGGGACTTCTTCGCCGTCGGCGTCGGTCACCCCGACCACGGCGGCGTCGGCGATCGCGGGATGGCTCAGCAGCACCGCCTCGAGTTCGGCGGGCGGTACCTGATAGCCCTTGTACTTGATCAGTTCCTTGAGGCGGTCGACGATGTACACGCAGCCGTCGGCGTCGACCTGCGCGAGATCGCCGGTGTGCAGCCAGCCTTCGTCGTCGATGGTCTGCCTGGTGGCCGCCTCGTTGTTCAGATATCCCGCCATCACGTTGGGTCCCTTGAACCAGAGTTCACCAGTCTTGCTGAGACCCTCTGTGGGAGGAGGGATTTCGTCACCGGTCTCGGGGTCGACGAGCTTGGAGGCGCCGTTGGACACCGTCCAGCCGACCGAACTCAGCGGCGCGACCATGTTCATCTCCTGCAGGCCGCCGTCGAACGGGGTGATGTGGCTGACCGGGCTGAGCTCGCTCATGCCGTAGCCCTGAACGACGGTGCAGCCCAACCGCTTGGCGACGGCGTGGCCGAGATCGGCGTCCAAGGGCGCGGCACCCGACATCACGGTGTTCAGCGAGGATAGGTCGTAGTCGTCGACCAGCGGATGTTTGGCCAGCGCCACGGCCACCGGCGGCGCGATGAACGCGATCGTGCACTTGTGCTCGGCGATGTTGGCCAGGAACTCCTCGAGGTCGAAGCTGCCCATGATGACCAGCCGGGCGCGGGCGTGCAGGGCGGCGTTGAGCAGCACAGTCATTCCGTAGATGTGAAAGAACGGCAGCACCGCCAGGATCGCGTCGTCGGCGACCATGCCGTGCAGCGGCCGGATCTGGGCGACGTTGGCCACTAGGTTGCGGTGGGTGAGCATGACGCCCTTGGGGACGCCGGTGGTTCCGGAGCTGTAGGGCAGCACCGCCAGATGCGACGACGGCGCGAAGCTGACGTCGGGTGCCGGCAGGCCCGGGCCCATCAGATCGGCGGCGTTGGGATGTCCGGTGGCGGCGAGCCCGTCGCCGTCGAGCACGACGACGTCCTCGGGCCGGATCCCTGCGGCCGCCGCGCCCTCGCCCGCCAGTTCCAGCAGCGGTGTGACGGTGACCAGCATCCTGGCCTTCGAATCGAGCAGCTGCTTGGCGATGTCGGCGGCGGTGAACAGCGCGTTGATCGTGGTGGCCGTCGCGCCGGCGCGCAGGATGCCGTGAAACGCCACGGCGAACCCCGAACTGTTCGGCGACAGCAAGCCGACGACGTCGCCGACACCGATCCCGCGCCCGGCCAGGGCGCCGGCGAACGCGTCGACGCGCGCGATCATCTCGCGGTAGCTGGTCTGGCGACCGGACTTGGCGTCGATCAGCGCGACCCGGTCGAGGTCGTCCTGTGCGATATCGCCGAACAGGTAGTCGTAGACGCTGGTGGACGAAATGTCGACTTCGGGAAAGGGACTGGCGAAACTCAAGGCGTCTCCGATTCAGTGATGGCGCACCGCTTACCTGGTCAGCCTACGTCGAGGCGCTTGATCAGCTTCTTGGGCGCGACCAGTCGGAACGAGGCGTCGATCAGCTCGCGCACCTCGGTCCAGTCGATCTTGTCCGTCGCGGTGAAATCCAGCCCCAGCCAACCCGACGGCCCCATGTAGGCGGGGTAGAAGAAGCGGGTGTCCTGCTCGAGCGCGCGCCGGTCGCTCTCGTCGACCTTGACCAGGATCGAGTGGGGGTACTGGACGTACTGGCCTTTGACGCCGGTCTTGGCGCTGCCGCCGTACATCGCGAAGATCTTCGGCGCGCAGAACACGGGCCGCCCCCAGGAGATCTTCTCGAACGCCTCGGGGAAGCCCAGCGCGATCTCGCGCACCCGTGCCAGCCCGAGGTCGTCGTCGCGGAACATGATCGGGTGCGGCATGCCCGCAAGGGTAACCAAGTGGTGCACGCGTCGACACCGACGCAATGGTCGAGTCGATGGGCCGCAAACCAGCCAAAGCGTCGGTCTGGACGGCGACGGTCGGGCCCGCGGCGCCGCGCCGTGCGATGTCGGCTGGCTGCATTAGCCTGCGGGGGTGAGCACCAAGGCGACCCCGGATCCCGAGACGACGCTGGCCGAGCAGGCCGAGGACGCCCCCGACGCGGATGTGCGGCGCCGCTGGCAGGAACTCGCCGACGAGGTGCGGGGGCACCAGTTCCGCTATTACATCCGCGACGCGCCGATCATCTCCGACGCCGACTTCGACAAACTGCTACGCGAACTGGAGGCGCTCGAGGAGAAGCATCCGGAGCTGCGCACCCCCGACTCGCCGACGCAGCTGGTCGGCGGCGCCGGCTTCGCCACCGACTTCACCCCCGCCGAGCACTTGGAGCGGATGCTCAGCCTGGACAACGTCTTCACCCCGGAGGAACTGGCCGCGTGGGCCGCGCGCATCAAGGACGAGATCGGCGAGGACGCGCACTTTCTGTGCGAGCTGAAGATCGATGGGGTGGCGCTGTCGCTGGTGTACCGCGACGGCCGGCTGGTCAGGGCGGCGACCCGCGGCGACGGCCGCACCGGCGAGGACGTCACACTGAACGCCCGCACCATCGACAACGTCCCCGAAAAGCTCACCGCCACCGAGGAATTCCCGCTGCCGAAGGTTCTGGAGGTGCGCGGCGAGGTGTTCTTCCGGGTGGCCGACTTCGAAGAGCTCAACGCGGGCCTGGTCGCCGAGGGAAAGCCGCCGTTCGCCAACCCGAGAAACAGCGCCGCCGGCTCGGTTCGGCAGAAGAACCCGGCCGTGACGGCGCGTCGCAAACTACGGATGATCTGCCACGGCATCGGTCACGTCGAGGGTTTCCGCCCGACGTCGCTGCACGAGGCCTACCGCGCGCTGAGCGCCTGGGGGCTGCCGGTCTCCGAGCACACCGCGCGGGTGCAGGGCATGGAGGCGGTCACCGAGCGCATCGCGTACTGGGGTGAACACCGCCACGAGGTCGATCACGAAATCGACGGTGTCGTGGTCAAAGTCGACGAAGTGGCGCTGCAGCGCCGGCTCGGGTCGACGTCGCGGGCGCCGCGCTGGGCGGTCGCCTACAAGTATCCGCCCGAGGAGGCGCAGACCAAGCTCCTCGACATCAAGGTCAACGTGGGCCGAACCGGCCGGGTGACGCCGTACGCCTGGATGGAGCCGGTCAAGATCGCCGGCTCGACGGTCAGTCAGGCCACGCTGCACAACGCCTCGGAGGTCAAACGCAAGGGCGTGCTGATCGGCGACACCGTGATGATCCGCAAGGCCGGCGACGTGATCCCGGAGGTGCTGGGTCCCGTTGTCGATCTGCGTGACGGTACCGAGCGCGAATTCGTCATGCCCACAAACTGTCCGGAGTGCGGCACCAAGCTCGCCCCGGCCAAGGAGGGTGACGCCGACATCCGCTGCCCCAACACCCGGACCTGTCCGGCGCAACTGCGCGAGCGGGTCTTTCACCTCGCGGGCCGCGGTGCGCTCGACATCGAGGGGCTGGGTTACGAAGCGGCCGTCGCGCTGCTGCAGAGCGGGGTGATCACCGACGAAGGCGACCTGTTCAGCCTCGGCAGCGAAGACCTGTTGCGCACCGAGCTGTTCCGGACGAAGGACGGCAAGCTGTCGGCCAACGGCAAGCGGCTGCTCGTGAACCTGCACGAGGCCAAGTCGCGTCCGCTGTGGCGGGTTCTGGTCGCGCTGTCCATCCGGCATGTGGGCCCGACGGCTGCCCGCGCGCTGGCTACCGAGTTCGGCAGCCTGGAGGCGATCATGGCGGCCTCGGAGGAACGGCTCGCCGCGGTCGAGGGTGTCGGGCCGACCATCGCCGAGGCGATCACCGAATGGTTCAAGGTCGACTGGCACCGCGCGATCGTCGACAAGTGGCGCGCCGCGGGGGTGCGGATGGCCGACGAACGCGACGAGAGCATCGAACGCCACCTCGAGGGCCTGTCGATCGTCGTCACCGGGTCGCTGACCGGGTTCTCTCGCGACGAGGCCAAGGAAGCCATCGTCGCGCGCGGCGGCAAAGCGGCCGGGTCGGTGTCGAAGAAGACCGCCTATGTGGTGGCCGGCGATTCACCGGGTTCGAAGTACGAAAAGGCCGTCGAGCTCGGTGTGCCGATCCTCGACGAGGACGGCTTCCGCCGGCTGCTGGACGGCGGCCCCGACGCCGTCTGACCCGTTTGCCTAATTGCGTCGAAAGGGACAAACGGGCGGGAAAGTGCGAGAAGAATTCGCTGTTTCGCCGATCACGGCGCGGGGCGGGCAGGGGCGCGAGCGTTTGTCATCGCCGTCCGCCGGGCACCCGGATGGGCGAGGGACAAGGAGTTCTGATGGCAATCTGCGATACCTGCGGCAACGAGTACGACAAGGCGTTCACCGTCACATGGGGCGACGGTAAGAGCGCGACCTTCGACAGCATCGAATGCGCCGCCGCGCAGCTGGCGCCCGAATGCGCGCACTGCGGCTGCCGGATCCTCGGCCACGGCGTGGAGACCCCCGAGGCGATCTTCTGTTGCGCGCACTGCGCACGCAAGGACACCAGCGCCGACGTCAACGACCGCTATCCGGTGCCGGCGGGTGGTTGACGCTCACCGGTAGCCTTTCCGCATGTCGTCGACGATGCGCGGATGGTCCAGCGTCGATGGCTCCAACCACTGCGGGCGGATGTCACCGCCGAACACCGTGGCCGCGTCGAGCACCCGCTGATTGAGAAACCGCAGCGGCGGCGCGTCATCGGGAATCGTCGGCACCGGCGGGGCTGCGCCGCGGCGGGCCAGCACCATTCCCCAGTCGCCGAACGTCGGCACATGTACGTGATAGGGCGTCACCGCATACCCGGCGGCCCCGATCGTCGAGACCGTGCGCCAGAACGCCGTCGGGGTGGCGAACGGGCTGCCGGCCTGCACCGCCATCAGGCCGTCGTCGGCCAGCACCCGGCCGATCAACGCGTAGAACTCCACCGAGTACAACCGGCCGAGCACCGGGGTGTCCGGATCGGGCAGGTCGACGATGACCGCGTCGAAACCTCCCCGCGGCAGGACCGGCGAGGGCTCGCGCAGCCAGCGCATCGCGTCGTCGATCACGACGGTGACCCGCGGATCGTCGAGCGCGCCGGCGTTCACGTCGCGCAGCGTGGTGCGCGCCAGCTGCACCACCGCGGGATCCAACTCCACCTGAACGATCGTCTCGACCCCGGGTTGGCGCAGCACCTCGCGGGCGGCCAGGCCGTCACCGCCGCCGAGGATCAGCACCGAGCGCGCACCGTCACCGAGCGCGGGATAGACGAGGCTCTCGGTGTACCGGTATTCATCTCGGGTCGAAAACTGAAGCCCGCCATCGAGATACAGCCGGGTGTCCTCGCCACGGCGGGTCACCACGATCTCCTGGTAGGGCGAGCGTTCGAGCGCGACGATCGGATCCGCGTACAGCCGTTGACGTGTCGAGGTTTCGATGCCGTCGGCCCGCACCAGCAACGTCACCAACAACGCCAACGCTGCAGCCAAAACCGTTATTGCCGTGATGAATTCGCGTGAGGTGACGATGCGCCGCAGCAGGAACACCGCGACCACCGCTGCGGCGACCACGTTGATGACCCCCGTGGCCGCCGCACCGCGAATCATGCCCAGCTGCGGCAACAAGATGAACGGCCAGATCAGGCCGCCGACCAGCGCGCCGAGGTAGTCGGCGGCGTTCAGGTTGGCCAGCACCCGTCCGGTGTCGGCGGCACCGGACACGCGGCCGCGCTGCAACAGCGTCATCAGCAGCGGCACCTCGGCACCCACCAGGCTGCCGATCAGCAGCGTGCCCACCACCAGCACCCACACCGAACCGCCGACGAACGCGAACGCCACATACAGCGCCGCCGCCGAAAGCCCGCCGATTATCGCCAACGACGTCTCCACGGCGATGAACGTGATGGCCGCCCGTCCCAGCAACGGTTTGACCAGCAGCGCCCCCGCCCCCAGCGCGGCGACATAGCCCGCGACGATCAGCGACATCGCGACGATGCCACCGCCGTGCAGGCTGGCCGACAGTGTCAGCAGCGCCAGCTCGTAGACGAGCCCGCACGCCGCACAGGCCGCCACCGCCGCGAGCAGCACCGCCCGCCAGCGCGTCGTCGAACCGACCGGCGGCGCCGGATCAGGCGCGTGCCCGGTCGTCATGACAGCGCGGCGGCGTTCACCCCTCCCACGGCCAGCAGCGTCACGGCGGTGGCGATGGCCGCGGGATGTAGCCGCTCGTCGGCGATGAGGTCGCGGAACCGCCCCGGCACGACGACTTCGAGCACGACGAGCGCCAGCCCCTGCAACAACACGCCGACCAGCCCGTAGACGGCGGCGTCGACCAGTCCCTGGCCCAACTCGTTGGAACTGCTCACGATCGCGGAAACGACCACGGTCGCCAGCGCGGCGTACATGCCACAGGCGACGGCCACGGCGTTGGGCCGCCGCTCGACGAACACCATCTGGCGCAGGTTCCCCGGCGTCAGCAGATCCACCATGAGGAAGCCGGCCGCCAGCACGACGACACCGATAGCGAAGTACAACAGCGCGGC
Source organism: Mycolicibacterium pulveris (assembly GCF_010725725.1). Lineage (NCBI taxonomy): Bacteria > Bacillati > Actinomycetota > Actinomycetes > Mycobacteriales > Mycobacteriaceae > Mycobacterium > Mycolicibacterium pulveris. The sequence continues at coordinate 413,683 of NZ_AP022599.1, read as the reverse complement.
AATGACGTTCTGCGCCAGACTTTCACCGCTGATGGTGCCGAATTCGACGACGGCTGCTCGTATTTCGGGGTTCATCGGGTCTCCTAACCGATCAGGGTTGGTGCGGGCGTCATTTCGTTCCCCCGGGGCCGCCGGGGCTACCGCCCGCACCGCCCGCCGGGGACCCGGGGAAGAACCCGGGCCCCAGGAAGATGAAACCGCCGTGGCTGTATCGGGCGTTGATGTCCTCCACGCGGATGGTGCACGGACGGTTGCCGTCTGGGCCGACGATCACGATGTCGTCGTTGTAGCGCAGGTACTCCGAGCCGCGGTCGGTGGCGCGGGCCTCCGGGCTCTTGTAGTCCGCCAGCCGGTCGGCCACTTCGGCGGGTGACCCCGTGCATTCATAGCTCGTGGCTTGCGCGCCATGCGAATACGCGGGGTAGGTTTCGGCCACATGCGTTCGGATGTCGGGCAGCATCGAGATGCCGAGGATCAGGCAGACGATGCCGCCGACGGCCAGACCGCCGGCGAGCCAGAACAGGTTGGTGCGGCTCATGGCCGCCACCGGCTGTTCGTGTGCACGACGGTGCCGCCACCGGACGGGTGCGGATACAGATGCCAGGTGCGCCACCGCCACCCGTCACCGTCGGGTTCGGCGGACAGCGCCGTCAGCGCGGCGTCGTCGCCGGGAAACGCGCCGCCGAGCCACCCGGTGCTCTGCGCGCAGCGCTCACGCAGCAGCCGAGCCAGCGCGCGGAAACTCGTCTCATCGTGTGCCTCGTGCCGCGACCGAAGCAGGTAGCCGGGCGCGACGGCACGACCCGGCAACGGGGTGGGGGCCACAGCAGTACACGAAACCTCCTCGGAAAACGAGGAATTCGCGCACTTGACCGAGACGACGTGGGAGGCGCCGAGCACCCCGAGGACGAGTTCGCCGCCGTCGGGGTGACGCAACCGGCAGACGGCGAGAGGCGTCGGCGCGGCCGTGTTGAGTGCGAGCCGCAGCCCGGCCCCGGAGACGTCGGCTGGGCTGACGGCCAGGCGGTGCAGGGGCAACGACGTTCCTAAGCGCTCGGCGGCGGGGCCGGATACACGGTCAATTCGCCTGGCTGCACGGGCTTTCCGATGGAGATCTCCCACGGCATGTCCGCCGCCCACCGCTCGAACCCGAGAAACGACGTCTCGCCGGCGTCGGCGTAGTCGGCGAACTCCATCTCGCCGCCGGCGGGCAGGCCCGTGGTGCCCTCGGTGGTGAACGACGCGCGGCCCCTTTCGATCTCTCGGTAGGAGATGCCGTCCACCTCGAGCGGGCCGTCGGGGGTGAGCGTGACGTCTTTACGGCGTTGCCACATCACAAGTTCCAGCCGGCCTTCGTCTTCTTCCACGCTGAACCACAACGGTTCGCCACCGCCTTCGAGCAGATGCTCCCACCAGACGAACGGGCCTTGCCGCAGCGTGACCGAACCGCGCACGACATAGTCCACGCCGCCATGGGAGACGATCGCGCCCGGCCCGAGTTGGCGAGGACCGAATTGCGGCATGGTCGCCGCGAACTTCAGCGGGTCTTGGCGGTCCGCACCGGATTCGGTATTCTTCGGCCGGCGCAAGGCCACGACCAGCACGATGACGGCCGCGGCGAGCAGGACGATGGCGAGTACGATCAGCAGCGTGTCCACGCGGAACCCTTCCGTACGGCGTGCGGCGGTGCGTCAAGCGGATATCAGCCCACGGTAACAGCCGGTGACGCGCGCGGACTCAGCGCAGAATCGTCGCGACGATGCCGGCCAGATAGCCCAGCCGCGCCACCTCCGACGGCCGGAACTGCGGCCCGCCCGGCCGCCCGACCACCAGCGCGGTGCGGGGATCGCCCAGCGGTGCGGCGGCCAACGTGGTGTTCATCTCGCGCAACAGCGCCGGCACCCAGTCGGCGGCCCCGTCCAGCGCCTCGGCGCGCTCGAGCGGCAGCCATGGCGTGTCGACCGTGGGCGTCTCGGGCGCTCCCGTGCTGCCGACGATGCGCTGCGGTCCCGTTTCGGCCAGCCGGATCACCGACGCCCACCCGACCCGCAGCACTTTGGGTGCCTCGTCGACGAGCACTTGCAGCTTGGTCTTTCTGGGTGCGGCGGCGACGCGGTCGATGAGCTCCAGCTCGCGGTGGGCCTCCAGCAGCCCGGTGTGCGGCCGGACGGAATCGACGTGCACGCCGTCGATCTTCTCGGCGGCGGTGATCAGCATGTCGGGCATCGACCCGGGCGGCAGCTCGACGACCAGATCGTCGATCGCGATACCCGACCCCCGTTCGACGACGTCGAGCGACAAGATGTCAGCGCCCACCGAGCCGAGCGCCACGGCCAGCCCGCCGAGGCTGCCCGGGCGGTCCTCGAGCTGGACTCGCAGCAGATACGAAGGCACGCGCTCACTGTTACACAGCCTTGGGCCCTCGGCAGCGCGGGCGGCGACGACGGCACTGGCTAGGGTTGACGGCGTGTCGAAGATCTCTCGAGACGAGGTGGCTCACCTCGCGCGCCTGGCCCGGCTGGCCCTGACCGACGACGAGCTGGACAGTTTCGCCGGTCAGCTGGACGCCATCATCGGCCACGTCAGCCAGATCCAGGCCGTCGACGTCACCGGCGTCGCACCCACCGACAACCCGCTCAAGGACGTCAACGTGTTCCGGCCCGACAAGGTGCAGCCGTCGCTGAGCCAGGAGGAAGCCCTGGCCGAGGCGCCCAACGCGGTCGACGGCCGGTTCGGCGTGCCGCGCATCCTGGGGGAGGCCGAATGAACGACCTGATCCGGCTGGACGCGGCGATGCTGGCCGACAAGATCGCACGCAAGGAGGTGTCCTCGGCAGAGGTCACCAAGGCCTGCCTCGACCAGATCGCCGCCACCGACGAGCGCTACCACGCGTTTCTGCACGTCGCGGAGAACCGGGCGCTGGCCGCGGCGGCGCGCGTCGACGCGGCGGTGGCCGCCGGGGAGGACCTGCCCTCGCCGCTGGCCGGTGTCCCGGTGGCGTTGAAGGACGTGTTCACCACCACCGATATGCCCACCACCTGCGGGTCCAAGATCCTTCAGGGCTGGCAGTCACCGTACGACGCGACGGTGACGGTGCGGCTGCGCGCGGCCGGCATCCCGATCCTGGGCAAGACCAACATGGACGAGTTCGCGATGGGCAGCTCCACCGAGAACTCCGCCTACGGCCCGACCCGCAACCCGTGGAACGTCGAGCGGGTGCCGGGGGGATCCGGTGGCGGCAGCGCGGCGGCGCTCGCGGCTTTTCAGGCGCCGCTGGCCATCGGCACCGACACCGGCGGGTCGATCCGTCAGCCCGCGGCGCTGACCGCGACCGTCGGGGTGAAGCCGACGTACGGGACGGTGTCGCGGTACGGGCTGGTGGCGTGCGCGTCGTCGCTCGATCAGGGCGGGCCGTGCGCGCGCACCGTCCTCGACACCGCGCTCCTGCATCAGCTGATCGCCGGGCACGACCGGCGCGACTCCACGTCCCTCGACGTCGAGATCCCCGACGTGGTGGGCGCGGCGCGCGCCGGCGCGAGCGGTGACCTCAAGGGCGTGCGGATCGGCGTGGTGCGCCAGCTGCGCGGCGACGGCTATCAGCCCGGGGTGCTGGAGTCGTTCAACGCCGCGGTGAGTCAGCTGACCGAGCTGGGTGCCGAGGTGACCGAGGTGGACTGCCCGCACCTCGACTACTCGCTGTCGTCCTACTACCTGATCCTGCCCTCGGAGGTGTCGTCGAACCTCGCGCGCTTCGACGGCATGCGGTACGGGGTGCGGGTCGGCGACGACGGCACCCACAGCGCCGAGGAGGTCATGGCGTTGACCCGCGCCGCCGGCTTCGGCCCAGAAGTCAAGCGCCGCATCATGATCGGCACCTACGCGCTGTCGGCGGGGTACTACGACGCCTACTACAACCAGGCGCAGAAGGTGCGCACGTTGATCGCCCGCGACCTCGACGAGGCCTACCAGCGCGTCGACGTGCTCATCTCGCCGACCACCCCGACCACCGCGTTCGGTCTCGGGGAGAAGGTCGATGACCCGCTGGCGATGTACCTGTTCGATCTGTGCACGCTGCCGCTGAACCTCGCGGGCCACTGCGGGATGTCGGTGCCGTCGGGGCTGTCCTCCGACGACAACCTGCCCGTCGGCCTGCAGATCATGGCACCTGCGCTGGCCGACGACCGGATCTACCGCGTCGGCGCCGCGTACGAGGCCGCGCGGGGCCCGTTGCCGTCGGCCATGTAGCCGCCGAGCGCACCGGGTTGAACGCAAACGTCGAGTAGGGGCGCGAACAACGGTCCGCTCGGGGAGGATGGGAACCATGCGGATCGGAGTTCTCACTGGCGGTGGCGACTGTCCCGGGTTGAACGCGGTGATCCGGGCGGTCGTGCGCACCTGCGACGTGCGGTACGGGTCTTCGGTCGTCGGGTTTCAGGACGGTTGGCGCGGCCTGCTGGAGAACCGGCGCGTCCAGCTGGCCAACGACGACCGCAACGATCGGCTGCTGGCCAAGGGCGGCACCATCCTGGGCACCGCCCGGGTGCATCCGGAGAAGTTGCGGGCCGGGCTGGACCAGATCAAGCAGACGCTCGACGACAACGGCATCGACGTGCTCATCCCGATCGGCGGCGAAGGGACGCTGACCGCCGCGCACTGGCTGTCCGAGGAGAACGTTCCGGTGGTCGGCGTCCCCAAGACCATCGACAACGACATCGACTGCACCGACGTGACATTCGGTCACGACACCGCGCTCGGCGTCGCCAGCGAGGCCATCGATCGGCTGCACAGCACCGCCGAATCGCACCAGCGCGTGATGCTGGTCGAGGTGATGGGCCGGCACGCCGGCTGGATCGCGCTCAACGCCGGCCTGGCCTCGGGCGCGCACATGACGCTGATCCCTGAGCAGCCGTTCGACGTCGAGGAGGTCTGCCGGCTGATCAAAGCGCGCTTCGTGCGGGGCGATTCGCACTTCATCTGCGTGGTGGCCGAGGGCGCCAAACCCGCCGAGGGCACGATGCAGTTGCGCGAGGGCGGACTCGACGAGTTCGGCCACGAGCGGTTCACCGGCGTCGCGCAGCAGCTCGGTGTCGAGGTCGAGAAGCGCATCAACAAAGAGGTGCGGGTCACCGTGCTCGGGCACGTGCAGCGCGGCGGCACGCCGACCCCCTTCGACCGCGTGCTGGCCACCCGCTTCGGCGTCAACGCCGCCGACGCCGCACACGCGGGCGAGTACGGAATGATGGTGTCGCTGCGCGGGCAGGAGATCGGGCGGGTTCCGCTGGCCGACGCCACCCGTCAGCTGAAGCTGGTGCCGCAGAGCCGATACGACGACGCCGCGGAGTTCTTCGGCTGAGTCTGTCCCGCTCGCGCTGAAGGATCAGGCGACCGTGGTGGCTTCGCGGCGCATCATCTGCCACATCGAGGGCACCTGCTCGGTGGTCGAGACGACGACGGTCTTCTCGGCGGTGGCCGTGTCGGCGGCGAGCCGCGTCATGTAGTCGGCGAGGTCGATGCGCGCGGTGAACGCGCCCACCGGATTCACTTCTCCGGCAACGTAACTGGTCGTCGCCGGCAGATCGAACAGCCCCGACGGGCGCACCACCGTCCAATCGAGCCCGCTGCCGGTCACGATGTTCTCCATGCGACGCTGATCGTCGTAGGTGCTCTTGCCGATTGTGCGGGTGATGATCGGCTCCACGATCCGCAGTGCGAACGGCGGATCGACCCGGTCGGGGTAGTGGTGACCGCCCGTCGAACTCACCACGACCAGCCGGCGGACCTTGTTCGCGTGCATGGCCGCCACGATGTTCTCGACGCCGGCGGAGTAGGTGTCGATCGGTCGCAGGCTGAACGGCACGCCCAGGCTCGACAACACCGCGTCGGTCCCGGCGACGACGTCGTTCACCGCCGTGGCGTCTTTCGCGTCGGCGCGCGCCACGGTCAGCCGGTCGTCGGTGAGCGGGAAGTCGCGCGGTCGCCGCGTCACCGCGACGGCAGAGTGGCCTGCCTCGAGCACCCGTTGGGTCACCAGTCGGCCGGTCGGGCCGTTGGCGCCGAAGATCGCGATGTGCATAGCGCTCCTAACTAGTCATCTTGTATGATTATCACCGTAGGTGACTATCACTGCGAGTGCTAGTGTCGGCGCATGGACGAGCGCTCGATGGGCATCGGCGCACTACACGAGCGCATCCCGTTCCTGCTGTCTCAGCTCGGCGTCTACCTCGCCGAGGACTTCGTGCGCCGGCTGCAACCGTTCGGTGTCGAGCCACGGACCTACGCGGTGCTCAAGGCGCTGTCGGCGGACGACGGCCAGTCTCAACGCCAACTGTCCGCGCAGCTCGACATCCATCGCAACGTGATGGTGACGGTGGTCGACAGGATGGAGGGGCAGGGGCTGGTCAAGCGGATGCCGCACCCGAGCGATCGCCGGGCGTTCGCCGTGACGCTGACCGACAAGGCCCGCCAGCTGCTCCCGGAACTCGACGCCGTCGGGCGCGCGCAGGAGGACGAGATCACCGCCACGTTGACGGCCGCCGAGCGCACGAACGTCCTGCATCTGCTGCAACGGATGTCCGCCGCGGCGGGCCTGATCCCCGGCGTGCACCCAAAACTGGGCTGACCGGCCACCACTAGACTCGCTGCCATGACTGTCGCCGCTTCCGAACTGCTCGATTACGACGACGTGATTGCCCGCTACGAGCCGGTGCTCGGCCTCGAGGTGCACGTCGAGTTGTCGACGGCGACGAAGATGTTCTGCGGCTGCGCCAACAAGTTCGGCGCCGAACCCAACACCCAGGTGTGCCCGGTGTGCCTGGGCCTGCCCGGCTCGCTGCCCGTGCTCAACCAGCAGGCCGTCGAATCCGCGATCCGCATCGGGCTGGCCCTCAACTGCGAGATCGTGCCGTGGTGCCGGTTCGCCAGGAAGAACTACTTCTATCCGGACATGCCCAAGAACTATCAGATCAGCCAGTACGACGAGCCGATCGCGATCAACGGCCACCTCGACATCCCGCTCGACGACGGAAGCACCTGGCGCGTCGAGATCGAGCGCGCCCACATGGAGGAGGACACCGGCAAGCTGACCCACCTCGGCAGCGACACCGGCCGCATCGAGGGTGCGACCACGTCGCTGATCGACTACAACCGGTCCGGCGTGCCGCTGATCGAGATCGTCACCAAACCGATCGAGGGTGCCGGCGCCCGCGCTCCCGAGACCGCCCGCGCCTACGTGACCGCTCTGCGAGACCTGTTGCGGGGCCTGGGGGTATCGGATGTGCGCATGGATCAGGGGTCGATGCGCTGTGACTCCAACGTCTCGCTCAAGCCGATCGGGCAGGCCGAGTTCGGTACCCGCACCGAGACCAAGAACGTCAACTCGCTGAAGAGCGTCGAGGTCGCGGTCCGCTACGAGATGCGCCGTCAGGCAGCTGTTCTCGAATCGGGCGGCCGAGTCATCCAGGAGACCAGGCACTTTCACGAGGACGGCTACACCTCACCCGGCCGCAGCAAGGAAACCGCGCAGGACTACCGGTACTTCCCCGAACCCGACTTGGAGCCGGTGGCACCCGACGCCGAACTCGTCGAGCGGCTGCGCAAGACCATCCCCGAGCTTCCCTGGGTGACACGCAAGCGCACCCAGGAGGAGTGGGGGGTCTCCGACGAGGTGATGCGCGACCTGGTCAACATCGGCGCGCTCGACCTGATCGCGGCCACCGTCGAGCACGGTGCATCCAGCGAGGCCGCCAGGGCGTGGTGGGGCAACTTCCTGGTGCAGAAGGCCAATGAAGATGGGGTGGAGGTGTCCGATTTGCCGATCACGCCCGCGCAGGTGGCCGCGGTGGTCAAGCTCGTCGACGACGGCAAGCTGTCGAACAAGCTGGCCCGTCAGGTGGTCGAGGGCGTGCTCGCCGGGGAAGGCGACCCCGAGCAGGTGATGGCCGACCGTGGCCTCGAGGTGGTCCGCGACGACTCCGCGCTGCAGGCCGCCGTCGACGACGCTCTGGCCGCCAACCCCGACATCGTCGAGAAGATCCGCGGCGGCAAGGTGCAGGCCGCAGGTGCGATCGTCGGCGCCGTCATGAAGGCCACCAAGGGTCAGGCCGACGCGGCACGGGTGCGCGAACTGGTCCTCGAAGCCTGCAACTAGCGCGCGATCAGGTGTTGTCCGCGTTGCGGCGCGGGAAGCCGCCACCCTGCGGGAACAACGGGAACACGACGTCGTCGAGCTTCTCCGCGCCGCCTGCGGTCTTGTTGACCGTCGCGCCCCACACGTTGCCGTCCGGTGCCAGCGCCAGCGCCCACGCGTGCCCGTGCTGGTCCTGGCGCACCACCTCCGGGTCGCCGGTGACCGCGCCGGTATCCGGGGCCAGCCGCACGGCGACGGTCTGCTTGGTGTTGACCAGGTTCACCAGCACCGTGCCGTCCAGCGCCGCGCACCCCGCGACGCCCGGTCGGTCCGGCCACGTCCACACCGTCGAGGTCTTCGAATCCTTGGTGATGCGCTGCAGCCGATCGGCGGTCGGGGTGCGGTCGGTGATGTAGAGCGAGCCGTCCGAGTGGTCGATGCACATGCCGCCGGCCGAGCCCATGCCCGACAGCGCGGTCGTCGTCGGCGCCTGGTTGACGGTCGTGGGCTGCTCGATGCGCAGCACCTTGCCCGCCATCGAGGCCGGGTTGGCCGCGTCGGCCGGGTTTCCGGCGTCCCCGGTCTGCACGAGCAGCGTCGTGGGACTGGTGAAGATCAGCGAGCCCGTGTTGCCGACGGCGCCCTTGGGGATGCCGGTGAGGATCGGTTTGGGGATGTCGCCGTCGGCGATGCGGATCACCCGGTTGTCGGTCGGCGTGCTGACGTAGGCATACATCAACCGGTCCTGGGCGTAGGTCGGCGACAATGCGATGTCCATCAGCCCGCCGTCGCCGGACCCGTCCACCGGAAGGGTGGCCTTGACCTTCGGTTCGGCCCGGACCGACACCTCCTTGACGGCCCCGGTCGTGCGTTCGGCCACCAGCGCCGACTGGCTGTCGGGCAGCATGATCAACCCGCTCGTGCTCTCCAAGCAGCCCTGCATCACGCCGGGGGCCGGGCAGGCCTTCGGGAACGGTTTCGGCGGCAGCGGCGGCGGAGGCGTCGGCGTCGTCGTCGGCCCCGGCGCCAGCTCCGGCTCGGTGGTGAAGGGCTGCGACTGCGCGTCGTCGAACCGGGCGCAGCCGGACCCGACCAGCAACGCCGCGCACACGACGGCGACCACACCTCGCATCGGCGCGCGCAGTTTCATGCGAGCCAGGTTACGGATCGTTCGGCGATCTGCGCCACGCGCACCTGCCGATGCGCTGGGCCAACCCGGCGAATAAGCGCCGAAAGCACCGCGCCAATCCCCGGTTCGCGGGTGACTTGCACTTACTCTGGCACCGTGACCAGTCAACCCCATGACCCACGCGCCTGGCAGCGGCCCGACGACGCGGCTGGGCGGCCGGCGTCGGCAAGCCTGGTCGACCCCGAGGACGACCTGCCGTCGGCCAACTACGCAGGGGATTTCGAAACCACGGCGATCCCGCCCTACGACTCGGGCGGTTCGGCGTCGGTGACACCCGGGTTCGCGCTGCTCAACGACCCCGAACCGCTGCCGTACGTGCAGCCGGGCGGACGGCACGCGACCCCGTATTCACCCGAACCCGCGGCGATCGAACCCGACGTGGCCGGGCCAGGGGACCGCAGGGGCACCCAGGATCTCGGCCTCTTGCTGTTGCGGGTCGCGGTGGGCGTGCTGTTCATCACGCACGGGCTGCAGAAGGCGTTCGGGCTCTGGGGTGGTCCCGGCCTGGACGGCTGGAAGACCGAGCTGGCCACGCTGGGCTTTCAGTACCCCGACATCCTGACCTATGTGACGACGTTCGGTCAGATCGCCGTCGGTGTGCTGCTGGTGCTCGGTTTGTTCACCCCGGTGGCCGCGGCCGGCGCGCTGGCCTACCTGGTGACCGGGGTGCTGGCCGAGGCGATGGTCGCCCATGAGGAGGCCCGGCTGGCGGCGTTCCTCACCGACGGGCACGAGTATCAGGTGTTTCTGGGGGTCGCCGTCGCGGTCATCATCCTGGTCGGACCCGGCCGGTATGGGCTGGACGCCGCGCGGGGCTGGGCGCGACGGCCGTTCATCGGGTCGATCGCCGCGCTGGTGCTCGGGGTGGGCGCAGGGATCGCGATCTGGGTGCTGCTCAACGGCGGCAACCCGCTGGCATAGGCCCCTTACTCATACGGGTTGGGTACCCGTCCGCCGCTTGCCGCGGTCAGCCGGGGCAGCGTCGCGAACGTCACCGCGGGCAGCCGCACCTTCCTGCCGTCCTTGAGGTCGGCGTAGGCCGACGTGCCCTTGCCGAACTGCAGGCCCGCGATGTCGTCCCACCGGATGGTCTGGCTGTCCAGGAATGTCCGCGCGGTCACCGTCTCGCGGTCGGCCACCGTCCGGTAGCGACCGATGTATGCCGACAGCAGCACCGGGATGACGAACAGCACCGGCGTCCAGCTGGGTCCGGCCATCACGATCGCCAGCAGGCCCAGCGTCAGGAATCCGACCGCCAAATGGGCCATCGGGGAGATCCGGATGACGACGGGGTTCGACGCGGCGGGGGAGCTCACCAGGCCATCTTCGCACCATCGGGAATCCGACCGGCAATGTGAGGAGGCCGGCTGCACCCGAATTTGACCTGTGACCAGTGCAGAGGCTACCGTCGACGGTTATGCAGGCCCCGGGATTGCTCGTAGTAATTGGGAAGCGCGTCGATGCCGCGCTTGCCCTCTGCCGGGCATAGCCACCAGCATCGACGCGCGACCCTCGTACAGCAGCCCAGCTGGCGGGGGTTTTTTCTTGCCCGATCACCGATTTGAGACCCTAGATACGGATCCGCACAGGATTTAGGAGAAAGACAGACACCGTGAGCGCAACCACCACGCGGGCACCGGAGAAGTCGGCGACCACGCCCAACGGCGGAGCCGCCGCGTCCGCCGCTGCGAAACCAGCCGCCGAGACTGCCGCTGCCTCGGTCGAACGCATTGAGCCACAACAGCTCACCGGAGCGCAGGCCGTAATCCGGGCCCTGGAGGTGCTCGACGTCGATGTCGTCTTCGGCATTCCCGGCGGCGCCGTCTTGCCGGTCTATGACCCGCTTTTCGATTCGAAGAAGCTGCGCCACGTGTTGGTCCGCCACGAGCAGGGCGCAGGCCACGCCGCCAGCGGCTACGCGCACGCCACCGGCAAGGTCGGGGTGTGCATGGCGACCTCGGGTCCCGGTGCGACCAACCTGGTCACCCCGCTGGCCGACGCGCACATGGACTCCATTCCGGTCGTGGCGATCACGGGTCAGGTCGGGCGCGGCCTGATCGGCACCGACGCGTTTCAGGAAGCCGACATCTCCGGCATCACGATGCCGATCACCAAGCACAACTTCCTGGTCCGCAACGGCGACGACATCCCTCGGGTGATCGCCGAGGCGTTCCACATCGCCTCGTCGGGCCGCCCTGGGCCGGTGCTCGTCGACATCCCCAAGGATGTGCTGCAGGGCCAGTGCACGTTCAGCTGGCCGCCGCAGCTGGACCTGCCCGGTTACAAGCCCAACACCAAGCCGCACAGCCGCCAGGTGCGGGAGGCGGCCAAGCTGATCGCCGCCGCGCGCAAGCCGGTGCTTTATGTCGGCGGCGGCGTGATCCGCGGCGACGCCAGCGAGGAGCTACGCCGGCTGGCCGAGTTGACCGGCATCCCGGTGGTCACCACGCTGATGGCGCGCGGGGCGTTCCCCGACAGCCATCCGCAGAACATGGGCATGCCCGGTATGCACGGCACGGTGTCCGCGGTGGCCGCCCTTCAGCGCAGCGATCTGCTGATCGCGTTGGGCACCCGCTTCGACGACCGGGTGACGGGCAAGCTGGATTCGTTTGCGCCCGAGGCCAAGGTCATTCACGCCGACATCGACCCCGCCGAGATCGGCAAGAACCGCTTCGCCGACGTGCCGATCGTCGGTGACGTCAAGAACGTGATCGTCGATCTGATCGAGGCGCTGCGCCGCGACGGTGCGCTCGAGAACATCGAGATCGACAACTGGATGCAGTATCTGCGCGGCGTGCAAGCGACCTACCCGCTGAGCTACGGCCCGCAGAGCGACGGCAGCCTGTCGCCGGAGTACGTGATCGAAACGCTGGGCAAGATGGCGGGTTCCGACGCGGTGTACGTGGCAGGCGTTGGGCAGCACCAGATGTGGGCCGCGCAGTTCATTTCCTACGAAAAGCCCAAGACCTGGTTGAACTCCGGCGGCCTCGGCACCATGGGTTTCGCGGTGCCCGCCGCGATGGGCGCCAAGTTCGGCAGGCCCGAGGCCGAGGTGTGGGCCATCGACGGCGACGGCTGCTTCCAGATGACCAACCAGGAGTTGGCCACCTGCGCGGTCGAGGGGGCGCCGATCAAGGTGGCGGTGATCAACAACGGCAACCTCGGCATGGTCCGGCAGTGGCAGACGCTGTTCTACGAAGAGCGGTACAGCCAAACGGATCTGGCGACCCACTCGCGCCGCATCCCGGATTTCGTGAAGCTGGCCGAGGCGCTCGGTTGCGTCGGATTACGTTGTGAGCGCGCCGAAGACGTCGAGGCCGTCATCAAGCAGGCGCGGGAGATCAACGACCGCCCGGTGGTGATCGACTTCATCGTCGGCGCCGACGCCCAGGTGTGGCCGATGGTCGCCGCGGGCACCAGCAACGACGAGATCCAGGCCGCCCGGGGCATCCGCCCGCTGTTCGACGACCCGGAAGAGGGGCACGCCTGATGGGCGCCAAGACGCACACACTGTCGGTGCTCGTCGAGGACAAACCCGGTGTGCTGGCCAGGGTGGCGTCGCTGTTCTCCCGGCGCGGGTTCAACATTCAGTCGTTGGCGGTCGGTGCCACCGAGCACAAGGACATGTCCCGGATGACGATCGTGGTCAGCGTCGAAGAGGCGCCGCTCGAGCAGATCACCAAACAGCTCAACAAGCTCGTCAACGTGATCAAGATCGTCGAGCAGGACGAGGACAACTCCGTCGCGCGTGAGCTGGCGCTGATCAAGGTGCGCGCCGACGCGACCACCCGCGGTCAGGTCATCGAGGCGGTGAACCTGTTTCGCGCCAAGGTCGTCGATGTGTCGAACGAATCCCTGACCATCGAGGCCACCGGCACCCAGGACAAACTGGATGCGCTGTTGCGCGTGCTGGAGCCCTACGGGATCCGGGAGCTCGTGCAGTCCGGAATTGTGTCGCTGTCGCGTGGACCGCGTGGCATCGGCACCGTGAAATAGGCACCGTGCAGAAGCCGAAAACCGAAGACAGGAAGAAGATTAACTGTGGCAGTTGAGATGTTCTATGACGACGACGCCGATCTTTCGATCATCCAGGGACGCAAGGTCGGCGTCATCGGCTACGGCAGCCAGGGCCATGCGCACTCGCTGAGCCTGCGCGACTCCGGGGTGCAGGTGAAGGTGGGTCTCAAGGATGGCTCGAAATCCCGCGAGAAGGTCACCGAGCAGGGGCTGGAGGTGGACACGCCCGCCGAGGTGGCCAAGTGGGCCGACGTCATCATGCTGCTGGCACCCGACACCGCCCAGGCCGACATCTTCTCCAGCGACATCGAGCCGAACCTGCAGGACGGCAACGCGCTGTTCTTCGGCCACGGCCTCAACATCCACTTCGGCCTGATCAAGCCGCCTGCCAACGTCACCGTCGGCATGGTCGCCCCGAAGGGGCCCGGCCACCTGGTGCGGCGCCAGTTCGTCGACGGCAAGGGCGTGCCGTGCCTGGTCGCCGTCGAGCAGGACCCCAAGGGGGAGGGCCAGGCGCTGGTGCTCTCGTATGCCAAGGGCATCGGCGGCACCCGTGCCGGCGTCATCAAGACCACCTTCAAGGACGAGACCGAGACCGACCTGTTCGGTGAGCAGGCCGTGTTGTGCGGCGGCACAGAGGAACTCGTCAAGACTGGTTTCGATGTGATGGTCGAGGCCGGCTACGCGCCCGAGCTGGCGTACTTCGAGGTGCTGCACGAGCTGAAACTCATCGTCGACCTGATGTATGAGGGCGGCATCGCGCGGATGAACTACTCGGTCTCCGACACCGCCGAGTTCGGCGGCTATCTGTCCGGGCCGCGGGTGATCGACGCCGACACCAAGAGCCGCATGAAGCAGATCCTGTCCGAGATCCAGGACGGCACCTTCGTCAAGAAGCTGGTCGCCAACGTCGAAGGCGGCAACAAGGAACTCGAGCGACTCCGCAAGCAGAACGCCGAGCATCCCATCGAGGTCGTCGGCAAGAAGCTGCGCGATTTGATGAGCTGGGTGGACCGCCCGCTGACCGACACGGCCTGATTACCTGCGATTTCGGCGCGCTCATGGCCGCTGACGGGGCGTTTGCGCGCCGAAATCGCTGGGTTACGGTGCCAGCGACGGCAGGGTCTTGATGCCGAACTCGCGCCGCAGCGCGGTGCGCGCCGCGTAAAAGCCCGACATGCCGTGCACTCCGCCGCCGGGCGGGGTGGCCGAGGAACACAGATACGCCTTGGGAATCGGTGTGCTCCAGGGGTTCAGCCGCGGAGTCGGGCCGGCCAGCGCGTGCATCAGCGTGTTGCCGCCGACGCCGATGTCGCCGCCGATGAGGTTCGCGTTGTGGTCTGCCAACCGTGCGGCGGGAATCGACCGCGCGGCCACGACGATGTCGCGGAACCCCGGCGCGAACCGCTCGAAGATGCCGGTCACCGTTTCGGTCTGATCGACGTCTGATCCCGACGGCACATGCGCGTACGTCCACAGCGGGCGGCGGCCCTGCGCGTCGATGCGCGACGGATCGGCCAGATGCGGCAGCGCCGCGAGCACCATCGGCCACGGCGCGTGGCGGCCCGCGGCGACCTCGCGTTCGGCGTGTGCGGCCTGCTCACGGGTCCCACCCATATGTAGGGTGGGCGCTCCGGCCAGCCGCGAATCGGTCCACGGAATCTCTTCGGAGACAACGAAATCCACCTTGGCTACGCCTGGCCCGAACCGATAGCGCTGCAGCGCTTTCCGGTACAGCGCAGGCAGCTCGTCGCGGTAGATGTCCAACAGCGCGGTCGGGGCGGTGTCGTAGAACACCACCCCCTCGGGTGGTTCGGTGATGTGTTCGCCCGCGACGATCGACCCGCCGTGGGCACGCAGGTCGGCCATCAACGCATCGGCGATGGCCTGGCTGCCACCGACGGGGATCGGCCAGCCCACGGTGTGGGCCAGCGTCGCCAGCATCAACCCGCCGCCCGCCGACACCAGCGACGGCATCTGGGAAATCACATGGGCGGCAACACCGGTGAACAGGGCGCGGGCGTCCTCCCCGGACAGCGCGCGCCACGCCGGGGTGCCCTGCTCGAGCAGGCGCAGGCCCACCTGCACCGCGGCGATCGGATCGCGAGGGATCGACCGCTTGTCGCCGAGCAGCAGCTGCAGCACGGCGTCGTCGCGCTCGACCAGCGGGCCCAGCAGCCGCCGCCACGACTGTCCGTGCTCGAGTTCGGCGCAGGTGCGGTCGAGGTCGTGGTAGCCGACCGCCGCGGGCCTGCCCGGCAGCGGGTTGGCATAGGAGATCTCGGGCACCTGCAACGTCACGCCCCGGGCCGGCAGGTCGAACTGCGCCAGGAAGGGCGAGGCCAGCGCCAGCGGATGCACGGCCGAGCAGATGTCGTGGGCGACGTCGGGGAATTCCGGGTCGGGCAGCGTGCGGGCACCGCCACCGAGGGTGGGTTGCGCCTCGAAAACCTGCACCGAAAGCCCGGCTCTGGCGCAGATGACGGCGGCGGCCAGCCCGTTGGGTCCGCTGCCGACAACGCTGACATCCACGATGCTGATTCTCCCGCCCGCCACCCCGTCTTCGAAGCCCATTAGTCTGACCGGGTGAGTCTGCCCGTTGTATTGATCGCCGACAAGTTGGCTGAATCCACCGTCGCCGCCCTGGGTGACCAGGTAGAAGTCCGCTGGGTTGACGGCCCGGACCGAGAGAAGCTGCTGGCCGCGGTGCCGGAGGCCGACGCGCTGCTGGTGCGTTCGGCGACCACCGTCGACGCCGAGGTGCTGGCCGCAGCCCCCAAACTCAAGATCGTCGCGCGTGCCGGCGTCGGCCTCGACAACGTCGACGTCGACGCCGCCACCGAGCGCGGTGTGCTGGTCGTCAATGCGCCGACCTCCAACATCCACAGCGCCGCCGAGCATGCGCTGGCGCTGATGCTGGCCGCGGCCCGTCAGATCCCGGCCGCCGACGCATCACTGCGTGCGCGCACGTGGAAGCGCTCATCGTTCTCCGGCGTCGAGATCTACGGCAAGACCGTCGGCGTCGTCGGGCTCGGCCGCATCGGCCAGCTGGTGGCCCAGCGGCTTGCCGCCTTCGGCGCCCACGTGATCGCCTACGACCCGTACGTGTCGGCGGCGCGTGCCGCCCAGCTCGGCATCGAACTCCTCACGCTCGACGAGCTGCTCGGCCGCGCGGACTTCATCTCCGTGCACCTGCCGAAGACCCCGGAGACCGCGGGCCTGATCGGCAAGGAGGCACTGGCCAAGACGAAACCGGGGGTGGTCATCGTCAACGCCGCGCGCGGCGGGTTGGTGGACGAGGACGCGCTGGCCGAGGCGGTGCGCTCCGGACACGTGCGTGCCGCGGGCATCGACGTGTTCGCCAAGGAGCCCACGACCGACAGCCCGCTGTTCGATCTGCCCGAGGTCGTCGTCACCCCACACCTGGGTGCGTCCACCGTCGAAGCGCAGGACCGCGCGGGCACCGACGTCGCCGCCAGCGTGAAGCTCGCGCTGGCCGGGGAGTTCGTGCCCGACGCCGTCAACGTCGGCGGCGGGGTCGTTGGTGAGGAGGTCGCGCCGTGGCTGGATCTGGTGCGCAAGCTGGGTCTGCTCGTCGGGGTGCTGAGCGACGAGCTGCCTGCGTCGCTGTCGGTGCAGGTGCGTGGTGAGCTGGCCTCCGAAGATGTTGAGGTGCTGCGGCTTTCGGCCCTGCGAGGCTTGTTCTCCGCCGTCATCGAGGACCCGGTGACGTTCGTCAACGCCCCGGCGATCGCCGCCGAACGCGGGGTGCAGGCCGACATCAGCACCGCCAGCGAGAGCCCCAGTCACCGCAGCGTCGTCGACGTGCGGGCGGTGTACTCCGACGGGACGACCGCCAACGTCGCGGGCACGCTGACGGAGCCGGAACTGGTGGAGAAGATCGTCCAGATCAACGGCCGCAACTTCGATCTGCGCGCCGAGGGCGTGTACCTGATCGTCAACTACATCGATCAGCCCGGCACGCTCGGCAAGATCGGCACCCTGCTCGGCTCCGCCGACATCAACATCCACGCCGCTCAACTCAGCGAGGACAGCGAAGGTCCCGGCGCGACGATCCTGCTGCGCATCGACCGCGACGTGCCCGCCGAGGTCCGCACCGAGATCTGCGAGGCAGTCGGCGCGATGCTGCTGGAAGTGGTGGACCTGTCATGAAACTCGCGATCGTTGCCGGCGACGGGATCGGCCCCGAGGTGGTCGGCGAGGCCGTCAAAGTGCTCGACGCGGTGCTGCCAGGCGTGCAGAAGACGACCTACGACCTCGGTGCGCGGCGTTATCACGCCAGCGGTGAGGTGCTGCCGGACTCGGTGCTCGACGAACTACGCGGCCACGACGCGATTCTGCTCGGCGCCATCGGCGACCCGTCTGTACCCAGCGGTCTGCTCGAACGCGGTCTGCTGCTGCGGATCCGCTTCGAGCTGGACCACCACATCAACCTGCGTCCGGCCCGGTTGTATCCGGGGGTGAACAGCCCGCTGGCCGGTAACCCCGACATCGACTTCGTGGTCGTGCGCGAGGGCACCGAAGGCCCATACACCGGCACCGGTGGCGCGATCCGCGTCGGCACGCCCAACGAAGTCGCCACCGAGGTCAGCGTCAACACCGCGTTCGGCGTGCGCCGGGTGGTCAAGGACGCATTCGACCGAGCCCAGCAGCGTCGCAAGCATCTGACGTTGGTGCACAAGAACAATGTGTTGACGTATGCGGGAACGCTGTGGTGGCGCACCGTGCAGGAGGTCGCCGCGGACTACCCGGACGTCGAAATCGGCTATCAGCACGTCGACGCCGCCACCATTCATATGGTCACCGACCCCGGCCGGTTCGACGTGATCGTCACCGACAACCTCTTCGGCGACATCGTCACCGACCTCGCCGCCGCGGTGTGCGGCGGAATCGGGTTGGCGGCCAGCGGCAACATCGACGCGACCCGGACGAACCCGTCGATGTTCGAGCCCGTGCACGGCAGCGCGCCCGACATCGCCGGGCAGGGTATCGCCGACCCGACCGCGGCGATCATGTCGGTCGCGCTGCTGCTGTCCCATGTCGGTGAGCACGAGGCGGCGGCCCGCGTCGACAAGGCCGTCGAACATCACCTGGCCACCCGCGGCGACGACAAGCTGTCCACCGCGCAGATCGGTGACCGGATCGCGGCGTCGCTGTAGTTTCTTCGCGAGAGCTCCACCAGGGCCGGGCCCGCGGTCGAAATCACAAGCCTGGGGTTCGTTTCGCGAAAGTGTTGTCCGCCGGCACGACGGGCACTGCGACCAACGGGAGCAGCGCGCAGACCGCGAACGCCGCGGCGTAACCGACCATTCCGATCAACCCGCCGAACAACGGGGCCGCGACCGCGCTGGCCAGATGCTGGCTGGTGTTCTGGGCGCCCAGTGCGCGCCCGCTCCAGAACGGGCCCGCGATCTCGGCGATCGCGGTGAACGCCAACCCGTTGTCGGACACCGTGATCACCGCCGCGATCACCATCAACGCCACGCTGGTCGGGGAATCGAGCCAGTCCGTCAACGCGAACAGCCCCATCGTGACGGCCGCCGCCAATGCGATCGTGCGGATCGGACGCAGCCGTGAGCCCAGCAGATCCGACCACCGGCCCGCGGCGACGCGCCCGCCTGCGCCGAGCACCTGCGCCACCGTGACCATCGCGCCCGCCGACTCCGCCGACCACCCGCGTTCGGTCATCAACCACACCAGCGTGAACGTCCACAGCACCGCTTGGGGCACGACCAGTAGCACGGACACCGCGTGGATGCGCCAGAGCAGACCCGATTCGCGATACGGGTTGGCCAGTACCTCTTGAGTTGCCTCCGCGCGCGGCGGCCGGGGCGGGTCGACGACAGCCACCGCGCACACCACGGCCGAAACTCCGCACACCAGCGCGGGGAACAACAGCGCGGCAGACACCCCGTAGCTTTCGGCGATGCGGGGAATCACCAACGCGCCCAACGCGACTCCCAGCGGTGTCGCGGCCTGCCGGATTCCCATCACCAGGCCGCGCTGGTTGGGGGGAAACCAGCCGACCACCAGCCGCCCGCTGGCCGAATTGCTGCTCGCCGCGGCCATCCCGCCCAGAAACAGAAACACGCCGACCGCCCACAGTGGCTCCACCGAAGCGGCACCGACCGCCGCGGCCGCGATCAACGCCGAACCCACTGCGAGCACGAAACGTTCGCCAATCCGGTCGACGACGTAGCCCCATGCGATCAGCGTGACGACCAAGCCGAAGCCGGCCATCGAAGACAGCAGCCCGGCCGATGCGAGGTTCAGGCCACGTTCGGACTGCAGCGCCGGAATCAGAAACGCCACACCGTTGATGAACACATTGGCACTCGTGGTCGCCGCCAGCGCGATCGCCAACATCGACCAGCGCATTGCGGTGCTGGTCGATTCGGCGGTCACCAGGTCATGGTCGCACGGCGGTCTCACATCGCTGAATTCGTATTTCACAGTGTGGAATCTCGACGCCGCGGGAGCGGCCGCATCCGCACTGACCGCGGCCATTAGGCTGGAGCCCATGCGCCTTGGCCGTATCGCGAGCCCCGACGGGGTGGCCTTCGTCACCATCGAGGGCCCGACCGACGACCCCACCCAGGCCGTCGCCCGCGAGGTCGCCGAACACCCGTTCGGCACGCCGGACTTCACCGGCAGACAGTGGCCGCTGGCCGACGTGCGCCTGCTGGCACCGATCCTGGCCACCAAGGTGGTGTGCGTGGGCAAGAACTACGCCGCGCATGTCGAGGAGATGGGGGGCAACAGCGGCACGTTCGACGATCCGGTGATCTTCATGAAACCCAACACCGCGATCATCGGGCCCAACGTGCCGATCCAGCTGCCCGCCGACGCCAACCCGGTGCACTTCGAAGGTGAGCTGGCGGTGGTGATCGGGCGGCCCTGCAAGGACGTGCCCGCGGCGCGCGCCGCCGACAACATCCTCGGCTACACGATCGCCAACGACGTGTCGGCTCGGGACCAGCAGAAGAAAGACGGTCAGTGGACCCGCGCCAAAGGACACGACACCTTCTGCCCGGTCGGGCCGTGGATCGTCACCGACCTCGACCCCTCCGACCTCGCGGTCCGCACCGAAGTCAACGGCGAGGTCAAACAAGACAGCCGCACGTCGCTGATGATTCATGGCGTCGGGGAGATCGTCGAGTGGATCTCACACGTGATGACGCTGCTGCCCGGTGACCTGCTGCTGACCGGTACACCCGCGGGCGTCGGCCCCATCGAGGACGGCGACACCGTCAGCATCACCATCGAAGGACTTGGCACGCTGACCAACCCTGTTGTCCGCAAAGGAAAGTGATGACGGTACGAGTACGGTTCTGCCCGTCGCCGACCGGTACCCCGCACGTCGGGTTGATCCGCACCGCGCTGTTCAACTGGGCGTACGCCCGTCACACGGGGGGCACGTTCGTGTTCCGGTTGGAGGACACCGATGCCCAACGCGACAGCGAGGAAAGCTATCTGGCGCTGCTGGATGCGCTGAAATGGCTGGGGCTGGACTACGACGAGGGACCCGACATCGGCGGACCTTACGGCCCCTACCGGCAGTCCGAGCGTGGCGACATCTATCGCGACGTGCTGAACCGCCTGCTGGAATCGGGGGAGGTGTACGAAGCCTTCTCCACCGCTGAGGAAGTCGAGGCACGCCATGTGGCGGCCGGGCGAAACCCCAAGCTGGGCTATGACAACTTCGACCGTGACCTCACCGAGGCGCAGCGGGCGGCGTTTCTCGCCGAGGGTCGCAGGCCGGTGCTGCGGCTGCGAATGCCCGACGAGGACATCACCTGGCACGACATGGTGCGCGGTGAGACCACTTTCGCGGCCGGCAGCGTGCCCGACTTCGCGTTGACCCGCGCCAGCGGAGATCCGCTGTACACGTTGGTCAATCCGGTCGACGACGCGCTGATGAAGATCACCCATGTGCTGCGCGGTGACGACCTGCTGCCGTCCACGCCGCGCCAGATCGCCCTCTACCGCGCCTTGATCCGAATCGGGGTGGCCGAAGGTATCCCCGAGTTCGCGCACCTGCCAACCGTTCTGGGGGATGGCAACAAGAAGTTGTCGAAGCGCGATCCACAGTCCAACCTCTTTGTTCATCGTGAACGCGGTTTCATCCCGGAGGGGCTGCTGAACTACCTGGCGTTGCTGGGCTGGGGGATCGCCGACGACCGCGACCTCTTCACGCTCGACGAGATGGTGGCCGCCTTCGACGTCGTCGACGTCAACGCCAACCCCGCCCGCTTCGACCAGAAGAAGGCCGACGCGATCAACGCCGAACACATTCGGATGCTCAGCGCCGAGGACTTCACCGCGCGGCTGTCGGCCTACTTCGCCGACCACGGGTACGACACCGGGCTCGACGGGAAGCGGTTCGCCGAGGCCGCGGATCTGGTGCAGACCCGCATCGTGGTTCTCGGTGATGCCTGGGATCTGCTGAAGTTCCTCAACGACGACGAGTACAGGCTCGACGAGAAGGCCGCGGCCAAAGAGCTCAAACCGGAGGCCGTGCCGGTGCTGGACGCCGCGCTGGCCGCTCTCGAAGGGCTCGACGAGTGGAACACCGCAGCGATCGAAGCGGCCCTCAAGGCTTCGCTGTTGGAGAACCTGGGGCTCAAACCCCGCAAAGCGTTCGGCCCGGTCCGGGTCGCCGCCACCGGCGCCACGGTCAGCCCGCCCCTGTTCGAGTCGCTGGACCTGCTGGGGCGTGAGCGCACCCTGCGCCGGCTACGCCTGGGGCGCGAGCACGCCGTGGCGGCGACGGAGGCCTGAGAAGGTGGTCGCGAATCTTTGGTAGTCTGCACGTCGGTCCGACACGAGCGACGCCGCACCGCGGCGCTCCGCGTGGAGGACCGGAATAATAGCCTGTGACCAGCGGTTATAGGTAGCCAGTGGGGTATGGTGTAATTGGCAACACAGCTGATTCTGGTTCAGCCATTCTAGGTTCGAGTCCTGGTACCCCAGCCAAGCCAGCGTGATTAGGCCGACATCGGCGGCTGAGCTATGCTGGCGGTCCGGATGCTCTTCTGGCCCCCGTCGTCTAGCGGCCTAGGACGCCGCCCTCTCACGGCGGTAGCGTGGGTTCGAATCCCATCGGGGGTACAAAACCAGCCGACGAGCAGACGCAAACACCCCCAAATTCGTGTGGAAATGGGGGTTTTTGCGTCTGCTCGCGCCTGGGTGGCCCCGCAGTCACAGCCGTCGGGTGAGCGCCTCCGCCGCGGCCAACAGATCAGCGGCCCACCGTACGCCCGGCCGTCGGCCCATCCGGTCGATCGGCCCCGACACCGACACCGCCGCGGTCACCGTGCCGCGGCCGTCGCGCACCGGCGCTGAGACGCTGGCCACCCCGGGTTCGCGTTCGGCGACGCTCTGCGCCCAACCGCGTTTGCGCACCTCGGCGAGCGCACGATCGGTGAACTTGGCGGTGGGCAGGACGGCCTGCTGCGTCGCCGCATCCGCGTACGCCAACAGCACCTTGGCCCCCGAACCGGCGGTCATCGGCAGGCGCGTGCCCACCGGCACCGTATCGCGAAGCCCGGCAGGCGGTTCCAATGCGGCCACACAGATTCGTGTGATGCCCTCTCGGCGATAAAGCTGCACGCTCTCGCCGGTGATCTCCCGCAGGCGCGGCAGCACCACCGCGCCCGCCGTCAACAGCGGATCGTTGACCTGCCCGGCCAGTTCGGTCAGCGCCGGACCCAGCCGCCACCGACCGTCGCCGTTGCGGGCGAGCAGCCGATGTGTCTCCAGCCCCGCGGCCAGCCGGTGCGCGGTCGCGCGGGGAAGTCCTGTGCGCTCGCACAGTTCGGCCAGCCCGCAAGGTGACTCGGCCACCGCATGCAGGACGCCCACGGCTTTGTCGAGCACCCCGATGCCGCTATCCTGTCTCATAAGGAGATACTAGCGTCCCAGATTGTGAGATAGTCAAGATGTCTACCAGCACCAAGCCGCGCACTCTGGCGGAGAAAGTGTGGGCCGACCACGTCGTCGCCGAGGGCACGGGCGAGGGTGCGGCGCGCGAGCCCGATTTGATCTACATCGACCTTCACCTGGTGCACGAAGTGACCAGTCCCCAGGCATTCGACGGGCTGCGGCTCAACGGGCGCACCGTGCGCCGGCCCGATCTGACGATCGCGACCGAGGACCACAACGTGCCGACGATCGACATCGACAAGCCGATCGCCGATCCGATCTCCCGCACCCAAGTCGAGACCCTGCGCCGCAACTGTGCAGAGTTCGGCATCCGGTTGCATCCGATGGGCGACGCCGAACAAGGCATCGTGCACATCATCGGGCCGCAGCTGGGGTTGACCCAGCCCGGCATGACGGTGGTGTGCGGCGACAGTCACACCTCGACGCACGGCGCGTTCGGCGCGTTGGCGATGGGCATCGGCACCTCGGAAGTCGAGCATGTGCTCGCGACGCAGACCCTGCCGCTGCGCCCGTTCAAGACGATGGCGGTCAACGTCGACGGTGAATTGCCGCGCGGGGTCAGCGCGAAGGACATCATCCTGGCGGTGATCGCGAAGATCGGAACCGGCGGAGGTCAGGGTCACGTCATCGAATACCGGGGCAGCGCCATCGAATCGCTGTCGATGGAGGGCCGGATGACCATCTGCAACATGAGCATCGAGGCCGGCGCGCGGGCCGGCATGGTGGCGCCCGACGAGACGACGTTTGAATTCCTGCGGGATCGTCCGCATGCCCCGGGGGGCGCGCAGTGGGACGAGGCGGTCGCGGCGTGGCGCCGACTGCGCACCGATGACGGCGCCGAGTTCGACACCGAGGTCTACATCGATGCCACGACCCTGAGTCCGTTCGTCACCTGGGGTACCAACCCCGGGCAGGGGGTGCCGCTATCGGGTTGTGTGCCAGATCCCGAACTGATGCTCGACGACGGTGAACGCCAGGCGGCCGAAAAGGCATTGGCCTACATGGACCTTCGTCCAGGGATGGCGATGCGGGACATCGCGGTCGACACCGTGTTCGTCGGCTCGTGCACCAACGGCCGAATCGAAGACCTGCGGGTGGTGGCGGACGTGCTGAAAGGTCGCAAGGTCGCCGACGGGGTGCGGATGCTCATCGTGCCCGGTTCGATGAGGGTGCGCGCGCAAGCCGAATCCGAAGGTCTCGGCGAGATCTTCACCGCCGCCGGAGCGGAGTGGCGGCAGGCGGGTTGCTCGATGTGCCTGGGGATGAATCCCGACCAGTTGTCACCAGGCCAACGGTGCGCATCGACGTCCAACCGCAACTTCGAAGGCAGGCAAGGAAAAGGCGGCCGCACTCACCTGGTGTCGCCGGCGGTCGCCGCCGCCACGGCGGTACGCGGCACCTTGTCTTCCCCCGCAGACCTGCCCGACGCCACGACCCGCTAGAGGAGCTGACATGGAAGCCTTTCGCACCCACACCGGCATCGGGGTGCCGCTGCGCCGCTCGAATGTGGACACCGACCAGATCATCCCGGCGGCCTATCTGAAGCGGGTCACCCGAACGGGTTTCGAGGACGGGTTGTTCGCGGCCTGGCGTAACGATCCGTCCTTTGTACTGAATCTGCCGCCCTTCGACAAGGGGTCCGTATTGGTCGCGGGCCCGGATTTCGGCACCGGTTCGTCACGCGAGCATGCGGTCTGGGCGCTCATGGACTACGGCTTCCGGGTCGTTATCTCGTCGCGCTTCGCCGACATTTTTCGGGGTAATGCGGGCAAGGCCGGACTCCTGGCGGCAGAAATTTCTCAGGATGATGTTGAACTGTTGTGGAAGCTCATCGAGCAGCAGCCAGGCCTGGAAATCACTGTGAATCTTCAAGATCGGAATATCGTCGCTGGAACGGTTATGGTGCCGTTCACGATTGACGATTACACCGCCTGGCGACTGCTCGAAGGGCTCGACGATATAGGCCTTACGCTGCGGAAATGCGCTGAGATCGACGCGTATGAAGCACGCCGGCCGAGCTGGAAACCGCGCACTCTGCCGGCCTGACGAACGGCCCCGGCGAGCCGAATCACCGTCGCCGAAACCCGGTTCTTGAGCCGTCCGGCTGGAGTTCAAGGGCGGCAAGAAAGTTCGCCAGTTTCATTTGAAATTGCGCGTGGCTCTTGGAAATCAATGGGTAATGGGTTTACCGTGTCCTCAGTCGGTCCAAGGAGGGCCACTGGTTTCGGAGGTTTGCATGAATAAAGCGGAGCTCATCGACGTACTCACGGAGAAGCTGGGCACCGATCGTCGGCAGGCAACCGCTGCGGTGGAGAATATCGTTGACACCATCGTGCGTGCGGTTCACCGGGGAGACAGCGTCACCATCACCGGCTTCGGGGTTTTCGAACGGCGCCGTCGCGCCGCTCGCGTCGCACGTAACCCGCGCACAGGCGAGACCGTGCGAGTCAAGCCCACTTCGGTGCCGGCGTTTCGGCCAGGCGCGCAGTTCAAAGCGGTTGTCTCTGGAGCGCAGCGTCTCCCGGCAGAAGGACCTGCCGTCAAGCGCGGCGTGACAGCGACTACGGCCCGAAAGGCTGCGAAGAAGACAGCCAAGAAGGCCGCCAAGAAGTCGCCGGCGAAGAAGGCCGCTACCAAGCGGACTGCCAAGAAGACCGCGAAGAAGGCACCGGCGAAGAAGGCCGCAGCCAAGCGGACTGCCAAGAAGGCTGCCACCAAGCGGACTGCCAAGAAGACCGCGAAGAAGGCACCGGCGAAGAAGGCTGCTACCAAGCGGACTGCCAAGAAGACCGCGAAGAAGGCTCCGGCGAAGAAGGCCGCAGCCAAGCGCGGCCGCAGGTAAATTCCACAGCCGGATACGCCGTGGGTCGAACGCGACCCACGGCGTATCTGCGTGCTTGGGTAGGTCGACTAACTCCGAAGTCGAAGCGGGACCGTTACTTCTGGTTGGCCAGCGGGCTCTCGATGTGATCCGCGGCGATCAGCTTGCCGTCGAAAAGCGACATCACCCAGGTGCTGCCCTTACGGTTGCGCGACTTGTCCGGGCGCACGCCGTCGCGCTCACACCACCACTCGATCAGGTCCGGGATCACCTTGCCCTGCGTGCAGATCACCGGCACACCGTCGCCTGCGGCGATTTCGAGGACACGGCGCCGCGCGGCCTTTCGGTCATCGGAATACGCTTCCTCAGTCAACGACGGTTCCTTGCGGATGACCGTTGCCAACTCCTCTGCCAGCGGTTCCAATGTCTGTTCGCAGCGCACCCGGTCGGCGGCGTAGAGGGTGTCGGCGCCGAATGCCAGCAGCACCCCGACGAGCGATTCGGCCTGGGCACGGCCGCGCTTGTCCAACGGGCGCTTTCGGTCGTCGCCTTTGTAGCGCGACTTGCGGCCCGCGGTGCCGTGCCGGACGATCAGCACGGTCTTGGTGTCGACGGGCAGCTTCATGAAGTGGCGCAGCACCTTTCGGTCGTGCGGGTACTCCAGCTGTTTCATCGCCTCGGTGACGGGTAACCACTTCAGGTCGTCGACTTCGGGGTTGGGGCTGAATTCGCCGCCGGTTCTGCGCGCCGCCCAGTAGCGCACCTTCTTGATGCCCTCCTCGACGGGATAGCTCACCGCGGCGAGTCGGCGGCCCAGATGCGCGGTGTATCCGGTTTCCTCGGCGACCTCTCGTACCGCGGTGACCGGTTCGGTTTCGCCGGGATCCACCTTGCCCTTGGGTAACGACCAGTCGTCGTAGCGGGGACGGTGAACGATCGCGACCTCCGGCGCGGCCGGATCGCCGTTGGGGCGCCACAGCACCGCGCCCGCGGCATACACCGTCTTCTCGTCCCGAACGACGTCAGAGGTCTCCTTCGGCACGTCAACTCCTGCAGTTCAATCCGGCCAGCGAAAACCCTGCATCATCGGCTCAGGGATGCCGGCGACTCTCCATCAGTGACATCTGATGGTCGCGCACCGTCTCGCCGTGCTGAGGCGAGGCCGTCCATTTACCGTCCATACCCAACTCCCAGCAGCGGGTGGCCGGGTCCATCGCGGACTCGAATATGTCGTGCAGTTGCGCCTTCAGCCGCCGGTCCTTCACCTGCGCCATCACTTCCACCCGCCGATCGAGATTACGATGCATCATGTCGGCGCTGCCGATCCAGAACTCGTCGATGGCGCTGAAGTGAATAATCCGCGAGTGCTCGAGAAAGCGGCCGAGGATCGAGCGCACCACGATGTTCTCGGAGAATCCCGGGGCCTGCGGCCGTAGCGCGCAGATGCCCCGCACCACGACCTCCACGCGCACGCCGGCCTGCGACGCCCGATAGAGCGCGTCGATGACCTGCTCGTCGACCAATGCGTTGGCCTTCAGCCGGATCCGACCTTCGCCGCCGTCCAGGGTGGCGGCGATTTCGCGTTCGATGCGTTCGATGATGCCCTTGCGAACCCCGTAGGGCGCGACCAACAGGTTGCGGTACGACTCCTTGCGCGAGTAGCCGGTCAGCGAGTTGAACAGGTCGGTCAGGTCCGCGCCGATGTCAGGCGCGGCGGTCAGAAGGCCGATGTCCTCATACAACCGCGCCGTCTTGCTGTTGTAGTTGCCGGTGCCGATATGGCAGTAGCGCCGGATCGTCGAGCCTTCCCGGCGCACCACCAGCGCGGTCTTGCAATGGGTTTTCAGCCCGACGAGTCCGTACACCACGTGCACACCCGCCTGTTCCAGCGTGCGGGCCCACTTGATGTTGGCCTGTTCGTCGAAGCGCGCCTTGATCTCGACCAGCGCCACCACCTGCTTACCGGCTTCGGCGGCGTCGATGAGGGAGTTGACGATCGGCGAGTCGCCCGAGGTGCGATACAGCGTCTGCTTGATCGCCAACACGTTGGGGTCCGCGGCGGCCTGCTCGATAAACCGTTGCACCGTCGTGGAGAACGAATCGTAGGGGTGATGCACGAGCACATCGCCGTCACGCAACGTCGCGAAGATGCTCTTCGGCGTCTCGCGTTCGCCGAACGCGGGCGGCGTGGCGGGCACGAACGGCCGGTCCTTGAGGGCGGGCCGGTCCAGATTGTAGATCTGCCACAGCGCGGAGAGATCCAGCAGGCCCGGCACTTCGATGACGTCGTTGGTGTCCACCTCGAGTTCACGCAGCAGCAACTCGAGCATGCCCTCTGTCATGTCGTCGGAAACTTCTAGGCGCACCGGCGAACCGAAGCGTCGCCGTGCCAGTTCGCGCTCAAGCGCCTGCAGGAGGTCCTCGTCGCGATCTTCCTCGACCTCGAAATCCGCGTTGCGGGTGATGCGGAACGCGTGATGCTCGACGATCTCCATGCCGGGGAACAGCACCGGAAGAAACGCTGCGATCAGTTCCTCCATCGGAAGGAACCGGGTGACCGTGGAATTGCCGTCGCGACCGCTGAGCTCGACGAACCGGTCCACGTTGTCGGGCACCTTGATTCGGGCGAAATGCTGGCCGCCGTTCTCAGGATGCTTGACGGTGATCGCCAGATTCAGGCTCAGCCCGCTCACAAACGGGAACGGGTGGGCCGGATCGACCGCCAACGGGGTCAGTACGGGGAACACCTGCTCGTGAAAGTAGGTGGACAGGCGGTTGCGTTCGTCCTCGTCGAGCTCGGACCACGTCACGATGACGATGCCTTCGTCGGCAAGCGCCGGCCGCACGGAGTCGAGGAAGACATGGGCGTGCCTGGCCGCGATCTGTTGGGTGCGTTCGCCGATGCGTCGCAGTTGTTCCTTCGGCGACAGGCCGTCGGCAGAACGTACAGACAGTCCCATCTCGTGGCGGCGTTTGAGGCCCGCGACGCGCACCATGTAGAACTCGTCGAGGTTTGACGCGAAGATGGCGAGGAACTTGGCCCGCTCCAGCAACGGCAGGGAGGTGTCGGCGGCGAGCGCCAGCACCCGCGCGTTGAAATCCAGCCAACTCAATTCGCGGTTGAGATAGCGGTCCTCGGGAAGTGGATCCTCGACCGTCGGCGCCGTCGCCGCCGGCGGTGCTTTGGGTGCCGAATCCGCCGAGGACAGCCGGTCTGGTCGCCCCGAGGCGCCGTCCGTCGGCGCCGTCTGAGCAGCGCTGGAGGTCGACCTCGCATTCTCGGCGCGGATCTGGATTTCGGCTTCCGTCATCCTTCGATGATCCCTTATCCACCGGTGGTCGTGCCACCGTCAGCGGTGCCGGGCACTCACCGCGCTGAACCGATGGCGGCCGCGGTCGCCGCGCCGACCCCGAGACGCCGCGCGACCAGCAGATCGTCGGGGGTGTCGATGTCGCAACGCAGGCCGGGCCACGCCCCGGTCAGTTCGATGGCACCGGAGTTGCGATGGCGCTGAGCCGAATCAGGTCCGAACTGCGGCAGCAACGCCACCCCGAACGCCAGCAGTGCCGAGGTGCCGGTGCCGTGCCGGTCGCCGACGAAGCTGCGCCGGTACTTACGGCCGGTGTCGATCGCGTCTGCCAGCTCTTGCGGTTGCAACGCCGGTAGATCACCTTGCAGCACAACGATATTGGGTGTCTCTTCGCGCACCGCAGCCTCCGCGACCGCAATCGCGTTGTTCAGCGGGTCGCGATGGCCTTGTGGGGTCGGATCGGGCAGCACGCGCGCGCCGAGTCGGCGGGCGGCGTCGGCGGCGCCCTCATCGGGTGTGACGACGCTGATCGCGCGCACCGCTGGTACCGCCGACGCGGCGGTGATGGTGTCGATCAACATGGCCAACACCACGTTCTCCCGGGTGCCCGCGGAGAACACCGGAGCCAGCCTGGTCTTGGCGGCGCCGAGTCGCTTGACCGCGATCACCAGGCCGATGTCGCCGTCCAGTGGCCCGCTCATGAGCGTCATCCTGCCAGCCGCGCCGGCCGCGCTAGGGTGAAGGCGTGGTCAAGGCAGCGGTGATGGGTGCCGGTGCGTGGGGGACGGCGCTGGCCAAGGTGCTGGCCGACGCCGGCACCGAGGTGAGGTTGTGGGCCCGTCGTGCAGAGCTGGCCGACGAGATCAACCGTACCCATCGCAACACCACCTATCTCGGTGACGCCGCGCTGCCGTCGTCGATCCGCGCCACCAGCGACCCCGCCGACGCGCTTTACGGGGCGTGCACCGTGCTGCTGGCGGTTCCGGCGCAGACGCTGCGCACCAACCTCGAGCAGTGGAAGAACGCCATCGGCGACGACGTGACGTTGGTGAGCCTGGCCAAGGGCATCGAACTGGACACCCTCATGCGGATGAGCCAGGTGATCGTGCAAGTCACCGGGGCCGACGCGGCACGCGTCGCCGTGGTCACCGGGCCCAACCTGGCCAGCGAGATTGTCGAGGAGCAACCGGCCGCCACCGTGGTGGCCTGCAGCGACTCCGGACGCGCGGTCACGCTGCAGCGCGCCATGTCCACCGGCTACTTTCGGCCCTACACCAACGCCGACGTCATCGGCGCCGAGGTCGGGGGCGCATGCAAGAACGTCATCGCGCTGGCATCGGGAATGGCCGCCGGAGTGGGTCTGGGGGAGAACACCGCAGCGGCCATCATCACCCGGGGCCTCGCTGAAATCATGCGTCTCGGAATCGCGTTGGGCGCCAAGCCGGCCACGCTGGCCGGATTGGCCGGGATCGGTGACCTGGTCGCCACGTGCATCTCACCGCATTCGCGTAACCGGTCCTTTGGCTACCACCTCGGCCGCGGCGGCACGATGGAATCCGCGCTGCAGGCCGCCGGCGGTCAAGTCGCCGAAGGTGTCGCCTCATCTCAGGCGGTCCTTTCGCTTGCGCAGAGCTATGACGTGGAGATGCCGCTCACCGAGGCCGTCGTGCGGGTCTGCCACAAGGGGTTGTCCGTCGACGAGGCGGTCGCCCTGCTGCTCGGGCGTAGCACGAAACCGGAGTGACGGCGTGGACGCCCAATACGGGGACTCCACCCGCAGCGTCAAAGCCGTGGGCACAGAAGCCATTCCGGGCACCCCCGTGATGCCGTCACCGGTTCCGGCTGCCGCCTACCATCTCTCACCCGACGAAACCGAGCCCCTGGATTACTACGGCCGCAACTCCAACCCGACATGGCGTCGTCTCGAGGCGGCCTTGGCCGAACTCGAAGGCGCCGCAACGGCGTTGACTTTCGGTTCCGGGATGGCCGCGATCACCGCCGTGTTGCGTGTGCTGGCCAAAGCGGGAACGAAGCTCGTCATCCCGGCAGACGGCTACTACCAGGTCCGCCGGTATGCCGCTGAGTATCTTGCGCCGCAAGGAGTCACGGTGGTCGAGGCGGTTTGTGCCGACATGTACGACGCGTCGACAGACGCCGACGTCGTACTCGCCGAGACGCCGACGAACCCGGGGTTGGACGTCGTCGATCTCCATCAGCTGGCGATGCGCTGCCGAAGCCGGGACGCCACGCTCGTGGTCGACAACACGACGGCAACACCGTTGGGCCAGCAGCCCCTGTCGCTGGGCGCTGACCTGGTGGTGGCCAGTGCCACCAAAGGACTGTCCGGGCACAGCGATCTGGTCGCCGGCTACGTCGCGGGCAGCCACCCCGAGCTGATGGCGGCGGTGGCGCGGGAACGTACGTTGTCCGGGCCGATCCTCGGGGCGTTCGAGGCGTGGCTGGTGCTGCGCGGTCTGGGCAGTGCGGGGCTGCGGTTCGAACGCCAATCCCAGAACGCCCTGGCGCTGGCCGTGATGCTGCGCAACCATCCCGCCGTGCGTTCGGTGCGGTACCCCGGACTGCCGGACGATCCGTCGCATCGGATCGCCACCCAGCAGATGAAGCGGTTCGGCGGCCTCGTCGGCGTCGAACTCGAGAACGCTGCCGCGGTGCACGCGTTGGTGCAGCGCAGCGCGTTGTTGATCTCGTCGACCAGCTTCGGCGGAATTCACACGTCGGTCGACCGGCGTGCGCGCTGGGGCGATTCGGTCAGCGAGGGCTTCGCGCGTATCTCGCTGGGCATCGAGGACATCGACGATCTGATCGCCGACATCGAGCAGGCGCTGGGATGAAACCGCACGTCGCCGCCGTCGGCATCCGCCCGGTGGGGTGGGACGGTAGCCTCTCTAGGTTGTGACTGCCCACAGTGACTCCGGCTCGGGGCGTATGCGGGTCGCCGTCGTCTACGGCGGACGCAGCTCCGAGCACGCGATTTCCTGCGTCTCTGCAGGCAGCATCCTGCGCAACCTCGATCCCGCCCGCTTCGACGTGGTGGCCGTCGGCATCACCTCGCAGGGAGCGTGGGTGCTCACCGACGCCGAGCCCGACGCCCTGGCCATCACCGACGGCCGGCTGCCGGAAGTGACCAAGGCATCGGGCACCGAGCTGGCCTTGGCCGCCGATCCCGGCCGTCGTGGCCAGCTGATATCGCTCGGGCAGGGCGCCGAGGAGCTACTCGCCGCGGTCGATGTGGTGTTCCCGGTGCTGCACGGGCCGTACGGCGAGGACGGCACCATCCAGGGCCTGCTCGAGCTGGCCGGCGTGCCGTACGTCGGGGCCGGGGTACTGGCCAGCGCGGCAGGGATGGACAAGGAGTTCACCAAAAAGCTGCTGGCTGCGGCGGGGCTGCCGATCGGCGACCATGCGGTGCTGCGCCCGCGGGACAAAACGCTCGAGCTCGAGGTGCGTGAACGGCTCGGCCTGCCGGCCTTCGTCAAACCGGCGCGTGGGGGCTCCTCGATCGGTGTCAGCCGGGTGACGGCGTGGGATCAGCTGCCCGAAGCGATTTCACAGGCGCGCCGCCACGACCCCAAGGTGATCGTCGAGGCCGCGGTACCGGGGCGCGAATTGGAATGCGGGGTCTTGGAATTCCCGGACGGTCGGGTGGAAGCGAGCGCGGTCGGCGAGATCCGCGTGGTCGCCGCTGCGCGTGGCGAGAACGGCTTCTATGACTTCGCGACCAAGTATCTCGAAGACGCCGCCGAGCTCGACGTGCCCGCCAAGGTCGACGATGACGTCGCGGATATGGTGCGCGCCTTGGCTATTCGCGCCTTTCACGCTATCGACTGCCAAGGTCTGGCGCGCGTCGACTTCTTCCTCACCGACGACGGCCCGGTGATCAACGAGATCAACACCATGCCGGGCTTCACCACGATTTCGATGTATCCGCGGATGTGGGCCGCCAGCGGCGTGGACTATCCGACGTTGTTGGCCACCATGGTCGAAACGGCCCTCGCGCGCGGCACCGGCCTGCGCTGACCCCTTTCCCTTTGCCGGCGAGCGTGCGTGTCTGCGGCCGACACGCCGGTGAAAACCGCGAGTTTGCGCACGCTCGCCGCCTAGGGGGCGCCGTCCCTAACCGACCGGCGCCGGATCAATGGGTTTGGCAGGCAAGGTCTTCGCGATCACGTCCGAGATCTGCTGGATCGGTGTGGGACCCGAATCCTGCGGCAGGGTGAGCGCGATGTAGACGGGCCGATCGACGGCGTACCACGTGCCGCGGCCCTGCTCGGGGACGTGAAACCAATTGACGGCGTCGACCACCTGCAGCGGCGCGCCCACCACGAAGTCGGCGGGCCGCTCGAGCCCGCAGCGCAGGATGATCGCCTCGCGCTCGGGATCGGTCCGCCATGCGGCTGCCCCCGCAGGCGCCGGTTCGGCGACACGGGCACGGTCGAAATCGCCGAGCTTGTCCGGTAGCGCGGCGGTCAGCGCGTTGCAGTCCGCGCTCTCGGCTTGCGGAGCGGGCACCGCCACAATCCCGACGACCTGTTGCTCGGCGGGGGTTTTGCGCACCGCCGCGATCACCAGAATGGCGATGGCCGCGCCCACCGCCACCACCACCGCCGCGATCAGCAGTGCGCGCGGCGGGCCGTCTCGCTCGTCTGCATCCACGGCTCAACTCTATGACCGCATAGACTCCTCGCCGCAGGGGCTGACCCACACCAGATCCGTCAGGGAGGTGACATGGCCACCGATGATGCGGCCGAGACCCTGGCAGGGGTCGGCGAGTTCGCGGTGATCGACCGGCTCGTCGCCGACCGGGATCAACCCTCCGCGGTGGCGCTTGGCCCCGGCGACGACGCGGCGGTGCTGTATACCCCCGACGGCAAGACGGTGGTGTCCACCGACATGCTGGTCGCCCACCGGCACTTCCGGCTCGACTGGTCAACGCCGCACGACATCGGGCGAAAGGCGATCGCTCAGAACGCCGCCGACATCGAGGCGATGGGGGCGCGGGCCACGGCGTTCGTCGTCGCGTTCGGCGCGCCGGCGGACACCCCGGCGGCGCAGGCGCTGGAACTGGCCGACGGGATGTGGCACGAGGCGAAACTGTGTGGCGCCGGGATCGCCGGCGGTGATCTGGTGAGCGCCCCGCAGTGGGTGATCTCGGTGACCGCGCTGGGCGACCTCGACGGGCGCCGACCGGTGACCCGCGCAGGCGCGCAGGTGGGCGACATCGTGGCGGTGGTCGGCACATTGGGCCGCTCGATGGCCGGATATGCGCTGTGGCACAACGATATCGACGGATTCAATGAATTGCGGCGACGCCATCTGGTGCCCAAGCCGCCGTATGGGCAGGGGCGCGCCGCCGCCGACGCGGGTGCCACCGCGATGACCGATGTGTCCGATGGACTGCTGGCCGATCTGGGTCACATCGCCGCAGCTTCCGGTGTGGTCATCGACGTGTCCACCGACACGCTTGGCGGCGATCGCGACGCCGTCGACGCCGCGGCCGCGGCCGTCGGCGTCGACCCGTGGGAGTGGGTGCTCGGCGGCGGCGAGGACCACGCGTTGGTCGCAGCGTTCGCCGCCGCGCCGCCGGAGGGCTGGCGGGTGATCGGGCGGGTGCTCGAGGGGGCGCCGCAGGTGCTGGTCGACGGCGCCCAATGGCGGGGAGATACCGGCTGGCAGTCGTTTGACTAGTTAGGGTGACGGATCGTGACGGTGTACGCGATCGCTCAGTTGAAGTTCACGGATCGACACGCCTACGACCGGTACCAGGCGCGTTTCATGGAGGTCTTTCAACGGCATGCTGGGACGCTGCTTGCCGCCGACGACGCTCCCCAGGTGGTGGAAGGCCAGTCGGATCGAGAGAAGGTGGTTCTGATGTCGTTTCCTGACGAAGCGTCGTTTCGTAAGTGGGCTGAATCACCTGAGTACCAAGAGATCTCCAAAGACCGTCGCGCAGGTGCGGACACCGTGGTGCAGTTGGTCAAGGGAATCTCGTGACGGCGCGGCCACTGCGTGAACTCGTCGACGACGGTTGGGCCGCAGCGCTGGAGCCGGTGGCCCCGCAGGTCGCCCGGATGGGGGAATTTCTGCGCGCGGAGCTGGCCGCGGGCAACGGTTACCTGCCTGCCGGTCAGAATGTGTTGCGGGCCTTCACCTTCCCGTTCGAGCGGGTCAGGGTGCTCATCGTCGGCCAGGATCCCTATCCCACCCCCGGCCACGCGGTCGGGTTGAGCTTCTCGGTGGCCGCGAACGTGCGTCCGCTGCCGCGGAGCCTGGAAAACATCTTCACCGAGTACAGCAAGGACCTCGGTTATCCGCCGCCGGCGACGGGCGATCTCACACCGTGGGCAGAGCGCGGCGTGATGCTTCTCAACAGGGTGCTGACCGTGCGACCCGGCAGCCCCGCGTCGCATCGCGGCAAAGGATGGGAAGCGGTGACCGAATGTGCGATCAGGGCGCTGGTCGCCCGCGGGCAACCGCTGGTGGCGGTGCTGTGGGGGCGCGACGCGTCCACGTTGAAGCCGATGCTCGAGGGCAGCGACTGTGTGTCGATCGAGTCACCGCACCCGTCGCCGCTTTCGGCATCGCGCGGGTTCTTCGGCTCGCGGCCGTTCAGCCGGGCCAACGAGCTGCTCGACAAGTTGGGCACCGACCCGATCGACTGGCGCCTGCCCTAGCTGGCCCGCGCCGAGATCGACGTTTCGGCGGTTTCTACTCGCACCTTCCCGCCCAAATGTCCCTTTGGACCTCTACGTGCCCGGGATCGGCGGCGGGGACGGGATCGGCGGCGGCGACGGAATGGGTGGCGGCGACGGGATGTCCGGCACCGGGATCTCGATGGTGCCGTCGCCCTCGGTGGG
Organism: Mycolicibacterium pulveris; assembly: GCF_010725725.1. NCBI lineage: Bacteria > Bacillati > Actinomycetota > Actinomycetes > Mycobacteriales > Mycobacteriaceae > Mycobacterium > Mycolicibacterium pulveris. Next base: position 377,379 of record NZ_AP022599.1, on the reverse strand, counting down.
CTCACCCGGGGGCGGCGCGGGTGCCGGCTCGGTTGTCACCGTCGGCTCAACGGTCGTTTCGACCGTCGTCTCCGTCGTCTCCATGGTGGTCTCCGAGGTCGTCGTTGTCGTCGTGGTCTCGGAATCGCCGGAGCCGTCTCCGCCGCAGGCCGTCAATAACGACGCCACCGCGATTCCGGAGGCCAGCACGAACAGTTTCGGTCTTGATGCTCCGCGTGAGGTCATGGAGCAACGGCTTACCCGGTAGGGCGCCGCTCAAACGCCCGCGAAATCAGGGCGCCGGCGTCATGGTCACTTCGGGAACATCGATGTTCGGCGTCGGAATCTCGATGGTGTTGTCGCCCTCGGTTGTTTCCGGCGCTTGGGTGGTCGTCGTTGTCGTGGTCTCCGTGTCGGTCGTTTCGGTGCCGCCACATGCGACCAGCAGCCAACCAGCGGCCAGAGCGCCGACAGCGGCGAGTGCGGGGCGAGCGATTCCAGCGTGCATATGCGTGACCGTTCCTTCTGGCCAGGCCCTGCGCCCAGCCTCGCGGTCAGCGGTACCCGCCCGCTGAACCGCTAAACGCCGCCGCTGTCGCCAACGTCAGCCGCGGGCGACCTTTCCGGCCTTGATGCACGACGTGCACGCGTTGATGCGCTTCTTGTTGCCGCCCGGACCGGCAGCGTGCACGGTCTGGATGTTCGGATCCCACCGACGGCTGGTCCGGCGATGGGAGTGCGACACCGACTTGCCGAAGCCGGGGCCCTTCCCGCAGATATCGCAGACGGCAGCCATATGTAGAACTCCTCGAAATCAGTACTGGGGGTCGCGACCTCTTCCGCCGCGCAGCGACGGGCCGACCCGACAACCTGATCAGGATACCGGCAGCCGCAGTGATCACCAAAATAGGCGCCGACGGCCTCGAACCTGAGCTTGTGCAGGACAACACGCGCGCGAAACTCGTCGACAAGCTCAGTTTCGGCCCAGCCGAAGCCCGCGCTCCACAGGCTCGAACGTTGGGTCGGCGCTGTCATCGGGAGTGATTAGGCTGACGCCCACGGCGGCGCCCCGAGTGCGGGGCCACATCTGGCGGGAGGTGAGCATGTCGGCTCGACGCCTTGACGCCGCTGTGCTGCGCGACTGGGCGCACGCCGCCGTCGGCGACCTCATCAGCCACACCGACGAGATCAACCGGCTCAACGTGTTCCCCGTCGCCGACGCGGACACCGGCACGAACATGCTGTTCACCATGCGTTCGGCGGGCGCCCAGGCCGACGCCCTGCCCGACACCGACGACGTTGCGCAGGTGGCCGCCGCCCTGGCCCGCGGCGCGCTGCACGGCGCGCGCGGAAACTCCGGCGTCATCCTGTCGCAGATCCTGCGCGGGCTGGCCGACGTCACCCACGAGGCCGCCGCTGAGCGTGGCGCGGTGCTGGTCGACGTCGACGCCGCCCTGCTCGCCTCGGCGCTGCGCCGCGCGGTCAGCCTGGTCGTCGCCTCGATCGGCCAACCCGTGCCCGGGACCATTTTCACCGTGCTGCGAGACGCGGCCAACGCCGCCGACCAGGCGGTTTTCGGCGGCGCCGAGCTAGCCGACGCCCTGGTGGCCGTGGTCGACGCCGCGGCCGTCGCCCTGGACAAGACACCGGGGCAGCTCGCCGTGTTGGCCGAGGCCGGCGTGGTGGACGCCGGCGGTCGGGGCCTGCTGGTACTCCTGGACGCGATGTGCGCGACGGTGACCGGCCACTCGCCGAGCAGGCAGGAATACGTGCCGACGCCGCCGCACACCCACGGCCCCGCGGTCACCGACGGCGCCACCGCACCGCCGCAGTTCGAGGTGATGTACCTGCTCGCCGGCTGTGACGCTGTCGGGGTGGAGAAGCTGCGCGCCGAGCTGGAGGGGCTCGGCGAGTCGGTGGCCATCGCCGCGGCCGGTGCCGGTGGCCAGTACTCGGTGCACGCCCACGTCGACGACGCCGGTGCCGCGGTCGAGGCCGGCCTGGCCGTCGGCGCACCGAGCCGCATCCAGATCACCTCGCTCACCGGCACCGGCGGCGCCCATCCGGCCGGCCGGTGGGCCCGCGGGCGGGCGGTGCTCTCGGTCGTCGACGGGGTCGGGGCGCAGGAGCTGTTCGCCGGCGAAGGCTCACACGTGTTGCGTGTGCAGCCGGACACCCCGGTCAGCGCCAAACAGCTGTTGCACGCGCTGGTCGACGCGGGCGCGGCCCAGGTCATGGTGCTGCCGAACGGGTACGTCGCCGCGGAGGAACTGGTCGCGGGATGCACGGCGGCGATCGGCTGGGGCATCGACGTGGTGCCGGTGCCCGCGGCGTCGATGGTGCAGGGGCTGGCCGCGCTGGCGGTGCACGACGTCGAGCGGCAAGCGGTCGACGACGGCTACACGATGGCCCGCGCCGCGGCCGGTGCCCGGCACGGGTCGGTGCGCGTGGCCACCGAGGCGGCGTTGACCTGGGCGGGGATGTGCAAACCGGGAGACGGGTTGGGCATCTCGGGCGACGAGGTGCTGGTCGTCGGCGACACCATCACCGCCGCGGGCGCCGGGTTGATCGACCTGCTGCTGGCCGCGGGCGGTGAACTGGTCACCGTGCTCACCGGCGCCGGCGTCGACGCCGGCGTGGCCGCGGCACTGCAGGAACACATGCACCGCAACCATCTGGGCATCGAGCTGGTCACCTATCACACCGACCACCGCGGCGATGCGCTGCTGATCGGGGTGGAGTAGCGGTGGCCACCCTGAGCGATCGGCTCGACTACATCGTCGGCAAGAAGGCCGCCGGACCGCTGGAGGAGCACTTCGGCATCCGCACCGTCAACGACCTGTTGCGTCACTACCCGCGCAAGTACAGCGACGGCATGACGGTCCTGGCCGAGGGCGAGGAGCTGAAAGAAGGCGAGCACGTCACGTTCGTCGACACGATCACCGGCACGAAAGTCGGTGACATGAAGCCGCAGTTCGACAAGAAGACCGGGAAGAGGCGCAAGCGCAAGTGGCTGCGTGTCACCCTCGGAGACCGGCGCTCGCCGGTCACCGCGACGTTCTTCAACGCCGACTGGATGCTCGACGACCTGGTGGTCGGCACCCGGCTGATGCTGTCGGGCGAAGTCAAATACTTCAGGCGCACACTGCAACTGACCCATCCGGCGTTCTTGGTGCTGGAATCATCCAAGGGCAAGACGTTCGGCACCAAATCGCTGAAGACCATCGCCTCGGCGTCGGGCGCCGTCGGCGACGACGTGTTGTCGGCGTTCGAGCGCGAGTTCTTCCCGATCTACCCCGCCAACAGAAAGCTGCAGAGCTGGGACATCTACGCCTGCGTGCGCCAGGTGCTCGACGTGCTCGACCCGATCGCGGAGCCGCTGCCGGAAAGCTTTCTGCGACAACACGATCTGATCACCGAGGATCAGGCGCTGCGCGCCATCCACATCGCCGAGAACAAGGTCGAACGCGAGCAGGCCCAACGCCGGCTCACCTACGACGAAGCCATCGGCCTGCAGTGGGCGTTGGTGAAGCGGCGATACAGCGAGCTGAGCGAGTCCGGGCCGGTGGCGCCCGTCCGCGACGACGGCCTGGTGGCCGCGTTGCATGCCCGGCTGCCGTTCGAATTGACCGCCGGTCAAACCGAAGTGCTCGATGTGATCTCCGCCGAGCTGGCCTCGAGCCGGCCGATGAACCGCATGCTGCAAGGTGAGGTGGGTTCGGGCAAGACGATCGTCAGCGTGCTGGCGATGTTACAGATGGTCGACGCCGGTTATCAGTGCGCCTTGCTGGCGCCGACGGAAGTTCTTGCCGCCCAACATGACCGTTCGGTGCGTGATGTTCTCGGCCCCCTTGCGATGGCGGGTCAGCTCGGCGGTGAGGACGGCGCGACCCGGGTGGCGCTGTTGACCGGGTCGATGTCGGCCGCGCAGAAGCGTGCGGTGCGTGACGAGGTCGCCAGCGGCGAGGCGGGCATCGTCATCGGCACGCACGCGCTGCTGCAGGACGCCGTCGAATTCCACCGGCTGGGCATGGTCGTGGTCGACGAACAACACCGGTTCGGGGTTGAGCAACGAGATCGTTTGCGCAGCAAGGCCCCCGAAGGGGTGACACCGCATCTGCTGGTGATGACGGCGACCCCGATCCCACGCACCGTCGCCCTCACCCATTACGGCGACCTGGAGGTCTCGACCTTGCGCGAACTGCCGCGGGGCCGACAACCGATCTCCACCAACACCATCTTCATCACCAAGCACCGGTCCTGGCTGGACCGGGCCTGGCAACGCATCACCGAAGAGGTCCACGCGGGGCGGCAGGCCTACGTGGTCGCCTCACGCATCGACGCCGACGACAAACCCAAGAACGACGACGCGCAGGACCCCGAGCGGGAAAGTGCCCCGCCACCGGTCACCGTCATCGAATTGTTCGAGGGGCTGCGCCAAGGCCCGCTGGCCGGGCTTCGGCTGGGCCTGATGCACGGCCGACTGCCCGCTGATGAGAAGGACGCGGTGATGGAGGCGTTCCGGGCGGGCGAGATCGATGTGTTGGTGTGCACCACGGTCATCGAGGTTGGTGTGGACGTGCCCAACGCGACGGTGATGCTGGTGATGGATGCGGACAGGTTCGGCATCAGCCAGTTGCACCAGTTGCGCGGCCGTATCGGCCGCGGTGAGCATCCCAGCCTGTGCCTGCTCGCCACCAATCTCCCCGAGAACTCCAAGGCCGGCGCGCGGCTGAAGGCCGTCGCCTCCACGCTGGACGGATTCGAGCTCGCCGACCTGGATCTCAAAGAGCGGCAAGAAGGAGATGTGCTGGGGCACACGCAATCCGGCCGGGCGATCACGCTGAGGTTCTTGTCGCTGCTCGACCACCTGGAGATCATTCTGGCCGCGCGTGGGTTCTGTGAATCGATGTATGCGCAGGACCCCGACGATTCCGGGTTGGCCATGCTGGCGGCGCCGTTCGTCGACACCGATCGGGTCGAGTTCCTCGACAAAGCATGAACCGCAAGCGAATTCTTTGGCTGGCAGCGATCGTCGCGCTGGCCGTGCTCGTCGCCGTGCAGACCACGACGTCGACCGGACGGCAGGTATCGGTCGTGGAGGCCGAGGTGCCCACCGTGGCGCCGGGTGTCGACGTGCTGGTCGGCATTCCGGTGGTGCCGCAGCGGGTGCGCGGCCACGACTACCGGCGCGCCGCGTTCGGCGACAGCTGGACCGACGAGACCACCGCTCCCGGCGGCCATAACGGCTGCGACACCCGAAACGACGTCCTCGACCGCGACCTCGCCGACAAGACGTACGTGTCGATCAAACGGTGCCCCACCGCCGTGGCCACCGGCACCCTGCACGATCCGTACACCAACGCCGTCGTCGCGTTCACCCGCGGCGCCGGTGTCGGGGCGTCGGTCCAAATCGACCACATCGTGCCGCTGGCGCTGGCCTGGGATCTCGGTGCGCGCGACTGGCCCGAGGAGATGCGGGTGCGCTTCGCCAACGACCCGGCCAACCTGCTCGCCGTCGCCGGGAAGCCCAACCAGGACAAGGGTGATCAGGAACCCGCCGACTGGATGCCGCCGAACCGGGCGTTTCACTGCCAGTACGCGATGCAGTTCATCGAGGTGCTGCGCGGTTACCGGCTGCCGATCGACGCGCCGTCGGCGACGGTGTTGCGCGACGCCGCGGGCACCTGCCCGACGGGCTGAAGGCTTGCCTCAAAACATTACAACTGTAATTATCTCGGGCCATGGGTTCTCTGTCTGGCAAGGTCGCCATCGTCACCGGCACCAGTCGAGGCGTCGGCGTCGGGATCGCGCACGAACTGTTGCGGGAAGGCGCGACCGTCGTCGGATGCTCACGATCCGCGCTCGACGCGATGCCCGGCACGGCCGACAAGCCGGACTGGGCCGCCCGCAGCGCCCAATGGGTGTGCGACCAGGGCGATTACGAGGCGATCGATGCGTTCGTGCAACGCGTCGCCGACACGTACGGCCGGATCGACATCCTGGTCAACAACGCCGGCGGCACCGTGCCGACCCCGCACGTGCACGATGTCCCCGAACTGGTTCAGAAGATTCAAGGTGCCCCGCGCGGGGAAGACGACTTCGCGCGCACGGCGCTGTTTCACGCCTTCGCCATCCAGATGAACCTCATCAGCCCGATGTGGTTCGCGATCCGGGTCTATTGGCAGATGCAGACCCAGGACGGCACCGGTTCGATCGTCAACATCTCCAGCGGGGCGGGCCATCCCGCGGGATCGCCGACACTGGTGTCCTACGGCGCCGCCAAGTCCGGTCTCAACCATCTGACGCGCTCACTCGCCCAGGAATGGGGCCCGAAGGTACGGGTGAACTGTGTGGCGTTGGGCCCCACCATCACCGAGAACTTCCGCTCGTACGTGCTGCCCGAGGACGACCCGACCGGCGCCGAGTACTTCCGGGCCGTCCCCATGAAGCGGGGCGGTGAACCCGAAGAGGTCGGCCGCACGGTGGTGTTCCTGTGCGCGGGTGCAGCCGATTTCGTCAACGGCACCACCGTGGAGATGGACGGCGGAATGCTGCCGGGGATGCTCTACGATGCCGGGCTCAAAACCATCACGGACCTCCTGTGACAACGGGAAAGGCGCACATGACACCGCGACGAGTCATCCAGTTCTCCACCGGCAACGTCGGTGTGCACTCGCTGCGGATGCTCATCGAGCGCCCGGATTTCGAGCTGGTCGGTCTGCACGCGTCGAATCCGGCCAAGGTGGGCCGCGACGCCGCTGATTTGGCCGGCCTACCGGGCCCGACGGGTGTCATCGCCACCGACGACATCGACGCGCTCGTGTCACTGGATGCCGACTGCGTCGTCTACACGTCGCAGGCCGAAACCCGTCCTCACGACGCACTGGCCGAGATCACCCGGTTCCTGCGCGCAGGCATCAATGTCGTCGGCACGTCGTTCGTGTGGTTGGTCGCACCCGATCAGGCCGACGGCTGGCTGCGTGAACCGCTGCGCCAGGCCGGTGCCGACGGCGACGCGACGCTCTACATCAACGGCGTGGACCCGGGGTTCTCCGGCGACACCCTGGTCTACACCGCGCTGAGCCTGGCCGGGCGGGCGACGTCGATCACCGTTCAGGAGGTGTGCGACTACGGCAGCTACGACGACGCCGAATTCACCGGGGTCAGTTTCGGATTCGGGATGCCGCCCGAGCACACCCCGATCCTGTTCAGCCCCGGCGTGCTGGCATCGATGTGGGGCGCACAGGTGCGCAGCCTGGCCAGTGATCTCGGCATCGAACTCGACGAGGTCCGCGAACGGCATGAGAAGTGGGCCACTCCGACGCCGATCGACTGCACGATGATGCGCGTCGAACCGGGACAGGTCGCCGCGGTGCGGTTCGCCGCGGAGGGCCTGCGAGACGGCCGACCGGTCATCACCATGGAGCACGTCAACCGCCTGACCGACGCCGCCGCACCGGACTGGCCGTACCCACCCGAGGGACGTGCGGGTGTGCACCGGGTCGTTGTCGAGGGCGATCCCGGCATCGTCATCAACGCTCACGTCGGGACTTCGGGTATCGACCACAACCAGGGTGGCGTCATCGCCACCGCCGCTCGCGCGGTCAACATGATCGAGGCCGTGTGCCGCGCACCCAGCGGCATCCTGGCCGCACGCGACCTACGTCCCAGCGAGCACCTGCGTGGCGTGATGTGGTAGGGCGCAGCACAACTCCGCGCCGGCCGTCGTCGGGCAGCCAGGCGCGCGCTGAGCGCAGTCGCCGGATCGTCATCGAGGAGACGGTGCGCTACATCCTCGAGGAGGGCTTTCAGCCGCCCAGCATCCGGCGCATCACCGAACGTGCGGGATTGACTTGGGGCACGGTCCAATACCATTTCGGAGACCTCGACGGGATCCTGATGGCCGTGGTGGACACGGGATTCGCGGAGGTGCTCGACATGCTGGGCACAGTGGCCGCGCAGGCCCCCGTCATCAGCGACGAAGAGCGGCCCGCATACGTCGTCGATGCGGTGTGGCAGGCGTTTTCGCGACCGTCGTCGATGGCGGCGATGCAGATCCTGATCGCCACCCGTGGTGATCGCACCGCGGCCGCCAATGCCCACCTCGCCGACATGGCCGAGCGCATCACCCAGATCGGTCAACACCTCAGCCCTGACATCGATCCCGCGCTCGCAAGGCGTCTTGGCAGCCTGGTGTGGACAGCAGTCCGCGGAATGGTGACGGTGCAGTTGCTGTGGCCGGAGCCGTTCGACAGCGGCAGGGACCGTCAGACGCTCGTCGACGTGGTCTCGGCGTTTCTGGCCGGGCGGCGCTAGGCCCTCGGCGCGTCCGGAAGAGCTACTCGCCCTGGTAGGTCTCGGGGTCCGGGCGGAACCGGGTGCCGTCGTCAAGCGCGTTGAGCGAGGCCATCTGGTCGTCGGTGAGCTCGAAGTCGAACACCGCGAGGTTCGACTTCATCCGCTCCGGCGACGTCGACCGCACGACCACGGCGTTGCCCAGTTGCAGGTTCCACCGCAGCAACACCTGCGCCGGCGTCTTGCCCTGCGCCTGCGCCACCGAGGTGACCGCCTCATGCTCCAGCAGCCGGCCGACGCCCAGCGGGCTGTAGGCCTGGGTGAGGATGCCGTAGCCGGCGTTGACCGCGCGCAGCTCGGCCTGGTTCAGCAGCGGGTGCAGCTCGATCTGGTTGACCGCCGGGGTGAAGAAGGACAGGTCGATGACGTCGGAAAGGTGTTCGGCGTGAAAGTTACTCACGCCGATCGACTTGGTTTCGCCGACCTCCTTGCGCTTCATCAGCCCGCCCCAGCTGTCGACGTACTTCCCGTGCTCGCCGGCCGGCCAGTGAATGAGGTACAGGTCGACGTAGTCCATGCCGAGCCGCTGCAGGCTGGCTTTGAGCGCATCCTGTGACGACTGGAAGCCGAGGTCGGAGGTGGCCAGCTTGGTGGTGATGAAGATCTCTTCGCGGGGCACTCCCGACGCCCGCACCGCGCGGCCCACCGCCTCCTCGTTGCCGTAGGAGGCGGCCGTGTCGATCAACCGGTATCCGGCCTCCAACGCCGCCAGCACCGTTCGCTCCGCGTCGGCGTCCGACAGTTCCCCGACACCGAGGCCGATCACCGGAATCGTGTTGTCGTCGTTGAGAGTGACGGCCGGAATCGCCGCCGCCCCGTCCGATGGGGTCATGTCACCTATCCTGTGAAGTTGAACGTGCGGGGGTCGGGGCCCAGCCGCGTGCCGTCACCAAGCGCAGAGATGGACTCCACGTCCTGCTCGCTCAGTTCAAAATCGAACACGTCGAAGTTGCTCACAATTCTTGCTGGGGTCACCGATTTCGGGATGACTATATTGCCGAGTTGGATATGCCACCTAATCAGTGCCTGCGCGGGCGTTTTCCCGTGCGCCTCGGCGACGGCCGTCACGGTCGGGTCCGACAGCAGTGAACCCTGGCCCAGCGGGCTCCACGCCTCGGTGGCAATGCCCAGCTGAGCATGCAGTTCGCGCAGTTCGTGCTGTTGCAGCCGCGGGTGCAGTTCGATCTGGTTGACGGCGGGCACGACCCCGGTGGCGTCGACCAGGGTGCGCAGATGCTCGGGTTCGAAGTTGCTGACCCCGATCGACCGGACGCGGCCCTGGTCCCGTAGGTGGGCGAACGCCTTGAAGGTGTCGATGTAGGCGCTCTTGGCGGGCACGGGCCAGTGGATCAGGTAGAGGTCGAGGTAGTCCATCGCCAGCCGGTCCATGCTGGCGTCAAACGCCTTCAGCGTGCTGTCGTAGCCGTGTTCGGAGTTCCACAACTTGGTGGTGACGAAGACGTCCTCGCGGGCCAGCCCCGATTTGGCGACCGCCTGGCCGACCTCCCGCTCGTTGCCATACGCTGCGGCCGTGTCGATGTGTCGGTACCCGGCATCCAACGCCGTCGCCGCCGCACGCTCGGTGTCCTCGGGTGGGGTCTGCCACACGCCGAGCCCGACCTGAGGGATCGAATTACCGTCGTTCAGCGTGATCGAAGGAGATGCCATGGTTCAAAGTCTGCCAGGCGCGGTTTCGTGGAGCCCGAGCCGCAAGGACACCATCGTCAACGCCGTTGCCGGCCTCACCCTGCGCGCGCTTCCCCGAATCCCCGACCCGGTCAAGCGCGCGCTGCTCGGCGGACGTTCGATCACCATCGACGGCAACACGCTGGACACGACGCTGCAGTTGATGCTCGCCGGGCAGAAGGCCGCAGGCATCGACGGGCTGGTGTCCAGCGACGACGTCAACGTCGCGCGCCAGCAGCTGGAGATGTTGTCCGCGAGCTTCCGGCAGATCATCCCGGTGGCCGGGGTGAGCGATCTCTCGATCCCCGGCCCGGCCGGCGACATCGCCGCGCGGCACTACCGGCCTGCCGCCGAGGCCGCGCCGCTGCTGGTCTACTACCACGGCGGCGGCCAGGTGATCGGCAGCATCGACACCCACGACGACCTGTGTCGCCAGCTCTGCCGCGCCGGCGACGTGCACGTGCTGTCCGTGGACTACCGGTTGGCGCCCGAGCACAAGGCGCCCGCGGGCACCGACGATGCGTATGCCGCCTTCACCTGGGCGCTCGAGAACGCCGCCGAGCTCGGCGCGGATCCGCAACGGGTCGCGGTCGGCGGCGACAGCGCGGGCGGTAACCAGGCCGCGCTGGTCGCCCTGCGCGCGCGAACCGAGGGAACGCGGTTGCCCGCGCTGCAGCTGCTGTTCTATCCGGTCACCGACTACAGCAGCGAAACCCGATCCAAAACCCTGTTCGCCGAGGGGTTCTTCCTGACCAAGCAGGATCTGGACTGGTTCCACGCGCACTACCTGGACGGCGCGGCGGTGGAGCCGTCGGATCCGCGGGTCTCGCCGCTGCACGCCGACGACCTGTCGGGCCTGCCGCCCGCGCTGGTGCTGACGGCCGGGTTCGATCCGCTGCGCGACGAGGGCAGACAGTATGCCGAGGCTATGCGGGCCGCCGGCGTCGCGGTCGACTACCGCGAGTTCGGGTCGCTGGTGCACGCGTTCGCGAACTTCTTTCCGCTCGGCGGGGACAGCGCCACCGCGATGGCCGAGAGCGTCTCGGCGATGCGCGCACACCTGGCCCGCGTCTGAGCACCAGCCGCAGGCCCGCCGGTACGCTTACCCCGTGGCCAAACCCAAGAAGAACCCTCGCTACGACCTCAAGGCGGCGGACCGCAAGCGCAACCTGGCGATTCAGATCGGGTTGACCTCGGTCGTCGTGATCTTCGCCGTGGCGTTGGTGCTCTACATCGTCATGTCGGCCGAGGACAAACCCGGCGACGGCGAGGTCCAGGCGGTCCGGGTGACGTCCAGTGACCTGATCACCCAGGAAGGCTCGTCGGAGCCCAAGGCCGTGGTGTCGCTGTTCGAGGACTTCTTGTGCCCGGCGTGCGGCAATTTCGAGAAGCTGTTCGGCCCCACCCTGAGCAAGCTGATCGACAGCGGTGCCATCGCCGCCGACTTCCACATGATCTCCATCCTGGACCGCCAGGGCGACGGGTACTCGACCCGCGCGGCCAACGCGGCCTACTGCGTGGCCGACGAGTCCATCGATGCGTTCCGGCGGTTCCACTCCGCGCTGTTCGCCCAGCAGCCACCCGAGGGCGTCGGCCCGTTCCCCGACAACGCCCGGCTCATCGAGGTGGCCCGGCAGGCCGGCGCGGCCGGCGGGGTCCCCGAATGCATCAACAAGGGCCGCTACAACGACATGGTGAAGGGCATGGCCGCCGCCAGCGGCGTGAAGGCCACGCCGACGATCCGCATCAACGGCGAGGATTACAACCCCAGCACGCCCGATGCGCTGATCGCCAAGATCGAGGAGATCGTCGGCAACGTGCCCGCGCTGGACGCCGGTGCGCCGCCGCCCGCGCCCGATCCGACCCCGGTGGTCCCGGCGCCGTGACCGTCACCGCGCCCGGCACCGACGCCCCGAGCGAACCCGCGGCCGACGCGCCGACGGGGGTGCCGGTGCGGCGGGCGAGCGCGATCTGGCTGCTGATCGGCGGGCTCGCGGGTCTGGCGGCGTCGTTCACGTTGACCGTCGAGAAGATTCAAACGCTGATCAACCCCGACTACGTGCCGACCTGCAGCATCAACCCGGTGCTGTCGTGCGGTTCGGTGATGATCACCCCGCAGGCGTCGCTGTTCGGTTTCCCCAACCCGCTGGTCGGTGTCGTCGCGTTCACCGTCGTCGTGGTGACCGGTGTCATCGCGCTCGCCCGTGTCGAGCTGCCCCGCTGGTACTGGGCCGGTCTGGCGATCGGAACGCTGCTGGGCGCGGGGTTCGTGCACTGGCTGATCTTCCAGAGCCTGTACCGCATCGGGGCGTTGTGCCCGTACTGCATGGTGGTGTGGGCCGTGACCATCCCACTGCTGGTCGTGGCCGCTGCCATCGCCGTGCAACCTCAACGCGGCGGCGCCGTCGCGCGCGGCCTGTACACCTGGCGTTGGTCGCTGGTGGCGTTGTGGTTCACCGCGCTGATCCTTCTGATCCTCGTGCGGTTCTGGAGCTATTGGTCCACGCTCGTTTAGATCCCACTGTTTTCGGACCGGGTTAGGGTGGCGCGTGATCTCTAAAGTTCTTGTGGCCAATCGCGGCGAGATCGCGATCCGGGCGTTCCGGGCCGCCTACGAGCTGGGGATCGCCACTGTCGCGGTGTATCCGTACGAGGACCGCAACTCGCTGCATCGGCTCAAGGCCGACGAGTCGTATCAGATCGGTGAGACCGGGCATCCGGTGCGGGCCTACCTGTCGGTCGACGAAATCGTCCGTGTCGCACGGGGTGCCGGCGCCGACGCGGTCTATCCGGGGTACGGGTTCTTGTCGGAGAACCCGGAGCTGGCCGCGGCGTGCGCGGCGGCGGGTATCACGTTCATCGGTCCGAGCGCCGAGGTGCTGGAGCTGACCGGCAACAAATCGCGTGCGATCGCGGCGGCCCGGGACGCGGGGCTGCCGGTGCTGGACTCCTCGGCGCCGTCGGCCTCGGCGCAGGAGCTGATCGCCGCGGCGGAGACGATGCAGTTCCCGCTGTTCGTCAAGGCGGTGTCGGGCGGCGGGGGACGGGGCATGCGCTACGTCGCCGATGCCGACGCGCTGGCCGAGGCGATCGAGGCGGCCTCCCGCGAGGCCGAGTCGGCGTTCGGCGATCCGACGCTGTATCTGGAACAGGCCGTGGTGAACCCGCGCCACATCGAGGTGCAGATCCTGGCCGACACCCACGGCAACGTCATGCACCTGTTCGAGCGCGACTGCAGCGTGCAGCGGCGCCACCAGAAAGTCATCGAGCTGGCCCCGGCGCCCAACCTGTCGGAGGATCTGCGCGCCCGCATGTGTGCCGACGCGGTCGCCTTCGCCCGCCACATCGACTACAGCTACGCCGGTACCGTCGAGTTCCTGCTCGACGAACGCGGCCACTACGTGTTCATCGAATGCAACCCGCGCATCCAGGTCGAGCACACCGTGACCGAGGAGATCACCGACGTCGACCTGGTGGGCTCCCAACTGCGCATCGCCGACGGCCAGACGCTGGAATCCCTTGGCCTGAACCAGGACACGCTGCGAGTGCGGGGCGCGGCGATGCAATGCCGGATCACCACCGAGGATCCCGCCAACGGCTTCCGCCCCGACACCGGGCGCATCACCGCGTACCGCTCGCCCGGCGGGGCGGGCATCCGGCTGGACGGCGGATCGCACCTGGGCGCGGAGATCAGCGCCCATTTCGATTCGATGCTGGTGAAGTTGACCTGCCGGGGCCGGGACCTGCCCGCCGCCGTCGCCAGGGCGCGACGGGCGTTGGCGGAGTTCCGGATTCGCGGGGTATCGACGAACATCCCGTTCCTGATGGCGGTGGTCAACGACCCCGACTTCCGCGCCGGGCGCGTCAACACGTCGTTCATCGACGAACGCCCGTATCTGCTGACCGCGCAGACCCCGGCCGACCGCGGCACCAAGATCCTCAACTACCTGGCCGACGTCACGGTCAACCAACCGCACGGCGCGCGCAGCGCGTCGGTCTATCCGCGGGACAAGCTGCCCCAGATCGATCTGAGCGAGCAGCCGCCGAACGGGTCCAAGCAGCTGCTGAACGAGCTGGGCCCGCAAGGCTTTGCGTGGTGGCTGCGCGACTCGAAGCCGCTGCGCGTCACCGACACCACGTTCCGCGACGCGCACCAGTCCCTGCTGGCGACGCGGGTGCGCAGCACCGGACTGTTGGAGGTGGCGCCCTATGTCGCGCGGATGTGCCCGCAGCTGTTGTCGGTGGAATGCTGGGGCGGCGCGACTTACGATGTGGCGCTTCGGTTCTTGAAAGAAGACCCGTGGGAGCGGCTGGCGGCATTGCGTGAGGCGATCCCCAACATCTGCCTGCAGATGCTGCTGCGGGGCCGCAACACCGTCGGCTACACGCCGTATCCGGAGTCGGTCACCTACGCGTTCGTGGCCGAGGCGACCGCCACCGGCATCGACATCTACCGCATCTTCGATGCTCTCAACAACGTCGAGTCGATGCGCCCGGCCATCGACGCGGTCCGTGAGACCGGCACGGCGGTCGCCGAGGTCGCGATGAGCTACACCGGGGATCTGGCCGACCCCGGCGAAAACCTCTACACCCTGGACTACTACCTCAAGCTGGCCGAGCAGATCGTGGAGGCCGGCGCGCACGTCCTGGCGATCAAGGACATGGCCGGGCTGCTGCGCCCGCACGCCGCGCACACCCTGATCACCGCGCTGCGCAGCCGATTCGACCTGCCCGTGCACGTGCACACCCACGACACGCCCGGCGGGCAGCTGGCGACGTATCTGGCCGCCTGGCAGGCCGGCGCCAACGCGGTCGACGGCGCGGCGGCCCCGCTGGCGGGCACCACCAGCCAGCCGGCGCTGAGCTCGATCGTCGCGGCGACCGCGCACACCGCACACGACACCGGCTTGTCGCTGTCGGCGGTGTGCGACCTGGAACCGTACTGGGAGGCGCTGCGAAAGGTCTACGCGCCATTCGATGTTGCGGCGTCTGGTCCGCCTTCCCCGACCGGCCGGGTGTATCGCCACGAGATCCCGGGCGGTCAGCTGTCCAACCTGCGTCAGCAGGCGATCGCGCTGGGTTTCGGTGACCGGTTCGAACAGATCGAGGCCAATTACGCTGCGGCCGACCGGATTCTGGGCCGGCTGGTGAAAGTGACCCCGTCGTCGAAGGTGGTCGGTGACCTCGCGCTCGCGCTGCTGGGCGCGGGCATCAGCGCCGAGGAGTTCGCCTCGGACCCGTCCCGGTTGGACATCCCCGATTCGGTGATCGGTTTCTTCCGTGGCGAACTCGGCGATCCGCCGGGCGGGTGGCCCGAGCCGCTGCGCAGCAAGGTGCTCGCGGACCGGCCGTCGGCCAAGCCTGCGCAGCAGCTCAGCGCCGAGGACGAGGCGGCGCTGACCCAATCCGGCCCGCGCAGGCAAGCGACCCTGAACCGGTTGCTTTTCCCCGGTCCGACAGAGGAATTCGAGGCGCACCGCGAACTCTACGGGGACACCTCCAGCCTGTCGGCCAACCAGTTCTTCTACGGGCTGCGCTCCGGCGAGGAGCACCGCGTCAAGCTCGAGCGTGGCGTGGAACTGCTGATCGGGCTCGAGGCCGTCTCCGACCCCGACGAACGCGGCATGCGCACGGTGATGTGCATCATCAACGGCCAGCTACGCCCGGTCGTGGTGCGCGACCGCAGCATCGCCAGCGACGTCCCGGCCGCCGAGAAAGCCGACCGCGACAACCCCGATCACGTCGCGGCGCCGTTCGCCGGGGTGGTCACCGTCAACGTCGCCGCCGACGACCAGGTGAAAGCAGGCCAGACCATCGCCACGATAGAAGCGATGAAGATGGAAGCCGCGATCACCGCGCCCAAAACCGGCAAGGTCAGCAGGGTCGCGGTGTCGGCGACCGCCCAGGTCGAGGGCGGTGACCTGCTGGTGGTGGTCAGCTGACCCGCATCATCGCCGGCACGCTGGGTGGACGCCGAATCACGGTGCCGCGCACCGGAACTCGACCGACCACCGACCGGGTGCGCGAGGCGCTGTTCAACGTGCTGACCGCGCGGGTCGACCTCGCCGGCGCATCGGTGCTCGATCTCTACGCCGGCTCGGGCGCACTGGGGCTCGAGGCGCTGTCGCGCGGCGCGGCGACGGTGTTGTTCGTGGAGTCCGATGCCCGCTCGGTCGCCGTCATCGCCGAGAACATCGCCACCCTCGGCGTGACGGGGGCGACGGTGCGGCGCGGCCCGGTGGCCGCGGTGCTGGCGTCGGGCCCGCAGCACCCGGTGGACCTGGTGCTGGCCGACCCGCCCTACGACGTCGACGCCGCCGAAATGCACCGCGTGCTGCGCGCGTTGAGCCGGCACGGGTGGACCGCACCGGGCACCGTCGTCGCCGTCGAACGCGGCGCGTCCGGGCCCGAGCTGACCTGGCCCGACGGCTGGAGGCCGTGGGAACCGCGGCGCTACGGCGACACCCGTATCGAACTGGCCGAAGTCACCGCGGGTGCGGCTCCGGAACCCGCCTGAACAGCCCTGCTAGCGTCATCACCCATGAGCGGCGTGGTATGCCCGGGCTCCTTCGACCCGGTGACCCTCGGCCATGTCGACGTCTTCGAACGTGCGGCCGCCCAGTTCGACGAGGTCATCATCGCGGTGCTGGTGAACCCGAACAAGAAGGGCATGTTCGACCTCGACGAGCGGATCGCGATGCTCGAGGAGTCGACCGCACACCTGCCCAACGTGCGCGCCGAGGCGGGGGAGGGCCTGGTGGTCGACTTCGTCAGAAAGCACGGGTACACCGCGATCGTCAAGGGTCTGCGCACCGGCACCGACTTCGAATACGAGCTGCAGATGGCGCAGATGAACAAACACATCGCCGGGGTGGACACGTTCTTCGTGGCCACCGCACCGCGGTATTCGTTCGTGTCGTCGTCGCTGGCCAAGGAGGTGGCGTCGCTGGGCGGCGACGTCAGCGAACTGCTGCCCGAGCCGGTCAACCGGCGGCTGCAGGCAAAGCTCAAGGGTTGATCTCCGCGCCCGTGGGGTAACCGCAAGGTGGCGCACAGCCCCTTCGCGCCCCATCAATTCATTGAGTACGGAGTTATTGCCATGGTGCAGACGTTTGTCCAGTCGACCGACGATGTCGTGAAGTTCCTAACCGATCAGCACAACCTGATCAAAGACCTGTTCGAAGAGGTGCTCAGCGCATCTGATGACAAAGCCCGCGAGAACGCGTTCGTCGAACTGCGCCAACTGCTCGCGGTGCACGAGACCGCCGAGGAGATGGTGGTGCACCCGCGGGCCCGCCACGAAATCGCCGACGGCGACGCGATCGTCGACGCCCGCCTGCAAGAGGAGCACGAGGCCAAAGAACAGCTGTCGGCGCTGGAGAAGATGGACATCGGCGGCAAGGAGTTCCTCGACGCGCTGACGCGGTTCCGCGACGATGTCCTGCACCACGCCGAGCAGGAAGAGCAGCAGGAGTTCAACAAACTGGCGCGCGAGCTCGACGCCGAGGCCAAGGAGCGGATGGTCAAGGCCGTGCAGGCCGCCCAGAGCATCGCGCCCACCCGGCCGCACGCTGGGGTGGAGTCGGCCACCGCCAACTTCGCCGTCGGCCCGTTCGCCTCGATGCTCGACCGGGCGCGCGACGTCATCTCCGCCGTGCTCCGGTAGCCGTCAGCCGTCGAGTGTGGGGTTGTTCGACGCTTTATCGAGGTGAGCGTGCATCAACCCGACATTCGGCGCGTCCCTGACGAGGAGGCGCTCTGCGGGTCGCTGACGCCGGCTGTTGTTGACATAATGTCGGAACTGGCAATTCAGACCGGAGTTGCAGCCTGGGGAAGCGGCGGCACAGCAAGACGCCCGAACGCGACACACCGGCGTCGGTAGCTGAGTCACAGGCGTAACACCAGGCACACTAGTAACTGACAACTACGCCTGGAGGGTGTTGCCGTGTACCGAGTTTTTGAAGCGCTCGACGAGCTGAGCGCGATTGTCGAAGAAGCCCGCGGTGTGCCGATGACGGCCGGATGCGTGGTTCCCCGCGGCGATGTCCTCGAGTTGCTCGACGACATCAAGGACGCGATCCCCGGCGAACTCGACGACGCCCAGGATGTCCTGGACGCGCGTGACGGGTTGCTGCGCGAGGCCAAGGAGCAGTCCGACTCGATGGTTGCCACGGCCTCCGCCGAGGCCGACTCCATGATCAACCACTCCCGCGCGGAGGCCGACCGGCTGCTCGCCGATGCCAAGGCCCAGGCCGACCGGATGGTCGCCGAGGCTCGTCAGCACAGCGAGCGCATGGTCACCGAGGCCCGCGAAGAGGCCAACCGCATCACGGCCACCGCCAAGCGCGAGTACGAGGCCAGCACCGGCCGCGCCAAGACCGAGGCCGACCGCCTGATCGAGAACGGCAACCTCGCCTACGAGAAGGCCGTGCAGGAAGGCATCAAGGAGCAGCAGCGGCTGGTGTCGCAGACCGAGATCGTGCAGACCGCCACGGCCGAGGCCACCCGCCTCATCGACTCGGCGCACGCCGAGGCCGACCGGCTGCGTGGCGAGTGCGACATCTACGTCGACAGCAAGCTCGCCGAGTTCGAGGACTTCCTCAACGGCACCCTGCGCTCGGTGGGCCGAGGGCGCCACCAGCTGCGCACCGCTGCAGGCACCCACGACTACGCAGCGCGATAGCGGCCGGTAGGCGTCGCCGTAGGATTGAACTATGGCGACGCATGCGAATGCGGCGGCGCACCCACAGTCGCGAACCCCGCTTGTCATCGACATCTCCCGACTCGGCCGGCGGCCCGGCTCCATGCTGACGCTGTGCGAGACCGTGGTCGGGCCCACCCGCATCGGGCTCGAACTGGTCGCGATCGACGAAGGTGCACCGCTGGAACTGGACCTTCGGATCGAATCCGTCTCCGAGGGGGTGCTGGTCACCGGCAGGGTGTCGGCCCCGACCTCGGGGGAATGCGCGCGCTGTCTGACCGCCATCACCGGCAGCGTGGAGATCGAACTGACCGAGCTGTTCGCCTACCCGGACAGCGCCACCGACGAGACCACCGAAGCCGACGAGGTCGCGCGGGTGGGCGTTGCCGGCGGCGCCGACACCATCGACCTGGAGCAGCCGATCATCGACGCGGTCGGGTTGGCGCTGCCGTTCGCGCCGCTGTGCGGCCCCGAGTGCCAGGGTCTGTGCCCGCGGTGCGGGGTGGCGTTGGCGTCCGCCGAACCGGGGCATCACCACGAGGAGATCGACCCGCGGTGGGCCAAGCTGGCCGGGCTCTTCGACGAGGAAGCCCGTGACTGACCGGGAGCAGCTGCTGGAGGCGCTGGGCGTGAAGCTGCCCGACGACCTGCTCACGATGGCGTTGACGCACCGCAGTTACTCATACGAACACGGCGGGCTGCCCACCAACGAACGGCTGGAGTTTCTCGGCGACGCCGTGCTCGGGCTGACCATCACCGAAGAGCTCTACCACCGACACCCCGACCGCTCCGAGGGCGATCTGGCCAAGCTGCGCGCCAGCATCGTCAACACCCAGGCGCTGGCCGACGTCGGCCGCAAGCTCTCCGACCGCGGGTTGGGCAGCTACCTGCTGCTGGGTAAGGGCGAGGAGAACTCCGGGGGCGCGAACAAGGCCAGTATTCTGGCCGACGGCGTCGAATCCCTGCTCGGCGCAATCTATGTCGAGCACGGCATCGAGACCGCGCGCGAGGTCATCCTGCGGTTGTTCGGCGAATTGCTCGACACCGCCCCGACTTTGGGCGCCGGCCTGGACTGGAAGAGCAGCCTGCAGGAGCTGACCGCGGAGCGGGGTATGGGGGCGCCGGCGTATGCGGTGACGTCGACGGGCCCCGACCACGACAAGGAATTCACCGCAACGGTGATCGTCGCCGAGACCGAGTACGGAAAGGGCGTCGGCCGCACGAAAAAGGAGGCCGAACTCAAAGCGGCTGCGGCGGCGTGGAATGCGTTGACCGCCGCATCCGATGTAGATGCCTGAGCTTCCCGAGGTCGAGGTTGTCCGGCGCGGACTGGCAGCGCACGTCGTCGACAAGACCGTCACCGCGGTGCGTGTCCATCACCCCCGCGCGGTGCGTCGGCACGAGGCAGGCCCGACCGACCTCACGGCGCGGCTACTCGGCTCGCGCGTCGTCGGCACCGGCCGTCGCGGCAAGTACATGTGGCTGACACTGGACGACGGGTCGGCCCTGGTGGTGCATCTGGGCATGAGCGGGCAGATGCTGCTGGGGGCGGTGCCCAACGAACGGCACCTGCGCATCGCGGCGCTCCTCGACGACGGCACGGCGCTGAGCTTCGTCGACCAGCGCACGTTCGGCGGGTGGTTGCTCACCGAGATGGTCACCGTCGACGGCAGCGACGTTCCGCTTCCCGTCGCGCATCTGGCCCGTGACCCGCTGGACCCGATGTTCGACCGCGATGCTGTCGTTACGGTGTTGCGGCGCAAGCATTCCGAGATCAAGCGTCAGCTTCTGGATCAGACGGTGGTGTCGGGCATCGGCAACATCTACGCCGACGAGGCGTTGTGGCGGGCGCGTGTGCACGGCGCACGTTTGGCGTCAGCGTTGACCCGCCGTCAGCTCGGCGAGGTGCTCGACGCGGCCGCCGAGGTGATGGCCGAAGCGCTGGATCAGGGCGGCACGTCGTTTGATGCGTTGTATGTCAACGTCAACGGGGAGTCCGGCTACTTCGACCGCTCGCTGGACGCCTACGGGCGCGCGGGGGAGCCGTGCCGGCGCTGCGGCGCGGTGATGCGGCGGGAGAAGTTCATGAACCGGTCGTCGTTCTACTGTCCGAAATGCCAGCCGCGGCCGCGGGTGCGACGCGCCTAGCTCGCTGCGCCGAGATTGACGAAATGGTGGATTCCACTCGCACTTTTCCGCCCAAATGTCCCTTTGGGCGAAGATGGCAGGCATGACCGAACTGTGGGTGGAGCGCACCGGCGTGCGCCGATACGTTGGCCGCAGCTCCCGCGGCGCCCAGGTGCTCGTCGGCAACGAGGACGTCGACGGCGTCTTCACCCCCGGCGAGCTGCTCAAGATCGCGCTGGCGGCCTGCAGCGGCATGGCCAGCGACGCGCCGCTGCGCCGCCGCCTGGGCGACGACTATCAGACGACGATCCGGGTGTCGGGCCCGGCCGACCGCGACCAGGAGCGCTATCCGCTGCTCGAAGAACGCATGGAGCTGGACCTGTCGGGGCTCTCAGAGGACGAGAAGGCGCGGGTGGTCACGGTCGTCGAGCGCGCCATCGACCAGGTCTGCACGGTCGGTCGGACGCTGAAATCCGGGACCAAAGTGACGTTTGAGGTTCATGATGCAGGAGTTAGCTGAGGCACGCCTGACGGCTTGGGTGCACGGGCACGTTCAGGGCGTCGGGTTCCGCTGGTGGACCCGGGCCCGCGCCCTAGAACTCGGGCTGACCGGTTACGCGGCCAACAAGCCCGACGGCCGCGTCCAGGTGGTCGCCCAGGGCCCGCGGGAGGCCTGCGAAAAACTTCTTGAGCTGCTGCAGAGCGGAAAGACGCCCGGTCGGGTGGACAAAGTGGTCGCCGACTGGTCAGAAGTTCGCGACTCGCT
Organism: Mycolicibacterium pulveris; assembly: GCF_010725725.1. NCBI lineage: Bacteria > Bacillati > Actinomycetota > Actinomycetes > Mycobacteriales > Mycobacteriaceae > Mycobacterium > Mycolicibacterium pulveris. Next base: position 355,762 of record NZ_AP022599.1, on the reverse strand, counting down.
AGAAGGCTTCACCGAGCGGTAGCCCCGGCGGCGGTAGGGTTTCACGTCGTGCACCTCAAGAGTCTGACGCTCAAGGGCTTCAAGTCCTTTGCTTCGCCCACGACTCTGCGATTCGAACCGGGCATCACCTGCGTCGTCGGTCCGAACGGGTCCGGCAAGTCCAACGTGGTCGACGCGCTCACCTGGGTGATGGGCGAACAGGGCGCCAAGACGCTGCGTGGCGGAAAGATGGAGGACGTCATCTTCGCGGGCACGTCCTCGCGGCCACCGCTGGGCCGTGCCGAGGTGACCGTGACGATCGACAACTCCGACAACTCGCTGCCGATCGAGTACTCCGAGGTCTCGATTACCCGGCGGATGTTCCGCGACGGCGGAAGTGAATACGAGATCAACGGCAGCAGCTGCCGCCTGATGGATGTGCAGGAGCTGCTGTCGGATTCGGGCATCGGCCGCGAGATGCACGTCATTGTCGGGCAGGGCAAGCTCGCCGAGATCCTCGAATCGCGCCCGGAGGACCGCCGCGCCTTCATCGAGGAGGCCGCCGGGGTGCTCAAGCACCGCAAGCGCAAGGAGAAGGCGGTCCGCAAGCTCGACGCGATGTCGGCCAACCTGGCCCGGCTGACCGACCTGACCACCGAACTGCGCAGGCAACTCAAACCGCTGGGCAGGCAGGCCGAGATGGCCCGCCGCGCCCAGACCATCCAGGCCGATCTGCGCGATGCCCGGCTGCGGCTGGCCGCCGACGATCTGGTCACCCGCCGCGCCGAGTTCGAGAACACCAGCGAGGCCGAGACCACGCTGCGCCGCGAGCACGACGAGCTGACCGCGCTGTCGGAGGCCAAGAGCGTCGAGCTGGCCGCCCACGAGTCGGCGGTCAACAGCCTGTCCGAGCGCGCCGAAGCCGCCCAGCAGACCTGGTTTTCGTTGTCGGCGCTGGCCGAACGGGTGAGCGCCACGGTGCGCATCGCAAGCGAGCGCGCGCAGCATCTCGACATCGAGCCCGAAGCGTCCACCGGCCCCGACCCCGATGAGCTGGAGGCGCAGGCCGAGCAGGTCGCCGCGGAGGAACGCCGGCTGCTCGAGGAACTCGAGGAGTCACGGGCCACGCTGGAGGCGGCCCGCAACGAACTCGCCGAGCGTGAACGGATCGCCGCCGAGGCCGAACGGGCGCACATGGCCGCCGCGCGCGCCGAGGCCGACCGCCGCGAGGGCGTGGCCCGGCTGGCCGGCCAGGTCGACACCATGCGCACCCGCGTCGAGTCGATCGACGAGACCGTCGCGCGGCTCACCGCCAGCATCGAGGAGGCCGCGGCACGCGCCCAGCAGACGCAGGCCGAGTTCGAAACAGTGCAAGCCCGCGTCGGCGAGCTCGACGCCGGCGAGGTGGGGCTGGACGAACACCACGACCGCACCGTGACCGCGCTGCGGCTGGCCGATGAACGGGTCACCGAACTGCAGGCCGCCGAACGCGGCGCCGAGCGGCAGGTGGCGTCGTTGCGGGCGCGTATCGAAGCGCTCTCGGTGGGATTGGAGCGCAAGGACGGAGCGGCGTGGCTGTGGAAAAACCGCAGTGATGCAGGTCTTTTCGGGTCTGTCGCCAACCTGCTGAAGGTGCGTGACGGCTACGAGGCGGCGGTGGCCGCGGTGCTCGGGGCCGCAGCCGACGCCGTCGCCGCCGAAAACGTCGGTGCCGCCCGCGCCGCCGTCGCCGCCCTCAAGGAATCCGACGCCGGCCGCGCGGCGATCGTGCTCAGCGACTGGCACGTACACGCCCCGCCGCAGACCGGGCCGCTGCCCTCCGGCGCGCGGTGGGCGCTCGACCTTGTCGAGGTGCCGACCCGGCTGCAGGGCGCGATCACCGCGATGCTGGGCGATGTCGCCGTGGTGCCCGATCTGACCGCCGCGCTCAATCTGGTCCGCTCCCGCCCGCAGCTGCGTGCGGTGACCGCCGACGGCGATCTCGTCGGCGCCGGGTGGGTCAGCGGCGGCTCCGATCGCAAGCCCAGCACGCTCGAGATCGCCTCGGAGGTGGACAAGGCCCGCGCCGAACTGGCCGAGGCCGAGAACCAGGCGGGTGAGCTGTCCGCGGCGCTCGCAGGTGCGCTGGCCGAACAGGCCGCCCGCCGCGACGCCGCCGAGCAGGCGTTGGCTGCGCTCAACGAATCCGATGCCGCGATCTCGGCGATCTACGAGCAGCTGGGCCGGCTGGGCCAGGACGCCCGCACGGCCGACGACGAGTGGCAGCGGCTGATCAAGCAGCGCGACGAGCTGGAGGCCAACCGGTCGCGCACCGTCGAGGAACTCGCCGAGCTCGAGCAACGGCTGCACAACGCACGGCAGGAGCCGACGTTCGAGGCGGAGCCGGTCAACCGCCAGGAGACGATGGCGGCCGCCGAAGCCGCGCGGGCCGTCGAGGTCGAGGCGCGGTTGGCGGTACGCACGGCCGAAGAGCGAGCCAACGCCGTTCGGGGCAAAGCCGATTCGCTGCGACGAGCGGCCGCCGCGGAGCGCGAGGCGCGGGTGCGTGCGCAGCGGGCCCGGGAAGCGCGGGCACATGCCGCCAAGGTCGCGGCGGCGGTCGCGGAGTCGGCACGACTTGTCGCACAACGGCTGAGCTCCGTGGTCGCGGTGGCGTCGCGGGCGCGCGACGCGGTCGCCGAGGAACGCCAGCACCGGTCGGCCGCGTTGGCCAAGACCCGCGACGAGGTCAACGAGCTCACCGCGAAGATCAACGCCCTGACCGACGCGCTGCACCGCGACGAGGTCGCCAAAGCCCAAGCGGCACTGCGCATCGAGCAGCTCGAAGAGCAGATCCTCGAACAGTTCGGCATGGCCAGCGCAGACCTCATCGCCGAATACGGGCCCGACGTCCCGTTGCCGCCGTCGGAGCTGGAGATGGCCGAGTACGAGCAGGCCCGCGAACGGGGCGAGCAGGTCGTCGCGCCCGCGCCGATGCCGTTCGACCGGCCCACCCAGGAGCGGCGGGCGAAGAAGGCCGAACGCGAACTCAAGGAGTTGGGCCGGGTGAACCCGTTGGCGCTGGAGGAGTTCGCGGCGCTGGAGGAGCGCTACAACTTCCTGTCCACCCAACTCGAGGACGTCAAGGCGGCGCGCAAGGACCTGCTCGATGTCATCGACGACGTCGACAACCGCATCCTGCAGGTCTTCACCGAGGCCTACACCGACGTGGAACGCGAGTTCCAGCAGGTGTTTTCGACGCTGTTTCCCGGGGGTGAGGGCAGGCTGCTGCTCACCGACCCCGACGACATGCTGACCACCGGCATCGAGGTCGAGGCCCGCCCGCCGGGCAAGAAGATCAAACGGCTGTCGCTGTTGTCCGGCGGTGAGAAGTCGCTGACCGCGGTGGCGATGCTGGTCGCGATTTTCCGGGCCCGGCCGTCGCCGTTCTATGTGATGGACGAGGTCGAGGCCGCGCTCGACGACGTGAACCTGCGCCGGCTGCTCGGGCTGTTCGAGCAGTTGCGGTCGCAGTCGCAGCTCATCGTCATCACCCACCAGAAGCCGACGATGGAGGTCGCCGACGCGCTGTACGGCGTCACGATGCGCGACGACGGCATCACCCAGGTGATCAGCCAGCGGATGCGCGGACAGGAGTTGGTCGCCGCCACCAATTAGCGGTTTGGGCGTACTTCGTCACGCTCAGTGTGACCAACCACGCCGAAATCACCACAATTGATGCTGCGACAATGGTGGCGTGACAGAGGGTCTGTGGATCGCGATCGCGGTCGTCGTCGTCCTGCTGGTGGCCGCCGCGCTCGTCGTCGGATTGGTGCGCTACCGGCGGCGACGCGTCAGGCTGTCGGCTCCCGAGACCGCCACCCCCCTCGACCGCGCCGGCGGCTACACCACGACATCGGGCATCACGTTCTCGAAGTCGGCCCCCGCCGAACCGGTCGAGCGGATCGACACCACCGGGCTGCCCGGCGTCGGCGACGACGCCACCATCCCGCGCGACGCGCCGAGGCGGTCGATCGCCGATGTGCAGCTGCCCGAGGCCCCGGTCGAGCCCGTGCCGCCCGCCGAACCCGCCGAGCCCGCCACCCCGGTCGTGGAGGAGATCGCCCCGCCGGAAGGCAGGCTGGAGCGGCTGCGCGGACGGCTGGCCAAGTCACAGAACACGCTCGGCCGCAGCATGCTCGGCCTGCTCGGCGGCGGCGACCTCGACGAGGACTCCTGGGAGGCGATCGAGGACACGCTGCTGATCGCCGACCTCGGTCCCGTCGTCACCGAAGCGATCGTCACCGCACTGCGTTCGCGGATGGCCGCCGCCCGCGTGCGCACCGAAGCCGACGCCCGCGCGGTGCTGCGCGAGGTGCTCATCGAGCAACTGCAACCCGACCTGGACCGCTCGATCAAGGCGCTGCCACACGCCGACAAGCCCTCGGTGCTGCTGGTCGTCGGGGTGAACGGCACCGGAAAGACCACGACGGTCGGCAAGCTCGCGCGCGTGCTGGTGGCCGACGGCCGCCGCGTCGTGCTCGGCGCGGCGGACACCTTCCGCGCCGCCGCGGCCGATCAGCTTCAGACCTGGGCGTCGCGGGTCGGTGCGCAGGTGGTCCGCGGCCCCGAAGGCGCCGATCCCGCGTCGGTGGCGTTCGACGCCGTCGACGTGGGCATCGAGTCCGGCGCCGACGTCGTGGTCATCGACACCGCGGGACGACTGCACACCAAGACCGGTCTGATGGACGAGCTCGGCAAGGTCAAACGGGTGGTGAGCCGCCGCACCCAGGTCGACGAGGTGCTGCTGGTGCTCGACGCCACCATCGGCCAGAACGGGCTGCCGCAGGCACGGGTGTTCGCCGAAGTCGTCGACATCACCGGGTTGGTGCTGACCAAGCTCGACGGCACCGCCAAGGGCGGGATCGTCTTCCGCGTCCAGCAGGAACTCGGTGTTCCGGTCAAGCTCGTCGGACTCGGAGAGGGCCCCGACGATCTCGCGCCGTTCGAGCCCGCCGCCTTCGTCGACGCGCTGCTGGGCTGAGCCGCCGCACCCGCGCCGGTGCGCCGAAGCGCCGGCGCGGCCGGCGAAACATGAGCGTAACGATGTCCGCGGACGCGTTCACATCGACGAAACGCACACGCATCACCGGTGAAACGCCGGGCACAGAGTCTCTTCGGGAGGCCCGATCTCTATCGGCCCACGTCCCAAGGAGGTTCACACAAAGTGCTTCTAGCCTTACCAGACGACGCGTTCGCGCCTTTCGGCCCCGGAGGCTTGAGTTCCGGAGATACCGCATGGGTGCTCACCGCTGCTGCGCTGGTGTTGTTCATGACACCGGGCCTGGCGTTCTTCTACGGCGGCCTGTCCCGCCAGAAGTCCGTTCTCAACATGATGATGATGTCGTTCGGTTCCATCGGCGTCGTCAGCGTCATCTATGTGTTGTGGGGCTACTCGATGTCGTTCGCCTCGGCGCACACCGGTCAATCCGACATCCTGGGCATTTTCGACAACCCGTTCGCGCTGTTCGGGCTGAGCCCCCTCCTGGAGACCAAAGAGGTCGGCGCCGACACGCTCTTCGTGCTCGGCGGGTTCGGCACGGTGCCCGCGATCGTTTGGGCCGGCTTCCAGCTCACCTTCGCCGTGATCACCGTCGCCCTGATCAGCGGCGCGATGGCCGAACGCATGAAGTTCGCGACCTGGCTGGTGTTCGGCGCGATCTGGGTGACGGTGGTGTACTTCCCCCTGTCACACATGGTTTGGGGCGGCGGCCTGTTGTCGGGTGCCGAAAACAGCATTGCGTCATGGATATTCGGCTACGACGCGGAAGCCGGGGTGGCCTCCGTGGCGCCCATCGACTTCGCGGGCGGCACCGTCGTGCACATCAACGCCGGTATGGCCGCCCTGGTGTTGGCCGTCCTGGTGGGCCGACGAAACGGTTTCGGCAAGATGGCGTACCGGCCCCACAACATCCCGTTCGTGATGCTCGGCGCGGCGATCCTGTGGTTCGGGTGGTTTGGCTTCAACGTGGGATCCGAGGGCGCGGCCGACATGGTCGCCGGCCAGGTGTGGGTCAACACCACCGCTGCGACGGCGGCGGCGATGCTGGGCTGGCTGGTGGTCGAACGCATCCGCGACGGTAAACCGACCAGCGTGGGTGCGGCATCGGGCATCGTCGCGGGCCTGGTCGCGATCACCCCGGCCTGCGGTGCACTGTCGCCGATCGGATCGCTGATCCTCGGCTCGATCGCCGGTGCACTCTCGTCGCTGGCCGTCAGCATGAAGTACAAGTTCGGTTACGACGACTCGCTCGACGTCGTCGGCGTTCACCTCGTCGCCGGCCTCTGGGGCACCATCGGCATCGGCTTGCTGGCCACCGAAACGGGCCTGTTCTACGGCGGCGGTATCAAACAACTGGTGGTGCAGGCTGTTATCGCACTGGCCGCCGTGGTGTTCACTGGGATCATGACGGCGATCATCGCGTTCATCGTCAAGCCCATGGGCTGGCGGGTGAGCCTCGAGAACGAGGAAACTGGTATCGATGAGACCGAACACGCTGAAACGGCTTACGAGCTCGCCTGAGCGGCGACAATTTCATCGGAAGGGAACAACTACATGAAGCTGATTACGGCGATCGTCAAGCCGTTCACGCTCGAAGACGTCAAGACGGGGCTCGAACAGACGGGGATTCTCGGAATGACCGTCAGCGAGGTCCAGGGCTATGGGCGCCAGAAAGGTCACACCGAGGTGTACCGCGGCGCGGAGTACTCCGTCGATTTCGTACCGAAGGTGCGGGTGGAGGTCGTGGTCGAGGACTCGGCGGTGGACAAGGTGGTCGATGTCATCGTGCAGGCCGCCCGCACCGGAAAGATCGGCGACGGCAAGGTGTGGGTCAGCCCCGTGGACACCGTGGTGCGGGTACGCACCGGGGAACGGGGGGCCGACGCCCTTTGAGCCGCATCTGAACTCGAGAGGTCGTCGTCCGGCCGTCCACCGTGAGCATCGATTCGGTAAAGGCCGGGAGAGGACACCGATGACAGAGCAGTCACCCGATCCCGCCTCCGGTGCCCCGCGATGGGCCGCGCCGGAGGCGGGATCTGCTCGTCCGGCCACCGATCTCGCCGCCGCGAGCGAACAGCTGCTGTCGGGCTCGACCCGCCAACTGGACTCGGCAGCGCTGCGCGACGCGTTGCTGGAGCTGCACGAATTCTGGTTCACTACAAAAGCTAACGAGATCGGCATCACCGCAGACAGCGGCTTCGCGATCGTCGCGACAGGCGGGTTGGGGCGAGGCGAGCTGGTGCCCTACTCCGATCTGGACCTGACGCTGCTGCATGACGATCTGCCCGCCGACATCGTCGGCAAGGTCGCTGAGCTGCTGTGGTACCCGTTGTGGGACGCCAACATTCGCATCGACCACAGCGTGCGCACGGTTCCCGAGGCGCTGCGGGTCGCAGGCACGGACATCTCGGCCGGTCTGGCGATGTTGGAAGCGCGCCATATTGCAGGCAACACCGATCTGTCGTCGGCGCTGATCAGCGGAGCCCGTCGCCAGTGGCGTACCGCAATCGCCTCGCGGTTCGATGAACTCGTCGAGCACAGCAAAGCGCGATGGCAGCGCAGCGGTGAGATCGCGCACCGCGCCGAACCGGATCTCAAATGCGGTCGCGGCGGCCTTCGCGACGTGCAACTGCTCAACGCGCTGGCCATCGCGCAACTGGCCGACGTCTACCCCAGCCGATCGTCGGCGTCGCCGAGCACGACGCTGGGTGAGGCGCATCTGGCGTTGCTCAACGTTCGCACCGAACTACACCGCGCGGCCGGACGCGGCCGGCAGGTGCTGCTGGCCCAGCATGCCGACGAGATCGGCGCCGCACTGCAGATCGGCGACCGATTCGACTTGGCGCGCATGCTTTCCGATGCCGCACGCACCATCAGCTTCTACGTCGACGCCGGGGTGCGCACCGCGGCCAACGCGTTGCCGCGCCGCGGCCTCGCGGCATTTCGCAGGCCGATGCGCCGTCCCCTCGACGAAGGGGTCGTCGAGTTCGCCGGCGAGGTGATCCTGGCCCGCGACGCCCGCCCGCAGCGCGACCCCGGCCTGGTGCTGCGGGTCGCGGCCGCGTCGGCCACCACCGGTCTGCCGATGGCGGCCGCCACGCTGGGCCGGTTGGCCGAGACCGCGCCGGAGTTGCGTGCGCCGTGGCCCCGTCAGGCCCTCAAAGACCTGCTGGTGATGTTGGCGGCCGGCCCGGCCACCGTGAGCACCATCGAGGCGCTGGACCGAACCGGCTTGTGGGGCAGGCTGTTTCCCGAGTGGGGCGCGGTGCGCGACCTACCGCCGCGCGACATCGTGCACATCTGGACGGTCGACCGCCATCTCGTCGAGACGGTGGCCCGTGCGAGCGAGTTGACCACCAGGGTGTCTCGTCCCGACCTTCTGGTCCTCGGTGCGCTGTGTCACGACATCGGCAAGGGCCGCGGCGGCGACCACAGCGTCATCGGCGCCGAGTTGGCCGTGCAGATCGGCACCCGGCTGGGCCTGTGGCCCTCCGACGTCGAAACACTGTCGAAGATGGTGCGCTACCACCTGTTGCTCGCGCACACGGCGACGCGGCGCGATCTGCAGGATCCCAAGGTGATCGCCTCGGTGGTCGACGCGCTCGACGGCGACTCCGTGCTGTTGGAGCTGCTATACGTGCTTGCCGAGGCGGACTCCCAGGCCACCGGCCCCGGGGTGTGGGGCGACTGGAAGGCCTCGCTGATCGGCGACCTGGTGCGGCGCTGCCGGTTGGTGATGGCCGGCCAGCCGCTGCCGCAGCCCGATCCCATTGATCCGCATCATCTTTCGCTTGCCGCCGACAGCAGGGTGCATGTCGAACTGGTGCCGGGGGACAGCCCCCACATCTACCACGTCACGATGATCGCCCCGGACCGGCGCGGCCTGTTGTCCAAGGCGGCCGGGGTGTTGGCGCTGAACTCGCTGCGGGTGCATTCAGCGTCGGTCAACGGCCTCTCGGGGTCGGCGATCAACACCTTCGTGGTCTCGCCGCACTTCGGATCGCCGCCGACGGCGGAGTTGCTGCGCCAGCAGTTCGTGCTCGCGCTCGACGGTGATCTGGACGTGTTGACGTCGCTGGACCGCCGCGAGAGCGAGGCCGCGCAACACGGCACCGCCAGGGCCGGGCAGACGCCGGCGGGGGTGCCGATCAACCATGTCGTCGCGCCACCGCGGATCCTGTGGTCCGACGGAGCAGCACCGGGCCAGCAGGTGGTCCAGATCCGCAGCGTCGACCGCGCCGGCCTGCTGGCAAGGCTGACCGCGGTGTTCGAACGCGAAGGTGTCGACATCGCGTGGGCCAAGGTCACCACGCTGGGGTCGTCGGTGATCGACGTCTTCGGCATCACCGGCGGCGCCGCCACCCGCGCCGACATCGAGCGTGACCTGTTCGCGGTGTTGCCCGCCCCGCCCGCCCCGCCGGCCAAGCAGGCCGCCGACGCCGGTTAGCCGGGGGCCGGCCCGCCGACGTCGGGGTGGAGATAGGCCGGGCCCGGCAGCTGCAGGCGGCGCATCGCCAGCCCGGTCAGCGCCTCGAAAATCGCCCGCCGCGCGTTCATCGTCGTGGTGTAACCGGGATCGAGGTGGGGTGCCACTTCGACGACTTCCATTCCGACGACCGGGGTTTCGTGGCAGATCCGCCGAATGGCCGGTAGCAGTTCGCGATTGGTCAGACCGGGCGGCTCGGGGGTTCCCGTTCCGGGGGCGAACGCGGGGTCCAGCACGTCGATGTCCAGCGACAGGTACAGATACTCCGGTCCATCCAACGCCTCGCTGATGGCCTGCTCGAGCACGGTGTGAAAGCCGCGCCGGTCGATTTCGGCCATGAAGTGCGTGCGCAACCCATTCTCGCGCATCCATTCGAACAACGCGTCGTCGGGCGCCACCGCGCTACGCAAACCGATCTGGATGAAGTTGCGTCCCGGGATGTGCTCGTCGTCGATGAGTCGACGGATCGGTGTTCCGTGCGAGGCCAGGTGGCCGACGAGGTCGTTGGCGCAGTCGGGGTGAGCATCGAAGTGGACGACGCCGACCTTGCCCGGCCCGTACACGTCGGCCAGCGCCGCGGCGTTCGGCCACAGGATCGAGTGGTCGCCACCGAGCACGATCGGCACGGCGCCCACCTCGGCGATCTCGCGCACCATCGCGCGGATCGGCTCCATCGAGTTCTCGATGCTCAACGGGTCGACGGGCGCGTCGCCGTAGTCGACGACCGTGAGCACCTCGAACGGGTGCACCCGGGTGCTGTCGCTGACGAGCATCTCCGGCGAGTGGGCCAGCACCCGTTCGTCGGCGCGGATCCCGCGCGGCCCGAACGCGGCGCCGCGATGGCCCAGCGACATGTCCACGGGCGCGCCGAGGACGGCCACATCGACGGCTCCGGCGCGCAGATCGTCCTGGTTGAGGCACAACGGCAGACCGAACAGGGTGGCGATGCCCGCGTAGGCGGGGGTGAACTGGTAGCGCTGGAGGTTGATCGGCCCCGGTTCGCGACGCGCGTCGCGCGAACGGTCGACGGGTGCCCTCCAGGCCTCTCCCGACAGATCCATGACATTTCTCCCATGCAGGTGCCGGTGGGTCCAGCAGAACCTACGCGACAACGGGCCGCGGTGTCTCGCATTCACCGCCGCCGGCGAGGCGGGCTCCGAGGGGGTGCGTCGAAGCCAAGTAGTCTTGGCCTCGTGTTTGAATCCTTGTCCGACCGGTTGACCGGCGCCCTGACGGGGCTGCGCGGCAAGGGCCGGCTGACCGAAGCCGACATCGACGCGACGGCCCGCGAGATCCGGCTGGCGCTGCTGGAAGCCGACGTGTCGCTGCCCGTCGTGCGCGACTTCGTGGGCCGTATCAAGGAGCGCGCCAAGGGCGCGGAGGTCTCGGCCGCCCTCAACCCCGCCCAGCAGGTCGTCAAAATCGTCAACGAGGAGCTCATCGCGATCCTCGGCGGCGAGACCCGCCAGCTGGCGTTCGCCAAGACCCCGCCCACCGTGATCATGCTCGCCGGCCTGCAGGGCTCGGGTAAGACGACGCTGGCCGGCAAGCTCGCCAAATGGCTCAGCGACCAGGGGCACACGCCGCTGTTGGTGGCGTGTGACCTGCAGCGTCCCGGCGCCGTCAACCAGCTGCAGATTGTCGGCGAACGAGCGGGCGTGCAGGTGTTCGCGCCGCATCCCGGCGTGGGACCCGACGGCGAGGCGGACGCCGCGCCCGGCGATCCGGTCGCCGTGGCCGCCGCCGGCGTGGAAGAAGCCGAGGCCAAGCACTTTGACGTCGTCATCGTCGACACCGCGGGCCGGTTGGGCGTCGACGACGAGCTGATGAGCCAGGCCGCGGCGATCCGCGACGCCATCGACCCCGACGAAGTGATCTTCGTCCTCGACGCGATGATCGGCCAGGACGCCGTCACCACGGCCGAGGCGTTCCGGGAGGGCGTCGGTTTCACCGGCGTGGTGCTGACCAAGCTCGACGGCGACGCCCGCGGCGGCGCGGCGCTCTCGGTGCGCGAGATCACCGGCGTCCCGATCCTGTTCGCGTCGGCAGGCGAGAAGCTCGAGGACTTCGACGTCTTCCACCCCGACCGGATGGCCAGCCGCATCCTCGGGATGGGCGACGTGCTCACGCTGATCGAGCAGGCCGAGCAGGTCTTCGACGCGCAGAAGGCCGAAGAGGCCGCCCAGAAGATCGGCAGCGGCGAGCTGACGCTGGAGGACTTCCTCGAGCAGATGCTGGCCATCCGCAAGATGGGCCCGATCGGCAACCTGCTGGGCATGCTGCCCGGCGCCGGCCAGATGAAGGACGCGCTCGCGGCCGTCGACGACAAGCAGCTGGACCGGCTGCAGGCCATCATTCGCGGCATGACCCCCGAGGAGCGCGCCGACCCGAAGATCATCAACGGGTCGCGTCGGCTGCGCATCGCCAAGGGGTCCGGGGTGACCGTCGGCGAGGTCAACCAGCTCGTCGAGCGGTTCTTCGAGGCCCGCAAGATGATGTCGCAGATGGCCGGTCAGATGGGTATGCCGTTCGGCCGCAAGAGTTCTCGCAAAGGCAAGAAGGGCAAGAAGGGCAAGAAGGGCGGCAGGGGGCCGACGCCGCCGAAGGTGCGCAATCCGCTCGGCGCGGGGATGCCCGGGCTGCCTGCGGACTTCCCGGATCTGTCGAGCATGCCCAAGGGTCTCGACGAGCTGCCGCCCGGGCTGGCCGACATCGACCTGTCGAAGCTGAAGTTCCCGAAGAATTGACCCGCCTGCATGTGCGCGGGCGCGGGTTGCCCGACGGAGAACCGGTCGAGTGGTGGATCGTCGATGAGCTGCTGAGCGCCGAGCCCGTCGCCGACGCCACCACGGTGTTCGGGGCCGATGGGTCTGACGGCTGGATCCTGCCCGGCCTGGTCGACGCGCACTGCCACGTCGGGCTCGGTGACCACGGCGCGCTGGACAACCTCGACGACTGCATCGCGCAGGCCGCACTCGAACGCGACGTCGGCGCGCTGCTGTTGCGCGACTGCGGTTCGCCCGTCGACACCCGCGCTCTGGCCGAGCACGACGATCTGCCGGAGATCATCCGTGCGGGTCGCCATCTGGCGCGGCCCAAGCGATATCAGCGGGGGTTCGCGATCGAACTCGACGACGAGTCCGCACTGCCCGAGGCGGTGGCGCAGGAAGCCAGGTTCGGTGACGGCTGGGTCAAGCTGGTCGGCGACTGGATCGACCGCGACGTCGGCGACCTGGCGCCGCTGTGGTCCGACGAGGTGCTCAAGGCCTCCATCGACGCCGCCCACACCAACGGCGCCCGCGTCACCGCGCACGTGTTCAGCGAGGACGCGCTGCCCGGGCTGATCAAGGCCGGCATCGACTGCATCGAACACGGCACCGGGTTGACCGACGACACCATCGAGTTGATGGTCGAACACGGAACCGCGCTGGTGCCCACGCTGATCAACGTCGAGAACTTCCCCGGCATCGCCGAGGCGGCCGCCAAATACCCCGCCTATGCGCGGCACATGCGCGACCTCTACGAGCGGTGCCCGCAGCGGATCGCCGCCGCCCGCGAGGCGGGCGTGCCGATCTACGCGGGCACCGATGCGGGCAGCATGGTCGCCCACGGCCGCATCGCCGACGAGATCGACGCGCTCAAGGGCATCGGGATGAGCCCGACGCAGGCACTGGGTGCGGCGTGCTGGGACGCCCGCGAATGGCTGGGCCGACCGGGCCTGCAGCACGGCGCCCCCGCGGATCTGGTGTGCTTCCGCGAGGATCCGCGCACCGGCGCGGCCGTCGTCAACAACCCCGATCTGGTGATCCTGCGCGGCCAGGTGTTCGGCTAGCGCGAGCAGACACCAAAACCCCTCCTTTCGCAGCATTTTGGGGGTGTATGCGTCTGCTCGCCGGGGGAAGACGCTCACCGGGGCTGGCTGAAGCCCCAGTCCAACAGCTGGATCGCCTGCCCGTAGAGGTCACCGCTGCCGTACAGCTGCGCCACCACCAGCCGGCGTCCATTGCGTTCTGCCGCACCGACATACGTCTTGCGGGCTAGGTTCGTGTAGCCGGTCTTGCCGACCAGGGTGCCGGGGTAGCGCTTGAGCAGTTCGTTCTGGTTGACGATGGTCTTGGGCCCGTTGTCGGTGGGGAACAGCGACGACGGTTGGCGCACGATCGCGGCGAACGCCGGATACCGCAGCGCCGCGCGGTAGATGATGGCCAGGTCGTTGGCGGTGGTGACCGATTCCATGCCGGGGCCGTCCAACCCCGACGGCGACGACGCGCGGGTGCTTCGCGCGCCGAGCGCCGCCGCTTTGGTGTTCATCCTGGCGACCGCGACCCGGTAGCCGCCGAGCCCGTCGGCCAACGTGTTGGCGGCATCGTTGCCCGACACCAGCATCAGGCCGTCGAGCAGTTGGCGCACGGTGTAGGCTCGGCCGGCCTTGACCCCGGCACACGAACATTCCACGTCGGCCGCGGCCTGGCTGGCGCGGATGACCGCGTTGAGCGGAAGGTGGTCCAGCACCACCATCGCCAACAGCGCCTTGATGGTGCTGGCGGGCGGGTGCGGTTCATATGGGTTGCGGGAAGCCAGGATTCGCCCGCTGTCGAGGTCGGCGAGCAGCCACGCCTGCGCGGGGCCGTCAGGCAGGGTGACGGCGCCAGACGGTCCGACGCCGGGTTGGGCCGGCGCCGGGGCCGCGACACCAACCGCTGCCGACAGCGCAATGGCCAACGCGGCCAGCAGCTTTCGCATGGCCGCCGAGCGTATTCATCGCGGTCGCCAACGCGATCTCGACTGTGTTGCGATTCGGCAACTTTCGTGCCCGCGGCGGAAACTGAATTCTGCGCGAGCAGACGCATGCACCCCCAAAACCCCGCCGAAATGGGGGTGTTTGCGTCTGCTCGCCGGCCGACGCGTGGGCGCGCGCCGGGAAACTCGGGTTACAGGTAGCCGATGCTGGCGTTCGGATCGAGCGCGAAGCCCCAGTCGAACAGGCTGGCCGCCTGGTCCCAATACGTCGGCTGCCCCGGCTTGTCCATACCGAACATCAACGCCACCACCAGTCGGCGGCCGTTGCGTTCGGCGGCGCCGACGAACGTCTTGCGGGCGATGTCGGTGTAGCCGGTCTTGCCGCCGATCGTGCCGGGGTAGCGCTGGAGCAGTTCGTCCTGGTTGACCAGCACCCTGTCACCGGTCTTGGTCGGAAAGACGGCGGTCGGCTGCCGGGTGATCTGGGCGAACACCGGGTTGGTCATCGCGGCGCGGAAGATGACCGCCAGGTCGTGCGGTGAGGACCACATCGCGATGCCCGGGCCGTCCAGACCCGACGGCGAACCGGCGTTGGTGCCGTACGCGCCCAGCAGCGCGGCCTTGGCGTTCATCTTCGTCACGGCCACGTCGTGGCCGCCGAGCATGGTGGCCAGCGTGTTGGCGGCGTCGTTGCCCGACACCAGCAGCAGCGCCTCGAGAAGCTGGCGAGTGGTGTAGACCATGCCCGGGGTCACGCCCGCGCAGTTGCATTCGACCTTGGTGTCGGCCTCGTTGGCGACGACGGTGGCGTCCAGCGGCAGCTCGTCGAGCACCGTCAGAGCCAGCAGCACCTTGATGGTGCTGGCGGGGGCGTACTGGCCGAACTCGTCTCTCGCGGCCAACACGGCGCCGCTGTCCATGTCGGCGACGAGCCACGCTTGCGCGGGGCCCTCGGGGATGGGCACCGAACCCGCGGGTTGCTCGATGCCCATCGGCGCGGCCATCGCCGTCACGGACTGTCCGAGCAGCAGGCACAGGGCGGCCGTCACGGCGATCACCAGCCTTCGCATGGGCGGCAGCTTAGTCGTGTTGAATCGACACATGCTGAGCCTGGGCGAGATTTCGGATCGGTTGGAAATTCAGCAGCTGCTGATCGACTACTCGACGGCCATCGACCAACGAAAATTCGACGACCTCGATCAGGTGTTCACCGCCGATGCCTATATCGACTACCGGGCGATGGGCGGCATCGACGGCCACTATCCGCAAGTCAAGGCCTGGTTGGCCGAGGTGCTGCCGAACTTTCCCGCCTACGCGCACCTGTTGGGCAACTTCGACGTCCGCATCGCCGGTGACACCGCGTCGTCGCGGA
Organism: Mycolicibacterium pulveris; assembly: GCF_010725725.1. Lineage (NCBI taxonomy): Bacteria > Bacillati > Actinomycetota > Actinomycetes > Mycobacteriales > Mycobacteriaceae > Mycobacterium > Mycolicibacterium pulveris. The sequence goes on along the minus strand of NZ_AP022599.1, from coordinate 340,144 downwards.
CCCTTTGCTTCAACCCGATGGTGATGGGCGGGGAGCAGAACCAGGTGCTGTTCTGCGGGCTGTGGTACGACGACGAGTTCGTCCGCACCCCCGAGGGTTGGCGGATGAGCCGACGGGTCGAGACCAAGTGCTTCGACAAGCTGGTGTGAGGCCATGACCGAGGAACGGGTCAAGACGATCGAACGCGCGCTTGGCCTCACCGACCTGGCCGAGCTGAGGGTGGCGGTGCGTGCGATGACGCCCGCGGAGGTCGTCGAGGTGCTCGAGCGCCAGGACAGCACCGACCGCGCCGTGCTGTACCGGCTGCTGGCCAAGGACCAGGCGCTTCGGGTGTTCGAGGCGTTGGACCCCAGCCTTCAGAGCGACCTCGTGCGCGCACTTCAGCACGATGACGTCGCCGCTTTGTTCGCCGGCATGGAACCCGACGACCGGGTGGAACTGCTCGACGAGCTGCCCGCGTCGGTGGCGCGGCGCCTGATGCGGGGGCTGCCTGCCCGCGAGCGCGAAATCACCGCGGAGATTCTCGGTTATCCGCCGGGATCGATCGGCAGGCGGATGAGCCCGGAGTTCGTCGCCCTGCGCGCGAACCTGACCGCCGGCCAAGCGCTGTCGGTGGTGACGCAGCGGCTGGCCGACGCCGAGACCGTCTACACGCTGCCGGTCACCGACGACCAGCGCGCCGTGGTGGGCGTGGTCAGCCTGCGTGATCTGATGAGCGCGTCACCCGACACCCCGATCCGCGACGTGATGCAGGACGCGCACGTGGTGCAGGCCACCGACGACGCCGAGGAGGCGGCACGGCGATGCGCCATCCTCAAAGTGCTTGCGCTCCCGGTGGTGGACAGCGAGTCGCGGCTGGTCGGCATCCTCACCGTGGACGACGCGCTGCGCATCCTGGAGACGGCCGAAACCGAAGACCAGGCCAGGATGAGCGGCACCGAGCCGCTGCGGCGGCCCTACCTCGCCAGCCCGGTGAGCGCCCTGGTGCGCTCCAGGGTGGTCTGGCTGCTCGTGTTGGCGATCGGCGCGACGCTCACCGTGCAGGTGCTCGAGGTGTTCGAAGCCACCCTGAGCCAGGTGGTGGCCCTTGCGCTGTTCGTGCCGTTGCTGATCGGAACCGGAGGCAACACCGGTAACCAGGCCGCCACCACGGTGACGCGCGCGCTGGCGTTGGGCGACGTCGGGCCCCGAGACATCGCCAAGGTGGCGGCACGGGAGTTCAAGGTCGGGTTCTCGCTCGGGTTGCTGCTCGGCTCGGTGGCGTTTCTGGCGACCACGGCGGTCTATGACCGCCAGCTGGGCACGGTGATCGGGCTGACGCTGCTGGCCGTGTGCACGATGGCCGCCACGGTCGGCGGCGTCATGCCGTTGCTGGCCCGCGCCGTGCGCGCCGATCCCGCGGTGTTCTCGAATCCGTTCATCACCACGTTCGTCGACGCCACCGGTCTGCTGATGTACTTCCTGATCGCGCGGGCCGTTCTGGGTATCTGACCGGATTTCCGCTGGGTGGCCCGGTTCTGGCACAATGGTCGGCTGTCTGCCCACGACTACGGCCGTGCGGTGGTCACACACGTAAGGCAAAACCGGACCGGGGCAGCCCGCCCCGGTCGCTGAATTGCCGGCGTGGCAATCACAGGAGAAGTCGCTCAACCATGGCTGTCAAAATCAAGCTGACCCGGCTTGGCAAGATCCGCACCCCCCAGTACCGCATCGCCGTCGCCGACGCGCGCACCCGCCGTGACGGCCGCGCGATCGAGATCATCGGCCGGTACCACCCCAAGGAAGACCCCAGCCTCATCGAGATCGATTCGGAGCGCGCGCAGTACTGGCTCAGCGTCGGCGCCCAGCCCACCGAACCGGTCCTGGCGCTGCTGAAGATCACCGGTGACTGGCAGAAGTTCAAGGGTCTGCCCGGCGCCGAGGGCACGTTGAAGGTCAAGGAGCCCAAGCCCAGCAAGCTCGACCTGTTCAACGCCGCGCTGGCGGAGGCCGAGGGTGGGTCGTCGGGCGAGGCCACCCAGCCCAAGAAGAAGAAGGCACCCGCCAAGAAGGCGGCGGAGAAGGCGACCGAGGAGTCGGCCAAGAAGGGCGTCGAAGCCGAGGCCAGCGCCGAGCCGTCGGGCGCCAAGGACGCCTCGGAGCCGGCGGCCGAAGGCGCTGACGCGACCGCGGCCGGCGCCACGGAGGATGGCGCCTCGGGCGAGTCCGCGTCGGCTGAGAGCTGAGGACGGCCGTGAGCTCAGTCGTCGTCGACGCCGTCGAGCACCTGGTTCGCGGAATCGTGGACAACCCCGACGATGTCCGGGTCGACATGGTGACCAGCCGCCGGGGCCGCACCGTCGAGGTCCATGTCCATCCGGACGATCTCGGCAAGGTCATCGGCCGCGGCGGTCGCACCGCCACCGCGCTGCGCACACTGGTCGCCGGGATCGGCGGTCGAGGGATCCGCGTCGATGTGGTGGACACCGACCAGTAGAGACCGGTAGAGGTCGCATGGACCTGGTGGTCGGGCGGGTGGCCAAGGCCCACGGCGTCACCGGCGAACTCGTCGTCGAGGTCCGCACCGACGAACCCGACGAGCGGTTCGCGGTCGGCGCCACGCTGCGCGGGCGGCCCGCCAAAGGCGGATCCGAACGGCGATACGTGATCGAATCGGTGCGCCCGCACGGTAATCGGCTGCTGGTACGGCTCGCCGGGGTGGTCGACCGAGATGGCGCGGAAGCGTTGCGGGGCACCGTGTTCCTGGTCGACTCAGCCGATCTGCCGCCCATCGAGGACCCCGACGAGTTCTACGACCATCAACTCGAAGGGCTGCGGGTCCGCACGGTCGACGGCGTCGAGGTCGGCACCGTCGCCGAGGTGTTGCACACCGCCGCAGGTGAACTGCTCGCGGTACGGGCCGGGGACCGGGAGGTGCTGGTGCCGTTCGTGAGCGCCATCGTCACGACCGTGTCGCTGTCCGACGGCGTCGTCGAGATCGACCCGCCGGCGGGTCTGCTGGAGCTGAGCTGATGCGCATAGACGTGGTGACGATCTTTCCCGACTACCTCGAGCCGCTGCGACAGTCCTTGCCGGGCAAGGCGATCGAGGCGGGCATCGTCGAACTCATCGTGCACGATCTGCGGCGCTGGACCCACGACGTGCACCGGTCCGTCGACGACGCGCCCTACGGCGGAGGGCCCGGCATGGTGATGAAGGCGCCGGTGTGGGGCGAAGCGCTCGACGAGATCTGTTCCGAGGAAACGCTTCTCGTCGTGCCAACGCCTGCGGGTAGACTGTTCACCCAACGCGACGCGCGGCGGTGGAGCACCGAGAAGCACCTGGTATTCGCCTGCGGGCGCTACGAGGGTGTCGACCAACGCGTCGTCGAGGATGCCGCCCGGCGGATGCGCGTCGAGGAGGTGTCGATCGGCGACTACGTGCTACCCGGCGGCGAGTCTGCGGCGCTGGTGATGATCGAAAGCATCGTTCGGCTGCTGCCCGACGTGCTGGGCAATCCCGCGTCCCACCAAGATGATTCGCATTCGCACGGCTTGTTGGAAGGGCCGAGCTACACCCGCCCGCCCAGCTGGCGTGGTTTGGATGTGCCGGAGGTGCTGCTGTCGGGTGATCACGCCAAGATCGCGGCGTGGCGTCGTGAACAGAGCCTGAAGCGCACCCGAGAGCGCCGCCCGGACCTGCTGGACTGACCGGCGAGCAGGGCCCACCCGCGCGGCGAGCAGACGTGAAAACCCCTTGAAAGGGCCCAAATTGGGGGTTTTCACGTCTTCTGACCGGAGAAGGCCGGACTCAGATCCGCCCGCCGGGGAACATGGTCTTGACGGCCTGGGTGATGGTGTCGCGCGCGGTGACGTCGTCGGTGGGTTGCATGGAGCCGATCGCCATCACATACCGATGATTCGGTCCGATCACACCGCTCGACAGGTGCACCCAGTTGCCGCCGTTCCAGCAGCAGAACCAGCCCTGTTTGACCGCGACCGGCTCGGCGTAGAGCCCGTCGGGGATCCCGAACCGCTGCGGGTACACGCCACCGGGCACGGTGCCGTCCGGCGCGGTCGGGGTGCTCGCCGCCAGATCGGACAGGATGATGTCGGCCTGCTCGGCCGGCAGCCCGCCGGCGCCGGACAGCAGCATGTCGTAGTAGCGGACCAGGTCGGCCGTCGTGCTCAGCGTGTTGAACCAGCGCCCGTTGTACGGCGCGGTCGTGGCGCCAAGGCCGTATCGGGCCTTGATTCGGGCGATGATCTCGCTGCCGCCGCCGCGGCTCCAGAACACTTCGGCCGCGCTGTCGTCAGAGGCCCGCAACATCACGTCGAGCGCCTGGCGGTCTTCGGGGGACAGCTGCGTCTTGCCCTCGGCCACCTGCAGCAGCAGGTCGTCGGCGATGAACACCTTGACCACCGAGGCCATCGGCATCGCCATCGCGTTGCCGTTGGATACGACCTGCCCGCTGTTGCGATCCAGCACGGTGACGGTGATCTCGGCACCGGCGGCCGCGGCGTCCGCGGTGGCCCGTTTTGTCCGGTCCTGCAGGCCCTCGAACGCGGCGGGGGGCGGGGCTTCCGGCAGCGGCGCCATCCTGCCCTGCGGCGCGATGACGACGACGGGCGATTCCGCGGGCGGCGGCGGTGTGCCGTGCACCCCGGCCTCGCACCCCGAGCCGACGAGCACCGCAACCGTGGCCCCTGCAACGGCCGTGACGAGCTTCGACGCCACTGGTCGCATCGCTCTCCCTTGTAACCCGGGGCGCTGCCCACGCCCACCAAAGCGCCATACCCTGTGGCATGCAGCCTAACCCTTTTCGCCGCCCCACCTCGGGGTCGACACCGCCGGTTCGCGGGCCGTTGGCCACCGCATTCACCGGATTTCAGGGTTTCGACCCGCATCTGGCACAATTGAGCAGTTGTCTGCGCAGTTGCAGGAGATCACTGGCTCCGCCCACTGCGGGATGCACCCCATACGTCCGATCCATCGGCTCGGCCACGCGTCGCACCGGCGACCGCTGCGCCGGCAGCCCAACAGCAAGGAAGTGTCACCGATGAACACGCTGGACTTCGTCGATCAGGCGTCGCTTCGCGACGACATCCCGGACTTCGGCCCCGGCGACACCGTCAACGTGCATGTGAAGGTCATCGAGGGCTCCAAGGAGCGCATCCAGGTCTTCAAGGGTGTCGTGCTGCGCCGCCAGGGCGGTGGCATCCGGGAGACCTTCACCGTGCGCAAGGAAAGCTACGGCGTCGGTGTGGAGCGGACGTTCCCGGTGCACTCGCCGAACATCGACCACATCGACGTCGTCACCCGCGGCGACGTCCGCCGCGCCAAGCTCTACTACCTGCGTGAGCTGCGCGGCAAGAAGGCCAAGATCAAAGAGAAGCGCTGACTTCCGCCGGTCCCATCCCGCACGGAGCCTGATCATTGGAACGCTCGCAGCGCGGTGCCGAACAGCGCGCTGGCTACGCTGATGCGGTGACCGGACCCACTGCGCCAGACGATTCGTCGCCTCAGCCCGAAACCGAGGACCTCACTTCCGAATCCGACTCGGATACCGAGAAGCCCAAGAAGAAGCACGGGGCGCTGCGGGAATTCGCGATCCTCGTCTCGATCGCGCTGGTGATCTACTACGTCATGCTGACGTTCGTCGCGCGGCCCTATCTGATTCCGTCGGAGTCGATGCAACCCACGCTGCACGGCTGTGCGGGCTGCACCGGCGACCGCATCATGGTGGACAAACTGACCTACCGGTTCGGCCAACCCGAACCCGGTGACGTCGTGGTGTTCAAGGGGCCGCCGAACTGGAACATCGGCTACAAGTCGATCAGATCCGACAACACCGCGGTGCGCTGGGTGCAGAATGCGCTGTCGGTCATCGGGTTCGTTCCGCCGGACGAGAACGACCTCGTCAAGCGCATCATCGCCGTGGGTGGGCAGACCGTGCAGTGCCGCGAGAGCACCGGGCTCACCGTCGACGGCAAGCCGCTCGACGAACCGTATCTGGACCGGGAGACGATGAAGGTCCCCGACCCGAACTTCTACAAGTGCCTCGGCCCGGAGTTCGGTCCGGTGACGGTGCCCGAGGGCAGGGTGTGGGTGATGGGCGACAACCGTACGCATTCGGCCGACTCGCGGGCACACTGCACCAACACACCCGCCGACGCGCAGCGTGGAATCCTGTGCACCGGAGACCCGATGGCAGGCACCGTGCCGGTGGACAATGTCATCGGAAAGGCGCGTTTCATCGCCTGGCCGCCGTCGCGTTGGGGCGGCGTGAGCAGCGTGAATCCCCAGACCTGAACCCAGATGCAGTAGGAGAGTTACTGTTGCCGGCGACATGGCCTCCGCGAACGGTGATCCGGAAGTCCTCGGGCCTGCGAACGTTGGAATCCGCCCTGTACCGCAGCGGCCTCGGGCCGGTGGCCGGCGTCGACGAGGTCGGTCGTGGCGCCTGCGCGGGACCGCTCGTCGTCGCCGCGTGTGTCCTCGGTCCGAACCGCCTGGAGAGCCTGACGGCTCTCGATGACTCCAAGAAGCTCAACGCGAAGGAACGCGAACGGCTCTTCCCGCTGATCTGCCGCTACGCCCTGGCCTATCACGTGGTGTTCATCCCGTCCGTCGAGGTCGATCGGCGCGGTGTGCACGTCGCCAACATCGAGGGCATGCGCCGCGCGGTCGCAGGATTGTCGGTGCGACCCGGCTATGTGCTCTCCGACGGGTTCCGGGTGCCCGGGCTGCCGATGCCGTCGCTGCCGGTGGTCGGTGGCGACGCGGCTGCGGCGTGCATCGCCGCGGCAAGCGTGTTGGCCAAGGTCAGCCGCGACAGGCTGATGGTCGAGATGGAAGCCGAGCATCCCGGCTACGGCTTCGCCGACCACAAGGGCTACAGCACCCCGGCGCATAGCGCCGCGCTGGCCGAACTCGGGCCGTGCACCCAGCACCGTCACTCGTTCATCAACGTGCGCCGAGTGGCCACCAGGACGGGGATCAAGGTGGTCACGGAGCTGATCACCGGTGAACCGGAGGGGGCAGGCCTGGGGATCGATCACGCGGCCGAACCGGAGCAGAGCGCCGAAGTCGGGTAGTGGGAGAATCGAGCAGATACCGATTGTGCGACGAGCGCACATGCCGGTGGGACCGATATGAAGGACAGCTGAGCTGATGAGTGCCGAAGATCTCGAGAAGTACGAAACCGAGATGGAGCTCTCGCTCTACCGCGAATACAAGGACATCGTCGGCCAGTTCAGTTACGTCGTGGAGACCGAGCGCCGCTTCTATCTGGCCAACAGCGTGGAAGTGGTGCCACGCAACACCGACGGCGAGATCTACTTCGAGCTGCGCCTGGCCGACGCCTGGGTGTGGGACATGTACCGGCCGGCGCGCTTCGTCAAGCAGGTCCGGGTGATCACGTTCAAAGACGTCAACATCGAAGAGGTGGAGAAGCCCGAACTGCGGCTGCCCGAGTGAACCGGCGACCGCGCGTCGTGAAATTGACACCGACGCAAGCACTGTCAGCGCGTCGATAGACGACGCTTCTTTTCCGACAAAGATCGCGGTTTTCGACATCGGCGGTTGCTGTCCGGTGATCATGGAAGTCAGGCCGAACGCGGCGCGGGTCGAACGCGTCGGTTCAGTGCACTGTGTCGCGCCCTCGGTGACCTAAGGTTTGCTCCGGTCTGTCGGGGGCGCGGCCACGCAGGCGCATCGGACACAAACCGGCTCGACGTTCCATCCACAAGACAGGCAACTGTGATCTGTCTTGTCATATACATGTACCTGCGCCGAGTCGATCAATAGGCCTGTGCAGCAAACATCGGTGACGATATGAACAGTTGTCGGGTCAACAAGCGCGCCGTCGATCGACGTAGATATTGACCCAAAGATATGTTCCGGCGTAAAGTGCTGCACCGTCGTCGAACGCGCGATGGGAGTGCGACCCGCTTGTCGAACCGAACGCCGTGGCGCCACCTGATGCGTCCTTCGTGCGGAGGCGGTCGATGACACGAACGCTGCTGCGTCCACTGGTTGGTCTGGTGGCCATCGTCGTGGCCGTGGTGGTAGTCGTGTTGGCGGCGAACCTCTTTCGCGGTGGCTTCATCGATTCCGTCCCTGTCACGGTGATCACCCAGCGGGCCGGCCTGGTGATGAACCCGGACGCCAAGGTAAAGGTCCGCGGTGTCCAGGTCGGCACGGTCGCCGTGATCGAGGAACTGCCAGATGGAGCGGCGGCCATCCACCTCGACATGGATCCGTCGCGACTGGACGCAATACCCGCCAACGCGCTCGTCGACATCGCCTCACCGACGGTGTTCGGCGCCAAGCAGGTGCAGTTCGTCTTTCCCGCCCACCCGTCCGCCGAGTCGCTACGGGCCGGTCAGGTCGTCGACGCACGACATGTGATGGTCGAGGTCAACACCGTCTTCGAACAGCTGACCTCGGTGTTGTCGCAAGTCGAACCCGCGAAGCTCAACGCCACCCTGGCTGCGATCGCCTCGGCGGTCAGCGGCCGCGGCGAGAAATTCGGCCGGATGCTCTCGGACCTCGACGCCTATCTGGCCACCCTCGAAGAAAGCCTGCCTGCCCTTCGGGCCGACCTGCAGGCCGCACCCGGCGTGCTGCGGGCCTATGCCGATGCAACGCCTGGGTTCGTCACGATCGCCGACAACGCCACGCGGATCAGCGACTCGATCGTCGACCAGCAGTCAAACCTGGACGCTGCGTTGGTGAGCGTGACTGGGCTGGCGGACATCGGAAATCAGGTGTTAGGCGAGAACCGCAACGCGCTCACCGATGTCCTTCGCCTGCTGGTGCCGACCACCGACCTGCTCAACGAGTACAACCAGGCGTTGTGGTGTGGGCTTGCCGGAATGGTGGAGACAACACATCTACCCCCGCTGAAGCAACCCGGCGTGGTGGTGCTGGCCGGGTTCCTGTGGGCCCAGGAGCGCTACCGCTATCCGCAGGACCTGCCCAAGGCCGGGGCGGAAGGCGGTCCCCAGTGCACCGGGCTGCCGAAGCCGCCGTTTGAAGCGGCCCCACCGTACGTCGTCGCCGACACCGGGACCAACCCCTGGCGACGCACCTATCCCGGGGTGGTGCTCAACTCCGACCTGATCAAACAGATCATGTTCGGCGACACCGAGATCTCCGGGCCGCCCCGCAACACCGCCCAGATCGGCCAACCCGGATGATGCGATCGTTTCGTCCTACGCTCGTCAAGTTCGGGATCTTCGCGGTGGTGATGAGCCTGTTCACCGCGTCGTTGTTCTTCATCTTCGGTCAGTATCAAACCGGTTCGCGGAAGGCGTATTCGGCGGTGTTCGCCGATGTCTCGCGGCTCGAGCCGGGCGAGTCGGTGCGGGTCGCGGGAATGCGGGTCGGCACGGTGAACAGCGTTGAGCTACAACGAGACAAATCGGTGGTCGTCACCTTCGAGACGGACCCCAACGTGGCGATAACCACCTCGACCAAGGCGGCGGTGCGCTATCTCAACCTGGTCGGTGACCGCTATCTGGAGTTGATCGAGGGGCCCGGGGGGGCTCCGCTGCCACCCAGCGGGCAGATCTCCAAGGATCGAACTCAGTCCGCGCTGGATCTCGACCTGCTGCTCGGCGGGCTCAAACCCGTTCTGCGCGGGCTCAATCCACAGGATGTCAACGCGTTGTCGGCTTCCATCATCGAGATCTTTCAGGGCCAGGAGAACACGCTGCAGTCGCTGTTCTCCGGCACGTCGGGCTTCACCGCGGCGTTGGCCGAGCACAACGAGACGATCCAGGTGCTGATCGAGAACCTTCGCACGCTGCTGGCCACCCTGACCAAGGAGGGCGACAAGTTCTCCGACACGATCGGACAACTCGAAGCTCTGGTCACCCAGCTTGCCGCTGAACGCGATCCGATCGGAAGAGCCATCGAATCGCTGAACAACGGCACGGCATCGGTGGCCGACCTGATGGCCGAGACGCGTGCGCCGTTGGCCGGCACGGTCGATGAACTGAGCAGGCTGGCCACCCACCTCGACGCTCAGAAGGACCGGCTCGACACCAGCCTGCAGAAGGCCCCGGAGAACTACCGCAAGCTGGTGCGCACCGGCTCGTACGGCAGCTTCTTCAACTACTACATCTGCGAGCTGACGTGGCGGGTGACCGATCTGCAGGGCCGGACCGCGGTGTTCCCGTGGCTCAAACAGGAGAACGGGAGGTGCACCGAGCCCTGATGCGCAAATACCGTGGCACACAACTGATTCGGGTGGGCTTTCTGGGCGCCGTCCTGATCGTCCTCGTCGTCGCCGTCGGCCTCGCACCCGAACGGCTGGTGTCCTGGGCGACCGCGATCCGGTATCAGGCGCAGTTCGCCGACGCCGGCGGTATCACGCCGGGCAACGACGTGACGGTCTCGGGGATGAAGGTCGGCACCGTCTCCGAGGTCGCGCTGCAGGGGCGCCATGCCGTGGTGACCTTCACCGTCGACGGAACCGTGCCGCTCGGGTCGGCCACCACCGCGCACGTGCGCACCGGCACCCTGTTGGGTGAGCGCGTCCTGACCCTGGAGTCCGGCGGCGACGGAACGATGAACCCGATGGACGTCATCCCGGTGTCGCGCACGGCGTCGCCCTACTCGCTGACCGAAGCCGTCAGCGAGCTGACGACAAACACCGCGGGCACCGACACCGCCGCGTTGAACCAGTCGCTGGACACCCTGTCGGCGACGCTGGACCATGTTGCGCCACAACTGGGGCCGACCTTCGACGGAGTGACGCGGCTGTCACGGGCGATCAACGAACGTGACGACACGCTGGGCGACCTGCTCGCGAACGGCGCCGACATCACACGCATCCTCTCGGACCGCAGCGCGCAGGTGAATTCCCTGATCCTCAACGCCAACGACCTGGTGGCAGTGCTGTCGGAGCGCCGGCGCGCCATCGTCGAGCTGCTGGCGCACACATCGGCGCTGTCCAAGCAGATGACCGGCCTGATCCGCGACAACGAACAGGAGCTCGCGCCGACGTTGGACAAGCTCAACGGCGTCACCGCGATTCTGGAGAAGAACCGCGACAACATCGCGAAAGCCCTTCCCGGGCTGGCGAAGTTTCAGATCACCCTCGGTGAGACCATCGGCAACGGACCGTACTACCAGGCCTACATCCCCAACATCGCGTTCGGCCAGCTGCTGCAGCCATGGCTGGATTACGCGTTCGGCTTCCGGCGAGGAGTCGACGCCGGACAGCCGCCCGACAACGTGGGTCCGCGCGCAGAGCTTCCCTTCCCGTACAACGGCATTCCTCAGCCCTGGGAGCAGTGGGGGGAGATACCGCGATGATCCACAGCCGTGGTGTGCGAATCGGCCTGGCGGTGACGCTGGCCGCGCTGCTCGTGTGCGGATCGAGCGTCGTCATCGCACACAAGCTGTTTCGGCCCACCGTGATCATCGCCCACTTCATCACCGCCACCGCGATCTACCCCGGTGACGAGGTCCGCATCGCCGGCGTGAAGGTGGGCTCCATTGAATCGATCGAGCCGATGGGAACGCAGGCGAGGATGACGCTTTCCGTCCGACACGGCATCACGGTGCCGACCGACGCCAAAGCGGTCATCGTCGCCCAGAACCTCGTCTCTGCGCGCTACGTCCAACTCGCACCCGCATACGAGTCGGGACCGGCCATGCGAGACGGGGCGGTGATTCCCGTCGAGCGCACGGCGGTGCCGGTGGAGTGGAACGAGGTCAAAGGGCAACTGATGCGATTGGCAACGGAATTGGGGCCCGGCAGCGACACCGGTGACGCGACGGGTTCAGTCGGCGGGTTCATCGACAGCGCAGCCGCGGCCATGGACGGCAACGGCGACAAGCTGCGCCGCGCACTCGAACAACTGTCGGCGGTGGGCCGGGTCCTCGCCGAAGGGGGCGGCAACATCGTCGACACGATCACCAACCTGCAGACCTTCGTCACCGCGCTGCGCGACAGCAACGAACAGATCGTGCAGTTCCAGAACAGGTTCGCCACGCTCACCAGCGTCGTCAACGACAGCAGGTCGGAACTGGATGCGGCGCTGAAGAACCTGTCCGAGGTCGTAGGCGAGACAACACGATTCGTGCACGACACCCGGGACAAGGCGTCAGAGCAGATTCAGCGGCTGGCCAATGTCGTGCAGAACCTCGCCGAGCACCGCATGGAGCTGGAGAACGTGCTGCACATCGCCCCCCACTCGATCGCCAACGCAGTCAACATGTTCGACCCGCGTACCGGTGCGGCCAGCGGAGTGTTCGTGCTGAACAACATGGCCAATCCGGACTGGTTCATCTGCGGCATGATCGGGGCGCTCCAAAACGTCACCGCTCCGACGACCTCCAAACTCTGCTCGCAGTACCTGGGTCCCGGGTTACGCCTGGCGAACTTCAACAACCTGCCGTTTCCGTTCAGCTTCCTGTTGAGCGCCAACCCGCCGCCGTACATGCTGCGCTACAGCGAGCCGAGCCTGATGCCCGGAGCCGGCGGTCCGCCGCCCGGGCCGCCGGAGCCTACACCGGCCGTCTCGGCGTACACCGGCGCCGGCGATGTGCCGCCGCCACCCGGCTACGGCCCGCCCCCGGGGCCCGCGCCGCCTGCCGGGCCGCCGACACTGCACGACATGCTGCTGCCGGCCGAGCGGTCACCGGCTCAGGACGCGGCGCCACCGCCGCCGTCGCCGCCGAACGACGGGACCCCGCCATGATCGGTATACGCGTGGCCAGACAGATGATGGCAGTCGGCTTGACCGTGGTGTTGACCGCCACCGGATGCACGTTCGACGGGGTCAATTCGCTGCCGTTGCCCGGCGCGGTGGGGCGTGGGCCCGGCGCGCACGTGTATCACGTCGAGCTGGCCAACATCGGGACGCTGGAATCGAATTCACCGGTGATGATCGACGACGTCGTCGTCGGCAGCGTCGGCAGGATGACATTGCACGGCTGGCATGTCGACCTCGAGGTGTCGGTGCGGCCGGATGTCGTGGTGCCCGCCAACGCGGTGGCGACCGTGGGGCAGACCAGCCTGTTGGGATCGATGCACGTGGCGTTGGACCCGCCGCCGGGCGTAGCCCCCAGCGGCCGCCTATCACCCAGTGCGACAATCGGCTTGAACGATTCCTCGACATACCCGTCGACCGAACGGACACTGTCCGCGCTCGCCGCTGTGGTCAACGGTGGCGGTCTCGGCCAGATCGGGGACATCATCAGCAATTTCAACGCCGCCCTTTCGGGTCGCCGCGACGTGGTGCGCGACCTCATCAGCCGGCTCGACACGTTCGTCGGCACCCTGTACGAGCAACGCGCCGACATCATCGCGACCATCCACGAGATGAACGGCTTCGCCGAGCGGCTCGGCAGTCAGCGAGAGGTACTCACCCGGGCGCTGAACAGGATTCCGCCGGCGCTGGATGTCCTGCTCGCCGAACGGGAGAGGTTCACCACGGCGCTACAGCGGTTGGGGGAGTTCAGCGACACGGTCACCGGGCTCGTCAACGACACGCAGGCCGATCTGGTGAAGAACCTGCAGAACCTCGAGCCGACGTTGCGTGCGCTGGCCGACGTCGGCCCGGAGATCGACAGCGCGCTGGCCTACCTCCCGACGTTCCCGCTGACGCAGAACCTCATCGACCGCGGTGTCCGCGGCGATTACATGAATCTGTTCGTGACCGTCGATCTCACCAACGCTCGGATCAAGCGGGGTCTACTGCTCGGAACACGGCTCGGTCAGGACCGTGCCTCACTGGTTCCCGCGCCGGGTGACCCCGGCTACGACGCCTACTACACGAAGTTCCCGTTGGGTGTCGGCACCTCACCGCCGTTCGGCCCGATTCCGAACGCCGCTCCGGCACCGTGGGAACCCGGGGGCGGTGGCTGATGCTGTCGCGGATGGTGCGGATTCAGTTGGTGATCTTCACGATCGCCTCGATCATCGGTGTCCTGGTGATGGCGTTCGCCTACCTGCAGGTCCCGACCCTGCTCGGCGTCGGGCGGCTCACCGTGAAGCTGGAGCTTCCCGCTTCGGGCGGCCTGTACCGTTTCGCCAACGTGACCTACCGGGGCGTCCAGATCGGCAAGGTGACGGCGATGGACGTGTCGCGAAGCCGTGCCACCGCGACCCTGTCGCTGGACACCTCGCCGAAGATCCCCGCCGATCTGGTGGCCGAGGTGCGCAGCGTGTCCGCGGTCGGCGAGCAGTACGTCGAGCTGCTGCCGCGCACCGACTCACCGCCATACCTTCAAGACGGCTCGGTTATCAGCATGGCAGACACCAAGGTTCCGCAGCAGGTCAGCCCGATGCTCGATCAGGTCAGCGCGCTGCTCAACAGCATTCCGAAAGACAGCTTGAGCAAGGTGATCGACGAATCGTTCACCGCGTTCGGCGGGACCGGCTACGAAATGGGTTCGCTGGTTGACTCCTCGTCGAAGATCTCAGGCGATCTCAACTCGGTGGCCCAGCGGTCGGCCACGCTGGTCGAAGATATGCGGCCCCTGCTGAATTCCCAGGCGCAGACCACCGACGCATTGGAGGTGTGGTCCCGGAGCCTGGCGGGCATCACCGGCCAGGTGGTGACCGACGACCCGCAGATACGCACGCTGCTGGAGGAGGGACCCGGTGCGGCCTCCGAGGTCTCGCAGCTGCTCGGCCAGATCAAGCCGACCCTGCCGGTGCTGCTGGCCAACCTCACGACCTTCGGCCAGGTGGCGGTGACCTATCGGCCGTCCATGGAACAGGTTCTGGTGTTGTTACCGCCGTTCGTGGCCAACACGTTGTCCTCGTCGCCGGAGAACAACCCGACGGGGATCCCGTTGGGTGACTTCCGGATTCAGATCGCCGACCCGAACCCGTGCACGGTGGGGTTCCTGCCGCAGTCGTCGTGGCGCAGCCCCGAAGACACCACCACGATCGACACTCCGGACGGCATCTACTGCAAGCTCCCGCAGGACTCGCCGGTCGTGGTCAGGGGAGCGCGCAACTCACCGTGTATGGGCGTGCCGGGAAAGCGCGCCCCCACGGTGGAGATCTGCTACAGCGACGAGCCCTATCGACCGCTGGCCATGCGGGAGCACACCCTTGGGCCGGCTCCGATCGATCCGAACCTGATCGCCCAGGGCGTCCCGCCCGACAACCGGGTGACCATCAACGACAACATCTACGCCCCGATCGAGGGCACCCCGCCACCGCAGGACTCGCCGCCCGCAACCGCCACCCCGGTAACGCCGAACTCCTTCGGTGCCAAGGCTTTTGATTCCAGCCCATCGGTGGCGATCGCACATTACGATCCACGGACCGGTCAGTTCTCCACCCCCGATGGCGCCGTCGGCCGCCAGACCGACCTCGTCGACCCCCCAAAGAGCTGGCAGGACCTGCTGTATCAAGGAGGCCGATGATGGAGCATCGCTCGATCATCGCCGCTGCGGCGGCGATCGGGATCGGGGCGGCGTGCACCGCACCGCCCGCGGGCGCGGCCGACGCGGTCGCGATCAACGGCACCTACGCCGCGTTCTCCGACGGCCGCTGGGCCAAGACCAACGACTCCCGCCATGACGAGAAGAGCGTGCACCAGACGTGGACCATCACGTCCACCTGCACCACCTACCAGGACTGCACCGGACGGGTCGTCAGCGACCACGGCTGGAGCGGCGACCTGGTCTACCTGAGCGGGCGTTGGAAAGTCAGCCACACCATCGAGAACTGGGAGCCGTGCTTCGACGGCACCGCGTACCCGGGAACGCAGACCTTCATGTTCTGGGTCGGCTATCCCGCGGTTCCCGGTCAGTACGTGGGTTGGGACAGAACCGAAGGACCTAGCGGCGCTTGTGGGTTCAACAAGGTCCTCGACATCGAGATGCCGTTCACGCTCACCCGCGTGGATTGAACGCGTGCTGCGGGATCGTCAACGGCAGGTCGACCGAACTGAGCAACCCCGGTGCCGCCTCCACGACGTACGGTACCGCGTTGACCACCCGCATCGCGGTGGCGACCATGGCCCCGGCACCGGAGGTCATGTGTTCGATGGCGGCCTTCTTGCGGTCACGGATCGTGGGCGTGAGCGTGCACTCGAGATCAGGTTGGCCGGTGATCACCACCCGGTAGGACAGGTCACCGTGGCCCTGCGGCCAGTCGGGTGCCACGTCGGGCGCGAGTCGGGTGACGTGTTCGATGACAATCGCTTCCACCCCGTCGACCACGCCGATGGCCTGCATCCGCAGCGCGCCGCAGGTACCCGCCTCCACGGTGCCCATCGCGACTTCGAGCGTGCGGTCGGTCACCCGTCGATCGAACTTCTCCCGCACTTCGGTCACCTCGACGCCCAGCGCTTCGGCCATCATGCGGATCTGTCCCTGCCACTCGCCGGCGATCGCGCCGGGGATGGCGATCCACGGGTCGTAGTCGAGCGGCCGGCCGAATCCCATTGCGTCGCTCATGATGTCGGGTACTCCGTAGTCGTCGTACAGGGCGATCTCGTTGGCGTAGATCTTCTCGATCTGACTTGACTGCGTCGACAACACAAGCGGCAGGTAGTCGGCGGCGAACCCAGGCTCGATGCCCGAGGCGTACAGCGACACGTGGCCTTCCTTCGCCGCGGCCGCGAGCTGATCGCGCCACTCGGCCGGTTCGTACGCGTGCGGGTTGACCAGACGGGTGGTGCTCGTCGTCACGACATTGATGCCGGCGCTGAGCAGCTTCACGTAGTCCGGGATCGCCAGTGCGTCGCGCTCGGGTCCGCTTGCCGCGTAGATGACGCAGTCGGGCGCCAGCGCGATCAACGCATCGGCGTCCGTGGTGGCTTTGAGCCCGATCGGGTCGCCGCCGGAGAGTTCTCCGGCGTCCTTGCCGTCCTTGTCGGGGGAGTGCACCCACACGCCGACGAGGTCCAGATTCGGGCGGCGGTCGATGGCGCGGATCGCAATCGAGCCGATGCCGCCCGTCGACCAGACCACCACGCGGTACGTACCGTCTGTCATCACCCCTCCTTTGGGAGTGCCAGAACATGCGTCGGCTACGAATATAACCGTTGAGAATAGTATCCACTATTATTTCGCGGGGGAGAACAAAATTTAGGTTATAGTCGGGCGCGTGACGACCCTCCGGACGCCGCGCTGGTGGTCACGGCGGCGGCGTCCCGTCACCTGGCCCGACTCGAACGCACCGTGATTGCGTGCGAACGCCGATGAACGACAGGAGGACTCGTGAGCTCACCGTTGCGCACCGTGGTCTGGTCCACCGGGGGTGTGGGGTCGATCGCGATCGACGCGATTCGGCGCAGGCCCGACCTCGAGCTCGTCGGTGTGTGGGTGCACTCCGAGGAGAAGATCGGCAAAGACGCCGGTGAACTGGCCGGCGGTAGCCCGGTCGAGGTGGCGGCGACCAACGACGCCGATGCGTTGATCGCGCTGGCGCCCGACTGCGTGGTGTACGCCGCGAGCGGGCCGGAACGCGATGCCGGTGCCGTGCCGGATTACCTCAAGTTGCTCGAAGCCGGGATCAACGTCGTGTCGACGACGTCGACGACGCTGGTCTATCCGCCCGCGTACTACTCGCCTGAATGGCGCGACCAGCTGCAGAAAGCGGCCACGGCGGGCAATGCCTCCCTTTACGCCTCCGGCATCTTTCCCGGGTTCGGTTCTGACCAGCTGGCATTGCTTCTCGCGACCCAGTCGAAGACGATCCGCTGCCTCAAGGTCAGCGAGATCGCGCTCAACGACCACTACCCGGTGGCCGACATCATGATGAACGGCATGGGCTTCGGCCATCCGCTCGACTTCGAACCGCTGCTGAAGACGCCGGGTTTCATCGAAATGGCTTGGCGGGCTCCGATTCAATTGATGGCGGCGGGCCTCGGCGTTGAAGTCGAGGAGGTCCGCGGCACCCTTGACCGGCGCCTGACGGACAGGGACATCGAGGTCGCCTTCGGCACGATCAAGGCCGGGACGTGCGGTGCGGTGAGCACCCGCGCCGCGGGTGTGGTCAACGGCCGGGAAGCCATTGTGGTCGAGCACATCATCCGGATGGCGCGCGACGTGGCGCCGGATTGGCCGACATCCGAGTTCGACGCCACCTACCGCGTCGACATCGAGGGGGATCCCGACATCCACTGCGCGATGAATGTCGGCGCGGCCGAGGGGCACGGCGCGGGTCACGCCGCGATGACCGCAACGGCGATGCGGGTGGTCAACGCCATCCCTTATGTCGTCGACGCTCCTGCCGGCCTGCTGAGCTCCTTGGACCTGCCGAACACGTTGCCGCGACACGTGTTCGACTGAGCGGCGTAGGAGTCTGTGTTGTTCTCGATCCGGTTCGACATGCGAGCACCCGCATTCGGTGCGTCGACGACGGACCTCTACGCGGCGGCGATCGAGATGTCGGCGTGGGCCGAGCAACACGGCTGCCTGGCCGCCGTGCTGTGTGAGCATCACGGATCCGACGACGGATATCTGCCCGCACCGCTGGTGCTGGCCTCGGCGATCGCGGCACGGACCGAGCGGCTGTTGCTCAACGTGGTGGTCATCCTGCCCTTCTACGACCCGGTCCGGTTGGCCGAAGACATCGCGGTGCTCGACATCATCAGCAACGGCCGAACGTCATATGTGTTTGGCCTTGGCTACCGGCCCGAGGAGTTCGAGCACTTCGGCATCGACCGGTCGCGCCGGGGTGCCCTGGCCGACGAGAAGCTGGCCCTGCTGCAGGACCTGCTCACGGGTCGAGAGGTGGTGCGCGACGGCCGGCGCATCCTGGTGTCGCCGCCGCCGCAGACTCCCGGCGGTCCCACGTTGATGTGGGGTGGGGCGAGTCTGGCCGCGGCGCGCCGTGCCGGGCGCTACGGTCTGGGTCTTCTCGCCAACGGCAGCGTCACCGGTATGCGGGCGGCATATGAGGCCGCGTGCCGCGAACACGGGCATGAACCCGGCGCGACGCTGCTCCCGCCGCCCGACACGCCGACGGTCACGTTCGTCGCCGACGACGTCGACGCCGCATGGGAGCAGATCGGTGCGCACCTGCTGCACGACGCGCAGATGTATGCCGAATGGAATCCCGGTAACGACACGTCGGCCGGCATCTCGGCCGCGGTCGATGTCGCGCAGCTGCGGGACGCCTTCACCTCACACCGGATCATCGACGTTGCCGAGGCCGCCGAAATCCTAGGCAAGGGTGAGTTTCTCAATCTTTTGCCACTGTGTGGTGGCATCCCGCCCGACGTTGCGTGGCCGTACCTGAAGCGGGTGGGCGAATTGGTCACTGATCTGACGACAACCAGAGGGAGCAACAAATGACTGGCGCGAGCATCGTCGACCTGTACTACGACCCGTTCGACTTCGCCATCGACGACGATCCTTACCCGATCTGGAAGCGGATGCGCGACGAGGCGCCGCTCTATTACAACGAGAAGTACAACTTCTACGCGCTGAGCCGCTACGACGACGTCGCCCCGGGACTGCACGACTGGGACACCTATCGATCGGGCAAGGGCACCACGCTCGACGTCATCATGAGCGGCGTCGAGGTGCCGCCCGGGGTGATCCTCTTCGAGGACCCGCCCCTTCACGACCTCCACCGGCGCGTGCTGTCGAGGGTGTTCACGCCGCGGCGGATGGAGGCCGTCGAGCCACTGACCCGCCAATTCTGTGTCCGGGCGCTCGATTCGTTGACTGGGTCTTCGCGGTTCGACGTCATCGGCGATTTCGGGGCGCTGATCCCGATGCGGACCATCGGTTACCTGCTGGGCATCCCCGAGGAGGGCCAGCAGCAGATCCGCGACAACACCGACGCGTCAATCGGGCTGAAAGAGGGCGGCTTTCGGGCCGTATCGGAAGCCACGTTCGAGAACGCCTACCAGTTGTTCACCGACTACATCGAATGGCGCGCAGAACACCCGTCGGACGATCTGATGACGCAGCTGCTCAGAGCCGAGGTCGAAGAAGACGGTAAGCTGCGGCCCCTGACACGAATCGAGGTGCTGACCTACACCAGCATGATCGCCGGTGCCGGTAACGAGACCACCACCAGGCTGATCGGCTTCATCGCGCAGCTGCTCGCCGAGCACCCCGATCAGCGGCGCGAGCTCGTCGAGGATTTCTCGTTGATCCCCCGCGCGATCGAGGAGGTGCTGCGATATCAGGCGCCGTCACCGGTGCAAGCGCGATATGTCTCCCGCGACACCGAAAGCCACGGGCAGAAGATTCCCGAAGGCTCGGTGATGCTGCTGATCAACGGCTCTGCCAACCGCGACGAGCGGCGCTACCCGAACGGCGAGAGCTTCGACATCCACCGCACCGGAGCGCATCTGTCGTTCGGACAGGGACTGCACTTCTGTCTCGGGTCGTCGCTGGCGCGAATGCAGGCCAGGGTCGCCCTCGAGGAGATGCTCAAACGGTGGCCCGAGTGGGACGTCGACTACCGGGACGCCGCCATGGCGCACACCGCGAGCGTGCGCGGGTGGGGCAAGCTGCCGATCGTGGTCGGCTAGCGCGCGACGACGCCCCGCAGAAGCGTGTCGCGCACGTGGATCTGTGATGCGCGGGTGCCCAGGTCATGCAGCAGGTTCTCCGGGATCCAGGAGACGCCGATGACGATCCTGGCCAGCATCTCATTCGACGGAGCGTCGATGGTGAGCTCACCTGACTTGATACCTTCGGCGAGAAGGGCTTTCATCTGTCGGACGCGCTTGGTGAACAGCCAGGCGATGTTGGGTGTGTCGGGCGGCGACTGGCGCATCCACGCGAGCTGAATCCTGAACTCGTCGCCGAAGTGGGCGAGGGCGTTGGTGTGGATCCAGCTCAACCCGTCGAGCTTTTCAACGGTTGACGCGTCGGAGTTCAGCACGCTGGTCCATCCGACCTCGGCCACCTTCTCGCCGAACGATTTCATGATGGAGGCCAGCAGCTCTTCCTTCGATCCGATCAGCCGGTACACCGTTCCGGTGCCCAGGCCGGCTGCCGAGGCGATGTCGCGGATCGTGGTGACCTCGTAGCCTTTTCGACCGAACTCCGCACGAGCGACCGCGCGGACATGCGCGGCCTTGTCGTTGGGCGCGGCCTCGCTCTCTTCGATCCACGACTTCACGGCGTTGTCGGCAGCGATGAACGCCGCGGACCGATCGAGGTCGGCGTCGCTCGGCGGCACTTTGGCCATGCCCTCCAGCAGGATTCGGCACAACGTGGCCGCGACCTTGTCGGCACCGGCGCTGTGCCGGATGACGTCGAGCCCGACTTGTCGCATGGACTGCACGATCCGGTCGGCAAGGACCGGCAGATCGACGTCTGGCCGCAGGTACCCGCTCCACCGTGCGGCGCGCAGCGTCTGCACCATCGCTTCGAGGATCTTCGCGGGGCGTTGCTGGGCCAGCGCGGCCAGTTCCGGGTTGGAGGTGGGGGTTTCGTAGAACGTCATCTGCAGCGCGGCGCTGTGCGTCACCGCACACTGGGCGATCGCCGCGCCCAACTCCACGATCCGGTCGAAGGCCGACAGCGGGGTCGGGTCGTCGAGCCGGTTGAGGGCCTGCTCGGCGATGCGATCGAGATCGTCGTGGTAACGGCGGAGCAGCTCGACGAGGATCGCTTCCTTGGACTCGAAGTGGTGGTACAGGCTGCCAGGCAGGATGCCTGCGGCGTCCGCGATCTCCTGCAACGAGGTCCGCAATCCCGAGGTCGCGATCAACGACGCCGCGGTCTGCAGGATCTCGGTCCGGCGGGTGCCGTCGTCGTAGGAGTGGCCTGCATGCGCCGCGAGGTCGGTCTTCGCGCGAGGACGCCCCACGACACCTCCAAGCTCAGCTCCCGGGCACGGGTTTGGTCGGCCTGACCCAAAGTTTGGTCAAGGTTACCAGAACGGCTCTACCGCGCGACGCCGCGCGACCCGGAAACGCGCCGGTAGACGGGCTGCACACGACCTTCAGGATCCGGTGGGCGCACGCGAGATGGTCAGCGGGCGGTCGTAGGACGTGTCGCTGTGGTCGTGGGCGACGGTCAGGATGCCGGCCAGAAGCCCCATGGTCTCGTCGGTGATCAGTGAGGTCGAATCGGTGTGCCACTCGACGATGCACACCCGTGCCGCGATCGCCCACCGGTTGCTCCGGCGCTCCAGGCGGTCGACGTAGCGGCCGCCGTTGATGGTCAGGTGGTTCTGCGGCTCGCGGTCCGTCCCGACGAACAGATAGTAGGTTTCGGCGTGTGCCTGATCATCCTGGATATCGGCCGTGTGGTTCAACAGGTAGTGCTGGTAGCGGGTCTGGGTCTGGTGATAGGCGAACGCCCAGTCGATGAACTCGTCGACGGGGCCGACGAAGCCGATGTGTTCGTCGATCGCGTCGTCGTGGTAGGCGGAGCGCACCAGCGCGCGGTCGCGACGGTCCATCCCGCGCGCGTAGCGCTGCATGCAGTCGAGGATGTCCGCGCGGTCGCAGAGTTCTTGCAGTCGTGCGTTCACAGCGACGGCCCCTCCCAGGTGTCGACGGCGACCACCTCCGCTATCGGTCGCCGTTCCGCTGGGCGGAACGTGACGTCCTGTCGCAGCCGTCCGACAGGCAGCAGGCAGCCCTGCACGTAACTGCCGGGGATCTTCAACAGTTCTCGGACGGCTTCCTCGTGGGTCAGGTGCAATGTCGTCACGCATGTCCCGTAGCCGCGGCTGTGCAGAGCCAGCGCGAAGTTCCACACGGCGGGAAAGATCGAGCCGTACAGCGTCGCCTGATAGAAGGACTCGTCCCCGTCGACGCGGGGGAGATACGACTCGTAGCAAGGGATTACCAGGAGCGGCACCTTCGCCATGTTCTGCACCAGCCACTCGGTGGACGACATGATCTTTCGGCCGGGCATGTCATCGGGCAGTAGGTCCGCGATCAGCTGACCCCCAACCCTTTGCAGGTAGGCGTCGCGGTAGAGCTCGGCGAGCCGGCGCCGCAGGCCCTCGTCGGCGACGACGAGCCAGCGCCAACTCTGTTGATTCGATCCGTTGGCGGCCTGCATCCCGATCCGGAGACAGTCCTTGACGACGTGGTGATCCACCGGCGCATCGAGGTCCAGCGACCGTCGCGCCGATCTGGTCGTGGTCAGGAGCCGGTCGATGTCCATGGCGTGCTCCTTGTGCTTGGCGTCCGCGCCGACCATAATGCGGAACAGATTTTTGGTCAACGCTGCCAACGGATCTGTCGAGGAGTGAAATGTCCTACGAAAGTACCGCCGAGCCGATCAAGATCGGTTACCTGATGGACTTTCTTCTGTCCGACGACTATCCGCGGGAGCGACGCGAGGACCTGACGATTCCCTTCGACATCGTCTTCGCCGACGCGGTCGAGCAGGGGTTGATCGACCGACCTGTCGAGATCGTCTACCGCGAGGTGGAGGGTCTGCCCAAGGGCTCGGTCAAAAAGGTCATCGACGCCTACGCCGAGCTGGTCGACGAAGGGTGCCTGGCCGTCTTCGGCCCGCAAATCGGCGACAACGCCGTTGCCATCCGCGACGATATCGTCGACCGGTTCAAGGTGCCCGCCCTCAGCGTCACCGGATCTGACGACGCGCTGAGTGAATGGTTCTTCGCCTTTCCGATGGGCTCGCACCACGACGAGCCGATTTTCTGGGCCGACCTGTTGACCAAGGGCGGGCATAGCGACGTCGGTGTGCTCGTCGAGCAATCGCTGGTCGGGGAGGCTTACCTGAAGAATTTCCGGAAAGCGTGTCAGCGCAAAAGTATTCGCATCGTCGCCGAGGCCTCCATTGCGCAGACGGCCCGGGATGTCACCGAAGCCGTGCGGACCCTGTACGACGCGAAGGCTCAGGCGATCGTGCACTGCGGGTTCGGTTTCGGAATCGTTCTGGTGAACCCCGCGTTGGCCGAACTCGAATGGGACCCACCGCGGTTTGCGGGCACCGCGTGGCAGAACGCGTGGATCAACCCGGTCATGTGGAACGCGTTCATGGGGTGGACGGGCGTCGACCAGTACGACGAGACCAACAAGGTGGGCCAGCAGTTCCTCGACCGGTTCCGGGAGCACAGCGGTAGACGCCCGGAATGGTGTGTGCCGGTGGTCAACTGCGATGTCGCCCGCACCCTCCTGCGCGCGCTGACCGATGCGCATCCGCTGAGCCCGCGGGGGGTCAAGGAGGCGCTCGAGCGGGTCAAGATGTTGCCCGCCGCCTCAGGGGCTCCCGGTACCCGGGTGTCGTTCGGCAACTGGACTCGGCGCGCATGGATGGGTGCCGGTTACCTGGTGGCGCGCCGCCTCGACGCCGATGGTGTCAACTCCCACCTGGTGGACCGATTCGGCGAAGAGTGACGTCAGCCGGTGACGCCGAGGCGCCGGGTGACCTCGAACACTTCCTCGTAGATCGAACCGGGGATCGTGAACGGCTGTGTGCCTGTCACTTCCGCGATGTTGGTGGCGACGTCCTCGGCGGTCGGGTCGCTGTCTCGCGGAGCGAGCCAACCCTCGCTGAGGCCGACGAACACGCGGGCGAACCGGCCCGCACACGCCGAGAAGTTCTGGTGGCTGAAGTCGCAGGCCCGGCTGGCCAGAAACACCACGATCGGGGCCACGAGTTCGGGACGGATCGCGGCGAAAAAGCCGTTTTCTTCGAGGGCATTCGAATCGCCCAGCGTCTCGGTGACCATTCGGGAAAGCCCGAACGGCAGCACGGTGTTGACGCGAATCCCGTGTGGTTCACCCTCGAGCGAAAGCACATTCGACAGGCCCACGATGCCCGCCTTGGCGGCTGCGTAATGCGCCTCCAGGTGCTGGCCGAACATACCCGCCGAGGAGGCGATGAACACAAACCGGCCATACCCCTGATCTTTCATGATCCGATACGCGGGCTGGGCCAGATAGAAAGCACCGTCCAAGTGGACCGACAGCATGCGCCGCCAGTCCTCGGGTGTCAGCTCGTCGAACGGGATCGAGTTGAAGATCCCGGCATTGCTGATCACCGCGTCGAGCCGGCCGAAGACGTCGACGGCGGTGCGTGCGATCGCCTCGCCGCCCGCGGGGCTGTCGACCGAGTCGTAGGACGCGACGGCCGCGCCGCCGGCGGCGGTGATCTCGTCGACGATCTGATCGGCTACCGCGGTGTCCTCGCCGTCGCCGCTCATACTGCCGCCGAGGTCGTTGACCACGACGGACGCACCGCGCCTTGCCAACTCGAGCGCGTAGACGCGGCCGAGCCCCCGTCCCGCGCCCGTCACCACGGCGACTTGGCCGGTGAAGTCGATCATCGCCCCTCCCGGGTCATTGACTGGGATGCGGGCGGGACTTTACGTTGGAACAGATATTTGGTCAACGAATGGGGTGGCGTGGACGAAAGGCCGGTCGGCGATGACGCCGATGATCCCAAGCGGCTGGCGCTGCTGGCCTCCGCGCTGGCCGGCCGCACGGTAGCGGTCGCGCCGACGGCCGCTGGCGAGGCGGCCTGGACCGACGGCGTCACGGTGTACATCGACCCCACGGCCAGCGTGCCCACCCAACTCGAGTCGGTGACCGTGCAGGCGTCGCTGTTGGCCAGCGGCGGCCTTTCGCCCGAGGTGGTGCGTAAGCTCGTTCGACGTCCCGCGCTCGCCCGGCGCTACCTCGCGGTCGAGGGACAGCGGGCACTGGCGGTGAACGAGGACCTGCTCCCGCACCGGATCCGCGCGCTGCTCGACCTCGACATGGCGGCGAGAGCCGACTCCGCCGTCGGCTCGCTGATGGTCGCAGGCACCCGGCGTGACATCGCCGACCCGCCGGCGGGCTTCGGTGTGATCAGGGCGCAAAAACTGTTGGCGGCGCGCGCTTCTGTTGCACATGGGGAATCGGCGGGTGGTCACATCCCGCGCCGCGAGCAGAACAAGGCACTGGCCGACCTCGATGACGCTGATGACGGCGCCGACGGCGACGACGTCATCGATCCGTTCTCCAGCCCCGTCGGTGGGGGCGGGGCACTCGGCAAGCTGCTACAGCGAATGACGCGCAGTGTGCGCAAACTCTCCGGCGGTGGCACGCCGGGGGCGGACACTCCTACACATCGCTCCCGCAAGGGTATTCGCGGGGCGGGTGCGGTGACCTCCACCACCGCCGGTGCTGCGGACGCCGACGGCGTGCAGGCCGCCACGAAAAAGGGCCGCACATATCCGGAGTGGGACGTCGGCCGACGGTGCTACCGGCCGGAGTGGTGCACGGTGCAGGAGATCGAGCCGCCGATCGAGGAGGGGCCGGTGCTGGCCCGGCCCGATGTCCATGCGCTGCGGCGGCCACTGACCCGGCTCGGCATCGGGCTGGACCGATGCCACCGTCAGACCCAGGGCGACGACATCGACGTCGACGCCGCGGTCGAGGCGCGCGTGGAGACGCTGGCAGGGTCGACGCCCGATGAGGCCGTCTACCTGGACAGCCTGCGCAGGCGCCGTGATCTGGCCGTGCTCGTTCTGCTCGATGTTTCGGGTTCCTCGGGGGAGGCGGGAACGTTCGGGCAGACCGTGCACGAGCAGCAGCGTGCGGCCGCGGCCGCGCTCACGATCGCGCTCCATGAGCTTGGAGATCGGGTGGCGCTGTACGCATTTCAGTCACAGGGGCGCTCGGCGGTGCACCTGGTGCCGGTGAAGAGGTTCGACGACACCCTCGACGCGATGGTGATGCGGCGCCTGAGCAGCCTCAAGCCGGGCGCCTACTCACGCCTCGGCGCGGCCATCCGTCACGGCACCGCGGTGATCACCGAGAAAGCAGGCACCTCGCGCCGCTTGCTGGTCGTTCTGTCCGACGGGTTGGCCTACGACCATGGCTACGAACGGATCCACGGGGCTGCCGACGCGCGACGCGCGCTGAGCGAGGCACGGCGAGAAGGCATCGGCTGCCTGTGTCTGACCGTCGGTGCCGCCACCGATGCCGGTGAGCTGGCCCGGGTGTTCGGCAGCGCCGCGCACGCGTCCATTCCCAAACCCGCGCAGTTGGCCGACGTCATCGGTCCGCTGTTCCGCGCGGCGCTGCGCACGGCCGACCTGCGTCGGCGGGTCAACAACGGCAAAAGGTTGAACCAAACATCTGTTCCGCGTTAAGGTCCGTAGGACCCGAGTGAGAGCGAAGGGAAGCATGCAGGTGAAGCCCCCGCGCCCGTACTACGTGCCCGTCGCCAACGAGGAGCAGGTGTTCAAGGCGGCCTACAAGCAGGGGCTCTCGATTGCGCTGAAGGGCCCGACCGGATGCGGTAAGACGCGCTTTGTCGAGGCGATGGCACACGATCTCGATCGGCCGCTGGTCACCGTGTCCTGCCACGACGACCTGACCACCGCCGACCTCGTCGGGCGGTTCCTGCTGCGCGGCGGCGACACCGAATGGGTCGACGGGCCGCTGACGCGTGCGGTGCGCGAAGGCGCGATCTGCTACCTCGACGAGGTCGTCGAAGCCCGCCAGGACACCACCGTGGTGCTGCATCCGCTGGCGGATCACCGCAGGCAACTGCCGATCGAGAGGCTGGGTGTGACGCTGGACGCGGCACCGGGTTTCTGCCTCGTCGTCTCGTACAACCCGGGATATCAAAGCGTGCTCAAGGATCTCAAAGACTCGACGCGCCAACGGATGGTCGCGATCGAATTCGGTTTTCCGACGCCGGACGTCGAGGAGAAGATCGTCGCCAACGAGGCGGCGATCGACCACGACCGCGCCGCCGACTTGGTGCGGCTCGGGCAGGCGATCCGGCGGCTGGAGACCGGGGGACTTCGCGAGGTCGCCTCCACCCGGGTGCTGATCGCGGCGGGCCGGCTGATCGCCGAAGGCCTGATCCCGCGGGAGGCGGCACGGGCCGCGATCGCGGGTCCGCTCACCGACGACTCGACGGTGACCCGCGGTCTGCTCGAGATGATCGACGTCTACCTGCACGACGGCTCGCCAGACGATTGACCCTGCTCGCCCCGCTCGCTAGGGTCTGAACAAATATTAGGTTTCACCGGCTGACGGAGGTTGCATGTCCTACGAGAGCACCGCAGAACCGATCAAGTTCGGGTATCTCATGGATTTCAAGCTGCCTGAGCTGTATCCGCAGGAGATGAAGGAGGACCTGTCCAATCCCTTCGAGCTGATCTTCGACGAGGCGGTGAAGAGCGGAGAGATCGACCGGCCCATCGAGATCATCTACAAGGAGGTCGAGGGGCTTCCGAAGGGTTCGGCCAAGGCGGTGATCGACGCATACGGTGAACTCGTCGACGAGGGATGCCTTGCGGTGTTCGGCCCACACATCACCGACAACTGCGTGCCGACGCGCGAGGCCATCGAGGAACGGTTCCGGGTCCCTGCCCTCAGCGTCACCGGCAGCGACGCCTGGCTGGGGGAGTGGACCTTCTCGTTCCCACAGGGATCGCTTACCGACGAGCCGATCTTCTGGGCAGACCTGTTGGCCAAGGGCGGCCACACCGAGGTGGGTGTCCTCATGGAGCAGTCGCTGGTCGGCGAGACATACGTGAAGAACTTCCGAAATGCATGTCGGCGCAAGGGAATCCGGATCGTCGCCGAGGCGACGATCGCCCAGACGGCGCAGGATGTCTCCGAGGCGGTGCAGACCCTGTACGAAGCCAAGGCGCAGGCAGTGGTGCACGCTGGATTCGGTTTCGGCATCGTGTTCGTCAACCCGGCGCTGGAAGCCCTCGGGTGGGACCCGCCGCGCTTCACCAGCACGGCGTTCCAGAACGCGTGGATCAACCCGATCATGTGGAACGCGTTCATGGGATGGACGGGCGTCGACCAGTACGACGAGGGCAACCCCGTCGGTCAGCGCTTCCTCGACAAGTACCAGGAGAA
Organism: Mycolicibacterium pulveris; assembly: GCF_010725725.1. Lineage (NCBI taxonomy): Bacteria > Bacillati > Actinomycetota > Actinomycetes > Mycobacteriales > Mycobacteriaceae > Mycobacterium > Mycolicibacterium pulveris. Next base: position 311,402 of record NZ_AP022599.1, on the reverse strand, counting down.
GTTCGGTCGTCGCCCGGAATACTGTGTCCCGGTGGTGAACTGCGACGTCGCGACGACACTGTTGCGTGCGTGCACCGACGCCCATCCACTGAGTCCGCGCGGACTCAAGGAGGCGCTCGAACGGGTAAAGATGATGCCCGCCGCGGCCGGAGCTCCGGGGACCCGTGTCTCGTTCGGAAACTGGACACGCCGAGCGTGGATGGGCGCCGGCTATCTGGTGGCCCGAAGGCTGGACGCCGACGGCCTCAACTCTCATCTCGTCGATCGCTTTGGTGAGGAGTACCCGTGACCACCGAAACGCCTAAAGCCGACCCCACCGCGCCGGCCGTAGAAGAGCCGACGAAACGCTCCTGGCTCGGGCCGACCATCTCGGTGGCAGCGCTGCTCGCCGTCGCCGTGTTCTTCGGCGTCAACACCCGCAAGGGGCCTGGCTCCCCCCGGATCGCCAACCCCGACGTCGAAGGCGCACCGCGGCCCGTCGAGGTACTTTTCGGGTGGAGCACGTCGACGTGGGTGGTGATCCTCGAGACCTTCACCGTCATCACGATGGCCGTCATCATCACGTTGTGGGTGGTGCACTGGCGGCGCAATCCGCACAACCCCACCTTGCTGATGGCGTTGGTCACCTCGTTGATCGTGTGGCAGGACCCGCTGATGAACTGGTCGCCGTTCGCGGTGTACAACCCGGAGCTGGCGCACCTGCCCGAGGACTGGCCGCTGGTATCGGTGTCACCGACGGTGGAACCCTTCGTGGTGCTCGGATACGTGATGTTCTACCTCGGGCCCTATTTCCCCGCAATCTGGATTCTGCGAAAACTGCAGGCGCGTAGGCCGGTTGACTCTTTCGTGTGGCGTCACCCGCTGATCAGCCTGGCGGCCATCATCTTCCCGATCGGTGTGATCGTGGACGCGGCGCTGGAGATCACGCTGGTGCGTACGGGCATGTACATCTATTCGCAGGTGCCTCCGTGGGCGTCGGTGTTCACCGGTGAGCCCCATCAGTTCCCGCTGATCTGGGAAGTGGTGGCGGTGACGTTCGTGATGATCCCCGCCGGTGTGCTGCTGTACCGCGACGACACCGGCAAGTCCGTCGCCGAAAAGCTCGCCCAGCGTGCCCGCATCTTCGCCAGCCGGCCCAGGCTCGGCACCTTCGTGGTGATGTTCGTGATCATCAACGTCGCGTACTTCTGCTACGGCGGGCTGTTCGCGATCGTGAAGGCGACGAAGATCTCCACCTCGGTAGCCTGTCCGTGGCCGTATCCCGAAGTGAAGATCTATGACCCGCAAGGCTTCTACGAAGAGAACGGTCAGGTCGGTCCGTACTCCGTCGGCATCATGTCGACCTGGATGAGCGGACAACCCGATGGGCGTCCGGACGTGCAACTGGGCGCCAAGAGCGATCGCTGCGCACCGGAAAACGCCAATGGGTGATGAGCGCAGCGTCGTCATCACCGGCGCGTCCCGAGGGCTGGGGCTGGCCTCGGCGTCTCATCTGTACCGCCAGGGCTGGCGGGTCGTCGCGGCCATGCGGTCGGTCGACGTCGGCATGCGGCGGCTGCGTGAGGCCACGGGTGCGCCGCCAGACGATCCGAACCTGATCGGTGTCACGCTCGACCTCACCGACGCCTCCTCGATCGAGGCAGCCGCAAAGGAGATCGAGGAGATCGTCGGAGCACCGTATGCGGTGGTGCACAACGCGGGAATCTCGGCCGCAGGCATGGTGGAGGAGACGCCGCTGAGCCTGTGGGAGCAGATGTTCGCGACCAACATCTTCGGCCCCGTCGCTCTCACCAAGGAGCTGCTGCCTGCTATGCGTGAGGCGGGACGCGGTCGTATCGTCTTGGTGTCGAGTCAGGGTGGCGTGCGCGGAATGCCCGCCACCGCGCCGTATTCGGCGGTGAAGGGCGCGTTGGAACGCTGGGGCGAGTCGATGGCCGCTGAGATCGCGCCGTTCGGCATCGGTGTCACGATTTTGGTGACCGGAACCTATGACACCGAGATCATCACCGATGCGGGCACCACCGACTGCCGGGACTTGGCGGGGCCTTACGCCCCGCACCACAGCACGATGGACAAGCGCGGCCGGGCCGCCATGCGAATGGCGGCACGATCGCCCGAGAAATTTGCCGAGGGCCTGACCAAGGCGTTGGACAGCTCGAAGCCGTTCGTCAAGAAGCCGGTGGGACCCGACGCACGAATGTTGTTGATCGCCAACCGCGTGTTCCCCTCGGCGGGGTTGCACCAGATGATCCGACTGATGATGGGCATCCCGCGGTTCGGCGCGCTACGAGGAAGCAGAAACCATGCTTGACGTTCGCTTCGAAACGAAGATGATGATCGACGGCAAGCTCGTCGACGGCGAGGGAGGCACCTTCACCAACATCAACCCGGCGACCGAAGAGGTGCTCGGCGAGGTGGCCGATGCATCGAAGGCGGACATGCACCGCGCCATCGACGCCGCCCGCCGTGCCTTCGACGAGACGGACTGGTCGACGAACCATGCCTTGCGTCAACGCTGTCTGCTGCAGCTACAGGAGGCGCTCGAGGCCGAACAGGAAGAGCTGCGTGAGGAACTCATCCTCGAGGTGGGTTGCCCGCGCGCCATCACGCACGGGCCGCAACTCGACGCGCCGTTGTCGGACGCGCTGCGCTACCCCGCCCAACTGATCGACGAATATCCCTGGGAGACATCGCTCGGCGATACCGTCGTGTCGGTCACCGGGGTCAATACCACTCGCAAAGTCTGGCGCGAGCCCGTCGGTGTGGTCGGTGCCATTGTGCCGTGGAACTTCCCGTTCGAGGTCACCATCCAAAAGATCGGTCAGGCCCTGGGCACCGGAAACACCGTCGTGCTCAAACCGGCGCCCAACACCCCCTATAACGCGACCCGGCTGGGCCGGCTCATCGCGGAGAACACCGACATCCCACCAGGCGTGGTGAATGTCGTCACCGCATCGGATCACTTCGTCGGCGAAGAGCTGACGTTGTCGCCCAAGGTGGACTTGATCTCGTTCACCGGATCCACCGTGGTCGGGAAACGGATCATGGAAAAAGGTGCCGCGACGATGAAGCGACTGTTCCTCGAACTCGGCGGCAAGTCGGCGACCATCGTGCTCGAGGACGCGGACTTCGCGGTGGGATGCATGATGGGCATCGCACCGTGCATGCACGCGGGCCAGGGTTGTGCCAACCCCACCCGGCTGCTGCTACCGCGGTCGCGTTACGACGAAGGCGTCGAGATCCTCAAGGGCATCTACGAAGGGGTGGCGCCCGGCGATCCGCAGGACCGGGCGACGCTGTGCGGTCCGGTGATCTCCGACAAGCAGCGCAGCCGCATCCGCGGATACATCCACAAGGGTGTCGAGGAAGGCGCGACCCTGCTGGTCGGCGGTGCCGATGCGCCCGACGGCATGGACAAAGGATTTTTCGTCAAGCCAACACTTTTCACCGATGTCGACAACTCCATGACCATCGCGCAGGAGGAGATCTTCGGACCGGTGCTGGCGGTGATCCCGTTCGACGACGAGGACGACGCAGTGCGCATCGCCAACGACAGCCCGTACGGGTTGGCGGGCAACGTGATGGCGGGCACGCTGGACCGTGCACTTTCGGTGGCCAAACGACTTCGGGCCGGCTTCATCGGCTTGAACGGCACCGCCGGCTACGGCGCCGACACCCCGTTCGGCGGATACAAAGCCAGCGGCATCGGGCGCCAGAACGGGGTGGCCGGGTTCGACCAGTACACCGAGATCAAGTCCGTCGCCTATCCGGCCGGCTGAGGAGGACGCCTTGCAGCAGCTTTTCGACGACCTCGAGGACTTCGGCGAGTTCGACGACTTCGTGTCGGGCGACGTGCGCGACCCGTACACCGAACTCGCCAGGTTGCGCCGTGAGGAACCGATCCAGAAGATCGAGATCCCGGGCATACCAGGGCAAGAGGGAAAGCCCATCGTCATGGTGTACCGCTACGAGGAAGCCCAGCAGGTACTGCGGGACAACGAGACGTTCTCCTCGTCGATCATCATCCAGGCGTTCGGCGACGTGTTCGGCAAGCACGTGATGCTCGGGATGGACGAACCCGCACACGGCAGGCACCGAGCGTTGGTGGCAAAGGCGTTCTCCCAGAAGGCGTTGGCACGCTGGGAAGACACCCTGGTGAGCAAGATCGGCAATTCGCTGATCGACCGCTTCGCCGACCGGGGCAGCGCCGACCTGGTCAAGGAGTTCAACTTCCCTTATCCCACGCTGATCATCGCCGGGCTGCTCGGGTTGCCTCAAGAGGACTACGCGCAGTTTCAGAAGTGGTCCATCTCGCTGCTGTCGTTCACGGTCAACCCAGAGCGGGGCCGTGAAGCCTCCCAAGCGCTCGCCGAGTACTTCAGGCCGATCCTTGCCGCGCGCCGCGAAGATCCCTGTGATGATCTGATCACCGGGCTGGCAGCGGCCGAGATCGACGGCGAGAAGCTCTCAGACGAGGAGATCTTCTCGTTCCTGCGGCTGCTCCTGCCCGCAGGTGTCGAAACCACCTATCGGGCCCTGGGCAACCTGTTGTTCGGGCTGCTCACCAATCCCGAACAGCTGCAAGCACTTCGGAACGACCGATCGTTGATACCGCAGGCGATCGAGGAGGCGGTGCGCTGGGAGCCGCCGCTGATCATGATCACGCGGGTGGCCAGCCGAGACACCGAGCTCGGTGGCGTACATATCCCCGAGGGCTCGTCGGTGATGCCGGTGCTGGGCGCGGCCAACCGGCAAGAGGAACGTTTCCCGAGCCCGGATCAGTTCGACATCTTCCGCGAGGCAAAGGCGAACATCGGCTGGGGTTACGGTGTGCACGTCTGCCTGGGCATGCACCTGGCGCGGCTGGAAATGCGGGTGGCGCTGAACCTGCTGCTGGACCGCCTGCCGAACCTGCGGCTGGACCCCGCGGCCGACGACCCCTACATCCGCGGCCAGGCGTTCCGGTCGCCGACGTCGGTACCCATCCTCTTCGACGCGAACCCTCCCCCTGACGAGCAGTCGTGAATACCCCAATACAGGACATTGTTGGGGGTCTTCACGTCTGCTCGTGTCGGTAACCAGGAGATGCGAATGACCGAACTGCGCTTCGACGACAAGGTGGTCGTCATCACCGGAGCGGGTCGGGGGATCGGCCGCTGCCACGCATTGCTGCTGGCCGCCAGGGGCGCCGCCGTCGTCGTCGCCGACAACGGCGCGGAGATCGACGGAAGCCCGACCACATCTCGACCGGCTGAAACGGTGGTCGCCGAGATCTCGCGGGCCGGGGGACATGCGGTGGCGTGCGGCGCTTCGGTCGCCGACGAAGAAGGGGCCAAGTCGATCGTCGATGCCGCCATCGACGCCTTCGGTCGGATCGACGCGGTGATCAACAACGCCGGGGTGCACGACCCCGGTTTGTTCGAGACGTTGTCCACCGACCGTATCCGCGCGGTGCTCGACGTGCACTTCTTCGGCACGCTTTTCGTGTCGAAGGCGGCATGGCCCCACTTCGTCCGCGCGGGCCACGGCCGGATCGTGAACACGATCTCGGAGGCGATGCTCGGCGGCATCCCCGAGCTGACCAGCTATGGGTCCGCCAAGGGCGCGGTGTGGGGTCTCACCCGTAACCTGGCGACCGAGGGCGCGGTCCACGGCATCGCAGTCAATGCGATTGCGCCACGGGCCTATACGCGCATGTCGGCATCGCAGGGGCGCCAGCTCGCCGAGCTGTTCGACATGCCCGACGATGTGATGGCCGAGATCAACGCCAGCATGCCTCCCGAACTATGCGCTCCGGCAGCGGCTTTCCTCGCCCACGAGGCGTGCCCTTTGAACGGCGAGGTGCTGATGACCGGGATGGGCGGGGTGGCGCGGCTGGCCGTCGTCCGCACCCAGGGCATCACGAAATCGCCGCTGAGCGTCGAAGACATCGCCGACAACCTCGACCAGATCATGAACGTCCACGATTCCTACGTCACCGAAGCAACCAGGAGTGTCTTGTGACCGATTTCGAGACCGTCGATTTCTTCACCGACGAGTCGCTGATTCCCGATCCCTACCCCTACTTCGACCACCTGCGATCGAAGTGCCCGGTAACCCCTGCCACCCCGTTCAACGTGCTGGCCGTCACCGGTTACGAGGAGGCGCTGGCGGTCTACAAGGACCCGGCGTTCTCGTCGTGCATCTCGGTCGCCGGACCGTTCTCCGGCATGCCGATCGGGCCGGGGGACTCCGATGACGTCACCGAGCTGATCGAGCAGCACCGCGGGGCGGTGCCGATGGCCGAACACATCACGTCGCAGGATCCGCCGCTGCACACCCGCACCCGGGGGCTGTTGAACAAGCTCATCACCCCCAAGCGGCTCAAGGAAAACGAAGACTTCATGTGGCGGTTGGCCGACCAGCAACTCGACACCTTCCTCGACAAGGGGGGTTGCGAGTTCCTGGCCGCGTACGCCAAGCCGTTCTCGCTTCTGGTCATCGCCGACCTACTCGGCATACCGCAGGAGGACCATGACGAGCTCAAAGAGGTGTTCGCGCTGGAGACGGTCGGCGAACTGGGCAAGGACGCGCCGACGTCGTACAACCCGCTGGAGTGGCTCAACGAGAAGTTCTACTCCTACCTCGAGGACCGCAGGCGCTCGCCGCGCCAGGACGTGCTGACCGAACTGGCGCAGGCCAAGCACGAGGACGGGTCGACACCCGAGATCGAGGACGTCATGAACCTGTCGACGTTCCTGTTCGCAGCCGGCACCGAAACCACGACGAAGCTGGTCAGCTCGGCGATCCGATTCATCGCCGACAACCCGGGTTTCGAAAAGCAATTGCGCGACGACCGCAGCAAGATCCCCGCGTTCCTGGAGGAGACGCTGCGGATGGAAAGCCCGGTCAAGTCCCACTTCCGGATGGCGCGCACCACGACGAAGATCGGCGAAGTCGAAGTGCCGGCGGGCACAACCGTCATGCTCCTTCCCGGGGCGTGCAACCGCGACGCGCGGAAGTTCGCTGACCCCAATGAATTCCGTGCTGACCGGCCGAATGTGCGTGAACAGATCGCGTTCGTCCGCGGTGCCCATTCCTGTCCGGGTGCGCCGCTGGCCCGCGCCGAAGGCCGGATCTCGTTGAACCGGATCCTCGACCGGATGAGTGAAATCACGATCTCCGCCGAGCACCACGGACCGCCGGACAACCGCGATTTCACCTTCGAGCCGACCTTCATCATGCGTGGGCTCAGCGAACTGCACATCACGTTCACACCGGTTGACTAAGCCGGGCATCTAGAGCCGCTCGGCAGAAGAAAGGGAGTACGAAATGACTGGAAAGCTGGCCGGGAAGGTCGCTTTCATCACGGGTGCGGCGCGCGGTCAGGGCCGTGCGCACGCGATCGCGATGGCCAGGGAAGGCGCAGATGTCATCGCGGTCGACATCTGCCGCGACATCCCGTCCAACCCGTACCCGCTGGCGACGCCCGAGGATCTCGCCGAGACCGAGCGGTCGATAAAGGAACTGGGCAGGCGCGTCGTCGCGCGGGTGGCCGATGTGCGCGAGCGGCACGAACTGCGCGAGGCCATCGAGGTGGGTGTGGCCGACCTCGGCAAGGTCGACATCGTCGTCGCCAATGCCGGGATCCTGCCGATGGCGATGGGCAATCCCGATCCGATGGGGTTCGTCGACGCCTCCGATGTCGATCTGCTGGGCGTGATGAACACGGTCGCAGTGGCGATTCCGCATCTACCCGATGGCGCGTCGATCATCGTCACCGGCTCGACAGCAGGCATGATCCGCGGCACCACCACCAGCCCCGACATGGGTCCCGGCGGCGCCGGATACGGATGGAGCAAGCGGATCGTGATGGAGTACGTCGATGAGATGTGTCTTCACCTGGCGCCCAGAATGATTCGCATCAACGCCATCCACCCGACCAACTGCAACACCCACCTGTTGCAGAACGAGGGCATGTACGGCGTGTTCCGGCCCGACCTGAAAGCCGAGGGCAAGACACCCACCCGCGAGGACGCCGAACCGCTGTTCACCCTCTTTCAGGCGATGCCGATCCCCTACATCGAACCGGAGGACATGGCCAACCTCGGGGTGTTCTTGGCCAGCGACGACAGCCGCTACATCACCGGGCAACACATCCGCGTCGACGCCGGTTCACTGCTCAAGTGGCCCAACGGTCCCGGCGGCTAGGGCCGGTGCAGGAAACCGTGCAGAATCGCCTGGACGAGCTCGTTGACGATCGCCTCGCGTGGCGGCGGCCGGTTACCGAAGAAGGTCGACCGCAATGCGACCATGCCGACGATCATCGCCACGGTCGAATGAGCGGGCAGATCCGGTTGGCCCGAATGCATTCCGCGTAACTGCATCCCCTCGGCGCTGATCTGGCCGAGCAGCGTCAGCGCTCGTCTGATGTCGGCGATGCCCGCGCCTTCGATCTCGTCGTCACTGAGCCCGTCGGATGCGACCAGAGTCAACAGCAGGCCTCTATGTTCGACCAACACGTCGTAGAGCTGGCCGACGAACTGGCGGGTTAGTTCCTCTTCGTTGGTCTTGTCGGGAATGACGGCCTGCCAGGTCTTGCCGAAGTCGTCGACGAAGTCGGTGAACGGCAGCACCAGCGCCTCGCGGAACAGGCCGGCCTTCGAGCCGAAATGGCGGAACAGCAGGTACTCGGTGACGCCTGCGGCTTCGGCGATCTCGCGGGTAGTCGTGGTGCGGTAGTCGCGGCGGGCGAACAGCTCACGGGCGGCATCGAGGAGGAGCCGACGCGCCTCCCCACGCGGGCGACGTGCTCCCTGAACCGTCGTCGCGGTGGTGGACTGCTTTCCGGCCGAACGCCGCTGGGACACGGATTCTCACTTTCTGGGACCGCGCGGAAAAGCGGCTGACCACGTAAACGATAGCGTCCTTGACCAAACCTAAGTAATAGTGTCCACTATTACGCATGGGTCAACTCATCATGCTCGGAACGTTGTTCGGGCTGATCGTCTTGATTTTCGGCCTGGTGATCTACTTCGATCCCGATGCTCGCGGCAACGCGAACGAGGAGCACCGATGAACACCGAGCTGACGCCGGCCCTGATCGCCGGTCTGTCGTTCGCCTACATCGGCGGGGTGCTGTTTCTCGCCTACGGGGTGTTCTTGAGCATCCGGCGTGGCCGCCTGCATCCGCTGTTGTTGGTTTCCATCTCCGCGATCTCGTTCTCCTGGATCGAGGCGCCCTACGACTGGGCGGTGTATGCCCAGTTCCCGCCCGCGCTGCCGCGGATGCCGTCGTGGTGGCCACTGAACATGACGTGGGGCGGCGGGCTGCCGTCGGCCGTGCCCATCGGGTACATCGCGTACTTCGTGCTGCCCGCCGTGATCGGCGCGGCGCTCGGAAGGCGGGTCGTCCGCCGGTTCGGCTGGCGCGCACCGCAGACGCTGTTGGTCGTGGGCCTGGTGGTCGGGTTCTGCTGGGCGCTGTTGTTCAACGGGTTCTTCGGCCCCCGAATGGGTGTCTTCTACTACGGCTACATCATCCCCGGGCTCGGCCTGTTCGAGGGCAGCAAGTTCCAGTACCCGCTTTACGACGCGCTCGCGATGGGTGTGCAGATGATGGTCTTCACCTACCTGCTCGGCCGCACCGACTCGGAAGGCCGCAATGTCATCGACATGTTGGCGGACAAGATCTCCAAGACCAGTGTCCAGTCGACGATCGTGTCGATCATCGCCGCGATCCTGGTCGGGCACGCGGTCTACGGCGCGGTTTTCGCGCCCCACCTCGTGACGAAGCTGGCCGGGTACGTGACCTCCGGACCATCGGAACAGCTGTTCCCCGGCATCCCGAACCAACCCAGATAGCCTCTGACGCAGTTGGATCCACAGCGACCCGAGGGGCACCTCGTTCGTCGCCGCCCGGTTCGTGGATCGACAAGCTAGCCAGGCCAACATTTGGCTTGGCAACGGAGTCGCGCTGCGCATCGCGATTAGCCACGCATTTTGGCGACGGTCGCCGTAATGTCCGTATACGGATCCTTTCATCCGAGAGAGGAGGGATCCCGTGCGAAACTTCTGGCGCGTACTCCCGCTGGCAGTTGTTGCGGCGGGGATGTCCGTCATCGTCGGCGCACCGAGCGCAGACGCGGACTGCACAGGTGCCGGTGCCGCCACCGTGTGTGCACAGGGGACGGTGCGCGGCGGTGGACCCGAAGCCCCGCAGGCGGGTCCCGTCTATCCCGGCTACTGCGCTGATCCATGGTATTGCAGCGACGACTGGGGGATCGACGTGATCATCGACCCCAATCCGCCCCGTCCTCCCATCGACATCGGGCGCCCCGGCCGTCCCGGCCAGCGCTGAGCCGAGTCCGTTTCAGTTCGAGTAAGGAGCACAAATTGTTCGCTCGCAAGGTCTTTGGCGTCGGCATCATCACCGGCGCGGTACTTTTCGGCGCCACCGGAACCGCTGCCGCCGATCCGCCGAACTGCACGGCCGCTGACCTCGCCGGTGTCATGGCGGGCGTCTCGGCGGGCACGTCGTCGTATCTGTTCACCCATCCGGACGTCAATGCGTTCTTCACCGGGCTCAAAGGTAAGCCCAGGTCTCAGATGACGGCGGAGATCAGGGCTTATCTGGACGCAAATCCACAGGTGCGAGATGAGCTTCGGGCCGTCAGGCAGGCGGCAGCGGACTTCCGCGCCCGCTGCGACGCGCCGCTACCCGACATGCCGATGGGCTAGCGACCGAAGACTGACAGACTGGGTGCATGCGCACTCCACCGATGTGCTGGCTCACCGACATGGACGGGGTTCTGGTCCGTGAAGAGCACGCGTTACCCGGCGCCGCGGAGTTCCTGCAGCGCCTGCTGGAACGCGAGCGGCGGTTCCTGGTCCTGACGAACAACTCAATCTTCACGCCGCGTGACCTGTCGGCGCGCCTGCTGCGCTCGGGGCTGTCGGTGCCCGAGGAGGCGATTTGGACGTCGGCCCTAGCGACCGCGACGTTTCTCAGCGACCAGTTGGCCGGCGGATCGGCCTACGTCATCGGCGAAGCCGGGTTGACCACCGCCCTGCACGAGGTCGGCTACACCCTCACCGACATCGAGCCGGACTTCGTGGTGCTCGGCGAGACCAGGACGTATTCGTTCACCGCGATCACCAAGGCCATCCGGTTGATCCTGGGTGGCGCCCGGTTCATCGCCACCAACCCCGATGTGACCGGCCCGTCGGCCGAGGGCCCGCTGCCCGCCACCGGTTCGGTGGCGGCGATGATCACCAAGGCCACCGGCCGCGAACCCTATTTCGTGGGCAAGCCGAACCCGATGATGTTCCGCAGCGCGCTGAACCGCATCGAAGCCCATTCCGAGAGCACCGTGATGGTGGGTGACCGGATGGACACCGACGTCGTCGCCGGCATCGAGGCCGGACTGGAGACCATCCTGGTGCTGACCGGATCCACGGCGCCCGACGAGGTCGAGCGCTACCCCTTCCGTCCGAGCCGGGTGCTGCCGTCGATCGCCGAGGCCGTCGAGCTGGTCTGACGGGCGTGATGCGCTGATGACCGCCGAACGCGTCGACGAACACTTCACCGAGGTCGTCTCCGCGCTCACCGAGACCGGTCCGCGCCGTGCGGCCGGCGAGCTGGTGAGCACCGAATCCGCTCTGACGGTTTCGGACTGCCTGAGGCTGTTCGACGCTCAGCTCGGCAGCCGGCATCTGGACCTCGCCGCGCGCTGGTTGCGCGCCAGGGGCAGCGGCTACTACACGATCGGCTCATCCGGGCACGAAGGTAACGCCGCGGTGGCTGCCGCGCTGCGGCCCACCGATCCGGCGCTGCTGCACTATCGTTCGGGCGGCTTCTTTCTGGCCAGGGCCGCGCAGGTGGGTGGCAGCGACCCGCTGTGGGATGTGCTGCTGGGGTTGGTGGCCGCGGCCGAGGAGCCGATCGCCGGTGGTCGCCACAAGGTGTTCGGTCGCCACGATCTCAACATCATCCCGCAGACCTCCACGATCGCGTCACATCTTCCGCGCGCGGTCGGGGTGGCGTTCTCCATCGCCCGTGCCCGGAAGTTGGGCGTCGTCAGCCCATGGCCGCAGGACGCGGTCACGGTGTGCAGTTTCGGTGATGCGTCGGTGAATCATTCGACCGCAGTCGGCGCGATCAACGCGGCCCTGCACGCGGCGTATCAGGGTGTGCCGATGCCGCTGCTGCTGGTGTGCGAGGACAACGGGTGGGGCATCAGCGTCAAGACGCCGCGCGACTGGATCGTCCGGGCGTACCGAAACCGCGACGGCCTAGCCTATTTCGACGCCGACGGCGCCGATGTGGTGGCGACGTTCGAGGCGAGCGCGGCCGCCGCGGCGTGGGTCCGGCGGCACCGGCGGCCCGCGTTCCTGCACCTGCGCATGGGCCGGTTGATGGGCCATGCCGGATCCGACTACGAGGCCGCGTACCGGAGGCCCGACGAGATTGCCGCGGACCTTGCGCGGGATCCGGTGCTGGGTACCGCGAAACTATTGATCCGTAGCGGCGCGTTGACGCCCGATGAGGTGCTGGGCCGCTATGAGGCGATGCGCTCCACCGCCCTCCTGCTGGCCGAACGGGCCGCGCAGGCGCCGCGACTGGACAGCGCGCACGCGGTGATGTCTTCGTTGCAGGCGAGCATGCAGGAGGCGCTTCGTGCGGCGCCCACGTCGTTGGCCGCATCGGTGAGATCCGGTGACCAGGGCGCACCGGTCACCGTTGCGCAGGCGATAAACCGTGCCCTACACGACATTTTGGACCGCTACCCGAACGCGATGATTTTCGGCGAAGACGTCGCACGCAAGGGCGGCGTCTACGGTGTGACCCGGGGACTGCAAGCCAAGACCAGTTCGGCACGTGTTTTCGACACGCTGTTGGACGAGCAGACGATCCTGGGCCTCGCGCTCGGCGCCGGAGTGTCCGGGCTGTTGCCGATTCCCGAGATCCAGTACCTCGCTTACCTTCACAACGCTGCGGACCAGATCCGCGGTGAGGGCGCCACGCTGCAGTTCTTCTCCAACCGCCAGTTCCGGAACCCGATGGTGGTTCGGGTGCCCGGCTACGGTTACCAGAAAGGGTTCGGCGGACACTTCCACAACGACAATTCGGTTGCCGCGCTGCGGGATATCCCAGGGGTCGTCATCGCCTCACCCTCCCTCCCCGACGACGCCGCGGCGATGTTGCACACCTGCGCGGCGGCCGCCGCCTCCGCCGGGGTGGTGTGCGTCTTTCTGGAACCTATTGCGCTGTACCACACTCGGGACACCTACGAGGACGGCGACAACCTGTGGCTGGCGCCCTACCCGTCGGTCGGTGTACCCATCGGGCGCGCGCGAACCCACGGAAGCGGTGCCGATCTGACCATCCTCACCTTCGGCAACGGCGTGCGGATGAGCCTGCGGGCGGCCCGCAGGCTAGAGACGGCGGGCATCGGCGCCCGCGTCGTGGACCTGCGCTGGCTGGCGCCGCTGCCGGTGCAGGACATGATCCGTGAGGCGACGGAAACCGGACGGGTGCTGATCGTCGACGAGACACGCCGAACCGGGGGAGTGGGCGAAGGAGTGCTCGCGGAACTGCTCGCGAACGGCTACGGCGGCGCTGCGCATCGGGTGGCCGCCGAGGACAGCTTTATTCCGCTGGGGGACGCCGCGCAGACCGTTCTGCTGTCCGAGGGCGCGGTCGAGGCGGCCGCGGTCGCCATGGTGCGGGGCACGCCTTGATAACTTAGCCGGATGACCGGCACAGCTGATCCTGCCCGGCCGTTGGCCGGGGTGCGCATCGTCGAGATCTCCAGTTTCGTCGCCGTGCCGCTGGCCGGGATGACGCTGGCCCAGCTCGGCGCCGAGGTGGTGCGGGTCGATCCGGTCGGCGGCGCGGCCGACTATCGCCGGTGGCCGGTCACCGCCGAGGGCGAGAGCATCTACTGGGCGGGGTTGAACAAGGGGAAGCGGTCGGTGGCCGCCGACATGCGCTCGCAGGAGGGTCAGCAGCTGGTGCAGCGACTGATCGCCGACAGCGGCGTGCTGTTGACGAATGTCGCCGGTCGGGAATGGCATTCGTTTGACACGCTGGCCGCGCTTCGTCCCGACCTGATCCACGTGGAGGTGTCGGGCCGCGCCGACGGCGGCACCGGGGTGGACTACACCGTCAACGCCGGGATCGGGTTCCCGCTGGTGACCGGCCCGGCCGAGCTGGCCGCTCCGGTCAACCACGTTCTGCCAGCCTGGGACGTCTCCTGCGGGATCTATGCGGCACTGGCCGTCGTCACCGCACTGCGCCATCGCGACGCGACCGGGCAAGGCCAGCGGATCAGCATCCCGCTGGAGAACGTCGCGCTGGCGACCGCGGGCAACCTGAGCTTCTTCACCGAGGTGATGGTCAACGGCACCAGCCGCGAGAGGATCGGAAACTCGGTGTACGGCCAGTACGGCCAGGACTTCACCAGCAGCGACGGGGTTTCGTTCATGGTGGTCGCGCTCACCGCGCGCCACTTCCGCGATCTGGCCGAGCTGACCGGTACCACGAAAGCCGTTGCAGCGCTGTCCGATACCTTGGGTGCTGACTTCAGCGACGAAGGCCAGCGGTTTGAGCACCGTGATGCGCTCACTGGCTTGTTCGGTGAATGGTTCGCGTCGCACACCGCCGAGGAGATCACCGCGGCGCTTTCGGGTTCGTCGGTGCTGTGGGACCGGTACCGGAGCTTCGCCGAGGCCGTCGCCGAGGAGAAGGTGACCGCCAACCCGTTGTTCACCCCACTGGACCAACCGCGCATCGGCGAATACCTAGCGCCGGGGCTGCCGATCTCGATCGGCGGCGCATACCCACCCGCGGCCGCCGCGCCTGCGCTGGGCGACGACACCGCCGCGGTGCTCACCGAATGGTTGGACATGAGCGGTGACGAGGTGTCGCGGCTCGTCGAATCAGGTAGCGTGGCAACGGGACACACCAAGTGAGCAAGCTTCTGAAATTGCTCGACGTGCGGCCGGGCCAGGGCGCGGACTCGTGGATCGGCCCGGCCAGCGGGCCGGCGGGCAAGCGGGCCTACGGCGGGCAGTTCGTCGCGCAGAGCCTGGCGGCGGCCATCCGCACCGTCGACGCGGACCGGCCAGCCACCAACATGCACCTGCAGTTCCTGCGCGGCGGTGAAGCAGGCGACGACGTCGAGTACAGCGTCACGCGGGTGTTCGACGGGCGCACCGCGGCGGCGCGACGAGTGGATTCCTTTCAGGGTGACCGGTTGTTGACGACGGCGACGGTGTCTTTCGCAACCGAACTGCCGGGGCCTGAACACGGTCGTCGGCCCCGCCTGCCACAGGACCCCGACGGCCTGCCTCGGACCGGACCCGCCGGACCAGCGCCGTCGATGCCGCTCGACGAACTCGACATCAGGATCGCCGACTCCGGAAGCGGTGACGAGTTCGTGCGCCGATTCTGGTGGCGCGCAACCCCTTCTCTGCCCGACGATGCGTTACTGCACACGTTGCTGGCCGTGTACGTCTGCGATGTGTACATGATTGACCCGGCGTTGCAGGTACACGGCCATTCGATGCGGGCACGGACCCATCGAAGCGGTACGACGGATTCGTCGATCTGGTTTCATCGGTCGGTTCGCGCCGACGAGTGGAATCTGCTCGAGACGGTCTCGCCGGCGGCCGCGCGCGGACGTGGTGTCGTCACCGGGAGCTTGATCCGCGCCGACGGCGTGATCGCGGCGACGCTTGCTCAGGAAGGTCTCATTGCCGAGCGGACCTAGTCCGCGCCTGAGTGCCCCCAGTGTCCCCAGTGTCCCGGAATCCTTCTCAGGTACGGTCGGCATGTGCCCACGGTCACAGCTGAGTGGTCGAGGAGACGCCCCGATACGAGGGCGCTCGCTTTCCCGCCTGGGAGCCGACCACGAGCAGTCCGAACGGCTTGACATGACGGATTAGGTGACGGATGCCAGAGGACATGACGCCCGCCGCAGCCACCTTGGTGGACCTGCTGCAGCAGCGGGCCGCGGCCTATCGAGACAAGGTTGCCTTCAGCTTCTCGTACAACGGCGACGGTGAAGACCGGACCCAGTTGACCTATCAAGAGCTAGACGCACGGGCGCGAGCAATCGCGTCCAGCCTGCAGCAACGGGGCGCCGCCGGCGAGCGTGTTCTCGTACTGTGCCGCCCCGGCCTGGACAGTATCGCCGGCTACTTCGGCTGTATCTACGCGGGCGCCGTCGCCGTGCCGGTGCATGAGCGGCTGGCTCCGCGGCTCTCGTCGGTGGTCCCCGATGCGCAAGCACGTTTCGTTCTCGGCACGGCCAAGACCGGAGCGAAAGTCAAAGCCGCGCTGGAGGGTTTGGAGGACGGACGTCGTCTGCAGTGGGGCAGGTCGGACGAGGGCGTCGCCGGTGCAGAGAGTTGGGTGCCCCCAGACATCGACCCGAACACAATCGCGATGGTGCAGTACACCTCCGGCTCCACCACGGCGCCGAAGGGAGTCGTGCTGACACACCGAAATCTTCTACACAACCTGGAGACCATCCGTCGGGTGTGGCACGGCGACGACACCGCGACGAGTGTCTTCTGGCTGCCGCCCCATCACGATATGGGTCTGATCGGCGCTGTCCTCTCGATGCTTTACGTCGGCTGCACCACCCACCTCATGTCGCCGACCGCCTTCATCAAGCGCCCGATGAGGTGGCTGGAAGCCATCTCCCGAAATCGGTGCACCTTCACCGCCGCGCCCAACTTCGCCTACGACCATTGCGTCGAGAACAGCACCGCGGAGGAGCGTGCGGCGCTCGACTTGTCGAGCCTCACCGTCGCCATGAACGGTGCGGAACCGGTCCGTGTTGAGACCCTGCAGAGGTTCGCCGAGGCCTTCGCTCCGGCCGGCTTCCGGCCCGAGGCGTTCATGCCGGTGTACGGCTTGGCGGAAGCCACGCTGCTGGTCTCCGGCGGCTCGAAATCCCCTCTTCCGGTAGTCCAACACGTCGATCGCGGCGCGTTACGCGAGGACCGGCTTGTCGCTGCGGTGCCGGGGGACCAATCCGCGGTGGCGATGGTCGGTTGTGGCCACCCCCAGGGTGGGCGGGTGGTCATCGTGAATCCTGTGACCCGGCGCCCATGCCAGCCGGACGAGGTCGGCGAGATCTGGATCGCCGGACCGAGCGTCGGCCTGGGTTACTGGGCGAGGCCAGAGGAGACCGAACAAACGTTCTCGGCGGTTCTTGCCGAGACGTCGGAGGGCCCGTTCCTGCGTACCGGTGACATGGGTTTCCTGCATGCGGGTGAAATGTTCATCACGGGGCGCTGCAAGGACCTCGTCACCATCCGCGGGGGCAACTACTACCCCAACGACATCGAGTTCACGGTGCAGGACTGTTATCCGGTGCTGGTGCCGGGTCGCGGCGCCGCCTTCACCATTACGCCGGGACTCAACGCCGTCGAACGACTCGTTGTCGTGCAAGAGGTTTACCGCGATCAGGTAAGTGCGGTGGACCTTGCCGACGTCATCGCCGCAATCCGGCAGGCGATTCCCGAACGGTTCGGCATCGAGGCGCACGCTGTGGTCCTGGTCGAGCACTTGTCGATTCCCACGACTTCGAGCGGCAAGATCCAGCGTGGTCAGTGCCGACGACAGTACCTCGACGGTGCCATCACAGCGGTGTCCGCATGGCACGCACCGTCGGCGGATGCCGACCTCGTCAAGGCCAGGGAACTGGAGACGGCGATCAAAGCGGCCGAGGTGCTGAAGACCGCGCTGGTGCAGCAACAGCGCGCCCAGTGAGAGCGCGACGCGGAGCCTGGCGATCGATCTCGGGCGTGGCCCGATTAGCGTCCTGCGACGCGGCAGGCAACTGGCCTCTGGGCTTGACATCGCTTTCGGCATCAACTATTGCGATAGCAAAAGTAATTTGCTGCACTAACCTGTCGCGATGAATGCAGATTTGGCGGCAAGTTTGCTTTCTTTTCAATTACTCATGGGTTAATATCCGGCTTAGGCAAACTCCACAGCAAAAAGGGGGAAGGGCATGCAGCTCGCATCCAAGGACGGCATAACCGCAGGTAAAACCCCACAGACGGTCTCCCGGTGGTTGACCGCCGGCATCGCTGCAGCCAGCGTCGGGGCGATCGCCGTCGCCCCGGGGGTCGCCCCCCTTCCCGACCCCCAGTTGGATGTACGGGCCAGCCAAGTGAGGTTGACAGCCGGTTGGGAGCCGTTTGCTCAGTGGAAAGCAGCCTTCAACACCTCGTCCGCCAACGCGTCGACGCTGGTCAACAACTTCTTCCTGGCGCCGGGCGTGGCGCTGCAGCAGGCGATCGTCAACCAGGCCGACTACGCCAACCAGGTGCTCAACGACCCGTCGAGTATCAACGTCGTTCTCGAGCAGTTCCTCGGCAACGTGGCGAAGGTGGCCTCCGCCATGGCGCTGCTGACCGCGAGCGACGAAACGATCGACGCGGTCGTGCCGCACACCTTGGACAACTTGCATGGCGTCCTGCGCACTGCGATCCCCGACTTCATCGGACCCGACAATCGCGCTGCGGTGGTGCAGATCCTGAACTTCTTGTCGTCGCCGGCAAGCGGCCTCTTCATCGGTGCGGTGGGACCGTTCATCAGCCCATGGGTGGCACTCACCAACAGCGTCATCGCAGTTGCGGACGCGATCTCGGCCGGTGACACCGAGGGGGCGCTGACGGCCCTGCTGGACACCCCGGCCAACATCGTCAACGCCTTCTTCAACGGCGCCACCCTCGATCTCAGTGTGCTGGCGCCGGCGCTGAACCAATCCGGTGTTTTGGGAGACACGACGATCAACGCCATCAGCTTTGCGTTCGGCGGGTTGCTCAGCGTCGGCAGCGTGTCGCAAGGCACATACAAGGCCAATGCAAATGCCGACCCGATCACCGTCCCGGGCGGCTCGATTCTGAACAGCCTTGGCCTGAATATCACGACCGACATCCTCGGTCCGCCTCTTACCCTTGATATTCCGGGTCAGCCGGTCGGCCCACTTGGCGCGTTGCTGAGCATCGACCAGACGATCGGCGTGCTGCTCGGCAGCGGCTGGGACGGCAAGAACGCCTTCGCGGTACCCCCGCTGTCCAAGCTGAAGTTCCCGATCTTCAACGACATCGAGGACGTCGAGGACGAGCCCAGCGCCGAGGAAGCGGGCGCCCTGCAGAGTCTCGCCGCCGACGAGGGTGCCGTCGACGAGGGCGCCACAAGCGAACTCGCTGCGAACGACGTGCCTTCAACCGATAACGCCCGGTTGGTGACACTCACCGTCGACTCGTCGGCTGCAAGCGACGAGGACGCCGGGGACTCGGACTCCGACGAGGACGTCATCTCCGAGACGCCACTCGATGACACCGATGCAACCGGCGTCGATGACGACGAGCTCGACGACGTGGACCTCGGTGTCGACGATGGGGACGAGGACGGCGGCCTGACCGATGACGATGCCGACGACACCGACCTCGACGTCGAGACCGGCACCGGCCCAGGTTCCGGCACCGGCCCGGATTCGGGTACCGGCTCGGATTCGGAATCGGGCAACGGTTCGGATTCCGATACCGGCTCGGGTTCCGGCGCTGACGCGTAACACGTTCCACTCGGTAGACCCCCTGCGAAGGGGGTCTACTGCTTTTTAGGGGCCCTGGATCTAGCCCGCGCCGAGGTGCCTAGCCCGCGCCGAGATCGACGTTTTGGCGCGATCTACTCGCACTTTGTCGCCCGAATGTCCCTTTGGGCGAAGAAAAGCGGCTGCGCAGGAGCGTCAGCAGGTAGGTGAGCAGCACCCCGACCGCCAGCGACGCGATCACCCCGAGCATGGGGTGGCGGGGGAACAACTCATACACCTGGTAGTGCACCAGGTAGGTGTACAGCGAGGCCTCCGCAAGGACACCGGCGACCGTCGTCAGCCCGACGGGGCAGCGGAGCGTCGGCAGCCAGATGAGCAATACCAGCCCACCCAGCACCATCGCCTCGCGCAGCGTGCTGCCGAAATACCCGTGCAGTGCCACGGCCAGCACGGCCGTCACCGCGGCGCGTTGCAGCGTCGTCGACGCTTTCGCCGCCGCCCAGCCGATCGCGAAGAACCAGAACGCCAGCATCGTGAACCACGCCTCCCGACCAAGGCCCAGCCCGAGCACGTCGTAGCGCAGCGCCAGCCCCACCACCAGGAACGCCACCGCGACGGCGAACGGTCGTTGCCGCTCCAGTCGGTCCAGTCCGGGCAGCCAGAACAGCAACAGCAGCGCGACCAGCGTCCACACCAGCACCTCGACGAACCACAGCCGCCCGGCGGTCATGCTATCGTGCGGACCGAGAATCTTGTTGGCCAGCAACAGGTTTGTCCACGTGTAGTCGTCGTCGAGCAGCATCACGACGGCCACCCACGCCACCGACGGCACCGCAATCCAAGCGATGGTACTGCGCAGGTGTCGCACCCGCTCGGTGCGCGGCACCGACGTCATGCAGAACCGGCCGAAGTTGTATCCCGCGACCCCGAGCAACACGTGCGCGCCGCCCCACAGCTCGAAAAGCCCAGCATGCGAGCCCACGATGAGCACGATCGCGATCGCCCGCAACGCCACACTGGTCTCCAGCGTCGAGGCCCACCACCGCCGTCGGCCCGTGACGGGGCGCGCCATCGTTTCCAGCTCGCGCAGCGGCCGCTGATGCCAGTCGGTCGGAAGGTGTCCGAGCATCCGCTCCAGCCGTACCGACATCGCGACATAGGAAAGCGAATTGCCGCCCAGGTCGACGAACGTGGCCTCCGGATCAATACCGGCCGGATCCTTTTGCAGCACACCGGCGAAGAGCTCACGCAGGTCGGTGACGGTCGAGTGTCCAGCGCCGCGCGCAAGCCGGCGCACCGTCGGGTAGTCGGGCTTGCCCGACGGCAACAGCGGCAACTCATCGACGGCCACCGCCCGCACCGAGCAGGCGGGCACCCCGGTGGCCTCCGTGACGGCGCGCTGCACGGCGGATGCGTCGTGTCGCCGGGCCGCGGCGACGACGAGGTGTCCGTCGTCGGATGTGCAGAATGTCGTGATACCGCCTGCGCGCAGGCTGGATTCGAGCTGTTGCAGATCGATGCGCAGGCCGTAGATCTTGACGAATCGGCTGGTGCGGCCGATCACCTCGTAGAGGCCGTCGGGAGCGCGGCGGGCGATATCGCCGGTGTGCAACGTGTCCACGGTCTTGCCGAGCGACAGGTCGTCGGGGCCGCGCGCGTACCCCATCATGACGTTGTCGCCGCGGTACACGAGCTGGCCGACGTCGTCGTCGGCCCAGTCCTCGAGCGGCTCCAGGGTCAACGACCCGCCGGGGATCGGCCTGCCGATCGCGGTTGGCCGCGACAGTGCCAGATCCGGTGGAAGATAGGCCATTCGGGCCGTGGCCTCGGTCGCACCGTACATCACGAACAGCTCCCAGCCGCGGCGCTGCGCCAGCTCGGCGAATCGCGTCACCCGCTCCGGCGCCATCCGGCCGCCGGCCTGGGTGACGTAGCGAAGGGTGGGCAGATCCATGGTGTCGAAGCCGATGCGTTCGAGCAGTTCGAAGGTGTAGGGAACGCCGGCGAACGAGGTGCCGCGGCACCGGCGGAAAAGGTCCCAGAACTGCTCGTCCATCACCGACCGGTCGGTGAGGATCAGCGCGGCGCCACGCAGCAGATGGCTGTGGACCACCGAAAGGCCGTAACAGTAGGACATCGGCAGCGTGGTTGCGGCCCGGTCTGATTCGCGGATGTTCAGATACTCGGCGATGGCGGTCGCATTGGAGATCAGGTTGGTGTGTGACAACCGGACCAGTTTCGGGGACCCGGTGCTTCCGGAGGTGGAGAGCAGCAGCGCGAGATCGGGGTGCAGCCGATGCCGAGAAGCCCTTCGCCGATGGTGCACGGCGCCGTCGGCGACGACCACGTCGGGATCATAGGCCTGCACCATGGTCGCGTGATCGCGGCCGGCGGGTACGGGAAGCACGACATGCTCACCGGTGAGGGCCGCGAGGTAATGCACCAACGTCCACATGTCATTGCGGGTTTCGAGCAACACCAGGCGGCGGGTATCCCCGATGCCAGGCACGGCTGCGGCGACCCGGTCGGCTAGCTGCGCATATGTGAGCCGATGCGTTTCGGTGAGCACCGCGACGTTCTCGCCGTGGCCGCGAAGGAGGTCGACGAGCCGGTGCATCACAGCACGATTCCTTTGCCGACCACCTCGATATGCACCTTGGCCTCGATCGGAGGGGCGTTGAGGCTGTGTTGACGCACGACCACCGGTGCGGCATCACCTGCGAGGTCGATGGTCAGCAGCACGTCGTGACCCAGGAACTCGGAGGCGACCACGGTGCCGACGCCCCGGAACTGCTCGGTATCTGAAACACCTGTCACCACAAGCTGTTCGGGGCGCAGCAGCACCGTTGCCGGCCCGTCGTCGGCCTGCACGGGGATGCGCCCGAGAGCGCACTCGGCGACGCAGGCGTTCACCGTGCACGGCAGCGAGATGCAGTCCCCCAGAAAAGCCGCGGTGAAATGGTCGGCGGGTTCGCGGTAGACCTGCTGCGGCGGACCGACCTGGGTGAACCTGCCGTCCCGCATCACGGCGATCTGACCGGCGACCGAGAGCGCTTCCTCCTGGTCGTGGGTCACCAGCAGCGTCGTCACGCCGGCGTCGGCGAGCAATCCGGCCACCGCCTTGCGGGTGGATGCGCGCAGCCCGGTGTCCAACGAGCTGAACGGTTCATCGAGCAGCATCAGCGCCGGTTCGCGCGCCAACGCCCGCACCAGTGCCACCCGTTGTTGCTGCCCGCCGGACAGTTCATGGGGGCGCCGGGATGCGTAGGAGGGGTCCAGCGAGACCGTCTCCAGCAACTCGGCGACCCGGGCACGCACCCGCTCGCGGTGCTGTCTGTGCGGCAGACCGTAGGCGATGTTCTGCCCGACGGTCAGATGCGGAAACAGTGCACCGTCCTGGGCGACGTAGCCGACCGCCCGGCGATGGGGCGGCACCGAGCGCTCCGGGCTCGCGACTTGACGTCCCCCGATGCTGATCGTGCCCGCATCGGGTTGCTCGAAGCCGGCGATGAGGCGCAGCAGCGTCGTCTTCCCGCAGCCCGACGACCCGACGACCGCGGTGATGGTGCCTGGCTGCACCTCGAGGTCGATGTGGTGCAGCACGGTGTGTCCGTTGAAAGACTTTGCCAATCCGTGGGTTTCAACCGTCGCGGTCATAGCGCGGCCGCCTTCGCCGACTGGCGCAGCAGGATGAGCGTCACCGGTATCGCCAGCACCACCAACGCCAGCGCGTACGGCGCGGCGGCGGCGTAGTCCAGCTCGCTGGACAACGACCAGAACCTCATCGACAGCGTGTTGGTGCCCGTCGGCGCGAGCAGAAGGGTGGCGGTCAACTCGGTGGCGACAGCGACGAACACCAGTGCGGCCCCGGCGGCCGCGGCGGGCGCGGTCAGGCGCAGCGTGACGCGGAAGAACGTGGCGGTCGGCGAACTGCCGAGCGAGCGAGAGGCCTCCTCGAGGCTGGTCGGAACCTGAGCCAGCCCGGCGCGGACGTTGACCAGTGCGCGCGGCATGAACAGCAGCACGTAAGCGAACACGATCAGCGCGACGCTCTGGTATAGAACGGGCGCAACGGAGATGGTGACCGTGACCAGCGCCAGCGCGGTGACGATGCCGGGTAACGAGCTGGCGACGTAGTTGGCCCCTTCGGCTGCGCGGGCAAGAAAACCGCTGGAGCGCACCGCCACCCACGCCACGGGGAACGCGAGCAAGGTCGTCAGCGCCGCCGCTGCCGCGGCCAACCCGATGGTCTGACTCAGCGAGGTGACGATGTCCCCGAAGTCCCACACCTCGGCGCCGCCGATCCACAGCCAGCGCAGAATGGTCCACGTCGGCACGCCGAGCGCCAGGGCAGCCAGCGCGACAAGCGCTGCGGAGGCAGGGATCACGCTGCGACCCAGCCGAATCGGGGTGATCACCGAGGGCGCGCCGGATCCGATTCTGGCGAAGCGGGCGTTGCCGCGTGCCGCGGCCTCGGCGACCAACAAGGCAAGGCAGAGCAACACCAGAACCCCGGCGAGCATGCTGCCCGCGGCACCGTCGAACGTCACCTGGAACTGTTGGAAGATCGCCACGGTGAAGGTGTCGAAGCGCACCATCGCGAAAGCACCGTATTCGGCGAGCAGATGCACACCGATCAACAGGCCGCCGCCCAGAATCGCCAGCCGCAGTTGGGGCAGCACCACGCGGAAGAACACCGTCACCGAATCCGATCCCAGCGCCCGCGCCGATTCCTCCACCGCCGGGTCGAGTCGACGTAAGGTCGCCGCGACGGGCAGGTACATGAACGGGAAGTAGGAAAGCGTGGAGATCAACACCCCAGCCCACAGCCCGTGCAGCGAGGGCACCACACCCACCCAGGCGTAACTGTTGACGAACGCCGGAACGGCAAGCGGCGCAACGAACAACGGACGCCAGACTGCCCGTCCGGGTAGGTCGGTGCGTTCCACCAGCCAGGCCACCCCGACCCCGATCAGCACGCAGAGCGGCACGGTGATGGCCACCAGCGCGACGGTGTTGTACAGAAGCTCGCCGACGCGGGGCCGCACCACCAGTTCGTAGGCGCGGTCCCATCCGACCGAGACAGCACCCCACACCACGTAGCCGAGCGGAATGCCCGTCGCGGCAACCAGAATCGCAACGGTTGCCGAAACCAGCGGGCCCGGCCGGGTGGTGCTGTCCGGCCGCGAGGCCGGTGCTGCGGTGCGGGCGACGGTGGGGACGGCCACCTACAGCAGGCCTGCCTTCGTCATCAGCTCGGTCACCTTCTGTTCGTTCAACTTCGAGGGGTCGACATCGGGCGCCTGCAGCGAATCCAGAGGAGGCAGTTCCGGATTCGCGGGCACACCGCTGGCGACCGGATACTCGAAGGAGGTGCCTTTCTCGAGGACTTCCTGGCCTGCCCTGCTGGTGACGAACCGCAGAAAGCGCTGCGCCTGATCCTGCTTGTCGCTGGAGGCCAGCACGCCTCCGCCGGACAGGCTGACGAAGGCACCGGGATCGCGGTTCTTGAAATAGTGCAGCGCGGTGTTGCCGCTGATCTCCTTGGTCTTGGATTGATCGCGGTACCAGTAGTAGTGGTAGATGATGCCGCCGTCGACCTCGCCGGCGTTGACCGCCTTGAGGGTGTCGATGTTGTTGTTGTAGGGCACCGCGTTGGCCTTCATCGCCTCGAGCCACTGCGCGGTGGCTGCCTCGCCCTCGAGTTCGAGCAGCGCGGCGACGATCGCCTGGAAGTCGGCCTTGGTCGGCGGGGCACCCCAGCGGCCCTTCCACTCGGGCTGCTGCAGGTCGAGCATCGACTTCGGTAACTGGTCGGGCGTCAACCTGTCCTTGTTGTAGACGAACACGGTGCTGCGCGCGGCGACCCCGGTCCACCTGCCGGTGTCCGGGCGGAACTGCGCAGGCACCTGATCGAGGGTCTCGGCGTCGAGTTCGGCGAAGAGGCCCGCGCGTTCCACGGCCGCCATCGCGGGGGAGTTCTCGGTGAGGAAGACGTCGGCGGGTGAGGCGTCGCCCTCGGCCACCAGCTGATTGCCGAGCTCGGTGTCGCCGCCCTGGCGGTAGGACACGTTGATGCCGGTCTCCTCGGTGAACGCGTCGATCCACTCCTTGGCCAGTGACTCGTGCTGCGCGTTGTAGATCAGCAGCTCGTCGCTGTCACCCGAGTTGGTGCATGCGGTCGCGCCGATCGCGACGGCCAGCGTTGACAGGACGGCGGCGATCCGCCTCCACCGTGGTCGCATGCAGGGGAGTCCTTTCACTGTTCGGACAGGTCAGACCGCAGCTCTTTTAGCTGAGGTTTACCTAATGAAAGATACCCTTTCGGGGTTTGAGCCGGCGGGCTGTGGGCAGATGAGCGAGGTCGGTGTGCCGGCAGTCACATCCGCCCGAAGCGGGCCCGAACGAAGTTGTAGATGCCGAACGCGGCGATTCCGACGGCTGCCAGGACGAGAAGAAACTGGCCGAACGGCGCCTCGCCGAGCGCCTTGACCGCCGCATCCAGTCCCGTCGCCTTGGACGGGTCGGCCTGCAGCGTGGCCACGACGACCAGCAGGCCCGCGCCGGCCAGGGCCAGCCCCTTGGCCGCGTAGCCGGTGATCCCGACAGCGCTGACCCCGGATCCGACGCCGCCGCGCAGGTCCTTGCAGAAGCGCTTCGTCACGCCCTTGTAGACGTGGTAGCCGCCGACACCGATCAGCCCGAGCCCCACCGCGACCAGCACCGCCTTGCCCCAGCCCGACTGCATCATCTGTGCGCTCAGCCCGGCGTTCTGCTGGGCGCTCTGCTGTCCGCTGCCCATGGCGAAGCGGGCCGCCGAGAACGCGATCGCGAAATTGACCACGGCCAGGCCGAGCGACTTCGCGCGCTTCCACGCCGGGGTGTCGTCGTCGGCGCGCCGCGATCCCTCCCCGGGCCGCGGGCCGACGACCGCCTCGGCGACGCGCCAGAGCCCGAGGGCGAACAAGCCCGCGGCGACGACCCACAGCAACACCGCGCCACCGGTTCGCTGCGCCAGCGTCGCCAACGCCCCGGATTGGTCGGCGTTGCCGCCTGACCCCAGGGCGATCCGAAGAATCAGGTAGCCGACCAGCAGGTGCAGTACGCCGCTGACCGCGAACCCGGCGCGCGCGGTGTATTCGAACGCGTCACTGTCGGTGGCGCGGTCGGCGACGCCATGTAACGACTTGTGGGTCATGCCGGGGTGTACCCGCCATTTTAGGCCGGCGAAACAGGCGGCGCCGAATCTGTGGATGAATCCCCGGTTGGGGATGACGGCGGCCGGTCGGCGGCGATTTGTCGGTCGCCTGCCCCACGGTGGTGCCATGACTTCCTTCACCAGCGCTGAAATCGGTGCACTCGGAGAGCAACTCGCGGTCGATCATCTGCGGTCGCTTGGCTTGCGGGTGCTCGACCGGAACTGGCGTTGCCGGTATGGCGAGCTGGACGTGATCGCCGCCGACGACGCCGCCCGCATCGCGATCTTCGTCGAGGTGAAGACCCGCACCAGCGATCGGTTCGGCGGTGTCGAACAGGCGGTCACCCCGGAGAAGGTGCAGCGCCTACGCCGCCTGGCGTGCTTGTGGTTGGCCGCACAGGACACCGGGTGGGCGCATCTGCGCATCGACGTCGTCGGGGTGCGCATCGGCAGGCAGCGCACGCCCGAGATCATCCATCTGCAGGGGGTGGGGTGATGGCGCTGGGGCGGGCCTTCTCGGTGGCCATCCGCGGCCTCGAGGGGCAGATCGTGGAGATCGAGGCCGACATCTCGTCGGGTCTGCCCGGCGTGCATCTGGTCGGCCTCGCGGACGCGGCGCTGCAGGAATCGCGAAACCGGGTGCGTGCGGCGATCACCAACTGCGGCAACAACTGGCCGATGGCGCGGCTGACGTTGGCGCTGTCGCCGGCGACGCTGCCGAAGATGGGGTCTGTCTACGATTTGGCGCTCGCGCTGTCGGTGCTGTCGGCGGAAAAGAAGACCGAGTGGCCGCGGCTGGAGAAAACGGTGTTGCTCGGCGAGCTCGCGCTCGACGGTCGGGTGCGGCCGGTCACCGGTGTGCTGCCCGCGGTGATGGCCGCCAAACGCGAGGGCTGGCCGACCGTGGTGGTGCCCGTCGACAACCTCGCCGAAGCCAGCCTGGTCGACGGCATCGAGGTGCTGGGCGTGCGCACGCTGCGTGAGCTGCAGTCCTGGATCACGGGAAAAGCACCGCTGCGGGGCAGGGTTGATGCGCCACGCGGTGTTTCGGGGCCGACGTTCGACCTCGCCGACGTGGTCGGACAGAGCCAGGCGCGGTTCGCCGTCGAGGTCGCCGCGGCCGGCGGGCACCATCTGATGTTGACCGGTCCACCCGGCGTGGGTAAAACGATGCTGGCACAACGGCTTCCGGGACTGCTGCCGACGCTGTCGGAAAGTGAGTCGCTGGAGGTGACGGCGATTCACTCGGTGGCGGGATTGCTTGCCACCGACACGCCGTTGATCACACAACCGCCGTTCATCGCTCCGCACCACACCTCCAGCGTCGCGGCGATGGTCGGGGGCGGCTCGGGAATGGCGCGTCCTGGCGCCGTCAGCCGCGCCCACCGCGGCGTGCTGTTTCTCGACGAGTGCGCGGAGATCGGTGTCAGCGTGCTCGAGGCGCTGCGAACCCCGCTGGAGGACGGGGAGATTCGGCTGGCACGTCGCGACGGGGTGGCGCGTTATCCGGCACGGTTCCTGTTGGTGTTGGCGGCCAACCCGTGTCCGTGCGCACCGCCCAATCCCCGAGACTGCATCTGCGGCGGGGCCGAGAAGCGGCGGTATCTCGGCAAGCTGTCCGGCCCGCTGATCGACCGCGTCGATCTGCGCGTCGAGATGCATCCGGTGCGAGCGGGCGAGCTTGTGCAACAGGAGGGCGAGTCCACCGCCATGGTTCGCGAGCGCGTCGTGGCGGCGCGGCAGGCGGCCGGGGAACGGTGGCGCGCGTACGGGATCCGAACCAACGCCGAGGTCAGCGGAGCGTTGCTGCGGCGCAGGTTTCGCCTGCCGAGGACCGTGATGAAGCCGCTGTACGGGGCGGTCGATCGCGGTCAGCTCAGCGCGCGCGGCATGGACCGCACGCTACGTGTGGCGTGGTCGCTTTGCGATCTTGCCGGACGGACCTCCCCGGATCTGGAGGACGTCACGGCGGCCTTGAGTTTCCGGCAGTGCGGGGGTGTGCGATGAGCGACGACGTTGCGCGTGCCTGGGCCTACCTGTCCCGGGTGGCCGAACCACCGTGCCCGGCGCTGAATGCACTGGTGGCGCGGGTCGGAGTGGTCGAAGCCGCCGATCGTGTCCGCACCGGGCAAGCCGGGGCTGCGGTGAACGACGGAGTGGAATCGCGGCGCCACATCGACTGTGCTGCACGGGATTTAGACCTGCTCGCGGCGATGGGCGGTCGGCTGGTCACTCCGGATGACGATGAATGGCCGATGCTGGCGTTCACCGCGTTCGCCGGCATCGGTGGGCGGCTGCGTCCGCAGGCTCACAAGCCGATGGTGCTGTGGGTGGTCGGGTCGGCGCGGCTAGACGACGTAACTGCCCGTGCTGCGGCGGTGGTCGGCACCAGGGCGGCCACCGCGTACGGCGAGTTCGCCGCGGGAGATCTGGCCGCGGGGTTGGCTGGACGAGATGTCGCGGTGGTGTCCGGTGCGGCGTTCGGTATCGACGGGGCAGCGCACCGCGCCGCCCTGGCGGCCGACGGGCTGACCGTCGCGGTGCTCGCCGGCGGGATCGACGTGCCCTATCCGGCGGGACACAGCGCGCTCCTGCGACGGATCGCCGAGGACGGGACATTGATCACCGAATATCCACCCGGCGTGCGCCCGGCACGGCACCGGTTTCTGACCCGCAACCGGCTGGTGGCTGCGCTGGCCGGCGCCACCGTCGTCGTGGAGGCCGGGGCCCGCAGCGGCGCCGCCAACACCGCGGCGTGGGCCGGTGCCCTGGGGCGCGCGGTGTGCGCGGTTCCCGGCCCGATCACGTCCTCGGCGTCGGTCGGGTGCCACGTCTTACTGCGGGACGGGGCCCGTCTGATCACCCGCGCCGAGGAGGTCATCGAGCTGGTCGGCCGGATCGGCGAGCTGGCTCCCGACGAGCCGCGGCCGGTCTCACCGCTCGACGGCCTCGACGACACCGACAAACGCGTCTATGACGCGCTGCCCGCACGTGCGGCCCGTGATCTCGACGAGATCGCGATGGCCGCCGGTTTGCCGGCCCGACAGGTGTTGGGCCCGCTGGCAACCCTTGAGCTGGCCGGCTTGGTGAGGCGCCGCGACGGACGTTGGAAACGCGTCCTTTAGTAGGTTGTCGAAATGCGCAGCGGGGTGAACAGGTTCGTCGGCGGGATCGCCGCCGTCTTGCTGCTGTTTGCCGCGACGTCGGTCACCGATACGCGCACCGCGCAGGCGCAGCCGGCCACCACCCCCCGCGACGGGTACGGCTTCGCCGTCGGCGCACCGATGACGTGGATGAGCCCCATGGACGCCGACCGCGAACTCGACGCAGTGGCTCGAACCGGTGCGACATGGTTGCGGGTGTTCGTGGACTGGAGCCGCATCGAGCCGATGCCCGGCGCCTACGACTGGGGCTATCTGGATCACTGGATCGACGGGGCGGTGTCGCGCGGGCTGCAGGTGCTGGCCATGGTCTCCTACACCCCGGAATGGGGCAGGACGCCCGGATCGTATTTCAGCGCCCCGCCCGTCGACCCGGCTCTGCTCGCCAGCTTTCTGACCACCCTGGTGAAGCGCTACGGCGACCGGGTCAGCAGTTGGGAGGTGTGGAACGAGCCGAACGTCCCGCTCTTCTTCGGTTACCTCGACGACCGCGCGGCCCGCTACACGGCGCTGTTGAAGGCCGCCTATCCGGCGATCAAGGCGGTGCAGCCGCACAGCACCGTGTTGGCCGCGGGGATGAGCCGTGCGTTCGCGCCGGACGCGCCGCCGACGTTCGTCGAGGCGATGTACGCGCTCGGCGCCGGCGGGTTTTTCGATGCGATGGCCATGCACCCCTACGTTTATCCCGCCGGGTTGGGCATCGACGACCACAACGGTTGGTCCGATGTCGAACGGGTACGCCAACTCATGGTCGACAACGGCGACGGCGGAAAGAAGATCTGGATGACCGAGATCGGCGCGCCCACCGCCGCGGCCACGCCCGGCGGGGTCACCCAACAAGAGCAGGCGCGGCAGATCACCGACGTGCTGGCCAAGGCGGCGCGGACCGTTTACAGCGGTCCGGTGTTCATCTATTCGATCCGCGACATCGACACCGCGGACCAAACGGATGACCAGGACAACTTCGGGGCGTTGCTGACGTCGGACTGGCGGCCAAAGGTGACCGCGGAGGTGCTGGCAAGGTAGACCGCGACGGCAGGCCTCGCGCTGGTATGGCTCCGTATAGTCGGGCGCGTCGGCGCGAAAGCCGGCGTGTGGTCGTGGATGTGGAGGAATTTCGTGGCAGGGCGTCCGATACACACCTTTCAGGTGATGCGCACCGAGCAGTTGACACCGCATCTCATCCGCCTGGTGCTCGGCGGCTCGGGTCCGGGCACCGGCTTCGATACCTTCACGCCCAGCGAGTTCACGGATTCCTACGTCAAGATCGTGGTCGTCGACGACGGCATCGACGTCGGCGCGTTGCCGCAGCCGCTGACCATCGACAGTTTCAACACCCTGCCACCGGACCGACGACCGACGGTGCGCACCTTCACCGTCCGCCACGCCGACCCCGAGCGGCGTGAGCTCTGGATCGACTTCGTGGTGCACGGCGACCACGGCGTGGCTGGGCCGTGGGCCGCGGCCGCCGAACCGGGCCAGCCGGCCTATCTGATGGGCCCCAGCGGGGCCTACGCGCCTGACCCGGCA
Organism: Mycolicibacterium pulveris; assembly: GCF_010725725.1. Lineage (NCBI taxonomy): Bacteria > Bacillati > Actinomycetota > Actinomycetes > Mycobacteriales > Mycobacteriaceae > Mycobacterium > Mycolicibacterium pulveris. The sequence continues at coordinate 279,951 of NZ_AP022599.1, read as the reverse complement.
GCGGACTGGTATCTGTTCGCCGGTGACGAGACCGCCATCCCCGCGATCGGTGTGGCACTGGAAGCGTTGCCCGACAACGCGATCGGCAAAGCCTTCATTGAAGTCGCGGGGCCCGAGGACGAGATCGCGCTGAAGAGGCCCGACGGTGTCGAGCTGACCTGGATCTATCGTGGCGGCCGCGCCGACCTGGTGCCCGAGGACATCGCCGGCGACAACGCGCCGCTCATCGCGGCGGTCAAGGAGACGCCGTGGCTACCGGGGCAGGTGCAGGTCTTCATCCACGGCGAGGCGCAGGCGGTGATGCACAACCTGCGGCCCTATATCCGCAAGGAGCGCGGTGTGGAGGCCAAGTGGGCGTCGTCGATCTCCGGCTACTGGCGTCGTGGCCGCACCGAAGAGACGTTCCGCCAGTGGAAACGGGAACTGGCCAAGGCCGAGGAACAGGCCAACGCCTGAGCATCGGCCTGGCACCCTAGCCGCATGGCGTTCAGCGACTACCAACTCGAGATCTACTTTCAGGGCCTGTCCGGCGTGCTGCCGGCACTGCCGATGGCGTTCGCGGAACTGGAGGCCAAGGCCCAAGCCGCGATGTCCCCGTCGATGTGGTCCTATGTCGCCGGCGGAGCAGGCGACGAACGCACCCAGCGCGTCAACGTCACCGCTTTCGACCACTGGGGGCTGATGCCGCGGATGTTTGTCGGCGCCAATGAGCGCGACCTGTCGGTGGAGTTGTTCGGGATGACGCTGCCCTCGCCGGCGCTGCTGGCGCCGGTGGGCGTCATCGGACTCTGCGCCCAGGACGGCCACGGTGACCTCGCCACCGCGCGGGCCGCCGCGCGCACCGGCGTGCCGATGATCGCGTCGACGATGTCGGCCGACCCGATGGAACAGGTGGCCGCCGAATTAGGTGACACCCCAGGCTTTTTCCAGCTTTACACCCCCACCGATCGCGAGCTGGCGGCCAGCTTCGTGCACCGCGCCGAGGCGGCCGGGTTCAAGGGCATCGTCGTCACCCTGGACACGTGGATTCCCGGGTGGCGCCCCCGCGACCTGACGTCGTCGAACTTTCCGTTTCTTCGCGGGCTGTGTCTGGCCAACTACACCACCGATCCGGTGTTCCGGGCGAGCCTGGCGCAGCCGCCCGAGGAGAATTCCCAAGGCGCGGTGTTGCGGTGGGCGCAGATCTTCGGCAACCCGTTGACCTGGGATGACCTGCCGTGGCTGCGCTCGCTCACCGATCTGCCGCTCATCGTCAAGGGCATCTGCCACCCCGACGACGCCCGCCGCGCCAAGGACGGCGGCGTGGACGCCATCTACTGCTCCAATCACGGCGGGCGGCAGGCCAACGGCGGAATTCCTGCCATCGACTGTTTGCCCGCGGTGGTCGACGCCGCCGACGGGCTACCCGTGTGGTTCGACTCCGGCATCCGCAGCGGCACCGACATCGTCAAGGCGCTCGCACTGGGCGCCGACGCCGTGGCCGTCGGCAGGCCCTACGCCTACGGGCTCGCCCTGGGCGGTGTCGACGGCATCGTGCACGTGCTGCGGTCACTGCTGGCCGAGGCCGATGTGACCATGGCCGTCGACGGTTACCGCTCGCTGAAAGAACTGACCCCGGAGGCGATGCGGCGCGTCACCTGACACCCGCGGTCGTGTCTGCGACGGTAAGGGGCGTGGAGGCGATCCTCGAGGAGTTCGACGAGTACCTCGCACTGCAGTGCGGGCGCTCCGAGCACACCCGCCGCGCCTACCTCGGTGACCTGCGGTCGCTGTTCGAGTTCGCTGACCAGCAGATCTCCGAGATGGGCCTGGACGCGCTGACGCTGCCGCTGCTGCGCTCCTGGCTGGCCGCGCAGGCGACCGCGGGTGCGGCCCGCACGACGCTGGCCAGGCGCACGTCGTCGGTCAAGACGTTCACCGCGTGGGCGGTGCGGCGCGGGCTGATCGCCGCCGATCCGGCGGTCCGCCTGCAGGTACCCAAGGCCCGGCGCACCCTTCCGTCGGTGCTGCGTCAAGACCAGGCGCTCGACGCCATGGCGGCCGCGAAATCCGGTGCCCAACAAGGCGACCCGCTCGCAATGCGGGACCGCCTGATCGTCGAGTTGTTGTACGCCACCGGAATCCGGGTCAGCGAGCTGTGCGGACTGGACCTCGACGACGTCGACACGTCGCGGCGGCTGCTGCGCGTACTGGGCAAGGGCAACAAACAGCGCACCGTCCCCTTCGGCGTACCTGCGCAGACGGCGCTGACGGCGTGGCTGGCCGACGGACGCCCCGCGTTGGCCACCGCCGACTCCGGGCCTGCGCTGTTGCTGGGCGTGCGGGGCCGCCGCCTCGACCCGCGGCAGGCCCGCACCGTCGTGCACCAGACGATCGCGGCCGTCGACGGGGCACCCGACATCGGCCCGCACGGGTTACGCCACAGCGCCGCCACGCACCTGCTCGAGGGCGGGGCGGACCTGCGCGTCGTACAGGAACTGCTGGGCCATTCCACGCTGGCGACCACACAGCTCTACACCCATGTCACCGTCGCCCGGCTGCGCGCCGTGCACGACCAGGCCCACCCCCGCGCGTGATTCGGCTGGCCGAGCTCAACGCAACCGGTTGATCACCTCGGCGATGTCGGGCATCGCCGAGGGACGGCCCACCCATTCGTCGAACACCGTCCAGTAGCTCACCCCGAAGCGCTGTTGCCGCGCGACGAGCGTTTCGGCCATCTGGTCATGCGTGCCGAGCAGCACGAAGGGGGAGTCCAACAACAGCTCCGGGGAGACGCCGCCGAACGTGGCGGCCAATTCGGCGGCCGCTGCCTCGCGATCGTCGGTGACGACCACGAACTGGATGAGCGCGTTGAGTTCGACGGCGTCGAAAGGGTCGCCGGCCGCGTCGCGCACCACCGTGATCCGGTTCTCCAGTCCCGTGGCGTCGAAATGCGTCAACTCCACCTTCGTGGCGTCGCGGTTGTGGCTGAACCCGGCCAGCCCCGCGATGTCGGCGACGCGGCCGGCCAACCGCAGTACCCGGGTTCCGTTGCCGCCCACCAGGATCGGCACCCGAACGCCGGGCGCCGCGACCAGCGATCCGGCCTCGGCGTGCACCCGGTAATGGGCGCCGTCGACGTCGACAGGCTCACCGGCCAGCAGCGACCGGATCACCTGCACCGACTCGACCAGTCGGTCGACCCGTACGCGACCCGAGTCGAAAGGGATGCCGGCGGCGTCGTATTCGGACTTCATGTGCCCGGCGCCCAGCCCGAGTTCGAAGCGGCCGCCGGAAACCGCTGCGACGGTGGCTGTTTCGCGGGCGACCTCGACCGGGTGACGCAGGTCGTTGTTCAGCACCAGCGTGCCGGTGTGCAGCCGGGTGGTGGCTGTGGCGGCCGCGGTGGCCCCGGCGAACGGCGAGAGCGACGCCACGAGATGGTCGGGGATCGTCAGCACGTCGAAGCCGGCGTTTTCGACCGCGACGGCGAACTCGGCCAGTTCCGTGCCGCGGGGCAGGGCCGTGTGCAGGCCGAACCGGAGCCGGCGGTTGCGGTGCGCGTCGGATGCGACGGTCATGTTCGTGACGGTAGGCGCTCGCCGGCGTCGTCGCGAGCGTGCGCAAACTCGCGGAAAACCTCGGCGTGTCGTCCTCTGACACGCACGCTCGCGCCAAGAGGGGTTGACGCTCAGACCGGTTTGAGGCGGATGGGTGTGGTGGCGAGCAGACCCAGCGGGTCGACGTAGTCCGCGCGCGACGCGGGGCCCCACATCGCGCCCCAGTGCAGGCACGCCGCCGTCGGGCAGCCGGCATGGCCGGCGTCGAGGACCCCGATCGCGGTCCCGGTGTCGACGAGCTGCCCCGCGCGCACGGCCGGCTGCACCGGCTCATAGCTGGTGCGCAGGCCACCGGGGTGCGCGATCGACACCAGCGGCCGACCGGCCAGCTCACCGGCGAACACCACCGTGCCCGCGGCCGCGGCATACACGCTCTGGCCCGTCGAACCGGCCAGGTCCACACCCCGGTGCCCGCGCTGCCAGTGCGGCGACGGCGCGTCGAAAGCGCGCGCCACCGTGGGCCGCGGCTGCAGCGGCCACCGCAACCGTTCACCGTCGGCGCCCGCGGGCGCCGCCCACACCAGCGCCGCGGCCACCAGCGCGAGCCACCGCATCGGCCCAGCTCAGCGCATTTTGGGTAAACCGCGCCAGGTCTCGGCGGCGATCTGTGGATCAGCAGGTCGCTGTGGAAAAAGCACCCCTGCACACGGTGTAAACTTGCTAACCGCAGCTCGCGCGAGCGGGCTGACTTCGCGTGTCTGCGCCACGACCCGGTTCTTCACGGTCGTATCCCGGATGCCGTCGGTCCCGTTCCCAGACGGGTCTGGCATTCCGAGCGGGCACCAGGGCTCGGCGTCACCCGGCGTCGGGCGACAACCGACGAAAAAGGAAATAGCCGACATGGCTGTTGTAACCATGAAGCAGCTGCTTGACAGCGGCACCCACTTCGGGCACCAGACCCGTCGCTGGAATCCCAAGATGAAGCGGTTCATCTTCACCGACCGCAACGGCATCTACATCATCGACCTGCAGCAGACGCTGACCTACATCGACAAGGCGTACGAGTTCGTCAAGGAGACCGTCGCCCACGGCGGCACGATCCTGTTCGTCGGCACCAAGAAGCAGGCGCAGGAAGCGATCGCCGAAGAGGCCACCCGCGTCGGCATGCCCTATGTGAACCAGCGCTGGCTGGGCGGCATGCTCACCAACTTTCAGACCGTGCACAAGCGGCTGCAGCGCCTCAAGGAGCTCGAGGCGATGGAGCAGACCGGTGGTTTCGAGGGTCGTACCAAGAAAGAAATCCTGATGCTGACCCGGGAGAAGAACAAGCTCGAGCGCAGCCTCGGCGGTATCCGGGATATGCAGAAGGTGCCGTCGGCGATCTGGGTGGTGGACACCAACAAGGAGCACCTCGCCGTCGCCGAGGCCCGCAAGCTGAACATCCCGATCATCGCGATCCTCGACACCAACTGCGATCCCGACCTCGTCGACTACCCGATCCCGGGCAACGACGACGCGATCCGCTCGGCCGCGCTGCTGACCAAGGTGATCGCCGCCGCGGTCGCCGAGGGGCTGCAGGCTAGGGCCGGTGTGGGGCGTGACGGCGACAAGCCGGACGCCACGGGTGCCGAGCCGCTGGCCGAGTGGGAGCAGGAACTGCTGGCCTCCGCGACCGCGCCGGCGGCCACGACCGCGTCCCCGACCGCCGCCGGTGCCGAGCCTTCCACCCCGGAGGCGAACGTCCAGACCGAACCGAAGACTTCAGAGGCTTAGGGAGAGCTGAGGATGGCTAACTACACCGCTGCCGACGTCAAGCGACTGCGGGAGCTGACCGGCGCCGGCATGCTCGACAGCAAGAACGCGCTGGTCGAGGCGGACGGCGATTTCGACAAGGCCGTCGAGCTGCTGCGCATCAAGGGCGCCAAGGACGTCGGCAAGCGCGCCGAGCGGGCCACCGCCGAGGGCCTGGTGGCGGCCAAGGACGGCGCGCTGATCGAGCTGAACTGCGAGACCGACTTCGTGGCGAAGAACGCCGAGTTCCAGGCGGTCGCCGACCAGATCGTCACCGCGGCCGCCGCGGCGAAGGCCAACGACATCGACACGCTCAAGGCCGCTCGCATTTCCGCAGATTCGGCGGCCCCTACCGTCGAGCAGGTCATCGCCGACCTGTCGGCCAAGATCGGCGAGAAGCTCGAGCTGCGCCGCGTGGCCTACTTCGACGGCACCGTGGAGACCTACCTGCACAAGCGGGCCGCCGACCTGCCGCCGGCCGTCGGTGTGCTGGTCGAGTACGAGGGCTCCGACAAGGACGCCGCGCACGCTGTGGCGCTGCAGATCGCCGCGCTGAAGGCCAAGTACCTGACCCGCGAGGACGTGCCCGAGGACGTGGTCGCCAACGAGCGCCGCATCGCCGAGGAAACCGCGCGCAACGAGGGCAAGCCCGAGCAGGCGCTGCCCAAGATCGTCGAGGGCCGGCTGAACGGCTTCTACAAGGACGTCGTGCTGCTCGATCAGCCGTCGGTGTCCGACAACAAGAAGACGGTCAAGGCGCTGCTCGACGAGGCCGGGGTGAAGGTCACCCGGTTCGTGCGCTTCGAGGTCGGCCAGGCCTAACCCGCCGCCCGACCCTCGCCCGGCTGTTTCCTTCTCGCCTTCATACGGCGGTACGAGTTGGTACCGTCAGGGCATGAAACGCATCTCCGCCTTCGGCGACGACGCCCTAGGTGATCTCGACGCCGTGGGCCTGGTCGGCGCGCTACGGGCGGGCACGGTGTCGGCGGCCGAACTCGTCGCGGCTGCCATCGCCCGCACCGAGGCCGTCAACCCGGCCCTCAACGGCTTGGCCAACCAGGCGTTCGACCGCGCCCGTACCCGCGTGAACGCCTCGCGGTCGTTCGGCGGCTACTTCGACGGCGTGCCGTCCTTTCTCAAGGACAACGTCGCCGTCGCCGGCATCCCGACGATGAGCGGCACCGACGCGTGGGACCCGCGGCCCGAACTGACGCACGGCGACTTCGCCAAGGGCTATCTGTCGACCGGGCTTGTGCTGCTCGGCAAGACACAGCTGTCGGAGTTCGGCTTCAGCGCCTCGGCTGAGCATCCCCGGCTGGGCCCGGTACGCAATCCGTGGAACACCGAACACACCGCCGGTGCGTCCTCGTCGGGATCGGCGGCGTTCGTCGCCGCCGGGGTGGTGCCGATCGCGCACGCCAACGACGGCGGCGGCTCCATCCGGATTCCGGCCGCCTGCAACGGCTTGGTCGGGCTGAAGCCGTCACGCGGACGGCTGCCGCTGGACAAGGACATGCGCCAGATGCCGTTGCGCATCGTGGCCAACGGGGTGGTCAGCCGGTCGGTCCGCGACACCGCCGCGTTCTACCGCGAGATGGAACGGGTGTACGCCAACCCGAAGCTGCCGCCGATCGGCGACATCACCCATCCGGGCAGGCAGCGGCTACGGGTCGCGGTGTGCACGCGATCGATCACCCGCGACGCCAGCCCGGAGGTTCGCGAACTCACCCTCAAGACCGCGGCGCTGCTCGAGGAGCTGGGCCACAAAGTCACGACCATCGACAACCCCATCCCGCCGCGCTTCATGCACGACTTCCTGTTGTACTGGGCGTTTTTGGCGTTCGCGCTCGTGCGCGGCGGCCGACGCGCGTTCGGCCCGAGCTTCGACCGGACCCGGTTGGACAACCTGACCCTCGGCCTGGAGCGGCACGCGGGGCGCAACCTGCACCGGGTGCCGCTGGCGATCGCGCGGCTGTCGCGGATCCGCCGGGTCACCTCGCGGCTGGCCGACACCTACGACGTGGTGTTGACGCCGACGCTGGCCGACGTGACGCCGCCGATCGGTCATCTCGATCCAACCGCGGACTATGAGCAGATCATCGATCGCCTGGTCGACTGGGTGGCCTACACCCCGCTGCAGAACGCCACTGGCGAGCCCGCCATTTCGTTGCCGCTCGCGGAATCGGCATCCGGGCTGCCGGTCGGCATGATGTTCGCCGCGTCGCTGGGGCAGGAGGCCCGGCTGCTGAGACTGGCCTATGAACTCGAAGAGGCCCGGCCGTGGCCGAGTTTGAAGCCATGACCCGCGACTACGTCTTCGAGCAGGACTTCGCCCACGAGCGGGAGCGGCTGCGTGGCATGGAGGCGCTGTGGGATGCCGGCAGCCAGGCGCTCTTGGACGAACTCGGCATCGGCGCCGGATGGAACTGCCTGGAGGTCGGGGCAGGCGGGGGCTCGATGGTCGAATGGATGGCGGGCCGCGGCGCCACGGTCACCGCGGTCGACATCGACACCCGCTTTGTCGACGATCTGGCATCCGAGGTGATCACCGTGCGCCGCATCGACATTCGCGAAGACGACCTTCCGGAATCCGAATTCGATCTGGTGCACTCCCGGCTGGTCCTCGAGCATCTCGCTGACCGCAGGCAGGTTCTCGACCGGTTGGCCGCCACGCTGCGGCCCGGCGGCTGGATCGTCCTCGAGGACTACGACTGGGGCAGCTTCGGTTTCGACGACGAGAGCTACGGGTTCGGGGAGGTTTCCGCCGCCGTCCTGGAGTTCATGCAACGACGCGGGTTCGCCCCCGATTACGGCAGGCGCGTTGTCGGCGACATCGCCGACGCCGGCTTCGTCGACGTCCGCGGCGAGGGCCGGGTCCGCGTGATCGACTCCAGTTCACCAGGTTTCGACTTCTTCCGGCTGACCTTCGAGAGCCTTCGTCAGGCGCTGGTCGACGAGGGCCTGCTGTCGGCCGAGGCCGCGGCGGCCACCTCCGCACACTTCGCCGAGGACATCCGGGTGAGCACACCGGTGATGATGGCCGGGATCGGCCGCTGGCCCGCCTGAAAGTCAGCCGGCGATCTCCCGGCAGACCTGTGCGGCCGCACGGGTCAGCGAGGCGGGCCCCTCGCGCAGCGCCTGCTCGATCGGTGTTCCTTCGGCGGTGATCGCCACCAGCCGGTCCACGCCGTAGTCGAACAACACCGACGCGTCCTGGGTGACCCGCCCGGCGAAGATCACGACGCGGGCGCCGGCCTTCACCGCCAGCTGCGCGACGCCGAAAGGTGTTTTGCCCATGACGGTTTGGGCGTCGACACTGCCCTCGCCGGTGAACACCCAGTCGGCACCGAGCAGCGCTCGCTCGAGGCCGACCGTCCGTGCGACCTCGTCGACACCCGGGCTGATCTCGGCGCCGAGAAACTCGGCGAGCGCGAAGCCGAGGCCGCCCGCCGCACCGGCCCCCGGGCGCTGCGGCTCCGCGCGACCCAGCGTCGTCGCCGTGACGGTGGCCAGGCGCGACAACGCCGAATCCAGCGACTGCACATCGGCGGCGCTCGCGCCCTTCTGTGGCCCGAACACCGCGCTGGCACCCGTGGGCCCCAGCAGGGGAGCGGTGACATCGGATGCGACGCGGACCCGCACGTCGTGCAACCGAGGATCCAGGCCGCTGATGTCGATGCTTTCGAGCCGCTGCAGGGCCGCGCCGCCGGGCTCCAGCGGGTTTCCGGCGGCGTCGGTCAGCACCGCGCCGAGCGCGACGAGCATGCCCGCGCCGCCGTCGTTGGTGGCCGACCCGCCCAACCCGATCAGAAGATCCTCGGCACCGCGGTCGAGGGCCGATCGGATGAGTTCGCCGACACCGAAGGTGCTGGCCCGCAGCACATCTCGCTGGGCGACGGGGATGCGCTCCAGGCCCGCCGCGGCCGCGATCTCGATCACCGCGAGCTGGCGCAGCGGAACGTGGCCGTAGGCGGCGGTCACCGGCCGGCCGAGTGCGTCTTGGACGACGGCCTCGACGCGCCGGCCGTGCAGTGCGTCGACGACGGCATCGACGGTGCCTTCGCCGCCGTCGGCCATGGGCACCTCGACGCACTCGGCATCCGGCAGTACCGCCTGCACACCGGCGCGCATCGCGGCGACCGCCTGCGACGCGGTCATCGACTCCTTGAACGAGTCAGGCGCCAAGACGATCTTCATCGCCACCATTCTGGCCTGTCACCCCGGCCGCGCGCAGACTCAATCGGTGCCGAGCACGACGAGGATCCGCTTGAACTCGCGTCGTTGCGCCGGGGTCAGGTTCGCCAGCAATTTCCGGTCCGCCTCGCGAACCCCCGGGTCGATGCGCTTCAACACTTCGCGCCCCTCGGCGGTGAGGTCGGCGGGCAACGAACGACCCGACGAGACGCTGGCCGGTCGCGTCACAAAGCCGCGGTCCTGCAGGGCGCGCAGCACGATGTTCATCGCCTGCGGCGAGACGTTCATGTAACGGGCGAGGTCGGCGTTGGACCGCCCCGGGTACTTCGACAGGATCCGCATGCAGATGTACTGCGGGAAGGCCAATCCCAGCGGATCGAGCACGGTTGCGACCACCTCGGCGCGCAGCGCGTTGGCCACCCGCGCGAGCAGGTAGCCCAGCGGCTGGTCTTCGAGCATCTCGCCGGCCGAGCCGGCATCGCCAGGCGACGTCATATCAAGCATATTGACATATATCAATCAGGTTGATATATCGGAGGGCATGACAGAACCCACCGGCGAGATGTTCGAAAGCGCGTACAAGGGCGAGGCCGAGGAGATGGGTGGCGTCGGCACGCGGCCGCCGTGGAGCATCGGCGAACCGCAGCCCGAGCTGGCCGCTCTGATCGAGCAGGGCAGGTTCACCGGGGAGGTGCTCGACGCGGGCTGCGGGGAGGCCGCGATCTCGCTGCATCTCGCCGAACGCGGGTACACCACCGTCGGGCTGGATCAGTCACCCACCGCGATCGAACTGGCCAGGGCCGAGGCCGCCAAACGCGGCCTGACCAATGCCACCTTCGAGGTCGCCGACATCAGCGACTTCGGCGGCTACGACGGCCGGTTCAACACCATCGTCGACTCGACGCTGTTCCACTCGATGCCGGTCGAGCTGCGCGAGGGGTACCAGCAGTGCATCGTGCGCGCCGCCGCGCCTGGCGCGTCCTACTTCGTGCTCGTCTTCGACAGGGCGGGCATGCCCGACGGGCCGGCCAACCCCGTCTCGAAGGACGAGCTGCGTGACGTCGTGGCCAAGTACTGGACGATCGACGAGATCAGGCCCGCACGCATCCACGGCGTCTTCCCCGAGGGCTTTCAGGAGTTCTTCCCGGTGACTGACGTGCGTGATGAGCCGAAGGGCCGCAAGTCGGTGCCGGCCTGGTTACTCTCGGCTCACCTGGGTTAACCACGCCGACCCCGCAGCGCCGGGGTGGCCGCCATGAGGCAGGATGAGGGGAACTCAGCGAGGACCTCGAAGGAGTCGGATGGCGGACCCCGTCGACAGCGCCGCGGCCGGTCAGGCGGCGTCGAAGCCCACAGGCCCCAACGGCGCGAGCCCATCGGCCCCAGCTGATTCGTCGATCCGGCCGATGTACTCGCGCGTGCTGCTCAAACTCGGCGGCGAGATGTTCGGCGGGGGACAAGTGGGGCTGGACCCCGACGTCGTGCACCAGGTCGCCCGCCAGATCGCCGAAGTGGTCCGCAGCGGTGTGCAGGTGGCCGTCGTCATCGGCGGCGGCAACTTCTTCCGCGGCGCGCAGCTGCAACAGCGCGGGATGGAGCGCACCCGCAGCGACTACATGGGCATGCTCGGCACCGTCATGAACAGCCTTGCGCTGCAAGACTTCCTGGAGAAGGAAGGCATCGCGACCCGAGTGCAGACCGCGATCACGATGGGCCAAGTCGCCGAGCCCTACATTCCGCTGCGGGCGCGCAGGCACCTGGAGAAGGGGCGGGTGGTGATCTTCGGCGCGGGCATGGGCCTGCCGTACTTCTCCACCGACACCACCGCGGCCCAGCGGGCACTGGAGATCGGCGCCGAGGTGGTGCTGATGGCCAAGGGCGTCGACGGCGTCTACACCGCCGACCCCAAGCAGAACCCCGACGCCGAGCTGCTGACCACGATCAGCCACCGCGAGGTCATCGACCGTGGCCTGAAGGTCGCCGACGCCACCGCCTTCAGCCTGTGCATGGACAACGGGATGCCGATCCTGGTGTTCAACCTTCTGGTCGACGGCAATATCGCGCGGGCCGTGGCAGGTGAGAAGATCGGGACACTGGTCACCACCTGACGGTCGGCTGCGCACCCGAAAAGCAGGAACAGGAGAAGCACCGTGATCGACGAAACCCTCTTCGACGCCGAAGAGAAGATGGAAAAGGCGGTGGCGGTGGCGCGCGACGACCTGGCGTCGATCCGCACCGGCCGGGCCAACCCCGGCATGTTCAACCGTGTCACCGTCGACTACTACGGCACGGCCACCCCCATCACGCAGCTGTCCAGCATCAACGTGCCCGAAGCGCGGTTGGTCGTGATCAAGCCGTACGAGGCAAACCAGTTGCGCAACATCGAGGATGCGATCCGCAACTCCGACCTCGGGGTGAACCCGACCAACGACGGCAACGTGATCCGGGTGGCCATCCCGCAGCTCACCGAAGAACGCCGCCGTGACCTCGTCAAACAAGCCAAGGCCAAGGGCGAGGAGGCGCGGGTGGCGGTGCGCAACATCCGTCGTAAGGCGATGGAGGAACTTCACCGCATCAAAAAAGACGGCGAGGCCGGCGAGGACGAGGTCGCCCGCGCGGAAAAGGACCTCGACAAGACCACCCACCAGTACACGAGCCAGATCGACGACCTGGTCAAACACAAGGAAGGCGAGTTGCTGGAGGTCTAGTGGCCCGACAGCGAGCGACTCCCGTGGCAGACACCGAAGCCGGCCCAAGCGAGCCGCCCGAAAAGACCTCGCGGGCGGGCCGCAATCTGCCCGCCGCGATCGCGGTCGGTGTCGTCCTCGGTGCGCTGGCCATCGGGGTGTTGCTCTTCGTGCCGATCGGGTGGCTGGTCATGCTCGCGGTGGCGATTCCGGTCGCCACCCACGAAGTCATCCGCCGAATGCGCGACGCCGGGTACGCCCTGCCGGCCGTCCCGCTGTTGATCGGCGGCCAGGCGATGATCTGGTTGACGTGGCCATGGGGTCCGGCCGGCCTGCTGGGTGCCTACGGGGGCACGGTCGTGGCCGCGATGGTGTGGCGGTTGGTCGGCCAGGGACTGCGCAAGCAGCCGGTGAACTATCTGCGTGATATCGCGGCGACGATCCTGGTTGCGACATGGGTGCCGCTGTTCGCCGGGTTCAGTGCGCTGCTGATCTTCCAGGAACACGGCGGCGGGCGGGTGTTCGCCGTCATCGCCACGGTGGTGTTCGGCGATATCGGCGGCTACGTCGGCGGGGTGTTGTTCGGCAAGCACCTGATGGCGCCGGCGATCAGCCCGAAGAAATCGTGGGAGGGGATGGCCGGATCGCTGCTGTTCGGGACCGCCGCATCCGTGCTCGCGGTGACGTTCCTGCTCGACAAGCCGTGGTGGGTCGGCCTTCCGCTGGGCCTGTTGCTGGTGATCACCGGTGTGCTGGGCGATCTGGTCGAGTCGCAGGTCAAGCGTGACCTGGGCATCAAGGACATGGGTACGTTGCTGCCGGGCCACGGCGGCCTCATGGACCGGATCGATGCGATGCTGCCGTCGGCGGTGGCCGGCTGGATCGTGCTGACGCTGTTGGCCTGACGCCCCGGCATACTGGAGGGCACATGTCTGCCTCCCTACCGCTGGTTTTCGATCCGCCGCGCCGCGCCATGCCGCCGCGGCATTTCGCCGACCTCGACGAGAGTGACCGGGCGGCGGCGGTCACCGAACTCGGGCTTCCGGCTTTTCGGGCCAAGCAGCTGGCCAACCAGTACTACGGCAGGTTGATCGCCGATCCGCGGCAGATGACCGACCTGCCGGCCGCGGTGCGGGACAAGGTCGCAGAGGCGTTGTTCCCGGCGCTGCTCGACGCGGTGCGCGAGATCGAAACCGATGCGGGCCAGACGCGCAAGATGCTGTGGCGCGCGGTGGACGGCACCACGTTCGAGTCGGTGCTGATGCGCTACCAGCAGCGCAACACGGTCTGCATATCGTCACAGGCGGGCTGCGGAATGGCCTGCCCGTTCTGTGCGACCGGCCAGGGTGGGCTCCAGCGCAACCTGTCGGCCGCCGAGATCCTCGAGCAGGTGCGCGCCGCTGCGGTCGAGTTGCGTGACCGCGACGGGGAGGGAATCGCGTCTGCGGCCCGAGGGGGGCGGCTGTCCAACATCGTGTTCATGGGCATGGGGGAGCCGCTGGCCAACTACAACCGGGTGCTCGCAGCAGTGCGACGGATCATCGGGCCCGCTCCCAACGGGTTCGGCATCTCGGCCCGATCGGTCACGGTGTCAACGGTCGGGTTGGCCCCGGCGATCCGCAAGCTCGCCGACGAAAGGCTCGGCGTCACACTGGCGTTGTCGCTACACGCCCCCGACGACGAACTGCGCGACACGCTCGTACCGGTGAACAACCGCTGGAAGGTGTCCGAGGCGCTCGACGCCGCGCGGTACTACGCCGAGGTGACGGGTCGCCGGGTGTCGATCGAGTATGCGTTGATCCGCGACGTCAACGATCAGCCCTGGCGCGCCGACCTTTTGGGCAAGCGGTTGCATGGTGCACTGGGTCCGCTGGCGCATGTCAACGTCATCCCGCTGAACCCGACGCCCGGCAGTGAGTGGGACGCCAGCCCCAAGCCCGCCGAGCGCGAGTTCGTTCGGCGGGTGCGCGAGCGGGGCGTCTCGTGCACGGTGCGCGACACTCGCGGGCGCGAAATCGCCGCCGCGTGTGGGCAGTTGGCCGCGCAGAGTTGAGCATTCTTGGTCGAGACTGCGCACAGGGCGCGAATTCGGCCTTGGATTCAAGAATCGCGCCGTGTGCGCAGTCTCAATCGTCGGGCAACGGAGCACCGCCGGGCGGCGGCATCAATCCCCAGGTCTGAAAGGCCATTGCCAACATCGCGTAGGTGCCGACGACGAAGATGAGTTCCATCGCCTGGTGGGTACCGAGTTCGTCGGTGAGGCGTTGCCACGTCGGAGGATCGGCACGGCCGCGGGCCAGTAACTCGTCGGTGGCCTCGAGCACCAGCCGGTCGGCCCCGGTGAATTCGTCGTTGCCGTGGGCCAGGCGAGCGATGTCTTCGGGCGGCATCCCACCTTCGGTGGCGACCTTGGTGTGCTCGGCCCAGAAGAATTCGGACCGGCGGGTGTACGCGACGCGCAGGATCGCCAGTTCGCGCAGCCGCAAGGGCAATTCGCCGCGTTGCAACAACCAGCCGTTGAAGGTCAGGAAGCGGCGGGCCATCTTCGGGTGGCGAGCGAGCAGGCCGATGATGTCGAAGTTGAGGGGATCGGTGGCATGCCCCGAACCGGCGCGGGGCACTTTCTCGCCGGGCAGGCCCAGTAGCGCCCCGAAAGCGGCGTACTCGTCGTCTCCCCATTCCTCGGCCGTCAATGGTGCGAGGAGGGGCTGGGTGCTGTGGGTCATGTCCGGCGTCCTCCGTTGACGGGTATGACCTGACCGGTGATGTAGTCGGATTCGTCCTGGCACAGGAAGATGGCGGCGTTGGCGATGTCCTCGGGCCGGCCCGCTCGGCGCACCGGGGTGATCTTGGCGAAGTGCTCCAGTGAGGCGGTGAAACGTCCTTCCTCGATGGCCTTCTTCAGCATGGGAGTCACCACCATGCCGGGCGGAATCGTATTGACCGTGATGCCTTTTGGTCCCAGTTCGAGCGCGAGGCTCTTGGTGAACCCGATGACCCCCGCCTTGGAACTGACGTAGGCGGCCATGCGCGACTGCCCGCCCTGAGCGCTCGACGACGAAATGTTGACGATGCGGCCCCAGTGCGCGTCGATCATGTCGGGGAGCACCACCTGTGTGCAGATGAACGGGCCGCGCAGGTTGACCGCCATGACACGGTCCCACTGCTCGTCGGTGATCTCGGCGAACTTGCCGAACTGCTCGATGCCGGCGTTGTTGATCAGGATCAGTACCGGGCCCAGGTCCGCCCGCACCTGTGCGACGGCAGCCTCCACCGCACTGCGGTCGGACACATCGACGACGTAGCCGGCGACCTTCGCGCCGTCGGCGCGCAACCGGTCGACCTGCGTTTCGATTTGCTCCGCGGCGATGTCGAAGATCGCGACCTTGGTGCCCCGCGCCGCGAGTGCCTCGCTGATGGCCAGCCCCAGGCCTGCGGCACCGCCCGTCACGATCGCGGTGGTGTTTTCAAACGGCATTGTCGCGGCTCACTGCGCACCCTCGGCGCCGTCGAAGCTCGGCACCGACCCGGTGTTGGGCAGCTCCATCTGCAGGTAGACGGCGATGCGCCGAATCTTGTTGTCGGCGTTGAACTCATACAGCGACACGCTGTTGACCGCGCTGCTGAAATCGCCGATGCGGCTGTGCTCCTCGAGTTCGAGGAACACCACGTCCGGCGTCTCGGTGAGACGCTGAAAGATGCAATCCCATTCCGATGACTTGGCCCAGTTGGTCAAAAAGTCCGCGTACTGCGCCCAGTCCATCACCTCCTTGAACGGGCCCACCCGGACGAAGTTGTCGACGTCGATCAATTCGGCGAGCGGTGCCCAGTCCGCCGCGGTGAACCCGGGATCCTTGGCGGCATCAACCAGGCGCTTGGTGATCTGGCTGTACTCCAGCACGGCGCGCGATCGGCCCGTCGCCGTCGCAAGCACCTCGTCCACGCTGGTCATTCCGTCACCTCGGATTCGGCCAGGCGGCGTTCCAACGCCTCGAGGTATTCACCGGTGCCGTGGAACGGGCCGTGCACACCGATCGCGACGTCGAGGAACGCGTTGTACTCGTCATTGACGTGCGTTTCCCACCGGGTGATCTCACACTCGTCGTCGGTCTCCAAGAAGCTGTAGGAGTAGAAGCCCATCTTGGTGCCGTCAGTGGTGTGGCCCTCCCACCGGGTCTTCATCACCAGGCCGTTCTCGGATGGCCAGTAGTTGAACGACGCCGGCTTCCAGTCGGGGAAGCTCAACGAGTACACGGTGGCCTCCAACGTCGAGGCCCGCGCCGTGTCGGAGGGGAACTCGCTGAGCTTGAAAACCTGGTCACCGGTGAAGTACGGCGACACGTACACGCCGTCCTCGGCGAACTTCCAGGCGTCGGCGAAGGCCTCGCCGTCTTGCACGCCTTGGCGCAGGTAAGCGTCGCGGTAGGCCTCGGCCATCCGGACGTGGCGCGCGATGCGCTCCTCGAGAGTCATTGCTTCCTTTCGGATTCGGGCGTTGATCGCGGTCAGGATGTGGCTGTCGTCATGTACCGGTCGACGACGGTGTGGAAGTGTCCGATCACGACTTCCTCTTTCACCAAGGACATGTGGTCGAGTCGGTTGTTGCGCAAGCCCTTCTGCTGACGCGGCATCTGGACGTAGTCCTGGTGCAGCGCCTCGAAGTACTTGTAGCTGCCGGGTTCGTCGACCTCGATGAGCTCGGCGCGGAACGCGTCTCGGTGCTCGGCAGGCAAGAACATGTGGCTGCTGACGTGCCAGATGCAGCGGTTGGGGTCACCGTCGGGATGCGGCACCGCCATGATGATGTGGCATTCGCCGGCCCGGACCGTCATGAAGAAGTTCGGGAACAGCACCCAGCCCTGGTTGTCGCTCATCTGGGCGTCGGTGAGCCCGCTGACGTCGAGGCCCATGCCGGTGAGGGTGTCGCGGGTGGCCTGCTGAAGCAGTCCCCGCGCGGTCACGCCTTCGGGGAATTCCACCTCACCGTCCGCCCCCTGATAGGGAGCGACGAGTTCCTGGAACCGCGGGATCACCGCCGCGGTGCCGGGGAACGTCTCGGGCAGCGCCATGATGCCGTCAACCTGCTTTTGCGCCCCGGCGCCCCGCACCTCGAACGGAGCCACCGCGACGCTGTGGTTCTCGAAGAATTGGTAGCGGGTCGTTGCCGGATCGATGTTGAGGACCGCGAGCAACTGGGGGTGGATTCCGTTGATGTGGTAGCCCTCCTCGAAGGCGTCCATGACGACCTTCCAGTTGCAGTCGATGGCCTCGCGAACGTCCATCACGGTGGTCATCTGGTCGAGGTGGTAGGGCTCGAGGAGTTCGATCACCTCGTCGCCCAGATAGTCCCGCAGTGGTGCGGCATTCGGGTCCGGGTTGATGAAGATGAAACCGCCAAACGTGTCGACCGACACCTCCAGCAGCGAGTTGTCGCTCTTGTCGACTTGGCCGGCGAGGTCCTCCCGCAAGACACCGCGCAGTTTGCCCTCCAGGTCATAGGACCAGAGATGGTATTGGCACAGGAATCCGCGTTTGGCGTTACCAGTGTTGGTGTTGCACAGGATGTTTCCGCGGTGGCGGCACGCGTTGACAAAGCCTCGCAGTTTCTCGTCCTTGCCGCGGACGATGATGTAGGACTGGTCGAGGAGTTGGTAACGCTTCCAGTCCCCGGCCTTCGGCAGCTCATCGACGCGCCCGGCGACCTGCCACACCCGCATCCAGATGCGATCGCGCTCGACTGCGGCGTACTCCCGGGAGGTGTAGCGATCCGTCGAAATGTTCATGTTGAACGTGCCGGGCGTGATGTCGTCCAGGCCAAGGCCCTTCCCCGAATTCGGGTCAAGCCATTCTCCGGGGCGAAGCACCTGTGTCATGTCATTCCTCCTGGTCACCGGATGCTCATTGGGCTGTGAGCGCACGTAGGCGCGATCGAACGCTGTGACGACAGTCACCATATACATTTGTGTATGGGATATACAACAATGTATGAAAGTGGCTTGAGTCACACCCGACCGCGTGCGGCCAAAAGGGAGGAACCGGCAATGAAGTGCGCACTCGACCTGCGCGCGGCGAGCTCCGCGGATCTGATCAGCATCGCGGGTGGCTGGCTGTGCGATCGTGTGATGGCCGGTTGGACGGTCACGGTGTGGGTATCGAAGCTCGACGACGCTCGCTCCTCGGCGATTCTCGGCGTGACGGCGCGCGAACTGGTCGGCAGACCCGAGGGGGTGGATGCGCTGGTCGTGCGGGCCGTCGCTGCGCAAGACACCGCTCGTGACGGGTCCGACTGCGTGCGCCATCACGTCAGCGCGGCGGCGCGCACTTTCAAGTCTCGGGCGTTGCTTGCCGCCGGTCTACCACCAAACACCGCCGATCTCGAGATGTTCCTGCTGGGTACATCATCAAAGATGATGGCGCTACGGGAATTCGTGCACACCTCGGCGCTCACGGTGGCGCCGTGACGGTCGGTGGTGGCGCGGCGTTGTGGGAGGATCGGCGGATGCCGGAGCGGTGGACCAGAGAGCGACGTCTCGAACACACCCGTAACCTGCTGCTCGACGCGGCCGAGGAAGTGTTCGCGCGCAAGGGTCTGACCGGAGCGGCCCTGGAGGACATCGCGGAAGTGGCCGGCTACACCCGCGGGGCGATCTATTCGCACTTCGGCGCCAAGGAAGAGTTGTTCCTGGCCGTCGTCGATCGCCAGCGGCAGCGCTTCCTCGACGGCTTCAACGAGACCATCCAGTCCTTCGGGCGCCTGGACGAGCTCAGCGTCGACGAACTCGCCGAGCGATGGCGCGAAGTCGGCAACGACCCGAATCGGGCCGCGCTCAACTACGAACTCACGCTCTATCTGTTACGCAATCCGCAGGCGCGCGAGCGACTCGATTCTCAACGGCACGAGACCATCCGGTCGCTCGGCGAATTCATCGGCAAGAACGTCGCACGATTGGGCGCAACACTGACGATGCCGGCCGACACGTTGGCCCAATTGATCCTCGCGGTCAACGACGGCGTCACCCTCGGTAGCCATCTCGACGGGTCCGACCTGTACCGACCCTATCTGCAACTGATCGTCTCGAGCCTCGTGCCGGCGGGCGACTGAGTCAGGTCACGCTGCCGGGCCGGTTGAGGAACCAGACGTTGTCCTCGCGCAGTCCTCGGCTGCGCCACCCGTCCCGGGTGCGCACGAGATCGTGGAAATAGTAACCGCCGCAAGAGCTTTGCTCAGCCATGCCCGGCAGCTGCATCGGGTTGTAGAACATCGCCCTCACCGTGGCCGTGTCACCGGTCTCATCGAATTCGGCTTCGATATTGGTGATGTAGTGCATGGTCCACGGGATCGCGGTGAATGTCCGGCTGAACAGGTCGGTGATCTCGTCACGGGAACCGGCGGGGATACCCGCCGACGAGTAGTCGATCACCGCCTCGTCGGTGAACACCGAGCGGTACAGCTCCCAGTCCTTGGTGTCGACCGCGCGAGCGTAGCGGTGCAGCAGCGCCGTGATGTCGAGTTCGTCGCGGAGTCGCTGGACGTCCATCAGTCGGGCATGCCGATGGTCTTGGCCTCGAGGTACTCCTTGTATCCCTCTTCGCCGTTGCGGTAGCCCAGGCCGCTCTGCTTGGTGCCACCGAACGGGCTGTTGATGCCGAAGTGGCTCTTGCCGTTGATCGTGACGTTGCCCGTGCGCATGCGGCAGGCCACGCCGAATGCGCGATCCACGTCGGCACTACTGACCTCACCGGACAGCCCGTAGATCGAGTTGTTCGCGATGGCGATCGCCTCGTCGTCGGTGTCGTACGGGGTGACGGTCAGGACCGGGCCGAAGATTTCCTCCTGGGCCACCTGGGAATTGGGGTCGACGTCGGCCAGCAAGGTCGGCTGCGTGTAGTAGCCGGTCGGCAAATTCTCCGGGATACCACCGCCGGTGACCAACCGCGCACCCGAGTCGATGCCGCTCTTGATCAAGCCCAGCACCTTCTCGCGCTGAGTCTCGCTGATCTGCGGGCCCTGCATGTTGCCGGGCGTCCACGGGTCGCCGACCGGGAAGCCCTCCATCGTCGTCTTGAGGATCTGGATACCCTCGTCGTAGCGGCTGCGCGGCAACAGGATCCGGCTCGGCAGGATGCAGCTCTGGCCGGACATCACGCACGCCATCATCGCCGCCAACGGCAGCGCGGCGTTGAAATCGGCGTCGTCGAGCACGATGTGGGCGGACTTGCCACCCAACTCGAGCAGCGTCTTTTTCACCGTCGGCGCACCGGCGGCCAGGATCGCCCGTCCGGTGGCCGTCGATCCGGTGAACGTGATCATGTCGACGCGTGGATCGGCCGACAACGCCGCCCCGACCTCGTTGGCGTTGGACACCACCACGTTGAACACCCCGGCCGGGATGTCGGTCTCCTCGGCGACGATGCGGCCGTACTCGCTGCCCGACCACGGGGTCAGCTGGGCGGGCTTGAGGACGACGGTGTTACCGGCCATCAGCGCGGGCACGGTCTCGGCGATGTTCAGATAGAGCGGCACGTTCCATGGCGTGATCGCGCCCACCACGCCGACGGGTTCGTAGTGGATCTTGCGCCGCGCGGGACCGAGCGGAGTCTCGTGCACACCGTTGTCGACGAGGTAGGTGAAGTTCTTGCCGTGCTCGGTCCAGTGCTTGACCTCCTCGATCGGGCTTTCGATCTGGCTGGCGGTCACCGAGACCGGACACCCGACCTCGGTGATGAGGATCCGCCGAAGCCGCTCCTTGTTGCGCTCGAGCGCCTCGTGCAGCTGGGTCAGACAGTGGTAGCGGAACTCGAGATCGCGTGACCAGTCGCTCTCGTCGAACGCTCGCCGTGCCGCGCCGACAGCGCGTGCCATGTCCTCGACGGTCCCGTCGGTGGCCTGGCCCGCGACCTCCTCGCTGGCCGGGTGTACGACGTCGAATTTCGCGCCGCTGCTGGTGAACTGCAGTTCGCCAGCGATCAACATCCGCTCTTCGCCGGCCAGCACGCCGGTCTCAGTCTGCACCTCGGTCATGCCAGACAGCTTTACAGATTCTTTTGGAAGTGTCAGCTTTTCCCCGAAGTCCCGGCGCTCAGCCCTGTGGCTTGATCCCGACGGCGTGCCGCAGCTGCGCAAGGAACTGATCATCGTCGTCGCTGCGGACGATGTAGTGCGAGACCGCGACCCGAATCGCGGTGGCCGCCTTGACGGCTTTGTTGGGACCGCTCAGCAGCCGCTCCAGCCGCGCCCGCATCAACGGAATGATCTTCGACAGCTGCGGAATGACCACTTCGGGTTCGATGTCGACCAACCGCACCCCGGAGTAGGAGCGCTGGTAGTCGACGATGAACTGCAGCGCGGCGTCGAGTCTTTCGGTGCCGCGCAGCCCGGCCGTGGCCTTGCTGACGCCGTTGTCGAACAGGTCGCGCTCGTAGGCCCCGAACGCGTCGAGCAGTTCGGACTTGGAGGCGAACCAGCGGTACAGCGTCGGCCGCGACACGCCGGCCTGCAACGCCACCTCCGAGAGGCTCAGCTTCGTCTGACCACTGCGGCCCAGCACTTCTGCGGTGGCGGCCAGTATGCGGTGCCGCGTCGAGGTGTCCTCGTCCTCGCCGGATGCGTCGGGTAGTGGGTCTCTCACGTGAAAGGCTCTCAATCGTCCGAGTCAGTCGATCGTAGAGCCTCGGTCACAGCGACTGCGCCAAAAGCGCGACGGTGTCGAGATCTTCCAGCGCGGCCACCCCGCGGCGCAAGCCCTCCAACGCGATGTCTTCGGCCTGCATACCGCCCATGCCCGCGGTGATCAGCGCCGCGACGTAGGCGTAGAGGGCGCCCTGCCGGTAGCGGTGCCACAACTCGTCGCGATCGAGCTGCGGTCCGCCGTGAGCGGCCAGCGCCTGCCGGTAGACGTCGAGCAGGTCGCGTTGCTCGGCGCGGCGATCGGCCGGGGTCATGCTGGTGACCAGGGTGTAGGCGAGTTCGCGCCCGGGGTGGCCACGCCGCACGGCCTGCCAGTCCAGCAGCCCCGCCTGGCCGTTGCGGAAGTAGACGTTGCCGGGATGGGCGTCGCCGTGCATGACGGTGTGCGGCGGCCGGTCGATCAGCCGGGCCACCGCGCGGTAGTTGGCGTCGATGAACCGGCCGCGGTCGACGGGAATGTCGGTGCGCTCGGCGATCCGGCGCGACGACGTCTTGAGCAGCGGGCCGGTGAGCAGCGCGGCGCTGTCGCCCGAGGCGGTGTACGCCCACGCCGGAACCCGCCCCCAGAACGTTGCGTGCAGCTGGGCCAGCAGTTCGACGATGAGCCCGGCCTGATCGCGGGGCAACGGATGCAGCGTGTCAGGGAACTGGCACTCGTCGGCGGGCAGGTCCTCGAGCACGAGCACGAAGCGCCCGGTCAACGTGTCGAACGCGGAACCGTACGAGCGGGGAACACCGCGTAGCCGCGTGGAAAGCTCACGGTAGAAGCGGGTTTCGGTGTCGGCGAGCCTGCCCAGCTCACCCATCAGGCGGGTCGCGGCCGTTTCGGCCGACATCTTGACGAACACCGAAGCCGGGACGTTGTCTCCGGTCAGCGCGAGCCGCGCCCTTGACGACGTGCCCGCGTCACCGCCGAGCACCGACACCGAGGTGACCCTGCGGCCCATGATTCGGGTCAGCGCCGCCGCGTCGAGATCGCCGACCGTGCGCGGAATCGACCGGATCCGGCCGACGACGGCGTCGGTGGCGATACGTTGAACACCGCGCCCCAGATGCGACGCCAAGCCGACGATCGGCGCAACCCGACTCACCTCGCCAGTTTACAAATTTCCCCGAGTTTGTAAACTCAGTTGGAAAGGATGGGCATGGCCGGACCGTTGCAGGGTATCCGGGTCGTCGAACTGGGGGTCTGGGTGGCCGGGCCCGCGGCGGGCGGGATCCTGGCCGACTGGGGCGCCGACGTCGTCAAGATCGAACCCCCGACCGGCGATCCGGCGCGCGCGTTCGGGCGGATGCTGGGCATCGACGACGATGCGGCGAACCCGCCGTTCGAGATGGACAACCGCGGCAAGCGCAGCGTCGTGCTCGACGTGACCACCGAGCAGGGCCGCACCACCGCGCTCGAGTTGCTCTGCGATGCCGACGTTTTCATCACCAACGTCCGTCCAGGCGCGCTGCGCCGGATGGGCCTGGACTTCGCGGCGGTGGCCACGAGCAACCGGCGGCTGGTGTACGGGCTGATCACCGGCTACGGCGAGACGGGTCCCGACGCCGACCGCGCGGCCTACGACGTCGCCGCGTTCTGGGCCCGCGCGGGGCTGGCACACCTGCTGACCCGCCCCGGCCAGACCCCGCCTTTTCAACGCGGCGGGATGGGCGACCACTCGGCGGGGATGACGTTGGCCGCGGCGGTATGCGCGGCGTTGGTGGCGCGGGCCCGCACCGGTGAGGGTCAACTGGTGAGCACCTCCCTGTACCGGCAGGGCGCGTACACGGTCAGCTTCGACCTCAACACATTTCTGCTGAGCGGGCACGCCATCGCGATCGGGCAACGCGAAACGATGGGCAACCCGTGCATGAACAACTACGCCGCCGGCGACGGGCGCCGATTCTGGATCGTCGGCCTGGAGGCGAACCGGCACTGGCCGCCGCTGTGCCGGGCGGTCGGCCGCCCCGAGTGGTTGACCGATCCGCGGTTCGCCACGGCCTGGTCGCGCGCCTCGCACTCCGCCGAGCTCATCGCCGAACTCGACGAGATCTTCGCCACCCGGACCCTCGACGAATGGGCCGACGTCTTTGCCGCCGAGCCCGAGTTGTTCTGGGCGCCGATCAATTCGGTCGAGGACGTGGTGGCCGATGATCAGTTCCACGCCGCGGGCGGCATTGTCTATGTACCTGAAGGCGACTCGACGGTCCCGATGGTCGCCTCGCCCGCCGACTTCTCCGGCACCCCGTGGGCGCCGCGGTCCGTTGCGCCGAGGCTCGGCGAGCACACCGCGGACGTGCTCGCCGAACTTCGGCAGCGGCGCGGCTGACGTCCTTTACAAATTTCGCTACTAGTGTCACGCTGACGCCCAGCGTCGAAGGAGGTTCGGACGGGTTCATGGCGATCAATGACATCGGGCCACTGCTCGGAGCGGACGAAGGGTTGAACCACCAGATCGTCGATACGTTCGCGACGCTGTCCCAGACGGACATGGCCTGGACCGAGAAGATCTGGGCCTCCATCGCGCGCACCGACGGGTCGCTACAAGTGGACTTCGGCCTCGGCAAGTACCAGAACCGGGGCATCATCGACGGTTTCGGCGGCGTGTCGCGGGGCCGGGAGCAGTGGACGGTCCGCGGCAGCCGCGAGTTGTCCTCTGCGCCGGAGCATCTCGGCGTCGGCCCGGTGCGCATGGAGATCATCGAACCGCTCGAGCAGATCCGCTTCGTCCTCGAACCCAACGACGTGCAACCGATCTCGTACGACATCGTGCTCTCCGGGGTGACCCCGCCGTTCTTCGAGGAGCGCAACCTGGTCCGCAACCGCCGGACCGGACGGATCGACGTCGACGTCGTCCGCTACCACCAGGGGGGCTGGGCGTCCGGGACGGTGACGGTCGACGGCCAGACCCACGAGGTCCGCCCCGACGAATGGTTCGGGTTCCGCGACCACTCCTGGGGAGTGCGGCAGGCGATCGGCGAGCCGCTGTCCGATCTGATCCCGTCGCCGAAGCCACCGGCCGGCACCCGCGGCGGGATGAAATGGTCCCCGGCCTTCTTCCGCCGTCCGGACGACACCTATTACGAGACGGCCATATTCGTCGTCGAGGGCGCGTGGGGGTACAGCTCGGCCTATGTCAACGACGCCGACGGCAGCCAAGCGCCGGTGCGCCGCGTCCAACCCCGCGTCGACTACGACACCCGCACCCGCTTCGTCGAAGGCGGTGAGCTCGTGCTGACGATGGAGTCGGGCGAGGAACGGGTGATCGTGTTCGAGGCGCTCGGCGAGTCCGGATTCTTCCTGAAGACCGCCGGTTACGGGGCCTGGGACGGCCACAAGCACGGGTCCTGGAAGGGCGCGTTGCACGTCGACGGCGAACACATCGCCGACTGCTGGAACGACGAGAACCTGCCGAGGCTGGGCCAGTTCAGGGACACCCCGATCCGCGTCCGCGAGGGCGACGCTGTCGGGTACGGGATCATGGAGAGCCTGATCGGCGGGGTGTGGCCGGAGCTGGGGCTGACCGAAGAGTCCGATCACAAGGTGTCATACACATGAGCGGCGACGTCGCCGGCCGGTTGACCGCGTGGCTTCACCAACGGCTGCCCGACGCCGACGATGTCCGCATCGACGGTCTTGACCGGGTCGAGTTCGGCCACTCCGCGGAGATGATGGTGTTCACCGTGGCGCTCTCGCGAGACGGCGCCGACCAACAACGCGACGTCGTGTTGCGGATGCGTCCACGGCCGCCCGCGTTGCTCGAACCCTACGACCTCAAACGCCAATTCGACATTCTGCGCGCGCTGGACGGCACCGCGATCCGCGCGCCCAGAGCGCTGTGGCTGGAGAACACCGGCGATGTGCTCGGGCGTCCGTTCCTGATCATGGAACGCGTCGGCGGGCAGGTGTACGAGATGCAGGCGCCGCAGGCGCCCGACGAACACATCCGGCAGATGTGCCGGAGCATGGCCGACCAACTCGCGGCGATCCATACCGTCGATGTGCGGGTGGCAGGACTGGAGTTTCTCGGCGACGGTCGCGACCATCTCGATCGGGAACTGACGCACTGGGCTTCGGAGATGCGCCGTGTCCAACGGGGACCGCTGCCGGCGCTCGAGCGTCTGGTTCGGGAGCTGGTGCGCACCAAACCCGCGCAGTCCCAGACGATCACACTTGTGCACGGCGACGCCAAACCGGGTAACTTCGCCTTCGTCGAGGCCGATGTCAGCGCGGTGTTCGACTGGGAGATGACGACGGTCGGCGATCCGCTCACCGACATCGGCTGGCTGGAACTGATGTGGATGCAGCCGGTGGGCATCACCAGCCACCCGGCGGCGCCCGGGTTCGACGAGTTCCTGTCGCAGTATGAGGCCGCCGGCGGGATCCCCGCGCAGAACCGGCCGTGGTACCGGGCGCTGAACGCCTACAAGATGGCGGTCATCTGTTTGATCGGGTCCATGCTCTTTGACGCGGGCCACTCCGATGACCCGCGGTTCCTGTTGAACGCCAGCGGCATTCCCCTGTTGACGAAGCTGGGTCTTTCCGACCTCGGCATCGAGGAATCGCTTGACGACGGACCCGTCATGCCGCGCGACGATCGCGTCAACCAGGTCCGCTCGCCAGGTTAGACGTCGGTCACCCCAGCCGTTCTTCGAGCAGGCCAACCGCGTCGAGATCTTCGATCGCCTGCGTCGTGCTCACCATCGCGGCGCGTGATACGTCGATCGGTTGCCACCGCGAGCCCATCGCCGCCGTCGACGCGGCAGCGATCCAGGAGTACACCGAGAACAACCGGTACTGCTCATGGGCGGTGTGCTCGTCGAGCGTCGTGCCCTCGTCGGCCAGGGCGCCCCGGTATCGCGCCAGCAACGCCGCTTCCTCGGCGCGACGCATGTCGATCGGCAGCGAATTGCACAGGAAGTACGCGACATCCCGCATGCCGGGGCCGCGGCCGGCGACGGCCCAGTCGAAGAAGCCGCAGCGGCCGCGGTCGACGAACAGGTTGCCGCTGTGGGTGTCGCCGTGGATCAGCGTGCGCTCGCCTTCGTTGAACAGCGCGACGACCTCCAGCGACCGCTCGGCGTACAGGTCGCCGAGCCTGCGGAACGCCGCGGGCATCTCGTCGGCGAACTGCTCGACCGCCGACACGATGAATTGCGCACGGCGCGCAGCTATTTCGGTATCCTCGGGCTTCCTGCGCATACCCGATGGCGTACGTAACCACCCCAGATCCTGACCCGCGTACGTCGCGTGCAGGACGGCGAGTTCCGCCACCAGCGACTCCGCCACCGACAGGATGCCGTCGTCGGAGGGGCTGGGGAAGTGGCATCCGGACGCCTCCAGATCCTCGAGCACCATCACGAAAGAACCGTCCGCGCTGTCGTGATCGGCGTGCCACACGCGCGGGGCCCGCACCGGCAACTCGTTGCCGACCGTGGCGTAGAGCCGGGCCTCGGCAACGCCGAGGCCGATCTGGCGCAGAAACTTGCGCTGTTCCTCGACGAACGGCTGCAGCTTGACGAAGACCGTCTCGGGCACATCGGCGGGGGAGCGCAGCGCGACGCGGGCGCGGCCGGTCGTGCCGGAGTGGGCGTCGATCACCTCGACCTTGTCGATTGGAGCGCTCAGAACCTTGGTGAACCATTCGGGCGTCAGCTCGTCGACGCCGGCCGGGATGCTCACCGGTTCACCTCCGGCGCGTGATGCCTGACCCGCGCCGCGTGCCGAAGCTGGTCGAGAAAGTCGGCGTCGTCGTCGCTGCGGACCAGATAGTGCGACACCGCGACCCGGACGGCGGTCGCCACGGCCAGCCCGGGATCGGGTCCGGGGGCCAGCCGCTCGAGCCGGTGTCGCATCAGCGGGATCACCCGAGACAACCGCTTGATGACGCGCTCCGGCTCGACGTCGATCATCCGCAGGCCCGGATAGGAGTGCTGGTAGTCCACGATCACCCGCAACGCGGCGTCGAGCCGCTCGGCCTTCGGGAGGTCGGACGTCGCATCGGCCACCGCACGTTCGTAGAACTGGCGCTCCCACACCACGAACGCGTCGAGCAGCTCCCGCTTGGAGGCGAACCATCGATACAGCGTGGGCCGTGACACGCCGGCCTGCTGGGCCACCTCGGACAGACTGAGCTTGGTCATGCCGTGGCGGCCCAAGACCTCGGCCGTGGCGACCAGCAGTCGCTCTCGGGTCGGGATGTCAGGTTCGGCGCAGGTGTCCGGCATCGCCTTAGCTTTACAAATTTTCGTTCAAGTGTCACGCTAAATCGGTGACATCAGCCCGTGAGTACTCCGCGGAAGACATCACGTCCGACGAGTTCTGGAGCCAACCGTTCGCGGTGCGTGACGAAACGTTCGCACGATTGCGCGCCAAGGACGGGTTGACGTGGCATCCGCCGTTGCCGTCGATGTTCGAGGTCGAAGAGCCCGGGTTCTGGGCGCTGACGCGGCGCGCCGACATCGTCTACGTCAGCCAGCACCCGGAACTGTTCACCTCCGCCCAAGGCGTGGCGTTGAACCCGATGCCTGCCGAGATTCAGCGCTTCGCCTCGTTCTTCCTGACCATGGACCCGCCGCAGCACACCGTGTACCGGCGGTTGATCAGCTCGGCGTTCACACCGCGCAACGTGCGCCTGATCGAAGAGCAGATCCACAAGAACGCGGTCACCATCGTCGAGAACCTCATCGGCGCGGGCGAGATCGACTTCGTGTCAGCGTGTTCGGCGAAGCTGCCGATGCTGACCATCATGGACATGCTCGGGGTGCCGACCGCCGATCAGCCCGCGGTGGCCTACGCCGCCGAGAAGCTGTTCGGCATCAGCGACGACGAGTACGTCTCCGATGACGAGCGCGTCGGCGATCCCGTCGCGCAGATCGCGCTGCTGTCCAACACCGGGGTGGAGCTGGCGAAGTTCCGTCGCACCCACCCCGGCGACGACCTGATGACCAGCATCGTCAACGCCGAGGTCGACGGGCACCGGCTGACCGACGAGGAGATCGGCGCGTTCCTCATCCTGCTCGCCTCCGCGGGCAACGACACCACCAAGCAGGCGACCACGCACGCGATGATGGCGCTCGTCGCGCATCCCGAACAGCGGGACTGGCTGATGGCCGACTTCGACGGTCGAATCGGCACCGCCATCGAGGAATTCGTGCGCTGGTCGTCACCGGTGTTGCAGTTCGCCCGGTTCGCCACCGAGGACACCGAGATCAACGGCCACCCGGTCACGGCGGGGGACAAGGTCGGCCTGTTCTACTGCTCGGCCAACCGAGACGAGGCGGTGTTCGACAATCCCGGCGCGTTCGACCTCTCCCGTTCGCCCAACCCGCATGTGGGCTTCGGCGGCGGCGGTCCGCACTTCTGCCTGGGCAACCAGCTGGCCAAAACTGAGTTGCGACACCTGTTCCACGAATTGTTGACCCGGCTCACCAGTATCGAGTTCGGTGAGCCCGACCTGCTGTACAGCAGTTTCGTGCACGGCGTCAAACGGCTGCCTGCCGTCGTCCGCTAGGGGAGTGAGCGTGCGCGTCGAAGTCGATCTCGACAAGTGCACCGGGCACGGGATCTGCGAATCGATCGCCGAGGACGTCTTCGAGGTGACCGATGCGGGCAGCGTGATCATCCACGGCAACGAGCGGCCCGAATCGGATCGCGACCGGATGCAACAGGCCGTCATGCAGTGTCCGGTGGGGGCGCTTCGCCTGGTCGATTGATCGCCCAATTCTCAGCCGGCGTAGGCCAACCCGATATCGTTTCCTCGATGAGACCGATTCGACGGGCGGTGATGCTGACCATCGCCGCCCTGATGGCGGCCACGGCGGCCGGCTGCGCCGGGGGATGGCCCGCCGCCGACGACCCGTCGTCGCCGGTCGAGAGCGCGACCGTCACCACGGTGGAACCGCCCGATGCCGCGTTGGCGAGCAGCCCGGTGATCGCGCAGGCGCAGCGCAGTGTCGCCAAGATTCACGGCATTGCGCCGTCGTGCCAGAAGATGCTGGACGGCAGCGGTGTCGTCTTCGCGCCGAACCGGGTCATGTCGAGTGCCCACGGTGTCGCGGGCGCGACCGACATCACCGTGTCGGTCGACGGCGGCGATTATTCCGCCACGGTCGTGTTCTACGACCCCGACGCCGACATCGCGATCCTCGATGTGCCCGGCCTGCAGGCCCCGGCGCTGTCCTTCGCCGAGGGGATGGCGCCCTCCGGCACCGACGCGCTGATCCTGGGATACCCCGGCGGCGGGCCGTTTGTCGCCACCCCGGCACGCATCCGCGAGGTCATCGAGCTCAGTGGACCCGACATCTACCGCACCAAGACCGTGCACCGCGAGGTGTACGTGGTGCGCGGCGGCGTGCGGCAGGGCGGATCCGGCGGCCCCCTCATCGACCTGGACGGCCGGATTCTCGGCGTCGCGTTCGGCGCGGGCGTCGAGGATCCCGATTCCAGCTTCGTGCTCACCGCCAAACAGCTCTTCGGCATGGCGGTCAGCGCCAACGGTTCCGAGCCCGTATCCACCGGCGAGTGCGTCAGCTGAGCCGCGCCGACAGGCCTCAGCGGCCGGGCATGGGCCGCACCAACACCGACTGTTGAATGCCCCCGACCGCGCCGGTTTCGTCGAACAGCGTGCCGATCGTCGTCGCGATGCCGTCGGGTCCGTAGTTGGTGTCCGAGCGGATGCCGATCCATTCGCCGTCGGGCACCCGGTGGATGTGCACGACGAGATCGGTGTTCATGAACGTCCACTCTCGCGGGTTGAGCTTGGTGCCGATGCCGTTGGCGTCGTCGGCGACGGCGAACAACCGCTCGAGCTGGGTCATAATCTCGCCGTTGACCAGGTCGACCTCGGGTTTGATCCAGGATTCGCCCGGCCCGTCGCTCAACGGCTTGGTCAGCCAACGCCAGTCCAGGCTGTGCACGTAGTTGCGGTCCCAGTCCTTTTTCATGTCACGGGCGAGCGCCTCGCCGAGCGGGGGCAGCGGCGGAGCCGACGCGTGCAGCAGGGTCGGCGTGTCGACCGTCTTCAGCCGCCACCCGCTGGCCTTGGCGACGGGCCGCGGCTGGCCGTCGGGCCCCGGTGCGAGCATCTCGGCGCTGACCAACTCGATCTGCCTGCCCGGGCGGTCGATCCGGGCCCGCACCCACAGGTCGCCCTCGGCGGGTACGCCGCCGAGCAGGTCGATCATCACCCGGCTCAACCGGGTGTCCGGTCGTGCCTCACAACGCTCCAAAGCCCGCACCAGCAACGCGGATACCGGTGCGCCGTGCTGGATGTCGGCCGACCAGGTGCTGCGCACCAGATCGGTGGCGGCGAACTTCTCACCGATCGGGTCGGCGGCGTCGATCAGTTCGTAGTACGCGTCGCTCATGGCAGGCCGGCTCCTGGAATCTCGACGGTCGTCGTATCGACGCGGGACAACTTCGTGCCGACCAACCGCTTCGGATAGGCGTCGGCGGCGGACACGAGGAACAGGGTGCGGCGTTCGGGCCCGCCCAGCGTGCAGGCGATCGCCGCCCGGTCGCCGATGTCGATGCGGTCGGTCACCGTGCCGCCCTCGGTGATTCGCTCGAACTGGTGGGCCAGGGTCATCGCCACCCAGACGCCTCCTTCGGCGTCCAGGCAGATCCCGTCGGGCGGTCCGTCCAGGGCGTCGGCGAACACCCGCCGGTCGGTCAGGGCGCCGTCGCGGGCGAGGGTGAACGCGGTCAGCCGTCGGCCGATCGACTCGGCGACGATCAGCGTGCCGTCCGGTGTGATCACCATCCCGTTGGGGAACGCGAGATCCTCCGCGACGACGGCCGAGGACCCGTCCGGGTCGATCCGCACGATCACGCCACCTTCGAACGCCTGGGCTCCGACGTAGGCGCGGCCGGCGGCGTCGATCACCATGTCGCCCAGATCCGCCGGTGCGGTCGCGGACAGATCGGCGACGGTCGTCACGACGTCACCGTCGTAGCGCAGCAGTTGCCGGCGCTCGGTCGAGACGATCAGCAGCGAGCCGTCGGGGCAGAACCCCAGCCCCGACGGGGCGTGCCCGGGTAGCGGCAGCGTGGTCATCGCGCCCTGCAGGGTGACGGTGTGCACCGCCTCGCCGAGCATGTCGGAGAACCACAGCAGCCCTTCGAACCACCGGGGGCCCTCGCCGAAGCAGAACCCGTCAGCCAGCGGACTCAGCGCCGTGGCGCCTTTACAAATCACGCCATAAGTGTCACGCTCGCAGGGTGTCACTGTCAAATGGGTACAGGTCATGAAGCGGTACTACGGTCACACTCTTCTCTATCTCCACGAGACGATCGACCTCGGCTCCGGTCGAAGCGATCGCTTCACCGAGGTCTTCAGCGACGTCTACCACCCGATGATGGCCGAGCTGGGCGCGCGGCTGTTCGCGATCTGGGAGACCACCCCCTACAACGGGCACTGGCCCCAGGTGACGATCATCTGGGAGATCGACCAGTTCGCCGACTACGCCCGCATTGGCAGGGCGCAGGCCCGCGGCGGCAGCCACGAAGCGGCCGCGGCGAAATGGTCGTCGTTCCTGTCGGAGATCGGTGCCCGCGGTGAGGGCCGGATCATGTACGCGGGCCGCAGCAACAGGACGCTGGCGCAACTTCAGGAGGCCAACTTCACCGCGGGTCTGGTGATTCAGGAGATCATGCAGACCAAGCCCGGCCGCCAGGACGACTACATCCGCGAGCTCGAACGCCTCTACGTGCCCTGGTCGGAACGCACCGGAAAGCGCTGGCTTGGCTCGTTCATCACGACCTTCCGGTTCAACGAGGTCATCCACTACTGGGCGCTCGAGGGTGACTGGGACTGCTTCGCCAACCATTACCCGTCCTGGAAAGACAGCCCGCCCGCCGAGATCGTCACCTGGATGAGCGTCGCACCCGCGCTGCGCGACGGCTGGGAGGACTCCATTCTGTCGGCCCTACCCCCTTCACCACTGCAATGACGATGACTGTGCGGCAAGACTTTTCCTACGATCCGTTCGATCCGGCCGTGATGGCCGACCCGCTGCCCTACTACCGGGTGCTGCGCGAGAAGTATCCGGTGTACTACGTCGACAAGTGGGACACCTACGCGGTGTCGCGGTTCTCCGACATCTGGCGGGTGCTGGAGGTCAACGACGGCACCTTCGTCGCGTCGGAGGGGACGCTGCCCGCCGCGGCCGTGTTGGCTCAACACAACGACGGCCCGGTGCCCGATCCGCCGCTGCATCCGATGCCGTTTCACGCCAACTTCGACACCCCGATCTACGACGGCGTGCGACGCTGCACCGCGGGCCAGTTCCGGCCGAAGCTCGTCGCGAACCTCGCCGACCGGATTCGTGCCCTCGCCAACGAGCGCCTCGACGAGCTGCTGCCACGCGGTTCCTTCGACCTCACCCAGGAGTACGGCGGCATCGTCGCCGCGTCGATGGTCTGCGAACTGCTCAGAATGCCAACCGAACTCGCACCGGAGGTGCTGGCCACCGTCAACGCGGGCAGCCTCGCCGAGCCCGGCAGCGGCGTGGAGGTGGGCAACGCCCGCCCCGGTTACCTGGAGTACCTCATCCCGCTCGTGCAACGCAGCCGCGCCGAACGGGGAAACAACCCGATCGCCGACAACCTCGTCGACTACCTGCTGCCCGACGGGTCGGCGCTGAACGACGTCGAAGCCGCAACCCAGATGCTCGGCGTCTTCATCGGCGGCACCGAGACCGTGCCGAAGATCGTCGCGCACGGACTGTGGGAACTCGGCCGACATCCCGACCAGTTGGCGGCCGTGCGGGCCGACCCGGCCGCCAACGTGCCCGTCGCGCGCGAAGAGATGATCCGCTATTGCGCACCCGCGCAATGGTTCGCCCGCACCGTGCGCAAACCGTTCACCATCGCGGGCACCACGATCAACCCGGGCCAGCGGATCATCACCCTGCTCGCGTCGGCCAACCGCGACGAACGGGAGTATCCCGACCCCGACGAGTTCATCTGGAACCGGCCGATCGAACGGCTGCTGGCATTCGGCCGCGGCCAGCACTTCTGCCTCGGCGTGCATCTCGCGCGCCTCGAGATCGCGATCCTGGTCACGGAGTTTCTGCGACGGGTGCCCGACTGGCACATCATCGCCGAAGCCGCCTCGCGGCCGCCGTCGAGCTTCCAATGGGGTTGGAACAGCGTGCCGGTGCGGGTGGAGGTCTGACGTGTGGTCATACCGATTGGTGGCGCCGTATACCTTTGAGCGACAGGACATCGCCGAGATCTCCCCGGAGTCGCTCGGTGACCGTCAGGTGCTGCTGAGGTTCCGGGCGGCGGGGGTGTGCGGCAGCGATCTACCGCCGTTTCGCGGCGTGCGCGGCAAGATCCCCGGCGACGCGGGGCAGCGCGCCGCCGAGATGGCCGGCTTCCCGGTCCACGAGGTCGTCGGCGAGGTGGTGGCCAGCCGGCATCGCAGCCACGGCATCGGCGATCCCGTCGTGGGCTGGGCATCGGGCTTCGACGGCCTGATGCAGCATGTGGTGGCCGACGGCGACGGGTTGGCCCCGTACGACCCGGCGCTGAGCCCCCAGCACGCGGTGGCCCTGCAACCACTGGCCTGTGTGCTCTACGCGGTCGAGCAGATCGGAGCGCTGCGGGGCCGTCACGTCGCGGTCATCGGCCAAGGGTCCATCGGTCTGCTGTTCTCCTATGTGGCAAAGGCTTTCGGAGCACGCCGGGTGACCGGCATCGACCCCGTCGACCGGGACGGCATCGGCCAGCAGTTCGGTGTCGACACCATCGTGCGCGCCACCAGTGACCGGTGGGTCAGCCACCTCACGCCCGGCGACCGGCCCGACGTCGTGATCGAGGCCGTCGGCCACCAGGTCGCCACGCTCGGCCACGCGATCGAGGCGGCCGCACCGGGCGGCACCGTGTTCTACTTCGGGGTGCCTGACGACGACAGCTATCCGATCAGCATGCGCACCATGCTGCGCAACAACTTGACCCTGAAGTCGGGGGTGACCCTGGACCGGCGTCGAATGCTCAGCGCCGCAGACGAGTTCGCCCGACAGCATCCCCACCTGCTGCCGGCCTACGTCACCCACACGTTCGGTGTCGACGAGGTTCAGGAGGCCTTCGAGCTGGCGTGCCGTCCCGCGCCCGAGCGCATCAAGATAGCGATCGTCGAGTGACGTCCAGCAGGCTGCAGCAGGCATTGGCCGCCAAGGAACAGGTGTGGGGCGGCTGGGTGGTGGGCCCGACCATCATCGGCCCCGAGGAGTTCGCCCAGGCCGGCTACGACTACGTCGGATTCGACGTCCAGCACGGGTATCTCGACGACGCCGACGTCGCCCTGTTGTTGCGCAGGCTCGAGCACGTGCCGATCGGCACGGCCGTGCGGCTGCCGTCGGCGGATCCCGCACCGATCGGCCGGGTGCTCGACGCCGGCGCCGACGCCGTGATCGTCGCGATGATCGAGTCGGCCGAGCAGGCCGCGGCGGCCGTCGCCGCCACCCGGTACGCACCCGCTGGGGTGCGCAGCTATGGTCCGCTGCGCGCCGGCCTCGGACGGGAACCCGCCGCGCACGAGGCACGGGTGACCGTGCTCGCCATGATCGAGACCGCGCGGGGGCTCTCGGCGCTCGACGAGATCTGCGCCGTTGCGGGTCTTTCCGGAATCTACGTGGGCCCCGCGGACCTGGCGCTCTCCCTCGGCCACGGCCCCGCGGAGGCGTGGACCGCGCCCGCGGTGCGCGACGCCATCACCCGGATCCACGCCACCGCCGCGGCCGCCGGGCTCATCACCGGCATCCACGCCGGCGCGTCCGCATCGGCGAAAGACATGGCGCAGATTGGGTTCCGGATGCTCACGCTGGCTTCGGAGTCGCAGGCGCTGCGCCGTGGCGCCGCCGACTACCTCCGGGAGGCGCGATGACGACGGCCGACCGGGTCGCGTTGGTCACCGGCGCCGCGCGCGGCCAGGGCGCGGCGATCGTGTCGCGGCTGCGCGCCGACGGGTTCCTCGTCGCCGCCTGCGACGTGCTCGACGTCGAGGCACAGGACGACGGCGTTCTCGCACTCACGCTGGACGTGACGTCCGAACAGCAGTGGCGGAGGGCCGTCGACGCGACCGTCGCCCGGTTCGGCCGGCTGACCACGCTGGTGAACAACGCCGGGGTGCTGCACCGGGCCGCATTGGCCGACGAGACCGCCAAGGGCTTCGAAAACAGTTGGCGGGTCAACTGCCTGGGCCCGTTCTTGGGCATCCAGGCCGCGCTCGCGCAACTACGGGCAGCCGAGGGGGCGGCGATCGTGAACACCTGCAGCACCGGCGCGATACGCGCGTTCCCGAACCACGCGGCCTACGGCTCCTCCAAATGGGCGTTGCGCGGGCTCACCCAGATCGCCGCCGCCGAACTGGCCCGCGACGACATCCGGGTGAACGCGGTGTTTCCCGGGCCGATCGCGACACCGATGCTCGACGGCGCGACCCAGAGCAGGCTGAGCGCGTCGTTCGGGCGGCTGGGCCGGCCCGTCGAAGTGGCCGACGCGGTCGTGTTCTTGGTCTCCGACCGCGCGTCGTTCATCACGGGAAGCGAGCTCGTCGTGGACGGAGGACAATGTCTGCGCATCGGATGAACCCCTCGATCGGCATCATCGGCGCCGGTCCCGGTGGTCTGGCGCTGGGAATCTTTCTGCGCAAGGCGGGCTTTCGGGATTTCACGATCTTCGACCGCGAAGACGGCGTCGGCGGCACCTGGCGGATCAACACCTATCCGGGGCTGGCGTGCGACGTCAAGTCGCACCTGTACTCCTACTCCTTCGACCTGAACGCTGACTGGTCGCGGTTGTGGTCCGAGCAGCCGGAGATCCTCGAGTACTTCGAGAACTGCGCGCGCCGTTACGAGCTCGAACCCAACCTGCGGCTGCACACCGAGATCGTCGCGGCGCACTGGGACACCCAGACCACCAAATGGCGGCTCACCGACGCCGACGGTGCCACGTACGACTTCGACGTCGTGGTGTCGGCGGTGGGGCTGTTCACCCGGCCGCTGCTGCCCGACCTGGTCGAAGAGGAGCCGTTCGCCGGAACGCTGATGCACACCGCCCGGTGGGACCATTCGGTGGACCTCACCGGCGCCCGGGTGGCCGTTTTGGGTACCGGATCCACCGCGTCACAACTGATTCCCGAAGTCGCGAAGGTGGCCAAGAAGGTGTATTCGGTGCAACGCTCGCCGACGTGGGTGCTGCCCAAACCCGACCGGCCCTACTCCGAACGCGAGAAGTGGGTCTTTCGCCACATCCCGTTCGCCAAGAAGATCTACCGCACCAGGTTGTGGCTGCGTAGCGAGGCCAACATCTCCGTCATCGAGCACGGCAGCGACAAGACCCAGGAATTTCGGGACATCGCGCTGCGGACCCTGGAGGCGACGGTGCCCGACGCCGAACTTCGGGCGAAGCTGACCCCCGATCACCCGCTCGGCTGTAAGCGGCTGGTGTTCGCCACCGACTACCTGCAGACGTTGACCCGCCCGCACGTCGAGGTGATCGCCAGCCCCGCGCGGGCGCTGCGCGCGCGAAGCCTGGTCACCGAGGACGGCACCGAACTCGACGTCGACGTGGTGTTGTGCGCGACGGGTTACGCGGCCGCCGATTACCTGGGCCAGATCGAAGTCGTGGGCGAGCACGGAGAGACGCTGCGGCACAGGTGGCGCGACGGGGCGCACGCCTATCTGGGCATGACCGTCCCGGGCTTCCCGAACTTCTTCATGCTCTACGGCCCCAATACCAACGTCGGCTCCAACAGCGTCATCTTCATTCTCGAGGCCCAGGCTCACTATGTGGTCCGCGCGCTCAAGTACATGCGGCGCAAAGGCAAATCGTATGTGGCGGTGCGGCCGTCGACCATGGCCGCGTTCCTCGCCAAGATCGACGATTGGATGCAGGGTACGGTGTGGCTCACCCGGTGCAGCAACTACTTCCGCGCCCCCAACGGGCGGGTGGTGACCCAGTGGCCGCGCAGCGCGCGGGCGTTCTGGGCGATGACGCGCCGCTTCCGGCCCGCCGACTACACATTCGATCCGCCTGCGCACTCCCAAGCCGCGGCCCGCGAGGCGCACACGACGGCTAGACCATGAGCTTCGTCGCGCGTCTGGATCCCGCGCTTCGCCACCTCGCCGAGGCCCGCACCGATCTGTCACCGGACGTGCTCGGCGCGGTGCGGGACTCGTTGAACCAGCGCCGCGCCGAAGCTGCGTGCGGGGTGGGCACCGCGGGCGTACAGATCGAGGACCGCGTGGTGGCTTCGGTTCCGGTGCGGATCTATCGTGGCGCCGCGTCACCGGCTCCCGCGGTGCTGTACTGCCACTCGGGGGCTTTCGTGCTGGGAAACCTCGACACCGACCACCGGCAGTGCGTGGAGTTCGCCAGGCTTGGCCGCTGCACGGTGATCTCCGTCGACTACCGGTTGGCGCCCGAGCACCCCTATCCTGCCGCGCTCCACGACGTGACGGCCGTGCTCGACGGCATGGCGGCCGATGCGGCTGAACTCGGGATCGACCCGGATCGGCTGGCGGTGGCGGGCAGCAGCGCCGGTGGCGCGCTGGCGGCGCGGCTGGCCCAGCGCGCCGCTGCCAAAGCGGCACCGCCCGTGCTGTTTCAGCTGCTGCATCAACCGGTGCTCGACGACCGGCCCACCGCGTCGAAGCAGGAGTTCGACACCACCCCCGGTTTCGACGGGCCGGCCGCGGCGACGATGTGGCGCCACTACCTGGCGGGCCGGCAGGCGACCGATGATGCCGCTCCGGCGCGGGCCACCGAGTTGTCCGCTGCGCCACGGGCATTGGTCACCTGCTCCGAGCTCGACCCGTTGCGCGACGAAGCGATCGCCTACGCCACACGGTTGATGCGCGCGGGGGTGTCGACCGATTTGCACGTCTACGGGGGCACGTGTCACGGATTCGACTCGCTGGTGCCGCAGTGGGAGGTCAGCGAGCAGCTGTTCGCGCTTCAGGGCGCCGCGCTGGGCAGGGCACTGCACGGCGACGCCGACGTCAGGACCCGTTGAGTTCCCTAGCCACCGCGGCGTGGTAGGCATCGATGTGCGCGGGGTTGACCGTCCGGAAGAATCCGTCGGGCAACGGCGCGTGCTTGTAGGCCTCGATCGTCATGGTCCTGGTGAACAACGTGATGTCGGCGCCGGGTTGGGTGAAGTGGTACTGCACCGTGATGCGGCCGTCCATACCGCCGTTGCCGTCCGCGTCGTGGCCGAGGCGGCCGACCGAGTTGAACACCCACATGGTCGGGCGCATGGCGATCGCCAGATGCCAGGTGAAGATGCGGTTCCCGTCGGGCCCGGACTCCGTCCACGTGTCACCGACCTTCAGCGGCAGCGCCTCGGGCAGGCCCCCGATGTGCGCGCTGCCCGGATAGGTCTTCGTCCAGTTGGCCGGGTTGGTGACGAAGTCATAGATCGTCTCGGGCCGGTGAGCGAACGCGGTTTCCGACGTCGTGGTGACGATTCCCAAGGTGGCGCCCTTCTGTGCTGCTGATCGCAGCATACTTTACAAAAATGCGCGCAAATGTCACGGTGTTCAGGTGGACTTCTCGCACGTGCAACTCTCCGACGAGGACCGGGCGTTCCGCGACGAGCTGCGTGATCTTCTGCGCAGCCTCGTGACCGACGACGTCATCCGCCGCGACCGCGAGACCGGTGAGAACTTCGACGAGGGCGTGCATCTGGCGCTCGGGGCGCGCGGCCTGCTGGCCGCGGACTTCAAAGCCGAGTCCGAAGGCGGCTTCAGCGCCGTGCGCCGGCGTATCTGGGAGTTGGAGATCGGGCGCGCGCACACCCCGTGGTACCACTGGGGCACCACGGCCATGGTCGCCCGGGCCGTCGAACAGTTCGGGTCGCAGGAACTGCGCGACGAGGTGATGCCGAAAGTGCTGTCCGGGCATTACCGGCTGTGCCTGGGCTACACCGAGCCAGAAGGCGGTTCGGACGTCGCGACCTGCAAGACGCGCGCGGTGCGGGAGGCCGACGGATCGAGCTGGATCATCAACGGCTCCAAGATGTTCACCTCCAACGCCCATAACGCGCAGTTCGTCTTCCTGATCACCAACACCGACCCGGACGCGCCCAAGCATCAGAGCCTGACCATGTTCCTGGTGCCCCTGGACACCCCGGGGGTGGAGATCCAGCCGTTGCGCACCGTCGACGGCGACCGCACCAACGTCACCTACTACAGCGACGTCCGGGTGCCCGACCACTATCGCATCGGCGAGGTCAACGGGGGCTGGGCGGTGCTGCGCGAAGCGCTCAACGCCGAGCACGGCACCGTCGAACGCGGCCCCGATGGCCTGCAGAAGCTGGCCACGATGAGCGAGCACCTGCTGCAGTTCGCCGAGGTGGTCGACAGGATCGCCGCGGTGGCCGGCCCCGACGACGCGGTGCGCTACCGTCTCGGCCGCGCGATCGCCCGGATGGAAGCGGCGGCGAGCACTCCGGAGATGTTCGGGCGGGTTGCGATCGCGCAGACGATGCGTGACGTATCACCGGATCTGATGGACATTCTCGGCGCCGCCGCGGCGCTGCCCGCCGACGTCGACGGCGCGGCCGACGACGGCGGAGCCGAGTACATGTTCCGGTTGGCCTGTCCCAACGGCATCTACGGCGGCACGCTGGAGGTGTTCCGCAACATGATCGCCCAGCACGCGCTGGGGCTGGGCCGCCCGAACTATTCGCCGCCGGCCAAGCGGCCCGCCTAAAGGTTCGCGATCACCTCATTGGCAAGCAGCTCCAACGTTTCGTCGGAGCCGCGGTCATGGGTGAACAGCACGATCTGGCCGAAGCCGAGATCCCGCAGCTGGTGCAGGCGGTCGACGATCGCGGGCGGCGTGCCGACCAGCCCGCCCTCCTTGAGCCCGAACGCCGGTAACCCGAAACGCTTTTCGGCCAGCCCACGCACCGACGGCAGCGACGCGTCGTCGGGCGCCAACGCCATCACCGCCTCGACCGAGAGCACGATCGTCGACGGATCGCGGCCGATTTTCTCGCAGATCACGCGCAACACCGAGGTCTTGTGTTCGAGTTCGCCGAGCGCATAGGTGGGCACGTTCCACACGTCGGCGTAGCGCGCCACCAACGGCAATGTGTACTTCTCGCCGACACCGCCCACGACGATCGGGGGCCGCGGCCGGCGCGTCGGACCGGGTTTGATCGGCATGTCCCGCACGGTGAAATGCCTACCGGCGAAGTCGATCACCTCGTTCGCGAACGCCTGATGCAGGATCTCCAGCGTCTCGCCGAGCCGCTCGGAGCGGTCGCGGAACGTCCCCCAGTCCAGCCCGACCCGGTTGTGCTCGTCCTCGATCGACCCGCTGCCGATGCCCAGCTGAAGCCGCCCCGCCGAGATGTGATCGAGCGTCGTCGCCATCTTGGCCAACACCGCCGGATGGCGAAACTGGTTGCACAGCACCATATGTCCGATGTCGATGCGCTCGGTGTGGGCCAGTAGCGCGGTCGCCAACGTCCAGGCCTCCAGCGACGGATAGTCGAGCACGCCGGGTCCGTAGAGGTGGTCGTAGAGCCACACCGAGTCGATGCCGAGCTGCTCGCACCGCCGGGTGCGGTGGACGATCTGCTCGTAGGTGAAGCCCATCTGGGGCAGATACACGCCGATCTCCGGCTTGCTCATGGACGCGGTTTCCCATCCTCTGGTCGCCTGCGTGGCGCGCGGGCTGTACATTCGGCTGCCCGCATGGTAACGACATTCTCACAAATCGAGAAGAATGTTCTGGAGCGGAGCACCTCTATGCGGTTCACGTTCACCCATCCGATGCACAGCCATCCCTACAACCCGGAGTTGGTGACTGGGTCGGGCATCGCCGCGGTCGCCGCCGCCGCCGAGAAGGCCGGCTTTTCCGGGTTCGGGTTCACCGACCACCCGGCGCCCACCGAGCGGTGGTTGCAGGCCGGTGGGCACGACGCCGTGGATCCGTTCGTGGCAATGGGTTTCGCCGCCGCCACGACGACGACACTGCGGCTGATCCCCAACATCGTGGTGTTGCCGTATCGCAACCCGTTCGTGGTGGCCAAGGCGGGCGCCACGCTGGACCTGCTGTCGCAGGGCCGGTTCACGCTCGCGGTCGGTGTGGGCTATCTCAAGCGGGAGTTTTCGGCGCTCGGGGTGGACTTCGACGAGCGCGCGGCGCTGTTCGAAGAGGCGTTGGAGGTCATCCGGGGCATCTGGACCACCGACGACTTCTCCTATCAGGGCCGCCACTTCACCGCCGAGGGCATCATCGCGCACCCGCGCCCGGTGACCGACCCGCACCCGCCGATCTGGATCGGTGGCAACACCGCGGCCGCGCGCAGGCGCGTCGTGAAGTTCGGTGACGGCTGGTGCCCGTTCGCCGCGCCGGCCATGCTGGCCAAGACGGCACGCACCGCGGAGATGGACGCGGACCGACTGGCCGCGGGCATCGACGACCTGCGTCGGCGTTTCGACGAGGCGGGCCGCGACTTCTCCGCGATCGACATCACGTTCACCAACCCCGAAGGCGGAACACCCGGCACCGACGGGTTCAACGCGGATGCCTACCTTTCCGGCCTGGAAAAGCTTGCCGCCCTAGGGGTCACCTGGATGCAGGTGGGCCTGCCCGGCGACAGCCTGGCCCATGTGCTCGACACCATCGAGGAGTTCGGCACGTCGGTGATCGGCAAGGCCTAAAGCGTCGAATCTGAGGTCAGGCACGCGATCTCACGCGAAAAGCGGACACGAGCTCAGATTCGGCGACCGAAGGTGGGCTGCGGAAGTTCGGCCAGCACCTCGACGCGCTCGGTGTCGAAGCTGAAAAACCCCTTGATGGGCAGGGTTTCGGGCAACGGATCGTCATAGCTCCAGGCCACATCGGCCACGACACGGTCGCCGGTCACCGCCGACCAGTAGGTGGCATGGCCCTTGTAGTTGCAGTAGCTCGTGGTGTCGGAGCGCTGCAGCAGGTCGGTGCGGACATGGGCCGGATCGACGTAAAGCCGGGTCTGCACCGCGGTCTCGAACACGATGACGGTGTCGGTGGTGTCCACGAGCGTGGCGTCGTCGACCGCGACACGCAGCCGGCGGTTGGTGGGCCGGCAGTCGACGCGGTGATAGGGATTGGGCGGGTAGTGGACGAGCCGGCGCCCTTCCTCGAGCCAGGTGTCGACGGCCTCCCACGGCACCCGCACGTAGCCGGGAGCCTCCGGAACGGGTTCGTGGG
Organism: Mycolicibacterium pulveris; assembly: GCF_010725725.1. NCBI lineage: Bacteria > Bacillati > Actinomycetota > Actinomycetes > Mycobacteriales > Mycobacteriaceae > Mycobacterium > Mycolicibacterium pulveris. Next base: position 236,850 of record NZ_AP022599.1, on the reverse strand, counting down.
GCAGGTCGCCGACCTCGCCGACGGGAAACGCGTAGCTCAGCGGGTGGTCGCAGCGGTGCACCAGCAGCGCGCCCTCGGTGTCGATGACCACGCGGCCGTCGCGCACGCCCTGCACCCGCCGTGGGTGCGGCTCGACATAGACCACCTCGGGGATCGGGGGCGAGAACCATCCCGCGGGATCCCTGCTCAACGGGCCACGCCCGGCGACCAGACTCATGAAACCTACTCTCACAGCCTTTACAGATGGACGCAATAGTGTCACGCTCTATGCGTGCCGCGCGCTGGCCCGTCGACCGGCACTCGATGGACTGATCGGATAGGACAGACATGGCGACCCGACCCGTCACCGCACACCAGGATGCGCAGGAAGGCGCTGGGATCCTCAATCGGCCGCGACTCACGGTGCTCGCCGCGGACATGGTCGATCTGGTGTCGTCGACGGGTGGGTGGCTATACGACCGCGCTCGGGCCGGCTGGACCGTGCACGCGCTCGCCGACCGTTCTCCGGAGGTGCGGCCGCTGACGATCCTGGGCGCCACACCGGTTTTCGCGGACGCGACGTCGGTTCTGGAGACCACAGCCGGCGGCGCGCTCGCCGTCAGCGCCGAGCTGCTGCGCCGCGACGCGGGGTTGCGCGAACAAGTCCTGGGTCTGTGGAACACCGGGGCCGCCGAGGTGACGGTGTGGGGCAGAAGCTGGCCCGAGGAGCTGGGCCGTCGCGTCGAGCCCGAGCAGCATCGCTTGAGCGTGGCCGCGCGGGCGTTCAAGGCCCGTGCGCTGGTCGCCGCGCAGGCGGCACACCGGGACGTCGCGGCCACCGAGACCGTGTTCGACCTCGGGTCGGAAGCGTTTCGCCCGCTCTACCCCGTCTAGTGGATGTCTAGTGGATGTCTAGCGGATCCAGCCGCGGCGACGCAGCCACCAGTCACGCACCACCGCGATGATGATCAGCCCCGCGAACCCGATGAGGAACAGGTCCTCGACCCGACCGACGTGATTGCCATGCATCATGATCAGCAGAAACGCCGCCGCCAACAGCCCACCGATGTGGATGAACTTCGGATTCTCCTTCGACCAGCCCCACTCGGCCGACGGCACATCCTCGACGTCAACAGAGTTCGCGCCGGTGTGTCGCTCGAGCTCGGTGCTGGCCACGGCTGCTCCTTAACGGTCGGTCTTCGCTGCTGCCGACATTCTGGCATAGGCCTACTACGCGCCGCCGTAGGGTGAGTCCTCATGACATCCCAGTTCGACGGCAAGGTCGCGTTCATCACCGGCGCGGCGCGGGGCCAGGGCCGCGCGCATGCCGTCCGCTTCGCCGAAGAAGGGGCCGACATCATCGCGTTGGACCTGTGCGAGCAGGTCGACAGCGTCGGCTACCCGATGGCGACACCGGAGGACCTCGACGAGACCGTCAACCTCGTCGAGAAGACCGGGCGGCGCATCATCGCCGAGCACGGCGACGTGCGCGACTTCGACCGGCTGACCGAGGTCGTCGGCCGCGGCGTGGCCGAATTCGGCCGCGTCGACTTCGTTCTCGCCAACGCGGGCATCTTCCCGGCCATCGGGGACAAGCGCACCGAGATCGCGTCGTTCGTAGACGCCGTCGACATCATGCTCAAGGGCGTGTACTACACGATCGAGGCCGCGCTGCCCGCCATGCTGGGCCACGGCGACGGCGGGGTCATCGTGATCACCAGCTCGGCCGCGGCCTTCAAGTCGGTCAGCACCGGATTCGACACCATGAGCCACGGCGCCGCCGGCTACACCGCGGCCAAGCACGGCGTCGTCGGCCTGATGCGGCACTACGCGAATTCGCTGGCGACCAAGAATATTCGCGTCAACTCCGTGCACCCGGGCGGGGTGGCGACGCCGATGATCATCAACGAGGCCGCCGGCCGCTTCGTCGAGGAGCACGCCTCGTTCGGTGCCGCTCAGCAACCGTTGCTGCCAATTCCGCCGGTGGAGCCGGAGGCGATCAGCGATGCGATGGTCTATCTGTGCGGGGCGTCGGGCCGGTATTTGACCGGGGTGGCGCTGCCCGTCGACGGCGGGCAGACGGCGAGATGAGATAGGGAGAATCGGCGTGCAATTCTGGTCCGGCACTGCGTTCATGAAGACCTCCGAGATTCTGGCGCTGGCGCAGATGTTCGACGAGGCCGGTTACGACGGCATCGTCTGTTCGGATCACCTCATCTATCCGCGTGAGCTGTTCTCGCCGTACCCGGACTCGCCGACCGGAAAGCCGATGTGGGCGCCCGAGACCGCGTGGCCGGACTGCTGGGTGACGATCGGCGCGATGGCCGCGGTGACGCGTCGGATCCGGTTCTCCAACGCGGTCTACATCGCGCCCGCGCGGCCCCTGCTGGAGGTGGCCAAGCAGGTCGCCACCGCGTCGGTGCTCGCCGATGGCCGGGTGTCGCTGGCCGTCGGGGTCGGATGGATGCGCGAGGAGTACGACCTGATGGGTCAGGACTTCAGCACGCGCGGCGCGCGCCTGGACGAGATGATTCCGGCGCTGCGGGAACTGTGGCGCGGCGGCTGGGTGTCGTTTCGCGGCAAGCACTATCAGGTGCCCGAGATGATGATCGAGCCGCACCCGCCGGGACCGGTGCCGATCCTGTGTGGCGGGGAGTCCGAGGCGGCGCTGCGACGGGCCGCGCGGTTGTGCGACGGCTGGGTCGGCTACGCCTACGTGTTGGACGACGCCGCCGTCTACGCTCGCCGACTTTCGGAACTGCGGCGCGAATACGGCAGGGAGAACGAGCCTTTCGAGATCATCCTCGCGCTGCTCGACCCGCCGTCGCCGGATCTGTACAAGCGCGCCGAAGACCTCGGCATCACCGCGGTGATGTGTAGTCCGTGGGCGGGCCTGGACCTGCCGCCCGGAGACGTCGAGCGGTACCGCGGGCCGATCGAACAGTTCGCGGAGAACGTCATCCAAAAGGTGCGTGCGTGAGCTTCGAGGTCGACGAGGTCCGTGAACTGGTCGAGTGCCTGTACGGGGCGATCGACCGGCACGACTGGCGCACCCTCGAGGCATTGGTGTCGCCCCGGGTGGTCGTCGAGATCGGCAGCTCAGCGCCGATCGGATGGGACGCCTGGCTGCAACATCTGCGGGAGTTCGCCGAGGCGTTTCCCGACGGCCGCCACGTCATCGAGGAAGTGCTGGTCGACGGGTCACACGGGGTGTCACGGTGTCGTTTCGTCGGAACGCACCGCGGCGAGTTCCGCGGTATCGCGGCGACCGGCAACGAGGTGTCGGTCGCGGGCCTTCACATCGACCGCTTCCAGGGCGACATGCTGGTGGGGCACCGCGGCCAGCTCGATATGCACGGGCTGCTGCACCAGATCACACGAGCCTAGGTTTCGCCGGCGCGGCACAATGGATCGGTGAGCAACAGACAGCGGGTGCTGCTGCTGGGCAGTACCGGCTCGATCGGCACGCAGGCGCTGGAGGTCATCGCCGCCAACCCGGACCGCTTCGAGGTCGTCGGGCTGGCCGCGGGCGGCGGCAACCCCGAGCTGCTGGCCCGCCAGCGAGCCGAGACCGGTGTGACCAACATCGCCGTCGCCGACGTCGACGCGGCGCAGCGCGTCGGTGACGTCACCCACACCGGGCCGGACGCGGCAGCCCGGCTGGTGGAGAGCACCGAAGCCGACGTCGTGCTCAACGCGCTCGTCGGCGCCCTCGGGCTCAAGCCCACGCTCGCCGCCCTGGCCACCGGCGCCCGGCTCGCGCTGGCCAACAAGGAGTCGCTGGTCGCCGGCGGTCCGTTGGTGCTCAAGGCGGCCGAGCCCGGCCAGATCGTGCCCGTCGACTCCGAGCACTCGGCGATGGCGCAGTGCCTGCGCGGCGGCAGCCCCGACGAGGTCGCCAAGATCGTGCTCACCGCCTCGGGCGGCCCGTTCCGCGGGTGGACCGCCGAGCGGCTCGAGACCGCCACCCCCGAGCAGGCCGGCGCCCATCCCACCTGGTCGATGGGCCCGATGAACACGCTGAACTCGGCCTCGCTGGTGAACAAGGGCCTGGAACTGATCGAAACGCACCTGCTGTTCGGGGTGCCCTACGACCGCATCGAGGTGGTCGTGCACCCGCAGTCGATCGTGCACTCGATGGTGACGTTCACCGACGGCTCCACGCTGGCCCAGGCCAGCCCACCGGACATGAAGCTGCCGATCGCCCTGGCGCTGGGCTGGCCCGCGCGGGTGCCCGACGCGGCGCTGGCCTGCGACTTCACCACCGCGTCGCGGTGGGACTTCGAGCCGCTGGACGACGAGGTGTTTCCGGCCGTGCGGCTGGCCCGCCAGGCCGGCGCGACGGGCGGCTGCCTGACCGCGGTGTACAACGCCGCCAACGAAGAGGCGGCGGCGGCGTTTCTGGCAGGCCGGATCCCGTTCCCCGGCATCGTGCGCACCATCGAGCAGGTGCTGCGCGGTGCCGACGAATGGGCGGCCGAACCCGCTACCGTGGACGAGGTACTTGGCGCTCAACAGTGGGCGCGGGACCGGGCACGCAGTGCGGTCGAGCGGGAGGTTGTCGCCACCAGATGATGTTCGTGATTGGTGTCGTGCTGTTCGCGCTGGCCATCCTGGTTTCGGTGGCCCTGCACGAGTGTGGGCACATGTGGGTGGCGCGCGCGACCGGGATGAAGGTGCGCCGCTACTTCGTCGGCTTCGGCCCGACGTTGTGGTCGACGCGGCGGGCCAACAAGCTCGGCTCGACCGAGTACGGCGTCAAGGCGATCCCGCTCGGCGGGTTCTGCGACATCGCGGGCATGACCGCGGTGGAGGAACTGCAGCCCGACGAGCACGAGCGCGCGATGTACAAGCAGAAGACGTGGAAACGCACCGCGGTGCTCGCCGCGGGCCCCGCGATGAACTTCGCCATCGGCCTGGTCCTCATCTACGGCATCGCCGTCGTGTGGGGCCTGCCCAACCTGCATCCCCCCACCACCGCCGTCGTCGGTGAAACCGGTTGTGTGGCAGCCGAAGTCAACAAGGGTGAGCTCGGCGAGTGCACCGGCCCCGGACCGGCCGCGCTCGCGGGCATCAAGGGCGGCGACACCGTGGTCAAGGTCGGCGACACCCCGGTGGCCGACTTCGCGGAGATGGCCGCCGCGGTGCGCGAACGCATCGGGCCGACCGAGCTGACCGTGCAGCGCGAAGAGAACGGCCAGACCCGGGAGTTCACCACCGTCGTCGACGTCGCCCCGACCCAGCGCTGGACCGCCGACAGCGACACCGGCCCCTCGACCGTCGGCGCCATCGGCGTCAGCGCCGCCCAGTTCGGGCCGACCCAGCACAACCCGCTCTCGGCGATACCGGCGACGTTCGCGTTCAGCGGTGACCTGGCCGTCGAACTCGGCAAGTCGCTGGCCAAGATCCCGACCAAGGTCGGGGCGCTGATGCACTCCATCAGCGGCGGCGAACGCGACCCGGAAACCCCGATCAGCGTCGTCGGCGCCAGCATCATCGGCGGCGACACGGTCGACGCCGGGCTGTGGGTGGCGTTCTGGTTCTTCCTGGCGCAGCTGAACTTCGTGCTCGGTGCGATCAACCTCGTTCCGCTGCTGCCATTTGACGGCGGTCACATCGCGATCGCCGTCTACGAGAAGATCCGCAACATGATCCGGTCGGCGCGCGGCATGGTGGCCGCGGCGCCGGTGAACTACCTCAAGCTCATGCCCGCGACTTACGTAGTCTTGTTGGTGGTGGTCGGCTACATGCTGCTGACCGTGACCGCTGACCTGGTCAACCCGATCAGGCTCTTCCAGTAGGAGTAATTCGATGACAGTCGGGCTCGGCATGCCCGCACCCCCCGCGCCGACGTTGGCGCCGCGGCGCAAGACGCGCCAGCTGATGGTCGGCGACGTCGGCGTCGGCAGCGATCACCCGATCGCGGTGCAGTCGATGACGACGACCAAGACACACGACGTCAACGCGACCCTGCAGCAGATCGCCGAGTTGACCGCCACCGGCTGCGACATCGTCCGGGTGGCCTGCCCGCGTCAGGAAGACGCCGACGCGCTGTCCGAGATCGCCGCGCACAGCCAGATCCCGGTGATCGCCGACATCCACTTCCAGCCCAAGTACATCTTCGCCGCGATCGACGCCGGATGCGCTGCGGTGCGGGTGAACCCGGGCAACATCAAGGAGTTCGACGGCCGCGTCGGCGAGGTCGCCAAGGCGGCGGCCGCGGCGGGCATCCCGATCCGCATCGGCGTGAACGCCGGATCACTGGACAAGCGGTTCATGCAGAAGTACGGCAAGGCCACCCCCGAGGCGCTGGTCGAGTCCGCGCTGTGGGAGGCCTCGCTGTTCGAGGAACACGGCTTCGGCGACATCAAGATCAGCGTCAAGCACAACGATCCCGTCGTCATGGTCGAGGCCTACGAGCAACTGGCCGCCCAGTGCGACTACCCACTGCACCTGGGGGTGACCGAGGCCGGTCCGGCGTTTCAGGGCACGATCAAGTCCGCGGTGGCCTTCGGGGCGCTGTTGTCGCGCGGGATCGGTGACACGATCCGGGTTTCGCTTTCCGCGCCGCCGGCCGAAGAGGTCAAGGTCGGCAACCAGATCCTCGAGTCGCTGAACCTGCGGCCGCGTTCGCTGGAGATCGTGTCGTGCCCGTCGTGCGGGCGCGCACAGGTCGACGTCTACACGCTGGCCAACGAGGTGACCGCGGGCCTCGACGGCCTCGACGTGCCGCTGCGTGTGGCGGTGATGGGCTGCGTCGTCAACGGGCCCGGGGAGGCCCGTGAGGCCGACCTCGGCGTGGCATCCGGCAACGGCAAGGGCCAGATCTTCGTCAAGGGCGAAGTGATCAAGACGGTGCCCGAGGCGCAGATCGTCGAGACGCTGATCGAGGAGGCGATGCGGCTGGCCGCCGAACGCGGCGAGGGCGGCGGCGAAACATCTGCAAGCGGTTCGCCGATTGTCACCGTAAGCTGAAACGTGGCTTCGCCAGCGCAGCCACCCACCGTTGGGATTGGTTAGAAAGAGTCTCGATGTCGGCTCCGCCGCTTTTCCGTCTCGCCGACGAGCGACGGGTGTCGGTGGTGCGCGACGTCGGCGCGGTGATGCGGGTGCTCGAGGAGGATCCGGTCGGCTCCTGCATGGTCACCTCCCGCGTCGCCGAACACGGCGTCGAACCGTCGGCCATCGGCGGGGAACTGTGGACTCGGCGCAACGTGAGCGAATCCCTGTGTTTCGCCGGGGCCAACCTCATCCCGCTGCGCGGCCAGACCACCGACCTGGCGGCGTTCGCCGACAAGGCGATGAGCACCGCGCGGCGCTGTTCCTCGCTGGTGGGCCGGGCCGAGTTGGTGCTGCCGATGTGGCAGCGCCTCGAGCGAGCGTGGGGCGCCGCCCGGGACGTGCGTGAGCACCAGCCGTTGCTGGCGTTGAGCACGTCGCCGCGCTGTGCCACCGATCCGGCCGTGCGCCCGGTGCGCGCCGACGAACTCGACGCATACCTGGTGGCGGCCATCGACATGTTCATCGGCGAGGTCGGCATCGACCCGCGGATCGGCGACGGCGGTCGCGGCTACCGGCGCCGGGTGGCCGGACTGATCGCGGCCGGCCGGGCGTGGGCGCGCTTCGAGCGGGGCCAGGTGGTGTTCAAGGCCGAAGTCGGTTCGCAGTCACCGTCCGTCGGGCAGATCCAGGGCGTGTGGGTGCACCCCGACTACCGCGGCCGCGGGCTGGGCACGGCGGGCACCGCGACGCTGGCGTCGGCGATCGTGCGCAGCGGCCGCATCGCGAGCCTGTACGTCAACAGCTTCAACACCGTCGCCCGCGCGACGTATGCGCGCATCGGTTTCACCGAAGTCGGCACGTTCGCGACGGTTCTGCTCGACTGACGACGCCGGCCGGTCGTTACGCTCAGCCCATGACCGACGATGACCCGAGGGTGGCCCGCAGGGAGATCGCCGACGCGCTGATGCGCGCGCTCGAACACCGCCACGAGCTGCTCGACGTCGTCGTCGAGGCCGAGGATTACGACGCGGCCATCGAGGCGATCGCGGCTCATCTCGCCACGTCGACCATGGCCGCCGAAGCGGTGTTGCGGTTGTCCTTCGACCGGCTGACCAAGGTCGCGCGGCGCCGCATCGCCGCCGAACTCGAAGACCTGAACAATCAGCTCAGCTTCACGATGGGCGAGCCGGTCACCCCGGTGGACACCATGGTGCTGCGTCCGTTCCGGCCCGACGAGGACCGCGACGTGTTCGCGGCGCGCACCGCCGACGTCCAGGAGGCGGGCGACGGGTCGCGGGCGCCCGCCGGGGACCTCGACGAGGAGATCCGTGCCGGGCTGCGCCGCGTCGACGCCGAAGAGGCGGCCTGGCTGGTGGCCGTGCACGGCGCGCAGAAGGTCGGCATGGTCTTCGGCGACCTGGTGTCCGGCGAGGTCAACGTGCGTATCTGGATTCACCCCGACTTTCGCAAACGGGGGTACGGTACGGCCGCGCTGCGCAAGTCGCGCTCGGAGATGGCCGCGTACTTCCCGGCGGTGCCGCTGGTGGTTCGCGCCCCGGCCGCGGGGTCGTAACGCGCGTCGTCCTGGCGCCTGCGCGGCCTGGTTGGCCCGCGTCGGTCGCCGAGACCGACGCTGTGGCGCCTCTTCGTTCGCGAGTTCTGCGTGAGGGTTGTGCCCGCAGAAAAATCACGACCCTGGGGTAGATCTCGCGAGCTCTGCGGAGTTACGGCGGGAAAGAGCCTGCGCGCCTACCGGAGTTTTGAGTCTCAACTTCGTAACATCTGCCCCAATGGCAACTTCAGCATCACGAGTCGCGGGTCTGCTGGCGGTTGCGGCGCTGGTCGTCGCGCTCAACGCGTGCACCCCCAGGCCCAGCGGCCCCGAACCGACCGCCGAGAAGTTCCTCGCCGCGCTGTCCACCGGTGACACCGCGGCTGCCGCGGAGTTCAGCGACCGCCCCGCCGACGCGCGCCAGGCGCTCAACGAAGCGTGGGCCGGGCTGCAGGCCACCCACTTGGACGCGCAGATTTTGGGCTCCAAGTACACCGAGGACACCGGCAGCATCACCTACCGCTACACCTGGCACCTACCCAAGGACCGGACCTGGACCTATGACGGCCGGCTCAACATGGTCCGCGACGAAGGCCGCTGGAAGGTGCGCTGGAGCGCGACCGGGCTGCACCCGTCGCTCGGCGAGAACCAGACCTTCTCGCTGCGCGCCGACCAGCCGCCACGCGCAAAGGTCATCGAGCGCGGCGGCAGCGAAGTGCTCGTGCCCGGATATCGCTACAGCTACTCGCTGGACGCCAAGGCGGCCGGCGAGGCGTTGATGCCGACCGCACGCGCCGTCGCCGACGCGCTGCGCCCGTTCGACCACACCATGGACCCGCAGCGGCTCGCCGAGCTGGCCAGCTCATCGGAGAAGCCGCTGCACCTGATCATCCTGAACCAGGCCGACCACGACCGGATCTCGGGCGCGATCGCCGCACACCGCGGCGTGGTGATCACCCCGCAGGCGGCGTTGCTGCCCACCGACGACACCTTCGCACCGGCCATCATCAACCAGATCAAGACCGCGGTGGTCGACGAACTCGACGGGCAGCCCGGCTGGCGCGTGGTGACCGTCAACCAGAACGGCGTCGACGTCGACGTCCTCCATGAGGTGCCCGGCGAGCCGGCGCCGTCCATCAGGATCAGCATCGACCGGGCGGTGCAGAACGCCGCCCAGCAGTCCGTCAACACCACCGGCAAGCAGGCCATGATCGTGGCGATCAAGCCGTCCACCGGCGAGATCCTCGCGGTGGCGCAGAACGCGGCCGCCGACGCCGAGGGCCTGATCGCCACCACCGGGCTGTATCCACCCGGATCGACCTTCAAGATGGTCACCGCGGGCGCGGCCATCGAACGTGACATGGCCACGCCCAACACGCTGCTGCCGTGCCCGGGAACCATGGACATCGGGCATCGCACCATCCCCAACTACGGCGGCTTCGATCTGGGCACCGTGCCGATGTCGCGTGCGTTCGCAAGCTCGTGCAACACCACGTTCGCCGAGTTGGCCAGCCGCATGCCGCCGCGCGGGTTGACGAAGGCCGCGGCCAAATACGGCCTCGGCGCCGACTTCGAGATCGAGGGGCTCACCACCGTCACCGGCTCCGTGCCGCCGACGGTGAACCTGGCCGAACGCACCGAGGACGGCTTCGGCCAGGGCAAGGTGTTGGCCAGCCCGTTCGGCATGGCGCTCGCCGCGGCCACCGTCGCGGCGGGCAAAACCCCCGTGCCGCAACTGATCCAGGGTCGCCAGACCGTCGTGCACGGTGACCTGGAGCCGATCAGCGACAAGATCCTCGACGGTCTGCGGCCGATGATGCGGCTGGTGGTGACCAACGGCACCGCGGAAGGCCTGCAGGGCGCCGGTGACGTGCGCGGCAAGACCGGTGAGGCCGAGTTCGCCGGCGGATCGCATTCCTGGTTCGCCGGTTACCGCGGCGATCTGGCATTCGCCGCGCTGATCGTCGGCGGCGGATCCTCGGAGTACGCGGTGCGGATGCTCAAGGGGATGCTCGACGGACTGCCGCCGCACTATCAAGCCTGAGTAGCCTGTCGACAGGGCTATGACAGGGATCGATGACCACGCTTTCATGCGGGTGTCCGACGCGGACCGCAACGGCACGCTGCGGCGGCTGCACAACGCCGTCGCGCTGGGCCTGATCGACATCGACGAGTTCGAGGAGCGCTCGGCGGCGGTGTCGCGGGCACGTCTGCACAGCGACCTCGACGCGCTCGTCGACGACCTGCCGGGACCCGGGGCGATCGTCACCTCGGCCGCCGACCGGGTGGAGCTGCGCGGGGTGCTCGGCTCGCTCAAGCGCCAAGGCGAGTGGACGGTGCCCACCCGGCTGGCGCTGCACCGCCGGATGGGCTCCATCGACCTGGACCTGACCAGGGCACGGTTCGCCGGCCCGATGATCGTCGTCGAGCTCGACCTCAAGTTCGGCGGGCTGGACCTGCGGCTGCCCGACGGCGCCAGCGCGTCGATCGACGACGTCGAGGTGGTCGTCGGCAGCGCCCACGACCACCGCAAGGACGCACCCGCCGAGGGCCGGCCCCACGTCGTGCTCACCGGCAAGGTGGTGTGCGGATCGGTGGACATTCGCGGGCCACGCAAACCGTGGCGGTTCGGCCCGTTCGACCGTTAGCGCCGAAACAACTGCGAACCGATGCGCACCAACCGGTCCCAGCCGGCCGGGCGCCCGACCAGTTTGCCGATCAACGGCGCGGAGTCGAAGTACGAAACCCGTTCGGCGATCAGGCCACCGGTGAAGGTGAATCGGTCGACGGCGTCCCAGGAGATCGGCTTGCCGCCATAGGTGCCGCTCAAGGTGAACTCGATGAACACCTCGTGGCGGCCGTGCCCGACCCGGTGCACGTCGGCGTGCAGATCGGGCACCAGCGCGAACAGCCGCTGAAACGACTCCAGGCAGGCCTGCTTGCCGCGCAGGGTGCCCATCATCGGCTGGCGCAACACGATGTCGTCGCTCCACAACGCCTCGTGTTTGGCCAGGTCGGGCGTGCGCCAGGCCTCGGCGAAGCGCTCGGCGAACCGGGCCGTGAACTGGTCGTCTACCTCGTCGAACATCATCGCCACCGAATCTAGCCTGACGGGCCGACTATTCTGGCGTCATGCCTGTTCGCACCGCCCTTCGCCCCGGCGTGGTGTCACCACCGCGTCCGGTGCCCAAGCACATCGCCCGTCCGGAGTACGTGGGCAAGCCGACGGCGCAGGAGGGCAGCGAACCGTGGGTGCAGACGCCCGAGGTGATCGAGAAGATGCGCATCGCCGGCCGGATCGCGGCCGGCGCGCTCGCCGAGGCGGGCAAGGGCGTCGAGCCTGGGGTCACCACCGACGAACTGGACCGCATCGCCCACGAGTACATGGTCGATCACGGCGCCTACCCGTCGACGCTCGGCTACAAGGGCTACCCGAAGTCGTGCTGCACGTCGCTCAACGAGATCATCTGCCACGGCATCCCGGACTCCACCGTCATCGAGGACGGTGACATCGTCAACGTCGACGTCACCGCCTACATCCACGGGGTGCACGGCGACACCAACGCCACCTTCCTGGCCGGCAACGTCTCCGAGGAACACCGGCTGCTGGTCGAACGCACCCGCGAGGCCATGATGCGCGCCATCAAGGCGGTCAAGCCGGGCCGGCAGCTGTCGATCGTCGGCCGGGTCATCGAGTCGTATGCAAACCGGTTCGGCTACAACGTGGTTCGCGACTTCACCGGTCACGGCATCGGCACCACGTTTCACAACGGGCTGGTGGTGTTGCACTACGACCAGCCGGCCGTGGAGACCGTGCTGGAACCCGGGATGACGTTCACCATCGAGCCGATGATCAACCTCGGCGGGCTGGATTTCGAGATCTGGGACGACGACTGGACCGTCGCCACCAAGGACAAGAAGTGGACCGCACAGTTCGAGCACACCCTCGTGGTCACCGACGACGGCGCCGAAATCCTCACCGAGCTGTGACCGCCTTCCCGCGAGCAGACGCGAAAACCCCCTCGGACCCCTCAATTTGGGGGTTTTCACGTCTGCTCGCGCGGGCCCGGCTCGCCCCGGGAACATGAGCGGCGCGTTGCTGGTGGCCGGCACCACGTCCGACGCGGGCAAGTCGATGCTGGTGGCGGGTCTGTGCCGGCTGCTGGCCCGCAAGGGGATTCGGGTGGCGCCGTTCAAGGCGCAGAACATGTCCAACAACTCGGCGGTCACCGTCGACGGCGGGGAGATCGGGCGGGCCCAGGCGGTGCAGGCCCGCGCCGCCGGACTGGCCCCGCACACCCGGTTCAACCCGATCCTGCTCAAGCCGGGCAGCGACCGCACCTCACAATTGGTGGTGCGCGGTCAGGTGAGCGACACCGTGCGCGCCGCGGACTACTTCACCCACCGGAAACGCCTCGCGGCCGTCGTGGCCGACGAACTGCAGCGGTTGCGAGCCGAATTCGACGTCGTCCTCTGCGAAGGCGCCGGCTCACCGGCCGAAATCAACCTGCGTGCAACGGATCTGGCAAATATGGGGCTGGCCAGGGCGGCGAACCTGCCGGTCGTCGTGGTCGGAGACATCGACCGCGGCGGGCTGTTGGCGCACCTGTACGGCACGGTCGCGGTGCTCGACGCCGACGACCAGCGGCTCGTCGCCGGGTTCGTGGTCAACAAGTTCCGCGGCGACCCGTCGCTGCTGGCGCCGGGCCTGAATCAGTTGCAGCAGTTGACCGGTCGGCCGACCTACGGCGTTGTTCCATATGCCGACGGGCTGTGGCTGGACACCGAGGACTCCGTCTCGGCGCTGGCGCGGCGGGTGCTCGGGGATCCGCAGACACCGCACGGCTCGCAGTGGCTGCGGGTGGCCGCGATCCGGTTGCCGCGCATCTCCAACTCCACCGACGTCGAGGCGCTGGCGTGCGAGCCGGGGGTGCTGGTCCGCTGGGTCGCCGAGCCTGCCGAACTGGCCGACGCCGACGTCGTCGTGCTTCCCGGCAGCAAGGCCACCGTCACAGACCTGGACTGGCTGCGCCGACGCGGCCTGGCCGAACGCATCCGTGCGCACGCCGACGCCGGGAAGCCGGTGCTCGGGGTGTGCGGGGGCTTTCAGATGCTGTGTCGCCGAATCGACGACTCCGTGGAGTCCGGGACCGGCACCACCACCGGGTTGGGGTTGCTCGACGCCGATATCGTGTTCGCCCCCGACAAGACCCTGCGCCACCACGAGTCGCCGCTGCACGGCTACGAGATCCACCACGGCCAACTCAGCCGCTGCGGCGACGACGACTGGCGAATCGGCGCCACCGCCGTCGGCGTCCGCCGCGCGACGGTGTTCGGCACCCACTGGCACGGGTTGATGGACAACAACGACGTTCGGCGGGAATGGCTTTCGGAGGCGGCGACCGCCGCGGGCCGGACCGGTTTCGTGGTCGCCGACGACGTCGATGTCCCCGCACGTCGCGACGGCCAACTCGATGTGATGGCCGACCTGCTGGCCGCCCATCTCGACATCGACGCGGTGCTGGACCTTCTCGACAGTGGTCCGCCGCCGCGACCGACGATCACCACAGGGTTGACACGGTGAGGCGCCGCTATGCCGGGGTGGCGGTGCTCGTCGCGACGTTGTGCGGGTGCACGCACCAGATTGCAGGCACGGCGACCTGGCCCGGCGCCCTGCTGAACAAGGTGGTGCTGACGGCCGGCGACCTTCCGGCCGGCGTGCAGTACGAGCGCACCGGCGAGGGCGCCGGCGAACCCGAGGGTGGTCTCACCGCGCCCGCCATGGTGTCCAAACCCGCGGGCTGCTCCGACGGGCTCACCCGGGTGATCGCCGACGCCGGTGAGCGCGGCCCGGCCGCGGAGTACCTCGTCGGCTACGACGGCGCCCGGATGGTCATCACGGTGCTCACCTGGCCCCTCGATTTGGATCGGTTGGCCGCGACCGCCGACCGCTGCGCCCACTTCGAGACGTTCTTCGACCCGTCCTCTCCTGGCATCCCGATCACCACCACCCGGCTGGCGACGCCACGCGAGCACGCCCTGGTGTATCAGCAGACGATGCGGTTGGGCGACACCGACAACACCGCCTACTTCTCCTTCGAGAACGTCGGCTCGATGGCGGTTTTCGGGGTCGCATTTCCCACCCCGAACCCCACGGTCGCGGTCAAAGGTTCGCTGCCGCAAACTTTTCTGGATCTCACGGCCAAACAGGCCGAGCGCATCGAGTCGGCGTGAACCCGGCCGTCGCTGATGTCAAAACCTACCCGTCGCCGAGCCACCCGCGCTAGCGTGGCCCAGTGCCGTCTTCCATGGTCACCGTCGACGGGTTCAGCGTGCCCGTTGAGGTCGCCGGGCCCGACAAGGGCTCGGTCGTCCTCCTGTTGTGCGCCGCGCACCACGCGCCGGCGACGTACGGGGCGGTGTGTCAGCGGTTGCACACCGCGTCGCTGCGGACCATCGCCGTCGGCGCCGACCCGCGGCTGACGGCCAAATCGGTGATCGGCATCCTCGACGCGCTAGAGGTGAAGTGGGCGCTGTTGGTGGGGGACCGCATCGGCGCCGAGCTGGCCTGGGAGCTGGCCGCCACCCGGCTGGACCGGTTCATCGGGCTGGTGGTGATCGACCGTGGCCACCCGTGCGTCGCGGACGTGTCCGGGGTGGTGCGCGACGCGCACTGCCCGCCGGTGGAGCTCAACACCACCGCGCTGGTCAGCTCGTCGGCCGCGCGCACGGTCGCCAGGGCCAGCCAGCGCTACGTGTACGGCGACTACCGGATGGTCGACCTGCTGGCCCGGCGCAACGCGGAGGACTCGACCGCGCAGCTGGCCGCCGAGATCGTGATGCGCTCCAGCACCTGGTAGCGCTCAGGGCGTCGGGGACTCTTCGGGCGTCCACGCCGACGGCAGGGCCGGGCTGCCCGGAAACAGGAAGTCGACGAAAGCCTTTGCGGTGGGCTGCGGCTCGTGGTTGGCCAGGCCCGGGCGTTCGTTGGCCTCGATGAACACGTAATCCGGTTTGGTCACGTCGGGCACGAGCAGATCGACCCCGGTGACCGGGATGCCGATCGCGTCGGCGGCCTTGACCGCCACCTCGCACAGGTGCGGGTGAACCTTGGCCGTGACGTCGTGGATGGTGCCGCCCTGATGCAGGTTGGCGGTCCGGCGCACCCGCAGCCGATATCCCTCGGGCAGAACGTCGTCGAACGACCACCCGGCCTCCCGCACCGTGGTTTCGGTGATGTCGTCGATCGGGATGCGGGATTCACCGCCGGTGGCGGCGGCGCGACGGCGGCTCTGCGCCTCGATCAGTTCGCGGATGGTGTGGTGGCCGGTGCCCAGGATCTCGGCGGGCATGCGCAGCGCGGCGGCCACCACCTTGCCGTCGATGACCACCAGCCGCAGATCGTCGCCGGGCGCGCGCTGCTCGATCAGCACCTCGGGATGCTGTTCGCGGGCGCGCGCCAGCGCGGCTTCCAACTCCTCAGGGCTGTCGATGCCGACGGTGATGCCCTTGCCCTGCTCACCGCGGGTGGGCTTGACCACGACGTCGCCGACCTCCTCGAGGAACGCGTGGTCTTGTTCGTCGAAGGTGGCCAGCCGTCCCCGCGGGACGATGATCCCGGCGTCCGACACGATGCGGCGGGTGAGCCGCTTGTCGTCGCATCGCGCCATCGCCACCGCGGAAGTGAACTCCGACAAGGACTCTCGTGTGACGACCGTGCGTCCGCCATGCGACAGCCGCATCTCACCGGCCTCGGCGTCGAGCACCTCCACCCAGATACCGCGCCGCATCGCCTCGTCGGCGATGATCCGCGCGTAGGGGTTGAGGTCGTCGACGGTCTCCGGCGGATGGGTGAACAGCGGTTCGTTGATCGCGTTCTTGCGTTTGACCGCCATGACCGGCACGCGTTCGAAGCCCAGCTTCTCGTACAGCGAGATCGCGGCGAGGTTGTCGTGGGCCACCGACAGGTCCATGTAGGCCCGGCCGCGGTCGCGATACAGCTTGGCCAAGGCACCGGTCAGCGCGGCGCCGACGCCGGGAAGGCTGGAGGTCGGGTCGACGGCCAGCGTCCACAGGCTCGAGCCGTTCTCCGGGTCGGAGAACAACCGCTCGTGGTCGACGCCGGTGACCGTGCCGACCACCGACCCGTCGTCGTCGCGCACGGCGAGCAGATAGTCGACCGCGTGGTGGTGCAGGTGGTTGTTCCAGATGACGTCGACGCGTGCGGGCACCATGCCGCACTGCACGTAGACCCGGTTCATCTCGTCGGCGTCCTCGATGCTTTCCGGCTCGCGCAGGCTGAACCCGTTGGTGGCGGGTTCAGGCGGGTCGACGTCGGTGAAACGCAACCGGTAGGTGTGGCTGGGGTCGATGAACAGCTCGGCGGGCGCCTTCGCGATGAGCACATGCGGCTCGCGGGCGTAGATGCAGATGTCGCGTCTGCCGGGACCTTCCTGACGCAAGACCTCGGCGAGCTTTTCGGGGTCGGCGAAAGTTTGCCCGAAAACCAATCGTCCCCAACCCATTTCGACCACGACATCGTCGGCCATGGCGTCGACCAGGTGTTGCGGCGAGGCGTCGTGCAGGCCGAGCGTGATGGCTTCGGTGTGGTCCTCGGACGGATGCGCCGTCATGCCGCGGCCCCGTTGATGCCGTGCTTCTGCAGCCAGAGCTCCAGCAGGGCGATCTGCCACAGCTCGTTACCGCGCAACGGGGTCAGCCGCCCGTTGGGGTCGGCGAGCAACCGGTCGACGGCCTCGGGCCGGAACAGGCCCCGCTCTTTGGCGGCAGGGGCGTACAGCGCGTCGCGGATCAGATCCAGATAGGGCCCCTCGAGATGGGTCAGCGCGGGCACCGGGAAGTAACCCTTGGGCCGGTCGATGACCTCGGCGGGAATCACCCGCCGGGCGGCCTGCTTGAGCACGCCCTTGCCGCCGTGCGCGACCTTGAGCTCGGGTGGGCAGCTGGCGGCGAGCTCGACGAGCTCGTGGTCCAGGAACGGCACCCGGCCCTCCAGCCCCCACGCCATGGTCATGTTGTCGACGCGCTTGACCGGGTCGTCGACCAGCATCACCGTGGTGTCCAGCCGCAGAGCCCGGTCGATGCCGGTCTCGGCGCCCTCGCGGGCGAAGTGCCGGGTGACGAACTCCCCGCTGGGGTCGCCCTCGGCGAGAAAGGCCGGTGTCACCAGGCTGGCCACGCCGCTGGGGTCGCGGTCGAAGAACGCCTTGCGGTAGCTGTCCACCGAGCCCTGCAGCGGCGCGGCCTCGGGTTCGCCCATCGGCGGATACCAGTGGTAGCCGGCGAACACCTCGTCGGCGCCCTGCCCGGACTGCACGACCTTCACGTGCTTGGCGACCTCCTGCGACAGGAGATAGAACGCCACGCAGTCGTGGCTGACCATCGGTTCGCTCATGGCGCCGATCGCGCCGTCGAGCGCGGGCAGCATCCGCGCGGTGTCGATGCGGATCTGATGGTGGTCGGTGTCAAAACGCTTGGCGATGACGTCGGAGTAACGGAATTCGTCACCCTTGACCCCGCCCACCGATTCGAACCCGATGGAGAACGTGTTGAGCCCGTGTTGGCCGGCCTCTGACAGCAACCCGACGATGAGGCTGGAGTCCACGCCGCCCGACAACAGGCATCCGACCGGGACGTCGGCGACCAGGCGCCGGTCCACCGCGATGCGCAGCGACTCCAAAACCGCGTCCTCCCAGTCGCGTTCGGACCAGTCGGCCCTGTCGCTGCGCCGGGTGAAGTCGGGCGCCCAGTACGTCTTCGTGGTCTTCTTGGCGCCGCCGTTGCCGTCGGGTTCGATCGCCACGAGTGAGGCGGGCGGAACCTTGGTCACGCCGCGCAGAATCGTGTGTGGCGGCGGCACCACGGAGTGGAAGCTCAGGTAGTGGTGCAGCGCGACGGGGTCGATCCGGGTGTCTATCGAGTTGTCCCTGTCGCCGCCGGCCAGCAACGCGGGCAGCGCCGACGCGAAGCGGATGCGTTTCGAGTTCTCGGTCAGGTACAGCGGTTTGATGCCCAGCCGGTCGCGGCCCAGCAGCACCCGGTCGCCGTCGCGTTCGACGATCGCGAACGCGAACATGCCCTGGAGGCGCTCGACGAAGCGGTCACCCCAGTGGTGGTAGGCCTTGAGCAGCACCTCGGTGTCGCTGTGCGAGAAGAAGCGATAGCCGTGCTCGCTGAGCTCGCGGCGCAGCTGCTTGTAGTTGTAGATGCAGCCGTTCCAGGCGATGGCGAGCCCCAGCTCGGCATCGACCATCGGCTGACCACCGGCCGCCGACAGGTCGATGATCTTCAGCCGGCGATGGCCGAGCGCCACCCGCCCCTGCGACCACGCGCCCGCCGCGTCTGGACCCCGGGGCGCCATCGCCTGGGCCATAGCCGAGACGGCAGCGATGTCGGGTGTCTGGCCGTCGAGACGTACCTCGCCGGTGGCTCCGCACACGTATTCGACCCTACCCGTTTGACGCGGGTGTGAACCTCCCGGCGGCGCACCAGTGTGACGATCCGTACGTCGAGATCGACGTATTGGCGGGATCTACTCGCACTTTTCCGCCCGTTTGTCCCTTTGGGCAACAACGCAGGCTGCCACACTTCATGGTTGGCTACTCGCCATCCTCACAACGCCGAGCCAGGAGGCCGCCGATGAGCACCAGCCCAGGGATGTTGTCGCGGGCTGACCTCGAACAGCTGGTGGCCGCCGGCGACGTCGACACGGTGATCGTCGGATTCTGCGACATGCAGGGCCGGCTGACCGGCAAGCGGGTGTCGGGCCGGCTGTTCGTCGAAGAGGTCGCCGAGCACGGCGCGGAATGCTGCAACTACCTGATGGCGGTCGACGTCGAGATGAACACCGTCGACGGCTACCGCATGTCGAGTTGGAACACCGGGTACGGCGACATGGTGATGAGGCCGGACTTCTCGACGCTGCGGCGCGTCCCGTGGCTGCCGGGCACGGCGTTGGTCATCGCCGACCTGTGCTGGCACGACGGCAGCCCGGTGGCCGCCGCGCCGCGCAGCGTGCTCAACCGCCAGATCGACCGGCTGGCCGAGCAGGGCTTGGTGCCCTACGTGGGCACCGAGCTGGAGTTCATGGTGTTCGACGACTCGTTCCGGGACGCGTGGGCGATGGGATATCGCGGGCTGACGCCGGCCTCCGACTACAACGTCGACTACGCGATGCTGGCATCCACGCGCATGGAGCCGCTGCTGCGCGACATCCGGCTCGGCATGACCGCCGCGGGCATGTACTGCGAGGGCGTCAAGGGCGAATGCAACCGCGGTCAGCAGGAGATCGCGTTCCGCTACGACCATGCGCGGATCACCTGTGACAACCACACGATCTACCGCAACGGCGCCAAGGAGATCGCCGACCAGCACGGCAAGAGCCTGACGTTCATGGCGAAGTTCGACCAGCGCGAGGGCAACAGCTGCCACATCCACATCTCGCTGCGCGACACGCAGGGTGCGCCGGTGTTCGCCGATCCCGACGACCGGCTCGGGATGTCGCCGATGTTCCGTAGCTTCATCGCCGGCCAGCTGGCCACGATGCGGGAGTTGACGTTGATGTTCGCGCCGAACATCAACTCCTACAAACGTTTTGTCGACGGTAGTTTCGCGCCGACAGCGATCGCCTGGGGCATCGACAACCGCACGTGTGCGCTGCGGGTCGTCGGCCACGGCCCCCACATGCGGATGGAGAACCGCGCCCCCGGCGGCGACGTGAACCAGTATCTCGCGGTGGCCGCACTGATCGCGGGCGGCATGTACGGCGTGGAACGCCAACTGGAACTCCCGGATCCGGTGCGGGGCAACGCCTATGCGGGCAGCGCCGAGCGGCTGCCGACGACGCTGGCCGAGGCCGCCGAGCTGTTCGGCAAATCCGAGGTGGCCCGGGTGGCGTTCGGCGACGACGTCGTCGAGCACTACCTCAACAACGCCCGGGTGGAACTGGAGGCGTTCAACTCCGCGGTCACCGATTGGGAGAGGATGCGCGGCTTTGAACGGCTCTAGTTATCCGGAGAGCTGGGCCCACGCGTCAGCTGGGGATCGCGAAACCCCCCAGAATCCGGCCGAAATGGGGGAGTTCACGTCTGTTCCCAGCTTGCGCGGGGGCCCACGCGAAGCACGCGGAGACACGGTGCGACCCGTCCTCGGGTTGACCACCTACCTCCAGCAGGCCCAGACCGGCGTCTGGGACGTGCGGGCGAGCTTTCTTCCCGCGATCTACCTCGAAGGCGTCAACCGCGCCGGCGGCATCGCGACGCTGCTGCCTCCCCAGCCCGTCGACGACCGCAGCACCGACCGGTTGCTCGACGGTCTCGACGGGTTGATCATCACCGGCGGTCGCGACGTCATGCCCGAAAGCCACGGCCAGTCGCGCCACCCCGCCACCGACGAGGACGTCGCCGACAACCGGATCCGCGACGCCATGGAGTTCGCGCTGGTGCGCGGGGCCGTGCGGCGCGGGATGCCGCTGCTGGGCATCTGCCGGGGTGCGCAGGTGCTCAACGTCGCGCTGGGCGGCACGCTGCACCAACATCTGCCCGACGTGGTGGGCCACACCCGCCATCAACCGGGCAACGCGGTGTTCTCCACGTCGACGGTGCGCACCGTGCCCGGCACGCGGCTGGCCGCGCTGATCGGCGAGTCATCGGATGCCCAGTGCTACCACCACCAGGCCATCGACCGGCTCGGTGAGGGCCTGATCGTCAGCGCTCAAGCCGACGACGGTGTCATCGAAGCCGTCGAAATTCCAACCGACAACTTCGTTTTGGCGGTGCAGTGGCATCCCGAGGAGCGACTCGACGATCTGCGGCTGTTCGCGGGCGTGGTGCAGGCGGCGGCCGGCTACGCGACTGAAAGGCTCGACGCATGACGACGTCGGAGATCATCAACCCGGCCACCGAGGAGGTGCTGGGCACCGTCGAGCAGACCGACGAGGCAGGAGTCGACGACGCGGTCGCGCGGGCCACGGCGGCGCAGCGCACGTGGGCGCGGCTGGCTCCCGCCGAGCGGGCCGCGGCGTTGCGCGCGTTCGCCGAGGTGGTCGACGCGCATGTCGACGAGCTGGCCGCGCTGGAGGTGGCCAACTCCGGGCACCCGATCGGCAACGCCGAGTGGGAGGCCGGTCACGTGCGCGACGTCCTGCACTACTACGCCGCCAGCCCGGAACGGCTGTCGGGCGAGCAGATCCCCGTGGCCGGTGGACTCGACGTCACGTTTCGCGAACCGCTGGGCGTCGTCGGCGTCATCACCCCGTGGAACTTCCCGATGCCGATCGCGTCGTGGGGGTTCGCGCCCGCGCTCGCGGCGGGCTGCGCCGTGCTCGTCAAACCCGCCGAATGGACCCCGCTGACCACCATCCGGCTGGGCGAACTCGCGGTGGAGGCCGGGCTGCCCGCCGACCTGTTGTGCGTGCTGCCCGGCAAGGGGTCGGTGGTGGGGGAGCGCTTCGTCACCCATCCCGACGTGCGAAAGATCGTGTTCACCGGCTCGACCGAGGTCGGCACTCGCGTGATGGCCGGGGCCGCCGCGCAGGTCAAACGCGTCACCCTGGAGCTGGGCGGAAAGAGCGCCAACATCGTGTTCGACGACTGCGATCTGGAGAAGGCGGCGGCCACCGCACCGTACGGCGTGTTCGACAACGCCGGTCAGGACTGCTGTGCGCGCAGCCGAATCCTGGTGCAGCGCAATGTTTACGACCGGTTCATGGAACTGCTGGAGCCCGCGGTCAAGCGCGTGGTGGTGGGCGACCCGCGCGCTGCGGACACTGAGATGGGGCCGCTGGTGTCCAAGGCGCACCTGCGTTCGGTCGCGTCGTTCGTGCCTGACGACGCGCCCGTGGCGTTCCGCGGTCACGCCCCCTCAGGGCCCGGCTATTGGTTTGCGCCCACGGTGTTGACGCCGACGCGCACCGACCGCACCGTGCGCGAGGAGATCTTCGGCCCCGTCGTGACGGTGCTGCCGTTCGACGACGAGGCCGACGCGATCGCGCTGGCCAACGCCACCCCGTACGGACTGTCCGGGTCGATCTGGACCGACAACCTGTCGCGGGCGGTGCGGGTGTCGCGGGCCGTGGAATCCGGGAACTTGTCGGTCAATTCGCATTCGTCGGTGCGTTACAACACCCCGTTCGGCGGGTTCAAGCAGTCCGGGCTCGGGCGCGAGCTGGGCCCGGACGCGCCGCTGTCGTTCACCGAGACCAAGAACGTGTTCTTCGCCGTCGAGGAGGCCTAGGTGGATCTGACGCAGCGACTGGCCGGCCGCGTGGCGGTGATCACCGGTGCGGCCAGCGGAATCGGTCTGGCCGCCGCCAAGCGCATGCGCGCCGAGGGCGCGACGGTCGTGGTCGGCGACATCGACCCCACCACCGGTAGGCAAGCGGCCGACGAAGTCGGCGGAACCTTTGTGCCGGTGGATGTTTCCGACGAAGCGGCCGTCGACGCGCTGTTCGACACCGCGGCCGACGTCTGCGGCTCGGTCGACATCGCGTTCAACAATGCCGGCATCAGCCCGCCGGAGGACGACCTCATCGAGCACACCGGGCTGGACGCCTGGCAACGCGTGCAGGACGTCAACCTCAAGTCGGTGTTCCTGTGCTGCAAGGCGGCGCTGCGCCACATGGTGCCCAACCGGCGCGGGTCGATCATCAACACCGCCTCGTTTGTCGCGGTGATGGGGTCGGCGACCTCGCAGATCTCCTACACCGCGTCCAAGG
Source organism: Mycolicibacterium pulveris (assembly GCF_010725725.1). Classification (NCBI taxonomy): domain Bacteria; kingdom Bacillati; phylum Actinomycetota; class Actinomycetes; order Mycobacteriales; family Mycobacteriaceae; genus Mycobacterium; species Mycolicibacterium pulveris. The sequence continues at coordinate 213,583 of NZ_AP022599.1, read as the reverse complement.
GCGGCGTGCTGGCCATGTCGCGCGAACTCGGCGTGCAATACGCGCGCCAAGGCATCCGGGTCAACGCGCTGTGCCCGGGACCGGTGAACACCCCGCTGCTGCGCGAGCTGTTCGCCAAGGACCCGCGACGCGCGGCCCGACGCCTGGTGCACGTGCCGGTCGGCCGGTTTGCCGAACCCGACGAGATCGCCGCCGCGGTGGCGTTTCTGGCCAGCGACGACGCGTCGTTCATCACGGCCTCGACATTCTTGGTCGACGGCGGCATCAGCGGCCACTACGTGACCCCGCTCTAACCCCACATTCCCGCGAGCGGGCGTGTCTGTACCCCGACACGCCGGCATTTCCGCGAGTTCGCGCACGCTCGCTCGGCCCGCGCGGTCAGGCGAGGATGCCCAACTCCTGTGCCCAACTCCTGTGCCCGACGGATGGCCTCACGCCGATCGCTCACCGCGAGCTTGGTAAGTATCGCCGACACGTGGTGGTCGACCGTCTTGACCGAAAGGTACAGCCGCTCAGCGAGTTCGGCATCGTCAGGCCTTCACCGATCATCCGCAACACTTGCACCTGGCGGTCCGTCGATCCCGCGGGGTTGGTCAGTGTCGTGGTCCGGCGGCGGGCCGGGACGGCGCTGGATCCGCCCGCCCGAAGGTGGCGGCGCACCTTGGCGGCGACGGCGGCGGCGCCGACCGTGTCAAGTATGTCGAGGCCGCGCCGCGCCAGACCGGGGTCACCGGAGTCGACGAGTGCCAGCGCCTCCTCATACGGTGTCGAAACCTGGTGAACCGACTAAGCGCTAACCACGCCGGTCCAGGCGGTTTCCGACGATGTGCCGCCCAGCGCCACGGCTGGATTAGATTGGTGGCAGTGGAAACGCGAAGCGACCAGTCAAAGGTGGACCGGGCGGCGTCGGCGCTGGCCGACGTCGACTCTGCCGTGTGGACTCAGCGCTTTGACCTGCTGTCGGACACCAACCGGCTGGAAATTCTGCTGTGCCTGCACCGGGCTCCTGGCATTTTCGTGGGGGACCTCGCCGCAGCACTCGGCCGGTCGGAGAATGCGGTGTCGCAGGCGCTGCGCATCCTGCGCCAGCAGGGTTGGGTGAGCTCGACGCGTATCGGACGATCGGTGAGCTACCGGCTCGAAGACGAGATCGTGCACGACCTGCTGCACTGGATCGGCGCCCGGCACGGCTGACCACGACACCTCGGCGTCGAAGTCGTTTCGAAATGGCGACCCTGCAGGTACCGACGCGCGTTCTCGGCGATCTCGTCACCCCGCTTCGCCGCGGCGGCCAACGCGATACCGACGCCGATCACCAGCAGCCAGCAGGCGAGACCGATCAGCGCAACGAGCATCAGAAGTCCTCCCACGCCGACCGGCGTCGGCGCGCGATGCGACAGTGCGGGGCATCGATTCCGGGATCGTGTGCGGTTCGTGAAATGCGCCGGTCACGCACTCTCGCAGGTCGCCGTCGAGCGGTGGGAACGTGGACGTCGGCCCTGTTATAACAGTCTGACCAGCGGATTTCATTCTGCTTTCAGTTCCGCGGAACCGGCGCGAACGACTCTGGAGCCATTCGATGACCGTCCGGCGCGCAACGCTGAGAGGTGGAGAGATCGAGATGACTGATTCGCATGGACGCGGCACGCGAACCGGACGAGTCGTTCTCGTCTGGCCGTGACGGCTAGCCTGGCGCCGCCGCGAACCCGGTCACACCGCAGAATCGCCCCCGCGCCACTGCCATCTGATGGACGCTGTACTGCGATGACGGTGGAGTTCCGGATTCTCGGCGAGATCGAGGCGTACGTGGACGGGCGACGCCTCGACATCGGTCACGCGCGCCAGCGCTGCGTACTGGTCAGCCTGCTCGTCGACGTCAACCGACCCGTCTCGACGCACCAGCTGATCGACCGAGTATGGGCCGACGAGCCGCCGCACCGGGCGCGGAACACGTTGGCCGCCTACATCTCGCGGGTGCGGCAGCTTCTCGGGGTTACCGACGACGTACAGGTCGTGCGCGGCCCGAGTGGTTACACACTGTCCGCAGAACCGTTGGCGATCGACCTGCACCGGTTCCGGCACTTGGTCTCGGCGGCCCGGTCGGCGACGGATGTCGAAGACACCGCGAGAATGCTCGAACGGGCATTGGCGCTCTGGCGTGGCGAGCCGTTCGCCGTCATCGAGACCCCGTGGGCGAATGGCCTGCGAAACGTTCTCGAGCGCGAGCGGTTCTCGGCGCTCTTGGATCGCAACGACGCCGCCTTGGCCGCCGGCAGGCATGCCGACGTGCTCGCGTCGGCATCCGAGGCGCTCGACGAGAACCCACTCGACGAGCGGTTGGCCGGGCAACTGATGCTGGCGCAGTACCGTGGCGGGCGCCAGGCCGACGCGCTGGACACCTATCGCACAATGCGGCAACGCCTGGTCGACGAACTCGGTGTGGATCCCGGCCCGGCGCTGCGGGCGGTGCACCAACAGATCCTCGACGGTGACCCGCATGTGCCCGCTGCGGTCCCGAAACCCCAGCTGTCGAGCGTGCAAAACCGCCCCGGACTGCCACGCCGCGCCAGCACATTCATCGGACGGCAGCCCGACGTCACCCGCATCTCCGTAGCCGTGAACGACTGCCCGTTGGTGACGCTTACCGGTGCAGGGGGTGTGGGCAAGACACGACTTGCCGTCGAGACGGCCGATCGTATCCGGGAACACTTCGCCGACGGGGTCTGGATCTGCGAGCTGGCGCCGCTCGACGCCGGTGGGTCGGTGAGCCAGGCCGTCGCGGCGGCCCTACGGCTGCAGCCACGCGAGGGCCTCGACTTCGTCGAGACGGTGATCGACCACCTGCGCACGCGCGAACTGCTGCTGGTGGTGGACAACTGTGAGCACGTGCTGGACGACGCGGCGGCTCTGATCGATCGGATCACCCGCCGCTGCCCGCGGGTTTCGGTGCTCACTACCAGCAGGGCGGCGCTCGGCGTCGAGGGCGAGCGAGTACTTCCGGTGGAGCCCCTACCGGAAGAAGACGCCACCGCGCTGTTCGCCGACCGCGCCAAGGCGAGTCGCGGCGACTTCGCCCTCGATCACGAGCCGGTCGGGGCGGTGGCCGAGATCTGCCGCCGGCTCGACGGGTTGCCTCTCGCCATCGAGTTGGCTGCGGCCCGGATGCGCGCGATGAGCAGTCTGGACATCGCGCGCCGGTTGGACCGGCTGCGGCTGTTGAGCGGCGGCGCACGCGGCACCCATCCGCGACACCAGAGCGTCACCGCCACCATCGACTGGTCCTACCGGTTGCTCAGCGTCGCGGAGCAGTCGCTGTTTGAGCGGTTGTCGGTGTTCGCCGGTGGTTTCGACCTGGCAGCGGCGCATGGTGTCTGCGCCGACGACGGCAACGAGGACGACACACTCGACCTGCTCGCCGGGCTGGTGGACAAGTCCATGGTGGTGGTGCGCGGCGGGACCGCCACGACGCGATACGACCTCTTGGAAACACTGCGCGCCTATGGCCGGGAACGACTGCAGGACAAAGGTGTTCGGGAAGACTGTGCGGTACGGCACGCCACATATTTCACCGAACTCCTCGAGCGCGGGGCGGCCGGTGTTCATACCGCGGAGGAACGGTGCTGGGTCGAGCGATTCACCCCGAATGCCCGAAACACATTCACCGCGCCCGACTATGACAATCTGCGCGCGGCGTTCGAACGCTCGATTGCCGTCGGCGACGTCGACCTCGCGCTGCGTCTGGTCACGGCGATGCCCGAACTGCTGCACCTGCGCATCGGCTACCACTCGATCGGGTGGGCCGAACGCGCGGTGGAGGTCGCCGACCCAGAACATCCGCTATATGTCACTGCGGTGGGGGTGGCCGCGCGCGGAAGATGGGTGCTCGGAGAGTTCGCCCGGGCCCGCTCGCTGGCGGAACCGGCGCGAGGGCGCGCGCCCAACCCGGGCGCGTCATACCTCGGCTATCCGGAGGACACGCTCGCCGACGTGGCACTGTACGAGGGCGATGCCGAAGGGGCCCTCCGGCATTACGTGGCCGAGGCAGAACATGCGCGAAGAGACGCCAATCCGTTTCGGCTACTGTGGATTCTCTACAACATCACGATCTGCCACGACGCGCAGCACACCCCCGGCACCGGCATTTCTGCCGCCCAAGAGGCGATGACGCTGGCCGACACGACGGACAATCCGACGGCACGGGCGATGGCACGCTGTGCGTTGGGCCGCGTGCTCAAGTGCTCGGAGCCCGAACGTGCGCTGGACCTGTTCGACGAAGCCGTCGAACTGGCCGGGACGGTGCAGAACAACTGGTTGATCGGCATCGCGTCGACAGAGGGCGCTGCCGTGCGTGCCACTCACGGCGACCCCGCCACCGCCGCGCAATTGTTCATCGAAGTACTCGAGCACTGGGGTCACGGCGGACCGGGAACAGGTGCGCTGCACTGGCTTACGCTGCGATACATCGCCCGGTTCTTCGCGGCACACGGCGCCGACGCGGACGCCATCGCGTTGCACCGCACCATCGTCGAGGCCGGGCAGCAGCCACCGCTCGAGCCTGCGGTGCTCGCGCGTATCGGTGCGCCGGCCGACGGCACGGGCATGACCGGGGCGGAAGCGGTGGATTTCGCCCGCTCCCGCCTGCAGCGGTATCTCTGACACCCAGTTCCCGCGCCACGCCCTCGAGCTCGCGATTCAACGCCGGCACAACATCTGCCGAACCTGCCAGCCGCACCGTTGATCGTGTCAACGTCTGCTCGCCGGAACAAGCCGGCGCGTGCGGCCAACGAAGGACAAGAAATGAACACGAACCCGTCACTCGTCGCCGGGCGCACCCGCCTGCCGGCCGCCGTGCTGGGCTCGGCGGCGATCGCCCTGGCCCTCGGTGCCCTGGCACAGCCCGCTGTGTCACCGGCCGAAGACAACGAGTGGGATGTCGGCGCGTACGACTCCTGCATGAAGTCAGCGGAGAACAGGGCCATAAAAGCGGCGATTACGAACGACTGAGGGACGAGATCAAGTTCTGCTGCCATTCGACCGGCGGCCAGTGGAACCAGACGGGGTCGCAGCTCGGATGCACCGCGCCGCCGATGACCGGTCCCGCACCGCAAGACCCGGGGGTCGAGGCGTCCCGTACCGGTACGGCAGCGCAAGATTCGCCGGTCGGGGCCGGCCCTGTGCCCCAGGGCGTTCCGGTCACCCCGGCGCCGCCCACCACCACCAACACGATCCGGTTCAGCCCAGGGTGGGGGATCGGGTGACGACCTGCGAGGCAGAAGCCTCACCTTGCAGTCGGAGTCGAGGCCCTGGGCGGTGGCCTTGAGGTAGCCGTCGGAGTTGTTGTGCCCGCCCCGGACCGGTGAACAGCCGATTTCACGACGGTACAAGGACTGTCGAACACCGTGGCCGCATCCTGAAGCCGTCGCTCAGCGAGCCTGAAGGAGATGGAGATGACCACTGCCGACGTCGAAGCCGACCGCGCTCTCAAGGCCAAGCACCGCGCCCTGTGGGCGTCCGGTGACTATCCCGCCGTGGCTGCCGAGCTCATTCCCGCGCTCGGTGCGGAGCTGGTCCGCGTCGCCGGGATCACCCGGGGCAGCAGGGTTCTCGACGTCGCTGCCGGGTCGGGTAATGCCGCCATACCGGCCGCAGCAGCGGGCGCGGCGGTCACCGCCAGCGATCTGACGCCCGAGCTCTTCGGCGCCGGCCGCCGCATCGCCGCCCGATGCGGTGTGGACCTGGAATGGGTCGAGGCCGACGCGGAAGCGATGCCGTTCGCCGACGACAGTTTCGATGTGGTGATGTCGTGCGTCGGGGTGATGTTCGCCCCGCACCACCAAACTGCCGCCGATGAACTCGTCCGTGTGGTGCGTCCGGGCGGAACGATCGCGTTGATCAATTGGACGCCCGAGGGATTCATCGGAAAGTTGTTCGAGACGATGAAACCGTATGCGCCACCGCCTCCGCCGGGTGCAGACCCGCCGCCGTTGTGGGGCAACGAAGAGCATGTGCGCACGCTGCTCGGCGCGCGGGTCATCGACCTGACGATGCGGCGCCAGGTGGTCGCGTTCGACCACTGCGCGACCCCGCAGGAATTCCGTGCCTATTGGAAGCGCAACTACGGGCCGACCATCGCCGCGTACATGTTCAACGCCGACGACGGAGACCGGCTCGCCGCACTGGACCGCGACCTGCTCGACTTCCTCACGCAGTGGGATCGCGGCGAACCCGGCCGGGCGCACTGGGACGCCGAGTACCTGTTGGTCACCGCGCGCAAGCGGTAGACGGCTAAGCCGCCCTGGGCGCGCTTACGTGAACACCTGTTCAGCTAGACATATATAGGCGGCGGTTCTACGCTCAGACGGGTGACTGTCCACAACGTCGCCATGCACATGAGCGACGGCATCGTCGACGCCCCGACCTCACTCATCTTCGGGGTCATCGCGGTCGCGGCCGTCGGTCTCAGCGCGGTGAAGGCACGCAACGAACTCGACGAGCGCACGGTCCCGCTGGCCGGCCTCGTCGCCGCGTTCATCTTCGCGGTGCAGATGATCAACTTCCCGATCCTGCCCGGGGTCAGCGGCCACCTGCTGGGCGGTGCACTGGCCGCCATCCTGGTCGGCCCCAACACCGGGGCGCTGTGCATCGCGATCGTGTTGGTGGTGCAGTCGCTGTTGTTCGCCGACGGCGGTGTGACCGCGCTGGGCACCAACATCGTCAACATGGCGGTCATCGGCGTCGCGGCGGGGTACGCGACGGCGGTGGGACTGTTCACCCTTGCCCGCAGGCGCGCGGAGGTGCCCACGGCCGGGCTCGGCGTCGTCGCGTTTATCGCCGCGCTGGTCGGTACCGTCTGTGCGGCAATGGGTTTCGTGCTCGAGTATGCAATCGGCGGCGCGGCGACGACCTCCCTCGGTGCCGTGGCCGGCTACATGTTCGGCACGCATGTGCTGATCGGGGTCGGTGAGGGCCTGATCACCGCGGTGACCGTGGTGGCCGTCGCCCGTGCGCGTCCCGACCTGGTCTACCTGCTGCGCCGGACGCGCGCGGAGGTGCCGGCATGAGCTCGCGGTGGCGGTTCTGGGTGGCATTCGCCGCCGTCACCCTGCTGATCGCCGGCGTTGTCTCCTACTTCGCCAGCTCCAGCCCCGACGGGCTGGACGCCACAACCCTGCGCGGCTGCGAGGTGGCCGAGACGGCCGACGGTGAACAGCTCACGGGGCACTGCATCGCCCAGCATGCCGACGAGCATGCCCTTTCGGGGTCGCCGCTCGCGGACTATGCGATCGGCGGGGTCGGGGGCACCGGCGGGATCGCCGGGGTGATCGGGGTCCTCGTGACCGTGGCGGTGGCGGGTTTGTTGTTCTGGTCGATCGCCCACCGCCGGCGACGAAGTCCGCGGTCGGCGGGTGCCGGTCGGTCGGCCGGGTAGGCGCACGTCCGCCGAAGGTCACATCCCGCCCGAGATTTCGTCGAACTGGGCCGAGACCGGGTTCGTGTACGCCAGCAGGGAGCCGGTGCCCGATTGGACGAACCGCGCGGATACGTAGATTTCGTCAATGCGCCGGCCGGTAGTGCAGCCGACACTTCCGTCGTCGAAGCACTTGTCCTCGTTGAGAAGGTGCTCGGGGATGCTGAGATGGCGGCCGAAGTGAATACCGGCTTGTCCCGCGTACAGGTAGCCACCGGGCGGCCCGGGAGCGCCGATGAATCCGTGGGGTGGGCCGATGCGCGAATCGGGCTCGCCAGGGTCGTCGGCGAACACGATGTAATCCATGCCGCCGCTGGATCCGAGGTTGTCGATTCTGTCGCGGGCCGAGCCCTCGCTCATCGGGAAAACGCCCTGAATCCAGAAGAGCAGGTTTCCCTGGACGGCCGGGTCGGCGCCGCGCAACGTCAGGGTGACCCCAGGGCTCTGCTGCGGAGCCGCGGAGGCCGGCGCAAGCCCGGCCGTCAGCCCGACGGTGGCCGCGATCACGGCCGCCCCGCCCAGCACCGATCCGATGTCCTTCAGTGCGGTCATCTCAACTTCTCCTTTTCGCTCTGGTGGGGCCGACGTACGCCCCCGATGGAACGGTCCAACAATGCTCGACAGCGGTTCGGCGAGGCTTGTTCGTTCGTGAAATGAGCTGGTGTTCGGCGTGCCCGGCTGGAACGAGAAGCTGGGGTGCAGCGCGGGACGATCACCCTACGCCTGAAGATCTGTTCAGCTAGACAGGTAATCGCCCGCGTCCTAGGCTCGGGTCATGGCCGTCATCTTGGTCGCCGCGCACATGAGCGATGCGCTCACGTCGGCGGTGGCAGGATCGTCGTTGCGGGTGATCGGCGACCACCGGCAGGTCGACGACACCGGGGCAAGCCGCAAGGGCGGCCGCAGCCGGCAGCGAAGTCGGCGGTAGATGGGCGCCGGCGCGCACCCCCTCTACCGCCACGGCGACTCGGCGGTGCACCGGGCGCCGGCCGAGGTGAAGATCGTCTGTCTGCTGGTGTTCGTGCTGGCCATTGTCGCCACCCCGCGAGAGATGTTCTGGCCGTACGCCGTCTACGCGGCGATCATCGTGGTGGTCTGGCAGTTCGCGCAGATACCGCTGCGGTGGGTGTTGCCGCGGATGCTGATCGAGGCGCCGTTTGTGGTGCTCGCGGTGTTGCTGCCGTTCGCCGAGGGCGGGGCCCGCGTCGAGGTCGCCGGGCTGCAGCTTTCGGTGAGCGGGCTGTGGGCCGCGTGGGGCATCGTCATCAAGGGCACACTCGGTGTGGCGGCGGCGCTGACCGTCGCCGCCACCACGTCGACAACCGAGTTGCCTGCGGCCTTGAGCCGGTTGGGGGTGCCGGCGGTGGCGACCTCGGTGCTGGTGTTGATGCTGCGCTACGTCGATCTGCTGGCGGCAGAGGCCAGCCGGATGCGGATGGCCCGGATCTCACGGGGTGATTCACCGCGGGCGCTGCATCAGGCCGGTGCCATCGCGAAGGGGATCGGCGCGTTGTTCCTCCGCTCGTACGAGCGCGGCGAGCGGGTCTACGTCGCGATGCTGTCCCGGGGATTCGACGGCAATGCACCGGATCTGGCGGTCATCGGCGCGCCGCCGCGGGCCGCCGCCGCGCAGTGGGCGGTCGCGCTGATCCCGGCGTATGCCGCCGTCACGGTGGCGGTGCTGGCGTGGATGATGCGATGACGGCGATCCGCATCGAAGCGTTGCGTTACGTCTATCCGGACGGGCAGGTGGCGCTCGACGGCGTCGACCTGACCGTCGCGCCCGGTGAGCGGATCGCGGTGCTCGGGCCCAACGGCGCAGGCAAGACCACGTTGATGCTGCACCTCAACGGCGTGCTCACCGCCACCTCCGGTACGGTCGAGATCTGCGGCATTCCGTTGCACCGCAAGACTGTTCAAGAGCTACGTCGCCGGGTCGGGCTGGTGTTCCAAGACCCGGACGACCAGCTGTTCATGCCGACCGTCGCCCAGGACGTCGCGTTCGGGCCGGCCAACTTCGGCTTGCACGGCGACGCGCTGGCCGCCCGGGTCAGCCGGGCGCTGCAGGCCGTGTCGCTGACCGAGCACGCCGAACGCACCCCAACGCATCTGTCCGCCGGGCAGCGCAGGCGCGCCGCGCTCGCAACCGTGCTGGCCTGCGAGCCCGACATCCTGGTCCTCGACGAGCCGTCGGCCAACCTCGATCCCGTCGCGCGCCGGGAGCTGGCCGAGACGCTGGCCGGGCTCGACGCCACCATGCTGATTGTCACCCACGACCTGCCCTACGCCGCGCAGCTGTGCCAGCGCGCGGTCGTGATGGATCGCGGTGTCGTCGTCGCCGACGGGCCTGTCACCGAGATCCTCTCGGACGCAGAGCTGCTCGCCGTGCACCGCCTCGAGTTACCGTGGGGTTTCTCGGTCACCACCTAGCCGCCCTTACCCGCGAGCAGACGCATACACCCCCAAAAGTGCCGCGATTTGGGGGTGTATGCGTCTGCTCGCGGGAAATAACGCTAGTGCCGCTTCGACGGCGGCCACGACGGCTCACCGCACAACGCCAGCAACGCGTTCTCGACGACTTCGGGCAGCGCGGGATGGATCCAGTACTGCCCGCGCGCCATGTCCTGGGCGGGCAGGCCGAAACTCATCGCCTGGATCAGTGGCTGGATCAGCGACGACGCCTGATGACCCATGATGTGCGCGCCCAGGATGAGGCCGGTGTCACCGTCGACGATCACCTTGGCGATGCCGGTGGTGTCTTCCATCGCCCACCCGTAGGCGACGTCAGCGTAGTCTTGAACCTTGACCCGAACGTCGAAACCCTGTGCCCGCGCCTGGTTCTCGGTGAGCCCCACGCTGGCGATCTGCGGGTCGGTGAACACCGCCCACGGCACGTAGCGGTGGTCGGACGGCATCAGCGCGTCGGTGTCGTCCCAGTCCTGCAGCAGGTTGTGCCGCACCACCCGGGCTTCGTGATTGGCGACGTGCTTGAGTTGATACTGCGACGACACGTCACCGAGCGCGAAAACACCACGTGCCGTGGTCCTCTGGTACTCGTCGACGACGACGCGACCATCGCCGGTCACCTTGACCCCGGCTTGTTCGGCGTCGAGCAGGTCACCGTTGGGTACCCGTCCGGTCGCCACCAGCAGCGCGTCGCCCCGCACTCTGGTGCCGTCCTGGCAGGTGATCTCGATGCCTTCTCCGATCTGCCGCGCGTCGACGACCTCATGGTGGTCGCGGATCGCCCACTTCTTGGCGGCCAGATCGGTGAAGCGCATGGTGATGTCGTCGTCGTGGCCGCTGAGCAGCGTGCTGCCGCGCAACATCAGGGTGACGTGGCTGCCCAGCGCGGAGAAGATGTGCGCGAACTCGCAGGCGACGAAGCCGCCGCCGACGATGATCAGATGCTCTGGGACGTCTTGGATTCGCATGATGGTGTCGCTGGTGTGGTACGGCACCCCGCACTCGGCGATGGCGTCGGGGACCACCGCCCGCGACCCCGCCGCGATCACGACCTGATCGGCGGTGAACTCGTCGCCGTCGTCGGTACGCAGCGTGTGGCGACCGTCGGGCCGGGGCGGCCCGAACCGGGTGTGGCTGGCGAACACCTCGACGTTGGGAGACGCGCGGCGGTAGTTCTCGCCGCTGACGGCGATCGGGTCGATGCGCCCGAAGACGCGCGAGACGATATCGGGCCACCGCACCCCGTCGATGCGGGCATCGACTCCGTAACGCGATGATTCCCTGGCGTTTTGGGCCACATCGGCGGCGTACACGAACATCTTCGTCGGAATGCAGCCAACGTTGAGGCAGGTGCCGCCGAACACCGCCTTCTCACAGATCGCCACCCTCTTGTCGGTATAGCGTTCGTCGAGGATCGAGTTGCCCGAACCGGTGCCGATGATCGCGATGTCGAAGTTGGCCATGGTGTTCATCCTCGTTCGGATTGGCTGGCGGGGTCGGCGGTTGCGTCGATGTACCAGTCGAGCCAGCGGTCGAGTTCGTGGTAGGCCTGCCGGCGCGCCACTGGCACCGACAGGAACACGTCATGCTTGGCGTCGGTGATCGGCACGATCGTGCTTCGGTTGCCGATACAGCCGGCCCACCGGGCGATCTGGCCCACATCAAGCACGGCGTCGCCGCGTTGAATGTTCTCGACCTGATCGGCGGCCTCGGTCACGCTGCGGTCCGAACGCAGGATGAGGTTCGGCACGCCGACGTCGAGCCCGCGCTGCAGCCGAGCCTGTCCGCGCCGGATGGCGTGGATCCAGCCCAGCATCACCGGAAAGCCGCCGACCGGTTTCCATTTCAGGTCGTAGTCGAACTCGCCGTAGTAGTCGCGATGCAGGGTGGTGCCGTAGCCGCCCTCGGTGGGACGGCGCACCACCATGCGCTTGCGCCACCGCGACGCCACCCTGATGGCCGCCGTCGTCGGCGCCGCCCGCAGAATCGCCGGGCCCTGCAGATCCAGCCACGGGCTGTTGAGGATCAGCCCGGCCACCCGGTTCTGCGCGGTCAAGCCCCGCCGGCGCAACCGGTCCAGCCACAGCGACACGATCAGCCCGCCCGCGGAATGGCCGTAGACGAGCACGCGCGACCGGTCCAGCTCGGCGTTCATGATCTCGAGCGCACGTTCGAGTTCGGTGTCGTAGCGGGTCAAATCGGTGGTGAAGTGCGGGGTCTGCCCTTCCCGCCAGGACCGGCCGCATTTGTGCAGATCCAGCGCGTAGAACGCGAAGCCGCGCGCGGCGAAATGCTCGGCGAGTTCGGTGTTGAAGAAGTAGTCGGTGTAGCCGTGCACCACCAGCACGGCGCGCGTCGTCGACGGGTCGGCGGCTTCGCTGCGCACGAGGGTGGCGACGAGCTCGCCTTCCCCGTCCGGGTCGGCGCCGAGCCTCATCGAATACTGCAGGTAACCAGGCAGCACATCGGCCTGCCATTCGGGCACGGTTGCAACCTTAGTCGGCGACATACGGTCGGCGGTTTCCCGCAAACGCGGCGGGCTAACCTGAGAGGACTGTGCCGACCACGGAGGACTACGACCAGTGCCTGACCACGTACCGACAGCGGTGGCCGCGCAATGACCGTCGCGCTGCGTCGCAGTTGGGCCAAGGATCTCGACGCCGCGACGCTCTACGAGCTGCTCAAGCTGCGGGTCGAGGTGTTCGTCGTGGAGCAGGCCACTCCCTATCCGGAACTCGACGGTCGTGACCTGCTCGCCGAAACCCGGCACTTCTGGTTGGAGGGCGTCGACGACGAGGTCATCTGCACGCTGCGGCTGATGGAGGAACATCCGGGCGGGCAGAAAGGATTTCGGGTCGGCCGAGTCTGCACCAAACGCGAAGCGCGCGGCCAGGGGCACGCCACCCGGCTGCTGCAGGCCGCGCTGGCCGAAGTCGGCGACTACCCGTGCCGTGTCGACGCACAGACCTATCTCGAGGAGATGTATGCCCAACACGGGTTCGTCCGTGACGGCGACGAGTTTCTCGATGACGGCATACCGCATGTACCGATGGTGAAGTCATGACTTATCCGTTCAGCGCGATCGTCGGCCACGACCAACTACGGCTGGCCTTGGTGTTGTGCGCGATTCGCCCGGACATCGGCGGGGTGCTGATCCGCGGCGAGAAGGGCACCGCGAAGTCGACCGCCGTGCGCGGGCTGGCCGCGGTCCTGGCCGCCGTCGACGAGGGGGCGTCGCTGGTCGAGTTGCCGATCGGCGCCACCGAAGACCGAGTGGTCGGTTCTCTTGATCTGCAGAAGGTGTTGCGCGACGGCGAGCACGCGTTCTCGCCGGGCCTGCTGGCCCGCGCCCACGGCGGTGTGCTGTACGTCGACGAGGTCAACCTGCTGCACGATCACCTGGTCGACGTGCTGCTCGACGCGGCCGCGATGGGCCGGGTGCACATCGAACGCGACGGCGTCTCGCACAGCCACGACGCCCGCTTCGTGCTCATCGGCACCATGAATCCCGAAGAGGGCGAACTGCGTCCGCAGCTGTTGGACCGGTTCGGCCTCACCGTCGACGTGCGCGCCTCCCGCGACGTCGACGTGCGTGTCGACGTCATCCGGCAGCGGATGGCCTACGAGGCCGATCCCGCCGGGTTCGCCGAGGCCTACGCCGCCGAGGACGCCGAGTTGGCGCGGCGCATCGCGGCAGCCCGCGCGGCGGTGGGCTCGGTGGCCTTGCCCGAACACGAGTTGCGCCGGATCGCGGCGCTGTGCGCGGCATTCGACGTCGACGGGATGCGGGCCGATCTCGTCGTCGCGCGGACGGCGGTGGCCCATGCTGCGTGGCGCGGCGCGGACACCGTTGCCGAAGAAGACATTCGGGTGGCCGCCGAATTGGCGCTGCCACACCGTCGTCGTCGCGATCCGTTCGACGACCCCGGGCTGGATCCCGAACAACTCGATCAAGCGTTGGAGGACGCAGGCCAATCCGCTGAGCCGGAACAGGACTCGGAACCAGACCCCGACCCGGACCCGGATCCGGATCCGGATCCGTCCGGTGGTGGTCAAGCGGTGTCGGAAGACGCTGGGCCACAGGGCAACGCCGGCTTGAGTGCCGGCCGGCCGAGCGCGTCACCGTCGCCGGTGTACCGGACCCGCTCGCTGGTGGTGCCGGGGGTGGGGGAGGGCACACCTGGTCGGCGATCGCGGGCGCGTAACCGCACCGGCAAGACGATCGCACCGACGGCCGACAAGGAAGCCGGTCACGGCGTGCACGTGTTCGGCACGCTGCTGGCCGCCGCGGAACGGCAACGAACCCCCGGGCGGCCACGGCCCCAGGCCGACGACGTGCGTCGTGCCATCCGCGAAGGCCGGGAGGGCAACCTGGTGATCTTCGTCGTCGACGCCTCGGGGTCGATGGCGGCGCGCGACCGGATGGCCGCGGTCGGCGGCGCCGCGCTGTCGCTGCTGCGCGATGCCTATCAGCGTCGAGACAAGGTCGCCGTGATCACGTTCCGCCAACAGGACGCTCAGGTGTTGCTGCCGCCGACGTCGTCGGTGCACATCGCCAGCCGTCGGCTGGCTCGCTTCGACACCGGCGGGAAAACACCGCTGGCGCAAGGCTTGTTGGCCGCCCGCGATGTGGTGGTCCGGGAGAAGGCGCGCGACCGCGCGCGACGCAGCCTGGTGGTGGTGCTCACCGACGGACGCGCCACCGGGGGCCCCGACCCGCTGGGACGGGCGCGCGAGGCGGCCGCGCGGTTGGTGGCCGAGGGCGCGGCTTCCGTTGTAATCGACTGCGAAACCTCCTACGTACGCCTGGGTTTGGCCGAGCAGCTGGCTGATCATCTCGGCGCGCCGACGGTACGGCTGGCCCAGCTGCGCGCCGACAACCTCACCGACGTGATCCGCACCGCCGCCTGACGCGATAGGGGAGAGTCCAACATGCCTCAGGGCCAACCGCTCACCGTCCCCGACGACGGGCTGACCACCCGAGCCCGTCGCAACGCCCCGGTGCTGGCGGTGCACACCGGCGCGGGTAAGGGAAAGTCCACCGCCGCATTCGGCATGGCCTTGCGGGCGTGGAACCAGGGCTTCGACATCGCGGTTTTCCAGTTCGTCAAGAGCGCCAAGTGGAAGGTGGGCGAGGAGGCGGCGTTCCGTCAGCTCGGCCGGCTCCACGACGAGCAGGGGGTCGGCGGTCCTGTCCAGTGGCACAAGATGGGCTCGGGCTGGTCCTGGACACGCAAACACGGCAGCGACGAGGACCACGCCGCGGCGGCCGCGGACGGCTGGGCCGAGATCGCGCGTCGCCTCGCCGAGGAGCGCCACGATTTCTATGTGCTCGACGAGTTCACCTACCCGCTGAAGTGGGGCTGGGTCGACGTCGAGGAGGTTGTCGCCACGCTGGCGGCGCGGCCGGGCAAGCAGCACGTGGTCATCACCGGCCGTGACGCGCCCGCGCTGCTGCTGGACGCCGCCGACCTGGTGACCGAGATGACGAAGGTCAAGCACCCCATGGACGTGGGTCGTAAGGGCCAGAAGGGCATCGAGTGGTGAGGGCCGGGCCCCCTTCCTCGCGAGGGTGCGTGTCTGCGGACGACACGCCGCAGTCTGGCCTAACTTTGCGCACGCTCGCGGCGCTGGGGTGGTCGGCGACGACCGCCGCGAGGCCGGCGAGGCCAGGGACGACAGGGACGACAGGGCCTCCGCGAGCGTGCGTGAACTCGCCCCATTCCCCGGCGTGTCGCCCGCAGACACGCACCCTCGCGGAAAAGGGGAGAGGGCAGCCGTGAGCACGCCCGCGGTGGTCATCGCCGCGCCGGCGTCGGGCAGCGGGAAGACCACCGTGGCAACGGGTTTGATGGGGGCGCTGCGCCGCGCCGGACACGCGGTGGCGCCGTTCAAGGTAGGCCCCGACTACATCGACCCCGGTTACCACACGCTGGCCGCCGGCCGGCCCGGGCGCAACCTCGACCCGGTGCTGGTCGGCGAGCACCTGATCGGCCCGCTGTACCGGCACGGCAGCGCGGGCGCCGACATCGCGGTCGTCGAAGGCGTCATGGGGCTGTTCGACGGGCGGATCGACAACGCCAACCCGTCGGGCACCGCGGCGGGCTCCACCGCCCAGGTCGCGAGCACGCTCGGCGCACCGGTGATCCTGGTCGTCGACGCCCGCGGCCAAAGCCACAGCATCGCCGCGCTGGTGCACGGCTTTTCGACGTTCGATCGCTCGGTGCGCATCGCCGGGGTGATCCTCAACCGCGTCGGATCGGCCCGGCACGAGGAAGTGCTGCGTCAGGCGTGTGAGCACGCGGGTGTCCCGGTGTTCGGCGCCATTCCGCGCACCACTGAACTATCGGTGCCCTCAAGGCATCTCGGGCTCATCACGGCCGTCGAGCACGGCGAGCGGGCGCGGGCCGCGGTCGACGCGATGATCGCTCTGGTGGGCCGCCACGTCGATCTCATCGGTCTCGAGAAGGTGGCCGCCAGCCGCGTCGGCGACCCGCCCTGGGATCCCGCGGTGGCCGCGCCCGCCGACACCGGCGGAACCGACGTCACCGTGGCGTTCGCCTCCGGCAAGGCGTTCAGCTTCGGGTATGCCGAACACCGGGAACTGCTGGCGGCCGCGGGAGCCGAGGTGGTCGAGTTCGATCCGCTGAGCGATCCGTTGCCGCCGGACACCGACGCGCTGGTGATCCCCGGCGGGTTCCCCGAGCAGTTCAGCACCGAGCTGTCTGCCAACGACCCTGTGCGCCAGCAGATAAAGGCGCTCGCGGCGACCGGTGCACCCGTACACGCCGAGTGCGCGGGCCTGACCTATCTGGTCGACGAACTCGACGGATACCCGATGTGCGGGGCGCTGTCCGGTTCGGCGCGCTTCACCGACCGGCTCACCTTGGGCTACCGGCAGGGCGTCGTCGTCACCGACTCGTCGCTGCACCGCACCGGCGAGCGGGTCATGGGTCACGAATTCCACCGCACGACAGTGCAGTTCACCGACGGCTACCCGCCGGCGTGGATATTCGCGGGCAACGATGTGCCCGCCGTGCGCGACGGCGCCGTCGACGCCGGTGTGCACGCCGGCTATCTGCACACCCACCCGGCCGCGCACCCGCGGGCGATCGCCCGTTTCGTCGCCGCGGCCGCAACCTCTAGGCTCGCACGGTGAGCGAGATCGCCTACCTCGTCGGCCTGCGCCTGACCGGCAAGAAAGTCGTCGTCGTCGGCGGCGGGTCCGTGGCGCAGCGCAGGCTGCCGCTGCTGGTGGCCAGCGGGGCCGACGTGCACGTCATCACCCCCGCCGCCACCCCGGCCGTCGAGGCCATGAGCCGACAGCGACCCGGAATCACGCTGGAGCTCAGGGAATTCCGCGAAGACGACCTCGACGGGGCGTGGTACGTCATCGCGGCCACCAACGACGCCGCCGTCAACGCCGCCGTCGTCGCCGAGGCCGAACGCCACCGCATCTTCTGCGTGCGCGCCGACGTGGCCAGGGAGGGCACGGCGGTGACACCGGCGTCGTTCGAGTACGAGGGCCTCTCGGTCGGCGTGCTGGCCGGCGGAGAGCACCGGCGCTCGGCGGCCATCCGGTCGGCCATCCACGAGGCGATGCAGAGCGGGCTGATCGCCCCCGGCGACACGCCCGGCGTCGTGCAGGGCGGCATCGCGCTGGTCGGCGGCGGACCCGGCGACCCCGAGCTGATCACCGTCCGCGGGCGGCGGCTGCTCTCGCACGCCGACGTCGTCGTGGCCGACCGGCTGGCGCCGCAGGACCTGCTCGCCGAACTGGCGCCGCACGTCGAGGTGATCGACGCCGCCAAGATCCCCTACGGGCGCGCGATGGCCCAGGACGCGATCAACAACGTCCTCATCGAAAGGGCGAAGGCAGGCAAGTTCGTGGTGCGGCTCAAGGGCGGCGATCCGTTCGTGTTCGCGCGGGGCTACGAAGAGGTGCTGGCCTGTGCCGAGGCGGGGATACCCGTCACGGTCGTGCCCGGCGTGACGAGCGCCATAGCGGTCCCCGCGCTGGCGGGCGTTCCCGTCACACATCGCGGCGTCACACACGAGTTCGTGGTGGTCAGCGGCCATGTTGCGCCCGGGCACCCCGAATCGTTAGTGAATTGGGATGCGCTGGCCGCGATGTCCGGCACGATCGTTTTGCTGATGGCGGTCGAACGCATCGAGTTGTTCAGCAAGGCGTTGCTGGCAGGCGGTCGACCTGCGGATACTCCGGTGTTGGTGGTGCAGCACGGCACCACCGCGTCCCAGCGAACGTTGCGGGCGACGCTGGCCGACGCGCCGGCCCGGATCCGCGAGGAAGGAATTCGGCCGCCGGCGATCATCGTGATCGGCGCGGTGGCGGCTTTCGGCGGTTAAAGGATTCCTAAGATTACTGTAAGGTAACCCGTTATGACGGCTCTCAATGACGCAGCGCGCGCAGCCATGCGCCGTGACGCCGAGGGCGGGGCAAATCGGTCGCAACCCGTACGCGGGGGCCGGGCCGCTGCCGAGCGAACTGGAACGACCCGAGCGTGGCAACCGTCGCGACGCTTTTTCGCCGCGGTCATCGCCATCGGCGGGATGCAGTTGCTGGCCACCATGGACAGCACCATCGCGATCGTCGCGCTCCCCAAGATCCAAGACGAGCTCAGCCTGACCGACGCCGGTCGCAGCTGGGTCATCACCGCCTATGTGTTGGCGTTCGGCGGGCTGATGCTGCTGGGCGGCCGGCTCGGCGACACCATCGGGCGCAAGCGCACCTTCATCGTGGGCGTCACGCTGTTCTCGATCGCCTCGATCCTGTGCGGCATCGCCTGGGACGAGACCACCCTGGTGATCGCCAGGTTGTTGCAGGGCGTCGGCGCCGCGATCGCCTCACCGACCGGCCTGGCGCTGATCGCGACGACGTTCCCCAAGGGCCCGGCCCGTAACGCCGCCACCGCCGTGTTCGCCGCCATGACCGGCGTCGGCTCGGTGATGGGTTTGGTCGTCGGCGGCGCGCTGACCGAAGTGTCTTGGCGCTGGGCGTTTTTGGTGAACGTGCCGATCGGCATGCTGGTGGTCTATCTGGCCCGCACCACCCTCCGAGAGACGCAGCGCGAGCGGCTCAAGCTCGACGCCGCGGGCGCGATCCTGGCCACGCTGGGCTGCACGGCCGCGGTGTTCGGCTTCTCGATGGGCCCCGAGCAGGGCTGGCTGTCGCCGGTGACGGTGGGCTCGGGAATCGCCGCGCTGACTTTCTTGGCGGCGTTCCTCTACGTCGAACGCACCGCGGAGAACCCCGTCGTGCCGTTCGAGCTGTTCAAGGACCGCAACCGGGTCGCCACGTTCGCCGCGATCTTTTTGGCCGGCGGGGTGATGTTCACGCTGACCGTGCTGATCGGGCTGTACGTGCAGGACATCATGGGCTACACGCCGCTGCGCGCGGGCATCGGCTTCATCCCGTTCGTCATCGCGCTCGGCATGGGGTTGGGCGTGTCGTCGCACCTGGTGTCGCTGTTCCCGCCGCGGGTGCTGGTGATCGCCGGCGGTGTGCTGGTGCTCGGCGCGATGATCTACGGCTCCACGCTGCACGGTGACATTCCGTACTTCCCGAACCTGGTGATCCCCATCACCGTCGGTGGGTTCGGCATCGGCATGATCGTCGTCCCGCTGACCGTGTCGGCCATCGCCGGTGTCGGCTTCGACCAGATCGGACCGGTGTCGGCGATCGCGCTGATGCTGCAGAACCTCGGCGGCCCACTGGTGTTGGCGGTCGTCCAGGCCGTGATCACCTCACGCACCCTGTACCTGGGCGGCACCACCGGCCCGGTGCACGACATGGACAGCGCGCAACTGCACGCGCTCGACCAGGGCTACACCTACGGCCTGCTGTGGGTGGCCGCGGTCGCGGTGATCGTCGGCTGCGCGGCGCTGTTCATCCGCTACACGGCCGCCGAGGTCGCCCACGCCCAAGAGGTCAAAGACGCGCTCGATCACGGCGAGCTGTAGCGATTTGGGCGTAGTTCGTCACGCCTAGCGTGACCAGGTACGCCGAAATCGCCGGTGGGTAGGCTCGCTATCCATGTCTGCCGGGTCGACGGACCGCGCGCCGCTGGCGTCGAAGGTGTTGGGCCCGGCGATCTTCGCGATCACCGGCATGCAGCTGATGTCGACGCTCGACGGCACGATCGTGATCGTCGCGCTGCCGCGGATACAGGCCGACCTCGGCCTGACCGACGTGAGCAAGAGCTGGGTGATCACCGCCTACGTGCTGGCGTTCGGCGGGTTGTTGCTGCTCGGCGGGCGCATCGGCGACGCCATCGGGCACAAGCGGGCGTTCCTGTCCGGCGTCGGGGTGTTCACGATCGCCTCGCTGGTGTGCGGCCTGGCCACCGACCCCACCACGCTGATCGTTGCGCGGGCGGTGCAGGGCACCGGGGCCGCGGTCGCCGCGCCCACCGGGCTCGCGTTGATCGCGACGACGTATGCGGTCGGGCAGGCCCGCAACCGGGCGCTGGCGATCTCGGCGGCCATGCAGGGCATCGGCTCGGTCACCGGCCTGGTGCTCGGCGGCGCGCTGACGGTGATCTCGTGGCGGCTGGCGTTTCTCATCAACGTGCCGATCGGCGTGGTGATCGCCGCCGTCGCGGTCACGCAGCCGGCCGAGACCCAGCACGAACGCCTCAAACTCGACGTCACCGGCGCACTGCTGGCCACGCTCGGCTGCACGTCGGCGGTGCTGGTCTTCACCCAGGGCCCACCGCGCGGGTGGATCGACCCGCTGGTGCTCGGCGCCGCGGCAGCGTCGGCGGTGTTCTTCCTCGGGTTCCTGCTCGTGGAGCGCACCGCGCAGCATCCCATCGTGCCGTTCTCGGTGTTCGACAACCGCAACCGGGTGATGACGTTCGTCGCGCTGTTTCTGGCCGGCGGCGTGATGCTGACCCTGACGGTGATGATCGGGCTGCTGGTGCAGGACGTGCTCGGGTACTCGGCGCTGAAAGCGGGCATCTGCTTCATCCCGTTCGCGCTGGCGTTCGCCGTGGGCAGCGCGACGGCGGCCAAGCTCGCCCCGCGCATCGCACCGCGCTGGCTGATCATCGGCGGCGGGGTGTTCGTCCTGGGCGCGATGCTGTACGGCTCGCTGCTGGACCGCAGCATCCCCTACTTCCCGGACCTGTTCGCGCCCATCGTCGTCGGCGGTTTCGGGATCGGGATGATCGCGGTGATCCTGCCGCTGTGCGCCATCGCCGGGGTGGGCCCCGGCGAGATCGGCCCGGTGTCCTCGATCACGCTCATGGTGCAGAACCTGGGCGGCCCGCTGGTGCTCGTCGTCATCCAGGCCGTGCAGACCTCCCGCACCCTGTATCTGGGCGGCACCACCGGCCCGGTCAACGACATGACGCCCGCCCAACTCGACGCGTTGGGGCAGGGCTACACGTACTCGCTGCTGTGGGTCGCCGGCGTCGCGGTGATGGTCGGCATCGCGGCGTTCGGGATCGGGTTCACCGCCCGCCAGATCGCCACCGCCCAGCACACCCGCGAAGCGGTGGAGGCCGGCGAACTGTAGCCGCGCCAGTCAGTAAGGTTGTCGGCTGTGATCACCCGCATGTCCGAGCTGTTCCTGCGCACGCTGCGCGACGACCCGGCCGACGCCGAGGTTCCCAGCCACAAGCTGCTGATCCGGGCCGGCTACATCCGCCCGGTCGGACCGGGCCTTTACAGCTGGCTTCCGCTGGGGCTGCGGGTGTTGCGCAAGATCGAGAACATCGTGCGCGAGGAGATGGCCGCGATCGGCGGCCAGGAGATCCTGTTTCCCGCGTTGCTTCCCAGGGCGCCCTACGAGGCGACGAACCGCTGGACCGAATACGGCGACAGCTTGTTTCGCTTGCAGGACCGCCGCGGCAACGACTACCTGCTCGGGCCGACCCACGAGGAGCTGTTCACGCTGACGGTCAAGGGCGAATACAGCAGCTACAAGGACTTTCCGCTGCTGCTGTTCCAGATCCAGACCAAGTACCGCGACGAGGCCAGGCCCCGCGCCGGGATTCTGCGCGGGCGCGAGTTCGTGATGAAGGACTCGTACTCCTTCGACACCTCCGATGACGGGCTGGCCGTTCAGTACCAGGCTCACCGCAGCGCCTACCAACGCATCTTCGACCGCCTCGGCGTGCGGTACGTCATCGTCTCGGCGGTGTCAGGTGCCATGGGCGGCAGCGCATCCGAGGAGTTTCTCGCCGAAAGCGACATCGGCGAGGACACGTTCGTCCGTTGCCTGGAATCCGGGTACGCCGCCAACGTCGAGGCGGTCACCACCGCGGCGCCGCCCGCGCTGCCCATCGACGGGCAACCCGAACCCAAGGTGTACGACACCCCCGGCACCCCGACCATCGCCACGCTGGTCGAGTGGGCCAACACCGCGCTGGACCGCACGGTCACCGCGGCCGACACACTGAAGAACGTCGTGCTGAAGGTGCGCCAACCGGGCGGCGAGTGGGAACTGCTGGCGGTGGGGGTGCCCGGCGACCGCGAGGTCGACGACAAACGCCTCGGCGCCGCGCTCGAACCCGCCGAGTACGCGATGCTCGACGACGCCGATTTCGCCAGGTATCCGTTTCTGGCCAAGGGCTACATCGGTCCGAAAGCATTGCTGGCCAACGGTGTTCGCTATCTCGTCGACCCGCGGGTGGTGGACGGCACGTCGTGGATCACCGGGGCCGACGAGCCCGGCAAGCACGTGGTGGGCCTGGTCGCGGGCCGTGACTTCGTGCCCGACGGCACCATCGAAGCCGCCGAGGTGCGCGACGGCGATCCGTCCCCGGACGGGGCCGGACCGCTGGTGTCGGCGCGCGGCATCGAGATCGGCCACATCTTCCAGCTCGGCCGCAAATACACCGACGCGTTCGAGGTGGACGTGCTCGGCGAGGACGGCAAGCCGGTGCGCCTGACCATGGGCTCCTACGGCATCGGGGTGTCGCGGCTGGTCGCGGTGATCGCCGAACAGCACCACGACGAGCTCGGTCTGGCCTGGCCGTCCTCGGTCTCGCCGTTCGACGCCCACCTGGTGATCGCCAACAAGGATGCCGCCGCCCGCGCCGGCGCGGAAAAGCTGGCCGCGGACCTGGACCGGCTCGGCGTCGAGGTCCTGCTCGACGACCGCACCGCCTCGCCAGGGGTGAAGTTCAAGGACGCCGAATTGCTCGGTGTGCCATGGATTGTCGTGGTTGGGCGCGGCTGGGCCGACGGTGTCGTCGAGCTGCGCAACCGGGTCACCGGCGAGACGCGGGAGATCGCCGTCGCGAACGCGGCCGCAGATGTCGCCGCGGCGCTCGGATAGCGGACGGGGCCCGTGCCGCCGGACGCGTCGAAGACCAGGGAACGGCTGCTCGACAGCGCAGCGCGGGCATTCGCCAGCGACGGGGTCTTCAACGCGTCGCTGATAGACATCACGCCGTCGAGCTCGCGGGGTCCGACGACTTCGGGCCCGGCGACTTCCGCGAGGGACTCACCGTGCTGTGCGAAGCGGCAGGCGCTGAAGCTCGACTCAACGACCTCGGCGATATGGCCCTGCGGCAGAACATGATCGGAGGCCTGGCCAACCGGCTCAAGGTGATGGATTGGGTACGGCAACACCCCGAAGTCGCGGCCGAGCCGGTCGGGGCGCCGCTAGTGGTCATCGGCCTGTTCCGGGCGGGTACGACATTCGTCAGCGAGCTGCTCGACCAGGATCGCACCAACCGCTCGCTGCAGCGCTGGGAGGCGGCCGACAGCGTCCCGCCGCCGTCGCACCGGACGTACCGGTCGGGTGCGCGCGTCGACGCCGCGGCCGCGGCCATCGACATGCTCGAATCGCTGAACCCGAAGGTCAAGGTGGTCCACCACGAGGACGCCGCCGGCCCCACCGAGTGCCTGACCCTGCTCGGACAGGACTTCAAGGGCCTGACCTGGGAGGCCATCGCCAACGTGCCGAGCTACAGCCGCTGGCTGCTGGGCGCCGACCACCGCTCGGCATACGAATACCACCGCACGGTGCTGCAGGTACTGCAGAGCGGCGGCGTGCGCGGCCACTGGACGCTGAAGAGCCCACATCACGCGATCGCGCTGGACGCGCTGACCGCCGTCTACCCCGACGCCCAACTGGTGGTGCTGCACCGCGACCCGGCGGTGCTGTGCGCGTCGGCGTGCAGCCTGTTGTCCACGCTGACAGGAACTTTCAGCGACGCCGACCACACCTCCTACATCGCCGAGCACTGGACCCGGATGCTCGAGGTGTCCATCGAGCGGATCGAGGCGTTTCGCCGCGCCGACCCCGCGCGCCGGATCATCGACGTGCGGTATGCCGACCTCGTCGCCGATCCGGTCGGCACCGTCGAGGCGATCTACGCCGGGTGCGGTCGCACGTTGTCGCCGCGGGCGCGCCTGGCCGTCTGCGGCTACGTCGACACCCATCCCCGGGGCCGATTCGGCAGCCACGGATATCGGCTCGAAGACTACGGACTGCAGGTGGGCGAGGTTCGCGAGCGGTCCGCGGACTACGTCGCGCGTTACGAGGTGCCCTTCGAGACCAGCCGCGCCTGAGCGCCGCGGTTGTGCGCTCTTATACGCCCGTCCCGGCGCGTCGCGGATGAAACCGCACCGCCGGCTCAGGATTCCTCGTTGCCGCCGGGGAACGCGACGGTGACCGGGTCGATGCCCAGCACCCGGCGCCACCGCGCGGCCATCACCGCGCACTGCGTCAGCGCGGCCACCGCGAACGCCCGGTCCTGCTGATCGGTGGCCTGTTCGACGACCGCACGCCAGGCGGTCGCGGCGTCGTCCTCCATCCGCACCGCGAGTTTCGCGGCGTCCACGGGGGTGTCGACGTCCAGCGGCAGCTGATACCCGGCCGCGGGCAGCGGCGCGTCGACGGACCGCTCGGCAAGCATGGCCAGCGCGGCCTCGCGGCGTTCGCGGTGCTCAGCGATCGCCTCGGACACCAGGTAATTGCGTTCGGGAAGCGAATGCGCGGACACCACCCCGTAGCCGTAGATCGTGGCGTGCTCGGTGGCCACGGCGTCGAACAACGCACCCTCGGCGGGATCCGCCGGACGCGACGGGGTGCTCGGCTGCGGCGCGGTCATGGCGTTCCCTCGGGAAAGGCGAGCGCGACGGTGTAGGCCGCGGTGCAGGCGGCCGCGATCGACGCCACCAGCCCGGCGCGGTAACCCGACAACGTGGCGGCCAGTTCGGTGGCGCTCTGCGCCGACACCCGCAGCGCGCCGACGACGTCCTTGGCGGTGGGGGCCCGGGTGGGCTCGGCCGTGGTGCTGGTCGGCGTCTCGGTCGGGGCGTCGTCGCCGCGTAGCCGGACCAGCTCGTCGGTGAGCGCCTGGGCGTGTGCGGACCGTTCGGCGGCGACGGCGGTGAGCGCCTGCGCGACGGCGCCGCGCGCGTTCGCGGCGGCGTCGGTGGCCAGCTGGCTGTCGGCGCGGGCACGGTTGAGCTGCGCGAGCAGCTCGTCGACTTCGGGTGGCGGTGGCGATCCGCAGCCGGCTGCGGTCACACCGAGCAGCGTCAGCGCGGCCGCCCCAAGCAACACACGACGCCTGCTGACGGTCGGCGGTGGGCTCGGCACGAGCAACATCTTGCCATCGCCGTCCCCGCGGGCGGCCGCGCGTTTGGCGCTTCCCTCGGCCGGCCTGGCGTATCGTGGGTAGTCGGTTTCAGTGTCTTGTAAAGCGTGCGCCGAGCCTATGTCCGAACAACTCAAGATGAGGAGCTCGCCGTGACGGAGCGGTCTGCGGAATTGCCGTCGCAGAAACAGGTGATCGAGCTGCTCGACGGCGAGTTCGCGCGTGCCGGCTATGAAATCGAGGACGTGGTGATCAATGCGGGCGCGCGTCCGCCGCGCGTCACGGTGGTGGTCGACGCCGACGACGGCCTCGACCTGGAATCCCTGGCCGAGCTGTCCCGCTCGGCGTCACAGCTGCTCGACCGTGTGGACGCCACGGCGGCACCCTACGTCCTCGAGGTCACCTCGCCGGGCGTGGACCGGCCGCTGACCGCCGAGAAGCACTATCGACGCGCCCACGGTCGCAAGGTGGAGTTGACGTTGTCCGACGGCTCCCAGCTCACCGGCCGGCTGGGTGAAACCGGCGGCGGCGCGGTGCGATTGGTGGTTCGCGAGGGCCGCAACGCCCACTTCACGGTGCGCGAACTTCCGTTGGAATCTATCGCGAAAGCCGTTGTCCAGGTGGAGTTTTCACCGCCAAATCCGCGAGAGCTGGAGCTGGTCGGCCGATCTGGGAAGGAGGCCGGGGCGTGAACATCGACATGGCGGCACTGCATGCGATCGAGGTGGACCGGGGCATCCCGGTGGGTGAACTCGTCGAGACGATCAAATCGGCGCTGTTGACCGCCTACCGGCACACCGAGGGGCACGCCGACGAGGCCCGCATCGAGATCGACCGCAAGACCGGCGAGGTCAAGGTGATTGCCACCGAACGCGACGCCGACGGCAACATCGTCACCGAGTGGGACGACACCCCGGAAGGGTTCGGCCGGGTCGCCGCGACCACCGCACGGCAGGTGATGCTGCAACGGTTCCGCGACGCCGAGAACGAGAAGACCTACGGCGAGTTCTCGGCGCGCGAGGGCGACATCGTCGCCGGCGTCATCCAGCGCGACGCCCGGGCCAACGCCCGCGGCCTCGTCGTCGTCCGGATCGGCAGCGAAACCAAGGGCTCCGAGGGCGTCATCCCCGTGGCCGAGCAGGTGCCCGGGGAACGCTACGAGCACGGCGACCGGCTGCGGTGCTACGTCGTCGGTGTCACCAGGGGCGCCCGCGAACCCCTGATCACGCTGTCGCGCACCCACCCCAACCTGGTGCGCAAACTGTTCTCGCTGGAGGTGCCCGAGATCGCCGACGGGTCGGTGGAGATCGTGGCGGTCGCGCGGGAGGCCGGCCACCGCTCGAAGATCGCGGTGACCTCGCGGGTGCCCGGCCTCAACGCCAAGGGCGCCTGCATCGGCCCGATGGGCCAGCGGGTGCGCAACGTGATGAGCGAGTTGTCCGGGGAGAAGATCGACATCATCGACTACGACCCCGACCCGGCGAAGTTCGTGGCCAACGCGCTTTCCCCGGCCAAGGTGGTGTCGGTGAGCATCATCGATGAGGCGGCCCGCGCGGCGCGCGTCGTCGTGCCCGACTTCCAGCTGTCGCTGGCCATCGGCAAGGAGGGCCAGAACGCCCGATTGGCGGCACGGCTGACCGGCTGGCGGATCGACATCCGCAGCGATGCCGCCGTCGCCGACAAGCCCGAACCCGACGCCGACCCGGCGCGCGGCGCCGTCCACGACCGTTAGGGTCGGCTGCTAGCCCACACGCCGACCAGCACAGCCGTTGCGAATCGCACCAGACGGGACGGTAGACTCACCTGTGATCCAGCGCGAGACTTCGGCTTCGACGCATCGACGCAGCTCCGACGCCATTGTCGGCCCGGTGCGGACATGCGTGGGCTGCCGAAAGCGAGAGCTGGCCGTCGAACTGCTTCGAGTGGTCGCTGTCGACAACGGAAGCGGGCCTGGGAATGGTGTCAGCGCCCTGACCGTTGATTCAGCGAGAAGGCTGCCGGGGCGGGGTGCGTGGTTGCATCCCGATCCGCAGTGTCTTGAGGTGGCGATTCGTCGGCGGGCTTTCGGTCGAGCGTTGCGTATCACCGGTTCACCGGACCTAACTGCGGTGATCGAGTACGTTAGCGCTGCCAGCAGCGCCGAACCGGCCGATCCACCCGGCAACAGAACAGGTAGCGAAGAACATGAGCACACCGTGAAGTCCCGATGACCATGTGTCATAGCTAAACCGAGGCGCGGCGCCTACCACCGCTGACGCCTCTAGAGATGGAGATGTAGTGGCAAAGGCCCGTGTACACGAGTTGGCCAAGGAACTCGGTGTCACCAGCAAGGAAGTACTCGCCCGGCTGAGCGAACAGGGCGAGTTCGTCAAATCAGCGTCCTCCACCGTGGAGGCACCCGTCGCGCGCCGGCTGCGCGAATCGTTCGGCGGCGGCAAGGCCGCTGAAGAGAAGGTCAAGGCCGACGGCAACGGCGCTTCGGCGGCCGCTCCCGCCAAGGCGGCCAAGGCTGCCAAGGCC
Organism: Mycolicibacterium pulveris; assembly: GCF_010725725.1. Lineage (NCBI taxonomy): Bacteria > Bacillati > Actinomycetota > Actinomycetes > Mycobacteriales > Mycobacteriaceae > Mycobacterium > Mycolicibacterium pulveris. The sequence goes on along the minus strand of NZ_AP022599.1, from coordinate 185,548 downwards.
CCGGCCAAGTCGGCGGCGCCCAAGCCGGCCGCGCCGGCAGAGCCTGCGGCGACCGCACCACCTGCGGCGGCAACCGCGCCGCCGCCTGCCGCGGCCGCACCGCCGGCAACCCCGGCTGCTCCGCCGGCCCGGCCCGGCCCGACGCCTGGTCCACGACCCGGCCCTTCGCCGAGCGCGCCGAAACCGGCGCCGCGCACACCGCGCGTCGGCAACAACCCGTTCTCCACGCAGCAGCCGGTCGACCGGCCGATTCCGCGGCCTGCGCCGCGCCCGGGCGCGCCCCGACCCGGCGCGCCTCGACCCGGCATGTCACCGGGCAACATGCCTCCGCGGCCGGCCGGGCCGCGTCCCGGCGCCGTGGGTCGCCCCGGCGGTCCGCGTCCGGGGCCAGGCGGCGGTGGTCGTCCGGCACCCGGCGGCGGCGGTGGTCGTCCGGGTGGTGGCGGCGGTTTCCGCGGCGGCGGCCCAGGAGGCGGCGGTTTCCGCGGTCGTCCCGGCGGCGGTGGCCGTCCCGGTCAGCGCGGGGGCGCGGCCGGTGCCTTCGGCCGTCCGGGCGGGGCGCCCAAGCGCGGTCGCAAGTCGAAGCGGCAAAAGCGCCAGGAATACGACTCGATGCAGGCGCCGGTCGTCGGCGGCGTGCGGCTGCCGCACGGCAACGGTGAGACGATCCGCCTTGCGCGCGGCGCATCGCTGAGCGACTTCGCCGAGAAGATCAACGCCAACCCGGCTGCGCTGGTGCAGGCGCTGTTCAACCTCGGTGAGATGGTCACCGCGACGCAGTCCGTCGGCGACGACACCCTCGAGCTGCTCGGCAGCGAGATGAACTACAAGGTTCAGGTCGTCAGCCCCGAGGACGAGGACCGCGAACTGCTCGAATCCTTCGACCTCACCTACGGCGAGGACGAGGGCGACGAGTCCGACCTGGTGAGCCGTCCGCCGGTGGTGACCGTGATGGGTCACGTCGACCACGGCAAGACCCGACTGCTCGACACCATCCGTAAGGCCAACGTCGGTGAGGCAGAGGCCGGCGGCATCACCCAGCACATCGGTGCCTACCAGGTCAGCGTGGAGCACGAGGGTGAGGAACGGCTCATAACCTTCATCGACACCCCGGGTCACGAGGCGTTCACCGCGATGCGTGCCCGCGGCGCGAAGGCCACCGACATCGCGATCCTGGTGGTGGCCGCCGACGACGGCGTCATGCCGCAGACGGTGGAGGCCATCAACCACGCGCAGGCCGCCGACGTGCCGATCGTGGTGGCGGTCAACAAGATCGACAAGGAAGGTGCCGACCCGGCCAAGATCCGTGGCCAGCTGACCGAATACGGTTTGGTGGCCGAGGATTTCGGCGGCGACACCATGTTCGTCGACATCTCGGCCAAGCAGGGCACCAACATCGATCAGCTGCTCGAGGCCGTGCTGCTGACCGCCGACGCCGCCCTGGATCTGCGGGCCAACCCCGACATGGAAGCCCAGGGCGTGGCCATCGAGGCCCACCTTGACCGCGGCCGCGGCCCGGTGGCGACCGTGCTCGTGCAGCGCGGCACGCTGCGCGTTGGCGACTCGATCGTGGCCGGCGACGCCTACGGCCGCGTGCGCCGCATGGTCGACGAGCACGGCGAGGACGTCACCGAGGCGCTTCCGTCGCGGCCGGTGCAGGTCATCGGCTTCACGTCGGTGCCAGGTGCCGGCGACAACCTGTTGGTCGTCGACGAGGACCGCATCGCCCGCCAGATCGCCGACCGGCGCAACGCGCGCAAACGCAACGCGCTGGCCGCGCGTTCGCGCAAGCGCATCAGCCTGGAGGACCTGGACAAGGCGCTGAAGGAAACCAGCCAGCTGAACCTGATCCTCAAGGGCGACAACGCCGGTACGGTCGAGGCCCTCGAGGAGGCCTTGATGGGCATCGAGGTGGACGACGAGGTACAGCTGCGCGTCATCGACCGCGGTGTCGGTGGCATCACCGAGACCAACGTCAACCTGGCGTCGGCGTCGGACGCGATCATCCTCGGGTTCAACGTGCGCGCCGAGGGCAAGGCGACCGAGCTGGCCAACCGCGAAGGCGTGGAGATCCGCTACTACTCGGTGATCTACCAGGCGATCGACGACATCGAGAAGGCCCTCAAGGGCATGCTCAAGCCGGTGTACGAGGAGCGCGAGCTCGGTCGTGCCGAGATCCGCGCGATCTTCCGGTCGTCGAAGGTCGGCAATATCGCGGGCTGCCTGGTCACCTCCGGGGTCGTGCGCCGCAACGCCAAGGCGCGGTTGCTGCGTGACAACGTCGTCGTCGCGGAGAACCTCACGGTGGCCTCGCTGCGTCGGGAGAAGGACGACGTCACCGAGGTCCGCGAGGGCTACGAATGCGGCTTGACGTTGACCTACTCCGACATCAAGGAAGGCGATGTCATCGAGACGTACGAGCTGGTCGAAAAAGAGAGGTCCTAGATGGCCGACCCGGCACGAGCACGCCGGCTGGCCAAACGAATCTTGACCATCGTCGCTTCGGCGATCGAGTACGAGATCAAGGATCCACGGCTGGCCGGCGTCACGATCACCGACGCCAAGGTCACCAACGACCTGCACGACGCCACGCTGTACTACACGGTGATGGGGCGCCAACTCGACGAGGAGCCCGACTATGCCGGCGCCGCCGCGGCGCTGGACAAGGCCAAGGGGGTGCTGCGGAGCAAGGTCGGTACGGCCACCGGGGTGCGATTCACCCCGACGCTCACCTTCGAGCGCGATACCGTGCCAGACACGGCGGTGCGGATGGCCGAACTGCTCGAGCGGGTCCGCGCCGCCGACGAGGATTTGGCGCGGGTTCGCCAAGGCGCCAAGCACGCCGGGGACGCGGACCCGTACCGTATCCCTGGGGAAGGCAGTGGGGGGCCGCAGGACTCTGAGGACACCGGTGACCACGACCGACAAGATGACTGACGCCGCCGTTGCGGCGCGGCCGGTTGTCGACGCGCGGGAATCGGCCGATCTGTTGTCGGCCGCGGCCAGTGTCAGCGTGGTCTGCCACGTCTATCCCGACGCGGACACGATGGGCGCGGGGCTGGCCCTCGCGCTGGTCCTGGACCAGACGGGCAAGGACGTCGAAGTCAGCTTCGCCGCCCCGGCCGACCTGCCCGAGTCGCTGCAGACGCTGCCCGGCGGTCACCTGTTGGTCAGCCCCGACGCGATGCGCCGCGACGCCGACCTGGTGGTGACCGTCGACATCCCCAGCGTGAACCGCCTGGGTGCGTTGGCCGAGCTGGCCGACCCGGGCCGTGAGGTGCTGGTGATCGACCACCACGCCTCTAACCAGCTGTTTGGCACCGCCAACTACGTCGACGCGTCGGCGGACTCGACCACGATGCTGGTGGCCGACCTGCTCGACGCCTGGGGCAAGCCGATCGACATCGGCGTTGCGCACTGCCTGTACGCGGGGCTGACCACCGACACCGGGTCGTTCCGCTGGGCCACCCCGCGCGCCCACCGGCTGGCCGCCCGGCTGGTCGAACTGGGGGTCGACAACGCGGTGATCAGCCGCGCGCTGCTGGACACGCATCCGTTCGCGTGGCTGCCGATGCTGTCGCGGGTCCTCGGGTCGGCGCGGTTGGTGCAGGACGCGCTGGGCGGGCGCGGCTTGGTGTACACCGTTGTGCCACATCCCGAATGGGCCAACGCCCGGCCGGAGGAAGTGGAGAGCATCGTCGACATCGTGCGCACCACCCAGGAGGCCGAGATCGCCGCGGTGTTCAAGGAGATCGAACCGGCACACTGGTCGGTGTCGATGCGCGCGAAGACCTTTGACCTTTCTCCTGTCGCGAGTGCGTTCGGCGGCGGCGGGCACCGGTTCGCCGCGGGCTATTCGGCCAACGGCACCGTCGACGAGGTCGTCGCGGCGCTGCTCGCGGCAATTGGCTGAGCCCGAGGGCGATCTGCCGGTCGCCGACGCCTCCGGTCGCCGGATCGCGGCGCTGGCGCTGCCCGCCCTCGGTGTGCTGGCCGCCGAGCCCATCTACCTGCTGTTCGACATCGCGATCGTCGGCCGGCTGGGCGCGCTGTCGCTGGCGGGGTTGGCCATCGGTGGGCTGATCCTGACCACGCTCAGCTCGCAGATGACGTTTCTGTCCTACGGCACGACCGCGCGTTCGGCCCGGTTCTTCGGTGCTGGCGACCGCCGGGCGGCGGTGGCCGAGGGCGTGCAGGCGACCTGGTTGGCGCTCGGCGTCGGCGTCGTGGTGGTGATGGCGGTGCAGGCGTTCGCGGTGCCGTTGGTCTCGGTGCTGGCGGGCGAGGCCGACGGCGGTGCGATCGCCGACGCGGCGCTGTCGTGGGTGCGGATCGCGATCTTCGGGGTGCCCGCGATCCTGGTCTCGGCGGCCGGCAACGGCTGGCTGCGCGGGGTGCAGGACACCGTGCGCCCGCTGCACTACGTCGTGGTGGGGTTTGGGCTTTCGGCGGTGTTGTGCCCGCTGCTGGTCTACGGCTGGCTGGGCATGCCGCGCCTGGAGCTGGCCGGCTCCGCCGTCGCCAACGTGGTGGGCCAATGGTTGGCGGCGCTGCTGTTCTTCCGTGCGCTGCTGGTCGAGAAGGTGCCGTTGACCATCCAGCCCGCGGTGCTGCGCGCCCAGATCGTGATGGGCCGCGACCTCATCCTGCGCACCATGGCGTTTCAGGCCTGCTTCGTCTCGGCGGGCGCGGTCGCCGCCCGGTTCGGTGCGGCGGCGGTGGCCGCGCACCAGGTGGTGCTGCAGCTGTGGAATTTCCTTGCGCTGGTGCTGGATTCACTGGCCATCGCCGCGCAGTCGTTGGTGGGTGCCGCGCTGGGCGCGGGTCAACTCGCACACGCGAAATCGGTGGCGTGGCGGGTGACGATCTTCTCGACGCTGGCGGCCTCGGTGCTCTCGATCGTGTTCGCGGTGGGCGCGTCGGTGTTTCCCGCGGTGTTCACCGACGACGAGTCGGTGCTCGACGCGATCGGGGTGCCGTGGTGGTTCATGGTGGCCCAACTGCCGGTCGCCGGAATCGTCTTCGCGCTCGACGGCGTGTTGTTGGGGGCCGGTGACGCGAAGTTCATGCGCAACGCGACGTTGATCAGCGCGCTGGTCGGGTTCCTGCCGTTGATCTGGTTGGCGCTGGCGTTCGGCTGGGGTCTGCTGGGTATCTGGGCGGGCCTGTCGACGTTCATGGTGTTGAGGTTGGCGTTCGTCGGTTGGCGCGCGTTCTCCGGCCGGTGGCTGATCCCCGGCACGGCATAGCTCGTTCGGGCGCCTCCTTGGGCGAGCGTGCGTGTCTGCGGCCGACACGCCGCATTCTTTCGCGAGTTCACGCACGCTCGCCGCGGATGCGGATCAGGAGATCCGGGCGATCGCCGCCCAGCCGAACTCTGTCGTCTTCACCGAGACGTCACCGAATCCGGCCGCCGCCAACCGATCCGGCAGTGTCGCCGGATCCACCGGGTTGTACGTGTCGCCCTCGTGCGCGGCGGCCAACTCGTCGCTGCCGAGGCTGTCACTGGCCACCAGCGCCGCCCCGGGCCGCAGCACACGCGCGACCTCGGCGAACACCCGGTCCTGCAGCTCGGTGGTGGGCACATGATGAAGCATCGTGAAACACGCTGCGCCGGTGAAGGTCTGGTCGGCGAAGGCCAACCGCGTCGCGTCCCCGTTGATGATCTTCACCGACGGGGTGTCGGCGAAGCGCTCGGTGAGCATCGCGGCGAGCTCGTCGTCGATCTCCACCGACGTCACCCGGGCGGCGACCTCGCCGAGGACGTCGGTGGTGGCGCCGTATCCGGGGCCGACCTCGAGCACGTTGTCACCGAGGTCGGTTTCGCCGAGCGCCCACGGCAGGATCACCTCACGGATCAGCTGTCGCCATTCGTCGCTGCCGCAGTACTCGTGCAGTTCGTTCACGATCGCAGCCTACGAGCGTGCGTGAAATCGCGAAAGAACTCGGCGTGTCGCCCTCTGACACGCACGCTCGCCAAAAAAGGGGGAAACATCAGCGGACTTGGGAGCGGCCTCGCTGCAACACCGCGTCACGGTTGGCGGCGATGTCGTCGCCGCTGGCCGTGCGCATCCACTCCCGCGCCGAGGCCGCCTCGATCCACAACCCCTCGTTGGTCTGCGCCTCGTCGATGCGGTGATACGACGCCAGCAGCGCCCGCACCGCCCGCTGGTTGTTGCCGACGATCGACGCCGCGACCCGGCGCGCGGTCGGCAGCAATTCGTCGTGCGGGACCACCTCGGTGACCAGCCCCGCCCGCAGCGCATCGGCGGCCGAGAGGTAGTCACCGGTCAGGCTCATCCGCCGGGCCAGCCCGACACCGACCTTCTGCGGCAGCCGCACCGACAGCCCCCAGGTCGGCAGCAGCCCGACGCGGGCGTGGGTGTCGGCGAACCGGGCCTGCTCGGAGGCGATCAGGATGTCGCAGTACAACGCGATCTCCAGGCCGCCGGTCACCGCGGCACCGTTGATCGCGCCGATCACCGGCTTGGTCATCGGCGGCCACTTCGGCGAGATATCGGGGAGGTCCGCGGTCTCACCTAATTCCTTGAGGTCGAGCCCGGCGCAGAACACCGGATCGGCGCCGGTGACGATCACCACGTCGACGTCGTCGTCGGCCTCGGCGTCCCCCAGCGCGCGGAAGAAGCGTTTGCGCAGCTCAGCCGACAACGCGTTGCGGGACTGCGGCCGGTTGAGCGTCAAGGTGCGCACGCGCTCCACGGTGTCGATGAGCAAGATGTCCGGTGTTTCTGAGCTGACCATGGGCCTGAACATATCGTGGAGGCATGTGCCGAAACATCACCGAGCTGCGTGGTCTGGAGCCGGCCGCGACCGACGAGGAGATCGAGGCGGCCGCGCGCCAGTACATCCGCAAGGTCAGCGGCATCACCCGGCCCACGGCGGCCAACGCCGACGCCTTCGAGGCCGCCGTCGCCGAGGTCGCCGCCACCACCACGCGGCTGTTGGCGGGCCTGCCGCCGCGGCGGCAGCCGCCCAAGACCGTGCCGCCGCTGCGCAGGCCCGAGGTGCGCGCGCGCCTGGCCGCCGCCAAGGGACCGTGAGCCAGCCCGCGCTCAAGGAGTGGAGCGCGGCGGTGCACGCGCTGCTCGACGGCAGGCAGACCGTGCTGCTGCGCAAGGGCGGCATCCACGAAAAGCGGTTCGCGGTGACGGCGTCGCGGTTCCTGCTGTTCCCGACCGTCGCGCACAGCCACGCCGAACGGGTGCGGCCCGAGCATCGCGAGCTGCTCGACGTCGCGTCCGCCGACAGCACCGAGGACTCGGTGGTGATCCGCGCCGGGGCCAGCGTCGTCGCCGCCGTCGAAGTCAACCGGCCCGATGCACTCAAAGACATTGCACCCCTTCATATCTGGACCGATGAGTCGGTGCGCAGCGACCGGCTCGACTTTCGGCCCAAACACCGGCTCGCCGTGCTGGTGGTGCAAGCCAGCCCGTTGGCCGAGCCGCTGCGGCTGGCGCGCACGGCCGACTACGCCGGTTGCACCAGCTGGGTGTCGCTGCCGGTCGCGCCGAGCTGGGCCGATCCGGTGCACGACGACGCGACGCTGGCCGAGGTGGCCGAGTGGGTGCGGCGCTCAGTCGCCTGACGGCGGACGCGGGCCGGCGGGCAGCACCAGCCGCGACGCGCCGTCGCCGAGGTGCACCGTGTGGGTGGCGGGTACCAGGCGTCGGCTCGACAGGACCGGTTCGTCGGTGCCCAGGTTGCGCACGAAGCGCGGATGCGAGCCGCCCGCGACCAGCACCCGGATGCGTGAGCCGGCGCGGAACCGGTGTGCGACCGCGTCGAGTTCGATGCGCACCGTCGCGGAATCCGGTGCGCCCCTGAGGTATCCGTCGCTGACGTTTCGTGATGTGCCCTTGGCGTCGACCTCGCTGATCCGGACGAACAGATCGTTGTGCGGGTTGTCGCAGCTGTGCGCGAGCTCGACGACCGGCGTGCCGACGACGTAGAGGTCGGCGGGCAGCCGGTCCCCGGTGAAGCTGACCACGTCGGGGCGCCGCGCCAGGCTGTCGTCCCGGCGATACCCGCCCTGGGGCGCGAGCAGCCGGCCGCCGACGGTGGGCGTCGGGTCGGCCGAATCGTAGGTGAACGTCGACGGCGGCGCCGTCTCCGGCGGCACCGTGTCACCGAGGCGGCCACCGGGCTGCAGATACCGCACCACCTCGGGCCTGGCCGGCGGCCACTGCGGCAAATCGATCCAGCCCCCGCCGTTGACGTGGACGCGCACCGGTTGCGGCCGGGCGCTGCGCCGCCCGGAGAGGTGGCTGCCCAGCCAGTCCAGCGATTCGCGGAGGACGATCGGGGCGGCCTTGGTCGTCAGGTGCGTGTGCGTCCACGATCCGACGGTCAGCCCGACCTCGACGTCGCGCTCATGCAGGCGCTGATACTGCGTCAGCGTCTGCTCGAGGAACAGGTCCTGCCAGCCGCTGATGAGCAGCACCGGAATCTCGGCGCGGTCCAATGCCTGTTGCAGCCGCATCGCCGACCAGTACGGGTCGCCCGGTTCGGGGTGCGCCAGCCAGTCTTCGAACCACGGCGCGCCGGTGCCGAGCAGTTTGCGGGCCGATTCGCCGAGCGGCAGTCCGGTGGTCGCGCGTGCCAGGGCGCGACGGGCGTTGAGCTGCCTGATGAGCAGCCGGACGCGACGCGGATCCTCCTGGCGCGCGACCAGGTCACTCCAGCCCAGAAAGTCGTTGAGGCCGAACGAACCCGGGCCCCAGCGCGGCCCGCTGGTGTCGTGCGGGCCGACGGTGATGACGGCGGCCTTCATCTCCGGTGGCGGGTCGACCAACAGCGCCCACTGGGTGAAGCCCAGATACGACAGTCCGATGGTGCCGAACGTGCCGGTGAACCAGGGCTGTTCACGCAGCCACGCCACGGTGTCGGCGCCGTCGGCGATCTCGTGCGACATCGGCATGAACTCACCGCCGGAGCCGTAGGTGCCGCGCACGCTCTGGAACAGCACGTGATAGCCGCGCGAGGCGTACGCGCCCGCGTACAGCGTCGAGAACGGGAAGCCCCGACCGTATGGACATCTGATCAGCAAGGTGCCGGCCGGGTCCGGCGTCGCGGGCGCATAGTGGTCGGCCATCAGCTCCACCCCGTCGCGCATCGGCACGCGCACGCGGCTCACCGTGAAATCCGTGGTGTGCGGTGGCAGGCGCAGCAGGCGTGCCGCCGTGCGCCCGGCCAGCCGCCTGGCCTTCGAGCGGGGTTTGGCGGTTGCCGGCGAGGAAACTTCGGTCACTCCACCGAGGCTATACAGGCGGCGCCGCCGTCACGCCGGATCGCCTGCACCACCTGGGCCATCAGCCACTCGATCGCGCGGGTGGCGTCTTCACCGCGCAGGCCCCACCCGCCGACGAGCCGTTCATAGGACGCCGGGCTCCACAGCACATCAAGCAACCCGGCCATCGTGTGTCGTTGCGCCTCCGGCAGGTCGGGGGCCGCCGCCGACACCGCGCGCAGCAGGGCGTCGCGGCGGCGCTCATCGGAGCCGGCGAACGCCGAATCGCGTGGGGTCGGAACCGATTCCCGCACCGAGAACCGCTGCAGCGACGCGAAGACGCGCCCGGTCACCTCGCCGAGGCTCTCGAGGGTCACGTCCTCGTAGCGCACGCCCGCCTCGGCCTCGAGTCGCGCCATCACCGCGTCGTGCAGATGCCGTTCGGTGGGGAAGTGCCGGTACACCGTGCGCTCGCCCACGCCGGCGCGCTCGGCGACCGCGCGAAACGTCAGCCCGCGCCAATCCCAGCTCTCGAACTCGTGCACCAGCTCGCTGCCCGCGGCGACGATGCGCTCGCGGGTCTGGGCGGCCTTCTGCGCGCGGGCGCGGTTGTCGTAGGAGCGGCGCGGCGCCATTGACGAATCGGCCATAATAGCGGCAGTATACTGTCACGAATTGCGCGGGAGGTGCATCGTGGCATCAGCCAAGGAGTTGATGGCAGCAGCCGTCAGCCGCACCGGGTGCGACGACTTCGGCGACGACGCGTTCCGCGAAGGGCTGGAGATCCTCACCCGGGCGCTGCGGGACGAAGCCCGGCTGAACGCGCGCGGCGAACGGTTCATCTACCAACGCATCGGGCTGCACCTGGGTCAGCGGCTGCAGGTGGAGGACTGGTACCGGCGTCACCCCGAGATCGCCGACGAGCAGATCGTCGCGCCGCTGTTCGGGCTCGGGCTGCCGCGCACCGGTTCCACCGCGCTGTCATTCCTGCTCGCCCAGGACCCGAATGTGCGGTATCTGCGCAGCTGGGAATCCGCGCAGCCGTGCCCGCCGCCGTCGACCGTCACCGGTGCCGACCCGCGCATCCCGCCGGAGCAGCGCACGCCGATCGCCGGCAGTCGCCGTCACGTGCCCAACGACATCCGCGGCCCGATGGAGTGCCTGGAGTTGATGGCGCTCGACTTCAAATCGCAGATCTTTCAGGCCTACGCCCAAATACCGTCGTATTCCGAATGGCTGGTCGACCAAGCCGATTTCACGTCCACCTACCGCTATGAGCTGCGGGTGCTCAAGCTGCTGCAGTGGGGCGAAGAGACCCGGCGGTGGCGGCTGAAATCGCCTGCGCACGTGCTCTCGCTGCCCTACCTGGACCAGGCGTTTCCCGACGCCCGGTTCGTGATGACCCACCGCGACCCCGCCGACGTGATGCTGTCGGTGGCCGACGTGTACGCCGACATCGTCGGCGGGTTCACCGACCACGTCGACACCCGTTACCTCGGCGGGCTCAATGTCGCGCAGTGGTCGACGGGCATGCAGCGGGTGATGGCGTTTCGTGCCGGCGGTGCCGAAAACCGCTTCTACGACATCGACTTTCGCGCCATGCAGGCCGACCCCGTCGGCGAAGTGACCCGGCTGTACGGGTGGCTCGGCGAACCGGTCACCGCGGAGTTCACCGCACGGATGCGGTCGTGGTGGGTCGAGAACGCCGAGAACCGGGAGCCTCACCCGAAGGCGGACCCCGAGGTGTTCGGGTTGGACGCCAACGCGATTCGGCCGCTGTTCGCCGACTACGTCAACACCTACGTGCCCGCAGAGAGGAAACGCGCATGAGCAATGGCAGAGGGGGCGATCTGACCGGCGGCATCGACCAGGCCCGTGAGTTCGTGTTCGCCACCCGCCCGGACAACCCCGAGATGCGGGATTCGGTGAGCTTCTGGGTGTTTGACGACGGCGGGCAGGTCGGGCTGCCCCGCATCGGCATCGAAGCGGTCGCGTCGAGCTGGGAGGCCCACAGCGTGCAGGTCAACGTCGCGTTCGCCGACGGCACGGTGTACCGGTTGCGCGACGACGCGCCGAGTAGGCCGGTTCAGGGCACGACGGGAAAGCCGACGGTGCTGGGCGCCGGTCCGCTGGCTTTCGAATGCGTTTCCCCGTTCGACGTGTGGACCATGACGTTTGACGGGCAGGCCGTGCAGACGTCGTCGGCCGACCTGGCCGCGGGACGCAAAGACGGCCCGCTCGTCGATCTTCGGTTCGAGGTGGAGGCGAAGATGGCGGTGCCACCGTGGGTCCAGGGCGCGATGCACGCCGCGGCCGAGGAGCAGCTGAAGACGACGGTCGTCGGTGACCTCATGGGCGGGGCGCGCTACGAACAGCTTTTCCGGGCGACGGGCGCGGTGTCCGCGGCCGGCCGCCATCATGCGATCTCCGGCAGCGGGTTGCGGATCCGGCGCCAGGGGGTGCGGCGGCTTGAGGGATTCTGGGGCCACTGTTGGCAGTCGGCGTTGTTCGGCAGCGGCCGGGCCTTCGGCTACATCGCGTATCCGCCCCGACCCGACGGCCAGCCCAACTACAACGAGGGCTACCTGTACCTCGGCGAAAAGGGCGGCCTCATTCCCGCGCGCGTCGTCGAGGCGCCGTGGCTGCGCCGATTGCAGGCCCGCGGCGAGGACGTCTCCGTCGTGCTGGAAACCGACCGCGGCACCGTGCGCATCCAGGGCGAAACCGTGGTCTCCACCCACGACATCACCGACCCCGGCGAGATCCCCGCCGAGCACCGCGCCAAGATGGCCGACTGGAGCTTTCCGGCGCTGCAGCAGGCGGGCGCGCGGTACCGCTGGGACGGCGAGGAGACGATCGGCATGCTGGAGCGTTCCAGCCCCACCGACCAGCTCGACGACCGCTAGAACACCTAACACCTAGAACACGTAGTGGGGCACCAATTCGTGGGCGCGCTGCAGGTTGGTCTGCATGCAGTCCGGGTCGGGATCGGAATAGATCGGCGAGTAGAACAGCGACTGCTGCAGGACGCCGTAGCTGGTGTCGAACGCGATCATGCAGGTGATCCACCAGCGGTTGTTCCAGTCGGTGGGCTTCATGATCCACCACTGCGCGGCGCGTCGACCGTCGATGTCCATCTCGACCGCGTCCGGCGGCAGCGTCTCCTCGTAGCTGCGCCAGACGATCGCCTCCACGGCCATCTGATAGTTGCCGGCGTCGTACTTGCAGCGCAGCTGATCCTCCGGCACCGGTGGGGTGAACGCCAGACCCAGGCCCTGCACCACCTCGAGCGGGATCTCGGTGCACGGATTGAACGGCGACGGGTCGACCGTTTCGACGACCGGCCACTTGATCGTGGTGGTGACGTTCGTCATCGGCAGATCCACCGCGCGCACCTGGGTCGGCCGGCCGGACGGATTGGTCTGCCACACCACGATCACCGCCGCGACCAGCGCACATGCCGCCGCGGCAAGGCGCAGTTTGGCGACCATCACACCTCCTGCTCGTTGCGGCGGCCACGCCGCCGGCGGTTGTCCGACCCTGCCGGGAGTGTAGCGGTGCCCCCGGCGGTCCCGACGGGCAAATAAGAACATGTTCTAGTTGCCGGGCGGGCGTGGCACCCGCGGGCGAACGCTGTCCGCGACCGCGCAAGTAGGCTGGTCAGCTGTGACCCGCGATGGCCGACGACCCACCCTCTGGGCGATCAGCGACCTTCACACCGGTCACACGGGCAACAAACCGGTGACCGAGGCGCTGCACCCGGCGACCCCCGACGACTGGCTGATCGTCGCGGGCGACGTCGCTGAGCGCACCGACGAGATCCGGTGGGCACTGGATCTGCTGCGTAAGCGCTTCGCCAAGGTCATCTGGATCCCGGGCAACCACGAGCTGTGGACCACCAACCGGGACCCGATGCAGATCTTCGGCAAGGCCCGCTACGACTACCTCGTCAACATGTGCGACGAGATGGGCATCGTCACTCCCGAGCACCCGTATCCGGTGTGGACCGAGGAGGGCGGCCCGGCCACCATCGTGCCGATGTTTTTGCTGTACGACTACACGTTCCTGCCGGCCGGCGCCGCCACCAAGGCCGAAGGCCTGGCGCTCGCGCGCGAACGTAACGTGGTCGGCACCGACGAGTTCCTGTTGTCGGCCGAGCCGTACGCCACCCGCGACGCGTGGTGCCGCGAGCGGGTGGCCCACACCCGCAAGCGGCTCGAGGACCTCGACTGGATGACGCCGACGGTGCTGGTCAACCATTTCCCGTTGGTTCGGGAGCCGTGCGAGGCGATGTTCTATCCCGAGTTCTCGCTGTGGTGCGGCACCACCGCCACCGCGGACTGGCACACCCGCTACAACGCGGTCTGCTCGGTGTACGGGCACCTGCACATTCCGCGCACCACCTGGTATGACGGGGTGCGGTTCGAGGAGGTGTCGGTCGGCTACCCGCGGGAGTGGCGGCGCCGCAAGCCGTATCGCTGGCTGCGGCAGATCCTGCCCGACCCCGCGTATCCGCCCGGCTACCTCAACGAGTTCGGCGGCCATTTCCAGATCACCCAGGAGATGCGGGACAACGCCGCCAAGGTCAGCCAGCGCATCAGGGCGAGACAGTCATGACGACCACGGCCACCTTGCTGTCGGGTGTGCTGCCCGCGGCCATCCCCGAGCTCGCCGCCGCCGAACGCTACGACGACCCGGCCGAGATCACGCCGCTGCCCGAAGAGGAGCCGCTGATCGCGAGATCGGTGGCCAAGCGGCGCAACGAGTTCGTCACCGTGCGCTACTGCGCCCGCCAGGCGCTGAGCCAGCTCGGCGTCGGTCCGGTCCCGATCCTCAAGGGGGAGAAGGGCGAACCGCGCTGGCCGGACGGCGTGGTCGGCAGCCTGACCCACTGCGAGGGGTTCCGCGGCGCGGCCGTCGCCAAACAGGGCGCGGTGCGCTCGGTGGGCATCGACGCCGAGCCGCACGGGGTGCTGCCCGACGGCGTGCTCGACGCGATCAGCCTGCCTGCCGAGCGAGCCGAACTGGCCGAACTGCCCGCCGGACTGCACTGGGACCGAATCCTGTTCTGCGCCAAGGAGGCGACCTACAAGGCATGGTTTCCGGTGACCCGCCGCTGGCTGGGCTTCGAAGATGCGCACATCGTGTTCTACGTCGACGACAGCGGCAGCGCAGGCCGATTCATCTCGCGGATTCTCATCGACCCGGCCGCCGAGTCCGGCCCGCCGCTGGAGACGCTGTCGGGCCGCTGGTCGGTGCGCGACGGCCTGACGCTCACCGCCGTCGTCTTATGAGCCAGGCGGGTCTTGTCATCGTCGACAAGCCGGCGGGAATGACCAGCCACGACGTGGTCGGGCGCTGCCGGCGTATCTTCGGCACCCGCAAGGTCGGGCACGCGGGCACCCTCGATCCGATGGCGACCGGCGTGCTGGTCGTCGGCATCGAGCGCGCCACGAAGATCCTCGGCCTGCTGACGTCGGCCGACAAGTCGTATGGGGCCACGATCCGGCTGGGCCAGACCACGACCACCGAAGACGCCGAAGGCGAAGTGCTGCAAACGGTCTCGGCGGCCGACGTCAGCGACGCCCAGATCGAATCCGCGATCGCCGCGCTGCGCGGCGAGATCGACCAGATCCCGTCGGCGGTCAGCGCGGTCAAGGTCGGCGGTCAGCGCGCCTACAAGCTCGCCCGCGAGGGGCGGCCGGTCGAGTTGGCTCCGCGCCGCGTCAGGATCGACCGGTTCGACATGCTCGAAATCCGCCGCCAAGACGGGCTCGTCGACATCGACGTGGAAGTGGACTGCTCCAGCGGCACCTACATCCGGGCGCTGGCCCGCGACGTCGGCGCCACACTGGGCGTCGGCGGCCACCTCACCGCGCTGCGCCGCACCCGGGTCGGAAACTTCGGGTTGGACGAGGCGCTCGACCTCGACGCCCTCGCCGATGAGCCGCGGCTGTCGTACTCGCTCGACGAAGCCTGCCTGCTGTCGTTTCCGCGCCGTGACCTGACGGCCGAGGAGGCCGAATCCGCCAGCCACGGCCGGGCGTTGGCCCCCGCAGGCATCGAGGGCATCTACGCCGCCACCGCCCCCGACGGACACGTCATCGCGTTGCTGCAGGACCGGTCGGCGCGCACGAAATCCGTCGTCGTGCTGCGCCCGGCGACGCTCTAACCCACGGTGCTTCGGGATTCGCGGGCGAAACACGCGGTCGCGGGCGCATACTGACGCCCGCGTCCACAGACGGGAGCCGACATGGCCTCTCCATACAAGCTGCTTCAAGTCGCGCTCGGCGTGTTCGGCGTGCTGGCCATAGGGCTGTATCCGCTGGCCGCACTGTGGCCGTCGGGATGGGCGTGGCATTCCGGTTCGCCCCACCACTCCGACTACTTCATGATGATCGTCGGGCTCTACGCGACGCTCGGTGTCTTCGCGTTGTGGGCGGCGCGAAACCCACGCGCGCACGTCAGCCTGATCTGGTTCGTGGTGTGGTCCAGTGCCGTCCACGCGGTGATCATGGCCGTGCAATCGGTGCGCAGCGAGCATCACATGGGCCATCTGGTGGGCGATGTGCCCGCGCTGATGTTGGGTGCGATCGTGCTGGCGGTGCTCGTGCGGGCCTCCGGTCTCAGAGTCGGCGACGACCGGGCCCGGCACTTCGGTGCCGCTACGGACTCGGCTCGGCCGTGAGCTGCTGATCCAGCCAACTCTGCAGCTGGGCCAGCGGCACGGCACCGGTGAGCCGGGCGATTTCGCGGCCGTCGCGGTGAAGGATCAGCAGCGGAATGCCCTGAATGCCGAAGCGGGAGGCCACTGTCGGCGCCTCGTCGACGTTGAGCTTGACCACTTTGAGGCGGCCGGCGCGCTGGCGGGCGAGTTGTTCGAGGGCGGGCGCCACGGCGCGGCACGGGCCGCACCAGGGCGCCCAGAAGTCCACCAGCACCGGCACCGACGACTGCAGTTCGGTATCGAAGGTCGCGGCGCCGGCCTCGACGAGCCACGGCAACGGCTTTCGGCAGTTGCCGCAGCGAGGGGTTCCGCGTGGCGTCGGGCGCACGCGGTTGCCCTTGCCGCACTCGGGGCAGGTGATGACCGAAACCGCCTGTGCCGTGGGGTCGCTCATCGTCGCCCGCCTCGCCTCAACGACCACTGCAGCTCTCCGATGCTCGGCTGGACCAGCAGCCGGCCGCCGACGTCGACCACGGGGTTGACCACCCGGCCCCCGGTCATCCACGCCAGCTGCGAGTGGACCTCCGGGTGCTGGTCGAGATCGACGTAGCGGTAGGGGATCGCGCTGCGGTCGAGGTAGCGGCGCACCATCTGTGTCAGCGCACACCAGCGTCGGCCGTAGACGACGACGGGCCGCACCGACGGTGCCGCCATGCGACCGCGCGGAGAAACCGTGGAAAGCGTTGTCATTGCCTCATACCTCCTTTCACGCTGTCAGCCGCTCGGGGCGGTCAGCGCGCGCGGCATCGACCGCGCCCAGTAATTCATAGATGTCGGGGACGTGGTGCAGGTATGGCGAGATGTGGCGGTAGGAGATCCGCCCCTGCGGGTCGATCACGTAGATCGCGCGCTCGCTGAAGCCGTCGCCGTCACGCCACACCCGGTAGCGGAGCGCCACCTCACCCTTGGGGTGAAAGTCCGACAGCAGCGGGATCGACAACCCGCGGGTGGCGGCCCACGCGCCATGGCTGTAGACACTGTCCACCGAGATGCCGAGTACCTGCGCATTCCTGGCCTCGAACTCGTCGATCTCCTGCTGGTAGAGGTCGAGCTGCTGGCTGCAACCCGGGCTCCAGTCCAGCGGGTAGAACACCAGCACGACGGGCCGGCCACGGTAGTCGCTGAGCCGAACCATGTCGCCGGAGGAGTCCGGCAACGCGAAATCGGGCGCCTGGCTGCCGACGGGCAGCGGCTGGTTGACGGCCGCACCCTCCATCGGAGGCGCGTCCTGCCACAGGTCTGCGATGTCCCGGGTCGTCAGCGTGGTGCCCGTTCCGGCGGCCGACGCGCGGTCACGCTCGATGCTGCGCCACATCTCCATGACGATGCCGTGCAGAACCGATAACGCCTTCTTGTGCGCACCCTCGGGTATCTCGGACGCCAACTGCGCGAACTCATGCTCGAGTTCGCCCAACGCTGGAGGAAAACCGTTGCTATGCAAGCTCATCACTCCCTCGCAATGGCAAATACTCGAAGGTTCTCAAAGTTCTTGTGGCGGTTGGTACTCGAAAAATGGCGTGCACCAACCCACTAACCATCGACGAAATTCGGCCTGCGAATATTCCCGGCCAGACCTATCTGACCCGAGAGAGCCTGCGGTACTTGGAATTACAGGGTGTGCGCGGGGCGTTTCATTTCATGAAACTCGAAGGCTTTGTTACGGAAGGGGGTTGAAGTGCGCCGCGCCACGAACTGGCTGAAGACCGCCGCTCTGCTCGGTTTGCTGACCGCGATGATTCTGCTGGTCGGTCAGTGGTTGGGCGGCAGCGCCGGGCTGGTCATCGCCGGCATCGTTTCGGTTGCGTTCAACGCGGTGATCTACTTCTACAGCGACCGGATCGCGTTGCGGGCGATGCGGGCCCGGCCGTTGAGCCGTACCGAGGCGCCCCGGTTGTATGCCATGGTCGGCGATCTCGCCGATCAGGCGGGTCAGCCGATGCCGCGGCTGTTCTCCACGCACCCGCCGGTGCAGCGGCGCATCGCCCGGCTCGAATCGCTGGCACGCGATGGCCGACCCGCGCGCAGCGCGTGGATCGGCTAACCGATCACCCAGATCGCCTCGGCGGCAGGGCTGCCCAGATCCACTGTGGTGCCCGGATCGTTCTCACCGGCGTCGGCCGACTTGACGGCCACCGAGATCATTCCCGCGAAATCGCGGCGGGCCAGCACCTGCAATCGCGAGTCCAGGCTGATGCCGACGCTGTCGAAGTAGCGCAGCATCTCCGGGTCCGCGTCCGAGATCCGGGCCACGGTGCCGGTGTCGCCGTCGTCGCAGACCGACAACTGGCGCGCCGGCGGGGTCGGCACCCGCCCGTCGCGGGCGGGGATCGGGTCGCCGTGCGGATCGCGGGTCGGATAGCCGAGCTTGGCGTCGATGCGGTCGAGCATCCGGTCGGAAACCGCGTGCTCGAGCACCTCGGCCTCGTCGTGCACCTCGTCCCAGCTGTAACCGAGTTCACGCACCAGGAAGGTTTCCATCAGCCGGTGCCGGCGCACCATCGCCAGCGCGGCCGCCCGCCCGGCCTCGGTCAGCGTCACCTCGCCGTACTTCTCGTGGTTGACCAGCCCCTGGTCGGCCAGTTTGCGAATGGACTCCGACGCGGTACTGGCCGACACGCCGATCCGCTCGGCCAACAGCTTGGTGCTGACCTTTTCCAGCGACCACTCCTGGACGGTCCAGATGACTTTCAAGTAGTCCTGGGCAACCGTCGTCAGGTCACGCGCATCGCCGGCCACACTCACAAGTACAAAGTTTAGGCAATCATCACCTCATCTGGGGATCTCGCGCAGCCGGGCGGCACGGCGCGCCGTTAGGCTTGCGACTGTGCAGCGTTGGCGCGGACAGGAGGACATCCCCACCGACTGGGGCCGATGCGTCATCACGATCGGCGTGTTCGACGGTGTGCATCGCGGCCACCAGGAGTTGATCAAGCACGCGGTCAAGGCCGGTCGGGAACGCGGCGTGCCGACCGTGGTGATGACGTTCGATCCCCACCCGATGGAGGTCGTGTTCCCGGGCAGCCATCCCGCCCAGCTGACCACGCTGACCCGGCGCGCCGAACTGGTCGAGGAATTCGGCGTCGACGTGTTTCTGGTGATGCCGTTCACCGCCGACTTCATGAAGTTGACCCCGGAGCGCTACATCCACGAACTGCTGGTCGAACGCCTGCACGTGGTGGAGGTGGTGGTCGGGGAGAACTTCACGTTCGGCAAGAAGGCCGCGGGCAACGTCCAGCTGCTGCGCAAGGCCGGCGAGCGGTTCGGCTTCGCGGTCGAAAGCATGTCGCTGGTCACGGAGGTCACCGACCACAACCACGAGGAGGTCGTCACGTTCTCGTCGACCTACATCCGGTCGTGCGTGGACGCCGGTGACGTCGTCGCCGCCGCCGAAGCGCTGGGCCGCCCGCACCGCGTCGAAGGGGTGGTGGTCCGCGGCGACGGGCGCGGAAAGGTGCTCGGCTTTCCGACCGCCAACGTGGCGCCGCCGATGTACTCGGCCATCCCGGCCGACGGCGTCTACGCCGCGTGGTTCACCGTCCTGGGCCACGGGCCCATCGCCGGGTCGGTGATTCCGGGGGAGCGGTATCAGGCCGCGGTGTCGGTGGGCACCAACCCCACGTTCTCCGGGCGGACCCGCACGGTCGAGGCGTTCGTCCTCGACACCAACGCCGACCTGTACGGCCAACACGTCGCGCTGGACTTCGTCGCACGCATCCGCGGGCAGGAGAAGTTCGCCAATGTCGAGGACCTGATCGAAGCGATGGGCGCCGACACCGAGCGGGCCCGCTCGATCCTGGCGGCGCACTGAGTTCCCGTCGCGAGATGTACACCAGGGTCGTGATCCGGCGCTGATAGCAGCCCTTGTACGTTTCGCGAGCGATTTCGTCGCCGTACCCGCGCGCTGCTAAACTCCACAGCCGACCCGGCGTGTGCTGCAGTTCGCGGTGGCCACCCGGATGAGACCTGTCGCGGACCGATGGATATGGAGTTACTTCGTGGCGCTCACCGCCGAACAGAAAAAAGAGATTCTCAGCCAGTACGGCCTGCATGAGACCGACACCGGCTCCCCGGAAGCCCAGGTCGCGCTGCTGACCAAGCGGATCACCGACCTGACCGAGCACCTGAAGGTGCACAAGCACGACCACCACTCCCGGCGCGGGCTGCTGCTGCTGGTCGGCCGTCGGCGCCGGCTGCTGAAGTACGTCGCCCAGGTCGACGTGGAGCGGTATCGCTCGCTGATCGAGCGGCTGGGCCTGCGTCGCTGACGCCCACACTTCGCCGTACCTGCGGCAATGTAGGATGGATGAGTTCATACAAGCCATCCGGCTCGAACGTCTGGGTGCGGTTTTCGCAGTTCCGCGCAAACCGCTCCCGCGCGTCATATCGCGAACCCGCCTGATCGCGCGGTCTTCGGTAGTGGCTGCCGGTTCCCCACCACGGGGTAGACCGGCAGCTTCGATCGATGGCCGTAGCCGCATCCAGGCCGATGGTTTTCACGCTGTGATGTCGCGAAACAGCTGAAATGAATCCAGAGAGGCCATACGGACGCATATGTCTGTAGTTGAAATCGAAGACGGCGTATACGAATCGACCGCCGTGATCGACAACGGGAGCTTCGGCACCCGCACCATCCGTTTCGAAACCGGTCGGCTGGCCCAGCAGGCCGCCGGCTCCGCCGTCGCCTACCTCGACGACGAGACCATGTTGTTGTCGGCGACCACCGCCAGCAAGAACCCCAAGGACCACTTCGACTTCTTCCCGCTGACGGTCGACGTCGAAGAGCGCATGTATGCCGCGGGCCGCATCCCCGGCTCGTTCTTCCGCCGAGAGGGCCGCCCGTCCACCGACGCGATCCTGACCTGTCGGCTGATCGACCGCCCGCTGCGCCCGTCGTTCGTCGACGGCCTGCGCAACGAGATCCAGATCGTCGTCACCGTGATGTCGCTGGATCCCAACCAGCTCTACGACGTGGTGGCCATCAACGCCGCGTCGATGTCCACCCAACTGGCCGGGCTGCCGTTCTCCGGCCCCATCGGCGGTGTGCGGGTGGCGCTGGTCCCCGATGCCGGAGATGCAGGGGCTACCTGGGTGGCGTTTCCGACCGTCGAGCAGCTCGAGCGTGCGGTGTTCGACATGGTCGTCGCCGGCCGCGTCGTCGCGGGCACCGGCGAGCAGGACGACGAGGTCGCGATCATGATGGTCGAGGCCGAGGCCACCGACAACGTCATCGAACTGATCGAGGGTGGCGCCCAAGCCCCGACGGAATCCGTTGTCGCCGAAGGGCTCGAGGCCGCCAAACCGTTCATCAGGACCCTGGTGCGTGCCCAGCAGGAGCTGGCCGAGCGCGCCGCCAAGCCGGTCGGCGAATACCCGGTGTTCCCCGAGTACGCCGACGACGTCTACGACGCCGTGTCCGCGGTGGCCAACGACGCGCTGGCCGAGGCGCTGACCATCCCCGGCAAGCAGGAGCGCAACGACCGCACCGATGAGATCAAGGCCGAGGTGCTCGAGCGACTGGGCGAGCAGTATGAGGGCCGCGAGAAGGAGATCGGCGCCGCATTTCGGTCGTTGACCAAGAAGCTTGTGCGCCAACGCATCTTGACCGACCATTTCCGCATCGACGGTCGCGGTGTCACCGACATCCGCGCGTTGAGCGCGGAGGTGGCCGTGGTGCCGCGCGCACACGGCAGCGCCCTTTTCGAGCGCGGCGAGACGCAGATCCTCGGTATCACCACGCTGGACATGATGAAGATGGCCCAGCAGATCGACTCGCTGGGGCCCGAAACCACCAAGCGCTACATGCACCACTACAACTTCCCGCCGTATTCGACCGGTGAGACCGGTCGCGTCGGTTCACCCAAGCGCCGCGAGATCGGTCACGGCGCGCTGGCCGAGCGGGCGTTGGTGCCGGTGCTGCCCAGCATCGAGGAGTTCCCGTACTCCATCCGTCAGGTGTCAGAGGCGTTGGGCTCCAACGGCTCGACGTCGATGGGCTCGGTGTGCGCGTCGACGTTGGCGCTGCTCAACGCGGGCGTGCCGCTGAAGGCGCCGGTCGCGGGCATCGCGATGGGTCTGGTGTCCGACGACGTCGAGGTCGAGGGGCCCTCCGGCACCACGATCGAACGCCGCTTCGTAGCGCTGACCGACATCCTCGGCGCCGAGGACGCATTCGGCGACATGGACTTCAAGGTGGCGGGCACCAAGGATTTCGTCACCGCGCTGCAGCTCGACACCAAGCTCGACGGCATCCCGTCGCAGGTGCTGGCAAGCGCGCTGGAGCAGGCCAAGGATGCCCGGCTGACGATACTCGAGGTGATGAACGAGGCGATCGACGGTCCCGACGAGATGAGCCCGTACGCGCCGCGGATCACCACGATCAAAGTGCCGGTGGACAAGATCGGCGAGGTGATCGGACCCAAGGGCAAGGTGATCAACCAGATCACCGAGGAAACCGGTGCGCAGATCTCCATCGAGGACGACGGCACCGTGTTCGTCGGCGCCACCGACGGCCCGTCGGCGCAGGCCGCCATCGACAAGATCAACGCGATCGCCAACCCGCAGCTGCCCAAGGTCAGCGAGCGGTTCCTCGGCACGGTGGTGAAGACCACTGACTTTGGAGCTTTCGTCTCGCTGCTGCCCGGCCGTGACGGGCTGGTGCACATCTCCAAGCTCGGCAAGGGCAAGCGCATCGCGAAGGTCGAAGACGTGGTCAAGGTCGGCGACAAGCTGCGCGTGGAGATCGCCGACATCGACACTCGGGGCAAGATCTCGCTGATCCTCGTCGAAGACGACTCGGAGGAATCCGACTCGGAGACCGCACCGGCAGATGCCACCACGGGCAGCAGCTAGGGCGTTGCGCCGGGTCGGAGATGACGCGGAGTCTTCGACCCGGGACCTTTTCACCGTTCGCCGCACGCTCCTGCCCGGAGGGCTGCGCGTGGTCACCGAATACCTGCCGTCGGTGCATTCGGCGTCGGTCGGGGTGTGGGTGGACGTGGGGTCCCGAGACGAGGGACCGACCGTGGCCGGTGCCGCGCACTTTCTTGAGCACCTGCTGTTCAAGTCGACCCCGACGCGCACGGCCGTCGACATCGCCCAGGCCATGGACGCCGTCGGGGGAGAGTTCAACGCCTTCACGGCCAGGGAGCACACCTGCTACTACGCCCACGTGCTGAACACCGACCTGGAGCTGGCCGTCGACCTGGTCGCGGACGTGGTGCTGCGCGGCCGGTGCGCGCAAGACGACGTCGAGGTCGAACGCGATGTCGTGCTCGAGGAGATCGCGATGCGCGACGACGACCCCGAGGACACGCTCGGCGACGTCTTCCTCTCGGCGATGTTCGGCACGCATCCGGTCGGCAGGCCGGTGATCGGCAGCGTCGACTCGGTCTCGGCGATGACCCGCGCGCAACTGCATTCGTTTCATCTTCGCCGCTACACACCGCAGCGGATGGTGGTGGCGGTCGCCGGAAAGGTCGACCACGACGACGTTGTCACGTTGGTGCGCAACTACTTCGGGCCGCGACTGGTCCACGGCCGCGACCCCGTGCCGCCGCGTAAGGGCACCGGCCGCGTAGGCGGACAGCCGAGCCTGCGACTGGTCAGTCGCGACGCCGAGCAGACCCATCTGTCGCTGGGTGTGCGCACGCCGGGGCGCCACTGGGAACACCGATGGGCGCTGGCGGTGCTCAACAACGCGCTGGGTGGCGGGCTCAGTTCGCGCCTGTTCCAAGAGATCCGCGAGCGCCGCGGGTTGGCGTACTCGGTGTATTCGACCGTCGACACCTTCTCCGACAGCGGTGCGCTGTCCGTCTACACCGCGTGCCTGCCCGAGCGGTTCGACGACGTGGTCCGGGTGACCACCGATGTACTGCAGGAGGTGGCGCGCGACGGCATCACCGAGGCGGAGTGCCGGATCGCGAAAGGCTCGCTGCGCGGCGGGCTGGTTCTCGGGCTCGAGGACTCGGGCTCGCGAATGAACCGCCTCGGCCGCAACGAACTGAATTTCGGCGAACACCGCACCATCGAACAGACCCTCGCCAAGATCGACGCCGTGACCGTCGACGAGGTGAACGCGGTGGCGCGCCGGCTTCTGACCCGGCCCTACGGTGCGGCGGTCCTGGGTCCGCAACGGTCGAAAAGAACGTTGCCGCAGCCGCTTCGGGCGATCGCGGGCTGATCACCTACGCTGGGGTCGATGACTCGACTCTCTCGGCGCCGCGCGCTGATCGGCGGGATGACCATCATCGCGACCGCGGCGACCGCGCCCAAACTCGCGATCGCCGACCCGGGCTTGCCCATCGAGGCCCAGATCGCGGCGCTGGAACGACGCCACAACGCGGTGATCGGTGTCTACGCCTCGAACCTGGATTCACCCCGGACGGTGGCGCACCGGGCACAGGAGCGGTTCGCGATGTGCTCGACGTTCAAGACCTACGCGGCCGCGCGGGTGTTGCAGATGGCGGACCGCGGCGAATTGTCGCTGGAGCAATCCCTGTTCGTCGACCCCAAGGACATCCTGATCAACTCGCCGATCACCGAAGCGCGGGCCGGCGGCGAGTTGACGCTGGCCGAGCTGTGTCAGGCGGCGCTACAACGCAGCGACAACACCGCAGCCAACATGCTGCTGGCGACGCTGGGCGGCCCGCAGGCCATCACCACGTTCGCGCGCAGCATCGGGGACGCGGAGTCCCGGCTGGACCGCTGGGAGACCGCGTTGAACTCGGCGATCCCCGGCGACCCGCGGGACACCAGCACACCGCGGGCGCTCGGCAACGGCTACCGCAACCTACTAGCCGGCGACGCCCTGGCCCCACCGCAACGCAGTCTCCTCGAGGACTGGATGCGCGCGAACCAGACGTCGAGCATGCGGACGGGTCTTCCAGACGGGTGGACCAACGCGGACAAGACCGGCAGCGGCGATTACGGCAGCACCAACGACGTGGGCATCGCCTACGGACCCGAAAATCAGCGGGTGCTGTTCGCGCTGATGACCCGTTCGCAGACAAGCGATCCGAACGCGCAAGGGCTGCGCCCGCTGATCGGCGAGCTGACGAGTGTTGTGCTGCCGGCACTGTTGGCCTGACAAAACCAGCGCCACCCGACCTCCCCTCCTGGCCGGGGGCTAACTGGTTTGAGCGGCCGCCCCCCACGCGTATGAAGCGCCAGCCGCTGGAACAACGCTATGACAAACGTCGCGTGGAGGAATCGGGCGAAACCCTATGTTTCTGACCCGTTGACCCTTATGTCAGCAAACTCACGGCCGCCGGATCGGGCCTCAGACCAGCAAAGATGCCGGATCGGTGTGCGGTATACCGAGGGCGCGGGCCACTTCCTCGGACAGCAGCGCACCGTCGTGGCTGGTCAGTCCGTTGGCCAGCGCGGGATCGGCTCGGCAGGCCGCCTGCCAGCCCAGATCGGCCAATCTGAGGACATAGGGCACGGTGGCGTTGGTCAAGGCGAACGTCGACGTGCGCGGCAGCGCCCCGGGCATGTTGGCCACGCAGTAGAAAACGGCGTCGTGGACCGTGAACGTGGGGTCGTCATGGGTGGTGGGTCGCGAGTCCTCGAAGCATCCGCCCTGGTCGATCGCGATGTCGACGAGCACGGCGCCGGGCCGCATGCGCGCGACGGTGGCGTTCGTGACCAGCTTGGGCGCCCTGGCTCCGGGAACCAGCACCGCGCCGATCACCAGGTCGGCGCGGCGGACCGCGTCGTCGAGGTCCAACGGCGAGGAGTACCGGGTCTGGATGCGGCCGCCGGACTCGGCGTCCAGCGTTCGCAACCTGTTCAGGTCGACGTCGAAGACCGTGACGTGCGCGCCCATCCCGGCGGCGACGCGGGCGGCGTTGCACCCCGCTGTGCCCGCGCCGATCACGACGACCTCGGCGGGTGCCACCCCGGGCACGCCGCCCATCAGCACGCCGCGGCCGCCGTGGCTGCGCATCAGGTGGTAGGCCCCGACCTGGGCGCTCATCCGCCCGGCGACCTCGCTCATCGGCGCCAGCAGCGGTAGGGCACCGTCGGCGGTGCGCACCGTTTCGTAGGCGATCGCGGTGACCCCGGAGGCCAGCAACACCTCGGCCAATGTCTTCGACGCCGCCAAATGCAGGAAGGTGAACAGCGTCTGGCCTCTGCGGATCCGGTGGAACTCGGGCTCGATCGGCTCCTTGACCTTCAAGACCAGGTCCGCTTCGGCCCACACCCGGTCCGCGCTGTTGATCAATTGGGCCCCAGCGCATTTGAGGTCCGCATCGGAGATGGCCGAACCTTCGCCCGCGCCGGTTTGCACGAGCACCTCGTGGCCGGCGCGGACCAACTCGGCGACCCCGGCCGGGGTGATGGCGACACGAAATTCGTTGTTCTTGATCTCGGTGGGCACCCCGACGCGCATGACCGCTCCTTCGACCGCTCGCTGAAGACAAGTATGAAGAAACGTCGGAATACCAGCAACAAATCCGGTGATACATCCATAGAATACGGTCATGAGCGTGGAAACTTCGACCGGTGCCGTGCATCGGCGGCGTCAGCCGAAGAATCTTCAACCCGCGGCCATCGACGACGTCGACCGCCGGATCCTCACCGCGCTGCATACCGACGCGCGGATCTCCAACAGCGCGCTGGCCGAGCAGGTCGGCATCGCGCCGTCGACGTGCCACGGCCGGGTTCGGCGCCTGCAGGAGATGGGGGTGATCCGCGGCTTCTACACCGACGTCGATCCGGCATCCATCGGTCTTCCGCTGCAGGCGATGATCTCGGTGAGCCTGCAGTCCAACGCGCGGGGCAAGATCCACCGCTTCATCGAGCAGGTCCGGCTCATGCCGCAGGTGATGGACGTCTACTTTCTGGCGGGCGCAGACGATTTCATCCTGCACGTCGCCGCGCGCGACATCGACGACCTTCGGTCGTTCGTCGTGGAGAACCTCAATGCCGACGCCGACGTGGCGGGCACCCAGACATCGCTGATCTTCGAGCATCTGCGCGGAGCCTCACCGCTGTAGCTCACCAAATCCGTTATGCACCGGTGAGTTCCGGATGAAACGCGGTCACCATCCGGCGTAGGCCGTCGCGCCAGTCCACCGTCGTTCGGGCACCGGTCAGCTCCTGCAACTTGGTGATGTCGACCGGGTTACCGCGCAGGGCCTGCTCGCTTTCTTCAAAGATCGGCTCACGGCCGACCAGCGAGCCGAGATGGGTGCACCACTCCTGAAGGCTGACCAGTTGGTCGCCTGCCCAGTTCAGCGTGGTCGCCGGGACGGACGCGACCTCGAGCAGTTTGGGGAGGGTGGCGATGATGTCGTCTTCGTGGATCGGGTTGTACCGCGCGGTATCACCAGGCGGCACGGGGATCGGCATCCCGGCGAGGATCATCTCCATGTGGAAGTAGGGCCAGCCGCCGTTGTCGCCGTACGGGACGTTGAGCCGGGCGATGGTGGTGGGCACACCGAGCGCGCGGGCCATCGACCGGGCGACGACTTCGCCGGCGATCTTGGAGATGGAATACGTTGGGAACAACGCCTTGTGGTTGTCACCGAGCGCGGCGCGTTCGGTGCGCGGCTCGTCGTCGGGCGGGTCGTAGACCGCTGCCGACGAGCAGTGCAGAAAAGCCACGGCGTCGGGACAGTGCGCCATGAGCAGGCCGACCGACTCCGCGTTGGCGGCCAGGTCCTTGTCCCATCTGCCGCTTTTGGCGACGGCGAAGTTGAGGACGTAGTCGAAATCCGCGGGCACCCCGGTGAAATCACCGGCGGCCAGGTTGACGGTCACGCACCGCACGCCTGCCAGTTCGAGACGGTCACGGGCGGCGGGGTCGGTGAACCGGGCGATGCCCCAGACCTGGTTGTCCGCCGAAAGCGCTTGGGCGACCGGCGACGCCACCTGACCGGTCACACCCGAGATCAGGATCTTCGCGTCGCGCATGCGGTGATGGTAAGCACCGCCACGGCGCGCCGTCGTCGCTTTCGTCGTCTGGCGGGGATCAAACATTCGTTCGATATGCCGGTCGAAACTGAAGATATTGCGCGAGATGTCGCCCGAAATGCGAGCACAAGCTCAGATTCGGCGGCCAGGCAGGTGTCGATAAGGTGTCTGCATGCGGGTCGGAGTGCTGGGAGCCAAAGGCAAGGTGGGCGCCACGATGGTGGAGGCGGTCCAGGCCGCCGAGGACCTGACGTTCACTGCCGGCGTCGATGCCGGCGACCCGCTGAGCCAACTGGCCGACGCCGATACGGACGTGGTGATCGACTTCACCCATCCCGAAGCGGTGATGGACAATCTGAAGTTCTTGATAGACAACGGCATTCACGCTGTCGTCGGCACCACCGGCTTCACCGACGAACGCTTGTCCCAGGTCAGGACGTGGTTGGCCGAAAAGCCGGATGTCGCGGTGCTGATCGCGCCCAACTTCGCGATCGGCGCGGTGCTCTCGATGCACTTCGCCCGCCAGGCCGCCCGCTTCTTCGGATCCGTCGAGGTCATCGAACTGCACCATCCGCACAAGGCCGACGCGCCGTCGGGCACCGCCGTGCGGACGGCCCGGCTGATCGCCGAGGCGCGAAAAGGCATGCCGCCAAACCCCGATGCCACCAGCACGGCCCTGGACGGGGCGCGGGGCGCGGACGTCGACGGGATCCCGGTGCACTCCGTGCGGCTCGCAGGCCTCGTCGCGCACCAGGAGGTGTTGTTCGGCACCCAGGGGGAGACGCTGACGATCAGGCACGACAGCATCGACCGGACGTCCTTTGTGCCCGGTGTCCTGTTGGCGGTGCGCCAGGTGGCCGCCCGCCCGGGGCTGACGATCGGCATCGAGCCCCTGCTCGACCTGGGATGACCGAGGGCGGGCGCGTCCTGCGCATGCAGCTGCTGATCGGCTTCATGTGCGTGGCGTTGGTCGTCTACTTCCTGCTGCTCGGCCGCATCGCGATGGCGTTCATCGGCACCGGCGAGACCGCCGCCATCGGCCTGGGGCTTGCGTTGATGGCCTTTCCGATGATCGGGGTGTGGGCGATGGTCAGCACGCTGCGTAGCGGGCTGACGCATCAGCGCCTGGCGCGCATCATCAACGAAGACGGAATGGAACTCGACATCAGCTCGCTGCCGCGGATGGCCTCGGGACGAATCCGGCGCGAGGCGGCCGACGAGTTGTTCGTCACCGTGCGCAAAGAATTGGAGAACGACCCGGACAACTGGCGGCGCTGGTATCGGCTGGCGCGCGCGTATGACTACGCGGGTGACCGCCGACGCGCGCGCGAGGCGATGAGGAAGGCGGTCGACATGGAGGCGCGCTCAACGTGACCAAGACGCTGCTCGTCGTGCACCACACCCCCTCGCCTGCCACCCGCGAACTGTTGGAGGCCGTCCTCGAGGGCGCCAGGGACCCCGGCATCAGCGGCGTCGATGTCGAGGTTCGTCCTGCGTTGGCCGCGACGCTGCCCGACATGCTCGGCGCCGACGGCTACCTGTTCGGCACCACCGCCAACTTCGGCTACATGAGCGGGGCCCTCAAGCACTTCTTCGACACCGTCTACTACCCGAGCCTCGATCACGTCGCCGGCCGGCCGTACGGGCTGTGGGTGCACGGCAATAACGACACCGCGGGGGCGGTCAACGCGGTAGAAAAGCTGGCGACCGGGCTTGCGCTCGCCAAGTCCGCCGACGCGCTGGAAATCGTCGGCGGCATCGACCGCGAGGCACGTGAGCGCGCCTACGAGCTCGGCGGCACCCTGGCCGCGACACTGATGGAAGGATAGACATGCCGGGAATCGCCGAATTGGCCTTGGGCGCAGCACCGATCGCCGGTGGTGCCATGCTGGGCGTGATCGCGGGCAACCTCAAACCGCCCGACGTCCGCGGCCAGCTCATGAAGGATTTCGACCTGTTGGAACGCATTCCGCCGGAGCAGGTGGAGCGGCGGGCCCGGCTGCAGGCCAGCATCGATCAGCGCATCGACGACCTGATCTCGGCCGGGGAGCGCAGCCGCGAACTGCGCGAAGCGGCGTTGTCGTACAAGGGCAACTGGCGCGACATCGTGGTGTTCTTGTGCGCGGTGCTGTTCACCATCGTGTGGTGGAACGTCAGCCACGACCGGTCCAACTGGCTGATCATGTTCGTCGCGATGATCGTGCTGTCCGTCGCGGCAGGCATCTACGCGGGACGGGGCGTTTTGCGCGCAATGCGAACGTTCCTGCGCAGGCAGGACGACGACCCTCAGTAGTGGTAGGTGTCCGACGGCGCCGGAATGTGTGCGGGGTCGTCGATGTCGTCGAACTCGGACACCTCGATGCCGTAGGCGCGCGCCAGATCCAAGATCTTGTTCGCCCGGGCGATGCGGGGCAGATCGGAGCCGTTGCGGATTTCGCCGCCGTCGCGCTCGAACTCGATGAAAAACTCCTTGGCCCAAGCGATTTCATCAGGTGACGGGGACAGCCCCTCATTTACCGTCACGCACTGCTCGGGGGTGAGGCAGATCTTGCCGGTCATGCCGAACTCGACCGATACCGCAGTGGCCTCGCTGAGCACCAGCGCGCTGTGCCCGACGGTCGGCCCGTCGATCGCGCTCGGCAGGTGTGCGGCCTTGGCGGCGATGGTGAATCGGGACCGGGCGTAGGCGAGCGTGGTGGGGTTCTCGCCGAACCCCGTGTCGCGGCGGAAATCTCCGATCCCGAACGCGAGCCGGAAGGTGCCCTTGGCGGCGGCGATCTCGGTGATGCGCTCCAGCCCGCGCGCCGTCTCCACCAGCGCGACGATCGGGACGTTGGGCAGCCGGTTGGCGGTTTCGGTGACGTGGTCGACGGACTCGACCATGGCCAGCATCACGCCGCCAACCGATGTGCCGGCCAGCATCTCCAGGTCGTCGGCCCACCACGGTGTGCCGAAACCGTTGATGCGTACCCAGTCACTGTGGCCCTCCGACAGCCACCGGACCACGTTGTCGCGGGCGGTCACCTTGTCCTTGGGGGCGACCGCATCCTCGATGTCGAGGACCACGATGTCGGCGCGCGACTTCGCCGCGGGCTCGAACCGCTCGTACTGCGCGCCGTTCACCAGCAGCCAGCTGCGGGCGAGCACCGGATCGATGCGGAACCCGACCTCACTGCCGGCCGGTTGGTCAGGCGGTTCCTGGTCGTGCATCTAATAATCGTCGCGCATCGCTCCGCAGCGGTCGCGCCAGGGTCGGTCGAAGGGTCAGTTCGGCAGCGCCGTCTTGAACAGGCCCTGAAGCGCCACCCAGTGCCGTTCGGCGGCCTCGGGATCGTAGGGCGCGTTGTCGGGCACGGCGAACCCGTGGCCGGCCGGATAGAACTCGACGGTGTGGGTGACGTTCGCGTCGGTCAGCGCCTGGTCCAGGATCTCGGCGTGGCGGGGCGTGAAGCCCTGGTCATTGGCGGCGCCGGCGACGTAGACGGTGGCCTTGATCCGGTCGGCGAGCAGGTGCGGGCTGGTGGGCTCGTCGGTGACCAGTCCGCTGGCGTGAAACGATCCCGCCGCGGCGACCCGGTCGGGTACCCGGCCGGCCACGATGATCGACGTGCGCCCGCCCATGCAGTAGCCGCACACGCCGAACGCGTCGCCCTTGACCTCCGGGCGCGCGGCCAGGAAGTCGAAGAACGCCTCGGCGTCGGCGGCCATCATGTCGGGCGTGATGCTGCCGATCATCCGGAACAGCCGTGCGCGGTCCTTGGGATCGTTGAAGACCGTCTTCATGTCGAACGGCTCCCACTCGCCGTGGCGGTAGTACACGTCGGGCAGCAGCACGGCGTGCCCGAAACCGGCGAGCCGGGCGGCCATGTCCTGGAAGAGGTCGCGCACCCCGCCGGCGTCGACGTACATGACGACGCCGGTCCACGGGCCGCTGCCGTTGGGGGTGTGCAGGGTGACGGGGCAGGTGCCGTCTGCGGTGGTGACGGTCGTGGAGATAGTCGGCATGGCTTCCGTTCTACTCGTTGGTTTCGGACTAGGCTGGCGGACGTGCCGATCGCAACGCCCTACGAGGATCTTCTGCGCCTGGTGCTCGAGCATGGCACGCCGAAATCCGACCGCACCGGCACCGGCACCCGCAGCGTGTTCGGCCATCAGATGCGCTACGACCTGTCCGCCGGCTTTCCGTTGATCACCACCAAGAAGGTGCACACCAAATCGGTCGTCTACGAGCTGCTGTGGTTTCTGCGCGGCGATTCCAACGTCCGGTGGTTACAGGAGCACGGCGTCACCATCTGGGACGAATGGGCAAGTGAGACAGGTGATCTCGGGCCGGTCTACGGCGTGCAATGGCGATCGTGGCCGACCCCGTCGGGCGAGCACGTCGACCAGATCAGCGCCGCGCTGGATCTGCTCAAGACCGACCCCGATTCGCGTCGCATCATCGTCTCGGCGTGGAACGTCGGCCAGATCGCTCAGATGGCACTGCCGCCGTGCCACGCGTTCTTCCAGTTCTACGTCGCCGACGGCAGGCTGAGCTGCCAGCTCTACCAGCGCAGCGCCGACCTGTTCCTCGGCGTGCCGTTCAACATCGCCAGCTACGCGCTGCTGACCCACATGATGGCCGCGCAGGCCGGGCTGGACGTCGGCGAGTTCATCTGGACCGGCGGCGACTGCCACATCTACGACAACCATGTCGAGCAGGTGCGGCTGCAGCTCAGCCGCGAGCCGCGCCCCTATCCGGAACTCGTTCTGGCGCCGCGGGATTCGATCTTCGACTACACCTACGAGGACATCGCGATCCTCAACTACGATCCGCATCCGGCGATCAAGGCGCCCGTGGCTGTATGAGGTGGGTCGGGCTGATCTGGGCCCAATCGACCTCCGGGGTCATCGGCCGCGACGGCGGCATTCCGTGGCGGCTGCCCGAGGATCAGGCCAGGTTCAAAGAGCTGACCATGGGACACACCGTGGTGATGGGCCGGTTGACCTGGGAGTCGCTGCCGGCCAAGGTGCGTCCGCTGCCGGGCCGGCGCAACGTCGTGCTCACCCGTCGCGCCGACTATGCGGCCGACGGCGCCGATGTGGTCGCGAACCTCGACGACGCGCTCACCGACGAGACCACTTGGGTGATCGGTGGGGCGGAGGTCTACGCGGCCGCATTGCCGGTGGCCACGCGCTGTGAGGTCACCGAGGTGGAGATCGACCTGCCACGTCGAGACGGCGATGCGGTCGCGCCCGTCCTCGACGAGGGCTGGGTCGGCGCGGCCGGGGAGTGGCAGACCAGCAGGTCGGGGCTGCGCTACCGGTTCTACACCTACGAGCGCGCCTGACAGCCGCCCAGAAGTGTCGGTGGCGTCCTGCAGGATGGCGACGTGGCGACCAGACTCACGGCTGCCCAGGCGCGCCGCATCGCCGTCGCGGCGCAGGGCTTCGCCGAGCCCCGACCGCAAGGCCCGGTCAGCCGCGCCCACCTGCGCCGGCTGATCTCGCGCATCCAGGTGCTGCAGCTGGATTCGGTGTCGGTGTCGGTGCGGGCCCACTACGCGCCGGTGTTCAGCCGGCTCGGGCCGTATGACCGCGACGCGCTGGATCGGGCCGCATGGAGCCACACCACCCGCTCGCCGCGGCTGCTGGTCGAGTACTGGGCGCACGAGGCCGCGCTGATGGCCGTCGAGGACTGGCCATTGCTGCGCTGGCGGATGCGCGAGTACACCCACGGCCGGTGGGGGACCCACATCGTCAAGAACAACCTGCGGCTGGCGGAGAAAATCCTCGCGGCCGTCGAGGAGCTCGGGCCGTCGACGGCCGGGCAGATCGAGGCGCACCTGGGGGCCGAACAGCGCGGCCGCAAGGGGCCCTGGTGGGACCGCAGCGACACCAAATGGGTGACCGAGGCGCTGTTCGCCTCGGGGCGGTTGACGACGGCCACCCGGGTGGGCTTCGCGCGGCACTACGACCTCACCGAACGGGTGCTGCCCGCGGAGGTCGTCGCCCGGGAAGTGGCCGACGACGACGCGGTGCGGCAGCTGGCGTTGCGCGCGGCCGGCGCGCTGGGGGTGGCCACCGAGGCCGACATCCGCGACTACTTCCGGCTCTCGCCGCGGCAGTCCAAACCGGCGGTCGCCGAGCTGGTGGCCGAGGGCGAGCTGGAGGCCGTCGAGGTGAAGGGGTGGCAGGCGCCCGCGTATCTACGGACCGGCCAGAAGGTGCCGCGGCGAGACCGGGGCACCGCGCTGCTGTGCCCGTTCGACCCGTTGATCTTCTTCCGGCCGCGGGTCGAGCGGCTGTTCGACGGATTTCGGTTTCGCATCGAGATCTATACGCCGGCGGCCAAGCGCCAGTACGGGTACTACGTGTGGCCGTTTCTGCTCGACGGCATGCTGGTCGGGCGCGTCGACCTGAAGGCCGACCGGGCCAGCGACGCGCTGCACGTCGTCGGCGCCTTCGCCGAGCCGGGAGAGCAGCCGTCGCGGGTGGCCGGGCCGCTGGCAGGTGAGCTGCGCACGATGGCGGCGTGGCTGGGCCTGTCTGAGGTCACCGTGGGGACCAGGGGCGAGCTGGCCGCGCCGCTCGCGGCGGTCCTGCGCTGAACCTAGACGCAGTCCGCGCAGATGGTCTGACCGCCGGTCTTCAGCGCCAGCCGGCTTCGGTGCTGCACCAGGAAGCAGCTCGAGCAGGTGAACTCGTCGGACTGCTTCGGCAGCACCCGGACGGTCAGCTCCTCACCCGAAAGGTCGGCGCCGGGCAGGTCGATCGAATCGACGGGATCGCCGTCGTCGACATCCAGCACTGCGACGTCGACCTGGCGCCGCCGCGCGGCGATCTCCTGAACCGACTCATCGGTGACGTCGTCGGTGTCCTTGACGCGAGGTGCGTCGTAATCCGTGGACATTTGGTCACGCTCCTCATCGCTGTTGCGAACAGTGCTTGGTTAACACCGGCTGGGATCCGCTTTGTTCCCCGTCCGGCGCGGGTTGAAACCCGAGTCGGCAGAACCACCTCCCGAGCAGGCCAAAGCCGCCGCGTTAGGGTGAGCGCGTGGCCGAGACCACGCCGCTACGCGTGCAACTGATCGCCAAGACGGAGTTTCTGGCGCCCCCGGACGTGCCTTGGAGCACCGACGCCGAGGGCGGGCCTGCGCTGGTGGAGTTCGCCGGCCGGGCCTGCTACCAGAGTTGGTCCAAGCCCAATCCGCGCACCGCGACCAACGCCGCCTACGTGCGGCACATCATCGACGTCGGGCACTTCTCGGTGCTCGAGCACGCGTCGGTGTCGTTCTACATCACCGGCATCTCCCGGTCGTGCACCCACGAGCTGACCCGGCACCGCCACTTCTCCTTCTCGCAGCTGTCCCAGCGCTATGTCCCCGAGCACGACTCGCAGGTGGTGGTGCCGCCCGGAATGGAGGACGATCCGAAACTGTTGGAGATCTTCACCGCTGCCGCGGATGCCAGCCGCGCGGCCTACGTGGAGCTGCTGACGAGGCTGGAGGCGAAGTTCACGGGTGATCAGCCCGGGGAGAAGCTGGGCACGCTGCGCCGCAAACAGGCCCGTCAGGCCGCTCGCGCGGTGCTGCCGAACGCGACCGAGACGCGCATCGTGGTTACCGGAAACTACCGCGCCTGGCGGCATTTCATCGCCGTGCGGGCCAGCGAACACGCCGACGTGGAGATTCGCCGGCTCGCCGTCGAATGCCTGCGCCAGTTGGTCGGCGTGGCGCCGCAGGTGTTCGCCGATTTCGAGATCGCCACGTTGGCGGATGGGACGGAGGTCGCCACGTCGCCGCTAGCCACGGAGGCGTAGCCGGAGCTGGCCAGACTCAGCCACGGAGGCGTAGGTAGCCATCGGCTGAATTTCGGGGTCGAGCGAGTATCTTAGTGCCGTGAGTACCAGCGCATTAGACGTCACCGGCCAGGTGGGTACCGTGCTGACCGCGATGGTGACTCCGTTCAAGCCCGACGGGTCCCTGGACACCGCGACCGCGGCGCGGCTGGCGAACCGCCTGGTAGACGCCGGCTGCGACGGGTTGGTGCTCTCCGGCACCACCGGTGAGTCCCCGACGACGACCGACGACGAGAAAGTCACGCTGGTGCGCACCGTACTGGAGGCCGTCGGTGACCGCGCCCGGATCATCGCCGGGGTGGGCACCTATGACACCGCGCACAGTGTGCGGCTGGCGAAGGCGTGCGCCGCCGAGGGTGCACACGGGCTGCTGGTGGTGACGCCGTACTACTCCCGGCCGCCGCAGTCGGGTCTGGTGGCGCACTTCACCGCGGTGGCCGATGCGACGCCACTGCCGGTGGTGCTCTACGACATTCCGCCGCGCTCCATCGTGCCGATCACCTGGGACACGCTGCGCACGCTGGCCCAACATCCCAACATCGTCGCGGTCAAGGACGCCAAGGGCGATCTGCACGGCGGCGGGCAGATCATGGCCGAGACCGGGCTCGCGTACTACTCGGGCGACGACGCGCTGAACCTGCCGTGGCTGGCGATGGGCGCGGTCGGTTTCATCAGCGTGTGGGGCCACATGGCCGCCAGCCAGCTCCGAGACATGCTGACCGCGTTCAATTCTGGTGACATGACCACGGCGCGCAAGATCAGCGTCACCCTCGGGCCGCTCAACAGCGCCCAGACCAGGCTCGGCGGGGTGACCTTGGCCAAGGCGGCGTTGCGGCTGCTGGGCTTCGAAGCAGGTGATCCGCGGCTGCCGCAGATGCCTGCCACCGCCGCGCAACTCGAGGAGCTGGCCGCGGACATGCGGGCGGCTGCGGTGCTGCGGTAGTGAACGAAGAACTTCAGCCACCGGGACCACTGGCCCCAGGTGCGCTGCGGGTCACCGCGCTGGGTGGGATCAGCGAAATCGGCCGCAACATGACGGTTTTCGAGCATCTGGGCCGGTTGCTGATCGTCGACTGCGGTGTGTTGTTCCCGAACCACGACGAGCCGGGCGTCGACCTGATCCTGCCGGACCTGCGCCTCATCGAGAACCGGCTCGACGAGGTGGAGGCGCTGGTCCTGACCCACGCCCATGAGGACCACATCGGCGCGATCCCGTTTCTGCTCAAGCTGCGGCCCGACATCCCGGTCGTCGGGTCGAAGTTCACGCTCGCGCTGGTCGCCGAGAAGTGCCGCGAGCACCGCATCAAGCCGATCTTGGTCGAAGTCGCTGCCGGACAGCGCAGTACGCACGGCGTGTTCGAATGCCAGTACTTTCACGTCAACCATTCGATTCCCGGATGTCTGGCGATCGCGATCCACACGGGCGCGGGCACCGTGTTGCACACCGGCGACATCAAGCTCGACCAACTGCCGCTCGACGACAAGCCGACCGACTTGCCGGGCATGTCGCGGCTCGGCGACGCCGGGGTGGACCTGTTCCTCTGCGACTCGACGAACTCCGAGATCCCCGGGGTGGGGCCGTCGGAGAGTGAGGTCGGCCCGACACTGCACCGGCTGATCCGGGGCGCGACCGGCCGGGTGATCGTCGCCTGTTTCGCGTCGAATGTCGATCGGGTGCAACAGATCATCGATGCGGCGGTGGCGCTGGGCAGGCAGGTGTCGTTCGTCGGGCGCTCGATGGTGCGCAACATGGGCATCGCCCGCGAACTGGGTTATCTGCGTGTCGACGACAACGACGTGCTCGACATCGGTGCGGCCGAGATGATGCCGCCCGAGCGGGTCGTGCTCATCACCACCGGAACGCAGGGCGAGCCGATGTCGGCGCTGTCGCGGATGTCGCGCGGCGAACACCGCAGCATCACGCTGACCGCGGGCGACCTGATCATCCTGTCGTCGTCGCTGATTCCCGGCAACGAGGAGGCCGTCTACGGCGTGATCGACGCGCTGGCGAAGATCGGCGCTCGCGTCGTAACCAATCAGCAAGTGCGCGTGCATGTGTCAGGTCACGCCTACTCCGGTGAGCTGCTGTTCCTGTACAACGCGGTGCGGCCGCGCAACGTGATGCCGGTGCACGGCACGTGGCGGATGATGCGCGCCAACGCGGCGCTGGCGGCGCGCACCGGCGTCGACCCCGACGCGGTCATGCTCGCCGAGAACGGGGTCAGCGTCGACCTGGCGGGCGGCCGCGCCTCGATCGCCGGGGCGGTGCCGACCGGGAAGATGTTCGTCGACGGCCTGGTCACCGGCGATGTCGGAGACGCCACACTGGGCGAACGGCTCATCCTGTCCTCGGGTTTCGTCGCGGTGACGGTAGTGGTGCACCGCGGCACCGGGCGGGCGGCCGCGCCGGCGCATCTGCACTCGCGCGGGTTCTCCGAGGACCCCAAGGCGCTCGAACCCGTGGCGCGCAAGGTCGAAGAGGAGCTGGAAGCCCTGGCCCGCGACAACGTCACCGACGTCGCGCGGATCGCCCAGGCGGTGCGCCGCACGGTCGGCAAGTGGGTGGGCGAAACCTACCGTCGTCAGCCGATGATCGTGCCGACCGTCATCGAGGTCTGAGTCCTCTGCGCCGAAATAGCATTCCGGGTCGTTGAACCGACGAAATCGCGACCGTGGCTGCTATTTCGGCGCCGCGACCGGCGGCCTCAGCGCTTGTTGACCGAGCCGGCATCCACCGGCAGCGCCACCCCGGTCACATAACGCGCCGAATCGGAAACCAGCCACGCCACCGCGTTGGCGATGTCCTCGGCCTGCAGCACCTGCACCGGCAACGCGTTACCCATCTCCTGCGGCGTCTTCTCGGCGATGCTGCCCAACCACTGCCGCGTGGCCTCGTTGTTGATCATCGGGGTGTCCACGCCGGCCGGATGCACCGAGTTGACCCGGATGCTGTGTTGGGCAAGCAGATTCGCGTAGATCCGCATCAACCCGACGATGCCGTGCTTGGCCGCCACGTACCCGATCGCGCCGGGATCGTCGCTGCCGACGCCGATCAGCCCGGCCACCGAACTGGTGAGCACGATCGACCCGCCCTCGCCCTGCTCCACCAGCGTCGGGATCGCGACCTCGACGGTGTGGTGCACCCCGGTGAGGTTGACGTCGATGACGTCGCGCCAGCCGTCGGCGCCGGACTGCATGGGTGCGATGCCGGCGTTGGCGACCACGATGTCGAGTCGCCCGAGCTCGTCGACCCCGGACTGCAGCGCTGAGGCCAACCCGGCCTGATCGCGAACGTCGGCCTGGCGCGCCACGATTCGCGCGCCGGTGTCCTCGACGAGCTTGACGGTCAGCGCGAGATCGTCAGCTGTGGCAAGGGGATAGGGCACCGAGCCGATCTGCGCGCAGATGTCGACCGCGATGATGTGGGCGCCTTCGGACGCCAGCTTGACCGCCTCCGCGCGGCCCTGCCCGCGAGCCGCGCCCGTGATGAAGGCGACCTTGCCGTCGAGGGAGCCCATCAGCTGCGCAGCTGCCCCTTGGTGGGATCTCCTGCGACGACGGGTTGCAGCATCTTGATGTCGGGTGCCCCGTCCAGATGCTCGCCGACCGTGCCGAACAGTGTCGCGACGGCGGGCGCGGCGCTGTGGGCCTGCAGCGCGTCGGCATCGGCCCACTGTTCGACGAACACGAACGTCCCGTCGGCCTCGTGCAACGCGTAGAGCTCGCAGCCGGGTTCCTGATGCACCGCCTCGACGGCCTTCTTGCAGGCATCGCGCACGGTGTCCACGGACTCCGGCTT
Source organism: Mycolicibacterium pulveris (assembly GCF_010725725.1). Lineage (NCBI taxonomy): Bacteria > Bacillati > Actinomycetota > Actinomycetes > Mycobacteriales > Mycobacteriaceae > Mycobacterium > Mycolicibacterium pulveris. Next base: position 146,014 of record NZ_AP022599.1, on the reverse strand, counting down.
GGCGGTCATGGTTGCGACGACGACGATCGGCATGGGCGATGAACTCCTCGATGAGTGCTGCTGGACGAGTGCACAGCCTACTGCCCGTCGTTCAGAGCACGTCCACCCAGATCGTGAACGCGGCCACCGCCACCGCCAGCGCGACCAGCCCGACGGTGTCCGGCGTCGACAACCGGTTGGCCTCCGTGCGGCTCAGCCGGACCTCGCGGGCGATGAGGAACAACGGAAACGTCACGCTGATCGCGATCAGGAATCCGCCGACGATGTAGGCCCACACGTACTTCACGCCGTGCTTGCGGGCCTCGGCCACCATGAGGACCGCGGCGGCGAGCAGGAACAGCGCGATGTCGGCGGTGATCGACCGCGACGCCGGGTTGGCCTTGGTGTCCTCCCAGAACACCCGCAGCAGGTCGGCACCGTGGCCGGAGTAGGCCAGGTTCTGGCTCCAGGTCGCTATCAGGGCGGCGACGGCAATGGCGGCGTAAACACCGCAAAGCACCTTGCTGGACGTGGGCATACCGGCCCGGATATCGCTGGCGGTCATGTTTCGGCACGGTATGCCTGCTCGGTGCTGAACAGATACCCTTTTGTGACCAGTGTGGCAGATGTTGTATCTGGGACTATTGCGACTAGGCTTGCAGGCATGGCTAGTAAGACCGCCGCGCGCTCTGGCACCCGTTCGACCATGTCAAAGACCGGTTCGCGGAGCGGGTCACGGTCGGCGCCGCGACGCAGGCCGGCATCGCGCCGCAATCCGTCGCCGGTCGCGACCGCCGGTGCCGCGGTGGGCCGCGGTGTCCGCGCGGGCTGGCTGATGCTGGCCAAGGGTGTCGGGTCGACGGCCCGGTCGGTGGGCCGCGCGCGTGACCTCGAGCCCGGCCATCGTCGCGACGGGATCGCGCTGGCCCTGCTGGGCGTCGCGGTGGTGATCGTCGCGAGCTCCTGGTTCGACGCGGCCCGACCTGTCGGGGAGTGGATCGACACCTTCCTGCGGGTGCTCGTCGGTTCGGCGGTGGTGGTGTTGCCGATCGTGCTGGTTGCGGTGGCGGTGCTGCTGATGCGCACCGAGCCGGACCCCGACGCCCGGCCCCGGCTGGTGCTCGGTGCGGCGATGGTCGCGCTGCCCGCACTCGGCCTGTGGCACCTGTGGGCCGGCTCGCCCGCCGATCCCGCGGCCCGTCAGCACGCCGCCGGGTTCTTCGGGTTCGCCATCGGCGGCCCGCTCTCCGACGGGCTCACCGCATGGATCGCCGCGCCGCTGCTGTTCATGGGTTCGTTGTTCGGTGTCCTGCTGGTGACGGGCACCACGATCCGTGAGGTCCCGTCGACGTTGCAGATGATGTTCTCCACGCGCGGTTTCCGCGGCGAGCATGACGACGACGAATACGACGACGTCGACTTCGCCGCGCAGCCCGAGGATTTCTCCGACGGCTACTACGACGACCCCGCCGGCTACAGCGACGACGGGGCCCAGCCGTGGCCGACCGGCACGCCGATGGACAACTACCCGATCGACGACGAGACGCCCACCGTCCCGGAGCCGGCCGCCCGCAGCCGCAAGAAGAAGCCCGCCAAGAAACAGGCGCAGGCCCTGGACCGCGTCGTCGACGGTCCCTACACGCTGCCGTCGCTCGACTTGTTGGTCATGGGTGATCCGCCCAAGCGGCGCAGCGCGGCCAACGACCGGATGGTCGACGCGATCAACGAGGTCCTGCAGCAGTTCAAGGTGAACGCCTCGGTCACCGGCTGCACCCGCGGCCCGACCGTCACCCGGTACGAGGTCGAGTTGGGACCCGGCGTCAAGGTCGAGAAAATCACTGCGCTGCACCGCAATATCGCCTACGCGGTCGCCACGGAGAGCGTGCGCATGCTCGCGCCGATCCCCGGCAAATCCGCGGTGGGCATCGAGGTGCCCAACACCGACCGGGAGATGGTGCGCCTGGCCGACGTGCTGACCGATCCGTCGACCCGTACCGACCACCATCCGTTGGTGATCGGTCTAGGCAAAGACATTGAGGGCGAATATATTTCGGCAAACCTCGCCAAGATGCCGCACCTGCTCGTGGCCGGCTCCACCGGGTCGGGCAAGTCGAGCTTCGTCAACTCGATGCTGGTGTCGCTGCTGGCGCGGGCGACACCCGAAGAGGTCAGGTTGATCCTGATCGACCCCAAGATGGTGGAACTCACGCCTTACGAAGGCATTCCGCACCTGATCACGCCGATCATCACCCAGCCGAAGAAGGCCGCCGCCGCGTTGGCGTGGCTGGTCGAGGAGATGGAGCAGCGCTACCAGGACATGCAGGCGTCGCGGGTGCGCCACATCGACGACTTCAACAAGAAGGTGCGGTCGGGGGAGATCACCGCCCCGCTGGGCAGCAACCGCGAGTACCGGCCCTACCCGTACATCGTGGCGATCGTCGACGAGCTGGCGGATCTGATGATGACCGCCCCGCGCGACGTCGAGGACGCCATCGTGCGCATCACCCAGAAGGCCCGCGCGGCAGGCATTCACCTGGTGCTGGCCACCCAGCGCCCGTCGGTGGACGTGGTCACCGGCCTGATCAAGACGAACGTGCCGTCGCGGCTGGCGTTCGCGACGTCGTCGCTGACCGACAGCCGCGTGATCCTCGATCAGCAGGGCGCCGAGAAGCTGATCGGCATGGGCGACGGCCTGTTCCTGCCGATGGGCGCCAACAAGCCGATCCGGCTGCAGGGCGCGTTCGTCGGCGACGACGAGATCCACGCCGTGGTCACCGCCTGCAAGGAACAGGCCGAGCCCGAGTACACCGAGGGCGTCACCACCGCCAAGACCACCAGCGAGCGCACCGACGTCGACCCCGACATCGGCGACGACATGGACGTCTTCCTGCAGGCCGTCGAGCTGGTGGTGTCCAGCCAGTTCGGCTCGACGTCGATGCTGCAGCGCAAGCTGCGCGTCGGGTTCGCCAAGGCCGGGCGGTTGATGGACCTGATGGAGACCCGCAACATCGTCGGGCCCAGCGAGGGCTCCAAGGCCCGCGAGGTGCTGGTCAAGCCCGACGAGCTGGCGGCCACACTCGCGTCGATCCGCGGCGCCGACACGGGCGAGGACGACGAGTGATTTGTGTTCCGTCTAGGCGCGCGGAGCGCAGCAAAACGCACACAAATCGCTACAGCGTGAGCAGCATGCGCGTGTTGCCCAAGATGTTCGGCTTGACATAGGACAGGTCGAGAAACTCCGCGACACCGGTGTCGTAGGACCGGCACATCTCCTCGTAGACCTCCGCGGTCACCGGGGTGCCGTCGATCTCGGCGAAGCCGTGCTTGCTGAAGAACTCCACCTCGAAGGTGAGCACGAAGATGCGCTTGAGCCGCAGCTCCCTAGCCACTCCCAGGAGCCGGTCGACGATCGCGTGCCCGATGCCGCGGCCGAGGAACGTCGGGTGCACCGCCACGGTGCGCACCTCGCCGAGGTCCGACCACATCACATGCAGGGCTCCGCAGCCGATCACCTCGTCGTCGACCGCGGCCACCCAGAACTCCTGGACCGCCTCATACAGCGTCACCAGGTTCTTCTCCAGCAGGATTTTGCCGGCGTAGATGTCCACCAACGCTTTTATCGCGGGCACGTCCGACGCCCGGGCCCGCCGCACAACGACCCGACCGGAATCTGCGCTCACACGTGGAGAGTATCGGTTTGAGCAACCGATATTCTGTGGCGGTGCCGGGCCAACCTCATACTGATCCGCTGGTTCCGCGCGCCCGAGTGGCCAACATCGCGAACGTGCTCACCGGCGTGCGCATGGCGTTGGTTCCGGTGTTCCTGGTTTTGCTGTTCGTCGGTGACGGCCATGAAACCTTCTGGCGGGTAGCTGCATTCGTGGTGTTCACCGTCGCGGTGGTCACCGACCGGTTCGACGGCGCGTTGGCGCGCAGCTACGGCATGGTCACCGAGTTCGGCACCCTGGCCGATCCGATCGCCGACAAGGCCCTGATCGGCGCCGCGCTGATCGGGCTGTCACTCCTCGGCGATCTGCCGTGGTGGATCACGGTGCTGATCCTGGTGCGTGAGGTCGGCATCACGGTGCTGCGCTTCGCCGTGCTGCGGCACGGCGTCATCCCGGCCAGCCGCGGCGGCAAGCTCAAGACGCTGGTGCAGGGGGTGGCGATCGGCCTGTTCATCCTGCCGCTGTCCGGCCCCTTGCTGGCCGTCGCGTGGGTGGTGATGTGGGCCGCGGTCGTGTTGACCGTGCTCACCGGCATCGACTACGTCATCTCCGCGGCCAGGGATTCCCGAGCCCGGGCCTGATCTTCACAGCCGAATTCGCGCGGTTCGGGAACCATCCCGGCGGTGCATAGCGTTGCTTAGTAGGAACCCCGCGACTCGAGTTGATAAGGAGAGCACGATGACGGCATTGCTGCGCGAGGTGATCGGCGAGGTGCTGCGTCGTGCCCGCATCGAGCAGGGGCGCACGCTGCGCGAGGTGTCCGACACCGCCCGGGTCAGCCTCGGCTATCTGTCCGAGGTGGAACGCGGCCGCAAGGAAGCCTCCAGCGAACTGCTCAACGCCATCTGCGGTGCGCTGGACATCCCGTTGTCCCGGGTGCTCGCGGACGCCGGCGAGGAGATGGAGCGCGCAGAGCTGGCCGCGGTGGCCGGTGCCGGTGCCGCCAACATCGACGAGAGCACCAAAGTCGTCATTCCTCAGGTTGTGTCGATGGCTGTGGCCTGAGCCGGTTCCGACGACTGACTGGGTGTGGCGATCGGTGCCGACCCGATAGATTGGGCAGCACGGTGACCCGAGGCGCCGGCGAGTCCGAGACAACCACAGACACGAAGGCGGAATGATCCATGGCCAATCCGTTCGTCAAGGCGTGGCGCTACCTGATGGCGCTGTTCAGCTCCAAGGTCGACGAGTACGCCGATCCGAAGGTGCAGATTCAGCAGGCCATCGAGGAGGCGCAGCGCCAGCACCAGGCCCTGACGCAGCAGGCCGCCCAGGTCATCGGCAACCAGCGCCAGCTGGAGATGCGGCTCAACCGCCAACTGGCCGACATCGAGAAACTGCAGGTGAACGTCCGGCAGGCGCTGACGCTGGCCGACCAGGCCACCGCCGCCGGGGATGCCGCCAAGGCCACCGAATACAACAACGCCGCCGAGGCGTTCGCCGCCCAGCTGGTCACCGCCGAGCAGAGCGTCGAGGACCTCAAGACCCTGCACGACCAGGCGCTTCAGGCGGCCGCCCAGGCCAAGAAGGCCGTCGAGCAGAACGCGATGATGCTGCAGCAGAAGATCAGCGAGCGCACCAAGCTGTTGTCGCAGCTCGAGCAGGCCAAGATGCAGGAGCAGGTCAGCGCGTCGCTGCAGTCGATGAGCGAGCTCGCCGCGCCCGGCGCCACCCCCAGCCTCGACGAGGTGCGGCAGAAGATCGAACGCCGCTACGCCAACGCCATGGGGTCGGCCGAACTGGCCCAGAACTCGGTGCAGGGCCGGATGCTCGAGGTGCAGCAGGCCAGCGTGCAGATGGCAGGCCATTCCCGGCTGGAGCAGATCCGGGCGTCGATGCGCGGCGAGCAGCTGCCGGCCGGCGGCACCGCCACACCGGCGCAGGCACAACCGGCTGTCGATCAGCAGGCCAAGCCGGAAAACCCGCTGTCGCAGTAGTTTTCGTAGGGAAGCACAGTGAACCCACGCGCGAGTCGACCCGAGGCCTGGCGGTCCATGGTGCAGCGCGGCGTCGACACCGCGGCGGAGTGGTCCGATGTGCTGGCCGAAAGGCTGCATGCCGCATCCGATCCGCGCGCCAAATTGCTGCGCAAGCGGCGCTGGGCGCTGCGGCTGGCGCTGTTTTTCAGCGTGTCGTGCGTGTTCTGGATCGGGGTCACCGCGCTGCTGGCGGCGTGGAGCACGCCGTTTTGGGTGCTGTTCATCCCGACGCCCATCGCCGCGGGCGCGGCGTTCTTGGCGACCCTGGCGTTTCTGAGGTATCGCTGGCTGCGACGCGAGCCGTTGCCGCCGCGGCGATCCCGCGCGGCGCGCCGGCTGCCGCCGTGGGGCTCTGCTGCGCGGCAGCCGATGGCCGCGCTGGCCGCCTCCGAGCGCGGCTTCTTCTCGCTGCTGGGCGTCATGGAGCGGGGCCGCATGCTGCCGCCCGACGAACTGCGCGAGCTGACTTTCGCCGCCGATCAGACCGCCGCGACCATGGCGGCCACCGCCGCCGAGGTGGTGTCGATGGAGCGCGCCGTCCGCTCGGCGCCGCAGTCACGTACGCATCTGACCCCCACCATCCAGGCGTTCACCGCGCAGCTGCATCACGGTGCGCGGCAGTACAACGAAATGGTCAACGCCGCAGCGCAATTGGTCTCGGCGGTGAACTCTGGGCCGATGTCGAGCTCACCGATGTCGCAGCAGCGTTACCGCGACGAACTGTCCAACGCCACCGACAGGCTGGTCGGATGGGCGCAGGCTTTCGACGAACTGGGTCAGCTGCGCGGCGCGTAGCCTCAGATGTCGTGTGAGCTCGGCGGTCCCGACCGCGGGCCGTAGCGTTCGATGTACGCCTGGTGCACATGGGCCTTCTTACGGCGCGAGATCTCATCGACCAGGCCGGGGTCCAGGCCGTGTTTGGCCAACATGTGCCGGCGCCACACCTTGTTGAGGGCGTGCGAGAAGTAGACGAACGGAATCAGGATCGGCAGCGTCATCGACAGATGCACGACGAACGTCGTCGGGATCAACCAGAACGGCGCCAGCACCAGGAGCGCGGGAACGAAGACGCGGATCATCATGCGGCGCGTCGCACCCTCGCCGGCCAGGTCGTTGCGGACCCAGTCGCGCATCGAATCGGGCAGACGCCGGCCGTAGCTGTAGCCGATGTACTCCCAGAGGTTGGGCCGCGCGCGTGGTGTGGTGGTACTCATGTCGACCACCGATGCTACCGGCCGGCCCTCACATCCTCGGACGCAGTGACGGGAACACCGCGGCGACCAGCCCGCGGACCGTGCCCTTGAGGAAGTCCAGCGTGTCGAAGTAGTCGCGCCACAACGTGATGCGTCCGCCGTGCACCTCGAACACGCCGCATACCCAGAACTGGATGCGGATCGGCCCGAACTCCAACGCGTCGGTGCGCTCGGTCAGCACGGCGTTGCCTTCCGCGGCGATGCGGTGAATCTTGACCTCGAAGCCGAAACGGCCCTGGCCGCGCCGCAGCAGGCCGACGATGCGCTGCCGGCCGCGGATCGTGGGGTACCCGACGTTCTGCCACTCGATCCCGTCGGCGAGCGAGCTGTCCACGGTATCGAAATCCTCGTCCTGCAGCGCGTAGAGAAACGTCTCCACGGTGCGCACGTTGTCGAGGTCTGGTCTCAGTCCGGCAGCCTGGTCGGTCATGGTCGCCAGCCTAGTGCGCGGGCCCTGTGGCACGGTAGGGCAATGCGCGTCGCGGTGGTGGCCGGACCCGATCCCGGGCATGCCTTCCCGGCCATCGCGTTGTGCCTTCGCTTCCTGGCCAGCGGCGACGCGCCGACGCTGCTGACCGGCAAACAGTGGCTGGACACCGCGCGCGCCGCCGGGGTGGATGCCGTGGAGCTGCTCGGGCTGGACCCGACCGATCTGGACGACGACGCCGACGCCGGTGCCAAGATCAACCAGCGCGCGGCGCGCATGGCGGTGCAGAACGCCCCGCAGGTGCGGGCGCTGGCGCCGGATCTGGTGGTGTCGGACGCGATCACCGTCGCCGGCGGGTTCTGCGCCGAACTGCTGGGGCTGCCGTGGATCGAGTTGAACCCTCACCCGCTGTACCGGCCGTCGAAGGGCCTGCCGCCGGTGGGCAGCGGGCTGGCGCCCGGGGTGGGGGTCAGCGGCCGGGTGCGCGACGCGGTGATGCGTGCGCTGAGCAACCGGTCGTGGCGCAAAGGGCTACGGCAGCGGGCGGCGGCACGCCTCGAAATCGGTTTGCCCGCAGAGGATTCCGGGCCGCTGCGACGGCTCATCGCAACCCTGCCGGCGTTGGAGGTGCCGCGTCCCGATTGGCCCGCCGAGGCGGTGGTGGTGGGTCCGCTGCACTTCGAGCCGACCTCCGAGGTCCTGACGGTTCCGCCCGGCTCGGGCCCGGTGGTGGTCGTCGCGCCGTCCACCGCGACGACGGGCACCCGCGGCCTGGCCGAGGTGGCGCTGCAGGCGCTGACGCCGGGGGAGACGCTGCCGCAGGGGGCGCGCGTGGTGGTGTCGCGGCTGGCGGGGCCCGACGCGCCGGTGCCGCCGTGGGCGGCCGTCGGCTTGGGCCGCCAGGACGAACTCCTGAGGCAGGCCGACCTGGTCATCTGCGGCGGCGGTCACGGCATGGTGTCCAAGGCGCTGCTGGCCGGGGTGCCGCTGGTGCTGGTGCCCGGCGGTGGTGATCAGTGGGAGATCGCCAATCGTGTTGTGCGACAAGGCAGCGGCCAGCTGGTCCGGCCGTTGACCGCGGAGGCGCTGGCATCGGCGGCCACCGAGGTGCTGTCATCGCCGCGGTATCGGGATGCCGCGCGCCGCGCCGGTTCCTCGATCTCCGGCGTGGAGGATCCGGTACGCGTGTGCCATAACGCGCTGACGTAGGTTGGACCCGTGCGGTTGACGGAATTCCACGAGCTGGTCGAGCAACAGTTCGGCCCCGTCCGGGGCGCGTCGATCATCGTCGACCACGTGCTCAGCGGGCTGGGTGGACGCACCGCCGTGCAGGCCATCGAGGACGGCATCGACCCACGGGAGGTCTGGCGCGCGCTGTGCGCGGACTTCGACGTCCCGCGAGATCAGTGGTGACGGGGACTGCAACGAGTGTGCGGATTCATCCGCGTGCCTCGGCGTGTCGCGGATGAAACCGCGCAATCGGCCTTGCTACCCGGACTCCTTGCGGCCCTCGTACGGCGGCACCTCCGGCTCGACATCGCGCGGGGGTTCGTTGGTGAAGCTCGTTTCGAAGTCGGGTTTCTCGTCGCTTCCGTAGGTGGGAACGGACTCGTCACCCTGGTATTCACCCGACGGACGATCGGCGGGTCCTCCCGACGGCACATCCGAACCGGTGTCTCGTGATCCCTTGTCCTCCGGCTCTGTCATGACCATTACTCCTCACCCTTCGCCGCGTGGGCTGCGGCGATGCTTGTGCCGGCTGAATCTAGCCGCGACGCCCCAGCACCAGCGCTGTTTGCCGGTGCAACCGGCCGAAGTTGTAGTACGCGGCGCAGGCGCCCTCGGCAGACACCATGCAGGTGCCTATCGGGGTCTCCGGTGTGCACGCCGTGCCGAACACCTTGCACTCCCACGGCTTGATCACGCCTTTGAGGACCTCGCCGCACTGGCACGCCTTGGGGTCGGCGACCCGCACGCCGGGCATCTCGAACATCGCCTCGGCGTCGAACTGCGCGTAGTCACGGTGAATCTTCAGCGCGCTCTGGGAGATGAACCCCAGGCCGCGCCACTCGAAGTGCGGACGCAGCTCGAACGTCTCGGCCATCAGCTTCAACGCCTGCGTGTTGCCTTCGGGGCGCACCACCCGGGTGTACTGGTTCTCCACCTCGCACCGCCCCTCCCGGATCTGCTGCAGCAGCATGTGCACCGAGGCGAGGATGTCCAGCGGCTCGAACCCGGCGACCACGATCGGCTTGCCGTACACCTCGGGCACGAAGCGATACGGGCGCAGACCCACCACCGTCGACACGTGACCCGGCCCGAGAAACCCCGACAGCCGCAGATCGGGCGACTCGAGGATGGCTTTGATCGGCGGAACGATCGTGACGTGGTTACAGAACACGCTGAAGTTCGTCACGCCCAGCGCGCGGGCGCGCACCAGCGTCACCGCGGTCGACGGCGCGGTGGTCTCAAAACCGACGGCGAAGAACACCACGTGACGGTCGGGATTGTCGACGGCCACCTTGAGTGCGTCGAGGGGGGAGTAGACGAACCGCACGTCGGCGCCGCGCGCCTTGGCCGCGATCAGGGTGCCGTCGGATCCCGGCACGCGCATCATGTCGCCGAACGTCGTGAAGATGATGCCGGGCTGTTCGGCCAGCCACATCGCGTCGTCGATCCGGCCCATCGGGATCACACACACCGGACATCCCGGCCCGTGCACCAGCTCGACGGATTCGGGCAGCAGGTGCTCGATGCCGTGCCGGTAGATGGTGTGGGTGTGCCCGCCGCACACCTCCATGAACTTGAACTCGTCACCCGCGGCGAGCTCGGTGATCGATTTGACCAGAGCGCGGGCCGCCGCCGGGTCCCGGAATTCGTCGACGAACCTCATATCAAGCCTCCCAACCGATCTCGGACGAAGTGAACGCTTCGATCTCGGTCACGTAGTCGGCACCCATCTTCTGCACCTGGTCGAGGGTGATCTCGGCCTCACGTTCGTCGATCTTGGCCATCGCGAACCCGACGTGTACCAGCACCCAGTCACCGACGCGCAGGTTGTCGTCGGCCAGCAGCCGCACGCTGATGTTGCGGCGCACGCCGTTGACATCGACCTTGGCCAGGGACTGCTCGGCGTCGACGATGTCGACCACCTGGCCGGGAATGCCCAGGCACATCAGTCTCTCCCTCCGGTTGTCGGTTCAGCAGATTCGCGGCAGCGGGTCGCCGACGAGCATGTCGACGATCCGGCTGCCGCCGAAAGATGTTCGCAGCGCCACGATTCCGGGTGGTTGGGGAACGATCTCGCCGACGACGGCGGCGTCGGCTCCCCGGGGATGGGCCCGCAGTGCGGAGACGGCCGCCTCCGCTTCCGCGGCGGCGACGACGGCGACGAACTTGCCCTCGTTGGCCACATACAGCGGATCGATGCCGAGCAGGTCGCAGGCGCCGAGCACCTGCGGCGCCACGGGAATCGCGTCCTCGTCGAGGATCAGCGCGAACGGCCGGTCCTTGACCAACTCGTTGGCCACGGTGCCGACGCCGCCGCGGGTGGCGTCGCGCATCCACCGGGTCGACGGCGCCGCCGCCAGCAGGATCTCCACCAGTTCGTGCACCGGCGCCGTGTCGGAGGCGATGTCGGCGTCGATGGCCAGATCGCCGCGGGCGAGCATGACCGCCATGCCGTGTTCACCGATGGTCCCCGAGAGCAGCACGCGGTCACCGGGTTGCACGAGATCTCGGGAAAGCCTTCTGTCCTCGGGGATCACACCGACCCCGGCCGTACAGACGTAGACGCCGTCGGCGGCGCCCCTGCCGACCACCTTGGTGTCACCGGTGACGATCTGCACACCGGCAGCCGTGGCCGCGTCGCTCATGTCGGCGACGATCTCGCGCAGTTCGGCGATCGGGAAGCCCTCTTCGATGACGAAGGCCGCCGACAGCCACTGCGGTCGCGCGCCCGATACCGCGAGATCGTTGATCGTTCCGTGTACGGCGACGTGACCGATCGAGCCGCCCGGAAAGCGCCGCGGCGAAACGACATACGAGTCGGTGGAGAACGCCATCCGCTCACCCGATGCGCTACGCAGCGTGGCCGCGTCACCGAGTTGTTCGAGTTCGGCGTTGCGGAACGCCTCGAGGAACACCGCGTCGACCAGCGTCGCCGACGACTTGCCGCCTGCGCCGTGTGCGAGCGTCACGACGTCGTCGAGCAGGCGGGGCCGTCGCTGCCGCTGTCGGTCGATGCGTTCCAGCGCGCGGTCTTCGCGCTCCGCGGCGCTTGCTGCCCTGTCGACTGTTCCGGTCATGTCGAGTGCGCTCCATTGCGGGGACGGGCCATGTGTTCCTGGGCGACGGACCAGAGGCGGTAGCCGAGCATGGCGTGGCTCTCCTGGATGCGGTGGATGCTCTGCGAGCGCACCGTGAAGCAGTAGTCCAGATCCTCGGCGTCGGCCATCCGTCCGCCGTCGTGGCCGGAGAATCCGACGGTCAGCAGGCCGCGCTGCTTGGCCTCGGTGATGGCGGTCATCAAATCCTCCGAATTGCCCGACGTGGACAGCGCGATCGCGATGTCCTGGCTGCGGGCGTGGGCGATGATCTGGCGCTTGAAGATCAGCTCGAAGCCGACGTCGTTGCCGAGCGCGGTGACCACGGCGTTGTCGGCGGCAAGGGACCACGCGGCGACCGGACGTCCCCGGGCCGGCCGGCTGAACAGCGACGCCAGCGTCGCGGCGTCGGTGGAGCTGCCACCGTTTCCGAAGGTGTAGAGCCGCCCGCCGCGGCGGAATCGGTCGGCCATCTCGGTGCCCGCCGCGGTCAGTGCAGCGCCGTACTCGTCGAGCGAGGCGCGTTGCAGCCGGGCGCTTTCGGCGGCCTTGCCGCGCGCCGAGGCGCTCAGATCGTCGAGCAGGCTGGTGGCGTCGGTCTCTTCGGATTCGATGAACGGATACAGGAAGCCGGTGCTTTCGGGCTCTGTCATCGGTTCACCTCCTGGCCGATGTCGAGGCGGGAGATGGCCGCCCCGGCGTGGACGAGCACGAGGTCGTTGACCGCGACACCACCGAGCAGGGTGACGTCCGCCCATTCCTCGCCCTGGGCGGTGCGCACGAGAGCCGGATCGGTTGCGGTGCTGGGTTCGAGCAGCACCTCGCCGACCCGGCCCTGGTCGCTGCACGTGATGCAGACGTCGTCGGTGCACTCGGCGGATCTCAGCAGCCCGGGATGCTCGAAGCAGACGTGGGTCAGTTCCCAGAGCAGGTGATACATCAACACGAACGTCCCGGTGGCCGGGAGCATCGGATCCTCGGAGTCGATCCACAGAATGTGGTCGGCGGCACCGGCTTTCGGGCGTGGACCGGATCCGATCCACAGGGTCAGCACGCCCCACGCCTCGGCGCGGCGCATCGCGTCGACGACGGCGGGTTCGCTGGCGGACGCGACCGCGATCAGCAGGTCACCGGGTCGGCTGGCCACCCGGGCCTGCGCCACCGGATCGGGTTCGACGAGCGCGACCGACGGTAGCGCACGCTTGCCCATGATCACCGGATGGACGAACTCGACGGCGACGTGATGAGCGTGCGGCTCCCACTGCGGGGAGATGACCCAGAGAGTGGCGCCCTGGTGGAATCGCCGGGCCATGTCCAGCGCGGCCGCCGCGAGGTCGGCGGACAGTTCGGCGTCGATGTAGGACCCGCCCGGTCGCGCGGTGACGGTCATCGATCAACCCCCCTTTTCCACAAGTGAATTGACGAGGTTCAGCGTGGTGCGGGTAGCGTCTTCCAGCGCCGCGCATTCGGTGTCGGTCAGGGTTGCGCACACCCAGTCCCAGTGCGCCGAGACGACGGTGCCGGGCAGCGGCGCGGAGGTCAGCGACACGTCACGCTTCGCCCAGTGCACGGTCTCGGCCTGCGGGTCGCCGAGCACCAGGCCGCCGTCGTCGAACCGCAGGGGACGGGAGGAGATCACCGCGCGCTGGTCGTCGACGGATTCGACGGTGCCCCACCGGATGCGGCAGCTCTGCATGACGGACACGGCGGTGCTCGCGTCGCGGCCGAGGAAACGCACCCAGGGGTAGACCACGAAGACGTGGAAGCTGTGGTGCGCCAGCACGTCCGCGCTGGGAGAGATTACGTCGAGCAGGCCGGTGATCTGGCCCGCGAACGCCGAACGCAGCCGGGAGAGCAGTTCGGACGGGTCCACCTTGTCCAGCGCTGGACCGCCCACCCAGTAGCTCTCGACCACCGTGTCATCGAGCGCATCGGAGCCGACCACGTCGGCGATGGCCCGCAGATACGGCCAGGCGCCGTCGAACTCGGCGGCGCGCGAGGCCAGCCCGGAGGTGCCGCCCCCGTCTGCCGGACCGCAGTAGCCCAGTTCGTTCGGCGGGTAGGCGTACCGACCGAACAGCGTCTGGCCCGTCGTCAACCCAGTCATCCGCAGTTACCCACCAGCAACTGACCCAGCGCGATGCCGCCGTCGTTCGGCGGCACCCGGTGATGGGTGATGGCCTCGAAACCGTTGTCCTGCAGTCCCTGCAGCGCAAGCCGCAACAGGGTCGGGTTCTGGAACACCCCGCCCGACAACACCACCGTCGGCGATGCCTCCCGGTGGGCGCACGCGATACGCACGATCACCTCCGCGACGGCGCGGTGGAACCGGGCGCCGATGATCCCGGCGCTCACCCCGGCACGCCGGTCGCCCACCACCGCCCGAAGCACCGGCGCCGCATCGATCACGCCGTCGGTCAGGGCGAACGTGTAAGACCCTGTGCCGCAGTCTGCGCCGCGAGACAGCCCTTCCAGCTCGATCGCCGCCTGTGCCTCGTAGGCGACCACCTGGCGCACCCCGGCCAGCGCCGACACCGCGTCGAACAGGCGACCGAAGCTGGAAGTGGAGACGCAACCGAAGCCGGTGTCGAGCTGACGGGCCAGCACTTCGCGTTCGTCGAGCGGACACGCGGCGACGGGTTCCAGTTCGTCATCCCAGGCGATGCCGGCGGCCCACAGGTGGGCGAGCGCCATGCGGTACGGGCGCCGCACGCTGACGTCGCCGCCCGCCATGGGCACGTATTTGAGGTGGGCGAGGCGTTGGACGCCCTTGTAGCCGGCGAGCAGTACCTCTCCGCCCCACACCGCGCCGTCGGTGCCGTAACCCGTTCCGTCGAACGCGAAGCCGAGCACCTGTGCGGAATCGTCGAGGCCGTGTTCGGCCATCACCGCGGCGATGTGCGCGTGATGGTGTTGGACGGTGCGGACGGGCCGGTGCCCGGCGTTGCGGTCGGCCCACTGCGTCGACCGGTACAGCGGGTGCGCGTCGGCGACCAGCACCTGCGGTGTGACCGCGGTGAGCGCCTGCAGGTGCCGCCGGGCCGCATCGAACACCGAGACCGTCGCCAGGACGTCCATGTCGCCGATGTGCTGGCTGAGCCAGGCGTACTTGCCGTCGGCGACCGCGATCGTGTTCTTGAGGTCGGCGCCGACAGCCAGGGTGGGCGGTACCGGCACGGGCAATGCGATCGGCAGCGGGGCATATCCGCGGGAGCGCCGGATCGGCACCTCCCGGCCCGCCACCGCGCGGATGACGGAGTCGTCGCACGGCACCAGGATCGCGCGGTCGTGCATCAGCCACCCGTCGGCGAGGTGCGCGAGCCGGTCGAGCGCGTCCTCGTCGGCGAAGCAGATCGGCTCTCCGGCCAGGTTGCCGGAGGTCATCACCAGCACGGCCGGTCCGGGCGGGTCGCCGGCCAGCCCGAACAGCAACGGGTGCAACGGCGCGTAGGCGAGCAGCACACCCAGGTCCGGGTTGTGCGGCGCGACGGCCTCGGCAACGGGCGCGCCGACCCGCCGCGGCATCAGCACGATCGGGCGCTGCGGACCCGACAGCAGCCGCGCCGACGCGTCGTCCACCTCGGCGATATCCCGGGTGGTGGCCATGTCGGGCACCATGACGGCGAACGGCTTGTCCCCGCGGCGTTTCCGTAACCGCAGGTCGGCGACCGCGCGGCCGTTGCCCGCGTCGCAGGCTAGGTGGTAGCCGCCGATGCCCTTGACCGCCAGCACACCGCCGTCGCGCAGCAGTTCGCGGGCGGCGCGCAGCCCGGCCTCGCCGTTCGACGGCCTGCCGGATGCGTCCCGGTAGGTCAGCGTGGGCCCGCAGTCCGGGCAGCTGATCGGTTGGGCGTGAAACCTGCGGTCGTCGGGATCGTGGTATTCGCGGGCACATTCAGCGCACATCTCGAACGCGGCCATCGTGGTGGATGCGCGGTCGTACGGCAGCGAGCCGATGATGGTGAAGCGGGGTCCGCAGTTGGTGCAGTTGATGAACGGGTGCCGGTAGCGCCGGTCGGCGGGGTCGGCCTGCTCGGCGGCGCACTGCGCGCACATGGCGACGTCAGGTGATGTCAGGGTCCGGCCGCCGTCGCTGCGCGACGTGTCGGAGATGACGAACCCGGTGCCGCCGACCAGCGCCACCGGCCTGGTTTCGACGGATTCGATCACCGCCAGCGGGGGCGGCCGGTCACGCAGCCGGCGCAGGAAGTTCTCGACGTCGTCGGCGTCGCCCTCGACTTCGATGACCGCGCCGGAGCTGTCGTTGCGCACACAGCCGGACAGGTTCAGCGCCGCCGCGCACGAGTACACGAACGGCCGGAAGCCCACCCCCTGCACCACGCCGTGCACGTCGACACGCAACCTCACCCTGCCCGTCATGGCGGATCCTCGGTGTCCTGCCCCCGGCCCATCAGCTGCAGGCCCGACATCGCCGCGTCCGCACCGGCCTTGTCGGTCTTCTCGACGACGAAGCCCATGTGGATGATCACCCAGTCGCCGGGGTGAAACGTCTCCTCCGGCAGCATCCCGACGTTGACCTTGCGCTGCTCGCCTGCGACGTCGACGAGGGCCAGTTGATCGCCGTAGCCGGCCAGCATGTGCACGACCTGTCCCGGTATTCCGAGGCACATGGTTCAGCCTCCCCTCACGGCGGAGCGCGCGGAGAGGTCGGCGACCGCGTCGATCACGGCCTGTATAGCGCCGGGAACGGCGGCCTCGACCGCGTCGGACAGGCCGATGCCCTCCTCGAGGCTGGCTGCCTCGCAGCCGATCACCACCGTGTCGGGCGGGGTGCCGCCCAACGCGGTCAGGGTGGCGAACACCGCCTGCGGATCCATCGCGTGCCCATCCAGACCCGAAGCGGCGGTGAGGCTTTCGTGGTCGGCGGCAAAGACGTGCAACGTACCGGGCGCACCTCGGCTCGGAATGGCGTCGACGAGCACCAGGGCGGCACATCCGTCCAGCAGGTCATACGCCAGGTGCACGCCGCGGATTCCGTAGTCGACGATGCGAACTCCCGGCGCTGCGACGTGCTCGGGAACACGGCGGATCACCTCGGAGCCGAACCCGTCGTCGCCGAGGAAGATGTTGCCGATCCCGGCAACCAATATCCCCAGGGGCGCCGACACCTGGTTACATCCGGCGCATCTTGAGGTAGCGCTGTGCATCTGGGATCGACCTGATGCCCAGCACGACCGCGACGAGCACGACGGCGGCGGCGAGACCGACGGCGACCCAACCCACTACTTCCATCTCGGACTCCCTTCGAGCGGTTCGACTTCATCGGGGGCGAAGTACAGGGACCGGCCGTACCAGTCGTGCATGTCGGCGGCCGGATCGTCGTCCAGCACGACGCCGATGTGCTGAGCGCCGTCGACGTCCTCGTGCACCGAGGTGACATGCGCGATCCGGTTGGCGTAGAACAGATCCTGTGCGTCGGCCCGACGCGACGGCCGCAGCCGTACCCGGCTGCCGCGCGCCACCGGTACGCCGTTCACCAGCACCGCATCTGTTTCCGGGCGCACAGCGGTATCGGCTGACGGGTCCCACCAGTTCACGCCCGCGGGCACCTCGGGAACCAGGTCGGCATGCGGATCACGCAGCACGCCATGCAGATTCAGCATCGCCTCGGGCGACATCGAGTCGCAGCGGTCGATGATCTGGGCGGCCAGCGGATCGGTGGCGCGGGCTTGCGCCTTTTCCTCATCGGTCATCGTCATGACCCGAAGCGTGAGGATCTCGTCGATCTCGGTGGAGTCGTAGAGCGCGCCGGCGCTCTGTTCGGCGATCTGCGGATGGTCGTAGAGGATGATCGGCGACGCGAGCATGAGATGCCCGCTGCCCGGAGGTCCGGCGAGCACCGGAAAGCACCGGTGCTGACGCAGCCGCGCCACCGCGTCGGCGGCCGCATCGGGCGGGTCCAGCAACGAGATGAACTCGCCGCCGCTGACCTCGATGAGCAGGTGCGTGCCGATCAGTGAGGTGGCGATGGCCTGGTCCTTGTCGGCGACGGGAGTTGCGGTGTTGCGTACGTCGAACGTGAGCCGCAGCAAGTCACCATCGGGCTCGGCGGATATCGAGAGCAGACCGCGCAGCTGCTGCCGGGTGCGGACGAGCCGGCCGCCGTGCACGACCTCCACCTCATGTCCTGCGGGCACCGAGATCTCGACGGTTCGGGGCAGGCTGGGGGCGGGGACGCGGTCGATGGGGATTTCGCGCTCGACGGCCTCGTCCCAGCGCAGCCACGTCTGGGCGCCCGCGTCGAGTTCCTCGACCGGCGCGAAACGGCCGTCACCGAGATCACGTTCGGGGCCGCGGTGTTGCAGCTGCAGGAAACGGACCGCCCCCGATATCCACGGCAGCCCGTGTGGGCGCAGCAGCACCTGGGCGGACAGCGAGCTGTCCTCGCCGATGCCGGTGTCGGCGGCGCGGGGTGGTCCAAGCACGCCGAACTGCCAGCGTGACTGGTTCTTTCGCGAGCCGGCCCGATACGGGTAGAGCAGGTAGCCCTCGTAGAGCACCGCATCGGCGACGGCGCGGGCCTGGCGCCACACCTGTGCCGTGTCAGTGCTCACCGTGCACTCCTCGCCGAATCCTGCGCCAGTAGGGAGGTGATCGCGTCGTCGAGCCCGAGCAGTCCGCGCGCGGCGCGATAGGCGGCCAGCGCCTCGATGGTGTCGTGGTTTAGCCGCAGCCATCCGGTGTTGGGGAAGTGCTGGCGCATCAGGTCGTGCCACACGGTCACCGGCATGTCGTAGCGCTCGTCGCGGTCCCACGGCACCTGGTGGACCACGAACCCGCGGTTGCCCGCGGTGAAAACCGTTCCGCTGAACAGGAACTGAAGCGGGACGGCGCCCTCGTGCAGCGCGTGTAGGTACTTGGCGGCCACCACTTCGAAGTCATACGTGCAGTAAATCGGCAACTGTATCTGGGTGGTGCCGGTGAAGCCCGGCACCATGGCGGTGGCGTGCTGCCACAGGAAGGTGTGCTGGCTGGCGGGCCACTGCTCTCGCGGCCCGAACAGCTCCACGACCCCGGCGGCTTCCTCGTCGTCGTACGGGCGACGCGACGGGTCGATGCGCACCTGGCATTTCAGCGCGATCGCATGCACCGGTTCTTCGGCGATGCACGCGATGCCGATGCGCGCCATCAGGATCGGTGTCACCGAGTAGGGCTCCGGCGCGACGTCGAGGACGGCGAAGCTGACGTCATTCATGTCCGCGCCACCCGCCGGCTGCGAGCATCGAGCAGGTCGAAGAACTCGTCGACGTAGGAGCGGACGTCCTGCCCGCCGTCGAAACCGCGCCACAACATGCGCAGCCGACCGACGAACTCGTAGCAGGCATCGATCGGCAGCAGATAGGCGCGCGGCGCGCCGTCGTCTGCGGGTACTCGCACCAACAGCGCCTCGGTGTCTTCGGCGGGCATGTCGACCCGGGGGTCGGTGGCTCGCAGCTCGTTCCAGGCCTGCAGATCCAACTCCGATTCGGTGGCGCCGGCCGGTCCGGGATAGAACGCCACCGTGCGGCCCATCGCCGAATTGCGGAAGAAGAACGCGAGACCGACCGGGATCTGCAGGGCCTCCCACAGCGGCCGCTCCAGCAGGAAGTCTTCGAACGCCAGGTAGCGGTCCGGAACGGCGCGGTAGCGAAGTTCGGCCTCGGTGTCGGTGAACAGCAGATAGCAGCCGCGGCAGACGCACATCAGCTGTCGGCCTTCCATGTTCACCACATGCTGGTGTTCATCGGCGATGGGTTCCGCGCACATCTCGCAGCGTTCGCCTGCCTGCTGCCGGGTCGGGCGCCCGGCGCGGATGCGGGCCAGGACATCGGTGACGCTGCCGGTGCCGTCCATCACGCCACCCCCTGCGGCGCGGCCATCGACAGCACACCGTCACGCACCAGCACCGGTACCGGCTCCAGGTAGGCGTCGCCGCCGACGCCCGCACCGGCGTGCACGACGTCGAAACCGGCGCCGCACACCGGGCACTTCAGCACGGCGCCGGCAAGGCGGGCACCTGCCAACGTGGTTGTGCAACTGGGACATCGGTCCCGGTAGGCGTAGATGTTTGCGCCGAACCGGCAGACCAGTACGGTCGCGCCCGCCACCAGGAACCCACCGACTTCGCCGTCGGACAGTTCGGCCAGCTCGGGCACCGGCTGCCACGCGGTCGGCTGGCGCAGCCGGCTGGTCAGAGCCTCGGCCGGAATGACCTCCCGATCGGGATCTCCCGCTGCGGCAACGACTTCGATCGAGCACACCTCCGGTGCCGCCGCGCGCACGGCGTCCTCGATGGCCAATTCCAGCGTGACCGCGGAGGAGGGGCAACTCTTGCAGCTGCCCCGCAACTGCAGTCGCACCGTGTGGCCGTCCACGCCCGCGTCGATTCCGAGCAGTGCGACGTCCCCGCCGTGCGAACCCAGGTAGGGCCGCACGCCGTCCAGCGCCTGGGCCACCCGGTGTTCCACACCGTGCGGGTGTAACCCGTGCACCAACAACAGGCTGGCGATGAGGTCGTCGGCCGCGAACCGGTCGGCGAGTTCCGGACTGGCGACCGTCACCGCGTCCATCATCCGCTCGAACGCGGCCCCGTAGAGGTCGGTGACCTCACGAACCAACTGCTCGGCGCGTTCTCGCGCCGCCGCACCGCCCGAAGCCGCTGCGTCAAGCAGGGTTTGGATACGATCGCCCGCCGTGCGCCACTGCGCGTCGTCCTGGATTCCGTCCGGGCCTGGCAGTGTCGGCGGGGCCATGTCCTATTCCCCGGTGACGGACTGGGTGGGGGAGTGCAGCAGGTCCAGGCTCTTCCCCTTGCCCAGGTACATGTGCACACCGCACGGTAGACACGGGTCGAAGCTGCGGACCGTGCGCATGATGTCGATGCCCTTGAAATGCTCCCTGTCGTTCTCTTCGAAGATGGGTTGGCCTTGCACCGCGTCTTCATACGGCCCGGGTGTGCCGTAGCTGTCGCGCGGGTTGGCGTTCCACGGGGTGGGCGGATACGGGTGGTAGTTGGCGATCTTGCCGTCGCGGATCACCATGTGGTGGCTCAGCACTCCGCGCACGGCCTCGGTGAACCCGCAACCGATGCCCTCCTCGGGCACCTCGAACTTCTCCCACGTCTTGGTGCGGCCCGCGCGGATCTCCACCAGCGCCTTCTCGGCGAAGTGCAGCGCGCACGCCGCGGCGTAGGCCTGGAAATAGGTGCGCGCGCGGTTGCGCTCCAAGGTGTTGCTGCCGTATTGCGGGATCTTCCATTCGAGTTCGACCGGCCCCGTCAGCGCGGTCTTCGGCAGGTTGATCTGCACGCTGTTGCCGGTGGCCTTGACGTAGCCGATGTCCACCAGACCGGCCAGCGCGGTCGACCACAGCCGCGCCAGCGGGCCACCGCCCGTATCGAGCGCGAGGTGGTCTTTGCCGTCGAACCAGCGCGGTGACATCACCCAGCTGTAGTTGCCGTCGAAGTCACGCTTCTGCGGTTTGGGGTTGGTGTGCTGGTTCCACGGGTGGCGCCGGTCGATCGGGTTGCCCAGCGGATCGGTCTTGACGAACATCTCCTGATCGGTCCAGTCGTCGTAGTACGAGTGGCCCAACAGGATTCGGATGCCGAGGTTGATGTCCACCAGCGAGTGGGTGTGCAGCTTGCCGTCGATCACCACGCCGGGCGTGACGAACATGGCGTCGCCCCAGCGCTCCATGTCCTTGTATTCGAAGTTGCACACCTCGGGGTCCTGGAAGGAACCCCAGCAGCCCAACAACGTGCGGCGCAGGCCCACCTGGTCGTAACCGGGGAGGGCTTCGTAGAAGAAGTCGAAGAGGTCGTCGTGCATGGGCACGACCCGCTTCATGAACTCCACGTACCGCATCAGCCGTGTCATGTAGTCGGTCATCAGCTGGACCGTCGCGGTGACGCCGATGCCGCCGGGATAGAGCGTGGACGGATGGACGTGCCGACCTTCCATGAGGCAGAACATCTCTCGCGTCCACCGGCTGACCTGCAGCGCCTCGCGGTAGAACTCTCCGGTGAACGGGTTGAGCGCCCGCATGATGTCGGCGATCGTGTGGTAGCCGTGCATGCCGGCGTGCGGCGCCTGGGTGTTCTCGGCCTTGGCCAGCACGCCGGGGTTGGTCTCCGAGACCATCTTCTCGCAGTAGTCCACGCCGACCAGGTTCTCCTGGAAGATGTTGTGGTCGAACATGTACTCGGCGGCCTCACCGAGGTTGATCAGCCATTCACCCAGATGCGGCGGGCGCACGCCGTAGGCCATGTTCTGGGTGTAGCAGGAGCACGTCGCGTGGTTGTCACCGCAGATACCGCAGATGCGGCTGGTGATAAAGTGCGCGTCGCGGGGATCCTTGCCCTTCATGAAGATCGAATAGCCGCGGAAGATCGACGAGGTGCTGTGGCATTCGACGACTTCGCGGTTGTCGAAGTCGATCTTGGTGTAGATGCCGAGGCTGCCGACGATGCGCGTGATGGGATCCCACGCCATCTCCACGAGCTGGCCGGGTTCCCGCTTGACGTGTGATGGCTCGGGGATGGTCGTTGTCATCGAACTGTCTCTTTCGTTGATGAGATGCGCTGCGAAGCTTTCAACGAGGCAAGTGCCCGTGGGCGCCCCGCGGGGATCCGCACCTACCAGGTGCGGGTCGCCCCGGTGGTGAGTTGCGTGCCGGGCTGCCGCCACTTCGGTTCCTTGTCGACCGTGCGGCCCGTGATGTGGCGCAGGTTGCGAATCACCGAGCCGTACAGCCCCGACGCCGCGGTGGACACCTTGCCGCCCGGCGGCTCGTCCATGAACGGCATGAACTTGTCCGGGAAGCCGGGCATGGTGCAGCCGATGCAGATGCCGCCGACGTTCGGGCAGCCGCCGACGCCGTTGATCCAGCCGCGCTTGGGCACGTTGCACTTGACGACCGGGCCCCAACAGCCCAGCTTGACAATGCATTTCGGCGAGCCGTATTCGGTGGCGAAGTCGCCCTGCTCGTAGTAGCCGGCCCGGTCGCAGCCTTCGTGCACGGTCGCGCCGAACAACCACTTCGGCCGAAGCCCGTCGTCCAGCGGGATCATCGGCGCCTGGTCGGTGGCCATGTACAGCAGATACGTCAGGGTCTCGGCCATGTTGTCCGGATGCGCCGGGCAGCCGGGCACGCACACGATCGGGATGCCGGCCTTGCTCTTCCAGTCCCACCCGAGATAGTCGGGCACGCCCATCGCGCCGGTGGGATTGCCCGCCATCGCATGGATACCGCCGTAGGTGGCGCAGGTCCCCACCGCGACCACCGCGGTCGCCTTGGGTGCGAGCCGGTCAAGCCATTCGCTTGTCGTTATCGGCTGGTTGGTCGTCGGGTCGTTGCCGAACCCGCACCAGTAGCCTTCGTTCTTGATCTTCTCGTTCGGTATCGACCCCTCGACGACCAGGACGAACGGTTCCAGCTCTCCTCTGTCCGCCTTGAAGAACCACTCGAGAAAATCGTCAGCGCCCCCGTTCGGTCCGCATTCGAAATCGATGAGGGGCCAATGGACGGCGATTTTCGGCAGACCGGGGAGCGCGCCGAGGGCGATCTCCTCGATAGTGGGTTGCGTGGCGGCAGTCAGCGCCACCGAATCGCCGTCGCAACTCAATCCGGCATTGATCCAGAGAACGTGAATCAACGCCTCTTCCGCTTTGACTGCTGCCTCGATCGGCATGTGTCACAGCTTTCTGGGGGCCGGGCTGGGGCCCTCACGACCGGGAGCAGGGCTGGGGCTCCCCCGTCACAGCGACGTGCGCCCGACTTCTTGAGCGCTAATTTCTGGGTTTACTCCCGGGGTCAACCGTTGTCAACGGGTGATGGATGCATGACGACGTTTGTGCGATTGTCGACCCATCGGTACCACTGCGCGCTACCATCACCCCTTGTCGCCGACATCGGCAGGATCTCCGCGTCCGGATTCACGGATCGCACGTAGCCGCAACAACTTTCAAGATCAAAGTCCACGTACGGAAGTAAGTCGACCTTGTTGACGATCACCAGCCCGGCCGCGGCGAACATGTGGGGATACTTCAGGGGCTTGTCGGTGCCTTCGGTCACCGAGATGACGACGACTTTGCTGTGTTCACCGAGATCGAACAACGCCGGGCACACGAGGTTGCCGACGTTTTCGATGAAGAGGATCGACCCGGGCTCGGGGTCGAGGGTCTGCAACGCCCGGTGCACCATCGCGGCATCGAGGTGGCAGCCGGCGCCGGTGTTCACCTGAACGGCACGCGCCCCGGTGGCCCTGATGCGCTCGGCGTCCAGCAGCGTCTCCTGGTCGCCTTCGATGACGGCCACCGGGTGATCGGGATTGAGTTCTCGAATGGTGCGTTCGAGCAGCGTCGTCTTGCCCGCGCCCGGGGAGCTGGTCACGTTGAGCGCGAGGATGTGGCGGTCGGCCAGCCAGGCGCGGTTGTCCTCGGCTAGCCGGTCGTTCTTCGCCAACACCTTCTGCTCCAGGGAGACGGTCTCGGTGTGCACATGACCGTGCGGGTGCTCGTGCGGGTGAGGGTGAGGGTCGCCCGCCACGGTGATGGTCGGACTGTCCTCGCCGCAGCCACATGTCGCGCACATGCTCAGCTCACCTCCATCGACAAGATCTTCAGGTCGCGACCCGCGACCACCTCGACATCCGCACTGCCACAGGGGCACAACAGGATCAAGTCGGGCAGCACGAAGTTCTCACCGCACGTGCGACAACGCGCCGACCCCGGCTGGACGTCGAGGTCCAACCGGGCGCCGTCGGCGACGGTGCCCTCGGTGGCCAGTTCGAAGCAGAACTGCATCGCGTCGGGAACGACGGCGCACAGCGCGCCGACCTCCAGCCTGACGCTGTGCACCCGACGGCCCGCGGCGTGTTCACACACCGCGTCGACGACACTCTGCGTTATCGCCATTTCATGCATGCAGGCCCCGTCCGGCCGGATGACCCCACGATAGGCCGCGGGAACCGCCCGGGGCGAGCCGTGGACCACGGCGGCTTCGCAGCCGACGGCGTGTCACGCTTGAGTCGAACAGGTGTTCGTCTATCGTGGGCAGTGTTCGACGGCTAGATGCTGGTCAGGCCGACTTGTCGGTGGCCGCCTCTAGCGTCATGGCCACCTGATCGAAACCGATCCGAACACCGGAACATCTAGAGGGACGGAGACCCACCCATGACGCAGGCACCCGACCGCGAGAAAGCCCTTGAGCTGGCGCTCGCGCAGATTGAGAAGAGCCACGGTAAAGGCTCGGTGATGCGCCTCGGCGAAGAGGTGCGCCAGCCGATATCGGTCATTCCCACCGGGTCGATCGCCCTGGACGTGGCGCTAGGCATCGGCGGGCTGCCGCGCGGCCGGGTCGTGGAGATCTACGGCCCGGAGTCCTCGGGTAAGACCACGGTCGCGTTGCACGCCGTGGCCAACGCCCAGGCCTCCGGCGGCATCGCGGCGTTCATCGACGCCGAGCACGCACTTGATCCGGAGTACGCCAAGAAACTCGGCGTCGATACCGACTCACTGCTGGTCAGCCAGCCGGATACCGGCGAACAGGCCCTGGAGATCGCCGATATGCTGATCCGGTCGGGCGCGCTGGACATCCTGGTCATCGACTCGGTGGCCGCGCTGGTGCCGCGGGCGGAGATCGAAGGCGAGATGGGCGACAGCCACGTCGGTCTGCAGGCCCGGCTGATGAGCCAGGCGCTACGCAAGATCACCGGGGCGCTGAGCAACTCGGGCACCACGGCGATCTTCATCAACCAGCTGCGGGAGAAGATCGGCGTCTTCTTCGGCTCTCCCGAGACGACAACGGGTGGAAAGGCGTTGAAGTTCTACGCCTCGGTTCGCATGGATGTCCGACGGATCGAGACCCTCAAGGACGGCACCGACGCGGTCGGCAACCGCACCCGCGTCAAGATTGTCAAGAACAAGGTCTCGCCGCCCTTCAAGCAGGCCGAGTTCGACATCCTGTACGGCAAGGGCATCAGCAGGGAAGGCTCACTCATCGACATGGGTGTCGAGCAGGGCTTCATCCGCAAGTCCGGGTCCTGGTTCACCTACGAGGGTGAGCAACTGGGCCAGGGCAAGGAGAACGCCCGCGCCTTCCTGGTGGAAAACGTCGACATCGCCAACGAGATCGAGAAGAAGATCAAGGAAAAGCTCGGCATTGGTGCCGTGGTGACCGCTGACGTGGCCGATGACGAAGTCCTGCCCGCCCCAGTCGACTTCTGAGGCCTCCCGCGAGGAGCAGGCGCACAACGTTTGTCTGCGCCTGCTCACCGTGCGGGCACGGACCCGCGCCGAACTGGCGGGGCAGCTGACGAAACGGGGCTATCCCGAGGACGTCACCGACCGGGTACTGGATCGGCTCGCGCAGGTCGGTCTCGTCGATGACGCTGACTTCGCCGAGCAGTGGGTACGGTCCCGGCGCCAGAACGCCGGAAAAGGCAAGCGGGCCTTGGCCGCCGAGCTACGCAACAAGGGTGTGGACAACGAGGTGATCACCGCCGCGCTGGCGGGCATCGACTCCGGAGCGGAGCGGGCGCGGGCCGAGGAGCTGGTGCGGGCGAAGCTGCGGCGGGAGAGGCTCGACGACGGCGATGACGTCAAGGTGATGCGCAGGCTCGTCGGGATGCTCGCGCGTCGCGGATATCACCAGACGCTCGCCGTTGACGTCGTCAACGCGGAGCTAGCCGCCGAGCACGAGCGGCGGAGGGTCTAGTCGTCCGGCATGTTGATTTCGGTGAAGCTGGCGCCGACGTTTGACTACGCCACCCTCGAGCGGTTCTGGCGCGCCGCCGATGACCTCGGGTTCCCGGCGGTGTGGAACTACGACCACTTCTACGGTCTGATCGAGGCCACCGACCCGACGCTGGAGGGTTGGACCACGCTGGCGGCGATGGCGGTGGTGGTCAAGCGCGCCCGGGTGGGCTGTCTGGTCAGCGGGGTGACCTATCGCAATCCCGCGGTGCTGGCCAAGATGGCGGTCACCGTCGACCACATCTGCGGTGGCCGAATGGATTTCGGTCTCGGCGCGGGGTGGCACGAGGCCGAACACCGCGGCTACGGAATCGACTTCCCTCGCGCGGGCACCCGGGTGGCGATGCTCGATGAGGCGCTCACCGTCATTCGGCGGCTGTGGACCGAGGAGTCCGTCACGTTCACGGGACGGTTCTTCACGCTCACCGACGCGCTGTGCGAACCGAAGCCCATCCAACGGCCTCATCCGCCGATCATCGTCGGCGCCGCGCAACCCAGAATGCTGCGGGTGGCCGCGCGCCACGCCGACGAATGGAACATGCCGTCGACCTCGCCGCAGGAATGGATCACGGCCAACGGTCACCTCGATACCGCGTGCGCCGAACTGGGTCGCGAGCCGTCGTCGATCCGCCGGGGCGTGCAGTTGTTCTTGTATCCCGACCGACCCGAACAGGTCGACGCCCAACTGGACAGCATCGCCGACTACGCCCAGGCCGGCTGCCAGCATGTCGTGATGTCGTTCTATCAGCCGCCGGGAGAGGAGCTGCTGCGCCGCTGCGCGGAGCTGCTGTAGCTGGCTCTAGTCGCCCTTGGGCTTGCCGCGGTCGGAGTGGCCGATCCCAAAGTGGCCTGTCCCCGAGTGGCCATCCCCGGAGCGGCCCGCCCCGACATGGCCGGCCGCAGAGTGGCCAGGCGCGAAGTGGCCATTCCCGACGTGGCCCGGTCGAGTGCGGACGGTGTCTCCGGTCCCGTCCGCCGCGCCCGGCGTCGCATCATCGGCGTCGGTCGAGTCGACGGCGTCAGTGCCGGCCTCACCCCGAGCGGATAACCCTGCCCTGGTGAGGGTGTCCCGTACCTCGGCTATCGACCTCGGGAGCCCGGCTGGCTCGGGCTTACCGGCCGCGGCGGTCACCGTGCCTTCGGAACCTTGTTCGCCCTCGACGCCGCCCTCATCGGAAGGTGCCGTCGCCTCAGTGGGGGCCACGTCCGGCGATTGCGCAATCTCGTCGGGCGCCATCTGCGATCGGACCTTGCGCAGATCCGCGCGTACCGGACTCAGCGACGCAGCCGGTTCCGCATCGTCGACAATGGCCGGCGTCGGCGGGGTGGCTGCGGCGTCGTCCCCGAGAACCTTGCCCACAACGGTTTCCGCCGCAGTGATGACCGCATTCGAGAATGAGACGACACCGTCGACGATCTGAGACGCCACATCGAGAGCCGCCGTGACCAGTTGACCGAACGGCCCCCCGCCGATGACAGCGGGCAGCCCAGCGACCAGATCCCGGAGGAACTGAATCTGAAAGTTGGCCCACTCCTCGGCGAAGCCGACCAACTCGCGGCCGGCCTCGAACTCGACGTCGGCGAAGTCGCGCAGCGCACGGCCGACTGCGGTCGGCAGCGGGGTGCCGGTCGCGATGTCCTGCAGCAGACTCCCGGCGATCGGCGGGATACGGCCGAAGAGTTCCGCACCCGTCGCGAGGAAATCCGTGACGAACTCGATATGGAAGGTCGCCTGTCGGTCGATGAGCTCGAGCGGCGAGGTCAACACGCTGAGCGCCGGCTGCGGCAGCAGTTGCACCTGCGCCGTGAGCTCCGCAGCGGGGTGGTCAGATTCGTCGAACCCCTGCTGCGGCATCACCGCGGCCAGCACGAGCCCGCTGACACCGATCACCGCGACACCTGATGAGAGGCACGAACGGATAGGTATATCCATGACAACTCCTCGGTGAGCACGGAAACCCTCTTGGGGCACGTATGAGTCGGTTCGCCGGTTCAACACGCGCGCGAATCAAACGGTTGGATACCTGCGGGCTCCGCAACTGGCCTCGCTGTCCACGCGCAGCGACGCGGTCTCGTCTCTGCGTGCTGGCGCCGACGTCGACTACTGCGGTCGTAGACAGGACCATCGGTATAGTGCCAAACGGCCACGAAACGAAAAGGGGCGTGCTGAGTGTCGGTTCTGCGGTGGTGCGCGATGGCGGCGGTCGTCTTCTGCGTGCCCCTGCTGAACATGGTGTTCGGTGTCGTTGCGCAGGCCTCGGCGCAGCCCGCACCCCAGCCTGACGAGGAGTCGGTCACCGTCGCGATCCACCGGCTGGAGCCGTTCGTCATGCCGACGAGCAGCGGGCAGATGACAGGTTTCAGCATCGATTTGTGGGACGAGATCACCAAAGACCTGGGCTGGTCCACCGAGTACCTCGACGCCGGCGATGTGCGCGGACAGTTGGCGGCCGTCGCCGACGGGCGTGCCGACGTGGCGATCGGCGGCATCTCGTTGACGGCCGAGCGTGAGCAATCCTTCGACTTCACCCAACCGACCCTCAGTTCCGGGTTGCAGATCATCGTGCCGGTCCACGACACCCGCCCCTCCGTACCCGGTTTGGGCGGCTACCTCGACTTGTTGTTCTCCCGGACGATGCTGATCTGGTTGGCCGCCGCCGTCGTGGTCAGCGTCGTTCCCGCACACATCTTTTGGTTCATCGAGCGGCACAACGCCAAACCGGTTGTGTCGCGGTCATACTTCCCCGGCATCGTCCAATCGTTCGGTTGGGGTGTCGGATCACTGGTCGGCAGGAACAGCACTTACCCGACCAGAGCGGTGACGAAAGCGCTGGCGATTCTGTGGGGTTTTGCCGGCATCGTGTTCATCGCGTTCTACTCGGCGAACCTCAGCGCCAACCTGACCGTGGCCAAGCTCGACGCCAAGATCAACGGACCGGCGGATCTCTACGGCAAGTCGGTGGCAACAGTGGGGGGCACCACCGCGGCGAACTTCCTTCGCAGCATGGGCATTGACGCCACCGAGACGCAAACCATTGAGGGCTCATATCATCTGTTGCGCGAAGAGGGATACGAGGCGGTGGTCTTCGATGCCCCGGTCCTGCGCTACTACGTCGCCCACCGGGGCGAGGGAGTGGCAGTCACGGCGGGACCGGTGTTCCAAGAGGAAGACCAAGGATTTGTGCTCGATATCCACAGTCCCCTTCGCAAGCCGGTGAACCAAGCGCTGTACCGCTTGCGCGAAAACGGAACCTACAACCTCATCAGGGAAAAGTGGTTCGGCGACGACGCAGCCACCAGCGCAGGAGATCTCAACTGAACGCCTTGGCTCCGTCCGAAGTCAGACAACCGTCGCGCCCGGGGCGCCCTCTTGCTCGACGGCCTCGGCGTCCAGTGGCGCCGTACCGCGACGCGAGCGCCGCATCCGGCCCTCAACCCATGTCGCCAACCACGACAGCGTGAAGTTCACGCTGATCATCAGCACCGCGACGACCATCAAAGCGGGGATGTAGTTGCCGTACGCCGCGCCGACCTGGGTGCCCTGGCGCACCAACTCGACGAAAGTGATGACGAAGCCGATCGAGGAGTCCTTGAGCACCACCACCAGCTGCGAGATCAGCACCGGCAGCATCGACGTGATCGCCTGCGGCAGCAGCACCGAGCGCATGGTCTGCCCCCAGGTGAGGCCCACCGCCCACGCGGCCTCGGTCTGGCCGCGCGGCAGCGCCGCGACACCGGCCCGCACGATCTCGGCGATCACCGCGCCGTTGTACAGGGTGAGGCCGGTGATCACACCCGCCAGCGCCAGATGCTCACCCGGGAAGACGCCGTACAACGCGTACAGGAAGTACGCGAAGATCATCATGATCAGCACGGGCACCGCGCGGAAGAACTCCACGATCACCGAGCACACCCACCGCACCGGAAGGGCGTGCGACATCCGGCCCACCCCGAGCACCAATCCCAGCACCAGCGCGAGCACGATCGAAACGCCGGCGGCCGTCAGCGTGCCTTCGACGCCGGGCATGATGTAGGTCGTCCACAGGTTCGCCGTCAGGAACGGCTCCCACTTCTCGGCGCTGAGCTGGCCCTTGGCCTCCAGCCGCGTGTACACCACCCACAGCGCCAGCAGGGTGAGCACCACCGTGATCCCGGTGACGACGTGGTTGCGAACCCGCCCCCGCGGGCCCGGGGCGTCGAACAGCACCGAACCACTCACCTCACCACCGCCATCCGCTTACCGAGCCACCCGAACACCAACCCCAGCGGCAGCGTCAAGATGACGAATCCAGCGGCGAAGATGGTGCCGATCACCAGCAGGGCCGCCTCGTTCTCGATCATCTCCTTCATCAACAGCGCCGCTTCCGCGACGCCGATCGCCGACGCGATGGTGGTGTTCTTGGTCAACGCGATCAGCACCGAACCCAGCGGGATGATCACCGCTCGAAACGCCTGCGGTAACAGGATGATCCGCAGATTCTGCCCGAACGACAACCCCAGCGACCGGGCCGCCTCGGCCTGGCCCAGCGGCACGGTGTTCACGCCGGAGCGCAGCGTCTCGCAGACGAAAGACGCGGTGTAGACCGTTAATCCGAGCACCGCGAGCCGAAAGTTACTGTCCTCGATCGACGTCAGTGAATTGGGATCCACCAGTGTGATACCCAGCGTCTGCGATATCCCGAACGAACAGAACAGGATGATCAGCGTCAGCGGGGTGTTGCGCAC
Organism: Mycolicibacterium pulveris; assembly: GCF_010725725.1. Lineage (NCBI taxonomy): Bacteria > Bacillati > Actinomycetota > Actinomycetes > Mycobacteriales > Mycobacteriaceae > Mycobacterium > Mycolicibacterium pulveris. The sequence continues at coordinate 114,842 of NZ_AP022599.1, read as the reverse complement.
CACGTTGACATAGGCCGCACCAAGCCAGTTGAGCACCGGGACCGGGGCCAGCCGCATCGCGGCCAGCACCGTGCCGAGCAGCAGCGCCCCGACGGCGGAATAGACCGTCAGCTGGATCGTGGTCCAGAACGCCTCGAAGATCTGGGCCTGATACCTGGTGAAGATCTCCACGTGCGGTGACGTGCGCTAGGTCTGGTCGATCGCCGGCGGTTGGGGAGCTGGCAGCCCCGACGCGCCAAGGTTGTTGTCCCAGGCCGCCTTCCACGCGCCGTCTTGCTCCATCTTCACCAGCGCGTCGTTGATCTTCGTCTGCAGCTCGGTGTCGTCCTTCTTCAACCCGATGCCGTAACGCTCCTCGGTGAACGTGCCGCCCACGAGCTTGAAGGTGCCCGGGCTCTGGGCGGCATAGCCCGCCAGGATCACTTCGTCGGTGGTCACCGCGTCGACCGCGCCGTTCTTCAGTGCCTCGATGCACGCCGAATAGGTGTCGTACTGCTGCAGCTGCACACCGGGGTACTTGTCCTTGATGTTCTGCGCCGGAGTCGAACCCGTCACCGAGCACAGCTTCTTGTTGTTCTCCAGCGACTCCGCGCCGACGATGTCGGTGTTGTCACTGCGCACCAGCAGGTTCTGGCCCGTGATCAGATACGGTCCCGCGAATGACACCCGCTCCTTACGGGAGTCGGTGATCGAGTATGTCGCCGCGATGAAGTCGACCTGACCGTTGGCGATCAGCGTCTCGCGTTGCGCCGACGGTGCTTCCTTCCATTGGATCTGATCCTCGCTGTAACCGAGCTGCTCGGCGACATACCTGGCGACGTCGACGTCGAACCCGGTCATCGTGCCGTCCGGGTTCTTCAGGCCCAGGCCCGGCTGATCGAACTTGGTCCCGATGACGATCTTGTCGCCGCCGCCGCCACCGCCGCAGGCCGCCAGCGGCAGCGCCACGGCGAGCACGAGGGCCGCGACTACGCGCCTCGGAATGGATGGCATGGGTGAATCCTTTCGACTAGTGGTGCAGGATCTTGCCGAGGAAGTCTTTGGCCCGGTCGCTCTTGGGATTGGTGAAGAACTCCGATGGCGGGGCGGACTCGACGATGGCCCCGTCGCACATGAACACCACCCGGTCGGCCGCGCCCCGGGCGAACCCCATCTCGTGCGTGACCACCAGCATCGTCATGCCCTCGGCCGCCAGCGAGGTCATCACGTTGAGCACCTCGTTGATCATCTCGGGGTCCAGCGCGCTGGTCGGCTCGTCGAAGAGCATCACCTTCGGGTTCATCGCCAGCGACCGCGCAATGGCCACGCGCTGTTGCTGGCCGCCGGACAGCTGCGCGGGATACTTGTCGGCCTGGTTCGCCACGCCGACGCGCTCCAACAGTTCCATCGCCTTCTCGCGTGCCTGCTCCTTGGATGCCTTACGCACCTTCCGCGGCGCGAGCGTGACGTTCTCCAGGATTGTCTTGTGCGCGAACAGGTTGAACGACTGGAAGACCATGCCCACGTCGGAGCGCAGCTGGGCCAGCTTGCGGCCCTCCTCCGGAAGCACTTCGCCGTCGATGGCGATGGTGCCCGAATCGATGGACTCCAGCCGGTTGATCGTGCGGCACAACGTCGACTTGCCCGAGCCGGACGGTCCGAGTATCACGATCACCTGACCGCGCGCGACCTCCAGATCGATGTCCCTGAGCACGTGCAGGTCGCCGAAGTACTTGTTGACGGCCCGCATCGAGATCATCGGCACGTCGGATCGGATCGGATCGGCCTCTTTCACGTCCGACCCCGTGGATTCCATGGGTGCAGACCTTACCGAGGGAAGGCCCAGCGTGCCCGGAAGTCGTCAATCCGCCCACGTCACCGCGCAGGCCGGTCCGTACGATGGGGCCGTGACTTCGGTGGTTACCCAACACGCGACGGCGGCCACGTCGACGCGCACGCACACGTCGGCGTCTGGGTCCGGCGTGCGTACCTACCAGGTCCGCACCTACGGCTGTCAGATGAACGTGCACGACTCCGAGCGGTTGGCGGGCTTGCTGGAGGCCGCCGGATATCGCAAGGCCGTCGCCGGTGAGGACGCCGACGTGGTGGTGTTCAACACCTGTGCGGTGCGGGAGAACGCCGACAACAAGCTGTACGGAAACCTCAGCCATCTGGTGCCGCGCAAGCAGGCCAACCCCGACATGCAGATCGCCGTCGGCGGCTGTTTGGCGCAGAAGGACCGCGACACGGTGCTTCAGCGGGCACCGTGGGTCGACGTGGTGTTCGGCACGCACAACATCGGGTCGCTGCCTGTGCTGCTCGAGCGTGCCCGTCACAACAAGGCCGCCCAGGTCGAGATCGTCGAGGCGTTGGAGGAGTTCCCCTCCGCGCTGCCCGCCGCACGCGAATCTGCTTACGCCGCATGGGTATCGGTGAGCGTGGGATGCAACAACACCTGTACGTTCTGCATCGTGCCCGCGCTGCGGGGCAAAGAAGTCGACCGTAGCCCCGGCGACGTGCTCGCCGAGGTGCAGTCGTTGGTGGACCAGGGCGTGCTGGAGGTGACGCTGCTCGGCCAGAACGTCAACGCCTACGGCGTGTCGTTCGCCGATCCTCAACAACCGCGTGACCGTGGGGCTTTCGCCAAGTTGCTGCGCGCGTGCGGCCGCATCGATGGTCTGGAGCGGGTGCGGTTCACCTCGCCTCATCCCGCGGAGTTCACCGACGACGTGATCGAGGCCATGGCCGAGACCGCGAATGTGTGTCCCACGCTGCACATGCCGCTGCAGTCCGGCTCGGACCGCGTGCTGCGGGCGATGCGGCGCTCTTATCGCGCCGAGCGTTTCCTCGGCATCATCGACCGGGTTCGCGCCGCGATCCCGCACGCGGCGATCACCACCGACCTCATCGTGGGCTTCCCCGGTGAGACCGAGGAGGATTTCCAAGCCACCCTCGACGTGGTGGCCCAGGCGCGGTTCGCCAGCGCGTTCACGTTTCAGTACTCCAAACGGCCGGGCACGCCGGCGGCACAGTTCGCCGACCAGGTCCCCAAATCCGTTGTCAGCGAACGCTATCAGCGCCTGATCGAGCTTCAGGAGAAGATCTCGTTGGAGGAGAACCAGGCACAGGTGGGCGGCAACGTCGAAGTGCTGGTCGCCACGGGGGAGGGACGCAAGGACGCCAGCACCGCGCGGATGTCGGGGCGCGCCCGCGACGGCCGCCTCGTGCATTTCGATCCGTGCGGCTATGACATCCGCCCCGGCGACGTGGTCACCACCACGGTCACCGATGCCGCGCCGCATCACCTGATCGCCGACGCGCCGATCAGCGCCCATCGGCGCACCCGCGCCGGGGACGCCCACGCCGCGGGGCAACGGCCCCGCACCGGCGTCGGCCTGGGGATGCCGGGCATCGGCGCGCCGACACAGACCGTGACGGCGTCGAGTGGGTGTGGCCGATGAACACCCCCGACGACGGCAACTTCGAGCAGTTCAAGGAGGACATCGAAGCCGCCGAACGCCGCATCGCCGGCGAAATCGATCCCGGGCCGCGGGCGTTGGTGATCGCCATCGCCGTCTTCGTCGTGTTGCTGACCTTTGTGTTGCCGCACACCGGGGGTGCGAAGGGCTGGGACGTGCTGGCCAGCAGCGAGGCCGCGACCGAGGCGGCCGTGTCGCTGCCGTCGCGGGCGTTCGTGTGGGTGACGCTGGTGCTCAGCGTGGGCTTTTCGATGCTGGCGCTGCTGACCCGGCGCTGGGCGCTGGCGTGGGTCGCGCTGGCGGGTTCGTCGGTGGGGTGCGTGCTGGGCATGCTCGCGGTGTGGTCGCGGCAGACTGCCGCCGAGGCGTACCCGGGGCCCGGTATCGGGCTCATCATCGCGTGGCTGGCGGTGATCGTGTTGACCTATCACTGGGCGCGTGCCGTGTGGGCCCGCACCGCTGTGCAACTCGCCGCCGAGGCGGCGCGCCGTCAGGAGGCCGCCAGGCGGCAACAGAAAGGCCTGTTGGAGCGGTTCGACGACGACGCGGAAGGTCCTGACACGCCGGGCAGCTAGCGGGGGTGGATGTTGAAACGCATTGGTAAACGCTTTGGCACCGCCGTGACCGTCGCGGCTCTGCTCGTCGCCGCATCCGGGTGCGCCGGCCGAAACGAGCAACCGCAGGCCGCGCCGGCACCGCCGCCGCCTGCGAGTCCCCCCACGACGGCACCCGCCAACCCGCCGAACGTGACATTCGACGCCAGTGTCGGCTTCGCCGATGTGGTCGAGCGTCTCAGCCCGAGCGTGGTGACCGTGCAGCGCGACGGCGGCGCGGGCAGCGGTGTGGTGCTGCGTCCGGACGTGGTGGTGACGAACGCGCACGTGGTCGGCCGAGCACGCACAGTGACGATTCTGTTGGCCGACGGGGAAAGCTCGGCCGGGCAGGTCATCGGCACCGACAGGGTGACCGACCTCGCGCTGGTGCGCACCGACCGAAAGGAACTGCCGGTGCCCGAGTTCCGCACCGATCTGCCGCGCCCGGGCGAGATCGCGGTGGCCATCGGCAGCCCGCTGGGGTTCCAGAACTCCGTCACCGCCGGCATCATCTCCGGCCTGCACCGTGACATTCCCGGTTCGGCGGCGCAGAGCCAGTCGTTGGTCGATCTGATCCAGACCGACGCGCCGATCTCGCCGGGGAACTCCGGCGGCGCGCTGCTCGACGCCGGTGGCCGGGTGGTCGGGATCAACGAGGCCTACATCCCGCCTGAGGTCGGGGCGGTGTCGCTGGGCTTCGCGATCCCCGCGGCCACCGTGCTGGACGTCGCCGACCAACTGCTCGCCGACGGTCAGGCCACCCACCCCTATCTGGGCATCTCCACCAGCCAGGTCACCCCCGCGATTCAGCGCAGGTTCGGCGTAAGCACCGAGCAGGGCGCGCTCGTCGTCGGCGTCGATCCCGGAGCGCCGGCCGCAGCCGCCGGGTTACGGCCCGGCGATGTGATCGTCGAACTCGCCGGCAAGCCCGTCGAAACCGTCGAGGACCTGCTCAGCGTGCTGCGCCAGACCCAACCGGGCGCCGAGGAACAAGTGGGGTATGTGCGCGGCGGTGACCGCAGGCAGACGACGGTGACCATCGGCGCCCGCACCGGCTGATCGGCGACGGCGTCGAAACGCCCTAGCGTCCCTTGCCCAGTGCTTCGGCGGCCGCCTCGGCCCACTGGCGCCACTGCTCGGCGTTCGCGCGCGCCTCCGCGGCGTCCTTTTCCCGCCCGGCCGCCGCGGCCTTCTCGGCTTGACGCTCGAATTGCTCTGCGCGAGCACGGAATTGGTCGGCACGCGCCTGAGCCTCGGGATCCACGCCGCGGGTCGGCGCATCACGGATCTTCTTTTCCACCGCGCGTAGACGCCGCTCCAGTTCGGCCGCACGTTCACGGGGCACCCTGCCGATCGCTTCCCACTTCTCGCCGATCGTGCGCAGCGCGGCCCTGGCCGCGTCGAGGTCGGAGGTGTCGAGCTTTTCCGCCTCGGCGAGCAACTTCTCCTTGGCCTCGGCGTTGGCGCGGTATTCCGCGTCGCGCTCGGCCGTCGCGGCGTTGCGTGCGGCGAAGAAGACGTCCTGGGCCGCCTTGAACCGCTGCCACAACGCGTCGTCGACATCTTTGGCCGCGCGCCCGGCGGCCTTCCACTCGGTGAGCAACTCGCGGAACGCGGCGCTCGTCGGGCCCCAGTCGGTGGAGCTGGACAGTTCCTCGGCGCGCAGGCACAGCGCCTCCTTGGCCTGGCGTGCGCCCGCCCGTTCCCGGTCGAGTTCGGCGAAGTGCGATCCGCGCCTGCGGTTGAACGTGTCGCGGGCCGTCGAGTAGCGCTTCCACAGCGCGTCGTCGGTCTTGCGGTCCAGCCCGGTGATCGTGCGCCATTCCTCGAGGATTTCGCGCAGTCGGTCGCCGGCGGCCTTCCACTGCGTGGAGTTGGCGGCCAGTTCCTCGGCCTCGACCGCGAGGGCTTCCTTACGTGCGGTCTGGGCGGCGCGGTACTCCTCGCGCCTGGCCTTCTCGGCCTGGGCGGCTTCGTCGGCGTGGTCGATGATCGCGGTCAATCTGGCCGCCAGCGCGTCGACGTCGCCGAGCACATGGGCGGTCGGCAGCGACTCGGCGAGCGCGGTTGCGGCCGCCTTGATCTTGCGGGCGTCGCCGCTGCCCGACTCCAGCCGGGTCTCCATCAGCGCGACCTCGGTGTGCAGGTCATCGAAGCGCCGACCGAAATGGGCGAACGCCGCCTCGGGGTCGCCCGCCTGCCAAGACCCGATGATCCGTTCACCCGACCCCGTGATCAGCCAGACCGTGCCGTCGGGGTCGACGCGGCCGAACCGGTGCGGGTCGCTCGCGGGGGCCGCGACCACGGCCGGGGCCGGCCGGCCGGTGGGACGGGGAACGGGCCGCGGTGCACCCGGTCTGGGGGAGGGCTTGGGTGGGGAAGCACCCGGGGCGGGCTTGGGTGGGAAAGCACCCGGGGCGGGCTCGGGTGGGAAAGCACCCAGCGTGGGCTCGGGTGGGGAATTGTCGGAGGCGGTGTTGGGCGAGGGGATCTGGCCCCCAGGCTGGCTCGTCGTCATGTCGGTTTCCTCGTACCCTCCGCGCGTTGCCGCGCACCTGCCGCGCAACGCGGCGCCTGATCGCTTCGACGCTATTCAAACAGGTTGTGTCGCCGTGTGCGCACGGCTTGCGAGATGCACGCTTAGCCTCTTCTGGACGCCAACGACGAGGAGGCCGATGGCCGGCATCAACGAGGCGAGCGACGTTGCCGCCCTGCTTGCCATCGGTGCTGCGGTATTCATCGCGATCGGTGACGTCATCCACCAGCGTCAAGCCCAGGAGGTGACCGACGAACCGGTCGGTCACACCGAACTGTTTCTGCGGTTGCTCCGCGATCGCCGGTGGTGGCTGGGCAGCCTGGTGGCCGCCGCCGGGTTCGGCTTGCAGGCCGCCGCGCTCGGCCTGGGCTCGGTGCTTCTGGTGCAGGCGCTGTTGGTGACCTCGCTGCTGTTCGCGCTGCCGATGTCCGCGCGGCAGGCGCATCGACGGGTGACCCGCTGGGAGTGGACGTGGGCGGCGCTTCTCGCGGTGTCGGTGGTGGTCATCGTCACCGTCGGAAACCCGACCGCAGGGCATGCCCGCGGATCGGTCGAGGTATGGACCGTGGTGCTGGCGGTGCTCGGCCCGGTATTGGTGCTGTGTGTGCTCGGCGCGCGGATCCTGAGGGGACCCGCCGGCGCGGTGTTGTTGGCGTTGGCCTCCGGCGCGCTGTGGGGACTGTTCGCGGTGCTGACCAAGGGCGTCGTGCACCAGCTCGACTTCGGCAGCTGGGTCGGCGTCCTGGCGCTGATGCGCATCCCCGAGCTGTATGCGTGGGCGGCGGTGGCGATCGCGGGCACCGTGTTGCAGCAGGCCTCGTTTCGGGCCGGCGCGCTGACCGCGTCGCTGCCGACGATGACGGTGGCCGAGCCGGTGGTGGCCTCGGTGCTCGGCGTCGTGGTCCTCGGGGAGTCGTTGCGTCCCGACGACGCCGGCTGGTTGGCCCTGGTCGTCGCCGTCGCCGTCATGGTGGTCGCGACGGCCGCGTTGGCCCGCGGTGAGGCGGCCAGCGCCGAGCACCCCGCTGTCCCGCATTAGCGTGGGGGCGTGTTGAGCGCCATCGCGATCGTTCCGTCGGCACCGGTCATGGTTCCCGAGCTCGCCGCCGGTGCCGCCGAGGAGCTGGCCGACCTGCGGCACGCGGCGATCACGGCGGCGGGCACACTGCCGCACCGCTGGATCGCGGTCGGGGTGGACCGCACCGACGCCGTCGTCGCGCCGCACCGGCCCGGCACCTTCGCCGGCTACGGCGTCGACGTCCGCGTCACCCTGGCTCCCGACGTGGACGGGGAACCCGCTCGGCTGCCGCTGTGCGGGTTGATCACCGGCTGGCTGCGCGGCCGAGCCGACCCCGACGCGCGCGCCGAGGTGCGGGTGTACGCCGAAGATCACGGCGTCGACACCGCGTTGGCCCGGGGCCGAGCGCTGCGTGCCGAGATCGACCGGGCCGCCGAACCGGTCGGCGTGCTTGTCGTCGCCGACGGCGCGCACACGCTGACCCCCAGCGCGCCAGGTGGATACGATCCGGACTCCATCCCCGTCCAGGCCGCGCTCGACGACGCACTGGCCGCCGGCGACGCCGCAGCCCTGACCCGGCTGGCCGAGGGCGTCGTCGGGCGGGTCGGCTACCAGGTGCTCGCCGGGCTCACCGAGTCCAATGCCGTTGCCGCCTCGGAGCTGTACCGGGGCGCGCCCTACGGGGTCGGCTACTTCGCGGGCGTCTGGCGGGCATGACGCGACCGATCGCGGTCGTCGGCCCGACCGGCACCGGAAAGTCGGAGCTGGCGCTCGCGCTGGCTGAGCGGGTCGGCGGGGAGATCGTGAACGCCGACGCCATGCAGCTGTACCGCGGGATGGACATCGGCACCGCCAAGTTGCCGGTGACCCAGCGTCGCGGCATCCCACACCATCAGCTCGATGTGCTCGAGGTGACCGAGACGGCGAGCGTGGCGCGCTACCAGCAGGCCGCAGCCGCCGACGTGGAGGCCATCGCGGCCCGCGGGGCGGTGCCGATCGTGGTCGGCGGGTCGATGATGTACGTCCAGGCCCTGCTCGACGAATGGACGTTCCCGGCCACCGACCCGGCGGTGCGGGCCAAGTGGGAGCAGCGGCTCACCGAGGTCGGGGTGCGCGCGTTGCACGCCGAGCTCGCACGGGTGGACCCCGCCGCCGCGGCGTCGATCCTGCCGAGCGACGGCCGCCGCATCGTGCGGGCGTTGGAGGTCGTCGAGCTGACCGGGCAGCCGTTCGCGGCGTCGTTCCCCGAGATCGGTGCACCGCGCTGGGACACTGTGATCATCGGATTAGACTGGGACACAATGGTTCTCGATGCACGCTTGGAGCAACGCACCGACAGGATGTTCGCCGAAGGGCTGGTCGACGAGGTGCTGACGCTGCTGGGCCGCGGCCTGCGCGAGGGCGTCACCGCGTCCCGCGCGTTGGGCTACGCCCAGGTGATCGCCGACCTCGACAGCGGCGGCGACGGCACCGGGGCCCGCGAGCCGACATTCGTCGGCACCCGCCGCTACGTGCGTCGGCAACGGTCGTGGTTCCGCCGCGATCACCGCATCACCTGGCTCGACGGCGCCGCGTCGGACAACGTCGACACGGCTCTGCGGGTGTGGCGGCACGTATCCTGAGCTGGTGAGGTTCGCCAAGGGGCACGGCACACAAAACGACTTCGTGCTGCTGGAAGACCCCGACGCCGAGCTGGTGCTGACACCGGCTGGGGTGACGGCGCTGTGCGACCGCCGCCGAGGCCTCGGAGCCGACGGCGTGCTGCGAATCACCAGGGCGGGCGCCGCCGAGCGCGCGGGCGTGCTCGACCGGTTGCCCGAGGGCGTCGACGCCGGCGACTGGTACATGGACTACCGCAACGCCGACGGCTCGATCGCGCAGATGTGCGGCAACGGGGTACGGGTGTTCGCCCACTTCCTGCGCGCCAGCGGGCTGGAGACCCACGACGAATTCACCGTCGGCTCGCTGGCCGGGCCCCGTCCCGTGGTGTTACACGAGTGGAACCGCACCACCGCGGACGTCACCGTGGAAATGGGCAAGGCCAACCACTTCGGCACCGGGGAGGCGATCGTCGGCGGCCGTCCTTTCGCGGGCCTGGCGATCGACGTGGGCAACCCCCACCTGGCATGCGTGGATCCCGACCTGACCCTCGACGAGTTGGAGGCGCTCGACGTCGCCGCGCCGGTGTCCTTCGACCGCGCGCAGTTTCCCGAAGGGGTGAACGTCGAGGTGTTGACCGCACCGGTCGACGGGGTGGTCGCGATGCGCGTGCATGAACGCGGCGTCGGCGAAACCCGGTCCTGCGGCACCGGCACCGTCGCGGCGGCCGTCGCCGCGCTGGCGTCCGCCGGCGCCACCACCGGGACGCTGCGTGTGCGCATTCCGGGCGGCGAGGTGACCGTCACCGTCACCGACACCAGCAGCTACCTGCGCGGGCCGTCGGTTCTGGTGGCCCACGGCGAGATATCGGGGGAATGGTGGCGCGCGTCGCAACGTTAATTGAGGTGCATGAAAAGTGATCTCCGTGCGAACCTTGATTCGCCTATGACGTATCCCGAATTTCCCACCAACGACACCCCCAGCACGGGTGAGCTGGCGCTCGAAGACCGCTCGGCGTTGCGCCGCGTGGCCGGTCTGTCGACCGAACTGGCCGACGTCTCCGAGGTCGAGTACCGGCAGCTGCGGCTGGAACGCGTCGTGCTGGTCGGCGTGTGGACCGAAGGCAGCGCGGCCGATGCCGAAGCCAGCCTCGCCGAACTGGCGGCGCTCGCCGAGACCGCCGGCTCCGAGGTGCTCGAGGGGCTGATTCAGCGCCGCGACAAGCCCGACCCCGCGACCTATATCGGCTCCGGCAAGGCGCAGGAGCTGCGCGAAGTGGTGCTGGCCACCGGAGCCGACACCGTCATCTGCGACGGTGAGCTCAGTCCCGCGCAGCTCACCGCGCTGGAGAAGGCGGTCAAGGTCAAGGTGATCGACCGCACCGCGCTGATCTTGGACATCTTCGCCCAGCACGCCACCAGCCGCGAGGGCAAGGCCCAGGTCTCGCTCGCGCAGATGGAGTACATGCTGCCGCGGCTGCGTGGCTGGGGTGAGTCGATGTCACGACAGGCCGGCGGTCGCGCGGGCGGTGCCGGTGGCGGCGTGGGTCTGCGTGGTCCCGGTGAGACGAAGATCGAAACCGACCGCCGCCGCATCCGGGAGCGGATGGCCAAGCTGCGACGCGACATCAAGGACATGAAGAAGGTCCGAGACACCCAGCGCAGCGGTCGCCTACGCAGCGAGGTTCCCTCGATCGCGATCGTCGGCTACACGAACGCGGGTAAGTCCAGCCTGCTCAACGCGCTGACCGGCGCGGGTGTGCTGGTCGAGGACGCGTTGTTCGCCACACTCGAACCGACAACGCGCCGTGGCGAATTCGCCGACGGTCGCCCGTTCGTGCTGACCGACACCGTGGGGTTCGTGCGGCATCTGCCGACCCAGTTGGTGGAGGCCTTCCGCTCCACGCTCGAGGAGGTGGTGGACGCCGACCTGCTGGTGCACGTCGTCGACGGCTCCGATGTCAACCCGTTGGCCCAGATCAACGCCGTGCGCGAGGTGGTCAACGAGGTGATCGCCGAGCGCAACGGAAAGTCGGCACCGGAGCTGTTGGTGGTCAACAAGATTGACATCGCCAGCGATCTGGCGCTCGCCCAGCTGCGGCGCGCGCTTCCGGATGCGGTGTTCGTCTCCGCGCACACCGGTGACGGGCTGGACCGGCTGCAGCAGCGGATGGCCGAGCTCATCGTTCCGACCGACACCGCGGTGGACGTGACAATTCCTTATGACCGAGGCGATCTCGTGAACAAGGTGCACGCCGACGGTCGGATCGACACCACCGAGCACACCGCGGTCGGCACGAGAATCAAGGCACGCGTGCCGATCTCGTTGGCGGCGAGCCTGCGCGAGTACGCCACCGTCTGACGACGGCATACGCACAAGAAAGGGACGCGAGGGGCTGACGGCCCCGCGCGTCCCTTCTCTTGTTTTCGGGTTTGGTCGCTACCGCTGCTCGGCCTCTTGGCGCTTCTCAGCGGTCTTGGCTGCGGCGCGCGCACTTTCGGCTTCGGCTTCCTTCTGCGCGGCGTTGCGCTGAGCGTCGGCCTTGTCCTGCTGTGCCTGGCCTTCGCGGTACAGATCGTCGCGGCCGGCGACGGCCCCCGCGACCTCTTTGGCCTTGCCCTTGACGCCTTCCACGACGCCTTTGATGGCTTCCTCGGGTCCGCTGTTGTTCTTCTCCGACATTCTGTTTCCTCCCGGTGGGCTTCGGTGTGACGCCTTGTTTCCCGTTTCGGGGGGTTTGCTAAACCCGGAGTGTGCGAGGTCACGTCGCCCGGGGTGCGCTCGCCGATTTCTGCGACAGGGTCGCGGACCGTCGCGACGCACAGCCCTGGTGCAGATTTCGGCGGCTCGGAGACGCGCGGCCGCCTCGTTTACGCCCAACCATCCGGTTGGGCGGGGTAGATTGACGTCGTAGAAATTGCCGTTCGGAGGTGTCCCATGGCCGGCGTCGTCCAATACGAACGAACCCTCTTCGATGCCGAACACGAACTGTTCCGCGAGTCGTACCGAGCGTTTCTGGAGCGCCACGTCGCACCGCATCACGAGCAGTGGGAGAAGGACAAGATCGTCGACCGCGACGTCTGGTTGGAGGCCGGCAAACAGGGCTTCCTCGGCATGGCGGTGCCCGAGGAGTACGGGGGCGGCGGCAACCCCGACTACCGCTACAACATGGTGGTCGTCGAGGAGACCACCGCCGGCGGCTACAGCGGTCTGGGTTTCGGCCTGCACAACGACGTGGTGGCCCCGTACCTGATCAACCTGGCCAACGAGGAGCAGAAGCGGCGATGGCTACCGCAGTTCTGCACCGGCGAGATCATCACAGCGATCGCGATGACCGAGCCGGGCACCGGCAGTGACCTGCAGGGCATCAAGACCCGCGCCGTCAGAGACGGTGACCACTACGTCCTCAACGGCGCCAAGACGTTCATCACCAACGGCATCAACGCCGACATGGTGATCGTGGCCGCGTGCACCGATCCGGAAAAGGGCGCCCAGGGATTCTCGTTGCTGGTCGTTGAACGCGGCATGGCGGGATTCGAGCGCGGCCGCAAACTCGACAAAATCGGGCTGGACGCTCAGGACACCGCGGAATTGTCGTTCACCGACGTCAGGGTGCCGGTGGAAAACCTGCTCGGTGAGGAGGGCCAAGGCTTCATCTACCTGATGCAGAACCTGCCGCAGGAGCGCATCGGCATCGCGGTGATGGCCGCTACGGCAATGGAGTCGACGCTGGAGCTCACCCTGCAATATGCCAAGGAGCGCAAGGCATTCGGCCGCCCGATCGGCAGCCACCAAAACAGCAGGTTCCTTCTCGCGGAGCTTGCGACCGAAGCCACGGCGGTGCGGATCATGGTCGACGAGTTCGTCCGACTTCACTTGTCCGGCAAGCTCACTGCCGAGCAGGCCGCAATGGCGAAATGGTATTCGACTGAGAAGCAGGTGTATTTGGTCGACCGGTGTCTGCAATTGCACGGCGGTTACGGTTATATGCGGGAATACCCGGTTGCTCGCGCGTATCTGGACTCTCGGGTGCAGACCATTTACGGCGGCACGACCGAGATCATGAAGGAAATCATCGGTCGCAGCCTTGGCGTGTAATTGACGCCGAATCGGGGCTGTGGCCTCGGTGGATAGCTGTGCTTATCGCTCTGTGCGGGTGATTTTTCGATGATCTCCAATCGGACACGGCGGGCGGGGTGTTCGGAACTTTCGCGTGTCGGCAGGTATTTTCTCTCGAAGGTCAGCTTGTTTCTTGGTTGTTGACGCCAATTGACGGCGCGGTCCGAATCAAGAATTACGCGCCGACCGCGGGAGGATCGGATGAGCGGGCACGGGACCCGGGGTAAGAGACGGATCGGCTCCTTGATCGTCGGGCTGTTGTCGATGACGGCGATGGTGCTGACGGCCCCGGTCGCGGTGGCCCAGCCAGAGGTGGAAGCCAACAACGCGATCACCGCGGCATGGGAGGCCACCGGCGGCGACGGCGGTGCGCTCGGGCCGAGGCAAGGTGAGGTATACGCCGTCGGCGACGGCTTCGCCCAGGACTTCGCCGGCGGCAAGATGTTCTTCACCCCGGATACCGGGGCGCATTTCATGCAGGGCGCGATTCTGGAGAAGTACGAGTCGCTGGGCGGGCCGGCCGACAGCGACCTGGGGTTCCCCACCATCGACGAAGGTCCGGGGCGCGCACCCGGCAGCCGCAACTCCACGTTCAGCGCCAGCGACAACCCGGTGATCTTCTGGACCCCCGACACCGGCGCCCGAGTCGTCCGTGGGCCGATCAACGCGGCGTGGGACCAGCTCGGTGGATCGTCGGGGGCGCTCGGGGTGCCTGCCGAGGACGAGCGGTATCAGGGCAGCGTCGTCAGCCAGCGCTTCACCGGCGGAGAGCTGTCCTACGACACGAAGACCAAGACGTTCACCACCGTGCCTCCGGAACTGGCCGGCCAATTGCAGGGCCTGGAGGTCCCCGATGACCCGGTCGCGGCCATCAACGCGGCGAGGCGCGCGGCGGGCGGAACGATGGGACCGCTCGGCGCCGCGGAAGGCCCTCCGTACTCGATCGGGGCCGACGGGCTCGGCCAGAACTTCGCCGGCGGAAAGATCTTCTACTCCCCGGACACCGGCGCCAACGTGCTCACCGGTCAGGTGCTCGACAAATACGAGAGCGTCGGGGGACCCGAGGGCGATCTCGGCTTCCCGGTCACCGGTGAGGTGGACGGCGGCATCACCAACAGCCGGATGAGCACGTTCGCCGCCGAGGACAAGCCGGTCATCTTCTGGACGCCGGACTACGGCGCGGTGATCGTGCGCGGCGCGATGAACGCGGCGTGGGACAAACTCGACGCCGCGGAGGGACCGCTCGGGGCGCCCATGACCGATCAGACCGAGAAGGGCGACGTCGTCACCCAGCGGTTCAGCGGCGGCGTCATCTCCTGGGACCGGTCGGCGAACACCTTCAAGACCGACCCGGCCAACCTGGCCTCGGAGCTGGCCGGCCTGGAGGTGCCGGGTCAGGACGCGCCCGCCTCGCCTGGAGCGCAGGGCGCCGACGGTGACGACGGCAAGGGTCTTCAGTGGAGCTGGTGGTGGCTGCTCGCCATCGTGCCCGCACTGATCCTGATCGGCTTGGTGGCCTTCGCGGCGATGCGCACTCGCCGCGGCCGCGCACCGGGCCATGACGGGTTCGAGGACGGCGGCGTTCACGACGACGGCCGGTACGAGGATGGCCGCTACGAGGACGGCCGCTACGACGACGAGGACCGGATCGGCGCCGAGGAGAACGCGGCGCCCGCGTTCGGCGCCGGCCCGGGCGCCCCGGAGCCCGGGGTGTTCGGCGACGACTACGACGCGGCCCTGTTCGGGGACCGTTACGCGCGTGAGGGAATCGGCCCGCTGTCCTCGACAACCGAGCAAGCGACCAGTCCCGAGCCGGTATCGAGCCCGTGGGAAGCGCCGCCGGCCGATGACATCGACGCCGCAGCCGAGGGCGAGGCCGACATCGAACAGGACGAACAGCCGGTGGCAGAGCTGGACGAGGAAGACCCCGACGATGTTGACACCGCGCCGACCCGGGTGCCCACCGCCACCGAGGTCGAACGCAGCGCGTTGACCGACACCGGCAGGCACGCGCGCATCGAGCCCGACGAACCCGAGCCTGCGCAGCCGGCGTTTCGGCTATCGCTCGACAGCTCCGGTGAGGCCCCGGAGGGCTATCCGATCAAGGCAGACACCAAGTCCGGCCGGTACTGGGTGCCCGGCAGCACACACTACGAGGAGGCGCAGGCCGAAATCTGGTTCACCACCGAGGAATTCGCCCGCGCGAACGGATTCGTGCGCGCCGACTAGGGTCGAGCGCAGCGTTCCGGTCAAACCTTGCGAATCACGGTGACGACCTTGCCGAGCACGGCCGCCTCGTTGCCGGGAATCGGATCGAACGCCGGATTGTGCGGCATCAACCACACCTGACCGCCGGTCCGCTTGAACGTCTTGACCGTCGCTTCGCCGTCGATCATCGCCGCGACGATATCCCCGTTTTCGGCGACGTTCTGCTGACGAACCACCACCCAGTCCCCGTCGCAGATCGCCGCGTCCACCATCGACTCACCGACGACCTTGAGCAGGAACAGCGATCCCTCGCCGACGAGCTCGCGCGGCAGCGGGAACACATCCTCGACGGCCTCCTCGGCCAAAATGGGTCCGCCCGCCGCGATCCGGCCCAGCACCGGAACGAACGTCGGCTCCGGTAGCGCGTCGGACCCTGCCACATCGGTGACCGGGGACGTCACGTTGTCGTCGACTCCGCGTACGTCGACCGCCCTGGGCCGGTTGGGGTCGCGGCGCAGGTAGCCCTTGCGCTCCAGCGTGCGCAGCTGGTGGGCCACCGAGGACGTCGACGTCAAGCCGACCGCATCACCGATCTCCCGGATGCTCGGGGGGTACCCGCGGCTGGTGACCGATGCGCGGATGACCTCGAGGATGGTGCGCTGACGCTCGGTCAAACCCGTATCAGGGTGTCGGCGCCCGCCGGTACTTGCCGTCCCGCCCGGGGAATCGCTGCTGGAATCCATGGCGCCGAATGTAACGCGCTGACAGGGATTAATCAAACATGTGTTCGACGCGTGTCGCGGCTCGGCTCGGCGGCGGTTCCGGCGCCGGGAGATGTCGGTGGGCCCCGATAGTGTTTTGCAACAGTTCGATCACACGTTCTATTCATCGAACATGTGATCGACTATCTTCGAACACAGGAGCGAAAAAGCGGACCGGAAGGCAGGAAGATGACGATCATCGAGACCCCGAAGATTCAGGCGTCACCCGTGGTCAGGCCGGGGATCCGGCCGTCCGGTGCGCGGCGCGGGCCGGCGACCCGACGTCCGGGCGGCGCGCGGATCAGATACCGCGGCACCGGTGTCGTGATGTCGCGGGCACCGCACCGGCGGCGTCCGATCACCCCGGCCACCACGGTCCTTCTTTCCCTGGTGGCGGCGGCCATCACGGTATGGCTGGGCCTGGTCGCCCAGTTCGGCGGCGTGGTCGGAAACACCGCCGCGGTGCCGGAACGGCTCGCCGTGGTCCAGGTGCACACGGGGGAGACGCTGACCCAGGTGGCCCAGCGGGTCGCCCCCGACGCGCCCGTCGGGGCGGTGGCGGAGCGGATCCGCGAACTCAACGAATTGGACTCCGCCGCGCTGCACGCCGGGCAGACGCTCATCGCCCCGGTCGGCTGACGGCATCGTGGCCGGGGAAAAGCCGTGCAGCACACCGATGTTCATCGATATCGCGACGCGGTACGCCCAGATCACCCCGATGCTGGGCTGTCGGGGCACGACGCAGGTACCCTCAAAGTCGTCCCAGGTAGTCGTGTATTGGCGTGGCGAAGGAGCGGTGATGCACTGTCCGTTCTGTCGTCATCCCGATTCGCGTGTGGTCGATTCCCGCGAGACCGACGAAGGCCAGGCCATTCGGCGCCGCCGATCGTGCCCGGAGTGCGGCAGGCGCTTCACCACGGTGGAGACCGCCGTGCTCGCGGTGGTCAAGCGCAGCGGCGTCACCGAGCCGTTCAGCCGCGAAAAGGTCATCAGCGGGGTCCGGCGCGCCTGCCAGGGCCGACAGGTCGACGATGACGCGCTGAACCTGCTCGCGCAGCAGGTCGAGGACACCGTGCGGGCGGCCGGGTCACCGGAGGTGCCCAGCCACGACGTCGGGTTGGCCATCCTGGGCCCGCTGCGAGAACTCGACGAGGTGGCGTATCTGCGGTTCGCCTCCGTCTACCGGGGGTTCAGTTCAGCGGAGGACTTCGAGCGGGAGATCGAGGCGCTGCGCGCGCTTCGCAAGGCTCCGCAGCCCTCCGCCGGCTGACGGTTTCAGTCGATCTGGCGGACGCCGTCGTCGACGACGCGCCCGGATATGCGCACCCAGCCCTCAGCGCTCCACCGGGTGAAGATCTCCGAACCCTTGCCCTGCACGATGGTCAGGTCGCGGCTGAGGTAGTCGGTCATGCGCACCGCGGCGGACCCGGTGGCCTCGTCCTCTGGCACGCCTAGATCGGTCGCGAACATCCGCGACCGCACCACCCCCTTCTCCCGGTCGATCCATGCCCACAGGTAGTGGTTGACGTCGTCGGGGTAGTCGGCGGGGTCGGCGGCGAGCACCTCCTCGGCGGAGGTGAGGTCGTGAATGGCGAACTCCGGAGCCCACTCCGACCGTGCGCTGACACAGGTCAGCCCGTCCTCGTCGGCCACCTGGACGATGCCGGCCGGCACCTGCAGCGTGTGCACCGGCGTGCCCTGCTCCCGCAGCCACCACGCGGCGCCGACGGTCGGATGCCCCGCAAAGGACAACTCGACGGCAGGGGTGTAGATCCGGGCGTGTGCGGTGTTGGTTCCCGGCTGCGGGCGATCGACGAACACCGTTTCGCTGTAACCCAATTGGGTCGCGATCCGTTGCCGATCGCCCGGGTCCACAGTGCTGGCGTCGACGACACCGAGCGGGTTTCCGTGCTTGCCGTCCTGGTCGGTGAAAACGCGCAACACTGTCACGTCGATGGCCATGCGCCGATGCTACTTTGTGCGCGCCCGGGGCCGGCGCGGCGCCGACTCAGGTGGCGCTGCGCTCGTCGGTGCCCATCGCGTCGAGCACCGCGACCCGGGTGTCGGCCGGGCCGGAGATGGTGCCCTCGCTGGTACCGGCCCGCAACAGACCGCGCAGGAACGCGGGGTCGTAGGCCGACGGTTCGGTGGAATCGATGAACTTCTCGACGGCCTCGACGAACCTGTCGGGGTCATCGTGGAACGGGAAATGGCTGGACCCTTCGAAGATCTCCAACACCGAACCGGGCATCGCGGCGTGGGCGAGCAGGGCGTGGCTCACCGGAATCACCGAGTCGTCTGTGCCCCAAATCAATTGCACTGGCATCGATTGGGTCAGATAGCAGCGATCGAGCATGGTGACGACCTGACCGCGCCAGTCGACCACCGCGCGCAGCGTGCGGGTGAACGCCGACGACGCCGTCGGCTCGGGCAGATCCGCCAGGATGCGCAGCATGTTGGGGATGTCGCGGCCCAGGCCGGTCGAGCCGAACAGCGCTCCAGCCGCCCGGCCCACCGCCTGGATCGTGGGCAGCACCAGGGGCAGGCGAAGCAACCCCAGCGCTTCGCCCGCCATCGGCAGGGAGGCGAACCGCAGCGCCACGTTGACGTCCTTGGTGACCCCGCCGGCGGCCACGAGGATCAGCCTCTCGACGAGCTGGGGGTACTGGTAGGCGAACTGCATCGCGACCCCGCCGCCGAGTGAGTGTCCGATGACGGTCACGCGCTCGATGTCGAGCACGCTGAGCAGGTCGCGCATGCCGTTGGCGTAGGCCGCCACCGAATAGTCCGCGCGCGGCTTGTCGGACTTGCCGTGCCCGAGCAGGTCAGGAGCGACGACGGTGAACCGTTGGGCCAGCTTGGGCTGCACCGCGCTCCACGTGGTGGAGTTGTCGCCGATGCCGTGGATCAGCAGAACCGCCGGTCCCGATCCGGCGACGCGAAATGCCCGCCGATATCCGTGAATGGTGCGGTATTTCAGCGATGGCGTCAGCTCCCGCACCGAGCGCAGGTTGGGCTTTCGAGCGGCCATTGCGACAACTTAGCTGGCCGCCGCCGACGGCGCTATCGGAAGTCGTCGCCGTCGCGGAACGGATCCTTGGATTTGTCGCCGGCCTGCTGGGCGAGGAACCGTTCGAACTCGGCGCCGAGCTCGTCGCCGCTGGGCAGGTCTTCGTCGTGTGCCAGCAGCGACCGGTTCTCCTGGGCCGCGACGAACGCGTCGTACTGACGCTCCAACGCGGTCACCACCTGCGCGACCTCGGCGCTGCCCTCGACTTGCTCGTTGATCTTGGTCAGCACCTCGGCGCCCGCCTTGGCGAGCTCGTCCAGCGGGATCTCCAGCGAGCCGCTCCGTGCGACCTCGGCCAGCAGCGCTTCGGCGGCCGGGGGATAGGCCGTCTGCGCCAGGTAGTGCGGGACGTGCACGGTGAACCCGACCGCCTCGTGACCGTGCTGGGCCATCCGGAACTCCAGGAGGTTCGACACGCTGGCGGGCACGTGCACCTCGCCCACCCACGGCTGGTGGTCGGCGATCAGCTCCTTGTCGCTGGAATGCGCGGTGAGCGTGATCGGCCGCGTGTGGGGGACGGCCATCGGGATGGTGCCCAGCCCGATCACCCGGCGCACCCCGAGCCGCTCGGCCAGCAGCCGCACCGCGGTGACGAACCGCTCCCAGCGCAGGTCCGGCTCCAGCCCGGCGAGCAGCAGAAACGGGGTGCCGACGCTGTCGTGCAGCGCGTAGAGGTTGAGCTCGGGGTCCTCGTAGCTGGTGAAGTGGTCGGTCTTGAAGGTCATCAGCGGACGGCGGGAGCGGTAGTCCAGCAGCTCGTCGATCGCGAACGACGCCACCAACTCGGTGTCGAGGGTGTTCTTGAGGTGCTGCGCGGCCAGCCGGATCGCGTGTCCGGCGTCGGAAAAGCCCTCGAGGGCGTGAATCATCACCGGACCACGGCCGTCCGCAGCGGACAGCTTGGGCGCCGGGAACTCCAGCTCGTACATGCCGGTCGGCTCCGGCTGGTACTGCTGTTCGGGACTTCCTGGACTCTCTGTCATGCTCTCGTCTCCTCACCGCGGTGCCAAGACATTAACGCTTCCTATCGTGACAACTAACTTCTGCCACGTTGCGTTCCCGTTGCGCGCCCTTCCATTCAGGCGCGGAAGTGGTTCAACGCCCACAACTTGTTCATCACGTCCAGCGCGGCGACCTTGTAGGCCTCCGAAAACGTCGGATAGTTGAACACCGCGTCCACGAGGTATTCCACCGTGCCGCCGCAGCCCATCACCGCCTGGCCGATGTGCACCATCTCGGTGGCGCTGGTGCCGAAGATGTGCACTCCCAGCAGCTTGAGGTCGTCGGTGGAGACCAGCAGTTTGAGCATGCCGTAGGAGTCGCCCGCGATCTGCCCGCGCGCCAATTCGCGGTAGCGCGCCACCCCCACCTCGTAGGGGACGGCGTTTCTGGTCAGTTCCACCTCGGTGGCACCGACGTAGGACACCTCGGGAATGCAGTAGATGCCGATCGGCTGCAGGTCGGTCATGCCCTTCGCGGGCTCGCCGAACGCGTGACACGCGGCCAGCCTGCCCTGGTCCATCGAGGTGGCGGCCAGCGCCGGGAAGCCGATCACGTCGCCGACGGCGTAGATGTGGTCCACTTTGGTCTGGTAGTTGCTGTCGACGTGAATACGGCCGCGCTCGTCGGTCTCCAGCCCGGCGTTGCCCAAATCGAGGTGATCGGTCTGGCCCTGCCTGCCCGCGGAGTACATCACCGTCTCCGCCGGGATCTGCTTGCCGCTGGCCAAGGTGGTGACCGTGCCCGCGGAGCCGACGTCGACCGCGGTCACCTCCTCGCCGAACCGGAACGTCACCGCGAGATCGCGCAGGTGAAACTTCAGCGCCTCGACGATCTCGGGGTCGCAGAAATCCAGCATGCTGTCGCGCTTCTCGACGACGGTGACCTTGGTGCCCAGCGCGGCGAACATCGACGCGTACTCCAGCCCGATCACCCCGGCGCCGACCACCACCATCGTCGACGGCAGCGACTTCAGGTCCAGGATGCCGTCGGAGTCCAGCACCCGCTCCTCGTCGAACTCCACGCCGGTCGGGCGGGCGGGCTTGGTGCCCGTTGCGATGACGATGTAGTCGCCGCTGACCGTGGTGCGTTCACCGCGGGTCGGCTCCTCGACCAGCACGGTGTGCGCGTCGAGGAAGCGGCCGTGGCCCTGGATCAGGTCGATGCGGTTGCGCATCAGCTGCGAACGCACGACGTCTTGTTCCTTGCCGATCACGTGGGTGGTGCGGGCCAGCAGGTCGGCGGGGGTGATCTTCTCCTTGACGCGGTAGCTGCTTCCGTACAGCTCGCGCTGGCTCAACCCGGTGAGGTAGATGACGGCCTCGCGCAGGGTCTTGGACGGAATCGTGCCGGTGTTGACGCAAACCCCGCCCAGCATCCGGCCGCGTTCGACGACGGCGACCGACTTGCCCAGCTTTGCCGCGGCGATGGCGGCTTTTTGACCGCCGGGACCGGAACCGATGACGACGAGGTCGTACTCCAGCATTGAACCCAGCGCACTCATAGCAAAAGGTGTACGCGGGTCGCGCGGATCTTGCACGGTGACTCGCGCGAATTCACCATCTCTTCAGGCTCGTCAGGCCTCGATGCCGCACGTCGGCGCGCGCCTGACCGCCACCCGAGCGTGGCGATGAGACGATGACCGCGATGATCAACACGCGGACGTGGTGGGTGTACGGATGTGCGCTGGTCATGGCGTCGACGGTGCTCACGGGGTGCAGTCGGATGGTCGTCGGATCCGCGCGCCTCGCGGATTCCGCGGCGGTTCCGATCGACGCGCTGCTGATCGAACCGGCACGGTTCCCCGCGCAGTATCCGGCCGCGGTGCTCGAGGGCACCGCGGTGTATCGGGCGCTGAACGACATCGACGGCGTGGCGCCCGGATCGGTGGTCACGCCGTCCGACTGCGCGCCCCCGCCGACCGCGTCGCACCGAAGCGTGGCCGCCGAGGGCATCGACAGCGCGACGGCCAGCAGCCTGATCGTCGCGGTCACCCGGCCCGCGCCGGATCTGCGGGAACGAGCCGAGCAGCTGCGCAGGTGCGCGTCGTTCACCACCGTGCAGCACGGCGTCACCTCAGAGGTGACCGTGACGATGCTGCCCGAACCGCCGGTCGACGCCGACGACAGCTTCGCCGTCGACCAGACGGTCACGCCGCAGTCGGCCGGTCCGGTGCGCCGGACGCTGACCTTCGCCGCCCAGATCGGCGACACCCGGGTCAGCGCCACCTGGCTGCACCAGGGCGACCCCGAGGATCCCGACACCGCGTCGCTGCATACGTTGTTCAACGACGCGGTGTTGAAGGTGCGGCGCAGCGCGTAGTTCCGTCGCTGGTTCATCCCCAACCGCGAATTCATCCCCAACCGGACCGCCGCCGCGCCCCGAACCGGCGGAACCCGTCGGTTTTCTGGCGACGGTGGACATATGAC
The DNA here is from genome assembly GCF_010725725.1 of Mycolicibacterium pulveris. NCBI lineage: Bacteria > Bacillati > Actinomycetota > Actinomycetes > Mycobacteriales > Mycobacteriaceae > Mycobacterium > Mycolicibacterium pulveris. The sequence continues at coordinate 92,052 of NZ_AP022599.1, read as the reverse complement.
CACATCGCAATCACCCGATTTCCACCTGAACCGCCCCGGCGTCCTGATCGCCGCCTTACCCGCCGTGCTCGGCTTCGTGCCGGAGAAATCCCTCGTCCTGGTGACCGTGGACCGCGGCACGATGGGATGCGTCATGCGCGTCGATCTTGCAGATGACCTGCCCGTCGGACACGTCGCCGAGGTGGCCGCCACGGCGCGGCCGGATTCGGCGATCGCGGTGGTGGTCGACGAGGCCGGGGCGAACTGCCGCCTGTGCAACGACGAGTACCGCGAGCTGACCGAAACGCTGGCCGGCGCGCTCGCCGGGCATGGCATCGAACTGCTGGCCGCGCACGTGGTCGACCGGGTCGCTGCCGGTGGCCGCTGGCACTGCGTCGACGGTTGCGGCAGCGCGGGCGTCATCGAGGACCCGTCGGCCTCGCCGCTGGCCGCCGCGGCCGTGCTGGACGGGCGCAGGCTCTACGCGCGCCGGGCGGAACTGCAGAACGTCATCGCGGTGGGCGATCCCGCCCGCGCCGCGGCGCTGGCCGCGACCATCTGCAACGACGGCGGCCGTACCGACGCCGAAGCCCGAAGTGACGTCGAGGCCGCGATCGAAGCCGCCGCGCAGGTCGCAGGCGGGGATGAACTGTCTGATGCGACCGTGGCCCGGCTCGCCGGGGCGCTGACCGATTACACCGTGCGCGACACGCTGTACGCGTTGGCGGTGGGGGAGAACGCCGGGCAGGCCGAGTCGCTGTGGGCCGAGTTGTCTCGACGGCTTCCCGAGCCGTGGCGGGTCGAGGCGCTGGTGCTGTTGGCCTACTCGGCCTACGTGCGTGGCGACGGGCCGTTGGCGGGAGTGTCGTTGGAGGCGGCGCTGCGCTGCGACGGCACCCACCGGATGGCGGCGATGCTGGACACGGCGCTGCAGTCGGGTCTGCACCCCGAGCAGATCCGCGAGCTGGCCGCAACCGGGTTTCGGCTGGCCGACCGCCTGGGTGTGCGGTTACCGCCCAGGCGTGTGTTCGGGCAGCGTGCCGGCTAGACCTTTTCGACCTTCACGGCGTGCGCCATCTGATGGGGCAGCTCCACCTGTTCGTGGCCCGGGATCACGATCATGACCCCACCGTTGTCGCTGGTCTGCACGGTGACGCGGGCATTGGGCACCACGCCGGCGTCTTTGAGCCGGCCGATCAGATCGGCGTCGCCCTGGACGTGCTCGGTCAGCTGCCGCACGACGACGGCGACGGGCATGCCGGCCGGAAGCTCGGTGAGCCGGACGAGGTTGGCCTGCTCGGCACCGAATCGCGAACCGGTGGCCCCGAGCTCGGACAGACCCGGAATGGGGTTGCCGAACGGTGAGGTGGTCGGGTTGTTGAGAACCTGCACGAGGCGACGCTCGACGTCCTCGCTCATCACGTGCTCCCAGCGACACGCCTCGGCGTGCACCTCTTCCCACGGAAGGCCGATCACGTCGACGAGCAGCCGTTCGGCCAGCCGGTGCTTGCGCATCACGGCCACGGCCAGCTGGCGGCCCTTTTCGGTCAATTCCAGATGCCGATCACCGGCGACATGCAGCAACCCGTCGCGTTCCATCCGCGAAACCGTCTGGCTCACGGTCGGGCCGCTTTGCTCAAGACGCTCCGCGATGCGCGCGCGCAGTGGTACGACGCCCTCTTCCTCGAGGTCGTAGATCGTCCGCAGGTACATCTCAGTGGTATCGACAAGATCGTTCATGGCACCCTCCGTCACGGCGAGTCTACCGGCTTAGCTGGAGAAACTGTGGTCTTACGCTGCCGCCGCGGCGGGCCGTGGCCCCAGATGAGACAAGCCCGCCGAAGTAATCGGCGGGCTTGTCCGGGGATGGCTAACTGGCGTACGAGCGCAGCCGGTCGGCGCGTTCGCCGTGCCGCAGCTTGGCCATGACCTCGCGTTCGATCTGGCGAACCCGCTCGCGGGACAGGCCGAACAGCTTGCCGATCTGGTCCAGGGTGCGCGGCTGACCGTCGTCGAGGCCGAAGCGCAGCCGGATGACCTGCTGCTCACGCTCGTCGAGGGTTGCCAGCACGTGCCGGATGTCGGTGTGCAGCAGCTCGGAGATCACCGCGTTCTCCGCCGACATGGCCTCGGCGTCCTCGATGAAGTCGCCGAGCGGTGCTTCCTCGTCGCTGCCGACCGGCATGTCCAGGCTCACCGGGTCCCGGCTGTGCTCGAGCAGGTCGGTGATCTTCTCCACCGGGATGCCCGATTCGGCGGCCAGTTCCTCGTCGGTGGCCTCGCGACCAAGGCTCTGGTGCAACTCACGCTTGATCCGGGCCAGCTTGTTGACCTGCTCCACGAGATGGACCGGCAGCCGGATGGTGCGGCTCTGGTCGGCCATGCCGCGGGTGATGGCCTGACGGATCCACCACGTGGCATACGTCGAGAACTTGAAACCCTTGGCGTAGTCGAACTTCTCCATCGCGCGGATCAGACCGAGGTTGCCCTCCTGGATCAGGTCCAGCAACGGCATACCCCGACCCGTGTAGCGCTTCGCCAGCGACACCACGAGGCGCAGGTTGGCCTCGAGCAGGTGCTGGCGTGCTGCCTCCCCGTCGCGGACCACGGCGGCAAGATCACGTTTGCGCTTCTCGCCCAAGCGCTTCCGTGTTTCGAGCAGGTGCTTGGCGTAAAGCCCTGCCTCGATGCGCTTGGCGAGTTCGACCTCATCGGCGGCATTGAGCAAGGCCGTTTTGCCGATGCCGTTGAGGTACACACGCACGAGATCCGCGGCCGGACTCTGGGCGTCCAGGTCGTGGTCAACGCGGCTTGTGGTGGCATTTGCCATGACGGCCTCCTGATCGGGTCGAACTGTCATGAGCTACAACGCCCACGTGCTCGAAAGAGTTCCCAGCCGTCGGCCGGCTCACACGTGTTGATCAGCGGTTTTTCCGCGGCGACCTGAGAATGTGCTGAGAATCAACCCAGAAGCTCATCAGCCGGGAACATCACCTCGCGGCTCGTCGCCGCTCGCTTGCGGCGACGGGTACGGGGAGAACGGTTCGCCGCTTTTGATCGCGGGCCGTTCGGCCGACGGAAACGCCTCGGCGTGACGGTTCGGGCTGTACCTGCGGGGCTCGTCGGCGCGGCGCGGCGGTCGATCGTTGGCGATCAACACCGCCATCCAGGGCAGCGGGATGGAGATCACGATGATCGCCAACGAAATCAACCCGTTGTGCCAGATGCCGTATGCGATCGCGGCCAACACCAATGCCGGTATCCGGACCGACATCAGCGTGAGGTACTTACGTACGCGTTGGCGGTGCTGTTCCTCGTAGGCGGGGGCGGCTCGGGTGATCAGGACGGGCCGACCGTCGTCGTCGAAACTCAGCTCGTGGCCGTGTTTCATACCTCCACTGTTTCACACATGTCGTCTGTTGTACGGGGCGGATCTGAGGAATGCAGAATGGATATATGCGAACCCAGACCATTGAACGCACCGACACCGACGAACGCGTCGACGACGGCACCGACGACGACACCCCGAAGTACTTCCACTACGTCAAGAAGGACAAGATCGCCGAGAGCGCGGTCATGGGTACGCACGTGGTCGCGCTGTGCGGTGAGGTCTTTCCCGTGACGAAGTCGGCCAAGCCCGGTTCCCCCGTCTGCCCGGAGTGCAAGCGGATCTACGAGAAGCTCAAGGCGTAGGCCGGTCGGCCACCGGTTCGGGGGCCGCGTCGACCGCCGGCCGGGCGGGTGTTGTCGCGCCGCCCCCGTTGAGCGATTCGGCCTTCGCCGCCAGCCACCACCGGAAGCGTTTGGCGTGGGTGGCCGGTGCGGGCCATTCCTCCTGGACGGCGGCGTTGAGTTCCGCCCCGATCATGATCGCGAAGCCCAGGAAGAACGCGAAAAGCAGGAAGGCGATCGGCGTCGCGAGGGCACCGTAGGTGTAACCGGTCGCGGTGATCCACGTCAGGTAGAACCGCAGCCCGAAGGTGGCCAGCAGGAAAACCACCGTCGCGAGCAGCGAGCCCAGCAGCAGCCGGTGTGACGGCAACGGTTTGGGCAGCGACACCCGGTACAGGATGGTCACCCCGACCAGCAGCCCCAGCACCAGCGCGGGGTAGTAGCCGAACCGCAGCGCGTGATCCCAGTTGTCGGGGAGGAACTCGGCGATCTTGCGCGGGCCCAGCGCGATGAACGGGGCGCAGATGATCGCCACCACCAGCATCACCACATAGAGGCCGAGCGCGTAGAACCGCTGACGCACCGGATGGCGCAGCGGTGTCTGATCGTGGGCCTCGGTGATCGAGTCGACGAACGAGGAGATGGCCGAGGACCCGGCCCACAGCGAGATCACGAAGCCGAGCGAGACCACCTCGCCGCGGGCCCCTTTGACGATGTCGCGCACGGTCGGCTCGATGATCTCGGTGACGACGTTCGACGAGAAGAACCTGCCCGCCGTGTCGATGATCTGGGCCTCGATCGTGGGCAGCGTCTCCGGGCCGAACAGCGGGGCCACGTAGGCCAGGCTGCCGAGCATCCCCAACAGCAGCGGCGGCAGCGACAGCGCGCTCCAGAACGCCGCCTCGGCCGACTCCGAGAAGATCGAGTCATCCCAGGCTTTCGACAGCGTGCGCCGAACGACATGCCAAATGTGGTGACGTGAGGGGCGAACTGGAGCGGGCTGGTCATCTTTCATGACCAGTCCAGCATTGCTGACGACAGCTGATCCTGACCAACACGGCACAAGCCGTGTCGCGGTCAGACCTCCACCGGGCTCTTTTCAAGCACGGCGGCCAACTCGATCAGCTTCGCCTCATGCTTGTTGGCGTGGTGCTGGCAGAACAGCAGCTCGGCACCCGATGGAAGCTTCGCGCGCACCTTGGCAGCGGCGCCGCACCGGTCGCAGCGATCAGCCCTAGTCAACTCGGGGCTGGTGAGCGTTGCGTTCATGGCGACCTCCGTATTGCTTCGCGTGCTTCCACTGTCTCAGACGTTCTGGGTTCCGGCGTTGTTCCCTAATGGTTACCGGTGTGTCGCGTCTCACCGTTACGCCGCGCCGCGGAGGCGGCAGGCTGACCATATGTCATCGCGGCCCGTCGCACTGGTCCACCTCTGCAGCGTCGACGACTGGCGGGCGGCACAGCCCAGGGGCGAACTCCGGCCGGCCTCGCTGGAGACGTCGGGTTTCGTGCACCTGTCGACACCCGAGCAGGTGCATCTGCCGGCCAACCGGCTCTACGGCGGCCGCACCGATCTGGTGCTGCTGCGCATCGACCCCGCACGACTGTCCTCCCCGGTTCGCTGGGAACCCGGCGTTCCCGCTGATCCAACGGGGATGGAGTTCCCACATTTGTACGGCCCATTACCCATCGAGGCTGTGATCAGCGTCACGCGATACCTGCCGGACGCCGCCGGACGGTTTGCCGCGCTCGGGCCGTAGGACGTCCGCGAGAGCTGGCCGCCGCCCGCTACGTACACTTACAAATCGTGGGCATTTTGTTAGGCCTGGCGCCGTGGATCGTCTACTGGGTTCTCGTCGGCAACGTCCCGTTCGCCGTCGCCGTGCTGATCGCCCTGGCGGTGGCCGTCGCGGCTTTCACGCTCGGACAAGTGCGTGGGGGACCGGGCCGCTTACTTGAAATAGGCGCTCTCACGACGTTTCTCGTGCTGACCGTGGTGACGTTCGTGGTCGGCGAGACGCTCCAGCACAAGTGGGTGCTGGCGTTGAGCATCCTCGGGGCCCTCCTCACGACGCTCGTCGGGGCGCTGACCGGCAAGCCGTTCGTGCGGGAGTTCGCCGAAGCGGGACAGCAACCACACGTCGTCAAGAGCGATCTGTTCGCGAAGGTCACCGCGACGCTGACGTGGATCTGGGTCGGGGCGTTCGCCGGCATGACGGTGTCGGCGGCGATCCCGCCGATCGTCGACGGCGACGCGTCGATTCTCGATCGCGGCGCCCCGCTGTCCTATGTCTGCTACTGGGTCATCCCGGCGGTGTTGTTGGCCGGGGCCGCGTTCGCGACCCGGGTACTGCCCGACCGCATCGCCTCAGGCGCCGACGACATCGTCCGCAAGACCACGTTCGTCGCGTTCGCCGAAGCCGAGATCGACCAGTTGATGTATCTGGCCACCGAGCACGCCAACCGCGAGGCGGGGCCGGGCAAAGAGGCCTACGACATCAAGATCGGCAGCAAGGGCACCCCGTTGACCGGCGACGAGACCCGCGAATCCTGGCCGTCTACGTACAAGGTGCGCGACAAGAAGCGCTGAGTTTCCGCGAGGCCCGTGTCGCGTCACCCGGCGCGAAGCCGCTCAGTCCAGGTAGTCGCGCAGTACCTGCGAACGGCTCGGGTGGCGCAGCTTGCTCATGGTCTTGGACTCGATCTGGCGGATCCGCTCGCGGGTTACGCCGTAGACCTGACCGATCTCGTCGAGCGTGCGGGGCTGGCCGTCGGTGAGTCCGAACCGCAGCCGCACCACGCCGGCCTCCCGCTCGGACAGCGTCTCCAGCACCGACTGCAGCTGATCCTGCAGCAGCGTGAAGCTCACCGCGTCCACGGCCACCACGGCCTCGGAGTCCTCGATGAAATCGCCCAGCTGCGAATCGCCCTCGTCGCCGATGGTCTGGTCCAGCGAGATCGGCTCACGCGCGTACTGCTGGATCTCCAGCACCTTCTCCGGCGTGATGTCCATCTCCTTGGCCAGCTCTTCGGGCGTGGGCTCGCGGCCCAGGTCCTGCAGCAGCTCGCGCTGGATGCGGCCGAGCTTGTTGATCACCTCGACCATGTGCACCGGAATGCGGATGGTGCGGGCCTGGTCGGCCATCGCGCGGGTGATCGCCTGGCGGATCCACCACGTGGCATAGGTGGAGAACTTGTAGCCCTTGGTGTAGTCGAACTTCTCCACCGCGCGGATCAGGCCGAGGTTGCCCTCCTGGATGAGGTCCAGGAACGCCATGCCGCGACCGGTGTAACGCTTGGCCAGCGACACCACCAGACGCAGGTTCGCTTCCAGCAGATGGTTTTTCGCGCGATCCCCGTCGCGACAGATCCACATCATGTCGCGGCGCTGCGCGGTGGTGAGCTTCTCGCCCTTCTCGGCGTACTCGGCCATCAGCTGCGTCGCGTACAGGCCGGCCTCGATGCGCTTGGCGAGCTCGACTTCTTCCTCGGCGTTGAGCAGCGCCACCTTGCCGATCTGCTTGAGGTAGGCGCGCACCGAGTCCGCCGAGGCGGTCAGCTCGGCGTCCTTGCGCGCCTGCCGCAGCGCCTCGGATTCCTCTTCGTCCCAGACGAAATCACCCGACGCCTTGTCCTTCTCCGACGGCTCGGCGATCTCCTCCTCGTCCTCGTCGTCGCTGGATTCGTCGTCGGCGGCTTCGGCGGCGGGCGCGGCTTCCTCGGTGTCGTCGGCCTCGAGGTCGTCGAGTTCGAGGTCGGCGGCGTCGACCTCTACCTCGAGATCCTCGCCGGGCTCGACGTCAAGGTCTTCGGTGGTCTCGACATCCTCGGCGGCGACGTCGTCGACCTTGGTCTCCGCCGCGGTGGCCTTCTTGGCGCGACTGCGTGTGGTCGAGGCGCCGGACTTGGTCTTGGCTGACCTGGACGCCGGCTTCGCCTTGGCGGCCTTGGCGGGGGCGGCTTTGGCCGTCTTGGCCGACGTGGTCGACGTGCGGCTCTTGGACTTCGTGGCCTTCTTGGCCGGCGGCGAACTGTGGGCTGCCTTCTTCGCTGCCCCGGTACTGGACTTCGCCGTCGAGGCCTTCTTGGCGGGGGTCTTGGTAGCGGTGCGCTTTACCGGCTCGTCGGTTGCCGGGCTTGCCTTTGTCGCTGCCACGTACACCCTTTCGTCTCGCATCTCTTCTTCGCTGGCGAGGCTCCGCGCGAAGCGCGGGGATGCGTGCACCATCGAAGAGCGTTGGCTGTCGAATATTGGCGGTTGATCTCGCCGCTATCCGGTATGCGGCCGCCGTCGACCATTGTAACGACACTGTCGGAGGCAGCCGTCCTGAGCGGCAAATTCACCCTCGTCGGGCGCGCCTACTGGGCGGTAGCTGTGATGTCGACCTCAGCGGCCATCGCGGCGCCGACGATGCCCGCGGTGTTCCGCAGCGAGGCCGCCACCACCGGGGTGCGGTTCTGCAGCAGCGGAATCCACTTGTCGGCTTTGCGGCTGATCCCGCCGCCCGCGATGAACAAGTCCGGCCAGATCGCGTTCTCGATGGCGACCAGCACCTTCGTCACCTCGCGGGTCCAGCGCTCGTAACTCCAGCCCTTGTTCTCCTTCACCGAGGACGCCGCCCGATGCTCGGCTTCCTTACCACCGACCTCGAGGTGGCCGAACTCGGTGTTGGGCAGCAGCGCGCCGTTGTGGATCACCGCGGAACCGATGCCGGTGCCGAACGTCAACAACACGATCACCCCGGTGTTGTCGCGCCCTGCGCCGTACTTCTCCTCGGCCAGGCCCGCGGCGTCGGCGTCGTTGAGCACGGTGACGGGCTGGCCGTCGAGATGGGCGCCGATGACGTCGCGCGCGTTGACGCCGATCCAGGCCTTGTCGACGTTGGCGGCGGTGTGCACGATGCCGTCGACCACCACGCCCGGGTAGGTGACGCCGACCCGCTCGGTCCAGCCGAATTCGCGCACCACCGCGGCGATCGTCGTGGCGACCGCGTCGGGGGTCGCGGGTTGCGGCGTGGCGATCTTGAACCGTTCACCGATCAGCGCACCGGTGTCGAGGTCGACGATGCCGCCCTTCACACCGCTGCCGCCGACGTCGACTCCGAAGCCGCGACGGGGCTTTCCTCCGTTGGTCGACGGTTCGGCGGTTGGGGAATCGGTGGCGGTCATTGGCGCTCCTCTACGAGGCCGGCTGTTCGTGCGTTCCCACACCTTAGTGGCTCGGCAGAGCGCATGCGGCGCTGTCGAGTGACAGCAACTGTGCTGCGATAGGGATGTGACCGAAAACAACTCCGACCCGGTGCAGTTGCGCTCGGTCGCCGAACAACTGGCAGGCGAGGCAGCGGCATTCGTGTCGCGGCGCCGGGCCGAGGTGTTCGGCGACACGGCCGCTCAGCCCGACACCGCGTCGGCCGTACAGGCCAAGAGCACCCCGACCGATCCCGTCACCGTCGTCGACACCGAGACCGAACGGCTGCTGCGGGAACGCTTGGCGGTGCTGCGTCCCGGCGAGCCGGTCCTCGGCGAGGAGGAAGGCGGTACGCCCGCCGTGTCGGCGGGGCAGCTCACCTGGGTGCTCGATCCCATCGACGGAACGGTGAACTTCGTCTACGGGATCGAGGCGTACGCGGTGTCGGTCGCTGTGCAGCGTGACGGCGCGTCGGTGGCGGGCGCGGTCGCTGACGTGCCCACCGGCGCGCTGTACTCGGCCGCGGTCGGTCACGGGGCACGGCTGCAGCGTGGCGGCGTGACGAGCGCGCTTCGGTGCAGTGGTGCCACCGAGCTGTCAATGTCGTTGGTGGGCACCGGATTTGCCTACGACGCCGAGCATCGGCGACGGCAGGCCGAGATGCTCGCCACGATCGTGCCCGCGGTGCGCGACGTGCGGCGCATCGGCTCGTGCGCCCTCGATCTGTGCATGGTGGCCGCGGGACAACTCGACGCCTACTACGAAGAGGGCGTGCAGTTGTGGGACTGGGCCGCAGGTGCGCTGATCGCCGCGGAAGCCGGCGCGACTGTGCGGCTGCCGCCGGTGGATCTCGGGGCCGAACAACCCGGGGGGATGATCATGGCCTGTGCGCCCGGCGTCGCCGACGCGCTCAGCGCCGCGCTGGGCCTCGCGTAGGGATTTCGGTGCGTTTGGTCACGCTGAGCGTGACAAACGACGCCGAAACCGCTGTCAGCAGGCCGCGGTGTGGATCTTGGACAGCAGCGACGAATCGGCCGGCTGGGTGGCGTCCGGGCGCAGGCTGGCCAGCATCGCCTGGATGTCGTCGCCGGTGCTGAGCTCGGTGAACTCGGTCCCAAGCGCCAGGTCGACGGTGTCGTCGGGGCGCTCGTCCTGGAACAACTCGGTGCACGGCGCAACCAGCCAGACCGCGGCGGCCGCGGCCCGTCCGGCGGGCCCGAACCTGATCTGGCCGTGGCAGGCGAGCCGGGTGGACGCGTAAATCGAGTCGTTCTCCGCGGTGGGGTCGGCAAAGCCCAGGTCGCGCAGGTCGCTGGCCACCTCGGCGGCCTGCCCGCCCTGGCCGCTGGCGTTGAGCACCCGGATCTTGGTGTCGGCGAGCTTGGCGGGCGCCACCTCGGTCATCTCCGAACGCGACACCTGCACGCCCAGCGGCGGGGGCGGGGGCGCGTCGGGATCCGTCGACACCGGCGGCGGGTTGCACACGGTCGCCTCGCGGACGTCTGGCGGCCGGTTCAGCGCGATGACCCAGACCACCATCGTCACGACCGCCAACGCGACGAACATCGCGATAGCCGGCGCGTAGTGGCGTCGACGAAACGGGCGTCCGTGCCTGTCGAACGCGGTGCCCTCGGTGATTTGCGCGACCACGCCTGCACTCTAGAGGCAGTGGTCTAGAGTGCCTCGAGCGGCGCCTCCTGGAATGTGATGTAAATCACAGTGGAACGTGTGTCATTCCGGGCACGAATCATTTGGTGGATGCGTTCGACGCTGGTACAAAGCCTTGCTGCAACGTTTATCGGAGGGGACGAAATGGCTACCGATTACGACGCCCCACGGCGAACTGAGACCGATGATGTCTCAGAAGATTCACTCGAGGAGCTGAAGGCGCGGCGCAACGAGGCCCAGTCGGCGGTCGTCGACGTCGACGAGTCGGAGTCCGCTGAGTCCTTCGAGCTGCCAGGCGCTGACCTCTCCGGCGAGGAACTGTCCGTGCGCGTCATTCCGAAGCAGGCCGACGAGTTCACCTGCTCCAGCTGCTTCCTTGTGCACCACCGCAGCCGACTGGCCAGCGAGAAGAACGGCGTGATGCTCTGCACCGACTGCGCGGCCTGACCGGTGCGACCAGGGGGGCGGAACTACTGCGATCCGCGCAAGGCGGACAGAACACGATCCGGATGACGACAGCTCACCAGCCAATAGGGCGTGGGATCGTCGGGATCATCGAGAACCAGAAGAACCATCGGGCCCACCCAGGCCCGGTGCATGACGAAGGCCGCCGGGTCGAGCTGGCGGCCCAACGCCGCGGACTTGGCGCTGCGCGGCACTTCAGCCATGCGCGACACCACGCTCATCGGCAGGTGCGCTGCGCCCACCCACAGCTCGGTGTCGTCGGCGCTGCTGACCACGCGCACCTCGGTCTTGCCGAGCCACAGCAATACGACGACCGCGACCGGCAGCAGCACCGCGAACGGCGCCCAGTTCGGCAGGTTCGGGATGCCCTGGTTGACCTCGAGGGCCAGCAGCGCGCCCAGCCCGAGGCCCGGCGGCCACCACCACCAAGGCACCCACAACCGTTCTCGGTAGCGAACGGTTTGCGACGTGGCACGCGTGTCCGACACGCGGCCAAGGGTAATCTCTGACGTCGTGTCCACCACTCTGGCCGTCGTGCGACTGGACCCTGATCTGCCGATGCCCAGCCGCGCCCATGACGGCGACGCCGGCGTCGACCTCTACAGCGCGGTCGATGTCGAGCTGGCGCCCGGTCAGCGGGCTCTCGTGCCGACCGGCATCGCGGTCGCCATCCCGCACGGGATGGTCGGCCTGGTCCACCCCCGGTCGGGTTTGGCTGCCCGCGTTGGGCTTTCGATTGTGAACAGCCCGGGTACCATTGACGCCGGCTACCGCGGTGAGATCAAGGTGGCGCTGATCAACCTCGACCCGCAGGCGCCGATCATCGTGCACCGTGGAGACCGGATCGCCCAGTTGCTCGTGCAGCGCGTCGAACTGCCCGAGCTGGTGGAGGTGACGTCTTTCGACGAGGCAGGCCTTGCTGACACTTCCCGTGGCGACGGTGGCCACGGTTCCTCCGGCGGACATGCGAGTTTGTGATGGCATTAGGTAGACGAGACAACGACGACGGCACCCCCGACGAGGTTGCCGCGGCGCCTGGCGGCACCGACGACGAGCTCGAAGGCCCGTTCGACATCGACGATTTCGACGACCCGTCGGTCGCCACGGTGGGTCGGCTGGATCTGGGCTCGGTGCTGATCCCGATGCCCGAGGCGGGCCAGGTCCAGGTGGAGCTCAGCCCGCAGGGGGTGCCCAGCGCTGTCTGGGTGGTCACGCCGCACGGCCGGTTCACCATCGCCGCGTACGCGGCGCCGAAGTCGACGGGGCTGTGGCGCGAGGTCGCCGCCGAACTGGCCGAGTCACTGCGCAAGGACGTCCCCACGGTGAGCATCCAGGACGGCCCGTGGGGTCGCGAGGTCGTCGGCGTCGCGGCGGGTGATCAGGGCCAGGCCGGTGTGGTGCGCTTCATCGGCGTCGACGGGTATCGATGGATGATCCGCTGTGTCGTCAACGGCCCCCAGCAGCACATCGATGCGCTCGCCGAAGAGGCACGAAATGCCTTGGCCGACACCGTGGTTCGCCGCGGCAGTACCCCGATGCCGGTGCGTACCCCGTTGACCATCGAGCTTCCCGGGCCGATGGCTGAACAGCTGCGCGCCGCCGCGCAGCAGGCCGCCGCCCAGCAGGCGCAGCAGGCCGGTCAGCAGCCGCCGCCCGCACCGGCCGCGCGCCGCAGCGAGCAGGGCTCGGCCATGCAGCAGCTGCGCACGATCACCGGCGGCTAGCGATTTCGGTGCCCGCGGTCGCGCTCACCGCGACGTAGCGCACCGAAATCGCACGCTTGTAGCGCGGCGACACACGCGGCGCCGAGCACCGCCGGGTCGGCGCCCATCGCGTCGAGCGTGACGGTGCGCAGCGCCGCCCGCGGCGCCGCCGCGACCCATTGCCTGGCGACCTCGATCGGATGGACGGGGTCGTCGGTGGCCGCGACGACCCCCATCGGCACGGCGAGCGTCGCCAGCGCCTCGCAGGTCGGTGCGACATAGCGGGTGGCCTCCTCCATCGCGTCGGGCAGCGCCGGCCACTGCCCGGCCCACGACCGGGCCAGTTCGTCGGCCAGCCACTGCGGGCTCGACGCCCGCATCGTCGCGGTGGCCGAGTCGAGGCCCTGCTCGCGCAGCAACTGTGCGGAATGGCGAGCGGCCATGGCGGCCGGCGCCGTGTCGGGCGAACCCGTCCACGCGGGCAGCGCGGCCAGCACGGCGACGGTCTGACCCGGATGCCGCAGCGCCCACTCGGTGGCCACCGCGGCGCCGATGGAGACCCCGCCGACGGCGATCGCACCGGCCCGCGCGGCGTCGTCCAGCGCGTCGCGATAGCCCTCCACCAGCCGTTCCGGTCGCGGCGCCGGGGTGACCAGCACCGCGCCCGCCTCGCGCAGGGCACCCGCGAACGCCCGATAGATGTAGTTGTCGTCGGAGCCGGTACCGGGCAGCAGAACCGTGGTCACCCCGCGCAGATTGACGGCCATCAGACGATAGTGCCCTGTCGTGAAATTGCCCGGCGTGGCGAGGCGGCCCCCACATGGCATCTGGGAACCAACAGGTCTACGGTGGCGTTGGTTGGGGTAGATCTACGGTGGATCTGCGATAGGTCAGGAGACGCCATGGCTACGGCCGAGGGGTATCTGCGCCGGCTCACACGGCGGTTGACGGAGGACCCGGAGCAACTCGATGCCGAAGAACTCAGCGAAGAAGCCGCCAGCACCGGCGCGCAGAAGGCGATCGACTGCGAGCGCGGTCAAGAAGTGACGATGGTCGGCACCCTGCGCAGTGTGGAGTGCAGCGGCAAGAGCGGCACCGGCGGGGTCAAGGCCGAACTGTTCGACGGCACGGACTCGGTGATGCTGGTCTGGCTGGGCCAGCGGCGGATACCCGGCATCGAGTCGGGGCGCACTCTGAAGGTGCACGGCCGGGTCGGCAAGCTCGACAGCGGCGCCAAGGCGATCTACAACCCGCACTACGAGATCCAGAAGTGAGCGAGCCCGGAACCGTACCGGGTGAACCCAGCAGCAGGGTCAACGCCGTCCTCGCCCAGGTCGGCGGTGTCAGCGGGCTGATCTACTCCTCGCTGCCGGTGGTGGCGTTCGTTCCGGTGTCATCGCTGTTCGGGCTGGTTCCCGCGATCGTGTGGGCGCTGAGCGTCGCGGCGGTCATCCTGGTTTGGCGACTGGCCCGACGGGAGAGCGCGCAGCCGGCGATCTCGGGCTTTTTCGGGGTCGGCATCTGCGCGTTGATCGCCTATGTGATGGGGGAGTCCAAGGGCTACTTCCTGCTCGGCATCTGGACCTCGCTGCTGTGGGCGTCGGTGTTCGGGCTCTCGGTCCTCGTGCGCAGGCCGGTCGTCGGCTACATCTGGAGCTGGATCAGCGGCCACGACCGCGGCTGGCGCGACGTGCGCAAGGCGGTGCTGGTGTTCGACGCCGCCACGGTGGTCTGGGTGCTGGTCTTCGCCTCGCGGTTCATCGTGCAGCACCACCTCTACGACGCCGACCAGACGGGCTGGCTCGGTGCCGCGCGCATCGCGATGGGCTGGCCGTTGACCGCCGTCGCCGCATTGGTGACCTATCTGGCGATCCGCTCGGCACAGCGCGCCATCCGCGCCCACGAGGCCGCGCAAGCGGACGCCGCGACCGACGCCACGCGCACCGAGCGCGACGGCGTGGCGGATGCCCACTGACGCCGACGGCCCAGGCCGGCGCCGCGCCGACGACACCGACCGGCCGCTGATCGCGGTCGCCGTACTGTCCTCGTTCGTCGCGTTCCTCGACGGCTCGGTCGTCAACCTCGCGTTGCCGGCCATCAGCCGGGAATTCGGTGCCGGGCTGGCGCTTCAGCAGTGGGTGGTCGACGGCTATCTGCTCACGCTGGGCGCGCTGATCCTGGTGGCCGGCGCCGTCTCCGATCAGTTCGGGCGGCTGGCCGTGTTGCGTGCCGGTCTGGTCGTGTTCGCCGTGTCATCGGTGCTGTGCGCGGTGGCGCCCACCGGTTGGGTGCTGATCGCCGCGCGCTGCCTACAGGGCGTCGGCGCCGCATTCCTGGTGCCCAGTTCGTTGGCGATGATCAACGCCCGGTTCTCCGGCGCCGCCCAGGCCCGGGCGATCGGCACGTGGACCGCTTGGACGGGAACGGCTTTCGTGATCGGGCCGCTGCTGGGCGGGATGCTTGTCGACGCGCTGAGCTGGCGCTGGATCTTCGGTGTGAACATCGTGCCGCTGGCCGTCACGCTGTATCTGACGACGAAGCTGTCCGGCGCGTCGGACGGCGGCGACGGCCGGCGGCAAGTGGACGTCATCGGGGCGCTGTTGAACGCCGGTGGGCTCACCGGGGTGGTGTTCGCGCTGATCGAGGGGCAGCGCCTTGGCTTCTCGCATGCGACGGTGGTGGTGAGCCTGCTGGCCGGGCTGGCATGCCTGTGCGCGTTTCCGTGGTGGGAGGGTGTCACCGGGCACCCGATGATGCCGCTGCAGATCTTTCGCGCCCGCAACTTCGCCGTCGGAAACCTGGCCACCGTGTTTCTCTACGCCGGGCTGTCGCTCGGCATGCTGATCGTCGCGTTGTTCCTTCAGGAGACCGCGGGGCTGTCGGCGACGCAGGCGGGCCTGGCCACGTTGCCGGTCCCGGTGCTGTCGTTCCTGCTGGCCCGTCGCTTCGGCGCGTTGGCGGGCAGGTACGGGCCCCGACTCTTCATGGCCGTCGGTCCCCTGGTCGCGGCGCTGGGCTACGTGCTGATGGCCGCGACGCGCCAACCCTTCGACCTGTGGACGCAGATGCTGCCCGGCCTGGTGGTGTTCGGCCTCGGGCTGACGATCACGGTCTCGCCGTTGACCGCGGCTGTGTTGGCCGCCGTGCAGCCGTCGCAGAGCGGCATCGGGTCGGCGGTCAACAACGCCATCTCCCGCGTCGCGGGGCTGATCGCGATCGCGTTCACGGGCGTGATCGTAGGGGACACAGTCGATTTCGACGGCTTTCGAAGCGGCGCGTTGGTCACCGCCGTCCTGTTGGCGCTCGCCGGGGTGGTTTCGGCGGTGGGTATCCGCAACGCGCAGAGCGACGTGCGCCGCGTCGACGCCGACGCGACCGCGCGCTGTCACGACCGCCCGGCCCCTCCGCCGGTGCGCATCGCCGAGAGTTACCCGTCGCGAACAGACGCGTAGACCCCCTGAAACCGCCCGAAGTGGGGGTGTTGGCGTCTGCTCGCCCGCCGGTGCGCTGAGCTCAGCGCGGCTGGGGGTGCAGCAGGAGCGCCTTGAGGTCGTCCTCGGCCTCGGCGACGGCGACGAACAACAGCTCGTCGCCGCCCTCGAGCGGCTCGTCGGATTCGGGCACGATCACCCGCGGGCCGCGCAGGATCGTCACCAACGCGCAGTCGCGGGGCAGCTCGAGGCGTTTGACCGGTTTGCCGCCCCACGGGGTGTCGTCGGGCAGGGTGATCTCCACGAGGTTGGCCTGCCCCTTGCGAAACTCCATCAGCCGCACCAGATCACCGACGGCGACGGCCTCCTCCACGAGCGAGGCGAGCATGCGCGGCGTGGACACCGCGACGTCGACGCCCCAGTTCTCGTCGAACAGCCACTCGTTGCGGGGGTCGTTGACCCGGGCCACCACCCGCGGCACCGCGAACTCGGTCTTGGCCAACAGGCTCACCACGACGTTGACCTTGTCGTCGCCGGTGGCGGCGATCACCACGTCGAACTCCTCGAGCTTGATCGCCTCCAACAAGGTGAGCTCGCAGGCGTCTCCCAGCCGCCACTGGGCGGCGGGTACCGCGTCGACGTCGATGTGGTCGGGGTTGCGTTCGACCAGCGTGACCTCGTGCGCCTCGACGAGTTCGCGGGCGATGGAGCGGCCGACGGCGCCGGCCCCGGCGATGGCGACTTTCATAGCTGTCTAGCCCTCGATGTCCTCGCTGGGCGGCAACGCCGCGATCGCCAGCGCTTCGGCGATATGCCCGGCGATGGCCGCCATGAACACCTGATCGCCGGCCTGGACGACGGTCTTGGTGTCGGGTAGCACGCCCTCGCCGAACCGGATCAGAAACGCCACCCGCCCGCCGGTGGCGGCCTCCAGATCGGTCATCCGGCGGCCCACCCACTCCTCGTGCAGCGCGAGCTCGGTGACACCGACGTTGCCCGTGGGATCGCGCCATTTCGCGGTCTCGGTCTCGCGGGTGAGCACGTTGAGCAGCCGGTCCGTCGTCCACGGCACGGTGGCCACCGTCGGAATGCCCAACCGCTCATAGACCGCGGCGCGCTTGGCGTCGTAGATGCGGGCGACCACCCGCTCCACATGGAACGTCTCGCGGGCCACCCGCGCCGAGATGATGTTGGAGTTGTCGCCCGAGGAGACCGCGGCGAACGCGCCGGCCTCCTCGATGCCTGCCCGCAGCAGCACGTCACGGTCGAATCCCATGCCGAGGACCCGTTCACCGGGAAACTCGGGCGACAGCCGGTGAAACGCGGTGCTGTCGCGGTCGATGACCGCCACATCGTGGCCGATCCTGGCCAGGCTGTCTGACAGCGATGCCCCCACCCGGCCGCAGCCCATCACCACTACCCGCACTCGACGGTCCCTCCTGTTCGAACCCGCGCAGTCGGAACGCTACCGCTTTCCGACGGTTATCGGACTTCAGGCTTACCCTTGGCACTCGTGTCCAAGCTTTCGACCGTCGCACGACGGTTGGTTCTCGGCAGACCGTTCCGCAGCGACAGGATCTCGCACACCCTGCTGCCCAAGCGGATCGCCCTTCCGGTGTTCGCCTCCGACGCGTTGTCCTCGGTGGCCTACGCGCCCGAGGAGATCTTTCTGGTCCTTTCGGTCGCCGGCCTCGCCGCGTACTCGATGACGCCGTGGATCGGGCTGGCCGTCGCCGGGGTCATGCTGATCGTCATCGCCAGCTACCGGCAGAACGTGCACGCCTACCCCTCGGGTGGCGGCGACTACGAGGTGGTCAGCACCAACCTGGGGCCCACCGCCGGGCTCACCGTGGCCAGCGCGCTGCTGGTGGACTACGTGCTGACCGTCGCGGTGTCGGTGTCCTCGGCGATGTCGAACATCGGCTCGGCGGTGCCGTACGTCAACCATCACAAGGTGCTGTTCGCCGTGCTGGCGATCGTGCTGTTGACGGCGATGAACCTGCGTGGAATCCGGGAGTCGGGTACCGCGTTCGCGATCCCGACGTACGCGTTCATCGTCGGCATGTTCATCATGCTCGGCTGGGGCTTCATCCAGATCTACCTGCTGGGCGAACCGCTGCAGGCCGAGTCGGCGGCGTTCGAGATGCGGTCCGAGCACGGCGATGTGCTCGGCTTCGCGCTGGTTTTTCTGGTCGCGCGGGCGTTTTCGTCCGGCAGCGCCGCGCTGACCGGTGTGGAGGCGATCAGCAACGGGGTGCCGGCGTTCCGAAAGCCCAAGGCGCGCAACGCCGCTACCACACTGGCGATGCTGGGTGCGCTGGCGATCACCATGTTCATGGGCGTCATCGTGCTGGCCAACCTAACCGGGGTGCAGATCGCCGAACGCCCGCATGAGCAGTTGATCGGCGCCCCGGCCGACTACCACCAGAAGACCCTGGTGGCCCAGCTGGCCGACGCGGTCTTCCATAACTTCTCGCTGGGCCTGCTGTTGATCGCCGTCGTCACGGCACTGATCCTGGCGCTGGCGGCCAACACCGCGTTCAACGGGTTTCCCGTGCTGGGATCGATTCTGGCCCAGGACCGTTACCTGCCCCGGCAGCTGCACACCCGGGGTGACCGGCTGGCGTTCTCCAACGGCATCCTGTTCCTGGCCGTCGCGGCGATCGCGTTCGTCGTCGCGTTTCGCGCCCAGGTGACCTCGCTCATCCAGCTCTACATCGTCGGGGTGTTCGTGGCGTTCACGTTCAGCCAGATCGGCATGGTGCGGCACTGGACGCGGCTGCTGGGTGCTGAGACCGACGCCGCCGCCCGCCGCAAGATGATGCGCTCGCGGGCGATCAACACCGTCGGGTTCGTCTGCACCGGAACGGTGTTGATCGTCGTCGTGGTGTCCAAGTTCGCCGCGGGCGCGTGGATCGCGATCCTGGCGATGGCCTCCCTGTTCGTGCTCATGCGGCTCATCCGGCGCCACTATGTCACCGTCGCGCGCGAGCTCGCGGAACAGGAGGACGAAATCGGCGACATGGTGCTGCCCAGCCGCAACCACGCGATCGTGCTGGTGTCCAAGCTGCATCTGCCGACCATGCGCGCGCTGGCGTACGCGCGGGCCACCCGCCCGGACACGCTGGAGGCGATCACCGTCAGCGTCGACGACGCCGAGACACGCGCGCTGGTGCACAAATGGGAGAACAGCGATATCAGCGTGCCCTTGAAGGTGATCGCGTCGCCGTACCGCGAGATCACCCGCCCGGTTCTCGACTATGTCAAGCGGGTGATCAAGGAATCGCCGCGCACGGTGGTGACCGTGTTCATTCCGGAGTACGTCGTCGGCCACTGGTGGGAGCAGGTGCTGCACAACCAGAGCGCGCTGCGGCTCAAGGGCAGGCTGTTGTTCGAGCCGAACGTGATGGTGACCTCGGTGCCGTGGCAGCTGAGTTCCTCGGAGCGGCTCAAGACGCTGCAACCGCAGTCCGCGCCCGGCGACGCACGCAGGGGCTTCTTGGAGTGAGCGCCCCAGTCGACGCCGCCGAGCACGACCTGACATTGACCACCGGGCCCGCGGCCAACGGCGGCAGCTGTGTGGCCCGCCACGACGGCCGGGTGGTGTTCGTCCGGTGTGCGCTGCCGGGGGAGACCGTGCGGGCCCGTGTCGTCGCCGATCACGGAAAGTACTGGCACGCATACGTCGTGGAGGTGATCGAGCCGTCGGCCGATCGCGTGGATCCGCTGTGCCCGATCGCCGGCGTCGACGGCGCGGGCTGTTGCGATATGGCTTTCGCCACACCGGAGGCGCTGCGACGGCTGAAGGGCTTCGTGGTCGCCAACCAGCTGGCCCGCCTCGGTGGCTTCCGCTGGCTCGACGAGGACCGGGCCGTCGCCGAGCCGGTGGGTGTCTCGGGTGCCACGGGCTGGCGGACCAGGGTGCGGCTGCACACCGCGGCCGACGGCCGTCTGGGCTTTCACCGCTACCACAGTTCGGAAGTCATCACCGAACTCGGTTGTGCGCAGCTGCCGGCCGGCATGGTCGATGGGCTGAACGAACGGACCTGGCCCCCGGGCGCCCAGGTGCATGTCGCACTCGACGACGACGGCCGTCGCCACGTCGTGCAGACCGGACCCCGCACCGGGCGGCGGGCCGCGACGCAGGTGATCGAGGGCGACTACGAGGCCGTGCAGCGGATCGGGCAGCGCACCTGGCGGGTGCCGGTGACCGCGTTCTGGCAGGCCCATCGCGACGCGGCGCGGGTCTACACCGAGCTGGTGGCAGAACTCGCACAGTTGGACCGGGGGATGACGGCGTGGGACTTGTACGGCGGCGCAGGAATTTTCGCGGCCGTGCTCGCCGAGGCCGTCGGAGACGGCGGCAGGGTCGTGACGGTCGACACGTCGCGGGGGTCGTCGCGCGCGGCGCGTGCAGCGCTGGCCGATCTGGGCTGGGTGTCGGTGGTCACCGACTCGGTACGCCGCGCGCTGATGGCCCAACGGCAGCGTGCAGACGTCGCGGTGCTCGACCCACCGCGGTCGGGCGCGGGCCGCGAGGTTATCGCGTTGTTGGCCGAGGCGGGCGTGCCCCGGGTGATCCACATCGGGTGTGAGGCGGCCGCGTTCGCGCGCGACGTCGGGCTCTATCGGAGCCACGGGTACACGGTGGAGCAGGTGCGGGTGTTCGACTCGTTTCCGCTGACGCACCACGTCGAAAGCGTCGCGGTGCTGACCCGCTGAGCCGGGCCAAGATCGCCGCTGGCACAGCAGAACTCGGTCCGACGGGGTGCGCGTCGGCGCTCGAATCGCTACAGTGGCTTTTATTTTTTTCTCGGGTATGGTCAGGGTCGGTGATGGTTGCCACTGTGAAAAGGAGCAACGATGGCTAAACAGACTGCGAAAAAGCCCGGGAAGTCAATTAAAGAGCGGCGGGCAGAGAAAAAGGCCAAGGCCGCAGCCTCAGAGGAATTTCTTCCGAAGCGCAAACGTCCCTCTCGGTCCTGAGCGGTCTGAACTGCACACACTATCGGCTCTGAGCTTAGTTTTCAGAGCCGATATTTAGTGTGCGGGGCAATTTGAGGGAGCCGGATCGACGCAAATCGACCGCACGCTTACAGGCTGCATTGAGTAAGAAATTTTCGGTCACGCAGTTACGTTTGAATATTTTGAGCGCAACAACGCCGTCGCGCAAAAATTCACAGTTTTGGTAGCTGGATTAGCGAACAATACGAAAAAGAAGGGACGTACAGAAAAGTGGACGCCGTGATGAGGCGCGCGGACGGGCCGAGCGAAGCGGCGACATCAAACGAACAAACCGAGATGGACGTGCTCGAGGTCTTGATCAAGGCATGCGATGACGCGGCGATCCCGTCGACAGCCGAAGAACGCAGCGCGGCCTACCGCAAGGGCTACGCTGCGGCACTTCGCTATGCGCGCATTTGTGTCTTGGACCAGATGGCAAGCGCAGCCATGGATTTCGCCGACGGACGTCATCGGGCCAGGACGCTGGCCGCGCTCCGGACGATCGCACAGCGGTTGTCCGAAGAGCTGCGCACAGACCTCGAGGACGATGTCGCAGCGGGTTACCGGGATGGCATCCGCGTTGCGCTCGACCTCACCGAAGAGCAGGAGCGCGCTGTGCAACGAGAACTCAGTTGCGCAACGCTCACGGGATAGCCGCTCGCTGGCGGCAGAGCAGTGCTGAACTCAGCACGCATGACGAGAATGGAGTCTCAGGTGGCAGTCCGAGAGATCGGCACGTCGCCAATTGTGTTCGGTCAGGCGACGCAGCTTTATGAGTCAATTTCTGCGGAGTTCCGCCGCCACGGTGTCGTCGGCGCCGGAAGCGATGATTCGGGGCCCGGCGAGGCGATCATCGCGATCGTCGACGATGAGCTGATCAACTCCAAGCGACAGGAGAAGGCCAGCGAGACCCACATCTGTGACCTGGTGACCGACACCGCGATCGCCACCGGAGTTCAGCGGCTGCTGGTGGTGTGCGATGTGCGGCAGACTCCCGAGCACAAGCACCGGCGTGCCGCCGATTGGGTGCGGAGTTTGGCGCACCGGATCGGCTACGAGTGCTCGATGAACGGGTTGCAGGACCTCGTGACGTCGATCGCGGTGGTGCGCTCCGATACCGATGCGCACCGAATCTCTGGAGCAGTTGTGGACTGGTACAAGGGCATTCGGCCGGCTGGCGGGTGGTTCGGCAAGCCCGATATCGGCGCCGACGCCTGAGCACGTTTTGCTCGCCGCCGCCGCGGGTACGTCGCCGGGGTGCAAACGTTCCTGCCGTACCCCGGCTTTGACGCTTCCGCGCGTGTGCTCGACCGGCGCAGACTCGGTAAGCAGCGGGTGGAGACCATCCAGGTGCTGCGCGCGCTGACCGTGCCAGGTTACGGCTGGCGCCACCATCCCGCGGCCGCGATGTGGGCGGGATACGAGGAGGCACTGGTTCGTTACGGCCTCGACGTGTGCGCGGTGTGGTGTGAGAGCGGCGGCGCCGACACGTGCGCGGCAACCCTTGCCACCGACTTGACGAAGGGCACGGGGCTGACCGTGGTACGGACCCAGAAGGAGTTGGCCGCCGCCGACGAACTGCCACCGTGGTTGGGCGACAAGGAGTTTCATCGCAGTCACCAGTCGTCGTTGGTCCGCAAGGATCCCGGCCACTATCGACAGTATTTCGGTGACGTGCCCGACGACCTGCCCTACGTGTGGCCGTCATCAGACCGCCAGCGCCGGATCCAGTGACTTACCAGGTTCAGTGACGCTGTGCCTGACCGGCGGCGGACATCATGTTGGCGCGTACCCGTGAAGGGGGCTCGAAAGCCGCTCGCCACAGCCGATAGTCACGCACGATCATGATGTCAGGTCTCGGCGTCGATACCCCGCCATTTCGATCGCGGCCAAGACAGCGGAGATGCTCACCAGCACCCCCAGCGCCGCCCAATCCGGACCCAGGAGGGGCACGGGTTGCACATGCACGAACGGCGACAGGTTTCCCACCCACCCCGGTGCGTGCATGCTCTCGGCGACGACGTTGAGCAGGAATCCACCGACCACCGGCACAGCGCCGACGGCGGTGACCGCCGACGGTGACCACCCCGCGGCCAGCGCCGCAGCGCCGAGCGCCAATGCGGCGATCGGCGCGGTGTTCAGCGCCCCGGCAACGGCATCGGAGAAGCTCAGCGGAGCGCCTGTCACGGCGGCGCCGACGGTGATACCGGCCGCGGCGGTGACGTGCAGAGCCAGCACCCCGAATGCGACCACCGCGATCTCGGTGCTCAACAGCCCCGCTCGAGAGACGGGTGAGGCGAACAACAGCGTCGCGCGACGTGCCTGTTCGTCGTCGACGAACGCCCCGATCCTGGTGTCCGCGTACATTCCCGTCGCGAGGGCGCACAGGGCCAGCAGCGCCGCGCAAAACCCCTCGGCCGAGTTGAGACCGGCAAAGCCGGCGGCCGCGGCCAAGTCCGCGAATCGCGGATTCTGCTCGAAGAATTCAAGTATCGACGCGATGGTGGCGCCGAATACCACAAAGTACGTCGCGATCGCGGCGGCCCAGCCCAGCGTCGACCGCAGGGAACGCCGCACGGCGAATCCCATGACCGAGCCAAGCAATCGCGGGCGCGGCGCACGACTGTCCGATACCGTCAACAACCCGCTTCCCACGTCCCGCGAAGCCGAAATGGCCATCGCTGCCGTCCCCAGCGCGACCGGGTAGCACGCAAGCACCGCCAGCGGGGCGACCCTGTTGTCGGCGAACGGTGCGGTTCGGGCGATCAGACCGAGGGGGCTGATCCACGCGAGTCCGGCCAGCGTCGTTGCGGCGTCTGCGATCATCCGCAGCAGGAGACTGGCGCCGAGAAACCCGACCGCGGTGCCGACGGCTCTCGGTCTGTTGGGCATCAGCTGGGCGGCTACGAACCCGGCCGCGGCGAACGTCAACGTCACACCGAGAAAGCCGGCTGCGTAAAGAGTTGCGCCCCATGCGGCGGTGCCGGCGGCCAGCAGCGCGGCCCAAACGCCGAGGCTGATCACCAGGGCGCTGCAGGCGAGCGCAAGAGCGCAACTGCGCAACGTATCGGAAACCCGAAGAGTGCCGGACAGCAGGAAATCCCAGCGGCCGGTGTCCTCTTCCCCGCGGGTGATGCGGACAGCGGCGAGCATGATCCACACGCCGGCCACCACCAGCAGCGGAGTGCCCGTCCGCCAGACAGTGAAGCCGCCCGCGTCGTCGAGTGCCATTGGTGTGCCGAAAAGCACTCGGATGGCTGGGTTTTCAGCCAGCGCGCGGAGAGCTTCCGGGCTCAGCGCGTCCTGGAATGTCGACTTGTATTGTGCGGCAACAAGGAACGACATCCCGGCGCACACTGCGAACACGATCACAGTGCCGCGACGAACCTGCCGGGTGGCGAGCCTGGTGGTCGCACTTCTCGGCGTTGGCCGTGCGGGCGCGGCATGCCTGGCGGTGACCGTTCCGGTGGTCATCGCGACAGCTCGCCGTAATAATCGAGGAAGATCTCCTCGAGGTTGGGCTCGCGCATGGCGACGCTGCTGATCTCGACCGCGGCCAGGGCGCGCAGCGCGGCGCTCGGCGGGCCGGACATGTTGAACCGCAGCCGGTTGTCTCCGATACGATCGACGTCGGTGACGCCAGGCACATCGGCGAGTCGCGGCTCGTCATGCTGGAAGGACACCTCCACCACGGTTCGGCGCAGCCGTCGCAGGTCGGCGATGGTGTCGATTTCGACGAGGCGGCCGGAACGCAGGATGGCGACCCGATCGCACACCGCCTCGACTTCGGCGAGCTGGTGCGAGCTCAAGAACACCGTCTGGTTCCGCTGTTTGGCCTCGTCGATGCAACGCCGAAACTCCCTTTCCATCAATGGATCCAGACCGCTGGTGGGTTCATCGAGGATCAGCAGCGGGGCCCGGGTGGCGAACGCCGCCACGATCGCCACCTTCTGCCGGTTGCCGGTGGAATAGGCTTTGGCCGGCCGGTCGAGATCCAGCGCGAAGCGTTCGACGAGTTCTGCCCGGTACTCGAGGTCGACCGGTGGGCCCAGATTGGCCATCAACTCCAGGATCTCCGCGCCGGTGAGGAACGGCCAGAGGCTGACGTCGGCAGGCACATACGCCAGACATTCGTGAGCCCGACGGACATCAGCGGCGTCGGTGCCGAGGACGGTGACCCGTCCCGCATCAGGGCGGATGAGGCCGAGCATCATGCGGATCGTCGTCGACTTCCCGGCCCCGTTGGGGCCGAGAAATCCGAACACTTCACCCCGCTGCACGGTCAGGTCGAGGGCACTGACCGCGACGATTCGCCCGAAACGTTTGGTCAGGCCATCGATCTGAACAGCAAATCGCGATTGCGCACGCGCAGGCGTGGTGGGCAGATCGTGCATCCGGGTCCCTTTCCTGACGTCGAGCATCAACAGCCGACCAGGCTTCCCGGCGCACCTGTCGAGGAATCTACGCGTGAATGTGTCCCGGCGCCAGACAATGGTTCGGGCCGACGGCCTTCCGCCGTTCGGCGATGTCGGGTGGCAGGCGCTACGGGCTAGGGGAATCGATGGCGTCGACGGCGCTCTCCATCCGTTCGAGTGCAGCGCGGATTTCGGCCAACGCCTCGCGCAGTTCGGCGGCCGTCTCCGGGGACTCGCTGCCGGCACCCGGTGGGGTGACTGCATCGGGTGGTCGCTGCGGCGTGGGACCTTCGGCAGGGGGCGACGTGGCCGGCCGGTCTGGAGGCGGTGCCGCCGGCGCACTCGCCGCGTCACCTCCCGGTGCGGTGGCCGCACGTCCGGTTCCTGGCCCGAATACCTGATCGAGTGCCTCGGCGAGCGTCGGTGCATATCCGACGCGCACACCGCCGGCGCCCGGTTCCCGGAAGCTCACCAGTACCCGAGACAGTTGCGGGAACGTCGAGCTGTTGGGGTTGGTCGAAATCCGTTCGGTATACAGCGGTTCCACATACAACACGCCGCCGTCGGCGATCGGCAAGGTGAGCAGGTTGCCGTAGTGGATGCGGTTGGAGCGTTCGAGCAGAGTCCGTTCCGACGCCACCCGGGTGTCCGAAATCATGGAGTTTTGTATCTGCTGCGGTCCCTGGGTGAGGGTGTCGGTCGGCAACTGCAGCACCGTGATCTTGCCGTAGTTTTCCGGGTCGGAATCCGCCGAAATGTATGCGGACAAGAACTCGCGGTTGTAGCCGACCATCGCAGTGGCGAGTCGGAATGAGGGTTGGGTCGTCTCCTCGTCGCCCACGAGAATGTAGAACGGCGGTTGAGTCGGGTTGGCGTCGTTGGTGGGATCGCTGGGAACTGACCAGAATGCATTGGTGGTGAAGAATTCTCGCGGTTCGTCTACGTGGTACTTCGCTAGCAGATCGCGTTGCACCTTGAACATGTCCTCGGGGTACCGGAAATGGGTACGCAGTGCATCTGGGATGTCGCTCTCGGGCGTGACAGTGTCCGGGAAGGCACGCATCCAGGTCTTGAGAACGGGGTCCTCGGTGTCGAACTCATATAGCGTCACGGTGCCGTCGTAGGCGTCGACGACGGCTTTGACCGAATTGCGCGCGTACGCAACCTGTTTACCGGGACGGACGACCCCGGTGGCCGTGGTGACGGCTCCTTCCAGCGAACTACGCTGAGCGTAGGGGTAGTCGTCGAGCGTGGTGTAGGCATCGACGATCCACACGATACGTCCGTCAACCACGGCCGGATAGGAGTTCGAGTCGGTCGTCAGCCACGGCGCCACCCGTTGTACCCGTTGTTGCGGATCGCGATGGAAGATGACCTTCGACTCCGAACCGATGGCACGGGAGAACAAGATGTTGCGCTCGGCGAACTTCGCCGCGAATATCGTGCGATTCAGCCAGTTACCGATGGGAACCCCGCCGGCACCGGTGTAGGTGTAGGTCGAAGTGTCGGTGTCGTATTCGCGCGGCGCGGAATCGATGGCACCGCCGACGATCGCGTAGTCCGGCGCCGACCGAGCGATGACCTCACCGAAGTAGATCCGCGGTTGTTCGACGGGTATGACCTGATCGCCGGCGGCTTGCGTCGCGATGTCGCTGACCGCGTAAATCGGGTAACCGCTGTTGCTTTCGGCCGCTTCAGCGGCGTCCCCCACCGCGGCGTTCACGCGATTCGCCGGGGCGGCGACGAACCCGTTGCCATGCGTATAGACGGTATGGCGGTTGATCCAGTCGGTCTGGTTCCCAGTCAGGCTGTCCGGCGAGAGCTCCCGAACTCCGACGATGTAGTCCTGGAGTTCACCGTCGATGCGGTAGCGGTCGATATCGAGTTCGTCGGCGAAACTGTAGAAGTTCTTGAGTTGCTGCTGTTGGGTGAAAGTCCGTGACAGTACGTTCGGGTCTAGTAGCCGCACGTTGGCGATGGTGGTGACATCGGCGGGAATGTCGCGTGGATTCTTGGTTCCCACGCCGGGGTACGGGCGGTATTCGAGCTGGTCGTCTTCGAGCTGAAAAGCCTGCCGAGTCGCTTCGATGTTGCGCTGGATGTACGGGCGCTCGACGTCGGCCGCGTTGGGGCGCACGGAGAACTGTTCCATCAACAGTGGCCAGCCTCCACCGACCAGCATCGACGACAGCACCAGCAGCGCGGCGGCCATCGCTGGTATCCGCATGTCGCGCAGGAAGATCGCGGCGAAGAAGGATGCGGCGCACAGCACCGCGATGGCCAGCAACACCAGCCTGGCGGGTAACACCGCATGAATGTCGGTATAACCGGCGCCTCGGAACGTCGGCTCCTTGCGCGAGGAGGTCAGTAAATCATATCGATCGAACCAGTAAGCGACGGCTTTGAGCAGGATGAGGATTCCCGCGAGCACTGCCAACTGGACGCGGGCCGCCGCGGTGAGCAAACCTTCGCCGGAGCCAAGCCGCACACCGCCGAACAGGTAGTGCGTCATCAGGTTCGCCGCCAGCGCTAGGCAGACGGCGACGAAAAGCCAATTCAGCACGGAGCGGTAGAACGGGAGGTCGAATACAAAGAACCCGATGTCATGGCCGAACTCGAGATCGGTGACGCCGAACGAACCACCGTGGAGAAACCTCTGAACGGTGGCCCAATTCGTCTGCGCGATCAAGCCCGATATCAGCCCGACCGCCCTCCGGCGCCGAACGCCACCCAGGATCCGCTCATACCAGGGTCCGATCGCCCGATCGGGCGTTCTCGCACCGGCGCAAAGCTCGGCCGTGACCCGATACGCCGACACCATCGGCACCCCTGCCGCCCACCACGGCGGCGGCCACAGCGAACGTCAGCAGGCGGGCCACACACGGTGATCCTGCCCCGATAACTCACCCGCCAGATCAGACTCCGAGCGAGTCATCACCAGCAGCGTCGACGACCAGCAAGACGTCGCCAACGTCGACCGATACCGATCATTCACAAACCCGTCCTCAGCCGTGGCGGTTTGGTGGGCGCCTGCCGCCGCGTCCTTCACCGGGTCGTCAATCACCAAAATCCCCGTACACCGAACCCGGTCACCAGTTGATGCCCGTCGCCAACAGGCCAACGGCCCTCGACCCGCCACCGGCCCACAGCCGTCTTGTCCGGACTCAGCCGGTAGCCGAGGAAGTCGGCGTGTTCGTTGATCAACTGGCGCGCCTCACGGCTGTGCGCCTGCGCCAGTTCGTCGCTGTAGGACACCAGCACGTTCTCGCTGTCCGGGTCTTCCATCAACGCCCAGATGATCAGCCAGATCGCCAGCAGTCGCGACTTCGGTTCGTGGCGGGCAGGACACGACGTCACGCTGGTCAGGCTGGTGGAACGCCCGCACCGCGATATCGCTCAAGAGCCGGATCGTGGGGGTTACGACGAACTTCGGGTCCAGCCGGCGGGCGAGCTCGGCCGCGGCCGGATGTCGCGGCGCGCCACCCGCCGCGCCGGGTCCGCACCAAATCCCGCATGCCCACGAGGGTGTCAGCCCAGGGTGGTCAGATGTCGTCGAGCGCCCGGTCACAGGCCCGCGACTGCCTGCGGCGGGTTACCCCGGCAGCCCGGTACGGCGCGCACGCCCGCGATACCTCCAGCAGCCGCTCGAGCTCGCCGTCCTCAGCCATCCGCTGCAACTCATCCCGCACCAACTGGCGCACCTCGTCACGATCCATCACTGCCCACCTTCCACGGCCCGGGACCGCGTGTTGTAGACCGTCGCCCGCGACACCCCGAACTCAGCCAACCTGGTCGCCGACTCACCAGCCGCCAACCGCTGCGACTCCACCACCTGCGCCCGCGTGAGCGCCGGCTTGCGGCCCGGTAGGCCTTCGCCTTCGCGATCGCGATCCCTCACGCTGCCGCTCCCGGATCATCGACCGCTCAAACTCCGCGACCGCCCCATGATCGACAACATCAGCACCGAACACGGATCCGACTCGTCACGCGTGAACGTCAAACTCTCCTTCACGAACCGCATCGACGCCCCGGCCAGTCAGGTCGTCGACCACCGTCCGCAGATCACCAGCGACCGGGCGAGCCGGTCCATCGAATGCACGACGAGCGTGTCACCCTCCCGCACGTAGTCGAGGCATTCCTCGAGCGCCGGCCTGCGGGTGTCTTTGCCGCTGGCGTGGTCGGTGAACACCTTGTCGAGTTCGATGCCGTCGAGTTGGCGTTCGGTGTTTTGGTCGACGGTGGAGACGCGGACGTAGCCGACATGCTGGCCGGTCATCGCTGATCCCGCCTCAGTGGCGTCGGCGGCCGCAACAGCCGCGCCGAAATCGCTCAGCCGGTACAACGCGTTCGACGTCGTTGGCCGCTTTGGGCTGCGCTCAACCAGACCTTTCGCGTCGAGTTGCGCCAGCACCTCGGATACGCGGTGGCCCACATCCTGCGGGCGGAAGTACCCAGACGCCCCGATGCGCTCGCAGTTCCGGGCGGCGCGTCACGCAGAGCGCAACACCTCGAGCTGCCGGGCCGTCAGACGTTCCCCGCCGCTCACTGGTCGCTCCAATCCGGGTGCCACACCAGCACGATCTCCGCGCCCGACTCGACGAGATCCTCGCCGTCCTGCCCGACCTCGAAACCCGGCGAAAACCAGCCACTACGCCCACGCTGAAGCACGCCGCCGCGGCCAACACGGATCACCGCGCCAGCCGGTAGCGCGTCGAGCTGCTCGACCGTGCGGATCATGCACGCCTCACGCCAGTCACGGGCCGCATCGGCGGCGATCTCTGCGAAGTCCTCGAGCGAGGATGGGTCCAGCCACCGTTCACCGTGGAACCGTTCAGCGATCACATCTTGCGGCGAGGCCGCCCCCACATCGGGGACGGCCTGCTGCGAACCGTCGGCGGTCACCGGGGTCAGATCCTCGATGTGGATGCAG
Source organism: Mycolicibacterium pulveris (assembly GCF_010725725.1). Classification (NCBI taxonomy): domain Bacteria; kingdom Bacillati; phylum Actinomycetota; class Actinomycetes; order Mycobacteriales; family Mycobacteriaceae; genus Mycobacterium; species Mycolicibacterium pulveris. The sequence goes on along the minus strand of NZ_AP022599.1, from coordinate 61,598 downwards.
CCCACCCGATCTGGCCCGAACTGCGGCGCGTAACCGAGCACGTCCTCCTGGCACGGGAACGAACGCTGGTCGAACTGGTCGACGACCGGCGCAGGGTCGGCGTAGGCGGTGATGATCGCCGGGCCGACCGGCACACCCAGCGCCGCGCCGACGAGCACCCCCACGGCGAAAACCACTCTCAGCATCAGACGCTCCTCACGACTCGTCATCGTCGGCCCACTCCCACTCGATGCCGACGCGCACTCCTCGTGCGTCGGCTCCACATTGCGGATGTTGTCGGCGAGCCGGTCGATCACCTCGTACACCTCGTCCAGGGCGTCCGGGTACCAGGGCCGGATTCCGGCAGATCATCAGCGCCGGCGATGACCGCGGAACGCCCGGTGTTGGTGTCGTGGACTCGAATCATGGTGTCCTCCTGATCTCTCTCGTGGATGGTGTGGTTGGTGGTGGTCAGAAGATCGCGCGCTTGGCGTCGTCGATGTACGCGCTGATCTGGTCGCGGTCCATGCTGTCGATGTCGGCGTCGGCGAGCTCCTGGCGACGGACGAGGTAGGCGTCGATGGCGGCGTCGGCGGCGGCGCGCTGATCGGCGCGGGCCTCGGCGGTCAGCGCCTTCGTCGCGGCGGCCCTCGGCGCGCAGCGCGCACCCGCGCCATCGTCTCGGGTTCAGCCTGGTGAAGCTGCCGCGAACGGTGTCGCGGTTGAACTCCCAGGTGATGCGCTCGCGGATGTCGGCCTGCAGCTGGCGGGCGTAGGCGATCTGGCGCTCGGTGGCGGTGGTGGTCATTTGGTCCCCCCTCAATCTCGGTGTCCAACTGGTGTCTAGACCATGATAGACCAGCGTCTATCAAGCCGTCTACAACTTTTTTAGACACACATCAGTGCAGGTCACCCCACCACCGTGCCCCCCACCCACGGTGTCTCACACGGGTGTACCCCAAATAGACGGCTAGCCGTCGTCGTCGGCGCCTTCGGCCAACACCTGCTCGATCCACGACACCCCCGGCTCGGCGGCGTCGGCGGGCCGGAACACCGCCGCCCACTCCGCGTGCTCCTCCCACGACATCCCACCCAACGCCGCGCACTGCCGCATCACATCGCACTGAAGCCCCCACAGCGGATCAGCCGGCCCGACCACCGTCCCGAACAGCGCCCGGCACTCCTCGGCGACCAGCGCGCGCAGTTCGGCGACGTCGACGCGGCCCATCGCGATGTCCTCGGCCAGGTCCATCGCCGCACCCACAGCCGCCTTCTTCGCCGCCTTCACCGCGGCCTGGTCGCCGCTCACGCCCCCAGCTCCCGCACCTCGCCGATGACCTCGGCGTCGATCACCCGCGTCAACTGTGACCGCATCTGCTCGAGCGCCTCGGCCGCGCCGATGTTCACGTTGACCTCAGTGGCCGGGGCGACCGGGGCGATCCCGATGAGCTTGTCGTGGCGCTCTTGGACGTCGGCGATGGCCTGCAGCGCTTGCAGTGCCGGGGTGTGCTTGTTCTGCTGTTGGGCGGCTTCGGCGATTTGGTGGAGTTCGTTGATGACCATGCGGTAGGTGCCGGCGGATAGTGCGCGGGCCATGGCGGTTTCTTCGGGTGGCATGCGTTCGATGTAGCGGGTGACGGCTTTGCAGGCTGCGGCGGCTGATCCGTAGCCGCATGCTGCGGCGATGTCGTCCCAGGTTTTGTGTTGGCAGCGGAGGCGGTAGGCGTCTCGCGCGCGGGCTCGGGAGGCGCGGCGGGGGCCGAGGGCGGTCATGTTTGTCAGTTTTCCTGTTGGGGGTGCTGGTGGTTGTTGTCTAGTGGGTGGTCGGTTGGGGTGCTGTCGAGTTACACAGATGTGGTTTCTTGCCGCCGGAATGGCGTTCCTAGGCACTTTCGGGGTCTTCCTGGTGTGGTTGGTCGTCGGGCGGTTGTCCGGCTAGGGCTGCTTTGACGGCGGCGAGGCCGCGGGCGTTGATCTGTTGTTGGTTGGGGTTGTGGTTGCAGACGGTGCCGGTGGGGGTGTAGCCGTCGTTTTGGGCGCATCCGAGTGGGCAGTTGTTGATGGCGTCTTGGAGTGCTTGGGCTTGGGTGCGGCGTTCGTTGATGGCGGCGAGGTTTTGTGCGTTGGCGGTGTCGGCGTCGTGTTTGCGCTTTGCGAGTTGCCAGCGGTCGTTTGCGCGTCGGGCGTCGGCGCATTCGCCGCATGGGGGTGGGTCGTCTGTGTCTTCGTGTTTGGTGCATCGGCGGGGGGGTTCGTCGCCGAGGGGGTGGGGTTGGTGTGGTGACGTACCCGACTTAGGTTCCCCCCCTGGGGAAGTTGCATGCTGCAGGGAAGTATCTGCAGGTTGCATGCTGCAGGGAATCGGGACCGATTTGGATTGGTATTCCGATTGGGTATGGGGATCGGTAATCGGATTGGTGTTCTGCACCGGTTCGGCATTACCAATGTGGTTACCGTTGTGGTTGGTATTCCGGTTGGTAATCGGATTACTAATCTGATTGGTATTCGGGTTGGTAATCGGATTACTAATCTGATTGGTATTCGGGTTGGTGATGGTGTCCACATATCGGACCTCATCCGAGGACTTGTGGGCCATGATTTCGGCGAGCTGCAGGCCGATGTCGCGGGCGCCCCAGCACGAGTATTCGGGGTGCTCGGAGTTTGCTCGGCGGATCTCGGTGACGATGGCGGCGCGCAGCGTTTTGGACGCGACGGCGCGGTAGGCGCCCATGACGGCCACGGCCATCTTCGGGTTGCGTAGCAGTTCTTCGCTGCGGATGTAGGACCGCGCCAGGCCCTCTTCGGTGTCGGGGTCGAACAGGACGAACCGGCCGCGTTCGCAGTCGGCGGCGGCGGCGGTGAGGTAGTCGATGGTTAGGCCGCGGGCGCGAGTGAGCATCCGCGCGGGCCGCCAGTCGAACACGCCGCAGTGGTTCAGCGTCGGCTCGGGGATGACGATGCGGGTGTAGAACCACTGGCCCTCGGGGGTGAGGTTGGCGAAGTCGTCGTCGCTGTTGATGCTGATACGGATCCGGGCGTACTCGCGTGCCATCAGACGGCACCGCCTTCCTGTGTGATTCGTTCCGCTGCTTGGAGGAAGTGGCTGATCGCCGGATGCTCGACCCCTGCCGCGTGGACGGCATCGACGGCCTTCTCGGCGACCTCGGGGGTGACGAAGGGCTGGTATTGGTCGAACATGCTGGCCCAGATCGCAAGTGCGGTGGGGTCGGACATGTCGAAGAAGTCCGACCAGTAGTCACCGGCCCGGTAGAAGATGACGGCTGCCACGGCGCGCCCGTTCTGGGTGTGCGGGTGTTGGCCCGAAATTCGCCGTTCAAACTCGGCGACTGACTGCCCGGCAAGGTCGGCGCACAACGCGACGGTCCGCTTGTACAGGTCGCTCATCTAGATCATCTCCTCGGCGTTGAGAACGTCTTGGGCGATGCGGCGCAGTTCCCGCAGTTCGGCGCAGCAGTAGCCGCAGAAGTAACGCCACCGGGCGTCGTGGGGCACGGGGACGTCCATCGCGGCGGTGACAGCGCGCTCGATCAGTTGTTTCGGCAGGCCGGCGGCGAGGAATGCGGCTACGGTGTCGATCCAGTTGTCTGGGCGCGGCGCGATCGTCTTCAGGACCAGTTCGCCGGTGTCCATGAGGGTGGCGGGCTCTTTGTATCCGGCTGCGTCGGCGGCTCCGTACCAGATCGGCTTGAACCAGCCGCAGACGTTCTTGGTGAGGTCAGGGTTCGACGTCGCGCTACCCATTGGCTGCCTCCTGGGCTGTTGCGGCGGCACCCATCGCGTCGATTTCGTTGAGGTCGTAGCGGACGAGACGTGGCCCGAATTTGTAGGCGCGGATCAGGCCGCGTTCGACCCAGTTGTCGATGGTTTCGGGGTAGACGTCGACATAGGCGGCGGCGTCGGGTTTCTTCGCCCAGCGGCGCGGCGGCGGTTCAGCGGCGGTGGTGGTCAACGCTCCGGCGCTCCTCTCCAACGGTTCTCGACGAATAGCGGGGGTTCAGGACGGTATTAGGGGTGGGTGCATGGCTTATTCGCGTGCGGGTCGGCTGGTGAGGTGCCATGGATCGGCGGGGGCGGGCGCGGCTCACGTGTCCTCCTGTGCGTCGGGGTTGGGGCAGTCGGGGTGGTGGTCCTGTGTCGGGGGGTGGTGCCCGCAGTCGGGGCAGCGGCCGAACGAGCGCAGTTGCGAGGGGGTGAACAGCACGCGGATCTTCGGGTCGGTCACAGCGCACCGCTTTCCGTGGCGTCAGCGATGAGCTCGCCGGTCAGGACCGGGCCGTCGCCGTGCAGCCGGTAGTGCCACCGCAGCCGCGGGTTGAACGCGCCGCTTTCGGGGTAGTGGGGCTTGTTATCGCGGTGCGGGCCAAGCGCGTCGGCTGCCAGCGTGAGGGTGTCGCCGACGCGGGAGGCGATGATGTTCCCGGCGATGACGGGCTGCCAGGTCAGTCGTGCGGCGGCGGCGGCGTCGACCCGGATCAGTGGCGGGATTGGGCCGAGGATGTGGATGCAGGGTCTTGCGCGTCCTGCGGTGTGGCTGCGGATGTCGGGGAAGCTCATCGGCGTGCCGTCTGGTCGATGCCGCAGGTTCGGCAGGTTTCGCCGCGGTTACGGTGACGCATCCGCGCCCCGCTCGTCCCGCACGGCGCTTCCGGCCGGCCCGGCCGCCCGGTCATCACGTGGTTGATGAACACGCCGCCGAACACCCCGTAGGTGACGCCCGACCTCTTGGCCGACGCCAGGCACGGCTCACGGACGGGGCAGCGTTGGCAGATCGCGATCGCGGCCCGCTGCGCCGGGGTGTCTTTCTCGCCCGGGAAGAACAATTCGGGGTCCATGCCGCGGCACACCGCCCGCCGCGGCCAATCCTCATCGACGTTCATCAGTCGGGCCACCTCCCGATACAGAAGTCGCCGCCCTCCTGGTGCGGGGAGTCGGGCGCCCAGTGCGCCTCGAACATCTCCCACGTCCACGCCTGTCCGAGGTAGTGCAGGGTAAGGAACACGCGGCCGTCGCGTGCGCGTGCCCGCCACCCGGCTGGCTGCCCGCCGTAGGTCAGTTCGGCGAGCGCGGGGTGGCCGGGGTTGGTTTCGCGTTGCGCGGCGATCTCGAGCAGAGCGTCGACGAACTCGACCGACGCGGCGACCAGCTCGCCGACGTCGCCGCTCTCAGGGTAGGGCCGGGGGTGGTCTACGACACCGAAGTCTGTGCGCAGCACCTTGTTCGGGCCGTCGGGCCACCACATCGCAACACTGTCAGTCATCGTCGTCGTCTTTCCATCGGTGTCCGCAGGCGCATTCATGCGCGCCGTCGTGCCCGTCGTCGCCTTCGCAGAAGTGACGTTTGTCGTCGGGTATGAGGCTGCAGTGGCCGGGGATTTCGACGTCACAGGTGTTGAGTTCGTCGGCGATCACCGAAAGCGCGGCTTCGCAGTCCGGGCAGATCGGGCGGCAGACAGCGCCCCGCACATCACACAAGCGACGCTCACCCATTGCTGTTCCGCGCCTTCAGTTCGGCGATCAGCATGTCGTTGAACTTCTCGACACGCGCCTTCTTGACCGGGTCGCCCTGGTGCGCCTGGGCGCCGACCTCATCGAAGTAGTCGCGCAGCTTGTCCCAGCCCGCCGCGCCGTGTCGGTCGGCGATCGCCCGCACCTTCGCCTGCATGAAGCCTTCCGCCACCGACTCAGGCATCCCCGAGCGCAACAACTGGTCGATCTCGGCGCGGATCGCGTCTCGGTCCACGTCAGCCATTGGTCACCTCCGCGTCGGGTATCTGGTGGGCCAGCAGCCGGATCCCGTCACGCAGCTGCTCGGTCAGGTCGGTGAACGCGGCGCACAACTCGTTCGGGTGCTGCGCGAGCGCGGCGCGCGCATTACTGGCCGTCTCGTCGAGGTATTGGGCGGCGAGGTCGACGCCGTCTTTGATGCCCTCGCGGTGGGCTTGGGCGATCAGTCCGGTCATTTCGTCGGCGACGCGTTTCATGCTGTCGTTGAGCGCGGCGAACCGATCAAACTGCGGCGTCTGTTTAGGCATTCGGCGCTCTCCCGTCAGTCGAGGTCTTGTAGTTCGTGGTTTTCGATCCGCACCCGCTCGTAGCAGGTGCGGTAGTCCTCGTCGGTGACCTGCCCGTCCATCCCGACCGCCAGGCGGCGGGCCTCATCAGCGCGGATCAGTTCCGCGCCTTGCAACCTCGCGCTGATACCAACCACGCGCGAACCGTCCACGACCACATAACAATCCACTTGTCAGTCCTCCTCTAAATAGCGCCATTCGATCCGCGTCACGACCGTGTCCGGGTGGCAGCCTTTGTGCGTGGCGCAGAAGAACTCGACGAACTGCGCGGGTGTCATGCCGGGGAAGCCCTCACGCGCAACGTCGGTTGCGGTCACCGCGTCCAACCGCTCCCGCCGGGTCGACACGACCTCGACGTCAACCAGCCGCACCAACGGCTCACCCTTTTTGCGGCCCATCACCTTCTCGCACAAGGTGAGCCGGTCACCGGCATTCAACATCAGCCAGCCCAGCCGGCGGGTGACGGTTTTCTGCCGCGCCACAACAGCTTCCGTTGTCAACGACACACTCATCAACCGCGCCATCAGCGCACCGCCTGGGGGTAGTCGTCGTGTGTGCGGCCATCCAGCTCACGGCCAGCAGCTTTCTTCCCGACGCGGCGGATGGTGATGTCGTCGCCGCGGCTCATCGGCGCTGCGGTGGGTTTTCCGTTGACGAGCGGGCGGACCCGGCCATCACTGGCGAGGAACACGGCGGGCGCGTTATCCGCGTGCAGCAACATCCGTTCGGGCACCCATTCGCCCCACTGCTTGAACAGGAACGCGACACCAGCGGCGGCGCATTGGTCTCGGAGTGAGCGTGCCCAGTCGGGATGCATCGGCCTTGCGCCGGGGCCGCTCTCGCCGCCGACGATCACCCAGTCAAGCTGGCTACCCCAGAACGGTGAGCCCGCCTCGATCGGATCTGTGTGCAGGTCGATTGGCCCGAGAAGCGGTTCTGCTGAGACGAATCGCACAGCGGCCGGGGTGTCGAGCAGCACGGGGATGCGGGTGTCGGCCCACTGCTGGTTCTCGGCGCTGACCCCAACCCACACGTTGGGAAGCGGCCAGGTCATCGACCCGCTGTGGTGGTACACCTTGGCCTGGAAGCCGGTGTTGGACAACAGGTGCCGCATCCGGGCGTGACGCTTGGTCAGCAGCTGGAACGTGTGCTGGGGTGCCTGGGCCATCACGGCGAACACCCGGGCGATGTAGTCGTCGGGGACCGCCTGGTGGAACAGGTCGGACATGGAGTTGACGAAGATGCGGCGCGGCTTGCGCCATCGGAGCGGCTGGTCGAGTTTGTCGGGGCGTAGTTGGACGTCGAACCCGTTCTCGAAGTAGTGGCCGGGCGTGCCACGCCACCGTTCAGCGAATGTCTTGGCGTAGCAGTGATCACAGCCCGGCGACACTTCGGTGCATCCAGTGACCGGATTCCAGGTGTCGTCACACCACTCGATGGAACTGTTGCGGCTCACGCGAGTACCTCCGGGTTGACGTGGAATACGTGCGGGTAGGTGAACGGGTCACGCGCACCCGGCCCGACTTTGAACGGCCGGCCGCAACACGTCGCCTCTACCCTCACCCCGTCGATTTGGGCTGACATGTGGCTACGGGAAGCCCCGATGATGAACACATCATCGGGTGTGGCTCCAGGGATCGCGTGGGGCCACTGCCCGGCCAACAAACTGTGCGTGTTGCCTAACCGTTTGGGTTTGCCTCCCATGGCCAACGACTGCGCAACGGAGACGAGCCCGGAACAGTCAGCGGCGGTGAGAGACGCTGCGCCGCGCTGGTAGTGGCCGCCGGAGTCGCGGATCGTCGCCACAACCTCAGGCAGGGGCATCGCGGAGGCGGGGGCAGCAACCTTGATCCCGGCGGCAATCAACCAACCCAGCGCCAGAAGGGCGAGCAGGCGGCGGGTCATAGGCACTCCCCGGCGTGGATAGTGAAGCAGGTGCGGCAGACCTTCGTGAGGTCGTCGCGGTCATTGGGTAGCGATGGGACATCGCAGTTAACGTGCACCAGCTCGTCGTCGACATACTCGACCAGCTCGCCGGGTTCGATACGGTCGCCGTACGCGCACACGCCGGGGTACTTCGCTGCGAAGCTCATTCGTCCAGTCCCAACTGGTCGGCGATTTCACGGCGTTCACGCTCATCGTCGCGGCATTCGTTCATCCACTGCACCGCTGTCAGGCGGCGGCCTTGGACGTTGCCGATGAGGAAGTCATCACAGCGGTCTAGGTCAACGGTGCCGTGTCGAACCGCCTGAGTGAGTGATGCGTAGCGGCGGTGGTCGCTGTAGTAGCGGATGGCGTATCCACACTCGGGGCTGCCCTCGATCTGCGGTGTGATCACGATGTACTCGGCGCTCATTTGTTGCCCCACTCGGGAAGCCACAACAGGGCGGCGGGGAGGGTTACGGCCGCCGGGCTCACTCCGTCGCCAACGGCATACCAGTCGCGGCTCGATTCAGTCATCGCGATCTCACCTGCACCCAGCGGTCAAGGACTACTTGTTCAGCCGAATCACTGCGCGCTTGAATAGCTGAAATCGCGGCGATCACTGTGTCGGCCAACTCATCTAGAACGGCTTCCTCGGTTCGCCGACCTTCCCGCTGCTTGATTACTGCCCCGACTACCTCACCGGCTTCCTCGGCAACCTTGCATGCCTGCGTGAACGGCGTGCTGGTGGGCCAACGCTGCGTGACATGCGTCCAGATATCGGGGAACTCAAACCTCACCAGCTCCTCGACTGTTTCGATGGTGCGCTGCTGCCGTAACCGCTCAACCTCGGCGACGAGTTCGGGGACGAGAGAGCGGGCAAGCCACCAGGTGGCTCGGGTTCCGGCGTAGCGGTGAAGTCGGTTGACCTGGCAGTGGAGTCGGTGGGCGATGCGGTAGCGCAGGGGCCAACGGTCAGGCATTGTCGGCCTCCCGTGCTGAAAATTCCAGATTCGCCGTGGTGTGCCAGAGAGCATCGTCGTTATCGGGCCAGTAGACCTCGGTCAGCTGGCCATCGACCCCGCCTCCGACCTGAAGGACAGTCCCAGGACTGTGTTCACGGAAGCGATGAATGTGGCGCACCCTGTCGCCCACTTTCGGCTCGCTCACTTGTCGGCCTCCCGTGCAGCAGCCAACCAGCGGTCAGCCGCAAGGAGCGCGACGGCGAACGAAGCCGCGTCACCCTGCTCAATCGGCAGCGGAACACTCAGCGCGGCAATCCGCGCAGGAATATGGTTCTCGCTGGCGGGTTCGATGCGCAGATACCCGTCCCGGCGCTGCAACATCGGCACAGGGATGATCGGGTCGCCGTACTGATCCCGTTCGACGGCCGGGAGTTTCACATTTGCCCAACCAGCAGCCTCCAACGCGGCCAGGATGGTGGCAGCTTCGTGCGTCCATTCGTGGGCGGGCCAATCGGTGACGTCCCCGAGAACCCCGGCAATTACGTCTGCTGCTGACTGCTCACTCACCGTCCAACTCCTCGGTCGTATAAACCAACTTCGCGGTGTCACACGGCCATTCGTCGTAGTCGTGGCCGCAGACGCGGGTGCGCATCCGGCATTCCTCACCGGAGCAGCACATGTGGCCGCAATTGCCCCAGATCGGCTTGTGTAGTTCCCGTATCGGTTTGAGCGCCTCACGGGCAACTTCAGTGCGCACCCGCAGCGCAGTCGGCACGATCAATTTCATGCTGGACCAATCGTGACCGAACTGGGCGGCGAGTTGACGTTGCGCGGCTTCGACTGCTGGGTCACTCATCACGGCTCCAATCAGGGTGATGGATCAACAAAGCGGGCAATAGGATTTCGTCAGAGCAATGCCGATACCGGTCGCCGATAGCGACCCATGCGTTCGCCTGTACGCCCGTTCGCGGTTCGGATGCATACACCACCCCTGCGGTACGAATCACCGCCCCAGTGGGCAGCGCGTCGAGCTGCCCGGCTGTGGTGATGGTGCAGGCTTCACGCCAAACAGCAGCGACATGCACAGCCCACTCGGTGAACGAAATTGTCGGAGCGTCATCGTCATCCCGGCTACAGCTACACAAGTAGGTGTTTGGCGAGTAGACGTGTTGCTCGACTACCTGCGCGAGGGTTGGTTGTCGGTGCTCCACCATCACGACACCGCCTCGAACAACTCAAGCTGCCCCGACTCAGCCTCACGCCCATCGAGCCGCAACGCCTTAGCGAGCAGCACCTTCTCGTACGCCCGAATCCGCAGCCCGTCAGCCAAATGCTGGTTGTACTCACGCTTCGACGGGTGGTGTCGGCCCCCGTATAGCGGGTCGCCCTCGTGCGCCTTGAGACATTCCGCCTCACGTCCGCACAAACACCAGTCGTTGATTTGCCACGTGTGCTGGCTACGGTCCAACGCCAACTGCTCAAGCTGCGAACGCACCTCGGCGGGAATCGTTTTCGCGTACTTGTTGATCTGCGCGGCCGTCACCGTCACACGCGGCTCGTCGAACGCCGGGGAAACGATCTTGCCGCCCCGAGTCTCGAAGCTCACCATCCACTCCGGCGCACCCTGCACCGCCCGCACCCGGCTACTGCTCCAGCGGGACTGCATCAGATGATTCACGCCACCCGGCCCGATCAGCGCGTCGACGATCTGCCGGCCGCCCATCGTCATCAGCAGCCAGCGTTGCTCCACCGTCAAAGCCACGACTCCACCGCCAGCCGAGTTCATTCGCTTCCTACCTGTGATTCGATGGGTGCGCGGCGGTCGATCTCTTGGGCGTACGTTTGGGCCGACGTGAGCGTCTGGAACGGCTTGCCGTGCAGCGGAAGTGCCAGCATCGGCAGGTCGTCGTGGCCGACGCCTTGCAGCACCCACTCGTTGCCGACGCGTTGCACGCTGTAGAGGCCGCGCGCCCCCACCGCCGTCAACGTGCCGACCATGTGGTCGTGGCTCGACCAGTTCAGCATCAGCGAATCCGCTCCGTGTGATGCTCGACCCTGCCGCGGCCGCGGCCGTCGCGTTCCGCCTGCGGTGTCGGCCCGGTCCAGTAGGTGAACGTGACCGGTGCGGGTGCGATCGAGGCGATGAACGCCCGCGCTGCCCTGATTGCGCGCCAACGCTCGCGGTACATCTTCGACGTCAGCACGTTTTCGCCGTTGCCGCCACGAACCGTGTACCAGAAGTCGCCGCGCGGATTCTCCCGCTGGCTCACATAGATCGGCCGTCGTTTCAGTCCCATAGCGGCAGACCGCCTTTCGGATTCTTCGGTTGTTGGGATAGGTCGCGGACCATGCCGCTGACATGCGGTGCGATCGCGACGACGGTGCGCGGATCATCGCGGTCGAGGTCGAGCACACCGGACAGGCCGGTGCACTGGCAGTCGTCGACCCAGAGGACACCGTTGGCGGCGTCGCAAACGTGCTTCAAAAGGTTGTCGACGTCGACGCGTTGCTTCGTCGGCCGGAAGAACACGCACGCCAGCGCGACGTTGCCGGTGAACGGTTGCCGCACGGTCGCCCGTAGGTACACGCCGGTGGTTTGTTCGGCGCGTTTGTCGTCGGGGTTGTGGTAGGCGCGGCGCTGTTTCGGGTTGAACCGTGGCCGTGACTTGCTGTAGGGCACACCGGGAATCGTCAACGTGTACGTGCCCGAACCGGCCGCGCCGCCGAGAGCGGCGAGCAGTTCGATCACACGCTCCCGGTCAGCCGCAGTCGTGACGGGCCGCTGCCCCAACCCCGTCACCATCAGGCGGTACCCACCCGGTCGTAGGTAGCCTCGAAAATGGCTGGCTTACACGGGTAGAACTCACCCTGCACGCCCTTGATGATGTAGTCGCCGGGCCGAGCCACCATCACACCCTCAAGCGTTGGAATCAAGATATGCGGCCCAACCTGGTGGCATCCTGAGTGCGCTTGCTCGTCCGCGTTGCACATCATGTGGCTGGTGCCGCCGCACCATTCAGCGATGGCTACGCAAGTGTCGACGTAGTGGCCCACATCGAAGACGAGCTCCGAATCCGGGTCAAACCAGTTCGGCTTATCCCATTCCGGTAGCTGCCACGCCTCGATCTCGACGGGCTTCTTGCGGAACCGCCGCGGCGCGCTCATTCGGCACCAACCTCGGCGGCGGCGTCGGCGATCGTCTGCGCGACCGCGCCCGCGGGTTGTCGACAGTGACGGTGACACCGGACGCCTTCATCTCTGCGATCGCCTCACGCAGCTCGTCGACCGCGCCCGCAGGCGGCGTCAGGATCGGCTCGACCGAAGGTTCCTCCGACGCCTCACCCGGCAACGGCTTAATCGGATACGCCACCCCCAACCACGTATCACCGATCTGCACCAGATGCGCCTCAGTGAGCGGCTGCCGGAACAACCGGATCGGCTGCTTACGCCGCTTCGCCACCGCCACAAGCGGAGCCAACACATTCGCACCCCACTGCGTCAGCAGCGACGGTTCCGGCGGCTCCTTCGACTCCAACAGCCCCGACAATGCGCGGTGCACCATCGCGGTCGGAAACCGTGTTTCGGCGTGCGCATGGAACTGGAACTCAGTATCAGAGTCGAACAGCGCCGGCGTCTCCGACAACGTGACCGTCCATCCTGGGTGTTCACCTTCCGTCGGTTCTTCCGGAGGCGGCGCGGCCGTGGCATCAATGTCGACGGTGTGCTCGTCACCCTTGCGGCCCAACGATTTACAGATCGCCAGCACGGTCTTGGCGGACTCGACGGGCCACACGGTGGGGATCAGGTCACCATCAACCGGAATCCAGGTGTGCCCGATGGTGTATCGGTCGGTCGATGTGGCGACCAGCAGGTCGGTGTCGCCGGGCTCGGACTTGTACGGCGCGCGCTGGGTGGCGAAGTGGATACCGCCCACGATGTCGTCGGCGGTTTGCAACGCGTCGGTCAGCGTGTCGATGAGTTTCGATGTTGCGACGGTGATCGTCATGGCCCGGTTGGTTCCTTTCCGAGGGGTGGTGACCTACAGGCGGTCGCCTGTGGCGTAGCGGGTTTCGACGACCGGATAGCAGCCGTCGTATTCGTCGTCGACGATCCAGCTGTGGCACTGCGCCAACGCCGCGTCCGGTCAGCCGCGATCGGCGCATGCTCAGCGGCAGACGGCGACTCACTGGCCGGCGTCCTCGTTGAATATGGCGATGATCTGCTCGGCCTCGGCCATCGTCAGTTGCTTGTCGTTGGCGACTTCGCGGCCGATGCTGTTGGCGACGAAGGCTTTCCAGCTCGCGTCGTCGTGCTGCTCGGCGGCGCGTATCTGCGCGAGTGTCTTGAGCTCGTTACGCCCGGCGTACACCACGTCGGCGGGCGGGTCGGCCTGGTCACCAGAGTCAGATTGGACCTCGGCGCCCGACGACGGCTCAGCGCCCTCACTCTGGTCGTTACCGCCGTCTTGACCAGGCCCCGACTCGCCGCCCTCGATGGCCTGCTGGTCGCCGACCACTTCACCGTCGACGAACTCAGTCTGCGCATCCACCAACGGACCCACATCAGTTCGTGTCGAACCATCAAGGCTCACAGCGGTGTTGAACTCGGGCGACAGCGGCAGCCACTTCGCCAACTGCCGCACAGCGGTCTTCTTTGCCATCGCGTTCCAGTCCGTAGCCCACGGCCCATCCTTAGACGCCCTCGACCGCGCCCGGATCGCCTCGACCTCAGCCTTCGTCATCGTGACGAACGTCGTCGTGCCGTCCTTGAACTTCGCCACCGCATACACATCGGTCGGCTCACCGCGGTTGTTGCGGTCGACGATTTCGTGCTCGATGTCGCGGTTCAGGCCAAGCGTCACCTTGTATTTGTCGTTGCTGTAGACGATTTCGGCGTAGATGTCCGAAACCTGACCGGACTGGCGGGCCAGCTTGATCAGGCCCCTGTAGCCGGGGATGAACGTGCACACGTTGCCGTAGGGCACGAAGTACGCCTCACCCGTCGGACCCGGCTCCAACCCCAACTGCGACGCGGTCAGCAGCGCACCGAGGAACGACGCCGGCGAGCACTCGGCCAGCTTCGGCGTCGCGCGCACCACCGTCACCGCGATCCGCGCCATCCGCTCAGGCGTGACGTGTTTCGGCAACGCCTTCTCCAACTCCGGCGTCATATCGACGATGAGCTTGGCGAGCGTCTTCTGCTTCGGCGTCTGACGCACAACATCGGTGCTGGTCATTACTGATAGATCCCTTCCAACTCGGCGATAAGGTCGTGCGCCGCTTCCTCAGTCGCAGCGGACGCGATCTGGTGCTCCACCCAGCCCGGAAGACCAAGCGGCACAATCTCAGTGCTGTAGCCGGGCCACTGCCCGGACTCCACGCACTGCGCGTAGAGGTCGATCGCGCGACGGTTACGGCGCCGCCCCTCCTCACGCGCCAACTCGGTGTAGCGGGCCACCGTCACCAGGTACGGCGGTTCCTTCTCCACACCGACGAACACAAAGTCGGGGTCGTCGGCCAGCCCAGCCGCGACGAGCAGGTCGCGATACCAGGCGTCCTGCATGAAGTAGTTGAGTTTGAACCACCTACGGACCATCTCGGCCGGGTTCACGGTCGCGCTGGTTTTGACGTCGATGATCGTCACCCGGCCGTCGTCGGCGAAGTGCAGGCAGTCGGTGCGGCCGCGTAGCCGCACACCGGTTTCCGGGTCGGTCGCGTAGATCGCCTGCTCGACCAGATTGCGCGGGTGGGTAAGCAGCTCGCCGGCGATCGGGTGCGCGAGGACCGAGTCGGCCATCGCCTGCGCCTTGCCCATCTCGGCGGCGAAGTCATCGTTGGCGCCTGCGCCGACCAGCACCGGCACCTTACCGGCGGCGTGCGCGGCGTCGCGCTGCTCGCGGGCGGCTTTGGTGCGATAGTTGTCGGCGTCGATCTCCACGATGTCGACGCCCTTGCCGAGCACGATCAGGTGGAAGAAGCTGCCGAAGTCGTAGACCCGTTTCGGTGGTGGCGGGTTGTCCATCTGCTCGCGGAACTTCGCGGGGCAGGACGGTGGTAGCAGCAGCTTCGCCCCGCTGACGGACAGGGAGCCGCGGTCGGCGTGATAGGCGTGCTCGCCGATCCACCCGTAGATGCCGTCTTCGGTGGGGATGCCGTTGGCGTCGGTCTTGTCAGGCATTGCGGTCCTTGCGTGGTTCGTCGTCGCCGCAGTACCAGCACATGCCGCGGCGGTAGTCGTGCGGGCAGTCGGTGACGCGCTGGGTGCCGGTGACGACGCCGAGCGCGACGCCGTGCTCATGGCGGTCGCGTTGCGCGCGACTGGTGTTGTCGTCGCGGATGGTGTCGTTGTCGCAGCAGCGTGTGCACCCCGCCTTGTGCGGTGTCAGGTCGAGCGTCGAAACGGTCACCGCCGCACCCGCTCCCGCACGTCGCCGACCAACCAGGCCAGGACGATGATCGCGGCTGCGATGCCGGTAGCGGTCGGCCCGAACAGGTGCAGCGACAGCACGAACACGCCCACCGCCCACACCAGCCGGGTCACAGCGGCCTCCACCCGATCAGCCACGGCACACGGCGTTGGCACACCGGGCATTCCCAGTCGTTGAGGTGCTCATGGTGGTGGTCGCACACCACGAAAACACCGCCGCAGCATGGGGTGTTCGCCACCCACTTGGCGGGCTGGCGGCACTTGTGCGCCCAGATGTCGATGCGCCGGAACAGTTGTATCACCACGGTCACGTCGCAGCGCGGCGCGAACTCCAGCCCGTCGAGCGTGCTGCTGTCGGCGCCGGTGTCGACAGCAGGCAGGGTCGCGGTGCTCATGCGCCCACGCCTTTCGCGACCGGCAGGTCGCACACCCACGCGAACATGTCCTCGACACGGCGGTCCACCGGAATCGCGGCCAACGCGACCATCATCAACCGCTGTAACTCGTTGGCAGGCAACGCAGTCAGATACGTCCACACCACGGCGGGGTCTTCGTCCTGAACCTGCTGAGCCAGATCAGCGACCAGATGCGCGCGGGACACGTAGGCGGTGGGGGTTTCCCCGGTGATGGGTACGCGTTGGAAACTCATCGGGCACTGGTCGTAGGCGGCCTTGCGGCGGCGGCTGTGGAACTTAAACCGGTTGTTCTTCGTCGAAACCATCCGGCCGCAGTACGGGCAACTCTCGATGCTGGACGAGCTAGACATCACGCGCGTCACCACCAACCTTGTCGAGGTGCCGCCGAATGATTCGCATCCCGACGTGGCGCATGTAGCGGTCCATCGGCGCATACGGCACCACCGCCCGCCCCGACGGCGTGTCCACCACCCGCATGCTGGGCACCAAGTCCCGCACAGACAGCCGGAAACCGTTCTGCCGATGCGCACCCCGATACCACCAACGGCGTCGACGCGGCGGCACCATCAGCACACCGCCGCCCGGAACGTCTACCGCCACACCGCGCTCCGGCTCATGCAACCGGGCAGCCGCCAACGTCGCCGCGAAATCATCCGGCCCGAACACCATCACCGGCGCGTTCACCGCTCGACCCACTCACGCTCGACAGCCGCCCGGTTGAGCTGCTCACGCTGCGACTGCTCACGCTCGATAAGCTCACCCAAGTACGTCACCCACGACCGGGCAGCCGCCCCCGACTCCAACTCCGCAGCCAACACCGGATCACCCACCCCGACAGGGCTATGCACCGGCAACACCCGCCAATACGTGCCATCCTCGGCGCGGTAACGACGAAACTCGATGGCCAACGCCAGCGTCCCGAACTCGCCGACCGCGCGGATCTCGCCCAGCCCTGACTGATGGGTCGTCGTCTCAATCCTCATCCGAGCACCCCCGCGCACCCACCGGGGCCGGCCAGCGGCGGATTCGGTGTGCCGTCAGGGATGATGCAGCGCAGAGGCTGCCACCAGTAGCCGACCCGGAACGTGTTCAGGCGGGTGCCGTCCGGGAACGTTTTGCCCTCGCAATAGCCGCCCCACCCGCTGGCTGACAGGCCGGGCCCGTTGCCGGGGCACCAGAACGGCGGCTGCGGCACGTGCGGATCGGGAAGCGCATCAGCGTCAGCGGCCCACAACACGCCCGTACCGGCGAGCGTCGCGGCAGCAGCTGTGGCGGCGAGCACACGCCTGGCCTTGCGCACGTGCACACTCCGACCCGCCCAACGGGGCTGCCTTATCATCGTGTGTGACATCGGGATTTTCCTTTCCTCGACTGATTCCGGTGTCCTTGGGTCGCCGTCCGGTAGCGCGGGCGGCGACCCCTTACTTATGGGTTGGAGTCCGCGTTGGCTCCGCTGGCGAGCCGGTCGGCGAGCGCGCCCAACCGGTCAGCCAGCCGGGGGTCCATCGCGTGCTGATGCTTAGCGACGTAGGCGCGGATCACATCAGCAGCAGCAGCCAGATCGCCGCGCGTGGCGGCACATACGGGTCGGGGTGCCCGGCCGGGGGAGCGGGGGGACTCAGCCCCGGCCGGGCTGCCACCTGTGCTTGCGCCAGCTGCAGGTGACAAGCCTGGTTCGTGTACCTCTGTCTCGGCCTCGACCTCGCTGAGCCCTTCGGCCGCGTCGTGCGCGAACGCTGCCCGCGCCTGGCGGCGCGCGAGATCGCGACCACCGATGCACCGCAACGCCTGCCACGGCACGACCTGCCCAACATCGGCGAGCACGTAACCCAACGCCCGGCAGGCACCACGCAACGTCATCGCAGCCACCACTCATCGCGGTCCAGGTCGTCGGAAGCCTCGGCCTCCAAAGCGATTTCGTGGCCGCGCTCCTGCCGCGCCACCGCCGCATCAGCAAGCTCGGCCCGCAACCGCGCGCACTCAGCCCGCGCATCCGCAGCCTCAGCCGCGAAATGCGCCACCTCGTTCGTCAGGGCGTGCGTGTACGCCGACAAATGCCGCCACAACGACGCCATCGACACGATCTGCGCCCGCTGATCCTCGTCGGCCGCAGTGAGTAGGTATTTGTCGAGCAGCCGCGCCATATCGGCCAGCACCGACTTCGCATCCGGCGCAACACCATCGGAGCGGTTCGGGTCGGGCCCCGGTGAGTGACTACCGACCCGAACCGCACGTCCGTGGTGGCGGTCATGCTGCTGGCTCCGATACGTCCGAATCAGGCCAGGTGATGCGGCTGGACCGCTCCACAACCACTGACGCGCCGAACGATTCGATCAGGTCAGCGCGTTTCTTCGCCGTCGCCCGCGACGCATACACCTTGTTGGTCACCGGCCACACGAACTCGTCGGTGCCCATGATCTGCGTGTAGTTCCCGGTAGGACGCCAACCCGGTGGCCGCCACCCCGGCACCGGCTCCCAGATCGCGTCTTCGGGATGTTCCGGGTCAAACGGGCCGACCGGCTCGAAAGCACCATCGGGGTACCGCACAACGCGGACGCGATACAGGTAGTCGCCGGAGAACTTCACGCCGACCCCCGCAGTTCGCGCGGCAACTCCAACGAGCCGTGCTCAGCCACATGCCTGGTGATCCGCCGCCACGCATAATCCTGGCCGGCCGCGGTCAACTTGCCTGTCGCCCAGGCATGCCCGTTGCGGGCGGTGCCTTTGTCGGTGAACGCCAGACCGCGCTTGATCGCATCGCTGGTCGCGTGCGCGGTGTCAGTACGGTCACCGCGGATGAACAACCCGATTTGTCTGCGGTTGGTGCCGAAGCGGTAGGAGCACCCTCGGCGAGCGCGACGTAGCGGGCCGCGTCCTCGTCAACCGACCCGTCTTGCACGGTGGTCAACTCCCGGTCAGAGCGGGGGGCGCTCACGATAGGTGACGTCCGAGGACGGAAGTGGTGAACTTGGGCCCCGCCAGCTTGAGGCCCAGAAAAAGGGTTGGCTGGCGCGGCCGGCGGGTCAGGGGGGAGGAGCCGGTGGCCGGTCATCAACCACACCAGGTTGCATTGGGCGACCTGGGCGATCTGTTTGCAGATTGCTTCGTAGTCTTGTGGGCGCCGGCCGTGTAGCTCCCATTCCCTCCACGACTGCGGTTTGACGCCGCAGGCCAGCGCTGCTTCTTTCATGTTCCAGCGCTTGCCGTGGCGAATGAGCGCGAGTCGCACAGAGAAGTCCTCGGTATCCGGCACCCAGTCCATCTGAGTCGTCATGTTCACGACTATGCACAATGCGGGCAAATCGCGCAAGTCGTGCGCAGCAATTGTTATCTAGCGCGACACACGATTTCTAGTGCTTGACACGATCTATCGCCAGTGCCATCGTGTCTGCATGCCAGAAGTCGTGCTACTCACGACAACCCAAGTCGCAAAACGATTCAAAGTTGACAGCTCCGCTGTGCGCCGATGGGTTGCCGAAGGTCGATTGAAGCCCACCATCACCACACCCGGCGGGCACTACCGCTTCTCTGAAACCGACATCGACGCGTTCACCCAGCGCACCGAGGCCAGCGCATGACCGCCGAGCTGGTGCCGTTCACGTACGGCGATGCACCTATCCGCGTCGTGATGGTCAACGGCGAGCCGTGGTTCGCCGCCCCTGACGTCGCTAAGGCCCTCGGCTACCGCGATGCATGGAACCTGGTTCGCCGCCTCGACGAGGACGAGAAGGCTACTCACTCAGTGAGTACCCCCGGCGGGCCGCAGAACATCACGATCATCAGCGAGTCCGGCCTGTACGTGGCGGTCCTCGGCTCACAGGTGCCCGGTGCCCGTGACTTCAAGCGTTGGGTCACGCGGGTGGTGCTTCCGCAGATCCGCAAGACGGGCAGTTACGCCGCCGAGCTCGACTTGTCGGATCCGATCGCCGCTATCGAGGCGGCGCACGCACGCACCGGGCAGGCCATCGAGGTCGCGAAGGCTGAACGTGCCCGCGCCGAGCGGGCCGAGGCTGAGGCGAAGGCGCTCACCGCGGCGATTGAGCGGGACGCCCCGCTGGTGGCGAAAGCCGAGGCGCACACCGTCTCAGACTCGGCGGTGCACCGGCAGGAGTTCGCCCGCGAGGTCCAAACCTGGGGCCGCAAACAGGGCTTGGAGATCAAGCAGGCCGCGGTGTTCCGGTTCCTCGGGCACATCGAGTTGCTTCAATAGCCGCGTTATTGACCATCGGGTCAATATTCGGCTGGTTCCGCCGGTCGATCAAGACACGGTCGACCGAGACGGCGTCGCCGCCTAGCGGCCCGGCTGGCACGATTAAGTGCAACCTATTGAATTTATTTACGCCCGGAGACTGTTCCGCTGCCCCCAAGCTGTCGTGGCACGAACAGTTTTTCAAGGGGGAAGAACCATTGACCGCACTTCCGGGGGCGTACTACGGCGCGAACGTGTCATATCTCGACGAGCACTGCAGGTGGATGCTGCGCGCAGGCCGGGCACCCAGAACCGTCAAGGTCCGCAGGATGCACATGCAATACCTCGCCGACTATCTGCAACGTGACCCGTTCGATGCGACACAGCTCGAACTGGAACGCTGGCAGGACAGTTTGCCGCTGGAACAACTGCGATTCAAGACCGCCGTCATCCGCCCCTATTACGACTGGCTGCACAAGCGGGGACTGCGGCCAGACAATCCGGCGGCGCTGCTGGTGACACCCAAGGCCAAGCGCGGGCTGCCGCGCCCGATCGCGTTCGAGGCACTCGAGCGGGCGATCCGCACCGCGCCGCCCCGGATACAGGCGTGGCTGGTGCTCGCCGCCTACGGAGGGTTGCGGGCGAAGGAGATCGCGCACCTGGAACGCGGCTGTTTCGAGCCGATCCCAGGTGGGGGAGTGTTCATCCGGTTGACCCGCACGAAGGGGGAGAGGCCACGGTTTTCGGCGTTGCCGGGTTGGGCGTGGGAGTTGATCCAACCGGCGCTGGCCGCCGAGGGTGCGTGTTTTCGACGTGAGCGCGGGTCGGGGCCGGTGACACCGCAGCAGGTGTCGGCGCTCGCCAACGACTGGCTGCACAAGAGCGGCACCAGGTCGACGTTGCACACGCTGAGGCATTGGGCGGGCTCGTCGGGCATCGAAACGGAGGATATCCGGGTGGTGCAGGAGTTTCTTGGGCATGCGAGCCCGGCGACGACGGCGGTGTATACGGCGGTGCAGCCGCGGAGGATCGCTGCGATGGTGAGCACGTTCCGTCAGATCGACATGAGCGAGTCGGCTGCTTAGGTTTCCGCAACCCGACCGGAATTGCCGCGGACGTCAGTTTGTGGGCGTAGGATGCGTGCCCATGAGCGCAGGTGTTCAGATGATGCGCCTGCTAGCTGTTCTGGTGTTGGCCGTGGCCGCGGTGGGTGTCGGTACAGCAGCCCCGGCGGCGGCGGGGTGTCAGGTGCAGCCGTTCGTCACGTGGTGTGATGGGCCGATCCAGCCGGATGGGTCGTGGCAGCGGTGTTGGCAGAACCCGCCGTCGATTGTGAACAACGGGGCGGGCGGCGGCATCGTGATCAACGGCGGCCAGCAGTGCAACACGGTGTTGCCGGGGCAGCCGCTCGACGGGTGGGGTCAGCCGCCCCACTACATCCCGTAACTCAGTCGCTGCTGTCGCGGCGCTGGTTGGTGACGCCTTCGATGAGAGCGGCGACCTCCGGGGGCAACGCGGCGGTGACAGCGTTGGTGATCGCGGCAGCGCCGGGCAGCGTCGCCGTCGCGCCTTGGATCACTGCCACAGCCTCGGCGACTTTCGCCTGCGCCTGCTCGACTGTCACATCGACCTGACTCTTGATCGTGCCGAGCTGGTCGAACGCGGTCCCGACCGGGTTGTCGAACACGCCGCCCTTGCGCTGCTCCCCGGTCTTGCGCGCGGCCAACGCTGGTGCGCCGGCGCCGAGCAGGGTCAGCAGGCCGGTGACGATCTGGCCGATGTTGGAGCCCTGGTCGGCGGTGAGCGCGCCGACGGTGACGGCCAAGCCGACACCGCCGACGATGATCGTGCCGAGGTAGTAGATGGTTTCGCGGGTCTTGGCGTTCATGGGGTTGCGCCTTTCTGGGGTGTTGCGGCGGTGATCGCCTGGGGGTTGACGGCGTTGATGACGGCGAGCAGGTGGTTTGCGCGGGCCACCCAGAACGGGCCGTCCGCGTCCTTCGCCCCGGGCGCCTCACCCGACGCCAGGAACGCGAGATCGCGGATAGCCCAGCCCTCGCCGCGCAGCGCGGCGGCTTCGACCATCTCCTCATGCCGCATCGCGTTCGTCTGATACAGGGCGTCGATCGGGGTGAGCACCGCCTTGTTGTCCTTGCGGTAGTGCGACCGGGACGGGCGCGGCTGATTGGACATGAGCAACTCCTCAATCGGATCGAGCGGGGCAGCAGGGGCGACCTGGTTGACGTACTGGTCGTAGAGCCGTTCAGCTTCGGCGAACCGTTCGTCGTAGCGGTTGGGGTATGCGGACTTCTGGACGGCCTGCGCGAAGCTGCCGGGCGAGCGGCTGGTGTTGTTGTAGTCGAGCTTCAGCAGCCGGTCGAAGAACAGCCGCGACGAACTCTCGGGGTCCATGCAGGTTTTCGCGTCGCCCCACCACCACGCGCCGTTGCCCCACACGACTTGCTGCTGCCAGATGCCGACGCTGTATCCGTCGTTGCCGACTGCCTGGTGGGGCAGCAGCATCGACTCTGGGACTTTCGGGTTGGCGTAGACCTTGATGTTCGACTCGACCAGGGCGGTGGCTAGGCCGATCTTCAGCCCGCGCGGGGTGACGCCCATCGACTGGCCTACCCGCAGAATGGTTTTCACGTTGCTGTCGAAGGTGTAGACCGGCGCGGGCTTCGGAGGCGGCGGGGGTGCTGTGCTGGGCGCGGCGGCGGCGTAGGTGTAGCCCTTCGGCGGGATCAGTGTCGCGGCCTGGTCGAAGCTGATCCAGTAGCCGAACGGCCGGAACCCGCTGTCGGCGATCCACAGCGCCCGCCCGACGCCTGGCACGTCGTCCTTGTATCCCATCGCGGCGACGTAGTGGTACGTGGTGCCGCCCGAATAGGACGGGGAGACGCTGTCGTTGACGCCGCGCGGCTTGTTCGACGGCGGCGCGACCCAGTTCATGATGACGCCCCATCCGGCGTCGATCGACGCGACGATGTTGCGCCAGAGCGTTTCTTTCTGGGCTGTGGTGGGCGGGTCGTTCTCGATATAGACCGACGTGTATTTCGCGTCGGGTACGCGGCCGTCGAGGTAGCGTTCGAGCAGGCCGACGTAGTCGGTGCCGTCGCGGTCGTCGCCGCGGCCGGGGTTCTCGATTTGTTCGACGGCGTGGGCGATGTCGCGCTCGGCCAGGATGATGCCGCGTGAGTTCAGCACGACCTGGGTGGCGGCGGGTCCGCACCACCAGCCGGTCTCCTGCGGGACGATCGACCGGTCATACGGGAGCAGTTTCTCGGTCATCGCGGGAACTCGTTCCCGCTCAAGGGGTCAGCCCGCTTCTCTCCAGGTCTGATTGCGAACGACCATGCTGATCGTGGATGGTCTGACGCCGAACTCCGCTGCGAGAGCGATACCGGTCTCTCCTGCCTCGAATCGCTTACGGATCTCGCGCGCCTTCGCAAGGTCGAGCTTCGCGAGAACTCCCCGGCGGCAGTTCGATGCGTGAGTCGTGATGGCCAGGTGATCAGGGTTGACGCAGGCGCGGTGCGGGCAGGACGGTCCACCTGCGCATGTCTTGGGGTCGTGGCAGATGTGGTCGAGGTGGGCGCCAGCGGGGATCGGTCCATACGTCCGCACGTAGGAGTACCGGTGGGCTTTTTGCTTTCGGCCTTCAGCCCAGTAGCTGCCGTAGCCGTCTTCATCGGGCTGCAAGTTGTTCCAGGTCCAGCAGCCGTTCGGCATGACCGTGTAGCAGGTGTCGAAGTCACGCACCCTTGGTGGCTGGACACGGTTGTGGTGGCCGTGGATGAATTTCTTTGGTTGACCAGCGACGATGCCTTGGGAACTGTTGCTGGTCTTGTAGACGCCGGCTGGCTGTCCGCATCCGCAGCCGCATAGCGTCGCCGCATGTTCAAGCATGGCTTCAGGTTACTGACCTGCACTGACACGCCAGGGCGTTGATCGGTGTTGGCGCGCGTCACCGTCAATGTGTCTGCCGACTGGTGTTCGTGACCCACACCGCGCACGGTACGAACTGGTGGTGCAATCAGAAGTGGTAGAGCCGGCCGTCGGCTTTCTCGATGATCAGGTGCAGGACGGCGGCGGCGGCCAGGCCCGCGAGCGCGCCGCCGACGATGGTCCACACCAGCTGCGTCATGCGGTGACAGTAAAGCGCGTCAGTGCAGGCGGAAGCTCTACAAACCACCGGCTCCTGCAAACCAGCGGCCGCAGTCGCTAACGTATGTTCTCATGTTCGGGGACGAACAGAAAATGCGAACAGAAAATGCGCGGCGGGGGGGAGCGTGACGGCGGATGTATCTGTATCAAGCTGCATTTACGGCGCGGACGTTGGCGCGGACATTGCGGGCCGCGCTGATCAAAACTGATCCCGCACCGCTGAACTATCTGGACGTAGGCGCGCGTGGCGGGCTGCCCCGACGCTGGCGGCTACTCGAACAGCTCGGAAAAATCTCACCGATATTCGTTGAAGCCGACCCTGACGAAGCCGACAAACTCCGCAAACGGGGCCGCACCTTGTGCGCCGCACTCGGCAGCGAGCATGGCCTACTTGCTGATCTGAGGATCACCCGTGCCGCGCATTTGTCGTCAGTCCTGGAGCCCGACTACGACGGGTGGCCCCACGAACTCCTCCCCGATGTCGAGGTTGTCGAAAAGGTTCCGGTCACCCTGTCCCGACTGGATCACGTGTGGCCCGACGAATACGGCGACCCGCACTTCGTCAAGATCGACACCCAAGGCTATGACCTCGAAGTGCTCAAAGGATTCGGCGAGCTACTTAAGCGTGTGTGTTGCGCCGAAGTGGAGGTGTGCATGGCCAACCAGTACGTCGGCCAACCGTCACCCACCGACGTATACGACTATATGCGCGCTAGCGGGTTCGATATGGTCGGATTCAAGGCGAACAGTCTGCAGGCGGGCCGACAAACGGTTGTCTTCAACGCGTTCTTCGTCCGGGCGGAGATCCGCGACGTTCCCGCGGTCCGCATGTGGAAAATCGTGAACGATATCGGCTCAGCTCAACGGATTACGGCGATCGGAATCTAGACGGCGACGAACTCGATTGACTCCCAGCGTTCACTGAAATCTTTGCTAGTGGTGCTGCTGTAGAGGCCGTGCTTTTCGGCGGTCAAGAAGTCGGTCTGGCCGGTCAAGGTGATGATCGGTTCACCGCCGTTGACCGACACGGTGATATCGGTGCCGATGAACTCGATGGACACAACGTCTCCGTCAGTGTTGCTGACCGTGGTGGCCCCGCCCTCGACGGCTGTCGTCGTACCCTCAACCAGTTTCTTCAAGGCGTAGTAGTCATCACTGCCGGTGTCGCGCCATTGCAGCACCCAGTAGTTGGCGCCGTCCACGGAGCGAAAAACCACGCCGCCACCGTTGTTGGTGCCAGCCGATCTGATTGTGTGAGTCAGTATCCCATCTGAGGACCCGGACTCGACAACGGCGGAACTGCGGAATGCCCCCGCCTCCATGCGGGCTGCGCCGTCCGACCGTGACCACACGGGGTTGACTCCCGAGCCTGATCGTTGGAAGATCCACGGCTTACCGTCAGTGGTGACGTCGAGCGTCCCGTCTGCGGCGTTGAAGTCGTCCACAAATCCTGGGTAGACAACTTTGTTTAGGTTGGGGTTGTTGAAGAGGGTGTCGAGCACGATGTCGGGCATGTTGGCTCCTTTTTTGTTTCAGCGGTTGGGGATGGTCGGGTAGTCGGAGATGAGGGCGGTCACGCCCGCGTCGATTGCCGCGTTGAGGTTTTCGCTATCGTTTTCTACCGATGCCCCGGCGATCATGCCTGCCGAGAGGATGTCCGGCACTGCAGCGAGCGTCCCATCGGACAGGCTGTTCGGGGCCAAAAAACACATTTCGACGTCGAGTGCTTCGGCGGCGGGGATGACCGTGTCGGCGTTTTCGACGGTGACCCCGCTCAGTGCTAGACGTATCGTCTCCGACGCCGACCTGGCCGTAGTTAAGTCAGAAACGGTGTCGCCGAACAGGATGCACCTGTCTGACACTGGTGACGCCTCGATCAGCGCGACGAGTTCTGCGATGTTTGCGGATTTGCAATGGCACAGAATGTAGTCCAGGTGGGTGGCCTCGCAGGACTCTAGCCAATCTGACAGCAGCGGAATCTTGCCCCCGCCATCCAGGTTCACTGCCTTCAACTCGGCCAAGGTCATCGATGCGACTGAGCCGGTGCTGTCTGTGGTGCGGTTGATCGTGGCGTCGTGCATCATCACGAAATGGCCATCGGATGTGAGCCGGGCATCGATTTCGACACCAGGAACATCCGGGGGTAGATGCGGAAGGGTGCGGAACGAATTCTCCGCTTGACCACGAATGGTGGCCCGGTGAGCAAACATGTACGGAAACGCCCACGAACGCCGCATGTGCACACGCGACACCTCGATGTATCCGATGCGGGTGGCTGCGTCTTCGTCGCTGGACAGATTCATGGTCAGCCCGACATCGGATCGGCCTGCCAGCGTTGACATGTCGGTACTATCCAGCGTGGCGGTGGCGGCTTGCTGCCCGTCGACATATGCGGTGACGGTATCGTCATCAACCTGAATCTCGCAGATCAAGTCTGTGTCTCCGGTGAACCCGAAATCCGCGTCGCCGCTACCCAACACGGTGGTGCCAAGCATGATCGACACCTGATCACCGGTGCCGGTCCCGGTTTTTCGGAACCTCGCCCACAGGTAATCATCACTACTCCACGTGGAAGCTGAGCGAAGGCAGGCGGCGATGCCGAAGTCATGAGTCGACCCGACCGACACCAAGCATTTGACCCGCACATCACGCACAGGACACATCAGCGCGCCGAACCTGCGCCCGCCCGCGCCGGTGGCGCGGGCCGCCCCAGCCTGGATCGTGAGCGTGGAGTCATGCCAGAACGAACTACAGTCCGACACCCCCAGCCCTGTCGAATTGGCCACTGTGGTGTCTTTGCGGCGAAAGTGATCCCACACCACCAGATCGGGGCGCTCATCGATATATCTGAAGATCGGCGGCGGCGACCACGCTACGCCCGCCTGCGCGTCATACACCACGGTATCGGTGTAACTGGCCCCCCCGCCGGCGGAGTCATCGGAGAACTCGCCGACGAACACGGTGCCGTCCTTACGCACCTCGAAAGCAAGATTGTCCTCGGCATCTAGCACCCGCAGACTCTTCTTAGACCCGCCTGTGGTGTGCCTGATCTTCGTCGGCCCGATCTTCGTGTCGCTGCTGCTGTCAACCTCAAACGCGGTCGCGCCCCAACGGTCAAGCACACGAAAAGCATCGGCGTCACCGGGCTTCGGCACCCTCGGGTCATCGCCTTCGAGCATGTCCCGGCCAGCGATGTCGGCGGTCACCGCGAGCGCCACGGCCTCACCAACCGTCCCGCTTTCAGAAAGGACGGATTCAACCTCAGTCTTGACAACGGCAGGGAGTTTCTCGCCCGCGGGCGCGGCACCGTCGATCGCGACTAACCGCTTGTTCATGCGCGGCAACGTATCTGCGCCGCGTGCACCGGCTTAGCCCTCGCCTTCGCCTTCGCCTTCGCCTTCGCCTTCGCCTTCACCTTCGCCTTCACCGGAGCCGAGGTAGGCGCGGAACCACGCCTGCCCACGCGCGCCCTGACCGCCGCCACCACCACCGACGAGCCAGCCCTGACCGCCGCCGCCGCCCGCACCCGGAGGCGTAGCCCACCCGCCGGGCCAACCACCGCCCAGCCCGCCGCCGTACACCTCGCCGTTGAACTCGAAATCACCAGGCGACTGCCCCGCCGTCCCAAGATTGCCGGTAGCGACGGTGCCGCCGTTCGCCGTCAAACCACCCCAACCAGTCGCCGCCGCCGACGTCGCATTACCAGACACCGGAGGCGTCGCCCCAGGGACCGGGCCAGCGACATCACCGACCGTGCCCGTGATCTGCGTCGTACCGAACTCGATGTCAACCCCCCGCACCAGGGTCGCGGCCTTCCACTGTCCATGACCACCACCAGTGCCGCGATAGAGCGCGCTGTTGCCGCCTTCACCTGATGCGCCGCCGCCCAGCAACACCACATCAACATGCGTCGCCCACGACGGAATGTCATACGTGAACGCGCCCGGCTCAGTGAACACATCGAGCTGCCCATCCTCGACCGTCCACACCAGCAGCTCGCCCAGATACAACTGCGTGACCGGCGCAGACCCCAGGTACAGCGCCTTAACGAACCCCTCACCGAACTGCAGCAGCCCCATCGCGATCGACTACTCGCCCCCGGTCACATAGACCGCGTACAGCGTGTTCGGGTCCGGGCTGTCCAACCCCACCCAGTCCTCCTGGCTGATCGGCACAATATCCAGCGTCAGCGCCGCGCCGTCGCTGTCATGCGCAGTCACCACACCCGCCCCGGCCTTGGCGTCGGTGACCGACCCGTCGCCGAGCGCCGCCGTGCCGACCGCACCGTCATCGAGGTTGACCGCCTTCACCTCTTTGCTGCCGATCTTCGGGCTGGTGACCGCCCCGTTACCGATCTTCGGGCTGGTGACCGCGCCGTCCTTGATCTTCGGCGTCGTCACCCCACCATCGCTGAGGGTCGACGGCGCCAGGTAGGCGATCTCCTCGCGCAGCTCGGGCGCTAACCGCTCACCCAGCGGCTGATCAGAGTCGAACGTGAACACCAGCTGCGCCATAGCGCGCACGGTATGGGGTCAGCGTGCACCTAGCTGTCCGCTGAGGGCTTTGAAGCTGGCGTTGATCTCGCTCTGCGAGAACCCCGGCGGCGGCGTCGTAGGCGACGCGCCACCCTCACCGGAGGCCGCGGTATCAGCGTCGTCGGGGTCAGGCTCATACAGCTTGTCGAACAGCTGCTCACGCTCGTAACGGTCCTTATCCACGTTGCCGGTGTGCAGTGACTCCAGCCAGAACGTCTCCATCTCATCCAAGATTGCGTGCATCGACGGCAGCCTCATCGGATCGGCGATGCCGTGCGACCGGATGCGGGTACGCAGGTTGCGCCAGTGCAGCGCCGACGTGAACGCCAGCGACACCACCGCCCCGAACGGGCGGGCCGTGCCCCACGTCGCCACCGCCCGACCGATCCGATACACCGCATCGGCCGGGGCGTCGCCGTCGAGCATCGCCGCCAAGATCCGCTCATACTCGCCGTCGGCCAGATGCTCGCGCACGAACCGGGCCAGCCACTCGTGCCGCTGCTGCGCCTCGACCGCCTTCGCCTCGTCCTCAGACTGGCCGCGACGACGCTCGACCGGTTTCACCGACATCGCCAGCCACGCCGCCCCGGCCGGACCCGGCCGGCGGGCCGACACCCGCCCGACGCGCGGCACCTCCAACACCTGCACCCCGCCACGGTGTGCAGCGGTGTCGGCATCGGCCAGCATGTCCACAAACCCCGCAGGCGGCTCCCACACCACAAACGCCCGCCTTAAACCGTCACTTCTCGACCCGGCACCAGAACCGACAATGAGATCGACCGGCCCGACACCTGCGGCACCGTCGACGGCACAAACACCCGCGCCAACGTCGGCCGCGGCGGATCAGACAACGCCGCCAGCGCGCACGTCGACCCCGCCACCGGAACATCAGACAGTTCCGTCATGCCCTCGGGCTGGGTCTGCGTGATCGGCGACTGCAAATTGCTGTGCGCGAAATACGAGCCGCACAACAGCAGCCCGCCCGGCATGTCGATCGACGGGCAGATATGCCCCTGCCAACGCTCCCAGATGAACCGGCGCATCGTCGACGCGAAATGCCAACCCTCCGCGAAATCCGGCTCCGCATCCCGAATCGTCACCAGGTGCGCGATCTCCTCAGCCAAAAACCCGTTCGTGAACCCGTAACTGGCCGGCTCAGCGTCGGTGGCCACCCGCCCGAAGATCCGCATATGCACATCCCCGACGCCGAAAAACCCGTCGTTGACGGCGTGCAGCATCGTCCACCCGGCCTGCTGCGGCAGGATCTCCTCACCGATACCGAACTGGTTGGTCACGATCGCCAGGATCACGTCACCCTCGGTGGTGCCCGACGGCACATCCACGCTGGTCGCTGCCCCCAGCCCGCCGACGCCGTGCTCGACGCCCACCACCGACGGTGTCGGCCGCGGCTCCGGTGGCGTCATCGCGGGAATCCCGAACAAGTCCAGCGCCGTCTCCCCGGAAACAAACCCCGACTCCGCGCCGGACCCGCCGCCGTCGATCAGGGTGTTCTCCCAGAACTCGCTGATGAACCGCACTTCCACGCGGGCGAAAAACGTTTCGCCGGGCGCGACGTACCACCAGCCGGGGTCACGCGGCATCAGCGGCGCGGTGCAACTGTTCTGGCTGATGCTGTGCACACCGAAACTGGTGCCCAACGCCAGGATGCCGCCCTTGCCGATGTCCCAGCCGTTGCCGAACCGCGACACCACCTCCATGTCGATGGGCGGCGGCGACTCCGCATCACCGACCGCCACCCCTTGCGACATCGCCAGGTAGGCGCGGGAGCGGGCCTGCAGCGTCACCTGCGCGCCGCTGCGCGTGACCATGCCGTACACCCACTGCCCCACCGGGGAGTCGTTCGTCCACTGCACATTCAGCGTGTGCACCGGCTCGTTCTTGCCGCCCCAGAAACTCGTCGGCGGGTAGAACGCCGACACCGACTCAGCCTCGGCGTGCGCCAACGGCCGGTACTGCATCCACGGCTGCGGCCCCACCGCGTCATCAACCGTCGCGAAGTGCTCATTGTTCACGGTGTGTCACCTACCGGCCCGGCGAACACTAACAGCCGTGTCCACAACGCGTGCGCCTCCCAGCGCGACTCGAACTCGCTCGGCGCTGTCCACACACCGGGCGTCTGAACCGATGCGACATAGCGCAAGTGCATCGACTCACCCGGCTCCAGCACCCCGATCGGCACCCACACCTGCGACGACTCCCCGTCAACGAACAACCGCCCGTAGGCCAGATCCTTCGCCGCCGCCGACGCCCGGTTCACCTGAGCCCTGCCGCCGAACGCGTCCTGCGTCACCGACGGATAGTCGGCCACCACATGCCTGGCCCCCTTGGCGAACGACCAGGAGTCGTGAATCACCACCGTCGACGGGTTCTGCGCCACAATGCTGCGTGGCGCGCGGATGATCTGCACCGTCACGGCTTGGCGATCAGGCGTGGCGTTATACCAGTCGATGTCGCCGTCGATCATCACCACCGGATCGGGTGCGCGGGTGATCTCCCCGTCCTTGGTCGACTCCAGAAACCGTTCTTTGACGATGCGCGGGAACCACGTGCGCCGCATCCCCAAACCATCCACCGTGGAAAGCATGTACTCGCTGGTGCAGACCCGCAGGCTCACGACCGCACCGCCTCACGGTGTCCGCAGCCGCACACCTTGACCTCGCCCCGGCGCGCCAGCCGCGCACCGCAACGCGGGCAATCCCGGCCGGGCCGAAACGCGCCACCCGCACCCGGCGGCGTCAACGACTCGCGCATCATCCGGTCACCACCGACCCCTGGTCTGGGAATGCGATCAGCTGCAGCCTGGCCCAGTTCGCGAACGCCGCGTGCGTCGGGCTGTTCTGGTTCGCGTTGTCCGACCACGGCGGCGGCGTCCACATGTAGCAGCGATACCACAACGAGAACGACTGATTCGGCTCGATCGGGTAGGGCAGCCACTCGTCCACCGAATTGACCTCGGTCCACATGAACTGCACACCCGGCAGCGGCTCGGCCACGCTGTTGGTGCCCAGATCCAGCGCGGACCCGGTGCGGCCGTTGAAGATCGACGACGTCAACGGCGGCGACGGTTCGGCGTCGACCGCGTAGGTCCAGCGGTCACGGAACTGGATCGCGTTCGGTTGGCTCGTCCACCACTGCCGCGGCCCGCGGGTGACCCGGATCAGCAGCGGACGTGCGATCGGGGCGTTGTTGTGCCAGTGGATTTGCTGCTCGATCATCAGCCTGCCCGGCAGCACCGTCCACGGCCGCGCCAGTGGCCCGTCACCGCTGGACTTGGCGCGCACATCGACGACGAGCTCGGGCACCGACCACGGCTGCAGCCTCAACCGGCCGGCGGCGTCGACGGCGAGGTTCTCGTCGACACACACGTAGGGCTCGAGGTACTCGGTGATCGGCACGAAGCCGAGGGTGTCTCACCAGCGTGCAGGCCGCTACTCGCCCTCACCTTCGCCTTCGCCGGCGCCTTGGGCGGGGCTGAAGTGTTGCTGCGTGAACGAACGCATCCGCGCCACCACCGGCTGCCCGCTGGAGGCGTTGAGCACCACCAGGCCGACCTGATCCGGTTCCACGAAGTCGTCGCGCGCCACCGCGTGCACCTGCATCCAGTCGGCGCCGTTGTAGGAGAACTCGCAGATCCGGTCGGTGCCGTCGTCGCTGATACGCAGCCACTGCGGCACCCCATAGGGCAGGGCGGCGATGAGGAGCCCGACGTAGTCGGCGCTGTAGGTTGTCGCGTTGCTGTACTTGGCCACCGCCAGCTTCGCCCCCGAATCATGGGCTGGGCCGAACACGATGGCCTTGCCGCTGTCCGAGTCCCGCAACATCAACCCGGCGCGCACCGTGCCCGTCGGATACCACAGCGCCTCAATGTGCGCGGTCACCCGATACAGGCTGGCCAGCGCCAGCGGGCGGTGCGCGATCCGCAGGTTGGTTCCCGCCACGGACGACGCGATCAACACCACGCCGCCGCCGGTTTGCAGCACCGTGTCCTCTGCCAGGTTCTCCGTCGACCATTCGTTCGGCGGCGTCGTGTACAGGCTGGCTGTGGGCGTGAACACCGGCGACGCTGCCACTGGCTGCCCGGCCAGCAGCGTCGCCTCACCCGGCTTGGTGAACACGGGCTGGCCGTCCTGCTCTGCGAGCACCCAGCCGCCCGCACGGGCGGTGCTCCTGCGGTCCAACTCGTCGAGACGCCGCAGAATATCGCGCACCAGCTCCGTGTTCGAGCGTGGCCGCCGACCCAGCCGTGCGTCGCTCACAGCGTCTGCCCCGGCCCCGGTTTGACCAGCTCGGGCAGATCGTCGTTAACCGGCTCCAGGTCGATCCCCACAGTCGCCACCCCCTTTTCGACCGTCACGGTGACGCTATCCAACTCGTTGGGCGACAGCTGCCCGTAGGCTTCGACGTTGACGCGTGCCGACGGGATCATCTGCGCGATACTGATCGGCGCGGCTGGGTCCAGCGACGTGCCGGGCGCGACGCTGACCGCGTCACGCACCTTGCCGAGATAGCGGGCGGCCTCCTGCGCGGCCCGGTCAGCGTTGGACACCCCGAACATGCTGTCGCGGCGAACAATCGTCTGCCTGGTCACACCGGCCATCGGCACCCGCGCCCGCGACACATGATCCCCTGCGCGTAACAGCACATCGTTGAACATTTTCGTGCCGTCACGGATCAGGATCGGGTCACCGTCGACGAAATGATCCTCACCCAGCGCGGTCACCGGCTCGAAAGGCTGCGGCCCCAGATACAGGGTGCCCGCGGCGACCGTCCAGTACAGGCCGAGCCCTTCGAGTCGGCCGATGGTGTCGGTGAGCATTTCGTCGTCGGCGACGCAGTTGAAGTCGAACCGCTGTCCGCGCGGGTCCGGGCGCACCACCACACGCAGGTTGAGGCTGTGCAGTTCGATCGCCGCGCCGAACAGTTCGGCAGCGATGTCGGCCGGATCGGCCGATTCCCACCGCTTCGTGATCGGGCAGCGGGTGCCTTCCCGCAGCAGGCTGGCCGGGTCACCGGCAGCGATGTGCAGCCAGGTTCGTCCGCGTTCGCGGCGCTGAATCGGGCCGCGCCAATACATTTCGCGGCCATGCTCATCCCACACCGACACCCAGTGCAGGCACGCCACGATGTCGGGCACACCAGCGATTCCGACAGGCACCGTCACGTCGCACATCGACACCTCACGCAACGCCCGCGTCCACTTCAGCTTCGTGTACCCGCTGGCCAGCAGCTGCCACACCGGAGTGCCGGTCACCGTGTGAATCGCCACGATCTGCCGATCCGAAACGATCCCCATCAGGGCTCCCGGTCACGCAACGTCAGATGTACATCGAACTCGCTGTTCGCCGCGGTCTGCACAACCAGTTCCCAGCACATCTGCCGGTCGATCACCGGCGGCCGCCACGGCGCACCCGAAGGTGTGCCGACCACACCGGACACGTGGTGGCGGCGATCCTTGTAGATAGCCCAGAACCGGCCGGTGACACCGTCCAAGACGAGTTCGGCGCCCGCCGCCAACCCGGCGACCTTCAACGGCCACAAGCTCTCCTCGCAGCGCACATCCGAACCGCACTCACGCCAAAACGCCTGCAACGACAACGCATCCTCGCCGAGGTTACGGATGATCGTCGTCACCGCCGTCTCCCGGCAGCGCAGCGGCCAATCCAACGTCGGCACCCAGAACGAGTATTTGTCGATCTCGCCGACCGGCATACACCCGCCGCACACCGGCGGCGGCGACGTCACCACCTCGATCTCCTCCGGTACGCACTCGGTGGAGAACAACACCGGAATCTCAATGCACGACTCGGGTTTCTCACAGTCAGGTGAGTGCACATAGTTGACCGGCTGCCGTGTCTGCTCATCCCATGCCACCGGCACCTCCACCGCAGGCAGATACGGGTACGGTGACAACGTCGTCATCTCCCACGACACCACGTAAACGGTGGCCTGCTGGTTGCGGCGCTTCTCGGTGTTGAACTCCTGCACCACCACAGGGGCCTTCGTCAACACCACCCCATGCAGCTCACGCACCAGCGTGTCCGGGTCCACACCAGAGTGCGCCGGGGACGCCGACAAGTACCGCAGCACACTGTCGTCACGCTCAGCCGCCGCGCGCAGCAGACACGCCAACCAGTCAAGCCCGAACTCCACCCCCGCGTGAGTGCAGCCCACCAACAGCGCCTCGAAGCTCAGCGTGCGCGGCATATCCCTGTTCGACCCCGCCGCCGCGCCCGAGGCGGCCAGCTGAATGATCGGCCGATCCACCGGCGTCGGATCAAACCCGTCAGCCCTGGTCACCCACACCCCGCCGAACTCCCCAGACTCCGGTTGGCGGGTGGTGTACCACGGCGCCAACTCCGGCCGATACGCGTTGTCGCCCAACCAGTCCCGCAAACCCGGCCACGCGTCGTCATAGTCGACGTCGACGACCGGGCATCCGGCGCAGATCGCCGCAGGCCCCCAACAGGTGCCGTCAATCTCGATCAGGCCGGGACCGTAGCGCCGCGACCCGTGCGGCGGTGTCCACAAACCCTCCGACACCTGCACCGACGACGCCGGGATCTCGAACAGGCCGGGGAAGTCACCGGATTCGATCAGCTCCTCACACCCGTCAGACTCCGTCAGGTACAGCCCACCGGCGCCGACCATGCCGCCGATCCCGAACAGGCCGTCGGCGTCCTCCGGCCCGGCCGGCGGCGCGGGCACGTACAGGCCCGAGCCGGGCGGGTCTTCCACCAGTGCGTACGCATCCGGCTGCGGCCCCCCGAAAATCGTGTCGTCGGTGGGGACGTCGGCGCCCAGGTGCGCGATCACCCGCGAACTGTTGGCGATCTCGACACCGTCCAGCGCGAACCAGCCACGATATGCACCCATCAGCGCACCAGCTCCATCAGACTGTCGGCAACGTTGCGGCCTGCGTCGGGGCCGCCGTCGACGACGATGTGCACGTCACCGAACGACGCCCCATCTGAGCCGCCGCTGCGTTCGATCGCTGAGATCAGCCGTTCAAGTTTGTCGGGCAGCCGGTCGAACGCGATCGTGTTCGACGGCGACAGCACCCGCTCCGGCTCCAGTGTCGCTTTCGGGATGAACCCGACACCACGCGCCATGCCGCCCTGGTCGAAGAACCTCAGCCCGCCGAGCGCGCCACCCAGCCCGCCCAGCACCCCGCCGGCCGCCCCGCCGAGGCCGCCGACGATGCCGAGCAGCGGCGCGATCAACCCGACCGCCGACCCGCCCAGTCCGCTGAAGATCGCCGCCAGCCCGCCGCCGAGGCTGCCCAGCAGCGCCGTCAACCCACCCGACACCAACCCCAGCAGCACCTCGATCGGGTTCAGCAGCAGCTGCAGCGGCCCCGCGATCAACTGCTCGATCAGCCCGCCGCCGAGCAACGCGGCCATGATGTTCGGGAAGTACGACAGCAGCCCGTCGCCGATGATGTCGACGAGCACATCAAACAGCGACACCCAGATGTCGGACAGGATCTCTGACCACACCTCGACCGCCGCGCCGCCGATTCCGGTGATCGCCGACGACGCCAGATTGCCGAGCAGACCGCCGACAGCGCCGCCGCCGGGGAACGCCGCATTCATGCCCGCGGTGATCGCCGACGATGCGGCCTGACTCGCGAAGCTGAGCACCGCATTCCAGATCGCCTTAGCCATCGGCACGATGACCCGTTCGATGATGTACTGGATCAGCTGCGAGATAACGATTTTCAGGATGCGGATGCGTTCCTGCGTGGCCATCTCCGTCGTCGACATCGACCGCTCGGCCAGCGCGCTGGTGTCGTTGAACAAGCGGCCGCCCGCGTCGAACGCTTTGAAGTCGCCGCGGAACTGCCGGAACTCATCAGTCACCTCGGCGAGGGTGTCGCGGGCCTCGATCTGCACACCGAGCACCGCGAGCAGGATGCGGACCAGAATGTTCACAAGCAGCCCGATGATCGGTATCTGCGACACACCGAAGAACTCGGCTCCCACAACGTCGTTGACGATCACACCGCCGCCGGTGGCAAACCGCGGCAGGCTCGCCGGGTCGATCAGCCCGGCGTTGAGGGCGTGGAACAGGCCGGGGTTGCGTGCCACCACCGCGGCGCGGGTGATGAACTCGCCGTTAGACACCCGCGCCAGCATCGAATCCGACGTGCCCGTTCCCGGCCCGCGGAACATGCCGCCTGCCGCCATGCCGGGCACCGCCTGACCCGCCGCACCGCCCGCGGCGTTCAGAGCCGCCTGCGCCATCTGCGACGTGATCTGCACCAGCTGGTCGCGGACCTGGGTCAAGATGTCCATCAGCTGCTGGTGGCGCGCCTGGTTCGCCGCCTCCATGCTCGTGAACGAGCGGTCGATCAGCGCGGCGGTGTCGGTCATCAACGCGCCACGCGAGTCGAACTTGGGTCCGTCACCCACGAACAGGTTGTCGGCCTGCCCCTGGCTGCCGGTGCGGTTGTAGTCACCCACCTGGTAGCCGAGCATCGCGGCGATCGCGGCGGGGTTGCGTTCCTTGATCAGGTCCAGCGCCGACGCCGTCTGCTCGGGCATCTCCCGGTCACCCTGGCCCAGCACCGCGCCGAGCACATCAGTCATCATCTGCGGCAACACCGCATTGACCGCCCCCGTCAATGCTTGGGTGAGTGCCTGCAGCTCCGGTGACTGCTGGCCCGGCTGACCGGACAGCAGCGACAGGCCGCCCATCGCGTCGCCGACACAGCCGCACATGTTCGACGCGATGCTGCTGAACGGATCCGAACCGCCAGGCATCAGGGCGCCGCGCACGCCGAGCATCGCCCCCTCGGCCGCGACCGCGTGAATGTGGTCGAAGTGATCCCCACCGGTGTCGGTCTGCCACAGGCTGCGGTTCGGGTCGATCAACCCGTTACCGGCCAGGAAATTCCACATCTGGTCGCCCAGCACCTTGCCGGCCGGGTTCGCCCCGCCGCGGGTCGTGCCGCCGGGAATCATAATGTCCAGCGCCCGCCCAGACGGGTGGTCGGGGTGCCGATCCTGGCGGACACCGCCGATCTCGCGGACCTGCGGGAAGTTCTGGGCGATGATGTCCCACAACGCGCTGGCCGCCGGGGTCAGCCCGGCTTTGCTGCCCTGCGGGCCGCCGAACCCGGCGATCGTCACCGGCACCGGCGACGTCGCGCCGCCGCGGCGGCTGGTGCTGCCGGTGGCGAGTTTGTCGCGGAACTTCTGCAACGCCCCGATCAGCGACGTGTTCTCCGGCGTCAGCGCGCCCGTGTAGCCGCCGCCTGCGACGATCTGCTCGACGAGGCTGGCGATGGTGTCGGCGCCGAGGTTGTTGCGTTTGCGGCCACGGGCGGACACGATCGCCTTCACGACCGAATCCGATGCGTCCAACCCCGACCCGGCCAGGTCGGAGATGTTGCCGGAGCGGGCGAACGCCGCCAACGCTGCTGCGACCGCGGACGTGCTCACCGCACCGCCAGCACCGCCCGCGAGCACACCACCTGCGCCGCGCTGCGGCATCAGCCAGCCCGGTGTGAGATCCCAGCCGGGGATCGGGTCGCCCGGCATCCACGGCCGGCTGCCTGATGTGGCGCTGCCTGCCGCGCTGGTGAGCGCGGTCGCGGTTTCGTCGCCGATCTGCGTCGCCAGCGTGTCGCCCGGCTTGCCGCCGAGCACGGCGAGGATCTGCTGCAACAGGTTGACGACCGGCTGTATCGCCGCCGCGATGTCGGACGCGATCGGCGACATGCCGGGCACCACACCACCGGACTCGAACCCGATCACACCGCCGCCCGCATAACCCCTGCGCGACAGACCCGGCCGGAACATGCTGTTGATCGCGTACACGAAGCCCGGACCCAGCGCCCGCACAGCCTCGGGGATCAGCACACCCTCGCCGCCCGACATCGGTACCAGCATGTTGTCGATACCGGGGCTGTAGCCCGGCAGCACACCACCGCCAGCGCGGCCACCGCCGATGATCGGGGTTCCGTCAGGGTTGCGCAGCCCGAGGCTGCCGCCGATACCGCCAGTGGTGAGCAGACCACGCGGGTCGAGGTACTGCACCTGAATCTTCAACCGGCCTTCGGGCAGCCGTGTCACCGCGTAGCCGAGCTTGCGCAGCGCCTCAGCAGCCTTCTCGGTGTCGGTCTGGTCGATCTGCACCTCACCCTTGGGCAGGCCCAGGATCGTGTTGCCGAGCTCGTCGACGTTGCCGGTGGCTGCCTTGGCCATGTTGGCGATCTCGGCGAGAGCCTCGCCGCTGAGCCCCGCAACTTGCGGCAGGTTCGACTGCAGGTTCGGCGGTGCGACGGGCAGCCCGGACCCGAACGGGCCGAGACGCTCACCGGCCAGCGCGCCGGGCACCAGCATGCTGCGCCAGTCTTTGGCTGAGGGTTTGATCGACGCCGGCGGGGGTGCGACCGCTGCGCCGGCGCCGATGGACGGGTCTGGCGCCACCTGCGCGGGCAGGCCGGGTGGGCGGCTGTCCAGCCAGTCGCGGTGCTGCTTGTTGAGGTTGTCGATGCGGTTGGCCTGGTTGATGAACGCCTGCGTCAGCGCCGCCGCCGCCCCGGCCAAAGTGCCGAACGCCGCGCCGACCGGGCCTCCGAACTGCGCGCCGATCAGCGCGCCGCCGCCCAACGTGGCCAGCGCCGACAACCCGTTGGGCTGCCGCGAACCGTCCATCGGGGTGGTGAGCAGCCCGCCTGCCGCTAGCGCCAACCCCGGCCCCAGCAGGCTGCCGCTCCCGCCGAGCGCGCCGCGCGCGCTGCCCGCCTTGCTGTTGATGCCGCCGAGCAGCCCGTCGACACGGGTCAGCGCGGTGATCAGCCCGCCGAACGGCGCGATCGTCTTGAACGCCAGCAGCGCGATCGTGGCGGCCTCCAACCCGCCCGGCAACGCATTGATCGCACCCAGCACCGTCTCGAGCACCGGCAACAGCACCGCGGTCCACTGCTTAGACGCCTCATAGATCGACTTGAACGCCTCGCCGAGTTCCCGCAGCACCGGCAGCCACTGCTGGATCTGCTCGCGGCCCTCACGGAAGAAGTTGCCGAGCCGTTCCTGCCCCTCAGCCGACCCGGTGAACTCCGCGAGACGACCCGTCGCCGACTCCAGCCACTGCAGGAACCCGCCCTGATCCGCCCCGGCCGCCTTCGTGATGTTCGTGATGACCTTGCCGAGGTTCAGGAACGACTCACCCAACTGTGTGGTGCCGGTCAGCGCCTGATCAATCCAGCGGTCAAGGTTGCCGTTCTCGGCGCTCTTGGTGATCCAGTTGTCGAACCGGGTCGTCACCTTCTCCAAACCGTCAGCCAGGCGCGGCAGAAAATCGGTGCCCTCGGCCGTCAGCGTTCCCATGCCGTGAATCAGCGGCTGGATCGCCGCGTTGGCCCTGGTTTGCGCCTCCGCGGTATTGCCGAAAACCTTGTCCATCATCGACTGCGTCGAATCCAGTCCGACGACACGTCCGAGTTCCTTGAACGTCTTGTTCCACGCGGACCCGACCTGCGCGGTGCCGCGCGTCAGCGTCGGCATCGTCCTCGTCGCCAGCTCATCGAGCGTGGCGTCGATGCCCTCGAACATGTTGTGCGCCGTGTTCTTCTGCAGCTCCTTCCACGGCCCCTGCGTAAACCGGCTGATCGCCTTCGCGGTGTTGACCGCGTTGACGTCCATGTCCTTGAGCGCCTCAGCGACCTTCTCGAGGTCTTTCGGATCACCGGACTTCGCCGCCTCGTTGAGCGCCCCGATCGCGTCACCCAGGCCCTGGAACCCGACCACCGCCGTGGCGATCGACGACGCGGCGCCGGCGAACACACCGGGCAGCGCCAAACCGAGCTGGGTCAGCTGCTGCAACCCGCCGGTGACGTCGGTGAGGACCGTGGCCATCGCCGGCCACGACCCGAGTGTGAGCGCGCCGGCGTTGAACACCGCCGCGCCGAGCGGGCCGCTGGTGTACCTGCCGCCGCGCCGGAAACCACCACCGCCGCCACCGCCGCCGCCGCGGATCGGGCCGCCCGGTGTCGGCGCGGCAGCCGCCGCGGTCTGCGCCGCAGCGACCTTCTCCCACGACCGGGCCAAGCTGTCGACCGCGGCCTTCTGCTTGAGCACCGCACGGGTCTGCGCGTTGAGCGCCCGCGTCGACAGGCCCGCCGCCGCCTGCGCCTTCGCCGCGGTCTTGGCGTGCTCGCGGCCGATGTCCTCGACGGCCTTCGACACCACCTGCGCGGCGGCGTCCTGCTGGGCCGCGGACTTCTCCGACTCGCGGGTCAGGCTCTTGTAGTCGCGTTCGACCGCGTTCAGGCGGCGTTGCAGATCCCGCAGCGCGGGCGCCATCGCCGTCTGGATCTCGCGCAGAATCTCCGTCGGCAGCCCCGACCCGTCGATCTTCAGGTCGAGGCGGATATCACCGACGGGCGTGGTCACACGCGCAAAGCTAGCCGCGTAGGGTGCGGCCTACCTCTTGCCAGCGAGCACCTTCGCCAGTGCTGCGTGGTTCGCCGCAACACGGTCGCTGCCGATACTGCCGAGCGTGGCCATCAGATCGGCCCACGCGTTGGTAACGAGTAGTTCGTCGTCGGGCTTCTCGCCACGCTCGGCCATCTCCACAGCCAACTGCGCGTTCTTCCGATAGACCGCATAGTCCTCGTCGTCAGGGTCGCTCATCCGCTCCAGAACACGCACTCGACTCATCGGCGAAATATGCTTATCGACGAACCTGTCGGTCAGCCTGTTGCGAACTTCGTCTGCACATTTCACTGCGGAAGTGAGTGAAGACAGCGCGTTTTCGTCGGGGATGCGGACGGCGAGCAGGTCGCCGTGGAACTCCAGCTCGTCGTACTTCCAGTCCGGCTCGTGCTCCCACGTGTCCGGTTCGGTTTCGGTGTCGTCGTCGATGACGGCGAGGTCGGTGACGACCTCCGCGTCGACCACCGCCTCCCCAGCATCAGGCCCAGGCTCCGGCGCGGGCGGTTCCGGGGTGAGAGGTTGCGCGGGCGCCGTAGCGGCCTCAGCGGGCTGTTGCGGCGGCGTTTCGGGGGACGTGGTGGCGGTGATGGTCGATCCATCCGAGGCATAAACGGTCATGCCGCGCACAATGCTCTGGGCGGGTGCACGCGCCGCGGTTCAGTCGCTGGCGGCCATCTCCGCGGCCACCGCCATACCCGCGTTACGCAGGAACGGCCGCCCCTTCATCGGGCCCTGACGCACCACCTGCGCGAACACCGTCCGGCCGCCCACCTGAAACCGCAGCGCCTTCGCCCGCACCGGCCGGATCACTCGCGCCCGGCGCCCCTCGTGCACAGCCGCCGCGTACTCGGTGCGGGCGTGCGTGCTGCCCGTGACGGTGCGCGGCCCAGTGAACCTGGTCGGCCCCTCACCGATCGAACGGCCCAGCCTGCCGGTGTCGACCGGCACCCGCACACGTCCCAGCGTGGCGGTGCGGCGTTTCCACGAGTTCATCTTGCGCCGCAGGATCGGCCGGGTCTGGTTGTTCAGCTCCGGCTCGTCGAGCCGAACGTGCGCCCTAACCGTCGCCATCAGCGCGCTGCGCCTGGTGCTCGTCCCACCGGTCGATCAGCTCGTCGCGGCCCGCGCCCGGCGGGTAGGGGATCGGGTCGGGTTCGTGGTTGTCGAGGAAAACGGCCCACTCGTTGCGGGAGGCGTTACGCGGCGGTGGCGTGGCCTCATACCGCGGCGCCCAGGCGAGGGTGTCCGGGCTGTCGTCATCGTCGTGATCGGTGTCGCTGGCGGGCTGCTCGCTGTCGTCGTCTTCGCTGGTCAGCTCCAGGCCCGGCACGTCGATACTTGCCGATTCCTCAACCACAGGCTCGAGCTCGGCGGGCGGGTCGAGGCTGCCCTCGACGACCTTCACACAGCCGCGGCGCACCCACTTACGCAGCTCCGGGGTCACCGTGACGGTGCGCCGCTCACCGCGCGGCAACACGCCCGCGCACGGCGTCACTGTTCCCTCAACCGTCACCATGTGCGCCACCGCGATCGCCTCCTCAGATCTGCACGTAGGCCACACCGGTCCACGCGATCAACCCACCCTCGGGGCCGGACGCGGCGACTGTATCGGTGGCGACTGCACGTGTTTCGGACTGCAGCCGGCACGCCGCGGTCCTCAGCGCCGTCTCGATGCGCCACGAATCATCGAGGCTGACCTCGGCCTCAGTCTCCAGCACCGACCACTTCGGGTTCACCTCGGTCGACGCGCAGCGGCCGACGCCGATCTCGACCTCGACCACCGCGAACGTGTCCTTGTTGCGGCAGTTACGGTTGGCGACCACCGCCGCCGGGAACGCCTTCGAGCTGGATCGGTAGCGCCGCCACAACCGCACCCACAGGAACGGGTCTTCGCAGCCGCGCCCGTTCGGATCCCAATACGCCAGCACCCCGTCGTCGCCGGCGAAGAACCGCACCGTCTCCGACCCGCCCCCGACCGGTGGGCACTCCCCGTCGGGTTTGAACGCCTGCCGCATCGTGAGCACGAACAGGTTCACAACCTCAGAGGCCGGATCAACGCACGGCGGCGGGCTGGTCACAGCACCACCGAATCCTGCGCCAAGCGGTTCGGGTTCACCGCTGCCAGCCACTGATCCACCTCAGTCAGGCCGGTGTAGCCAGCGGCGATGATCTTCGCCGGGTCGAACACGTTCGTCGCGCCCCTGCGTGATGTGGAGATCAGTGTGCGCGGCAGCCGGCAGCGGTCCTCGTCGCCGTCGCAGGCGTTTAGGAACTCCTTGGCCAGTTCGCCGGTCAGCTTGTCCACCCCGGCAGGTACCGGCACCCCGCGCTTGTAGGTGACCGACCATGTGCCCGATTCGCCGAGCGGGCGGCCGAGGTCTTGCCGCGGCCACGACCCGCCGCCCGTGCGGTACAAGGTGTTGCCCTCGAGCTGGTAGCCGCTGGGGTCGAGCACCTCCCCGGCGATCGTCACCGCAGTCACTGCGGCGACCGGGCCGGGCAGGTGCACCACCCGCGGCCCCGTCACCGTGCACGTGCCGAGGCACCCGCACGCAATGTTCGCCCACAACCCGCCCAGGCCGCCCTGCGTCCCGAACAGGTACGGGCCGGGAGGAACGCCGAGCGCCGGGCACGGCCGCACCGTCATCTCGCACAGACCGAACCGCCGACCCGACAACGCCCACAGCACGTGAACGGCCAGGTCTTCGGCGGCGTTGCGCCGCGCCAGCGCCCGGTCGTAGGCGGCCTGCTCGTCGTCGCTCGGATCCTCCCCCAGCTCAGGCAGGGGCAGGCAGGTCCGGTCCACAGGCCACTCGCACGACATGGCGACAACGGTACGAATCCAGGGTGCTCACAACCGCTTCAGCGGCGGCGAGCCGCCAGCGCCGGATCGACCTGCCTGCACGTCATGCACTTATGGCACGGCTGACCACCGCGAGGACGGCGGCAATACCAGCACAGCCGCAGCAGGCTTTCCGGCATTTCGGCGACGACCTGAGCCTTCGTCAGATGCACCATCGGCAGCGACAACTTCGGT
Organism: Mycolicibacterium pulveris; assembly: GCF_010725725.1. Taxonomy (NCBI): domain Bacteria; kingdom Bacillati; phylum Actinomycetota; class Actinomycetes; order Mycobacteriales; family Mycobacteriaceae; genus Mycobacterium; species Mycolicibacterium pulveris. Next base: position 17,406 of record NZ_AP022599.1, on the reverse strand, counting down.
TCGCGCCCGCACAGCAGTTTGATGTGCCCACGGTAGGCGGCGTCGGATGCGCGTGCCCCCGGCGAGTTCACGCCACCCCGGAACGCATCAGCGTGGCGCGGCAGAATCACCGTCGTGATCGACCGACCCGACGGTGAGGCCATGATGACGCCCGCCCAATAGGCCCAGGCGTGGAAGTTCTTCGGAATCCACATTGTCCGAAAGTCCATCGCCGACGTTGAGTGCTCGATCAGCCCGTCGCCGCCGTTGCTGCGCATCCACGCCAGAATCCGTTGGGCGGCGCGGTCTTCCACGGCCTGCCGGCCTTCGTGGTCGGCCAGCGACACGTGATGGGTGCGAGTGACCAGGCCGGCCTTGACACGCTGCCACAGGCAGTACGCGGAGTCGATGCCCCCGGACAGCAGCAGCAGCGTATCGGGCGGTGTTTGGCCTTGTGTCATGCGGCGGGTTTAGCCTTCACCCTCACCCTCGCCTTCGCCTTCACCTTCGCCTTCGCCCTCGCCCTCACCGCTGCCGCCGCAGGCCGGCTGATCCGGTGCGATGGCGGCAGCGCTGGGCCCGAAGTACGTCGGCGGGCCAGTGAAGATCGACTGCACCGCCAACTCGCACGCCCCGTCAGTCACCGGAGGCGGCGGCACCGGAGTCCAGAAGTGCACCAGATGGTTCTCCGCGGACTCGTCGTAGGCCGGGACCAGCAGACGGCCAGGCGTGCCCGAGCTGTCGGTCGCCGCAACGTTGTACGGGCCGCGACCCCACCGCTTCGGGTTGAACGTGCGCCCCGACAGGGTGAACGTCGTCACCGCCTCCTCGATGGGGAACCCGCCCAGCACAAACTCCTTGCCCATGCACAGGAAATATCCCCAGCCCGGCCCCGATGTGGTCGCCGAGAAGATCGAGTCGTCCTCGGGGATCGGGCAGCCGTCGTCGTCGCCGACACCGGTCCACAGCTCAAACGCCACACCCGAATCGGTTTCGGGCAGCGCGCGGTCGATGAACCCGACCGGCTTGCCCTCGTAGTCCAGCACCCGCGCCGACCCCGCGATCAGCGCGAACAGATCAGGGTCGACGCCGCACAGCTGGATCTCGGTGTTCCACCACTTACGCTCGGCCGGGGTGGACGACGACACGCACACCTCGCCGGCGGCGTTGGCCTGCTCGAGGTCGTTGCGGGCCTTCATCTCCGGGTCGAGGTTGAACCGGATGAATCCGTTCGTGACGAGTCGGTTCGCGGCGCCCTCAAGAGGGAGGCCGCACGCGTCGGTCTTGGTAACCCGGAGCCGAAGCCCCTTGACGACAGCGGTCATTGGCGGGGTGTCCTCCTGCTGTAAGGCGCGCTGTGTGCGCCGTTTCCAGTTCGTTCCCCGAGGCAGTTCGGACACTAAGAGGGCAGGGTGCAGCCGGGCTTATACCTCGTCGCGTAGTTCAGGCGGCACTGACGGCGGCGGTTGTCCCTCGTCGTGTTTTATGGCCCATGCCATCCACTCGCGGATATGGCGCACGGCGGCGCGCAGCTTCAACCGGAACTCGTCACGCTCGGTTTCGACGGCTTTGAGCCGATGCTCCAGTTCGCGCAGCTTCATCGAAGTCCTGGCCTGCCAGGCGGTCAGGACAGCTGCGACCGCGACGCCCGTGGCTTGGATCGTCTCGGGAATTTCGATCACTGGCCTGGGTTGGCGCGTCGGTGGGCTTCGATCGCGTCGAGCGCGGCCCGCTTGTTCGGTTCGCCGGTGACATCCAGCGGCGGCGTCATTGCGGCCCCGGCGAACTCGTTGATCGCGCGGCGTGACCAGTCCATGTCCGGCCAGCCGTCGTCATAACCCCGCGAAGGCGCGGCCGAAGGCGCGGCCGGCGGCTGCGGCGCTGCGGGCCGGGTCGGGCGGTCGATCATCCCCGCCTTAGCGGCCACCCGCACCGGCACCCGATACACCGGACGCGGACCACCAGTGCGCTTCTCCACCAGGCCCGGATCGCCCGCCGCCCTCAGCAGCCGCCCGATCCCGACCCCACGCTGGGAGCGGTCAACGAAGTCGATCGTCGCCACACCGCCCTCGACGCTCACATTCACACCGACCGGCACGACAACCGCCCTCCCTACTCGCCTTCGCCTTCGCCTTCGCCTTCACCTTCGCCTTCACCGGAGCCGCCACCGCCGATATCGACGGCGGCGGCCAGATGCTCGTACCCGATCACCAGCGACCGCTCCGTGACGGCGTGAAACTCGTTGACCTCCACGATCGGACCTGGTCGAGTAGTAGTCGGGCCGCGCCACCCCAGCGTCGGCGACGTCGCCACCAACACCGTGCCCAACGCGTCGACGTAGCCGCCGCCGAACACCCACGTGTGACCCAGGGGCGTCTTCAACCCCGAACCCGTCCGCACGATCAGCTGCGCCTGCGCCGCCAGCGCCGCCCACTGCGCGCCGGCGTGGATCATGCCGACCGTGTTCGTCTCAGCCAGCGCGGCCTCCAACACCGACACCGCCCCCACCACATCGGTGACCGCGGTCGGGCTGGTCGCGTCGGTGAGCATCCGCGCCGCCAGATGCCGCTCCACCTGCAGCGGCTCCTGCAGCCGGTGCACCTGCCGCGACCGCAGCTCCACCTCGTCACGGCTGGACTTACGCAGGTCGCAGTCGTCAGCCGCCCACGTCGTCAACGGCACAAACGTGTTCGGGAACTCCGGGCGGGTGCCCTGCTTAACGTCTTCTTCGCCGAGGTCGTTCTCGGACGCGCACCAGTCCGGCTGCCACGGGCCGGACGCGGCCTCGCCGCCGTAGTTGAACACCCGCAGGTCGACACCGGCCAGCCACCGCAGCGGCGTGTCCTCATCGGTCCAGATGGTCAGCGCAAACAGCCCGATCTGCGCCGGGTTGACCAACGGAACATCGATCTTCACCGCGTCCAGCGTTTGCGGGGTCGTCACGGCGTCCGTCCCTTCATCGTCGGGTGGGGGTGAAAGCCGGGCGCCGGCCTCGGTTGCGACGCCCGGCTTTCAGTCCTCACGGGTTCAGCTCCGGCGGCTCAGGCCTCGCCCTCGCCTTCACCTTCACCCTCGCCTTCACCTTCGCCCTCGCCCTCGCCCTCACCGGAGCCGTTGCCGCTGGTGCAGACGATCTCCTCGCGGGCACCGATCGCGCCGTTCACGCACAACGGCACAGTCACCAGCAGAGCCGGGTCGCACCGCTTCCCGACCAGGAACGAGTCCTCCAAGAACCCGTGCGTGTACCGGTTCACCGTGACCTGCTCCATCGGGTACTGCACGCCGAGCGTGATCACGTTGTCCAGCGACCGGAAGAACGTGCCCGCCGGGTACAGCAGCACCTGCACCGAAGTCGGCCAGTCCACCGTCGCCAGATGGCCCGGCTGACCCGCGCTCAGCGACTGCCAGGTGCCCTCGTACTGCAGGTAGATGCCCCGCACCGCCAGCCAGTTGTCGATCTGCGCGTCGGACACGGCGAGCACGTCGAGCCCTTCCTGCAGCGCAAGATCAGCGCGCAGCACGTCGCGGAACCAGATCGGCGCGACACCCTCGATGGTGGCCTTGCGGGTCTTGATCTGCAGATTGCGTGCCTGCAGATGCAGCCCGTTGAGGACACCGGACTTCGCGCCGAGCACACCCGGCCCGGCCGCGATCGTCGTCCCGCTGGCCGCAGCGACCATCTTCGTCACCGTCAACGCCGACACCCGCTGCTGGTGAGCCACCATCAACTCATCGATGAACTTCTCGATCAGCTCCGGCCAGCCCTGCCGCTGCAGAATGCCCGCCTTGACGTGCCAGCCGATCGCCTCGAGCCTGTACTCGACGAACTCATCGGGGCACGGCACCTCGACCGGTGTCTTGATCGCCGTCGGATTCCCCGACTGGTCGGTGGCTTCCAGCTCCGTCTCGGTGAAGTGGAACCCGTTCAGCAGCCCGGAGAAGTCCGGTTCGGCCGGGAACCGGATCCCGCCGCGCCGAATCGTGATCTCCGGCAGCGACACCAGGCCCAGCGCCGGCGCGGTCGGGCAGAAGTCGTACAGCTGCTCCGACGGCGCGCACCAGCCGCCCGCGGCGACCAGCGCCTGCGCGGACACCTTGCCCTGGCCCGGCACCTCGGCGGCGATCCGCTCCAGCGCCTCATGCATCTCCTGGGCGTCCTCGATGACCTTCCCGGCGACCGGGCGGGTCATCTTGGCGATCGCCTGGGTGGCGAACGAGACACCGCCGATGCTGCGGCTGCCGGTGGGCTGGCGCCCGGTGGGCTGGCCCACCTGCACCGAATCGATCGCCTCAGCGATCTCGCGTGAGGTGACCGGCCCGGTGCCGAACTCGGCGAACTTCGGCGCCGACGGCAGCAGCTGCCAGCCCTTGGGCTTCTCACCGCGGGTAGCGTCGGGGATGTCGCTGTCGCCGGTGACCGTGAACTGGCGATGCTCGGCACCGGCGGTGACCGGAACAGCCTCGGCAGCCTCGGCGGCGACCTCCTCCGCTTCGGCGACCACCTCAGCCGCAGCAGCATCAGCGTCGGCGGCCGGTTCCTCGGCGGCCGCCTGTTCGTCGGCGGTGGCCTCGGGCTCCGGCTGCGGCTCGGGCTCGGGCTGCTTGTCCGCGGTGGTCGCCCGGTTCAGCAGGCTGTTGAGTTTCTCGGCGTGCGCCTCGTCGGCGGCCACGACCTTGTCCCGCTCAGCGGTGATCTGGTCGCGGCTGTCGAGCAGGTACTCGAACCGGGCGGCCTCTTCCTCGGTGAACTCGTCGTTCGCCTCGGCGCGGGCCTGAAAGATGCGGATCTCGGCGGTCGCCTGCGTGGCGAGCTGATCCAGCTCGTCGACGTTGGCGGGCAACTGATCAGGCAGCGTGAACTTTGCCACTGCAGTGCTCCTGTCTGCGAATGCTTCTGGTCTTCTGTTTTGCCGATCGCATCCAGGCCCGCAGCCATCAAATGCTCTCTGCCGCGTGAACGTAGAGACGCGGCGTGCACACCCCCGGTCACACATGTGGTGTGGGTGATGCACATGAGGTGTATGCACGCCGGGTTGGGACTGTTCGGAGCGGATCGGCGCGATGCCGGTCAGGGCGCGACGCCCTTGTTTTCCGCGAAGGAGATACGGCCATGCCGTACGAAGTTGTTCAGTACCCCCGCACAGACGCCGCCGACGGCACCGAAGTCTCGGTGCACTGGTCGAAGCAGGGCAACGGCGATCACGTCCAGTTGAAAGTTGAGCGCCACGTTTGGGGTGCAGCCGTGTGCCCCAACGGCTGCACCGAACGCAACGCACAAATCGCGGTCGAGAACCGCGCGCTGCGTGCTGTAGAGGGCTCGATCCCGCTGGCATATCACGGCTGCAGCGAATGCCCACCGTTCGCCGTGGAACGGCTGCCTCTCGGGTCGGTGAGAGTCAGTGCTGACGGGCACATCGCCCGCAAGGTCTCCGAAACGGTCCCCGAACTCGCGCAACCCGGCGATGAGTTCCTCGGGACGTGGACGATCTGGCGTCGCGAGGGCGACACCGAAAACGTCGTTGAGGCGCAGATCCTCGACTGGCCGGTGGTGTCTGTTCCCGACGACGCAGATCATGGCGCCGTGCCGGCGCAGGTGTTCACTGACCAGCTCGGGCGTGACGAGATCAACGCGCTGATCCGTGCGCTACGGAAAGCGCGGGACCAGGCGTACGGCGCCGACGCCTAACGGATCGGTTTTCCGCAGCGGGCGCACACCAGCACCGGGCGCGCCCGGCGCCAAACGGTCACACTGGTGACGTGCGGGCAGGGTCGACGCTCGACCCATACCCGCGGCACCGCTAGCCGCCTTTCGTGACCTCGGTGATCGTGCCGCCGCCGTGACGACGCTGCGCCCGCTGCGCCTCCAGCTCAGTCAGATAGCGCACTGCGGCGCCGCCACCGGGCGGCACGAAGTCATAACCGAGCACCTTCACACCGGTCTTCGGCTTCGTCGCACCCGCACGCCGCCGGCCCGAACCGCACCTACTGCACGCCATCTCAGTGCCTCCCCGGATTCATGCCGGTCGCCTCGCGATAGAGATTCGCGCACAGGCCCTTGATCTGCCGGTCAGGCAAGGGCTTGCGGCCGTCTTCGACGATCTCGGCGTTGATCGCGGCGACACAGCGATTGAACGACCCCTTTGTTCCCCAGCCTATTTTCGCCGCGCCCGGTCCCTTCAGCCAGTACGCCTTTAGTTGCGCTGGCATTCGGCTCACATCTGCGAAGTCGTCGACCCGCTCGGCCAGCAGCGCATACACCCGCTCGGTGGGTGTCATCGGTGGCGGCGGGTCACCGACCGCGGCGCGTGCCCGCTCCAGCGCGGCGGCGCGGCGCGCCTTGAGTTCGCGGCTGCGCGTCGACTCCTCCAACGCCTCGGCGACCACGGCCTTGATGTCGGCTAGCGTCACCTGCGGCGCTGACACATGGTCGACGCTGCGGGGTGACATCGACGCGACCATCGCCAACGGGTTGCCCTGGCCGTCGGTCGACGCCCTGCACAGGAACCCCGGCGTGTTCACCGCCAGCACCGCGACGAGTTCGAGGTCGCCGTTGTAGGGCCGCCAGTCACCTGAGAGCGGCGCCGACAGGCCCATCTCGATCTTCTCCGGTGTAGCCCACGGCGCGGCCACCCCCGACACCCAGATGCCGTGGCGGTCCTCCCCGGCGCGCACCAGCGCGAAGCACGCCTCAGCGTTGTCGTAGTGCGCCTGCGCGGCAGCGTTGGACACCCCCGTGGTGGGGGCGTGCCCGATCCCGACGGTCAGCCGGCCGACTGGTAGGCGGGTTCCGTCGGACAGATACACCGGCGGTGAGCTGTGAAAGTGCGCGTATCCGCTGCGTGAGCGCGGCGGGGAGATGTGGCCCAGCCCGACCGAGCGGTGCTTCTCACTGAACACCGCGACGTGCCCGTAGATGCGGCCCGACTCGAGGTCGATGGACAGCGGCGTCGGCCCGGCCAGCTGCGGGTCGGAGAACAGTTCGGGGTCATAGACGCGTGGCTGAAACTTCTCTGCCGCGCTGGCGACGAGCGCCCGGTCGCGCGGTTCACGTTCAGCGTTGAGAGTGATGCGGGTTTCGCCGAACGCCGGGATCGCCACGATCGTCGTCGCCAGCACCTCACCGCGGGTGACCGTGGTGTAGACGGGTCGCTGCGCGTCGAAGTTCTGATCAGTGACCGCGGTGCCGTCCTCGTAGGTTTCGACGACCTCTAGTTCGCCGCCGAGATCAACGGACGGGTTGGCGACGCCGTGCGTCATCAGGTCGAACGCCTTGTCGGCGTGCTCGTTGTTGAGCAGGTAGCCCGACCCGAGCACCATCCCGTCGACGACGCGGCCGTCCTCGACCACACCGATGGTCACCGAATCGTCGTGACCTCCCTTGCTGCGTTCACACCACTGCAGCGGCAGCGGGAAGTTACGGAACTTCAAGTCCATGTCGGCGGCCAGCATCCGCCGATCCGACGTCGGGGTGCCCAGCACGGCGAACACCGCGTCGGTGAACGTCCGAAACGTCTCCTCAGCCTTGAACTCGGCCGCCGCCATCTCCTCGGACACCTGGGTGGTCGTGGGCAAGATGCCCTCGCTGACCTGCGCGGACTTCTCAGCGTTCGCGGCGCGCTTCGCGGCCAGGTCGCTCGGCTTCGTCATGTCGCTGCTCTCCTGTTCCATCCCTGCCGGCGCGGTCGATGCGAACCGGCCGGCACCGTCAGCGGTGTCGCGTGCGCGCACGTTGCCCTGCGCGCGTCGGCGTTCAATTTCCTCTGCCTGCGTGCGTCCCTCCCGGTGGATCGCCACACTGTCGCGGCCATCCAGGCGTTCGGTGTGCAGGTCGAACTCGTCGGGCAGCGGCTCATCGCGCGCCAGGATTCCCAGGCGGCAGCGGCAGTTCGAGGTTTCTTTCGCGCTTCCGGCTGGGTCGCCGGGGTAGCGCAGCTGCTCACCGCCGACGGTGAACGCTGTTCCGAGTGGTACCCGCTGCCCCCACGCCGCCCAATGGGTCGGGCGGGTCTTGCCGTCCAGCGTCGCCAGCCACACCGCCTCGAGCTCGTCGGCGTCCTCGGACTGCTTGGCCGCCGCCAGCACCGCGTGGTTCATCACCCCGGCTGCCTGGTAGCCCTGCTGGCGCACGATCTCAGCCATCTGCTCCGATGTCGGTTCGAGCACCAGCTCGGCCTCGTTGCGCAGCACCTCTGGGCGGGTTTCGGGCACCACCTCGACGGTGATCTGCGGTTCGGCGCCGTCGTCGAGGGTGGTGGTGTGTTCGACGGTCATCGTCATGTCGGCCAGCGTTTTCTCTAGCTTGGCCTGCACCAGCTGCGGCGTCGCGGCGACCTGGGCACGCTTGGCCGCGATGTACTCGTCACGCGCGACGCGCAGCGCCGGGTCGGCGTCGACGAATGCGACCGCCTCGAGCACCTCCTCACGCGGCATCAACAGGCTGGCGAGGACGATGCCGAGCACCACCGTCGACACCTGCGGTGTTACCGCGGCAGCCGCGGCGGCTGGGACGGTCCCGAGGCCGGTAGCGGCCTCGTAGGCCGCCGCCGCCCACAGGACTGCCACCCCTGCCAAGATGATCTGCTCAGCGTGCTCATCCCACGCCGACTGCGCCTGCCCCAACCCCTCCGGGTTCGGGGGCAACTCTGTGGCAGCGGCGGTCAGCGAGGGCAGCACCGCCGCCCGAGCAGCCGGTGCCCAGCGGCGCAACGCCTCGGCATACAAGTCGGCGATCGCCGCCTCAGCCTCGATCGTCCGCGACAACGCCTCACCCTGCCGCGGCCACATCACACGACCTGCCCGTCGAGCAGCGGCGCGGTCAATTCACGCACGGCTCGGCGCTTCACCTCAGCCCGAACACGCTGCGGGTCCACACCACACGCCGCCAACTCGTCGTCATCGAGAATGGTGTCCCAGTCCTTGATCAACCGCCCGACATCACCCTCAGCGACCGGCCCCATGTAGCGGTGCGTCTGATGCGCCGGCACATGGCGCAAACGATCCATGTCCGCGCGGGTACGGCGCCGCTTGCCCGCCAGCTCCAAGGCCCGCGCCCGGAAGAACTCGACGACCAACTCCTCCAGATCGACCTGCGACCCCGCCGCGACCACCGGTCGCGGCCGGTCCTCATCGGCGCTGCGTTCAGTGTCGGGTTCCTCGTCGGCGTCGCCGTCGACAACGCCGCCGCCGCTGTCACCACTACGGCCGGCGGGCAGCCGCGGCAGCGGCTCTGGGAACTGGATCGACTGAATCACCGGGTCAAGCAGCGGCCTCCACTCACGCAGCAGCTCAGCGGCGACGGCCGGGTCGGCTTTCGCGATCTTGTCGCGCGCCAACTCCTGCCACCCCTCGATGGTCGTCAGGTCATAGCCGCTGTCCTCGGGCAGGCTGTTGAGTCTGCGCAGCGCCGCCGAGGTCACCGCGCCCCGGTCGTGGCCCTCCCTGGCCTCATCCGACAGGTCCGGGTCGGCGGTGATCGCGGAGGCATCGAACCACAGTGTGTACTTCGTCGCGTCGATCCCCGCTTTGGTGGCCATGTCGCGCAACACGCGCTCATAGATCGCCTGGCAGATCGTCTTCATCATCGGCGCGACGAACACCTGCACGTCCTCGTCCTTGAGCAGGAACGAGTTCCAGTGATTCGACGTCGACCCCAGGCCGAGCAGCTGCTCGGGGCTCATGTCCAGCCCGCGGGCAAGCCGGGTGACCGCCTTGTCACGCGTCTCGAGCGCGTCCTTGGTGACCTCGTCACCGAACGTGATGTGCTGGATCTTGTCGAGCCACTCGCCCGGCCCGTTGATCACCAGCGGCACCAGCGACGCCAGCGACTTCTCACCCTCCTCGGCGGCGGTCGACGCGACGCGGATGATCTTCTGCTGCAGCTGCTCAGCCGCAGACTCCGACTCCGGCGGCTCCGGCGAGCCCTCCGGTTTGTCCGCGGACACCGGCGCGGCCGCCGACGGCAGCGACGCCTCCGACGGGATGGCCAGGATCCCTGCGCTGATCAGCCGCGACAGATCCGCATTACTGATCCGCTTCGTCGACCGCACGATCTCACGCAGCGCATCGAGCACACCACGCGCCGGGCTGTCCGGTTCGCTCGCCCTACGCGCGTGCGGATTCCACACCCGGAACATGCCGTCACCGGCGTCCTTGTCGAAGTCGTGCGTCTTGCCGTCGGGCAGCGTGATCTTGACGCTGTTGCGTTTGGTGGACTGCTCGATCTCCTCGCGCGTGACCGCGAACCACCGCTGACCCTCGGGTCGTTGCAGCAGCGCAATCCACACCTCTCCCGGCACGCACAGAACCTCTGTCAGGCGCTCGATCAGTGCTGCCTGACCCAGCGGCCCGCCGGCGATGGAGTGAACCATCTCGGCGAACCGCTGACCGTCCTTGCTCTCCGGGTCGACGCTGCCCGTGGGAATACCGGTGTCGGGGTCGATCTCGGAGGCCACCAGCCGCACCCGCGAGCATGTGCGGGCACGCCACCGCACATAGAAGCTGAACTCGCCGACCCGGTCGTAGTGCTCCCAGGCTTCGTCCTGCCAGTTCTCGCGGCGACCCGCCAACCCGGCGGCGCGGAACACGTCGTCGGCCTTCTCGACCGGCGCACTAGCCGCAACAAGCGCCTTACCCGGCGGGGCAACGGAGGCGGTCAGCGCGCCCTTCCGGCGCCGAACCACACGCAACTCGGGGGCGGCCACACGCTGCAAGGTAGCCAAGCTGGGTGTTTAGCCCTCGCTGGCGACGATCTCGGCGTTCTCATCTTCGGTCAGCCGCGATAACAACCCCACCACATACGAGCACGCCAACCCCAGCGGAATAACCACCCACCACGACCAGCCGATGAGCCGCACCGGCACGATCCCCGACCCCAACGCCAGCCACAAACCCACACACCACGGGCAGCCCAGCAGATACGACAGCAGATCCCACCGCATCGCCCGCCGCTCCACCTGCTGAGCGACCGTCTCCCGCCCAGCTTCGGCGTGTTCGTCGGCGGCCTTCTGCGCGAGGATGGCGCGGTGCGCCACCCAGAGCCGCAGCGGGTCGCTGATCCTGTCGGTATTGACCAGTAGCGTCACCCGCGCCACCGCGAGCACATAGATCACCAGCACGGCGAGGTCAGCGAGATCGAGGCTCTGGTTCATATCGCGGACGGTACAACGGTCAGGCGAACACGCCGCTCCCGCGCAGGCCCACTATTTCCGTTCCCCTTAACGGATTCGCGTTCTGAGCTGGCGGTTTTCGGCTTCCGGTTCGCTGTGTCCCAGTCCCGGCGGCACTGCCGGCAGTACACCCGGCCGCCGTACTCGTACGTGTTGTACCTCACCTTCGGGTGCCCACAGCGCGGGAACGCCCCCAGCGTGCCGGTCTGCAGCTTGTCGAGGATCTGCGCCAGCTGGGCGCGTAGCCGGTCGCGCTCACACTGGGCGTCGGCGAGTTCGCGGCGGGTGGCGGCGTGGTTGATCCGTTCGACCCGCAGTTCGTCGTCCAAAACCCGGTTGCGCACCTGCGCGTACTCGGCGACCTTCGTCGCATCACTAGCGCGGATCGTGCGCACCAGCCGCAGGCAGCACCCGGTGCGCTCAGCGATCTCCTCCGCGGTCAATCCGGCCTCGCCGAGTACCACCTCCGACAGTCCGGCCACCAGCCATGAGCGGTCCAGGTCGGCGAGCGCGGTCATTTTGAAGGGTGCGCGTGGTGCCGACAGGACGACCTCGGCGAGGTTGGGGTCGTCGGGTTCCCACCGCGGCGCGCTGGTCAATCGTCGTCCTCGGACATCGCTTCAGAGATCGCGGCTGCGGTGTCGGGGTCGAGGGCGTGGTGACGCCAGCACGGAACCTCGGGCGCCTCGTCGTCGGGTTCGGGCTCGTCGAGCGTTGGGCCGCACACGCATTCCGGGCTGGCGGTGTGCTCGACGGTGTCAGGGTTGGGCACGACGTGGATATGCACCAGCGTCTCGACCACCTGATCGTCCGGCCCCACAGCGCCAAGGTAAGCCCACCCGTCACCGGGTCAGGCCACGCGAAACCCGTTGCCGCTAAACCGTAATCGTGGCAGTGGGCCAGATCACGCCGCAGATAACATCACGGTCACACCGCCTTTCGCGACCCGAGGCCATCACCGCACCGCGTTAACCTCCCGACCACAGGCAGCACCCGGTTTGGAGTGTGTCCGGTCATTGCGGGCCCGGGGTCGCGCCCAAGAGGCTGCCAAGCGACCCCACCACTCAAAACCGCATCTGGTCTTCCATGAAATCGACCGTCTCCCGCTCATAATCGGCGATCTGCTGATACAACGCCCGTAACGGCCCCAACCGCTCCACCAACGCATCCACCGCCGCGGCCAAACCCTCGAACAACTCCGGGATCTGCGCCAACTGCGTCGCCGCCGCATGCAGATGGCGCGTCATCTCATCGGCGACGATCCGCTCAGCCTGCTCGACCGGCGACAAGTCATCATCATGCACACCCGAACCGTACCGCCACGCCGATCATCAGCCGACGCGGCTTGCAAACGACCGACGACAACACGCGGCCCACGCCGCTAGAATCAGGGTCGGACGCTCAAGTTCGGGCACTGGCGCAAGTCCACCCGCCACCGGCGGGGAGAGTCAGTTCGACCGACCAAAGCCGAGCCGCCGCGCGCGACCGGAACTGGCCTAGCGGGTTCGATTCCCGCCGCCCGACTTGAGCGTCAGCCAGCGACCTTGCGGCGCATCCAATCATCCATACCCGTCACCGAACCCGCGCCGCGCGCAGCCGCGAACGGATCCGGCGCGCCGCCCAACACACCCGCACCCGGCGACGAAATCGACCAACCCCGGCCCACCGCATGCACCAGCACATCATGCCCAACCACCAGAGCCGCCAACGAGTCCGGCTGATGCTGACCCGCCTGCCACGTGACGGCCTTCTGCTCGAACTCCGGGAAATACCCCGCCAACCGACACGTACCAACCTCGAGCGCCTGCAGCAGCGCCGAGCTGCGGGCGACAGCGTCCCCGACCCTGGCGCGGCCCTTCGGCGGCCAACCACTAACCCGGATCGGCCGATCCACCTTCGCCCGACCGAGCGCCTCCCGAACCACCCGCGTATAGGTCTCCCTGGCCGCGAACGCCTCAACCGCAATCTCCGACGCCCCGACCTCCACAGCCAACTCCACCGCGGCCCGCGCCCACGCATCCGACGTCATCGGCGCGCTCTCGTCAGCGATCAACGCCACCACCCCATCCGCCGTCAGCGACACCGCCACCAGCCCGCACGAATCACCCTCACCCGAGTCCGACGGGTCCACACCCACCACCGTCAACACCGGACGCACAGGCGCCACCCGCAACCGCCACGCCTCCAACCACTCCCGCTTCACCAGACCGCCCTCCGGCGCCGACGGCACACCCTGATACAGCGCATACCACGTCCGCTCACCCGACGTGCGACGCGCAGCAGCGAAATGCTCAGCCGTGAACCCCAACGCCGACACCATCGGCACCCCCGGCCGCCTACCAAGCGCATCCGGCACACCCGCCTCAGCCACCGCCGGAATGTTCGTATGCCGCCACACATCCGGCTCCTGCGCCAACAACTCACCCGCCAGATCAGACTCCGACCAGCGAGTCATCACCAGCAGCGTCGACGCCCCCGGATGCACACGCGTCGCCAACGTCGACCGATACTCATTCAAAACCCGCCTACGGTGCGCCTTGCTGTCCGCCTCCGCCGCGTCCTTCACCGGGTCGTCAATCACCAAAATCCCCGACACACCGAACCCGGTCACACCCGAGTTGATGCCCGTCGCCAACAGGCCACCCTTACGGCCCTCGACCCGCCACCGGCCCACAGCCGTCTTGTCCGGACTCAGCCGGTAGCCGAGGAAGTCGGCGTGTTCGTTGATCAACTGGCGCGCCTCACGGCTGTGCGCCTGCGCCAGTTCGTCGCTGTAGGACACCAGCACGTTCTCGCTGTCCGGGTCTTCCATCAACGCCCAGATGATCAGCCAGATCGCCAGCAGTCGCGACTTACCGGTTCGTGGCGGGCAGGACACGACGTCACGCTGGTCAGGCTGGTGGAACGCCCGCACCGCGATATCGCTCAAGAGCCGGATCGTGGGGGTTACGACGAACTTCGGGTCCAGCCGGCGGGCGAGCTCGGCCGGCGACTGGGGCCGGATGTCGCGGCGCGCCACCTGCACATACCGCGCCGCGGCCAGGGTCCGCACCAAATCCCGCATGCCCACGAGGGTGTCAGCCCAGGGTGGTCAGATGTCGTCGAGCGCCCGGTCACAGGCCCGCGACTGCCTGCTACCCGGCGGGGTTACCCCGGCAGCCCGGTACGGCGCGCACGCCCGCGATACCTCCAGCAGCCGCTCGAGCTCGCCGTCCTCAGCCATCCGCTGCAACTCATCCCGCACCAACTGGCGCACCTCGTCACGATCCATCACTGCCCACCTTCCACGGCCCGGGACCGCGTGTTGTAGACCGTCGCCCGCGACACCCCGAACTCCTCAGCCAACCTGGTCGCCGACTCACCAGCCGCCAACCGCTGCGCAACCTCCACCACCTGCGCCCGCGTGAGCGCCGGCTTGCGGCCCTTGTAGCGGCCCTTCGCCTTCGCGATCGCGATCCCCTCACGCTGCCGCTCCCGGATCATCGACCGCTCAAACTCCGCGACCGCCCCCATGATCGACAACATCAGCACCGAACACGGATCCGACTCGTCACGCGTGAACGTCAAACTCTCCTTCACGAACCGCACATCGACGCCCCGGCCAGTCAGGTCGTCGACCACCGTCCGCAGATCCACCAGCGACCGGGCGAGCCGGTCCATCGAATGCACGACGAGCGTGTCACCCTCCCGCACGTAGTCGAGGCATTCCTCGAGCGCCGGCCTGCGGGTGTCTTTGCCGCTGGCGTGGTCGGTGAACACCTTGTCGAGTTCGATGCCGTCGAGTTGGCGTTCGGTGTTTTGGTCGACGGTGGAGACGCGGACGTAGCCGACATGCTGGCCGGTCATCGCTGATCCCGCCTCAGTGGCGTCGGCGGCCGCAACAGCCGCGCCGAAATCGCTCAGCCGGTACAACGCGTTCGACGTCGTTGGCCGCTTTGGGCTGCGCTCAACCAGACCTTTCGCGTCGAGTTGCGCCAGCACCTCGGATACGCGGTGGCCCACATCCTGCGGGCGGAAGTACCCAGACGCCCCGATGCGCTCGCAGTGCTCCGACGGCGGCGCGTCACGCAGAGCGCGCAACACCTCGAGCTGCCGGGCCGTCAGACGTTCCCCGCCGCTCACTGGTCGCTCCAATCCGGGTGCCACACCAGCACGATCTCCGCGCCCGACTCGACGAGATCCTCGCCGTCCTGCCCGACCTCGAAACCCGGCGAAAACCAGCCACTACGCCCACGCTGAAGCACGCCGCCGCGGCCAACACGGATCACCGCGCCAGCCGGTAGCGCGTCGAGCTGCTCGACCGTGCGGATCATGCACGCCTCACGCCAGTCACGGGCCGCATCGGCGGCGATCTCTGCGAAGTCCTCGAGCGAGGATGGGTCCAGCCACCGTTCACCGTGGAACCGTTCAGCGATCACATCTTGCAGACGCGGCGAGGCCGCCCCCACATCGGGGACGGCCTGCTGCGAACCGTCGGCGGTCACCGGGGTCAGATCCTCGATGTGGATGCAGCCCACCCGATCTGGCCCGAACTGCGGCGCGTAACCGAGCACCTCGTCCTCCTGGCACGGGAACGAACGCTGGTCGAACTGGTCGACGACCGGCGCAGGGTCGGCGTAGGCGGTGATGATCGCCGGGCCGACCGGCACACCCAGCGCCGCGCCGACGAGCACCCCCACGGCGAAAACCACTCTCAGCATCAGACGCTCCTCACGACTCGTCATCGTCGGCCCACTCCCACTCGATGCCGAGGTACGCGCACTCCTCGTGCGTCGGCTCCACATTGCGGATGTTGTCGGCGAGCCGGTCGATCACCTCGTACACCTCGTCCAGGGCGTCCGGGTACCAGGGCCGGATGGCCTCCGGCAGATCATCAGCGCCGGCGATGACCGCGGAACGCCCGGTGTTGGTGTCGTGGACTCGAATCATGGTGTCCTCCTGATCTCTCTCGTGGATGGTGTGGTTGGTGGTGGTCAGAAGATCGCGCGCTTGGCGTCGTCGATGTACGCGCTGATCTGGTCGCGGTCCATGCTGTCGATGTCGGCGTCGGCGAGCTCCTGGCGACGGACGAGGTAGGCGTCGATGGCGGCGTCGGCGGCGGCGCGCTGATCGGCGCGGGCCTCGGCGGTCAGCGCCTTGGCCTCGTCGCGGCGGCCCTCGGCGCGCAGCGCGCGCACCCGCGCCATCGTCTCGGGGTTCAGCTCCGGGGTGAAGCTGCCGCGAACGGTGTCGCGGTTGAACTCCCAGGTGATGCGCTCGCGGATGTCGGCCTGCAGCTGGCGGGCGTAGGCGATCTGGCGCTCGGTGGCGGTGGTGGTCATTTGGTCCCCCCTCAATCTCGGTGTCCAACTGGTGTCTAGACCATGATAGACCAGCGTCTATCAAGCCGTCTACAACTTTTTTAGACACACATCAGTGCAGGTCACCCCACCACCGTGCCCCCCACCCACGGTGTCTCACACGGGTGTACCCCAAATAGACGGCTAGCCGTCGTCGTCGGCGCCTTCGGCCAACACCTGCTCGATCCACGACACCCCCGGCTCGGCGGCGTCGGCGGGCCGGAACACCGCCGCCCACTCCGCGTGCTCCTCCCACGACATCCCACCCAACGCCGCGCACTGCCGCATCACATCGCACTGAAGCCCCCACAGCGGATCAGCCGGCCCGACCACCGTCCCGAACAGCGCCCGGCACTCCTCGGCGACCAGCGCGCGCAGTTCGGCGACGTCGACGCGGCCCATCGCGATGTCCTCGGCCAGGTCCATCGCCGCACCCACAGCCGCCTTCTTCGCCGCCTTCACCGCGGCCTGGTCGCCGCTCACGCCCCCAGCTCCCGCACCTCGCCGATGACCTCGGCGTCGATCACCCGCGTCAACTGTGACCGCATCTGCTCGAGCGCCTCGGCCGCGCCGATGTTCACGTTGACCTCAGTGGCCGGGGCGACCGGGGCGATCCCGATGAGCTTGTCGTGGCGCTCTTGGACGTCGGCGATGGCCTGCAGCGCTTGCAGTGCCGGGGTGTGCTTGTTCTGCTGTTGGGCGGCTTCGGCGATTTGGTGGAGTTCGTTGATGACCATGCGGTAGGTGCCGGCGGATAGTGCGCGGGCCATGGCGGTTTCTTCGGGTGGCATGCGTTCGATGTAGCGGGTGACGGCTTTGCAGGCTGCGGCGGCTGATCCGTAGCCGCATGCTGCGGCGATGTCGTCCCAGGTTTTGTGTTGGCAGCGGAGGCGGCTATCGGCTTAGTACGCGATTCTATCGAA